>CAVSSN010000021.1:0-20796 GCA_963730645.1 uncultured Alphaproteobacteria bacterium | reverse complement strand
CGAAGAAACCGTGACGCTTGTGAATCCCGACGCCGCGTCATACCCCTGGCATGTCATCATCCGCGAAAGCGGATGATCCAGTAATCACCAGCACGTCGGCGTTTACTGGATGCCCGCTTTCGCGGGCATGACAAACCGTTGAGCTCGCAGGAACCAGAGACATGAACGGCACGCTTTTCAAACTCGCGACGGTCGCGAAGTCCGGCGCCAGCCCCTTTGTCGCAATCGTCCTCGGCGACGACGCCATCGATCTCGCAAGCGCCCATGCTGCCGCCGGAAAGGCCCGGTTGACGACGACAGCGAGTTTGCACGGCCTGCTCGAAGACTGGGACGCGAATTTCGCCGCCCTGCAGGAAGTCGTTGCCTTCATCGAAAAGGAAGGCAAGCCTGGCGCTCAGAAATTCGGCAGCCTGCGTGCTCTGCCGCCCGTCACCCAATCGGGAAAGATGTTCTACGCCGCGCAAAATTTTCAGGAGCACGTCAACGAGATGCTCCGCGCCGGCATGTCACCCGCCGGCGGTCCGCAGTTCACCGGCGAGAAATCGACGACGCAGCCTTATCTCTTCCTCAAGGCGCCGAGCTGTCTCGCCGGCGCCAACGACGAGATCAAGATTTCCGCTCGGCCTGAAGAAGATCGATTGGGAGGCGGAGATCGCGCTCGCCATCGGCAAGCGGGGAAAGCGCATCAAGGCCGAGCGCGCGCTCGACCATGTCGCAGGCTTCATGACAACCAACGACGTCTCCGCCCGCGACCTGCAGGTCCGCGCCGACCGGCCGGGGCTGCGCTCGGACTGGCTCAACGGCAAGAGCCACGACAATTTCGCGCCGATGGGGCCGTTTCTGGTGCCGCGCGCCTTCGTGCCGGACCACATGAATCTGTTCATCCGCCTGAGCGTCAACGGCGAGGTCAAGCAGGACGGCAACACCTCGCAGTTCATCTTCACGCCCGAGGAGCAGATCGAATACGCCTCGAACATTCTCTCGCTTGAGACCGGCGACATCTTCAGCTGCGGCACCTGCGGCGGCGTCGGCCAAGGGACCAACACATTCCTGAAGGCCGGCGATGTGATGGAGACCGAAATCGAGAGCCTGGGAAAGATGAAGAACCAGTTCATCGCCGAAACCGCGTAGTATCGCGATTTCGCCATTTCGGCGGGCAGGATGCTATGTTCCCGCCGGAACGCAGCC
This sequence comes from uncultured Alphaproteobacteria bacterium, assembly GCA_963730645.1. Taxonomy (GTDB): domain Bacteria; phylum Pseudomonadota; class Alphaproteobacteria; order Rhizobiales; family Xanthobacteraceae; genus BOG-931. The sequence continues at coordinate 19,608 of CAVSSN010000021.1, read as the reverse complement.
CTGAGTCTCTCAATCGCGCCGCATGTCCCCCGAAAACAAACCGAAAGTCGTCGCCATGATCGTCGCCTCGGCGATCATCATGCAGCAGATCGACTCCACCGTGATCACCACCGCCCTCCCCCAGATGGCGGTATCGCTCAACACCGATCCGGTGCGGCTGAGCGTCGCCGTCACCGCCTATCTTCTGAGCCTTGCCGTTTTCGTTCCGGTGAGCGGCTGGGCGGCGGACCGCTTTGGCGGCCGCACCATCTTCCGCGCTGCGATCGCGCTGTTCACGCTCGGCTCGATCCTGTGCGGGTTGTGCGGCAACGTGGTCGAGCTGACCGCGGCGCGCGTATTGCAGGGCCTCGGTGGCGCCATGATGGTGCCGGTCGGTCGGCTGGTGCTGTTTCGCAGCGTCGAGAAAGCGGCCCTCATCGGCACCATGGCCTATCTGCAGGTGCCGGCGCAGCTCGGCCCGGTGCTCGGGCCGCCGATCGGCGGCTTCATCACCACCTATTTTTCCTGGCGCTGGATTTTTCTGGTCAACGTGCCGCTCGGCATACTCGGCATCGTGCTGGTGACGTTGTTCTTCGACAATCCCAAGGAAGAGACGCGCCGCCCGCTGGACTGGCTCGGCTTCCTGCTCACCGGCGCCGCGCTGTTCTGCATCATGTACGGCATCGAGGGCCTCGGACGCGGCAAAGACGAATTCACGACGGCGATCGTATTGCTGGTGCTCGGCGTGACGCTTGGCACGCTCGCGCTGCGGCATCTGTGGCGGTCGCCGCATCCCCTGCTCGACCTGTCGGTGTTCCGCATCGACACTTTCCGCGCCAGCATCGGCGCGGGGTCATGCTTTCGCGCCGGCGCCGGAACGCTGGTGTTTCTGCTGCCACTGCTGCTGCAGGTCGTGTTCGGCATGTCGGCGTTCGCCTCGGGGTCGATCACCTTCGCGACCGCGGTCGGCTCGATGTCGATGAAGGTGACGGCGCGGCCGATCCTGCGGCGCTTCGGCTTCCGCAATGTCATCCTCGTCAATGGCGTCATCAGCGCCGCGACCATCGGCATGTGCGCGCTGTTCACCGGCGCGACGCCGGTGCTGCTCATTTTCGTGCTACTGCTCATTGCCGGTTTCTTCCAATCGCTGCAATTCACCGCGACGCAGGCCATGACCTACGCCGACGTTCATCACCCGCAGATGAGCACGGCGACCAGCATCGCCAGCATGGCGCAGCAACTGAGCCGCGGCTTCGGGATATCCTTCGTGGCGGTGCTGCTGCAGCTTTCGCTCGCCGCCCGCGGCGCGAGCGTGCTCGGCCCGTTCGATTTCGATGTCGCGTTCACCGGCGCAGCGATGCTCGCGCTGTGCTGCCTGGCCTATGGATGGAATTTGAAGCCGGACGCGGCAGCCGAGGTCAGCGGCCACCGGCCGAAATCGGCGGAAGCGTAAATTATCGCCCGAGCAATTCGCTCACTGCGCGCCCGGCCTGATCAATCGCGAGGTGCGCATAGGCGTCGCCGGCCGCATCGGAATTGGCGATGGCGACGCGGCCGACGGTCTGCCGCGCCCGCTTGAGAACCTTCTCTTCGTAGTCGTCGGCGTCGTACAGAGAATTGGCGACGTAGCCGTAGCCATGCGGCCAGCGATTGACGGTGATCGCCGCGATGTCGCGCGCGCCGGAAAATCCGCCGGGGCCGAGCATGCGGTCGAGCTGGTCGCGGATTCGCGTTTCGAAATCCGCAAATGTCATTGCGAATAGTTTCGCCGCGCCGATGTGAAACTGCGCGCGCGCGTCGAGCCCGGAATTGGGCGCGCCCGGCACGTGCACCAGATGCAGCAGCATCGGCTCGGCCGGATCGCGCGGGTGATGGTAGCCGCCGAGGCTCACCGGGAAGTCGAGCGCGACATGGCTGAAGAACGCCATCGGCGCCTGGATGTCGGACACCTTGAGATCGATCCACGGCCGCCAGTTGCGCACCAGCACGTTGGTGTAGACGAGCGGCGTCTTGACGTTCAGCGCCAAGGCCTCGCGCTGCGGCTGCGGCAGGTCGGGCATGATGAAAGGGATCATCATGTGGAAACAGGCAAGCACCGCATGCTTCGCCTCGACGCGGTGCGCCACACCGGCGCGGACGTAGCCGACGCGCACTTTGTCGCCATCCTGGCGAACATCAACGCAGGTCGAGTCAAGGCGGATGCGTGTGTTCTGGCCGTCGCGGTCGAGCGCGTCATAGTCGAAGCGCGCCAGCACGATATCGTCCATCGTTTGGCCGGACCCGACGCCTGGAATGAGCGAGCGCACCATGAGCCGCGCGAGCGACGCGTTGCCGTCGGGGAAGTGATAGATGTAGGGCTCGCTCCATTCGGCATGGGCGTCGGCGGGCAGGCCGAGACCGGCAAAGCCGGGATAGCCGAAACTACGCACATCTGCGGCCGGCACCGCATCGCAGCCGAGGCCGAAGAATCCGAGCGGGCGGCCCTGGAAGCAGTTCGCGGCGTCCTCGCCACAGCCGCAGTATTTGACCAGATAATCGCGGTAACTCGTGGTCTTGAGGATCTTGAGCTTCTCCTCCACCGACTTTCCGGCAAGCGGATCGCGCGTGCGATCGTAGAGCGCCAAGAGTTGTGCCCTGCCCGCGTCCGAAATTGGAATGGCTGCGATGAAACCTTCAAGCGCAGCATGCGACGTATCGCCGCCACGCGAAATCATCGCGTCCCCGGCCACCAGCGCGTCGCGGCCAAACGACTCGCGATCGAAGAACACGCCGCGCGTAAGCCCGAGCGAGGGATAAAGGCCCCGCTCGAACGCGGTATCGAACCGCGTCACGTCGACGCCGAGATCGCGCAGCAGGCCTTTTGCCGTTTCGCTCCACAGCGTCCGCGGCGACTGGATCGACTGGCTGCCGCCATAGCCGATGACGAGCCGCCGATCGAGCGTGAACTCGTTGCGCTTGGCGTGACCGCCGAAATCGTCGTGATTGTCGAGCACGAGGATGCGCGCATCGGGGCCGGCCGTGCGGCGGTAGAACCACGCCGCGGCCAGTCCGCTGATGCCGCCACCGACGACGACGAGATCGTAGCTTTCCTCGACGGGTGCGGCATCGAAGCCGAAGCGCTGCCCTTCCCGCGCAAACGCATGCGCAACCTCGAACGAGCCGGGATGCTGACCGCGCAAGCCGGTCAACGCCGGCGGGTAGCGCGCCGGGTCGGCTGCAATCTGCGCGGCAGGCGTCAGGCCCGATGCAATCGCCAAGGCGATGCCGTTGAGGAAGTCGCGGCGGGTGATGGACGGCATGCGCCAAGTCTAGCACGGGAGTAAAATGCGCCGCAGAATGTTATTGTCCGGGCGTCAAAACAGGGAGGGCGACATGGACCAACGCATCATCAATCTCTACGACCGCTTCACCCACGGCGGCATGAGCCGCCGCGAGTTCTTCGATACGGCTCGTCGAGTTCGCCGGCACCGCGGCTGCCGCGACCGCGCTGCTGCCGCTGTTGCAGAACAATTATGCGCAGGCGGCGATCGTGCCGGACAACGACGCCCGGCTCGCCATCGAGCGCATCGCCTACGATTCACCCAAGGGCAAGATCAACGCCTATCTCGCGCGCCCGAAGGCGAAGGGCAAGCGCCCCGCCGTCATCGTCATCCATGAAAACCGCGGGCTCAATCCGCACATCGAGGATGTGGCGCGGCGGTTCGCGGTCGAAGGCTATCTCGCGCTGGCGCCGGACCTGCTCTCGGTCAACGGCGGCACGCCGGCGGACGAGGACCAGGCGCGCGACCTTCACACCAAGACCGACCGCGAAGCCATGATCGCGGCGGCCGTCGCCGCCATTGCGCTGATGCAGAAGCACGAGGAATCGACCGGCAAGGTCGGCGCGGTCGGCTTCTGCTTCGGCGGCGGCGTGGTCAATCGCATGGCGACCGACAGCCCCGACCTCGCGGCCGCCGTGCCCTATTACGGCGTGCAGCCGTCGGCCGACATGGTGGCAAAGATCAAGGCGGCGCTGCTGCTGCAATATGCCGAGAAGGACGACAACATCGACAAGGGCATCCCGGCATTCGAGGCGGCGTTGAAGGCGAACAACAAGCCCTACACGCTCTACATCTATCCGGGCACGCAGCATGCGTTCAACAACGACACCGGCGCCGCGCGCTTCAACAAGGAAGCGTCCGACCTCGCCTGGAGCCGCACCACCGCGTTCTTCCGGCAGCACCTGGGAGCGCCGCCCAACGCGGCGTGAGGCCTTGCGTCCATCCGCGGCTTGGGCCGGATTGCGATGCGCAGATCGCAACCCGGCCGAGCGTCTTGCCGGCACCGGGAACCTGGCGGCACTCCCCTCTGTAGGTAGAAGCAAGGATACGAACGCCAATTCATTAACTCTAATTATGGCCCATTAACCTTTATACTTGTTTGAACCCCCTGAATATTAAACAGAAATTGACGATGACCTGCGCGTTAATTATTATTAACAGGTAGTAAATCAGCGTGCCCGTCACATCATGCCGGAATACAGAGTGCTGCCCGCCGGGGATACGGCACTTGTCGTCGAGTTCGGCGAGCGTATCGACCGGCGGCTGAGCACCTGGGTGCTGGCGCTGGCGCAGCGCCTCAATGCGGCCCGCCTCAACGGCATCATCGAGACCGTGCCGACGTTCCGCTCGCTGATGGTGCACTACGATCCGCTGGCGCTGTCCTCGGCCGCCCTCACCGCCCGCATCGTCGAGCTGATGCGCGGCCTCGAAACTGCGGGCGTCGCCGGCCGCCATTGGCGCCTGCCCGCCTGCTACGACCCGCAGGTCGCGCCCGACCTCGACGAAACGCGCCGCGCGCACCGGCCTGTCGCCGGCGCAACTCATCGAGCGGCACAGCGCGGTCACCTATCACGTCTACATGCTCGGCTTCCTGCCGGGCTGCGCCTATCTGGGTGACATTCCCGCCGAGCTTGCGTTGCCGCGCCGGCAGACACCGCGCATGCGGGTGCCGGCCGGATCGGTCGGGATCGCGACGACGATCAGCATCATCTATCCGTTCGAGACACCCTCCGGGTGGCACATCATCGGCCGCTCGCCGGCACCGCTGTGGCAGGGGCGGCCGACGCCCGGCGCCCTGCTCGCGCCCGGCGACAAGGTGACGTTCGCGCCGGTGTCGCTTGCCGAATACGAGGACCTGCACGCGCGAGCCGCAAAAGGCGCGTTGTCGATCGCGCCGAGCGAAGACGCCATGGGAGTGGCGGCATGAGGCCGGCGCTGCGCGTGTTGCAGCCGGGCATGCTGACCACCGTCCAGGATCTGGGACGGCCTGGGCACCAATCGCTCGGCATTCCGGTCAGCGGCGCGCTCGATTCGCTGAGCCTTCGCGCCGCCAACGCGCTCGTCGGCAACGCGCCCGATGCCGGCGCGCTCGAAGTCGCCTATGTGGGCCCGACGCTCGCGGTCGATGCCGACGAGGTGCGGCTTGCATTCGCCGGCGCCGATGCGGCCATCGATGTTTTTCCGGATGAAACTTCGACCAGCGGCACGCGCATCGGCACGATGCGCAGCATTCGGCTGCGGCGCGGCGAAGTGGTGCGCATCGGCTCGGTCATTGGCGGCGTTGTGCTCTACGTGGCGGTCGAAGGCGGCTTCGATATCGCACCGGTGCTGGGCAGCGTCTCGACCTATATCCGTGGCGGCTTCGGCGGCTTTCAGGGGCGCGCGCTGAGGGAAGACGACCTCATCCCGCTCGTGCGCGACACGGCGAGCGACCAGGATTATCAGCTTGTCGGGCTCGATCTCGGCGTGCCGGCGCAATTCCGCGTCATCCCTGGACCGCAGAACGATCGCTTCTCCGAGTCGACAATCAAGAATTTCTTCCGCGCCGAATACCGCGTCGGCACCGGTTCCGACCGCACAGGCATGCGACTCGACGGTCTGCGGCTCGGACACCTGCACGGATTCGATATCGCCTCCGACGCTATTGCACCCGGCTCGATCCAGGTGCCAGGCAGCGGCCTGCCGATCGTGCTTCTGGCGGATCGCCAGACGACCGGCGGCTATCCGAAGATCGCCACCATCATTTCAGCCGACCTTCCCGCGCTCGGCCGCCTTCCGATCGGCGCAAAGATTTCGTTCGCTCCGGTCACGCTCGAACAGGCGGCGGTTGCGCGCCGCAGACTATTCGCTGAATTCGACGGGCTGGGGAGCCGGATCGTGCCAATTCGGTTTGGGGAGGCCGACGTCACCGCACGGCTGCTCGACAGCAATCTCATCGGCGGCGTGGTGGATGCCAGCCACTGGGCGATGTAGCAATGGCGATTCTCAACCAAGTCCTCAGCCAAGTCTCAACCCAGCTCTCAGCCAAGTTCCAGCCGCCCATGACTGCTGCAAGTGCCGACGCCACCGGCACCGCATCTGCCAAATCCAGAGACGACGTGCCGCGCGGCATTCTTTACATGATCGCGGCGACCGTCCTGTTTGCGCTCACGGCCGCGCTCGCGAAATGGGCCGTCAAGGCATATCCGGTCGGCGAGGTGATGTTCATTCGCTCGCTGTCAACGTTCCTCGTTGGCGCAGCTTTCATTTTGCCCTTCACGGGCCTTTCGGTGTTCGCGACGCAGCGTCCTCGCGCCCATATCGCGCGCGGCCTGTCGCAGGCGTTCTCGCAGACTTTCTCGGTCCTTGCCTACAGCATGATGCCGCTTGCTGGCGCCATCGCCATCAATTTCTCGGCGCCGCTGTTCTCGGCGCTGATCTCGATCGTGTGGCTCAAGGAGCGCTCCGGCCCGGTGCGCTGGGGCGCGCTGCTGATCGGCTTTTTCGGCGTCCTCATCGTCACCGATCCGGGAGCGGACTCGCTCCAGCTCGGTGCGCTGTTCGCGCTCGCCAATGCGGTGATGTATGGCAGCGTCACGGTCGCGGTGCGCGGCATGAGCAAGACGGAATCCGCCAATACGCTGATGATGTGGCAGATGGCGACGCTGGTTTTGTTTCATTCCTTCCTGCTCGTGTTCGGCGTGCGCATGCCGACGCTCGCCGACGGCGCGATTCTATTTCTGAGCGGCGCCACCAACGCGGGCGGGCAGTATTTCTGGACGCAGGCGCTGCGGCTGGCGCCGACCACTGCGGTGTCGCCGTTCTATTATCTCATGCTGGTGTGGGCGATGGTGATCGGGTTCCTCGCGTGGGGCGAGATCCCGACCATCGGCCTCATTGCCGGATCGGCCATCGTGGTCGCGTCCGGGCTGGTTCTGCTCTGGCACGAGGCCAAGCAGCGCCCGGCGGCACAGCCCGCGGCCGGCCATGGGGTGATTGCTGGCCGAGCGAGTGAAGCCTAGGCCGCCAGGATTTTCTCAGACGCCGGCTTCTCGTCCGACCATTTGGCGATGACTTCCGGCACCTTTTCGATCGGGACCGGCCGACCGAGGTGAAAGCCCTGCGCTTCGTCGCAGCCGAGTGCGCTCAGCAAACGCTGCTGCGCCGCCGTCTCGACGCCTTCGGCGATGGTGTTCATGCCGAGGGCGCGCGCGATGATGATCACGGCCTGCACGATCACGCCGTTTTCCGAACCTTCGCCGAGGTCCGATACGAAGGCGCGGTCGATCTTGATCTTGTCGAACGGGAAGCTGCGCAGATAGCTCAGCGACGAATAGCCGGTGCCGAAATCGTCCATCGAGATGCTGACGCCGAGATTTTTCAGCCGGTACAGCGTGACCAGCGTCTCCTCGTTATCGGCCATGAAGATGCGCTCGGTGATTTCGAGCACCAGACGTTGCGGCGGCAATTGCGTGTGCGCCAGAACGCGCTCGATCACGTCGCAAAGATTGGGCGTCGAGAACTGCACCGGCGACAGGTTGACGGCGATGTTGAGATGATCCGGCCATTGCGCGGCGCGGCGGCACGCTTCCGTCAGCGCCCATTCGCCGAGCGGCAGGATCAGTCCGCTATCCTCTGCAATCGGGATGAATACTGCCGGCGAAATCATGCCCTTGACCGGATGATTCCACCGCGCCAGGGCCTCGAAACCGGTCACCACATTGCGGCGCAGATCGATAATGGGCTGGTAGTGCAGCTCAAGCTGGCCGCGGTCGATCGCCTCGCGCAGATCCATCTCGATCTGCCGCCGGTCTTTGACGTCCTCGTTCATCAAGCGCTGATAGAAGCGATAGGTGCCGCGGCCGCTGGCCTTGACGGCATAGAGCGCGAGGTCCGTCGCCATCAGCAGATCGTCGGCATTCTCGCCGTCGTGCGGGCCGATGGCGATGCCGATACTGACGCTGGAGCGGATGCGGTGACCGTCGATCTCGTAGGGCTGATTGATCGCCTCGCAGATCGCATTCGCCATCGCTTCGAGCGCGACGCGGGAATCGAACGATGGCAGCACGACGGCGAATTCGTCACCGCCGAGCCGCGCCAGTACGTCGCACGGCCGCAGACACCGCCGCAAGCGCTGCGCCACCTCGATCAGCAGCATGTCGCCGACGCGGTGGCCGAGCGTGTCGTTGATGACCTTGAAGCGATCGAGATCGAGGAAGAGAACCGCGAATTCCGACTTTACTGTCAGAGCCTCCGCCGGCGGCGAGAGCCTGCCGGCTTATCCTGTCGATCGCCGAACTGAATACGCGCCGGTTCGGCAGGCCGGTCAGCGGGTCTTCCGACGCCAGCCGCGTGACGTGCGCTTCCGCCTCGCAGCGCTTCGTGATGTCGGTGAACGTCTGCACGAAACTGCCGTCGGGAAGCGGCGTGCTGCGGACCTCCAGCACCGCGCCATCGGCGCGCGTGTGCTTGAAGACCGTGCCCTGGCCCGCGACGCCGTTCGTGGCGTCGTCTTCAAGCGCCGTCATCCCGGTCACGATGCCGGCATTGGGGTCGGCGTCATGCTGCGGCTGATATTGCGCAATCTGATCGAAGCGCGGCGGATGATCGATAAATTCCCCTGGCAGATTCAGGAGCTCTCCGCATTTGCGGTTGATGATCGGGATCTGCAGGTCCTTGGTGACCAGCATGATGCCCTGGCTCATGTGCTCGAGCGTGAGGTGAAGCTGCTGCGCCTTCTGCTCCGCCTTCGCCTCGGTCCGCAGAATCTGTTCCATTGCGGTGAGAAGGATCAGGGTGAGCGCGAGACCGGCAAGCGCGTTGCCCTCAAGCCCTGTCCACGAACCCTTGAGAACATCGCTTTTCTTGACGCTGACGCTCACCCACAGCGGGTAGCCGCGGACCTTGCGGGCCGTAACCATCATCGTCTCGCCGTTGGCAGCTGCCTTGTCTTCGAACGTCGCGTCGCGTCCAGTCTCGATGTACTTGAACAGCCTGGTACCGGTGAGGTCCTGGCCAAGCGCGTAGCGTCCAACCGCGCTGCCACCGCTCGATCGGACCACGCCGTCGCTACCGGTCAATGAGATCGCCGCGGTCGATCCGAAGTCGATCTTGTCGTAGAATTTTGTGAAGTGCGCGGGATTGAGCGAAGCGACAACGACGCCGCCGAAACTGCCATCGCGGTTCAGGAACCGCCGCGTGACCTGCACCGACCATTGGCCGCTGGCGCGCCCGACGACGGGCGTGCTGATGAAGAGCTTGTCCTCGGTGCTGTGGACGTGAACCTTGTAGTGCTCGCGGTCGCTCAGGTTGATCGGCGGAGCAGGCTGCGGACCGACGTTGGTCGCGCGCATGATGCCGTTGGCGTCGATGATCGCCTCCTGGACGATGATCTCGCTCAGCACGTCCGTCGTCTGGATGATCGTCTGAAAATCGGTCGAGTCCTTGCGGGTCTCGATGCTGCGGCGCAGATACAGCAGCGCCTTGTCGAGTTCGCCCAGAGAGCGCAGGACGTTCTCCTCGAACACCATCGCGAAATTCTGGTTAGTGCGTTCGGCCTCGCTGAGATCGTCGCTGGCGCGTTCGAAATATTTGACGATGATTCCGACCCAGAGCATGGCAATGATGGTCATGCCAAGGATCGCCGAGCTCCGGCGTCGAGCGACCAGTTTCGGCAGATGGGCGATGTGCAAATTCACGGCGGGCGTCGGGTCATTTCAAACGTGAACCGACGTTACTCAAGTCGAGTTTCGACCGCCTTAACTTGGCGACTGGCCTGTTTGTAATGTGGGAAACAATGCCTTACCGGCACGCGCAAGATCGCAAGTGCTATTTAGCAAATTATTGAGCTTATCAATTCATGAAACCGCGCTGGTTTCATGTCGCGTCCCAGCAACGCTGCTGCGCGCCGAAGCGCGGCTGCAGCGGTCTGCTTACAACGCGCCGGGTTGAGCCTGCTCGACGTGAATACGCGGATGCATGCGGTGCGGCGGGTACCGCCTTACCGCGCTCAGGTCGTAGCTGTCGCGGCCAAGGTAGTGGACCGGCTTAAGAACTTGGAAGCCATAAAGTCCGTAACCGCTCCAGAGATCGACGACCATGGTGCCAACCAGTACGGCACCAAGCGCCACAATGACCATGGTGGTCAGTTTCATGTTCGCCCCCTAACGTAACTAGCCGTCTATACCCGTGCTCTTATCCCTTCGATTGTTCGGCAATTTTTTGGCCGAACCGCGTCGCTGGCTTAATACAAAAATGGAACCCCGTCGAGGGCCCGGGTCGCCCGCCGCTTGTGAATTTATCCCGCATAAAGGGAATTTTTGTGTCGGTCTTTGCGGCGTTCCGCGCGGCAATCCGGTCCGTCACCCGAGTTCCGCGGCGCGGCGCAAGCTGGCGATCATGGCGACCCGCAGCAGATAGTCGTAGGCCAGCCGCGAATCACCGGATATCCGGCGCATTTCGGGCACGAATTCCGGATTGGCGCATTCGAGATTGCGCTTGTTCTGGATCGATTGCTTCTCGATATGCTCGAGCGTGACCAGACGGCGCTGGCGGTCGTAGCGGTCGAGTTCTTGCTCCGGATCGCGCCCGGCCCAAACGCCGGCGAGGCGCGTCGTCAGATTGATGGCGTCATGAATGCCGCCGTTCATGCCCATGCCGCCGAGCGGATTGTTGACGTGCGCGGCATCGCCGGCGAGGAACACGCGGCCGACGCGAAAGCTTTTCGCCACCCGCTGATGCACCTTGTAGAGCGTCACGTGGGCGATTTCATAGTTCGTGATGCCGGGCACGATGGTCGCCATCAGCGATTGCGCGAATGATTCGTCGGTCACCGCCTCGTCGCTCAGGTCTTGCGTGATCGGAAACATCACGCGCCACAGGCCGGGAATCTCGAGCAGGAAGTGCCAGCGCTCGGGATCGGCGAGGTAGCTGACCGAGCACAGGTCCGCGATCACGCTGCGGAAATCGTACGGCGTGCTGATGACGAGGAAACGTTCCGGCCAGGTGAAGCCCTCGAACTCGATGCCGAGCGCACGGCGCGCCTCGCTGCGGGCGCCGTCGGCGCCGATCAACCAGCGCCCGGAGCGCTTTTCGGTCGTGCCGTTGCGCGCCAGTGTGACGTGGACGGCCGCACCATCCTGTTCGACATCGGCAATCCGGCAGCCGAACTCGACTCGGTAATCCGGATTATCGCGCAACTGCTCGTGCAGCACGCGGGTGAGCTTCGACTGCTCGCATTGCAGGCGGAACGGATGGCGCGTGACATCCGCAATGGTGGCGAAATCGAACTGTCCGACGAGGCCGTCGCGGATGCGGTACTGGAACTGCGGCGCGATCAGGCCCTGGGCGATCAGGGCCTTCGCGGCGCCGAGATCGTCGAGCATGTCGAGCGTCGGCGGATGGAAGGTCGAGGCGCGCGATTCCTCGCTGAGGCCGGGGCCAGCCTCGAACACCGTCACCGGAATGCCTTGCCGCACCAGATTGGCCGCGGCCGTAAGCCCGACCGGGCCGGCGCCGGCGATGAAGACGCGCTCTTCGATCGGCCGTCCTTCAACTGGCATAAGTTGATCCGCAGCGAAGCGGCCGATTTGTCCCGGCGGCGCAAAAGCCTATCATGACGGTCCCGCGTGGATACGATTGGGATGAACGGATGAGCACTGCGGAGAAACTAATGCCGCGCGAGGCCGCAGGCAACGCGACCGTGCCGGTCACCAACCTGCGTGATTGGCTCGACCATCTCGCGCGCCAGGACCGGCTGGCGGTGGTGCGGCCCGGCGTGGCGCTGCGCTTCGAGCTGGCGGCCATCGCCAAAAAGCTCGACGGCACCAAGGCGACATTTTTCCCGCGCCCGGACGGACACGCGGTGAACGTCGTCTCCGGGCTCGTTTCCGACCGCGGCTGGATCGCCGAGGCCATGGGCGTCGGCGAGGAGCGGCTCCTGGAAAAATTCCAGGACGCCGCGCTCAATCCGGTGCCATGGCGCGAGGTGAAATCCGCGCCTGCGCAGGACCATGTCCACCGCAACGTCGATCTTGCGAAGCTGCTGCCGCTGCCGACGCATAATGAGCTCGACCACGGGCCTTACATCACCGCCGGCCTCGCCATCACGCGCAATCCGAAGACGCGCATCCAGAATGTCGCCATCCACCGGCTCGAATTGACCGGGCCGAACCGGCTGGGCGCGCTGCTGCTGCAGCGGACCACTTTGTACTACCAGCAGATGCTCGAGCAGGAAGGCAAGGATTTGCCGATCGCGATCGTGGTCGGCGTCGATCCGCTGACGCTGCTGGCGTCGCAGGCGATCATGCCGTACGACTGCGACGAACTCGGAATCGCGGGCGCGCTGCAAGGACGGCCACTCGATGTCGTGAAATGCAAGACCAGCGACATCCGCGTGCCGGCCGAGGCCGAGATCGTGATTGAAGGCCGCGTGCTCGCCAACGTGCGTGAGCCGGAAGGGCCGTTCGGCGAATTTCCGCAATATTACGGCGAGCGCGCCGACCGCCACGTCATCGAGGTCGACGCGGTGACGCATCGCACCGCGCCGATCTTTCACACCATCAGCGGCGGCGGGCTCGAGCATCTCATTCTCGGCGCCATCCCGCGCGAGGCGACGATGCTGGCGCATCTGCGGCGCAGCTTTCCCAACGTCACCGACGTCAGCCTCTCGCGCGGCGGCACCTGCCGCTATCACCTCTACGTGCAGATGAAGAAGCGCTTCGAGGGCGAGGCCAAGAACGTCATCATGGGCGCGTTCAGCGCCCACTACGATATCAAGCAGGTCGTGGTGGTCGACACCGACGTCAACATTCACGATCCGACCGAGGTGGAATGGGCGGTGGCGACACGCACGCAGGCCGACCGCGATCTCATGATCGTGTCGAACGCGCAGTGTTCGCGGCTCGATCCGTCGGCGCAGAACGGCGTCGGCGCCAAGCTCGGCATCGACGCCACCATCCCGCTCGACGCGCCGGAATTCCGCTTCAAGCGCATCCGCATTCCGGGCGAGGACAGCGTCGACCTCGACGCGGTGGTGCCGGCGCACGACAATCGCGGCTGGCGGCAATTTCTGTAGCGTTATGCGGGGCTCGCGCGCGCATTCGACAAGGCAACTTCGCATGATATCTCCGATGACCTTCGCCGATCCGCGCCTGCAAAAGCTCGATGGCTTTCGCGTCGAGATCGATCCCGACAGCGAGCGCGCCGACGTGGTGCTCGACCGGCCGCCGTTCAACATTATCGAGATGGGCGAACGCGACCAGCTTCGCCTGGTGTTCGAGGCGCTCGACGACGATGCGCGCGTGCGCGTGATCGTGCTGCGCGCCGCCGGCGAGCATTTCTCCAGCGGCGGCAACATCAAGGGATTCCTGGAGGCTTCGCCCGAACATGTCTCGAAGCTGGCGTGGAACATCGCCGCGCCGGCGCGCTGCGCCAAGCCAGTGATCGCCGCCAACCGCGGCTATTGCTTCGGCGTCGGCTTCGAGATTTCGCTCGCGTGCGATTTCCGTATCGTTTCTGAGACCTGCCAATACGCGCTGCCGGAGCAGCGGCTCGGGCAAATCCCCGGCTCGGGCGGCTCGGCGCGGCTGCAGAAGATCATCGGCATCACGCGCACCAAGGACATCGTGATGCGCTCGAAGCGCATCGCGGCGAAACAGGCCTATGACTGGGGTATCGCGACGGAATGCGTGCCGGACGGCAAGCTCGAGGCGGCGACCGATGCTCTGGTCGATGAACTGCGCGCGTTCTCGCCCATTGCGCAGCGCACCGCCAAGAAACTGCTCAACGATACCGAGGATGCAACCCTCTCCGTCGCGATCGAGCTCGAAGGCCATTGCTACAGCCGGCTGCGCCAATCCGAGGATTTCCGCGAAGGCGTCGAGGCCTTTCACGCCAAGCGGCCGGCGCAATTCCGCGGACGGTGACGCGCTTGGATATCAAGAAAAAAGACGCCGCCCTCCGCATCGCGGACGCGCTGGCCGATGCCGGCGTCAAGCTGGTGGCGAGCCTGCCCGACGACTGGATCGCCGAACTCATCAAGACGCTCGAAGCGGATCGGCGTTTCCTGCACGTGCCTGTCAATCGCGAGGAGTCGGCGGTCGGCTTGTGCTCCGGCACATTTTTCAGCGGCACGCCGTCGGTCGCGCTGATGGGCGCGTCGGGGCTGATGACCTGCATCTATGCCATCACCAAGATCAACTACACCTATGAAATCCCGATGCTGTTCATGATCTCGCTGCGCGGCGACATCGGCGATACGGCGAAGTATCAGATATCGAACGGTCTCTACCTGATGCCCATGCTCGATTCGGTGAGCCTGCCCTGCACCGTCATCGACGACCGCGAGAAACTTTCCGGCATCGGCGCCGCGCTGCGCCACACCCGCGTCGCCAACCGGCCGGTGGTGGTGGCGTTGACGCGCGACCTGCTGCGCGGGGAGGCCTGACATGCAGATGCGCGCCTGTTTCGAATACATGGCGAGCCGCGCCGGCGACGCGCTGCTGGTCACGTCGGCCGGTCATTCCTCCGGCACGTGGTGGGACGTGACGCACGACAGCGAGGGCGCGTTCTACCTCACGGCGTCGATGAGCCTGTCTTCGATGTTTGCGGCCGGCATCGCCGTCGGCTTTCCGGACCGCGCCGTGTGGGCGTTCTCGGGCGACGGCGCATTCGTGATGAATCCCGGCATGCTGTTCGTCGAGCGTCGGCTCAACCTGCCGAACCTGAAGCATTTCCTGATTTCCAACCGCTGCTACGGCTCGACCGAGGAGGTTGAAATCCCGTTCGGAGAGCACGCCGATTACGCCGCGATGGCGCGCGGCGCCGGGATCGAGCGGGTCTACCGTTTCGACGATCTCGAAGCGTTCAAGCTGAAATTCGAGGAGGCCGTACTGGCGCCCGGCCACACTTTTATCGTGCTCGATGTCGAGCGCGTCGGCGGCGAAGTGCGCACGCCGCCATTCGACGGCCCTGAAGTGAAGTTCCGCTTCGGCCGTCACATCGAGAAGCTCACCGGCCGGCAGATTTTCACCGCGCCGCTCGACTAGTGCTTCGGCGTGTCCCAGCCGCCAAGGTCCCAGAACAGTCCCGCCATGATCCCGAGCCCCTCGCGCGCGATATGCGCCAGCAGGTGCTCGTTGGGCGCGTGCTGCGAGCAGCCGGCGTAGGAGTGCGGCACCCAGATCGTCTTCAAGCCGAGCACATCGGCGAACGTGTCGTTCGGCAGCGAGCCGCCGAGGTTCGGCAAAATGGTCGGCGCGCTGCCGGTCGTGCGTTCGATCGATTCCGTCGCCCACGTCACCCACGGATCGGCCGGATCGAGCCGGCTCGCCTGGAAGAAGCCGCCTTCGCCGCGGCGCACCTCGACGTGCGAAAAGCCGTGGCGGTCGAGATGGCGGCGCAGCGCCGGGATGATGTCGTCGACGTCGGTGCCGACCACGTAGCGCAACTGGCAGTGTGCGCGCGCGTTGCCCGGAATGGCATTGACCGGCCGCTCCGGCGTGCCGGTGGTGAAGGCGAGAATTTCAAAGCTGTTCCAGCCGAACACGCGCTCGGCGGGCGTCAGGTCCGGCTCGCCCCAATCGCGGTCGATCGCCGGGCCGTCTGCGCCGCCATCGACCTCGACGCCTTTGAGCACCTGGCGCACCGCGTCCGGCAAAGGCGGCAGCCATTCCGGCACCTTGATGGCGCCGCGCGCGTCGGTGATGCATGCGAGCGCCTGCGCCAGAATGATCCCGGGATTGGCGAGAAGCCCGCCCCAGTTGCCCGAATGGTGGCCGCCCTCGCGCAGATCGACCACGAGCTGGATCGGGTGGCCGCCGCGCGCGCCGAGGAAAATCGTCGGCTTGTTCGGCGCGATGCGCGGGCCGTCCGAGGCGATGAGCAAGTCGGCCTTCAGCAATCCATCCTTGTGCTGCTCGCACGCTTCGCGCAGGCCTGCGGAGCCGACCTCTTCGCCCATCTCGATCAAAAATTTGACGTTGAAGCCGAGTGCGCCGCGCTCTGCTAGCACCGCGGCGATGGCGCCGATGTTGACGCTGTGCTGGCCTTTGTTGTCGGCCGTACCACGGCCATAGATGCGCTCGCCCTCAACGGTGATGCGCCACGGCGATAGCCCGGGCCGCCATAGGTCGTCGAGGCCGCGGATGGTGTCGCCGTGGCCGTAAATCAGCGCGGTGACCCGGGCCGGATCCTCGATGCGTTCCGCCGCGAGGATCGGCGGCCCGAAGGGATTTTCGAGCACGCGGCAGTTGAATTTCAGCCGCGACAGGCTTGGCACCATCTCGTCGGTGAGATACGCGCGCAGCGCTGCGGCGCGCTCGGGCTCCTGGCTCGAACTCGGGATGGCGACGCGCCTGCGCAGATCGGCAAGAAAGCCGCCATCGTCGAAATAGGCGTGCGCGCGGGAAATGGCGGCGGCGCGGCTCATGGCGTGTCTCAAAATATTCCGCGGCGGTCCGGCAAAGCTTGAGTCAAGGCGGTGGCCCGACTACGGTCGCGGATATCGCACGCCGCCGCAATGGCGGCAAGGCGCGCCGCAAGGGAGGCATGCGTTGTTCAGGATTTTTCATCTTGCCGAATGTCCGACAAACGAGATGGAACCCGGTCGCGGCGACCAGATCAAGATGATCAACACCGCGCTCGGCACCGAGAAGCTCGACGTCCATCTCAACCGCCTGATCCCGGGCGGACCGCGCGGAAAAGTGCACCGTCATACGAACAGTGACAACGTCTATATCGTCAAGCGCGGCGAGGGCACGCTGACGGTGGAAGGCAAGACCTACCTGATCCATGAGGACGACGTGGTCTACATCCCGGCCGGCATGAAGCATGGCCTGCACAATGCGAGCGGCGAGGTGTTCGAGATTTTCGAGATCTACGCGCCGGCGGGCGCGCAATTCGACTTCCTGCCGGACGAATAGGAAGCCAGCAATGGACCAGGCGGCAATCAAGAAACTGCTCGACGCCAAACTGTCGCGCGAGCGCGCGAAGCAATTGCTGATCGAGCTGGTCAAGGTGCCGAGCCCGCAGACGGCACTGCTGGAAGACGAGCCGCTGCTGAAGGAATTCATCAAGACGGCGATCGAGCCGCGGCTGCGCACGATGGGCTTCGCGGATATCCGCTACGACGCCATGGGCAACCTGATCGCGACCTACGGGGCGGGCACCAGCGGCAAATCGTTGATGATCATCGGCAATGCGATGAATCAGCCGGCCTCGACCATGCCGAACCCGTACAACGGCGACGTCGTCGACGGCGCGAAGTACGGCCTGCCCGGCGAGTGCGTCATGGGCAAAGGTGCGAGCGAGCAGAAGGCCAATCTCGCCGCGATGCTGCACGCGATGGAGACCGTGATCGCGTCGAAGACGCCGATTGCCGGTAAGCTCGTCTTCACCTGCTGCCTGTCGGGCGAGACCGGCAAGCACGATGCCATCAAGAGCGTGGTCGAAGGCGCCGGCGTACGCGCCGATATGGCCGTGCTCGGCGGCACCGGCCTCAAGATTACGCTCGGCAATCGCGGCCGCATCGATGTGTTCGTGACCGTGAAGGGCTCGCCATGCCACTCGGCGCGGCCGTGGGACGGCGTCAACGCCATCACCGGCGCGACGGAAGCGCTGCGATTGCTGTTCGCGAAATTGAAGCTCGACGGCGAGCACCCGCAATTGGGCAAGCGCACGCTCACCGTCAATCACATCCGCAGCTTTCCGGAGTCGACCCACACGGTGCAGGAGCGCTGCGAGTTCACGCTCGATCGCCGATTGTTGCCCGGCGACGATCCGAACGCCGCGTTCGCGGAGATCGAACGCGTCCTCAAGGAGGTCGAGCAGGTCAAGGATCCGGTCAGCGGCAAGAATTTCGGCATCGACGTGCGGATGGGACCGTACATGTATCCGTCGCTGGTCACGGTCGAATCGCCCATCGTCAAGGCGCTGCTGCGCGCCAGCGAAGTGATGCTGGGGCAGCCGGTCGATACCTATTTTTCGCCGGCCGCGTTCGACCAGGGCTACCTCAACCATGTCGGCATCCCGACCGCCAATTTCGGCGCCGGCGAACACCAATGGGCGCACACCGATTTCGACATGGCGTCCGTCGAGCGCACGACGGATTCCGCGAAGGTCTACGCGTTCATGATGCTGGATTATCTGACGTGAGAGATGCGGCGCATCCCCACACTGTCATCATCCGCTCGTTCACTGTCATCATCCGCGAAAGCGGTAGATCCAGTAATCGCAGACGACAGCGGCGTCCCGCGTAGGTCCGAGAACTTCATGGATGGTGATTACTGGATTCCCGCTTTCGCGGGAATGACAGGTCAGGAATTCACCGCACGAATTGATCGGTGAACAACCCGTCGTAGGACTTCAGCTTCTCCTCCGGCTTCAGCAAGCCGGCCTCGATGTTGAACACTTCCGCGTTCTCGAGCCCGGCCTGTGTCACGACCAGCGAGCGCGGCGTGATCTTGCGGATGTCGCCGAAGGCGGCGGCGAGCTGGCGCTCGTCGAGCTGCGGCGAAACGCTTCTGCAGCAGCGCCAGCGCCTCGTCCGGCTGGTCGAGCATGAACGCGACGGCTTCCCGGAACGTCGCGCCGACGCCTTCGCACAGCGCCTTGCGCTTGGCGCAGGTCTCCGGCTTGGTCGCGACGGCCGTGTTGGTGAACGGCGACAGATCGGGCGGATCGCCGTCCGGGCCGCTCGCGACCATCACGGCGTCGCCGTCGAGCACCGGCTTCTGCACCCAGGGCGGCGCCATGGCGAAGCCGTCGATCGCTTTGCTCTTCAAGCGCCACCAGCATGTTGGGCGGCTGCAGCACCGCGATGCGGATCTCCTCGGGATCGAAGCCGCAGCGCTTGGCGAGAAAGCGCACATAGGCGTGGATGATGGAATTGATCGCGTCGACCGCGATGGTATGTGCCGCGCAGCGGCGCGGCGCGCTGCTCGAGCGGCGCCTTCGGATCGAAGCCCGCGGCGAGATCCTTGCGCAGCACGACCTGCACGCTCGGCCGGTCGATCGTCTCGACGATGGCCATGAGCCGCTGCCCGCGCGCCGCCGCCCGCGTGATGGCACTGCCGGAGGACTGCGTGAAGTCGGTGCTGCCGGAGATCACCGAATTCATGGCGCCGATGCCGGAGATCTCCACCGTCTTGATCCTGACGCCGTGCTTCTCCCAAAGATTAGATCGTCGGCCAGATAGCCAAGGCTGAAGGCGAGCCCGACGACCGGCACCGCCATGGTCCCCTCTTCCACTGGGCTTGCTGGGCGCGGAGCGGGCCGGGCGCGAGCGCCAGGATTGACAGGGCGCCGATCGCGCACCGGTGCGTGTGCCGCA
>CAVSSN010000020.1:0-143056 GCA_963730645.1 uncultured Alphaproteobacteria bacterium | reverse complement strand
GCGCACAGGAGCGCTTGCGCCGCGTCGGCATCATGGCGAGCGGCGCCGCCGACGATCCTGACTATGTGGCCCGCATCGGGGCGTTCCGGCATCGAACTCGAGGAGCTGGGATGGGTTGAGGGTCGCAATGTCCAAATCGATACTCGCTTTGCGGCCGGCCGGGGAGATCGGTATCAGGCCCTCGCCAGGAACTGGTCGCCCTGCAATCCGACGTGATCTTTGCAATCTCCGGGCCCGTCGCCGTGGCATTGCAGAGGGAAAGCCGCGCCATTCCGATCGTGTTCGCAAATGCCTCGGACCCGATCGGCTCAGGCTTGGTCACGAGCGTGGCGCAGCCTGGTGGGAACGTCACGGGCTTTCTGCTGATCGAGGCGAGCATCACCGGCAAGTGGCTCGAGATGCTCAAGGAGATCTCGCGCCGCAGCTTGCTCGCGCTGCGCTGATGGCCAATCCCAAGACAAGCCCCTACGACTACTATCTGCGCGAGGCCGAGACGCTGGCTTCGTCGCTCGCGATCGAATTGGTGCCGAGTCGCATTGAGAACGCCGCCGACATCGAGCGTGCCATCAACTCGATCGCGCGCACGCCGAACACCGGCTTGATCTGCCGCCGGACGCCACGACCATCCGAAATCGCGATCTTGTTGTTGCGCTCGCGGCCCGGAGCCGCTTGCCGGCGGTCTATGGTTTCAGGCCTTTTGTCGCCGCCGGTGGTCTCATGTCCTATAGCATTGACGTCGTCGACCAGTGCGGGCAGGCCGCCACCTATGTCGACCGCATCCTGCGTGGCGCGAAGCCTGCGGACCTGCCGGTGCAGGCTCCCACCAAGTATGAAACCGTTATCAATCTCAAGACCGCCCGTGCGCTCGGCCTGATGGTGCCGCCTGGACTGCTGGTGGCGGCCGACGAGGTGATCGAGTGAAACGGAGAGAGTTCCTCGCGTTTGTCAGTGCCGCGGCGACGCCATCGCTGCTTTGGCCGCTTGCTGCCCGCGCGCAGCAACCGATGCGGCTGGTCGCCGTCGTCAACAGCGGTACGGAAGCCGCCAATGCCAGGAACATCGTCGCGTTGCGCCAAGGCATGAAGGAAGCCGGCATCGTCGAGGGCCAGAGCATCGCGATGCGATTTTATTGGGCCAGCAACAAGCGCGATCAATTGCCGCGCTGGTCGCAAACGCCATTGCCGACAAGCCCGCCGTCATCGTCAGCAACGGTCTCGCCGGGTACGAGGCCAAGCTCGCAACGACGACGGTTCCGATCGTTTTCACCAGCGGCAGCGACCCGGTGCGGGACGGCCTCGTCGCCAGCCTCAATCGGCCCGGCGGCAACGTCACCGGCATCGTTTTTATCAACGGCGTGCTCGGCAGCAAGCGGCTGGAACTGATCCCGCCAGCTCGCGCCCAAGGCGACGACGATTGCCGCGCTGGTCAATCCGCACTCGCCGGAAACGGACTCCGAGATCAAGGATCTGCAGTCCGCCGCGCGAACGATGAGGAAAGACCTCGTTGTGCTCGATGTCGCCAGCGCCGGCGATATCGACTCCGCCTTCTCGACACTGGCCGCGCGCGGCATCGGCGCGCTGACATGCGGCGCCGGCCCATTCATGTTCAGCAATCGGGAGCAGGTCGTCGCGTTGGCGGCGCAGCACCGCATTCCCGCGATCTACTCCGCGCGCGAAGCCGTCGTTGCGGGCGGCCTCGCCTGCTACGACGCCAGCATCTCCGATGCGTTCCGCCAGGCCGGCGTCTATGCCGGGCGCATTCTCAAGGGCGAAAGCCGGCCGACCTGCCGGTGCAGCAGTCGACCAAGTTCGAGTTCGTGCTCAACCTCAAGACCGCGAAAGCGCTCGGCCTCGACATCCCGCCGACGCTGCTCGCGCTTGCCGACGAGGTGATCGAGTGAAAAGAATAATACAGCGCCGCGCGTTCCTGATGCTTGTCGGCGGCGCAGCTACATTGCCGCTGCTTCGGCGCGCATCGCACGCGCGCAAAAATCGGCGATGCCGGTGGTCGGGTTCCTGCGCAGTTCGTCGAACGACGATGCCGCCGATCTCCTCACGGCGTTCCGGCGCGGGCTCAAGAACAGGGCTTCTTCGAAGGCCAAAACGTCGCCATCGACATCCGCTCCGCGGAAGGTCACCAGGATCGGTTGCCGGCGTTGGCGGCTGATTTGATCAACCGGCCGGTTGCGGTGTTCGTCCCGCAATACCCCTGCGGCGCGCGCGGCGAAGGCAGCGAGCGCGACGCTGCCGATCGTGTTCATGACCGGCTTTGACCCCGTGAAGCTCGGTCTCGTGACCAGCCTCAACCGGCCAGGGGCCAACGTCACCGGTGTGTTCTTTTTCGGCTCCGAACTGGAGGGCAAGCAACTGGAACTGCTGCACCAGGTCGTGCCGAAAGCGCGCAAGATCGGGGTTCTGGTGTATCCGAACGGGTCAAACCCCACTGCAACGCGCAAGGCCGTGCAAACCGCTGCGCAGACAATCGGGCTGCAAGCCATCATGTCGACGTCAGCAGCCCTGACGACATCGATAAGGCCTTCGTGACTTCAAGTCAGCAAGGGGCCGGCGCGGTGCTCGTCGCCGGCGACGCCTTCTTTCTCTCCAATCGCGCGCGGATCGTGGCACTGGCGGCGCGCCATGCCATACCAGCGATCTACGACCTGCGTGAATTCGTCCAGGACGGCGGCCTGATGAGCTACGGCGCCAACATCACCGATGCGTTTCGCCAGGTCGGCGTCTACGCCGGCCGGATTCTCAAGGGCGAGAAACCGGCCGACCTGCCGGTGATGCAGTCGACCAAGTTCGAGTTCGTCATCAACCTCAAGACCGCGAAGACGCTCGGCCTCGAAATCCCGCCGACGCTGCTCGCCCGCGCCGACGAGGTGATCGAATGAGCAACGCCGCGGCAGTTCATCACGCTCCTGGGCGGCGCGGCGGCGTCAGCCGTGGCCGTGCGCCGCGCAGCAGCAGCAAGCGATGCCGGTGATCGGTTTCCTCCATGGCGGCTCGCCTGGCCCGATCGCCTACCATGCGGCCGCCTTCCGCAAAGGCCTCGGCGAAGCGGGCTTCGTCGACGGCGAACGTGATCATCGAATACCGCTGGGCGGAAGGTCAATACGATCGATTGCCGGCCATGGTGGCCGATCTGGTGCGACGCCGGGTGGCGGTGATGTGCGACCGGCGCGGCGCGCGAATGGCCATCGCGGCAAGCGGCGACTACAACCATCCCGATCGTGTTCACGACCGGCGCCGATCCGGTCAAGCTTGGCCTCGTTGCCAGCCTCAATCGGCCAGGAGGCAACCTCACCGGCGTGACATTTTTCGGCAGCGGTGAAATCGGCGCGAAGCAGGCTGGAGCTGCTGCACGAGCTGGCGCCCGGCGCCACCACGATGGCTGTGCTCGTAAACCCGACCAACCCGAATACGGAGGCTAAGTGCGCGACATCCAGGCCGCCGCGAGCAGCCTCGGAGTTGAACTCGAAAGTCGCTGAACGCCCAAACTGAACGCGATTTGCAGCTGCAAATTGAATCGATTGGCCAGCAGCCGAACCGCGCACTGATCGTTGGCGGCGATCCGTGTGTTGAACGGCCATCGCAACTAATCGTTGTGCTGGCTGCGCGTTACGCGGTTCCAGCCATCTATCTGCAACGCGAATTCTGCCGATCGGCGGTTTGATGAGCTACGGCACGAGCCAGAGTGAGGCCTATCGCCAAGTCGGCGTCTATGCCGGCCGCATTCTCAAAGGCGACAAGCCCGCCGACCTGCCGGTGATGCGGCCGACCAAGTTCGAACTTGTCATCAACCTCAAGACCGCCAAGACGCTGGGCCTGACAGTTCCGTGACCCTGCAAGCTCGCCGCCGACGAGGTGATCGAATGACCACCGATGAAACGCCGCCAGTTCATCGCACTCCTCGGCGGCGCGGCAGCGTCTTCGGTTTCTTTGCCACTCGCTGCGCGCGCGCAACAGTCGGCGATGCCGGTGATCGGGTTTCTCCGCAGCACATCGCTCGCGCCGTTTCAAAACCTTGTTCCCGCGTTCGGCCAAGGCCTGAAGGAAGCCGGCTTCGTCGACAGGCAGAACGTCGCCATCGAATATCGCTATGCGGAGAATCAAAGAGATCGCCTGCCGGCGCTGGTGGCGGAATTGATTCGCCTGCCGGTGGCCGTGTTGGTGGTGAACAGTGGTGCGGCGGTTGCGGCCAAGGCCGCAACAACGACCGTGCCGATCGTCTTCGTTGCCGGCGCCGATCCGGTCAAGGACGGCCTTGTCGCCAGCCTCAATCGGCCGGGCGGCAATATTACCGGCGTGAGCTGGCTCGGCGCCCAGGTCGGGGCGAAGCGGCTGGAGTTGCTGCGCCAGATAGTTCCGAAGACAACGACGATTGGCATGCTGGAGGACCTGAACAGTCCTGGAACCGAGGCGGAGCGAAAGGACGTGCAGGCCGCGGCACAGGCGCTCGGTCTGCAACTCACCATTCTCGATGTCAGCAGCGACCGCGACATCGAGAAGGCCTTCGCCAGCTTCGTCCAGCGCGGCGCCGGCGCTCTGTTCGTCGGCTCCGGCGCATTCTTGACCTCGAAGCGGGAAAGTGTCGTCGCGCTGGCGGCTCGCTATGCGATTCCCGCGATGTACGTGGAGCGTGAGGGAGTCGTGGCCGGCGGCCTGATCAGCTACGGGCCGGGCCAGAGCGAAGCCTATCGCCAGGCCGGCATCTATGCCGGGCGCATTCTCAAGGGCGAGAAGCCGGCCGACCTGCCGGTGATGCAGGCCACCAAATTCGAGTTCGTCATCAATCTCAAGACCGCGAAGACGCTCGGCCTCGAAATCTCGCCGACGCTGCTGGCGCTCGCCGACGAGGTGATCGAATGAAACGCCGCGACTTTGTCACGCTGCTCGGCGGCGCAGCAGCGCTTGGCCGCTCGTCGCGCGCGCAGCAGGCGGCGATGCCGGTGATCGGATTCCTCGACAGCGGCTCGCCCGCCGACATGGATGACAATCTTGCCGCCTTCCGTCGCGGGCTCGGTGAAGCCGGCTTTGTCGAGGGCAAGAACGTCACGGTCGTGTATCGCTGGGCGAAGGGCCACTACGATCAATTGCCGGCGCTGGCCGCCGAACTCGTGCGCCTGCCGGTCGAGGTGATCGCCGCGACGCGCAGTCCCGCTCCGGCGCTCGCCGCCAAAGCGGCGACCTCGACGATTCCGATCGTGTTCCAGACCGGCAGCGACCCGGTCAAAGACGGACTTGTCGCCAGCCTCAACCGACCCGGCGGCAATGTCACCGGCGCCTCTCGGCAAACCCTGGAGATGACGCCGAAGCGCCTGGAGTCTGATCCACGAAATCGCGCCGAAGACAACCACGATCGGTCTGCTGGTCAACCCGACGGGTGTGCAATCCGCTGTCCAGGTGCAGGAGATGCAGGACGCGGCGCGCGCGCGCGGCATGGTTCTGCACGTGGCCAAAGCCAGCACGCCCGGTGAACTCGACACGGCGATCGCAGGCGTTGTCGCAGATCCGGCGCCGCCGTGCTGATCGAAGGCAACGATCCGTTTTTCATCGATCAGCGCAAGCACATCGTCGCGCTGACGAACAGTCACGAAATGCCGACCATCTTTTTCGAGCGCGGTTCCGTCGTCGATGGCGGACTGATGGGCTATTCGGCCAATCTTGCCGAACTCGTTCCGCCAGGTCGGCGTCTATGTCGGCCGCATCCTCAAGGGCGAGAAGCCGGCCGACCTGCCGGTGATGCAGCCGACCAAGTTCGAGCTCGTCATCAACCTCAAGACCGCGAAGGCGCTCGGCCTCGACATCCCGCCGACGCTGCTGGCGCTGCGCCGACGAGGTGATCGAATGAAACTGCGCAGGCGCGACGTTCATCACCCTGATCGGCGGCGCGGCGGCGTTCGCGCCGCTCGTCGCGCGCGCGCAGCAGCCGATGCCGGTGGTCGGCTTCCTCGACAGCGGCTCGCCGGAAAGCACCGGCGAACTGCAGGCGGGGTTCAGGCGCGGGCTCGGTGAAGTCGGCTACATCGAAGGGCAGAACGTCGCGATCGAGTACCGCTGGGCGCGCTCGCGCCTCGATCAACTCCCTGTGCTCGCTGCCGAGCTTGTACAGCGGGGCGTCGCCGTGATCGCCGCGACGCGCAGCCCGGCACCGGCTCGCGCCGCCAAGGCCGCGACATCGACCATTCCGATCGTATTCCAGACCGGCGGCGATCCGGTCGGCGACGGCCTCGTCCCGAGCCTCAACCGTCCGGGCGGCAACCTGACCGGCGCCACCCGCATGTCCACCGATCTGATCCCGAAGCGCCTCGGCATCATGGCCGACCTCAAGCCCGGCACGAAATCGATCGCCATGCTGCACAACCCGAACGGCCCGCAGGCGCCGGGCCAGCTCCAGGAGATCCAGCAGGCGGCACGCGCGCGCGGCCTTGAGCTGCACGTTTTCAGCGCGGCGACGGAAGCGGAGTTCGAGCCAGCGTTCGCCGCCATGAACAATGCCGAGCCGATGATCGTCGCCACCAGCCCGTATTACATCGACCAGCGCGAACGGATCGCCGCGCTCGCCTTGCGCCACGGCATCGCGACGATGTTCGGCGAGAACAACGCGGTCGTGGCCGGCGGCCTCATGAGCTATGCCGCGAGCCTCGCCGACTCCTTCCGCCAGGTCGGCGTCTATGTCGGCCGCATCCTCAAGGGCGCGAAGCCCGCCGATCTTCCGGTGATGCAGCCGACCAAATTCGACCTGGTCATCAACCTCAAGACCGCGAAGGCGCTCGGCCTCACGATCCCGCCGACGCTGCTCGCGCTCGCCGACGAGGTGATTGAATAGCGGATGCCTGCGGCCGGACGCCGCCGCAGTTCCCCGTTCACAACCGCTCCGAAATCGCGCAACATGCGCGCGCGGGCGATGGCCCGCTTGAAGACAATGGCCTACGGCGCCGTCAGACGCCCATCCAATATGTGGAGGGAACCATGAGCATTCGCAAAAAACGCAGCGGCACTGCGCCGCCGCTCGAAGACGTGGCCGGCAACGGCCTTATCCACCGCCGCGCGCTGCTTGGCAGCGGCCTCGCGCTCGCCGGCGCGATGGGCACCGGCGCCGTCGCTGACCAGCGCCGCGGCCGAGCCGCTCACGGAACCGGAGTGGGGCCTCGAAGCCGGCGATGTCACGCCGGTGCTGCAGACGCCGTCGAAATACGAAAAGAACGTCGTCCGCATCCTGAGCAATCCCAAGGGCGACGCGCGCACCCAGCACGCGCGCACGCCGCACCAGTCGCTCAGCGGATCGATCACGCCGAATGCGCTGCATTTCACCATCAACCATTCCGGCATCCCGGACATCGATCCGGAACAGCACCGCTTCGTCATCCACGGCATGGTGAAGCAGCCGCTCGAGTACACCGTCGCCGACCTGCTGCGCTATCCGATGGTGACGCGCAAGCACTTCGTCGAATGCGGCGGCAACAGCGGCACGATGTTCTCCAACGAGCCGATCCAGGCGACGGTCCAGCAAATCCACGGCCTCGCCTCCTGCTCCGAATGGACCGGCGTGCTGCTGTCGACCATCCTCGACGAGGCCGGCATCGACCCGAAGGCGAAATGGATGATCGCCGAGGGCGCGGATTCGCTGCGCGTGGCCCGCAGCATTCCGCTCAAGAAGGGCTACGAGGACGCGATGATCGCGTTCTACCAGAACGGCGAGCGCCTGATGCCCGGCAACGGCTATCCGATGCGGCTGCTGCTGCCCGGCTACGAAGGCAACATGAACACCAAATTCCTGCGGCGCATCCAGATCGCCGACCAGCCCGGCATGACCTTCTACGAGACCCGCAACTATTCGCCGCTGCTGCCGGACGGCAAGGCGTTCCGGTTCTACTTCGTCAACGAGGTGAAATCCTTCATCACCCACCCTTCGTTCGGGCACAGCCTGAAAGGGCCGGGCTACTACGACATATCCGGCATCGCCTATTCCGGCTCCGGCACGATCACGAAAGTGCTGGTGTCGGCCGACGGCGGCAAGAGCTGGGGCGAGGCAGCCATCGACGGGCCGGCGACGCCGAAATCGTTTGCCCGCTTCCACATGCCGTGGCGCTGGGATGGCCAGCCCGCGATCATCACCAGCCGCGCCTGGGACGATTCCGGCGCGGTGCAGCCGTTGCGCGCCGACCTCGATCGCCGTGCGCGGCGAAACCAAGAAGCCGGTGACGAATCCGAACGCGTTCCCCAGCCAGCACTACAACAGCCTCACGTCCTGGGGCATCGACAGCAAGGGAGAGATCAAACATGTCTACGTTTAAGCCGCTCGCCCTCGCTGCGCTGTTCGCGCTGGCATTTGCCTCGACCGCGGCGATCGCCGCCGACTCGCCCGGGCTCGGCAAGCCGATCTCGAAGGCCGACATCAAGGCCTGGGACATCTTCATCCTGCCGGACGGCACCAACCTGCCGCCCGGCAGCGGCACCGCCGCCCAGGGCGCAAAGCTGTTCGTCGACAAAGGCTGCAACCAGTGCCACGGCGATAACGGCAAAGGCGGACACAGCAACATGCTGGTCGGCAGCCCGTCGCTGACCGAGCCCGGCATCAGCGCCAACAAGACCATCGCCAACTTCTGGGGCCAGTCCGTCGACGCTGTTCGACTACATCCGCCGCGCCATGCCATGGCCGACGCCGCGCACGCTGAGCGACGACGAGGTCTACGCGCTGTGCGCCTACCTGCTCGCCGCCAACAAGCTCATCGGCGAGAATGACGTGATGGACGCGAAGACCTTGGCGAAGGTGAAGATGCCGAACCACGACAACTTCATCATCAAGTTCCCGGATCGGATTTGAATCACCTCTCCCGCTTGCGGGGGAGGTCGGCACGCGAAGCGTGACGGGAGGGGGCCTTGCGGCAGCGACGCTTGCGCAAGCGTTGCCGCCGCAGGCCCCCTCCCTACCCTCGCCCGCAAGCGGGGGAGGCGATCACGAAGTGCCGGGGCGGACAGAGCTTTACAGCTTGAACGACTCGTACGTGCCGCGGTGGAAAAACTCGTCCACCGTGACGAGCCGTGACGACAGTCCCTGCGCATGGTGGTGCTTGAAGAAATTCTCCAGCACATGCCGGTTCGGCTCGACGCCGTAGGACCAGAAATCCTCGCCCATCAGCTCGCGCGCTTCCGCCAGCCGCTCCTCGACGAACGGCATCGTGATCTTGGTGGCGTCGGTGTTGCTGAGCTTGGCAAGCGCGGCAGTCTTCGATTGCTCGAACGCCTTGAGCACCGCGCCCGGCAGCCACGGATGCTTGTCGGCAAGCTCGCGGCGCACGCCGATGACGTGCATGATCGGAAAAATCCGCGTGCGCTTGAAATAATCCTTGGCGACCGCGACCGGATCGGGAAACAGCCAGCCGATATTGGGATTGCCCTTCTGCTTCAGCG
Organism: uncultured Alphaproteobacteria bacterium; assembly: GCA_963730645.1. GTDB lineage: Bacteria > Pseudomonadota > Alphaproteobacteria > Rhizobiales > Xanthobacteraceae > BOG-931. Next base: position 133,640 of record CAVSSN010000020.1, on the reverse strand, counting down.
TCGGCGCGCGCGGCGCCATGAAGCCGTCGATCTCGCCGGCTTCGAGCATGCCTGAAATCGTCGCGCCGTCGGGCGCATTGTCGAGCCGCACGCCCGGCGGCAGGCTGATGGTGATCTTTTCCGGCCGGCCCGGCTCCTCGATGCCGCCGCGAATCCAATGGATGTCGGATGTCTTGACGCCGTAATCGTCCTCCAGGAATGCGCGCGCCCACACGTTCGCCGTCAGTTGAAATTCCGGCACGCCGACCTTCTTGCCCTTGAGGTCCTGCGGCTTCTTGATGCGATCGGTGCGCACGTAGACCGAGGTGTGGCGGAACATGCGCGACACGAACGCCGGCACCGCGACATAGGGGCAGTTGCCCTGCGCCGTCTTCACGGTGGTGCTCGACAGCGACATTTCGCAGATGTCGAACTCGGCGGCGCGGAAGGCGCGGAAGAAAATCTCCTCGGGGACGAGCGTCATGAACACGGGGTCGACGCCGTCGATCTGCACCGCGCCGTCTATCAACGGCCGGTTGCGGTCGTAGTCGCCGATGGCGACCGAGAGATTGAGCTTGGCCATGTTTGGGGATCTTTCGTGGGACTGGCGCGCCTAGATAGCCTCGTGCGGGCCGCGGTGCCAAGATGATATCCTGCATCCGGGACGCGCGCCGTTCGTCAATCAACCCCAAGGGACAGGTTTTTGCATGAAACGGCTCTCCTCGCTGCTCGCCGCATTCGCCGTCCTGTTGCCGTGCGCGGCCTTGGCGGGACCGGAGAGCCCGCGCGTCTACAGCGACGCCGGCAATATTTTTCTCGAACGCGACGGCGCCAAGACCCAACTCACCAAATCGGAGCAGGACTCCGAGCCGGTGCTCGCGCCCGACGGCTCGTTCGTCGTATTCACGCGCCAGAGTCACGCCAGTGGCAAGCAGCAAGACGATCAGTTTTGCGATACGTCATCGGCAACCGACGAACTGCACCAGATCGGCGTCGACGGCAACAACGACAAGATTCTGCTGCGCGGCCGCAAGGGCGATGGCGGGCAGCAGCTCTGCGGCTTTCACGACAAGCAGTTTTCCTCCGACGGCCGCAGCCTCTACTTCCTGACACCGGGATGGGCAACGGTCGGCGCGCTGCACGTCTACGACATGCGCAAGCAGAGCGAGAAATTCCTGATACCGGCGAGCGACCTTGTGGTGCTGAATTTCTGCGCAAGCAAATACAAGGACCACCTCGTCGTCCTCGACCATCGCTATTTCGTGTTCGGCGGCAGCTACGACTGGTACTGGCTGTTCGATCCGACGGGCAAGAAGCAAATCGGCCCGCTCGGCGAATTCGAAAATCCCGGCGATGTCATCAAGCAGGCGCGCGAAGAGTGGTGCAGCCCGTGAGGTGCTTTCCCTCCCCTGCAGGGGGAGGGACGATCCGAGCGGAGCGAGGATCAGGGTGGGGAAGTCCTGAGCGACTTGAGACTGTCCCACCCGGCTCGCTGCGCTCGCTCATCCCTCCCCCTTCAGGGGAGGGTTATTCAGTGCCGGATGCCCGGCGTGCTGAGCTTCCGCCCGGCGCTCTGCTCGGCGATGTAAAGTTCGAGGTCGCCGTATTCCTTGGCGTCGGGCGGCAATTCGTCGGCGCGGATGTTGACCTGGCACCACTCGAAGCGCTTGCGGATATCCCAGACGGTGTTGAGGCTGGTTCGCCAGGTCGGGAAATGGTCGTACTGGCCCTTCTGCTCGCCGAGCCATTGGCCGCGAATCCAGTGATTGCCGCCGCGATCCGGTGAGTGGCAATCGGCGCAGGCGAAATTGAGCTGTCCGAGCTTTCTTGCGCTGAGCGCTTTTCCGCGTTCATACGCTTGCCTGGCGCCGTCGCTCTTGATGTCGACGTTGATCGGCGCGCCATTGGCAAGATTGTGCAGGTAGACCGAGAGCGCGGTGTTTTCCTCGCTCTGCATCAGCCAGGTTTCGCCGATCGTTGCCTTGGCGTGGCGGGTGATGAACTCCTCGACGCCCAAAACCTTGTCGAGCCGCGGCTCCCATTTCGGCATCTTGGCCGCCCAGGCCTTGAACGCCTGCTCGGGCTGCGCATGGCAGCTCACGCACGCGTAGCCTGTGGGGCCCTTCGCCTTCCAGATGTCCTTGGCCTTGTCGATCGCCCACATGCCGGGATTGACCAGCGGATCGAGATTGTCGCGCGTCTCGACCGGCGGCGGCCGCTTTTTCGGATCGTCGACCGCGGTGCGGTATTTTGCCGGCGCTTTCAGCGTCTTCAAAAACGCGACGATGTCGCCGATCTCCGCATCGCTGAACAGGCCGTGCGTGCCCCACGGCGGCATCACCGTCGCCGGATTGTAGACGCGCGCGTCGTAGACGTAGTTGAACAGCCATTCGTCTTCGCGCCCGGCATTGCCGATCTCGGAGAGATCGGGCCCGACATTGCCGGGCAGATCGGCGCCGCCCGCCGGCCCCATGACGTGGCAGGCGAGGCAGGAGCCGCCCCGCGTGCGGTCGGCGACAAGCTTCAGGCCCTTGGCCGCATCGCCCGTGATGGGACTGTCAAGCTTGCGTGGCAGTCTTCGGCGCCGGCGGCGACGCGATTTCGGCCAGCGTGTTGAACTTCGACTCGTCGCGCTTGGGCCAATCGGCATAGCGATGCCACGGCCGCTCCGACGCATCCATCTTGGTGTCGAGCGGCACCTGGTCGGCAGCATGCAGAGGACGCGACGCGATCAAGCCCGCCGCAACGGCAGACACCACCACTGCAACAGCCGCCTGCACAACGATCGCGCGTTTCGTCATGGCGAACGCCTCAGCTCACCGTGATCTTTTCTGCCGCCGTCGTCACCGTGCCGTCATCGTCGGTCCAGGCAAACGTGAAGGTGCCGCTCTCCTCGACCTTGGCGGTGAACTGGACGTACGGATTGGCGGCGATCGCAGGTTCGAGGTCCATGCTGATCACCGGCTTGCCGTTGAATTCGCAGTCGAACTTGTTGATGATCTTGCGCGGGATGATCTTGCCGGCCTCATCCTTGCGCAATCCGGTCTCCATCGGATGCGGGATCAGCGTCCTGATCACGATCACCTCGCCCTTTTTGGCTTCGCCCGGGACTCGCAGACGCGGTTTGTCGGCCATGATGGTCTCCTGATCTTGTTGCCGCGTCAGCCGCCGCAGCCGCCGATCGTCACCTTCACCAGCTTCTGCCCGGCATAGAGCTTGCCGGCACTGGTCTTGGCGACGACGAGGACGTTCTCGGTGGCATTGAGGCGGATGCGGGTGACGACCTCGGCGCGGCCCGACATCGGCGTGAGACGGATCCGCGCCATGCCCGGCCGCGGATTGCCGTCGGCGACGACCAGTATCTCGCTCACGTAGTCATCGGTATTCATCGGGCTGTCGACCACGATCGACAGCGGCACGGTGTTGCCGTTCTCGGCGATCTCGGGCAGCTCGATCTTGATGCGCCCCTGCTCGGCCGCCTTGCCGCCGGTGAACTTTTCGATCTCCGCGGCGGCCTCCGGCGGCGTCGCAAAGGCGGTATTCGTGCCGAGGAGCGCAATCGCCGTTCCGGCTCCAAGCGCAAGCGCGTCGCGGCGGCTTATTGAACGCATTTTCCAGTTCTCCGTGCCTCAGCCGAGCCAACATAAGCCGCCACCCGTCCAATTCAAACGTGCGACGACGTCAAATTCGCAAAACGAAACTCGTATTTTCTGCTTGTGAACATTTTCAGCAAAATCTTTTACGAACTCGTTAACGGAGAAATGCTTCTTTTCCCTGCCATCGCCGGATTGCCAAGACAACGCGTTTTTGCGCGCCGAGGGCGCTCACCTGCCGCCAAAAGGCTCCGCCGGCGCGATGTCGGTGAGGCGGAACTGCACCCGTTCCTCGCCCTGCCAGCGATCGATCGCGAACGAGCCGGCGGCGTGGACCTGGCGGCCGCGGCCCTGCATCAGCGCGGCGCCGAGTTTCTGGCCGGCGGCGCGAAAGGCGATGGCGTTGACGGTGGCGCCGTCGCCGGACTTGAGCCGCACCCGCACGTGCGCCTGTCCGACCTCGTCGGCATGGACGATGGTGTGTGCGGGCAGCGCAATGGTCGGCTCGGGATTGCCGGAGCCGAATGGGCCGGCGCGCTCGATCAGCGCGACGAGGTCGGTATTCGCCGCAGCCGCCGTCACCGCGCCGTCTATCAGCAGCGCGCTGTCGCGCCGCGCGGTCTCGACATCGGCGCTGAGGCGTGTCTTCGAGATAGGCGCGGAATGCCGCGAGCGCGCCCTTGCGCAGCGTCACGCCGGCAGCCATGGCATGGCCGCCGCCCTTGACCAGCAGGCCTTCGGCGACGCCGCGGCGCACGGCGCGGCCGAGATCGACGCCGGCGATGGAGCGGCCCGAGCCGGTGCCGATGCCGCCGGGCTCCATCGCCACCGCGAAGGCCGGCCGGCCGAATTTTTCCTTCAGCCGCCCGGCGACGATGCCGACGACGCCGGGGTGCCAACCTTCTGCCGCCGTGACGACCACGGCTCCCTTCTCCTCGATGCCCAGCGCCGCCATCGCCTCGGCTTCGGCTTCCGCGAGCGTCGCCTGCTCGATCGCCTGGCGCTCGCGGTTGAGCCGGTCGAGTTCGGCGGCGATGCGCGCCGCCTCGATCGGATCGGCTTCGAGCAGCAGGCTGACGCCGAGATCGGCACGGCCGATGCGCCCGCCGGCATTGATGCGCGGGCCGAGCAGAAATCCGAGATGCCACGCTTCCGGAGGGCCGGACAGGCGCGAGACATCCATGAGACTCGTCAGTCCCGCGCGCTCGCGCCGGCGCAGCGCGATGAGGCCCTTGGCGACGAAGGCGCGGTTGAGGCCGTTGAGCGGCACCACGTCGGCGACCGTGCCGAGCGCGACGTCATCGAGCATCGCGAGCAGGTCGGGCTCCGGCCGCTCTGCGCTCCAGAAGCCGCGCTCGCGCAGCACGCGATTGGTCGCCACCACCGTGAGGAATACGAGACCGACGGCGGCGAGATGGCCGAGGCCGGAAAGATCATCGCGACGGTTCGGATTGACGATCGCGAGCGCCGGCGGCAGCGCCTCGTCGGCCTGATGGTGATCGATGATGACGGCGTCGAGCCCGAGCTTGCGCGCCTCCTCCAGCGGCTCGATGCTGGTGGTGCCGCAGTCGACGGTGACGAGCAGCGTCGCGCCGCGCCCGGCGAGTGCGCGCACCGCCTCGACGTTCGGGCCGTAGCCCTCGAACAGCCGGTCGGGAATATGGATGATCGGATCGAGCCCGCCGGAGCCGCAGGAAGCGCGCCAGAACCGCAGCCGAGGTCGCGCCGTCGACATCGTAGTCGCCGAAGATGGCGACGCGTTCGCCGCGCGCGACGGCATCGGCGAGACGATCCGCCGCCTCGCGCATCGCCGTGAGGACATAAGGGTCCGGCATCAGCCGCTTGACGGTCGGATCGAGGAACGCCTCGACCGCATCGATCTCGACATTGCGGCCGGCGAGAATGCGCGCCAAGCAGCTCCGGCAGATCATGCCGCTGCGCAATCGCGAGCGCGCGCGCGGACGCGCGCTCATCGAGCCGGTCGCGCCACGCGCGCCCCGTCGCCGAGCGCTCGACGCCGAGGAAGAGGCGGTTGGTGTTCGACATCGTATTACGTCATTCCGGGGCCGGCGAAGCCGGAGCCCGGAATCCATATTCACAATTGGAGCAAAAACGGTACTGCGCGCGGGTATGGATTCCGGACTCGCCGCTTCGCGGCGATCCGGAATGACAATATCGGACTCAACCGGCTTGTCTTCAACCCAACTGAAACTTCTCGTGCTGGCGGTGCTCGGCCATGATGCGGCGCACGGTGCCGGTGACGGAACGCATCACCACGGTCTCGGTCTCGATGATGTCCCTGCCGAACTTCACGCCGCGCAGCATGGCGCCGTCGGTGACGCCGGTCGCCGCGAACAGGCAGTCGCCGCGCACCATATCCTCGATCAGGTACTTCTTGCGCGGGTCCTTGACGCCCATCTTGGCGGCGCGCTCGCGCTTCTCCTCGGTGTCGAGCACCAGCCGGCATTCCATCTGCCCGCCGATGCAGCGCAATGCCGCGGCCGCGAGCACGCCCTCCGGCGCGCCGCCGATGCCGAGATAGATGTCGATGCCGGTCTTGTCCGGTTCGGCGGTGTGGATGACGCCGGCAACGTCGCCGTCGGTGATCAGGCTCACCGCCGCGCCGACCTTGCGCACCGCCGCGATCATGTCGGCGTGGCGCGGGCGATCGAGGATCATGGCGGTGATGGCTTCCGGCGGCACGCCTTTGGCCTTGGCGAGCTTGAGGATGTTGTCGCCGGCGGGCGCGTCGAGATCGACCACGCCCTTCGGATAGCCGGGACCGATCGCGATCTTGTCCATGTAGACGTCGGGCGCGTGCAGCAACGTGCCCGCTTCGGCCATGGCGACGGTGGCGATGGCGCCGGGCATGTTCTTCGCGCACAGCGTCGTGCCTTCGAGCGGGTCGACGGCGATATCGACCTTCGGCCCGGCCTTGTTGCCGACCTTCTCGCCGATGAACAGCATCGGCGCTTCGTCCATCTCGCCCTCGCCGATCACGACCGTGCCGTCGATCGGCAGCTTGTTGAGTTCGCGCCGCATGGCGTCGACGGCGGCCTGGTCGGAGGCCTTTTCCGCGCCGCGTCCGCGCAGCCGCGCCGCCGACACCGCGGCGCGCTCGGTCACGCGCACGATCTCGATCGAGAGAACGCGCTCGAGCATCAGACTGTGCGGAACCGTGATCGACGACATCTGCTTCCCTCACTCTACGCAATGGCCGCGCCGGCCTAGTTCTTCTCGATCCGGATCACCTGCGGCCGACCCGAGATTACACGGTCGCGACGCACCGCGACGAGGGCCTTTCGCACGGCGTCCTCGCTGGTGGCGTAGGTGATAAGGATCACCGGAACCGGTTCACCCGATCGGCCGGAGGCTTTCCCGCCCTGCGGACTTGCTGGCGCTATGGCGCTGCACAATGGATTCCAGCGAGATGTTCTGCTGCGCCAGCCGCCGCGCGATGGTCGCCGCGGTGCCGGGCCGGTCGCGCGCCAGCAGGCGGATGTAGTAGCCGCCCTCGTGGCGCTGCATCGGCGCCTTGCGGCTCGTGGTCATGCGCGCGGCCGGCCGTCCGAACGGCGCGATGCGCACGCCGCGCGCGACATCGGCGATATCGGAGACCACCGCCGACGCCGTCGCCATGCCGCCGGCGCCGGGGCCGACCAGCGTGATCGGCGCGAGGCCCTCGGCGTCGATCGTCACCGCGTTGGTGACGCCCATGACCTGGGCGATCGCGGAATTCTCTCGGCACCATGGTGGGGTGCACGCGCTGCTCGATGCCGGCGTCGGTCTTCACGCGCGACGCCAAGCAGCTTGACGCGGTAGCCGAGCTCATTGGCGGCGTCGAGATCGGCGAGCGTGATCGAGGCAATGCCCTCGACGTAGATCGTTGCGCGGGATCGAGCTTGGTGCCGAAGGCGAGGCTCGCGAGGATCGAAAGCTTCTGCGCGGTGTCATGGCCTTCGACATCGAAGGACGGATCGGCCTCGGCATAGCCGAGCCGCTGCGCATCCTTGAGGCAGTCCGCGAACGCCAGCCGGTCCTGCTCCATGCGCGAGAGGATGTAATTGCAGGTGCCGTTGAGGATGCCGTAGACGCGCGCGAACGAATTGCCGTTGAGCCCCTCGCGCAGCGTCTTCACGATCGGAATGGCGCCGCCGACCGAGGCCTCGAAATTGAGCGCCACCTTGCGCCGCTCCGCGAGCACCGCGAGCTTCTGGCCGTGACGCGCCAGCAGCGCCTTGTTGGCGGTGACGACGGCCTTGCCGGCGGCAAGCGCGGTCTCGACGGCCTTTTTGGCCGGATCGCGGTCGCCGCCGATGACCTCGACGAACACGTCGATTGCGGGATCGGCCGCAAGCGCCGCCGGATTGGCGGCCCAGCGGATTTTCCTGAGATCGATGCCGCGGCTTTTCTTGCGCGAGCGCGCCGTCACCGCGACCACCTCGATCGGGCGGCCACAGCGCGCGGCAAGCTTGTCGCGCTCGCGCTCGAGCAGGCGGATGACCGCAGTGCCGACGGTTCCCAGTCCGGCAACACCGACTTTCAGCGGCTCGGCCATAAAACGTCGCCAATCTGCGATGAAGGCGACGCCCGGCTAACGTCGCGTCGCGAGAGGAACGACGTTGTGCAGCATTTCCGGGCCGGTTTCAAGGAAGTGACGGATATTGCGGGCGGCCTGGCGGATGCGCTGTTCGTTCTCGACCAGCGCGATGCGCACAAAACCCTCGCCGTGCTCGCCAAAACCCATGCCGGGAGACACTGCGACCTCGGCCTTCTCGACCAGCAACGTCGAAAATTCCAGGCTGCCGAGCGGACGGAACGGCTCCGGGATCGGCGCCCAGGCGAACATCGAAGCGCTCGGCGCCGGAATGTCCCAGCCCGCGCGCTCGAACGAATCGACCAGTGCATCGCGCCGGCGTTTGTAGATTTCGCGCATCTCGCGGATGCAATCGTCGGGGCCGTTGAGCGCGGCGGTCGCCGCCACCTGGATCGGCGTGAAGGCGCCGTAGTCGAGATAGGATTTCACGCGCGACAGCGCAGCGATGATGCGCTCATTGCCGACCGCAAAGCCGATGCGCCAGCCCGGCATCGAATAGGTCTTCGACATCGACGTGAATTCGACCGCGACGTCGTTGGCGCCCTGCACCTGCAGCAGCGACGGCGGCGGGTTGTCGTCGAAATAGACCTCGGCATAGGCGAGATCGGACAGCACGATCAGGCCGTGCTTCTTCGCAAACGCGACCAGGTCCTTGTAGAAGTCGAGGCTGGCGATGCAGGCCGTCGGATTCGACGGATAGCACACCACGACCGCGAGCGGCTTCGGGATCGAATAGGTCACCGCGCGTTCGAGCGCGCTGAAGTAAGCCGGTGTCGGCTCGGCGTTGACCGAACGGATGACGCCGCCCGCCATGAGGAAGCCGAAGGCGTGGATCGGATAGCTCGGATTGGGCACGACGATGACGTCGCCGGGCGCCGTGATCGCCTGCGCCACGTTGGCGAAGCCTTCCTTCGAGCCGAGCGTGGTGACGATTTGCGTTTCGGGATTGAGCTTCACGCCGAAGCGGCGGGCATAATACGCCGCCTGCGCGCGGCGCAGTCCCGGAATCCCTTTCGATGCCGAATAGCGGTCGGTGCGCGGCTTGCCGATGGTGTCCTTGAGCTTCTCGATGACGTGCGCCGGCGTCGGCAGATCCGGATTGCCCATGCCGAGGTCGATGATGTCGGCGCCGCCATTGCGGGCCTGGGCCTTGGCGCGGTTGACCTGCTCGAACACGTAGGGCGGCAGCCGGCGGATGCGGTGAAATTCTTCCATGGCGAGGCTCGGGCGCGAAAATTCGAGGGATGTTACGACTGCAAGGCTTTTATCACGGGTTGGGACGGGCACCAGAAGTTTGCGTCTTTGCGGTTGCCGCCGGGGCGGTTTTTGCGCCCTTGGTGGCGGCCGGCGTACTGCCGGTGGCGTCGGCGTCCGGCGTGGTCTTCGCTTCCGCGTTAAGGGTATTGCGTTCCGTGACGAGGTCGGTCGTCGCGCGCTTGATTTCGTCCGAGTGTCATGGGCGTGTCCGCGCGCGGGGCCGGCATGTCGTGGACCGCCGGATACGAGGGGTCGAGGGCGGCCGAGCAGCCGCCAAGCAGCGCGGCCGGCGCGGCGACGGCGACAGCCGCTACCAGACGCCAGGCCAAGCCTCGCGGGCTGTACGCTTTCGTCCCCACAATCATCACCGGCTCGCGCCGCTCCGCAGTTCCTTGACCGGCCCCATGCCGTACCCGTCCGGTTGTCACCGACGGTAAAATCTTCGCGAACTCAATGAATTATAATCAAATTCCGGTATCGTCGTTAATATGTCGAAACAACGGCTTCCCCATTGCCGCTACCGCCGCACGGTTAACGTCCGGTTGCGGCCGGGGCAAAATCCCGCGAAGGCGGCGTCGTGACGCCTTGCGTCGGAGCCTACCGTGGCCCATTTCTGGCTTAAAGGCCGCCATTGCCGAGAAAAGGCCGCCAATCGGGGAACGCACGTGAGGGCTCCGTCGCAAGAACCGATGAAGATCGGCGCGGTCGACGTCGAGGAATTTTCGCACAATCTGGCCCGGCTGGTCGAGGAAGGCGGGCGCGCGCTCGCGGCCTACCTCAAGCCGCGCGAGGAAGGCCGCAAGACGGCCGAACCCGGCGACGAGGTGGTCGACGTCGTCAAGACGCTCGGCCGGGTCGCGGAATACTGGCTGGCCGACCCGCAGCGCGCGGTCGAGCTGCAGACCAAGCTGGGCCAAGCCTATCTCGAATTATGGGGATCGGCGGCCAAACGGCTGACCGGCGAAGAGACCGCGGCGGTCGCCTCTCCCGACGCGCGCGACAAGCGCTTTTCCGATCCGGAATGGTCGTCGAACCAGTTCTTCGATTTCCTCAAGCAAGCTTACCTGCTCACCGCGACCTGGGCCGACCGGATGGTCGCGGACGCCGCCGACCTCGACCCGCACACACGGCAGAAGGCCGAGTTCTACATCCGCCAGATCGTCAACGCGGTCTCGCCGTCGAATTTCGTGCTGACCAATCCGGAACTGCTGCGCGAGACGTTCACCACCAATGCCGACAACCTGGTGCGCGGGATGCGGATGCTCGCCGAAGACATCGAAGCCGGCGACGGCGATCTGAAAATCCGCCAGTCGGACTCCTCGATGTTCGCGGTCGGCCGCAACCTCGCGCTGTCGCCCGGCAAGGTGATCTTCCAGAACGACCTGATGCAGCTCATCCAGTACGCGCCGTCGACCGCAAAGGTGCTCAAGCGGCCGCTGCTGATCGTTCCGCCCTGGATCAACAAGTTCTACATCCTCGACCTGACGCCGGAAAAATCCTTCATCAAGTGGTGCGTCGATCAGGGCATCACCGTGTTCTGCATCTCCTGGGTCAATCCCGACGCGCACCTCGCCCAAAAGGGCTTCGACGATTACATGCGCGAGGGGCCGCTGGCGGCGCTCGACGCGATCAGGCAGGCGACCGGCGAGACCAAGGTCAATACCGTCGGCTATTGCGTCGGCGGCACGCTGCTTGCCGTGACGCTCGCCGCCATGGCGGCGCGCAAGGACACGCGCGTGGCGTCGGCGACATTCTTCGCCACCCAGGTCGATTTCACCCACGCCGGCGACCTCAAGGTTTTTGTCGACGAAGACCAGATCGCCGCGGTCGAGAAGCGCATGGGCGAGCGCGGCTATCTCGAAGGCCGCAAGATGGCCAACGCCTTCAACCTGCTGCGCTCGAACGACCTGATCTGGCCCTACGTCATCAACAACTACATGAAGGGCAAGGCGCCCTTCCCGTTCGACCTGCTGTACTGGAATTCCGACGCCACCCGCATGCCGGCGGCGAACCATTCGTTCTATTTGCGCAACTGCTATCTCGACAACCGGCTGTCGAAAGGCGGCATCGTCATCGACAATACGCCGATCGATCTCAAGAGCATCAAGCTGCCGGTCTACAATCTGGCGACGCGCGAAGACCACATCGCGCCGGCAAAATCCGTGCTGCTCGGCTCGACTAAATTCGGCGGCAAGGTGAAATACGTGCTGACCGGTTCGGGCCACATCGCCGGCGTCGTCAATCCGCCGGACAAGAAAAAATATCAATACTGGACCGGCGCCAAGCCGAAGAACGGCGATCTCGACGCCTGGCTCGCGACGGCAAAGGAACATCCCGGCTCGTGGTGGCCGGACTGGCTCGCGTGGCTCAAGAGGCTCGACGCAGCCGAGGTCGACGCCCGCACGCCCGGCGGCGGCAAACTCGCGGCGATCGAGGATGCGCCGGGGAGCTACGTCAAGGCGCGCTGCTGAGTCGTGCGCGAATTCGGCGAGGTGATTTTCGCGCGTTGAAGCCGCCGCACTTATGCACAGGCCTTCCGGCGCCCCTGATAGCTGCGAGATTCCGTCCGCGGACAACGCCGCAACGAGACCGGGGAGAGCGAGATGTCCAAGGAACTGTTCTGGCTGGTGCTGACGGTGGCGATGACGGGCCTGTTCTGGGTGCCCTACATCCTCGACCGCATCATGGTGCGCGGGACGATGGGGGCGATGGCGAACCCCGGTCCGAACGACAAACCGCAATCGGCGTGGGCGCGGCGCTTGATGGCGGCGCACACCAATGCGGTGGAAAATCTCGTCATCTTTGCGCCGCTGGTGCTGGTGACGCAGGACCTCAACATCGCGACGCCGACCACGGCGTTCGCCTGCGCGCTGTATTTCTGGTCGCGGCTGGCGCATGTCGTCTGTCTACACGCTCGGCATTCCGGTGCTGCGCACGTTGTCGTTTGTCGGCGGCTTCGTCGCGCAGGTCCATGTTGGTGCTGGCGATCTTCAAGCTGATCTGACGCACTCGACCGCAGCCGCCGCGTCACGGAAACAGCGCCACCTGTTCGAGGCCCGTCTTTTCCGGAAAGCCGAGCATCAGGTTCATGTTCTGCACGGCCTGGCCGGAGGCACCCTTGGTGAGGTTGTCGAGCGCCGAGCAGATGATGGCGCGGCCGGGGATGCGGTCGGCGGCGACGCCGATGAAGGTCATGTTGGAGCCGCGCACGTGGCGCGTCTGCGGCATCTGGCCGAACGGCAGCACGTGCACGAACGGCTCCTTCGCGTAGGACTTCAACAGCAATCGCATGAAGCTCCTGCGGCGACTTGTTGAGCCCGCGGACATAGATGGTTGAAAGAATGCCGCGGTTCATCGGCACGAGGTGCGGCGTGAACGTCACGATCACATCGCGGCCGGCGGCCTTGGAAAATTCCTGATCGAGCTCGGCCATGTGGCGATGGTGGCCGACGCCGTAGGCATGGAAGCCTTCGGACACTTCCGAGAACAGCATCTCCTCCTTCGCCGCCCTGCCCGCTCCGGTCATGCCGGACTTCGCGTCGATCACGATCTCGTCGGGATCGATCGCCTTCGTCCTGAGCAGCGGAATGAGCGCAAGCTGGGCGCAGCTCGTGTAGCAGCCGGGATTGGCGACGAGCCGCGCCTTCTTGACCTCGCGCCGATAGAATTCGGTGAGGCCGTAGACCGCCTCCTTCTGCAGCTCCGGCGCGTGATGAGCGTGGCCGTACCAGTGCGCATAGGCGGCGACATCGTGCAGCCGGAAGTCGGCCGACAGATCGACGACCTTGATGCGCGGCGCCGCCGCGAGCAAAGCCTTGATCACCTTCTGCGTGGTGCCATGCGGCAGCGCGCAGAAGGCGAGATCGAGGCCCGACTTCTTCCAGTCGATGCCGTCGATCGAGCTGAGCACGGGCAGATCGTACGGCGCGAATTGCGGAAACACGTCGCGCATCGCCTGCCCGGCGCGCCGGTCGGCGGTCAGCAACGCGATCTCGACACGCGGATGGCGCAGCAGCAGCCGCACCAGTTCCGCACCGGTATAGCCCGAGGCGCCGAGCACGCCGACCTTGGCTTTTTTGGCCATAACGTCATCCTTCCGCTCAAGTCGTGCGGCCGAATCCGCGGGAGGATATCAGGAGACAGGTGCCGCGGAACCGGCGGCACGAACGATCACGCGAATGCGCGCATCCGTGCCGCGATGCTACGGCGGCGGCGAAGCTTTGGCGCGGTGATCTTCATGGCCGGGCGCTATAGACGCCCGGCCGGCTTACGTCAATGCGGGCCTGCCGCCTCAGAGCATCGGATTCCACGCCATCGGCACCACGCGATAGCCGGCTTCCGCCTTCTCGACATGGGCAAGGCCGGGGAACGGATAGTGGAAGCCCTGCACCTGCATCTTCTCGGCCACCAGCATGTCGTAGACTTTCTTGCGCGTGGCGACGGCCAGCGGCCCGTCCTGGTCGAAGTTGGCGCTCCATTCCGGATGGCGCGCGAACAGGTCGGGATTATTGGTCACGTCGGACTGGATGAAGATCTTGCTCGTGCCCGATGACAGGATGAACGAGGTGTGGCCGATGCAATGGCCGAGCGTCGCGATCGGCATGCAGCCCGGGCGCAAGCTCCTTGTCCCATTCGTACGGCGTCACCTTGCGGCCAAGCGCGTCGAACACCCGGCGGTTGTCCTTGAACAGCCCTTCCATGCGTCCCTTCGGCGCCCGGCTCATCTCGCCGTCGTCCATCCAGAACTTCCATTCCGCCGCCGGCACCAGAACTTCGGCGTTCGGATAGGCGAGCTTGTTGTTCTCGTCGATCAGGCCGTTCACGTGATCGCCATGGAAGTGCGAGATGATGACCTGATCGACGGCATTGCGATCGATGCCGGCGGCGGCGAGATTGGTCATGAACTGGCCGAGCACGCCCTTGGTCTGCGTGAAGGCGCGCGCGCCGAGGCCGGTATCGATGACGATGAGCTTCGATCCGGTGTTCACCACGATCGGCGAATAGTGGTGGATCGCCTTGTCGGGCGGCAGATAGACGTCCTGGCAGCGCCTTGCGCACGTCGGCGATCGGCGCGTTGGTGACGTAATCGTCGGTCAGCGGGAACGAGCGCGAGCCGTCGGTGACGACCGTCACTTCGTGGCTGCCGACCTTGTAGCGATAGACGCCGGGCGCCTGCTTGTCGGACGCGGGCGCCGCGGCGTGTGCTGTCGGCGGCAAGCCCGTCGCTGCGGCAGCCCCCGCAAGAGCGCCGCCCGCGAGCATGGTTCGGCGTGAAATATCGGTCATGTGTTGGCTCCCTGGGATCGGCCTCTTGGCGGGCCTGCGCTGGATGAATGGCAGCGATGTTACCGCCCGCGGCCGTTCGCGCCAAGCGTGCATGGCGCTCGGACATCGCACATTGCAAGTGACTGGTCGCGCTATTGCGCGAGCGGGGTCGGGTTGTCGGCCGGCGGATCGATCCCGAACGTGCCGGCAGTCATGCAGGTGATCGAAAAACTGCCGGTCGTTGCAACCAGCGCCACCAGGTCCGTGAGGCCCATCGTCTTTTCCGCGGCGGCATAGGTCTCGTCGCTGAGGCCCTTGTTGGCGAGGAGCTCGCGCGCCACGACGAAGCAAGTTCGCTCGCGCGCATCAGCCAGGTTCGGAACCTTGCGCGCGTTGATCGCGTCGATGACCGCCTGCTCGATGCCGACGGCGAGCGAGGCGCGCACCTGCGCGAACCACGGATATTGTGCATTCCAGTGCCGGGCGACGACGAGGTTCACGATCTGCTGCTCGCGGCGGGACAGCGGCCCGGAGGACAGAGTGGCCCTCAAGTTTTGGCAAGCGTCGAACAGTTTTGGCAATCGGATATAGGCACAGTACGGCCCGCCCACGGGCGCACCGGATGCCTTGGCCGCGTCGTAGACGCGCGCCTGTTCGGCGTTCATGTCGGCGCGTTCAATGATTGCTATGCGAGCCATGCGATTTTTCCCACCCCGTGGATTGCTTTTGCAGGCGCAAAGCTACCATCGCCTTGCGGATGGTGCGAGCCGCAATCCGCAATAGCTTCGCGCCGATGTTCAACGCAGGTAAAGAAAAACCGCGACGCCGATCAGCGCCAGCACCGAGACGATCACCACCGGCCGCTCGTATTTCTCGATGAACACCATGAGCTTGTCGCCCCACAGCACGATCAGCACCGCCACCATCGCAAAATGCAGCGCGCGGCCGATGACGGCGGCGACCATGAACGTCACCGGATTCATGGCGGCAACACCGGCGGCGATGGCCATGATCTTGAACGGAATCGGCGTCAGCGCCTTGGCGATGATGAACCAGACGCCCCATTCCTCGACCAGACGCTGATAGCTCGCGAAGCCCTCGGTGTAGCCGTAGAACTCCACCACCTTCGCCCCGATCAGGCTCCACAACTCGTAGCCGATGACGTAGCCCAGCGCCGCACCCAGCGCGGAGGCGATGGTGCAGATCAGGGCGAGAGACCAGACGCGCTGCGGTCGCACCAGCGCCATCGGAACGAGAAGCAGGTCGGGCGCGACCGGCAGAAACGAGCTGTCGGCAAATGCGATCGCCGCAAGGATCCACGTGGCGTACCGGTGCTGGGCAACCGCTTCGGCAAGCCGCACCAGGCGGCTGTGCGATCTGGGCGGCGCCATTTTATCGGTCACGATGTCTTCGGTCATAACGGCCCATCAGGCGATATGTCTGGATAACACCGCGGAAGGCCCCATCTAGCGTGCGCAAGTGTCACGCGCCAGTGCTGGGGCGCCACGCGTTCATGGTTTCGCGCCCGCATGGCATAGTCGGGCGCTGATTCGCGCGCCGGCGGAACTCGTCCGCGGCGCAAGAGGGATTGTGCAAGGCATGGGAAAGACTGCGAAAACCTCGAAGGCGCCCGATCTTTTCGCCAAGGTGGAACCGTCGCGCAGTGGCGGCGCCCGCCGTGCCGCGAGCGCGCCGCGCGGCTCGGCGGAGGCCGGCTACACGGCAAAGCACATCGAGGTGCTGGAAGGGCTCGAGCCGGTGCGGCGGCGGCCCGGCATGTATATCGGCGGCACCGACGAGAAGGCGCTGCATCACCTGTTCGCCGAGGTGATCGACAACGCCATGGACGAGGCGCTCGCCGGCCACGCCGACTGGATCGAGGTCGAGATGTCGGCCGACGGCTTCGTCACCGTCACCGACAACGGCCGCGGCATGCCGGTCGACCCGCATCCGAAGTTCAAGAACAAGTCCGCGCTCGAAGTCATCATGTGCACGCTGCACGCCGGGCGGCAAATTCGATTCCAAGGTCTACGAGACCTCGGGCGGCCTGCACGGCGTCGGCGTATCGGTCGCCAACGCGCTGTCCGAGCGCATGGAGGTCGAGGTCGCGCGCGGCCAGAGGCTCTATCGCATGGCATTCGAGCGCGGCAAGCCGAAGGGCAAACTGCAGGACGCCGGCAAGGCGCCGAACCGCCGCGGCACCAAAGTGCGCTTCCGGCCGGACCCGGAGATTTTCGGCGACAAGGCGCATTTCAAGCCCGAGCGCGTGTTCAAGATGACGCGCTCGAAGGCGTATCTCTACGGCGGCGTCGAAATCCGCTGGTTCTGCGCCAAAGAGCTTCTGCACGGCATTGAGGACGTCCCGGAAAAGGCGACATTCCATTTCGCCGACGGGCTCAAGGATTATCTGTCCGAAACGCTTTCAAGCGCGACGCTGGTGCATCCCGACATCTTCACCGGCAGCGCCGGCAAGGTCGGCGCGCACGGCGCGGCGCAATGGGCGGTGGCCTGGACCGCCGACACCGACGGATTTCTCAACTCGTACTGCAACACCATCCCGACGCCCGACGGCGGCACGCACGAATCCGGCCTGCGCACGGCGATGCTGCGCGGCCTCAAGGATCACGCCGAGCGCAATGGCCAGGGCAAGCGCGCGGCGGGCGTCACCAGCGACGACGTGATGGTGGGCGCCGGCGCCATGCTCTCGGTGTTCATCCGCGAGCCGGAATTCCAGGGCCAGACCAAGGATCGCCTCGCCACCGCCGGAGCGCAGAAGATCGTCGAGCAGGCGATCAAGGACCCGTTCGACCATTGGCTGTCGGGCAATCCGGCGTCGGCCAACAAGCTGCTGGATTTCGTCGTCGAGCGCGCCGACGAGCGCCTCCGCCGCCGCCAGGAAAAGGACATCGCGCGCAAGAGCGCGGTGCGCAAGCTGCGGCTGCCGGGCAAGCTCGCCGACTGCACCAACTCGGCGGCCCAGGGCTCGGAGATTTTCATCGTCGAGGGCGACAGCGCCGGCGGCTCCGCCAAGCAGGCGCGCGACCGCGCCTCGCAGGCGATCCTGCCGCTGCGCGGCAAAATCCTCAACGTCGCGTCCGCCGGCAAGGACAAGCTGGCGCAGAACACCCAGCTCGCCGATCTCGTGCAGGCGCTCGGCTGCGGCACCGGCGCGCATTATCGCGACGAGGATTTGCGCTACGACAAGGTGATCGTGATGACCGACGCCGACGTCGACGGCGCCCACATCGCCTCGCTCCTCATCACCTTCTTCTACCGGCAGATGCCGCGCCTGATCGACCACGGCCACCTCTACCTCGCCGTGCCGCCGCTCTACCGGCTCTCGCACGGCGGCAAGAATTTTTACGCCCGCGACGACAAGCACAAGGACGAAATCCTGAAGAAGGAATTCAACGCCAACGCCAAGGTCGAGATCGGCCGCTTCAAGGGCCTCGGCGAGATGATGGCGGCGCAGCTCAAGGAAACCACCATGGACCCGAGGAAGCGCACGCTGCTTCAGGTCAAGGTCGTCGAGGACGAGCGCAAGAACACCGACAAATCGGTCGAGCGGCTGATGGGCAACAAGCCGGAGCTGCGCTTCGAATTCATCCAGGAGCGCGCGGAGTTCGCGCGCGAGGACATGCTGGACGTGTGAGCGCGATGACGCACGCTTCGGTGCGCGAATCGCCTGAACATCGTTGCGCGACCACGGCGGATACCTGCTGCCGCCACGAGTATCATACGCACTCCTGCTCGCAAAGTGAGCCTTCTAACAATTGCGACTCTGGTCGCCGAAGCGCTGTACGCCAAACCGCCACGCGTGTGCCGGCTCGACTGCTCGGCTGGCTCTACGCCATGCTTCTGCCGCTGACGAACGGGCTCTACGTGCCGGTCGAGCAATTGCCGAGCGACGTGAAGCTCGGTCGGCGGACCGCGATCTCCGCAAGTTCGTCGGCCAGGATTTCGCCGGGGTGGATTGCTGGTCTGGACATAGTTCTCTCAATGGTAGTCGACAATTTCGACATTCGACGGGCCGCGCGCACCACGAGGCCATTCGAAGCAAATGCGCCACTGCTGGTTGACGCGAATGCTGAATTGAGCGCTCGACTGCCCTTCAGGGCCTCCAGCCGATTGCTTCTGCCAGCGAACCCGCAGTTCCTCTCAGTCGTTGTGGCCGCATATCGAGGATTTGCCGAGCGCGCTTTGCTTCGAGCGATAGGCGGTGTTGCCGAGCGAACCGGGCGCCTGAAATGTCGCGAACATGTGTCGGTCAGCGTCGTGGACGCCGGTCGCGCCCTGGTAGCGCCCGCGTCGGCAAATGCATCGTCCGGCTTATTGCCGCGATCAGCTGCCATGATCGCGATTGCGGCGTCACTTCAACGACTAGCCGAGTAGCTTGACGACATCACGATCAGCCACCAGCTTGCCGTACAGACCTTGAGCAACAAGCCGCGAGCTGCTGGCCGACTTCGACATCTCGATTCAGACCGCGACGCGCGGAGTTCCCGCGCGAGGACATGCTGGACGTGCGCGAGTTAGCGATCGTGTGCCGTCCATCGACGCCTCGGTCGTCCCTGGTCGAAATGCTGGCCAGCCGAAACGCTGCCAGATCGATCAATCCGTTCATCGCGCTGTTCGACAATGGCGGCGTTTTCGAGCATGCGTGCGTCACGCGTGTCGCGGTACCCAAGCCCGCAATAATGACCGCGAGCCCCAAGTATTGGAATCCGGTGCTTTCGATGGCTTCACGGAAGCCGGCAGCGACGACCCAATACACTCCAGCGGCGAGCAGAATGACAAACAGCACGACGAATAATCCCAAAACGCCGAACCGGTAACGGTCGCCGGCTCGTCCCATTTTGCTGATCTTGATGGTCCATGAATTACCAATTCCGCCGGTCCGGAACGCCCGGTTTCGCGGTCGTCTGTCCAAGGTAGCCGAATTGAGGCGCCAAGTCGCGGAGGCAGTGCGGGCAAAATGTGCTAGAAAATCCGCTCGAAACGGGAGGGGACCATGAGCATCAACATCCGACATTGAAGTCGATCGCAAAAAGCTGTTCGTGCCGGCCGCGGCCGGCTTTTACGAGACCTTCGCGCCGCTCGCCTACACGCTGATCCGCGTCGCGCTCGGTCTGATCCTGATCCCGCACGGATTTGCGAAATTGTTCGGCGCCGACGCCGTTCCGGCCTCGCGCAATTTCGTCAATTTCGGCTGGGCCTATCCGCTGGCGTGGGCGTATGCCATCGGCGCGCTGGAATTCTTCGGCGGCATCCTGCTGGCGCTCGGACTGTTCACGCGCCTCGTCGCAGCAGCATTCGTCATCGAGATGGCGGTGATCTCGTTCGCCGTACTCTATCCCAGTTGGTCGTGGGGCAAGCGCGGCATGGAATACGCGCTGTTCATGGGCATCATTGCGCTCGCCATCTTTTTACGCGGCGGCGGACGCTGGTCGCTCGATCGGCTCATCGGCCGGGAATTTTAATAGCTCTGCACCGGTCAAAGCGGCCGGTGCATCCGGCCTAACAGCCAGCCGAGCCCGACACCAATTCGCGACCGCGGTGTACGGCTGATTTTCGATGGTGTCGCGAAGCGCCTTCTCAAACGAGCCGGCGGTGCGTTTTGCCGCCTTCGTGGTGGTGTCAGCGACCTGAGCGGCGCTGTCGCGGGCCTGGTCATAGAGCCCCTGTGCGGCACCGGTCACTTCGTTGGCGACCTTGCCGGCCTGCGACCGGGCGTCGCCGAACGCACGTTCAAACCCCGTGACCTTCTGGTTCTCGGGCATCGCAAAATCCTCCATGATGTCATTGGTAACGCGCACCGTCACAAACGGTTCGTTCCAGCCCGGAACTTTTTGTTGCGGACGGCTTTGGTGAGGGAAACCTCAGATCGGGGACTAGTCGACATGGAGTATTGCGATGGCCAACGAGCCGAAGCGACAAGAGCCCGAAATTATGCCGCCGCGGCCCAATGTTGAGCCACAGCGTACCCCGCCCGAGATTCCCCAGGATAAAGACACGCCGGAAAGCAACACCCCGGTGCGCGCGACATCAACAAACGCGACCCGGCCTGTTGCAGGCGCCAACTGGTGGTGTTGACGCCGGAAGCGTCGCGCCGATCGAAGTGCCCTGGAGAGACGGACCGCGCCGCTACTGCTCGAAGTGCAGATTGGCGGCCTTCGACGACCTCGCCGAACTTGATGATGTCGGCGTCGACGATCTTGCGGAAATCCTCCGACGAATTGCCGCCGGGATTGACGGCCATCGCCTTGAGCTTGCTGCGGACGCCCTCGTCGGCCAGGACGCGGCGCAACGCCGTCTCAAGCTTGCTGGCGATCGCAGGCGGCGTATGCACGGACACGAACACGCCGCTCCACAGTCCGACATTCACATCCGGATAGCCGGCTTCAGCCATGCTTGGCACATCGGGCAGTTCGGATGAGCGCTCCGATCCGGTCACCGCCAAGGCGCGGATCTTGTTGCCTTGCACCAGCGGAACCGTCGGCGGGCCGTCCGCGATGGAGAACAGGCTGTTGCCTCCGGCCACGCTCAGCATCATCTCGTTGCTGCTCTTGTACGGAATAGCGACGGCCGGCATCCCGGTCTTGAGCTTGAAAAGCTCGGTGGTGATGGTGAAGGCCGGCGAGGACGTTGCGTAATTCGATTTATCCGGGTGCGCCTTGCCATAGGCGACCAGGTCCTTGACCGTCTTGATCTCGTCGGTCACCGGGCCGGCGAGGATCAGCGGGAACGATGCAATCATCGACAACGGAATGAAATCGCGCGTCGGATGGTACGGCAGGTTCGGATAGATCGCCGCCGCGATCGCCATCTGGCCGGTTGCCGCGACTGTGATCGTATAGCCATCGGCCGGCTGGTTCTTGACGAATTCGATCGCGAGCCGGCCTCCGGCCGCGGGCCGGTTCTCGACCACGAGGGTCTGGCCGAGAACTTCGCCCAAGCTTCTGTCCGACCAGCCGCGCGAACAGGTCGTTGCCGCCGCCGGCGGCGAAACCGACGATCAGACGGATCGGTCTGTTCGGATAATCCTGCGCCTGCGCGCGCACCGGCGCGTTCGTCGCCAGCCAGCAATGCCAGCGAACCGAACATCAGCGCGCGACCAAAACTCCCAATCTTCATGGGGCTTTCTCCGTCCCTTTGAATGAGCGTCGTCGCCGTTTGGCGACGTTGCTGGCAATACCATACACGATGCGGCGACGGTATCCCGCCACGTGCTTACGCCCAGTCCCTGCGGCAATTGCGGCAGAGGGCTTCCGAAGCTATGATTCATCCGAAAGGGCGATGGATTCATAAACGATCCGAGCGCAACGACACGCGATCCAAAGGGAGAAGGATCGCGGCCGTCGAATGCCGTCGCCGACATCTCCCGTGGAGGAATTGATGCGCCGCTGCAGCAGCTGGCTCGCCGCCATTCTTGCTCTTGCCGTCGCGTTTCCGCATGCGCTGCACGCGCAAAGCGCCGCCGCGCTGAGCGGACAGGTCACGTCCGCCGAGGAAGGCGCGATGGAAGGCGTGCTGGTCAGCGCCAAGAAGGCCGGCTCGACCATCACCATCACGGTCGTCAGCGACGCGCAGGGCCATTACAGCTTCCCGGCGTCGAAACTCGACGCCGGCAGCTATGCGCTCGCGATCCGCGCCATCGGTTACGAGCTCGACAGCCCGAAGACGGCCGAGCTCGCAGCCGGCAGCGCCCGCGACCGCCGACATCAAGCTGCGCAAGACGAAAAAACTCGCCTCGCAGACTCAGCAATGCCGAGTGGCTCGCCAGCATGCCCGGCAGCGATCAGCAGAAGCAGGTCCTGCTCAATTGCGTGAGCTGCCATTCGCTCGAGCGCATCGTGCGCTCGACGCACGACGCCGCGGAATTCGCGCAACTCGTGAAGCGGATGGGCAGCTACGCCAATCAGAGCATGCCGGTGCACCTGCAACGCCGCGTCGCACAGCGCGCGCTGGAAGAGCGTGGCGACCAGTTGCAGAAATCGCAGCAGAAGGCAGCCGAATTCCTCAGCACCATCAACCTGAGCGAAAGCGAGACCTGGGAGTATCCGCTCAAGACCCTGCCGCGCCCGTCCGGCCGCGGCACCCACGTCGTCATCACCGAATATGGCCTGCCGCGAACGACGATCGAGCCGCATGACGTCATCGTCGATAAAAGCGGCACTGTCTGGTATTCGAATTTCGGCGAGCAGACGTTCGGCAAGCTCGATCCCGCAGACCGGCAAGGTGACGGAATATCCGGTGCCCGAGCTCAAGAAGGGCTGGCCGACGGGAATGCTCGGGCTGCGCGCCGACAAGGACGGCAACATGTGGCTCGGCATGATGTACCAGGCCGCCATCGCCAAGTTCGATCCGAAGACGGAAAAATTTCAGACCTTCATCATTCCGCCCGAGATGAACAAGGACATGACGCAGATCAACATGGTGCGGCCGGAGCGCTCCTACGTCGACGGCAAGATCTGGTCGCAGAACAACGGCTTTGCCGCCGTGCACCGGCTCGACCTCAGCACCGGCCAGATCGAGACCATCGCGCCGTTCAAGACGTCCGGCATCGGCGAGAACCACAACATCTACGACATCATCCCGGACTCGCAGAACAACGCCTACTTCACCGACTTCGCGCAGCAGGACATCGGCCGCATCGACGCCAAGACCGGCAAGGTCACGATGTATCAGTTGCCGACGCCGAAATCGGCGCCGCGGCGCGGCATGATGGACGAACAGGACCGCGTCTGGTTCGCCGAATATCGCGGCAACAAGATCGGCATGTTCGACACCAAGGCCGAGAAATTCCAGGAATGGGCGGCGCCGACGCCGTGGTCGTCGCCCTACGACATCGCGCTCGACAAGAACGGCGACGCCTGGACCGGCTCGATGCTGTCGGACCGCGTGCTGCGGCTCGATCCCAAGAGCGGGCAGTTCGTCGAATATCTGCTGCCGAAAACAACCAATGTCCGCCGCGTGTTCGTGGACAACTCGACGACGCTCCCGACCTTCTGGGCCGGCAGCAATCACGGCGCGGCGATCATCAAGCTCGAGCCGCTCGACTGAAGAGATAATTGAAAATCAGGGGAGGTCTCCATGCGCGCACGTTTCTCGTCGGCGCTTGCCGCCGGTCTTGCAGGCCTGTTGGCCGGATCGCTCTCGGCGCATGCCGCGAACCTGACCGGACAGGTCAAGTCGGACGCCGAAGGCGCGATGGAAGGCGTGCTGGTCAGCGCGCAGAAGACGGGATCGACCATCACCATCACGGTCGTGAGCGACAAGGACGGCCATTTCAGCTTCCCCTCCGCGCGCATGGAGCCCGGCGCATACAAGCTGAGCACGCGCGCTGTCGGCTACGATCTTGATGGTCCGAAGCAGATCGAGCTTGCCGATGCGGGCGCCACTGTCGACGTCAAGCTCAAGAAGGCGCGCAATCTCGCGGCGCAGCTCACCAACACCGAATGGATGATCAGCGTCCCCGGCACCGACGCGCAGAAGGCCAGCCTGCTCAACTGCGTCGGCTGCCACACGCTGGAGCGGCCGCTGATGTCGACGCACGACGCCGACGAATTCGTCGGCGTGCTTGAGCGCATGTCAGGTTATGCGCAGGTCAGCACACCGCTGATGCCTCAGCGCACGCTCGGCGGACCGCCGGCGCCGTTCAATCCCGAAGCGGCGCGGAAAATGGCCGACTGGCTCGCCAAGATCAATTTGAGCGAAGGCATGACGCGGGAATATCCGCTCAAGACGCTGCCGCGGCCGACCGGCAAAGCGACGCACGTGGTCATCACCGAATACGCCCTGCCGCGGCCGACGCTGCAGCCGCATGACGTGATCCTCGACAAGGACGGCCTCGCCTGGTTCACCGCGTTTGGCGAGCAGAAGCTCGGCCGGCTCGATCCGACAACCGGCAAGGTCGCCGAATTCGAGCTGCCGGTCCTTAAGACGGACGGCTCGCCGACCGGCCTCCTCGACCTCGAAGCCGACCACGACGGCAATCTGTGGTCCGCCAACATGTTTCAGGGCGCGATCCACAAGTTCGACCGCAAGACCGAGAAATTCCAGAGCTTCCCGGTGCCGAAGGAACTCGACAACAACCGCATCCAGATCAACATGGTGGCGGCGGACCATTCCGCTGTCGACGGCAAGGTGTGGACCTTCAATGTCGGCTCGACCAGCCTCTATCGCGTCGATCTCGCGACCGGCAAATACGAGGCGTTCGCGCCCTACAAGATGCTGCCGAAGGATTCGCCCTACGCCGCCGGCGGCCACGCCATCTACGGCATCGCCTCGGATTCCAAGAACAACGTCTACTTCACCGACTTCGCCGACCGCAAACTGTCGAACGTCGGCAAGCTCGACGCCAAGACCGGCGAGGTGACGATCTATCCGCTGCTCACCGAGTTTGCACGGGCGCGGCGCAACATGATGGACGATCAGGATCGTTACTGGTTCGCCGAATATCGCGGCAACCGCATCGGTATGCTCGATACCAACACCGGCAAAATCCAGGAATGGGACGTGCCGACGCCGTGGACCGGCCCCTACCACATCGACCGCGACAAGAACGGCATGGTGTGGACCGCCGGCATGACCAGCGACCGCGTGGTGCGGCTCGATCCGTCAAGCGGCCAGACGGTCGAATATTTGCTGCCGCGCGAAACCAACGTGCGCCGCGTCTATGTCGACAACACCACGACGCCGCCGAGTTTTTGGGTCGGCAGCAACCACGGCGCCTCGATCGTCAAGCTCGAGCCGCTGGATTGAGTAATTTTTGTAGCCCGGATGGAGCGGAGCGAAATCCGGGGCCGGCGATTTAGCGGCAATGTCGTTCCCGGATTACGCTCCGCTCCATCCGGGCTACGAACAATGTCAATCGCCCAAATCGAGCGGCAGGCCGACGTAATTCTCCGCAAGCGACTTCGCCCCGATTGTCGAGCTCGTCACGTAATCAAGTTCGGCGAGTTGCCGCCGCATGTCGAAATCATCCTTGAAATCGTAGCGGTGCATCATCTGCGTCATCCACCACGAGAAGCGCTGCGCCTTCCAGGCGCGGCGCAGACAGATTTTTGAATAGCGGTCGAGCAGCGCCGTGTTTCCCGAGCGGTAGAACGCCTCCATGGCGTGGGCCAGCACGCAGACGTCGGCGAGCGCGAGATTCATGCCCTTGGCGCCGGTCGGCGGCATGATGTGCGCACTGTCGCCGGCAAGGAACAGCCGGCCGCACTGCATCGGCTCGATCACGAAGCTGCGCATGGCGGTAATGCCCTTCTGCAGCATCTCGCCTTCGACCAGTTCACGCGTGCCGCCAAGTCGCGCGTGCAACTCCTGCCAGATGCGCTCGTCCGGCCACGCCTCGATGTCGTCGTCCGGCGGACATTGCAGATAGAGCCGCGCCAGCGTCTCCGAACGCATGGTGTAGAGCGCAAATCCGCGCGGATGGTAGGCATAGATCAGCTCGTGATCCGGCGGCGGCGACGCCGAGAGAATGCCGACCCAGGCGAACGGATACTCGCGATCATAGGCGGTGAGCACGCCCGCCGGAACGCTGGGACGGCAAACGCCATGAAAGCCGTCGCAGCCGCCGATGAAGTCGCAGGCGAGTTCGTGCCGCTTGCCTTTGTGGCGGAAGCTGATGGTCGGCTTCGCAGTATCGAAATCGGCGATCGTGACCTCGTCGACCTCGAACAGAATTTCGCCGCCGTCGGCAAGGCGCTGCGTCACGAGGTCTTTCACGATTTCCTGCTGGCCGTAGATGGTCGGGCCTTTGCCGACCAGCGTGCGAAAATCGATGTAATGCAGTTCGCCGTTGAAGCACAGGTGAATGCCGTTGTGGGTCAAACCCTCGCGCTGCAGGCGCTCGCCGACGCCGGTCGAGATCAGCATGTCGGTCGCCCACTGCTCGAGCAGGCCGGCGCGGATGCGGTTTTCGATGTAATCGCGGCTGCGGGTCTCGATCACGATGGAATCGATGCCGGCGCGGCGCAGCAGGTGCGCGAGAAAAAGCCCGGCCGGTCCCGCTCCGACGATGCCGACCTGCGTGCGCATGCGCCCTCCGCGCGGTTCCACCGCCAAGGCTTACAGGCAGTGCAGCAAAGGATAAAGAACCGATGCCGGATTGGCTTGGACGATTCCGATCGTCAGGTGGGCCAGCCGTAGCGCGGCGCCGCTTGCTTGTAGCGCCGATACGCGTCGCCAAATTTTGCTTCGAGATAGCGCTCCTCGCGAAGCACGACGCCATAGTGTATCACCAGCGCCGCCGGGATCATCAGCACAAGCGTCCAGGTGGAGGCGAGCGCAATGCCGACCCCAGCCACCAGCAATGCAAACCCGACATACATTGGATTGCGCACCCACTGAAAGATGCCGCCAGTCGCAAGGTGCACGGCCGGCCGCCATGGATTTGCGTTGGTTCCGGCCCGGCCGAAAACGCGGAAACCCGCGAATCCGAGAGCGAGACCGGCCGCGACCAAGACGGCCCCGATGACAAGGCGGGTTGGCCAGTCCCACAAGACCTGCAGCACGGGGACCGGAAACAGCCAGTCGATAAGAAGTCCAAGCACGACGGTCGCGAGCACAATCAGCGGCGGCGGTGCGATGACGCCGGGATTGTCCTTTCCATCCGCGGTCTGCGACTTTGCCGGCATCAGCGTCTGAACGTCTTGATCTCGGACGTGGTGCCGTCGCGATAGGTCAGCTCGACCGATACCGATTTCACCGTCGGCGCTATCTTCAGATAGGGATTGAAGTTCCCCGGCACGTCGTTCGGGGCTTTCGGATCGCACGGCGGCATCGGCAGCGCCTTGTCCGGAATCGAGCTGTCTATGCCGATGCGCACTTCGCGGATGGCGCAGCGATAGGTCACAAGCTGCGTAAAGTAGACCAAGGGGCCGGAGACGCCGCCGAAAGCGAGCCAGCTTCCGGACGTCAGCTCCAATATCTTGCGCTGGGAATTCTCCAGGGCGGCGTTCGGATCGAAGCGCACGGGAAACGGTCCGTTCCAATTGCCGCCAGCGTCGGCAAATCGGACATAGATAGTCCCGGGCGCGGTATCGCCATCGAGCTGGATGTTGGGATTAGGCATGCGCTTGCGCGTGCGCGAATTGAAGGTGTCGAGAAATCCCGTTTCCTTGAAGTTGCCGGTTTCGCCCATCCGCCAGGTAATCGCCGTCACCGGGTCGATGAACGAGAACGTCACCGACCAGCCGGAATTGCTGCGCATGAAATTGGCGATCGGCCCGTTCACCACTGCCTCGTTGGATGGCGCTGGGGCCGGCTGCGGCGCGCGTGTCGGCGGCGGCAGCGCGGCGACCTGCGGCAGCGGCGCCGCCGCTGCGGGCGGGGCATCGCCCTGCTTGCCGTTGAGCACGATGTCGCCGATCACCTCGTCGTAATAGGCCGGCGCCTGCTTGTGGCTGACCGTCATCGCCATCTGCAGCACTTCCGACTGCGTGCGCTTGGCGATCTGGACCAGCGTGAGACCGGGCGTCGCAAGCTCACGCACAAAGTTGCGCGTGAAAATCGAATTCGGATTGGCGTCGGTGTCGGAAAGCCGATCGAGCGCCGTCTGCTTGGCGCCGGCGGAAAACAGCACGAACACGCCCTGGCTAAGGTCGGACATCGACGCAAGACCGCCGGCGCCGCCAACGCCACGCGTGCGGCCGGGCCGGTCGAAGGGATTGTCGCGGCAGGCATCGAGCACCAGGATCGCGGTGCGCGCGCCGCGGTCCTGAAGCGCGTCGACAATGCGTTGCGCCGGGAAGGAGGCGTCGCGTACCAGCGCGTCCTGTCCTTCCGTCGCCGCAGGGACGTCGATCGGAAGCAGGAAATTCTCGCCTTTGATCTCGAAGCCGTGGCCCGAATAGTAGAACAGCGCCACGTCGCCTTGCTGAACACTCGCCTCGAAGGCGACGAGCTGCTGGCTCATGCTCGTGCGCGTGACGTTCTCGGCGACGGTGACGGTGAATCCCAGGCCCTTGAGCGCCTGGCCGATGGTGCGGGCGTCGTTGACCGCCTTCTGCAACTGCGGAACGTTCTGGTAGCGGTCGTTACCGATGATCAGCGCCAGACGCCGCTCCGCCTGCGCCGAAACGACCGTGCAAATCAGACAGGCAAATGTGGCAAGCGCGACGACAGCCCTTTGCATCGCCATAAAGTCCCCCTCGGCCGGACAGCGCAGACAGAATAGCATATTTGTCGCGCCGGCGGCCTTTCCGGTTCACCGGGACTTACGCCAGCGCCGCCTCAAGATCGGCGATGAGATCGTCTTCGTCCTCGATCCCGACCGACAGCCGCACCAGCGTATCCCCTACTCCGAGCGTGGCGCGAACGTCTTCCGGCACCGAGGCATGCGTCATCAGCGCCGGGTGGGAGATCAGGCTTTCGACGCCGCCGAGGCTCTCGGCCAGCGCAAACAGACGGCAGCGTTCGAGGAAGCGCCGCGCGTCGTCGATCGTGCCGGCAAGCTCGGCGGAAATCATCGCGCCGAAAGCCCGCATCTGGCGTTGCGCCAGCGCGTGCTGCGGATGGGAGACAAGGCCCGGATAATGCACGCGGCGCACCTTGGGATGCTTTTCCAGCCATTGCGCAATGCCCATCGCCGAGGCGCACTGACGCTCCATGCGCAACGCCAGCGTCTTCACCCCGCGCAGCGCGAGAAAGGAATCGAACGGGCCCTGGATCGCGCCGATCGAATTCTGCAAAAAGCCGAGCCGGTCGCTCAGCTCCTTGTTGTCGCCGACGATCGCCAGGCCGCCGACCATGTCGGAGTGACCGTTGAGATATTTCGTCGTCGAATGCACCACGATATCGACGCCATGCTCAAGCGGCCGCTGCACCCATGGGCTGGCGAAGGTGTTGTCGGCCACCGTGAGGATGCCGCGCGGGCGCGCCGCCGCGACGACGCGATCGAGATCGATGAGCTTCAGCGTCGGGTTGGTCGGCGTCTCGATCCAGACGAGGCGCGTGTTGGCGCGCAGCGCGCCGGAAAGCGTGTCAGCATCGGAAAGATCGACATAGGTCGTCTCGATGCCCGCCGATTGCTTGCGCACGCGCTCGAACAGCCGCCGCGTACCGCCATAGATGTCGTCGGCCACCACGACATGCGCGCCATGGTCGAGACATTCGAGCACTGTCGCGATCGCCGCCATGCCGGAGGCGAAGGCAAAACCCGCAGACCCGCCTTCGAGATCGGCGACGCAGCGCTCCAGCGCCATGCGCGTCGGATTTTGGGTGCGCGCGTATTCGTAGCCCTTGTGCACGCCCGGGCTCGATTGCTGATAGGTCGAGGTGGCGTAGATCGGCACCATCACTGCGCCGGTCGTCGGATCGGGCTCCTGTCCGGCATGCACGCAGCGCGTGGCGAAGCCGAGCTGATTGCGTCGAGTTATGTTCGTCCTTTGCCTGTCATCGTCCGCGAAGGCGGACGATCCAGTAATCGCGAACGCTGAAGACCTTGCCGCAGCGTCGGCGATTACTGGATGCCCGCCTTCGCGGGCATGACAATTGTGGAGTCATCACGGCGTGATCCGGAAATAATTGATGAGGTCGAGGCGGGTGGCGATGCCGAGGAAACGACCGCGGTCGAGCACGATGGCGACATGGTCGTTGCGGAACAGCGGGACGAGATCGCGGATCGGCGCGTCGGCGGAAATAGTTTCGAGGCGCGTGACCATGACGTCCTTCACCGGCAGCTCGAATGCCTTTTCGGAGCCTTCGAGCAGCGCGCCGAGCATGTCGCTCTCGTCCACGAGACCGACGATATTGTCATTTTCGATGATCGGAAGCTGCGACACGTCGGCGGCGCGCATGCGCACGAATGCGGTGCGCAGCGTATCGTCAGGGTGCACGACCACCGTCTGGCCCATCGGGAAGCAGGCGATAACGACATCGCGCACGGTGCCGTGGCGCTCCTGATCCCAGCCTTCCTGCGCGATGTAGGCCGGATTGAAAACCTTCGAGAGATATTTTGCACCGGAATCGCACACCAGGCTGACAACCCGTTTGGGTTCGCTCTGCTCCATGCAATAGCGCAAGGCGGCCGCAAGCAACGTGCCGGATGACGATCCCGCGAGCACACCCTCCTGGCGCAGCAGGTCGCGCGCGGCGCCGAAGCTGTCCGGGTCGGCGATCGAATAGGCCTTGTGCACGAGCTTGAGGTCGGCGTTCGGCGGGATGAAGTCTTCGCCGATGCCTTCGACCGCCCAGCTTCCGACTTTCGGCATGTGGCCGGTGTCGACGAATGGCGCGAGCACCGAACCCACCGGATCGGCGAGGATCATCCGCGTCTTCGGCGACGCCGTCGCCATGAAGCGGCCGATGCCGGTGAGCGTGCCGCCGGAGCCGACGCCGACCACGACGGCATCAACGTCGTTCTCCATCTGCCGCAGGATTTCCGGCCCGGTCGTGTCGGCGTGCGCCTGCGGATTGGCGGGGTTGGCGAACTGGTTGATGAAGATTGCGCCCGGCGTGCGCGCCGTGATCGCCTCGGCGAGGTCCTGGTAATAGTCCGGGTGGCCCTTGCCGACATCCGATCGCGTCAGCACGACTTCGGCGCCCATCGCCTTGCAGTGCAGGATTTTCTCGCGCGCCATCTTGTCAGGCACGACCAGCACGACGCGATAGCCCTTGCGCGCAGCGACGAGCGCGAGGCCGAGGCCGGTATTGCCGGCGGTCGCCTCGACCACCGTGCCGCCGTCCTTGAGCCGGCCGTCAGCCTCCGCCGCCTCGATCATGGCGCGCGCCGGGCGGTCCTTGATGGAGCCGGACGGGTTCGCGCTTTCGAGTTTCAGGAACAGCCGGCACGGGCCGCGGTCAAACCGCGTGACTTCGACGAGCGGAGTTTCGCCGATAAGGTCGAGAACGGAGGTCATGAAGAACTATATCTAATAAGCATCGAGCACCCTCATGACTCCAACCATTCCACGAGGGCCTGGTTCACCGCTTGCGGCCGCTCCATGGTCGAAAGATGCCCGCTATCGGGAATTGTCACGAGCCGCGAGCCGCGGATGCCAGCCGCGATCTCCTGCGCCAGCACCGGCGGCGTCAGCTCGTCGCCATCGCCGACGATAACCACGGTCGGGCACGAAATCGCAGCGAGACCGGGACGTGCATCCTGGCGGCTCATGATCGCCTGCTGCTGGCGCAGGAACGCCTCCGGCCCGGTCTCCTCGGCCATGGCGCGCACCAGCCGCCGCAGCGTCTCGTCGCCATGACGATCGCGGTGCACGAAAACCGGAAACTGGATATCCGGGATTTCCGCGAAGCGGCCCTGTTTGGCGAGCGCGATCAGCGGCGTGCGCTTTTCGGTCTGCTCCGGCGTTTCGGGTCGCGCGCTGGTGTCGAGCAGGGCCAGTTTTGCCACCCGTTCCGGCGCTTGGCGTGCCATCTCAAGCGAGATGTAGCCACCCAGCGAAAGCCCCGCGAGTGCGAAGCGCGGCGGCGCGGTGGCCAGAATTCGCTGCGCAATCGCCACCATGCTGTCGTCGCGCCGATGGTCGGCGACCGTGACGGGACCGAACCGCCACAGCACCGGAACCTGTTCGGCATAGAGCCTGGCCGAGCAATTGAGGCCTGGCACGAGGACAATCGGCAATGGCTCGGAGATGGGCCGGGAGACAGGTTGAGACATGGGCACACCGCTGCAGGATTGCGGAAAAGTGAAGGATTCAATTTAGCTTATCGCATTGCCGCAGGTTGACTTTCGGCCGTTCGCCCCTATGTTCCCGGCAACCGGTTCGAATGCAAGATTCGACCGTCCCCCGCGCAAACCCTTTAATTTCAGTCTGGCGCGGCCGCGGGGCCGTCCTGACTTGAGGTGCTATGCCCTTTTCACATCTCGGCTTGTCCGAAAAAGTTCTCGCCGCCGTCGCTTCGGCCGGCTACACCGCCCCCACCCCCATTCAAGACCAGGCCATTCCGCACGTTCTCGCGCGCAGCGACGTGCTTGGCATCGCCCAGACCGGCACCGGCAAGACGGCGGCCTTCGTGCTGCCGATGCTCACCATGCTGGAGAAGGGCCGCGCCCGTGCCCGCATGCCGCGCACGCTGATCCTCGAGCCGACGCGCGAACTCGCCGCGCAGGTCGAGGACAGCTTCGTCAAATACGGCGTCAATCATAAGCTCAACGTCGCGCTTCTCATCGGCGGCGTCTCGTTCGACAACCAGGACACCAAGCTCACGCGCGGCGTCGACGTCCTGATCGCCACGCCCGGACGCCTGCTCGACCATACCGAGCGCGGCGGGTTGCTGCTCACCGGCGTCGAGTTGCTGGTGATCGATGAGGCCGATCGCATGCTCGACATGGGTTTCATCCCGGATATCGAGCGCATCTGCAAGCTGGTGCCGTTCACCCGCCAGACGTTGTTCTTCACCGCCACCATGCCGGCGGAAATCCGGCGCATCACCGAACAATTCCTGCACAACCCGGTGCGCGTCGAGGTCGCCAAGCCGGCGACCACCGTCGCCAACACCACCCAGCGTCTGGTCAAGACCGGGCCGCGAGCCGCACGACAAGCGCGATACGCTGCGCAGCCTGATCCGCTCCGCCGACAGCTTCAAGAACGCCATCATATTCTGCAACCGCAAACGCGAGGTGGCGACGCTGCACCGTTCGCTGTTGCGCCACGGCTTCTCGACGCAGGCGCTGCACGGCGACATGGACCAGCCCGCCCGCATGGCGGCGCTCGACCAGTTCCGCAAGGGCGAGGTGGCGCTGCTCGTCGCCTCCGACGTCGCCGCGCGCGGCCTCGATATTCCCGACGTCAGCCACATCTACAATTTCGACGTTCCCCACCATCCCGACGACTACGTCCACCGCATCGGCCGCACCGGCCGCGCCGGCCGCAGCGGCACCGCCATCACCATCGTGGCGCCGCAGGACGGCAGGGCCGTCGCCGCGATCGAGAAGCTGATCGGCCAGACCATTCCCTGGATGGGCGAGCCGGCCCGTTCGGCCCCGGCTGCCGCACCGCAGCCGGCCGAGGTGCGCCAAGAACGACCACAAGAACGACGACACGAACGGCCGCATGAACGGCAAAATGAACGGTCGCACGGACGTCCTCCGCGGCACGAAAATCATCGCCAGCAGCAGCCGCGCCGCCCGGTCACACCGATGACCCCCGTGGCGCGACCCGACGACGTTCGGCCGCGACGGGCTCCGGCCAAGGCACCGGCGTTCAGCCATGCGGATGATTCGGACGGGTCGCACCTCCCCGCCTTCCTGCTGCGACCGGTGCCGCTTAAAGTTTAGTCGGCCCATAACGTCCGTTTACCGGCCATTCACCGACGTACAATAGGTTCCCATCGTGGGGGCTACGGCAGCTCGTGGGCAGCCGTGGCGGTGGGTTACCGGCACTGTCCGGACGCGACCGGAGACGAACCATGACGGTGCCGAGCGACGATCACGAACGTACCCTTGCGTTCGCGGAAATCGCGCTCAGTCAGATCAAGGCCCTGAACCAGCCTGCCCTGCCGCGCAATTTCGAGGTCTGGTACCAGTACGCGACCGGCTATAACCCGTCGCTGAACCAGACCATCAACGAGACCGTGGCACGCAACGGCACGCTGACCGAGGCCGACATCAATCACCTCTACGACACCTATTTTTCGCCGAGCCGCCTGACCGAACGCATCGATTCGGTCGGCTCCAAGGTGGTCGACGAGATCAAGCAGGTGATGGCGATGATCGATGCGGCCGCGGGTTCGGCCACGAACTATTCCGAGAGCCTTGCCGACGCGACCGAAAAGCTCAGCCGAACCGAAGACCGCGACGCGCTTCGCGCGCTCATCGAGGGACTGATCGAGAGCGCGAAGGACATGGAGAACAACAACAAGAAGCTCGAAGCACGGCTGACAGCATCGAAGCAGGAGATCAACCAGCTTCAGGAAAATCTCGAGGCGGTGCGCTCCGAAAGCCTCACCGATCCGCTGACGACGCTTTCCAATCGCAAGTTCTTCGATACTGCGCTGGAAAAGGCCATCGCCGACGCCAAGGCCAAAGGCGAGCCGCTGTCGCTGATGATGACGGACATCGACCACTTCAAGGCGTTCAACGACAATTTCGGCCACCTCACCGGCGACCAGGTGTTGCGGCTTGTCGCGATGTCGGTGAAGCAGAACGTCAAGGGCCAGGACATCGCCGCGCGTTACGGCGGCGAGGAATTCGCGATTGCGTTGCCGAACACGATGTTGCGCTCGGCGATCACGGTCGCCGATCACATCCGGCGCGCCGTCATGACCAAGGAACTGATGAAGCGCTCGACCGGCGAGCATCTCGGCCGGGTCACGATCTCGATCGGCGTCGCTGCGTTGCGCCCTGGCGACAATTCACAATCCCTGATCGAGCGCGCCGACAACTGCCTCTACGCCGCCAAGCGCAACGGCCGCAACCGCGTGATCTGCGAGACCGATCCGGAAATCAACGCCGCCGCCGCCATCGCCTCGCGCGTGGCGTAACCCATCCTCCATTGCTGCACGGCCCAACCTTGGGCTTGTGCCGCCATCGAAACGGTCGCATGATTCTGCCGCAGAAAAACGCTGCGAGGCAGGATCATGGTTGACATCGTAGGGCTCGCCCATTTTGCCATTCCGGTGAGCGATCTCGACAAGAGCACGCGCTTTTATGCCGACGTGGTCGGCTGTAAATACATCAACACAGTGCAGGCGAAACTTGCTTTTCTCGATGCCGGCGGCGTCTGCCTCATCCTCGTGCAGCGCCCGGCTCCGATCAATCCGGTGCTCGATAATGGTAACGGCGTGCACCACTCGTTCGTTGTCGCCTCCGACAAATATCAGGCCGCGCTCGACCATCTTCGCGCGAACAACGTCGAGATCATCTTCGAGGAGGACCGTCGCGGCGGCACGGTCAACGGGCCGCGCGCCTATTTCCGCGATCCGGACGGCACCGTGCTCGAATATATCGACCTGACCAGCTACGAGACCGCACCCAAGTCCTGAGCAAGACCTGAGCGCGGACCGCGATCACTGCGGCTTGATGCCGGTGGCCCTGATAATCGGCCACCATTTCT
Source organism: uncultured Alphaproteobacteria bacterium (assembly GCA_963730645.1). Taxonomy (GTDB): domain Bacteria; phylum Pseudomonadota; class Alphaproteobacteria; order Rhizobiales; family Xanthobacteraceae; genus BOG-931. The sequence continues at coordinate 97,926 of CAVSSN010000020.1, read as the reverse complement.
CGATTTCCGCACGCTGTAATGCGCCGAGCGCTTCGGGCGTCTGCTGGTCGCGCGGCATCACTTCCCGGCCAAGACTTGTCAATTTCTCGCGCGCTCCGTTATCCGCCAGAGCATCGACAACCGCAGCATGGAGCTTGCTGATGATCGGCGCGGGCGTACCCTTGGGCGCCCACAGCCCGAACCAGTACGACGGATAAGAGCCCGGCAATCCCACTTCGTCACCCGTCGGTATATTCGGCGCCGCCTGCATCCGCTTCGACGCCAGGACCGCATAGGTCTTGACGTTCCCGGCTTCTGACCAAAGGCAGCAAGGAGGAGGCCTGGCTGAAAATCAGATCAATTCGGCCATTGATGACGTCGGCAAAGGCCGCTGAACTGCCGCGGTATGGCACCAACTGGAATTGCGTACCGGTCAGATTCTGGAACTGCGTGGACGCCATCGCGGTGATATCGCCACTGCCACCGGTTGCCGCAGTCGCCTTGCCGGGATTGGCTTTCAGCCACGCAATCAGCTCTTTCAAATCCGCGGCCGGCATTTCCTTCCGTGAGCCGATCACCATAGGTTCGTTGGTCAGCAGCGAGATCGGCTCGAAATCCTTCACGAGGTCATAGTTGAGATTGTAGGTGACGCCGTTAATGACATGCGTCGTTATGTTGCCGATGCCGATCGTATAGCCGTCGGGCGTGGAGTGCGCGACGCGACCGGTGCCGATGTTGCCGCCTGCACCGGTCACGTCCTCGATGATGACGGACTGGCCGAGCGATACCCTTCATCCGTTCGGCGATGATCCGCGCCACCGCATCGATCGAACCGCCGGCCGGAAACGGCACGACAATCGTGATGGGACGGGATGGATAGTCGTCCGCTCGTGCCTGCGATGCGCCAGCGATCGCAACGATAGTGGCCAGCGCGGCCAGAAAAAGTCCGCGAAAATGCATGTCCGCCCCTTGTCTTGCAGAAGATGGAATTAATGCGCCTTGGCGCCGGCCTCGCCCTTCGCCGGTTCAAGCTGCACGGACTCGCCGCAGCCGCAGGCCGAGGTCTGGTTTGGATTGTTGAAGACGAACTGCGACGCGAGCTTGTCGACCTTGTAGTCCATCTCGGTGCCGAGCAGGAACATCACCGCCTTGGGATCGATCAGGATCTGCACGCCCTTGTCTTCGACCACCTCGTCGTGCGGATTGATCTTGTCGGCATATTCCATCGTGTAGGCCATGCCGGCGCAGCCGCCGTTCTTGACGCCGACGCGCACCGCCGCGATCGGCTGTGTGGCCTTCGCCATGACGGCCTTGATGCGTTCGGCGGCAGCATCGGTGAGCCGCATCACCTGGGGTCTCGGCCGGGGGCTCGCCATCGTCATCATCTCCTCGCGCAGCGACGCGCGTGCCTTGCTTCGAACTAAAATAACTCAAAAATACCAATCACTTCACTAACGACATGTAGTCTTCCACGGGTCTTTGCGCAACTCACCACATGTTGAGCACGGTGCGGGCCTCGTCCGACATGCGGCTCGGGTCCCACGGCGGGTCCCAGACGATGTTGACCTTGGCCTCGCGCACGCCGTTGACGCTCATGACCGCGTTCTCGACCATGCCGGGCAACTCCTCGGCCGACGGGCAATTTGGCGTCGTCAACGTCATTTCGATGTTGACCGCACGGTCGTCCTCGATGTCGACCTTGTAGATCAGGCCGAGTTCGTAGATGTCGGCGGGGATTTCGGGATCGAATACGGTCTTGAGCGCGGTGATGATGTCGTCCGACATCCGCGCCAGCTCCTCCTGCGGCAGCGCCGAAGGCTTTTCCGACTGTCGCGGTCTCGCCGCCTCGGCGACGTCGGAAACCTGATTCGGTTCGTCGGTCATGCGAGGAACTCCTGTGCTTTCAGCAACGCCTGCGCGAGGCTGTCGATTTCCTCACGCGTGTTGTAGAGCGCCATCGACGCCCGGCAGGTCGCGGTGACGCCATAGCGCGAAAGCAGCGGCATGACGCAATGCGTGCCGGCGCGCACGGCAACCCCCGAACGGTCGATGATGGTTGCGACATCGTGCGGATGCGCACCCTTCAGTTCGAACGAGATGATCGGGCCCTTGTCCTTCGTCGTGCCGAAGATGCGCAGCGAATTGATCTCGCGCAGCCGGTCGTGGGCGTAGTGCATCAGGCCCGCCTCATGGGCACGGATCGATGACTTGCCGATCGACGCGACGTAATCGATCGCGGCGCCGAGGCCGATGGCCTGCACGATCGACGGCGTGCCGGCCTCGAACTTGTGCGGCGGCTCGCCATAGAGGACGCGATCCTCGAACACTTCGCGGATCATCTCGCCGCCGCCATTGAACGGCGGCATGGCGGCGAGATGCTCGTATTTGCCGTAAAGCACGCCGATGCCGGTCGGTCCATAAAGCTTGTGGCCGGTAAAGGCATAGAAGTCGCAGTCGATGTCCTGAACATCGACATCGAGATGGATCGCGCCTTGCGCGCCGTCGACCAGCACCGGAATGCCGTGCGCATGCGCGATCCGCGTCACCTCTTTCACCGGCACCGCGGTGCCCAGCATGTTCGACATCTGGGTGATAGCGACCAGCTTGGTGCGCGGGCTGAGCAGCTTTTCGAATTCGTCGATGAGGAAATGGCCCTCGTCATCGACCGGCGCCCACTTGATCACCGCGCCCTGGCGCTCGCGCAGAAAATGCCACGGCACGATGTTGGAATGGTGCTCCATGATCGAGAGCACGATCTCATCGCCGGCTTTTATGCGCTCGCGCGCGAACGTGTAGGCGACGAGATTGATCGCCTCGGTCGCGTTGCGGGTGAAGATGATCTCTTCCGAACGCTTGGCGTTGAGGAAGGCCGCGACCTTGCTGCGCGCGCCCTCGTAGGCCTCGGTCGCCTCGTTGGCGAGATAGTGCAGGCCGCGATGCACGTTGGCGTATTCGGCGGTGTAGGCCTTGTGCAATCGGTCGAGCACGGCCTTCGGCTTCTGCGCCGAAGCGGCGTTGTCGAGATAAACGAGCGGCTTGCCGTAGACCTGCATGCCGAGGATCGGGAAATCCTTGCGGATGCGGTTTACGTCGTAGCTGCCGTTGGTGACTGCCGGATGCATGTCAGCCCCGCGCCTGCAGCCAGGCCGCGACGGCTTCCATCAGCACCTCGCGCAGCCCGGCATGCTCGATGCCTTCGACCGCCTCGCCGATGAACGCCTCGATCAGCAAGGCCTCGGCCTGCGGCTCCGGAATGCCGCGCGCCATGAGATAGAACTTCAAATCCTCGTCGAGCGCGCCGGCCGTCGCGCCGTGGCCGCACTGCACGTCGTCGGCGAAGATCTCGAGTTCCGGCTTGTTGTCGGCCTCGGCCTTCTCGGACAGCAGCAGCGCCCGCGTCATCATCTTGGCGTCGGTCTTCTGCGCGCCCTGGCGCACGATGATGCGGCCCTGGAACACGCCGTGGGCCTCGTCATTGAGCACCGTCTTGAACACTTCGCGGCTCTGGCAGCCGCGCGCGATATGGTCGGCGACCAGCGTTGTGTCAGCGTGCTGGCGGCCCTGCAGCAGGCTCGCGCCGCGGATGTTGGCGACCGTATCCGCGCCGTCGAAGCGCAGATAGAGCTGGTTGCGCACCACCGCGCCGCCGGTGGTGAAGCTGAAATCGTTGAAGCGCGCGCCGGCGCCGATGGCGACAGCAAGCGTCGAGACATGGAGCGCGTCGTTGCCCTCGCCGATAATCTTGACGTGGTCGACGTGGGCGCCATCGCCGATGACGAGTTCGAGCGCAGCATTGACCTGATAGTCGCTGCCGGCAGGCCCCTCATGGCTCTCGATCACCATGGCGCGCGCGCCCTTCTCGATGACGACGAGCGAGCGCACGAACATCGCCGAAGGCTTCTCCGAGGCGACGAACAAAAGGTGCAGCGGCCGATCGATGGCGGCGCCAGCAGCAATGCGGATGACCGCGCCGTCGCCCATCAGGGCGGTATTGAGCGCGACCGCGACATCGTTCGATGGCGCAAGCTTGCCGAGATGCCCGGCGACGACCGGATCGCTTTCGGCCAGCGCCTGCGCCAGCGGGCGTATCGTGAGACCCGCTTCCAGGCCGGCGGTATCGGACAATTCCGCAACGAACGCGCCGTCGACAAAGACGAGACGGCGGCATTCGACATCGCCGAGCACCTGCCCTGCCGTCTTGGCGCGCGCCTTCGCCGTCGCATCGGGCGGGCTCGCAAGCGGCTTGGCGTCGCGCATGAGCGCGCGCAGGTCGGTGTATTTCCACTCCTCGATGCGGCGATGCGGCAGGCCTTCGGCTTCAAATCGGCGAAATGCGTCGTTGCGCAGATCGGCCAGCGCACCGCGTCCGGGCAACCGTGCTTTGGCCGAAGCGAAAGCCTCGGCCAAGCCGACTTCGGCGCTGGTCTTGATCTGGCGGATTTCGGCGTTCATGGCGATCTCACGCCGCCTCGTCCTGATATTCGGCATAGCCGCGCGCTTCGAGTTCGAGCGCCAATTCCTTGCCGCCGGTCTTTACGATGCGGCCCTTCGACAGCACGTGCACGACATCCGGCACGATGTAGTCGAGCAGCCGCTGATAGTGCGTGATGACGACAAAGGACGTCTCGGACGAACGCAGCCGGTTGACGCCTTCGGAAACAATCTTGAGCGCATCGATGTCGAGGCCGGAGTCGGTCTCGTCGAGCACGGCGAGCCGCGGCTCGAGCAGCGCCATCTGCAAAATCTCGTTGCGTTTCTTCTCGCCGCCGGAGAACCCGACATTGACGGCCCGACGCAGCATTTCCGGATCGATCGAAAGCTTCCCGGCCGTATCGCGCACCCTTTTGAGGAATTCCGGTGTCGAGAGCTCCGTTTCGCCGCGCTTCTTGCGCTGCGCGTTGAGCGCCGTGCGCAGGAACGTCATGGTGGCGACGCCGGGAATTTCGATCGGATACTGGAACGCGAGGAACAGGCCGGCCGCGGCGCGCTCGTCCGGCTGCATGTCGAAGATGTTCTTGCCGTTGAACTTGACCTCGCCCGCAGTCGGCTCATAGCCGGCCTTGCCGGCGAGCACATAGGCGAGCGTCGACTTGCCCGATCCGTTCGGGCCCATGATGGCGTGCACCTCGCCCTTGTTCACGACAAGGTCGAGGCCTTTGAGAATTTGCTTGCCGTCGATCTCGACGTGCAGGTTCTTGATTTCGAGCAACGCCATTTCGCTTGTCACAATCCTGATTTTTCCAGCCAACTCGCTCAGCCGACGCTGCCTTCAAGGCTCACCGAGATCAGCTTCTGCGCCTCGACCGCGAACTCCATCGGAAGCTGCTGCAGCACGTCCTTGACGAAGCCGTTGACCACGAGCGCGGTCGCCTCCTCGGCGGACAGGCCGCGCTGGCGGCAGTAGAACAGCATCTCCTCGGAAATCTTCGAGGTCGTCGCCTCGTGCTCGAACACGGTCGAGGCGTTCTTCGCTTCGATATAGGGCACCGTGTGCGCGCCGCACTTGTCGCCGATCAACAGCGAATCGCAATTGGTGAAATTGCGCGCGCCGCTCGCGCGGCGGTGCGCGGTGACGAGCCCGCGATAGGTGTTGTTGGACACCCCGGCCGCGATGCCCTTGGAGATGATGCGGCTGGTCGTATTCTTGCCGAGATGCAGCATCTTGGTGCCGCTGTCGACCTGCTGATGGCCGTTCGAGATCGCGATCGAGTAGAACTCGCCGCGCGAATTGTCGCCGCGCAGGATGCAGCTCGGATATTTCCAGGTGATGGCCGAGCCGGTCTCCACCTGCGTCCAGGAAATCTTCGCGTTCTTGCCGCGGCAGTCGCCGCGCTTGGTGACGAAATTGTAGATGCCGCCGCGGCCCTGCGCGTCGCCCGGATACCAGTTCTGGATGGTCGAATATTTTATCTCGGCGTCGTCGAGCGCGATCAGCTCGACCACGGCGGCGTGAAGCTGGTTCTCGTCGCGCATCGGCGCGGTGCAGCCTTCGAGATAGCTCACATAGGAGCCCTTGTCGGCGATGATCAGCGTGCGCTCGAACTGGCCGGTATTCTTCTCGTTGATGCGGAAATAGGTCGACAGCTCCATCGGGCAGCGCACGCCCGGCGGCACGTAGACGAACGAGCCGTCGGAGAACACCGCCGCGTTGAGCGTGGCGTAGAAATTGTCGCTGACCGGCACCACCGTGCCGAGATATTTCTTCACCAGCTCGGGATGCTCCTGCAGCGCTTCCGAGATCGGCATGAAGAGCACGCCGGCCTTGGCAAGCTCCGCCTTGAAGGTGGTGGCGACCGAAACGGAATCGAACACCGCATCGACCGCGACGCGGCGGTCGCCGTTGCCCTCGCCTGCCTCGCCATCGGGCTTCTGCACGCCCAGCAGGATTTCCCGCTCGCGCAGCGGAATGCCGAGCTTCTCATAGGTCTTGAGGATCTCGGGATCGATCTCGTCGAGCGACTTCGGCCCGTCCTTCTTCTTCGGCGCGGAATAATAATAGATGTTCTGGTAGTCGATCTGCGGAAACTCGACCTTGGCCCACTTCGGCTCGCGCATGGTCAGCCAGCGCTTGTAGGCGTCGAGCCTCCAGGCGAGCATCCACGCGGGTTCGTTCTTCTTCGCCGAGATGAACCGTATCGTGTCTTCGGACAGGCCCTTCGGGGCCTTGTCGGATTCGATCAGCGTCTCGAATCCATACTTATACTGGTCGACGTCGATACGGCGGACCTGATCGACGGTCTCTTGTAGTGCCGGCATTCGTCCCTCCGCTCACGGTTTCAAGGACCGCGGGTTGGATTAGTCGGTATGGTCGGTGTCTTGCCTCGGGGTGTCACCCTTTGAGCTTTGAAAGGCGTCAGGCGGCCAAGCCGCGCGACACTTTGGATTCCTTAGATAATGCGCCTGAAACCTTTCTCCAAGCGAGGAGAAATCGTTCGATGTCGGATTCGGTCGTCGTCCAGCCGAGGCTGACCCGCACCCCGCCACGCACGAGTTCCGGCGAAACCCCCATGGCTGCAAGCACATGGGACGGTTGCACTTTGCCCGAGGAGCAGGCCGCGCCCGACGACACGGCGATCCCTTCGAGGTCGAAGGCGATCACGGCCGTTTCGGCCTTCATGCCGGGGGCGGCAAAAGCGGTCGTATTGGGCAACCGATCGGCAGCCGCACCGAAAATGACGGTATCCGGGCGGACGGCCTTGAGTCCCGCCTCCAGCCGGTCCCGCAGCGCCACCATGCGCACGCCGTCGGTTTCGAGGTCCCGCTGCGCGGCCGCCGCAGCCGCGCCGAAGGCGGCGATACCGGCAACATTCTCGGTCCCGGCGCGCATGCCGCGCTCCTGGCCGCCACCCTTGATGAGCGGATCGGAGATGTGAAGATCATCGCCTCGCCGCACCAGAGCACCGACGCCCTTCGGTCCGCCGAGCTTGTGGGCTGAAATGGTCAGCAGGTCGGCGCCGAGCGCCGCCATATTGACGGGCATGCGGCCGGCCACCTGGATTGCGTCGACATGAAGCAGTCCGCCCGCGGCATGGACGAGTTCGGCCGCCTCGGCGATGGGCTGCAGCACACCGGTTTCGTTGTTCGCCAGCATGATCGAAACCAGCACCCTCGCGGTGGCCGGAAGCTCGGCGAGCCGCTGACGGAGCGCCGCGAGATCGACCCGCCCCTGCGCATCGACCGGCAGGTCACCGATTGCCGAACGGGGGAAGCGTCCGCCGGCGCGGACTGAAGAATGCTCAACGCTCGACATCAACAGCCGGTCGCAAGCTCTTCCATCGCCATGGATTTCGATCGACGGGGAAAGCGCAAGGCCATTGGCCTCGGTGCCGCTCCCGGTGAAAATCACATCGCCCGGCCGCGCACCAACCAGCGCCGCAACCTGCTCGCGCGCCTGCTCGACCAGCCGCCGGGCTGCGCGCCCCTCGCCATGGACGGAGGACGGATTGCCAACGACATCGAACGCCGCGATCAGGACGTCATGCGCCTGCGGCCGCAGCGGCGCAGTTGCATTCCAGTCGAGGTAGACGCGCTCTGCCATTTTTCTCCAACCTAACGACCCAAACCACTCCGCGAGCACCCATGATACCGGAAAGCTTGCATTTCGCCCCCGCAATCATGTTAAAAAGCGCCGCCTGACCGGCCCTTCCGGGACCATCGGCGGTCATGGGCCTCCAGAAATCTGGAATGGTTCTAAATAGTTACGTGTGCCTGCCGCTCGCGTCAAGCGCGCTTCCGATCGCCGCCGCGACGTGCGGCCAAAGCCATGATCGAGGATTGAAATATGCCCGAGGTCATCTTCACGGGACCGGCCGGACGCATCGAAGGCCGTTATCACCCGGCGCAGCAGAAAAATGCGCCGATCGGCATCGTGCTGCATCCGCATCCGCAGTTCGGCGGCACGATGAACCATCAGATCGTCTACCAGATCTACTACGCCTTCGTGCACCGGAACTTTTCCGTGCTGCGCTTCAACTTCCGCGGCGTCGGCCGCAGCCAAGGCGCGTTCGACCATGGCATCGGCGAATTGTCGGATGCCGCTGCCGCGCTCGACTGGGCGCAGACGGTCAATACCGAAGCGCGCAGCTGCTGGATCGCCGGATTTTCGTTTGGCGCCTGGATCGGCATGCAACTCCTGATGCGCCGGCCGGAAATCGAGGGCTTTATCTCGATCGCCCCGCCTGCCAACCTCTACGACTTCTCGTTCCTTGCGCCCTGCCCGTCGTCCGGCCTGATCATCCATGGCGACAAGGACGCGGTTGTGCCGCACCGCGACGTCACCGGCCTTGTCGACAAGCTCAAGACCCAGAAGGGCATCATCATCGAGCAGAAGGTCGTCACCGGCGCCAACCATTTCTTCGACGGCAAGATCGAGCCGCTGATGACGTCCATCAGCGGCTACCTCGACAAGCGGCTCAGCACCGACCGGCGCACCACCGCGGCGTAAAGCCGGCTTGCAAAAGCCGCCGGCCGCCCCTTCAATAGGATCGAACGCGATCCAGAGGGGAAACGCCATGCGTAAGCACCTATTCGTCACTGGGCTTTTGGCTGCGGCCGTCGGTGGTTTCGCCGCCGGGAGCGCGGCCGCACAGGACACCATCAAGATCGGTATCGTCGCGCCGATGACCGGAGGGCAATCCTCCGTCGGCCGCGAGATCGTCGCCGCCATCAAGCTCTACGTCCAGCAACACGGCGACACCGTCGCCGGCAAGAAGCTGCAGCTTATCTTCAAGGACGATGCGGGCGTTCCCGACAACTCCAAACGTCTCGCCCAGGAACTCGTCGTCAATGACAAGGTGAACTTCCTCGCGGCCTGCCTGACGCCGAGCGCGATGTCGATGGCGCCGATCTCCAGCGAGGCGAAAGTGCCGACGGTCGTCATGGTGTCTGGCACCTCGGTCGTGACCGAGCGCTCACCCTATTACGTGCGCACGAGTTTCACGCTCGGCCAGCAGTCCGGCATCATCGCCGACTGGTCGATCAAGAACGGCAGCAAGAAAGCCGTGCAGGTGCTGTCGGATTGGGCGCCGGGCAACGAGGCCGGCAGCGTGTTCGAGCAGAATTTCAAGAAAGGCGGCGGCGAGGTGCTCGACACCCTCAAGGTGCCGCTGGCGAACCCGGATTTCGCGCCGTTCCTGCAACGCGCCCGCGACCTCAAGCCCGACACGCTGTTCGTGTTCGTGCCGTCGGGACAGGCCGGCCCGTTCGCGCGGCAGTTCGCCGAGCGCGGCCTCGACAAGTCCGGCATCCGGCTGGTCGGGCCCGGCGATATCGTCGACGATGACGACCTGCCGGGCACCGGCGATTCGCTCCTCGGCGTCGTCACCGCCGGCATCTATTCGGCGGCTCACGATTCGGCGCTGAACAAGGAATACGTTGCCGCCTACAAGAAGGCCAACGACGGCCATCGGCCGAACTTCATCTCGGTCGGCGGCTACGACGGCATGCACCTCATCTATGAGGCCCTGAAGAAGACCGGCGGCAAGACCGACGCCGACAGCTTCATCGCGGCGGCCAAGGGCATGAAATGGGAAAGCCCGCGCGGTCAGATCTCGATCGACCCGGACACGCGCGACATCGTCCAGAACGTCTATCTGCAAAAGGTCGAGAAGATCGACGGCGAGCCGTGGTCCAAGCAGTTCGAGACCTTCGAAGCGGTCAAGGACCCGATCAAAGCAGCCAAGATGGCGAAGTAACGCACTCACGGCCGCGCCACGACGCCGCCAGTGAGCGGCCGTGGCGCGCCGGTCGTGGTCGGAAATGTGATCGGCAAGCCGCGCAGGCTGCGCACCGCGAGATAGGCGAACGCCTGCGCTTCAAGTGAATCGACTGACCATCCGGCGGCGTCCGCGGCTTTGATCTGCGCGGGTGCAAGCCGCTCCTTGAGCATCCGCATCAGCGTCGGATTGCGCGCGCCGCCGCCGGCGACGATCCACGTCGCCGGCGGGCGCGGTAGATGCACCACAGTGCCCGCAATCGCCGCCGCGGTCAGCGCAGTGAGCGTGGCGGCGCCGTCTTCGATCGACTTGTCGGAGAGATCGCCCGTGCGCGCCAGCCAGCCTCGGAACTCGTTGCGGTCAAGCGATTTCGGCGGCGGCCGGTTGAAGAACTCGTGCGCGAGCAGGTGCGTCACGGCGGCCTCGTCGACCCTGCCCGCGGCGGCAGCCTTGCCATCGCCGTCCTGCGGCGCGCCGGTGCGCACACGCATGAAATCGTCGATCAGCGCGTTGCCGGGCCCGATATCGCAGGCAATGGGATCGGCATCGCCATCGATGAACGTCAGGTTGGCGACACCGCCGATGTTGAGCACCGCGATCGGCCCCTCGCCGCCAAGTTTTCGCACCAGCGCGGCGTGAAACACCGGCGTGAGCGGCGCCCCCTGCCCGCCCGCAGCGACATCGGCCGCGCGGAAATCGTGGACGACCGCGATGCCCAGTCGCGCCGCCAGTGCCGACCCGTCGCCAAGCTGCACGGTGACGCCGCGCTCCGGGCGGTGCAGAACGGTCTGGCCGTGGAAACCGATCACGCCGACGTCGGAAGCACCAATTCCGTTTGACGCGAGAAATGTTTCGACGGCCTCGGCATGGGCTTTGGTCACAAGCTCTTCCGCCTCGGCGACAATAGCGGGCCGGGCGGTGCGGTCGCTCAAATTTGCCGCGGCCGCCGTCGCGCGCCGCAGCAGCGCCCGGTCGTCGTCGGCATAGGGCCGGTAGCCGGTCGGCCCGAACTGGCCGATTTCCTCGCCGTCGGTGTTGATAAGGGCGAGATCGACGCCGTCATGCGAGGTGCCGCTCATCAGGCCGATAGCCGTTACAGGCGACATTGGCAGCTCTTCCTTGGGCCTATGTTCCGCGGTTGAATCGGCCACCGGACCTGTTACACCACCGCCGCATGAGCGCCTACAAGTCCGATTTCCTCAACGTATTGGCGAGCCGGGGCTTCATCCACCAGGTATCGGAGCCCGAGGTGCTCGACGAGCGCGCGCGCACGTCGGCGATCACGGCCTATATCGGGTTCGACTGCACGGCGGCCTCGCTCCATGTCGGCTCGCTGCTGCCGATCATGATGCTGTACTGGATGCAGCAGACCGGCCATCGGCCGATCGCGCTGATGGGCGGCGGCACCACGCGCGTCGGCGATCCGTCCGGCAAGGACGAGAGCCGCAGGCTCCTGACCGACGACATCATCAACGACAATCTCAAGGGCATCCGCGCCATCTTCGCCAAATTCCTCAAGTTCGAGGACGCCGGCGGCAATGCCGTGATGGCCAACAATGCCGACTGGCTCAACGCGCTCAACTACATCGATTTCCTGCGCGACGTCGGCCGTCACTTCTCGGTCAACCGCATGCTCGCGTTCGACTCGGTCAAGATGCGGTTGGAACGTCAGCAGGAATTGTCGTTCCTCGAATTCAACTACATGATCCTGCAGGCCTACGACTTCGTCGAACTGTACCGGCGTCACGGCTGCGTGCTGCAGATGGGCGGCTCGGACCAGTGGGGCAACATCGTCAACGGCATCGATCTCGGCCGCCGCACCGAGAACGCGCAGCTCTTCGCGCTGACTTCGCCACTCATCACGACGTCGTCGGGCGCCAAGATGGGCAAGACCGCGGCCGGAGCCGTTTGGCTCAACGCCGACATGGTCAGCCCCTACGACTACTGGCAGTACTGGCGCAACACCGAGGACGGCGACGTCGCGCGTTTCCTCAAGCTGTTCACGGTGATGCCGCTCGACGAGATTGCGCGGCTTGCGGCGCTCAAGGGTCAAGACATCAACGAGGCGAAGAAAGTGCTCGCGACCGAGGCGACCGCCTTGGTCCATGGCCGCACGGCAGCCGACGAGGCGGCCGCCACGGCGCGCACGACCTTCGAGGAAGGCGGCCTTGCCGCCACCTTGCCGACGGTCGAGGTACCGCAGGCCGAGCTGGCGCAAGGAATTGGAATCCTCGTCGCCAATGTGCGCGTTGGGCTCGTGGCCTCCAACGGCGAGGCGCGCCGCCAGATCAAATCCGGCGGCCTCAAGGTCAACGATGTCACGGTGACGGACGAGAAGATGCTGCTGACGCCGCGCGATCTGACGCCTGAAGGCGTGATCAAGCTCTCGCTCGGCCGCAAACGGCACGTGCTGCTGCGGCCGGTGCGTAGCATCCCTACGGCCGCCCGATGGTGCGGGTTTCGTCGACCCGGGTGTCGGTGTTGGCCGGAAATTCAAAGACCTTGCGCAACATGCCCGGCGCCAGCGCCGAGATCGGATTGACCCGCAGCACCGGTTGGCCCGGCCGGCCGACCACCTCGTAGGTGATGCCGACAAGACCTTCCTTGTCGCCGCCGAGGAAAGGCCCGACCAGCGGCAATTGCCCGAGCAGGTTGTTCGGGCCGTAGAGCGGCACCAGCGTGCCGCGCAGGCGCACCTCGTCGCGGGAATAATCGATCTGCCCGTCGATGGTGGCGCCGATGATCGGCCCGCGCACTACGCCGTCGCGCAGCGCGATCTTGCCGGGACTGCGCGTGAAATCGACGCGCATGCGGGAAAATTCAATTCCATTGTTGGCCGCGTCCGGCGGTCCCGCCACCGCGTGTTCGAGCTGAGCTTCGCCGCGCACTGCGAAATCACGAACGTTGACGATTCCATTCCGCGTGGTGACTCCCGGGGCCGGCGGGTCCATGGCGACCCACATCTGGCCGCCGTTCATGCGCGAGTAGACATCACTGAAGCGGAACAATGAGCCGGCATCGTTGGTTTCGAGATAGATGACCTGGCGTCCACCCGGCCGGCCACGCAAATCGCCAACGAGAGCTGAGTCGCGCCCAATCTTGGCGTTCATGCCGAAGGTGCGGATTTGCCCCGCCCGGCGCGACAGCTTCAAATCGAGACTGCGCAGCGCTTCGCCGTTGAAGCCGACGATGGCGCCGAGCTTGATATCGAGATCGATATCCATCATCTGGCTTTTTGTATTCTGATCGGACAGGCTGCTGGTCGTGGTCTTGACGAAACCGCGCGCGTCGTAGACGTCGCCGCGCATGGTGACGCGCAGCGTGCCGTCCTGCCCGCGTTCAGCCTTGAGCGTCGCCTTGTCGCCGTCGGAAAATCCGTAGGACGAGAAATTGGCGCTCTGCAAGTCGCCGCCATCGAAGTCGAGGGTCCCCTTGACGCCGCCGCCGGCGCCCTCGATCACCAGATCTTCGACGTGGGCCGATTGTGGCTTGGTCGTGAGCGTAAACGTCGCACGCGCGGGCTTACCGACCGGCTTCGCCCAGCCGGGCAACAGTCCGTCAATCTGGGCCGATGTCAGGTCAGCCTCGACTGCGAAGCGGCCTTCGTGATCTGCGCCCGAGGCGATGCGCCCGGCAAGCCGGATCGGAATGGCGCCGCTGACCTCACTTGCATTGTCAAAGCCGAGATTGGCGCGTGCCGCATGGTCAAGCGTCGCCTGAATGCGGACCTCGGCATCGCCGTCGCCATGCGGCCTGCGATATTCAAGGCTCGCCGGCGTGCCGCCGATCTTGACGTCGCCTTTGAGCTGGAAGCCTTGATTGTTGGCCGTCACGCGCAGTGTTGCGGCCTCCACCTTCTGCCCCATCACCATGTGATCGGCAGCAAAATTGGTGGCGTCGACAGTAATCGCATAATTGGACGAGCCCGGCGGCAGATCGGGCTTCAACGGCATCGCCAGCGCGACCTGTGCAGTCATCGTTCCGCGCGTCGTCGCCGGATCGAACGGCGCACCGGAAGAATCGCGCAGCCGGTCGGTGGCAAGGAGCTCCGCCGCGGCCGGCACCGGCCCGTCGAGCTTGAAGCGCACCCGCGCCGGCGGTTCGTGCGGCGCGGTGTCGGGCACTTCGAACAGGCCGTTCGTCATCGTCAGCTTGCGCCCGGAGGGCAGATCGGCCGTGCCCTTGCCAAGCATGACCGTCGCATTGCGCCCGACGATGCGCACGTTGAGGTCGGCATCGCGGATCGCCGGCAAGCCCTCGACCGGACGGATGACGGTGCCGGTGGTGACAGCCTCAAGCGATAGTCCGTCATCGGGCACCGGCGGGCCGCTCTCCTTGAGGGTGTTGAACGGCGCGTTGACCGCGATGACCATGCGCTCGACCGTACCGCTCACAAGATGGTCGTTGACCCATGTGCGCACTTTCGGCGCCACGAACAGCGGCCACAGGCGCTTGAGTGCCGCAACCGACATGCGCGTTCCGGCAATCCCGGCAGCCACCCGCGGATCGTCGCCGGAGAAATCGATGTTGCCCGACAACGCAACACCGAGATCCATGTTGCCGATATCGCCCTGGTCGACATCGAACCGCTTCTTGACTGGATCAAACCGGCCGCGCACCGCGACGCGGTTGAGGATCAATGGATTGTGGTCACCCTTGACGGCTGACGCGAGCAAAACCGTCCCGCCGCTGACGCCAAACGACCACACTCCGCCGGTTTCGCGCGGCGCTTCAACCTGACCCAATAGCGTTATGCGGTTGCCGGCCGACAGGATTTGAAACGGCATCGACAGAACGCGGTTTGCGACATCCCAATTCAGCTTGAATTCGGCATGGTCGACCGGAATGTCGCTGCTGGGGTCGCTGGCATCGCTGATGCTGCCGCCATCCGCGACGATGCGTCCAGAGAGTTCCTGCGGCACACCGTCGGCCCCGATCTCGCCGCGCATGCTGACCGACAGCGGCAGATTGGCCTGAAGATTGCCGTCGCCAAGACGCAGCGCCAACAGCAGATCGTTGGCGGAAACCTTGCGGCCTTCGAGCTCAATGCTGCGCTTGCCGTCGCCGGTCGGCACGATCGAAGCGGTCAGCGCCCATGGCCGCTCCCGGTTGTCCGAGCCCAGGCTGACGACGATGCCGCCGCCGCTCGGCCGCTCCAGGCTCAGGCTGATGTTCTCGAACGTCCAGCGCTTGCCGGTGCGCTCGTCGTCAACCGTAAGATTGCCATTCTTCAGTCCGATCTCGCGCAACTCGTGGCCGTCGAGGCCGGTCTGGCCGATGCCGTCGATCCATGACAGCAATGCCGCGAAAGCGTCCGCCGGCTTGCGCGGCTTGGCGGACGGCACGCCAGGCGCCGGAACAGTTGCAGGAGCCGCCAGGTCCGGCGGCGCCATCGATGACGCGACCTGCTGCGCAGCGGAGACGCCCGCCGGAACTGGCCGCGGCTGGAACCGACGCGGTCGCGATCGGTCGCTTGTTGCCGCCGGCAAACACGGTGACGTCGCCGTCCGGTTTGATTCGCACCGCCATTTCGGCGCCGACCAGATTCAGGCTTTCGGCGCGCACGTGGCCGCTCAACAGGCTCGCGCCGGACACGCCGACCTCGGCCTTGGGCGCGCTCGCCACGATGGTGCCATCGGTGTCGCGGACCACGATGTCGCGGATGCGCACTGCGGTGCGGCCGTTCTCGGTACGCTCGATCTGCGTGCCGCCGACTTCGACGCTGCGGCTGGTGCCGAAGTTTTCCTCAATCGCGGCGGTCAGCCACGGTGTCGCGATTTCAAGTGAAATAGGTCCGTTGGACAGCCGCCACCACAGCGCTGCACATCCGGATACGGCAACAACGGTGACGACGCCCACTGCAATCAGGGAGCGGCGCAAAAACACATTGCGCCGACCAAGCCGGCGCGGCGGCTGCGCGGGCCGGCGACCGTCCGCCCGACCAGCGCGCTGCGCTCGGCCGGGGTTGCCGTCATGATGCAGGTGAACGATCGCTTCCAGTTTCCGAAGCGCCGCGATCTGCGGACTCGTTGGTCTGTCCGTCATGCCCCCTCGGGCGTCCCCCGTCCGTGGTGCGGTCAGAACGATTTTGCGGCCAATACGCCACCTCGGGTGAGGAGCCCGAGGACCCGGTCGACCGTCTCCACCCGCGCGCGTATTCTGACCCTCAACAATGCCCCCCGGAAAGCGTCGAAAGGAAGGCACATGGCTCGACAATTGGCCCAAGAACCGGCCGCAAAACAGGCCACAGAGCTCGCTCCTGGTGCAAAGGCCCCGGCGTTCAAGCTAGCCCGCGAGGGCGGCGGCAGCATTTCACTCGCCGACTTCGCCGGCCGCAAGCTCGTTCTGTACTTCTATCCGAAGGCTGACACGACCGGCTGCACCAAGGAGGCGATCGATTTCTCGGGCCTGAAGAGCGCCTTTAGCCGCGCCGGCACCGAAGTTTTGGGCGTTTCAGGCGACCCGGTCCGGGCGCTGGAGGCCTTCAAGACCAAGCACAAGCTCAAGGTCGCGCTCGCCTCGGACGAAAAGCACGCAATGCTCGAGGCCTATGGGGTGTGGCAGCAAAAGTCGATGTATGGCCGCAAATACATGGGCATCGTGCGCAGCACATTCCTGATCGGGCCTGACGGCCGCATCGCACAAATCTGGCCCAAGGTCTCGGTCGCGGGGCACGCCGAAGAGGTGCTGGCGGCTGCCAAGGCGCTGTAGTCGCCTGTTCGTAACCCTTTGCCTTGCCGAGTCGTTTACCCCGTCCGGCAAATTAGCACCGGGGATTTGAGGAAAATTAACCATAAGCCGCTCAAATCCGCGCTCGCAGTTCCGGCCTCGCGAGTCACGGGGCCGGTCGGGGAGCGTCGATGTCGCAGCGGGCGGGGTCCCACACTCAACACGCCGATCATGGCGGCCGGACGCGTGCGCGTCCGCATGGGGCCGCCGCCGGCTATACGCTCGCACATGCGGGACGCCAGGTCCGATTCGGGCCGGTCGCGTTCTGGATCGTGGTCGGCACCGTGGTGATCATGGGTGCCTGGTCGATCACGACGGCGACCTATTTCGCCTTCCGCGACAGCGTGCTGGCCCGGCTGATTTCACGCCAGACCGATATGCAGTTCGCCTACGAGGACCGCATCGCCGAAATGCGCGCGCAGGTCGATCGCGTGACCAGCCGCCAACTGCTCGACCAGGAGCAGTTCGAGCAGAAGCTCGACCAATTGCTGCGCCGGCAGGCGACGCTCGAATCGCGCGCTTCCGCACTGAGCGGCATCGCCGATCCGACACCGACCGGTTCGATCAAACCGTCCGCACGCAGCACGCCGGAAACGTCGGCGTCGTCAAAACCCTCGCCGATCAACGATATCGTCATGCCGCGCCGGACGCCTGATCGCGGCGCAATGCTTCAGCCCGGCGCCGCGCGCGCCATGGCGGCAACAGGCATCGAAGGAACGCTGGCGCGGCTGCAGGCCTCGCTCGATCGCGTCGAGATGCGCGAACATGCTTCGCTTGGCATGATGGAGGAACGCTACGAGGGCAAGACGCGACGCATCCGCGGCGCGCTCGCCGAGATTGGCGTCAATCCCGACAAAATGCCGGCGCCCGCGAGCGGCGGTCCGTTCGTGCCGGTGAAGCTGCCGCCGGACGGCAGCGGTTTCGAGCGCCAACTCACGCGCCTGAGCATCGCCCGCGCGCAGGCCGAACGGCTGACGCACGCGTTGGTGAGCGTGCCGGTGCGCAAGCCGGTCACCGGAGAACTCGATCAGTCGTCAGGCTTCGGCGTGCGCATCGATCCGTTCATTCACGCCGCGGCGATGCACACCGGCATCGACTTCCGCGGCGACACCGGCGACCCGATTCACGCCACCGCAGCCGGAACCGTAACTGTCGCCGGCTGGAGCGGCGGCTACGGCAAGATGGTCGAGGTCGATCACGGCAACGGTCTCGCGACGCGATACGGTCACCTCTCGGAAATCGACGTGACGGTCGGGCAAAAGATTCACATCGGCCAGACGGTCGGCCGCCTCGGCTCGACCGGGCGTTCGACCGGGCCGCATTTGCATTACGAGACGCGGGTCGACGGTGAAGCAGTCAATCCGGAGAAGTTCCTGCGCGCCGGAGACAAGCTCGGCGGATTGCTGTAGCCGGCATTTGCGCGGCCAGCGTTACTCGACGTCCTCGACCTCTTTCGGCCCGGTGCCGAACGCCTTCTGCGCCAATGTCGCTTCCATGAATTGATCGAGGTCGCCGTCGAGCACTGCACCGGTGTTCGACGTGGCCACGCCGGTCCGCAAGTCCTTCACCATCTGGTAGGGCTGCAGCACGTAGGACCGGATCTGGTGGCCCCAGCCGATATCGGTCCTGGCGGCCTGCTCGGCCGCGGCTTTGTCCTCGCGCTTCTTGATTTCCATTTCGTAGAGCTTGGCGCGCAGCATGTCCCAGGCCTGGGCGCGGTTGCGATGCTGTGAACGATCGTTCTGGCAAAACACCACGATGTTGGTCGGGATGTGGGTGAGGCGGATCGCCGACTCGGTTTTGTTGACGTGCTGGCCGCCGGCGCCGCCGGATCGCAGCGTATCGATGCGCACATCGGACTCGTCGATGTCGATCTTGATGCGGTCGTCGATCACCGGATAAACCTGAACGCTGGCGAACGACGTGTGCCGCCGCGCATTGGCGTCGAACGGCGAGATGCGAACAAGCCGATGCACGCCACCCTCGGTCTTGAGCCAACCGTACGCATTCTTGCCCTTGATCTGCACGGTGGCCGATTTGATCCCGGCTTCCTCGCCGCCGGTCTCTTCGAGCACTTCGACCTTGTAGCGGTGCTGCTCGGCCCAGCGCGTATACATGCGCAACAGCATATTGGCCCAATCCTGGCTCTCGGTGCCGCCGGCGCCGGCATGCACTTCGAGATAGGAATCGTTGGCGTCGGCTTCGCCTCCGAGCAAGGCTTCAAGCTCGCGGCGCGCGACATCGGTCTTGAGCTTGCGTAGCGCCTGCTCGCCTTCGGTGATGACCTTCTGGTCGTTCTCGGCCTCGCCGAGTTCGATCAGCGTGACCTGGTCGTCGAGCTCCTGCTCGATGCGAGCGATGGCGGTGAGGCTGTCCTCAAGCGCCGTGCGCTCCTGCATCACGCGGCTCGCGCGCTGCTGATCGTTCCACAGGTTCGGGTCTTCGGCCTGCTTGTTCAGCTCGGCAAGCCGCGCGCGCGCCTTGTCGACGTCAAAGATGCCTCCTCAGCAGCCCGACGGACTGCTTGATCTCGTCGACGATGGTGGCAATTTCTGCGCGCATGACCGGACATTTCAAATCGATTGTGGAATGCGATGTAACGTCCGCACTCGGCGGACGCAATAGCGGCGCCCGTCAATACAGGCCGCCGGTGCCGGAACGGACCGCACGGTCCGCCTCCGGCGATACGCCCATCTGGCCGCCGGCCGTCTCCGCCCCGATAACCGAATAATTGTCGGGCGGCGCGGTGCCGGGCTTGAAGGCTTCGAGGATGACGCGCGTGTCGCCCGGGCTGGCGCGCATGCCGGTCTTCGGATCGACGCGAATGAGCTTGATGCCGGGCGGCACGCGGAACGGGATCGGCGGCTTGTCGGCGAGCGCAGTTTTCAGGAAATCCTTGACGACCGGCGCGGCGAGATGGCCGCCGGTGGCGAGGCGGCCGATATGCCGTGGCTTGTCGTAACCCATGTAAACGCCGACCGCGAGATCAGGTGAGAAGCCGACGAACCACACGTCCTTCTCTTCGTTGGTGGTGCCGGTCTTGCCGGCGACCGGCTTGCCGACCTCCTTCACCACCGTCGCGGTGCCGCGCTGAACCACGCCCTCCATCATCGAGGTGATCTGGTAGGCCGTCATCGGATCGATCACCTGCTCGCGGCGGTCGACCAGAGTCGGCTCAGGCTGGTTATTCCACTTGTCGGCGTCGCAGCCGCGGCACTCGCGTTCGTCGTGCTTGTAGATGGTGTGGCCGTAGCGATCCTGGATGCGGTCGATCAACGTCGGCGTCACGCGCCGGCCGCCGTTGTCGAACATCGAATAGGCCGTGACCATGCGCAGCACCGTGGTCTCGCCCGCGCCGAGCGCAAACGACAGATACGGCGGCAGGTCGTCGTAGACTTTGAAGCGCTTGGCGTATTCGGCGATCAGCGGCATGCCGATGTCCTGCGCGAGGCGCACCGTCATCACGTTGCGGGATTGCTCAAGGCCGAAACGCAGCGTCGAGGGCCCATAGAACTTGCCGCCGTAATTTTCCGGCCGCCACACGCCGCCGCCCTGCCCCATGTCGATCTCGAGCGGCGCGTCCATGACGACCGTCGAGGGCGTGTAGCCGTTGTCGAGGGCTGCGGCATAGACGAACGGCTTGAACGACGAGCCCGGCTGGCGCAGCGCCTGCGTGGCGCGGTTGAACTGGCTCTGATCGAAGGAAAAGCCGCCGACCATGGCGAGCACGCGGCCGGTCTGCGGGTCCATGACCACCATGCCGCCGGAAATCTCAGGGACCTGGCGCAGCCGATATTGGGTCGGGTCCTTTTCCGACGGCTCGACGTAAACAACGTCGCCCGCCGACAGAACCTGGCTGACCTTCTGTATCGCCCGCGCCGGGCCGGAAGCCGCCTTCGCCCATTTGACGCCTTCGAGCGGCAGGATGCCGATCTCGCGCTCCTTGACCACGGCGCCGCCGGGATCGCGCGCGGGCTGCAGCCCGATACGGGCCGACTGGTCGCTGACCTCAAGCACAGCCGCGAGCCGCCATGGCGCGACGTCGGACAACGACTTCACGTCGGCGAGCTTGACGCCCCAATCGCCGGTGACGTCGATCGTGGCCACCGCCCCGCGATAACCCTGCGTCTCGTCGAAGTTGACGAGCCCGTTGAGCATGGTCTTGCGCGCCAGCACCTGCATCTTGGGATCGAGAGTGGTGCGCACCGAGAGGCCGCCCTCGTAGAGCTTCTTCTCTCCGTAATTTTCGTAGATGTAGCGCCTCACCTCTTCGGCGAAATATTCGGCGGCGAAGATGTGGGCGCCGGTCGGCCGCACCGTGACGTTGAGCGGTTCCTTCTTGGCCTTTTCGGCGTCCGCCGCAGCGATGTAGTGGTCCTCGACCATGCGGTCGATCACGTAGTTGCGTCGCGCCAGCGCCTCATCGTGGTGGCGGAAGGGATGATAATTGTTCGGGCCCTTCGGCAGCGCGGCGAGATAGGCGGTCTCCGCGATCGACAATTCGTGCACCGACTTGTCGAAATAAAGTAGCGAGGCGGCGGCCACACCATAGGCGCCGAAGCCGAGATAGATTTCGTTGAGGTAGAGTTCGAGGATCTTGTCCTTGGAATAGGTGCGCTCGATCTTGAGCGCCAACAGCGCTTCCTTGATCTTGCGCTGGAACGACACCTCGTTCGACAGCAGGAAGTTCTTGGCGACCTGCTGGGTGATGGTCGACGCGCCCTGCGGCCGCCGGTTGCTGCCGTAATTCTGGACGTACAGAAGGCCGGCGCGCGCGATGCCGTAAAAATCGATGCCGCCGTGCTCGTAGAAATTCTTGTCCTCGGCCGAAATGAAGGCGTGGATGACCAGCTTGGGCACGGCCTGGATCGGGAGGTAGAGCCGCCGCTCCTTGGCGTATTCGGCCAACAGCGAGCCGTCGGCGGCGTGAACGCGCGTCATCACCGGCGGCTCGTAGTCCTGCAACTGCGAGTAATCCGGCAAATCCTTGGAAAAATGCCACATCAGGCCGGCGGCCGCCGTGACGCCGACGATGAACAGAATCGTCCCGGCCGCGAACAGAAAACCCATGAATCGCAGAAGGATCTTCATCGCAGGCGTCCTGCCCCCATTCGGCCGGCACTGTACTGTTCGAGCGTTTCAGCCCGGCCACCGGATAACGCCGAGTTTGGCAGCATTGCGCCCCAGCCGCCAGACGCCGCACGGCTCATCTTCGTCGCTCCGGTTTTTGGTGAAACTGAGGCCGTTTCGGCAAGGTTGCGCATCCTCAATTCGAGCCCGCCCGGGCGCCGGCAACGCGTGTGGAGAAATATGTCTCGATCGCCTGCACGACGGTGTCGGCGGCCTTGTTGCGCCAGCTATCGGAAACGAGCGATTTGAGATCTTCGCGGTTGGAGACGTAGCCCAGCTCGACCAGCACGGACGGCACGTCCGGCGCCCGCAGCACCCGGAAGCCCGCCGCCTTGAGCGGATTCTTGTGCAGCCGCGCCACCGGCTTCATGGCGTGGAGCAACGCGTGCGCGAACTGCACTGAAAACGTCTTGGTCTCGCGCTGCGCAAGGTCGATCAGGATATCGGCGACGTCGTTTGGCTCGGACTTGAGATCGACGCCGGCGATGACGTCGGCCCGGTTTTCCGCCTCGGCAAGCCGCGCCGCCTCGGAATCAGAGGCGGTCTCCGACAGCGTGTAGACACTCGCGCCCTGCGCATCGCCCTCCGCGCGCGGCAATGCGTCGGCGTGGATCGATATGAACAGCGAGGCCCCCTGGCTGCGCGCCATGCGCACGCGTTCCGACAACGGCACGAAAGTGTCGTCGGAGCGTGTCATCGTGACGCGGTATTTGCCGGCCTTTTCAAGTCGTTCGTCCAAAAGCTTGGCAAATTGCAGCACGATCGCCTTCTCGCTCTCCCCGCCTGACGCCATGGTGCCGTTGTCGATGCCGCCATGGCCGGGATCGAGCACGACGAGCGGGCGCGGATCGCCGCTCTTGGCCTCGGCCGGGTGCCGGGGAGGCTCGCTGCGATCCACGCGGTTGTCGACGGCGATGGTGCGCAGATAGCGTCTCGCGGTCGGTGGCGGCGAGGTCGAGCACCAGCCGCGCCGGATGGCTGTTGTCGGCGTCCATGACGAACGCCTTGTTGATGCGTACGGGCTTGGCGAGATCGAACACCAGGCGGGAGCCGCCCTGCATCACCAGACCAAAGCGGAACGCCTTGACCAGGCCACGGCCGCGTTCGCCGGTCTTCGGCGGGAACTGGAAGGTCACCTGTGGGATGTCGACGACGACACGGTAGGGATCGGCAAGCGTGAATGCGTGCAGGTCGATCTTGCGGGTCAAATCCATGACAAAGCGGATTTGATTGTCGTCGCCGCCGAGCCTCACGTCGCTCGCGACCGGATAGGCGTCGGCTGCAGAAGATGGCGCAGGCGACCTCGCCCGCCAAGGCTGCCCCTGACAGGAAGGCTGCCCCTGACAGGCATGCGCCGGCGCAGATAGCGCCCAACAATGCCAAGCTCCCCGCCCGCAGCATCGATTCTGAGCCCTTTCGCGCCCCTTTTACTTCATTAGGCGGGCGTGGTTAACCGAAACTTAACCCGCCGCGAACGGCGCTTACGCAAGCCAAAATTCAGCATTTGGCCGGTGCTGACGACGCGCGGCTTGCAAATTCCCTATCAAGGGCCTTATGAAGGGTACGCTTACGGTTAAAGGTTCCGGTTGTGCCGCGTTCGGGCATCCGGCACGCCCGCCGGGGCCGCTCCCAACACGGATCGAGGGAGTCGATGAGGCGGGCGCCGCTTTCGACCCCTTCGGGCACCAAGGTGCTCATGCGGACAGGGCGAGAGGCGAGACGGATGCCCATGGGTAGCAGGACAGTCGGATAGCCGCGTGTGGCCCACAAGCCAGACACGGCGGGTAACGCGGGAAGGCGTTGCCGACGCCCTAAGCGATCTGGAGAAATCGCGGTGACGCAAACTGCGCCGCCGCCTCGCCACGGTTCGGCGTTCATGCTCAAGGCGCAAGTCGAGGTCTGGTCAAGTCGCAGCTACGGACGCTTCACCGCGTTCGCGGATGTGTGCGCCAGCCACAATTCGCTTTCGCGCGAGCGTCCATCCGTTTCATTCAACGTTAGTCCGGCAACCCGCCATCCCGCACCGCTCACACGGCGCGATGATACATGCGCGCTTGCCGTCGAGAGAAATCCCTATGGCCAACAAAATGCTCATCGACTCGACCCACCCGGAAGAGACCCGGGTGGTCGTCTTGCGCGGCAATCGCGTCGAGGAATTCGACTTCGAGGCTGCAAACCGTAAGCAGCTGCGAGGCAACATCTACCTGGCGAAGGTGACGCGCGTCGAGCCGTCGCTGCAGGCCGCCTTCGTCGAATACGGCGGCAACCGCCACGGTTTTCTCGCCTTCAGCGAAATTCATCCCGACTATTATCAAATTCCGGTCGCCGACCGGCAGGCGCTCATCGACGAGGAGGAGCGCGCGCAGCGCGCCGCCGATGACGAAGCCGACCGGCGCTACCGCCGGCGGCGGCGAGGTGGCCACCAACGCCATGAACAGCCCGCCGCACGGCAGGATGACGTGGTGCACAGCGATCCGGTCGAGGCGCCGGCCGACTATGCCGATCGAGGTGACTATGCCGCCCCGAGTGACCATGCCGCTCCAAGCGATGTGGCGATGGATTCAGCTCCTTCGGAAATGACGGAAGCCGATTTCGCCCCGCAGCCGATGGAGCTTGGCGATACGGCGGCAGCGGCGGATGCCGAGCCCGCGCCGGGCGAATGGGAGCAATCGGCGCCCGAAAGCATCTCGGCAGCGCACGAATCCGATACAGCCCTGGAGCCCGCGGGGGATTCCGAGGTCGAACACGACCACGAGCGAGATACCGCAGACGGCCATGAAAACGGCGACGGCAATGGCGCTCGTGAAGGTGGCGAAGAAGAAGAGATCGTCGAGTCCGTCGGCGGCGCCGACGCCATGGAAGAAGTGCCCGACCGCGCGCCGCGCTATCGCCGCCAGTACAAAATCCAGGAAGTGATCAAGCGCCGGCAGGTCATGCTGGTGCAGGTGGTCAAGGAAGAACGCGGCACCAAGGGCGCGGCGCTCACGACCTACCTTTCGCTCGCCGGCCGCTATTCGGTGCTGATGCCCAACACCGCGCGCGGCGGCGGCATCAGCCGCAAGATCACCAACAGCGAAGACCGCTCGCGGCTCAAGGAAATCGCGCAGGAGCTCGAAGTGCCGGAAGGCATGGGCGTGATCCTGCGCACCGCCGGCGCCAGCCGCACCAAGACCGAGGTCAAGCGCGACTTCGAATATTTGCTGCGGTTATGGGAGACGGTGCGCGACCTGACGCTCAAATCGAGCGCGCCGGTGCTGGTCTACGAGGAAGGTTCGCTGGTCAAGCGCTCGATCCGCGACCTCTACAACAAGGACATCGACGAGGTCATCGTCGCCGGCGAGGACGGCTACCACGAGGCCAAGGACTTCATGCGCATGCTCATGCCGAGTCATGCCAAGCACGTGAAGCTCTACAACGACACCCAGCCTCTGCTCTCGCGCTACGGCGTCGAGAACCAGCTCGACGCCATGTTCTCGCCCACGGTGCAGTTGCGCTCGGGCGGCTACATCGTGATCAACCAGGCCGAAGCGCTGGTCGCGATCGACGTCAATTCCGGCCGCGCCACGCGCGAACACCACATCGAGGACACCGCGCTCAAGACCAATCTCGAAGCGTCGGACGAGATTGCCCGGCAGCTCCGGCTGCGCGATCTCGCTGGCCTCATCGTCATCGATTACATCGACATGGACGAGAATCGGAACAACCGTTCCGTCGAGCGCCGGCTGAAGGAATGCCTCAAGCAGGACCGCGCCCGCATCCAGGTCGGCCGCATATCGCATTTCGGCCTCTTGGAAATGTCGCGCCAGCGCATCCGCACCAGCGTGCTCGAAAGCTCGACCGAGAAATGCCCGTATTGCGGCGGCAGCGGCCATATGCGCTCGGTATCTTCGCTCGCCTTGCAGGTGCTGCGCGCGCTCGAAGAGCAGCTCATGAAGGGCGCCACGCACAATCTCATCGCACGCACGCGGCCTGAAGTGGCGCTCTACGTTCTCAACCAGAAACGCGCACATCTGCGCGGGCTGGAAGAGCGCTTCCGCATCACCATCACCATCACCGCCGATGAGAGCGTCACCGCACCGCAGGCGTTTGTGATCGATCGCGGCGAGCAGGTGCACACTGTCGAGGCGGCAAAAGCCTTGGCCGAGCAAGCAGGGCCCGCCACCGCACCGCTTGAGGAAGAGGACGATCTCGAGGAGGCTGGTGAAGACACAGAGCCTGGCGAAGTAGCGACAGAAGAAGTTGCAGCGCCCGAAGGCGAGCTTGGCGAACAAGGCGGCAACGGTCGCGGACGCCGCCGACGGCGGCGCGGACGCCGCGGCGAAGCTCCGGTCCGTGACAACGCCCCGCAGCCGGCGATCGAGCACGGCGCGGAATTCGGCCACGACGCCTCAGAAGGCGAGGAAGCCGCAGATGAAGCCGGCGCTGAGCCCGCAACGGCGAATTTCGCTGCCGCGGAAAACGGCGGACCGCAAGGCGACGGCGGCGAGCCCCGACGACGACGGCGCGGACGCCGCGGCGGCCGGCGCAATCGTCGCGATCGCGAAGGCGAGCCGCGGGCTGCAGGGTCGGATAACGGGTTTACGCCTTCCGAGCCGACGCCTTTCGCGCCGGAAAACGCTTTCGAACCTGAACTGACGCAGGCTGTCGCCGACCTTGATACCAGGCCCGCAGAAGCGGCGCCGATGCATCGCGAGCCGCCGCCTCCTGCGCCCGCACCGCAAGCGCTCGAATCGTCCCCGCCCGCAGCCGAAGCGCCACCGCGGCGTCGTTCGACCGTGCGCGAGCCCGCCCCCGTCGGCGGCAGCGAGACGCCGGCTCCTATGCCGCCACCCTCTCCTGAGCCGTCGCCGGTCGTCGTCGAGTCCGGCGAAGCCGAAGCAAAAAACCAGCCGCGCAAGACCGGATGGTGGTCGCGTCGCATCATGGGCGGTTGATGCTTGGGCGGTTGATGCTCCGGCGCACCAGTGTGTTGCGCGCCAGCGTGCTGCGCGCCACGGCATGGAGCGCGAGATGAAAAGCGGCTGGGTCGATCGCGACGCCGAGGCGATGGTCGCGCATTACGCGCGACATGGCATTGGCCGCGACATCGCATTGCGCGTCTATACGACGCGACTGCTCGGCGGCGATCCCAAACTGGTGCTGCACGGCGGCGGCAACACGTCGGTGAAAACACGGCTGCCCGATCTGCTTGGCGAAGACATCGACGTGTTGTGCGTCAAGGGCTCCGGTTGGGATATGGCGGCGATCGAGCCCGCGGGAATGGTCGCGGTGCGGCTTGCGCCGATGCGCAAGCTGCGCGCACGCGATGCTGTCGGCGACGAGGACCTCGTTCGCATCGAGCGCGCCAACCTGATCGATCCGATGGCGCCCAATCCGTCGGTCGAAATGATGCTGCATGCGTTCCTGCCGCACAAATTTATCGATCACACCCACGCGACGTCCGTGCTCAGCCTGATCGATCAGCCGGACGGCGAGGCATTGTGCAACGAGGTTTATGACGGCCGCCTGGGCTTCGTGCCTTATCTCATGCCGGGCTTCGGCCTCGCCAGGAAATCGATCGAAGTCTACGAGCGCGCGCCCAAGACCATAGGCCTGATCCTGAGCAAGCACGGCATCGTCACCTATGGCGAGAGCGCGCGCGAAACCTACGAGCGCATGATCGAAATGGTGACGCTCGCGGAGGTGCGGCTGAAGAAGAACCGCAAGGCCGTATTCAAGACCGCACACTTGCCGCAGCACGCCGCATCGTCGGCACAGGTGGCGCCGATCGTGCGCGGCGCGTGCAGCATGAAGGACGACGCGATCGAAGGCGCCCATCGCCGGCTTGTGCTGGATTTCCGCACCAGCGACGCCATCATGAGCTTCGTCAACGGCGCCGAGCTTGCGCGCTACAGCCAATCAGGCGTCATCACGCCGGATCACACCATCCGCACCAAGAACTGGCCATTGATCGTGCCGGCGGCGGAAGCCGGCAATCTCGACGTCTTCAGAGCGGCAACGCATAAAGCGGCCGCCAAATTCGCCGAAGACTATCGCCGCTATTTCCAGCGCAACAATGCACGCGTTGGCGGCGGCAAGATCGAGCTTGATCCGCTGCCTCGTGTGGCGCTCGTGCCCGGCCTCGGCCTCTATGGTCTCGGACGCAGCAAGCGGGATGCAATCATCGCCGCCGACATCGCCGAAGCCTGGGTCGAGGGCGTGACCGACGCCGAGGCGATCGGGCGATTTCAGTCGATCTCGGAAGCCGACATGTTCGATTGCGAATATTGGCCGCTCGAACAGGCAAAGCTCGGCGCGGCGAAGGAATTGCCGCTCGCGGGGCAGATCGCCGTCGTGACCGGCGCCGGGGGCGCCATTGGCGCGGCGACCGCGCGCGCTTTCGCCGCGGCGGGCGCGGAGGTTGCGTTGCTCGACGTGAACCTCGCGGCCGCGACCGAGAAAGCCAAAGTCATCGGCGATCTGGCGCTGCCGGTGCAATGCGACGTGACCGATGTCGCCTCGGTGCGCGCAGCGTTCGACCACGTGGCCGCGTCGTTCGGCGGCGTCGACATTGTGGTGTCGAATGCCGGCGCGGCGTGGCAGGGCAAGATCGGCGAGGTCGACGAGGACGTTTTGCGCAAAAGCTTCGAACTGAATTTCTACGGCCATCAGCGCGTCGCGCAAGCCGCAGTGAAAATCATGCTGGCGCAGGGCACCGGCGGGTGCCTCCTGTTCAACGTGTCGAAACAGGCGGTCAATCCGGGCCCGAATTTCGGCCCCTATGGTCTTCCCAAGGCCGCGCTGCTCGCGCTGGTGCGCCAATACGCGCTCGACTACGGCGCCGACGGCATCCGCGCCAACGCGGTCAATGCCGACCGCATCCGCTCCGGGCTGCTCACCGACGATTTCATCAAGCAGCGATCGACCGCGCGCGGCGTGTCCGAGAAGGACTACATGAGCGGCAACCTGCTCGGCCGCGAGGTGACGGCTGAGGACGTGGCGCAGGCTTTCGTGCACCACGCGCTCGCGCTCAAGACCACGGGTGACGTCACCACCGTCGACGGCGGCAACATCGCGGCGGCGATGCGGTAGATATTGCGCCGGTACTCCAGTCCGGCTGCATTATGCGCGTGTCGCTTGTCGGCTGCGGCCGGCCTCGCTACGCTCGACCATTCGGCCGGAGGTGCCTGGGATGCGGCGGACTGACCTGTTTCATCTGCTGCTGATGCTCGGCGCGCTGGCACTCACCTATATGCTGCCGTTTGAGCTTGTGCTGCTGTCCTATGTCATCCTCGGACCGGCGCACTATTTGACCGAGATTTCCTGGCTGCATGACCGGTCTTATTTCTTGCCGCGCAAGTCCATTGCTTTTGCCGCGGCCGCCTTGTGCTGTTCGGCGCCCATTTGGATGAGCACGCCCTGGTTCGGAATGACGCTTTGGTCCACGTTCATCTTCTTCGCAGTGTTGGCCGCCACAAACAACGCGCTTCAACGCGTGGCGCTGCTGATGGTCGCCGGCTGCGTTACGGTCTGGATGTATTTTGCCGAAACCCCATTCGCGCTGATCGTGCTGCTGCTGCCAACGCTGGTTCACGTTTCGATATTTACACTGGTGTTCATGATTGTCGGGGCGGTCCGCAGCAAGAGCAAGGCGCAGGCTGCTCTTGTGATTCTGTATCTCGCGAGCATCGGGGCGATCCTGCTGTTGCCGCCGTCGGGCGACACTGTCATTCCAAGACTTGTCCAGCTTTCGCAAAGCTATTTTAGCGCGCTCGCGCCCGCCTTGGGTTCGGTATTCGGAATCCGCGATCTGGAATTCGACCCCCGCATTACCGGACTGTTTTCGTTCGTCTACACGTATCATTACCTGAATTGGTTCATCAAAGCCGACGTGATCAAATGGGCCAATGTGCCGAAGCTGCGGCTCGCCGCCATCGCCTTGACCAGCGCCACTTTGACCGTGCTCTATTTCTACGATTTCGTCCTCGGTTTCATAATTGTGACAGCGTTGAGTCTCGGCCACGTGGTGCTTGAATTCCCGCTCAACAGCGTCAGCATCCGCGACCTCGGCGCGATTGTGGGCCGTGGCCTGCGCCATCCCGCGAAGGCGGCTCCCGTCGTCGCATCTTGAATCAGCGCGCGCTCGCGTCAGTCCCATTTTTGCCGGCCCGAATAGGACCAGTTGATGAGACGGCCGTCGCGGCTGGCAAGCTCGGCGATTTCGGCCATCTCGTCCGCACTCAACGTGAAATCGAAGATCGCGGCATTCTCCGACAGCCGCTCGACCTTGCTGGTGCGCGGAATGACGACGATGTCCTGCTGCACCAGAAACCGCAGGCACACCTGCGCCGCGGTCTTGCCATGCGCAGTGCCGATGCGCGCAAGCACTTTGTCGTTCTTGGCGCCGCCCTGCGCGATCGGGCTGTAGGCGGTCACCGCCATGCCGCGCTGCCGGCTGGCCGCGATCACCTTCGACTGGTCGAGAAAGGGGTGACATTCGATCTGGTTGCAGACCAGCGGTTCGCTGGTGTGCTGCCACGCCTCCTCGATCAGCGCGACCGTAAAGTTCGAAATTCCGATATGGCGGGCGAGGCCGTCGCGTTTGACCTTGCACAGCGCGCCGAGCGTATCGGCGAGCGGAACCTGCGGGTTCGGCCAATGCAGCAGCAGCAGGTCGACCTCGCTCAGCCGCAGCCGCCCCAGACACTCGCGCGCGGCGCGCTCTAGTGCGGGCGGCGCAAAATGCGCTGGCCAAATCTTGGTGGTGACGAAAATATCGCCGCGCTTGATGCCGGACGCGTGCAGGCCCTCGCCGACTTCCTTTTCGTTGTCGTACATCTCCGCCGTGTCGATGTGGCGATAGCCGAGCTTTAGCGCCTGCTCGACAATGCGTGCACAGGTGCGGCCGCGTAGATCCCAGGTACCGAGACCGAGCAGCGGAATACGCGCACCGTTGGCTTCGACGACATGCATCGGATGCGACCCGCTCAGCTATCCCATTTCGGCGCCTGCGGCGGGCTCACGACGCGCGATTCCGGACGCTTGAGCGTGTCGATCTCGGCCATTTCCGCATCGCTCAACGTAAATTCCAGGCTCGCGAGATTTTCGCCGAGCCGTTCGCGCTTCGATGTCCGCGGGATCGGCACCGCGCCTTTCTGCTCGATCCAGCGCAGCGCGACCTGCGACGCGCTCTTGCCGTGCGCGCGTCCGATGCGCGAAAGCACCTCGTCGCCCGGCACCTTGCCGCGCGCCAGCGGACAATAGCCGACCACCGCGAGGCCATGGCGGCGCGCGGCCGCAAGCACTTTGGTCTGATCAAGATAGGGGTGCACTTCGACCTGCAGCGCTGCGAGCGGCTCGCTCGCGACCTTCACGGCCTCGTCGATCATGGCGACGTTGAAGTTTGCGACGCCGATATGCTTGGTCTTCCCGGCGCGTTTGACCTTGCACAGCGCGCCGATCGATTCCGCCAGCGGTATCTGCGCATTCGGCCAATGGATCATCAGCAGATCGACCCACGGCATCGCAAGCTTTTCCAGGCTTTCGTCGACCGACCGCTCGAAATCGCCGGCCGCGAGCCGGTTGAACCAGACCTTGGTGGTGACGAACACGTCCTCGCGCTTGACGCCGGAGGCGCGCAAACCTTCGCCGACTTCGCGTTCATTGCCGTACATCTGCGCGGTGTCGAGGTGGCGATAGCCGAGATGAAGCGCAGCCTGCACCATGTCGACGCACACGGCCTCCTTCAGCGTCATCGTGCCAAGCCCGATCGCCGGGATGCGCGCGCCGTGACTTTCAACGACCTGCATGCAGTGCTCCATCGATATTCAATGTGCGGCCGGCCGCAGGATCGGCCATCCGCCACGGCATTTCCAGCCCGGTTCAGATTTTTGTCAGCGGCAGCGCGGCGAAAGTTCCGCCCCTGTCAGCGCCGCCAGGATTTGCCGCCGAGCACTGCGAATGCGGCGTCCGGCGCCTCTTCGATCACCTTGAGCAACGCGCGCGCCGGCCCGCGCGGCGAGCGCTTGCCCTGCTCCCAATTGCGCACCGTCTCGATCGGCACGCCGATGCGGGTCGCAAAGGCGGCCTGGGTCAGGCCGGTGCGCCCGCGCACGCCGCGCGCATAGGCGGCATCCTCCGAGGCGGGCTGCGATTGCCGATGGACGCCGTTGGCACGGGCGGGCCAACCTTCCGCCGGCGGCGTCAGCGCCCGCTCGCTGCCGTCGGGCATGATCTCGACCAGGCGTCCGTCAGCTTTCAATCGCACCCGCATCATGGCGACCGTCCTTGCGAATTCGGTTGCCGCGATCATAGCTGATTCGTCGTTAATTCAATGAGTTAGTAGGCCTGCGGCGCACTCCCTAGGCCAACGAAGTACTGGTTCAGAGGACGAGTGGTCGGCCTTTGGCCTATCACAAGCCGCTGAAGAACTTGAGCAGCAACGCCCGCCGCGCCGTCTCCCGCGCGGCGCATGCCGCGCTCATGGGAACAGCCATCGAGCCCTGGATCTTGTCGGCATAGAACGCGCAGGTGCTGTCGCGATAGGCGATCCAGGCGCGCTGCATGTCGCGCAGCTTCGCCTTCTGGCCGTCGTCGAGGTCGTCGCGCAGCGTCTTGAAATTGTCGTTGAGCAGGTCGTCCCAGATCGCCTGCTCCACCCGGAAGCAATCGGCCGAGCCGAGATTGGTCTGGCCGGCCTTGGTGTTGGTGCACGGCGTCGCCACCAGATTGAACACGCAGCGCCGCTCCGCCTCGAATACGTCATCGGCATTTTTCTCGGCGCAAGCCTGGATGGAGGACACCTCTTTCGGCGTCGGCTTTCGCAACTGAGCGTAGCTCGGTTGCGCAAAAAGGCTGAAGACGAAAGCTGCAATCCCTATCCATGCGACCCGAGCGAGCATGTCTCACCTCGTCTTTTCGAAAATCTCGCGGCCGATCAGCATGCGGCGGATTTCGCTGGTGCCGGCGCCGATCTCGTAGAGCTTTGCGTCGCGCAGCAGGCGCCCGGCCGGAAAATCGTTGATATAGCCGTTGCCGCCCAGGCACTGGATGGTTTCGAGCGCCATCCAGGTCGCGCGCTCGGCGGCGTACAGGATGGCGCCGGCAGCGTCCTCGCGCGTGGTCTCGCCGCGGTCGCAGGCCTTGGCGACGGCGTAGACGTAGGCTTTCGACGCATTGAGCGTCACGTACATATCGGCGAGCTTGGCCTGGATGAGCTGGAAGCGGCCGATCGGCTGGCCGAACTGGTTGCGCTGATGGACATAGGGAATGACCACATCGAGGCAGGCCTGCATGACGCCGAGCGGCCCCGCGGCCAGCACCACGCGCTCATAATCGAGGCCGGACATCAGAACGTTGACGCCGTTGCCGACGACACCCAGCACGTTGTCCTGCGGCACCTCGCAGTCCTGAAACACGAGCTCGCTGGTGTCGGAGCCGCGCATGCCGAGCTTGTCGAGCTTTTGCGCTGCCGAAAATCCCTTGAAATCCTTCTCGACGATGAAGGCGGTGATGCCGCGCGCACCGGCGGTGCGGTCGGTCTTGGCATAGACCACGATCGTGTCGGCGACGGGCCCGTTGGTGATCCACATCTTCGAGCCGTTGAGGACGTAACGGTCGCCCTTCTTGTCGGCCCGTGTGCGCATGGAAACGACGTCCGAGCCGGCGCCCGGCTCCGACATCGCCAGCGCGCCGACATGCTCGCCCGAGATCAGCTTCGGCAGATATCTGCTTTTTTGCTCAGCCGTACCGTTGCGGCGAAGCTGATTGACGCAAAGGTTGGAATGCGCGCCGTAAGACAGGCCGATCGCTGCCGATGCGCGCGAGATTTCCTCCATCGCGACGCAATGGGCGAGATAGCCGAGCCCGCTGCCGCCCAATTCCTCCTCGACGGTGATGCCAAGCAGGCCGAGTTCGCCAAGCTGCGGCCACAGCTCGCGCGGGAATGTGTTGGAGCGGTCGATCTCGTCGGCGCGCGGCGCGATCTTGTCCTGCGAGAAGCCGCGCGCGGTGTCGCGCAGCATATCGATCTCGGTGCCGAGACCGAAGTCGAAGCCGTGCAAGGCGTTTGAAATCATGGCGCCGCTCCCTCGCGAATGATGCAACGCGAGTCATGCGGCCTATCAATAGCGGTAAGTGGGGTTGCTGTCAGCGTCCTGCGGCGACGGCCTGCCGCGGCGGCGACGCCTCCAGGAGCTTGTCAATGGCGTCAGCGGGCGCTGGTTTGGCAAACAGGTAGCCTTGCATCTCGTCGCAGCCCGCGAGCCGCAGCAGCACGCGCTGCTCGTCGGTCTCAATACCTTCGGCCAGCACTTTCATGCCGAGCGCATGGCCGAGCGTGACAATCGACTGGATGATGGCGCTGGCATTGCCGGTGCTGCCGAGCGAAGCGACGAAGGCGCGATCGATCTTGAGCCGATCGAACGGGAATTGCTGCAGGTAGCTCAGGCTGGAATAGCCGGCGCCGAAATCGTCGAGCGCGATGGTTACGCCCAGCGCCCGCAGGTCTTGGAGCCGCACCTTCGCCTGTTCCGGATCGTCGATCAGCACGCCTTCGGTGACTTCAAGCACGACGCGCGAGGACTCGATGTGGTTTTCCGCCATGACCGCGGCAACGAGATCGACCAGCGTTCGGTCGCGGATTTGCACCGGAGACAGGTTGACCGCAACGAACAAGTTCGGCCAGCGCGCAGCATCCGCCAGCGCCCGGCGCAGCACGAATTCGCCGATTTGCGGCATGAGGCCATTCTGCTCGGCGATCGGGATGAATACCGCCGGCCCGATCGCGCCGCGCACCGCGTGGTTCCAGCGCAGCAGCGCTTCGACCCCGATCGCGCCGGACCCATCGGCCGCGACGACCGGCTGGTAATGCACGTCGAGTGCGTGCGCAGCGACCGCCACCTTCAATTCGCGTGTGATGAAGCGGCGCTCGTCGTGCGCGGTCTCGATTTGCGGCTCGAAGCGCATGGTCATGCCGTGGCCTTTGCGCTGCGCCGCGCGCAACGCCAACCCGGCGCGGCGCGTGAGTTCATCGCGATTTCTGCCGTCACCCGGCGCTTGGGCGAGACCGATACTCGCGTCGATCTGCCACATCTGGTTCATGAAGATCGGCTGCGAAAACGCAACGCGCACGGCGCCGGCGAGGCGGGTCGCAGTCCCGGCATCATCGCCGGTGAGGACGACCGCAAATTCGTCGTCCTCATAGCGGCCACATAAGGCGCCTGGCGGCAGCGCCGCGGTCAGGCGCTTGGCGATCTCGATCACCATGCCGTCGCCACCGGCGCGTCCGAGTGTTTCGTTGACCTCGCGAAAACCGTCGAGATCGATCACGGCGAAGGCGACATAGTTCGGCCCCCGGCGTGCCAAGGCTTGGTCGAGGCGATCGAGCATGACGCGCTGGTTGGGCAGCCCAGTCAGCTCATCCTCGCTGGTGAGCCGGCGTACGGCGTCTTCGCTGCCGGCCAGCGTGCGGGACAGGCGCATCGCGAGCCGTGCGAGCAGCACAGCGACGAAGGCGAGCGCCACGGCCACAGCTCCGGCGAGGCCCCACAGGCCAAACATGGAACGGATCAGCGCGCGGTCAGGCTGCCAACTCAGCCAGCCGGTGATGCGGCCATCGCGGTCATGCAGCGACTGCACTTCGCGGGCCGGGTCCTTTACCGGCTCGGATTCAAACCGCAGGTCGTTGAGCCCGGTGCGGCGCGCCAGCAGCCGTATCTGCCCGTCGTCGAAATGATCGACATCACCAAACACCGCATGAAATTCCTCGAGCGCGACCTGCAGCGTGGCGTAGCGCTCGGCCATCAACCGGCCGTCGTTGCGCTGGGTGATGCCGTAGCCGAATGCCGCACAGGCGAGCGTCGCCGCGACCAGCGCCAGAATTGCGACGGTTATGACCGGCGCGGCGGCAGCGCCATGTGTCGCAAGAGCAGTCGGACGAGCCGGCGGGGCGGCCGGCCGCTGCCACCTTGCCGCCCACCAATCCCGGGCTGCCGCAACGGCCTCCATAAAACCCCCTACTCGAACATCGCGTCCGCGCGGGAAGGTAGATCGGCGTGGTTAACGGCAGGGAAATATCGTCATTTCAGGCCGAACCAGAGTGTCGCAATGGCCAGGAAAGAGAAGAAGCCGACCACGTCGGTCACGGTGGTCACAAACGGGCTCGACGCGACCGCGGGGTCATACCGCAGGCGAAAGAGCGCCAGCGGGATGAGGATACCGCCGAGCGCCGCGGCCACGAGGTTGCAGATCATGGCGAGGCCGATGACGAAGCCGAGGCCCGGCACCTTGAACCAGAAATACGCAGCGATGCCGGTAATGATCGCGAAGGCGACGCCGTTGAGAATCCCGACCAGCAGCTCGCGCACGATCACGCGCCAGGCATTGGCGTCGGTGAGGTCGCGGGTCGCGAGCGCGCGCACCGCGACCGTCATGGTCTGGGTCGTGGCATTGCCGCCCTGACTCGCGACGATCGGCGCCAGCACGGCGAGCGCCACCATTTTCTGCAGTTGGCCTTCGAACAGCCCGAGCACCGAGGAGGCCAGAAACGCAGTGCCGAGATTGATCAGCAGCCAGTTGAAGCGGCCCTTGGCGATGGTCCAAACCGAATCCGACAACTCTTCTTCGCCGCGGACGCCGCCCAAGGCTTTCAAATCCTCTTCGGCCTCCTCCTCGATGACGTCGACGACGTTGTCGACAGTAATCACGCCGACCAGGCGATCGGCGGCATCGACCACCGGCACGGCGACAAGGTCGTAGCGCTCGAACATGCGCGCCACCTCCTCCTGGTCTTCGGTGACGCGTGCCCGCCGGCGGTCCTTGTCCATCAGGCTTTCGATCGGCACCGGGCGCTTGGTGCGCAGCAGGCGGTCGAGCGCGACGGCCCCCAGCAGCCGTTGTGAATCGTCAACAACGTAAAGCTCGTAGAAATGCTCAGGCAGTTCCGCGGTCTCGCGCATGTAGTCGATCGCGTGTCCCACCGTCCAAGACGGCGGCACCGCGATGATCTCGGTCTGCATCAACCGGCCGGCCGAATTCTCCGGGTAAAGCAGGCTGCGCGCCAGCGATATGCGTTCGGGCGGCGGCAACTGCTCGAGGATTTCCTCCTGCTCCTCCTTGGGCAGGTCTTCGAGGATGTAGATGGCGTCGTCGGATTCGAGTTCCCGCACGCCTTCGGCAACGGTCTTGGGCGCCAATTCCTCGAGGATTTCCTCACGCACCGCATCGTCGACCTCGGTCAACGCCCGGAAGTCGAAATCTTGGCCCATCAGTTCGATCAGGCGGGCACGCAGATCCTGATCGAGCGCCTCGATGAGGTCGCCGACGTCCGCCTCGTGCAGCTCCATGATCAGCGCGCGCAGTCCTTGCGCATCGTCTTTGGCGACGGCTTGCGCGACCTGCTCAACGAAGTCCGCGCGGATCGCCCCATCCGCATCACGGAGCGCGCCATTCGAGGGTGCTGCGGTCATGTCAGCCGTATCGGGCATGCCGAGCCTCATGGCGATCGATCTTTTGCGCTTCTACGCCCGCCATTTTGCTATGGCAACGAAAGTCAGCGCGAGCGGCTTCAAATCGAGCGATCGAGCACTAGACTGCGGCCGCGCGCCAATGATGGGGACAACCGCCATGCGACTGCTCGCCCTGCTCACCGTCATCGCTACCCTTGCACTGTCGACATTGGCGACGCGGTCCGCCGACTGGCCGTCGAAGCCGGTTCGCCTCATCGTCCCGTTTGCAGCCGGCGGCGCGGCGGACATTGTCGGTCGTCTGGTGGCCGATGCGCTCGGCTCGGCGCTGGGACAGCAGGTCGTGGTGGAGGACCGGGCCGGCGGCGGCGGCCTGGTCGGCGCCCAGGCGGCGGTCCATTCGGAGCCGGATGGCTACACGCTGCTGCTCTCGGGGATGTCCGCTCTCGTCCTCGCACCGGCCGTGAACAAAAGCCCCGGCTTCGATCCGATGCGGGATTTGACCCACATTGCCTATATCGGCGGCGCGCCGAGCGTCATCCTCGCCCATCCCTCGCTTGGCGTGCGCTCGTTCAAGGAGCTGATCGCCTATCTCAAGTCCCACCCCGACGGCCTTGAATACGTCTCGTCCGGGACCGGCACCGTCGGCAACGCCATCACAGAATACATCGCGGCAAAGGAGCACCTCAAACTCGTCCATGTGCCGTACAAGAGCGGCAATGCCGCCATCGTCGACCTGCTCGCCGGCCGGGTGAAGCTCGGCAGCCTGAACTGGTCGACCGCCCGCGAGCAGATTTTCGCCGGCAAGCTGATCCCGCTCGCCGTCTCCTCGGCAAACCGGCTGCCGCAGCTTGCGGACCTGCCGACCCTGAACGAGATCGGCTATCCCGACGTCGTCACCACCACCTGGCACTCACTGTCGGCGCCGGCCGGCTTGCCGCAGGACATCGTCGGCAAGGTTAATGGCGCAATGATCAAGATCGTGACCTCGACGAACGTGCGCAAGCACCTCGAAGATGACGCCGCCGAGATCAGACCGATGTCGCCGGCCGAGGTCACGCAATTTATCCACAGTGAGATCGACAAGTGGACGCCGGTCATACGCGCTGCATCACAGTCAAATTGACGCTGAGGCGATATGCGTATGGCTAATACGCAACAGTCACCGACAGATCGCGCGCGCCGTTAACAGTTAACGCGACTTTAAATTGCCCGCCGGTAGTGTGCCGATAGAGTGCTGCGGTCCCACCGACTCAAGAATGATGCGGGATCGCGAGAATTGGCATGCGTATCGTTGTCGTAATATCACTTGGTCTGGCGCTTCTCGGCACCGCGCCGGTGCGCGCCGAAGAATGTCCCGGCAATCCCGACGCCATTGGCACGAGCCGCGTGCTGGTGATCGACCCCGCCGAGCATCCGCGCCTCGGCGCCATGCAGTATCAAGAGACGCTGCCGCTTGCCGACCACGAGGTGGTGCTCACCTTCGACGATGGCCCGCTGCCGCCTGCGACCAATCGCGTGCTGGAAACGCTGGCCTCCGAATGCGTCAAGGCGACCTTTTTCCTCGTCGGGCAAATGGCGCGCTCGTTCCCCGAAACCGCGCGGAAAGTCTACGAAGCCGGCCATACGATCGGGACGCACAGCGAGACACATCCGCTGCGCCTCAACAAGGTGCCGATCGAAAAATTCGATACCGAAGTCGATGACGGCATCGCTTCGGTCAAGTCGGTGCTCGGAGATCCCAAAGCGCTGGCGCCATTCTTCCGCATTCCGGGCTTCGCCCGCACCGATGAAATCGACGACGAGCTGTTCGCGCGGTCGCTGGTGACCTTCAGCGCCGATGTCGTCGCCGACGACTGGTTCCACCACATCAAGCCAAGCGAAGTCGTCCGGCGCGCGATGAGCCGGCTCGAAGCGCGCGGCAAGGGCATACTGCTGCTGCACGATATCCACGCGTCGACGGCGGATGCGCTGCCGGAATTGCTGAAGCAGTTGAAGGAGAAGGGCTTCCACATCGTGCACGTGGTGCCCATGAGCGCCGACCGGCCCAAGACGGCCACTGCGGCGGAAGATTGGCTGCGCAACGCCGGCCGTGTGCCGTGGCCGCGCGTGGTCGCGCATGTGACGCCGCACAGCACCGTGCTGCCGGCGCCGAGCGAGAAGATCTTCAGCATCGGCCATCCGTTCGGCCCGAAGGCGACCATCAAGATTTCCGCTGGCGCAGAGCCGGCCGCCGCAACCCGGCTCGATCCGGAATGGCCCAAAGGCGCCGAGACCGCACCGACGGCCGCCGCGCCGGAACTGCCG
Organism: uncultured Alphaproteobacteria bacterium; assembly: GCA_963730645.1. Classification (GTDB taxonomy): domain Bacteria; phylum Pseudomonadota; class Alphaproteobacteria; order Rhizobiales; family Xanthobacteraceae; genus BOG-931. The sequence continues at coordinate 58,124 of CAVSSN010000020.1, read as the reverse complement.
GCGCCGAGCCCGCAGGACATCGGCGTGCCGATGGACGGCCGCGAGGTCGTCGGCGAACCGGTCGGGCTGCGGCCGAGCGTGGACGTCCTCGGCACGACACCGACGGTCAAACCGGGCCTGAAGAACACGCGCGCCGAGATCGTGCCCGGCGGCTGGCCGCGCACCGTGCTCAGCGAACGCTAGACCTGCCAGCCAAAGGCCGCCGGCCTGTGCGCCGGGAGGCCGATTTGCAAGGTTGGTGCGGCCAAGAGGACTCGAACCTCCACGGGTTGCCCCGCTAGCACCTCAAGCTAGTGCGTCTACCAATTCCGCCATGGCCGCATGTCGGGTGATTGCGCGTCGATCAGACGCGTGGCGCCGGATGTAACAAATCGCCTCAAGGGGAACAAGGCCCGGGTGGCGGGCCTCCGGCCGCCTCAGCGCACGTCCGGCGCACGCGGCAGGATCGACTTGACCTCGACCGCGATGCGGTTGCCGCTCACGATCACGGCACCCTTCGCCACCGGCAGATTGTTGGCGAGGATATGAACCTCGTCGTCCTCGGAGGAGTCGAGCTCAATGATGGCGCCGCGTCCAAGCCGCAGCACCTGGTGCACCGGCATGGCCGTGGTCCCGAGCACCACCGCAATGTCGAGCGAAACCTTGTCGATCGTTGCCATTTGTCCCCCTGTTCATATGTTTGTCGGATCAGGTCACCACGGTATGGTTACAGCGTGGTTAACGAACGAAATAATTTGAAATTCGGGCTGTTGCCGGCGCCCGGCTCGCCGCCGGTGGAATGGCGCGTGAGCGACCGATTGGTCGATTACGATACGGCGCTCGCCACCATGATCGACCGCGCCGACGCGATCGCGCGCGGCGAGGCGCCGGAACTGGTCTGGCTGCTCGAACACCCCCCGCTCTACACCGCCGGCACCAGCGCGCAGCCGCAGGAACTGATCGAGGCGCGCTTTCCGGTCCATGTCGCCGGCCGCGGCGGCCAGTTCACCTATCACGGTCCCGGCCAGCGGGTCGCCTATGTGATGCTCGACCTCAAGCGCCGCACGCCCGACGTGCGGCGCTTCGTGGCGACGCTGGAAGAATGGATCATCCGCACGCTCGGAGCCTTCAACGTGCGCGGCGAGCGGCGCGAGGACCGCATTGGCGTCTGGGTGCGCCGGCCGGAAAAGGGGGAAGGCTTCGAGGACAAGATCGCCGCGATCGGCATCCGCATCCGGCATTGGGTGACGCTGCATGGCATTGCGCTCAACGTCGAGCCGGACCTGTCGCATTTCTCCGGCATCGTGCCGTGCGGCGTCTCCGAGCCGCGCTTTGGCGTGACCAGCCTCGCCGACCTCGGGCTGATGGTGACGATGCCGGAGATCGACATGATTTTGCGACAGCGAATTCGAGGCGCTGTTTGGCGCGACACAGGCCGGCGCCGACCCTCAGACCGTCGGCAATACCGAGAAGCGTTCGCCGCGGCGGCGCAGCGCGAGATCGTCGGGGGTACCGTCGCGCTGATCGATCTTGTCGACGCGCGAGCCGGGCGGCCCGTCGTTGCACGCCGCGATCATTGCGGCGACGGCTTCTTCCGGTCCTGCGAACACCGCCTCGACTACGCCATCGCGGCGGTTGCGTGCCCAGCCTTCGAGGCCACGTTCGAGCGCCGTGTATTCGGTCCAGGCGCGGAATCCGACGCCCTGCACCCGGCCGCGGATGAGCACGTGGCGGATCACTGCCATCCGAACTCTCCGAGCTTGCGCGCGCTGGCGCCGCGTGGACGCATCGGGAGCCATCGCTGCAGTGAAGCGATGTAGGTTTGCGGCAATTCCCACTCCCGCGCCGCCGCGATGACAAGCTCGACGTAGCCCGGCTTCGCCCTGCCCTCTCGGCCCGGCCGCGCGATATAGATCAGCGCCGGCCGGCGGCGGCCCGCCTGATGCACGGGCAGCGTCACGGCACGGTACAGCCCGCCCGCGATGTTCTCCCAAGCGTCGAGCGTGACGCGGTCGCGCGAGGTCAATCGCCACAGCACGCCATGGACCGACTGCGTGCGCGCCGTCGCGACCGAAGCGTAGCCATCACGCGGTGATGACGAAGCGATAGTTCGCTAGCTGCGCGACGCCGATGGGCTGAGCGCTGGGCGCGTGCCTGCGCATGACGGCGCGGCTCATGTTCGCGCCGTAGGCGAAATGCAGCATCACGCCGCGCGCTCTTCGACGCTCGGCCGCGTCGCCGCCCACAACGAGAAGCCGAGCGCTACGATCAACGGCAAAATCGCGACGATCATCAGCCCGGTCACGATGAACCACACCAGGCCAAAATCGGGCCGGCCGAACAGGACGGCGAATATGTAAAGCACCAGCAAGATTGTGAGCGCGCTCGTGGTGTTCGGATCGTCACCGTGGCTGTCCGACAGCGCGAAGAACGACGCCGCGACGATCAGGAACAGCACCAGCGCCAGGGCGTAGATGACAGCGACGCCCGCCGCCGTGCCGGCGCCATGACCGGCGTCGCGCATGCGCTTGGCGTGGAGGGCATACCAGACCCATGTGAGCACGAGCTGCGTGGCGGTGAATGGCCAAAGTCCAGCCTTGGCAATGACGCTCTGCATGGTGAGCGCCTGCGATGCGAGCGCAGCAAAGTAGAGGCAAAGCACGCCTAATATGAAGGCCTGCGGCCGCAGCCGCCCGGAGGGCGAAAAGAAAAGTCGCAGCGGCTGCATCCAGCACCGGTCCCGCAAAGGCCGGTATGATGCATGATTCGGCGGCCCGACTCAGCCACCTTGGATCGACGATTCAGCGTTTCGGATCGAGCAGCGGAGCTATCTCATCGGCTCGGTCGAATGCCGGATCATCATTCGGCGCTTCGAGCGCGTCGATCTCCTCCTCAAAATCGCCGGAGTCCAAATCCTCGACATCGTCGTCGTGCACCGGATGGTTCGGATTGTCGCCGTCGACGGCCAGAGATGGCACGCCATCTACTTCAGGCGGCAACGAATCCGGCGGCGTTCTTGGTTGATCTTTGCGCCGCAGGTCGTCCGGCAAATCATCCGAACGCCCTGTTCCCGGCGCAGAGTCCGGCGGAACGTTGTCGCGACGCTTCGGCTGCGGTTTTTGTGCCATGTCTTTTCTCGTGCCATGTCATTTCTCACTGTCATTCCAAACTCATTTTCATCCTACGAACCAACGATCTTGCCCCCGTTGGGGTGAAGGATCTGTCCGCTCATGTAGGAAGCATCCTCACTCGCCAAAAAGACGTAGCACGGCGCCACCTCGTTGGGCTGACCGGCGCGGTGCATGGGCGACGATGCGCCGTGCTCGGCGACGCGCTTGCGATCGAACGAGGCGGGGATCAGCGGAGTCCAGATCGGGCCCGGCGCAACCGCGTTGACGCGAATCTCTCTATCGACCAGCGCCTCGGACAGCGAACGCGTGAACGCGACGATCGCTCCCTTGGTGGCGGCATAATCGATCAGCGTCTTGTGACCCTCGAACGCAGTGATCGACGTCGTGTTGATGATCGATGAGCCGGCCTGCATGTGATGCAGTGCCGCCTTCGCCATGAAAAAATAGCCGAACACATTGGTGCGGAATGTGCGTTCCAGTTGCTCGGCATTGATGTCGAGCGGCTCCTTGGCTTCGTGCTGCTCGGCTGCGTTGTTGACGAGGATGTCGATGCGGCCGAACTCCTCGAAGGTGCGCTCGACCACCTCCCAGCAGAACATTTCGTCGCCGACATCGCCGCGGAAGGTGATGGCGCGGCTATGCTCTTTTTCCACCAGGCGCTTGGCTTCCTCGGCGTCCTGGTCCTCCTCGAGGTAGACAATCGAGATCAACGCGCCTTCGCGCGCCATGGCGACCGCGACGGCGCGGCCGATGCCACTGTCGCCGCCGGTTATGACAGCGACCTTGTCCTTGAGCTTGCCAACCCCTGGATATTTCGGCCGGAAATCCGGTTTTGGCTGCATCTCGGATTCGCGCCCGGGCTGATGGGCTTGCTGCTGGGCGGGCTGTAGGCGCGCGTTCATGGCAAACTCCCGCTTGGTCCTCGGAAGGGAACGCGGCAGCGCAGACGCGGTTCCGGGCGTGGCCGGACGATTTCAGGCGAATTCGAGGATGACCGCGTCGACCGCCACGCTGTCGCCCGGTTTGACGCGGATTTTTTTGACGCTGCCGTCACGCTCGGCGCGCAGCACGTTTTCCATTTTCATCGCCTCGATCACGGCGAGCGTTTCGCCGGCCTTGACCTCCTGCCCCTCGGTCACAGCGATCGACACGACGAGACCCGGCATCGGACAGCGCAGCGCCTTGCCGCTGTCGGAAAGCCTCTTCGCGGGCATCAGGCGGGCGTAGCGCGCCTCGCGTTCGGTGTAGACGAAGGCTTTGGCCTCGACGCCGCGATAGGCGAGTTCGAAACCGTTCGCGATCGGCCGCACGTGCACCGCCACTTTTGTGCCGTCGACCGAGCCGGTCCACAATGGCTCGCCCGGCTTCCATTTCGCGTGCAGCACGTGGCTCTTGCCATCGTCGAAGCGCACCACAATGGCTTCGCCGTCGCGGGCGACATCGGCGAGCATTTCGTCGCTGCCGAGCCAGATCGCGCGGCGGCTCTCGCGCGTGACGTTATTTTTGGCCTGGCCGGAAATCCGGCGCTTGCGCTCGCCCAGCACATGATCGATCGCGGCGGCAACGCCGGCGATGGTGCGCGCCGTTTCGCCCGCCGGCCGCAGCGGCTGGAAGCCACCGGGAAATTCTTCGGCGATGAAGGCCGTCGACAGCTTGCCTTCGCGCCAGCGCGGATGCTGCATGATCGCGGCAAGAAACGGAATGTTGTGGCGGATGCCTTCGATGGTGAAGGCGTCGAGCGCGTCAGCCTGCGCGGTGATGGCCTGTTCGCGCGTCTTCGCATGGGTGACAAGCTTGGCGATCATCGGATCGTAGTAGACCGGGATTTCGCCGCCTTCGGTGACGCCGGTGTCGTTGCGCACCGTCACGCCGGCGTGCTCGCCCTCGGCCGGCGGCCGATACCGCACCAGCCGGCCGATCGAGGGCACGAAATTGCGGTACGGGTCCTCGGCATAAATCCGCGTTTCGACCGCCCAGCCGGATTGCTTCACGTCGCTCTGCTTGAGTTTCAGCTTTTCGCCGGCCGCGATGCGGATCATCTGTTCGACGAGATCGATGCCGGTGACAAGCTCGGTGACCGGGTGCTCGACCTGCAGCCGCGTGTTCATTTCGAGAAAAAAGAAGCTGCGGTCCTGCGCGGCGACGAATTCCACCGTGCCGGCGCTGTCGTAGCCGACGGCCTTCGCCAGCGCGATCGCCTGCTCGCCCATCTTCTTGCGTGTCGCAGCGTCGAGCAAAGGCGATGGCGATTCCTCGATCACCTTCTGATTGCGGCGCTGGATCGAACATTCGCGCTCGCCGAGGTGGATGACATTGCCGTGCTTGTCGCCGAGCACCTGAATCTCGACATGGCGCGGATCGGTGATGAATTTCTCGATGAAGACGCGGTCGTCACCGAAGCTGGATTTCGCTTCCGAACGCGCGCGCGCATATCCTTCCGCCACCTCGTCGCGGCTGTGCGCGATGCGCATGCCCTTGCCGCCGCCGCCGGCCGACGCCTTGATCATGACGGGGTAGCCGATCTCTTCCGCGATCTTCACCGCCTGCTTGTCATCCTCGATGACGCCGAGGTGGCCCGGCACGGTCGAGACCTTGGCCTTGGCGGCGGCCTTCTTGCTTTCGATCTTGTCGCCCATCGCCGCCATCGCCTTGGCATTGGGGCCGATGAACACGATTCCGGCTTGCTCGATCGCCGTCGCGAAGGCAGGACGTTCCGAGAGAAAGCCGTAACCGGGGTGCACCGCCTCGGCGCCGCTCTTCTTGCAGGCCGCGACGATGTTCTCGATGACGAGATAGCTCTGGGCCGCCGGCGCGGGGCCAATGGGGACCGCCTCATCCGCCATCTCGACGTGGAGCGCGTCGCGGTCGGCTTCGGAATAGACCGCGACCGTGGCAATCCCCATCCGGCGCGCGGTTTTTATGATGCGACAGGCGATTTCGCCGCGATTGGCAATGAGGATTCGCTTGAACATTCCGCCGATCGCTCCACAGCCCGGGGCTGTGTTGTAACATTCCTGTCTTATCGGGGAATTAGAAATCGAGCCTCCGAAAAACCCGGCCACCGGGAGGCACAAATGATTTCCAGGACCTTGATCGCCATCGCGTGCGTGACGTTCGCGCTGCAGGCCGACGCCGCTGAGAAGCCGCGCCCGCATAATGTCATCCTGTTCGTGCCCGACGGCCTTCGCGCGCTCAAGGTCACACCCGAAACCGCGCCGGCCATGGCCGAAGTCCGCGACAAGGGCGTCAATTTCGCCAATCCGCATTCGCTGTTTCCGACCTTCACCACCGCGAACGCGGCCGGGATGGCCACCGGTCACTACGTCGGCGATACCGGCGATTTCAGCAACACGATCTACAGCGGATTTCCGGTGGCGCACGCGGGCGGCAGCCTGACGCCGTTTCTTGAAAACGATGCCGTCCTCGGCGATGTCGACGCGAATTTCGCCGGCGACTACCTGGATGAGGACACCATGCTCAAGGCCGCCCGTGCCCGCGGCATGAGCACCGCTGCCATCGGCAAAGTCGGGCCGGCGTTGATCTTCGATCACACCGAACGCAGCGGGCAAAAGACGATCCTGATCGACGATGCAACCGGCAGCCCCTCCGGCATTCCGTTGTCGGAAGACACCAAGGCCAAGCTGACGGCCGCCGGCTTGCCGCTCACTGCCCCCTCGCGCGGCGACAACGGCAAGACGGTGACCAACGTCGCCAATGTGACGCAGCAAGCCTATTTCGCCGACGTCACAACCAAGGTCGTGCTGCCGATGTTCAAGGACCGCAATCAGCCTTTCGTGCTGGTGTTCTGGTCGCGCGACCCGGACGGCAGTCAGCACAACCAGGGTGACAGCCTCAATCAGTTGATGCCGGGCATCAACGGACCGACGTCGCTCGCGGCGATCAAGAATGCCGACGACAACCTGCGCCAGATCCGCCAGGCGGTGAATGACCTCGGCCTCACCGCAACGACCGACATCATCATTGCCGCGGACCACGGCTTCTCCACCATCTCGAAGGAGAGCTACACCAGCGCGGCCGCCAAGGCGGATTATCCCAATGTGCCGAAGGGCACCCTGCCCTCCGGCTTTCTCGCCATCGATCTCGCCAAGACGCTCGCCCTGCCGCTGTTCGACCCGGACAACAAAAACGCCGCGGTCGCCGCCAATGCCTTTCCGAGCCGCGGCAATGGCCTGATCGGCCCGGATGCAGCCAAGCCCGATGTCGTGGTTGCGGCGAACGGCGGCTCCGACCTGATCTATCTGCCCAAGCAGGATCGCGCGATGGCGGAACGGGTCGTCAGCTTCCTGCTGCAGCAAGACTATGTCAGCGGGCTGTTCGTCGACGACAGCCTGGGCCGTTATCCCGGCACGCTGCCGCTCTCGGCGATCAATATGAAAGGCCGCGCGGCCACGCCGACGCCGGCCGTTGTCGTCAATTTCCGCTCGTTCTCGACGGGTTGCGATGAACCGGTGCTGTGCACGGCCGAAATCGCCGATTCCACCCTGCAGCAGGGCCAGGGCATGCACGGCAGCTTCAGCCGCGCCGATACCATGAACTTCATGACCGCCATCGGCCCCGATTTCAAAGCCGGCTTTATCGACAAGGCGCCGGTGAGCAATGCCGACGTTGGCAAGACCATCGGTCAAATCCTCGGCCTGACCGTGCCCAGCCACGGCAAGCTCATGGGCCGGGTGATGCTTGAAGCCATGCCCCGGGGGCGCATGCCCCATGTCGTCAGCAGCACCGAGCGATCGGCGCCAAGCGATGGCGGATTGCGGACAGTCCTCAAGACCCAGCGGGTCGGAGACACGCGGTATTTTGACGCCGCAGGCTTCCCTGGGCGCACCGTCGGACTTGAAAGTGGAGAAACGGCGAGCCGCTAGGCAGGGCTACATCTGGGCGTAGGCGCGCCGGCTCGCCCGTGCCTGGGCGGCGATCCAGTCTAGGATGGCGACATCGAGCGCATCGAAGCCCGCAGGCAACCGGCTCTCGGGCGCGCGAACGTAGATCGGCGAGCGCTCGATGGCGGCAACGAGCGTGCAAAGGTCGGTATTTGGCTCGTTTGGCATGGCCTGATCCATGTCCAACTCCCTGCCTCTTGATCGAAACGGTTTATCGCCCTGGATGTTCCGCAGAACGACATCCGCCGCTTTTTTGGTTAGACGCACGAATCGAGGACAGGGTTCGAAGGTGGAATGGCAGGACGGCCGCCGAAGGGCAACGATAAGGCAAGTTCAAGGCAAGAAGGCATCCGAGCCAGTCAACCTTAACGGCGGCGTGTCCGGATGTCGGCGACTTTGCCGCGAATATTCGGAAAATCCTTCCCGCCGTGACCGGCCGCCACAGCGAGTTGATCTCGAAGGTGAGGTCGCGTCAACGGTGTATTCTCAAAAGATTTGCCCGTATTGTGGCGTGGCCGAACGGCCTATAATTGACGAATACGCACTTCCGAAAATATCGAATGAACCCACGTGTAGGAGGAATTCATGGCACTTGCGATTGGCGATATGGCCCCCGATTTCGAAGCCGACACGACCGAAGGCAAGATTCACTTCCACGACTGGATCGGCAGCAATTGGGTGGTGCTGTTCTCGCACCCGAAGGATTTCACCCCGGTCTGCACCACCGAACTCGGCACGATGGCACGGCTGAAGCCGGAGTTCGACAAGCGCGGCGTCAAGATCATCGGCCTTTCGGTCGACCCGGTCGACAACCACAAGAAGTGGGCGACTGACATCAAGGACGTAGTCGGATTTGCGCCGAACTACCCCATGATCGGCGACACCGACCTCAAAATCGCGAAGGCCTGGGGCATGCTGCCGGCGAGCACCTCCGGCACATCGGAAGGCCGCACGCCGGCCGACAATCAGACCGTGCGCAACGTGTTCGTGATCGGACCGGACAAGAAGATCAAGCTCATCCTGGTCTACCCGATGACCACGGGCCGCAATTTCGACGAGGTGCTGCGCGTCATCGATTCGATGCAGCTCAACGCCAAGCATCGCGTCGCGACGCCGGCGAACTGGAAGCAAGGCGAGGACGTGATCCTCACCGGCGCTGTCACCGACGACGAAGCCAAGAAGCTCTACCCGGGAGGCTGGAAGACGCCGAAGCCCTACATTCGCGTCGTGCCGCAGCCGAAGTGACAAGCGCGGCTGTCCCGTCATGAATGCAAGGGCGCGGCTTGGGCCGCGCCCTTTCGCTTTGGTATATTCGTTTCACCTGCCAGGGATCGAACATGAACCGCGACGCCGAATTGCAGCCGCCCTTCGCCGACTTCATGGGCATGAAAATCACCGAAATCTCGACCGAGCGGGTGACGGCCGAACTGCTCGTGCGCGACGAGATCGAGAACCGGTTCGGCGCGATGCACGGCGGCGCCGTGATGGCGCTCGCCGACAATCTCGGCGGCACGGCGACGCTCGCCAACCTGCCCGATGGCGCGCGCACGGCGACGATCGAGAGCAAGACCAATTTCTTCGCGCCCATTCCGCTTGGCGATACTGCGCGCGCGGAATGCACCCCGTTGCATCGCGGCCGTACCACCATGGTGTGGCAGACCCGGATCACGCGCAACGACGGCCGGCTGTGCGCACTTGTGACGCAGACGCAGATCGTTATTCCTGCCGAAAAGAAATAACGCGAGGAAACGCTGATGGAAGTTCGCGCCGCCGTTGCGGTCGCCGCAGGCCAGCCGCTCGAAATCAGACACGTGCAGCTCGACGGTCCGCGCGCCGGCGAAGTCATGGTCGAGATCAAGGCGACCGGCATCTGCCACACCGACGAGTTCACGCTGTCGGGCGCGGACCCGGAAGGCCTGTTCCCGGCGATCCTCGGTCATGAGGGCGCGGGCGTCGTGGTCGAGGTCGGGCCGGGCGTGACGTCGGTGAAAAAGGGCGACCACGTCATTCCGCTCTACACGCCGGAATGCCGGCAGTGCCCGTCGTGCCTGTCGCGCAAGACCAACCTTTGCACCGCGATCCGCGCCACGCAGGGCCAGGGCCTGATGCCGGACGGCACCTCGCGCTTCTCGCTCGATGGCAAGCCGATCCACCACTACATGGGCTGCTCGACCTTCGCCAATTTCACCGTGCTGCCGGAGATCGCGGTGGCGAAAATCCGCGACGACGCGCCGTTCGACAAGGTCTGCTACATCGGCTGCGGCGTCACCACCGGCATCGGCGCGGTGATCAACACCGCCAAGGTCGAGGCCGGTGCGAAGTGCATCGTGTTCGGCCTCGGCGGCATCGGCCTCAATGTCATCCAGGGGCTGCGCCTCGTCGGCGCCGGCATGATCATCGGCGTCGACCTCAACAACGACAAGAAAGCGTGGGGCGAACGCTTCGGCATGACGCACTTCGTCAACCCGAAAGAGGTCGGCGGCGATCTCGTCCCCTACCTCGTGAACATGACCAAGAGCGGCGCCGACCAGATCGGCGGCGCCGACTACACCTTCGAATGCATCGGCAACGTCCATCTCATGCGCATGGCGCTCGAATGCTGCCATCGCGGCTGGGGCGAAAGCATCATCATCGGCGTTGCCGGCTCCGGCCAGGAGATTGCGACGCGGCCGTTCCAGCTCGTCACCGGCCGGGTGTGGAAGGGCACCGCCTTCGGCGGCGCGCGCGGGCGCACCGACGTGCCGAAAATCGTCGACTGGTACATGGACGGCAAGATCGAGATCGACCCGATGATCACCCACACCATGCCGCTCGGCGAGATCAACAAGGCGTTCGACCTGATGCACGCCGGCCAGTCGATCCGCAGCGTGGTGGTGTACTAGGCGGCGGGCGTGTGTTCAGCCGTGGCAAACTGTGCCAACATGCAATAACGCGCCCGAATACCGGAGCTCCCCATGGCGATAGAAGTCATCGATCCGAAAGCAATCGCGCTGCGTGAAAAGAAGCGCACCGTCGTGATGAACACCCGCAAGCTGCATTCCTGGGTGCATTACTATCCAAATCCCGGCGACCATGACGAGTTGCACTGCCATAACGAGGATCAGGTCTTCATTTGTCTCGATGGCGAATGCACGCTGCGTTTTCCGGATGGCGGCACGGAGGTGCTCAAGCCGGGCATGGCGGCGCTGATCACCGGCGGATCGTTCTATCAGCTCAACAATTCCGGCGATGGTCCGATGATCCTGACGGGCATCCGCTCGGGCAATCAGGACAACGTCGCGATCATCGACTATGTGACGCGGCAGGACCTGCGCAAAGGCGACGGCCCGAAAGTGCGCAACAGCCATACCAACGAAGAACGGCCGGGCTGACAATCGCAATTCGGAGAAGAAAGAAGTGAGGATCAGCCTCGGCACGCGTAGCCTTGTGGTCGTCGCCGTACTCGCGGCAGCACTTGCCGCGCAGCCGTCCGCTCGCGCGGCCGAATCGGCGGCGGCGTTTTTTCAGGGCAAGCAAATCCGTTTCTTCACCATGGGCAGCCCGGGCGGCGGCTATGATGCCTATACGCGCACGCTCGGCGCGTTTCTCGCCAAGGAGCTCAACGCCACCATCATCCCGACCAACGAGACCGGCGCCGGCGGCCTGATCTCGATGAACCGCACGATCAACGCGCCGCCGGACGGCCTGACGATTCTCCTGATCGGCGGCGAAGGATTGCTCACCGCACAGCTCTACGGCCTGCCCGGCGTCAATTACGACGTGCGCAAGCAGACCTGGCTGGCGCGCGTCAGCAGCGAGGCGAAGGTCATCCTGCTCGGGCCGAAATCGCCGTACCAGTCGCTTGCCGAGATGCAGAAGTCGGAACGGCCAGTGCTGTGGGGCGCCTCCGGCAAGACCGACGGCAATGCCGACTTCTCCGCCATCCTTGCGCATGCGATCGGCATGAAGACAAAGATCATCATAGGCTACAAAGGCTCGTCGGGCATGAATCTCGCGATCCAGAACGGCGAGGTCGATGGCCGCATCGTCTCCGACGAATCCGCCATGCTGTACGGGCCGTCCTCCGGCATGCGCATCGTCGCGACGCTGGCGCGCAAGCGCACCGAAGCGCTTGCCCGACGTGCCGACCGTGTTCGAAGCCGTGAAAATATCAGACGCACAGGCTCGCCTGATCGACTGGCGCGCCGGCATCGCCGGGCTTGGCCGGGTCGTCCTGGTGACGCCGGGCACGCCGCCCGAGCGCGTCGACTTGCTGCGCAAGACGCTGGCCGGCATCATCCGCAATCCGGAATTCATCGCACAGATCAAGAAGTACAGCCTGTCTGCCAACTACGCGGGCGCCGACGAGATCGATGCATCGGTCAAGCAGGCCATGACGACGCTCGACGACAAAGGGATCGCCGAGGTGCGCGACATCGCACTCGAGCGTTACTATTAGAATCGGAATGTGAGGAAGCAAAAATGTCCGGAAAGCTCAACCATCTGGCGATCACCACCGACCACTACACCGTGCTCGGCATGTTCTATCGCGCCGCGTTCGGGATGAAGGTCTCGGGCGATACCGCGCGCGAGATCGGCGCCATCTCGGTCGGCGACGGCTATGTCGGCATGACGCTCATTCCGCGCCGCGGCGGCCGCAAGGCGGGCCTCGATCATTTTGGTATCGAGGTCGAGGAGCTCGAAAAGGTGCGCGAGAAAGTCGCGAAAAAATACCCCGATATCGAGATCGTCAAACGGCCCGGCAACCGCCCATTTGCGAGTTATGGCGCCCACGATCCTGCCGGAAACTATTTCGACCTGTCGCAGCCGGGCCATGAAAATCGCGCCGAGGTCTATACCCAGGCCGCGTGGAAGCAGGACACCACCTTCAGCCATTTCGCAATGCGCGTTCGCGACGCCAAACGCGTCGCCGATTTCTATGTCGACATTTTCGAGCTTGAGGCCCGCAACCTGCCGAGCGAGGAGGACGGCTATTTCCTCACCGACGGCCGCATGACGATGTCGATCCTGCCGTGGAAGATTTCTTCGTTCAACGGTTCCGGCATCGAACAGCCGGGCATGGATCATATCGGTTTCCGCGTCGCCGATATCGATGCCTTCAACAAGAACCTCGCCGCGCTCGCCAAGGCCAATATCGCCCTTGCGCCGAAGCCGATCGACTTCGATTCAGAAGGCGTTGCGCGGCTCGCGCTGCTCAAGAAGTGCCCGCTCGGCAGCGTCCAGCTCGCCGATCCTGACGGCACGCTGATCGATGTCGCCGAAGATCGCTGAGCGACGCACGAGCTATTGCGGCTCGATCTTTGCGGCGCGTGCGGCCTGGGCGTAGCGTTCCACTTCCTCGTGCACGAACACGTCGAATTCGGCCGGCGACATATCGGCTGGCTCGTAACCCGCCTGTTCGATGAGCTGCCGAATCTTCGGCACCTTCACCGCTGCGCGCACTTCCGCATTGAGTCGCGTGACGATCTCGGCAGGCGTCTTTGCCGGCGCAAACCAGCCCTGCCAGGAGCCCTTGATCTGGAATGCCGGCAGCGTGTCCTTGATCAACGGCAAATCCGGCAACGCGGCGAGCGGCTTGTCGCCGCTGAAACCGATGGCGCGCACGTTGCCGCTTTGGACATAGCTCAGCGACGATGCCGGCAGGACGAATGCCATATCGATCGTGCCCGCGATCAGCGCCGTAACGACGGGCGCCGCGCCGCGGAACGGCACGTGCTCCATCTCCACGCCGGCCTTGGCGGCGAACAGCGCGGGCGCGAGGTGGAGCGTGCTGCCGATGCCCGGCGAGCCGTACAGCACGCGATGATCCTTGGCGTATGCGATCAGCTCGCCGATGCTGTGGACCGGCAGGCCGGGCCGCACGATCACCATATAGCCCTGGCTGATCCCGATGATCGCGACCGCCGTGAAATCGCGAAAAATGTCGAACGGCAGTTTCTTGTAGATGCTCGGATTGATGACGAAGGCCGGCACCTGATGCAGGATCGTATAGCCGTCGGGCTCCGCGGTCGCGACAGCCTGCATGCCGACGATGCTGTTGGCGCCAGCCCGATTTTCGACAATGACCGACTGCCCGAGCTGGATCTCGAGCTGTGCCGAGAGAATTCGCGCCACGATGTCCGGCGCACCACCGGGCGCAAACGCGACGACCAGCTTGATCGCACGCGATGGAAACTGTTGCGCAACGCAAGCGCCGTCAGACCGACAAGCGCCAGCGTCAGCACACCGCCAATGGCAAACCGCTTCGCCCGCACGTTCAGCCCAGCATCAGATGGATGGTCTTGTTCTCGGTGTAGCTGAGCAATTCGTCACGAGCCTTCCTCGCGGCCGAGGCCACTCGACTTCATGCCGCCGAACGGCGTGCCATAGAAATGGCCGGAAGCGCCGTTGACCCAGATGTAGCCGGATTTCACCGCACGCGCGGCGCGGAACGCAGTCTTGAGATCGTTGGTCCAGATCGAGGCGGTGAGACCGTATTCGGTCGCGTTGGCGAGATCGTAGGCCTCCTGCTCGTCCTTCCACTTGAACACCGAGAGCACCGGTCCGAAAATTTCCTCGCGCGCGATGCGCATGCCGCGATCGACGTCGCCGAACACCGTCGGCTCGATCCAGTAGCCGCGCTTGAAGTCGCCGCCCGCGGGCCGCTTGCCGCCGGTCATCAGCCGTGCGCCCTCGGTAACGCCGGACTGCACCATGGACTGCACGCGCTCGTATTGGCGCTTCGAGTTGATCGGGCCCATCTGCGACTGCGGATCGAGCGGATCGCCGAGACGAAGCGCAGCAACGCGTTCGACGATGCGGTCCAGCACCGGCTTGTAGAGCGACTCGTGCAGCAACAGCCGGCTGGTCGACCCGCAGGATTGGCCCTGCCAGGCGAAGTTCATGCCGCCGACGGCCGCCTGCGCGATCTTGTCCGGGTCCTGGTCCGGGAAGGCGATGAACGGGTTCTTGCCGCCCAGTTCGAGCGTGACGTTCTTGATGCCGCTCTCGGCCGCCGCCTTGAGGATGGCGCGGCCGGTCGGCACCGAGCCGGTGAACGCGATGCGCTTCACCTTGGGATGGCGCACCAGCGCGTCGCCGGTCGGCATGCCGTTGCCGGTGACGATGTTGGCGACGCCGGGCGGCAGAACGTCCTTGCAGATTTCGCCGAGCACGCTCGCCGACAGCGGGCTCGTCTCCGGCGGCTTCACCACCACGGTGTTGCCGGCCATCAAGGGCGCTGCGAGCGCGTTCGAGGCGAACTTGATCGGATGATTGAACGGCACGATGCGGCCGACGACGCCATAGGGCTCGCGGATGGTGAAATGCAGATTCTTGGCGCTCGCCGGGATCGACTCGCCCTTGATGTCGATGCCGAGGCCCGCATAGAAGTCGAGCGCCTCGGCCGCGGAGTCGACGTCGCCGCGCATCTTGCCGATGGTGTTGCCGGTATCCTTCACCTCGATCTGCAGCAATTCGTCGGCGCGCTCGCGCATCGCCTGCGCGAGCTTGCGCAAATGCTTGCCGCGCGTCTTGACGTCGAGCGCGGCCCAGGCCGGATGCGCCTTCTCGGCTGCTTCGACCGCACGATTGACGTCGGCGGCGGTCGCGGCCGGAACTTGGCCGAGCGGCTCTTCGTTGGCCGGGTTGACGGAGTTCGAGCCATTCGTTGGCCTCGCCATTGACCAGCTCGCCGCCGATCAGCATCCGCCCCTGCATCACCTTGGTGTGGACGTTCATGTCACATCCTCCGCGCATGTTCTTGCGAGTACGATGACGCACTCTAGCACTATGCCCGTGCATGGCCATCTGTTAGCACCGGCGAAACGTCACGCCCTGAGGTCGATACCATGAGCAAGCAACCAATGCCCTTCGCGCGGCGGCTGGTGTCGGCAGCCATGACCGCAGCCTTAGCCGCCTCCCTCGCCTGCGGACCAGCGTCGGCGCAATCCGTAAGCTTGGCCGGCAAGACGGTGAACCTGCTCATCGGCTTCGGACCCGCCGGCGGCTACGACCTGTGGGCCCGCATCCTCGCCCGCCACATCGGCAAGCATCTGCCGGGCAACCCGACCGTCGCGCCACAGAACATGGAAGGCGCCGGCAGCTATCGGGCCGCGAACTTCATCTACACGGTGGCGCCGAAGGACGGCACGACGTTCGCGCTGATCGCGCGCGATGCGCCGCTCGGCCCGCTCACGGGTGCGCCGGGCGCGCAGTTCGACGCGACCAAGCTGTCATGGATCGGCACGACCGCGATCGAAACCAACGTCTGCATCGCCTACAAGTCTGCCGCGGTGAAAAACGTCCAGGACCTGCTGCAAAAGCAACTCGTCGTCGGCGACACCGGGCCGGGCACCGGCACCCGCTCCTATCCCAAGGCGCTCAACGACATCCTCGGCATGAAATTCAAGATCGTCGGCGGTTATCCGTCGTCCGCGGACGTCTTCCTCGCCATGGAACGCGAAGAGGTGCAGGGCATCTGCGAAAGCCTCGACAGCGTCAAGGTGCGGCGGCCGGACTGGATTCCGACCAAGACTATTTCTGTTCTGTTCCAGGGCGGCACCAAGCCAAATCCGGAATTGAAGGACGTGCCGTTCGTCGTCGACCTCGCGAAGAATGACGACGACAAAAAGGCGATCGAGTTCCTCTATGCCGGCCAAGGCATCGGGCGTCCGTTCGTTGCGCCGCCCAACATGCCGCCGGAGCGGCTCAAGATGCTGCGCGACGCCTTCAACGCGACCATGAAGGACCCGGAATTCATCGCGGAAACGCAGCAGCGCAAGCTCGCGCTCGAACCCGAGAACGGCGAATACCTCGAAGCGCTGATCAAGAAGACCTACGCCACGCCCAAGCCGATCATCGAACGCATCGGCAAGCTGATCAAATAGCGGAGCCTACTGCCGCCGTTCCGGAATTTGAATCAGTTCGTCCAACTGCGCCTTGGTCAGGGGCGCGCCGATGAATTTGAACCGCACCGCGTCGGCCATGACCTCGTCGATGCCGGAAATGCGGTCCGGATCGACCGCGGCCCTCGGCATGAATTCGGTGATCGCACGCCGCGTGGTCGCGACCGACATGTTGCCGAAGTCGGCGTAGGCCTTGAGACCCTCCGGCGTGGTGTAGATCCATTCGAGCGTTTCGCGATAGCCGCGCATGAAGCGCTTGTACACGTCCGGGCGCGCCTTGAGGTCGGCGGCGTTGGCGATGGTGAGACGGATCGTCTGCTTGTCGAGTTCGGGCGAGTCCGACATTTTCATCACCACGCGGGTCTTGCCCTGCTCGATCGCTTCGACGCCGAATGGCGCGCCGGCCCAGCCGGCATCGATCTGCCCACTCATCACCTGCGTAAACGTGCCGATGGCGCTACCGGTCGCAGTCGGAATGAACTTGACGCCGGTGTATTTCTGCATGGCCAGCAGACCCGAGTGGGTCGACGATCCAGTGACCGAATAAGAAACCGTCTTGCCCGCGAGATCGGCCACGGTCTTGACCGGAGAATTGGCGGGGACGTACCAGTAAATCTGGCTGCCGCCCGTGAACGACGCGCCGATAACGCGGATCGGCGCGCCTTTGGCGTAGACGCCGAGCACACCCGGGAAACCGACTGCGCCGCCGATATCCGCGCTGCCTGCGATCACGACCTGCTGGGTCTCGCCGCCGCCGTCGGTATAGAGGATATCGAGGTCGATGCCATGTTTCTTGTAGATGCCTGCCGCCTTGCCGACTTCGGCGACGAAGGTTTCACCCTGGCTGCGCCCGCCCATCACGACCTTGAGATGATCCTCGGCGCGCGCCCCCGTCGCCGCCAGCAACGCGGCGGCCGCGAGCAGCACAGATGTCAATTGCCTCATGGTCCCCTCCCGGTGATGACCGAATGTTATGGACATACGCGCGCGGCAGCAATCATCCGCGCGCCGCCTGCGAAGTCTCGCCGCAGCTTAATCAGTCAAATCTCGATCGCCGTGGCGTCGTAGGTGTAGAGCCAATCCATGCGCTCGCGCAGGCGCACCTGCTGCCAGTCGCGCGTCACCTCGGACGCAACCGCATTTTCATCAGCGAGCGCCGGGCTGAAGACCTGGCGGCGGTTCTCATGCGCCTTGCGCACGACCGCCGCCGTGCGTTCGCGCCGGATGTCTTCATAACGGGCGAGCGCGACCGCCGGCTCGTCGGCGTATTTCTGCACGCAGGCGGCAACCACGTAGGCGTCCTCGATCGCCATGACCGCGCCCTGGCCCAGGAACGGCAAGGTCGGGTGGCAGGCGTCGCCAAGCAGCGTGATGCGTCCCTGCGTCCAGTGCGGCATCGGCCCGCGCACGAACAGCGCCCACTTGTAGGGCGTATCGAGGCCTTCGATCAGCGTGTGCACGTCCTCGTGCCAGCCGCGGAAATCGTTGGCGAGTTCGCCCTTGGTGCCCTCGATGGTCCAGGATTTCCTGCTGCCAGTCGTCGCGTTCGACGATGCTGATGTAGTTCATGAGCTCGCCGCGCCGCACCGGATAGTGCAGCACGTGGCCGTGAGGCCCGAGCCAGTTGGTGCCCACCAAGCGCGCGAGGTGCGGCGGCAGGCTTTCCATCGGCACCAGCCCGCGCCACGCCACGCAGCCGGTAAATTCGGCGCGGCCGGACCCGAACAGGCATTCGCGCGCCTTCGAGTGAATACCGTCGGCGCCCACGACGAACGCCGATTGTACCGCTTCGCCGTCGGCGAAACGCACCTCGGCGTGATCCGCTGTCTGGCTGACTGCGACGCATCGCTTGTTGAGCGTGACGGCGTCCGGCTTCAGCCGCATCACCGCGTCGGCGAGAATGCCAAGCAGGTCGCCGCGGTGCAGCAACAGATGCGGCGTGCCGAAGCGTTCGGTGAAAGCGGCGCCGAGCTCGAACCAGTCCCAGGTCTCGCCGCTTCGCCAGTGGCGGATTTCGCGCCGCTCCGGAACGACGTGAACGCGCGACAGCGCCTCCTGCAGCCCCAACGCAAAAAGGACGCGTGTCCCGTTCGGACCGATCTGCACGCCGGCGCCGGCTTCCTTGAGCACACTTGACTGCTCATAAACCTCGACATCGATGCCGCGCTTGAGCAACGCGAGCGCGGCGGTGAGCCCGCCGATGCCGCCGCCAACGATGACGACCTTTGTTGGCGGTGTCTTCGCAATGCCTTGCATGTCGATACTCCGGCGGCTTGGCGAGCGTACAGTATAGAGCGCAATGCCCGCACCATGCTTCACTTTGAAGTTGTGGGCGCAGCGCGGCGCCGGCTCGCTGGCGCCTGCTGCCGATGGCTCCTCTAGAGTTTCGTCGCTGGCGCGACACGGCAGAATTCGGAGAGCCCCTTGGCGGAATCGCAACTCATCCACCTCGCATCCGACATTTCCTTTCTCCACACCGACTATCTGTGGCGCATGCCGGGCTCGTGGGTCGGCTATCCCTATTACGGCACGTCGGAATTCTACGAAGACATCGCGCGCATCGCCGAGCGCGGCGTGATGGACATGCTGTTCTTCGGCGACACCGGCGGCACGTCGGAGGACTATGGCGGCAACCACGAAGCGGTGGTGCGCTATGGCGCAAAGTGGCCGCGCCACGACATGACGCCGATGATCCCGCTGATGTCGCGGGCCGCACAGGGCGTCGGCTTCGCCATGACGCTGTCGACGACCTACCACCATCCGTTTCACTGCGCGCGCGTCTTCAATGCGCTCGACCATGTCACCCACGGACGCATCGCGTGGAACGCCGTGACATCGGCCTACAAGAACGAGGCCGCAAACTACGGCTTCGACGTGATGATGGACCACGACGAACGCTACGAGCGGGCGCAGGAGTTCCTGCAGGTCGCGTGCGCGCTGTGGGACAGCGTCGAGCCCGACGCGCTGGTGCTCGACCGCGAAAAGGGAATCTATTGCGACCCGTCAAAGGTGCATCGCATCGATCATCGCGGCCGCTATTTCAATGTGCGCGGCCCCCTGCCCGCTTTGCCGTCGCCGCAGCGGCGGCCGGTGATCATCCAGGCCGGCCTGTCAGGGCCCGGCATGAATCTCGCCGCGACCTATGCGGACCTGCAGTTCAGCACCCGCCGTTCGCTGCCCAGCATGAAGCAGCACCGCGCCGAGCTTGACGCCAAGCTCACGGCCGTCGGACGCAAGCCGCGCGACATCGGCATCCTGTGGTCGGTCCGCATCCAGGTGGCGGACTCCGACGCGCATGCGAAGGAGATGGAACGCCGCTACCTCGAATCGATTCCGCCGGAAGCCGGCCTCGTCGAAATGTCCGCGCAATTCGGCGTCGACTTCTCGATCGCGAAGCCGGGCATGCTGCTCTCCGACTTTGCCGATGCAGGTGCGCAGTCAGAAAGGCAACCTCGGCAGCTTCGAGGAAATGCTCAAGACCGTCGACCCGAAACAGTCGCTCGAAACATTCGGCAGGCGCTTCCTCGTTGATCGCATCCTTGTCGCCTCGGGCACGCCGAAAGCCATCGTCGACAAGCTCGAAGAGATGCACTTCGAGACCGGCGCCAACGGCGGCTTCATTCTCGGCCGCGGCTACACGGCGATGGACAACATGCGCGAGTTCGTGGAATTCGTCGTTCCCGAATTGCAGCGCCGCGGGCTGTCCAAGAAGAAATATGCCGGCGCGACGCTGCGGGAGAATCTCAACAATTGAAATTGTCGCTGGCGCGAGCCCATCTGCGACCAGCCGGCCGTTGACGCCCTGCATCTTCTATGGAAGCCTTCGATACGAAGCCGCGATGCGGCGGGGAATTCAACGCTTAGACATTTGGCTGTGCGCGAGCAGCGCCACAACCGCGCGCCGAAAATGCGACGCAAATCGCGGATTTCACGCAAGGAGTGAGGGCATGTCCAGCAATCCGACCTCCGGAAATTTAACATCCGGCAAGTCATCGAGACGCCAATTCCTGAGGCGCGCGGGCGCCGCCGCCGGGCTCATGTCCGTGCCGCTCGCGCGTCCGGCACTCGCCCAGGTGAAGATGCGCGACATCACGATGCGGCTCGACTGGCTGTATCAGGGGCCGAATGCCGGCTTCATGGTCGCCCACGACAAGGGCTTCTACAAAGAGGTCGGCCTCAACGTCGACGTCGGCCCCGGCAAAGGTTCCGGCAGCACTGCGCAACTGGTCGCCAGCAAGGCGACGCAGTTCGGCTTTTCCGATGGTTTCGTCGTCGGCCTGAGCGTGTCGAAGGGCATGAACATCCGCACCGTCGGCGCCATCTATCGCCGCAATCCGACCGCCGTGATCGTGCTTGCGGATTCCGACATCAAGTCGCCGAAGGATCTGGAGGGCAAGACTGTCGGTATCCCGCCGGGCGGCACCCAGTTCCAGCAGTGGCCGGCCTTCATCAAGGGCTGCAAGCTCGACGGCAGCAAAATCCGCGTCGCCAATGTCGATCCGGCGGGCGCCCCGCCGGCGCTGGCGACCGGGCAGTTCGCAGCCATCGCCGGTTATGCGCAGGGCCAGGTCCCGAGCGTCGAAATTCGCGGCCACAAGCCGACGCGCATCTTCTGGTATGCGGATTGCGGCGTGATCGCGGTGAGCAACGGCATCGTGGTCCACAACGACCTCATCAAGGAAGACCCGGCGCTGATCCGCGCCTTCGTCGCGGCCAGTGTCAAAGGCTTCCTCTATGGCCGCCAGAACCCCGACGAGATGGTGGCGATCATCCGCAAGTTCTCGCAAGCGGTCGATCCTGCGATTGCGCGCCGCGAAGCCGAGCTGTCGTGGGATACGTGGGTGACGCCGAATACGCTCAGCCAGCCGCTCGGGTGGAGTTCCGACAAGGATTGGGAAGAGACCGTCTCGGTGCTCAAGCAGTATGGCGGCGTCGACACACCGCTCGATCCGAAATTGCTCTACACCAACGACTTCGTGCCGAGCGGCGCCGAGTTCGTGCCGCCGCAGCCAAATCCGAACAAGACCTGAGGGAGCGCGTCCATGACACGCAAATCGACATCGCGGCGGCAATTCCTTCGCCACGCCGGCGCCGCCGCGGGGCTGATGGCCGTGCCGCTGGCCCGTCCGGCGCTCGCGCAGGCGAAATTGCGCGACATCACCATGCGGCTCGACTGGCTGTTCCAGGGACCGAACGCCGGTTTCATGGTGGCGCAGGACAAGGGCTTCTACAAAGAGGTCGGCCTCAACGTCGACGTCGGCCCGGGCAAGGGCTCCGGCAGCACCGCACAGCTTGTCGCCAGCAAGGCGACGCAGTTCGGATTTGTCGACGGCTTCGTCACCGGGCTGAGCGTGTCGAAGGACATGAACATCCGCACCGTCGCCTCGATCTATCGCAAGAATCCGACAGCGGTGATGGTGCTCGCCGATTCCGGCATCAAGACGCCGAAGGACCTCGAAGGCAAAACCATCGGCATTCCGACCGGCGCCGCCCAGTTCCAGCAATGGCCAGCCTTCGTCAAAGGCTGCAAGCTCGACGGCGACAAGATCCGCGTCGCCAATGTCGATCCGGCCGGCGCGCCGCCTGCCCTCGTCACCGGGCAATTCGTGGCGATAGCCGGCTTTGCGACCGGGCAGGTGCCGAGCATCGAAATCCGGGGCCATAAGAAGGCGCGCGTGCTGTGGTATGCCGACTGCGGCGTCACCGCGGTCAGCAACGGGATCGTGGTCCACAACGACATGATCAAGGAAGACCCGGAACTGGTGCGCAATTTCGTCGCCGCGAGTCTCAAGGGCTTCCTCTATGGCCGCAAGAATCCCGACGAGATGATCGCCATCGCACGCAAATACTCGCAGGCGATCGATCCGGCGATCGCGATGCGCGAGGCCGAGATGTCGTGGGAAACCTGGGTGACGCCGAATACGGCGGCCAAGCCGCTCGGCTGGAGTTCGGACAAGGATTGGGAGGAAACCGTCGCCGTGCTCAAGCAGTATGGCGGCGTCACCGCGCCGCTCGATGCGAAGCAGGTCTACACCAACGATTTCGTCCCGACCGGCGCCGAATTCGTGCCGCCGCAGCCGACCGCGAACAAGACCTGAGCTGACATGCGACGCTTGCGATGTCGTCCGTAGCCCCTGCCAGCGCGGAGCCGGACCGGCCATTCCTGCGCCTGCAAGGACTGAGCAAGGTCTACGCGACGCGCGATGGGCCCGTGCGCGCCCTCGATCAGGTCTCGGTGAGCGAGCGGCGCGGCGAATTTCTCTCCATCCTCGGGCCGAGCGGCTGCGGCAAGAGCACGCTGCTCATGATCGCGGCCGGTCTCATCCCGCCGTCGAGCGGCGAGATCGCGGTAGACGGCACGCCGGTGACGCAGCCCCGCACCGATATCGGCATCGTGTTTCAAAGTCCCGTGCTGCTGGAATGGCGCACCGCACTCGGCAACGTCATGCTGCAGGCCGAAGCGAAAAAGCTCGAACGCCGCGCCGCCGAACGCCGCGCGCGCGAGCTGTTGGCCTCGGTCGGCCTCGGCGGCTTCGAGGACAAATTCCCGCACGAACTGTCCGGCGGGATGCGGCAGCGCGTCTCGCTGTGCCGCGCGCTCATTCACAACCCACCGCTCCTCCTGATGGACGAGCCGTTCGGCGCGCTCGATGCGTTGACGCGCGACCAGCTTGTGCTCGACCTCCAGCAAATCTGGAACGAGCGCCGCATGACGGTGCTGTTCATCACCCACAGCGTGCCCGAGGCGGTGTTTCTCTCCGACCGGGTCGTCGTCATGACACCGCGGCCGGGGCAAATCGATCGCGTGATCAATATCGATCTGCCGCGTCCACGCACTTTGGCCACGCGCGAGACGCCTGAGTTCGCGCGCTACAGCCGCGAAATCCTCGAATTGTTCCTTGCCCGCGGCGTGCTGCGGGAGCATTGAGATCGCGCCATGAGCGACACCAGGAACACCGGCTTCGCAGAATTCGCCGCGCAGCATCGAGGACGTGGAGGCGAGCGTCCAGCAAAACCTGGCGCGGCGGGAAACGCGCGCCCGCATCTCCGCCATCGTCGCACCGACCTGTGTCGTGCTTGCCGTACTCGTATTCTGGGAAGTCGGCACACGCGCATTCCACGTTCAGGCTTTCCTGCTGCCGGCGCCGAGCGCCATCCTCGCCTCGATGGTCACAAATGCTGGCCTGCTGCTACACAATGGTGGCGTCACCGCGATCGAGATTCTGCTCGGTTTCGTGCTCAGCATCGTGGTCGGCATTCCGCTGGCGCTCGCGATTTTTCTCTGGCCGCCGTTCTCGCGATCGGTCCTGCCGCTACTGGTCTCTTCGCAGGCCATGCCGAAGGTCGCCGTCGCGCCTCTGTTCCTGGTGTGGTTCGGCTTCGGCCTCATCCCGAAAGTGCTGATCGCATTCCTGATCGCGTTCTTCCCGATCGTGATCAATACCGCGGTCGGCCTCGCCGCGATCGAGCCGGAGAAAATCCAGTTGGCGCGCTCGATGGGCTTCAACGCAGCCGACACTTTTTTCAAGATCCGCCTGCCGAGCGCGCTGCCGGCGATCTTCGGCGGCCTGAAAATTTCGATCACACTCGCGGTCGTTGGCGCAGTGGTCGGTGAGTTCGTCGGCGGCGACGCCGGCCTCGGCTATCTGCTGATGGTGGCGAATGGCAGCATGGACACGCAGCTTTTGTTCGCCGGCATCGTTGGCCTCACCATTCTCGGCGTGGCGTTCTACATGCTGATCGAAATCGCCGAGCGCATCGCCATCCCGCGGCACATGGTGTCCGGCGACAAGGCGGTACGGGAATCCTTGTGAGATAACACCTCCAAAGCATTTAAATGCTGACCATTCTGACCGCCACCTCGCGGCGCAGGATTTCAAGTCCCATGTCCTATTATCGAATTAACGCCGGTTCCGTCCGCATTGTTGACAGGCTCACCTCGATTTGCGAATTAGCAGACATCCACACGATCCCGTCCTTGGAGGCAGTCGCTGCGAAGCTATAGCAGCCACGACCGTTAGGTCACGCAGGATGTAACAGCGGCGCCGGCATACAAGATGCCTTCTCAAATGTCCCAAGAGCGACGCGGCTGCGAATTGAGCGTGTGATGTCGAACTACGCCGAAGGCGGAGAGAATAAAATTGGACTGACACCCGCTCAGGTGGGCCTTTTTGCGGCTAAATTGGCGGTGACGTGCTTATGCTTTTGGTATCTTGCGCGCAATATCGATCTCAGTGAGCTTTTACGCGCTGGCCGCACGCTCGACCTGCTTTGGACGAGCCTCGCGGTTCTAGCCTTCATAATAGAGATTCTGCTCGTCGGATTGCGCTGGTGCAAAATCGTGGATGCTCTCGAAAGAGGCCGCGAACGGATAAGACGCGGTCCGATGATAGCAATCACAATGATTTCGAATTTTTTCGCCCAGGTGGTGCCCAACATCGCAGCCGATACATTGCGGGTGTGGATGCTGACGCAGCTTGGTCGTGGCTGGCGTCAGTCTATCGCCAGCGTGATGATCGATCGGGCGGTTGGCGTCGCCGCCTTGATTGCCATCGGGTTCGTAGTCCTCCAGTTTCCGTCTGCCCTGGCAGCTTTGGGCGGACATCGCGTCACTGTCATGGCGAGTTTCGGTGCCATGCTGGCGGCCGGTGGCGCCGGGTTGATTCTTGCACCACGGTTGAGCGTTATCATGGAGCGCTGGCCATACACCGCCTCGCTCGGGAGGCTGGCGAAGGCTGCGCATTCCGTCCTCCTGGATCGCGCGGCCGGTGTCAGCATCGCTGCCCTGGCGTTTGGCGTCCATTTTCTTACGATCCTTGCTGTTTGGCTGCTGGCGCGGGCTGCCGGCCTCTCGCTACCGATTGTCGATGCCGCCGTCCTCTTCGTAGTGATGGTCGCGGTCGCGTTGATACCGGTATCGATCGGAGGCTGGGGCGTGCGTGAACTCGCGGTGACGTCGCTGCTTGGCAGTCACGGCGTACCCTTGGAACGAGCGCTATTCTTCTCGGTATGTTTCGGCCTCACGCTTCTGATCGCCGCGTTGCCTGGAGCGATCGTCTGGGCCGCTTACTCGCCAAGCCGTCAGCGTCAATCCGCGGCCGCATCAGACCAATGAACGCACCTCCGACGATTGCGATGTCGCCACGCAAACAGGCGATACGTCGATTGCAAGACGAGGTGGCGCCGGAACGCCAGCGCTGGCTCAAGCGTGGTGCATTCTTCCACCAAGAGGATCTGCGTTATCTGAAATTCCTAATTCCCGAGGGCGCGCGGGTTCTTGAGCTTGGCTGTGGGAACGGGCACCTGTTGGCGGCCTTGAAGCCCTCATTTGGCGTCGGAGTGGATTTCAGTGGTGGAATGGTTGCGCAGGCGCGAGCGACGCTATCCGCATCTGTCATTTGTCGAAGGCGATGTCGAAGATGAAACCCTGCTCAAGTCGTTGTCCGGTCCGTTCGACGTGATCCTCATTGCGGATACGCTGGGCTCCCTCGATGACTGCCAGCGATTATTCGACAGCCTGCACGATTTATGCACGCGCGAAACGCGCCTCATCATCGCCTATGTCTCGCATCTCTGGTATCCGGCCGTGAAGCTTGCCGAAGGCCTTAAGGTGCGCATGCCGCAGCCGGCGCAGAACGTGCTGTCTGCTGCGGATATTCAGTCGCTTGTTGCGCTGGCCGATTTCGAACCCGTCAAGTCGGAATTCCGGATGCTGATGCCATTCCGGCTGCTCGGACTTGGCCGGCTGATCAACCGTTTCGTCGCGCCATTTCCGCTTATTCGCCTCGCGTGCCTGCGGCACTATACGGTTTGCCGTTCACTGCGCCGCGTTGCTGATGGCGTAAATTCGGCGACGGTCGTCGTTCCGGCGCGCAACGAGAAGGGCAACATCGAGCCGGCGGTGCAGAGAATTCCGCGCTTTACCGAGGACCTCGAAATTATTTTCGTCGAGGGGCATTCGAAGGATGGCACCTGGGAGGAAATCCAGCGCGTCGTGACCGCCTATCCGCAATACGACATCAAGGCCATGCGGCAACCTGGCAAAGGCAAAGCCGACGCGGTATTCACGGCTTTCGACGCCGCGCGCGGCGATGTGCTGATGATCCTCGACGCCGACCTGACCATGCCGCCCGAGCAACTGCCGAAGTTCTGGCAGGCAATCCAATCGGGCAAAGGCGAGTTCGTAAACGGTTCGCGCCTCGTCTATCCGATGGAAGACGAAGCAATGCGCTTTCTCAATCTGGTCGCCAACAAGTCGTTCTCGCTCATCTTCACCTGGCTGCTTTCGCAGCGGCTGACCGACACGCTATGCGGAACCAAGGTGTTGCGGCGCACCGATTACCAGCGTCTGAAAGCCGGCCGCGTCTATTTCGGCGATTTCGATCCGTTTGGCGACTTCGATCTGATTTTCGGCTCATCGAAGCTCGGCCTGAAGATCGTCGAGGTGCCGATCCGGTACGCCAACCGCACCTATGGCGAGACCCAAATTTCCCGCTTCCGCCACGGGGTGATGCTTCTGCGAATGGTCCTGTTCGCGTTTCTGCGCATCAAGGCCATGTGAGCCGATGTCGGAGGCGTTGCACGGCTATCTCGACGTCTGGGAACGCAAGCCGGTCTTGCGCATGATCTATGATGACTTCTACGACCGCATTATCGCGGAGTGCGTCCCGGGCGTTACGATCGAAATCGGCGGCGGCATCGGCAATCTGAAGCGCGGTCTCCCCCAGGTGATCGCGACCGATATCCAATTCGCACGGTGGCTCGACTGCGTTGCGGACGCACAGCATTTGCCGTTTCGTGACGGCATGGCAGCGAACATCGTGATGGTCGATGTTCTGCACCACGTCGAATTTCCGGTTCATTTTTTTCGTGAGGCGGCGCGAGTTCTGCGTCCGGGCGGACGGATTGTCATGGTCGAGCCGGCCATTACCTGGGGCAGCACGCTGTTCTACCGCCTGTTGCATCATGAACCGGTGCGCACGTCAGCCGATCCACTGATCGAGGGGATTCCCGATCCGCAGCGCGATCCGTACAACTCAAATCAGGCGATCCCAACGCTCATCGCCACGCGTGATCGCGACCGTTTCGAGCGGTCATTTCCGAACCTCAAGATCAGGCATGTCGTTTGGTTCTCGCTTGCCACTTATCCGCTGAGCGGCGGCTTCAAACGTTGGTGTCTGATCCCGCAACGACTGGCGCCGTACGCCTTGCGGCTCGAGCGATCGATCGAAGGTGCAGTCGGCCGTTTCAGCGCTTTCCGAATGATGCTAATTGTGGAAAAGACCTCTTAGCAGGCGGCCGAAGGAATATGGCTCAATCGCCTCAGAAAATCGCACTGATCACCGGCGTGACCGGCCAGGACGGCGCCTATCTCGCCGAATTCCTGCTGGCCAAGGGATATATCGTGCACGGGATCAAGCGCCGATCGTCGTCGTTCAACACCGGACGCGTCGATCACCTGTATCATGATCCGCATGAAAAAGGCGTTTCGTTCTCCTTGCATTTTGGCGACGTGACCGACGCGACCAATCTGATCCGTATTGTTCAGGAAACCCAGCCCGACGAGATCTACAATCTGGCCGCCCAATCGCACGTGCAGGTCTCTTTTGAGACGCCGGAATATACGGCGAATTCCGATGCGGTGGGGACGCTGCGTCTGCTCGAGGCGATCCGAATTCTCGGCCGTGAGAAACAAACGCGGTTTTATCAGGCCTCAACCTCCGAACTTTACGGCAAAGTTCAGGAAATTCCGCAAACGGAAACGACCCCGTTCTATCCACGCTCGCCCTATGCTGCGGCAAAGCTGTACGCATATTGGATTACGGTCAATTATCGCGAGGCGTATGGAATGCACGCATCGAACGGCATTCTGTTCAATCATGAGAGCCCGATCCGCGGTGAAACATTCGTCACGCGAAAGATCACGCGCGCAGTCGCGGCGATCGAGCTCGGGTTGCAAGACAAACTGTTTCTCGGCAATCTCAATGCCAAGCGCGACTGGGGACATGCCCGCGATTATGTCGAAGGCATGTGGCTGATCGTGCAGCAAGACCAGCCGGACGATTACGTTTTGGCGACGGGGGAGACGCATTCTGTCCGGGAGTTCGTCGAGAAAGCGTTTGCCCATGTCGGCCGTAGCATTGAGTGGCAAGGCTCCGGCGTTGACGAAAAGGGCATCGATCGGAGCTCGGGAAAAGTCCTCATCGAGATCGACCCTCGTTATTTCAGACCGACTGAAGTCGATCTTCTGATTGGCGATCCGACCAAGGCCCGCACCAAGCTCGGCTGGCAGCATCGGACCGGTTTCGAGGAACTCGTCCGCGAGATGGTGGATGCCGATCTCGCGGGAGTTCGTTTTGAGCAGAAGAGGCACGGTCGCGATGAATGACCTCGCCGTTCCGGCCAAGCTGTTCGACTTGAAGAACAAGCGGATATTCGTCGCGGGTCATCGCGGCATGGTCGGCTCGGCGATTGCACGGCGGCTTGCGCGCAGCGAGTGCAGCGTGCTTACCGCCGGCCGCGACCGCGTTGATCTGCTCAAACAGGACGCAACCGAACGGTTCCTGGCCGAGTATGCGACCGCAGGTCGTTATCGTTGCTGCCGCAAAGGTCGGCGGGATTCATGCCAACGACACTTTCCCAGCCGAGTTCATCTACGAAAATCTGGCAATCGCGACGAATGTCATCCATGGCGCTTATCTGGCCAAGGTCGAAAAGCTGCTTTTTCTCGGGTCATCGTGCATCTACCCGAGACTCGCCCGCCAGCCGATGAGCGAAGAGGAGCTTCTGACCGGCCCGCTGGAGCCGACCAACGAATGGTACGCGATCGCGAAGATCGCCGGCATCAAGCTGTGCCAGGCCTACCGGCGCCAGTACGGATGCGGATTTCGTTTCGGTCATGCCGACCAACGTGTTCGGTCCCGGAGACAATTATCACCCCGAAAACAGCCATGTCATGGCGGCGCTCATCCGGCGCTTTCACGAGGCAAAGATCGCTGCCGCACCGACCGTGACGGTGTGGGGGACCGGCAAGCCGAAGCGCGAGTTCATCTACGTCGACGATCTGGCCGAGGCGTGCGTGTTCGTGCTTGAGCGATATTCCGGGGATTCGCATCTCAATGTCGGCACCGGCAGGGACGCCACGATTGCCGAACTGGCGCGACTCGTTGCGGAAGTCGTGGGCTTTCGCGGCGAACTTGTCTTCGACACCACGCGGCCGGACGGCACACCGCGCAAGCTCCTTGACGTGTCGAAGCTGGAAGCACTCGGCTGGAGTGCACACACGCCGTTGCGGCTTGGACTTGAACGCGCCTATTCGGATTTTGTGGCCGGGAGTAAGTAAGCCCGGTGAGTCACGCGAGTCTGCAATAGCCGTTCTCATAGCATTCAAATGGTCCATACGGTCATGGATGCTAAAGCCCGATTGCTGTCGGTGGCCGATGGATTGGCGGCGCGCCGACGGCTGATCTACGTGGTCGCCCGGATTTTTGCCGTCATCTTTGTCGCCGCCTTTATCTTGCAGCACGGCAATTGGACCCGGACGCAGGAGTTTCACGGCCCGTTCGTGCAGAGCCCGGCGGTATCCGGGCAATACCGCGTCGCGATCGGCACCGACATTCCGTACTTGTCGATTCTGGGGCCTGTGCCGGAAAGCGAACTTAAGCCAGGTGAAGACCTGCGCGTTCAGGCTGTGGATCAACGGCAAGAACTGGAATCCGCCGCAAGCGCCGAGCCCGCGATCGAGCAAAGCGAGCTTCTACGGGATCCGCGGTCTCCTTCGCACGCTGCAATTTACGCTGCCTGCGGGCGTCGCCAACGACTCCTCCACGGTGCTGCAGGTCGAGTATCGGGTCCAGGTGCAGCGTTCGATCTATGAGGTCATTGTCTTTGGTATGTTGGTCCTGGGCTTTCTTGCAGTCCCCTTGGCATACCGTTTCGGCGATTGTCCCTGGCTTCGCGCGATAAGCGCCCGAACTCGCGCCGCTGATGTGGATGATGCAAGCGGCGAGCTGGGCCCTGATCGTTGCCAGCATTCTCTACGTCGGCACGATCGTCTACGGCGTAACGGCCGGCGATGCACTGCCGACGGCGACGGTGTTTCGTTTGATCCCGTACGCAAGATCCGTCACCACCATCGCGCCATATGCGCCGCTCGCCGTATTCTGGCCTTCGGCGCCTTGGGCGCTGCGCTCGCGTGGCTTGCGTGGTTCGGATTGGTTCCCGTCGGCCCGTTGAATCAGCTTGAACTTGCGCAGGCACGCCTTTGGCGCATTTTTGGTCTGCCGGTGCTGTTCTGCCTTTTTCTGTTCGCGCTCAGCGCCGGCGGCTGGAGCGGTTACGCTCATGTGACCGATATGAATTATATGAGCATCGCGGGGCTCGTCCCGCATTCCGACAGCAGCGCATATTACAAGGACACGTTTCACCTCGCCTATTTTGGCGATTGGGAATTGATGGGAACGCGACGGCCGATGGCTGAGGCATTCCGCGAACTGACAACCGTTGCTGCCGATTATTCATTCCCGGGGACGCTGCTCGTTCAGCTCGCCATGATGGCCGTGATGCTTTATCTGGCATCGTGCCTGCTGGCCGGGTGGTATGGAATCTGGGCGGGCATCGGCTTTGCCGGGCTGGCATTCAACGTCGCGCGACCGTACCTTTCGACGACGCTGACGGAGCCTCTCGGTTACATTTGGGGTCTGTTTTCACTCATCTTCTTCGTCCAGTCGATCCGACAGCGTTCACTGCCTCACGCGCTGCTCGGGTTGGCGGCATTGACGGTTGCACTGATGATGCGAATGGGCGCTCTGTTCGCCGTTCCATTCCTGGTGCTTTGGATCGGGTACGCATTCGCTAGCGGGATTGCCTCACGCTTACGGCTCATGGGAATCGCCTGTGCGATCGTGATTGCCGTGCTGGCCACCAACCTGGCGCTTCAACACCTCTACGGTTCGGAAGGCGTTGACACGGGCGGCAACTTCGCATGGACGACGTGCGGCCTTTCGATCGGCAAAACCTGGAACGGCTGCGACGCGCTTTACCAAAAAACACTTTCGAGCCTTCCGAATGAACGAGCGCAGTCGTTGTTTCTCTTCGCCCAGACCTGGCGGAATTTTATCGCGCACCCAGGCGTGCTTCTGGCAGCGTTGCAGGCAATTTTGTTACATTTCTGCGCGGCGTTGGCCCCTTCATGCTCGCGAGCCAGATACAACTTTTCTCTACCGCGACGGGCGACCCGTTTCTCGTCCTTCTGCCATTTCTGGCAGGTATCTTTTACGTCTGGCGCAATGCCTCGACGGTCGAGCGTTCGTTCTGGATTGCCATGCTGGCAAGTCTCCCATCTCCGCGGCGTATTGTCATGATGGCGGATGGCTGGCGTTTGCTTCACGTCACCCACCTGTTCGTCGCCGCCTTTCTCGCCCTCGGCTTTGCGGCACCGCAAGCCGGCAATGGCAAGAGGCCTGCGCCTGCGTTGAAGTGGCAGCCTGGTGCGGCGGTGCTCGCTACATCGCTGTTGGTCTTCCTTGTCTTCCCGGCTCTGGCGCACGCGATGGCTTTGCGCGAGCTTCGGGCCCATCCGCCAATTCCGCCGCCAAGGTCTCATGAGCGAGATCGTTACCGGCGGCCCGCGCATGAGTGGATTCCTCGTCATTCCTGACGAAGCGCCGCGCCCGAATGCCGTCCCAGCGCTTCACGTTTCCGAGTTCGTCATATTTGATTCGCTCGACCCATCTCCAAGACGACTTTGGTCCGTTTCTCGACCAGGTCTTGCCGCGCGTGCCATTTGCCTTCGTCGGCGCGGGCCGTATGGATGGCGCGAACAATACCAACATCTACATCGCTCCGCCCGAAGTCCTGACGCGCAGAAATGCCTGGGCTTGGCGCTTTACAACCCGGACATGGGCGCCGGGTGAAACGCCATGGTCGACCCTTCAGGATGTCGTGGCCGCCGAACCATTGCCGTGAGCGCGATTTCCGAGCTATTACGTCGAGGTCGTTTGTGGCTTTTGTCGTGGTCGGTCTTGCCGCGCCGGCCTTGAAAAGTCTGGTCCGACGCCCTCGAATTAAGCCACCAGGAGCCAGAATCGTTCAAGCAATGCCACTTCAAGTCGGACGACGGCCCGGCATCGGCAGGATGCAGCCTAATTTCGACGTAGGCGAATCGACGCGCCCCGGGGGAAGCGAATAAAGGGACACATGTCGGAAAATCCAGTTCTGGTCACCGGGGCCGCAGGCTTCATCGGCTTCCACGTTGCGCAGCGCTTGCTCGAGAACGGACGCACCGTCGTCGGCCTCGACAGCATGAACGCATATTACGACGTGAAATTAAAGGAGGCGCGCGTTGCCGAACTCGCCAAATTCCCGGCGTTTCGCTTTTTGAAACTCGATCTCGCCGATCGAACGGCGGTGGACGCGCTGTTTGCAAAAGAACGCTTTCCGTTTGTGGTGCATCTCGCGGCCCAGGCCGGCGTCCGCTACTCCCTCACCGACCCGCACGCGTATGGGGATGCAAATCTGCAAGGCTTCCTCAGTGTGCTCGAAGGTTGCCGGCATAACGGCTGCAAACATCTTCTGTTCGCCTCGTCGTCGTCCGTCTATGGCGCCAACACCCGGCTGCCGTTTTCGGTGCACGACAATGTGGATCATCCCATCAGCCTCTATGCGGCGACAAAAAAAGCCAACGAATTGATGGCCCATGCCTACAGCCATCTGTTCGCACTGCCGATAACCGGTTTGCGCTTTTTCACTGTCTACGGGCCGTGGGGTCGTCCGGACATGGCCATGTTCATCTTCGCGTCGGCAATCGTCGAGCAGCGCCCGATCCGGCTGTTCAATTTCGGCAACATGCGGCGGGATTTCACTTACGTGGACGATGTGACCGAAGCGGTGGTGCGGCTCGTCGACCGCATCGCGGAGCCAAACCCGGCATGGTCCGGCGACGCGCCGGACCCGTCGACCAGCAGCGCCCCCTGGCGCATCTACAACATCGGCAATGACCGCTCGGTCGAGGTGTCGCGCGTTGTGGAATTGCTCGAAAAGGAACTCGGTTGTCCGGCCATCAAAGAGCTTGCGCCGATGCAGCCGGGCGACGTAGCCGAGACGCGGGCAGACGTCGCCGACCTGTTCCGCGACGTCGGCTTTCGTCCCTCAACAAGCATCGAAGAGGGTATCCGCCGCTTCGTTGCCTGGTATCGCGCTTATCGTGGCGGTTAGCAGAGAGCTTAGGTTTCGATCAGGCGCGCCCAGGTCGTCGAAGTGTGTAGGCATCGGTAACAAGGCGAACCAGATATGACGAAATCCGTGCTTGGCATCATCGGGGGGTCGGGCATCTATGAGTTGCCGGGGCTGGAAAAGGCGCAGACGACGCTCGTCACCAGCCCTTGGGGCGAAGCTTCGGCACCCTTGCTGATCGGGGAAATCGGCGGACTGCCGATCGTGTTTCTCTCACGTCACGGCAAGGGCCATCGGTACTCACCTTCCGACATCAATTACCGCGCTAATATCGACGTGCTCAAGCGCACAGGCGTTACCGATCTGGTGTCCCTGTCGGCGTGCGGCTCCTTCAGGGAGGAGCTTTCGCCCGGCACCTTCGTCCTGATCGATCAGCTTGTCGATCGCACGCACAAGCGCGAAAGCTCGTTTTTCGGCAAAGGCTGCGTGGCGCACGTGTCAATGGCGCATCCGGTTTCGCCGCGCCTTCGCGACCATATCGCCGAGGCGGCGATCGCGGAGGGGATCAGTCTTGTGCGCGACGGCACCTACGTCTGCATCGAAGGTCCGCAATTCTCGACGTTGGCCGAGAGTCTCACATACAAGAACCTCGGCTATTCGGTCATTGGTATGACCAACATGCCTGAGGCCAAGCTCGCGCGCGAAGCGGAGATCTGTTACGCGACGGTCGCCATGGTCACCGATTTCGACTGCTGGCATCCCGGCCACGACGCCGTCACCGTGCAGG
Source organism: uncultured Alphaproteobacteria bacterium (assembly GCA_963730645.1). Taxonomy (GTDB): domain Bacteria; phylum Pseudomonadota; class Alphaproteobacteria; order Rhizobiales; family Xanthobacteraceae; genus BOG-931. The sequence goes on along the minus strand of CAVSSN010000020.1, from coordinate 23,269 downwards.
ACATCATCAAGGTGCTCACGGCCAATGCGGAGAAGGCCAAGCAATTGGTCGCGCGCCTTGCCCGCGACTTCCCGCGCGAGCACGAGCCCTGTCCGATCGGCACCGATCGTGCGCTCGACAGCGCATTGATCACCGCGCCGGACGCAATCGATCCGGAATTGATCAAGAAGCTTGATGCAGTCGCGGGAAGAATATTGCGGTCATGAACTTTGTTCTCGTACCGGCCGTCCATATGGCCACGCGACGTTCGGTAGTTTTGGAGCGGATAGAGAAGGACGACATGTCGGCGTGCAGCAAGAAGCGGGTTTTGATCTTCATTGTCGCATACAACGCCGCGACTACAATCGGCCGGGTGCTAGAACGAATTCCAACAAAACTGCGCGACGAATATGACTTCGAAGTCCTGATCATCGATGACGCCTCGCAGGACGATACTTTTGAGATCAGCAAGCGCGTCCAGAACGCCGCCACACTGCCCTTTCCGCTGACCGTCCTCTTCAATCCGAAAAATCAAGGCTACGGGGGCAACCAAAAGATCGGATACCACTATGCCATTCAGGAAGGCTTTGATTTTGTCGCCTTGCTGCACGGTGACGGCCAATATGCGCCGGAATGCTTGCCGGAACTGCTGGCGCCGCTGCGCGATGGGACAGCCGACGCGGTCTTCGGCTCGCGCATGCTCGACCACGGAGCCGCCCGCAAGGGCGGCATGCCGCTCTACAAGTTTATAGGCAACAAGATTTTAAGCTGGGTCGAAAATCGGCTGCTGGGCACACGCTTCAGCGAGTTCCACTCAGGCTACCGTGTCTATTCGATCACCGCGCTCAAAAAAATTCCGTTCGATCTCAACACCAACGCTTTTCATTTCGACACGGAAATAATCATCCAATTTGTCATAGCCGAATTGTCGATCCGGGAATTGCCGATCCCGACTTATTACGGGGACGAAATCTGCCATGTGAATGGTCTCAAATATGCGTGGGATGTCCTCAAGGCGGCCGCAAGGGCCCGCGCCCAAAAGATGAATTTGTTCTACGACGTTCGGTTCGACTGCGCGCCCAAGAGGAGCGGCAACGCTCATTATCAACTCAAGGCGACGTTTGACAGTCCGCACACCGCCACCGTGGCGCGCGTCCAGGCCGGAATCGCGTGTCCTCGATCTCGGCTGCGCCAGCGGCTATATCGGGGACCTGCTGCGGCGGCAGAAACGGTGCAAGGTCACCGGGGTTGATGTGTATCCGCCCGACGCCGACATTGAGCTCGACAAATTCGTATTGCACGATCTCAGCAAGGGACCGCCCCCGGTAAATTTTGAAGAGTTCGATTATGTGCTGATGCTGGACGTCATTGAGCATCTGCCTAATCCCGAGCTTTTCATCGCGCAGCTTCGCGAAAAAATGACGTTCGCGCCGGACGTGACGCTGATTGTGAGCACCGGCAATGTCGCCTTCTTTATTGTTCGGTTTATGCTTTTGATGGGGCAGTTTAATTTTGGCAAGCGCGGTATTCTTGACATTACGCACACCCGACTTTTTACCTTTGCGTCGTTTCGGCGCCTGTTCGAGCAGGGCGGGTTCAAGCTTGTCGAAACGCGCGGCATTCCTGCTCCGTTCGCGTTGGCGATTGGGCCGGGGCTCGCGGGCCGTATTTTGCTCGCAATCAACCAATTTTTGATTCGTATCATGCGCTCGGTATTTTCCTATCAGATCCTGATGGTGGCGAAGCCATATCCGTCGCTGGCGCTTCTGTTACGGGACGCGCAGCACTATTCAGCAAAACGAGCGGAGGCGGTGGCGCCGGATATCCCCGTGTTGTAGTCAGGGCACCAACTTAATGTGAATGAATGATCGTGGTAGATAGACAATAATGGCCGAACCAATCATTCCGTTGATCATGTGCGGCGGCGCTGGTACGCGATTGTGGCCCGCCTCGCGCGAAAGCTGGCCGAAGCAGTTCCTGCCCCTTTTCGGCCCACATTCGACCTTCCAGGACACCATGCGGCGGGTCGCCGATCCCGCGCTGTTTGGCCGGCCGATCATCGTGACCAACAGCCGGTATCGGTTTCTGGTCGCAGAGCAGCTCGCGGCTATCGAGATGGAAGCCGACATCCTGCTTGAGCCGATGCGCCGTGACTCCGGTCCGGCGATTGCAGCAGGCGCCGCGTTCGCACTCAATCGCGGCGGAGAACCGGTTGTCGTGGCGCTCGCGGCCGATCACGTGGTGAGTGACACACGCGCCTTCACCGACGTATGCGGTGTCGCCGCCGAAGCGGCGCAGGACAAGCGAATTGTCACGTTCGGAGTTCGTCCCACCCGCGCGGCAACAGAGTACGGTTACATAAATCCCGGCCAGCCGGTGGGCCCGGGGATTTTTGCAATCAATAAGTTTGTCGAGAAGCCGGATGCAAATACCGCCGAAAGCTACGTCGCCCAGGGCTTCCTGTGGAACTCCGGAAATTTCATGTTCCGGGCCGACCTGTTGCTCGCGGAATATCGCAACTTCGAAGCGGAAAGCGCGACTGCAGTCGTGTCCGCGGTCGAAGCAGCCGGCAACGACATCGGCTTCGTGACGCTCGAGCCCGAGGCGTTCGCGCGGGCCACCGCAAAATCGATCGACTATGCCGTGATGGAACGAACGACGCGAGCGGCCGTGATCCCGGTTTCCTACGGCTGGTCCGATGTCGGGTCGTGGCAATCGGTATGGGAACTCTCGGCGCGCGATGCTGCCAACAATGCCACGCAGGGCTCGGCCGTCTTTGTCGATGCACGCGGATCATACGTCGCGAGCGACAAGCAGCTCGTCGCCATGTTCGGCGTGGAAAACCTGGTCGTCGTGGTAAGCGACGACGCCATTCTGGTTGCTCGCCGCGAGGACGGCGATGGCCTGCGCCGGGTGGTACAGAAGCTCAAGCAAACGCTGCCGGGCGTCACCGACGAACACCTCAAGGTGCATCGTCCCTGGGGTTCCTATCAATCGGTCGATCAGGGCGATCGGTTCCAGGTCAAGCGCATCGTCGTCAAACCGGGCGGACGGCTATCGCTGCAGATGCACCATCACCGCGCCGAGCATTGGGTCATCGTACGCGGCACGGCGCGGGTGACGATCGGCGACGACGTCAAGATCCTGCACGAAAACGAGTCGATCTATGTTCCAAGCGGGGCCCGCCACCGTCTCGAAAATCCCGGCAAGATCGATCTGGAGCTGATCGAAGTCCAGACCGGCAGCTATCTCGGCGAGGACGATATTGTGCGGATCGAAGACGATTATCACCGGTCGTGAACACGAACCCATAAAAGCGTCGGCTTTGGAATTCCGTTAGTTCCTGATCTTGCGTCGTCAATTGTCGAGGAAGCTCCTGAGTACCTTTGAGCGGCTTGGGTGCTTGAGCTTCCGCAGCGCCTTGGCCTCGATCTGGCGGATGCGCTCGCGTGTTACCGAGAACTGCTGGCCGACCTCTTCCAAGGTATGGTCGGTGTTCATGCCGATGCCGAAGCGCATGCGAAGCACCCGCTCCTCTCGCGCCGTAAGCGAGGCAAGCACGCGCGTCGTCGTTTCGCGCAGGCTTGCCTGGATCGCCGCGTCGATCGGCAGGATTGCATTCGTGTCTTCGATGAAGTCGCCAAGATGCGTGTCTGCCTCATCGCCAACCGGCGTCTCCAGCGACAACGGCTCCTTAGTGATCTTGAGCGCCTTGCGCACCTTCTCCAAGGGCATACCGAGCTTCCCGGCAAGCTCCTCAGGCGTGGGCTCGCGGCCAATTTCGCTGAGTATTTGACGGCTGGTACGCACGATCTTGTTGATGATCTCAATCATGTGCACGGGAACACGGATGGTGCGTGCTTGATCGTGGATCGAGCGGCTGACCGCCTGGCGGATCCACCAGGTCGCGTAGGTGGAGAACTTGTAGCCGCGCCGGTATTCGAACTTGTCGACGGCCTTCATCAGGCCGATGTTGCCTTCCTGAATCACGTCCAGGAACTGCAGGCCGCGGTTGGTGTATTTCTTCGCAATCGAGATGACGAGGCGGAGATTGGCTTCCACCATCTCTTTCTTGGCCTGATGCGCCTCGCGCTCGCCCTTTTGCACCATCTGCACGATCTTTCGGAACTCGCCGATTTCGAGCCCGGTCTCGCCCGCCAGAGCGTGGATTTCGTGACGATGCTCCTTGATGCTGTCCTTGTCCTTGGCAACAAAACTCTTCCAGCCTTTCGCGGAGAGTTTCGATACGCGATTGAGCCAGAGCGGATCGAGCTCAGTGCCCTGGTAATTCCTCAGGAAGTCCTCACGCGCGACGCCGTGACTCTGGGCGAGCCGCATCAGGCGGCCCTCGTGGCCGACAAGACGCTTGTTGATTTCGTAGAGCTGCTCGACCAGCGCCTCGATGCGTGCCCGGTTGAGACTAAGCGACTTCACCTCGGCGATGATTTCTTCCTTGAGCTTCTTGTATTTGCGCTCCTGCGCCGGCGAGAGCGAGAGGCGCTTGAGCTGGAACTGGATATCCTGATCCTGAAGCCGACGGAGCCGCTTGTAGGCGTCGGCGATGTTGTCAAACGTCTCAACAACCTTGGGCTTGAGTTCGGCCTCGATGGCTGCAAGCGAGAGCGAATTCTCATCATCGTCGTCGAAATCGTCGCCGGCAGCATCCTCAGCGATCCCATTCTCGCCGTCGGCGCGTCCGCCGACAGGCTTGAATGGGGTGGCCGCCGTTGGCGATGTCGCGGGCGCCAGCAGGTGCGGCGGCTTGCCACCGATAAACGGCGCGCCCGGCAGTTCCGGAACCGGCTGGCCGTCGGGACCAATCACCACCGCGGCCTGCATGGAGTTGGCGCCCGGCACTGCATAGGTCGCTTCGAGGTCGATGATTTCGCGCAGGAACACTTTTCCTTCGTTTAGTTCATCGCGCCAGATGATGATGGCCTGGAAAGTGAGCGGGCTCTCGCACAGGCCCGCGATCATAGCCTCGCGGCCGGCCTCGATGCGCTTGGCAATGGCGACCTCGCCCTCGCGCGAGAGCAGTTCCACTGTGCCCATCTCGCGCAGGTACATGCGGACCGGATCGTCGGTGCGCTCGCTCGGCAACTTGACTTCAGACTTTGCCAGCGTCTTCGGCGCGACTTCGACCAATGCGCCCGACCCGCTCTCCTCCTCGTCGTCGTCGTCCTCCTCCTCGCGCGCCTTCGGATCGTCGGCTTCGGCCTCCTCCGTTTCGACTACGTTGATGCCCATCTCGCTGAATTTCGCCAGGACGTCCTCGATCTGCTCGGATTTGAGGTCCTCCGTGGACAGCAACGTACTGATCTGGTCTTGCGTGACGTAGCCGCGCTTCTTGGCACTGCGGATCAGCGTCCTCATGGCCGCACCCATCAGGTCGAGAAGAGGGCTATCGGGCGCGGTCTGGGGATGCTCGTTCTGCACCCCTTTGTTCTGGGGCGGCGGACTGGTCGTAATGGTCATGAATTCTCTCCACAGCCGTCGCCCTTACCGGGACGCGACCCTGTCGCGTAGTCGATAGCCTAAAGCGAGCACCTTGCAGCAAAAAAATTGGCGGCAACCGGCCCAATGCGGATCAAAATCATGTTCAGAGTTCAATTTCCCCCGTTTCGCCAATTAATACCGTGTTCGGCGATCAAAATTCCCTCTTGGCACTGAAAAGCACCCTGTTATCGCACATCGGAGCCATACAAGCACCGCCGACCTGCCCAAATCCGTGACGTGCCGCAATGGCAACCATTGTCGTGCTACTAGCAAAAATCGTCTGTCGTTCCTACATCACACTGAAGCAATCCCACCCAGAAAGATCATCCATGCCCCGAATTATTCAGGCGGCCGACGCAAAGCATCACGGTGACGAATTTCCGCCAAGTTGTCCGGGCCCAATGTTGTTTCTTATTACTGCAATTGTGATTGCCACCGTGGTGACAATTATGAATTGGCCTACAGTCGCAACCTTTACTCATTTTCCACAAATCAAGAGCAGTCTCGGTCTGTGAAGGGTTGACCTCGTCATCTGGCGCTGACCGCGCAGCATCAGCAACCGACACCAAAATCACCAAACTCCGCAGCGCCGTCCCCTCTCCCAAGACCCGCGATGACGTGCCGCGGACCCGCGCCCAATGTGATCAATTTCATTTTCGGTCGGAACCGTTTAATTGGCGCGCTCGGAGGGATTTCGAACCCCCGACCCCCAGATTCGAAGTCTGGTGCTCTATCCAGCTGAGCTACGAGCGCACGGTGCACACCATAGTGCCTCCGCGCGCCCGATCAACTCAGGCCTTTTGCCGCTGCTTCGTCGACGTCACGGCAGATGGAACATGATGAGCTGGTCGGTCACGCCGCCGCCGCCGGGCTTGACCGAGCCGCCGACGAAATAGGCGTTGTCGCCGATCACGCCGCCGCCGAATCCGTGCCGCCCCTCGGGCATCGGCGCCAGCGTCTTCCAGGCGCCGGCCTTGACGTCGTAACCCTCGTTCTCGGGAAAAGTATGGTCGGGCGGCAGCTCGCCGCCGAGAACCAGGATCATGCCGTGATAGAAGGCGCCGGCAAGACCGCTGCGCGGCGTCGGCAATGGCGCGGCGGAGCTCCACGCGTTGGTGGCCGGGTCGTAGACATCGTGCTCGCCGGTGCGGTCGACCGGGCTGGTGAAGCGGCCGCCGATGGCGTGAATTTTACCATCGACGGCGATGACCACGAAGTGGTCGCGCGCCTTCGGCAGCGGCGCGGCGTTGCTCCACGTGTTGGTCGCGGGGTCATAGACCTCGTGTGTCGCCACCGTCTTGCCGTCGAGGTTGCGGCCGCCGATGACATGAATTTTGCCAGCGAGCGCGGTGGCGCCGGCCGAGCCGCGCGGGCCGCTCATGGGCGCGAGCGTCTTCCAGCTGTCGCTTGCCGGATCGTATTCGAACGCGTCCGTGCCCGCACCCTTGTGCACTGACGCAGTGAAACCGCCGAACGCATAAATCTTGCCGTTGAGCACCGCGACGGCGAGGTGATCGCGCCCTTCCGGCATCGGCGCGCGCGGCCGCCAGCGGTCCGTCGCCGGATCGTACTCGTCGTGGTATGGCCCGGCGACGCCTTTCACTCCGCCGCCGACGGCGTGAAGCTTGTCGCCGACCACGGCGCCCGAGACTTCGGCGCGGATGGCGGGCAGCGGCGTCTTCATCGTCCAGCTTCCGGTCGCGTTTTGCGCGCACGCCATCGACGCCGTCGCGATCCCCGCGAACAGCACGCCACAAGCCGACGCGAGGCGCACCGCCATCACAAACTTATTGATCGACACGGCAACCTCCCTGCGGAACCGCTCCATTTACTATGGACATATTCCTATCATGGCTGCTCCGCGTGCGGAACATCCCTCGCCCCCCACGGGTTTACGTCATACCGAAAAGGAGGTCCCCAATGACCGACTATCGCAATCCTAACGACCCGTTCTATCACGACCAACTCAGCACGCGTCGCGAGGTCGATCCCGACGCACGCAGCTACAATGCGACCTGGGGATGGATCGCGGGGGCGCTTTTCCTCGTGGTCATTCTCGCAATCGCATTTGGCGTCGGCCGCGAACCGACGCAGACGGCGTCCAACGACGTGAACCCGTCAGCGCCGGTGCAAATGATTCCGCAGGCTGCGCCAAAACCGGCAACGCCGGCGCCTACGCCGATGCAGCCGGCTGCTCCATTGGCGCCTGGCGCGCGCTAGAACGTTTGTTGCCTTGCAGCCCCGGCGTATCGCCGGGGCTGCTTTTTTAAACGCGTGGCGGGAAGCTGCCGCTCAGCCGGCGCGGAAGCGCGGCAGCAGCGCAAGCGCGTTGTCGCGATCGATTTTGCGCAAATCATCCTCGCTGAATCCCGCGGTCGCCAGCGCCTTGACGTATTCCTCGCCGCGCCGGAACGGAAAATCCGTACCCCACAGGATTTGCGAAATCGGCGCGAAGCGTTGCAGCGCAATGAGCGGCACCGGATGCGCGATCTGCGCGACGTCATAATAGAACCGCTGCAATTCCGCCATCGACGCCAGCGCTGCCCGCCGCCTCGACGGCCTTCTTGATGGCAGGCGCGCGGATGAGGCGCTCGACCAGGTAAGGCGCCGTCCCACCGCCATGCGAGAATATCCACCTGATGTCTCGGTAGCGCATCGCCGTGCCGGTCGAGAGCAGGCGCGCAATGGCGCGCGTCGTGTCGGTGCCGTATTCGATCACCGACTCGCGAAAATCCGGCAGCAGCGGGTCGCGGCAGCAATTCGGCGCATCGGGATGGGTGTAGACCACCACCTTGCGCCGGCCGAGCTCGGCCATGACCGGCTCGAAGGACGGATCGCCGAGCCACTTGTCGCCATAGCTTGTGAACAGCGAAATGCCGTCGGCATGCAGCGTGTCGAGCGAATATTCGATTTCGCGCAGGCTGCCTTCGGTGTCGGTCAACGGCAACGCGGCGAACATGCCGAAACGCCCGCGATGGTCGGCGACGAGCTTGGCCGCATATTCGTTGCACTCGCGCGCGACGCGACGGCCCTCGCTGCCGGCGAAAATCCGGCCGGGCGTGGTCACCGAGGTAATCGCCGTGGCGACGCCGGCCTTGTCCATGTCGTCGAACGATTTCGCCAGCGTCCATTCGAGCGATGGCCGCTGCAATTCGTGCTTGGGACCGAACTCGGCGAGGTACTTCGGCGGCGTAATGTGGTGATGGATATCGATGCGGTGCGCCTTCTCGCCGGCCGCAACGCCCTGTGACGGTGCCTGAGCCATGGCCCGCTTTGGCGGCACACTTGAACCGACCGCGCTCAATCCCAGCGCGGTAGCGCCACCGAGCAAGCTGCGCCGGCTCAACGCCGATCCGGCACCGTTGCAGCAGGCACAGCCGCGAAAAGAAAATTTCCGCCTGATCGGATTGCTCATGATGTCACCTCACGCGGCCCCCTGCCCCGTCTGCCATCGTCACCCCGCCTTGAACCGCGGCAGCAGCGCGAGCGCATTGTCGCGATCGATCGCGCGCTGATCGCCGGCGCTGAAGCCGTAGTCCAGCAGACCTTTGGCGGTCGCCTCGGCGCTGACGAAGGGATAGTCGGTGCCGAAGACGATCTGCGACACGGAGACGAGCTGCAACAGCGAGGACAGCGCATAGGGATGCGCCGACTGCGCAATGTCGTAGTAGAATTTCTTCAGCTCGGCGACCGGCCCATCGGGCAGGCGCGACGCGAACATTTCCTTGCGCGCATTGGCCCAGCCGACGAAGCGCCGGGTCAGGAACGGCGTCGTGCCGCCGGCATGCGACCAGATGAAGCGAATGTCCGGGCAGCGCGTCGACGTGCCGCTGAATACGACGCTGGCGATCGTGCGCGTGGTGTCGGTGCTGAGATCGATCACGGTCTCGGCGACGTCGGGGATGAGATTGCGGCAGCAATCCGGCCGCACCGGATGGGTGTAGACCACGGCCTTGCGGCGGTTGAGCTCGTCCATCAGCGGCGCGAACGCCTTGTCGCCCAGGTATTTGCTCTGGTAGCTCGTGAGCAGGCAGACGCCGTCGGCCTTGAGCGTATCGAGCGCGTATTCGAGCTCGCGCAGCGAGCCGTCGACATCCGGCATCGGCACGGTCGCGAACATGCCGAAGCGGCCCGGATAGTCGGCGACGAGCTTTGCCGCATACTCGTTGCACTCGCGCGCAAGCCGCCGCGCCGCCTCGTTGTCGCCGAACCACACACCGGGCTCGCTGATCGAGGTGATGGATGTCGCGACACCGCCGCGGTCCATGTCCTCGATCGATTTCTGCGGCGTCCAGTCCGCGAGCGGCCGCTGACCGGTTTTGCGTCCGATGACGACGTCGGCGATCCAGCGCGGCGGCGACAGGTGATGGTGCACATCGATGCGGCGCGCGTTGGCGATGGCCGGCGCGCGTTCCTGTGCCAGGACGGCCGAAGCGCTAAAGCCGTTCCGAACGCCGCCAGACCGCCGGCGACAAAGCCACGACGGCTGGCCATGCAGGCCGCCTCGAACGGCCCCGTCGTGCAGCAGTTGCAGCGGCCGAACGGACTGCGAAGCTTTCCCGGCATGGCATTTCCTCCCGCGCGAGGCAGTATAGTCGCTCGCATCCGCAGGTGCGAGGCGCGGGCTGAAACGCCGCACGCCGCATTCATGCTATCACCGTGCGCGCAACCGACTTCGATGAGGTCCCATGGCAACCCGACGACCTTCGCCCTTCACCAAGCTCATCGGCTTGAACTTCACCCATCGCGAGACCGATCGCGTGGAGGCCGAGCTCGTGGTGAACGAGGACGTTTGCAACGGCCGTGGCGTGCTGCATGGCGGCGTCATGATGTCGATCGGCGATGCTACGGGCGCGCAGCTCACGCTCGCCAATCTGCCGGAAGGCAGCCACACCGCGACGATCGAGAGCAAGACCAATTTCTTTGCGCCGGTGTCGAAGGGCGATACGGTGCGCGCGCGGGCGATCCCGCTGCATCGCGGCCGCACCACCATGGTGCTGGAGACGAAGATCACCCGCGGCGACGGCAAGCTCGCCGCCATCGTCATGCAGACGCAACTGATATTTCCGCCGGAAGGCAAAAGCTGATGGGCGCGTGCCGTCAGCCCGGCAACTCGCGCGCGATGTCGAGCGGCGCACGGATCACCTCGACCTCGCCGCTCGGTTTGAGCCGAACCACATTGACCGTCCCGGCATATTCCGGCGACCCGGAATAATAGGCAGGGACCGTACCATTGCCGACGCGCACGGCGCGGTTCCAATGCCCGAGCGCAATGTAGTCGGCGCCCGTTGCCGCAATCTCATCGTCGCCGATGAGCCATGACGGCCGCGGGCTGACGCTGCGATCGGGCGCCGGCTCGTAATGGCCGTGCGCAACCGCGATCTGCCATCGCGTGCGGCGCGGCCGGATGATCTCGAACGGGATCATGTCGTCGTAATCGCGATGCGGGCGGCCCCAGACTTCGAGCGCCAATTCCGGAAACACCACCGCATCGTCCTTGATGCCGAGGATGTGCAGATTTTCAACCTCGGCCAGCTTGCCGCGGCGGTACACCGCATCGCTGGTCGACGGGTCGTGGTTGCCCGGCAGCACAACCACCGGCAATTCAGCCGCCGTAATCACATCCGCGGTCTGATCGAGTATCGACGCCGGCAGGCGGTGACAGTCAAACGTATCGCCGGCGAGGATCACCACGTCGGCTGCCATGCCGCGCGCGGCATTGAGCACGCAGGCAAGCCCGGCCGTGCCGTCGCCGCCATGCAGGCGCGCGGTATAGTCGTGATCGACGTGCAGGTCGGAACTGTGAACGACGACGATGTCGCGGGCGGGATCGATGGGTTTTTGCATGTTGGCGGGGAATGCGATGCGGACCCCGCTTCTTTAATGCACAAATGCCGCCGTGACCATGCCGCGTCGGCCGGCCGCCTTCTGCCGTTCAAGCCGGCCGGCCGGAAAAGCCCACGAATTCGGCACCAATCTCGAAACCAAGCCGCCATATCACCTGGCAGTCGCGCGGCCGTATTTTGCCCTCGTCGCTCGAAAGCAGGAGGACGAACTGGTCCGGAACTTCGACGCCTTCGACATGCAGCCGGGCGCCGCCATCGGACATGTTGGTGACCAGACACTCGCGCGGCAGCGAGCCGTTGGCGAGCTGGATCTTGGCCATCCGGTTGATGAGCTGGCGCGGCGAATGCCGCCGTTCCTTGGGCTTGAGCGAGAGCACGGGAACTCCTTCAGGCGACGAATTGACGCGGTACGCAAAAATACATACGCGCCGCCGATTGCCGGCAATCTAACGCAAACGGTCGGGTTCGCTTAGAATTCACCGCAAATTTGCAGGCGCTACCGCTCGAACGCCGGATCGACCGGAACCCGATAGCCATTGGCGAGCCGGTTGGTCTCGTTCGCCATGCCGACGACGGCCATGAGCTCGCCGAACATCGCCTCCGACATGCCGGCCTTGCGCGCCGCCGCGCTGTGGCTGGCGATGCAATATTCGCAGCCGTTGCTGACGCTCACCGCGACATAGATCATTTCCTTGGTCAGCGCATCGAGCGCGCCCGGCGTCATGATCTCCTTGATGCTCTGCCACGTGCGCTTGAGAGTCGCCGGATCGCGTGCCAGATATTTCCAGAAATTGTTGACATCATCGACCTTGCGCGTCGCCTTGATGTCGTCGAACACGGCGCGAACTTCCGGCGAAGCGTCGCGGTATTCGATCGGTCCATGAGCGCTCATGACACCTGCTCCTGCAATCGACTGTCCGACCACGTTAACGCGCATCACGCCGCCGCACCACCGGCGCGCCAGTTCACCAAGAACACCCCGGCGACGCAAATCGCCATGCCGAGCAAGGCGAGCGGCGCGAGCCGCTCATTGAACAGCGCCCACGCCATCAGCGCCGTGAACGGCGGCGTAAGGTAGAACAGGCTCACCACGCGCGTGGCCGCCGAGCGGCGGATGAGGAAATACAGCAGCCAGATCGCGCCAAACGACAGCACGAAGACGAGCCAGCCGAGCGCGAACAGGAATTCGGGCGTCCATTGCACTGGCTTGGACTCGAATGTTGCCGCGCCTAGCGCGAAAAATACCCCGGCCGCCGCATATTGCACCAGCATTCCGGGACGCCAATCGATGCCGCCGCCGAAGCGCTTCTGATAAAGCGTCCCGGCGGTCATGCCGAGCAGCGCCACGACGGCCGCCACCCAAGCCATTGTCGTCGTCCCGCCGGATTGCGTCTTCTCGTGCACAATGAGGTAGACGCCGATCAGGCCGAGCAGCAACCCAAACCATTGCCGCGGCACGACACGCTCGCCGAGCAGGCGGTTGGCGATCGTCGAAGTCAGCACCGGCTGCAGGCTCACCACCAGTGCGATAAGGCCGGCCGGCATGCCGTTTTCGATCGAGACGAACACGCCGCCGAGATAAAGGCCATGCACCATGAGGCCGGTCGCTGCGCTGTGGGCAAGGCCGGCGCGATCCGGCCAAGGCGGACGCGTGATCAGGACGATCAGGCCGAGCAACGCCACCACCGCAACCATCCGCAGCGACAGGAACGTCAGCGGCTCCGCATATGGCAGCCCGTATTTCGCGCCGATGAAGCCCGACGCCCACAGCACCACGAACACGCCCGGCGCCGCGAAAATAGCGAGGTCCTCGAACGTGCGCGGCATTTTTTGGCCCAGCGTGGACGGTGACGGGGTGACGAACGATTGATGTGCGTATCAGGCTTATAACGTGTCGACATTTCATTCGGAAATGCAGAAACTTGATGCGCCGTCTGGTTGGGGAAACATCATGCGGTCTGCCTCTATTGCCATATTGCTTGTGGCCTCTCTGCCCGCCGCGCCGCGGAGACCTGCTACGTCGATCCGGGAGGCCAGTACGGCAAGATCACGATGTGCGTGAGTTCCGTGCTGCCGCCGCAGGGGGCGAACAGCTATGGCCCGGAGCACCTGATCGGACGCGCGGAGAACGAAAATACCGCTTGGTGCGAAGGCGTCACCGGACCTGGCATCGGCGAGACCATCACCGAAAAGCTCGACGGCTCTTACACTGCACGCGCGTTGTCCATCACCAACGGCTACGCCAAATCCGACGAAGCGTTCCGCGGCAACGGCCGCATCAAGAGCGCGGTGATCGAGACCAGTCGCGGCTACAAGGCGACGGTAACGCTCAAGGATACGCGCGAGCCGCAGAACGTGAGCTTTCCGAAATCCAAGATCGCATGGATCAAGCTCACTATCGCCGACGTCTATCCCGGCACGCACGCCGACACCTGCGTCAGCGAATTCGGCCTCGCGTTGGATACTGAAGAGTAGGCCGGCGGAAGCACCATGCCGAAAACACCGGGGCGTGACGGGAGGCTCGCGCAAGCCGGTACCAGATTACGCTCCGCTCAATGCAGGCTGCGTCTGCTAATTTGTCATGAGGTAGCGGCGCTTCAGCTCCGCCATCCGCTCGACCGTGAGCGCGTGCATGCAGCTTGCGGTAAATCCCTGACGGGTCCGGGCGCTGCGAAGCCAGTAAAACGCCAACGCCGATTGGCAGTCCAAAGCGCGCAATGAAATCCAGTTGCGATGCGCTTCGGTGAGCGCGTCCCTGGCCTCCTGCCGCGTGTCCTGATGGGCAAACTCATCGATGCGGGCAAGCGCGGCCGTCACCAGGCCTGCCAGCTCCTTGTCGGATTCCTCAAACTTCAGCTGGTCGCATTCATCATTGCTGCGGCCGGAACATTGAGATTGGGCGTTTGCCTGCTGACACGCGCCGCCAAGCAGCGCGAATGCAAACAGGCTGACGATCGCAATCCGATTGACAGACATCGCGTTCTCCTGATCGACACAAAGCAACCGCAACATTGTAGCACCACGCGGAAGGGAGATGAATTGGCGCATATACGCCTCCGCCTCGCAACCTCTCATCGCCCGAGATGCGCACTGAGCCGCCCTACTCGGCCGCGATGGCGGCCCAGCAGGTGATCGCGCTGCAGACCGAGCTCCAGCGGCCAAAACCCTTGTAGATCTGCGCCGCAATCGCCGCCTGCTGGCGCAGCGTGCCTTCGGCCTTGATCTGCGGATCGGAGACGTTGCGGATGGCGAGCCATCGCGGCGCGCTGTTGCCCATGTTGGCGGCGACCAGGCCGAGGATTGCATCGCCCATCTCGGAAACGTCGCCGAGCCCTTGCAGCTTGTAGTGATTGTCCGACGTATCGAAGCCGAAAAAATCGGTGGTGACGACGGACGATTTGAGCGCCTTCGGCGTCACCCGGACGATCTTCGGCAGCCGCGTATTGTCCTTCGGAAGCTGCGGCGCATTGACCTTGAAAAGCGATTTCGCCTTGGCAAAGTGCGTCGTCCTCGCCGATGTGCTGCGTGTAGTGCGCCTGCGCGAACGGCCTGCTTCTTGAACTTCGCGGTGCAGTCAAAGCGCACGATCGGGCTCACGATCACGTCGCCGACTTCGAACTGTTTGCCGATGCCGCCTGCGGTCCCGGTCGTGATCACCAGACTGGGCCGCACCTCCTCGATGATCTGGCGCCACACGTCGATGTTCGGGCAGTTGCGGACCGTCCTGCGACATATGCGAATCCGATTTGAACACGACCACCGATTTGCTGCCGATGGTCGTCGTCCAATAGGCGCCGAGACGCTTGGCTTCCAGCGCCGGGCATGCCTTGCGCATTTTCTTGGAAATCGTTCGCGAAGTTGTGCGTGTAGGAAAGATAATCGTTATGCGAATCCTTGCCCGGCGTCAGCACGCGGCTCAGCGCGTGAGCCTTCATCGACGGTCCATGTGACGACGAGAACATCCGCGCGCGGCAGCGGGCCGTTGCTGCTTGCGGCGAGGCGCCGGGCCGGTCTTGGGCGCCAGCCCTTTCGGCCACGGCACGTCGGTATAGCGCGACAGGCCGGTCGCCGTGGTGAAGGCCATGAATTGCAGGCCGGCCGGCGACTCGGAATCGAAATCAATGATCTCGCGCTGGAAATCCTCGGGCTTGCCCGCTTTCGCTGCTCGCTTGAAAGCAAAGGTCCTGGCGGGCGGCGGTTTCGAAATCGGATCGAAGCCGAGATTTCTTTCAACCCACTTGCGGTCGGCTCGCATGGCGCACTCCGTTCGCTACGACATCAGCATCGGCACGATACGGCGAGTGCGAGCAGCCTACATCGTTGCTTGAGGCATCATGATCAACACCGCGTTAGCGCAGACGCTCGGGATTATGACGTATTAGCCCCGGCAAGCGGTAACCGGCGCATGCACGGACCGAAATGCAGGACGGCGCACATCATCATACCGGCGGGAGCACGGCGACCACGTCGACCTCGTACAGTGCGCCCTCACGCGTCAGCATGCCGACCTGGATCATGGTCGAGGCCGGCTGGCGCGACAGATCGAAATATTTTGCGCGGATGTCACG
The DNA here is from genome assembly GCA_963730645.1 of uncultured Alphaproteobacteria bacterium. Taxonomy (GTDB): domain Bacteria; phylum Pseudomonadota; class Alphaproteobacteria; order Rhizobiales; family Xanthobacteraceae; genus BOG-931. The sequence continues at coordinate 7,380 of CAVSSN010000020.1, read as the reverse complement.
CAGCATGCGGAAATTGCGCGCGCAGGTCGATGAAATAATGACCGAGCCTGACGACATGCTCGAAGCCGCCGCCGGCCACCTTCAGCGCGCCCTGGATATTGAGGAACGCCTGCTCCGCCTGCGCGCGAAAATCGCCCGGCGCGCCGACCAGCTTGTCGTTGATGTCGAGGCCCTGCTGGCCGGAAATATAGAGGATGCGGCCGGGCACGGTGGCCTCGACCGCGTGGGTGTAGCTGCCGTTCTTGGGGCTGGTCGGTGGATTGAGAAAACGCAGATGCGCCGGCGCGGTGCTTCCCGGCGCGGCCTGCGCGACCGCCTCGGAGGTGGCCGCGCCGAACGCGGCGATTGCGGCATGCCGGTGACGAGATGACGGCGAGAGAGGTCGTCATCACCCGGCGCATTCGCCTGCGGCCGAAATTCCGATTGCTCCGACATTTTGATTCTCCTTCCATGCTGCTGCCCCAAAGGATCAGGTTCGCGCGCTTCCGGACCCGCAGCAAGTAGCCCGCATGAGCGAAGCGACATGCGGGAAACGGCCACGAGGCGTCCCCGGATATCGCTACGCTCATCCGGGCTACATTTATCCGCGCGTGCGTCATCGCCCGTATTATTTGCGGCGCCGGGTGCGCCGTCGTCTTTTCTCCGCCTCGAAAACAAAGTGAGGGGAGTGGAGCGCCGCAAGGCGCACCAGAATTCCGCGCGTGTGAGGCGCGGTGCGCGTCTTGCGATCGACGCGCTCGCCTCGCGGCGCTCCACTTGTGGCGTCTCGGCGGTGTCCCGTGGGGGCCCTTCCGCCTCAGCTCCAGTCCCGCGCTTCCTGGGACGAGGGTTTTGATTTGGCCCAGTCCCAGTCCAGCGAGCTCCTCGCAGAACGGTCGTAATGCCGCCCGGGCGGGTTTCCCGGAGCCGCCCGGGAGCCGTGCGTGCGAAGCACGGCGCGCAGGCGCCACACCACACCGCAGGGCTCGCGCCCTTCGGCCATCGGGGCGGGTTGGCGGGCATTGAACACGGCCCGGAGGCCGCATCTCCGGCCCCAACCCACTCCCCGATCCGCTCCACCTCAAGACGCCTCATGAAGCGCCCCTCGTGAGCAGGGTGAAACGGCATATAGGAATAAAAGCCGACGAAGTCAAGAGCGGGATTTCGTGCGGACCGGCCGGGCGTTGCGTCGCGCCGAATCCGGCAAGTCCGCGAGGCCGAGGCGTTTCGGCGCGACCAGCCGATAGCTGCGCTCGACGATCCTCGCGACCTCGTCCCAATCCGGCCGGCCGTCGAGCCAAACGCCGACCCAGCCCTTTGCGCCGACATAGGGCGGCACATAGAAGCGCTTCGGGTCGGCATTCACCAGCACCTCCTGACTGCCCAGCGGCGCCTTGCAGGAGAATCTTGGTCGGCCGTCTTCCTCGCGCGCGACCACGAACATTTTTCCGTTCACGCGAAACGTCGCCTCGCCCCAGGTCTCCAGCTCATAGGCCTGCGGCAGCGCGAGGCAGATTTTGCGGAGGCGGGTGAGCGGGCGAAGCGGCATTGCTGCATCGTAGCCCGCATGGAGCGCAGCGCAACGCGGGGCCTTCGTGCGACACGTTTCCCGGATTACGCTTCGCTCCATCCGGGCTACGCACGCTCTGCGCTCGGCGCTATACCGCGCGCCGCCCCTTTAGCATCCCGGCGATGCTCAAATCCTCATCGAGCGCGGGCCAATGGACACCCATCGGCATGATCTCGTACTTATCGCGCTGCGCCGCCGATGCGCGCTTGAGCCGCGGATACCAATCGAGCGGCGTTGCGATCTTGCGACCGTCGGCAAGCGTGACGACAAGTTCGGTGGCCGTGAATTCCACCGATCGCGCGCGCAAATCTCCGACATCAAGCTCCAAAGTGCTTATTCCATGCTCTCTACGACGGTTCCGCGGCTTACGCTTCGCTCCATCTGGGCTACGCTGCTCGCTATGCTTGCTGACCTTTGAATGGGATTCCTGATATATCTACGCGAACCTCTCGTCGGCGAGTACGCAATAAATGCTCGATACCTTGTTTCCTCCGTAACTGATCTGCATGCGGACCAATCAATATCCGCGAAATAGGTAACGAAGTGCCTGCATTTCCAAAAATCTTGATGAAGGGCAACACCAAGTTATTGCGCATTTTGTAATGCCGCTCGACGTCCGCGGGTGCAGTCACTACGAGCCGCGTCTCACGCTCTTCGATGAAAGCTCGATTTTTTGCAAAACAACTCAAAATCGCGACACGACCTGTCAGCTCTCTCAAAGGTTCCTCGGCCAACTTCATAAACTCATTGACCACTTCATCGTCTATGGGCGTCTTTGCCGCGCCAATTTCATCCATACACCTAAACAGATTTGATAAAGATCTCTCGGTAGTCCGCCTTGCCACTTGCCAAGCTTTTTCAAAATTTCTCGTCGCGGTATAGGTAACATCCGCAAATATATGATGGCTAGCATCAGGGACTAGATTGCTTTCTTTGAACATCCTTTTTAGTTTCCGAACGTCCAATTCAATAGCCGCCCCACCACCTTGGCCATAAGCTCGCCATTGGCTCAAAAGGCCCGACTGATAATCGTCATCGTTTGTTACCCTGCAAAAGCAAACAACATATGCGTCTAAATATCGTCGCGTACCAGCGAAAATAAGTTTCGAGATTTGCTCAGCAAATTGGTTGCTTCCACTCGGGTTGATTTTCGCGTTAGGTAGTTTCGCGTGATCAGAGTATCTTTCGGCTATTAGCGCAGCAAAAGCAGACTGCATATGAACAATTTCCGAGACGTCGTTGAGAAAAAATATGTTCGAAGCGTGTAGGCAGTCTGTTTCGATTATTCCTACTAAGCCATCCAGCGTCGTATAGTGGAATACGCTGGAACCAAATTTTTTCCGCGTAGCCATAAGTGTCACACCGGCAAATTATCGTGCTTGCGCGCCGGCATCTCCACCTTCTTCCCCTTCAGCATCGCCAGCGCCCGTGCGATCCGCCGCCGCGTGGCGTGCGGCATGATCACGTCGTCGATGTAGCCGCGCTCGGCGGCGGCGAAGGGCGACAGGAAGCGGTCCTCGTATTCCTTGGTGCGCGCGGCGATCTTCTTGGCGTCGCCGATGTCGGCGCGGAAGATGATCTCGACCGCGCCCTTGGCGCCCATCACGGCGATCTGCGCGGTCGGCCAGGCGTAGTTGACGTCGCCGCCGACGTGCTTTGACGCCATCACGTCGTAGGCGCCGCCGAACGCCTTGCGCGTGATCACGGTGACGAGCGGCACGGTCGCCTGCGAATAGGCGAACAGCAGTTTCGCGCCGTGCTTGATCAGGCCGCCGTATTCCTGCGCGGTGCCGGGCAGGAAGCCGGGCACGTCGACGAAGGTGACGATCGGGATGTTGAAGGCGTCGCAGAAGCGCACGAAGCGCGCGGCCTTGCGGCTGGCGTCGATGTCGAGCACGCCGGCGAGCACCATCGGCTGGTTGGCGACGAAGCCGACGGTCGAGCCGCCGATGCGGCCGAAGCCGATCACGATGTTGCGCGCGAACGCCTCGGACAGCTCGAAGAAGTCGCCCTCGTCCACCGTCTTGAGGATCAGCTCCTTGATGTCGTAGGGCTTGTTCGGGTTGTCGGGCACCAGCGTGTCGAGCGAAGGCTCCTCGCGCGCGATGTCGTCGAACGACGGCCATTCCGGCGGCCCGGCGGAAAAGTTCGCCGGCAGGAAATCGATCAGGCGGCGCATCTGCAGCAGCGTCTCGACGTCGTTGTCGTAGGCGCCGTCGGCGATCGCCGGATTTCGTCGCGTGCACCGAGGCGCCGCCGAGCTCCTCCGCGGTCACCACCTCGTTGGTGACGGTCTTCACCACGTCGGGGCCGGTGACGAACATGTAGCTGGTGTCGCGCACCATGAAGATGAAATCGGTCATCGCCGGCGAATAGACGTCGCCGCCGGCGCACGGGCCCATGATGACGGAAATCTGCGGGATGACGCCCGAGGCGATGACGTTGCGCTTGAACACCTCGCCGTAGCCGCCGAGCGCGGCGACGCCTTCCTGGATGCGCGCGCCGCCGGCGTCGAACAGGCCGATGATCGGCGCGCGCGCCTTCATCGCCATGTCCTGGATCTTGATGATCTTCTGCGCGTGCGTCTCCGACAGCGAGCCGCCGAACACGGTGAAATCCTTGGCGAACACGAACACGGTGCGGCCGTTCACCGTGCCCCAGCCGGTGACGACGCCGTCGCCGGCGATCTTGGTCTTCTCCATGCCGAACTCGTGCGAGCGGTGCTCGACGAACATGTCGAACTCCTCGAACGAGTTCTTGTCCATGAGCAGCTCGATGCGCTCGCGCGCGGTCAGCTTGCCGCGCTTGTGCTGCGCCTCGATGCGCTTGTCGCCGCCGCCGGCGCGCGCCCGGCGCGGCGCGCTTCGAGCTTGTCCAGTATGTCTTTCATTTTGCGCTCTTGGCCCGCTCCGACCGGCCTCCGGCCGTCGGAATCGATCGTTCCGTCTGCATAGCATAACTCCCTCTCCCCGCTTGCGAAGAGAGCTGTTACCGCTTGGCTTGCGGCCCAAGCCGATTAGAAGCGCATCGAAAGAGCCTCCAACGACCCCCACCGCCACGCTGCTGCAGCAGGGCCTTTTCCATCACCGACAGGGCCAGTTTGCGCTTGCCATGGAGCGCTACGTTGAGGCGCTGCGCGGCGATCCGGAGAACGCCGAAGCGCTCTATTACGTTGCCGTGGTCGCGTGCCAGCAAGGCGACTTGCAGACCGGCATCGACCTTGCGCGCCGCTCGCTGAGCTTCGACCCTCGCCAGCCGCGTGCGCACAATGTGCTCGGCCAGGCGCTACAGCGTCAAAAGCAATTCGACGAGGCGCTGGCCTGCTACGACAAGGCGCTCGAATACGACGCGAACTTCGTCGACGCTCTCGCCAATCGCGCCAATCTGCTGGGCGAGACCGGCCGCCACGCCCACGCGATCGCGGCCTACGACAAGGTGCTGGCGCTGCGGCCGGGGCTGCCGCAGGACTGGTGCAATCGCGGCCAGAGCCAGCACGCGCTCGGCCAACTCGCCGACGCGATCGCGAGCTACGACCGTGCGCTCGCACTCGATCCGAAATTCGCGCTCGCGCACACAACCGCGCCGAAGCGCTCAAGGACGCTGGCCGGCTGGAGGAGGCTGTCGCCGGCTATGCGCGTGCGGCGCAGCTGCAGCCCGAGGTCGCCGACTTCCACGGCAGCCATGCACTGGCGCTTCGAGACCTCGGTCAATCCGACGCCGCGCTCGCCGCCATCGACCGCGCCATCGCGCGGCGTCCCGACTTCGCCGAGGCGCACGCCAATCGCGGCAGCATACTTGCCGCACTCGACCGATTTGACGACGCGCTCGCGGCCTATGACAGAGCCGCGGCGATAAAGCCGGATCTCGCCGAGGCATGGCTCGGCCGCGGCATCGCCCTCAACACCGCGGGCAGCGAGGCCGATGCGCTAGAGAGTTTCACGCGGGCCTTGTCGCTGCAGCCCGACATGCCGCTAGCGCTCTATCACAGCGGCATGGTGCAGATGGAGTGCGCACAATTCGCCGCAGCCCGCTCCAATCTCGAACGCGCGGCAAGGCTTGCTCCCGACGACGACGAAATCGCCTATTCGCTCTCGCAAATCCAGCTGCTGCAGGGCGACTGGGATAAGGGCTTCGAGAATTTCGAGCGCCGGAGCAATCCGCGTCGTCCCGCCTACACGCCGCTGGCGTTGCCGCGCTGGGGCGGCGAGCAGCCCGGAAATTACCGACTGTTGCTGCTCACCGAGCAGGGTCTCGGCGATACGATCCAGTTCTCGCGCTATGCCAAGCTGCTCGCCGCTCGAGGCTATCCGGTCGTGCTACTGGCTCACGAGGAGATGGCACCGCTGCTGCGCGGGCTCGACGGCATCGAGGTGGTGACTGCGCCGGAGCAACTGGCGCGCGATCCGCGGCCCGCTCGCTGGCTGCCGCTGATGAGCGTCATGCAGCATCTTGCATCTCGCGCCGGATTCAATTCCCGAGCAGGCGCCCTATCTTGCGGCGGACGGCGCGCGCGCCGCGGCGTGGGCGCGAGCGCCTGGGTTCCGCAGCCTTCAAGATCGGCATCGCCTGGCAAGGTCGTATGGAAGGCAAACGTGCAGCCAGGGCGGCCGCGCTCTCCGCTTTCGCACCGCTCGCCGAAATTGCCGGCGTGCGGTTGATCTCGCTGCAGAAGGCGCCCGGCAGCGCGCAGATTGCCGCGGTTGCATTCGGCGATCGCGTCGAGCGGCCCATCAGCGATACCGATTTCAGTCCCGATGCGCTGCCGGACATCGCCGCACTGATGGCCAGTCTCGATCTCATCGTATCCATCGATACGATGAGCGCACACCTCGCCGGCGCACTCGGCCGGCCGGTCTTCGTCGCGCTGCGCCGCGTGGCGGATTGGCGCTGGCTGCTCGATCGCGACGACAGCCCCTGGTATCCGTCGATGCGCCTGTTCCGCCAGAGCCGGGAGGGCGAATGGGCGGTGTATTCGCGCGCATCGCAGCGGCGGTTTGCGAAATGATCGACCGAAAATCCCCGAGCCGTCGCTAGGGCGCTAGCCCCTGATACGACACGTAGCCGCGTTAGCGCTCAGCGCCCGGCGAGCTGATCCTGCAATTGCCGGATGCGCAGGTCATAAGCCTGGCCGATGCAGGTTGCGAGCGAGCCGCATTGCGCGCGCGACTTGAGCCAGGCCGCCTCGTATGCAGAAAGCTGCCGCTGGCCATCGGCGTTGAGGCTCGCCTTCAGCCGATTGTAGAGGTTGGTCAGCGCGACATCCTTCGCGGCGAGCGTCGCGTCGTTGCACACAGCGATCTCGTCCGGCTGCTTCGCGGAGCGGCAATCGAAGCTCGGCCGCACCACTACCGGAGGCATCGGCGCGGGCGCGGGCGGCGGCGTATAACCGCCGGAGGCCGCTTTGCTGTAGTTCGGCGATGCGGGTGTTGTAGGCTTGTGCGATGCAAGGCACCGCGTCGACGCAGGCGCGGCGGCGGGCGAGCCAGTCGCCCTCCTCGCGCCGCAGCGCGACGCGCGCGTCGGCTGGCAGCCGGTCGGCAAGGCCGTAATAGAGACTCGACAAGCTGCGATCGAGCGCGGCGAGCGTGGCGTTGCCGCAGATCGCCATTTCGTCCGCGTTGCGCACGGTCCGGCAGTCGAAGCTCGGCTGTGTGATCGCGACCGGCACCGGCTGCGGCGTCGGCGCGGGAGTGACAGGGAGAGGCCGCGGCGCAGGGGCGGGTCCCGGCGGCGGCTGGAGCTGCGGCTGCGGCGGCACCACGGTGGCGACGTTGCCGCCGGGCGGCACGAAGTAGAAATTGCCATCAATCTCGTCATAGTAGGCCGGACGC
>CAVSSN010000019.1:0-50625 GCA_963730645.1 uncultured Alphaproteobacteria bacterium | reverse complement strand
GATTTTCTTTTTCCTCCCCCGCAGAGCGGGGGAGGTGCCGCGCGAAGCGCGCGGATGGGGGCTCGTGACTCGCTCCGAGCAAGCAAGAATGGCGATGAACGTCACGCTTATAGTGAGCCAGCCCCCTCCACCGTCCAAGCGGGCGGTCCCTCCTTTGCGGAGGAGATGAAGGTATTCGCTAAGAAATCTTAACCCTCATCGCATAGCTTGGGTTGTCCGGTGTCTCCGCCCCACGGACGGCGAGACTCGTCCCCCGCGTACCTGGGGAAAGGCCGGTAGCGTCGGGGTCGGAGCGCGTTGATGCGTATGGGAGTAACGCGAGTCCTGGCCGTGACGGCTGTCTGCGTCATGGGGCTGGCGGGATGCGAGACCTCGACCAAGGTCGGCAGCCTGTGGAGCAAAGGCGATAGCGCCGAGCAGGCCACCGGCTCAACCGCCGAGCAGGCCACGGGCTCAATCGCCGATCCCGACACCACCGGCACGGTCGTTGTTCCGCCGGCGGAGCCGGGTCCGAGCGGCGAGCTCGCGGCGCCATTGGCCAAGCCGGGGCTGTTTGGCGACGATCCCAACGACGAACTCAGCCTTGGCAAGAAATATTTTCGCAGCAACAATTTCGGCTTGGCCGAGCGGCATTTCCGCAAGGCCGTCGAGTCGCGTCCGCGCGACGGCGAATCCTGGATGGGCCTCGCGGCATCCTACGACCGGCTGCACCGTTTCGATCTCGCCGACCGCGCCTATGCCGAAGCCATCCGCATCGTCGGCGCCACGCCGGAAATCCTCAACAACCAGGGCTTCTCCTACATGCTGCGCGGCGACTACGCCCGCGCCCACAAGAAGCTCGAACAGGCGCAGGAAAAGGACCCCGGCAACCCTTACGTCCAGGCCAACATGAAGCTGCTTCAGGACAGTTCGCTCAAGGGCAAGGCCATTCAGTAGGCTTGGCATCGCCGGCGCAGCTCGACCAGCATCTCTCGCAATCCGGCGCGCACGACCGGACAGCCTGTTGCGCACGTGAATGGCGGCATTCCAATCGCCACCCGCCTTCAACTTCGTTGTCTTGCACGACGGATGTGTGAATATTCTCAGACAGCTGGGGTTGATTGGGGTAGAGCAGCTTGCCAAGGCGGCTGCTGGGTGCGGCGGCAAGTCTCTTATCATCCATCGATTTCCCGTTGATAAGGGAAACGTCAGACACAGGGGAGGAAGCGGAATGTCAGCGAGCAAGAACAAATCTGGACTATCACGCCGCGCATTGCTGAAGGCGGGCGCGGCGATCGGCATGCTTCCCGCGCCGGCCGTTTTCGCGCAATCGCCGGAGCCGCTCAAGATCGGCTTCCTCACGGTGCTCACCGGTCCGCTCGCGGCCGGCGGCAAGCAGCAGGAGGAGGGCGCCGCGCTGTTCCTGAGTGAGCGCAACGGCATGATCGCCGGGCGCAAGATCGAGCTGATCACCCAGGACACCGCCGGCAGCCCGGCGCTGGCCAAGACCAAGCTGCAGGATCTGGTCGAGCGCTCCAAGGTGGCGGTATCGATCGGTCCCCTGGCCACCAACGAAGCCCTGGCGATGGACGGTTACGTCCACGACACCAAAGTGCCGCTGATCACCACGACCTCGGCCGCGACGGTCGACCTCAAGAGCCGCGCGCCGAACCCGTATGTGCTGCATGCCTTCGGCACGGCGCCGCAGGTGACCTATCCGCTCGGTGATTACGCGGCCAAGACGCTCGGCTTCAAGAAGATCGCGATCGTCGCCGAGGACTTCACCTATGGCCACGAGGGCGCCGGCGGATTCCATCTCGCGTTCGAAGATGCGGGCGGCAAGATCGTGCAAAAGCTGTGGCCGCCGCTCAACGCGCCCGAATACGCACCATATCTGGCGCAGATCAAACCCGACGTCGATGCCATCTACATGGGCTTTGCCGGCAGCAATCCGCTGCGCTTCCTCAAGCAATTCAGCGAATACGGGCTGAAGGGAAAAGTTGCCGTGCTCGGCAACACCACCTCGACCGACGAAGGCATCCTCAAGGTGATGGGCGAGGAAGCGGTCGGCGTCTTCACCGGCGGCTGGTACGCCGCCGGGCTCGATACGCCGGACAACAAGAAATTCGTCGCCGGCATCAACGCGGCTTACAAGCACGATCCCGGCTTCTACACCGCCGGCCCCTATACTGCGCTGCTCATCATCGAGGAGGCGCTCAAGACCACCGGCGGCAAGACCGACGATGCGGCGGCCTTCCTCAAGGCCATGCGCGATGTGCGCCTTACCCACGGCCCGATCGGGCCGGTGAGCCTCGACGAATACGGCACGCCGATCCTCGACATCCACATCCGCAAGGTCGCGCGTGTGGACGGCAAGCTCACCAATACGATCATCAAGACCTATCCGCAGGTGAACCAGTTCTGGACCTACGATCCCAAGAAGGCGGTCCAGCAGCCGGTGTTCTCGCGCGATTTCCCGCCGAGCAAATATCTCGAATAGCGGGCGTGGCGGACTGAACGTCATTGCGAGGAGCGCAGCGACGAGCATCGAACGTCAGGCTGGATTGCTTCGCTTCGCTCGCAATGACGCGTTCTGGTGCCCACTGCGCTTCACGCGGGCTTGCGCGCCGCTCCTTGCGTTGCGATATGCACGGGCGACGGGCGATGATGAGGCTTCATGTTCGATTCTTTCAGAAAGTTCATCTCGGAGCTTGCCGAAGGCGACAAGCACCCGAGCCGGTTCGAGGAAAACGATTACCGGCTCGCGGCGGCGGCGCTGCTGGTGCATGCCGCCGCCATCGACGGCGAGATGTCGCAGCCCGAGCGCGACACGCTCCACGCCGTGATCAAGCAGCGCTTCAATCTCGACGACAACGCCACCGACGATCTGGTCGAGCAGGCGACCGAAGCCGAGCACGAGGCGGTCGACCTTTATCACTTCACCCATCTGCTCAATCGCTCGCTCGACGAGCCCGGGCGCGTTCGCATCATCGAGATGATGTGGGAGATCGTCTACGCCGACGGCCGCCGCGACGAGCTCGAGGACAACCTGCTGTGGCGCGCCGCCGACCTGCTCGGCGTGTCGTCACAGGAGCGCATCGCATTGCGCCGCCGCATCGGCGGCGAAGCCGCTGCTGCGGGCGATCCTGAACCGGGCGGCGATGCATGAGGCCGGTGACGCTCATCACCGGGGCCTCGTCCGGCATCGGCGCTGAGCTTGCCCGCGTGTTCTCGGAGCGTGGTCATGACGTGGCGCTGGTGGCGCGGCGCGAAGACCGGCTCAACGCGCTCGCCGACGAGATCGCGGCGACGGGGCGGGCGCGGCCGGCAATCCTCAGCGTCGACCTCGAACGGCGCGATGCCGTCTCGCGCATCGCCGAAGAGCTGGCCGCACGCGGGCTCGAACCTGCGAACGTCGTCAACAATGCAGGGTTCGGACTCACCGGTCCGGCGTCGGCGCTCGATCGCGACGAACAGCTCGCGATGATCGACGTCAACATCCGGGCGCTGACGGAATTGTCGCTCGCCTTCGTCGATAGTCTGGCGCGCCACCGCGGCGGCATTCTTAACGTCGCCTCGGTCGCGGCCTTCCTGCCGGGGCCCGGGATGGCCGTTTATTTCGCCAGCAAGGCCTATGTGCTGTCGTTCAGCGAGGCGTTGCATCGCGAGCTTGCCGACCGCGGCATCCGGGTGACCGCGCTCTGTCCCGGGCCCGTCTACACCGAGTTCCAGGCGCGCGCCGGACTGAAGACCGGCCGCGCCGAACATTCGCTCGCACTGTCGGCGGTCGAGGTGGCGCGCGAAGGCTATCGCGGCTTTCTGCGCGGCCGCCGCGTGGTCGTTGCCGGCTTCGGCAACAGGCTCATGACAACGATTTTGCGCTTTGTGCCGCATGCGCTGCTGCTGCGCCTTGCCAATTCGCGGCGTCGTGCGAGCGGCGACGCGTCACGCTCGTAGCAGCATTGCCGCGCGCCGCATTGATAATTCCTGCAAACGCGATACGACTTCAGCGGGAGCGTTGGATTCGTTTGCGGGACTTGCGCGCATCATGGGCCAGCCGATCCTTATCGTCCTGCACCAGGAGCATTCCACGCCGGGCCGTGTCGGCCGCGCGCTCGAGCAGCTCGGCCATCCGCTCGATGTGCGCCGTCCGCGCTATAACGATCCGCTGCCGCCGACCATGCGCGACCACGCCGGCGTGGTGATTTTCGGCGGCCCGATGAGCGCCAACGACGAGGACGATTTCATCCGCCGCGAGATCGACTGGATCGCAGTGCCGCTCAAGGCGGAGAAGCCGTTCCTCGGCATCTGCCTCGGCGCGCAGATGTGCACGCGCCAGCTCGGTGGCCGCGTCTATCCGCATCCATCGGGCCACGCCGAGATCGGCTACTACCCGATCCGGCCGACCGCGGCCGGCCGCGCCGTCGTCGATCCGTGGCCGGAGCGCGTCTACGAATGGCATCGCGAAGGTTTTGATCTGCCGGCTGGCGCGGACCTGCTGGCGGAAGGCGATATGTTCGAGGTGCAGGCGTTCCGCTACGGCCCCGCCGCCTATGCGCTGCAATTCCATCCCGACGTCACCCACGCCATGATGCACAAATGGACCACGCACGGCCACGAGCGCCTCGCCATGCCGGGCGCGCGCCCGCGCACCTCGCATTTCGAGGACCGCGCCGTCTACGACCACACCGCGCGCGCGTGGCTCGGCGCGTTTCTGGATCGCTGGATCGGCAGTGCAACGGCGCCGCGGCGTTGAATTGTAGCCCGGGTGAGCGAAGCGATACCCGGGGGCGGCGATCCCGCATGTCGCTCCGCTCATGCGGGCTACGAAGCCACTTGAAGGACGGCTCCGGCACGCCTGTCGTTTGCGCGCCAGTTGTGCTACACTGACGGCATGCCAAGCAATTCTGCAAGAAAGAGCAAGCGTCGCCGCACAACCATGGTGCCGGTTACCACTATGGAGGAAATCCCCGTTCTCTCGGATGAAGAGCGAGCGAAGCTCACGGCCTCTCTCAAGGAGGCTGAGGCCCGCATCAAGGCCGGCAAAGGGATCGACTACGACCCGACGAAGTTCAGGGACCGACTTGTTGGCCTGTATCGAGGTGGCAAACGGTAATAGTCGATGACTTACCGTGTGCGAATCGACCCGGTCGCGCAGCATCAAATCGATCAATTTGCCATTTATCTGCGAGAGTACAGCGAAGACTTTGCGGTCGAACAGATTGAGCGGCTCGATCGCATTTTGGAGTTTAATCTCGGCCAATCTCCGCTGATGTGGAGCTACTTTCCGCTCACCGGCGCCCCATACCGCGCCTATCTTTTCCGCGTCGGGCGGAGAACCCAGTACTGGATTATCTATACCGTCGATGAATCGAGCCGGATGGTCGATGTTCTATCCTTTTGGAACACCGCGCGCGATCCAGACACGATTGATATGTAAATCGCGCCACCCTACATCCCGCCGCCGTTCTTGATCTCCACCAGCGCGAGGCCGTTCACGGCGCTGCAGGCGAGCGCGAGGTTGCCGTCGCGAGTCGGCATCATGTTGCGCACCACGCCGCCGCCGGACGGGATGGCCCAGGTCTGGAATTTTTCCGTCTTCGGGTCGAAGCGCACCAGCGCGTTCGGCCGCACGCCGGATTCGACGTACCAGATGATGTCGTGCAGCGCGGTGATGCCGTAGGGCTGCGTGCGCGCCCCGCTGGGCGAGGGATATTCGGTCACATGGCCGGTCTTGGGATCGAGCCGTCCGAGCCGGCCGCGCGAATAATCGCCGTACCAGATGATGTCGTCCGAGGTGATGGCGATGCGGCGCGGGCGGCTGCCGGTGTCCGGCAAGGGGTATTCCTTGATCGCCATGGTGCTGCGGATCGATGCTGGCGATCTTGTTGGTGCCGAACATGTCGAAGAAGATGGTCTCGCCGTCCGACGTGAACACCATGCCGTAGGGCTGCGATTTCGGCGTCGGCATCGTGATGAGCTTGATGTCGCCGCTCCTTGGATCGAGCCGCCCGACCATGTTGGCGTTCTGCAGCGTGAACCAGAGCACGCCGTCCTTGTCGAACAGCGGCGTGTGCGGGTCGCGCGCCGCCGGATCCGGCATTTTGTATTCGGTGATGCCGCCGGTGTTCGGATCGAGCTTGCCGACATAGCCGGCGAAGTTCGCCGCGAACCAGATGTTGCCGGCGCTGTCGTCGGTCAGGCCGTGCGGACCGGAGAACGGCGTCTTGAGTGGATATTCCTTGATCGCGCCGGTCGCGGGATCGAGCCGCCCCAGCGTGTTCGCCATCTGGCCGGTGTACCAGATGGCGCCGTCGGGCGTCGCCAGCGGATCGTGCGGGCGCGAGCCGAGGGTTGGCAGTTGCCATTCCTTGAACGAAACCTGCACCGGACCGGGAATGATGACCGGCTGCGGCTTCGGCTTACCGGGGAAGTTCTTGATCAGGTACGCGGTAATCGTCTCCTTCTGCGCCGCCGACAGCGGCGTGCCGGCGGACACCATCATGTTGACGACGTTCTGCCATTCGTCCGGTGAGTAATTGGAATTCACCACGCGTCGCAGGTCGTGACAGGCGACGCACATCGCCTCGATGGTCGGCTTGGCGTCGCCGTCCGGCAAGGTGAATGGCTGCGCCGGCTTTGCTTCCTGGCCCACGGCCGGCAGCGCCATGCCGAGCATTGCCGCGGCAATCAGTATCGATCTCGTCATGGCATCTCTCCGCACGATGCGGCGCTACTGTCCGGTGCCCGCAAGCTGCTGGGCGAAATAGGCGACGGTCTTGGTGTAGACCTGCGACTTGTTCCATTCCAGCAGCACCTGGAAATTCGCAGTGCCTTCGCCCCACGGCTGGCCGCGCTGCCAGCCGTAGCCCTTGAGATAATTCGCCGTGGAGGCAAGCACGTCCGGTACGCTGTGAATCAGATCGCGACGGCCGTTGCCGTCGTAATCGACGGCGTACTTGAGATAGGACGACGGCAGGAACTGGGTCTGGCCGATCTCGCCCGCCCAGGCACCGCGCATGTCGGCAGGGTTCATGTCGCCGCGGTCGACGATCTGCAAGGCGGCAATCAGTTCGCCGCGAAACTTGTCCGGCCGTCGGCAATCATAGGCAAGCGACGCCAAGGAGCGGATGGTCGGGAACTTTCCGGAATTGGCGCCGAAGTCGGTCTCAAGTCCCCAGATGGCGGTGATGACTGCTCCCGGCACGCCGAATTGTTGCTCGATACGGCCAAACACCGAGGCGTACTGCTGCATCAGGCGCGTTGCGCGTCCAAGCCGCGGCGGCACCATGCGGCCGGAGAATTGTTCGAAGCTCTGCCGGAAAACACCTTGGGCGTTGTCGCGCACGATAATACCGGGATCGTAGGTCACACCGCTGAGACCGGCGGCGATCGCGCGTTGCGAAATGCCTTGCGACGCCGCTTCCTGCTTGACCCCTTCGAGCCATGCGCCGAAATCGCCGCCGCACGGCGCCGCGGCCAGCGTCGGGCCTGCCGACAGCGCCATTGCGAGAACGACCAGGACCGCTATCCGCGATGCGATGTTTCGCATGATTTGCTCCGAAATCATTGATTTGGGCAGCACTGCCCGAACCGTCAACTCGCCGCCCGGTAGCGCGTTCATTCGCGCCAGCTTCTCCTGCAATCGCGCCAGGCAAGTCTAGCGCATCGCCGGACGTGCTTCGAGCGGCTCGGCTATGGGTCGGCCTGTGGCAGCGTCCGCGGCGCATAGCCGTCGGCGCGGTAAAGCTCGCGGAAGATGCGCGTCGAAATCAAAACGACGGCGAGCGTGCTCAAGCCGCCAAATAATACCGCCGGGATGGTGCCGAACGCGGCCGCCGCGGCGCCGGCGCGGAAGTCGCCGAGCTGATTGGCGGTGCCGGTGAACATCGTATTGACCGCATAGACGCGGCCGCGCATGTCGTCGGGGGTGTGAAGCTGGACCAGCGTCTGGCGAATCACGACGCTGACGGTGTCGGACGCGCCGACCACGCGCCATCGCCGCCATCGCGATCACAATCGAAGGCGACAGCGCCAGCAGCGATCGTTCCGGCCCCGAACGCGGCCACGGAGAGGAACATGATGCGGCCGACATGCCGGGTGATCGGCCAGCGCGCCAGCACCAGCGCGGTCAACAGCGCACCTGCCGCCGGCGCCGTGCGCAAAATGCCGAAACTGAGCGGCCCGGTGAGAAAAATATCGCGCGCGAAGATCGGCAGCAGCGCCGTGGCGTTGCCGAGCAGAACGGCGAACAGGTCGAGCAGGATCGCGCCGAGCACCACGGGATGGTGGAGCATGAAGTCAAAGCCGCCGAACAGCGACTTGATGTCGATCGCTGCGCGTTTCGAATCGACGCGCTCCATGACGATGCCGCGCATGAAGAAGCCGGACGAGAACCACAACAATGCGCAGGCGGCGAACACCAGCGTCGGGCTCACGGCAATGAGCATGCCGCCGAGCGCCGGGCCGGCGACGATCGCGATCTGCGCCACCGAGGTCGACCCCGCGATGGCGCGCGGCAGCAGCGCGGGCGGCACGATGTTCGGCAGCACCGATTGCAGGCTCGGCTGCTCGAACGCGCGCCCGATGCCGACGAAGAACACCATGGCGAGGATCAGCCCGGGCCGCAGGGCCGCGCCCGCGCTCGACAGCGCGAGCACCGTCACGCCGAACGCCGAGCACGATTGCGCCATCCAGGTGATGGTGCGGCGATCGTAGCGATCGGCCGCGTGTCCGGTGACGAGGGCGAGCGCGATGATCGGCACGAACTGCACCAGGCCGACGAGGCCGAGGTCGAATGCGCTTCCGGTCAGCGAATACATCTCCCAGCCGACCGCGACCGCATTCATCTGCAATGCGATCGAGGCCGCGATCCGCGCATAGAGGAAGCGGACGTAGGACGGGTGGCGGAGCAGCGGCGGCGGGGAGAGATCGCCCATCGCGCCTTATAGCCGCTTTTTCGCGAAGGCCCGTCCAGATGCAGATTTCAGATATCGCGTAAATGCATCACATGGCTCTGCCGAGCCGAAGCTCGCGCAGCGAGCGTAGGCTGGTGGAGCCGAGCGGGATCGAACCGCTGACCTCCTCATTGCGAACGAGGCGCTCTCCCAGCTGAGCTACGGCCCCGCCGTGAATATCGAAGCCGGCCTGGGGCCGACCGTCGGCGAGTGTGCGCATTTAGGGCCACCGCCCGGGGGTGTCAAGGACGGGGCGACGCCGCCCATCGCGGCGGGAAAAGCCCGTGCCTCGGCTTGTTCACGAAAGCGCAAATCGCTAGGTTCCATCATCCTCATCCGGTGAATCTCACCCATGCGCGCGCTTTTTCTCGTCATCGATCTCGCTCTCGAACTCTACATCTGGATCGTGATCGCGGCGGCGATCTTTTCCTGGCTGGTGGCGTTCAACGTCGTCAATACGCGCAACCAGGTCGTGGCGATGATCGGCGATTTTCTTTATCGCATCACCGAGCCGGTGCTGCGCCCGATCCGCAACATGATGCCGAACATGGGCGGCATCGACATCTCGCCGGTCATTCTGTTCCTGATCATCATCTTCATCCGCTATGTGATCGCGCTCTACATCCTGCCCAACGTCTTCTGAATGACCGCGTCGATCATCGACGGCAAGGCGATCGCGGCGGAGCTGCGCGCGGCCGTCGCGGCCGAGGTGAAAAAACTCGCGAGTCACGGTCTGGTGCCCGGCCTTGCGGTCGTCCTGGTCGGCGACAATCCGGCGAGCGAGGTCTACGTGCGCAACAAATCGCGCGCGACGGTCGAGGTCGGCATGCGGCCGTTCGACCATCATCTGGCGGCGACTGTGAGCGAGGCCGAGCTCATCGCGCTCGTTCGCAGGCTCAACGCCGATCCGGCGGTCCACGGCATTCTGGTGCAGATGCCGCTGCCGCCGCAGATCGATGCCGCCAAGGTCATCGCGGCGGTCGATCCGGACAAGGACGTCGACGGCTTTCATCCGCTCAATGCCGGGCGACTGGCCTCCGGCCTGCCGGCGCTGGCGCCGTGCACGCCGGTCGGCTGCATACGGCTGGCCAGGACCGTGCAGCGTTCGCTCGCCGGGCTCGACGCGGTGGTGATCGGCCGCTCCAACATCGTCGGCAAGCCGCTGGCGCAGCTTCTGCTGGCCGAGAACGCCACCGTCACGGTGGCGCATTCGCGCACGCGCGATCTGCCGGCCCTGTGCCGCCGCGCCGATCTTCTGTTCGCGGCCATCGGCCGGGCCGAAATGGTGCGCGGCGACTGGATCAAGCCCGGCGCGACGGTGATCGATGTCGGCATCAACCGCATCCCGGGCGACGGCAAGAGCCGCATCGTCGGCGACGTGAATTTCGCCGAAGCCGCCGCGGTCGCGGGCGCCATCACGCCGGTGCCGGGCGGCGTCGGCCCGATGACGATCGCGTGCCTGCTCGCCAACACGCTGCGCGCGGCGTGTGCGCAGGCGGGCCTGCCGGCGCCGACGGTGTGAATCCGTCATTGCGAGCGCAGCGAAGCAATCCAGCGCTTTGCTCGACGCAATGGCATTGACTTCGTCGCCTTCGCTCCTCGCAATGACGCGGCTCGCGACGGCTGTCGGCGGCGCGATGATCCGGATTGAGGGAATCGCGCCTCAGTTCTGCCAGGCGAAGGCGACCTTATCGAGCACGCGGGTGCCGAACTTCTCCGACGAGCGGGCCACCGCCTTGCCGCCAAGCGCGCGGTAGAATTCCACCGCGTTCTCGTTTTCCGACAGCGCCCACACCACCAGGCTCTTGAGCCCGCTCTGCGCCAGATCGCGCCGTGCCGCGGTGAACAGCCGGCGGCCGAAGCCCAGCCCCTGGAATTCCGGCCGCATGTAGAGCTCGTAGATTTCGCCGTCGTAGGAAAGGCTGCGCGCGCGGTTGCGGCCATAGTTGGCGTAGCCCGCGACATTGTCGCCGAATTGCAGCAGCGCGATGCGGCTGCCTTTGCGGATGGCGCTGTCCCACCAGTCCGGCCCGCGACGGTTAATGAGCTTGTTGAGCTCGGTGCCCGGGATGATGCCCTGGTAGGCCGTCCGCCATGCCTCATCGTGAGTCGTGGCGATGGTGGTGGCGTCGCAGGGCTTGGCGCGACGGACTTCGATGACGACAGTGCTCATGGCGCGATCAAAGCAAGCGATTCAGCGGCCAGCAAGCCCTGATTTTAACGAGCGGTTAACGATGTGGATGACAGCGCGAATTTCGCGACTTGTTCACATTTTGCGAGCGAAAAAATCGAGAAATGATCGCGGTCTGGCACGACTGTGGCCGCGGCGACACGGTCGGCGGCTAAAATTCTGTCGGCGTGGATGTTTGGCCAATCGACAGTCGCCGGATGGAAATTTTTCGCCTCGTACTAGAATCGCCGGCCGGTATCCGCATGCGACAGACTGTCCTCTGTCACACCCGCTCGGCTTCCTTGCGGCGGTCCTCGCGCTTGCGGTCGTTGGAGTCGAGCAGCTTCTTGCGCAGCCGAATCGACTTCGGCGTCACCTCGACCAGCTCGTCGTCCTCGATGTAGGCGAGCGCCCTCTCCAGCGTCATGCGAATCGGCGGCGTGAGGCGGACCGCCTCGTCCTTGCTGTGGGTGCGGATGTTGGTGAGCTTCTTGCCCTTGAGCACGTTGACTTCGAGATCGTTGCCGCGGGTGTGCTCGCCGACGATCATGCCGCGATAGACCTTCCAGCCCGGCTCGATCATCATCGGGCCGCGATCCTCCAGATTCCACATCGCATAGGCGACCGCCTCGCCGCCGTCGGTCGAAAGCAGGACGCCATTGCGCCGGCCGACGATCTCGCCGCGATACGGGCCATAGGCGTGGAACAGCCGGTTCATCACCGCGGTGCCGCGCGTGTCCGTGAGCAGTTCGCCCTGATAGCCGATCAGTCCGCGCGTCGGCGCGTAGAACACCAGCCGCACCCGCCCGCCGCCGGACGGCCGCATCTCGACCATCTCGGCTTTGCGCTCGGAGAGCTTCTGCACCACGATGCCGGAGTGCTCCTGGTCGACGTCGATGACGACTTCTTCGATGGGCTCCAGGATGTCGCCGTTGGCGCTGCGTTCGAACAGCACCTTCGGCCGCGACACCGACAGCTCGAAGCCTTCGCGGCGCATGGTCTCGATCAGAATGCCGAGCTGCAGTTCGCCGCGGCCGGCGACCTCCATGGAATCCTTCTCCGTCGACTCGGAGATCTTGAGCGTGACGTTGCCTTCCCCTTCGCGCAGCAGCCGGTCGCGAATGATGCGGCTCTGCACCTTGTCGCCCTCGGTGCCGGCGAGCGGCGAATCGTTGATGCGGAACGTCATGGTGAGGGTGGGCGGATCGATCGGCTGCGCGGGAATCGGCTCGGTCACCTCCGGCGCGCAGATGGTATTCGACACCGTTGCCTCGGGCAGGCCCGCAATGGCGACGATGTCGCCCGCGAACGCTTCCTCGACGCCCGTGCGTTCGAGCCCGCGGAACGCCAGCACCTTGGTCAAGCGCCCGACTTCGATGATGTGGCCGTTGCGGTCGAGCACCTTGACGGGCTGATTGGGTTTCACCGAGCCGGAGGAGATGCGGCCGGTGATGATGCGGCCCAGATAGGGATTGGCTTCGAGGATGGTGCCGAGCATGCGGAACGGCCCGTACTCGACCTTGGGCGGCGCGACGTGGCGCAGCACCAGGTCGAACAGCGGCGTCATGCCCTGATCTTTGGGGCCTTCCGGGCCTTCGGCGGCCATCCAGCCTTCCTTGGCGGAGCCGTAGAGGATCGGGAAATCGAGCTGCTCCTCGGTGGCGTCGAGCGCCGCGAACAGGTCGAACACCTCGTTGGCGACCACCGAGGCGCGCGCGTCCGAGCGATCGACCTTGTTGATGACCACGATGGGCTTGAGCCCCATCTTGAGCGCCTTCGACACCACGAACTTGGTCTGCGGCAGCGGGCCTTCGGCGGCGTCGACCAGCACCAGGGCGCCGTCAACCATGTTGAGGATGCGCTCGACCTCGCCGCCGAAATCGGCGTGGCCGGGCGTGTCGACGATATTGATGCGGGTATCGTTCCAGAGGATCGACGTCACCTTCGACAGGATGGTGATGCCGCGCTCGCGCTCGAGGTCGTTGGAATCCATGGCGCGCTCGGCGACGCGCTGATTCTCGCGGAACGAGCCCGATTGCTGCAGCAATCGGTCGACCAGGGTGGTTTTTCCATGGTCGACGTGGGCAATAATGGCGATATTGCGAAGATTCATTTTTTTGAGCCGTTAAATCAAAACGAGCCCCCGAGGGGCCCGCGTTTCGGCCCGTATATAGTCAGTTTCGGCCGGGAAGCAATCCGGCGTGTGTAGCCCGGATGAGCGCAGCGATAATCCGGGGCAGCCGTCCCGCATTATCGCTGCGCTCATGCGGGCTACGGCGGCTCGCCAGCAGGCTCACCCGCGCCGCCGGGCCCGGCTTCGGTTCCAGCGTAATCCCCCACAATGCCTGATCTGCCACATCCTTGAGCGTCACGGTCAAAGCCTCGGTCGCTCCGTCGATCGCCACGTGGCCGAAGAATTGCAGCCCGAAGCAGGGGGCGAGGTTGTCGCCCTGCTGCTTGCTGCATGCCTTCTGGAACACGACCTGCGGGCCGAACGTGCGGTCCATCGCGACCGGGCCCCAGGTGCCGGCATGGATCGGGCCGGAGACGAACTCCCAGAACGGCTCGAAATTCTGGAACACGGCTCGGCCGGGGTCGTAGCGGTGCGCGGCGGTGTAATGGAAGTCGGCGGTGATCCACAGCGTGTTGCGGATCGCGGCGTGCTTGATGAAGCCGAGCAGGTCGGCGATCTCAAGCCCGCGGCCGCGCGCGCCATCGGCGTGTTCGATGCCGGTGGTGTTGACGATGTTGCCGATCGGCGTATCGGCGGCGATCACCTTCCAGGTCGCGCGTGAGCGCGCGAGTTCGCGCTTGAGCCAGGAGATTTGCGCCGGCCCGAGAAAATAATCGTCGGGGCCGTAGACGCGATCGGTGTGCGGACCATCCGGCCCGCGATAGCTGCGCATGTCGAGCATGAACACGTCGAGCAGCGGCCCATAGGCAATCTTGCGATAGACGCGGCCGGGCTCGGCCATGCTCTCGCGCATCGGCATGAATTCGTGAAACGCGCGCCGGCCCCGCGCGGCCAGCACGAGCGTATTCTTCGCCTTGTAGGATTTGCTCTCCAGTGTTTCGTCCGGCCACCAGCTTTCCATCACCTCATGATTGTCCCACTGTGCGAACATCGGGACTTCGGCATTGAACGCGCGCAAATTGTCGTCGAGCAGATTGTATTTGTAATTGCCGCGATACTCGTTGAGCGTTTCGGCGATCTTCGATTTCTCCTCGGTGACGATGCTGCGCCAGATTTCGCCGTCCGGAAGCGTCTTCTCCGCGGCGATCGGACAATCGGAATAGATGTTGTCGCCGCAATGGATGAAAAAGTCCGGCCGGTTCGCCAACATCGTGGCGTAGGTGCGCATGCCGCCGCGCGCCACGTCGATGCCCCAGCCTTGACCCATGGTGTCGCCCGACCACACGAACGAGACCGAGCGGCGGTCGTTCGGCGCGGTGCGGAAGCGGCCGATCAGCGGCTCGCCGAACACCGCCGACGATAAATCCTGGAAACTGATGCGGTAGAAAATGTCCTGCCCGGCCGGCAGGTTTTCCATCAGCGCCTTGGCGGTGAAATCGGATTCCGGCAGCGCGTCGACGAAGACCGCATTGCTGATGTCACGGAAGCTGTCCGTCGTCGCAACTTCGACCAGCATGCGGGATGGCCGGTCGGCGCGCGCCCACACCACGCCGGCGTCCGTCGACACGTCGCCCGACTGTACGCCGTGCGTGATCTGCGGCCGGTCCGGCGCACGGCTGAGCGAGGGCCGCGCGAGGCCTCCGAGCGCCGTCATGGCCGCCGACGCAGCAACAGACTTCATCAGCCCGCGACGCGTGAGCGCCGCGCGGGGTCGCACCAAGACGGCCATTGGGCCTCCACCGCCGAATCACGGCGGAAGATGCCTGTGCTTTCTGACAGAGACTCGAAATTCGCGCGACGATGTTGTGACGATCGCGCGACGCGACCGTCACAGTTCCCGGAAAATTTACGCGCTCAGGCGGCAGCCGCGGAGGACGACTTGCCGGTTACCCGCTCGAGCAGCACGGTACGGCGCGCGGCGATGGCGAAGCGCGCCTGCTCGATCGCGAGCGAGAACGACATCCGCGCCGAATCGTCGAATTCCTCGCGTTCGGTCTGATGGATGACCGCCACCACGAGCTTGTCGGCCTCGGTCTGGAGCTGGTCGAGCGCCTCGATCGAGGGCGCCGAATGCGCCTTTTTGGCGAGCTCAAGCAGTTTCTGCAACAGCCGCAGCCGGCGCGTGCGCGTATCGGCGCGGAAATAGCTGGCCGCGCCCGCGATCATCGACCCGAACACCGGGAAGATCAGCATGCCGTAGAAGATGTCGTCGCCGTAGCGGTCGAAGAAGCCCGTCGAGGTATCGTTGAGGTAGGCTGCGGCTCCGCCGTGCAGGATCGCGGCGGCGTCCTTGTCGGTCGAGGGCGCTTCGATCTTGACCTCGCCGGGCATGGCGTCCGCCAGCGCTTGCCGCGCCGTATAGAGCTGCTTCGCGAAGCCGGCGATCTTGTCGTCGTTGAACGTTTTGCGTGCGACCAGATATTCCGGGAAGCTCAGGCTCTTGAGGTCGTCGTCGGGCGTCGGCGGATTGCCGCCGAACGTGCCGGCATCGATGGAGATGGAATCGAATGCGGGCAGTCGCTTGGCGATGCCGTCGCTCTGGTCGATCGCAACGAAGGTCGGCGCGCTCCTTGTTGTGCGAGGCGGCGATGATGGCATTGGAGATGGCGTGACCCGTCGCGGCGCCGGCCACGAACAGGACGTCGACCTGATTGTCCTTGACGGCGGCGGCGATATTTTCCGGATCGATCAGCGAAACCTGAACCGAACCCGCCAGAGCTTTTGCGGCGGCGGCCTTTTCGGCGGCGGCTTTCGCCGCGGCTGCCTTGTCGACGGGCGCCGCATCGGCGGCGGCAGGTTTGCTCGCCGCGGCGTCATCCTGCTTCATCGCGATCTTGTCGGCAGGGATGCCGTAATGGTTGAGCACGACCTTGAGCAGATCGAGGCTCGCCTCATTGCCGGTGACGATGCCGATGCGCTTGCCGGCGAGCTCGGGGACTTTCTCGATTTTCTCGCCTTTGCGCTTTTTGCCCGCGCGTGCGCCCGGCGGCCGGCACGATCAGCGCCATCACGTTCTGGCGCAGGATGGCGACCACCGGCCACTCGGGCGAGGTGCCGACATCGCTGCGCACGATCGCCAGATCAGCCTGGTGCTTCGCGATCGCGTCCGCGCTTTGTGCCGGGCCGTCGGTGGTGACGAGCTGGAGCCGCATCTTGGAGTGATCGTCGGCAAATCTTTTGCCGAGCGTCTCGACAAATTTGGCGTCGACGCTGCCGGCCGGGCCGGCCGCGATCTTCATCACGGTCGCCTTCGTGGTGAAATAGACCGTCAGCCAGACGCCGCCGATGAGCAGCAGCGTGCCAAGGATGGTGACGGCCCAGGTGTGCCGCAGAAACGTCTTCACGCGGCCTTTCACCTTGATTTCCAGATGTTCCAGCGACTCCATACTCATGGCATTTCCTAACGATCGCCCGTGCGGCGACGAGGAGGGTTCGGTGTTGCCCGACCGGCGGAAACGCTGGCTCAGCCATAATTTCATGGCGAGCGGCGGGCGGTTGGGCAGTCCAGGAGGCATGGTTAAATCTTAACATGGGTCCCATGGTTAGACGCCATGGGAAGCCGCAGGTTCACCGCACCAAACCGTCACATATGGTAAACGGCGGACGGGATTATGTTCAAAAAGTCGGCCATTGGCTCAGCGGGCAGCCCCCGCACCGCACCAGCCCGGTCGACCCGGTATTATACCACGCTCCCGCCGGCCGGTTCCAGCAGCCGGACTGGACGTGAAACCTGCGGCCACGCGTCGCGTCGGTAGTGGCCGGCCCGGATTTTTGCGACATTGGGTTTGGCAAACACGGAGTTCGCACCATGGCAGAGAAACTTTCCGGCGACGCCCGCACGCGCGCGCTCGCCCGGCTCAAAGGCTGGAGCGAAGTGAAGGGCCGCGACGCCATCACCAAAAAGTTCGTGTTCCAGGATTTCAACCAGGCCTTCGGCTTCATGACGCGCGCCGCGCTGGTCGCCGAAAAAATGGACCATCATCCGGAATGGTTCAACGTCTACAAGAACGTCGAGGTGACGCTGTCGACCCACGATGCCGGCGGCGTCACCGAGCTCGACGTCAAGCTCGCCGAGACCATGGACAAGCTGGCGGGGTGATGTTGCGCGCCTTGCGGGCGCGGTCTTCCGTGGCCATCTAGAGTTCGGCTGGCCAGCATTTTGTGAGGGCAGATGTCGTTCGAAAACACCGCTTCATGGCGGCCGTCCGATGACGACGCGTCGATGGCGCGCGACGAGGCGCGCGTGCGCAACGGATTTTGGCGCAAGGCGCGCCGCGTCGCGTCCGGCCTGCCGTTCGCGGAGGATTTGCTCGCGGCCTATTACTGCGCGTTCGATCGCAACACGCCGCTGCAGATCAAGGCGGCGCTGCTTGGCGCGCTTGCCTATTTCGTGCTGCCGTTCGATTTCATTCCCGACATGCTGCCGTTCGTCGGCTACACCGACGATGCCGCGGTGCTCGCCGCCGCCATCAAGCTGGTGTCGTCGAACATCACCGACGACCATCGCGCCGCAGCGCGCGACGCGCTGGCGCGCGGGCTCGAGCAGAGACGTCTACGGCTTAAGCACGATCTTCCCCATCACCTTGCGGTCGGCGATGGCCTTGAGCGCCGCCGCGGTTTCGTCGAGCGGATAGACCTTGTGCACGTGCGCGCTGAGCTTGCCTTGCGCGCACCACTGCACGATGTCCGCCATCAGCGCGCGCTGCGCCTGCGGCTCGCGCTTGGTCCACGCGCCCCAGAACACGCCGCGGATGTCGCAGCTCTTGAGCAGCACGAGATTGAGCGGCAGCTTCGGAATCTCGCCCGCCGCGAAGCCGACGACGAGATAACGCCCCTGCCAGCCGAGCGAACGCACCGCGGGTTCGGCATACTTGCCGCCGACCGGATCGTAGACCACGTCGACGCCGCGCTCGCCGGTGAGTTTGCGCAACGCGTCGCGCAGATCGTCCGTGGCGTAATTCACCGTCTCATCGGCGCCATGCGCGCGCGCGAATGCAAGCTTGTCGTCGGACGAGGCGCAGGCGATGACGCGCGCGCCCATCACTTTGCCGATCTCGATTGCGGCAAGCCCGGTTCCGCCGGCGGCGCCAAGCACCACCAGCGTCTCGCCGGCGCGCAACTGCGCGCGTTCGCGCAGCGCATAGAGCGTGGTGCCGTACGTCACCGTGAGCCCCGCGGCGCGCTCGAAATCGAGCCCCGCCGGCAGCTTCACCACGTTGTCGGCCTGCACGGCGACAAGCTCGCGCGCCGCGCCCCAGCCCATGTAGCCCATGACGCGGTCGCCGTCCGCGATGTCGCTCACGCCCGTGCCAATGCTCTCGACCGTACCGGCGAATTCCGCCGCCGGCGAAAACGGAAACGGCGGTTTCGCCTGGTACTTTCCGGCGATGATCAGCGTGTCGAAAAAATTCAGCGCCGCCGCCGCGACCCGAACGACGACCTCGCCCGCCGCCGCGACTGGCGGCGCGATGTCGCCGATCTCGAGATCGTCGGGCGTGCCGAAGCGGGTGCAGAGGATGGCTTTCATGTCACGTCTTTCCGGGTCGCGGGCGAAAGCCCGCGAGCCCGGAATCCATAACCACGAAACGAGGAAATTGAAACGTGGCGCTGCTTACGCCTCCGTCACGCCTGCATTGCTCAGCGCCCGGCGCAGCCGCGAAAACGCCAGCCTGATGCGCGACTTCACCGTGCCGAGCGGCAGCTTCGTGCGTTCCGCGATGGCGCTGTGCGAGAGGCCCTCGAAGAAGGCGAGCTGCACGAGTTGCATCTGGTCCCGCGGCAAGCTCGCGAGCGCGGTGCGCACATGCTCCTCGCGCTGGGCGGAATCGACGCTGACGTCGCTGCCGTCGCCCGAATCCGGGATGGCCAGGAAATCCTCGGCGGCGTGGGTATCCTCGCGGCTGCGGCGGTGCACGTCGATGCGGCGGTTGCGGGCGACGCGGAACACCCAGGTTGCGGCGCTCGATTTGCGGGCGTCGTACAGGCTCGCCTTGCGCCAGATCGTCTCCATCACGTCCTGCGTCACCTCGGCGGCGGCCACGGCGTCGAGGCCGAGCCGGAGCAGATAGGCGTGCACCCGCGGCCCGAAATGATCGAACAGCTGCGCAAACGCCTCGCGGTCGCCGCGCGCGCCCACAGCAGTCAGGAGGTCGTCCAGCTTGGCCAGCCCCGCCATCGCAGCCTCATCGATGGTGCAGGGTTTCGTCGCTGGATGGTTCCAGGTGGTCACACCTAACACTTTGTTTTTGGCCGAAATTCCGCCGCTTTGATGCCCGCCGGGACCGGCGCCGATCGGCCAGCCCCAACTGGGGGTTACGTTCCAGAAATAACGGCAGGGATATGTGTTGGCCGTCACATTTTGGGCGTTGCGGTTCCGGCCCGCTTGCCTGCGGACGGGCCGCTTCCATCGGTCGCCGCCTTTGCATTGACGAACTTGTTCCGTATTCGACCGAATTTGATAAAGCTCGAGGGGTTTGGTACTTGAACATCCGAGTCGTGCTTCGTGAGGCCCGATGCACTGCCTAAGACCATGGCGGCTTGCGCTTGCGCTGGTGATTCCGGCGACGTTTGCCGTGCCCGCATATGCGCAGCAGCCTCCCGAGGCCGCCGCGCCGGCAAAGCCCAAGCCCGCGGTCAAACGCGCGCCGAAGCCTGCCGCCGCCACCCCTGAAGCAGCACCGGCGCGCCGCGGCGCCCGCCAAGCCGCCCGCCGCCGCGACCGGCGGCGCCAAGCCGACGCTGCTCGGCCAATACGGCGAGTGGGGCGCCTATTCGGCAATGCCAGCCGGCAAAAAGGTCTGCTTCGCCATCGCCAAGCCGTCCTCGTCGCAGACCGTTCCGGCCAATCGTCCGCGCAACCCGGTCTACATGTTCATTTCGACGCGGCCGGCCGAGAAGGTGAGCAACGAGGTTTCGATCGTCATCGGCTATCCGTTCAAGCCGAGCTCGGAGGCGACCGCGGAGGTCGGCACCACCAATTTCGCGCTCTACACCCAGGCCGACGGCGCCTGGATCAAGAACGCCGGCGATGAGGCCAAGATGATCGAGGCCATGCGCCAGGGCCAGAGCGTGGTGGTGAAGGGCGTCTCCGGCCACGAGACCAAGACAACCGACACGTTCGCGCTCAAGGGCCTCGCCCAGGCGCTCGACCGCACCGGCCAGGAGTGCAAGTGAGAGCGAGCTGATGGCGCGGTTGATCCGTCTGCCCGGGCTTGATTCCCCGCCATCCATGAGCACCTGGCATTGTCGTGCCCGCTGAAGGCGGGCATCCAGTAACACGGCCGCAATGGCTCTATCTGGTGCCGGCGGATGCCGGATCATCGTGCCGCCATGACGATAAGATTGCGCGGGTGCGCATTCGCCGCATTTGATGACAACTGCGTGCGGATACTGCATGACGATCAGACGCTCCAATCTGCCACGAGATCGATCCCGCGATCGAGAAAACGCCGGGCGAACGTTACGTGCCGCCGGCGCAGCCGTCGCTGGTCGGGCTTTCGCGCGCGCAGCTCGCCGACGCGCTGGGCGAAGTCGGCGTGGCCGAACAGCAGCGCAAGATGCGCGTGCAGCAGCTCTGGCACTGGATCTACGTGCGCGGCGTGCAAAACTTCGACGAGATGACGAGCGTGTCGAAGGAGCTGCGCGCGGCCTTGGCGCAGCGCTTCACGCTCGATCGGCCCGAGATTGTCGCCGAGCAGGTGTCTGTCGACGGCACCCGCAAGTGGCTGCTGCGGCTTCCCGGCGAGACGCAGGAGCGCCCGCACGAGGTCGAGTGCGTCTACATTCCGGAGGCCGATCGCGGCACGCTGTGCGTCTCCAGCCAGGTCGGCTGCACGCTCAATTGCACGTTCTGCCACACCGGCACGCAGCGGCTGGTGCGCAATCTGACGCCGGGCGAGATCGTCGGCCAGATCATGGTCGCGCGCGACCGGCTCGGCGACTGGGTGCAAAAGGGCGATGGCACCCGGCTCGTCTCCAACGTCGTGATGATGGGCATGGGCGAGCCGCTCTACAATTTCGAGGCGGTGCGTGACGCGCTCCTGATCGCCGCGGACGGCGACGGTCTCGGCATATCGAGGCGGCGCATCACATTGTCGACCTCCGGCGTGGTGCCGATGATCGCGCGCGCCGGCGCCGAGATCGGCGTCATGCTTGCGGTGTCGCTGCACGCGGTGCGCGACGACTTGCGCAATGAGCTGGTGCCGCTCAACCGCAAATATCCGATCGCGGACCTGCTCGACGCCTGCCGCAACTATCCGGGCGTGTCGAACGCGCGGCGCATCACGTTCGAATACGTCATGCTCAAAGGCGTCAACGACACGCTCGCCGACGCCAAGGCGCTGGTGCGCCTGCTCAAGGGAATCCCGGCCAAGATCAATCTCATCCCGTTCAATCCGTGGCCGGGCACGCAATACGAATGCTCCGACTGGGAGGAGATCGAGAAATTCTCCGAGTTCGTGTTCAACGCCGGCTATTCGTCGCCGGTGCGCACGCCGCGCGGCCGCGACATCCTCGCCGCCTGCGGCCAGCTCAAGAGCGAGACCGAAAAACTCTCGGCCCGCGAACGCCTCGCGCTGCGCGCCATGGCGATGACGGATTGAGATCGCATGGCGGCCCGGGGGCTGGTCGTCATTTTGGCTTACCTGGCCGCCGCCGTCGCCGCCTCGGCCACGGTAGCGTTCTCCGTCATGGGCATTCTTCTGAAATCCGGACAACCGATGCCCAGTGTGCCGGACGCGATCGCCGCCTTCTGCAGGCCGGGCCACCGTTTTTGTGCCGTTGGCGGTTTCGGCATTTTACCGAGCATGATGGTTTCGTTCGTCGCGGAAATTGTCGTCTTCGCTCTGCCGTTTTCTACATGCTCGGTGCTGTTGTGATTTCAATCATCTCATCCTTCGGTCTCGGCTCTGCTTTCGCTCGTGATGTTTCAGCCGAAAGGAGAAGCCGGCTGGCGTCCGGATTTTTCATCAACTGGCCGCTCGCCGCGGCGGGCGCGGTCGGTGGCCTGGTTTACTGGGCGATTGCCGGCCGCAATGCCGGTGCCTGGCGACAAGCGAAACGGTAAAGTCGCCTCATGGCCGTCCTGGTCCGCATCCCGGTGGTGATCTTCGCCTATCTGCTCGCCTGCGTGGCGGCGTCGATCGTGCTGACGATCGGTACGCTGACGCCGGAATGGAACGACGCGCTGTCGCTCGGCGTGCAGGTGGCGCGATATGGCCGGTGGTCGGGCTCGGCGCCGCCGTCATCGCCACCGTGGCGATGGTGCCGGCCATGCTGGTCATCGTCATCGCCGAGGGCTTCGCGTTGCGCTCGGTCATCTTCTATGCCGGGCTCGGCGCCGTGCTGGCGCTGTTCCTGCTGTATGGGCTGAACCTCGTGGGCTACGTCGCCGAGCCCGACAGCGGCGGCTTCCTGGCGCGCGAGCGTGAGGTGATGGCGGCCTCCGGCATCGCCGCGGGTCTTACCTATTGGCTTGTCGCCGGGCGCAAGGCTGGGTCATGGCAGTCGCGCGGATAATGCCGCCAGGCGGGCTTCCCCCTTGCGCCACGGTCGGCTAGACCGGCGCAGCATGAACCGCACGGGTCTTTTGATCGCGCTTGCCGTCGCCGTCGTGGTCGGCGTGGTGTTCGGCGTTTATCCGTGGCTCGATCTCGACCTCTCCGCGCGGTTTTTGAATCCGACGAACCGCTTTTTCACCTTCGGGCTTCAAACCTGGGTTCTGCGCACGCGCGACGCTGCGCATTACGTCATCGCGCTGCTTGTCGCCCCGGCCTTTCTGGCGGTGCTCGGAAAGCTGGTGCTGCCGCGGCGGCCCATGCTGATCCCCGGACGTGCGGCCTTGTTCCTTATCCTCACGCTCGCTTTGGCGCCGGGTGTCGTCGCCAACCTGATCTTCAAAGACCATTGGGGCCGGTCGCGGCCGATCGACGTCACCATGTTCGATGGCAATGACCCCTTCACAGCGTGGTGGGATCCGCGCGGCCCATGCCCGAACAATTGCTCGTTCATCGCCGGCGAACCATCGGGCGCATTCTGGACGCTGGCCCCGGCCGCTCTGACGCCGGCGCCGTGGCGCGCACTCGCCTACGGCGGGGCGCTCGCCTTTGGCGCGGCGATCGGCTTTCTGCGCATGAGTGGCGGCGGCCATTTCTTCACCGACGTGGTGTTCGCCGGCGTGTTCACCTTCCTCGTGATATGGACGATGCATGGCCTGATCTACCGTTGGCGCCGCACCCGCACGACCGACGAAGCGGTCGAACAGTCGCTCGCGCAAACCGGCGAGGCGATCCGCAACGGGTTCGCCAAGCTGCTGCGGCGCGGCGGCGCTGGGAGAAAATCATGAAAGCTTTTTTTGCATTGATCGGCGCGCTCGTTCTTGCCTCGCCGGCGCTGGCGCAAACCGCGCCGCCGCAGGTGCCGCAATTCCAGGTCGATCCGTTCTGGCCGAAGCCGCTGCCGAACAACTGGATCCTCGGCCAGGTGTCCGGCATCGCCACCGATCGCTTCGACCGCATCTGGATCGTGCATCGCCCGTCCTCGCTCAACGCGCGCGAGCGCGCCGCCGAGCAGAAACCGCCGGAGGCGAAATGCTGCGTCGCCGCGCCGCCGGTGCTGGTGTTCGACCAGTCGGGCAATCTCGTCCGCTCGTGGGGTGGACCGGGGCAGGGCTACGAATGGCCGGAGAGCGAGCACGGCATCTACATCGACGGCAACGATTTCGTCTGGCTCGCCGGCAACGGCAAGAAGGACGGCCAACTGCTCAAGTTCACCATGGACGGCAAGTTCGTGCTGCAGATCGGCAAGCAGGGCGAAGGCAACGATTCGAATTCCACCGAACGGCTCGGCTCGCCGGCCGACGTCGCGGTCGACGTCGCCGCGCACGAGGTTTATGCCGCCGACGGCTACGCCAATCGCCGCGTCGTCGTGTTCGACAGCGAGACCGGCGCCTACAAGCGCCATTGGGGCGCCTACGGCCACAAGCCGAGCGACGAGAAAACGCCCAAGTACGATCCGTCCAAACCGTCGCGCTGCAGTTCGGCAATCCGGTGCATTGCGTGCGCATCGACAAGGACGGCCTCGTCTATGTCTGCGACCGCACCAACGACCGCGTGCAGATTTTCCGCAAGGACGGCACGTTCGTATCCGAGCATTTCTACGAGACGGCGACGCGCGGCACCGGCTCGGTCTACGAACTGGTGTTCTCGCCCGACGCCGCGCAGAAATTCATCTACATGATCGACGGCATGAACGGCGAGGTGCGCATCGTCGACCACGCGACGAAAGCAGTGCTCGCGCGCTTCGGCCGGCCCGGCCGGCAGGCCGGCGAGTTCACGGCGCTGCACAACATCGCCGTCGACCATCAGGGCAACATCTACACCGCCGAGGTCAACACCGGCCAGCGCGTGCAGCGCTTCCGGCGGATGGACGGGCAGGATTGAGCGCCGTCATTCCGGGGCGCGGGCACTTGCCCGCGAGCCCGGAATCCATAATCGCTGACCGGTGGTTATGATTCCGGGCTCCTCGCTGCGCGGGCCCCGGAATGACGAGCCAGGGATTCACCCGAAAATCTCATCGAATATCTTCTTCCACGTCGGCATCTTCTCCGCCGACTCCTCGGGCGTCAGCGTGATGGCGCGGAAATTTCCCTGCTGGGGCAGCAGCTCGGGATTGAGCGGAGCAATCGCGGGATCGGCCGGCAAATAGTGGCCGGCCTGGTAAATCTTCTGGCCTTCCGGCGACATCAGGAATTCGACCAGAAGCTTCGCCGCGTTCGGGTGCGGCGCGCTCTTGTGCACGGAGACGACCTGGACAATCTCGGTGGCGGGTCCGATCGGCACCCACTGAACGGGCGCGCCCTTCGAGGCGCTTTCGAGCGCCTGGTGATTGAAAATCTGCAGGCTGATCGCGTATTCGCCGGCAATCACCTGGTCGAGCACGGCGCGCGCCAGCGAGCCGACGTTTGCGATCTTCTGCCTGGCGAGGTTGTGCAGATAGGCCATGCCCTTGTCGTTGCCCAGGTCGGCAAGGACCGCGCCGATGAATGCCGGCGCCCCGGAACTCGACGACAATGCGCTCCATGCCATTCGTCCGTGCCATTTCGGATCGAGCAGAGCGTCGAGGGTCTTCGGCACGTCGTCCTTCGGCACCAGCCGGGTGTTGTAGGCGGGTGTGATGACGTAGAGGTTGCATGCCACCCAGTAGCCGTCGCGATCTTTGTATTCCGGCGGCAGTTTTTTCGCCGAATCCGGCATCCACTGCAGGACGTAGCCCGCTTTCTTCAACGGCTCGACCGTGGCGGTGCCGTCGAACACATCGGCCTGCGTGCGGCCGGCTTTGGTCTCGTTATAGATGCGTGTCGCCAGCACGTTGGTGGCGGCGTGCACCGGGCGCACCTTGATGCCGTAGGCGCGTTCGAATGCGGCGCTGACCGGGCGAACGATCACCTCCTGGATCTGCGTCGTGTACCAGACGACTTCGCCCTCCTTCTTGGCCGCCTCGATCAGGGCCGCGTCCGCCGCACAGGCTGCGCGAGTCGCGAGCAGGACGAGCATCGCCGCACCGATCGCGCGCCGGATCGGCCAGGAATGGCTTTTGCGCATTGTCGTCATGGTTTTCGAAACCAATCAAAGCCTCCCATGCGAGTCAACGCATTTGATGTCGGCGCTGGGTTGCCTATAGTCGCCGGGCAAGGAGCACACGATGAACTTCACGACGCGCAGAATATTCGCTGGCATCAGTCTCTTGGTCGCAGCCTTCCTGGTCACGAACGCGAACGCCCAGAGCGTCGAGGAGTTCTACAAAGGCAAGACGCTGACGGCGATCGTCGGCAACGGCCCGGGCGGCGGCTTCGATTTCATCACGCGCCTGCTGGCGCGCCATATGGGCCAATACATTCCCGGCCATCCCTCGATCATCGTCCAGAACATGCCGGGCGCCGGCACGCTTTTGGCCGCCAACTATCTCTACAACATTGCGCCGAAGGACGGCACGACCTTCGGCCTGATCGCGCGCAACCTGCCGATGCTCGCGCTGATGGGACACAACTCCGCTGTCCGCTTCGATCCGCACAAATTCACCTGGCTCGGATCGTCCTCGAATTTCTCCGGCGATGCCTACATTCTGATCGTGCGCAACGACGCGCCGGTGAAGACGATCGAGGACGCGCGGCGCCCCGGCGGTCCGCCGCTTCTGATCGGCGGCACGAGCGACGGCCAGACCAGCGCCGACGTGCCGAAAATCCTGCGCGACACGCTCAAGCTCAACATGAAGCTCGTGCTCGGCTATCGCGACAGCGCGGCGCTGTTTCTGGCGATGGAGCGCGGCGAGATAGCCGGACGCATGGTCGAACTATCGGCGGTCCGCTCGATGCGGCCGGACTGGCTCAAGCCCAACGGCGAATATCACCTGATGGCGCAATACGCCCGTGTCAAACGACTGCCGGATTTTCCCGACGTGCCGACCGCACGCGAGCTTGCGCCCGACGACAAGTCGCGCGCGCTGATCGCCTTCACCGAGACGCCGCTGCTCACCATGGCGTGGCCGTTCACTGCGCCGCCCGGCATCCCGGACGATCGCGCCCGGGCGTTGCGGCAGGCGTTCGCCGCGACGCACCGCGATGCCGAAATTTCTCCAGGAAGCGAAAGCCGCGGGCTTCGACATCGACCCCGTCAGCGGCGAGGACGTGGGCAAGAGCGTCGACGAATTGTCCCGCGCCCCGGCGGAATTCTTCGACTACGTGCGCAATCTCCTCGGCAAGGAGAAGGGGTAGGCGCACGTGTAGCGTAAATGTAGCCCGGATGAGCCATCGGGTCGCGCCTTGGCGCGCCCAATGATAAACTCCGCGATATCCGGGGCGGCATTTCGGCTTGCAATATCGTTCCCGCATGTCGCTGCGCTCATGCGGGCTACGACTACGGCGCGTCACTATGCAGCGTTGTCGGCGGCCGCTTCCGCCTTCTTGCTGATCTTCTTCACGATCCGATCGGCGCTGGCCGCTCTCTTTTCGCACTTGTCTCTCAGGTCTTCGATTTCGTCGTCGGTCAGATGCTCGATGCCGACGAACAGGTTCTTGACCTCGCTGACGCGGATGAGCTCGTCGAGCTTGACCTGGATCGCCGCATTGTCGCGGTTCTGCGAATTCTGGATCAGGAACACCATCAGGAACGTGACGATGGTGGTGCCGGTGTTGATGACGAGCTGCCAGGTGTCGGAGTAATCGAACAGCGGCCCGGTCACGGCCCAGACGATGACGGTGAGGGCTGCCAGCGAAAACGCCAGCGGGCGGCCGGTCGCCCGCGCGATGAAGTTCGCGATATGGCCGAAAATCTTTTGAAACGAGCTTGTGCCGTTGGCCTGCTTGGCCTGGGCCTTTTTTGAACGCGCCATCGGATACTCCGGCTGGAGAGGGCGGACTCGCCCGGTTCCATATGCAAAACGTAGCCAGCCGGGTCGGTTCCGTCGTTCGGGCGTTTCTTTTTGCGATGCCTCGGAGGTTCGTACCTTCGTGAGTACCTTCGTAGCCCGGATGAGCGAAGCGACATCCGGGGCGGCGGTGCAGTCCGGCTCAATCGTTCCCGCATATCGCTGCGCTCATGCGGGCTACCACGTGGTCCTGAAAATAATCCTTGACATATAGGATTTATTCCCGCATACGGCCCCATCCCGTCCCACTTCGAGGGGCGTCTGATCAAGCGTCACTGACGCGGGGCGGGAGTGCGGTGGCTGGATGTCGGGGTGCCAAGACGAACACCCCAATTCCGGCGGCCCAAGCTGCGAGGTCCCGGCGCGCTGACCGCGCGTCACGGGGGACTTTCGGCGGCGCGTCGTACGGCGGGACCGACCGCCAGACGCGCCATGGGTCCCCAAAGCGGTGGGTAGGTCCGGTCTCGGACCGGGCCTGAAACGGTAAGCCCACCGGGGGTCTCGCGGAGCAAGCCTCAAACACCGCGCGCGGAACGCCGAAGGCTCCGGCACTCCGTGATTGCTACCTCCTGTGCACTCAAAACTCATCGTGCACAGGGTCATGGGGCGCTTGCGCCCCGGCGTTCCGCGC
Source organism: uncultured Alphaproteobacteria bacterium (assembly GCA_963730645.1). Taxonomy (GTDB): domain Bacteria; phylum Pseudomonadota; class Alphaproteobacteria; order Rhizobiales; family Xanthobacteraceae; genus BOG-931. The sequence continues at coordinate 22,333 of CAVSSN010000019.1, read as the reverse complement.
GCCCTCGATCTATTCGGGGCGGCGAAGGCGAAGGGACTACGGGCGAACCCGGCGCCCGGCAAACAATACGGGCGGCGGAGCTATGCGCTGCTTCACCCTGCCCCGCGCAGCGGGGAGGGGACGACGCGCAGCAGGCGGCAGGGCTAGAGTGGGGCGATCATCGGCGGATCGCGGAGCCCGGCGGATCGCGCGCACCCCCTCCACCCGCGACGCGCGGTCTCCCCGCTGCACGGGGCGGATGGAGCATCCGGCGGCGGCGCAAGGTGCCGCAAACCTTGCACGGGCTTCGCATCCCCCTATAGTCCGCGCCGATTTCGGGCTTCCTCACACCGGATTTTCCCATGGCTCAAGGCGACGCAAAGAAGAGCGACGTGAAGAAGGTGGTGCTCGCCTATTCGGGCGGGCTCGACACGTCGATCATCCTCAAGTGGCTGCAGACGACCTATGGCTGCGAGGTCGTCACCTTCACGGCCGATCTCGGCCAGGGCGAAGAGCTGGAGCCGGCGCGGCGCAAGGCGCTGATGCTCGGCATCAAGTCGCAGAATATTTTCATCGAGGATTTGCGCGAAGAGTTCGTGCGCGACTACGTGTTCCCGATGTTCCGCGCCAATGCGCTGTACGAGGGCCAATATCTGCTCGGCACCTCGATCGCGCGGCCGCTGATCGCCAAGCGGCAGATCGAGATCGCCGAAAAGGTCGGCGCCGACGCGGTGGCGCACGGCGCGACCGGCAAGGGCAACGACCAGGTGCGCTTCGAGCTGACCTATTACGCGCTCAAGCCCGACGTGAAGGTGATCGCGCCGTGGCGCGAATGGGATTTTCGCTCGCGCGAAGCGCTGCTCGAATTCGCCGAGAAAAACCAGATCCCGATCGCCAGGGACAAGCGCGGCGAAGCGCCGTTTTCGGTCGACGCCAACCTGCTGCACGCGTCGTCGGAAGGAAAGGTGCTGGAGGACCCTTCGAAGGAAGTGCCGGATTACGTCTATTCGCGCACGGCCAATCCCGAGGAGGCGCCCGACAACCCGACCTTCATCACCATCGACTTCGAGAAGGGCGACGCGGTTGCGGTCAACGGCAAGACGATGTCGCCGGCCGAGCTGCTCGACGAATCTCAACAAGAACGGGCGGCGTCATGGCATCGGCCGGCTCGATCTGGTCGAGAACCGTTTCGTCGGCATGAAGTCGCGCGGCATGTACGAGACGCCGGGCGGCACGATCCTGCTCGCGGCGCATCGCGGCATCGAATCGATCACGCTCGATCGCGGCGCGGCGCACCTCAAGGACGAGCTGATGCCGAAATACGCCGACCTGATCTACACCGGCTTCTGGTTTTCGCCCGAACGCGAAATGCTGCAGGCGGCGATCGACCGCAGCCAGGAATTCGTGACCGGGCGCGTGCGGCTGAAACTCTACAAAGGCAACGTCGGCGTGGTCGGGCGCGAAAGCAAGTATTCGCTCTACGACCAGGATCTGGTGACGTTCGAGGAGGGCAAGGTCGCCTACGACCAGCGCGATGCGGCCGGGTTCATCAGGCTCAACGCGCTGCGGCTGCGCACGCTGGGGCAGCGGAAGAGAAAGCTGAAGCTGTGATCAGCGCATCGCGACGGTCGACTTGCGGTTCTCGCCGAGATTGGGCTTGTCGCCGGTGATGCGAGCCTTGGCGATCTCGTAAACCGTGGCCAGCGTGCTTGAGGGACCGTCCCACAATTCGGCGGTGACCGGCTCGACGCGCAGCACCCGGACATTGGGATCGCGTGGCCCCTGCCACCACATGTCGTCGGTCTTCTTCCAGATTTCGGCGGCCTTGTCGGGATCGCGCAAGACCGTGGCGCGGCACGTGAGCGAGAGATAGGCCTTGTCATCGCGATCGATGAAAATCAGCCCGATGTCCGGATTGGTTTCGATCTCGTCATCCTTGCTGCCGCGCACATCGGTGACGAACCAGATCAGACCTTGCGTGCGATCCGGCCGGGCTTCCACGGGGCGCGCGCGAAGTCCGCGCGACGAATGCGTCGTCAGCATCCCGACGCCGACTTTATCGATGATGTCCCAGACCCGGTCGGTGCTATGATTTTCGCTCATGCCACATCAACATCATGCGGCACGGCGTGGTTCCCCTAAAATGTCATTGCGAGGAGCAAAGCGACGAAGCAATCCACCTTTGCAGCGCTGGATTGCTTCGCTTCGCTCGCAATGACGGTCACACCTGCCGTTCGACCAGCATCTTCTTGATCTCGGCGATGGCTTTTGCCGGATTGAGATGTTTTGGGCAGGCCTTGGCGCAGTTCATGATGGTGTGGCAGCGGTAGAGCCGGAACGGGTCCTCGAGATTGTCGAGCCGTTCGCCGGTCGCCTCGTCGCGCGAGTCGACGATCCAGCGGTGCGCCTGCAGCAGTGCGGCGGGACCGAGAAAGCGGTCCTGATTCCACCAGTAGCTCGGGCACGCAGTCGAGCAGCAGGCGCACAGGATGCACTCGTAGTCGCCATCGAGCTTCGCCCGGTCGTCGTGGCTCTGCTTCCATTCCTTCTGCGGCGTCGGCGAAACGGTTTTGAGCCACGGCTGGATCGAGGCGTGCTGGGCGTAGAAATTGGTGAGATCGGGCACCAGGTCCTTCACCACCGGCATGTGCGGCAGCGGATAGATGCGCACGTCGCCTTTGATCTCTTCCATCGACTTGGTGCAGGCGAGCGTATTGGTGCCATCGATATTCATCGCGCACGAGCCGCAGATGCCCTCGCGGCAGGAGCGGCGGAACGTCAGCGTCGGGTCGATGTTGTTCTTGATCCAGATCAGCGCGTCGAAAACCATCGGTCCGCAATCGCCGGTATCGACGTGATAGGTGTCGATGCGCGGATTCATGCCGTCGTCCGGACTCCAACGATAGACGCGGTAGTCGCGCTCCGACGTCGCATCGGCCGGATGCGGCCAGGTCCTGCCATCGGTGACTTTGGAGTTTTTCGGAAGCGTGAACTGGACCATTGTGGTGCCTTTAGTAAACCCGAGCCTTCGGCTCGATATACGAAACGTCGTTCGTCAGCGTGTAGGTGTGCACCGGGCGGTAATCGATCTTGACCTTGCCGGTGGCGTGATCGAGCCAGGTGAGGGTGTGCTTCATCCAGTTCTTGTCGTCGCGGTCGGGGAAATCCTCGCGCGCGTGCGCGCCGCGGCTTTCGGTGCGGTTGACGGCGGAGTCCATGGTGACGACGGCCTGGTCGATCATGTTGGCGAATTCGAGCGTCTCGATCAGGTCCGAGTTCCAGATCAGCGAGCGGTCGGTGACGCGGATGTCGGCGACGCCCGCCAGCACTTCGTGGATCAGCTTGGAGCCTTCCTGCAGAACCTCGCCGGTGCGGAACACGGCGCAATTCGATTGCATCACGTGCTGCATCCTGTTGCGCAGTTGCGCGGTCGGCGTGCCGCCCGAAGCGTGGCGGAACTTGTCGAGCCGCGACAGCGGCAGGTCGGCGGAATCCTTCGGCAATTCCCGGTGCTTGTCGTTTGGCGTCAGCTTTTCGGCGCAGCGCATCGCGGCGGCGCGGCCGAACACCACGAGATCGATCAGCGAATTGGAGCCGAGCCGGTTGGCGCCATGGACCGACACGCACGCCGCCTCGCCAAGCGACATCATGCCGGGCACGATGGAGTCGGGATCGCCGTTCTTCTTGGTCAGCATCTCGCCGTGATAGTTCGTGGCGACGCCGCCCATGTTGTAGTGCACGGTCGGCACGATCGGCACCGGCTCGCGCGTCAGGTCGACGCCGGCGAAGATGCGTGCGGATTCGGTGATGCCGGGCAGCCGTTCGGCGAGGATTTTCGGATCGAGATGGTCGAGGTGCAGGAAGATGTGGTCCTTCTTCGGCCCGACGCCGCGGCCCTCGCGGATTTCGATCGTCATCGCGCGCGACACCACATCGCGTGACGCAAGGTCCTTGGCCGACGGTGCGTAGCGCTCCATGAAGCGCTCACCATCGGAATTGACGAGGTAAGCGCCTTCGCCGCGTGCGCCTTCGGTGATGAGGCAACCGGCGCCATAGATGCCGGTCGGATGGAACTGGACGAATTCCATGTCCTGCAGCGGCAGGCCCGGCGCGCAGCACCATGCCGTTGCCGTCGCCGGTGCAGGTGTGGGCGCCGGTGCAGGAGAAATAGATGCGGCCGTAGCCGCCGGTCGCCAGGATCGTCATGTTGGCGCTGAAGCGATGGATCGAGCCGTCGTCGAGATTGATGGCGACCACGCCGCGGCAGCGGCCTTCGTCGTCCATGATCAGGTCGAGCGCGAAATATTCGACGAAAAACTCGGCCTGATGCCGCAGCGCCTGGCCGTACATGGTGTGCAGCATGGCGTGGCCGGTGCGGTCGGCGGCGGCGCAGGTGCGTTGCGCGGTGCCCTTGCCGTAATGCGTGGTCATGCCGCCGAACGGGCGCTGATAGATTTTGCCGTCCTCGCGGCGCGAGAACGGCAGGCCCCAATGCTCGAGCTCGTAGACCGCGGCCGGCGCCTCGCGCACCATGTATTCGATGGCGTCCTGGTCGCCGAGCCAGTCGGCGCCCTTGACGGTGTCGTACATGTGCCAGCGCCAGTCGTCCTCGCCCATGTTGCCGAGCGAGGCGGCAATGCCGCCCTGCGCCGCGACCGTATGCGAGCGCGTCGGGAACACCTTGGTGATGCAGGCGGTCTTGAGCCCGGCTTCGCTGCAGCCGACGACCGCGCGCAGGCCGGAGCCGCCGGCGCCGATCACGACGACGTCGTAGGCGTGATCCTCGATCGGATAGGCGCGGCCGTTGATCGCCGGAGCGCTGGCGCCGTTTGATCCATTGGTTGCCATGCTCACACTCCGAACGAAAGCTTGAGGATGCCGTAGGCGCAGGCGAGGCCGACGACGATGGTGAAGAACGTATTGGCCATGAGCAGGGTCAATTTCGAGGATTCGTCGTGCACGTAGTCCTCGATGATCACCTGCATGCCGATGCGCATATGCATGGTGGTCGAGACGATGAAAAGCAGCATGATGATGGCGACGACGGGCGAGCCCAGAATCTGCGCCGCGGCCGACTGGTTGCGGCCGAGCAGCGAGACCACGATCAGCACCACGGCAATCGTCAGCGGGACGTTCGCCACCGAGGTGACGCGCTGGCGCCAGAAATGGTCGGTGCCTGATCGCGCCGAGCCGCGGCCGAGCACGCGCGCCAGCGGGGTGCGGATGTGTTTGGGGCCGGCGTCGCTCATCGCGGTCCTCCCATGGCGAGGTAGCCGACGATCCACAACACGAGCGTCAGGGCGATCGAGCCGATCAGGTTCACGGCCGCGAGCCACTCGCGCTCGACGGGCCCAAGTCCGCGGCCGGTATCCCAGATCAGGTGGCGGATGCCGCCGAGCATGTGGTGGATCAACGCCCAGGTGTAGCCGAACAGGATCAGCCGCCCGATGAACGTTCCCATGAACCATTCGATCTTGGCGTAGGCGTTCGGCCCCGAGGCCGCCGCGATCAGCCACCACGCCAGCAGCAGCATGCCGAAGTAGAGGCCGAAGCCGGTGATGCGATGGACGATGGACATCATCATCGTCAGCATCGGCTTGTAGATCTGGAGGTGCGGCGACAGCGGCCGCTGGGCGGGGACCTTGGTATCGGCCATCGTGGTTATCTGCCTTCGCTCGATCCCGTCGCCCGCATGGAAGTGCGTTCCTATCCAATATGCGCTTGCGCCGCAATGTACGGGACGGGGGACCGCTGCCCGGTATTCGGGGAGAAACTTCGTAGTGGACGAAACATGGGCGTCAAATAAGTAGCCTGCAATGGGCATTTGGCGTAGTCTACCTTCGCATATAGCGAAGGATAGGGTCATCCCCGGTGCGTTTTGATCTGCCCGATCTCAGCCTGTTCCGCCACGTCGTCGAGGCGGGCAGCATTACCCACGGCGCCGAGCGGGCAAATCTCGCGCTTGCCGCCGCCAGCACGCGCATTCGCAACATGGAGCAGGCGCTCGGCGTCGCACTGCTCACGCGCGGACGCCAGGGCGTCACCCCGACCCAGGCCGGCCGCACGCTGCTGCAGCACGCGCGCGCGATCCTGCGTCAGGCCGAGCGGTTGCACGAAGACCTCGGCGCCTACGGCGGTGGGCTCGCCGGCCAGATCAGGGTTCTGTCCAATACCAATGCGCTCACCGAATTCCTGCCTGAGGCGCTGAGTTCGTTCCTGTCGGTGCATCCGAACGTCAGCGTCGACCTCGAAGAGCGATTGAGCGACGAGATCGTCGGGCTGATTGCCGAAGGCGTCGCTGATCTTGGCATCATTGCCGGCACGGTCGACGCCGGCACGCTCGAAACCTATCCATTCCGGCGCGACCGCTTCGTGCTCGTGGTGGCGCGCGACCATCCGCTGGCAAAGCGCGCGAAAATCAGTTTTGCGCAAGTGCTCGACCACGACTTCGTCGGCCTCGACCGGGCGAGCGCGCTCCAGCGCTTTCTCGCCAGCAAGGCGGCGCGCATCGGCCGGCCGTTGCGGCTGCGCGTGCAGTTGCGCAGCTTCGACGCGGTATGCCGGCTGGTCGAGTGCAAGGTCGGCATCGGTATTGTGCCCGAGACCACGGCGCGACGGGTGGCGCGGACCATGGCGATCGCCGCGGTCAATCTGTCGGACGCCTGGGCCGAGCGCGAACTGACGATCTGCATTCGCAGCCAGGAGGAGTTGCCGACCTATGCGCGCCAGCTCGTCGAGCATTTGCGCGCCCACGGATAGGCGCTGGAATCAGCGCGGCATCAGCACCCAGTAATCGAGATCGAGCAGGACGGCAGGATCGTAGTCGTCCCCCGTCTTGTACGGAAAATCAGCGCACGGCCGATCGTTGGTCGCGACGGTGCGCAGCCGCATTGCGCCGACGTCGTCGCGTCCCTGCAGCTCGGCCTTGGCCAGCACCTCCGACCACGCGAACACGGTGCCGCCGGCAAACAGCGGCGCCACATGGCGGCCGCCGTTGATGGCGGCGACATGGAAGGCATTGGCCAAGCCATTGAACGAGAGTGCGCGGGCGAGCGATATCACGTGGCCGCCATAGATCAGCCGGCGTCCGAAGCGTCCCTGCTTGGCGGCGAACTGGTCGAAATGGATGCGCGCCGTGTTCTGGTAGAGGCGCGTCGCGATCTGGTGCTCCGCCTCCTCGACGGTGATGCCGTCGATATGATCGATGCGTTCGCCGATTTCATAGTCGCCGAATTTGTATCGGCTGCCGGCCAGCGCGAGGTCGTAGCGCGGAATGTCGAGCGGCGGGCAGGCCTCGCCCAAAACTTTCGGATCGAGCACCGTCGGCAGGCGCGGCACATGGTCGCCGGGCGCGGGCGCGGCTTCGTCGCGCTTGCGCACCATCACCCAGCGCACGTATTCGAGCACCGCGCTGCCGTCCTGCTTGGTGCCCGTCGTGCGCACATAGACGATGCCGGTCTTGCGGTTGGAATTTTCCTTCAGCCCGATGACTTCGGACAACGCACTCAGCGTGTCGCCGGGATAGAGCGAGCCGCGGAAATAACAGCCGGCGTAGCCGAGATTGGCGACCGCATTGAGCGAGACATCGGGCACGGTCTTGCCGAACACGATGTGAAATACGAGCAGATCGTCGACCGGCGCGCGCGGATAGCCGATCGCCATGGCGAATTCGTCCGATGACTGCACCGCGAAGCGCGCGCCGAACAAGCCGGTGTAGAGAGCGACGTCGCCCACTGTCACCGTGCGCGGCGTCGCGTGACGGATCACCTCGCCGATACGAAAATCTTCAAAAAATCTTCCGGGACTCGTCTTGGACACTGACAACCCTTTAAATTGCGGCCTGGCAATTCGTTGGCGCTTCATACTCCAGCAAAACTTGCGGCGAAAGCGCCCCGGCCTGCCCTGCGCAACTCCACTTCACGCAGGCGTGAGAGCGCGCGCGAAACCCGCGCCGGTGGGCTCCGTATCTTGCTGTGATGGCGACATGGTGCCCGCAACGCTTGCGGGTGGTCGTTGTCGCATCGCCGGCGGTTCGCCGCCCGAAAATTCATGCAAACTCGGAGTTCCAAAATGTCCAAGCGTCTCGCTTTGCTCGCCGCCGCAGCCGTCCTCGCGCTTACTGCGGGCACCGCCGCGCCTGTTTCCGCGCAGATGGCGGAAAAGACCGTGACCGTCGGCGGCGCGCCGATGTATCCGTCGAAGAACATCATCCAGAATGCGGTGAACTCGAAGGACCACACCACGCTGGTCGCCGCCGTGAAAGCCGCCGGCCTCGTCGACACGCTGTCGGGCCCGGGTCCGTTCACCGTGTTCGCGCCGACCAATGCGGCGTTCAAGAAGCTGCCGGCCGGCACCGTCGAAAATCTCGTCAAGCCCGAGAACAAGGCGACGTTGACGAAGATCCTGACCTATCACGTCGTTTCCGGCCGCATGACTGCCGCCAACCTGATGAAGGCCGTCAAGGACGGTGAGGGCATGGCGAAGATCAAGACCGTGGAGGGCGAGGACCTCATCGTCAAGCAGCCGAGCGCCGGCAAGCTGTCGGTCACCGACGCCAAAGGCGACGTCGCCATGGTGACGATCGGCGACGTGCTGCAGTCGAACGGCGTCATCCACGTCATCGATACCGTGCTGCTGCCGATGTAATGCGGCGTGCATCCTAAGGCTCCCTCTCCCCGCACGCGGGGAGAGGGCTTTGCTGTTCACGCCGCCGTGTTGCGCCCGCGTCGCTAGCGTGACAGGAATGTGAGGCGCTCAGGGCTCATGATTTTGCTATAGGGTCCTTGAATTGGACCGATGCCAATGACCATCGAAGCCACCACCAGTTCGCTTGCGCCGCACGCCGATACGGGCGCGGTGATTCATCCGCTCTGGGTCCGCATCACGCACTGGATCAATGCGCTCGCAATGCTGGTGATGATCGGCTCGGGCTGGCAGATCTACGACGCCTCGCCGCTGTTCGATTTCGAATTCCCGAGCCATATCGCGCTCGGCAACTGGCTCGCCGGCGCATTGCTCTGGCATTTCGCCGCGATGTGGGTGCTGGTGATCAACGGCATCGTCTACGTCACGCTTGGCATCGCCACCGGCCGCTTCTGGCCGCAAGCTGTTCCCGATCCGGCCGCGCGAGGTGATCGCGATACCTGTTCGCCGCGTTGCGCGGCAAGCTCGCGCACGACGACCTGTCGATGTACAACGCGGTGCAGAAGCTGCTTTATCTCGGCGTGATCCTGACCGGCATCGTCATCGTGCTGTCGGGCCTGTCGATCTGGAAGCCGGTGCAGTTCCAGGAACTCACCACGCTGTTCGGCGGCTATGACACCGCGCGCTTTGTGCATTTCTTCGCGATGGCCACGATCGTGTCGTTTCTCATCGTGCACGTCGTGCTCGCCATCCTGGTGCCGAAGAGCCTGCGCGCCATGATCCGCGGCCGGTAAGGAGGAAGCCATGTCCCGTTCGCGCAAGGCCTTGCCCGGCGTCGATGCAAAGCTCCTGATCAAGGATGCGACCAAGCTGATGCCCGAGCCGACGCGGCGGCTGTTCCTGCGCGGCGGCGCGAGCCTCGGCGCGCTGGCCTTTCTCACCGGCTGCGACATCATCGACGGCGATACGTCCGAATGGCGCTGCGCGTCATCTCGCACTTCAACGACTGGGCGCAGGCCCGGCTGTTCAATGGCAACAAGCTCGCGCCGGAATTTCCCGAAAGCGCGATCACGAAGCCATTCCCGTTCAACGGCTATTACAGCGAGAGCGAGGCGCCGGAGGTCGACGGCGATGACTACAAGCTCGAGATCGGCGGCCTCGTCGACAACAAGAAGTCGTGGACGCTGCCCGAGCTCAACAAGCTGCCGGAAGTCTCGCAGATCACGCGCCACATCTGCGTCGAGGGCTGGAGCGCGATCGGCTCATGGCAGGGCGTGAAGCTCTCCGAATTCCTCAAGATGATCGGCGCCGACACCACCGCGAAGTACGTCTGGTTCCAGTGCGCGGAAGGCTATTCCAACACCATCGACATGCCGACCGCGCTGCATCCGCAGACGCAGCTCACGCTTCAAGTACGATCACCAGACGCTGCCGCGCAAGTACGGCTTCCCGATCAAGATCCGCATCCCGACCAAGCTCGGATTCAAGAATCCGAAATACGTCACCGCGATGTGGGTGCAGAACAACGACGCCGGCGGCTACTGGGAGAACCAGGGCTACAACTGGTTCAGCGGGCTGTAGCGGAGCTGCCGCGCCGGCTGCATCGTCAGGGGCGCGCCCTGTCGCGGCCGCCCGAACCGTGGCGTGCAGTCAACGTGGCCGGACAAATTCGCAGGACGCCCACGGGCGCCCCTACTTCGCCTCATCCGCCAGCGTCATCGTGGACGGCCCCTCGCCGACGATGAGCACCATGGCTTCCTCGTCCTTGGCGCCGTCCCAATGCACCTGCTTGCCGAAATGGGTGACGAATGAGCCCGCCGGCATCGGCACCATGTTGTTCTTGTCGGTGTTGGTGCCGGTTGCGACCCACCAGGTGCCCTTGAGCACGGTGATGAAGCGATCGTTGGGATGGAAGTGCGGCTTGCTGAAATTTCCGGGCTTGAATTTGTTGATCACGATGTAGAGGCCCGGCTTGGTCGGGTCGCCGTGCAGGATGACCTGGTTGGTCGGTGCGGCGTCGGTCGGGTCGCGCCACTTGTATTGGTTCGGTGTCGGTATAGACGCACGGCCTTGGGATCGAGTCCGGTGAGCTTTGCCTTCGGTCATGGGGCGCAGGCGTGCGAGGTGGCGGGGCCGTCGCCGACGATCAGGATGTCCGCCGTCCTCGGTTTTGGCGCCGATCCCAATGCACCTGCTTGCCGTAATGCGTCACGAACGTGCCTGGCGACATCGCGACGCTGTCATCGGGATCGAATGTCGGTCCGCTGCCGACCCACCATGTGCCGCCGAGCACGGTGATGAAGCGGTCGTTGGGGTGGAAATGCGGCCTGCTGAAATGGTTGCCGGCCAGCCACTTGTTGCAGCACGATATAGAGGCCGGGCTTTGTTACGGATCGCCGACCAGCACGACGTTCTGCGTGCCGCCGGCGGACGGCGCACTCCATTTGATCTGCTCCGGATGCTGGTAGATCAGCGGCCTTCGGATCGAGTTCGGCGGCGCGCGCGGCAACGATGGTCAGCGCCAGCGCGCCGAGTGCAGTCGCGATGCGGACAGGCTTGAGCGGCAAGATCATGGCATTCCTCCCTTGGTCGGTGCGATACGCCGAATCTATTTGATGTAGCCGTGCTGACGTAGATCTGGTCGAAGCCTGCGCCGGCCTGCTGCTGCATGTTTTGCATGCGCGGTCCGATCACCGTCACGAACTCGCCCATCACCTGCGGCAGTTCGCGCAGCGCCTTGGCGCCGATCGGAGTCTGGTAGAACGTCGGTCAATTGGTGCAGCTCATCGACGCTGAAGTGGCGCGCGTAGATCGGTGGCGCCTCTTTCATGATCTCGGTCATGCTTGTGCCCTGAACACGATCGAACTCCTGGCGCAGCTCGGCGATGGTGCCGTCGTCGATCTTTTCGGCCCGCGCCTTCTGTTCGACCATCGGCCACATCAGGTTCGTCATCTGCGCCGTGAGCTGTTTCATCAAGTCGACCGACAGGATGGCGAACAGTTCATTGGCGGCGGCGACTGCCTCAGGTCGAAGGCGTCACCTGCGCGCGCACGCGCTCGGTGGCGCCGCCGCCCACCAAGCAGACGATGGCGACGACTCGGAGCAGACGCAGGATCATGTTGGGCCCCCTGTTCATGGACGGCATATCCTAGCACTTTGGCGACCAGTCGGATCGGCTTGCCAAGGGGAGCGCCGCCCTTAGCAATCCCGTCATCCCGTCATTCCGGCGCGCCAGCGCGAGCCCGATCCATACCCCGGCGTACGTCCCATGATCTCCAAAACCGGGGTTATCGATCCGGACAGCCTCGCTGCGCTCGGCTTCCGGAATGACGGACCTGGATAAATCTCAGCGAGGCGTGCGATGGCGACCCACAAGCTCCTGCTGCTGGCTGGCGACGGCATCGGCCCGGAAGTCATGGCCGAGGTGAAGCGGCTCATCGATTTCTTCGCGAAAAAGGGCATCGCCAGCTTCGACATCGACGAGGCGCTGGTCGGGGGCTGCTGCTACGACGCCCATGGGGTCGCAATCACCGACGACACCATGGCCAAGGCGCACGCCTGCGATGCCGTGATCTTCGGCGCGGTCGGCGGGCCGAAATGGGACAAGGTGCCCTACGACGTGCGGCCCGAGGCGGGCCTGCTGCGCCTGCGCAAGGATCTCGGCCTGTTCGCCAACATCCGGCCGGCGATCTGCTATCCGGCGCTGGCCGAATCTTCGAGCCTCAAGCGCGAGGTGGTCGAAGGCCTCGACATCATCATCCTGCGCGAACTCACCGGCGGCGTTTATTTCGGCGAGCCCAAGACCATCACCGATCTCGGCAACGGCCAGAAGCGCGCCGTCGATACCCAGGTCTACGACACCTACGAGATCGAGCGCATCGCGCGCGTCGCCTTCGAGCTTGCGCGCAAGCGGCGCAACAAGGTGACCTCGATGGAGAAGCGCAACGTGATGAAGACCGGCGTGCTCTGGAACGAGGTCGTCATCGCGCTGCATCAGCGCGAATACAAGGACGTCGCAGCTCGAGCATCAGCTCGCCGACGCCGGCGGCATGCAGCTCGTGCGCTGGCCGAAGCAGTTCGACGTCATCGTCACCGACAACCTGTTCGGCGACATGCTGTCCGACGTCGCCGCGATGCTCACCGGCTCGCTCGGCATGCTGCCGTCGGCCTCGCTCGGCGAGACCGATCCGAAGACCAAGACGCCGCAAGGCGATGTACGAGCCGGTGCACGGCTCCGCGCCCGACATCGCCGGCAAGGGCATGGCGAACCCGATCGCCATGCTGACCTCGTTCGGCATGGCGCTGCGCTACTCCTTCAACATGGGCAAGGAGGCCGACCTGATCGATCAGGCGATCGCCGCCGCGCTCGCCAAGGGGCTGCGCACCGCCGACATCAAGTCGGAAGGCTGCAAGATCGTCAGCACCCGGGAGATGGGCGAGGCGGTCATTGCGGAGATGGAAAAGCTCGCCGCGTAATGGCGGCCGTCAAGGCGCGACCCGGCCAGATGCAGCCGGACCTATCGCCGCGCGCCACTTCGTAAGCTCGTTGTTGGCGTCGAGCAGATCGTTGATCAAGATCGGCGTAGATGCGCGCGCCGCTTCAGAACGGGTGTTGGGATTAAATCCGGGCAGGTCGAACGCGCTGGCAACGGCCAGTGCCGGCTCCGCGCCGGGCCGCCATGAACCAGTTGGGATGGCCCGGGTCGCCGCCGGTCGGAAGCACGTAATCCCGGTAACTGCCCTCGTTCGGGACACCTCGGTGCCGGGATCGAGATAGGAGCGGCGATTGACGACGATCCGCGTCACGCCGTCGATCCGGATCACGGTGCGATCCGGCCCCGGATAGAGCGCGGCGCGGCTGGCGGGCGCGTACGAGCGCTTCTTTTTCGCCGCATCGGCCGGGCCGGCCGCGAGACCGAGCGCAACGACGGCAGCGAGCAACGCCGGAGATCATCGCATGCATGCATCTGTCCTCTCGGTCGCCAGTCTATCCGGCTTGCCCGCCTGGCGACAGGTGCCCCAAGCCGGCAACGCCCGCTGCCGATCAGCGGTTCCTCGCCTGCAGCGGCAGGCCAAAAGCCGGTGCCGCGTCAATTCATCACGCCAATCTATCCATGTCGAAGGTGACATGTGCTACGTCAGCCATCGAACTGTGGTTAATATCCTTTCAGCGTAAACGTTTGTAGAAGAAAAGCCCACGGAGGATTCCCCATGCTCACACGACGAGGTTTGCTGCAAACCGCCGGGGCAGGCGCCGCCCTCGCAGGCGCTGGTCTCGGACTACCACGGACACCTGAAGCCATTGCCGCCGGGCTCGATCTTGCGCCCGCGCTGCCGCCCGGGACGCGCGAGGAGGCGACGCTCGAATCGCTGCCGGGCAAGAAGCCGCTCATCAAGCTTGCGTACCGGCCGCCGAACTACGAATCCCCGATCGAATATTTTCGCACTCCGATCACGCCGAATGACGAGTTCTTCGTCCGTTACCACCTCTCCGATATTCCGGAGGTCGATCCCAAGACCTGGAAAATTTCGGTCGGCGGCGAGGGCGCGAACGGCCAGGCCGAGATCAGTCTCGACGACCTGAAGAAAATGCCGGTGCATGAAGTCACCGCGGTGTGCCAATGCTCCGGCAACCGGCGCGGATTGTTCAATCCGCACGTCGTCGGCGTCGAGTGGGGCTACGGCGCCATGGGCTGCGCCAAGTGGAAGGGCGCGCGCCTCAAGGACATCCTCGACAAGGTCGGCCTCAAGAAGGAAGCAGTCGAGATCGTCATGAACGGCGCCGACGGGCCGGCGGTCGACAAGACGCCCGATTTCGCCAAGAGCATTCCAGCGTCGCTGGCGATGGATGAGAACACGCTGGTCGCCTACGAAATGAACGGCCAGCCGCTGCCGCATTTCAACGGTGCGCCGGCGCGCGTCATCGTTCCCGGCTGGACCGGCACCTATTGGGTCAAGCACATCACGTCGATCCAGGCGGTGACGAAACCGTACGACGGCTTCTGGATGAAGAGCGCGTATCGCATCCCGAAAGGCAAGTTTCCGATCGTGGCTAATTTCATGACGCAGGAGACGGCCGCCAACACGCCGATCACCGAGATGGTGGTGAACTCGCTCATCACCAGCCACGCGGACGGCGCCAAGGTGAAGGCCGGCAAGGTCATCCGTCGGCGGCATCGCGTGGGATGCGGGCTATGGCATTCGTGTCGTGGAAGGGTCGACCGACGGCGGCAAGACCTGGTCGCAGGCGACGCTGGGCGAGGATCTCGGCCGCTTCGCGTTCCGGCCGTGGAGCTTCGCGCTGTCGGCGAAGCGCGGCGCCAACACCGTGATGGTGCGCGCCACCAACGCCATCGGCCAAACCCAGACGGCGACATTGATTCCCAATCCGCCGGGCTATCATCACAACGTCATGCAGAGCGTGACGCTCAACGCCAGCTGAGGGAGGACACCATGCGTATCGCAGCAATCGCAGTGCTCGCCGTTCTCGCCGGCGCGGCGTTTCCGGCGGCGGCCGACGAGAAGCCGGTCCAGCTCAAAGCCGGGCCGGGCCTCGACAAGGTCGAAGGCAATTGCGGGGCCTGTCACAGCCTCGACTACATCCGGATGAATTCGCCGTTCCTCAATGCCGCCGGATGGACCGCCGAGGTCACCAAGATGATCAAGACCTACGGTGCGCCGATCGCCGATGCCGACGCCAAGGCCATCGCCGACTATCTGGCGAAGAATTACGGGATTTGAATCTCTTTCCTCCCCGCCAGCAAGCGGGGGAGGAATAGGTCCGTTATCGCGACCGGATGCGGCCGCGCAGCTTGGCGTGGCCCGGCGTGGCGACAAGATCGCTGTGCCGGGGCGTCGCGGCGAGGATCGGATTGCGCTGGCCGCAGAATTTGCGCTTGAGCTCGGCGCGGGCGAAATAGGCGGCGAGTGCCGGGTCGCTCCCGGCCGACACCAGCGTCAGCCGGTCGATGGCGCAGGCGACGGTCGAGCGATCGACCACCTCGGTGCCGGCGCTGCAATACCAGCCGGCGATCTGCATGCCGGGGTCGTCGACGGCGTGCGCGAAGCCAAGGCAGCGTCGCGGCGCGCTGTTGCGCGCGATGGCGAAGTCGACCAGTGACACCGGCCCGAACTTGCTGTCGATCGTGCCGGCGGCCTTGACGTCGTCGGTAACGGTGTAGTCGACAATGCGCGCGGCGATTTCGCTCGGCGCATCGATGAAGCGCTCACCCTCGCTGCCCGGCCGGTAGACCTCGACCATGACATAGGGCGAATCGCTGGCCGGGCTACCCCATGTCAGCACGTCCTTGCGGCCGCTGCCCTCGGCCCGGCGCAGGATGGCGTAGTCGGGCAGGAGCCCCGCAAATTCCGGCATCAGCAGCTCGAAGGCAGGGTAGGGCCGTTCGACATTGACCCATTTCGGCTGCCCCGACGGATCGACGGCGGCCGCGACCGGCGGCGTCCTGAACAGGCTGGCGGCGACGATGGCAATAATCGCAAGGCCGCCCATATAGGCAAGGATGCGCACGAACGTGGCGCGCAGGTCCTCAGGCATGGTCAGCACGGCCGGGCGCACGCGCAGCGCTCCCAAATGCGTTGTGTTTGGGAGCTTTCTCGCCTAGAAGCGCTTCCGCTCCGGTTTCCCGCCGCACTGGGACCGGGGGAAAATTTCGTCGGAGAGTTAACGATGGGTTACAAAGTCGCCGTCGTGGGCGCCACGGGCAATGTGGGCCGCGAAATGCTCAACATCCTGGACGAGCGGTCCTTCCCCGCCGATGAGGTGATTGCGCTCGCCTCGCGCCGCAGCCTGGGCACCGAGGTGTCGTATGGCGACAAGACGCTCAAGGTCAAAGCGCTCGAGCATTACGACTTCTCCGCGACCGACATTTGCCTGATGTCGGCGGGCTCGGCCGTTTCCAAGGAATGGTCGCCGAAGATCGCCGCAGCGGGCGCCGTGGTGATCGATAATTCCTCGTGCTGGCGTTACGATTCCGACGTGCCGCTGATCGTGCCCGAGGTCAATGCCGACGCCGTCGTCGGCTTCCGCAAGCGCGGCATCATCGCCAACCCGAACTGCTCGACCGCGCAGCTCGTGGTCGCGCTCAAGCCGCTGCACGACAAGGCCAAGATCAAGCGCGTCGTGGTCGCGACCTATCAGTCGGTGTCCGGCGCCGGCAAGGAGGCGATGGACGAACTGTTCGCGCAGACGAAGTCGGTGTTCCAGCTCGACGAGGTTGCGTCAAAGAAGTTCACCAAGCGCATCGCGTTCAATGTCATTCCGCACATCGACACGTTCATGGAAGACGGATTCACGCGGGAAGAGTGGAAGATGGTGGTCGAGACCAAGAAGATACTCGATCCCAAGATCAAGCTCACCGCGACCTGCGTGCGCGTGCCGGTCTTCATCAGCCATTGCGAAGCCGTCAACATCGAGTTCGAGAACGAGATCACGCCGGACGAAGCGCGCAATATCCTGCGCAACGCGCCGGGCTGCATCGTCATCGACAAGCACGAGGACGGCGGCTACGTGACGCCATACGAGGCGGCGGGCGAGGACGCGACCTTCATCAGCCGCATCCGCGAGGACGCGACGGTGGAGAACGGTCTCGCCATGTGGATCGTCTCCGACAACCTGCGCAAGGGCGCGGCGCTCAACGCCATCCAGATCGCCGAGTGTTTGATCAACAGGAAGCTGATCAGCGCCAAACAGAAGGCGGCGTAAGCCGGAATCCCGTCATTCCAGCGCGCGCGTGAATTGCGGCTTCCGCCCTCATCCTGAGGAGGCCGCAAGCGGCCGTCTCGAAGGATTTGGCTCTCACGATGGTTCGAGACGCACGCTTTCGCGTGCTCCTCAGCATGACGCGCATCTAGGTGCCGGCCTCACACATCCACGCTCGCGGTGAGCGCGTGCTCCTGGATGAAATCCCGCCGCGGCTCGACCTTGTCGCCCATCAACTCGTCGAACAAGGTGTTGGCCTCGTCGATCTCCTTGACGTTGACCTGCAGCATCGTGCGGGCGTTGGTGTCGAGCGTGGTTTGCCAGAGCTGCTCCGGGTTCATTTCGCCGAGGCCTTTGTAGCGCTGCAGCGCGATCCCTTTGCGGCCCGCCAGCATCACTGCCTCGAACAGGCTGACCGGTCCGTGGATCGCCGTCTCCAGGTCCTTGCGGCGGAGCATGCCGGGCTTTGCGTAGGCTGCCTGCAAGGACACTGCGTATTCGTCGAGCTTGCGGGCATCGGCAGAACCGAGCAGCGCATGGTCGATGATCGCGACCTCTTTGACGCTGCGGAGCGTGCGCTCGAATGTGAAGCCCTGGCCCTCGGTGAACTCGCCCTGCCAGCCGCGATCGGTCTCTTCGGCCAGCGCGTCGAGGCGACGCGCGATATAGGGCGCGGCGGCCGCCGCCTTGACGGGATCGCCGAAAATGTCGGAGTTCAGCACACCGAGAATGGCCGCCTGCTCGACGACACGGCGATTGTAGCGATTGTGCAGTCCGCGCAGAACGTTGCGGATGACGCGCGCTTCCTCGACCAGCGTGCGCAGATCGCCGCCGGCGCGGTGCTCGCCGGAATAGAGCTGCAACACCGCCTCCTCGACGCCCGCATTGATCAGGTAGTCCTCGAGCGCGCGCTCGTCCTTGAGATACTGCTCGGATTTTGCGCGGGATATCTTGTAGAGCGGCGGCTGCGCGATGTAGAGGTGACCGCGGTCGATGATCTCGCGCATCTGCCGGTAGAAGAACGTCAGCAGCAGCGTGCGAATGTGCGCGCCGTCGACGTCGGCGTCCGTCATGATGATGATCTTGTGATAGCGCAGCTTGTCGATCGCGAATTCGTCGGAGCCGATGCCGGTGCCAAGCGCGGTGATCAGCGTGCCGATCTGCTCTGATGACAGCATCTTGTCGAAACGCACGCGCTCGACGTTGAGAATCTTGCCACGCAACGGCAGCACCGCCTGGAATGCGCGGTTGCGGCCCTGCTTGGCGGAGCCGCCGGCCGAGTCGCCCTCGACGATGAACAGTTCGGATTTCGCCGGATCGCGCTCCTGACAATCGGCGAGCTTGCCCGGCAGCGAAGTGATGCCGAGCGCGCTCTTGCGCGTCATCTCGCGCGCCTTGCGCGCGGCCTCGCGCGCCGCGGCGGCCTGGATCACCTTGCCGACAACGACCTTGGCCTCGGCCGGATGCTCTTCGAGCCAGGCCTTGAGCATGTCGTTGATGGCGCCTTCGACCGCCGGCCGCACCTCGGACGAGACCAGCTTGTCCTTGGTCTGCGAGGAGAATTTCGGGTCAGCGACCTTGATGGAGAGCACGGCGGTGAGGCCTTCGCGGCAATCGTCGCCGGTGAGCGCGACCTTTTCCTTGCGCGCGACGCCGGCCGATTCGGCATAGCCGGTGATCTGGCGCGTCAGCGCGCCGCGGAAGCCGGCGAGATGCGTGCCGCCGTCACGCTGCGGGATGTTGTTGGTGAAGCACAGCACGTTCTCGTGGTAGCCGTCGTTCCACCACAGCGCGCAATCGACGACAACGCCGTCGCGCTCGGCCGTCATCATGATCGGCTGCGGCACCAGCGGCGTCTTGTTGCGGTCGAGATATTTGACGAATGCCTCGACGCCGCCCTCGTAGCGCATCTCCTCGCGCTTCTCGACCGCGTGGCGCATGTCGGACAGCACGATGGTGACGCCGGAATTGAGGAATGCGAGCTCGCGCAGCCGGTGCTCCAGCGTGGCGAAATCGAACTCCGTCATGGTGAAGGTCTTCGTCGACGCCAGGAACGTGATCTCGGTGCCGTGCTTGTCGTACGCCGCGCCGACGACGGCGAGCGGAGCGACCGCATCGCCGTCGCGGTATTCCATGAAGTGTTCGTGGCCGTCGCGCCAGATCGTGAGCTTGAGCCAGCTCGACAGCGCGTTGACCACCGAGACGCCGACGCCGTGAAGGCCGCCGGAAACCTTGTAGGAATTCTGATCGAATTTTCCGCCGGCGTGGAGCTGGGTCATGATGACCTCGGCCGCCGAAATGCCTTCGCCCTGATGAATGCCGGTCGGGATGCCGCGGCCGTCGTCGCGCACCGTGCACGAGCCGTCGGGATTGAGCGTGACGACGACGTCCTTTGCAAAGCCCGCGAGCGCTTCGTCGATGGCGTTGTCGACGACCTCGTAGACCATGTGATGCAGGCCGGAGCCGTCGTCGGTGTCGCCGATATACATGCCCGGCCGCTTGCGCACGGCGTCGAGCCCCTTGAGCACCTTGATCGATTCCGCGCCGTAGTCGGAAGCGTCCGGTGGGCTCTTTTTACGGGCGGGTTCGGCCATGGGCAGGGCTTTCGAATCACATGCGAAATGCGCGGGAGAATCGCAATTTGTTGTACACGAATCCGGCACTTCGTACAGCGCAAAGTGCCCGGGTCTAAGATATTGTTCGAACGGCATTTTTCAAGGTCCGGCAGGCCGCTTTTCAGCCGCCGAATTGGGCCTTGTTTCGGGCCTGATTCTTAACCGTCCGAACGCTCTGTCGTGGTGCCGTTTCGCGGCTGAAAAAGTCGCCCGGGAATAAATCGCCGTCTCGTCCGATCTAGTCCCCGTAAGCCACTCACGGCTTCACGGGAGACCGCAATGACAATCGATCATGACGACCGCAATCCCAGCCGCCGCAAGGTGCTGGAGTGCATGACCTGGGCCGGGACCGGCGTGCTGTGGAGCATCGCCGGCGGCGTTCCGCATTCGCTCGGCATCGTTGGCGAGGCCATGGCGCAGAGCGAGCGGGCTCACCTTCCTGCAGATCAGCGACAGCCATGTCGGCTTCGACAAGCCTGCCAATCCCAATGCGCTCGGCACGCTCGAAGAGGCCATCGTCCGGATCAAGGACCTGCCGGTAAAGCCGGCCTTCATGATCCATACCGGCGACGTCACCCACCTGTCGAAGGTCAACGAGTTCGACGACGCCGACCGCATCATCTCGCAGTCGCGGCTCGACGTGCACTACGTGCCGGGCGAGCACGATTTCCTCGACGAGGGCGCAAAGCTCTACAAGGAGCGCTACGGCCGCGGCAGCAAGGGCGCCGGCTGGTACGCGTTCGATGCCAACGGCGTGCACTTCATCGGCCTCGTCAACGTGGTCGATCTCAAGGCCGGCGGTCTCGGCAATCTCGGCGGCGAGCAACTCGAGTGGCTGGAAGCCGACCTCAAGGGCCGCTCGGCATCGACCCCGATCGTGGTGTTCGCCCACATCCCGCTGTGGACCGTGTACCCGACCTGGGGCTGGGGCACCGACGACGGCGCCCGCGCGCTCGATTTGCTCAAGGGCTTCGGCTCGGTGACCGTGCTCAACGGCCACATCCATCAGGTGATGCAGAAGGTCGAGGGCAACGTCACGTTCCACACCGCCCGCTCGACTGCGTTCCCGCAGCCGGCGCCGGGTGCCGCGCCGTCGCCGGGGCCGATGAAGGTCGACGCCGACAAGCTGCGCGGCTTCCTCGGCACCGCCGACATCACCTTCAAGCCCGGCGACGCCCGCCTCGCCATCATCGACAAGCCGCTGCAGGGGTAAGTCATGAGAATGGCAATAAGAACGGGCCTCGTCGCGGCCTTCCTGGCCGTTGCCTCGTTGGCAAGGGCCGGGGATGCGAGCGTGAAGATCGACAACTTCACGTTCGATCCGCCCCAGCTTACGATCCCGGTCGGCACGACCGTGACCTGGATCAACGAGGACGACATCCCGCACGCGCTCGCGACGACGAACAAGTCGTTCAAGTCGCAGGCGCTCGATACCGACGACAAGTTCTCGTTCACCTTCACGACGCCGGGTACTTACGAGTATTTTTGCTCGTTGCACCCGCACATGAAGGCGACCATCGTGGTCGAAGCCGGCGCCGGCGGGGCGCCAAAACCGTCACCGTGATGGCCGGCAAGGATCGATACCGGTTCCCCGTCCAGGAGGCCAAGCGTCCGATGGCAGGCCAAATGGGCGGGGAGCAGGACCGCGATGCGGACAGGGCGAGGCGATTTCGCGACCTCGCCCTGCCGCACCTCGACGCCGTCTATACGCTCGCCCGCTATCTCGTGCGCAATGCGGCCGATGCCGAGGACGCGGTGCAGGAATGCTATCTGCGGGCGCTGCGCCACTTCGATACGTTCCGCGGCGGGGACATCAAGCCGTGGCTGTTCGCGATCCTGCGCAACGTCTGCCGCGCCACGTATGCGCGTGCGACGCTCGATCTGGTCGAAGAGATCGACGACCGCAGCAAATCGGTCTGGCAGGAGGATACCGGCACGCCCGAGACTGCGGCCTTGCGCCAGCACGATGACGCCACCGTCCGCCGACTGGTCGCAGAGCTGCCGGCGCAGTTTCGCGAAGTGATCGTGCTGCGCGAGATCAACGATTTGTCGTATCGCGAAATCGCGGACATCGCCCGCGCGCCGGTCGGGACCGTGATGTCGCGGCTGGCGCGGGCGCGCGCGATGTTGCGCACGGCATGGAACGCAGCGATGGCTGCGGAGGAACCGAAATGACCTGCGAGGAAACCGAAATCCTGCTGCACGCGCTCGCCGACGGCGAACTCGACGCCGGCAACGCGCGCACAATCGAGGCCCATGTGGCGACGTGCACAAACTGTGCGCAACGGCTGCGCGATATTCGCGACATCCGCGAGGCGTTGGCTGGGCGGGCATTGCAGTTCGAGGCGCCGGCAAGTTTGCGCACGAAAATAGAGG
>CAVSSN010000018.1:0-556557 GCA_963730645.1 uncultured Alphaproteobacteria bacterium | reverse complement strand
GGTGAACCACAACCAGTTCAGCGCGAAGAAGGCGGCGCTGCTGGACCTGCTCAACTCGCAGAAGCTCGACGCCACGCTCGCCAAGAGCGCGCAGGCGATCGAGGATTCGTGGACCACGGTGGGCCTGCAGCGCGGCATGAACTCGCTCGTGAAGGACATGAGCGAGAACTTCGAGTCCGTGTTCTCCGCCTCCGAGGACATCAAGAAGCTGATGCAGGGCGTGTACAACACCTTCATCGAGAAGTTCGGCTTCCAGAAGATGAAGATCCCGGCGCTCGACCTCGATCCGCAGCGCACCAAGCTGCAGCTGCTCGTGATGCAGACCGAGCAGTTCGTGAAGGACCCGGTCAACGTCGTCGTGAAGGAGAAGCACTTCGTCGTGAAGAACTTCTACAGCACGCTGGTGAAGGAGGCGCGCGCCAACTTCGCCTCGGCCAAGACGCCAGGCCGAGCGCTGGGTGCAGGCCGTGGTGCTGCCGCTCGAGGTGCAGATCAAGGACCACAAGGCGCAGCTGCAGTCGCGCCTGGACAACCTCGCCAAGATCAACGAGAAGACCACGTCCATCAACGAGCAGATGGCGATCCTGCAAGGCCGCCGAGGCCGATCTGAAGAAGCAGCGCGAGATGATCGAAGGCCTCATCACCCGCGTCTCGCAGTACGACCGACGCGTGACCGAGGCGTCCGCGGCGGCGCCGCGCAGCCGCGCGGCCCGCGCGCCCCGCCCGATGCCCGCCGAGCTCATGCAGACCACGAAGCTGGCCACCTTCGAGGCCGAGAAGACGCAGAGCAGCAGCCAGCGCCGCGGCCCCGGCCGCCAGCCGCTCATGGACGATTCGACGCGTTCGCCTCGCTCGTGAAGAAGCCCGGCCGCCAGCCTGCGCCCGGCTCCCGCGCCGCGCCGCGCGTTCGATCCGATGAAGACGCAGAAGATGGATGCGGACCCGCAGCGCACGCAGCGCATGGACCGCCGGCACGGCAGCACGCAGCGCCGCAAGCCTCGATCCGCAGACGCAGCGCATGCCGCGGACCCGGTGACCACCCAGCGCCTGGGCGAGCCCGCCGAAGCCGGCCCCGCCGCCGCCGGCGGCGAGAAGACCATGAAGATGCCGAAGCTCGACCCGGCCTTCAAGCCCGAGGCCACGCAGCGCCTGCGATCCCCACGCCCACCACCGACCCAGCGACTCGACCCGAAGCTCGACCCAGCGCCCTTGTCCAACGCCGAGTCCACCCAGCGGCTCGACGATTCCATCTGGAAGCTGCAGGAAGCCAAGCGCATCCTGCAGAAGATCACCCCGAAGTAGCGCGTCCGCGCCCTCGCTGCGGCAACCATCTCGCGAGATGCAGTACCATCGCGGGGCGCAGGCTCTTGCATCGCACCCCGATATAGTTCACGATAAATCTGGCCGGCCAACCGGCGCGCACGGAGGAGAACGTCATGCACGATCGCAACTCAGGTTCCGGCGGCAACGGCCGCCGCGATTTCGTTCGCACCGGGCTGGGGCTCGCCGGCGGCCTCGTGCCTGCCCACGGGCATGGTTTCCCAGGCCTTCGCCGCCGACCAGCCGCCCATCGGCACCTGGCCGGCCGGGTCGTCGGGCAGCTCGGTCTTCATCGGCATCGCCGTGCCGCGCACCGGCACCTATGCGGTGCAGGGCGAGGACGAGCTGAAGGGCTGGCAGCTCGCCGTCGAGCACATCAACAGCGGCCACGAGCTGATCCGCAAGATCTCGCCCAAGACCAAGAAGGGCGTGCTCGGCAAGGAAGTGAAGTACGGCGTCGCCGACTCGGCCGCCAAGCCCAACGACGCGGTGCAGGCCCAGCAGCGCTTCATCACCGAGAACAAGGCCGTGCTGATGACGGGCTCGACCTCGAGCGCGGTCGCCGTGGCGCTGAACAAGCTCGCGCAGCGCGAGAAGGTGCTCTACGTGACGGGCATCTCGGGCTCCAACGACACGACCGGCAAGGACTGCGTGCGCTACGGCTTCCGCCAGAACTTCTACGGCCAGACCGCTGCCGCGGCCATCGGCCCGGTGATCGAGAAGGCCTACGGCAAGAACAAGAAGGCCGCGTACCTCACGCCCGACTACACCTACGGCCACACCGTCACCAAGTCGATGCAGGACTACCTGGCCGGCGCGGGCTGGACCACCGTGACCAACCAGGTCGCCCCGCTGGGCGCGCCGGACTACTCGTCGTACCTGCTGAACGTCGCCAACTCCGGCGCCGACGTGCTCATCAACGTGAACTGGGGCCACGACGCGGTGCTGTCGACGCAGCAGGCCAAGCAGTTCGGCATCCTCGACAAGATGAAGCTGGTGATCCCCTACCAGATCCCGTTCCTCGCGCGCGAGGCGGGCCCGGAGCTCACCCAGGGCGTGTACGCCGCCACCGACTTCTGGTGGACGCTCGAGGACAAGTACCCGCTCGCCAAGATGTTCGTCGACCGCGTTCGAGAAGAAGTTCGGCTACAAGCCCGAGTGGGGCGCGAACAACGCCTACATGTCCTTCGCCCTGTGGGCCGAGGCCGTCGAGAACGCCGGCACCTTCTATCCGCCCGACGTGATCAAGTCGTACGAGGCCGGCCGCAAGATCCAGTCCACCGTGGGCGAGGTGTACTTCCGCAAGGAAGACCACCAGCTCGTGCGCCCGGTCGTCATCGTCCAGGGCAAGAAGCCCTCCGAGATGAAGAACAAGGAAGACTTCTGGACCGTGCTCGAGGTCGTCCCGGGCGCGGGGCTCATGCAGAAGCCCGATGCGTTCGGCTGCAACCTCGGCGACTATACTTAAGGCCTGAACCCAACCTTCGGCGCCGCAGGCCGCTCCGCCTGCGGCGCCGAAATTTTGCATGACGATCACCTGGTCCCAATTCGGCTCGCAGTTCTTCAACGGCCTCGCGCTGGGGGCGCTGCTCGCCCTCATCAGCTCCGGGCTCACGATCATCTACGGCACGCTCGGCGTGCTGAACCTCGCGCACGGCGCGATGTTCATGCTGGGCGGCTACGCGGGCTTCGCCGCGTGGCAGGCGACGCGGCTCCTTCACCGTCGCCGTCATCGCCGGCACCGCTGGCGCTGCTGGCCTTCGTGGGCATCGTCATGGAGCGCCTGGTGATCCGGCATTTCTATGCGCGCCCGCCCGAGGACCAGCTGCTCGTCACCTTCGGCCTCGCCATCGTTTTCGTCGAGGCGGTGCGCTACTTCTTCTCGAGCCAGTCGCAGACGGTGCCGCCGCCGTCGATCTTCGCGGGCATCACCAACCTGGGCTTCATGATCTACCCGACCTACCGCCTCGCCGTGGTGGGCATCTGCGCGATCGCGCTGGTGGCGCTCTTCCTCGTCCTCTATCGCACGCGCCTGGGCATGATCGTGCGCGCCGGCATCGAGGACTCGGTGATGGTCGATTCCCTCGGCATCAACGTGCAGCGCATCTTCATGATCGTCTTCGGCATCGGCGCCATGGCCGCGGGCTTCTCCGGCATCGTCAACGCGCCCGTGGTGTCGCTCACGCCCGAGGTGGGCGAGATGATCCTGGTGCAGACCTTCGTCGTGGTCGTGATCGGCGGCGTGGGCTCGTTCCCCGGGCGCGGTGATCGGCGGGCTCATCGCCGGCGAGATCATCAGCCTCACCTCGATGTGGAACCCGGCCTACGCGTACGTGATGCTCTTCGCGGCGATGACGCTCGTCCTCATGGTGCGGCCCCATGGGCTGCTCGGGACGCGAGGACGCGACTAGCCGATGCTGCGCGGACGACGACCCTATCCCACCGAGACCGTCGTCGCGGTCCTGCTGATCGCGGCGCCCTTCGTCCTTCCCTACCTGGGCTCCGCGCCGAACACGGTGAACCGGATCCTCGTGTGGGGCCTCTTCGGCATCGGGTTCGACATCCTCTTCGGCTACACGGGGCTGCTGTCCTTCGGCCAGGCCGCTTTCTACGGCACGGGCGGCATGGTCGCCGCGTACCTGCTCACGCGCGCGGGCTTCCCGCACGTGATCACCGCGCTCCTGATCGGGACGGTGGCCGCCGCGGTCGTGGGCTACCTCGTCGGCCTCATCGCGCTGCGCCGCACCGGGATCTACTTCGCGATGATCACGGTGGCGATCGGCGAGGTCTTCTACTTCACCGAATTCAACCCGCTCTCCGACTGGACCGGCGGCGAGAACGGGCTTCCGGGCGTGCCCACGCCCAGCATCCACCTGGGCCCCATCAACATCGACTTCACCACGGGCTGGTCGCTCTATCCCTTCCTCGCGTTCTGCTACTTCGTGGGGATCGTGATCGGGCTTCGCATCGTGCGCTCGCCCGTGGGCACGATCTTCCGCGCGATCCGCGAGAACCCGCTGCGCGCCGCGGCGGTGGGCCACAACATCCACGGCTACAAGCTCGTGGCCTTCGTGATCGCCGCGACCTACGCGGGCCTCGCCGGCGGGCTCCTGGGCGTGCTGCAGGCCTTCATGCCGCCGGAGGCCTTCACGTTCGACACGTCGGGGCAGCTCGTGATGCAGACCGCCATCGGCGGGCGCGGCACGCTCTTCGGCCCGCTGGTGGGCGCCGCGGTGTGGCTCTTCCTCCAGGACTTCCTCCAGGCGACCCTCAAGCTGGGCGCCGCGTGGAAGCTCGTGCTGGGCGTGGTGTTCGTGCTGCTGGTCTGCTTCCTGCGCCAGGGGATCATCGGCGGGATCCAGGACCTCTACCTGCTCGTCACGCCGCGGCAAGCACGACGCCCCGCGGGAAGAACGAGCAGCCCGCGTCCGGCGGGACCGCCGAGGAGGAGCAGCGCGCGGCCAAGGCCGCGGTCGCCCACGAGGCCGCGGCGCAGGCGATGCCGGCGCGCCATCCGCGCGCCTCGGCCGCGTACGCCGGCCCGATCCTGCAGGCCACCGGCCTCACCAAGCACTACGGCGGCGTCGTCGCGAACCAGGACATCGACTTCACGGTGAACGCGGGCGAGCTGCGCGGCATCATCGGCCCCAACGGCGCGGGCAAGAGCACCTTCTTCAAGATGCTCACCTGCGAAGTGCATCCCACCTCCGGCAAGATCGTCTTCGAGGGCCGCGACATCACCGGCATGAGCGTGACCGACGTCTGCCAGCTCGGCCTCACCAAGAGCTACCAGGTGAACCAGCTCTTCAACAAGCTCACCGTGCGCGAGAACATCACCATCGCCGCGCTCGCGGAGCTGCGCGGCAAGATGCGCCTGGACATGCTGCGCAACCCCGACAAGATCGCGGGGCTCGAGCGAGCTGGTAAACCAGACGCTCGAGCTCGTGCACCTCACCGGGCCGCATCGATACGCCCGTCTCCGAGCTCGCCTACGGCGAGAAGCGCCGCCTGGAAGTGGGCTCGCCCTCGCCTCGACCCCGAGCCTCCTGCTGCTGGACGAGCCGCTCGCCGGCAATTCGGCTTCTTTTTTTTGCTTGGGGCCAGCAGCTCAGTTACGTATTGCTGATCCGATCCCGATCCCGACCCCGCGCCGCGTGGGCGCGCGCGTCGCGCGCCGCGCGATGATCCGCCCGATCCTCCGCCGTCCAAGCGTGCTCGCCGCGCGCCGACCGACGACGGCCCGAGGCCGGCTCAGGATGCTCCAAAGCGCGCGCAGCGCGACCAGGATGGTCCGCCGGCCCAGTCCGGTGGCGGCCCGATCGGCCCCGGCTTCCTGCTGGGTATTGGCGGCGGATTGTTGGGCATTGGACGATAGCGCGGCCGGGTCGCGAAGCGCGAGCCGCGCGGGCCTAACGCGCCAGAGGACGCCGATCTCAGGACGAGGCGCGAGGCACGGCCAGTAATTGCGGCGGCGTGGCGCTCGACTGGTCCATGACCAATGTGCCGCCGGTACCGTCGCTCGCGGTCATTAAAAGGGCCGCCAGATAGTTGCCGACAAGCGTGATGTTCGCGCTGTCGGTGCCGTTGGACACCGTGAGCGTGCCGCTCGCCGAAGTGCCCGAAAAACTGGCGACCATCTTGCCGTATTCATAAGCCAGGTTCGTGAAGTCGATGGCATCGTCGGCAATCAGATTGTAGTTCAGATTGGCCTGAATCCGCTGACCGGCCGCCGAGAGGTGCTGATCGTCGGAGAAGAAGTGTGTCTGCTCCGCGTCCGACAAGCTCAGGTAGGCGTACTGCTTATTGGTCGGCAAATTCGAATCCGCCGTCGTGGTATTGGCGCCCCACAGTCCCCATCCGCTGAGACCGTGGGTGGTATCGGGTTCGATGAGCGCCGACTTGGTATTGGTATCTGTCCCGACGACGCCGGGGTGCACCGTCGTCGCGGTGAAGCCGTACGCCGTCGGATTGTGCAAGACATCCTGCACCATCGCGTGGACGTCGCTCTTGGTGTAGGCGATCCCCGATTGATCGAGATCGCCGAAGAGGCGCTGCGAATACTGAGCCGAGAGCGCTTTGTCGTTTATGATGGGGTTGACGAGGATGTGCTTGGCCCCGGCGGTGGAAAGCTGTTCGATCTCCGCAGCCAAAGTATCCGCCTGCGCAAACATGTACGCCTGCTGCTGCGCGGGATCGGTAATGAAGTTCGTCGCATAGGAAAAGTCGTTGGCGCCTGAACTGATGAGGTAGAGCGCCGATGGATCGGCGTGGCCGCCGACGGAATTCAAGTAAGTCTTGAGCTGGTCGACCGTCGACAGCAGGGCCGGGTTGGGATTGGGCTTGCCGGCCTGATCGATATTCCCGACGCTTCCATTGCCTGGATCGTTGCCGCTGCCGGGATCGGCGGCATTGAGCGCGCCGGAGATGGCGTAATTGGTGCCCCCGCCTCCGACCACTCCGCCTGTGGTGTAAGCGGTGTTGGCGGTGAGACCGAAGTCGGCCGCGAGGATTTGGCTATTCATCAGACCAACCCCGACGGGCGAGTTCGTTCCGCCGGCCGCAAGGGCGTTCTGCATCCGGTCGGTGAGACCGGGGTTTGGCGGCGACGGCAGATCGGGTGACAGGTATCGCAAGGCGCCGCTGTCGACCGTGCTGTCTCCGAATACGAAAAAGTTCGTGAAGGTCATCGGCACTGCGCCGGCAAATCCGGAAACCGTGCCTGTAAACGACGAGTCGAGTTTCAGGGTGCCGACCTGACCCTGGGCGAAGGTGACTTGCGCGGCCGACGCGCTGCCGAACTCGATTTTCCCGCCGCTGATCGTTCCGGCGTTGGCGCCGACGGTGCCGGAGATGTCGAGCACGCTGCCGATGCCGTTCGACATCAGACCGACTGTGGCGGCGATAGTGCTG
Source organism: uncultured Alphaproteobacteria bacterium (assembly GCA_963730645.1). Classification (GTDB taxonomy): domain Bacteria; phylum Pseudomonadota; class Alphaproteobacteria; order Rhizobiales; family Xanthobacteraceae; genus BOG-931. Next base: position 549,327 of record CAVSSN010000018.1, on the reverse strand, counting down.
TTGTTGACGTTCAGTCTGCTGTCGCTGTTTGCTTGCAATGTCCCGGTCCCGCTCACCGCGGCACCCGAAATCGCGCTGACACCATTGTCGGCGAGCGACTGGACGATGCCGCCGCTGCCGATGACCACCGCGCCGCCCACGATGCTGGCGCTCGAAAGATCGACATGAGCGCCATTGCCGGACGTTCGGACAGAGCCGAGCCCGGTATCTGTAACCGTGCCTTCTATGACGAGTCTGGCATTCGATCCGATCGCTTCGAGCGTTCCGGTATTCGCGACATTGCTGGCGATGACGACGCCCTGCGCGGTCTTGCCCTCGATCACGCCGGAGTTCCTGATCTGAAGACTGCCCGTGTTGAGGATCAGCGCCCCTCTGGTGCTGTTGCCGGCGATCGTTGCCTCGTTGATCAGCGCAAGATTGCGGCCACCGATGGTGCCGGCGCCCTCGATGGTGTTGGCCGCATTCGTGAGCGTGAACGGTCTGAGGATGGGGAAGGGAAACACAGGCGCCGCGCCGACAATAGCGTCATGGCCGCCAAGGTTCAGGCCGCCAGAGCTCAAAATGACCGCGCCGCCGCCGGTCAGTGTCACATTCGCTGCGATGACGAGATCGGTGGCTGCGCCGGTCGAGTTCAGCGTAATCCTGCCGCTGTTGTCGAACGTGCCGCCGATTTCAAGCGCGGCGCCGTTGCCAACGCTGATCGTCCCGGCATTCGCACCCGTTCCGGTGCCATGAGTTATGGCGAGTGTGCCGTGTGCCACCGCAAGCGTCGCGGTTTTAGCGGTCCTCAGCGATCTGATCGTGTGGTTTGAAGAAGCGGTAACGGTGTAGGTGCCGGCCGCGTCGATGGCGACATCGTCATTGGCGGTCGGAACTCCAACCGGGTTCCAGTCAGATGCAGTATTAAACGAACCGCTGATGCCACTCCGCCAATGGAATGTTGTCATCGAAGACCCCTACCGGTGGATTGTGTCGCCCCTCTCCATTCCAGTCAGTCAGCCTACGATGTTGAGTAGGCTAGGGTTGAATTTTGGTTCGTTCATGGCGCGCGAAACATGTCAGAACCGGCGACCATTCGCATAAAATGCGTGATGGACTATTGCTGCACGTGATGGCCGCGCACAGCTCAAAAAGCCGATCGCAGGGTTTCGCTTTGAAAGGTCTCTAAGGCGTTCCTAGCCGCGGAACGGCCGCTTGTCGCGGCGGCGGTCATTGGCCGGCTGGTAGGCGACGCGCGAGTGATAGGCGCAGTAGGGCAGGGCCGACAGCGTGTGCCCGCCACAGAAGAAGAACTCGGCGCTGCCAGGATCGCCGATCGGCCAGCGGCAGGTCTCTTCGGTCAATTCGAGAATGGTGCGGCGCTGCCCGATCGGGATGATGTTCTCGATCAGCTCGGGCTCAGGCTCGGTATCAAGCTCATAGGCGTGAGAGAGCGCCGTGTTGCCGCGGATCGAGGCGCGCGGCACGCGCATCATGTGCGAGGCCGAGCGTGGCTTGCGTGGCCGCGGCGTCGCGTTCGAAGGGCTCTTGGCTCGCCCCGAAAGGCCGAGCCGGTGGACCTTGCCGATCACTGCGTTGCGCGTGATGCCGCCAAGCTCACCCGCGATCTGGCTCGCAGAAAGCCCGTCCGACCATAGCTTTTTCAATAGCTCGACGCGCTCGTCGGTCCACGACATTGTCTCTTTCTCCTTGGCAGCCCCAGCATACGTTTGACGGAATCCGTCACCCCGCCTGGCAGCTCGAGAGCCGCCCGACACGCACGCACTGCCCATTTAGAAAACTGTCCGCCGCACGAGATGTCGTACTTGACAATCAAAAGGCTACAATATGGCGGGAGTTCGGGCGCAAGCGTCGGTGGCGCTGCTTCCACATGTTCCTCACGTGCGTGTGTATGAATACCGGGAAATGTGGCTTGCCGGTGTCATGTTGACAGTCCAGCGCACCGAAATACACTGTGTGTCGTGCCGCCCGGAGAGGCGGCACGATTCATTTGGGCTGCACTGATTTGGCTGCAACCTATTTGGATTGCACCAATTCTTGTGACGAGCTTTGGCCGTGACATCGCACTTGCTGCCGACGTACGCCCGTGTTGACCTCGCTTTCGAGCGGGGCGAAGGCGCGTGGCTGGTCGCGACGAACGGCGAGCGCTATCTCGATTTTACCTCCGGCGTTGCAGTCAATGCGCTTGGACACGCGCATCCGAAGCTCATCGCGGCACTCGCCGAGCAGGCGCAAAAAGTCTGGCACGTTTCCAACCTCTACAACATTCCCGAAGGCGAGAGGCTTGCCGATCGTCTGTGCGCGGAGAGCTTTGCGGATACCGTATTTTTCCAGAATTCCGGCGCCGAGGCGCTGGAGTGCGCGATCAAGATGGCGCGCAAATACCAGTCCGCGAGCGGCCGGCCGGAACGCTATCGCATCATCACGTTCGAAGGCGCCTTCCACGGCCGCACGCTGGCGACGATCGCCGCCACCGGCAACAAGAAGTACCTGGACGGCTTCGGCCCAGCCGTCGACGGCTTCGACCAGGTTCCACTCGGCGACCTCGATGCGGTCAAGCGCGCCATCGGCGCGGAAACCGCTGCCATTCTGATCGAGCCGATCATGGGCGAGGGCGGCGTGCGCGTGGTGCCGCCGCCGTTCCTGAAGGCGCTGCGACAGCTTTGCGAACACCACGGCCTGCTGCTCATCTTCGACGAGGTGCAGACCGGCATTGGCCGTACCGGAAAAATGTTTGCCTACCAGGGCGCCGGCGTCGAGCCCGACATCATGACTTTGGCGAAGGCGCTTGGCGGCGGCTTTCCGATCGGCGCGTGTCTGGCGACGACCGAAGCAGCAAAAGGCATGACTGCCGGCAGCCACGGCTCGACCTTCGGTGGCAATCCGCTGGCGATGGCGGTTGCGGGCGCTGTGCTCGACGTGATCCTCGCCCCCGGATTCCTCGACGGCGTGCGGCACACCGCGCTGCTGATCAAGCAGCGCCTTGCCGAAATCAAGGACCGATACCCCTCCATCATCGCCGAAGTGCGCGGCGAAGGCCTGCTCATCGGGCTGCGCGCCCTTGTGCCGGCGGGCGATCTCGTCGACGCGCTGCGTGCGGAAAACATGATCACCGTTTCCGCCGGCGACAACGTCGTGCGGCTGCTGCCGCCGCTCATCATCGGCGAAGCCGAGATCGCCGAGGCGATTGCGCGGCTCGACCGCGCCTGCGCGCGCCTGGTGCAGCGGGAGAGCAAGCCGTTGAAGCAGGAAGCGGCCGCATGAGTGCTGCCATCCGCCATTTCCTCGACCTCACCGACGTGCCGGTCGCCGAGCTGCGCGGGATGATCGAGGCGAGCCGCACCATGAAGTCCAAGCGCGGGCGTGCCAACCGTCCGCTCGCCGGTCGGACGCTGGCAATGATCTTCGAGCGGCCTTCGACCCGCACCCGCGTGTCCTTCGAGGTCGCCATGCGCAAACTCGGCGGCGACGCGATCATGCTCACTGCCGACGAGATGCAGCTCGGCCGCGGCGAGACGATCGCCGACACTGCGCACGTGCTGTCGCGCTATGTCGACGCCATCATGATCCGCGCGCTTGATCCCGACGCCGTCGCCGAGCTCGCGCGCACCGCGACCGTGCCGGTGATCAACGGGCTGACGCGCAGCTCGCATCCCTGCCAGGTCATGGCCGACGTCATGACCTTTGAGGAGCATTGCGGCCCGATCCGCGGCCGCACCGTGGCATGGAGTGGCGACGCCAATAACGTGCTCACGTCCTGGATGCACGCCGCGGCGCGCTTCGAATTCCGTCTGCGGGTAGCGACCCCGCAGGAACTCGCGCCGAAGAAACCGCTCACCGACTGGATCAAATCGTCAGGTGCCGCGATCCACCTCGGCGGCGACCCTGAAGAGGCCGTCAAGGGCGCCGACTGCGTCGTCACGGACACCTGGGTGTCGATGGGCGACAAGAACGGCACGCGCCGCCACAACCTGCTCAAGCCCTATCAGGTCAACGCCCGGCTGATGGCGCGCGCCAAGCCGGATGCGATCTTCATGCATTGCCTGCCCGCGCACCGCGGCGAAGAGGTCACCGACGAGGTGATCGACGGTCCGCAATCGGTGGTGTTCGACGAGGCCGAGAACCGGCTGCACGTCCAGAAGGGAATTTTGGCGTGGTGCCTGCAGGCTGACGGGCGGTGAGGGCAGGGCTCACAAACTGCGCCGATCTCCCTATATTCTCTCGCGATGAATGATCCCCAGGTCGAAATCCCGGTCCGCGCGCCCGCAGCGGATTCCGTCGACGACACCGTGCTGCCGTTCGAGGTCAAGGCGCTCGATCTGCGCGGCCGCGTGGTGCGGCTTGGGCCTTCGGTCGATACGATCCTGAAGAGCCACGACTATCCGCCGCCGGTCGCCAAGCTGCTCGGGGAAGCGATCGTGCTCGCCGTGATGCTGGGCTCGGCCCTGAAGTTCGACGGCCGCTTCATCATGCAAACCCAGAGCGACGGTCCGGTGCGCCTGCTGGTGGTCGACTACACCACGCCCGGCAAAGTGCGGGCCTGCGCACGGTTCGATGCCGACCGGGTCGCCGCTGCGGTTGCGGCCGGCGAGGCCGATCAGGGCAAGCTGCTGGGCCGCGGTCATCTCGCCATGACCATCGATCAGGGCCCCGACATGAGCCGCTATCAAGGCCTGGTCGCGCTCGACGGCAACAACCTCGAACACGCCGCGCACGAGTATTTTTTGCGCTCGGAGCAGATACCGACGCGGGTGCGGCTCGCCGTGGCCGAGGAGTTCCGCGCCGCGCAGGATGGCCCGAGCCGGCGCTGGCGCGCGGGAGGCATCCTGCTGCAGTTCCTGCCCAAGGCGGCGGATCGCGCTCGTCAGCCCGATCTCGATCCCGGCGACGCGCCGGCCGGCACCGTGCAGCACGTCATTGCCGAGGACGACGCCTGGATCGAGGGCCGCTCCCTCGTCGCTACCGTCGAGGACATCGAGCTGATCGATCCGGACCTGTCGAGCGAGCGCTTGGCCTATCGGCTGTTCCACGAGCCCGGCGTGCGTGTGTTCCGCCCGCTGCCGGTTACGGCGGAGTGTTCATGCTCGCGCGAGAGCGTGACCAACATGCTCAAGAGCTTCTCGCAGGACGACCGCGACGACATGGTCGAGAACGGCGTCATCACGGTGACCTGCGAGTTCTGCAGTTCGACACACGTGTTCGAGCCGGGCGAGGTCGGGGCAAAACGGGTGAACTAGGGCGTACTCGCAAGTTTCGTATAACAGAGCAGATGTGGTCCACCTCTGCGTAACGGAGAGAGGCGATGCTTGTCATAGACAACCCGACCGTCGAGCAGGTGCTGACGGTGCCCGAAGTCATCGACGCGCTCGAGCATTGCCACCGGGCACTGGCCAGCGGCGATGCGATCAATGCACCGAATTATCGCGTTTTCACCCCCCGCGATGGCAAGGACTATGGCCCGCTGTTTCCCGCTGGCGGCAATCCAACCCATCACGCGTTTACGTCGCTGACGGGATCGATTGCGAGCCTCGACATCACATCCGATCGCGTCGATTCCGACATCATCACTTATGTGCAGCGGGGCGGCCATCTTCGGGAAATAAGAGTCCCCGGCACGCAAGACCGCAAATTTTGCGGAATGATCTATCTCTACAGCTCAAAGACCGGCGAGCTGCTGTCCATCGTCCACGACGGTTATCTGCAGAAGTTTCGCGTCGCCGGAACCGCGGCGATCGGCACCAAGTACCTGGCCCGCAAGGATGCGAAGGTGATGGGCCTCATCGGCACCGGGTGGCAGGCGCAGGCACAGGTGCTGTGTCAGGCCGCCGTGCGCAAGCTCGACAAGGTCAAGGTTTATAGCCCGACCCCCGGCAACAGCGCGGCGTTCGCAAAGCGATGGGCCGGCGAGGCTGGCGTGGAAATAGTCCCGGTCGGTTCGGCGCGGGAGGCCGTGAAAGGTTCGGACTTCATCATCACCGCGACCAACGCGCCGGAGGCTGTCGTCATGGCCGATTGGCTCGAACCCGGCCAGTTCATCACCGGCGTCAAAGACGTGGAACTGGAAATGGCCGGCTGGGAGCGATGCGATGTCATGGTGGTCAACCGCAAAGGCGCATTCTGGCAGCGCTACGCGATCGGCGGCGTCGATGTGATCCCCGAACAGGGGCGCGATCACATCGGCCGAGCCTCCAAGAAGATCGATTGGGACAAGGTTCCGCTGCTGGGCGACATATTGGTTGGCAAACATCCTGGCCGCACATCGGACGACCAGATCGTGGGAATGATTCTTGCCGGCGATGGCGTCCAGTTCACCGCTGTGGGTGCACGGATATACAAGCTGTGCAAGGAACGAGGATTGGGCGTCGACCTGCCCCGGGAGCTTTTCCTTCAGGACGAGAAGTACATTCCTTGACCGGCTGCGGCCTTGTGCGGCGGCGTTTCGCTGCTATCGAAAGTGCGGAGGAACAAGCGTGAAAATCAAACTTCTGGGATTGATGGCGGCCCTGTTGATGGGCTTAACGAGCGCCGGGTCATGGGCGCAGCCGCAATATCCCGCCAGGCTTGTCACTATCGTCGTCGGCTATCCGGGAGGCACCCCGGTCGACACCGTGGCACGCGTTATCGCGACGAAACTGACGGAACGGATTGGTCAAAACGTCATTGTCGAAAACAAGCCGGGAGCCGGAAGCAGCATCGGCGCTGCCGCGGTGGTGAAATCGCCTCCTGACGGCTACACGCTTTATCTGAGTTCGATCGCCAACGCGACCAACCCGCACTTCAACAAGCTCAGCTTCGATTTCAGCACGGATTTGGCGCCGATTTCCATGGTGGCGGATGCGCCGGTGGTGCTTGCCGTGCATCCGTCCATGCCGTCAACGCTTCAGGGACTTGTCGACGAGGCCAAGAGCAAGCCGGGCGCGCTTGCGTTTGGCTCATCCGGCATAGGCACCGCGACCCATCTCTTCGCCGAGCTGTTCGCCTATGAGACGGCAATCAAGCTGATCCATGTTCCATACAAGGGAAGTTCGCAGACCGTCACCGATCTGCTGGCAGGGCGTATTCAGCTCATGTTTTCTCCCGCCGGCACCGTGGTGCCGCAGGTAAAAGCCGGCCACCTCCGAGCGCTCGCGGTCTCGGGTCATGAGCGCCTGGCCGACCTCTCCGACATCCCCACCTTCGCCGAGTCCGGTGTCAAAGGTTTGGATTCCGCACTCTGGTTCGGCCTCAACACGACGGCCGGCACGCCGGCCTCCGTCATCGCCTACCTGAACAAGGAAGTCGGGATCGTGCTCAACCTTCCGGACGTCAAGACGAAGCTCGTCGCGCAAATGATATTTCCCGTCTCCAGCACCAGCGAAGCCTTTGGCGCCTTCATTCGGAAGGACACCGAGAAATGGGGCCAGGTCGTCAAGGCCGCTGGCATCCAGACCAGCAATTGATCGCGTGCGGCTGGCGCTGTTCTCCGAGCCCCATACAGCCCTGATCAGGCTCAATTGATCGTCCGCTGCGCCTCGGTCGAATCCAGCGAGAACGCCGGGATTTCGATGTCGAAATGCTCGCCGGCGACGGTGACCATCCCATAGGTTCCAACCATGAAACCGGACGGTGTCTGCAGCGGCACGCCGCTGGTGTATTCGTAGGATTCCCCGGCTTTCAGCACCGGTTCCTCGCCGACCACGCCGGCGCCGCGGACCTCCTGCTTGCGGCCGTGCGCGTCGGTAATGCGCCAGTGGCGGGTCTTGAGCTGGACCGTCTCGGCGCCATTGTTGGTGATCAAAATGGTGTAGGCCCAGAAGAAGTAATTATTGTCCGGCGACGACCGGTCGGCAACGAAACGCGGGGTCACCTTGACCTCGATATTGCGGGTAAGTGCAAGATACATGGGCTAAACCTGCCGGAGACTTTCACGCGAATCCACGCATTAGTGAATAGCGTCCCGGCCGCGCTTGCAATAACCGTGCGAACCGTCTTCCTCGGCATGCGGATCACGGACTAGAATCCGCCGGGGCGCTTGCGATTCCAGTGCTTGCGGTGTGGCCGCAGGCCGGTCGATGGCCGGTTGGGAACAAGGATGCTGATGGCTTCTCCGCCTCCTGTCGTCACGAGTGAACGCGATCTGCGGCTCGACCTGTTTCGCGGGCTGGCGCTGTGGCTCATCTTCCTCGACCACATCCCGCAGAACATCGTGAGCTGGATCACTATCCGCAATTACGGCTTCAGCGACGCGACCGAAATCTTCATTTTCATTTCCGGCTACACCGCCGCCTTCGTCTACGGCAAGGCCATGCGCGAGCGCGGCTTCATTATTTCGAGCGCGCGCATCTTCAAGCGCGCCTGGCAGATCTATGTCGCGCACATCTTCCTGTTCACGATCTTCATGGCCGAGATCGCCTACGTTGCCGCGACCTTCGACAACCCGCTTTATGCCGAAGAAATGAACATCCTGGATTTCCTCAAGCAGCCCGATATCACGATCTTCCAGGCGCTGCTGTTGAAGTTCAAGCCCGCCAACATGGACGTGCTGCCGCTCTACATCGTGCTGCTGCTGCTGTTTCCGCCGATACTTTGGATGCTGATACGGCAATCGACATTCGCGCTCGCAGGGTCGGCGCTCATCTATGGATTGGCCTGGTACTACGACTGGAACTTGCCCGCTTATCCGAACGGCGTCTGGTTCTTCAATCCGTTCGCCTGGCAATTGCTGTTCGTGTTCGGCGCCTGGTGCGCGCTCGGCGGGGCGAGGCGCCTTGCGGGCGTGCTGCGCTCGCGCGTGACGCTGACGCTCGCCATCGTCTATCTGCTGTTCTCCTTCGCCATCACCATGACCTGGTACTTTGCGCCACTTGCCCACTTTGTGCCGGGCTGGCTCAGCGAATGGATGTATCCGATCGATAAGACCAATCTGGACGTGTTGCGTTTTGCGCACTTCCTGGCGCTCGCGGCGGTCACTGTCCGCTTCATCCCGATCGACTGGCCGGCGCTGAAATTGCCGGTATTTCGCCCGGCTATCCGGTGCGGGCAGCATTCGCTGGAGATTTTCTGCCTCGGCGTATTTCTGGCCTTTGCCGGGCAATTCATCATCGGCGAATGGTCCGGCGGCCCGCTGTTGCAGGCGGGAATCAGCCTCTTAGGCATTCTGATAATGGTTGCGACAGCCTACCTGCTCTCGTGGTACAAGGCGGTAGAAGGGCGAAGTTCCCCAGCGCGCGCCAAGGTGGCGGACGCCGACCTCGCGGGAGGCGAGGCATGAAGTTGATGTTTGTGTTGCTCACGATGGTTCTCCTGGCGGGTCCCGCGGCAGCGGCGGCCGACGGCTGTGACGTGCCGAGCTCGCTGGGATTTGCCGACGCCGAACTCACACATGTCGCCGCCGCCATCACCGGTCGTCATCGTCTGGACATCACCGTGGTCGGCTCGGGGTCGTCCACGCTGCCGGGCCCCGAAGGCGCTCACTACGCATACCCGGCACGGCTTGAGGAGGCGCTCAAGAATCGCCTGACCGGCATCGAGGTTCACGTCTCCGCCCACGTCAAGGCGCGAGAGACCACCGCGGAAATGGCGGCGGAATTGCCGAAGATCATCGCCGACGAAAAGCCCGCGCTGGTGATCTGGCAGGCCGGCACCGCCGACGCCATTCGCGGCGTCGAGCCGGACGAATTTCGCGCGAAGCTCGACGACGGCATCGATGCGATGCAAGGCGGCGGCGCGGACGTCATCCTGATGAATATGCAATACAGCCCGCGCACCGAATCCATGCTCGGCATCACGGCCTACGCCGACGTCATGCGCTGGGAGGCGCAGCAGCGCGGCGCACCGCTGTTCGATCGGCTGGCACTCATGCGCTATTGGAATGAGGAGGGCCTGTTCGACCTCTATTCCGCAACCAAGGATTATGCTATGGCGCGAAAGGTGCATGATTGCATCGGCCGGGCCCTGGCGTCGCTGATTGTCGGCGCTTCGCGTCTCGATACGTTGAAATTGCAGACGAAGCGCTGATGTCGACAAACAATCCGATCCGGTTCGAACTGGTGCTTGTCGCCGCCGCGATGGCGGCGGTTGGCGTATTCGGTGTGGCGCGCGCGGAAATGCCCGAAGCACCGTCGCCCGCGGCAGCACCGCCGCCGCTCCGATCGTGTGTGACGCACCGGCCGAATATACAAAGCTCGATCGTCCGCTCAGTCATGTCGCGCGGCGGCTTGCCGGCGGCCAGCCCATCACGATCGTGGCCGTTGGCTCGTCGTCGACGGCGGGCGCCGGCGCCAGCTCGCCGGCGGCGACTTATCCGAGCCAGCTCAAGGTCGAGTTGTCGCATCAATTTCCGCGGAACGATTTCACCGTGTTCAACCGCGGCGTCAACGGCGAGGAAACCGCCGACATGCTGGCGCGGTTCGATACCGATGTGATCCCTGAACATCCCGATTTGGTGCTGTGGCAGGTTGGAACCAATTCGGTGCTGCGCCATCATCCGATCAGGCCGCACGGCGCCATGCTGCACAAGGGCGTGGAGCGCCTGAAAGCCATCGGGTCGGATATCGTGCTGATCGATCCGCAATTTGCTCCCAAAGTGCTGGCGACGCACGACGCTTCCGGCATGGTCGACCTGATCGCGCTCACCGCGAAGCAGGAGAATGTCGACCTGTTCCACCGCTTCGCGGTGATGCGCTACTGGCGCGAGACGCTCAACGCGGCTTACGACCGCTTCCTGTCGCCGGACGAGCTGCACATGAACGACTGGAGCTATGGCTGCGTGGCGAAGCTGCTTGCGTCCGCCATTGCGGAAGCCGCGACCCGCCCGGTCAACTCGGCTGCTGCGCACGCGCCGCGCTAGGGTCTGATTCAACGGCTGGATTGCTTCGCTATCGCTCGCAATGACGGGCGCCAGTGCTTCACCTAAATGCGTCGCGGTCCAGGCGCGTTACGCCACCTCTTCCAGGATTTCCGCAAGCCGTTCCGGCATGTCCAGCATCACGACGTGGCCGCATGGCACCTCGTAGGTGCGCCATGATGGATCGGCCCTGGTCTGCGCATAGTACCGATCGAAGTGCGGGTGCGGATATCCGGTGGCGCGAATGTAGGTTTTTTTCGCGACGCGGTCGCGCGCGCCCGTGAGCCGGACGGGATTGAGCGAAACGCCGATCGGCTGCGGCGTGGTCTGCGAGTCCACCCAGGCGCGGTCGCGCTCATTGAGGTTGTAGGTCTCGCTCGAAACCGGCGGCCGCGAGATTTCACCTTTTTCGCGCGCCGCCGCTACGGCCGCGCGCGATTGCGGCGAATTCCAGTCGGATGGCCGCTGTCCGTTTTCCGGCAGGAAGGCGTCGAGAAAGACAATCGACGACACGCGCGGCAGGACCTGCTCGATCGCCCCCGAAACCACCACACCGCCAGAGGAATGGCCGCACAGGCAGACGTCGTCGAGGCCTTCCCATTTGATGAGATTGACGACGTCGAGAATGTGGGTGTCGAGCGTGATGTCCTTGCTCATGAGATGCGAGCGGTCGGCGAGCCCGGTCAGCGTCGGCGTGTAAACCTTATGGCCGTGCGCCTGCAGCAGATCGGCGACACGCCGCCAGCACCAGCCGCCATACGCGGTGCCATGCACGAGGACGAAAGTGCGCCGGGACGATGCGTCGGGTGCGGTGATGGGCATTCACGCACCATTAGACCGCGTCGAGCGCGGCGAGCACGTCCTCGACGATATCGTCGGGATGCTCGAGGCCGCACGACAGCCGCACCAGCCCATCGGTGATGCCGAGCTCGGCGCGCTGGTCCGGTTTGAGCCGCTGGTGCGTCGTCGTCGCCGGATGGGTGATGAGGCTCTTGGCGTCGCCGAGATTGTTGCTGATGCGAATGAGCTGGAGCGCATCCTGGAAGCGGAACGCCGCCTTCTTGCCGCCCTTGATGTCGAACGCCACCAGCGTCGAGCCGCCGCGCATCTGCTTCTGCGCGATGGCGGCCTGCGGATGGTCGGGCCGCCCGGGATAGATCAGCCGCGTGATCTTGGGATGCTCGGACAGCACGACGGCGACCGTCGCCGCGGTATCGGTCTGCCGCCGCACCCGCACTGCGAGCGTTTCCAGGCCCTTGAGCAGGACCCAGGCGTTGAACGGGGAGATCGACGGGCCGGTCTGGCGGATCAGCGTATGGATCTTGTCGTCGATGAACTTTTGCGAGGCGAGCACGACGCCGCCGAGGCAGCGGCCCTGTCCGTCGATGTGCTTGGTTGCCGAATAGACGACGCAGTCGGCGCCGAGCGCGAGCGGGCTCTGGAACAGCGGCGTGGCGAACACATTGTCGACCACGAGCGTTGCGCCGGCCTCGTGTGCGATGTCGGCCACTGCGGCGATATCGATGACGTCGAGCGCGGGATTGGTCGGGCTTTCGAGAAAAAATGTCTTGGTGTTGGGGCGCACCGCGTTGCGCCAGGCGTCGAGGTTGCAGCCGTCGACCAGCGTCGAGGTGACGCCGAAGCGCGGCAGGTAATCCTCGATCACGTAGCGGCAGGAGCCGAACATCGCCTTGGATCCGACCACATGATCGCCGGCCTTGAGCTGGCCGACCAGCGAGATGGTGACCGCGGCCATGCCGGTTGCGGTTGCGCGCGCGGCCTCGGCGCCCTCGAACGCCGCCATGCGCCGTTCGAACATGTCGACGGTCGGATTGGCGAAGCGCGAATACTGATAGCCGTGGTCTTCGCCCTTGAAGCGCGCCTCGGCCTGTGCGGCGTTGTCGTAGACGTAGCCTTGGGTGAGAAACAAAGCCTCCGACGTCTCGCCGAATGACGAGCGCAGGATGCCGGCTTGAACGAGGTTGGTTTCAGGGCGGAAGCTTCTTTTCGCGGACGCGGACATGTGGCCCTCCTATGGGCAAACAAAAACCCGGCCGGGAGGAAAATCCTCGGGCCGGGCACACGCGTCCCCGGCCTTTTAGCAATTTGTTTTACGTGGCTTGCAAGCCGGCCGGCTCAAATGACCACGGGATAATTGCACACTAACGCCGCACCTGTCTTTCCGTCAAGCTCGCCATCGGATTAGATCGTCGTCCATCATCCGTCACCCTGAGGTGCTCGGCGCAAGGCGCCGAGCCTCGAAGGGCGACAGCCCGTGAATCGTTGCCTGCCGTCCTTCGAGGCTCGCCCTGCGGGCGAACGCCTCAGGATGACGAAAGGATTCGGAAAGCGTGCCGCTTTCCTTCGCCCCGCTGGACAAGGGAATTCTGCCCGACCGCATGATCGCGTCGCTGGCGGATGACGGCGGGATTCTGCCGGCCTATCCGTTCGTGCCGGATCAGATCCAGCCGGCGAGTCTCGATCTGCGGCTCGGCGAAATCGCCTATCGGGTGCGCGCGAGTTTCCTGCCCGGACCCGGCGCGACGGTCGCGCAGCGCATCGACGAATTGAAGCTGCACGAAATCGTGCTCACCGAAGGCGCGGTGCTGGAGACGAACTGCGTCTACATCGTGCCGCTGATCGAAAGCCTCGCTTTGCCCGAGGACATCGCAGCGTCGGCGAACCCGAAAAGCTCGACTGGCCGGCTCGACGTTTTCACGCGCGTCATTGCCGATGAGACGCGCGGCTTCGATCGCATCGCGGCGGGATATCATGGCCCGCTCTATGCCGAGATCAGCCCGAAGACGTTTCCGGTGCTGGTGCGCGAAGGCTCGCGGCTATCGCAGATCCGTTTTCGCCGCGGCAAGGCCGTCATCGACGCCGACGCGCTGCGCGCGCTGCATGCGCGAGAACGTCTCGTCGACAGCACCGAAGCGGTGATGGGCGACGGCGTTGCCGTGAGTGTCGACCTCGCCGGCGCCGGCCCCGAGCGCCGCGTCGGTTATCGCGCCAAGCGCCATACCGGGCTGATCGATGTCGAGCGCCGCGGCGGCTACGAGGTTGCCGATTTCTGGGAGCCGATGGTGGCGCGCGCCGACAAGAGCCTGATCCTCGACCCGGATGAGTTCTACATCCTCGCCTCGAAGGAAGCCGTGCAGGTGCCGCCCGACTACGCTGCCGAGATGGTGCCGTTCGATCCGCTGGTCGGCGAGTTTCGTGTGCACTATGCCGGATTTTTCGATCCCGGCTTCGGCTATGCCGGCGCCGGCGGCTCGGGCGCGCGCGCCGTGCTCGAAGTGCGCTCGCGCGAGGTGCCGTTCATCCTCGAGCACGGCCAGATCGTCGGCCGGCTGGTGTTCGAGGAAATGCTGGCGCGTCCCGATCAGCTCTACGGCACCGGCATCGGCTCCAACTATCAGGCGCAGGGCCTGAAGCTGTCGAAGCATTTCAAGGTGTGAGTGAACCGCGTCGGACGATGGCCGAGACGGTCGAATGTGTAGTCGTTGGCGCCGGCGTCGTCGGGCTCGCAGTGGCGCGGACGCTGGCGCTTTCGGGCCGCGACGTGCTGGTGCTCGAAGCGGAGCGCGGCATCGGCGCGCACACGTCGTCGCGCAACAGCGAGGTCATCCACGCCGGCCTCTACTACCCGAAAGGCACGCCTGCGGGAGCCATCTGTTCCCGCGTGCGCGCGACCTGCTGTACGACATACTGCGCCGAGCATGGCGTGCCGCATCGGCGCCTCGGCAAGATTGTGGTCGCGCGCACCGAGGAAGAAGTGCCGCGGCTGCGCCAGCACTATGGACGAGGCGCGCGCGGCCGGCGTCGACGATGTGCGCTGGCTCGAACCGGCTGAGGCGCTGCGCTCGAGCCAAACCTGCGATGCCACGCCGCCTATCTCTCGCCGTCGTCCGGCATTGTCGACAGCCATGCGCTGATGCTGGCCTATCGCGCCGATCTGGAGGCCGCGGGCGGCATGGTCGTGTTGCGCGCGCCGGTCGATGGCGGACGCGTGACGGCGAGGGTTTCGTACTCGACGTCGGCGGCGCCGAGCCGATGACGCTGGACTGCCGGCTGCTGATCAATTGCGCCGGCCACGGCGCGCCGCCGCTGGCGCGGCGCATCGCCGGGATTCCGCCGCAAACCATCCCCGCCCATTTATTTCAAACGCGGCGTCTACTTCACCGTGACCGGCAGCAGCCGCCATTCCGGCGTCTGATCTATCCGGTCCACGGCAAGACCGGCATGGACATCCACGCCGTCATCGATCTCGCGGGCCATGTCCGCTTTGGCCCCGATGTCGAATGGATCGATCGTCTCGACTACACCGTCGATCCGGGCCGCGCGGAGAAGTTTCTATCCCGTCCATCCGCAGCTTCTGGCCCGGCCTTCGCGACGGCGCGCTGCAGCCGGGCTATGCGGGCATTCGGCCGAGCATCAGCGGGCAGGGCGCAGCCGCCGCTCGACTTCCAGGTCCGCGGCCCCGCCGTGCATGGCGTGCCCGGATCTCTTCAACCTGTTCGGCATCGAGTCGCCGGGCTTGACGGCGTCGCTCGGTCTCGGCGAATACGTCACCGCCATGGTGGACTCGAAATAGTCCGCGGCTTCACGCGACGCGATAGCGCGCAATGACTTTTTCATCGACCTCAATGCCGAGGCCCGGCCCTTTCGGCACCTGCATGTGGCCGTCGCGCGCGTCGATCGCCGCGCCCAATGGCGTCGCCTCCAGCTCGCAGTAGAACCGCTCGCACATCGCGTCGGGAAGGCAGGCGGCGATGACGTGCAAGGTCGCGATCAGCCCCGGCCCGAAATAGGGTGAGTGCGGCATGACGCGCACGCCATGCTGCTGCGCGACGGCGATCGCCTTTTGCATGGCGACAACGCCGCCGATCTTGGTGACGCTCGGCTGAAAAATATCGAGTGCGCCAAGCTCGATCGCACGCCGCGCCTCGCCGGCATTGCCGATGTTCTCGCCGGCCGCGATGGCGACGCCGGTCTCGCGGCGGATGCGCGCCATCGCGTCGTAATCGTCGACCGGATCGACAGGCTCCTCCAGCCAGGCGAGATCGTACGGCTTGAGCTTGCGCGCCATGTCGAGCGCCTCGTCCGGCGGCCAGGCGCAATTGGTGTCGACCATCAGCGCGATGTCGGGTCCTGCGGCCTCGCGCGCGGGCGCGACCGTCTCGACCAGATGCTCGTGCACCTTGATGGCGGTGTAGCCGCGCCCAATGGCTTCCCTGGTGAAACGCGCAATGAGATCAGGTTTGCCGTAACGCAGAAGACTTGCGTAGGTCGGAATGCTCTTGCGTGTCGCGCCGCCCAGCATCTGGTGCAGCGGCTGGCGTTTCGCCTTGCCGAAAATATCCCAAAGCGCAATGTCGATGCCGCCGAGCGCGAAGCTTACCGGGCCGTGCCGTCCCATGGCGTGAAGCTTGCGCGCCAGCTCCGTCATGAACGACGGCACGTCGGCAACGTCACGCCCGACGCAAAGCGGCGCCACCATCCGCGTGATCGCCTCGCGCGTCAGCGGCGACGCCGCGAAGCCGAACGCCTCGCCCCATCCGGTGATGCCTTCGTCGGTGTCGACGCGGACGAACAGCGTCTCCATGTGCGTCCACGGCCCGAGCGGCCGCATCTGCTTCGGCCCGCCGTGCTCGTAGGGCACGGCGATGAGAATCGGTTCGACGCGCGTGATTTTCATTTCACTTCACCTTGCCATGCCAGGATGTTTCAGCCCTGCATTCATTCAATGTCATCATCCGCGAAAGCGGATGATCCAGTAAACGCAGGCGCCGCAGAATTTTTCTCGAATGTCGGCGATTACTGGATGCCCGCCCTCGCGGGCATGACGAGGTGGGGATACGCCAGCCAATGCTCCGCCGGCCCTGTTGTTTGCGGCGCGGGCGCGCCGGTGTCCCTTTTTCCATCCAAGGAGATGGAGCGCCGGGGAGGCGCCTCGGGTGCGTGCGCTACGCGCACCCTTTGACATCCCCTGCGCTCACAGGGAATGCCGCGCGTCTTGCGAGGACGCGCGCCCGGTTGAGTGGGCTCGCCTCCCCGGCTCTCCATCCCGGCCGACGCTGGGGTTGCCCGGTATCGGCCGAACCGGCACGGCGTTGCCGCCGCGCCGCCCATCGCGCCGCCGCAGCATCTCCGGAAGACGCCGCGCCGGCCCAACGAGCGGGCACAGAATGACATAGGATTATTATCCGGTCAAGCCTGAGCTATTGCCACCGCATCCTCTGCCTGCGCGGATGCCACCGCGGCCGTCAGGCCCGCGAGCCGGCCGGCACGGAACCCGCATGTCCGGCGCCGCGTTACAGCAGGCGAATCCGCTGCAGAGGAATTATGTCCAATCCAAACGTCCACGACCTAGGCGAGCCCGCCGTTTCCAACTCCTGATCGATGCGGTCGTTGACTACGCGATCTATATGATCGACCCGCAAGGGGTGGTCCTGAGCTGGAATTCGGGTGCCGTGCGCCTCAAGGGCTATTCGGCCGCGGAAATTATCGGCAAGTCGTTTTCCAACTTCTACACGCCGGAAGATCGAGCGGCTGGTCTTCACGAAAAAGCGCTGAGCACGGCGCGTGAGACGGGCCGCTTTGCCGGCGAAGGCTGGCGTGTTGCGAAAAAACGGCTCCCGATTCTGGGCCATGGTCGTCATTGACGCGATTCGCGACGAGAACGGCGAATTGATCGGGTTCGCAAAGGTTACGCGGGATATTACGGAGCGGCAGGACGCGCAGGAAAGTCTGCTCGCCAGTGAACGGCGCTATAGGCAGCTCATCGAAGCGGTGGTGGACTACGCCATCTTCCAATTGGACCCCACCGGGCTTGTAACGACATGGAATCCCGGCGCGCAACGCATCAAAGGCTACACGCCGGACGAAATCATCGGCCAGCACTTCAGCCGGTTCTACACCGACGAAGATCGCAAAGCCGGAATCCCGCAGAAGGCGCTACAGCAGGCTGAGAAAGCAGGGCGATTCGAAGCGGAGGGATTGCGGGTTCGCAAGGACGGCACGACGTTTTGGGCCTCGGTCGTCATCGACCCCATTCGCGACCAGACCGGCGAGCTCATCGGCTTTGCCAAGGTCACCCGCGACATTACCGAAAGGATTGAGGCTCAGCGCAGGCTCCAGGAAACCCAAGATCAGCTCGCAGCCTCGCAGAAGCTGGAAGCGATCGGACAACTCAGTGGCGGCATCGCGCACGACTTCAACAACCTGATGATGATCGTCCTCGGCAATCTTGAGTCGGCGCAGCGTCACATCAGGCAAATGGATGCCAGTCCAAACCTTCAACGCGCCCTCAGCAATGCTTCCCGCGGGGCGCAGCGCGCCGCTGCGTTGACGACCAGGCTGCTCGCATTTTCGCGACGGCAGGCGTTGGACCCAAAGCCGATCAACGTCAATTCGTTTCTCACCGGCTCGGCTGAATTTCTGCAACGCTCGCTGGGCGAACACATTGGGATCGAGGCGGTCGGCGGTGTCGGGCTCTGGCAAATCGAGGCAGACGTCAACCACCTGGAGTCAGCCTTGGTGAACCTCGCGATTAACGCGCGAGATGCCATGCCCGATGGCGGGAAGCTGACCGTCGAAGCCGCTAACGTTTACGCCGACGATGAATATAGCCGCAATAATCCGGAAATCGCGCCGGGCCAGTATGTCGCAATTTGCGTGACGGATACCGGAATTGGCATGAGCGCGGACACCCTCAAGCATGTCTTCGAACCATTTTTCACGACCAAGGAGGCCGGCCAAGGCACCGGGCTTGGTCTCAGCCAGGTCTACGGTTTCGTCAAGCAAACAGGAGGGCACGTCAAGATTTACAGTGAAGAGGGACAAGGCACGACCGTCAAAATCTACTTGCCTCGCTACCTCGGAAAAGAATCTGAAGAACACGATGTGCAGGAAGATATCCCGGCGGAAAGCGAGCAGAACGAAACCATTCTCCTTGTTGAGGACGACGCCGACGTGCGTGCATATCTGACGGACGTTCTCCGCGGCCTGAAGTATCGCGTCATCAGTGCATCGAACGCGGACTCGGCGCTTTCCATCGTTTCGAATGATGCCCGCAATGTGGACTTGCTACTCACGGACATCGTCATGCCGGGGATCAACGGCAGGGACCTGGGCAAACGGGCGCAGGAAATCCGGCCCGATCTCAAGGTGCTGTATATGACGGGATATTCACGCAATGCGGTGGTGCATCAAGGCCGCCTGGATGAGGGCGTAAATCTGCTTCAGAAGCCGGTTTCGCAAGCTGAATTGGCTCACCGTGTTCGATTGGTCCTTGACCGCGCGAAATAGCCGCCGCGGCCATTGACGGTTGCCGCAAGCTCATTTGATGCCGATCACCATGCGCGCCAGCGCCATGCGCAGCACCTCGATGGAGCCTTCGGTGATCATCATGCTGCGCTGGTCGCGGAAGAAGCGCTCGATCGGCAGTTCCTTCGACAGCCCCATGCCGCCGTGGATCTGCATGCAGCGGTCGGCCGCCCAGAACGAGCGCTCGTCGCCGAAAATCTTCACCATGAAGGCTTCCTGCCGGCAGTCCTCGCCGCGGTCGAATTTCCACGCCGCGTGGTAGAGCATCAGCCGCAACTTGTGTGCGTCCATGTGCATGTCGATGATCGGCCACTGCACGCCCTGGCGCTCGGCGAGCAGCCGCGCCGAAGGTCTTGCGCGTCTTCGAATAGGCGATGGCGAGCTCGAGGCAGCGCTCCATGACGCCGAGGCTGCGCGCGCCATGGCGGATGCGGCCGGAATTGATCCACGACTGCGCGTGGCTGAAGCCTTCGCCCTCCTTGCCGATGCGGTTGGCGACCGGCACGCGCACATTGTCGAACACGATCTCGCACGGCTTGTCGTCGACCATGAGATCGTATGCGACGCGCGACCTTGACGCCCGGCGTATCCATGTCGACGAGAAAGCCGGAAATGCCGCCGCGCGCCTTCTTCTGCGGATCGGTGACGGCGAACACCTGGGCGAAATCCGCATTGTCGGCGTTGGTGATGAAGCGCTTGACGCCATTGATGACGTAATGGTCGCCGTCGCGCACCGCGTTGGTGCGCATGTTGGCGGGATCGGAGCCGGCGTCGGGCTCGGTCTGCGCGAAGCAGCTCACCTTCTCGCCGCGAATGACGGGCAGCAGGTACTTCTCGCGCGCCTCGCCTTCGAGCGTGTAGAGGATCGGGCTCACCGCCGGCCCGAACAGCTCCAGCGCGCGCGACGGCAGCGCGGTGGTGCGCGAGACCTCGCTCCACACGATGATCTTGGCCATCATGCCGAGCCCGAGCCCGCCGAATTCCTCCGGCACGTCGTAGAGATAAAGGCCGAGACCTTCGGTCTTGTCGCGCAGGCGCTTGGGCAGCTCCTTCTGCAGCTTGACGTTGTTGACGGTCTCGCGTTCGAGCGGGATCAGTTCCTTGTCGACGAAACGGCGCACGTTGTCCTTGAGCAGCCGCAGCTCTTCGGGGAGTTCGAAATCCATGATGCCCTCTGCACGATCGCCGGCGAAAAATGATGTTCCGCACGAGAAAAATTGTTCTGGCACGAAGCGCCAGCGCGATCAACGCGAGGGGGATGCAGAAATCGGATAGCCGATGCGCGCAAACGCCCCTGACCCGCCGCGGCGGATCAGGGGCGCGAAGCTGTCGATCGCTATCTGGCAGCCTGACGCTGGCGGCCTAACGCGATGGGTTTGGCGAACCCGTCGTGCCGGGCGCCGGCTGTGAGGAGGAGGTCGGGTCCGCCGGGTTTGCCGTCGCGGGGCCGGTACCGCTCGGGAAGCCGCCCTTGCCAACGCCGGACATGCCGGTACCGCCAGGCGCCGATGACGAGCCGGAAGCTGCCGATCCGCCCGCTCCCCCGCCGCCGCCGCCGCCGCCGGCTCCGCCGCCTTGTGCAAACGCCACTGCCGGCGCCAAAATCAACACGGCCGCGAGGGCCCAACCTGTCGCATTCATCCGCATGGTTTTCTCCTTGGTCAGTTTTGATCCGCCCGATCAAAGACAAGTCGTCTGCGATGCGGGGGTTCCCCTCCGGCCGGTGGCTCACGTTTCAGTGTGCGGGCCTTGCACCGCACCCATTGGATGCCGGCTGTTGGGAGCTTCTCATTTCCGCTAAGCCGCAAGCCGCCGCTGCTTCGCCGTCGGCTTCCAAACGAATTCGCAATTGTTATCTGCGCGCGATAGTCGTAATTTTTATGGGGGCATTCCATCAGCGCATGGAGTGAAAAAATGAGAGCAGTCTTGATTGGGGCTATCTCGGTGATATTCACACTGGTGCTATCAGAGGTCCTCGTTACGCCGGCGTCAGCCGCATGCCGCGCCGTGTCAGGCAATTGTGGTTATCGTGCTTCCGGGCAAACGGCGAATTCGTTGCTGATAAAAAAGCCCGCGGTGCACACGGTGAAACACCCGGCCAAAACAAACCATTGACGCTCTCGGCGCGAGCGGGCTGTTCGTCGGCTTTGCTGCGCGCCGCCTACATGGTTCGTGACGTCGTCGTGCAGGCTTTGCGGACGCCGGCATGACGCGGGGTGCGCGCCGATGTATACCCTAAGGCCAGCAGGCGCGTCCTGCTGGCGTCCTCGACGAGGCCGAATAGATTTAGCGCCCGGCCACTGCGCCATTTTAATTCCTGCGGCATGGATTGCGTCCAGGACGCCTAGCATCAGCCGACAACGCGAGTTATCCTGCGTCACGCGCGAATATCGCGCGGCATGCGGGCGTAGTTCAGTGGTAGAACGACAGCTTCCCAAGCTGTATACGCGGGTTCGATTCCCGCCGCCCGCTCCAAACCTCGCGCCTCAATAGCCATGACCCACCAAGGGTATGCGGCACTTCCGAGATCCGCCATTAGCGGACGCTGGACATCACGATGAAACGTTTGTGAAACCGACAACCTGTTTGTGACTGCCTCGGCAAGACGGGAGACCACGACGATGAGCTGGAACCTGCGGGCGTGGAGAAGCAACCTCCGGCTCACAAGCGCCCTGATTATGCTCACCTTTGTGATCTGTCATTTGACCGCCCACAGCGTGCTGCTGATTTCGCTCGACCGTGGCGAGGCCGCGCTCGAAACGCTCATGTATCCGTGGCGAACCCGGATCGGCACCGCGCTGCTGCTTTCGGCGTTTCTCGTGCACTACACCAACGCATTGTGGTCGATCTACATTCGGCGCTCGCTGCGCCTGTCGCGCTGGGAATGGGGACAGCTTTCGCTCGGCTTGTGCATTCCCTTGCTGCTGATGTCGCATGTGGTTTCGACGCGCATCGCGGAAAGCGTGCTCGATGTCAGCAGCTACTACAGCACGATCCTGATCGTTCAGTGGTTGATGTTTCCGTGGCTCGCCATGGTGCAGGCGCTCGCGGTGCTGACGGTGTGGATCCATGCCTGCATCGGCATCCATTTTTGGCTGCGCACCAAATCCTGGTATCCCAACTGGCGGCCGTTGTTCTTCGGGTTCGGGCTGCTGCTGCCGGCCCTGGCGCTTGCCGGCTTTGTAACGGCGGGCAATCAGATTCTGCGCGAGGCCAAGAATCCGGATTATGCGAAACTGGCGCTCGAAGATTCCAACCTGACGGACGAGGCGCTCGTCAAAATCTGGCGAATGGTGGAAATCGGCTTGGGCATTCATCTCGCTTTGGTGGCGTTGCCTTTTGCCGGACGCGGCATTCGTGGCTGGCTTTATCGTCGCCGGCGGCCGCCTCTGCTGTCTCACCCGAGCGGACGTACCGTGCCGATTTTGGCCGGCGCCACCGTGCTGGAGTCGCTGCGCGAAAACGGCATACCGCACGCATCGGTGTGTGGCGGCCGCGCGCGCTGCACCACGTGCCGTATTCTGGTGACAAAGGGCCTTGAGCGGCTTCCACCAGCGACCGGCCTGGAGGCCAAGGCGCTTGCCCGCATCGGAGCGACGCCCGGCATGCGGCTCGCCTGCCAGATCTGTCCGACCGCCGATATCTCCGTGATGCCGTTGCTCACCGCCGACGCCAACGCCGCCGATGGCACAGTGCGCGGCGGCCTCGAGGGCAGCGAGCGCCTCATCACCGTTGTTTTCGTCGATATCCGCGGCTCGACGACGTTGGGTGAAGCCAGGCTGCCCTACGACGTACTTTTTATTCTCAATCAGTTTTTCTACGAGATGACCAAGGCGCTGGTGGCGACCAACGGTCATTACTCGCAATTCACCGGCGACGGGCTGATGGCGCTTTACGGTCTCAATGCCACCGACCCCGCGGTCGGGGCGGCCGATGCCTTGCGCGGCGCGCGAGAAATGCTTTTGCGCCTCGAGCAACTCAATCACCAGATGCGGGGAGACTTGTCCGAACCGTTACGGATCGGGATCGGCATTCACCATAACGAGGCCATCGTCGGCGCGATGGGGCCGCCGCATTCCCAGATCATCACCGCCATCGGCGACACGGTGAACACCTGCGCCCGGCTCGAAAGCCTGACCAAAGAGTATGAATGCGCGGTGATCGTGTCGCGCCGGGCGGCCGAGGCTGCGGGCCTCGACGTCCGCGGCCGCGAGCTTCTTCAGGCGCCGGTCAAGGGCCGGATAGAACCAATGCAGTTCTATGCATTGAAGACGCTGGCCGATGTGCCGAGCTAATGCGAGATGGAGTTCAATTCCGTCGCTTGGATCGTCATTGCGAGCGAAGCGAAGCAATCCAGTCCTGGCGTGGATGGTATAGATTGCTTCGTCGCCATAGCGCGTCGAAGACGCGCGTGAACGCGCTGATGTCTCCTCGCAATGACGACCCCAAGATTCAGCTAACGTCGGTGCTCATGGCACGGCAATGCGCCAGACATTGTTGACGCCATCGCCCGTCACATCGCCGGCCTTGGCGTCCTTGCTCCAGGTGTAGAGTGGCTTGCCCTTGTAGGCCCATTGCTTGCTGCCGTCGTCGCGCGTGACGATCGTCCAGTCGCCGGACGCCTTGGCGTCGCCCGCAGCCGCCATCGGCGGCCACAGGTTGGCGCATTGGCCATTGCAGGTCGACTTGCCGGCGGCGTCCCGGTCGTAAATATAAAGTGTCATGCCCTTGTCGTCGGCAAGCGCCTTACCCTTGGCGGTATCGGTCGGTGTTGCGGGCGCCGTCTGGCCGAGCGCCGCGGTGGCGCCGATCGAGAAAACGATGGCGGCGATCCCCGAAGAAATAGTTCGTTTCATGGACTAATCTCCATTGCAGGCCTGGCGCCACACCAGCGTCCAGGGTCCTAAAGATCGGGACCACGATTATTATACGCCCTTGGCCCTTTAGTCACGCTTGGCCAGAGCGCATAAAAGTGCCTGAATAGGCGGGCTTCTGACACTGCTTGCAGAGATACATGTCGTGGGCTCGATGGCCATTCCCCGCTCAAAGCCGTTTCGCCAATGCTGATCATCGACAACGCGCTCGTCTCGCAACTGCTGACGATGGAGGACTGCATCCGCGTGCAGGAGGCGGCGTTCCGCAAGCTGCCGTCGGGCGGCGCCATGCATCGGCCGCGCATCGACATGTATTTCCCGTGCGAGCGCGACGACGGCTATTTCCGCTGGGGCACGATGGAGGGCGCCAACGACGGCTATTTTGCCATCCGCATGAAGTCGGACGTCATCACCTGGCCGAAGGATGCGGACGGCAACTGGACCGAGGACAAATATTGCCGCGAGCCGGGCACCTATTGCGGCCTGATCTTCCTGCTGTCGACGAAGAACGGCGAGCCGCTCGCCTTCATCAACGACGGCGCATTGCAGCACATGCGCGTCGGCGGCGGCGCCGGCATCGGCGTCAAATATCTCGCGCGCGAGGACACGCACATTGTCGGCATGCTCGGCTCCGGCGGCATGGCGCGCACGTTCCTCGAAGCGTTCAAGTGCGTGCGCGACATCCGGCTGTGCAAGGTCTACAGCCCGAACGCGGAGCACCGCGAAGCATTTGCCGAGGAAATGTCGCGGCGGCTCAATATCGAAGTGCGCGCCGTCGACAGCGCGCGTGAGGCGGTGCGCGGCGCCGATCTGCTGTCATCCTGCACCGACAGCATGGCGCCGGTCTACGACGCCGAATGGATCGAGCCGGGCATGCACGTCACCAATCTCGGCCGCCGCGAAGTGCCGGACGCGGCGATGGGCAAATTCGATCTGGTGGTGCGGCAGGGCACCGCCGGATTGCAGATGAAGCAGAGCGAGCGCTTCCAGGCCGAGCGCGGGCTGTCGCCGGCGGCCTTCATCGGCGGCAGCGTCGAGGAAATGAAACGCCTGCCGGAGAAGAATGCACAGCCGGGCTTCGGCGGCGACAGCCCGGACTTCATGGATCGCGGCAAGGGCGGCGACAAGCCGGATTTCGCCGACCTCGTCACCGGCAAGTGCAAGGGCCGCGTCAGCCGCGACCAGGTGACGTTCTATCGCAACGTCGGCAATCAGGGCCTGCAGTTCTCGGCCGTCGGCGGCTGGGTGTATTCGCAGGCCGTGAAGCAGAAGAAGGGCCGCGAAATTCCGACCGAGTGGTTCTTGCAGGACATCCGGGATTGACAGCCTTCCGTCATGTCCGCCCATTCATGTCATGCTCCGCGAAGGCGGAGCATCCAGTAAACGCCGACATTCGAACAATGGCACGGCCGTGCGTAGCCGGTTCGCTTGCGTTTACTGGATCGTCCGCCTTCGCGGACGATGACAGTACAGGCGGACGATGACAGCGGGCGAGGGCGGCGACGAAAGCGCTAATCACAGCCCCTTCTTCTGCACGTCCTTGATCTCGATCGCCTGCTTGACCAGCGCCAGAATTCGCTCCGGCGGGCTCGCGATCTTGTCGACGACCTGTTGCAGCTCCTCGCCGGGCATCGGGTTGAAATACATGTTGGCCTGCTTCGCCGCTTCGATGAAGGCGGGATCGCGCAGCGTGTCGTCGAACGCCTTGCGCAGCGCCTTGACGCGGTCGGCGGGAACGTCGGGCGCCGTGAGGATCGGCCGCCCGACCGCGGCATCGCCGGACAGAATTTCCAGCACCTGGCGCTGATCGTCGTTCTGCCCGAGCTCGCTCCACAGCGGCACGTCGGGCAGATCGGCCTCGCGCTTGGGGCCGACCTGGAACAGGATGTTGATCTTGTGGTCCTTGATCCAGTCCGGATGCGTCGACTTCATCGACGCCCAGGAATTGCTGCCGCGGCCGTCGACCTCGCGGCGCTCGACCGCGATGTTGATATCGCCGCCGCCCGGATAGCCGGCGACGATCTTGAATTTCGTGCCGAGCAGGTTGTTGGACACCTGCGGATAGAGCACCGACGGCGAGCTCGCGCCGCTCGCGCCGATCGCCAGCGATTTCTGTCTTGGCGTCGTCGATCGTTTTGACGCCGGTCGCGGCCCACACGAACATGAAATTGTTGACCACGGCGAGATTGCCGATCCAGTTGAACTTGCGCGCGTCGAACTGCACGCCGGGCTGGCTCGAGCGCCTGGTCGGTCGGCGTCGCCTGGCCGACCGTGGCGATCACCGTGCCGTCCTTCGGCGCGATCTTGTAGAGCCAGTTCGCCGCGCTGCGGCTGCCGGCGCCGGGCATGTTCTGCGGCACCACCGTCGGCTTGCCGGGAATGTGCTCGCCGATGAAGCGGCCGAGCATACGCGCATAGATGTCATAGCCGCCGCCGCTGCCGTAGCCGATGATCAGGCTGATGCGCTTGCCGCGGTAGAAGTCGGCGACGTCATCGGCCGATGCCGGCGATACGAGGCCGCCCAGCAATGTCCCGGCGAGCAGCGCAGGTATGACGGAAAGGGCCTTCATTGACGTTTCTCCGTGAGCGGCGACGGCCGGAAAGTCGTTGGCGTAGATGATCCTTTGCCGCCGGCCTGACGAGGCGGCTGAGTGACGCGGCCCGGCTAGAATGCGCGGCGGAACAGGCGGCTTTCCGATTCAACCCATATATGGTGAAATAGAAGACAGAGCGACAATCGAACTCATGGTGAACGACATGGCATGGATCAAGGCGACGGATATCGCCTACGGGCGGCTGCGATCTCCCGATCTCGACGTGGCGGAAGAATTCCTCACGCGGTTCGGGATGACGCGGGCGGACCGCACCAACAATGCGCTTTATATGCGCGGCACCGACCCCGCCCACCACATCCACGTCACGGAAAAGGGCGACCCGAAATTCATCGGCCTCGCCTATTACGCGCCAAGCGAGGACGCGCTCAAGAACCTCGCCAAGGCGCCGGGCGCCTCCGGCGTCGAGAACTATCGACGAGCCCGGCGGCGGCAAGCGCGTGCGGCTCACGGAGCCGAACGGCTATCAGATCGAAGTGGTGCACGGCATCGCGCCGGTGGCGCCGATCCCGGTCAAGCGCCAGCGGATGAATTCCGGCGAAGCGCCGCTGTCGCGCGCCGGCGAGCTGATGCGGCTGCCGAAGGGCGCGGCGCACGTCAAGCGCATCGGCCACGGCGTGCTGATGACGCCGAAGTTCACCGAGACCGTGAAATGGTTCCGCGACACGCTCGGCTTCATCTGCTCGGACGACGTCTACGTCGAGAAGCAGGACAACATCATCGGCTCGTTCAACCGCTGCGACCGCGGCGACACCTTTGTCGATCACCACGTCTTCTTCTGCCTCGCGCACGAGAAGACCGGGCTGAACCACATGTCGTTCGAGGTGCCCGACATCGACGACGTCTGCATGGGACACGAATTTCTCAAGCAGTCCGGCAAGTACGAGCATATGTGGGGCATCGGCCGCCACGTGCTCGGCAGCCAGGTCTACGACTACTGGGCCGACCCGTGGGGCCGCGTGCACGAGCATTGGGCCGACAGCGACCGCCTCAACATCACCAACGGCTCGAACATGGTGCCGGCCGAGGAGGCGCTGGTGTCGCAATGGGGCGAGGCGCCGCCGGAAAAATTCATCAATCACGCGAGTCCGTGACTCAGTATGTTCCCCTCCCCCTTGTGGGGAGGGGTCAGGGGTGGGGGTCGGGAGGTGACGCGTGCAGCGTCGACGCATGCGCGTCACCTCCCGACCCCCCTCCCCACCCTCCCCCGCAAGGGGGAGGGAAGAAGGAGAATGACATGACTCAAAAGCGCTTCCCCTCGCTCGCGCATTGGGGCGCGTTCAACGCCGTGGTCGAAGACGGCCGCGTGGTCGCGCTGCGAGCCGTTCGGGCGCGATCCGGCGCCCTCGCACATGCTCGAGGCGATGCCCGGCATGGTGCACTCGCCGCTGCGCATCGCGCGGCCGGCGATCCGCGAAGGCTGGCGCGAGGGCAAAGCGCGCACCGGCAACGACACGTTCCGCGAAGTGACGTGGGACGAAGCGCTCGACGCGGTGGCGCAGGAAACCGCGCGGGTGCGCGACAAATACGGCGCCGGCGCGATCCTCGGCGGCTCCTACGGCTGGGCGTCGGCGGGCCGCGTGCATCACGCGCGCACGCTGCTGCGCCGCTTCCTGTTTCTCGGCGGCGGCTGCGTCGATCAATTGAGCAATTACAGCTTTGGCGCGGCGCAATTTTTCCTGCCGCACGTCATCGGTACGTTTGCGCCGGTGTCGGCGGCAGGTCACCGACTGGACTTCGGTCGTCAAGCACACGCGCCTCATGATCGCCTTCGGCGGCCTCGCGCTCAAGAATGCGCAGATCACCTCGGGCGGCGCCGGCGCGCATGTGCTGGAGATGTGGCTCAAGCGCGCCAAGGACGCCGGCGTCGAATTCGTCATCGTGACGCCGAACCGGTCCGACGTGCCGGAATTCCTCGGCGCGCAATGGATGCCGATCAAGCCGAACACCGACACCGCGATGATGCTCGCGATGGCGCACACGCTGATCGCGGACGACCGCCACGATCGCGAATTTCTGGCGCGCTATTGCACCGGCTTCGAGGCGTTCGAGCGCTATGTGCTCGGCAGCGACGACGGCACGCCGAAAACGCCGGAATGGGCGGAGGCGATTTGCGGCGTTCCGGCGCAGACCATTCGTGACCTCGCGCGCCGCGCGGCGGACGTGCGCAGCATGATCACCTGTGCGTGGTCGCTGCAGCGCGCGCATCACGGCGAGCAGCCGTATTGGGCGGCGATCACGCTCGCCGCGATGCTCGGCGGCATCGGGCTTCCGGGCGGCGGCTTCGGCTTCGGTCATGGCTCGACCAACGGCATCGGCAATCCGCGCGCGGACGTGCCGGGGCCGGAGCTTGCGCCGCCGCTCAATCCGGCGCGGCTCGGCATTCCGGTCGCGCGCATGGCCGACATGCTGTGCGAGCCCGGCGGCGAATACGAGTTCAACGGTCATCGCCTGCGCTATCCCGACATCAAGATGATCTTCTGGGCGGGCGGCAATCCGTTCCACCATCATCAGGACCTCAACCGCCTGCAGCAGGCGTGGCAGAAGCCCGACACCGTCGTCGTCAACGAGACCTGGTGGAATCCGACCGCGCGCCGCGCCGACATCGTGCTGCCGGCGACCACGACGCTTGAAAGGAACGACGTCGGCGGCTCGTCGCGCGACGCCTTCTTGTTCGCCATGCATCAGGCCATCAAGCCCGATCGGGCAGGCGCGCAACGACTTCGACATTTTCGGCGCGCTCGCCGCGCGGCTCGGCTACGAGCAGGCCTTCACCGAAGGCCGCGACGAGATGGGCTGGTGCCAGTGGCTCTACGACCGCGTCCGCGCCGGCGCGGCGACCAAGGGTGTGACGCTGCCCGGTTTCCAGCAATTCTGGGCCGAAGGCTTCATCGAGTTTCCGCCGCCGACGCGCGAGTACGTGCTGTTCGAGGACTTCCGCGCCGATCCGGAAAAGCATCCGCTCAAGACGCCGTCGGGCAAGATCGAGATCGGCTCCGAGACCATCGCCAAGCTCGGCTACGACGATTGCCCGCCGCACCCGGTCTGGATTCCGCCGGCCGAATGGCTCGGCAGTGCGCAGGCCAAGCGTTTCCCGCTGCATCTCGTCACCAATCAGCCGGCAACGCGCCTGCACAGCCAGATGGATCCCGGGCTCGTTCTCGGCCGGCGACAAGGTCGCGGGCCGCGAGCCGATCCGCATCAACACGGCCGACGCCGCGCGCCGCAACATCCGCGACGGCGACGTCGTGCGCATCTTCAACGACCGCGGCGCGTGTCTCGCCGGCGCGGTGGTCGACGATGGCGTCGTGCCGCAGGTGGCGGTGATGGCGACCGGCGCCTGGCTCGACCAATCCGATGGCGAAGCGGAGCGGCACGGCAATCCCAACGTGCTCACGCTCGACATCGGCACCTCGCGGCTGACGCAAGGCTGTGCCGCGCTCACCGCGCTGGTCGAAATCGAGCGCTGGGACGGGCCGGTGCCGCCGCTGCGCGCGTTTACGCCGCCGAAGCTCGCCAAGGCTGACGCGGCCTGAGCGAAGTGATATGTGATTGCGGCCAATCATTAGACCGTCATGCCCGGCCGAAGTGCCGGGCATCCAGTACTCGCAGGCGATGGCGTAATGACGGAAAGACGTGCGATGGCCGTGGATCACCGCCGCGGCCGATGACGACAAAAGGTTGGCAGGAGAATTGAAATGCCGAAGCAGAAACTCACCGGCTCGTTCGTCGCGCTGATCACGCCGTTCAACAAGGACGGTTCGGTCGACTTCGCGGCGTTCCGCACGCTGCTGAAGTTCCAGCAGGACCACGGCACATCCGCGGTGCTGATCATGGGCTCGACCGGCGAGACCTCGATGCTCTCGCCCGGAGGAGAAGAAAAAGATCATCGTCGAGTGCGCGAAGATGAAGACGGCGAAGATGCCGATCTTCTTCGGCTGCACCGGCAACAACACCGAGTCGACGATCGCCACCGTGCGTTTCGCCAAGGACAACGGCGCCGACGGCGCGATCCTCGCCGCGCCGGCCTATATCTGCGCGCCGGAAGACGACATCGAGCGCTTCTTCCTCGACGTCGCGGACGCCACCGATCTGCCGCTCGGCATCTACAACAATCCGCCGCGGGTGAAGAGCGACCTGCACTGGGACAATCTGCATCCGCATCTTCAAGCATCCGAACTACGTCGTGCACAAGGAATCGACCGCGCGCGTCGGCCAGGTGGCGCAGGTGCTTGCCGCCAAGCCCGACGTCGCGGTGATGTGCTGCGACAGCCCCAATCTCGGCCTCGTGGTGCCGACCATGAGCCTCGGCGGCCACGGCACCGCCAACATGACCGGCAACATCGCGCCGGCGCGAGCTCGCCACCATCTCGACGCCGTGGACGAGCTACAAGGAGGCCGAGAATTTCAAGACGCGAATATCTGCGCACGCTGCCGCTGCTGCACTTCACCTATTCGGCGATCAATCCCGTGGCGGTGAAATCGCTGATGAAGGCGCTCGGCATGCCGGCCGGCGATCTGCGCAAGCCGCTCACCGCGCTCGAAGGCGAAGCGCTCGCCAAGGGCGTGCGCATCGTCGCCGACCTCGGCCTCGACAAGACCTACGGCTACAAGCTCAAGCCGATCTCGGCCGTGGCGGCGTGACCGACTGCCATCCTCGCGATGGCCGCTCGGCTCGTATGCCGTCATTGCGAGGCCCGCAGGGCCGAAGCAATCCAGGCGGCGCGGCTGGATTGCTTCGTCGCTTCGCTCCTCGCAATGACGCGCGGATTCGGCTCGCTTCGCTCGGCCCCGGAATGACACCAGAGTGAATCATGGACCTCGGCCTCCGCGGAAAAAAGGCGCTGCTGAGCGGCGCGAGCAGGGGGCTCGGCAAGGCCTGCGCGTTCGCGCTCGCGCACGAGGGCGTCGACATCACCATCATGGCGCGCAAGCGCGATGTGCTGGAGCAGGCCTGCGCCGAGATTGCAGAGGCAACCGGCGTCAAGGTCACGCCGGTGGCGGGCGACATCACCACCACGGAAGGCCGCGCCGCAGCGATCGCCGCCTGTCCCGCGCCGGACATCCTGCTCAACAACGCCGACGGCCCGCGCCCGGCGATTTCCGCGACTGGTCGCGCGACGAATGGATCGCGGCGCTCGACTCCATGATGCTCGGCCCGATCGAAATGATGCGGCTCACCGTCGACGGCATGATGGCGCGCGGCTTCGGCCGCATCGTCAACATCGTGTCGCGCAGCGTGAAAATCCCGCAGGGCGAGCTCGGCCTGTCGAACGGCGCGCGCTCCGGCCTCGTCGGATTCGTCGGCGGGCTGGCGCGGCAAACCGTCGCGCGCGGCGTCACCATCAACAATCTGCTGCCGGGCATCTTCGACAGCGACGCGCAACATCAGCACATTCGTGGCATGCTGGCGGGAACGGGCAAGACGTTCGAGGATGTGTTTCGCGAGCGGGCCGCAGGCGAACCCGGCGAAGCGCTATGGGCAACCGCCCGAGCTCGGCGCATATTTTGCATTCCTGTGCTCCGTGCACGCCGGCTTCATCACCGGCCAGAACTTGCTGATCGACGGCGGAAGTTATCCGGGAACGTACTGATACTGAGCAGGAGTCCATCGTGACACGCACACCGTTCTTTGTGCTGGCATTGGCGCTGATCGGGCTCGCGCCGGCGCCCGCTGCGGCGCAAACCTATCCCTCGCGCACCGTCACCGTCGTGGTGCCGTTCCCGCCGGGCGGCTCGGTCGACGGCGTCGCGCGCATCCTGGTGCAGAAGCTCAACGAGACGGCGGGCCAGCACTTCATCGTCGAGAACCGCGCCGGCGGCGCATCCGGCACGGTCGGCGCCAACGTCGTCGCCAAGGCGGCGCCCGACGGCTACACGCTGCTGCTGTCCGCCTCGGTCCACGTCATCAATCCGTTCCTCTACAAGAACGTGCCCTACGACGTGGTGAACGACTTCACCAACATATCGCTGCTCGCGATCGGGCCGCTGATCGTCAGCACCACGCCGAGCGTGCCGGCCAACAACCTCAAGGATTTCTTCGAACTCGTCCGCAAGGACCCGCAGAAATACACCTTCGGCCACACCAGCCTCGGCTCCGCCAGCCATCTCGCGGTCGAGCTGCTCAAGCGCGAGGCCAACGTTCCACACGCTGATCATCTCCTACAAGGGCACCGCGCCGGCGCTCACCGATCTCATGAGCGGGCAGATTCAGCTGCTCGCCGATCCGATGCTGTCGTCGCTGCCGCTGGCGCAGGGCAGCAAGATCAAGGCGCTCGCCATCACCAGCCTGAAGCGACAGCCGGCGGCGCCGGACATCCCGACCGTGGAGGAATCCGGCATGAAGGGCTTCGAGTTCGTGTCGTGGTACGGCATCTGGGGACCGAAGAACCTGCCGGCCGATGTCAACGCGACGCTGCAGAAGGATATCGCCAACGTGCTGGCGCTGCCGGACGTGAAGGAGCGCCTGACCACGCTCGGCTTCGAGGTGTCGCCCGACACGCAGCTCGGATTATTTCCTGAAATACCAATTGGCCGAGATGGCGAAATACAAGAAGATCATCGACGACGCCAATATCAAGGCGCAGTGAATATCTTTCCTCCCCCTGAAAGGGGGAGGGTGGCGAGCGCAGCGAGCCGGGTGGGGGTCCGTGCTGAACCGCCGCGGGACCCCCACCCCGATCCTCGCTTCGCTCGGATCGGACCTCCCCCTTTCAGGGGGAGGAATTTCGGTCACGTCCCCAGCGTCGACTCGTGAAACAGTTGCTCCGGCTGCAGCAATTCCTTGGTCAGCCGCTGGTCGTGTGAGTCTTCGAGGAACTGCGCGAGGTTCTTGCGGTTGGCCTTGAAGCCGTTGACCCACGGATCCATGCCGAGCATCTGGCGCTGCTCCTCGTAAGCGTTGCGCGACCAGACGATGAGCGAATAATCGGAATCGTCGTAGTACTGATACGCCACGCGCTTGGCTTCCTCGAACATCGCCATGATGGCCGGCACGATGTCGGGGTGCCGCTCGATCAGCTCGCGCTTGGCGGCCATGACGTGCATGACGGGAAAGAAGCCGTATTTTTTGAAATAGCGCAGCTCTTCGGCGCGGCTGTCGCGGAACAGCCGGCGATAGCCGTCCGGCCGCGCCAGCATCGATTTGCGCGGCTCCGGCGACATCAGCGCGTCGATCTCGCCGTCCATCAGCATGACGCCGATGTCCTTGCCGGGCGGCAGC
This sequence comes from uncultured Alphaproteobacteria bacterium, assembly GCA_963730645.1. Taxonomy (GTDB): domain Bacteria; phylum Pseudomonadota; class Alphaproteobacteria; order Rhizobiales; family Xanthobacteraceae; genus BOG-931. Next base: position 515,466 of record CAVSSN010000018.1, on the reverse strand, counting down.
CATTCGATCTTGACGTCCTTGCCGAGGTCGACGTCGATGATTTCCGGCCGCAGGCAAATCCAGTGAAACTGCTGCCACGGCAAGCCGTACTCGCGCTTGAAGTCGCCCTTGGCGAGCACCGACAGCGTGGTCTGGAATGAGTGCAGCCCGATTTTCTTGCCGAGCAGATCGGCGGGCTTTTCCGCTTTCGAATTTGCCGGGACATAGATCTGCCCGACGCTGAAGAAGCGCCGCGGAAACGTCGGAATGCCGACCAGCGGCAGATCGGGCCGGTTCGCCACCGCCGTGACCCAGGAGGCGAGCGAAACTTCGGCGATGTCGAACTCCTGGTCCTTGAGCATGCGCGCATGCCGGCTGCCGCCATGCGCGAGATCGTGGCTCTCGCCGACTTCGAGCGGCTTGATGGTGAATCCCTTCGGCTGCACCGCGCCGCTGAAGATCGGCACGTGACGGTCGTAGCGATTGAGCGCAATCGTCAGTTCCATTTCACCACCTGTCATGCTCCGCGAAGGCGGAGCATCCAGTAATCACTGCCGCAAATTATCACGCGCAATCGCACCAGCAATACCATCTGTGATTACTGGATCGTCCGCCTTCGCGGACGATGACAACGAGAGCGCGATCAATTGCGCCCGCAACACCTTGCCGTAATGCGAACGCGGCAGGCTCGCGACGAAGCGCACCGCGCGCGGCTTCTTGTAGGCGGCAAGCTGCGCGCGGCAGTGCTCGACGACATCGCTTTCGCTCACCGCCATGCCGGGCCGCACCACCACGAAGGCGGTGACGGCCTCGCCCCATTCGCGGTCGGGCAGGCCGAGCACGGCGACCTCGCTCACCGCCGGATGCCGCGCGATCACGTCTTCGACCTCCTTGGGCACGATGGTCCTGCTGCCGGAGCGGATCACCTCCTTGAGGCGGCCGACGATGTAGAGATTGCCGTCGCCGTCGAAGCGGCCGATGTCGCCGGTGTGCAGCCAGCCGTCGCGCAGCGTGGCGCGCGTCGTCTCCTCGTCGCGCCAATAGCCGGCCATGACGTTGCCGCCGCGCACCAGCACCTCGCCGGACTCGGCGTCGAGCTTGACGTCGTAGTCCGCCAACACCGCGCCGGTACTTTCCATGAGCTCGCGGCGTCGCGCCGCGTCGGCGTCGAGCAACTTGGGCGGCAGGTGCAAATGATCGGCGCCTCGGTCAGTCCGTAGAGCGGGCCGATGCGCGGGCCGAGCAGATCAACGGCACGCTCGAAAACGTCCGGCGGAATGCGCGAGCCGCCGACGTGAATCGGCCTCGAGCGTCGCCAGGCGCGGGTCGTCGCGTTGCACGTGCTCCAGAATGCGCACGAGCTGCGTCGGCACCAGCGAAGTGCGCGTCGCGCCGCTGCGCTTGACCAGCGGGGCGAAATTCGCTGCGTCGAAGCGGCCGCCGAGCACGACCTTCGCGCCGGCCATCAGGTAAGACATGACGATGACCTGCGCGATCGGCCACAACGGCCGGACGTTGAGGAAAACCGCATCGGGCCGTGACGTCGAACCCGCCGATGGTGCCGTGCGCGGCGGTGAGCAGATTGCGATGGCGCAGCATGATGGCCTTCGGCGCCGAGGTCGTGCCGCCGCTGAAATTCAACGTCGCCAGCTCGTCGCCATCGCCGTCGGCGAAGGGCTGCTCGGAGGATTTCTCCAGCAGCGCTTCGTAGGCATGCGCGCCCGGCATCGCGCCGCCGATGACGATGATGAATTCGAGGCCTTCGACGTCGGAACGCAATGGCTCGATCTTTTCGGCAAACGATGCGTGCGTCACCAGCGCGCGGGCGCCGGCGTGGCGCAACGCCTGCGCCAGTTGCGGCCCGGTCATCTGCGGGTCCATGGGGACGCGCACGAATCCGGCCGACATCGCGCCGTAATCGGCTTCGAGATATTCGCGCATGTCCGGCAGCAGCAGCCCGACGCGATCGCCGCGCTGCAAGCCGAGGCCGCGCAGCGCATTGCCGAAACGGGTGATGCGCGCAACGAATTGCCCGTAGGTCCACGCGCCCGCGTCGTCGACGATCGCCGTGCGTTCGCCGTGCCGCTGCGCGATATCGCGCAGCATTGCGCCGATGTGCATTTCACCAGCCATTGAGCACGACGCGTCCGGCGACCTCGCGCCGTTCCATCATGGCGTGGCCTTCCGCACGCCCTGGGAAACGGCAGCACCTTGCCGATGAACGGCTTCACCGCCTTGGTGGCGAGCAGATGCAGCGCGCGGTGCACATCCTCGTAGGTCGCATTGCCGGAGCCGGCGATGCGGATGCGCCGCACGATGACGAGGCCGGGATCGAACTCGACCGGCTTGGTGCCGATATTGCCGAGCACCACGACGGTCGCGTTCTGCGCCACCGAGCGCAGGCTTTCGCCGAACGTGCCGGTGACGACGTTCTCCAGCACCACGTCGACGCCCTGCTTGCCGGTGCGCTGCCACACCTCGCGGCTGAATTTGAGATCGGGGCTGATCACCACTTCGTCGGCGCCCGCTTCGCGCACGATGTCGGCCTTGGCGTCCGAACTGGTCACCGCGATGACGCGCGCGCTCACGCTCTTCGCCACCTGGATCTGGTGCAGGCCAAGCCCGCCGCCGGCGCCGGTGATCAGCACCGTGTCGCCGGGCTGAAGCTTCGCTACGCCAAGCGCCGCGCGCACGCTGGTGCCGACCGGGCAGACCGCGAGCGCCGCCGCCTTCATGTCGAGGCCGTCGGGGATTCGGATGGCGTTGCGCGCCGGCACGCAGGTGAACTCGGCATAGCCGCCGCCACCGCTCTCGCCGAGCACGCGGCTGTTGCGGCACAGGTCCTGCCGGCCGGCGAGGCAATAGCGGCAGACGCCGCAGAACACGCGCTGATAGATCACGACGCGCTCGCCGACGCGCGCGGCATTTGCGCTCGAGCCCGCCGCCGCCACTTCGCCGGCGATCTCGTGGCCGAGGATTTGCCCGGCCTTGTCGCGCGGAATTTTGCCGGCGCGCGACAGCAGGTCGTGATAGCAGATGCCCGCGGCGTGAATGCGCACCAGCAGATCGTCCGGGCCCGGCTCCGGGCGCTCCACGTCCGCCACCTGCAGCATTTCCGGGCCGCCGAACTCGCGGAACGGCACCGCCTTCATCATCGCCATGAGGATAGTCCGGTCATTGCATATCGTGCCGCGATCATACTACGCGCGCTGCGTGAACGCCGCCGCGCCTTGCTTGTAGTCGTCATGTGTCTCGATCCAGGCTCGCACCGCTTCGACTTCGGCGCGCTCGGCCGCGGGCGTGCCGCGCGAGAACAGCGCGAGGCGCTTGGTCGCCTGCACTGCGGCCGGCGAATAGCCGGCGATCGTCGACCGCCCACTTGTCGGCCTCCGCGCGGACATCGTCGACCACCGTGTTGACCAGGCCGAAGCGATACGCCTCGTCGGCCGAAATGTTGCGCGCCAGCAGCATCATCTCCAGCGCCTGTGCGCTCGGGATCACCTGCGGCAGACGGATCGCGCTCAGCGCCGAGATCATGCCGTGCTTGACCTCGGGATAGCCGAGCTTGGTGTCGCGCGCGGCGAGGCGAAGGTCGCAATGCAAGGCGAGCGTCATGCCGAAGCCGACGCAATAGCCGTGCAGCGCCGCGATCACCGGTTTGTGCAGCGGCACGCTGGCGCCCGGAATGGCGCGCAGCAGGATGTCGGTCGTGACCATGCGGCCGGTGCGGTTGATCTCCTTGATGTCGGAGCCGGCGCAGAACGCCCGCTCGCCCGCGCCGGTCAGCACGATCGCGCGCACCGCACGATCGTCCGCGAGCTCGCTGCCAGATGTCGCCGAGCCGTTCCTTCGCCGGCACGTCGAGCGCGTTGAGCACCTGCGGCCGGTCGAGCGTGACGATCGCGACGCCGTCGGTGCGTTTCTCCAGCAGAACGGACATCGTTGCTCCGTCGATAGCGTGCGCTTGCGAATTGAGGCTCGCATACTGTCCCATATGCCGGCGGCTTCGGCAAAGCGCGCGGCGCGCGTGCAGACACCGGAGCGTGATCGGGTTATGCTCTTAAGCCATTGACAAGGCGACCATATTTTTTCGAAATGAGGTGGATGGCCACCGGAGAGTCGATGCGGGGCGCGTGAGGAGGAGACGTCACATGAGCAGGATCGTAGCGGTCGCGCTCGCGGCCGCCTTTGTCGGATTTGCAGGCAGCGCGAATGCACAACGGCCGGCCGCGCCGGTCGCGACGCTGGGGCGGGATTTCGCCAATACGGTGATCAAGACCACCGATCTCGGCCACAACACCTACATGCTGGCCGGCGAGGGCGGCAACATGACGATTGCGGTCGGCGACGACGGCATCATCATGGTCGACTGCAGAATTCGAGCTGCTGCACGACAAGATCAAGGCGGCCATCGAAGCCATCAGCAAGCTGCCGATCAAATATCTCGTCAATACGCACTACCATGGCGATCACACCGGCGGCAACGCGGCGTTCCACAAGGACGGCGCCATCGTCGTCGCCAACGTCAATGTGCGCAATCGCCTCGCGGCCGGCACGACCAACGGCCTGACCGACGTGAAGACACCGCCGATGGCGGACGACGCATTGCCGACGCAGACCTATCAGGATCGGACCACGCTCAAGGTCAAGGGACGCACGGCGCTGCTTGGACATCCGAAGAATGCCCACACCGACGGCGACACCTACGTGCTGTTCCGCGACGCCGATGTGCTCGCAACCGGCGACATCTTCACCAACGGCCGCTATCCGAATATCGACTTCGCCAATGGCGGCAACATCAAAGGCATGATCGCGGGCGTCAATACCTATCTCAGGCTCGCGGGTGCCAAGACCAAGATCGTGCCCGGCCACGGTCGCGCTCGCCACCAAGGCGGACCTTGTCGCGTACCGCACCATGCTGACGACCGCGCGCGACCGCATGGCGAAGCTGGTCAAGGCGGGCAAGAGCGAGGACGATGTCATCGCGGCAGCGCCGTTCGCCGACTACGACACAAAGTTCAACGCGACCGATCAGCAGAGCAAGAATTTCATCCGCGTCGTCTATCACTCGCTGGCGGACAAGCCCGCGCCCGCCGCGAAAGTGGGCGCCGCGGCGCATTGAGGCTCGCGTTCCCTCCCCCTTGTGGGGGAGGGTAGGGTGGGGGGTCGTGAGGCGGCGTGAGAGCGTCAACGCTTTCGCCAGCCTCACGACCCCCACCCCCGCCCCTCCCCGCAAGGGGGAGGGGAGCAGCTCGCTACTCCAGCGTGATGCCGAGGTCGTGCACGACGCGGCCGAACTTGGCGCGTTCCTCGGCGAGGAAGGCCTTCACGTCCTGGGTGTCGCTCGGGTCGACGCCCTGCGCGGTCAATACGGCTTGAATTTTCGGGTCGCTCAGCGCCAGCAGCGTTTCCTTCTTCAGCAACGCGACGATGTCGGCGGGCGTTCCTTTCGGCGCCATGAACACGGTCCAGCTCGCCAGATCGAAATCCGTCACGCCGGCCTCCTTGAAGGTCGGCACGTTGGGCAGCGCTGTGGAGCGCCTGTCGCCGGTCACGGCGAAGACTTTCACTTGTCCGGAATTGATTGCGCTCTTTCCCACCGCCACGCCGGCGTAGAACATGTCGATGTGCCCGCCGACCACGTCGGCGACCGATTGCGCGCCGCCCTTGTAGGGAACGTGGATGGTGTTGAGTCCCTTGATGCGGTTCATCCACGAGCCAAGAATGTGCGACGGCGCGCCGACGCTGCCGCCATAGGTGTACTTGCCAGGCGAAGCGCGCAGCTCCTCGATCAGCTCCGGCAGCGTGTTGGCCTGAATTTTTTTCGACGTGATCAGCGCCACGGGCACCAGCCCCGTCACCGCGATCGGCTCGAAATCGTCGACCGAATATTTGACGTTCTTCAGCAAATGCGGTGCGACCACCATCTCGGAGGTGTAGCCCTCGTAGAGCGTATAGCCGTCGGGATCGGCGTGCGCGGCGTAGGTCGCGCCGATGGTGCCGCTCGCGCCCGGCTTGTTGAGGATGACGACCGACTGGCCGAGCCGCTCCTGCAGCCTCTGGGCGATCACGCGCGCGACGATGTCGGTCGACCCGCCGGCGGCGTAGGACACCACGATCTCGATGGGGCGGGTCGGATAGGACGCGGCGTGGGCGAATGCGGTGAGCGCAATGAGCACCGCGGTGAGCGCGCCGAATTGCGTCAGTGGTTGTTTCAACATGCTCGTACTCAAAAGGCAGCACCTTTTCCTTTTCCCTCCCCCCTTGTGGGGGAGGGTAGGGAGGGGGGTCGGGAGGCCAGGCGATAACGTCGACGTCCGCGCCTGGCCTCCCGAACCCCCACCCCTAACCCCTCCCCACAAGGGGGAGGGGAATCGACTACAGCCGCGTCACGCGGGCGTGCAGCAGCACGGCGCGGCCGTTGCGCACTTCCTTGATGCAGCGCGCCATCGCGGCCGGCACGTCGGCGGGATCGCTGACCTTTTCCGCATAGGCGCCGAATGCTTCGCCGACCTTGCTGAAGTCGACATCGGGCGCAAGCTCGGCCTCGAACTCGTTCATCGATTTCGCCTCGCCGTCGGGGAACACCCGCAGCGTCGATTCCTTGACCGCCGACCAGCCGGAATTGTCGAGCACGATCGAGAAGATCGGCAGCTTGTATTGCTGCGCCACCGCGAAGGTCGACGACGGATTGCCGAAATAGAAGCCGCCGTCGCCGACGATCTGCACCATCACGCGATCGGGCGCGGCGAGTTTTGCGCCGAGCGCCATGCCGCCGGACCAGCCGAGCCCGCCGCCGCCGGCGCGCATCACCGTATTGGGCACCGGCCGCTTGATCTGCATCAGCGCCGCGCCGGCATTGCGCACGCCTTCGTTGAAGACGATGTCCTCGTCGTCGAGCACCTTGCTCAATTCGGCGAACAGATAATGCGGATTGATCGCGTCCGGCTTGCCCTTGTCGGCGGCGAGCTTGGCGGTGCGCTCATTGCGCTCGGCGGTCGCTGCCTTGAGCTTTTCCAGCCGCGCCGCGGCCGCCTTCTTGAACTCGGGCGTCGCCTTCGCCTTGAGGCCTTCGAGCACCTGCTCGAGGATGCGGCCGCTGTCGCCCTGCATGCGCAGATTGCCCGGGAAGGTCCACATCGGCGACGCCGGCTTGAGGATGTCGATGTCGATGTGGGCCCAGAACACGTTCTCGCTGACCTGGACTTCGCTCGCGAACCACGGCACGTCGACGTCGACCAGAATGCCGACATCGGTCTTCGCCAGATGCCGGTTGGGCGAGAAGCCGGCGAAGCACGGGCTCTCGTGCGAGATGTTGTTGGTCATGTTGGATTCGACCACCGGGATGCCGGCGAACTGCGCCAGCTCGTCGATGACGCGCGCGGCGTGTACGTGGCGCGCCGCATAGCCGGTGATCAGCAGCGGATTCTCGGCCTTGAGCAGCCGGTCGACCAGCGCGGCCACGAGCTTGGGATCGGCGCTGCCGCCCTGCGTGCCGCTGAACTGATCGGCGGCGTAGCGGCGCACCTCGTCGGTGCCCCAATGCTGCGTCAGCGTCTCGCGCTGCATCATCAGGTAGACCGGCCCGCACGGCTCGCTCTGCATGATCGCGGTGGCGCGCCGCAGCGCCTCCTTGACCACGACGCCGGACGGCAGCGTCCATTCCCATTTGAGATACGGCCGCACCAGGCTCGCCTGGTCGAACGGCTCCTGCACGAAATGCACATAGGTGTCGCGCGAGCCGACCAGTTCGTTGTTCGCGGTGTAAGGCGCCTTGCCGGCCATCAGCAGCACCGGCAGGCGGCTGCGGAAGATATTGTGCATGGCGGTCGCGGTGTTCGCCGTGCCGACATCGACGTGCACCAGCACGCCTTGCCCGCGCCCGGTGACGAAGGCGAAGCCGGCAGCCATGTGGGCGGCCGTGCTCTCGTGCGGGCAGCGCACGATGTTCGGCATGTCCTCGCCGAGCTTTCGCCGGTGCGCCATCTCCTCGATGATCGGCGCGTGGTCGGTGCCGAAATTGCAGAACAGGTAATCGATGCCGACTTCCTTGAGCCCTTCGAGAAAATAATAGGCGGTGGCGAAATCCGGGGCGTTGGTGTTACGCGCGACTTTGGTGTCCATGATGTATCCTTTGCCGAAGTGACGTTGCGTCATTGCGAGCGAAGCGAAGCAATCCAGCGCTTGCGGTGAGGGAAGGGAGGGGGATTGCTTCGTCGCTGCGCTCCTCGCAATGACGGCCTTAGGCGGCGGGGCGGTTGATCGCCATGCCGTCGAGATGGCTCAGCACGTCCTCGATGTGCATCACGTCGGCGTATTTGTGATGCAGGTCGAACAGATTGACCTTGTGGCTGAGCATCGAGCGATCATAGGTGCATTCCTCGACCAGCGTATTGTGGAAGCCGTAGGAATAGCCGTCGACCGTCGAGGCGCGCACGCAGCCCGAGGTGCTCTCGCCGCAGATGATCAGCGAATTGATGCGCAGCTTCTGCAGGTGCGCGATCAGCGGCGTGCCGAAGAAGCCCGACGCGCGCTCCTTGTAGATCACCAGTTCGCCCGGCTCCGGCGCCAGCTCCGCCTTGATATCGTAGACGTCGTCGCCTTCCTTTTTCATGTTGCGGTTGGTCGAGTGCACGCCGCCGGTGTCGGCATGGCGCGTGGTGTAGATCACCGGAATGCCGGCGCGGCGCGCGGCGGCGAACAGTTTCTGGGTATGCGGCAGCGCCTTCCAGGCATTCTCGCCGCACGAGCCCGAAAATTCCTTGTCGACCTCTTTCACCGGGCGGTCACCGCCCTGATAGGCCTTGTTGTAGAGATCGATGGCGAGCACGGCCGGGTTGTCGCCGACGTAAATCTTGCGCTGATAGGCCTTGTAGATGTCCATCGTGTCCGCATCGACCACGTCTTGCCAGCAATGATCCTCGAAATCGCGCGCCATTTGGGGCTCCTGTCTGTGCCTGTCTCGTATCACTGCTCTGTCATCGTCCGCGAAGGCGTGACGATCCAGTAAACACGGCCGGTCACGATTGCAGTTTCTGCATCACAGCCTGCTTCCTGAGATGCTCTGCCTTCGCGGAGCGCTCCTCAGCTTGGGGTCCAATGACTTCGTCACTCCATCCGCACGTTCTTGGTGAAATCGTAATTGCGGGCATGGTCGGATTCATAGACCTGCACCACGCGCGTCTTGTCGTAGGCCGGATCGAGCACCCGCTTGAGGAAGTCGCGCTGCAGCGCCCAGGCGGCCTCGGCGGCGTCGCGGCGGTAGCGGCCCGGCATGGTGTCGTTGAGCCAGCCATGCGGCACGTCGCGATAGACCTTGATGGTGTAGGATTTGTCGTGGCGGTCGAGCAGGTCGCGGAAGCGGCGCACGTCGTCGAGCGAGATCACATGGTCGCCCTCGCCGAAAATGCCGAGCACGGGGCAATTGATGCGCTTGACGATGTCGTCGAACGGTTTCGTGAACCGCTTGCTGACACTCCCATTCGCGCTCCGAGGCCGCGCCATACCACACCAGCGCCGCCGCGATCGGCCGTTCGGCTGCGATCAGCACCGGATGCCGCCCGGTCTGACACACGCCCTTGACGGCGATCTTCGACGCGTCGACCTCGGGCATCTTCGCGAGTTCGTCGATCGCGATGTTGAGAAGCTCGATCGCCTCCGTATCCCCGAGCGGATAGCCGACGTCGCCGCGATGCAGCGCGTCCTGGTCGGGAAATCGGAAGAAGAAGTCGGGCGTGATGCAGACGAAGCCTTCGCGTGCGAAGCGTTGGGCGAGATCGAGCGAGTGCTGCACCAGTCCGTAGCGCTCATGCATGAGCACGATGGCCGGAAACTTGCCGCTGCCGGCCGGAATAGCGACCACCGCCGGCATGCCGCCGGCGCAGCGAATATTTTTGGTAACGATGTTGGGCACAGTTCCCTCCGCGTGTATAATTGTTCCAACTCGCGCGGCAATCCGTCGCGCGCCGGCCGCCATTCTTCGATGCTAGTTCATGGCGAGCCGGACGCCAATGCGATCGACGATAGTCGGCATGGCACGGTTATTGCGAACAAAAGACGGCGCTAGACCGTCACGGGGGCGAAAAGTTCGGAGGGAACGGCATGATCGCACTTGCAGTCTTGGCCGGCATCTTGCTGTCGCTGGCCTTTGCCACGTCGCCGGCGTCCGCTGAGGTGCGTATCCACAACGACCCCGGCGGCGAGGTCTCGTCCTACCTGCGGCGCTTTGGGCAAGTGCGCAGTTCCGGCGAAAAGGTCGTCATCGACGGCGTCTGCAATTCGGCCTGTACGCTGGTGCTTGCCACCGTCCCGCGCGACCACATCTGCGTCACCAGCCGCGCTGTGCTGGGCTTCCATGCGGCCTCGCTCTACGACGACGCCTCGCGGCAGTTGGTTCCCACCCGCTCCGGCACCCGGCTGGTGATGGCGATGTATCCCCAGGCGGTCCGCCATTGGATCGAGCGTCACGGCGGGCTTACCCCGCGGCTCATCCACCTGAGCGGCCGGGAGCTGGCGGCGATGTATCGCCCCTGCCAGTAAGGCGGGGCTGATTGCGGCGCGGTTGTCGCCGGACCTGTTCGGGCCTATTTACAGGTCAACAGGGGTTACCGATGCCGGAAACAGCCGCATCACGCCCGTTTTCACGCCAAGCCGCCTGGCCGCTTGTTCATCGTCGGGGCGGTCGTGGTGCTGCTGCTGGCAGGCACCGTCGCACTGTGGGCGCATTACGGCTCCACGGTGTTTTTCGAGACGATCCGCGCCGGGTTAGCCGCGTGCTTCGGATGACAGGAGAGAAGTGGTGAAGGCAAGTACGTCGCGCGCGATGGTCGTGCTCGGTGCGTTCCTCGCCGGGCTCGTGCTGTTCTTCGGCGTCATCCTGCTGATCACGGGACGGACATCGACGCCCGCCGTCGCGGCTGTCGGCGGGCCGTTCCACCTGGTCGATCAGAACGGCAAGGCGGTGAGCGACACGGACATGAAGGGTCACCCCTTCCTGGTGTTTTTCGGCTTCACCCATTGCCCGGATGTCTGTCCGACCACCTTGTTCGAAATCTCGGAAGTGCTGCGCAAGCTCGGCCCCGATGCTGACCGCGCCGGCGCGCTGTTCATCACCGTCGATCCCGAGCGCGACACGCCGGCGTCGATGAAGGACTATCTGTCGAATTTCGACCCGCATCTGCGCGGGCTCACCGGCGACGCGGCGGCGGTCAATGCGGCGATCAAGGCCTATCGCGTCTATGCCAAGAAGGTGCCGGTCGACGGCGGCGACTACACCATGGACCACACCGCGATCGTCTATCTCATGGACAAGGACGGGCACTTCGTGGCGCCGTTCAGCCTGAAGCGAACGCCCGAGGCCGCGGCCGACGATCTGCGCCGCTATCTCTGATCCGCCGATGATCCCATCAATGAACCGCAAGGACCGGCGGTCCGCCGAAAAGCAAGCCCGCAGCGCCGTGCGCACGTGCGGCGCCGGGCACGTCCGAATTCGCTCCGGTATTTGCGCAGGCGGTGCGGCATCATCAGGCCGGCGAATTGCGCGAGGCCGAGCGGCTCTACCGCGACATTCTCGCGCGCGATCCCGAACCACACCAGGAGCCTGAATTTTCTCGGCCTCATCGCGCATCAGCTGGGCCACAACGATGCCGCGCTCGAACTCATCGGCAAGGCGATCGCGCTCGACGAGCGCATGGCCGAAGCGCATTACAATCTGGCTTTGGTGCTGCAGGCGGTCGGCCGGAATGCCGACATGCTCGCGCACTACGAGCGAGCGGTCGAGATCAGGCCGGACTTCGCCGCGGCCATGATGAATCTCGGCAATGCCTACAAGGATCAACGGCCGGCTGGCGGACGCCATCGCGTGCTACGAGCGCGTGCTCGCAGCTGCAGCCGCAGGCGAGCGCAGCCCATTACAACATCGCCAATGTGCTCGCGCAGCAGGGCCAGTTGGAGCAGGCCGTGACGCATTACCGGGAGGCGCTGGCGCTCGAACCCGGACTTGCCGAGGCCCACAACAATCTCGGCAATGCCTGCAAGGAGCTGGGCCGCGCCGACGAAGCGCGCGCGCATTACCAGCGCGCCATCGCGCTCGCGCCGGACTATGTCGCCGCGCACGACAACATGGCGCGCATGCTGCTGGCCGATGGCAATCTCGCCGAGGCCTTTGGCCTGCTTCAGCGCGCGCTGGCGCTCGGGCCGACCAGCGATACCAAGGTGCTGATCGTGCGCTGCCTGCAGAACCTGCGGCCGACCAGCGACGATCCCGACCTGCGCGCGCTCATTCTGCGCGCGCTGTCGGAGGCCTGGGTCGGCGCGCAACGAGCTTGCGCCGACGATTGCGCTGTTCCTCAAGCAGGCGGATGCGATCCGCGATGCGATCGAGCGCGCGAACAGCGCCTGGCCGCGCCGGCTGCCATTGGACGAACTGCTCGGTCCGGCAGGGGTCGCGCCGCTTGGCCGCGATCAATTGCTGCTCGCGCTGCTGCAATCCGCGCCCGTCTGCGATATCGCGCTCGAACGCCTGTTCACCGCTTTGCGTTTTGCATTGCTGCAAGCGCTCGACGGCGAATCCGCCCGCGCAATGGAGCAGGGCGATGCGCTCAATTTCTGCTGCGCCCTGGCGCGGCAATGCTTCATCAACGAATACGTGTTCGATCTGACCGATGACGAGGCGGCACAGGTAGAGCGGCTGCGCGAGGCGGTGTCGGCCGATCTGAAATCCGGGCACGCGGTTTCGCCCGCGAAGCTTGTTACGCTCGCGGCCTATCTCCCGCTGCACACCGTGCCGGGTATCGACAGCCTGCTCGACAAGAACTGGCCGCCCGTCGTCGCCGACGTGCTGACGCAGCAGGTGCGCGAGCCGCGCGCCGAGCGCGAGTTGCGCGCGTCCATTCCGGTGCTCACCGGACATCGACGATTTCGTGTCGATCGAGGTCCGGCAGCAATACGAAGAAAACCCCTATCCGCGCTGGGTCTCGGCGCCGGCCGGCGGCGCCCGCGTCAGCATCGAGCGCGACCTGCGCAACAAGCTGCCGCACGCCCGGTTCGAGAGCCTCGGCAAGAGCGATGCAATCGATGTCCTGATCGCCGGCTGCGGCACCGGCCGGCATACGGTCGAGATCGTGCAGCGCTTCGCCGGCGTGCGCGTGCTGTCGATCGATTTGAGCCTCGACCAGCCTTGCCTACGCGACGCGCATGACGCGCGCGCTCGGCCTGAGCGACATCGAATTCGCCCAGGCCGATATTCTCAAGCTCGGCTCGATCGGGCGCACGTTCGATGTCATCGAGTTCGAACGGCGTGCTGCATCACCTCGCCGATCCGTTTGCAGGCTGGCGCGTGCTGGTCGGGCTGCTGCGGCCGGGCGGCCTCATGAACATCGGCCTCTACAGCAAGAGCGCGCGGCGCGACATCGCGCGGTGCGCAACTTCATTGCCGAGCAGGGCTTCGACGGCAGCGCCACCGACATCCGCCGCTGCCGGCAGGACCTGATGAATGCGGCGGAAGGCACGGCGCACCACAACGTCACGGCCTCGCGCGATTTCTACACCACCAGCGCCTGCCGCGACCTGCTGTTCCACGTGCAGGAGCATCAGCTCACGATCCCCGAAATCTCGGAATTCCTCGCCCAGAACGGTCTCACGTTCCTCGGCTTCGAGGTCGACGTCGCGGTGCTGCATCGGTTCGGCCTGATGTTCCCGGATGCCGAAGCGGTGACATCGCTCGATCGCTGGCACCAATTCGAGCAGGAAAACCCGGCGAGCTTTGCCGGGATGTATCAATTCTGGCTGCAGAAGAAGGCGTGAACGCCGTCGCAATGTCAGGCGATCTCGGCGCGTCGCGCGCCGGGCATGCGCGACGTTCTGGCCAGGCCGTGGTCGGTTTTCTCCCAGCGATGCGGATCGCGGACAAGCTGATAGAGCGCGCGCCACGCCGCGAGCGATAACAGCAGCCAGTGCACCGGCACAAAGCCGAGCGCCCAGACATTTCGCAACAGACGGCGGCGATGAAGCCCGATCACGCTGGGCACGATCGATGCGATATAGCCGGAGATGAATGTCGCCGCGAACAGCAGCGCGTCGGCGCTGATGTTTTTCGTGCCAAACAGCGCAGGTCGCGTCAGCAGCGCGTAGGCAATGCCGACGACGAAGATCGGATGCGCCAGAGCCGCCAGCACGTTGCCGCCGATGACAAGCTGGACGGTCACAGCGCCGGCCGAGCCCAGATCGCGCAGAAGCTGGCGGGGGCGGCGCATGTGGACGAGCCACGTCTGCATCCAGCCCTTGAACCAGCGCGTTCGCTGCCTCAGCCATGGCCTGATGTACGCCGGCGCCTCCTCATAGGTGGAGGACGCCACCACGGCCGTGCGATAGCCGAACCGGCACAGCCGGATGCCGAGATCGGCATCCTCGGTGACGTTGTACGGATCCCAGCCGCCGAGCTGACGCAGCACGGAGGTGCGGAAATGGTTCGACGAGCCACCGAGCGGAATGGGCAGGCCCAGTGCGGCGAGGCCGGGCAAAAACGCATCGAACTGGCCGGCATATTCCGCGGTGAATACGCGCGCGAGCCAGCCGTCGGCGGTATTGTCGATGGTGAGCCGCGCCTGCACGCAGGCGAGTTGATCGCCGCCGGTCATGAACGCATCGAAAACCTGCCGGAGCTGATTGGGCTCGGGCCGATCTTCGGCGTCGAAGATGACCGTAAAGCTGCCGCGCGCGAACGGCAGCGCGACGTTGAGCGCCTTCGGCTTGGTGCGCGGCCCGACCTCCGGCGCGGTGATGATCTCGAACGGATGGCCGAGATCGAGCCCGGCGAGCGCGTCGCTGGTTTCGTCATCGTCGGGCTCGATCACGAATTTGACGTCAAGCTTTTCGCGCGGATAATCGAGCGCGCGGATATAGGCGACGAGGTCCTCGACCACAGGGGCCTCGCGATAGAGTGCGCAGATGATCGTGTAGATCGGTAGCCGATCGTCGCTGACGCGTGCCACATCGGTCGGTGGATCGCGTCCGATCAAGGCACTCGACACCCGCAGCGCAGCCGAGGCCAGGAACACGATGCACAGCATCGCGCTGAAGGCGGTGATCGTCGCGGTGGGAAAAGCGGCCAACAGCGCTGCGGCAAACGCGACGAAGGCCAGCGCTACGAATTTCGGCCGGCGCAGTGCATAGGGCGCGTTCGAAAGCAGCGGCCGTGCGCGCTGAAGCCCTTCGGCTGCACGCCGGCCGAGCGCGCTCTGCGCGTGCGTGGCAACGAAACGCCGCAGCCGCTCGGACGAAGTCAAGCGGAACCGCCGCAACCACACGGGCCGCCTTATGCGGGGATCGGCCAGGCGGCGCGCAGTCAGACAGCGCGGAGCGACGATCCAGACGATGTCGTTTCCCTCGCGCAGCGGCAACAATCCCGCCGCGGCCGCCTGGATCAATTGCTCGTCGTCAAGCGGACAGGCGTCGCGGGAAATCTTGTCGAGCCATTCGTAACGGACACCGAGCGATGCCGCCAACGCGGTGAGGTAGGCATCTTCGGTAATGGCGTCGGCGGTGATGAGCACATGATCGGCGCCCAGGCCGACCTTGGCGGCACGGCGCTCGGCCCAGGCGATCAGGCCGGCCGGTAACAGGCCGCGAATGCAGTCGATCTCCGGACAGGCGCTCGGGTCGTGGGCGCGCTTCGACGTGCCGACGAATGCGCGGCGGACGAGATCGGTGCGGTTAGGTCGTCACCGGCCGTCCATATCCGCCGCTCGAAGCGGGCGGCGGCCGCCTCGTTGCCATACTCGTACGCCACGATCCGCCCCCCAACCCAACTCACAGCGCGAATACGCCTCGACTTTCGAGGTTTTCGCGATTATTCGGGCCGAGGTACGCCCGCACCGATCGTTCCCTATGCAACCTGAAATGGCAATATCCCAATTTTGTCGCGGTATTTCCGCAGCCGTTGCGGTTACGCTGCTGGCGGCGGGCCTGTTCATCCTTTCGGGCGCCTCCCCAGGTGGAGCGGCCGAGGGCGGCGTCACACCAACCCCTGATGTCATCGTCCCCGGATTTTGGGATCCGCGGCGGCGGCCGGAGCGGCCGGATCTGTCCCGCATCCAGTCCATCCGCTTCCTCACCGAAATCGACTATCCGCCGTTCGACTATGCGGGCCCCGACGGCAATCCGGCGGGCCTCAACGTCGATCTCGCGCGGCTGATCTGCGAAGAGATCAAGACCAGCTGCAGCGTCCAGATGCGCCGCTTCGACACGCTGCTCGATTCGCTCGGCGACAATCGCGGCGACGCGGTGATCGCCTCGATCGCGGTGACGCCGCAGACGCGCCGCCGCGCCGATTTCAGCGATCCGTATTACCGCACGCCGGCGCGCTTCGTGGCGCGCACCGACACCGGGATCGATGACGTGCTGCCGGAACATATCGAGGGCAAGAAAGTCGCCGTCGTCGCCGGCACCGCCCATGAGGCCTACCTCAAGGCCATGTTCACCGAGGCCGAGGTGCACCCCTATCCCAACGCCGAGGCGGCGCGCGAGGCCTTGCGCCGCAAGGAGGTCGACCTGTTGTTCGGCGACGGCGTCGCGCTCGCCTTCTGGCTCAACGGCACCGATTCCGGCGGCTGCTGCGCCTTCCGCGGCGGCCCCTACACCGAGAGCCGCTTTTTCGGCGAAGGCGTCGGCATCGCCGTCAAGCGCGGCAACGATCTGCTGCGGCAGGCCTTCAACTGGTCGCTGTTCCGGCTCTGGGAGAAGGGGCGCTTCACCGACCTATGGCTGCGCTATTTCCCGATCAGCCCGTTTTGAATGACGCGGGGCATCGGCGTACCGGCCACAATTTGACCTCGGCACGCTGGATTCCTACTGTCCGCGCCTGACGGGTACCTGGCTGCGGTTCCTAGTGTCCGCGCGCACGAAGGATGTGACCATGTCCGCGCTCGGAGTTACGATGTCATTGACCGAAACCGTCGCATCGCTGCGCGAGCTCGCCGAGCAGTCGAACGCCTGGCCGTTCGAGGAGGCGCGCAAGATCGTCGCGCGGCTCAAGCGCGCGCCGAAGGACGAGGTGATCTTCGAGACCGGCTACGGCCCTTCGGGCCTGCCGCATATCGGTACGTTTGGCGAGGTCGCGCGCACCACCATGGTGCGCCACGCCTTCCGCGTGCTCACCGACGACAAGGTGAAGACGCGCCTGATCGCGTTCTCCGACGACATGGACGGGCTGCGCAAGGTGCCCGACAACGTGCCGAACAAGGAGATGCTTGCCGCGCATCTGGGCAAGCCGCTGACGCAGGTGCCGGATCCGTTCTCGAACGAATATCCGTCGTTCGGCGCGCACAACAATGCGCGGCTGCGTGCATTCCTCGACCGGTTCGGCTTCGAATACGAATTTCTGTCGTCGACGGATTGCTACAAGTCCGGCCGTTTCGACGCCGCGCTGCTCAAGGTGCTGGAGCGCTTCGACGCCGTGATGAACATCATGCTGCCGTCGCTGCGTGAGGAGAGGGCCGCAACCTATTCGCCGTTCCTGCCGATCGATCCGCAGACCGGGATCGTGCTGCAGGTGCCGGTCATCGCGCACGACGCCAAGGCCGGCACCATCACCTATGAGCATCCCGACACGCGGGAGCCGGTGACGACGCCCGTCACCGGCGGGCGCTGCAAGCTGCAATGGAAGCCGGACTGGGCGATGCGCTGGCTCGCGCTCGGCATCGATTACGAGATGGCGGGCAAGGATTTGATCGATTCGGTCAAGCTCTCCGGCGAAATCTGCCGCGCGCTCGGCGGTATGCCGCCGGAAGGCTTCAACTACGAACTGTTTCTCGACGAGAACGGCCAGAAGATTTCCAAGTCCAGGGGCAACGGCCTCACCATCGAGGAATGGCTGCGCTACGCCAGTCCGGAATCGCTGTCGCTGTTCATGTATCGCGAGCCGAAGTCGGCGAAGCGGCTCTACTTCGATGTCATCCCGCGCCACGTCGACGAGTATCAGCAATTTCTCGACGGCTACGAGCGACAGGACGAAAAGCAGCGGCTCGGCAAACCCGGTCTGGCACATCCATTCCGGCCATCCGCCCAAGGCCGACATGCCGATCGCGTTCAACATGCTGCTGACGCTGGTCGCTTCGTCGAACGCCGAGAACGCCGAGACGCTGTGGGGCTTCATCGGCCGCTACCGGCCGGGCGTGACGCCGCAGACGCATCCCAAGCTCGATGCGCTGGTCGGCTATGCGATTCACTACTTCCGCGATTTCGTGCTGCCGACGAAAAAATTCCGCGAGCCGCAGCCGACCGAGCGCGCGGCGCTCTACCGACCTGCGCGATGCGCTGTCGCAACTGCCGCCCGACGCAACGGCGGAAGCGATTCAGGACGTGGTCTACGAGATCGGCCGCCGCGAGCCGTTCCTCGACGAAAAGAAAAAGGCCAAGGACGGCAAGCCCGGCGTCTCGCTCGACTGGTTCAACATGCTCTACCAGGTGCTGCTCGGCCAGGAGAAGGGTCCGCGCTTCGGCTCGTTCGTCGCGGTGTACGGTGTGCAGAACACCGTCGACATGATCGACGGCGCGCTGGCGCGCTCGGCGTAATTTTTCCCTCCCCCCTTGTGGGGGAGATTTCTCTCCTCACCGTTCCTCCTCCACTCCACAATCTACACCCATTCCCAAAACACCTCCGCGCAACGCATTCGCGCAGTTCTTTCGCGCCCATTCTCTTCATCACTCGCTCTCACGCTCCTCTCCCCCCGCCGCTGCGGGGGAGGGTAGGGTGGGGGTCGGGAGGCGACGCGAATCCGTCGACGCCCGCGCCCGGCCTCGCGACCCCCACCCCTAGCCCCTCCCCACAAGGGGGAGGGGAACAGTACGCTCGCACGATCATCCCCTGACATGACTCTCGCCTCCTTCGCCCTGCTCGGGC
Source organism: uncultured Alphaproteobacteria bacterium (assembly GCA_963730645.1). Classification (GTDB taxonomy): domain Bacteria; phylum Pseudomonadota; class Alphaproteobacteria; order Rhizobiales; family Xanthobacteraceae; genus BOG-931. Next base: position 496,589 of record CAVSSN010000018.1, on the reverse strand, counting down.
TCACCATCGTCATCTCGTCCTTCATCTCCGGCGTGTTCGGCATGGCGGGCGGGATGATCCTGCTCGGCGTGATCCTCGCCGATTTCGACGTCGCGCCCGGCATGATCCTGTTCTCGATCATCCAGTTCACGGCCAATGGCTGGCGCGCGTTCCAGTGGCGGCGCTATGTGCGCTGGTCGATCTTCTGGGGATACGTCGCCGGCGGCGCCGTCGCGTTCGCGTTCATGTATTCGATCAGGTTCGTGCCGAACAAGATGATGGTCTATCTCACGCTCGGCCTGATGCCGTTCGCGATCGAAATCCTGCCGAAGACCTGGCGGCCGAACATCGAATGGCGCGGCGTGCCGTTCATCACCGGGCTGCTGACGACCGTCATCCAGGTGCTGGCCGGCGTCGGCGGCCTGTTCCTCGACATCTTTTTCCAGAAGAGCATGCTGGACCGCCGCACCACCAATGCCACCAAGGGCGCGGCACAGTCGCTCAGCCACGTCGTGCGCATCGTCTATTTCACCGCGCTTGCCGGCACCGGCGGCGTACCATGGCTGGGCGTGCCGCCCGCGATCGTGCTGGCGATTGCGGCGACCTCGGCGGCGCCCTTCGTGATCGAGCGCATGACCGACCACGGCTATCGCAAGTGGACGCGCGTCATCATCTTCGCGGTCAGCATCGTCTACCTGTTCCGCGGCGCGATGCTGTTCTGGCGCGGGTAAGTCGCCATGCAGCGCACGCAACCGTTCCGAAGCCACAAAGGCTTGCCGACCGGTCGTGCCGCATTCTAAATCACTGCGGCGGCGATTGAGGGGAAGGGACGGCAACGGAATGGCGGGTAAGGCAGAGTTTCAGAAGGCGGCTCCCGAGTTCGATGAGACCTTCGATGTCGTCGTGGTCGGTTACGGCTTTGCCGGCGGCGTGTCGGCGATCCAGGCGGCGCGCGATGGCGCGCGCGTGCTGCTGATCGAGAAGATGCCCGACCCGGGCGGCATCTCGATCTGCTCGCACGGCGCCATCTGCTCCAGCCACGCGCCGGAGGAATCCTTCAAATACCTCAAGGCCACCAATGCGGGCCGCACGCCCGACGATGTGCTGCGCGCCTTCGCGGATGGCATGGGCACGGTCGAGGTCTATTTCCGCGATCTCGCCAAGATCTGCGACGCCGAAATCTTCACCCGCGAGCGCGGCGGAAATTATCCGCTGCCCGGCACCGACTCGTTCTACTACACGCAGGTCGAAGGCATTCCGAACTTCGATTCGCGCGCCGCATATCCGAATGTCCGCGGCCGTCCCGGCGGCCCGATGGTGTTCAAGATTCTGCAGGACAATATCGATCCGCTTCCGATCGAGATCAGGCTCTCGACCAAGGCCAACTCGCTCATCACCGACGTCAACCGGCAGGTCGTCGGCATCCTGATCGAAGGCAAGGACGGCGAGCGGCGCGTCAAGGCGCGCAAGGGCGTCATCCTCGCCTGCGGCGGTTTCGAGGCCAACGAGGAGATGAAGCGCCAGTACTGGCAGATGACGCCGGTGATGGGCGCGGCATCGATCGGCAATACCGGCGACGGCATCCGCATGGCGCAGGAGCTTGGCGCGCAGCTCTGGCACATGTGGCATTTCCACGGCTCCTACGGCTTCCGCCATCCCGATCCGGACTATCCGTTCGCGATCCGCATGAAGCGGTTTCCGGACTGGATTCCCGGCAAGGAGCACATGGCGCTGGTGCAGACCGCGTGGATTCTGGTCGATCACACCGGGCATCGCTTCATGAACGAGCTGCCGCCCTATGTGCAGGATCAGGGCGCGCGTCCGCTGGAGCTGTTCGATTCCGTGACGCAGACCTTCCCGCGCATCCCGGCGCACTTCATCTGCGACGAAGCCGGGCGCCGCCGCTATCCGATGGGCAATCCGACCTACAACGCGCGCGGCGTCGATTTCGCCTGGAGCCGCGACAGCCTCAAGGAGGTCGAACTCGGCATCCTCAAGAAGGCCGCCACGCATCGACGAGCTTGCCGGCATCATCGGCTGCGAACCGGCGGCGCTCAACGCCACCGTCGCGCGCTGGAACGCGATGTGCGCGCAGAAGAAGGACGAGGATTTCGGCCGGCCCGGCGGCAACATGATGCCGATCGCGCATCCGCCGTTCTACACCGGCGAAATCTGGCCGGTCGTGTCCAACACGCAGGGCGGGCCGGTGCACAATCCGAAGCAGCAAGTCATCGACGTCAACGATCGAGGCGATCCCGCGGCTCTACGCCGCGGGCGAACTCGGCAGCTCATTCGGTCACCTTTATCTCGCCGGTGGCAATATCTCGGAGTGCTTCGTCACCGGACGCATCGCCGGTGGCGAGGTCGCGCGGCTTGAGCCGTGGGATTGAGTCCGCGAAGCGACGACGCCGCAGCCAAGCGCCGCGCAACTGGAGACCAGCGAATGCCCGTCCTCGACGCCAACGGCGAAACGATTCATTACCTCAAGGACGGCTCGGGCCCGGTCGTCGTGCTGATCCACAGCCTCGGCTTGAGTGCGCAGATGTGGCGCGAGCAGATCGCGGCGCTCAAGGATCGCTACACTGTTGTCGCGTTCGACACGCGCGGCCATGGCCAGTCCTCGGCCAAAGGCGAAGTCAGCGTTGCGGCGGCCGCGCAGGACCTGAAAGCGCTGCTCGATCACCTCGGCGCGCCGCAGTGTCATCTCGTCGCCATCTCGGCCGGCGGTCCGATCGCGCATGACGTTTGCGGCTCAACACCCCGCGATGGTGCGTTCGCTGGTGCTCGCGGATACGTACGCGCAGCCGATCGAAGGCAGCGCCAAGACCGTCGAGGCGACCGCGGAAGCGATTGCGTATGTGTCGATGGAGGAATTCGGCACGCAATACGCGGCCGAAACCCTGCTGCCGTCGACGTCTTTCGACGTTCAGGACGAGCTTGCCGCCGTGATCGCCAAGATGAATCCCAAGGCCTACATCCAGATGATGCGCTCGGCGATGCTCGGCGATTTCAAGTCGGCGCTTGTCGGCCGTGAAAGCGCCGACCCTCGTGCTGATCGGCGAGGACGACACGATCGCGCCGCGGCCGGCATCGGAATTTCTCGCCGCCAACATTCCGGGCGCGACGCTCGAAACGGTGCCGTCCGCCGGCCATCTGAGCTGCATCGACAATCCGGCCGCTTTCAACGCCGCTGTCGGCAAATTCCTCGACGCAAATCGCTGAGGGCCGTGTGCGAACGAGCGAGGATCGACGAATGACAATTGGCTTGCTCCGCGCTGCGTGCTGCGTGATGGCGCTCGCCGCGATGCTGTCGCCGGCCGCCGCGCAATCCGCCGACGATGCGGCGCAGTTCTTCAAGGGCAAGACCATCAGGGTCGATATCGCGACCGGTCCCGGCGGCGCGTATGGCGCTTACGGTCTGGTGTTCGCGCAGTATTTCGGCAAGCACATTCCAGGCAATCCGGCGGTCGTGACGGAATATCGGCCGGGCGCCGGCGGCGTCGTCGCGGCGAACTATCTCTACAACGTCGCGCCGAAGGACGGCACCGTCATCGCTATTCCGCTCGCGCCGATCGTGCTCGGGCAGTACACCGGCGCGTCGGTTCAATACGATGCGTCGAAATTCAACTGGATCGGGCAGATGGCCGAACTGACGCGGCTGTACGCGGTCTGGCAATCATCGCCGCTCAAGACCTTCGACGACCTGATCACGCACGAGTCGGTCGCCGGCACCACCGGCCGGGGCTCCGAAACCTACATGAACCCGGCGCTGATGAACCATGTGTTCGGCACCAAGATAAAGATCGTCAGCGGCTACAAGGGCTCGAACGATCTGATGCTTGCGCTTGAGCGCGGCGAGATTTCCGGCGCGTCGGGGACGTGGGCGAATTTCGCCGGCAATCATCCCGATTGGGTGCGTGACAAGAAAATCCGGTTTCCTGGTTCAGATCGGGCTCAGCAAGTTGCCCGGTTACGACAACGTCCCGCTGCTGTCCGACCTCGCCAAGAATGACGCCGATCGCCAGTTGATCGAGTACATGTCGCTGGTCACGCAGTCGGTCGGCTTTTCCGTCATGTCGCCGCCCGGCGTTCCCGACGCCACGGTCGCGGTGTTGCGCAACGCGTTCGACGCGACCATGAAGGATCCGGAATTTCTCGCCGGCGCCAAGAAGTGCTGCGTGGACCTTAGCCCGGCGTCCTACCGGACCGTCGAGGACGCGGTGCGCAAAGCGGTCAATTCGCCGAAGGCGCTGCTCGACCGCTTCATCGCCGCAACCGGCTCCTGATCGTCAGGTCTCGCGCTTTACTGGCTCGCCCACACGATACGGGCGATCCACAGCAGGTCGGCGGTCGCGATCGAGCGGTCTTTGTGGGCGGGATTGAGCGATTCAAGCTCGATCGATTTCGTCGTCTTGCGCTTGAGCTCCTTCACCATCACCTCGCCCTCCTTGGTCTTGACCACGACGCGGTCGCCGCGGCGGACCGGCGCCGAGGGCGCGACGATGATGACGTCGCCGTCGCGATAGGCCGGCTCCATCGAATTGCCGGAAATTTCGAGCGCATAGGCGTGCTCGTCACTGACCGCCGGAAAGTCGATCTCGTCCCAGCCCTTGCCGGCCGGGAAGCCGCCGTCGTCGAAATAGCCGCCGGAGCCCGCTTCGGCGAAGCCGATCAGCGGCACCGCCTGCGCCGCTGCGCGGCCGCTCGCCTCGATCAGCGACACGAAGGTGTCGATGCTGATGCCGGTCGCGGCCAGCGCCTTGGCGACCGATTCGGTCGAGGGCCAGCGCGCGCGGCCGTCGGGCGTGATGCGCTTCGACTTGTTGAAGGTGGTGGGATCGAGCCCCGACCGTTTGGCGAGGCCCGACGCCGACAGGTTGGCGCGTTCCGCCAGGCGATCGATTGCGGTCCAGATTTGAGCGTGCGTAAGCATGGCTCATCCTCCCGAGGGTCCGGGGATCAACAGGGTTTGAGACTTATGTCCGATTTATAGGAATTATTGCCTTGATTCTGCAAGCCCCCTGCGGCTTTTTTTATTGATGGGTTAAAGCCGCCGTCCGGGCCCTCCCGCGATGCATTCCCCGCATGGCTTCGCCTTGAACAACCAAAGTCCCGCCGATAGGGTCGCCGACGCCGGACGCGGGGTCGGGGTGGGCACCATCTACAAGATTTGCGACACGGAATCGTGGCAGGCGGCCGAGCGCGCCGGCCTCTATCGCGGCGCGCCGATCGACCAAAGCGACGGATTTATCCACTTTTCCACGGCCGCGCAGGCCGCCGAGACGGCGGCGAAGCATTTTGCCGGGGTGTCCGGCCTGATTTTGGTGGCGGTCGATGCCGGCGCGCTTGGCGCAGCGCTCAAGTGGGAGCCCTCGCGCGGCGGCGAGCTGTTTCCCCATCTCTACGGCACGCTGCCGCTCTCCGCGGTGCTGTGGGCGAAGCCGCTGCCGTGCGGTCCGGACGGCCGGCATGTGTTTCCGGAGCTGGCGTCGTGATCGGCCTGTTCGATCGCCTGGCGCGGCCGCTGCTGCATGCGCTCGATCCCGAGGACGCCCATGGGCTCGCCGTCAAGGCGCTGAAATTCGCTCCGCTGCCGCGCGCCGCGCGCGACGATCCCCGCCTCGCGACGCGGGTGTTCGGCCTCAACTTTCCCAATCCGGTCGGCATCGCGGCCGGCTTCGACAAGAACGCCGAGGCGGCGGATGCGCTGTTGCGCCTCGGCTTCGGCTTCGTCGAAGTCGGCACCATCACGCCGCTGCCGCAGCCGGGCAATCCGCGCCCGCGGCTGTTCCGGCTCGATGCCGACGAGGGCGTCATCAACCGGCTGGGTTTCAATTCCGAAGGCGCCGACGCGGTGCTCAAGCGGCTCGCCGCGCGCGCCGATGCCGGCGGCATCGTCGGCATCAACGTCGGCGCCAACAAGGATTCCGCCGACCGCGTCGCCGACTATGTGCGCCTGATCGAGCGCTTCGCGCCGGTCGCGAGCTATGTCACCGTCAACATCTCTTCGCCGAACACGCCGGGCCTGCGCAATATGCAGCAGGCCAAGGTGCTCGACGATCTGCTCACGCGCGTCGTCGATGCGCGCGAGCGCGTGGTGGCGCGCGCCGGTCCGACGCCGGTGCTGCTCAAGATCGCGCCCGACCTTTCGCTCGGCGATCTCGATGACGTCGTCGGCATCGCGCGCTCGCGCCGTGTCGACGGCATGATCGTCGGCAACACCACCTTGGCGCGCCCGCCGAGCCTGCGCGACACGAAGACGGCGGCCGAAGCCGGCGGCCTTTCGGGGCGCCCGCTGTTCGCGCTCGGCACGCGCATGCTCGCCGAAACCTATGTGCGGGTCGAGGGCGTGTTTCCGCTGATCGGCGCCGGCGGCATCGATTCCGGCGCCACGGCGCTGGCGAAAATCCGCGCCGGCGCGAGCCTGGTGCAGGTCTATTCCGGACTGGTGTTCCGCGGCCTGCGCCTCGTCGGCGAGATCAAGACGGCGCTGGTCGAGGCGCTGGAGCAAGGCCGCCAGGACAATCTCGGCGAATTCGTCGGCGCCGATGCGGCGGCGGTCACCGCGGAGCCGTGGCCGGAGTGATCAGCCGCCCCGCGGCGCCTTGAGCAGCCGCACCAGGAACCAGAGCGGCACCACGATCACCGCGCCGAGCAGGAAGTATTGCCACAGCCAGCGCACCGCATCGAAGCCCATGTCCCAGATGTGCATCACAAGGCTGCGCACGGAATCGAGGATATTCAACGGATCGAGCCCGAGCGCGGCGAGCAGCACGCCGACCAGGATCGACAGCAGGATCAGCCGGACGAGCACCGCCAGCGGCGGGCCGCCGAAGAAGCGGTGGACGTATGCATGAGGCATACGTGCTTGGGGCATAGGTTCCTGGGCCATCGGAATCTCCGTTCGGGCGCGCAGCTATCCAATTGTCATGCCCGCGAAGGCGGGCATCTAGTAACCGCTACACTTTCCGTCAAGCACCGAAACGATACGGATAACTGGATCGTCCGCTGGAGCCTGTCATCAGGCCGGACCGCGTTGGCGGACGATGACACTATAACACTTGGCGTGGCGTAATTCAGGTCGTCGCCCGTCCCACCTCGATCCGTTCCAGCATCCGCTCCAGCGTCTCCAGCCGGTCGGCCTCGCCGGGCGGCTTGTCCCAGCGCAGCCGGCTGATGCGGGGGAAGCGCATGGCGAGGCCGGATTTGTGCCGGGTCGAGCGCTGCAATCCCTCGAACGCGACCTCGAGCACCAGGCCCTGGTCGGCTTCGTGCACCACCTCGCGCACCGGGCCGAAGCGATCGACGGTGTTGCGGCGCACGAAGCGGTCGATCTGCAGCAGCTCCTCGTCGGTGAAGCCGAAATAGGCCTTGCCGACCGGCACCAGCTCGTCGCCGCTTTCGCCGCGCGTCCAGACGCCGAAGGTGTAGTCGGAATAATACGACGAGCGCTTGCCGTGCCCGCGCTGCGCGTACATCAGCACCGCGTCGACGATGAACGGATCGCGCTTCCATTTCCACCACGGCCCCTTCGGCCGGCCGGGCAGATAGGGCGCGTCGCGGCGCTTGAGCATGACGCCTTCGACCGCCTCGGCATCGTCGCCTGCGCCGGCCGCCGCCGGATTCTGCGCGCGCCGCGGTGAGTTCATCCCAGCTTGCGAATGCGAACCAGCGGCGAGAGATCGACGCGCGGATCATCGAGCCGCGCGATGAAAGCTTCGAGCCGCTTGCGCCGCTCGGCGAACGGCAGCTCGCGCAAATCCTCCGCGCCGTCGGCGAGGAGATCGTAGGCGCGCAGATGCGCGGGAAATTCGGCGATCAGCTTCGGCGTCACGCTTTTGCGGTTGAGCCGCTGCTGCAGCACGTTGAACGTCTGCACGCGGCCTTCGCGCATGATCAGAAGCTCGCCGTCGATCGCGCCTGGCAGACGCAGCGCGTCGAGCAGATCGGGAAAGCTTTTGGAAATATCCTCGCCGGTGCGCGAATAAAGCCGCGCGACGGTGCTGCCGTTCGTGCGCCGCCCGGCGACCGCCTGCACGCGGATGCCGTCCCATTTCCATTCCGCCATGAAATCGGCGGCATCGAGCGCGGCGAGATCGCCCTCCTCGAGCGCATGCGCCAGCATCACCGGCCGGAACGGCGCCGGGATCCGCGCTCGCCGGCTTTTCGCGCGCGGCCTTCGAGCCAGGCGAACAGCTCGACGATAGGGCGGCGCGAGCCCCGGCCAGATCAGCTCGATCTCCTGCGCGTCCTTGTCGCCGAGCGCCGCCGACCGCGGTCTTCGCCAGCCGCGCCGACACGCCGATGCGCAGGCCGCCGGTGACGAGCTTGAGCAGCGCCCAGCGCCCGGTCTCGTCGAGCGCATCGAGCCAGCGCGCAAGCTGCTTCGGCAGTTGCGCCTTGCCGAGCGTGGAGAGGGTTTCGATGACGGAGGTGAGGGTTAGTTCCCCTCCCCCTTGTGGGGAGGGGTTAGGGGTGGGGGGTCGCGAGGCGAGGCGAAGCCGTCGACGATTGCGCGTCAGCCTCCCGACCCCCCACCCCAACCCTCCCCCACAAGGGGGGAGGGAGCAGCTGTGCTGAGCATGCGGCGCGGGCCACATCAGCGCGACGGTCTCGGAGAGATCGCCGACATAGTCGTACGACAGCTCGAACAGCACCGGATCGGTGCGCTCGGCGATCAGCGTGCGGATCAGTCCGGCCTTGGCGTGCTGGAACGACAGCGCGCCGGTCAGCGCCGCCAGCGCCCAGCCGCGCTCCGGGTCGGCCGTGCGGCGGAAATAGTCCGTCATCAGCCGCAGCTTGTTGTTGCGGCCGGGCTCGTAGGCGAGGCGATCGAGCAGTTCGGCGAAGCGGTTCATGGCGTCTCGCCGGAAGCGTCTTCCGTCACGCCATCCGTTTCGTCCTCGTCGCCATAGCCGACGATATCGAGCGGCCGCGCCTTGAGCCCGCGCGTCACGCACCAGTGCACCAGCGCGTCCTCCTGGCCGTGCGTGACCCAGATTTCGGAGGCGCCGGTCGCGGCGATGGTCGCGGTGAGGCCATCCCAGTCGGCGTGATCGGAAATCACCAGCGGCAGTTCGACGCCGTGCTGGCGCGCCCGCGCGCGAACGCGCATCCAGCCCGAGGCGAACGCGGTGACCGGATCGGGGAAGCGCCGCGACCAGACTTCCTTCAGCGACGAAGGCGGGCACAGCGTGATGGTGCCGGCGAGCTCCGCCTTGGTCGCGCCGCGCACCGGCCGCAGCTCGCCGAGAGCGATGCCGCGCTCGACGTAGTAGTTGGTGATCTTCTCCATCGCGCCGTGCAGATAGATCGGCGCGTCGTAACCGGCCTTGCGGATGAGCGCGATGACGCGCTGCGCCTTGCCGAGCGAATAGGCGCCGACGAGATGCGCGCGCTCGGGAAACAGCGCGACCGAGCGCAAGCAGCTTTGCGATCTCGCCATCGGGGTCGCCGTGGCGGAACACCGGCAGCGCGAACGTCGCCTCGGTGATGAAGGCGTCGCACTGGATCAGCTCGAACGGCGCACAGGTCGGATCGGCGACATCCTTGTAATCGCCCGAGGCGACGATGCGCAGCCCGTTCGCCTCGACCGCGATCTGCGCCGAGCCGAGCACGTGGCCGGCCGGATGAAATGTCACCGTGACGCCGCCGAGATCGATGCTCTCGCCATAGCGCGCTCGCCTGCGTCGTGCCGGCGAAATTCTCGCCGTAGCGCAGCCGCATCATGTCGAGCGTCTCCTGCGTCGCCAGCACGGCGCCGTGGCCGGCGCGGGCGTGGTCGGAATGGCCGTGCGTGATCAGCGCCCGCTCGACCGGCCGCGTCGGATCGATATGAAAGCCGCCGAGCTTGCAGCACACGCCGGCCGGCGTCGGCACCAGGATGTCTTCGGGACGCATGGCTGTTAGATATGTCGCAATCGTCATTCGCGGAAGCCGCGACGCAGATGCAAACCGGCCCGCTGTTCGTCTCCTCCGGCGACCTGATCGCCGACCGGCGCTACAAGTGGGCGCTCGATCACGCCGCGCAAGGCGATCTTGCGGGCGCGGCCGACATCCTCGTGCAGACGGTGGAACTGGCACCGGCCTTCGCAACGGCCTGGTTCGCGCTTGGCGCCATCCGCGACCGGCTCGGCGACCGCGACGGCGCCATCGACCGCCTTCCGCGCCGCGCGCGATCACGATCCGGAGGATTACCACGGCGCGCGGCTTCAGCTCGCGCGGCTCGGCGCCGGCGACGCGACGCCGGCGATGACCGAGGTTTATGTCCGCCGTCTGTTCGACCAATACGCCGCGCGCTACGACGCGGCGCTGACGCGAGCATCTCGACTACCGCGGGCCGGCGATTTTGCGCGATGCGGTCGACGACGTGATGCGCGCGGCCGCCACGCCGATGCGTATCGGCTCCATGCTCGACCTCGGCTGCGGCACCGGGCTCGGCGGCGCCGCGTTTCGCCCGATCGTCGACCGGCTCGTCGGCGTCGATCTCTCGCCCGCGATGATCGAGCAGGCGCGCGCGAAGGGCCTGTACGACCGGCTGGTCACCGCCGATCTCGCGGCATTCCTCGCCGCCGAAGCGGCGAACGCCGCGAAATATCATTTCGTGCTTGCCGCCGACGTTTTCGTCTACGTCAGCGATCTCGTGCCGATCGTGGCGGCGACAGCGCGCGTGCTCGCGCCGGACGGGCTGTTCGCCTTCACGGTCGAGACGCACAGCGGCGAAGGCGTGAAGCTGCAGCCGACGCTGCGCTATGCCCATGGCGCCGCCTACATCCGCGCGGCACTTGCCGATGCGGGGCTGACTGCGCTGCGGCTGTCGGAAACCTCGGTCCGCAGCGAAAAAGGCGAGCCGGTGCCCGGGCTTGTCGTGGTGGCCTCGACCGTGTCGGATTTGCCCGCTAGGTCTGGCGCGTGAACGTTCTCGAACGCGCCGCGCTGCTGCCGGAACCGTTCGCGCGCTGGTTCGCCAGCCGCGGCTGGACGCCGCGCGCGCATCAGCTCGAACTGCTGGCGAAGGCGCAGGCCGGCCGCTCGGCGCTGCTGATCGCGCCGACCGGCGCCGGCAAGACGCTGGCGGGATTTCTGCCGAGCCTGGTGGAGTTGAGCGGCGCGCCATTCGCTTGCGCGCTCCCTCCCCCTTGCGGGGGAGGGTTGGGGTGGGGGCGCTGGCGCGAACGCACGAGCGTGGCCAGACCCACCCCCATCCCCTCCCCCAAGGGGAGGGGAGCCGGCTGCGGCGGTCGAACCCTCCGCCTCATCTCCACCGGCCGCGACGTCCGCCGCGCGGCGGCCTGCACACGCTCTACATCTCGCCGCTCAAGGCGCTCGCGGTCGACATCGCGCGCAATCTCGAAGCGCCGGTCGCCGAGATGGAGCTGCCGATCCGCATCGAGACCCGCACCGGCGACACGCCGACCTCGAAGCGCCAGCGCCAGCGCCGCGATCCGCCGGACATCCTGCTCACCACGCCGGAGCAGCTTGCGCTGCTGCTCGCGTCGCGCCGACGGGCCGTTCCTGTTCGGCTCGCTCCGCCGCGTCGTCCTCGACGAATTGCACGCGCTGGTGACATCGAAGCGCGGCGATCTGCTCTCGCTCGGTCTCGCGCGGCTCTATCGCCTCGCGCCGCAGCTCACCAGCGTCGGCCTCTCGGCGACGGTGGCCGAGCCCGACGATCTCTGCCGCTTCCTGGTGCCGCAGCGCGACGCGACTGCGCGCGCCGATCTCGTCATCGGCGAAAGCGGCGCCGCGCCGGACGTCGCCATGCTCGACACCGCGCGAGCGGCTGCCGTGGGCCGGCCACTCGGCGCGCCACGCGCTCGGCGAAATCTACGACCTGATCAAGGCGCACAAGACCACGCTCATCTTCGTCAACACGCGCAGCCAGGCCGAGAGCATCTTCCAGGAGCTCTGGCGCATCAACGACGACAATCTCGCGATCGCGCTGCATCACGGCTCGCTCGATGTCGCGCAGCGCCGCAAGGTCGAGGCCGCGATGACGAGCGGCCGCCTGCGCGCGGTGGTGTGCACCTCCTCGCTCGATCTCGGCGTCGACTGGGGCGATGTCGATCTCGTCATCAATGTCGGCGCGCCCAAGGGCGCCTCGCGGCTCCTGCAGCGCATCGGCCGCGCCAACCACCGCATGGACGAGCCCTCGAAGGGCGTGCTGGTGCCGGCGAACCGCTTCGAAGTGCTGGAATGCCGCGCCGCGCTCGACGCCATCGCCGAGAACGCGCAGGACACGCCGCCATTGCGCACCGGCGCGCTCGACGTGCTGGCGCAGCACGTGCTCGGCTGCGCCTGCGGCGAGCCGTTTCTGAGCGATGAGCTTTACGACGAGGTGCGCCGCGCCGCGCCCTATGCGGCGCTCACGCGCGAGGATTTCGACGCCGTGGTCGATTTCGTCGCCACCGGCGGCTATGCGCTGAAAGCCTACGAGCGCTTCGCCAAGATCCGGCGCGGCAAGGACGGCCGCTGGCGCATCACGCATCCGAACGTCGCGCAGCGCTACCGGCATGAATGTCGGCACCATCGTCGAGGCCGACATGCTGAAGGTGCGGCTGGTGCGCTCGCGCGCCTCGAAGATGATCCCGCGCGGCGGCCGGCTGCTCGGCCAGGTCGAGGAATATTTCATCGAGACCATGATGCCGGGCGACACCTTCGTGTTCGCCGGCGAAATCCTGAAATACGAGGCGCTGGTCGAGGACGAGGTCTACGTCTCGCGCGCCGTCTCCGACGATCCGAAGGTGCCGGCCTACGAGGGCGGCAAATTCCCGCTCTCGACCTATCTCGCCGATCGCGTGCGCGCCATCGTTTCCGATCCGCGCGAATGGGGCCCGCTGCCCGATCAGGTGCGCGAGTGGCTCGAAATCCAGAAATGGCGCTCGCTGCTGCCGGGCCGGCGCGAACTGCTGGTCGAAACCTTTCCGCGCGCCAACAAGTATTATCTCGTCTGCTATCCGTTCGAGGGCCGGCTCGCGCACCAGACGCTCGGCATGCTGCTGACGCGCCGGCTGGAGCGCGCGCGGCTGCGGCCGCTCGGCTTCGTCGCCAACGAATATGCGCTCGCGGTCTGGGGCCTCGGCGATGTGGCGCTGCGCATCCAGCGCGGCGAGCTATCGCTCGCGGAGCTGTTCGACGAGGACATGCTGGGCGACGATCTCGAAGCCTGGCTCGCCGAGTCGGCGCTGATGAAGCGCACCTTCCGCACCTGCGCCATCATCGCCGGCCTGATCGAGCGCCGCTTCCCCGGCCAGGAGAAGTCGCGCCGCCAGGTCACGATCTCGACCGACCTCGTCTACGACGTGCTGCGCGAGCACCAGCCCGACCACGTGCTGCTGCGCGCCGCCCGCGCCGACGCCGCCACCGGCCTGCTCGATATCCAGCGCCTCGGCGAAATGCTCTCGCGCATCAGGGGGCGAATCGTCCATAAGCCGCTCGACCATGTCTCGCCGCTCGCGGTTCCGGTGATGCTGGAGATCGGCCGCGAGGCGGTCTACGGCGAAGCGGCCGATGCGCTGCTCGCCGAGGCGGCGGACGAACTGGTGAAGGAGGCGATGCAGTGAGGCTGGGCTCTGCCGCTGACCCAGCGCGCGCGATGTCAGCGAGCGGTATCCGCGTCGCGGCAGACGAGCACCTGTCGCTCTGCCGGCGTCACGCTGGTCGCCGATTGCGCCGGCGCGCTCTATTGGCCGGAGGAAGCCCTGCTCGTCGTCGCCGATCTGCATCTCGAAAAAGGCTCGTCCTTCGCGCAAGCGCGGCGTGCTGCTGCCGCCCTACGACACCGCCGCAACGCTGGCGCGGCTCGCGCGCGCTCATCCAGCGCTATGCGCCCCGCATCGTGGTGGCGCTCGGCGACAGTTTCCACGACGGCGGCGGACCTGCGCGCATCGCCGATGCCGACCGCGCGGCGCTGGCGGCGCTGCAGCGCGGGCGCGACTGGATCTGGATCGCCGGCAATCACGACCCCGATCCGGCCGACGGCATCGGCGGCCGTTTCGCCGAGGTGCTGGCGTTCGGGCCGCTGACGTTGCGCCACGAGCCGTCCGCGCAAGCAAGCGACGGCGAGATCGCCGGCCATCTGCATCCGCTGGCGCGCGTCGCGCGGCGCGGCCGCGCGGTGAGCCGGCGCTGCTTCGCCAGCGACGGCCGCCGCCTCGTCATGCCGGCGTTCGGCGCCTATACGGGCGGCCTCAACGTCCGCGACCGCGCCTTCGCGGCATTGTTCGGCTCGCTCGCCTTCACCGCGCATATGCTGGGCGACAGCCGGCTCTACGCCATCGCGGCCGCGCGCTGCCTGTCGGATTAGTCCCTGCGGAACACCACGCTGGCGATCCATCCCGTCAGCAGCGCCATCATGGCGGTGGCGATGCCGTAGAGGATGCTGTGGTCGCGCGCGGCGGTGACGACGAACTGCTCGATGCCGACCTTGACGATCTCGAACGCCGAATTCGTGCGCGCGATCATGTTGCCGTCGGCGAACAGCTTCACATCGACCTCGTAGTTGCCGACCGGAACCTCCGCCGGCAACGGCACCGAGGCGCGGAACAGCGTCGGCGTCAGAAAGGTGATCGCGTTGGGCTCCTCGTCGATACAGCCCGCGTTCGCGCATCAGCCGCACGAAGGCGCCGCGGAACGGATCGTTGCTCACGTCGCCGAGATCGTTGTGAATCATTTCGGCAGCGGCGTGTTGGCGATGCCCAGCTGCAGCTTCTTCTGGTTCTCCGCGTTGGTGATGGCGTCGAGCGGGTGGCTCTGCAGCACCGCGAGATAGGACGGCGGATTGACGAACTCGCGCGAGGACACGTTCACCCAGATGCCGAGCACGCGCTCCTTGCGCCGCGTGCGCAGCGACTGCCGCGGCCCGGTGATGGTCGCGACGATGTCGTAGGGCCCGCGCCGCGGCACGGTCGCGGCGTCGCGCTCGACCGAGCCGAACAGCACCAGTTCCTCGCCGGTGTAGCTCGACGACACCATGACGCGGTGGTTCGACATCGAGGCGACCAGCCGTTCGGCCATGGCCGGGCAGGCGCTTGCGATCAGGCTCGCGCTCGCGATCAGGCTCGCGAGCGTCAGCGCGATCGTGCATCGCGCCGTCACGGTGCGCCCTCCATGAGGCGGATCGAGTACAAATCGTCCGGCTGCACCACCAGCTCGAACGCGAACCGCAGTCCGACCGCCAGCACCAGCAAGCCCAGCATCAGCCGCAGCCATTCGCCCCTGATGCGCTGTCCGGCCCGCGCCCCGAACTGCGCGCCGATCACGCCGCCGACCATGAGGATGAGCGCCAGCACCGCATCGACCAGATGATTGGTCGCCGCATGCATCAGCGTCGCCGACGCCATGGTGACGAGGGTCAGCACCATCGAGGTGCCGATCACCGTCGCGGTCGGCACGCGCAGCAGATAGATCAGCATCGGCACCAGCAGGAAGCCGCCGCCGATGCCCATGATCGCGCCGACGAAGCCGATGATGTAGCCGATCGCCATCACCGGGATCACGGACACGTAGATTTTCGAGCGCTTGAAGCGCAGCTTGAACGGCAGCCCGTGAAACCAGGTGTGGCTGCCGGGGCGGCGCAGCTCCACCGGCTTGCCCTGGCGCGAGCGCATGATGGCGCGCACGCTCTCCGTGATCATCAACGCCCCGATGATGGTGAGCAGCGTGACGTAGGACAGGCCGATGGTGAGATCGAGCTGATCGAGCGCGCGCAGGTATGTGAACAGGCCGACGCCCGATGCCGTGCCGACGATGCCGCCGACAAGCAACGCCAGCGCCAGCGCCGGATCGATCGCATTGCGCCGCCAATACGAGATCGCGCCGGAGAACGACGACGCTGCGATGTGGGTCGAGACCGTCGCCACCGCCACGGCGGGCTGGATGCCGATGAAGATCAGCAGCGGCGTCATCAGGAAGCCGCCGCCGATGCCGAACATGCCGGAGATGAAGCCGACCGCGATCCCCATGGCGAGCACCAGGAAGATGTTCACCGGCAGGTCGGCGATCGGAAGATAGATCTGCACGGAAGTGGCCGCCGGACGCCCGCAGGCGCGTTTGAATTGATGTCCCCGTGGCAGGCGCTGCCGCCTGCCGGCGCGAACGTGAGATGCCAATATTCGTATCGGCACGCCGCCGCAACGTTCGGCGCTGTGCCACGCGATATCGGCACGGACTCCGTGGGAGGACGCCGGGCAATCTTACCGGCGATTCGTCCGGGAACGCACGCGCATGTTGTCCCGGCGCGCAGTTTTGATCGGAATAATTAACCGGGCTTGGCTGGCCAGACTTGGCTCAGGCTGCCAGACTTGGCTAGCCGGACTTGGCCGGACTTGGGCGTTTTGGCGTGGCTTCGGCTTCGCCCCGGCCGCAGGGTGGTCCCAGCCGCCGGCTGGCATCTTGACGCTGGTCGCGTCCTCGGGCTGTGCCTGGACGGTCCAGCTCTGCACCGCGGTTCGCGCCGCGTTCAGCGATTGCTGATCGAGATGGGCGCCGACCTCGTCGCGCTTCTTGGCGGCTTCCTTGTCGCCCTCCTTGGCGGCCAGCGTGAACCACTTGTAGGCCTCGGCCATGTTGGTCTCGACCCCGATGCCGCGCGCGTAGAGGACGGCGAGATTGTACTGGCTGTCGGCGACGCCATGGTCGGCCGCCTTGCGGAACCATTGGGCGGACGAGCGGTAGTCCGGCTTGCCGTCGATCCCTTCGGCGTAGAGCACCGCGAGATTGTGCATCGCCTTGGCGTTGCCCTTGTCGGCGGCGGCAACATAAAGGTCGCGTGCGGCGGCGAGATTCTTCTTCACGCCGATGCCCTTTTCGTAGAAGCCGCCGAGCCGGAACTGCGCCGGGGCAAGGCCGCGCTTGGCCGCGCGATCGAACCAGAGTGCGGCGGCCTCGTAGCTTTGCGTCACGCCGTGGCCTTCGGCGAAGCGCACCGCGACCTCGTACTCGGCCCCCGCGTCGCCGTTCACCGCCGCGGCGCGCAGGCCCGGGCCGCCGATGGTGGCTGGCAGCTTGTCGCCGGGGAACTTGTCGGCGGGCACATGGGCCGCTGGCGGCGCTGGCACGGCTGGGCTGGCCTGGGGCGCGGATGCGACCGGTTGCGGTGCCGGTGCCGGGCTGGGAATCGAGCCGGTGGTGAGAGGCGCAGCAAGGTTTGGCGGAGCGACACGCCGGGGTCTCATTGGCGGTCGGCAGCCCGGCGATCTGGCTGGGCCATGCGGCGCCGAAGTCCTGCAGCAACGACTGCCGGCCGGGCGTCGGGCGCGGTGTCGGCAGCGGCGCCGCGCTTGGCTTCGACGGCGATGGGGCGGGCGGCGGCCTTGGCGGTTTCGCCTGCGCCGGCCGACTTTTCCGCTTCCGGCGTCTTGTCGGATTTTGCGCCCGGTGTCGTGCTTGGCGTGCCGTCGTCGAACATCCGCGAGACGACGTGGACGCCACCGACCACAATGGCCACCACGCTGCCAGCGACGATCAGCGTGCGCAGCCGTCCCGCGAGCTTCTTGGACAATGAAGCCAGGGCGGACGGCGGCGCTTCCGGAGTGGCGGCAGGGCTCGGCGCTGCGAGGGCGGCGGCTTGGGCGGCTTTGCGCGCCGCGGCGATGAAGTTCGACTTGCCGCCATCGGGAATGACCGGTGGCTTGGAATTGCCGAGCGCCGCTTCGGACGCGGCGATGCGGTCGGCGGGCGATGCCTGGTTGCGTGGCCGGCCGGCCGCCGAACCGGGCTCCAGCGGATGATCGGGCGGCAGCGTCGGATCGATTGGCGCGCGCGGGCCTGCCGCCTTGGCGGGCGCCGGGGCGGTCATGCTCTGCGGCATCGGCGTCGGCGCGGGGGCTGGATTCGTGGCAGATGGCGGAGCCGGCATCGGGGCGACCGCCACCGGCCGCCCGGGCGCTGGCGTGGGCCTTGAGACCGGCGCGGGATCGGGCGCGGATATGGCCGTGGATGCGGATTTGGCGTCGCCGCGGATGCCGCTTTCAAGCATCGCGAGCCGATCGACAACCTGCTCGACCGTATCGTGGACCGCCTCGATCGAATCCCGCGTGCGGCGCTCGCTGGTCTTGATCTCGTCGACCTCGCGCTTGAGCGCATCCACCACCGGCGCAACGCGCGGCGCACCGCCGTCGCCTGTGCCGCCACCGCCGCTGCGCGTCTGCTCGATATGAACCAGCAGGTCGGCGAGCCCACGCTCGATGGCATCGAGATGCGAGAGACGGGAATCGGAGGAATCGAGCCGCTTCACCAGCGTGGCGATGCGATCCTCGAGATGGCCGAGCGCGGCGTGGTCGGTGTGGGTGAGCTGAATCCATTCGAGCTTTTCGATCAGGCCGGCGATCAGCCGCTCGAGCTCGCGCGGAACCGCATGGCCGGCTTCGTTCGAAGCGTGAAGCACGTTGGTGAGCGTATCGATGCGGTTTTCCAGCGCCGACAGCGCATCGCCGCTTGCCGCCATGTTGGCGACGTCGTCGACCCTGGACGCGAGCCCGCGGACATCTTCGGCGACCTTCGTCAGCGTGTCGTTCGAGGCCGACATGGTTGAGGATGCCGCGCAGTGCGCCGATCGCCTCTTCAAGCTGCTGCAGCGCCGCCGGGTCGTGGTTGGTGGCGATGACATCGACCTTGCGCGACAGCGCCGTTACCGCATCCTCGACGCCGACCAGGCTCTCCGCCGTGGTGAGACCGCGCAGCGCCTCGCGCACTTCGGTGAGACCGTTTTCGAGGCCTGTGAGCGCGGCGCCATCGACGCCGGATTGCCGGCTGTGATCGATGCGCTCGGCCAGCGCCTTGACCTCGATTTCGAGTGAATCCACGGCGCGGCGCGGCAGCGCTTCGGTGAGCGAGCGGCCGATCTCGGAAAGCTCGGAACGCAACGCCGTGATGGCGTTTTCGAGGCCGTCCGCGGGCCGCAGCGCCTCGATCTGCGAGGTGATGCGCCGGAGCTGATCCTCAAGGCCGCTCAGGTCCGCCTTGGCGGGCGGCGAAGGTTCATGCCGCGGGGCCGAACGCCGCTCGAAGCTGACCGCCGGCCGCGGCATGGCGGCGGCGGGATTGGCAAAGGCCGGCGCAGGCGCGCTGTCGCCATCGAGCGCGCGCTGGCGCTGGGCGATCTCCGCGACCGCCTGGTCGATCGCAACGTCGGCAACCGGGGCAGGGCGCTCGGGGACGAGCGGGGCTTCGACGGCGAAAGCACGATCCGGCTGGCGCGGCGGCGCAAAGTCGCGCCGCGGCGGCATCGGCGCGCCCGTCAGTTGGGCATACGGAGCATCGGCCGGATACGGCGCCGGCGCGGGCGGCATGTCGCGCTCGCGCGGCCGGACTCTTGGCTGAGCTTCCTTCTCGCGGCCCATGCGTTCGAGCTGATGCGTCAGCCGGTCAAGCCGGTCATTGACCGCGGCAATGTCGGCGCCAGTGCGCTCGAATTCGTGCATGCGTTCGGCGGCACGGTCCCGATGGTCTTCACGGCGGTCCCGGCTGCTGTCGTGCCGTTCCCGACGGTCGTCGTGGCGTTCCGGATATTCTTCAGGGCGCGGACGTTGCTCGCGGCCGGCGTAATGCTCCTGGCTTTCCTCGCGGCGGGGCCGAGGCTTGCGCGTGCGATCGTGTCCGTTGCGAGCCGGGCGCGGATCGTCCTCGTGCTCATCGCGATAAGGCTGGGGCTCGTCGCGGTACGGCGGCTGCTCGTCGCGGTAGGGCGCTCCGGCGTGGCGGGGCTGACGGCGATCGGCGCCGTTGCGATAGTGATCGTCGGCATCTTCGTCACGCGGCGGATGGCGCTCGCTGCGGCGGCCGCGGGGCTGTTCGCGCGCCGGCGCGTAGCCGTAGTCGGGCGGCTGGCCCGGGTCGTCGTCTACTTCACCGTTGGTTTCGATGACGTTGTTGAGCCACTCGCTGACCGAAACGCCGGATTGGCGCGCAGCCTCGCGCGCAGCCTCGCGGGCCTCCGGGCGGAGCAGGCCTTTGATATTCCACGGACCGCCAGATTTCATGCTCGCGCCCAAAGCCACATCGGGAGGAGCTGGATATGCCCTGTCTGGAGCCGGCACTCGTTAACAGGCGATGCCGGAGGGCGCAGTCCTGGGTCCTCGGCGGCGACTTTTTCAGGATTAGGGTAAAGAAGCGGTTAATACGGCGCAGAAACCGTTACCGCGTGGCCATTTTGCAGCACCCTGTGACGGCGAATTCTCCAGCCCAAATCGCCGCCAGTCGCATGATGGCAGCAACTATAGCGGGTAACTGTAACGGTTACCCGCGGCTACTTACGCAAACCGAATTTGCTCGAGTATCTTTGCCATCAATCAGTGGTCCGTCCTGCGTGCTGCCCCCGATAGCGGTCACAGGTCATGGATCAAAATCTGGCGATAGGCGCAGCAAGCGCCGTTCACGCCGAAACCGAGGCCTGGGACGGCCAATATGCCGCCACGGCGCCAGCCAGCGCAGATGCGCCTATCACGATCGCCGACGTGGCGCACGAATTCGGCGTCACCTTGCGGGCGCTTCGGTTCTACGAAAGCAAGCGGCTGATCGCCCCGCTGCGGGTCGGCGCCATTCGGTTGTACCGCCGCGAGGACCGCGCGCGGCTCGCATTGATCCTCATGGGCCGCCGGCTTGGCTTCACGCTCGCGGAGATCAGGGCGCTGATCGCCGGGCAAGGCGCCGATCATCGGCTACATCTCACGCGCGAGAAATGCGTCGAGCAGATCACCCTGCTGGAGCGGCAGAAGCGCACTATCGAGGTGGCGATTGCCGAACTGCGCCAGATCTATACGTCGTTCTACAACAAGCTGGCTGAAACCGCCGCCGCTCGCCCATGAGCGATTTGCCGCCTTCACGCCGAAATGACGGCGATCGCCCACGCCCTGCCTTAACGTCGGTGTAAGCCGGATCGGTGATTCTCGCCGTCCCGGCCGCTCCGGCTTTGGACGCGGCTTCGGAAGGGCACATCATGCCGAGCTACAAGGCGCCGATCGACGACGTGACGTTCCTGTTGAACGACGTCTTCCACCTCGAGCGCTACAACAACCTCGCCGGCTTCGCCGACGCCACGCCCGATCTGATCGAGGCCGTGCTCGCGGAAGCGGGCAAGTTCTGCGGCGAGGTTCTGGCCCCGCTCAACCGCGTCGGCGACAAGGAAGGCTGCAAGCGCAGCGGCGACGGCAGCGTCACCACGCCGACCGGCTTCAAGGCGGCATTCCATCAACTCACCGAAGGCGGCTGGATCGGCATTTCGGCGCCGACCGAATTCGGCGGCCAGGGCCTGCCGAGCGTGCTGACGCTCGCGGTCAACGAATTCCTCTGCTCCGCCAACATGGCGTTCGCGATGTATCCCGGCCTGACGCAGGGCGCCATCGCGGCGATCCTGGTGCACGGTTCGGATGCGCAGAAGAAACTTTACGTGCCGAAGACTCGTCGCCGGCCAATGGACCGGCACGATGAATCTGACCGAGCCGCAATGCGGCACCGACCTCGGCCTCATCCGCACCAAGGCGACGCCGCAAGCCGACGGCAGCTACAAGATCACCGGCACGAAAATCTTCATCTCCGCCGGCGAGCACGATCTCGCCGAAAACATCATCCATCTCGTGCTCGCGCGCATCGACGGCGCGCCGGCGGGCACCAAGGGCCTTTCGCTCTTCATCGTGCCGAAGATCATGCCGAACGCCGATGGCTCGCTCGGCGACGCAAGAACGCCGTCTCCTGCGGCTCGCTCGAAGAGAAGATGGGCATCCACGGCAACGCCACCTGCGTGATGAACTACGACGGCGCGACCGGCTGGCTGGTGGCCGAGGCGAACAAGGGCCTGCAGGCCATGTTCGTGATGATGAACGAGGCGCGCATGGGCGTCGGCGTGCAGGGCCTGGCGCAGTCCGAGGTCGCCTATCAGAACGCCGCCGTATACGCCAAGGAGCGTCTGCAAGGCCGCGCCATCACCGGCGTGAAGTACAAGGACAAGCCGGCCGACCCGCTCATCGTTCATCCCGACGTGCGCCGCACGTTGATGACCATCCGGGCCTTCAACGAGGCGGCGCGCGCGCTGGTGATCTGGACCGGCCTGCAAGGCGACATCGCGCATCGCGCCGACGACGAGAAGCAGCGCCAGGCCGCCGACGACGCACATGAGCCTGCTCACGCCCGTCATCAAAGGCGTGCTCACCGACCAGGGCTTCGCCAACGCGGTGATGGCGCAGCAGATGTTCGGCGGCCACGGCTACATCGTCGAGCACGGCATGGAGCAGTTCGTGCGCGATGCCCGCATCGCGATGCTGTACGAGGGCGCCAACGGCATCCAGGCGCTCGATCTCGTCGGCCGCAAGCTGCCGAAGGACGGCGGCCGCGCGGTGATGGCGTTCTTCAACGAGGTGCAGACCTACCTCAAGGAGCGCGCCGACAGCGACGCGATGAACCCGTATCTCAAACCGCTCGGTCAGGCGCTCGCGCAATTGCAGCAGGCGACCATGTGGTTCATGACCAACGCCATCGGCAATCCCGACAATGCCGGTGCCGGCGCCACCGATTACATGCACATGTTCGGCCTGGTCGCGCTCGGCTACATGTGGTGCCGCATCGTCGAGGCTGCGCAGGCGAAGCTCGCGGCCGGCGCCGACGGCGCGAGCGCATGAAGGCGAAGCTTGTCACCGCGCGTTTCTTCATGGAGCGCATGCTGCCGGAAACCGCCGCGCATCTCGCGCGCATCCAGGCGGGCGCGGCGAGCACGATGGAATTGCCGGCCGAGGCGTTCTGATTTGCCTGCTCGCGCCTGCACGCGGCGCGGAGTATCGTGCGAATCAGGGGTTGGCCATGGATATTCTCAACCTTCCGCGCGCGGCCTGGATGAGCGAGGACCTTGTCCTGCTCGAAGAGCAGGCGCGCCGCTTCATTGCCGCGGAGTTCGCGCCGCACGTTGAGCGCTGGAACGAAGCCGGCATGTACGAGCGCGAGGTGTGGACCAAGGCCGGCGCGGCGGGGCTGCTGTGCGCCTCCATGCCGGAGGAATACGGCGGCTCGGGCGGCACCTTCGCGCACGAGGCGATCATCAACCGCGAACTGAGCCTCGCCGGTTTCGATTCGTTCGGTGCGCCGCTGCATTCCGGCATCGTCGCGCCCTATATCCTCCACTACGGCACCGAGGAGCAGAAGAAGCGCTGGCTGCCGAAGCTCGCGACCGGCGAGATGGTCGGCGCCATCGCCATGACCGAGCCCGGCACCGGCTCCGACCTGCAGGGCGTGCGCACGACCGCGAAAAAATCCGGCAACGGCTACGTGCTCAACGGCTCGAAGACCTTCATCACCAACGGCCAGCACGCCAACCTCATCGTCGTCGTCGCCAAGACCGATCCGAAGGAGCGCGCCAAGGGCGTCTCGCTGATGGTGGTGGAGACCGACGACGCGCCGGGCTTCCGCCGCGGCCGCAAGCTCGCCAAGCTCGGCATGGATTCGGCCGACACCTCGGAATTGTTCTTCGAGGACGTGCCGCTGCCGGCGGAAAATCTGCTCGGCACCGAGGAAGGGCAGGGCTTTGCGCAACTCATGACCGAGCTGCCGCAGGAGCGCCTGATCGTCGCCGTGCACGCCGTCGCCATGATCGAGCGGGCGCTCGCGCTCACCATCGATTACGTCAAGCAGCGCAAGGCGTTCGGCAAGGCCATCATCGAATTCCAGAACACCCAGTTCGAGCTCGCCGAATGCAAGAGCGAGGCGACGGTCGCTCGCGTCTTCCTCGACCATTGCATCGGCCGCCATGTCGAGGGCAAGCTCGACACCGTCACCGCCTCGATGGCGAAATACTGGCTGACCGACCTGCAAGGAAAAATCATCGATCGCTGCCTGCAATTGTTCGGCGGTTATGGCTATATGGACGAATATCCGATCTCGCGCATGTACCGCGACGCGCGCGTCCTGCGCATCTACGCCGGCACCAACGAGATCATGAAACTGCTGATTGCAGGAGCCTAGAATCGCTTGGTCAGGCCGGGCTAGCCAGGCCACCCCGTCTGTACAGAGGAAGAGTTTGGAGCCGGATGCCCGACGCCTTCATTTACGATCACGTGCGCACGCCACGCGGGCGCGGCAAGGCCGACGGCGCGCTGCACGAAGTCACCGCGCTCAATCTCGCCGCGCAGGTGCTCGGCGCCGTGAAGGAGCGCAACAAGCTCGACCCCGCGCTGGTCGACGACGTGGTCATGGGCTGCGTCGATCCGGTCGGCGAAGCCGGCGGCGACATCGCGCGCGTTGCGGCGCTGGTTGCCGGCTACGGCAAGGGCGTGCCGGGCGTGCAGATCAACCGCTTCTGCGCCTCGGGACTCGATGCGGTGAATTTCGCCGCGGCCGAGATCATGTCCGGCCAGCATGACATGACGGTCGGCGGCGGCGTCGAATCGATGAGCCGCGTCGGCATCGGCGCCTCGGGCGGCGCCTGGCCGGTCGATCCCTCGATTGCGATCATGTCGTATTTCCTGCCGCAGGGCGTCTCCGCCGATCTCATCGCCACCAAGTACGGTTTTTCGCGCGACGATGTCGATGCGTACGCGGTGGAGAGCCAGAAGCGCGCGGCGGCGGCGTGGGACGAGGGCCGCTTCAAGCGTTCGGTGATGCCGGTGAAGGACGTCAACGGCCTCACCATCCTGGCCAAGGACGAGCACATGCGGCCCGGCACCGACATGCAGTCGCTGGCGCAGTTGAAGCCGTCGTTCGTGCAGATGGGCGAGATGGGCGGCTTCGATGCGGTTGCCATACAGGCGCATCCGGAAGTCGAGTTCGTCAATCACGTGCACCACGCCGGCAATTCATCCGGCATCGTCGATGGCGCCGCCGCGGTGCTGATCGGCAACGCCAAAGCGGGCAAGCGCGCCGGAATGAAGCCGCGGGCGCGCATAAAAGCGTTCGCCAACATCGGCTCGGACACGGCGCTGATGCTGACCGGTCCGATCGACGTGACCAAGAAGGTGCTGAAGAAAGCCGGCATGACTCTCGCCGACATCGATCTCATCGAGATCAACGAGGCGTTCGCCTCCGTGGTGCTGCGCTTCCTGCAGGCGTTCGATCTCGATCAGAGCAAGGTCAACGTCAACGGCGGCGCCATCGCCATGGGCCATCCGCTCGGCGCCACCGGCGCGATGATCCTCGGCACCGCCGTCGACGAATTGGAGCGCACCGGCAAGTCGACCGCGCTGATCACGCTCTGCATCGGCATCGGCATGGGCACCGCGACCATCATCGAGCGGGTGTGAGAAAAGCAATGCCAAAAATAGACATCGCTAAAATTCAACTCGACGCGAGCACGAATTATCCCGATCCGTTCCACCGCGTCGTCGAGGGCCGCTCGCGCAAGCGGCTCGGCAACGCCGCCGGCCTCGACCAGTTCGGCGTCAACCTCACGACGCTGAAGCCCGGCGCGGCGTCGGCGTTGCGGCACTGGCACGAGAAAGAGGACGAGCTTGTCTACATCCTCGAAGGCGAGGTCGTGCTGATCGAGAACGACGGCGAGACCGTGCTCAAGCCGGGCGACGCCGCGGGCTTCAAGGCCAACAACCGTATCGGTCACCAACTCGTCAACAAATCGAACCGCGACGTGGTCTACATCGAAATCGGCACGCGCTCGAAATTCGAGAGTGTCGATTACCCGGACGTCGACATGATGGTCGTGCGCGACGAAAAAGGCATGCGCTACACGCACAAGGACGGCAAGGAATATCCGAAGAGGTAACTGCTCCCTCTCCCCGCGCGCGGGGAGGGGCGCATGTAGATGCACGGGAGACCGCCATGGCTTTCCAGAACTTCAAGCTCGACACCGACGCCGACGGCATCGCGCTCGTCACCTGGGATGCGCCCGGGCGCTCGATGAACGTCATCGATCCGACCGTGATCGCGGAGCTTTCGGACGATCGTCGAGCAGGTCGCGAGCGACGCCGCGATCAAGGGCGCGGTCATCACCTCGGGCAAGGACACGTTCTGCGCCGGCGCCGATCTCACCATGCTGGAAACGCTGAGCCGCACCTTTGCCGAGCTGATCAAGGCGCAAGGCGAGGAGGCGGCGAACACAAAGCTGTTCGAGGAAAGCCGCAAGCTGTCGCAGCTTTATCGCCGCATCGAGACCTGCGGCAAGCCGTTTGTCGCGGCGATCAACGGCACCGCGCTCGGCGGCGGCTTCGAGCTGACGCTCGCCTGCCACCAGCGCATCGCCGCCGACAACGGCAAGACGCGGCTCGGCCTGCCCGAGATCAAGATCGGCCTGTTCCCCGGCGCCGGCGGCACGCAGCGCATCGCGCGCATGATGCAGCCCGCCGACGCATTGCAATTCCTGTTCAAGGGCGAGCAGCACCGCCTCGACCGCGCCAAGGCGATGAAGCTCGTCGACGCGGTGGTGCCCGCCGCCGATCTCATCAAGACCGCGAAGGACTGGATCAAGGCCGGCGGCAAGGCCGTCGCGCCGTGGGATGAGCCAAATTTCAGATTGCCCGGCGGCCTCGTCTACTCCAAGGCCGGCATGATGGTGTTCCCGCCGGCGAATGCCATCTATCGGCGCGAGACCTACGACAATTATCCGGCCGCGAAGGCGATCCTGCAGGTCGTCTACGAGGGCCTGCAGCTTCCGATGGACCTCGCGCTGCGCGTCGAGTCGCGCTGGTTCGCGAAAATCCTGCGCTCGCCCGAAGCCGCCGCGATGATCCGCTCGCTGTTCGTCTCCATGGGCGAGCTCAACAAGGGCGCGCGCCGTCCAGCCGCCGTGCCGCCGACGACGCTCAAGAAAATCGGCGTGCTCGGCGCCGGCTTCATGGGCGCGGGCATCGCCTATGTCAGCGCGCTCGCCGGTCTCGAGCGTGGTGCTGATCGACCGCGACCAGGACTCCGCCGACAAGGGCAAGGCGCATTCGCAAAAGCTGATGACCGAGCAGGTCAACCGCGGCCGCGCCACCACCGCCGACCGCGACGCGCTGCTCGCGCGCATCACGCCGACGCCCGACTACAACGCGCTCAAGGATTGCGACCTCGTCATCGAGGCGGTGTTCGAGGACCGCAAGGTCAAGGCCGAGGCCATCGCCAAGGCGCAGGCCGTGATCGGCGACAAGGTGATCTTCGGCTCCAACACCTCGACCTTGCCGATCTCATCGCTCGCGACCGAGTTCAAGGATCCGCCGCGCTTCATCGGCATCCATTTCTTCTCGCCGGTCGAGCGCATGATGCTGGTCGAGATCATCAAGGGCAAGCAGTCGGGCGATGCGGCGCTCGCCGCCGCGCTCGACTACGTGCGCGCCATCCGCAAGACGCCGATCGTGGTCAACGACTCGCGCGGCTTCTATGCCAACCGCTGCGTCCTCAATTACATCCGCGAAGGCCACATCATGTTGATGGAGGGCGTTCCGCCGGCAATGATCGAAAACGTTGCCCGCATGGCCGGAATGCCCGTCGGCCCATTGTCGCTCAACGACGAAGTCGCGATCGACCTTGGCTGGAAGATTCTCAAGGCGACCGAAGCCGACCTCGGACCCGGAAGCGGTCGATCCGGAGCAGAAGGTGTTGCTCCAGACCATGGTGGAGAAGGAGGGCCGCTACGGCCGCAAGAACGGCAAGGGCTTCTACGACTATCCCCAGAACGGACCGAAACGGCTGTGGCCCGGGCTCGCCAAACTGCAGAAGACAAAGCTTGATCCCGACACGATCGACGTCGCGGAGCTCGAGCATCGTCTGCTGGTGACGCAGGCGCTCGAAGCCGCCCGCACGATCGAGGAAGGCGTCATCACCGACGTGCGCGAGGCCGACGTCGGCTCCATCCTCGGCTTCGGCTTTGCGCCATTCTCCGGCGGCACGCTGTCGTACATCGACGGCATGGGCACGAAGGCGTTCGTCGATCTGTGCAAGAAGCTCGAGAAGAAATACGGCCCGCGCTTCAAGCCGTCGAAGCTGCTCATCGACATGGCGAAGAAGGGCGAGACGTTTTATGGGCGCTTCGCGCCCGACAAGCGCAAGGCGGCGTGAAGATCACGACAACCGAATGTTCCCCGTCATCCGAGGTGCCCGCGAAGGCGGGCATCCAGTAATCGCAGGCATCGCGGGTACGATCGCCGCTTCGCGGCTGCTGCGCTCGCACCTCGGGATGACGACCGAGCTTTTGCGAGCGGACGAAGCGCTCGCCGCGGTGCCGAGATAAGCGGCGATGACGGCCGGATTGTTCTGCACCTCCTGCGGGGTACCGTCGGCGATCTTGCGGCCGTAGTCGAGCACGAGCACGCGCTGCGACAGGTCCATGACCACGCCCATGTCATGTTCGATCAGCGCGATGGTGGTGCCGAAGTGCGCATTGACGTCGAGGATGAAGCGCGACATGTCCTCCTTTTCCTCGAGATTCATGCCGGCCATCGGCTCGTCGAGCAGGAGGAGGTCCGGCTCCATCGCAAGCGCGCGGCCAAGCTCGACGCGCTTCTGCATGCCGTAAGGCAGGCGCGACACCATCGTCTTGCGGATTTGCGCAATCTGCAAAAAATCGATGATTTCCTCGGCGCGCAAGCGATGCTCCACTTCCTCGCGCAACGCCGGCCCGACCCGCAGCAACTGCCAAAAAAATCCGCGGCGCATTTTCAGCGTGCGCCCCGCCATGATGTTGTCGAGCGCGGTCATGCCCTTGAACAAGGCGACGTTCTGGAACGTGCGCGCAATGCCGCTGCGCGCCGCCTCGTACGGCCGCATTTTCGCGCGCGTTATGCCCTTGAATGTGATGCGGCCTTGCTGCGGCTGATAAAAGCCGTTGATGACGTTGAGCATCGAGGTCTTGCCGGCGCCGTTCGGGCCGATGATGGCGCGGATTTCGCCCTTGCGGATGTCGAACGAGACGCCGTTGATCGCCTTGACGCCGCCGAAGCCGAGCGACACGTCCTCGACCGAGAGCAGGACCTCGCCAGCGGCGATGCCCGCACTCGCCGGCGCCGTCATGCCGCAAGCTCTGTCGCAGGCACCACCGGCGCCGTCGCCATATCGCGAATTTTTACGCGCGCCGTCAGCGTGCCTTTGCGGCCGTCCTCGAAGGTAACTTCGGTCGCGATGTCGGCTTCGGTCGAGCCGTCGTACAGCGCGCTAATAAGCGGCCCATATCGCTCGACGATGAAGCTGCGGCGAACTTTCTGCGTTCGCGTCAGCTCGCCATCATCGGCGTCGAGTTCCTTGGGCAAAATCAGGAAGCGCTTGATCTGCGCACCCGCCATCACCGTTTCCGCGACCAGCGAGCGGTTCACCTCGTCGACGTGGCGCGCCAGCATGTCGTAGACCAATGGATGGGCGGCAAGCTCCTGATAGGAGCCGTAGGCGATATTGTTGCGCTCAGCCCAACTGCCGATGGCGGCGAGATCGATGTTGAGCAGCGCGCAGACGCAATCGCGCTGATCGCCGAAGGCGACGGCCTCGCGGATGTTGGGATAGAACTTCAGCTTGTTCTCGATGTATTTCGGCGCGAACAGCGTGCCGTCGTTGAGGCGGCCGACGTCCTTGGCGCGATCGATGATTTTCAGGTGCCCGCTTTTGGGATCGAAGAAACCGGCGTCGCCGGTCTTGATATAGCCGTCGGCGGTGCGCACTTCGGCGGTCTTGGCCTCGTCCTTGAAATAGCCGACGAACATGCCCGGCGATTTGAATTGCACCTCGCCGCCGTCGGCGATGCGGATGTCGACATTGGTCATCGCCGGCCCGACGGTGTCGGAGAAAATTTTTCCGTCGGGTTGCGCGGTGAGATAGAGGAACGCTTCGGTCTGGCCGTAGAGCTGCTTCAGGTTCAGCCCGATCGAGCGGTAGAACGAGAACAGGTCGGGCCCGATCGCCTCGCCAGCCGTGTAGGCGACGCGCACGCGCGACAGGCCGAGCACGTTCTTGAGCGGGCCGTAGACCAGAACATTACCGAGCCGATAGAGCAGGCGGCCCGTAGGCGGTACCGGCTCGCCATTGAGGATTTTCTCGCCGTGGCGCCGCGCGACGCCGAGGAAATAATGAAACACACGCCGCTTGAGGGGGTGCGCATCCTCGATGCGGATCATCACGCGGGTGAGGAGCTGCTCCAGAGTGCGCGGCGGCGCGAAATAAAAACTCGGGCCGATCTCGCGCATATCGACCATTGCGGTTTCGGCGTTCTCCGGGCAGGCGAGACAAAAGCCGGCAACGAGGCCCTGCGCGTAATTGAGATAATGGTCGCCGACCCAGGCGAGCGGCAGATAGGCGAGCGTCTCGTCCTCGGCCGTGAGCTTGTCGAACGCGACCGTATCGGCGGCCGCATTGATGCAGCCCGAGGCCGACAGCATCACGCCCTTGGATTGGCCGGTCGTGCCGGATGTGTAGAGAATGATCGACGGGTCGGCGCCATTCCCCGCGGCGATCTCGCGGTCGAGCCATTCGCCGAGCGCC
The DNA here is from genome assembly GCA_963730645.1 of uncultured Alphaproteobacteria bacterium. Lineage (GTDB taxonomy): Bacteria > Pseudomonadota > Alphaproteobacteria > Rhizobiales > Xanthobacteraceae > BOG-931. Next base: position 466,241 of record CAVSSN010000018.1, on the reverse strand, counting down.
GCGTCGTCAGCGAGCGCGCGGCGGCCATCCGCAATGATGTCGTCGATCGCGTGCAGCTTGGCGTGATCGTAATCGCGCAGGCCGCGCGGCTCGTCGTAGAAAATCCGTTCAAGCTTCGGCACCTGCGCGGCGACCGACTGAATCTTGTCGACCTGCTCCTGATCCTCGACGGCGGCGAAACGCACCTCGGCGTGCGCCAGCACATAGGCCAGTTCCTCGGCGACGGCATCGGCATAGACCGGAACCGGAATGGCGCCGAGCGTCTGCGCCGCCATCACCGACCAGTAAAGCTTCGGCCGGTTTGAGCCGACGATGGCGACGGTGTCGCCGCGCGCGACGCCGAGCCGGTGCAGTCCCACAGCGTAGGCGCGTACGGCTTCGAGCATCTCGGCCCACGTCCAGGTGTGCCAGATGCCAAGGTCCTTGTGGCGGATAGCCGGCCGCTGCGCGTGCTCGCGCGCATTGCGGATCAACAGTTTCGGAAACGTGTCGGCGGCGACGTCGATCGCCACGGCGCGTCCTCCCAAATCATCGCGCGACCACACCCGCACGGCGCTGGCCCCTCGCCGACGGCCGTGCGCGATCGCTTGATTGCATGGGATAAGAAAGCACCGCCCGGAGTTGGTCAAGCGCCGCGGTCGGAAACTCCTGCTAAGGGCTTACTCGGCGGCCTTGAGCAGCGTCGGGCCGCCGGCGCGGAATTGCTCGTACAACGCCGTCTCGTCGGCCTTGGCGACGGCGAGATGACGCAGCTTGACATGGCCGAAGCCGCGGATTTTCTCCGGGATCACCGCGAGCCCGACCGCGACGGCATGGTTGGCGGGCGTGAGCTTGGCGAAGCACCTCGGTGAGCATCGCCTCGTAGTCGGCGATCAGCTTGCGCTCGGTCTTGCGCTCGACCGAATAGCCGAACGGGTCGCAGGCGGTGCCGCGCAGGAATTTCAGCCGCGCCAGCACCCGGAACGCCGGCAGCAGCCACGCGCCGAAGGTCATCTTGCGCGGCAGGCCGGTCGTCTTGTCGCGCCGCGCCAGCAGCGGCGGGGCGAGATGGAATTCGAACCGCAGCTTGTCGCCGTCGAACTCGGAGTGGACCTGCTTGAGGAACGCCTCGTCGGCAAACAGCCGCGCCACCTCGTACTCGTCCTTGTACGCCATCAGCTTGAACAGGTAGCGCGCCACGGCATCGGCAAGCCCGCATTTCCCCGGCGCCTTCGCGGCCTCCGCGGCCTTCGCCTTCTCGACCCAGCCGCGATAGCGCGCGGCGTAGGCGGCGTTCTGGTACGCGGTGAGGAACGCGACGCGCCGCTCCACCGTCTCTTCGAACGATTGCGATACGCGCCGGGCATCGCTCGCGGCCTCCGGCGCGGGCTTGACCAGCGCCTCGACCGACGCGCGGTCGATCGCGGCGCGGCGTCCCCAGTGGAAGGCCGCCTGGTTCATCGACACCGCTTCGCCGTTGAGCTCGATCGCGCGGTCGATGGCCTCGGCCGAGATCGGGATCGCGCCGAGCTGATAGGCGTAGCCGACCATGAACATGTTGGCGCCGATCGAATTGCCGAACAGCGCGGTCGCGATGCGCGTCGCATCGATGAAATGCGTTTTCTCTTTGCCGGCGTCTGCCACGATGGTGCGCTTGAGCCGCTCGGTCGGCAGCGAGAAGTCGGCATTGCGGGTGAAATCGCCGGGCAGGAACTCCGACGTGTTGACGATCATGTCGGTCGAGCCGTGCTTGACCGCGGCCAGCACCTTGCGCGTGCCGGCGACCACGATGTCGCCGCCGAGCACGAGATCGGCGCGGCCGGCCGCGACGCGGATGGCGTGGATGTCGTCGGCCTTGTGGGCGATGCGCATGTGGCTGAACACGGCGCCGCCCTTTTGCGCGAGGCCTGCCATGTCGAGCACGCCGATGCCCTTGCCCTCGAGATGCGCCGCCATGCCGAGGACGCCGCCGATGGTGACGATGCCGGTGCCGCCGACGCCGGTGACGATGATGTTGTAGGTCTGGCCGAACTCCGGCAGCGCCGGTTCAGGGAGCGGCGGCAGGCCGTGATCGGCCGCAACGCCGACGCCCTTCTTCAGCGTCGCGCCGTGCACGGTGACGAACGACGGGCAAAAGCCTTTGACGCAGGAGAAGTCCTTGTTGCAGCTCGACTGGTCGATGGTGCGCTTGCGGCCGTATTCGGTTTCGAGCGGCTGCACCGACACGCAGTTCGACTGCACGCCGCAATCGCCGCAGCCCTCGCAGACGAGCTCGTTGATGATGACGCGCTTGTCGGGATCGGGGAAGGTGTGGCGCTTGCGGCGGCGGCGCTTTTCGGCGGCGCAGGTCTGGTCGTAGATCAGCACCGTGACGCCGGGAATTTCCGACAGCGTCTTCTGCACCGTGTTGAGATCGTCGCGGTGATGGATGGTGAGGCCCTTCGGCCACGTCGTGCTGTGCGGATATTTGTCCGGCTCGTCGGTGACGATGACGACGCGCTTGGCGCCTTCGGCCGCGACCTGCGCGGCGACCTGCTGCACGGTGAGGCCGCCGTCGTTCGACTGGCCGCCGGTCATCGCCACGGCGTCGTTGAACAGGATCTTGTAGGTGATGTTGGTGTTCGAGGCGATCGCGGCGCGGATCGCCATGTAGCCGGAATGGTTGTAGGTGCCGTCGCCGATGTTCTGGAACACATGCGGGCGCTTGGAGAACGGCGCCTCGCCGATCCAGTTGGCGCCTTCGCCGCCCATGTGGGTGTAGCCCGACGTCGAGCGGTCCATCCACTGCACCATGTAGTGGCAGCCGATGCCGGCATAGGCGCGGCTGCCTTCCGGCACCACGGTCGAGGAATTGTGCGGGCAGCCGGAGCAGAAATACGGGATGCGCTGCGCAACGTCCTGCGTCTCCGCCGCGATGCGCTGGAATTCCTTGAGCCGCGCCACGCGGCCGGCGATGTCGTCGTTGCGGTGGTACTTGAGCAGCCGCTCGCCGATGCAGATCGCGACTTCGTTCGGATCGAGCGCGCCCTTGACCGGGAACAGCCAGTTGCCCTGCTCGTCCTTCTTGCCGATGCAGATCGGCTGGTTGGCGGTGCCGTAAAGTTCCTCGCGGACCTGCACTTCGATGAGCGAGCGCTTCTCCTCGACCACGATGATGAGGTCGAGGCCTGTCGGCAAATTCCTTCAGCTCGCGCTGCGACAACGGCCACGCGCACGCCACCTTGTAGAGCCGGATGCCGAGTTCGTTGCACTTGAGCTCGTCGATGCCGAGTTCGTCGAACGCCTGGCGGACGTCGAGATAGCTCTTGCCGGTGGTGATGATGCCGATCTTCGGATTGCGCCCGCCGGAGGTGATGGTGCGGTTGAGCTTGTTGGCGCGCACGAAGGCCAGCATGGCGTCGCGCTTGAAGTCGTGCAGCCGCGCTTCCTGCGCCAGCACCGGATCGCCGAGGCGGATGTTGAGGCCGCCCTCCGGCATGCGGAAATCATCGGGCGTGATGATCTTGACGCGATCGAGGCTGCCGTCGATCGCGGCGGTCGACTCGATGGTCTCGTGCATCGACTTCAGCGCCACCCAGGTGCCGGTGTAGCGCGACATCGCCCAGCCGTAGAGGCCGTAATCGAGCACTTCCTGAACGCCCGCGGGGTTCAGGATCGGGATCATCACGTCGATGAAGTGGTATTCGGACTGGTGCGCGGTGGTCGAAGATTCCGCGGTGTGATCGTCGCCCATCAGCGCCAGCACGCCGCCGTACTTCGAGGTGCCGGCGAAATTGGCGTGGCGGAAGACGTCGCCGGTGCGGTCGACGCCCGGGCCCTTGCCGTACCACATGGAGAACACGCCATCGAACTTGCCTTCGCCGCGCAGCTCGGCCTGCTGCGAGCCCCAGATGGCGGTGGCGGCGAGGTCTTCGTTGAGCCCGCCCTGGAAGCGGACGTCGCTTTTTTCGAGCTGCCGCTTGGCGCGGATGAACTGCTGGTCGAGGCCGGCGAGCGGGGAGCCGCGATAGCCGCTGACGAAGCCGGCGGTGTTGCGCCCGGCGCGGCGGTCGAGCTCCTTCTGCATCAGGCACAGCCGCACCAGCGCCTGGAAGCCGGTGACGAACACGCGACTCTGGCCGAGGTCGTACTTGTCGTCGAGCTTGACGTCTCTCAGCGCCATTACGCGGGCCTCCGAAGGCCAGTTTGCCCTCGCGCCGCCGATATCGCTAGGGGGGCTGTGGGTTCCATTGAGATAGTGTCTGGCGCCCTGATGGGCAATGCTAATCGGTTGACCGACTTGATTATTTCGCCGGTGGGCAACGTCGCGCAAGGAAAAGTCCCGGCGCCTGGCCGGCAACGAACTTTGGCGCACTGCGCAGCGAGGTTCTAGGCCTTGGCGCTCGGGCGTGCCGAAACCTGGGTGTGCCAGCGCCGGACATGCCGGCAATCGTCCGGGATCGGCAGCTTGGCCCAGCCGGCGAAGCCGACGGTGACCAGCGTGGTGATGTCCGCGATGCGTGTAACGCGAGCCGGCGACGAATTCGTGGTCGGCGAGCCGCGCATCCATTTCCTTGTAGAAGTGCTGGACGCGGGCGCGTCCGCGCTCGGCCAGCGCCGGAATTTGCTCGTAATCGCCGGCGCCTGGCAGGCCGCGTCCCTTCAGGCCCGGCGTCGTATTGCGGAACGCCTCCATCACCGCATAGAAGCCGTCGCGCTCGGCGATGCGCTGCCACGAGGTGACGAGACCCTTCTCGGCCGGCGTCTCGCCCATCAAGGCGGCTTCGGCTGGATCGCTTCGAAATAGACGCAGATGCCGATGGCGTCGGTGATCGTGGTGCCGTCGTCGAGCACCAGCACCGGCACGGTGCAATCCGGATTGATGGCGCGGAACGCCGGCGTGAACTGCTCGCCATGGCGCAGGTCGACCTGCACGGTCGGGACGGTGATGCCTTTCTCGGCGAGGAAGATGCGCACCCGTTGCGGACTTGGCGCTGTTGAGCAGTCGTAGAATTTCATCGCGTCGATCCTTAATCCCCCCCGCTTCGTCCTTAATCCTCCCCGCTTGCGGGGGAGGGTAGGGAGGGGGAAACTGGCTTGCTCAGGGGCTCCCGCGAGCCCCCTCCTGGCACGCTTTGCGTGCCTATCCTCCCCCGCAAGCGGGAGAGGAATAGACTCACACCCTGTTGCCTGCGCTCCAGCTCCAGAAGTCGCGGCCTTCCTCGCGCATGAAGCGGGCGAGCACCATGTTGTGCACCTCGGATGCGCCGTCGACGAGGCGCGCCGAGCGCGCGGCGCGGTAGACCCATTCGAGAATCGTGTCCTTGGAAAAGCCGCGCGCGCCGTTGAGCTGGATGGCGACGTCGGCCGCCTGATGCAGCGTGTCGGCGACGTGGACCTTCGCCATCGAGACTTCCTTGCGCGCGCGGTCGCCCTGTTCGAGCTTCCACGCGGCGTGCATGGTGAGCAGCCGGCCGATCTGGATCTGCGTGCGCCACCTGGCCGAGCTTGATCTGCACGCTCTCGCGGTCGGCAAGCTTGATGCCGAAGCCCTCGCGGTTGTTGACGTAGTTCTGCGCGATCTCCATGCAGCGCTTGGACTGCCCGAGCCAGCGCATGCAATGCGTGAGCCGCGCCGGGCCGAGCCGCACCTGCGTCACCTTGAGACCGTCGCCGACATTCATCAGCACGTTCTCGTCCGCGATTTCGAGACCGTCGAACTCGAGCTCGCAATGGCCGCCATGCTCCTCCGGTCCCATGATCCCGATGCGGCGCACGATGCGCCAGCCCGGCTGGTCCTTGTGGTAGAGGAAGGCGGTGAGGCCCTTGCGCTTGTCGTCGGAGGTGCGCGCGACGACGATGAAATGCGCCGCCTCCGCCGCGCCGGTGATGAACCACTTGCGGCCGTGGATGGTCCAGCCGCCGTCTTTCTTCTTCGCATAGGTCTTGATCATGCTCGGATCGGAGCCGCCGCCCGGCGCCGGCTCGGTCATGGCGAAGGACGACTTCACCTTGCCGTCGACGATCGGACGCAACCACCATTCCTTCTGCGCGGGCGTGCCGATCTTGGCCAGCAGGCTCATGTTGCCGTCGTCGGGCGCCATGCAGTTCATCGACAGCGCGCCGAAGATCGAACGCGCCGCCTCCTCGTACATCACCGCCCAGGCGGTGATCGGCAGCGCCATGCCGCCGAATTCCTTCGGCGATTGCGGCGACCACAGGCCGGCCGCCTTCGCCTTCGCCTGCACCGGCGCCAGCCGTTCGAGCGGGATGTTCTCGTGCTCGGAAAAATTCTCCGGATCGTCTTCGAGCGGCAGCACATGCTCCTCGACGAACGCGCGCGTGCGCACGCGCAGGTCTTCGACCTCGGGCGACAGCGTGAAATCCATGATGGAGCCCCTTCTGCATTAGCCTCGCAGCGCCACCATCTGGCCGCCGTCGGCGACGATGGTCGCGCCGGTGATGAAGCGGCCGGCGTCGGAGACGAGCAGCAGCAGCACGCCGTCGAGATCGCGCTCCTCGCCGAAGCGGCCGATGGGAATATCGCGCTTGATCGCCAGGCCTCTCTCGCTCGCGAGGAATTCGCGATTGAGGTCGGTCACGATCCAGCCCGGCGCGATGGCGTTGACGCGGATGCCCTTGAACGCGAGTTCGAGCGCCAGCGCCTTGGTGACCTGGATCACGCCGGCCTTGGCGGTGGCGTAGGCGATGACGCCCTTGTTGACGCCAAAGCCGAGCACCGACGAGATGTTGACGATGGCGCCGGCTTTTTCCGCCGCCAGCATGCGGCGCGCGGCTTCCTGCGCCCAGAAGAACACGGCGTCGAGATTGGTTGACAGCACGCGCCGCCATTCCGCTTCGGGAAAGTCGACCGCGCGGCCGGAATGCGCGATGCCGGCATTGTTGACGAGGATGGTCACCGTGCCGAAGGCTTTTTCGGCGGCGTCGAAGGCGCGCGTCATCGCGGCGCGGTCGAGCACATCGGCCTCGACCGCGATGGCGCGGCCGCCGGCTTTTTCGATGCGCGCCTTGACCGACGCGAGACGATCGGCGCGCCGCGCGACCAGCACCACCGCTGCGCCGTTCTCGGCCAGGCACTCGGCAAAACGCACGCCGAGCCCGCTCGACGCGCCGGTCACCAGCGCCACCTGCCCGGAGAGATCGAAGATTTGCGCGGCTGCCATGGTTCGTCTCCTCACCGTCCATAGAGCGCATGGGGCAGCGCGGTGGCAAGCCCCGGCACGAACCACAGGCGACGAGCGCAACGAGCTGGATCAGCACGAACGGAATGACGCCGACATAGATGTCGCGGGTCGAAACCTCCGGCGGCGCGACGCCGCGCAGATAGAACAGCGTCGGCCCGAGCGGCGGATGCATGTACGAGGTCTGCAAATTCACCGCCATCATGATGCCGAGCCAGACCGGATCGACGCCGGGCATTTTCAGCAGCGCCGGCGCGACGATCGGCACCACCACGAAAATGATCTCGAACGCATCCATCACGAAGCCGAGCAGGAACATGCCGGCCATCACCGCGAGGATCGCGCCGCCGGCGCCGCCCGGCAGATTGCCGAGCGCCTGCTGCACCATGTCGTCGCCGCCAAGGCCGCGGAAGACGAGGCTGAACAACGTGGCGCCGATCAGGATGAGAAAGATCATGCTGGTGATCTGGGTCGTGCGTGTCATCACCGGCACGAGCAGCTCTTTCGCGCCCGCGCGCCGCGCCGCGAGCAGGATGGCGCCGACCGCGCCGACGGAGGCCGCTTCCGTCGGCGTTGCCAGGCCGCCGAGGATCGAGCCGAGCACCGCAAGGATCAGCAGGATCGGCGCGACCAGGACGGTGGCGAGCCGGCGAATGAGCGCAAAGCCGCGCGGCGCCGCGGGATCGGGCGGCATCGCGGGCGAGCTTGCGGGGAAAAAGATCGCGACGCCGATCAGGTAGAGGATATAGAGCGCGACCAGCGCGAAGCCCGGCACGATGGCGCCCGCGAACAGGTCGGCGACCGAAACCGAATCCGGCGCGAAATTTCCCTGCTCCAGTTGCGCAGCCTGATAGGAATGGCTGATCTGGTCGCCGAGCAGCACCAGCACCGTCGCGGGCGGAAAGATTTGCGCCAGCGTCGCGGTCGCCGCGACCGTGCCGGCCGCGAGCCGCTTGTCGTAGCCGAAGCGCAGCATCGTCGGCAGCACGATCAGGCCCATGGTCACCGTGGTGGCGCCGACGACGCCTTTTGCCGCAGCCAGCAGCACGCCGACGATCGCGACCGAGATGCCGAGGCCGCCGGGCAGCGTGCCGAACAGCCGGCCCATGGTCTCCAGCAACTCTTCGGCAATGCGCGAGCGCTCGAGCATCACGCCCATGAAGATGAACAGCGGAATCGCCAGCAGCACATCGTTGGTCATGACGCCGAAGATGCGCTGCGGCAGCGCGCCAAGGAGCGAGAGGTCCATCACGCCGGCCAGATGTCCGGCAACCGCGAAGGCGAGCGAGATGCCGGCGAGCGTGAGCGCGACCGGATAGCCAACCATCAGCAGCGCGCACACTGCGACCACCATGGTGACGGCGAGGGTCTGCCCCATGGCTCAGCTTTGTGCCGGCGGTGCGGCGAGCACCCGCGCGGCGCGGATCGCCTGCGCGACGCCTTGCAGCGCCATCAGGACGGCGAAGAGGGGAATCAGCGTCTTGAGGAGATAGACGAATGGCAGGCCGCTGGACTTTCGCGCGAGCGTTCGAAAATCTCCCACGATCGCGCGACGTAGGGCACCGAAAGCAAAACGAGCACGAGCGCAAACGGCAGCAGAAACACCAGCGCGCCGACGAGATCGACCAGCGCCTTGGTGCGCGGCGACGCGTCCGCATAGAAAATATCGACGCGCACATGGCCGCCCACCTGCAGCGTCCAGGCCGCGGCGAGCATGAACAGCGCCGCATGACCATACATGATCGATTCCTGGACCCAGATGAAACCGATATCGAACGCGTAGCGCATCACCACCACGGCGAACTGCACCAGCACGATGAACAGGCAGCACCACGCCGCGGCGCGGCCGATCGCCGCGTTGATGCGGTCGATCCGGTCGGCGATCTGGATGATGCGAAATGCAGCATGGGTCACGCCAATTTTAATTGTCATGCCCGCAAGGCGGCATCCAGTATTCCCTGCGCTCTCGACATAGATCGGCGCGTGGAGGATACTGGATCATCCGCTTTCGCGGATGATGACACAATGTAGTTGCGGAAGGTCCGCCATGGCTACAAAAGACGAACATCATCACGATCACGGTCACCATCACGACCATGACCACGAACACTCCGAGCTGTCCGACACGCAGCTTCGCGTGCGGGCGCTGGAGACCATCCTCGTCGAGAAGGGCTACGTCGATCCGGCCGCAATAGACCTCATCATCGAGGCCTACGAGACCAAGATCGGCCCGCACACCGGCGCACGCATCATCGCCAAGGCATGGGCCGACCCCAAATTTCACGACCAGCTTGTGAAAGATGCGGCCAAAGCGGTCGCCGACATCGGCGTCACCGAGAATGCCGAATCCGAAATCATGGTGCTGGAGAATACGCCGAAGGTGCACAACGTCATCGTCTGCACCTTGTGCTCCTGCTATCCGACATCGATCCTGGGGCTGCCGCCGGTCTGGTACAAGTCGGCGCCGTATCGCTCGCGCACCGTCATCGATCCGCGCGGCGTGCTGCGCGATTTCGGCGTCGAACTGCCATCCGACGCCGAAGTGCGCGTGTGGGATTCGACCTCGGAGATGCGCTACATCGTCATCCCGATGCGGCCCGCCGGCACCGAAGGCTGGAGCGAGGAGCGCCTCGCCAAGCTCGTCACCCGCGATTGCATGATCGGCACCGGCATGCCGAAGAATCCGAAAGAGGTGCCAGCATGAACGGCGTTCACGACATGGGCGGCATGCAGGGTTTCGGCAAAGTCGAGCCGGAGCCGAACGAGCCGCCGTTCCACGAGACGTGGGAAGGCCGCGTGCTCGCGATCAACCGCGCCATGGGTTACACCGGCGAGTGGACCATCGACCGCGGCCGTTATGCGCGCGAAATCATGCCGGCGCATATCTATCTCGGCGTCAGCTATTATCAGAAATGGGCCTTGAGCATGGAAACGCTCCTGATCGACCACGGCCTGGTCAGTGAGGACGAATTCAAGGCCGGCCATTCGCTGCGGCCCGGCAAACAGCTCAAGCGCACGCTCACCGCCGCCGACTACAAAAAAGTGCTCGGCCGCCGCTCGTTCTCGCGGCCGACGAACACGACGGCGCAATACAATGCTCGGCGACCGCGTGCGCATGAAGAACATCAATCCGCCGACGCACACGCGGTTGCCGCGCTACGTGCGCGGCAAGGTCGGCACCATCGTGGTGGTGCACGGCACCCACGTCTTTCCCGACACGGTCGCGCACGGCCAGGGCGAGAATCCGCAATGGCTCTATACGGTGCGCTTCAATGGTCAGGATTTGTGGGGGCCGGATTCCGATCCGACGGTGACGGTCTCGGTCGATGCGTTCGAGCCGTATCTGGAGCGGCCATAGTGAGTGCCGACGCGTCCGAAGCGCTGACTGCAACGCGCGCGAGCCCGGGAATTCCGCGCGACCGCGAAGGGCCGGTGTTCAACGAGCCGTGGGAGGCGCAGGCGTTCGCCATGGCGCTCGCGCTCAACAAGCGCGGTCTGTTCACCTGGAAGGAATGGACGGAAACGCTCGGCGACGAGATCAAGAAGGCTCAGGCCGCCGGCGATCCCGACCGTGGCAATACCTATTACCGCCACTGGCTCGCCGCGCTCGAACGCATTGTCGCGGAAAAGGGCATCACCGACGCGCGCGCCCTCGCGCGCACCCGCGACGCCTGGGAGCACGCCTGCGAGCGCACTCCGCACGGCACGCCGATCGAGCTACGCCCTGGCGACTTCCACGACTGAGCTTTCCGCGACCAGCGTTTTGACAAGCTCGGCCGCCGGCATGGCGCGGGCGCGCGTCACGCCTTGCCCGGCCCACAGCGAAATGTAGCCCGCTTCGCCCTTCGCCCCGGCGGCATTGCGCATCGGACGCGTCAGATCGTTCTGCTGCCGGAATGGCAGGATGACATGCTGCTTGCCGTCCAGCATGGCGATGAAAGTGTTGACGATGCCGCGCGCCGGCCGGCCGGAGAATGCGCGGGTGATGACGGTCGCGTCGGTTTTCGCGTCGAGAAGGGCGCGCTTGTAGATTTCCGGTGCGCCCGACTCCGGGCAAGGCAGAAAGGCCGTTCCGAGCTGGACGGCGACCGCCCCAAGCTGCATCGCCGCTGCGACATCGCGGCCGTCCATGATGCCGCCGGACGCGATCACCGGCAGGGAGACCTGTTTGCAAATGTCGCGAACGAGCGTTTGCGTCGGCACCATCGAGTCCTCGAACGGCGCCGCAAAGCTGCCGCGATGCGCGCCTGCTTCGGCGCCTTGCGCCACGATGGCGTCGACGCCGGCCTGCGCCAGCCGGCGGGCTTCCTCGGTCGTGGTCGCCGTGCCGACGACGGCGATGCCGCGCTCCTTCAACTGCGAAATTTGCTCGGCCGAAGGAATGCCGAACGTGAAGCTGAAGACCGGCGGGCGCTCCTGCAGCACCGCTTCCAATTGCTGCGGAAACGGATCGGACGGCACCGGCGGCAAAACGGGTGGCGGCAATCCGAGCTTTTGGTGCGCGGCCGCCATGATCTCCAGCATCGGTCCCGGCTCGACCTTGCGGCTGGTCTCATAGCCGCCTGCGAACAGGTTGATGTTGAACGGCTTGCCGGTGAGCTGCCGGATGCGCCTGATCGCCTCGACGATCTGCTCCGGCGTCGAATAGGCGCCGCCCCATGCGCCGAGGCCGCCTGCGTTGGACACCGCGGCCGCGAGTTCCGGTGTGCCGCCGCTTCCGGCCATCGGCGCCAGCAGGATCGGATGCTCGATGCCGAGCCGTCGCAGCAATGCGTTCGAGGTCATGGCCGTCGCTCCTTGTGCCCCAGCATTCAGATAGGAGAGACCCTTGTCGGCACAATGGGAAATTGGCACGCTGCCCTATCGTCGTTGGCGAATGTCGGCTTCGTCGGAAGCGAAAGCCCGCAACGGCGGACATGCAAAACATGGGAGGGAATGATGCTTCGCACGACAACGTTCTCAATTGCGATCGCAGCGTTTGTTTGGTCTGCCGCTGATGCCACCGAAATCCACCGCGTCGTCACAGGGCTCGATGCCAACGACAAATCGACCGCGCTGTTCGACAGCAGCGTGACGCTTGATGTCGGCAAGTCCGGCAATCCGGGGGCCGTTTTGTGGGTCACGAATTCGTATCCGCTGGGATTCTCGCACGAAGACATGGGCAAAACGCCAATCGGCATTGAGCCACCGCCGAACGGCACCAACATCCGGGTCGTCGAATTTCCGCCGGTCAATGACGCGGCTTTGGCGAAGATGGATCCCAATTTCATGATGAAGATGGTGGGCGACAATGCGCCGAAGCGCGGTGTTCAGGTCAGCAATCCGCTGATGCACCGTACGCGCACGGTCGACTACGCCATCATCATGTCGGGCGAGATCGACATGATGCTCGACGACAAGACGGTGCACGTCAAGGCCGGAGACGTCGTCGATCCAGCAGGCGACCAATCACGCCTGGCTCAATCACGGCAAGGAGCCCTGCCGCGTGATCTTTGTGCTGATGGATTCCAAGCAGCCGTAGCGGCGGTCGCGACGGCGCGCGCGGCGGCGGTCAAACGCCCGCCGCGCCGCCGTCGGCGCGCGGATCGTGCGCGCCTTCGCAGGTGCCGTTGGGGTGCAGCACCACCGCGCCGGCGTGGCCCATCGTGTCGGAATAGGGCTCCGGCAACATCTGCACCTCGTGACCGGCCGCGATCATCCTGTCGATCAGGCTGTCATCGAAACGCAATTCCATGCGCAGCGAGGTCAGCTTCGATCCCCAGGTGCGGCCCAGCAGCCAGCGCGGACGATCGATCGCCTCCGCGAGCGGCTGGCCGTACAGCACGTGGCGCGTGAACAGCAGGGCCTGCGTCTGCGGCTGGCCGTCGCCGCCCATGGTGCCATAGGCCATGATGCGGCCGTCCTTGAGCACCGCGATCGCAGGGTTGAGCGTGTGGAACGGCAGCCGCCCGGGCGCGAGCAGATTGAGCGCGCCGCGTTCGAGCGAAAAGCTCGTGCCGCGGTTCTGCATCAGCACGCCGGTGCGCGGCAGCACGCAGCCGGAGCCGAATTCCCAGTACAGCGACTGGATGTAGGAGACGACGAGACCCGACGCGTCGGCGGCGCCCATCCAGACCGTGTCGCCCTCGCCGTAGGGCACCGGCCAGCGTGAGGCCTTGCGGCGGTCGACTTTCATCGCTTCGCCGGCGAGGAAGCGCGCCTCCAGCAAGCGATCGAGCGGGTGCGCGAGAAAATCGGGATCGGTCACGACCCGGTCGCGCACGCGCAGCGCCCGCTTCGTCGATTCGACCAGATCGTGCATGTGGTCGAAGCCTTCGGCCTCGGCGACGTCGAACCGTTCGAACAGCGCGAGGATCATCAGCGATGCTACGCCCTGGGTCGGCGCCGGCGTGTTGTAGGCGGTGCCGGTCTTGAGCGTGACGCTCAACGGCTCGGCGAGCTTGGCGCGGTAGCGCGTCAGGTCCGCGCGCGTCACCGGGCTGCCGATGCGCTCGAGGTCGGCGGCGATCTCGCGCCCGACATCGCCGAGATAGAAGTCTTCGAGACCGGCATGGCTGAGCTGCTCGAGCGTCGCGGCGAGCGCGCTTTGCTTCAGCGTGACGCCCGCCGCGGGCGGCTTGCCATCGGGCAGGAAGGTCTCGGCGAAGCCCGGCACATCCTTGAGCTCGCCGAGTTTCTCCTCCGACAGCCGCGCCTGGCTGCGCGTGACCACGTAGCCGTCGCGTGCATGGCCGATCGCCGGGCCGAGCAGCACGTCGAGCGGCAGCCGGCCGCGGAAATCCTTGGCCGCCTCGTGCGCCAGCATCCAGCCGCCGACCGCGCCCGGCACGGTGAGTGCGGCGAGCGGCCCGCGCGGCGGGATGATCTCCTGATCGCGGTAGAGATCGAGCCGCGCACCGGCTCCGGACGGCCCCGCCGCCATGATGGCCCGCAGCCGGCCCGATGGCTCGCGGATGAGCCAGAAGCCGTCGCCGCCGATGTGGTTCATGTGCGGGTAGACGGCCGCGATGGTCGCCGCCATCGCGATCATGGCTTCGAGCGCATTGCCGCCTTCGGCCAGGATGGCGCGCCCCGCCTCGACGGCGTCGCGATGGGGCGCGCAGACGACGCCGCGCTGATGTCCGGCCGTGTGAAGGTCCATGGCGCCTAGGTTGCCATCCCGGCGTCGATGAATCCACGCTTCTTGAGCAGCGCCTCCGCCGTGGGCAGCCGGCCGCGGAAGGCCTTGTAGGCCTCGGCCGGGTCGCGCAGGCCGCCGGCCGCGTAGATCGTGTCGCGAAGCCGCTTGGCGGTCGCCGGGTCGAAAATATCGCCGGCCTCCTTGAAGGCCGCGAAGGCGTCGGCGTCGAGCACCTCCGACCACATGTAGCTGTAATAGGCCGCCGCATAGCCGCCGCCCGAGAACACGTGGGCGAAATGCGGCGGCCGATGGCGCATCGCGATCTCGTCGGGCATGCCGATGCGGGCGAGCGCATCGCCGTCTCGAAGGCCTTGGCGTCGATATTTTCCGCCGTGGCGACCGAATGGAAATCCTGATCGACGATCGCGCAGGCCAGGTATTCGACGGTCGCAAAGCCTTGGTGGAAATTCCGCGCGGCGACGACCCGTTGCAGCAGATCGTCCGGCATCGGCTCGCCGGTCTCGTAGTGCCTCGCGAAGCGGCGCAGGATTTCGGGCTGCTCCAGCCAATGCTCGTAGAGCTGCGAGGGCAGTTCGACGAAGTCGGTCGGCACGTTCGTTCCGGAAATCTTCGGGAACGTGACGTTGGACAGAAGCCCATGCAGCGCGTGGCCGAACTCGTGGAACAGCGTGCGCGCGTCGTCGAAACTCAGCAGCGATGGCTCGCCTTCGGCGGCCTTGGAAAAATTCATGACGTTGACGATCAGCGGCCGGATGTCGCCCGAAAGTTTTTCCTGATCGCGCAGCGACGTCATCCAGGCGCCGCTGCGTTTGGTCGGCCGGGCGAAATAATCGCCGAAAAACAAGCCGACATGGGAGCCGTCTGCGCCGCGTCACGTCCCACACGCGCACATCCGGATGCCAGACCGGCACGTCGTCGATCGACCGGAAGCGAAGGCCGAACAATCGTTCCGCCGCGTGGAATGCGGCCTCGATCATGGCGTCAAGCTGCAGGTACGGCTTGATCTCGGCCTCGTCGAAATCGCAGCGCCGCTTGCGCAGCTTCTCGGCGTAGTAGCGCCAGTCCCACGGCGCGAGCGCGAAGTTGCCGCCTTCCTCCTGCACCAACGCCTGCATGGCGTCGCGGTCGGCGAGCGCGCGGGCGCGGGCGGGTGTCCAGACCGTGTCGAGCAGATCGCGCACCGCCGCAGGCGTCTTCGCCATGGCGTCGTCGAGCCGGTAATGGGCGAAGTCCGGATAGCCGAGCAGTTGCGCGCGCTCGGCGCGCAGCCGCACCTCCTCCGCGATGATCTCCTTGTTGTCGTTCGCGCCGCCGTTGTCGCCGCGCGCGATGAAGGCGCGAAACACCTTCTCGCGCAGGTCGCGCCGCGCGGAGAATTGCAGGAACGGCTCGATGCTCGAACGCGACAGCGTCACCACGTGGCCCTTCATGCCGCGCTCCTGCGCGTCGGCCGCCATGGCGTCGCGCACGAAATCGGGCAGGCCGGCGAGTTCCTCCTCGCGGTCGAGCGCGAGCGCATAGGCCTGTTCGTCGGCCAGCACGTGCTGACTGAACGCGGTGCCGATGGTGGCGAGGCGCTCGATGATTTCCGCCAGCCGCTTCTTCGCCGCAGCATCGAGCGCAGCGCCGGCGCGGCGGAAGGTGGTGTGATAGCGCTCCAGCACGCGCGCCTGCTCGGCATTGAGGCCAAGCGCGGCCGCCTGCTGCATCAGCGCGTCGATGCGCCGGTACAGGGCCTCGTTGGTGTTGATCCTGTTCCAGTGCCGGGCGAGCCGGGGCGAGATTTCGCGCTCGATTTCGAGCAGGGCGTCGTTGGTGTGCGCGCCGGCCAGGATGTGGAACACGTTGCCGACGCGCGCCAATGCCCGGCCGCTGCGTTCCAGCGCCGCAATGGTGTTGTCGAAGCTCGGCGCTTCGGCGGCGCCTGCGATGGCCGCGATTTCGGCCTCGTGCTCGGCAAGCGCTCGCGCGAAAGCCTCGCGGAAATGCTCCGGCCTGACGCGGTTAACGGGCGGAACCGCGTGGGGACCGGTCCATTTTTCGAAAAGCGGATTATCGGAGGGAGCCTGCTGGGTCATGGGGATGTCTTACCAAATGCGCACGTGAACGTGATATATGTGTTCGCGCCCAAGCGACCAAAGCCGCAAGGAGAATTCCGGTGCCCCGCCACGCCCAATATGTCCCGCACGGCGTCATTCCGGCCGTCCTGCTGCCCTTCGAGGAAGACCTCTCGATCGACGAGAAGAGCTTCCGCAAGCACCTGCGCGACGTGGCGGCGGTGAAGGGGCTCTCGGCCATCACCATCAACGCCCATTCGACCGAGGTCGCCTCCTGCACGCTTCGAGGAGCAGCGGCGCGTGCTCGACATCGCGCAGGACGAGATCGGCGCCCGGCTGCCGATCGTCAATGGCATCTGGGCTGACGGCAGCCTCGAAGCCGCGCGCATCGCCCGCATGGCGACGGAGGGCGGCGCCTCCGCGCTGCTGGTGTTCCCGCCGGCGCCGTTCACGCTCGGACAGTCGCCGGAGATGGCGCTGGCGCACTTCAAGCGCATCGCCGAGGCGAGCGACCTGCCGATCATCGTGTTCCAGTACCCGCTGGCGACCGGCCAGGGCTATCCGCGCGACACGCTGCTCAGGATGGTCGAGCAGGTGCCGTCGATCCGCGCCATCAAGGACTGGGCCGGGAACATCCCGCAGCACGAGATGCACATCCGCACGCTGCAAAACCTGCCGCGGCCGGTGAACGTGCTCACCACCCACAGCGCGTGGCTGTTCTCATCGCTGGTGCTTGGCTGCAACGGGCTGCTTTCAGGCAGCGGCAGCGTCATCGCCGACCTCCAGGCGGAACTGTTCCGGGCGGTTCAGGGCAACGACCTCGCGGCGGCAAAGCGGCTCAACGACCGCATCTATCCGCTGGCGAAGGTGTTCTATGCCGACCCCTGGGCCGACATGCACAACCGCATGAAAGAGGCGCTGGTGCTGCTCGGTCGGCTGCCGCGCGCCGTGGTGCGGCCGCCGCTGGTCAAGCTCGGCAGGCCTGAGATCGAGCGAATCCGCGCCGCCCTGGTCGAAGCCGGGCTGCTCGACGCCAAGGCCGCCCGCGACGCCGCGTGAGCCCTTCGCGGGCTTGATCCGGCCGGCGGTTTCGGAGAGATTGCCGGCGCAAAGGAACCGCCATGACCATGACTGCATCGCCGCGCGGGCGCCGGATCATCTGGCTGAACGTGCTGACCGTCGTCAGCGCGGTGATCCTGATCGGCGCGGAAGTGTTCGGCGCCGCCTTCGCCGGAAGCTGGGCGATCGCCAGCCTGTTCGCGCTCGGCGAGATCGGCGCGCGCATTCTCGACGGCCTGTTCGTGCTGTGCGGCACTTGCCGTCATGGTGCAGTTCGTGCGCGCCGCGCGCCGCGTCGAGCCCTTCACCGGCGCCGAGCTGAGCGCGCTGCCGCATTCTCGCCGCAACAAATTCAGCAGATAACTTTTTGTTAAGACCAAAACTCTTGCACCTCGCGATTGAATCGCTTATTTCTGCCTCGCCCAATTTCGCACGTGCCTGTGGCCGTGTGTCGATCGGTGGGCATCCGGACAAGAGGCCGGACAGCCGCCTAAGGGAGAGATCTCACTCCCTTGCTCATGCGATCGGCAGCCGGAGGCGAAACCGGCGCACCCCGCTCTCAACGGGGGACGCGGCTTAAAGCAACGACGGAGCGGGCTTTTTTGGATCCCCGGCGCGAGTGCCGGTTGACTGAAAAGGCTTGTCCATCTTTGCCAGCAGTGCGGAACGGGACCTCCCTCATCCGGACCAAGGCAGCAATCGCGTGACGTTACGTATTCCGCGTGGTGCGGAACTGACGTGCGTCACAGTTGGTTCACCTTGGCGGCTATGCCGCCACCCGGATAGGGGAGCTGGGTCGATGACCGCACGCATCCGCGAATTTCTGAAGAACCGCGCCCAAGACGGACCTTGCCTCGTGCTCGACCTCGACGTCGTCCGCGAGAACTACCTCGGCTTCGCCCGGTCGATGCCGGACACCAAGGTGTTCTACGCCGTCAAGGCCAACCCGGCGCCTGAAATCCTGAAGCTGCTCGTCGGCCTCGGCGCCAACTTCGACGTCGCCTCGGTGAGCGAGACGCATGACGTGCTGGCAGCGGGCGCCACGCCCGAGCGCATCTCCTATGGCAACACCATCAAGAAGGAGAGCGAGATCGCCGCGGCATACAAGCTCGGCGTCGCGCTCTATGCCGTCGACTGCGAGGCCGAAGTCGAGAAGGTCGCGCGGGCCGCGCCCGGCAGCCGTGTGATCTGCCGCATCCATTGCGACGGCTCGGGCTCCGAATGGCCGCTGTCGCGCAAGTTCGGCTGCGAACCGGCCTATGCGGCCGACATCCTGGAACTCGCGCACAAGCGCGGGCTGGTGCCGTATGGCATCTCGTTCCACGTCGGCTCGCAGCAGCACAATGTCGAGGCCTGGGACCGCGCGCTGGCGTCCACGGCGGGGATATTCCGTTCCTGCGCCGAGCGCGGCATCACGCTGTCGATGGTCAACCTCGGCGGCGGCTTCCCGGCGCGCTACGTGCGCAAGACGCCGAAGCTCGAATCCTACGGCAAGGCGATCTTCCGCGCGCTGCGCAAGCATTTCGGCAACGCCATCCCGGAGACCATCGTCGAGCCGGGCCGCGGCCTCGTCGGCAACGCCGGCATGATCGAGGCCGAGGTGGTGCTGATCGCCAAGCGCTCGCCCGAGGACGAGCTGCGCTGGGTCTATCTCGACATCGGCAAGTTCCATGGGCTGGCCGAGACCATCGACGAGTTGATCCGCTATCCGATCCGGACCGCAAAAGACCGCGACGAGACCGCGCCGTGCGTCATCGCCGGGCCAACCTGCAATTCCGTCGACGTGCTCTACCAGAAGACGCCGTACCCGCTGCCGGTCTCGCTCGCCATCGGCGACAAGGTGATCCTGGAAGCGGCCGGCGCCTACACGACGACCTATTCGTCGGTGGGCTTCAACGGCTATCCGCCGTTGAGGCAGTACGTGATCTGAGCTCTCGGATCGAAGGGCCGCGGAAGCGGCGCCGTCACACGGCGCCGACTTGTTGTTGTTCACGCTACCCACTCGACGTGCGCCTTGATCGCCTTGCGCTGGTCGTCGATCCAGCCGTGCGGCCGCGCCTTCTCGATCATGGCCGAGAAATTCTGCTGCCAAGCGGCGTTGTGTTCGACGCCCGGCCAGCGGCGCAGCGCGTCCTCGAAAATCCAGGCGGTGTCGGCATCGGGCAACTCGGCCTTGCCGGCGACGGCGCTGTCGAACTGTGTCGATCTGATCCCGGTTGCCTTCGACGACGAGTTTGAAGGCGCGGAAATTGTCGCGATCTTCGAATTGCAGGCCGCTGGCGGCAGAGAATTTCAGGAACATGGAGCCTCCCACTATCGCCGCGATCAGGCGAGATCGATCACGCCAGCTTCGCCGCTTTCCGTGCCGAACGCGAGCAGCATGCCGTCCGCGCTCCAGGCCAGCGCCGTGACCGGCGCCTCGCCGGGTTTCTTGGCCAGAATCTCCGCGCCGTCCTCGAGGCGCACCAGCAGGATCATGCCGTCGCCGTAGCCGGCGGCGACGATCTCCTGTTTTGGATGGCAGGCGACGACCTCGATGCGGTGCTCGGACGGCGCCAGGATGCGCGGCTGCTTGCCCATGGGGCCGTCCTTGGCCTGGAACGGCCACAGGATGAGCTGCGTCGAACCCGATGTCGCGAGCCACTTGCCGCCGGGGGTCCAGCCGTACGAGGTGACGCGCGCCGCATAGCCCGACATGCGCATGTGCTGGCGGTCGACGAGCCGCCAGCCGTGCAGCATCGGCTCCTGCATCGTGGTGACGAGGAAGCGGCCGTCGGGATGCACCGTCACGCCAAGATGCGAGCCCTTCCATTCGAGTTTTTCCGGCTCGGCCTGCGGCGCATTCGGGAACCACAGCGTCGCGCCGTTGTAGTGTGCGATGGCGAGCCGGAAGCCCTTCGGCAGGAACGCGAGTCCGCCGACAGTCGACGGCGCCTCGAACTCGCGCATCTCCTTCGCCTGCACGAACGCCGTCTTGCCGGCCGACCAGGCGACCGCGCCGTCGGGCCCGAGCGCGACGTGATCGATCCAGCGATGCTTTGCGTCGGTCGCGAGCGTGCGGCTTTCGCCTTTCGCGTCGGTCGCGATCACCTTGCCGTCATCGCCACCGCTGACGATGCGCTCGCCGTCCGCCGCCGTCGCAAGAATGCCGCCGCCATGCACTTCGACGCGTCGTGGCTCGCCTTGCGGTTCCGCGAGCAGCATCGCCTCGTCGCCGAGAACGAACACAGCGGTGCGCCCGAGAAAATGCGCGGCAACGACCGGGCCGCCCGCCGCCAACGGCACGCGTGCGTTCGACGACGGAGACGGTTTCGTTGCGAGTATCGGTCACAACTTACTCCACCTCATCCTGAGGAGCCGCCAAAGGCCGCGTCTCGAAGGATGTTGGGAGTCCGTATGCTTCGAGACGCATCGCTTCGCGATGCTCCTCAGCATGAGGCCGAATGAGGTTGATTGCTCACGCCACGCAGCTCTCGAAGCCCTCGACGATCTTCTTCCCCGGCAGGTTGCGGCCGATGAAGACGATGCGGCTTTCGCGCTTTTCGCCGTCCTTCCATGGACGCTGGTGATCGCCGTCGAGGATCATGTGCACGCCCTGGAACACGAAGCGCTCCTCGTCGCCCTTGAAGGCGAGGATGCCCTTGCAGCGCAAAATGCTCGGGCCTTCCTTCTGCACCAGGTCCTGCACCCAGGGGAAAAACTTGTCGGCGTCGAGCGGCTTGTCGCTGCGCAGCGAAATCGATTGCATCTCCTCGTCGTGATAGTGCTTCAGGCCGTGGTGATGATGCTCATGCTTGTGGTCATGATCGTGATGATGGTCGTGGCCATGATCGTGATCATGGTCGTGATGATGATCGTGATCGTGTCCATCGCCGCCGAGGAAGTCCGGCTCGATGTCGAGGATGCGGTCGAGATCGAACGCATTGCGGCCGAGCACTTCGTTGATCGGAATATTGGAGCGCTGGGTGCGATGCACCTTGGCGTACGGATTGATGCCGCGGATGCGCGCCTCGACCTCGCTCAAGTTCCTCGGGCGAAACGAGATCGGTCTTGTTGAGCAGGATCACATCGGCGAACGCGATCTGGTTCTTCGCCTCCGGCGCGTCCTTGAGGCGCTCCTGCAGCCACTTGGCGTCGGCGACCGTCACCACCGCGTCGAGCCTGGTCTTGCGGCCGACATTCTCGTCGACGAAGAAGGTCTGCGCCACCGGCGCCGGATCGGCGAGGCCGGTGGTCTCGACGATGATGGCGTCGAACTTGCCCTTGCGCCGCATCAGCCCGTCGATGATGCGCACGAGATCGCCGCGCACGGTGCAGCAGATGCAGCCGTTGTTCATCTCGAACACTTCCTCGTCGGCGCCCACCACGAGGTCATTGTCGATGCCGATCTCGCCGAACTCGTTGACGATGACGGCGTACTTCTGGCCGTGCGGCTCGGACAGGATGCGGTTGAGCAGGGTGGTCTTGCCGGCGCCGAGATAGCCGGTCAGCACCGTGACGGGGACTTTGTCGGACATCGCTTCCCTCCGTTGGCCCCTCCTATATAGGCATCGGCTCGGCGTTGCATCCCCCTGGCTGCGACCTTGCGGCGTCCCCGCGCGCTTGATCCGGCGGTCGCAAGGTCTATCGTTCAGGACAATCTCGGACCTGATCCGCGGACACGGAGGAAGCCATGAGACACGGGGCAATGCTCGCGGTTGTTGCGGCTGCGATGGTGGGCGTCGCAGGCAGCGCCGGCGCACAGAATTATCCGGACCATGTCGTCGAGATCATCCTTCCGACCACGCCCGGATCGAGCGCGGATATTCTGGGTCGCGTGCTCGCCGACGGCCTGGCGTCGCAGCTCGGCAAGCCTTTCATCATTATCAACAAGCCGGGCGCCAGCGGCGTGATCGGCTCGGCCGCGGTCGCGAACGCCAAGCCCGACGGCTATACGCTGATGCACGGCGCAACGTTCTCGATCACGGTGCAGCCGCTGACCGACAAGCAGGTCAGCTATACCTACAAATCGTTCGATCCGATCTGCCAGACTTTCAAGAACGATCAGGTGCTGGTGGTGCCGCCGAACTCACCATTCAAGACCGTGGCGGACATCGTCGAGGCCGCCAGGAAAAAGCCGGGCGTATTGAACGTCGGCGTTCCCGGCACATTGACCATTCCGGACCTCGCCATCATCGAGCTATCGCGGCAGGCGAAAGTCGAACTCACCACCATCCCGTACAAGGGGCCGGCGGAGGAACTTCAGAACATCCGCTCCGGCCAGCTCGACCTCGCGGCCGTGCCGCTCACGGCTGCGGCCAGCAGCGGCCTGCACATGCCCGGCCTGTTTGCGGAGGCGCGCAATCCTGCACTCCCGGATGTGCCGACCGTCAAGGAGCAAGGCTTCGACGTCGCGCCGCTGAGCTACGGCGGCTTGCTGGGTCCGGCGGGGCTTCCGGCCGAGATCAAGCGCAAGCTCGCCGATGCGTGCGCGGTCACGATGCACGGACCGGCCGCCCAGCGCATCATCAAGAACACGTTTCAGCCGTCCGACTTTTTCGCTGACAGCGCCGGGTTTGCGCGCGATCTCGATCGCGATGTCGCGGAGAAGACGCGGCTGCTCAGCACGATCAAGCCGAAGTAAGGCAGGCGCCGTTTAACTCATCGGCGTGGCGCTGAGGGCGCGGAGAGTGCATCGGAATTGAGCGTTCTAAGCTTCCAGATGGCGGCCTGGGAACAGTCGCCAAACCAGTCCGCCGACCCGCCCAAACAGCACCGATACGGCATAAAGGAAGGCCGCCACCAAGGTAACGGCGGGCCCAGACGGGATGCCGGAGTGAAAGGCGAACAGCAATCCGGCCCAGCCTGACAGCAGGGCGATTGCGATCGTCAGCACGATGATCACCGAGATGTCGCGTGACCAGAATCGCGCTCCGGCGGCCGGAATGATCATGATGCCGACGCCGAGCAGCGTGCCCAACGCATGAAAGGCCGATATCAGATTGAGCACGAGCAGCGCGAGAAAAGTCAGATGCGCGATCCCGCCAGCCCGGCTGACCGAACGTAGAAAGCCCGGATCGACGCAATCGAGCGCAAGCGGCCGGTAAATCAGCGCCAAGGCGATCATGCTTATTGTCGAGTTGACGGCGATAACGATGAGCTTGTCCGCATTCATTTTCGCGGCCGTTTCGCCGAACAGGAACTCCATGAGCCGCTCGACGTCGATGCCGTTGAGGGAGACGATCACTACCCCAAAAGCGAGCGACGCCAGAAGAAACACGGCGAGCGAGGCATCCTCCGGCAAATCAGTCGTCCGAACTCACCACGCCAGCGAGCACGGCAACCAAAAGGCCGGCGGCCAAGCCGCCGAGCGTCATGGCGAAAACGTTGAGTCCGGCGGCAAGAAAGCCGATCGCCACTCCCGGCAGGATGGCGTGCGACATCGCATCGCCGACGAGACTCATGCGGCGCAGCAGCAGGAACACACCAACCGGGCCGGCGCTGAGCGCGAGCGCCAGCACGGCAACCATGGAGTGGCGGACTTCCTCGTCGGCGAAGGGTCCAGAAAATATCTGCGACAGCATCGTCACGCTGCCGCAACGGCGCAGGCTTGCGCCTCTTCGTCGAACGCTTCGCACATGCGCCGCGCCTTGAGCATATTCTCAGGCGTCAGCACATCGGCGGTCGCGCCCCACGCGACGGACTCGCGCGCCAGCAGCAGCGTTTGCGGAAACGCGTCCTTGACGAGGTCGATGTCGTGCATGGCCGCGAGCACGGTGCGCCGCTCGCTGTGCCAGCGCCGCACGAGGTCAAGCAGATCGGCCGAAGTCTTGGCGTCGATGGCGTTGAACGGCTCGTCAAGCACGATCACGCGAGCATCCTGCAGCAGAAGCCGCGCGAACAGCATGCGCTGCATCTGCCCGCCCGAGAGCGTGCCGATGGCGCGCTGCTCGAAGCCCGCGAGTCCGACCGCGGTCATGGCATGGTGCACCAGATCGCGCGCCTTTGGCCCGATGCCGCCGAACAGGCCGGCGCGGCGCCACAGCCCCATCGCCACCATGTCGTAGACGTTGATCGGAAACGAGCGGTCGATCTCGGCGACCTGCGGCAGGTAGGCGATGTCGCGCGCATCGAGTCCGTCACGCTCGATGCGGCCGGCGAGTGGCTTGAGGACGCCGACGATGCCCTTGAACAACGTCGACTTGCCGGCGCCGTTCGGTCCGACTACCGCCATCAGCGCGCCCGCCTCAACCGCCCCGTCGAGGTGGTGCACCGCCGGATGCCGATCGTACCCGAGCGTGAGATCGCGGAATTGCAGTTGCGCCGTCATGGCATCCAGCCCATCGCCCACGGCACCGCCGCCCACATCAGCACGATCAGCACGCCGGCCACGGCCAGCCGTTCGGCGACCGAAAGCCGCAACAGCGAGGGCGACAATCTCGGCGACGGATGTGCGTGCCCGGGATGGTGGTGATGGTGCGTCATGCTCTTTGCCGCAGCAGGCGTTGGTCCATTTTGTTACAATATAACATTGCCCTCTTTTAATCGCCATCCCGGCCCCGGGGCAATCGCCGGCGATCAAACTAAATCGTTCTATTGCAAAGGGCTTTTTGGCCCGCCATGTTCACGCGGCAGGCCCGTTGAACCAGCGGTCGGACAGCATGAGCGAGCAGAAATCCGGCGCGATATGCGTCGGCGAGGCGATCATCGAGCTGGCGCGCGGCGCCGATGGCAGGTTCGGCCTGGCCTGCGGCGGCGACACGTTCAACACCGCGGTCTATCTCGCTCGGGCCGGCATCAATGTCGGCTTTGCCACCGCGCTCGGCGACGATCCGTATTCCGACAGCGTGCTGGCGCTCGCCGCTGCCGAAGGCATCGCGGGAAATCTGGTGCTGCGCGCGCCGGGGCGGTTGCCGGGGCTCTGCCTGGTCGAAAACGGTCCCTCCGGCGAGCGGCGCTTCCGTCATTGGCGCGAGGCGTCGCCGGCGCGCGAATTGTTCGAACTGCCGGAATGGAATCGTATCGCCGAGAGCCTGTTGTCGACGCGGATCGTCTATTTCTCCGGCATCACGCTGTCGCTGTATTCGAACATCGGCCTCGGCCGTTTCCTCGCGGTGCTCGAAGTCGCGCGGCAGCAGGGCGTCAAGGTCGCGTTCGACGGCAATTTCCGGCCGCGCGGCTGGAAGGGCGATCTGGCGCGCACCCGCACCGTGTTCATGGAGGCGCTCAAGCGCGTCGACATCGCGCTGCCGACGTTTGACGACGAGGCGGTGCTGTGGGGCGACCCGAGCCCGGAAGCGACGGTCACGCGGCTGCAAGCCTTCGGCATCGGCGAGATCGTGGTCAAGAACGGACCGAACAGCGCCCTCGTTGCGACGTCGGGTCGGCAGGAGTTCGTGCCGGTTCCGGAGGTTGTCGTGCCGGTCGACGCCACCGCCGCCGGCGACAGCTTCAACGCCGGCTATCTCGCGGCGCTGCTCGCAGGCCAGGAGCCGGCGAGCGCCGCCGGAGCCGCGCATCGCCTCGCCGGCGAAGTCATTCGCCACCGTGGCGCGCTGATGCCGCGTTCCACCGCCGCGATGCACTGACAGCCTTCACGGCCGATGGATCAGCATCGCCGTCGCCGCCGCGAGAAACGGCAGCGGCAGCGATACGGCGGCGCGCAGCCAGACCACGCGCGGCGGCATGCTTGGCACTTCCCAGCCGATGATGCGCTGGATCGAGAACAGCGCCCAGGCGGTCGAATAGGCGATCACCTGCGGCGCGCCGGCGCCGCCCTTGAGTGCCGCCGCCGCGATCGAGAAGCCGACGACCGGGCCGCCGGAGGTCGCTGCGCCACCGAGCGTGGCGATGGCGACGCCGATCATGCCGGAGGCCGGGCCGATCCACGGCACGATGATCGCCTGCGGCATCGCTTCGGCGATGAATCCCGAGCCGATCACGCCCATCGCGATGCGCGGCAGCAGCCGCAAGAAATCGATGATCGAGTCGCGCACGTTCTCGCGGAACAACGCCGTTCCGCGCAGCACCGTCATCGTTCCGAGCGCCAGCACGACCGCCCACAGGAACAGGTTGATCGCGAGCGTCACGCTTGGCCCTCCATGCGCAGCGCAAACGCGCGGATCGCCATGCGCCCGAATATTCCGGCGAGGATCGGCAGCGGAATCGAGACGACGATTCGCCAGATGACGAATTCGGGGCCGAAGAACGGTAGCTCCCAAACGAGGGCGCGGTTGTAGCCGAGCAGCATCCAGCTGGTGATGAAGGCGATCGCCGTGCCCGCGTCGGCGCCGATCACCAGGAAGGCGCCGGCGACGGGATAGATGGTGAACGGCCCGCCCGGCAGCACGGCCCCGATGCCGGTCGCGATCAGCAGCCCGAGCAGGCCCGACTCGGCGCCAACCAGGCGCGCGACGACCTCGCGCGGCAGCAGCAGCGTGACGAAGCCGCCGATCAGGCAGCCCGCCAGCATTTTCGGCATCATGTTGCCGAACAAAAGAAGATCGCTGCCGAGGATGGTGTAGAAGCGATCCGCGCCTTCGCGCAGGTACACCGTCAGCGCCGAGACGCCGGAAACCGCAACGATAATGGCCGTCGACCAGTCGAAGGGATTGCGACGGCGACGGACGGACATCGGTACGTGAGGGCTCCGGAAATGCCGGCTAGGGGCAACGCATACTGCGGGTTGCGACCCTCGCTTTCAAGGCGGCGGCCCGCATGGGTGGAATGCGGGCGCATTTTGGGGGTTAATCCTGCGCCGATTTACCGCGTTGGCGGCGCGTTCTCGATCCTTAAGTGGCATTGGCCGTCTCCGCGGTTCGCGCTATGAAATGCGGCGAGAGGGTGACTGGTCGGCTAGAAGCGAATTTCGAGAGGAAACACCATGAAACACTATCAGCTTTACGCTTGGCGCCGCGCTCGCGCTGGCGCTTGCCGCACCGGCATTCGCCGCAGGATACCGTCACGATCGGGTTCACCGTCTCGCAGACCGGCAAGCTCAACAACGACGCGACGTCGCAGTTGCGCGGCATCGAGCTGTGGCGCGACGACGTCAACGCCGCGGGCGGCATCAAGGCCGGCGGCAAGACCTACAAGGTCAACCTCGTCAGCTACGACGACGAGAGCCAGAACACGCGCGTGCAACAGCTCTACACGCGCCTGATCTCGCAGGACAAGGCGCAGTTCCTGTTCAGCCCGTATTCGTCCGGCCTTGTTGCCACCGCCGCGATCATTTCCGAGCAGTACGGCAAGGTGATGCTCACCATGGGCGGCGCCGAGGAGAAGACCTACCGGCTCGGCAACAAGAACCTGTTCCAGCTCTATTCGGGCGCGGCCGCGTATCTCGCCGGCGCCGTACAGGCGCTGAAGGAGAAGAACCCGAAGGCGAATGTCGCGTTCGTCTACGAAGACGACCCGTTCACCAAGGCCGTCAACGCGTCACCAAGGGCCTGGTGAAGGACGCCGGACTCTCCGTCGCGCTCGAAGAGACCTACGCCGGCAGCACGACCGACTTCTCGCCCATCATCAACAAGGTCATCTCGGCCAAGGCCGACGCACTGCTCGGCGGCGGCCACTACGCCGATGGCGCAACCTTGGCGCGGCAGCTCCACGAGCAGAAGGCGGGCACGAAGTGGGTGACACTGCTGGTTGCGCCCGACAGTCCGAACTTCGCCAAGCTCGGCGACGCCGCCGTCGGCATTTCGGTGCCGTCGCAGTGGGAGCCGCAGGTGACCTACAAGCCCGACTTCGGGCCGAACGCCGCCGACTTCACCAAGGCCTTCACCGAGAAATACAAGATCGAGCCCGGCTACCACGCGGCCGGCGGTTATGCGGGCGGACTCATTCTGCAGCACGCGATCGAGAAGGCCGGCTCGATCGACCAGGACAAGGTCGCCGCCGAACTCAACAAGATCGATGTGACCACCTTGTTCGGCCGCACCAAGTTCTCGACCGATCCGAAGGAGCACGGTCTCCAGATCGGTCACCAGATGGTGGTTGCCCAATGGCAGAAGAAGAACGGCAAGCTGGTGAAGGAAGTGATCTGGCCGAAGGAAGCCAAGACCGCGGACATTCTCTACTGAACGGTGCTTGAGCGCGAGGCGGCGATAAGCCGCCGCCTCGCCGCACCTTCCAGATGATTGGGATTCTCGCTTCTGTTATCGACGGCGTCCTCGTCGGCTCGGTCTATGGCCTCGCGGCCATGGGCCTGACGCTGATCTGGGGCGTCATGAACGTCATCAACCTTGCCCATGGCGCGATCATCGTGCTCGGCATGTTCGTGCTGTATCTGCTGGCGAGCGTGCTCGGCTTGCCGCCCTATGGCGCGATCCCGGTGACGATCGGCGCTCGGCTTCGTTTTCGGCGTGGCGCTGTATTGGATCGCCGTGCATCGCATGATCGGGCGTCCGATCCTGATGAGCCTGCTTGCCACGTTTGCCGTCAACATGGTGCTCATCGGGCTCGGCACCGCGCTGTGGACCACGAGCCCTTACAATGTCCCGGTGGCGATGCCGGGCGTAAGCTGGGCCGGCTACACCTTCACCGGCACGCACATCATGGCCGCGGTGCTGGCCGGTGTGATCGCGGGCCTGCTTTATCTGCTGCTTTATCGCACGCGCATCGGCAAGGCGATCCGCGCGGTCGCCAACAATCGCGAGGCGGCCGAGCTCACGGGCATCCCGACGACGCAGGTCCTCGCGTTTTCATTCGGTCTCGGCGTAGCGCTCGCCGCCGTGGCAGGCACGCTGATCGCGACGATGTTTCCGTTCACGGTGCTGTCGGGCGAGTCCTATCAGCTCAAGAGCTTCGTCGTGACCGTGCTCGGCGGGCTCGGCAATCCCGCAGGCGCGCTGTTGGGCGGCATCGCGCTTGGACTGGTCGAGGGTCTCGCCACGCCGTTCATCCCCGTGAGCTGGATTCCCATCGTGGAATTCGGGCTGTTCGTGATCTGCCTGATCGGCTTCCCGCGCGGCATCTTCTCGTTTTCGAGGGCGTGATCCGGTGTGGCGACGCCCGTTTCCCTGGCTGATCGTTGGAGCGGCGCTGCTCTATGCGTTCGTTCCCTATTTCACCGACAACGTGCAACTGCGCGAAAGCCTGCTGCTCGCCGCCGTGTACATCATCCTGGCCAGCAACCTGAACCTGATGATCGGCTACGCCGGATACGTGAATTTCGGCAACATCGTCTTCTTCGGACTCGGCGGCTACATCACTGTCTATCTGGTCAATGACTTTCACTGGCCGCTGGCTTTGGCGGCGCTGCTGGCCGGCGTCGGTGTCAGCGTGGTGGCGCTGGTTTTCGGGCTCGGCATCCTGCGCTTGCGCGGCGCCTTCTTCGCTCTTGCCACCATCGGCGTGAACGCGGCGGTTGCGCAGCTCGTCACCAATTTCGAACCGTGGGGCGGCGCCACCGGCATCTATTTGTCGATGGACGCCTACGGCTCCGCTCGGCGGGCCGATGATGGCGCTGTGGACCTGCTACCTCCTGCATCGTCGCGGTCATGTCGGCCTCGCTGCTCCTGAGCTACGCCATCAAGAATTCGAAATTCGGTCTCGGCCTCATCGCCATCGGCCAGAACGAGGACGCCGCTGCCGTGCTCGGCGTGCCGACGCCGCTCTACAAGGCGCTGGTCTACAGCATCTCCGCGTTTCTGCCGGCGATCGCGGGCGGCTTTTACTTCTTCAAGAGCGGCATCATCGAACCGAGCGGCGCCTTCAATCTGCAGACCTCGATCGAGGCGATCGTGATGGTGATGCTGGGCGGCTCCGGGCACCGTTCTGGGCCCGGCGCTCGGTGCGTATTCTGTACGAAGAGATGCGCGGCTTCCTGCTGACGTCGAAGACCTTTTCCGATTTCCAGCTCGTGATCGCCGGCGTCGCTGCTGCTGATCATCGTCCTGTTTGCACCCGGCGGCCTTCTGGGCTGGCTGCATAAGCAATGGCCGCGCACGCGACGGTGGCTCGAATGAGTGTGCTCCTCGACGTCGTCGGCCTCGGCAAGAAATTCGGCGGCCTGCAGGCCGTGCAGGATTTGAACCTCAAGGTGAGCGACGGCGAAATCCTCGGCCTGATCGGCCCGAACGGCGCCGGAAAATCGACGGTGTTCAATCTCATCAATGGCGTGTTCTATCCCGACGAAGGCCGGATCGTGTTCGACGGCGAGGACATCACCGGCGAGCCGCCGTACCGCGTCGCGCGCCACGGTCTTGCGCGGGCGCATCAGATCGTCCAGCCGCTCATCGGTCTCACGGTGCTCGACAATTGCACCGTCGGTGCCTGCTTCGGCCGCGAAAATCTGCCGCTCAGCAAGGCGCGTGAGGTTGCGCGTGAAGTCGCGCAAAGCGTCGGGCTCGGTGACCGGCTCGACATGCTGGCCGGTTCACTCACCACCGCGGGCAAGAAACGGCTCGAACTCGCCCGTGCGCTCGCCGCGCGGCCGCGGCTTCTGCTGCTCGACGAGGTGCTCGCCGGCCTCAATCCGACCGAGACCGAGCATATGATCGATACTGTGCGCCGCATCCGCGACAGCGGCATCGCCATCCTGATGATCGAGCACATCATGCGCGCGATCATGAGCCTGTCGGACCGGATCGTCGTCATCGACCTCGGCCGCAAGCTGGCGGAAGGCTCGCCGCAACAGGTCGCCAACAATCCGGATGTCATCAAGGCCTATCTCGGCGATGCCAAGCTGATGGAAGCCGTGGAGAAGCCGGCGTGAGCGAAACGCTGCTCGAGGTCGAGGCACTGGAGGCCGGCTACGACGACGTGCAGGTGCTGTGGGGCATCTCGCTCAAGGTCGCGCACGGCCAGATGACCACGCTGCTTGGCGCCAACGGCGCCGGCAAGACCACGAGTCTCCGCGCCATCACCGGCAGCATCCGCCCGCAGAGTGGCCGCGTGATCTTCAAGGGCGAGGACGTGACGCGGCTGGCGCCGCACGACAAGGCCGCGCGCGGCCTGGTGCTGGTGCCGGAAGGCCGGCAATTGTTCAGCGACATGAGCGTCGAGGAAAACCTGGAGATGGGCGCCTATTCGCCGCGCGCGCGCGCGCATTTTCGCGACCAGATCGACCAAGTCTACACCATGTTCCCGCGCCTCAAGGAACGCCGCCGGCAGAAGGCGGGCACATTCTCCGGCGGCGAGCAGCAGATGCTGGCGATCGGACGCGGGCTGATGTCGGTGCCGGAAATCCTGATCATCGATGAATTGTCGCTCGGCCTGGCGCCGGTCGTGGTGCAGCAGCTCGTCGGCACGCTCAAGGCGCTCAAGGCGGCCGGCGTGACCATCCTGCTGGTCGAGCAGAATCTGCATCTCGCGCTGGCGCTGAGCGACTACGCCTATGTCATCGCCGAAGGCCGCCCGTTCACCGAGGGCACGTCGAGCGAGGTCGCCGCCAAGCCGGAGATCCGGCAGGCTTATCTCGGCGTGTGACCCCTCGCAGCCGCATTGACCGGAATCATTCGCGTCAATAGATTTCACCCCGATGGGGATGGGGTCCCCCGAAACCGCCCGGCTTTAACCAGCAATTGGGCTGATGACTCCTACCGCGCAACACAGCGGTAGGACTCTGTCCGTGCCGCCGCAGGGCGGTTTTTTATTGCCCTGATTTTGAAAGGATGAAGGCGATGGGCTTCCTGATCGTGTTTCTCGGCGGTGGAATCGGCGCGGCGTTGCGCCATGGCGTCAATCTCGCATCCGCGCGCATCTTCGGCCTGGCGTTCCCCTATGCGACATTGATCGAGAACGTCACCGGTTCGCTGGTGATGGGGCTGCTCGCCGCCTACTTCGTGTCCAAAGCGGGCGTACCGCAGCATTGGCGCCTGTTTATGACGACAGGAATTCTCGGCGGCTACACCACGTTCTCGGCGTTCTCGCTCGACACCGCGCTGCTCTACGAGCGCGGCGAGATCGGCCTTGCGCTGCTCTACGTCGTGCTTTCGGTCGCGCTGGCGGTTGGCGGCCTGTTCGCCGGATTCGCGATCATCCGCAATTTCATCTGATCGCCTACGCCATCGGCACGAGGCCGAGCTTGTCCATCAGTGCCCGGTCGCGGTCGCGGCCGGGATTGGGCGTGGTCAAAAGCTTCGGGCCGTAGAAGATCGAGTTGGCGCCGGCGAGGAAGCACAGCGCCTGCGTCTCCTCGCTCATGTCCTCGCGGCCGGCGGAGAGCCGCACCACCGATTTCGGCATGGTGATGCGCGCGACCGCGATGGTGCGCACGAACTCGATCGGATCGAGCGCGTTCTCCTGAGCGAGCGGCGTGCCGGCGACCTTGACCAGCATGTTGATCGGCACCGATTCCGGATGCGCCGGCAGGCTCGCCAGCGTCGCGATCATGCCGACGCGATCCTCGCGCGCCTCGCCCATGCCGACGATGCCGCCGCAGCAGACGTGGATGCCGGCGGCGCGCACGTGGTCGAGCGTGTCGAGGCGGTCCTGATAGGTGCGGGTCGTGATGATCTCGCCGTAGAATTCCGGCGAGGTGTCGAGGTTGTGGTTGTAATAGTCGAGGCCGGACGCCTTGAGCTGTTGCGCCTGATCAGCGGTGAGCATGCCGAGCGTCGCGCAGGTCTCGAGCCCGAGCGCGCGTACGCCTTCGACCATGGCGCAAACGTTCTCGACATCGCGATCCTTCGGCGCGCGCCAGGCTGCGCCCATGCAGAAGCGGCTCGCGCCCGAGGCCTTGGCGGCGCGCGCCGCGCCGAGCACGTCGTCGAGGCGCATCAGCTTTTCGGCGTCGACGCCGGTGTCGTAATGCGCGCTCTGCGGACAATAGGCGCAATCCTCCGGGCAGCCGCCGGTCTTGATCGACAGCAGCGTCGAAATCTGCACCTCGGTCGGATCGAAATAGTGCCGATGGATGGTCTGCGCGCGGAACATCAGTTCCGGCAGCGGCAGGTCGAACAGCGCACGCACCTGCGCGCGCGTCCAGTCGTGGCGGAGCGGGGCCTCGTGCACGGTCGGCGGTTGTGATTGCGCGATCGACATGGCCCCACCATAGCCGCGTGGACGGCCGGGACAAGATCGTTGTCGCATGCTAATCCCATCGCCAGCAAAAATCGCACAGCGGAGAGCACGCCATGTACGGCAAACTCGAACTCTATATCGGCGGCCAATGGC
The DNA here is from genome assembly GCA_963730645.1 of uncultured Alphaproteobacteria bacterium. Taxonomy (GTDB): domain Bacteria; phylum Pseudomonadota; class Alphaproteobacteria; order Rhizobiales; family Xanthobacteraceae; genus BOG-931. The sequence continues at coordinate 432,726 of CAVSSN010000018.1, read as the reverse complement.
TCAACGGCGACGGCCGCAAGGGCGAGGACGTCATCAATCCGGCGACCGAAAAGCCGCTCGGGCATCTGCCGCACGCCTCGACGGCCGACCTCGACCGCGCGCTCGAAGCCGCCCAGAAGGGCTTCAAACAATGGCGCGCGACGGCCGCCTATGACCGCGCGAAAATCATGCGCAAGGCGGCCGACCTGATGCGCGAGCGCCACGACGCCATTTCGAAAATCCTGGTGCTGGAGCAGGGCAAGGTCTACGCCGAGGCGCGCGCGCGAGGTCATCACCTCGGCCGACATCATCGAGTGGTACGCCGAGGAAGGCCGAAGGAGCTACGGCCGCATCGTGCCGGGCCGCGGCAAGGTGCGCCAGCTTGTGGTCCAGGAGCCGGTCGGTGTCGTCGCCGCGTTCACGCCGTGGAATTTCCCCGTACTGACGCCGGCGCGCAAGGTCGGCGGCGCGCTCGCGGCCGGCTGCTCGCTCATCCTCAAGGCGTCGGAAGAGACGCCCGGCGCCTGCGTCGAGATGGTGCGCTGCTTCGCCGACGCCGGCCTGCCCGCGGGCGTGCTCAACCTCGTGTTCGGCGTGCCGTCGGAAGTGTCCGAGCATTTGCTGGCCAAGGACGCGGTGCGCAAAATTTCCTTCACCGGCTCGATCCCGGTCGGCAAGCATCTCGCCGCACTCGCGGCGAAAACCATGAAGCGCACCACCATGGAGCTCGGCGGCCATTCGCCGGTCGTGGTGTTCGGCGATGCCGATCCGGAGAAGGCGGCCGATACCATCGCGGCGTTCAAGTACCGCAATTCCGGTCAGGTCTGCATCTCGCCGACGCGGTTCTATGTGCAGGAGGACGTCTACAAGAAATTCCTCGCGCGCTTCACCGAATACGCCAACGGCATCAAGCTCGGCGACGGGCTGGAGAAGGGCATCACCATGGGCCCGATGGCGAATGCGCGGCGCATCGACACCATGGAAGGCTTTGTCGCCGACGCCAAGAACCGCGGCGGCAAGATCGCCACCGGCGGCAAGCGGCGCGGCAACCAGGGCTTCTACTATGAGCCGACGGTGATCACCGACGTGCCCGACGATTCCAAGGTGATGACGCAGGAGCCGTTCGGCCCGCTCGCGCCGGTGGTCACGTTCAAGACCTTCGACGAAGTGGTCGAGCGCGCCAACTCGCTGCCCTTCGGGCTTGCCGCCTATGCGTTCACGTCGTCGAGCACGACCGCGGCGGCCATCGGCGACGCGATCGAGTCGGGCATGGTCGGCGTCAACTCGATTGCCGTCTCGACGCCGGAAACGCCATTCGGCGGCGTCAAGGAATCCGGCCACGGCAGCGAAGGCGGCATCGAAGGGCTCGGCGCCTACCTCAGCACCAAGTTCATCTCGCAGGCCTAAGCGAATGGGGGTGCGGGCACCGCACCAGCCTGATCGCCAACGTTGCGCCGTAGGGGCGGGCCTTGTGCCCGCCCGTTTTTATCCTGGGCGACCACGAGGGTCGCCCCTACACGGCACGTCAGTGTATCAATCCAGCGGCTCGCCCCGGCTCAACCGCCCGCGACGCCCTGTGTGCGCAGATAGATCGCGAACACCGAATGGCTCGCCGTGATGAACAGGCGGCTGTTGCGGTAACCGCCGAAGCAGACATTGGCGGCGCGCGCCGGCAGGTCGATCCGGCCGATCCGCTCGCCACCCTGGTTGAACACCATGACGCCGTCGTTGCCCGGACCACCGCCCCATGCGCACCAGAGATTGCCGTCGACGTCGAGGCGAAAGCCGTCGGCGACGCCGGTACCGGGAGCGATGCTGATGAAGGTGTTGCCATTGGCAAGCTTGGTGCCGTCAGCGGCGACGTCGTAGATCCGGAATATCTGGGGCTGCACGCCGTCCTCGACGACATAGAGTTTCTTGCCGTCGGGCGAGAAGGCAAGCCCGTCGGGCAACTTGATGTCGTCGATGACGACGGTCATTTTTCCGGTCTTGTCGACCCGGTAGACATTTGTAGGCAGTTCCTGCGACTCGACGCTGCCGGAGTAGTTGCTGCGGATGCCGAAGATCGAGTCTGTGAACCAGATCGAATTGTCGGCCGCTACCACCACGTCATTAGGTCCAGAAAAACGTTTGCCTTCGTAGCGATCGGCTATCACCGTGAGGGTGCCGTCGTATTCTGTGCGCGTCACCCGCCGTCCCATGTGTTCGCAGGTCAGCAGACGGCCCTGCCGATCGCGGGTCAGGCCGTTCGGTTTGTTGGCGGGTTTGCGGTACACGGTGACCGATCCGGTCTCCTCGTCCCAGCGCGAAATGCGGTCGAGCGCTGCATCCGACCAAAGCAGGCAGCGCCCATCGCCGAACCAGACCGGCCCCTCGGCCCAGCGGAAGCCGGTCGCGAGCCGCTCCAGCGCAGCGTTGTAGAGCCAGTACTTGGCGAAGCCTGGATCAATGTTATGGATCGCGGGATCGGGATAGGCTTCGGTCGGCTTCCATTCCCCCAAAGCGGGCCCGGTAACCGCCGCGGCCGCCGCAGCACTAGCGCCAGTCAACATCAGACGTCGATTGATCTGCATAGCACCCTCGTTTTCTGCTGCCCCAATGTGCAGAGGCCATGAGGCTAGCACTCCTGCCGATCAGCCGGCAGGCGGCGTCGAGGGATTTGGCGTTTACTGCGCACCAAGTTTATCTCTCAGGCGCAGCTTCGTTTGTCCCTCCCCCGCTTGCGGGGGAGGGTAGGCGCGCAGGGGAGGAGGCCGGCTTGCTCCGATGGCTCGAAACAGTCGCCGCTCCCATCACGCTTCGCGTGCCGACCTCCCCCGCAATGGCGGGAGAGGATAGCAGGTCAGATCAATCCAGCGGCTCGACCTTCACGATCGATGCGCCGTGGTTGCTGCCGACCCAGAGCACCGGCCGCTCGCCGCGGTCATCCACGAACACGCGGCGGATGTTGGTCGTGCGCGGCAGCAGATATTCGGTGATGGCGTCGGTCGCCGGATCGAGTCGCGCGACGTGGTCCGTCAGCATCGAGCCGGTCCAGATTTCGCCGTTCTTCGCCTTGACGACGTCGTAGGGAGAATCCCACGGCGTCGGCAGTTGCCATTCCTTGATCACGCCAGTTTTCGGATCGAACTTGCCGATGCCATTGGCGCCGTATTCGGCGAACCAAAGCACGCCGTCGGCATCGACCCGTCCGCGCCGCGGCCGCGACGACGGCAGTGGCGTCTTCCAGATCGTGACCTCGTTGGTCTTGGCGTCGCGCCGGCCGATGGTCGTGCCGCCGAAGTTCAGGAGATAGACATTGTTTTGCAGGTCGGTCGGCATGCCGTAGGCATTGATATGCGTGCCTTTGGCGTCCTTGGCATCGCCCACGTCCTCGTACTTGCCGGTCGCGACGTCGACGCGGTAATGCACGTGGGTATCCTGGTTGTTGGTCCACACCTTGCCGTCGACGTCGGAATGCTGCGGCGACACCATCGATTCTTGCGTGGTCGGGCTCTGCCATTCCTTCGGCACCGGATAGGCCGTCGCCTGCTTGGTCTTGCGGTCGAACTTCAGGATGCCCGCCTGGTACATCATGGAGACCCAGATGTTGCCCTGCGGATCGAATTCGAGATCGAGCGAGCCCTTCGGCTGCTCTGGCTTCAGCGTCGGAATTTCGTAGTCCGACACCTTGCCGGTCTTGGGATCCATCTCGCCGATCATCTGGTGGCTGAAATCCGAGTACCAGACCATGCCATCCTGATCCATGGCGACGTCGTGGGGCTGCGCGTCTTTGCGCGGCAGGTCGTATTCGGTGATGACGACGTGGGTCGAGCGGCCCTTTGGACGCGGGAACGTCTTGAGCGGAAACTCCATCGTCTCCGCGTTGCTCAGGTTGACGGTCGCGAGATACTCGGAGACTTCCTTCTGCATCGAGGCCGGCATCGGCGAGCGGTCGGAGTTATGGCCGCCCGGCAGCAGCGGCTGCGGATGCGTCGGCACCGAGCCCGGCGAATAGGTGCCCATGCGCTTGAATACCTGCATGAACTCCGCGGCGTCGTGGGTCGACTGCACGATGCGCTGCAACGTGTGGCAACCGACGCAATTGGTCAGCGTCGCCTTGACCTTGTCGGAGCCAGGAAGGCTGTTGAGCCATTCGCCGTTGGAGAGCTGGTTGGCGAGCGCGTTGGTCTTGTTGAGCTTGAGATCGGCCGTGGCCGCCGCATCGGCTGAAACGTCGACGGCCTTTTTGCCATCGAGCTTGTAACCGACGGCGCGCGTCGTGATGGTGTAGTGCCCCGGCGCAAGGCGTGCGGCCGGGAAGCTGTAGATGCCCTGCTCGTTGGTGACGACCGTCGTTGTGACGTTGGAGCCATCGAGTTTTGCACTGACCAGCACGCCTTCCATCGTCGGTTCTTGTGCTGAAGTCACCTTGCCGGTGAGGGCCACGCCATTTTGCGCCTGCGCGGCGGCCGACAGCAGAACGCCGGCAAGGCCGGCGGTCGTGAGCAGCAGAAGTTTTTGCATTCGCATGTTTCTCTCCCAGGGATTTTCACCCGATCCGATGCGCGTGGTCGGTTCCAACGCTGAATGTTTTACAAAAATGCGGGAAACCGACGCGTCGATCCGGCCGGCAGTATCGGCGGGAAAGCCGCGCCCGGCAAGGCCATTCCACGGCTGGCTAGCCTTCTGCACTAAGCTTTGGCGCGCTGGCAGGCTTCCCACAAACGCTGCGCCGATGCCGGCATCTCCAGGTGCGCGCCCGCCCCGCCCGGAATGGCGTCGGCGACGGCATTCATCACGGCGGAAATCGCCGCCGTCGTTCCGGCTTCGCCGACGCCTTTGACGCCGAGCGGATTGGTTGTGGCCGGCACGTTGTGCATCGCGTCGCGCAACGGCGGCATGTCGTCGGCGCGCGGCATGGCGTAGTCCATGAACGAGCCGGTGACGAGTTGCCCGCTGCCGCTGTCGTAAACGATGGTCTCCATCAGCGCCTGCCCGAGCCCTGCCGCCACGGAGCCATGGAGTTGGCCTTCGACGATCATGGGATCGAGCGCCTTGCCGCAATCGTCGACCGCCGTGTAGGCCGGAATCGTCATGTAGCCGGTGTCGGGATCGATCTCGACTTCTGCGATATGGACGCCGTTGGGGAAGGTGAGGGGCGTCTCGGTCGTGGTCTTGGTGTCGAGATCCTCGGCAATCTCGCCGCGTTTCTTCATCTCCGCGGCGCGCGCGGCGACCTCGAACAGCGGCACGCGGCGATCGGTGCCGACGACCTCGAAGCGTCCGTTCTTGTAAGTGATGTCGGCCTCGCCAGCTTCGAGCATGGTGGCGGCGATTGGCTTTGCCCTTGGCGAGAATGGTGTCGATCGCCTTCACCAGCGAGTGGCCGACGGTCATCGCCGAACGCGATCCGACCGATGCGAAGCCCGGAATTTCGAGCGACGAGTCGCCGTGGCGATGCGGGATTTTTTCCATCGGGATGCCGAGACGCTCGGCGATGATGCGCGGGAACACCGTGGCGTGGCCCTGGCCGGTGTTCTGCACATTGAGGCTGAGCAGCAGCGTCTCGTTGCCCGGAAACGTCAGCAACGCGCTTTCGGTCGGCGCGCCGCCGGCGTGCTCCAGCATGCAGCAGATGCCGATGCCGCGATACTTTTTGCGTTTCTGCGCCTCGCGCCGGCGCTGCTTGAAACCGTCGTAGTCCGCGAGCGCCAGCGCCTTGTCGAGGATCGGCTCGAAATCGCCGCTGTCGTAGGTGGTGCCGACCGCGGTCTTGTACGGCATCGCCTTGGCCTTGATCAGGTTGCGCCGGCGCAGCTTGATCGGATCGATGCCGGTGACGCGCGCCGCCTCGTCGACCACGCGTTCGATCACGTAGCTCGCCTCCGGCCGTCCGGCGCCGCGATAGGGCGCAGTCGGGATCGTGTTGGTGAAGGCGCAGCGCGTGGCGACGTCGATATGCTTGATGTCGTACATGCCGGGCAGGCAGCGGGTGAAATTGAAGGTCGGGATATTGGCGCCGACGGAGCCGACATAGGCGCCGAGGTTGCCGACGTTGCGCACGCGCAGCGCCAGAAATTTTCCCTTCTCGTCGAGCGCAAGCTCGACGTCGGAGTAGATGTCGCGTGCCTGGTTGTCGCTCAAAAACGCCTCAGAGCGCGTCGACATCCAGTGGATCGGACGGCCGAGCTTCTTCGCGCCGACCATGATGGCGATATTTTCCGGATACGCGCCGGTCTTGAGGCCGAAAGCGCCGCCGACGTCCTCGGTGATGACGCGCACGCGCTCCTTCGGCAAACTCATGATGCCGAGAATGTTCTCGCGCATGGCGCCGGCGCTCTGCGAGCAGGCGCGCACGGTGTAGACGTCGGTCGCCGGATCGTAGCTTGCGGTGGCGCCGCGCGGCTCCATCGAGTTGACCATCATGCGCTGGTTCATCATCGACACGCGCGCGACGAATTTTGCCGATGCAATGATGCGATCGACCTCGGCCGCGTTGGCGGCAGGATCGGCCGCAATGCCGGCCCAATCGAGCGCGACGTTGCCGGGCGCCTCCGGCCACAATTGCGGCGCGCCGTCCTTGAGCGCCGCGCGTCCGTCGACGACCGGCGTCAGCTCCTCGTATTCGACCGTGACCAACTCCGCGGCATCCTGCGCCGCCTGCGGCGTTTCGGCGACGACCATCGCGACCGGTTCGCCGATATGCATCACCCGCTCGCCCGCAAGCGCTGGCCGGATCGGCATGACGAGCTTGGTGCCGTTGCGCCCGGCGACCGGCGGATGGCGGCCGACATTGCCGACGCCCTCCATGTCCTTGGCGGTGAGCACGCCGACCACGCCTTTCGCCGCGCGCGCCGCCTCGGTGTCGATGCGCGTGATGCGCGCGAAGGCGTGCGGCGAGCGGACGAAATAGGCATAGGCCTGGTTCGGCATCGGCACATCGGCAGCGTAGCGGCCGAGGCCGCGGACCAGCGGCTCGTCCTCGACCCGAAAATGGCTCGGCGCGCGATGCTGCGTCTGGTCGTCCATGGCGGTGATCCGGGGGATGGGGAGGTGGGTCTGTGGCCTCCTATATAGCCAATTCCGCCCTACGCCAAAGGGGTCTGCGCTAAACCAGCGGACCTTGCGCCGCTTTGCCGCTTATGCGCAAAAGAGCCTCCGGCAGCCCAAGGAACAGGCAATGACGCGCACCATCGACACCCACACGCACGTGCTCGCGGACGACACCATCAAGCTGATGCAAAAGGAGATCCCGAGCCTTGGCCTGAAGATGACGCCGATCGATGCCGACAACGCCATGTGCGAGGTCGCCGGTGTGCCCTACCGGCCGTTTCCGCGCGGCGGCCATGACATCGAGCGCCGGCTCGCCGACATGGACGCGGCCGAGGTCGACGTGCACGTGCTCTCCGCCGCGCCGCAGACCTGGCTCTACGGGCAGGAGGCCGCGGTCGGCGTGACGGGGTCGATGATCCAGAACAACGAGATCGCCAGGCTGGTGAAGGAGAAGCCGGATCGCTTCACCGGCATCGCGACGCTGCCGATGCAGGCGCCGGAGAAGGCTGCACGAGGAATTGCGCCGCGCGATGTGCACGCTCGGCCTGCACGGCGCGATGATCGGCTCGAACATCATGGGAAAAAATCTCGACGATCCGAGCTTCGAGCCGCTCTGGGCGGCGGCGGCCGAGCTCGATGCCTTCATGATGATCCATCCCGGCAATGTCGCGGGCGCCAACCGGCTGGGTTCGTATTATCTCGGCAACCTGATCGGCAATCCGCTCGACACCACCATCGCCGGCGCGTGCCTGATCTTCGGCGGCGTGCTGGAGCGGCATCCGAAGCTCAATTTCGTCATGGTCCACGGCGGTGGATTCATTCCGTATCAGGGCGGTCGCTGGGTGCACGGCTGGCACGTGCGACCCGAGCCGAAGCTGCACCTGAAACATTCGCCGGCGCCGTATCTCGACCGGTTTCTCTACGACACGATTTGCCACTCCAAGACTTCGCTGGAATTTCTGATCTCTTCCGTCGGTGCGTCGCGCGTGTTCCTCGGCAGCGATTATCCCTACGACATGGCGATGCTCGATTGTGTGCGCCACGTGCGCTCGCTCGATATTTCGGCGAACGATCGCGACACCATCCTGGGCGGCCACGCCGCCGCGATCGTCGGCAAGACGCGCAAGCAGGCGTCGGCGCGGTGACGCGCCATGGATGATGCCGGCTTCGTGCGCGTGCCTGCACGCGCTGTAACTTCGCTGATCAAGGATTCGTTTGTTGCGGCCGGATTGCCGGAAGCGGACGCCGCGCGTTGCGCGGAATTGATGACGGAGGCGGATCTCACCGGCGCGGACGGCCACGGCGTATTCCGCCTGCCGCAATATGTGCGCCGCCTCAAGGCCGGCGGCTTCAACACGCGTCCGAACATCACAGTGACGAAAACCGCGCCCGCGACGGCGCTGGTCGACGGCGACAACGGCATGGGCCACCTGGTGATGACGCGCGCCGCGAACGAAGCCGTCGCGATCGCGCGCGAACAGGGCGTGTCCTGGGTCGGCGTGCGGCGCTCGAATCATGCGGGGCCGGCCGGCCTCTATGCGGAGATCGCTGCCGCGCAGGGAATGATCGGGCTTTACGCCGCGGTGGCGAATGCCAATCACATGGCGGTGTGGGGCGGCTCCGAACTTCTGCTTGGAACCAATCCGCTCGCCATTGGCGTGCCGTCAGGCGAGGGGCCGATGATCCTCGATATGGCGACCACGATCGTGTCCTACGGCACGGTGAAGAAATATGCGCTGCGCGGAATGGAGATGCCGGAGGGCTGGTTCGTCAACGCCAAGACCGGCGCGCCGATCACCGATCCGGCGCGCACCGCCGAAGGTCTGCTGCTGCCGGTCGGCGGCTACAAGGGCGTCAGGGCTCGCGATCATGCTCGGGCTCCTTGGCGGCGTGCTCAACAGCGCCGCGTTCGGCCGCGACGTGATCGACTTCAACGCCGACGATGCGAGCGAGACCAATACCGGCCATTTCATGTGCGCGATCGATATCGCGCGCTTCACGCCGCTGCCGACATTCACCGCAGAGGTCGATCGCCATCAGCACGATCTGCGTGGCTCGAAGCGGCTGCCCGGCGTCGACGAGATTCGCTTGCCTGGCGACCGCCGCCGCGAATGCCGCGCCGAACGCCTGCGCGACGGCGTGCCCATCGCGCCGGCGTTGCTCACGCAGCTCGACAAGCTGGCGGGGGAGTTGACGGTGAAAGCGATAAGGGAGCGATAAGCGCCAACACATCAACACATTGTCATCATCCGCGAAAGCGGATGATCCAGTAATCGCCGACGTTTCGGTGGTCGACTGCACGTTCTGCGGTTACTGGATGCCCGCCTTCGCGGGCATGACAACGCTGGGGTGATGCGTTCTTATTTGCTCGCCATCGCGTCGCGGACGCGGGCGACGACGTCGGCTGGCGTGTGCGAGACCTGCTCGACCAGTTTCTGCACCTCTTCGCCGGTGAGCGCATCGAGGTCGATCTTGGTCTTCTCCGCTTCTTCGCGGAACGCCGGATCCTTGATCGTGGCGTCGAACGCGCGTCGCAGCGCCTCGACGCGATCCGCCGGCACGCCCGGCGGCAGGAAGAACGGCCGCCCGTATTCAAGCCGCGCAATGGCGAGCAGCAGCGCCTGCTTGTCGGCTTCGTTCCTGGCGATGTCGAGGATGAGCGGCACGTCGCCGATCTCGGCATTCTTCTGCAGCGCCCATTGCGAGATGATGCGCACCTTCTTGTCGGCGAGCCAGTTGGAGCCGATTGCCTTGAGCGTCGACCAGTTGGCGATGGTGCCTTGCACCTCGCCGCGCTCCATGGCGAGGTAAATCTTCGGCGTGCTCTCGTAGCCGGTGATGACCTTGAACTTGTAACCGAACAGGCGATTGAGCAGCACCGGGTAGTCGTATTGCGTCGAACCCGGTGCCTGCGCGCCCATGACGATCTCGGTGGTCTTGGCGTCTTCGAGCTTCTGCACCGGCGTGTCGTGCCAGATGTAGAGCACCTGCGTTTCGCGGTTGGTGCTGCCGAGATAGATGAGTTTTGTGGCGTCGAAGCGCGCGCCGGAAGGCTGGAGTAACGGCGTCGTCGGCATGCCGTTGAACGACGCGCCCATCACGGTGCCGTCGAACGGGCCGTTGATGTACAGCGAATTGGTCATGGTGAGACTGCCGGCGCCCGGCTGGTTCTGCACGATGATCGTCGGATTGCCAGGAATGTGCGCCGCCATGTGCCGCGCAAGCAGCCGTGCGTTGATGTCGTAGCCCGAGCCGACGCCGATGCCGACGACGAGCCGCAGCGTCTTGCCTTTGAAGAACGCGGCAACGTCGTCCTGCGCGAAGGCAGGTGCGGTAATGAAAAATGCGAACAACGCGAGTAGAAGTCTCTTCATTATTTTTCCTCAGGCGTCATGCCGCCGCAAGTCCTTCGTCGGGATCGAGCGGCAGCTTCACGGGCTGCTTGCGCTTCGCCGACAGATCGAGCGCCTTGGTGAGCATCAGCCGGTTGTGCGCCTCGGCGGCAGTGGCGGCCTGCGTCGGCAGGCCGAGCGAGACGCGGTTGAGCCACGACACGGTTTCCTCGGCCATCGGGCCGCGCAACTCGCCGAGCGCCATGTCGCCGGGCGGGTAGGAGCCCATGAAGTCGACCAGCCGGCTGGCGTCGGGCGCGTAGCCTTCGCTCTGCGGCGCCGACACCGCGAGCACCATGTCTCGATGTGTATCATCGATGGTCAGTACGCCATGTGTTCCGTTGATTCCCACTTCGAGGCTGTAGACCGCGCCCGGCCACGTCACCGGCAGCGCCCACGAGATGCTGAGATTGTGCACGGTGCCGTCGGAGAACATGATCATGCCGGCGGTGGCGTCGATGCCCTGGTACAGCGGGCCCAGAACCTTGTCGATCGAGCGCGCGTAGCATTCGACCGGTGTTTTCTTTTCGAGGTACCACATGACGATGTCGAGCGCGTGCGTGCCCGAGATCACCATGGGTGAGATCGTCGCCGGATCGTCGGTGCGCTTGTAATTGTCGATGGCGACGAGGCGGTTCATGAACGCCCGCGATGTCACCAGCGTCACGTCGCCGAGCGCGCCGGTGCGCACCTTCTCCTTGGCGCTGAGCCATTTGCGGCGGAAGCGCTGGGTATAGCCGACCACGGCGTCGAGCTTGGCGTCGGTGATGGCCTTGAGCACGCGCGCGGACTGCGCGAGATCGGTCGCCAGCGGCTTCTCGATCAGCATCGGCACGCCGCGCTCGACGGCCGCCATGATCGGATCGACGTGCAAGTGTTCGTCCGTGGCGATGATCGCGCACGTGACTTCCGGCCGCGCCAGCAACTCGCGATGACTGGTGGTAATGAAGTCGGCGCCGATGCGCGCGCCGACATCGCCGCCGCGGTTGGATGCTTTCTCCGCGATGCCGATCCATTCGACCGCGGGATGCCGCGTCGCCACCTCGCCGCGGAACAGGCCAACGCGCCCGGCGCCGACGATGGCGAGCCCGATACCCTTGGCGTTCTTCTTCACCGCCGGCCTCCTGCCGCCGCGGCGACCGCCGACAGCGCCTCGTTGCTGAGTGGAAGGTCGACCGGCTCGCCGCGCTCGGCCGAGAGATCGGCGGCGATGTAGGTCTCCATCACGCGGCGCGCACTCTCCGCTGACACCATGGGCGGGCGGTCGAGCATGACGGATTCGAGGAAATGGATGGTCTCCGGTCCCATCTGTCCGGCGAACACGTGGTCGACCTGCTCGCCCGGCATGGTCGACATCGGAAACTGCGTGCCGTCCGCCACCGTATTGAGCCAGTTGTCGCGCTGCGTGTCGTCGAGGAACAGCGAGCCTTCGGTGCCGGTGATCTCGATCCAGGTGGCGCAATAGTTCGGATAGCTCGGCGGCAAATTCCAGCCGCCGCCGATCGCGACCAGGACGCCGTTGTCCATCGTCACCGTGCTCCACATGATGTCGTAGGAGCCGTTGAGCGGCTGCATGTAGCCATAGGCGCCTTGCGAATAGACGCGCACGGGCTTCGCGGGCTCCAGCAGCCAGAACACGAAATCGAGATCGTGGGTCGATTCCATCGCCGCCGGCGACAGCCGCACGCGTTTCGCGATCTTTGCGCCGAGGCTGCGGCTGATGTGCCGGCTCACCATGACCGAGACCGGCTTGCCGAGCGTGCCGTCGGTGATTTTCTTTTTGGCGTACGCGATCTTGGTGTTGAAGCGCTGCGAGTAGCCGATGGTGAATTTCAGATTTGCCGCGCTTCGCCAGCGCGATCAGTTCGTCGGCCTCCCACAGCTCCATGGCGATCGGCTTTTCCAGCAGCACGTGCTTGCCGGCTTTCAGGCAGTCGCGCGCGATCGGAAAATGCGTTCCTTCGGGCGTGGTGCAGATGTAGACGACCTTGATGTCGTCGTTGCGCACGATGTCCTGATAGTCGAGCGTCGCCGTCGCAGGTTTGGTCAGCGCTTTGACTTCCGCCAGCCGTTCCGGGCGGATTTCGCAGATGTGCAGCTTCTTCACCAGCGCGGTGCGCGACAGCGTCTCGGCGCGGATGCCGCCGCACCAGCCGGTGCCGATCACTGCGACTTCGAGTTCGTTCACGGGGATTCCTCTCGTCTCGCGGCGGCATAAAGACCATGGCCGGGCGCGAGCGTGCAATGCCCACCTCATGGTGAGGAGCGGCGCGCAGCGCCGCGTCTCGAACCGTGCTGTCGCAGCTCAGCAGCATCCTTCGAGACGCGCCCTTCGGGCGCTCCTCAGGATGAGCGCGGGTGTCAGGTGTTCGCCATCTCGAAGCCAAACACACTCTTGGCAAACTGCGGATACACCTCGGCCAGCTTCGGCGCGACGACGGTGCGCATCAGTCCCAGCGTGTCGGCCGACGGCGCGGGCGTGATCGGCACATCGTGCGGCCGGTCGAAGTCGAAACCGGTGTTCTCGATCACTTCGGCGACGCTGTGGCCCGGGTGCACGCTGGCGAGCCGGAAGCGCCGCCGCTCGCGGTCGAAATCGAACAGGCAACGGTTGGTCACCAGCGCGATCGGGCCGCCGGGGCGGAACACGTTGTCGGGGCTGCCGCCCGGCGCGCTGATGAAATCGACCTTCGGCACCAGCGTGCGGCGCGAGTGCTCGACGCGGAACAGGATCACCTTCGGCACGACATAATAAAGGTAGGCCGAGCCGAACGAGCCGGGGAATCGCGCCTTGGGCTTTTCGTAATCGCCGACGCTGACCAGGTTGATATTGCCCTCGCCATCGATCTGGCCGCCGGAGAGGAAGAACACGTCGATGCGGCCCTGGCCGGCGCAGTCGAACAATTCGCGCGCGCCATCCGTGAAGAAGGTGTGTGCGCGGCTGCCAAGCAGCGAAACGTAAGGCCGTCCGCCGCCGCGCTCGCGCGCGAGCAGCGCAGCCGTCGCCGGAATGGGGGAGGCGGCGCCGACGGCGACGTGGCGTACGTCGCCGATCAGCCGCGTGATCACGTCGGCGAGCAGTTCCTCGTCGCGGAAGCTGTCAGGCGGCGCGCCGCTCATGCACGTACCGCTGGAGATAATCGGCGAAGCCTTCGGGCGTCGCGGCAAGGCGCGCGTATTCAGCAAGGTGCGCGGCGTCGATGGCGTAGTGGTCGGGAAGCGGCAGCGGCCACGCACCGCGCGGCTCGACCGCGACGGCTTCGACATAGAAGCCCGGGAGGGTGCCAGCCGCGAGCAGCGGATCGCTCAGCAGATCGCCGTCGTACAGCTTTTCCGCGGTGACGATGGTTTTCTGCGCGGCGTGCGCCATCGCGACAAGCTCGCGCTGCGTGCCGATGAATACATTTCCGTCGCGATCCGCCATCGGCGCGTGGAACAGCGCGATGTCGGGCTTGAGCGCGGGCAGCAGCACGATCGGATCATTGTTGCCGAAGGGGTTGTCGACGATCTTCCAGTCCGGCCGATGCGCGAGCACGTCCGAGCCGATCAGCCCTCGCAGCGGCATGAACGGCACGCCCTTCTCTGCGGCCTGGAATTGCGCATGCAGCGCCGGGCAGGTGGCGTCCATCATGCGGATCGCGCCGGCGAGGATCGCCGCCGTGAAGCGCGGCGCCGGGCCGAATTCGCCGAGGCTCACCGCGGACGTCTCCAGCGTCTCGATGCAGCCGGCGCCGATCAGCAGGTCCGCCTGCAAGGTCGATGTCGGCAGCGCGATGAGGTGGAGTCGCTTGACGCCGCGCCGGATCAGCGCGCGCGTCGCCGCCATGGCGACGCCCGACGTTTCACGCGGCACCGCCAGCATGCAGCCGTCGGTGATGGGCGCGAGCGCTTCCTCAAGCGAGCGGGCGATCATGGGCAAGAGATTATCACAGACCGACGACGAACTCAGCGCGCTCCCTCTCCCCGCGTGCGGGGAGAGGGTTGGGGTGAGGGGGCCTTTCCGCTGGCTCAGAATTGCGGAAACGCCCCCTCACCCTCCTTCGCTTCGCTCAGTCGACCTCTCCCCGCATGCGGGGAGAGGTGAAGCCGTGCGGAGAAGATCGCCTACGACAGCGCCGCCTTGACGTGATCCGGCGAGAACGGCACGCGCCGGATGCGCACGCCGGTGGCGTCGAAGATGGCGTTGGCGATCGCGGCCGCGACCGGACGGCTCGAGGGCTCGCCGGCGCCGGACGGCGCGATCTCCGGATGGTTGATCAGCACCACGTCGACCTGATCAGGCGTCTCGGTGATGTCGAGGATGGGATAGGTCACCCAGTCGATGCTGGTCACGTTGTTCTTGTCGAACTTGACCTCTTCCCACAGCGTACGGCTGATGCCCTGCACGATGTTGCCCTCGATCGCCATCTTGATTCCGTCCGGGTTGATGACCTGGCCGGCATCATGGGCGACCGTGAACTTGCGTGCATGGATCTTGCCGCTGCGGCGGTCGACATCGACCTCCGCGATGATGGCGAGCCGCGTGCCGCTGCGTTGTGCATAGGCGATGCCGCGGCCGGTGACCTTGTCGCCGGTCTGGTCCTTGCGCGGCGACGGCCGCGATTGCCAGCCCGCCTTCTCGGCCGCCGCCTTGATGACGGCGATGTCGCGGGCGTCCTTGACGTAGCGCAGCCGGAATTCGATCGGGTCGACGTCGAGCGCGGCGGCCACTTCGTCCATGAACGATTCGCTGGCGAAGTGGATTTGCGGCCCGACCGGATCGCGCAGGTGCGACGTGCGCAACGGCGAGGCCCGATCGTACAACGGCGCGATCGTCTCCCACGCGGTGCGCTTGTTGGCAAAGGCGTAGGATTCCGCCGGCACGCCGAAGCCGTCGCCGGATTTGAGCGCGATGCCGCGGGTCTGGCCCGCCAGCGTGTCATACGGCTCGCTGCCGTTGGTGTTGACGTCGACGCGCGAGAATCCCTTGCTGAGGAAGTCGTAGGCGACGACATTGCCGGAGGCATCGATCGCCACGCGCGCCTTGTGGATCGAGGCGGGGCCCTTGGGGTCCCATCCCGTGCCCTGGTCGCGCATGTACTGCACGCGCACCGGCTTGCCGACGGCCTTGGCGAGCACAGCGGCATCCATCGCGGCGTCGTCGGCATCATTGCGGCCGTAGGAGCCGGGACCCGGCGTCCATTTCACGTGCACCGTATCCTCCGGCACGCCGAGCGTGTTGGCGATGCCGGCGCGCACGAAATGCGACTTCTGCGTGCCGCTCCAGCACGTAACGTGGCCGTCCTTGATCTCGACCAGCGAGCAAGCCGGGCCCATGCTGGCGTGCGACTGGTACGGCCACTCGTACTCCGCCTCGATGACGCGCGCGGCGTTCTTGAAGGCGTCTTCGACGTTGCCGGCGGCTTTGCCTTCTTCCTGGCGCTTGCGCACCGGCGCGTTGCGGATGTGGTCGTAGAGCGCGCTTTGATCCGGGAACGGCGGCGAAGCGTTGGACCACTCGACCTTGAGCTTCTGGGCCGCCTGGATGGCGTCCCATTCCTTGTCGGCGACAACGCCGAGGAAGCCTTTGTCCCAGACGACCTTGGCGCCGGGGATGTCCTTGATCGAGCTTTCGTCGACCTTCACCGGCTCTGCGCCGGTGATCGCCGGACGGATCATGCGGCCATGCACCATGCCGGGCACCTTGACGTCGGTGCAGAAGTCCTCCGTGCAAAACACCTTTGGTGCGATGTCCGCGCGCTTGATCGATTGGCCGACGATCTTGTGGTCCTTCGGGTCTTTCGGCTTGGCCTTGCCGGGCGCGTAGAGCGGATTGCCGTACTTCTTGTTCCAGTCGAGCTGGACGTTGAAATACTTGCCGCCGATCAGCTCGGCGTAGGAGACTTTCTTGTCGCGGTTGAAGGCCGCGCTGACGACGCCGTCGACGACGACGAGCTGATCGGCTGGCGTGTTGAACTGGGCAGCCGCCATCTCGACCAGCACGCGGCGCGCTTCGGCAGCGGCCACGCGCATCTGCTTGCCGCCGTCCTGGACACCCGTTGAGCCCGACGCGCCGCCCTGGTTCACGCTGGTGGCGGTGTCGCCCATGATGACGTTGACGCTCTTGAACGGGACGTCGAGTTCCTCCGCCACGATCTGGCCGATGGCGACGAACAGGCCCTGGCCCATGTCCATCTTGCCGAAATAGGCCGACACCGTTCCGTCGGCGTTGACGGCGATGAAGGATGCAAGCTCGCTTGGAACGAGCGGCGGCTTGGTGCCCTGCGCGAACGCATCGGCGGCCGCGTGCGCGGTGTCGAATGTGACGGGCGCGCCCATCGAAACCACGAGAGCGCCGCCGGCCTTGAGCACGGCGCGGCGCGAGAAGTTGGCGGGTTTTTCCATTTTGGTCATGACGGCCTCCCTCAACCCATCATCGTGGCGGCGCGCTTGACGGCGCGCATGATGGCGATGTGCGTGCCGCAGCGGCACTTCAATCCTTCGAGCGCGGACTTGATCTCGGCGTCGGTCGGCTTCTTCTTGTCACGCAGGAACGCCGCGGCGGTCATGATCCAGCCGTTGATGCAGTAGCCGCATTGCGGCACTTCTTCCTCGACGTAAGCGGTCTGCAGCGGGTGCGGCTTCTCCGGCGTGCCCAGGCCCGCGAGCGTCACGACCTTGGCCTTGCCGACGGCCGAAAGCGGTGTGACGCAGGAGCGGGTCGGTTGGCCGTCAAGATGCACGGTGCAGGCGCCGCACTGCGCGAGGCCGCAGCCGAAATGCGGGTTGTTGAGCCCGATATCGTTGCGCAGCGCATAAAGCAGCGGCATGTCCGGATCGGCCTCGACCGCATGGTCCTTGCCGTTGACGTTGAGCGAAAATTTTTGGTTCATGGCGAGGCATCCTCCCTAAGCTTGGAACCGAAGCATGGACCGAATCGCTTGTGATGGTGGTGCGGCCCAATGCCGCTGAAACACGGATGCGGGCAGATTATTCCGAAAATGCCGTCAGGGGAACATGCTTCCTGCGGGCAATTCCGCTATGTTCCGCCGGCGCGGGGGTCGATAGAGGATCGTCAAATGAGTAGAACAGTTGCAGCACTTGTCACGCTGTTGATGTCGGCTGCCGTCATCGGCCCCGCCTCCGCCCAGTCGTCGCAGCCGTGGCGCCACATCGTCATTCAGCCGAAGAGCGATTCCGGCATCCTGATGATGGCGGCGCAGCGCGGCTTCTTCAAGAAAGTCGGCCTCGACGTCGAGATCATCAAGGTCAAGGACGACGAGCTTGCGCTCAAGGCGATCATCTCCGGCGCGGCCGACAGCTTCGAGGGTGGGCCGAGCGGCGTAATGGTCGCCGATGCGCACGGCGCCGATGCCAAGGTCATCGGCTGCACCTGGCTGATCATCCCGCACGGCATTTTCGTCCATGACACCATCACCGTCGATGGACCAGCTCAAGGGCAAGACGGTCGCGATTTCATCGCCGGGCGCGTTCCCGGATATCCTGGCCAAGGCCGCATTTGCCCATTTCAATATTCCGGTCTCGGAAGTGAAGTTCGCGAGCCTTGGCGGCGATCTCGATCGCTACAAGGCGCTGGTCGCGCACGTCGCGGATGCCGCGGTGATATCCGGCGAATACGTGCCGATCGCCGAGAAAGAGCATATCAAGATGCTGGTGACGGGACAGGAGGCGTTGCCGAAGTTCGTGCGCATGTGCCTGCATGCGACCGGCAAGACGCTCGCCGCGCGGCCGGACGATGCCGCCAAGTTTCTGGCCGGCGAGATGCTGGGGCTGCGCTACGCCATCGCCCACAAGGACGAAGCGATGAAGGTCACGCAGGAGGCCGCCAGCATCAAGCCGGACGATCCGCGGCCGTCCTTCATCTACGATCTCGCCCTGAAGCAGAACGCCATCGGCACCGACACGCCCATTCCGATGGACAAGTTCGAATGGCTCAACGACCAGCTGGTGAAGGTCGGCAATCTGGCAAAACCGGTCGACCTGGCAAAGGTGCTCGACCCCAAGCCGCGCGAAGCCGCGCTCAAGCTGCTCGCGCAGATGCATTGACGAACCCGTCATTGCGAGGAGCGCAGCGACGAAGCAATCCAGGTTGGCGTTGACACCTTGCGAGTGCCTCTGGATTGCTTCGCTGCGCTCGCAATGACGAAGACAGTGAGACCGTATGGGTGAAGTCAGCCTGATCGACGTTTCCAAGCGCTTCTCGCTGCGCATCGACGGCGCCGTGCACACCGTGCGCGCGCTCGAACATCTGAGTTTCACCGTGAAGGACGGCGAAGTGGTCGCGCTGATCGGCCCGTCGGGCTGCGGCAAGACCACGGCGCTGCGCATCGCCATGGGGCTCGAAAGCGCGAGCGGCGGCCGCGTCACGGTGGACGGCACGCAGATTCATGGCTGCGGCTACGACCGCGGCATGGTGTTCCAGCACGCCGAACTGCTGCCGTGGCTGAGCGCACTGGACAACGTGAAGTTCGGCCTCGAAATGAAAGGCATGCGCGGGGCGACGCTGCGCGAGACGGCGATGAAATATCTTGCGCTCGTCGGCCTTGGCGATTCCTGGAACCGCCGGCCCTACCAGCTCTCGGGCGGCATGCAGCAGCGTGTCGGCATCGCACGCGCGCTCGCGATCGATCCGAAAGTGCTGCTGATGGACGAGCCATTCGGCGCGCTCGATGCGCAGACGCGCGAGACCCTGCAAGGCGAACTCCTGGAAATCCATGCCCGTACCAAAAAAACCATTCTCTTCGTCACGCATGACCTCGACGAAGCGGTGCTGCTGGCCGACCGCGTGGTGGTGATGCACCACGGCCGCGTCCATGAGATCGTCACGGTGCCGCTGCCGCGCCCGCGCGACGATCTCGCCAAAATTCGCGGCTCGGACGAATTTGCGCAGACGCGCTATCATATCTGGCAGGCGATCCACGCCGGCGAGCAGACGGTGCACTGAGACCTGACATGGCCGACATTGCCGATCGTCAGACCGTTGCCGAAGAAGCCCGCGATGATGCGCGCGCCAAGCGCGGCGTTCCGCGCTGGGCCGTGACCGTCGCGGCGCTCATCTGCTTCCTGCTGTTCTGGGAATATTTCGGGCGCGACATCAATCCGATCTTCGGCTCCTATCCGAGCGCAATCTTCGAAGCCTTCATCGATCTCGCGCGCAACGGCAAGCTCGCTGCGGCGTTGCTCGAAAGCGTGCAGCCGTTCGTCGTCGGCTACGGCGTCGCCATCGTGATCGGCGTGCCGCTTGGCCTCGTGATCGGACGCTTCTGGGTGGCGGAGGCGGCGCTCGGCATCCTGGTCACCGGCGGCTACGCCATGCCGCTCGTCGCGCTGGTGCCGCTGCTGGTGCTGTGGTTCGGTCTCGGCTTCACCGTGAAGGCCGCCGTCATCTTCCTGATGTCGCTGTTCCCGATCTGCATCAATACCTGGCTCGGCGTGAAATCCGTGCCGAAGACGCTGATCGACGTCGGCAAGTCGCTGGTCGCGTCCGACGCCGTGATCCTGCGCCGCATCGTGCTGCCGGCGACGCTGCCCTACATCATGGCCGGCATCCGGCTCGCGGTCGGCCGCGCCGTGGTCGGCATGGTGATCGCGGAATTCTTCACCACCATTTCCGGGCTCGGCGCCATCATCATCAACTCCGCCAACAATTTCGACACCGCCACCATGTTCGTGCCGATCATCGTGCTGATGGTGCTCGCCATCGGGCTCAATTCGCTGATCGGCTGGATCGAGCGCGTGGTGGCGCCATGGCAGGCCGAGATCGCCGGGCGGGATCAGCAATAAGCCTCGGACCTTTCGGACGGGTGCCGATCGCATCGACCTTGTCGCTCGCGGCGATCGATTGTCGCAGCCGTACGTGATCTACTTCACACTCGTCGACCTCCGGATGTTAGAGTTCTGCGTTGATCTGCGCAGTTGTCGACTTCGGGGGCGAATATGAGACGACGCGAATTTTTATCGGTGCTCGGTGGCACGGCGTCTTGGGTGGTCGCCGCGCTCGCACAACAGCCGGCGCTGCCGGTGATCGGCTTTTTGCGCAGTACAGCGCTCGAGAACGCCACCGAGCGGATCGCGGCCTTCCGCCGCGGACTCGGCGAAGCGGGCTACATCGAAGGCAAGAATTCCGGTGGTCGCTATCGAATACCGCTCGGCGGATAATCGCCCCGATCGATTGACGGCTCGGTGTCTCGCTGACTGCTGATCCGTTCGCCGCGTAGGCCGCTGATCGTGACCGATAGCGCCCCTGCCGCGCTGGCGGCCGGCGGCAACCTCCGCGCTGGCAGCCAACGTGCACTACGATCCCGATCGTCTTCGCAACCGGCAGCGACCCAATCCGCGACGGCCTTGTCCCCAGCCTAAACCGGCCCGGCGGTAACGTCACGGGCATTTCGTTTTTCGGCTCGGTGCTGGGCCCGAAGCGGCTGCGGCTGCTGCACGAGCTCGCTCCGAACGCCGCGAAACATCGGATTTCTTGTTGAACCCGAGTTCCCCGAAACAGTCGGCCGCAGCGGGCTGATACGCAGGAGGCCGACTCGGCCGCTCGGCCAGAAGCTCATTACTGATCCTGAAGCCTCGCAGCGAACACGAGATCGAGACGGCATTCGATACCCTTGCGCGCCGCGAAGCCGGCGCGCTCGTCAGTCGCGGCGGGACTTTCCTGTATACTCATCGCCGAACGCATCATGGCGCTGGCGGCTCGCAATGCCTCTGCCGGCGATCGTACAGCAATCGCGAATATGCTGCAGGCCGGAGGACTGGTAAGCTACGGCGCAAGCGTCGATCGATGCCTATCGGCAGGCCGGCATCTACGCCGGCACGGATTCTCAAGGGCGACGAAACCGGCCGACCTGCCGGTCGAGCAGCCCGACCACGTTCGAACTCGTTCATCAATCTGAAAACCGCCAAAACGCTTGGCCTCGACCATCCCGCCGAACTTCGCTGCAGCTCTGCCGACGAGGTGATCGAATGAGTCGCCGGCGCGCTTGCGCCGCCGGCTGTTCGCCTACGGCGCCAAGCGCCTGCACGGCCGCAAACAGATCGCGCACGTGCTGCTCCGAAATATTCCGCGCGGATGAACACCACGCGGCTCGCGCGGTTCTGATCCGGCCACGTTTCGAGCTCGACCGGCGGATGCGCGAGGTGCTGCACGTATTGCACCACCACCGGCCCGCGGCAGCCGGCGACGTTGAGCAGGCCCTTCACGCGCAACAGGTCGGCGCCGCGCAGCGCGATCAGTGTCTCCATGGCGCGCGCGAAGGTGAGCCAGTCCATCGGCTCGCTCTGTTCGATGACGAAACTCGCGATGCCGTCGCTGTGTTCGGCCTCGGCGACGAAGCCGCTGCGTTCGCGCGCTGACGGCTCGATGACGCGGTTCGGATCGAGCGCGCCGTTGACGGCGACATCGATTGTCGCGCGCGGGTTGAGTTGCTGCAGTCGTCGCGTCAGCCGTTCAACGGCAGACGGCTCTGCAAGATCGGTCTTCGACACAATCAGCCGGTCGGCGAGGATCACCTGCTTGCGCGCCTCGGCGGCAGTGTCGAGCGTCACGTCGCCGTTGACCGCATCGACCACGGCCAGCACCACGTCGATATGAAATTCGCCGCCGAGCGCGCGGTCGGTGGCGAAGGTCTGCAGGATCGGCCCCGGATCGGCGAGCCCGCTGGTCTCGATCACGATGCGGCGGAACGGCGGCACCGTGCCGCGCTCGCGGTCGAACACGAGGCGGCGCAGCGCGGCCTGCAAATCGGTGCGCGTGATGCAGCACACGCAGCCGTTGCCGAGCAGCACGGTCTCGTCGGCGCTGTCGCGCACCAGCGCATCGTCGATGCCGACTGCGCCGAATTCGTTGACGATCACCGCCGTGCCCTCGCCCTCGGGCGAGGCGAGGAAGCGGCGCAGCAGCGTCGTCTTGCCGGCGCCGAGAAAGCCGGTGACGACCGTCACCGGAATGCGCGCGCCGCGCTCGCGCTTGAGCCGGCGCCCGAACGGGCCGGCTTCGCGCGAGGGGAACAGGTCGAGCATGCGATCAGCCGAGAACTCGTAGGGGCGGCCCTTGTGGCCGCCCTGCCACGGGCGCCCACGAGGGGCGCCCCTACGAATGGGCGCATCAGAAATCCATCTCGAGGATGTAGAGCCCGCCGATGTGGCGGTCGACGGTGTAGACGATGGCGCGCTCGTCGACGAACACGTCGTTCATCTGGATGGTGCCGGTCGGCGCGCCGGGAGGCGCCGGCGGCATGAAGATGCCGACTTCCTTGGGCTGATACGGATTGGAAATGTCGTAGGCGCGCAGTCCGCCGTTGAAGAAGGTGCCGAGCACGATCTGGTCGGAATGCCAGCTCGTCGGCAGCGGCACGTTCTCGTGGATATTGTGGGCGCCGAAGCGGCCGGCCTCGGCGTAGATTTTATGATCGGGCATCGGGCAGGTCGCGATCGGCACCAGGTTGGATTCGTCGCGCGCGTCCAGCACCCAGATCAGCTTGGGCCAGTCCTTGCAATTGTTCTCGGTCGCCTCGTCCGTCACCAGCATGAGGCCGCGATCGAACAGCGGCACGATGGTGTGCATGAAGCCGGTATAGGGCGGCGAATTGGTCCAGGACGAAATCTTTTTCGGGTTCGCCTTGTCGGAAATGTCGAGCACGAACATGCCGCCGTCGATATAGGCGAGATAGCAGCGGTCCGGCCGCTGCGGGTAGACGTTGGTGTTGTGGGCGCGGAAGCCCTTGTCGAGCGGGTGGCGCGCCGGCGGCCGCACGTTGTCGCCCTGACGCGTGCCGGGCATCCACCAGCGGCCGACCTCGACCGGTTTCGAAGGATTGCGCACGTCGACGCAGCGATAGAACTGGTCATCGGACGGATGGGTCGGCTCGAAGTCGCGCGAGCCGGAGGCGCAATGCACGTATTCGCCGTCGCAGAACCAGAGCTGATGCACGCCGCGCGATGTCGGCCCCGAGCAGTCGAAGAACGAGATCGACTTCGGATTCTCCGGCTTCGAAATGTCGAACAGCTCGAAGCCGGCCGGCTGCAGATCCTTCTTCGATGTCTGGTAGGCCACCGCCATCATGTTTCCGCAGGTCTCGAGCGAGTTCGAGCGCATGTTGGCGTGCGGCAGATCGGTCTGGCAGATGACCTTGGGCTTGCGCGGGTCGGAGACGTCGACGCCGGTGAAATTCTTCGGCGCGCTCTCGTGCGCCAGCCAGATGATGCGGCGTCCGTCCGGCGCGATCTGCACCGACATGCCTTCGCCCATGCCGCCGAAGCCCGCGAGCATGTCGTGGGACGAGCAGCTTGAAATTCCAGGTCACGGGCTGATAGCCCTGTTGCAGCGGGCTCTTGTCGGTGGCGGCCATACGGGTCTCCTGTTGGGACTGACGTCATGCCCGGCCTCGCGCCGGGCATCCACGCCTTACCTCATTGCGAATATCCAAGACGTGATGGCCGGGACAAGCCCGCCATGACGATGAAGCACGTCATGCGCGGCCTCGTGCCGGGCATCCACGCCTTCACCTCATTGCGAATATCCAAGACGTGGATGGCCGGGACAAGCCCGGCCATGACGATGAAGCGGAGTTTCTTCGCTTGCGCAAGTCGGAGGGATCAGGCGCCGGCGCGGGCCTTCTCCATCAAATCCGGCCGCAGCGCCTTCCCCCAATCCGGGATGGCGTTGATCTTCTTCTCCCGCAGCAGGATTTCCGCCTGCTCCTGCATGTAGGGCTTGAGGTCGGTCGGGAAGCCGGGATTCACCTCGACCCGCGACAGCGCGGTCTGGAAGGTGTCGAGCGACAGCTTGTAGCCCTTGTCGGTGTAGAACGTGTAGATGACGTCGGCGACCTTTTTCGGGTTCTCCTTGAAGTCGCGCGCCACATCGAGCCAGGCCTTGAGGTAGGCGATCACGGTGTCCTGGCTCTTTTCGACAAAATCCGGCGTCGCCGCCATGAACACCGGCATCGGGTCGACGCCGGAGAAATCCATCAGGTCGCTGCCGATGCCGTCGGCCACCGCGATGACGTTGTACGGCTCGACATTGACCATGGCGTCGACGGTCTTGGAGGAAAGCGCGGCGACCATGTTGTTCACGTCCATGCGGACTTCCTGGTAGTCGCCCTTCTTCAGCCCGTGCTGCGGCATGACGGTATCGACGAACACGTTGCCGACCGACGAACCGGTCTGGTTGGCGATCTTCAGGCCCTTGAGCTGCTCGACCTTGGTGATGTTCAAATCCTTGCGCGTCGTGATGCGCGCGGTCTTGCCGACGTGCTCGATCAGCGCGATGGCGACGAGGCCGCCTTTGTTGTTGCCGATGATGAAGGACTGGCCCGCATAGGTGCCGAGGTCGACCTGGCGCGCCACCATCTGCTGCATCGTGAGATTGCCCGACGGCACGGC
Source organism: uncultured Alphaproteobacteria bacterium (assembly GCA_963730645.1). Classification (GTDB taxonomy): domain Bacteria; phylum Pseudomonadota; class Alphaproteobacteria; order Rhizobiales; family Xanthobacteraceae; genus BOG-931. Next base: position 407,935 of record CAVSSN010000018.1, on the reverse strand, counting down.
GAATTCCTCGAACTTGACGCCGTGCTTTTCGAGGTAGCCGGACTTCATCAGGTAATACGTCGGCATGCCCCAGATGTTGGTCTGGTAGCCTTGACGGACGAGGTCGAGCGCGAAGGCCGGCCGGGCGCCGAGGCCGGCCGCCAACGTGGCCGCACCGGTTGCCGCAAGATACTGCCGCCGTGTCAATGCATGCTTGTTCGACATCATCGTCATGTCCTCCTGTTGGCCGTTCGGCTCTGTCATCGTTCCGCTGGCCGGATTTCTATTCCTGCTGCATTCCGAATTCCCGGATCGTGGACGCGACGTCGTCCACGGTTTGCGTGAGCATTTTTCCCAAATCCTCCGGTGTCGACGAAATGGCGAACGACCCTGCGCTCTCGATCAGCTTGCGATATTCGGGCGTGGCCACGATCGCGACGATATTCCGGTTGAGCAAATCGACGACGGGCTGTGGCGTTCCGCGCGGGGCACATACGCCGAGCCAGCCGAACCGGACAAAGTCCAGGCCCAGTTCCTTGAACGTCGGAATTTCGGGTGAGGTATCCAGCCGCGCCGGACTCGTCACCGCCAGAACCTTGAGCTGCTTGGCGTGGTACTGCGGCAAGACCGCAAGCGTCGGCGAGATGAACATGCTCAAGCGGCCGGCGATCAGTTCCTGCATCACCTGAGGGCTGCTGCGGAACGGAATCTTGACCATCTTGATGTCCGCGATCCTCTCGAGCTGGCGCGCAAAAATTTCCTGCGCCGAACCGGCACCGATCGTTCCGTAGCTCACTTCGCCGGGATGCGACTTCGCATATTGCAGAAACTGCTTGAAGTCCTCAGGCGGTATCGAATTCGAGATAGCGAAGCCGTAATAGTATTTCGCGATCAAGCTGATCGGCTGCAAGGTCGCTCAATTTGTAGAGCGGATTCTTGTAGAGGACGGTGTTGATCGACTCGAAATGCGTGCACAGCAGAAGATTGTATCCATCCGCATCCTGCGCCAAAATTTCCCTGGTCGCCAGCATCCCGCCCGCGCCGGCCTTGTTCTCGACGACGACCCGCTTGTCGAGCAGGCCGCTCAATTTGTCGGCGATGAAGCGGGCGGGAATATCGGTTGGCCCGCCTGCGCCAAAGCCGACGACAAGTCGGATCGTTCTCGCCGGATAGGTTTCCTGGGCCTGGACCGATGTCAGACTGCCGGGCGCAAGCAAGACGAGGCCGCAGTACGTCAGCGCGGCGATAAGCGAAATCCCGGCCCGCGGCGGCGATCCATCGTGCGATTGAATTTTCATTGTTGATTTCGCCATCACGGCTTTGCCTCCGCTTCCTGTCCAAGCAGGCCGAGCAGCTGCTTCTGATAATCGAGAAATTCGACACTGAGTGCGTCGCGCGGACGCGTGAGCGTAATCGGCACCTCGGTCTTCACCGTGCCGGGATGCGGCGTCATGACCACGACCCGGTCGGCGAGATAGACGGCTTCGGCCACATTGTGCGTCACGTAGATCACCGTCTTGCGCGTCTCGCGCCAAACGTCCGCGAGCAGCCGCTGCATGGCGTCGCGCGTCAGCGCATCGAGCGCCGCGAATGGCTCGTCCATCAGCAGCACCGCGGGATTGTAGGCGAGCGCGCGCGCGATGGCGACCCGCTGCTGCATCCCGCCGGACAGATGATGCGGATAGGAGCGGGCGAATTTTTCCAGCTTCACGAGGCGGAGTTGCTCAAGCGCGATGGCCTCGCGCTCGGTCTTGCCGATGCCCTTCATCTCCAGGCCGAAGGCGACGTTTCCCAGCGCCGTGCGCCACGGAAAGAGCTGGGCAAAATCCTGAAACACCACGCCGCGATCCATGCCGTGCCCGGTGACGACCTTGCCGCCGATGCGGATCTGGCCGCCGGTCGGCGCCAGGAAGCCGGCGATGATGTTGAGAAGCGTCGACTTGCCGCACCCGCTCGGGCCGACGATGCAGAGGAACTGCGAAGCCTCGATGCTGAAGCTCGCGTTCTCGACGCCGGCCACGCGGCCGCTCGGCGTGTCGTAGACCAGCGAGACATCGTTGACTTCGATATGGGGCATCGGCGCTTCCTACGTCGCGGCCCGCAACTCTCGCGGCCTTCTTTCGAGCCAGCTGTTTCTTGCCAGAAGCCGACGCTGCGAGCCAGCGCCCAGGATGCGCTTTAATTCACTATCCCTTCGCGGCGCGGGCCATTCCCCAACGGTAGATGGTTGCTCGTTCGATTGAGCCGAACACCAGGCGCTCGGTTAAAAAGCCGATGCAGCCGATGACGATGATCGAGGCCATCATCACGTCGGCGTTCAAAAATTCCTTGGCGTCGAAGATCACCCAGCCGAGCCCCCAATCCGACCCCGCCAGCATTTCGGCGCCGATCACCGCGATCCACGCGCGCAGGAACGACTGCCGCAGCGCGGTGATGATGAACGGCGACGCGCCGGGGATGATGACCTTCCAGAACAATGCCTGCTCGTTCGCGCCCATGGCGCCGGCGGCGCGCAGCCAGATCGGGTTGACCGAACGCACGCCGGTCCAGGTGTTGAGCAGCATCGGGAACAGCGCGGCATAGAACACGATCAGGATTGTCACGGCATTGCCGAGCCCGAACCACAGAATGAACACCGGCACCCACGCCAGCGACGGGATCGGCATCAGCGCGCTCATCAGCGGCAGCACGAAATTCTCCACCGGCCGGAATCGCGCCATCAGCACGCCGAGCGGCAGCCCGATGAAAACGGCGAGACCAAAGCCGCACAGCACGCGATAGAGCGTCGCGCCGGCGTGGCCGAGCATCGAGCCATCAAGGATCGAGGCCCATAGCGTGCGGGCGACGTCCTGCAGCGTCGGCAGCAAGGCCGCCGGGAAATGGCCGCTCTGCGCCGCCGCTTCGTAAAGCGACGCCACCACGATCAGCGTGATCACCGCGCGGCGGGTGGAGCGGATGCGGTCGGCCGTCATGATGTCATCATTCCCCAGCGCACGACGGTGAACTTTTCCAGTTTCTCGAACACGAACTTTTCGAGCGCGAGACCGATCACCGCGATCACCACGATGCCGGCCATCATCACGTCGGTGTTCAAAAATTCGCGTGCGCCGAAAATCATCCAGCCGAGCCCCCACGGCACCGCCGCCAGCATCTCGACGGCCACGAGGATGCGCCACGCCTGCGCCAGCCCGAGCCGCAGCCCGACGAGGATATAGGGCAGCGCGCCCGGCACGATGACGTGGCGGAACAGCCGCCGGTCGTCGGCGCCCATCACCTGCGCGGAGCGCACCCAGATGTCCTTGACGGCTTTCACGCCGGTCCAGGTGTTGTAGATGATCGGAAACGCCGAGACGAAGGCGACCAGCAGCACGGCCGCCACATTGCCGAGCCCGAACCAGAGCAGGAATAGCGGCGTATAGGCGAGGCCCGGAATTGGCGCGCCGATGCTCACCAGCGGCAGAAAAATATCCTCGGCCCGGCGCGAGCGCCCCATCATGATGCCGATCGCGACGCCCACCAGCGCCGCAATCGCGAAGCCCACAAGCAGGCGGATCAGCGTATCGAGCACGTGATGCGGCAGAATGCCCATCAGCGTCAGGCGCACGAACGCCGCCGCGATGGCCTCCAGCGGCGGAAACAGCCGCGGCGGGAACAGGCCGAGATGCGCGACGATCTCCCAAATGCTCCCGACGACGATGAAGCGGAAACGCATTGCGCGCCACGACATGCCAGCGGGATTCTTCGGTGAGCGAAGTTCGGACGGGAACATCCGATACGGCGCGGCCGATATCCTGGGTCGTCATGCCGATGGTCTCAGCGGTGAGGAACGGAAGGTGTGCGAGGATAGCGCCGTAACACGATGCACCACAAGCGTTGGCGGATGCCGGCGCTGAATTGCGTTGTGGCCACCGCAGAGTTTGGCCGAAAACCATGGTTGAAAGTAGCAAGTAGCCCGGATGAGCGAAGCGACATCCGGGGGGCAGTCTCAACGCACCCATTTCCGCATGTCACCTCCATCCCGTATGTCGCTGCGCTTATGCGGGCTACGTACTGAATGCTTTGCGGCTGCGTACTCCGTGCCAATTCCCGCCCGCGACGACGCGGTTAGCCCGTATCAGGCCTCGCACCCTTCCACGTATAATCGCATCGGCTCGCGCAGATTCGCGACGCCAGACAACCAGTCATCAAATGAATTCAGGGAGGGCGAAATGAAATCGAATTACAAGGTTGCCATCGCGCTTGTCGCTGGCACGACCATCGGCGCAGCGGCCATCCAGGGTCTTCATGCCCAGGCCAAACCCCCGGCGATCGTCGTCGTCGACATCAGCGAGATCACCGACGCGGAGGCTTTCAAGGCCATCGGCCAAAGAACGAATGAAGCCGCCGCGGCCGTTTTCAAGGAGCTCGGCGGTCGCTACATCGCGCGGACGAGCCAAGATCACTGCGCTTGACGGAACTGCGCCGCAGCGATTCGTCGTCATTGCCTTCGACAGCATGGAGAAGGCGCAGACCTGGAAGAACTCGCCGGCGCAGAAGGAGGTTGACGCAGTCCGCATGAAAGCAACGAAGTCGCGTTCATTCGTGGTCGAGGGCATGTAAGAATTATCCTTCCGCACGGCAATCAACGGCGAGGCCGCCTCATTGGCGGCCTCTTTTGTCATTGACCGACGGTGCCCGTGCCTGCGTGCGCCGCCTTGCCGGCGGTGCCGCAGCGCGTTGCGCGTGTCCAAGTGCCTGGCGCCATGACGGGGCCATGATTGCAGCGCGACGGCGCTGTGCTAGGAGACGTGCCGACACAGCGAATTGGGTCCCAAAGGAGTCCTGGAATGGCAAGCAACAAGCAGACAATCGGCTGGATCGGCATGGGCCGCATGGGCTACCCGATGGCCGAGCGGCTCCTCAAGGCCGGCTACGACGTCTCGATCTGGAACCGCACGCGCTCCAAGGCCGAGCCATTGGCGAAGCTCGGCGGCAAGGTGGTCGATCATCTCTCCGATCTGAAAAACGTCGACGTATTGTTCTCGATCGTCGCCACCGGCAAGGACGTGCAGGACGTGCTGTACGGCAAGAACGGCGTATCGAGCCAGGGCGGCAAGCTGCCGAAGATCGTGGTCGACTGCTCGACCATCGCGGTCGAGGAATCCGCCGAAATCCGCGACAAGCTCAAGCAGCTCGGCGCCGACTTCGTCGCTGCGCCCGTGAGCGGCAACGCCAAGGTCATCAAGGCCGGAAAACTTTCTTCCGTCGTGTCGGGCCCCGAGGCCGCCTGCAAGACCGTGACGCCGATGATCGAGGTGTTCGCGCCGCAGGGCGTGTCCTACGTCGGCGACGGGGAGCTCGCGCGCGTGTGCAAGATCGCGCACAACGTCATGCTCGCCGTGGTGATCGAGAATCTGATCGAGATTACGTTGCTCACCAACAAGATGGGCGTGCCGCGCCACGCGTTTCTGGCGTTCCTCAACAATGGCGTCATGGGCTCGATGTTCACGCGCTACAAGTCGCCGGCGCTGGTCAATCTCGACTGGACCACGACGTTCACGCCGGAACTGCTGCGCAAGGACGTCGATCTCGGCCTCGAACTGGCGCGCGAAATGGACGTGCCGATGCCGGTGACGGCCGCGACGCGCGAAGTGCTGCAATCCCATTTCGGCGCGGCCATGCTGCAGAAGGATCCGGAGAAATATCTGCAAGGCGACTTCGCCGCGCTGGCGGAAACCATGGCGCTCGCGGCGGGCATGAAGCTTTCGAGCGAGAACAAGAACGTGCCGACGGGGCTGGAGTGACGGGCGTTGCTGCGGGGTCTTATGATTGACCTGTCATCATCCGCGAAAGCGGATGATCCAGTAATCGGCGAAAGTTCGGTATTGCAACGCCGAGCGGAAACTCGAAAGGCGTGTGATTACTGGATGCCCCGCCTTCGCGGGGCATGACACCCCTATTTGATATCCGTCTGCTGGCTGATCGCCATCTGCCATTGGCCGTTGCGCTTCACCCAGACGCGCGCGGCGCGGTAATTCGGGCGCGATTTGTCGGGCATGATGTGCGTGGCGGTCATCGCGGCGGCGTCGCCGTAAATCCAAAGCCGCATTTCTTCCACCTCGCCAACGGTGACGGCAGCGTTCGCCGCCTTCTGCCGCTTGATCGTGGCGATGCGGTTCGACTTCGGGTTCGGCGGCCGCCCGGTGCCGTAGACGACCAATTCGTCTGCCATGTGCTTCGACCATTCGTCGGCGTCGTGCGCGATGCTCGCCTTCTCGACCGCCTGAAATGCATTGATGACGTCCTGCTCTGCCGGCGAGCGTGGGCGATAGGGAATCGTCTGGCAGGGGTTCGTGCACACGTAGGGCTTGGCGTCTGGCTTGGCGTCGGCGCTGTGCACAGGCGGGGAGGGCGGCGGCGCGCCTTCGGCCGCAAGCACCACGTGCTGCATGACCATCGCGCGCCATGCGCCCTTCTGCTTCGCCCAGATGTCGAGGAAGAACACGTCGCTGTTTCGCGCCGATTTGCGGTGGCCGGTCACCATGGCGATGCGGCCGAAGTTCTTCACGTTGGCCTCGCTCGGTGCCGCCGCGGCCACGGCTTTGAGGCCGCCGAGAAAATCCTTGCGCAAATGGATCGCGCCGGTCTCGTCGACGAAGGTGAATTGCAGCGCCAGGAGCTTGCGCGCGACGCCCTTGTCGCCATTGCGCATGGCCGCGCCGAGCGTCTGATCGGCGGCCAGCACCAGGGCATCGTCGCCCGCCACAGGCTGCTGCGCCGTCACCGCGCCGGCACTCAGCACGCCGGCGAGCAGCGCGCCGATCCACCGATAGGTCATCGCGATACCTCCGCCAATCCGGCGACCATGGCATTTTCGTGCGGCATCGCTCAAGGCATCCGGCATGCGACACCGGATCGCGTGTGTTTGAATCGTTTTTCGCTGGCGGCAAAGGTATGCTTCTGCACGGCCGCGCCCCGTGGCGCTGTCCGGATATGGTCCCTGAGGAAATAACATGCGCCATCTACAGCGTTTGCTCATAGCCTTGGCTCTGGGCCTTTCCGTCGTCCCGGCGATGACCGGCATGCTGGCAGCGGCGCCAGATTGGCCGACGCGGCCGGTCAAATTCATCCTGACGCTCGGCGCCGGCAGCGGTTCCGACATCGGCGCGCGGATGTTCGCGGATCGGTTGAGCAAGCGCTGGGGCCAGCCGATCGTGATCGAGAACCGGCCCGGCGGCGATGGCATCGTCGCCATCAACGCCTTCGTCAGCGCGCACGACGATCACGTCCTGCTGTTTGCGCCGACATCGTCGTTTACGGCGCACCCGTTCCTGCATGACACGCTGCCCTACAAGGCGAGCGATCTCGTGCCGATCACGCGGGTCTCCAACACCGTGGTCACGATTTCGGTGCCGGCGAGCGCCAAGGCCAACTCGCTCAAGGAGCTGTTCGATGAGGCGCGCGCCGAGCCGGGCAAGCTCAATTGGGCCGGCCTCACCGGTGCGCTTGATTTCATGTTCGCCGGCTTTCTCAAAAACGAAGGCCTGAACATTACCAAGGTGCCGTACAAGAACCCGGTCGAAGCCGCCAACGATGTCGGCGAAGGCCGCGTGCAGGTCTACGAGGCCGCGCTTGCGATCGTGCGGCCGCAGCTTGAGTCCGGCAAGCTCAAGCTTCTTGCCGTCACCAATACTGCGCGGACGCCGGCCCAGCCCAAGATACCGACGGTCCGGGAGGCCGGCTTTCCCGCGCTCGAGATCGATGGTCTCGTCGGACTGTTTGGACCACCCGGAATGCCGCTCGATCTGCGCGAGCGCATCACCGCGGACTTCAAGGCGTCCGCCGATCCGATCGTCGAGGACCGGCTGACCGCGACCGGTCAGTTGATGAACATCGGCGGACCGGATGAGTTTGCGAAATCGATCGAGGCGCAGCGCGCCACGATTGCGAGCTTCGCCAAAACGCTTGGCATCAAGGCGGCCCAGTAGATCGGGCGCGCGGCGTTCACCCGCGCGCGCGCACCGCTTTGCAATTCTTGTATTTCTTGTGGCCCTTCGCCATCTCGCAACTGGCGGCTGCACTCTTGGCCGCATTTTTGGCGCCGTGCTTGGCCTTTCGCTCGGCCCGCGCCACGCGCGTCTTCTTGTGTGACGATGCGACCACCGGCGAACCGGGTTTCGCTGCGTCCATCGCGTCGCGGCAGGCGCCGCTGAGCTCGGCCTTCTTGGCCGTCATGCACGCGGTGACCTTCTCAACATTGGGGACGAATTCGCCGCACAACCGCACCGCGTCGGGTCCACAGGCGCGGCGCTGCTCGGCTGATCCCTGCGCCGCTGCGGGCGCTGCGGCCGCAGCAAGACCGATCAGCAGGCCGCCCGCGGCGAACGACCACCGCCGGATCGCGCGAATATTGCTCATGTTCACTCCGTCCACGACCGCACTGTTACGGTTACCGCAGCGTAACCACACCGCGGCGTTAGCGTCGACGGGCACATTCACCCAATATTATTTATCGTTAATTTGCCACGCGAAGGATCGCTGTCGGGCAGAGCCACCTTTTTAGTGCGGGCCCCAAGCGAAGCTCCGCTTCGGCTGCACGCGAATTCTCTCGATTTTGTCGCCGCACCGGTTCATCGCGCTCTCTTTGATCTCGGCCGTTGCGTTGTCGAACGAGACTTGGCGGCAATAGATGCCGTCGGGAAGCGCATACACGATCGCGCCGGTCTGTACCGCAGCGCGCGCGGCTGCCGCCGACTGCAGCAACGGGCCGACCGTGGTGCGGGCAGTGACCAGCACCGTCGTCGTCACCAGCACCAGGAAAAGCGAGCCTACGACGACCACGCGCCGCGACGCGATGCCGGACTCGGATAGGGCCCAGTGCCGTTGCCGCGGCTGGACAATTGCGGCGCGACGGCTCGCGGCAGCGCCGCGGTCGGCTGCGTGGGGTGTACGCATGCCGCCATAGAAACCCGGGGATGTTGAGCCGCCGATAAAAAAACGATTCAGATTCGAATCGATCTTGTTCGAATCGATCTTATTCGAGCGCGATCTTGCCGCGCCTTCATTGGTGACGGCGATGATGGTAATGGCGCGCATGCTTCTTGCCACCGCCGCCCATCTGGGCGCGACAGCCCGGACTGAGGTTTTTGACCTGGCTCATCATGCAGGATTTTATGCGCCCGACATCCGGAATGTACGCCCCGCACAGCCGCATCGCGTCACCCTGGCAGGCTGCCTGTTGCGCCGGTGTGCCCTGTGCAGAGGCCGGTGACGAGGCCAGCACGGCAATCACGCCGGTCGCCATGGCCAAGGTCATGACCGGCCGCGAGATGCGACGAAACATTCTGATGTTCACGATCGATGCCCTTGCTTTGTTGCGGGGGATGATTCGGGTGCGCCGATGTAGCACGCACGGCGGCCTGATCAATAACTTTCCCGGCATCGTACGGTTCCATGGCACCGGTTCGGCCGTGCATCGCATTTTCTCCCTCCCGGCCGGTGCGCAGAGGTGGAATAATGCCGCCTCGGACCCGCAGAAACGAAAGACATCGGGGAGGAATGCGTGCTCACAGCCGCTCGCAACGAAATGCTCACCCGCGTCGGCGCCGGCACGCCGATGGGCGAACTGCTGCGCCGCTATTGGCAGCCGATCGCGGGCGCGAGCGAACTGGATTCGACGCCGATCAAGACCGTTCGCCTCATGGGCGAGGACCTGGTGCTCTACAAGGACCTGAGCGGGCGCTACGGCCTCATCGACCGCCACTGCCCGCACCGCCGCGCCGATATGTCCTACGGCTGGGTCGAGGAGACCGGCATCCGCTGCTCCTATCACGGCTGGCTGGTGAACGAGACTGGGCGCTGTCTCGAACAACCCTACGAAGACACCACCAGTCCAAAACCGTCGAAGGCCGGGTGCGAGACCAAGGCCTATCCGGTGAAGGAATGCGCGGGCCTGCTGTTCGCGTATCTCGGCCCGCTGCCGGCGCCGGAGCTGCCGGTGTGGGAGCCGTTCACCTGGGCCAACGGCTTCCGCGAGATCGTGCTCGCCGACATCCCGTGCAACTGGTTTCAGTGCCAGGAGAACTCCATCGATCCGGTGCACTTCGAATGGATGCACGACAACTGGGGCAGCCGGCTGCGCGGCGGCGACGCCAACGCGGCGCCGAAACATCTCAAGCTGAAGTTCGAGGAATTCGACCACGGCTTCGTCTACAAGCGCGTGCGCGAGGGCCAGAGCGAGGAGGACCGCTACTGGACCGTCGGACGCGTCGCGCTGTGGCCGAACGGCTTCTATCTCGGCAGCCACTTCGAATGGCGCGTACCGGTCGACGACGAGAACACGCTCAGCGTGGCGTGGTTCTTCCTGCGCGTGCCGAAGGGCCGCGAGCCCTACGTGCAGCAGCGCGTGCCGACCTGGGTGAGCCCGATCAAGGACGCCAACGGCCGCTGGATTTCGAGCCACGTCATCAACCAGGACATCATCGCCTGGGTCGGGCAGGGCACGATCGCCGACCGCACCAAGGAAAACCTGCGCTCGAGCGACATCGGCGTCGCGCTGATGCGCAAGCGCTTCTTCGACGAGATCGAGGCGATGGCCGCCGGCAAGGAGCCCGCCGGCATCATCCGCAGCGCCAACGCAGCGCAATGCATCGCGCTGCCCAACATGGCGCGCGAGATCAACACCGAAGGCTTGGCGATCGAGAACATGCGCAAGGATCCGCTGCTCGGCCAGCGCCTCAAGGAATTTCGCCACCATTACGGCCAGCCCGCCGAGGTGCGCCGCGAATTCGCCGCCGCGATGGGGATTGAAGGATCGTAGCCCGGGCTGCACATAGCGCACCGCTTTACACCGTCAGGGCTAGCGAATACGATTTCAGCTATTCTCAGGATTTCTGACTTTCACCAACCGAAAGAGAGCAGTCATGCCCGAAATCCATCCGAAAATGTCACGCGCAAAATTGCAGAAGAGCGCGCGCAAGACCTCCGACGGCAAGGGACGTGCGCCGCTTCCGGGCGTCAAGACCGACGCCAAGCACGCCAACGCCACCGACAAATGCGGCTATCAGGCCAACCGCGAACTCGCCGAACTGATCGGCAAGGCGGTGCGCGCGAAGAAGAAGAGCGACAAGAACGGCGCGCGCTTCGTGCTCGGGTGGCGGCTTTACCCGAATGAGAACCATCCGGATTGGAAAAGCAAAGACGTCCACTCCTGCGGTTGTGGATGTGGATGCAGTTCGTAAGCGCCGGCGCATCTCGGCTGAATTCCCAATCAGGAAATTTCCGCGATCGCGAGACGCGGAATAGCGTTGAGGAGTAATTGCCGTGCCTGAGATCGGTTTCCTTTGCAGCGGCTCGAAAGCCGAGTTCAAGCATCTGCTGAAAGCGTTTGGCGATGGCCTCAAGATCAAAGGCTACAAGCTGGTCGCGAAAAAGCCGAAGGGGCGCAAGGACGTCCGCATCAGCGCCGAATGGGCGGATGGCGATTATTCGAAGCTGGCGGCCAAGGCGAAAGCGTTGATCGGCAAGCGCGTCGATGTGGTCGCCGCGACCGGCGGCCTCGTTTCGGTGCGCGCGGCCGAGGATCAAGCCGCCAAGGTCTCCTCGACAATTCCCATCATCTACATCGGCGGCCGCGAAAAAGTGAAGCCGGGCGAGCACGGCGCCAATACCAGGGGCATTCATCTGGGAACCACCAAAGAGAAAGTGGAAGACCATCATCGTCACAAGACGCTGCGCAAACTGGTCGGCAACAGCGCCACGATCAATCAGATCATCAACAAGCACTCCAAGGTCAACGACGTCGAGCAAAAGTGGCCGAATCCGATCGTGGCCAGCACCGTTCGCGAGCTCGATGCGGCATTCAAGACCGCAGCCAGCGTCAATATGGCGAAGGCAGTTCTCGTCAGCGCCGATCCGTTTTTTCACCGGCAGCGGGCGAAAATCGTGGGATTGGCCAAGAAATACAAAATCGCCGCGTGCTATCCGTGGCGGGAATATGTCGATGCCGGCGGCCTTGTGAGCCACGGCCCCAATCTGGCCAACGCCTATCGGCGGCTCGGCATATGGGCCGCGATGGTGATGGACGGCGCGAAGCTCGGAGATTTGCCGAACGCGAACTCGGGCGAGCGGGAATTGGTCGTCAATCTCAAGACCGCCAAGGCGCTGGGTGTGACGATTCCCGACACGTTGCTGCTGGAGGCCGACGCGGTAGTCCAGTAACTCACAGCCCGTAGCCCGGGTGGAGCGAAGCGTAACCCGGGACCGCCCATCCCGCGCCCCGAACGCATCAGCATCGTTGAAGCCGACCCGGATTTCGCTTCGCTCCATCCGGGCTACGACGCTTTTTTTCACGACATGGAGACACCGTCATGGAACCGCTGCCGAAAGGCGCAAACTTCGTTCGCGCCAAGACCCTGTGGGAGATCGGCCTGCATATCGCCGGCAATCCGGCGACGCCTTATGGCGGCAATCGCGACATGGTCATCACCATCGGCTCGGGCTCCGGCGAGCGCTTCCGGCCGTGGCTGCGGCTCGCATCGGGGTCGGCGATTCTCGCCGAGGAGGTCGCACGCGGCGACGGCGTCGAGTGTGCATTCGTCAATCCTTCGGCGCTGCTCACGCAGGCCTATCGCGGCGTCGGCTTGTTCAGCAAACCGCTTCCGCTGCGCATCATCGCCTCCTATCCGAGCTGGGACCGGTTCGTGTTCATGGTCCACCCGCGCACGGGCATTCGCTCGCTCGCCGACTTCAAGGCGAAGCGGGTTCCGCTGCGCGTATCGGTGCGCGAGGATCCCACCCATTCGACGCTTGTGCTGATCGATCAGGCGTTCGCGCTGCACGGCTTCTCGCTCAAGGACTTCGAATCCTGGGGCGGGCGTCTCGTCCTCTGCGGCGGGCCATCCGACGTTCGCCGCCTGGAGCCGCTCGCGCGCGGCGAGATCGACGCGGTGTTCGACGAGGGCATCAAGGTGTGGCTCGACGAGGCACTGGCGGCAGGCCTTGTGCCGATCGAGCTTGCGCAGGCGGAGTACGAAGCGCTGGGGCAACTCGGATGGCGGAAAGTACCGCTGCCGAAAGCCCGCTTCCCGCGGCTCGCTCGCGATGTCGACACCATCGATTTCAGCGGCTGGCCGATTTACGCCAGCGCGGCGCTGCCGGAGCAGACGGCCTACGATATCTGCGGGGCGCTGGCCGCGCGCGAGGCGGAAATTCCGTTTGAGAAAGGAACCAACGGTAACGCTTTGCAGATGCTGCGCGAGAGCGACTCAACGCCGATGGACGTGCCGCTCCATCCGGGCGCGGAGCGCTGGCTTCGCGAGCACACGCGATGAAGCGGAGCGCCCGCTAAACCGCTGCCGCCCAACTATCGCACCTGCCGGCGCGGTGATAGCGTTTCCCATCGATTGCCGATCAACGGGCGACGACTGGACCGGGAGGTAGCCGTGAGGACATTGATCGCTGGGTTATGGCTCGCGTCGACACTGGCGGCCGGAACGGCCGCCGCACAACAGGCCCCGTTCAACGAAGCGGGCGTCACCATGGGCCACTGGCACCTCGTTTCGCAGGATGTTGCGGCCAACAGGAAAATCTTTGTCGCCATGGGCGGCACGCCGAGCACGCGCGGCAAGGCCGAAACCGTGTCGTTCCCGGACGTGCGGGTCAACCTGAACCTGGATGACGAGCCGCCCGGAAAAGGCGGCTCGGTTGGCTCGGTGGTGAACCACGTCGGCTTCATCGTGAACAACGTCCAGGAACTGGCGGCCAAATGGAAGGCCGCTGGCGTGCCGGTGCTGCCCGGCAACAACAACAGGCTGGATCAGGCTTACGTCGTGACGCCGGACGGCGTGCGAATTGAAATCCTTGAAGACAAGACCCAGGCGATGCCGATCCGCAATGAGCACGTGCACTTCTTCGTGCCGGAGACTGAGATTGCGAAGATGCAGGCCTGGTACGCGAAGACCTTTGGCGGCAAGGCGGGTGCCCGCAACAAAGCGCCGATCGTCGACGTTCCGGGCGGTCAGCTCCGGTTTGCCAAAATCGACGCGCCGCAGGCGCCGACCCGAGGCCGCGTGCTTGACCACATCGGCTTCGACGTGAAGGACTTGCAAGCCTTCGTCACCAGGATCGAAGCCGAAGGCGTCAAGCTCGACGAGCCCGTGCGCAAGGTTGCCTCGAGCGGCACGCTGCTCACCTACATGACCGATCCGTGGGGCACCCGCATCGAGTTGGTCCAGCGGGGGCCGGCGCCGTAGCAATGCGACGTCCGTTCAGTTCTGCCGCAGTGCCCGCGCCAGTTCGCCCGCGATGGCGACTGCCGCGGGCGTATCGGAATGCACACAGACCGTCGTCGCCCTGACGGGAATCTCGCGCCCGGTGGTCGTAGCGACGACGTGTTCGCGCATCACCCGCAACACCCTCGCAGCGGCCTTCACGGGATCGACGGCGTCGTGCACGCGGCTGAGAATCAAATTGCCGTCGCCGTCGTATTCCAGATCGGCGTAGAACTCGGGGATCATTTCGATGCCCTTGTCCTTGTAGGCTGTCTCGTGCGCGGTGAAGGCCATGCCGAGAATGGGAACGCCGAACGGACGCACTGCATCGGCGATCGCCGCCGCGATCGTTTCGTCACGCGCCGCCATGCCATACAGCGCGCCGTGCGGCTTGACGTGGTTGAGCGCGACGCCCTCGACATCAAGAAAAGCCTTCAGCGCGCCGATTTGATAAATGACGATATCCTCCACCTCCGCGGGCGTGATGGCCATCGCCCTGCGGCCGAATCCCTGCATGTCGGGAAGCGATGGATGCGCGCCCACCTTGACGCCATGCTGCTTCGCGAGCCGCACGGTTGCGTGCATGATGCTCGGGTCCGAGGCGTGGAAGCCGCAGGCGACATTGGCGAGATCGATGAGCGGCATCAACGCCGCATCGTTACCCATGCGATAAAGGCCGAAGCCCTCGCCCATGTCGCAGTTGATCGTCATTTTCATGCGGAGAAGCCGTCCTAGACGGCGCAATTGGTTTCGAGCGCGAATACGCTTTAGCGCCGAAATGCAGGCCCGGCGCCGAAAGCTACGATGACGAAACAGATTTGAATGATCGGCGATAGTGTTGGCGCGTGAAAAACTTGGGAAGCGACCAACGTATCGGCCTGGATCACGGCGAGCCCGGCTCGGTCGGTACTTTCCGTTCACCTCAAGCTGCTCGGCTATCCTGACCCACGCTGCTTCTTGGGCTTCGCAAAACGTCCGCGCGCGCGGGTCGGTGGCGTCTTTCGCCAGACGCGCCCACCTGTCAGCCCTCCACCAGTATACGGCGGTATTCGGCATAAGTGGATTTTGCCTCGATGAGGCCGGCGGCGTCTGTGCAATATTGCTCACAACGCCGCCGCTATCATAAGATTTCCGTCCCATTGCGACTGACTGGACCCTCGCGCCCCCGTCGTCAGCTCAATACCGGTTCGCGATCGGCAATTCCTCGGCCGGGAACAGCGTGATGACGCGGCAGCCCTTGTCGGTGACGACGACTTCCTCCTCGATGCGCGCGGCGGAGAAGCCGTCCTTCGCCGGGCAATAGGTTTCGAGCGCGAACACCATGCCTTCCTTGATCTCGGTCGGGTGATCGAGCGAGACCACGCGCGAGATGATCGGCCGCTCGTGGATGGCGCAGCCGATGCCGTGGCCGAACTGCAGGCCGAACGCCGTCATCTCGTCGGGGAAGCCGAACTCCGGCGCCTTCGGCCACACCGAGCACACCTTGTCGGTCGACACGCCGGGCTTGATCAGCGCGATGGCGTTGTCGAGCCATTCGCGCGCCTTCTTGTAGGCGTCGTGCTGCACCGGCGTGGCGCGGCCGACGTTGAAGGTGCGGTAGTAGCAGGTGCGGTAGCCCATGAAGCTTTGCAGGATGTCGAAGAACG
The DNA here is from genome assembly GCA_963730645.1 of uncultured Alphaproteobacteria bacterium. GTDB lineage: Bacteria > Pseudomonadota > Alphaproteobacteria > Rhizobiales > Xanthobacteraceae > BOG-931. The sequence goes on along the minus strand of CAVSSN010000018.1, from coordinate 392,061 downwards.
CCTGGTCGCCCGGGCGCAGCATGCGGTCGGTGAAATTGTGCGGGTGCGGATTGCAGCGCTCGCCGGAGATGGCGTTGATCGCTTCGACGTCGTCGGAGCCGTGGGTGTAGAGGAACTTGTTGACCTCGGCGACGATGTCGTTCTCGCGCACGCCGGGCTTGAGCTGCTCGTGGATGAGGTGATAGGCGCCGTCGACCATCGCGGCGGAACGGTTGAGCAGCGCGATCTCGTCGGCGGATTTGATCTCGCGCGCCTCCAGCATGGTCTGCTGGCCGTCGGCGACCGTGAGGCCGGCCTTCTGCAATTCGAACATCATCGGCGGCTCGATGATGTCGACGCCGAGCGGCATTTTCTCGACGCCCGCTTCCTTGATCAGCGATGCGATCTCCTTGGCGTGGCGCTCCATCAGGCCGAACGCCGGATTGACGGTGCCGCGCAGGCCGATGAGGCCGGCCTTGCAGTTCTCCGGCTTGAGCCAGGGCGTGTAGAGCTTGTGGTGCACGGCCGCCGAGCCGAAATCCCACAGGATCGGATCGGGGCTCGTGCGCGTGATCAGCGCCCAGCGGCACAGCTTGTCGCGCTCCCACTCGCCGATCTTGGTCGAGGTGGCGTAGCGGATGTTGTTGACGTCGAACACCAGCAGCGCGCCGAGCTCGGATTTCTCCAGCGCCTGCTTGACGCGCCCGAGCCGGTAGCGATGCAGCCGCCGGTAATCGACGCGCTCCTCGAAATCGACCGCCATGCTGCCGAGCGCCGGCAGCGCGCGGCCCCAGTTGTAGCGCGGGTTGATGTCCTCGGCGCTGATCTGGCGCGGCTCGCGCGTGATGTCGTCCATGCCGTGGCTCCTCAGTTATTCATTCAAACGGGTGCATCGAGGGCGCCTTTGCGGGCAATTATAGCACCCCTTACGGAATCGGAACCTCGCCGACGTCCTTCGGCACCTTGTAGCCCTTCTGCGTCGCCGGGCGCTTGGCGATGGCCGTGTACCAGCGCTTGACGCTGGGATACTGGCCGAGGTCGACGGTCTGCCATTCGTAGCGCGACACCCACGGCCAGATGGCGATGTCGGCGATGGAATAATCGTCCGCCACGAATTCGTGGTCCTTGAGCCGCCGGTCGAGCACGCCGTAGAGCCGGTGCGCTTCCTTGAGGTAGCGCTCCTCGGCATAGGGCGCCTTGCCGGGATTGTATTTGGTGAAGTGATGCACCTGGCCGAACATCGGGCCGGGGCCGCCCATCTGCCACATCAGCCATTCGATGGTGCGCCAGCGCGCCTCGCCGGATTTCGGCAGCAGCTTGCCGGCCTTGTCGGCGAGATAGATCAGGATCGCGCCGGACTCCATCAGGCTCAAGCCGTTGTCGCGGTCGACGATCGCGGGGATGCGGTTGTTCGGGCTGATCTTGAGAAACTCCGGCTTGAACTGCTCGTCCTTGCCGATGTCGACGGCGTGCGTCGTGTAGGGCAATCCGAGCTCTTCGAGCGCGATGGAGGCCTTGCGGCCGTTCGGTGTGGTCCAGGTGTAAAGATCGATCACGATGTCATTCCTGTGCTGGTTTGAATGGAAATGTTTTGCCTAGGCGGCGCCCTTGCCCGCAGGCTTTGCGCTGTCGCGCCGCAAGCCGGCGAGGTGCGCGGCGACGTCATCGCGAATATTTGGGCCGTGGGTCCGCATGTCGGAAATTTCGGCCGCGCTGATGAGGTCATGCAATCCTGACCTGAAGCTCGGCCACGCGCTGGCATGCTTCCACCAGTCCTGGACGTGCGGCCGGTTCGCGGTCCACAGATCGAGCAGGCCGAGATAGTCAAGCCGCGCCGCATAGGGCATCAGGTTGATGTCGGCGAGCGTCGGATTGGCGCCGAGAATCCATGGCCCGTTTTTGGGCCCGCCTTCGGCGAGCGTCTCTTCGAGCATTTTGAAGGCACGCTCGTAGGCCGCGACGCCATGCAGCACGAACGGCGATTTTGCCCCGTGCTCGTAGGTCGACTTGAAGCGGTCGCGCCGGCGTGGATCGCCGATGTTCTTGAAGCGTGTCTCGCGCATCTCGTCCGACATGGCCTTCATGCGCTCGCGGAACATGGCGGAAAAGCTGATCTCGGTGACGCCGTCGTGCAATCCCTCGTCGACCATTTTGCTCCAAAGGCGCATGCGCGTTCGCAGCCACGGATCGGCCGGAATGAGCGGCGGGTCGGGAAACGCCTCGTCGAGGTATTCGCAAATCAGCGTCGACTCGATCACCGGCTTGCCGTCGTGAACGAGCGTCGGCACCACGCCCTTGGGATTGAGCTTGAGATAGGCCGGATCGTATTGCTCGCTCTTGAACAGGTCGACCCTGCGTCGAGTCTCCAATCGAGGCCCTTGGCGCGCAGCGTGATGCGCACCTTCTGGCAGCAGACTGAATTGCCGAAATCGTAAAGCGTGATCATGGGATGGCCTGTCGCGCCGATGCGCGTGGCGACGTGATTACACGTCACCGCGCCCAATTCAACCTGCTCGGTTCCGAGGGGTTTGCAGCGTTTCAGGTCGCCGAAATCATATGGGCGAGGTCTGCTCGCATCTTCGCGGCATCGGCCGTGCCATACGCGGCCTCGAACGCCTTTTGCGCCACGCGCCAGCGGGCGATCGCCGACTTGGCCTTCGCTTTGCCGGCGGGCGTGAGCGTCACCACGCGCGTCCGTTCGTCCCCGCCGGGCGCAATGACGACCAGCTTGTCGCGCTCAAGCGGGCGCAGCGCGCGGCCCATGGCCGTGCGATCGAGGACGATCAGAGCCGCAAGCTGGTTGATGGTGAGCGGGCCGACGCGGTCGAGCCGGGCAATGATCGAATACTGCGTCGACCGCAATCCCTCGGCCGCCATGTGGCGATCGTAGAACTGCGTGATGTGACGCGCGGCCTGGCGCACCGCGAGGCAATTGCAGATCGCCGGTTCCAGCGCCGGCGCGGGGGGCTGCTTTTTCTGCATGTCATCCATTCCCGAATGAGTGCATATGCACCTTGTCTAAACGTGCATATGCACTTATTCCTTCTTGCCGTCAAGACAAGGCGTATCGACAGGGGCGCAAGCATGATGGACCCACGGACACGTGTGCTGCTGGAAGCGCCCATCGGGCCGACCCTGCTTTGGCTTGCTCTGCCCAATGTCGTCGTCATGGTGGTGCAGTCGGCGATCGGGCTGATCGAGACCTATTTCGTCGGCAAGCTCGGCACCGATGCGCTTGCCGGCATGGCGCTGGTGTTTCCGCCGCTGATGACGATTCAAATGATATCCGCCGGCGCCATGGGCGGCGGCATCCTGTCGGCGATCGCGCGCGCGCTCGGCTCCGATCGGCGCGAAGACGCGAACAAGCTGGTGTGGCACGCGGTCGCTATCGCAATCGGTCTCGGTGTCGCCACGACCGCGTTGGCGCTGGCGTTCGGGCCGGGACTTTACGCGCTGATGGGCGGTACCGGCGGATCGCTCGCGGCGGCCGTGCTTTATTCCAATCTCGTCTTTCTCGGCGCGGTGCCGCTGTGGCTCTACAATTCTCTTGCCGCCGTCATCCGCGGCACCGGTAACATGATGATTCCGGCTTCGGTGACCGCGCTCGGCGCGGTCGTACTGGTACCGCTGTCGCCAGCCTTGATTTTCGGATTTGGCCCGTTGCCACGGCTGGGCATCGCCGGCGGCGCGGCGGCGTTCGTGCTGTTCTATTGCGTCGGCTGCGCAATCTTCGCCGCTTATCTCTGGTCCGGACGCGGCCTGCTGCGGCCGGCCAAGCGGCCGCCGCGCCTCGCCTGGGCGCCGACGCGCGAAATTCTTCGCGTCGGCGCAGTGTCGTCTTTGGTAAGCCTTTCCACAAACGTCAGCATCGCCACCGCGACTGGGCTTGCCGGCGCATTCGGCCCGGCGGCGGTCGCCGGTTACGGCACGGGCGCGCGGCTGGAATATCTCCTTGTCCCGCTGGTATTCGGCCTCGGCGCGCCGCTCGCCGCCATGGTCGGAACCTCGATCGGCGCGGGCCGCCGCGACCGTGCGTTGCGCGTCGCGTGGACCGGCGCGGCGATTGCCGGCATCCTGACCGAAGCGATCGGGCTGGCGGCTGCCGCAGTGCCGCAGGCGTGGCTGACTTTGTTCGGCAGCGACGCGACCATGATCGAGGTCGGCGCACACTATCTGCGCATCGTCGGGCCGTTCTACGGTTTCTTCGGCACCGGGCTTGCGCTCTACTTCGCCTCGCAAGGCGCCGGCCGGCTCGGCTGGCCGCTCATCGGCGCGACCGCGCGCGTCGTTGTCGCGACGTTTGGCGGATGGCTCGCCTTGCGGCTCTGGGGCGGCATCGGCGGCGTCTTCCTGGCGCTCGGCGTCGCGCTCGCCATGTTCGGCATCGTCAATGCGGCGGCGGTCGGTTCGGGCGTCTGGTTTCGCGGCAAGGAAAGCGATACGCCGGTGCCTGCGTCGGCGCCGCAACCGGCAGCGTCGTGACGCACGAGGATGGCATGAGCACCGACACCGACGCGCGCATCGCCGCCCGCACGCCGCTCTACCTCGACGATTTCACCGTCGGTGAGGTCTATCGCGGCTCCGGCACGGCGGAGGTCGACACCGACGCCATCAAACGTTACGCGCGCGAGTACGACATGCAGCCATTCCATCTTGACGAGGCGGCTGCCAAGCACACGTTATTCGGCGGCCTCGCGGCCAGCGGCTGGCATACCGCCTCGCTGACGATGCGCCTGCTGGTCGAAGGCGGCGTGCCCATCGCGGGCGGCATCATCGGCGCCGGCGCCGAGGAGATGCGCTGGCCGCGCCCGGTGCGGCCGGGCGACCGGTTGCGTGTCGAATCCGAGGTGCTGGAGGTGCGGCCGTCGCGCTCGAATCCGAAGCAGGGCATCCTGAAACTGCGCACGACGACGTTCAATCAGAACGACGAGCCGGTGCAGATTTTCACCGGCAACCTTGTCGTGCCGCGGCGCGCCTGAATTTAGAGCGGTTCCATCGAAGTGGAACCCTGGCGCAGGTTGATACACTTGCGTCATTGCGAGCGATAGCGAAGCAATCCAGCCGTTATGCACGCAGTTATGGATTGCTTCGTCGCCCGTTGGGCTCCTCGCAATGACGACGCATCGATGCCGCGGCGCGGCCATCCGGAATGACGGCGCGGCGCTACGCCGCACTTTTCTTGCCCCACAGCCGCGCAGACGCGATGTCCGCGCCCTCGCGGATCGCCTTGAGTTTGAGCCACACCGCCGCCTCGATCACCCATTCGCGCCGCGTGAAGGTGCCGAAGCCGCAATCGGTCGAGGCGATGACGCGTTCGCGATCGCCGATGGTCGCGACCGCCTCCTCGATGCGCCGCGCCACCACTTCGGGATGCTCGACGAAATTGCTGGTGGTCTCGACCACGCCGGGAATCAGGATCATGTCCTTGGGGAACGGCACGCGCTTGAGCGCCGAATATTCGTGCGCGTGGCGCGGATTGGAGAACTCGATCGACAGCGCGCCGACGTTGGCCTGATAGAGCGCGCCCAGAATCTTGTCGAGCGCGACGTCGTGGATGTGCGGGCCTTCCCAGTTGCCGTAGCACACGTGCAGCCGCACGCGGTCGCGCGGGATGCCTTCGATGCCCTTGTTGATCGCGGCGACGTGGCGCTCGCAGCGCTTGACGAAATCGGCGTCCGACAGATCGCGATACATCATGGTGCGGTCCATCGCGAGGTCGGGCGCGTCGATCTGCAGCACGAGGCCGGCCTTGTTGATCGCCAGATATTCGTTGCGCATCTCGCGCGCGATGGCGTCGAGATAGGCATCGTGCGATTCGTAATGCGCGTTCAGCATCGTGGTCGAGATGATGCCGGGCGAGGCCGCGGTCATGAAGCGCTCGGAGAACGCGTGCAATTCGTCCGCGATCCGGTTGAAGCCCGTGGTTTCGTCGGTGATCGGCTTGAGGTCGCGATATTTGATGTCGGCCTGCGCCTCGGGCGCGCCCTGCTGGCTCTTCGGCGGATTGGGAAAGCGCCGCATGAGATAGGCCAACAGCTCGGGGAATTCCTCGAACTCGCGGCCGCGGCGGCGTTTCGACACGCCGGCGAAGCCGGACACGCGCTGCGGCACGTAGGTCTGGAAACCGATCCGCCGCTGCTCGCCGTCGTTGCCGACGTCGATGCCCGCCGCCACCTGTTTGGCGACGACGTGGCGCACCGCCTTGTCCATCTCGTCGGCGAGCATTTTCGGCTCGAGGCTTTTGCCCTCCTCCTGCGCCACCAGCAGGTCGCTCAGCGTCTCGTTGCGCGGCAGGCTGCCGACATGGGTGGTGAGAATGCGGTCGCGGCTGATGATCATGATAATCCCTCGTCATGCCCGGGCTTGACCCGGGCATCCAGCTTTCAAACGCCCTAAGATGGATTGCCGGTCAAGCCCGGCAATGACGAAAGTTAGCCATTTGTCGCAGCCACAATCGCGTTGCGGCAAATTTCCCCCGTCGGCATAATGCTTTGTCCTGAGGGGAAACGCCGCGATGACGGTCAATCCGGGAACGCTGACGCCCGCGGCGCCCGCCGATACGATCCCGCGCGACTACAATTTCGCGGCCGACATCCTCGCACCGCAATCTCGCGGCCGGCCGCGCCGGCAAGCCCGCCTTCATCGATCCGCGCGGGACATGGAGCTACGGCCAGCTCGCCGACCGCGTCGAGCGCTTCGGCCATGTGCTGCGCTCGCTCGGCGTGCGGCGCGAAGAGCGCGTGCTGCTCGCTCTGCTCGACACCATCGATTGGCCGACCGCGTTCCTCGGCGCCATCAAGGCCGGCGTCGTCGCGGTGCCGGTCAACACGCTGATGACCGAGGACGACTACCGCTTCATGCTCGCCGACAGCCGCGCGCGCGTGCTGGTCGTGTCGGAGGAGCTCTATCCGAAATTCGCGAATCTCATCGGCGCGTGCCCGGACCTCGCGCACGTCGTCGTCTCCGGCGCCAACGCGCACGGCCACGCCCGCTTCGAGGATCTGATCGCGGGCGCGAAGGCCGAAGCCGTCACCGCGCCGACGACGCGCGACGACATGTGCTTCTGGCTCTACACCTCGGGCTCGACCGGCAAGCCCAAGGGCGCGGTGCACACCCACGCCGATCTCAAGCTCACGGACGACCTTTATGCCGGGCCGATTCTCGGCATCACCGACAACGACATTTGCTACTCGGTGGCGAAACTGTTCTTCGCCTATGGCCTCGGCAACGCGCTGACGTTCCCGATGTCGGCCGGCGCGACGACGATCCTGTCGCCCGACCGGCCGACGCCGGACGGCGTTGCGGTTTTGTTGAAGCAGCACAAGGTGACGGTGTTCTACGCCGTGCCGACATTCTATGCGGCGTTCCTCGCAAGCCCGGCCGCGCCGCAGCGCGACGAGACAAAGATGCGGCTCTGCATCTCCGCCGGCGAAGCGTTGCCGCCGGACGTCGGCCGGCGCTGGCGCGAGCGCTATGGCGTCGACATCCTCGACGGCCTCGGCTCGACCGAAATGCTGCACATCTTTCTCAGCAATCGCCCCGGCGACGTGAAATACGGCACCAGCGGCAAGCCGGTGCCGGGCTACGACATGCGCCTCATCGGCGACGACGGCGAGGTGATCAGGACGCGCGGCGAGATGGGCGAGTTGCAGGTGCGCGGGCCGACCAGCGCCATCATGTACTGGAACAACCGCGAGCAATCGCGCGCGACGTTCCTGGGCGAATGGACGCGCTCCGGCGACAAGTACATCGAGGACGACAACGGCTATTTCGTCTATTGCGGCCGGCGCGACGACATGCTCAAGGTCGGCGGCATTTATGTTTCGCCGTTCGAGGTCGAGGGCGCGTTGCAAAGCCACCCCGAGGTGCTCGAAGCCGCCGTGGTCGCCTGGCCCGACGACGAACAGCTCATCAAGCCGAAGGCTTTCGTGGTGCTCAAGGCATCGGAAAATGCCTGCGACGAGTTGGCGCGTGCCCTGCAGGACCATTGCCGCCAAAAGCTCGCCGTCTACAAATATCCGCGCTGGATCGAATTCCGCCGCGAGTTGCCGAAAACGGCGACCGGAAAAATCCAGCGCTTCAAATTGCGCGCCGAAGGGCCCGCGTAAAGAGACGTCCGCCAACCAGAAGGAACAACCGATGAAAAGGACATGGATTACCGCCGGGGCCATCCTCGCGCTTGCCGCGGGGCCGGCCATGGCCCAGCAGAAGACGATCAAGATCGGCTTCATCTCGACCTTCAGCGGCCCGACCGCCGCGATCGGCAACGACATGAAGAACTCGTTCGAGCTCGGCCTCGACAATCTCGGCCGCAAGCTCGGCGGCCTGCCGGTCGAGGTCATCTACGAGGACGACCAGATCAAGCCGGAAGTCGGCGTGCAGAAGGTGCAGAAGCTGATCGAATCCGACCACGTCGATTTCATCGTCGGCATCATCTGGTCGAATGTGCTGCTCGCCACGCTCAAGCCGATCATCGATTCCAAGACCTTCGCGATCATCACCAACGCCGGCGCCTCGCAGCTCGCCGGCGAGATGTGCTCACCTTACGTGTTCTCGACCTCGTGGAACAACGACCAGACGCCGGCCGCGATCGGCATGTACATGAACCAGAAGGGCGTGAAGACGGCGTTCCTGATGGGCCCGAACTACGCGGCCGGCAAGGACATGCTGGCGGGCGTGCAATCGACCTTCAAGGGCCAGATCGTCGGCCAGGAGTTGACGCGCTGGCCCGACCAGCTCGATTTCTCCGCCGAGCTGTCCAAGGCCCGCGCGGCCAAGCCCGACGCCATCTTCGCGTTCTATCCCGGCGGCGCCGGCATCCAGTTCGTCACGCAGTATGCGCAATCCGGTCTCAAGGGCCAGATCCCGCTCTACACCGCGTTCACCATCGACGATCTGTCGCTGCCGCGGCTGAAGGATCTCGCCATCGGTGTTCCCGGCGCGCAGCAATGGGTCGCCGATCTGCCGAACGACGCCAACAAGACGTACGTCGCCGACTACAAGGCGAAGTACAAGATGACGCCGTCGTTCTACGGCTCGCAAACCTACGACGCCGCGTATCTGATCGACAGCGCGCTCAAGGCCACCAAGGGCGACATGAGCAACAAGGACGCGCTGCGCAAGGCGATGGAGAAGGCCGATTTCAAGTCGGTTCGCGGCAACTTCAAGTTCGGCAACAACCACATCCCGATCCAGAACTTCTACCTGCAGGACGCGGTGAAGAATGGCGACGGCAGCTATTCGCTGAAGACCGTCGCCACCATCGTCGAGAACGACCAGGACAAGTTCCACGACAAGTGCACGATGAAGTAGGCGGCGTTTACACCGCGCCGCGTGCTTGCTGAAGCGAACTCCCTCTCCCCGGCGGGGAGAGGGTTGGGGTGAGGGGCTCCGACCGAGAGGTTTGAGCTCCATCGCTCCGACCGAGAGGCCCGAACCCCTCACCCCGGCCCTCTCCCCTGTGGGGAGAGGGAGAAGAACGCATGCTCTATTTCATCGAACAGTGTCTGAACGGCATCCAGCTCGGGATGTTGCTCTTTCTGCTGGCGGCGGGGCTGACGCTGATCTTCGGCATCATGGATCTCGTCAACCTCGCGCACGGTTCGCTCTACATGATCGGCGCCTATTTCGCCGCGACCTTTGCGGAGTTGACGGGTAGCTTCGTGCTCGGCGCCATTCTCGCGCTGGTCGCTACGCTTGCGGTCGGCATGGCGCTCGAGGTGATCGCGATTCGCCGGCTCTACGGTCGCGATCATCTCGATCACGTGCTCGGCACGTTCGGGTTGCTTCTCTTCTTCAACGAACTGGTTCGGCTGATCTGGGGTCCGGCCGGCATGACGCTGCCGCTGCCGCCGCAAATGCTGACCGCCATTCAGGTCATTCCGGGCGTCTACTATCCCGCCTATCGCCTCGTCATCATCGTGGCGACGCTGGCGGTGGCGTCTGCTGCTCTACATCCTGGTGATGCGCACGCGGCTCGGCATGCTGATCCGCGCCGGCGCGTCCAATCGCGAGATGGTCGGCGCGCTCGGCATCAACATCAAGCTGCTGTATACGCTGGTGTTTGGCCTCGGCGCGGCGCTCGCGGGTTTCGCCGGACTGATGCAGGCGCCGATTCTCACGGTGCAGATCGGCATGGGAGAGAATATTCTCATCCTTGCCTTCGTTGTCATCATTATCGGCGGCATCGGCTCGATCCGCGGCGCGTTCGTCGCCTCGATCATGGTCGGCCTCATCGACACCGTCGGCCGTGCGTTCCTGCCCGACCTGCTGCGCGCGTACCTGAGCCCCGCCGCCTCATCGAGTCTCGGGCCGTCGCTGTCCTCGATGATGATCTACATGCTGATGGCTGCCGTATTGGTGGTCCGGCCGGAAGGTCTGTTTCCGGCGTCGGGCAAATGAGCGCCACGCTCAAGAGCGGTGCGTACAAGACCTGGCTGACGCCACGCACGGCAGTCAATGTCATCCTGCTTCTGGTTCTCGCGCTGGTGCCGGCCTACGCGGCGCTGAGCGGCGACACCTTCGCGATGACGCTGTTCACCCGCATCCTCATCATGGCGCTGGCGGCGCTGAGCCTCAACCTGATCATGGGTTTCGGCGGCATGGTGAGCTTTGGCCACGCCGCCTATCTCGGCATCGGCGGTTACGCCGTCGGTATCCTGGCGAAGGAAGGCATCGGTTCCGGCTTCGTACAATGGCCGGTCGCAATCGCGGCCTCGGCGCTCTATGCGCTCGTCGTCGGCGCGTTGTCGCTGCGCACGCGCGGCGTCTATTTCATCATGATCACGCTCGCCTTCGCGCAGATGATCTACTACGTGGCGATCGGTCTCGATCGCTACGGCGGCGACGACGGCCTGACCATCAACAGACGCAGCCAGTTCGGCGAACTCATCAATATCAACAACAAGACGCTGTTCTATTATCTCTGCTTCGCGCTGCTGCTCGCGAGCGTCTATCTGGTGTGGCGCATCGTCAACTCGCGCTTTGGCCGCGTGATCGAAGGCGCGCGCTCGAACGACCGGCGCATGCGCGCGATCGGCTTTCCGACGTTCCGCTACAAGCTGGTCTGCTTTGTGATCGCGGGTGCGATGTGCGGGCTTGCCGGCGCGCTGCTTGCCAACCATACAAGTTTCATCAGCCCGGCCATGATGCACTGGACGCGCTCGGGCGACCTCATGGTCATGGCGGTGCTCGGCGGCATGCATTCGATGTTTGGCCCGCTGATCGGCGCGATGACGTTCCTGCTGCTGGAAGAGGCACTGTCGCGCGTCACGGAATATCCCAACCTGATTCTCGGTCCGCTGCTGCTGCTGGTCGCGCTCTATCTGCACGGCGGTATCGGCGGCCTGCTGATGGGGTCGCGCCGTGGCTGAGGCCCTGCTCGAAGATCGACGGCCTGACCAAGCGCTTCGGCGGTGTGATCGCATCCGACGGGATTTCGCTCGCGGTGGAACGCGGCGAGTTGCACGCCGTGATCGGGCCCAACGGCGCTGGCAAGACCACGCTGATCGGCCAACTGACCGGAGAGATCGCGCCCGACGCCGGGCGCATCCGGTTCGAAGGCAGCGACATCACGGCGCTGCCGGTGTACCGCCGCAGCATGCTCGGGCTCGCGCGCTCGTTCCAGATCACCTCGCTGTTTCCGGATTGCACCGCGCTCGACAACGTCGCGCTCGCCGTGCAGGCGCACAGCGGCCATTCCTTCCGCTTCTGGCGCGACGCGCGCGGCGAGACGGAACTGCGCGAGCCGGCGCGCGCGGCGCTGGAACGTGTCGGTCTCGCCGGGCGCGCCGACATGCTGTGCGCCGATCTCAGCCATGGCGAGCACCGCCAGCTCGAACTGGCGATGGCGCTCGCGACAAAGCCGCGCGTGCTCCTGCTCGACGAGCCGATGGCCGGCATGGGGCCGGAGGAATTCCGCGCGCATGGTCGCCACGTTGCGCCAGCTCAAGCGAGAAGTTGCCATCTTGCTGATCGAGCACGACATGGAGGCCGTGTTCGCTCTGGCAGATCGCATCACGGTATTGGTCTATGGCCGCGTCATCGCCTCCGGCGCGCCCGCTGCGATCCGCGCCGATGCCGCCGTGCGTCAGGCCTACCTCGGCGAGACGGAAGGGCAGGGGGCCGTACATGGCTGACGCGCGTCTGCTTGAGGTTGCCAACATCGAGACCAGCTACGGGCTCAGCCGCGTGCTGTTCGGCATTTCGCTCGCCATCGCGCCGGGCGAGATGGTGACACTGATGGGTCGCAACGGCATGGGCAAGACCACCACCGTGCGCTCGATCATGGGACTGACGCCGGCGACGGCCGGCTCGATCCGATTCGACGGTGCGGAAATCCGTGAGTTGCCTTCCTACCGGGTCGCCCAGCTCGGCATCGGCCTGGTTCCGGAAGGGCGCCAGGTGTTTCCAAATCTGACGGCGCGAGAAAATCTCGTTGCCACCGCCGCCAACCGTACCGGCGTCGCCGATCCGTGGACGTTTGCCAAGGTGTGCGCGCTGTTTCCGAGTCTCGCCGAGCGCAGCGCCAGCATGGCGAACCTGCTGTCCGGCGGCGAGCAGCAGATGCTCGCGATCGGCCGCGCGCTGATGACCAACCCGCGCCTCCTCATCCTCGATGAAGCGACCGAAGGGCTTGCGCCGCTCATCCGCGACGAGATCTGGCGCTGCCTCGCAAGCCTGCGCGCCGCCGGGCAATCCATCCTGCTGATCGACAAGAACGTCGAGGCGCTCACCCGCATCGCCGACCGCCACTACATCATCGAGCGCGGCCGGGTGGTGTGGACCGGAAGCTCGCAGGAATTGGCGCGGGCGTCGGATATCCAGCACAGGTATTTGGGGATTTGAAGCCGAGCTTCGTTTATCGTGCGATGGCGCGTGCCGGGTGAGGCAGATCGCCTTCGTGGTGATCGTGAAGCAGCCGGCTGGCGAACGCGACGATAGCCTCGAGCGTTTGATCCGGCGCCTCGCGGTGTGGCGCGTGGCGTACGCCGCTGAGCACGGCCGCCTCGACCGGGCAGTAGCATTCCTCCTTGGCCACCTCGATCTGCCGCAGCGTGCCGTATTGGTCGTGTTCGCCCTGCACGATCAGGATTGGAACACGGATATAGGCAAGTTCCTCGGTGATGTCCCATTTGCGGAAATCCGGATGGAGCCACGGTTCGCTCCAGCTCCGGAACGCGCAGTCGACGTCGGCGTGCCAGCGCGCGAGTTTCTCCCGCCAATCCGACGCTGTTGAACGCAACGCGTGCGCGCTCGATCTCGGCGATACCCATGTCCTCGGTGAAGAAATGCGGCGCGATCAGCACCAGCCCGCGCACGCGATGGTCCTGCACGCTGCCGGCATAGATGGCCGCGATCGAAGCGCCGTCGCTGTGGCCGAGCAGCAGGCCACGCTGGAAGCCGATGGCGTCGAGCACGCGCGGCAGCACCTGCGCTTCGTCATGCATGAAGCTCACCGGCCGCGGCATCGGGCCGGGCGCTCGATCGTCCGTAGCCGGCGCGTGAGTAGACGAACACACCGGCGCCGGTCGCGTCGGCGAGTCTTTTTCGGGAAAATCCCCCCACAGCCCGACGCAGCCGAGCCCCTCGTGCAGCATCACGATGGTCGGCGCCTGATCCGGCCGCGGACCAATCATGCGGTATTCGAGCCGCGCCGCTCCGATGTCGAGAAAGCCCTGGTCGGAAATCGCCACGGCTAGTCGCCTTGTCGGAGCCACGGGGAGACAATGCGCACAAGCTTGGCAAGGCTCTGCTCCACGGTATCGTCCGAAGTATCGAGCTCCGCTTCCGAGCGCGCATAATCGGCGCGTCGCGCCTCGAGAATGGCGACGAGGTCGGCCATCGCCTCGCGGTTCTGCGCCATCGGGCGGAAGTCGCCCTGCGCCATGACGCGACTCATGTGCTCGTCGGGCCGCGCCTTGATCCACACCGTGTGGGTCCGGCGCAGCAGCAGCGCGTAGGTCTCGGAATTGGCGACGATGCCGCCCGCCGTGGTGATGATGGCCGCCTCGTTTTCCGCGATGACGCGTTCCAGCGCGCCGCGCTCATAGCGACGGAAGGTGGTGATGCCTGCCATCTCGATTAGGTCGGGAATGGTCGCGCCGTAGTCGCGCTCGACCACGCGGTCAATCTCGATCAGCGGCCAGCCGTGATGCTCCGCCAGCATGCGCCCAAGCGTGGATTTGCCGGCGCCGCGCAGTCCGACCAGCGCAATCCGCCGCGCTCGTTCGTGGCCATTGGTTTGCGCCAGGCGCGCCGTGATCGCCTCCGTGAGCGCTGGCAGATCGACCGCCGGCACGCGCGCCAAGAGATCAAGGATCGGCGTGTAGGCATCATGGCCTGCGTCGTGGTCCGACAAGAGCTCGGTGACCGGCACGTCGAGTGCCCGCGCGATCGAGCGCAGCACGATGACAGAGGGGTTGCCGGCGCCGCTCTCAATCTGCGCCAGGTAGCGCTCCGAGGTGCCTGAGCCTTGCGCAAGCTGGCGCCGCGTCATGCCACGCTTGGCTCGCCTGAGCCGCACCTGGCGGCCGACCTCGGCCGCAAAGCTCGCGCTCTCTTGCGCTATGTCGGCGCTCGTGCCGCTCGTTGCTGGGCTTTTGGCTTGGGCCATGGATGCATTATAGTGCATATAAGCGGGAGAAGCAACGCGCCAATTTATTCTTTGCAAGACCAAAGATATGCATTATATTGCCGAAAGGTCGTCCTTAGCAGCCGTTGCGGCGGGGGGACGCGAAGTCCCGGCGCAGGCCGAAAGGTGCGAGATGGCGGACGCGGAAGCCAAGCTGACCAACGGCAAAACGCGGATCGATTTCCAGACCGACCCGTCGCGCTACCGGCATTGGAAGCTCAAGGTCGACGGCGACGTCGCCACGCTGCTGATGGACGTCGATGAGAAGGGCGGGCTGTTCGAGGGCTACGAGCTAAAACTCAATTCGTATGACCTTGGCGTCGACATCGAGCTTGCCGACGCGCTCGATCGGTTGCGCTTCGAGCACCCGCAGGTGCGTGTCGTGTTGCTGCGCTCGGCCAAGCCGCGCGTGTTCTGCGCCGGCGCCAACATCCGCATGCTGGCGGGCTCGACCCACGCGCATAAGGTCAACTTCTGCAAATTCACCAACGAGACGCGCAACGGCATCGAGGACGCCAGCGAGAATTCCGGCCTCTCCACCATCTGCGTGATCAACGGCACGGCGGCGGGCGGCGGCTACGAACTCGCGCTCGCGGCCGACCACATCATGCTGGTCGACGACGGCTCGTCGTCGGTGTCGCTGCCGGAATTGCCGCTGCTTGCGGTGCTGCCGGGCACCGGCGGGCTCACGCGCGTCACCGACAAGCGCAAGGTGCGCCGCGACCACGCCGACGTGTTCTGCACCACCGAGGAAGGCATCAAGGGCAAGCGAGCGGTGGACTGGCGGCTCGTTGATGAAGTTGTGCCGAGTTCGAAATTCGAGGATAGCGTTTCGGCGCGGGCGAAGGAATTTGCCGCCAAGTCGCGCCGGGCCACGAACGCCAAGGGCGTTTCGCTCACGCCGCTGCAGCGCGAATTTTCCGCGAATGGAATCGAGTACAGCTCCGTCTCCGTTGAGATCGATCGCGCCGCGCGCATCGCCACTGTCACGCTGCGCGGCCCCGACGCGCCGCCTCCGGCCTCGGCCGATGCCATGGTGAAGCAGGGCGCGGCATTCTGGCCGCTGCGGCTCGCACGCGAGCTTGATGACGCGATCCTCAACATTCGCGTCAACGAATTCGATGTCGCGGCAATCGTGTTCAAATCGTCCGGCGATCCCGCGCAGGTTCTGGCCTATGACGCGTTTCTCGACGCCAACAAGGATCACTGGCTGGCGCGCGAGATCAGGACCTGCTGGAAGCGCGTGCTCAAGCGTGTCGATCTGACATCGCGCTCGCTCGTTGCGCTGATCGAGCCGGGTTCGTGCTTCGCCGGTACGCTCGCCGAGCTCGTCTTCGCTGCTGACCGCGCGTACATGCTGATCGGCCAACGAGAAGGCGACAACAAACCGCCCGCGACGCTCGCGCTCGCTGACGCCAATTTCGGGCCGTATCCGATGTCGAACGGCCTCACGCGGCTTGCAAGCCGCTTTCTGGCCAATCCCGCCGATGTCGACACGGCGAAAGCCGAACGCGGCAAGATGCTCGATGCCGAAGCGGCGCAAAAGCTTGGTCTCATCACTGCGGCGCTCGACGATATCGACTGGGACGACGAGGTGCGCGTGTTCCTCGAAGAGCGCGCCAGCTTCTCGCCCGACGGTCTCACCGGCCTCGAAGCCAATCTGCGCTTCGCCGGCCCGGAGACGATGGAAACGAAAATCTTCGCGCGGCTGACCGCGTGGCAGAACTGGATCTTCCAGCGCCCCAACGCGGTCGGTGAAGAGGGCGCGCTGCGACGCTACGGCACCGGCCAGAAGCCGGCGTTCGATACCAAGAGGGTGTGATGCGTCGATGCGCGCGCGCTTTCCCAAAGATTGTCATCATCCGCGAAAGCGGATGATCCAGTAATCACCGAGTTCGCAGTGATTACTGGATGCCCGCCTTCGCGGGCATGACAGCGAAGAGTAGAGCGGCGGACGGACAGAGGAGTCAGTCATGGACATCGGCAACGTCGATTACTCGACCAAGATCCCGAACAACGTCAACCTCGCCGAAGACCGCCAGGTGTTGCGCGCGCTCGAGAGCTGGCATCCGGGCTACATCGACTGGTGGAAGGACATGGGGCCGGAAGGCTTCCAGGACTCGCTCGTCTATCTGCGCACGGCGGTGTCGGTCGATCCCAAGGGTTGGGCCAAGTTCGACTACGTCAGGATGCCGGAATATCGCTGGGGCATCCTGCTGGCGCCGCAGGAGGAGAACCGGAAAATTCCGTTCGGCCACCATATGGGCGATCCCGTCTGGCAGGACATCCCGGGCGAATATCGCGCCATGCTGCGCCGCCTCGTCGTCATCCAGGGCGACACCGAGCCCGCGTCCGTCGAGCAGCAGCGCTATCTCGGCAAGACCGCGCCGTCGCTCTACGACATGCGCAACGTGTTCCAGGTCAACGTCGAGGAAGGCCGCCACCTGTGGGCGATGGTCTACATCCTGCAGAAATATTTCGGCCGCGACGGCCGCGAGGAGGCGGGCGAATTGCTCAAGCGCCGCTCCGGCGACGCCGACAAGCCGCGCATGCTCGGCGCCTTCAACGAGGCGACGCCGGACTGGCTGTCGTTCCACATGTTCACCTTCTTCACCGACCGCGACGGCAAGATGCAGCTCGAAAGCCTGGCGCAATCCGGCTTCGATCCGCTGTCGCGCACCTGCCGCTTCATGCTCACCGAAGAGGCGCACCACATGTTCGTCGGCGAGACCGGCGTCGGCCGAACCGTGCAGCGCACCTGCGAGGCGATGGTGGCGGCGAAGATCGACGATCCGGGCGACACCGAGAAGGTGAGGGCGCTCGGCGTCATCGACCTGCCGACGATGCAGCGCAAACTCAACCTGCACTACACGCTGTCGCTCGACCTGTTCGGCTCGGAAATGTCGACCAACGCCGCCAACACGTTCAACGCCAGCCTCAAGGGCACGATTCCAGGAGAGCAAGATCGAGGACGACCACAAGCTGGAGAACGCGACCTATCCGGTGCTCAAGCTGGTCAACGGCGAGATCAAGCGCGTCGACGAGCCGGCGCTCACCGCGATCAACATGCGGCTGCGCGACGACTACACCGCCGATTGCCAGCGCGGCCTCGACCGCTGGAACAAGATCATCGAGAAGACCGGCGTCGCGTTCAAATTGGAGCTCCCGCATGTCGGCTTCAATCGCGAGATCGGCGAGTTCAAGAACGTGAACGTGTCGCCCGCGGGTAAGATCGTCGACGAGGCCACCTGGAACCGCGAGAGGGAGACCTGGCTGCCGTCCAAGGACGACGGCGATTTCATCGCGGGCTTGATGAAGCAGGTGGTCGAGCCCGGCAAGTTCGCAAGCTGGATCGCCCCGCCGCGCGTCGGCATCGACAACAAGCCGGGCGATTTCGAATACGTGAAAATCGCGGCGTAGCCGTCATGTCCTCCCCCGCACGCGGGGGAGGTGCCGCGCGAAGCGCGCGGATGGGGGCGCGCGGCCGCGACGCTTGCGCAAGCCAGCCCCCTCCACCGCCCCAGAGGGCGGTCCC
The DNA here is from genome assembly GCA_963730645.1 of uncultured Alphaproteobacteria bacterium. Taxonomy (GTDB): domain Bacteria; phylum Pseudomonadota; class Alphaproteobacteria; order Rhizobiales; family Xanthobacteraceae; genus BOG-931. The sequence goes on along the minus strand of CAVSSN010000018.1, from coordinate 373,915 downwards.
CCTCCCCCGCTTCGCAGGGGAGGAAAGATAAATAGTTTCAATCCTGCGATGGAATTCCCCTTCGCGCACGAGCGGGTGAACTTCTCTATGTCGGCTTGAATTTTCGGCGAACTCTTCCGGCAACCTGCCGACCGGTGCAATCAACGAGATGTCGCGATCGGGATGTACGCGCATCCCCTTCCTTGGACGCCGGCCATGGATGTAAGTTGATCAGGGTGCTTCCGCGCCCTCGACCGCGAACCGTGCGGGTATCACAGAAGGCAACACATCATGCGCATGACACTCCCGGCGGTCGCCGCCGCGATCGCTTTCGCCGCGCTCGTGCCGCAACATCTCGCAGGCCAGACCGCAGACGCCGCCGCCGCCGATCGTCAAGACCGAGGGGCTGCGCCAGGTCTCCGCCCACGTCCAGGTCATTCCGGACAACAGCGTCCCGCTCGTTCCCAATGTCGGCTTCATCATCGGCGAGCAGGCCGAGCTCACGGTCGACACCGGCCTCGGGCCACGCAATGGCGCGGCGGTCGAAGAGGTAGCGAAGAAGCTCGGCGGCTCGCGGGCGCAATATCTCGTCGCCACCCATTTCCATCCCGAGCACGATCTCGGCGCGCAAGCCTTCCCGGCCACCACCAAGCTGATCCGTTCGACCGACCAGGTGAAGGACATCGCCGAGTTCGGCCTGCAGCTCGCCAAGGTGTTCGCCTCGCGCTCGGCCGCTCAATGCCGAGTTGCTCAAGGACGCCGACTACCGCAAGGCCGACATCACCTTCGACAAGGACTACGACCTCGATCTCGGCGGTCTGCATGCCCGCCTGTTCGCGATGGGCGCGAACCATACCCGCGGCGATATAGCGATCTGGATCGAATCCGACCGCGTCCTGTTCACCGGCGATATCGCCATGAAAAACCAGCCGGCGTTCGCGAGCCCGTATTCGACAATTCGGCAATGGCTCGCGAGTCTCGACCGGCTGGAGGCGCTCAAGCCGGCCGTCATCGTGCCGAGTCACGGCCCGGTCGGCGATGCCAGCTTCATCGCCGGCTATCGCGCCTATCTCACCGAGGTGCGCGATCGCACGGCGGCCGAGAAGCACGCCGGGCACAGCGCCGAGCAGGCGGTCGAGACCGTCACCGCCGCGATGACCGATCGCTATCCGGACAAAGGGCGGCTTTCGGGTGCGATCAAGGCCGCCTATGCGGAGGCGCCCTGAGCGCTTGCGCTCGTATCGAAGCGATGAGGCAGCGACGCTGTGATGGCAGCGCGGCGTGCGGTTACTCGGCCGCTACGCGCGCCGACCTGCCGTGCGTGGACACGATGTAATCCATCGCCGCCTGCACGCCGCCCTTCTTGTGCGGGATGCCGGCGACGGCGAGCGCCATCTCGGTCGCGGCCAGCACGCCCATCATCCAGCCGTCGTTGATGTCGCCGAGGTGGCCGATGCGGAAATATTTCTTGGCATAGGGGCCGAAGCTCGCCCCGTAGGCGATGTTGAAGGTGTCGAGCGCCAGGCTGCGGAAGGCGTCGGCGTCGTGGCCGTCGGGCAGCAGCACCGCGGTGATGGTCGGCGAATAATATTTCGGGTCGCGGCACAGGATGTCGAGGCCCCAGGCGCGTACGGCGCGGCGCGTCGCCTCGGCGAGGCGGTTGTGGCGCGCGAACACGTTGTCGAGGCCTTCCTCGTGCAGCATGTCGATCGAGACGGCGAGGCCCTGAATCATCTGGGTCGCCGGCGTGTAGGGGAAGAAATTCTGCTTGTTCAGGGCGAGCATGTCGTCCCACGCCCAGAACGACTTCGTCATCTTCGAGGTCTTCGAAGCTGCCAGCGCCTTGTCGCTCACGGCGTTGAACGACATGCCGGGCGGCAGCATCAAACCCTTCTGCGCGCCCCCGACCGTGACGTCGACGCCCCATTCGTCGTGGCGGTAATCGGCCGAGGCGAGCGACGAGATGGTGTCGACCATGAGCAGCGCCGGATGGCCGGCGGCGTTGATCGCCTTGCGGATCGGATCGATCGGCGTGAGGCAGCCGGTCGCGGTCTCGTTGTGCAGCACGCAGACGGCCTTGATCTCGTGCGCCTTGTCCTTGCGCAGATGCTCTTCGATCGAGGCGGCGTCGGCGCCGGTGCGCCAATCGCCGGGAATGAACTCGGGCTTGAGCCCGAGCTTCTGCGCCATGGTCTTCCATTGCGCGGCGAACTGGCCGGTCTCGACCATCAGCACGCGGTCGCCGGGCGACAGCGTGTTGACGAGCGCGGCTTCCCACGCGCCGGTGCCGGTCGCGGTGTAGATGATGACCGGATTGGTGGTCTTGAAGATGGTCTTGATGCCGTCGAGGCACTTTCGCGCCAGCTTGGCGAATTCCGGGCCGCGATGGTCGATCAGCGGCGTGTCCATGGCCCGCAGCACGCGGTCAGGGAGCGGCGTCGGGCCTGGAATCTGCAGGAAATGGCGGCCGGCGACACGCGAGGCATTCTGCGGCATGGATATGCTCCTTATGGACGGTTTTTAGGCCCGGCCGCACTTCGCCCGTGAACTGCCTGGCGCTTGTGGCCTTGAACACTGAATGCAACATTCCGGTCAAGCCTATTTGGCGAGGACAAATCCGCGTCACAAGCGGCTGTGGAGGAATTTGTGGCAGCACGGCTCATGCCGGGCCTGGAACGGCGGCTGAAGGCCGGGCACGTCGGCGATGTGCAGTTCGACGCCTTCACCCGCGGCCGTTATGCAACCGACGCCTCGCACTACCAGATCATGCCGCTCGGCGTAGTGACGCCGCGCACGATAGAAGAAGCCGAACGGACGATAGGGATTTGCCGCGCGGAAGGCGTCAGCGTGCTGCCGCGGGGCGGCGGAACGTCGCAGAGCGGGCAGACCGTCAACGAATTGGTCGTCATCGACGGCTCGCGGCATCTCAACCGAATCATCGACCTCGATATCGCCGGCAGGCGCTGCGTGGTCGAGCCCGGCATCGTGCTCGACGATCTCAACCGCGCGCTGAAGCCGACCGGGCTGTGGTTCCCGGTCGACATCTCGACCGCGTCGCGCGCCACCATCGGCGGCATGGCGGGCAACAATTCCTGCGGCGCGCGCTCGCTGCGTTACGGCAACACGCGCGAGAACGTGCTGTCGATTGACGCCTTGCTCGCCGACGGCACGCGGGCGCATTTCGGACCGGCGATCGGCGGCAAGGTCGAAGTGCCGCACGCGCTGGCGCGCGACCTGTCGGCGCTGGCGGCGCGCGAAGCGGCCGAGATCGAGCGGCGATTTCCCAAGGTGCAGCGCCGCGTCGGCGGCTACAATCTCGACGCGCTGCTGCCGGGCAAGAACGACGTCAATTTTGCGCACCTCCTGGTCGGCTCGGAAGGCACGCTGGCGTATTCGACGCAGATCGAGCTGAAACTTTCGCCGCTGCTGGGCCGCCGCGCGGTCGGCGCCTGTCATTTCGGCCGTTTCTACGATGCGATGGAGGCGGCGCAGCACATCGTCAAGCTCGGGCCGATCGCGGTCGAGCTTGTCGACCGCACCATGATCGGGCTCGCGCGCGACATCGCGATGCTGCGGCCGACGATCGAGCAATTCGTGCGCGGCGACCCGGAAGCGATCCTGCTGGTCGAGTTCGGCGAGGACGACCACGAAGAGAATCTGCGCCGGCTCAAGCGGCTCGAAGCGCTCATCGGCGATCTCGGCTATGGCTGGGACCGCATCGGCAACAAGCGCGGCGGCGTGGTCGAGGTGCTCGATCCGAAATTGCAGGCCGCCATCACCGATGTGCGCACCGCCGGCTTCAACATCATCATGTCGATGAAGGAGCAGGGCAAGCCTGTCTCCTTCGTCGAGGATTGCGCGGTGCCGCTGGAGCATCTCGCCGACTACACGGCGCGCCTCACCGACATTTTCGAGAAGAACGGTACGCGCGGCACCTGGTATGCGCATGCTTCGGTCGGCTGCCTGCATGTGCGGCCGGTGCTCAACCTGCGGCTCGAAAAAGACGTGCACGCCATGCGCGCCATCGCCGAGGAAGCCTTCGCGATGGTGCGCGAATACAAGGGCTCGCATTCCGGCGAGCACGGCGACGGCATCGTGCGCTCGGAGTTCCACGAAAAAATGTTCGGCGCGCGGCTGGTGCGCGCGTTCGAGGAGGTGAAGGACCGCTTCGATCCGCACGGCCTGTTCAATCCGGGAAAAATCGTGCGCGCGCCGAAATTCGACGACCGCACGCTGCTGCGCTACGGCCCCGATTATCACGCCGACGCGATGACGACGGCGCTCGACTGGTCGGCCTACACCGGCGCCGGCGGCGGTTTCCAGGGCGCGATCGAGATGTGCAACAACAACGGCGCCTGCCGCGCCCTCGCCGGCGGCGTCATGTGCCCGAGCTACCGCGTCACCCGCGACGAGCGTGACGTGACGCGCGGCCGCGCCAACACCCTGCGGCTTGCGATCACCGGGCAACTCGGGCCGGACGCGCTCACCTCCGACGAGATGGCGGAGACGCTGAAGCTTTGCGTCTCCTGCAAGGCCTGCCGGCGCGAATGCCCGACCGGCGTCGACATGGCGCGCATGAAGATCGAGGTGCTTGCCGCGCGCGCAGCGAAGCGCGGGTTGTCGCTGCACGATCGGCTGGTCGGCTACCTGCCGCGCTATGCGCCGTATGCGGCGCACGTGCCGTGGCTGATGAATTTGCGCGACGTGCTGCCCGGCGCGGCGGCATTGTCGGAGCGCATTGCGGGATTCAGCGCGCGCCGCAGCCTGCCGCAATGGCGCTCGGATATTTTCAGTGACTTGGCCGTGTCATGGCCGGGCTCGTCCCGGCCATCCACGTCTTCGTTACAGCAAGACGTGGATGCCCGGCACAAGGCCGGGCATGACGGTGGAGAGAGCCGGGAGGTCGTGCTCTTCGCCGACACTTTCAACCGCTACTTCGAGACGCGAGAATATCGACGCGGCGATGAACGTGCTCGCTGCCGGCGGCTACGACGGTGCATGTCGCGAAGCCCGCCACCGGATCGCGCCCGCTGTGCTGCGGCCGCACCTTTCTCTCCATCGGCAAGGTCGACGAGGCGAAGCGCGAGGCTGAGCGCACGCTTGCGGCGCTTGCGCCATTCGTCGAGCGCGGCGTTCCGGTGATTGGGCTGGAGCCGAGCTGCATCCTCGGCTTCCGCGATGAAATTCCGGCGCTGATCAAGAGCGATGTCGCGCAGCGGCTCGCCGAGCAGGCGTTGCTGTTCGAGGAATTTCTGGCGCGCGAAGCCGAGGCGGGGAAATTTGCGCCACCGCTCGGCGAACATGGACCAGCGCGTGCTTGTGCACGGCCATTGTCATCAAAAATCATTCGGCGTGATGAGCAGCGTCGAGAAGGTGTTGAAACTCATCCCGGGCGTGGCGGTCGAAACCATCGAATCGAGCTGCTGCGGCATGGCCGGCAGCTTCGGCTACAGCGCCGACACGATCGACGTTTCGCTGGCCATGGGTGAGCTGTCGCTGCTTCCCGCTGTGCGCAGTGCGCCGGCTGATGCCATCATCGTCGCCGACGGCACCTCGTGCCGGCATCAGATCAAGGACGGCGCCGGCCGCGAGGCGCTGCATGTCGCGCGGGTATTGGAAATGAGCCTCACCAGGCCAAACTAGATGGGAGGAATCGCCGTGCCGCTGCCGCTTCTGCCCACTTCCCTCGTCGGTTCCTACGCCCAGCCGGAATGGCTGATCGACCGCAAGAAGCTCGCCGGCCGTTTTCCGCCGCGCGTGCGCGCGAAGGAGCTGTGGCGGGTCGCGCCGGAGTATCTGGATCAGGCGCAGGACGATGCCACGCTGCTCGCGATCCGCGACCAGGAGCGCGCCGGCCTCGACATCATCACCGACGGCGAGATGCGGCGCGAGAGCTATTCCAACCGTTTCGCCACCGCGCTCGAAGGTGTCGACATCGACAATCCCGGCACGGCGCTCGATCGCTCCGGCCATCCCAATCCGGTGCCGCGCGTCGTCGGCAAGGTCCGGCGCAAGCATCCGGTCGAGGTGCGCGATGTCGAATTCCTGCGCGCCAACACCGAGCGCACGATCAAGATCACGGTGCCCGGGCCGTTCACCATGTCGCAGCAGGCGCAGAACGATTTCTACAAGGACGAAGGCGAGATGGCGCTCGACTACGCCGCCGCCGTCAACGCCGAGATCAAGGACCTGTTCGCCGCCGGCGCCGACATCGTGCAGATCGACGAGCCCTACATGCAGGCGCGGCCCGACAAGGCGCGCCAGTTCGGCCTCGAGGCGCTCAACGCGGCGCTCGACGGCGTTATCGGGAACGACCGCGGTGCACATCTGCTTCGGCTATGCCGCGATCATCCACGTGCGGCCGGAGGGCTATTCGTTCCTGCCGGAATTCGCCAATTCGCCGGTGCAGCAGGTCTCGATCGAAACCGCGCAGTCCGATCTCGACTGCGCGGTGCTGGAGAAGCTGCCCGGCAAGACCATCATCCTCGGCGTCGCTCGATCTTTCCGACATGACCGTCGAGACGCCGGAGACGGTCGCGGCCCGCATCCGCCGCGCGCTGCCGCATGTGCCGGCCGAGCGCATCGTCGTCGCGCCCGATTGCGGCCTGAAATACCTGCCGCGCGAGGTGGCCTTCGGCAAGATGAGGCGATGGTCGAGGGCGCCCGGATTGTGCGGCGCGAGCTCGGCCGCGACTAAGGCCGTGCGGCCCCATAGCGCGGGCCGCGGGATTGCGCCGGCTACAGGCCAACGCTAAACCGCAACAGGATCGCGCAGCGCGGACGAAGTCCGCCGCCGCCGGTGTTTAACGCATAACGAACACACAGGGAGAACGTCATGGCCATAACCGCAACCAAGGCCAGCTACGCTGGCGCAGCGCTCGCCCTCATGCTGGGAACCGCGCCGGCCATGGCCTGGGAGCCGACCAAGCCGGTCGAGATCGTGGTCGCCGCCGGCGCCGGCGGGGCGTCCGACCAGATGGCGCGGATGATGCAGGCCGCGGTCCAGAAGAACAAATTGATGAAAGAGCCGATGGTCGTGTCGCTCAAGGGCGGCGCGTCGGGCGCCGAGGCGCTGATCTACATGAAGGGCAGCGAAGGCGATCCGAACAAAGTTCTCATCGCCTATTCGCTGATCTACATGCTGCCGCTCTCCGCCAAGATCCCGTTCAACTGGCGCGAGCTCACCCCGGTGTCGGTGATTGCGCTCGATCAGTTCATCCTGTGGGACAACACCACGCTGCCCTACAAGAACGTCAAGGAATTCGTCGAGGCGGCCAAGGCTGCCAACCCGCCGTTCAAGATGGGCGGCACCGGCTCGCGGCGCGAAGACCAGGTGCTCACCGTGTTCATGGAGCAGAGGACCGGCGCGAAGTTCGCCTATCTGCCGTACAAGTCGGGCGGCGAGGCCGCGACCCAGCTCGTCGGCAACCACACCGCTTCCAACGTCAACAACCCGTCGGAGAATCTCGAAGTCTGGCGCGCCAACCAGGTGCGCGCGCTGTGCGTGTTCGACAAGGAGCGCATCGAATACAAAACCAAAGTCACCGACACGCAGTCGTGGAACGACATTCCGACCTGCAAGGAAGAAGGCCTCGATGTGCAGTACCTGATGCTGCGCGCCATGTTCCTGCCCGGCAAGGTGACGGCGGAGCAGCAGGCATTCTACGTCGACCTGTTCAAGAAGGTCGTGCAGACGGCCGAATACAAGGACTACATGGAGAAGCAGGCGCTCAAGCCGATCTTCCTGACCGGTCCCGACATGCTCAAGTTCCTCGAGGAGGACGACAAGGTCAACACGGAGCTGATGACCAAGGCGGGATTTGTCGCGAAGTGATGCGGCGCGACAGGCGTCGTCATGGCCGGGCTTGTCCCGGCCATCCACGTCTTTCTACGCGGCGGGAATGACGACGTGGATGCCCGCGACAGGCGCGGGCATGACGACTGAAAAGGCGCCGCAATGACGATCGAGCCCGACGCCCCTTCCATCGACCAGGCCCCCGTCGTCGGCAGCCGCAGCGTCGACATCGTCGTCTCGCTGCTGTTGCTCGCGTTCGCGGCGCTGATGGCCTACGACAATTGGCATTCCGGCGCGGGCTGGGCCGTGGACGGCCCGCAGGCAGGATATTTCCCGTTCTATCTTTCAATCATTCTCGGCGCGGCGAGCGTCTATGGCCTCGCGACCGCGCTGATCGCACGCGGCGCGGCCGATCAACCCTTCGTCACCCGCGACCAGTTCCGCCGCGTGATGCAGGTGTTCGTGCCGACGGTGCTGTTCTGCCTGTTCACGCAATGGCTCGGCCTCTATGTCGCGAGCTTCCTGCTGATCGCCGGCTTCATGTGGCTGGTCGGGCGCATCGCGCTGTGGAAATCGTTGCTCACGGCCTTCGTGTTTTCGCTCGCCATGTTCGTCACCTTCGAGATCGCCTTCGACGTCATCATGCCGAAGGGGCCGCTGGAAGCGGTCCTTCGGTTACTAGGGAAAGCCGATGGAAGCCTTCGAGCCTGCTGTTCCACGGCTTTGCCGTCCTGATGACGTGGAAGACGCTGGCGCTGATGATGCTGGGCCTCGTGCTCGGCATCTTCGTCGGCGTGCTGCCTGGCCTTGGCGGGCCGAACGGCGTCGCCATCCTGCTGCCGCTCACCTTCACGATGGACCCGACGTCGGCCATCGTGATGCTGTCGTGCATCTACTGGGGTGCGCTGTTCGGCGGCGCCATTACCTCGATCCTGTTCAACATTCCGGGCGAGGCGTGGTCGGTTGCGACCACCTTCGACGGCTATCCGATGGCGCAGCAGGGCCGGGCGGCGGAAGCGCTCACCGCCGCGTTCACGTCATCCTTCATCGGCTCGCTGGTCGCCGTGCTGCTGATCACGTTCCTTGCGCCCAGCGTCGCCGCCTTCGCGCTGCGCTTCGGGCCGCCGGAATTCTTCGCCGTCTATTTGCTCACCTTCTGTTCGTTTGTCGGGCTCGGGCGCGAGGACAAGCACAAGACCATCATCTCCATGACGCTCGGGCTCATCCTTGCGGGCATCGGCATGGACACGGTGTCCGGCCAATTGCGCATGACGTTCGGCTGGAGCGAGCTTTTGCGCGGCGTCAATTTCCTCGTCGCCGTCATCGGCCTGTTCGGCATCAGCGAAATTCTGCTCACCATGGAGGAGCAGCTCGCGTTGCGCGGCCACGCCGCCAGCATCAGCCTGCGCGTCGTGCTCAAGGTGTGGAAGGAGATGCCGCGCTACTGGGTGACGCTGGTGCGCTCCTCCTTCATCGGCTGCTGGCTCGGCATCACACCCGGCGGCGCGATTGCGGCGTCGTTCATGGGCTACAACCTCGCCAAGCGTTTCTCCAAGGACCCGGACAGTTTCGGCAAGGGCCGCATCGAGGGCGTGTTTGCGCCGGAGACTGCGGCCCACGCCTCCGGCACCTCGGCGTTGCTGCCGATGCTGGCGCTCGGCATTCCCGGGTTCGGGCACCGCGGCGATCCTGCTCGGCGGCCTGATGGTGTGGGGGCTCAACCCGGGGCCGCTCCTGTTCGTCGAGCACAAGGATTTCGTCTGGGGCACGATCGCCTCGATGTACCTGGGCAATGTCGTCGGGCTGGTGCTGGTGCTCACCACCGTGCCGGTCTTTGCCTCGGTGCTGCGCGTGCCGTTCGCCGCCATTGCGCCGATGATCGTGGTGTCGTGCGCGATCGGCGCCTATGCGATCCAGAACGCCATGTTCGACATCTGGCTCATGCTGCTGTTCGGCGTGGTCGGCTACGTATTCAAGAAGCTTGACTATCCGCTGGCGCCGCTGACGCTCGCTCTGGTGCTCGGCAGCCGCGCCGAGGATGCCTTCCGCCTGTCCATGATCGGGGCCGGAGGCGACCTGCGCGTGTTCTGGTCGAATGGCCTGGTCGGCAGCATCACGACGCTCGCGCTGGTGCTGCTGTTCTGGCCGGTAATCGCCAGGCTATTCGAGCGGGGCCGCGGTCTGATCGCCAGGCCCAAAATGTGACCCGCCCGGACAGAGACTGTCCGGGCGGGCCGGCAAACCGGCGCGGGGGTGGATGGGGCGCACGCGCCGATCGTGCTCGCGAAATCCGTTAGTTCACCCGTGGCGGAGCGTAGAGCCGCACACCCGGCTGACGCTGCTGCAGCAGCCGCAGCCGACGGCGGTGGCTCAGCGCGACGTGATAACCGGGCCCGGCATGAATCAGCGCCGTGGTCGATGGATGCGTCAGCGCGCCGGAGGCAAACGCGGCGAGCGCCGCAACGGCGTTCCTTGTTTTGGCGATCATGGCAGGCTCCCCCACGCAAAAATCTTGCGGCCACAGCCGCCGCATAGCAGTTAGTCGCGAAGCCGTAATGACGGGTTCGAAAACATAATTAACGTAATAATTACAATTAGTTGGATGTCCTAACCGGCCTTTGAGCGGCTGTTGTTCCAGCTCGCGGGCCTTTGCAGCGCGCAACAATTCCGCGCTGGCCTTGCGGCCTCAGCCCAATAAAGTTGGCGGCCATGCCCGCCGCTTCTCATGAGCCGATTTCGCAAAACCGCATCCGCCCCGGCAAGCCCGCCGATCTCGACGCGCTGCTCGAGCTTGAGAACCGATGCTTCACCACCGACCGGCTCTCCCGGCGCAGCATGCGGCACTTCCTCGTCTCGCCATCCGCCACGCTGATCGTGGCCGAGGAGGGCGGCAAGCTGTCGGGCTACGTCCTGGTGCTGTTCCCGCCGCGGACATCAACCGCCCGCCTTTATTCCATCGCAGTCGCGCCGCACATGAGTGGCCGAGGGATCGGGCCGCAGCTCCTGGCGGCGGCCGAACGGGCTGCGGCGCGACGCGGGCGGCGGGTCATGCGGCTCGAAGTCCACGACCACAACACGCGGGCCATCGCGCGCTATGAAAAGTCCGGCTATCGGCAGTTCGGCAGGTATCGCGACTATTATGACGATCACGGCGATGCGCTGCGCTTCGAGAAGCCGCTATGACGGTGCGCTGCCGTACACGGGCCATACACGACCCGCCTGACTCCTGCCTGCGAATCGGTTTTGATGGTGGACATTGTGTATCGCGTCGTCGCCAAGTGTCATGCCAAGTGTCATATTTGGGGCTATCACTGCTGTGCCGTGCCTGACGTCGATCGCATGAATTCCGGTCTTCCATCGCGCGCCGTTTGTTGTCTGGAAGGGACCCGTCCATGACCGGATGGGTCATCCTCGTCGACCAGCCCCGCGATCTCCCGAACGCCGAGACGCCGCACAAGGTCATCACGACCAGCGAGTACCTTGCGCGCCCGCGCCTGTTCGATATGGGCCGGCCAAAGCTCGTCAACCTGGCGCGTTCCTATGCCTACCAGTCGAAAGGCTACTACGCGTCGCTGCTGGCCGAGGCGCGCGGCCACCGCGTCGTGCCGACGGTCGAGACCATGCTCGAACTGCGCGAGCAGAAGCTCTATGAGCACGCGCTGCCGGAACTCGAAGATGACCTCAACCGCTGCGCTCGCCGCGCCGATTTCCAGCCCGAGGGCCAGTTCAAGCTGATGGTCTGCTTCGGCATCGCGCGCGACACCCGCTTCGAGTCGTTCGGGCGGCTGCTGTTCGACTGGTTCCGCTGCCCGGCGCTGGAAGTGATCGTCGACCCCGGGGACTGGCTTTCGATCGACCGCATCCGGCCGCGCAACATCACCCGCCTTGCCAACGGCGAAGCGGAATTTTTCCGCGAGTCGCTGCACCAGCACACCAAGCGCGAGTGGCGCGACCCCAAGGCGCGCAGCATCGCCAAATACGACCTGGCGGTGCTTTACGATCCCAATGAGAAGATGGCGCCGTCGTCGCCATCCACCATCAAGCACTTCGTGCGCATCGCCGAGAAGATGTCGGTCGACGTCGAGCCGATCACCAAACGGCAGCTTGCCGAACTCGCCGAGTTCGACGGCCTGTTCATCCGTGAGACCACGTCGATCGACAATCACACCTATCGTTTCGCGCGCCGCGCCTGGCAGGAGGGCATGCCTGTCATCGACGATCCGATCTCGATGATCCGCTGCACCAACAAGGTGTTTCTGATGGAGCTGCTCGGCCAGAACCAGGTGCAGACGCCGCCGACCGTCATCCTTGCGGAGGATACCGACCTTACCAAAGCGATCGACGAGCTCGGCCTTCCGCTGGTGGTCAAGATCCCGGACGGTTCGTTCTCGCGCGGCGTCCACAAGGTCGAGAAGCCTGAGGAGTTCAAGCGCATCGCCGACGAGCTGTTCGAGGAAACCGACCTCCTGCTGGCGCAAAAATTCCTGCCGACCGATTTCGACTGGCGCGTCGGCGTGCTCGCCGGCGAGCCGCTGTTCGTGTGCCAGTACCGCATGGCGCGCGGGCACTGGCAGGTCGTGAAATACCGGCCCGACGGCTCGTCGCGCGAGGGCGGATTCCGCGCCTTCGACCTCGACCAGGCGCCGCGCGAGGTGATCGACGTCGCCGTGCGTGCTGCGCGGCCGATCGGCGAGGGCTTCTACGGCGTCGACCTGAAGCAGACCGACAACGGCATCATCGTCATGGAGGTCAACGACAACCCAAATCTCGAGCATGGCATCGAGGATGCCGTCGGCAAGGACGAGATCTGGATGCGCCTGCTGCGGTGGTTCGTCGAGCGGTTCGAGCAGTAGGCGTTTGCTATTTCCCGAACACCAGGCCGCCGTCGACTACTATCTTCTTGTAAAGCGCGACTTCCTTCGCAACCTTCTCGCCGAACGCCTCCCTGCTCATCGGCGTCGCGGTGTAGTCGATTGCGGCGAGCTGCTGTTTTACGGTCGGATCGTTCAACGCCTCGTTCATTGCGGCATGCAGGCGGCGAAGAATTGGCTCTGGCGTGCCGGAAGGTGCCGACAATCCCACCCACGTTGATATCTTCAGGTCGGGGTAGCCCAGCTCCGGCATGGTGGGCACGTCCGGAAACTGCGGCCGACGGGCATCCGACATGCTCGCGATCGGGCGGATGTGACCGCTTTGGACGAATGGGTTGATGATCCCGAAGCTGGTGATCAGGAACTCGATCCGGCCGGCCACCAACTCCTGGACGGCCGGCCCGATGCCGGAATAAGGCACATGAACCATGGCGGTCTGCGGCAACCCCATGGCCGACAGGAACATCACAGTCGCGAGCTGTTGCTGGCTGCCGACGCCGGCGCTGCCGTAATTCCACTTGCCGGGTGCGGAGCGCAGAACGTCCAGGACCTCTGGCAGCGATTTCGTTGACTCTTTTGTGCTGACCGCGACTCCCAGGTACGCCTCGGCGAAAGACGCCACGGAAGCAAGGTCACGGATCGAATCGTATTCCAGATCCGGCACAATGGCTGGATTCGAGGCGTTCGTGCCCACATTGGTGGTAAACAATGTGTAGCCGTCGGGATCGGCGCGCTTGACCGCCTGCATGGCGATGCGGCCGGCGGCACCAGTGCGATTTTCGATGACGATAGGCTGGCCCAGTATCTCCGCGGCGCGTCTCGCGACGATGCGCGGGATGACGTCGAAATTTCCGCCCGGCGCGAACGGAACGATGATCCGGATTGAATGGTTCGGATAATCCTGCGCAATGGCCGGGCGCTGCGCGGCGATCACGATCGACAACAACGCCAGTGTAGCGAGATAGAACCGTCTCATTTTAGAACCTCAAGAGTTTCCGGTTTGAACGAGAGGCCCGTCTCTCAATCTCTCGAGATCGAACCGGTCGATCTCCGCCAGCAACTCCACGAACGCCTTGGCGCCGTGGGCGAGCGCGGCCTCGCCGGCCTCCTTCGTCGCCACGCGCGGGTCGCCGAGTGCGCCGGAGGGATGCAAATCCTGCGTCATCCAGCCGAAGCCGACCGGGCGATAGGCGCCGAGCCAGCGGAATTCCTTTGCCATCGCGACGGTCGCCGGCTCGAACGATGCGGCATTCTCCATGCGCACGGTGTCGGGGCGGCCGGCGAGCATCAGCGCGGTCTCGATGCCGCCGGCGTGGATGCCGTGCTTCTTCTCCTCGCGCTCGAACACGTCCGGATAGCCGAAGCGGTGCCAGCCGCAGGTGACGACCATCATTTTCTTGCGCACGCGCAGGTCGCGCGCGACGAGCTCCATGGCGGAAACGTTGCCGCCATGGCTGGTGACAAGGACGAGCTTGCGCACGCCGGCGCGCGCGAGGCTCTCGCCGATCTCGGTCCAGGTGCGGATCACGGTCGTGGCTGACAGCGTCAGCGTGCCGGGGAATTCAACGTGTTCGTCGGATTGGCCGATCTTCTGCAGCGGCAGGAACGTCACCGGCAGACCGGCCGGCAGCGCCTTGTGCACGTGCGCCAGATAAGCCTCGGCGATGAAGCTGTCGACGCCAAGCGGCAGATGCGGCCCGTGCTGCTCGACCGCGGCGAGCGGCAGCACCGCAATCCAGCGCTCCGTCGCAGCACCCGCGCCGGCGATGTCCTGCCAGGTCATCTCCATCCATTCGCGCTTTGGCAGATCAGGCCTGGACTGCGTCATGAATTCCCTCGGGTTTCCTCGCCAAGGCGGCTTCGCTATTGTCGCGCTCCGATTAGGAGGACGAAACGATGTTTTGCGCAAGGATGTCCCTGCCGGTTCTTGCCGGTCTCGCCGCGCTCGCGACAGCGCCAGCTCAGGCGCAGGACAAGGTCTCGTTCGGCACCAATTGGGTGGCTGAGGCCGAGCACGGCGGCTTCTATCAGGCGGCGGCCGACGGCACCTACAAGAAATACGGGCTCGATGTCACCATCGTGCCGGGCGGGCCCAACGTGAACAACCGCATCCTCCTGCCGGTCGGCAAGATCGACTTCTTCCTCAGTGCCAACAGCCTGCAATCGTTCGACGCGGTCGAGCAGAACATCCCGACCATCGCGGTCGCCTCCATGTTCCAGAAGGACCCGCAGGTGCTGATCGCCCATCCGGACCAGGGCATCGAGAAATTCGAGGATCTGAAGAAGCTGACGACGCTGTTCATCTCCAAGGAGGGCATGGCGACCTATTACCAATGGCTCAAGGCCGACTACGGCTTCAAGGAGACGCAGGTCAAACCCTACACCTTCAATGCGCAGCCATTCCTCGCCGACAAAAAATCCGCCATGCAGGGCTATGTGACCTCGGAGCCCTACGCCGTCGAGAAGGCCGGCAAGTTCAAGCCGAAGATTTTTCTGCTCGCCGACCAGGGCTTCAACACCTACTCGACGCTGATCGAAACCCGGCGCGATCTTGTCGAGAAAAAGCCCGACCTGGTGCAGCGCTTCGTCGATGCCTCGATCATCGGCTGGTACGAATTACATCTACGGCGACAACAAGCCGGCGAATGCGATGATCAAGAAGCAAAATCCGGAGATGACGGACGAGCTGTTGGCCTATTCGGTCGCCAAGATGAAGGAATTCGGCATCGTCGATTCCGGGAGACGCCTTGACGCTCGGCGTCGGCGCCATGACCGATGCGCGCATGAAGGATTTTTTCGACAAGATGGCCCGGGTCGGCGTCACCAAGGCGACGATCGACTATCGCAAGGCCTACACGCTGCAATTCGTCGACAAGAAGGTCGGGCTCGATCTGCGGCCGAAGTGAATCGATGGCCGGCCTTGCATTGCAATCAGAGCATCCCGTCGTCGCTCTGCGTGGCGTGGCGAAGACGTTTCCGAACGGCACGCTGGCGCTCGACGGGCTCGATCTCGACGTGCGGCCGGGCGAATTCCTGTCGCTGCTCGGGCCGTCGGGCTGCGGCAAGTCGACGGCGCTGCGCATCATTGCCGGGCTGAGCGAGCCGACCGCCGGCGCGGTCGAATGGCCGGGCAGGGCTGTGGAAGGGCACGCCGGCACCCGCATCGGGTTTGTGTTCCAGGAGCCGACGCTGATGCCGTGGGCGACAGTCGCGGGCAACGTGCAGCTTCCGCTCAAGCTGCAAGGCGCGGCTGCGGCCGTGTCGGCTCCGCGCGTCGAGGCGGCGCTGCAACGCGTCGGCCTCGAAAAATTCAGCCACGTTTACCCGCGCGAACTCTCCGGCGGCATGCGCATGCGCGTGTCGATCGCGCGCGCTCTCGTCACCGAGCCGGAACTGCTGCTGATGGACGAGCCGTTCGCCGCGCTCGACGAGATCACGCGCTTCAAGCTCAACAACGATCTGCTGCAGGTGTGGCAGGCGATGCGCAAGACGGTGGTGTTCGTCACCCATTCGGTGTTCGAGTCGGTTTATCTGTCGAACCGCATCGTGGTGATGGCGGCGCGGCCGGGCCGCGTGTTCGCCGAGGTCAAGGTCGACGCGGCCTATCCGCGCGGCGAAGAGTTCCGGACCTCGGCCGAATACGTCACGTTCTGCCGCCGCGCCTCCGAGGCGCTCGCCGGTGCGATGGCGGCGGGAGGCGGACGATGAACGGCTCCTGTCAGAACCGCCGCGCAGGAGCGTGAGCAGCGCGACCGCACCTTGCGCATTGCACTGCCGATTTTCGTGCTGGCGCTCGGCGTCGTGGCTTGGGAGCTTCTGGTTCGCATCAAGGACATCCCGCCCTATGTGCTGCCGGCGCCGAGTCTCATTTTCCAAACGTTCCTGTCCGACTGGAAGGTGCTGTCGGAATCGCTCGTCGTCACGCTCGCGACGACATTCGAGGGCTTTCTGCTCGCCGCGGTCGGAGGCGTCGGACTGGCCATTCTCTTCAACCAGTCTCGCCTCGTCGAATATTCGCTTTATCCCTACGCCGTCATCCTGCAGGTGACTCCGATCGTCGCCGTTGCGCCGCTGCTGCTGATCTATCTGCCGCAGCAGGCGGCGGTGCTCACCTGCGCCTGGATCGTGGCGTTCTTCCCGGTGCTCGCCAACACCACGCTCGGCCTGCATTCGGTCGACCGCAATCTGGTCGACCTGTTCTCGCTCTACGGCGCCTCGCGCTGGCAGATGCTGTGGGACCTCAAACTGCCCGCCGCGATGCCCTATATCCTCGGCGGCCTGCGCATCGCCGGCGGGCTGTCGCTTGATCGGCGCGGTGGTGGCGGAGATCGCGGCCGGCTCGGCCGGCGCTGGCTCGGGCCTCGCCTACCGCATCGCCGAATCCGGCTACCGCCTCAACATCCCGCGCATGTTCGCGGCGCTGCTGCTGCTCTCGGTCGCCGGCATCGTGATCTTCTACCTGCTCGCGCTGGTCAATCACCTCGCGCTGCGCCGCTGGCACGAGAGCGCGCTCGAATCCGAATTGTAGCCCGGATGGAGCGCAGCGTAATCCGGGATCGGCTTGCGCAAGCGTTGTGGCCCACCCCGGATTTCGCTTTGCTCCATCCGGGCTACTATGGGTTGCCGCGCTTCCGCGGAAGGGCTAAGGTCCGGCCAAATCACGCGACATTTCCAAGGAACCTTCATGGCGAAGATCGAGGACCGTGCGCCCAAAACGAAGGTGGCGGCGGGCATCAACGACGATATCGGCGAGGAGAAGCGCCTCGAGCTGTACCGCTCGCAAGTGCGCCTGCGCGAGGCGGAACAGCGCGCGTTCGACCTGTTCCTGCAAAATCTGGTCAAAGGCACCAGCCATCTGTCGCTGGGACAGGAGGCGATCGCAGCCGGCTTTGCCGAGGCGATGCAGAAGGGCGACCTGAGCTTCTGCACCTATCGCGGTCACGCCCACACGCTCGCGCGCGGCGTTCCGGTCGAGAAGGTGCTGGGCGAGCTGATGCAGCGCGACAATGGCCTGATGCGCGGCAAGGGCGGCTCCATGCACCTGACCTCGGCAGAGCACGGCGTCATGGGCTCGTACGCCATCATCGGCGCGCATCTGCCGATCGCCTGCGGCGCCGCCTGGAAGGCGCAATACAAAGGCACCAAGGAAGTCGCCGTGTGCTTCTTCGGCGACGGCACCACCAACATCGGCGCATTCCATGAGGCGCTGAATTTTGCCGCGGTGTGGAAGCTGCCGGTGATTTTCGTGTGCGAGAACAATCTCTACATGGAATACACGCCGATCGGGGATGTCACGGCGGTCGAGCATCCTGCTGCAGATCGCGCCTCGGCCTATGGGCTGCCGCGCATCGTCATCGACGGCAACGACGCCGACGAAGTCTATCGCGCGGCGCGCGCGGCCTACGACAAGGCGCGTGCGGGCGGCGGGCCGTCGCTGATCGAGTGCATGACGTATCGCCACAGCGGTCATTCGCGCGCCGATCCGGCCAAGTACAGGCCCGAGGGTGAACTGGAAAAGTGGAAGGAGCGCGATCCGCTCAAGATCTATCGCGAGCGGCTCAAGCAATTCGGCGTCAGCGATTCGGCGATCGCGGCAATCGACGCCAGCGTGCGCAAGGAGGTCGACGACGCGACCGAGGCCTGCAAGGCCGCGCCGATGCCGCCGCTCGATATCCTCACCACCGATGTCTACGCCGATGGAGGCTGGGCATGGCGGAACTGACCTATCGCGACGCGGTGGCGCGCGGCATCGCGCAGGAGATGACGCGCGATCCAGACGTCGTGTTCCTCGGCGAGGACGTAGGCAAAGCGGGCGGCGTGTTCAAGGCGACCGTCGGGCTCTACGAGCAGTTCGGGCCGCTGCGCGTGCGCGACACGCCGATCTCCGAGCAGGCGATCCTTGGCGCGGCGATGGGCGCGGCGATGACGGGGCTGAAACCGATCGCCGAGATCATGTTCTCGGATTTCTTCGCGGTGTGCTTCGACCACATCGCCAACGAGATCGCCAAGAGCCGCTACATGTCGAACGGCCAGCTCAAGTGCCCGCTGGTGGTGCGCACCGGAAACGGCGCGGGCTCGCGCTTCGGCGCGCAGCATTCGCAGAGCGTCGAGAACTGGTGCATGATGATTCCGGGTCTCAAGGTGGTGGCGCCGTCGACGCCCCGCGATGTGATCGGCCTTCTCGCCGCTGCCGTACGCGATCCCGATCCGGTAATCTTCTTCGAGCATAAATCGCTCTACGCGACCAAGGGCGAGGTGCCGGACGGCGAGATCGTCGACACGCTCGGCACGGCAAAGATCGTGCGCCCGGGCAAGGATGCGACCATCCTCGCGCTCGCGCTGATGGTGCCGCGCGCGCTTGCGGCGGCGGAGACGCTCAAGGCGGAACACGGCATCGACTGCGAGGTTGTCGACGTGCGCTCGCTGGTGCCGCTCGACACGCAAACGATCCTCGGCTCGGTCGCGCGCACGCACCGCCTGTTCACCGTGGAGGAAAACCCGCGGCTGTGCGGCTGGGGCGCCGAGCTTGTCTCGATCGTTGCCGACGAGGCGTTCTACGATCTCGACGGCCCGCCGGTGCGGATCACGACGCCGCACATTCCGCTGCCCGCCGCCGATATTCTGGAAGACATCGCGCTGCCCACCGCCGATCGCATTGTCGATCGGGTGAAGCGGTCGATGCAATCATGACCGTCATTGCCGGGCTTGACCCGGCAATCCATGGGGCGGAGCCGCAGCATGGATGCTCCGGATCAAGCCCGGGCATGACGATGAAAAGATCGAGGTGAAAGCATGAGTGCCATGTACGACAATCTTCTCGCCAACGTTCCGACCGATCTCTGGATCGGCGGCAAATGGCGCAAATCGTCCGATGGCGGGCGTTTCGACGTGATCGATCCGGCGACCGAGAACAAGGTCGCCTCGGTCGCGAGCGCGACCGTCGAGGACGCCAAGGCCGCGGTCGATGCGGCGAGCGCGGCATTCCCCGGCTGGGCCGCGAAGAAGCCGCGCGAGCGCGCGGAGATTTTGCGCAAGTCCTACGAGCTGATCATGCGCGACGCCGAGCGGCTGGCGAAGCTGATCACCATCGAGAACGGCAAGGCGCTGTCGGATTCGCGCGGCGAGGTCGCCTATGCGGCCGAGTTCTTCCGCTGGTACGCCGAGGAGGCGGTGCGCAACATCGGCATGAATTCGCGCGCGCCGGCGTCTGGCGCCCGCATCTTCGTGCACCACAAGCCGGCGGGCATTGCCGTCCTCGTGACGCCGTGGAATTTTCCGGCCGCGATGGCGACGCGCAAGATCGGCCCGGCGCTTGCCGCCGGTTGCCCGGTCGTGCTCAAGCCAGCGTCCGATACGCCGCTCACCATGCTCGCCTTGATGCCGATCCTCGAGGAAGCGGGCGTCCCGGCGGGTGTCGTCAACGTCATTCCGTCGCGCTCGTCCGGCAAGGTCGTCAGCACGATGCTGCACGATCCGCGCGTGCGCGTTGTCTCGTTCACAGGCTCGACCGAAGTTGGCCGCAAGCTGCTGCATGAGGCCGCCGACAGCGTGGTGAAGCCGGCGATGGAGCTTGGCGGCAACGCACCGTTCATCGTGTTCGAGGATGCCGACATCGATTCCGCGATCGAGGGCGCCATGATCGCCAAGATGCGCAACATGGGCGAGGCTTGCACGGCGGCCAATCGTTTCTATGTGCACGAGAAGGTGCACGACGAGTTCGCCAAGAAACTCGACGGCGAAAATGGCCGGGCTGAAAATGGGCAACGGGCTCGACGACGGCGTCGCGCTTGGCCCGCTGGTCAACAAGGATGGCCGCGACAAGGTGATCGAGCTGGTCGAGGACGCGGTGAAGAAGGGCGCGAAGGTGCTCACCGGCGGCAAGACGTCCGATGGCCCCGGCTTTTTCTATCCGGCGACGGTGCTCACCAACGTGTCCGATGACGCCAAGATGCTGAACGAGGAAATTTTCGGCCCGGTCGCGTCGATCCAGACATTCAAATCCGAAGACGAAGTCATCACCCGCGCCAACGACACCGAATATGGCCTCGTCGCGTATCTCTACACCAAGGACATGAGCCGCGGCATGCGCGTGTCGGAGCAACTCGACTTCGGCATGATCGGCTTGAATCGCGGCCTCGTCTCCGATCCCGCCGCGCCATTCGGCGGCACCAAGCAGAGCGGCCTCGGCCGCGAAGGCGCACACGAAGGCATGATGGAATTCATGGAATCACAGTACATCTCGGTGACGTGGTGAGCGAACAAACACAAACGGCGCGCGCGCGCCTGATCGGCTCCTGGCGCTACATCGGCTCGAACGTCGACGGCAAACCGCACCCGGGCCGCGGCCGCAATCCCAAGGGCATCATCATGTATGATGTCCACGGCCACATGTCGTGCCACGTCGCGCCCGATCGCGTGACGACGCGGGCCGGCAAGGAGGCGACGCCCGACGAGGCGCAAGGCGGCGCTCGCCGACTACATCTCCTACTTCGGCACCTATTCGGTCGACGAGCAGGCGCGCACGGTCACGCATCACCGCGAGGGCAGCGTGCAGCCGGGCGACAAGGGCGACCTGGTGCGCGGCTACGAATTCGTCGGCGACCGGCTCATCCTGCGTCCCGTCGGCGCGGTGCATGAAGTGATCTGGGAACGGATCAAGTGATTTACTCGCACCCGTCATTCCGAGCCGCGAAGCGGCTGTCCGGAATCCATAGCCACAGTCCGTGCAGGAATTGCACCGATCGTGATCATGGATTGCCGGGTCCTCGCTTCGCCCGGCCCCGGAATGACGTGCTGAGAGGCGCGCCATGGACGTCCTGATGCCGCAGCTCGGCGAGACGGTGGCCGAGGGCAAGATCACCAAATGGTTCAAGGCGGCCGGCGACACGGTGAAGCCGGGCGACAACCTGTTCGAGATCGAGACCGACAAGGTTTCGATGGAAGTGCCGTCGACGGTAGCCGGAACGCTCACCGACATCCGGTTCCAGGTCGGCGAGGTGGCGAAGGTCGGCGCGGTGATTGCGGTGATCGTCGGCGCGGGCGAAACCGATGGCGCCGTCCACGCCGGCGCGGAGCGAGCGCACCGAATCCTCGCCTCCGCCCGTGGCCGCGAAAGCGGCAATCCAGGTTTCCGCGCCGCTCGCGCGCCAGCACTGCGTAGCGAATGGGCGGCGAATAGTCCCGATGGATCCATTCTTCGAGGTGCGCACGCCCGAGCGCAACTACGGCCCTGCGAAAATAGCGGGCGGCATTGCGGTCACGCCGCTGGCGCGACGGCTCGCCTCCGAGTCGGGCATCGATCTGTCACGCATCGCGGGCTCCGGCCCGCACGGCCGCGTCGTTGCGCGGGACATCGAGAGCGCGCCGCGTCCGGCTGCGCCGCGCGCTGCGCTGGCGGAAGGTCCGACCGCCGATCAGGTCAAGGCGCTGTACGCGCCGGACAGCTACGAAGAGGTGCCGCTCGACGGCATGCGCCGCACCATCGCGGCGCGGCTGACGCAGGCGACGCAGACCATCCCGCATTTCTATCTCACCGCGGATATCGAGATCGACCGGCTGCTGGCGTTGCGCGAAGAGGCGAACGCCGCCGCGTCCGAAGGACAGGGACGGCAACCCGCGTTCAAGCTCTCCGTCAATGATTTCGTCATTCGCGCGTTGGCGCTCGCGTTGCAACGCGTGCCGGCGGCGAATGCGGTGTGGGCGGGCGACCGCATCCTGCGCTTCAGGCACTCCGATATCGGCGTTGCGGTCGCGCTCGAAGGCGGGCTGATCACGCCCGTGATCCGCAACGCCGAGACGAAGTCGCTCAGTTCCATTTCCGCCGAAATGAAGGACCTTGCAGCGCGCGCGAAAGAAAAAAAGCTAAAACCTGCGGATTATCAGGGCGGCGCGTCGGCAATTTCCAATCTCGGCATGTACGGTGTGCGCGAATTCTCCGCCATCATCAACCCGCCGCACTCAACGATCCTCGCCGTCGGCGCCGCGCGCCGGCAGGCGGTCGAGAAGAACGACGGCGGCGTCGCCTTCGCCAGCATGCTGTCGGTGACGCTGTCATGCGACCATCGCGTGGTCGATGGAGCGCTTGGTGCGCAATTGCTGGCGGCGTTCAAAGCCTATGTCGAACGTCCGGTGACGATGCTGGTGTAGCTTCCCTCGATCCGTCATCCTGAGGTGGCCGCGAAGCGGCCCTCGAAGGATGCAGCCGAGGCGCTCGGGCCGTCGCCCTTCGAGGCGCGCTTCGCGCGCACCTCAGGATGACGGCGTATATTCGGAAGGAGAAGAATATGGCCGCCAATAAAACTGAGGTCGTGCTGCTCGGGCCGCTCAAGCCTGTCATCGTCAAAGGACTCGACGCCGTCTTCACGGTGCACAAGGCCGTGGAAGCGAAGGATCGGGATGCGTTCTTCGCCGGTCATTCGCAGGTGCGCGCGATTGCCTGCAGCGCCACGCAGGAGCCGATCCCGGCAAGCCTGCTCGATCGCTTTCCGAAGCTCGAAATCGTTTCGTCGTTCGGCGTCGGGTACGACCACATCGATGTCAAATGGGCCATCGCGCACGGCGTCGTCGTCACCAATACGCCGGGCGTGCTGACCGAGGAGGTTGCCGACACGGCGCTCGGACTTCTCCTTTGCACGGTGCGCGAATTTCCGCAGGCGGAACGATTTCTGCGCGCCGGCAAATGGGTGCAGAAGGGCTATCCGCTCACCAAGGCGACGCTGCGCAACCGCACCGTCGGCATTGTCGGCATGGGCGCCATCGGTCAGGCCATCGGGCGCCGGCTCGACGCCATGCGGGTTTCGGTCGCGTACCACACGCGTCATCCGCGCCTCGATGTCGGCTACCGCTTCTATTACAACCTGCTCGACATGGCGCGCGACGTCGACATCCTCCTGGTCATCGTGCCGGGCGGTCCTTCGACCCACAACATGATCAACGCCGAGGTGCTGGATGCGCTCGGCCCTGACGGCATCCTCATCAACATGGCGCGCGGCTCGGTGGTCGATGAGCCGGCGCTGATCAAGGCGCTCAAGGAAAAGCGGATCATGTCCGCGGGGCTCGACGTCTACGTCAACGAGCCGGACGTGCCGAAGGAGCTGATGGAGATGGAGAACGTCGTGCTGTTTCCGCATCTCGGCTCGGCGTCGGTGCATACGCGCGAGCGGATGGATCAGCTCGTGGTCGACAACATTTCCGCATGGGCCGCCGGCAAGCCGCCGCTGACGCCCGTTCCGGAGACGCCGTGGCGGCCGAAGCGGGCATGACGCCGCAATCGCGGCATGATAGCGTTTCGCCATGTTCGGTCGCGTCATTCTCATTGCCGCAATAGTCGGCCTTCTGGTCCGCAAACGGCGCGTTGGCGCAGGCGCCGCCGCCGGACATGGCCGATAACGCCAAGGCCGTGGTTGGCGCCTGGGAAATCTCCAACGCCGACCGCGACAAGATTTGCCCGGTGATTCTTGGCGCCGACCCCGGCCCTGGCGGCTTCAAGCTCAGCATCGACAAGAACTGCGCCACTGTCTTTCCGGCGCTCAAGGACATGGTGGGCTGGGTCATGGATGCGGACGGCACGTTGCGGCTCGTCGACGCCGCCGGCACCGCGGTGCTCGAATTCACCGAAGTCGAGAGCGGCATCTACGACGGCTTCCGCCGCGATGAGGGCCGCTTCATCATGCAGAGCGCCGCCGCCGCACCCGTGCGCACCGCCGCCGAACTGACCGGCGAGTGGGCGGTGGCGCGCGGCACCGGCAAGCCGATCTGCCACCTGACATTGACCAATACGGCTGCGGATGCCGATCGTTTCGCGCTCAAGCTCAAGTCAGGCTGCGACACTTTCGTGAGAACTTTCGGGCCGGCGACGTGGCGCATGGAGAACGGCGAGCTGGTGCTTTATTCGCCGCGCGGTCAAACCTGGCACTTCGAGGAAAACGACGCCAACACCTGGCAGCGCGTGCCCGAGAGCACCGATCCGGTGCTGCTCGTGCGACAATGATCGGGATTGACGCGTCTGGCGCGCTGCTTTCACTGTCGCCGCAAACGTCGATGACGCGAAAATTCACCGTGAGCCAGCGCCATGACTGCTGTCAAACTGATCTATAAACCGCTCACGCGATTCGGACTGGCCCTGCTGCTCGGTGCGGTGGCAGCGACCGGTCCGGCGCAGGCGGATGCAGTCTCGGATTTCTTCAGCCGAAAGACGGTGACGCTGATCGCCGGCTTTCCGCCCGGCGGCGGATACGACACCTATATCCGGGTGCTGGCGCGCCACTTTGGCAGGTTCATCCCCGGCAATCCGTCGATCGTGCCCGCGAACCTGCCGGGTGCCGGCTCGATGAACCTGGCCAATCGCATCTACAAGAGCGATCCGAACGACGGCACGGTGATGGGCGAGTTCGCCTCGTCGGTGGTGATGGAGCCGCTGCTTGGCAACAAGGCCGCGCTGTTCGATCCGGCGAAATTCAGCTGGATCGGATCGATGTCGCAGGATGTCGCCTATTGCGGCGTGTTGCAGACGCCCGGCGCGGCAGCGACGTTCGACGAGATGTTGCAAAGGGAAGGAAACGATCTTCGGCGGCGGTGCGCCGGCGGCGATCACCTATCAGCACCCGATGATTCTCAAGAACGTGCTCGGCGCGCATATCCGCGTCATTCCCGGCTATGCCGGTACGCGCGACATCGATCTCGCCATGCAGCGCGGCGAGGTGAACGGTGAATGCGGCTTTTATGCTTCTTCGATCAAGTCGCAGTTTCATGACGATGTGAAGTCCGGCCGCATGAAGCTCGTCATTCAGATGGGGCCGGAGAAGTCGACAGAGTTCGGCAACATCCCGAGCGTTTACGATTACGCCAAGACCGACGACGATCGCGCCGTCCTCGATATCCATTTCAAGCAGCTCGTGCTCGGCCGCCCGCTGGCAGGCCCGCCCGGAATCCCGCCGGACCGCCTCAAGGCATTGCGCGACGCGTTCGCGGCGACGATGAAGGACACAGGACTTTCTCGCGGAGGCCAACAAAGTCGGCCTCGACATCGACTATGCCTCGCCTGAGGAAGTGCAGGAATTGCTGAAGCACTTCGCGACATTTTCACCGGCGATTTTCGAGAAGGCGCGCAAGGCCATCGGGCGCTGACGGAACGGCCTGGTGGGCCGGCGATCAAATCAACCGCAGCCCCTTGAAGCTCGAATGGCCTTCCTTGCCGACGATGATGTGGTCGTGCACCGAAATGCCGAGCGGCTTTGCGACCTCGACGATCTGCTGCGTCATCTGGATGTCCGCGCGGGAGGGAGTTGGATCTCCCGATGGATGGTTGTGCACCAGGATGATCGCCGTCGCCGATAATTCGAGCGCGCGCTTGACCACTTCGCGCGGATAGACCGGTGTGTGGTCGACGGTGCCGGTCTGCTGCAGTTCGTCGGCGATGAGCTGATTGCGCTTGTCGAGGAACAGCACGCGGAACTGTTCCTTCTCGGCGAACGCCTGGGCGGTGCGGCAATAGTCGAGCACCGACGACCACGACGACAGCACCTTGCGCCGCTTGACCTCGCCGCGCGCGAGCCGGCTCGCCGCGGCCTGCACGACCTTGAGCTCGGTGACGGCTGCGGGTCCGAGCCCCTTGATTTCCGCGAGCCGCGCGACCGGCGCGGAAACCGCCTCCGAGAACGAACCAAACGTCTCGATCAGCTTCTTCGCCAACGGCTTGACGTCGCGCTGCGGGATGGCGCGGAACAGGACAAGTTCGAGCAGCTCGTAGTCGGTCACCGCATCGGCGCCCGCATCGCGGAAGCGGTCGCGCAATCGCTCGCGATGGCCGTAATAGTGCGGCGGCGCCTCGGCGAGGCCTGCCTCATTCTCTGGCTTCTTACCGGCCATATGCCTTCAACGCACTTGAGCCAACCGACGCGTAGCCGCGCCGTTCGAGGTCACGCGCTAAGGATGACGGTATTGCGGTAATTTGCAATCGGGGGGCGACGCCAGCGCAAGTCACGCCGGATAGGGCGGCTTGTCGAGCCCCTTGGGCGACAGCGTGAAGATTTCGACCCCGGTCTCGGTGACGCCGACGGAGTGCTCGAATTGCGCCGAGAGCGAGCGATCGCGCGTCACGGCGGTCCAGCCGTCGGACAGCACTTTTACGTGCGGGCGGCCGAGATTGATCATGGGCTCGACGGTGAAGAACATGCCGGGCTTGAGCACGATGCCTTCGCCGGGGCGGCCGATATGGACGATGTTCGGCTCGTCGTGGAACAGCTGGCCGAGGCCGTGGCCGCAGAAATCGCGCACCACGCTCATGTGCTGGGCCTCGACGTAGGTCTGGATGGCGGCGCCGACGTCGCCGGTGGTCGCGCCCGGCTTGATCGCGGCGATGCCGCGCATCATGCCCTCATAGGTGACTTCGATCAGGCGCTCGGCGCGGCGCGGGATTTCGCCGATGGCGTACATGCGGCTGGAATCGCCGTGCCAGCCGTCGAGGATCAACGTGACGTCGACATTGATGATGTCGCCTTCCTTGAGCGGCTTGTCGGCCGGGATGCCGTGGCAGACGACGTGGTTGATCGAGGTGCAGGTCGCCTTGCGGTAGCCGCGGTACATCAGCGTCGCGGGCAGCGCGCCGTGGTCCATGCCGAAATCGAACACGAGACGGTCGACGCGCTCGGTCGAGATGCCGGGCTTGATCTCGCCGACCAGCATGTCGAGGCATTCGGCTGCGAGACGGCCCGCCTTGCGCATGCCGTCGAAGGCCGCCGTGCCGTGGATCTTGATCTGTCCGGTTTTGCGCAGAGGCGCGCAGGACGCATCGACATAGGTCATGGAAAGACTTGTATCACGGAAGGATTTGGATCGCTTAATTCGCAATGTAAGCATGCCGGCGCACAAGGCAAGCAATCTCGTCGCGTGCGTCGCATTTCGCGCTATTCTCCCAGCACTGGAACCGGCGCAGCCATTTCGATGCCCCCGATATTGACGGTGCAATGCCAGGCCAACATCTGCACGCCCTTATTGCGGGCCCGCGCGAATGCCTCGGCGTAGTCGGGGTCGAGGTCGCGGGCGACCGTGAAGCGATCAGCCGACTGGATCTGGATGACGTAGATCATCACCGCGCGCGAGCCGGACGCCACGATTGCGGAAAGCTCTTCGAGATGTTTGGAGCCGCGGTCGGTGACGCAGTCGGGGAATTCAGCGAGCCGCGCCTGGCGCATGAGATGGACGTTTTTCACCTCGACATAGCAGGGCCGCCGCGCCGGGTCCTCGAGCAGGAAGTCGACGCGCGAATTGGCGCCGTATTTCACCTCGCGGCGGATCGAGACGTAGTTCCGCAGCTCCGGGACGATGCCGGCATCGAGCGCCTCGGCGACCAGCGAATTGGGCTGGCTGGTGTTGACGCCGACGAGTTCAAGGCCGCTGCCGAGATCGACCTCGATCAGCTCCCACGTATAGGACAGCTTGCGCATCGGATTTTCGGATTTCGACAGCCAGACTCGCGAAAACGGCTGTTCGAGCCCCATCATGGCGCCCGGGTTGGCGACATGGGCCGTCACCATTTCCCCGGAATCGAGCACGACATCGGCCAGGAAGCGCTTGTAGCGCTTGGCCAGCATGCCGGAGATGAGGGGGGTGGTGAAAAGCATCGCCCCACAGATAACGCGTCTGCGAGCGTCCGGGAAAGGGGCTTGCGCAGGTTCCCGCGGCGGCCGGCAGCGCGTGCAGTCTCAATCGCAGAAATTGATGCCGTCGAGGGCGGCGCAGCGCTTCTTGCTCGGATCGTCCATCTGCGTCTTGCCGCCCTTGCCATTGCCGACGAAGACGCCCGGGCCGACAAACACGGATGATTTGTTACCGACGATGACGCTGGGGCTTTGGCGGACTGCGCGTGACTGCGTGCCGTCGGTCCAGATGATGGAGTCGCCGGTGAACATGCCGTGGCGGCCGTCGTCGCAGGTCACGTCGCTGCCGGCGCGTGTGCAGTTCTGCGCCGATGCCGGCAGCGCGGCAAACACAAAGCCGACGATAAGCAGGTTGCGCAACATCGCGCCTGTGCGGCGGTCATGGCGCAGTATGTCATGTGGCTTTTGTCATGGGCCTGCATGTCAATCTCCTGATTTGCGATCGTCGCGGAAAAAGGTATTGAGCTCGGCATTCGGCATGGTGCCGGCCAGGCTGGCGAACGAGCCGTCATTGGCGATCTCGCGCGCCGCGCGGATCACGGCGGTCCAGGCGACACGCGCCAGCGTGCCGCCGAGGCTGATACGGCGCACGCCGAGGTCGGCGAGGTCCTTCACCGTGAAGTGGGTTGCGCTCGCCATCAGGAAGTTCACCGGCTTCGGCGCGACCGCTTTCACGACCGCGGTGATCTCTTCGCGCGTCTTGATGCCCGGAGCATAGAGGCAGTCGGCGCCGGCATCGGCGAACGCCTTGAGCCGGCGGATGGTCTCGGCGAGATCGGGGCGTCCGCAGATGAAGCCTTCGCTGCGCCCGGTGAACACCACATCGCCGCCGGCCTTGTCGATCGCCGCACGCGCAGCGCGCACGCGCGCGAGCGCGAGGTCGAATTCATAAAGCGGATTGGCCGCGTCGCCGGTTGAATCCTCGATCGAGACACCTGCGACGCCGGTTTCGATCGCGAGCCTCACGTTCTCAGCGACATGCTCGGGCGCGTCCGCATAGCCACCTTCGAAATCGGCATTCACCGGCACGTCGCTCGCCTCGGCGATCTCGCGGCAGTGCGCCAGCATCATGTCGCGCGACACCTGGCCGTCGGCGAAGCCTTGCGCGTGGGCGAAGCCCGAACTCGTGGTGGCGAGCGCCTTGAAGCCGAGGCCTTGCAGATAGCGCGCGCTGCCGACATTCCACGGATTGGGCAGGACGAAGCAGCCGGCGTCGTGGAGCGTTCGATAGAGGCGGCGCTTGTCGGCGACGGAGGGGCGTGGACCGGTCATGGCAATGGCTCGCGGAAAATTCAACGGCCGAGCCTGCCATGGGCGCGGGCGCGGGGACAGATCATTGCACTGATTGATTCGATCAACGCAGACGATCGAAGCGGTGGTAATCAGCTCTTCTGATGTCAGTCATCGAACCCCGCGTCGCCGTTCAATTGTGGCAACGGAAATGGCGAATTAACACCTTTCCGAATATTCACACTGAGGACGGGATTGTGCGCAGCACGAAACTGCCGCGTAACGCGGCTCTGGTATGCGATTTGGCCTTTTGATCTCTTGTGCAGTGCCGCATTTGCGGCGTAAATCCGGCCGTAAAATTCTCGTTAAATCATTGATATAGGACACGTTTTTGTGACGCTCACGTGAATCATTCGTGTCTTGTGCACTGCCGAATCGCATGTAGATAGACGGTCGGGGGCGGACAACAGAGAGAATGAAAATGAAAACGTTGAACCCGAAGATCGTGCTGTCGGCGATCGCTATGGCGGCGCTGGTCGCGACGCCCGCATTCGCGCAGAAGACGCGCAAGCATCACACCGTGCCGGCACAGCTCTACAACAGCACCGCCCCAGTGGCGGGCAACGCCGTGGTCGCACCCGATGGCCGCGTGATCGGTGCCGATCCGGATGCGTCGATTCGCGGCGACTTGCAGCGCACCTTCGGCGATGCGGAAGGCGCGTTCTAAGCGCTTCTGCTTCGACGCTTGTTCCGCCTCAGAGCCCCGGACGGCGTCCGGGGCTCTCCTGTTTCGCGTGGCGTTTCGCAGGATTGATTTTCCGCCGGCCATCGGTTGAACTGTCGGCCGGAGCGAAGCGGAATGAATTGGCTGCGTGCGTCGATGTCTTGTATGGCGGTGGCTGCGGCCATCGCGCATGCGTCGCCGGCCCACGCGGCGGACACCTGGCCGTCGCGGCCGGTCACGATGGTGGTGACGTTTGCCGCCGGCGGTCCGTCAGATGGCGTCGCGCGCCTCATCGCCAACGAATTGAGCGAAAAGCTCGGCCAGCGCGTGCTGGTCGAAAACAAGGGTGGTGCGGGCGGCAACATCGGCGCCGCGTCGGTCGCCAAGGCGCCGGCCGACGGCTATACGCTGCTCATGGTTTCGTCCGGGCCGGGCGCGGTGAACAAGCTCATCTATCGCTCGCTGCCGTACGATCCACTCACCGACTTCGCTCCGGTGGCGCTGGTCGCTCACATTCCAACCGTTATCCTGGCGAGCCGCACGCTGCCGGTCGCCAATCTGAAAGAGCTGGTGGCGTACGCCAAGCATAATCCTGGCAAGCTCAGCGTCGGCAATCCCGGTTATGGCACCGGCGGCCACATCGCCGCTGTGCTGTTCGCCGACAAGACCGGCATCGAGGTGGCGCATGTGCCGTATCGCGGTGTTGCGCCGATGCTCACCGATGTGTTGAGCGGGCAGATCCAGATGGGATTTGCCGGCTTCGTTCCGCAGATTGCGAACATGAAGGCTGTCGCGGTGACTTCCGCCGAGCGCGCCAAGGTGCTGCCCGATGTTCCGACCGTGCGCGAGGCGCTCGGGGTCGATGTCGTCGCCGGCGTCTGGTACGGTCTGCTGGCGCCGGCCGGCACGCCGCGCGAGGTCATCGACAAGGTCAACGCCATCGTCAACGCCTTTTTCAAGACCGAGCGCGGTCAGAAGGCGAGCGAGTCGCTCGGCATGGAGCCGCTCGGCGGCACGCCCGAGGACATGGGCAAGGTCATGGCGGACGACATCGAGCGCCTCGGGCCGATCATTCGCGCCGCCAACATTCACGTCGACTGACTGATTGTGTCGATGCCGGGAGGATTGCAATGCTGAAAACCGTCGCCGCCTTCGACCGCATCGGCGAGGAGAATGCCTTCGCGGTGCTCGCGCGCGCCATGCAGCTCGCCGCCCAGGGCCGCGACATCATCAATCTCGGCATCGGCCAGCCCGATTTCCGCACGCCGGATTTCATCGTCGAGGCCGCGGTGAAGGCGCTGCGCGACGGCCATCACGGCTATACGCCGGCAAACGGCATTCCGCCGCTGCGCGAGGCGGTGGCGGCCGACCTGCACAAGCGCTTCAACGTCACCGTGTCGCCCGACCAGGTGATGATCATGCCGGGCGGCAAGCCGACCATGTTCATGTCGATCCTGATGTTCGGCGAGCCCGGCGCCGACATCATGTATCCCGACCCCGGCTTCCCGATCTATCGCTCGATGATCGAGTACACCGGCGCGCGGCCGATCCCGGTGCCGATCCGCGAGGAGAACGGCTTTGCCTTCTCGGCCGAGGAGACGCTCAAGCTGATCACGCCGCAGACGCGGCTGCTCATCATCAATTCGCCCGCCAATCCGACCGGCGGCGTCACGCCGAAGGCGGAAGTCGACAAGCTGGTGGCTGGGTTGGAACGATTTCCCGACGTCGCCGTGATGTCGGACGAGATCTACGACCACATGGTCTACGACGGCGAGACGCATGTCTGCCTGCTGTCGTACCCGTCGATCCGCGACCGGCTGATCCTGCTCAACGGCTGGTCGAAGACCTACGCCATGACCGGCTGGCGGCTCGGCTACGCGGTGTGGCCCGGCAAGCTCTACGACTACGCGCGCAAGCTCGCGGTGAACCTGCATTCCTGCGTCAACGCCTCGGCGCAATATGCCGGCCTCGCCGCGCTCACCGGCCCGCAGGACGAGGCCGACAAGATGGTCGCCGAGTTCGACAAGCGGCGCAAAGTCGTGGTCGCCGGATTGAACAAGCTTCCCGGCGTGTCCTGCGCGACGCCGAAGGGCGCGTTCTACGCGTTCCCCAACGTCAAGCGCACCGGCTGGAAGGCCAAGGAGCTCGCCACCGCTCTGCTCGACAACGCCGGCGTCGCCACCATCGGCGGCCCGGACTTCGGCATCCTCGGCGAAGGCTACATGCGGCTGTCCTACGCCAACTCGACCGAGAACATCCTGAAGGCGCTCGACCGCATGGGCGAGTTTTTGGCGTCAAGGAAGGCGGCTTAGTATTCATCCTCAGGGGGAGGGGCTTAGGCGGCCTTCGCGGCAATCCCAATTCCCTCGTGCTTGAGCGCGTCCCACAGCGCCAGCAAGACTTCGCTGCGCAGGCTGGTGACGCCGCCATGCGGATCGCTGATCCAGAACCGCAGCTTGAAATCGAGCGAGTTATCGCCGAATGCCGTGAAATGGCACAGCGGCTTCGGCTCCTTGAGCACGCGCGGCGTTTTCGCCGCGGTTTCGATGGCGACCCGGCTCACAAGGTGAGGATTGCTGCCGCTGCCGACGTGAAACGGCAGCTCGATCCGCACCAGGTTGTTGGAATAGGACCAGTTGACCACGCGCTGCGTCACGAAATCCTCGTTCGGGATCAGGAACTCGCGGCCGTCGCGGGTGTCGACCGAGGTGTAGCGCGCGCCCATGGTGCCGACCCAGCCGAAATAGTCGCCGACCGAGATCACGTCGCCCGGTTTGATCGACTTGTCGGCGAGCAGGATGATGCCGCTCACCAGGTTGGAGACGATCTTCTGCAGGCCGAAGCCGACGCCGACGCCGACCGCGCCCGAGAACACCGCGAGCACGGAGAGATCGATCCCCATCGATCCCATCGCGATCACGACCGCGCAGGAAATCAGCGCAATGCGGATGAGCTTGCCGATCAGCACCTGGATCGACGGCGTCAGGTCGGATGAGTTGCGCACGCGGCGTTCGAAGAAATTGCTGACGGCGACCGCGAGCCAGATGGTGACGATGAGCAGCGCCGAGGTCTTGATCACGAGCAGCGGCGTGACCTTGAGCCCGCCAAGCATGAGGGAGACCGAATCGAGCGCATCGCTCACCGGCGTGAGCAGCCGCAGGATGCCCAGCGCCGCGATGGTCCAGGCGAGGACCGCGACGATGCGATTGACGAACTGGTTGCGGATCAGGCTCGCAACCAGCGCGATGACGACCCAGGCGATCGCCAGATTGGCCGCGACGTGCAGCAGATAGGTGCGCGAGTGCAGCATCGAGGCGCGGATGCTGGTGCGCTCGGCCACGATCAGGATGATGAAGATGATTTGCGGCACGTTCGCCGCGAGCGTTCGCCCGAACAGGCGCAGATAGGCCGGCAACCCCATCGTCGCCGCCGCAACGTCGTAGCGCCTGCGCAGCAGCGCCGCGATGCCGATGGCGACCAGCGCCGTCAGCAGGATCAATCCGAGCTGGATCGGCAGCCATGCCGACGTCAGCTCGGTGCGCAGCGTATGGCGGATGCCGAGCATGCACAGTATTGATTGCGTCGTGGATGTCGCTGTCGTCGATGTCCAAATCTGTCCCCTGTGCCGTAGGTCGGCGGCAGATAAGACAATGATTCGGGCATTTCTGGCACGGGGTCATGGAACGTCTGTGTTAGTTTGCGCCGTTTATCGACAGCCGGAGTGGTCTATGCGCGACAGCGAGCTTTCCGAAGAACAGCGCCTGATGCGGCAGAGCTGCCGCGATTTTGTCGACGATGTGGTCATCCCCTTCATCCGGGCGAACTGGCAGCGCGAATGGGTGATGACGCCCGAGGACCGTCTGCCGCGGGACATCCTCGAAGGCGCCGAGAAGGTCGGCATCCGCACGCTCGGCGTGCCGGAGGAGTTCGGCGGGCTCGAGCTCGACCGGGCGAGCGAAGTGCAGACCTTCGCGCTGATCGCCGAGGAAGTCGCGCGCGGCGATTCAGGCCTCGCCGACAAGCTGGTGCAGAACTGGAAGGTGTCGGTGCTGCTGCGCAACCTGGCGCCGCGCCACCTGCAGGAGAAATGGTTCAAGCGGCTGATCGAGGACCCGCAATTCCTGCTGGCGCATTGCCTCACCGAGCCGCGCGGCGCCTCCGACCGCTGGCTGCCCTACAACGTGCCGGAAGCCGCGATGCAGACCCGCGCGGTGAAGCAGAACGGCGAATGGGTGATCAACGGCCGCAAGCAATTCATCTCCAACGGCTACGACGCCGGCCTCTACGTGGTCTACGCCAACACCAATCCGCAGGTCGGCATGATGCAGGGCACGTCGAGCTTCCTGGTGCCGCGCGACACGCCGGGGCTCACCGTGGCGCGCTGCAACGAGACGCTCGGCTGCCGTTTCATGAACAACGGCGAACTGGTGTTCGAGGACATGCGCGTGCCGGCGGACCATCTGCTGGTCGAAGGCGATGCGCTCGGCAAGGCCGGCGTCTATTTCCGGCCCGGCAAGATCATCCAGGCGGCGAAGAATCTCGGCGTCGGCGTGCGCGCCTTCGAGGTCGCGGCGGACTATGTGCAGAACTACGTGCAGGGCGGTCGCATCCTGATCAAGCATCAGGCGGTGGCGCTGCGGCTTGCCGACATGGCGACGAGGGTCGAGGCGGTGCGCGCGCTTGCTCGCGCGCGCCGCACGCGCAGTCGACGAGGATGCGCCGGACGCCGACACGCTGTGCAACATGGCGAAGGTGTTCGCCTCGGAGGAAATCCTCAAAGTCGCCCAGCACGCGCTGGAGCTTCACGGCGGCAACGGCGTGATGCTCGATTTCGGCGTCGAGAAGATTTTCCGCGACGCCGCGATCTTTTTGCACATGGACGCGACCGTCGACATCTCGCGCTTCAAGATCGTGAAGTCGATGTTCCCGCACACGGCGGGAAAATACGCCGGGCCGGAGTAATTTTCTTTCCGCCCGCTGCATCGTTTTATCCCTCCCCCGCTTGCGGGGGAGGGTAGGGAGGGGGCCTGCGGCCTCGTCGCTTGCGCAAGCGTCGACGCCGCAAGCCCCCTCTGGCTTCGCTTCGCTCGCCTCCTCCCCCGCTGCGCGGGGGAGGAAAGAATTCACTGCGACAGCCGGAAGCCGACGACGACGATGGCGAAGCCGACCAGCTGCGACAGGCTCGGCACTTCGCCCAACGCAAGGTAGCCGATCAGCAGCGTGATGCCCGGCACCAGCGAGGGCAGGACGGAAGCCCGTCCGGCTCCGAGCAGCACGACGGCGCGGGTGAAGAGGTAGGTTGCCCCCGCACCGGCGCAAATGCCCTGCACCAGCGCCAGCCCCAGGTTTTCAACCCATCCCGCCGCCAGCAATTCGCCAAAGCTGCCGGTCACGGCCCCGATCGGCACGCAGACGAGCGACAAGACGCTCGTCACCGCCGCCGCCCGCATCGGCGTAATGCGCCACAACCGCAGCAGCGTGCCGAAGGTCGCGAACGACAGGCCGGCGCCGACGAACATCAGGTCGCCGATGAGCCCGTGTGTCCCGATCGTCCGCAGCGCCTCGACGCCGATCACGACAAGGCCGCAGACGATGACGCCGGCGCCGAGCAGCCGCCGCGGCGGCAGCGTCTCATGCAGCACCAGCGAAGCGAGCGCGAGCCCGCCAAGCGCCCCGCAAGATGGCTGGATCACGCCGCCATGGCCGAGCGGGACCAGCAGGAATCCCGAATAGCTGAGCACCGCCAGCGGCAGCCCGCCGAAGATCGTGAGCGCGATGCCGCGCCCCCAGCGGACGCCGCCCAGATCGGCAATGCCGTCGCGCGCGATCAGCGGGAAAAGCACGATCCCCGCCCAGATGAAGCGATGCATCGCGATATCGAGCGGCGACAGCCCGATGCCGATGCCGTGGCGCGCCGAGACGAAGCCCATCGCCCAGAACACGGCCGCGCCGACCCCGCAGGCGATGCCGGTCGCGGTCGCAGGCGTCTTGGCATGGTCGGGCGGCAATGGAACATCCTTGGCGGGCCGCGAGCCCATAACACAAGTTGAGCGGATACAGGCGACGAATTGCCATTGCGGCGCCGTGTGTCTGTGTTTCCAATGGCACAAAGGATTCGCGATGGCATCGCTCGACACCGTCACCCTAGGCATTCTGCTCGGCGCGCTGCTGATATTCGCCGGCATTTTGTCGAGCCTGGTGGCGATGCGCTTCGGCGCGCCGCTGCTGCTGGTCTTTTTGGTCGTCGGCATGCTGGCGGGCGAAGCCGGCCCCGGCGGCCTCAAATTTGATGACGTGCGCACGACCTACCTTGTCGGCTCCATCGCGCTGGCGTTGATTTTGTTCGACGGCGGCCTGCGCACCCGTTTTGCAACCTTCCGTAGCGTGCTGGCGCCATCCTTGCTGCTCGCGACCGTGGGCGTCCTCATCACCGCGGCGCTCACCGCGCCGGTGGCCGCCTATATGCTCGATATCCGCTGGACCGAGGCGCTTCTGGTCGGCGCGGTCGTCGCCTCGACCGACGCGGCGGCGGTGTTCTTTCTCGTCCACGCCCAAGGCCTGCGGCTGCGCCCGCGTGTCGGCGCGACGTTGGAGGTCGAATCCGGCACCAACGATCCGTTCGCGGTGTTTCTCACCGTGGCGCTGGTCGAGATGCTGTCGCTCGCGGGCGATTCCTGGCAGCACGTTGCAGTTGATCTGGTGCAGGAGACGGTACTCGGCACCATCATCGGTGTTGGCGGCGGCCGGCTCGTGGTTGTGGCGCTCAACAGGCTGGGGCTCGCGCAGGGCCTGCATGCGCCATTCGTCGCCGTCAGCGCGCTGGTGCTGTTCGGCTTGGCGCAGGTGCTGCACTCGTCCGGCTTTCTTGCGGTGTATCTCGCCGGGCTCGTCATCGGCAATCGCCCGACGCGCGCGCACAACACCGTCGTGGTGTTTCTCGACGCCATCACGTGGCTGGCGCAGATCGTGATGTTCGTGCTGCTCGGCCTGCTGGTCTCGCCGCAGCGTCTCGTCGGCAGCGTCGGCCCGGCGCTTGTCGTCGCGGCGATGCTGATGCTGGTGGCGCGGCCGGTCGCGGTGTTCCTGTGCCTTGCGCCATTTCGCTTCTCGTTGCGCGAGAAGCTGTTCATCTCATGGGTCGGCTTGCGCGGCGCGGTCGGCATTTTCCTCGCCTCGATCCCGCTGATGGTCGGGCTGGGCAAGGCCTATCTTTATTTCGACGTCGCTTTCGTCGTCGTGCTGGTGTCGCTCCTGGTGCAGGGCTGGACCATCGGGGTCGCCGCCCGAAAGCTGCATATCGCGCTGCCACGCGTCGATCGTACGCCGCGCCGCGTCGAGCTCGATCTGCCCGGCCAAATGGCGCAGGAGCTTGTCGGCTATCCCGTGGGTCACAACAGCCCTTATCTTCGGCGGCGGCTGATCCCGTCCTGGGCCAAGACCACGCTGGTCGTGCGCGATGAGCACATTCTGACGCCGGACGAGGCGGGGACCGTCATTGAAGGCGACTACATCTATCTGCTCGCGCCGCCGGAACGGGCGCAGTCGCTCGATCGCTTTTTCGTCGACACGCCGGGGCCGCCCGATCTGCATCTGCTCGGCGATTTCTTCGTCACGGCCGATGTGACGCTTGGCGCGCTGGCCGAGGTCTATGGCGTCGAGGTGACGCCCGAAGATGCAGCCGCTTCGCTCGCTTCGTATTTCGCCGCGAAGCACGACCGCGTGAAGCAGGGCGATACGCTGCCGTTCGGCGCCATGACGCTCGTCGCGCAAACGGTCGCGGACGGCAAGGTGACGAATGTGGCCTTGCGGCTTGCGGATTCCGATCCGGCCGACGCCGCGCCTAAATCGCTTGCCGATCGTGCGCGGCAATTCGTGCGCAGGATCGCTGCGACGTTGCGCTGGAACGCCTGAGCGTTCAGAACGCGCGGCGTTTGACGTAGGGCGCCGACAGCGCCGCCGGCCAGCGCAGCCGACGCCGCGTCGCCGCGAGCGCGACGATAGCCAACAGGTACGGCACCATCGTCAAGATTGGTGCGCGCACGCCAAAATCCTGTTGCAGATGCGGAGCGGCAGCGTCAAGCGCGCCGACCAACAATGCAGCCGCGAAGGCAAGACCTGGCCGCCAGCCTGCGGCCGCGGCCAACGCGAGGCAGAGAAATCCGCGGCCGCTCACGTGGTCGATGGCGACCGGACCGGATGCCGTCAGCGCAATCGCCGCCCCGCCGAGCGCCATGATCGCCGAGCCCGCCATGGTCCCGCCGATCCGCAGGCCGTGCACCGAGCGGCCCTGCACCTCGACGGCAAACGGATTATCGCCGCAGGCGCGGATTGCGAGCCCAAGCGGAGTGCGGTTCAGCACGTAGGCGATGACGAGTGCGGTCAGCACGGCGAGCAGGTCGAGCGGCGTCTGCCGGGCCAGCGCTTCGCCGACGTAGGGCAAGCCGGACAGAAACGGCACGTCGAATGGGTGGAAAGCGGCAGCAGGCGTCGGCGTGGATGGCCATCCGGCATGCGCGATGCCGATCCCCAGCAGTGTCAGCGCGATGCCGGCGAGCGGTTGGGAAATGCCAAGCGGTCCGGTGAGTATGCCTTGCAGCAGGCCGACAATCATGCCCGCGCCGGCTGCCGCCAGAAGTGCCATCCATGGGTCGACGCCATTTTGCGGGAGCACCAAACCCATCAGCGCGCCAATGAGGAAGACGCCCGCAATGCCGAAATTGAGTTCGCCCGCGCGTGCGCACAGCAGCGCTCCCACGACGCCGAACACGAGCGGCGTCGAAATCGTAAGCACCGCTGCCCAGAATGCCGGATCCTGAAGCAGCGCAGTCGTTGGCGTCATGACGCCACCATCACGGCGACGCGCTCGCGAATGCAGAGGCCAAGGAGACTCGCAAGCAGGGCAAGTGCGACAAGAATTTCGGAAAACCCGGTAGGCGCTCCGGCCTGCATGGCCGCATCTGCGCCGACCATGAGTGCGGCGATGAACAGCCCCGCGATGATGCTGCCGATCGGCGAATACCGCGCCAGAACGGCGACCGCGATGCCGGCATAGCCGAGGCCGGGGTGCTGTGCGGTGCCGGTGTCGGCGAACAGGGACACGCCCGCCAGTCCGGCCAGCGCCCCCGAAATGATGCCAATGCGCATCGTCAGGCGTGCGATCGGAATTCCGGCGTAGCGTGCGGCCTCCGCATTGCCGGCGGTGGCGCGCAACGCAAAACCCCAGACGGTAAAGTGTGTCGCGGCGGCGATCAGGACCGCCGCCGCAACCGCGATCATGAGACCGAGTGGGATGCCGGAACCAGCCGCCGCCATTGCCGCGCCTGACCGGCCGCCGAGAAAAAGTTCGACCATCAACACCATGACAAAATTGATGAGCAGCGTGACGATGCCTTCGTCGACACCGCGGCGCAGCTTGAGCAGCGTTGCGCCGAGCATGATCACGGCGCCCGCGCCCGCGCCGGCGGCGAGCTGAATCGGCAGAATCACCCATGTGGGCCAAGCGGGCGTCACGAAGGCGATGCCGACGGCGATCAGCGCGCCAGCCTGCAACTGGCCCTCTGCACCGAAATTGTAGAGCTTGATGCGAAATGCCAAAGCCGCGGCGAGGCCGGTGAGAATGACGATCCCGCCTCGCGTCAGCGTTTCATGGATCGCCGCGGATGAACCGACGGCGCCCGATATGATAAGGCCAATGCCCCGTGCAAACGGCGTGCCGGTGGCCGCGAGCACGCAGCCTGCAAGCACCAGCACAGCCGCCGCGACGCCGACCGAGACGGCAAGCGACAGCGCCGTCCCGCGGATGTCGCGCGGCAACGGGATCATGCGCCATCCCCCCAGCCGTGCCAGTCCTGCGCCAGCGAGCCGTGGCCACCGATCATGAGGCCGAGCGATCTGCGATCGAACGCGCCGGTCGGCTGCGGCACCGAAAGGCGGCCCTCGTGCAGCACGCTGATCACGTCGGCATTGACGAGCAGTTCGTCGATGTCCTCGGAGATCAGCACAACGGCCGCGCCTGCTTCGCGCTCGGCCTCGATCCGGCGGTGCACGTCCTCGGCCCGCGCGCCGTCGAGGCCGCGCGCCGGCTGGTTGGCAACAAACAATCGCAGTTTGCGGTCGAGCGCGCGGGCGAGCACGAGCTTTTCGATTGCCGCAGGCGGCAGGCTGCCCACGGGCAGTTCGGGTTGCGGGCAATCCAGCACATGGTCGGCGATGATTTCGCGCGCGTGCTGATGGATGGTCTTGAATTGCAGAATGCCGTAGCGATTGAACCAGGTCCGCCCGATGTCTTCGAGCACGAGGTTTTCGGCGATCGACATTTCCGCAATGGTGCCGTGCCGCTGCCGGTCACGCGGAATCCAGCCGATTCCGGCGCGCACAAAGGCGGCGGCATCGAATCGCGCCAGCCGCCGTCCGAACAGCCGCATGTTGCCGCTCGTCGGCCGGATGAGGCCGGCAATGACTTCCGCGAGCGTGTCCTGGCCGTTGCCCGCCAGACCGGCGATGCCGACGATCTCGCCGGCGCGGAGATCGAGCGAGACCCGGTGCAGCGATGCGCGCGGATCGTCAGCCACCACGTCGACGTTCTGCAGCTCGAGAATCAAATCGCCGGCAGCGTGAAAGCTCGGGCTGCTCTTTCGCTGCACGTCGCCCCACATGTGTGCTTCGAGCGCGCCGCGCCCCTCGATGGCGCGGATGTCGGCAACCTTGCGGCCGGCGCGCAGCGCCACAACGTGTGCGCCGGGTATGAATGCCTCGTCGGCTTTGCGCGTGGTGGCGATGACGGCAAGGCCGTCGGCGGCGAGGCGCTTGAGCACGTCGACCAGCGCTTCCCATTCCTGCGGCGTCAGCGCATTGGTCGGTTCGTCGAGCAAAAGCACGCGCGCGTCTGCAAACAGCGCGCGCAAAATCTTGACGCGCAGGCGGTCGCCGGCCGCAAGCTGCGCCACGCGGACGTCTAGCGCGACAGTCATGTCGAGGTGTCGCATCAGCTCCGTGGTCTTGGCCCGCGCCTTGCGGCGCGACAGGCGCCACCGCCACAGCGATTGCGTGCCCAGCATGATATTTTCGAGCGCGGTGAGATTGGCGGCGAGCGAATCGTCCGCATCCACCAGGCCGATGCCCGCCGCGATCGCCGCCTGCGGGGAGCCGGGCTTGAGCGGTGCGAGCGCGTCGCCGTAAGGAGATACCATTACATCGCCGGAATTGGCACGGTCGCGGCCGGCCAGGATGTTCATCAGCGTCGTCTTGCCGGCCCCGTTTTCCCCGAGCAGCGCCAATATCTCGCCGTGCTGGAGTTCGAGTTCGACGTGGCCGAGCGCCGTCACCGCGCCGAAGCGCCGCGTGACGCCGCGGATTGCCAGCATTGGCGGCGACGACATCCGGAGGCGGCGCTTCCACCAGCGGGCCAGGGGCGGCCGTTGCCTCGGGCTCGGCGAGTACGGGCAGGGAATCCTCGGACGGGAACCGAAACTCCTCGAGAACGGCGGCCACGTCGGCCGCTACGTTGTCCGGCGGCGGTTGCGTGGCCTCGACGGCAGAAGTCGCGGGTTCGCTTGGCGCAGGCGCATCAAACGCAGCCGCTTCAGCAAACGGCGCCTCCGGTGAAGGTGCCTCAGGCGCAGCCGTTTCGGCCAGCGGCGAGGCAGCTTTGGCGGGGAAGCCGGTCCAGACGATTTGTACAAGCGCTGGCGCGACCTCGGCCGGCGCTGGCTGTTCCGCCTCCTCAGCGGGCACTGCGGGTTCTACGGCCTTTGTGGGGGCTACGATTGCCGCGGGATCAGCAGGAGCCGCCGCCTCCACGGCTTCGGCGGAAACGGTTGACTCGTCCGCTGGTTCGGGCGGCGGTTCCGCCGACGTAACCTCGGCGGCCTGCGCTGGCGTTTCTCCTATGGGTGTACCGGCCGAGGCATCGGCGTGGGCCTGCGGTGCATCGGCGGCGGCGGGCGGCGTAATTTCCTCTGGCACGGACGCCGCGTCCGCCTCGGCACTGTCTTTTGGCGCTTCCACAGTGTCGGTCGTCACGGCGCAGCCAGTATGCAGGAATCAAAATGCTGGTGGCGGCTACAATGTGGCTTTGCCGCGCCCCGGAGGCAACCCGTCCGAGTGATCGTGCTGCGCGCAGCCGCTGCCTTCATATCAGGCGCGGCGGGTTGCCTGGTGCTTTCTCTCCGAAGCGACGGCAGCATTGGCGTGTTGTGACGCAATGCGTTGCACCAGCCAATAGCCGCCGAACAGGGCCGTGGCCCAGAACGCATCGCCGGCAATCGTGTTCTGCAGGAACGGCAGCGCAGCGATGTAGCATTTGATCAGGCCGCCCATATCCGGCGCGTACATGCCGGAGAATGCCCACACAGCGAAATTGGTCGTGGCGAAGAATGTCAGCGAGGATGACAGCATGATCGCGACAATGCCCGGTGCGCGCACGCGGTGCGGCAGCAATCCTGCCAGTGCGGGAAGCGCGATCGCCACATAGACGACGCTCATCACGCGCCAGTCGTAGAAGCCGAGCATGAGATCGCTGAGCGCCATCGCGGCAAACGGCACGAGCAGAGCCAGGGCGCGAACGCGAAGAACGCTCGCCGCGAACAGCGCGGTCGCCGCGACGGGCGTGAAATTCGGCGCATGCGGCGCGAGGCGCGCACCGACGTCGAGCGCGACGAGCAGGACAATCAGCAGGAAGTCGCTCCGGATGGCGGCCGGCAGCCGGCTTCGATACGGCGACATGGACATCATCGGCTTATTTTCCTTGTTCGGTGGCATAGCGCCAGAATACCACGTCCAGCGCCTGCAGTTCGAATGCTGCAAAGCTGCGGTCACCATAGGTCGTGTTGACCCAGTATTGCCAGTTCTTCTTCGCCGCACCGCCGCCATCGCTCGCCACGTCATCGATCTTGGAAAGCAACGCGGTGGAGCCCGAGCCGGAATAGCTGAACGTAATGCCGTGCGGCAACGCTTTTGCGGCGTTCATCGCATCAAGAATGGTGTTGCCTTTCGCCCAGGGCACATTCGTGAAGGTCTTGATGGTACCGTCGCCATAATCGATGACCAGGCGGACAGTGGAACTCGCGCTTTGCGCCGCGGCCGGGCGGGCCGCGAACACGGCGCCGATCAGCAGCATTGCGGCGATCAGCGCCGATGTGGCGCGGCGAGTGATTTTCTGTGAACAAGACATGGTCGTCATTGTATCACTCGCTGCGACGTATTTCGCTCCCATTCGCCGATGATCTGGACCAGCGCGTCCAGGCCGTCGGTCAGTGCGGCAGGTCCGGGCTGCAAGATCAGCGGCGATTTGATCTCGCGCAGCCAGCCAGTGCGCACGGCCGGGATTTCGGCAAAGCCCGGGCGGGCGGCGACCTTCGCCGGCACGAATTTCTTGCCGCACCACGAGCCGACAATGATATCGGGCCTTGCTGCGATCACTGTCTCGGCAGTGACGATGCGGTCGCGCGCGCTCTTGCACTGCGACAGTGCAGGAAACACGTCGATGCCGCCCGCGGCCTCGATCAGCTCCGCGACCCAGCGGATGCCGGAGATCATCGGCTCGTCCCATTCCTCGAAATAGACGCGCGGGCGGCGCGGCAGCTTTTCGGCATTGCGCCGCGCCGCCGCCAGCCGCGTTTCGAGCGAGGACGCGAGCGCCTCGGCCTTCTCGCTTGCGCCGACGAGCGCGCCGAGCGTGCGGATCATCGCGAAAATGCCGGCGATGTCGCGCTGGTTGAAGGCGTGCACCGCGATATTGCGGCGGATCAGTTCGGCGCAGATGTCGGCCTGCAGATCGGAGAAGGCGAGCACGAGATCGGGTTCGAGCGCGAGGATTTTTTCGAAATCCGCGGAGATGAAAGCCGACACCCGCGGCTTCTCGCGCCGCACGCGCGGCGGGCGCACCGCATAGCCGGAGACGCCGACGATGCGGTGCTCCTCGCCGAGGAGATAGAGCGTCTCCACGGTCTCCTCGGTGAGGCAGACGATGCGTTCGGGCGGGAACATCGCCCTAAGCAAGCATATCCGCCTCGGCCGCGTCGAGCAGGTCGAGACCGCCGGTGGCGACGACGCGGCCGGCGTCGAGCCGCACCACATTGGTCGCGATGCGGCGCACCTCGGCGGCGGTGTGGCTGACATAGACCATCGGCACGCCGGCTTCGTCGCGCAGCCGCACCAGATACGGCAGGATTTCGCGCTTGCGCGCCATATCGAGCGAGGCGAGCGGCTCGTCGAGCAGAAGGAGGCGCGGCCGCGTCAGCAGCGCGCGGCCGATGGCGACGCGCTGGCGTTCGCCGCCCGAGAGTTTGCCGGGCCGCCGATCGAGCAGATGGCCGATGTCGAGCATCTTGGTGATGCGCTCGTGCTCGCTCGCATCGGGCTTGAGCGCGTTCATGCGGCGGCCGTAGTCGAGGTTT
The DNA here is from genome assembly GCA_963730645.1 of uncultured Alphaproteobacteria bacterium. Taxonomy (GTDB): domain Bacteria; phylum Pseudomonadota; class Alphaproteobacteria; order Rhizobiales; family Xanthobacteraceae; genus BOG-931. The sequence goes on along the minus strand of CAVSSN010000018.1, from coordinate 329,264 downwards.
TGGCGCACGCTGAGGTGCGGAAACAGCCGTCCTTCCTGGAACACATAGCCGATGCGGCGGCGGTGCGGCGGCATGTCAATTCCGCGCGCCGCATCGAACAGCACCGTGTCGTCGAGCGCGATGGCGCCGCGGTCGGGCCTGAGCAGCCCGGCGATCATGTTGACGACCGAAGTCTTGCCCGCACCGGACGGGCCGAACAATGCGGTCGCGCCGCCCGCCGCCTCGAAGCGGACGCCAAGTGTGAATTCGCCGAGCCGTTTTTCGACGTCCACGCGGAGCATCGCTACTCTCCGTGGAAGCGCGTGCCGGCGCGACGCGCCAGCCATTCGGAAGCGATCAGAGCGGCAAGCGCGAGCGCGATGGCGATCAGCACCAGCCGGCCGGCCGCGGCATCGCCATTGGGAATCTGCGTGAAGGTGTAGATCGCCGCCGAAATCGTCTGCGTCTCGCCGGGGATGTTGGACACGAACGTGATGGTGGCGCCGAATTCGCCGAGCGCCTTGGCAAAGCACAAGACGGCGCCGGCGATCACGCCGGGGAGCGCGAGCGGCAAGGTGACGGTGAGGAACATCCAGAAGTGGTTTGCGCCGAGCGTCGCCGCGGCGTCTTCGAGCCGGCGGTCGATCGCTTCGAGCGACAACCTGATCGGCCGCACCATGAGCGGAAAGCCCATGATGCCGCAGGCGAGCGCCGCGCCGGTCCAGCGGAACGAAAATACGATACCGAAGTAATGGTCGAGGAACGCACCGATCGGTCCCCTGCGGCCGAACGAGATGAGCAGCAGATATCCGGTGACGACCGGAGGCAGCACCAGCGGCAGGTAGACGATGCCGTCGACCAGCGCCTTGCCCCAGAAATTCTTGCGCGCGAGCACCCAGGCGACGGCAACGCCGAACGGCAGTGCGACCGCGGTCGCAACGATCGCGATCCGCAGCGACAGGCGGATCGCGGTCCATTCATCGGGCGAGAGGTCGAGCACGATTCTATCAATCGTCATGCGCGGGCTTGACCCGCGCATCCATGCTGCGGTGGGGCGAATGGATTGCCGGGTCGAGCCCGGCCATGACGGATGGACTTCGGCTCACGACGTCGACTTCACCAGAACCGTGAATCCGTATTTCTCGAACACCGCTTTCGCGGCCGGCGTGCGAAGGTACGCGAGATAGGCCGCCGCATCGGGCTTGGCATTCACCGTCAGCGCCACCGGATAGATGATCGGCGGGTGCGAGTCGTCGGGAAACGCGCCGACGATCTTCACGCCCGGCTCGACCTTGGCGTCGGTCTCGTAGACGATGCCAAGCGGCGCTTCGCCGCGCGCCACGAGGACGAGCGCAGCGCGCACGTTCTCCGCCATCGCCATTTTCGGCTCGACCGCCGCCCACGCGCCAAGCTTTTCCAGCGCCTGCTTGGCATAAATCCCGACCGGGACCGCGCGCACATCGCCGGTCGTCACGCGGCCGTCGCCGGCGAGCTTGGCGAGATCGAAGCCCGGCCCGATCGTTACATTGGATATCTTGGAATCCTTCGGCGCGATCAGCACCAGCTTGTTGCCGAGCAGATTGACGCGGGTGTCATCCTTGATGAACTTTTTTCTGCGAACCGTAGTCCATCCATTGCAGGTCGGCGGAAACGAACACGTCGGCGGGCGCGCCCTGCTCGATCTGCTTCGCCAAGGCCGAGCTTGCCGCATAGCTCGCGACGACCTTGACGCCGCTCTGCTTGGTGAACGCGGCATTGACGTCGTCGAGCGCATTCTTCATCGAGGCGGCGGCGAAAACGGTGATGGATTTCTCCTGCGCCGATGCGCCTGAGTCGCGAGTGGCGCCGCCGGCCGCCTGTGGCGACCAGCAAAGCAAGCAAAAGTCTTCGTGTGAGCATGACGGTTCTCCAACACATCGGCTGCCGGCGCACGCAACGTGCGCCGGCCCAACCGAGCCATTTTGTGGATGCGACCGCCCGGGAACCGTCGTTCCGGGCTTTCCGGCGCGCGCACAGCGCGCCTTCCGTCGCGGCTGGACCTTAGCAATCAATCAGTCCGCTCGTAAAGCGGGACACTGTGACGGGTGCGGCTGTCTGCCGCGCGTGCGCTTTCGCTGATAGTCTCGCCGCTGAATCGGGAGGAGCGGATGGACGGCATTTTGATCGGCATTCTTGGAATTGCAGCGACCGTCCTGTCGACATTTTCGCTGATGCCGCAGGTCGTGCGGACATGGCGGACGCGCTCGGCCAAGGATATCTCTACGGCTTGGCTCGTGGTGGCGATGTCGGGGATGATGATCTGGGGCGTCTATGGCTGCCTGATCGGGTCGCAACCGTTGATCTGGGCGAACGCTGTGGCATTCATACAGTGCGGCTCGATCCTGTACATTAAGCTGCAAAGCGAACGCGGGGCCGTGGCCGGGCGGCGATGACTACCGGTGTATAGCGTTGCGGAGCGTGACATGGTCGAAGCGAAAGCGATCGAAGGCGAGTTCGACTACATCATCGTCGGCGCCGGCTCGGCCGGCTGCGTGCTGGCGAACCGGCTGTCGGCCGACGCCGGCAAGCGCGTGCTCATTCTCGAAGCCGGCGGCCGCGACAATTGGGTCTGGTACCACATTCCGGTCGGCTACCTGTTCGCCATCGGCAATCCGCGCTCGGACTGGATGTTCAAGACCGAGCCGGAGCCGGGCCTCAACGGCCGCAGCCTGAACTATCCGCGCGGCAAGGTGATCGGCGGCTCGTCGTCGATCAACGCCATGATCTACATGCGCGGGCAGGCGGCGGACTACGACCACTGGCGCCAGCTTGGGCTTACGCGGCTGGGGCTGGGACGACGTGCTGCCGTTCTTCAAGCGTCATGAAAATCATTTTCTCGGCGAGAGCGACGCACACGCCAGCGGCGGCGAATGGCGCATCGAAGCGCCGCGCGTGCGCTGGGATTTGCTCGACGCCTTTTGCCAGGCGGCCGAACAGGCCGGCATCAAGCCGATCGCGGATTTCAACACCGGCGACAACGAGGGCTCATGCGCCTTTCACGTCAACCAGAAGCGCGGCCGGCGCTGGTCGGCGGCGCGCGGCTTCCTCAAGCCGGCGCTTAAGCGCCCGAACCTGCGGCTCGAAACCGGCTGCCTGGTCGAGGGCGTGGTGTTCGACGGCAAGCGCGCCGCCGGCGTGCGCTGGCGGCAGGACGGCGACGTTCGCATGGCGCGCTGCCGCGGCGAAGTGATCCTGTCCGCCGGCTCGATCGGCTCCGTGCAGGTGCTGCAATTGTCGGGCGTCGGGCCGGCGCAGCATTTGCAGGAGCATGGCATCCCGGTCGTGCTCGACGCGCCGGGCGTCGGCGCCAATCTGCAGGATCACCTGCAACTGCGCATGATCTACAAGGTCTCGGGTGTCCTCACGCTCAACGAGACTTATCATTCGCATCTCGGATTCGCGCGCATGCTGCTGGAATACGCGCTGTTGCGGCGCGGGCCGCTGACCATGGCGCCGTCGCAGCTCGGCCTGTTCACGCGCTCCGACAAGGATCAGGCGCGCGCCAATCTGCAATATCACGTGCAGCCGTTGTCGCTCGACCGCTTCGGCGAGCCGCTGCATACGTTCCCGGCGTTCACCGCGAGCGTGTGCAACGTGCAGCCGACGAGCCGCGGCGTGGTGCGGCTGCGCTCGCGCGATCCGGCCGACAAGCCGGTGATCAAGCCGAATTACCTCTCGACCGACCAGGACCGGCGCATCGCCGCAAGCTCGATCCGCATCACACGGCGGATCGCAGCGCAGCCGGCGCTGGCGCGGTTCGATCCGGTCGAATTCCTGCCGGGCGTGCAGGTGCCCAGCGACGACGAGGCGGCCTTGGTGAAGGCCGCGGGCGACGTCGGCACCACCATTTTTCACCCCGTCGGGACGGCAAAGATGGGCCGCGACGGCGACGCCACGCGGGTGGTCGACGAGCGGTTGCGCGTCGTCGGGCTCGAACGCCTGCGCGTGATTGATGCTTCGATCATGCCGACGATCACGTCCGGCAACACCAATGCGCCGACCATGATGATCGCCGAGAAGGGCGCGGCCCTGATCCGCGAGGACGCGCGATGAGTCCGACGATGGGCGTGCCATGAACGTAGTCCGACGCGCGACGGCAATCGTCGTCGATCCCCGCGCCGAATGGCTGCGGATCGAACACGAATCCGGCGATGCCGTTTCGCTCTTTTTGCAATATGTCGCGGTGCTCGCGCTGATTCCGGCGCTTGCCGGCTTTATTGGCGCCGTGCTGGTCGGCGCCGCCTATCCCGTGGTCGGCACCCTGCGCTCGCCGATTTTTCCCGCGCTGTTCGGGGCGATCTTCGGCTATGTGGCGAACTTTGTCGTCGTTGCCCTGCTCGCCCTGATCGTCGACACGCTGGCGCGGCGGTTCGGCGGCCAGAAGAATTTCGGCAACGCGCTCAAGCTTGCGGCTTATTCCTTGACGCCGGCATGGCTCGCCGGGATTTTTCTGCTGGTCCCGGGATTGCGCTTCCTCACCTTGCTCGGCCTGTATGCCGCGTTTCTGGCGCTGACGGGCCTTCCGCCGCTGATGAAATCGCCGCCGCGGCGCACGTATTCCTACGCGGCTCGTGGTCGTCATCTGCGCATGTGTGCTGGCGTTGCTGACCGCCACGGCGCAGCAGAAGCTGTTCGCGGGGCCAGGCGGCATCTAGGCTGTGGCCCAGACGGCAGATGGCGTTGTCAGTGATCCGTCGAGGGCATCAGATCGGCCTCTGACACGATCCGCTCGTGGTTTTCGCTCTTGCTCTTGACGCGGTACAGCAAATTATTGCCGTCGGTTGGCCGCAGACTGACAATTTCGTAACTGCCCTTCGCGGCGGACCGGAACGTCGACGGAATCAGATCGACGCTCTGCCCGATTCTGAACTTATGTTGGGGATCTGCCACGTACATTCTTTCATCGCTCGTTGTGGTGAAGCGCATACGTCAGCATAGCACGCTTCCGCCCTGCGGTTCTCAACGTCTGCTCGCCCCAATCGTGACCGTCGACATCGGCTTACGCTTCCGCCTTTTCCGCGACGCGCCAGAGCTGGAATCCGGCTTCGCCGATTGCGCCTTCGATCGCATCGCGCGACAGGTTGTGGGGCGGCGGCCGGTCTGTCGCGACCACGCCGGTCACCGTCCAGGGACCGTGGTGCTTGGGTAACTTGCCGCCACCGGGGTCGTCGGTAAACGCGCGCAAAGCTTTTCTCGTCTCGGACTTGAAAATATAGATGCGCATGATTTTTCCTCTACTGAATAGACCGGCGAAAATAACTCCACCAATTCAGCATCACCGCCGGCGAAACTGGTTGCGTATCGGCGGACGAGCGCCCGTGCTCGCCCGCTCGTCCTTGTGACGGAAGATCAGGCGGCCCTTCTCCAGATCGTAAGGTGACATTTCAACCGTCACCCTATCACCCGCCAGCGTCTTGATCCGGTTTTTCTTCATCCTGCCGGCGGTGTAGGCCACGATCTCGTGCCCGGCGTCGAGCTGCACGCGATAGCGAGCGTCCGGCAATATCTCTTTGACCAGGCCTTCGAATTGCAGGAGTTCTTCTTTCGTCATGTCATGATCCTTTCCGGTGGCTGGCCCACCGCTGAACAGGCTAACCTGCGTTGCGCGTTGACTCGGCGCTTCGCTGCATGAAGGCGACGGAGGCGATTTCGTCTGGATTGCTCCGCGGCCGATCGTGTCGCGGCTGATCTTGTCGCTGTTGGTGCTGTCGTTGTTGATTTTGCCTTGGCTGACCGTGTCGCTGACCCTGCCGCGGCTGATCTTGCCGTCGATGATCCTGCCGCCCCTGGCCAGCACCCTTGCCGTTGCGGTGCCGTTGCTGCTGTTGCTTGCGAGGCGGATGGTCCGATGACCGGGCGGAATGGTTCGGAGCGGCTCGCGCCGTATCCTGATGCGGATTGGCGCGAACGTCTGTCGCCGGAATGGACATGCGGATCAGCTTCTCGATGTCGCGCAGGAACGCCGCCTCCTCGCCATCGCACAGCGAGATCGCGACGCCTGTCTGCTCCGGCCCGCGCGGTGCGGCCAATGCGGTGCACGTAGGTCTCCGGTATGTTCGGCAGATCGAAGTTTACCACATGGCTGATGCCGTCGACATCAATTCCGCGCGCCGCAATGTCGGTCGCGACCAGCGTGCGGATCTCGCCCTTGCGGAAGGCGGCGAGCACGCGTTCGCGCTGGTTCTGCGACTTGTTGCCGTGGATCGCTTCCGACGCAATGCCGGCCCGAACCAGCCCGCGCACCACCTTGTCGGCGCCGTGTTTCGTGCGCGTGAAGATGAGGGCGCGGTCGATGGTCTCGCGCTTCAACACATCCACCAGGACGGAGTGTTTCGTCGCGCGATCGACCCTGATGACGCGCTGATCGACGCGTTCGACCGTCGAGGCGGACGGCGTCACGGCCACCTTGACCGGATCGCGCAGCATCTGATCGGCGAGCTCGGCAATGTCGCGCGGCATGGTCGCGGAGAACAGCAGCGTCTGGCGCTGAGCGGGCAGTTTCGCGATGATCTTCCGGATGTCGTGAATGAAGCCCATGTCGAGCATGCGATCGGCTTCGTCGAGCACGAAAAATTCGACGTCGCCGAGGCGCACCGCATTGCTGCGCACCAGATCGAGCAGGCGACCCGGCGTGGCGACGAGGATATCGACGCCGTTGAGCAGCGTGCGGACCTGGCCGCCCATCGACACGCCGCCGATGGCGAGTGCAGCGCTGATGCGAAGATGCCGGCCATAGGCGCGGAAGCTGTCGAGGATTTGGCCTGACAGCTCGCGCGTCGGGCTGAGCACCAGTACGCGGCAGTTCTTGCGCTCCGGCCGCCGCGGGTTGGTGGAGAGATGATGCAGGATCGGCAACGCAAACGCGGCGGTCTTGCCGGTCCCGGTCTGGGCTATTCCAATCGCGTCGCGGCGCGACAGGAGGACGGGAATGGTCTGGGTTTGGATCGGGGTGGGAGTGACGTATTTTTCTTCGGCAAGAGCTCGCGTAATCGGTTCGGCAAGGCCAAAGTCATGAAAGGAGGTCAATGAAGGAGCTTTCTGTTATGCGCGACGACGCGGCCGCTGCGCATAGGCGTGCGGCCCGCGTTGCGGGTGGAGCAAGACATCCCGCGCGTTCAGGGCTGTCAGTGAGGGGGATGGGCGAGCCAGAAACCGTTTGACGGGGATCCGTACACGCGGCTCGCAAGGACCACAAAGGGTCGCGAATCAGTATATGCGCCACAGATGTGTTCGTTTCAAGGCCCTATGAAATTGCCGATCGTCGCCGGTTCACGCTGGTTAACAGTGAAATAAATCGGCGCTCGCCCGTATTGGCGGCTGTTTACGGCGCTTTCAGCACCTGCTTGCAGGCGGCAGGCAGGCCGGCGAGCGTGAGCGGCGGTCTCGGCTTCGGCGGCACTTTCGGCGGCTTGGGGTGGAGGACCGAGTCCTTGAACCAGAAATCGAGCTCGTGGCCGCAGCCATCGGCGGCTGTCGTCGGCGGTTGCGGCTTGCACTCCGGACTGCCGGCGGGACAATTGATGCGCACATGGAAGTGGTAGTCGTGGCCCCACCACGGCCGCACCTTGTGCAGCCAGTGCTTGTCGGCGCCGGCCTCGCGGCACATCGCCTTCTTGATCGCGGCATTGACGAAGATGCGCTCGACCGCCGGGTCCTCCGAGGCGGTGCGCACGAGCGCGGTGCGCGCATGGGTCCAGACCTTGGGGTCCACGTCGAGCTTGCTTGCCGCGACCATTTGGGTCGCCGACATCATCTCGCGGTCTTCGCGCGAAAGCGTGTGGTCGGGCATCGGCGTGAACCAGATGTCGGCGTCGAGGCCGACCTGGTGGCTGGCGTGTCCGGTGCAGCATCGGCCCGCCGCGCGGCTGCGACATGTCGCCGACCAGAAGGCCGTTCCAGCCGACCTTCTTGGCCCTTGGCGGCCAGGTGTTCGAGGAAACTGATGAGGTGCGGGTTGCCCCAGTTGCGATTGCGCGACAGCCGCATGACCTGCCAGGCCGGACCGTCGATCGGTAGCGCGACGCCGCCGGCGAGGCAGCCCTTGGCGTAGAAGCCGATCGAGCTCGGCGCCATCTTGGCCGGTTCGGTCTTTCGGCCGAACAGCTCCTTCGCCGCCGTCGCGGGCGCATCCGGATTTTCGAGCGGCGGCAGCGGTTTCGGATCGAGCGTGCCGGGGTCCTGCGCGAACGCCGGAGCCGCGCCGGCGAGCATGACAACGAGCAACGCAGCGAATGGTGGTGAGCATCTTTTGTCTTTCCCGCCCCGCAATCCGCCCCGCAAACATGTCAGGTCTTCGCCCGAAACGCGACCGCGCCGGCGCGGCGGCGATAGGCTGCCGCGAGTCGTTCGGACTGTCCAGTCGCGAAAAGGTCCGGAGCCGATTTCGTGATTTCGACGAGCCGCTGCTCCGTCGCGGCGTTCGGCTCGACGCTGCCGTCGTGCAGGATGTGGCCGATGGCGAGCCCGCGCTCGGCAAGCGCGCGGCCGACCAGAAGGCAGCGGTGGCAATCGAGCGGCTCGCGCTCGGCGCACATCAGGCAGACGCGACATCGCTGCGCGGCCGCCATCAGCCGGTCGAGACCGGCGCGAAATTCCGGCTGCGCCGCCATCGCCTCGTAGTCCGCGACGCCGTCGCAATAGAGCGCCGGGTCGCGCGGGCGGCCGCCGAGCTCTTCGCCAAAAAATTCATACGCGACGCCCTCGCGTGCGAGCCGCTCGCCGAGCGCCTTGGCCGAAAACCACGGGAAGCGGCGCGACGCCGGCACCGAGCGCACATCCGCAATGGCGTCGACGTCGGCCGCGCGCAACATGGCGACAAAGCGGTCGGCCGGGATGTTGGAATGGCCGATGGTGAAGAGGTCGTAATCGAGCGCCGGCATTCGGTAACCGTATGTATTAATCGCGGACGATTTGATCGCCCGGCCGATTATCGGGGAAATCCCGGCGGCAACCCATGGACACGATTAAGCCGCTCGGCAACAAATACACCTCGAGTCGCGCCTGCGATTAACCACCGGCATGGAGCTGGCTTTACAAGTTCCATGCTGTGCCACAATGGTGCAGCGGGTTCGGCGAGGGGTTTTTGCATCGGGGGGTCCGAATGCGTTGCCTTGCTATCGCGGCGCCGCTTGCTGCGCTGCTCGTTACATTCTTTCCTGTTTCCAATCGCGCCGAAGCTTCGGTGCTGGTCAAGGTCAGCCGCTCCAGCCAGACCATGAACGTCGTCGTCGACGGCGCTCAGCGTTACACCTGGAAGGTCTCGACCGGCCGCGCCGGCTACGGCACGCCGGGCGGCGTCTATCATCCGCAGATGCTGGCCAAGCGCTGGTTCTCGAAAAAATACTACAATTCGCCGATGCCGCACTCGGTGTTCTTCCACGGCGGCTTTGCCATTCACGGCAGCTACGAGATCGCCCGGCTGGGCGGACCGGCCTCGCACGGCTGCATCCGGCTGCACCCGTCGAACGCCGCCGTGCTGTTCGGCATCATCCAGCGCGAAGGCATGGGCGCCACCACGATCGTGGTGCAGTAGCGGCGCTCACGATCATTCGCCGATGATTTTCTTCACCGCGGCGACGAGTTCGGGCGGCGTGGCGTAGAGCGCGTCGATATCGTGCGCGACCTCTGCGCCGGTCATCGGCGTAACCAGCAGGCGGAGTTTGTCCGCCTCCTTGACGAATGCCGGATCGGCGACCGTGGCGTCGAACGCGTTGCGCAGCACCGCCACGCGATCGGCCGGCACGCGGCCGGACACCGTGAACAGGCGGCCGAGCTTTTCCGGCGCCATCAGGAAGTTGAAGATCTGCCGCTCGCGCTGGTCCTTCACCAGATCGCCGGCGAACGGGATTTTCGGGTCCATGCCGGGCAACAGCGTCGCCGACAGCCGCACCAGCACGTCGATCTTGTGATCGCGCAGCCAGTCCTCCGGGATCGTGTTCCAGCCGGCGCAGTCGCCGTCGACCTCGCCCTTCTCGACCGCGAGCCTCTTGTCGGCGCTGCCGGGATAGCCCTGCACCTGCTTGAGCTTGACGCCGAACAGGTCGCGCAACATGGCGCTCTCGACATTGCCCGCGGTGCCGGAGGCGGACGCCGCGAACATCACCTGATTACGTGCGAGCAAATCGTGCCAAGTGTGCACGCCCGCGGTGTGCCAGAGATAGCAGACGCGGACGTCTTCGCTGACATTGCCGAGCCATGCGTATTTGCGGAAGTCGACCTTGACGCGCCCGGGCGACATCAGTGCTTCCGTCAGCAGGCCGGAACTGAACGTGCCCAGCGCGGTGCCGTCGTCGGGCAGGGTGTCGAGATACATCACCGATTTCAGGCTGCCGGCGCCGGGCATGTTCTGCACGATGATCGAAGGCGCGCCGGGGATGTGAGCCGGCATATGACGCTGCACCAGCCGCGCATAGGCGTCCGCGCCGCCGCCGGGCGGCAGGCCGACGATGATTTTCAGCGTCTTGCCCGCGTAGAACGACGCGGCGTCTTGCGCGCTTGCAGGATTGATAAGGAGCGCCAGCAACACTCCGCTCGTCCCCGCGAAAGCGGGGACCCAGGTCCGCAGGACTTCGAGCAAGCCGCTGCTGGATTCCCGCTTGCGCGGGAATGAGCGGAAAAAGTTGAACGCCATGTCCTTACTCCGCCTCACGCCTTCGCGGTCTCGCGATGCGCGGCCGGCGCACGGTAGAGCGCTTCCTCCATCTGTGACGTGACGCCTTCCTGCTTCAGCGTCGCCTCGTATTCCTTGCGCAGGAACGGGTCCTCGAGCCAGTACGGAATGGCGGTGCCGCCCTCGGTGACGTCGATGGCGCCTTCGTCGGTATCCTTCTCGCCGGGCACGCCGGCCTTGTCCTTGCGGTGGTTGTTGGGGCCATACCAGCCGATCAGCCGCAGCGGCTCCTTGCTGATGCCGAAATGCGCGTGGAACCAGTCGCCGCCGTAAGGCGCCGCGGTGACGAGGCCGACCGGCTCGTAATCCTGCCGGTAGATATTCTTCGTCTTGCCGTCCTGCCACGGCGTCATGCCGTCGCCGCGCGGCCACGTGTAGGTGTAGCCCTTGCCCTTGAGGCAAACGAGGATCGCCGCCGACATGTGCGCGTGCGCTTTCGAATAGCGCCCGGTCTTGTGCTCGCCGACGAAGCCGTAGAACACGTTGTTCGCCATGCTGGGCTCGACGCGCTTGTAGCCGGGCGAGCGGCGGTTATCGAGATAAAGGTCGGCGTTCATGATGTCGGGAATGAAATTCGACTTGCGCATCGCAAGCCCGCGCAGCGGATCGCCGACGACGTCGTCATTGGGCTTGAAGAAATCCTGCCGGCCGTCGAAGCGCGACGGGAAGGCGACCGGACAATTGAAAATCCAGTCGGTGTCGCGATAGAGGTTCATCACGTTCGGCGCCGTCGAGGCGACGAGGATCAGCGCCGGGCTCGACGCCGCATTGACGATGCGGTGATTGGTGTTGAGCGGGATCGAGAACATCGAGCCGCGCTGCCATTCGAAGGTGAGCGGTTTCGCCTGCCCGTCGGCCCAGATTTCGGTGGTGCCGCGGCCTTCGACCACGACCATGATCTCCTCGTACATGTGCTTTTCGGGATTGAGCGCGCCGGCGGCCGGCACCTCGACCACGTAGCAGCCCCAGCGGCCTTCGGTGCCGAAAAGCTGGATGAACGTGCCCTTGCCGCCCATGCGCTTCCACGGCTTGAGCGGCATGTCCTGCACGCGCTTGACGCCGATGCCGCGGAAGATCGGAATGTCCTGCGCTTCCATGAAATTGTCATACGGCGTGTTCGGCCGCTTCCAGGCGCCGATGCCTGCGTTCTTGAGGCCTTCCGGCTCGTGCCAATGATCGCTTTCGACTTCGTGCATTTTTGTTCTTTCGGATTCGGTGGGCGGGCTGTGAGAGGAGTTTTCGCAGCTACGCAACGGGTCACAAGTTAAAAGCCATGCGCGTCACAAATGCGTCACCCACGGGTGACGACGGAAAACGCCAACGTTGCCGCTCGCTGCACCTCTCCCCGCGTGCGGGGAGAGGGTTGGGGTGAGGGGGCCTATCCACTGGACTCAGAATTGCGGAGACGCCCCCTCACCCTCCTTCGCTTCGCTCAGTCGACCTCTCCCCGCGCAGCGGGGAGAGGTCAAGTAACCGCAAACTTTTTCTTCAAAAGGCGTCGCCCGTAGTCCATGCCGGGCCGCTCGATCGCCTGATAGAGCAACTCCGCCGCCGGCACCGTGACAAGGAGACAGAAACCGGCCGTCAGCAATCCGACGGCAACAGAATCGCTGCCGAAGATGATGTAGCCGATACGGATCGCGAGGAAGTGAAGCAGATAGGCGCCATAGGATCGCTGCCCCAGATAGACCAGCGGCGGCCAGGCCAGAAGCCGCAGCACGGCGGCTTGCTGCACAGTCGCGTAGGCGACCAGGTAGGTCATCACGACGGCAAGCACCGTAAGCTGCTCCTTGTAATGAAGCATGACGAGCAGCGCGACGATGAATGCCAAAGGCACCACGACGGGCACCCGCGTCAGGCTTGCGATCATGGCGTAGCCGCGCGGCCGTTCCAGCGCCATCGCCAGCATGGCGCCGAACAGGATGGCGCAATAGGACTGCGCGATGAACGATCCGATCGCAGTCAACACTGCGGCCGTGATCGCCGTCACGGCAAACCGCCAGTTCGCATTCCTGATCAACAGGAATACGACCGGCGGAAAGAACAGATAAAACTTCAGTTCGACGCCGACCGTCCACGCATGGGTGAAAATACTGAACTGGCCCTTGTCGGCATATTCCGGCAGGAACACGAGGTAGTATGGCAGCCTCGCCATGAACCACGCATAGTCCTCGGCCAGCGGCGGCAGTGTAAAACATGCCAGCCAATAGATCAGGATCGCCATCCAGTAGGCCGGCACGATGCGGAAAAAGCGTTTGACGAGGAATGCCCCGAACGCAACGCGCCCGCGGCTTTTCTCTTCCCGCATCATCAGCATCGTGACCAGATAGCCGCTGATCGCGAAGAACAGCCACACCGCCGCCCAGCCTTGCAGGTAGCCAAACAGCGGGACGATCGGAATGTGGGCGGTGATGACCAGCAGGAAGCCAATGGCGCGCATGCCGTCGAATGCCGGACGCTGGCTGTCCGCCAGATAGTCCTCGTAGCGCAGCTCTTTGGAAGTACCGGTCATTGGCGTCGCCCACGCTCGACGGGCAACGATAATACACGCCGCGGCGGCCGAGCGCACGCCGGTGCGCCAGGCGCCGGCGTGGATCAATTCCCTGCCGGAAGCTGCGCCGGAACGAGGAGCAGAAAATTGGTGCCGATGGCGGGCGTCGGCTGTGTCAATTCAGCGCCCAACTGTTTGGCGAGCGCGTTGACGAGGCGGGCACCGAGGCGCTTGCTGAGGGTCGGATTAAAGTCGGCGGGTAGCCCGACGCCTTCGTCCCGCACCGATACTAAAACCGAATCTTTTTCCACGCGGGTGACCCGTACCCAGATCGAGCCGCCGGGGCAGCCGGCATAGGCATGCTTGCCGGCATTCAACACAAGTTCATTGATGATCAAGGCCAGAATAATTGCGCGGTCCCCCGCGAACTGAATTGCCTCGGGCGCTTCGAAGTGAACTGTGCACGGTGCGACCGCGGTCTCCAGGTCCTCGATGACCTCCCGCAGATAGGCGACGAGGTCGATATTCTCATAATCTGCATTGTATGCGAGGCGTTCATAGGCTCGACCGACCGTTGAAATGCGGGCAGAGGCTTCGTTGAGCCGTTCGCTGAGGGCAGGATCGCCTGCCGCATTGGCCTGCAGATACAGCATGCTGGAAATCACCTGCAGACTGTTCTTGACGCGGTGGTTGACCTCCTTGAGCAGAACCTGATGACGGTCCAGCGCCGCTTGAAGCTTGCGCTGGTACTGCTGCTGCTCAATCGCCATTCCAAGAATGTTTGCCGCGCCCTGTAAAAAAGTGAGGTCATGCTCGCCGAACTCGCCTTCGGCCCGGCTGTCGACTTCCAGGACGCCGAATGGCGAGCCGTCGCCTTGCAAGATGACGTTCATGGCGCGGCGGATGCCATGCTCGACAAGCAGTTCCGGCGTTCTGAACCGCTGCTCGTTTTCGAGGTGGTTCGATATCACCGGCTTCCCGGTGCGCAAGGCATAGCCCGCCGGCGAGGCCAGATCGGCGCCCACAGTGGCCGTGCCGACGACGCCTTCATCCCAGCCGATCCCGGCGCGAACGAGCAGCCGATTTTCGGCGGGAAGATATTCCAGGACTTTGCAGTATTCGGCGTGCAAGCCTTCCGCCGTGATGCGCGCGGCATGATTGAGCATGCCCATGAAATTAGTGCCTTGCAGCGCCAACACGCCGAGCTCCGCGAGCAGCTCCTGCTGGCGAATGCGCAGACGCAGAGCGCAACTCGTCACGTCGTCGGGATGACCATCGCCGGGCGATGGTTCGACGATTGGCTGCCGTTCGTTCGATGATGCCGTCATCAAGGCGCTCGTATCGTGCCAGGCAAGTCATCGCGGCAAAATTCGTCAAGCCGCTCGATCAAAGACTGCTGGCAGTGAGATATGGGGCATAAAAGTGGGAAATAAAGCGATTGTTTGACGCAGCGCTTTCGAAGCTACCTCACACATCCACCTTCAAGGCCGCGATGAACGCCTCCTGCGGGATGTCGACCTTGCCGAACTGTCGCATGCGCTTCTTGCCTTCCTTCTGCTTGTCCAGAAGCTTGCGCTTGCGCGAGACGTCGCCGCCGTAGCATTTCGCCGTGACGTCCTTGCGGAACGCGCGCACGGTTTCGCGCGCGATCACCTTGCCGCCGATGGCGGCCTGGATCGGCACCTGGAACATGTGCGGCGGGATCAGCTCCTTGAGTTTCTCCGCCATGGCGCGGCCGCGCTGCTCGGCGCGGGTGCGATGCACCAGCATGGCGAGGGCGTCGACCGGCTCGGCATTGACCAGCATCTGCAGCTTGACGAGGTCGGAGGCCTTGTAGTCGGTGAGGTGATAGTCGAACGAGGCGTAGCCCTTCGACACCGATTTCAGCCGGTCGTAGAAATCGAACACCACCTCGTTGAGCGGCAGGTCGTATTTCACCAGCGCGCGGTTGCCGACGTAGGTGAGCTCGACCTGGTTGCCGCGGCGGTCCTGGCACAGCTTCAGCACGCTGCCGAGATACTCGTCGGGCGTCAGGATTGTCGCCTGGATCCAGGGCTCCTCGATCTCCAGAATCTTCATCGGGTCGGGCATGTCGACCGGATTGTGGATTTCCATCGTGCCGCCGTTGCGGAGCTTGATCTTGTAGATGACCGACGGCGCGGTTGCGATCAGGTCGAGATTGAATTCGCGCTCAAGCCGCTCCTGGATGATTTCGAGATGCAGCAGCCCGAGGAAGCCGCAACGGAAGCCGAAGCCGAGCGCGGCGCTCGTCTCCATCTCGAACGAAAAGCTCGCATCGTTGAGGCGGAGCTTGCCCATCGCGGCGCGCAAATTCTCGAAATCCGCGGCGTCGACCGGAAACAGTCCGCAGAACACCACCGGGATCGCCGGCCGGAAGCCGGGCATTGCATGGTCGATCGGCTTGCGGTCGTCGGTGATGGTGTCGCCGACGCGGGTATCCGCGACCTCCTTGATCGAGGCGGTGAGCATGCCGATCTCGCCCGGCCCGAGCTCATCGACGAGCGTGAGCTTGGGCGTGAACACGCCGGTGCGATCGACGTCATAGGCCGAGTTGGTGCCCATCATGCGGATGCGCTGGCCCTTCTTCAGCACGCCGTCGACGATGCGCACCAGCACGACCACGCCGAGGTAGACGTCGTACCAGCTATCGACCAGCAGCGCCTTGAGCGTCGCGTCGCGATCGCCCTTGGGCGGCGGCAGGCGATGCACGATCGCCTCCAGCACTTCGGGCACGTTGAATCCGGTCTTCGCCGAAATCTCGATGGCGTTCGAAGCATCGAGCCCGATGACGTCCTCGATCTGCTGCTTGACCTTGTCGGGCTCGGCCGCCGGCAGGTCGACCTTGTTGAGCACCGGCACGATCTCGTGATTGTTGTCGAGCGCCTGGTAGACGTTGGCGAGCGTCTGCGCCTCGACGCCCTGCGAGGCGTCGACCACAAGCAGCGAGCCCTCGCAGGCGGCGAGCGAGCGGTTGACCTCGTAGGCGAAGTCGACGTGGCCGGGGGTGTCGATCAGGTTGAGAATGTAGTCCTTGCCGTCGCGCGCGCGGTATTTCAGCCGCACCGTCTGCGCCTTGATGGTGATGCCGCGCTCGCGCTCGATATCCATCGAATTGAGCACCTGCTCGACCATTTCGCGCGCCTCGAGGCCGCCGGTGAGCTGGATCAGCCGGTCGGCGAGCGTCGATTTGCCGTGGTCGATGTGCGCGACGATGGAGAAATTGCGGATGTTGTCGATGGGGCCCGCTGTCATGGCGCGGAGATAACACTCGCATGCCGGAGCGGCAAGCACGGGCATGCCTTCCACGCTATGATTGCGTCATGCAAGCTGCAGCCGCTCAGTCCATTGACCAGCAACCGCGCGTCGTCATCCTCGGCGCGGGGTTCGGCGGGCTCGCCTGCGCCAGGGAACTGGGCGGCGCGCCGGCCCGCGTGACGATCGTGGACCGGCGGAACTACCACCTGTTCGTGCCGCTGCTCTACCAGGTCGCCACAGCGGCGTTGTCGCCCGCCGACATCGCCCGGCCGATCCGGCGCATCCTGGGCCGATACAGCAATATCGAAGTCGTCCTCGGCGAGGTGACGGGCCTTGATCGGGCGGCGCGTATCGTGCGCCTCCAGGACGGCGCGGAGATTGCCTACGACCGGCTCGTGATCGCGACCGGCTCGCACTATTCCTATTTCGGCCATCCGGAATGGGCAGCCTGTGCGCCCGGACCGCGGACGCTGGAGGATGCACGACGGATCCGCGCCCGGCTGCTGACGTCATTCGAGCGCGCCGAGGCGGCGCTCGATCCCGCCATGCAGGACGCGCTGATGACGATCGTGATCGTCGGCGGCGGCCCGACCGGCGTGGAGATGGCGGGCGCCGTTGCGGAGCTGACGCGTCACGCTCTGGCGCGCGATTTCCATCGCATCGATCCGCGCCGTGCGCGCATCGTGCTGGTCGAGGCCGGCCCGAGACTTCTGTCCGGCTTTCCGGCGACGCTGTCGGATTATGCGCGTGTCGCGCTGGAACGCCTTGGCGTGACGGTCATCACCAACGAAGCCGTGGAGTCAATCGACGAACGCGGCGTGACGGTCGCGGGCAGGCGCATCGATGCAGGCACGGTGATCTGGGGCGCGGGTATCGAAGCGTCACCGGCCGGGCAGTGGCTCGGCGTGGCGCTCGACCGTGCCGGGCGCATTGCCGTCAATCCCGATCTTTCGGTGCGCGGGCTCGACAACGTATATGCGCTGGGCGACAGCGCGCTCGCGAGCGGCCAGGACGGAACAACGCTGCCTGCGCTCGCGCAGGTCGCCGCGCAGCAGGGCGAACATCTCGGCCGCGCGCTTGCCCGCAATTTGCGCAGCGGCGTGCCGCTTCCGGCATTCCGGTTTAAGAACCGCGGCAACACGGCCATCATCGGCCGGCACGCCGCCGTGTTCGATTTCGGCTGGATGCAGCTCAAGGGACGGTTCGCGTGGTTGCTGTGGGCGCTCATCCACGTCTACCTGCTCGTTGGCTTCGACAACCGCCTGCGCGTCACGTTGCAGTGGGTGTGGGCGTACATCACCTACGAGCGCGGCGCGCGCCTGATCATGTCGGACACCGAGCCGGAGCGCGGGCCGCAATCAAGCTGATGCCATAATTGACGGTTTTTTGACCATATGCAGTGAAGCGAGAATTTGATTCAAACAAGCGGCTGTTTAGAGTTGTTTAACTCCGCTCCCTGCATTCTCGCCGCCGTGACGCTTTTGCAACACGGCGGGTGGGGATGACGAGACCAGGTTCCATAAATTCAAGACGATCAGCACCGCTCGAGGCGCTTCACGCAGCGTCGTCGGCTTCGGCCGCATTGTAAAAAATCCGCGTTGAGTAGCGTACACGATGATGCGTGCCGCGACGTTTCCTGAAGTCACTCCTTTCAGCAGTGGCGTCTCTTCGCTCGGCGAACTTCGCCGGGTTGTTGTTCGCCATGCCTGTCTTGGGCTCGGTGCACTGGTCGCGGTAGGTGTGACAGGTGCCGTTGTCACTACGGCTGCGGTCTGGATTGTCGCCGGCGCCCTTTCCAGTCATTCCAGTTTTCGCGCCAAGGCGCCGCTTGGGCTGGAGACCATTGCGCTCGCCAACACGCAGCGCACGCGAATCGACACGGCGCGTCTCGCCGCCGCTTACGCGCTGGATTTGGCGCGCGAGACGGAACCGGCTCGCACTGCGGTTGCGACAGCCGCGCCGAGGAGCGTCGCGCCGCCGCGGCCCGACCGCGTCATCGAACACACCGGCAGCATAACGTTGCCGCCCGCCGCACCATCAAACAGCACGCACAGTCCGGCGAGGCACGAAATCGCCGCTGCGTCGGGTCGTGCAGCATCCCAGGTCGCCTCGATTGCTCCGCTGCCGCCGGTGTTGTCCGCTCCGAAGTCATCGGCCTCACAGCAGGCACATAACAACGCGGCTTCGCTGCCCGTTCCCGACAGCCGCACCGCGATCTATGACATCGAAGCGCATACGGTCTATTTGCCCAACGGCGAAAGACTGGAAGCGCACTCGGGAATCGGCCCGCGGATGGACGATCCGAAATTCGCCGGCCAGAAGAATCGCGGGCCGACGCCGCCGAACGTCTATGATCTTACGATGCGCGAGGAGATCTTCCACGGCGTGCGCGCCATTCGGCTCAATCCGGTCGATGACGGAAAAATGTTCGGCCGCGACGGCATGCTTGCGCACACCTACATGCTGGGTCCGACCGGCCAGTCGTTTGGATGCGTGTCCTTCAAGGATTACCCGGCTTTCCTGCGGGCCTTCCAGAAGGGCGAGGTTGCCCGTCTTGTCGTCGTGCCGCATCTCGGCAACGCGCCGTCGCCCGAGCTGATCGGCCGCCGCAGACACTCCGGCCGGTACGCCGAGAACGATCGGTAACGAACGCGCCTTCTACTCCAGCAGATGCTTCGCCTTGGCGGCCAGATCCTTTGGCGTCGCCATGATCCTGGCGATGACTTTCTGCATGGCCTCGCCGTTCACCGGATCGACATCGAAATTCATCGCCTTGGCTTCGGCGAGGAAGGCAGGGTCCTTCATGGTGGCGTCGAAGGCTGCGCGCAGCGCGGCAACGCGCTCCGGTGGCACGCCGGGCGTGATCGCGAGCGGGCGGCCGAGCTGGGTGCCGGAGACGACGAGCTCGATGATCGGGCGATCGGCCGGCGGGGCCAAATCCTCGACCGAGGGCGCGTCGAGATCGGGAGCGCGCGGGCCGGCCTGCGCGATCACCGTGAGCTTTTTCTCGGCGAGCCAGGCCGGGTGCGTCGCCTTCCAGCTCGACCATGAATTGTTGCGCGCTTCGACCTCGCCGCGCTCCATGGCGAGGTTGATCTGGTTGCCGCCGGTGTAGCCGGTGACGATCTTGAAGTGCG
This sequence comes from uncultured Alphaproteobacteria bacterium, assembly GCA_963730645.1. Classification (GTDB taxonomy): domain Bacteria; phylum Pseudomonadota; class Alphaproteobacteria; order Rhizobiales; family Xanthobacteraceae; genus BOG-931. The sequence continues at coordinate 309,673 of CAVSSN010000018.1, read as the reverse complement.
TGCCGAGGAACTCGTTCATCATCGCCGCATACGTGTAGGTGATCGAGCCGCGCGCGGTCGATCCGGCGACGATCTGCTTGCCGCGCGCGCCTTCGATCGAGGTGACGCCGGTGGTGTGCCAGACCGCCATGGTCTCGACCACCGGCGCGATGGTGCCGAGCCAGAAGAATTTCGTGGCGTCGAACTGCACGCCGTCGAGGCCGACCGCCTGCATGGCCGGCAGCGCGTTCTGGATGATGCCGATGTAGGTACCGTCCTTCGGCGCGACGTTGGCGAGGTAATTGAACTCCTTGAGCCCGCTCGCGCCGGTCATGTTCTGCGGCACGATCGCCGGGTTGCCGGGAATATGCTTGCCCAGGTGCCTGGCGATGAGACGCGCCTGCAGATCGTATTCGCCGCCGACACCGACGCCGATGAGCAGATACACGGTCTTGCCGCTGTAGAAATCGGCAATCGGATCGGCGCGCGCCGGCGAGTATGCCGCTGCAAGAATGATGAGTGATGCGGCCCAGCAGTGCGACGCACGCGGCATGATGTTTTCTCCAGGCTGGTCATCTATCACGACGGCTGCGCGAAGCGAAAGCGTCAGCAGATCATGCAACGCGCCGCATTCCCGGCCGCGTCGCCGCCTGTCTCGTCCGAAGCAAGCTGCAACTCAGTCCGGCGTGTGCCGCATGTTCGAGCGCGCGCGTACCGCGAGTGTGCGCAGGACGAGACTTTGACCAACCTTGCATCAGCCGTCGGTCAGGACGACGGCCTGCGGTCGCTGGCGTGGTCTGAGGTGCGCCCCCGCTCGGTTTTCTCGACGGCGCCGTCAAGAGAGTCGAGGGGCGCATCGATTTCGCAAACGACGCCGGTCGGCTCGAAGCTCCATTGCACATTCCCATGAAGCTGGGTGGCAAGGCGCTCGATGAGGCGGGTGCCAAAACTGCGCCGGGTGGGCTTCTGGACGATAGGGCCGGCTTTCTCGCTCCATGTCAGCTTGAACCGCTGCAAGTCTTCGTCAAGCAGCGCCTTGATTTCGATGTGCCCGGTCTCGTTTGAAAGCGCGCCGTACTTGATCGCATTCGTGCACAGTTCATTGATCGCCATGGTCAGGGATAAAACCATGCCTGCATCAATGCCGATGTCGACGTCGTGAACCATAAACCTCCCAGCGTCCTTGGTGTCGTACGGCTCGATCGCTGCCCGGATGACATCCGACAGGTTTGCACTCTCCCAGTTTGTTTGCAGCAGAAAATCGTGCGCCCTGCCTAACGCCAGCAGCCGGCTATCGATGGCTTGCCGCCCTTGCGCCAGATTCTCGGCAGATCGCAAGGTCTGCGAGGTGATCGCCATGACTGTCGCCACGGTGTTCTTCACACGATGGTGCAGTTCCTCCAGCAACAGTCGTTGCAGGCGCTCCGCCGCCTTTTGCTCCGTGGCATCAATACCTGCCTGTGCCAGCAGGCGGGCAGCGTCAATTCCGGCCTGGGCGATCAACTCGCGCAGGCCGGCATTTTCCGACTCGAGAGCGTCTTCCTTAGGCGTCGTAAGATCGCTGGCCATGCACCTCTCGCTGCTAAGAACCGGCCGAAGTGTATGCTGCCTGCTGCCGCTTGTTCCAGTGGAGGTGAACGGGCAGTCGGCACGGCCGCGCTGTTTCGTCGCGATTATTCCGCCGCCACGTTGATCTCGCTCGGGAACGGCATGAGGGCGACCGGCTGATCGGCCTTGGCCACGATGATGTGGTTGGGCGGCACCGGCGTCCAGATCTCATGGTTCTTGTCGAGCGGTTCCGACACCACGACGAGGTCGCTGCCGGAGCTGCGGTAGTACAGCGTGTTCGCTGCGCTGTTGGCGCAATAGCGGAAGGCGTAGAGGTCGCGGCCGTCGGCGAGCGCGGCGGTGAAGCGTATCGGCTCGTTGACGCCTTCGGCGCTGACCATGTCGGTGAGTTTCGCCATGACGCGCAAGGTGGCGCCGACCGGGTCGCGGTCGCCGCCGGCGCCGAGGATCGCCAGGAATACGGCTTCGGAATCGGTCGTGCCGACGCGGGAGGGATAAAGCGCGTCGGGGATCAGTGCCTCGACGCGGCGGCGCAGCCGCTGCCAGTTGCCGATCAGGCCGTTGTGCATGAACATCCAGCGCCCGCATACGAACGGATGGCAGTTCGGCCGCGTGATCGGCGTTCCGGTCGAGGCGCGCACATGGGCGAAGAACAGGTGCGAGCGGATGTGCCGGCACAGATAGCGCAGGTTCTCGTCGGACCACGCCGGGCGCACCTCGCGGTAGAGGCCGGGCTCCGGATAATCGCCATACCAGCCGAGCCCGAAACCGTCGCCATTGGTGCTCGCCGTCGATTCGAGGGCGTGGATGCTCTGCTCGATCAGCGAATGCGAGGGCGTGGTGACATAGTGCTCCAGCGTCGTGGCCTGTCCGCGATAGGCGATCCAGCGGCACATGAGGGGGTTCCGTAGGTCCCGAATCCTGTCCTTGATATATAATAACTGTTCCGGCGTGTTACAGCGCGTTTAATGGCAGTCACGCAAAACTTCGCATTTTCCGTATCTTGCGGTGCGATTGCGCGCCTGCCCCACTTTGACGCCGGCGCGGGGCCTACTTCGCCCGGGTGATGTAATTGTGCACAAAGTCCCTGATTTCGGGCTTCACGAACAGCATCTTGCGCACGCGATCGTTGAGGTCGCCGCTGGTTTCAAAGCGGGGCGCGAACTGCATCACCTTGATCGATTCTTGTTCAAACTCCTTGTCGTCGTTGAGTTCCGCAAGCGCCTTGCGAAGCGCGTCGACGGCCGGCTTTGGTGAGCCGGGCGGCATCGCCAGCAACCGCAGCAGCTCCTGGCCGACGGAGAGATTTGTGAGATAGGCGTCCCAGAGCGGACCCGACGGGTCGGTACCTTTGACGAGACGGTAGAAATCCGGGAACGGCAGGATCGACGTTCCCGTCATGACCTTCGGCAAGTAGAATTCCTTGCCGTTGTAGTTTGGGTCATACCAGACCGGGATGACCTGCCCGGTGCGAACCAGGCTGGGTTCGATCATGGCGAAATAGGCCGGCGTTGTTTCCGAGTGCAGGCTGGCCTCGCCGTTTTGCACGGCGAGGCGCGCGGTGGCGCTGCTGCGATAGCCGGTCACGTATTTGTACGTGATGCCGAGCATGTCGAGCGTGGTGCGGATCAGCATGTCCTTCGAGGAATCCGCGCCGAGTCCGGCAGCGACCAGACCCTGCGCCTTCATGATGTCGGCGGCCTGCTTCAGGCCCGGCGGCACGTCGGTACGCGCATAATAGACGGCATTGCCCGGCGAATAGCCGATGAACTCGTACGAGCGGAAATCGATCCGATGCTGATCCGGCTCCATGGCGTATCGCCAGCTGGCGCCGGTAAGATAGCCGACGATGGTGCCGTCGCGCGGGCCGAGCTCACCGAGATAGGTCGTGCCCACAAGGCCGGCGGCGCCGTCCTTGTTTTGAATGACGATCGATGGCGAACCGTCGATGTGCTTGGCAATGTATTTCGCGAGCAGCCGGCCCTCGACATCGGTCGGACCGCCCGGAGCGAAGTTCACCAGGAATGTGAGGCGCTTGCCCTTGTAGAACGGCTCGTCGGCGGCGGCGATGGACACGCCGGCGAAAACCGCCAGGGCGGCACAAGCGCCGGTGACTGCGGCGCGCAGGTATCGCGATCGCATCGGAGCCTCCTTTGCGCTCAGCGCTGCCGCCAGACGAATGCCGCGCTGACCACGTAGTTCCACACCGCCCCCATCAGCGCGCCGCCGAGGCCGGCGATCCACCAGTCGCTGTCGTAATCGTAGATCCAGGTGGCGATGCCGACATTGGAGATGGCGCCGATCGCGCAGATCACCTCGAACCGCAGCAGCCCGGTCACAAAATCCCAGCCTGTAAGGCGCTGGTCGCGGTAGGTGAAGAGGTTGTTGAGCACGAAGTTCCAGGCGATGGCGCCGACGGTGGCGAGCGTCTGCGCGACGCCGAATTGCAGGGCGGCGAACCCCAGCAGCACATCGAGCGTCGCCATATGGATGCCGATACCGGTCAGTCCGACGAGGCAGAACAACATGAAGCGGATGGAAACCGCGTCGTTCGTCAGCTTCGCGATCAGCAGCGCGGCGAAATCGAGAGCGATCTTGGTGTCGACCTTGCTCTCGCCGTGGAGACGTTCGCGAAACACGAATGGCAACTCGGCGATCCGCAAGCGGCCATGCGCCGTCGCAACGATGTCGAGCAGGATCTTGAACCCTTGCGACGACAGCCGCGGCGCCAGCGCCTCGAAGCCGTCACGCCGCATCATGAAGAAGCCGCTCATCGGGTCGCTGAGATCGACGCCGAGAAAGTGACGCACGAGCGCGCTCGACCAGCGGCTCGCGCGTTCACGGTTGGCGGACAGGCCCGCGGCGGAACCGCCGGCGAGATATCGGCTCGCGACGACGAGATCGACGTCGCCAGTACGCAGGCGGTCGAGCATGGCGACGAGCAATGTCTCGTCATGCTGCAGGTCGGCGTCTATCACTGCGACATAATTCGCCTGGCTCGCCAGCATGCCTTCGAGGCACGCGCCCGCTAGCCCCCTGCGGCCGATGCGGCGGATGCAGCGCACGCGATTGTCCGTCTCGCCGAGCGACCGCGCAACGCTCGCTGTGTTGTCGGGGGAATTGTCGTCGACGAACACCACCTCCCATTCACAGCCCGCCAGAGTGCGCCGGAGTCGCTCGACCAGAATCGGCACGTTGTCGTGCTCCTGGAAGGTCGGCACGATAATGCCGAGCTCCGGCGCCGGCCGTGTCGCCGAACCTGGAGCGCGCGGCGCCAGTGCGGATGCGGGTGAGAGGCTGTCCATCGCCGCCAGATAACGCGATGACGGCGGCCAATTCAATGCGGACGCCCTGCTTGAGCCATACTAAAGCGGGCGGGTTGTGCCGCCGGGCGGTCACCCGGCCACAATGGACGCAACGTGGCGCGCGTGCCATAGACGGCCTGCCGCGGCGCCGCGACGGATGGGCCTGCTGCGTGGCAAGTGTGCCGGAGCCGATGCCGCTTTCTTTCTTTGATCGTATCAGCAGCGCTTTCGCAGGCCTGGTCGACGGGCTGTGCGACCCGGCGCGCCGGCGGCGGGTCGCATTCGGTCTGGTCGCCGGCTATGCGGCGGCGTGGGCGATTTATGGAATCGTCGCCAAGTCGAGCCAGGACGTCAACGCCGACATGGCGGAGATGGTGGTGTGGGCGCGCGAGCCTGCGCTCGGCTACCCCAAGCACCCGCCATTCCTCGCGTTCGTGCTGAAGCTCTGGTTCGCCATATTTCCGCTGGCCGATTGGTCGTACACGCTGCTTGCCGTTATCACCGTGTCGATCGGAATTTATCTGGCATTTGAGCTCGCGGGCATCTGGCTCGATGGCGAAAAGCGGGCGGCGGTGCCGTTCCTGCTCGCGGTCATCCCGTTCTACAATTTCCTCGGCCTGAAGTTCGATCAGAATTCGGCGCTGATCCCGCTGTGGGCGCTGGCGATGTGGGCTTTGCTGCGCTCGCTCGATGCGCGCCACCTTGGCTGGGCGGCGCTTGCCGGCGTGGCGGCGGCGGCGGCCATGATGACGAAATACTGGTCCGCCTTTCTTCTCGTTGCTATGGCGCTGACCGTTTTAACCGATCGCCGGCGGACGGCTTATTTCCGTTCTGCCGCGCCATGGGTGACCGCCCTCGTGTTCATTCTCGTCGTGCTGCCTCACGTCATTTGGCTGGTGTACGAACACTTTCCGCCGCTCACCTGGGTCGTGGCGCGGCGGAGCGCGAATTCGCTGGCGGAATTTCTGCGTTCGCTTTCGGTCTACACCGGCGGCACGATCGGCTATGCGGCGCTGTCGATTGTGCTTGGTTGCGCTCCTGATCCATCCGTCACACAAGGCGGTCGCGTGACAGCTGGGTTACGCGCGATCCGACGCGCCGTTCCCTGATGATCCTGTTCTGGACTCCGCTGCTGCTGCCGATCCTGGTGGCCGTCGTGACCCACACCAATTTGCAGTCGATATGGAATGAGCCGGCGCTCAATCTGCTTCCTGCGATGATGCTCGCATCCGGACTCATCGTCGTGAGCCGGATCGCGGTTCGACGCCTTGCCGCTATCGTCACCGCAATCACGCTGATTGTCGTTGCGGGCTCGCCGCTTGTCGCGCTGACGATCCTCAAGGTCGGCGTTGAGAACAGCGCCCTCTATGCGCGGCTCGCCGCCGACGCGGCACAGCGCGAATGGCGCGATACCAGCGACCAGCCGCTGCGTCTTGTTGCCGGTTCGTTTGCGCTGGCGAGCGCGGCGGCGTTCTACATCGCCGACAAACCATCGACATATGCAGATTTCTCGCTCTATCTTTCGCCCTGGGTCGACGATGCGCGCCTCGCGCGAGAGGGGGTTGCGATCATCTGCACGGCCGACGACGATGTTTGCCTCGACGGTATGTATCGACTGCTCCTGCACGGGCCGGCGGGGCGGTGGCGAGAGGTGACGTTGACACGGCATTGGCTTGGCTTTGCAAGCGAGCCGCGGAATTTCATGATCGCGACCGTGCCGCCACGTTCATGATCGCCGCCGAAGGGCACCAACGTGGCTTCTCCGTATTCGAACGAATGTTCGATGCGTTCATCGATCCGGCGCGGCGCGTGCGCGCGATGGCGCTGTTCCTGCTGTTTTATCTCGCGGTGTGGTCGCTCTACGGCGCGATCGCCAAGGGCAGCCAGGATATCCATTTCGACATGGGTGAGATGGTGGCGTGGTCGCGCGCGGCGGGCACCGGCACACCGAAGCATCCGCCGCTCGGGGCCTGGCTGGTCGGTGCGTGGTTCAAAGTGTTTCCGCTTGCCGACTGGGCTTATTACCTCTTTGCCATGGTGCTGGCGACGCTCGCGCTGTGGCTCGCATGGCTGCTCTCGGCGCGCTATCTTGATGCCGAAAAGCGGGTCACCGGCCTGCTGCTGCTGACGCTGGTGCCGTTCTTTAATTTCCATGCGCTGAAGTTCAACGCCAATACGGTGCTGCTGCCGCTGTGGGCGGCGACCACGTGGTGGTTTTTGCGCTCGTACGAGACGCGCCGTGCCGGCTGGGCGGTGTTGGCCGGCGCCGCTGCCGCCGCGGCCATGCTCGGCAAGTACTGGTCGATCTTCCTGCTGGCTGGCCTCGTCGTCGCCGCGCTCACCGATCCGCGCCGCGGCGCATATTTCCGGTCATGGGCGCCGTGGCTGACGATTGCGGTCGGCGCGGTCCTGATCGCGCCGAACGCCTACTGGCTCGCCGTTCATCATTTTGAGCCGATCGATTACGCGCTCGATTCCCACCCCGCAACGCTCCTGACCTCAATCGCTTCGGCGGTTGCCTTTCTGGGCGGCGTTCTGGGCTATATCGCGGTCGCGATCGTTTTCGCAGCACTCGTCGTCCGGCCTGGCCGGGCAGCGATCGCCGACATGCTGTGGCCGGCGGCTCCGGAGCGGCGCATCGTCATTGTCGCCTTTATTGCACCGCTGCTGCTGGCGGCGCTTGCGGCCGTCGTGCTGCGGGTTGAAATCGTCTCACTGTGGGCGATGTCGGCGGTGACGCTGGTTCCGGTCGTGCTGCTGTCGTCGCCGCTGATGACCGTGTCGCGCACGGCTGCGGCCCGGCTGCTGGCGCTGGCAATCATTTTCCCGGTGGTGATGGCGGCGGCATCGCCCGTCATCGCCATTGTGATCCATCGCCAGGGCGTTCCGAACTACGCGACGCACTATCGGCAGATTGCGCAGGCGATCGACCGGGCGTGGCATGAACACACCGACAAGCCGCTGCGTATCGTCGGCAGCTACACCAATATCGTCAACGGCGTCGTGTTCTATCTGCAGGACGAGCCGTCGACGTTCGACATCATGAGCCCGGAAACGACTCCCTGGGTCGACGAGGACCGCATCGAACGCGACGGCATCGCGCTGGTTTGCCCGATACCGGAGAAGGAATGCATGCAGGCGCTCGATGCGCGTGCGCGGCGTGCCGGCAATCCTGCCGTGACCGAGGTCCAGATTGCGAGCACGTATCTCGGCTTCACCGACGCTGCGGTGCGCTACGTGATCGCGATTATTCCGCCGCGGAAGTGATCTCCCTCTCCCCGCGTGCGGGGAGAGGGTTGGGGTGAGGGGGCCTCTCCGCGGCTCAGAATCGCGGAGAGGCCCCTCACCCTCGCTTCGCTCGACCTCTCCCCGCACGCGGGGAGAGGTAAAATTCAATAGCGGTAGTGATCCGACTTGAACGGGCCTTCCTTCGGAATACCGATGTATTCCGATTGGTCGTCGCGCAGCGTGGTCAGCTTCACGCCGATCTTCTCCAGATGCAGCCGCGCGACCTTTTCGTCGAGCTTCTTTGGCAGCGTGTAGACTTCTTTTTTGTACTTGGCCGGGATTGGTCCACAGTTCGATCTGCGCCAGCGTCTGGTTGGTGAACGACGACGACATGACGAAGCTCGGATGTCCCATGGCGTTGCCAAGGTTTACCAGGCGGCCTTCGGACAGCAGGATCATGCGGCGCCCGCTCGGGAACGTGATTTCGTCGACCTGCGGCTTGATGTTGTTCCACTTCAGGTTCTTCAGGCTTGCGACCTGAATTTCGTTGTCGAAGTGGCCGATGTTGCAGACGATGGCACGATCCTTCATCGCCCGCATGTGCTCGATGGTGATGACGTCCTTGTTGCCGGTCGCGGTGACGAAGATGTCGGCGCGCGGCGCGGCGTCTTCCATGGTGACGACTTCGTAGCCTTCCATCGCGGCCTGCAGCGCACAGATCGGATCGATCTCCGACACCATGACGCGGCAGCCGGCCTGGCGCAGCGACGCGGCCGAGCCTTTGCCGACGTCGCCGAAGCCCGCGACCATCGCGATCTTGCCGGCCATCATCACGTCGGTGCCGCGGCGGATGCCGTCGACCAGCGACTTGCGGCAGCCGTAGAGATTGTCGAACTTCGACTTGGTGACGCTGTCGTTGACGTTGATCGCCGGGAACAGCAGCGTGCCTTTTTTCTGCATCTCGTAGAGCCGGTGCACGCCGGTGGTCGTCTCCTCCGAGACGCCCTTGATCGATTTCGCGATCTCGCCGAACCAGCCTTTCGGTTTGTCCTTCAGCGTCTGCTTGAGCAGCGCGAACATGATTTCCTCTTCCTCGACGCTAGGCTTGTCGAGGAACGCCGCGTCACCGTTCTCGGCGCGCAGGCCGAGATGCACGAACATCGTGGCGTCGCCGCCGTCGTCGAGGATCATGTTCGGCACGCCGCCGCCGTGCCATTCGAACAGCTTGCGGGTGTAGTTCCAATAGTCCGGTAAGGCTCTCGCCCTTGACGGCGAACACCGGCGTGCCGCCAGCCGCGACCGCCGCGGCCGCGTGGTCCTGCGTCGAATAGATGTTGCACGACACCCAGCGCACGTCGGCGCCGAGCGCCTTGAGCGTCTCGATCAGCACGGCGGTCTGGATCGTCATGTGCAGCGAGCCGGCGATGCGGGCGCCTTTGAGCGGCTGCTTCGCGCCGTATTCCTCGCGCGTCGCCATCAGGCCGGGCATCTCGGTCTCGGCGATGGAGATTTCCTTGCGGCCGAATTCGGCGAGGCCGATGTCCTTGACGATGTAGTCGGTGGACGCGTTTACGGGCTTGGTGGTCATGGCTTTCCTTTTGGGCGGGTCAGGTTCGGCCGGACGTTTCGGCGGGTTCGGACAAGGCCTATAGCAGGTCTGCCGAAGGTGGGCAATAAAGACATAAAGATACCTTTATGTCTACTGCGAACTTTGGCGGAGCGGCGGCGTTGTCGCTGCGATGGACGCCAAGGCCGCCAAACTCGAGAATTCCAGTCCCGAACAGCCGAGATCGTTGCGCCGGCTGGCGCAGGCCGAGAACGAATGCAGGCGTTGTCCGCTCTATCGCGATGCCACGCAGGCCGTGCCGGGCGAAGGGCCGAAGCGCGCCACCTTCATGCTTGTCGGCGAGCAGCCGGGCGACAAGGAGGACCTTGCCGGCAAGCCGTTCGTCGGGCCTGCCGGACGCCTGCTCGATCAGGCACTTCGAGGATGCCGGCATTGCGCGCGAGGAGACCTTCGTCACCAACGCGGTCAAGCATTTCAAGCACGAGATGCGCGGCAAGCGCCGGCTGCACAAACGCCCGAATGCTTACGAGACTGAGCGTTGCAAGATCTGGCTCGAAGTCGAACGCGCGCTGATCAAACCGGCGACGATTGTTGCGCTCGGCGCCACCGCGGCGCGCAGCCTGATGGGCCGCGCGGTCACGATCACGAAACTACGCGGACGCGCGCAAGAGCTGGCAGATGGCACGCGGCTGGTGGTCACCGTGCATCCGTCCTCGCTGCTTCGCATCAAGGACAAAGCGGAAAAGCAAACCGCCTATCGGCACTTTGTCGCCGATCTCAAGCAGGCGGCGGCCGCCTGCTGCGCGGCGCAAACGCTTGAGCGAACGCTCAGGGCGCCTTGGCGGGAGCGGCGGCGGGCTGTGCCGGAGACGTCTGCTTCGCCATTCCGGCTTGTGTCAACGCGGCGCCGACCTGCTGCATGCGATTGATGAGATCGACCGCCGCCGTCGGTGGCAGCACGAGCCGGCAGATCGGATAGCGGCGGCCCGTGATCGGGGAATTGGGCTTGACGTCGTCGACGCGCGTCACCGCAAATTCGATCCGCAGCGTCTGTCCGTCGAAAAACAATCCGGTGATGGAATCGGCGAATGTTTCTGCCGTGTCGGGTGATCGACATAGCGAAACGTCGCCTTGGGCTGTTGGGTTGCGGCAGGCGTCGGGGCCGCGGCTGCCGTACCGGGCATGGGTGCGGTCGCCGTTGTGACAGCCGCGGCAGGCATGCCATTCGGTTTCGTATCAGCGGGTCTCTTTAGGATCTGTCTTTCCAAAAATCATCTGCTCCTCCTCTTTGCCGCGGAGCCGGTCCCCTTTTGTCAGCGACAACCCGGCTGGCATCTCTGCGCGCCATACTATGTGACAGACCGGCTCGATTGAGTAGGTCCCGGAGGGAATTATTCTGGGGCAGACTTGGAGATGCTGAGCCGGGCCGACAGTCAGTCGTCCTCGCCGAAACGCGAGTCGATGAGCTTGGTCAGCGCATCCATCACCTCGGCTGCCTCCTTGCCGGTCGCCTCGATCGTGATCGAGGTGCCGGGCGCTGCCGACAGCATCATCAGGCCCATGATTGATGTGCCGCCCACAGTCTCGTGGCCGCGCGTTACGCGCACCTCGGCGTCGAATTTTTCGACCGTCTGCACGAACTTGGCAGACGCGCGCGCGTGCAGGCCCTTCTTGTTGCAGATGCAAAGCACGCGCACGATCGCGCCTTCGCGCGTTGGCTGTGGCTCGGGCTGGCCGTTATCGGGCAAGCGGGCAGGCTCGCTCATTTGCCGGTGAGGACCCGGCTTGCGATGGTGACGTATTTGCGGCCTGCCTCCTGAGCCGCCACGACGGCGTCGGCCAGCGGGCACTCGTCGCGCACCTTGGCCAGCTTGACCAGCATCGGCAGATTGATGCCGGCGAGCACCTCGACTTTGGGCTGGCTCATCACCGAAATGGCGAGGTTGGACGGCGTGCCGCCGAACATGTCGGTCAGGATCGCGACGCCGTCGCCGGTGTCGACCCGCTTGACCGCTTCGATGATGTCCTTGCGGCGCTGCTCGACGTCGTCATCGGGGCCGATCGTGACCGCCTCGATCTGGGTCTGCGGACCGACGACATGTTCCAACGCCGCGCGGAACTCGACGGCGAGCCGCCCGTGGGTAACCAGTACAAGACCGATCATTGAACTCCCCGCGGGCGCGTCCCGGGTGCACCGCACGAAAGGGCCATCATCTTGACCATCCGAAGCCCAAGCGCAAGGGGCACTCTTGGCTATTTTGGGGTCTTGTTGCATTGCAATAAGAAAATGTCGAATCGCGTTTGTGCAACGCCATTTCAAAGCCGCTTTTGAGTGTACGCGCGGTATGGTTACCAATTTCCGACCACGCTGGCGGATCAGGCCAGGGATGAATACGGATAAGCCGTCAACGCTTGGCCTCGGCTGATGTGAGCAGTGCCAGCACGCTCGGCAAGGCCGGCGAACCCGGTGCGACGGCGAGCCGCGGCAGGGGAACGCCCTCGATGAAAACCTCTCGCGCAGCTTGCGGCGGGAACCGGCTTGCATCCGGGGCGGCAAGGTCGGCAACGAGGCCGACCACAGCGGCGGCCTCGTAGTCCAGTCGCCGGATGCCAACGCCATAGACTTCGATCAACCCGGCGAGTGCAGGCGCCGGGCGCACCAGCAGCCGGCCGCCACGCGGCTCGACATGCGCGCGGTCGTCGGCGACCAATCGGGCAAACGCCAGGAGGTTCGACTGCGCGGCTTGTATGAGTTCCCACGCCAGGCGTGATTTGCCGGCGCCCGACGGACCCCGGATCAGGACCGCATGCGCGCCGACCAAAACGGCCGATGCGTGAATGCTGGCCGCCTCTGCTGCCATCACATCGCCGGCAGGCGCACCACGAAGCGGGCGCCGAGCACACTGGGCATGCCGTCGGCGTCCGGCACGCCGGTGCGATTCTCGGCCGAGATGCTGCCGCCGTGCGCCTCGATGATCTGCTTGGAGATCGAAAGGCCGAGACCGGAATTCTGCCCGAACCCCTGGTGCGGCCGGTCGGTGTAGAAGCGCTCGAAAATCTTTTCGATCGCATCCGGACGCACGCCGGGGCCGTTGTCATCGACCACGATCTCGACCTCGTTCTTGGCTTGGCGGCAGGTCACGCGCACCGTGCCTTCGGGCGGCGAGAATGAGCGCGCATTCTCGATGAGATTGTCGACGACCTGCCCGAGCCGCGAATCGTGGCCGGGCACCTGGAACGCGTGCGGGCCGCCGCCCTCGAACGCGAGCGTGACCGTCACGCCGTCGTCGCGTTTCACTTCGTTGGCGACCGCCACCAGCGTGGCGAGCAGCTTGCGCATATCGACCGCTTCGGCGTCCTGGCGCTGCAACTCGGCGTCGAGCCGGCTGGCGTCGGAGATGTCCGAGATCAGGCGGTCGAGCCGGCGGACATCGTGCTGGATGATGGTGAGAAGCCGGGCACGGCTTTCCTCGGTCTTGGCGACAGGCAGCGTCTCCACCGCAGAGCGCAACGACGTCAGCGGATTTTTCAATTCATGCGCGACGTCGGCGGCAAAGCTTTCGATCGCCTCGATACGGCTGTACATCGCGTTGGTCATGTCGCGCAGCGTGCCGGAGAGATGTCCGATCTCGTCGCGGCGACGCGTGAAATCCGGAATCTCGATGCGCGAACGGATGCGCCGGCGCACGCGCTCGGCGGCGTCGGCAAGCCGGCGCACCGGCTCGGCGATGGTGCCGGCGAGCAGGATCGAGAGCACCACCATGACGCCGACCGCGACGAGAAAAACCTTCAGGATGGCGAGCCGTTCGGCCTCCACCATGTCGTCGATGTCGGCGCCTTGCGTCGACAGCATGAGCGCGCCGCGCACGGCGCGGAAGCGCTGCACCGGCACCGCGACCGAGACGATGACCTCGCCGCGATCGTTGATGCGCACCAGGCTCGCCTTCTGGCCGTTGAGTGCCTGTGCGACCTCGGGATAGCCCTTGCCGTTCTCCGGGCCGAGCTCTTTGTAGAGCGGAAGATCGCCGCGACCGAGCCAGGTGCGAACGGCGATGAAGGCGCGCTCAATGAGGCCCGGCTTCTCCGCCGTGGGTGACGGCAAATCGAAACGCAATACGTCGCCGCGGCCGAACAGCGCGCGGCTGTCGACCAGCAGCACGCCGTCGCGGTCGTAGATGCGCGCGCGCGTCTTGGTCGGCGAAACGAGGCGGCGCAGCACCGGCGCCACGCGCTCCGGATTGATCGGGAAGTCGATGCCGTAGAGCGCGTCCTCGGAGGGTCCGTAGCTCTGGCCGTTCTGCAGCTCCAGCAGTTTGTCGGGATCGATGGTGATCGAGGAATCGGTTTCGACCGTGGCCGACGATGCGATGGCGCCGGCGATGATTTCGCCCTGCACCAGCAGGCTTTCGACGCGCGCGTCGATCAAGCCCGCGCGAAACTGCGACAGGTAGGTGATGCCGACCGCGAGCGCCAGCAGTCCGGCGACGTTGAGCGAAACGATGCGGCGGGTGAGGCTCGAAAAGCTCTGGGCGATGAAGAATTGCCAGGCATGGAGCAACAGGCCGCCGACGCGGCGCAGGCCGCTGTTCGGTTGGCTCGCCGGCACGTCGTCGGGGCGATCGGCCTCGACGGGCGCCGGTGCAATGTCTGCGGTTCGATCGAGCACGTCTCTGCCGGGGTTCGAGCACCCACCCGCAATCGGGACCCGCTACGGGTATGGCCGTGATTCTACAGCAGTTTAGCCGCCCCGTCAGGTATGCATCGCAATTCGCGGAGTCCGGCCGTCACGCTTCCTTGAAGCGGTAGCCGACGCCATAAAGCGTCTCGATCATGTCGAAATCGTCGTCGCTCGCCTTGAACTTCTTGCGCAGCCGCTTGATGTGGCTGTCGATGGTGCGATCATCGACATAGACCTGATCGTCGTAGGCGGCATCCATCAGGGCGTTGCGGCTTTTGACCACACCGGGGCGGCTCGCCAGGGCCTGCAGGATGAGGAATTCGGTGACGGTGAGCGTCACCGCCTCGTTCTTCCAGGTGCAGGTGTGGCGCTCGGGATCCATGCGCAGCAGGCCGCGCTCCAGAACCTTGGTGTCGGCCTCCTTGGGAGCGGTGGCGTCCTTGGGCGAGCCGCGGCGCAATACGGCTTTAACGCGCTCGACCAGGAGCCGCTGCGAGAACGGTTTGCGGATGAAATCGTCCGCGCCCATCTTGAGGCCGAACAGTTCGTCGATTTCCTCGTCCTTGGAGGTGAGGAAGATGACCGGCATGTCCGACTTCTGCCGCAGCCGCCGCAACGTCTCCATGCCGTCCATGCGCGGCATCTTGATGTCGAGGATGGCAAGGTCCGGCGGCGAGGTCTTGAAGCCGTCGAGCGCCGAGGCGCCGTCGGTGTAGGTCATGATCCGGTAGCCTTCGGCCTCGAGTGCGATCGAGACGGAGGTCAGGATGTTGCGGTCGTCGTCGACGAGAGCGATTGTCGGCATGGCGGCCTTCTAGCATGAGTCGGCCGCAGCAATCACGAGCCCGGCCCCAAGCCTGTTGAATCCCCATGTGGGGGCGGAAGTTTGACAATACAAGGCGAAATCGGGGCAATCCCGGTCAGTAAGGAGGCAAACGCCATGACCGACGCCGAAAGAGCAGCCCCTTTGCCGGGATCAATGCCCAATCGCCTTCCCGAAAACGCCCAGGCCCCGGCCGATTTCGACCCCAAAACCGAGGCCAAGGGCCTGTTGCGGGCGACGCGGTCCGGCTCGCTCGCGACGCTCGACCGCAATACCGGCCATCCGTTCGCCTCGCTGGTGAACGTTGCGACCGATGTCGACGGTTCGCCGCTGATCCTGGTCTCGCGGCTCTCGACTCACACCGCCAACCTGGAGGTGGACGGCCGCGCCTCGCTGCTGCTCGCCTCGACCGGCAAAGGCGATCCGCTGGCGCACGCGCGCCTGACACTGCTTGGAACGTTTGCGCAAGTGGCCCGCGAGAGCGCGGACGCACCGCGCGTGCGGCGTCGCTTCCTGGCGCGCCATCCGAAGTCGGAGCTTTACGTCGGCTTCGCCGATTTCTCGTTCTGGCGATTGGGCGTCGTCTCTGCGCATCTCAACGGCGGCTTCGCGCGTGCCGCCGACCTCAAGGCGGCGGACGTGCTCACCGACATGGCAGGCGCGGATGAATTGATCGAGACTGAGGACGGCGCGGTCACGCACATGAACGCCGACCACGCCGAAGCGGTGCGGCTCTACGCGACCAAACTCCTCGGCGCCGACGACGGCAAGTGGCGTCTCACCGGCCTCGATCCTGACGGCCTCGACCTCGCGCTCGGCGACGCGACGCTGCGGCTGCCGTTTCCCGAGCGTGTCACCGGCGCGGCGCAATTGCGCAAGGTCGTGGTCGACCTCGCGGCCAAGGCGCGGGCGGCCTAGGCCGGCGAGGTGATAGACTGAGACGGCTTGGTTTTTGACGAGGAGCTGCCACCATGCTCGATCGCAGAATTTTCGCCGCCGTGCTGGTCGCCGCGGTGCTTGGTCCGAAGCGCTGCGGCGCAAGCGCAGGACTGGCCGCAGCGGCCCGTGCGCTTCATCTATCCCTTTGCGGCCGGCAGCGCCGGCGACAGCGCGGCGCGCATCATTTCGCAGCGGCTCAGCGAAGTGTTCAAGCAGCAGTTCATCATCGAGAACCGCGTTGGAGCGAGCGGTACGCTCGCCGCCGAAGCGGTCGCGCATGCGCCGCCGGACGGCTACACGTTGTTTTGGGCGACATCGCCGCAGATCTCGATTACGCCAGCGCTGCAAAAGGTGCCGTACGATCCGGTGAAGGATTTCATCCCGATCAGCGCCGCCCTGACCAACAGTACGGTGCTGGTCGTAAACCAGAAGGTGCCGGTCAAGAGCGTGGCCGAGTACATCGCCTGGGTGAAGGCGCAGCCGGAAAAGCTCGCTTACGCCCAAAGCGGCGCCGGCAGTATCATCCATCTGGCGATGGAGATGTTTCTCGCGCGGGCCGGACTGAAGATGACGCCGGTCGGCTACAAGGGTAATGCGCTCGCCATGACCGACGTCGTGGCCGGGCACGTGCCGACCATGTTCTCGCTGCTGGGCGACGCGCTGGAGCAGGCCAAGGGCGGAACCATCCGCATGCTGGCGGTGACAAGCTTGCAACGCTCGCCGCAGGCGCCCGACATTCCGACGGTCAGCGAATCCGGCTTCCCCGGCTTCAATGCCATCGTCTGGAACGGACCCCTCGCGCCGGCCGGCACGCCCAAGGCGATCGTCGATCGCCTGTCGGCGGAGATCGCCCGTGCGGTCAGGGATCCGCAGATCGCGGCGCACCTGACCGATCTCGGCGTCGAGCCGCTCGGCAACAAGCCCGAGGAATTGGCCACCATGATCGCGGCCGAGATACCGATGTGGACCGAAGCCGTGTCCATTGCCGGCCTCAAGCCGTAGGTTGCCGCTTCATATGGTTACTTGTGCAGTTGCGAACGGGTTTGTGCGCCTTGCAGGCAGGGCATTGCCAGCGTCCGCCAGCCGGCCCCCGAGCGGCATCTTGGCAGATGTCCGTGCGACCTTTATTAGGTCGCGGACCCGCCGCGTGGCGGGTATGATCGGCGGGTAGGATCGGATTGGCTGCTCCCCCAGCGGCCGTGGTTGAGGGGCTTCGGCGCTTTAAGACGCCGGACGAGTATGCGGAGGCTAGGGTGAAGGAAACAGGGCTGAGGAACAGCGCCCACGGCGCCGACAAATTCGGATTTAAGGACCTCAAGGAAGTCCATTGGAATCTTGGTGCGCCCCAGCTTTACGAGCATGCGATAGCGGCCGGCGAAGCCACCATCGTGCAGGGCGGCCCGATCTGCGCCGAGACCGGCGTGCACACCGGCCGCAGCCCCAAGGACAAGCATACCGTCTGCGATGCGCTCACCGAAAAATCGATGTGGTGGGAGGGCAACCGCAAGATCACGGCCGAGCAGTTCCAGCTTCTCTACGAGGATTTCATCGCGCATGCGCGCGGCAAGAAGCTGTTCGCCCAGGACCTCTACGGCGGCGCCGACCCGAAATACCGAATCAAGGCGCGGGTCTTCACCGAACTCGCCTGGCATTCGCTGTTCATCCGCCAATTGCTGATCCGGCCGAACGTTGTCGAGCTTGAGGATTACGCGCCGGAACTGACCATCGTCGACCTGCCGACCTTCAAGGCCGACCCGGCGCGCCACGGCGTGCGCACCGATACGATCGTCGCCATCGACTTCACCCGGAAGATCGTTCTGATCGGCAATTCGTCCTATGCGGGCGAGATGAAGAAGTCTGTCTTCACGACACTCAACTTCTACCTGCCGGCGCAGGGCGTGATGCCGATGCATTGCTCGGCCAATGTCGGCAAGAACGACGACGTCGCGCTGTTCTTCGGCCTTTCCGGGACCGGCAAGACCACGCTCTCGGCCGATCCGAACCGCACCCTCATCGGCGACGATGAGCACGGCTGGAGCCCGGACGGTGTGTTCAATTTCGAGGGCGGCTGCTACGCCAAGTGCATCAAGCTCTCGGAGGAAGCAGAGCCGGAAATCTACGCGGCCACCAACCGCTTCGGCGCGGTGCTGGAGAACGTGATCTTCGATCCCGAAACCCGCATCTGCGATTTCGACAGCGACAAGCGGACCGAAAATACCCGCTCGGCCTATCCGATCGAATTCATGCCGCTGGCCTCGCCGACCGGCCGTGCCGGGCAGCCGAAGAACATCATCTTCCTCACCGCCGACGCGTTCGGCGTCATGCCGCCGATCGCGAAGCTGACGCCGGCGCAGGCGATGTATCACTTCCTCTCCGGCTATACCGCCAAGGTCGCGGGCACCGAGAAGGGCCTGGTCGGCGTCGAGCCCGAGTTCTCGACCTGCTTTGCGGCGCCGTTCCTGCCGCGGCCGCCGGCGGAATACGGCAACCTGTTGCGCGACCTCATCAGCAAGCACAACGTCGACTGCTGGCTGGTCAATTCGGGCTGGACCGGCGGCATCTACGGCACCGGCCGCCGCATGCCGATCAAGGCGACGCGCGCGCTCGTCACCGGCGCGCTGGATGGCTCGCTCAAGAACGCCAGCTACCGCACCGATCCTTATTTCGGCTTCGCGGTGCCGACCTCGGTGCCCGGCGTCGAGCCGCATCTGCTCTATCCGATGAAGACCTGGAAGGACAAATCGGCCTTCGACGAGACCGCGCGCAAGCTGGTGCGCATGTTCCAGGAGAACTTCGTCAAATACGAGAAGCACGTCGACGCCGACGTGCGCGCCGCCGCGCCCGAAGTGCGCATCGCGGCGGAGTGAGGAGTTACACCCCGTATTATCGTGTATCGTATCGTCATGGCCGGGCCTGTCCCGGCCATCTCGATTCAAGGGGCGTGACTGTGCCACCCTCAGCGGGATGCGCGGGTCGCGCCCGCGCATGACGGCTTGAGGAGAAAAGCGATGCAAATGCGCGCACTTGGCCGCAACGGCCCCAAGGTCTCCGAATTCGGCCTCGGCTGCATGGGCATGTCGGGCGGCTATGGGCCGGCGGACGACAAAGAGTGCATCGCCACCATCCATGCCGCGCTCGAGGCCGGCATCACCATGCTCGACACCGGCGATTTCTATGGGGCTGGCCAGAACGAGATGCTGCTGCGCGAGGCGCTCAAGGGCGGCAAGCGCGAGCGCGCGTTCATTGCGGTGAAGTTCGGCGCGATGCGTGGGCCGGACCAGAAATTTTACGGCGACGATTGCCGGCCGCAGGCCGTGAAGAATTTTCTCGCCTATTCGCTGCGCAGGCTCGGCACCGATTATATCGATCTCTACCAGCCGGCGCGCGTCGATCCTGAGGTGCCGTACGAGGACACGATCGGCGCCATCGCCGACATGGTGAAGGCGGGCTTTGTTCGCCATATCGGCGTTTCGGAAGCCTCCGCAAAGACCTTGCGCCGCGCGCATGCGGTGCATCCGATCGCGGCGCTGCAGATCGAGTATTCGCTGTTCAGCCGCGGCATCGAGCGCGACATCCTGCCGACGTTGCGCGAACTCGGCATTGCGCTTGTCGCCTACGGCGTGCTCTCGGGCGGCCTCATCAGCGATCGCGCGCAGGCCGCGAAGGATGCCGTGAGCGAAATCCGCACCCGCAAGCCGCGCTTCTCGGCCGAGAATTTTCCGCGCAACATGGCGCTGGTCGAGGCGCTCGGCGCCATCGCGCGCGAGAAGGGCGCGACCACCTCACAGCTCGCCTTCGCCTGGGTGAAATCGCGCGGCGACGACATCGTGCCGCTGATTGGCGCGCGCCGTCGCGACCAGCTCGGCGAGGCACTCGGCGCGTTGACCGTGAAGCTTTCGTCGAGCGATCTCGCCCGCATCGAAGCTGCGGTGCCGGTCGGCGCCGTCGCCGGTACGCGCTATATGCCCGCGGTGCTCGCGCACATGGACAGTGAGCACGCGGATTGACTCTTCCCTCCCCCTGAAAGGGGGAGGACGGCGAGCGAAGCGAGCCAGGTGGGGGTCAGTCTTGCGCCGGTGCAGACGGACCCCCACCCCGATCCTCGCTACGCTCGGATCGACCCTCCCCCTTTCAGGGGGAGGAATAAATTGTCGCTTTGCCGGAGCCGAAAGAACCCCCATGCAGGTCCTCGTCGTCGGAGCAGGCGTGGTCGGGCTCGCGGTCGCGCGCGCGGCGGCGCTTGCCGGTCACGAGGTGATCGTTGCGGAAGCGACCGGCGGCATCGGCAATGGCGTGTCCTCGCGCAACAGCGAGGTGATCCATGGCGGGATTTATTATCCGGCCGGCTCGCAGCGCGCGTTGCACTGCACCAGTGGCCGCCGGATGCTTTACGAATTCTGCGCCTCGCACGGCGTCGCGCATCGCAAATGCGGCAAGCTGATCGTGGCGACCAACGCGGCTGAGCTTGAAAAGGTCGAGACCATCCTGGCGCAGGGCCGCGCCAACGGCGTCGAAGGCCTTGAGATGATCGGCGGCAACGCCGCGCGCGAGATGGAGCACGAGCTGTCCTGCGTCGGCGCGCTGCACTCGCCGGAGACCGGCATCGTCGACAGCCATGCCTTCATGCTGGCGCTGTGGGGCGAACTCGAAGACCGCGGCGGCATGATCGCGTTCGCGACGCCGGTCGAGCGATTGTCATGGAGCGGCAGCCACTGGCGCGTCCATTTCGGCGGCAGCGATCGCGGGCGCGCATGATTTCGACGCCGTGGTGAATTCGGCGGGCCTCGGCGCGCAGGCGCTTGCGCGTGTCACCGAAGGTTATCCGGCGGAGCGGATACCGCGGCTGGTGATGGCGAAAGGAAATTATTTTGCCTATGCGGGCCGCCCGGTGTTCTCGCGGCTGATTTATCCGACGCCGGTCGATGGTGGGCTTGGCGTGCATGTCACGCTCGATCTCGCCGGCCGCATGCGGTTCGGCCCCGACGTCGAATGGATCGACGCGGAAAGCTACACCGTCGACCCGCGCCGCGCCGATTCGTTCTACGACCGTATCCGCACCTATTGGCCGGGCCTTCCCGCGGGCTCGCTGGTGCCGGACTATTGCGGCATCAGGCCAAAGCTTAGCGGGCCGGGCGAGCCGGCGGCGGATTTCATGGTCGAGGGACCGCGCCAACACGGCATGCCGCGCCTGGTCAATCTGTTCGGAATAGAATCGCCGGGATTGACCTCCGCGCTCTCGCTTGCGGAGGAAGTGATCGGCTATCTCAGGACCTGACCACGCAGGTCGACATCGGGAGTGCGCGCGCGCCGCTGCGGCCGCTCGGACTGCTCTGGTTGGTCGGCCTGCTCCGACACCTCATCCGAGCCCTGGCGCGAGAGCCGCGTCTTCGTGGACTTGTGCGCGAGGTCGGCAAGCGGCACGGACGAGTCGATCGGCGTGAACTCTTCCGCTGTCTGCCGGCTGCGCTTGCCGTTGTAGGCCATCAGTCCGGTGCCGGTCGAAACGATGTCGCCCGGCCGCAGCGTCGGATCCATGGCGACGTCGATGTGGGTGAGCCCGAACGCATCCTTGCCGTTGCAGGTGCAGTTCGGCACCAGCTTGTCGCGATAGGTGAACGCGTTGTCGAGATTGGAATAGCGCGTGCCGTCGGAGGCCACCGCGTGGTCGATCACGCTGCCGAAGAATATCTTGGTCTTGCTGGTCGGGCACATTTGCCGGCAGATTTCGACCGGTGTCGCATTGGCCATTTTCTGGATCGGGAAATGCTGGCCGTCGCACAGCCGCACGCAATAGGAGACAGAGCGCGCGCCGATGCCGCCGCCCATACCGCCGCCGCCCCCGCCACCACCGCCGCCTCCATAGTGCGGCCGTTCGGGCGCCGGCGTGGAATAGGGATCGGCGTAGGAATTGGCCGCAGGCGGCGGAGCCTGCCGCCGCTCGTAGCCGCCGAACAGGAAATCGAACAGGCCTTGGGCGTGCGCCGCCGGTGGCGCAGCGACGATGGCCGCGAACGCGCCCGCAGCCAAAGCCGCGGCCAATATCGACTGATGAGTACTGCTGCGACGCCCGCTACGCACGGCCATGTCCTATAGCCAAGCCCTCAACGAAGGGCAGACAACCCGGCCTAACAACGTGCTGCAGAACAGATAGTTGCAGCGTTTGTCTTCACCGTGGCGGGAAAGGTTCGAGTTCGTGGCGGCAAACTAGCCGCGAATGGTAAAGGCGGCCTTGTCGGATATGGCAAACAAATCCTGAATGCGGCGCATTTGGGCATTGTTGCCGCGCTTTCGTCATGGTTGCGGGCGTGCGCGAGCCCGGGTTCCGCAAGCGCGCGGCTTGTCTATACTTGCGCGGTCAACAGAAACGCACAGGAGGGCGCCGTGGCGATTACGCGATTTTCCAATCCCAAGGGACTGTCGAAGCCGCCAGGATACACCCACGTGGTCGAAGTGACCGGCCCGGCGCGGCTCGTCTATATCGCCGGACAACTCGGCAACGATGAGAATGGGCAACTCGCGGGCCGCGACTTTCGCGCGCAGGCCGTGCAGGTGTTCGAAAATCTCAAGGCGGCGCTCAATTCGGTCGGCGCGCGCTTCCAGGATGTCGTGAAGCTCAACAGCTATCTCGGCAGCATCAGCGATCTGCCGGTGCTGCGCGAGGTACGCAGTGGCTACCTCGATTATGCGGACAAGCCGGCGAGCACGACGCTCGCAGTGGCGGGCTTTGCGCGTGAGGGTGCGCTGCTCGAGATCGAGGCGGTCGCCGTGCTGCCGGCGAAGGCCGCAGCCAAGGCGGCGAAGTCGAAATCCGCGCCGGCGCGCGGCCGCGCCTCGAAAGCTAAGGCTGGCCGACGAAAACGTAAGTGACGACGGCGAAGATCGGCGCCAGCACCACGACCGACCAGATCGAGATAGCCGAAGAAGCTCGGCATCCTGATGCCGCGCTCGGTCGCGATGGCGTAGACCATGAAGTTCGGCGCGTTGCCGATGTACGTCAGCGCGCCCATGTAGACCGCGCCCATGGAGATGGCGGTGAGCGTCGGCGCCAGCGGGCCCATCAGCTCGGCCGCGTTGCCGCCGGCGAGCTTGAAGAAAACGAGGTAGGTCGGCGCGTTGTCGAGCGCGGCCGACAGTGCGCCCGTGAGCCAGAAATAGGCGACCTCGTGCGGCCTGCCGTCGGGCGCGGTGATGAGGGCAAGGAGCCAGGCGAACGAGCCTTCGTGACCGGCGTCGAGCGTCGCAAGCACCGGCGCGGCGCAGACGAAGATGCCGGCAAACAGAATTGCGACTTCGACGATCGGCTCCCAGGTGAAGCCATTGGCCTCGCGATGCTCGTTGCGCGTCAACAGCAGTGAGACGAGCGCCGTGATGACCAGCGCGGCGTCGCGCGCGATGTTCTGCAATTCCAGCGTGGTGCCGTAGATCGTAATGCTCACGCCGGGCCGCCACGCGGCCGAGATGATGACCGCGGCGATGATGACCGCCAGCAGCGGAATGTTGACGATTCCGCTCATTCCCAGTTTCGAGTTTGCCGGCCTTTCGCCGACCAACGTGACGCGGCGGTCCTTGCGGTGGAACCACAGATCGACCAGCACGAACACTGCCAGCACGCAGCCGGCAATGAGCGCGGTCTGCGGCCAGAGATGTTTCGCCGGCCAGAAGAAATCGACGCCCTCAAGAAAGCCGATGAACAACGGCGGATCGCCGAGCGGCGACAGCGCGCCGCCGATGTTGCCGACCAGGAAGATGAAGAAGATCACGACATGCACGTTGTGCAGCCGCGCCGCATTGGCGCGGATGAGCGGCCGGATCAGGATCATGGCCGCGCCGGTGGTGCCGATGACACTGGCGATCAGTGTGCCGAATGCGAGCACCGTCGTGTTGACGAGCGGCGTGCCGCGCAGCGTGCCGGTCACCAGAATTCCGCCGGCCACGACATAGAGCGCGAACAACAGCGCGATGAAGCTCATGTATTCGGCGAGCATGGCGTGCGCGAAGACCGCCACGGCAATGTCGTTGCCGAGCAACGCCGCCATCGGCGCCAGCGTCAGGGTCGCCCACACGAATGCGAACTTGCCGTAATGGCGATGCCACAGCCGCGCAAACAGCAGCGGCCCGAGCGCGATCGTCAGCAGGATGCCGATGAACGGCAGCGCCCATGGCCAGGAAAGCGCTCGCGCCGTCGAGCGTGGCCGCCTGCGCGGCGCCGGGCGAAAGCGCGGCAGCGGCTATGAGGGCGATGAGGCGTCCAGACATCGGACCGACTTTGCCATGCCGTTCCAGCGATTGCATTATGGGGCAATCGGATCACAGCCCATACAAGGGCGCTGCCAGCAAGGAGTTTACAATGGCCGTCCACCGCTTCCACAATCCCTCGACCATGCCGGCCACGCGCGGCTACACCCACGCGGTGGAGACGGTCGGCCCGAGCCGGACCATCTATTTCTCCGGCCAGCTTGGCATGACGCCCGATGGAAAGTTCGCCGGCGGTGCAGGCGACTTCCGCGCCCAGGCGACGCAATGCTTCGAAAACCTGAAAGCGGCGCTGGCCGCGGTCGATGCCGGCTTCGAGCACGTGGTGAAGATCACCAATTACTTCGTCGACATGGCGCATCTGCCGCTCTACTTCGAAGTGCGCGACCGCTACGTCGACACCAAGGCGCCGCCGGCCTCGACCGCGGTTCAGATTACGAGGCTGGCGCGCGAGGGCGCGCTGTTCGAGGTCGAAGCAATCGCGGTGGTGCCGCAGAAGTGAGGCTGCAATTATCCGCCCCCGCGAAGCGGGGGCGGAAGAGGGAAGCACTTCATGCGCCTCGTCCCAGTTGCCGGCCGCCGCGCGGGCGTCGACCTGCAAGCGGCACCGATAGCGACATCGCCGGGCATCGGCGCGTCTTCCATCACCTTCTTGATCACCGGCAGGGTCTTGTCGACCTCGTTGTCGGGCACTTCGAACACCAGCTCGTCGTGCACCTGCAGCAGCATCTGCGCGGCGAGCTTCTTCTTCTTCAGCGCGTCGTCCATGCGCACCATGGCGCGGCGGATGATGTCGGCGGCGGTGCCTTGCAGCCGCGCGTTGATGGCGGCGCGCTCGTTGAAGGAGCGGATCGAGGCGTTGGAGGCGGTGATGTCGGGATAGTGGCATTTGCGGCCGAACAGCGTCTGCACATAGCCGTTCTTCTTGGCGAACGCCTTGGTTTCTTCCATGTAGTCGCGGATGCCGGGGAAGCGCTCGAAATATTTGCGGATATAGGCGCCGGCCTCATCGCGCGCGATGCCGAGCTGGTTGGCGAGGCCGAACGCCGAGATGCCGTAGATGATGCCGAAATTGATCGCCTTGGCGCGGCGGCGGATTTCGGCCGGCATGCCTTTCACCGGCACGCCGAACATTTCGGAAGCCGTCATGGCGTGGATGTCCACGCCGTCCTGGAACGCCTTGCGCAGCGCCGGCACCTCGGCGACCTCCGACAGCAGCCGCAGCTCGATCTGCGAATAGTCGGCGGAGGCGAGCTTGTGGCCGGCGTCGCGATGAAGGCGCGGCGGATCTTGCGGCCTTCCTCGGTGCGGATCGGGATGTTCTGCAGGTTGGGCTCGGACGACGACAGCCGGCCGGTCGGCGTCGCCGCGAGCGCGTAGTTCGTGTGCACGCGGTGGGTATCGGGATTGATGTAGCCCGGCAATGCATCCGTGTAGGTCGACTTGAGCTTCGTGACCTGACGCCAATGCAGAATCCGCTGCGGCAGCTCGTGACCTTGCTCGGCCAGTTCGTCGAGCACGCGCGCGCCGGTCGACCACTGGCCGGTCTTGGTCTTGATGCCGCCTTCGCAGGCCCATCTTGCCGAACAGGATGTCGCCGAGCTGCTTGGGACTTCCGGGATTGAACGACGGATCGCCGGCAAGCTCGCGCACTTCGGCTTCGAGCCCGGCCGCGCGCTGCGCGAATTCGCCGGAAAGGCGCGAAAGCGTCTGCCGGTCGACCGAGATGCCGCGCCGCTCCATGCGTGCCAGCACCGTCGCGAGCGGCCGCTCGAGCGTCTCGTAGACGGTGGTGACGTGGTCGACGGGGAGCCTCGGCTTCAGCAGCCGCCACAGGCGAAACGTGGCATCGGCCCGTTCGGCGCCGTATTCCGCCGCCTTGGCGACATCCACGCAGTCGAACGGAACGCGGGATTTTCCCGAGCCGATCAGCGCATCGTGCTCGATCACGACATGATCGAAATGGCGCTTGGCGAGAGCGCCAAGGTCGTGGCTGGCGCGTCCGGCGTCGAGCACGTAGGAGATCAGCAGCGTGTCGTCGTAGGGATAAAGCTCGATCCCGCGTTGCGCGAACATTTGCCACGCGAACTTCAGATCGTGCCCGATCTTGACGATTCCGGGATCTTCCAGCAGCGGTCGCAGCGCGTCGAGGGCGGCCTTCTCGGAAATCTGGTCGGGCGCAATTCCGCCGGCGAACAGGCCCTCGGCGCCGCCATCACCCGCCTTGCGATGTGCGATCGGGATATAGCAGGCCTCGTTCGGCGCCAGCGCCAGCGACACGCCGCAAAGCGTGGCCTGCATCGGATCGATGCTCTGGCTTTCGGTTGCGATCGCAACCGCGCCAAGGTCGAGGGCGCGCGTGACCCAGGCTTTGATCTGATCGGTGGTGCGCAGGATTGTGTAGCGCGAGCGATCGAATGGAATTTTCCGCAAGGTCTCGGTCATCGCCGCGACCAGGCCTTGCGGCTTCATCTCACTCTCGCCCGCAACCGAGGCCGCGCCCGGCCGCTTGGGCAGGGCCATCGCTCCGCCCGACAGCGGGAGGGTGCCGTTTGAAGCCGGCCGCGATGCTGTTTGCGTTTCGGCCGCTGCATTGGCCGGGCCGCCGCGCTCGCCTGTGCCGAGCTTCGCCTGCGGCTCGATCTGCCCGACGTCGATGTCGGCGAATTCCGCCACGCGCCGCGTCAGCGAGCTGAACTCCATCGCCTTGAGGAAGGCGATCAGCCGCTTGTGATCGGGCTCGTGCACCGCGAGGTCGCCGATCGGCACGTCGAGCTTCACCTTGTCGTCGAGCGTGACGAGCTTCTTCGACAGCCGCGCCTTGTCGGCGTTGTCGATCAGCGTCTGCCGGCGCTTGTCCTGCTTGATCTCGCCGGCGCGCTTGAGCAGCGTTTCGAGATCGCCGTATTCGCCGATGAGCTGCGCCGCGGTCTTGACGCCGATGCCGGGCACGCCCGGCACGTTGTCGGTGAAGTCGCCGATCAGCGCCTGCACCTCGATGACCTTCTCAGGCGGCACGCCGAATTTCTCGATCACCTCGGGGATGCCGATCTTCTTGTCCTTCATGGTGTCGTACATGATGACGCAGTCGCTCACGAGCTGCATCAGATCCTTGTCGGACGACACGATGGTGGCGGTCGCGCCGGCCTCGCACGCCTGACGCACATAGGTCGCGATCAGGTCGTCGGCCTCGAAACCCTTCTGCTCCAGGCAGGGCAGGTCGAATGCGTGCACCGCTTCGCGGATGAGGGCGAACTGTGGGCGCAGGTCGTCAGGCGGGTCGGGCCGGTGCGCCTTGTAGTCGGGATACATTTCGGTGCGGAACGTTCGCTCCGACAGGTCGAACACGATCGCGAGATGGGTCGGCTTGTCGTCGTCCTTCATGTCGCGCAGCAGCTTCCACAGCATGTTGCAGAAGCCGAACACGGCGTTGAGCTGCAAGCCGTCCGATTTGCGGTTGATCGGCGGCAGCGCGTGATAGGCGCGGAAAATGTAGCCGGAGCCGTCGACCAGAAAGACGTGGTCGCCTTTCTTGACGGACGGGGCTGCGGGCGCGGCTGCGGTCGTGGCGTCGGGTTTGGATTTCTGTGCTGGCATGACGCCGAATATAAGCGTTTCGCCCGAATAATCACGGTGCCGGTGGATAACGCCGACGGCCCAATTCTCTTTCGTCACCCCCGGGCTTGACCCGGGGGTCCATGCGGCGGCGGCGCTCACATGGATTGCCGGGTCGAGCCCGGCAATGACGAATGTGGAGCGCTATTCCGCCGGCTGCAACGCGAGCCGCGGCTTGGGCGTGAGCCAGAACATGGCCGGGCGCTCGAACAGGAAGGCGAACCGCGTGCCACGCACCAGCCAGTAGAGGGCGAGCGGCACGATGACGCCGGCCACGGTGATGACCACCGCCATGGTGCCGATGTCGGGAATGAGGCCGGTCTTGATCAGCAGCGTGCGGGTCGCGGCCATCGGCAGGAAGAAGGCGAGGTAGATGACGATGGAGTTGCGCCCGCAATAGCGCAGCGGCCGGAACAGGTCGCTCATCGCCATCAGGGCCGAAACGGAAACCACCGCCGCGGCGCCGATGAGGCCGAGGCCGAGCGAGACGAACGGCCACGTCGCGACGCCCGCGTAGACGAGGCTGCCGTTGATGAGGCCCCACACCAACAGCCCGCCGAGCGCGAGCAGCGGCTGCGCCTGAACGCGCGCCGCGAGCGCGAAGACGTACGGCGCGAAGATGTAGCCGGTGTAGCAATAGACGAAGCGGTTGGCGAATTCGTCGATTGCGGTCCAGCCGGTATTGAAATGCGCGATTTCGAGCGCCGCGCCGATCGACCAGACGAGCCAGACTGGCACGTTGCGCGTGGCCTTGATCACGACGAAGAAGATCGGGAGGAGATAAATGAACCACAGCGTGCCGAACGGCTCGATGAAGGATTCGAGATAAAGGCCCGCGACGCCTGACCAGCCCATGCCGGCCGCGAGGCCCGGCGCCTTGACGGCGAACTGGATGGTCATCCACAGCACGTAGAAATAGGCGAAGTGCACGACCTTGCGGTCGAGATAGGTGCGCCAGTCGCGGTCGATGACGCGGGCGAGGAACAGGCCGGAGATCAGGAAGAAGTCCGGCATGCGGAACGGCCGCGCGAACGCCACCACGGCATGCAGCCAGCCTTCGCGCCCGAGCGCGTCCTCGACGCCGAGCGTCGAGTGCATCATCACCACGAAGACGATGCAAAAGCCCTTGGCGTAGTCGACCCAGTCGACCCGCCCGGCATTGGAAGCGTACGCCGCGTTCATCCGCCGTCCCGTCTTTTGACCCGGCGGGAGTGTCAGCGAAAACGGTTGAGGTCGGCTTACGGCGGTCGCGCAAAGTCGACAGATCGCGTTAAGGGTGCATTAGGCTTGATAATTCGTCATTGCCGGGCTTGACCCGGCAATCCATCTTCCTGCGCGAAGAAAGCTGGATGCCCGGGTCAAGCCCGGGCATGACGGACTGAGAATGGAATTCAACTCGCCACTCCCCATCGACGCTGCGCTGCCGGAACTGACCGCGGCGCTTCGCGCGCGCAATTGCGCCGTGCTGGTCGCACCGCCGGGCGCCGGCAAGACGACGCGCGTGCCGCTGGTGCTGGCGCAGGAGCCGTGGGCGAAGGATCGCCGCATTCTGGTGCTGGAGCCGCGCCGGCTTGCGGCGCGCGCCGCCGCGGCGCGCATGGCGATGACGCTGGGCGAGAAGGTCGGCGACACGGTCGGCTTACGCATACGCTTCGGTTCGAAAATCTCGCGCCGCACCCGCATCGAGATCGTCACCGAGGGTGTGTTCACGCGTCTCGTGCTCGATGATCCATCGCTTGACGGCATTGCTGCCGTGCTGTTCGACGAATTTCACGAGCGTTCGCTCGATGCCGATTTCGGCCTCGCGCTTGCCCGTGATGTGCAGCAGGGCCTGCGCGAGGACCTGAAACTTCTGGTGATGTCGGCGACGATCGATGGCGCGCGCGTGGCGAAACTTCTCGGCGATGCGCCGGTGATCGCGAGCGAGGGCCGCGCCTACCCGGTCGACACGCGCTATCTCGGCCGCGATGCGCGTCACATCGAGCCGCAGGTCGCCGACGCGGTGACGCGGGCGCTGCGCGTGGATCAGGGTTCTGTGCTCGCCTTTCTGCCGGGTGCAGCCGAAATCCGCCGCACCGCAAACGCTGCTGCGGGAACGGGTCGATGCTTCGGTCGATGTCGCCGCGCTCTATGGCGCACTCGAAGGCGACGCGCAGGACCGCGCTATCGCCCCGGCATCGCCCGGCCGCCGCAAGGTCGTGCTCGCGACCTCGATCGCCGAAACGTCGCTCACCATTGAGGGCGTACGCATCGTCGTCGATTGCGGGCTCGCGCGCGTGCCGCGCTACGAACCGGACGTCGGCGTCACGCGGCTCGAAACCGTGCGCGTGTCGCGCGCCGCGGCCGACCAGCGCCGTGGCCGCGCCGGCCGCACCGAGCCGGGCGTCTGCTACCGGCTGTGGGACGAGCCGCAGACCGCTTCGCTCGAGCCCTACGCGCGGCCGGAAATCCTCGCCGCGGACTTGTCGTCCTTCGCGCTCGACCTCGCCGCCTGGGGCGCGCCGGCCGAGACACTGGCGTTCCTCGATCCGCCGCCGAAAGCGGCGCTCACCGAGGCCAAGGCGTTGCTCACGGATATCGGTGCGCTCGATGGCGATGGCCACATCACCGACGAAGGCCGGCGCCTGCGTTCGCTGCCGTTGCCGCCACGGCTCGCCCGCATGGTGGTCGATGCCGCGGCGCAAGGCGCTGGGCGCGAGGCGGCCGACATTGCCGCGATCATCAGCGAGCGCGGCCTTGGCGGCGACGACGTCGATCTGCTGCACCGTCTGGAGAATTTCCGCCGCGACCGCTCGCGCCGCGCCGAGGAGGCGAGGGCGATGGCGAAGCGGTGGGCTTCTCCCTCCCCAGAAGGGGGAGGGGAGGCGATATCCGCCGGCGCGATCCTCGCGCTCGCCTATCCGGAGCGGATCGCCAGGAACCGCGGCGCTGGGGGTGCGTTCGTGCTGGTCAATGGCCGCGGCGCCAATGTCGACGCAGCGTCGCCGCTCGCGCGCGAGCCGTACCTTGCGGTCGCCGAGTTGGCCGGCACCGCGGCGCAGGGGCGCATCCTGCTGGCTGCGCCGATTACGCTTGCCGAGATTGAGACGCGCTTTGCCGATCGCATCGTGGCGCGCGAAGAGGTCACGTTCGATGCCGCGAGCGCGAGCCTGCGCGGGCGGCGCAGCCGGCGGCTCGGGGCCGTGGCGCTTTCCGATCAGCCGATGCGCGTCGTTCCTGACGACGACACCGCGCGGAAATTCGCCGATGGCATCGCGGCACTCGGCATTGATCGGCTGCCTTGGACGAAGTCGCTCAAGCAATGGCGCGACCGGATCATGTTCCTGCGGCGTAGCGAAGGTGACGAATGGCCGGACGTGTCCGACGCGGCGCTGGCCGGAACCGTGAGCGAATGGCTCGCGCCGGCGCTCGCGTCGAAGACCGCGCTCGATCAGATCGCGGCGGACGAACTGGACACGGCCGTGCGCGGCCTGCTGCCATGGCCGCTCAAGCGGCGGCTCGACGCCGAGGCGCCGACCCATTTCGAAGCGCCGACGGGCTCGGCTGTGCCGATCGATTACGAGGCGGAAGGCGGTCCCGAAGCTCGCGATCCGCGTGCAGGAATTGTTCGGCCTCGACCGGCATCCGGCCATTGCCGGCGGCAAGGTTGCGCTGCTGATCGAGCTGCTTTCCCCCGCGCACCGGCCGGTGCAGATGACGCGCGACCTGCCGGGCTTCTGGCGCGGCAGCTATGCCGCCGTGCGCGCCGAGATGCGCGGGCGCTATCCGAAGCATCCGTGGCCGGAGGACCCGATTGCAGCCGCGCCCACGCGCCGCGCCAAGCCGCGATCTTCGTAGGCTACAATTCTACGATTCAAATTTGACCAATCGCCTTATCCATCCGCTCACCATTGCGATCTAAATCCGAGTTTTCTTAAACCACGTTAGGCCGTTGTTCGCCGCCGCCTGCTGGTATGTCGCCCGCACATCCGGAACCGTAATCCATGCGTTCAATCATTGCTTTCGCTGCGCTCGCGCTGGTCGCCAGCGTCGCCGTTCCGCGCTTCGTCACCCATATGAACGCCGCCGCGCCTGCGCCCGCCGCGATGTCGGCGCGAGCCGCCGCGGCGCCGCAGCCCGCGAGCAACAATTCCCGCTCGGTCACGGTGCCGCGCGATGAGCGTGGCCACTTCGCGGTCGATGCGCGCGTCGACGGGCGGCGCCTCGGATTCATGGTCGATACCGGCGCGTCGCTGATTGCACTCACCGAGAGCAACGCGGCCCAGCTCGGCATTCATCCGACGCCGCGCGACTACGTCGCCGAGGTCAAGACCGCGAACGGCTCCGTGCGCGCCGCGCGCACCGAGCTCGGCATGGTCGAAGTCGGCGACCTCGTGGTGCGCAACGTTCCCGCCCTGGTGCTGCCGGACGAGGCGCTGAGCGAAAATCTGCTCGGGTTGTCGTTCCTGTCGCGGCTGCGGCGCTTCGAGTACAGCGACGGCAAGCTCGTGCTCGAGCAGTAGCCTGCTCTTGCGGCGCTGAAGGAATCCGCACAAGCTGCGCTCCCGGTTCAGCCGCGGAGCTTTGCGTGACCAAGCGCCCCAATATTCTGCTCTTCATCACCGATCAGCATCGCGCCGATTATCTCGGCTGCTCCGGGCATCCGGTGCTCAAAACGCCGCACATCGATTCGATCGCGGCGCGCGGCACCCGCTTCACGCGCTTCTACGTGGCGACGCCGGTGTGCATGCCCAACCGCTCGACGCTGATGACCGGCCGCATGCCGTCGCTGCATGGCGTGCGCAGCAACGGCACGCCGCTGTCGCTGCTCGCCAACACCTTCGTCGACGCGCTGCGTGCGACCGGCTATTCGACGGCGCTGGTCGGCAAAAGCCATTTGCAGAATTTCGGCGACTGGCCCGCTATCCTCAAGCGTCCGCCGCCGCGCGAGGGCGATCAGGTGCTCGATGCGAGCTTCGCCGAGGCGATGAAGCCGTTATCCTCCGCCGGTTCCTACGATCACGAACACCCGAAGCGCTGGAAAGACGGCCACGACTTCGCGATGCCCGTGCCGTTCTACGGCTTCGAGCATGTCGACCTGTGCACGGCGCACGGCGATCAGGTCGGCGGCCATTATTATGTGTGGCTCAAATCGCACCGGCCCGACGCCGACGCGCTACGCGATCACAAGAACCAGTTGCCGCACGACTACGTCTGCCCGCAGGCGTTTCGCACGCCGATCCCGGAGGAGCTTTATCCGACCTCCTATATCGCCGAGAAAAGCTGCGAGTGGCTCGACAATTACGCCGCGGGCCCGCGCGAAAAGCCGTTCTTCCTGATGACGTCGTTTCCCGATCCGCATCACCCGTTCACGCCGCCCGGCCACTACTGGTCGATGTACCGGCCGGAAGATATGCGCCTGCCGCCGAGCTTCGACATCGGCAACCGGCCGCTGGCGCGCTCGGCCGCCTGGGCGCAGGCGCGGCGCGAGAACGGCACTGCCGTCACCGGCGAGCAGGCCGCGTTCGCCGTCGACGAGCGCGAGGCGCGCGAAGCGATGGCGCTGAGCTGCGGCATGATCGCGATGATCGACGACGCCATCGGCCGCGTGCTGGCGCGGCTCGCCGCCGGTGGATTGGAGAATGATACGATTGTCATCTTCACCACCGATCATGGCGACTTTCTCGGCGATCATCGGCTGCTGCTGAAAGGGCCTGCGCATTTCGAGGCGATCACTCACGTGCCGTTCATCTGGGCGGAGCCCGGCGATACGCGGCCCTCACGTACCACTGATGTGCTCAGCGGCACGCTCGATATCGCCTCGACCATTCTCGATCGCGCGCGCATCCAGCCCTACAACGGCATTCAGGGAACGAGTCTGATGCCGCTTATTGCGGACGCCAACGCCACGCTGGCGCGCGATTCCATGGTGATCGAGGACGACCAGCAGCGCGCCGTGCTCGGCTTCGAAGGGGGCGCGCGCCTGCGCACCATCGT
Source organism: uncultured Alphaproteobacteria bacterium (assembly GCA_963730645.1). Taxonomy (GTDB): domain Bacteria; phylum Pseudomonadota; class Alphaproteobacteria; order Rhizobiales; family Xanthobacteraceae; genus BOG-931. The sequence continues at coordinate 275,741 of CAVSSN010000018.1, read as the reverse complement.
CACGCCGCACTGGCGCATGACGATCGCGCATGGCGATCCCTGGGGCGAACTCTACGATTTGCAGAACGACCCGTACGAAATGGACAATCTGTTCGAAGACGCCGGGCATCGCGCCGTGCGCGGCGGCCTGATGGAGAAGCTCGCCTATCGCGAGATGGAGCTCGCCGACCGTAGTCCGCTACCGATGGGCCGCGCCTGAGCGGTTTCGGAACCCAACGCGCCGCGAACCGTTGACCGATTTGGCCAACGTGCTTTTCCGCCTTCGATGATTGCGCTATTTCCGGCGTACTACCCATTTCGGATCGAGGCCTCGATGTTCCCCAAGCCCAAGCCTTCGCTCAAGCCCAACACCTATGCCTATGAATCCGAGCCGATGGTGAAGGCCACCGGCTTTCGCGAATACGACGCGCGCTGGCTGTTCGGCAGCGAGATCAATCTGATGGGCATCGAGGCGCTGGGTATCGGACTCGGCACGCTGATCCATGAACTGGGTGTCAAGCCCGAGATCGTCACCGGCCACGATTTCCGCAGCTACTCGGCCTCGATCAAGATGGCGCTGGTCAACGGGTTGTTGGCGGCGGGCTGCAAGGTGCACGACATCGGGCTCGCGGTGACGCCGATGGCGTATTTCGCGCAGTTCGATCTCGACGTGCCGTGCGTCGCCATGGTGACGGCCTCGCACAACGACAATGGCTGGACCGGCGTGAAGATGGGGGCCAATCGCCCGCTCACCTTCGGCCCCGACGAGATGACGCGGCTCAAGGACATCGTGCTCAATGGCCGCTTCGCGATGAAGGCTGGTGGGTCATATTCGCTTCGTCGAGAATTTTCCCGCTCGCTACATCGCCGACCTGACGAAACGTCCAAAACTCAAGCGCCACCTCAAGGTGGTGTGCGCATGCGGCAACGGCACGGCGGGTGCGTTTTCGCCGAAGGTGCTTGAAATGGCCGGCTGCGAGGTCGTGCCGCTCGACTGCGAACTCGATCACACCTTTCCGAACTACAATCCGAACACCGAAGACATGAAGATGCTGCACGCCATGCGCGACGCGGTGCTGGCGGCGAAGGCGGACGTCGGCCTCGGCTTCGACGGCGACGGCGATCGCTGCGGCGTGGTCGACAACGAGGGCGAGGAGATTTTCGCCGACAAGGTCGGCGTGATGCTGGCGCGCGATATCTCGGCGCAACACAAGAATGCGCTGTTTGTCGCCGATGTGAAATCCACCGGGTTGTTCATGACCGACCCGATGCTGATCAAGAACGGCGCCAAGACCGATTACTGGAAGACCGGCCATTCCTACATGAAGCGCCGCGTCAACGAGATCGGCGCCATCGCCGGATTCGAGAAATCGGGCCACTTCTTCTTCAACAAGCCGTTCGGCCGCGGCTACGACGACGGGCTCATCTTTGCGCTCGCCGTCTGCGACATGCTCGACCGCAATCCGGGAAAGAGCATGGCGGACCTCAAGAACGCATTGCCGAAGACCTGGTCGTCGCCGACCATGTCGCCGCATTGCGCCGATGAGACCAAATACGGCGTGGTCGACGAGGTGGTGAAGCATTTCGAAGCCGAGCAGAAGAAGGGCGCCAAGGTCGCCGGCCAGCCGATCCGCGATCTCGTCACCGTCAACGGGGTGCGCGTGACAGTGGAGGACGGCACCTGGGGCCTGGTGCGCGCGTCGTCAAACAAGCCGGAACTGGTCGTCGTGGTTGAAAGCCCGGTCTCCGAGGCGCGCATGCGCGACATGTTCAAGGCGCTCGACGCAGTGCTGCGCACGCACAAGGAAGTCGGGGAATACAACCAGACGATCTGATCATCGCGCTGCTCGCGCAAGGGCCGAACAGCGATTATCTGCAGCGGCCATCTCAAATATTCAGTTGCGACGAAGTGTCCGCGCATGGCTGTGCTTGGCCGCGATGCATTGCCGGTCGCCGTCATCGGTGTATGGTCGGAATCGAATGATGATCGGTCTCTGCGGAGTCTTCATGTTTGGGCGATTGGTTGTTGGACGAATAGTGGTCGTCGCGACGCTTGTACTATCCGTGCACGCGCACGCCGAGGAATATCCCAGCAGGCCGATCAATATGGTCGTGCCGTTTCCGCCGGGCGGCGGGGTCGATATCATCGCGCGCGAAATAGGCGAGCAGTTGCGCAAGCAATGGGGACAGCCGGTCATCGTCGAGAATTGCGCCGGCGCCGGCGGCAACATCGGCGCTGAGACGGTTTTTCGCGCCAAGCCGGACGGTTACACGCTCCTGACCACCGCGCCCGGGCCGCTCGTCATCAACAAGCAGCTTTACGCCAGGCTTGGCTACGACCCGGATGCATTCACTGCGGTCACCGTGATCGGCGCGGTGCCGAACGTGCTGGTCGTCAATCCCAAGGTGCACGCAAACAGCGTGGCCGACCTGATCGCACTTGCGAAAGCCAAGCCGGACGGCCTCAATTATGCGTCTCAGGGACCCGGGACCACGGCGCATCTCACCGCCGAACTGTTCAAGGCGATGGCGGGCGTCAAGATCGTTCACGTGCCGTACAAAGGTAATTCGCCCGCAGTTACGGATTTGCTGTCCGGTCAGGTCGACATGATGTTCATGCCGCTCGCGGCCGCGCTCGAATTCATTCGCGCCGGCAAGGTGCGGGCGCTTGGTATCGCGAGCGAAAAGCGCAACGCTCTCATCCCCGACGTTCCGACCATGTCCGAGACGCTGCCGGGGTTCGTTTCGACGGTCTGGTTCGGCGTCGTCGCGCCACCGAAGACTCCGCAGGAGATTGCGAACAAGCTTTCGTCTGCAATCGCCGAATCGTTGAAGCAGCCCGGCACGGCCAAGCGGATGGCCGATCTCAACATCGAACCGATGGGCAGTACGCCCGCTGAAATGACCGCATTCATGCGCCAGGAGGTCGATCGGTGGGGCAACGTGATGCGTTCCGCCGGGATGGCGGGAATGTCGAACGATTGATTCGTCGTCAGAGGGCAGTCAATTGCGCCGCAACCGCGTCGTGTTGCAAAATCCGCGGACCGCATTCGCAATTCAGGGAAAATTTGATGGCCTATCAGGGAAGTTTCGCAATTCACTTTGCCATTCATCAGCCCGGCTATGTCGACAAGTCGGCGCTGGAACTGGTGTCGCTGGCCGAGGCCGCCTCGGCTGCCGGTTTCGAGCGCGTCTGGATCAATGACAACTTCAAGGCGCGGCACACTTTTTCGCTGCTGGCTGCAATCTCGTCGCGAGTCCGGTGTGCGCTGGGGACGCTGGTCACCTATCCGTATGCCCGCAATCCGATGGATCTTGCGACTGCGTTCGGCACGATCGGCGAATTGCTGGACGGCCGCGAGCTGACGGTCGGTATCTCGTCGGGCGCATGGTCGATCCAGGGTTCGATTGTCGAGCAGCCGTCACCGACCCAATCCGTGCGTGAAGCGATTGAGCTTTCGCGAGAGCTGCTCGCCGGGCACAACGTCGATTTCAACCGCTACCCGAAACTGAAGGCGTACTACCACATCAAGGACGACGCGAAGTTTCAGTTGGCATTTCGGCCGCAGCGGCCGGTGTCGTTCTGGATTCCGCCCAAGGGGCCGCGCATGCTCAAGCTCGCGGCCGAGCTTTGCGATGGCGTGCTGTTCAACACCTACACGCGCTGGGCCGCACTGCCCTTGATGCGCGACGGCACGCTTGAGCGCACGATCCGTGAAATGGAGCAGATGCGGACGGCAGCGGGCAACAAGACGCCTCTGCGCCGCATCTTCAAGCTCGATGTCTCGATCGGCGAGGACCGCGAGGCGGCGCGGCGTTTTGCCCAGAACTTTGTCTCCTTCAACGCCGCCAACGACGCCGATCATTATCGCGCTCTCGGTTTGCCGAGCGATCAGCTCGATGCGCTTCGGGCGCGCTATCAGGGTGGCGCCCAGATCGACGAGGCCGCGAGCCTGGTCGGCCGCGAGCTGATAGATTGGGTGGTGTTGGCAGGCAACCCGGCCGATGTCGTCGACCGCGTCGCCGAATATATCGATTGCGCCGATCGTCTCGGATTCGAGCAGGTCACCTTTGCGGTGCCTCTTGGTCCCGATCCGCGGAAGGCGGTTGAACTTATCAGCCGGGACGTCATCGGCAAGGTGATGGGACGCCGCTGAGATTGCGCAGAGGCATCGCCGTCAGCTCGCTATCGCGGCCTTAGTCGGACGCGCTCCACCCGCGGCGTGCGCATCGAGCATGTGGCGGATCGCGAGATAGCCGAACGTCATGCCCGATGCCAGCGAATGGCCGGCCTGGTAGCCGACGCCGTATTCGGTGTGTGCGGCGGCGTTGCCGGCGGCGTAGAGGCCCGGGATCGGGCGATTGCGCAGGTGCATCACCTGGCCTTGGCTGTTGGCGACGAGCCCCGCCGAGGCGAATGCGCTCGGATGCTCCTCGATGCCGTAGAACGGCGGCTCCATCAGCGTTCCGAGACTTGGATTGGTCGACGCCGTCGCGGCCGATCGGATGCCCCGTGCTCCAGAATTTTTCGCCGCGGTGGAAATCTTCGTCGACGCCTTTCTTGCGCAAACGTATTGAACCGCTTGATCGTCGCTTCGAGCCCCGCGGCGTCGATGCCCAGTTTTTTGGCAAGCTCCGCGATCGTTGCGCCGACGCTCACCCATTCGGGGATCGGCGCGCCGATGGGGCGGCCGGCAAACGACAGCCGCTGCACGAACTGGCTGTCGAAGATCAGGAAGCACGGCAGATTGGCGTAGCTGTGCGTCTGCGTCATGAACTGCCGCAGCGCCGGCGCCATCGAGGGGAAAAACAATTCGTCCTCGAAGCGCTTGCCGGCGCGGTTGACCACGATCGTGTGTGGACACAGCATTTCGCCGATGCTCGACAGCCGGAACGAATGCTGCTCGCCGGGCTTTGCGGGCGGCACGTTGAAGCCGAGGAACAACGCGATGTTGTTGTGGATGCGCCGGCTCGCCGCGCCGATCTCCATGCCCATCTTCAAGCCGTCGCCCGCGACGCTCGACGGCGCCATCGAGAGCCATCCGGGCAATCCCTCGTAGGTCTCGACCAGTCCGGGATCGGCCTCGTAGCCGCCGGTGGCGATGACGACGCCGTGCCGCGCGCCGACCGCCGTGCCGTCCTTGAGCACGACGCCGACGACGCGGCCGTCTTTCGTCTCCAGCCGATCGACCGGTGCGCCCGCGTGCACCGGCACCTTGCGCTTGAGAAGCTGCTTGAGGAAATGCGTGATGAGACCGACGCCGCGGCCGCGCATGTTCTTGCTGCCGCCGCTCCGCCATCAACGCCGTGTTCCAGTTGTTGAGGTCGTTCGGTCCGCCCCACTTGATCTTTTCCTCGATCGTCATTTCGAGCGGCGCTTGCGGCCACACCAGCACGGAATCCTTGTGCTCGCCGAGATCGTCCGCCGAGATCAGCTCGGCTTCGTACAGGCGGCCTTCCGCCGTGGTGCCGGGGATCTTGTCGTAGTAGTGGTCGGTGAATCCCTTGGTCAGGCGGAATTCAACGCCGCAGTTCTCGAAGAATTTCATCGCCTCCGGCGACCGGTCGACGAACGTGAGCATCCGGTCCTGCTCGATCTCGCCGCCGCCGAGATAGTTCATGTAGGCGACGACCTCGTCGCGCGAGTCCTTGTAGCCTTCGGCCTGTTCGAGATGGTTCATGCCGGTCCAGAGGCCGCCATGCGACGCTGCGGTGCCGCCGCCGAATTTCTCCGCCTTTTCGAATACGACGGGCTTTAGTCCGAGTTCGGCCGCAGCCAGCGCAGCCGACAAGCCGGAAATTCCGGAGCCGACCACCACGACGTCGTATTGCTGAGCCATCGTCTACTCCTCGCGTTGTCTTTTTGTTTGATGAGGTGCGCAGCGACTGCACGCCATTGCGGCTCACTGCAGTTTCAGGCCGCTTTCCTGGACGACCTTCTCCGACCGCGCCGTCTGACTCTGGATGAAGCTGCGGAATTCTTCGGGCGTGCTGCTGACGACCGAAATCCCGACCTTGTCGAGCCGATCGACGATCTCCGGCCCCGCAAAAGCGACGCTGACGGACTTCTGGATTTTGGCGATGACCTCGGGCGGCGTGCCCGCCGGCGCGACCAGCCCCGACCAGATCGAAATATTGCCGAAGCCCGGCAGATCGTCGTCGAGATTTGGCAGGTCCGGCAGCGCCGACAGCGGCCGCGCGGCGAGCCGCGACAGCGGCCGCAGCTTGCCGTCGCGAATGAGTGCGAGCGACGCCGACAGGCCGTCGAACGAATAGTCGATGCTGCCGGTGAGCAGGCCCGTCACGATTTCGGCGCTGCCGCGATAGACGATCTCGGTGGTCTTGATGCCGGCCAGCGAATTGAACAGATAGCCGGCGATCCGCGACGGCAACACCGCCGCACCGTAGTTGAGCTTGCCGGGCTCGCGCCTTGGCGCGCGCGATCAGTTCCTTGGCGGACTTCGGGCCGTTCGCCGGCACGATCAGCAGCGGCGTATTGTTCGTCGTCATCGAGATCGGCGAAAAATCCTTCAGCTCGTAGGGCGGCTTGCTCAGCGTGATGAGATTGTAGACGAGCGTCGTATCCATCGCGACCAGCAGCGTGTAGCCGTCGGGCTTGGCGTGCGCGACCGAAATGGCGCCGACGGTGGAGTTTCCGCCGGCGCGATTCTCGATGATGACCGGCTGCTTCCATTCATCGCTCAGCTTTTGCCCGAGCGTGCGCGCCATGAGATCGACCGGGCCGCCGGCCGGGTAAGGCACGACGATCTTGACCGCGCTGCTGGGGAATTCACCGGCGCCCGCCTGACTGAGCGCGGGCGTTGGCATCGCGATCAGCGCCAAAAGTGCGCCGATCGTGGCGATCCGGTTTGGCATGGCGTTTCCCGTGAATTCGCCGAGATTGCTGATCATCTCTTCGAAGCGAACCGTATGCCAACAATTCATCGCGGGCAATTTAATCGTGCCGTCGAGATCGCTGACGCGACCCAAAGTCGTTGCCGCACGCTCATGCGCGCGAAAGTACGACCTTCACACTTCCTGATAGACGTCCATCTCGACGGCGCCGGGAAACATCGCCCGCCAGGTTTGCAGAAAGGTTTGCATCCGCACATCGCCGGCGATTTTTTGCCGGCTAAGTTCCCAGTCTTCGTGCGCCTCGTATTCGATTTCCTGAATGAATTTCCCGGGGTCGTCGACGTTTTGCAGCAGCCGGACCTTGGCGTTGCCGAATATCTGGTAGAACGGCGCCGACGCCTTCACCATGGCGGCAAGCTGACTTGAGTCCGCAGGAAGCGTGAATTTCAGATGCAGCGTGCGGCGAACCTTTTGGTCGTCATTGCTCATGGCGAAGTCCTGACTGGCGAAGTCCTGAATTTGCGAAGCTGCTCCCAAATCTACTTGATCGTGTCGCGGAAACGGTGCGCCGGATAGACGCCGAGAATCTTCAAGGTCTTCGGCTGCGAGACGAATTCCAGCTCTTCGAGCGCCAGTTCGAGCGCGCGATCCTTCGGGTGGCCCTGCACGTCGGCGTAGAACTGGGTGGCGGCGAAGCTGCCATTGACCATGTAGCTTTCGAGCTTGGTCATGTTGACGCCGTTGGTGGCGAAGCCGCCGAGCGCCTTGTAGAGCGCGGCCGGGATGTTGCGCACCTGGAACACGAATGTCGTGACGACGCGCCGCTCCGAGCGGCTCGCCCATTTCGGCTTGCGCGACAGCACCACGAAGCGCGTGGTGTTGTGCTTGGCGTCGGCGACGTCCTTCTTCAGAATCTTCAGGCGATAGATTTTCGCCGCGAGCGTCGTCGCCAGCGCCGCGCGGGTGATGTCGCCGGCGTCCGCGACTTCGTGCGCGGCGCCGGCGGTGTCGGCGGCGACGACGGCCTTGATGCCGAGCTTGCGGATGATGTTGCGGCACTGGCCGAGCGCGTGGATATGGCTCTCGACCGTCTTGATCGTCTTCAACGTCGCGCCCTTCGGCGCCATCAGCTGATGCTGCACCGGCAGGAACCATTCGGCGACGATGTGCAGCCCGGACTGCGGCATCAGGTGATGGATATCGGCGACGCGTCCGGCGACCGAATTGTCGATCGGGATCATGGCGAGGTCGGCGCGTCCGAAGCGGACCGCGGCGAAGGCGTCCTCGAAGGTCGGGCAGGGCAGGGGTTCGTGACCGGGATAGGCTTGCGCGCAGGCGATATGCGAATTGGCGCCGGGCTCGCCCTGGTATGAGATTTTCTTGCGCTTGCTCATGAGCGACCCGATAGCACGCTGCGTGCCCGTTCCAAATCCTCCGGCGTGTCGACGCCGAGCGGGACGCTGTCGACGATCGCAACATCGATGCGCATGCCGGCTTCGAGCGCGCGAAGCTGCTCGAGTTTCTCGCGGCGTTCGAGCGGCGAGGGCGGCAGTGCGACAAATCGCTCGAGCGCGGCGCGGCGATAGGCGTAGAGGCCGATGTGGTGATAGAGCGGCCCTTCACCGGCCGGCGCGGTGGCGCGGGTGAAGTAGAGCGCGCGCAGCCGGCCGGGCGTCACCGGGGTGCCCACCGCCTTGACGACGTTGGGATTGGTGCGCTCCTCCGCCACTTTGATCTCGGCGGCCAGCGTGGCGATATCGACGGCGGGGTCGGTGAGCGGCAGCAGCGCGGCGATGATGTCGGGCGGCGCGAGCGTCGGCAAGTCGCCTTGGACATTGACGATGATATCGGCCCGGCGCTGCGGATCGACCTTGCCCAGCGCCTCGAAAATGCGATCGGAACCCGACGCATGGTCGGGACGGGTCATGACCGCTTGCGCGCCGGCCTTTTCCACAGCCGCGGCGATGTCCGCGCTATCGGTCGCGACCACGACCGGGCCGACCTCGGCCTCCTGCGCGCGGCGCACGACATGGACGATCATGGGCGTTCCGCCGATGTCGGCGAGCGGCTTGCCCGGCAGCCGTGTCGAGGCCATGCGGGCGGGAATCAGGATCAGGACGCTGTCGGTCATGGGTGCGGCCTGGGGTGTGGTTCCCGCGCTTATACGGGTTGCCAGAGGCGCGGCAAACCAGCTATTTGTGCGCCGCCCTCCATTCCCGCTTCGGGAGCCGTTCCGCGATGAACTCGTTTGAACTCAATAAAGTCCTCGGCGCCTTGCTGGGGTGCTGCCTGGTGCTGCTGGCCGTCAACATCGCCGCCGGTGCGATCTTCGCGCCGAAGCACCTGGCCAAGCCCGGCTACGAGATCGCGGTCAAGGAAGAGGCGCCTGAGGAGAGCCAGGGCGAGGCGCCGGCCAAGGAAGTGCCGATCGAAAACCTGCTGGCGACGGCCTCGGTCCAGCGCGGCGAAAATGTCGCCAAGCAATGCCAGGCCTGCCATTCCCTGGAGAAGGGCGGCCCCAACAAGATCGGGCCCGATCTCTACGACATCGTCGGCCGGGCGCGTGCCAGCCACGCGGGATTCAACTATTCGGCACCCATGAAGGCCAAGGGCGGTAGCTGGTCGATCGACGATCTCAACCAGTTCCTGACCAACCCGAAGGCGTTCGTGCCGGGCACCCTGATGACGTTCGCGGGCCTTCCGCGCGAGAGCCAGCGGGCAGACGTCATCGCCTACCTCAATACGCTGTCCGACAACCCGAAGCCGCTGCCGAAGGCGGCGGATGCCGCCGGGGGCGCCGCAAACCCGCCCGCGCCGGCGAAGCCGCAGCCGGGCAATTCGGGCGCCCAGCCCAACGCCCAAGGCGCCGCGCCGCCGCCGAAATAGCGATTTGGCATTCCAGCCAGGCAGCCGCCCCCGCGCTCAGCCGCACGGGGAATTGAAGGCCATTTTGTCGCGCGGCGCGCCAGCACGGTGGCGCCGCAATTGAAATGCACATAATCACGATTGATCTCGCGGCTCGGGCTGCGCAGCCCTTTTTTGGGAGTCATCACGTGGACCGCCGAACAATCCTCAAATCCGCCATGCTGGCACTGGCCGCACCGCGGTTCGGAATTTCTGCGTTCACCAGCGCCGCACAGGCGCAGGAAAAAAAATGGCGTCACGGGCTGTCGCTGTTCGGCGAGCTCAAATATCCGGAAGGCTTCAAGAATTTCGACTACGTCAACGTGAACGCGCCGAAAGGCGGCGCGGCCCGTCAGATCGCCTTCGGCACCTACGATAATTTCAACATGGTTGTGGCGGGCGTGAAAGGCACGCTCGCGGCCCGCGTCGACCTCGTGTCCGATACGCTGACGGTGGCGGCGCTCGATGAAGTCTCGACCGAATATGGGCTGCTCGCCGAATCGGTGAGCTATCCGGATGACTATTCCTCCGTGATTTACCGGCTTCGGCCGCAGGCCAAATGGCACGACGGCAAGCCGGTGACGCCGGAGGACGTCATCTTCTCGTACGACGCGTTCAAGAAGAACAGCCCGCAGCTTTCGGCCTATTACCGTCATGTCGTGAAGGCCGAAAAGACCGGCGACCACGAGATCACCTTCACATTCGATTCGCCTGGCAACCGCGAGCTGCCGCAGATCGTCGGCCAGCTCAACGTGCTGCCGAAGCATTGGTGGGAGGGCACCGACAAGAACGGCAAGCAGCGCGACGTCGCAGCGACCACGCTCGAAGCGCCGCTCGGCAACGGCGCCTACCGCATCAAGGACTTTGTGCCGGGACGCAGCATCGTTTTCGAGCGCGTCAAGGATTATTGGGGCAAGGACCTCAACGTCAACGTCGGCAGCAACAACTTCGACGAATTGCGGTTCGATTATTTTCGCGATTCGACCGTCGCGCTCGAGGCCTTCAAGGCCGACACCGTCGACTGGCGCTCCGAGAACAGCGCCAAGAACTGGGCGACGTCCTATGACTTCCCGGCCATCAACGAAAAGCGCGTCCTCAAGGAAGAGTTTCCGATCAACAATGTCGGCATGATGCAGGCCTTCGTCCTCAACATCCGCCGCGACAAGTTCAAGGACCCGCGCGTGCGCCGCGCGTTCAATTTCGCGTTCGATTTCGAGGAGATGAACAAGCAGATCTTCTTCGGACAATACAAGCGCATCGCCAGCTATTTCGAGGGCACCGAGCTCGCGTCGTCGGGATTGCCGGAGGGCAAAGAACTCGAGATTTTGCAGACCGTGCGCGACAAGGTGCCGCCCGAGGTCTTCACCACGGCCTACAGCAATCCGGTCTCCGGCAATCCCGAGGCCGTGCGCGCCAATCTGCGCGAGGCGGTGCGGTTGCTGAAGGAGGCAGGCTACGAGATACGCAATCAGAAGCTCGTCAACAGCAAGACCGGCGCGCCCTTTACCGTCGAGTTTCTGACCGAGGACCCGAATTTCGAAAGGGTGTTCCTGTTCTACAAGCCTTCGCTCGACCGGCTCGGAATCACGGTGACGGTTCGCGTCGTCGACGACGCGCAGTACGAGAACCGGCTGCGCAATTGGGACTACGACGCCATCACCGGAAGCTGGGGCGAATCGCTGTCGCCCGGCAACGAGCAGCGCGGCTACTGGGGCTCGCAGGCCGCGGATCAGCCGGGCTCGCGCAACCTCATCGGCATCAAGGATCCCGGCATCGATGCGCTGATCGACCAGGTCATTTTCGCCAAGAGCCGCGCCGATCTCGTCGCCGCCACCAAGGCGCTCGATCGCGTGCTGCTGTGGAATCAATTCGTCGTGCCGCAATGGACCTACGGCAAAGTGCGCACGGCGCGCTGGGACCGCTTCAGCCGGCCCGATGCGCTGCCGAAATACGGCCTGTCGGCGTTTCCGACGATCTGGTGGTGGGATGCCGCCAAGGCCGCCAAGGTCGGAAGCCGGTAGTGATCCATCCCACGCGCCGGCGCGTGCTCACGCTTGCTGCGGGTGCGGCAGCGGGAGTCGGCGCGGCGCGTGGCGGACTCTCTTTCGCGCGGGCGGATGACGACATCGAAGCCCACGGCATTTCGGCGTTTGGCGATCTCGGCTATCCGGCGGATTTCCACCACTTCAACTACGTCGATCCGAATGCGCCGAAGGGCGGCATCTTTTCGCAGATCGGGCCGAACCGGCAGTACAACCAGAATTTTCTGACCTTCAATTCGCTCAACAGCTTTATTCTCAGGGGCGACGCGGCGCAGGGCATGGAGCTCACTTTCGCCACGCTGATGGCGCGCTCCGGCGACGAGCCTGACGCGATGTATGGTCTCGCCGCGCACAAGGTGCGGCGATCGGCAGACGGCCTCACCTATCGCTTCTTCATCCGGCCGGAGGCGAAATTCCACGACGGCACGCCGCTCACCGCGCACGATGTCGCCTTCTCGCTGACGATCCTGAAGGAGAAGGGCCACCCGATCATCACGCAATTGCTGCGCGACTTTGCCGGCGCCGAAGCGAGCGACGACACAACGGTGATCGTGCGTTTCGCGCCGAAACGCGCGCGTGATGTGCCGCTGTTCGTCGCCGGGTTGCCGATTTTTTCGCGTGCATATTATGCGAAGAAGCCGTTCGAGGAATCGACGCTCGACGTGCCGCTCGGTTCGGGCCCCTACAAGGTCGGCCGCTTCGACGCCGGCCGTTTCATCGAATACGAACGCGTCAAGGACTGGTGGGGCGCCGATCTTCCGGTGAACCGCGGCCAGTACAATTTCGACATCCAGCGTTTTGAATACTATCGCGACCGCGACGTCGGTTTCGAAGGCTTCACCGCCAGAAGTTATCTGTTCCGCGAGGAGTTCACCTCGCGCACCTGGGCGACGCGCTACGATTTTCCGGCCTTCAAAGACGGCCGCGTCAAGCGCGATGTGCTGCCGGACGACACGCCGTCGGGCGCGCAAGGCTGGTTCATCAACACGCGGCGGCCGAAGTTCGCCGACCCGCGGCTGCGCGAGGCGCTGATCGACGCCTTCGATTTCGAATGGACCAACAAGACCATCATGTACGGCTCCTACGATCGCACGGTGTCCGTGTTCCAGAACTCGGACATGATGGCGACGGGCAAGCCGGGAGCGGATGAGCTGGCGTTGCTTGAACCATTCCGCGGCCGCGTGCCCGACGAAGTGTTCGGCGAGCCGTTTTTGCCGCCGGTGTCGGACGGCTCCGGCCAGGATCGCACGCTGTTGCGCAAGGCGACGCGGCTGCTGCAGGACGCGGGCTGCGTCATCAAGGACGGCAAGCGCGTGTCGCCGAAGGGCGAGCGCATCACCATCGAATTCCTGCTCGACGAGCCGTCGTTCCAGCCGCACCACATGCCATACATCAAGAATCTCGGCACGCTTGGCATCGACGCTACGATCCGCCTCGTCGATGCCGTGCAATACCGCGCGCGGCGCGACGACTTCGATTTCGACATCACCATCGACCGGTTCGGCTTCTCGACGACGCCGGGCGATTCGCTGCGCTCATATTTTTCCTCGCAGTCGGCGGCGCTGAAGGGCTCGAACAATCTGGCCGGCATGGCCGATCCGGCGATCGACGCGCTGATCGACACGATCATCGCGGCCGACAGCCGGCCCGCTTTGGTGACGGCCTGCCGGGCGCTCGACCGCGTCATCCGCGCCGGGCGCTACTGGATTCCGCACTGGTACAAAGCATCGCACTGGATCGCCTATTGGGACGTGTTCGGTCATCCGCCGAACAAGCCGCGCTACGCCAGGGGCGTGCCGGAAACCTGGTGGTACGACGCCGGCAAGGCGGCGAAAAATCACCGCGCAGGCTAGATTGTGATGCATTTGTGATTTCGATGTTCGCGCTCGCGTGTGCTATCCGGACTGCCGATGACCGATAGAACACCGCGGCTCATTTGCGGCGCACTGGTTTCTGCACTGCTGAGCATTTGCTGCACCGTTGCGCTCGCGCAGCGCGATCGCTCATGGCAGAGCGTGTCGCAGTATCCGATCAAGGGCGACGAAGGCCAGCGCGTCGCCAATCATCCGGTGCCGGCCAAGCTTGGCGACGCCATCGAGAAAATGCCGGGCGTGGTGGTCGCCGGCAATCCGCGCGGCGTGGTGACGCTCGCCGAGTTCTATGACCTCAATTGCCCGTATTGCCGCGCCGCGGCCGGCGACCTCGGCGACATGGTGGACACCGACTCGGACTTCAGGCTGGTGCTGGTGCCGTTTCCGGTGCTCGGTATCGCTTCCATCCAGGCCGGGCGGGTCGAGCTTGCGGTAGCGAAGCTCGGCACCGCAAAACAATTCTACGACTTTCACCGCAAGATTTATTCCCGCCGCGGCGTGGTCGACGCAACGCGGTCACTCGAAGTCGCGCGCGAGCTTGGATTCGACGAGCGCAAATTGACCGTCGTGGCGGACTCCGACGAGGTCACCGAGACGATGAAAAGACACGTGCGGCTCGGCAACGCGCTCGGGCTCGCGGCGACGCCGTCGTTTGTCATCAAGGGCGTCGCCGTGCTGGGCTATCCAGGCCGGCACAGCCTGCAAGAGATCGTTGATTCGGCGAACACCTGCGGCAAGGTTGTCTGCTGATTTTTGATCAGCGGCCGATTCGCCTGACGCTGCTGACTTCGCTTCCAGCCGCGCTGATGCGCGCGATGGCCGCGGCGGCATCTTCGATCGCGACCGACATGTGGAACGCATTGGCGTGCAGCAGCGTCGTGCGGTCGCGGGCGATGGCGACGTGGCCGCGCCAGAACACCAGATCGCCGCGCTCAAGGCGGGAGGTATCCCCGGTGTATCGAACCGGTGCTCCGAGCGCGCGCTCCTGCATGTCGCTGTCGCGCGGGCAGGGGATGCCGCACGCGGTCAAAGCCACCTGGACGAGACCCGAGCAGTCGACGCCGAGACTGGTCTTGCCGCCCCACAGGTATGGCGTGCCCAGAAATCGCTCTGCGACGGCGACGAAATCGGTTTCGTTGGTGTCGATGGGCGCGAGATGCACATCCGGCACGTAGGCGCCGGATGCCGTCACCGCAAAGCGATCCTGCCGCCGCACGACGGCGAGGCGCGCGCCGAATGGCAGCGTCTCGGTCGGCGGCAGCTTGATCGATGGACCGGGAAACGCGAGCGTGCGAAGCGCGGTGACCTTGTGGGTCGGCGGCGGGCCGGGCGGCGCCAGCGCGTTTGCCGGACATCCAGCCGACATAGCGGTCGGCCTCGAGTTGGCCCCAGGCCCAGCCCTCGTCGTTGGTCTCGTAGACGATGACGCGCTCGCCTTTGAGCATTTCGGTGTCGAGCGGCGCGTCAGGTGCGGGCGTGCGACGCAACGGTGCCTGCGGCTCGACGACTTCGCGTACGCTGCCCTCGACGTAGCGCGCCGCCGTGACCTTGCCGTCGAGAAACTTCGCCGCGAGATCGGCCCGCGCGGGGGTGATGCGAGGATCGAAGGGCTCCGTCATGACCGCGTGCGATCTGATGATGCGTTCAAGAATATCTTGCTTGCAGCAGCGCGTAGAGCGCGCGTGCGGCCTGGCATTCGCCGCCTTCGGGCCGTCCCGCTTTCGCCGTGGGTGTCCAGGCGAAAATATCGAAATGCAGCCAGCTTTTGGCGTTGCTGACGAATTTTCGCATGAACAACGCGGCCGTGATGGCGCCGCCCTGACCGCCGCCGACATTGTTGGTGTCGGCGACTTTCGATTCGAGCATCTGCTCGTAAGGCAGCCACAGCGGCAACCGCCACAGCGGGTCGTTTTCCGCCATACCGGCGCGCATGA
Source organism: uncultured Alphaproteobacteria bacterium (assembly GCA_963730645.1). GTDB lineage: Bacteria > Pseudomonadota > Alphaproteobacteria > Rhizobiales > Xanthobacteraceae > BOG-931. Next base: position 260,156 of record CAVSSN010000018.1, on the reverse strand, counting down.
GATCGCCCGCCAGCGCGTCGTCGTCGGTGAAGAATGGCGGCAGATCGGGGCCCGAGCGCGACGCGCGCCGCGCCGGTCAGCGTGGCGAAATCGACGATCAATTCCGGCGCCTCTTCGTCGGCGAGCGCCAGTGCGTCTGCGAGCACGAGGCGGCCTTCGGCATCGGTATTGCCGATCTCGACGGTGATGCCCTTGCGCGAGCGATAGATGTCGCGCGGCCGGAAGCTGGCGGCGGAAATCGAATTCTCGACCGCCGGAATGAGCACGCGCAGGCAAATCCTGGCGTTGCCGGCCATCAGCATGTGTGCGAGCGCGAGCGCCGTTGCCGCGCCGCCCATGTCCTTCTTCATATTGAGCATGCCGGATTCCGGCTTGATGTCGAGGCCGCCGGTATCGAAGCAAACGCCTTTGCCGACCAGGGTGACGCGCGGATGGTTTTGATCGCCCCATTGCAAGTCGATCAGGCGCGGGGCGTGTGCAGCGGCGCGGCCGACGGCGTGGATGAGCGGAAAATTTTTCGTCAGCAGGTCGTCGCCGGCGATCACGTTGACGGTCGCGCCGTGGCGCGCGCCAAGCGCCCGCGCCGCCTGCTCGAGTTCGGGCGGGCCCATGTCGTTTGCCGGCGTGTTGATGAGATCGCGCGCCAGGCTCACGCCTTCGACGATGCGTGAGAGCTCGCCGCCGTCGACGCTTTGCGGCAGGTCGAGCGTCAACTTGCGCTCCTCCGCCTTGCGGTAGCGGGTGAAGCGATAGGACCCGAGCGCGAAGGCGAGTGCGGCGAGCCGCGCGTCGTGCGGGGCGTTGCCGAAGCGATAGGCCCCGTCGGGCAGCAGTCCCGACAAACGGCCCGGCAGGAACTGGTCCTTCGCCTCGCTATTGCCTTCGAGGCCGAACAGCACGCCGGCGAGGCCGCCATCGCCGCCCGGCAGCAACAGATGCCGGCCTGCCTTCGGCTCAAAGCCAGCGGCGTCGGCGAAGGCGCGCGCGCCGGCCTCCAGTCGTTCGCGGAGTTCGGGATAGGTTTCGGGCGTGACGAACCAGATCGGGATCGCATTCGCCGTCGCGCGCGCCGTGAAGACCGGATCCATCGAATATTCCGCACCATGAAGCCCGCGCCCTGCTACCACGCCGTTAACCGGCGGGAAAGGCTGCGGACGGCGCGAAAACCCCTGGAAATGGCCCGTTAACCACTCGTTAGGGTTAACATTCTATTGCTCGTCGACCCGGCGGCACCAGCGCGCGCCCGGCGCCATGACATCGATCGAGATGCGTTCGACCCGATCCCGTTCAGCGCGCCTTTATGCTTCGGCCGTGCTCGCCGCAGGCATTGCCGTGACCGCGGCCGGCTGTCAGACCACGCGGACGGCCGAAACGACGGGCTCAATTCCGATCGCAGCCGCCGATCGCCCCGACGCCGACTGGCGCCGCGACATCGCAGCTCTACGAACAGCAATATCGTACCGATCCCGGCAATGCCGAGGTCGCGATCCGCTTTGCGCAGGCGCTGCGCGCCACCGGTCAGAACCAGCAGGCCGTGGCCGTGCTCGAACAGGCCACGATCCGCAATCCGCGCAATCGAGTGCTGCTCGGCGCCTACGGCCGCGCGCTCGCGGCTGTCGGCAACTACGCCCAGGCGTTCGACGTGCTCGGCCGCGCGCACACGCCCGACCAGCCGGACTGGCGCATCCTTTCGGCGCAAGGCACCGTGCTCGATCAGATGGGGCGGCATGCGGAAGCGCAGCGCTACTACGCAAGTGCGCTCAAGATCGTGCCCGAGGAGCCATCGGTGCTGTCGAACCTCGGCCTTTCCTATGCGCTCTCGAAGGATCTGGTGAATGCCGAAACGACGCTGCGGCGTGCCGCGGCGCAGGGCCGGGTCGATTCCCGCGTTCGGCAAAATCTCGCGCTCGTCGTCGGCTTGCAGGGCCGTTTCGCGGAAGCCGAGACCATCGCGCGTGCCGATCTGCCGCCCGATGAGGCCGCCGCCAATGTCGCGTACCTGCGGCAGATGCTGGCGCAGAAGGGCGTGGTGCAAAAGCCGAGCCAGGCGTCACGGACGTCGCGCGTCCAAACGCAATAAGCGTCTGCCGCGCTGCTGCTATTGCATCGCCGACTTATTGCATCGCCATGACGCGGATGGCGGCCGGCCCGAGAATGACGATGAACAGCACGGGCAGGAAGAACACGATCATCGGCACCGTGAGCTTGGGCGGCAGGCCTGCCGCCTTCTTCTCGGCTTCCGACATGCGCATGTCGCGATTTTCCTGCGCCATGATGCGCAGCGTATTGCCGAGCGGCGTGCCGTAGCGCTCCGCCTGCTGCAGCGCCATGCAAACGGATTTGACGCCTTCGAGATCGGTGCGCTGGGCGAGATTCTCGTAGGCCTGGCGGCGATCGGGCAGATAGGACAGTTCCGCGGTCGTCAGCGTGAACTCCTCGGCGAGCTCAACGGATTGCGATCCGATTTCGCTGCTCACCCTGCGGAACGCCGCCTCGATCGACATGCCGGATTCGACGCAGATCAGCAGCAGATCGAGCGCATCGGGAAATGCCCGCTTGATCGAGAGCTGGCGCCGCTGGATCTTGTTCTTGAGGAACAAATACGGGATGTGCATGCCGAAATAGGCCGCCGCGATGCAGATGCCGATCTTGACCATCGGCGGCTGATCGAGCTGCAGCACGACGAAGACGTAAAACAGCGAAACCACCAGCATGAGCGCCGGCATGGTCATGCGGAAGAACAGGTAGGTGACGTAAGGCGCCTGGCCGCGGTAGCCGGCCTGCACCAGCTTGGCGCGCGCCTCGTCCTGGCCGACCCACTTGTTGAGATTGAAGTTCTGCACGATCGCATTCATGTAGGCCTTGGGCGATTGGCGCAGCGAAACCTTGCTGCCTTGCGCCAACCGTTCGCGCTCGCGCTGACGGATCTTCTCGCGCTCGAATGCGACCGCCTGCATGCGCTTCGACAGCGTATCGGTGACGAGCAGCGGCATCGCCAGCGTGAGCACGGTCGCCACCGCGGCGACGGCGGCGAGCGCCATCGTCATGAACTTCACATCGAACAGATAGTCGATCAGGAAGTCGATCACGTTCCGCCTCAGAAATCGAAATTGATCATTTTGCGCATCACCATCACGCCCATCGACATCCAGGTGGCCGAACCGGCCAGCATGATGCGGCCGAGCGGCTCGGTCCAAAGCAGCTCGATGTAGTTCGGGCTGGTGATCCAGACGAGCACCATGACGGCGATCGGCAGCGCCCCGATGATCGAGGCCGAGGCTTTCGCCTCCATCGACATGGCCTGGATTTTCGCCTTCATCTTCTTGCGCTCGCGCAGCACCTTCGACAGGTTGCCGAGCGCTTCGGACAGATTGCCGCCGGACTTCTGCTGGATCGAGATGACGATGCCGAAGAAGTTGGCTTCGGCGAGCGGCACGCGTTCGTAGAGCTTGATACAGGCTTCGCCGAGCGGCAGGCCGATGGTCTGCGTATCGACGATGCCGCGGAATTCGCTTTTCACCGGCTCGGTCGCCTCATTGGCGATCACCTTGAGGCAATCGAGCAGCGGCAGACCGGCCTTGATGCCGCGCACGATGACGTCGACGGCATCGGGGAAATGATTGAGAAAGCGGTTCTCGCGCCGCTTCTTGAGAAACGACAGCAGCCAGAGCGGCAGGCCGCACGCGCCCGCAAAGCCCAGTCCCAGCGCCGCCAGTAGCCCGGCGCCACTCGGCAGGACGAGAAAGAAGACGACGACGCCGAGCGCGGCGGCAGTCAGAAGGAAGCGACGCTTCGACCAGGACAGCCCCGCCTGCGAGATGCGGATAGCGAGCGGTACGCGCTTGGCCCTCTTGTTGCGCTCTTCGATGTCCTTGAGCGTCTCCTCGACCTGTTCGCGGCGCGACTTCTGCGCCGGACGGGCCGAACGCGCTATCGGCTCCGAGCGCGAGACGCTCGCCATGCGCTGCTCGGTCTTCCGTTCGCCCGACAGAATCGGATAGAGGAATACCCAGGCCACGCCGCCGATTGCGACCGCTACCATGGAAAACATCGCAAGCGATTCCATCGTCGTTGCTTTCCGGCCTATTTTCCGACCGGCGTGAGCGCGACTTCGGCGGCGTCGAGAGCGGCGGCGAGCCGCTTGTCCTCGCCGTAATAGCGCGCGCGTTCCCAGAACTTCGGCCGGCCGATGCCGGTCGATTTGTGCGCCCCGATGAGCTTGCCGTTGGCGTCCTCGCCGACGATTTCGTAGACGAAAACATCCTGCGTGATGATGACGTCGCCTTCCATTCCCATCACTTCGGTGATGTGGGTGATGCGGCGCGAGCCGTCGCGCAGACGTGCCGACTGGATGACCACGTCGATCGATGCGCAGATCATCTCGCGGATGGTGCGGGACGGCAGCGAATAGCCGCCCATGGTGATCATCGATTCGAGACGGGAAAGGGATTCGCGCGGCGTATTGGCGTGCAGCGTGCCCATCGAGCCGTCATGACCGGTGTTCATGGCCTGCAACAGGTCGAACGCCTCCGGTCCGCGCACTTCGCCGACGATGATGCGTTCCGGCCGCATGCGCAGGCAGTTCTTGACCAGGTCACGCATCGTGATCTGGCCTTCGCCTTCGATGTTCGGCGGCCGTGTTTCCAACCGCACCACGTGCGGCTGCTGCAATTGCAATTCGGCGGCGTCTTCGCAGGTGATGATGCGCTCGTCGTCGTCGATGAAGCTGGTAAGGCAGTTGAGCAGCGTCGTCTTGCCCGAGCCGGTGCCGCCGGAGATCAGCGTGTTGACCCGGCAGCGGCCGATGACTTTGAGGATTTCGGCGCCCTCGGGCGTGATCGAGCCGAATTTGACCAACTGGGCAAGCGTCAGCTTGTCCTTCTTGAATTTGCGGATGGTGAGTGCAGGCCCGTCGATGGCGAGCGGCGGCACGATAGCGTTGACGCGCGAGCCGTCCGGCAGGCGCGCGTCGCATATAGGCGAGGATTCGTCGACGCGGCGGCCGATCTGGCTGACGATGCGCTGGCAGATGTTGAGAAGCTGCTGGTTGTCGCGGAAGCGGATGCCGGTCTTCTGAATCTTGCCGGCGACTTCGATGTAGACCGTGCCGGAGCCGTTGACCATGATGTCGGCGATATCGTCGCGCGACAGCAGCGGCTCGAGCGGGCCGTAGCCCAAAACGTCGTTGCAGATATCGTCGAGCAGCTCTTCCTGCTCGGAGATCGACATCACGATATTCTTGATCGCGATGATTTCGTTGACGATGTCGCGGATTTCCTCGCGCGCCGAGTCGGCGTCGAGCTTGGCGAGCTGGGCAAGATCGATGGCTTCGATCAGCGCGCCGAAGATCGTGCCCTTGGTTTCGTAATAGCTGTCGGAGCGGCGCGAATCGACCGCGGACGGGATTTGCGGCGCCGATGCCGGCCCGGCATTGACCTTCCCGGTTGGCGCGCCAACGATCGGCGCGCCAAGGCCGGCCGATGGAAACGCCACGCGGCCGCCCTCTGAGGACGACGGCGCCAGAGGCGGCGAAGCTACCGCCGGACGTGGCGCGGAAGTGGCGGCGGCAGCGCCGCCGGTGATGGGGCCGCCGGATGTGGGACGCTTACCAAACACGAACAATACTCCAACAGACGTTCAGCTTTATCGGTTGCAGCAGTTTTCCGATGAACGGCGAGTAACAGACCCGAGCGCTGCTTCTTGGGTTCAGCGCGCCCCGTCAGTTGCTGCGCCAACTGACGAAACATTTCGGCAGTGCGGTGCGACGCTGCGATTTCGGCGATCATCTGGCCGTTATTGGCCGCCGCGCCGAAGACCTGCGGCTCGAACGGAATGACCGCGACCGGCTCGTCGTCGAGCGCCTTGGCGAAATCCGCCGCCTTGATCTCGGGCCGCTTCGGTACGCCGACCTGATTGAGGCAATAGAGCGGGCGGTGATCGTTCGGCCGTGAGGCTTTCAGGAAGTCGAACAGATTTTTTGCATTGCGCAGGTTGGCAAGGTCGGGCGCGGCGACGATCAGGATGTCGTCGGCGCCGACCAGCGTATGCTTGGTCCAGCCGGTCCATTGATGCGGCACGTCGAGCACGGCGCACGGCATGGTCGCGCGCAGCGAATCGAAGATCGCCTCGAACGCATCGGCCCCGAAGTCGTAGACGCGGTCGAGCGTCGCCGGCGCCGCCAGCAGGCTGAGGTGATCGGTGCACTTCGCCAGCAATCGGTCGACGAAGGCGGTGTCAATGCGGTCCGGGCGAAAACACCGCGTCGGCGATGCCCTGTGTGGGGTCCTGGTTGAAATCGAGGCCGGCTGTGCCGAAGGCGAGATCGAGATCGGTCACGACCGAATCCAGCATCAGATCGCGCGCAATCGAGAACGCGATGTTGTGGGCGACCGTGGAGGCGCCGACGCCGCCCTTGGCGCCGACCACCGCGATGACGCGTCCGACCGGCTTGGCGTCGGGCGCGGAAAACAGCCCGCAGATCGCGCGCACGACCTGGATCGTGTTGATCGGCGAGATGAGATAATCGCTGACGCCGCGCCGCACCAGCTCGCGATAGAGCAGCACGTCGTTGGTGCGGCCAATCACCATCACGCGCGTGCCGGGGTCGCAAACTTCGGCCAGCTGGTCGAGGCTGGCAATGATTTCTTCGCCGCGGCTTTCGGATTCGAGCACGATGACGTTCGGCGTCGGCGAGCTCTGGTAGGCTTCGACGGCGGCGGTCGCGCCGCCCATCTGGATGCGCAGGTGCGCCTTGGCCATGCGGCGATCCTCGCCGGCGGCCTGGATCGCGGCGGCGGTCTCCACGGTCTCGCAGAACGCCTGGATCGACACGCGCGGCGCGGGCGCGATGTGCTCGTCGCGACCGACGACTTCGTCGGCAGGCAGTTGTTCTGCGGCTTGACTGGCTTGTCTCATCATTTGCCAACGTCGCTGATCTTGCTGGAATCATCGGCCGGATAGGTCGTCGCGGTGCTGTCGCCCTTGCGATATTTTTCCACAACGGTGGTGCGGCGCATCGTATAGATCGGTGCCTCGCCGCGCGGCTGCACGAGATCGGCGGGATTATCGACCATGGCGGCGAGATTGCGTTGCGTCGCGCAACCGAGATTGTAGTAGGGCTGATTTTCGAAGTAGCCGCGGTCGGCGCTCGGGCCGAGATCTTGCGGCCACAGGCCGCACGGACCGGCCGAGGCCGTGATCTTGGGATAATTGATGCGGACGGTCGCAAGCTTGCGCTCGCTCGCATGATAGGTGCGCACGGCGATGCCCTGAGGCGGCACGCCGGTCGCCATCAGGATGGAGCGGATTTCCTTCAGTGAATCGGCTGCGGAGCGTTCATTGCTGCCGCCCGCCGGCAGATCGATGACGACGCCGCCGGTGGCCTCATGCCGCCAGGTCTGGGCGAAGGCGAGCACGTCGGCGCGCTGCGTCGGCGTCAGCGTGCCGCGGTTGCTGCCCATGAAAAGTTCAAGGGTGCGATCGGATTCCTTGATCACGATCGGATGACGCATGCGATAGTCGGTCGGCACGCTCGGCACGCCGGTGACCTGCTGGTTGGTCTGGCAACCGCAAAGCAGCAAGGCGCATCCCGCGATGATGGCGGAACGCATGCCGGCGATCGTCGTGTTGTTGGTACTGCATGGATCGTCCCCTGTGCCGGCGCATCAATCGAGAATGAAGCCGTATTTGCCGCGATAGTTCTCCGGCGGGTCGAGTCTGCCGCCGACGCCGTAGATGCGGTTGAGACGCCCGAGCAGAACGGCCGCAGGATCGCTGGAGTCGGCAAAGCCGTCGTCCGGCCGCGACAGATCCTTCTGCGCGACGGCGCGCACGACGTACGGCGTCACCAGGATCATCAACTCGGTCTGGTGATTGATGTAATCGCGGCTCTTGAACAGCGCGCCGAGAACCGGAAGCTCCATCAAACCGGGCAGGCCGTTGATCTGCTGCTTGGTCGTGTTCCTGGATCATGCCGGCCATGGCGAGCGCGCCACCGGACGGGATTTCGACGGTGGTGTCGGCGCGGCGGGTGCGGATCGAGGGCACAGTCAGCGTCTGCGTCGAGCCCGGCAGCGCGATGGTGAGCGCGTTGTCGGTGGAGAGATCGGACACTTCGGTCATCACCTTGAGGCTGATGCGGCCCTCGTTGAGGACGATCGGCGTGAAGTGCAGGCTGACGCCGAATTTCTTGAAGTCGATCTGCGGCTGGCACAGCGGCGGCGATTTGGTGGTGTCGCACGTCAGTCCGGCCGGGATCGGAAATTCGCCGCCCGCCACGAAGGTCGCGGTCTCGCCGGAGATCGCGGTGAGGCTCGGCTCGGCAAGCGTGCGGATGACGCCGGCGCGTTCCATTGCGCGCAGTGTCGCGGTGATGCCCTTCCAGCCGCCGGCGATGTTGGAATTGCTCAGCGGCTGGCCGTAGGCGGAGAACGTATTGGTGTTGTTGAAGTTGACGACGGCGGTGCCGTAGCCGACGCCGCCCGACAGGTCGATGCCGAGCTGCTTGATGACATCGCGCTCGACTTCGGCGACCGTCACCTTGAGCATGATCTGGTCGCGGCCGCGGATGGTGATGGCATTGACGATCTTGGTTCCCTGTCCGACCGCTTCCGTGGTCGGGACGCCGATGAGGCGGGCTGCGATATCGAAGGCCTGTTGGGCTTCCGCTGGGCTCGCGGCCGTGCCGGACAGAACGACGCCGTCGCCGATGCCTTCGACACGGATGTCGGCGTCGGGGAGCACCTGCCTGATCGCCGCGCGTATGCCGTTGAGGTCGCGCGTGACCGCGATGTCGAAGCCGGCCATTTGCTTGCCTTCGGCATCGAAGAAGAAAACGTTGGTCTGGCCGACCGTCACGCCGATGATGTAGGCGCGCCGGGTGGAACGGATCACCGCATTGGCGACCTTGGGGTCTGCAACCAGCACGTCCTTGACGTCGCGCGGCAGATCGATGACGACCGATTTGCCGAGGCCCAGATCGACGGTGTGCGACCCGAAATCGCTGGCCGCGACATGGATGGTCTGCACGCGCGCATCGTTCACGATCGCGTCGCCGGCGACGGTGCGATCCGGCAGCCCGCACCACGCCACCGCAATCAAGCCCGCAAAAGCTGCGGTGCGGATCAGTGTCGTTGTCGCCATGGTACGGGTCCCTTCCGTGCAAGCTATCGAGGCGTTGTCACCGTGGTCACGCCGTAGCGGACCGTATTGATCGAGCCGCGCTTGTCGTTTCTGTCCTCGGCGACCTCTTCCGGCGCGCCGGTCTTCGAATCGACCAGGCTGCGCAAGGCAAGCGACAGCGTGCCGAGCTGACGCGACAGCGCCAGCGTCTCGGCCTGCTGCGGCGTCAATTCGAGCGTCGCGGTCTTGCCGACGACGACCTTCTGGCCGTTCTTTTCCTCGACCGTCTGGTCGATCGCGAGCACCTTCACATTGGCGAGGATGGTCTCGCTGACGTGGACCTCGATGCCGGTCGATTTCTCCGCCGCCTTGTCGCGCCGCGACAGGATCACGTCGACATGATCGTTCGGCAGGATGAATCCGCCGGCGCCGGTCTCCGGCGAAATTTCGGTCGAAACGGCGCGCATGCCGTGCGGCAGGATCGCGGCCATGAAGCCCGAACCCTTGGCGCGAATGATCTTGGCCTCGCGAATCGGCTCGCCGCTGATGAATGGCGTGCGAACGATCGCGCCGGTGAAGTCGTCGATGGCGTTGGGTTTGTCGGACTTGCGGATGAAGCTCGGCCCGGCGGCTGCCGTCGGCCACACCTGCCATCCGATGTCCTGATTGGTGATGATCTGGCCGGTGCCGATGTCGGCCTTGGCGACCAAAACGTCGACCGTATCGAGCGGCACGACCTTGGCGCCGGCTCTTCCGGCGCCTTGTCGCCTTTGCTCGCGAGCATTGCGGCAACGCCGCCCGCGGCAAGAGCGATACCAAGAACAACAATACGCGCGGCTTTCATTACGCTTCACTTTCCACATGACGCTGCGGCGGATCCGCCGCCGTCAGTGGATTTGACCAGCTAAACGTCAAAGCATGGTTAATGAGGCGTATCTAAATCGAGTTAATAGCAAGTTGCTCGATTCAAGTCGGCAGACGTGCGCAGCGGGAGAGCGGGGATGAGCGGCGCGACTTAGAGGCCGATGGCCTGCATCCACTCGGTGTGCGGATAGACCGCGAGCGCCGCCGCCGCCAGCGCAATGCCGTAGGGAATTCCGCCATCGAGACGATGCAGCCGCTCGGCCCAGTCCGTGCCCTGGAGCGCGTTTGGCAGCGGCATGGTGCGGAATTGGATCAGGACGAGGGTGAGAATTCCGCCGCCCGAGCGACGCGTAGATCAGATAGTCGAGCAGGTGATCGAAGCCGAGCCAAAGCGCGGTCGCGGCCGCGAGCTTGGCGTCGCCGCCGCCGATCCAGTTGCGCGAAAAGAAGCCGAAGGCCACGACCAGAACCACAGCCGCCGCCCCGGTATGCGACAGCATCTCGCTCCCGCTCATGCCGGTCATCGGCGCGAGCAGCAGGAAACCGCCGATCAGGATGAGCGAAACCCGATTGGCGATCGTCATGGTGAAGAGATCGCTTGCCGCGGCAAACGCCATCATCGCCGGAAACAGCGTCAGTCTGATCGCTTCCGTCAGCATGGCATTCTCGACCACGACCGTGTTGGCTGATGAGCTGCGCATCTTAACCCGGCCGCATTGCGGTCCGGTTAGCACGGCAGAGCGCATTTGAAGCAGCCGCCGAAAAGCGAAAAGGCCCCGGCAAATCGACCGGAGCCCTCTCGTAGCGGAGTTCAAAACGACGCTTACTTGAGGGCGGTCTGAACGCTGGTGAACGTGGTGTTCAGCTTGGTGCCGAGGCCCTGCACGACCGCGATGATCGCAACCGAGATGCCGGCAGCGATGAGGCCGTATTCAATGGCAGTGGCGCCTGACTCGTCCTTCACGAAACGCGAAACAAGGGTCTTCATGGTTGGGCTCCTTCAAGGTCCACACGTGGCTGTCTGAGCGAGACCCGACGGCCGTTTTCCCGGTCCATCCGGATCATGCTTGGACGCTATCAGCGATAACTTGCAACAGAGTTAAATCGATCAATGAAACAGCTAGATCAGCGCGAGATCATCGATGTAGTTAAATTTGGATTTCTGAAAATTCGTCGTGCTTAACACGGCGTTGATTTGAAATACCGAGGACTGATCGCCGCTATACTCTCGCGGTATTTCATTGGCGTGAATTCGCCGTCGCTGTCACTGGCCGCATGCGATAGCTATTCCATAACCGACCTGCAGTTTCATCCAGGTAATTCGTGCTGAACGCAAATCATTTCAAATCGTATGCATAGAACGGACGGTGCCGGAAGCACGCGCGTATCCGGCAACATGCGACGATTCACGCGCTCTTAATGGCAATGCTCGATACGAACTTGTTCTCTGTGCAAAGCGTACCCGGGATCGCCGACATGGCTGTCTGAAATTTTGCGTTCGTCGTCAGTCTCGGTCAGACGTTGATGAAGAACGTCCCGATCTCGATTGCACTTGCGGCGGTATTCACCGTGCTCACGTCGCTGTGGGCCTGCAATCCCGGCCGCCCGTGGTGGCGCAAGCCGGATCTGATGACCGACCTTTGCTACTGGTTCATCATTCCGGTGTTCACGCGCTTCCTGCGTATCGGTCTATTGATCGTCGGTGCGGCGCTGGTATTCGGCATCACCACCGCGGACGGTCTGGTCGCGTTCTACGACAACGGTCACGGGCCGCTGGCCGAACTGCCGCTCACGGTTCAGATGGTGATCTTCCTCGTCGCTTCCGATGTCCTGTTGTACTGGACCCATCGCATCTTCCATGGCCGAAAAATGTGGAAGTACCACGCCGTGCATCATTCCTCCGAGGACGCTGGAATGGATTTCGGCGGCGCGCTTCCATCCGATCAATCTGTTTCTCGGCAGCGTGGCGTCCGATGTGGTGCTGCTGATGGCCGGCATTTCGCCCAACGTGCTGCTGGTCGTCGGCCCGTTCACGATCGCGCATTCGGCGTTCGTGCACGCCAATCTCGACTGGTCGCTCGGCCCGTTCAAATACGTGCTTGCGAGTCCGGTATTCCACCGCTGGCACCACACCGCGGCGGAACGCGGCGGCGAGAAGAATTTTGCCGCAACATTTCCGGTCATCGATCTCATATTCGGCACCTTCTATATGCCGAAAGGCGAGCTGCCCGATCACTACGGCATCTCGGACCGTGAACTGCCGACGAGCTTTGCCGGGCAGCTCGTCTATCCGTTCACGCGCTGAGGCCGGATCGGCGCTGTCACTTAAAATTTGTCGCTATTGTTAAGCGGGCCTCTTCGCTGCGGGGCGCCGCGGCGGACGCCGATTTGCGCTTCATTTACTATTTTGCATTCAACTACGCTCGTGTGTTGCGGCCTGTCCGGTCGTCGAATCCGCGTAGCGTATCGGAGAGTATCGATGGCGGCGTTGTGTGTTAGGGGTCAGCCCGGGCCAGGCCTGCGGCGCGTACTCTGTGCCGCCTTGCTGGTCGTGGCTATTGCGACCCCGGCGGTTGCCGCCGAACGCATTGTCGTCCTTGTCGATGAAGCCAGAATCCTGAAGCTGCCCGACCGTGCGACCACCGTCGCGATCGGAAATCCGCTCATTGCCGATGTTTCCGTGCAAACCGGCGGTGTCGCGGTCGTGACCGGCAAGGGTTATGGCATGACCAACATCGTCGCCATGGACCGCAGCGGCGCGGTGCTGATGGAGCGCAACGTCCAGGTCGAAGGACCGCGCGGCAACGTCGTCTTCGTCTATAAGGGCGTCGATCGGGAGACGTATAGCTGCACCCCGAAATGCGAGCCCCGGCCTACGCTGGGCGATGCGCCGACCTTCTTCAATCCGACGCTCACGGAGATCGGCACCCGCAACGCGGCCGCCATGGCGAGCGGCACCGGCGGAGCGCCGGGGCCGCGCTGATCGCCGCCTGGCTGCGTCTTGAGAGCGGCTCTCACGCCGCGACGATAGTTAGCAAGTCCACAACAGCATCCCTGTTGTTGTAGCAAATCTCCGCAACAATTCGACAACGGCTCTTTGGTATTGCTCAACCGTGTGCAGTCGCGCGGATGCGCGTTTCATAGCGGGTGAGGCGGTCATGTTCGATCAGGCGAGGGTAAGCCTTGCAAATTGCGCCAGACGATACTGGCGCATTGCGGGCGGTGCGGCGCTTCGTTCGAAACCGCAAGGCCACGGCAGCAGTCGAATTCGGTCTCATCGCGGCGCCGTTCCTTGCGGTGACATTCGCGATCATGGAAACGGCAATCGTCTTCTTCGCCGGACAAACGCTCGAGACCGCAGCCTCTACCGCGTCGCGCCTCATTTTGACCGGCCAGGCGCAAACCCAGGGCATGAGCGCCGCGACATTCAAGCAGCAGGTCTGCAATCAGATCTACGGTCTGTTCGATTGCGCCAACGGCGTCTATGTCGACGTCAAGACATATACGTCATTCTCTTCGGTCTCGATCAGCAATCCGATCGATGCCAACGGGAATTTCAGCACCACCAATTTCGGCTTCAATCCGGGCGGGCCCGGCGACATCGTGGTGATGCGGCTCTACTACAAGTGGCCGGTCTATGTGAACCTTCTCGGCTTCAATCTCTCGACGGTGAACGGCGGCTTCAACCTGCTCGCCGCGACCGCCGTGTTCCGCAATGAACCCTACGCTTCGTCGTAATCGAGGGCCGCGCCATGAACGCTTCGACCTTCATTTATAATCTCCGCCGAAAGCTCGCGCGCTTCTCCAGCGATCGCAGCGGCATGTCGGCCGTCGAATTTGCCATGCTGTTGCCGCTGATGATGACGCTCTATCTCGGTACTGCGGAAATCTCGCAGGGCATCAGCATCAACCGCAAGGTGACGTTGACGTCGCGCGCGCTGGCCGACCTTGCCAGCCAGCCGACCAATATCACCAACGCGGACATGACCAATATCCTCAACGCCGCGTCCTCGATCATCGCGCCCTATTCGATTTCCAATCTGAAAGCGACGGTGTCGGAACTGACGATCGACGCCAACGGCAAGGCGACGGTGACCTGGAGCGATACGCTCAACGGTACGGCGCGTTCCGTCGGCCAGGTGGTGACGCTGCCGACGGCGCTCGCGGTGCCCAGTACGTCTCTGATCTTCGGCGAGGTCCAGTACAACTACAAGCCGACCATCGGTTACGTCGTCACCGGCACGCTGACGCTCAAGGACCAGATGTACATGCGTCCGCGCCAGTCCAATTCGGTGACCCGCAGCGCGTCCTGACGGCGCCAGTTCGCGGTTCAGGGAATCGGCAGCGCCGTGGTCGACTTGATCTGCTCCATGGCGAAGCGCGAGGTGACGTTCTTGAGTGGCACCGCTGCGATCAGCCGCTTGTAGAAGCCGTCAAAGCCCTGGATGTCGGGCACCACGACGCGCAGCATGTAGTCGACGTCGCCCGCCATGCGGTAGAACTCCATCACCTCCGGCATCGCGCCGACGACCTTGGCGAAACCGTCGAGCCATTCCTGCGAATGGTCGTCGGTCTCCACCGACACGAATACCGTGACGCCGATCCCGATCTTGTTCTGATCGACCAGCGCAACGCGTTTGAGAATGACGCCGTCGGCCTCGAGCCGCTGGATGCGCTTCCAGCATGGCGTGGAAGACAGCCCGACGCGGCTGCCGATCTCGGCCACGGACAGTGACGCGTCCTCCTGCAGCACCGCGAGAATTTTTCGGTCGATGGCGTCCATGTCAGTTGTCCCTTGCAAGGTCCTCTCGACCTGCCGCGGATAAATTTTTCTTTTTGCGCACCACTGCAGTATCTATATAGAAAATTATTCTAGATCAAGTCCATATTGACGGCCACAATTCCATTTCTGGTTCGCGGCGATGCCGGTTCGTTTACAAGCCAAAGCACAAGGCGTCTGATCTCGTGAAGCAGGAGCGGGGGACGATGCCATGCTTACGAGACGCGAAATGCTCCATATGAGTGCGGCCGGTGCGGTGGCGCTGGGTGCGGGCCCGGGTGCGGCGAACGCAGTGACGCGCAGCGCAGTCAACTTCGATCTGCCGCGCGGAGCTTGCGATTGCCACGTGCACGTGTTCGGCGATCCGGCAAAATTCCCGTTCGCGGTAAAACGCGTCTATACGCCGCCGCAGGCGTCCGTCGAAGAGCTGCTGCAGCTGCAGCACGATCTCCACCTCGACCGCGTCGTCGTGGTCAATCCGAGCGTCTACGGCGCCGATAACGCCTGCACCGTCGATGCGGTTCGCCGCATGGGCGCACGCGCGCGCGGGGTCGCCGTCATCGACAAGACCACTCCGCGCGGGGCACTCGACGAGATGGCAGCGGCCGGCATCCGCGGCATTCGTCTCAATCTCCAGACCAACACCGCGGGCAAGTTTGATCCGTCAACTGCGAAAGGTGTCCTCGATGATGTCGCTGCCCAGATCGGCGGACTGAATTGGCACGTGCAAATCTATACTGGCCTGGACGTCATCGCGGCGATGAAGGATCACGTTGCGCAACTGCCGTTCCCGCTCGTATTCGACCATTTCGGTCGCGCGACGGCGACTCAGGGCCCGAGCCAGCCGGGCTTCGACGTTTTGCTCGACCTCGTCAAATCGGGGCACGTCTATGTGAAAATCTCCGGCGCCTATCGCGTGTCGGAGAAGGCGCCGGATTTTGCCGACGCCACCGCGCTGGCGCAGGCGCTGGTCGCCGCCAATCCCGACCGCATCGTGTGGGGCACAGACTGGCCGCATCCGAACTCGGACGCTGGGCGCGGCAAGCCGCTCACCGAGATTTCGGAGCCGTTCCCGATCGACGATGGGCTGCTGCTCGATCAATTGCCGAAATGGGTGCCGGACGCCGCGCTGCGCAAGAAAATCCTGGTGGACAATCCGGCGCGCCTCTATGGCTTCGGGCCGATCGACACCTGAGTTACTTCGTAGCGTGCTTGGCCAGGAATTCGTCGAGTTCGGCGCGCGTCGGCGCGCCGGCCGAGCCGCCGATGCGCGTGCACTTGATGGCGGCGACCGCCGCGCCAAAGCGCATCGCCTCGATTTCGTTCTTGCCCTCGGCGATGGCCAGCGCGAAGCCGCCATGCAAAGCATCGCCGGCGCCGAGAGTATCGACGGCCGCAACGGAAAAGACCGGCAGACGGCGCACCGCACCGGCGTCGAGGAAAACGATGTCGCCCGGGCCGTCGCTGACGGCGAGAAAGGCCTTGGTATGGCGGGCGATGCGCTTTAGCCCTTCGCCGAGATCGCGCAGGCCTGTCGTCTCTCGCAGGCATTCGGACGAGAAGATGACGTGCGACGCGATTGCGAACAGCGGATCGTTCTCGACGGTCGGCCGGTCGCCGTCGACAACGACACGCAGGCCGCGGCGGCGCCCCGCTTCGCAAATCGGCTGCACGAAATCCGGGTAGCGGTTGTCGGCCAGTACAAGATCGGCCGACGCGACGATGCCTGCTGGATCGTCCGGCTTGGCGGTCGCGACCCGCTCGTCGCGATAGGTCACGATCATGCGGTCGCCGTGTGCATCGATGAAAATTGCGGAAAGCGCCGTCGACATGCCGGACAGGCGCACGCACGCGCTGCAGTCGACGTTTTCGCGCGTCAGCGCGGCCAGCACGCGGTCGCCATTGGAATCCTCCCCGGCGGGGCCGCCCAGTGGACCGGAGAGCGCGACGTGGCCGCCGAGACGCGCGATCGCGACTGCCGCGTTGGCGGCACAGCCGCCATTGACGACGAAAAATTCGTTCGTCTGCGTCTTGCCGTCCGGTTTTGGAAAGTCTTGGACCCGAAAGACCTCGTCGAGCACGATGATGCCCGTGCACAGGATGCGCGGCGCGCGCGCGTGTCCGTCAGGTGAGGACATCGCTGCCGTTTTCGACGAAGGCGCGGATGATGTGGTGGGCGATGGCGACCGGCGGCGGCGTCGTCAGGCCTTGCGGATGCTTGCGCTGCAGCATCAGCGCCAATTCCTCACGGTCAAACCAGCGCGCATCTTCAAGCTCGCTGCGATCGACCACGATGTCGTGCGTCAACGCCTCGGCGTGACAGCCGATCATCAGCGAGGAGGGAAACGGCCAAGGCTGTGAGGCAAAATAGACCACGCGCCCGCACACGATGCCGGCTTCCTCGAGCACCTCGCGCCGCACCGTGTCCTCGATCGATTCTCCGGGCTCCGCAAAGCCCGCGAGGGCCGACCACATGGTCGGCGCGAACCGGCCGGAACGGCCGAGCACGCAGCGGTCACCATCGATCGCCAGCATGATCGCGACCGGATCGGTGCGCGGAAAATGCTCGGTCTTGCAGGACGGGCAATCGCGCTTCCAGCCGGCCTGGACCATTTGCGTCGGCGCGCCGCAGTTGGGACAAAAACGGTGGCGCGCATGCCAGCCGAGCAGCGCCTTGGCCTCGGCGATCGGCGGCAGATGCTCGGGCGCGACAAGGCCCTGAACCGCGATGGTGCGCAGGTCGGTGATGTGCAGATCGTTGCGCGCCTTGAGCGGCTCGACCGAAGCCGGATCGAGCGCGACGCCGAAGCGGGCGGCGTCGTCCATCAATCCGAGGAAGACGGTCTCGCGCGCAGTGCCGAGCGCGCGCGCCTCGGCAGGGCCGAACAGCGGATCGAAGCCCGCGCCGTTCTTTCTAAGCACCACCATTTCGCCGCCGATCGCATAGGCGCCAGCGCTTGCGTTGCTTGCGAGCTTGGCAATCGCGGCATCGTCCGTGCGGCGTTCGGCGGCGCGGTCTATTCGGCTGTTGGAATAGCCGAGCAGCGGCTTGGGACCGATAGCGGGGCGGTCTGACACGATAATGACGTACGCCCCGCCGTTACTCGGCCGCCTCGCGCAGCGGGCGCGGATAGAATGTGTCGTAGAGTTCAGGCCGCTGCCATTGCGGGCCGAGTACGCCCTGCTTGGCGCCGCAGCGCTCGGACGAACCGACCTCGTCGCGGGTCGCGCGCAAGAACCGCACGCGATCGAGGCTCACATCGACCACACTCATGCCGGCCGCCGTGCTCTCGAACGTGACCTCCTCGGGCGTGGCGACCATGGCGAGGCCGCGCTCGCCGTGATGAAACAGATTCTGCGTCGTGACCACGACGGAGAGATTCTCAATCGCGCGTGCCCAGATCAGCGTGCGCCACGTCGCCCAGAGATTGCGCTTGTCCTTGCCGGCCGGCATGAAAATCAGCTCGGCGCCGCGCAACGCGAGCGCACGCGATACTTCCGGCATATAGACCTCGCTGCACATGGCGAGCCCAACCTTGCCGTGCACCGTGTCGAACACCGGGAACTCATCGCCCGGCACGTATTGAAACTCCCATGCGGTGCCGCCGGTATAAATCCACGGGCCGTTCGGATGCGTACGGCGGTAGCGCGCCGGGCGCGCGGCCGTCCGGATAGGCCATGCAGATGAGGTTGTACGCAGTCGCGGCTTTGGCGTCGATCGGCTCGATCGTGCCGAAGACGACATGCACGCCGTGGGTGGCGGCAGCGTCGACCATCGCCGCTGTCGGATCGAAGGTCGCCGGCATGCGCCATGGCCCCGGATATGTCTCCGGGAAACATACAAAGTGCGCGCCTTCCGCGGCGGCGCGCTCGATGGAATGCACGGCATCTGCCACATTGCGTTCATCTTCGCCCGGGCGGTGCGAAATCGGCTGCACGACGGCGATGCGGAAGGTCATGGGCGGCTCCTCCGAATTGATTTCCTGCGACGTTGGATCGGCAATGGAAAAAGGTCAAGGCGGCAACAGCTTGCTCCGGATCGCGGCGACGAAGCGTTCGATCGCGGCCTTGTCGCAAGGCCGCCCCGGCGACGCCCCCCAAACCGGCTTCGGCCACAACGGATCGTCCTTGCGGCGCGCGACCATGTGGACGTGAAGCTGCGGCACGACGTTGCCGATCGCGGCGACGTTGAGCTTGTCGCAGCCGGTCGCATCCTTGAGCGCCCGCGAGGTGCTCGCAATTTCAGCCATCAATTGCGCCTGCTCGGCGCCGAGGTCGATGATCTCGCTGACGCCCGCGCGCCGCGGCACCAGGATGAGCCACGGATAGTCGGCATCGTTCATCGCCAGCACGCGCGACAATGCAAGGTCGCCGACCGCAACGGTGTCGCGCAAGAGCTGGGGGTGGAGCGACCAGCCGGTCTCCGACATTGGCGCCTCTTTCGCCCTGAAACATTGCGGAAAAGCTAGCACGGTGGTGGTGCCGCCGCCTTGCTTTCTCGCCTTTCCCGGCCAATATAGGGGCTGGGAGGTTGGCGGTGGACGAGCCACTCGCCAACCGGGTCAGGTCCGGAAGGAAGCAGCCCTAACGAGCGCGGTTCGGGTCGCTCGTCAGCCTCCCACTCTCATTGATCCGCACCGCGACTGTCCGCCCAACGTGTGCGGATCGGATAGCACGATGAGCAAGGACGACAGCGCCAAGACGAAGAAAGCCGCGGGGGCGAAAGCCGCCGGTCCCGGCGGAGACCGATCAAGCCGGTGCGAGTGCACCGGCGACGGCTGCTCATCTGGTCCTCGCCCGCAAATATCGTCCCGCGACCTTCGACGACCTGATCGGCCAGGGCGCCATGGTGCGCACGGTGTCGAACGCGTTCGAGACCGGCCGCATTCCCCAGGCATGGATTCTCACCGGCGTGCGCGGCGTCGGCAAAACGACGACGGCCCGCATCCTCGCGCGTGCTCTCAATTACGAGCTGCCGGATGGCTCCATCACCGGTCCGACCATCCACATGCCGAAGCTTGGCGTGCACTGCCAGGCCATCATGGACAGCCGCCATCTCGACGTCATCGAGATGGACGCCGCCTCGCACAACGGCGTCGAGGACGTGCGCCAGATCAACGACGCCATCCGCTACGCGCCGGTCAGTGCGCGCTACAAGGTCTATATCCTCGACGAAGTGCACATGCTGTCGGGCTCGGCGTTCAACGCGCTGCTCAAGACGCTGGAGGAGCCGCCGCCGCACGCCAAGTTCGTGTTCGCCACCACCGAAATCCGCAAGGTGCCGGTCACGGTGCTGTCGCGCTGCCAGCGCTTCGATCTCCGGCGCGTCGATGCGGAACTGTTGGTCAAGCATCTCGAAGGCATTGCCGCCAAGGAAAATTTCACGGCCGAGCCGGAGGCGCTCGCCTTGATCGCGCGCGCGGCGGAAGGCTCCGTGCGCGATTCGCTATCGCTGTTCGACCAGGCGATTGCGCACGCCGCCGGCCCGGTGCGGGCTGAGGACGTACGGCAGATGCTCGGCCTTGCCGACCGCGCGCGCGTCATCGACCTGTTCGAAATGCTGATGCGCGGCGACATCGGCGCGGCGCTCAAGGAGCTGCGCGAACAGTACGATATCGGCGTCGATCCCGCCGTGGTGCTCGCCGACCTTGCCGAGTTCACGCATTTCGTCACGCGGGTGAAGATCGTACCGGCGGTCGCCGACGACGTTTCGCTCAGCGAAGGCGAGCGCACGCGCGGCCGCGCGTTTGCCGCGAAACTTTCGGTCCGGGTGCTGGCGCGTACCTGGCAGATGCTGCTGAAGGGCATTCCCGAGGTGCAGGCCGCGGGCCGGCCGATCTCCGCCGCCGAGATGGTGCTGGTGCGCATTGCCTATGCGGCCGATCTGCCGACACCTGACGAGGTGGTGCGCTCGCTCGGCAGCGAGACCCACGGCAATGGCGGCGCAGCGGCGGGCGCGCCGATGAGCGGTGCGGCGATGCCGAGCGCGTCGGCGCCGTCCCCGCCGCGATACGAATCGCCGCGCGGCGGAACGCGTGCTGCGCTTGCGCCATCTGCGCCGCCGGTGGCGGCTGCGCCGATGGCACGGGATGCCGAGCCCAATCGTTCTGCGGTTGCGCTGCGCAGCTTCGAGGACCTGATCGCCCTTGCGGCGGAAAAGCGCGACCTCGGCATCAAGAGCGCGCTGGAGCGCGACGTGCGCCTCGTGCGTTTCGAGGACGGCAGACTCGAAATCGGCCTGGAGCCGAGCGCCGCCAAGATGTTGGTGAGCGACCTTTCGCGCAAGCTTGCAGAATGGACCGGCCGGCGCTGGATGGTCGCCGTTTCCTCCGAGCAGGGCGCGCCGTCGATCCGTTCGCAGAGCGAAACCCGCAAGGCCGAGCTCAAGGACAGCGTGCGCACCGATCCGCTGGTACACGCGGTTCTGTCGCGCTTTCCCGGCGCCGAGATCGTCGATGTGCGTCAGGGCGTGGGTGCGCCCGTCACCAATAACGAATCCTTGCCGTTCGATGGGCCTGATCTTGAACCCCCCGACGACGAACCATAACGAGGAGCCGCAATGGCCGATTTCCTGGGCCTGATGAAGCAGGCGACCGAGCTCAAATCGAAAATGGAGGCGATGCAGGCCGAACTCGACCGCATCGAAGTCGAGGGTGCCGCGGGCGGTGGCCTCGTCGCCGTGAAGCTCTCCGGCAAAGGCGAGATGAGGGGCGCGCGCATCGACGATTCGCTGTTCAAGCCCGACCAGAAGGAAATCGTCGAAGACCTGCTCGTCGCCGCGCACGCCGACGCGCGCCGCAAGCTCGAAATCGTGCTGCAGGACAAGATGCAGGCACTCACCGGCGGTATGCCGCTGCCGCCCGGGATGAAGCTGTTCTGAGCCCATGCCCACCGCCGTCGCCGGACCCGAAATCGAACGCCTGATTCAGCTGCTGGCGCGTCTGCCCGGGCTTGGACCGCGCTCGGCGCGGCGCGCGGCGCTGTTCCTGATCAAGAAGCGCGAGCTGATCATGGCGCCGCTCGCGACGGCATTACAGACTGCGATCGAGAAGATCGAAGTGTGCCGCACGTGCGGCAATATCGACACGCAGAACCCGTGCACGGTGTGCACCGACAACAGGCGCGACGGGTCCGTCATCGTGGTGGTCGCAGACGTCGCCGATCTGTGGGCGCTCGAGCGCGCACACGCCGTCAATGCGCGCTATCATGTGCTCGGCGGCACGCTGTCGCCGCTCGACGGTGTCGGGCCGCAGGAGTTGACGATCGACGCGCTGGTCAGCCGCGCGCACGATCCGGTGGTGACGGAGATCATCCTCGCGCTCAACGCCACCGTCGATGGCCAGACCACGGCGCACTACATCACCGATCTGGTTCAGGACGCCAACGTCAAGGTGACGCGGCTCGCGCACGGCGTGCCGGTCGGCGGCGAGCTCGATTATCTCGACGAGGGCACGCTGGCGGCAGCGATGCGCAGCCGCACGCCGTTCTAGCTCATGACTTGCGTGTGCCAAGTCTGGGTTTACCAAGCCCGTCGAAGTGTCCGCGCCGCTGCAGCCATGCAAGCAGCACAAGGCTCGGCAAGCCGGCGAGTGCGCAGATGGCGAAGAACCAGGCCCAGCCGGTCGCGGCCGCGATGAAGCCGGCGCTGGAAGAGAGATAGGTGCGGCCGAATGCGGCGAAGGCCGTCAGCAGCGCGAATTGCGTCGCGGTGTGCAGCGGGTTCTTGCACAGCGCCGAGAGGTAGGCGACGAAGATCACGGTGCCGATGGCGCTGGTGAAATTCTCCGCCACGATGGCGAGGGTGAGCCAGGCGGCATCGCGGCCGACGACCGCCTGCCAGGAGAACGCAAGGTTGGCGACGGCTTGCAGTATTCCGCCGATCCACAGGCAAGCGGCGAGCGGGTAGGCGCGGGCGAGGAAGCCGCCGGCAAATCCACCGATCAAAGTCGCGGCGAGCCCGACGCCCTTGATGATCGCGGCATATTCGTTGCGCGAGAAGCCGAGATCGATGACGAACGGCGCCGTCATCGCGCCGGAAAGCGCGTCGGTGAATTTGAACAGCACCACGAAGGCGAGCGCCACAATCGCCAGGTCGCGCGAGAGAAATTCCGAAAATGCGCCGATTGCCGCCTCGATCACGCGCTTGAGCGCAGTTTCATCGCCATGCGCCGCTTTTGCAGCGACGGACTTTTCCGGCTCGGTGGCGACGAACGTCGTTGCGATCCCCAACAGCACCAGTGCGGCCATCGCCGCGTAGCCGGCGCTCCAGGCCGCGTGCTTGGCGAGGCCGAGACCCTCGAAGCCGCTCACCAGAAACAACGCGCCGGCGGTCGAGACCAGCGTGCCGATGCGATAGGCCGCGACATACGACGCCATCCCCGCCGCTTGTTCGCTTTCGGGCAGGCTTTCGACCCGGAAAGCGTCGATGACGATGTCCTGCGTCGCCGAAGCGGCGGCGACCATGAGCGCGCCGATCGCGACGACAAGCGGTGAAACCGCCGGGTCGCACAGGCCGAGCAGCACGATCGCCGCCATCAGCCAAAGCTGCGAGAACAAAAGCCAGCCGCGGCGGCGTCCCAAAAGCCGCGACAGCACCGGCACGTCGAGCGCATCGACCAGCGGCGCCCACAGGAATTTCACCGTGTAGGGCGTGCCGATCAGCGCGAACAGCCCGATGGTGGTGAGGTTGACCCCGGTCTCACGCATCCACACCAGCAGCGTGGAGCCCGATAGCGCCAGCGGCAGGCCGGAAGAGAAGCCGAGGAACATGACGATGAGGACGCGCGGCTTGAGATAGACCGCCAGCGTGTCCGCGAACGATGCGCGGGCGGGCAGTGAACTGGTTGAAGTCTCAGGCGTCGCGGTCATTCACACGGCCTAGCCGATTTGGCGGCGTGTTGCCATCGCTGAAACAAACATTGTCATGCTCCGCGAAGGCGGAGCATCCAGTAAACGCGGGGCTTTAAGAATGTGGCGACGAACGAACGAAACGCGCAAGTCCGCGAATACTGGATCGTCCGCCTTCGCGGACGATGACAAGGAAATGAGTGTGCTGCGGCGGCCGCTACTCCCCCGCCTCCAGCCTGCGGGTCATCGGCGCCGGAATGATGGTGGCGCCTTTGGCATCGTCGCCGTCAAATTCGAGTTCCTCGATTTTTGCCGCGCGCTTTTCGATGCGGCCGGCTGAGGTCAGGATCTGATTCAAGTCTTCTGTCGCTTGACCAAAATGGTTTTGCAGTTTGCGGACGCGCTCGCCCAGCAATCTGACATCTTTCATGATATTGCCGACTTCGGTCTTGATCTGATTGGCAGCGTCTCGCAATTGCGAGTCTTTCTGGAATTGTCTGATGACCTGAATTGCCAGCATCATCAGCGTGGGCGAGACGATCATCACGCGCGCGCGCTGCGCGCGCTGCACGATGTCGTCGAAACGCTCGTGCAGTTCCGCGTAGATCGATTCGGAGGGGATGAACATCAACGCGATATCCTGCGTCTCGCCGGGAATGAGATATTTTTCGGCGATGTCGACGATGTGCTTGCTGATATCCTGCTTGACGCGCTGGATCGCCTGCTTGCGTTCGTCTTCGGTCACGGCATCGCGCACCGCCGTCATCGCTTCGAGCGGGAATTTTGCATCGATGATCAACGGTCCGGAGTCGGGCATGAAGATTGCGCAGTCGGGCCGTGTCTTGTTGGGCAATGTGTGCTGAAATTCATAAGCACCTTTTGGCAGCGCATCCGAGACGATGGCTTCAAGCTGCACTTGTCCGAACGCCCCGCGGGACTGCTTGTTGGTCAGCACGCCTTGCAGCGAGGTCACCTGCGAAGTCACTTGCGAGGCCAGATCGGTGATGTTTTTCTGCGCGCTGTCGATGACGGCAAGCCGCTCGTTGAGCTTCTGCAGGTTTTCGGTGGTCGTCTGCGTGGTCTTTTGCAGCGAATCGCCGAGCCGGTGCGACACCGATTCGAGCCGCTCGTTGACGGTGTGCTGAAGCTGGCTCTGGCCCTTGGCCAATAGCCCGATCATGGCCTCGAGCCGCGCCGCGGCGTCGGCGTTCTGCCGGTTCAAATCCGCAAGATGCTCGTCCTGCGATGGGCCGGGCCGGCGCGCCTGCCAGACGAGCAAAACGACCACGGCGATTGCAACAATCGCCACGAGCAGCGCCGCGCCGACGATGAGCGGCAGGCTATCGGTCATCGGGCGCATCTCCCCAAATTGTCATGCCGCATTCGACATATGCCCAAATCGACATATCCGATTCGGCGTGAGAACGAAAAGGGAACATTCGTATCCGATCCGTACCGGCGGCGCAATGGTCTCTGCGCATTGACCGAAAATTGCGCACGCCTTACATCGCGCCCCATGGCATTGCGCGAAATCATCGTCCTCCCCGACAAGCGGCTGCGGCTCAAGTCCGAGCCGGTCAAGCGCATCGACGCCGGCATCCGCAAGCTGGTCGAGGATATGTTCGAGACCATGTACGACGCGCCCGGCATCGGGCTCGCGGCGATCCAGGTCGGCGTGCCCAAGCGCGTCGTCACCTTGGACCTGGCGAAGAAGGAAGGCACGCACGAGCCGCGCGTGTTCATCAATCCGGAGCTCACCTGGTCATCGGAGGAGAAGGCGACCTACGAGGAGGGCTGCCTGTCGATCCCGGAATATTACGAGGAGGTCGAGCGGCCGGCGCAGGTCAAGGTCAAGTATCTCGACCTCGACGGCAAGGCGCAGGAGATCGAAGCCAACGGGTTGCTCGCGACCTGCCTGCAGCATGAGATCGATCACCTCAACGGCATTCTGTTCATCGACCACATTTCCAAGCTCAAGCGCGACCGCGTCGTCAAGAAATTCACCAAGGCGGCCAAGCGGGCGGAGGATTGATTGGCGCTGCGCCTCGTCTTCATGGGCACGCCCGATTTCGCCGTGCCCACGCTCGTCGAGATCGTCGGTGGCGGACATGAGGTGGTCGCGGTCTATTCCCGCGCGCCGAAGCCGGCGGGGCGGGGGATGGAATTGCAGCCGACCCCGGTCGCGCGCGAGGCAGCGCGGTTTGGCATTCCCGTATCGACGCCCAAGACCCTGAAGGGGGACGAGGCTGCGGCTGCGATGCGCGCGCATGGCGCCGATGCCGCCGTCGTCGTCGCCTATGGGCTGATCCTGCCGAAGCAGATTTTGGAATTGTTTCCGCTCGGCTGCTTCAACCTGCATGCGTCCTTATTGCCGCGCTGGCGCGGCGCGGCCCCGATCAATCGCGCCATCATGGCGGGCGATGCGCACACCGGCGCGATGGTGATGAAAATGGACGAAGGGCTCGACACCGGCCCGATCGCCATGGCCGAGCGGGTAGCGATCGGTGCGGACATGACCGCGGGTGAACTGCACGACTCGCTTGCGCGTCTCGGCGCAAATCTCATGGTGCGCGCGCTTGCGGCGCTGGAGAAGGGCGCGCTGCAATTGACGCCGCAATCGGCCGCAGGCGTCACCTATGCGTCGAAGATCGACAAGGCCGAAACGCGCATCGACTGGTCGAAGCCATGGAAGGCTGTGCACGACCATTGCCGCGGATTGTCGCCGTTTCCCGGCGCGTGGTGCGAGCTTGAGGGCGCGGGCCGCGTCAAGGTGCTGCGCACGACCAAAGGCGAGGGGGCCGGTGCGCCGGGCACTGTGCTCGATGGCGCCCTGACGATTGCCTGCGGCGATGGCGCTTTGCGTATTGTTGAATTGCAGCGCGCCGGGAAGCACGCGATGAAGGCGGACGAATTCCTGCGCGGCACATCGGTTGCGCGCGGCGCCGTTCTGCGATGATGTGCCGATATGCCCCGATACAAGCTGACAATCGAATATGACGGCACGCCGTTCGTCGGCTGGCAGGTGCAGGATAACGGCCTGACGGTGCAGGGCCTGATCACGGCGGCGATCGCGGCGTTCACCGGCGAGCAGGTCGCTGTTCAGGGCGCGGGCCGCACCGATGCCGGTGTGCATGCGCTTGGTCAGGTCGCGCATGTCGATCTCGCGAAAGAGTGGGACACCGACAACGTGCGTGACGCCGCGAACTTTCATCTGCGTCCGCATCCCATCGCAGTGCTGGCGGCGGAGCGGGTGCCGCAGACGTTCGACGCGCGCTTCTCAGCGATCAAGCGGCATTACCTCTACCGCATCGTCAATCGTCGCGCCGATCTCGCACTCGACCGCGGCCGGACCTGGCGCGTGCCGCGGCCGCTTGATGACGGTGCCATGCACGCCGCGGCGCAACATCTCGTTGGCAAGCATGACTTCACGACGTTCCGCTCTACCGAGTGTCAGGCAAAATCGCCGGTGAAGACGCTCGACCGCCTCGATGTCGAGCGCAACGGCGACGAAGTCCGCATTACAGCTTCGGCGCGCTCATTCCTGCAGCACCAGGTGCGCTCGATGGTCGGTTCGCTGGTGCACGTCGGCGAGCGCAAATGGAGCGCCGACGACCTTTCAGCCGCGCTTGAAGCGCGCGACCGCGCCGCTTGCGGCCAGGTCGCGCCGCCGGAGGCGCTTTATCTGGTGCGCGTGGACTATTGATCAGCCGAAATAGCGATCGATAATGCGCCGGTAGATCGCCGTCAGCGTGACGAGGTCCGCGACGGCGGTGCGCTCGTCGACCTGGTGCATGGTCTGGCCGACCAGGCCGAATTCCAGCACCGGGCAATAATCCTTGATGAAGCGCGCGTCGGATGTGCCGCCGGTGGTCGAGAGCTTCGGCTTGCGGCCGGTCACCTCGGCGATGGCGGCGGCGGCGAGATCGGTGAACGGGCCGGGCTGGGTGACGAAGACATCGGCGTTCGAGGGCTGCCACTCGAACGCGAACCGCACGCGGCCGCCGGCTGCCGCATGTGCGCGCTGCTCGATCAGCGCCTTGAGCGTGGTCTGGCTGTGGCGGTCGTTGAAGCGGATGTTGAAGCGCGCGCGCGCCTCGCCGGGAATCAGGTTCACCGTCGCGTTGCCGACATCGACGGACGTGAATTCGAGGTTCGAGGGATCGAAATGCTCGCTGCCTTCGTCGAGCGGCGCCTGCAAAGCCGCGATCAACGCCACCAGCCCGCGGATCGGGTTGTCGGCGCGATCGGGATAGGCGACATGGCCCTGGCGGCCTGAGACAATGAGAGTGCCGTTGAGCGAGCCGCGCCGCCCGGCCTTGATGGTGTCGCCGAGCACCTCGACGTTGCTCGGTTCGCCAAGCAGGCAGTGATCGAATTTTTCGCCGCGTTCGGCCGCCCATTGCAGCAGCTTGATGGTGCCGTTGACCGCGATGCTCTCCTCGTCGCCGGTGATCAGCAGCGAAATCGAGCCCTTGGGTTTGCCGCCGCGATCGGCGAGATGATCGAGCGCCGCCGCGACGAAGCAGGCAATGCCGCCCTTCATGTCGACCGCGCCGCGTCCGTAGAGCACGCCGTCGGCGATTTCGCCGGCGAACGGCGCGTGTTTCCAGGACGCTTCATTGCCGACCGGCACCACGTCGGTGTGGCCGGCGAACACGAGATTGGGCTTCGCGCTGCCGATGCGCGCGTAAAGGTTCTCGATCGGTTCAGTGCCGGGCTCGGCGAAGGTGGTGCGATGGACGGTAAAGCCCGCCTTTGTCAGCACGCCATCGAGATAGGCGAGCGCGCCGCCCTCCGCCGGTGTCACCGATGGACAGCGCAGCAGATCGCGGGCAATGGCAACGGGATCGACGGGCATGAATGGTTCCGGTCAGATGCTTCCCAGCGGATCGGGTCCGTATCGGTTCGGTCCCCGCGTGCCGCGGCGAAAGCCGAGGTCGGCCAGCAGCGCGAGTCCCATCACCGTAAAGGGCAACGCGATGGCGAGCGAGGCGGCATTTGGTTCGTCGCGCGTGCCGCGCCAGTCCGAGAACGGTGAGCAGGTCCAGCAAGCACGCCGGCGCCGAAGAAAATGCCGACCACCCACGGCGGCATGTTGCGGTCGTGACCGCGTTTGGCGGCGATCGCGAATTCCGGATAGGTGAAGGCGAGATCGACGATGGCGGTCAGCCGTTCGCCTTCGATCTGATAGGAGATCACGTCGCAGAGGATTTCGACGGCGACCACCGCGCCCATCGCAATCCAGAACGTCTGGCGGCCGATGCGGCCGTCGAAGCGGTTGAGAAGATAGTACCAGTCCATAATCGCCTTTACGCAAACCGCATGGCCGCGAACGTTGTGCTCGCTGCTTTCGTCAGGGCGGCGAGATGCCGGGCCGCGGCGCGGCCGTACCGAGCGGGTCGGCGCCATATCGATTCGGTCCGGCGGTTCCGCGCAGGAAGCCGAGAAGAATGAGGAACCACGATGCTGACGATGAAGATGATGGCATCCAACGGAAGGTCCAGTGGGCCCGGGTTCTCCGGGTCGCCGGTGATGCCGGCGAGGTCGGTTACTTCCTTGACGAGCAGCGGCAAGTACAGGAATCCCGCGACGTAGCCGGATTGATCGCGGTCGTGCAGGCGCTTCACCGTCAGCGCAAGGCCGGGATAGAGCGAAACCAGAGAAATCGCCTGCATGACGAAGATAAAGGTTTTCAAGCGTGGATCGTCGGGATCGAGGTCCGCGGTCAACGACGGCCCAACTGTCGCGAACGCGCCGATGCTATGGCTGTCAAGACGACGAGAAGGAGAATTGTCCCCCACCAGAACGGCTTGCGGTTGATGCGTCCTTGAAAGCTGCCGTAGAGATAGCCGAGTTGCATGATTTTTGTCCCATCGCGGCGCCGGACTCGCGCCAGCGTCAAGTCAGTCGGGCGCACTATAGGATTGAAGGCGATGGTTTGGGAACGGCTATTGCGTCCCCGGGCTTGGATTCGCCCGCGTTGCTGCATCGGATCCGTGCGCGACGCGCATCATAGGATTCCAGGATCGAAATCTTCTGCCAAACCTTGCGGCTGAAATTTGCCGTCAACTCCTCGATGTCGTTGACGGCATCGATGATCACCGGGTCGGGCAGATTCTGGGCGTAAAGCGCGGCAAGCTTGCCGGTGAGCGACTGCATCTCGCTGCAATAGTCGAGATAGCGCGTGAGTTCGTATTTCGTCATCGTGCGCTTCGGCGACGATGCGGTGGCCTGCCCGCTGGCCGAGCAGCGTGCCGGGATCCTTGGTGAGCTGATGCATGTCGATGACGTGGGCAATCGAGCGAAAAACGTGCAGGTCGCGCAGCGACCGGCGTCGCTTGATGCGGTCTTCGAGCGAGACGGCGAAGAACAGCGCCGCGCCGGCGAGCACCGTGATGTTCATCGCCGCATCGATGCCCTGGAAAAAGCCGAACACCTCGTTGCCGACCTGCAGATGGATGGACTGGGCTGACCACCAACGCGACGAGCGACGATGCCGGCGAGGCCGCCAAGAATTGCCGACGTAAATCAGAAGGCGAAGCAGCGGACGTTCGGTGCCGCGATCGTCTCGGCCTTGCGTTGCGTCTCCTCGGCGATGGCAACGAGGTCGTGGCAGACCCTGCCGAGCCCGGCGTCGGGAAAGCGCTGCGGTGATGCGCTGCTCAAGCCTGCGGATGCGTATTGACGATCTCGGCGGCGTCGAGCGTTCGATACGACATTGTCGCGTTCGTTTCCGAGCGCCGATAACTCAATCGCGCAACAGCTCGTTGATGCTGGTCTTGGCCCGCGTCTTTTCGTCGACGCGCTTGACGATGACGGCGCAGTAGAGGTTCGGGGTCGGGCCGCCAGACTTCGACGGCGCGCCGGGCAGCGTCCCGGGGACGACCACCGAGTAGGCCGGCACCTCGCCCTGAAAGATTTTGCCGCTGTCGCGGTCGTAAATCTTGGTCGAGGCGCCGACGAACACGCCCATCGACAGCACCGAGCCCTCGCGCACGATCACGCCCTCGGCGACTTCCGAGCGCGCACCGACGAAGCAATTGTCCTCGATGATCACCGGCCCCGCCTGCAGCGGCTCGAGCACGCCGCCGATGCCGGCGCCGCCGGAAATATGGCAGTTCTTGCCGATCTGGGCGCAGGAGCCGACGGTCGCCCAGGTATCGACCATGGTGCCCTGGTCGACATAGGCGCCGAGATTGACGAACGACGGCATCAGCACGACGTTCGGCGCGATATAGGCCGAGCGGCGCACGATGCAGCCCGGCACGGCGCGGAATCCGGCGTCGCGAAAGCTGTTGTCACCCCAGCCTTCGAACTTCGACGCCACCTTGTCCCACCACACCGCCTTGCCGGGCCCGCCCGGGATGACGCTCATGTCGTTGAGGCGGAACGACAGCAGCACCGCCTTCTTGAGCCACTGGTTGACCTTCCATGACCCGTCGGCCTGCTTCTCGGCGACGCGCGCCTTGCCGCGGTCGAGCAGATCGAGCGCGGCTTCGACCGCCTCGCGCACCGGGCCTTTGGTTGACGGGCCGACTTCGTCGCGCTTTTCGAATGCGGCGTCGATGGTAGTGGCGAGATCGCTTTCGGACATGACACCCCCGGGCTGCTGGCTGCGGTTTGTCGGAGCGCGGGCCGTTGATGTCAAGCAGCCGGGACGGACCGCTGACCGGGGATGATTTGGAGGAAGCCTGCAAGATCGTCGGTGACATGATCGACATGGGCCGCGTCGCGGCCGGCCAATTCCCATTCCTCGCGGAAAACTTCGCGCGTGCCTTCCGGCACCACCAGCACCGTGGTCATGCCGAGCGCGTGCGGCACTTCGAGATTGCGGGCGAGGTCCTCGAACATGGCGGCCTTGGCCGGATCGACGCCGTGGCGGGCGAGGAAGCGGTCGTAGACCTGCGGCAGGGGCTTCGGCTCGAAATTGGCCGCGGCGATATCGAATACGTCCTCGAAATGCTGATGGATTTCGAGCCGGCGCATGACCGCCCCGGCATGAGCGCGCGAGCCGTTGGTGAGGATGAGCTTGCGGCCGGGGAGCATTTCGATCGCTGCGCCGAGCGTGGGATTCGGCTTGAGCGGCGAGTGGTCGATGTCGTGGACGAATTCGAGGAACTGATCGGGCGCGAGGCCGTGCTCGGTCATCAGCCCGCGAAGCGTGGAGCCGTACCGCCGGTAATAGTCCTTCTGCAAGCGGAAGGCCTCGTCGTGCGCGACATTGAGGTAGCCGGCGACGAAGTCGCGGATGCGCCCATCGACCTGCTGCCAAAGATTGAGGTGATGCGGATAGAGCGTGTTGTCGAGATCGAACACCCAGGTCTCGACGTGGGTGAAGCCACGCTGGGCCAAGGCGCTGACCGCGGGGGGATGCGTCATTCTAACCGACTCGATATTGCCATACTTGGCCGCGAGGAGGGTTTTATCCGGGCCGAATCAGTTAAAGCAATACCGAGGGCGAGAGCGGCTGTATGCGACGAACGCTGAATAGATCATTGCCATTTTTCCAGGCCATCCTGATCGGAACGGTGGCCTGCGCAATCGTCGCCGGCTTGGCGATATTCGTCGCGCATCCTTAAGCGAAATCACGCTGGCGGCGTCGCTCAGCTCGCCTCGCGCCATTGAGCCGCCGGCACGAGGCCGCGCAGCGCTTCGTCGCGCAGCCGATCCGGGTCGCGCTCGCCGTCCATCGCCAGCCGCAGCACCGAGCGCGCCAATTCGTCGGGCTTCACTGTGGAATTGCCATCGGCCTTGAGCGCCAGCCACGCGTCGTCGAACGCGGCTTCGAGCACCAGCAGCGTCGGGGGATCGAAGGACCCGTTGTAAAAGGAACGCATGTTCCCCCTTGTCCTCAGTGAGCCAGATCGAGGCCACGAGCGTTACGCCGGAAGTGGCCGAGTTTGTGGCGCGTGAGTTCCAATTCGCTTCAACTTCAATTGAACCGTCAGCGCATCGTCGCCGGCAGCCACAGCGCAATCTGCGGGAAGATCATCAGCAATATCGTCGTGATGACGATCGAAATCATCAGGATGCTTGTTCCCTTGTAGACTTTCATCAAATCGACATCTGCTGTGGCGGCCACGACGAAGGCGATGAGACCGACCGGCGGGAAAACGAGCCCCATCGACACCATCATCATCGACAGCACACCGAACCAGACCGGATCGAAGCCGAGCGACGTGACCAGCGGGAACGTGAGCTGGAGCGTCAGCAGCAGTAGCGGGATCTCATCCATGAACATGCTGATGACGAAATAGGCGACCACGATGCCGATGATCACCACCCATCGATTGAGGTTCATGGCGGTGACGGCGGTGACCACCTCCTGGGGAATGCGGCTGAGCGCCATGTAGTAGCCGAAGATGGTCGCGCCGATGAGGATGAGAAAGATCATCCCGGAGGTGCGGATGGTCGATTTCACCGCGTCGATGGCGTCGGGCAAGGTCAGCCGGCCGAATGCGGCGCCGATAACGCCGGCGAGCAGCGCGCCGAGCGCGCCGACTTCGGTCGGCGTGGCGATGCCGGTGTAGAGCAGCGCGATGACGATGACGATCAGCAGCAGGCTCGGCCAGATGCGCCGCAGGCTGGTCCAGCGCTCGTGTGACGGCACACGAAACGTCGTCGGCGCGTGCTTCGGGCTGACGAGGACCCAGAGATAGACCATCACGGCGAGGAAGAAGCCGACGATGATACCGGGAATGATGCCGGCGATGAGAAGCTTGCCGATCGAGGTCTGCGTGGCGATACCGTAGATCACCATGGCGATGCTCGGCGGGATCAGAATGTCGAGCGTCGCGCCGATGCCGATGGCGCCGGCGGCAAGCTCGTCCGAATAGCCGTGGCGGCGCATCTCCGGCATGGCGATCTTCGACATCACCGAGGCGGCGGCGACGCTCGCGCCCGACATGGCGCCGAAGATGCCGCAGGCGAACACGGTCGCGATGGCGAGGCCGCCCTTGATGTGGGAGAGCCAGTTGGCGGCCGCGGTATAGAGGTCGCGCGCAAGCCCGCTCGACGCCGAGAAGTACGCCATCAGGATGAACATCGGAATCGTGGTCAGCGCATAGTCGGCGACGGTGCTGTAGGGCGTCAGGCTCAAAATGCCCATCACCTTGGAAAGGTCGCCGGTGACGAGATAGATGCCGAGCATGCCGGATCCGGCGAGCGCCACTGCGATCGGCACGCCGAGCAGAAGAGTCAAGATCAGCACAATCAGGGGAAGGGCGGAGGCGACCATCAAGACACTTTCACGTCAGCGATTTCTCTCGGTCGCGCCTATGCGGTCGGCGCCTCGGTGGTGAACATCATGGCTTGACCGGTGCGGATGCGGCGCAAGATCGATGAGCATGAGGATGGTCAGTGCGAGAAAGCCGAGCGGTACAAATGAATAAGCCGGTCCGGCGAGGATCGGCAGTGCGCTCAACGTCGTGTCGTCGGACAGCGCCCGCAGCGCCTGCTGGGCGGTCGCCACCAGCATGATGACGCAGAAGGCGAGCGAAATGCCGTGCGCGATGTAATCGGCCAGCAATTTCAGCGGACGGGGCAGACGGTCGACCAGGAACGTCACGCGAATGAACCCGCCGCCGCGATAGGCGTAGGACAGGCCGAGAAACACCGTCGCCACCATCAGGTATTTCTCGGTGATTTCGTAGGCGCCGAGGATCGGGCTGTTGAGCAGATAGCGGCAGATCGCATCGGCCGAAGTCAGGCACATCATGAGAAACGCCGCCACCACGCCGGCATAGACGAGCACGAGCTCGCCGTAGTGCAGGGCTCTGCCGACCAGGCGGACCACAGGCGACTAGTTCTTGAGCATGTCGAGTGCGGCGTTGAGGATGTCGCGGGCCTCTTTGTGGCCTTTGGCTTCCATCTTCTTCACCCACTCATTCCAGATCGGCTCGCCGGCGGTCTTCTTCCAGCGGGCGGCTTCGTCCGTCGGCAGCTCGTAGCGGTTCATTTCGTAGTTGCCGGCCTTGACCTTTTCGAGCACGGCCGCCTCGGCCGTGTCGAAGAAATTCTTGCCCCAGAATTTCGCGCCCTGCGCGCCGCCAACGCTCATGATCGCGTCCTGCACATCCTTCGGCAGGCTCTGGAATTTCTGCTTGTTGGCGCACACCGAAAAGTAGGCCGCGTAGAACTGGACCATGGTGTAATTCTTCGCCACTTCGTAGAGCCGGAAGCCGTGCACCGCTTCCCATGGCACGGCCGCGCCATCGACGACGCCCTTGTCGAGCGCCTGGTACATATCCGGCATCGGAAACAGCGCCGGCACAGCGCCAAGCGCCTTCGCCATGTCGTTCGGCGGACCACCGAGAGTACGTATCTTCATGCCTTTCAGGTCTTCCAGTGTCTTCACCTGCTTCTTGGCCGTGAGCAGGAAATTCGACGTGCTGGTGTAGAGCGTCAGCGGCTGGATTTCCGAAAATTCCTTCTGGATGGCGGGAAATTTCTCATAGAGCTTCCACAGCACCTCGCTGCCCTTTTCCGCCGAGCTGATGGGCAGGAACGGCAGCGACATCACGTCCGACAGCGGCGTCTGCTCGGGCCAATAGCCCTGCACGCACCAGCCGATGTCGGCGATGCCGTTGCGCACGCCCTTCCACATGTCGACGCCCTTGAGCAGCGTCTGTGACGGATAGACCTCGATCTTGACGCGGCCCTTGGTGGCGTCCTCGACCTGCTTGACCCACGGCTGCAACGCATGACTCGGGCCCCAGCCGGTCGGGGAATTCTGGTCGGCGAATGTGAGCTTGATCTCTTGCGCGGGCGCCGCTGCCGGAATGGCGATAGACGCGGCTGCAATGACACTCAAGAGCAGAGACTTTGCGTTCGACATGGCGCCTTCCCCCCTCGCCTCGAAGCATTTCAGGCGCGCATTATGGCACTGGGCCCCTGCCCACACTAGGGCATGGGCTCATGAACGCGCCCCCACCGCCTGATGATGCAAGCCGGATGCAGGCGAGATTGGTTGCCGGCTGGTGTCGGCGTTGCTGACGCTCGGTTTTGTTCGCGTTCGGCGCTCGCGACTGCGCCGCCCAATCAGGGCGGCCTGACAATGCGGCCTACGCGTGGCGTGCCGCGTCTCACCACCAGCGCGGTTGCACCGGATAATAGTCTTGGCCGCCGCGCCGACGCGCATTGCCCGGTTGGGGGTCCCAATTGCGCCGGTAAGAGGTGCCGAAGTAGCCGTCGTCACCCCGAAAGTTGCGGCTCGCAAAGTGGTCATTGGCCGAAGGCTGGCGCGTGATAAAGCCGCCCTGAGGCTGATTGCTCAGCACGGCGACGAACTCGGTGCGATAGTTGGTTTCGCGGCTCAGCGGCTCGTCCGAGACGATGATCGAGGATCGCGGCGATACGGTCGGCGCGATCCGGTCGAGCACATCCTGCGGGATGGTGATGCGGTCGAGCGCGTCCTTGGCGTCGTCCCCGTTGTCGATCGTAACCGCGGTCCAGCGCAGGCCCGCGTCGCTCCTCGCCATCGCGGTGAATACGTGCGTGCCGATCGGCTTGTCGGGATTGCGGATCGTGACCGGGACCTCAATGGTCGCATCGAACACCTCGCCCCCGTCCGGCCACCGCTTATGCGTATTGCGCCGCACGTAAAGCTTCTGCGTCGCGCGGCTGATGTAGACGGAGACCGGCCCGAGCGCGAGCTTTGCTTCGCTCGCCGCCTTGGCGGCGTCGGTCTTCCCGGTTTCGGCCGCCTTGGCGGCATCCTTCGCGGCAGCGGCGGCGTCGAGCTTCAACTTCGCGTCGGCCTTGGCGGCGTCGAGCTGCGTCCCCAGTTCCGCGGCCTTGGCGGCCGCCTTCTGCTTGAGGTCCTCGGCTCGCGCCTTGGCTTCGTCCGTCTTCGCGGCGGCGAGCGCCTTGTCGGCGGACCTGAGCTCGGCGTCGGCGCGGGCCTTTAGCGCTTCCAGCTTGCGTAGCGACGCCTTGAGCGATGCTGTCTCGTGCGCCGCTGTCGCGGCGGCTTTCTTCGCCTCGTCGGCCGTCTTGGCGGCCTCCGCGGCCGCGCGGGCGAGCGTTTCGGCACGCGCCGGAGCGGCCGCGATGGCCTCCGCGTTCGGCACGAACAGTGCCGGGTGGGAAAACTCGACCGGGGCCGCGTCGTTCGGCGAAATGATCACCCGCATCCCGATCCGCGTCTTGTCGAACAGCTTCTCCGCAAAGCCGTAGGGCATCCGTATGCAGCCATGCGAGGCCGCATAGCCGGGCAGCGGCCCGCCGTGCAGGGCGATGCCGTTCCAGGTGATGCGCTGCATGTTCGGCATCCAGGCATCGTCATACATGCTCGAGTGGTGGTCCTTGTCCTTCTCGATGACGGCGAAGACGCCGGCCGGCGTCTCGCGTTCCTTGACGCCGGTCGACACCGGCGCGCGCAGGATCCAGCCGTCGGCGTCGTAGAAAGTGACCTGCTGGGTCTTGATCGACACGATCGCCATGATCGGCTCGCCTGCCTGGCGCGACGCGGTCGCCTCTTTGGACGGCGCGGGGCGCGCCTCTTTCGCCGCGGCGTCGGCGGTCAGCGCCGTCAGTGCGGCCATCGCCGCGAGTGTCACAACGGCGGCAGGCCCCCAACGCCGCATCGCCACGGCGGGTTGCGCCGTCGTAAATCGATCTATCATGCCATGCCCGATTGAAGTGCCTGTTTGCGTTTGCGTCGATCAAGTATCAGATCGCGATTTTTGGCTAACCAACCGCCGCCACCGTCCACGGCGCCGCTCTACTCCCGGGGACTATGGCACGTTTCGGTGGCGATTTTCTCATATACAACAGGCCACGTGGGCGGAAAGGTGGCTCGCGGCTGAAATTGGCCCATCGCGCCAATTCGAGCGATGCGGACGTTCAGCGCGCCGCGTTCACAGAACCGGATTTATGAGGACGTGTCCTGGCCGTGTCGATCGCGTCGGGCGTCTCGCCAGCCGCAATCTCGGTGATCAGCTTCTTCAGGATGGCGTCGGCGAAGGTGTCGTAGTCCCTGGCCGGGATCATGAACGCGCCCGGGCCGCCGATGACGTTGTCGGCGTAATATTTGTCGAGATAGGGCTCGAGCGACAGGATCGGCAGCCCGTTGATGCCGATGCCGTCGCGCACCGCCTCGTCGCGCGCCAGCGTGACCGGCCGGCCGCTGTTGTTGGCGCCGTCGCCGGAGATGTCGATGGTCTTGCGCGTGCCTGCGAACGGGGTCTGCGCCAGCAGCAGCCGCGAATAGTCGATGGCGCCGCTGATCGAGGTGCCGCCGCCGAACAATTGCCGCGGCGCGGTTTCGATGGCGGCCGCCAGGGCTTCGGCCGAGCTCTGGTCCTTGACCAGCATCCAGTCGACCACCTGCACGTGAAGCCGCGGACCGGTCCATTGCATCATGGTGACGGCAATCGATCCGGTCATGAGCGACTGGATCGAGCGCAGCACCTGCGGATTGCGGAACGCCGCGGCGTAGCCCTGCTTTTGCAATTCGAAGCGCCGGTTGTCGACGCTGCCCGAGGCATCGACCGCAAGCACGAGCTGAAGCGCGACTTCGGTCTGCGCGAAGGCAGGCCTTGCGATCGCGAGCAAGCAGGCCGATCGCGCAAAGGAAGAATTGCGCGATCGCTGTCGTGCGGAGATGAGCAAACCGTCTCATCGACTCTTCTTCGGAGGCGGGTTGTTACGCCTTCAGCCGCGGGATCAGCCGAATCGCATTCTCGCTCTGGAGTGCATCGAGATCGGCCGGATTGACGATGAGTGCGCGCAAGCCGTCAATCTGATTGAGCGGGAAATACGGATAGTCGGTGCCGTAGGTGATCTGCGACATCGGTACGAGCTTCATCAGCGCCGCCATCGCGGCCGGATGCGTGGCGTTCGCAGTATCGTAGTTGAGGCGGCGGAATTCGGCCTCGATACCGTCGGGCGCAAAGCTGTCAGACGTCGCCCCGCGTGCGCGCCCGCTGTAGAACGATTCAATGCGCCCGGCGAGCATCGGCACCGTGCCGCCGCCGTGCGAGAACAGCCAGCTTATGTTGCGGTTGCGGGCGAAGGTGCCGCTCAGCAACAGGCTTGTGACCGTGCGCGTCGTGTCGTGCGGAACCTCAATGACCGATGGGAAGGCGCCGACACTCAGCCTGCCGCAACAGGCGGCCACCAGCGGGTGGACGTAGACCACCGCCTTGCGCCGATTGAGTTCCTCCCACACCGGCTTGTAGGTGGCGTCGCCAAGCCATTTGTCGCCGTAATTGCTCTGAAGCCCGACGCCGTCGGCCTTGAGTGTATCGAACACGTATTCGATTTCTTTCAGCGTTGCATCGATGTCGAGCATCGACAGCGTCGCGAACAGTCCGAAGCGGCCGGGATAATCTCGCATCATCTCCGCCGCGTAGTCGTTGCAGGCGCGCGCCATCTGCTCCGCCGCCTTGGGGCCGGCATCGAACCACAGGCCAGGAGTCGAAGGCAGCGACAGGATGCCGGTGGTGACGCCGACCTTGTCCATTTCCTCGACGGCCTTTTCCTTCGTCCAGGACGCTTGGGTGCCAAAGTGCGGAATCTTGCGCTGATCCTCCCAGTCGAACCACGCCTTCTGGTAGGCCGGCGCATAGAAGTGGTGATGGGTGTCGATCAGCTTCGGCTTGGCGGCCTGGGCACGGGGGGCGCGATCCGGGATGACGGCGGCGGCAGCGAACGCGGCCGCGCCGGCGATGAATTGACGCCGCGAGGCATGGACCGGACAGGCGCAGGTGCTGAGATGGCCGAAGCCGCGATGGCGCGTGAATTCGCTCATGATCTTTACCTCCCGGAGCTTTGCTTTGCGCACAGTCTATTTGAAATCGGTGGGGAGCGGTACTGCGACGCGACGATCAAGGCGGATCAGTGCTCCGCGGCATAGCTCTGCGGAACGCGGCAGTGCGCCACCTTGGCGCGCCGGATGGTCTCGGGCGTGTTGCGACTGCGCCCGACAAAGCGCGGGACGCCGTCGATGATGACCGCGCCAACGCCCATGATGTCGCCGTTGCGCAACGCCGACAGCGCGTCGTTCTGCGAGCCGCCGAGACAGCCGTCGACCAGGACGACATCGGCATCGCGCCCGGCGGCCAGCACGCCGCCGTTGAGGCGATAGACCCTCGCGTTGTTGCCGGTCGCCATCGCCACCGCGATTTCGGGAGCGACGCCGCCAAGCGAGGCGAGATGGCTCATGGTGTAGAGCATGCCGAGTGGCATCACACCGGAGCCGGTCGGGGTATCGGTGGCAATGAGCAGGCGGTGTTGCTGATCGGCTTCCCGGAGCAGCTTGGCGACCAGGAGCGCGGTGCGCAGATTGCCCGCCGTGCAGACCTGCATCGCCAGGTCGCTCTCGTTGACCAGCCGCGGAAAGTCAGCGTCGGGCATGGCGATCGGGCCGCCGTTGACGTGATAGGACACGTCCGGCTGCATCTTCAGCACGTGGTCGGCCCAGATTCCCGTTGAGCCGGGAATCGACGAGCCGCCGGTATGCACCATCGTCACCATCCGCTGGTGTTTGGCCATCGCCATGCCGGGCGCATAGTCATAAGGCGTCGCGAAAGCGCCGAAGCCAGCCTTTGCCAGCCAGACGCCTTCGTTGGCCATCTCGGCAAAATCCGCCTGGGTCAGTCCCGGTTCGAGGATGACGGAGCCGGCATGAACGCGCATCCCCCCGGGCCGGTAGGTCTCGAACGACTTGCGCGCCGCGATCGCCAACGCCTTTACGCCGGCGGGATCGCGCGGCCGGCCTGGCACGTGCACCTCCGACGCGCTGATGCAGCTCGTCACGCCGCCATGGGTGTAGCTTTCGAGAAAGCCGACAGTCTTCTGCCGCGGCGTGTAGTCGCCGAAGGTGATGTGGACGTGGGAGTCGATGAGGCCGGGCATCGCCATCATGCCGCCGGCGTCGATTGCGACGTCGCAATCCGCCGCGTCGCCGCCGGTGCCGATCGAGACGATCCTGCCGTCGGCGAGCAGGATCGTGTCGCCGGAGGCAACCGGCGCCGCGATGTCGCCGCTGAGGATTTTCGCGATATTGAAGATCGCGACCTTCATGGCATCACGACGTCTTGGCGCGTTTGCGGGTGGCGACCTCTTCGTGCGTCAGCCCGCCGACGCGCGCGTTGAGCCGGCCGCGATTGGCAAGACACACGATGAGGGCGATCTCGTCGGGCATCGGGGCGTCCGGCAGCACCAGCGTCATGCCGTCATAGTGCGAGCGGACATAGACGTCGTCCTTGTGATTTATCGGAACGTCGATGACGGCGCCGGGGCCGGCCTTCTTGGTGAACGACGAGATCCAGGCGTCGCCGCCGCCGATCAGGTCGCGGATCGGATTGGCAAATGTCGTGGTCAGGAGGGCGTTGGCGTGCTCCTGCTCGCCGTACAGGCCGACGATGCCGCCCTTGCCGTAGCTCTGGACCTCGTCCGTGCCGAACGCGGACAGCGCGAGCCGGCCAAGCTCCTTGCCGACGCGGGCGCTACCGTCGATCATTGGGGCGAGGTCCTCGACATAGCGGCCGGCATAGGGGTTCTCCACCACCGCCACCGCGGCGACCCGGCGCAGCGGCAGGTTGGCCGGCCGCCCCGCCTCCTCGCGGCGCTCCTCGATCAGAACGAATGTCCGGCGGATGTTGATGTCCATTTGCGGCAAGCCCTGGTTCTCGTTCCGGCGCTAGCTCCCTTGCAGCAAATTCGATAGTCGCTAGTGTCGGATTGTCTGTCAAACCGCGCGCGACGTAATGAACGAACTTCGACGTGTGCTGATCGTCGGTGGCGGTGTCGGTGGATTGACGGCCGCCACGGCTTTTGCGCAACGCGGCGTCGAGGTCGTCCTCATCGAGCGGAGGCCGAGCTTCGACGTGCCGGGCGTCGGCCTTGGCCAGCCCGCGAACGCGCTGCGCGTCTACGCCGCGCTCGGCGTGCTGCCGGAGGTCCTGGCCGCGGGCTTCAACTACGACCGGATGTACATTTTCGATGCCCGGCGCGAGCTGATCGTCGATCACAAGTTCCTGCTGGGCGACGAGACGGTGCCGGCGGTTTGCGCGTTATCGCGGTTGCGGCTGCACGAAATCCTGTTGGCGGCCGCCGAGCGCGCCGGCGTCGCGATACACACCGGACTGACGGTCGAGGAGTTTCACGACGAGCCGGGGCGGGCCACCGTAACATTTTCGAACGGCCGGACCGAATCATTCGACCTGGTCGCAGGCTTCGACGGCATCCGCTCGACGACGCGGCGCCATCTCGTCGGCACTGCGTTCGCCCCGCGCCCCTCCGGCTACGGCGGCTGGCGGGTGCAGGTGCCCCGGGCCGACGAGGTGCGCTGCATGGAATTCCTGCAGGGCATCGGCAGCAAGACCGGCGCGATGCCGCTTGCCGACAATCTCATGTACATCTTCCACATCCGGCCGGAAGCGCCCGATGCCGCGTTCAGCCGCGAGCACATGGCCGACCTCCTGAAGGAGCGGCTGTCCCAATACGGCGCCTATGTCGCCGACGTCGCTGGTGCGCTCGATGCCACGTCCGACATCGTCTACAGCCCGATCGAGCCGCTGCTGCTGCCGTGGCCGTGGTTCCGCGGCCGTGTCGTGCTCGGTGGCGACGCCGCGCACACGTTTCCGCCGCACCTCACCCAAGGCGCCGCCATGGCGGCCGAGGATGGCTATGTGCTCGCGCGCGAGCTGCTGACGGACGATATGCCGATCGAGGCGCGGCTGCTGCGGTATTCGCAAATGCGATACGCGCGGTGCGCCTTCGTCTACGCCTTTTCGTACCAATGGATGCTGGACGAGCAGTCGGTGCGCAGCGCCGAAGACATGGCGGCGGCCCGGGTCGAACTCGCCCTGAATGGCTCGGCGCGCATTGCCACGAGCGATCGCATCCTCAACGACGCGGTGATCTAGCGCCGGAACTGGAATGCCACCAGCGCGGCGAGCATGATGGCAGCGCCGAGCGCCTGCAGCGGCGTGATCATTTCGCCGAGCAGCGGTGCGCTGAGCACGGTCGCGAGCAGCGGCTCGAGGTTCATGATCAGGGCGGTGCGGAACGGCCCGATGCGCACCGTCGACATGTAAAGCGTCAGCGTCGCGATGGCGACGCCAGTGCTCAGCAGGATCAACAGGATCCAGCCGTTGGCCGTGTGCGGCGAATGCCAGTTCATGGTGATGACCGCCGCGGCGGCAAAAATCGCCGTCGAGGAGACGAGCGAATGCCACGTCGTTACGCGCGGATCGGTGTCTTGCAGCTCGGTGCGGGTGATCAGCAGGAACGTGGCGCGGCAGAGCGCGGCGCCGATCGCAAAGCCGACCCCGGCGGCCGACAGATGCGTCCGGATCGGCGCCCATCATCAGCGCCAGCCCGCAGAACGCGATGACGGCCGCGAGCGCGCCGCGCCATCCGAGCGCGTCTATGCCGAACGTCGCGCCACCGATCCCCGTCAGCAGCGGATAGATGAAATAGGTCAGCACCGCGATCGGCACGGCGGTCAGATCGATCGCCTTGAACAGCCCATACACGATGCCGGCGAACAGCACGCCGAGCCCGAGCGCGAAGGCTCGTGCGCGCGGTGTCTCCGGCGCCGGCGGCGTGCCCGATGCGCAGATAGAAGAACATGATGACGAGGCCGACGACGCCGCGGAACAACGCCAACGTCAGCACATCAACACCGTCGGCAAGGATCAGCTTGGCCAGCACATCGCAGACGCCGAACAAGGTCCCGGCTATCAGC
Organism: uncultured Alphaproteobacteria bacterium; assembly: GCA_963730645.1. Classification (GTDB taxonomy): domain Bacteria; phylum Pseudomonadota; class Alphaproteobacteria; order Rhizobiales; family Xanthobacteraceae; genus BOG-931. The sequence continues at coordinate 216,846 of CAVSSN010000018.1, read as the reverse complement.
CCGGGGCCGAGAGCGTATAGCCGCCCGCGCACGTCGCTAGCTGCCATCGGCATCAACGATGGATCAGCGTGCCGGCGCCGAGCTCGGTGAACAGTTCGAGCAGCACCGCGTGCGGCACCTTGCCGTCGAGGATCACCACGCCCTCGACGCCCTGGTCGAGCGCGTAGATGCAGGTCTCGACCTTGGGGATCATGCCGCCCGAGATGGTGCCGTCGGCAATGAGGCGGCGCGCGTCGTCGACCGACAGCTCCTTGATCAGCGTCTTCGATTTGTCGAGCACGCCCGGCACGTCGGTGAGCAGCAGGAAGCGCTTGGCCTTGAGCGCGCCGGCGATGGCGCCGGCGAAGGTGTCGGCGTTGACGTTGAAGGTGCCGCCCTTCGCCGCGGCCGCGACCGGCGCCAGCACCGGGATCAGCTCGCGGCCGAGGATCGTCGTCAGCACGGTGGTGTCGACTTTTTCCGGCTCGCCGACGAAGCCGAGGTCGACCACCTTCTCGATATTGGAATCCGGATCGACGACCGTGCGCGTCGCCTTGCGCGCGATCACCATGTTGCCGTCCTTGCCGCACAGCCCGATCGCCTTGCCGCCGGCTTCGTTGATGTAGCCGACCATCTGCTTGTTGATGGAGCCGGCGAGCACCATCTCGACGATTTCCAGCGTCTTGGCGTCGGTGATGCGCAATCCCGCGGCGAACTGCGACTGCACGCCGGCCTTCTTCAGCATGGCCTCGATCTGCGGCCCGCCGCCATGCACCACGATCGGATTGATGGCGGTCTGCTCCAGCAGCACGATGTCGCTGGCGAAATCGCGCGCCCGCTGCTCATCGCCCATGGCGTGGCCGCCATATTTGATGACGATGATTTCCTCGTCGTAGCGCTGCATGAAGGGCAGCGCCTCCGACAGGATGCGGGCCATCACTTCAGGTTTTACGGGGTCGCTCTGGCTCATCGGCTTCTTCCCGGCATTCGGCGCAGTCTATCTAGCGGCGGGAACGGCCGCCGACAATGCATCAGCGCGCCCGCTCGGCGAGCAGCCGCGCGACCGCCGCGCGCAGCGTGTCGATGCCGGCGCCGGTGCGCGTCGATGTGGCGATGAGGTCGGGAAAGGCCGCCGGCCGTTTGCTCATCGCTGCCTTCACCGCCTCGCTGCGCGCTGCGAGTTCGGCCTCGCTGATCTGGTCGCATTTGGTGAGCACGATCTCGTGGCTCACCGCCGACTTTCCGAGCGTATCGAGGATGCTGTCGTCGACATCCTTGAGGCCGTGGCGCGCGTCGACCAGCACATAGACGCGGGCGAGATTGGCGCGCCCGCGCAGGTATTCGTGGATGAGCCCGGTCCAGGCCGCGACCTTGGTTTTCGCCGCCGCGGCGTAGCCGTAGCCCGGCATGTCGACCAGCACCAGCCGGCCCGGCCCGGAGAAAAAGATCAGCTCCTGCGTGCGGCCCGGCGTGTTCGAGGTGCGCGCCAGCGCGCGGCGGCCGGTCAGCGCATTGATCAGGCTCGACTTGCCGACATTGGAGCGGCCGGCGAAGGCGATCTCGACGTCCTTCATGCGCGGCAAGGAGGCGATGGAGCTTGCGGCCGACGCAAAGTCCCACGCGCTGGCGAACAGCTTGCGTCCTGATTCGAGCTCGGCGGCGCTGAAATTGGTCATCCGAATTGTCTTTGCCAGTTGCCGGCGCAGCGGCCCAGCAAAGTTCTCGGCGGCCATTTCACGTAACAAAATTGCGAATTTGCGCCCTGGACGATCCGTTGGAACAATCCGTGCGTTGGATGATGTTGCGACGCACAATGAACACATTTGGACCAGTCTTGGGGCGACTCGACTCTGAAGTTCGACGAGTCGAATCACCCGTCCCATCAACAATTCAAAAGGTAGAACATGCCACGGAATGGTCTCATTTGTTTCACTATTGCCTCGACGCTTCTTGTCTCCTCCCTGGGACTTTCAACAGTAGCCTCCGCCCAATCCGGAATTGCCTCCGTGTACAATTACGGGCGGACCGCAAACGGCGAACGGGTCGTTGGCTCGAAGCTGACGGCCGCGCATCGCAGCCTGCCGTTCGGGACCCTGGTGCGTGTCACCAACAAGCACACCGGACGCTCCGTCGTGGTGCGTATCAACGACCGCGGGCCATTCGTGCGCGGGCGGATCATCGACCTGACGCCCGCCGGCGCCCATGCGCTGGGCTTTTCCGGGCTGGCCCAGGTGATCACTCGAGGTGGTCGGACGCAGCTAAGGCGCGGCTGGCGCTGAGGGGACATTTCATTTCCAGCTAACGACTGCGGGGGGCTGCGGCCTCCCGCATTTTTTGTCGGTCATTTGACCAAGGACTGCTTCGCTTTCGCTATGCGCGAATTCGATCGCCGCGCAATTTCGGCATCACCTCGTCCGTGAACAATGCGATCGATTGCAGGCATTCCCGCAACGTCAGGTCGCCGAACGCGAACTGGCCGACGACGTAATTGCAGCCGGTCTCCGCAAGCTGCGATGACAGGAAACGCGTCACCGTCGCGGGCGAGCCGGCGATGCCCTGGCCGCGCTCGACCAGCGTATCGAAGTCCGGCGGGCGCGGATGCGTCTGCCCGCGCCCGCGCGAGCGGGGCAGATGCGTGAAGCTTGCGTGCCAGACCGGATAGGCGCGGCGCGCGAGCCGCATGGCTTCGGCATCGTCGCGCGCGACGACGACAAAGCGGCCGAGCCCGAGCTTGGGCAAGACGGCGCCCGGATGCGGCGGCCGCCAGGTCGCGCGGTAGCGCTCGATGGAAAGCCGCGTATCGCCCGGCGGATCGAGGCTGACGACATGGAGGTTGCGCCGCGCCGCCCGCTCGGCGCTGTCGGGCGCGTGCACGCCATACCAGACCGGCGGATGCGGCTGTCTGCAGCGGCGCGAGTTCCATCGGCACGTTGTTGAAGGAGAAATGTTTGCCCGTGAAAATCGAGCACGGGCTTGGTCAGCCCCTGCATGATCAACTCGACGGCCTCGGCGTAGATCTCCTGCGCGTCTTCGGGCTTCTCGCCATAAAGGGTGAGTTCGATCGGCGACGAGCCGCGGCCGAAGCCGATCTCCAGCCGGCCGCCGCTGAGCTGGTCGAGCATGCAGATTTCCTCGATCATCCGCAGCGGATGATGCAGCGGCATCGCGTAGACCAGCGGCCCGAAGCGCAATTGCCGCGTGCGTTGCGCGACCGCGGCCAGGAACACATTCGGCGAGGGCGCCATGCCGAGCGGCGTCGAATGATGCTCGGCGAGGTGATAGGCGTAGAAGCCGGCGCGATCGTAGGCCTCGATGATTTTCAGGCGATCCTCGTAGTAGTCCGCGAGATCCCGCCGCCGGCGCGATCGAGATGATCGAAAATGCCGAATTCCATGGTGAATTCCGCTCCAATTCGCCGGCGTTCGGCACAATTGCAAATATGCGCTCAGTCCGGCAACATGAAACCGGACTCTTCCCGCGAGTTCAAGCGTTTCCAAGCGAATGCTCGGAGCGGATGCGATGGAACAGACATCTCCAGTCGTGGCGAGTGCACTGCCGTCCGGCGCGATGCGCGTGCGGCCATTGTCGAACGCGCTCGGTGCCGAGATCATCGGCGTCGATCTGCGTGAGAAATTCACCGAGCGCGCTGTCTGCGCAAATTCTCGACGCATGGCATCGCCACCTTGTCATCCTGTTCCGCGATCAGAACGCTCTCGGAAGAGGACGAGGTGCGTTTCGGCGAGCAATTCGGAACGCTGGCGAAGGTGCAGAACAATCAGGCCGGAAGCATGCACCCGGGCGTCATGCTGGTCTCCAACATCCGCGAGGACGGCAAGCCGATCGGCGTGCTGCCGGACGGCGAAATGCAGTTCCACACCGATCAATGCTATCTGGAACGCCCGGCCATGGCCTCGATGCTCTATGCCCTCGAGGTGCCGCGCACCGGCGGCAACACGCTGTTCGCCAACGGCTACCTTGCCTACGAGACGCTTGCCGGACGACGTGAAGCGCCGCATCGCCGGCCGCAAGGCGCTCAATGCCTATGACTACGACGATGGCTCGCCACCATCCGCGGTGCGACCGTCAGCAAGGATTCCCCGACCTACGCCCATCCGATCGTGCGGACGCATCCGGCGACCGGCCGCAAGGCGCTCTATGTCAACCGCCTGATGACGCGCTACATCGAAGACATGCCGGCCGACGAGAGCGAACGGCTTCTGGAGTTGTTGTTCGCGCACCAGGAGCAGCCGCAATTCGTCTACGAGCACGTCTGGCGGCCCGGCGATCTGCTGATGTGGGACAATCGCTGCGCGCTGCACGCGCGCACCGACTTCAGCCCGGACGAGCGCCGCCTGATGCGGCGCGTGACCGTTCTGGGCGAGAAGCCGATGTAAGAGATGTAGCCCGCATGAGCGCAGCGACATGCGGGACCGCCGCCCCGGATATCGCTGCGCTCATCCGGGCTACGGGCTACGTCTGAGCAATTCAATCAGCTTTCGGCTGTCCGGCAATTTTTCCAAACCGAGCACCGCATCAACCAGCGCATCCTGCTGTTTCTCCGCCATGACCGCGCGCGTCAGCTTGCGGAATTTCTCGACAATGTCGTCCGCGCTCGCGAATGATTGCTCGCTGCCGCGCGGCGCTTCGCGGGTCTCGCTCTCGACCGTGCCGTCGCGGAAATGGATGTCGACGCGCACCTTGTGGCGGAAGGCCGAGCCCTGCGCGGTGATGGCGGGATCGTGCACGACCTCGACCTTGCGTGAAAGATCGATGCGGGCGCGATCGTGCACCGCCTCCGGCTCGAACTGGTCGACGAACACGTCGCCTTCGATCAGCAGCGTGGCGACGCAGAACGGCAGGTTGAGCTGCGCCGAAGTGAGGCCTTCGGGCCGGTAGGGCCAGCCGACATGATCGACCGTGACCTGCGAGCCGTGCACGACGATCTTGTCCAGCTCTTCCAGCTTGAACGGGCGGCGCTGCTGGATATCGCGAATGGCGTCGAGCGTGGTGTGGTTGCTGCCGACGCAGGAATAGAATTTCAGCGAGATGCGCATGGTCTCGAAACTTTCGCCGAGGCCCGCGCTCAGCTCGGCGAGATTGAAGCGGTCCTGCGAACGCGAGAACGTGGTGCAGAAGCCGCCATAGGGCGCCTCGAACACATCGACGATGCCGGTAAAACCCTGCTGCGCGAGCAGCGCGCCGTAGAGCCCGCTCTGCGCCGCGCGGCCGGCATGCATGCGCTTGACCATGGCGCCGTATTGCGCCGCCATCAGCCCGGCCGATTGCGTGCCGCCGATGCCGAGCGCATGCACGGTCTGCTCCGCATTGAGCCCAAGTCCGCGCGCCGCGCCGGCCGCGGCCGAGAACACGCCGACGGTCGCGCCGGAATGCCAGCCCTGGCCGATATGCTCCTGGCCCATGCACTTGCCGACGCGCGGGCCGATCTCGTAGCCGGCGACCGCGGCGGTGAGGAATTCGCGGCCGGTGAGGCTGTTGTGGCTCTCCGCCGCCGCGATCAGCGCCGGCAGCGTCACCGCGCCGACATGCAGCACGGCCTGGCGATGCACGTCGTCGAGTTCGAAGCCCTGCACCTGGGTGCCGTTGGCGAGCGCCGCATGCGGCGACGACAGGCGCTGGTTGGTGCCCCAGATCGATGTGGTGCGCGAGGCATCGACGCTTTCGAGCGTCCGCCGCAGGATTTGGCACCATTCGAGATTGGCGCCGTAGATGGCGCAGCCGAGCGAATCGAGAATCAGCAGCTTGATGCGCTCGCGCACCTCGGCGGGGATGCGTTCATAGCTCAGCGTCGAGACGAATTCGGCAATCGCGCGTGTGTGGACGTTGTCAGCGCCGGTGTGTTCGGCCATGCTCAATCCCTATCCGTCATTCCGGGGCCGAGCGAAGCGAGGAGCCCGGAATCCATATTCGCTGACGGTGGTTATGGATTCCGGGCTCGCCGCTGCGCGCGCGCCCCGGAATGACGAACTTTCACAAGCCGAACGGCCAGTCGCGCGGCAGCACGCCGGCGCCGATGCCGCGGCCGATGTAATACTTCCACAGCTTGCGCACGTGATGGTCGCGGATTTCGTGGCGGTTGATCTGGTCCATCTCGGCGCGCGTCAGCGGCATCGGCTTGGCGCCGGCCTGCAGCACCTGCATCAGCGCGGCGGCGTTCTCCTCGAAATGCACGGCATCGATCAGCATCGCCGGCACGGATTCGGCGACCAGCACCATGCCGTGGGCGCGCATCAGCGCCGCGTTGTGCGCACCGAGCGTCTGCGCGAGCCCTGCGGCCTGCTCGGTGAGCTTGATGTGGCTCGGGTCGGGATGAATCGGCACGCCGCTTTCCCAGCGCACCGAGCGCGAGCGCATCGGCTGAGAGCTTCACGCCCTCCATCATGGTGAAGGCGATGGCGAGCTTCATGTGGCAGTGCAGGATCGCCTGCACGTCCGGCCGCGCCTTGAGGATTTCGATGTGGATCGGCACCTCGCTCGGCGGCTTCGCCGGGCCGTGCAGCACCTTGCCGTTGAAATCGACGACCAGCATGCGCTCCGGCGTCAGCTCCGCGCGCGAATCCGTGTGCGCCTGGATGACGAGCGCGTCCGCGCCCGGCACGCGCGCGGAGATATGTCCGCTGTAGTCGAGGATGCCGAGCATGTTGAGCAGCCGCGTCGCTGCCGCAACCTCGACGGTGAGGCGATAAACATCCGGGTCGAGCGCCGCGATTTCGGCGCGTGGCTTGGTTTGCAGCATGAGCTCCGATCCTTGAAACGACCTTTGCGGCGTCAGCGCGCCGCCTTTTGCGATTTCGTCAGGCTGTCCCACCATGGGCAGACGCCGGACATGAGTTTCGTAGTTGCCGTCGATCACCTGCACCGGGCGGCGGAAGCCGTTCTCGGCATTCTTCAGCCGCAACGCGCGCGCCTTGGCGCGGTCCTCCTCCGACAGCCAGACGCGCTCATGGCCCCACATGCTCGGACCTTCCTTGCGCTCGAACGCCTGCCATTTGTCGACATCGATCGAGCGCGCGCCCCAGCCGTACTCGACCATGAAGGCGGAGGGCGTCCAGCGAGTAGAACGAGGTGATGAAATCGCTGGTGTGGCGGCCGAGCGTCACCGAGACGCGATCTTTCTCGCCGAGCGCGATGTCATAGCCTTGTCCCACATCGTCGAAGCTGAACAGCTCCATCATGATGTGATGCACGGCGTTCTTGCCGGTCTGGATGAAGGCGAGGCTGTGATGGCGCGGATTGAGATGCAGGAAGCGCGCGACGAACGGATGCGAATAATAGTCGGTGAGACGGAAGCCGAGCGTGTCCTTGTAGAACGCCATCAGCCGGTCGATGGTTTGCGGCGTGTCGACATTGAACACCACGTGGCCGAGCCCGAGCGGGCCGGTGCGGAAGCCGGAGATCGAGCGGCCGGGCTTGAACGGATCGGACGCCGTCTCGGCGCCGTGGAACATTTCCAGCCGGTTGCCGAGCGGATCGTTGAGGACGATCAGATCCTTGACGTGGCGCTCGTCGGCAAGCCCGCGCGAGCCTCGCGCCACCTTGATCTCGGATTTTTCCAGATGCGCGCCGAGCGCATCGAGCGCCGCGGCGTCCGCCATCTCCCAGCCGTAGAAACCGATGCCTTCGCCGCCGTCGGCGTCGACGAGGATGCGCTGCTTGCGGTCGTCCATGCGGAACGCCATGGACGAGCGGCTCTTGTCGACGCGCTGCAGGCCGAGCAGGCCCGCGCCATAGCTCGCCCAATCGCCCAAATCCTTGGCGCGGACGCCGACATATCCCAGAGCCTGCGGAACCATGGCGGACCTCGTGACGGTCAGAGCCGCCCTTTTACACCGTCGATAGGGCCGTTCAACTGGCCCGTCTTCAGCCGCCCGGCGCGCCTTGCGTGTTGACGTATAGCGAATAGAGCGAATGGCTCGCCGCCATGAACAGCCGATTGCGCCGCGGCCCGCCGAAGCAGACGTTCGCGCAGCGTTCGGGCAACGCAATAAAGCCGATCGTCTTGCCGTCCGGATTGAAGACCTTGACGCCGTCGAGTGAGGCGTCACCCATGCCCCAGCCGCACCACATGTTGCCGTCGACATCGATGCGGAAGCCGTCCGGAGTGCCATTCGGCTCGGCGGTGACGAACACGCGCCGGTTGGTGATCTTCGTTCCGTCGTCGACCACGTCGTAGACGTAGATCACGCGCGGGCTCGGTGTGCTGTCCTGAATGTAGACCTTCTTCTCGTCCGGCGAGAACGCTACGCCGTTGGGCTGGCCGAGCTCATCGAGGACAGTCGCTTTCCCGGTCTTGGGATCGAGCCGATAAACATTGGCCGGCAGTTCGGCCTTTGCGGGCGTGCCCTGATAATTGCCGCGGATGCCGATCACGGGATCTGAGAACCATATCGAATCGTCGGATTTGACCGCGACGTCGTTTGGCGAATTGATCCGTTTGCCGTCGAAATGATCCATCAGCACGGTGATGCTGCCGTCATACTCGGTGCGCGTCAGCCGGCGGGTGTCGTGCTCGCAGGTGATCAATCGTCCCTGCCGGTCGCGCGTATTGCCGTTGGCGTTGTTCGAGGGCTGGCGATAGACGCTCACCGCTCCGGTGCCCTCGTCCCAGCGCATGATGCGGTTGTTGGGGATGTCGCTCCACAGCACGCAGCGCGCGTCACCGAAATAGACCGGCCCTTCGCCCCAGCGCATCCCGGTCGTCAGCCGTTCGATGCCGGCATTGTAGATTTTGTACTTGTTGAAGCTTGCGTCGAGGCTCTTGATGGCGGGATCGGGATAGCGATCGCTCGGCTCCCAGGCGGCAAAACCCTTCGTCGCGACAGCGGCCATCGTAGCGGCGGCGCCGATCGAAGCGAGAAACTCTCGTCTTGCGTTCATGACGTCCTCCTTTGTGCCGGCGTTTTCGCAGCACGACCGCTGCGCAGAACACGTGGCCGACAACGTGCACGGTCTCAAAAATTCCGGGACGTCACGGCACAACAATGCCGGTCGCCTTCACCATGCGGGACCACGTGTCGAGCTGCTCCGCCATCATGTCGGCGATGGCGGGGCGCGCGGTCGGATGCATGAAGAATCCCAGTTGCCGCATGCGCTCGATGACCGCCGGTTCTGCCACCGTCTGGTTGACGGCTTCATTGAGCGCGTCGCAAATCTCCGGCGGCGTTCCGGCTGGCGCCATCAGCGGCAGGATCGCGCTGACCTCAAAGCCTTTATGACCGAGCTCGGCGAGCGTTGGCGTCTCCGGCAGGCTTGGAGACCGGCGCGCGCCCGCGACGGCGAGCACGCGGATAGTGCCCTGGCCGAGAAAGCTACGCATATTCGGAGACCGGCGCCGACACGGCTTCGATGTGGTTGCCGATCAGCGCATTGATCGACAGTGCGCTGCCGTTGTAAGGCACGAACACCGTGTCCATCTTGGCAATCACGCGGAAGAAATAATCCGCAACGATGCGGGCGAAGGCGCCGCCGGCGCCGAGGGTAAAGCTTTTCGTCTTCTTCTCCGTCATGAAATCTTCAAACGTTCGCGCCGGCTGACTGGCGTTGACGGCAAAGCCGGCGCCGTCGCCGAGCCCGACGATGGCGACCGGCGTGAGCTGGCGGATCGAGAAGTTGAGTTTCGGATAATAAAACTGATTGATGATGAGGCTGTTGCTCGCCAGCAGCAGCGTGTAGCCGTCCGGCGCGGCATCGACCACCGACTTGGAAGCAATATTGGACTCCGCGCCGAGCCGGTTCTCGATCACCACCGGTTGGCCGAGCCGCTTGGCGAGGCTCTCGCCCAAAACCCTGGCCGCGATGTCGATGGCGCCGCCGGCGGAAAAGCCGACCACGATGGTGATACGGCGGGTCGGGAAATCGAGCGCGCCGGCCGGAAGCGTCGCAAGCCCGAGCAACAAAAGCGCCGCGGCCGCAGTACGCCGCGCGCTGGCGTTTCGCAAGATGCTCAACATTGGCAGCCCCCGTTGAGACCCGACGGGCAGGGTAGTCCTCGGCGTTAGCGCCGGCAATCGCACCTGATTGCGTCACGCGGCGTGCTGCGCCATACCGGTGTGCCGCGCCGCCAGAGGAAGGATCATGACCGAACGCACCAAGCCGCCGTTCCGCGCCGACCATGTCGGCAGTCTGATCCGGCCGGACGCGCTGATCGCGGCGCGCGAGGCGGCGGAGAAGGGCGAGCTTGCGGCCGCGGAGCTGACGCGCATCCAGCATGACGCCATCCGCGACGTGGTGCGGCTGCAGGAGGACCTCGGGCTCAAGCTCGTCACCGACGGCGAGTACAACCGCTTCTCCTGGCATCGCGACTTCATGCTGAAAATCTCCAACGTGAAGCTCGTGCCGTCGAAGATGAGCGTGCGCTTCCACACCGCGGCGGGCGACAGCGAGCGTGCGCCGCCGTCGCTCCAGGTGATGGGCAAGATGGCGCGGCCGCAAGGCATGTTCGTCGATGACTTCAAGTTCCTGGCGTCGATCGCGCGCGCCACCCCGAAGATCACCATCCCGTCGCCGACCGTGATGCATTTTCGCGGCGGGCGCGACGCCATCGATGCGCAGGCCTACCCGGGGATGGACGAGTTCTACGCCGATCTCTCGCGCGTCTATCGCGAGGAAATCCACGACCTCGCGCAGGCCGGCTGCCGCTATCTGCAGATCGACGAGGTCAACATGGCGTACCTCTGCGATCCGGAGTTGCGCAAACAGGTGAGCAATATCGGCGAAAATCCTGACACGCTGCCGAAGACCTACGCCAAACTCTTGAACGACACCGTCGCCGGCCGCCCGGCCGACATGACGGTGTGCATGCATCTGTGCCGTGGCAATTTCGCCGGCGCCTGGGTGGCGGAGGGCGGCTACGACCCGATCGCCGAGTTGTTGTTCAACGACATCAACGTCGACGGCTATTTTCTCGAATACGACTTACCACGCGCCGGCAGTTTTGCGCCGCTGCGATTTCTTGCCGAAAGGCAAAGTGGCCGTGCTCGGACTGGTCACGACAAAGAGCCCGCACATGGAAACCAAGGACGAACTCAAGCGCCGCATCGAGGAGGCCGCCCGCTACGCGCCGATCGAGCAGCTCGCGCTCTCGCCGCAGTGCGGATTCTCCAGCGGCATCGGCGGCAACACCATGGGCGTCGAGGGTGAAATCGCCAAGCTTCGGCTCGTGGTCGAGACCGCGCGCGAGGTGTGGGGAACGGCATAAAACTGCCGTCAACAGCACGTCCCTCATCTGGACAAGGATGGTGCAAAGGAGCACCATTTTCGCATTGCCGGCTCGGAAGATATGCATCCACTGCCGGCACTAGGGAGGACGTCATGAACAAGTTCCGCAGTCGGGGGCGAGGGCCCTCGCTCGAACCTGTGGCCGGAAACGGCCTGATCAATCGCCGTGCCTTGCTCGGTCAAGGCATCGCCATCGCCGGCGCAGTGGGCGCCGCTGGGAGCGTGACCAGCGCCGCTGCCGAGCCGCTCACGGACGCACCGTGGAGTCTGGAGTTCGGCCAGAACACGCCTGCGGTGCAGTCGCGATCGAAGTACGAAAAGGACCTGGTGCGCCCGCTCAGCAATCCGAAAGACGAGTTTCGCAATTCGCACGCGCGCACGCCGCATCAACTGCTCGGCGGCACCGTGACGCCAAGCAACCTGCACTTCTCCATCAATCACTGCGGTATCCCGGATATCGACCCGGCGCAGCACAAGCTGGTGATCCACGGCATGGTGAAGCAGCCGCTGGAATTCACGCTGGAAACGCTGTCGCGCTATCCGCTGGTGACGCGCATGGCGTTCGTCGAATGCGCCGGAAACTCGGCGCCGATGTTTGCCAAGGAGCCGATGCAGGTGCCGGCCGGAATGATCCACGGTCTGGTATCGAACTCCGAGTGGACCGGCGTGCCGCTGTCGATGCTGCTCGACGAGGCCGGCATCGATCCTTCGGCGAAGTGGCTGGTCGCCGAGGGCGCCGACGCGCAGATGCTCGATCGCAGCGTGCCGGTGAAGAAGGCGTACGACGACGCGCTGGTCGCGATCTACCAGAACGGCGAGCATCTGATGCCCGGCAACGGCTATCCGATGCGTCTGCTGCTGCCCGGCTATCAGGGCAACATGAACGTAAAATTCCTGCGCCGTATCAAGGTCGTCAATCAGCCGGCCTACAGCTTCTTCGAGACCAAGAACTATTCGCAGATCCTGCCGGGCGGCAAGACCTGGCGCTTCCATTTCGTCATGGAGGTGAAGAGCTTCATCACCCACCCGTCGTTCGGCATGAGCCTGAAAGATCCGGGCATGTATGCCATCTCCGGCGTCGCCTATTCGGGCACCGGGCGCATCTCCAAGGTCGTGGTCTCCGCCGACGGCGGCAAGAGCTGGGGCGAGGCCGGACTGCAAGGCCCGATCCACGAGAAGGCGTTCACCCGCTTCAGCATGCCGTGGAAGTGGGACGGCCAGCCGGCGGTGCTGATGAGCCGCGCCTATGACGACGGCGGCAATGTGCAGCCGCTGCGCGCCGACTTCGTCGCGATGCGGGGCGAGGCCAGCAAGCCGGTGACGACGCCGCTTGCCTTCCCCAACCAGCATTACAACAGCATCACAAGCTGGGGCGTCGACAGCAAAGGGGAGATCAAACATGTGTATGCATAAGACGCTGGCTGCTCTCGTCCTTGCGCTGTCGTTCAGTGCGGGGACCGCGTTCGCCCAGAATGCCGGCCTTGGCAAACCGATCTCGGAGGCTGACATCAAGCAGTGGGATATCGCCATCCTGCCGGATGGCACCAACTTGCCGCCCGGCAGCGGCACGCCGGCGCAAGGCGCGAAAGTCTTCGCGGAGAAATGCTCGTCCTGCCACGGTGATGCCGGCAAGGGCGGCGTCGCTCCGCCCTATCCGGCGCTGGTCGGCGGCGGTCCGCTTCTCACCATCGACACGCCGAAGACGATCGCGAACTATTACGCCTACGCCACGACCATCTTCGACTACACGCGCCGCGGAATGCCGTACAACGCGCCGCGCTCGCTCACCGACGACGAGGTCTATGCGACCACCGCGTACATTCTCTCGCTCAACAAGCTGATCGGCGAGAATGACGTGATGGACGCCAAGACGCTGCCGCAGGTGAAGATGCCGAACCGGGACAATTTCATCATGCCGTATCCGGATCGGATCTAAGGGCTTTGGTCGGCCGCCTTCGCGACAGGCGGCCGATGCAACGATCGCACGACCGGCGTTTGCCGCCGGTCGTGCGGATCGGCGCGCGAAACTCTCCGTTAGGCATAAATCGTATTCACCCCGCCGGTTGCTGCGGCGGGCTGTCGCTGCTGCGCTGAATCTCGCGTCGCCTATGCTGTTTCACGCTGTTTCCATGCAGAATTTCCGCCGGTGCAAGATCGCGGCCGGATCGATGACGTGTTTTCGAGCAATCTGTATTCGCTTGATTAACTGAATTGTGAGCGAACCCGCCTAATATCGCTTACCGAGACGTGGCCGGCGCAATGCGGCTGCGCGTTCGGTTTGCAAGGGGGCGAATGTGGAAACTGGTCAAATCCAGGATCAAGACCGGCGCGTACAGGCCGGCCGGCAAAGCCACTCGGGAGTGTCCTGTCGGTCAGCGGTTCGCAGGCGCGCATCGGCGTTGCGGCCAGTCCCCGCAGCGCTTCCGAAGCGGGCCGCGTCACGGTCGGCAAGTTCATCGGCATCCGCAGCGGACGCTCGCTGATCATCGGCATGATCACCGAGGTCACCGCGCAGGCGCCGTCGGTCGTGCGCGAGCAGGGCATCCACGCCATCGCGCAACTCGACCTGATGGGAGAGATCAAGGCGGACACAGGCGGCAAGGCGCACTTCGCGCGCGGCGTCAACGAGTATCCCTCGATCGGCGATCCTGCCGACCTGCTCAGCGGCCCCGCTTTGCGTCTCGCCTACGACATCGCGGGGTCGGACGCGATCAACATCGGCCATCTCAATCAGGACAATTCCATCGGCGCCTATGTCAGCGTCGACGAAATGCTGAGCAAGCATTTCGCCCTGCTCGGCACCACCGGCGTCGGCAAGTCGAGCGGCGTCGTGCTGATCCTGCAGCAGATTCTGGCGGCGCGGCCGAACCTGCGGGTGTTTCTGCTCGACGCCCACAACGAATACAGCCGCTGCTTCGGCGACCTCGCGCACGTGGTCAATCCGCGCAACCTCAAGCTGCCGTTCTGGCTGTTCAACTTCGAGGAAATGGTCGACGTCCTGTTCAGCGGCCGCACCGGCATCGAGGAGGAGCTCGAAATCCTCAACGAGTGCATTCCGCTCGCCAAGGGCAGCTACACGCGCTTCCGCGGCGCGGCCGATCGGCTGGCGTTGAAGAAGGGCGACCCCAAGAATTCCGGCTACAACGTCGACACGCCGGTGCCCTACATGCTGGCCGACCTCATCTCGCTGATCGACGAACGCATGGGCAAGCTCGAGAACCGCTCGTCGCGGATGAAGCATCACAAGCTGATCCAGCGCATCGAGGCGCTGCGCAACGACCCGCGCTACGGCTTCATGTTCGAGAACGCCAATGTCGGCGGCGACACCATGGCGGAGGCGATCGGCCACCTGTTCCGGCTGCCGGCGAACGGCAAGCCGATGACGATCATGCAGCTTGCCGGCTTCCCGGCCGAGGTCATCGACGCCGTGGTGTCGGTGCTCTGCCGCATGGCGTTCGATTTCGGCCTGTGGAGCGACGGCGCGGTGCCGCTCCTCTTCATCTGCGAGGAAGCGCACCGCTACGCCGCGGCCGACCGCACCGTCGGCTTCGGTCCGACCCGCCGCGCGATCTCGCGCATCGCCAAGGAGGGCCGCAAGTACGGCGTCTTCCTCGGCCTGGTGACGCAGCGCCCGGCGGAGCTCGACCCGACCATCATTTCCCAGTGCAGCACGCTCTTCGTCATGCGCATGGCGAACGACCGCGACCAGGCGCTGGTGCGCTCCGCGGTATCGGATGCGGCCGCCAACCTGCTTGCGTTCGTGCCGTCGCTTGGCACCCGCGAAGTGATCGCCTTCGGCGAAGGCGTCGCGCTGCCGGCGCGGCTGACGTTCAAGGAGCTTGCACCGGAAAGCCTCCCCGCCGGCAAGACCGGCAGCAATGTCGGCGGCGGTGACGGCCGCGGCATTACGCAAGACTTTATCGCCACCGTGCTCGAGCGTTGGCGCGGCGCCATGACGAGCCACAAGCTGCGGTCCGACGACAATCTGACGGATGACGAGCCGGCGCCCGCGCGCGTCGAACAGGCTCCGCCGATGCAGCCCGCGCAGAGTCCGGGGCTCGATGCCGATCGGTTCCGCCTGCTGCGGCGGCCCATCGCCGGCGCGGACGCAGCCCTCGGCGCACCTGCCGGGTTGACCCGCCTGGCTCCGGCCCAGCCGCCACGCTTTCCGCAGAAGTAGTGCCGCCCGGTCGCCAGAATATGGACACGCGGGACCTTCACGAACGCGGGCTGAAGCTGCGCCGCGACCTGTTCGGCCACGACGCGGTCGAGCAGCGGATGAAGGCGTTCGGCGCGTTCGGCGAGCCGCTGCAGAACATCATCAATGCCTATGCGTACGGCGATGTCTGGAGCCGCTCGGCGCTGCCGCTGGCGACGAAATCGCTCGCCATGATCGCAATGATGGCGGCTGCCGGACGCACCAACGAGCTGCGCGTGCATCTCAAGGGCGCGGTGACCAACGGCTGCAGCGCCGAGCAAATCCAGGAAATCCTGCTGCTGGTCGCGATGTATTGCGGCATTCCTGCCGCCAACGAGGCGCATCGTCTCGCGGTCGACGTGCTGCGCGAAGCCGGACTGGCGTAGCGGGCACTACTGCTGCGGCAATCCCGCAGCGACACGGACCGCGCCCCAGCGCTTGTATTCTTCCGCCATGAATTGGCCGAATGCTTCGGGCGTCGAGCCTTTCACCACCACGCCAGCCGTGGTCATGCGGTCGCGCACGACCGGATCGGCGATGATCTCATTGAGCGTCTTGTTGAGCCTGGCGATAACGGCGGGCGGCGTGCCATGCGGCGCGAAGAAGCCGTACCAGGTGGTGACGTCGTAGTTGGGCACGACGCCGGATTCCATCACCGAGGGCACGTTCGGCACCGCCGGAAATCGATCCTTGCCGGTGACCGCAAGCGCCTTGAGCTGGCCGGACTGCACCGGGCCCATGACGGCGGAAACCGTATCGAACAGCACGTCGACCTGCTTGCCGAGCACCGCCGTCAACGCCTCGGGCGAGGTGCGGAACGGCACGTGCAGCATGTTGACGCCAGCGACCTGCTTGAACAGCTCGGCCGCGAGATGCTGCGTCGCGCCGTAGCCCGGGCTCGCGAACACGATCTTGCCCGGGCTCGCCTTCGCGGCGGCGACCAGCTCTTTGACGTTGTTGGCGGGAAACTCCGGCCGCGTCACCATGAGCAAGCCGGCGGTGGCGACTTGTCCCACCGGATCGAACGCAGTGAGCGTGTCGTAGCGCAGCGACTTGTTCATGACGGCGGCGATGATCTGGCCGGCCGTCATGATGCCAAGCGTGTAGCCATCCTTGTCGGCGCGGGCGACGGCTTCGTTGCCCAAGGTGCCGGCGGCGCCCGGCCGGTTCTCGATCACGACCGGCTGGCCGAGTTTTTCCTGCATCGACTGGCCAAGGATGCGGGCAACGATGTCAGTGCCGCCGCCGGGACCGAACGCGACGATGACGTGGATGGTTTTCTGCGGCCATTCCTGCGCCTGCGCCGGCGCGCCAAGCGCCAGTGCGCCAAGCGCCAGCGCGATCGCGGCCGCGAGCGTCAACTTCGATCCGATCATATTGCGTCCCCCCAACTTTATTTGCTGAGCAGCCCGGCCTTGTCGAGCACCGGCTTCCACCGCACGGTCTCCGCCTCGATGAATTCCTTGAGTTGCTCGACCGAATAGGTCTCGGCGACAAGCCCGTCATGGCGCAGGCGCTGCTGTATCTCCGGCGTCGACACGGCGTTGATGATCTCGCGGTTCATCTTGTCGACGATGTCCTTGGGCAGATTCGCCGGGCCCGAAATCGTGAACCAGGTCGTGGCGACGAGGTCGATGCCAAGCTCCTTGAAGGTCGGCACATCGTCGAAGTCGGGCAATCGCCTGTCGCCGGTGTGCGCCAGCGCAACGAGCGCGCCGCCGCGTATCTGCGCCGCCGTCGACGATACCGTCTGCGCCGAGAAGAAGATGTGGCCGGCGACGAGATCCATGATTCCCTGCGAGGCGCCCTTGTAGGGGATGTGCTCGACGCGAATGCCGGTCTTCTGCGCCATCGACTCGGCCGCAAGGTGCCCCGAGCTGCCGAGACCCGACGACGAATAGGTGAGGGGGGCTGCGCTCTTCTTGCCGTAGGCGACGAAGTCCTGGAACGTGCGCACGCCGCTCTTGGTATTCACCGAAATCATGATCGGCGCGCCGGCGACGTAGCCGATGTTGGTGAGGTCGCGCAGCGGGTCGTAGCCGAGCTTCGGATTTTGCAGCGGCAGCAGCACGAGCTGGGTGATGTTCGAGAGCACGAAATTGTAGCCGTCGGGCGGCGAATTCGCCGCCATCTGCACGCCGATCGAGCCGCCGGCGCCGGGGTGGGTCTCGACGAAGAACTGCTGCTTGAACACTTTTGTCAGATGATCGGCGACGAGCCGGGTGAGCACGTCGGCGGTGCCGCCCGCCGCAAATACATTGATCATGCGCACCGGCCGCGACGGCCACTCGTCAGCCGATGCCGTGGTGGAAACGATCAGCGCGCCCACAGCGAGCGCAGCGCAGAAACGCCTCATGTCTTCCTCCCGCCGCTGGCTTTTGGAGCAAGCCTAGCAATTCGCCGGATCATTCGGAATGCGGGCAATGCCTTGCTGCGGCAATCTGCAACATGCGCTAGGCGATTTTTGCCCGTTTTGCTTCGCTCCGCATGAGGACGAGGGAGCTCCCGACGATCAGCGCCATGCCGGCGTAGCTCCACACTCCCGGCAGTTCTCCGAGCACGATGTAACCGAGAATTGCCGCATAGACGATACGCAGGTAATCGAGCGGCGCGAGCGCGGAGGCGTCGCCCATCGTGAAGCCTTGGGTGATCATCCACTGCCCGGTCATGCCGAGGATGCCGACCATCACCAGCAGCGGCAGCTCGAACCACCACGTCGGCGTCACCCAGTCCCAGAGCGCCACAGGAAACGTCAACACGGCGGCCCAGAATGCGTAATAGAACATGATGACGGGGATCGGTTCCGTCTTCGCCAGCCGTTTGATGGTGATAATGACCAGTGAGCCGGTCAGCGCGCCGGCCGCGCCGACGAACACGCCCGGGTCGAAGCCCGCCGTGAACGGGCGCGAATAGACCAGAATGCCGATGAAGCCGACGACCGTCACCAGCGCGCGATGCCAGCCGACGGTTTCGCCGAGCATCGCGACTGCGAGCGGTATCATGAACAGCGGGCGCGAGAACTGCAGCGCCATGGCGTCGGCGAGCAGCATGTGCGTCAGCGTCCAGAAGAACAACAAATTGCCCAGCGTGCCGATCGAACCCCGGACGAAATGCAAAACCGGCCGCCCGGTGCGCAGCGGCGCAAGCGGATTGCGCCAGAACATCGGCAGCACGACCAGGAAGCCGATGGCCGGATCGGAAAAACAGGATTTCGACCGTCGGGATGCGCGTGCCCAAAACCTTGACCGCCATGCCCATGACCACGAGCGTCAGCGATCCCACGGAAACGAAGGCGGCGCCGCGCGCGGCGCCATCCATCGCATGCCAGCGTGCGCGCCAATCGGCTGCCTGAAGCAGGCTCATCGAATTTCGCGCACTATCAGCTGTGGAAGTTCAGGCGTGCGCGTGGGCATGCGCCTTGAGCCGCGGAAAGACCCGGCGCGCGTTGCCCTCGAAGATTTTCGCCTTGTCTGCCGCCGAGAGCGACGTCCCATCGACGTAGCGCTTGGTGTCGTCGAAGCCGAAGCCGGTCTTCGGGTCGTTGCCCTTCACCGCGCCGACCATTTCCGAGGCAAACAGGATGTTGTCGACCGGCACCACCTTGGTGAGCAGATCGATGCCCGGCTGGTGATAGACGCAGGTGTCGAAGAAGATGTTGTTGCCCATGATCTCGGCAAGCTCCGGCTTGCCGTTGTTGAGCGCGATGCCGCGGAACCGGCCCCAATGGAACGGCACCGCGCCGCCGCCGTGCGGGATGATGAATTTCAGCTTGGGGAAGGTCTTGAACAGGTCGGACAGGATGACCTGCATCAGCACCATGGTGTCGGCGTTGAGATAATACGAGCCGGTGGTGTGCATCGCCGGATTGCAGCAGCCGGAGACATGGATCATGCACGGCACGTCGAGCTCGATCATCTTCTCGTAGAGCGGGAACCACGACTTGTCGGTCATCGGCGGCGAATTGAAATAGCCGCCGGACGGATCGGGATTGAGGTTGCAGCCGACGAAGCCCATCTTGACGCAGCGCTCGAGCTCGGCGGCCGAGTGTGCGGGCGGAACGCCCTGCGACTGCGGCAACTGGCAGACGCCGACGAAATTCTTCGGGTAGAGCGAGACCACGCGCGCGATCAGGTCGTTGCAGATCTGCGACCACTCGACGCTGACGCTCTCGTCGCCGATGTGGTGGCCCATGCCGGAGGCGCGCGGCGAGAAGATCGTCAGGTCGGTGCCGCGCTCGCGCTGCAGCTTGAGCTGGTTGCTTTCGATGCTCTCGCGGATTTCGTCGTCGGACATTTTCAGCGCCGCGCGCGACGGCATTTCTGGTCTTGTCCTTGGCATTCGCCGCCTCGGTCTGCTCCTTGCGGAAGCGATGCAGGTCCTTGGGCTCGGTGGTGTAGTGGCCGTGGCAATCGATGATCATGGAATTCCGCCGCTGATTGAGGGGTGTTGTCGCGCTTGATGCTACGGCCCGGAGCGGCATTGTCAAACCCGCACGGCGATCTGATAGGATGCCGGCCATTCAAGGGAGATTGATGAATGGCCGATTTGCCGCGTCTGAATAACGTCATCCGCGCTTTGGAAGCGGGCCAGCATGCGCTGACCTGCTTCGCGCCCGCCGAGCTCAATACGGCGATCGCGATGAGCACGTCGAAATTCGACGGCTGCGTGTTCGAGATGGAGCACAATCCGTGGGACGGCAGGCTGTTGCGGGATTGCCTGCAATACATGCTCAACCGCGCGCAGATCGCCAAGGCCGCGTCCGTGGTGCCGGCGGTGACGCCGATGGTGCGCATCCCGGTGAACGGCGTCGAGATGGCGCAATGGCAGGCCAAGCAGGCGCTCGACATGGGCTGCTACGGCATCGTGTTCCCGCACATCTCGACGGTCGAGGAGGCCGCCAACGCGGTCGGCGCCTGCCGCTATCCGCGCATGAAGAATGCCTCGCTCTACGAGCCCGCCGGCATCCGCGGCGACGGCCCGACCACGGCGGCGCGCTACTGGGGCGTGGGCCAGCAGGAATATTACCAGAAGGCCGACGTCTGGCCGCTCAATCCGCAGGGCGAGATTTTCGCCATCCTGCAGATCGAGGACACGCGCGGCGTCGAGAACCTCGACGACATGCTCAAGAACGTGCCGGGCATCGGCTGCATCCTGATCGGGGAGGGCGACCTGTCGCAGGAGCTCGGCTATCCGCGCCAGTACGAGCACAAGGTCGTGCTGGAATGGATGAAGCGCATCGTCGACACCTGCAAGAAGCACAACGTCGTGGTCGGCCATCCGCATGTCGAGACCGGCAACGCCGAGCGCATCGTCAAGGAAGGCTACCGCTTCCTGATGGCCGCGCCGGTGCAGAGCTACGGCCACCTTGAGGCGGCGAGGAAGCATACGGGGCGGACGTAGCGCGTCATTCCGGGGCGCCGCAAAGCGGCGAGCCCGGAATCCATATTCGCTGACCTGTGGTTATGGATTCCGGGCTCCTCGCTACGCTCGGCCCCGGAATGACAATCTACTCCTGAAACGCCTTCTCGCGCGTCGCGCTGATCTGCGGCACGACGACGAGCGCGACGAGGCCTGCCGCGAGCACGAGCAGCACCAGCGAAATCGGCCGGGTGAAGAAGATCGACGGGTCGCCGCGCGACAGCACCATCGAGCGGCGCAGGTTTTCTTCCATCAGCGGGCCGAGGATGAAGCCGAGCACGAACGGCGCCGGCTCGCAGCCGAACTTCACCAGCAGGTAGCCGAAGGCGGAGAACACGACGGTGAGCAGCACATCGGTCGTTGAGTTGTTCACGGTGTAGATGCCGATCAGGCAGAACACCAGGATGCAGGGATAGAGCAGCCGATAGGGGATGCGCAGCAGCCGCACCCAGATGCCGATCAGCGGCAGGTTGATGACCAGCAGCATCAGGTTGCCGATCCACATCGAGGCGACCATGCCCCAGAACAGATCGGGCCGTTTGTCCATCACCGCCGATCCCGGCGCGATGCCCTGGATGATCATCGCGCCCATCATCAGCGCCATCACCACGTTGGACGGCAGGCCGAGCGTGAGCAGCGGGATGAATGAGGTCTGCGCCGCGGCGTTGTTGGCGGATTCCGGCCCGGCGACGCCTTCGATCGCGCCGCGGCCGAAGCGCGAGGGATCGCGCGCGACTTTCTTCTCGACCATGTAGCTTGCGAAAGAAGCCAGCACCGCGCCGCCGCCGGGCAGGATGCCAAGCAGCGAGCCGAGCCCGGTGCCGCGCAGCACGGCGGGCCACGCCTCGCGGAAATCCTGGCGCGACAGCCACAGCTTCCCGACCTTCGTTGTCAGAGTTTCGCGCGACTCCGGGCTGGTCGAGATTGGTCATCACCTCGTTGATGCCGAACAGGCCCATCACCACCGGCAGGAAGCCGATGCCGTCGAACAATTCGGAAACGCCAAACGTGAACCGCGCCGTGCCGGAGTTGACGTCGGTGCCGGCGAGGCCGAACAGCAGGCCGACGAAGATCATGGCGACGGCCTTGATGATCGAGCCTTGCGCCATCACCACGGCGGAGAGCAGGCCGAGCACCATCAGCGAGAAATATTCGACCGAGGTGAACTTGGTCGTCAGCAACGCGAGCGCCGGCGCCAGCGCGGCGACGAACAGCGTGCCGACGCAGCCGGCGAAGAACGATCCGATCGCCGCAATCGCCAGCGCCGGCCCCGCGCGACCCTGCCGCGCCATCTGATAGCCGTCGAGGCAGGTCACGACCGACGAGGTCTCGCCCGGCATGTTGACCAGGATGGCGGTGGTCGAGCCGCCGTACTGCGCGCCGTAATAGATGCCGGCGAGCATGATCAGCGCGGCGAGCGGCGGCAGCCCGTAGGTGATCGGCAGCAGCATGGCGATGGTCGCGACCGGGCCGATGCCGGGCAGCACGCCGATCAGCGTACCGAGCAGGCAGCCGACCAGGCAGAAGAACAGGTTCTGCAGCGACAGCGCGGCGCCGAAGCCGAGGACCAGATTGTGCAGGATGTCCATGTCAGCCGCCCCAGAGAATCGGAATCGGCTGTTTGAGGGCGTAAACGAACACGACGACGCAGAACGCGGCCAGAAACACGGCGAGGCCGATCGTCTCCTTCCAGCTCGCTTCGCGCGAGGCGCAGGCCGACAGCACGACGACCGCGAATGTTGCCGCCAGCAATCCGGCGGTTTCGATCAGCAACGCGAAAACAAGGATGGAGGCGAGGATCAGCAGCGCCGAGCGCCAGCGGATGCGCTCGAACGGTGGTCCCTCGACCGCTACGGCGCGCAGCCCGACAATAATGCCGAACAGGATGAGGCCGATGCTCAACAGCATCGGCATATAGCCGGGGCCCATCTGCGAGGTCGTGCCGATCTCGTATTCGCGCCCGAACCACAGTCCCGCGAGGCCGATCAGAATGAACGTCGCCGCAGCGCCGACATCCTGCGGGCTCTTGATGCGGAGCATCGCGGCTATACCCACACACTGTCATGCCCCGCGAAGGCGGGGCATCCAGTATTCACCAAGTGGTCAGTCGTGTGCAGGCGATGCCACCCTGAGTCGTTACGGGTTACTGGATCATCCGCCTTCGCGGATGATGACACTGAAAATTCATTGCGGCTCGATCTTCGCGAGCGTGACGTAGTCGCCCCACTTCTGGATGTCGGACGCGAGCAGCGCCGCGAGCATTTTCGAATTGCCGGGGAACGGATCGGAGCCGAGATTGTTCAGGAACTTCTTGCTGTCGTCGCTTGCCGCGATCTGGTTGAACCAGCCTTCGAGCTTGGCGACGATCGGCGCCGGCGTGCCGGCCGGCACGAACACCGCCCACCAGGCGATCAACTCGCCGAAGTCCGGAAAGCCCGCCTCCTTCATCGTCGGCGCATCGGGCAGCGCGGACATTCGCTCGCCGGATGTCACCGCCAGCACGCGAATACGACCCGACTTGGCGTTCTCGACCGCCCACACCGGATCGCCGGAGGCGAAATCGAGGCTGCCGGCGAACATGTCGTTCATCAGCGTGCCCATGTCGCGGTATTGCGCCTTGACGGCCTCGACGCCGGCAACCTTCTTGTAAAGCTCGGCGGTGACGAGGCCGGTGTTGGCGGAAACACCGTAGGTCGCCTTTTCCTTCTTCTGCTTGAGCAGTGCGGTCAGATCGGCCAGCGTCTTCACCGGCGACTTGGCGTCGACCGCGATGACGAAGCCGAGCTTGGCCAGAGTCGTCACCGGGATGAAATCCTTGATGGGGTCGAAGCCGAGCTTCTTGAAGGTGTGAGTTGCCGCCGCCATGGTCGATGAGCCCGGCGCGATCAGGATGGTGTAGCCGTCGGGTTTGGATTTCGCCGCAGCCTCGGTGCCGATATTGCCGAATGCGCCGCCTTTGTTCTCGACGATCACCGACTTGCCGGCGAGTGTGTGCAGCTTGTCGGAGTAGAAGCGCACGAACACGTCGGCACCGCTGCCGGCGGTGAAGTTGCAGATCGCGCGGATGTCCTTGGCCGGATAATCCTGCGCCTGTGCGGGCGCGTATGCGAGTACGACTCCGAGCGCGAGCGCAGCCGGCATCCATCGATAAGCTTTCATCGCAATCCCCCCTGATCAAGTCTCTCGTCCGCTAGTCCCCAGAAATACGCCAACTTGTCATGCCCGCGGAGGCGGGCATCCAGTAAACGCCATCGCCGACGTTGTGGCACGGGCGAGCCGCATTCCGAAGGTTGGCGATTACTGGATCATCCGCTTTCGCGGATGATGCAGTCCATGTTTATCAAAACCGTTCAGCTTGCCGCAGCCAAATTATCGTAGCTCTTGTCCTTGAGATACTGGTCGAGGCCCCAGCGCTTGACCTGATCCATCACCTCGTCGAATTCGGCGCGCGGGATCGGCTCGTAGACGAAGCGCTCGCCGCGGCCGAAGCGGGTGAAATCCCACTTGTGCGTGTTCTCGAATTCGGCCGGAACGGCGAGCTTCCACAGCGGCAGATATTTCGCGAGATCGGCATCCATCGCCTTCTCGGCGCGGTCGAGCGCGCGCATGTAGCCGGTCGTGACCTCGGGCGGCGAGCCTTCCGGCACCCACCACACGGTGTGGAACGTGTCCTCGATGATCTTGCGCAGGCCGAGCTGCTCGGCCATCGCGATCTGCGGCGGCAGCAGGCTCGCCGCCTCGACCTCGCCGTCGAGCAGCGCCTTGAGGCGTGCGCCGAAGCCGCCGGTGTTGACGGTCTTGATGTTTTCGAGCGGCAGATATTTTTCCAGCCGATACGGCACGTTGAAATGGCTGCCGGCGCGCATGCCGACCGAGACCGGAACGTCCTTGAGATCTTCCGGCTTGCGGATCTTCGAATCCGGCCGCACGAAAATCGCCCACGGCGACACGCCGTAGGCTTCGGCGACGAACTTGCCCATGCCGGCGCTGGCGTTGCAGATGGTGCCCCAGACGCAGGCGCCCTGGATGACCTGCTCCTCGCCCTTGGCGTACGGCTTGTCCTGCGGCCGCTCGAAATATTGCAGGTCCTTCCAGCTCGATTGCGTGCCGCGGAACGTCTTCCAGTCGAACTCGACATCGAGGCCTTCGGCGGCGAAGAAGCCCTCCTGCATGGCGACGAAATCATTGAGGCCCATGCCCTTGGGGGCGATCTTCACGCGGTGCATTTCCTTGGCCATCACGAATCCTCCTGATCGAACGGTCGGCCTCACGGCGAGGCGCCACTGTTGGATGTCGTTGTAGCGTAGCGTGAATGCGAGTCCAGATGGCAGCGAAAATTCGCCGCATCGGAACCGGGTGGGCATGGCCCATCGGGCCGCATGTTATGCGGTTCCGAGCCCACCTTTTTCGGCGATGAAGTGGGCGATTTCCGTCACGCCGTCGCCGGCGCGCAGGTTGGTGAAAATGAACGGCCGCGCGCCGCGCATGCGTTTGGCGTCACGGTCCATGATTTCGAGCGAGGCGCCGACATGGAAGCGGTCGCGCAGCCGCTTGCACAGCGCATCCATCAGCGCCGTCTTGCGGAGCCGACCGGGCCGCCGACACCGACGCGGAGAGGGCCATGGAGATGGGACACCGCGTTCTCCTCCGGCTTAAGCGCCTTCGAGCGTAATCAACATGTCCATGTCGCTTGTGCATGACTTACGCAAAGCGATGAGGGGCTGATATTCCGCCGAATTGTACCAGGCATTCAGCGCTTCGGTGTTCGGAAACTCGATGATGACGACTTGTTCCGGTTTCCAGTGGCCGCCCTCCGGAAATTTGTGGCTGCCGCCCTTGGTCAGATAGCGTCCGCCG
Organism: uncultured Alphaproteobacteria bacterium; assembly: GCA_963730645.1. Taxonomy (GTDB): domain Bacteria; phylum Pseudomonadota; class Alphaproteobacteria; order Rhizobiales; family Xanthobacteraceae; genus BOG-931. The sequence goes on along the minus strand of CAVSSN010000018.1, from coordinate 191,159 downwards.
TGTTTGGCAATCATCGGACCGACTTTGACGCGATACTCTTCGAACTTTGCAGCATCAGTGATGGTGTGTTCGACAACCAGGTAAGCCGGCATCATCTACTCCCTGTGCTGATTTCCGCTCACGATCTGAACAAGCGTGTGTATTGCGTTTCGTGGTTCATGCTAGCGATATCGCCGCGATGCATCCTAGATCAAATTGCCATCGCCCGCTTGAGCGCGCCTTCGTCCATGCTCGCCTTGTCGGAGGCATAGACAATGGCGCCGCGCTCCATCACGGCGAAATGGTCGCCGAGTTCGCGGGCAAAGTCGAGATATTGCTCGATCAGCACGATGGCGATGGTGCCGAGATCGCGCAGATAGGTGATGGCGCGGCCGATGTCCTTGATGATCGAGGGCTGGATGCCCTCGGTCGGCTCGTCGAGCAGGAGCAGCCGCGGCCGCATCACCAGCGCGCGGCCGATGGCGAGCTGCTGCTGCTGGCCGCCGGACAGGTCGCCGCCGCGCCGGCCCAGCATGGTCTCAAGGACCGGGAACAGTGAAAAAACGTCGTCCGGAACGGAACGGTCCTCGCGCTTGAGCGGCGCGAAGCCGGTTTCGAGATTTTCCTCGACCGTCAGCAACGGAAATATTTCGCGGCCCTGCGGCACGTAGGCGATACCGCGCCGGGCGCGCTCGAATGGCCGCAGGCCGGTGATGTCGTGACCTTCCCAGGAGATCGAGCCGCGGCTGATCGGCTGCTGGCCGATCAGCGCGCGCAGCAGGCTTGTCTTGCCGACGCCGTTCCTCCCGAGCACGCAGGTGATCTTGCCGGGCTCGGCCTTGAGCGACACCGCGCGCAGCGCCTGCGCGGCGCCGTAGTGCAGATCGATGGCGTTGACATCGAGCATCGTTCTCCGTCCCAGTCATTCCGGGCGCGCGAGCGCGAGCCCGGAATGATTCGGACTTGCCGCTTCGCCAATCCGGAATGACACTTCGACCACGCGATCGTTCTGCGACACCTGATCGATCGTGCCTTCGGCCAGCACCGAGCCTTCGTGCAGGCAGGTCACCTTGACGTCGAGCTCGCGCACGAACGCCATGTCGTGCTCGACCACGACCACGGTGCGGTCGCGATTGATCTGCCTTGAGCAATTCGGCGGTCTGTTGCGTCTCGGTGTCGGTCATGCCGGCGACCGGCTCGTCGACCAGCAGAAGCTTCGGCTCCTGCGCCAGCAGCATGCCGATTTCGAGCCACTGCTTCTGCCCATGCGACAGCGAGCCGGCAAGCCGGTCGCGCACCGCGGCGAGGCGGATGATGTCGAGAAGCTCGCCGATGCGCCGCCGCTCGCCGTCGCTCTCGCGCCACATCAGCGCGGCGCGGGCGCGGCGGTCGGACTTGAGCGCAAGCTCGATGTTGTCGGCGACGGTGTGGCTGTCGAACACGGTCGGCTTCTGAAACTTGCGGCCGATGCCGAGCCCCGCGATCTCGGTCTCGTCGAGGCGCGTGAGGTCGTGATTGCCGCCGTCGAACACCACGTCGCCGGTGTCGGGCCGGGTCTTGCCGGTGACGACGTCCATCATCGTCGTCTTGCCGGCGCCGTTCGGCCCGATGATCGCGCGCATCTCGCCCGGCTCGATCGCGAACGACAGGTTGTTGAGCGCCTTGAAGCCGTCGAACGACACGGTGACGCCGTCGAGATAAAGCAGCGCGGTGGTGAGGGCGTCCGTCATCCGTTCCTCATTCCGCCGGCAGCGGCGGCTGTCGCCCCGTCCTCGGCGGCGGCAGACGCCCGATCGCGCCGCAGCGCTGTCCAATGCCGCCACGTCCCGACGATGCCGCGCGGCAGCAGCAGCGTCACCGCCACGAACAGGCCGCCGAGCACGAACAGCCAATAGGGTGCGAGCGCCCCGGAGGTGAAGTAGGTCTTGCCGTAATTGACCACCACCGCGCCCAGCGCCGCGCCGGTGAGCGTGCCGCGGCCGCCGACCGCGACCCAGATGACCGCCTCGATCGAGTTGCCCGGCGCGAACTCGCTCGGATTGATGATGCCGACCTGAGGCACATAAAGCGCGCCCGCGACGCCCGCCATGCAGGCAGACAGCGTGAACACGAGCAGCTTGTAGGACTCGACGCGATAGCCGAGAAAGCGCGCGCGCGCCTCGGCGTCGCGGATCGCGATCAGCACCTTGCCGAACTTCGAGGCGATGATGGCGCGGCATATGAGAAAGCCGACGATCAGCGCGATGCAGGAGATCGCGAACAGGGCGCCGCGTGTCCCCGGCGCCTGCACGTTGAAGCCGAGAATGTCCTTGAAGTCGGTCAGGCCGTTGTTGCCGCCGAAGCCGAAATTGTTGCGGAAGAAGCCGAGCATCAGCGCATAGGTCAGCGCCTGGGTGATGATCGAGAGATAGACGCCGGTGACGCGGCTCCTGAATGCGAACCAGCCGAACACGAAGGCCAGCGCGCCCGGCACCAGCACGATCATGATGGCCGCGTACCAGAAGTGGTCGAAGAAATACCAGTAGAACGGCAGCTCCTTCCAGTTCAGGAACACCATGAAGTCCGGCAGGATCGGATTGGCATAGACGCCGCGGGTGCCGATCTGACGCATCAGATACATGCCCATGGCATAGCCGCCGAGCGCGAAGAACGCGCCGTGGCCGAGCGAAAGGATGCCGCAGAATCCCCAGATCAGGTCGATCGACAATGCGAGCAGCGCGTAGCAGGCGTATTTGCCGAACAGCGCCACCAGATAGGTCGGCAGGTGCAGCGCCGAGGATTGCGGTATCGCCAGATTGAGCGCAGGCACCAGGATCGCGATGGTGGCGATGACGATCACGAACATCGTGGCGCCGCGATCGAGCGAGCGGATGAGGAAGTGGGCGCTCGCGGTCATGCCTCGACCGCCCGGCCCTTGAGGGCGAACATGCCTCGCGGGCGCTTCTGGATGAAGAGGATGATCAGCACCAGAATCGCGATCTTGCCGAGCACTGCGCCGGCATAGGGTTCGAGGAACTTGTTGGCGATGCCGAGCGTCAGCGCGCCGACCAGCGTGCCCCACAGATTGCCGACGCCGCCGAACACCACGACCATGAAGCTGTCGATGATGTAGCCCTGGCCGAGATTGGGGCTGACGTTATCGATCTGCGACAGCGCGACGCCGGCGATGCCGGCGATGCCGGAGCCGAGGCCGAAGGTGAGCGCATCGACGCGGCTGGTGCGGATGCCCACCGCGGCCGCCATGGGGCGGTTCTGCGTCACCGCGCGCATCTCCAGGCCGAAGCGCGTGAAGCGAAGCAGCCCGAGCAGCGCCACGAACACCGCGAGCGCGAAGCAGATGATCCACAGCCGGTTGTAGGTGATGGTGATGCCGCCGAGATCGAACGCGCCGCTCATCCACGACGGATTGCCGACCTCGCGGTTGGTCGGGCCGAAGGCCGTGCGCACCGCCTGCTGCAGGATGAGCGAGAGGCCCCAGGTCGCGAGCAGCGTCTCCAGCGGGCGGCCATAGAGAAAGCGGATGATGCAGCGCTCGATCAGGATGCCGACGATGCCGGAAAAGCAGAAAGGCAAGCGGGATCGCGATCGCGAGCGAATAGTCGAACAGCGCCGGGATCGTAGGTTCGGATCAGCTCCTGCACCACGAAGGTGACGTAGGCGCCGAGCATCACCATCTCGCCGTGCGCCATGTTGATCACGCCCATGACGCCGAACGTGATGGCAAGGCCGATGGCGGCGAGCAGCAGCACGGAGCCGAGCGAAAGGCCGTACCAGGCATTCTGCACCGCATCCCAGACGCGCGAGACGATTCTGGATGGCGGCGACCGCGTCGGCCGCAGCCTTCTTCACCGGCGCTGCCGTGCTCGGATGGCAGACCCGAGAGCATCCCCATCGCGTCCTGATCGCCGCGCTGACGAATCGACGGCTACGGCGTCGATCTTGTCGGCATCGTTGGCGTCATCGCCAAACAGCACGACGGCCGCGCGCGCCTCCGTCAGCGCCCGCTTGACCCGTGCGTCCTGCTCCTTGCCGATGGCGGTTTCGAGCGTCGGCAGTGCGCTCGCCTCGTGCGACTTGAACACCGCCTGCGCTGCATCGAACCGCTTGCCCGGATCGCGCGCCAGCAGCGTCAGCCCGCCGAGCGCCGCGTCGATGGTTCGTCGCAGCCGATTGTTGATGCGGACGTTATCGACGTCCGCAGGCGCATCGCCGCCGATTGGCGCCCCGGTGGCGGCATCGAAAAGCTTGTCCGGCTTGTCCTTGATGTAGACCGTCTTGCGCTCGGCGCTGAACAACAAGCGGCCATCCTGGAGCGCGCGGATGATGGCTTCGGCCCGTGGACTGCCCGCTCGCCGCGACTTCGTTGATGCCGGCGTCGGTCTCGCTGAAATCGTCGGCGGTGAAATGGGCGAGCGCCTCTTCAAGGCTCGCGGCACGCGCCGTCGTGCCCGCTACGCAAAGGCTGAAGGCCAATAGCAAAGCGACGAGACAAGCTCGGCAGAAATCCATTCCAAAGTTCCCGGCCTTGGTGCGAAGAGGCGGCACGACGCCGCCTCCCCGCGATCTTGCATTTCAGTGTGCAGACGTCAGCGCTACGAGGAGCCGCCGCCGCACTTCTTGGTCACCATGTTGTAGTTGCCGCACTTGAGCTTGACCCAGTCGGCTTCGAGGTCCTTCGAGCCCGGCAGGTAGTCCGACCAGGCGTCGCCGGGCACCAGGCCGGCGTCTTGAACACCACGTCGAACTGGCCGTCGGCCGCGGATCTCGCCGATGAACACCGGCTTGGTGAGGTGATGGTTCGGCAGCATCTTCGAGATGCCGCCGGTGAGGTTCGGCGTCTCGATGCCGGGCAGCGCGTCGATGACCTTGTCGGGATCGGTCGACTTCACCTTCTCGACGGCCTTCACCCACATGTTGAAGCCGATGACGTGCGCTTCCATCGGGTCGTTGGTGGTGCGCTTCGGGTTCTTGATGAACTCGTGCCATTCCTTGATGAAGGCCGCGTTCGCCGGTGTCTTGATCGATTCGAAGTAGTTCCACGCGGCGAGGTGGCCGAGCAGCGGCTTGGTGTCGAGACCGGCGAGTTCCTCTTCGCCGACCGAGAACGCCACCACCGGAATGTCGGTCGCCTTGACACCCTGGTTGCCGAGCTCCTTGTAGAACGGCACGTTGGCGTCGCCGTTGATGGTCGAGACCACGGCGGTCTTCTTGCCGGCGGAGCCGAACTTCTTGATGTCGGCGACGATGGTCTGCCAGTCGGAATGTCCGAACGGCGTGTAGTTGATCATGATGTCCGTCGTCCTGCACGCCCTTTCTGCTTGAGGTAGGCTTCGAGGATCTTGTTGGTGGTGCGCGGATAGACGTAGTCGGTGCCGGCGAGCACCCAGCGCTTCACCTTCTCTTCCTTCATCAGGTAGTCGACCGCAGGGATCGCCTGCTGGTTCGGTGCGGCGCCGGTGTAGAACACGTTGCGCTCGCTCTCCTCGCCTTCGTACTGCACCGGATAGAACAGGATCGAGTTGAGCTCCTTGAACACCGGCAGCACGGATTTCCGCGACACCGAGGTCCAGCAGCCGAACACGACCGCGACCTTGTCCTTGCTGATCAGCTCGCGCGCCTTCTCGGCGAACAGCGGCCAGTTGGAGGCGGGGTCGACGACGACGGCTTCGAGCTTCTTGCCGAGCACGCCGCCCTTCTTGTTCTGCTCGTCGATGAGCATGAGCATCACGTCCTTCAGCGTCGTCTCGCTGATGGCCATGGTGCCGGAGAGCGAATGGAGAATTCCGACCTTGATGGTGTCCTGGGCCTTGGCGGGCAGCGCCGCCATCAGGCCGAATGCAAGCCCGGCCGTGGCCAGCAGCCACCGGCGGGTCACGCGGTCGTGCGACCGTCCCAATGGAAGTAAGCATCGCGTTTGTCCTCTGTTTCGACGCGCGCGATCGGCCCGGCGCCGTCCCGCACCGCAGCAAATCGCAAGGAGCGTGCCAAAACGGCGGTTCGCCGTAAGCCATTGGCGTTGCGGCAGGAATGATCCACAGCCGCCAATAATTGAGTCATCCGGCGTAGTTTTTAGGCTGCTGCGGCACGACTCTGCCTATTTATTAGGCCACTGCCTGATGGCGACGGATGCGTGTGCTGATCTTCTGTGCAAAAGTCGGACTAGCAGCGGTGTTTGACATCCGGCCCGCGCCGGGGTTTCGATCCGTGCGCAAGGGAGCAGCGGGCCGTGGCCAATTTTGTCAGCCGCCGACAATTCACGATCGAATGGGGTCACTGCGACCCGGCGGGCATCGTCTTCAACAGCCGCTTCTTCGAGTTCTTCGACTGGAGCACATGGGCGCTGTTCGAGGCCGCGCTCAGCGTCAAGCCGGCAGAATTCGGAGCCGCCTATGGCATCATCGGCATCCCGCTGGTCGACGCCCGCGCCAACTTCCGTCGCGCCGGCTCGCTTCGGCGACGTCGTGGAACTGGCGTCGCAGGTGAGCGAATTCCGCCGCTCAAGCTTCGATGTTGCGCACGAACTGTTCGTGCGCGGCGAACTCGCAGTCGAGGGCCGCGAGACGCGTGTGTGGGCGGGCCGCGACGAGGCCGATACGACGCGGCTCGAAGACGCGGCCGATTCCGAGCGAGGTCATCGCGCGGTTTACGAGTGCGTGACGCCTTCTTGCCTGCGCCTCATGCTGAGGAGCACGCGCAGCGTGCGTCTCGAAGCATCCTTCGAGACGCGTCGCGTTGCGACGCTCCTCAGGATGAGGACGACAGGATCTTGCGCCGAAGTCTGCGGCACACCGATTTGAACAGCGTGTCGATTGTTGGTATTGGAACCACACATGGCACGCATTCTCGACATCACGCTCAATGGCCGCGCGCGCGTCGATGCGGTGCCCGACAACCTGCTGCTGCTGGACTATTTGCGGGAAGTCGTCGGCCTCACTGGAACAAAAACCGGCTGCGACGGCGGCGAATGCGGCGCCTGCACCGTGCTGATCGACGACCAGCCGCGATTGTCGTGCCTCACGCTCGCAGCGGGCGTCGACGGCCGGCGCATCGACACTGTCGAATCGCTCGCCACCGACGGAAGGCTCTCGGCCGTGCAGCGCGGCTTTCACGAAAAGCTCGGCGCGCAATGCGGCTATTGCACGCCGGGATTTATCATGGCGTCGGCCGGCCTGCTGCGGCGCAATCCGCGGCCGAGCGAGGACGAGATTCGCGAAGCGCTCGGCAGCAACATCTGCCGCTGCACCGGCTACGTGAAGATCATCGAGGCAGTGCAATACGCCGCCGATCTGCATGCGCAGGGTGTGTCGCCGTGATGAAGATCATGACGCTTTCTCCTCCCTCCCCCTTGTGGGGAGGAGTGGGGGTCGGCGAGCCCAGCTCGCCAACGCAAGACATTTTCGTCGCGCTCCGCGCGCCCCCACCCCATCCCTCCCCCACAAGGGGGAGGGAGCAATCGGGGCGTTGCGCGCCATGAACGAGATCGTGCCGACGCACACCATCGGCGGCTACGTGCCGATGGTCGACGGGCCGGAAAAAGTGTCCGGGCGCGCGAAATACACGGCCGATTTGATCGTGCCGGGCGCACTTGCCGGCTGCATTTATCGCAGTCCGTATTCGCACGGCGACATTCTCGAAGTCGATGTCTCCGAGGCGCTGAAGCTTCCCGGCGTCAAGGCGATCGTCACCGGCGCCGATTGCGACAAGACGTTTGGCGTGCTGCCCGTCGCGCGCAGCGAGCATCCGCTGGCGCGCGACCGCGTGCGCTATCGCGGCGAGCCGGTCGCCGCCGTCGCCGCCGTCGATGACGCCACGGCGCGCGAAGCGGTGCGGCGCATCAAGCTGAAAATCCGCGAACTGCCCGCCTATCACACGTCCCGCGAGGCGATGGCGCCGGGCGCGATCGACATCCACCACTACCGCCCGAAGAATATCGAGCGCGACGTTTTGTTCGAGCTCGGCAATATCGAAGAAGGCTTTGCCGCCGCCGATCTCGTGCGCGAGGGCACCTACAATTGCGCCGAGGTGTGCCAGAACCAGATGGAGATGCACGCCGCGCTTGCCGACTACGACGTCGAGCGTGATCGCATGACGGTGCATGCGTCCACGCAGGTGCCGTACTACGTGCACCTGATGCTGTCGCAAATCCTCGGCATGGACATGTCGCGCATCCGCGTGATCAAGCCGCATGTCGGCGGCGGCTTCGGCTGCCGCACCGAGACGCTCAATGTCGAATTGATCGCCGCGCTGCTCGCGCGCAAGGCCGGCGGCTGCGTGCGCCTGGTGGTGAACCGCGAGGAGACCTTCATCACCCATCGCGGCCGGCCGGAGACCGACATCCGCCTCAAGCTCGGCATGAGCAAGGACGGCCGCATCACCGCCGTCGAGTGCGAATGCTACCAGCGCGGCGGCGCGCATTCGGGCTACGGCGTCGTCACCATCCTCTATGCCGGCTCGATGCTCTACGCGATCTACGACCTGCACAACGTGAAATATCTCGGCAAGCGCGTGATGACCAACACGCCGCCATGCGGCGCGTTCCGCGGTCACGGCACGGTCGACATCCGCTTCGCGTTCGAGAGCCTGCGTCGACGAGATGGCGAGCGAACTCGGCATCGATCCGATCGCCGTGCGCCGCGCCAATTATCTCAGCGTGCCGACCTATACCGAAAACGACATGATGGTGAACAGCTACGGCCTGCCCGAATGCGTCGACTGGGTCGAGAAGGAAAGCGGCTGGCACGCGCGCAAGGGCAAGCTCGCGAACGGCAACGGGGTCAAGAAGGGCCTGGGCTTCGCCTGCTCACATTATATCAGCGGCGCGTCGAAGCCGGTGAACTGGACCGGCGAGCCGCACGCGACGGTGAAGATCAAGCTCGATTTCGACGGCTCGGTCGTCATTCTCTCCGGCGCTGCCGAGATCGGGCAGGGCTCCTCGACCATTCTGGTGCAAAGCGTCGCCGAGGTGCTCGGCCTCGATCTTGTCGCGCGTGCGCATCGTCACCGGCGACAGCGACGTGGTGCCGAAGGACAATGGCTCGTATTCGTCGCGCGTCACCTTCATGGTCGGCAACGCCGCAATCGACGCGGCGCAGAATCTCAAGGCGGTGCTCGTCGCCGCGGCCGCGCGCAAACTCGAAGCCAATCCGGGCGAGATCGAATGTCTGGGTGAACTTTATCGCGCCGGCGCGCAGGACAAAGGACTCACCTTCAACGAAGTCGTCACCGAGGCGCTGAAGGACACCGGCACCATCACCGTCACCGGCAACTATTCGACCATTCCGGAATCGCACGGCGGCAAGAAATATCGCGGCTCGGCGATCGGCGGCACCATGGGCTACAGCTATTCGGCGCAGGTGGTCGAGGTCAGCGTCGACGAGGACACCGGCGTCGTCACCGTCGACAAGGTCTGGGTCGCGCACGATTGCGGCAAGGCGCTTAACCGCCTCACCGTCGAAGGCCAGGTGCAGGGCTCGGTGTGGATGGGCATGGGCCAGGCCATGAGCGAGGAGGCCGCCTATCACGAAGGCCTCATGCTCACCGCCAACATGCTGGATTACCGCGTGCCGACGATCCAGGATTCGCCGCCGATCGAAGTCGGCATCGTCGAGAGCAACGACCCGCACGGACCGTTCGGCGCCAAGGAAGCGGGCGAAGGCTCGCTCGCGGCGTTCCTGCCGGCGCTCACCAACGCCATCGCCGACGCCATCGGCGTGCGCTTCAACGATCTGCCGGTGACGCCCGACCGCGTCTTCGCCGCGATCGAGAAGCGCGCGCACGGCGCCAAGCGCAAGACCAACGGCGGCGGGTGATGGACGCACTTCCCGAATTCACGCTCGTCCGCCCGGAAACGCTCGACGAGGTCATAGCGGCGCGCGCCGCGCATCCCGACAGCAGCCTGATCGGCGGCGGCACCGATCTCGATGGTCAACATCCGCCGCGGCATCGTCGCGCCGCCGGTGCTCGATCGATGTCAATCGCGTGACGGAGCTGCGCACCATCAAGGCCGACGCGCGCACGCTTGAAATTGGCGCGTGCGGTAACGCTGAGCGAACTCGCAGTGCACCCCGACGTCATCGCGCACTATCCGGTCGTGGCGCAGGCGGCCGGACACATCGCCGGCCCGACCCATCGCAACATGGGCACCGTCGGCGGCAATCTCGCGCTCGACACGCGCTGCATCTTCTATAACCAGAGCGAATGGTGGCGCTCGGCCAATAACCATTGCCTCAAGACCACCGGCGACATCTGCCACGTGGCGCCGAAGAGCCGCGGCGTGTGCTTTCGCCACCTTCAGCGGCGATCTCGCGCCGGCGCTGCTGACGCTCGATGCCGAAATCGACGTCATCGGGCCGGCGGGCCGGCGCACCATGCCGCTCGCCAATCTGTATATCGGCTACGCGCGCCAGGACGAACCCGTCACCGAAACGCGCGGCGACGGCAAATTTTTTCTGTCGCTGCGGCCGGGCGAGATGATCGCGGCGGTGCGGGCGAAGAACACGCCCGGTCTGCGCTCCGCCTACGACAAGATCCGCATCCGCCGCTCGATCGAATATCCGGTCACCGGCGTCGCCGTGGCGTTGCGGCGCGACGGCGACACGCTCGCCGACCTGCGCGTCGCCTTCACCGGCACCAATCCGCGGCCGGTGCGTCTTGCCGGCACCGAAGCGCTCTGCGGCGGCGCGCTCGACGCGCGCGTGTTCAAAGGCCTCGACGATCTCGTGCGCGACCAGATCATGGCGATGAAGACCACCTTCACGCCCGGCCACTACCGCCGCCGCGTCGCCGGCGTTCTGGCGCGGCGGTTGGTGCAAACGCCTGTTCGAAAGCGCCGACGCCTGAATTGGAATCAACTCTATCGTCATTGGCCGGGCTTGACCCGGCACATCCATTGTCTCAAGTACGGTCGCTCGCTGTTGACGACGTGGACCTGCCCGGCATCAAGCGCCGGGCGGTGACGGATTATTCAAAACCGATAAAACTTCGCCGGCGTGTCGACCATGATCTTGCGCCGCATGGTCTCGTCGGTAACCCAATCGCCGAACGCGTCGACCAGATCGCCGTCATTCGGATTGACCACGTACTTGTTGGGATGCGGCCAGTCGGTGCCCCACATGATGCGCTCGGGCGCGGCCTCGATCAGCGCGCGCGCCATGGGTTTCACGTCGTCGTAGGGCGGCAGGTCGGTTGCGCTGACGCGGTTGGCGCCGGAAATCTTCATCCAGGTGTTGCCGCGCCGCATCAGCTCGAGCAGCGCCTTGAATCCCGGCGCCGCGACTCCCGCCGTCGCCGGCTGATAGGCGAAGTGGCCGATCGACATCGGCACCTTGATCTTGGTGAACACCGGCATCAGCTCGATGATGTCCTTGCCCGGGAACAGCCATTCGATGTGCCAGCCGAACGGCCGGATGCGCGCTTCGAGCTCGCCGATCTGATCGAACCCGATCGGCATGCCGCCCTTGTTGTCGGTGTTGAGCCGCACGCCGCGCGCGCCGCGCTTGTCGAGCGCCGCCAACTCGTCGTCGCTGATGTCCATGGTGATGGCGAGCACGCAGCGCGCGCGATTTGGCGTCTCGGCGTTGAGCTTCGCCGCGCCGTCGAGGATGGCCGAATTGTCGGTGCCGTAGATCGACGGCTGCGTGAACACCACGCGCTCGACGCCAAGCGTCGCGTGCAAATGCTTGAGATCGGCGAGCGTGGAGTCGGGCGGATTGTAGCCGCGGTCGGGCGAGAGCGCATATCCGGGCTCGAACACGTGGACGTGGCGTGTCGATCGCGCCCTTCGGCAAAATCACATTCGGCTTGCGCGGGTGCCGGTCGGGCGGCAGGCAGTCCCGGATTTCATTCGCCATTGCTCAGCTTTCTATGATTCCAGTTCGCGCAATTTGAAGCGCTGGATTTTTCCCGTCGCGGTGCGCGGCAGGTCGCCCCGCACGTCGATCCAGCGCGGATATTTCCACGGCCCGGCGCGCTCCTGCACGTGCGCCTTGAGCAATGCGAACAGACGCTCGTCGGCGGCAAATCCGTGCTTGAGCACGATGAACGCCTTCGGTTTGACGAGACCGTCGGTGTCCTCCTTGCCGATGACGGCGGCTTCGAGCACGGCCTCGTGCGAAGCGAGCGCGGCTTCGACCTCGAACGGCGACACCCACATGCCGCTCACCTTGAACATGTCGTCGGTGCGCCCGCAGTAGTGAAAATAGCCATCGGCGTCGCGCGAATATTTGTCGCCCGTATAGGTCCATTCGCCCGCGAAGGTGCGGCGGCTCTTGGCGCGCTGGTTCCAGTAGCCCTCGCCCGACGATGGCCCGCGCACGACAAGCTCGCCGATCTCGCCGTCGCCAAGCTCGCGATCATTCTCGTCGACAATCCTGACGTCGTAGCCGGGCACCGGCTTGCCGGTGGTGCCGTAGCGGATGTCGCCCGGCCGGTTGCTGACGAAAGTCTGGAACATCTCGGTCGAGCCGATGCCGTCAAGCACGTCGACGCCGGCCGCCGCGCGCCAGCGCTCGCCGAGATGCTCCGGCATCGCCTCGCCCGCGGAAACGCAGAGCCGCAGCCGGTCGGAGCCGGCGCCGCGCTTCATGTCCTTGTGCGCGAGCAGCAATGCATAGAGCGTCGGCACGCCGTAGAAGATCGTGGGGCGATGGCGGCGCATGATGTCGAACACCGCGTCGGGCGTCGGCCGGTCCGGCAGCAGCACGCTGGTGGCGCCGACCGACAGCGGAAACGCCATGGCGTTGCCCATGCCGTAGGAGAAGAACAGCTTCGCCACCGAGAACACCACGTCGTCCTCGCGGATGCCGATGATGCCCTGGCCCATCAGCCGCGCCGCCGCCATCGGCGTGGTGTGGATGTGTTTCACGCCCTTGGGATCGCCGGTCGAGCCCGAGGTGTACATCCAGAACGCGACTTCGTCGGACAGCGTCGGCGCGGTGAACGGCGCGGCCGGCGCGCGTGCGAGAATATCTTCGAAGTCGTGCACCTCGCGGCCGGCAAACATCGCCTTGTCGTCGCGCAGTCGCACCGACAAGGATGATCGTCCGCAGCCGCGGCAGGCGATCGAGAATCGGCAGGATGTTTTTTGCGAGCGCGGCCGTCGTGACCAGCGCCGACGCGCGGCTGTCGCCGAGGATGTAGGCGTACTGCTCCGAGCGTCAGCAGCGTATTGAGCGGCAGCACCACGACGCCGGCGCGCACGCCGCCCCAGAACGCCACCGGAAAATCCACGGTGTCGTAGAGCAGCAGGCTCATCCGCTCTTCCGGCCGCAGCCCGAGCGTGTTGAGCGCCGCGGCGAACCGGCAGGTCCGCGCCTGCAGCTCCGCATAGGTCAGCGAGCGTTCGGAATCGGTGAAGGCGATCTTGCCGCCGCGGCCGCACGCCACATGGGCATCAACGAGGTCGGTGACCGCGTTGTAAGGCCGGCGCTGCAAAAGGTCGTCCAGCATCGGTCGGATGGGGTCCCGGTGGGCGCGCGTTCCGGCATTTTGGGGGCGATTTCCGGGACAAAATCGGGACCGCTTCCCCGCCTTGCAGGGTTCGCGACCCTAATCTAAAAATACAATATACGCAATGATTTAGGCGTTGCGTGCGGCAGCGCCGCAAGAGGGAGAAAGCGCGATGAGGCACACGATACGGTGCGCGATCGGCGCCCTGTCAATCCTGGCGCTCGCGCCCGGCCCGCTCCGCGCCCAGCAAGCCAAGCTGGAAGAGGCGACCATGGCGGTGCCGGTCGTCGGGCTTGCATTCAGCCTCGGCTATTTGGCCGACGATTTGAATCTCTGGGAGAAGCACGGCGTCAAGATGAAGACGCTGGAGATTTCCGGCATCGGCGCCATGAATTCGGTCATCGCCGGCAGCACCGATTTCACGCAGTCGTCCGGCAGCGCCATCACGCGCGCCGCGGCGCGCGGGCAGCGCCTCCTGGCCATCGTCGAGACGATCGACCGCCCGAGCGTGCAGATCGTGCTGCGCAAGGAGTTCGCCGCGGGCTTCGATCCGAAGGCGCCGCTCGCGCAGCGCGCCGCGCTGCTGCGCGGACATACCATCGCCGTCGACGCCATCAATTCCATCATCCACGCCTATGTGCGCTTTCTGGCGAAGCGCAGCGGCTTCGATCCCGAGGACATCCGCATCGCGCCGATGCAGCCGCCGAATATGCTGGTGGCCTTGAAGAGCAAATCGATCGACGGCTTCGCCATGGCGCCGCCATGGGTGCAGAAGCCGGTGCTCGACGGCGATGCCGTGATGGTCGCGAGCGGCCCGGACGGCGATCCGCCCGACCTCTCGCCGTTCACCAATACGGTCGTTGCGACCAAGCCGGAGACCTGCGCCAAGCGCAAGGCGCTGTGCGAAGGCGTCGGCGCGACGTTCAAGGAGGCCGTCGCGTTCATGCTCGATAGGCCGAGCGAAGCGCTGGCGCTGCTGAAGAAGCGTTTCGCGCAGCTCGACGAGCGCCAGCTCGCCGCCGCCTTCGGCGACATCCGCAAGATCACGCCGCGCTCGCTGGTCGTGACACAGGCCGGCCTCGAGAACGCGGAAGTGTTCAACATCGAAGCCGGGTTGCTGAAGCCGGAGCAGAAGCTGAAAAGCTACGACGGGTTGTTCACCGACGAGTACGTGCGGTGAACTTCCCAGACCTGTCATTCCCGCGAAAGCGGGAATCCAGTAATCACCATCCATGAAGTTATCGCACTAACAGCGAGACGCCGCCTCGTCTGCGATTACTGGATCATCCGCCTTCGCGGATGATGACAGTTTAGCGCATGATGACAGTTATGCGGGATTCGCCTCCTCACGTCAGATAATCCAGCATCATGAACGCGTAGACCTTCGCCGAATCCGTCGTGCGCTCGACGGAGGCCATGTCGAAATCGGTGTGCGCCCATTGGTGCTCGCCGGCGCCGAAATTGGCGGTCGGGATGCCGACATGGTTGAGGTAGCCCTGGTCGAACGCGGCCGGCGAAAAATAGGTCTCGACCGGCTGGCCCAGCATCACCTCGCTTGCGCGCAGCAGCGCCTTGACGATGGGCGATCCGACCGTGACCAGCGACGGATACATGTACGGACCCATCCGCACGTCGATGCCGAAATTCTTGCCGCTGACCGGATCCTTGATCTGCTCGACCTCCTTGAGGACGCGTTCGATCTCGGCGAACGCTGCGTTCGGATCGTCGCCGGGCAGCAATCGGCGATCGAGCGTGAACTCGCAGCGCTCCTGCACCGTGTGGGTCGACTCCGGAAAGCTGCGGATGTGATTGACGGTGAGCGTGCGCTTGCCCAATTGCGGGTGTTCGCCGTCGAGCTTCAACTTCGCGAACAGCAGGCGCAGCGCCTCGGTCGCGCCGGTGATGGCGTTGACGCCGTCCCACGGCCGCGCCGAGTGGCATGGCGAGCCCTTCACGGTCACGAACACGTCGATGCGGCCGCGATTGCCGAGCGTGATTTTCAGCCCGGTGCCGCCGAGCACGGCCATATCGGCGCGTACGCCGGCGCCTTCGACCACGCTCTTGATGGCGTCGTGCTTGCCGGTCTCGCCCGACAGGCAGCAGGTGAAGATCGAGCTTGCCCGTGATCGGCACCTTTGAGGCGATCACGGTCTCCATCGCGTGCAGCATCGCGGCGAGATTGGCCTTCTGCTCGCTCGCGCCCTTGCCCATGACGCATTCGCCGGGCAGGCCGTACTTCGCGCCGTCGACGACATCGCCATTGTACGGATTCGGCATGGTCGAGGCCGGCTGGTTCATCGCATTGCCGATGATCATCAGCGATTTGCCACTGGTGCCGGCGCCGTAGGTCGCGATCAGGTTGCCCATGGCGTCGTAGCGAATATCGGCGAAGCCCATCGTGCGCAGCCGCGGCTCGATCGCCGTCTTGATGAATTCCTTCAGCAGCGGCTCGTCTTCGAGCAGCGCCGTCTGCGGGCTCGGCACCTTAACCAGCTCGATCAGCAACTGCTTCGCCCGATCGCGCGACAGTTTGGCGTCGAGCAGTTTCTTGATTGCCACATGGTCCATTGCTGGCTTCCTATTCGTCCGGCAGGAAGTCGAATTGCGCGCCGGCAGGCGCGTAAATCTCGAAAATCTCGAACACGCTGCCGCTCGCATTGTGCAGGCCGTGCTTCATGCCGGCCGGAATGTAGACCACGTCGTCCTCATGGATCAGGTAGGTCTTGCCTTCAACCGTCAGCGTGCCCTCGCCGCGTTTGACGATATAGACGTTGTCACTGTTGGTATGGTGGTGCACTTTGCCGCGCGGGCCGCCCGGGATCAGGCGGTTGAGATGGACGTCGAGCTTCTCGGTGCCGAGCGCGGTGTTGATCATCTTGATCTGGTCGCCGCGACCGGGCTCCATCTCGTTTGTCGGACATTCGGCCAGATGAAAAATCCTGAACAACGCATGCCTCCCTTGCGGCGCGCCTTGCCGCCATCCCGGCGGCGTGCGATATCCGCGACCGTAGTCGGGCCACCGCATTGACTCAAGCTTTGCCGGACCGCCGCGGAATATTTCGAGACACGCCATGAGCCGCGCCGCCGCCATTTCCCGCGCGCATGCCTATTTCGACGACGGCGGCTTTCTGGCCGACCTGCGCCGGCGCGTCGCGATCCCGAGTTCGAGCCAGGAGCCCGAGCGCGCCGCGGCGCTGCGCGCCTACCTCACCGACGAAATGGTGCCGAGTCTGTCGCGGCTCAAATTCAACTGCCGCGTGCTCGACAACCCGCTCGGTCCGCCGATCCTCGCCGGCGAGCGCATCGAAGATCCGGCGTTCGTCACCGCGCTGATCTACGGCCACGGCGACACCGTCCGCGGTCTCGACGATCTATGGCGGCCGGGGCTGTCGCCGTGGCGCATCACAGTCGAGAGCGAGCGCATCTACGGCCGCGGCACCGCCGACAACAAAGGCCAGCACAGCGTCAATATCGGCGGCATCGCCGCGGTGCTGGCGGAGCGCGGCGCGTTCGGCTTCAACGTCAAGTTTCTGATCGAGATGGGCGAGGAAGTCGGCTCCGCCGGCCTGCGCGAGCTGTGCGAATTGCATAAGGACGGATTGCTGAAGGCCGACTTGCTCATCGCCTCGGACGGCCCGCGCATTGCGCCCGACAAGCCGACGATTTTTCTCGGCGCGCGCGGCGGCCACCCGATTCAGCTCGTAGTCGAACTTCGCGAAGGCGGACATCATTCGGGCAACTGGGGCGGCCTGCTCGCCAATCCCGGAATCATTCTGGCGCACGCGCTCGCCTGCATCACCGACGCGCGCGGCGCCATCAAGGTGCCGGAATGGCTGCCGCCGCTGCCGGACGCGGTGCGCCAGTGTGCTCGAAGGCGTCGAGGTCGACGGCGGCGAAGACGGTCCGGCGATCGACCGCGATTGGGGTGAGCCGGACCTGACGCCGGCCGAGCGCGTGTTCGCGCTGGAACAGCTTTGAAATTCTCTGCCTTCACCACCGGCACGCCGGAGCGGCCGGTCAACGCCATTCCGGGCAACGCGCGCGCACACTGCCAGTTGCGCTACGTGGTCGGCACCGACGTCGACGACATCATCCCGGCGCTGCGCCGCCATCTCGACCGCCACGGCTTTTCGCACGTCGAGGTGCGCCGCGGCGAAGGCGGCTTCTTCCAGGCGAGCCGGCTCGATCCGGCCGATCCGTGGGTGACGTGGGCGACGGAATCGATCGAACGCACGACCGGCAGCGCGCCGACCATCCTGCCGAACCTCGGCGGCTCGCTGCCCGAACGACACCTTCGCCGACGTGCTCGGCCTCAAGACCATCTGGGTGCCGCACTCCTACGCTGGCTGCTCGCAGCACGCGCCCAACGAGCACCTCCTGGCGCATATCGCGCGCGAGGGGCTCGGGATCATGGCGGGATTGTTCTGGGACCTCGGCGGCTGGGACACGCCGAAGTATTAATCGAGCGGTGCCGTGAAAATCTGCCGGCCGGTGAGCTTCTCGATGTGACGGCCGAAGCGGAACTTCACTTCGGGCCCGTCGAATGGCGGCGTGCGCACCTTGCCGCCGACGCGCTCGACATCGAGCACAATGAAAGTGTGGCCGGGCGCGAGCACGGCCTCGTCGAATTTCTGCTTGAATGCTTCGAGACCGCCGAAACGGTAGACGCGCTCGATCCCGGCGCCGCGTGCCATTGCGGCGTAGTCGGCGTGCTCTCCGAACGGGATTTCGACCTCCTCGGTCGAGCCGTAGCAGCGGTTCGAAATCAGGAAATGCTTCAGGTTCGGCAGGTTGAGCCGACGCTCGACGAACAGCATGCCGGGATTCATCACGAATGCGCCGTCGCCTGAAAATGCCCACACGGCGCGATCCGGCAAGCCGACCGCGATGCCGGCCGCGAACATCGACGACAGGCTCATCGACGCCGTGAGGTAGAACGCGCGCTCGCTGTCGCGCGTCACATCCCACCACGTGCCGGAGGAATGACCGGCCGACGTGACCAGCAGCGCGTCGCCGGCCCGGGTCGCCATGTATTCGAAGCAGGCGCGCATCTGCATGTCAGGCCTCCCCGCGCAGCAGGTCGCGCGTCAACGCCACCACCACCGGCCGGTTGGTGACGCGGGTGTGGCGCAGCGCGGCCCCGATGCCGGAAAGTTTCTCGCGATCGTCGATGACGGTGCAGGTCAGGCTCACCGAATCGAGCATCGGCATCAGGTAGAGACCGTTCGAAACCTGATACTTTGCCGTATCGCCGATATCGCCGCGCAGCGAGATCATGAACAGCATCGGGATTTCATAGGTGTAGTTGATTTTGGTGATGGCATAGATGCAGGTCATCAGCCCCGATGCGCCCATCAGGGCGACCGACGGCGTGCCGCTGAAGAATGTGCCGGAACACAAGCCGACTGCCGACTCTTCGCGATTGACAGGCACGTGCAGGAATCGCTGATCCGCATCGAGCGTCTTGATGAGTTCGGCGATCCAATCGTCGGGCAGGCTCGCCACCAGCTTGACGCCGGCGTCGGCCAGCGCGTCCGCGATGCGGAGGGCGGCATCTTTTCTTTTGCTGTCCAAGCGTGTCACCGTCCGCGGAACTGCGCCGGCCGCTTGGCGTGAAAGGCCTCGACGCCTTCGCGGAAATCATCGGACTGGCGCAGGCGGCTGTAGCAATGGCCTTCGATCTCGATTGCAACCGAGAGCGTTGCGTCCTCGGTATCATTGAGCAGTTTCTTGGCAGTGCGCTGCGCGATGGGCGAGAACGCGCGCAGCTCATCGACCAGAGCATCGGTCGCCGCCTCGAGCTTGTCGTCCGGCACGCATTCGGTGGCGATGCCCCAGTCATAGGCCTGCCTCGCCGCGATGCGCTTCGAGCGCATTACGATGTCCTTGGTGCGCGCGATGCCGATGATCTTCTGCAGCCGCGCCGAGCCGCCCGAGCCCGGAATTTGCCCAAGCCGCTGCTCCGGCAGCGCGTATTGGCAGGTCTCGGAAGCGATACGGAAATCGCACGCGAGCGAGATCTCGAAGCCGACGCCGAAGCAATAGCCGCGGTTGGCGGCGATCACTGGCTTGGCGCAGCGCGCCGGCGCGGCGATGTTCCACGCCAGCTTCGAGACATGTTCGGGCGAAGCCTCCAGGAATCCCATGATGTTGCCGCCGCTGGAGAAATGCTCGCCGACGGCGCGCAGCACGATCACGCGCACGCGCGCATCGTCGTCGAGCACCTCGAACGCCAGGCGAAGCTGGTCGCGCTCGCCCATCTCGATGATGTTGAACGGCGGCCGGTCGAGCACCACATCGGCGCGCTCGCGGTCGGGATCGACCTCGACGCGAAAGCCGTCGGGCTTTTGCAGGCGCGGATCGTCGAAGGTCATCGGGGACATCATGCAAAATTGCCTTGTTGAATGCGCGCGCAACGCGCATCGCGCTACAGGAATTCCCGCCAGCCGCGATTGTCGTGCGCCGGCACCACCGCGTCGAGGTCGACGCTGTCCTCGCCCGGAATGCGGATGCGCTTGAAGCGGAACTCCGGCGCATCAAGCGGGATGGTGGCGTCGATGCCGAGCTTGGCGCCGACGCCGTTTTGGGCCGACGGATCGAGCCGCGAACACTGCGCGTTCGACACGATCATGAGGTCGCGGTCGGCCTGCGAGCGTGTCGCCACCGCCCATTCCACCTCGGTCGGATCGTGGATGTTGACGTCGGTGTCGACCACCACGACCTGCTTGACGTCGTAGTGGGCGCTGAACGCGCCCATGATGACGTTCTTGGCTTCGCCCTCGAAGCGCTTCTTCATCTGCACGTAGAGGTGATAGCGGCAGGTGCCGCCGCGCGACAGGCTGACGTCGGTGACGTTGGGAAAGCTGCGCCGCAGATGCGCCAGCATCGTCGCCTCGCGCGGGATGGCGCCGAGGATGAGATGTTCGAGTCCGCCGCCGCTGATGGTGTGATAGATCGGCGCGGTGCGATGCGTCACCGCGTCGACCTCGATCACGTGGCGGTCGGCGCGCTCACCGTAATATTGCGGAAATTCGCCGAATGGCCCTTCCGGCTCGCGCACATTGGCGAGCACGCGGCCTTCGATCACGATCTCGGCCTCGGCCGGCACGCGAATGTCGCTCGTCTTGCATTTCACGACGTCGAGTGGCTGTCCTTGCAGCGCGCCCGCGATTCCGAATTCGTCGCAGTCGTAGGGCATGATCGCCTGCGACGCGAGCAGCGTCAGCGGATCGACGCCGACCACGATGGCGATCGGCAAATCCTTGCCGTCCTGCTCAAGCATCTGCTGGTAGTACAAAGTGGTCCGCTGCAGCAGCAGCGCGCCGAGGCGGTTGGGTCCCGTCAATTCAAGCCGGTGGATGGCGACGTTCTGGATGCGCGTCTTCGGATTGCGCGTGATGGCGAGGCCGGCGGTGATGTAGGGCCCGTGGTCGAGCTCATTATGCGTCGGCAGCGGCAGCAGCTTGGCGAGATCGACGTTGCGGTGGACATGGTCCTGCGCAGGCGCGGATTTCACCTCGCGCCATGGCACCGGATTGAGGGCGGCATCCTGGAATTTCTCCAGGAGCCGCTCCTCGCCGACGCCCATGGCTTCGGCAATCCAGCTACGGCTCGACACCAGCCCAGAGACGACATTCACGGCGTGTTCGCCAGGGCGGGGAAAGAATGTCGCCTTGGTGCCGTCCAGCTTTTTGGCGATGGCCGCCAGTTCGAAGCGCAGCGCCACGCCTGGCCGCACCACCGCCAGTCGGTCTTGCCGCGCGAGATGGTCGAGCCAGTCACGCAGGTTGGTAACCGGCACGGTCGCGTTGCCCGCGGCCTCGCGCGGCATTAGTTTCTCCGCAGTGCTCATCCGTTCATCCCAATCGCATCCACGCGGGAGCGTCATGATAGGCTTTTGCGCCGCCGGGACAAACCGGCCGCTTCGCGGCGGGTTAACTTATGCCAGTTGAAGGACGGCCGATTGAAGAGCGTGTCTTCATCGCCGGCGCCGGCCCGGTCGGGCTTACGGCTGCGGCCAGTCTGGTGCGGCAAGGCATTCCGGTGACGGTGTTCGAGGCCGGCCCCGGCCTCAGCGAGGAATCGCGCGCTTCGACCTTCCATCCGCCGACGCTCGACATGCTCGACGATCTCGGCGCCGCGAAGGCCCTGATCGCCCAGGGCCTGATCGCGCCGCAGTTCCAGTACCGCATCCGCGACGGCCTCGTCGGACAGTTCGATTTCGCTACCATTGCGGATGTCACGCGGCACCCGTTCCGCCTGCAATGCGAGCAGTCGAAGCTCACCCGCGTGCTGCACGAGCAGTTGCGCGATAGTCCGGATTACCGAGTCGAGTTCGGCTGCCGGATTGCTGACGTCGAACAGGATGGTGCGGCCGTCCACGTCACGCTGGCGCGCAACGGCACGACCGAAAAGCGATCCGGGCGCTGGTTGATCGGCGCCGACGGCGCCCGCAGCGAAGTGCGCCGCGCGCTCGGCATCGAGTTCGAGGGCTTCACCTGGCCGGAACGTTTCCTCGTCATCAGCACGCCGTACGATTTCCGCAGCGTCATCGCGGACCTGTGTTCGGTCAGCTACCTTGCCGATCCCGGGCGCTGGCACTTCCTGCTCGAGATTCCCGGCCTGTGGCGCGTGATGTTTCCGATCACGCAAGACCTGAGTGACGAGGCGGTGACCGAGGAATCATTCGCGCAATCGCTGATGGCGACCATCGTGCCCGGCATCACGAACTACGAGATCGCCCATGTACACTCTACAAGGTGCATCAGCGGGTGGCGAAAAGTTTTCGCGTCGGCCGCGTGTTCCTTGCCGGCGATGCCGCGCACGTCAACAATCCGCTCGGCGGCATGGGCATGAACGGCGGCATTCACGATGCCATCAATCTGACCACGCGCCTCGCCGGCGTTTGGGCCGGTCGCGATCCGGAGCAAGAACTCGACCGCTACGACCGCCAGCGCCGCCTGATCACGCTCGAGCATATCGAGAAGCAGTCGATCCAGAACAAGCGCAATCTCGAATGCGCCAACCCGGAATTTCGTGCCCGAGATGCGCCGGATATCCGGCTGATTCGCGGCTGGCCTACGACTATCTGCTGCGGGTCGCCATGATCGCCAGCCTGCGCCGCGCCGCGGAACTCGGGTGACGGATCGGGTTACCACCGCAAACCGCCGTCAGGCCCCGCACATAAAGTTTGATTTATGTGGCATAATTCGCAACCGCGGGGCGATTCGGGCCCCTCGACGGGGTTCCGTTTTTGTATTAAGCCTATGATGCGGTTCGGCCAAAAATCCGCCGAACAATCGAAGGGATAAAGCACGAGTACAGCCGGTTTGTGACGTTAGGGGGCGACGATGAAACTGACCACCATGGTCATTGTGGCGCTTGGTGCCGTGCTGCTCGGCACCATGATCGCTGATCTGTGGAGCGGATATGGCCTGTATGGCTTCCAGGCTCTTAAGCCGGTCCATTACCTTGGCCGCGACAGCTACGACCTGAGCGCGGTAAGGAGTACACCCGCACCGCATGCATCCGCACCTTCACGGCGAGCAAGGACAACCCGACGCGTTGTGAGCGGACGGTTGAACCGCGCTGCGGCGCGCCCGATTTGACGTGCAGTTGCATGTGAGGCGATCTGAAGTCCGGGTGCGGATTCACGAATTGATAAGCTCAATAATTCGCTAAATGAAACAAGCGGCCTTTACCGTCGCCATAAGGCATTGTTGTCCAAACCGCAAACAGTCTGGTGTCGCAGTTAAGGCGGTCGAAACCCGACCCGGGTTAACGTCGGATCACGTTTGAAATGATCCGACGCCCGCCGTGAATTTACATATCGCCCATCTGCCGAAATTGGTCGCTCAACGCCGGAGTTCGGCGATCCTTGGCGTGATCATCATTGCCATGCTGTGGGTCGGAATCACGTTCAAATATTTCGAACGCGCCAGCGACGATCTCAGCGAGGCCGAGCGCACCAACCAGAATTTCGCGATGGTGTTCGAGGAGAACGTGCTGCGCTCGCTCGGCGAGATCGACAAGGCGCTGCTCTATCTGCGCCGCAGTATCGAGACCCGCAAGGACTCGACGGATTTCCAGACAATCATCCAGACGACGGACGTGCTGAGCGAGATCATCGTCCAGGAGGCGATCATCGACGCCAACGGCATCATGCGCGCGACCAACGTCGGTCCACAGCCTGCGCCGCCGATCAATCTGAGCGACCGTGAGCATTACAAGGTTCACGTCCACAGCACCGAGGACAAGCTTTTCATCAGCACGCCCGTCGTCGGGCGCGCCAGCGGCCAATGGTCGGTGCAGGTCACGCGCCGGTTCCTCAACAGCGACGGCACATTCGGCGGCGTCGTTGTCGCCTCGCTCAATCCCGCGCACTTCACCAAGTTCTACGACAAGATCGACTTTGGATCGACCGCGGCGATCTCGATGATCGGCAGCGACGGCGTGGTGCGATCGAGCGGCGGCAGCGCCGTCGGGCGCTATGCACTCGGCCAGGACCTCACCGGCACCAGGCTGTTCAAATACATCGAGTCCGGACGCGACGCGACGTTTGAGGAAAGGGCCACCTCCACCGGCGACACGATGCTGGTCGCGGCGCGCAAGGTCCGCGGTTATCCGCTATGGGTCAGCGTCAGCGTCGAGAAAAGCGATGTTCTCAAGGGCTCGTGGTCGGGACTTGAGGGCAACGCGCTCGCCGGTCTCGCGCTTACCCTGATCCTCCTCACCGCGATGGAGCAGATTCTGCGGACCGAGGCGAAGGCGGAGCAGAAGGCGCAACAGCTTCATCTCACGCTTGAGCATATGAGTCAGGGCATCATGCTGGTCACCAAGAACCTGCAGATCCCGATCATCAACCGCAAATGCGGAGAGCTTTTGAACCTGCCCGGGGAGTTCATCGATCATCCGCCCCGGTTCGATCAAATCACGCAGTATCAGCCGCATCATGATGCCGACCCCAACGCCGGCATCGTGGCCGGGTTGACGGCGCTCGAAGACGACGGCACCAGCGGCGGCACGGGCCAAGGCACGGTGTTCAAGCACACGCGAGCCGACGGCGCTGTACTGGAAGTCCGCAGCACGCCACTTCCCGACGGCAGTTTCGTGCAGACGTTTACCGACATCACCAAACGCTGCGAGGCGGAAGCGCGCGTCACCCGCCTGGCATCGGAAGACCCATTGACGGGCCTGCCGAACCGCCGCGTCTTCAGTTCCGCGATCAACAAGATAAGCCGGCAGTGCCGCGCCGCCGGAAGCGGCCCCGACCGCAGTGCGGAATTCGCGGTCCTCTTTCTCGATCTCGATCGCTTCAAGGTCATCAACGACACGCTCGGCCACCGCGTCGGCGACATGCTGCTGATCGAGGTGGCGCAGCGGCTGCGGCGATGTCTGCGGCCTAGCGACGTGCTGGCGCGGCTTGGCGGTGACGAATTCGCGGTCGTGCTGCCGTCGTTCGAATCCCGCGCCGCGCTTGAAACCTTGGCGAATTCGATCTGCGAGACGATCAACCAGCCTTACGAGATCGACGGTCACCGCCTCCGTTCCAGCGTCAGCATCGGTATCGCCATCGGCCCGCACGACGGCGACAATGCCGACGATCTGCTGATGGCGACGGACCTCGCACTTTATGCGGTCAAGGCCAGCAGCCGCGGCACCTATCGCTTCTACCAGCGCTCGATGAACGAGGACGTCAAAGACCGGCGGCAGATCGAAATGGATTTGCGCGAGGCGATCGATCGCGGCCAGCTAGAGCTGCACTACCAGCCGATCATCGATCTGCGCCGCAATGTCGTGACGGGTTTTGAAGCCCTGGCGCGGTGGAATCACCCCGTCAAGGGCATGATTTCGCCGGCCATATTCATTCCGATCGCGGAGGATAGCGGACTGATCCTGCCACTCGGCGAATGGGCGCTGACGGAAGCCTGCCGGCGCGCCGCGCATTGGGCGAGCCACCTCAACATCGCCGTCAACCTGTCGCCGGTGCAGTTCTCGACGCCCAATCTTTGCGACGTGATCGAGCGGGTGCTGGCGCAAACGCAATTGCCGCCGCATCGCCTGGTGCTCGAAATCACCGAGCGCATCTTCATGGCCGACAACGAGGAGACGCTGGTCACGCTGTACCGGCTGAAAAACCTCGGCGTCAGCATCTCGATGGACGATTTCGGCACCGGATATTCGTCGCTGAGCTATCTGCGCAGTTTCCCGTTCGACAAGATCAAGATCGACCGCGCCTTCGTGTCGGATCTCGGCGAAGGTTCGGAAAACGGCGTCATCGTGCAGGCGGTGATCATCATCGCGCGTGCGCTCGGCATGAGCACGATCGCCGAAGGCGTCGAGACGGCGTCGCAGCAGCGTATGCTGGGCGCGCTCGGCTGCGACGAGGCGCAGGGCTATCACCTCGGCCGGCCGATTCCGATCGAGCAAGTGCCCGATGTCATCGCCAAATGGTCGGACGAGAAGCCGGCAGGCGAGAAGACGCTGGCGGCCTAGCGGATTTCGACTTGAGCCAACTTGTGGTCGGCTGACGGTTGCGCCCTCGGGCGCTGTCTGGCCTCGTGCCAGAGCAGCACCAGCCCGGACACGACCACGATCGCCGATCCGATGAGAAGGCCGATGGTCGGCACCTCGCCCCAGGCGAGAAAACCGATCACCATCGCCCACACCAGCATAAGATAATAGAACGGCGACACCGCGGTGGTCGGCGCGAGCCGCAATGCCTGTGTCCAGTAATACTGCCCGGCCGCATTGGTCACGCCGCCCAGGAACAGCATTGCGGCATCGGCAAGCGTCGGCATGCGGAAGCCGAATACCAGCAGGAAAGAATGGAACACCGCCAGCGCCGCCATCTGCCACATCATCAGCGTGTTGGCGGATTCCGTCTTGCTCATGCCGCGCACGGCGACGGTGACGCTGCCATACATCACCGCATTGGCAAGCGCGAACAGCGCGCCGAGCTGGAGCGAATCCGCGCCTGGATCGGTGACGATGAGAACGCCGAAAAAGCCGATCAGCAGAGCGCCCCAGCGCACCGGGCCGGAGCGCTCCTTGAGCCAGACGATCGAGATCAGCGCCGAGAACAGCGGCGCGGAAAAATTGATGGCGATGGCGCCGGCAAGCGGCATCATGCTGTAGGCCAGGACCGAAAAAGTCTGCGAGAACGCCTGTGACAGTCCGCGCGCGAGGTGGGCGCGAGGCCGCTGCGTCTTGAACACCGAAAGGCCGGTGACCGGCAGGATGAAGGCCGCGCCGACGAGGAACGTGAACAGCGAGCGCGTGAACATCACCTCGCCGACCGGATAGGCCTTGACCGCCCATTTGGCGAGCGCCGCGGTGAGCGCAAACAGCACGGTCGCGGCGATCATGAAGAGAATGCCGCGGGGCACGTCGTCCCTGGACTTGGCGGCGGGCGCAGTGTCGGTGCGCGTCTGCTCAGTTGCGTCGGCAATGTCCGTAGTTGCGGCCATCGTGAGAGTTTGCGGGGCCACTGCTATGACGTCCAGTGCTGTGCGTCGACCACGCCGCCGATCAGGTTGCAGTCGAACAGCCGCGCGGTGACGTCGGCCTCGTCGAACCCGATCGGCACGATGCGGCTCGCCAGGCCATCGATCTCCGCGACCAGCCTGCGGCGCGCGGCCTCCGCCTCCTCGAGCGTCACCGGCGCGAACGCAATCCTTGCGCCGATCGGAAGGCGGCCGAGCGCCGGAAGGTCGGCGGAAATGACGGTCGCGATCTTGGGGTAGCCGCCGGTCGTCTGGCGATCCGCCAGCAGCACGATCGGCTGGCCGCTGCCCGGCACCTGGATCGCGCCGGGCGCCGTGGCGTCGGAGGCGATGTCGAATCCGTGCAGATGATCGAGCGGCGGGCCGTCGAGCCGCATCCCGGTGCGATCGGAGCCGGCGCCGATGCGGTATTCGGCGCGGAAGAAATTTTCGATCGCGGCTTCCGAGAAATAATCGTTCTGCGGGCCGGCGATGACGCGAAATCTTCGGCGGTGGGCTGAGATCGAGGCCGACAAGCTGGCAATCGTCATGATCGCTCACCGCCTCGCGCACGAGCGGGAGGAGGTCGTTCGCCATCAGCGCGCGCCCCTGGAAGCCGCCGAAGCCGCTGCGGACATAGGTCGAGACGCTGCCGAGCAGCGGCGCGATGTCGAAGCCGCCTTCGACCGCCACGTAGAGCACAGCGCCGCCGGTGAGCGAACCGATGCGCACCACCTCGCCGCGTCGCAGCCGTATGCTGCGCATCGTGCCGA
Organism: uncultured Alphaproteobacteria bacterium; assembly: GCA_963730645.1. Classification (GTDB taxonomy): domain Bacteria; phylum Pseudomonadota; class Alphaproteobacteria; order Rhizobiales; family Xanthobacteraceae; genus BOG-931. The sequence goes on along the minus strand of CAVSSN010000018.1, from coordinate 163,477 downwards.
TGCGGGTGCCGTTCTCTGCCGCTCCATCCGGAAATACATCGATCACCGCGTCCGCACCAGCGAACGCAAGCCGCACTTCGTCGGCATCGACCGCGAGCGTCGGCCCCACATAGGCGACTTCGAGCGCGCCGGCATCGGGCGCGTTGCCGACAAGCGCGTTGGCGGCGCGCAGGCTGAGCGAATCGAGCGCGCCGCTGACCGGAATGCCGAGCGACTGGTGCCCGGGCCGTCCCAGATCCTGGACGGTGGTCAGCAGGCCCGGCTGCAACACGCGCAGCGCCGGCCTCATGCGGCCACTCCCATCGCGTCTTCGCTCGGCGCGATCGTGAGTGCGCCTTGCGCGGCTCGCGCGCGCAGGTCCTCGTATTCGGCAAGCGATACCGGCGCGAACGTCACCGTGTCGCCGGGCGCAAGCAGGGCGCCCGGCGTCGGCCGCTTTTGCCAAAGCGGCGCCGGCGAGCGGCCGATGATGTGAAATCCGCACGGTGTCTCGAACGGGTAGATGATGCTGATCGTGGTCGCGATCCCCAACGACCCGGCCGGGACGCGCGTGCGCGGCGTCTGCCGGCGCGGCAAAGCAAGCTCGGCGGGAAGGTCGCCCATGTAAGCGCAGCCCGGCAGGAAGCCGAGCATGTAGACATGGTACGTGACGGCGCTGTGCCGCTCGATCAGTTGCGCCGGCGACAGGCCAACACGGCACGCAGTCTCTTCAAGATCGAGCGCGACCTGCGGGTCATAGCACACCGGCAGGCGCCAATGGCGGCCGGCGACCGCGGCGGTTTCGAGGCCGCGCATCAGTTCGACAATGCGGGCGGTAAGGGCGGCCGCGGACAGCGCCAGCGGCTCGTAGTGCACCATCAGCGAGCGGAATGTCGGCACGGTCTCGACGATGCCGTTGAGGCGGGCGGCGTTGAGGCGCTGCGCCAGCGCCAGCACCCAGGTGCTCAGCCGCCGGTCGATCCGATCACCAAACTCAACGACAAGTGCCGTATCCCCGGCGGGCAGCACTCTGTATTCCGGCATGATGCGAGGGGCACGCTGATTTACTGTCTGTTAAGAATAATTAACGGACAGGTCATCGTCAATTTCTGTTTAATAATCATGGAGTTCAAACGAGCATAAAGGTTAATGGGCCATAATTAAAGTTAATGAATTCACGCGCCGCCGTAGATTTGCCGCTGGAACTCGGCCCGCGGCGGCTTGGCACAGCGCGCGACCTGAGTTGCGCAGTCTGCACTCCACGTACGGCGCGGCGGTCTGATGGACCATTCGCCGCTAGATTTCTCCAGCACCGGGTCCCATGCCGTCCATCACCCGCCGCGATTTTCTCAACGGCACCGCGCTGGCGATCGCCGCCGGGCTGACGCCAGCCGCGCAGATCGCGGCCGACCCGGCGCGTTACCCGCCGGCGCTGACCGGGCTGCGCGGTCAGCATCCCGGCTCGTTCGAGGTCGCGCACGCGTTGGCGCGCGAGGGCAGCGCTTCGGCGTCGATGCCTGCACCGGTCGAGGAAAGCTACGATCTCGTCGTCGTCGGTGGCGGCATCAGCGGGCTTGCCGCGGCGTGGTTCTATCGCCGCGCCGCCGGCCCCGATGCGCGCATCCTCGTGCTCGACAATCACGACGATTTCGGCGGCCACGCCAAGCGCAACGAGTTCACGCTCGATCGGCGGCTGATCGATCGGCTATGGCGGCAGCCAGTCGATCCAATCGCCGCAGACGCTGTGGAGCGATGTGGCCAAAGGCCTGCTGCAGGATCTCGGCGTCGACGTCGCGCGGTTCGAGACCGCGTTCGAGCGCGGGCTTTATTCCTCGCTCGGTCTTTCGCGCGGCGTGTTCTTCGAGCGCGAGGCGTTCGGCCGCGACGTGCTGGTTGCCGGGCGATGCGATGATGGCGCGTCGATGGCGATGCACGCGCGAACACGGCGCTCGCGAAGCCGCTCGCGAATTCGTCGCGGCGTTTCCGATGTCCGACGCGAGCAAGGCGCAACTGCTCGCGCTCTACGACGCGGCGCGCGATCCGCTCGCCGGCAAGTCGGTCGAGGAGAAGCTCAAAATCCTCAAGACCACGAGCTACCGCGACTACCTGATCAAGATACTGCGGCTGCAGCGACGAGGTCGCGAACTGCTTTCAGGGCCGCCCGCTCGACTTTTTCGGTCTCGGCTGCGACGCGGTGCCGGCCGCCGATGTGCGCGAGTTCGGTTATCCCGGCTTTGCCGGTCTGCGGCTTGCCGGCGGATGCCCATCGCGGAATGGAGCGAGCCCTACATCTATCACTTCCCCGACGGCAACGCGTCGCTCGCGCGGCTGCTGGTGCGCTCGCTCATTCCGGGCGATCGCGCCCGGCACGACGATGGACGATATCGTGCTGGCGCGCTTCGACTACGACGCGCTCGACCGCGACGACCAGAACGTCCGCATCCGCCTCGACTCGACCTGCGTCGATGTCCGCGAGGCCGGCGACAAGGTGCGCGTCGGCTACGTCCGCGCCGGCGCGCCGCACCGCGTCGCGGCCAAGCATGCGGTGCTCGCCTGTTTCCACATGATGATCCCGTATCTCATGCCGGATCTGCCGCAGCCGCAGCGCGAGGCGCTGGCGCAGAACGTCAAGACGCCGCTCGTCTACACCAACGTGCTGGTGCGCAACTGGCGGCCGTGGATCGACCTCAAGGTGTCCGACATCCAGGCGCCGATGTCGTTCTTCAGCCACGTCGCGCTCGACTTCCCGGTGAGCCTCGGCGGCTACCATCATCCGCGCGATCCGGCCGAGCCGATGGTGCTGCATCTGGTGCACGTGCCGGGCGCGCCCAATTCCGGGCTCGACGCCCGCGCACAATTTCATATCGGCGCGGCGAAGCTGTTCGCCATGACATTTGCGGACTTCGAGACGCGAATCCGCGACCAGCTCGACCGCATGCTCGGCCCCGGCGGCTTTTCCAGCGCGCGCGACATCGCGGCGATCACCGTCAATCGCTGGCCGCACGGCTACGGCTACGTCGCAAACTCGCTGTTCGACGGCGACGACTACGAGGAGCAGGTGCTCAAGCGCGCGCGGCAGACCGTCGGCCGCGTCGCCATCGCCAATTCCGACGCGGCCGGCGACGCCTATGCGCACCTCGCCATCGATCAGGCCGGGCGCGCCGTGCGCGAATTGCTCGGGCGATAATGCTTTGACTCTCGTCATTCCGGGCGCTCGCGGGCTACGCCCGCGCCCCGGAATGACGGACTGAGTTTCTACGCTTCCGCCGGTTTCGGCCGGTGGCCGCTGACCTCGGCGGCTGCGTCGGGCTTCAGGCTCCAGCCGAAGGCCAGGCAGCACAGCGCGAGCAGCGCGGCGCCGGTGAACGCGACCATCGAAATCGAATGGGCCGAGCGCGCTCGCGCCGCGCCAGGCGAGCGACAAATTCAGCAGCACCGCCACGAAGGAAATGCCGAAGCCGCGGCTCAATTGCTGCGCCATGCTGGCGATGCTGGTCGCCGTGCTCATCTGCGGGTGATGCACGTCGGCATAGGTCATGGCCTGCGTCGCGGTGAACTGCAGCGACTGGAAGAAACCGGCGATGAGCAGCAGCACGAAGATCAGCAGCACCGGCGTCGCGCCGGTGAACAGCGCGCACATGCCGATGGTCGCGGCGCTGATGACGCCGTTGACGAGGATGACATTGCGGAAGCCGAAGCGCCGCAGGATCGGCCGCGCCGTCATCTTCATCGACATCGAGCCGGCGGCGGTCGCAAACGTGATCGCTCCCGAGGCGAACGCCGACATGCCGAACACGACCTGCAGCAGCAGCGGCAGCAGAAACACCAGCGTTCCCGCGCCGGCGCGAAAGCAGCGAGCCGCCGCCGATGCTGGCGCGGAAGGTGTCGATGCGGAACACCGACAGGTCGAGCAGAGGATGCGGCGACCGCCACAGATGCCGCAGCGCCAGCGTGCCAAGCGTCACGCCGAGCACCAGCAATACGATCGCCGTCGTGAATTCGTCTTTGCCGCGTCCGACGCCCTCGATGCCGTACATGATGCAGAACAGCGCGGCGCCGGTGAGCAGGAAGCCGAGCCAGTCGAGCGGGCGGCGCGTCTCCTCCTTCGGATTGTCGAAGAACACCGTCACCAGCACGATGCCGAGGATGCCGAGCGGCACGTTGACCAGAAAAATCCAGCGCCAGGAAAAATAGGTGGTGATGAAGCCGCCGATCGGCGGCCCGAGCACCGGGCCGAGCTGCGCCGGCACCTGCAGATAGGCCATGGTGCCGATGAGCGGCCGCTTTCTCGACGCTGCGAAACAGCACCAGCCGCCCGACCGGCACCATCATGGCGCCGCCGAGGCCCTGCAACACGCGCGCCGCGGTCAGCTCGACCACGTTGCCGCACAGCCCGCACAGGATCGAGCCGAGCGTGAACAGCGCGATGGCGGCGCGGAAGATGGTGCGGCCGCCGAAGCGGTCCGCCGCCCAGCCGCTCACCGGCACGAAAACCGCGAGGCTCAGCAGATACGCGGTGACGGCGACGCTCAGCCGCACCGGATCGGTGTTGAGCGATATCGCCATCTGCGGCAGGGCCGTGGTGATCACGGTGGAGTCGATCTGCTGCATGATGATCGCCGAGGCGACGATCATGGCGACGACTTTCGGTTTGTTTTCGGGGGACATGCGGCGCGATTGAGACTCAGGGCTGCGTTCCGGCGGAACATAGCATCCTGCCCGCCGAAATGGCGGAATCGCGATACTACGCGGTTTCGGCGATGAACTGGTTCTTCATCCTTCCCAGGCTCTCGATCTCGGTCTCCATCACATCGCCGGCCTTCAGGAAAGTGTTGGTCCCCTGGCCGACGCCGCCGCAGGTGCCGCAGCTGAAGATGTCGCCGGTCTCGAGGGAGAGAATGTTCGAGGCGTATTCGATCTGCTCCTCGGGCGTGAAGATGAACTGCGAGGTGTTGCCGTCCTGCTTGACCTCGCCGTTGACGGTGAGGCGGATGAACAGGTTCATGTGGTCCGGCACGAAGGCGCGCGGCACGAGAAACGGCCCCATCGGCGCGAAATTGTCGTGGCTCTTGCCGTTGAGCCAGTCCGAGCGCAGCCCCGGCCGGTCGGCGCGGACCTGCAGGTCGCGGGCGGAGACGTCGTTGGTCGTCATGAAGCCGGCGACATGGTCGAGCGCGCGCTCGGCCTTGATGCGCTTTCCCCGCTTGCCGATGGCGAGCGCGATCTCGGCCTCCCAGTCGATCTTCTTCATGCCGAGCGGAATCTTGATCTCGTCGTTGGCGCCGGCGAGACAGCTCGGCGCCTTGAGGAAGAGATAAGGCTGCGTCGTCGATTTCTCGCCGGTGAACTGCGGACCGCCGGCGGGCGACATGCCGGCGCGCAGCATCTCGTTGACGTGCTCCTGAAAATTCTGCGCGGCGTAGAACATCTTTCCCGACCGGGTGACGGGCGGCAGCGCGCGCAGGCTCCGAAAATTTTGCGGCGCCGGACTTCGTCCCTTCCTTTTCGACGAAGGCCACGATCTCCTGCAGCACCGGGAAATTCGCGTCCCAGTTTTCCAGCAGACCGACAGACTGCTGTCGGTGGTGCTCAACGCGCCTTTGCGCGCCGCGCGCGCAGATAGGCCGTCGTGCGCTGCGACAGGTCGATGGCGTCGTCGCCCAGCACGATGGCGACGAAGGGGCTTGCGCCCGGCTTCTGCCAGCGTCGCCAGCTTGAAGGGAGCTTCCGTTCATGGGCTTACGGTCTCTTACGGCTCACGGTTTCTTCGCTTCGGCATAAGGGTAGATCATGTCGCCAGCCTTGTACTCTTTGGGCCACACGATGACCTCGTGGGTCGTATCCTTGAACTGATCGAGCGTGTTGCCGGTGACGTGCTGGAATTGCGTGAACACGACACGCGACTTTGCCCATTCGCCATCCTTGCCGAACGTGATGTCGCCGACGACGGTCTTGAAAGTATGGCTGCGCATGTAGGCGGCAAGCGCCACGTGATCGAGGCCCTTGGTCCCTTCGACCGCCTGCGCGAGCACCTGTCCCGCCGCGTAGCCCAGCGGCGGGAATGCCCATCCGATCGGGTCCAATTTCTCGGTTTTGGCGATGGCCTGATACTTCGCCAGCACTTCAAGCGTGCCCGGGAAGGTAAAGGCCGGCCCCGGCAGATACACTTCGTTGTTGACGATGCCGTTCATCAGCGGCCCGAGCTGCATCTTGATCGGCGTCACAAGGAGACCGATGAAAGTGCCGCCGAACATTTTCGGCGTGAGCCCGATTTCGTTGGCGGCACGCACGATGCCGACGGAATCCGGCGGATAGGCCGCAACGTAGACGATGTCGGGATTGAGCGCCTGCACCGCGCGGATGATCGGCGTGAAGTCCGTCGTGGTCGGCGGATATTTCTTGTCGGTCGACGATCTCGAAGCCGCCCATGTCCTTGATTGTCTCGCGCGCGCCCTCGGCGGCATTCTGCGCGAATTCGGCATCGGCGGCGACGATCGCGACCGTCTTGGGACGCGGCGTGGCGCCGGCGGCGAGTTCGAAGAAGCCGCGTGAAAACGCCTTCTGCGGCTCCGGGCCGGTCGGCAGCATGGAGAAGTACTGGTCGTAATGGAACTGGCTGTTGGCGGCGTTCGCCAGTATGCCGATGGTCGTCTTCTTCGATTGCATCAGCACTGGAATGGCCGGCGCCACCATGTTGGTGGCGTACGGGCCGATCAGCAGGTCGACTTTGTCGACCTCGATGAGCTTGGTGTAGAGCTGCGGAACGTTCGCCGGGTTGCTCTGATCGTCGTAGAACACAAGCTCGACCGGACGTCCCAGCAGCCCGCCCTTGGCATTGACGTCATCGCGCCAGATCTGCAGCGCGGCGAGCACCTGCTTGCCGATCGGCGCGACGCCGCCGGTGAGCGCCATGGTCATGCCGACCCTGATCGGGTCGGCGGCCATCGCCATGGTCGGCAAGATCAGCGCAGCAACGACAAGGGCTGCGATGCTGCGGGCTCGATTCCAAAACATCCTGATGCGCATGTTCTGTACTCCTCCCAGCGTGCCAGGTTGGCAGCTTGTTTTCGTTCCCCGGATCAGTTTTTCGATCGCGTTTCTATTGTCAGGGCGGTCAGCAAGACCAGGGCAAGACATGGTGCCGTTCTTGAGCGCGGGTCTGCGCGCGGGAGCCGCCGTACTTGCCGAATTCTCAGACCCGGACGGTGCAGTCGTCAAGCCCGACAATGGCCGCAAGGGCCATGGTGCGCTGCCCTGCGCTGATCGGCCGCCCGGGTATTTTCCAAGGTTGTCGTATGACGAACGGGCCACTGCTATTGTGTGGCTCTGCGCGCCAAGGCGGCGCAATAATCTGGTCTGTTGCACACCATGCTTGCGTCCCGCCTCATGCCGTTCGCTGTGGCCGGCATTCTCGCCGCGCTCATCTTCGTCCTGCCGATCCGATATGTCTTCCTGATCGCCGAACTGGCGATCGCCGTGCTTTACGCCACCAGCCTCAATCTGCTGATGGGCTACGGCGGCATGCTGTCGCTCGGCCACGCCGCCTACTACGCCGTCGCGGCCTACACGTCGGGCCTCCTCGTCGTGCAGCTCGGCTGGCCGATGCTGCCGGCCATGCTGATCGGGCCCGCTGGTCGCGGCGCTGTTCGCGCTTGTGTTCGGCATTTTCATCGTGCGCACCAGCCATCTCGAGCACGCGTATTTCCTGATGCTCACGTTGGCGTTCAGCCAGCTCGTCTATACCGTGGTCTACAAATGGTACGGCCTGACCCACGGTGACGACGGCATTTCGGGCATCCTGCCGACCGGCATCATCGCGTCGCCGCGAAACTTTGCGCTGTTCACGCTTGGTCGTCGTCGCCTTCTGTCTCGCCGTCCTGAGAGCCATCGTGCATTCGCCGTTCGGGCTGACGCTGCAGGCCATCCGCGACAATCCGCGCCGCGCCGAATTCGTCGGGCTGTCGGTGCGCCGCTATCAGCTTGCGGCGTTCGTGATCGCCGGCCTGTTCGCGGGCATCGCCGGCACGCTGTACGCGTTCTTCAGCGGCACCATCTCGCCGCAGATCGCCGACTGGTCGGCGTCGGCGCGGCCGTTCCTGGCGAACACGATCGGCGGCATCCAGAGTTTCTGGGGGCCGCTGGTCGGCGTCGTCGTGCTGGAAGTCATCGACAGCCAGGTTGGCCGCTATACCGAGCACTCGCTGCTCGCGGTCGGCGCGCTCGCGCTGCTTGTCGGCATGTTCTTTCCACAAGGGCTCATGGGCCTGCTGCGCGGCCGCTTCGCATGGCGGCCGTTCTGGCCCTTCGCTCGCTCAACAGTGCCACCTTCGGACTGAGATGAACGCAAACGAAATCGTTCTCGACATCCGCAACGTCACCAAGTCGTTCAGCGGCTTCCTGGCCGTCAACGGCGTCTCGCTCGCTTTGCGGCGAGGCGAACGGCGCGCGCTGATCGGGCCGAACGGCGCCGGCAAGACCACGCTGTTCAATCTTCTGTCCGGGCGCTTGCGCACGGACTCGGGCGAAATCCGCTATCAGGATCGCGCCATCCAGTCGTTGCCGGCGCACGAGATTTGCCGGCTCGGTATCGCGCGCACGTTTCAGATCACCAGCATCTATCCGCGGCTGACGCCGTTGCAGAACATCCAGGTCGCGCTGTTCGCCCGCACCGGACAATCGCGCCGCCTGTTCCGTGCCGCAGCCAAAACGGAAGTCGACGCGGCGATGACCGTGCTTGGCGACGTCGGGCTGGAAAAAGTCTCGGCCCGCGAAAGCGGTCTGCTCTCATACGGCGATCAGAAGCGGCTGGAGCTCGCGCTTGCGCTCGCTTTGCAGCCGCAGGTGCTGCTGCTCGACGAGCCGACGGCGGGAATGGAGTCGCGCACCCGGCACGAGATGGTCGATCTGGTGCGGCGCATCTGCACCGAGCGGCGGTTGACGCTTTTGTTCTGCGAGCACGACATGGATGCCGTCTTCAGCATCGCCGATGTCATCACCGTGATGCATCAGGGTCAGGTGCTGGCCGAAGGCTCGCCCGACGAGGTGCGCCGCAACGCCGAGGTCCGCGCCATCTATCTCGGCAGCCGCCACGGGTCGGCCGCATGACCGATCTGCTCGCCGTCGAATCCATCGATGCGTGCTACGGCCGCAGCCACGTGCTGCATGGCGTGTCGCTCGTGGTGCGCGCCGGCGAAGTCGTGCTGCTGCTCGGCCGCAACGGCGCCGGCAAGACGACGACGATGCAGGCCATCATGGGAATGGTGAGCGTCACGGCCGGGCGTATTGTCGTTCGGCGGCGAAAATATCCTCGGCGAGCCGCCGCACCGGATTGCGCACCGCGGCATCGGCCTGGTGCCGGAGAACCGGCGCATGTTTGCGAGCCTCACCGTGCGGGAAAATCTCGAGCTCGGCCGCAAGCCGCCGCCGAAGGACTCGCAGGCGGCACTGTGGGATTTCGATCGCATCTTCACTTTGTTTCCGGCGCTGGCGACGCTGCAGGAGCGGAAATCAGGCACGCTTTCGGGCGGCCAGCAACAGATGCTCACGATTGCGCGCACGCTGATGGGCAACCCGATGCTGCTCCTGCTCGACGAGCCTGCCGAGGGGCTGGCGCCGGTCGTGGTCGAGGCGCTGGCGGATCAGCTTGCCGACCTGCGCAACCATGGGCTGTCGATGCTCATCTCCGAGCAGAACCTCACCTTCGCGCGCTCGCTGGCGGACCGCGCCTACGTGATGGAGAGCGGCGCCGTGCGGCACAGCGGCACGGTGGCTGACCTCGACGCCAATCCAGAGGCATGGACCCGGTTCGTCGCCTTCTGAGGCATGTTGGCGAATTGAATATGCCGCGATCTCGCCTCACAATGCCGAAAGTTCATGGGAGGACTGCAATGACAAAGAAACGGCTGATGACCGGCCTCGCACTCGCAGCGTCGATGCTGGTCACGCTCTCGTCTGCGGGCGCGCAGACGCCCGCCGGTACACCGATCAAGCTCGGCCTGATCGCGGAGCTCAGCGGCCCGCTGTCGTTCTATGGCGCGGAGACCAACCGGGCCGCCGAACTGATGGTCAAGCAGATCAACGCATCAGGCGGAATTCTGGGGCGTCCGGTGACGCTGACCGTTCGCGACAGCAAGAACTCGGTCAACGAAGCCGTGCGGCAGGCGCGCGATCTGCTGCTGACCGAAAATGTCGATTTCCTGTTGCACAGCATCAACAGCGCCGAGTGCGTCGGCGTCAGCGGTGTCGCCAAGCAGGCCAAGAAAATCCTGCTCAGCAACTGCGCCAACGACGACTACACCGGCAAGGACGGCAACGAATACGCCTTCCGCGTCGTCAACATCACGACCCGCACGCAGGGCTATGCCGGCGCCGAATACATCCACAAGAACCTGATGTCGCGCGGCAATCGCTACTTCACGATCGCCCACGACTTCGCGTTCGGCCGCCTCAGCGTCGGCTTCTTCAAGGACCACATGAAGGCGCTCAACCCGAAGGCGGAGTTCGTCGGCGAAGCGTGGCCGAAGATCAACGAGACCGACTACACCTCCTTCATCACCGCGATGATCGAAGCCAAGCCCGACGTCGTGTTCTTCTCCTGGGCGGTCGGGCTGCCGTTCTGGAAGCAGTCGGCGCCGTTCGAGCTGACGAAGAAATTCGCCATGGTCAGCTCGTATTGGGGCGGCTCCGACGAGCTGCAGATTCTGCCCAAGGCTGAAATTCCGACCGGCGCGGTGATGGGCGGCTTTCCCTATTACGCCATCGACAATGCCGCCAACACGGCGTTCGTCGATGCGTACAAGAAGGCCTATGACAAGGAGCCGCGGACGCCGAGCTATTTCGAATTTGTCACGCTGCAGGCGCTCAAGATTGCGATCGAGAAGGCGAAGTCGACCGACACCGACAAGGTGCTCACGACGTTGTCCGGCCTGCAATTCGATTCGGTGGTCGGCCCCGTGACCATTCGCGCCTTCGATCATCAGGGCACGACGCCGCACTGGACCGGCAAGGCGGCGTGGGACGACAAGCGCAACATGGGCGTGCTGAGCGACATCATCCAGTTGCAGACCAGCGAATTCCTGCCGAGCGAGGCGGAGATCCGCAAGGTGCGTCCGCAATAGGGAGTGCCGTGCCGGCGGAGCGAGCAGTCCGGCGGCACACAAGGAGCGAGCCGTCACCGCCATGGAGGACCTTGCGCTTCAATTCGTCAGCGGACTGCTCAAGGCCATGTTCCTGTTCCTGCTGGCGTCGGGATTGTCGCTGATCTTCGGCGTCTCGCGCGTGCTCAACCTCATGCACGGGGCGTTCTATGCGCTTGGCGCCTACCTGATCTTCACCGCAGCCCGGATCGTGCCGCTCGGGGTCGGAGGGTTCGCGCTGTCGGTGATCGCGGCGGCCTTGATTCTCGGTTTCCTCGGCGCCGTCTTCGAAGTCTACGTTTTGCGCCGGGTCTATCCGGCCGGAATGCTGTTCGTCGCGCTGGTGACGTTCGGCGGCCTCATGATCGTCGAGGAAGGCATCAAGATCGTCTGGGGTTCCGATCTCGCGACCGTCGGGCGGCCGGCCGCGCTTGCCGGCAGCATCGCCTTCGGCAGCAACCGGCTGCCGGTCTACAATCTGACGCTGCTGGCGGTTGGCGCCGCCATTGCGCTCGGCCTTTGGCTGGTGGTCGAGCGCACGCGCTTCGGCCTGATCGTGCGCGCCGCCGCGATCGATCGCGAGATGCTGTCGGCCCTGGGCGTGAACGTGCCGCGCGTCTATACGCTGACGTTTGCGCTGGGCACCTGCCTTGCCGCCATTGCGGGCGCGCTGGCGGCGCCGATGGTCAGCCTGTTGCCGTCGATGGGCTCGCAAATGATCATCGAGACGTTTGCCGTTGTGGTGATCGGCGGCCTCGGCAGTCTGCCCGGCAGCCTGATCGGCGCGCTGATCGTCGGCGAACTGGAGGCGTTCGGCATCATCATCATGCCGGAAATCGCACTGCCGCTGCTCTATCTGGTGATGGCCGTCATCCTGATCGTGCGCCCGACCGGACTGCTCGGTGCGTCGAGCAACTGAGCGCGCTCACGAAAACACCGGCCGGCCCTCGGGCCCGATCTTGCCCTTGAAGGCGACGTAGCCGCCGTCGATCAGGAGATCGGTCGCGGTGACGAACGCGGACTCGTCGGAGGCGAGATAGAGCGCGCCGGCCGCGATTTCCTCCGGCTCGCCCGGGCGGTTGAGCAGATGCCGCGGTCCGTTGATCGTTCGCGCCTTCTCCTTGCCGCCGGTGCGGCGCGCTCGAGCGCTCGGTCAAGATGAATCCCGGCGAGATCGTGTTGGCGCGGATGTTGTCGACGGCATGATCCATCGCCAGGATGCGGGTGAAATGAATGAGCGCCGCCTTGGTGGTGCAATAGGGCGAGCGCAGCGGCACGCCCATATGGCCGAGCTGCGAGGCGATGTTGATGATGCTGCCGCCGCCGGCGCGCCGCAGTTCCGGCACGCCGAATTTGCACATCACGAATGAGCCGGTGAGGTTGACGGCAAGCGCCTCGTTCCATTGCGCGAGCGTCAATGTCTCGACCGTGCCGTCGGGCGTAATCGTCGCCGCGACATTGACCAGCGTCGTCAGCTTGCCGAACGTTTTGATGGTATTTGCCACTGCTTCCCGGGCGCTCGCCTCGTCGGAGACATCGACCTTGAGCCCGTGCGCGCTGCCGCCGCTCGCCACAATGGCGTTGGCGACGGCCTCGGCCTTTGCCGGTTCGAGATCGGCGATCGCGACCTTGGCGCCTTCCGCCGCGAACACCCGCGAGATCGCGCCGCCGATCTCGCCGCCGCCGCCGGTGACGAGCGCCACGCGGCCATCAAGCCTGCCAGTCATCAGTTATTCCTCATCTTGCGCGGGGACGAGCGGGCTGTTGAACTCTAGTTCGTCGCCGCCTGCACGAAGCTGCCGTCGACGATCGCCGATTTGGGCGGGAACGGCGGCTTGATCAGGCCGATCTCGGCGAGTCCTTCCGCCATCTTGTCATAGGTCTTGTCCGACACGTCGCCATCGGGTCCGAACAGCTTCAGCTTGGCGACCAGATAGTCATACGACAGGCTGGAAATCTGGGGGTCCTGCCTCGCGTGCTTGACCAGAATGTCGACGGCCTTCTGCTTGTTGGCCGGATCGTACAGCCACTTCACCGCTCGCTTGTAGTCGCGCGCGAACGCTGTCAGCGCGTCCCGGTTCTGCCCCGCCCAGGTGCTGTTCGCACCCCAGACCGTGAACGGAATGCCCTCGGCGTACTGCTTGGTGTCGCCGAGATCGGTAAAGCCTTGGCTCGATCGCCTTGAAGTAGGTCGGCGGGTTGAGGATCGTGGCATCGACGCCGCCGGAGACCAGCGCCGCGAACCGGTCGCCGGCCGCCTTGGCGTAGACGAAATCGACGTCGCTCGTTTTCAATCCGGCGGAGGCCAGGAACGGCTTGATGTAGATCAGCGTGATGTCATTGATGCCGCCGATGCTGATCAGCTTGCCCTTGAGATCGGCGATCTGCTTGATGGTCTTCTTGGCGAAGATGGCATAGGGCGAACCGATGAAGTCGCTGATGATGATCTTCACCGGCGCGTTCTGCAGCGCCGCGCGGGCGAAATCCGGGTAGCCGCTGTGGGCGATATTGAGCGATCCGCCGGCGACCTGCTGGGCGCCGCCGCCGCCCACGGTGACGAGGTCGAGATCGATCTTGTCCTGCTTGAGCCAGCCGAATTCCTCCGCGATGTATTGCGGCCATTGCGGCGGGCCGTGCGCGACCATGCCGGCGACGATCTTGGTCTGCGCCTGCGCGGCGTTCGCAGACAGCAATGCCGTGAAAACCAGGGCCGGGACAGCGAGCGCGCGTGGAAATTGCAACTGCCAAAAAGAACGCGACATTGGATTCTCCACGAATGTCCGGCTGCGCCGGGGCTGCAATCTGGCGTAGGCTAGCAAGGACCAGGACGGCCAACTATACCGTATTCCGTGCAGCACTGCGCGTTTTCGCCGCGCGGTGCGAACGAGTGTCGCGATGCAATTCGGAATCTGGACACCGCTGCCGCACACCATCCGGCCCGAGCCGCGCATGGACCGCGCCATCGAACGGATCAAATCGGCCGAGAGCCTCGCCGGGCACGACGACGGCACGTTCGACATTCGCCTGCGACGTCGTGCGCCGCGCCGACGAGCTCGGCTTCGACACCACGCTGATCGCCGAGCGCTATCTCGGCCCCGATCTCTCCGCCTGGGTGCTCGCCTCCGCGCTCGCCATGGTGACCAAGCGCATCGAGCTGATGGTCGCGGTGCATCCCGGCATGGTGACGCCGCAGGTGGTGGCGAAGATGGGATCGAGCCTCGACCGCATCAGCGGCGGGCGCTGCGCGCTCAACATCGTCAACGGCTGGTGGATGGAGGAATTCGATCTCTTCAGCAACGGCACCTGGATCGGCGACAGCGACCGCTATCCGCGCATGAGCGAATACATCCAGGTGATCAAGGGGCTGTGGACCGATTCCGATTTCAATTTCGACGGCGCCTATCTACCGCGCCCATGTGCGCGCCGCGCTGACCGGCGCCGACGGCAAGGTCGTCATGCCGGACGCCGGCGACATCGTCGCGCGGCCCATCCAGCAGCCGTGTCCGCCGATCTATGCGGCGAGCCGCTCGCCGGAAGGCAAGGCGTCGATCGCGCAGCATTGCGATGTCTGGTTCGCCGAATACAAACCCGGCTATCGCAACTTCGAATCCAACATCGCGCGCATCGCCGCAGACCTGCGCGTGATGGACGGCATCGCCGCGCAATACGGCCGCAAGCTTCGCTATGCCATCAATCCGCAGGTGATCTGCTGCGACACGCAGGAAGAGGCCGAGCAACTCGCCGACGCGGCCGAGCGCAACGCCGGCCCGCGCGACCGCATGGTCAACGCGCTCGGCGCCGGCCTCGTCGGCACGCCGCAGATCGATCGCCGAACGCCTGCGCCGCTACGAAGCGATCGGCCTCGACTGCATGCTGACGCGCTTCACGCCCATGCTCGAGGGCGTGGAGACATTCGGCACCAAGGTCATTCCGCTGCTGCGCGCGTAGCGCGTACGGGCGGCCGAAGATTGGCTACGCTTTGCGCGTGTCGTCTCGTTCCCACGGATTGGGCGGCCCCCGATCTCGATCCCGATCCCGATCGTTGTCTCGCCCCGGACTAAAAATATCGCCGCCGCCGCCGGGCTTGTCTTGCCACGGACGTTCGTCGGTTCCGACTCCGGGCGCCAACGGACCATGCAACAGAGACTGAATTTCGACAGACGCCGTTTTCATTCGCGTTTTGGCTTTCGCGGGCGCCTTGGCCTTCTTGCCGGATTTGCTTTTCGCCGCCGGTTTGGCTTTCGCCAGCGGCTTCGCTTTTTTTGATTTTGCTGTCTTTGATTTCGCTGTCTTTGATTTCGCCGTCTTGGGTCGCGGCTTTGTTTTCTTGGAAGTCTTGCGTGTTTTGGAAATTTTGCGCGCGGACTTGGCCTTCCTGGATGGCGACATGGCGGTCTGCCTTTCCTGTGTCAGGGCAATCAGCTTAGGCGCGGAAACCTTTGCGATACAAGCGGCACGACCGGGCGGAAAAACGAATGCCCGGCAGGATACTCAGCCGCTTGGTCGCTGATGGCTTGGGCTTGGGTAGGTGGCGCGCCCGGAGAGATTTCGAACTCCCGACCCCCAGATTCGTAGTCTGGTGCTCTATCCAGCTGAGCTACGGGCGCGTGTTGCGCATTGCACGGGAGGCCCGGCACGGAACGCGGCCATAGCTAAAGGCTCCGCCCGGCATTGGCAAGGGTGCCCGCTCAGGCGCTCGCCCGTTGCCCGCGCCGCGCATGAAGCTCGACCGCGCGGTCCGGAATGGTGATGCGCAGCGTCGCCCCGATGGTGCCTTCGACCAGCCGGATTTCGCCGCCGTGCGCGCGCACCAGCTCGGCCGCGATGGCGAGGCCGAGGCCGGTGCCGCCGGTGCGCGTCGAGCCGGAAAACGCCTCGAACATGTGCGCGCGCGCCTTTTCCGAAAATCCCGGCCCGGTGTCGGACACTTCGATCACCGCCACGGCGCCCTCGCGCCGGCCGGTGATGCGGATCTGGTCGCGACCGGAATCCTTGTCGGCGCGGCTTTCGAGCGCCTGCAAGGCATTGCGCGAGAGGTTGAGCAGGATGCGATAGAGCTGGTCGTAATCGGCCTCGACCATCAGCCCGCGCTCCACCGCGCTGATCCAGCGAATGTCGGGGCCGAGGCCGAGCGTCTCGTGCACCTCTTCGACCAGCGGTTCGAGCAGGATCGACTTGCGGTCGGGCGGCGGCTCCTGCACGCGGCCGTACGACAAGGTCGACTCGCAAAACGCGATCGCACGCTCGAGTGCGCGCATCAGTTTGGGTGCAAAGCGCTGCACCCCCGGATCGGGCAGGTGGGCCAGCCGGTCGGAAAAGAGCTGCGCGGTGGTCAGCAGATTGCGCAGATCGTGGTTGATCTTCGACACCGCGAGGCCGAGCGCGGCGAGCCGGTTCTTTTGCTGCAGCGTCGAGGCAAGCTCGATCTGCATCGTCGCGAGTTCGCGCTCTGCGGTCCCGATCTCGTCGGCGCGGCCGGTCGGCTCGATAATGCGGGCGGGATTTTCCGGATCGACGCGGAACGCCGTCATGTTGGCGGTGATGCGCCGCATCGGCCGCACGAACATGTAATGCAGCGCCAGGTAGACGAGCATCGCGGTGATGCCGGAAATAACGAGCGACAGTAGCAGGATGTTGACCGAGAACCGCAGCATCGCGGCGCGCAGCGGCGGCTCCTCCATCACGATCTCGATGAACTCGCCGCCCATCGGCGCCGGGCCGACCACGCGCATGACGCCGCTGTCGTTGAAGATGAGCGTCGCGAACGCGTCGTAGATCGCATCGACCGCGCTGACGCTGCGCATGTCGAAGTCATGATCGATCGCCGGCAGGTTTCCGGACACGGCGAGCAGGCGGCGCTGCGTGCCCATTTTCATGGCGACCGCGCGGCCGCCGATGCTGTCCAGGATCTGCTTGGCGAGACTGTCGGGCACCATCCCGCTTGGCGCGGCATCGAGCACCAGCGCCGCCGTATAGGCGGCAGCGAGCCGGTCGTTGAGCCAGTTCAGCCGGAAATTGGCGATCGAAGGCACATAGATCAGCACTTCCGCGATCATCACGAACAGGGTCGTGAGGACGAGGAGCTTGATCGAAAGCCCGGGGCGCAGCACATGCGCGGGGGCCGGTCCCGCAGCCGTTTCAGTCGTCATTACCGGAGCCCTGCGAGCGCGGCGGGTTCGTCAACCCAGCCGACGCAGCCACCCTATGATGCGCCGCACCCAAGTACTGGTCAAACTGGGCGTAAAATAGGTCATGGCGGCTCGTTTTCCCACTTCGGCGTAGGTCGGATACGGAACGATCAACCCCGCGATGGCCCGGATATTCATCCTTTGGCTCATGGCGAGCACCCAGGTGGTGATGATTTCGCCGGCATTGGCGCCGACGATTGTGGCGCCGAGGATCTGGCCCTTGGGGTCGGTCAAAACCTTGATGTGGCCCGCGGTCGCCCGCTCGGTCTGGGCGCGGTCGTTGTCATGATAGGGCCAGCGCAGGATGCGGATGGGGCGGCTGCGCTCGTGCGCCTCACGCTCGGTCAGGCCGACATGGGCGAGCTGCGGATCGGTAAAGGTGATCCGGGGCACGGCGTCGTGGCTGGCCTTGATCGGCAGGCGGAACAGCGCATGCCGGATCACCAGCCCGGCGTGGTAATTGGCGACATGCGTGAACCGCAGCGCGCCGGCGGCGTCGCCGATGGCATAGACCCGCTTGTTGGCGGTGCGCAGGCGCTTGTCGACCACGATGCCATGCGCGTCGTGGGTGATGCCGGCGGCTTTCAGGTCGAGATCGTCGATATTCGGCTGCCGCCCGGCGGCGACGAGAATATGTGAGCCTTCGACAGCCTCCTCGCCGTCGCGGCCTTCGAACACGACCTGGATCCGCGACCGCACACGGCGGACCCGCGTGATCGATACGCCGGTGCGCAACACGACGCCGTCGCGCGCCAGCGCGTCGAGCACCACCGCGGCGCATTCGGGGTCTTCGCTGGCGAGCGGGATAGCCGCTTCGAGCACCGTCACCGCGGCGCCGAGCCGGCGAAACGCCTGCGCCAGTTCGATGCCGACGGCGCCGCCGCCGATCACAATGAGGTGCCGGGGACAGACCGTGAGATCGAACACGCTCTCATTGGTGAGGTAGCCGATGTCGGCAAGCCCCGGAATCGGCGGCACCACGGGCGACGAACCGGTGGCGACGACGAAGCGGCGCGCCTTGATCTCGAATTCGCCGACCGCGACGGTGCGTTTATCGGTGAAGCGGGCGGCGCCTTCGATCACGCGCACACCGAGACCGGCGAAGCGCTCGCGGGAATCGTTCGGCGCGATGGCGGCGATCACCTCGTGCACGTGGTCATGTACGGCGCTGAAGGGGACGCTGGCGCGCTGCGCCTTGATGCCGAACTTCGCGCCGGCGGCGAAACCGTTGGCGCGCTCGGCCGCGGCGATCAGCGCTTTCGACGGCACGCAGCCGGTATTGAGGCACTCGCCGCCGAATTTGCCTTTTTCGATCAGCACGACCGGAACGCCGAACGCATTCGCCGCCGCCGCGACCGACAGGCCGCCCGAGCCGGCGCCGATGACGCAAATGTCGGGTTTGAGCACCTGTGCCATGCGTCAGCCCGTCGAGCCGGTGGCGTGGCGGCGCGCGCGCAAATGGCGCACCAGCACCGGCAGCAGCGCGAGCGCGCCGAGCGCGGCCAAGGCCGCGATCAACTCCGGCGTCAGCATGGCGATGGCGTCGAAATGCAGCCGGCATGGCGCGGTGCCAGCGGCGACGCAGGCGTCGTAGGCCTTCTGCTCTGCCGCCAGCGCGCTGACGAGACCGGCGCCGACGAAGGAATAGGCAAATGCGGCCGGGATGATGCCGATCGCCGTCGCGGCTGCGAACCGCGCCAGCGGCACGCCGAGCAGCGCGGCCGCGAGATTGACCAGCCAGAACGGAAACACCGGCACCAGGCGCAGGAACAGGACGTAGCTGAAGGCGTCGGCGCGAAACCCATCCGCGAGCCGCGCGATCGCCGGTCCGGCGCGGCGGACCAGATGCTCGCCGAACGCGCTCTTGGCGATCAGGAATATGACGACCGCGCCAATCGTCGCCGCGACCACTGCGGACAATGCGCCGGCCACGACGCCGAACAGGATGCCGCCGATCATGGTCAGGATGAAGGCGCCGGGCACCGACAACGACACCACGGCGACGTAGATCGCCATGTAGGCGGCCACGGCCGCGAGGCGGTGCGCCACGATGAAGGCGTCGATGGTGGCGCGATGGCGGATCAGGTTTTCAAGCGACAGCGCGTGATGCCAGCCCGTGGCAAAGACGACAACCATGACGGCGACGATGGCGGCCAGCGGCAGCCAGCGCAGCAATCCGCTCCCGGTTCCCGGCCGTGATGCAAGATCGGAATTGCTACGCATGGTGACGCGCTGGTTGCCGCATGGAGGTCCGCCGCGCCTCAAGTCTATACACGAGGAGCGGTGGCGGCGAAGCCCGCTCACCGCCAATTGAGGCGCCCAAAAGCGGTCGCATTGACGCGCCGGAAGGCCTCCCGTATAAGCCGCGAAAACCTGCCCATCGGACGGCGAATTTGCGTTGTCGATCAATGCCGTCGGCGATGTCCGGCCCCCTGCGGAGACTGCACCCGTGAAACGGACCTACCAGCCGAGCAAATTGGTGCGCAAGCGCCGTCACGGTTTTCGTGCCCGCATGGCGACCAAGGGCGGCCGCAAGGTGCTGTCGGCGCGGCGCGCGCGGGGGCGGAAGAAGCTCAGTGCGTGATTGCGGCGGCCCGGGGACGTCGTTCGTACGGCGCGTCCCAAGGAATGTTCCATGCAGAGGCTGAAGCAGCGGGCGGATTTTCTCGCTGCCGCGACTGGGGCCAAGGCGCCCGGCGCGGCGTTCGTGTTACAGGCGCGCAAGCGCTCCGAAGCTGGCGCGGAAACGGGGCCGGTGCGGGTCGGGTTCACGGTGTCGAAGAAGGTCGGCAATGCGGTGGTGCGCAATCGCGTGCGGCGCCGGTTGCGGGAGGTCGTAAGGCTTTCGGCCGCGGCGGCGCTGCAGGAGGGCCACGATTACGTGCTGATTGGACGGCGCCCCGCGCTCGAATGGCCGTTCGAGCGCCTGGTGCAGGACTACGAACGGGCGTTGCACCGCGTTCACGCAAGAACGCTAAAGGGAACTGGTGATGCGGCCAGCGGCGTCCTACATGATTCGGAACGCCGGCCGCCTCGGCGCTGAAAGCCTGTGATGACCGACCACAAGAATACCATCCTCGCCATCGTGCTGTCGTTGATCGTTGTGGTCGGCTGGCAGTACTTCGTCGGCTATCCGCAGATGGAGAAGCAGCGCCAGGAAGCGGCGCTCAAGCAACAGGAACAGGCGCAGCAGCAGAAGCCGGCGCAGCCCACCGCGGCCCAGCAGCCGCAAAGCAGCGTCCCGCCCGGACAGCCCGGTGCGCCGCCGCAGGCGCCCGGCACGCCGACAAGCGACGCCGCGGCGCAGCCGCAAACGCTCACGCGTGAAGCGGTGATCGCGCAATCGCCGCGCATCCCGATCCAGACGCCTCGCCTCTCCGGCACCATCGCGCTCAAGGGCGGCCGCATCGACGACCTGGCGCTCACCCAGTTCCGCGAGACCGTCGACCCGACTTCCCCGGCAATCGTGCTGCTGTCGCCCTCGGGCACGGCGGAGCCGTTCTACGCCGAGTTCGGCTGGGTCGCCGCCTCGGGTACCACGGCGAAAGTGCCGGGCGTGGAGACGCTGTGGAAGCAGGAGAGCAGCGGACCGCTCGACGTCGGCCATCCGGTGACGCTGAGCTACGACAACGGCGAAGGGCTCACGTTCCGCCGCACCATCGCGGTCGACGATCATTATCTCTTCACCATCAAGGACGACGTTGCGAACAAGGGCGCCGCGGCGGTGACGCTGCTGCCATACGCGCTGATCTCGCGTCACGGCACGCCGGAGGTGCAGGGCTACTACATCCTGCACGAGGGCCTGATCGGCTACCTTGGCGATCACGAAGAGGCGGTGAAGTACAAGGATATCGAGGACAAAAAGAGTGAAACCTGGGACGTCACCAACGCCTGGCTCGGCATCACCGACAAATATTGGGCCGCCGCGCTCCTCCCCGACACCGACGCCAAGGTGCACGCGCGCTTCTCCTCCGGCCAGATCGGCACGCAGAAGACCTATCAGACCGATTACCTGCTGCAGCCCCAGACCATTGCGCCTGGCGCGACCGGCAGCGCCAACGCGCGGCTGTTCGCCGGCGCCAAGGAAGTCAGCGTGGTCGGCATCAATTTTCCGCTGGCCAGCGTCGAGGGCTACAACGGCAACCTCAAGCTCAACCATTTCGATCTGCTGATCGATTGGGGCTGGTTCTATTTCATCACCAAGCCGATGTTTCTTGTCATCGACTTCTTCTTCAAGCTCGTCGGCAATTTCGGCGTCGCCATCCTGATCGTCACCGTGCTGGTGAAGATCTTGTTCTTCCCGCTCGCCAACAAGTCCTACGCCTCGATGGCGAAGATGAAGGCGGTGCAGCCGCAGATGGCGATGATCAAGGAGCGCTATGCCGACGACAAGATGAAGCAGCAGCAGGCGATGATGGAGCTGTACAAGAAGGAGAAGATCAATCCGCTTGCCGGCTGCCTGCCGATCGCGATCCAGATTCCGGTGTTCTTTTCGCTCTACAAGGTTCTGTTCATCACCATCGAGATGCGCCACGCGCCGTTCTTCGGCTGGATCAAGGACCTGTCCGCGCCCGACCCGACCAATGTCTTCACCCTGTTCGGGCTGATCCCGTTCGATCCGACCACGCTGCCGGTGTTCGGACATTTCCTCCATCTCGGCGCCTGGGCGATCGTGATGGGCATCACGATGTGGATTCAGATGAAGCTCAATCCGGCGCCGCCGGACCCGACGCAGCAGATGATCTTCAACTGGATGCCGCTCATCTTCACCTTCATGCTGGCGAGTTTTCCGGCGGGCCTCGTGATCTACTGGGCCTGGAACAACTCGCTCTCGGTGACGCAACAGAGCATCATCATGCACAAGAACGGCGCCAAGATCGAATTGTGGGACAACCTCAAGCGCATGTTCACGAAGAAGAAGGCGAAGCAGCCGGCGGAGTAGGGGCAACAACTTTCCTCGCGTCATTCCGGGGCCGAGCGAAGCGAGGAGCCCGGAATCCATACCCACGATCCGTGATTATCGATTCCGGGCCCGCGGGCTTCGCCCGCGTCCCGGAATGACGAATCCACATGACGCAGTCTTGGCAGCCGAAAGACATCGCCGGCGTCCCGAACGGCCTGATCCTGTTCGACGGCGTCTGCGTGCTGTGCTCCGGCTGGGTGCGCTTCGTGCTCGAACGCGATCGCGACGGCTGGTTTTGCTTCACGCCGATCCAGAGCCCCTATGGCCGTGCGCTGGCCGAGCGTCTCGGCATCGATCCAGAAAATCCGCAGACCAATGCAGTCATCGTGCGCGGGCGTGCGCATTTCAAGTTCGACACCGTGATCGCGATCCTTGAACGGCTGCCGCGCTGGCATTGGGCGCGCTGCGCTCGCGGTGTTGCCGCGTCCGCTGCGCAACTTCATCTACGACCGCGTGGCGCAGAACCGCTATCGGTGGTTCGGCCGCACCGAAAGCTGCATGGTGCCGACGCCCGGCGTCACCGCGCGCTTCGTGCACGACGGTCCGCCGGCAGCGCTGCCGGAGCGGCCGTCGCCGTTTGCGCTCCTGCTCGGCGAGGATTTCGCGCGCTTGCCCGCCATCATCCGTCGCGTGCACGCGCTATCGCATTCGTTGCGCACCGCAGGCCGCGCCGAAGTCTCAACCGCACCGGGATTGCCTGCGCGCTTGCTCTGCTGGTTCGCCGGATTGCCGCCACCGGGCCGCGACATCCCCGTGACGGTCGCATTCCACCCGGACGGCCCGCTGCGCGAATTCTGGCAGCGCCAATTCGGCGACCGCCGCTATGCCAGCACGATGCGCGCCGACGATCCGCGCGCCCCGGGCCTGCTGGTCGAGCATTTCGGCCCGTTTCATCTCGAATTCCGGCTGACGCCGTGCGGCGACGGGGTGGCGTGGCTGGTCGAAAGCTGGCGGCTCCTCGGCGTGCGGCTGCCGCGCTGGACCACACCCCGCATCGCGTGCTTGGAGAGCGCCGACGGCGAACGCTTCCTGTTCGACATCGACGCCGCGTTCCCGCTGATCGGCCACGTCATCCACTATCGCGGCTGGCTTGAGGCCTGAAGGCGAGCCTGTCTGTCCGCCAGTGGAAAACCGTGGGGCAACGATGCCAATCCAGTCTGAGCCCGGATTTCTGCCGCAAGATGCAGTGCCATAGCACGCTCCACTCCCCTCACTTAATTTTCGCGGCGGAGCGTTGGCTTCTCAGTTGTTTGACAATCGAATCTTTGTGGCCGCGTTCTCGTCGCGCTATTTCTGATTCGCGTTGGCGCGGATGTAGTGCCAGAGCTGGTCGATCTGCTCGTCGTCGAGCACACCTTTCCACGGCGGCATCTGGTTCTTGCCGTTGCGCACCGAGGTGTCGAAGCGTGCACGTTCGCCGGCCTTCAGACGGCGCAGATCGAAGGCCTGGTTCTGACCCGAGTTGACCAGGTGATCGCCGTGGCAGGTCTGGCAATTGTTGTTGTAGACGTTTTCGCCGGCCTCGATCTTGGCCGGGTCCGCCGCAGCGTCCTGCGCACGCGCGGCCGATGCGAACGATGCAAGCGCGCAGAACGCGATCGCGGCGCCGCCCGAGATAAAAGGAGGCCGCCACCGGCGGCCTCCCATCACGCATCGCGTTTTGACCGGCATCACTTGTCGAACAGCGCGAACGTCCAAAGCGAAACCCCCGTGGGCGAATTCTTGAGATTGGGATCGGCGGAGAACTGGAAATAGACGCCGCCGACTCCGCTCAGCACGGTAACGTATTGCTTGCCGTCTTTCTCCCACGTGACCGGCTGACCGATGATGCCGGACGGAGTCTGGAAGCTCCACAGGATCTTGCCGGTATCGGCGTCGAGCGCCTGGAACTCGCCGGTCATCACGCCGGTGAACACGAGGTTGCTCGCCGTCACCATGGTCGAGGAATAGTTCGGGCTCTTGTAGGGCGTCTCCCACTTCGACTTGCCGGTCAGCGGATCGACGGCCTTGAGAATGCCGCGGACATTGGGATCGTCGGTGACGGTGGTGCGCTTGACGGTTCCGGGTCCGGCCGGCGCGCCGGGCTTGAGCTTGGGCGGTTCGCCGGCCTCGTAGGTCATGCCGACGTTGAGCGTGTTGATGTAGAGCATGCCGGTCTTCGGGCTGAACGACAGGTGCTGCCAGTTGGTCACGCCCGACACCGACGGCCACACGGTGACATTCTTGCCCTCGAGCGCGCCGGTGAAGACCTCGGTCACCATCGGGCGCCCGGTCTTCATGTCGATGCCGCTCGCCCATGTCACCTTGCCGAATGTATTGCCGGCGATGAGCTGGCCGGTCTTGGCGTCGAGCACGTAGAGGAAGCCGCTGCGGTTTGCCTGAATCACGACCTTGCGCGGGCTGCCGTCGACGTTGATCGTGGCGTTGATTGGCGTCTGCACCGCGTCGTAGTCGAACGGGTCTTCCGGCGTCGCCTGGAAATACCACACGCGCTCGCCGGTCTTCGGCCGGATGGCGAAGATCGAGTTGGTGAAGAGGTTGTCACCCTTGCGGGCGCGCGGATTCCACGGCGCCGGGTTGCCGATGCCCCAATACACGAGATCGAGTTCGGGGTCGTAGCTGCCCGTCACCCAGCTGCTGCCGCCGCCGGTGAGCGCGGAATCGCCTTCCCAGGTGTCGGAGCCCGGCTCGCCCTTGGCGGGAACCGTGTAGGTGCGCCACAAATGCTTGCCGGTCTTGGCGTCGTAGCCTTCGAGGAAGCCACGATGGCTGTATTCGGCGCCGGCGACGCCCATGATGACGACGCCGTCCACGATCAGCGGCGCACCCGTCATGGCGTAGCCGTTGGCGTGGGTAGCGGGTTCAGGCGAATTCACCGTCCAGACTTCCTTGCCGGTCTTGGCGTCGAGCGCGGTCATCCGATCGTCCATCAGACCGCGGATGATCATGCCGTCGTAGATCGCGGCGCCGCGATTGACGATGCCGCAGCATACGACCCGCAAGGTCTCCGGCGGGTATTCATGCTTGACCTTCCAGATCTGCTTGCCGGTCATGGCGTCGACGGCCGCGGTCGCATCGTGCGTCGTCACGTAGATGACGCCATCCTTGACCAGCGGAAAGCTTTCGCCGCCTTGCAGGTCGGCGAGCGAATAGCCCCACACCGGAACCAGCTTGCTCACGTTCTCCTTGTTGATCTGGGTGAGCGGGCTGTAGCGGTTTCCCGAATACCCCATGCCGTAGACGAGGACATCGCCCGTCGTCTTCTCGTCGTTCTTGAGATCGTCGGCGGTCTGCGCCAGCGCGGCAAACGGGATGGCCGAGCTCAGCAATGCGGCAAAGAGCATCGATCGCAGCATGACGTGTCCTCCCTGAGACGTTGGTTGTTTTTTCAAGTCGGGTAATACTGCCAAATGTTACATGGCCTTTGCCAGATGTACCCTGCAATTTTTTCGGTCCACCGGGCGCTGGAGTGCTCTCGGGCCGGTATCCGGCTTCCCCGGCGCGCAGAGCTGTGCCAATTTCGTTGCACAAAGTGCCTCACCTGCGTTGGGCAGCATGGTGGGCAATGGTGCGGGAGGATACATGCGCAGGATGTGGCTTTGGCTCGTCGCAGCCGGACTTGGTTTTCTTCCCGCTATTGCGTCGGCCCAGGACCTGCGCAAGCCGCCCGGCAAGGAATGGCTCACCGTCGGCGGCGACTGGCAGCAACACGCGCTATTCGACGCTGACGCAGATCAGCCGCGGCAACGTCAAGAACCTGAAAGCCGCCTGGGTGGTGCATCTCGGCTCCGGCCTCGGCCAGAAATATTCCCTGGAAGGCACGCCGATCGTCAAAGACGGCATCATGTATTTCGCCACCGGCAACGACGACGTCTCCGCGCTCGACGCGCAGCACCGGCGCGCTGATCTGGGAGCACCGCTCCGGCCTCGACCAGAGCATCAGCACCGTGTGCTGCGGCTGGGACAATCGCGGCGTCGCGGTCGGCGAGGGCAAGGTGTTCGTCGGCCAGCTCGACGGCACCTTCGTGGCGCTCGACGCCAGGACCGGCAAGGAGGTGTGGCGCACCGTGATCGGCAAGTGGCAGGACGGCTACACCATCACCGCCGCGCCGCTCTACTACAAAGGCGTGGTCTATACCGGCATTTCCGGCGGCGACCGCGAAGCGCGCGGCAAGCTCACCGCGCTCGATGCCAAGACCGGCAAGGAGCTGTGGCATTTCTGGACGGTGCCCGATCCCGGCGACGCGCGGCTCGGAGACCTGGCCGTCGCCGAACGATCCCGATCCCAAGCGCGCCAAGGCCTATCTGCACGGCGGCGCCAACATCTGGCAGACGCCCGCCGTCGATCCCGATCTCGGCCTGATCTATTTCAGCACCGGCCAGCCCGGACCCGACTGCGGTCGGCATCGGCAACAATCGCCCGGGCGACAATCTGTTCAGCTCCTCGATCGTCGCGCTGCATCTGGACGGCAGCTATGCCTGGCATTTCCAGCAGGTGCATCACGATCTCTGGGACTTCGACTGCCCGAGCCCGGTGGTGCTGTTCGATCAGACCTACGACGGCAAGCTGCGCAAGGGCATCGCCGAGGCCTGCAAGACCGGCTGGATCTACATTCTCGATCGCACCAACGGCAAGCCGCTGATCGGCATCGAGGAGAAGCCGGTCGAGCAGGAGCCGCGCAACGCGACGGCGACGACGCAGCCGATCCCGGTCGGCGATGCGGTGATGCCGCAATGCCCGCAGCCGCTCGGAAGCTGGATCACCAAGTGCATCTTCCAGGCGATGTGGGACGTGCCGATGCTGATGTCGCCGGGCGGCAATGGCGGCGTGAACTGGGCGCCGATGTCGTACAGCCCGCAGACCGGCTACTTCTACGTCGCCGCCGCCGACCGGCCGTCGAGCCGCATCGCGCCCGGCAGCGGCAAGATCGCGCCGCCCGCGCTCGGCGCGAAATATTCCGGCACGCTGACGGCGGTCGATTCGCGCACCAACAAGATCGTCTGGCAGAAAAAGACGCCCTATTCGATCGGGCAGGGCAGCGGCGCGCTCACCACCGCGAGCGGGCTCCTGTTCCACGGCGAGCCCGACGGCAATTTCCAGGCCTACGACGCCAAGACCGGCGAGCTGCTGTGGCAATGGCAGACCGGCGCCGGCGCCGACGCACCCGCGATCACCTACGAGATCGACGGCGAGCAATACGTCGCCATCGCGTCGGGCGGCGTGTCGACCCAGACCGCGTCGTCGAACGGCGACATGATCTGGGTGTTCTCGCTCAAGGGCAATCGCGAGCACGCCATCGCGCAATTCGCGGCGCCCGATCCGCCGCCGACCGAAGTGAGCTTCAACTTCACCGGCCTGCTCAAGGGCGCAGTGCCGGTGGTGAAAACCAATGCGGTCAAGATGGCGGACTATGCCTTCAGTCCGGCGCGCATCACGGTCGCGACCGGCACCAAGGTGACGTTCACGAACTCCGGCAATCAGCCGCACAATGCCGCGGGCGCCGACGCGGGCGGCTGGGATATCGGGCTCCTCGGCAACGGCGAAGCCGGCAGCGTGACGTTCAACAAGCCTGGCACCTACAACTTCCTCTGCACGCCGCATCCCTTCATGATCGGCCAGGTGATCGTCACCGGACCCGAGATTGCGTCCGCGCCTGCCGTGGTCGTGGACTCAGGTGGCCGCAAAGCCGATGGGCCGATGGCGATGCCTGGACACGAGGCGCGCTGACTCGTGTCATTGGGAATGCGGTGCATAAGAGTTGTTCCGATCGCGCTTGTCGCCGCGATGACGCTGCTTGCTTCGAACGCAAGCGCAGCCGATCGCATCCGCATCGCGGCGCAAAAGACCGGCACGCTGGCGTGGGAACTGGCGATCATCAAGGCCCATGGCCTCGACCGCGCCGCCGATCTCGACCTCGAAGTGACCGAGCTTGCCAGCACCGAAGCCGGCAAGATCGCGCTCAGGGGCGGCTCGGCCGATCTCATCCTGTCGGACTGGCTGTGGGTCGCGCGCGAACGTTCGCTCGGCGACCACCTGGTGTTCTCGCCGTATTCGAGCACGCTTGGCGCCGTGATGGTGCAGCCGAATTCGCCGATCAAGGCGCTCGCCGACCTCAAAGGCAAAAAGCTCGGCATTGCCGGCGGCCCGATCGACAAGAGCTGGCTGCTGCTGCAGGCGTTGGCGCGCCGCTCCGGCCTCGATCTCAAGACGCAGGCGCAGGTCGTCTATGGCGCACCGCCGCTGCTGGCGCAAAAGGCGCTGCAAGGCGAATTGGATGCCACGCTCACGTTCTGGAATTTCTGTGCCGAACTCGAAGCCGGCGGCATGAAACGCGCCGTGGTCATGGACGACGTGATGAAGGGCCTCGGCGCCAGTGGCCCGGTCGCAATCGTCGGCTACGTGTTCGATAGCGGCTGGGCCGCGCGCCATCGTGCGGCGCTCGGCCGGTTGTTCGAAGCCACACGCAAGGCGAAGGAAATTCTCGCCGGCTCGGCCGCCGAATGGCAGCTTCTGGCGCCGCGCATCGGAGTGCACGACGCCAAGGCTCTCGAAATTTATCGCCAGCGCTATCTCGAAGGCATCCCGCGCCGTTCCGTCGCCGACGAGGCGGCCGACGCCAAGGCGCTCTACCGCGTACTCGCCGACATCGGCGGCGCCGATCTGGTCGGCCCGGCGCGCGAGCTTGATCCTGGCACGTTCTACCGCGCGGGGCCGGGCGAATGAATCTGCTGCTGCGCCTCGTCTCGCTCGCGGTGCTGCTGGCGGCCTGGTACGCCGGCTCGCACATCGCCGGCGCGCGGCTGTTGCCGGAGCCGCAGACGGTCGGCCTCGCACTCGTCGACGAGGCACGGTCCGGTGCGCTCGCCTTCAATCTCGGCGTGACGCTGGCGCGGGTCGCGGTGGCGTTCACGATTGCCATGCTGCTCGGCAGCGCGCTCGGGCTGGCGATGGGCCGCTTTCCGGTCGCGGATCGGCTCGGCGATCCCTGGCTCGTGGTGCTGCTCAATCTGCCGGCATTGGTCATCATCGTGCTCGCCTATGTGTGGGCGGGTCTCACCGAGACCGCGGCGATTGCGGCGGTCGCGCTCAACAAGCTGCCGATTGCGACCGTTACCGTGCGCGAGGGCGCGCGTTCGCTCGACCGCACGCTCGACGAGATGGCGGAGGTGTTCCGGATGGGGACATGGGTGCGGTTCCGCCACGTGGTGCTGCCGCAGCTTGCGCCCTACCTTGCGGCGGCGGCGCGCTCCGGGTTGTCGCTGGTCTGGAAGATCGTGCTGATCGTCGAACTGCTCGGGCGGCCGAACGGGGTCGGCTTCGAGATCGGCGTCGCGTTTCAATTGTTCGACGTGACGCGCATCCTGGCCTATGCTCTCGCCTTCGTCGCCGTCATGCTCGCCATCGAAACGTTCCTGGTGCAGCCGCTTGAACGACATGTCTCCCGCTGGCGCCCAAGGAACGCGTGAAGTGCCGCGGCTTGATGTCCACATCAAGCAGAAATTCTATCGCGGCGCCTCGGGCGGCGCGCTGCACGTGCTCGGCGAGCTTGCCATCGGCCTGCGCAACGGCGAAGTCGTGGCGCTGGTCGGGCCGTCCGGCTGCGGCAAGACCACGCTCTTGCGCATCATCGTCGGCCTCGATCGCGACTTCGAAGGTGGCGTCGAACGGCCCGCGCATGGCAGGCTCGGCATCGTTTTCCAGGAGCCGCGGCTGCTGCCGTGGCGCACCGTCGAGCAGAACGTGCGGCTTGCCGCGCCGCTGGCGACGGACGCAGCACTCGATACGTTGTTCGCCACGCTCGGCCTTGCCGAGCATCGCAGCCATTATCCCGGCGAATTGTCGCTTGGCCTCGCCCGCCGCGTCGCCTTGGCGCGCGCCTTTGCTGTCGAGCCGGACTTGCTCGTGCTCGACGAGCCGTTCGTCTCGCTCGATGCCGCGCTTGCGGCGCGATTGCGCGCCGAGCTGGTCGAACTGGTGAGCCGACGTCCGGTCACGACGCTGCTGGTGACGCACAACGTCGAGGAGGCGATTGGGCTCGCAGACCGGCTGTTGGTGCTGTCGCCGAGTCCCGCGCGCCTACTCGCCGATGTTCCAATCGAGCGGCCGCGAACCGCGCATTCGGCGGAGGAAATCGCCGCGATCCAGAACGAGATCGCGCGAAGGATCAATCAGGCGCAGTTCTAGTCACGCCGGCTGCGCTTGCGCGGTGCGGCGGATCATGCCGCGCTGCGGATTGTAGCCGATCGTCGCCAGCAGGAAGAACAGCACGGTTGCGCCGGTGACGACGAGCGCAGAGATCGGCTCGAACATGCCGTAAAGAGCGAAGCGGATCAGTTCGACCGCATAGGTGAAGGGATTGACGAGCGATACGTAATAAATGGCTTCCGAGCCGCCTTCGCGCAGCTTCCACAGCGGATAAAGCGCCGAGGAGAAGAAGAACATCGGAAACATCACGAAATTCATCGCGCCGGCGAAGTTCTCCACCTGCTTGATATAGACGGAGATGAACAGCCAGAGCGCGCCGAGCATCAGGCCCGAAATCATCAGCGCCGGGAATACGGCGAGCCAGTTGATCGGATCGAACGTCACGTCGAACGGGATGCAGACGAGAAGAAAAACGTAGCAGGTGATCACCGACAGCGCCGTTCCGGCCGCGAGCTTGCAGGCGAGCAGCACCCAGCGCGGCAACGGCGCGGTGAGCAGCAGCCGCATCACGCCCATCTCGCGGTCGTAGACCATCGAGAGCGACGACTGCATGCCGTGGAACAGCAGGATGATGCCGAGCAGGCCCGGCACGATGTAGACCTGATAGGTGATGTAGGTCTTGTACGGCGGAATGATCGAGACGCCGAACACGTTGTAGAAGCCGGCAGCGAACACCGCGAGCCACATCAGCGGCCGCACCAGAGCCGAGAGCAGCCGTCCGCGCTGCTGCACGAACTTGACGATCTCCCGGGTGGTGACGGCGCGCAGCGCGCGGGCGGCGTGGATGAGTTGCATGGCCTTAGAATGTCATTGCGAGCGCAGCGAAGCAATCCAGCGGATTGCGATTGCGGCTGGATTGCTTCGTCGCTCGCTCCTCGCAATGACGATTCATTTGTTCAGATGGCAAGTCGATTCCGGCTCGTCGTCGCCGAGCGAATCGAGCACGTTGGTTTTGTGCAGAAAGCCCTCGATCGGCGCGTTGGCAACCACCTCATAGGGCGCGGCGAGCAGGATCGCCTGCCGCACTTGATGGTCCCACGGCCGCACGCTCACCGCGAGGCCCTTGTCGCCGTCGAAATTGCCGTCGCCGAGGATGAAGGCGCGCTGCTTGGCGAAATCGGCCGAGCGGGTGCGTAGCGCCGACTGCACGATCATCTTCACAGCGATCCACGCGGCCCAGTCCGGGCCTTCCATGTGGCGGCCGCTGGATTTCTTCGCAAAGCGCGTGTTGACCTGCGGTGCGCCGTTGTGCTCCCAGGTCCAGTGCCAGGCCGTGGGCTCGAGATCGATGCTGCCCATGACCGGCCGTGGCTTGACGAGGTGATAGGGCACCGTGCGGACGAAATCGAACGCGTCGTCGGCCACGAACACCACGTCGTAGTCGCGGCTGATCGCGCTGAGCAGCGCCGGGTCGTTCTGCTCGCGCTCGCGCGGGTCGGTGCCGGGCTTGAAATGCTGATGGGCGACGACGCGCGCTCCGAATTTTTGCACCGAATGCTCGAACGCCTTGGTCATTGCGGCGTCGGCGGGAAGCGGGCCTTCGAACACGAGCACATTTTGCCATTTGCGCGAAATCACGTATTGCATCAGGCCGTCCATCAACTGCGCGTCGCTTGGATAGGCGTGCACGAACTCGGGCGCACACAGATTGCGCCGCAGCTCGTCGTCCGGCGTCGAGACGTTGAACAGCAGCACGTCGCGGCCTTTCACCGCGGCGGCGAGCGGCTTGTAGGCCTCTGCCGGCGCGTCGATGAGGAAGAAGTGAATGCCGGTGTCGAGCGCCTTGAGTACGGCAGGCGCGATTTCGTCCGGCGATTTCACCGTGATGCGATCGAGCGCAAAGTCCATCTTGAGGACACGCGACAGCGCCGCCGCCTCGTCGATGCCGACCTCTGCGCCGGCAAACGGGTGCTCGCGCGTCTTGAGGATGATGCGTTCGTAGGCGCGGATCGGCTCGTAGCGCGCATCGCCTTCGATCTCGACGAAGCCGATGGTCAGCTTCTGCTGCGGTTGCGCGGGCGGCGGAGCAGGCTGCGCCAAAGCGGCGGTCGCCCACGCCAGCGTCAGCGCCGCCAGGAGCATGCGAATGCTGTGCACTCTAATCATCGATCACCACGCCCCACGGCACGCGGCCGACAGGAATGGAGACGGTGGCCTTGCGGCTCTTGACGTCGATGAGCGTAATGTCGTCGCCGAGGCCGTTGGCGACGTAGAGTGTCTTCTCGTCGCGCGACAGCGTGATGCCCCACGAGCGCCGGCCGACCAGGATATAGGCTTCGACCTTGCGCGTCGGCACGTCGACGACGGCGACGTGCGCGGCGTGGCCGAGCGTGACATAGGCGGTCTTGCCGTCCTTGGTCATGGTCAGGCCAACGGGCGTCACGTCCGACTTGCGCATGCCGGGCGGCAGGAACTCGATCTTGCCGGCGACGACGAATTTCTGCCGGTCGATGATGTAGACCTCGCCGGAAAGCTCCGTCGAAACCCACAGCTCCTTGCCGTCTGGCGTCGCCGCGAACCGCCGCGGGCGCGTGCCGACGACCACGTCCTGCGTGACATAGCCGCCGTCGGCGTCGACGGAATGCACGAGGTCGCCGACCTCGGAGGTGACGTAGACGGTCTTGCCGTCCTCGGTGACGAATACGCCTTCCGGCTCGGCGCCGGTCGGCACCTCCTTGATGATGATGTTCTGGTCGATATCGATGATCGAGAGCGACGACCCTTCCTCGTTCGACACGTAGATGCGCCGCCGTTTCTCATCGATGGCGAAGGTTTCGGGGCTCGGGCCGGTCACCAGCTTGCCGATGACTTCGAGCTTGGCGACATCCAGGATATCGATCACGTCATCGTCGCCGCAGGCAACGTAGAGCTTGGTGTGGTCGGCGTTGAAATGCATGTCGCGCGGGCGGCGCGCGACCTTGATGTCCTTGACCACCTTGTTGGTCTTGGGATCGATGACGATGATGTTGTTGGTCTTCTCGTTGCTGACGAAGATCAGGCCGGTGTCCTTGGCGTGCGCGGGGGCAAGCGCGAGGGAGAACAGCAGCGCGAAGGCCAGTTTGCGCATCGAAGCGTCCATTGATTGCATCGCCGCCAGCGTACGTCTTATTAAAGAGGCTGGGCAAGGCAAGGGCCGGGGAACATATGGCAACGGATCAAGGCGCGCCGGCGCTCCTCCTCGACAACGTGGTCAAGACCTATGGGCCGATCCGGGCGGTCGACGGGGTGAGCCTGCAGGCCTACTCCGGCGAGTTCATCGCGTTGCTCGGGCCAAATGGGGCGGGCAAGTCGACGCTGTTCCAGCTGCTGTCGGGGCTGTTCGTGCCGGATTCCGGCCGCATCGCGGTCATGGGCCACGACATGCTGCGCAATCCGGTGCCGGCTTTGGCGCGGCTCGGCATCGTATTCCAGCAGCCGACGCTCGACCTTGAACTGACGGTCACCGCGAACCTCCTGTTCCACGCCGGGCTGCACGGCATTCCGCGCGCGGTCGCGCAGGCGCGCATTGCCGACGAACTGGCGCGCCTCGGGCTCGCCGACCGCGCCCACGACAAGGCGGCGCAATTGAGCGGCGGCAACCGGCGGCGCGTCGAGCTCGCGCGGGCGTTGCTGCACGAGCCGAGCGTGCTGCTCATGGACGAGGCGACGGTGGGGCTCGACCCCGCGAGCCGGAGCGACTTGCTCAAGCTGCTGTTGACCATGCGGCGCGAGCGTTCGGTGGCGGTGCTGTGGGCCACGCACCTGTGCGACGAGGTGCCGGATGCCGATCGCGTCATCGTGCTGCATCGCGGCAAGGTGCTGACCGATACGACGCCGGCGCAACTTGTGACTGCGCAGAGCGCCGCGACCATCGAGGAAGCGTTCCTGAAGATGACCGGGCCGCCGCTCCCTCTCCGCCCGCGCGAAGGAGAGGAGGACTAGGGAATTACGGCTTGGGCGGCAGCAGCGGCGTGCCCATGGGCTTGAATTCCACATGCGGTGCGTCGCGCAGGTCGTCGCTGAATTCGATCCGTGAGGTGCCGGGCTCGACGTTGGTCAGCGGCTGCTGCGTGTTGCGTGCATTTTCCGATTCGTTCTTGGTCTCGTCGGCGGTGAGATCGTCGGCGTCGCCTTCCTGAGGGTTGCCGGACATGATCTCGTCGCGCGCCTTGTTCGACTTGTCGGCGAGCGGCCGCGAATAGGGCAGGCGATACGACCGCGGCACGCCGGTCGGCACGTTGTTGGCGTCGACTTCCTCGACCCAGAGGTAGATCGAGCCGCGGTCGGCAATCTTGGGATCGGGCTCGACCACGCGCGTCCACAGCAGCTGGAATCTGGGCGGCAATTTCCCGCTGCCCGGCCAGCCGAGCAGCCCTTTGGTGGCGAAGAACGCTTCGACGAAGAACACCGAGGTGACGACGATCGCCGCGGCCTTGATCCACCAGGCGAAGCGCGAGGTCAGGCCCATGGTCAGCAGCAGCACGCCGATGATCACATAGGCAATCGAAATGGCGAGGATCGTCGTGGTCATCGCGTGCTCATTTCGCAGACGTTCGGCGCACGCTGCGCGTCAACTGGATCAGCGACTTGGCGCGATGGTTGACGTCGGTCACGCTGCCATTGTCGGCGACCCTGAACCGCACCGCGGTCGCTTCCTGGCCGACGTGGTCGAGAACGATGGTGTCGTAGTAGATGACTTCGACGGTCGGGTTCACCTTCTCGACCTTGACGGAGACCGGGACCGGCGCGCGCGTTGTGGCGAGATAATGTTCGATATTGACCGTGTATTCGCCGGCGACGATGCCGCGGATGCTGACCGTCTCCTGGCGGATCGGGCTCGTCACCTTCCTGCCGTTCACGGTGATGGAATTGTTGACGCCGCCGCGGTCGTCGCGGTCGAGCGTCATGAAGCCGGCCTCGCGCTCGTGATACCACACGATGTTGCCGAGCGGGTCTTCGGTATAAAGGTCGATGTCGTCGGGATGGCTGTCGGGCCAGCTCATGGTGATGAGGAATTCGGCCTTGGTGTCGATCTTGCCCTGCTTGGCTTCGGGATTCATCACCAGCAGCGCGATGAAGAACAGGAAGGCGACGACCTGCAACGCCTTGAACAACATCACGGCGAAAGGATCGAACGGCCGTTCCCGCGGATAGTTGCCGAAACTATCCATCCTGCTCTCGTTCCAGGATGGATACGACGAATACCTCGGTCAGGTCGGTGGCGAGGGCAAACACTTTCTGCGTCGCGCCATCCAGCATGTAGTACTGCGTCTGCACCAGGATCGAGCCGATCAGCCCGCTGAGCGTGGTGTACATCGCGATCGCCATGCCGTCGCTCATGAGGCCCATCGAGGTCTTCACCGAAGCGCGGTCGGCGGCATCGAGACCCGCGATCGGCGCCAGCATGAGAATGAAGCCGACGATGGTGCCGAGCAGGCCAAGCTTCATCAGGCTGTCGCTGGCAAACGAACCGAGCTGGTTCGGCCCGCGCAATGCGTCGGCGAGGCCGCGCAGCAGCAGGGTCTGATCCATGCGGTGCTTGCCCTGAAGCTTCGCCTTGACGATGAGGTTGTGGATGTGGGCAGTGACCCGCCCGCGCGGCAGCGCCGTCCCATCGGCAGTCAGGACGTCCTGGCCCACCGTCTTGAAGCCGGTCACGCCCTGGTTGACCAGCGCCGACACGCGGTAGGCGCTGTCGAGCTCGCGCGAGATCGCGACGGTGCGAACCAGGCAGTGCAGCGAGGCAAGGATATAGAGCACCCCGATGATCGCCGAAATGTAGGTCTTGTCGCTGGCGAGCATCAAATGGAAGAGGCCGTAGTACCACGCCAGCACGAATCCGAACGCCGAGACCCCGGTGAACATCAACCAGCGCAAAAGCGGCATGTGATCGGCCGGATACTCGGTTCGCAGGCTGACTAGCATGTGGGATTCATCGGTTGCGGGTGGTGGGACGTACTCGGGTGGGCCGCCATCGATAGTGACGTGCGCGCATTCGCTGTCAAGGTTGTGCTGTCAAGTTAGTCCGCTCTTCCGTCTAGCACGGAACGGCGGTACGGTGTTTTCAACAAACAGAATGTAGGGGGAAGGCCTTGTTCAGACTGGCCCTCATGATCATCGCGCTGGCGTTCGTGGCCGGCGAGGCGTCCGCCCAGGGGCGGCCGACGCGATTCTGGAATCTGACCCAGCACACGATTTCCGAATTCAACCTGGCGCCCGCCGGCACCACGCAGTGGGGTCCGAACCAGTGCAAGAACGACAAGGACGGCACCGTCGACACCGATGAGCGTTTGCGCATTACCGGCGTGCCGGGCTGGCACCTACGACGCCAAGCTCACCGACGTCAGCGGACGCATCTGCATCGTCCGCAACATCAAGGTCGAGGAGGGGCAGATTTTCTCCATCGAGGAAAAGGAACTGACGTCCTGCAATAAGTGATCGAGAGCACCGCGACCACTTGATCGGCATGCCCACGTAAATGGCGAGCGGCTGAGGGCGGTGTGGCGTGCGATAAGTCGCTCAGCGTCAACGGGATCGCGTTCACAAAGATTGCCGCAACTGGTTGGCGATCAACCTACAACCAGGACGCCCGCCCTTGTCCTAGAACTTTGCACGCAAGCCCGCGTAGGCGGCAAATGGCGCGCCGGGGAGGAAAGTACGCGGGTCGCTGAGGTTCAGGTACGGGAAGGAATCGGTCTCAAAGAAAGTGCCGAAAACGTAATAGCGCTGATTGAACAGGTTCTGCACCAGACCGAATACTTCGACGTTTTTTGAAACTTGGTAGGACGTGTGCAGATTGACGACCCAATAGGGCGGTAATTTCGGATTCTGGTTGGCTTCGTCGCCGACGAGATACTGGCTGCCGATGGCCTTTACGTCCGCGCCGACTTTCCAGGCATCGGTGACTTGATATTCGGCGCCCGCTTTGAAGCGATGGGCCGGGATTCCGGTCAAATGGTTGCCGGGAACGACGGAGATGTTGCCATTCTCATCCGCAAGGGGATTGTTCGGCGACGACAGGGTCAACGGCGAGAGAAACGTGGCGTCGACGTAGGTATAGTTGGCGAAAAGATTCCAGTGGTTCCATTTGTAGTTGGCGCTAGCCTCGATGCCCTTTCGCAACGTGTCGCCGCCGTTCTGGAAGAACTCGTGGCCGGGGATCGAGCTTGAGACGTTGATGATATCGTCGGTGTTCCTGGTGTGGAACGCACCAACGGACCAATTCAGCGTCCCGTAGCTGGGCCCGTCGAAATGTCCACGCAGGCCAAACTCGACGGTGTGGGAAACAACCTGTTTCAACGGCGGGTCCGCGACCAGGGAATTGTCGATAAGGCAGGGTCGTGTCGGGTCGGAACAGCCGAGCTCGAGAGGCGTGGGAGCCCGATTCGCCTCCGCGTAGCTTCCATAAATGGTGAGATTGGGCGTGAGCTTGTAGGCCGCGCCGGCCATCGGGTTCAGGCGCGCGAACTGGTGGCTGCCGTTGAGCAGATCGTTGTTGCCCAATTCGTCCTGCAGGCTGATCTGGGCAACGTTGTATCGTCCGCCGGCGGTGACCGACAGGCGGGGCGAAATATCAAAGGTATCGGTCATGTAGATGCCGGTGTAGCGCGTCTTGGCGCCCAATCCGACCGGCGCCACGTCACCGGCGGGCTGGTCGATAAATAGGCCCACTCCTTGCACGGTTGGAAACTGGTCGGCATTGACCGTTCCAAGTTCGCTCGTCGTCGTGAACTGGACGAGGCCGCGGTCGAGGCTCGTGCCCACCACGAAATTGTTGTCATGCCCAAACACCTGGGCCGATGATGCTGCCTGTGCCGAGCCGCCAAAGCTGTTGGCGGACGTCCAAGTGCGGTCAATTTCGCCGAGCACGCTGTTGCCGAGCACCCCGGCCGCCGGGACCGTTTGGCCGTTGCCCGTTATGAGAGGGGGCAAATTTCCATTGAGATCCGGAAAGCACAGAAGTGTAGGTTCGTCGCATCCGGAATTCATCGCATCCGAGCCGTTGCCATCGACGTGGCTTTGCCAGAATCCGCGATAGTAGACGTTGCTCTGGAATGACAATGTGTCGGTTGGCTTCCAGATCGCGCTGGCGGTCAGCATGGCGAGCTGGTTCTGCGTCGTCTGCGGAATGGTGTAGATGCTGGCCCAGTTTTTACTGAGCATTTCAACCGGCGTCGCCGCGGCGGCGCCGAATTTGTTGGCGGCACCGGTGAACGTCACGTGGAATTCGGTCTGATCCCCGCGCGCGCCCACATCCGCATAGATGCGGCGCACCTGCGAGGGGGAGCTGTCGCGCCAGCCGGTATCGTTGATGGCATCAGCGGCGATATAGGACGACCAGTTCCCTTGCTGGCCGCCGGCCTCGAGCGAGGCGCCGCGCCGACCGAACGATCCGCCACGCAGTTCGCCCTCGACGCCCTGAAAGGTGAAGCCATTTTTCATATCGATCGATAGCGCACCGCCCAGCGCATTCAGGCCGTGGATCGGGTTATTCGGGACCAGCGTCATTTGCCGGATGGCGTTTTCCGGGATGAAATCCCAATTGACGACGTCGCCGAACACTTCGTTGATGCGTACGCCATTCTGGTACACCGCGATGCCTTGCGGGGTGCCGATGACCGGCGAGGCGGTGAAGCCGCGGTAGTTGAGGTCGAGCTGGAATGGGTTTCCGGTCTGATCGCTCAATGACACGCCGGGCAATCCGCGCGATATCGCATCGAGCAGGCTCGGTGACGTGGCGTGGTCGAAGTCAGATGCCGACATGGTTTGAACGTTGGCCGGAACCTTGTCGCGGTCGATCGAGCCCGGTTCCGGCGCCACCGCAGTTGTTTCCGGCGGCGTTGGGGCGTTCGTAGTCGGGGCAGCGGTGGAGGGACTGGCCGTCCTGGCAGCAGGGCGCGAAGGTGGCGCAATTGGCGTTGTGGCGATGACGCGGATTTCCGGAAGATCGACCGACTGCGCCAGCGCGGACCCCGGAAGAGCCAATGCGACGAAGCCAACGCCCGTCAGCAAACGCTGAGAAATCGTACGCATATCCGCCCCACGCTACGCGTTACGCCCGCCCCATGTGCCTCGCGCTAAACCGCAAGGCACGGAGTTCATCTTCGGACGTATGGCGGCGCGAGTCCCGGTACGTTTTGCCAAACCCGTCGGGAACTAGTGGCAATGGGGCAGACGCTACGACGATGCCGCCAGAAGCTGCACGGCGGTGCGGATCAGCTCCGGCAGGTTGCGGGCGTCGAGCTTCTGCTTGAGCTGCGAGGAGAGGTTGACCACGGTCTTGTAGCTGACGTTGAGCTCCTCGGCGATGCGGCCATAGGGCTTGCCCTCGGCCAGGAGCGACAGTGTCTGTAGCTCGCGCGGCGTGAGATCGGACAATGGATTGGGCCGCGCACCGGTGCGCACCAGCGCGACCTGCAAGGCGATGTCATTGCTCAGGTAGGGTGTGCCGGCGCGGACCTTGTCGAAGGCTTGCCGCAACTCGTCCGACGAGGTGTCCTTGAGCACGTAGCCGGTGGCGCCGGCCTCCAGCGCGCGCGCAACAATGATCGGGTCGCTGTGCATGCTGAAGACGAGGATGCGCGTGCGCGGATCGTGCGCGCGGATGCGGCGGATCAGCGGCAGGCCGCCGAGGCCGCTGCCTTGCATCGCGAGGTCGACGATCACGACGTCGGGGTTGTGGCGGCGGTAGAGGCGGTAGCCGGAGGCAATATCGCCGGCGCCGAGCACGGTTTTTACGCCGGCGTCCTCGAGCACGCGCCGGCAGCCCTGCAGCACAATCGGATGATCGTCGATGATGAGGACGCTGGTCATTCACTGCCACTGTTTGAGGTCGGGATCGCGATGCGCACGCAGGTCCCATTGCCGGCCGATGACTCCACCGTGTAGTGGCCGCCGAGGCCTTCGACGCGCTCGCGCATGCCTGGAATGCCGAAACCCATCGACGCGCCGGGGTCGATGCCGCGGCCGTCATCGCGCACCGTCAGCGCAAGCTGCGCGCCGCCGCTCGATCCTGCTTCGCCGAGATCGATCGTGACATGCCGCGCCTGCGCGTGGCGAATGGCGTTCGTCAAGCTCTCCTGGATGCAGCGATAGATCGTGAGATCGACCGAGTCGCCATAGCTGCGCATCAGCTTGTCGGCCGAAAACGAAAATGAAATTTCGGGATTCTGGCGGGCGCGCTCGCGCACAAGCTCGGACAGGATGTCGTGCAGCGGGACATGGCCGAGCGCCATCGGCCGCAACCGGTTGAGCAGGCTGCGGTTGATCGCCTGCAGATGTTCGATGATCGTCAGCATTTCGCGCGCCCGCTCGCTCATCGTGCGGCCCGCGTCTGCGGGCAGTGCGCTCGCAACGGTCGCAATCGAAGATGCGGTGGCCTTGAGGCCGAACAGGCTCGGCCCGACCTCGTCGTGCAGATCGAGCGCGGTGCGCCGCCGCTCGTCATCCTGCGCCGTGATCAGCCGGTGATTGAGCCGCAGATTTTCGGCCCGCGTCGCCTCGAGCGCCATCGCCAGGGCATTGAACTGATCGGCGATGCCGGCAAGCTCGCGTGCATGTGGTCGCGGCAGGCGCACCGTGTAATTCTGCCGCTCGAGGTCCGAGAGGCCGCGCGCGAGGCCGGTGAGCGGGTCGAGCACCCGGCCGAAGAGAAAATAGAGCAGCGCGATGACCGCGAGGTTGAGGGCAAATCCAGCGGTCCCGAGCGCGACGGCGTTCTCCCAGACTTCCGCAATCTCATCCTTGGGCTCGCCGACGATCTCGACATTGCCGATGCGCTGGCCGTTGACGATGACCGGCACCTCGTGAGGCTCTACGTGCGAAGCGATCAGCGCGGCGAACCATTCCGGAGCGGGACCGCGATCTTCGCCGCGCAGGGCGTCGGGGGCCGGCCGGCGGCCTGACCGCGACCGGGACCCCTGCAGTATCCTTCACCCAGATGCGCACATGGCGCACGGAGCGCAATTGCGACGGCAGCTCGGCCAGAAATTGCTCGGCCGGAATCTGCTGCTGCATGAGGTGCACGGCCTCGCTCACCAGCAGCTCGGCGAGCCGCATCGAGGCGGACATCTCGATCCGGGTTTGCGTCCGCGCCTTGAAGATCGTCACGCTGCCCGCAACCAGCGCCGCTATGAGATCGATCAACACGAAAACGATCAGGAGCTGGGTGCGTACCGAGCGCCGATACCAAACAGCGTGCAACGGCCGCAGCCGCGGAACCAGCGGAAACGGCGGCACGGGCACGTGAGCGGGCGCCTGGGTCGGCGATTGCGCGCTGATGAGCGTCCTCCTGTCGATGACCGACAATGCCCGCCCGATGTTAGTCCACCAGCGACCTCGGCGTCACCTGCGCGGGGCGGCGTTGCGGAATTCGATGTATTGGCAGGAGGATTTTTGAACTAGCATAGGTCCAAACCGGTGTCCCGGATCGGGAGCCGCAACAAACAAGGGGAGGATTGCGATGCTCGCAAGAGGCGTGTTGGGTATTGCGGTGCTGGCCGCGGCGTGTGGCGGCCTGCTCCGTCAGGCGAATGCCGAAACCTTTGTCGAACACAGCGCCGAGACGCGCATGCAGCTCGATCTCGTGGTCGCGGACTGCGGCCCTGAAGAAGATGCTGCCCGAGGGTTGGGAGCCGGTGGTCGCGACATGCAGGCGCGGCCAAGGACTGCAACGTGCGCATGATCTTCATGGATCGCGTCGACATCACCGGCAAGGACGGCGCCGCGGTCGGCACCAACCAGATGGTCTATCTCGCGGTGCCGATCAAGAAGACCGGCACCGATGTCGCCGGCCAGATGATCATCGCCGGCCTCACCGCCGACCCGAAGGACGCGCCGGGCCCGTTCGGCGTCTATGAGGCTGCGACAAGCCATCGCATGACGCGGTCGACGAATGCTGCCGCCGGCCAGCCGATCGAGGTCGATGAAAACTGGGAATTCACGGCGGCGGATGGCGCGACGATGTCGATCCACGTGAAATACGAGCGTGGCGTGGCGCGCAAGGGCGGCTCGGAAGTGAAATTCTTCTCGGGCAAGGACCCCAGCGTCTATCAGATCTTCAAGATCGAGCAGGGCATCGACATCATGCGCAATGCGACGATCCCGGTGAAGGATCACGTCAAGGAAGTCTCCTACAAGGCGTCGGGCGGAAAATTCGGCGGCGCTGTTCGACGGCACCGAAAAGATCGTCAGCGTCGACGCGTTCCATTGGTACAATCGGACGGTGTCGACGCCCTAGCGCGTGTCGACACGTCGAACGATTCAATCGATGTAAAAATCAGCAATCGAGCAAGGAGGAATCGTTATGACTACGAAGCATCATCGTTCCATCCGCAATCTTTTGCTTGCAGGTGTGGCCCTCGCGGCATCGCCCGCGCTGGCGGCCGAGGTGACGCCCGACCGGCTGGTGAACGCCGACAAGGAGCCGCAGAACTGGCTGATGAACCATCGCACCTATGATGGCCAGCGCTATTCGCCGCTCGACAAGATCAACAAGGCCAACGTCAAAGAGCTCAAGCTCGAATATGCGGTCGCCATCGGCGGCACCTCCGCCAACGAGAGTCTGCAAGTCGACGCCGCTCGCCGAGGACGGCTTCCTCTACGTCATCGATCAATGGGGCGTGCTCTACAAGATCGACGGCCGCTCGGGCGAAGCCGGCCGCATCCTCTGGCGCATGGATCCGGGCCAGGAGAAGATGCCGTTGGCGAACCGCGGCGCTGCGCTGTGGGGCAATCTCGTCATCACCACGGCGAGCTACCCGGCGCGCGTCATCGGCACCAACAAGGAAACCGGCAAGGTCGTGTGGGAGACCAACCTCAACGACCAGCCGGACGTGCAGCTCACCGCCGCGCCGCTCGCGGTGAAGGACAAGATCATCGTCGGCGCGGCCGGCGGCGACCGCGGCGTGCGCGACTGGATCGCCGCGCTCGACGCGGCGACCGGCAAGCTCGAATGGCGCAAATACGTCATCCCGGCGCCGGGCGAGCCCGGCAGCGAGACCTGGAAGGACAAGAACAACGCCTGGCAGATCGGCGGCGGCGCGATGTGGGTGACCGGGTCGTACGATCCCGCCGACCAACCAGATCATCTGGGGCACCGGCAATCCGGTGCCGATGTTCGATCCGACCTACCGGCCGGGCGACAATCTCTTCACCGACAGCGTGATTTCCTGGAATCCCGATTCCGGCAAGATGAACTGGTACTTCCAGTACCTGCCCGGCGACATGTGGGATTACGACGCCGCGCACTCGCACATTCTGATCGACGGCCAGATCAACGGCCAGTCGCGCAAGCTGATCACGCACTCGGCGCGCAACGGCTTTCTCTACACGTTCGAGCGCAACAACGGCCAGCCGGTTCTCGCCAAGCCCTATGTCGAGCACATCAACTGGACGGCCGGCATCGATCAGAAGACCGGCAAGCCGGTCGACTACGATCCCAACAAGGACGTCCAGACCTATTCCGGCAAGCAGAACCAGACGGTGGCGGACCCGACGAAGAAACTGTGCCCCTCGATGCAGGGCGGCAGCAACTACTGGCCGACGGCCTACAGCCGCAAGACCGGGATGCTCTACATCCCCTCGATGTCATCGTGCAACGAGGTGACCCTCGACACCAGCCTGAGCAATAAAAAGGGTGACTGGAAGGGCGCCAAGTTCAGGAACATCGAGCGCAGCGGAAC
Source organism: uncultured Alphaproteobacteria bacterium (assembly GCA_963730645.1). Lineage (GTDB taxonomy): Bacteria > Pseudomonadota > Alphaproteobacteria > Rhizobiales > Xanthobacteraceae > BOG-931. The sequence goes on along the minus strand of CAVSSN010000018.1, from coordinate 119,345 downwards.
CGATCTGATCGCCGCCGACCCGTTGACCGGCGAAATCAAGAAGAAGGTCCACGAGCCGTATCCGGACTATAGCGGCGCGCTCACCACCAATGGCGGCCTGCTGTTCACCGGCTATTCCGACGGGACCTTCGCGGCGTACGACGACACGACGCTTGACCAGCTCTGGAAGACCAATGTCGGCACCGGCTTCAACGCACCGCCGATGACGTTCGAGGTCAACGGCAAGCAATATGTCGCGATCTTGTCGGGGCTCAGCCGAATCTCGAAGAAGGGCAACCAATTCTCACCGGAACTCAAAGAGCAGCGCGAGCAGACCATGCTGTTCGTGTTCGGTCTCTGAGCGTCATCCAGTCACAACGAGGAAAAGCCAATGACCCGCAAACATTCGATCCGCAATCTGCTCCTGACTGGCGCCGTGACCCTGGCGTGGCCCGCGCTGGCGGCGGAGGTGACGCCGGATCGGCTCAACAACGCCGACAAGGAGCCGCAGAACTGGCTGATGAACCATCGCACCTACGATGGCCAGCGCTTCTCGCCGCTCGACAAGATCAACAAGGCCAACGTCAAGAGCATGAAGCTCGAGTATGCGGTCGCCATCGGCGGAACGTCGGCGAATGAGAACCTGGAATCGACGCCGCTCGCCGAGGACGGCTTCCTCTACGTCGTCGACCAATGGGGCGTGCTCTACAAGATCGACGGCCGTTCCGGCGACGTCGGCCGCATCCTCTGGCGCATGGATCCGGGCCAGGAGAAGCTGCCGCTGTCGAACCGGGGCGCCGCGCTGTGGGGCAATCTGGTCGTCACCACGGCGAACTATCCGGCACGCGTCATCGGCACCAACAAGGAAACCGGCAAGGTCGTGTGGGAGACGAACCTCAACGATCAGCCGGACGTGCAGCTCACGGCCGCGCCGCTCGCGGTGAAGGACAAGATCATCGTCGGCGCGGCGGGTGGCGACCGCGGCGTGCGCGACTGGATCGCGGCGCTCGACGCTGCGACCGGCAAGCTCGAATGGCGCAAGTACGTCATTCCGGCGCCGGGCGAGCCCGGCAGCGAGACCTGGAAGGACAAGAACAACGCCTGGCAGACCGGCGGCGGCGCCATGTGGATCACCGGCACCTACGATGTCGCCAGCGATCAGGTGATCTGGGGCACCGGCAATCCGGTGCCGATGTTCGACGCCACCTATCGGCCCGGCGACAATCTCTTCACCAACAGCGTGATCTCCTGGAATCCCGATTCCGGCAAGATGAACTGGTACTTCCAGTACACGCCCGGCGACCATTGGGACTACGACGAGGCCGGCACCCACATCCTGATCGACGGCCAGATCAACGGCCAGGCGCGCACGCTCATCACCCACTCGGCCCGCAACGGCTTCCTCTACACCATGGAGCGGGCCAACGGGCAGACGCTGCTGGCGAAGCCCTATCTGCAGAACGTCAACTGGACCAAGGGCATCGACCAGAAAACCGGCAAGCCGGTCGAATACGTGCCGAACGCCGACGCGCAGATGTACGACGGCGTCGCGACGCCGACGCTGGCGGAACGGACGAAGAAAATGTGCCCGTCGCCGTCCGGCGGCAACAATTTCTGGCCCTCGACCTACAGCCAGAAGACCAAGATGATCTACATCCCGGCGCTGACGCCATGCGCCAATCTCACGCTCGACCCGAGCCTCAGCAATCAGAAGGGCGACTGGAAGGGCGGCGCCTACAAGCCCGAGCGCTACGAGACCGACCTGAGCATGGCCGATCCGCTGACCGGCGAGATCAAGAAGACCGTGCACATCCCGTACCCGAACTACAGCGGCACGCTGTCGACCGCCGGCGGGCTGGTGTTCACCGGGTACACCGACGGCACGTTCGCTGCCTACGACGACGCCACGCTCGACCAGCTCTGGAAGATCAACGTCGGCACCGGCTTCGATGCGCCGCCGATGACGTTCGAGGTCAACGGCAAGCAATACGTCGCGATCCTGTCGGGCCTGAGCCGCATCGCCAAAGGCAAGCACGCGCTCATCCCCGAGCTCAAGGAACAGCGCAACCAGACGATGCTGTTCGTGTTCGGTCTCTGATCGAACTCAAGCGTTGGTGCGAAGGGAGCCGGCCCGCCGGCTCCCTTCTTCAATTTTTTCCGTTCGCGGGAGCAAAAGGTGCATCACATCAAGTTTGTCGTCGCAACGATAACGGCGTTGCTGCTGAACGCCGGCGTCGCGTGCGCACAGGATAAATCGTTCGGCGATCGCCTTTTCCACGACAAGGCCGACTGCCAATTCTGCCACGGCCTGGACGGCGACGGCCACGGCGATCCGCGCTCGCCCGGCAAGGCCGCCAATCTGCACGAGACGATCCTCAATCGCGATCAGCTCATCGAGGTGATCACGTGCGGCCGGCCGGGAACCGAAATGCCGCATTTCGACAAATACGCCTATGACGACGACGACAAATGCTACGGCATGGCGAAGGCGGACGTCGGCAAGGACATCCCGCCCGATCCGCAGTCGACGCCGTTGACGAAGCACGAGATCGAGGCGGTGGCCGACTACATCATCGCGAACTACAAGGGGAAATAACTTTTCAATGTCATCATCCGCGAAGGCGGATGATCCAGTAATCGCCGACGTTTGGTACTGCGCTGCGACCTTCAGCGATTACTGGATGCCCGCCTTCGCGGGCATGACAAGGTCTTATTATTTGCTGCGCACCAGTTCGAACCGCACCGTGCTGTCGAACTGGCCGGCGGTCTGCTTGCCGGAGTGGGGATCAAATCGCGTCTGTCCGGTTTTGCGCAGGTAGCGCGTCGCCAGCGATGCCGCGGTCTCGCCGTCGATGTCTTTGCGGCAGCGCTCCTTGACGAACACGCCGTCGACCGGTGTTTCACCCGCTTCAGGGGCGAGCTTCTCGCAGGTCCAGTTGTCGCGTCCGAAACGCGCAGTGAGAAAATTCTTGAGCAGATACGCTTCGTCGCGATTGTCGGCATCGTTGCGCGGATCGCTGACGATGCGGATTCCCTTTACGACGCCCCCGGCGTCGATCAGGAGCGAGGCGACGATCGGAAAGCCATAGGTCTTGGTGCCGGCATATTGCTCCATCTGCCCCAGGAGATCGTTCGCCTTGGCCCAGTATTCCAGCTCGTCGTCATAGCGGAAGTAGACCTCGCGCAGGCCGGACGGCTCCGGACGGCAGCGCATGAATTCGCTCCAGCCGTTAAGCGGCAGCGACGGCGGCCCGCCATTCGTGCCACAGGCGTAATCGACGAAATCGTCGGGAAGCTGCGCCACGGCGGTGCCCAGCCTGATATCCCAGATTTCGAGCCGCTTCGGCTGTTCCTGGCCGTGCACGACCGCGCTGACCGCAAGCGCCGTAACGCTGGCGGCCAGCAGCAACACGCGGGACATGATGCGACAAATCGGCATGCAGCAACGTTTTAGTCGGCGTATGATCCGCGGGCAACGGCCGGCGCCGGCCGAAATGAAAAGCTCCGAATTCGGCGGCACTATGGTTTTCTCGGCTCGCGCCAGCGTATTCAGCGTCCTCCTTCTGGCATGCGCGCTGCCGTTTGCGGCATGGGCCGACGACGTCGCCGATTTTCTCGCCGGGCGGACCAAGGTGTGCCCCAACTGCGCGCTCATTCGTGCGCCGTTGAAACGCAAGGACTTGTCGGGCGCGGATTTGACCGGCGCGAACCTCACCGCCGCCGTCATGCACCGGGCCAAGCTTGGCCGCGTCAAATTCGATGGCGCGGACCTGACCGACGCCAACATGAACAAGACTGATTTGAAGAGCGCGTCATTCGTGCGCGCCAAGGCGCCACGCGCGATGTTTTACGAATCCGACCTGAGCACGGCCGATTTCAGCGACGCCGACCTCACCGGCGCCAAGATGGGAAAAGCGCGCCTGGTCCGCGCGAAGCTCGACCGCGCCAAAATCTCCGACGCCGTGCTCACCGGCGCCCGCCTGGACGACGCCTCGCTGCGCGGGGCCGACCTGAGCCGCACCAACCTGGTCGACGCGTCGCTGCGCCGCGCCATTCTCGAGGGCGCAAACTTCGACAATGCCGGCCTGTTGAATGCCGTCATGCGCGATGCCAACCTCAAAGGCGCGAAACTCACCGAGGCGGATCTGTATGGCGCCGACCTGAGCGGCGCCGATCTCACCGGCGCCGACATTTCCGGCGCGCGCCTGACCGGCGCGAACCTGACCGACGCCAAGCTCGATGGCGCAAAACTCTCCGGCACGCTCATGCCCGACGGCACCGAGCACGAATAGAACGGCTTAGCCGTCGAGCACCGTGCGCACCTTGGTTGCGAGCTGCTCGATCGTGAACGGCTTGCTCAGCAGATGCACGCCCGGATCGAGCACGCCGCCGTGCACCACGGCATTCGGCGTGTATCCGGTCATGAACAGCACCTTGAGATCGGGCCGCCGGCGCAACGCCTCATCGGCGAGCCTTTTGCCGTTGACCTCCGGCATCACCACGTCGGTGAACAGCAGTTTGACGGCCGGCGTCTTGTCGAGCACGTCCAGCGCGTCGGCAGCATTTTCCGTGTGCAGAACCGTATAGCCAAGTTCGCGCAGCACGTCGGCCGCGAGTCGGCGCATTTGCGGATCGTCCTCGACCACCAGGATGACTTCGCTGGCGTCGCCGGCTTTGATCGGCAGCGGCGCCGTGCGCTTGACCTCGGGCGCGCCATCGCGGAGCCGTGGCAGATAAAGCTTCACCGTCGTGCCCGCGCCGGTCTCCGAATAGATCTTGATGTGCCCGCGCGACTGCTTGACGAAGCCGTGGACCTGGCTGAGCCCGAGGCCAGTTCCTTTGCCGACCGGCTTGGTGGTGAAGAATGGATCGAATGCGCGCGCCGCGACGTCGGGCTTCATGCCGTCGCCGGTATCGGAGATTGCGATCAGCACGAATTGTCCAGGCTCGACTTCAGCGTTCTCCCGGCAATAGGCCTCGTCGAGATGGGCGTTGGCCGTTTCGATCGTGAGCCGTCCGCCCTCCGGCATGGCATCTCGCGCATTGATCGCGATGTTGAGCACCGCGCTTTCGAGTTGATGCGCGTCGGCATGGGTGGGCCACAAACCTGCAGAGGCTACGGTCTCAATGCGGATGTGCTCGCCAAGCGTCGAGCGCAGCAGGTCGGACATGCCGGCGATCATCTTGTTGGCGTCGACCGGCTCCGGCGCCAACGCCTGCTGACGCGCAAACGCGAGCAGGCGGTGCGTGAGTGATCGCGGCGCGCTCCGTCGCCTTGACGGCGGCGTCCATGAAACGCTCGATGCCGAAGTCGCCTTTCTTGATGCGCCGTTGCATCAGTTCGAGCGAGCCGGTGATCACGCCCAGCATATTGTTGAAGTCGTGGGCGATGCCGCCTGTGAGCTGGCCGATTGCTTCCATTTTCTGCGATTGCCGAAGCTGGCTCTCGACCTGTTCGCGGCGGTGCGCCTCGTCCACCAGCTCACGGTTTTTGCCCACGAGCTGTTCATGCGCGGTGGCGAGCTCGGTGAAGGAACGCCGGGTGAAATAGCCGACCAGTGCGCCGACGACGCAAATCATGAGCAAGGCAATCGCCGCGCCGGTCCGCAGCAGCACGCCGGATTCCAGCGCGGCCGTCTGGCGCTCCGCCAGCAGCCGATTTTCCTCGGCCTCGATGGACGCTACGACCTTGCGGATGTCCTCCATGAGGCGGCGGCCTTCGTCCGTGTTGACGATCGAGAGCGCCTGATTGGTTTGGCCGGCCTTGCGGTCTTCGACCGTCGTGCGCAATTCGCTCAGTTTGTCGGTCACGAGACTGCGCAGCCGTTCGACCGCCTGAACCTGTGCCGGATTGTCGGCGACCAGCTTTGCCGCTTCGTCGAGTCCCGGCGGCAGCGCGGCCATCGCGTCGTTATAGGGCGGCAGATAGACATCGCGCCCGGTGAGGAGGTAGCCGCGTTGGCCGGATTCGGCGCGCTGCACCAAAATCATCATCTGTGCGATGTGGTTTCGGACCGCCAGCGTGTGCCGCACCCACTCGTTCTCGGTGTGCATGCGCGACGCGAGCCAGAATGTGGACGCGACCAGCGCCGCCGCCAGCGCGGTGGTGACGACAAGGCTCCAGTACAGCGATGCGAGAGATTTCGACTTGGTCGGCGGCAATGGGACCTGCGGTCGTGCGGGGGTGCAACCCGCGGCCACTGTCACACAGGCTGAAGCGATTTGGCCACTAAAGAGATCGTTATGGAACCACGGTCCTGAAAAGTTCCATTCTGAACAATTCCGGGCCACGATCGGTAAAAATCGGGGCAGGCACCCCGGAAACCGCTCAGCGAGATCGGCCCCGCGCCTCAATAGGTCAATGGCAGAAAGTGATTGATCGCTGCCAAGGCGCCCAAAAGCACCAGCCCCGTTCCAAGACTCCAACCGATCAATTTCTTTTCGATCGGCAACAGCGGTTCGTATGGCGCCTTTTGCAGTTCAGCCTGGAAATCGTTCGGTGACATGGGTGTGCTCCTTTGTCTTGTGTTCAGCTTGCAAGCGGCGGCTTCACGCCGCTGAAGAACAGCCACGAGATCAGCAAGCCGACCCAGATCACGAAGCCGAACAGGCTCACGATGTAGACCGCGGCGAGCTTGCCGATGCCCTCCTGCCACAGTGTCTTGAAATTGGAGAGCACGCCGATCGAGAAGAACGTCAGGATGAAGAAGATGACCCGGAACGTGTTGGCCTGGCCGATGGCGGCGGGAACTTTCGTGGCAAGGCCGGCCGGCGTGCCGAGCGCGAGATAGAGTCCGACCAGGAACGTCAGCACGAAGCCGAGAATGAATTTCGGGAAACGCTGCCAGATTTCCCCGACCTTCGCCTTGTCCGTGCTGGCGTTGATGTGATGGGTCCAGATGTAGCCGAGCACGAAGGCCCAGACACCGATGAAGATGTCGATGAACACCTTCACCGTCGCTGTTGTGCCGAGGATCCAGCCGGCCTGGTAGTGCACGCCTTCGGCCGCGGCCTTCGCGAGGATCAGCGATTCGGCGATGCCGCCGGCCGCGACAGCGGCGCCGTCGGTCTTGACCGCCAGGCCCATCCACGCGCCGGCGACGAGGGGCTCGTGCCACAGGAAGGTTTGCGCCACGAACGGCAGGATCAGGACTTCGACGACGGCGAACACGACGACAAGCGACGACACCAGCACCGGTATCGCCGGCCGTGCGCGTATGGCGCCGCCGGTGGCGATCGCTGCCGCGACGCCGCAGATGGAGATGCCCGAGGCGAGCGGCGCCGCCCATTCACGGTTGAAGCCAAACCATCGGCGGGCGACGTAGTACACCACGGCCCAATAGATCAGATAGGCCTCGATGATCGCCGCCACGCCGCGGATGAGCAGCGAGGTCGCGAGATTGAGCTTGCCGGCGGCGGTCACCGCGAGGAAGCCGCCGAGGATGACGATGGCGATCTTGATGTAGAGTTCAGGCCGTATCGCTTCCTTGATCGCTTCGGCGAAACGCGGGAAGAAATTGGCGATGGCGAGGCCGGCAATCAGCGCGAAGATGTAGCCGCCTTCATTTGTCAGCCGCAGCGACCAACTGATGCCGAACTTCTGCAGGTCGGCCGGCGTGACGGCAGCAAAATTGGCGTAGCTGCCGACGACCCAGCTCGCATAAGCGATCCAGAACACCGCCGTGAAGGCGAGGGCAAATTTTCTCACATCGGCTTTCAACGCCACGGCCGCTGCGCTCAATGTCACGAGCAGTGCTGCATAAGTGGCGACGAGCGCGCCCGCGCCGCCAAGGAAGGCGTATGTTTTCGAGACGGCTCCCAGCGCGGTACCGAGGTTGGTCCACACCGACGTCGTCACGACCCATCCGATCAGATCGACGTTGGCGAGACCCGCCAGCGCCAGCACGAAAATGAGAAGGCCGATGACGACCGAAAGCCAGTCCTCACTGATCCACGGCGCAGATGCGCTCGCATTCCAGATTTTATTGTCGGACGTTGCCTCGATGGCGGACATGATTTGCTCCTGTCGGAATATTGCCGCGATGAGCCGATCGCGCGCGATGCGCGGCGCAATCGCCGGGGTTTGCGGCAATGGTGTTACGGGTGAAGGCGCGAATGCGCGCTCAGATGCGTGCTATCAACACGCGCCGGTCGCCGCGGATGCCTGGCGGCACAATGCAGATGCTGAATCGATGATTAGAAAACCGAAACGCCATCGGATTATCTCCATGGTCAGGAGCCCACGAAGACGCTTCGTGGCGCTTTAGCGTTTTTTCGCGGCGCAAGCTGCTCCGTCAAATCCCGCGATCCAATCGTGTTGCGATCGGATGAGATGATCTCGCCATCGTGCGGCATGAGAGTCAATGCGCGCGGAAAAATAAGATTGGCTTTACTGGGCAAATAACGTTTTGGCGAATGTGTTTCACACGGCGACGACGTTCTATGAAACGAATTTCTCGGCTGCAAAAGTTATTTTGCGTTCGCCGCGCCCTTGATCGCCTTCCACACCGTATAGGGCGTTGCCGGCATGGCGATGTCGTGCACGCCAAGCTCGCGCAGCGCATCGGTGATGGCGCTGACGACGACGGCAGGCGCGGCCGTGGTGCCGCCTTCGCCGCCGGCCTTGATGCCGAGCGGGTTGGTGGGCGAGAGCACCTCGGCGATCTCGGTCCTGAAGGACGGCAGCGTGTCGGCGTGCGGCATGCCGTAATCCATCAGCGATCCGGTAAGCGGCTGGCCGGAATCCGGATCGAGATAAATCTCTTCCCACATCGCCTGGCCGACGCCCTGCGCGATCGCGCCATGGGTCTGGCCGTGCACGATCAGCGGGTTGATGGCGCGCCCGACATCGTCGACCGAGGCATAGCGGGTGATCGTCACGGCGCCGGTCTCGGGATCGACCTCGACCTCGCAGATCGCGGTGCCGTTGGGGAAAACCGGTTCGTGCATTTCATTGTCGGTGACCACCGAAATGCCGTCCTTGAGCGCCTCCGGCAATGCGACGCGCGCGGCCTCCTTGGCCAGTTCGAGGAAATCGAACGTGCGGTTGGTGTCGCGCGAGGCGAAGCGGCCGTCGGCAAATGAGATATTTTCGAGCGCCGATCCCATGACGATGGCGGCGATCTCCTTGCCCTTGGCGATAAGTTCGGGTGCGGCCTTGGAGAACACCGTCGCGGCGTGGCGCATCGAGCGGCCGGAATGCGAGCCGCCGCCGACGCGCACCACGTCGGTGTCGCCGAGGATGATGCGCACGCTCTCGGCCGGCACGTGCAGGAGGTCGGAAACCACCTGCGCGAAACTCGTCTCGTGGCCCTGGCCGGCGGGCTGTGTGCCGATGACGACATCGACATGACCCTCCGGCTGCACCTTGATACGCGCTTGCTCGCGCGGCGCGCCGATCGAGGATTCGACGTAGTTCGCAAGCCCGCGGCCGAGAAGCTTGCCGCGCTTCTTGGCATCGCGGCGGCGTGTCTCGAAACCTTTCCAGTCGGCGATGTCCATCGCCCAGCCCATGTTCTCCTCGTAGCGGCCGCTGTCGTAGAGCATGCCGACCGAGTTGCGATACGGCATGGCGTCGGGGCGGACGAGGTTCTTGCGCCGCAATTCGATGCGGTCGACGCCAAGCTGCTCGGCAGCCGCGTCGACAAGGCGCTCGATCGCGAACGTCACTTCCGGGCGGCCGGAGCTGCGATAGGCCTGCGTCGGCATGGTGTTGGTGAACACCGCCATGGCGCGCAGCGTCGTGGCTGGAATTGCGTACGGGCCAGGGATCAATCCGGATCCCTTGCTGAGCGGCGACAGCGATACGCAGCGTGCGCCGACGTTGCTGATGTTGGTTGCGCGCATGCCGATGAAACGGTGATCGGCATCAAGCGCCAGTTCGACTTTCGTCACCAGATCGCGTCCCTGATAATCACTCAGGAAGGCTTCCGAGCGTGTCGCGGTGTATTTCACCGGCCGGCCGAGCTTGCGCGACGCCCACACCACCAGCGGGAACTCGACGAACACCCGGTTGCGCGTGCCGAAATTGCCGCCGACGTCGTGCGAGCGCACGCGCACGTTTTCAGGCGGGACGCCCAGGATGGTCGATATCTCGCTCTTCTGGCGCACTGCGCCGCCCGAGCCGGCGTAGAGCGTGTAGCGCCCGGTCGCGGCGTCGTAGTGGCCGAGCGCGGCGCGCGGTTCCAGCGGGACGCCGGTGACGCGGCCGATGTGGAAATTTTTCGTAACGATGTGAGCTGCGCGCGCGAACGCCTGCGCAGTCCTCTCCTCATCGCCAAAATAGGTTTCGACCGTGACGTTGTTCGGCACCTCGTCCCAGACCGGCGGCGCGCCGGGCCGCATCGCGTCTTCCGAGTGCAACACGAATGGCAGCTCTTCGTATTGGACTTCGACCGCCTCGGCGGCGTCCATCGCCTGCGCCTTTGTCTCGGCGACGACCATCGCCACCGCTTCGCCGACATGGCGGGCCTTGTCGGCCGGCAGCAACGCGTGCGGTCCGATGAACACCGCACCGCCGCCGGGCGCGTGCAGCTTCATGTCGAATTTCGTTTTCGGCACCGGATCGTGCGGGATGGCGACGAGCTTGTCGGCGGCGCAGTCAGCGCCGGTGAAGACGCCGAGCACGCCGGGCATTTGCTTCGCGTGCGCAGAGTCAATCGAAACGATGCGCGCGTGCGGGTAGGGCGAGCGCACCATTGCAGCATAGGCCTGGCCATCGAGATTGAAATCGTCGGTGAAGCGGCCCTTGCCGGTGACGAGCCGCTCGTCCTCCTTGCGCGGCATGGGCTTGCCGATGAAGCGGTAGCCGGCCTCAACCGGTCTTGTCTTGTCGTCCATTGGGCCTTGCATCCTCTCAACGGCGCGGTCTGCGATCACGCGACCGCCGCGATCCAAACCCGTCTGTTTGTAAGCGGTTATGGGCCGAGTTCAAGCCGGACCGGCTGCCCGGTCGCGACGGCGCGTTCGATCGCAAGCGTGGTCTTGAGGTTGACCAACGCCTGTTCCGGCGTGGCATGCACGCTCGGGCGTCCGGTGGCGAGGAAATCGAGCCAGGCGCGCGTCTCGTTGCCGAGCGGACCCCAGAAATCGCCGACCGCCCAATCGCCCGCGGTGTTGCTGCCGAGGAACGCCATGTTCACCGCGTGGTCGGGCACGTAGGCGTGCGGGATGCCTTTGTCGGAGTAGAGCAGGTGATCCATGTGGTCGTCGTCGATGATCATGGTGCCGTCTTCGCCGAGCAGCTCGACGCGGTCGGACTGGCCGAGCGTCGGATAGCGCGCCGGCAGCGCATAGCTGACGCCGAAATTCACCACCGCGCCGTCGGCGAAGGTGACGAGCGCCCAGGTCACGTCGTGCGCGCTGTAGCCGGCGTCGCGGAAGATTCCGTGCTGGCCGCGCGCCACCACTTCGACGGGGCGATTGCCTTCGAGGAACCAGCACACGAGATCGACGTAATAGGTCAGCACGTCGAGCACCGGCGTCGCGTGCGGATCGCGCTTGAGGATGGCAAAGGCCTGCGCGCGTGAATTGTAGACGCGCGCGAGGCCGCCGTTCACCTTGCCGAGCCGGCCGTGCAGCATCTGCTCCTTGGCGCGCAGGAAACATTCCTTGAAGCGGCGGCTGTAGCCGACGCGCAGCGTGCCGCCGGTGCGCTTGAGCGTCGCGAGGATGGCCTCGGCATCGTTGAGCGAGAGCGCGAGCGGCTTCTCGACCAGCACCGGCTTGCCGAGTTCCAGCGCCTTGCAGACCGGCGCGGCGTGCTCGCCTTCGGGCGTCGAGACGAATACGGCCGTCACTTCCGGGCGGGAGATGACCTCGTCATTGTCGGTAGAGTGGAAGTCGGCCCCCGACGTCTCGGCCAAGGCGCGCGCCCGTGCCGGGTCCTTGTCGGAAATGGCGAGGAAGCGAACGGCCGGATGTCTGGCCGCAAGCTGCGCGCGCAAGGTGCCGATGCGGCCCGAGCCGACAACCGCGATGCCTAATTCCTTGCGCTGCATTTATTCACCAAACACTGTCATGCCCGCGAAGGCGGGCATCCAGTAAACTCCGCCAATATTGGTAAGATCGCAAGCGCCCGCGAATACTGGATCATCCGCCTGCGCGGATGATGACAAAGACGGAGTGAATGCGGCGTGTGTCGTCAAGCAAACTGCCGCACTTCGTCTTTCAGATCGTTCCAGATGCGCAGGTAGACCTCGCGGAATTCCGGCGTGACGGAAAGCTCCGCCGGCGGCACGCGCGGGCGCGGCAGCTGGATCGGCACCACGGACTTTACCCGCCCGGGGCGGTTGGTGAACACGATGACGATGTCGGAGAGAAATATTGCTTCATGCAGATCATGTGTCACGAACAGCACGGTGCGCTTGCTGCTGTCCCATACCGACAGGAACAGCTCCTGCAACAGCAGCCGCGTCTGGCTGTCGAGCGCGCCGAACGGCTCGTCCATCAGCAGAATATCGGGCTCGATCGCGAACGTGCGCGCCACCGCGACGCGCTGGCGCATGCCTTGTGACAGCTCGTGGCGGTAATGGTCCTCGAACTTGTCGAGGCCGACGCGGCGCAGCCATTCGCGCGCGATGGCGCGGCGGTTGGCGATGCCGCGCACCTCGAGGCCGAACTCGACGTTCTGCACTGCGGTGCGCCACGGCATCATGCCGTCGCGCGCGAACATGTAGCCGACGTCGTGGCGGATGCCGGACAACGCGCGCGCCGTTGACCTCGGCGAATCCCGAACTCGGCGGCAGCAGGCCAGACACGATGTTGAGCAAAGTCGACTTGCCGCAGCCCGACGGGCCGACGATGGAGACGATCGAGCCGTCCGGTACATCGAGCGTAACGCTGCGCACGGCTTCGACCGGCTCGCGCTCGCGCGGCCGGAACACGATGCCGAGGTTGGACAGCCGGATTTTCGCGCTCGCGCTATTGGCAGTCATGCGCTGTTGACCGAAGGCTTCCAGCGCAGCAAGCGCGCCTCGACCTTGCGCATGATGGCGCTGAACAGCCAGGCCACGATCGCCAGCGTGATGAGGCCCGCGAACACCGCAGCAGTGTTGAAGTTCGCTGCGCCACTGGAAATGATGTAGCCGATGCCCTGATTGGAGGCGAGGATCTCGGCGACGATCACGCCAAGCAGCGCGTAGGTGAGGCCGATATTGAGCCCGGCGAAAATCCACGGCAGCGCCGACGGCAGCGTCACCTTCCACAAAATATCGTGGCGCGAGGCGCCCATCAGCCGCGCGATGGTGAGAATGTCGGTGTCGACGTTCTTGGCGCCGCCCAGCGTGTTCACCAGCAGGATGAAGAACACGAGCGTGAACGCCGTCACCACCTTGGCCAGGATGCCAATGCCGAACCACAGGATGATGAGCGGCGCCAGCGCCACGCGCGGCAGGCTGTTGAGCGCCAGCACGAGCGGCGCCAGCACTTCGTCCCAGAACGGCGAGCGCGCCAGCAGCAGGCCGGCGACGACGCCCAGCACGGAAGACACAACGAAAGCAATCAGCGCCTCGAACACGGTGATGCCGACGTTAAGGACCAGTTCGCCGGTTGCGATCTGCTCCCACAGTTCCTTGACGACCAGCACCGGGCTCGAAATCCAGAACGAGTCGATCAGGCCGAGACTTACCGAGCCCTGCCAGACGGCCAGAAACGTCCCGATCACGCGCGACGCGCGCGAGCAGGATGAGCTGGCGGGAATTCTCCTCGCCGGCTCCAACTTCGATCGGGACCTCGCCTTGCGCAGCTTCGGTGTCAGCCATCGTCGGCCGCCGCGTTTGCGTTACGGAGGTTCACGTTACCGCGTCTTGCTGGTCGCGTCCTCGTGCGGCATGAAGTCGGTCGCTACGATTTGCTCGTACGGCACAGCTTTGGGAATGGTCTTGCCGGCGAGCAGCATGGTGCTGACGTTTTCGATCCCCTTTTTGGTCGCAACCGGCCCGTAATTCGCGCGGTACTTTTCGAGATAGGCCTGGATGATCGCCGGGTCCGTTCCCTTCATGTAGACGGCCGCGACATCCAGCATGTCCTTCATGCGCGCCGGATCGTTGACGGCCTGGCACGCCTCGACGATCGCGGCGACAACACCGCGGGCGACATCGGGGTGCTCCTTGAGGAAGGCGCTGTGCGCGAAGACGCCGTTATAGGCATATTGCCGGAACACCTCCGGCCCGCCGCCGCTCTCCATGTCGACCACGGTCTTGGCGATCTTGAGGCTCAGCACGGCGGCGGTCTGCGCCGGCTCGACCGCCATGGCGCCGTCGATCGTCCTGTTCTTAAGCGCGGCGAGCTGGGTGCCGGGATCGCCAACCGGCATGATGGTGGCGTCCTTCTGCGGATCGAGGCCGGCTTCGCGCAGCAGAAATTGCAGCGTCGTGTCGGTCGAGGCGCCGCGCGTGCTGATGCCGATCTTGAGGCCCTTCATGTCCTTGAGGTTCTGCGGATAGGGCTTGTCCGCATTCGGCGTCGGCACGTCCTTGTGGACGATCAGGCTCAGCGGCGGCAATTGCTGCTCGAGCACGATCATCTTGAGATCCTGGCCCTTGGAGCTGACCGTCACGCCATGCTCGACCGCGAACGCGCCGAGTTCGGCCGAGCCGCTAACGAAGATATTGGCGACCTGGATGCCGCTGCCGTAGACCAGGTCGACGTCGACGCCATGTTTCTCGAAGAGCTTCAGGTGCTTCGCCACGTAGACCGGGAAGCAGCAGAAGTTCGATTGGAACACCGAAAGCTTGACCTTCTCGGCGGCGCGCGCGGGCGCGAGTGAGGTCACGCCCGCCATCGCAATCGCCAGCACGAGGCCCATCGCTTTTGAAGCAAGAGTGGCCTTCCAAGAAAATTTCGGCATTGTCTCCTCCCCGGAGCGATTTTTATGCGACTTTTCTGGCGGTAAATTCCTGCTGATAGCGGCGCACCCGGCGCTCATCGACATCGATGCCGATGCCGGGACGCTCCAGCACCTCGACGTGGCCGTTCTCGATCTTCAGCGGATTGCTGGTGACGTCGTCGGCAAGCCCGGAATTGGTCGTGGTCACGCCCCAGGCGATCGCCGGCACCACGGCAGCGATATGTACGGCTGCCGCCGACGCGATGCTGGATTCGCCGGTCTTGCACGAGATGTTGACGTTCATGCCGATGCGATCGCACAGCACGCAGGCGTCGCGCACGGCCGCGAGGCCGCCGAGCTTGATCGCCTTGAGGCTCACCCCGCGGGCCGCCTTGCGCTCGTGATGGCGCGCGATGTCGTCGAGCGAATGGATGCCTTCGTCGGCGCCGATCAGCACGCGGCTCGCGGCGGCGACCTGCGCCATGCCCTTGAGGTCATGCGCGCTGACCGGTTGCTCGAAGAAATCGAGCCCGCTGTCGGCGACCGCGCGCACGTAGCGCACCGCTTCGTCGGCGCTGAAACCCTGGTTGGCGTCGGCCGAAAGCAAGAGGCCGCGGCCGAGCGCGTCGCAGATGCGCCGCGTACGGTCGGCATCGGCATCCGGGTCGTCGACGCCAACCTTGATCTTGAAGGCGATGTAGCCGGCGGCGCGCTTCTCGTTCGCCTCGCGGATGTCGGCGTCTGCGCCCTTGCCGGTGCCGATCACGGCGAGGAGCGGCATGCGGCTGCGCTTCTTCTCGCCGAGCAGCGCATGCAACGGCCGGTCGGCGGCGCGGCCGAGCAGATCGTAGAGCGCCATCTCGATCGCGGCCTTGGCGCCGGTGTTGCCGTACATCTGCGCGTCCATCGCCGCGGAGGCGCCGGCGATGTCGTCGGCGGTGCGCTGCAACAGCGACGGCGCCATGAGGTCCGCCGCCGCCATCATGCTGGCGACGGTCTCGCCGGTCATGGTCGGCGCCGCGGCGGCCTCGCCCCAGCCGACGACGCCATTGTCGGCCTCGATGCGCACCAGCATGTTGTCGGCGCGCGTGATTTCCTCGCCGGCCATCTTCACCGGCTTCTTCATCGGCAGACTGACCGCAATCGGCTCGATCGACCGGATTTTCATAACCGCTCCTATATCACGCGCTGGTTGCGCAGGGCAGTGATGGCGTTTTCGTCCATGCCGAGCTCGCGGCTGAGGATTTCGTCGGTGTGCTCGCCGAGCACCGGCGGCGCGCGGCGCACCGAGGCTGGCGTCTCGCTGAACCGGAACGGAATGCCGAGCATGCGCAGCGCGCCGATCTTCGGGTGCTCGACGGTCGCGACCATCTGCCGCGCCGCCGTATGCGGATCGTCGAGCGCCTGCGCCACCGTATTGATACGCCCGCTCGGGATGCCCGCGGCCTTGAGCTTGGCGAGCCATGCATCGGCGTTGTCGGTGGCCAGCGTCTGGTTGATCAGGCCGTCGATGGCGCCGCGATTTTCCACGCGGTCGCGGTTGCGCAGAAAGCGTTCATCCTGCGCCCATTCCGGATGCCCGAGCGCCGCGGCGAATTTCCCGAACTGCGCCTCGTTGCCGATGCCGACCGCGATCATGGAGTCGGCGGCGTGATAAGTGGTGTACGGCACGATGCTCGGATGGCCGTTGCCGAAACGGCCGCCGTCGCGGCCGGCGGCGAGATAGTTCGTCGCGACGTTCACCAGCATCGACAGCGAGGTGTCGTAGAGCGAGACCTCGACCTTCTGCCCGCGCCCGGTGCGGTGGCGGGCGTTGAGCGCAGCGAGGATCGAATTGCACGCCAGCATTCCGGTGCAGACGTCGACGATGGCGACGCCGTATTTGGTCGGGTCGCCGCCTTGCGGCCCGCAGATGCTCATGAGCCCCGACTCGGCCTGCAGGATGAAATCGTAGCCCGGCAGCGCCGATTTCGGCCCGCTCGATCCGTAACCGGTGATGGAGCAGCGCACGAGCCGTGGCGCATGGTCGTCGAACCACGCGTCGGCAAAGCCCCACTTTTCCAGCGTGCCGAGGCGGAAATTGTCGATCAGGACGTCGGCCTTCTCGATCAGGCCGGCGAGAATTTTCTGCCCGGCCGGCGCCGCCATGTTGAGCGTGAGCGAACGCTTGTTGCGATTGACGCCAAGGAAATAGGCCGCATCGCCGCCGACGAAGGGCGGCCCCCAGGTGCGGGTGTCGTCGCCGGTGCCGGGCGGCTCGATCTTGATGACGTCGGCGCCCATGTCGCCGAGCATCATGGTGCACAGCGGGCCGGCGAGGATGCGCGTGAGATCGACGACGCGCAGGCCGGCGAGCGCTCCTTCGCTTTCGCTCATGACGCGCGCCGCGCCTTGCTCTTGCGCATGGAGGGCGCCGTGTTCAAATCCTTCTCGCAGGCGGCAAGATAGTTTGCGAGCTCGCGCTTGTTGCGCATGCGGAATTTCTGGAAGTCCGGCTTGCGGCCTTCGAGGAAGGCATTCATGCCTTCAAGACTTTCCTCCGAGCCCCAGATATGAGCGAGCAGCTCCATCCCGTGCTGCCATGACGCATAGAGCTGATCGGACTCGAAGTTGAGGCTCTTCTTGGTCATGCGCAGTGTCTGCGACGAGTGACTCTTGATGGCGTCACACCACACCAGCGTTTCTTTCAGCAAATCCTTTTTCGGCACGCACTTGTTGATGAGGCCAACCTCGACCGCCTCAGCGGCGCCGAAGCGGCGCGCGCAGAAGATCATCTCGCGCGCGATGCGCTCGCCGACGATTCGCGGCAGATATTGCGTCGCGCCGACCGTCGGGCAGGCGCCGACCTTGGCGCCGGTCTGGCCGAGGATGGCATTGTCGGACGCGATGACGAGATCGCACCACAGCGCAAGCTCGTGGCCGCCACCCATGCACCAGCCGTTGACCATGGCGATCACCGGAATCGCCAGGCCGCGGATGGTC
Source organism: uncultured Alphaproteobacteria bacterium (assembly GCA_963730645.1). Classification (GTDB taxonomy): domain Bacteria; phylum Pseudomonadota; class Alphaproteobacteria; order Rhizobiales; family Xanthobacteraceae; genus BOG-931. Next base: position 101,557 of record CAVSSN010000018.1, on the reverse strand, counting down.
ATGGCGAGGCCCTGCATGCGGTCGTTCCACATGGCGCCATTGACGAAATTGAGCCGCTTCATGGCGTAGAAATCGCCGCCCGCGGAAAACGCCTTGTCGCCGGCGCCGGTCACCACCGCGCAGGCGATCGAGGGATCCTCGCGGGTCGATTGCAGCGCGTCGATCATCTCGTCGAGCGTCTGCTCGCGGAATGCATTGGCCACGCGCGCGCGGTTGATCGTCACCCAGGCAACCTGGTCTTTCACCTCGTAAAGGATGTCGCCGTATTGCCGGCCGGCTTTCGCGGATTTTTTTGCGGCAGATTTTTTGGCCATCATCTCCCCGTGGTGCCACACCGTTCGTCGTTGCATAGGCGCGCGAAGTGTAACGGGGCGAGGTGTGTCGCCACAAGCCGATGTTGCGCCCGTGGCTCACGGCCATGCGGCGCGGTCGACGCGTCCGATGCGGGGTGCGTTACTCGGCGGCGAGATCGTGTGCGGTCTGTTTGCGCGGATCGCTCCGCATTTCATGAACGCTTTTAACCGGCTTCATGCCGCGGCAAATATAGTAGGAGCTGAACAGGCGTTCCTGCATGTCGAAATGGTCGGCGATATTGGCGAGTTCCTCCCACGGACGGATCAGCGGATTGCCGAGCATGGTGCGTTTCATCAGCCAGAGGCTGAACGGCAGGATCAGTTTGCCGCCGAGGCCGGGGGGAAGTTTTGCGTCCATGATGACGAGATGGCCGCCGGGACGAAGCTGATCCCACGCCCGCTCGAGGATGGCGCGGTGATCCGGCATGGTGTTGTAGGACAAGCTGAACAGCACGCCGTCGAGTTGTTCCGGTGCGGTGTAGTCGCCGGCGGAGCACTGCGCCAATTCGATGTTGTGCCATTGATTGACGTCGCGCAGCGCCTTCGCCTTCGCCAGCATGCCGGTCGATATATCGATGCCGTAAATTTTCCCGGTCGGTCCGACGGTATCCTGGAGGTAGGGAAAGTTCCGGCCGGTGCCGCATCCGATTTCGAGCACGCTTTCGCCGCGGCTCAGGCCGAGATGGGCGACGGCCTTTTTCCGTAAATCCGGCGGCAGGAAAAACAGCCAATCGAAAAACGGAATAAATTTGGCAATGCGATCATATCGTTGGCTAACAGCATTGCGGTCACAATCCACCCACGCGTGTTCCACGTTTTCGCCCCCACTTTCGGTCCGGCCCCCGAGCCGAACCTTATTGCACAGTCTTTTGGGCCCCCGCCGAAGGCCTGTGCGTTAACGGTAATTTTCTACAAGTTTTATTTTTTTCACAACCCGATGGCCCAAATGCGAGGCGTCATATGGCCGCACGGACTTCTCAATCAGTGCGGGAGTTTCGTGCCGAGTTCTCCTCAGCTTCATGCGGCCGCGACGCGCGCAAGCCTGGGATGCAAGTCGGCTCCCACCATTGTACCGGTCCGTTGTTCCGATGGAGTTTTTTGCCGCGGACAGCGGGCTTCGATGGGATAAAATGGCGGAGTGCCGATGGTCGGGCATCGATTTGGCGCGACGCTTGGCGTACGGATCGCGTCCGCTTCGTGAAATAACCATATTGCGGAGTGATGGACGGGCTTCCCCACGTCACCTGATTGGCGGTTCCAACCGTGGAGACTTCGTCATGCGCGTGAAATTCGTGATCCTCTTTGCTGCCGCTGCCTGCCTGTTGGGCGCGCCATGGGCGCGCGCCGTAGAGCCGACAGCGGCCGGGCTGTGGCAAGCCGTCGATGACGACAGCGGCAAGCCCACGGGCTGGTTTCTCATTTCAGATCGCAACGGCGTCTACGAAGGCATCATTGCAAAAATGTTCCTCCAGCCCGGCGAAGATCCGAACGCCGTTTGCGATAAGTGCGCGGACGACCGCAAGGGCATGCCGTGGCTAGGCCTGCCGCTCATCCGGGGCATGGCGCGGAACGGTATGAAATACGAAGGCGGCTCGATCCTCGATCCACGCGACGGCAACGTCTATCACGCGTCGATGACCATCAGTCCCGATGGCCAGACGCTTGTGGTGCGCGGCTTCCTCGGCATCGAGCTTTTGGGACGAAACCAGTACTGGCATCGGTTGCCGGAGACCGCCTACAACGACCTTGATCCCAGCATCAATCCAAAACGTCCGCCGCCCAAAGCGCCGGCACGCAAGGTCGAGCATCCGCCGCGCGTGAATCATTCCGCCACCCGCTGAAGGGTGGTTCGTTTCAGTAGAATTGGACTTGCGACGTAACCGCGCCGTGACGCGCAGTTGCCGTGAATGAATTTACGGCTCGCCTGTGCGTTCGCGCGGTTTGCCCATCAGCACCGGTTGAAACAGCGCCGCCGCCGCCATCGTGGTGATCAGCGAGATCGCGAGCAACTTGCCCATGCTCGATGTGCCGGGATGGCTGGAGAAATACAAGCTGCCGAATGCGGTCGCCGTCGTCAGTGCGCTGAAGGTAACGGCGCGCGTGAGCACCGACTGTAGCAGGTGCGTCTGACCCTCGCGCCACGCCATGATGTAGTAAATCTTGAACGCCACGCCGACGCCGAGCAGCAGCGGTAACGCGATGATGTTGGCGAAGTTGAGTGGCATTTCGATGATCACGCACACTTCGAGCGTGACCACGCCCGCCATCAGCAGCGGGATGAGCGTCAACAGCACGTCGCTGATCCGCCCCAGCGTGATCCACAGCAGGATCGCGATCGAAAGCAGTGCGCAGGCGCCCGCCACGATGAAGGCGGTGACGACGGTGCGGCGCGCTTCGAGAATCGAAATGGGACCTTCCGTCGCATTCGGCTCGACGGCGAGCACGGACCGCGCGAAGGCGCGCATGGCGACATTGTCATTGGGATCGCCCGTCGGGGTGACGTCGACCCGCGAACGGCCGTCCGGCAGCGTCCACTCGCGCACCAGGTCGGCCGGAAGGTTCTCGCGCGTAACCTCTTGCGCCTTGAACAGCTCGCGCAGTTCGTCGAGAGCGATATTGAGCGGCTGCACGAACACCTTGGTGGCGCGCACGCGCGCGGCCTCGTCGGCCTTGGCCAGCGTCGACATCGCTGCCGCCAGGCGCTTGGCTGCGACGGCGCCGGTGCTGGTTCCGCCGGCGGCTTGGGCCAGATTGTTGAGCGGGCCGACGGTGGAATTGAGCATGGCGACGTTGTCGGCGTCGGACGGCGGCGGATTGGTCTTGGCCGGATTGAGCGAGGCGTCGAGCGCCTTGGCGGCGTTCTCGATCAGCGGAAGCTTCTCCTGCTGCTGATCCGGGATGAAGTTCGAGAGCGTGACCGTGCGCTCGACCTGCGGCAGCGCCTTCAGCCGGGCCGCGATCTGATCCGCCTCGGCAAGCGTCGGTGCAAGCACTCCGATGTCGTTGGCGCCAGCCTTCGGATCGCGTCGCAGATCGAGGTAGGTCGCGACCGATTCCACCTTCGGGCTGCGCAGATTGATCGGATTGAAGTCGAAATGCAGCCAATAGAGCAGCGGCATTCCGCCGATCACGACCACAAGCGTCGTGATGAGGATGGGGACGCGGTGGCGCTCGAGGAACAAGTCGACCGGCGCCAGCGCCGTGTAGCCCAGCGGCTCGGGCTCGCCCGGCGGGTTCAACCGGCTGAGCAGCGCCGGCAACACGGTGATGCTGGTGGCGAATGCGATCAGCATCCCGAAGCCGGCAATCAGGCCGAGCTCCGAAACGCCCTTGTAATCGGTCGGCAGGAACGACAGGAAGCCCGCGGTCGTCGCCAGCGCGGCAAGCGTGAGCGGTGCACCCGCGCGCCTGCCGGCTTGCAGCAAGGCTCCGCGCACATCGTCGACCAGATGACGTTCGGCGCGATAGCGCACGCTGAACTGGATGCCGAAATCGACCCCGAGGCCGACGAACAGCACGGCGAAGTAGACCGAGATGAGGTTGAGCGTGCCGACCATCAGCAGGCCGAGCGCAGCGGTGACGGCGAGCCCGACGACAAGGCAGGTAAAGACCGCAAAGATGATTCGGGCCGAACGCAGAGCCAGCCAAAGGATGAAGAGCACGATGGCGATGGTCACGGTGCCGTTGAGGACGGCATTCTCCTTGATGGTGGCGAATTCCTCATCGCTCATGGGCACGGGGCCGGTCAATCGCACGCGCGCCTGATAGTCCGAGGCGAGCTTGAGGTCCGCCGCCGCCTGCCGGATCACGTTGGTCGCCTTCTCGCCGGGCTCCAGTTGCGAATAATCGAGCACCGCCTGGATATTGATGAAGCGCCGCAGGTCGCTGGGCTCGGACTCCTTGCCCTGCATCAGCACGTGCCAGGAAAAGCTGGTGGGCTGCCCGGCATTGATCTTTTCGAACGTGTCGGCCGAAAGCGTGAGCGGCCAAGTCATGTCGTCGAGCTTGAGGCGGCCACCCTGGACACCCAACAACGAAAGCTGCAGCGCGCGCACGACGCCGCGCAGGCTGGGATCACCGGCCAGCACCTGCATCAGACGCTGGGCGTCCGCGAGCCGCTTCATTTGCGGCCCGAGCTCTTCGGGGGTCTCGAACAACAGTCCGTTGCGTGCAAAAAATTCTCCACCGCCCGGCTGGGTGACGGAGCGGAACAGCTCGGGTTGCTGCGTAAGACGCTGCACGAGCGCCTTGGTGGCTGCGCTCACCAGTTCCGAGGTCGGCGCCTCGACGACGGCGACGATCAATTCGAACTGCGGAAAGGCCGTTTCAAATGCGGCCTCGCGCTTGCGCCACGGAATATCGTCCGAAATCAGCTTGTTGATATCGGTCGTGATCGCGAAGTGCGTCGCCGCATAGAGGCCGGACGCGATCGTCAGCAAGATAGCAGCGGCGATCACTTTCCACGCGTGCCGCGTGCAAAATTCGACTGTACGAACGACAAAGGCGGAGAGCGTGTGCATGTGGGGGAAGCCGGGATCAGAGCGTTAGGACAAAGGCAAAAGCGAGGCATCAACGATTGATTTCCTGCCCGTGTACACCCACGTGCAGGCAGCACGGACTCCCCCAGAGCCGACGGCGGCCTTAGATGACTCAAAATGCCGCAAAAAGGAAATCTAGGTAAAGCTTCCTAGCTACTCGCATGCTCAACCGTCAGATGGCAAGCCGCGTATTTGACGCAACCGATAACTTCTGCGTCAGAAGTCGTATTAACTATCAATATCTTGAACAGGTTGCAGCGACGCTGCGGCTAAGGCCAATAGCGTCGCGGGTTTCGCGCCGGTATTATCATAAAGGGCATGGCGTGCTGGACAATGACCTGAAAATTCGCTCAATGGGGCCGGCCGGCACATCGGTCGGTGAAAACAGCCTGCGGCAATTTACGCCAGGGTCGGTCTTGATGCCTAAGGCATCAAGGCCAAGGTATGCCCAAGGGCTTTGCCGAGGTCTTGGCCAAGCATTTGGCGCGCTCGGCGCACTTACGGCCGGCGCACCCGTGATCCGGCGGCCATCGACCGGGAGGTAGCAGATGAAGGTGATACTGGCCCAACCTCGCGGCTTCTGCGCCGGCGTCGTGCGCGCGATCGAAATCGTCGAGCGGGCGCTGCAGAAATATGGGCCGCCGGTCTACGTGCGCCACGAGATCGTGCACAACAAGCACGTCGTCGAAAGCCTCAAGGCCAAGGGCGCGGTGTTCGTCGAGGAGCTGTCGGACGTTCCGCCCGATGCAGTGACGATTTTCAGCGCCCATGGCGTTGCCAAGAGCGTCGAGGATGAGGCGGCGTCGCGCAGCCTTCCGGTGCTCAACGCCACCTGTCCGCTGGTCACCAAGGTGCACAATCAGGGCAAGCGTTACGTCGGCCAGGGCCGCACGCTCATCCTGATCGGCCACGCCGGCCATCCGGAGGTCGAAGGCACGATGGGCCAGATCTCCAAGCCGGTGACGCTGGTGCAAACCGAGAAGGACGTCGAGGCGCTCAACATCCCGGCTGATACGCCGGTTGCGTATGTGACGCAGACGACACTCAGTGTTGACGACACACGCGGAATCATTGCCGCGCTGCGCCGCCGCTTCACCGATATCGTCGGCCCCGAAACGCGCGATATCTGCTACGCGACGCAAAATCGCCAGACGGCGGTGCGCGAACTCAGCAAGCTTGTCGACGTTATCCTTGTGGTCGGCGCGAAGAATAGTTCCAACTCGAACCGGCTACGCGAAATCGGCGAGGAGGACGGCACGCCAAGCTATCTGATCGCCGATGGCAGCGAATTGGAGCCGGAGTGGTTTGCCGGCGCGCGCGTCGTGGGCATCACGGCCGGAGCTTCGGCGCCTGAGGTGCTGGTCGAGGACGTCATCGACGCGCTGCGGCGTCTCGGACCGGTCGAGGTCACGGCGTTATCGGGCCGCCAGGAAACCATCGAGTTCCGCTTGCCGCCGGAACTCACCGACGGCATAACAGCAGCGGGCCAGATTGCGGCCAAAGTCTAGGCCGGCCCCGCAGCATTAAACGGCGCAACCCAATAAAAGGATCGATCGTGGGAGTACCTCTGCGACAAAAGCTGGCGGTTGGCGCCTATGTGATGAAGCAGCGCCTGACGGGGCGAAAGCGGTACCCGCTCGTGCTCATGCTCGAGCCGCTGTTCCGTTGCAATCTCGCCTGCGTCGGCTGCGGCAAGATCGATTATCCGGACGCGATCTTGAACAAGCGCCTGTCGGTGCAGGAGTGCCTCGACGCGGTCGACGAATGCGGCGCACCGATGGTGGCGATTCCGGGCGGCGAGCCGCTGATCCATCGGGAGATCGGCGAAATCGTCAAAGGCATCGTGGCGCGCAAGAAATACGTGTCGCTGTGCACCAACGCGTTGCTGCTGGAAAAGAAGCTGCACCTGTTCGCGCCGTCACCTTATCTGTTCTTCTCCGTGCATCTCGACGGGCTCAAGCAGCATCACGACAAGTCGGTGTGCATGGAAGGCGGCTTCGAGAAGGCCGTCGACGCGATCAAGGCCGCCAAGGCCAAGGGCTTCAACGTCAATGTCAACTGCACGGTGTATGACGGCCATCCGGCCGAGGACATCGCGGCGTTCCTCGATCTGACCGAGGAGCTCGGCGTCGGCGTGTCGATCTCGCCCGGCTATGCCTACGAGCGCGCGCCCGATCAGGAACACTTCCTCAATCGCCGCAAGACCAAGGATCTATTCCGCAAGGTGTTTGCGCTCGGCAAGGGCAAGAACTGGAATTTTTCGCATTCAAGCATGTTCCTCGACTTCCTCGCGGGCAATCAGGAATTCCACTGCACGCCGTGGGGCATGCCGACGCGCAACATCTTCGGCTGGCAGAAACCTTGCTACCTGCTCGGCGAAGGTTACGCCAAGACATTCACCGAACTGATGGAAACCACCGACTGGGACGCCTACGGCACCGGCAAGTATGAGAAGTGCGTGAACTGCATGGCGCATTGCGGCTACGAGGCGACCGCAGCCAATGCCATGATGGCGCACCCGCTCGAGGCGCTGACGATCTCGTGGCGCGGCGTGAAGACCGAAGGTGAGATGGCGCCGGAGATTTCGCTCGAGAACCAGCGCCCGGCGCAATACATGTTCGACGGCCAGGTGCAGCAGAAGCTGTCCGAAATCCGCGCCAACGAGGCGCGCGAGAAGGCGGCGAAGGCCGGCCAAGACTGCGGCGACGGCGGCGTAGCTTTACATCCCGTACGCCACCGCCGGCGTGTTGCCGCTCTTCAAATTGCGGTAGCGCGCCATCGCCCACAGCGGGAAGAATTTCGAATAGCCGTGGTAGCGCAGATAGAACACGCGCGGAAAACCCGTCGCGGTGTAGCGCGGCTCGTCCCAGAAACCGTCGGCGCCTTGATTGTCGCTGAGATATTTGATCCCGCGCGCGACTGCAGGATGATCGATGTCGCCTGTCGCCATGAGACCAAGGAGCGCCCAGGCGGTCTGTGACGCGGTGCTACGGCGCGCGCTCGTAGCCGCGATAATCGAGCTTGTAGCTCGTCGCCATCCTCGCCCCAGCCGCCGTCGGCGTTCTGGATGGAGACCAGCCAGCCCACCGCCTTGCGCATTTCCGGTGCGCCGTGGTCGATGCCGGCGGCATTGAGCGCGCACAGCACCGACCAGGTGCCGTAGATGTAGTTCAACCCCCAGCGGCCGAACCAGCTTCCGTCAGCGAGCTGCGTGCGGCGCAGATAATCGATCCCGCGCGCCACAGCCTTGCTGTTCGCCGCGGTCTCGCCGAACTGCGCCAGCATCGACAGGCAGCGCGCGGTGACGTCCTCGGTCGGCGGATCGAGCAGCGCGCCGTGATCCGCGAACGGAATGTTGTTGAGGTAATGGAATTCGTTGTCGGCATCGAACGCGCCCCAGGCGCCGTTTTCGCTCTGCATGCCGACGATCCATTCGCGCGCGCGCTCGAGCGAGGCGCGAAATTCCTCGTGGCCGGAAAGCCCCTGCACCCGGTCCATCGCCATGGCGACAACGGCGGTGTCGTCGACATCGGGATAATGCGCATTGGCGTATTGGAATGCCCAGCCGCCGGGGCGCAGATCAGGCCGCCGCGCGATCCAGTCGCCGCGCACGTCGAGGATTTGTTTCGGCACCAGCCAGTCGAGCCCCTTTTTCACCTGCGCGACGGCGTGCTCGCCGCCGGCTTCGAGCAAGGCGTGGCAGGTCAGTCCGGTGTCCCAGATGGGCGACACGCACGGCTGGCAATAGGCCTCGCTTTCATGCACAACCAAAAGCTTCTCGACCGATTTGCGCGCAATGGCGCGCTGCGGATGGCTTTCGGGATAGCCCAGCACGTCGAACATCATCACGCTGTTCGCCATCGCCGGGAAAATCGCGCCGAGCCCGTCCTCGCCGTTGAGATGCTCGCCGACCCACGCGATCGCGCGATCGATCGCGCGTTGCCGTATGCGTTTCGGAAAATGCGGTTCCATCGCGCGCAAAAAATTGTCGACAGCGCGGAAGAACCAGAACCAGGACGCCTTCTGCTGTGGCGCCTTCGGCGCCGGCCCGAGCGTCTGCGGCGGTTCGAGGAAGAGCTCGTCGATGCGCACGCCCTTCGGATTGCGCGCCACGGGCTTCTTCATCATCAGCACCAGCAAGGGGACGATGACGGTGCGGCTCCAATAGGAAATCTTGTCGAGGTGGAATGGAAACCATTTCGGCAGCAGCATGATCTCGATCGGCATCACCGGCACGGCGCGCCACGGAATGAATCCGAACAAAGCCAGCATCAGCCGCGTGAAGACATTTGCGCGGCCGGCTCCGCCGTGCGCCCGCACGGCTTCGCGAGCGCGGCGCATGTGATCGGCATTGATATCGTCACCGATCATCTTGAGCGCGAAATAGGCCTTCACGGTCGCGCTCACGTCCAGATCACCGTCGCGGAACAGCGGCCAACCGCCATGCTTGCCTTGAATACGACGCAGGTAGACGGCGATCTTGGCTTCGAGCGCGGCGTCGACCGGCTCGGCGAGGTAATGCCGCAGCAGCACGTACTCGGCCGGAATGGTGGCGTCGGCTTCCAGTTCGAACACCCAATGGCCGTCGGGGCGCTGACAGGCGAGCAGCGCCTGTGTCGCCATCTGAATGTGGTGTTCAAGTTTGTCGTCGATCATTGCAAGCCCGCAACGAAGTCGGCAGCGCGCTGGCCGGATCGAATGGCGCCTTCGATGGTGGCCGGCAACCCGGTGTTTGTCCAATCGCCGGCGAGAACGAGATTGCGCCAGGCGGTTTTCGCACCCGGACGCCTGGCGTTTTGCGCCGGCGTGGCGGCAAAGGTCGCGCGCCGCTCGCGCACGATCTGCCAGGGCGGCAGCGCGGCAGGCAATCCGGTCACGCTCGCGACCTCGCCCCAGATTTTCTTCGCGAGCTCTTCCCGCGGCGTGTCGATCAGCCGATCGCCTGCGCTGGTGGTGGTGGACACCCGGCCGGGAAAGGCAAAAATCCATTCGACCGTGCCGTTGAGTACGCCAAGGATCTGCGGCTGATCGGCTGGCGGCTCGATGCGGAAATGCGCGTTGACGATGGCGCGGAACTCGGTCGGCACTACGAGGTCGCGCACCAGCGATGCGGCGGCATAAGGCGGGACCGCGAGAATGACGGCGTCATCAGGCTGAAGCGCGATGATCTCGCCGCCGAAATCGAGTGCTTCGACCTTGCCGCTTCCAAATCTCATGGCGCGGAGCTGATGCTCGAGCCGCACGACTACGTTTCGTTTCTGCAGAGACGCCAGCGCGGGCTCGATCATCGTCGCGCCCAGTCCGTCGCGCGCAATCAGCGGCCGGCAGGCGCGTCCGCCGGTGGCAAGCGTCTCGCGCACCACCGCGGCCGCGAGCGCGGCAGAGCCGTGCGGCGGATCGATATTGAGCGCCGCCAGCAGCAGCGGCTCGACGAGGCGCCGGTACAGCGTCCCCTCGCAGGCGATGACTTCGCCGATGGTCTTGCCGCGCAGCGGGCCACAGCAACCGTGCGAATGATAGATAGTCCGCGGCGCGCGTTCCGGGCACGCGCCTGCCGGGGTCGAATATCCAGAAGGGCAGCCGGCCGTCGTTGAAACGCAGCGTCCAGCGTTCGCGGCTCGCGAGATCGACGAAGTTGAATTCGGCCGACGGCGGACCGATCAGGCGATCTTCCGCGCCGATGCTGCGCAGATAGTCGAGCGCGGCGCGATTGCCCGAGAGCAGGAGATGATTGCCATTGTCGATCGTCATGCCGATCGCGGCGTCGTGATAGGAGCGGCAACGACCGCCGGCAAACGCCGTGGCTTCGTGCACGACCACGCTCTCGCCGCGTGCGGTGAGCTTGATCGCGGCGGACAATCCGGCGAGGCCGGCGCCGATGATGTGAACGGTTCTGGCCATCACACGAGATTGCGCAGCACGATCCAGAGCAGGCGGGCGCGCGGCGTGCGAACCTTTTTCCGCGGCGGCGCAAATCCGCGCGCGACCAGGTTGTCGAGGATTGCCTTGTAGGCGAGCCCCATGATGCGCGGCGCGCGCACGACGCGGCGCGGATTGCGCGCCATGATGTTCTCGGCGTCGCGGAAATGCTTTTTCGCCCGCTCGACGATGAAAGCGCAGACATTGCCGACCGCCGGCTGCGCCAGCACCGACGCAGGCTCGGTCGACATGATTGCATTTTGGCGCAGCGCCTCCTGCGGCAGATAGAGCCGGCCGAGGGATGCGTCCTCATCGAGATCGCGCAAGATGTTGGTGAGCTGCAAGGCGCGGCCGAGATGGTGTGCGAGCGAGAGGCCGTCCGTCGCGCCCATGCCGAACACGCGCACCGACAGGCGGCCGACCGCGCAGGCGACGCGGTCGCAATAAAGGTCGAGCGTTGCGAGATCGGGCGCGCGAATGTCGGCGACGACGTCCATCTCCATGCCGTCGATGACGGCGATGAAATCGTCGCGCTTGAGATCGAAGCTGCGCACCGCCTGTGCCAATCCGGCCAGAGCCTGCCGCGGCTTGCCTGCATAGAGCGCATCGATGTCGAATCGCCATTGCTGCAGCTGGGCGCGTCGCAGATCGCGCGGTCCGGGATCGTCCGCGATGTCGTCGACGGCGCGGCAGAACGAATAGATTTCGAACATCGCCTCGCGCTGGGCGCGCGGCAAGATGCGCATCGCGGTGTAGAACGAGCTGCCCGAAGCGCGCTTCGCCGCCTGTGTGGGTTCGTTCACTCACGCACCCCGAGGCTTGTGCGACGCTGCGAACAGCCGCCGGCTGAGACGCCGCGACGTGCATTTCAGCAACGCAAGCGTGCTCAGGCCGGCGACGGCCGGCATGCCGAGGTGGACGTGCTCGCTCAGCGGATCGCGCTGCATCAGGATATGCGTCAGACGATGCGCCAGGGTGTTGATCACCGACACTTCGAGCGCAAGGCGCCGATCGGCGATCAGGTCGGCGAACACATCGCTCTCGCCCAGCAGCCATTCGGTTTTTTCGGCAAGCGTGTGCAGGCAATGCAGCAGCGCCGGCGATGCTCGCGGCTCGCCGAGCGCCTCGACGCCGAGCCCGTATGGCGCGAGCGCATCGAGCGGGACATAGACGCGATCGAGATTCTGATAGTCTTTTTGGCAATCCTGCAGGTGATTGATGATCTGTAGCGCGGCGCACAGCGCATCGTTGGCGGGCCACACGGCGCGGCTCTCGCCGTGCACGTCGCAGACGAAGCGGCCGACCGGCATCGCCGAAAGCGAACAATAGTCGATGAGGTCGTCCCAATCGCGGTAGCGCAATTTGGTGACATCGAGCTTGAATGCAGCGAGAAGGTCCTGCGCATGCTTCGGCGTAAGGTTGCGTTCCGCCAATGCGGTTCGCAGCGTCACGGCCACGGGCTCGCTGTCGCCGCTGCCGGCGAGCACCGCGTCGAGCCGACCGAGCATGGCGAGTTTTTCTTCCGCCGGCATTGTCGCATGGTCGGCGATGTCATCGGCGGTGCGCACGAAATTGTAAAACGCCAGAATCGGCGCGCGATGGCGCGGATGGATGAGCCAGGACGCGACCGGGAAATTTTCATCCCGATGTCCCTTGCCGGACCGAAATGTGCTGGCGTCGTTCATTGCAATTCCGAAACATTGGCCTGTGCGCGGCCTTTCCACATGCCGCCGCGCCCGCGCGCATGCTGATAGGCGGAATCGAGCGTGAACGCCATATAGGCCGCCGCGATGGCCGGCAGCGCGAGGCCCCATAGCGATGAGACATGGTAGAACCGCAAGGTCCGCCTGAATGCGAGCGCCATCAGGACCCATGTGAGGATGCCCAGGAATTGCGCGATGCCGCTGGCGAAAAATGCCAGCGCGACTGGCGCGAGGTATGTCAGTGCCAGCCCCAACACCGTCCCCGCCAACAGCAGCGGCGAGAAATGCAATTGCGCATAGGCCGAGCGCGACACCATCCGGCGGATATCTTCGATGGCCGGATACGCACGAATGCTGCGCACGCGATTGGTCAGCCCGAGCCAGATCGGCCCATGCGCCTTGAGCGCACGCGCAAGTGTGCAGTCGTCGATCAACGCGCCGCGGATTGCCGCCAGTCCGCCCGCTGCGCGCAATGTCTCATGCCGCACCAGCATGCAGCCGCCGGCCGCTCCGGCGGTGGCGCGATGCGGGTCGTTCACCCAGGCGAACGGGTAGAGCATCCGGAAAAAGAAAATGAAGGCCGGAATGAACATGCGCTCGGCGAAACTCTCGCAGCGCAATTTCGCCATCAGCGAGGTGAGGCCATAGCCGCCCGCCTGCGCCTGCGCGACCAGCCACGCGAGCGCGTCGGGTGCGTAGACGATGTCGGCGTCGGTGAGCAGCAAATAGGTCGGCCGCTGCGGCAGGCTCTCGACCAGTTCGATGCCCTGCTGCTGCGCCCAGAGTTTTCCGGTCCAGCCGGCCGGCAGCGGCCGCCCATTCACCACGGTCAGTCGCTGCGCCGCGCCGATCGCCTCGGCCGCACGCACGGCGACCTCTGCGGTTCCGTCCCGGCTCTGGTCGTCGACCAGGATTACGCGGAATTCGCCTGCGTAATTCTGCTGCAACAGCGAGGTGATGGTGTCACCGACGCCTTCGGCCTCGTCGCGTGCCGGAATGATGGCGACCGCCGCCGGCCACGGCCCCGACCATGACGGCATTCCGGCGTCATCTTCGGAAGACAGCCAGAAGCCGCCACGCGCCGTGAGCAGGTAAAGCCAGATCGCCAGCACCATTGATGCTATGAGGGCAGTGATCACAGATGGTTTACCTCGGGCTGCCGTAACGGCTCGGCACAATCTTAAGGTTAGCTCAATTTTGGCGGGCTCGACGTGCCAGTATCCCGGCAATATAGGTTCTGGTTCGGGCAAGGGAACGCCGGAAGGATTGCCGGGCGACGATCATATGGATGCGATCAATAACGCGTTTCTGTCGCGCCTCGACGCGGTTGCCAAGGACATCGAGATCCTGCTCGAGCGACTGTTGGCGTCGACGCCGGCTGCGGGCGAAACCAGCCGCCCGGCGCGGCTGCTCGAAGCCATGCGCTATTCCAGCCTCGGCGGCGGCAAGCGATTCCGGCCGTTTCTGGTCGTCGAATCGGCGTCCTTGTTCCACGTACCGCGGCAGCAGGCCTTGATGGCGGGCGCCGCGCTGGAATGCGTGCACTGCTATTCGCTGGTGCATGACGATCTCCCCGCCATGGACAACGACGCATTGCGCCGCGGCCAGCCGACCGCGCACAAGAAGTTCGACGAGGCGACCGCCATCCTCGCCGGTGACGGTCTGCTCACTTTCGCTTTCGACATCCTGTCGCGGCCTGAGACGCATCCCAATCCGACGGTGCGCATGTTGCTGGTGAATGCTCTCGCGCGCGCCTCCGGCATCGGCGGCATGGCCGGAGGGCAGATGCTCGATCTCGCGGCGGAAGGGCGGTTTGCCGACGGCCGGCCGCAACAGCTCGGTGAAGACGGTGTGCGAACGCTGCAGGCGATGAAGACCGGCGCGCTGCTGCGGTTCGGATGCGAAGCCGGCGGTATTCTGGGCGAGGCGAGCGGCGAAAAGCGAGCTGCGCTCGAACGCTATGGCGTAGCCGTCGGCCAGGCGTTCCAGATCGCCGACGATCTGCTCGATCTCGAAGGCGATCCGGCACTGGTCGGCAAACAGACCGGCAAGGATGCCGTGGCCGGCAAGGCCACGATGGTCAGTGTGCTCGGCGTCGCCGGCGCCAAGACTCGGCTCAAGGCGCTGGTCGCGGACGCCAAATCGGCGCTGGCGCCATTCGGCAAGGATGCCGAAATCTTGATCGAGGGTGCGAGATTTGTCGCCGAACGGCTGGCATGAATGCCGAATGACGGGGACAAGGGCCTGCACGGGATTGCAGTCCGAAAAACAGAAATTTAACGTAAGCGCGGCCTTGCGACCCAGCGCGATTGAACTCCCGAACGGCCTTTCCTACTTCCAGCCTGCGACCCGGTCCTGTTGGCGGCGACTGTAAACCCGGGACTAGAACAAAATCGGACTTTCCGAAGCATCTCGGGACACATTTGTCTGTCATGATCATTTATGCGCCGCGAAAAAGTTGCATGGCAGCCGCCATGCTGTCGGGGTTGTGTCTGCTCACGGCCACAGCATTCGATGCTGCTCCCGTTCTTGCTCAGGTTCCTGCCCATGCCCAAACGGGCAGTCCGGCCACGACGGGGTCGATTTCACAGCAGGTCGTTCGCGCACGCCCCAAAAAGCCGGCGGCCCAGCCGCCTGCTGCCGCCGCACGACCGCCGCAGCTTCCGCCGCGCACTCCCTTTACCGCCGCCGACGAGGCCGCTGCCGTCATTCCCGGCATGCCTGATGCGCGGTTCTGGGCCGATTCCGATGCGGACTTTCTCAAGGCGCTGCCGGCGCAGCCCGGACCGTGGCTGGCGCTGTCGAGCGGCGGGTCCGACGGCGCGTTCGGCGCCGGATTGCTCAGTGGCTGGACCGCCTCCGGCAACCGACCCGACTTCTCGGTCGTGACCGGCGTGAGCACGGGCGCACTGATGTCGCCCTTTGTGTTCGCGGGCGCGCGCTATGACGATCAGTTGCGCGACGCCTATACCAAGGTCACCGCATCCGACATTTTCGAGGTCGGCAACACCGGCGAGAGCTTCGTCGACACCTGGCCGTTGAAGGAACTGATCGAGAAACAGATCACGCCGGCGCTGTTGGCCGACATTGCGGCCCAGCATCAAGCCGGCCGCCGTCTGTTCGTGACCACGACCGACCTCGATGGCGACCGCTTCGTGGTCTGGAATATGGGCGCAATCGCAGTGCACGGCGGCGACAGCGCGCTCAAACTTTTTCGCAGTGTCCTGCTGGCCTCAAGCAGCATCCCCGGCGCTTTTCCTCCGGTGCTGATCGACGTCGAGGCCAACGGCAAGCGCTTTCAGGAGATGCACGTCGATGGCGGCGTCGGCGGACAATTCTTCGTCGCGCCAGCGGCGCTGATGGCCAGCACAAGCACCTTCCGCATTCCGGCGACGCAGCTTTACGTCATTGTGAATACGGGGCTCGGGCCTGACTTCTCCGTTGTCGAGCGCATGACTCCTTCGATTCTCGCCCGCACCGTCGGCGCAGCGGTGAAGGTCGACACCAGGCTGATGATCGATCGTGCCTATGAGGCCGCCAAGCGCAGCGGCGTCGGCTTCAACGTCGCCACCATGGACCCGAATTTTGATGTGCCGAGCCACGGCATATTCGATCCGCAATACATGACCGCGTTGTTCAAGGCCGGATTCGAGCAAGGCAAGGGCGCCCACCCGTTCGCCAGTGAGCCGCCGCCGTATCCGCGCCAACCAATGCTTCGATTGCCCGAGTCCGAGAAAACTGGAGCGAACCGATGAGGAAAATTGGGGGCTTTCTGAGCGCGGTCGCGATTGCATGCCTGCTTGTGGCCGCCGCGGCGACGTCATCAGATGCGGCGGTACGCAAGCACGCGAAGGCTCATTCGGGGTCTTATGACGGCTTGTGGAGTGTGTCGATCCTCACGCAATACGGCCCCTGCGATCGCAGTTACCGGTATCCGGCCCGTATCGTTGGAGGGCGCGTGCAGCAGGCCGATAACGATTTCAGCTATCAGCTCTATGGCGCCGTCAGCAAAAGCGGCGCCATCAGCGTCACGGTCAGCAAGAGCGGCCAGAGCGCGACGGGCTACGGCCGGCTACACGGTGCGAGCGGGGGCGGCCGCTGGAGCGCGGCGGGCGGCCAGTGCTCCGGAACCTGGAGCACCTCCCGGCGCAGATAGTTGCCGTCCTTAACTTACAAGCAATTCTCGACAGCCTTCCCGTCGCACGCCGCGGCTTTGTGTCGTGGCGTGCGGAGGCGGAAGCTTTGCTAGTATGGCCACGTTTCACAAGGACGCGAGCCTTACAGGCTGCATCGCAGGGCGGGATCACATCATGAATTGGACGAACGCAACGGCCGCAAAGGCAATTGCTGCGAAAGCGACTTGGGCGATCGTCGCAGCACTCCTTCTGACATCAGCCGCAATGACGACTTCGATTGCGGCCGAAACGGTCGTCCATGTCGGACTGGTTCGTTCGATCACGTCAGGGGTGACGCTCGATGCCATCGAGAAGGGGTATTTCAAGGAGGTCGGCATCAAGGTCGAGACCGACCCGCTCGATACCTCGGCGAATTCGATTGCGCTGCTCTCGCAAAACAAGTTCGACCTGATCGAGGGCGGCATCTCGGCCGGCTATTTCAACGGGCTGGAAAAGGACCTGCCCATCACCATGGTGATGGATCGCGTCAGCACGCCGATCGGGCACAACCTCATGCTGCGGCCCGATCTCGCTGGCCAGATCACGGACGTGAAGCAGCTCAAGGGCAAGGTGATCGGCACCAACGGCGCCGGCTCGGTGTCGACCTACGAGATCGGCAAACTGCTCGAACTCGGCGGCCTCACCATCAAGGATGTCGAACTGAAGATCCTGCCGTTCCCGCAATATGCCATCGCATTCGCCAACAAGGCGATCGACGCCGCGCTCGTCATCCCGCCGTGGACGCCGCAGTATGCCGCCGACAAGATCGCGGTGCCGTTTCTGAGCGTCGACGAACTCATCAAGCCGACCCCGATGACCATTGCCGTCGTCATGATGAACACCGACTGGTCGAAGAAGAATACCGAAGTCGCGCGCAATTATTTCGTCGCCTACATGCGCGCGGTGCGCGACTATTGCCAAGCCTTTCATAACGGCCCTTCGCGCAAGGAATTCGTCGACATGCTGGTGCGCACCGGCGCCGAGACGCGACCGCAAATCCTCAACGATCCGAAGGCGTGGCCGGCACGCAGCGCGGCCGGCAGCATCAATGTCGCCAGCATGATGGACATGCAGGACTGGTACGTCGCCAACAAGTTCTCGACGGCGAAATTCCCAGCCGAGCGCCTGGTCGATTCGACCTTTGCCGACTATGCCGGTGAAGAAGCTCGGCCCGTTCGTGGTGGATAACAAGGACAGCAAGCTCGAAGGCTGCCGCTAGCCGGTCTTGCGCGTCGTGATGTTGGCGTTCCACCACGGGCAGACGTCGCTGGCGCGCTGATAATTGCCGTCCATCACGTTGAGCGGCACGCGTCCGCCGGCCTCGGCGACGCCGATGCGCAGATCGCGCGCCTGCTCGCGGCCTTCGGGCGGGAGCCACATGCGGTCGTGACCCCACAGGCTCGGGCCTTCGGTGCGCTCGTGCGGCGTCCACGTCTCGGTATTGATGGTGCGGCCGCCCCAGCCGTACTCGACCAGGAACTTCGACGGCGACCACGAGTAGAACGACGTGACCTCGTCGTTGACGTGGCGGCCGAGCGTGGTGCCGATCATCTCCGGCTTGCGCAACGCGAGGTCGTAGGCCTGGCCGACGTCGTCGAGGTAGCAGACCTCGAACATCAAATGATGGATGCCGTTCTTGCCGGTGTCGATGAAAGCGAGGCTGTGATGGCGGGCATTGATGTGGAAGAAATAGGCCTTGAACGGCTTGAGGATGTAGTCGCTCGGCTTGAAGTTGAGGATCTCGGTGTAGAACGGCACCACCTCGTCGAGCCGCTCCGCCGTGAGCACGGCGTGGCCCATGCCGAGCGGGCCGGTGCGAAAGCCGGAGATCGCGCGGCCGGGCTTGAACGGATCGGTCGCGGTCTCGGCGCCATGGAAGACCTCGAGCCGGTTGCCGATCGGGTCCGAAAAAACGATCAAATCCTTGACGCGGCGCTCGTCCGCCAGTGCGCGCGAGCCGCGCGCGATCTTGATGCCGGATTTTTCCAGATGCGCCGCGAGCGCATCGAGCGCGGCGGCGTCGGCGACTTCCCAGCCGTAGAACGATGGGCCTTCGTCCTCGTCGGTGTGGACGATGACGCGCTGCTTGCGATCGTCCATGCGCAGCGCGATCGTGCCACGGCTCTTGTCGACCATCTGCATGCCGAGGAACCGCGTGCCGTAGGCCGCCCAATCGTCGAGATTCTTGGTGCGGATGCCGACATATCCCAGCGCCTGCAATTCCATCGCGCTCTCCTGCGGTTCGCGCCGCGTTGATTCATTCTATCACGCTGAATTTAGTGCGCAAAATGGCTGCCGCAACGGCCCCGCGGTGTGCTTAGGCGCCGTCGAAGCCGAGAAAGGTGGCGAATTCCTCGGGCGCGGCGCGCGGTGAGCGAAAGCTGTTGGCCGGATGGCTGCGGTCGCCATGGCCGATGGCGAGCGCGCAGAACAGCATCTGCTCCGGCGGCATTTTCACGAACGGGCCGACGATGTGATACATGCGCGCCCAGGATTCCTGCGGGCAGGTGTCGAGGCCGTAGCCGCGCGCGAGGAACATCAGCGCGTGGATGTAGCCGCCGAGGTCGCCCCACTGGCCAGGGCCGAGTTTGCGGTCGATGGCGATGAACAGCGCCACCGGTGCGTTGAAGAACTGGAAATTGCGCTTGTACTGCTCGAGCCGGCCGTCGGCGTCGTCGCGCGCGACGCCGAGCGCGCCATAAAGCTGAACGCCGTGCTCCTCGCGGCGCGCCTTGTAAGGGTCCCACATCACCTTGGGATAGATCGGATATTCGGCGTCGTCGTGGCGCGGATCGCGGCCGGTGATGAAGGCTGCGACCTGCCGCTTGATCTCGGCAAGCGGCGCGCCGGTCAGCGCGTAGATATGCCAGGGCTGAAGATTGCCGCCGGAGGCCGCGCGCGTGGCGCGCGCGATCAGTTCGCGCACGATAGCGGGATCGACCGGCTTGTCCAGAAACCAACGGCACGAAAGGCGAGAATCGACAGCTTCGAAGACGTCCATTGCGAGATCACCAGGCAGAATTCGGTATTCGGGTGTGATGTACTATAGCATCCGGCGACGTCGGCGAAGGCCGCGGAAGGAAAGGGTGCAAGATGCAAAGACCGATACTGTGCCTTGCAGTGCTGCTCGCGATGTTGTTCGCGCTACCGATCCGCGCCGAAGACGGGCCGGTATCGCGTCTGCCGGCGATGCCGGACCCGTCCGATCCGTACCTGAAGGAGATGTTCGCCAAGGTTCACGCCAAGGGCGGGCAGCCGTTGAACATTCATCTGGTCCAGGGCTTCGCGCCAAAACTCGCCAAAGCGCGGCTCGATATGGCCTATGCGCTGCGCTACGACGTCGTCACGCCGGCAAAGCTGCGCGAGATGGCGATCCTGCGCACCGGGCAAATCCTTGATTCGAAGTATGAACTCGCACAGCACATTCCGCTGGCACGCGCCTGCGGAATAACCGACGCGCAGGTCGCCGCGCTGCCGAATTGGCGGGCGAGCGACCTGTTCGATGAAAAGCAGAAGGCGCTGCTCGCCTACACTGAGGCGGTCGCCGCACATGGCGGTGAGGTCGATGACGCGACCTACGACGCCTTCGCGCGTCAGTTCAGCCCGCAGGAGATCGTCGAGATCACCATCACTGTGATCACGTATTACGGTACCGGCCAGTTAACCAAGGCGTTAAGGGTCCGCCCCGAGAGCGACGGCCGGCGATCCGCGCCGCCGAAATGCTAGGGGCGTTGCGCGGGCCGTCACCGTGATACCATAAACCGATGTAATGAGCCGGCCCCGCCATGGCGTTTGATCCTGTAAATGTCAGCGACGTTTCCCGGCCGCCTTTGCCGAACTGGCGCGCAGCCGTCGGCAGCGGCGCATTCTGGGCGTCGCTGGCGATGTTCGTGGCGCTGGTGCTGTTGTGCATCGCGCTCGGCGTTTTCTCCTTTGGCGTCAACATCTACGAAAATGCCGGGCCCGGCGGGCAAAGTATCGATTGGCTGGACACCTTTTACCAATACGCCGGCGCGATCTACGACCGTATGGTGTTTCAGGTCGTCGTCGCGGTGTTGATCGCGGGCTATGTCCTGGAAAGGCTGCTTCCGGCGCGCCAGCAGGCCGTTTCCAACCGCGGCCTCAATATCGCGTATGGGTTCATGGTCATTTTGTTCGTGGTCGCGGTCGGGCCGCTGCAAGTGCTGCTGGCCGAAAGTATTTTCCGGTGGACGGGCTGGAGGCCGCTGTTCGATATCAAATTCGAGTCCGGCCAGCGAATCCCTCTGGCGTTTGCGGCGATGGTGGTGGGTGCCTTCGTCGTCGATTTCTTCTTCTACTGGTTCCATCGCCTGCAGCATGTGAACCGCGTTCTGTGGCAGGTGCATCTGCTGCATCACACCGATACGGCGCTCAACGTGACGACAACCAACCGCGTCCATATCTTCGAGCATATGCTGACGCCGTTCCTGATGGCCACGCCGATCACGTTGCTGTTTGCCCTGCCGCAAACCGATATCATCTTCATTGCGGTGATGCCGCTGATCTGGTCGCATTTCGTGCATTCGAATGTGCGCGTTGGATTCGGAAAGTACTGGTGGCTGCTGTCCAGCCCGCAATACCACCGCATTCATCATTCCATCCTGCCTGAGCACCAGGACAGGAATTTCGCCGTCTGGATCCCGCTGTGGGATATTCTGTTCGGGACTGCTTTCGCGGCCCGGCCCGGCGAATATCCGCAGACCGGCGTGGAAGGCGTCGAAGTGTCGACGTTTCCCGAGGCACTCGGGCTGCCGATCGTGCGGTGGAAAAACTATCGAAAATTGTAGTCAACGGGCTCGCCCGCACCTGCCGCCGGGCCCGTCATGGCCTGCCCTTAATCCTTAATTGCGGAGGCCCGCAAATCCAGGTGGGCATTTATTAATCCGACCATTGAACCGCCATTGCAGGTCGGTGCACTAACTGCTAGCCTATCAAATGGTGGATATGGCCACTAGGAGCATCAAAAATGTATCGCAACCTGTCTGCTGTGTTGGCTACACTTGCGCTGGGGGTCAGCGCCGCTTCGGCGACGACACCCAGCCGTCCCAGTCGCTTGAACAGCGCGTTCTCGCTGCCCAAAAGACCATTGGCGCCGTCATGAATACGACCCAGGATTCGGCTACGAAGTCGACTGCCGAAAAGCTCGCGCAATATTACTGGCGGCTACTCCCCCTGGAACCAGTGGAGCCAGTGGAGCCAGTGGCACCAGTATCAACGTCGCGGCTACTACTACGGCTACTAAGCGAACGATTGGTTCTGATTATGTCAGGCGAGGTTGAATGCGCGACGCAGTTCCCGAAGACGGCGCTGCTCGTCATTCAACCTACGCCGTTTTGCAATATCGATTGCGCTTATTGCTATCTTCCGCATCGTTCCAGCAAGCAGCGGATGAGCCTTGAGGTCGCCGAGAATATCTTCGAGCGGCTGTTCAGGTTTCCGACCATCAGAGAATCCGTCGATCTCGTCTGGCATGCCGGCGAACCGCTGGTGTTGCCGATATCGTATTACGAAGAGATGTTTACGCTGATTCAGCGCCTTGCCGGCCCTCATCTCAAGATCAACCATGCGTTCCAGACCAACGCCACATTGATCACCGACGAGTGGTGCGACCTGATCAAGAAATGGGACGTCAACCTCGGGCTGAGCATCGACGGCCCCGAGGAATTTCACGACCTGAACCGTAAATACCGGAACGGTTCGGGCTCCTTTGCCGCCGCGCATCGCGGACTTCAGATCGTCAAGAAAAACGATCGTGCCGTTCCACCTGATCAGCGTGCTGACGACGGCATCAATGCGCGCGCCGGACAAGATGTTCGAGTTCTACGAGCGCGAGAATGTCCCGTATGTGTGTTTCAACATCGAAGAGAAGGAAGGGACGCACAAGACGTCGGACGTGATCGACGGCCCGCGCTTCGACCCGTCCTACCGGGCATTCCTGGCGCGCTTCTTCGAATTGATCGCGCAGCGCGGCTCACCCATGATGGTCAGGGAGTTCGAGGCTGCATTGGACTTCATCCAGGGCTACGCCAAAGGCATTCGCAGCGTCGAGAACGAGCCGTTCATGATCATCTCGGTCGATTGCGAAGGCAACATGTCGACGTTTTCGCCCGAGCTGCTCGCGGTGGATCACCCGAACTATGGCAAGTTCACCTTCGGGAACGTCATCAAAGACGATTTCGAAACCATCTCGAAGAATATCGATGAGAGCAAGACCTACATCGACATTCGCGCCGGCGTGAAGAAGTGCAAGCAGGAATGCCAGTATTTCAATATGTGCGGCGGCGGCGCCCCCGCGAACAAGATTTTTGAAAACCATACCGCCGATTCGACCGAGACCGGCTATTGCCGTGCTCACCAGGTCGGTATCAATCTCCTCCTCGACCTGATCGAGCGGGTCCCGGAGATGACGACGCAAGGTCTCGAACGGTCGAAGGCCGGCGCCGAGAAGAATTTCGCCCCGATCTGACCGGCAATCCAAGCACAAGCATTCGCGGGACTGCATTCGCGGGCCGAGCATTTGCGGCCCGAAAATGCCGCGTCATCGCGGCGTTCTCCGCCATAGAAAAACGGGCAGGGTCGCGACCCTGCCCGTTGTATTTCGCCGGCGCGCTGCGCGGGCCTGCAAGCCCGCGCAGGCGATTTAGCTGAGCCTCAGTCGAGCGTCTCGACCTTCACCAGCCGGTGGTCGTGGTTGCTGCCGACCCAGAACGTCACCGGCGTCGTCGAATTGTCGACGAACACGGTGCGCATGTTGGTATCGGACGGCATCAGGTACTGCACCGAACTGTTGGTCTTGGGATCGTACCGCACGACGCGGTCCGTGCTCATGGTGGAGGCCCAGATTTCGCCGTTCTTGTCGAAATTGGCCCGGTACGGGTAGGTGTATTCCGGCAGACTGTACTCGGTGAACTTCTCCGTCTTGGTATCGAACAGCGCAACCTTGCTGGTCCGATATTCGGTCACCAGGACGCGGTCCTGATCGTCGATCTGCATGCGCCGCGCGCGGGCGTGCGACGTCGGTGTGGCGAACCAGGTCACTTCGCCGGTCTTGGCGTCGATCTTGCCGAGATGGCCTTCGGTGAATTCGGCCATCCACAGGTTGTTCTTGGAGTTCGGCCATGACCTGATAGATGCCGGCATTCTTGACGCTTGGCAGACTGTCGGTCGGGTGGAATTTGTCCCACTCGCCGGTCTTGAGATCGACCCGGAAGATGTCCTGGGTGCCGACGCTCTTGGTCCACACCTTGTTGTCGACTTCATAGTGCAGGCCGGTGAAATTCAGCTGCACGCGCTCGTCGTTCCATTTCGGCGGGATCGGATAGTACGCGATTTCGCCGGTCTTCGGATCCAAGGAACCGAGCGAGCCCTGGTACATCGTGTCGAACCAGATCTTGCCGAGATGGTCGAACTCGATGCTGAGGAGCCCGGTGGGCGCGTTATCCTTGAACTTCTTGATCGGGTATTCGGTGAGCTTGAGCGTCTTCGGGTTGTACTTGCCGATGAACATCTCGCCGAAGTCCGTGTACCAGACGTTGCCTTCCTTATCGACCAGGATGTCATGCGGCTCGGTTGTCACACGCCCCACATCGTATTCGGTGACGATGGCGCGGGTGTCGCGGCCCTTCGGCCGCGGCAGCGTCTTGAGCTCGTACTGCCAATGGTCGGTCGCGCTCAGATTGATGGTCGCGAGATACTCGGCCATCTTGCTGAACTGTTCCGGCTGAGCCGGCGCGTGACTTGTCAAGCATCGGTTGCGGCTTGACCGGCTGGCTGACCGCGCCATAGCCCTTCATGCGCGAGATGACGTGCTTCCACTCTTCGGCATCGTGCGTCGAGCGCATGATGCGTTCCATGGTGTGGCAGCTCGTGCAGTCGAGCAGCTGTGCCTTCTGCTGATCGGTGCCGGGGATGCTCATCACCCACTCGGCATTGGTGAGCTGGTGGGCGAGATTTTTGGTCTTAACCAGCTTGAGATCGACGCTTGTCGCTTTCTCGCCGGCGATGTCGGTTGCAGCCGGCGCGTTGAGATCGTAGCCGACGGCGCGGATGGCCAGCGTGTAGTGTCCCGGCTCCAGTCTATTTCCCGGGAAAGTGTAGTGTCCCTGCGCATCGGTGGTGACACTGGTCTGGACGGTTGATCCGTCCTTATGGGCGGTGACGACGACGCCTTCCATGGCGCCTTCGGCATCGGATGTCACTTGTCCGGTGAGCGCTGCTTGGCCTTGCGCGTGGGCGACCTGCGGTGTCGCCTGGAAGAGCATGACGGCGGCGCCGGCCATCAAACTCAGCATCAGTTTGCTTCGCATCGAATTCTCCCTAGGGAATGACTTGATTCTGATCGACTTGGACTCGAACTTTGCCGGGTCGAGACTTACGCGATCGACAGTCCAGGAAGACTGCATCCTGCTCCCGGGGAGCGGCCAGAACAAGCGTTATCCGCGCCCTGGACCAGCTTGCAGGGCCATTCTGCTCTGCGTTGTCCGCCGGTTCTTTCGGAAGCCCCTCCGGCCGCTTCGTCCAGTGCCGACCGCAACCGGGAGAGGAAAACGATCAGATGGCCGATTTATCGACCTGGCCGCTCGAGCGGACATACCAGCGCTCGCTGGCGAGCGGCTTGCCGGCGAGACGGTCGGCCAGCCAATCGGCCACCAGGATCGCCGGGAACGGCCCGAGATTGGCCGCCGGCACGTTGCCGACCGAATGGCGCGATTCCTGGTAGACCACCATCTGCTTCGGCCCCTTGAGCACCTTCATGAGCCGCTCGGAATGTTCGAGCGGGCTTAATTCCTCCGCTTCGCCGGCGACGCACAGGTAGGGCACCCGGATTTTTTCCGCGTGGCCTTCCCAGGTGATCTTTTTGCGGAATTCGTCGAACGCGGCCTCGTCCGTGATGCCGGACATGTACATGAAGCGCTTCTTGAACGTCGGCGACGCCTCCTGAAAAATCGTTTCGCCACCCGGCTCGTGGCACACCGACATCACCGCGCAGGCTTTTACACGCGGCTCATTGGCGGTCAGGACGGTGCCGAACAGCGAGCCGAAGCTGGTGCCGGAGACACCGATGCGCTCGGCGTCGAGTTCGGGCCGCGCGGCGATCCAGTCGCACAGCACTTTGCCGGCCGCCATCCAGTTTTCCATGGTGAAATAGACGCCGATCATCGGCGCTTCGTATTGGCCCGGCCCGTCGATCGCGAGCACCGCCATGCCGCGGTTGAGATAACGGTCGCCATAGAGCGCGACCTGGATTTCCTTGTAGCTGTCCATGCCGGGGACCGAGATCACCACCGGCAGGCGGCCGCCCTTGTAGCCCGGCGGCAGATGCAGCCAGGCCGGGATCGCCTTGTCCTTGAACGGCACCCACACCGCTTCGACATGGTGGTCGGCGAGCGCGGCGTACTTGGCGTAGCATTCGCGCTTCTTGTTGTTGTATTCGATGTTGGTCTCGTCGTTCTGATCGTAGGGCCATTGCGCCGCGCCCCAGTGCACGGCGGCCATGAAATAATTATCGCGCGCGGTGATCTTGCGGTCGTCGGCCTCCGCCGCCACGGCTTTGGCCTCGCGCCGCCGCGCCACCGCCTCGAACGCCGGGCCGATGTCGGCCATCTTCTTCACCCGCTCGCGGACGCCGGCGAAATCGGCGTTGGCTTCGACACCGCACGGGCCGCTCATGTAGAGCGAGCGCGGCTGGTCCCAATCGATGCCGTTGGCGCGGATGATGTTGTCGATCAGCCAGCGCTGCTCGTTGAAGCGCTTGACGTGCGGCTCGCCGCGCTTGTCGAGGATGGGTTTCAGGCCTTGCGGGGGACGGTTCATAGCGATCCTCGTGCTGCTTGCGTTGGCATGACGCTAACATGTCGGCGCGATGGGCGGAAAGAACGCGCGCGACATCACGGCCGTCGCGTGCTCCCTTGGACCGATGCTATCGTGGTGGCGTTGAGATCGACCGGGGGGACCGTCATGTTGCGCTTGCTGGGCTTCGCGGCTGTCGTGCTTTTCACTCTTTTGCCATGGCGCCACAAACGCGTCCGCGCAAACTTATCCGACGCGGACGGTGAAATTCATCCTGCCGTTCGGGCCCGCCGCCGGGGTCGACATCACCGCCCGGCTTGTCGGCGAGCGCCTCGCCGCGCGCTGGGGCAAGCCGGTCGTGATCGAGAATCGTCCCGGCGGCGATGGACTGGTTGCGATCAATGCCTTCACCGGCGCCAATGACGATCACACGCTGCTCTTCGTTCCGGCCTCCACCTTTACGGCGCACCCGTACACGCACGACAACCTGCCATACGACGGCGAGCGCGATCTGCTGCCGATCGTGAATGTCACGACCATCGTGATTGCGCTCTGTGTTCCTGAATCCCTGAAGGTCGCATCGCTCGCGGATTTCGTAGCGCTGGCGCGGACGCATCCCGACACGCTCAACGTCGCGGCCGCGGCCGGCAATTCGGATTTGATCATGTCGGGATTCATCAAGACCCAGGGCTTGCCTGTCGCGAAGGTGCCCTATCGCGACATCATGCAAGCGCCGAGCGATCTGGCCGAGGGACGCATTCACCTTCTGATGTCGTCATACGCGAGCATGCGTCCGCTGATCGAGGCCGGCAAGCTCAAGGCGCTTGCGGTCACCAGCAACAAGCGTGTCGGGATGCTTGCCGCAATTCCGACCGTTGCCGAAGCGGGCTATCCGTTCCTCGGACTGGACAGCCTGATCGGCCTTTACGGTCCGCGTGGCATGTCGAATGCGCTGCGCGAAGCCATCGCTGCCGACGTCCGCGCGGTGGTCGAGGCCGATCCAACCATCGCGACCCGCTTGGCAGCCACCGGCCAGATCGTCGATATCCGTGGTCCAGCCGAGTTTGCCGCCGGCATCAAAGTGCTGCGTGACCAACTCGCCGCTATCGCCAAGCTGTTGAATATCAGGGCGGCGCAATAGGCGGCATCGATCGCCTTTGGATGCCAGTGCTATTGTGAAGGCGTTGCAATCGATCAGGGGGGATGACCATGCTGCGCTTGATTGGGCTCGCGGTCGCCGCGCTTGTCACCATTTGGCACGGCGCTACCGGCGCGTCCGCGCAGACTTATCCGACGCGGACGGTGAAGTTCATTCTGCCGTTCGGTCCCGCCAGCGGCACCGACATCACCGCACGTCTGGTCACGGCTCCGCTGGCGGCGCGCTGGGGCAAGCCGGTGGTGATCGAGAACCGCCCGGGCGGCGACGGTCTGGTCGCGATCAACGCGTTCACCACCGCCAATGACGACCACACGTTGCTATGGGTTCCGGTCGGGACATTTGCGGTCCATCCGTATCAGCACGACAAGCTGCCGTATGACGCCGAGCGCGATCTCGTGCCGATTGTGAATGTCAGCTCGCTGTTCCTGGCGCTCTCGGCGCCGGCCGCGCTGAACGTCGGTACGTTCAAGGAGTTCGTCGATCTGGTGCACGCCAATCCGGGCAAGTACAACGCCGCCGCCGCCAACGGCAATTCCGATTTCCTGATGTCGGGCTTCCTGAAAAGCAACAACATGCAAATGGCGAAGGTGCCCTATCGCGACATCATGCTGGGGCCGAACGACCTTGCCGAGAACCGCATCCAGCTTTTGTCGTCGTCGCTCGCGATCGTGACGCCGCTGATGCACGCGGGCAAGGTCAAGGTGCTGGCGGTGACGGGCCGCCAGCGTGCGGCGAGCGCACCCGATGTGCCGACCGTCAAGGAGGCCGGCTATCCGGCGCTGGAAATGGAAAGCATCGGCGGCATCTTCGGGCCGCGCGGCATGCCGCTCGAACTGCGCAAGCGGATCGCCGCAGATGTCGGCGCGGCAGCCATGAGCGACCCGAGCATCGCGGCGAAGCTTGCATCCACCGGCCAGGTCATCGACATTCGCGGGCCGGAGGAGTTTGCCGCCGGCATCAAGGATTTGAACGAAAAGCTCGCCGCGATCGCCGACATTCTGGGGATGAAGGCGGCCCGCTGAATCTTACGGCAGCGGCTTCACGTAGCGCATGTCGATGAATTTCGCGCCGTCGATATCGGCCTTCACCAGGCCGCGCGACTGATACCATTTGACCTGATGCAGCACGTTGTTGACGTCGAGGCGTGCGTCGGCGTCGATGTAGGGAATGTCGCGCGTAACGTCCTCGGCTGACTGGTGCGTGTACTTGGCGATGATGGCGAGCATTTCGGGCGCTGTGGGCCCGCTCTTCTGCGTGCCGTCCGGCGCGGTGAAGGCGTTGTAGTAATCGCGCGCCGCCTTGCGGAATGCGCGCAGGAATTTCTCCACGGTGTCGTGGCGCTCGTTGGCCGCCTTGGTGCTGGTGTAGGTGAGGCCGAACTGCCACGGCGCCTCGTCGCCGACCCATCCCATGAGCTTGAGGTCGCCGCGTTCGATGAAGCTGACGGTCTTGCCGTTCAGAGCGCTGAAGGTCGCGTCCGAGCTGCCACCGACCACCGAAGTGATGATGTTGGGGATCGATTGCAGCGAATGCAGCTCGACGCTCTTGATGTCGAAGCCGTATTTGTCCGCGATGCGGCCGAGGACGTAGACCGGCGGGCGCCTACTCCTGTCACGGCGACCGAATGGCCGGGCAACTGCTTCACCAGTTTCAGCCCGGCCGCATCCGCGCGCTTCGACGCCAGGATGGCCTGGTTGTGGAAGCCGGGATGCTCGGCCGCCGCCGCTCCGATGATCTGCAATGCGCCCTGGCCGGCGAGGTTGTAGAGCCCGCCGGTCACGGCCGACACGCCGAAGTCGATCGAGCCGGCGGTGACGCCGACCGCGACCGGCTGGGCGGCATCGAACGGAACGATCTCGGCCGGGATGCCTTCGGCGGCGAAGTAGCCCTTTTCCTGCGCGATGAAGACCGGCGCGAACGCCGCGACCGTGACCACGCCGATCTTGATCGGCTCGGCGCGGCCGGGTGTCGTGCCCAAGGCTGCAAGCCCGACGACGACGGCCAGCACCCTGCTGGCTCTGTGCTGCGATCCGCGCATGGTCCGTGTCCTTCCGTTTTTTCTTGGTCAAAGACGCTAACATGGCCCCAAGTTGCGCGGGAAGAACGCGCGCGGTTAGGTCGCGGCGGCTCTCCGGCGCAAAAAGGCAGGCCTGCGGGCGAGCGGCGGTGTATGCTCGCCAAAGTTAGTGCAAGGACGACGGGAATTATGAACGATCAAAGCAACTTCACGGCCGGCATCGCCTACGACGATCTGCGCGAATGGCTCGCCTACGCCGAGCGCCTCGGCGAGGTCCGCAACGTCAAGGGCGCGAATTGGCAGGAGGACATCGGACTCGCGGCCGAAGCGATCCTGCGCGCCGAGAACGGCCCCTGCGTGGTGTTCGACGACATTCCGGGCTCGCCGAAGGGCTTCCGCGTGCTGCTCAACATGTTCGCCGGCAAGCGCCGCAACATGACGCTCGGATTTCCCGAGCACCTGTCGAAATGGGAATTGAGCGACAGCTATCGCGAAGCCTATCTCAAGGATCAGAAGATCATCCCGCACGAGATCGTCGACGACGGCCCGGTGTTCGAGAACATCATGATGGGCGACGACGTCGACGTGACGAAATTTCCGTCGCCGATCTGGCACGAGAAGGACGGCGGCCGCTACATCGGCACCGGCACCTACAGCATCACCCGCGACCCCGAAGAGGACTGGCTCAACGCCGGCTCATACCGGGCGATGGTGCACGACAAGACGTCGGTCGGCATGCTGATGGCGGCCGGCCACCACGGCACCATCCACTGCGAGAAATATTTCAGGCGCGGCGAGCCGATGCCGGTCTGCATGGTGCTCGGCGGCGATCCGCTGAGCTTCTTCTACGGCGGGCTCGAGGCGCCCTACGGCACGTTCGAGATCGACATCATTGGCGGTCTGCGCGGGCGGCCGATGAAAATGGTGCGCGGCAAGGTCACCGGGCTGCCGTTCCCGGCCGGCGCCGAGATCGTGCTCGAAGGCTACGTCACGCCGGACAAGCGCGTGGTCGAGGGTCCGTTCGGCGAATGGACCGGCCATTACGCCGGCGGCGCAAAGCCCTGCACCGTGCTCGACATCAAGGCGATCTATCATCGCAACGATCCGATCCTCGTCGGCGTGCCGCCGATGGGCGGCGGGCCCGACGAGATGGCGCGCTACCGCGCGGTGCTGCGCTCGGCCACGATCAAGCAGAACATGACCAACGCCGGCGTGCCGGAAGTGCAGCAGGTGTGGTGCCATGAGATCGGCGCCGCGCGCATCTTCCACGGCGTCTCGATCAAGCAGCGCTATCCCGGTCACGCGGTGCAGGCCGGTCACATCGCCGCGCAGTGCGGCGCCTCGGCCTATGCGTCGAAATACATCGTGGTGGTTGACGACGACGTCGACGTCACCAATCTCGATCACCTGCTGTGGGCGATGCTGACGCGCACCGACCCGAAGGACTCGATCCAGTTCATCGAAGGCTCGTGGGATTCGCCCGCCGACCCGGCGCTGTCGCCGGAGAAGCGCGCCAAGGGTGACATGACCCATTCGGTCGCGATCATCGACGCCTGCCGGCCGTGGCACTGGCGCGACAAGTTTCCGCCGACCAACACGCCAAGCCCCGAAATCGCCCGCAAGGCGCGGGAGAAATTCGGCTGGCTGCTCGACGGCCACGCCTAGCGACCGAAACTCAACCTCAAGATCTCGAACAAGGAGTACCACGGTGACTTCAACGCCATCGGATATCGACCCGAAGTCCGGCATTGCGTCTGCCGCTGCCAAAGCGCGAAGATTTGGACGAAGCGGGCAAGAAAGCATACGACCGCGGCGCCAAGCCGGGCGGTTCCATCATGGGGCTGCAAGGACCCGCAGGAGCTCGGACTCTTCAGCACCAAGACGGTCGAGGCGCGCAGCGCGGTCGGGAATTATCTGCGCTATGAAGCCGGGTTCGATCCGCGCATCCGCGAGATCGCGATCCTCACCACCGCGCGCGAGATGGACAGCCAGTTCGAGTGGTGCGCGCACGAGCCGGAAGCATTGAAGGAAGGCGTCGAGCAAAACGTCATCGACATCATCAAGCACCGCAAGAGCACGGCCGGGCTGCCCGACATCCAGGCGGCGGTGATCGAGGTCGGGCGTCAGCTTTTGCACGACCACAAGGTGAAGTCGCAGACCTTCGCCAAGGCGAAGGAGCATTTCGGCCCGAACAAGCTGATCGAACTGGTGATGCTGATGGGCAACTACGCCGCGACGGCGGTGCTGCTCACCGCGGTCGACATGCAGTTGCATGCGGGGCAGAAGCCGCTGCTGCCGATTCCGTAG
The DNA here is from genome assembly GCA_963730645.1 of uncultured Alphaproteobacteria bacterium. Taxonomy (GTDB): domain Bacteria; phylum Pseudomonadota; class Alphaproteobacteria; order Rhizobiales; family Xanthobacteraceae; genus BOG-931. The sequence goes on along the minus strand of CAVSSN010000018.1, from coordinate 69,576 downwards.
CGCGGGCGCCAATCAGCCTGCGATCGGCGTCTGGTACTTGCGCATCCAGCGGCGATCGATCCAATCCTTCAGCGTCCACACCCACGCGCCTTCGGCCTTCCATCGCCCCCAAGAGGCGACGGCATAGCGCTCGCCGGTCGAGATGAGAGCGAGATGGCGGCGCTGCGGCGTCCAACGCTTCAGCGGCTTGTCGCGCACGCGGCGGTGCAGATTTTCGGCGAGCGGCGGTCCCGCACGCACGGCGTAAACGCCGGCCTTCTCCCGCGGCGTCTCGACCATGGCGGCGCAATCGCCGGCAGCGAAGACATCGGGATCGTTCAGCACCTGCAGCGTCGGACCAACGGCGAGAAAGCCGCCGGCATCGCGTGCAAGCCCCGTGTCCGCGAACCATGCCGGCGCGGCTGCCCCCGGTCGCCACGAGCGTAACGTCGGCTTCGAGCGGCGGTCCGGTCTCGAATTCGATCGCGCTCGATGTGAGCGAAAGCACCCTGCAATGTTCGTGCAACTTGATCCCGCGTTGCGAAAGAATGCGGCGGAAGGCGGCGCGGACGCCGCGATTGTGAGTTTCGAGAATCTCGCCCGCTGTGATGAGCGCAAATGAAAATCGCCCGCCGTCATCGCCGTGTTTCCTGGCTTCGGCGAGCACGCGTGATCGCATCGACAGCAGCAGCTCGACGCCGCCGGCGCCGCCGCCGATCATCGCGATCCGCCGCGGCCCATCCGGCAACGCGCAACGCGCCAGCAGATCATCGAACCTCGCCAGAAACCGTCCGATCGGCTTCACCGCGATGGCGTGTTCGGGGGCGCCCTTTATCGCGGCCAGGGACGGCGCGATGCCGATATCGAGCGAGACGATGCCGTAAGCAACGGCCGAGCCCATCGGCCAGCAGGACGCGCTTGTGCGTTCGGTCGAGGCCGGTCGCCTCGGCATGAATGAGACGCGTGCCTGTCGCGGCCGCGAGGCGCACGAGGTCGACATGGGCTTGCTCCGGCCGGTAGAGACCGGCCACGGTCCCGGGCAACATGCCGGAATAGGGCGTCGCGAGATCGCGCGTGATCAGCGTGAGCCGTGCGCCCGGCACGGGCTGCGCCGCAAATGCCGTGAGCACGTGCACGTGCGCATGGCCGCCGCCAACGAGCACGATCTCGGTTTCAACGGGCGACATGCGGCCTATGCGGTTGCCATTGCGCGCGCGACAAATCGGCTGGCGTCACCGCGGGCTTGGGCGTTAATGCTCGCGCATCATAACGCATGTCACGACAATTCCGGCGCTGAACTTCCTCATGACTTCATCCGCTGCCACGAGCCCCGAGCCTGTCGCCGGTTCCACCGCAAGTCTCGCCGACGCTTGCGGAGTTGTTCATCGCCTTCGCCACCATTTCGATGTCGGGTTTCGGCGGCGTTCTGGCGTGGTCGCGGCGCATGATGGTCGAGGAGCGCAAGTGGCTGACACCTGAGCAATTCAACGAAGCCTACGCGTTGTGCTCGTTCCTGCCTGGACCCAACATCGTCAACTTCTCCGTCATTTTCGGCTCGCGCTTCCGCGGGCCGGCGGGCGCCATCGTCGCGCTTGTCGGGCTGCTCGGCCCGCCAATGGTGCTGGTGACCATCGTCGCGATGCTCTACGCGCATTACGGTGAGATCGCCGCGCTGCGGCGCATGCTGGTTGGCGTCTCGGCGGCGGCGGCCGGGCTGATGATGGCGACGTCGGCAAAAATGGCGAAGCCGCTGCTCCACAACGGGGCGATCATCGCGCCGCTCGTCGCACTCGCGACGTTCACCGCCATCGGCATTCTGCGCTGGCCGCTGCTCCCCGTGCTCGGCGTGCTTTTGCCGCTCAGCATCGCGCTCGGATGGATACGGCGATGAAGGACGACGGCAATCCGCTGCTCGCGCTCGCCGGCTACTTTGCGATGATGTCGCTGCTCGCCGTCGGCGGCGCCAATGCCGCGGTGCCGGAAATGCACCGCCTTGCCGTCGAGGTAAAGCACTGGATGACCGACCGGCAGTTCACCGACATGTTTGCGCTCGCCCAGGTGACGCCAGGGCCGAACGTCATGATCGTGACGCTGATCGGCTATCGCGTCGCCGGCGTGCTCGGCGCGCTGGTGACGACGCTGGCAATGTGCGGGCCGACCTGCCTGTTCGCCTTCTTCGTCGGCCGGACCTGGGAGCGCTTCAAGGGAGCGCCCTGGCAGGCGATGCTGCGCCGTGGCCTGGTGCCGGTTTCGGTCGGGCTGACCGCATCGAGCGCGACCGTGGTTGCGACGGCGGCCGATTATAGTTGGTCGGCCGTGGCGATTTCGGCTGCAACCGCGGTGATCAGTTACTGGATGCGGCTCAACCCGTTATGGGTATTCGCGGCGGCGGCGCTGATCGGTCTTGCCGGGCTAGTTTGACGCGGCCATGACAAATGGGCCAAGCTTTCGACCGGGGCTCTGGATGTGCTAGGTAGGCATCAGGGCAAGGAGTGCGGGTTCCAGAGGAGGAGGGGGCATGTCCCAGTCAACGCTGCCGCCGGCGGCGGACGAAAAGCCACGCGCAACGGGGAAAATACGCAATCCGCAGGATTTCTTTGCGGGCCTTGTGCTGATGGCAGTCGCGCTCTTCGCGGTCTGGGCCGCGAGCGACCTTCCGGGAATGCGGGGCTTTGCCTTCGGTCCGGGGACTGCGCCGCGGCTGTTCGCAGGACTCCTCTTTGCTTTCGGTGCGGTCATCACCCTCATCGGTCTGCTTTCGCACGGTCCTGCGCTTGAGCGCTATGCCGTCCGCGGGCCGTTCTGGATCACCGTTTCGACTGTCGTGTTTGGCGCCTTGATCCGGCCTGCCGGATTGATCATCGCCAGCTTCGTCTCGATCATGTTGTCGGCAGCAGGTTCCGACGAGGTCAAATGGTTCGAAACGATCCTGGTGGCGATCGGGCTGACCATCTTCTGCACGATTCTGTTTCCTTACTTGCTCAATCTGCCGTTCCAGCTCTGGCCGCGTTTTTGATCAAGGGGCGATACAGTCATGCATGATCTCATCGCCAATCTTGCCATGGGCTTCTCGGTCGCGGCCCAGCCCACCAATATCGGGCTCTGTCTGGTCGGGGCAATTGTCGGCACGCTGATCGGCGTGCTGCCGGGCGTCGGCCCGCTGGCAACGATCGCCATGTTGCTGCCGATCACCTTCGGCCTGCCGCCGGTCGGCGCGCTCATCATGCTCGCCGGCATCTATTACGGCGCGCAATATGGCGGCTCCACCACGTCGATCCTGGTGAACATTCCCGGTGAAGCCTCATCGGTGGTGACGACGCTCGACGGCCATCAGATGGCGCGTCAGGGCAGGGCAGGTCCCGCGCTTGCCATCGCCGCCATCGGGTCGTTCTTCGCCGGTTGCGTCTCGACCGTGCTGGTCGCGGCGCTTGGCGCGCCGCTGACCAGTCTCGCCTTGCTGTTCGGTCCGGCCGAGTATTTCTCGCTGATGGTGCTCGGCCTCGTGTTCGCGGTGGTGCTGGCCAAGGGGTCGGTCATCAAGGCCATGGCCATGGTGATCCTCGGCCTGCTGCTGTCCATGGTCGGCTCCGACCTCGAGACCGGCGCCTCGCGCATGGCGTTCGACATTCCGGAACTCGCCGACGGCATCAGCTTCATCACCGTCGGAATGGGCGTGTTCGGTTTCTCCGAAATCATGAAGAACCTCGAACAGGTGCTGAGCCGCAACATCGTCCACAGCAAGATCACGGGCCTGATGCCGACGCGCGAGGACCTCAAGGCCTCCGCCGGCGCAATCGGGCGTGGCACGGCGCTGGGCTCGATGCTGGGAATCCTGCCCGGCGGCGGCGCGGTGATCGCGGCGTTTGCGGCCTACACGTTCGAGAAGAAGGTCGCCAAGGACCCGTCGCGCTTCGGCCGCGGCGCCATCGAGGGCGTTGCGGCGCCTGAGAGCGCCAACAACGCCGCCGCACAGACATCCTTCATCCCGCTGCTCACGCTCGGCATTCCGCCCAACGCCGTGATGGCGCTCATGGTCGGCGCCATGACGATCCACGGCATCGTGCCGGGACCGCAGGTGATGACCAAACAGCCACAATTGTTCTGGGGCATGATCGCCTCGATGTGGCTCGGCAACCTGATGCTGGTCGTGATCAATCTGCCGATGGTCGGCATCTGGGTGCGGCTGCTGCGGGTGCCCTACCGGCACCTTTATCCGGCGATCCTGATCTTCTGCTGCATCGGCGTCTATTCGCTCAACAACTCGCCGTTCGACGTGATGAGCACGGCGGTGTTCGGGCTGCTCGGCTACTGGTTCCTCAAGCACGAGCTGGAACCGGCGCCGCTCCTGCTCGGCTTCGTGCTCGGCCCGCTGATGGAGGAGAATCTCCGCCGCGCCATGCTGATCGCACGCGGCGATCCGACCGTGTTCCTGACACGGCCGATCTCGGCGACGCTGATCACCCTCGCCACGATCCTGATCGTGCTGGCGGCATTGCCGAAGATCCGCCGGCGCCGCGACGAGGTGTTCGTCGAGGACTGAGGCTTTATCCACTTGCATTCCGAAGGGCGGCGGCCGTGACAGGCAGCCGCCCTTTGCATTTGCGTCCGGGCGTCCGCGTGGCCATGTTTCGCCTGACGCCTGCTTGGCGGTAATCTTGGGGTGCCGACTCAGGCTCGCAAAGGATCGCGAAATCCCGATGCGCCAATACCTCGATCTGATGGAACACGTGCTTGCCGAGGGCGTCGAAAAACGCGACCGCACCGGCACCGGCACGCTTTCGGTGTTCGGCCATCAGATGCGTTTCGACCTTGGCGACGGCTTTCCGCTCGTCACCACCAAGAAACTTCACGTCAAATCCATCGTCTACGAGCTGCTCTGGTTCCTGCGCGGCGACACCAACGTCAAATATCTCAACGATCATGGCGTCAGCATCTGGAACGAATGGGCCGACGAAAACGGCGAGCTTGGCCCGGTCTACGGCCAGCAATGGCGTTCGTGGCCTGCGGCCGACGGTGGCACCATCGACCAGATGGCCAATGTGGTGGCCGCCATCCGCCGCAGCCCGGATTCGCGCCGCCTGATCGTCACCGCGTGGAATCCGGCCGATGTCGACAAGATGGCGCTACCGCCGTGCCATTGCCTGTTCCAGTTCTACGTCGCCGAGGGACGGCTGTCCTGCCAGCTCTATCAGCGCTCGGCCGATGTGTTCCTCGGCGTGCCGTTCAACATCGCCTCCTATGCGCTGCTGACCGTGATGATGGCGCAGGTGAGCGGGCTTGCCGTTGGCGAATTCATTCACAGCATCGGCGACGCGCACCTTTACCTCAATCACCTCGAGCAGGCGCGCCTGCAGCTTTCCCGCGCTCCCCGTGCGCTGCCGACACTGCGGCTCAATCCGGCCGTGAAGGACCTGTTCGCCTTCCGCTACGAGGATTTTTCGCTCGAAGGCTACGATCCGCACCCGCACATCAAAGCCAAGGTGGCGGTGTGAGCAGTCACGCGGCCGTGCGGGGAATTCCGATCATCCTCGTCGCCGCTGTCGCGGAAAACGGCGTCATCGGCCGCGGCAACGCGATGCCATGGCGGCTCAAGGCCGACCTTCAGAATTTCCGCGCACTGACGATGGCCAAGCCGGTGATCATGGGCCGCAGAACTTATCTGTCGATCGGCAAGCCGCTCTCCGGCCGCACCACCATCGTGGTGAGCCGCGACCGGACCTTCGCAGCGCCTGGTATCCTGGTGGCGCCGGATCTCGACGCCGCGTTCGATGCGGCGCGTGGCGACGCGCTGCGCCGGTCCGCGGACGCAATCGTGGTCGCGGGCGGCGCCGATATCTACGGCCAGGCAATGCCGCGCGCCGACCGTCTTGAAATCACCCATGTCCGGGCGAGCCCCGAGGGCGACACCGTCTTCCCGCCTATCGACAGCAAAAGCTGGCGCGAAAGCGCGCGTCGCGACCATCCGGCCGGTCCGGACGATGCCCACGCGTTCGCCTTTGTGACCTATGAGCGCATTTGAGCGCCCTTGCGCCATAGGCGGCAACGCATAGATGCCGGGCGCTCCGAGCGGCGGCAAATAGCTTCGGAATGGGCACTGGCGAGGCCGCGCGTTGTAAGCGGCAAGCCGCTCCCCTATAACCGCTCGGAACAGGTTTTGGCGGTCTTGGGCCGTCGTCCGGGAGAAAATCGATGCCTTGGAGCAATCAGGGCGGCGGCGGTGGACCGTGGGGCTCAGGCGGGTCAAAGGGGCCTTGGGGCTCCGGGCCACAATCGTCGGGGCCGAGCCCGCCCGATCTCGAAGAATTGCTGCGCCGGAGCCAGGACAAGCTGCGCACCGTGCTGCCGGGCAATCTCGGCGGCCGCGGCTTCGCGCTGATCGCGCTCGCCGCCGTGGTGCTGTGGGGCTTTTCCGGCTTCTTCCGCGTCGAGCCGGACGAACTGGGCGTGGTGCTGCGGTTCGGCAAGTTCGTGCGCGAGGTGCAGCCGGGCCTCAATTATCACCTGCCGTATCCGATCGAGTCGGCGCTCACGCCGCAGGCGCTTCGCGTCAACAAGATCGACGTCGGCATGCGCCTGGTCGAGGATTCGCGGCGCGGCACGTCGGTACGCGACGTGCCCGAGGAGAGCTTGATGCTCACCGGCGACGAGAACATCGTCGACGTCGATTTCTCGGTGCTGTGGAGGGTGAAACCTGCCGGCGTCGGGGACTACCTCTTCAACATCCAGAATCCCGAGGGCACCGTGAAGGCGGTGGCCGAAAGCGCCATGCGCGAGGTGGTCGGCCGCAACAATATCCAGCCGATCCTCACCGGCGCGCGCCAGACCACTGAGGCCGCCGTGCAGGAGCTCATGCAGAAGACTCTCGACAACTACGGCGCCGGCATCCTGATCCAGCAGGTCCAGCTGCAGAAAGTCGATCCGCCGACCCAGGTCATCGACTCGTTCCGCGACGTGCAGGCCGCGCGCTCCGATCTCGAACGCGCGCAGAACGAGGCGCAGACCTATGCCAACCGCGTCGTACCTGAGGCCCGCGGCCGTGCCGCCAAGGTCACCCAGGATTCCGAGGCCTATCGTGAGCAAACCGTGGCGGAAGCCAAGGGCCAGACGTCGCGCTTCAACCAGGTCTACGAGCAGTACAAGAAGGCGCCGGACGTCACGCGCCAGCGCATGTATCTCGAGACCATGGAGCGGATTTTCGGCGGCACCGACAAGATCATCATCGATTCCGGCGTCGGCGGCCAAGGCGGCGCCGGCGTGGTGCCCTACTTGCCGCTCAACGAGCTGACGCCGCCCGCGGCCACCGCAGCCGGGAGCCAAGCCATGAAGCTCAGTCTTGCCGGCGGCGCGCTCGCCGTCCTCGCTATTATCGTCGCGATCATCGCCTACGGTTCGCTGTTTACCGTCTACCAGACGCGGCAGGCGCTGGTGGTGCGGCTCGGCCAGCCGGTGCGGGTCATCACCGATCATGGGCTCGCATTACAAGATCCCGCTGATCGACAGCGTCATCTACATCGACGAGCGCATCCTCGATCTCGAGTTCCCGGCCCAGGAGGTCATCGCCTCCGACCAGAAGCGCATGGTCGTCGATGCCTTTGCCCGTTACCGCATCAAGGATGCGCTCAAGTTCTACCAGTCCGTCGGATCGATCTCCGGCGCCAATTCCCAGCTTGCGATCCTGCTCAATTCGGCGCTGCGCCGCGTGCTCGGCGAGGTGACGCTGGTCCAGACCGTGCGCGATATCCGCGAGCAGCTCATGGCGCGGGTGCGCGAGCAGCTCGATCACGAGGCGGCTTCGTTTGGCATTTCGGTCGTCGACGTGCGCATCCGGCGCGCCGATCTGCCCGAACAGAACAGCCAGGCGGTCTACCAGCGCATGCAGACGGAGCGGCAACGGGAAGCCGCCGAATTCCGCGCCCAAGGCAGCCAGAAGGCGCAGGAGATTCGCGCCAAGGCCGACCGCGACGTCACGGTTTTGATCGCCGAGGCCACTTCAACCGCCGAGAAGACACGCGGCGAGGGTGACGCGACGCGAAACCAGATCTTTGCCGAGGCATACACCAAGGATCCGGATTTTTTCGCTTTCTACCGCTCGATGCAGGCCTACGAGGCTGGGCTGAAGGCCAATGACACGCGCTTGCTGCTCAAGCCGGATTCGGATTTCTTCCGCTACTTCTCCAATCCGTCAGGCAAGCCGCCATCAGACGGCGCGGCCAAGTCTGCAACACCAAATCCGCCGAGCCCTGCCCGATAGAATTCGCCTTTGCGTCGCCACTCGGCGTCGTTCTCAACCGGTCGCGTCGATGTCTGATTTCCTTGCCGCGCTCGGCCTGTTCTTCGCGATCGAGGGTTTGTTCCTCGCCGGCTTTCCATCGGCGGCAAAACGGGCGATGGCGACGGTGCTTGAAACGCCGGATGGCCCGTTGCGGATTGCCGGCATCATTTCGGCCGTTGTCGGCGTTGTCATCGTCTGGCTGGTGCGCGGCTGAGCGGTCTTGCGCGGGTCGCTATTCCGCCCCAAATCCGGTTCCTAATAGCGGCGAACGTCCGGTATTGGCCTTGCGTCCGGCGGCGGACGGGGGCAGCTTTCATGCGAATCGCCATCCAGGAGTACTGACGCCCATGCTGCGCCCGGCTATGTCGCGCCCCTTCGCCCGCTTTCTGCGGCATTTTTCTGTCATGGCCGCACTTGCGGCAGCCATCATGGTGCTGCCGGTGCTGCCCGCGGCGGCGCGCGGTCCCGATGGTATCGCCGATGTTGCCGAAAAAGTGATCGACGCTGTGGTCAACATCTCGACGTCGCAAACGGTCGACTCGCGCGTCGGTACCATGCCGAACCTGCCGCCCGGCTCGCCCATGGAGGAGTTCTTCGACGAGTTCTTCAAGAACCGCCGCGGTGGTCAGGGCGGAAACCAGGGCCAGGGCCGCGGGCCTCACCGGGTCAATTCGCTCGGCTCGGGCTTCATCATCGATCCCTCCGGCCTCGTCGTCACCAACAACCACGTCATCGCCGATGCCGACGAGATCAGCGTCATTCTCAACGACGGCACCAAGCTCAAGGCCGAACTGGTCGGCAAGGACACCAAGAGCGATCTCGCGCTGTTGCGCGTCAAGCCGGAGGCGCCGTTGAAGGCGGTGGCGTTCGGCGATTCCGACAAGCTGCGGCTGGGCGAGTGGGTTGTCGCGATCGGCAATCCGTTCAGCCTCGGCGGCACGGTAACGGCCGGCATCGTCTCGGCGCGCAACCGTGACATCAATTCCGGGCCGTACGACAACTACATCCAGACCGACGCTGCCATCAATCGCGGAAATTCCGGCGGACCGCTGTTCAACCTCGACGGTGAGGTCGTCGGCGTCAACACCGCGATCATCTCGCCGTCAGGCGGCTCGATCGGCATCGGCTTTGCGGTGCCGTCGAAAAGCGCCTTGGCGGTGATCGATCAACTGCGCCAGTTCGGCGAGACGCGGCGCGGCTGGCTCGGCGTCCGCATCCAGCAGGTGACGGACGACATCGCCGAAAGCCTCAACATCAGGCCGACGCGCGGCGCGCTCATTGCCGGCGTCGACGACAAGGGCCCGGCGAAGCCTGCCGGCATCGAGCCGGGCGATGTGGTCGTCAAGTTTGACGGTCATGAGATCAAGGAGATGCGCGACCTGCCGCGCATCGTCGCCGATACGCCGGTCGGCAAGGACGTCGAGGTTCTCGTCATCCGCAAGGGCAAGGAAGAGACACGAACGGTGAAGCTCGGCCGGCTCGAAGACGGCGAGAAAGCCGCCGCGGCGGATGCCGACAAAAAGGACAAAGACAAAGCTCCTGAACAAAAGTCCGTGGTGCAGAAGACGCTGGGGCTCGAGCTTTCCAGCATGTCCGACGATCTGCGCAAGAAATTCAAGATCAGGGATACCGTCAAGGGCGTGGTGGTGACCGATGTCGATGCCAGCGTGGCGTCGGCGGCGTCCGACAAGCGGCTGGCGGCCGGCGACGTCATCGTCGAGGTCCAGTACGAGGCGGTGGGCAATCCGACCGACCTGCAGTCACGCCTCGACACGCTCAAGTCGTCCGGCAAGAAGGTCGCGGTGCTTTTGGTCTCGAACGCGGACGGCGACACACGGTTCGTGGCGCTGAGCTTGCAATAGGTGCAAGCACGCTTGGGCGACAACGCGCCGCTCAATCCAGCACGTGGCTGACCATGCCGTCGGCGAGCTTGGGCTCGAACCATGTCGACTTGGGCGGCATGATTTCGCCGGCATCGGCCACCGCCATCAGGTCATCCATCTGGGTCGGGTAGAGCGCGAACGCGGCCGCCATATCTCCTGACGTGACCCGGCGCGCGAGCTCGTCGAGGCCGCGCCCGCCGCCAACAAAGTCGATGCGCTTGTCGGTGCGCTGATCGGCGATGCCGAACAGCGGCTCGAGCACGTTTCGCGCCAGCAGCGTGACCGGCAGCCGTCCAATCGGGTCGTCCTTGGGAATGAGATCGGTCCGGCAGCGTCAGCCGGTACCAGCGGCCGTCAAGAAACATGCCGAATTCGCCCGGCGCGGCGGGACGAACAGCCGGGTCCGAACTGTTAACCGCGAAAGTCTTTTTCAGCTCGGCAATCAGCTGCTCCGGGCTGCGTCCGTTCAGATCGCGCAGCACCCGGTTGTAGTCGAGGATGGTCATCTCGTGATGCGGAAAGATGACCGCCAGGAACTGGCGATGCGGGCCTGAACCGCCGCGCGCCTTGGCGACACGCGAGGCCGCAGCCGAGCGGTGATGCCCGTCAGCGATGTAGAGCGCCGGCAGGGCATCGAAAGCGAGCGTCAGCGCCGAGATGGTCGCATCGTCGGCGATCACCCACATCTGGTGGCGAACGCCGTCGTCGGCTGTCACGTCGACATCCGGCTCGCCCGCCGCGGCGCGCGCCAGCATGGCATCGATTGCGGGCGCCACGGGATATCCGACCATGACCGGGCCGGTCTGGGCGTTGACGGTCTCGATCTGGCGAACGCGGTCGTCTTCCTTGACCGGCGTCGTGTGCTCATGCTTGCGGATGCGGTTGCTGTCGTAGTCGGCGATGGAGGCGGCCGTTGCGATGCCGGTCTGCACATGGCCGCGCCACGTCAGGCGGTAGACGTAATAGCGGGGTCTGGCATCGCGGATGAGGACGCCCGCTTCGATCATGCGCGCGAGATTCTCCGCGGCCTTGGCATAGACGGCGCGATCGTACGGGTTGATCGCCGGATCGAGATCGATCTCCGGCTTCGAGATGTGGAGGAAGCTCCACGGCTTGCCCTTGGTGCGCTCGCGCGCTTCCGCGCTCGAGAGCACGTCGTATGGCGGTGCCAGAACTTCGGCGGCGCGTCCTGGTGCGGGACGCAAAGCGCGAAAGGGTTGAATGAGAGTCACAAGGCCTCGTCGCAGCAGAATTGACGGAGGCCCTGTTTAATCGGCGCGGGATTCAGGTTCAACAAGTATCCCTAACGACGCAATGGCATCTGCCATGGTTGATTTTGCGCGCCGCCTCGGTCTAGCTCCATCCCCGTGAGAAAACCCAACGCAATCCTGATCGCCGGGCCGACGGCAAGCGGCAAATCGGCGCTCGCGCTCACGCTGGCGCGGAAGCTCGGCGGCACCATCATCAATGCCGATTCCATGCAGGTCTATCGCGACCTGCGGATCATCACGGCGCGGCCGACACAGGCCGAGGAAGCGCGTGCGCCGCACCGGCTCTACGGCCATGTCGATGCGGCGGAGAACTATTCGGTCGGGCGCTGGTGCGCGGACGCCGCGTCGGCATTGGCCGATACCTTGCGGGTCGGGCGCGTCGCCATCATCGTCGGCGGCACCGGGCTTTACTTCAAGGCGCTGACGCAAGGGCTCGCCGCCGTGCCTCCGGTCCCCGATGAAATTCGCGCCGAGGTCCGCGCGCGGCTCGCCAGCGAAGGCATCGCCGCGCTGCATGCGGAGCTGGCGCGGCGCGATCCCGGCTCCGCGGCGCGGCTGATGCCGGGCGACCGCGCGCGCATCACCCGCGCGCTCGAAGTGGTGCTGGCGACCGGGCGCTCGCTGGTCGACTGGCACCGCGACGGCATGCCGGCCATCGTCGATCCCACACTCGCCGCCAAGATATTTCTGGCGCCGGAGCGCACGGACCTTCTGGCCCGCATCGATGCGCGTTTCGACGCCATGCTGTCAGACGGCGCGATCGAGGAGGTGCGTGCGCTCGCGGCGCGCAATCTCGATCCGGAGCTGCCGGCCATGAAGGCGCACGGCGTGCCGTGGCTGATCCGCTATTTTCGCGGCGAGTTCACGCTCGCAGAGGCGGCCGAGGGCGGCAAGCGCGACACGCGGCAATACACCAAGCGGCAGGCGACCTGGTTCCGCAACCAGATGCCGGACTGGGAGTGGGTCAAACCCGAGCACGCGGCGGCTGCGCTCGAAGCGCAGCTTGCGTAACCGCCGCCTCAGTGCCCGAGGTAATACACTGCCGCCGTGGTCGCCGCGCCGCCGATCAGCGCATGGGATGCCGAACTCGACGTGTCCGGTCGCCGCCGCTACGACGCAGCCGAGCGACACTGCGCCCTGGCCGATCCGTCCCAGCGTCGACAGATTTCGCGTCGACTCCGAGCCCTTCAGTTTGAGATCCTCGATGGCCGCAAGCGCCTCCTTGCGCATGCGCGCGCTGTCGACGGTCTCCGCCGTCTCGATGACGTCCTTGAGCACACTGGCCACGTCCTTGGGCTGGTGCTTCACCGACCATTTGAGCATCGCCAGCAATTCGGTGTCGCGCACCGCGTTGCTGGCGAGCGTAAACTTCGCGGCGCTGCCGACGGTGAGCCGGTCGACGTTGTCCTTGTCGTTCGCGCCGGGCAGCAATTTGATGATGCGCGCGATCGGGGCGTAGCAGCCGGTCGCGAGGTAATAGCCCCACAGCAGGTCGACCAGTTCCGGGCTTGGCTCGATCGCCACCGGCTTCTTGCGGTCCTTGTCGGAGCTGAACTCGTCCTTGAGCTTGTCGAGCATCCCGTCCTTCTTCTTGGTGTAGGCGATCTGGCTGAGTGTCGGCAGCTTGCCGTCGAGGTATCGGTCGATCATGACGCGGCGCGTCGGCATGCGATCGACGAAGGTTGCGAGCAGCTCCTTCCAGTCCGGCAGGTCCGAATAGGCGATGGCGCGCACCAGCACCCAATGATCGGCGGGCGAGATCGGCAGCATGCTGGCGATCAGCTCCCCGGCGCGCGTCGGATTTGCGCTCAGCACGCCGGCGATGAAGCCGATATAGGCCCCGGACGTTTCCGGATCCTTGAATGCCTGGCTGCGGCTGAGCGCACGCACGACGACGGGCAGCCCGTCCGGATCAGGTCTGAAGCGATAGGCGTTCAGCCATTTGATGATGCCTGCAGTCGTTTCCAGTTCTGCGGCGCGAGGCGGTGCGGCAAAAGCCGGTGCGATGAGAATGAAAGTGGCGAAAAGACTGGCAGCGATGCGGCGCATGTCCCCTCCTGACGTCGTGCGCACAATCGGCATCGCCGGTTGCCGCACGCCCGAATCGGCGCGGAGCTGACCAAGCGGCCGGGACAATTTGCGGGCCGCCATCGCGCCAATTCGCGGCTGCGCGGTGAGCGAGTGATGGCGGAATGTGGCAACCGCGACGGCGGAATTCGAACGGAATTGCGGTTGCTGTCCGTGACGCACTACGACGCCGGCATTTTCAAAGGTCTTGCGTGCGGCGCTTGATGGCGTCGTCCCAGACCTTGTCGCGGTCGTTGTCGAAGACGATCTTTTCGTCCGCCTCGGCCGTATACCAGCCGCGCTGCTGCAGTTCGCCTTCGAGTTGGCCCGCACCCCAGCCGGCATAGCCGAATGCAATCAGGCTTTTCTTCGGGCCTTTGTTGTCGGCGATGTCGCGCAGGATTTCGCGGCTCGAAGTCATCGACATATGGCCGTCGATCTCGACGGTGTCGTCGCGATGATAATCGGCGCTGTGCAGCACGAAGCCGGCATCGGTCTGGACCGGACCGCCGATGAAAATACGAACACTGCCGGTCGCGCCGGAATCGTTTTCGCCGACCGCCTTGAGGACGCTCGCCATCGATCGTTCGCCCAGCAGCCGGTTGATCATGATACCGAGCGCGCCGCTCGGGCCGTGCCGCACCATGACAATCACGGCGTGATAGAACCGCGGATCGCCCATCGACGGTGACGCGATCAGCAATTGCCCCGCGAGCGAAGTCGGCCCCGGCGCTTGCGACGGCGTCGGCAATGCCGCGTTCGAGAGCGTCGCCGGCAGGCTCATGGCCGCAAAGGCTGCGGCGCAGGCGAACAGCGCAGCGAAATTTCGTCTTGCGATCGTCGTCCCGGTGGCCCAGGTCATGACGCTGTCCTCCGCTCTCCTCGTTCGCACCAATGGATCGACTGCCACTATTTTCGCAGGCCCATCTCGCTCAGGAACGAAACCCAGCGCTTGATCTCGGACGTGTGCAGCGCGGTGAATTCCTTCACACCCAGCCCCGTGGGCTCAAACCCGATGATGCGAAACTTGTCCTTGATCTCCGGCTGCCCGACGACGTCGACGATGGCGGCGCCGAGTTTTTCGACGATCTCGCCCGGCAGGCCGGCTGGCCCGTAAAAGCCGCCCCATCCGGTGAGATTCATCCCGGGCACGCCCGCTTCGGCAAACGTCGGCATGTCGGGATTGGACGGCAGCCGATAGGACGTGCTGACCGCAAGCCCTTTGATCAACCCGCTCCTGATCTGCTCCATGACCACCGGATAGACTTCGATGATCGTGTCGATCGATCCGCCCATCAGGTCGTTGAGCGCCGCCGGTCCGCCGCGATAGGGCACGTGCACCATCTTGATGTCGGCCGCCTTCATGAACAATTCGGCGGCGACGAAATCGAGCGCGCCGACGCCGGTCGAGCCGAACGTCAGCTTGCCGGGGCGCTCCTTGGCATAGGCGATGAAATCCGCGACCGTTTTCACCGGCATGGCCTTGTTGACCACCATGGCGGTCGCGTATTCGGCGGTGCCCGCGATCGGCACCATGTCGCGCGCCGGATCGAACGGCTTCGGCGGCGTTCCCATCATGAGCTGGTCGCCGGCGGCGGAATCGATGGCGAAATTGATCACCGTCGTGCCGACGGTGCCGACCATGAGCGTGTAGCCGTCGGGCGCAGCGCGCGCCATTTCGCGCAATCCGATGAAGCCGTTGCCGCCGGATTTGTTCTCGACGATGAAGGGCTGATTGAACTTTGCGCGCAGCCCGTCGGCGACGAGGCGCGCGGACAGATCGGTAATTCCCGCCGGCGGCGCGGGCACCACGATCCTGACCTGGCGGTTCGGGTAGGCTGCTTGCGCGCGCACGATGCGCGGCGCAGCGATCGATGTCGCGGCCGCCGCCGCGCCAAATGTCGTACCAAGAGCCTTGATGAATCGCCGCCTGCCGATGTCCGTCGCCAATCGAACCTCCTGTTGCGTCACGCGCCGCGCGGCCGAAACGATATCACGCTGTGAGGGCAAAGTTGATCGTTTCCGCACGGCGGATGCGAGCGGTTGGGCCTCCCGAATTGTCCCCTCTGAGGTTCGCCTCCAAAACCGAGGGAGCCGGAGCGCCGAAAGGCGCATCCTCGAAGGGAGCTAGTGCGGATAGCGGAGCGCCGCGATCGCTATGCCTTCGGCCAGCCCGCCCTGCAGTTGTGGCAAAGAAACGCGCAAACCGCTATTTTTGCGGCGACAGTCGGCCGGGCAGCGCGTTGCAAGCTGCCCCAGCTTCTTCTGAGAAGGACACCGCCAAATGATCGTCACCCGAACTCTCCGTTTTGGAATATTCGCCGCTGCATGCGTGCTGATGTTTTCGCTTGCGGCGAGCGGCGCCCGGGCGGCCGACAAGCTGAAAATCGGCGAGACCGGGTCGGGCTCTGTCATCAGCTGGCCGATCTACATCGCGAACAAGAAAGGCATCTTCGACAAGCTCGGACTGCAAGTCGAGATGATTGCGGCGCCGTCGAGCGCCGCCGTCATGCAGCAATTGACGGCCGGCGAAATGAACATCGGCATCAGCAGCCCGTTCGATGCGCTGCGCGCCATCGACAAGGGCGCGCCGCTGTCGATGATCCGCGTGGAAATGCAGGCGCCGCCATACGAGGTCTATGCCAAGTCCTCCATCAACGGCCTCGCCGACCTGAAGGGCAAGATCGTGATGTTGGGTGGCGCCAAGGACATCACGCGCTATTACGTCGAGCGGATGCTGGAGCCCTACGGCGTCAAATCGGGCGACTTCGACATGATCTATGCCGGGGCAACGTCGCAACGCTTCGCCGCGCTATTGTCTGGATCGATCGACGCCACCATCCTGGCGACGCCCTACAACTTCCGCGCCAAGACCGCGGGCTTCAAGAACCTCGGCGCGCCGGTCAGTGCCGACAACAACATTCCGTTCGCGGTGTTCTCGGTCAATTCCAAGTGGGGACGCGACAATCATGAATTGCTGACGCGGTTCCTGGACGGATTTGCCAAGGGCGTCGACTATTTTCACGACCCTGCCAACCGGGCCGATACCATAGAGATCTTCCGCGAGGTCTCGAGGTCGACGCCCGAAGATGTGGCGCTCACCTACGAATTCGCCAACAGACTTCCAACCTTCGACCGCGTGGGTGCGTTCGAGCGTGGCGGTATCGGCATGGCGCTGAAGGAATTGCAGAAGTCCGGCGACCTCGATGGTCCGCCCGATCTCGCGCGCTTCGTCGATCCGTCGCTGGCAGTGATCAAGTAATCCGATTTCGCCGTCCGGCAATCATTGAGCGTCTTGAGCCAGCGCACCCGGAGATCCGCCATGAGGAGTTGTGGGCAATCGCTGAATCTGGGAGCGTTGCTGGGAGCGGTCCTGACAGTGACCGCAGCAGGGCCGGTGGCGGCGCAAACCTACCCGGATCGACCGGTCCGCCTGATCGTTGCGTTCCCGCCGGGCGGCGTCACCGACATCACGGCGCGGCTGATGGCCGCCAAGCTCGGGCCGGAAATCGGCGGCACTGTCTTTGTCGAAAACATCGGCGGTGCGTCGGGCTTTGTCGGCACCGGCGCGGCGGCGCGCGCGGCACCGGACGGCTACACGCTCAATCTCAGCAATTCGAGCACGCATGTGTTCGGTCCGCTGATTTCAAAAAACGTCCCTTACGATCCGGCAAGGAGCTTCACCGAGGTGGCACAGCTCACCGCGGTGCCCAATCTTCTGGTCGTGCCGCTGTCGTTTCCCGCCCATTCGGTCAAGGAACTGACCGAGCTTGCGGCAGCGCAGCCCGGCGTCCTCAACTACGCCACCTTCGGCAAAGGCGGGGTGGCGCACCTTGCAGCCGCAATGCTGCAGCTTATGAGCAACACTAAAATGACGGACATTCCCTATCGCGGTTCGGCGCCCGCGGTAGCCGACATGATGGGCGGCTCGGTGAAGCTCGATTTCTTCATCGATTCGATCGTGACGTCGCTGCCCTATGTGCGCGATGGCCGCCTGCGCGCGCTCGCGGTGACCAGCCGCGCCCGCAGCAAGGTGGCGCCGGAGATCCCGACCGTCGCCGAAACCTATCCGGGCTACGAGATCACGTCATGGCAGGGGATTGGCGCGCCGGCCGGCACGCCAGCTCCGATCATCGCCAAGCTCAATGCCGGGCTCAAGAAGGTCATGGTCGATCCGGAAATCCGCGGAAAGCTGGAATCGCTGGGCGCAGAGACGATGGCGACATCTCCCGAGGAAGCCGCCGAGAACATTGCGTCGCAACTGCGCAAATGGAAGGACATTCTCGACAAGATCGGCTTCAAGCCAGAATGACCGGCCGCAGCTTCGATCGCGAGGGCGCGTTCGCGCGTGGCGGTATCGGCATGATGGTGAATGAACTGAAAAAGAGCGGCCTCCTCGGTGGTCCGCCTGATCTCGCGCTTCGCCGATGCATCGCTTGCCGGGATCAAATAGCGCCCCGCAAATCCTAAGATCTCGCCGGTCCTGGCGAAATGCTCGCGCAGCAGCGCGACGTTGCGGCGGTTGGCGCGGAACATGACGTCGAAGGCGTCGCCGGCGAACGGCACGGCGCCGATCGTGCCTTCGAGGACGACGTTGGCCACCATGCGCGCGAACAGTCTGCGCGGCACGCCGAGGCGGTGGGCCTCGTACAGCAGATAGCAGGACAGCGCGGAGGCAGCGGCGTCGCCGATGCCGGGCACCAGCCGCAGCAGCGACTCGACGCCGAAGCGGACGTTGGTGCCGGGCAGCACGAACGCCGTGTCGAACACGGTGGCGAGCCGGTCGAGCCGATCAAGCGCCGCGCGGCGCGAGTGGGTGTCGTAGCGGCCGGAGGCGTCGGGCTGGAAAGCGAAAAACGGGTTCGCGCGTGTGTAGGCCATGGTCCTGTCCGCTGCTCCCCCTCGGCACAAATGGGGACGCATGCGCCAAGTGCAACATCACGCCGCTAATTTGCTTTCAGGCCGAGTTCCTTGACCAGGTCGCGCTGCTCCTCGATCTGCTGCAGCGCGAATTTCCGGTAATCCTCGCTGCTGAGATAGAACGGCTCCTGATCGAGCGTCACCATGGCGGCGAGATAGGATGGCTCCTCCATGCCTTTCTTGAAGGCATCGTGCAGCGCCTTGACGACGGCGGGGTCGAGGCCGGCCGGGCCGCCGAGACCGAACGGCGAGTTGGACACCAGGTCGATGCCGACTTCGCGCAGCGTCGGCACGTCCGGCCAGTTGCGGGTGCGGCTCGCGCCCCAGGTGACCAGCAGCCGGAATTTTCCGGCATTCACCAGTTCGCCCCAGCCGGTCGCATCTGCCACCACGTCGATGTGACCGCCGAGCAGCGCGGTGTTGGACTCGGCGTTGCCCTTGAACGGCACGTGCGTCCATTTGATGCCCTGCTGCTCGCGCGATCTGCTCCATGGTGATGTGCAGGCTGGTGCCGGCGCCGGGCGTTCCGTAGTTGAGCTTGCCGGGATTGGCCTTGGCGTAGGCGATGAGCTCCGGAAATGTCTTCCACGGCGCATCGCTGCGGACCACGACGCCGAAGGTGTAGCCGGTCAGGCTGATGATGTAGGTGAAATCCTTGGCGGGATCGAACGATGTCTTCGTCATGAACGGATAGCGGAACACGGTGATCGGAAGCTGCGACACCGTATAGCCGTCAGGTTTCGAGTTGGCGGCCATCTGGCCCGGCCCGAGCGTGCCGCCGGCGCCGCCGCGGTTTTCGATCACGATCGATTGGCCGAGATGCTTCTCCGTCGCGGTGGCGAGCGCGCGCAGGACGATGTCGGTCGGGCCGCCGGCGGGGAACGGCACGATCAATGTCACCGGCCGGTTCGGGAAATTTTGCGCCTGCGCGACGCTGCCGGTTGCCGCGAACACCGCAGCCGCCAGCGCGGCGCGGATGAACTTCTTGCCCATGCCAATTCCCCCCGGTTGTATCGTTTTTTCTCGGCGCCCAACGATATCACGAGCCCCGCCCCTTCGAATTTGCCGCTGGCAGCCATATTTGCGCTTGACCGGGCTTTTTCCCTTGACCCCTTGCCGCAGTGCATATAACGGCAAGGAAATGACGAAAGGGCGCGTCCGTGCGCAATATTATTACTCAAGCGCTGGTACTTGTAGGCAGGCGCACCGCCGGGGGTGGATGATCCACCCTCGATGTTTGGCGGTGCGCGGAAATGGGGCTCTTCGGGCCCCTTTTTTATTGGCCGAAACGGTGTGACGACGACGAACGAAGTGGAGTGAGCCATGACAGAGATGACCGGCGCCGAAATGGTGATCGAGGCGCTCGCCGATCAGGGCGTGCAGCACATTTTCGGCTATCCCGGCGGCGCCGTGCTGCCGATCTACGACGCGCTGTTCCAGCAGCAGCGGGTGCAGCACATCCTGGTCCGCCATGAGCAGGGCGCGGTGCACGCCGCCGAAGGCTATGCGCGCTCGACCGGCAAGGTCGGCACCGTGCTGGTGACGTCCGGGCCGGGCGCGACCAACGCGGTCACCGGGCTCACGGATGCGTTTTGCGATTCGATCCCGCTCGTCGTCATCACCGGGCAGGTGCCGACGCATCTCATCGGCAACGACGCGTTCCAGGAATGCGACACGGTCGGCATCACGCGGCCGTGCACGAAATACAATTATCTGGTGAAGCGCATCGAGGATCTGCCGAGCGCGTTGCACGAGGCGTTTCACATCGCCTCGAGCGGCCGGCCGGGGCCCGGTCGTGGTCGACATCCCCAAGGACATCCAGTTCGCCAAGGGCATGTACGCCAGGCCGAAGGAATTCCAGCACAAGGGCTATCGGCCGAAGCTCAAGGGCGACCTCGACAAGATCAAGCAGGCCGTCGAAATGATGGCGCAAGCCAAGCGGCCGCTGTTCTACACCGGCGGCGGCGTGGTCAATTCCGGCCGCGTCGCGTGCGACCTGCTGCGCGAACTCGTCAAGCTCACCGGCTTTCCCATCACCTCGACGCTGATGGGGCTCGGCGCCTTTCCGGCCGCCGATCCGCAATGGCTCGGCATGCTCGGCATGCACGGCACCTGGGAGGCCAACTGGTCGATGCACGATTGCGATCTGATGATCTGCATCGGCGCGCGCTTCGACGACCGCATCACCGGCCGGCTCGACGCGTTCTCGCCGGGCTCGAAGAAGATCCACGTCGACATCGATCCGTCCTCGATCAACAAGAACGTCAAGGTCGATCTCGGCATCATCGGCGATTGCGCCCACGTGCTCGAAGACATGGTGCGGCTGTGGCGCACCGGCGCGACGCAGGCCGACAAGAAGGCGCTCGCGGATTGGTGGGCGCAGATCGGCAAGTGGCGCGCCAAGAAGTCGCTCTCGTATCGCAACTCGGACGAGATCATCAAGCCGCAATACGCCATCCAGCGGCTCTATGAGCTGACCAAGGATCGCGACACCTACATCACCACCGAGGTCGGCCAGCACCAGATGTGGGCGGCGCAGTTCTACGCGTTTCCAGGAGCCGAACCGCTGGATGACCTCGGGCGGCCTCGGCACCATGGGCTATGGCCTGCCGGCCTCGGTCGGCGTGCAGCTTGCGCATCCGAACTCGCTCGTCATCGACATCGCCGGCGAAGCTTCGGTGCAGATGACCATGCAGGAGATATCGACGGCGGTGCAGTACGACCTGCCGGTGAAGATCTTCATCATCAACAACAAGTACATGGGCATGGTGCGGCAGTGGCAGGAGTTGCTGCACGGCGGCCGCTATTCGCACTCCTATTCGCGAGGCGCTGCCGGATTTCGTCAAGCTCGCCGAGGCCTATCAGGCGCACGGCATCCGCTGCGAGCATCCGAGCGAGCTCGACGACAAAATCCGCGAGATGATCGACGTCAAGAAGCCGGTGATCTTCGACTGCGTCGTCGACCCGTCGGAAAACTGCTTCCCGATGATCCCATCGGGCCGTGCGCACAACGAGATGCTGCTCGGCGACGCCGCGGTGCGCGTCGAGGACGCCATCACCGAGGAAGGCAAGGTGATGGTGTGAGCACCGCGACCACGACCCATTACCCCGCGCATGACCGCAGCCGAGCAGGTCGTGTCGCGCACGCTGTGCGTGCTCGTCGACAACGAGCCGGGCGTGCTGGCGCGCGTCATCGGCCTGTTCTCCGGCCGCGGCTACAACATCGACTCGCTCACGGTGTCGGAGACCGAGCACGAGAAGCACCTCTCGCGCATCACCATCGCGACGCGCGGCACGCCGATGGTGATCGAGCAGATCAAGAACCAGCTCGACCGCCTGGTGCCGGTGCACCGCGTCGTCGACATGACGCTCGCCGCGCCCGCGATCCAGCGCGAGCTCGCCATGGTCAAGGTGCGCGGCAAGGGCGAGCACCGCGTCGAGGCGCTGCGCCTCGCCGACGCCTTCCGCGCCCGCGTCATCGACGCCGGGACCGAAAGCTTCGTGTTCGAGATCACCGGCGCGAGCGAGAAGATCGAGAGCTTCATCGCGCTGATGCTGCCGCTCGGGCCTGGTCGAGGTCTCGCGCACCGGCATCGTCGCCATCGGGCGCGGGGCGGAGGGGATGTAGCGATCGCGTTGCGGGGCTTGTCGCGATTGACCTTTGAACCTAGAAGCAGCACCGAAGATGAGCGGCCAAGACTGAACCAAGGCTTGGCCTGAGTAGGGGTAATTGGCCGAGTAGGGGTAAGAAACCATGCGTGTTTATTACGATCGCGACGCCGACCTGAACCTGATCAAGGGCAAGAAGGTCGCCATCATCGGCTATGGCAGCCAGGGCCATGCCCATGCGCTCAATCTGCGCGATTCCGGCGTCAAAGACGTCACGGTCGCGCTGCGCAAGGGCTCGCAGGGCGTCAAGAAGGCCGAGGGCGAGAAGCTGCCGGTGAAGGAGGTCGCCGAGGCCGCCAAGTGGGCCGACGTGATGATGATGCTGACGCCCGACGAATTGCAGGCCGACATCTACCGCGACCATCTCGTCGGCAACATGAAGCAGGGCGCGGCGCTGATGTTCGCGCACGGCCTCAACGTGCATTTCAACCTGATCGAGCCGCGCGCCGATCTCGACGTGATGATGATCGCGCCCAAGGGGCCCGGCCACACCGTGCGCTCGGAGTATCAGCGCGGCGCCGGCGTGCCGTGCCTGCTGGCGGTCGAACGCGATGCGTCCGGCAATGCGCACGATCTCGGGCTGTCCTATGGCGCCGCGATCGGCGGCGGCCGCGCCGGCATCATCGAGACGACGTTCAAGGAGGAATGCGAGACCGACCTGTTCGGCGAGCAGACCGTGCTGTGCGGCGGCCTCGTCGAACTGATGAAGGCCGGCTACGAGACGCTGGTCGAGGCCGGCTACGCGCCCGAGATGGCCTATTTCGAATGCGTGCACGAGGTGAAGCTGATCGTCGACCTGATCTACGAAGGCGGCATCGCCAACATGAACTATTCGGTGTCGAACACCGCCGAATACGGCGAATACGTTTCCGGCCCGCGCGTCATCACGCCGGCGGTGAAGGCCGAGATGCGCAAGGTGCTGGATGACATCCAGTCCGGGCGCTTCACCAAGGACTGGATGCTGGAGAACAAGGTCAACCAGACCTCGTTCAAGGCGACGCGCGCGAAGCTTGCGCAACATCCGATCGAGCAGGTCGGCGCCAAGCTGCGCGAGATGATGCCGTGGATCAAGCAGCGCGCGCTGGTGGACAAGAGCAGGAATTGCACGTCATTCGCCCGGCATTTTGCCGTCATCCTGGGCGCAGCGGCTTGGACCGCGGCCGATCCAGCTTGGGAATGCCATGATGCGGCCATGCTGCATGGATGCCCGGGTCAAGCCCGGGCATGACGATTTGGGAGGCTCGTGCCGTGCTCCTCATCCGCCTCGCCAAGATCGCGATGGTCGCCGCGCTCGCGGCGTTCGCGTTCATCGTCACCTACGACAACATCGTCGATTACGGCACGAACTACGAGTTCGTGAAGCACGTGCTGAGCATGGACACGACGTTCGTCGGCAACAAGCTGATGCACCGGGCGATCACGGACGAGCGGGTCTGGGCGTGGGGCTATGCCGGCATCATCGCGGCGGAGGGTTTGACCTGCCTGCTGCTGTCGATCGGCGCGCTGGCGCTGCTGCTGCGGCTGCGCGCGCCGGCCGAGCGCTTCAACCGCGCCAAGGTCTGGGCGGTCGTTGGCGCGACGGTCGGCTTCGGCGTCTGGTTCTTCGGCTTCATGGTGGTTGCGGGTGAATATTTCGCCATGTGGCAGTCCAGGACCTGGAACGGCCAGGAAGGGGCGTTCCGATTTACCATGATGATTCTCGCGGTCCTGATCTTCGTCAACCAGCGGGACCAAGAGCTTGGCGGCGCGACAAGCGCGCCCTTGTCATGACGAACTAAATACAGTTTTATGACAATGCGCCGTGTGCCGGGAGGTTAGGGTCAGTGCCGGGCATGGCTGCGCTGGCCATGCGTTCCGCCCTCCTGTTTTCGAGCAAACGGCTGCCCGCGACGGATTTCGTCGCGCGCCACGGCTTTTGGCGCCTTGCGCTTGTCGCGCTCCCCCATATCGTCGCGCTTGCCATCATGGGCTGGAGCGAGACCACGGCTCACGGCGATGGCGGCATTTCTGCTGACCTGGGGAATGCTGAATTTCTTTTGGCTCGCGCTGTTGCGGCGGCCCGGCCTCGCGGGCGTGCTGTCGCTGGCGATGATGACGGTGCTCGTGCTGCTGTCGCAGCTCAAGTACAGCGTCGTGATGATGACGGTCAGTTTCGTCGACCTCATGATGATCGACACCGACACCGTCACCTTCCTGTTCACGATCTTTCCCGCCTTGCGATGGATTGTCGTGCTGGTCGTGATCGCGGCCATCCCGGTCATGGTGCTGACCTGGCGGATCGATCCCTTCCGCATCCGGCGCAGGTGGGCGGTCGCTGCACTGCTGTCCTGCCTGGGTGTGCTTGCGGCGCTGGCGTCGCAATTCCCGCTGGAGCAATTCGAGACGTTTGCCGGCGGCAACTACGTTTCGAGCTTCGCGCGCTCCGGTGTCGACGCGGTATCCGAGCTGATGACGCACGGGCTGATGGAATCCGATGCGGTCGTCAACGACCGGCTGACATCGGTCAACGATCACACCTGCCATCCGGCGCAGAAACCGCCGCACATCATCCTGGTGCACGACGAATCGAGCTTCGACATCCGGATGGCGCCCGGCATCAAGGTTCCGCCCGGCTACGGCGCGCATTTCAAGTCGTTCGACGGCAAGGAGCGCCGCTTCATCGTTGAAGGCGCCGGCGGGCCGAGCTGGTACACCGAGTACAACGTGCTGGCCGGGCTGTCCGCGCGTTCGTTCGGCCGTTTCGCTTTTTTCGTGACGCGGATTGCGGCCGGCCGCGTCGAGCGTGGCCTGCCCACGGCACTGCGCCGCTGCGGCTACCGCACCTACTCGCTCTATCCGGCGCTCGGCGCCTTCATGAGCGCCCGCAGCTTCCAGGCGACGACCGGCGTGCAGCGTTTCTACGATCAGCACGATCTGGGCGGGCGCGGCGTCGAGCCGGATCACTTCTATTACAATGCCGCCGCGCGCATGATCGATCGCTATCGCGAGCGCGGGCCGATGTTCGTGTTCGTCTATCTCGCCGCCAATCATCTTCCCTGGGACTACCGCTATCGTCCCGACCTGATGCCGCAATGGAAGGACCTCGGCAACGTGCCGCCGGTCGACGAGTATCTGCGGCGCCAGGCGATGAGCGCGCAGGACTATTCCGAGTTTGTCGCGCGGCTGAAGCGGGATTTCCCCGACGAATCGTTCCTGCTGGTCCGGTTCGGCGACCACCAGCCGGACTTCGCCTCTTTCATCATGGAACCCGATCTCGATGAAAGCGGCATCGCGCGCCGGCTGATGGCCAACGATCCGCGCTACTTCACCACCTATTACGCCATCGACGCGATCAACTTCACGCCGGTGGACGTGTCCTCGGCGCTCGATACGCTGGAAGGGCCCTACCTGCCGCTGGTCCTGCAGGAGGCGGCCGGCCTGCCGCTCGATCCGTCCTTTGCCGAGCAAAAAAAGATTTTGCAGCGCTGCGACGGTCTGTTTTATGGCTGTGCGGGGGGCGCCGAGGCGCGCCATTTCAACCGGATGCTGATCGACGCCGGTCTGATCAAGAATCTCTAGCCTGTTGATGGATGACGCGGTGAGCGAGACATCCGGATCGCGCAAAGCGGGCGCGGCGCAAGCCGTTGCGCTTGCGGACGTGACGGTTGCGTTCCGTCTGGCGCAAGGCGGCGCCTTCACCGCGGTCGATCGCGTCTCGCTTGCGGTCGCCGACGGCGAGTTCGTCGCCATCGTCGGGCCGACCGGCTGCGGCAAGTCGACGTTGCTCAACGTCGCCGCCGGGCTGATCGCACCCTCGGCCGGGACGATCGACATTTTCGGCATGCCGCTTGCCGGCCTCAACCGCACGGCCGGCTATCTGTTTCAGGCCGAGGCGCTGTTTCCGTGGAAGACGGCGCTGGAAAACGTCGCGATCGGCCTCGAGACCGCCGGCGTCGCGCGCCGCGATGCGCGCGCCCGCGCGACGCAATGGCTGGCGCGCGTCGGCCTTGCCGGTTTCGGCGAGCGTTATCCGCACATGCTCTCGGGCGGGCAACGGAAGCGCATCGGTCTCACCCAGGTGCTGATCCGCGATCCGAAAATCCTGCTGATGGACGAGCCGTTCGGCCCGCTCGACGCGCAGACCCGGCAGATCATGGGCAACCTGCTGCTCGATCTGTGGAGCGCCGACCGCAAGGCGGTGCTGTTCGTCACCCACGACCTCGACGAGGCGATCGCGCTCGCCGACCGCGTCGTCATCATGTCGGCGGGGCCTGCGGCGCGCATCATCGGCGAGTGGACCGTGCCGCTGGCGCGGCCGCGCGACATCGCCGAGGTCAAGCTCGAACCCGTGTTCCGCGATCTGCACCGCGACATCTGGCACACGCTCAAGACCGAGGTGCTCAAGGGCTACGCGCAGAGCGGGGGAGGGTGACTGCACGCCTTGATATCGAGGCTGCGCCGGTTACACTCACGCCCACTATCAACAGGCCCCATGGGAGGAAGTCATGCGTACAAAGAGTTTGATGCTGGCGAGCGCCGTCGTGCTGGCATCGTGGTGCATCGGTCACGGCGCCAACGCGCAGGGCGCGTTCACGCTGACGTCGAAGGATTTCAAGGACGGCGAGCGGCTGGCCACCAATATGGCCAACACCGGCAAAGACAAGAATCCGAACTGCGTCGGCGAAAACGTGTCGCCGGAATTGTCGTGGGCGAATCCGCCGGCGGGGACGAAGAGCTACGTGCTGCTGATGTTCGATCCCGAAGGCCGTCCGCCGGAAGGCGTGAGCCATTGGGTCGCCTATGGCATTCCGGTCAGCGTCACCGGCTTTGACCACAACGAAGCCAGCAAGGACGGCCCCAAATTTGTCGGCGGCAAGAGCCTGATGGGTGTGGGACACTACTCCGGCCCCTGCACGCCCGCCGGCGCACCGCACCATTACACCTTCACGCTGATGGCCACCGATCTCGAGCCGACTGCGCTCAAGCCCGGCATGACACGCGAAGAGGTGATCGCGGCGGTCAAGGGCCACGCCAAGGGCGCGACCGGCCTCATCGGTACGTTCTCCAAGCCGTGAGCTGACGAAATAAACCTCTCCCCGCTGTGCGGGGAGAGGTCGTCGCGCGAAGCGCGGCGGGTGAGGGGGCGTCTCCGCGATTCTGAGCCCGGCGGCGACGCCCCCTCACCCCGACCCTCTCCCCGCACGCGGGGAGAGGGAGTAGCGCCCGCGCCGCCTTGCGCCGCTGCGGAGTTCAATGTCGCGCATCAATCTCCTGCTGGTGCAAATCCTCGTCGCGATCGTTTCGATCGCGCTGTGGTACGTCCTGACCACTGTGCCGATCGGCGGCGTCACGGTGCTGCCGCCGTTCTTCTTCTCCAACCCGGTTGATGTCGCGCAGCGCATCGTCAAGTGGTTCGTCGACGGCACGATCTGGAAGCATCTCTGGATCACGCTGGTCGAAGCCATGCTCGCGTTCGCGATCGGCTCGATCGGCGGCATCCTGGTCGGGTTCTGGTTCGCGGCGCAGCCGCGCATCGCCGCGGTGTTCGATCCTTACGTCAAGATGATCAATGCGCTGCCGCGCGTCGTGCTGGCGCCGATCTTCACGCTGTGGTTTGGCCTCGGCATCTGGTCGAAGGTCGCGCTTGGCGTGACGCTGGTGTTCTTCATCGTCTTCTTCAACGTCTATCAGGGCGTCAAGGAGGTGAGCCCGACCGTGCTCGCCAACGCCCGCATGCTGGGCATGAACGACCGCCAGCTCATGCGCCACGTCTATTGGCCGTCGGCGCTGTCGTGGATGTTTTCATCGCTGCACACGTCGGTCGGATTTGCGGTGGTCGGCGCAGTGGTCGGCGAATATCTCGGCTCGGCCGCCGGCCTCGGCTATCTGATCCAGCAGGCCGAGGGCGTGTTCGACGTCGCCGGTGTGTTCGCCGGCATGCTGGTGCTCGCCGCCTTCGTCGTCGCCATCGACGGATTGGTCACGATGGTCGAGAACCGGCTCCTGGTCTGGCGGCCCGCGACCGCGGAGACGCGGCCCGGATAGCTCTGGTCAGCCGAAACCGGCTGCCGTATCGTGCGACAAAATCCGTCATGAGGGAGAACGCCATGCTGGCCAATTTGGTCCGGAAGACATTCACTGCGATCGGCGCGCTGGCGCTGATGTCGGGCCTCGCGTTGGCGCAATCGAAGATCACGCTGGCGGTCGGCGGCGCCGGCTGCCTGTGTTATCTGCCGACGATGCTCGCCGAGCAACTCGGCGAATACAAGAAGGCCGGCGTCACAGTCGAGATCGTCGATTTCAAGGGCGGCTCGCAGTCGCTCACCGCGGTGATCGGCGGCAGCGCCGATGTGGTGTCCGGCTATTTCGACCATTGCGTCAATCTCGCCGCCAAGCATCAGGAACTGCAGGCCTTCGTGGTCTACGACCGTTATCCGGGCCTCGCGCTCGTGGTCGGGCCGAAGCAGACCGGCAAGATCAACTCGGTCAAGGACCTCGCCGACAAGAAGGTCGGCGTCAGCGCGCCGGGTTCCTCGACCGACTTCTTTCTGAAATACCTCCTGAGCAAGAACGGCGTCGATCCGAACTCGGTCGGCGTCGTCGGCATCGGCCTCGCCGCCACCGCCGTCGCCGCCATGGAGCAGGGCTCGGTCGACGCAGCCGTGATGCTCGATCCGTCCGTGACATTGCTGCAGGCCAAGTACAAGGACCTGAAAATCCTCAGCGACACGCGCACCCAGAGCGACACGCTCGAGCGTGTTCGGCGGCGAGTATCCGGGCGGCGCGCTCTACACCAAGGCCGGCTGGATCGCTGCGCATCCGAAAGAGACGCAGGCGCTGACCAACGCGATTGTCGCGACGCTGAAGTGGATCCACTCGCACACGCCGGAAGAGATCATGGCGAAGATGCCGGAAAACCTCGTCGGGCCCGACAAGGCGCTCTATCTCGCCGCGCTCAAGAACACGATCCCGATGTATTCGACCACCGGCCTGATGGACCCGAAGGGCGCGCAGGCCGTGCTTGCGGTGTTCAGCCAGTCGTCGCCCGGAGGTGAAGAACGCCAACGTCGACCTGTCGAAGACCTTCACCAACAAGTTCGTCGAGCAGGCCAGCGCGAGAGCGAAGTAGGCGTTCACCTCTCCCCGCGTGCGGGGAGAGGTCGGTGACGCGCGAAGCGCGGCGGGTGAGGGGGCCTCCCGCGATTCTGAGCCCGGCGGATAGGCCCCCTCACCCCAACCCTCTCCCCGCACGCGGGGAGAGGGAGATACACCATGAACCTCCTCTCCATCCAGTCCCACGTCGCCTATGGCCACGTCGGCAATGCCGCCGCGGTGTTTGCGCTGCAGCGGCTCGGCGCCGAGGTGTGGCCGATCCACACCGTGCAATTCTCCAACCACACCGGCTACGGCTCGCACAAAGGCGAGGTGTTTTCCGCGCAGGCGATCCGCGACGTGTTCGACGGCATCGCGGCGCTCGACGTGCTGGCCGAATGCGACGGCGTCCTTTCCGGCTACATGGGCGACGCCGCGATCGGCGCGGCCATCCTCGACATCGTCGCCCGCGTGCGCCAGGACAATCCGGCCGCGCGCTATTGCTGCGATCCGGTGATCGGCGACGTCACGCGTGGCATCTATGTGCCGGCGGACCTTGCCGCCTTCGTCAAGGAGCGCCTGGTTGCGGCTGCCGATCTCGTCACGCCCAATCAGTTCGAGCTCGACTTCATTGCCGGCCGCACCACGGCGACGCTCGCGGACGCCCGCGACGCCGTGAAGCTAATCCATGCCAGCGGGCCACGCGTCGTGCTGGTGACGTCGCTGCGCACCGAGGAAACGCCGGACGATGCTCTCGACGTCATCGTCTCCGACCGCAACGGCCAATTCCGGCTGCGTACGCCGCTGCTGCCGATCAAGGCGAATGGCGCCGGCGACCTGATGGCGGCGTTGTTTTTTCTGCATCATTTTCGCACCGACTCGGCTGCGCAGGCGATGGCGCTGGCGGCGTCGTCGCTCTACGGCATTCTCGACGATACCGCCGAGGCCGGTTCAAGCGAAATGCTGCTGATCGAGGCGCAGGACCAGCTCATCAAGCCAAGCCGCAAATTTCGCCCCGAGCAATTGTGAGAAGGAACGGCCGCTCTGGTACCGTCGCATTGACGATCAACCAGGATGATCGTTTCGATCATCAAAATCCGTTGGAACGACGGCCGCTGTCGGCGCATGCTCGGCCGACTGAGCTGTGAGGAGAAATCCATGCGCCGCCGATTTCACGACGCTCGATGTTTTTACCGATCGTCGCTTTGCCGGCAATCCACTTGCCGTGGTCCGCGATGCGGACGATCTCGATGACCGCAACCATGCAGACGATCGCGCGCGAATTCGGCCATCCCGAAACCGTGTTCGTGCTGCCCGCCGCCGATGCGGCGCATCGCGCGCGGCTGCGCATCTTCACGCCGGCGCGCGAGCTTGCCTTCGCCGGCCATCCGACGGTCGGCACTGCGGTTGCGCTGGCGCTGGACGATGGCGGCGTCGCGATGCGCGAAATGGTGCTCGCAGAAGGCATCGGTCCGGTTCGCTGCACGGTCGGGCCCCTGAGCGGCGATCATGGCAGCGCCTGTTTCATCGTGCCGAAGTTGCCGGACGATCTCGGTCCGGCGCCGGCGACCGCAGCGCTCGCTGCCGCGCTCGGTATTGCGGCAACGGACATCGGCTTTGCGTCGTTCACGGCGGGGCGCTGGTCCGCCGGCAATCCGTTCGTGATGGTTCCGCTCGCCAGCCGCGAGGCGGTCGATCGCTGCCGGATCGTCGCGGCCCACTGGGACGCGGCCTTCGGCGCCGAAGCGGCTTTCATGTACTGCCGCGAAACGGCTGAACCGGGCCGGCACTACTATGCGCGCATGTTCGCGCCCGCTCTTGGCGTCGCCGAGGATCCGGCGACGGGCTCGGCCGCGGCGGCCTTCGCCGGCGTTGTGGCGCGTTTCGCCGGAGCCGGCGATGGCGAACACCAGGTCCTGATCGAGCAGGGCTACGCCATGGGGCGTCCGAGCCTGATCGAACTCGGCATCACGATACGCGGCGGCAAGCTCGCGACCGCTACGGTTGGCGGTTCGGCCGTCGTCGTCACCGAGGGCAACATCGAGGCTTGACCGCGCCCGGCCGGGCCGCCACCACTGCGCGATGGCTGACATCGCCGTCGTGCCGATCGAGCAAGTCGAGATTTCCTTTGCGCCGTGGGAATGGCCGTTCGCGCGCGAGCGGCGCAGCGAGATCGATCGGCATTTCGATCGATCGCCAGCGCGAGCGGCCGGGCATATGGAACGGCCGCGTGCTGCTGCTCAATCAGCACACCGTCGCGGACGGCGCGTTCCGCGGCACATGCTTCGAGACCGACTACGCCAGTTTCCTCGCCTGGCGCGATTGGCATTTTCCGGATCGCACCGTCAGCAACTTCTTCGCGGCGGGCGCGCGTGCGCGCGTCGGACGACGCCTATCTCCTGGGCGAGATGGCGCCGCACACCGCCGCGGCGGGGTCAATCTATTTTCCCTGCGGCACGCCCGAGCCGGACGATCTCGTCGCCGGCAAGGCCGATCTGCTCGGCAATGTTGCGCGCGAGCTCAAAGAGGAAACCGGCCTCGATATCGGCGAGTTCGAAGCGGGGCGCGGATGGATCATGGTCGCCGATGGTGGCTACCTTGGGCTTCATCAAGCCGCTTGGTGCGCGTCAAGCCGGCGACGAACTGTGCGGGCGCGTCATGCGCCATCTGCCGCCGAGCCGCAGCCGGAACTTTCCGCCATTCACATCGTGCGCGGGCCGGCCGATTTCAGTCCGCGCATGCCGGCGTACGTCACGGCCTTCCTGACCGACGCATGGCGGAACAGATGATAGGATCGAGCGTCGGACCAGGGTTTGGCGCATCATCGGATCGATCATGAAGCTCGCAAAAATCGTCAAACATTGCCGCATCGACAAGCCGGAGCATTTCAAGCTCGCCGATCACGATCCGGCCGAGACTTTCGGGCTCGCGACCGATATGGACAAGGTCGGCCCGATGCTCGACAAGGGCGTTGCGCGGCTCGCCGAGTTGCAGGAGCGCCTCTATGCGGACGGCCAATGGGCCGTGCTGCTGGTGTTCCAGGGGATGGACGCGGCGGGCAAGGACGGCGTCGTCAAGCACGTGATGTCCGGCATCAATCCGGAGGGCTGCGAACGTCCATTCGTTCAAGGCGCCCAGCGCCGAAGAGCTCGCGCACGATTTCCTGTGGCGGGTGAACAAGAGCCTGCCCGAGCGCGGGCGCA
This sequence comes from uncultured Alphaproteobacteria bacterium, assembly GCA_963730645.1. Taxonomy (GTDB): domain Bacteria; phylum Pseudomonadota; class Alphaproteobacteria; order Rhizobiales; family Xanthobacteraceae; genus BOG-931. Next base: position 37,241 of record CAVSSN010000018.1, on the reverse strand, counting down.
TCGGCATTTTCAACCGCTCCCACTACGAGGAAGTGCTGGTCGTGCGCGTGCACCCCGAGATGCTGCAACGTCAGAAGCTGCCGCGCCGCCTTGTCGGCAAGAATATCTGGAAGCACCGTTTCAAGGATATTCGCGCGTTCGAACGCCATCTCGCGCGCAACGGCACGCTGGTGCTGAAATTCCATCTGCGCATTTCGAAGGAGGAGCAGCGCCAGCGCTTCCTGGCGCGGCTCGACGAACCGGGCAAGCGCTGGAAGTTCTCCATGGGCGATGTCGCCGAGCGCGAGCGCTGGGACGACTACATGGAGGCCTACGAGGACATGATCCGCGGCACGTCGACGGACGTATGCACCGTGGTACGTGGTGCCCGGCCGACCACAAGCACGTCGCCTGGCTGGTGGTCGCCTCGGCCATCGTCGAAGCGCTCGAAGCGCTCGATCTCGATTTTCCGAAGGTCGCCGGCAAGGCGCTCGAAGAGCTGAAAGCTGCCGAGCGTGCGCTCAAGGCGGAAGGCGGCAGGGCAAAGTCCAAGCGCTGAGGACGTCTGTGGACTTGCACCGCCGCGGGGACTTCCGCTACAAAGCACCGGTCCCACATAGGGCTTAACGCGGAATTCACCTTGTTCCGCGACCTTGGTGGCCATGACTTAGTCGGTCATAACTTGGGCAGCAGCAATGTCGACGCGCCGCGATTTCCGCGCGATGACCCGGGGGGCCTTGCAGGCCCGGCCCGGCGCTGCCCTCATTCTCGGCGGGCTCCTGCTCCTTACCGTCCCCTGAGGGCCGGCTGGGCGTTTGCGCCTGGGCACTCAGGGGTCGACCGAGCCACGGAACCCATGAGCGCCCCTGAAGCCGAAGCGGCAGGCGCAAACGAGAAGGACCCACCTCATGACCGCGTCAGCCCCTTCCGAGAAGGACCGCGTCGTCATCTTCGACACCACCTTGCGCGACGGCGAGCAATGCCCCGGCGCCACCATGACCCACGAGGAGAAGCTCGAAGTCGCCGAGCTGCTCGACGACATGGGCGTCGACATCATCGAGGCCGGTTTCCCGATCGCGTCCGAGGGTGATTTCGCCGCCGTCCACGAGATCGCCAAGCGCGCCAAGAACGCCGTGATCTGCGGCCTTGTCGCGCGCGGCGTTCAAGGACATCGACCGCTGCGCCGAAGCGATCAAGCCGGCCAAGCGCCGGCGCATCCACACCTTCCTGTCCACCTCGCCGGTGCACATGAAATACAAGCTGCAGAAGGAGCCGCAGGAAGTCTACGAGATGGTGATCGCGCAGGTCACGCGCGCGCGCAACCACACCGACGATGTCGAATGGTCGAGCGAGGACGGCACGCGCACCGAGCATGACTTCCTCTGCCGCTGCGTCGAAGCCGCGATCAAGGCCGGCGCCACCACCATCAACATCCCCGACACCGTCGGCTACACGGTGCCCGGACGAATACCTCGCGCTGTTCCAGATGGTGCGCGAGCGGGTGCCGAATTCCGACAAGGCGGTGTTCTCCACCCATTGCCACAACGACCTCGGCATGGCGGTCGCGAATTCGCTCGCCGGCGTGCGTGCGGGCGCGCGCCAGATCGAATGCACCATCAACGGCATCGGCGAGCGCGCCGGCAACGCCGCGCTCGAAGAGGTCGTGATGGCGATGAAAGTGCGCAACGACGTGCTGCCGTTCTGGACCGGCGTCGACTCGACCATGTTGACCCGCGCGTCCAAGCTGGTTTCGGCCGTGACCGCATTTCCGGTGCAATTCAACAAGGCGATCGTCGGGCGGAACGCCTTTGCGCACGAAAGCGGCATTCACCAGGACGGCATGCTCAAGCACACCCAGACCTACGAGATCATGACGCCGGAGAGCGTCGGCGTGAAGCAGACCTCGCTGGTCATGGGCAAGCATTCCGGCCGCCACGCGTTCGTGCACAAGCTGGAGGAACTCGGCTATCACCTCGCCGGCAACCAGCTGGAAGACGCCTTCGTGCGCTTCAAGGCGCTCGCCGACCGCAAGAAGCATGTCTACGACGAAGACCTCGAAGCGCTGGTCGACGAGGAGATCGCGACCGCGCAGGACCGCATCAAGCTCGTGTCGCTCTCCGTCATCGCCGGCACGCACGGGCCGCAGCGCGCCACCATGAAGCTCGACGTCGAGGGCAAGTCGATGATCGAGGAATGCGAGGGCAATGGCCCGGTCGACGCCACTTTCAACTGCATCAAGACGCTGATCCCGCACGACGCGGTGCTCGAACTTTATCAGGTGCACGCCGTGACCGAAGGCACCGACGCGCAAGCCGAGGTCTCGGTGCGGCTGTCGGAGAACGGCCGCGCGGTCACCGCCAAGGGGGCCGATCCCGACACGCTGGTGGCTTCGGCCAAGGCCTATCTCGCGGCGCTCAACAAGCTGATGATCCGCCGTCAGCGCGGCAGGACCGAGGCTCTGGTCGTGGCCGAGCGCCGCATCCATTCGACCGACGTGGGCTGACGTTTCACTTGCATGCTTGCGGGGCGCGTGAAGACCGGTCCCCATCGACCGGCGTTGCGGGGCTCGCCGATTGGCCAGACCGATGCCGCAGAATGAACCATCCGGCTCGATATGGTGACTAAATCGTATCGGAATCCCGGTTCGGCGTTCCGTCGTGCCGGGATAAGTGTCAGATTTTGGCCGGTTGCGTCGTTTCCCGGCCTTATTGTTGTTAACGTGATCGTGGCTGGACACCCCCGGGTTACGATTGCGCCGCCCCGCCAACCAAGCCTACAGTCGTCGCGGGTGGATCAGACGTCACTGACTGAATCACGCACCCTGTCATCCTGAGATGGCAGGACCGGTTGCACACCGCTGGAGGAAATCATGTGGAAAACAGTTCTTGTCGGCACGGCATCGTTGATGCTTGCCGGTTCGTCGCTTGTGTACGCCCAACAGCAGTCCGGTGCGCCGGCCGCTGCCAAACCCGCCGCTACAGCCACTGCCACTGCACCCACCACCACGACGGCCGAACAACAACAGCTCGTCATGCAGGAGCACATGGCCGCGTACGCAGCGGCGCATGTCGCGGCGCTCAAGGCAGGCCTCAAGCTCACGCCCGACCAGGAGAAGACCTGGCCGGCGCTCGAACAGGCCATGAATGAGATGACGAAGCTTGAGATGGAGCAAATGAATGCGCCGCCTCCGCCTCCCCCTGCGCAAGGCGCCGCGCCCGAACCCGATGATCCAGTCGCGGATCTGAAGAAGCGTGCCGACGAAATGATGCAGGACGCCACGGCGCTGAAACATTTATCCGACGCCCTTGGTCCGCTTTACGCCAGTCTCGACGAAAACCAGAAGGTCCGCTTCCACACGCTCGCACCGCCCGTGCTCAGCTTTCATCTCCGCGGCGGACAGAATGGCGGCGAACAAAACGGGGAGCCCGGATACGGCGGCCAGCCCGAAGAAATGGGCCAGAACGGACCCGGCGGCTACGGCGAGCCGATGAACAACGGCATGCCTCCGCAACAGGGCAGCTACGCCTATGGTGGGCCTTGGGCCCCAGCAAGGCGGCTATGGCGGTCCAGATGGGCGCGCCTCCGCAACAGGGCGGCTACAGTGGCCCGATGATGGGCGCGCCGCCACAGCAGGGCGGCTACGGCGGTCCGATGATGGGTGCACCTCCGCAGCAGGGCGCTATGGCGGACCGATGATGGGCGCGCCTCCGCAACAGGGCGGCTACTGGCGCCGATGGGCGCGCCTCCACAACAACAGGGCGGTTACAATGCCCCGATGGGTGCGTCTCCGCAACAGGGCGGCTATGGCGGACCGATGATGGGTGCGCCTCCGCAGCAGGGTGTATGGCGGACCGATGATGGGTGGGTCTCCGCAGCAGGGCGGCTACGGTGGCCGATGATGGGTGCTCCGCAGCAGTCGGCTCAGAACGAGTTTGGACCCCAGATGGGGGCGCCCGGGACGCAGCCGGGCATGGCACCCTATGCGACCGGGCGCCCGTATGGGCAGAACATGGGCTATCCGGCTATGAACCCTATCAGCAGGGACAGGAATCCGAGGAAGCCATCGACGAATAGCGTGTTCACGCGCACTGCAACCGATGATCCGATGTCCGCCGGGCGTGAGCCCGGCGGATTGCTTTCTCGGCCGCGGATGGCGTGCACGGCCGACAGCGTGCGGGGATTTGCGCGGGCCGATCGCCGGGCCGGGTTCGCTGGACAGCATCGGCCGCCTTTGCTAAACGACGCGCACTCGCGCGACTTTGCGCGAGCAATCCGGGCGCATAGCTCAGTTGGTAGAGCAGCTGACTCTTAATCAGCGGGTCCGAGGTTCGAGCCCTTGTGCGCCCACCACATCCCGCTGAACATCTCATAGGCCACGGCATACAATTGCGCGCGGACGCTGCGCAGGCCGCCTCCCCAGAGCCATTATCCGCCGACATCTCATCAGCCATCGCTGAAAGCGCTCGAGGAGCGGAAGGCTGCACCAAAGCCTCATCGCAATCTTTGTCCGCAGGCGCGTTGTCTCGACCGCTTTTTTTTTTTCGCGTCGTCGCGACCGCTGCCCGCGAGCGTCAGGCGCGGCGTGAGCGAACCTTGGCTCGCAACGGACAATCACAATAGTCTTTGTCAACAAAAGCATGAACGGGAGCACGAGCCGATGAGCGACTACAAGTACGAATTCGTGAAGGTCAGGATCCAGGACGGCATCGCCTTTACGGCGCTCAATCGTCCGGAAAAGCGCAATGCCATGTCGCCCGGCCTGCACTACGACATGGACGATGCGCTGGCGAAGCTCGAAGTCGACGACAACGTCAAGGTCGTCGTGGTGACCGGCGAGGGCGGCAACTTCAGCGCGGGTCAGGATCTGAAAATGTTCTTCCGCGAGCTGGAGAAGAATCCGGGCGAGCGCAAGAAGGCCGCCGCCGCCGCCAACCGCTGGCGCTGGGAACGAATTTACGGCTACGACAAGCCCACCATCGCCATGGTGCACGGCTACTGTGTCGGCGGCGCCTTCATGCAGCTCCTTGCGTGCGATTTTGCCATCGCGGCCGAGAATGCGACGTTCTCGCTCTCGGAGGTGAACTGGGGGATTTTGCCGGGCGCGCTGGTGTCGAAGGCGGTCGCCGACATGGTGCTGCCGCGCCACGCGCTCTATTACGCCTGCCTCGGCGAGCCGTTCGACGGCAAGGAGGCGGCGCGCATCGGCATGGTCAATTACGCGGTGCCGCTTGCGAAGCTCGAGGAAGCGACCATCGAGCTGGCCGAGAAGCTGAAGAAGAAGAGCCCGGCGGTGCTGCGCGCGACCAAGCAGGCGATCCGCCACGTGCGCACGATGGACGTGCCGCAGGCCTATGATTATCTCGCCGAGAAGGGCAGGGCGATCAAAGTCGCCGACAAGGAGGATTCGTACAATACCGGCCTGAAGCAGTTCCTCGACGAGAAATCCTACAAGCCGACCTTCGAGCCGTTCAAGCTCGCCAAAAAATAACGGCCATCGGCCGCAGGGAGTACGACGCCATGAAACCAAGACGCCTGATCGTCATCGCCGGTGCTGCGTTGGCAGCAGCCACGTTCTCGCAGAATGCGCTTGCCCAGTTCTACAAGGACAAGACGATCACCATGATCATCAACTATCCGGCCGGCGGGCCGACCGATATCGAGGGCCGCATCGTCGCGCAGCATCTGCCCGACCATATTCCCGGCAAGCCGAACGTCGTCATCAAGAATGTCGGCGGCGCCGGCGGCATCATCGGCAGCAACCAGCTCGGCGAGGCGGCGCCTGACGGCAACACGATCGGGTTCTTCACCGCGGATCTGCTGTCGGAGCTTATCGGCAATCCGGCGGTGCGCACGAAATTCGAGGATTTCGAGATGCTCGTCGGCGTGGAGAATCCGCTGGTGTTCTACGCCCGAAAGGACACGCCCTCCGGGTCTCAAGGTCCCGGCCGACATCATGAAGGCGCACGACTTCAAGGCGCTGTCGCTCAACCAGACCAGCACCAACACCGTCAACCAGGAGCTCTGTCTCGACCTCCTCGACATCAAGTATCAGCCCATTCCCGCCTACCGTGGTCTCAAGGACGTTGAGACGGCGATCCTGCAAGGGATCGGCCAGATGGCGAATACATCGTTTCCGGGCTGGTACGGCTCGGTGCTGCCGACAATGGGCGATCAGGTCCTGCCGTTGTGGCAGATTGCGCCGCGCGCCAGCGACGGCAGCTATCCGCGCAGCAAGGCGCTGCCCGATATGCAGACGTTCGAGGAGTTCTACGCCTCGGTCAAAGGCGGCAAGCAGCCGTCCGGGCTGTCGTATCAGGCGCTGCGCGTCGTCGCCGACCCGCTGGTCGCGATGTTCCGCGCCGCCGTGATGCCGCCGAAGTCGCCCGGTGAGTCCGTTGCGGTGTTGCGGGCCGCATTTGCCGACCTTTGGAAGGACAAGGCCTTCATCGACGATTACACCAAGGTGGTCAAAACGACGCCCGTCATGGTCAGTGGCGATCGGGCGGACCAGATCGTCGCGGACCTTGCCAAGGTGCCGCCCGAGATCAAGACATTTCTGACCAACTACACAAAAACAACGGTCAAATAACGCCGCCGAATTTGGCCTGCGGGAAGGGGCTGAAATGAAGCGTGCAATATCCTGGTGCGGTGTGCGGTCTCGTTGTCGCCGCCGCGCTCGCCGGCGTAGCGGCGCCGGCGCGACTAGCAATCGCCCAGACACGACCCAGGCCGATGAGTCGATCGGGCGACTACGCAACCACCGCGGCCGAACCCGCGGGCGCTGGCCGCAAGAGCGGCTACACGCCGGCGAAAGAGATGTGCGGCACTGCTCCCCTGGCGTTTCCGCGCGTCCGCATCGGCATGCGGGCGGGCTACTGCGCGGGCCTCGTGGCGAGCAAGGACGACGGGCTGATTTTTCCGCGAACGATCGTGCAGGTGCCGGACACGCGTTTCTTCGTCGTCGCCGACATGGGCGGATGGAGCGCGAAGCAGGGCCGTCTTCTGCTGCTCGATCCGCAGGCGGCCGAAGGCAAGCGCGTCAAGGTGCTGATGACGAAGCTCGACGTGCCGCACGGGCTCGCCGTCGGCATCGACCATCGCATCTACGCCAGCACGGCCGACACCGTATTTCGCTTCGATCCGCTGGCGCCGCAGCCGGAAACCACGGTCGAAGTCATCCTTCAGGGGCTGCCGGGATTGCAGCCGACCCTGTCCGACGGCAGCAAGCTGGAGCGCAACAGCCTGCATCCTCTCAAGCATTTCATTTTCGACAAGACCGGCCGCATCTACGTAAACGTCGGCGCGCCGACCGATAATTGCGGCGCGCAAGCCGCCGAATCGAAAGCCTGCGTGGCTGGCGAAGGCGCGACGCCGCTGGCGTCGGTGTGGGCATTCACGCCGCCGGCAAACGGCATTTTTCCGGCCCTGAAGCCCGGCGCTGCAAGTCCGCCGCACGAAGTCTTCGCGCGCGGCCTGCGCAATTCGATGGCGCTCGCGGTGCATCCGCAATTTCCGGCCGCGGGCTATGCCTTCATGCAGGGCGAGAACGGGCGCGATCTGCCCGACATCTTCAAGCCCAACGAGGAGATCAACGCGCTCGAGAAGGGCAGGCACTACGGCTGGCCATATTGCTACGACCTCACGACCGCGAGCCCGGAATACAAGGCGTTCCTGCAGACCAAGACGCCGTATCAAAACCTCTGCTCCAACAACGCGATCTACAAACAGCCGTATTCGCTGCTGCCGCCGCACGCGGCGCCGCTCAGCATGTTCTATTACCAGGCCGACAAATTTCCCGAGCTGAAAGGCAAGCTCGTCGTCGGGTTGCACGGTTATCGTCCGACCGGCAGCCGCGTGATCTTCTACGACGTCGACGCCAAGGGCTTTCCGGTCATCAGCCCGGCGCCGGTGAACTACAACGTGAGCTGCGCGGCCGAGCCGACGCGTCCGTTCCAGACCGAGCAGGAGCCGCGCGTGCCCGCCGCGGCGTTCAAGGAACTGATTTCGGACTGGCATCGTGTCAACGGCGTGCGGCCGCAGGGCGCGCCGGTCGGCATGACCGTCGCCGCCGACGGCGCCATCTGGCTGGTCGAGGACAAGAACCAGTCGATCCTGCGCATCGATGTCGCGCCGACGACCGAAGCGACAGACGTGCTGCCCTGCGATTCCAGGAGCGAGGCGCAGATCAAGGAGCTCATCGGCGCTGAGCGCCAAGGATCCGGGCAATCGTGCGCGGCTTTCGACGTTCCGCGCCCAGGTGGTCGAGAAGCACTGCATGGGCTGCCACACCGACTTCGATCTCAAGGCCGGAATGAACGATGCGCAGAAGGATGCGGCGGTCCTGCATTTTCTGCTCGCCCAGGACGGCTGGGTCTATCCCGGCGATCCTGACTCCGGCCTGCTGCACAGCCGCGTCTGGGGCAAGGGCGTGGAGAAGATCATGCCCGACGATGGCCAGGCGCTGATCGCGAAGGACGCCGCCTACAAGCAGGCGCTCGACCAGCTCGACCTGCTCGTGGCGCACATGGTTCCCGGAGAGCGCAAGCGCCTCAAGCTCGGGCGAGGGGTCGCGCTGCCGGTGCACAACCGCACCGGACGCGTTTGCGGTTCAATTCCGAACAACACGCTCGTCGTCGTGGTCGACAAGACGCCGAGCGACAAGCCCGGCCTCAGCCGTATTTTCCGTCCCGCCGATCAATATCTGAACGGCGAGTGCGTCGACAGCGACGGCTACTACGTCACGGCGAACGTTCTCGCTGCGCCTTGAGCGTCGTAGGAATTCACTCGCGATAAAGGATATCAGTGATAAATGCCTTGATCCTGCTCATGATTCGCACGGCAATCGCCACCGGCCACGGCATGTTCTGTCGGCAGACCGCGAGCTTCCTGACCTCGACCGGCACGCGCCAGGTGCTGCGGCTGCCGGCCGGAAAAAATGCCATGTCGCCGGGGCCGAGACGGCAGACTTCGTTCCGCTCATTGGTGATGTACACCTCGCCGGAAATGATGTGCACGGTTTCATCGACCGTATAGTGCCAGTTGAAGCGCCCGGCGGTGCAAGACCAGGCCATTACGGCCGATGCGCCGTCCCGGCTTCGCGCCAGCGGCAAGGATTTCGCCTCGGGCGTGCCTTCGATGATCCATTCCGGGCGAATGGGGTCCGGAATCAGGTCGACTGTCGCGGGCTCTGCGATGACTACAGACGTGGACACAGGAATTCTCCGTCGCTCCATTGCGCCCACATTAAATTCCTGAAAGGAAAAAAAGCGTAAAGGGCGCGCGTAGACACTTTGTCGCCTGCGCGTCGAGATTGCTGCCCGAGCATTGCACATCGTAAAGGATTGGGGTGCGTCAGGTTGCCGAATGATCGGCTTGCGCGGCAAGGGCGCGGGCGGAGGGACGATGGCGCAGCGTATTTCGCATCCCGATCTGTGATTTCTGTCTAATCGCCTTTTGCGCCGCGAGATAGGACAGCCAGTTGGCGTAGATCGAGACGGCCGCCGATCGCCACGTGTTGGTCAGCGCAGCTTCCAGCGAATGCATCGGGAAGCTTGCGAGCAGGTCTTCCCGCCGATTGCCCAGCGCCTGCTCGCGAAACGCGTTCAACAGGGACGTGGCGTAGCGATGGAAATAGCCCTGCGGTATCGAGGGGTAGTCCTTTCTTTCGCCCCGCAGATAGCGGCCGACGTCGCGGCGATATTCGCGCAGCAAGGTGCTGGTTTCGTATTCCGGATGACCCTGGAAAAATACGAACAGGCTTTTGCGCATTTTGGCGAACATATCGAGGCCGGCGACATCCGATCGCGTGAGCGCGACATAACCGCAGGAAGCCAGATCGGCCTCGCGCAGATCGTTCCATCGCGAATGCGGAATCCGCAATTGCGATCCGGCGCCTTCCAAAAGCGGGTGGCGCAAGGCATGAATGCAGTCGAAAACGCCAAACCGCTTGTCGGCAAGCGAGTGGCGCTCGACACCGTCGATGTGCAGCACCGCGGCGTGCGCCGCAAGACAAGACCAGATCGCGGAAGCGGTGTTCTCGTCCGCCCAATCGATCACTTTCGTCAGCGCGGCCCAGTATGGCTCGGTCCTGAGATTTGCCGCGCGCGGCTCGGTGCCGGTGACGATCAGGCCGTCGAACCGGCCATTCCACAACTCGCCGATATCGGCATAGCGATTGGCGAGGCGATGACGGACCAGATCGTTGCGCGGAACCTCCGGCAGCGAGAACAGCTTGAGGTGGACGACCGTTTCTCCCGATGCCGCGTCGAGCAACTGGACGAATTGCCGCTCGGTGGCCTCGATGGCCGCGTCGGGCATGTTGTTGACGAGGCCGATCTCGATGCTGCCCGCGTGCGATGCCGCGCGTCCGACATTCGATCGCAGCCGGATATGGTCGAGCAAGAGCGGCATCGTAATCCTTTGCGTGCTGCGGAAAATTATTCCGCGGCCAGCATCCGTTGCTTGTTGGCTTCCGTCGCGGCCAGCGCCTGGTCGAGATCGCTGATGATGTCGTCGATATGCTCGATGCCGACGCTGAGACGGATCAGCTCCGGGCTGACGCCGGCCTTGCGTTGCTCTTCGGCCGACATCTGCCGATGCGTGGTCGAGGCCGGATGGCAAGCGAGCGACTTGGCATCGCCCAGGTTCACCAGCCGCTTGAACAGTTTCAGCGCGTCGTAGAACTTCTTGCCGGCCTCCAGGCCACCCGCGATCCCGAACGTCAGCAGCGAGCAGGCGCGGCCGCCGAGATATTTCTGCGCCAGCGCGTGATAGGGGTTGTCGGCAAAGCCGACGTAGTTGACCCAATTCACGCGCGGATCGTTGCGCAGAAATTCCGCGACGCGCCGCGCGTTCTCGACGTGGCGCTCGATCCGCACCGCGACGGTTTCGATGCCTTGCAGCAGCAGGAAGGCGCTCAGCGGCGACAGCACGGCGCCGGTGGTGCGCTGATACACGCTGCGGCAGCGGGCGATGTAGGCGGCTTCGCCGAAATGGTCGGTGTAAACCAGGCCGTGATAGGACACGTCCGGCTGGTTGAACATCGGAAAGCGCTGCGCGTGCTGCTTCCACGGAAACTTGCCGCTGTCGACGATGGCGCCGCCCATCGTCGTGCCGTGGCCGCCCATGAATTTCGTCAGCGAATGCACGACGATGTCGGCGCCGTACTCGATCGGCCGCAACAGCAGCGGCGTCGCCACCGTGTTGTCGACGATCAGCGGAACGCCGTGCTTGCTGGCGACGCCGGCCAGCGCCTCGATATCGCAGATATTTCCGGCCGGGTTGCCGACGCTTTCGCAGAAGACGGCTTTGGTCTTCTCGTCGATCAGCTTTTCAATCGCATCGGGCCGATCGGATTCGGCGAACCGCGTCTCGATGCCCTGGCTCGCGCAACGTGTGGGCGAACAGCGTGTACGTCGTGCCGTAAAGCTGCGGCACCGAAACGATATTGCAGCCGAGCTCCGTGACGTTGAGCACGGCGTAGTTCAGCGCCGCCTGTCCGGTGGCCACGCACAGCGCCTCCAATCCGCCTTCGAGCGCGGCGACGCGGCGCTCGAGCACCTCGGTGGTGGGATTGCTGATGCGGCTGTAGCGATATCCTTCGGATCTCGAGATTGAACAGTGCGGCGCCATGGTCGGCGCTGTCGAATTCATAAGCTGCGGTCTGATAGATCGGAACCGCGACAGCCTTCGTCGTCGGGTCCGTCACGTAACCGCCGTGGATCGCCACCGTTTCGCTTCGCATGCTTTTCACCGCACCTGATTTCGATTCGAGCGTGCGCTTGAGCCCCGCAACGCAGCTTCGGCGATCGATAATCTAGGCCGTTTTTATTTCTTATCCGTGGCTATTCAACACATCAGCATGAAATCGGAAGTAATAACCTTAATGTGTCGCATTTGATTGATCGTGCGCGACGTGTCGTACGATCGACTGCGATCGGTTGCGTTTAGAATGTTGTGAATTTTGTTCGATACCGAAGCGAATAATTCACCTTGCTGCGCGATTGTTAACCACGCGCGCGGCGACAGGGAATTGGCGATGAGCCTGATTGACGGCACGGTGAAACAAGGATCGCAGGCCGGGCGCGACTCCGCGCTCAAGGCGTGGGTCCGCGCGCTGGAGCTGACGGCGCCGATCGCCGCCCATCCGTTCCGGACTTTGCCGGCGTTGATCGACGACCTCGGTGCCAAGTACCGCGAGGCCCCGGCGCTGCTCTCCGATTGCGACATTCTGTCCTACCGGGCGTTGGCCGAGCGTTCCAACCGCGTCGCGCGCTGGGCCCTGGAACAGGGCATCGGCAAAGGCGAGACGGTCTGCCTGTTCATGCCGAACCGGCCCGACTACATGGCCATCTGGCTCGGCATTTCCGGGGTGGGCGGCGTGGTGTCGCTGCTCAACACCAATCTGCGCGGCGCCTCGCTTGCCCATTGCATCGACATCGTGGCGCCGAAGCATGTCGTCGTCGATGCGAAACTCATGGATGAGTTTCACACCGCGTCGGCACATTTTCAGAGCAGGCCGAAAATCTGGGCGCATGGCGAAGGCGACCATCCCGATCTCAACCGCGAAATCGAACGCCATTCGGGCGAGCGGTTGACGAAAGCCGAGCGCCGCGACGTCACGATCGAGGATCGCGCGCTTTACATCTACACCTCGGGCACGACCGGTCTGCCGAAAGCCGCGAACGTCAGTCATCACCGGCTGATGCAATGGAGCCTGTGGTTTGCCGGCATGATGAACGCCGGGCCGGACGACCGCATGTACAACTGCCTGCCGATGTATCACAGCATCGGTGGCGTGGTGGCGACAGGCGCTGTGCTCGTGCGCGGCGGATCGGTGGTGATCCGCGAAAAGTTTTCCACGCGCGAATTCTGGGACGATATCGTCAAGTGGGATTGCACGCTGTTCCAGTACATCGGCGAACTGTGCCGCTACCTCGTCAATGCTCCGCCGGATTCGCGCGAGACGGCGCATCGTATCAGGCTGTGCTGCGGCAACGGACTGCGGCCCGACATCTGGGAGGATTTCCAGAACCGGTTCCGCATTCCGAAAATTCTCGAATTCTACGCGGCGACGGAAGGCAACGTGTCGCTCTACAACGCCGAGGGCAAGACCGGCGCGATCGGCCGCGTGCCGTCGTTTCTCGCGCATCGTTTCCCGCTGGCGCTGGTCAAGTTCGATTCGGAACTGGGAGCGCCCGCGCGCGATGCCGATGGATTTTGCACGCGGTGCGCAAAAGGCGAGGTCGGCGAGGCGATCGGCAAGATCGGCAACGACGCTGCGAATGCCGGCGGCCGGTTCGAGGGCTACACCAGCGCGGCGGCCTCCGAGCAGAAAATCCTGCGCGGCGTGTTCGCGCCGGGCGATGCCTGGTATCGCACGGGCGACCTCATGCGCATGGACGAAAGCGGATTCTACTATTTTGTCGATCGCATCGGCGACACCTTCCGCTGGAAGGGCGAGAACGTGGCGACCTCGGAGGTCGCGGAAGCGATCACGTCATTCCCCGGAATTTCCGACGCGAATGTCTACGGCGTAGCGGTCCCCGGAACGGAAGGGCGTGCGGGCATGGCCGCCGTCGTCGCAGAGGAGGGCGTCGATCTCGTCGCATTGCGGCGCCATCTCGATAGATCGCCTGCCGGCCTACGCCTGTCCGCTGTTCTTGCGCATCCAGCGGGAGATCGAAGTCACTGCGACATTCAAGCACAAGAAGAGCGATCTGGTGCGCGAAGGCTATGATCCGGCCTCGGCCACCGACGCAATCTATTTCAACGATCCGGAGCGGCAAGCGTTCGTACGACTCGACAGCGCGCTTTACGAACGCATTCAGCGCCAGCAAGTTCGCGTGTAATCGGCGGCTTCGCTGCGGAGCTACGCCGTGCTGCCGGCGTCCACCGTCAGCACCGTGCCGGAAATGCTGCGGCCCTTGTCGCTCAGCAGAAATTCCACCGCGTTGGCGACATCGTCGACATCGGGCAGCCGGCGCAGCGCGCTGCGGCGCGCGACCTGCTTGCGTTGTTCCTCGCCGAGCGTGTGCGTCATGTCGGTTTCCATGAAACCCGGCGCCACGGCGTTGACGTTGATGCCCATGCGCCCGACTTCCCGCGCCAGCGATTTCGTGAATCCGATCATCGACGCCTTCGTCGCGCCATAGACCGAAAGTCCGCTGTAGCCGGTGAAGCCGATGATCGAGGCGACGTTGACGACACGGCCCTCGCGGTCCGCCATCATCGAGCGCACGACGTATTTGGTCAGCACGATGGGGGAGAGCGTGTTGATGCGCACGAGTTTCTCGATCTGCGAATTGTGCATCATCGCCAGCGCGCCATCCAATCCGAGCGCGGCATTGTTGACGAGCCCGAAGATGGGGCCGAAGTCCTTGCGCAGCTTGCGCACGAGAGCGGGAATTTCGGCAATGTCGCCGAGGTCGAACGATGTGAAACTGAATGCGCCTCGCCCTTCGCGTTCCGTGCTCCGCGATGGCCGCCGCGAGCTGATTGTTGCTTTGCCGCGCCAGCGCGATCGCCCGATAGCCGGCGGCGGCGAGCTTGCGCGCGATGCCGAGGCCGAGCCCGCGGCTGCCGCCGGTGACGATGACGTTACGCATATTGCCGCGCCAGTTTTCCGGTCGCCGCCACCGCCGAGCGCCGGCACGAAGCTGATCGCAGCCGGAACCTTGTGCCGCGCCAGTTCGCCGCGGCAGAGTTTCAGGATTTCGCCCTTCACTTCGGAGAGCCGCTCATCGCGCTTCGATGCCGAATTCAGAACCACGTCGGCCACGACGATCGCGCCGGTGATCGGGACTCTTCTTCGGCCGCACCAGCGACATGCGCACGTCTGGATGGCGATTGATCACGGCTTCGATCTCTTCGGGATGAACCTTGAGACCGCCGACATTGATGATGCCGCCGCGGCGGCCGACGAAGTAATAGCGGTCGCCGCGCAGCTCCACCATGTCGCCGGTGTCGACGAAGCCGTCGTCATCCTTGAGCGCGGCGCTATTCGCGCCGACATAGCAGGCTGCATTGCGCGACGAACGAATGCGCAGCGAGCCGTCCTCGACCTTCATGTCGACGCCGGTGCCGGCTTGTCCGATCATGCTCGCCGGAAAGCCTTCGCGGCCGTCATTGACTTCGAATCCGACGCCGGCCTCGGTCGAGGCATAGGCATGGCCGACGCTGGCGTGCGGAAACACTGCGCGAAGATTGTCGAGGACGGCCTGATCCGCGATCTCGCCCGACAGCCGCACATAGCGCGGCGAAATCGTGCGGATGGCCGGACTCATGAGCGCGCGGCGCCAGTGCGACGGCGTGCCGGAAAGATGCGTGACGCCATGCTGCGCCGAGCCGCGCGAGATGCTCGGCGACCGGCTCGCCGGCGCTCGACAGCACGAACGAAGCGCCGCCCAGTACGGCGCGAAAGAAAATCTGCAGGCCGCCGTAGCGGCGGATGTCGTAGAAGGTGCCCCAAACGACGGGCTGTTCCGAAACCTGACCGCGCTTGATCGCGGCGGTCAGGCCCGCGAGGCTGTGCATGACGATCTTCGGCACGCCGGTCGTGCCGGAGGTGAGCAGCAGCCACTCGGTTTGAATCCGATCGGACTGGCGCAAGATCAGCTCGGCGTTATCGTCGGCGAACAGATGACGCGCGCGGAACATCGAGCGCCGCGCGTTCGACCGAACCGTTGTCATAGACGATCGCGTCCGCGTCTGCGGCTGCCGCGACTGACGGAAAATGTTCGGCGCTGAGATCGGTCGGACAAAGCGTGATGCGGCGTGCAACGCCGTCGAGTTCGATCAACGCCAGCGCTGTCGTGAGCTGGCTGCCGGTCGCGACCAGCACCGATCGGCCGGCCAATTCGGCCAGGCGGCCGCCGAGACTCGATCCGCGCAGAAGGTCGAAGTAGCAAGCGCTTTCGCCGGCGCCCCAGAACGTCGGCTTTGAGGAACGCGCGCTCGCTGCCAGACAATCGCGGAGCGACGTCGGCTCAGCGGGCGCCATTTTCGTAGGCCTTCACGAAGTCGCCCAGGGTCACGGGAAAGTAGACGTCTTCGGAGGCAGTGAACGGATCGAGCCCGAGCGAATCTTCGAGCCGCGCAACGAGCACGGCAAAGCCGAGCGAGTCGAGGCCGGAGTCGAGCAGCACCATTTCGTCGCTCAGCGGCGCCAGCTTCTTGCCTTGCTCTTCGGCAATCTGCTGCATCTGGGACATTATCGTTAATTTTACCGTCATCGCCGCACCACCTACGATTTCTTCACCCGCGCCCGATATATTCCGCAAACACTTACGATCAAGTTCACAGTGATTCCATGGTCAACGCGGATGGGTTCGCCGAACGTTCGCTGTCGTCAAATTGGTGAGTCCGACATCGATGGCGTGGCCTCGCTGCTGACCGGCGGCTTTTCCAAACGCAATCGTGCGTTCTGGCTGCGCGCGCTTGGGCAGTTGCGGGACCGCCGCTCGCCGGCCGGCTTTCCGAAATATGGTTACCTGCTGGAAAGCAATGGCGTGCCGGTCGGCGCGATCCTGCTGATTTTTTCGGCATTGGGAGCGGCCGAGGCGTCGCGGGTCCGATGCAATGTCTCGAGCTGGTACGTCGAGCCGGAATTTCGCGGCTACGCGTCGATGCTGGTGTCGCAGGCGCTGCGGCACAAAGAGGTCACATATGTAAACGTGTCGCCGGCGCCGAACACATGGCCGATCATCGAAGCGCAGGGATTTTCGCGCTACTGCGATGGCATCTTTGTCGCCGTGCCGATCCTGAATTTGTTCACCGGCGACGCCCGGGCGAAAGTGATCAAGGCCGGCGCGCAGGCGGACGATCGTTTCGACCCGGTCGAACGCGATCTGCTGCTGCAGCACGCCGAGCTTGGCTGCATCAGCGTGTGGTGCGTGACGCAAGGAGCAGGCCTATCCGTTCGTGTTTCGCCGCCGCATCGTCAAAGGCATTCCCTGCGTGCAATTGATCTATTGCCGCGACGTGCAGGACTTCGTGCGATTTGCCGGACCGCTCGGATGGCACCTCGCCTATCGCGGCCGGCCTCTTGTCATCGTCGATTCGAACGCGCCGATTGCGGGATTGGTCGGCGTCTTCCGTCCGGGACGGATGCCGAAATATTTCAGAGGCCCGGAGCGGCCGCGGCTGGGCGATCTCGCCTATCACGGAACACGCCATGTTGGGCGTGTAACGCGACAATCAAAGCGTTTTGGCTCATCGGCGCCGCTATGCAGCGCGGCGTCCATCGGTAAAGGGAATGTGCGTATGCGCGCTCATCAGAACACGCGAACGGCCGCCGAGGTGCTGGTCGATCAGCTCATCAACAACGGCGTGCGTCACGTCTTCTGCGTGCCCGGCGAAAGCTATCTCGCGGTGCTCGACGCGTTTCACGACCGCGACATCGCGGTGACGGTGTGCCGCCAGGAAGGCGGCGCCGCGATGATGGCGGAGGCGGTCGGCAAGGCGACGGGCCGGCCGGGAATTTGCTTCGTCACGCGCGGGCCGGGAGCGACCAATGCGTCGCCCGGCATCCACATCGCGCAGCAGGATTCGACGCCGATGATCCTTTTCGTCGGCCAGGTCTCGCGCGAGAAGAAGGAACGCGAGGCGCTGCAGGAACTCGACTATCCGCGCGGTGTTCGGCGGCATGGCGAAACTCGCAACCGAGATCGACGATCGCGGCGCGCGTTCCCGAAATCGTGTCGCGCGCATTCCACGCCGCGACCGGCGGGCGGCCGGGCCCGGTCGTGATTGGTCTTCCGGAGGACATGCTGACGGAGCGCGTTTCAGTCGCCGACGCGCCGGCGTTTGAGCCCGTGGACACCTGGCCCGGCCAGCCGGAGATGGCGAAGCTCGAAGAGCTGCTCGCATCCGCGCAACACCCCTTCCTTATTCTCGGCGGCAGCCGCTGGTCGGAGCAGGCGCGCGCGTCGATCGCGGAATTCGCCGAACGCTTCGCGCTGCCGGTCGCGACCAGCTACCGGAGGCTGCCGCTGTTCGATCCGCTGCATCCTTGCTACGCCGGCGATCTCGGCATCGGCCCCAATCCGAAGCTGATCGCGCGCTTGAAGGCGGCCGACGTCGTGGTGGCGCTCGGCGGCCGGCTCGGCGAATTGCCGACGCAAGGCTACACGCTGTTCGATATTCCGGCGCCGCGCACCAAGCTCGTGCACATCCATCCCGGCTCGGAGGAACTCGGCCGCATCTACAGGCCGCATCTGGCGATCCACGCCGCGCCGACGGCGTTCGTGGAGGCGGCAAAGGCGCTGCGGCCGCCGCAGAATATTCCTTGGCGCGAGCAGACGGCGGCGGCGCACGCGGACTATCTCGCATGGACGGACACGCCGACCGATCAGCCCGGCGCAGTCAATCTCGGCGCCGTCATGGTGTGGCTGCGCGAAAATCTTCCGGCCGACACGATCCTCTGCAATGGCGCGGGGAACTACGCCGCCTGGATTCACCGCTTCTATCGCTTCCGCCGTTTCGCCTCTCACATTGCGCCGACCTCGGCATCGATGGGTTACGGCATGCCGTCGGCGGTGGCGATGAAGCGCCTGTATCCCGACCGCACCGTCATCTCGCTGAACGGCGACGGCGATTTCCTCATGAACGGCCAGGAGTTTGCGACCGCCGTGCAATACGGCCTGCCGATCGTGGTCATCGTTTGCGACAACGGCATCTACGGCACCATCCGGATGCACCAGGAGCGCGAATATCCCGGCCGCGTCAGCGCGACGGTACTGCAGAATCCGGACTTCAGCGTCTATGCCAAGGCCTTTGGCGGCTTCGGCGTGACGGTCGAGAAGACCGAGGATTTTCCGGCCGCCTTCCGGGCCGCGCAAGCGGCGGGCAAACCGGCGATCGTGCACCTCAAGATCGATCCCGAGGCGATGACGCCCGCGACCACGATGTCGGCGATCCGCGCCAAGGCGCTCGCGGCGCAGTCCTGAGCGGCCTGTTCAGGCGACGCGCACGGGACGCTTGCTGGTCGCTGCGGCGGCAGTGCGGGCATAGACGTCGGGCACGATCGACGTGGCGACATCCGCGCTGTGCGCGAACTCCCAATAGAGCTCGCGCGCCTTGGCGTAGAAGCGCCCGGGAGCAATCGAACGATCGTCGATGCGGGTGATCGGCGACACTTTGGAAAAATTTCCGGTCGAGAAGATTTCGTCCGCGGTCTGGAATTCCGCGTAGCTCATGGTCTTTTCGATCACCGTCACGCCGGCGTTGCGCAACAGCTTGATGACCCGCTGGCGCGTGAGGCCGTTGAGAAACGTTCCATTCGGTTCCGGCGTGTAGACCACGTCGTCCTTGGCCATAAAGACGTTCGACGTGCCGAATTCGGCGATGTTGCCAAGCATGTCGCGCATCAGGCAATTGTCGAAACCGCGCGCCTGCGCCTCGATGATGGCGCGTGAATTGTTGGGGTAGAGGCAGCCCGCCTTGGCGTCGACCGGCGCGCACTCGGCGGTCGGCCGGCGGAACGGCGAGAGCGTGATCGAAAAGCCTTTCGGCTTCGGCAAGGCCGCTTCGTAAATGCAGAGGCACCACTGCGTCGAATCCGGATCGTGCCGGATGCCGCCTGCGGGGCCGCTCTCGGCCCAGTACATCGGCCGGATATAGAGCTCCGCGTTCCGGTCGAACAGTTTCAAGCCGTCGTGCACGAGGCCGAGCCAGGTGTCGACGGAGACGAGCGGCTGCAACTGGAACACTTCCGCCGAACGATTGACGCGGGCGCAATGCAGCGCGAGGTCCGGCGTCACGCCCTCGAATGCGCGCGCGCCATCGAACACCATCGAGCCGAGCCAGGCCGCGTGCGTGCGCGGCCCCATGATCGGCACGTTGCCGACGTACCATTCGCCGTTGAAAAATGTTCGTGTTTCGCCAGTGTTGGGCAACGCGCGCACTCCCTTCAGATCGACAGCGCCTTGCGCACGGCCGCCGGCCATTGCGGCAGGTCGTCGCCGTGAGCCGAGAACAGCGCCAGAGTCAGCCGGTCGATACCGAACGCCACGCAGCCGGTATGGGCGACTTCGCCGGCCTCGGTGCTGAGGCCCCAGGTCTTGCCGAAATGGTCCTGGTGATAGTTGAAGCTCATGCACGCCGTCGGCTCCTCGACGGAACGCACCGGGATGAGCAGCTCGAATTTCAGCGACTGCTCGATCTGGCTGATCGCCGCGATCTTGCCGCCGCGGCCGAAGAACGGATCGCTGGCCTGCTCGACGCGATAATTCAGGCCGAGCTGGTCGGCGATCGCCAAGGCGCGCGTCATCCAGCGCTCGCGGAAGTCGTGAATTTGCTGCGGTGTGCCGATGTGCACGTATTCGCGCATGCGGAACGACTGCAGCCGATCGAGATTCCGCGACGGCTCGTGACGGAAGCAATCGCAGGCGACATCGAACAGCAGGCCCGAAGCGGGGACGTGGCCGCGGCTCGCGACCAGCGGGTAGATCGGGTAGCAGGCCGCAGGGCTCAGCACGAGGTCGGCCGCCGACAACGCCGAGGTCCACTCGCCGCCGGCATCGAACGTGTTCACCGCAGCGCGGATTTCCGGTTCGCTGCCGCTGAGGCAGCTGACGCAGCCGAGCAGGTGAGGGAAGCTCTTGAGATAGCCCGATTTCTCCAGATGGCGGCGGTTCATCACCGGCGGGAAGCGCAGGATTTCCGTGTCCGGCTCGCGATGCTGCGAGATCAAGGCGGACAGGCCTTCGACGACGCGCTCGTAAATCGCGGTGCGTCCATAGACGCCGTCGATGCCGGTCGGCTGGAACAGCGACTCGAACATCGAGTCCAATGGAATCGACGGCATCAACGGGGACTTGAATGCAACGTTCATCAGACACGCCTCTCTTTTCTTATCCAGTCAGGTCGTCCCGCTCGGCCTCGGCAAAAGCGTCGGCCGCGCAATTAGTCCCGCAACGACGCCGGTGCGCCGCTGAGCATTGAAGCCGCCGCGACATTCGCCAGGATGCGATCGTTGCTGATCATGATCGGCGACGACAGGATGTCGCGCAGATGCCGGCCGATGCTGAATTCGGTGTCGTTGCGATAGCCCGACAGTCCGCACGCCTGCATCGCGCTCATCACCGTCGCAACGGCAAGTTCGGAGGCGTTGACCTTGTGCAGGTTCATCGCGGTCTGGAAGTCGATCGATTCCAGCGTCGCGGCGTCGGATGAGGCAGTCTCGAACCGTTGCAGCGCGGCGGAGACGAGGCTCCGCAGCGTGCGCAGCGAGGCATTGGCGCGCGTGAGATGCGCGGCGCCGGGCGGCAGCTTGCCGTCGCTCTTGGCTGCGGCCTTGCGCACGAAGGCGCGCGCGCGATCGATGGCGCCGGCGGCGATGCCGGCCCATGCTCCGCTCCACATCAGGTGCGCGACCGGCATCATGGTCTGCGCGTGGATCTGCTCGTAGCTCTCGGGGAGGATTTGCTCGCTCGACCCGTTTGCGATGAGCTTGAAGCCGCCGCTGCAGGTGCCGCGCATGCCGAGCGCGTCCCAACCCATGATACGTTCGAGCGAATAGTCTTCCTTCAGGAATACGACGAGGACCTGATCGGAGCTCGCCGTGTCCGACGCGCGCCGCGCGGTCGTGACGATGCCGTCGGCGTGCTCGCCGTAGGAGATCACCGTCGCATTGCGGTCAAGCGTAATGCGGGCATCCTTGCGCTCGACTGCCGCGGCGCTGTTGCGGACATCGCCACCGGCCTGACCCTCGGTGGTCGAAGAGGCGAGCAGCAGCTGATCGGCGCAAAGCCGGCGCAGGACGCGCGCGTGCCACACGCTGTTGCGCCCGTGGCGCAGCACGCAGGCGACCTTGGTCTGGTGCATCGCGTAAATCATGGCCGTCGAGGCGCAGCCGCGGCCGAGCCGGTAACACACATCGACAACGTCGCCGATGCTGGCGCCTTCGCCGCCAAGTTCTGGTGGCACCATCACGCCCATCAGGCGCTGAGCTCGTGCGGCGGCGATTGCTTCAGCAGGAAACCGTGCCTCTTGATCGACCGCGCCCGCGTGGGTCGCGGCGACCTGCGCGACGGTGTCGGCGCGTGCGCTCAAATCCGCGGCCGGCGATGAAGCCGGCTGCGCGGGTGCAAGCGTGGGCGAGCGAAGCTCGCGCGTCTCTCGCCGCTCTGACGTCTTGTATCGCTACAGTCCTGACATTCATCGATCGACCCCGTTTGTGGTTGCGATCGACCGCGCCGTGGCTTTACGTCACTGACGCGTTCGGCCTCCTGATTGCGCTTAGTAGTAGATGAAAAATACTAATTCGTCGTGACATAAAAGGCAGAACGAAACTGTTCTTTTTCGTAAAGGTTACCAATTGAAAGCATTGTTGCTGATAACGAGATGATGGGTGACGTAGTACGATGATGGACGGGAAAATATCGGTGCGTCCAGAGGCCTCGTCATCATTCCGAATGTGGGGAGCGTAAACGTGCTTGATCGCACAAAGTTTTCGTCGAAGGACCGCGTTGTCGATCTGGTAAGCCAAATCCTTGCGCGGCGGTCGATCAATCGTTCGGTTTCGGACAATGACGACCTGCGCGAATGCGGCCTGTCGTCGCTCGATCTGGTCAATCTCATGCTCGCGGTCGAAACCGAATTCGACGTGAAAATCCCGGACAAGGAGATGACGCCGTCGAATTTCCGTTCGGTGTCGAAGATCGACGCGCTGGTTAACACTCTTCGCGCCGCCTGACGCGCAGCAACTCAGGCTGTCGGCGCCCACGGCGTCTCCATCAGCCGCCGCAGCGAAATGCCGCACAGCGTGAGTACGCTGCATAAACCACGACAAAGACGGCCGACCCTGCGACCAGGGCGGCAAGCGGCCCGTACGCTGCGGCATGCTCCCGCGCGCTCCAGGCCAGCGCTGCCGCAATCGCCGCGGCCAGCGCTACCTTGGCAAAATTGCGATAGGGAATTTCAAACGGCAGGATGCGCGCGGAGATAATGGCGCTGGTCGCGAACGCCACGACGCTGACCAGCACGTAGTTAATGGCGGCGCCGGCAAGCGCATGGTCGCGGATCAGGACGATTCCGAGCGTGATGCTGATTGACGCCGGCGGAAGCATCGACACCAGATGCAGCCAGGTCTGGCGGGTGACGTGCATCGAGTTGTCAAACACGAACTGCTTGAGCGACAGCAGGAAAGTTCCGGCCGCGATCCACGGCATCAGCATCGCGACATTGGCGCGATAGGACTCCGGAAAAAGCACATTCGCCAGCGGCTCTGCGAACAGCGTCAGCCCGGCGACCATCGCCAGTCCGATCACGCAAACGGTGGTCAGAATCCCGGTCTGCACAGGGCCGGCTTCGTCGCGGCCGCCGGTGGCGTAGGCGCGCATCAGCAGCGGGAAGGTGAAATTGTTGAGCGCGATGATGAAGAAATCGACCGGCTGACGGGCGATCGAATAGGCGGCGACATAGATCGCGACGGAGGCCTGACCGTCGAAGTAGTTGAGGATGAATTGATCCGACCAGCCGACCATATAGACTAGGGTCGCCGCGAGGACGAAGGGCAAGCCGAAGGCGAGCGGCTCGATGTAGCCGCGACGCGGAAAAATCGGCCGCGGAATATGCCTGGCGATCAGCGCGAGACCGATGAACGCGCTGATGGCCGTGGTCAGCGAAATGGCGAGCGACACCGCAAGAAACGATTGCTCATGGTACAGCGCCGTCACGGCCGTCACGCCGACGACGCCCAGCGCGCGCAATGTTTCGACGGCCGTGTAGCTGCCGTGACAGCGCGCGAGTTGCGCCAGCGTCAGCGTCAGGCGCAGCAGCGCGAAGGCCACGACATAGGCGAGCGCGGCCATCAGCAAGTCGCCTTCGTGCTCCTTGCTGATCAGCGGTACGACGAAGGCGGCCACGACAAGCGCGAATGAGGTCGCGCCGAGATTGAGCCCGAGCGCGCGGCCCAGGCGGCGCGGGCGCAGCACGGTGGCGCCGCCTTCCGTTCGCAGCATGTAGATGCGGATCCAGCCGGTCGAGGCCATGTCGAGAATTTCGCCCGCGGTGACGACGAGGGCGAACAGGCCGTATTCGTCCGCCGGCAGGATGCGTGTGAGCACCACCAGCAGGATGAGAGTTGCGAGCCGCGGGCCGATATTGGCGGCGAGATAGAGCAGATACGCGGCACGCGTCGTGTCGTGCTCGACCGCTTTCGTGCGGGCGACCGCGCCGCGCTCGGATGCCGGCGCGATCGGAGCAATTGAACCGGGTACCGCGGCGCCGATCTTGGCCGAGGACATTGCCGAAGCTTTCATTGACAGACCTGAATCCCGGAACGGGAAACCGTACCGCCGCCGCCGCCGCATTGAATGATCCGACCGGCAATCTAGCGAAATTGGTGCGCGCGCGCACACGACGACCGCCGTTCGGCGGCGGCTGAGTAATGTTAGCCTTAAGGCTTAATGTAAATTTCAATGCACCGCGGCCATCGGCCGCAGCGCGCAGTCTTACGGCAGCCGTAGCTCCGCCGCGGCGGCATGAAGTCGGTCCGGTAAATCGACGTGGCCTCGAGTGGCGGGAGCTTGAACGTCTGCGCGACCATCTCGATGGTCTGCTTCATCCGCTCAGGATTGACGGTTCCGAGCCCGTTCTGTTTGACCTCGGTCGGTGACGATGGCGTTGTTGATGACGAGCTCGAGCCGGCCCGCTCGACGCCCTCGTCGATCAGCTGTTGCCGCTTCTTGAGCGCCGCAATGGAGACCGCCGGGTCGGCGATCGACGCCTTCAAAGCTTCCACATATCCCTTGACGACCTTTCTGACGGTGTCCGGGTTTTTTGCCCGGAACTGCCGGTGTGGTGAGAATGCAGTGACCGTAGAGCGAGATGCCGAAATCCTGAAGCGCATGAGTCGAATGTCATTCTAACGATGAGGCCGAGCGGCTTGAGACCCGGAATGTCGGTGATCAGCGCGGTCGTGGCGTCGGCCTGGCCCTGCACCAGCAACGTCTCGCGCAGTTGCGGCGTCACGTCGATCCACTTGATGGAATGACGATCGAGATGATTGACCGCGGCGAACAAGGGAAACATCACGCGGCTCGACGCGCCCGGCGGCGACGCCACGCGTTTGCCGGCGAGATCGGACGGCTTGGTGATGTTCGATTTCTTCAGCGACAGGATCAGCATCGGCGCCGCATCGAAGACCTGGAACACGCTGATGACCTTCGGCGCGCCCTGCTTGACGTCGAACTGGATCATGGCGCCGATGTCGGCAAACGCCATGTCGTAAGCGCCGCTCGCGACCTTGACGATGGAATCGCCCGAGCCGTAGCCGCGGTCGACCTGCACGTTGACGCCGGCGCGTGCGAAGTAGCCGCCGTCGGCCGCCAGCACGAACGGCGATTGCTGACCCTGCATGACGAAATCGACCGCGAGCTTGACGTTGGGCGTCTGCGCATGGCCCGGCGAGTGGCACAGGCCGACCATCGTCACTGCAACGGCAATCGGTCGGAACGTCTTGATCATGGCTGTTCTCCCTCACCTTATTCCTATCGCCGGATTCCACAGGCGCAAGTTCCCGGGCGATTTGCAACTGAAATCCGGGACGATCGTCGCGCGTTTGCGGACGCTCAACGCGCTCGATAGGGTGTGCGTGCACCATGAAAATCATCGCCCTCGAAGAGCATTTCATCACGCCCGCCGAGGTGGCGGAGCTTCCGCCCGGCGCCGGCCGCGGCAGCGATCGCGAAAAGCTGCTCGACATCGATATCCCTGCCGCGCTGCTCGACCTTGGCGATATGCGCCTTGCCGCGATGGATGACGCCGGCATCGACATGCAGGTGATCTCGCACAATCAGCCCGGCTGTCAGTCGCGCGAAGCGGCGGCGTCGATTGCGATGGCGCGGGAGGCAAACGACATCCTGTCCGACGCCATCAAGGCGCATCCGGATCGCTTCGCCGGCTTTGCTGCCGTGCCGACGCCGGACCCGCACGCTGCAGTCGTCGAGCTCGAACGCGCCATCACCAGGCTCGGCTTCAAGGGCGCGATGATCAACGGCCACACCCAGGGCAGTTTCCTCGACGACAAGAAGTATTGGGGAATATTCGAGTGCGCGCAGGCGCTGCGCGTGCCGGTCTATCTGCACCCGCGTCCGCCGCACCCGGCGGTGATGAAAGCGTATTTCGAAGGCTACGAGGAACTCAGCCTCGCCGCATGGGGCTTTGCGATCGACACCGGCGCGCATTTCCTGCGGCTGGTGTTTGCCGGAGTGTTCGACGCCTTCCCCGATCTCAGGATCATTCTCGGCCACCTCGGCGAGGGTCTGCCGTTCGTGCTGCATCGCCTCAACGATCAGACTCATCAGGCCGCGGCGCGGCGCGGCCTCAAGAAAACGCCGGCGGAATACCTGACGCAAAATCTCGCCGTCACCTGCAGCGGCAATTTTTCCGCGCCCGCCTTGCTCTGCGCGGTCGAGACCTTGGGTGTCGACAACGTGATGTTCTCGGTCGATTGGCCATACGAATCCAATCGTGGTGCGGTCGAATTCCTCAAGCGCCTGCCGCTCGATGCGAGCGATCTCGAAAAAATCGCGCACCTCAACGTGGAACGCATTCTGCGTCTGTAACGCACCTCGGCCGCGCGATCCCACGCGCGCCACAGGCCTGGCTTACTTGCAAACCTGCTGACCGTTCACGACGGCGGCGGTCTTGCCGGCCGGGCAAACAATCTTGGCCGGAGGCGGCGGTTTTACAGCCGCGGGCGCCGGTGGCGCCGGATGAGGCGGCGGCGGCGCGGGTCTGACAGCCGCAGGGACCGGTGGCGCCGGACGTGGTGGATCGGCGGTGGCGCAGGCTTCACTGCCGCAGCCGCGGGCGGCGCCGGGGGAGGTGGCGGTGGTGCAGGTCGCAAAGCCGGCGCCGGACGTGGAGGTATCGGCAATGGCGCAGGCTTCACCGCGGCTGGAAGGGGTGCCGCCGGGCGAGGCGGTGGTTGCGCAGGCTTCACAACGGCAGGCGCTGCCGGCGCCGGAAGTGGTGGTATCGGCAGTGGCGCTGGCTTCACAGCGGACGGAACAGGCGGAGCCGGCCGCGGGGACAACGGCGCTGGCTTGACGACGGCCGGCGTCGCCGGCGCCGGTGGCGTGGGTGTTGGCAGTGGCGCTGGCTTGACGGCCGCGGTGGGTGGCGCGGCGGCTGGCGGACCGCGACGGTCGGTATGGCCCCCGGCGGCACAGTGGGCCGGTGCAGTCCCGGGCGCAACCGGCGCGGCGTCAGGTCCTGACGGATTTACATTGGCGTGGACCGCCGCGGGCAGAGAAACCGGAATCGACGGCCGCACACCGGGCGTCGCGGGTCGGCCTGGCTGCGCTGGCGGCAGCGCAACGGCCGCTGGCGGCCTCGCGTGCACTGGCAATGCTGCTGCGGCTGTCGTCGGCAAGACGAAGGCTGCGCTCGGACGTGGCGGTGGGGGCAAGGCGGAAAATTCACGGGGACGCGGCGGCAGAAAGTGCAGCGGCGGGGGCGGTGGCGGACCGAAGCCGGGGCCGCCGAATATCAGAAGCGCGGTTATGGAAAAATCCGAGCTCCCGTGGCGGCGGGGGCGGCACGCCGAATTCCACGGGTGCAAAACCCATCGGAGGTTCCATTGCCGCGGACAGGTAATGCAGCCTGCGCCGCGCATCGAATGCATGGGGCCCGTCGGGATAGCGCCGCAGATACGACCAGTATGCCGGGGGCGTATCCTCTCTGAAGCATCGTCGCCAAATCATCGCTTCGCGGCGGGCCGCCAGCATCAGGTCGATCCGGCGTGCATACGGGCTGTCCGGAAACGCGGCCAGGAATTCTTCGTAGCCTTCGAGGCTGTCGCGCTCCAGCGCGGCGGCGTAGGCGTCTTCGACGATCGTGTAACTGCGCATCGTCTTGCGACGCACTTCCGCGAACGGGATTGCCAGCGGCAGAGGCGGCGCGCCGGCTTCGCGCACGGTGAACTCAAACGGCCCCTGAATCTGCGAAGCGTACCAGGGGACCTCGGCGCCCTGTGTCAGTTCGTCCACCCGCAGCCGCACGCGCGCGAACAGATCGTCGAGGCCAAGTCCGCCGGTGTGGATCATTTCCGACAATGATGTCGCGAAGGCTCCGTAAGGCCCCGGTTCATTTGGGCCGACGGTGCCGGGCGCGGCGTTGAATGCGATTGCGGTGGTTGGATCGGGATCAACCAGCGCGAGGCCGCCTGCCAACGGCTCGCCACCCGTCGCGAACGGATTTTGCCGCGCGGTATCGAGGATGATGATTTTCACGCGGCCCGGAAGCGCGGCCAGCGGCCGCGTGAAATCCGAAATCCGTATCGCCTGGATCGGGATGTCGACATCGCGCTTGATATCGGCATCAGTCGGAACGAAATAATTTTCGCCTTCGAACTGGACGCCAAGACCGGCCAGATAGACGAGCGCCACTGCATCCGGCCCGGCATGCGCGACCTGGTCCAGGAACTCCCGGAACGAGCGCCGCAACCTATCCTGGTCGAGATTGCGCGCTCCGCTGACGGCAAAGCCGGCGGACTGCAGCGTGTCCGCAATCAGCCCGGCGTCGTTGGCTGACGTCGGCAGAGTGGCGGCCTTGTAGGTGTCATTGCCGATAACCAGCGCAAAGCGAATTTCAGCTGACCGGCTGGCGCTGCTGCAGAAGGTAGCGGCAACCGCGACGATCAGCCAAACGGCGACGAGTTGCGCGCATCTGCGCACCGGCATGAAGGACACGGACACCCCGTTTGCGACCCGACGCGAATATTGCCAATCATTTCGTCCGAATAGTGTCCCGATGTTCCTGGATCAGGACGGCGTGTCGCACCCGGACGGGCGCCTGGCATCGTGTGATTTCACTTGCGGGTCGGCGGGCGAAGGGGCAGATTTTGACGCCCCAACATGTGACCCCAACATTTGGCCCAGGCGGGCGACGCGCAATATCCAAGGGAGGATTTGATGAAGACGAGAGGCTTGTATTCAGGCGTGGCGGCAATCGCCATTGCCGCGTTTCTGGCCGCCGTACCGGTGCGGGTCTACGCCCAAACCGCGGTGGCGATCGACAAAAATGACATCGGCGGCGTGGTCACCGGCGCCAAAGGGCCCGGAAGCCGGCGTCTGGGTCATCGCGGAAACGCAGGACCTTCCGACCCGCTACGCCAAGATGGTCGTGACCGACGACCAGGGCCGCTACGTCGTGCCCGATCTGCCCGACGCCAAATACAAGGTGTGGGTGCGCGGCTATGGCCTCATCAATTCGGCCAAGGTCGATGCCCAGCCGGGCCAGCACCTGAATCTCACGGCGGTTGCGGCGTCGAGCGACGCCGCTGCGGCGCAGTACTATCCGGCGATCTACTGGTACTCGATGCTGAAAATTCCGGACAAGGACCAGTTCGGCGGCAAGAGCGACATTCCCGAGAAGGTCACGCCAGACCCAGTGGCTCACCGCGATCAAGAACCAGGCCTGTGTCGGCTGTCACCAGCTCGGCCAGTTGGGGACGCGGACCATTCCGGCGGCCTTCGGACCGTTCAAGTCCGGCGAAGAAGCGTGGGCGCGGCGCATTCAGTCGGGCCAGGGCGCGCCGAACATGGTGAACGTGATCGCCGGCCAGTTCGGCAGCGCGCCGCTGAAGTACTTCGGCGACTGGACCGACCGTGTCGCCAAGGGCGAACTGCCGACGGATAAGCCGCCGCGGCCAGAAGGCGTCGAGCGCAACCTCGTCGTCACCACCTGGGATTGGGGCAGCGAGGAAAAATACCTCCACGACCTGATCTCGACCGACAAGCGCAATCCGACGGTCAATGCATACGGCAAGCTCTACGGCTCGCCGGAATACGCAACCGACCATCTGCCGGTGCTCGATCCGAAGGCGAGTACGTTCGCGTATGTGACGCCGCCGGTTGATTCGAGTGTGCCCGAAGCGCTCGGGCCCGGACATGCCGCCGGCGCGAAGCCGGTGGCCGCATCGGCCTACTGGGGCATGGAGCAGACCTGGGATACGCGGTTCAACAACCACAACGACATGATCGACGGCCAAGGCCGGGTCTGGATGACCGGAACCAATCACGCCCCGGGCACGCCGGCATTCTGCCAGAAGGAGTCGAGCAACACCGTTTGCCAAGGCGTTCCCGATCGAGAAGAACGAACGCCAACTGGCGATGTTCGATCCGAAGACAAAGAAGTTCACGTTCATTGATACCTGCTTCGGCACCCACCATCTTCAGTTCGGTTTCGACAAGGACAACACGCTGTGGACCAGCGGCGGCGGTCCGGTGGCCGGCTGGCTCGACACCAAGGTGTTCGACGAGACCGGCAGTGCTGAAAAGGCGCAAGGCTGGGCGCCGTTCGTGCTCGACACCAACGGCAACGGCAAGCTTGACGACTACACCCAGCCGGGCCAGCCGATGGATCCGACCAAGGATATGCGCACCACCGGTGGCTCGGGCAGCTACGCGGTGATGCCGAATCCGGTCGACGGCTCCATCTGGTACACCGTCGGCGTCTTCGGCGGCAAAGGCGGCGTGATGCGTTACGATCCCAAGACCAAGCTGTCCGAGGAATACAATGTCCCGATGCCGGGCTTCGGCCCGCGCGGCGGCGACATCGACTCGAAGGGCGTGGTCTGGGTGTCGCTGGCGAGCGGCCACATCGGCAGCTTCGACCGCAGCATGTGCAAGGGCCCGCTCAACGGTCCGAAGGCCACCGGCGATCAGTGCCCCGAGGGCTGGTCGTTCTACAAGTATCCCGGCCCGGGCTTCGACAGGTCTCGGCGATAACAGCGCCGAGTTGAGCTACTACTCCTGGGTCGACCAGCACGACGCGGTCGGCCTCGGCAAGGACGTGCCGTACTCGACGGCGAACCTGAATGACGGCTTCGCCGCACTCGTGAACGGCAAGATGGTCTCGCTGCGCATCCCGTACCCGATGGGCTTCTACGCCAAGGGTCTTGATGCCCGCATCGACGATCCGAAGGCCGGCTGGAAGGGCAAAGGCCTGTGGTCGTCCGAAGGCGACCGGACGCCCTGGCTCAAGGAAGGCGGCAAGGGCAGTTGCCGATTGCCGTCCACATCCAGGTTCGTCCCGACCCGCTCGCGCACTGATTGCGTCGATTGAAAATGAAGCGGCGCGCATCGCCAGGTGCGCGCCGTTTTTCATTGCGTGGGCGCGCCGCCGTAACGCAACCGAGGAGCCGATCATGACCACAGTACGTGAACCGCTTCTTGAGCCAGTCGCCATTTAGGACCTGCGTCCAACCCAGATCACCGTGGGGATGCGCGAGGTCAGGGCCAAGCGCAAGCACTGGCGCGACACTCACGCCAAGAAGGCCGGGAAATTTCTCGGCAAGCACATGATCCCCGTCATCCTCGGTCCGAAGGATCGGCATTACGTCATCGACCACCACCATCTTGCGCGCGCATTGCACGACGAGGGCGTCAAGCACGTCGCCGTCACCGTCATCGCGAACCTGAGCAGGCTCGATGCCGACGCGTTTTGGGTGGTCATGGACAATTGCAACTGGATGCACCATTCGATCGAGAACGGCAGACGTCGCCACTACAAGGACCTTCCGAAGTCCGTCGATGATCTGCTCGACGATCCGTTCCGATCGCTTGCAGGCGAGTTGCGGCGCGCAGGCGGCTTCGCCAAGGATACGACGCCGTTCAGCGAATTCCTCTGGGCCGACTTTCCTGCGTCGCCGCATGAAGCGCAAGGCGTCGAAGCTCGACTTCGGTCGCGCGGTCGAGAAGGCGTTGCAATTGGCCAAGAGCCGGACGCCAATTACCTGCCGGGATGGTGCGGTCCGGTGCCCGAGGAATGAGCGGCCGGATGTGTCTGCGCGCGGCTGCGGTCTGCGGGCGTGCTGATATGGCCGGCGGACGATGGTAATCTATGCCAATCAAAGCAGAAGCGCCTCGCGAGGGAGGAATTGCCATGACCACCACCAACGGCATGTCCCGTCGGACCATGTTGACCGCCGCGGCCGCCGCGAGCGGTATTGCCGCCATCGGCGGTGCGCACGCCGCGTCCTGGCGCAGGACGCCAAACGAGATCGATCAATTCGCGCCCGAGCTGGAAAAAATCATTTCCACCTCCGAGCCCATCAAGGAATTGGCCTCGGGTTTGGCGGCCACACGGGCCCTGACGAAGGGCCGGTGTGGTGGAAGGAGGGCGGCTATCTGCTGTTCAGCGATATCCATAACAACCGGCGCATGAAGTACATGCCGGGGCAGGGCGTGAGCGTATTCCTCGAGCCGACCAATCGCGCCAACGGCCTGACGCGCGACACGCGGGCCGGCTGGTCGCCTGCGAGCACGAGACCAGACGTGTGACGCGCCTCGAACTCGACGGCAGCCTGACCGTGATCGCGAACAGCTTTCAGGGACGGCGTCTCAACCGGCCGAACGATGTCGTGGTCAAGTCCGACGGCTGCTACTACTTCACCGACCCGGTTCGTTCCTTGTGCCCGAGCAGTGGGCCGTCATCTACACCCACAACCGGGACAGCGGCCTGCTCGACCTGAGCAACGCCGACGCCATCGCCAAGGCGATGGAGCCCTTCACGCGACGGCGACGACCCCGACGTGGTGATGGAGTGCCACGACCACTGGGCGGTCGGCCACGTCGATGGCTTCTCGATCCGGGTCTACCGGGACGGCGAGATCACCGACGCCTTCAGGACCTACCACGAACTCGCCGAGCGGATGGCCGACTACCCGATCCTCGACGAAGAGGACTACTGCGGAGCGGGAGTACGAGGCCACGCTCGAGAACATCGCCGACGCCGCCTGGCGGCTGAAGGGCGAGTACGACCTGCCCGAGGGCTGGGAGGGCGACGTGTTCTCCTGGCTCTGGGATCACCGCCAGCGGGCCGTCGAGAACCGGGACGATCAGGGCGGCTACCCCGAGGAGGACGACCTGCGGGCCGCCTTCGAGGCCCTCGGCTACGAGCGGATCGAAGGCTGACGACGGATGACACCGGCGGCGGGGGCAAGGAGGCCCCCGCCATGCCGATCTACCTGACCGGGTACATCGACGACCACACCGACCGCTGGAAGCACTACCACGACGACATCCTCCCCCTCGGGATGATCGTCCAGCCCAAGACCCACCGGGAGGGCTACCTGCGCCGGGCCGGGCTCTACACGTGGGTGGCCATCGACAACGGGCGGTTCACCGAGGCCGGACGCCGCCTGTTCCGGCCCGACGAGTACGACCGCCTGATCCGGGACGGGCTGGAGCGGGCGGGCGACCACCTGCTCTTCGCCACGGCCCCGGACGAGCCCTTCGACTGGGCCGAGACGCTCCGGCTCTCCCGCCCCTGGCTGCGGCGGATTCGCCGGATGGGCTGCCCGGCGGCCCTGTGCGCCCAGGAGGGGATGACGACCGGCGAGCATCCCCTGGGACGAGTTCGACTGCCTGTTCATCGGCGGGCGGGACGACTTCAAGGAGGGGCCGCTGGTCCGGGACGCCTGCCGGGAGGCGAGGCGGCGGGGCAAGTGGGTCCACATGGGCCGGGTCAACGGCCTGCGCCGCCTGCGGGTCGCCCTGGACTTCGGCGTGGACAGCGTGGACGGGACGTACCTGCTCCACGAGGCCCGGAAGGGGCGTGCCGAGGAGGCCCCCCACGATGTCGTCGGTTGGCTCCGATGGATCCACGCCGAGCGGAGGCGGAGGGTCCGGCGGGGCCTGGGGCGGCTCGGGGTGGAGGGGGATCGGATCGACGCCTTCATGGGCTACTACTACTGACGCCGCCTGGACGGGGGATGTGCCGCCGAGCCCAGGAGCGCCGGAACCGAGCAGGCCAGCGAGCAGCCACCCCGGCGCTTGGGCCCGGCGACACCAGCGGGGTGGGTGCGACAACACCCACCCCGCTGGAGTCAATCCGATGAGCAAGATCACCGCCTCGTGCAAGTTCGACGACCACGACCTGACCGACATCCCCGTCCTCAACCCCGGCGGCTGGTTCGGCAAGGCGTGGCTCGTCGAGATCGGCGGCTCCTACACGCCGCTGTTCCTGGTCGTCGAGGCCGACACGATCTCCGACGCCATCGACGAACTGAGCGACGACCAGACCTACGGGCACCAGATCCACGTCCCCGAGAGCGACCTCGGCGACTACCCCGAGGACGACCGCCACTACGACGGCTCGGGCCGGGTCATCGACCTGGATCACGTGATGGTCCACGGCCGGGAGGGCTGCGACCTGCCTATCCCGGTGCAAGTACCACGGCGAGGGCGACTGCCCGCGTGCCGAGGGCGAGTCGACCCTCCACGGTGACGATGTCGACCGCGACTCGGGCAAGTCTCGAACTGACATGACGGCCTAGCCGAGCGCGGGCATCGCGACGTCACCGCCTCGCCGACACCGCCGGGAGGAGGCTGTTGACAGACACACCGACGCCACCTTCACCGGAGGCCAGTCATGAGCGACCTGCTCGACCGCATCAACGACATCCGCACGACCGTGCCGCCCTCGGCCCACGTTCACGCTGGAGACGGGCCGGGGCGAGACCTACCGCCACGCCAGGCCGGTGCTCTACGCCCACAGCGTCTACGAGAGGAGTTCGGTCCTCGCCGGGCAGCCCCGGCGGCTCTGCGTGGAGCAGTGGGACACCTGGGACGAGGCCCGAGCCGCCCTGGCCGAGGTCCGCAAGGCCGACCGGACCTTCAAGTTCGACGACTTCGGCGAGGGCGGCGGGACGACGCTACATCCCGTCGAGCGTGCTGACCCGCCACCTGCCCGACGACGAGGGCTGAGGTCGACGGGACGTGACACCGGCGGGGTGGCGACGACGGATCGAGCCACCACCGACCGGAGCCGCACCATGAGCCGCAGGAGCAAGCCGCAGACCGGGACCGTCTACCTCATCCACTTCGAGACCCGCCTCAAGCACGCCGGTCACTACCTCGGCTTCTGCGACGACCTCGGCCGCCGCATGGCCCAGCACCGGGCCGGGCAACGGCGCCCGGCTGATGGAGGTCGATCAGCCGCCGCCGGGATCGGCTGGAAGGTCGTGCGGACCTGGGCGGGCGACCGGGCCTTGAGCGGCGGCTCAAGCGGCGGAAGAACACGCCGAGGCGGCTCTGCCCGGTGTGCCGGGGCTAGGTCGCCTACGAGGCCGTGGACGAGCGGGCGTGCCTGCCCCGACCCGGCCGCCGTGCGATCGCCCGTGAGCCGGGCCGACGGCCGGCGGACGACGACCCTCCGTTCTGACACCGCCGGGTCGATCGGCGAGTGCAAAAGTTGGACTTCGACGACCAAGCCGTGAAGGAGGGCCGAGCGATGCGAGCCCACCCCATCCGTGCGGACGCCGCTCCGTCGCCCCCGTGACAGGGAGCGACGGACCCGACGCCGACGACGGGCGACCCGCTGACGACCGACACCGACGGACACGACGCAGGACAACACACCCCAACCCACGAGAGGAGCAACGAGATGGCATTCACCGCAGACACCGGCGACCACAAGGTCACCCGCAGCGACATCTTCCTCGTCGATCCCACGGGCCCTGGTCGTGGACTGGCAGAAGAACCTCAGCCGCAACGGCGAGGAGCCGCCCGTCGATGACGCCCTCATCGAACTGGCGAGGGACATGATGCCCAAGAAGGGCCAGGGCGACACGCGAGGAGGGCACCTCGGGCCAGCTCAACCCGATCCTCGTCCGACCCCTCCCCGACCGTCGCCTGGAAGTCATCGGCGGCTTCCGCCGCATGCGGGCGGCCCTCTGGCTGATCGAGTCGGGCACCTGCCCCGACTTCAAGGTCAAGTACGTCGTCAGCCGCCTCTCCGACGCCGAGGCGGCCCTGGTCAACCTCTGCGAGAACATCCAGCGGGAAGACCCGAAGCCGATCCAGCTGGCACACGCCGTCCGGTCGCTCACCGAGGACTACGGGCTGACCCTCAAGCAAGTCGCCGGGCGGCTCAAGCGGTCTGAGACGTGGCTGCGACAACCTGCTCA
Organism: uncultured Alphaproteobacteria bacterium; assembly: GCA_963730645.1. GTDB lineage: Bacteria > Pseudomonadota > Alphaproteobacteria > Rhizobiales > Xanthobacteraceae > BOG-931. Next base: position 1,339 of record CAVSSN010000018.1, on the reverse strand, counting down.
ACCTCGTGATGCTCCCCACGCCGATCCAGGAGAGCGTGGCGAGCGGGAAGACCCCCGTCTCGGCCGCCCTGGAATTGGTCAAGCTCCCGACCGACAAGCAGGTCGAGACCTTCGACGACCTGGCGCGAGGGCGGCGAGAAGATCACCGCCGCCAAGGTCAAGGAGAAGCGTCAGGAGGCCCACGAGGCGACCGGCGAGGGTGGACCCGTCCCCCGGACGCTCAAGCAACTCAGGGCGTTCCTGGAGGGCAAGACCGGACCCGCCGACCCCGGTCACAAGCTCGCCGCCTACCTGCTCGACTACCTGGCGGGCAAGCGGTCGGACGAGAACCATGGACAAGTACTGGGACCGGGCCTTCGCCGAGCCCGCCGGGCCACGGATGACGGGCTGACACCGCCGGTCGGGCCGTCGGGGCCGCAACGAGCGGCCCCATCCAACACCCGATCGAGGAGGTCGAGCGATGCAGCTTCGATGCGAGCGGCGGGGCCAGGTGGAGATCGGGATCGTCACGAAGGACGGCAGGGTCTTCGCCGCCTTCGGGGCGTCGCGTCTGCGGGCACAACATCACCGCATACACCGGCGAGCGCGGGGGCCGGATCGGCCCTGACGTCGTGGTGCGGCAAGGTGATGCTCGCCTGCCGCTCGGAGGTCGTGCGGGAGTTCCACGACGGCTCGCTGGCCATCGTGTTCAGCCTGACGAACGGGCGCTTCATCGTCGGCTACGCCCTCGGCGACGACGGGATGCTGTTCCGGGGCGAGCTGCTCCTCGGCTGCGACGACGAGCGGGCTCGGCGTGAGGCCGTCGCACTGGCCGAGTACTGGTCCGAAATCGACGCCGAGGACGAGGCCGATCCCTGGCACGGCGAGCCCGACGAGCCGGACCGAGGGCGGTGAGCTTGTTCGGTGGCCGAACAGCTCCGGGCCGGTCACGGGACCGGCCCGGAGTGACACCGACGGGGAGGGCGTCAACAACCACCATCCCCGAACAGGAGCGACACGATGAGCTTGAACGAGACCAAGCGAGCCAAGTTCCACCCCGGTCAGATCGTCGCCACGCCCGGAGCCCTGGAGGCCATCCGGGCCAGCGGCCAGAGCCCCGAGGTCTTCCTCGGTGCCCACCTCGAAGGCTACTGGGGCGGCGAACTCTGCGAGGAGGACCGCCTCCTCAACGACGAGGCCCTGATCGACGGCTCCCGGCTGCTGTCGGCGTACAGGACGCTCCGGGGCCGAGCTCTGGATCATCACCGAGGCCGTCGGTGACGACGGGCGTCGGGCGTCGACCTGCTCTTGTTACCCGAGGAGTATAGCAATACGTAATCGGTCGCGCGCTACACAACAG
>CAVSSN010000017.1:0-391389 GCA_963730645.1 uncultured Alphaproteobacteria bacterium | reverse complement strand
AGTCGACGCGGAAGGTGAGGTCGTCGACGACCACGAACTGGTCGGCGCTGACCATCGAGGCTGCCGCCACCGCGGACTTTGGATAACCGCCTATCGCCATGGTGCGATCGAATGCCCACTTCACGTCTTTCGCAGTGACCGGCGTGCCGTCGGCGAGGTCGCGTCCTTGCGCAGCTTCAGGGTCACATACATGTCGCGGAGGTCCCATTCCTCCGCCAGCTCGGGGACCAGATTGTCGACGTCGTAATAGTCATTGCCGTTGGCGTCCTTCTTGACGCCGAAGGTGAGCAGCCGGTCATAAATGTTCCAGACCACCTCGTAGACGAGCCGATTGGCGCCGGGTACGTGGAAATCGAGGCTGTTCGGTCCGTTCTCGAACACCACCAGAAGTGTCTCCGACTTGTCCTGCGCCCACGCGCGCGGCACGCCGAAGCGCTCGCCGGCGATTGCCCCGCCAGCCGCCAGCGCAGTCGTGCCCTTGATGAAATCCCGCCGTTTCATGAGCGCCCTCAATCCTTAAGGTTGTCCGGCCATGACGCCAGTGTAGGCGGAGCCACTCGACGCCAGCAAGATACGGTGACAAATCGCTGCAGCAACTGCTGATGGTCTTGCGTTGGGCGGGACAAGCGGCGACGCTTGCACAGACGCAAAATTTGTAGATACCGGACCGCCATCCGGCATACGTCCGCAACGTCCGCCACACAGGTGATCGAGCATGAGACGCCGTCAATTCCTCGCAGCAACCGCCGGCAGCGCCATCGCGGCGGCGCTCCCCAGGCTGCCCGCACGCGCGCAGGACGCCAAGGATACGCTCCTCGCTGTCGCCGAGAGCGGTCCGAACAGCCTCGACAGCGAGGTCATCGGCGCCAATCGCCCCGCCTACGAGGTCACCTGGAACACCTATGACCGGCTGCTCACCTTCGGCGTCAAGAAGGATGCTGACGGCAACGACTACTACGACTACCGCAACCTGCAGCCGGAACTCGCGGAGGAATGGGATCACCGCGACATGTCGGTGACCTTCAAGCTGCGCAAGGACGCGACCTTCCACGACGGTACGCCGGTCACCGCGAAGGACGTGAAATGGTCATTCGATCGGGCGATCGGCGTCGGCGGCTACCCGAAATTCATCTTCGACGCGGTGTCGATGACAAAGCCGGAACAATTCGTGGTCGTTGACGACCACACCTTCCGTTTCGACTACGACAAGCGCGACAACTACACGATCCCCTACATCGCTTCGCCGGTCGGCCTGGTTTACAACTCGGAGCTGGTCAAGAAACACGTGACCGCCGCCGACCCGTGGGGCCTGGAATGGACCAAGAAGAACACGGCGGGCGGCGGCGCCTACATCGTCGAAAAATGGACGCCGGGACAGGAGATTGCCTACCTGCGCAACGACAAGTGGAAGTGCGGGCCGCTGCCGAAGATATCGCGCGTCGTCGCCCGCGTGGTTCCGGCGTCCGGCACCCGGCGCGCGCTGCTCGAGCGCGGCAACGCCGATTTCTCGTTCGACATGCCGCCCAAGGACGCAGTCGACCTGTCGTCAAACAAGGATCTCCACACGATCAGCACGCCGATGGACAACACGGTGCAGTACCTCAGCATGGACGTAAGGGTGCCGCCGTTCGACAACATCAAGGTCCGCGAGGCGATCGCCTACGCGGTGCCTTATGCCGACATCGTGCAACTCGCCTATTTCAATCGCGCGCGTGCGCTGGGTGGGGGACCGGAGAAAGTGACGACGCCGGATTGGCCGCAGCAGCACCGCTACACCACCGATCTCGCGAAAGCGAGGCAACTGCTCGCCGAGGCCGGCCATTCGGATGGGTTTGCGACAACCTTGTCCTACGATCTTGGCACCGCCGTGACCGCCGAGCCACTTTGTGTCCTGCTGCAGAACAATCTTGCCCAGATCGGCATCAAAGCGACGCTGAACAAGGTGCCGGGATCCAACTGGCGCAGCGAGATGACCAACAAGAAGCTGCCGCTTCTCGTCAATATTTTCGGCGGCTGGCTGTCCTATCCATATTTCTACTTCGCGTGGCTCTATTACGACCCGAAGTCGATGTACAACTCGATGAACTATGACAACGAAGCCATGCGGAAGCTGATCGACGAGTCGCATTACAATCCGGATTCGAAGAGCGCCGATGAGGCGGCGCGCCAGTACATCCAGATCGCGCTCGACGACGTGCCGAGCCTTCCTTTGCTGCAGCCTTATCTCAACGTCGCCTCGCGCAAGAATGTCAGCGGCTTCTGCTACTGGTTCTTTCGCCAGATCGATTACCGCCGCTTCGAGAAGGCGTGAGCTTGGGGCGCCGCCGTCACGCCAATGCAGTCTTGGCGACGCGGCCGGCGGCGTCGACGTACCAGCGTTCGCTCGGCAGCGGCTTGCCGGCGAAGCGCGCGATCGTCCAGTCCGCGAGCAGGCTTGCCGGTGCTGGACCAAGATTTCGTCGCCGGGACGCCGCCGATCGTGTGGCGGGAATCCTGATAGACGACGAGCAGGCGTGGCGCCGTGAGCGTTGCGAAAAGGCGCTCGGTGTGCCGGAGCGGGCTCAACTCATCGGATTCGCCGGCGATGCAGAGGAATGGCGCCCTGATTCCCTGCACATGGCCTTCCCAGGTCAGGGTTTTGCAGAACGCGTCGAAAGCCGCCTCGTCGGTATAGCCTGCCATGTACATGAAGCGCTTCTTGTAGGTCGGCGAAGCCTCTTCGAAGATCGTATGACAGCCCGGCTCCAGGCAGGTCGCCATGATCGCAGCGGCGCAGAAGCGCCGCTCGTGCGCCATCGCAATCGTAGCGAAGAAACTTCCAAAACTGCGTCCCGTGATGGCGATGCGGCGCGCATCGATGTCGGGCCGCGCCGCGAGCCAGTCGAATGCCGCGCGGCCGGTCGCCGCCCAGGCCGGCATGCTGACGTGAATGCCGAGCACGGCGCTTTCGTATTGGCCGGGCCCTTCAAGCACCAGCACGGCGACGCCGCGGCTGAGCCAGGGGTCGCCATAGAGCGCGACGCTGCGCTCCTTGAATCCGTCCATCCCGGGAATGGACACGACGACGGGGAAGGGACCTTCACCGGGCGGAAGATGCAGCCAGCCTGGCAGCGCCTTGCCGTCGAGAGGGACCCACGCCGCCTCGATGCGGTGATCGGCGAGCTGCGCATAGCGCACGTAGCACGCGCGCTTGCGCTCGTTGTAGCGCAGGTTGAGGGCGTTGTTTTCGTCGATCGGCCATTGCGCCGAGGCCCAGTAGTTGGCCGCCATGTAGTAGTTCTCGCGCGCGGTGACGTGCTCGCCGGCGTCGTCCGCCGCCTGCGCTCGGGCTTCGCGCCGCCGCGCAACCGCTTCGAACGCAGGCGCGGCATCGGCCAGTTTCTGGATGCGTTGCCGCAGCATCGCGACGTCGGCGGTCGATTCCGGGCCAAGCGCGGCATTGAGGCTCGCGAGGCGGGGCTGATCCCATTCCGGCCCGTTGGCGCGGATGATGTTGTCGATGAGCCAGCGCTGCTCGTTCCACCTGCGCACCAGTGGACCGCCAGTCGGGGCTGCGACATTTCGCTTCGGGGGCGCAATCGGAGAATGTTCGTTCATGGTGTTGTTTGGCGCTCCAGTTCCGGACGCACAGTTCAGGAAAAGGGCGGGCGGTGCAAGATCGCGCGTGAGATTGCACTGCCACCGAGGTTGCGACGTTGCACCCTGATGCCGCAGCGTTGACGGATCGGGCGGCGCGCCCGTACAGAAGTGGTGCGGACGCGCGCACAAGAAGGCGAGGGGGACATGGGACGCGTCGTTCTCGGCCGTTTGGCCGTTGCGATACCGACGCTGATCGGCGTCATCGTCGTGACTTTCCTGCTGACGCGGGCGCTGCCCGGCGATCCCGCCGCCTATTTCGCCGGTCCCGCGGCCACGCAGGAGGCGATCGAGGACGTGAGGCACCGGCTTGGATTCGACCGGAGTTGGCCGGTTCAGTTCGCCGATTACGTGCGCGACCTCGCGCATGCCAATCTAGGCCAGTCGCTGACCACCGGACAGCCGGTGACCGAGGAGATCGCGGCGCGGCTGCCGGCGTCCGCAGAGCTGACGCTGCTCGGGCTGCTGATATCGGCTGCTATTGCGCTGCCGCTTGGCGTCGCAGCCGCACTGCGGCCCAATTCCGCAATCGATCATGTGTGCCGGATCATCGCCACGGCAGGAATTTCACTGCCACCGTTCTTCACCGGACTGTTCCTGGTCTACATCTTCTACTACCTGCTCGGCTGGTCGCCGCCGCCGCTCGGCCGGCTGGACGTGCTGTATTCGGCGCCGCCGGCGCGGACCGGGTTCTATCTCATCGACAGTCTGCTGGCGGGAAACCTGACGCTGTTTCGTGCGTCGTTATCGCAATTGCTGCTGCCGGCGTTGTCGCTCGCGCTGTTCTCGCTGGCGCCGCTCGCGCGCATCACGCGCGCCTCGATGCTGACCACGCTGTCGAGCGATTTCGTGCGTACCGCGCGCGCAAACGGACTGTCGCGCTGGAAGGTCGTCGGCGTTTATGCCTTTCGCAATGCCGTGCTGCCGGTCGTGACTGTGTTAGGGATGGTGTTCTCGTTCCTGCTAGGCGCGAACATCCTCGTCGAAAAAGTGTTCTCGTGGCCCGGCATCGGCTCCTACGCGATCGATGCCCTGATTGCCTCCGACTACGCACCCGTTCAGGGTTTCGTGCTCACCATGGCGGTGATGTATGTCGCGCTCAATCTCGTGATCGACATCCTTTATGGCCTCCTCGACCCGCGGATCGGGATTTCCATATGACGGATATTCTTCGTCACGCGCGCTATGTGGTGAGCGAGAACCCGGTGACAGGTTTCGCTTTCGCCCTGCTGGCCGGATTGCTCATGCTTGCGGTGTTCGGCCCCGCGATTGCGCCGCACGATCCGTTGGCCAGCAACGCATCCTATGCATTGGGTCCGCCCAACAGCCAGTATTGGTTCGGAACCGATCAGTTGGGACGTGATATCCTCAGCCGCATCATCGTGGCCGCGCGGCTCGATCTCGGCATTGCTGCCGCGTCCGCGCTGCTGGCGTTCGTCGCCGGCACCGGCATGGGCCTTGCGGCCGGCTATTTCGGCGGTTGGGTCGACCGCATCATCAGCCGCATCACCGATACGATCATGGCCTTTCCGTTGTTTGTACTGGCGATGGGAATTGTCGCCGCGCTCGGCAACACGGTCGCCAATATCGTCTATGCCACTGCGATCATCGGCATGCCGCTCTATGCCCGCCTCGCACGTGTCGAGACCAACATTCGGCGCGAGGCCGGCTATGTCGAGGCCGCGCGTGTTTCGGGCAATTCCGAATCCAGGATCGTGCTCGCGCACATCCTGCCGAATATCCTGCCGATCATGCTGGTGCAGGCTTCGCTGACGCTCGGCTATACCATCCTCAACGTCGCCGGACTGTCGTTCATCGGCCTCGGTGTGCGACCGCCGAGCGCCGAGTGGGGCATCATGGTTGCGGAAGGCGCGAGCGCGATCATTTCCGGCGAATGGTGGGTTGCACTGTTCCCGGGACTCGCGCTGATGCTGGCCGTGTTCTGCTTCAACCTGATCGGCGATGGGCTGCGCGACATCGTCGATCCGCGGATGCGCACATGAACGAGCCCGCGCCGCTGCTGTCCGTTGAAAACCTCTCGGTGGAGTTCCGCACCCGCTCCGGAACGGTACATGCGCTCGATCGCGTGAGCTTTGAAATCAGTGCTGGCGAGACTCTCGGTCTCGTGGGTGAGAGCGGATCCGGGAAGTCGGTCACGTCGCTCGCGATCATGGGTATTCTCGATCGCACCGCGCAGGTGACGTCTGGCCGCATCCTGTTTCGTGGCCACGATCTTCTGGCCGAAAAGGAGAGCCGTCTACGTAATATTCGCGGCCGTGATTTGGCGATGATCTTTCAGAACCCACGCTCCGCGCTCAACCCCATCAGGCCCGTCGGCAAGCAGATCGCTGACGTCCTTGAGCAGCATGCTGGCCTCGGGCGCGCGCAGGCACAGCGGCGTGCCATCGACGTGCTGCGCAGCGTCCGGATCGCCGATCCGGAGCGCCGCGCGCGTGCCTATCCGTTCGAACTTTCCGGTGGCATGTGCCAGCGCATCATGATCGCGACCGCTTTGTCGTGCAAACCGGCTTTGCTGATCGCGGACGAGCCGACGACGGGACTCGATGTCACCATCCAGGCGGTCATTATGAAGCTGATTGCCGAGCTCGCTACGGCCGAAGGCATGGCGACGCTGCTGATCACGCACGATCTTGCATTGGCGGCGGAGCAGGCCGAGAGGATCGTGGTCATGCATGCCGGTCACGTCGTCGAAATCGCGCCGACTGCCGAGCTGATTTCCGCGCCGCGCCATCCGTACACCCAGCGGCTGATCGCGGCGACCCCTGAGCCGCACGCGAAGCTGCGCGCGCTCGCCTCTATTCCCGGCAGCCTGCCGGACCTGCGCCGCGACGATCTCCCGCCCTGTCGATTCAGCAGGCGCTGCGAGCGTTATCAGCCGGAATGCGACGCCCCGCTGCCGCTGCGGCAGATGGCGCCGCAGCATTCCGTGGCCTGCTGGCGGCCGCTGTGAACGCGCTCGTCGACGTCCGCAATCTGGTGAAGCGCTTTCCGGTGAACGCGAAGGCGGCCCGGTTTTCTGCGGCGCGGCCGCAGGTCTATGCGGTCGACGGCGTGAGTTTCACGGTGCAGGACGGCGAGACGCTCGGGCTCGTTGGCGAGTCCGGTTGCGGCAAGTCGACGCTTGCGCGCCTTCTGACGCGCTTGATTGATCCCACGGCGGGCGAAATTCGTTTCGGCGGCACGGATATCGGCACCATCCCGGCGCGGCTGTTCGGCCGCCGGACAGAACGTGCCGACATTCAGATCGTGTTTCAGGACCCGACCAATTCACTCAATCCGCGATTCACGACCTTCAATCTCATCGCCGATCCGATCCGGCGTCTGCGGCCGGCAGGCGCTGCGGCGATCAGACGCCGCGTCGTCGAGGTCGCGGGCCTGTGCGGTTTGCCCGACGAACTGCTTGGCCGCTTTCCGCACCAGCTTTCCGGCGGCCAGAAGGCGAGGGTCGGCATCGCCCGCGCTCTGGCAATCGAGCCAAAGCTTCTCGTGCTCGACGAGCCGACATCTTCACTCGATATGTCGGTCCAGGTGATGATCCTGCATCTGCTGCAAGACCTCAAGGAACGGCTGGGGCTGAGCTATCTGTTCGTCAGCCACGACCTCAATATCGTGCGGCTGCTCTGCAATCGGGTGCTTGTCATGTATGCCGGCAAGATCGTGGAGAGCGGCGAGACATCGGCGGTGTTCGATGCGCCGTTGCATCCCTACACGTCGCTGCTCGTCTCCGCCATTCCGAGTCTCTCGCCGCACGCGCGCCGCACGCGTATCGTTCTGGAGGGCGAGCCCGCAAGCCCGATCGACGCTGATCCGCATGTCTGCCGGTTCTATGGCCGCTGCCCAAGGGGCGAGCCGCGATGCGCAGCGGCGATGCCAGCGCTTGTACCCATCGTCCCCGGCCACGCCGCCGCCTGCCATTTTGCCAAACACAGCGGTTGATCGAATGACCGGGCGGCTCGTTCATATCAGGGCTAGCAAGTGTATAGCGAGTAGTTGGGTAACAGATGGGTTACGAGGACTTGTGATTGAGCGCTGCGGCCTGCGATGCGTTAAATGCGTCAGCGGATAGCCGGTCCAGCGTCCCGTGCTCGCAGCGCATCCGATGGACACATCATTTGACCCACAATCTTTCGCTCGCGATGTGGGCGCCCTCGACCAGCGAGCGGAGCTTGGCCCAGGCCACGTCCGGATGCACTTCGTCGCCGGCGCCCGAGGTGCCAAAGCCGCAATCCGTACCGGCGATCACCCGCTCGCGCCCGACCGCGCTGGCAAAGCGGAGCAGTCGTTGCGCCACCAACTCGGGATGCTCAACCAGATGGATACAGTGCGAGACGACGCCCGGAATCAGGATTTTCCCGTCCGGCAGCGGCACGTCCCGCCACAATTCCCACTCGTGCTCATGCCGCGGGTTGGCGGCTTCAAACAGGTAGGCGCCCGCGCGGATTTTCAACATCAGGTCGACGAAGTGCCTGAGCTCGAAATCGGAAACGCGGGGCGCAATATTGACACTGTAACAGGTATGAAATCGGACGCGGTCCTGCGGGATTCCGCGCAGCGCGTGATTGACGGCCTCAACACGCAGCGCCATGAATTTGCGGCAATCCTCGATCGAAGCGTTCGGCGTGCGATTGTAGTGCGTCGCCATTCGTGGATCGTCGATCTGCAGCACAAATCCCGCGTCGACGATGGCGGCGTACTCGACGTGCATGGCGTCGGCCAGTGCCGCGAGGTACTCCTCCGCAGAGCGGTAATATTGGTTTTCGTAATAAAGCTCCAGGTTCGATGGCGATATCGCGGTGAGAAAAGCCTCCTGCGTTTTCACGCCTTGGAGCGCCACTTTGAGATTTTCGATATCGGCGCGCAATTCGTCTTGGCCCGACGTAAGCGATCGGGCCGGTGCATACCCACGCCTTGGGGCGCACCGTTCGCTTCGCGACAATGGCCGAAGACCTCCCCGCCAGCATGACTTTCATGTCTTCGTAAGCCGCCGGGAAAGCCAGCGAGTCACGCGTCGCGCCGCGGAAGCGGACCGGACTGTCGATCTCCTCCAGGCCGGAGAGCCGCCCGCGCGCATAGGCCATCCAGCTTACCTTGCTGTGCTCGCCGTCGTTGATCACATCGAGTCCGGTGTCGACCTGGCGCTGCACGACTTCTGCGATCGCTCGGCTTACGCGGTCGTCCAGTCCGCGTTCGTCGTAGTTCTTGCCGAGTTCCTTGACGTTGAGAGCATCGACGAGGTCCGATGGACGAGGGAGGCTGCCGGTGTGCGTGGTGAGAATTCTGTGATCGCTTGGTCTCAAGACGGCTTACTCCTTGGACTACCCAAAGGCCTGGCCAGGAAAATCTGTCAGCCTGAGGCCGCGTTCACTCGTCGATCACGCTGACATGAGCGGCGACGATGCGCCAGCCTGCCGCGAACCGCACCCAGGTCTGCATCTGCCGTCCGACCTTGCCGGGCGCACTGGGGCGATGGAACAGTGTCGAAGCGACTGCGTAATCCCGGCCGTAGGTGGTGATGACGGTCCTGCGACAGCGTGCGCGTAAGACCGACCGGCGCCCGCGCGGCACGGAAGGCCTGAATATCCTTGTAGCCGTACAGAATTTCGGCGCCGCCATAGCGGATGGTGCGCGCGTCGTCACGAAATATCGCACCAAGGGTCGCAACGTCGTTCGATACCAGAGCGTTTTCGTAGCGTTCGAACTCGGCTTTGACTTCGGCGACGATCTCCGGCAGGTCAATCTCCATTCCAGCCTCCCTATATCGCCGGGCGCGGCGCGCGCCGACGTTTTTGATTTCGAGTGCGTCCTGTACGCCAATCGATATTGTGATAGAGGTCAATAGCCGCGCGGAGCCAAGATACTTGCCCGCGAGGAATTGCATCAAGCCCGCAGGGAGTGACGATGCCACGCATGAAAGGCGCCGAGCTGATTACCGAATATCTGATTGCCAGCGACATTCCGTATGTCTTTGGCATTTGCGGGCACGGTAATGTCGGCATGCTCGATCCGCTTTATGAGGCGCGCGATCGCATCAAGCTCGTTTCACCACGCCACGAGCAGGTCGCCGCGCACATGGCGGACGCCTATTTCCGCGTGCGCCACAAACCGGTGGCGACGCTCACGTCGTGCGGGCCGGGCTCCTGCAACATCATCATGCCGCTTGCGGTGGCGCTGTCGGATTCCTCGGCGTTGCTCGCGATTACCGCCAACGTGCCGACATCGCAGTTCAACCGCAGCCCGTTCCAGGAAATCAACAAGCACTTCCAGGCTGATTTTGTGAACATCGTGCGCCCGGTGGTGAAGCGCAGTTTCCAGCCGACGCGCGTCGACATGCTACCGCTCGCTTTGCGGCAAGCGACCACGGTGATGCTTTCGGGCCGGCCGGGCCCGGTGAACATCGATGTCCCGTTCAACGTGTTCCAGGAAGAAGACGACGTCGAGATGCCGCCGCCGGCGCCCCCGCTCAATGCACAGCGCAGCGGCGCCTCGCCCGAGGAGATAGCGCGTGCGCTGGATATGATCCTGGCGGCACAGCGGCCGGTGATCTTCATCGGCCATGGCGTGACGCTGTCGGAAGCAAGCCGCGAACTCACCGAGTTCGCGAAAAAGCTCGCCATCCCGGTCATATCGTCGCCCAACGGCATGGGCTGTCTCGATATGACCGATCCGCTTTCGCTCGGCTTCATCGGCCGCAACGGCGCATTCCCTGCCAATGAGGCGGGCAGGCACGCGGATGTCGTCGTCGCCATCGGCGCGCGCTTTGATGACCGTTCGGCGTCGTCGTGGATGCCCGGCTACTCGTGGAATTTCCCGCACACGAAACTCATTCACGTTGACGTCGATCCGGCCGAGCTTGGCCGCAACTATCCACCAGACCTCGGCATTCTGGCAGACGCACGCACCTTTTTGCGCCAGCTTCTGGCCGAACTCGATCGGCGCGACACCAAACGCGGCGGTACCAAAGCGTGGCTCGCGGATATCGCGAAATGGCGAGCCGAATGGGACAAGTTTATCCAGCCGAATTTCGAGGCGCACGCGTCGCCGATCCGGCCCGAACGTGTGGTCGCAGATTGTCAGGCGGTGCTGCCGCCGGACGGCATTCTCTGCTGCGACGTCGGCGTCAGCCACAACTGGTACATGCAGTTCTGGAACGCGCGAAAGCCGCAGACGATGCTCAATTCCTGGGGCTTTTCCGGCATGGGCTTTGGCGCCGCCGGCGCGCTCGGCGCCAAGCTCGCCGCGCCCGACAGGCCTGTGGTCGCGATCGCCGGCGACGGCTGCTTCACGATGGTGCCGCATGTGCTGTGCACTGCGGTCGAATACAACATCCCCGTGGTGTGGGTGATCTGGAATAATTTCGGCTGGGTATCGATCCGCGACATCCAGCTCGGCATGTTCGGTGGCCGTGAGCACGGCACCATGTTTCACCAGGGTGGCAACAAGACGCCATACAATCCGGACTTTGCGGGCTGGGCGAAGGCGAGCGGCGTCGAGGCGCTGACTGTGACGAAGTCGCAGGATTTTCGCGGTGCGCTGGAACACGCCGTGAAGGCAAACAAACCGTTTCTGCTTGACGTTCACGTCGATGCCGAGGTGCGCCCGCCCTCGACCGGCGCGTGGGAATTGCCGCCGACGCCCCACAAGGAGCCGGTATTCGGCCAGCGCTGGATTCCAGACGCGGCGCCGGTGAAGTAATCATATTCGTGCAGGAGAGAAAGATGATCAGAGCATCCGCCGCCTGTTGTTTCCTGATTGGCGCTGTTGTCTCGCTGTATGGGCCTGCGCATGGCGCCGATCCCATCACGGTGGCGGTCGGTGCGACGAATTCGACCAGTGATGCTCCGATCTATATCGCGGACAAGAAGGGCTATTTCAGCGAGGAGGGGCTCGCGGTAACGGTCAGCAAATTCCGTTCGGCCGCCGACATGGTGGCGCCGCTCGGCACCGGCGATCTCGATGCCGGCGCAGGCTCAGCCTCGGCCGGGCTCTACAATGCGGTGACGCGCGGCGTGCACATCAAGATCGTCGCCGACAAGGCGTCCTCGCCACCGGGATATGGCGCGACCAAGATTCTGGTGCGCAAGGACCTCGTCGACAGCGGCCGGTACAAGGAGCCCAAAGACTTCAAGGGCATGAAGTTTGCGATGAATGCGCTTGGCGTGAGCAATACGGCGACGCTCAACGCGCTGCTCAAATCGGCGGGGCTGCGCTATTCCGACGTCGAGACGGTCAACATGCCGCTTCCCGACCACGTCGTGGCGCTGAAGAACAAGGGCGTCGATGCCTCCGCCTCGGTCGAGCCGGCGCCGACGATCGCGATCAAGAACGGCTTTGCGGTGCTGGTCAAATCCGACGACGAGATCATACCCAACCACCAGATCGCGGTGCTGCTCTACTCTGAAAAATTCGCCGGCAAGGCGGATGCCGCCAGGCGGTTCATGCGCGCCTATTTGCGTGCGGTACGCTTCTACAATGGGGCGCTCAAGGACGGCCGCATGAATGGCCCCAATGCCGATGAGGTCATTTCGATCCTTGCGGCATCGACCGCGATCAAGGATCCCGCCATCTACAAAAGCATCACGCCGACCGGCATGAATCCGGATGGTCATGTCAACGTGCAAAGCCTCGCCGATGACCTGCACTTCTACGGCGAGCAAGGCCTGATCGAAGGTAAAGTGAATCTCGACCAGCTGGTCGACCAATCCTTCGTCACTGCGGTCGTGAAAGAGCTCGGTCCTTATCAAAAATGAGCATGCAAAACCGGAACAATGGGACCGAGACGATGTTTGGTTGGCGCAAGCGTATCGGCTACATCGGCCCGACTGTGATGGAGGTCGTGCCCTATGAATTCTACAAATTTGCGCCTGACGGCATCGGCCTTGTCGGCGTCACCTGCAACATCGACGACTGGAGTCCCGAGCACTTCAACGCTGCGCTCGGGCAAGTCACGACTGCCGCGGCCTATCTCGGTTCGCGCGCCGTCGATTTCATCATCCACGGCGGCGGCCCACTGGTGGTGATGCGCGGAAAGGGTTTCGAAGAGATCATCGTCAACGACATCGAGAAAGCTTCCGGCGTGCGTGCGACCACAGGCGTCCGCGCCGCCATGGAGGCGCTGCGCCACATCGGTGCGCGGCGGGTCGCGATGGCTTCGCCCTATCCCGAGCGCCACAACCGCGCCATGGCCGACTATCTTGGTGCGCAGGGATTTGAGATCGTTCGCGCCGAGGGGTTGGATGTGCCGTTTAAGCGGCTGCAAAGCGTAGCTCCGGCAGACATCAAAAAATTTGTCGAGAGCGTGCTTGGCCGCTCGCCACAGTGCGATGCGATCTATTTGCCTTGCCCGCAATGGCAGGCGGCGCAGACGGTCGATGCGCTGGAACGCGATATCGGCATTCCAGCGATTGCCTACTCGCATGCGAGTTTCTTCGTCGCGTTCAACGCGCTCGGCATAAAGGAGTCGATCCGAGGCCATGGCCGGCTGCTGGCGTCCTTGTCCGGGTCGGCACCATGAAAGGAATGGCCATCGTAGGCAGTACTGTTCTCGGCCTGGTGCTGATTGCATCAAGCACAGCGCGCTGTGATCCCCTCGCGGATTTTTATCGCGGCAAGACTATCGAGCTTGCAATAGGCGCCGCCGCCGCCGGCGGTTACGACATCGCCGGCCGCACGATTGCGAACCACATGAGCCGGCATATCCCGGGCAATCCCGGCATTGTCGTTCGCAACATGCCGGGCGCCGCCGGCCTTATCGCTACCAATTATCTCTACAACGTGGCCAAGCGCGACGGCACCGTGATTGGCATGCCGACAAGCAACATTCCGCTTGAGCCGCGCTTGCGGCTGCTCTCGCCCGACGGCAGCAATATCAAATTCGATCTGGGCAAGTTCGCCTGGATCGGGACACCGCTGCAGGAACCGCAGGTGACGTGGGTGTGGCATACCGCGCCTGCGGCGAGCGTCGATGATCTCAAAACCCATCCGATCCTGATGGGTGCGACGACCGCGTCGTCGGATAACTCCATTTTGCCGCTGCTCGCGAATGAGTTGCTTGGCACCAGGATGCAGCCGGTCACCGGCTATAAGGGGCAGAACGAGATCAATCTGGCGGCGGAACGCGGCGAAGTGCAGGGCAATAATACCGGGCTTTCCAATCTGACCGTCAATAAGGCGGACTGGATGCGCGATCACAAGGTGCGCATCCTGCTGCAGTTCGGCAGCGAGCGGTTGCCGCAATTGAAAGACGTGCCGACCGTGATGGAGCTGGCGTCTTCCGCGGCCGACCGGGCCGTGCTTGCGTTCTACAGTCTCAAATTCACCATGGCGCGGCCGCTGCTCTTGCCGCCTGATGTCCCTGCGGAGCGCGCCGCGGCGCTGCAGGCGGCCTTCGCGGCGACGATGAAGGATCCGCTTTACATCGACGAGGCCCGGCGCATCGGCCTCGAAACCAACTGGCTGGGGGCGAAAGAGATTGCGGACCGCGTCCGCGAAATCAACGAGACGCCGCAGCCGGTCGTCGATCGCCTGCGGGACCTGCTTGCCCGCGCGGGCGTCAAATAAATCTTTCAATCGGAGGGCAACATGCCGTTCAGCAGCTGGCGCGGCACCGTCGGCATCGTGCGACCGACGCTGCGTACAGGCGGCTTCGAGGATTTGATACGAATGCTGCCGGAAGGCATCGGCGTTATTCCGCTCATCCTCAATGTGCGCCGCGGCGCCGTCGACGAGTTCAAGTCCGCGATCCCCGCCTATGAGGAAAAGGTCGCCGAACTCGCCGCGGCCGGCGTCGATGTGATCAATCCGGCCGGCGCGCCGCCTTTCATGGTGCTTGGCTACAAGAAGGAGCAGGCGCTGCTGCGGACATGGCAGGACAAATACGGCACGCGCATCTTCACGTCCGGCACCAGCCATATCGACGCACTTCACGCGCTCAAGGTGCGCCGCTTCATTGGCGCCACTTATTTTCGCGGCGACATCAACCGCATCTATGCAAAATATTTCAACGACGCGGGCTTCAAGTGCCTGGCCATGGCGGGCATGGATGTGGATTTCGACAAGGTGCAGGAACTGTCGAGCTTCGAGGTCTATCGCTTCGTCAAGCGGGAGTTTCTGGCGCATCGCGGGGCCGAGGCGATCTACATGCTCGGGCCGGCCTGGCGCACCCTCGATATCGTCGAGATGCTGGAGCAGGACCTTGGCGTGCCGGTGGTGCATGCCATCCCGGCGCAGTGCTGGGATATTCAGCGCCACCTCCATGTGCGCCAGCCGGTCAAGGGCTTTGGCCGGCTTGTCGCCGAGATGCCGCAGGGACCGACGATGTCCGTCGGTGACGTGCGGCCGAAACGAGCGCAGCGCGGCGCAACGGAAGCAATAGCGCAGAAGGTGCCAACGCCGCCGAAACTTGCTTTAATGATCGCAATGAAGCTTGAACAACGGAGAACGCCGTGCTGGCGCCCACTGCATCCATGCAAAACCGCGTTGCCATGTACAACGCCAACGCGCTCAAGATCGGAATATTCGGCGCCAACTGCTCGTCCGGCCGTTCCGCCACCACAGTGCCGGAGCGATGGTCGGCAAGCTGGCCGGATTGTCTGCGCCTTGCCCGCATGGCGGATGAGGCGGGAATCGATTTCATGCTGCCGATCGCACGCTGGAAAGGCTACGGCGGCGAAACCGATTTTCACGGCAGGACGCTCGAGACCATCACCTGGGCGGTCGGCCTTTTGGGCGCGACCAGACGCATCACCGTGTTCGGCACGGTGCATGCGCCGCTGTTCCATCCCCTGATCGCGGCCAAGGAAATCGTGACCGCCGATCACATCGGCGAAGGCCGCATGGGCGTCAATATCGTGGTCGGATGGAACGAAGGCGAATTCGACATGTTCGGCGTGAAGCAGCGCGAGCATGACCTGCGCTACGACTACGCGCAGGAATGGATCGATGTCGTCAAGCAGGCGTGGACGCGCGACGGCAGCTTCGATTTCGATGGCGAGTATTTTCAGCTCAAAGCCGTGCGTGCCTATCCAAAACCCTGCGGCGAAACCCGGCCCATTCTCATGAATGCCGGCTCGTCCGATGTCGGTCAGGCATATGCCTTGCGCAATTGCGACGCTTTTTTCGTGGCGACGGTCGGCTCGCGCACATCGCTTGCGGGAAATGCGGCCAAGGTGGAGCAGGTCAAAACCGCCGCACAAAATATCGGTCGTGAGATCGAAGTCTACACGGTCGGCCAAGTGGTTTGCCGTCCGACCCAACAGGAGGCCGAAGACTATTATCGCCACGCCATCATCGAGAACGCCGATTGGGGCGCCATTGATGGCATGCTGGCAAACAGGAAAATCACGCCGCAGACCGTCTCGGCCGAGGAATACGAATCCAAGCGCCGCTATTTTGCTGCAAATGCCATCGGCGGCTATCCTTTCGTCGGCACACCTGACCGCGTGGCGGAGGAGCTCGAGATCATCAGCAAGGCCGGCGTGCGCGGCATTGCGCTTTCATTCGTCAATTATCTCGATGAGGTGCCGTATTTCTGCGACGAGGTGCTGCCGCGCCTGGTGCGCCACGGCGTGCGGGTCAAGCACTGAGGTGGAGCGAAACATGAATCGACGCGACATTCTGCTTTGCGGGTTTGCGCCGCTTGTCATGACGGGCTTTGCACGGCCGGCCCGCGCCCAGGCCAAGTATCCGGTTCGACCCATCAAGCTGATCGTCCCGTTCCCGCCGGGCGGCGTGGTTGATCCGATCGCGCGCCAGTGGGCGGAGCGGGTCAAGCGGTATCTCGGAACCGTTGTGGTGGAGAATCTCGGCGGCGGCGGCGGAACGATCGGGACCGGGGAAGGCGCGCGTGCGCAACCTGACGGCTACACAGCCGTGCTCGGGCTGACCGGCACGATGGTGCTCAATCCGGTGATCCTGCCAAGTGTGCCGTACGATCCCGTCAAGGATTTCAAACTGGTGGCCATTCTCGCCATCTCGAGCAACGGCATCATCGTCAATCCATCGATCCCGGCACAAACCCTGGCGGAGTTCATCGCCTATGCCAAGGCGAACCAGGGCAGAATGTCCTACGGCTCGGCCGGCGCCGGTACGATTACGAATCTCGCCGGCGAATTGTTCAAGCGCCTCATTTCGGCGCCGGAGATTGTCCACGTTCCCTACAAGGGTGCCGGGCCATGCATCACGGACCTTGTCAGCGGCCAGATTGCGATGGCGACGGTCGGCATCAACGGCCAGTTGTTGCAACTCCATCGGGCCGGCAAGGTACGCATCCTCGCTGTCACTTCAGCGCACCGCCTCAAGGGCGCGCCTGAGATTCCGACCACGGTCGAGGCGGGGCTTCCCGACATGATCGCCGATGTTTTCACCACTCTTATGCTTCCGGCAAAGACGCCGAAGCGTATTGTCGACCAGATGTCCGATGCCTCGCAGCAAGTGATGGCTGATCCGGCCATGCAACAGGAACTCATCGCACAGGGACTCGAGCCAGTGGTCGATTCCAATCCGGACCAGGCGCGGGCCTATCTGTTGCACGAACTGGAACGCTGGACGCCGCTCATCAAGGCGCTTGGCCTTAAGCAGAGCTGAAAAACTTCAACTCGCGCTGCGGATAAAAGCCGCAACTAACCGCGGACACTCACTCCGGCACCCACAGCAAGGCGCGGATTTCCCCCAGCCGGCGCTTGAGCGCCGTCCACCGCTCGCCGCCATCGGTGCTGCGATAGAGTTGTCCGAGCGCGGTTGCGGCAAAAATCAGATTTGGGTCTGCCGGATTGGTCGCGAGAAAATAGACCGAGCTTTCCACCTCGCCGGGCAATTTCACATCGTCCCAATGGCGGCCTAAATCCTTGCTGCGGAACAGCCGGCCGCTGGTGCCGGGCGCGCCCTCGCCGTTGGTCATGAACATGACCGGGCTGTTGTCCGCGCGCCGCTCCATGCTGCGGGTATATTGCCAAGGTGAATCGAACATTTGCTGTTGCCAGGACCGGCCATCGTCGCGGCTGACATACATGCCCCGGTTCGACGTCGCATAAACGATGCGTGCGCCGTCGTGCACGACGGCAAAGCCATGAACGTCTTCGGTCTTGAAGCCGTCGCTGCTGCGCTCCCAGGTCTTGCCGCCATCGCGGCTGCGCCAGGCGCCGTCGATCTCGACGCCCGCCCACGCCAGTTTGGAATCCTGGGGATCAAACACGATCTGCGTCACCCGCGTCCAATGCCTGGCGACCGGCCGCTTGCCGGAATTTGCGCCGGAAAATGCAGGGTCCTCGCGAAAACCGCTGCTGACGAACGGTTTGATCGGGACGTCGAGCTTAGTCCAGCTCTGCGCCCCGTCCTCCGAGCGATAGAGCGCAGCCGGTTGCGTGCCGGCGAGGATGATGTCGGGATTGTCCGGCGCGCACGCCAATGCGGTCACGAGTTGGCAATCGGTCGGCGAGGGCAGCGGCGCCCACTGGCTCGACACCGCGTCCCAGCGATAGATGCCGCTGTCCGTGCCCGTCAAAACGCCGCGCGGCGTTCGCAGCAGCGACCATGCGCGGCTGCCGCTGTAGAGCCCGGTGCTGCTCGGCATTCGCGCCAGCGTTTCACCGAGATCAGAGCTGTTCCAGATCGATAGTCCGTTGGTCGCGACGTAAAGCTGCGGCATCGCGTTGCGTCGCTACTCCGTCGGCTGGATGCGCACGATGTAGCCCTCATGGTCGACGTACCAGACGGTCACCGGATCGGTCGAATTGTCGATCCAGCTTTCGCGGTCGAGGCCGTAGGGCTCCGGCAGCACGTATTCGGTGAACTGCTCCTTTTTCGGGTCGAAGCGGAAATAGCGGCCGGTGTGCATCTCGCCGCCCCAGACCTCGCCGTTCTTGTCGGCCATCGCGGTGTACATCGAGGCGTATGGCGTCGGCAGCGGGTATTCGTGGATGCGCTTCTCGGTGGTGTCGAATTTCACCAGCACGCCGCCGCGCCCGGCTGACCAGTAATTATTCTGCGAATCGAATTCGCCGCGCGCCGGGCCGGAATTGTGGCTGGTGTCCGGCTCGAACACTTCGCCGGTCTTGGAGTCGGCCACGACGACGCCGTCGCGCGGCCAGGCGCCGCCGCCGAAATAACGGCCGTCGCTGCTCATGGCGCTGCCATACGTGCCGGCGAATTTCTTGAGAATGTAGCTCGTGACCAGGTCGCCGGTATTGGCGTCGACCTTGCTCACCAGCTTGTCGCGCGCCTTCCAGATGAATCCTTGTGGATCGAGCGCATAGTTGCCGCCCATCGGCGAATTCATCTTTTCCTTGACCTTCCACGGGATCACTTTGAATTCGCCGGTGTTCGGATCGAGCCGCCAGATATTGTGCGCCCAGTTTTCCGAACCCCAGACGATGTCGTTCTTGTCGACATGAATCCAATGCGTACCCGGCAGCGTGCCATCGGCGACCGGCGGCACGTGAAATTCCTTGACCACGCCGGTTTTCGGATCGAGCCGGCCGACGTACGAACTGCGATGCGTGCTGTACCAGATGTTGCCCTTGGAATCGCCCGATACGTCGTGCGTCGCAGGCTCCAGCCGCGGCAACTCGTATTCCGTGAAGATGACCTTGGTCTGGCGCCCCTTCGGCCGCGGCAGCGTGACAAAGTCCGGGTCCTTGGACTCCGGTCCGCGAACACGTTGCGAGCCAGTGCACAAGACGATCTTCATCCTCCTGCGAAAATCGGCCGCGCGCATTGACATTGATCAGCGGCGAGCCCGCGCCGTGGATCATGCGATAGACGATCTTGCCCCAGCTTCTTTCGTCGTAGTGATTGCGGAAAATCTGCTGGTACGAGTGGCACCAGTTGCAGTTGATCGTCATCAGCCGCTTGTCTGCGCCGCTGCCGGACAGGCTCATGAGCCACTCCGATCCGGTCATCTGCGCCATGACTTCGCGCGTCGGCGGCAGCAGGTCGGATGTCGTCAGCCGCTCGAGCACGATATCGTCGAGTTGCGTTGCGCCGCTGATCGCGACCGGCTCCTTGACATAGGGATGATATTCGCGCGGCTGCGCGATCCGCAGCGTATAGGTGCCGTCGTCGAGCTTTGGGAATTCATAGCGGCCATCGGCATCGGTATAGACGGTCGTTCGAATCGCGCTTTTTTGCGCGATGAGCTGAACCATCATGCCTTCGAGCAAATCGCCGTGCGACGATTTCACGACGCCCTTCGGGCCGCCGTGAAACCTGTCGGCATTCTGGGCGCTTGCCGGCGCTGCGGTCAGCAGCAGCGAAAGTGCGAGTGCGAGCCATGATGCCAGTGCGCCACGACTGGATACGATATGGATTGTCATTGTTGCCTCCTGATCATCGCGCGATGTAGCGAGGGTTGTGCGGAGGAGCGTCGGAGTTCCAGCAGCAGTCCGTGCGGATGAAACTCACCAGATCGTCGATATCGGCTTCGCTCAGCGTGGTTTTGTAGGCCGCCATGTTGGCGCTGCCGTTTCGAATCTGGTTCTTCACCGCCTCGTCGTTGACCGGGCCGCCGGTGGCGATCATTGCCGGATGCTGGTAGAGGCCCGTGAGCTTCGGAATGTCCTTGGTGAACTCGTTGTGGCAGAACCAGCACTTGTAATAGAAGATCTCACGGCCGCGCTCCGGCCCGCTCTGGGCCGCCTTCTTGAATTCGTAAATTTCGAGCGAGCGCTGATCGTAGTCTTTTGCCGGTTCGGCCTTGGCCGCTGGTGACGCCGGCTCCTGCGCCGACGCCGGCTGGCCGATCCAGCCTGCCGCGATGGCCGCTGCAATTCCGATCCCGATCACTATCGATCTTGTTTTACCCGTCCTCATGATTGTCCCCTGCGACCGGTCCCACATGTTGCCTACGATACAGCGCGCGGCGCAATTGTCACCCGACCAGATTCACCGAAAAGCCCGACCGGCGAAACACCGCATCGCGGGCCTCCTCGACCAGCCGCATGATACGCGGCGCGTCAATACCGACAAGATTCCCGTGCCATTTGCGGACCTTGCCGCGAATAAACACGGTATCAACATGGCCCGGGTTCATGATGTTGACGACGGCGCTCGGCGCATTGTTGAGCGGCCAGATATTGATGCGGTCGGCCCGCAGCATCACGATGTCGGCTTCCTTGCCGGGCGTGAGGGTGCCCACTTTGCTGTCGAGGTCGGCGCAGCGGGCGCCCTCGATGGTCGCGAATTCGAGCACATCGCGGCAGGTGAGCAGTGGCGGCGGATTTTGCTCGCCGTTGCGCCGGCGCTGAAGGATGAACAGCCGCTGGAGATTGAAGACCGTCCGCATCATGCCGAACATGTCCTGACCGACCGTCGCCGCGTGATCGGAGCTCAATGATGGGCGCAGGCCGTGGTCGAGCGCGTCCTGGATCGACGGCATGCCGTGGGCCATCGCCATTTCCAGCGGCGGCGAGTGCGAGGTGCGGCTGCCGCTGTCCTTGATCAGCCGCCAGGCTTCATCGTTGAGATGCGTGCAATGAATGAATTCGTCGCCTGGCCGCAGCAGCCCGGCGCGGCCAAGCGCCAGCACCGGCTCGGAATTGAGCCGCAGATGCGCGATGGCGCGCACGCCGGCCTCGCGCGCGAAAGCGTAAATCTTCGGATCGAGGGCGACGCCGAGCGCGAGCGTCAGCAATTGGTCCGTTGAGCTGAAATAGGTCTGACGCAGCCGGCCGATATCCTGCGGATACTGATTGCGCGGACCGAGGCCGCGCGAATAGCCGAACACCGCCCGCATGCCGGATTCCTGCAGCGCACCGATGATGGCGTCGGTGTGTTCCGGCGTGTGATTGACTTGCGACAGGTCGACCATGGCGGTCGTGCCCATGTCGATCAGTGCGAGCGCCGTCGACAACATGCCGGCGTAGGCATCGGCCGGCTCGTAGTGCAGCGTCATGTTGTTCTGAATGTCGCGATTGTAGTCCGGATCGACGATCCCGTTCGGCAGGGTGTCACGCAGCAGGCCCTGATAGGAGTGGCTGTGCGTATCGACGAACCCGGGAATGATGATGCGGTGCGCGGCGTCGACGATCGCAACGTCGCCCGACGCGTCGATGTTGGGACGCACGTCGCGGATTTTGCCGTCCTCGATCAGCAGGTCCGCCTGCGCAAAGTCGCCGATCTGGCGGTCGAGCGTCAGCACAATGCCGCCCTTGAGCAGGATGCGGCGCGCGCCCTGGATGCGCGCGAGTGCGGCGTCGGCCGCGCCGGCGTCTTGGGCCGTGGCCCGATCGGGCAGCATCTGCGCGGCAGTGCCGCCGCCGACCAATGCCGCGCCCGATTTCAGAAACATCCGGCGTGAGGATTTCCTGTCGTGTCCCATCGGTGGTCGCTCCAGTCGATTTGACGCTGCCGCCACATTGGAGCCTGCGTGGGTGGTTTGGCAATTATGCGTTCGCAAAAATCGGCCGCGTCTGGACGTGCCATACTGAATAGTGTATCCAGTTTGGGCTGTTCTTTTACGGTGAGGGATTCTGAAAGGGCCGCTGAAATGTCGGCAACAAATCTTCAGGCCATTCCCGTGGGTGGTGCGTTCAGGGAGCGCCATAGCGTCGCCGACCGCATCACGACGTCATTGCGTGACGCCATCAGGAACGGGACACTGGCAGACGGGGCCGAACTCAATCAGGTGGCGCTTTCGGAGCATTTCGGCGTGTCGCGGGTGCCGGTCCGCGAAGCCCTTCGCGCGCTCGAATCCGAGGGATGGATCGCGGCGCCGACTCATTACCGCGCCTTCGTGCAAGGTTTGAGCGTCGAACGTATCGAACAGATTTTCGACGTGCGCTCGCTGCTGGAGGCCGATCTCATCGGCAAGGCCATTCCGCATTTCGATGCGCCTCGCCTTGCCGATCTTCGCGATCGTTGCGTCGCCATGGACCGCATGCGCGATCATGACGGGTGGCTTGCCGCGAACCGCAGCTTTCATCGCGCGTTGCTGGAGCCCTCGGGTGCAACCATGATCATTGATTTGATCGAGCAGCTGTCGGCGCAGCCGGAGCGCTACCTGCGGGTCCGGCGTGCGGGACGCGATCGCCGCGCCGCGGCCGGCGCCGAGCATCGCGCCATCGTTGCTGCCATCGCGGACCGCAACGTCGCGAAGGCGCGCAAGCTTATTCGCGCTCACATCAAGCACACGCGTACCGCCATTCTCGCCGCGGTCAAGCAATTGCGTTCATCCGACAAAAGCGGGCCAACAGCATAACGGAGTATCTTCCCATGACGCTTCCGTACACACGAGCAGAGGTCAAGGATCGGGTCCGCAATACCTGGAAAGGCGCGTGCAACGTCACGCTGCCGTCCTTCACCTCCAGTTTCGACGCGTTGAACGCAAAGGCGATCGAGCACGATATCCGCCTCGGTGCGAAGATGGGGTTCTGGGGAACGCTGGTGGCGTCGGAATCCGGCACGACGTTCAAGGAATATCTGCAGTTTATGGAGATCGCGGCCGGCGCCGCGCCGAAAGGTTTCGCGCTGGTCACGCACCTGAGTTTCGACACCGTCGACCAGATGATCGAAGCGGCGAAGACCGCCGAGACGCTCGGTTACGAGGGGGCGCTGGTATCATATCCAGCCTCATTCCGGCCGAAGAGCGCCGCCGATATCGTCTCCTTCACAAAGATTATCGCCGACGCCACGGATCTCGCGTTGATCCTGTTCGGCGTTTCGACATGGGGCTTCCGCGCGCTTCATCCGAGCCAGTTCCCGCCCGATGCGCTCGAACAGATGGCCCGCTTCCCGACGGCCGCCACGATCAAATACGAAGCCAATGCGCCCGGGATGATCAGCGGCATCGCCGATATCCTGCGCCGCTGCCGCGACCACGTCATCGTCCAGTGCCCGCTCGAGCATTATGCGCCGGGCCTGGTGGACTGGTTCGGCATGCAGTGGATGGGCACCAGCGCCTACGACTCGTTCGCCGATCGCGTGCCGCGCTGGTTCAGCATGCTGCATGAGGGCAAGTGGAACGAGGCGATGGAGCTTTACTGGAGCTACCAGTCCGGTCGCGAGGCCAAGGGCGCGTTCCATGCGTCATTCAACGGTGCAAACCTCATTCATCGTTCCGGCTGGAAGTATCTCTCCTGGCTGCATGGCTTCAGCGGCGGGCTGCTGCGGATGCCGCAGATGCGGCTCAATCCGAACCAGATGCGCCAGCTTCGCATGGGCCTGACCGCTTCCGGCTTCAAGCTGCCCGAAAACGACGACGGCTTCTTCGACGGCCGGTTCGTTGTGGAGGACGATGCCGCTCTCGCCCGTGACGCAGCCGAATAGATGGTCCTGCTCCTGAAGCACGAAGACGTCCTGCAGTCGGTATCGATGGACGACGCCATCGTCGCCATGGAAAGCGGATTCAAGGAAGAAGGGGAGGGCGGGGCGCTGCTCCCCCAGCGCATCAACGTCAAGGCCGGCGCGGGCTGGTTTCGCGTCGGGCCCGTCGTGTTGCAGAATTCGGGCTGGGTTGGATTCAAGGCGATGAACCTCGCGCCCGGACACGGGCTTCGCTATCAGGTGCATCTCTACAAGATCGAGACTGGCGAGTTGCTGTCCATCATGGATGCGCAGTTTCTCACCACGCTGCGCACCGGCGCGACGAGCGCGGTCGCCACAAGGCGCCTCAAGAAAACCAAGCCTTGCGTCGTGGCGTTGCTCGGCTCCGGCGCCGAAGCCTACGCGCAGCTCGACGCCATGCGCGCGGCAGGCTTCGTCAAATCTGCCCGCGTCTTCAGCCCGACGGAAGCAAACCGCCAGCGGCTCGCCAAAAGCTTCCGGCGGCTTCACGGCATGGACATCGTCGATGTGCCAAGCGCCGAAGCCGCGGTTGATGGCGCCGAGATCGTGCTTGCGGCGGTGAAGTCCAGCAATACCGTTCTGCTCGGCCGCTGGCTCAAGCCCGGCATGCACATCAATTCGGTCGGCACCGCGCGGCGCGATCAGCGCGAGATCGACATCGAAACATTCACCCGCAGCGACGTGATCGTCGTCGACACCAAAGAAGGCGTGTTCAATGAGGCGGGCGATGCTTTCGCGGCGCGCGACTCAATTCAGGCAGACAACGTGAGCGAACTGTCGTCGGTCGTCGTCGGCGCTGCCGGCGGACGAACACGGGACGACCAGATCACCTTGTTCAAGTCGGTTGGAACCGGCATCCAGGACATCGCGCTCGCGGCGGTGATTTATCGGCAGGCCAAAGAGCGGAAGATCGGGACGAACATCGGGGATTTTCCGTATCTGAAGGAATCCTGACACGGCGGCAATAGACGAGGACAGCAATGGGTAGCCTCGAACAGAAATCGCAATTCCTCCCGCGGACCCGGCGCCGCAGCGAGGTCTGGCTGATCCCCGCGCAGATTGGAATTCTGGCAGCGCTGCTCGTTCTATGGCAGGTGTCGGTCTCCGCGCAGAATCTGATGTTCTTCAGCCGGCCGACTTTGGTCGCGCAGCGTCTCTATGAGCTCTTCGTCGGCGGTGAAATCTATCGGCACATCGTTGTCACGATGACCGAGGTGCTGATCGGCTATGGTCTTGGCGCCTTGCTCGGCCTCGCGCTCGGCTTCATCCTCGGACGCAGCAGAATCCTCTCGAAGCTGTTTCAGCCGTTCATCATCGGCCTTTACAGCATCCCCAAAATCGCGCTCGCGCCGCTGTTCATCGTCTGGTTCGGCCTCGGCATGGAATCGAAAGTCGCGGTCGTCGTGCTTGCGACCTTCTTCCTCGTCTTCTTCAACACCTATTCGGGGTTGCTTGAACGTCAATGAAGAGCTGGTTCAGCTTGCACGGCTGATGAAGGCCTCGTGGGCCCAGACGATCTACCGGGTGATCCTGCCGGCGTCCGCGGCCCAGATTTTCATCGGCTTGAAGACCGCGGTTCCCTATGCCGTGATCGGTGCAGTGATCGGCGAATACATCGGCTCCGACGAGGGCCTCGGCCATTTCGTGCTCTATTCGGCGCAGACGTTCGATGCGCCGTCGCTGTTCGCGGGGATTGTCGTGCTCGTATTCCTGGTGTTCGCGGTGAATGTCGTTCTCGAATTGATCGAGGCGCGCATCATCGGCTGGCGAAAGACCACTGGTGCAACGTTGCAGCTCTGACGACGTGCTCCTGAACCGAGTGGAGAAGCTCTCATGATAGATCGTCGCGCATTCCTGCAGGGAGGCACCGGATTGTTTGGCGCAGCGTTGGGCCTTCCGATGGCAAAACAGACCGTTGGCGCAAACCGGCAAGCTCACAGCCATTCCCGGCGTATACTCGGCGCCTGGTCTTGCATATGCGAGCATGTTCCTTGCGAACCGCAAGAATTTCTGGGCGGACCACGGCCTCGCGCCGACGCTGAAATATGTCGAAGGCGGCTCGCTCGCCATGGTGGCGCTGAACAGCGGCGAGGCCGAATTCGTCTGTGTCGCCTCAACCGACGCCATGATCGCGTGGGAGCGCGGCGTCAAGATTCTGGTGATTGCCGATTTCTACGGCTCGCTGACCATCCAGCTTACCGCGCGAAAGGAATGGATGGAAAAGAACGGAGTGGGCCCCACCAGCAGCATGGAAGACAGAGTGCACGCGCTCAAAGGTGCGCGCATCGGCTCCTCGTCGCTTGGTGGCGGACCGCCGCAATACACCAGGTTCCTCGGCAGCCTCTATGGCCTCGATCCTGAAAAGGACATCCGCATCACCATGGTGGGCCAGGGGCCAACGCGGATCGCTGCGCTGCGCGAGGGTCGCGTCGACATGGTTGTCGGTGGCGCGCCGGAGGCCGATCAGGTGGCGCTCGACGGGTACGGCGACCTGTTCATCAACTTCCCCGAGGTGCCGCTGTTCAAGGAATTCCCGTTCACGGTGGTGGCGGTCAAGCAGGAGCTGGTGGACAAGGACCCGGACCGGGTGCGCCGCGTGGCGCAGACCATCGGCGAAGCGAATGACTTCATCCGCAACAACTTCGATCAAGCGGTCGCAGCGATGCAGGAGCAGTTTCCGAAGATCAACCCGCAGGCGATCCAGCGCGCGATGACGCGCGATCGCAATTCGGTGCCCGCCGGCGGCCGAATGACCGAGGCGATGTGGGCCAACGGCTACAAGTGCGCCGCCGCGATGAAATCCATCAAGAGCACGCCGCCGCTTCCGGAGGGCGGCTTCTGGACCAACAAGTTCCTGACCGCGTGATGTCGCCGGCTGTCGCGCGATGACGTTGGAGATGGTCGATGACCAAGGCCGATTTGCTGGCCGTGGTTAGTGTCGAAGCTGATGACCGTGCCGCGGCCGCGCGCCCGGAGGCGCTGCTGCGCTTCGCCGACACGCGCGTGGTGTTCGACGCGGCGGTCGCCGATGTGCTCGCGCTCGATGGCGTGACGTTCGATGCGCCGGCTGGCGAGATCACCACCGTGGTCGGTCCTTCGGGCTGCGGCAAGACCACGTTGCTCCGGCTGGCCGCCGGGTTGACCAGGCCGTCGTCCGGACAGGTGCTCTACAAGGGCGCCGCGGTCGCAGCGCTCAATACCGAGGTTGGATACATCACGCAGGACAGCAACCTGTTCCCGTGGCTGACCGCGGTCGAAAACGTCGAATTTCCGCTGACGCTGCGCCGCATGGCCCGAAAAGAACGGCGCGAACGGGCGATGGAGTGGCTGCGGCTTGTCGGCCTGATCGGTTTTGAGGACAGCTATCCGAACGAGCTCTCAGGCGGAATGCAGAAGCGCGTCTCGATTGCGCGCACGCTGATCTACGAGCCCGAAGTCGTGCTGATGGACGAGCCGTTCGGCGCGCTCGATGCCCAGACCAGGATGATGCTGCATCACGAGCTGTTGCAGATCTGGGCGAAACACAAGAACACCATCCTCTTCATTACCCACGATCTGGTGGAATCGATCACGCTGTCCGATCACATCGTCGTCCTGAGCAAGCGGCCCGGGCGCGTCAGCGCAACCTACCGGGTGCCGCTGCGGCGTCCGCGCAATGTTTTTCAGATTTTTCTGGAGCCGCATTTCGACGAGTTCTACGCGATGCTTTGGAACCACTTCAAATCCGAGTTGCCGACGTGAGGAGGGGACCGACGAAATGGTGGTGAGAATTCCGAAACCTGCGGTGCCGGATGAGTACCTCGTGGACAACCGCGTCTACACCGACCAAAAAACGTTCGACCTCGAGCGCGAGCGGATTTTCTTCCGCGTGTGGAATTTCGTCTGCCACGAGAGCGAACTGCCGAATCCCGGAGATTTCATCACCACGACCGTCGCCGGCCAGCCGATCATCGTCTGCCGCAACAAGAACGGCGAAGTCCGCGCGTTCTACAACACCTGCCGCCACCGCGCCGCGCAGGTGGTGTTTGACAAGTCCGGCAACAAGCGCAACTTCACCTGCCTCTATCACCTGTGGGTCTACGATCTCGACGGCCGGCTGCTGAACGCGCCCGAGGCCGAGGCCTACAAGACGAGCTACTGCCCGGCCGGGCTCGACCGTGACAATACCGGGCTGGTGCCGGTGCGCGCCGAATCGATGCACCGCCTGATCTTCGTGTGCTTCGATGACGAGAGTCCAAGCCTCGAGGAGTTTCTCGGCGATATCGCGACCTATCTCAAGAATCCGTTCAGTTCGCCCGATCTCAAGTCCGAAATCGTTTGGACAAAGACGCTTGACGCGAACTGGAAGATGCAGCCGGAGAATTCGCGCGACGGTTATCACGCCGCGCTGCTGCATGCGCGCCTGCGTGGTGTCAGCAAGCCCAAGCCGTTCAAGCTGTTCCCGGGCGGCCACGCGCTCCAGCAACTGAGTCTTGACTACGCGGAGGGCAAGAAGCTCGGAACGCTCGACGGCATCCTGGTCGAGCATCCCGAGATGGCCGAAGAGTTCATGGCGCATCCGCTGCCCGGCGAAACGCTCGATGACCCGTCCCGCATCATCACGTTGTTTCCCGACACTTTGATCGCAACCCGCTACAGCACGCTGGTCATCGAGCGGCAGATCCCGGTCGGGCCGGACAAGACCGTGTTCGAGACCCGGCACGTTTTCCTCAACGATGACACGCCCGCACTCAAGGAGCTGCGCACGCAGCACTGGATGCTGTACTGGGCGGAGAATTCCGGCAATTTGCCCGAGGATTGGGACGCCTGGCTCGCGCAGCAGCGCGGCGTGCAGAGCGTCGGCGTGCGCTACAGCCTGCTGGCGCGCGGCGAGCCCGCGAGCGAAGGCCTGCGCGGCGACGACAATCGAATCCGCAGCTTCTGGAAAGAGTGGCGCGCGTGCATGGGCACCTCGGCGAACGCTCCGCCGCAATGATCCAAAACTCCTGTCGAGATTGAATCGGTATGCGCGTCGGCTTTATCGGACTGGGCAGGATGGGCGCACCGATGGCGGCGCGCATCGCCGCGGCGGGCCACCGCGTGGCAGGCTATGACGTAGTGCCGGCGAAGCGCGAGATCGGCGTTTCCGGCGTCACGTTCGTCGACAATCCTGCGGCAGTGGCCGCCGAGGCCGACGTGGTGGTGACCAGTCTGCCCGGCCCGGCGGAGGTCGAAGACGTGGTCTATGGCGGCAATGGCCTGCTGGCGTCGCTGCGGCCCGGCGCAATCGTCGTCGAGACCAGCACGATTTCTCCAAAGCAGAGCCGTAAGATCGCCGCCGATCTCGCGGCGCGCGACGTGCATTCCCTGGACGCGCCGATCAGTGGCGGCGCGCACGGCGCGCAGCAAGGCACGCTGGTCGCGATGGTCGGCGGCCCGGTTGACACGCTGGCGCGAGCCCGTCCGGTGCTGTCGTGTTTTGCCAAGGAGATCTTTCATCTCGGCCCTGCCGGCGCTGGCAGCACGATGAAGCTCGTCATCCAGTCGATCTTCCTGTCGCAGATGGCGGGATTTCTCGAGGCCGTGTCGATGGGCGAGCGCTGCGGCATCCCGGTCGATACGATGCTGAAGATCGTGGCGGCATCGTCAGCGCATCATCCGGCGATCGGCACACGGTATGACAAGCTCAACAGCGGCAACCTCGATCCGATGTTCGAGATCGCTTCGGCGGTGAAGGACATGTCGCTGGCGGAAACGATCTGGCACGAGTTGGGACTGCCGCTGCCGACGCTGGCATCCGCACTGTTTGACTACAGGGCGGCAGCCGCCGAGGGATTTGCCCAGACGGACCTCATCGCCGTGCGCAATTGGCTTAATCGCTTCGGCGTGCAGTAAGGGACGCGCCGCGCCGGTTATTCGCGCTGCCGCAGATAGTCCGCCGTCGGCGGCGGCCCCCAGATATCGTTCGGCGGCTGCTTCCCAGACCTTGGGCTTCTGCGGACGGTCGCGATGCCAGGGCCGCGGCTCGAAATAGCCGAGCGATTCATCGAGCATCTTGTCGAGCTCGGTGAACATTTCGATGATCTGGTCGTCCGGGTTGCGATGATAGGTATAGATATTGTGCCCGGGCCCATGGCGTCCCGGTCCCCAGATGATCGGAATATTCTTGCCGCCAAGGAAATCGCACGCACCCAGGAGCTGCGCCGAGTCCTTCAGCTCGAAGGCGATGTGGTGCATATGCGTGCGCTTGCCCTTCACGAAATTTACGGTGTGATGGTCGGGACCGCAGCGCATGAACACAAACCAGTCGCTGATCCAGTCCGAGACGCGGAATCCGAGCACGCGGCTGTAGAAGTCCGCTAAAGGCTTCGGCTCCGGGACGACGAACGCAAGATGGCCGAGCTTGATCGGCCCGATGCCAGCGACCGCCTGCTTCTTGCAGATCGGCGTCTGGGTGGCGAACACCTCGCACACCGTTCCCTTGGGGTCCTCGAATGAAAGCATTTTCGCGATGCCGGGGCTCGGGTCGTTGCGGGTCTGGCAGCGCAGTCCCTCGGCTTCGACGCCGCGGCGGATGTCGTCGAACTCGGTCTCGGGCGCGACCTGAAACGCCAGGCGCGCACAGCGCGCTTGGTCGCCCTTTTCGAGCTGGACAACGAGATCGCCGAGCTTGGTCGCAAGGTAGGCCCGGCCGTTCACCCGCTCCGCCAAAACGAGGCCGGCGATCTCGGTGAAATAGTCGATCTGGCGATCGAGGTCGGATGTCTCGAAGGTGGCGTGGCCAAATCGCTTGACGTTGATCATTGTGAACCCCGGCAGTGCGGTGAGCAGGATCACATTATAGTCGCCCGGAGGCCGCAAACGCTACGATGAATGCGTGGTCGCGTGACTGGCGCGCACGGCGCGCAGACCTCTGTGTTGCAGGCGGGGCATCACCTCCTGCACGAAATAGGGCAGTTCATCGAGATAATTGACGAAGCCCATCGCGACGCCGTCGAAGCCGGCGTCATGCAGCGCCGCAAGCTCGCTCGCCACGCGGTCGGCATCGCCCCGGATCGCATAGCTGCCGCCATATCCCAGCACGGTTCTTGCCGGATCGCGGTCGCGGTTCTGCCTGTTTTCTTCAGTCGATCGGCTCCGGGAACCGAAGTTGCCGGCATAAAGCGCGTATTGACGATCGAGCGCCTCATTGTCTGCGTTCTCGACGCAATGAATGGCGTAGTCATCGGCTTCAGCCTGCGTCCGCCGGCACACCACCGAGGCTGGAATCCAGACCTGGATGCTGCGCCCAAGGTCTTTTGCAAGCTGCTTGGTTTCGCGCACGCGCGCAACGCTGTCTTGCGGCGATCGGCAATAGTCGAAATGCAGGTCCGAGTTTCGGATCGCGAACGTCCGCCCGGCCGGCGATGCGCCTGCATTCATCATGACCGGCGCGCGATTGCCGAACGGCGAGGGTGAACCTTCAAGCCGGCGCAACTGATAGAACTTGCCATCAAAGTCGCGCGCCGTTCCGCCCGACCAGATCGTGTTGACGATCCGCCACCATTCCTCGCCGCGGGCTGTAGCGGTCGTCGTGCTTGTTCGGGCGCAATGCCGAACATCTCGAACTCGTCCTGATTCCAGCCGCACACGATATTGACGCCGAAGCGTCCGCGCCCGATGTGATCGGACGTGGCGATCTGCTTGGCGGCGACGATGGGATGAATCATCGGCACGTGGACGGTGCCGAACACGGTCATATGCTGGGTATGCGCCAGCAAGCCGCACGCCCAGGTGATCGTCTCCAGCGCGGTGGCGTTGACGTTGGTGACGCCGCCAAAGCCTTTCCAGCGCGCGACCGGAACCAGACACTCGATGCCGCTCGCTTCCGCGAGTTGCGCAAGCCGGAGGTTGTTGTCCCAACTCGCATCCCACCGTTCCGGAAGCGTCGTGAATGCGAGCCCACCAGAACAATTCGAGCCAAACAGGCCGAGCTTGAACGCGTTGCCGTCAAGGATGCTGCGATTTCGCTCGGTCATGGCCCGCTCGACGCGCGGAAATCAGCGCCCGCTCACGCCGGCACCGCGATCGGATGCGAGCGCTCGTACTCTTCTTGCCATTTCAGCACCTCCTGCCACGGCCGGTCAGCCGGCATGGTGAAAGAGGCGCCGCGCTGCTGGAAATCGAGCGAGGGGTTATGCGCCGGCAGCGGCTTGCCGTTCTCATTGTCCTCGATGAGACGCAGCATCAGCCGCCGATAAAAGATCACCGCGCGATCGCTGAATCCCAGATGCTCCTGGCGGCGATTGTAGACCGGCCCCATGCTCTCCTGCATCGCCAAATCCTGGATCGCGGCGCCGTCGATGCCGGAGACATTGCGCCGGTCCTTGGCGCGCGACTGCAGGTGCATGTTGGCGTTGTTGTAGACGGTCTTGTAGTCGGGCGGCGCGGTGCGATGCCCCCAATTGCGATAGATCGCCTCCGGGTCGAGCGGCCGTTCCAGATCGAAGTGAACGTAGAAGGTAAAGCAGCTCTCGTCGTCGATCGGATGCCAGGCCTTGAACAGCCGCAACTCGTGCGGACCCACCGCCACGTAGGAATAGAACGGCGCGCAACTCTCGAACACGCGCACATAGTTCATATTCGGGTCCGGCGTCTTGCGCACCGCGGCGACGCGCATGAGATAGGGCGTCTCCTCGACATGGATTTTCGGCGTGCCGTCGTTCATGAGATGATTGATCGACTGCCAGCCGGCGCCGCGCCAGCTTTCATCGTCGGCGGTCGCCAAATCCTTGTGCAGATAGTTGGGATGGGCCGGATCGATATCGCCCTCCAAGGCCCTGCAGATAATTGCACTCCTGATACATCTTGACGACGACAAGGTGCGACTTCGGCACATCGAACCAGGGAAAGCGCGGAAAGACCGGCTCCTTGTCGCGCGGGCCCATATAGGTCCAGACAATGCCGCCGGCCTCGCGCACCGGATAATTGGTGTGGCAAAGCTTTTTCGCGAACGTGCTTTCGGGTGGTTCCGCCGGCGTGTCGACGATCGCGCCCTGCGCGTTGATCTTCCAGCCGTGATAGAGGCAGCGCAGCCCGCCTTCCTCGTTGAGCCCATAGGCGAGCGATGCGCCACGATGCGGACAAAACTCGCCGATCAATCCAAGCTTGCCGTGGAGATCGCGGAACGCGACAAGATTTTCGCCGAGCAGGCGCGTACGCACCGGCGCGCCGCCACGCTCGGTGAGTTGCTCTGACATGACGGCCGGAATCCAGTAGCGCCGAATGAGATTTCCCATCGGCGTGCCTGGGCCCACGCGCGTCAGCGTCATGTAGTCGTCGGCAATCGCCATGCCTGTTCTCCGGATGCGCATATATTGACGGAGGTAGTTGTAGACTGCAACATCTTGGCCGACTGCGGTTGCGGCGCAAGCGAGGAGACATTGATTGCTGCAATATGGATACCGGCCGAATCCGCCGCCCACTCGCCGCACCAGGCGCGCGTCAGATCAGGACTGGGTTGACTACGACCCGATCATCGATCGGCCGCCGATCCGCTGGCCGAACAATGCGCGCGTCGCGCTTTGGATTTGTCCGGCCGTGCTCGATTACGAATTCGTGCCGCCGCACGATCCGTGGCTCAATCCCTGGACGAGAATGCCCGCGCCGGACGTGCTCGGCTATTCGCGCCAGGAATTCGGCAACAGGGTCGGCTTCTGGCGCGTGCTCGAACTGTTCGACAAGCACAACATCCGGCCGACAGCCTTGGTCAATGTGGATGCGCTCAAATTATATCCCGACATCACCAAGGCCATTCGCGAGCGCGGCTGGGACATTCTTGGTCATGGCATGTCCAACACGCGCTTTCTCTATCATTACGACGAAGCGCAGGAGCGCGCCTACTACCGCGAGATGCTTGACGTGGTCGAGCAACTCACCGGTGTGCGCATGAAGGGCATGGGCGGCCCCGGCCCGCAGGCCGGTACCGAAAATACGCCCGATTTGATGGCCGAAGCAGGTTTCAGCTATTCCGGCGACTGGTACATGGACGATCAGCCATTTCCGTTGCGGGTGCGCAGCGGCCGGTTGATCGCCATGCCGTATTCGGTCGAGATGAACGATGTCAGCGCGCTGGCGACGGCGGAAGCCGATGAATTTCTGAAAAACATCAAACGGCAATTCGATCGTCTCTACGCCGAAGGTGCAGAAAGCGGGCGCGTGATGTGCGTCGCGCTGCATCCGCCATTGATCGGTCAGCCGCAGCGCATTCGCTATCTCGAGGAAGCGCTGGAGTATTTCAATGCTCATCCGCAGGTGTGGCACGCGCATGGCGCCGAGATCGCCGACTACTACATGGCGAATTATTACGAGGACACCGTACGGCGGCTGGCGGCGAAGCGGGAGCGGCGCTGATGGCTGCGGCCGGCGACACCTATCACAGCTTCTATGACCGCGTTCCGCTGCCAAAGCGCGCGCCGTTCACGTGGCCGAACAACGCGACCGGTCGCAGTTGCCGTGCTGGTGAGCGCCGAATATTACGAGATGCAGCCGCCCGATGACGCGTTCATTCCACCGAATGTCCCCGGCGGGTTCGGGCGCGGGCCTTATCCGGATTTTCGCGTCTACACCGCGCGCGCCTATGGCAATCGCGTCGGCATCTTCCGTCTGTTTGAGGCGCTCGATCGGCATGGGATGGCCGCCACGGTGGCTATCGACGCGCTGACCGCGCGGTACTGCCCGGCGGTGGCGGAGCAGGCGGTCAAGCGCGGCTACGAAATCGCTGGACACGGACAGAGCGTGACGCGCGTGATCTCCGCCCACATGAATGAAGACGAAGAGCGCGAATACATCCGCGCGTCGCTCGACGCAATTGAAGCGGCGTGCGGAAAACGTCCGCTGGGCTGGCACAGTCCCGAATATGGCGAGTCGGCGCGAACGCCGACTTTGCTCGCTGAACTTGGCGTGCAGTATGTGCTCGATTGGCCCAACGACGAGCAGCCCTACACGATGACGACGGCGGCGGGCACGATCACGTCAGTTCCTGTCGCGGTGGATTGCGACGACGTCTTCAGCCATTTTCACCGGCGCATCACCATGAGCCGCTGGGTGTCGTGTGTCACCGAAGCGCTGGACCGGCTTGCCGCCGACGGACGCAGCACGGGACGCCTGCTTGTGCTCAATGTTCATCCATGGCTCATGGGGCACCCGTTTCGCGTCAGCTATTTCGAGGAGCTGCTGCAACACGTGGCCGGGCGCAAAGATGTCTGGATCGCCACCACCGGCGCGATCGCAGAATGGTGGAAAAATCAACCCGCCTCGATCTCGCCGAGATAGGCTGAGCGCACGCGCGGATCGCCGAGCAGGTCCGGTCCTTCCAGCACGATACGGCCCATTTCGAGCACGTAGGCCCGGCTCGCAAGCTTGAGCGCGGCATGTGCATTCTGCTCGACCAGCAGGACGGTCACGCCCTGCGATTTCAGATCGGCGATGATCTCGAAGATCGTGCGCGCGATCAGAGGCGCAAGGCCGAGCGACGGCTCGTCGAGCAGCATCAAACGCGGCCGCGACATCAGGGCCCGCGCGATGACCAGCATTTGCTGCTGACCGCCCGATAGCGTGCCGGCGATCTGAGTCGAGGCGTTCCGCAAGAACCGGAAAGCGGTCGAGGACCTTGCGCATCTCGCCTTCGATATCCTGCGAACCCCGCTGCGCAGCGGCGCCGAGCACGAGATTCTCGCGCACGGTGAGGGGACGCAGCGTGCCACGTCCTTCCGGGACATAGGCGATGCCGAGGCGCGCCATCTCGTGCGCAGGGCGACCGTTCGTCCGCGCTCGCGCAAATTCGATGTCGCCGCCGGCGATAGGAACGAGGCCCATCAACGCCTTCAGCAGCGTGCTCTTGCCGGCGCCATTGGCGCCGACGAGCGTCACCACCTCGCCTTCGTCGACCGTGATCGACACGCGGTCGAGCGCGACCAGCTTGCCGTAGCACACGCGCAGGTCGCGCACCGCGAGCAGGCTCATGACGTGCTTCCGAGGTAGGCCGCGATCACGGCCTGGTCATTCTGAATTTCGGCGGGCGTGCCATCCGCGATGGCGCGGCCGGCGCTCAGAACGGTGATGCGCTCCGCGACGTTCATGACGAGGCGCATGTTGTGCTCGACCAGCAGGACGGTGACGCCTGAGGACCGGATCTTGCGGATGAGCTGGCCGAGTTCGGCGACCTCCGACGGATTCATCCCGGCAGCCGGTTCATCGAGCAGCAGAAGCCGCGGCTCGCTCGCCAAGGCGCGCGCGATTTCCAATCGCCGTTGATCGACGAGTGTGAGCTCGGAGGGCCGCTCGTCCGATTTCAACGCGATGCCGACAAGTCCGAGCAGTTCGGCCGCCTTGGCGCGCGCTATGCGTTCGGCGTGGCGCTCGAAAAAGCCCAAACGCAGCAGCGTGTGCCAGGCATTGCCGCCGGTCCGCGAGTGGCAGCCGATAGCGATGTTTTCTGTGACGGAAAGTCCCGGAAACAGGCGCACCTGCTGAAAATTGCGCGCGATACCCATGGCGAGAACGAGGTCCGGGCGCCGGCCGGTATAGTTATGCCCATCGAACAGGACCTGGCCGCCGGTGGGCGGCAACATGCGCCGCTGATCACGTTGAAGAGCGTCGTCTTGCCCGCACCGTTCGGGCCGATCAGCGCGTGAATCCCGCCGGTCGGCGATCTCGCACGAGACGTTGTCGAGGGCGAGATAGCCGCCGAACCTCTTGCTGATGCCTGCGACCTGAAGCAGCACGCGCTATCTCCACCAGCGGATGGCAGGGATCAGCCCGTTCGGACGCCAGATCGCGACCAGCACAAGCAGCGCGCCGACGAACGTCATCCGCCAGTCCTGGATGAAACGCAGCAGTTCGGGCAACAAGGTGAGGATCGCGGCGCCGACGACGGGGCCGAGCGGCGTCGCCGGGCCGCCGAGCACGACATAGAGGAAGGCGAGGGCGGACTGCGCAAAATCGAACTGGTTGGCGTCGATGAACAGCGCCTGATGGGCGTAGAACCCGCCGGCGAGACCGGCGAGCAGCGCCCCAAGCGAGAACGCGGTGAGCTTGATGCGCAGCAGATTGATGCCCATCGCTTCCGCCGCGAGGTCGTCCTCATGCACCGCGATCATCGCGCGGCCGAGCCGCGAGCGGCGCATGCGGAACAGCACCAGCAGGATCACGGCACAGGCGACGACGACCCACGACAGTTGCGGTGTCCGGAGGAATCCCGCCGAGGCCGGAGGGGCCGCCGGTCGGCTCGAAATTGAGGAAGAAGACGCGGACGATCTCGCCGAAGCCGAGCGTCAGGATCATCAGATACATGCCGCGCACGCGCAGCGCCGGCGCGCCGACGATGAGGCCCGCAATGGCCGCAAGCAGTGCGCCCGCAGGCAACGCCAGCGCGAACGGGTAGCCGGCCTTGGTCATGACCGCGCTCGTATAGGCGCCGATCGCCATGAATCCGCCCTGGCCGAGCGAGATCAGCCCGGCCGCCAACGGCACATAGACGCTGAGCGCCATCAGCGCGTTGATACCGAGAAAGATCGAGATCGATTCCCAGTATCCGCCCAGCATGGTCAGCGCTCGACGTCGACGCCGGTGGAAAACAGGCCGCGCGGCCGCAGCAGCAGAACCAGGATCATGAGCGAGAACGTAAACGCGTCGCGATAGGACGATGCGAGATAGGCGACGCTGATCACCTCGACGATGCCGAGCAGCAGGCCGCCCGCCATGGCGCCATAGACGCTGCCGAGGCCGCCGATCAGCATGATGGCAAGGCCCTTGGTTGTCATGTCGACGCCCATGTACGGCGAAATGGCATTGTAGTTGAGCCCGATCAGCACGCCGGCAATGCCGGCGAGACCCGATGCGACGGCGAAGGTGAGCATGATCACGTGATCGACATTGATGCCGAGAATGCTCGCGACCTGGAGATTTTCGGCGGTGGCGCGCATCGCCATGCCGTAGCGCGTGCGCGTCACGAACAGGTGCAGCAGGATCATCGCGCCAAACGCCACCGCCAGGATGAAAACCTGCGCACCGCTCACCGATATCAGGCCGAGATCATAGACCTTGCTGGCAAACTGCTGGGGAAACCCAATCTGCTCGGCGCCAAATAATTTGGTCATGACCTCCTGCAGCACCAGCCCCGCGCCGATGCTGCTGACGATCGGCGCGAGAAAGCTGCCGCTTCTCTTGCGGATCGGGCGAAACGCCACGAGCTCCAGGATGATGCCGAGGATCGCCGAGCCGATCAGGCCGCCGATGAGCGCAACGAACGGCCCGACATTCATCCACAGCACGATCTGCACGCCGACGAACGCGCCGACCATGAACACTTCGCCATGCGCGAGGTGGAGGATCCTCAGGACGCCGAAGACAAGCGCATAGCCGATGGCGACGAGGGCATAAGTGCTGCCCAACATCACGCCATTGGCGAGTTGCTGTACAAGCACGAGGACATCTCGCCTGCGAGGGCCCGGCGGCGGGCCGCGATGTTTCCGGCTTACTGTGCGACCACGAACTTGTCGCCCTTCGCCTCCAGGATGACCGGCTTGCGGACGGCATCGCCCTCCTTGTCCATCGAGGTGGCGCCGGTCAACGGAGCGTCCTGGTCCTTCATGTTGGCCAGACAGTCGCGGATCTTGACGCGCTCGGCCTGGATATTGCTGCCGGTCAGTCCCTGGCTCATGATGCAGGCGCGCATCACATACAACGTGTCGTACATCAGGCCGGCGGCATTGCTGGGTTGCATGCTGAAGCGCTTTTCGAATTCGGCGGTCCATGCGGCCACCGCCGGCTTCGGATTTGCAGCGACGAAATCGAACGCCGACATCACGCCTGCGGCTGCGTCCTGCCCGGCGATCTGGATGAAGCGCGGATCGTTGACGCCGACGCCGGCGACGATCGGCTGATTCATGCCCTGCTTGCGCAGTTCGCGCGTCGCATTGCCCGCCTCATTGTAGAGCGCCGACAGCACGATGCCGTCCGGCGACAGGCCCTTGGCCTTGGTCACCTGGCGCCGAATAGTCGATATCGCCGGTCTGGAACGAGATCGTGTCCAGGATTTCGACGTCGTGCTCCTTGAGAAGTTTCGGGAACACCGTCTTGCCGTCGAAATTTGAGACCGCATCCTTGGCGTCGTGCAGGATGACGACCTTCTTGATCGGTTTGGCCTGCTTTTTCAGCCACTCTTCGA
Organism: uncultured Alphaproteobacteria bacterium; assembly: GCA_963730645.1. Classification (GTDB taxonomy): domain Bacteria; phylum Pseudomonadota; class Alphaproteobacteria; order Rhizobiales; family Xanthobacteraceae; genus BOG-931. The sequence continues at coordinate 352,271 of CAVSSN010000017.1, read as the reverse complement.
GCAGCGGCCGATAATCATTTTCCGACGTCAGGGAAAAGCGGAATGCCCACGGGCGATTGGCGCCGGCAATGCCGGGCTTCGCCGCCATCGGCGTGATGATGGGCGTCTCGCCGCGCACGGCGAGCGGGAAGGCCACTTCCGCCTCCGCGCTGAACTCCGGACCGACAATGGCGAGGACATTATCCGTCGAGATCAGCTTGCGCGTCAGATTGATGGCTTCGGTGTTCTCGCCGCGCGTGTCGTAGGTGATGAGCTTGAGCTTGCCGGATTTGCCGAGATCGGAATATTTCTCCATGAACATTTCGATCGCGTGCTGCTGCTGGATGCCGTACGAGGCGCCCTTACCCGAAGACGGCACGAGAACACCCAAGGTCACGTCTGCATGCGCCGAACCTGCAATGCCGATCGCGGCAACACCGGCCAAAGCGATTGCGGCCAGCCCCTGTTTGATTGCGCGAACGGATCGGTTGCCGTTTCGTCCGGTCGGCCACGTGCGGTCAGCACCATGCGTCAGCATGCCGTTCCCCCTGAAATCGATGTCGGTCATTTGGCGACAGTGCGCGTCATACACTGTGGTTCTACTTCATAAGACCTTATGATATTGACCATTTTGAAGTCAATCGCCAAAGCCAACCATTCGCTTTACGAGACGTTTTGTCCGAATAGTCACGAGCAGCGAGTGTCATGTTCGACAGCAAACAGGCATGGCGTAAATTCGATCCGACTGCGCGCCGGAGCGATTGATGGGCGATGCCAACGGTGAAGAATTATTGTTGAACGGATCGGTGACCGCCATTGGCGGCGCGTTTCGCAAGCGTCAGCTTTCTGTGCAAGAGGCGCTGGACTGGTACATTGCGCGGATCGATGCATTCAATCAGGCCGGTCCCGCGCTGAACGCAGTGCGCGCCGTGAATGCCCGAGCTCGCGAAGATGCAGCGCGCGTCGACAATGAGCTTGCCGCCGGTCACGACCGTGGCCCTCTGCACGGCATTCCGGTTCTGCTGAAGGACAACATCTTGACGTCCGACGGGATGACGGCGACGGCAGGCGCCGCCGCGCTCGCGGAATTTGTGCCGCGGAGCGAGGCGACGCTGGTGCGCCGGTTGCGTCGCGCCGGCGCCATTGTGCTCGGCAAGACGAACATGACCGAGTTTGCCGACTACGTGTCGGATGTGATGCCTTCGGGATTCAGCGGTGCGGGCGGCGTGGTGCGCAATCCCCACGGCATCGAGTACGGGCGAGGGCAGGGATCGAGCGTCGGTTCTGCCGCCGCCGTTGCCGCTGGATTTGCGCCGGTCGCGATCGGGAGCGAGACGCAGAATTCCATCCAGACGCCGGCGTGCTATTCGTCCGTCATTGGTTTCAAGCCGAGTGTGGGCGCGGTCAGTCGGGCCGGTGTAGTGCCGCTGGTGCCGAGCCAGGATTTGCCGGGCCCGATCGCACGCTCCGTGGACGATGCGGCGATCGTGTTCGCCGCTATTGCGGGCGCGGACATGGAGGATTCGCTCACGCTTGGCTGTCCAGCGTGGAACGATCGCCATCGAGCGCACGACGACGTTGCCGGTATCCGGATTGGCGTGCCAAGGCGGTGCATCGCCGACCGGCCGGACATGAGCGCGATGTTGCCTCTGTTCGACGATGTCCTGTCGCGGCTTTCGCGATCTGGCGCCATCATTATCGATCCATGTGATCTGCCGAGCGCCGAGCAGTTGCAGGATGTCAGGTCGAGCGTGTTTCGCACCGAGTTCAAGGCGGCGCTCAACTGGTTTTTGCAACAGCACGCATCGCCTTGCGGCATCTCCAGCATGGATGCGCTGATCGCCTGGAATGAAAACCATCCGGATGCGATTCCCTATGGCCAATCCCTCCTGCTTGCCGCCAGCCAGACGACCGGACTCGACGATCCGGGCTATGTCGCCGACCGCCGCCGCGACATTATCCTGAGCCGGACGGCCGGCATCGACGCCGCGCTCGCAATGGCAGGCGTCGATGCATTGATCGCGCCGATGGGCTCGGCGGCAAAATGCACCGGCAAGGCAGGTGCACCGGTGATGGCAATTCCCGCCGGCCTCGATGCGACGGGTACGCCATTCGGCGTGACTTTGTTCTCGGCGTTCGGCAATGATGTCGCGTTGCTGCGCCTTGCCGTCGGCGATCGAACAGGTCATTGGGGACCGCCGTATTCCAAAACTCTAGATCAAGTTGCTGCCGCGCGTTCGGCGCCGCCTGTGACTCAGGAGAGATGCATGCACTCCACTTCTCAATCGATCGATTATTCGATCTGGAGTTTCTGCTTCGCCAAGGGAAAGCTCCCGCGCGATTTCATCGAGGGTGCGCCAGTCGGAAGCAATCAAGGGCTGCTGGATGTTCCAATGATTTATTCCGCCATTTCATTTACGCCGGTGAAATCCAAACGCAGGGTGTACATCGTCGACACAGGCTTTGCTTCCGGAAAATCGATGACGGGCCGCGCATTTGCCGATTTCGAGACGCCAGACATCGTGCTGGCGAAGGTCGAGCTGGCGCCGGCCGATGTCGAGGCGATTTTATTGACCCATCTGCATTTCGATCACGTCGGCAACATCGACGCATTTCCAAATGCGATGATCTATATCCAGCAATCGGAATACGATGGTTGGAAGCGCGCATTGCGTGAGATCGATGGTGCTGCTTCGGACAAGACGAACTGGGTTTTGTCGTCGATGAACCTCGATGACATCGTGCGCTTCGAGCGGGCGATGGCCGACGGCAGGGTGACCTTCATCGACGGTTCACATGAATTGTCGCCCGGCTTGACGCTGCATCTGGCGGCTGACACCCATACTTTCGGCTCGCAATGGGTGGAAGTTGCTACGCCATCGGGTCCCTACGCCATTGCGGGCGATGCGATCGTCTCCTACGCGAATGTCGAGCGGATGTGGCCGCCGGGCTATCACCAAGGCTGTTCGTGGAATCTGTTGCAATGTTACGAGCGCATCAAATCTCTGGTGGGTAAGGATCGGCTTGATCGAATCGTTCCCGGTCACGACATGGAGCTGTTTCGGCGACTGCCGAATTGGATAGCGGGAAATAACCCCGTCGCCGAAGTCCATGTTGCAGCCAACGAGCGGCGTCGCGCCGCCGTCAAGTGAGTGTGGTATTCAGACGTAAGGCATCGTTCTCATGCGCATCGCAGCGGTAGACCTCATCAGCAACACGTGCTTCCCGGTACTCGCGGCCGACGAGCTGGGATTTTTCAAAGCGGAAGGGCTCGACGCCCGCATCGAGCTCGTTCCGATGCTCGGGGCTACCAGGGCGCTGCGTGACGGTGCTGCGGACGCCATGATGGCAGGCTCGGTGCATGACATCCTGACGGTGTTCCCCGGCTGGAAAGGCGCCAAGCTGGTTGTTGCGCTGTCTCAGGGAACGCCGTGGTTGCTCGTTGTCCGTGCGGACCTGGCCGCCAGGCGCGGCGACATTGGCGCGGTCAAGGGCTTGCGTCTGACGGCGGCGGAAGGGCCCGACCTGGCGCTAAAGCAGATGCTGATGCGCGCCCAGATCGATCCGGAACGCGATCTGGAAATTGTGGAACTGCCGGATGCGAAGGCGCGTGACGTATCATTCGGCGTATTCGCGGCGCGCGCTTTGGCGGAAAAACGCATCGATGGATTTTGGGCAAACGCCATGGGGGCCGAGGTCGCGGTCAATGGCGGAGTTGGCAAAATTCTGATCGATGTGCGTCGCGGGGATGACCCCGGCGATGTTCGTCATTTTACGTTCGCCGGAATGGTGACGACCGATGCGTTCATCGCGCGCCATCCGGACTCCATTGCCGCCGCCGTGCGGGCGATCGTAACGGCCCAGAAGGCCTTGCGATCCGATCCATCATTGGCCCTGAAAGTCGGACAGCGCAAATTTCCGCCGGACGCCGCGGCGCTGATCGCGAAGGTCGTTGAACGCGACGTTGCCTTTTACGATCCGGTGATTTCCGAAGATGCGGTCGTGCGTCTTAATCAATTCGCACAGGCCGTCGGCCATCTATCCGGGCCCGTGCCTTACGATCAGGTCGTCGCCGTTCGCTTCCGCGAATTGTGGACGTGAACAGCGGACCACTGCGCAAGCTCTATTTCGGAGTCTTCGGCACGTAAGCACCAAGTGAGACCATCGCCTGCTCGACGAAGCTCGTGTCCAAGATTTGATCCACCGTCACGCTGCCATCGATCTGACGCGTGTCCTTGAAGAACTGCCAATCCTTGCGCATGCTGTCGACGTTAAGCTTTCCGTTTGGGTCAATCGCCGGCGGGATTGTGACCTTGTAGACGTTGGGGTCCTTGGTCAGAGAATATTTGGTCATGATGGAAATCACCTCTGACGCGTTGGGGCCGCGAAACGCGTCGTCGATAATGGCGTCATTGTAAAATCGTGCGCCGCGGATGAAGGCGCGAATGAATTTCTTCGCCGTTTCGGGTTTGCTCTTGATGAAATTCGCGCCATAGATCACGCCAGCGCTCTGCTGATCCGGATAGAACTGGCCGACGCGGGAAAACACAACGGCGCCGCCGGTCTTCAACGTGTTGGTGAGATGCGGGCTCTGCGGTGATCGCTGCATCGATTGCCCCATTCACAAAGGCGGCAGGATGTTGCGGAAATCCCATATAGACGACTTCGCTGTCCCCCCATTTCAGACCGCCGCGCTTGAGCGCTTCGTTCAGCACCAATTCGTCGCTCGTCCCGGCGCCCGACAGCGCCACCTTGAGACCTTTGAGGTCCTTGAAGTCCTTGAACTTGCCGCTGTCGATCAGCGCTTTGCGAACGAGCAGCGCGGCGTGGCCGCGTCCCGCAGGATGGTGCGCCTTGTCGGCGACAACCTTGAAGTCGATTCCGCGCGCCACGGCATTGTACAGTGCGACGGAAACTGCGCCGCCGCCGGCATCGAGTTCGCCGGTTCCCAAAGCTGGCACCATCTTTGCGGCAGCAGGAAAATTCAGAAGGTCGACGTGCAGTCCTTCCTCGGCGAAATATCCTTTGGCATCGGCCATGAAGAACGACGCATCCGTCGATGAATTGACGATTCCGACGTGCACGTCTTCAGCAGCGCGAATTGAACTCGCAAAAGCGATGCAAGATGCAACGCCGCAAGATGGGCCAGAAACCCAGCAAGATATCTGCGCGAGGTATGCATTTTGTTGCCTCCAGTGCAGTCGAACCTGGTCGCCGCAGCGCTCAGGTTCACTATACCCGCTTTTAATTGATCTGTATGTGCGCGGTTTCGATGACGCGCTTCCACTGTTCGGTGGTTGTAGAGATAGTGGCCGCCATCTCGTTCGGCGTGCTGCCTACCGGACGTGCGCCCATTTCGATGATACGTCCGGAGACCTCGGGAGAATGAATGGCCGTGGAAATTGCTTCCGACAGCGTCTGCACCAAGCGCGTCGGGTGTTTCACGTGAAACCGCGGTGGCAAACCAGCTCTCCGACTCGAAATTTTCAAGGCCTTCTTCGATGGCCGTCGGAACGTCCGGCAGCGCTTGCGAGCGTTGCCGGCTACCGACTGCGAGCGCCCGGACGTTGCCTGCGCGAATTTGACTGAGGATCGACGGTATGCCGTCCCACATCATCGCCACGTGGCCGCCGATGACGTCGGTCCATGCCGGAGCAGCGCCCCGATACGGGATGTGCTTCATCTCGATGTGCGCCAGCTGGCTGAACAGCGTCGCCGTCAAATGGCCCGTCGATGCATTGCCCTGCGATGCAAATGACAGCTGGCCCGGATTGGCCTGCGCGTAGGCGATCAATTCGCGCAAATTCGAAACCGGCAGTTTTGGATATATGCCGAGCACATTGGGCGCGATGGCGGCGAGCGACACCGGTCTGAAGTCCCGGTCGGCATCATATGGCAGGTTCTTGAACAGAATTTTGTTGGTCGTGAACACCGGCGAAGTTGCGAACAAAATGGTATGGCCATCGGCCGGCGACTTGGTGATAATTTCAGCGCCGAGGCCGCCATTGACGCCCGACCGGTTTTCGATGACGACGGCTTGCGGCCACTGCCGGCTCAATTTTTCCGCCACCACCCGCGCGATGACGTCGACCGCGCCGCCGGCCGGGAACGGGACGACGATTTTGACCGTTCGTGACGGAAATTCTTGCGCAAGGCCGAGGTTGCCGCCGACAGCGAACAGCCCGGCGCTCGCTGCCATTAGCGCCAGCAGCACGCGGCAACTAAATTTCATCGCGTCATTCATCGATGCAAGGCGTCACGGATCGAGCCATGGCCGCCCACCGCAAGATCGCCACTACGCTACTTTTTGTACAGATCAATAATCTCGATGCAGTTGCCGTCGACATCATGGAAATAGGCGTGCCGGCCAGGGAAGGTGACATGTCCCTCGTCGGAATACTTGATGCATTCGACGCCTCGCGCCTTCATGATCGCGAGCGCGCGGTCGAACTCCTCCGGCTCTACCATGAAGGCGTGATGATGCGCATCGTCGCCGGGGACGTTCGGGTTGACGTGGTTCGGCATCCTGGCGAGCACGAAGTAGCTGCCGCCGCAGTCCATGAAAGAATAGCGCTCTCCGACGCGCATGATTTTGCAGCCGAGCACCTCCGAATAGAACTTGGCTGCGGAAACGTTATCACGCACCCCGATGGTAAAATGCAGGATGCCGGTGGTTCTGATCGTATCCGAAGCCGACACTGGAGGTGTCGCGAGCGCCGCGTCTGACATCGGCATGCTCCCTGGTTGTTGGGCGAATGCAAACTGCAATCTTGACGAAATGTCTCACCCGCTGGGGCCGTTTGCAACTCAATTATGCCGCGCATAGATTTGTTGCGCGTGCGGGACACGGCGCGACATGCGGGAGAAGGACAAATGATCAGGAAAGCCCTAGGCGCGCTAGCGTTACTGGCCGCGTTCACCGCCGCGGCGGCAGCGCAGGACTACCCGACTCACCCGATCAGATTTATCCAGGGCTTCCCGCCCGGCGGCAATGTCGACATCATCGCCAGGCTGCTCGGCAATGAGATGTCCAAATCGCTCGGCCAGTCGATCGTCATCGAGGCCAAGCCCGGCGCGGCCGGCAGCCTTGCCGCCGAGATGGTGGCGCGCAGCGACCCCGACGGCTACACGCTGCTCGTATTGCCGAGCGCGCACCCGGCGCACGGCGCGCTGTCCAGGAACGTGAAGTACAAGGTCGTCGATGATTTCGACTGGATTTCGGTTGCGAGCTTCTATCCATTCCTCGTGTGCGTGCGCAGCGATTCCCGCTTCAAATCACTCAGCCAGCTTATCGATGAGGCGCGCAAGAATCCCGGCACCCTGAAATACGGCTCGGCCGGCGTCGGCTCGATCCTGCATACGACAGTCGAGCTTATGGGCGTCGAGACCAAGACCAAGTTCGTGCACATTCCCTATCGCGGCGAGGTGCCGGCGATCACGGGCCTGCTCCAGGGCGACGTCGATTTCGCCGCGGTGACGACGGGGCCGATCAGCGAGCGCATCCGCTCGGGCGAATTCCGCGCGCTTGCGGTCACCAGCAAGACACGCTGGCGCGATTTCCCTGATGTGCCGACGGTCGAGGAGCAGGGCATTCCCGGATTCGAAGTCATTTCCTGGACAGGCCTTGCCGGGCCCGCCAACCTGCCGAAACCCATCGTCGCCAGGCTCAACGCCGAGCTGCGCCGCGCCATCGCGGTCCCCGACGTGAAGACGAAGCTCGAAGCCATGGGCGGCGACCCGCGCGCCACAACGCCTGAGGAGATGCGGGCCCTGGTGACGCGGCAGTACGAGACCTGGAAGAGGCTCGCCAGGGAGGCAAACATTTCGATTGATTAGAGGTGTGACGAAAACGAATTAACAAACAGGCGAAGCTTGATCCAAGATCCGCAAAAAGGACCTCGTGCCGGAATTCGTTGTGGAATTTGGCAACACCGGCCGGCCACCGGAGCCGGATGGGCGGCTGGACGCTCCAGCCTTTCACCGCAACCACAAGCCGATCTGGTCGGTGTTGGCAAAATTTCTTCACGATAAAACCGGCGACGTGCTCGAAATCGGTAGCGGAACGGGCCAGCATATTATCTCCTTCGCCGCCGAGTCGCCTGGCATCGTCTGGTGGCCGAGCGACTGCAATGACAAGCACCTCCAAAGTATCGCCGCCTGGCGATCATACGCACAGCTTGCGAATGTGCGCGCGCCGATGCGCATCGATCTCATCGCGCCCAATTGGATGCAGACCGATCCTGCAGGCGCGCCCAATTCCTTTGTTGCCATGCTCTGCATCAATGTCCTGCACATTGCACCGTGGCGCGTGAGCGAAAACCTGTTGGGTTGTGCGGCACGCCACCTCAGGCCGGATGGCCGACTGTTCGTCTACGGGCCGTTCATGCGCAACGGGACGCACACCGCGCCCAGCAATGCGGCTTTTGACGCCAGCCTGCGCAGCAGCGACCCAAGTTGGGGAGTGCGCGATACGCGCGATCTTTCCGAGCTGGCGGAACACGTTGGGCTACGTCTGGACGAGATCGTGGCCATGCCGGCGAATAATTTCGTGCTGACGTTTCGACGCAAGTCTGAATAGCGTTCTTCAGCCGAAGTAATTGATCATCAACTCTAAAGACGCCGGCTACTCGACACTTTGGCCCATACTTGCTGTTGTGCGACCAAATGTCCGGAAAAGCTTAGCTTCTGAACGGCGCATGTCAGGCTGCTTTACAGCAACAGAGGAAGCAAATAATATTTTGACGCTACACAAGCGGCTCGTTGTAAATACAGTCGTGGCGTCGGAAAAGTTGCCGACGGGCCATTCGTTTGCAGGCGCACTGTGATGGGCGCGATCCGCGAACGTTTGATGTTGCCGGAGTCGGGTGCAGACCTTCCGGCTTCCGCGTCGCGTCGCGAAAGCGGCGCCGCGGATTTTTCCGGCGACGAGTCCGACGCGGCCGCCGTTATCAGGATCGATTTCGAAGAATCGGCCGCCGATCGCGGCGAGCTCACGCTTGCAGCGGAGCAGAAGCAATCATTTCACGCGGACATTTTGCGCGAGCGGGCGGTTGTTCGAAATTGGTTTGGACAACAGCAGTGGCTGCCGGATTTGATGCCCGATTTACATGTAATTGTGTCGGCCCGTTTCAAAATTTCAAAATCCCTGGTGCCAGCCTGGTCTGGTCGGCGCGGCGAGATGGAATTTCCCACTTCGCGCGTCGCCGCCGGCAAAGCCGCCATCGCGCACGAGCTGACGCATGTGTATTTTCCCAATGCCAACCGCTTTATGGCCGAGGGGCTGGCGCTTTACGTCCAGGCCGAAATCGGAAGCAACCCGGCGTTCCCGAATTTCGGCAAGCCGCTGCACGATCTGGCGCGCGAGATTCTCGCCGACATCGTGCCCGAATTTCATCGCGATCGGCTTAATGGCGTTGAGAACCTCGCACCACTGCATCTCGCCGATCTCGACGCGATCGCTACTCCCAATCCCCTGACGCTTACTGTCGGTCCGAATTTCTATGGCGAGGAGCCCCGCGGGCAGCGCGTCGTCTATGCGATAGCCGGCTCATTCGCCACGTTTCTTATCGCGATGCATGGCGTTGGCTAAATTCCGCGAACTTTTCGTGCGGACGCCGCTCCGGCCGCAAGCTTGCGATGCAGGTGCGCCGGGCCGTTGGTCTGATGTGTACGGGTTTTCGCTAGCCGAACTGGAAGTCGAATGGAAATCCATGATCGCGAAGGGCGATCGCGGAGCTGTTGTGAGCTAGAACCAGAGGGGAGCTACCATGCCGGAAATCTATCCGAAAATGACGCGAGCGAAATTGCGCAAGAGCGCCCGGAAAACCTTGGAGGGCCGGGGCCGCGTGCCTCTCCCGGGCGTGAAAACTGACGCCAAGCACGTGAACGCGACCGACAAGTGCGGCTATCGGGCCAACCGCGAGCTTGCCAAGCTGATCGGCGAGGCGGTGCGGTCGAAGAAAAAAGCCGACACGCACGGTGCGCGATTTGTGCTGGGGTGGCGGCTTTATCCGAACGAAAGCCATCCAAGTTGGAAAGCAAAGGACGTGCACTCGTGCGGATGCGGCTGCGGCTGTCATGCCTGAGGCAGCAATCAAGCAAAATCGCCTGCGGTGGCGGCGTTGGCACGGCGCCGGCTCTATTGCGCTGCAATCCACGAATGGGAGGGGCTCATGATGATCGGCTTGGTGACGAGCACGAGGTTTTCGAAATTATTGCGCGCCGCGTTCCTGAAGGGGTTGCGAGCGAATGGCTGGGAGGGGGATCCTGGCAGTGATGCCGGCAACAATGATCGGGTGTTTGTCCTGTCGTATGAAGCCGAGGGAGGTTACGATGATGGCGACGGCGGCGCCAACAGACGCCAGGAACTGTACAACGCCATCAGCGCGTTCGACGGCGATGACGAGGTAGGCCTGATTGTTGCTGTCGGCGGGCTGGTTTCGGCGCATGCAGCCTGGAAAAAAATCTCGAACACGCCTTTTCTCGCGCTGTTTGGAACGCCGCCCAGCTTCAATATCGGCTCAAACGCCCAGTATTGCGGCGGCGTGAACCTCGACCTCATCGTCAAGGACAAGGATCGCAATGCCGAGGTTTGCAGCTTGTATGGCATAACTGATCCGAAGAAAGTCTGCCTCATCTGGAATTCCAAATCCAAGATGGGCAAGCCGGAGCGTGACAACTGGGTCACCACCAACCATTGGCCGATGGCAGAGTCGGCGTCACGCAACGACGACGGTTCCATTGACACAGCGTTCGCGAATGCAAAATCCGGTGGCGCCCTGGGCGTCGTCGTCAGCGGCGATCCATTCTTCACCAGCCGGATGGATGCGCTGGTTCCGGCGGCGAACAGTTCGGGATTGAAGGTGTGCTATCCGTTCAACATTTATAAAAAGGCGACGCCACCGCCGACCTCCGGCTCCGCTGTGATCTTCGGCCCCGACCTCGAGAATGCATACGAAACCGTGGGGAAAATGGCAGCGAATATTCTGACTGCTGTTTCATTGGGCGGCTCCGCGCCATCGCAAGGATTGACCGTCGCGCCGACGGGAAATCCGCAGCCGTTAGGCAAGCCCGTCAAAATCAAGCCCGAACCGAAGCCAAAAAGCGCGAAAAAGACCTACCCGGCGAAGAAGGCAAAAGGCCCGAAGAAGCCAAAGAAAAAGAAGTGAGATTATGGCTCCTCGTCGCGGCATGCCTTTAGACATGCTGCGAACAGGCTGCTGCCACGCGCCGGAAGGCCAACGACTGGTTGAAGACGCTGGCGTCCAGAATTGTTCACCGCAGCGATTTTAGTGTTGGCCTGACGCGCGACGGACTATGATAAGTGTATGATCAGGAGTTATGCACATCCTGCCGTCGGCATGGGATATCGTTCAGCGATCGCCGAATGGACACGGGCGAATCTCGACTGTTTCGACGTCCTCGAGATCACCGTGGATCACTGCATCCATGGTGGCCGGCGTGTCGCAGCGCCGATCTTCGATCTGGTCGGCCGTATTGCGCTCAACGCGCACGGAGTCGGGCTCTCGATCGGCACCGACGTGCCGCTGGACCTTGCCTACCTCGATGACGTCGCCGCGCTCGTCGAGCGCCTCGAAGCGCCGACCTACAGCGAACACCTCGCGTTCACCCGCGTGCCCGGGCGCGATCTCGCCAATCTACTGCCGCTGCCGAAGACGGAGGCGGTCGCGGAATCGATCGTCGCCAAGGTGCGCACTATTCGCGAGCGCATTCCCGTGCCGTTTCTGCTCGAAAATATCTCCTACGCGTTCGACTGGCCGGATTCGAAACTCTCGGATGCCGAATTTCTCAACCTGATCTGCCGCGAGAGCGGCGCCGGCATCCTGCTCGATATCGAGAATCTGTATCTGAATTCCCGCAATCACGGCTTCGACGCCCACGAATTCATTGACGGACTGTCGGCTGGTCTGGTCAGGGAGGTGCATATGGCCGGCGGCATCGTCGTGAACGATGAATATCTGCAAAAGCCGTTCCTTGCCGATTCCCATTCGCACCCGATGCCGCCCGAGACGCTCGACCTCCTGGCCTATTCGCTGACGCGTCACGCGCCGGCGACCGTCATCCTTGAGCGCGATGATCGCCTCGATGCGGTGGAGGAAATCCTGGACGATGTCGCGCGCATTCGCGCTTGCGTCGAATCCACAACCCATCATGGCCATGTCAAAGTCGTTGCTCGATCGGCAAGTTAGCCTGATCCACCATCTCACGAGCGCCGACGCCATATTCGATGGCCGCCATAGTCGCGGCCTCGATAAGGCCCTGCACGGGATCGATCCGCGCCTGCTTCACCTCGAGGCGCGATTCTCGCACGACAAACGCATGGAAAAGATCGCCGCAGTGTTCCCGCGCACGTTCGCGTTGCTGGGGACCGATCGTAACGCGATCATCGCTGCATTCACGGCATCCTGTCCGTCCGTCGACATCAGCCGTATCGAAAATGCGCGGCAGTTTTACGGCTTCCTTGCCGCACGCTGGCTGCGCGAGCCGCCCGAGCCGCGATATCTGCCCGATGTCGCAGCGCTTGAGTTCGCATGCGCCAGTTCCCGCGTCGCTGCCGACAATCGTCCGTCCGCCGGGGATCCGGCCTTCGGAATTCGCCGCAATCCCGCAGTCATATTACTGCGGACCACCTACGATATCCGCTCGATCATCGAGAATGGCGATCAGAATTGCCAATCATGAACGAAACAAGACTCGCAATCGCCGCCCCGGCAGACGCCGGCGAGCCGATGATCTTCGACCTCACGGCGGAGGTGTTCGATCTGCTCGCGGCCCTCGGCCAATGGACCGATCCCGCCGCATTCGCCGATTCGCCGGACGTGAATGCGCTCATCGTCGAACTCGAGGAAATGCGACTCGTGGAGATACGCCGGTGAGAATTTGCATCATCGGCAAGTTTCCGCCGATCCAGGGCGGTGTGAGCATGCGGACCTACTGGACCGCGCAGGCGCTGGCGGCGCGCGGTCACGATGTCCATGTCGTCACCAATGCCAAGGAAGTCCGGCCGCCTTTTCGCATGCTGATGCGGCCGCAGGACTGGCAGCGCTGCGCGCGGTGCGGTGACCATGCACTGGACCGATCCGGTCGACCGCTCGCAATCCTACATCCCGATGGCAAGCCCGTTCGTCTCCAAGCTCGCGGCGCTTGCCGCCAACGCGCATTCTGCGCGCCCGTTTGACGTCATCTATTCGCATTACATGGAGCCCTATGGCATCGCCGGGCATCTCGCCGCGCAAATGACGGGCGTGCCGCATGTCGTGCGCATGGCCGGAAGCGACGCCGGGCGGCTCTGGCATCATTCGCAATTCGAAGCACTGTACGATCACGTGCTGCGCTCAGCGGCGTTGGTGGTGGCCACGGGCACGGTCGCGCAACGCGCCGTGCAACGCGGCGTCGACCCGGGACGTATTGTGTTTGGCGGCGGCTATGCGCTGCCGGACGACCTGTTCACGCCGGACGGACCGGCGCTCGACCTCAATGCCTTGCGCGGCGAACACGCCGGCGATCCCGAACTCGGCGACCAGATGTGGGGCGATTTCAGCGGCGACCGGCCCTATTTCGGCGTCTACGGCAAGCTCGGCGAACGCAAAGGCTCATTCGCGCTGCTGGCGGCATTGCAACGTCTCAAGCACGCCGGCGCGGATGTCGGATTGGTGGCGCTCGCGCACGGAAATTCCGATATCGAACTGCGTTTTCGTGAACACGCAAAGCAGCTCGGCCTGACCGACCGCATCCTGCAAATTCCGTTTCTGCCGCACTGGCGCGTGCCGGAGTTCCTGCGCGGGTGTCTCGCCGTATGCTGCCTCGAGCAGGATTTCCCGATCGGATTTCACAGTCCGATCATTCCGCGCGAGGTGTTGCTGTCCGGAGCCTGTCTGGTCGGCTCCTGCGAGGTGATACGGAAGTTGCCGCAATGGGAGCGGCTGGCGGACGGCTATAGCTGCGTCGCAATCAAGGACGTCAACGATGTCGAGTCGCTCGCGGAACGGCTGGGCGCCATCGTGCGCGATCCGCATCCCGCCATTGCCGTTGGAAAGCGCGGGCGTGACTTCGCTCTTGAACTGGAGCAGGGAATCGATTTTCCGGGCCAGATCGAGCGCATTCTCGCAGTTGCTGCTGAAAAAATCGCACCCTCAAAAAGCATTTCGGCCGAGCCCGATGCGGCGTCGGCGCCAAGCCGCTTTCCGCTCACGCTGATTGCCGACGCGACAATCGCCGGTTCGGCATTCGGCGCGCCGCAGCGCCAACCGGAAGAATGCAACGATCAATCTGCAGCACGCGCGGAAAGTGCTGGCGCGCGTGGAACGTGCCGTTGCGGACGGCAAAACCGAATTGCATTCCCTCAAACAAGGCGTCGAGGTGGAAATTGCCATCGCGGCGGCGGAAGAGGAAGCCGACAAGTTCAACGGAGCAGAGTGTCCGGACGCGCTGTTTCGCATGCGAGGCCGGCGGTGGGCGTTTGAAGACAGCGATCTTGCAGATTTTGTGCCTGTCCGTAATTCCCAACTCAGGATCGTGAATTTCGATTTCGACGCGTCGGAGTTCCGCGACGCGCGAACGGTCGGCGACTTGCCGGCCGTCGCCACGCCCGGCGAAAGTCATGTCGTGGTTTTCGGGAATTCCGGAGGTGATCGACGCGATCCACTGCTGGTTGATGGATTCACCGCGCGCGTGCTTGAGCATTGCGACGGAGTGCGAACAGCCGGCGAAATCGTCAAGGCGCTGCAAGGTCAGCACGTCAGCAGTCCGGGCGAATGACGATCTCAAGTGGATCGAGCATCTTTTTGCGCGGAATTTGATCCATTTACGCGCCAAATCCGTAGGTTGGAGCGAGCGGACTGCGACAACCCGGCGCGATCACAAAGTTGTTCCTGGGTGATCTAGTTCACACACTTATCCCGCCGGGGGTATACTAATATTCTACTTCGTCGGGATTTTTGATCGGCGCGCGGCGGCGGCGCCCTGCGAGAATAGCAATGTTTCGAAGACGTGTTCTGGCACTGCTCGGAGGGGCGGCGGTCTGGCCGCTGGCGGCGCGTGCGCAGCAGCCCGCGTTGCCGATGATCGGCTTTTTGAGCAGCGGCTCGGCGCGTACATTTGCGAAGTTTCTCACGGCATTCCGACAGGGGTTGGGGGAGCAGGGTTACGTCGAGGGCCGCAACGTCTGGATCGATTACCGTTGGGCGGAAGGTCATTACAACGAACTGGGCACACTGGCATCCGAGCTGGTGCAAAAGCAGGTCAACGTGATCGCCGCCACCGGCGGCGTCGTTTCGGCGCAGGCGGCAGTGAAGACGACATCGACCACTCCCGTCGTGTTCGTTGTCGGATTCGATCCGGTCCAGCTTGGACTGGTGAAGAGCATCAACCAGCCCGGCGGCAATGCAACGGGCGCAAGCGTTTTCACGACGGAATTGACGGGCAAACGCCTGGAAATGCTTTCCGAGCTGGCGTCCGTGATCCAAAAGGTCGGCATACTGGTAAATCCCGGCTCGGTGACGACCGAGCTCGAAATCAAGGATACGATCAGTGCTGCCAAGCGTACCGGTCATGAACTTGCGGTTTTCAGGGCGAGCAACGAGAGCGAGATCGACGCGGCATTTGCCTCGGCTGCCGATCAGCACGTGAGCGGCCTTCTCGTCAGCGCCGATCCGCTATTCACGACGCGGCGCGCGCAACTCGTGGCCTTGGCCGCTCGCCACATGATGCCGGCCGTCTATCCCTGGCGCGAATACGTCGAGGCTGGCGGCCTCATGAGTTACGGCACCGAATTGACATGGGCATATCGCCAGATCGGCGCCTATGCCGGCCGCATTCTCAAGGGTGCGCATCCGCACGACCTTCCCGTTGTGTTGCCGACGAAGTTCGAGCTCGTCATCAATCTCAAGACCGCCAAAGCCCTGGGTCTCAACGTCTCCACCAAATTGCTCGCGCTTGCCGACGACGCAATCGAGTGACACGCAGGCATTCAAGCGGTCGTCTCCCGTGCGCCGGTGGCCCGTATGGCATCAGGCCGCAATACCTGACGGCGCGGAGCATCGACGCGATCGGCGATACGCATATAGCTGTTGAATCCCGGCAATTTTCCCAGACCCCAGATTGTGGCGTCGCGCAGCGGGTAGATGCTGGCCGGCCACTCGGACGTGATCCAGTCGTAACGCCGTGCCCAGGTCTGGGTGCGATCTGAAATCCAGCGCCAGTCACGCTCCCATGTCCGCAGCGCCCGGGCAATGTCGGCGCCGGTCGAGACATAATCCGCCAGCAGCAGGCTATTGGTCAGCGACAGCCCCGCGCCTTGCCCGAGGGGAGGGGGCAGCGCATGCGCTGCGTCACCGACGAGCGCGACGCAGCCGCTCGACCACGAACGCGTGCTCACGAGAGGATAGGGGTGGTGGATGCCGCCGACCAGGCTGGCGCGCTCGAACAGCCTCTCCGACCTCAGCTTCGGAAAGTGGGCGGCCCAATAGTCGGCGTCGATCGGCGCCCGGCCGCGCGTTCATCCTCAATGGCGCGATCAAATAAGCGAATGCTTCAGTCGTCGTGCAGGGAGATACACCGACGCGCAGCCGGCCCGACCAGAATTCGCGCACGATGTCTGCACTCTCATCGTCGGTGCGTGGGACCGTCAGGCGTATGGCGCCGCTACGCGGCGCGCGTACCTTCCGATCGAGACCGAGTGCCCGGCGCGCGACGGAGTTCACGCCATCCGCTGCGATCACGAGCTCGGCCTTGTGCTGCTGGCCACGGATGCTCACGGTTCCGTCCGGGCTGACGGCATCGACCGGCGCATCGGTATAAACTTGTGCACCGAGTGCGGTGGCGCGGTCGAGCAAAGCCCGAATGAGGTTCTGACGCTGGATATTCCAGACCGGATTGGATTCGCTCAGAATCCGCCGCTGCAGCAGTTCGCCGTCCTTGTCGAGCGTGCGCGCTTCACGCAGCACGACGCCATTGCTGCGGATGCGGTCGAGCAAGCCGAAATGCTGGAGGACGCGAAGCGCGTTCCACTTGATGAATATCCCCGCCCCGATCTCGCGCACAGAGGTGCTGCGCTCGTAGACGTCGACCGCCCAGCCCTGCATTGCACAGAGCAATCGTTGCGCTCAGGCCGGCGACGCCGCTTCCGCATACAATGGCTTTGCGCATGCCGATCCCGAGCTTCGGCGTTCCGTGGCAATTGTAGCCGGACCGCACCACGCTGCAATCATTGGATCGGTATGACTCTGATGCGAACTGGACGCGGAGGTTTCGGACATCCGGCCTTCGCGGTGTTGCCGGGACTACTTTTGCTCGGGCCGTCCATCCAAATGACGGCGCTGCATGACCGAAGCGTCACTTCGGCAGCGGCTACAGACCTTAGGATTTTTAACTTTACTGATCGGGTAGCTACGACCGGTGCAATCAATACGCTCTGATTTCGCCAGGCAGCGGAATACGTGCCGCCTTTACCGGCTGAAAGTGAGCGAGCAACTGGAGCTCCTTCATATCGGCGAATTCGATGCGTCGGTCGTTCATCGTAATCATGCCTTCGCCGCGCAGCCGGGCAAACATGCGATTGAGATGAGGAACGCTCAATCCGAGAGCGTCGCTCATCATCTCCTGTGTGAACGGCAGGTCAAAGCCGGATTCGCCCGCAATTCCGACCGTGGCCAGTCGCGAATGGATTTCAAGCAGAAAATGCGCAAGCCGCTCGGTCGGGGTGCGGCGACCGATATCGATGATATGTTCCGCGTAGATGGCGGTCTCGTGCACTGCGAGCCAACTGAGTGCGAGAGCAAACTTCGGCCGCCGGTAGCACAGCTCGACAAACGCATCGAGCGCGCAAACCTGCAGCCTCATATCCGTGACCGCAATGACGGACTGGGCGGCACGGTCCAAAAAACTGCCGGGTAGTCCGACCACGTCACCCGGAAGCACAAAGGTGACGATCTGCCGTTTGCCATTGCGCAACAGTTTGTATCGCGCGGCATATCCATCCTTGACGAAGCACAGCTTGCAAAATTCGTAGCCATCAAGCACAAAGTCACGTCGCTTTTTGACAGTCTGCTCGCCTTCGATCAGTGCGCCCAGGCTGTCGAGATCGGATGGGCTCAGGTCGATATAATTTTTCAGGCGCGCGAGGAAGGGGTCGCGGCGCCACTCGTCCGATGACGTGCGGGCACGCCCGTGAACGTCCGGCGTTCGCAGGGACAAGTCGGTCATATTTTTAATCTGCATCAATAAGGAGGATTAAAGCTACCCCTACTAAAGGCGGTCAAACTGTTAAGATAGAAATCTGAAAAAGGGAGGATGCTTTGACCAGCACCAAATCGCCTAATCGAAGTTCTCTTTCACGGCGCGCCATCCTGCGGCAAGCGGTCGCAACCGGCGCAGGCCTCGGCGCCCTTTCGGCCACCGGGACCCGACTGGGGTTTGTGCGGGGCGCCTGGGCGGAGGATCACCCGCCGATCGGAACCTATCCCGCAGGCTCGTCGGGCGACTCGGTCACTATCGGCGCCTCGGTGCCGCGCACCGGCACCTACGCAGTGCAGGGTGAAGACGAGCTCAAGGGCATGCAGCTGGCCGTCGAGCACCTCAATTCAGGCATGACCTGATCAAGAAGATCTCGCCCAAGACCAAGAAGGGCGTGCTCGGCAAGGAGGTGAAGCTCGTCGTTGCCGACTCGGCCGCCAAGCCGAACGAAGCCGTCCAGGCGCAGCAGCGCTTCATCACCGAGAACAAGATCGTACTGATGACCGGTTCGACGTCGTCGGCGGTCGCGGTGGCGCTCAACAAGCTCGCCCAGCGCGAACACGTCCTCTACGTGGTCGCGATTTCCGGCTCGAACGACACCACCGGCAAGGACTGCGTGCGCTACGGCTTCCGCCAGTGCTTCTACGGCCAGACGGCGGCGGCGGCGATCGGCCCGGTGATGGTCAAGGCCTTCGGCAAGAACAAGAAGGCCGCCTATCTGACGCCGGACTACACCTACGGTCACACCGTCACCAAGTCGATGCAGGACTATCTCGCGACCGCGGGATGGACGACGGCGACCAACCAGGTCGCGCCGCTCGGCGCGCCCGACTACTCGTCGTATCTGCTCAATGTCGCCAATTCCGGCGCCGACTTCCTGCTCAACGTCAACTGGGGTCACGACGCCGTGCTCTCGACGCAGCAGGCCAAGCAGTTCGGCGTGCTTCGACAAGATGAAGCTCGTCGTGCCATATCAGACGCCGTTTCTTGCCCGCGAGGCCGGGGGCAATCTGCTGGCCGGCGTCTATGCCGCGACCGACTTCTGGTGGACGCTTGGAGGACAAGTATCCGCTCGCCAAGATGTTCGTCGAGGCGTTCGACAAGAAGTACGACTACAAGCCGGAGTGGGGCGCCAACAACGCCTACATGCAGTTCGCCATCTGGGCGCGAATGGTCGAAGAAGCCGGCAACTTCTATCCGCCGGACGTCATCAAGGCCTACGAGAAGGGCGAGACGATCCCCTCGACCGTCGGCGATGTCCATTTCCGCGCGGCCGACCACCAGTGTGTCCGGCCCGTGGTCATCGTGCGCGGCAAGGAACAGAAGGACATGAAGAACAAGGAGGACTTGTGGGAGGTCCTCGAAGTCGTCCCGGGCGAGCCGTTGATGCAGAAGCCCGATGCGTTCGGCTGTCAGCTCGGCGACTATACCTGATCGGACCAGATACTGCGGCGTCGCGGGCGGCAAATTGCCGCCCGCGACTTTAGTATTGGCGGCGCGAGGTTGACGGCAAAGCCGCGAATTCCGCACACTTCTGCCATGATCAATTGGGCCAATTTCACTTCGCAAGTCTTCAATGGGCTTGGCGCTCGGCGCGCTGCTGGCGCTGATCTCGTCCGGCCTCACCATCATCTACGGTACGCTCGGGGTCCTCAATCTGGCGCACGGCGCCATGTTCATGCTCGGCGGCTATGCCGGCTATGTCGCCTTCACCTATACCGGGTCATTCGTCGTTGCCGTCATTGCCGGCGCGCTGTTCGTCATGATCGTCGGCGTGCTGATGGAACGGATCATCATCCGCCACTTCTATACCCGGCCGCACGAGGACCAGCTTCTGGTCACGTTCGGCCTCGGCATCTGCTTCGTCGAGATCGTGCGCTTCTTCTTCTCGAGCCAGTCGATGCTGGTGCCGCCGCCGCCGATGTTTTCCGGCATCACCTCGCTCGGCTTCATGTATCTACCCGACCTATCGCCTAGCGGTCGTCGGCATCGTGGCGATCGCGCTCGGCGGCCTTTTCCTCGTCCTTTACCGCACGCGTATCGGCATGATCGTGCGCGCCGGTATCGAAGATTCGGTGATGGTGGATTCGCTCGGCATCAACGTTTACCGCGTCTTCATGATGGTGTTCGGCATCGGCGCGATGGCGGCGGGCTTTGCCGGCATCGTCAACGCGCCCGTTGTGTCGCTCACACCGGGCGTCGGCGACGACATTCTGGTGCAGACCTTCGTCGTCGTCGTGATTGGCGGCGTCGGCTCGTTTCCCGGAGCTGTGCTTGGCGGCTTGATCGCGGGTGAGATCATCAGCATCACGTCGATGGTCAATCCCGGCTATGCCTACGTGATGCTGTTCGCGGCGATGACGCTCGTTCTGATGCTGCGCCCGCAGGGCCTGCTCGGCACCAGGGGCCGCGAATGAGCGCGTCTATCTGATGCTCAAGCAACGTCCTTTTCTGATCGAGGCGCTGACTGCGATCGGGCTGATTGTTGCGCCGTTCGTGCTGCCTCACCTCGGCTTTGCGCCCAACACGGTCAACCGCATTCTGGTGTGGGGCCTGTTCGGCATCGGCTTCGATATTCTGTTCGGTTTCACCGGCCTTCTGTCCTTCGGCCAGTCGGCGTTTTATGGCACCGGCGGCTTCGTCGCCGCCTACCTGCTGACGCGCGCAGGCTTTCCGGATGTCCTTTTGGCGTTGATCATCGGCATGATCGCAGCCGGCGTCGTCGGCTATCTGGTCGGGCTGGTCGCGCTGCGGCGCACTGGCATCTATTTCGCGATGATCACCGTCGCGATCGCGGAGATGTTCTATTTCGTCGAATTCAATCCGCTGGCGGACTGGACCGGCGGCGAGAACGGGCTGCCTGGCGTGCCGACCCCGAGCTTCAATCTCGGCTTCACCACTCTGCATTTCACGACCGGCTGGTCGCTCTATCAGCTTCCTCGCGGTTTGCTATTTCGTCGGCATCGTGATCGCGCTGCGCATCGTGCGCTCGCCGGTCGGCGCCGTCTTCAGCGCAATCCGCGACAACCCGCTGCGCGCGGCCGCTGTCGGCCACAATATCCACGGCTACAAGCTCACCGCCTTCGTCATCGCGGCAGCCTATGCCGGATTTGCCGGCGGCTTGCTCGGCGTGCTGCAGGCCTTCATGCCGCCGGACGCCTTCACCTTCGACACCTCCGGTCAACTCGTGATGCAGACGGCCATCGGCGGCACCGGCACGCTGTTTGGCCCGTTGCTCGGTGCCGCCGTCTGGCTGTTCCTGCAGGACTTCCTGCAAGGCGCGCTCAATCTCGGCGCCGCCTGGAAGCTGGTGCTCGGCGTCGTGTTCGTGCTGCTGGTGTGTCTTCCTGCGCCGGGGCCTGATCGGCGGCATCGAGGACCTATTCTCGCTTGCGACCGGCCAAGGGCCGAAGAAGGCTGAACCGAAAGAGACGGCGCCAGTCCCCGGTATCACCGCCGACGGATGAGCAGCAAGGCGCGGCGAAAGAAGTCGCGCGCCAGCCGGCCGTCGCCGCCATGCCCGCGCGCCGTCGCGACACCGATCGCATATCCGGTCCGATCTTGCAGGCGACCGGCCTGACCAAGCGTTACGGCGGCCTCGCCGCCAATACCGATATCGACTTCACCGTCAATCATGGCGAACTGCGCGGCGTCATCGGTCCGAACGGCGCGGGCAAGTCGACCTTCTTCAAGATGCTGACCTGCGAGGTGCCGCCGACATCCGGACAAGATTGTGTTTGAGGGCCAGGACATCACCGGCAAGACCGTCACCGACGTCTGTCAGCTCGGCCTGACGAAGAGCTACCAGGTCAACCAGCTGTTCAACCGGCTCACCGTGCGCGAAAACCTGACGATCGCCGCACTTGGCGGAACTGCGCGGCAAATTCAGGCTCGATATGTTGCGGCAACCCGAAGAATATCCCGGGCCTGGCCGAACAGGTCGAGCACACGCTCGAACTCGTCAATCTGACGGATCGTGTCGACACGCCGGTGTCGGCGCTCGCCTATGGCGAGAAGCGGCGCCTGGAAGTCGGTCTCGCGCTTGCCACCTCGCCGAGCCTGCTGCTGCTCGACGAGCCGCTCGCCGGCATGAGCCCGCGCGAACGGGTCGAAACCGTCAAACTGCTCAAGTCGATCAGCCAGGGCCGCACCATGATCGTGATCGATCACGACATGGATTCGCTGTTCGAGCTGGTGGAGCGGATCACGGTGCTGCAAGAAGGCCGGGTGCTGGCGGAAGGCACGCCGCAGGAGATCAAAGGCAGCGCGATTGTGCAGGAAGCCTATCTCGGCGGAGTGCGCGAACTATGAGCTTGCTCGAAGTCGATGGACTGAACAGCTATTACGGGGATTCCCACATCCTCTTCGACGTCTCGCTGCGCGTCGAGCGCAACGAGGTGGTGGCGCTGCTCGGCCGCAACGGCGCCGGCAAGAGCACGACCCTGAAAAGCCTGATGGGCGTCGTGACGCCGCGCGCCGGCACCATCATGTTCGACGGCGTCGATATCGCGGGAAAGAAGAGTCATACCATCGCCCAAGCCGGCATGCAGCTCGTGCACGAAGACCGCCGCATCTTCGGCAGCCTGGATGTCGAGGAAAATCTCGTCCTCGCGGGACTCACCGCGGCGAAGCGCTGGCCGCTCGACCGCATTTACGAAATGTTCCCGCGGCTCCGGGAGCGGCGCGGCAGCCGCGGTACCGACCTGTCGGGCGGCGAGCAGCAGATGCTGGCGATCGCGCGAGGGCTGATCCGGGATCCGAAAATCCTGTTGCTCGACGAACCGTTCGAGGGGCTGGCGCCGATTATCGTGCGCGATCTGCTCGCAACATGCCGGGCGCTCGCCGATGCGGGTCAGACGATCGTCGTGGTGGAGCAGAATATTTCCGCTGCCATGACGCTTGCCGACCGCGTCTACATCATCAACAACGGCCACATCGTCGAATCGATGACCTCGCAGGCGGTGCGCGACCAGCCCGAAGTGCTGCATCGCCATCTCGGCGTTTAGGCTATTCCTTCACCGCGCCGGTCATCGCCGCACGTAGTGCTCGACGAAGAAGGCGTAGAGGATCACCAGCGGCAGTGAGCCGGCGAGCGCGCCGGCCATCAACGAGCCCCAGCGGTAGATGTCGCCGTCGACGAATTCGTTGACGATCGCGACCGGAACCGTCTTGTGCGACGTGGTCGAGAGAAACGTCAGCGCATAGATGAATTCGTTCCAGCACAGCGTGAAGCAGAAGATGAACGCCGAGATCAGCCCCGGCACCGAGAGCGGCAGCACGATCTTGGTCAAAATCTGCCAGCGGCTGGCGCCGTCGATCAACGCGCATTCCTCGAGCTCGAACGGGATGGTCTTGAAATAGCCCATCAAGAGCCAGGTCGAGAATGGAATGAGGATGGTCGGGTACGTGAGGATCAGCGCGAACGGGGTATCGAACAGTCCGTACTGGAACACGACCGTCGACAGCGGGATGAACAGGATCGACGGCGGGATCAGATAGGCGAGGAAGATCGCGCCGCCGACCCAGTTGGCGCCGCGGTAGCGCAGCCGCACGATAGCGTAGGCCGCGAGCACGCTGGCGATGATCGACAAGATCGTCGCCGACACGGCGACGAACATCGTGTTCCACAGCCATAACGGATAGTTGGTCTCGAATATCAGATTGTAGAAATGCTTCAGCGTCGGCGCGGTGGTCCAGAACGGGCTCACCCTGTCCATGTCGAGCAACTGGTCGTCCGGCTTGATGGCGGTCAGCGCCATCCAGTAGAACGGGAACAGCAGCACGATCAGGATGATCGACAGCGGCAGATAAAGCGTCACCAGCCGCCGCGGCAGCGACTGCAGATAGCTCATGCCCTCGCTGTGGTCGGCGAGCGGCGCTGTGCCGGCGAGCGCGTCAGTCATTGCTCTCGCCCTGTTGCCATTTGCGCCGCTGCAGGCCGAACCACGAGATCAGGATGGCCGCGAGCAGGAACGGGATCATCGCGGTCGAAACCGCTGCGCCTTCGCCGAGGTAGCCGGAGAGGATCGCGCGCTGGTACGACAGCGTGGCCATAAGGTGGGTGGCATTGACCGGACCGCCGCGGGTAAGCACCCAGATAAGCTGGAAGTCGGTGAAGGTGAACAATACCGAGAACGTCATCACCACGGCGATGATCGGGGTGAGCAGCGGATAAGTAATGTAGCGGAACCGCTGCCAGGCGCTGGCCCCGTCGATGGTGGCGGCTTCGTAGAGCGATGGCGAAACCGTCTGCAAGCCCGCGAGCAGCGTGATGGCGACGAACGGAATGCCGCGCCAAATATTGGCGAAGATCACGGACCAGCGCGCGTTCCAGGTGTCGCCGAGGAAATTGATGTTCTGGTCGATCCAACCCAGATGCTTGAGCATCCATGACACGATCGAGAACTGTGCGTCGTAGATCCACCAGAAGGCGATCGCCGAAAGCACGGTCGGCACGATGAAGGGAATGAGGACGACGGCGCGCAGGATTGCCTTGAACGGCAGATTTTCGTTCAGGAGCAGCGCGAGATAGAGCCCGACGGCGAATTTGATGGTGCTGGCGACGACCGTGTAAAGCAACGTGTTGAACACCGAGAGCCAGAAGACTGCGTCGCCGGACAGCCATTCGTAATTTTCCAGGCCGACGAACGCGCCCGAGCGGCCGATGCGCGCGTCGGTGAACGACAGCCAGACGCCGAGTCCGAGCGGATAGGCCAGAAAAAGGATAAGGATTGCCGCGGCCGGCAGCATGAACCAGAAGCCGAGCCAGTCGCGGTTAACCTTCAGCCGGTTCCACGCCGTGACATCGCGTATCGGTTTTACTTGCCGCTGGTCGAGGGCGATTTGCGTCATTGCTGCGGTTGATAGGGTGCGTCCCAGGCCAGTTGCCGGACCTGGGACGCTTCCGTTTGAGTTACCGATAGATGCGCTTGGCCTGCCGTTCGGCCTGGGCCATTGATGCCTTCACGTCGTCGCGGCCGGTGCAGTAGCCCGCAAACATATCGACGACGATGAAATCGGAGATCGCGGTCGCCGCCTTTTCGCCGACGGAGCCGAGACCGCCCGCGGTGAGCGTGCGCTTGGCGACGTCGCGGTATGGCGTGCGCTTCGGGTCTGCCGTCCACACCGGGTTCTTGTCGTAGGCATTCAGCGTGTGGGTAAGATAGCCCTGCGAGCCTTCCAGCCAGCCATTGAACTGATCGGCTTCCAGCATGAATGCCATCAGCGCCTTACAGGCGTTCGGATACTTGGTGTATTGCATCGCCAGCAGCGGATACATCAGATGGAATTCGGTCGGCTTGCCGATTGGTCCGACCGGGTAATAGGCGTGGTTCATGTCCGCGGCGATGTCCTTCTTGGTCGGGTCCTTTGTCGCGGCGACATAGATCGAAATTCCGTTGTCGGTCCAGTGGATTTCGCCAGCGAGGAACGCCTTGTTGTTTGAAGCGTCGTTCCACGACACCACGCCCGGTATCATCTGTTCGTAGAGCTTCTTGCAGTATTCCAGCGCCTTCGCCGTTTCCGGCGAGTTGATGATCACCTTGTCGTTCTTGTCGACGAGGTTGCCGCCATGCGACCACAGGCACCAGTGTGCCCAGGCATTGGCATCGCCGGAAGCATGGCCGAGCGCGAAGCCGCCCGGCGTGCCGTTCTTCTTGCAGGCCGTGGCGTAGGCGAGGAACTCGTCGGTCTTCTCGGGGAATTTCTTGAAGCCCGCCTTTTCCATCGACGAGATGCGGTAGTTCATCAGGCTACCGCTGTAGCAGATCGGAATATCGATCCACTTCGTGCCGCCGGTGCCCTTGCCGTAGACCTGCGCGCTCGCGACCCAGCCGCCGTACTTCTTGCCGAGGTAATCGGCGACGTCGGAGACGTCGAGGCACTTCTGCGGAAACAGGAATGGGAGCGAGTAGAGACCCCAGAACATGTCCTGCCCGGCGCCGGTGTTGGCCGCGACGGAAGCTTTCGGCTGCACGTCTTCGTAGGATTCGCGCGCGATTGTCACCTTCACGCCGGTGGCCTTGGTGAAGGCCTCCATGATCTTTACGAAAGCATCGTCTTCCGACTGCACGAAATATTTCCAGCGCAGCATGGAGAGCTGTGCGCCGGCCTCGGGTTTGAACGGCGCCGACTGCGCCCAGGCCTTGGCCCAATCAAGCAGTGCAGGGCCGGTCAGCGCGCCGGCCGCCGCGACTGCGGTGCCGCCCTTCACGAGAGTGCGGCGGGTAAAATTGGTCATGGTCGTTCCTCCGTTTGTGGACTTATTCGCCTAGACGTTTTCCGGTCGACTCGTCGAACAGGTGCACGAGCCGCGGATCTGGTTTGAGCCGGATCTTGTCGCCCGGCTTGAATTGATGACGTTCGCGAAACACGGCGATGATTTCCTCTCCGCCGAGCTTGGCGACCACCTGAAGCTCCGAGCCCGTCGGCTCGATCACTTGCACCACCGCCTCGGAGCCGTCGTCGGCAAGTGCGAAATGCTCCGGCCGCACGCCATAGACCGCGGTGCGGCCGTCGCTGCCGGTGGGAGCGGCGGCTAGCGGCAGGCGTGTTCGGCCCGGCCCCTCGAATTCCAGCTTGCCGTTCGCTCGCACGATGCCTTTGAGGAAATTCATCGACGGCGAGCCGATGAAGCCGGCGACGAACATATTCTGCGGCTTGTCGTAGAGTTCGAGGGGAGCGCCGATCTGCTCGACCAGGCCATCGTGCATCACCACGATCTTGTCGGCCATGGTCATGGCCTCGATCTGGTCGTGGGTGACGTAGATTGTCGTCGTCTTCAGGCGCTGGTGCAATTCCTTGATCTCGATGCGCATCTGTACGCGCAGCTTGGCATCGAGATTCGACAGCGGCTCGTCGAACAGGAACACCTGCGGATCGCGCACGATGGCGCGGCCCATGGCCACGCGCTGGCGCTGGCCGCCGGAAAGCTGCCGGGGAAAGCGTTCGAGATAAGGCCCGAGCCCGAGAATCTCGGTGGCGCGCTGCACCCGGGTACTGATCTCCTGCCTGGGGGCGCCGCGCAATTTGAGCGAAAAGCCCATATTGGCGGCAACGGTCATGTGCGGATAGAGCGCGTAGTTCTGGAACACCATGGCGACGTCGCGCTCTTTCGGCGGCAGATTGTTGACCACCCGGTCGCCGATGTGGATTTCGCCTGCTGTAATGTTTTCAAGGCCCGCGATCATCCGCAGCAAGGTCGATTTGCCGCATCCCGATGGGCCGACCAGCACGACGAACTCGCCATCGCGGATCGAAATATCGACGCCGTGGATGATGGCTGTCGCGCCAAAAGCCTTATGCACGTCGCGAATTGCGACCGAAGCCATTCGGTTCTCCCGCCCCCGCCGGCCGGCCAGTTTTTCCGGCTTTATCGCCCATTCTGCGCCAACCGCTTATAGCCTCAAAGCCGCCCGGCGCGGTGCGGCAAATCATCGAGTCGGTACCAACGCCAGATCAAGCCAAATTTTCGATCCACGGAACCTCGGCCGCCGGATCCGGTCTTGTCAAAGAACAATCTGCCCGCCCAATTCATCCTCGACATGGGCGCGAATAATGTCGTCGAACGAGGCTTCGGCCTTGAAACCAAGCGCCACGGCGCGCCTGGCGTCAAACCGGCGCGGCCAGCCCGCGACGATGCGCATGATCAATTCGTCAGGCTCGCGGCGAATGCGCGCGACCGCCTTGGCGCCGGCCAAACGCTCGAGCGCGGCGATCTGCTCGGCGACAGTGCAGCACACGCCGGGCATCGTGAGGTTGATGCGTGCGCCGAGCGTCTCTCGCGTCAGCGAAGCGGCATGAAGAAGGAACTCGACGGCGGCGCGCGGCGAAGCATGCCAGTGCCTTACGTCGTCGGAGACGGGAAGCACGGCGTCCTGACCGTTGAGCGGTTCGCGGATGATGCCGGAGAAAAAGCCTGACGCGGCCTGATTGGGCTTGCCCGGCCGCACGACGATGGTCGGCAGGCGGATACCGATCCCGTCGAGAAATCCCCTGCGCGTGTAGTCGGCCAGCAGCAGTTCGCAAATCGCCTTCTGCGTGCCGTAGGATGTCAGTGGAGTGGAGTGAAATTCATCGGGGATGGCGTCCGGGAAGGGAGCGCCGAACACCGCAATCGATGATGTGAAGATGAACCTCGGCCTGTAGCCGCCGCCGCTGCGCCGCACGGCTTCCAGCAGCGCGCGGGTGCCATCGAGATTGGCGCGGTAGCCTTTGTCGAAATCGATCTCGGCCTCGCCGGAGACCACGCTCGCCAGGTGGAAGATGACATCCGGCCTATTGGCGACAGCTTTCTCGGCGGCGCCGGGACTGGAGAGGTCGGCAGCGAAGGTATCTGCATTGCCGGAAAATTCCCCGGGATGATCTGCTGCGATCACGTCGATCAAGGTGAGGCGATCGATCGACGCACCGTTAAGCTTGTTGTCTTTGCTCAGCCGGGCGACCAGCTTTCGCCCGATCATTCCTGCCGAGCCCGTGACCAGCACGTGCATTGATGGTGTCCCTTAAGTCCGCGGAAACCGGGACAAAGTAGCGCGGGCCGTGCCCCTAAGCCAATCGAAGACGGCCGGAATTCAACTTCAAAGTTGTAGGCTCGACCTACTTTGCATGCCGCGAATCTTCGGATAGGCTTTCAATCCGCTCAGTATCCATTGTCTGTGGTCGTCGCGATGGTTCGCTCATCGCCATGCTTTGCGGTTCGCCGTCATGACATTCGACACCTCTTCAATGTCGAGCAAAGTTTCGTCCAGCGACGCACGCTTGGGCCCGAGCGTTATCTGCCGGCTTGTAGAAAGGACTGTTCCCTCATTGCCGGCGGGACGCTTGCAACTCGTGTTGCCGACGGGGGAGGTGATCGAGCGTTGCGGCGACCGGGCAGGGCCCGAGGCGACACTTACGGTGCACCGATGGCGCGCATTGTGGCGCATGCTGCATCACGGCGAACACGGTTTTGCCGACGGCTTTCTCGCAGGCGATTGGTCGACGACGGATTTGACCACGCTGCTGGAATACTGCCTTTACAACGAAGTCGAGCTGGCGCCGCGCGCGAAGGAATCGCGGCTCACGCTTGCACGCAATCGTCTGATGCACCGCCGCCAGGAAAATACGCCCCGCGGCAGCCGCCGCAACATCGCGGCGCATTATGACCTCGGTAATGCGTTCTACGGACTTTGGCTCGACGGCGGAATGAACTACTCATCGGCGCTCTACGCCGCGGACGAAACGCTCGAAGCGGCGCAGGAGGCGAAGCTCGATCGTATCGCCGAATTGCTTGGCCTTTCCGGCGGCGAGCACGTTCTTGAAATAGGTTGCGGTTGGGGTGCGCTGGCCGAGCGGCTTGTTCGCCGCCATGGCTGCAGCGTGACCGGCATCACGCTTTCCTCCGCGCAGCTCAAATACGCCAAGGACCGCCTCGCGCGCGAAATCGACCACGGCAGCGTCGACTTGCGCTTGCTGGACTATCGCGACATCAAGGGAAGTTTTAACGGCATTGCCTCGATCGAAATGTTCGAAGCGGTGGGCGAACGTTACTGGCCGTCCTATTTCGCCAAGCTCCGGTCGGCCCTTGCCGCCGGCGGCAACGCCGTACTGCAGATCATTACCATCGATGAAAACCGCTTTGCGGCCTATCGCAACCGGCCGGACTTCATCCAGCGCTTTATTTTCCCGGGCGGGATGCTGCCGACCGCGGCCATCATCGAGCGGGAGGCGGCGGCGGTCGGGTTGAAGCTTGTACAGCGGGTATCCCTTGGCGCGAGCTACGTCCGGACGCTTCGCGAGTGGCGCACCCGGTTTCTACGCGCATGGCCGAAAATTGAGACATTGGGTTTCGACCAGCGCTTCCGGCGTATGTGGACGTATTATCTCACGTATTGCGAAGTCGGCTTTGGGCACGGCGCAATCGACGTGACAGTGTTCAAGCTCGCGGGCTAACGTCGCCGCTCGCTTGACAAACCGACACGTCGGATCACATCTTGCAATCGCAATTGGCGAGCGCCGCTTTGATCTCGACAAAAATTCATTCCATCGAAGCGATCACGGTTCAGCTGCCGACCCGGCGCGAGCACAAGTGGACCGGTCTCACCGAGCCCATTGGCCGCTACCTGCTCGTCAAGATGACGGATGACGCCGGCCATGTCGGCTGGGGCGAGGCGCCCGCGCTCAAGGATTGGGGCGGTGAGTTCGGCCGCTATTTCGGGGAGTCGCCCGCCATCGTTCGGCTCGTCATCGAGCGGTATCTCGCGCCTGCTGTCACCGGCGCCGATCCCGGCAACATCGTCGATGTTCACCGGCGCATGGACGCGGTGATCAAGGGCTATCCGTACGCCAAATGTGCGGTCGAGCTCGCGGCCTATGATCTTGCGGGCCGCCGCGCAGGCCTGCCTGTGCACGCCTTGCTGGGTGGTCATGTCCGCACGCGCATTGCGGTGACGCATTCGATCGGCCTGATCGGCATCGAGGAGGCCGAGGCGGAAACGGCGAAAGTGGCGGCGGAAGGCATCAAGACGATCAAGATCAAGGTCGGCGTCGATCCCAAGCGCGACATCGAGATGGTGCGCATCATCCGCAATGCGGTCGGTGCAGGTGTCGAACTGTGTGTCGATGCCAACGAAGGCTACAAGACGCCAGGCGAGGCCATTCGCACCATCCGCAAGATGGAACAATACGACCTGAAATATGCCGAGCAGCCGGTCATGGGCATCGCACGCATGGCCGAGGTCGCGCGCGCCATCGATACGCCGGTGATGGCCGATGAGTCGGCGTGGAACGCGCACGACGTGATCGAGATCATCGAACGCCGCGCGGCGCAGATTGTCTCCATCTACACCACGAAGCCCGGAGGCCTTTATCGAGCCATGGAGGTGGCGGCCGTCTGCCGCTCAGGCGGCATCGTCTGCAACGTCAACGGCTCCGTGGAAACCGGCGTCGGAAACCTCGCCAATCTGCAACTGGCCGCCGCGGCGGAGGCTGTGACCTTGTCGTGCGTCGTTCCGGTCTCGACGCCTGCCGAGGCGCAGCACGGACAGATCGGCGGCATCTACTACAAGGACGACTTGATCCAGCGCGGCATGGAATTTGTCGATGGCGCAATTGAATTGCCGGACGGTCCCGGCATGGGCATTGATGTCGATCTGTCGAAAATCGCCAAATACCAAGTGAAAGACTAGAATTCGATGCGCACCGACATCATCGCGCGGCAGGTCTCGGCGCTCGCAACGGCCGGCCTTGATGCGCTCATATCCTGCTCGCCGGAAAATTTCGCCTATGCGACGGGTTTTGTGGTGCCGTCGCAGCCCTTGATCCGGCATCGGCACGCCATGGTCGTGGTCACGGCAGACGGGCGCTGCGGAATTCTCGGCGTCGACATGGAGGCGACGACGATCCGCAAGCGCGAACCGGATGTTCCAACGGCGATCTGGGCGGAATTCACCGACGATTGCATGCAGGTTCTCGCGCGGATGCTCACCGAAATGGGGCTCGCGCGATCGAAAATCGGCATCGAAATGGATTACCTGCCGGCAGGTGACATGGGGCGGCTGCAAAATGCGTTGCCGGGCGCAGCCTTCGTGCCGTGTGAAGCGCTGCTTGCGAGGCTTCGGCAGATCAAGACTTCGGATGAAATCGCACTGCTCCGGCGGCTGTCGCGCATTGCCGATCAGTCGATCACCGATGCTTACGGAGCGGTAAAGGCCGGCAGTTCAGAGATGGACATTGCCGCAGCACTCACGCGCAATGTGTACGCACACGGCGCCGAGCAATTCAAATTGATGATCGTTGCGACTGGTGAGCGCAGCCAGTTGCCGAATGTTGGGCCTTCGGAGCGGCGGCTGCAGCCGGAGGACGTCTGCCGGGTGGAGATTTTCCCGTTGATCGGCGGTTACCATGCCGGCGTGTGCCGCACCGCGATCGTGCAGCGCGCTCCCGCGCACGCCGAGCGTATCTGGCAGCACATGGTCGAATGCAAATATCTGATGATGGATATGATCAAGCCCGGCGCCAGTTGCCGCGCCATCTACAATGCGTTCATCGCAAAGCTCGCGGCTGCGAATCTACCGCCAATTTCTTTCGTCGGTCACGGCATCGGTTTGCATCTTCACGAGGATCCCTATCTCGGCAAGACGCCCATTCTCGGCAAAGACGGCGATGCAGAGTTGGAGGCCGGCATGGTGCTCGGTGTCGAACCGCTTTGCTATCAGACCGGGTACGGGTTCGGCGTGCAAAACAAGGACATGATGCTGGTGACGGAAACCGGCTGTGAGTTGCTGTCCGATTACGCCAATACGGACAAGCTCATCGTCGTTCAATAGCTGTATTCATCGCTGCCCGGCGTAAATCGCCTCGATACGTTTCCTGACGCCGGACCATTGGCTGCCGCCGACGGTGACGGGCGCGCGCGATCCCATGCCGCGCGCCCAGATGAACTTCAACCCGAGGTCTTTGGCAGCGTCGCGATCGATGCCGCCGGGCGGCGCGGCAAGGTCGATCAGCAAGGCATGACCTGGCAGCCGTTCCAAAACCTTTCGGCTCACGATTTGCGATGGCACGGCCGAGATGATGGTATCGAGACTTGGCGCCAGCGCCTCAAGCTCGTCGAGCGTGTGGGTCTGTGCTCCGGCCGTGTAGGCCGCTGCGCGCTGGACCTCGTTGCGCGCGGCGACATGGGTTTGTGCGCCGAGTGCAATCATGTAGCGCGTCACCAGGAATCCGATCGTGCCCTTGGCCGACGACGCAGACGCGCGATTTGTGGATGGTGATGTCGGTATTCTCGATGATGACCTTGAGCATGCCTTCCGCGATCGCCGGGCCGCGCAGCAGCATGAGCTCGACATCCCACTCATACTCGTGCAGCTCGATCGACAGCGCCTTGCAATGCGCCTTCAAGTCTTCGTTGGCCCAGCCTAGGATGATATGTGCGGGCCCGCGCATACCGGCGAGCATGGTGCGATCGGGCACGATCGGCGCGGGAGCACTCGGCGCAAACAGCGCGCCGGCGGCTGACATGCCCGGGATCGGAAACAATGCAACGTTCGCGCCCTTCAGCGCGGCGGCTGCATCCGGCGCCTGCTTCACGTCCTTGATGCCCTTCTCCGGCCAAGGCAGGCCGTAGCCGCGAACGTCGGCGCCCGTTGCGGCCGCGAGCCGCGCAATTTCCTGCTCGCGCCGGTCGCCGCCGACGATGGCGATGGTGTGCTGTTTCCAATCCAACGGCGCTCTCCTTTGCGTTCGCACGAATTTGTGATCGCAGGTTTGCGAAGTCAAGCAAGGGCCGGCGTGCGATTGTGCAAGTGGCGTTGCGTCATGAAGCGGATTAAACTTTGACCGGCACCAAGGACAGGCTGGCCATCCGCCGCACGAGCTGCTCCATTGTCTGACGCTGTTCCCCTGAAGCAAAGTCCGTTGCACCAACTGCACCTCGATCTCGGTGCAAAGATGGTTCCGTTTGCCGGCTATGCGATGCCGCTGAACTATTCTGGCGGGATCATCAAGGAGCATCTGCATGTGCGGACAGCAGCCGGGCTGTTCGATGTCTCGCATATGGGGCAACTCACGCTTCATGCACGCTCCGGTCATGTGCAGGACGCCGCGCGCGCGCTCGAGACACTGGTCCCCGCCGACATTGTGGGGTTGGCGCCACAGCGTCAGCGCTACGCGCTGTTCACCAACGACACCGGTGGCATTCTCGACGATCTGATGGTGGCAAATCTCGGCGATCATTTGTTTTTGATCGTCAATGCCGCCTGTAAGGATGTCGACGAGGCGCACTTGCGCGCTTCTCTGTCGAATTGCGACATCGAACGACAGAACGATCGGGCGCTGCTCGCCCTACAAGGGCCGTCTGCCGAGTCCGTGCTGACAAGCCTTGCCGGCGATGCGCCCGCAAGAATGCGTTTCCTGGAAGTCCGCAATATCTCCATTCTTGGCGCCGATTGTATTGTTTCGCGGTCCGGCTACACCGGCGAAGACGGTTTTGAAATCAGCATCCCTGTTTCTCAGGTCGAAGCCATCGCTCGCAAGCTGCTGGAAAATCCATTGGTGGCGCCGGCCGGCCTCGGTGCCCGCGACAGCCTTCGCCTGGAAGCGGGGCTTTGTCTTTACGGCTCCGATCTCGACGCGGCGACCAACCCGGTGGAAGCCGGCCTTGAATGGACGATCCAGAAGAGCCGCAGGGCCGGCGGCGCGAGGGAAGGCGGCTTCCCCGGAGCACCCATGATCTTGTCCGAACTGGCGAACGGCAGCGCGCGAAAGCGCGTCGGACTGCGGCCGGAGGGCAGGGCGCCGGTGCGTCGTGGCGCCGAGCTGTTTCGCGACGCGGCGTCGCAGACGCCGGTCGGGCAGGTGACATCGGGCGTGTTCAGCCCCACCCTTCAGGCGCCAATCGCCATGGGATACGTCATGAGCCCTGACGCCGCG
The DNA here is from genome assembly GCA_963730645.1 of uncultured Alphaproteobacteria bacterium. Classification (GTDB taxonomy): domain Bacteria; phylum Pseudomonadota; class Alphaproteobacteria; order Rhizobiales; family Xanthobacteraceae; genus BOG-931. The sequence goes on along the minus strand of CAVSSN010000017.1, from coordinate 317,630 downwards.
CCGGACACGAAATTGTTTGCCAGCGTACGCGGACAGCGATTGCCGGTTCGCGTTGTGCAAATGCCGTTTGTTCCGCTCCACTACAAGCGCAGCTAGCATTCAGGAGGTTGTCGCGCCATGCTCAAGTTCACCAAGGATCACGAGTGGCTGCGCGTGGAGGGTGATATTGCGACCATCGGCATCACCGATCACGCGCAGGAGCAACTCGGCGATCTGGTTTTTATCGAGCTGCCGAAAGTCGGCAGCGAACTGCAGCAAGGCGCGTCGGTCGCGGTCGTCGAGTCGGTCAAGGCGGCGTCCGATGTTTTCGCACCGATCAGCGGCACCGTCGTTGAAGTCAATGAATTGGTTCTGAAGGAGCCGGCAACGGTCAATTCGGATGCCATGGGCGGCGGCTGGTTTTTCAAGCTGAAAATCGCGGACGGTTCGCAAATCGATGCGCTGATGGATGAATCGGCCTATCGCGCTCTGATCGCTTGAATGAATAGCAACTCGCCTCCAAATTGACCGGTGCAATGCAATGATCGACGATTCTGCATCCTTCGAGACTTCGATGGTCGACGATTTCAGCCGCCGTCACATCGGCCCTTCGCCGGACGACATTGCCGCCATGCTGCGCACGGTCGGCGCCGCGAGCCTCGACGATCTTGCGCGGCAAACCATTCCCGATGCGATACGACAACGCGAGCCGCTCGACCTCGGTCCGGCCTTTTCGGAGCGTGACGTTTTGCACCGTGTTCGGCAGGTCGCCGCGCGCAACCAGGTGCTTAATCTCGCTGATCGGGCAGGGCTATTACGGCACTGTGCTGCCGCCGGTGATCCAGCGCAATGTCCTTGAAAGTCCGGCCTGGTACACCGCCTACACGCCCTATCAGCCGGAGATCAGCCAGGGCCGGCTGGAAGCGTTGTTGAATTTCCAGACCATGGTGGCTGATCTCACCGGGCTTGATATTGCCAACGCATCGCTGCTCGACGAAGCAACGGCCGCGGCGGAAGCCATGGCGATGGCGCGGCGCGTGTCCAAATCTGCCGCGAAAGCTTTTTTTGTCGACCAGGACTGCCATCCGCAGACGATCGCCGTGGTGCGAACGCGCGCCGAGCCGCTTGGATGGCAGGTGATTGTCGGCGATCCGCTGCGTGCGCTCGATCCGTCCGCCGTGTTTGGAGCATTGCTGCAATATCCCGGTTGCTCCGGAGAAATTCGCGACTTCCGCGAGGTGATCGCGGCGCTGCATAAGGCCGATGCGCTCGCCGTGATGGCCGCCGATCCGCTGGCCCTGACATTGCTGACGCCGCCGGGCGAGTTGGGCGCCGATATCGCTGTCGGCTCAACCCAACGGTTTGGAGTTCCGTTGGGATTCGGCGGGCCGCATGCGGCCTATATGGCGACGCGCGATGCGCACAAGCGCGCTCTGCCGGGTCGTCTTGTCGGCGTGTCGATCGACAGCCGTGGCGCGCCGGCCTATCGCCTCGCTTTGCAGACGCGGGAGCAACACATCCGGAGAGAGCGCGCGACATCCAACATATGTACCGCGCAGGTGCTGCTTGCGGTCATCGCCTCGATGTATGCGGTCTATCATGGTCCAGGCGGGCTGCGGCGGATCGCGCGGCGGGTGCACGATCGTGCGACGGTGCTGGCGTGTGGGCTGCGCACGCTCGGCTGGACCGTTGAGACGACGAATTTCTTCGACACGTTCACCGTCGCGGTTGGCGATCGTCAGGACGAGATTTTGCGGCGGGCGGAGAAGAACGGCATCAATCTTCGCCGGATTTCCAGCGTGAGCGGCGACAAGACGCTGATTGGCATGAGTTGTGACGAAACGACGACGCCTCAAATCATCGAGAAAGTCTGGCAGGCATTCGGGAGGATACCTCAGGCATCCCGTGGGGCGACCGGCGGGACAGATATCTCATTTGCCGAAATCGAATCGCTGGCGCGTAACGCTCTTCCGATCAAGCTTCGGCGAGAGAGTCCATTCCTCACTCATGCGGTCTTCAACACATACCATTCCGAGACCGAGATGCTGCGCTATTTGCGCCGGTTGGCCGACCGCGATCTCGCGCTCGACCGCTGCATGATCCCGCTCGGCTCGTGCACCATGAAGCTCAACGCGACCACCGAGATGATGCCGCTCACGTGGCCCGAATGGTCGAACATTCATCCCTTTGTCCCGCTCGAGCAGGCTGCCGGCTATGCGCAGATGTTTGCCGATCTCAGGGCAAAATTGTGCGCGATCACCGGCTATGACGCGGTTTCGCTGCAGCCGAACTCCGGCGCTCAGGGTGAATACGCCGGTCTGCTCGCCATCAGGGCCTATCATCGCAGCCGTGGTCAGAGCCAGCGCGACATATGTCTTATCCCTTCCTCCGCCCACGGCACCAATCCGGCCTCGGCCGGTATGGCGGGCATGAACGTGGTCGTCGTGGATTGCGATCAGCACGGCAACATCGATATTGCCGATCTGCGCGCCAAAGCATCAAAGCACGCCGCTCGCCTTGCGGCGGTGATGATCACCTATCCATCGACGCACGGCGTGTTCGAGGCGGGCATACGTGAAATGTGCGACATCGTGCACGCGGCGGGCGGGCAGGTGTATCTCGACGGCGCCAATCTCAATGCGCAGGTCGGGCTGGCGCGGCCGGGCGACTACGGCGCCGACGTCAGCCACCTTAATCTGCACAAGACGTTTTGCATTCCGCATGGCGGCGGCGGTCCCGGTATGGGCCCGATCGGCGTGAAGGCTCATCTTGCGCAGTTTCTGCCCGGCCATCCAGAACGTCCGGAGCTAGGCTCGGAGGCCGGGCCGGTGTCCGCCGCGCCGTTCGGGTCGGCATCGATCCTGCTGATCTCCTGGATCTACATCATGATGATGGGTGGCCGTGGTTTGACGGCCGCGAGCGAGGCAGCGATCCTCAATGCCAACTACATAGCCACGCGCCTGAGCGGCGAATACCAGTTGCTCTATCACGAGGACAGCGGGCGCGTGGCGCATGAGTGCATCATCGACACGCGGCCATTCAAGGAAACGGCCAATGTCTCCGTCGAAGACATCGCCAAGCGTCTGATCGATTACGGTTTCCACGCGCCGACCATGAGTTTCCCGGTTGCCGGCACGTTGATGATCGAGCCGACCGAATCCGAATCGAAGGCAGAGCTCGATCGGTTTTGTGATGCCATGCTGTCGATCCGTGCTGAAATCCGCGCGATCGAGGAGGGCCGAATGAGTCGCGACAACAATCCGCTGAGCAATGCGCCGCACACGGGATTCGATCTCGCGGACGAAAAATGGGATCGTCCTTATTCGCGGGCGGAAGGCTGCTTTCCCGGCAAATCGCCGTCGCGGGACAAATATTGGTGTCCCGTGAACCGGATCGATAACGTCTATGGCGACCGCAATCTGTTCTGCTCCTGTCCCCCGATCGAGCAACTCGCGGCCGCAGAATAGAAGGCAAAGCGCGTCTATCGCGGAGGCATTTGCCGCAACAGTTCGAGCCGCATCGACAGGGCATGGCGAATGTGCTCGCGCGCCTGGTGCTCTGCTTCCGAGGGCTTGCGGTCGCGAATGGCGTTGATGATCTGCGAGTGCTGACGATGCGCACTTTCGATGCTGCCGGGCAGCGCGAACGTCGAATGGCGCAACAGACCGAGCGCGTCGACGACGGTATTGAGGGATTGCAGCAAGTAGCGGTTATGCGCGGCGGCATAGATTGTCTGATGCAATTCGCTGTTGATGATCACGAGCTTGCTCCGGATCGTTTCGGGAGCGAGCTTCGGCCGCGCCTATCTCAAGCAGGCGCTTCACTTCGGCCGCGGTGGCGTTTTGCGCGGCGAGCGCCGCAGCCGTGCCTTCGAGCGTCTCGCGCACGGCATAGAGCTGAACGAGCTCCTGAGCGTCGAGTTCGGCAACCATCACGCCGTTCCACGGTCCATTGGCGAGCAGACCCTCGGCGATGAGACGATGAAACGCCTCGCGCACGGGCGTGCGGCTGATCTTGAGCCACTCCCCTACATCGGCTTCGCGCAAATGTTCGCCTGACCGGAACGCGCCGGCGCGCAGCGCTTCGCGCATGATGCGGTAGGCAAATTCGCCCAGCGACTCGCCGCGCTGCTGCTGGATTTTTTTCAGACGATCGAACGCGCCGGCGTTGGGGCGATCGCCGCGCTCGGCCGGACGGCGCATGGATTTGGCCTGGCGGCCTCGCCCGCGCTTTCCTGGTCCGGCGTCGCGGAGCAAAAGTTTCATCGGATGGCAATTGGTGACATTAGTTTCGCGGCGCCCAAGGCACGACGAGGCGCTCGATGAGCGCGACGCCGTAATAGAGCACGATGCTCATGATCGTCAACAACACCAGCGAGCCGAAGGCCAGCGGCGTTCGCGATTGCGACGTCGACACCAGGATGAGATAGCCGAGGCCGTTCTCCGATCCGACGAATTCGCCGATGACCGCGCCGATGACCGCAAATGTGATGGCGATCTTCAGCCCGACGAAAATGTGCGGCATGGCGGTTGGAAAGCGGATTTTGATGAAGGTCTGCATCGGGCTTGCCGACAAGGATCGGATCAGGTCGATGAGTGAAGCCGGCACGGCGGTCAATCCGCTTGCGGTCGCCACGATGATCGGGAAGAAGCACACCAGGAATACCACGATGATTTTCGGCGCCGCGCCGAAGCCGATCCACAATGCCAGCAACGGCGCAATGGCGACCTTGGGCGTCGATTGCATCGCGAGCAGGATGGGGTAGATCGAATTTTGCAGCAGCGGTGAATAGACCACGGCAACTGCCAGCGGGATGCTGATGACGATGGAGAGCACGAAGCCGACGATTGTTTCGTAAAGCGTCACCGCGGTGTGCTCGACGAGGTCAGAACGCCACTCCACCATCGCCTCTGCGATTGCGCTCGGCGCCGGCAACAGCCAGCCGGGGATGTGGGAATACCGAACGAACGCTTCCCACAGCACGACCAGCGCAATCAGTGTCACGGTCGAACCGAGCACCGATTTCCACGTGGAGTCGGCGGACTCCAGGCTTTCCTCGTCCTGATGGAGATTGACGGCCTCTGCATTGACGCTCATGGGCGGCTCCTCAGCCGTGGTAGATCACTTCCCGGACCTGGTCCGAGTATGACTTGAACTGTTCCGTAAATTCCATGGCGATGGTGCGCGGCCGCGGCAGATCGATCTCGACAACGCGGGCGATGCGGCCGGGCCGCGGCGTCATGGCGACGACGCGGTCGGCGAGCAGGATCGCCTCGATGATGTTGTGCGTCACAAAAATCACGGTCTTTTTGTCGACCGTCCCAGATCCGCATCAGCTCGAAGCCGAGCTCCTCGCGCGTCATGGCGTCAAGCGCCGCGAACGGCTCGTCCATCAGCAGCACCGAAGGGTTATGAATGAGCGCGCGGCAGATCGAAACGCGCTGCTGCATGCCGCCGGAAAGTTCGCGCGGATAGCGCTGTTCGAAGCCGCCGAGCCCGACGAGCTTGATCAGCTCGAGCGCGCGCTCGCGCGATTTGCGCTTGTCGAGGCCAAGGATTTCAGCCGGCAGCAGCACGTTGTCGAGCACGGTGCGCCATTGCAGCAGCACGGCCTCCTGAAACACGATGCCGACGTCACTGTGTCGGCCGCAGCAGCGGCGCGCCGTCATAGTGCAGCGTGCCGCGCGAGGGCTTGATCAGCGCGCCGATCACCTTGAGCAGGGTCGACTTGCCGCAACCCGACGGGCCCGACCAGGGTCACGAATTCATTCGGCTTGATGCTGAGGCTGACGTTCTCAAGCGCCGTCACGCCGCCATTGCGCGATGCATAGGTCTTCGACAGGCCTTCGATATGGATTTTGCTCATGCTGCACGATGCACCAGGAGCGTCGCCGCATCGCGCCGATCATTTCGCCACGAAGCCAGGCGCGTAGACGTCGTCCGGCTTGACCGGATATTTGAGCGTGTAAGCGGCGCTGACGATGTCGATGGCCTTCTGGACGTGGCCCGGCATCGAGAGTGCCGAGCGGCAGTCCCGGCTGGTCGGTCAGCGTGCCGACGATTTTCGTCTCGGCGGTCGCGATGTCGGCGTCGACCTCGCGATGATACTTGTGCATGATGTCGCCGGCTTCCTTCGGATTGGCGATGGCATCCTTGAGACCCTGCAGGGTCGCCGTGACGAAGCGGCGGACGAGATCGGGGTTCGACTTGATCGTGCTGTCGGACGCGATGATGCCGTTGCTGTAGAGATCAAGACCGGCGTCGGCGTAGGACAAGGCAAAGACCTGCTTTGGCGCCGCGGCCTTTGCGAGCAGCGGCTCGCCGACCGTAAACTGGCCGATGCCGTCGGCCCGGCCGGTCGTCAGCATGGCCGGCAGCGCATCGGATGTCGCTACGAGCCACGTGACCTTGCTGGCATCGATCTTCGCGGCCTTGGCATAAGCCGCGAACAGCTTTGGCACGGCGCTGAAGGCCGTGTCGGCGAGCTTCTTGCCTTCAAGGTCCTTCGGCTTGGTGATGCCCGAATCCTTGAGCACGAAGATCGCGTGCGGCGGCTTGGCGTAGACCATGGCGACGAGCTTGGTCGGGATCTGGTCATTGCCGCGTCCGAGAACGACGGCGGCGGTGTCCGCGAACCCGAGCTGCGCGCTGCCGGCTGCGACCTGCTTGACTGCATCCGCCGAGCCTTGGCCGCGCACGATATCGACGTCGAGATTTTGCTTGGCGTAATAGCCCTTTTCCAGCGCGACGAAATAGTACGCGTGGCGGCCGTTGTATCCGAAGTCGGTGACGAAAGTGACCTTGTCTGCTGCTGCCGCGAGGCGCGGGCCGGAGGCGAACATGGCTGTCAGGATCAGCAATCGTGAATTTCATGCTGTTGCAATTCATATCCACTCTCCTGTCGATCTGTCCCGGCGCGATTGTTGTGACGGTTGCGCGATCGACGATGCAACTACGAGCCTATTGTATTGATCCAAATTTAGTATACAAAATTCGGAAATTTGACAAGGCGCGCAAAGTGACGCGGGCGATTGCTCGCCGCCTCTTGCGCCAGGCAATGATGGCGACGCGCATCATGTCGTACGATGTGACTTCGGAGTTCACGCCGGACCGTGATCGCGTCGCCGACGCTGGCGCGGCCGTGCCGATCATCGACCTTGCGCCGCTGTCGCACGGCAAGGCATCCGATGTCGTCGAGGCGGTGAAACAGGCGTGCGAGCATGTCGGCTTTTTCGTCATTACCGGTCATGGCGTATCCGGATGAAGCGATCCGCGCCGTCTTCCGCAATGGACGCGCGTTCTTTGCGCAGCCCGTAGCCGAGAAGCTGCGCATCAAGCGGCCCGGACCCGGCATCAGCCGCGGCTACAACAGCCTGGCGGGACAAAGCCTCGGCCTCACGATCGGCAAGCAGGCGCCGCCCGATCTGATGGAAAGTCTCGGCTTCGGGCCGTTGGAAACCAATGATGATCCCTACTGGACTGCAGGGTTCGGCCCGGTTCATGCCCATCCCAATCTGTGGCCCGAGGACGTGCCCGGCTTCCGCGACAGCGGTCAGCAATTATTGGCGCGCGATGGAGGCGCTGTCCGCGCGCCTGATGCGCATCTTCGCGCTTGCGCTCGATCTCGACGAAAATTTCTTCGTCGTTCGCAGTGATCGCCACGTCACCAATATGCGCATCAACTACTACCCGGCGCAGGATCGGCCGCCCGAACCGGGACAGCTTCGCGCCGGTGCGCATTCCGATTACGGCGCCTTCACCATCCTCAAGGGCGAGAACGCTCCCGGCGGGCTTGAGGTGCTGCGCCGCGGCGGCGCTTGGGCGCCGGTGCCGGCGGTCGACGACGCCTTCATCATCAACATCGGAGATCTTCTGATGCGCTGGACCAACGACCGGTGGGTATCGACGCTGCATCGCGTGGTCAATCCACCCGAGGAGGTCCGGCGCAATGTCGACAGAATGTCGATTGCGTATTTCTTCACGCCGAACCACGATGTCGAAGTAAGTTGCCTCGAAAGCTGCATGGGTCCGGGCAACCCCGCGCGCTACGCGCCGGTCACCGCTGGCGCACATTGGCGCGGCAAAATTCTTGCTGCGCAGCAAATTGCGAAGGCGAGCTAGGCCCATTTGCACTGACGCGGAGGATAAAATTTGATTCCGGAAAAAATGAAGGCTGTTATTTTCGATCAATATGGCGATGCCGACGTTCTCAAATATACCGACTTTCCCGTGCCGAAGCCGGCGCGCGACGAAGCGCTGGTCAAGGTCCACGCGGTCAGCCTCAACGGCTATGACCTGATGGCGCGGGCCGGGCGCTACAAGCCGAACAAGGGCAAGTTTCCGCACATTCTCGGCGGCGATTTCGGCGGCGAACTGGTGGCGCTCGGGCCGGAGACGTCATGCGACCTGCCGATGGGCACGCGCGTCACGAGCTGGTGGATTCTGCCGTGCAAACGCTGCGAGCAGTGCCTGGCCGGCCATCACAACCGATGCTCGCGGGACTATCGCTATCTCGGCGCGCATGAGCACGGCGCCTACGCGCAATACGTCAAGCTGCCGGCCGATCACCTCATTCCATTGCCGCGACAGCGTGAGCTTCGAGCAGGCCGCGGCATTTCCCAACGCCTTCGGCACCGCGTGGCACATGCTGATCGATCGCGGCAAGTTGCGCGCCGGCGAAACGGTGCTGGTGAATTCGGCCAGCTCCGGCGTCAGCATGGCGGCGATCCAGATCTGCAAGCTTGCCGGCGCCTACGTCTATACGACATCGAGCGCCGACTGGAAGCTCGAGCGCGCCAAGGAGCTCGGTGCTGACGAAGTCATCAACTACAAGGAAAAGGATTTCGTCGACGAGATCTTGAAGCGCACCGACAAGCGCGGTGTCGATCTGGTGGTCGAGCACGTCGGCGGCGATTTTCTGGAGAAGTCGATCCGCTGCCTCACGCGCGGTGGCCGCGTGGTGACCGTCGGCGGCACCCAGTCCTACGACTGCAAGGTTCCGGTGAACTACATTTTTCACAAGGAGCTGCAGATCATCGGCTCGAACAGCGCGACCAAGCACGATCTTGAAGTGATGATGCCGCTGCTCGGCAACGGCAAGCTCAAGACGGTGATCGACCGCGTATTTCCGCTGCAGCAGGCGGCGGAGGCGCATCGCTATCTCGAGCAGGCCAAGCAATTCGGCAAGGTGGTCCTGCGTGTCGACCACTGATAGCGGCGCCGGACGGCGATATCGCGGCGCTCATCAGGACTGCACGCAGCCGCGCGCGCGTCATCTCCTGTCGGAGCCGGAATCAAAGGCGATCCTGCGCGCACACGGCATACCCGTGCCGGCGGCGTCAGGTGATCCGCGATGCCGCGGAAGCGGGCCGGGCGGTCGACGCGATCCGGCCGCCCGTTGTGGTCAAGGCCGTCGCGCCTGAACTCACGCACAAGACCGACGTCGGGGCGGTGATCTTTCCCGTCGATACGCCCGCCGCCGCCGAAGCGGCTTGCCGCACGATCGCGGCGCGGGTTGCGGCGCATCGCCCGGATATCAAGCTTGCGGGCTTTCTGATCGAGGCCTATCGGCCGGCGCAGCCGGAATGGATTCTTGCGCTGCGCAACGATCCGCACTTCGGTCCCGCCATCATGTTCGGCCTCGGCGGCCTCTTCGTCGAAACGCTGCGGCAGGTTTCCTTTCGGCTGGCGCCGCTGCGCGAGCGAGGATATCGCAGCGCTGTTGAGCGAACAGCCCGCCACGCAGCTTCTTGCCGGGGCGCGCGGGCCGACCGCCAGCCGATCGCGCCGCTCTCGTGAATGTGCTGCGTCGCCTGTCCGACTTGTCGCAACTGCCCGAGGTCGCGCGCGAAATATCCGAAATCGAGATCAATCCATTGGTGGTCGGCGAGCACGGCGTGCTGGCGCTCGACGCGCTGATCGTCCTTCGTTCCTAGGAGCCTTTGATGCGAGACATCACCCCGCTCGTCGCGCCGCGTTCGATTGCGGTGATCGGCGCCTCGGCCAATCCGACCAAATCCGGCGGCGTGCTGTTCGACAATCTGGTCAAGGGAAAATTCCACGGCCCGCTCTATCCGATCAACCGCACCGCGCCGGATATCATGGGGCTCAAGGCCTATGCCACGCTCGCCGAGGTGCCGGAAAAGGTCGATCTCGTCTACATCGTCCTGCCGCAGCAGCATGTCGAGGACGCCGTCAAGCAATGCGTCGCCGCCGGCGCGCGCGCGGCCTGCATCATCACGGCGGGATTTTCCGAGGCGAGCCAGAAGGGCCGCGTCGACGAGGAGCGGCTGCGCGAGATCGCGCGCGCAGTCCGGCCTGCTGCTGGCCGGGCCGAACACGATCGGCATGGTCAATGCCGAGGTCGGCATGATGGGCAGCTTCGTCAATTTCCCGCGCTGGGAGCCGGGCGGCGTGTCGTTCTTCACCCAGACCGGCATTTTCACCGGCGCGCTCATGCTCAATGTCATGACGCGGCGCGATCCAGCGCCTGCCGGTGGGCAAGAGCATCGACGTCGGCAACAAGATCGACGTCGACGAGCTCGATTTTCTGCATTACGTCGCCGACGATCCGACGACCAAGGTCGTCGGCTTCTATATCGAGAGCATCCGCAATCCGCGCGCGTTCTTCGACAAGGCGAGCGAGGTGCGCAAAGCGCACGCCGATCGTCGTGCTCAAGCCGGGCCGCACCAAGGACGGCATCAAGGCGTCGGCCTCGCATACCGGCTCGCTCGCCTCCGACAACGACATTCTCGACGGCGCGCTGAAGCAATACGGCATCCCGCGCGCCGAGGACGAGGAGGACTTCCTCAACGCGCTGCGCGCGCTTGTCATGCTGCCGAAGCCGCGCGGCCGCCGCGTCGGCATCGCGACGACCAGCGGCGCGCTCGGCGTCATCGCGACCGACCTCGTGGTCGAGGGCGGTCTCGAACTTGCGACGTTCGCGCCCGAGACGATCGCGGCGATGCGCACCATCCTTCCCGATTGGCTGGAGCCGGCCAATCCGTTCGACTTCTGGATCAGCATCGACGTCAAGGGCCCGCGCGAAGCGCACGAGGTCGGGCTTACCGCCGTTTTCGCCGATCCCAATGTCGATCTGGTGCTGTGCACCCTGCTGGCGCCCGGCAACGCGGACTTTCCGGAATTCGGTGATTTGCTGCGCCGCCTGCGCCGCACCTACGACAAGCCGGTCGCAATGGTGATCTATGGCGGCGATGCGGGTCGGCGCTGGCGAACGGACCTCGAAGGCGCGGACATTCCCGTGTTTCGGACCACGCGCGCCGGTGCGCGCGCATTGTCGCTGATGGTGCAGGCGACGCTCTGAGCCTTCAGCGGCGCATCAATGCCAGCGCCGTGCGGGCGTAAATTTTCGCGCAATCGATGACGTCCTGCTCTTCGACGTAATCGTCCATGCCGGCCGACAGCGTCGGCTGCGGCCCGTAGCAGACGGCCGGCACGCCGAGATCGCGCCAGCGCCGCGCATCGCTGCCGGGCAGGCGCACGACGAATGGCGGCCGCGCGCCGCGCACCGTTTCGGCCGCTGCGGCAAGCTCGACCACCAGCGGATTGTCGAGCGCGGTCCAGTTGGCGTCCCAGGCCTTGACCACATCGATCTGGATGTCGTCGCCGGCCTGCTTGCGGATCATCGCCTCGCATTCCTTCGCGCTGATGCCGGGCGGGAGCCGGATGTCGATCTGCGCGCGCGCCCGCGTTGCCACCTGGCTGCGCACAGTGCCGGCGGCAAGCGTTCCCGCATTGAGCGACAGCCGCAGCCCGAGATTGCCGTCGCCGCCGCTGACTCCGGGAAGCTCGCGCGGCAGCGTCGCATACGTGTCGTTCATCGCGTCGAGCCGCGCCAGGAATGCCGCGAGCTTCATGATCGCAGTTTCGCCGCGCAGCGCCCGCGATGCGTGACCGCCTTCGGAGCGCGCCTCGACGTCGAGCCAGAGCAGGCCCTTCTCCGCCACAGCAAAGTGCATGAAGCCGGGCCCTTCGCCGCTGATCAGAAAATCGCCCGCAAGGTCCGGCCGCGCGCGCAGCAGAAATACGGTGCCGCGCTCGCCGAACATGACCTCGTCGGACACCGCGGTCATGCTCAGGCGTCCGTTCCAGGCATTGCGGTGGCGATGGAGCAGGGCGGTCGCGAGGCACATGGCGGCGAGCGCGCCCTTCATGTTGCCCATGCCGAGGCCGTAGAGCCGTTTGTCGCGGCGCGTGAGCTGCATGATCGGCACGGTCCATGCCGACGCGTCGCTCGCCTCCATCGTGTCCATGTGCGCATTGAAAACGACATGCCGCCCGCTGCGCGCCGGAGGCAATTTGTGCCACAACGTTTGGCGCTTCGTCGTCGGCCTTGACGGTTTCGGTCGCGATGCCGTGTGAGGAAAAAAACGCGCGCACGACATCGGCCACCTCGGCTGTGCGCCCCGGCGGATTGACGCTCGCTGCCGCGACGAGACGGCCGCACAGATCGATCAGCTCCTCGCGAGCGGCATCGATGTCCCGGCAAACGGCTGCGGCCAAGTCTGACACACTCATGCTGAACTCCGGGCGGCGGCGACCTCATCGGGTCGCCGGCCAACGATGCGCGCGTACACGTCGGGGTCGGTCGCGCCCTCGGTGCCGAACACCAGAACCGTACTGTCGCGGCCGAGCGCGAGCCGTTCGCGCGCATCGGCCTCGGCGCTGGCAAGCAGCAATCCGGCAAGGCCCGCAACCGCGGATTCGCCGGCGACCACCGGATCGTCGCCACTGCGGCCTTCGGCAAGCAGCCGCATGCAATCCGCGGCGGCATTCGTCGTCGATGGTCATGAAGGCATCGGCGCCGATATCCAGAATCCGCCAGGCCAGGATCGACACCTCGCCGCATGCGAGGCCGGCCATGATCGTATCGAGCGTGCCCTCCGCCGGCGTCGGCTTGCCGGCGACAGCGCTGCGATAGAGGCAGTCGGCGCGGTCCGGCTCGACGACCACGAAGCGCGGGCGCGCCGCGCCGAAGCGCTCCCACAGATACGAGCACACGCCAGCCGCCAAGCCGCCGACGCCGCCTTGAACGAACACGTGGGAAGGGACGACGCCATTCGCCTGCGTCAATGCCTCCTCGACCATCAGGCCGTAGCCCTGCATCACGTCGCGCGGGACGTCGGTGTAGCCTTCGTAGGAGGTATCGGAGACGACGTGCCAGCCCTGCGCCGCGGCGTCGGCGGCTGCACGCCGCACCGCATCGTCGTAAGTGCCGGCGACGCGCCGCACCTCTGCGCCATAGGCGGCGATGGCGCGGCAGCGGCCTTCGCTGACGGTTTCGTGCACGTAAATCACGCAGCGACAGCCGAACGTCTGTGCTCCCCACGCGACCGAGCGGCCGTGATTGCCGTCGGTCGCGCACGTCACCGTGATCTGCCTGGTGATGTCGGCGTATTTGCCCGATGTCAGGTCGAGCGACGATGCGGTGGCGCCTGCTTCGTTCGTGGATTGCCTGCCGCAGCAGCTTGAATACGGCGTAGGCGCCGCCGAGCGCCTTGAAGCTTCCGAGGCCGAAGCGCGCGGATTCGTCTTTGTAATAAATCTCGCCAACGCCGGAAGCGGCCGCAAGCTTTGACAGCCGGCGCAGCGGCGTCGCCCGGTATCCGGGCCACGACGTGATCTCGCGCCTGGCCTCGCCGAACGCCGCGAGGCTGAGAATTTGGCGCACGTCCGTCGGCGGAGTAGGGCGCTGTACGCGAAGCGCGCGGATTTTCGTACAGGTGGTAATCGGCTCGACTTCAAGATCATGACGTTCGCACTCACCAGCCCGCCGCAAGACCGTCCCGGCGGCCATCGGCGCCGCCGCGAAGGAGGCCCGATTCCCAGTCGATCCAGACCGCCTGTGCGGTGCCGAGCGGATTTTCAGCCGTCACGATCGTGTGGCCGAGCGCCGCCAGGCCCTCTCTGACCGATGCCGGTACGGTGCCCTCGACCTGAATCGCATCGTTCCATGCAAATATCCGCGGTTGATCGATCGCCGCCTGAACGCTCATGCCGTGATCGAGAATATTGCTCACAAGCTGCACCTGGCCGAATGGCTGGAACTGTCCGCCGGTGACGCCGAACGGCATCACGGCCCGGCCGTTGCGCGTCAACATCGCGGGGATGATGGTGTTAAGCGGCCGCTTGCGGCCGGCAATAACGTTCGGATGCCCGCGTTCCAAGCACGAAGCCACAGGCGCGATTGTGAAAGATGACGCCGGATTTCGGGCTGACGATGCCGGAACCGAAATCATCGAAGATCGAATTGATGAAGGCGACGGTGTTGCGCTCCGCAGTCGACGACGGCGACGAATGTCGTGTCGCGATGCTCAGGGACGGGCATCGGTGTCGAATCCATCGTGACGCCGTTCGAACGATACGCGCCGGCGTAATTTTTCCGCGCGTTGGTCCGACAGCAATTGCGTGACAGGAATCGAAGACGAACGTGGGTCGCAGATGAAGCAGTCGCGGTCGGCATAGGCTTGCCGCCCGATCTCCGTGAGCGCATGCAATCGTTCGACCGACAACGCCGCCCAGCGCGACACATCGAAACCTTCGAGCGCCTTCAACATGACGAGCGGGACAAGGCCTTGCCCGTTGGGCGGGCATTCCCACACGTCATAGCCGCGATAGCTGGCGCGGATCGGTGTGACGTATTCCGGCGCATAGCTGGAAAAGTCGTCGAGCGTATGCAGCCCGCCGGCCTGACGCAGCGTCTCGACCATGTCGCGTGCGATCCAGCCTTGGTAGAACGCGGCCGGGCCGTCGCTGGCGATGCTGCGCAGCGCCTTCGCGAGCGCCGGCTGGCGATGAATTTCGCCAGGGTGTGGCGCTCTCGCCATTTCGCAGGAAGATCTCGGCAGCAGCCGCATTGCCGCGCAATTTTGCGACCTGCTTGGCCCAATCGCGCGCCACGCGTTCGGTCACCGGATAGCCGTGTTCGGCCGCCTCGATGGCAGGCTGTAGCAATTCTGCAAGCGCCATGGTGCCGTGGTCGGCGGCAAGCCGCGCCCATGACGCCACCGCGCCGGGCACAGTGACGGCGTGCGCGCTCTCGGCCGGGATCGCCGTGATGCCGAGCGCGAGGAGGCCGTCGAGGCTTGCCGCGGCCGGCGCCCATCCCGAGCCGTTGAGTGCAATGACGTCGCCCTCGCCGCGGCGCATGAACAGCACGAAGCAGTCGCCGCCAATGCCGCTCTGCGTCGGCTCGACCACGCCGAGCAATGCGACCGCGGCGATCGCGGCGTCGATCGCGTTGCCGCCGCGGCGCATGATGTCGAGCGCGGTCAATGTCGCCAGCGGATGCGATGTCGCCGCCATGACCTTGGTGCCGAACGCTTCGGAGCGGCCCGGCACGCTCGAAATCGCGCACCATGTCGTTACAGAACGGCAAGGCTCGCGTTCCGCAGGTCGGTGATCAGCATCGATGACGGCGCGTGGGTGATGCACAGCTCCGGCTTGGCATTCTTCACCGCCAGTTGCGGCGTCAGGCCGCAAGCCCAGAACACCGGCAATTCGTCGTCAGCAACCTCCGGGTCGCCGACGTTCTGGAAGCGCTGGCCGAGATCGACGCCGATGCGTGCGGGATCGCCGATATGGACCGGCGCGCCGTGAACGTTAGGGAAGCGCGATGTGATCTGAATGGCGCGGATGGCGTCGGCGGGCTTGAAGGCGCGCATGGTCACCATCAGCGGGCCCTGGAACGGCCCCGCCGGCGCGGTCGCGACGTTGGTCACGTAGACGCCGGCAACATCGTTGCGTTCAAGGAAACGCAGGCGCAGGCCGGCCTGCTGCAGCGCTTCCTCGAACGAGAACGAGCAGCCGAGCGCGAATGTGACGAGATCGTCGCGCCACAAGGCCCTGATGTCGGTGACTTCCTCGACGAATTCGCCATCGCGGAAGATGTGATAGCGCGGGATGTCGGTGCGGATGTCGAGATCGTCGGCGAGCGATGACAGGCGGGGATCGCCGACGTCCGAGCGCGCGATCAACGGACACGGCTGCGGATTGCGCTGGCAGTAGAGCAGAAAATCCTCCGCCCATTTCCGTGGCAGGATGCAGACATTGGCCTGCACGCGCCCCGGCGCGATTCCGGCCGTGTATCCGGTATATTCGCCCGTGCGGATGGCGCGCCGGGCCGCGGCGGGATCGGAGCGGTCCCAGGTCACTGTGTTGCGGAGCGCTGAAGTTGACATCGGATCGGCGGTGCAAAGTGTTCGGCGGCGTTTCGACACACGTGATACTTGCGTTGCCATGTGCCGAGCGCCGGGCAATTCTGTATACCAAATTGCGTGCGAGCTTGTATACTCAAATGCAGCCGGTACACGTTCGGGAGGGGTGTTGAATGCAAAAGCTCGAAACCAGATTTCGCGCCATCGTTGCCGCGGGTCTCGCAGTCGTCGGTCTGATCGCGGCCGCGGGCCGCGCCCAGGCGTTGGACAGCGTCTCGCTGATCACCGATTTCGGTTACAACGGCCGCCACGCCTATTTCTTCGTCGCGCTCGACAAGGGCTATTACAAGGATGCCGGTCTCGATGTGAAGATCTTGCGCGGCCAGGGCTCGGTCGACGCCATCCGGCAGACCGGCGCGAACAATGCGACGTTTGGCTTCGCCGACGCCGGCTCGCTGGTGCTGGCGCGCGGCAACGATCAGATTCCGGTCAAGCTCGCGTCGATCGTCTATGCCAAGCCGCCGCAGGGGATCTTCTGCCGCGAGGATTCCGGGCTGAAGAAGCCGAAGGATCTCGAAGGCGTCTCGATCGCCAATCCGGCCGGCGGCGCGACCGTCGACATGTTCCCGCTCTACGCCAAAGCCGCCGGCATCGACGCCAGCAAGGTCAAATGGATCGTCGCCAGCAGCGAATCGCTGCCGGGCCTGCTCGCCGGCAACAAGGTGCCGTGCGTCGGCCAATTCGTCGTCGGCGAACCGCTGCTGCGGATACAGGCCGCGCCTGCCAAGCTCATCCGCTTTGCATTTCTCGATGCGGGCCTGACGCTTCTACGGCAACGGCATCGTGGCGACCGACACCACGATCGCGACCAAGCCTGATCTGGTGAAGCGATTTGTCGCCGCCACGATCCGCGGCGAGAAGGACGCATTCGCCAATCCCGACGAGGCGGCCGCAATCCTGCACAAATATCATCCCGAAGTGGCGCTCGCGGTCGGCAAGGGCGAAACCCAAGCCGTGGCCGAACTGGCCGAGGTCAAGGGCCAGCCGCTCGGCATGATCGATCCGGCCCGCATCGACGAGACCATCAACGTCGTCAAGAGCGTGTTCAAGCTCAAGACCCCGGTGAGCGCGAGCGATGTCTACGTGCCGGGCTTCGTGTCGAAGTAGGCTCGATCAGGTTTCAATCAGTGCCGGAGGACGCCGCGTGAAAGTCGCCAGAATCGCGGTGCCGGATCTCGTCTCGAACTCGTACTTTCCGGCGATCGCGGCCATCGAGCTCGGCTTGTTTCAAGAGGCACGGGCTCGATGTGGTGCACGAGCTCATCTTCCCGAACTACAAGGCGTTCGAAGCGCTGCGCGACGACAAAATCGATTTCGTCGCCGGGCCCGCGCACGCCGTGTTTCGCGCCTTCCCGGAATGGCAGGGCGCCAAGCTCATCGCGGCACTGGCGCAGGGCATGTACTGGCTGCTGGTGATGCGATCCGACCTCGCCGCCACGCCCGGCGACATCAACGCCGTGAAGGGCCGCACCATCGGCGCCGCGCCGCTGGTGAACGAAGGCCTCAAGCGCATGGTGATCGAATCCGGCATCGATCTCGAGCGCGACGGTGTGAACATCGTCGGCGTGCCCGGCGCGGACGAACCCGGCGTGTCGTTCGGTGTCGCCGCCGCGCAGGCGCTCGCCGCCGGCAAGCTCGACGGCTTCTGGGCCAATGCGATGGGCGCGGAGAACGCCGTGCGTCAGGGCGTCGGTAAGGTCATCCTCGACGTGCGGCGCGGCCTTGGGCCGTCATTCGCCTTTCACTACACCATGCCGGTGCTGGTCACGAGCGACCGCGCCATCGCGCGCGACGCCGAAATGGTGGCCGGCGCGGTGTCGCGCCATCGTCGACGCCGAACGCGCGCTTGAAGGCTGACGTATCGCTTGCCACCAAGGTCGGACGGGCGTTGTTTCCGCCCGCCGAGGCGGAATTGATTGCCGACGTCGTCGCGCGCGACCTGCCCTATTACGACCCGACGATTTCCGAACAGGCTGTCGCCGGAATCAATCGCTTCGCCAAGGCGTGCGGTCTGATGAACGGATCAGTGCCTTATGATCGCGTCGTCGCCACCCAGTTTCGCAATCTTTGGATGGCTTGAAGCGGAATTATCCTAGCGGCGGTGTCCGAGCGGCATTCCCATCTTACGCGCTTGTTGGCGCAACGCGCCCGCAGTTCGCTTCATCGCTTTTGAAATCTTCGCCACCGCTGTCTTGGCGCGCGAATGTTTGCGTAATTCGGCCGTATCGGTCCGCGTCCACGCGCGCCGCTTAACTCTCTTCTTTGCCATCGGTTTTGCTTTCCTTGCCATGTGGTTGTACCAATATTTCAATGCTGCAGTGTGTAGCAAGAAACGTGACGAACGCAAAGCGTTTCGCGCAAGTTGTTATATATATTACGAACTAGGACGCGGACTAATTAACGCCGAGCCATACTCGGATTGACGCAAGTTGAATGAAGGCGAGGTAGCTGGCCGCGACCTTGTCGTAGCGTGTTGCCACTCGCCGACACTGCTTGATCTTGTTGAAGAACCGTTCGACGAGCCGAACAGGCAGGCCGCTACATCGACCACGCATGTATCTTGCTGGTTAGACCGCCTCGCGTCCGGCCCATGGACTGTCTTCCTGTTGCGAGCGATGCAGCGTGTTATGAATGCGCACAATGGACGTGTCGATCATTTGGACGGTTGCATCATGGGTAGCAGACAGTGCCTTCATGATGCTGTTACAGACGCCAGCCTGACGCCAGCGAACGAACCGATTATCGCAAGCGGTATAGGGTCAAACGCCCGCGGCAGATCGCGCCACGATGCGCCGGATCGCGACGGCGGCGGAACCCGGATTTGCCTGAGACCGCTGAACCCCGGTTACTCAGGTTCGTCCTATACATAGCGGCCTGTAGGACTGCCTCGGCTATATATGGTCAACCCCAACAGTCCAACGGGAAAGGAGCGTCGATCAAGCCCTGATCACGGGGCTGCGGTCGTTGCGCGTGTCAAAGCTCTGGCCGCAGACCACGCACGTGAGTATTGTGTTTATTATCCGCACTCCCAAAGGCGTTACCTCTGCACGGCGGAACCGCACGGGTCTGCTGGATTTATCATTTCAGAAGATTAGAGGACAAAAGGGTGAATACGTTGCAATACCCCAACGAGGCACTCCGTAAAAAGCTGGTTATTGCTGGCATTCCGGAATCGGAGCACAGCATGGATTCGCTTGCGGCCAAGATGCCGGATTTCGAGGTGCGCGCATTCGAAGGTATTTCCGCCGATATGCTGGCGGAACTGCTCTTGTATTTCATCGCCAAAGGGATCGTCACCCTTCCTATTGCCAGCGACAAAGCCCTGCTCGATATGCCGTGGGGCTCGCATGTGTGCCAGTTCTTCGATGGCAAAGAAGATCTGGTAAAAATGCTCGTGCCCTATTTCAAGCAGGGGCTGGAAAGAAATGAAGCCTGCGTGTGGCTGGTCGGCGATTTGACGGTCGAAGAAGCGAGGAATGCGCTGGCGGCGGTCGTGCCCGATCTCGAGCGCTTCATGGATACAGGGCAGATGCAAATCCGGCATTACACGGAGTTTTATACGAACGGGGACGGAACAGTGAAGCCGGCGGCCCAGCTGAGCGACGACTTCGCAGCGATGGGATCGACGGTAAGGGCCAACGGTTTTGAGGGGCTTCGCGCTTCCGGGAGTGTTAGCTGGGTCAATGACGCGGAGAGCATGTCCCGGTTCATGGACTACGAAACCAAAGTGAATCTCGCGATCCAGAATTCCCACATAATGGCCGTCTGCACCTATCCGGCCCAAGCCGCTACGATGTGCCAGTGCAGAGAACTCATTCACAATCACGGCAAGATTTTCGTCAAGCGCGGCGAATGGGTGCACGACAAATCCAAGGACGCGGAAAAGATCGAAGCAGTCTTCGCCTCGCTGGCGGCGCAGTCACACGCAGCGAACGTAGGGGTCTGATTTGGCGAGCGGGTTGCTGGTCTCGTCCTACAGGGTCCTTGAGGTTCCGCCTCAGACGCATTGATGCCAGCGACCGTGCCGTGCAATACTGATTGGCGGCCAGATTCCGCACCCGACTTGCACGCCGGATGTCGACTGCGTATCGCTTGACAGACCTTCGTGCTTCATACCCGGATGAGGAAAAGGAGAGGTCTGCCCATGCACGACGTGACAGTCATCGACCGCCAGCCGAATGTCGCAATCGACAAGGCTGTGCTTTTTTCGATGCGCAATTTGCCGCTGCTCGAGCAGGGAACGACCTACGATCCGCTGGCGACGGCCGAAAATCTCTGGGTCAATCTCAAGGTCTACGCCAGCGGCGGCGAGAACGCGCTGCACTCCCACGGCGGCGAGGATCACGCGTTCATCGTGCTGCAGGGCAAGGCGACCTTCACCTTTGGCGACGGCCGTACGTCAGTCGTCGGCCAGTACGAAGGCGTGATGATCCCGAAGAACGTGCTCTACAAGTTCGAGGCCGACGAGAGCGAAAACCTCGTGATGCTGCGCGTCGGCGGCGGCGCGCGCAAGGATGCCACCGGCCTGAACGATCTGTCGCCCTTCGGCACGCCCAAGGACATTATTCAGAAGACCTCCTTCGCCGACGGTGCTGTCAAGCAAGGCGATGCCGTCAAGAACGGCGAGACGGCGAAGAAGCGCATCTATGCAAAGGGAAAATACTTCGCGCCGGATTGATCCGCCCCGATTGATCACGTCGGCAGCGCTCGCGCTGCGCGCAATGGCGCACGGAACTGAGGAGAGGATCATGCCCGCATTACCCGTCGATGCATCGAAATTCGCCGGCATGTCGGAGGAGCAGGCCCGTAGCTTTCCCGCGCCGGACCGTGGTCGGCGTGGAACTGTCCGACGCGCAGGTGGCCGCCATGCCGAAGATGATCTCGACCGACGCACATGTCATGGAGCCCGACGCGCTCTGGCAGGAGCTGACGCCGCGTCTGCGCGAGCAGCTGCCGAAGGTTCCTTTCCGCAACTCGCCGCCCGGCGCGAGCGATCCGCACCTGCGCCTGCGCGACCAGGACACCGACGGCGTCGCCGCCGAGATCCTGTTCCCGAATTACGGCATGGCGCTGTTCGGCATCGACGATATCGAGACGCAGCAGGAATCCTTCAAGCTCTACAACGACTGGATGCGCGACTTCTGCTCGGCCGATCCCAAGCGGCTGTATGGCGCACCGCTCGTCTCCGTCTACGACATCAAGGCCGGCATCAAGGAAATGCAGCGCGGTCATGACATGGGCCTGAAGGGAGCGATGGTCTGGCAGGTGCCCGACCCGCGCCTGCCGTTCACGACCCGCACTACGAGCCGCTGTGGGCGGCCTGCGCGGAGGCGGGCGCGCCGGTGATCTGCCACATCCTGACCGGCCATTCCTACATCAAGACCGGCCAGAAGCCGCGGCCTTCAGGGCCTCAAGGACGCCACCAACGTGAAGACGAACGATTCCGCCAACACGCTGTTCGATTTCATCTTCTCCGGCGCGTTCGACCGCCATCCCAAGCTGCGGCTGCTGCTGGCCGAAAGCGAGATCGGCTGGCTGCCGTTCCTGCTGCAGCAGTGGGACTACTACTTCGAGCGCTTCCGCCAGCGATCGCGAGCTGCCGATCAAGCGCAAGCCGAGCGAAATCTTCAACGAGCACGTCTACGGCACGTTCCTCGAGGATTACGTGGGCACGCGCTTCTTCCCGTGGTGGGGCGAGAAGAACTGCATGTGGTCCAACGACTATCCGCACTTCAACATGACCTTCCCGCATTCGCGGCAGGTCGTCGAGTATCATCTCAACGGCCTGTCGGAGGAGAAGCGCCAGCGGCTGACGCGCGACAACGCCATCGAGCTGTTCGGCCTCAAGATCTGATTGCCTGCGCGCGTGGTTCGTCGTCGCGAGGAGCGAAGCGACGAAGCAATCCAGATCTTGCTCGCGTCCTGGATTGCTTCGCTTCGCTCGCAATGACGGGACGACGTCGACGCAAGCGTCGCACGTGCATCATGCGCGGGGCGCATCCGGGGAGGGACAATGTTCAGAGTTGTCTTGCTCGCGCTGACGGCCAGCGCGATCGCCACCGCGTCCGCCAGCGCGCAGACGTCAGTCGCGGATTTCTACCGGAACAAGAGCATCGACGTTTATGTCGGCTTCAGCGTCGGCGGCGTCTATGACCTCAACGCGCGCCTGCTGTCGCGTTTCATGGGCCGGCACATTCCCGGTAATCCGACCCTTGTTCCTCGCAACATGACGGGGGCGGCAGGCGTTACCCTTGCGAACTGGCTCTATCATGTCGCCCCCAAGGATGGGACCGCATTCGGCACGTTCGCGCGCGGCATCGCGTTCAATCCCTTGCTCGGTCAGCCTGGCGCAGCGATCGAGGCGGCGAAGTTCAACTGGCTCGGCAGCACCAACGACGAGGTCTCCGTCTGCGTGTCGCGGCGCGAGAGCGGAATCACGAAGTTTGAACAGGTCTTCGACCAGGAGCTCGTCATCGGTTCGACCGGCAGCAGCGGCGATGACGATCAATTTCCCAAGATCATAAATGGCGTTCTCGGGACCAAGTTCCGCACCGTCCGGGGCTTTCCCGGCGGCAACGAGATCAAGCTGGCGATGGAGCGCGGCGAAGTCAGCGGCCGTTGCGGGTGGTCATGGTCGAGCGTGAAGGCGACCGAGGCCGAATGGCTGAAGGACAAGCGGATATCGATCCTGGCCCAGCTCTCGTTGCGCAAGCACCCGGATCTGCCTGATGTACCGCTGATCATGGACTACGCCAAAACCG
The DNA here is from genome assembly GCA_963730645.1 of uncultured Alphaproteobacteria bacterium. GTDB lineage: Bacteria > Pseudomonadota > Alphaproteobacteria > Rhizobiales > Xanthobacteraceae > BOG-931. Next base: position 294,654 of record CAVSSN010000017.1, on the reverse strand, counting down.
ACGAAGCCCGGCAGATATTCAAGGTCGTCTTTGCGCGGCAGGTGATGGCGTGGCCGTTCGCTGCGCCGCCCGGCGTTCCCGCAGAACGGGTCGCCGCACTGCGCAAGGCCTTCGACGAGACCTTGCAGGACAAGGACTATCTGGCGGAGGCCGAAAGGATGAATCTCGAGATCACGCCGGTCTCTGGCGAACGCATCGATACGCTGATCGCATGACCTCTATCGAACGACCAGCCCCGAGCTCACCGCAAAAATTGGCGCGATGTTGAAGTAAGCCGAACAGTAATGACCGTCTTCACATCCCTTGCCGATCTGAGAGCCGCCTGTCTTGATCTGCCGAGCGGGCATCCGGCAGCGGCAGTCGCGGCAGCGAACCGTGAGGCTCAGCTCACCAAGCCGCCGCGGAGCCTGGGCCGTCTCGAAGATCTCGTCGCATGGCTTGCGCACTGGCAGGGCCGAAATCCGCCGCGGCTGAGCAAGGTCGAAATCCTGATCTTTGCCGGCAATCATGGTGTGACTGCGCAGGGTGTCTCGGCCTATCCCGCTGAAGTCACGGCGCAGATGGTGGCGAATTTTGCCGCTGGCGGCGCCGCCATTAATCAGCTCGCACGCACCGCGGGGGCTACTCTGCGGGTCATTCCACTTGCGCTCGATCGTCCCACGGCGGACTTCACGCAGCAGCCGGCGCTTACGGAAGCCGAATTTCTTGCCGCCGTTGCCGCCGGCTGCGATGCGGTCTCCGTCCGATGCCGATCTCGTGTGCCTCGGGGAAATGGGCATCGGCAATACCACGGCGGCGTCGGCGATTGCGGCTGCGCTGTTCGGCGGCGGGGCAGGGCGCTGGGCCGGCCGCGGCACCGGCGTCGATGATGATGGCCTTGCGCGCAAGCGCGATGTCATCGATCGCGCGCTGCAACGTCACGCCGCGGTGCTGCACGATCCGCTGATGATCGCGGCGGCGCTCGGCGGCCGCGAGCTTGCGGCGATTCTCGGCGCGGCGTTGGCGGCGCGACAGCGTCGTATCCCGGTGCTGCTCGACGGTTTTGTCTGCACGGCCGCGGTTGCGCCGCTGGCGAAGCTGCGCACCGACACGCTCGCCCACGCGCTCGCCGGCCATGTTTCCGCCGAGGCCGCGCATCGCATGCTGCTCGACGCGCTCGGGCTCGTGCCGTTGCTCGACCTCAACATGCGGCTCGGCGAAGCCTCCGGCGCGGCCGTCGCCGTGCTGCTGCTGCGTGCGGCGCTCGCCTGCCATACCGGCATGGCGACCTTCGCCGAGGCGGGTGTCTCCGACACGCCGGCCGATGACGAAGCGCGTGAGCCGAAGGCGGGCGCGTAGCCGAATCCGATCAGTCCGGATGGGCGCCGGCGATGGCGTGAAAGAAAGTGCCGGTAACAAAGCCCCGCCGGCCTCCCGTCTTGCCGAGCGATTGCCCGGTGCCGTCGAACAGTTCAGCGAGCGGCTGCATCGGCATCCGCTTCCGGATTCGAGCGATGCATAATGGAATTCATGACCGCGAATGATGTCACCGGCCGATCCGAGCGCACTATCCGCAAGCAGCCGCGCTTCGCGGTAACCGAGATGCAGTTTGCGCTTGGCAAAGCTCGTCGCGTGGCCGAGCAATCCGGTCATGGCGTGGCGCCGCCCGGCCGTATCCTCAATGCTTTCGCCCAGCACCATGTAGCCGCCGCATTCGCCGTGAACCGGCCGCGTCTCGGCGAAGCGCCGAAGCCCGGCCTGGAAGCGATGCGCGGCGGCGAGCGCATCTGCATGCAGCTCCGGATAGCCACCCGGCAGCCAGCAATTGTCGCAGCTTTCGGGCGGCGGCTCGTCGGCAAGCGGTGAGAAGGGAACAATTTCAGCCCCCGCGCGCCGCCACGCCTCCACGATGTGCGGATAGACGAAGCTGAAGGCAGCGTCGGATGCGAGCGCGATGCGCTGGCCGGGCGGCGGCAATGCCTGGCCATGCGATGCGGACGCAAGCGAGAGCGGCCCGGCAAGCGCAACGATAGCGTCGAGATCGAGACAGCGCTCCGCCATTTCAGCCAGCCGCGCGAAACTTTGCTGCGAGATCGGTGTATTCGCCGGCTTGAACGAGGCCGAGATGCCGGTTCGGCAGGGCCAGCATCTCGTCGCGCGGCACGGCGCCGAGCACGGGAATATTCGAGCGGGGCAATCGCTGCAGCGACGACAGCGTGATGCCGCGCGCTGCCGACGCGATTCAAGATCACGCCGCCAATGCGCACTGCCGGATCATGCGAGGCAAAGCCGCGCAAGACCGCCGCGGCCGACTGCGCCTGGCCGGAGACATCGAGCACCAGCACCACCGGCAGACGAAAATGCGCGGCGAGGTCTGCCGTCGTGCCGCCTCGACCGGGCGGTCCGGCGATGCCGTCGAACAGACCCATCACGCCTTCGATCACGAAAATCTCGGCGCTCGCCGCTGCCCGGGCCGCAAGTGCGTCGAGCAGCGCGGGCGGCATCGCCCAGCTATCGAGATTGACGCTGGCAGCGCCGGTCGCTGCAGCATGGAATGCCGGGTCGATGTAATCGGGCCCGGCCTTCGCCGCCCGCACCGCAATCCCGCGCCGCGCGAGAGCGGCCAGCAGCGCAAGCGTCACTGTCGTCTTGCCGGCCCCGGAATGGGATGCCGCGACGATGAGCCCTCGCGCGCTCACTCCAAAACCTCGTCAGCCGTCATGCCGGCCCCGAGCAGCTGTTCGCGCATCGCGACGATGTCGCCGATCACCACGATCGCCGGCGGCTGAAAATTTTTTGTCTGCACATCTGCCGCCAGCCGCTCCAGCGTCGAGACGAGGATGCGCTCGTTCGGTGTCGTCGCCGAAACGATGACAGCGGCCGGCGTCTGCGCGGCGCGTCCACCGGCGATCAATGCGCCGGCGATGCGTTCGAGATTGTGCATCACCATGTAGAGCACGATCGGCTGGCTGGTGCGCGCCAGCGGCGCCCAGTCGAAATCCTCGTCGGCGCCATGGCCGGCCGCGAAGATGACCGCGCGGTTGACGCCGCGCAGCGTCGCCGGGATCGAGGCCGCGGCGAGCGCCGCAAGTCCTGCGGTAACGCCGGGGATCACGCGGAAGGGCACACCGGCGGCAGCAAGCGTCATCGCCTCCTCGCCGCCGCGGCCGAAGACGTAAGGGTCGCCTCCTTTGAGGCGCAGCACGCGGTGACCGGCGCGCGCCAGCTCGACCAGCCGCTGGCTGATATCGGCCTGCGTCGCCGAGGGCTTGCCGCCGCGCTTGCCGGCGAATTCGAGCTGCGCCTGCGGGCCTGCGAGCGCGAGCACGCGGCGATCGACCAGCGCATCATGCACGACGATGTCCGCCTGGGTGAGGCCGGCGAGCGCATCGAGCGTCAGCAGGCCGGGGTCGCCCGGGCCTGCGCCGGCCAGCCAGACGTGGCCGGGCGCAAACACCGGAATGCCGTCGCGCCGCGCCGCAAGGCTATCCCACGCCGTCATGGCGTTGCGCCCCCGTGGTGACGATCTCCGCGCGCCGGACTATAGGCAGACGCATGGCCACGCAAGATCGCCCATTGCGCCGGGGATGGACCACCGGCACCTGCGCCACGGCGGCGGCGAAGGCCGCCTATGCGGCGCTGGTGACAGGTGAATTTCCAGATCCGGTCGAAGTGACGCTGCCGCGCGGCGGCCGCCCAGCCTTCGCGCTGGCCGTGACGCAGAAGGATCAAGGCTCTGCCACCGCCGGCGTGATCAAGGATGCGGGCGACGATCCGGATGTCACGCACGGCGCTTTGATCCTCGCGACCGTGCGCATGGGCGCGCCTGGCGCCGGCGTGACCTTCCGTGCCGGTGAGGGCGTCGGCACAGTCACGCGCCCCGGCCTTCCGATTCCACCGGGTGAGCCGGCCATCAATCCAGTGCCAAGGCGGATGATCCATGACGCGATTGTCGAAGTCGCCGAAGCGGCACGCTGCCCTGCTGATGCGGATGTCGAGATCGCGATCCCGGGTGGAGCGGCGCTTGCGGCCAAGACGCTCAACGGCCGCCTCGGCATTGTCGGCGGATTGTCGATCCTCGGCACGACCGGGATCGTGGTGCCCTATTCGTGCTCGGCCTGGATCCATTCCATTCATCGCGGCATCGACGTCGCGCGCGCCGCGGGCCTCGACCACATTGCCGGTGCGACCGGCGCGGCCTCCGAGGCGGCGGTGCAAAAGCTGCACGGCCTGCCCGAGACCGCGCTCATCGACATGGGCGATTTCGTCGGCGGGATGCTCAAATACGTTCGCGCCCATCCCGTTGCGCGCGTCACGATAGCGGGCGGCGTCGCCAAGATGACAAAGCTCGCGCAGGGCATGCTCGACCTTCACTCCAAGCGCGGCGCAGTCGATCTCGCGCTGCTGGCAAATTTTGCCGAGGCGGCCGGCGGCACTTCCGTCTTGCGAGACCGGATCGTTGCGGCCAATACGACGGCGCAGGCCTTCGCTCTGGCGCAAGCCGAAGGCATCGCGCTGGGTGATGTGGTCGCGCGCGAGGCGCAGCAGACCGCCGCGCGCGTGGTCGTCGGCCGCGACATTGCCATCGAAATTGCGGTGTTCGACCGCGATGGAAACCTGGTCGGCCGCGCGCCGTTCTAATCCGCACAAGACGCACCTCCGCGAAACCTGCGGCGATAATCCGGGTCGTAGAGCGCGCTCTCGCGGAAGTCCCCCGCCGCGAGTGCGCGACCGACGAGAACGAGCGCGGTTCGCTCGATCCTTTCGGCCGCGACCTTCTCCGCGATATCGCCAAGCGTGCCGCGCAATATGCGCTGGTCGGGCCAGCTTGCGTGCACCACGACGGCCACCGGGCATTGCGCGCCGTAGTGTGGCGTCAGCTCCTTCACGATCGCATCGATCGCGTGGACCGCGAGATGGATGGCGAGCGTCGCACCGCTCGCGGCAAACGTCGCAAGCTTTTCCGTTTCGGGCATGCGCGATGCGCGCCCGGCCATGCGTGTCAGCACGACGCTCTGCGCCACTTCCGGCACGGTGAGCTCGCAGCCGAGCGCCGCCGCCGCCGCGGCAAAGGCAGGCACGCCGGGCGTGAGCGTAAAGGCAATGCCGCGCCGCTCAAGCCGGCGAAGCTGCTCGGCGAGCGCGCTGTAAATCGAAAGGTCGCCGGAATGAAGCCGCGCCACGTCCTTGTTGGCGGCGTGCGCCGCGACGAATTCCGCCTCGATCTCGTCGAGCGACATCGGCGCGGTGTCGACGATGCGCGCGCCCGGCGGGCAATGGACGAGCAGTTCCGGCGGAACGATTGATCCGGCATAGAGACAGACCGGGCAGCGAGCGATGAGGTCGCGCCCGCGCACGGTGATGAGGTCCGCTGCGCCGGGCCCGGCGCCGATGAAATGCACGGTCACGGCTCGCCTCCGCTTGAGGCGAGCGCGCAGGTCGCGGCGCGTACGGCGATACGCGGTCCAAGCAGGCGAGCGGCGGGGCCGGCTGCGACCAGGGCGGCCGCCTCCGCGATTGACGAAACGCCCGTGAGCGCGGCGACGCGCTCCGAACGCGTTAGCGTACGGCTGTTTGCCGCTTCGAGTTCGCTCTGTTGGACCAGAACGAGCGACAGGCCGAGTTTCGCCGCGGTGTTTTTGATTCCGTTCTCCCCGTCTTTCATCGCCGCGGTCGCAATGATGCCGAGTGCGGTCGGCGCAAATCCTGCGCGCGAAAGCGCTGCGGCAATAGCGGCCTCGATGTCGGCCGCCGGTGCGCCCTTTCGGCATCCGATCCCGGCGACGATCATGGCTTCACCCAAATCCATTGCGTCACGGGCATCGCCGCGCGCCAGCCGGTTTTGCCGCCGACGGGTTCTGCCCGCGACACGGCGATGCGGATCAATTCGCCGCCGAGCCTGGCATGGCGAGTGAGCAGCATCGTTTCGGTTTCGGTCGTTACCGCGTTGATCACAAGCCGGCCGCCGGGGCTGAGTGCATCGACGACCGCGTCGAGCACGCCCGGATCGCTCGCGCCGCCGCCAACGAATACGGCGTTGGGAGCGGCGAGCGTGGAGAGCACGGCCGGCGCCGCGCCTTCTATAATTTCGAGGCCCGGCACACCAAAGGCTGCGGCATTGCGATGGATGCGCGCTGCGCGATCGGTGCGCCGTTCGATGGCAATTGCGCGCAGCGAGGGATCGGCCAGCATCCATTCGATCGCCACCGAGCCCGAGCCTGAGCCGACATCCCACAGCAACTCGCCGCGCCGCGGCGCGAGCGAGGACATCGTCACCGCGCGGATTTCGCGCTTGGTAATCTGGCCGTCGTGCTCGAACAGTGCGTCGGGCAGACCGGGGGTGCGTGCGATGATCCGTGCATCCGGCGCTGCGACGACTTCGATCGCGACGGTATTGAGCGGCGCCAATCCGTGCCGAGATCAAAGTCCCTCGCGGTGGTTTCACGCATCCGCTCGTGCGGCCCACCAAGTGCTTCGAGAACGGTAAGACGCGACGCGCCAAAACCCGATTCCGCAAGCAGACACGCCAGCGCGGATGGGCCTTCGCCGTCCGACGTCAGTGCAAGAATGCGCGCGCCTGGATGCAGATGCGGGCGCACAAGATTGATCGTGCGGCCGTGCACCGAAACCAGCACCGTCTCCGGCAACGCCCAGCCGAGCCGAGCCGCGGCGAGACTGAATGCGGACGGCGCCGGCACGACCGTCATCTCTTGCGGATCGATGCGGCGCGCCAGCACCGAGCCGACGCCGTAGTGGAACGGGTCGCCGGAGGCCAGCACGCAAATCTGCCGGCCGCGAAAAGCAACCACCTCGTCGGCAGCGCGATCGAATGGGCTCGGCCATGGCCGCGCCGCGCCGCGGATCAGCGGCGCCGCGAGGCCAAGGTGGCGCTTGCCGCCGAACACAATCTCGGCTGCCCCGATCAGCCCGCGCGCCACTGGGCTCAATCCCTCGACGCCGTCCTCGCCGATGCCGACAATGGACAGCCAGCGGCGTGATGCGGCACTCTCACGCTCGATCGCATCAGGCAACGGCATGCCACGCATCCTCATACTCGGCGGCACAACCGAAGCGCGGCTGCTGGCCGGGCGATTGGCCGAGCGCGCCGATCTCACCGTGACGCTGTCGCTCGCGGGCCGCACGGCTGCACCGGCAGCACAGCGCGTACCGGTCCGCGTCGGCGGATTCGGCGGCGTCGATGGGCTCGCGGACTATCTGTCGGTAGAGCGCATCGATGCGCTGATCGATGCCACGCATCCCTACGCGGCTGTCATCTCCGCCAATGCGGCGGCGGCGGCTCGCATGGCCGGCGTAGCATTTGTGGCGCTGCGGCGGCCGCCATGGATTGCTGCCGCGGGAGATCGATGGACCGAGGTCGCCGATGCCGAGGATGCGGTGCGCGCCTTCGGTGAGGCGCCGCGCCGCATATTCCTTGCGCTCGGCCGTCAGGAATTGGCGCCGTTCATCGACGCGCCGCAGCACCATTATCTCATCCGCAGCGTCGATCCGGTCGATCCGCCGCTTGCGCTGCCGCACGCGACCTATATCACCGGCCGCGGCCCCTTCAACGAAGCCGACGATCGCGCGCTGCTCACTGACAATCGCATCGATATTGTCGTCTGCAAGAACAGCGGCGGCGCCGCGACCTACGGCAAGATCGCCGCGGCGCGCGCGCTCGATCTGCCGGTCATCATGCTGCGCCGGCCGCCGGTTCTCGCTGGGCCGGCGGTCGAAACGGTCGATGATGTGATCGCGTGGCTCGATCACGCATCCACCTCCTGAACCACGCGTGGGGTGTAGACGAGCGGTGACTGCCCGGCCCGCGCGATCATGCGCGTCTGCTGTGATCCGACAATCACCAGCGTCGCCATATCGGCGTCCATCGCGTCGGCGTCGGCGAGCGTCGTTATGTTTACGCGCTCATCCTGGCGCCCGACGGCGCGGCCGAACACGATCGGAGTCGATGCCGGCAGATGGCGGCGCAGCCGCTCGAATGCGGCGCTGAGCTGCCAAGGCCGCGCGCGCGAAATTGGATTATAAAGTGCGATCACGAAGCCAGCGCTCGCCGCCGCGTCAAGCCGTCGCTCGATCAGCTCCCAGGGCTTGAGGTTGTCCGAGAGCGACAGCACGCAGAAATCGTGGCCGAGCGGCGCGCCAATGCGCGCAGCCACCGCCAGCATCGCCGTGACACCGGGCACGATGGAAATTTCGAGCGTGCGCCAGCTATCCGGCCCTGTCTCGATTTGCTCGCAGACTGCCGACGCCATCGCGAACACGCCAGGATCGCCGCCGGATGCGATGGCGACGCTCGCGCCCTGCGCGGCATGGGCCAGTGCGGCCGCGGCGCGTGCGCCTTCCTCGCGATTGTCGGAAGGATGCCGGCTTTGGCCCGGTCGTGCCGGTACGCGGTCGAGATAGGGCGCGTAGCCGTAGAGCGCCTCGGCTGCGGCGAGCGCAGCATCGGCTTCCGGCGTGACGTAGCGCCGGTCGCCTGGTCCGAGTCCGATGACGGCGAGACGCCCGGTCACGGCCGTTGCTCCCATCCGGGCACCAGCACGACGGCGAAATAGGGCGCCTGGTCGTCCGGCTTGTCCGCGAGCGGCATCATCACGGCGTCGGCCATGGTGCCGCGTTCGACATAGATCGCGCGATCGAGGCGCCCGGCGCGGCCGAGCGCGCGGCGGATTTTCGGCAGATGACGACCGAGCTTCATCACCACCGCGGCGTCGGCATCGGCGAGCCGGCGCTCCAACTCGCCTTCCGGCAGGGTTGCGGGCAGCACCGTAAAGACATCGTCGCCCTGCGCGATCGGCGCGCCGACCGCCGACCAGCAGCCTGACATGCCGCTCACGCCGGCGATGATCTCCGTCGGGTAGCGCGCCGACAGCCGCACGTGCAGGTGCATGTACGAGCCGTAGAACAGCGGATCGCCCTCGCAGAGCACCGCGACAGTGCGGTCCGCGTCGAGATGCGCAGCAACCAGTGAGGCGGAGACGTCGTAGAAGTCGCGGATCGTGTCGCGATAGGCTGCGCTTGCCTTCGGGACTTCGGTTGTTACCGGATAGAGCAGGGGAAGCTCGACGATATCGTTGCGCAGGTGCTGCGCGACGATCTTGCGCGACTGGCTGGCGTGCCCGGCCTTGGCAAAATGCGCGATCACATCGGCTTCGCCGAGCGCGCGCATCGCCTTGAGCGTCACCAGCTCCGGATCGCCCGGACCGACGCCGACGCCGACGAGCCGCCCGCTCATAGCCCGCCTCGCGCAAGCGCGTTGACGGCGGCGGCGGTCATGGCGCTGCCGCCCATGCGGCCGCGCACGATCAGGAACGGCGTGCCCCGCGGGTCGGCGGCGAGCGCCGCCTTCGACTCGGCGGCGCCGACGAAGCCGACCGGCATGCCCAAAATAGCCGCGGGCTTCGGCGCGCCGGCATCGAGCATCTCAAGCAGGCGGTAGAGTGCGGTCGGCGCATTGCCGATGGCGACCACAGCGCCTTCGAGGCGATCCGCCCAAAGGTCCAGCGCCGCGGCCGAGCGCGTGGTGCCGAGCTTTTCGGCGAGCGCCGCGACGCGGGCATCGCGCAGCGTGCAGATCACCTCGTTGCGCGCCGGCAGCCGCGCCCGCGTCACGCCGTGCGCCACCATCTCGGCATCGCACAGGATCGGCGCGCCGGCCGCGAGCGCATTTCGCCCCGCGGCAACGAGGCCGGCGCCGAAAACAATCTGCTGCGCCACATCGACCTGACCGCAGGCATGGATCATGCGCACGGCGACGTCGGCTTCCTCGGCCGTGAAATCGCGACAAATCGGCTTCCGCTCGGATGATGGCGAACGAGCGCTCATAGATCGCCATGCCGTCGCGCAAATAGGCCAGGCGCTCACCCATTGCCGGCCTCTTTTTCGACCGTGTCCGCGATGCGCTCGGCAATTCGCGCCAGCGTCTGCGCCGTTTTTTCTGCGGGCCTGCGCTCGCGTTCGATCTCGCGCCCGAGCGCCGCGAGGCGAGGCGGCAATGTATACGTCGAAAGCAGGGCGCCCGGTGCGTCGCGAGCCGAGCCGTCGACAACAAGGCCGCAGCCCAGCGAGCGCCCGACGATCGTCAGCGCTGCCGGAGCGGGATGCGCGCACCCCTTGGGGCAGCCCGAGAGATGAATGGAGATCGAGCCGTCGAGCATCGACGCTGCGGCTGCGGCAATCACCGGGGCGATGGTGCGCGCCGGAATGTTTGCCGACGCACATATCGGCGCTCCGGCACACGCGATGACATGACGGCGCGGGTCGCCGGCGTGAACGATGAAGCCGAGATGCTCGGCGACGGCAGCGAAGGCGGGCGCACGCTCTGGCGTGAGACCGACCGCGAGAAGCGCGCGGCCGGGCGCGGTGCGCATGCCGCTTGCGCCAGTATTTTTGGCGGCTTCGATCAAACGCTCAAGCAGCCTCGCGTCGGCATGCCCGAAGGCGACGCCAATCCCGAGAGCGACCTGTTCGTCCCGAAGTGGAAATGTGCCTATCGGCTCGCACGGCGGCCGTGCCGTGAAGGCCGGTGCGCGGATCAATCAGATCGGACACGGCTGTCGCGGAATACGTTCGGGCCCTCGGACTGCAGAATGTCCTTTGCCCGCGCGCGGCGGCCATGCGCGGCAATCACTTCAAGCAGCCGGATGGCCGCTTCGACTTCATAACGTCGTTCGATGACGCCCAGCGGCACGGCCGTGGCGCCATCGCCGCCCACCGTCGCGTGAAACACGGCATCGCCGCCATAGGCCCGCTGTGCCCGCAGGCGCAGGTCGGCCGCGATGGCATCGAGGTGCAGCGCACCACCGCCGTCGATTGCGACCGAGACTTTCGGCGCGAGTTTCGCGGCGAGCGGATTTTCGGCAAGCGCGGCGCGCAATTGCGCAGCCAGGGTGCAGGCGTCGACGAGTTCTGCCGGGTCCAGCCCCGCCAGGGCATCGGTCACGATCGGAACGCCATCCTCGGCCGCGATGCCAAGTGGCGCGATGTCGGCCGCGAATACCGGTGCCGAAACGGCCGTGAGGCCGCGGACCTGGATGCTGCCACGCGCCGTGACCTCGATGATGCCATTGCCGTGCGCCTGTGCCGCGTTGCACAGCTTGGCCAGAGGCATCGAGCGCGATCGTCCCGGTCGGCCGCATACGGACCAGCATTCCGTCGCCAGTCTCCATGGGTGCGGAAAGGCCCGGGCAGGCGCCGCGGCTGAAGGGCGCATTCATGGCGCTGACCTCCGCCCGCAGCGCCGCGAGGCTCGCGTCGATATCGTTGCGGCGCGGATGCCACAAGCCGTGCAATCGCGCCCAATCGAGCCGGTCGGCGATGGCGCGCGCCGCCGCAGGATTCTCGCGCAGCAGGAAAGCCTGCACCTGCGCATCGGCGACGTAGGCGTCATGCAGGAGATCGATCAGTTCGTCCGGCACCGCGTCTGTCGTCTCCGCGAACGCGACAAGCCGGTCGACGGTTTCGGCAAGCTCCGCGGCGCCGCGTGGCCCGTGCCGCATCTGTCCGGCGATGAAGCGCGGGTTCACCGCTCGCGCCCGTACGATCCGCGCCAGCGCTGCGGACAGCGAACGCGCGCGCGGACGCTGCGGGTCGGTGACATCGAGCATGACGAGATCGGCGCTGTGGCCGAGCGCCGCCGCTGCGGCGGCAAATCCGCCGACAAAGGCGACGTCTTCGCCGCCTTCAAGCAGATCGCGGGCCGGATCGTCGCTCGGGTGCACCAGAAGGTCGGCGCTCGCGACGCGCTGCGCGAAGCCGCCGGGATTGGCGTCGCCTTCTCCGGCCGCGCCGCCATAGGCGTGCGACGCGGCGGCGAGATAAGCCGCGCCGATGGCGACGCGGTCAGCATCGCGCCCGAGCAAATCGTCGACACCGCTGCCATACGTGCCTGGCGCCGTACCGAAGATGCGCGCCAGCGCGCGCGGCACCCTTGCCGTTGGCGGAACGCCGCGCTGCGGCGAGCGGATTTTCGTCGTCGGTTTCATCGCGCGCCGCGACGGCCTGCACCGCGGCGTCGAGCAGCGCGATCTGCGCCGGGAACAGATCGCGAAATAAGCCGGAAATGCGCCACGTCACGTCGACGCGCGCGCGTCCCATCGCGGCGGTCGGCTGCACTTCCACGCCGGTGACGCGGCTGGTCGCGTGGTCCCAGATCGGCCGGCAGCCCATCAGCGCGAGGCCCTGCGCGATCTCCTCGCCGCCGGTGCGCAGCGTGGCGCTGCCCCACAGGTCGATGACGACGGCGCGCGGCATCTCGCCATGGGCCTGCAGGTGGGCGCGGACCACCTCGTCGGCGGCGAGCCGGCCGAGGTCCATTGCGGTCTGCGTCGGCAGCGCGCGCGGATCGGCGGTGAAGAGATTGCGGCCGGTCGGCAGCACGTCGCGCCGGCCGCGGCTCGGCGAGCCGGCGGGGCCGGGCGCGACTCGCCGGCCGTCGAGCGCGGCGAGCAGGGCATCGCGTTCTGCGCCGGCGCTGCGCCGCCATGCAGGATCGTCGACATTCGCGGGCGCGCGTCCGTAGATGTGCAGGCCGTCCTTGATCGCGAGGTCTTTGAGATCGCACAGCCACGCATCGATGCGGCGCAGCGCCTCGTCGGGATTGACGTCCGTATCGATGCCGGCCTCGCGTGCGAGACCGGTGCGCTGTGCCGTCTCGACGATGAGGCGCGCGAGCCGCTCGCGGCGGCGGTGGTCGAGGCCGTCCGCCTGCGCGAATTCGTCGACCAGCCGTTCGAGCTCGCGCGCGTCGCCGGACAATTGCGGTCGCGGCGAGTGGCGGCGGCAGATGGCCAATCGTAACCGCGGCGATCCGCCGTTTGGCCTGCGCCGCCTCGCCGGGGTTGTTGACGATGAACGGATAGATGACGGGCAGCGGTCCGACCATCAACTCGGGAAAGCATTCCGATGTCAGGGCCACCGCCTTGCCCGGCAACCACTCGATCGTGCCGTGGGCGCCCATGTGCACGAGCGCATCGACCTTTGCCACGTGCTGCAGCCACAGGCCGAAGGCGAGCAAGGCATGCCGCGGCGGCAATGATGGATCGTGATAGTCGGCGCGGCGGTCCGATGACCGTCCGCGGTCCGGCGGCAAAGCGACAAGCACGTTGCCGAATTTTTTTGCGCGAAAGAAAAAGGCGCCATCGTGGACGTCGGGATCGCGGCCTGGATCGCCCCATGCGGCGCGCAGACGCTCGATTGCGTTTGGCGGCAATTGTGCCAGCAGAGCTTCATATTGGCTGATCGTAAGCTTCGCTTCGTCCGAGCCGATGGAAAGTGCATCGAGCAATTCGCGCGATGTCTTCGGCCCGGCGCCCATGCTGTAGCCGGCGGAAGCGAGGTCGCCGAGCAGCGCGATCACGCTTGCCGGCACGTCGAGTCCGACCGCATAGCCGGTGCGTCCGGGCGCGCCGGGATAATCCGGCATCAGGATGGCGACGCGCCGTTCTTCGCGCGGCGTGGTTCGCAGCCGCACGAGCGCAGCAATCCGATCCGCGACCATCGCGATCCGGTCCGCCTCCGGCCGGTTCACGAGCGCCGTGAACGCAAGCCCATCATGCTGCGGCAATGGATCCTTGAAGGCCACGACGCCCGCGAGCACGCGGCCGTCGAGTTCGGGCAGAACCACGTGCATCGCGAGATCGGCGGCGCCGAGCCCGCGCGGGCTGTCGCGCCATGCGGCGCGCTTGGTGGTCGCAGTGACGACCTGGAGGATGGGAACGTCGGGGCCGTCGAGTGGCGTCGGGTCATCAACATTGCCGCCGGCCGCAAAAGCCGTCGTCGTGATGATCAAAGCCGGATCAAGCCGCGCGAGCGCGTCGCGAATGAACGCTGCTGCGTCCGCGTCCTTCAGGCTGGTGACCAGAAGCGGGGCTGGCGCGAGGCCGCGCGTCGCCAAGGCGTCGCACAACACATCGATCGGCGCGGTGTCAGCCGCGAGCAACATGGCGCGGTAGAAGATAATCGGCACAACCGGGCGGCCGGGGACGAGCGCCGCTGCGAGTTGATCGAGATCGACCGCGCCTTGGCCCGGCAGATAACCCGCCATGCGCGGGACCGGCGTCGGTTCTGCCGCCTCCAGCGCAATCCCCGCATGGCCGGCCAAACGGCGCAGCAGCGCACGCAGGTTTTCGCGGCCGCCTTCGCGGAAATAGCGCAGCAGCGTGTCGAGCTCTTGCGGCGGCAATGTCGACGCCGCGGCAAGGCGAACATCGTCGCGGTCTTCGCCCGGGCAAGCACGGCGAGCGCGATGCCGCGCTCGCGCGCCAGGACCGAGAGCCGCTCGATGCCGTATTTCCACCAATCAAGCCCGCCGAGCAGGCGGATCAGAATGACCTTGGCGTGCGCGCCGACGCGATCGATCCACAGATCGACCGACATCGGATGGCGCAGGTCGCGCAGATGCGTCAGCCGCACGCTCGGCAGTGCAGGCCGTTCGATCGCCCATGCCGCCGCGAGCGCCGCGAGATCGCTGTCGGCGAACGAGAGTACGAGAATATCGCCAGGCGGCTGGCCAAGATCGACCGGTTCGACGATCTCGTCGAGGCTGGTTGACGTGGTCGCGAGCAGATGCATCGTTTATCCGAGCAGCGCGCGTGTAACAGCGGCGCGATCCAAACCCTTCAGACCGATCACAACGAGGCGGCCCTGGCGCGTTTCCGCCGCTGTCCATGGCCGGTCGTATTGATGCGTGACGCGCGGGCCCACCCCTTGCACCAGCAGGCGCATCGGCTTGTTGGCGACGGCGGCAAAGCCCTTCACGCGCAGGACGTCGAATGTCTCCGCCACGCCGGAGACGCGCGCGGCGAGCGCTGCGGGGTCGGCTATCTCGGAAAGCGATACAACGAAACTATCGAAATCATCGTGATCATGTTCTTCCTCGGCGTCGTGATGCGTGCGCCGGTTGGCGATATCATCCTCGGTGCCGACGCCGAGCCCGAGCAGCGCGCCGGCATCGACCTTGCCGTCGGACACGGTGACGATCTTGACGCTGCGCGGCAGCGCGTCGGCAATCGCCGCGCGTGCCTTCGCCATGCCGGCATCATCGAGCAGGTCGCGCTTGTTCAGCACGACCAGATCAGCGCAGGCGATCTGGTCCTCGAACACTTCCTCGATTGGATCGTCGTGGTCGAGCGCATTATCGGCAGCGCGCTGGCGCGCCAGCGCCTCGAGGTCGGCGGCGACGCGGCCATCGGCAAGCGCTGCGCCATCGACCACGGCGACGACGCCGTCGACGGTGACGCGGCTGCGGATCGCCGGCCAGAGGAACGCCTGCACCAGCGGCTTTGGCAGCGCGAGGCCGGAGGTCTCGATCACGATATGCTCGGGCTGGCGCGCGAGAATGGCGTCGAGCGCCGGCACGAACTCATCCGCCACGGTGCAGCACAGGCAGCCGTTCGCGAGTTCGACAATGTTCTCCTCTGGGCACGCGGCATCGCCGCAGCCTTTGAGGATTTCGCCGTCGATGCCGATATCGCCGAACTCGTTGACGATGACGGCGAGTCGCCGGCCCTGCGCGTTCGCAAGCACATGGCGGATCAGCGTGGTTTTGCCGGCGCCGAGGAAGCCGGTGACGATCGTGCAGGGGACGCGCGCAAGCGAGCCGTTCATTCGATGACCTCTTCGAAGTCGATGGGAGGAATGCGCGCGATCAGGCCGCGCTTGAGCGGTTCCGGCCGTCCGCGCCACGGCATGATGCCGTCGGCCGCGCGCGCGAGCAGGCGCACGCCTTCGATCAAAGCCGGTGCGCAGGCGACATCGAGGCCACCGAAAATGTAGGTCCAGGAGCCGTTGCTGCGCATGGCTGCGCTCGGGCCGCGCGTGCAGTTGGCCAGGCATCGGATTCGCCGCACGGTGATTTCGGTGCCTTCGGCGGCCTGCATCGTCGCTTCCGCGAGGATGGCGCCCGGGCGCGGCTCGCTTTCGGCTTCGCCGGCGCGCTTGCAGGTGATGCACACGTAGACTGTCGGCGCGCTTGGCGCGGCCGCAGCGTCCGTCACTGAATGTGCGATCGTCAAAGCTCACCCGCGCCGCTCCGATGGACGATAGACGGGTGCCGCGTGTCGACGACCGGTACCGAGGCACCCCGCCCGGCCCACGACCGAATTCGACGGCAGGTCTCCTGGCTCGCGGGTCACCGCCCGTCACCGCCTTCCCGGTTTCCCAGTGGCTTGTGGTACGGGCTCGCCGCTTACAGTTGCGGGGGCAGCTGCGGACTAGGAACCTCTTGTTCCGCACCGCATTCCCTGTTCGCTCTCACGTGAGAGGCCGTCGAATTCCAAGGACATAACGGCGGCATCGCGGCTGTTGTCAATGGCGAAGTCCGGCACTTTGCAGTCGAGCCCGCGAGGGCTATAATTGGGGCGTCGTCGGTTCCCGTTGGAAGGGACGAAAAAGGGAACACGGTGAGAGCCAGCTTGCTCGAAGCCGTGGCTGCCCCCGCAACTGTAAGCGGCGAGCCCCCTCGAAGCCCACTGGAGCATGCTCCGGGAAGGTCGAGACCGGGCGTTGACCCGCGAGCCAGGAGACCTGCCGGTGACATGGGCCGCTTTTGGCCCCCCTCATGTCCTCGGGTGGAGGACGCAGGAGAACGAAATGTCCAGTCTGATCAATACTGCCGCCATCCCCGCTGCGCAGCGCGATGCGGTCCGTTATGGTGTCGCCGCGATCCTGCTCGGGGTCGTGTTCATCGGCGTCACCGGTTTTGCGCCGATCCAGGCGATCCACGACGCGGCACACAATACGCGCCACGCGATCAGCTTCCCCTGCCACTGAGGGGATTTTCCATGTTCCGTCGGATTTTCGCGGCCGCGCTCGGCGCGGGCATCGGCGTTGGCTTGCTCATCGCTGCGATTCAGCACGTTTCGCTGGTGCCGATGATTCTCGAAGCGGAGAAGTATGAGAGCGGCGCGGTTACGACGCACAAGCATGAGCACGGCGCGCTGCCGGCGCTGGTCGGACAAGCTCAGGCGCAGACGCACGAAGATCATGCCGGATCGATGGTCGCGGAAGATTCGCCCTGGCGTCCGGTGTTCACGTGGATCGCAACGACGCTGACCTCCGTCGGGTTCGCCTTGCTGCTCGTCGGCGCATACGCGGTGAGCGGGCGCGCAGTCGATGCGCGCGAAGGCTTGCTCTGGGGATTGGCGGGCTTTGCGGCGTTTTCGCTGGCGCCTGCATTCGGGCTGCCGCCCGAACTGCCGGGGTCGGTGGCGGCCGATCTCCTGCTGCGGCAATCCTGGTGGCTCGCCACCATGGGGGCGACGGCATTGGCGCTGGGCCTCATGGTGTTTGTCCGCACCGCGTGGGCGGTACCGATCGGCATCGCGCTTCTGGTCGCGCCGCATCTGGTTGGAGCGCCGCATCCGGCCGAAGGCGCGGGTCTCGTACCGCCTGAACTCGCCGCCGAGTTTGCGGCACGTTCGCTCGGTGTCAATGCGGTGTTATGGGCGCTGCTCGGCTTGGCGACAGGAGCGCTTTACGCCCGTTTCGGCCGCGCTGCGCGCGCCTGACGGTGGCGAGCCCTTGCGCACCCTCGTCCTAGGCGGCGCCCGCTCGGGAAAAAGCCGCTATGCCGAGAGTTTGATCGCGGCGCTCCCGCCGCCGTGGATTTACGTGGCGACTGCGCAAGCGCGCGACGCGGAGATGACCGAGCGCATCGCCGCCCATCGCGCGCGCCGCGGTGCGCAGTGGCGGACGATCGAGGCGCCGCGCGATCTTGCGGGCGCGCTGCGCGCTAACAATTCGGCGCCGACCTTGATCGATTGCCTGACGCTGTGGCTCTCCAACCTGATGCTTGCCGATGCGGACATTGACGCGGAGATTGATCGACTGGAAGAAGAAATGGCGAGCACCCCAACGGTGGTGCTGGTCGCCAACGAAGTGGGTTCCGGGATCGTCCCGGATAACGCTTTGGCGCGGCGCTTCCGGGATTTGCAGGGCATTCTCAACCAACGCATCGCTGCGCGCGCCGATCGCGTCGTTCTCGTGGTCGCCGGGCTGCCGCTCGTCGTGAAAGGAACTCCATGAGTGAAAAAATCGCAGATGCCGAAGCCGAGCGCCATCGCGCCAAGATGGCGAAGCGCAAGGCCGTGCAGGATGCCGAAGTCGCGGAAAAGACGATCGAGAAAGGCCTTCTCATCGTGCACACCGGTACCGGCAAGGGCAAGTCCACGGCCGCGTTTGGCCTCGCGTTGCGCATGCTGGGGCGCGGCCACCGCGTTGGCGTCGTGCAGTTCATCAAGGGTGCGTGGCATACGGCGGAGCGCGACGCGCTGGAAAAATTTGGCGACCAGGTCGTGTGGCATACGATGGGCGAGGGCTTTACCTGGGAAACGCAGGACCGCGCGCGCGATGTCGCGGCCGCCGAGCGCGCATGGGCGAAGGCGTGCGAACTGCTGGCCGACCCCGGCTTCGGACTCATCGTCCTCGATGAACTCAACATCGCGCTGCGCTACGACTACCTTGATCTCAATTCTGTCATTGGTGAATTGACGGCGCGCCGGCCGGGACTGCATGTCGCGGTCACCGGGCGCAATGCCAAGCCGGAGCTGATTGCCGCCGCCGATCTCGTCACCGAGATGACGCTGGTGAAGCACCATTTCGCCGCCGGCGTGAAGGCGCAGCCCGGCATCGAGTTCTGACATGGCGGCCCGTGCGCTCATGTTCCAGGGCACGGGCTCGGACGTGGGCAAGTCGCTGATTGTCGCAGGATTGGCGCGGGCGTTCGCAAACCGCGACCTCAAGGTGCGGCCGTTCAAGCCGCAGAACATGTCCAATAACGCAGCGGTGACGGCTGACGGCGGCGAGATCGGCCGCGCGCAGGCGCTGCAGGCGCGCGCGGCGCGCGTTGCGCCGAGCATTCATATGAATCCTGTTTTGCTCAAGCCGCAGAGTGAAATCGGTGCGCAGATCATTGTTCAAGGCAAAGTGTTCGCGACGGCGAAGGCGGCGGAATATCAAGGCATGAAGTCCGGCCTGATGCCGTTTGTGCTCGATAGTTTTGAACGGGTGAAGGCCGACGCCGACATTGTTCTGGTCGAAGGCGCCGGCAGCGCGTCCGAGGTGAACCTGCGGGCAAACGACATCGCCAACATGGGATTTGCGCGAGCGGCCGGCGTGCCGGTCGTGATGATCGGCGACATCGACCGCGGCGGCGTGATCGCGAGCCTCGTCGGCACCAAGGCAGTGATCGCGCCGGACGATGCGGCGCTGGTGTGCGGTTTCATTGTCAACAAATTCCGCGGCGATCCAGCGCTGTTTGGCGAGGGCATGGCAGCCATAGCGCGTGCGACCGGATGGGAGGCGCTTGGGCTTGTCCCGTTCTTTTTCGATGCGCGATGCTTGCCGGCGGAAGATGCGCTGGCGCTCGATGGGGCGCGGCCAATGAAATCGGATGCGCGCATCCGCATCGCAGTGCCGATCCTGCCGCACATCGCGAATTTCGACGATCTCGATCCGCTCGATGCCGAGCCCGAGGTCGAACTCGTGCGCGTACGGCCGGGCGCCGCGCTTCCCGGCGACGCCGATCTGGTCATCTTGCCGGGATCGAAGGCGACGATCGCCGACCTCGGGGCGTTGCGGCAGGCCGGGTTCGACATCGATATCGCGGCGCATCTGCGGCGCGGCGGAATGGTCCTCGGTTTGTGCGGCGGTTTTCAAATGCTCGGGCGCACGATTTCCGATCCTGAGGGAATTGAGGGGCCTCCGTCGAAGGTTGAAGGCCTCGGCTTGCTCAACGTCGAGACAATTCTATCGAACGAAAAACGGCTCGAACCGGTGTGCGGCACCACAACTGACGGCGTTCCGTTCACAGGCTACGAAATGCACATGGGTGTAACCGCGGGACCGGACTGCGCGCGGCCATTTTCGCATATCGCCGATGGATCGCAGGAAGGTGCGATCTCTTCGGCAATGGCAACGTGGCTGGGCACCTACATCCACGGCCTGTTCGCCGACGATCGGCAGCGTTCCGCCTGGCTTGCCCGGTTCAACGCGGGCGCAACGAACATCGCCTACGAAGCCTTGATCGATCAGACGCTCGATCGGCTTGCCGCCCACCTTGCTGCACATCTCGACCTCGACCGCCTGCTCAAATTGGCGCGATGAGAACGATGCTCAGCACGGCGAGCATCGCGATCAGGATCGCATCGGCACGCCGATACAATGCAAGCGCGGCGCGGATATCGGCTGCATTGGCCTCGCGGCGGCCGTTGCCCATCGGCGCATCGTCGACGTGCACGCCGCCGTATACGCGCGGCCCCGCAAGTGAAAGCCCGAGCGCGCCCGCCATCGCCGCCTCGGGATATCCGGCGTTGGGCGAGCGGTGGCGCGATGCATCGCGCCGCATGGCACGCCACGCATTCGATGCGGCGCTCCGTGTTGTCATCGCCGCCGCCGCAATGAGCAGAAGCGCGGAGAGCCGCGACGCCGGCAGGTTGACGAGGTCGTCGAGCCGGGCCGCGGCCCAGCCGAACGCCTCGTGGCGCGGCGTGCGATGGCCGATCATGCTGTCGGCGGTGTTGATCGCCTTGTAGATCGCGCCGCCTGCGAGCCCGCCGACGGCCAGCCACACAGCCGGCGCCACGATTCCGTCGGAGAAGTTCTCCGCCAGGCTTTCGATCGCGGCGCGTGCGACGGCGGCCTCGTCGAGCGTCGCGGTATCGCGGCCGACGATATGCGATACTGCTGTCCGGGCAGCGGCCACGCCTTCTCGTTCGAGCGCGAGGGCAACGCGCGCGACGTGCTGATGAAGGCTGCGCTGCGCGATCAGGGAACTGGCGAGGAGCGCGACGGCAAGGAATCCGAATGGCAGGTGGAGCAGGGCGTGTTCAGCGATGAAAGCTGGCAAACCGACGATGACGACAACGATCAGGATCACAAGGATGCCCATCGCGCAGCCGGGTGTGCGGCCGCAGCGTCTCGCGATTGAGGCCGCGATCGAG
This sequence comes from uncultured Alphaproteobacteria bacterium, assembly GCA_963730645.1. Taxonomy (GTDB): domain Bacteria; phylum Pseudomonadota; class Alphaproteobacteria; order Rhizobiales; family Xanthobacteraceae; genus BOG-931. The sequence goes on along the minus strand of CAVSSN010000017.1, from coordinate 273,721 downwards.
CGCGCCGATCAGGCGACCCATCCAGGTCACCGGATGGCCGATTGCACGCACCAGCCGATCCGGATAACCAACGGCGAGTTCGATCAGCATGGCGAGTAGCGTGAGCACGACGGACATAATGTCCCAATTCCCCCAAAGCCTGGGCTCGGCCGAACCGCTCGTTCACGGCGGCGATCTCAGCGCCGCGCGGCGCCTGTTCCCTGGCGCTTCGGAACCTTTCATCGACCTGTCGACCGGGATCAATCCTAATCCCTATCCGCTGCCGAAACTGTCCCCCGATCTGTTCGCCCGGCTGCCGGACCGGGCCGCGCTCGAACGGCTCGCGCAGATCGCGGCACGGGCCTACGGTGCGCCGTCCTCGGCCCATATCGTCGCGGCGCCGGGAACGCAGATATTGCTGACGCACGTCGCCGCTTTGGTGCCGCCAGGACGTGCCGCAATCCTTGGGCCGACCTATGCAGAACACGCCCGCGCCGCCGCACTGTGTCGGGCACCGCGCAACAGAGATCGCCGACATAGACGCGCTTCGTGGCGCGGATCTTGCCGTTGTCGTCAACCCGAACAATCCGGACGGCAGCATCGTTGACAAGGATGCCCTGATAGCGCTCGCTGAAGACGCGCAGTCGGCATGGCGGCCTGCTCGTCGTCGATGAGACCTTCATGGATGTCGGGCCGCCTGGCGCGAGCCTTGCGCCAGATGTGGATCGCGGCGATGTCGTCGTGTTGCGCTCGTTCGGAAAATTTTTTGGCCTTGCTGGGTTGCGGCTTGGCTTTGCCATCGCCGCGCCGGCCATCGCGGCGCGGATCCGGAACGTGCTGGGGCCATGGGCTGTTTCCGGGCCGGCGATTGCCATCGGCGAAATCTGCGCTCGCAGATTCGGCGTGGGCGCAGGCAACGCGCCGGCGGCTGGCACAGGACGCCGCGAGAACTCGATGAAATCCTGATCGCCGCCGATATGGACATTGTCGGCGGCACGTCGTTGTTTCGCCTGGTGCGAACGCCGGCCGCGATGGAGATTTTTCCAGCATCTCGGCCGTGCCGGACTATTTGTGCGCCGCTTCGCAGAGCAGCCGCAATGGCTGCGCTTCGGATTGCCTGCAGGCGAATTGGAATGGCAACGGCTGTCGACGGCCTTGGCCTCATTCGCCGGGCGCACAAGGCAAATGGCGGCGCGATCATGACGACGCGGACGACACCGCGGTCAAAAGTCCTTGCCGCCGTCGCGAACGAGCAAGTTGCATTTGACGGAGCTTTTCGCGCGCGTCTGCGCGACCTGCTGGTCTGGCGAAGGGATGTGCGGCGCTTTCGCCGCGATCCGCTGCCCAGATGGAACGTTGGAACGTCTGCTTAACCTGGCGTGCCTCGCGCCATCGGTGGGATTGAGCGAACCCTGGCGGTTCGTGATTGTTGACGATCCAAATCGCCGCGCAGCCATCGCGGAAAATTTTGCGGCTTGCAACGCCGCGGCGCTCACCGCGCAAGCTCCCGATCGAGCGACGCTCTATGCGCGGCTCAAGCTCGAAGGTTTGAACGAAGCGCCCTGCCATCTGGCCGTATTCGCCGATCGCGAGACGGAACAAGGGCACGGCCTGGGACGCGCCACCATGCCGGAGATGATCGAGTATTCGGTCGTAACGGCCGTGCACACGATCTGGCTCGCGGCGCGCGCGCAAGGCATCGGCATGGGTTGGGTTTCGATTCTCGATCCCGTCGGCGTCGCGCAGATTCTCGATGTGCCATCGAACTGGAAGTTCATCGGCTATTTCTGCCTTGGATTTCCGAAGGCCGAGGACAGCGTTCCGGAATTGGAACGGGCCGGCTGGGAGCGGCGACAGGTCATGCCGCCCGCTCGTTATCCGGCGGTAGGAGAGGAACGAGGAAATCACCGGATGAAGTTCGCGCATTTTTCCCATATCTGGGGCAAGCCCGGAATGACGCCGCATCAGCGCTACGAAGAACTCTGGCGCGAGCTGCAATTGTGCGACGAGCTCGGATTCGATTACGCCTTTTGCGTCGAGCATCACTTCCGTCCCGACGAAAGCTGGATGTCGTCGCCGAGCCTTTTTGCGGTCGGCGCCGGCGCGCGCACCAAACGCATCCGCATCGGGCCGATGGGATACGTCGTTCCGCTCTACCATCCGCTGCGCCTTGCGGAAGAAATCGCGATCGTCGACCAGATGCTCGGCGGCCGCATGGAATTGGGTCTCGTGCCCGGAATCAATCCCGACTATTTCCGCCCGTTCGGGCTCGACTATGACCTGCGCAAATCGCCGACGCTCGAATTTGTCGATTACATGCGCGCGGCATTTGGCGAGACGCAGCCGTTCTCGTTTCACGGCAGCGATTTCCATACCGAGAAAGCTCAGCTGTCCGTGCAGCCGGTCCAGCGTCCGCATCCGCCGCTGTGGATGATGAGCCGTGATCCGCAGACGCTGGAGTTTTGCGCCGCCAACGGCATCAATCCGGGTTACTTCCTGGTCTATCCCCGTCCCGATGCCGCGCCGCGATACCGGAAATTCCTGGAGCTATGGAATGCGGCCGGCTGGCCGCGCAAGCCGAACATCGCCTATTGCACGGTCGTCTATGTCGATGAGACCGACGAGAAGGCGATGGAAGTCGGGCTGTTTCGCGCAAGCCGCGCCTACGAAGGTTTTCTCGCGGCGGCGAAACCGGGAGAAACGTTCGAAGACCGCGCGCGCAACCACGCCAAGAGATTCATCGGGCGCGGCGAGCCCGGCGCGTCCGAGATCATGGCGAACCTGTTCGATCCGGAATACCTCATGAAGCACGAACTGGTGTTCGTCGGCTCGCCGGAAACGGTGGCGCGAAAAATTCACGCTGCGGCGGAATCAGGTATGTTCAATACCTTCATGGGCGAGTTCAATTTTTCCGACCTGCCGGAGAGCGACCTGATGCGCTCCATCCGCCTGTTCGGCCAGAAGGTGATGCCGGCCTTGCGCGCGTTCGAGCCGTACTGACGCTATTGCGCCTCGCGCAATTCCGGATGAGCGGCCAGACGCGCCGTGTTGAGGCGATGAACGATGAAGCAGACAACCGCGCCGACCGCGAACGGAATGGCCGACCACATGTAGAGCTGCTGCACCGGCAGGCCGACGAACAGCGCGCCGGCCAGCGGTCCCACAATCGAACCGATTCGGCCGAGGCCCAATTCCCAACCCGAGCCATTGGCGCGCAGCGACGTCGGATAGATCATCGCCCCGACGACATTGATGCCGGACTGGATGCCGAGCACCAGAAAGCCGGCAAAGAACGTCGTGGTCAGGAGCGCGGTCTGAGACGTCAAACCTGCAAAGCCGATCGCGCCGACCACTGGCACGGCCAGCACGAACATAATGGCGATGGCGAGAAATCGGTGCCGTTGCAGCCACCAGCACAACCCAAGCGAGCCGACCGTGCCGCCGACCTGCAGTGCAGCGCCAGCGAGCGCCGCCGTGGCCGGCGGCAGCTTTGCGGCGGTCATCAAGGTCGGCGTCCAGCTCAGGAGAAAGAAAAAGCCCATCAGGTTGAGCGCGAACAGCAGCCATACCAGCGGCGTGATGACTGCCAGCCCTTCGCGAAACAGATAGGCCGGATTGAAGCCGGGGAACTGCTTTTCGTCTTCGATGACGAACCGTGCATTGGGCGGCACTTTGAAGTCGGGACGGATGGCGGCAACGAGCTTTGCCATTTTGCCGCGATGGCCTTCATGCAACGCCATATATTTGATCGACTCGGGCATGCCGAACATCGCAACCAGACCGATGATGATCGGCACGATGCCGCCGATCTCGAACAGGATCTGCCAACCATGCTGCGGCACCAGGGTGGCGGCCACGAAGCCCGGAATGGCGCCGCCGATCGGCACGCAGCCAACCGCGATGATCGCCAGCGTCGCGCGCAGATGGCGCGGCGCAGACTCGGCATTGATGGCAACAACGTTCGGAATGACTCCGCCGATGCCGAGGCCTGCGAGCAGACGCAACCAGAACATCTCGTTGAGATTGGTGGAATAGGCGGCCGCAAAGGTGAAAACGCCGAACAGCAGGTTCGAACTCACCAGCGCCGCTTTGCGGCCGTAACGGTCGCCGACCCATCCGAACAGTGCCGAACCGAACAGGATGCCGACAAGGCTCGCGCTGAACACCGGTCCGAGGTCGCCCGGCTTGACGCCCCAGGCTCGCACCAGACTGGGCGCGGCAAAGGCGATCGCGCCGATGTCGTAGCCGTCGATCAGGACGATGAAGAACGACCAGATGAGCAACGTGATCTGAAACGAGCTTAGTCCACGCTCGTCGAGCAGGCGCGAGACCTGAACAACCGGCTGTTCAGCCATGATTCCCTCCCCGAAAGACTTTTTTGGCTTTTTTATTGGCGATAGCTCGTGTCGAGTTGGTCGAGCATCCGCAGATAAGCCGGCCAGTCGGCCGAACCGCGGCCGCTGTCGTGATGGGCGTACTGCTTGGCGGTCTTTTCGCAGACGTTGTTTGGAATCTCGATCAATGCGCCGCCGGTCGCTTCCATCGTCAGTTGTATGCGCGCTGCTTCGATCAGCGTTTTCATCAACACGAAGGCTTCGCGGACGGTCGCGCCGACAGTCAGAAGTCCGTGGTTATGGAGGATCAGTGCGCGGTTGCTACCAAGCGCAGCATTGATGCGCGCGCGCTCGGAAAAATCCTCGGTGATGCCCTCGTAAACGTGATAGCCGATACGATTGTAAAACCGGATCGCGGCCTGCGAGACCATGCGCAGTCCGCTCTTCAACCCGGAGATCGCCATTCCGAGCTCGGTGTGAACATGAACGGCGCAGTTCACATCGGCGCGGCTCGCAAGCACGCCGCCGTGCAGCGTGAATCCGGGGCGGTTGACGCCCGCAGATTCGTCAAGGTCGGCATCCATGTCGACCTTCACCAGATTGGACGCGGTCACCTCGGTGTAAAGCAACTCATGCCGCTTGATGAGGAATTTGCGGTCCTCGCCTGGCACCCGCATCGAGCTGTGATTGTAGATGACATCGCCCCATCCGTAGTGCGCAATCAGACGATAGGCAGCGGCGAGATCGGTGCGGGCCTGCCATTCCTCGGGTGAAATTCCCGCCGGGATCGCGGTCGAAGGCCTCGTATGCGTGTTCATCGCGATCGCTCCTCAATTGAATGGCGGCTGCTTCAGTGGACCTTGATGGTGCTTTCAGTCTTTGGCTCCAATGCGGCCTTGACCCGAACGCGCACGTCCTGAGGTGCATTGAGCAGGCCGGCAATGATTTCCGCGAGTTTGTCGTGGTTCATCGGCGCGATGTCCAGATGCTCGTACTTGGCCTCGGCGATGAATGCCGGATCCTTGACCGTCGCATCGAACGCGGCGCGCAGCGCGGCAACGCGATCGGCGGGGACGTCCGGCGTCGTGCCGAGTGGTCGGCCGACGGTTGCGGCCCGCGACATGAATTCCAGCAACGGCTTGTCCTCGGGCTTGACGGGCTGATCGAGCAGAAGCGGAACGTCCGGCAGCGCCGGGTCCTTCGCCAAACCTGACTGGATCAGAGGAATGATCAGCTTTTCCGGAATCCATGTCGGCTTTGCCGACATGTAGCCAGTGTACGGGTTGGTGCCGCGGCCCTCGACCTCGCCGCGTTCCATCGCCAGGTCAATCGCCTGTCCGCCCGGATAGCCGAACACGATCTTGAATTTGGTGCCAAGCACATTGTTGAAGAAGGCGGGATATTGCACCGAGGCCGAGCCTGCGCCTGTCGTGCCGATCGTCGTTTCCCGCTTTTTTGCGTCCTCCAGCGTTTTGGTTGGCGACGTGTGCCAGACCACGAGCAACTGCGGCGAGTACACGATGTTGGCGATCCAGTTGAATTTCGTGAGATCGGCCTTGAGCTGCGACGACATTCCGAGCGCCTGGTCGGCGGCGAGGCCCTGACTGATGATGCCGATCACCGTGCCGTCGTGCGGTGCGACCTGCGCCATGTAGTTGGCGGCGACGATGCCGCCGCCCCCCGGCATGTTGACGGGAAGAATGGTCGGCTCACCCGGAATGTGCTTGGCCATGAAGCGCGCAAACAGCCGGCTGTACTGATCGTAGTCGCCGCCCGGGGGCGTGCGGATGACAAAGCGGATTTGCTTGCCGTGATAAAATTCGGCCACCGGGTCTGCGGCCCAAGCCGGAGCGGAGGCAAAGATCAATACCCCGAACGTCGTGCCCAGCAGCCTGAATATTGTTTTGCTTGCCATGCGGTCGCTCCTTCGGTCGGTCTGGTGCAGCCAAGGCGGCGAATAGATTGTTCTCGATCCGATCGGCTGGCAAGGCCGCAAGTTCGCACATGCGGCCGCCAATGCACCGGCAAAGGCGCTGTTACGGCGGGAGCATTTCGGCCAAGGACAGACTTATTTGATGAATTCGTCCGTGTAGAGGCCGTCGAAATTCTTCACTGTGTCGGTGGGTTGCAGCAGCTTGGCTTCGAGGTTGATCTCCTGCGAATGGATCAGCGCGGGAACGGTGACGTGGAAATCTTCGCCATGTGACTTGGCGACAGTCTTCCACGCTTCAGCCAGCACGGCCTGGTCCATCTTGGCGAAACGCTTCTTGAGCAATTCAAGCGACTGGTCGGGCTTGTCGTGAATAAAGCGCGTGGCGGCCGTTAGCGCGCGCACGACCCGAGCGCACTTGTCCTTGTTGTCCGCGCAGGTCTTCGGCAGCGTGTAGATCAGGCCATAGCCGAACGGCAGCAGTTCGGGGGCGTCGGTCGCGAAGCTTGCCAGCATGATCGCGTCGCCCTTGAGAACGGCCTGCGTCGTGTACGGCAGCGAGGTGGCGAAGCCGTCGATCTGCTTGCTTTCGAGCGCCGGCAGCATGCCGGGCGGATCCATCGGCGCGATCCGCACGTCCTTTTCGATATCGAGGCCGCCGCGATGGACCACATAGCGTTCCCAGGCGTGAATGATGCTGCCGACGCCCTGGATGGCGATGGTCTTGTCCTTGAGGCGCTTGGCGCGCTCGGCAAGCGGCATCGCTTGCGGTAATGCCGCTGGCTTCGGCGACATCCTTGCGCAGCACCAATTCCACCAGCGGCTTGTCGATAAGGTTGGCGATGGCGAGCATGCGCTGTCCCTTCGCCGCCGCGCGCAGGAACACGGGCCCGGTGCCGATGGTGAAATCGGCGCTGCCCGCAAGCACGGCATTGGGCGATCCCACGCCGGTGATGAAGCGATGGCTGACCTTGAGGCCTTCTTTCTTGTAGAAGCCCGCATCCTCAGCGATGAAGGCGGCGCTGAACGTCAGCGTTTCCGCCGGCAGCGCCATGATGATGTTCATCTCCTGGCCGATGCCGGCGGTGGGAGCGAGCCCAATGGCAAGCCCGAACGAGCCGGCAGCAAGCCCAACCTGCCATTTGAACATCTCATCCTCCCGTTTTGGTCTTCGCGCCGGAGACCCTGTACCGGTCCCCTGACCGTTTCAAGCGGCGAAGCGACACGAATTCTATGGCCCTCGACGTGGTATAGTTCTTGTGATCGCAGGGAACTTGCGCCGACCTTGGAATCAAATAAGATGAAACTGCCGTTCAAGGGTGCCATCGATTGCGACATCCATCCTGCCGTGCCCGAGCACGGCGGCGCTGCTGCCTTTTCTCAATGACTATTGGCGCGACCAGATCGTCAATCGCCACATCGACAAATATTCGTTCGTGCTGACGAGCTATCCGCCGAATTCGCCGTTGACCGCGCGTCCCGACTGGCGGCCGGAATCGGGCCCGCCCGGCGGCGATCTCGCCATGATCCGCCGCGAGGCGCTCGACCGGTTCGGTAGCCGGCTCGCGATCTGCAACGTGCTTCACGGCGCGATCGGGCTGTTCAACGAGGACATGGCGGCGGCGCTATGCGCGGCCGTCAATGACTGGACGGCGAAGGAATTGCTGGACCGCGAGCCGCGTCTGCGCGCCTCCATTCTGTTGCCGATGCACAATCCGGAGCTTGCGGTCCGCGAAATCGAGCGGCTCGCCACCGACCGCCGGTTTGTCCAGGTGCTGGTCCCGGCGATGGGCGACATGCCGCTTGGGCGCCGGATTTATTGGCCGGTCTACGAAGCCGCTGAAAAGCACGATCTGCCGATCGGGATTCACGCCGGCAGCACCTATCGGCATGCGCCGACAGGCTCCGGCTGGCCCGCGCATCGCGTCGAGGATTACGTCGCGCAATCGGCGGCGTTCGAATCGCAGCTGCTCAGTTTCCTCGCCGAAGGTGTGTTTCAGAAATTCCCGCGGCTCAAAGTCGTGCTGATCGAATCGGGCTTCACCTGGCTGCCGACCTTGCTGTGGCGGACCAGCAAGACCTGGCGCGGCGTGCGGCCCGAGGTGCCGTGGATCGATCGCTCGCCGGCAGAAATCCTGCGCGACAATGTCCGCCTGACGCTTGCAGCCGGTCGATGCGCCGGCCGGCGATCCGCAGGTGCTGGCGCGCACGCTGGAACACATCGGCTCCGACCGCATGCTGCTGTTTTCCACCGACTATCCGCACTGGCACTTCGACGGCGATGACGTGTTGCCCGAAGGATTTCCGCGAGCAGGGCATTCGCAGGCTGCTGGTGGACAATGCACTGGAGACCTATCCGCGTTTGCGGGAGGAGGCCGTCGTGGGCGATAATGCGGCGCGAAGCGAGGAGACCGTGCGATGAACGTTCCGGTCCGCGAAGTCAAAGCCGCGCAGCGGCTGATGATCGTCGATTGCGATATCCACCCGGCCTATCGCTCGCCGGCGGATTTGCATCCGTTCCTGTCGGCGCGCTGGCGCGAGCATATGGCGACCTTCGGCGAGCATCTGCGCCAGGGCCTGTCGGGTCAGCTTGCGTGGCCGCGCATGATGGCGTCGGGAATGCGCGTCGATGCGTTTCCGAAGGACGGGCCGCCCGGCTCCGATCTCGACCTGATGCGCCGGCAGCACCTCGATCCCAACGGCGTCGAATACGGCATGCTGATGCAATTGAGCCGCGGCGGCATGGAGGAGCGCAACCTCGAATTCGCCGCGGCGCTGTCGGACGCGATCAACGACTGGCAATTGGAGACCTGGGTCAAGCCGGAGCCGCGGCTGCGCGCCGGCATCGTCGTGCCGCAGGAGGACGCGGAATTCGCGGCCACGCAGATCGAGCGGCGCGCGGACAATCCCGGCTTCGTCCAGGTCATCATGTCGCCGCGCTCGAGCGACCCGCTCGGCCATCGCCGCTATTGGCCGATCTATGCCGCGGCGGAACGTTGCAATCGTCCGATCGCGCTGCACGTCCAGGGCTTCAGCGGCGGCCACGCCTCGACCGGCTCGGGTTGGCCGACCTATTACATGCAGGAGCACTACGCCGCCGCGACCGGCATGCAGAACACGCTCGCGAGCCTCGTCTTCGAGGGTGTGTTCGAGCGCTTCCCGAAGCTCAAGGTGGTGATGATCGAAGGCGGTTTCGCCTGGGCGCCGGCTCTGTGCTGGCGCATGGACAAGCATTGGGAACGCATGCGCGCAGGAAACGCCGCACGTGAAACGCCCGCCGTCCGAATACGTGCGCGAGCATGTCTGGTTCACCACGCAGCCGATCGAGGAGCCGGACGATCCGCAGCACCTCGCCGACATCATCGGCTGGCTCGGCTGGGATCGCCTGATGTTCTCGACCGACTACCCGCACTGGGATTTCGACCATCCGCAAGAAGTCCTCAAGTTCAAGATGACAGACGCGCAGAAGGCGATGGTGTTCCGGGACAACGCCAAGGCGTTGTACGGCCTGCAGTGACGCGTCAGGTGGTCGCCCGCGCCGGCGATGTCGCGCCCGGCCATTGCAAGATCGTGTCCGCCAAGGGTCGCGACATCGGCATCTTCAATCTCGACGGAAAATTTTTCGCGCTGGCCAATCGCTGCCCGCACGCCGGCGGTCCGCTGTGCGAGGGCAAGATCGTCGCGCTGGTGCAATCCGACGGGCCGGGCCACTATCGCCTCGCGCGCCATCAGGAATTTCTGCGCTGCCCGTGGCACGGCTGGGAATATGATATCCGCACCGGGCAGTCGTGGTGCGACCCGAATTCGGTGGTCGCGCGGCAGTTCGAGGTGACGGTTGAGCCTGGCGAGAAGCTGGTGAAGGGGCCTTACGTCGCCGAGACTTTTGCGGTGTCGGTCGAGGAAGATTATCTGGTCATCGAGCTATGACGGACTCTGCGCAAATGGCGACTCGCGTCGTGCGGCGCACCAGCGCGGCTGCGGCCAAAGCGGTGGACGCCGACATTTGCGTTGTCGGCGCCGGCATTGCGGGCATTTCCGCGGCGCTTGAAGCGGCGCGGCTCGGCGCGCAAGGTGGTGCTGATCGACGGCCTGCCGGCGCTCGGCGGTCAGGCGGTCAATTCGATCATCGGCACATTCTGCGGCCTGTTCTCCAACGGCGACGCCGGCTATCAGTTCACCCACGGCATCGCCGACGACATTCTCCACGATCTCGGCGCCAGCGGCGCGCTGCATTATCGCCGCGGGCCGATGACAACGGTCGTCATGTACGACGAAGTGGCGCTGTCGCGCTGGATCGAGGAGGCGGTGCGCAAGGCCGGCATCACGGTGGTGCTCGGCGCGGTGCTGCGTGGTGTCGAGACCGATGGCCGCCGCATTCGCCATCTCGATTGCGCGACGCGATATGGCGACGTGCGCATTTCCGCGACGGGGTATGTCGACGCCTCCGGTGATGCTGCGCTCGCATGGCTCGCCGGCCTGTCCTGCCGCGAGCCGCCGACGGCAAAATCTACGGCACGCAGATGATCGTGCTGGAACACATCGACGAAGACAACTACCCGGCGCGCGAAGAAATCACGGCGCGGCTGTTCGAGAAGGGGCAGGTCGTACGGCATGGGCCGCCGCGACGGCTTCGCGTTTCTGTTTCCCGGCCACGGCACGGCGCTGGTGAACATGAACCACGCCGAGACGCCGCTCGATCCGCTGGCCGCCAGCGTTTCCGCGCTTGAAGGCAAGGCGCAGGCAGACAAGGCGTTCGAATTCCTGCGGTCCGAGTTTCCACAGACATTCGGTCGCGCGCGTGTGCGCGCCTACGGCTTTCCCGGCATCCGCCAGACGCGCTGGATTGCCGGCCGTCATCAACTCACCGCCGACGAGGTCCGCAACGGCACGCCATTCGACGACGCCATTGCCCGCACCGCCTGGCCGATCGAGCTTCACAATGCGCCCGAAGGCATCGTCTGGGAGCCGTTCGGCATCGACCACGTGCACTACGTGCCGCTGCGCAGCCTGATCTCTCCCGATGCCGACAATCTCGTCGCCGCCGGGCCGCTGCATCGATGGCGATCCCGCGGCGCTCTCGAGCGTGCGCGTCATGGGGCCGTGCATCGCCATGGGAGCGGCTGCCGCGCACGCGCTTGATCTCGCAGGCAGCGGCAGCGTGCATCAGATCGATGCGACGGCCTTGCGAGCGCGACTTTCGGACAATCTCGAACGTCACCCATTGATCGGGACCGACGTGGCGACGGCCGATCACATCGGCTTCTGGCCCGACTCCTGGAAAATCCGTTCGCCGATCTTGCGGTATTCGCCGGATGAAGTCTGCCGAACTGATCGAGCTTGCTTCTCGCTCGGCTCGACGCCGCGATCGGTGAACATCCGCTTGCGGAACGCCGGGTCGTCGATGATGCGGCTGACCTCGTCGGCAAGCTTCGTCACGATCGGCTGCGGCGTGCCCGTCGGCGCGAACAGGCCGAACCAGGGCGGGGGATATTGATCACGCGGCCGAACCTCCGTGAGCGTCGGAACATCGGGCAGCAGCGGCGTGCGCGCATCGCCCATGATCGCGATGGCGCTGATGCGGCCGCTTTGCAGCAGCGAAACCATGTTCGACAACGCCAGGATGGCGATCGGGCGTCGTGCCCGCGAGCACGGCCGTCGCCGCTTCGCCGCCGCTCTTGAACGGCACGCGCACGATGTCGGTGCCTTCCTCCTTGTTGAACTTGTCCATGAATTGCATGAACGGGAACGAGAACGTGCCGTAGCTGAGCGTGCCGGGCTTCGATTTCGCCATACGCGATCAGCTCGGGAAAGGTCTTCACCTTGAGCGAAGGGTTGGCGACAAGCGCCAGCGAATTGAGGAACAGAAGGCGAATCGGCACGAAATCCTTCTCGGGATTGAAGGGCAGGCTCTTGTACTGGAATTGATTGTAGATCATCGGCTCGGTCGACAGCACGCAGATCGTGTAGCCGTCCGGCGGCGCCTCGGCGCAGGCGCGTCCGCCGATGTTCTGCCCGCCGCCCGGCCTGTTCTCCACGACGAACGGCTGGCCGAGCGCCTTCTGCAACTGATCGGCGACCGCGCGAGTGAAGACATCGCCGCCGCCGCCGGCGACCGAGCGGAATGACGATCCTGACGGGACGCGTTGGATAGTCCTGCGCCGACGCCGCCCCGCACCACGCGAGGCAAGCGGCCGCAGCAATCATGAACGGCCGTCGCAAGAATTGCCGCATGATGTCATCCCTCGTTCCAGGCCTGTGTGCAGGATATTCCGCGAGCGAGTGCGACACAAAGCCCTATGTGCCCGCGTGCGCTATCGCGTTTTGCCGCAGCCTTACGCCGTCTTGCGCAGCAGCGTGTCGCCGGGCTGCACGCGCGTGAAATTCACCGGTTCGGTCGTGAACGAAAAGCGGTCGCCATTGAACCGCACGACCGTGTAGCGAGACGCGGAAAGCTCTGAGACGCCGGGATGATCCTCGCGGAAATGCGCGCCACGGCTGTCGTTGCGCCCCTGCGCCGCGATGCAGATGGCGCGGCTGACGAGGATCAGATTTTCCAGATTGAGGCGATCGGTCCAGGTCAGATTGTAGCGGCGATCGGCATTGGGCACGCCGGCGGCGAGGATATCTGACCACAGCGCGTCGAGCGCCGATTGGCCTCGTGTGAGTCCCTCGGCCGTGCGCAAAATGCCGACATCGTTCCACATCAGATCGTAAAGCGCCTCACGGATCGCTTCGAGATCGCCGCCCTTGCGTCCCAGCGGGCCATAGGCGCGCGCCGTGGCCGCTTCGAGCGCCGCCTTGTCGACGTCCGGTAGCGCGGCGCGACGATCGGTCTTCGCCGCCATCGCCACGCCGGCGAGTCCGCCGAACACCGTCGAATTGGCGACGCCGTTGCCGCCGAGCCGGTTGGCGCCGTGAACGCCGCCGGTGTCCTCGCCGGCGGCGTAGAGCCGCGGCAGCGCCGTCGTGCAATCGGCTTTGAAGACGACGCCGCCCATCATGTAGTGCGCCGTCGGGATCACCTCGACGCGGCCGCCGGCGAGATCGAAGCCGCAATCGGCGCAGCGCTCGACCATGCCCTTGAACTCGCGGCGCACGTTGTCGGGCCCGAGATGGCCCATCTCGATATAGACGCCGCCGTTCGGGCTGGCGTGCCCACGACGGATGCGATCGATGATGCAGCGGCTGACGATGTCGCGCGTGGCGCGCTCGCCACGCGCATCGTATTCGAACATGAAGCGCTTGCCGGTCGCGTCGGTGAGCCAGCCGCCGGAGCCGCGCAAGCCTTCTTCGAGCACGGTGCCGGTCATGCGCGTGTCCGGTCCTGCGAGCAGCCCGGTCGGATGAAATTGCACCATCTCGATGTCGCGCAACGGCAGCCCGGCGCGCAGCGCCATTGCCATGCCGTCGCACGACTTGTCGCCGGACGGCGTGTGGTAGCGATACATCGTCGGCCCGCCGCCGGTGGCGAGCAGGCACGCCCGTGCGCGCACCAGCAGCGGCTCGCCGGTGCGCATGTCCAGCATGAACACGCCGCCAAGCCCGGAGCCGTCCGCGGCCGGAATGAAATCGAGCGCGCGATGGTCTTCGAGCCGCTTCACGTCGCGGCGCCAGATTTGCTCGGCGAGACGATTGATGATTTCGATGCCGGTCAGATCGCCCTTGTGCACGGTGCGGTCGAAAGTCTGGCCGGCGAACGCCTTCTGGTGGATGGTGCCGTCGGGATTGCGGTCGAAGAAGCAGCCGACTTCGTTTTCGAGTTCGCGGATACGCACCGGCGCCTGCGTCACCAGCAGCCATGCGAGGTCCTGGTCGTTGAGCCAGCCGCCGCCCTCGATCGTGTCCATGAAATGGCGCTCGACCGAATCCTCCGGCGCCAGCGCGACGTTGTAGCCGCCCTGCACCATGCGGGTGCAGCCGCATTTGCCGAGCAGGCCTTTCACCGCGATGGTGACGTCGAGATCGGGGTTCGCCTTCTTGGCGTGCAGCGCCGCAAACAGCCCGGCGCCGCCGGCGCCGAGGATCAGAATGTCGGTGTCGAGTGTCTGCATCAATCAGCCGGCGGCGTTCACCGGCGTGAATTTCGGCACGGCCACATCTTCGGCAACGTCGTCGAACACGACCTTGACCGGCATGTCGCAGGCGACTTTTTCCGGTGCGACGCCGACGATGTTCGTCAGCAGCCGCGGACCTTCTTCGAGTTCGACCAGCGCCACGACATAAGGCACGTCCTTCGCGAACGCCGGATGATAGACGCGGTGGAAGGTGACGAAGCTGAAGACCTTGCCTTTGCCGGACACCGGCACCCAGGCGAAATCCGCCGCGAGGCAATGCGGGCAGCTCTGCGACGGCGGAAACCAGAATTTGCCGCAGGCATTGCAGCGCGGGATTTCGAGCCGATGCGCGCGTGCGGCCTGCCAATACGGGCACAGACTCGGGCGCGGGACGCGGAATCGGCTTTCTCGCGGCGTCGGCCATCACGCCCTCCCGAGGATGAGCGTCGAATGACAGACCTGGTTGCCGCCGTGGCCCGACACCAGCGCGATCTCGGCATCCTTCACCTGGCGCTCCGCCGGATAGGTGTGGCGCATCTGGCGCACGCCTTCGACCACCTGCAGCATGCCTTCGACATGCGCCTCCGAAAGCTGCCCGCCCGACGTGTTGGTCGGCAGCCGCCCGCCCATGCGCAACGCGCCCGAGGCGACGAACGGCCCGCCTTCGCCCTTCTTGCAGAAGCCGTAGTCTTCGAGCTGCGTCAGCACCATGTAGGTGAAGCAGTCGTAGATTTGCGCGGTGTCGACGTCGTCGGGCCCGACGCCGGCCATCTTGTAGGCGGTCTCGCCGCTGTTCTTCGCCGCGGTCACCACCATGTTGTCGTCGGTGAACCAGCCGCGCAGGTTGTTGAAGCTGCCGAAGCCCTTGATCAGCACCGGCGGCTGGGCGAGGTCGCGCGCGCGCTCGCGGCTGGTGACGATGACTGCGCCCGCAGCGTCGCTGCGCAGGCTGCAATCGTAGAGC
Organism: uncultured Alphaproteobacteria bacterium; assembly: GCA_963730645.1. GTDB lineage: Bacteria > Pseudomonadota > Alphaproteobacteria > Rhizobiales > Xanthobacteraceae > BOG-931. Next base: position 258,460 of record CAVSSN010000017.1, on the reverse strand, counting down.
CCGAACGGCGACACGACCTCGGGCGCCTCGTGATACTGGGCGATGCTCAGCGGCTTCTTCATCTGCGCATCGGGATTGCGCAAGGCGTGCTCGCGGAAGGCGACGGCGATCTCACCGAACTGGTCGCGCGTCGTGCCGTAGAGATGCATGTGCCGCGTGGCGCCGAAGGCGTGCGCGGCGACCGCGCCGAAGAAGCCGTATTCGGGGCCGAACTCCTGCGCCAATTGGCTGTCGGGGCGGGTCTCGTTGCGCACGTTGGCTTCCTTCGAGGAATGCGTGCGCGACCAGGAATCGCGGCCGTAGCCGCAGATCACCGTGGTCGCGAGGCCGGCCTTGATCGCCATGGTGGCGATCGCCACCGCGAGAATCTGGCTGGCGCCGCCGTTGTCGAGCGAGGTGGAAAATCGCGCGTTGATGCCGAGGCGTTCGCCGATCTGCTGGTGGTGGGCGTAGATTTCGTCGGCGCCGCGGCAGACGATGCCGTCGATGTCGGTGACCTTGAGGCCGGAATCGGCAATGGCGTTGCGCATCGCCTCGACCAGAAGGTCGAGGCTCGACACGCCGGGCACCTTGCCGAGCCGGCTGTGACCGGCGCCGACGACGGCGCAGATGTCGCGCAGCTCGCGGGATGGTTCGATCATGGTGCGTCCCCGCTGAAAATCAGCATTGCAGTCATTTCGCAAGCTCGCGAATACGCGCGATCACGTCCGCCGGCGCGGCATAGACCCGGTCGAGCAGCGCGTTGATGTCTTCGCCGCTGACCGGATCGATTTCGGCGCGCTGCAGCTTGGCGTCGTCGAGGAAGGCCGGATCCTTCATCGTGGCGTCGAAGGCCGAGCGCAGAGCCGTGATGCGGTCGCGCGGCACGCCCGGCGGCAGCACGAACGGACGCCCCATCACCTGCTCGGCGAAGGCGATTTCGAACATCTGCTTGTCGGCGGGATTGGGCACGACCTCGATCGCAGTCGGAACGTCCGGGAATTCCGCGTCCCTCTTCATTCCCATCTGCATGATCACCTTGGCGTCGCCGCGACTGAGCCACGGCATGATCCGCGCACGGAACGGCGACGACGAGCCGCCCGAGACATGGGCATCGACCTCGCCGCGCTCCAAAGCGAGCAGGCAGGCCTGCGAGCCGGCATAGCCTTCGACCGGCTTGAGCTTGGAGCCGATCGACGCATTGAGGATGCGGGAATAGATCGAGCTTGGCGAATTGCGCGCCGTAGAGCTGACCGAGACTTCGTGCGTCTTCAAATCGTCGATCGATTTCATTCCGGATTTGGTCGACAGGATGAACAGCCCGACTTCCTGCTGCGGCGAGCCGAGCCAGTGGAATTTCCGCGCGTCGAACTGGATGCCGGCATTGTTGAAGTCATAGAATCGCGCGAGGCCGGTGTTGCGCGACAGCCCGCCGATCACGGTGCCGTCCTGCGGCGCGACGTTGTAGAGGAAGTTTGCCGCCCGCAGTCCTTCGGCGCCGACCATGTTCTGCACGATGATCGTCGGCTCGCCCGGAATGTGTTGCGGCATGTGCTTGGCGAGCAGGCGCGCATATTGGTCGTAGCCGCCGCCGACCGAGGCGGAGGTGACGATCGTGATGCGCTTGCCGCGATAGAACTCCGCGACCGATTGCGCGTGCGCCTGCGCCGCCAGCAACAGGGCGACGAACGTGCTCATCACGCTGCCAGTCGATGCATTTTCGATGTCACGCGCCGGCCTTGAGTTGCGCCAATATTTCCTCGGTGTGCTCGCCGAGCTCGGGCGCAGCCGAGCGGATTTCCAGCGGCGTCGCCGACATCCGCAAGCCGTTGCGCACCAGTCCGACGGTGCCGACGCGCTGGTGCGGCACATCCTGCCGCATGCCGAGATGCTTGCACCTGCGGGTCGTCGAACACCTCGTCGAGCGTATTGAGCGGTGCCGCGGGGACGTCCTCGGCCTGCAGCTTCGCCAGCCATGCCGCACGCGTATCGCCTTTGAATACGGCGGCAAGCCCCTCGTGCAGCACATCGTAATGGCGGCCGCGCGTCTCCTTGGTGGCGAAGCGCTCGTCCTTGAACCATTCCGGCTTGCCGGCGACGCGGGTCAGCGCCTGCCAGAATTTCGTCGGCGTCGACAGGTGCACCACGAACGGCTTGCCGTCGCCGGCGACGAACGCATAGACCTGCGCCTGATGCGTTCGCGTGGCGCGGTTGGGAACTTTGCGGTTCTCGAAAAAGCGCGAAGCATTTTCGCCGCAGAACGAAACCGTGGCTTCGAGCAGCGAAGTGTCGACGCGCTGACCCTTGCCGGTGCGCCCGCGCGCGACCAGGGCGCCGAGGACGCCGTTGCACGCCACCATGCCGGAGAGATGGTCGGACAGCGAGATGCCCATCGGCCGCGGGTGGTCGAGATCGGTGAGCAGGCTCAGGAGCCCGCTGAGCGCCTGGCCGACGGTGTCGTAACCCGGGTCGCGATGCGTAGGGGCCGGTCGTGCCGAAGCCGGTGATCGAGCACCACACCAGCCCCGGATTGTCGCGGGCCGCCTCGTCGTAGCCGAGTCCCGAGCCGCTCCATGGTGCCGGTGCGGAAATTCTCGATCAGCACATCGGCGGTGCGCATGAGCGCGCGCGCCGCGGCAACGCCATCCGCGCTCTTGAGGTCGAGCACGATGCTTTTCTTGTTGCGATTGACCGAGCCGAAGGTCGGGCTGTACTCGACGCGGCCCCAGCCGCGGAACGGGTCGCCGCCATCGGGCGCTTCGACCTTGATCACCTCGGCGCCCATGTCGCCGAGCAGCATTCCGGCATACGGCCCGGAGACGTAATTGGCGAACTCGGCGACGCGGATGCCTTCGAGAGCGCCTGCCATCACATCCTCCGATCAGCCGTCATTCTGCCGCGCCGAGACTGGCGAGAATGGCGGCGCGCCGCGCGCCGGCATCGCCCTGGACGCGGTCATAGAGCGAGCCGCCATGCGCGTCCATCGCCACCAGCAGAGGGCCGAAATTCCTGATGCGGAAGCGCCACAGGCTCTCGGGGTGCAGGTCGTCCATGTCGACGTCCTCGATCGCCTCGATCCAGGTGGTCTGCAACGCCGCCGCGCCGCCGACGACGGCGAGATAGGCGCCGCCGAGATCGCGGAAGGCGGCAAGCGTCGCCGGCCCCATGCCGCCCTTGCCGACGATGATGCGCACGCCGTTCTGCTGCATCAGCGGCCGCGTGAAGCGTTCCATCCGCATCGAGGTGGTGGTGCCGATGCAGAGCGGCTCATAGCCGGCCGGACTCTCCGTCGACGGCTCGACCTTGCGCACATTGGGCGCGGTGTGAACGACGGCATGGCCCATTGAGATCGAGCCGCGTTGCGCGGCCGCGGTCGAACATGGCCATCAGCGTGGCGTCGCGGATGCCGTAGAGCGTGCGCTCAAGCGTGACGGTGTCGCCGACCTTCAGCGCGCGGACGTGCGCTTCGTCGCACGGCATTTCGAGAATGTGGTGGGACCACCGGCAACTCCTCAGCACGAAGCGACGCCGCCCGGCGTGATCAGCGCGCTGGCGCGGCGGGCCGAATGGCACTGGATATTGAGCGCGACCGGATTCATCGTGATGTGGGTCGCTGCGACCTCGACGTGGACGCAGAACGCGGTCGCCCAGCCGCCAAGCCCCTGCGGCCCGATGCCGAGCTCGTTGACGGCTTCGCTCAGCTCCGCCTCGATCGCCGCGCCCTCGGGATCGGCGCATGTCGTGTTGAGCGGCCGCGTCGCCGCCACCTTGGCGAGGTGCATGCACAGGTCCGAGGTGCCGCCGATGCCGACGCCGACAATGGTCGGCGGGCAGACGCGTCCGCCGCATTCGATCACCTTGTCGATGACGAAGCGCTTGATGGCCGCAACGCCGTCGGCCGGGATCAGCATCTGCAGGAACGAGCCATTCTCCGAGCCGGAGCCTTTCGGGATCATCTCGATCTCGACCGTCTCGTCGCGCTCGTCGAAATCGATGTTGATGATCGGCACGCGCACGCCGCAGGAAGACTGCTCGTTCTTGCGCGTGAGCGGATGCACCACCGAGGAGCGGAACGGATTTTCCCGCGTCGCGCGCTCGCAGCCGCGCCGGATCGCCTGCCTTCATCGCCACGCCGTCGAATTCGACATTGCGCCCGATGATGACGTTGTAGATCGGAATTCCGGTGTCCTGGCACAGCAGATTGTCGGTGCGCTCGGCGACCGCGATGTTCTCGACCATGGTGCCGAGCACGGTACGGCCCGTCGGGTCGGTCTCGCGCTGCATCAGCACGCCGAAGCCCGCCTTGATGTCGTCCGGCAACAGCTTCAGCGCGCGGATGTAGAGCGCCTTGCTGAGTTCCTCGACTTCCTTGGGATCGAGCTGCATGGCCTCATCCTAGATCACAAGCACCACGCCGGATACGACGAGCAGCGCAGCCAGCACCTGCCGGAACCGGCGTTCGTCAAGCCGGCCGTAGATTTGCCAGCCGGTCCAGGCGCCGAGCGCGAGGGCCGGCAGCGCAGCCAGGAACAATAGCAGGGCGGCGCGGTCGAGCGCCACGACGCCGACCAGGATCAACGTAGTCACGTGCGCCATGAGAATGAAGGGCTGATAGATGCCGCGCGAGGTCTCCTTGGGCCAGCCTCGAAGCTGGCACCAGATCGCCGGCAGCACGCCGGAATAGCCGCCAAGGCCGCCCAGAATGCCACCGGCGAAGCCAACCGCCGCGTCCGCCACCCTTCCGCCGCCGATCTTCGGCAGGCGCGGCGCGAGCAGCGCGTAGAGGCCATAGACGACGCAGGAAGATGCCGAGCGCGAACTTGAGCGCATGGGCATCGGTGCGCACCAAAAGCGCGACCCCGATCGGGACGCCGATCAACGCCGGCCACGAGGAACGGCCAAACCCGGCGCGGCTCGATGGCGCGTCGCAGCGGCCAGATGGTGCCGAGCTGGATCATCAGGCCGCCCGATACGACGAGGGCCGTGGTGTGGACCGGATCGAGCGCCTGCAGCCAGATGGCGGACGCCGACGATGCCGAAGGCGAAACCCGCCCCACCGGCCGCGAGCCCTCCGATGAATGCGCCGACCGTGACCACGACGAGCACGTGCGGCTGCAGCAATGCCAGCGTGGCGGGATCACTGAACATTGAGCAGAAACACCAGGCCGATCGCGAAGGCCGCGCCAAGGCAGATCGTGACAGCCGCCGCGCGTATGTTCGCGCACCGCCAGAAACTCGACCGCGAGCACGCGCAGTCCCAACGCCATGTGCGTCGCGAGCGCCACGACGATCGACGAACTCGGCCGTCTTGACGAGCGGCGTATTGGTGGCCTGAAAGAACGTCGCGAATGTATCGGCGCTGTCGAGCGCCAGACCGAGCGCATAAAAGTGCAGCGGCAGGAAGATCGCAAGCGCGAGCCCCGACAGACGGTGCAGCAAAGCCGCGACAAAGCCGGGCTGCCTGCGCGACGCTGGAATCATAGGAACACCGCCAGCGCCGCGCGCAGGCCGAGCCCGAGCAGGGCGAGCGCGAACGCAGCGAGCGCGATATCGAGGCTGCGGTCGCGCCATTGCGTCCATTCGCGCAGCACGTTGCGCAGCCCGATCGGCGCGTGGACTGCGACTGCGACGACGAACACGACATACAGTGCGAGGAACCAGCGATTGCCATGAGTGCGGCCGAGCACTTCCGCCGGCGGTGAGGCCGCCGCGCACCGCGTAGAGGATGGTCGCGAGGTGCGCCGTCACGGCAAACGCGAGCACGGCGGCGCTGGCGCGTTGCGCGACGAAGAGCAGCGGCGCTCACCGGGATCGCCCCAGCGCTCGCGCCACCATGGCGCGCTTGAGGCCGGCGATGGCGTAGGTCGGCGCGATCGCCTTCGGGCAGAACGTCGTACAGCTCATATGCGTATGGCAGGACTGGCAGCCGGAATCGCCCGAGACCGCAGCAATGCGCGCGTCGTTGCCGCCGTCGCGCACGTCATTGACCAGCGTCCACGCGCGGTTGAGCGCGGCCGGTCCGAGGTAGTCCGGTTGCCACGCCAGTCACGTCGCAGGCCGACGTGCACACGCCGCAGCCGATGCACTCGATGCCGGCGTCGGCCGCCTGGCGCTGCGCGCTCGATGGCGGCAACGACGGCGAAATCATCGCCGGGTTGTCCGCTCGGTTCGAAATAGCCCTTGGCATCGCGCAATTTGTCGAAGAAGCGGGTCATGTCGACGGCGAGGTCCTTGACCACCCGCATGTTGCGCAGCGGCTCGAGCCGCAACGTCGCCTTGGCGCCTGCGACCAGATCGACGCGCGTGCGGCAGGTCCAGCGCGGCGTGCCGTTCACCACCATGGCGCAGGAGCCGCACATGCCGACGCGGCAGGCGAAGCGGTAGGCGAGCGATGCATCCTGCTCGCGCTGGATCGCAGTGACGACGTCGAGCACGGTCTGATTGGCGCGCCGCGCGACCTCGAACGTCTGGAAATGCCCGGTGTCGGCGCCGCGCCAGACTTCGACCCGGAGCATCGCCTGCGAAGGGGAGTCGGTCATCGTTCGGCGATCAGTTTCCAGGCAGCGCGTGAATGTCGTCGAAGAACACGTCCTGCCAGCTTGCCGGTTTCTCCGAGAGCATGCCGGTGCGGCCCATGAATTCGGCGTAGGCCATGATCTTCTTCGGCACCATGGTCCATTCGTTCTCCGGCAGCCGGATGATCTTCTCGATGTAGGCCGCCGACAGCTTGGAATTCTCCGCCTTCACCCAGGTCGCGGCCGCCGTCGCTGGATCCTTGGCGATCTGTTTCATCGACTCGTCGAGCGCGGCGTTGAAGGCATCGATGATCGGCTTGTTCTCGTTGTGGATACTTCGCTCGTCGCCCACACGACGTTGAACGTGTGCGGCCCGCCCAGCACCTCGTAGCTGTCGACCACCTTGTGGACGCGCTTGTCGTCGAGCTCCTGGTACATGAAGGGCGCCGAGGTGAAATGGGCGGTGATCTCGGACTTGCCGCTGAGCATGGCCGCCATTCCGTCCGGGTGGCCGAGCGATACGGTGAGCGCATCGAGCTTGCCGGCCTGGCCGGGGCCGAACGCCTTTTCGGCCGCCATCTGCAGCGTTACGGCCTGGATCGAGACTCTGACCGCCGGCAGCGCGATGCGGTCCTTGTCGGTGAAGTCCTTGATCGTCTTGACGTTGGCATCGGTGGTGTTGAGATAAAGCGGCATCGCGTTGAGCGCGGCGACGCCTTTGACGCCGATATTCTTGCGCGTCTTGCTCCAGATGGTGAGAACCGGGCCGACGCCGCCCGACGCGAAATCGAGATTGCCCGACAGGATCGCATCGTTCATCGGCGGCCCGCCGGTGAACTTCAGCCATTCGGTCTTGAGATCGAGGCCGCGCTTCTTGCCCTCTGCTTCGAGCAGGTGGTCGGCCTCCATGATGGTGAGCGGAAGGTAGGAAATGCCGAACTGCTTGGCGATGCGCACCGTCTTGGTCTGCGCCTGCGCGGTCGCATGGCACAACGTCGCTGCGGCGGCGACGGCAAGGACGAATCGCATCCCGCGCAACAGTCGGACCATCTGAGACCTCCCCGTGTTCGTTCCGTTCACGTCGATACGGACGACACTAGAGAGCGATCAAACCGAGGCGTCAAGCGACGGTGCGCGGCGCAAAGACGCACGAACGATCATGCCATGTTCCGCAAGAAAACGAAGCGGGTTTCCGCGTGCTAGTCGCCAATGACGCCGAATTCACACCCGGGCGCGGCGTAGTGATAGCGGGCGACGCCGTATTGGTCCTGTCGGATGACCGGATGGCACCGTTCGACCCATTTGTGTTCGCGCGCATCGTATTGCGCCTGTTCTTCGGCGGTGCGCGGAGCCGGCACGTTGCGGATGTAGGGGTCGCCGCCAGGGCCCCATACGGCGGCGCAGGATGTCCCGCCGAAATCGCCGGTACAGCCCAGAAGCACGCCGCCGGCATGAGCCGGTGCAAGCGCGCCCGGCATGACCTGCGACCGCAATCGCAACGACGCTGCCGAACACCAGCGCCGGCACGCCATGCGCTGCGAAAGCTATCCTGGTTAACATCAGTCTCTCCCTCGGACGAACGAGCACGCGTCGTCCTAGGGAGCAATGCCGATGCCAATCAGTCTGCCCCGGATTGGTACAATGCGAGTAACCCTACTTCGCAAACAGCTTCAGTTCGCAAACAGTTTCATTTGGCAAACAGTTTCATGGCCTCGTCGGCCAGCACGCCGCCGGTGATGGAGATCGGATCAAACGACGCCTTGGCTGCGATGTCGGCGCTCGAGATCATGATCTGGTTGATCTTGGCCGATAGCTGCTCGACAGATGCAGCAAAGACCAGCCGGCCGACACGGCTCCAGAGAATCGCGCCCATGCACATCACGCACGGTTCACCCGACGTGTAGAGCGTGCTGCCTTTCAAGGCTGCGCTACCATGGTCGGCGACGCAGCGGCGGATCGCGACCATTTCGCCATGCGCGGTCGGGTCGTCATTGGCGCGGCCGAGATTGCGGCCGCGGGCGATGATCTCGCCGTCGCGCACAATCACGCAGCCGAATGGAAAGTCCGCCTGCCGCGCCTCGTCGATCGCCATGCGCATGAATTTTTCATCGTCGGCCGAGGACTGCGCCGCAGCCGGTGAAAATATCGTCGGCGTCAAAGGCAATGCGGCAGCACACGTCAAGCCGGCGAGAAAGGAACGCCGGTTTGGGTGGATGTCGTACCGCCTGCCGTGTCCGGAGCAATGCCGGCCGCAATTGTACTGCCATCTCATGATCGTGCCCTTCATCAGGCCGTTCACTCAGCGCGTAAATACGATCGCGGGATCGATCCGTGTCACCTTGACGATGGCCGCGACGGCCGACACCACGCACATGACCACCGTCAGCACAAACAGGCCCAGCGTCAGGCCAGGAGTCATGATGATCGGCAGCGCCGTTTCCGCCGTCGCCCAAACGATGATCATGGCCAATTCCCGCCGCGGTGCAAAATCCGATGATGGCGCTGAGCAGCGCCTGGAAGATGATGACTTTGTGAATGTACAGCGCCGACGACCCGATGGCGCGCAGCGTCGCAAACTCGTTCAAATGGTCCTTGGTGCTCGAGTAGAGCGTCTGCGCGACGATGACGGTGCCGACGATCACGCCAAGCAACGCGCCGGCGAACAGCGCGGCGCCGGCGCCGGTCCCGAACAGCCAGAACGACCGGCTGCGCTGGCGAAACTCGTCCGGTGTGAGCACTTCGACTTTCGAGTCGGTGGCCTGCAGCTTGGAGCGAATTCCGGCAACGTCTGCGTCGGCGGCAACGTGCACGATAAAATACGATGCTCTGTTGGATGAGGCTCCGATAAAGGCGCGCGCCCGCTCGATCGGCGCGAACACGTAGGGCGTGGTGGTGAACGACCGTATGCCTTTGGTCAGGGCCTTCACCTGCACCTTCTCATCGCGGATTTCGGCGCGTGCGCCGATGCCCGTAATGCCGAGGCGCTCCAGGTAAGATTGATCCACCGCTACAGCCCCAGGAGTCGAAAGTACGCTGAGGTTGCCCTCGACCAAATTCCAGGGATGCAATCCCGCGGCCTTCATGTCCGAGCCGACGATGAATATCGGCGTCGTTCCGCCGTTTGGCATCTTCCATTGGGCAAAGCCGATCACGACCGGGATCGCGTCCTTGACGCCCTTGATCGACAGCGCGCGAAACCGCTCCTGCTCATCGAGCAGCGACGGATCCTCGAAGCTTTTCGTTCCTAACGGCACGATCCAGAGATCGGCGTCGGCGTGATCGATCATCGTCGTCACCGTACGCTCGAAACCGAGGAACAGCCCGGCTTGCACGGTCACGAGGACGATGGAGAAGACGATGCCGATCACGGTCGCGACGAAGCGAAGCCTATCGTGAAATAGGTTTCGTGATGCGAGTAGAAAAGCCAGAGACATAGCTCGTCAGACCGCTTCAAGGGCCACTCGATTGAGGTCAACGATTCTACCTGAGATTCGTCGGTATTGGCCGAAATTCAGCTTTCCAGCGAGTCGGCGGTAAAGAGCGATCGGCTATGGGGCTCGGTTGCATCCGTGAAATGGCCATATTAAGGAGCAATAGGCACTTTAGTGTCCTGTGATTCCAACCGCGGATTTCTCCCTTTGAAAACCCAACTGACAACGCTGCTGGCAGCGATTTGCGCGGTGTCGATCCTCACCGCGTTACCGGCACGCGCTGCCGAACCCACCGCCACCGGGCTTTGGCAGAAGCTCGATGATTCGGGAGCTTCGGTCGGCTGGTTTCTGTTTGTTGACCGCAACGGCGTCTACGAGGGCGCGATTGCAAAAATGTTCAAGCGGCCGGGCGACGAGGACAATCCGACTTGCTCCCGGTGCGAAGACGATCGCAAAGACGCGCCGCTGCTCGGCCTGTCGCTCGTCAGGGGCATGAAGCGTCATGGATTGAAATACGAGGACGGAAATATTCTCGATCCGCGCGACGGCACGATCTATCACGCCTTGATGAGTATCAGCCCGGATGGCCAGACGCTGACCGTGCGCGGCTATCTCGGCATTCCGCTGTTGGGCCGCGATGAAGTATGGCATCGCCTGCCGACAAGCGCCGTGACGGAACTCGATCCGACGGTCGTTGCCAAGTATTTGCCCGAGCAGGCGGCGCGGGCGGCGGGCGCTGCCGTACACGGCCCGCCAATGCCAAGCCGAAAGCAAACCGGCCGGCACATTAGGCCGCCTCACATTCGGCATTCGCCATTGCGCGTGGGCTTGTCTCTCGACTGCCCAGGGGTCATGCTGCCCTTCGGCCTTGACGACCGGCGATCGGGGCGCGCTGAAACCCCGTCGCCAATAGTGCGGCAATCAACCTCGGTGCGAGGAACAAGGGTCAGGGTAATCTTGAGCGGCATGTCCGATTGACGCGGACTTACGGGCGTAGGACCGGGCCTCATGGCAGCGTACATCCAAGGTCGCAACGTCAATCTCACTTTCCGGCCGCCGAACCGCGGACCGGTGCGTGCGCTCTACGGCTTCGACATCGACGTCGAGGAAGGCGAATTCCTGTCGATCGTCGGCCCGTCCGGCTGCGGCAAGAGCACGTTCCTCAATGTCCTGCTCGGACTGATCAAGGCCGACTCCGGCGAATTGCGGATGCACGGGCGGCAGATCACCGGTCCCGGCACCGATCGCGCCATGGTGTTCCAGGAATTCGGGCTGCTGCCGTGGCGAACGGTTCAGAACAATGTCGAACTCGGACTTGAGCTTAAGAAGGTGCCGGCCCAGGCCCGCCACGCCATTGCAGAGCGGCTCATCGAGATGGTCGGGCTCTCGGGCTTCGAGGGACACTATCCGCACGAATTATCGGGCGGCATGAAGCAGCGCGTCGGACTGGCCCGTGCGCTCGCAACCGATCCGGATGTCCTGCTGATGGACGAGCCGTTCGCCGCGCTCGACGCGCAGACGCGCGACCTGATGCAGGTCGAGCTGCTTCGCATCTGGCAGGAGGCGCGCAAGACGGTGCTGTTCGTCACCCATCAGATCGACGAGGCGATCTACCTTTCCGACCGGGTCATGGTCATGAGCAAGCGTCCGGGCCACGCCAAGAAGATTTTCGCCATCAAGCTGCCGCGGCCGCGCGACTACGAGATGCGGGTGACGCCGGAATTCAACGAACTCAAGCTTGAAATCTGGAACACCCTCAAGGACGAGATCACGGTGTAGCGATGACAGACCATGCCGTTTCGATCCCGGACGTCGCCGTTTCGCGGCCAAGCTTCGTCGGTCGTCATCGCAATGCCTTGCTCGGCGCTCTCACCGTCGCGGTATTTTTCATCGCCTGGGAGGCGATATTCTTGTTTGTGCCGCTCAATACGCTGTTCATCAGCAAGCCGAGCCTGATTGCCGATGGTTTCGTTGATCTGGTCACGAGCGGCGATCTGTTGAACGATCTGACCGTCAGTGCAACACCGTTCTTTTGTGGCCTGCTCGCTGCGGTCGTCGTCGGCGTGCCGCTCGGCATTGTCATGGGCTGGCGCGTGCGGGTCGGATATGCGCTCGATCCGCTGATGACCGTGTTCTATGCGAGCCCGCTTGTCGCGCTCGCGCCGCTGCTCGTGATTTTCTTCGGTGTCGGCTTGTGGGGCAAAACGATCATCGTTTTCTTTCTCTCCGTTTTCCCTTTCATCTTCAACGTCTGCGCCGGGGTGCGCGCGGTCGACCGCATGCTGATCAATGTCGTGCGTTCGCTTGGCGGCGGTGAATGGGACCTCTATCGAAAGGTGATTTTTCCGAGCGTCATGCCCTATATCGTCGCGGGCGCCCGCATCGCGATCGGCCGGGCGTTGATCGGCGTGCTGGTCGGAGAATTCTTCGCCGCGTCGGAGGGGATCGGCTACGCCATCTCCCGGTTCGGCGATATCTTTGCGATCGATAAGATGTTCGCCTGCATTCTCACCGTGATGGTGATCGCGGTGGTGCTCACCGAAGGCATCCGCTGGGCGGAGCGTGCCGCATTCCCGTGGCGGGCGGGGTAGCAGGCCATGAGCGAAATCCAGGCGGTCAAAGTCGACGGCAATCTTGCGGGCGAGGCACCGGCCGGAAACTCGAATGCGCTGGGCGACAGCCTGTGGCGGCGCATAGAGCCGACCATGCTCGGCGCCGGCACCATCTTGCTTCTCCTCCTTGTCTGGGAATTCTTGCCGCGCTTCGTTCCGATGAAGGAAGGCACCAAGCTGTTCTTTACCGTGCCGAGCCAGGTTGCCGGAACGCTGTGGGACATGTTCGCGACCGGCATGATCTGGGCGCCGCTCGGCGTGAGCGCCACCGCATTCGCAATCGGCCTGCTTGCTGGCGATTGCCGTCGGTCTGCCGCTCGGCATCATGCTTGGCCGTTCGGCGACGCTCAATGCCATGCTCGATCCGCTCATCACGGCCTTCAATGCCACGCCGCGTCTGGTCTTCCTGCCGTTGCTGATGCTGTGGTTCGGCATCGGACTATGGTCGAAAGTCGCGATCGTCTTCCTCGGCGCCTTGTTTCCGCTCCTGATCAACACCTACGAGGGCGTGCGCAACGCCGACAAGGTCCTGATCAATGTCGTGCGCTCGTTCGGCGCGACGGAATGGGACATCGCGCGGCTCGTCGTGGTGCCGAATTCGCTGCCCTATATCGTCGTTGGGTTGCGGCTGGCGATCGGGCGCGCGGTTCTCGGCGTTGTGGTGGCCGAGTTCTTCGGCTCGCAAAGCGGTCTCGGGGTGGTCATGGTGCGCGCCGGAAGCCAGTTCAAGGTCGATATCGTTTTTGCCGGCCTGATCGTGTTCGCGGCGCTGTCGCTGCTGATGACCGGCCTGGTGAAACTCGTCGAGAATCGCATGACGCGCTGGCGGCCGGTGCACGCCAACGCCGATTGATCGCACTGCCGTAGACAATGGCGAAGCCCGGGCCGCGAGACCCGGGCTTCGTTCGTGCTGCCGTGATGGCCGGCCAAGCTTCTTCAGTTTGTGCTCTTTGCGGGCGCCTCGATGTTGGTCGGCACGTAGCCCATCGTCCTTCAACGTCGGATCGAGCAGATTGCGGGCCAGGAACTGCTCCGGATCCGGCAGCGGCTTGTCCTCCGGCCATTGCCGCGCCGCGATCATCGTCAGGCGGCGTGACTCGAAGATTTGCCGGAACAGGTCTTTGGGGACCTCGGCGCCGAAAGTATCGTGCAACTGGTCCCAGATGATCGCCGCCTCGGCATCGGACTTGATCCCGATCTGGTGCTCCATCACCTTCATCGAGCCTTCCTTGTTGGTGCGGAAATAGGTCACGGCCTTGGCAATGGCGCGGACGATCTTTTTGACTGTCTCCGGATTCTTCTCGACGAAGGCCTGCGAGCACCAGATCGTGCCGCCCGCTCTTGGAATGTAATCGCCAGTGCGCAGCAGCACCTTCAGTCCGGCCCCGACCGCCACGGCGGCATGCGGGACGGAAAGTGACGCGCCCTGGATATCGCCGTTGACCATGGCGGCAATGCGCTCGTTCTCGCCCTGGAACGAGATCACCTTGTAATCCTTGCCGACGTCCATCTTGTAAAAGCGGTGCAGCACCGCCTGGGCCTCGTCGTAGTCGGCGCCGCCGGCGCGGCCATAACCGAGCGTCTTGCCTTTGAGGTCTTCCGGTTTGTTGATTTCCTTGCGGGTCGTGATCGTCCATTGCGATTTCAGCGATTCGCCGACGATGTACATGATCTTGGCGCCCCTCAGGGCCGCTTGCGCACCGCCCGACGGGATGGGCGCACAGTCGAGATTGCCGGAGAGCACCGCGGCGACCTGGGAGCTTGCTTGCAATTCTACGAGGGTGGCGTCGAGCCCCTCATCCTTGAAGAAACCTTGGTCCATCGCAACGTAAGTCGGAATATGAAAGCCGTCGCCGCCGATCACCTTTCCGATCGTGACCTTGGTCTGCTGCGCGTTTGCAGCGACGGCGAGGGGAAGAGCCAACGCAATTGTTGCGGCGGGAGCAAGCAGGAACCGGAGTATCCGCATGAAACTCTCCTCTCTCGTTTGTCTTTTCCGGCCGATCGAATGGAAGGCACCGGAAGAATTGATACTACGCCCTTGGAAAGCCGATGAAACGGGCGACGGCGGGATACTAGGCCCGGGGATAAAGGCGACGCCAGACGGCAATCGCCAGCCATGAGCGACATAGAGCCGCGTCCGGGGTTAGTCGTAAGGCGACATGCGCAGCGGCACGATCTGTCCGCCGTCGATGTCAATCGCCGCTCCGTGCAGCAGGCGTCCGCGCGGCGATACGGTGAATCTCACCATGCCGGCCACATCTTCGGGCGTGCCGAAGCGCGTGACGTCGATCTCGCGGCGGTGATGTTCGATGGCTGCGGCTTCGTCGAGGCCGGTTTTCTTCATGATGATGTCCAGCCGATGCCGGAACCGGTCGGTGGTTATGGAGCCCGGATTGATGGTGTTGACCTGCACGCCGTCGCGCTTTCCGAGATCGGCGAGTGCCTTCATGAAGGCGATGCTGGCGCCGACGACAGACGCGCCGATCATGTAATCGGCGACTGGCGCGCGCGCGCCAATTCCGGAGATGAAGACGACCGAGCCTGCGGACGCCTTGAGCTGCGGCCAGGCGAGCCGGCACAAGCGAACATGGGCAAAAAATTTCAGGTTGAAGCCGTCGCTCCAATCCTGCTCGGTGAGATCGAAGATGCTGCCGCGCTTTGCCGCGCCGGCGTTGTTGATGAGGATATCGAGGCGGCCGAATTCGCGCGTGAGCGCCTGCATCAGCCCGGCGGGCTCGCCGCTCGCGGTGAGGTCGGCGGAGTGTATTGCGGCCTTGCGGCCGAGCTCGCGGACCTCCGCGGCCACGGCCTCGATCGCCTTGGTGTCGCGTGCGGTCAGCATCAGGTCGCAGCCGGCGGAGGCGAGCTCCAGTGCGATACCTTTGCCGATGCCGCGGCTCGCGCCGGTGATCAGGGCGACCTTGCCCGCGAGTTCATCCATGGTGCGTCCTCACGAGCGGATCAGCGTTTGACGATCACTTGACGGCGTCGGCGCCGGCCTTTGCCACCTGCGCGTCTTCGTGCGACGCGACGCCGGATGCGCCGATCGCGCCGATGATCTTGTTGTCGGAGACGATCGGAACGCCGCCTTCCGCCAGCGACGCACCGAAGGTGAGCACGCGCAACCCGATGCCGCCGCCGGCCACGGCGTCTTGCAGCGCCTTGGTGGGGCGGCGGAATTCGACCGAGGTGCGGGCCTTGTCCTCGGCAATGCGCACCGCGGAAAGCTGCGCGTTGTCGAGCCGGTGCAGCATCACCAGGTTGCCGCCGGAATCGACGATGGCGATTGCCACGCCCCACTTGTTTTTTGTCGCCTCGGCCTCGGCGGCGGCCATGGCCTTTTTCGCCATCTCATACGAGATGGGAGGCCCGTAAGACATCGACGGTGGCGCGACTTGCTCAGCCATGGTTTTGTCTCCTGGAGATTTCGGATTTGTTGCGCCGACCATTCAGACGCGGCTGCGCGTCACACCGGCGCGATCATCGAGGTGGGAAGCAGGAGCGAATCGTAAATGCACAGCCGCTCCTTGAACAGCAGGCGGCCGTCGCTGCGAACGATGCGATCGAGATAAAAGCCCGACAGCACGATCTCGGTCATGCGGTTGATCATCGTCTGCACGATCAGCACATTTGACTCGGCCCGGATGATGTCGTCGCTGGCTTCAAGGATGCGAATATTGCTGATGAAGTGGCGAAAGGTGCGCGGCTCGGCCATGGTGCTTTCGCGCGCTGCAAAGACGCGGTCCTTGATCATGCCTTTGCTTTCGCAATGGATGACGGCGATCGGCAGACCGAGCACGTGATTTTCGCGCGGCACGACGCGATAGAGACAATCCTCGACGAAGAATTCCGGAAACTCGTCGTAGCGTTCGTTGTCGAGCGCATGCGCATATTCGGTATTGAGCCGTTCGAGCTCGAAATAAAGCTCGCGCAACGCCACCGCCGTTTTGGCCGGCGCATGCGGCTTCGTTTCAGCCAGCATGGTCGAACCCCATGACCTGGATGTAGTGCTTGTAGAAGCCGCGCACGCCTGCCTCGGTGATCATGTGGTCGGTATCGGCCGTCGATCTGCCGCCCATTTCCAGAATCGATTCGGTGTCCGGAAACACCTCCGCGCCTTCCTGCGACAGCGCAATCACTTCGCTGTCGTCGACCGACACGAGACCCGCGGGCCCCATCAGGTTGGCCTGGCGAATGCGCCGCTGCCGCAATTCCGGCGTGTCGCCCTTGAAGCCGAAGAACGTCCAGTTGAGATCGAAGGCGTGCGGCCCGCGCGTCACGAGCTGGCGCATGGCGAGCGTATTCGACTGCTGCTGCACGATGACGTTCGGGAAGATCGTCTGCATCACCACCGTGGCGTCGCCGCCGAATTCGGGCATCGGCTCGATCAGCCGCGGATCGTGCAGCTTCAGATTTTCGCGGAAGTTGACCATTTCGAGCGTGGCTTCGTTCAGCGCCTGCTCGCCCTTGCGGCTGAGCAGGACGGCGTGGCGGCCGGTTTCGTCCATCTCGACCGCGGAGCGCTGGTCGAGCCGGAACAGCCCGAAGGTGATGAGGAAGACGTGAAGGACGCTGGCGTGATAGGGGTCCTTCAAATTCTCGAACATGAATTTCCAGTTGCATGGAATGCGCTGGCGCATGTAGCCGAGCAGTTCGAGCTCGCGGCCATCGAATACCCGGTCGAAATAGCCGAGCATGTTCGGCCCGAGATATTCCTCAAGCGGTGGCGCGGAAAAGTCGAACGACGCGAAACACGACGCCGTTGCGCACCGCGACCTTGAGCGCCTGCGCGCCGTGCTCCTGCAGCTTGAACTCGGGATCCATGCCGCCCTTGCCCTTGTAGCCGCGGCGGAACGGCATGCCGACCAGCATGCCGGTCGAGTTGTAGGTCCACTGGTGATAGGGGCAGATGAAGCGCTTGGCGTTGCCGCGGTCGTGGCGGCAGAACACGACGCCGCGATGCGCGCAGTGATTGGCGAAGACGTTGATGCTGCCGTTGCCGTCGCGCGTCACGACCACCGGCTTGTCGCCGATGGTGGCGCGGATGAAGTCGTAGGGCTTCGGGATTTCGCATTCGAGCGCGACGTAGGACCAACTCGGGCCGCCGAAAATGCGTTCCTGCTCGCGGTCGTAGACCTCCTGGTCGCTATAGGCCCAGAACGGGACGCGGGCGGGACCTTCAGCGGGCCAAGTCCGGTCTTGCAGCCGGGTTAGGGCATCCATGGCATTTGTTCCCAACGGTCGCGGGTTGTATCAACAATGCGCCATCGCGGGGAGAGCGGCAAGGCGGCTCCCAGTTGCAGACACGCTGCTAATCATCGCGCCCTTCGGCGGCGCGGGCCGGCGTGTTGGGCGGAACACCGCGCCGACGACGCTGGCGATACATCTCGCTGCGATCCATCCAGTTGCCGCGCGTGGCCTCGAGCGCGCTCTTGTCCCATTCGTCGGTCCAGTCGCCGAGCGAATAGCCGTGCCACGGCGCCTCGGGCCGCAACGGCGGCAGGCCGAGTTTCTCCCACAGCGCCTTGGCGTTCTCCATGTATTCGCGCTTCGGCAGCGCGAGCGGCGGCATGTCGCCTTTCATCGTCGCGTCGATCAGCAGCGCCGAATCGGCGCCCTGCTTCTCGCGCGTGCGCGGGCCGTGGCCTTCCTCGCGATAGGGCACGACCAGCGTGTCTTCCATGGGATTGCAGCGGTACGACATCGCCCAGAACACGGCATCGGCATTATGCGTATCGATGTCCTCATCGACAGCGATGACGAACTTGCCGACGAAGGCCTGCAAGGTGAGCACGCCATTGAGCGCCCGCCAGATTTCCGTCCGCGGCACGCCGCGCGCGAATTGAAGGATGACGACCTTGCGCAAATTCGTCAGCGGCTCGTGCAGCGTCACCTGACGAATGCCCTTGATCGCGAGGTGGTCGCGCACGTGCGCCAGGAACAGCGGCTCGTAGGCGAGCTTCTTGACCACGCTCGACTCGCTCGGCGTCACCTGTGAGATGATCGACGTGATGATGGCGTTCTTGCGCCGCGTGATTGCCGTGACATTGATGATGAGGTTGTAATCCTCAAGCGCCACATACCCGTGCGACTCGCCGAACGGACCTTCCGGTTCGAGATAGGTCGGATCGGCATACCCCTCGATCACGACCTCGGCCTCCGCCGGCACGATCAAGTCGACCGTGCGCGCCCGCGTGACATTGATGGGGCCGCCCGCGAGGCCGCCCGCGACGGTCATCTCATCAAGTCCAAGCGGCAGCTTCTGCGGCCCCTGGAACGCCACGACCGGCGGGCAGCCGACCACGATCGCGACCGGCATCTTCTGCTCGCTCTTGTTGTGCTTGCTCCAGTGCTCGTAGCCGCCGGCGCGCAGGTTCGACAGCGTCATCATCCCGAGCCGGGTCGGCGCCTTGAGCATGCCGCGATAGGTGCCGATGTTCTGCACGCCGGTGTCGGGGTCGCGCGTGATCACGCAGGTTGCCGTGAGGTAGGGCGCGGCATCAAAACCCGGCGTCGAGATCGGGATCGGCAAAGATTCCAGGCCATGCCCACGGCCTTCCAGATCGGGGCCCGTGACGACGATCTCGTGGCACGGCGCGTTCTCGACCATCCGCGGCGCAATCGGGTTGGCGATGGCGCGCTCCCAGGCGGGCCCGATGTCCTCGATGCGCGGCACGTTCATGCCGATGCGATAGATTTCCGGATTGGTGGCGATGGCGCCGACCACCACGGGAATGTCGTAGCGGCGGCCCTTGGAGTCGACGATATTGGTGAACAGGAACGCCTTGCGATCCTTTTCCGCGATGCCGCCGCGGAATTGCCAGCGCACCAGCGGGTGCATCTCGGTGTCCTTGTTCACCGGCGCGTCGATCCGGTAGAGCAGGCCGGCCGCATCGAGCCGGTCGAGATGCTCGTGCAGATCGGCGTAGGCGCGGTTCGCGGGTGGGGCGGCACTGTTCATTGCGTACTCTTTGGTTGTTCTGCTCGCTGACGGGACTGCTAGGATGGATATAGCATGACCAAAGCCATTCGAATTCACGCCAATGGCGACCCCGAGGTGATGCGGTGGGAGGATTTCGAGCTGCCTCCGCCCGGCCGCGGCGAGGCGCGCGTGCGGCACACGGCGATCGGTGTCAATTTCTCCGACATCAACGTGCGCCGCGGCGGCTTCTATATCGCCAAGCCATCGCAATTCCCGCTGATCATCGGCAACGAGGCAGCGGGCGTCGGTCGTCAGCGTCGGGGAGGGCGTGACCGACGTGCGGCCGGGCGATCGCGTCGCCTATGCCGGCATGAGCGCGGAATATTTCGAGTCGACGGGCGCCTATGCCGAGGAGCGCAATGTTCCCGCCGAACGGCTGCTCAAGCTGCCCGCGGGCGTGACCGACCAGCAGGCCGCGGCGATGCTGGTCAAGGGTTTTACGGCCTCCCTCATCATCAACCGTGTCTATCGGCCAAAACCGGGCGACACGATTTTGATCCACGCGGTGGCCAGCGGCGTCGGCTTGATTCTTGTGCGAATGGTCGAAACACCTCGGCGCGATGGTCATCGGCACGGTGGGCTCGGCGGCGAAGGCGGAGATTGCAAAAAAGCACGGCTGCGATCACGCCATCCTCTATCGCGAGGTTGATTTCGTCCCGGCGGTGAAGGCGATCGAGCCGCAAGGTGTATCCGCGGTGTTCGACGGCGTCGGCAAGGACACCTTCATTGCCTCGCTGGATTGCATGCGTCCGTTCGGCATGGCGGTGAATTACGGCAACGCGTCCGGCCATCCGCCGCCGATCGACCTTCTGCTGCTCGCCAAGAAGGGCTCGCTTTCGGTCAACCGTCCGGCGTTGAGCCGGCTGATCGGCGATCCGGCGACCATGCGCGCTGCTGCGGCCGAACTGTTCGACCTCGTCGCGCGCGGTATCCTCACGATCGAGATCGGCAGGACCTATCCGCTGCGCGAGGCCGCGCAGGCGCACCGCGACGTTGAAACCAGGGTCTTGTCCGGCTCGCTGCTCCTAATGCCTTAGGCGGTTGGATTTAGAAATCTGCCATTGCGCGCCAGCGATCAGCCGGATTGCAGCTGGGCCTCGGTGCGCCGGTGCGCTGTGCCCCTACGGTTTCACGGCCGCGCGCGCCTTGGCGACGATATCGGGCGGCAACGCGTAGACCCGCGTGACGATCTTCTGCATGTCGGCACCCGAGACCGGGTCGATCGTGCCGAGCGACTTCTTCGCATCGGCGAGAAAATCCGGGTCCTTCATGGTCTGCATGAAAGCCGTACGCAGCGCCTCCGCGCGGTCGGCAGGCACCCCCGGCGGAACGAAGTAGGGCCGGCCGAGCGATTTCATGCTGACCAGCACCTCGAGCACCTCGCGCTCCTCGTCGTTGCGGGCAAGGTCGAGGATCAGCGGCACGTCCGGCAGGTCGGCGCTTTTCTTGAGATCGATCTGCAGCAAAAGCCTGATCTTCTTGTCGCGCACCCAGTCCGGATGGACTTTCTGGATGTCCGACCACGACCAGTTGCCGGTGCCCTGAACCTCGCCGCGCTCCATCGCCAGCACGATCTGCGCCTGGCCGCGGTAGCCGCTGACGATCTTGAATTGCGTGCCGAACATGTGATTGAGCACGCGCGGGAAAATCTCGGTGTCGGCCGCTGCGCCGTCGCCGCCGACCACCATGGGCGTCTTCATGACGTCGGCGAAGGTCTGCTGCGGCGCCGTGTGCCAGGCGACGATCAGGCCGAGCTCGTGCATGGTGCTGCCGAGCCATTGGATTTTCCGCACGTCGTAGTGTGCGGTGTCGCCCACGAACAGGTCCGGAAACGGGATCGTGCGCTGGACGCCGGCGATCACAGTGCCGTCCTTCGGCGCGACCTCGTAGACGTAGTTGGCGGCGATGACGGAGGCCGCCCCTGGCTTGTTCTGGACAATGATGCCCGGATTGCCGGGGATATAGCGGACGAGATAACGGGCAAGCACGCGGGCGTTGAGATCGTAGCCGCCGCCGGTGTCCGAGCCGGTGACGAGGGTGATGGTCTTGCCCTTGTAGAAGTCGGCGACCGTGGCAGGTCTCGGCTGCTGCTGCGCCTTGCGCCGCCAGCAGCCCGACAAGAATGATCAATCCGGATATTGCTCGCATGCGTC
The DNA here is from genome assembly GCA_963730645.1 of uncultured Alphaproteobacteria bacterium. GTDB lineage: Bacteria > Pseudomonadota > Alphaproteobacteria > Rhizobiales > Xanthobacteraceae > BOG-931. The sequence continues at coordinate 236,785 of CAVSSN010000017.1, read as the reverse complement.
GGAAGCGTACAATGATGGCCCCGACTGTCAATCCAAGCGCTTCCGGAGACCGCATGTCCAATCTCAAGCTGACACTCGCCTGCTGGGACTACGACCGCACCCGTCCGCTGATCGACGGCCGGGTCAAGCCCGAGGGCATCGATCTCGACATCAAGCTGCTGCGTCCGCGCCAGACGTTTCAGCGCATGCTCGACGACAAGGAATTCCATGTCTCGGAGATGTCGCTCGCGTCGTACACGGCGCTGAAGGGCAGGGGCGATTGCCCCTTCGTGGCCGTGCCGGTCGCGCTGTCGAAGATCTTTCGCCACTCCTGCATCTACGTGCGCACCGGCGCCGGCATCAAGAAGCCCGAGGACCTCAAGGGCAAGCGCGTCGGCACCAGCCAGTACAGTTCCACGGCGCTGGTGTACATGCGCGGCATGCTGCAGCACGACTACGGCGTGAAGCCATCCGACATGCATTGGTTCATGGGCGGGCTGAAAACCTTCACCGAGCAGCCGCTCATTCCACTCGACCTGCCGAAGGACGTGAAGCTCGACTACCTTGCCGCGGGCAAGACGCTCGAAGGCATGTTCGAAGCGGGCGAACTCGACGCGCTGCTCTCGATCTACATTCCCTCATTGTTCCTCGACGGCTCGCCGCAAATCGCGCGGTTGTTTCCGAATTACAAGGAGGTCGAGCAGGATTACTACCGCCGCACCAAAATCTTTCCGATCATGCACACGGTGGTTGTCCGCGAAGACGTGCATCGCGAGCATCCGTGGGTGGCGAAGAGCATCTACAAGGCGTTTTCCGAGGCTAAGCACATCGCGGTCGATGGGCTTTACGATACCGATGCGTTGATGGTTGCGCTGCCGTGGTTGCTCGACCATGTCGAAGAGGCATGGCGCGTGTTCGGCAAGGATTTTTGGGCCTACGGCCTCGAACCCAACCGGCCGACGCTCGCCGCCATTGGGCGGTACGTGCACGAGCAGGGCCTGTCGCCGAGGGTGGTCGAAGCGGATGAATTGTTCGTGCCGGGCCTGTAGCTGGTAGCCCGCATGAGCGCAGCGATATGCGGGACCGCCGCCCCCGGATGTCGCTTCGCTCATCCGGGCTACGAAGAAAAAATCACAGAACAATGCTCGGGTTGCGCAGGTTCTGATCGCAGTCGATGAGGTTGACCTGCCGCGCCTGGATCAGCCAGCGGCCATCGGCCTCAACGAAACGATGGCCGCACCAGCCGGAGAGGTAGCGCGTGCCGTCGACGCGAAATTCGCTGATCATAAAATTCGAGCGCACCATGCGGGCGCTGTCCTGCCGAACACTTCGACATTGGACATCATGCGCACGGTGCGCGACTTCGGCGCCTGCGACCAGGCATAGCCGGTGCGCAGGCGGTAGATGCGATCCTCCATGCGGCGGCGATCGTCGAAGGAGATTGAAATCTCGCGGCGCGGATCGCCCGCCTCCGGCGTGCCCGGCACCCAGTAGATGCATTCCGGCGCGTACATCGCGAGCCATGCGTCGAAGTCGAGTTGGTCGAGCAGGCGCGCTTCGCGTTCGACCAGGACGCGAAAACGATCACGCTCCACCGCGTCGTGGATCGCCGCATCGTCGCGCTGCCAGCCGGTAAAGTTTTCCACCAACTGCCGGTAGAACGCGTCGGTGATGTAGTAGGACGCGAGCGACGGATCGGGGAGACTTGCGTTCATGGCTCGCGCTGCACCACGAGGTTCGGTGTCGCCTTCATCAGCCGCTTCCACTCCTTGATGTATTCGCGCATGAACGCCTCGTCAGTGGCCGGGCGCGGTGATGATGCCGTTGGCGTCGGTCTTGACGCGGCCGGGAATGCCGAGCCCGCGATGCATGTAGACCCATTCGTCCTCCATGCAGGCGAGGCCGCGCTGGATTTCTTCGAAATTGGCAAGGTCGTCGACTTCGCCGAAATTCGGGAACTGCTCCTGCGTGCGCATGCGCAGCGCATTGATCTCGTCGACCGCGCCGCCGAGCGCGCCGTCCTCATCCACCACGGCGGTGCCGTACCAGGTGACGTCGGTCTCGTCGACCGACACCGGCTGGAACACCTGGATGTGGTTGCCGAGCAGCGAGAAATTCGGAAACACGTTGATGTTGACCGGCTCGGACGAGGCGAGATCGAGGATTGCTTCGGCCTTCGCGCCGTAGCGCCGGCGCAATTCTTCCTGGTAGTGCTCGGTGCCGGGCGCGGGGCCTTCGACCGCCCACAGGCCGCCGGCGCGCTTGTCGATGTTCGGCCGCTTGTCCTTGAAGTGATGGCCGTTGCCCATATAGGCCATGTACATCGCCTTCGAATCCGGCGAGCCCTTGTAATACGTCATGCCCTTGTTGGCGGTATCGGCCAGCCGGTTCTCCATCTCCAAGAGCGAGCGGTGCGAGAACACGACGTGATAGCCGTCGCCGGAATTGTCGTAGGCAAGCTTCCAGTTGCCCTTGTATTTGAGCCGGTTCGCCTCGCAGACGGCAACCTTGCCATTGGGCTGGCGGTCGAGCCATTCATCGATCGGCTTGGTGATGGCGCCGAGGTAATCGAGCAGCGGCGGCGCATCGAGATTGAGCGTCGCGAAGATGAAGCCGCGATAGCTGTCGACGCGCGGCACCTGCGCCACGTTGAACTTCGCATCCTTGAAATCGCAGGCATAGCCGTCCGGCCACGGCACTGCGCGCAGCTTGCCGGTGTTGAGATAGCTCCAGCCGTGATAGGGGCACGTGAACATCCGCGCCGAGCCCTTCTCCTTTCGGCACAGCGTGGTGCCGCGGTGAGTGCAGCGGTTGAACAGCACGCGGAATTTGCCGTTGCCATCGCGCAACAGGATGACCGGCCGCAAGCCCAGCCGTGTGGTGATGTAATCGTCGTTCTTGGCGATCTGGCTCTCGTGGCCGACGTAGACCCAAACCGCGCCGAAGATGTGCGTCATCTCGGCGGCGAAAATCGCTGGATCCGTATAGATCAACCGGTGGGCGCGGTCCTCCTGCACCAGTTCGTCCCAGTCGTAGAGCGTCGTGGCGTCGATGCGCTGCGGCGATGAGCCGATTTTTTCCAGTATTGTCATTGCGCGCTCCTTCGCGAACGGGCCATGCAGGTCCACCGGCTAGAAGAAATCGAAGTACTCATTCTGCTCCCATTCGGTCGGTTCGTCACCGTCTTGCGGAATGCCCGCCTGCTGCAGGAACTGGTGGTAGCGGCCAAGCTCGTTGCGCTTCAATTTGAGAAAATAGTCAATGAAGACGTCGCCAAGCTGCTGGCGGAACAGCGGCTCCCTGTCCAGCGCATCAAGCGCCGCCGCGAGGCTTTTTGGCAGCATCGCACGCTCGGCGGCGTAGGGCTCATCGTCGCTCGGACCGGGATCGAGCTTTTGGCCGATGCCGGCAAGCCCGGCGCCGATCTGCGACGCGATGAACAGATAGGGGTTGGCCGCGGGCTCGCCGACGCGGTTTTCGATGCGCGTGGCGGCATCGCCGACGCCGCCGAGCACGCGGAACATGGCGCCGCGGTTGTCGTAGGCCCATGTCGCGCGATCCGGCGCCAGCGAGTTGGCGCGGAAGCGGCGATAGCCATTCACCGTCGGCGTCGCGAACGGCGTGTTCGGTATGGCGTACTGCAGCAGACCACCCAGAAAATTGCGCCCGAGCGGCGACAGCCTTTCGTCCGCGTTCTCGGGCGTGAACAGATTGCGCCCGCCATCGGCTGCGACCAGCGACTGATGCAGGTGCCAGCCGCTGGCGTAATAACCCTTGATCGCCGGCCGGGCCATGAAGGTCGCGAAATATCCCATGCGGCGGCAAAGCTGCCGCGTTGCCGATCGGAACAGCAGCATGTCGTCAGCCGCCTGCGAGCGCATCGCGCGGTGCGAACGTACATTCAAGCTGGCCCGGGCCCCACTCGTTTTCAAGTGAGCGCAGCGGCAGACCGAGCTTGTCGATAGGCCTCGGCGAGCGCGCTCAGCACCGGCTGCATCAAATCCATGTTGGATTCGGAGTGATAGGAATAGCCAGGCTCGGCCGGATAGGTTTTCAGCGGCCGTGGCCGAACGCCCGGAACGCCGATGTTTTCCGGCGCCAGCGGCTCGTCGGCGACGCGGAGCAGGTACCACTCGACCTCGAGGCCGATCATGCAGCGGTAGCGAGCCTTGTCGAGCTCGCGCGATCCATTTGCGCAAGATCTGCCGCGACGAAAAGTGAAACGGCACGCCGCTGTTGAAATACTCGTCACACAATATCCAGCCGACGCCCGGCGCCCACGGCAGCATGCGAAAGGTCGCCGGATCGGGCACCACGGTGAGATTGGGCGAGCCCGTCATCTCGTCGAGCCCCATGCCGCCGCCGCGTGTGAACGAGGCGAAGGTGCGCGCGCCGGCGAGATCGAGCGTCGAGGTGGCGACGTTGATGTTGTAGCCGCCGTTGAGCGCGCCGATGAAAGCCGGCACCGTGAGCATCTTGGCGCGCGCATGGCCGTGCGGGTCCGCCCACGTCAGGCGGATGAGCCGCACGTCGTCGGCTTGAACGCGGCGCTTGAGCTCGTCGGCCTGCCGACGCTCGTCGTCGCTCCACAACCCGTGCCGCTCGATGAATGAAGCCGATTTGTCCATGCCCCGTGCCCGCTTGCGGCCTACGCATAGACAATTTCTGTGCTAGGTAATAGTCGCCAATCGCGACGACGCAAGAGACCGACAAAGAGGGCCATCATGCCGGAAGCCGACAAGGAAGGGGAACGCTACTCCCTCGATCAGCCGCAGCAGACGCCGGGGTTCTTCCTCAAGGGCTCGCACCAGCTCGATTGGGGCATGAAAAACCGCATGGCGCGCGTGTTCGACCCGACCTCGGGCCGCACCGTCATGCTGGCCGTCGACCACGGCTATTTCCAGGGTCCGACCACGGGCCTCGAGCGCATCGATCTCTCGATCGTGCCGCTGCTGCCGCAATGCGATGCGCTGTTCTGCACGCGCGGCATCCTGCGTACGGTCATCCCCGCCCAGTGCCAGAAGCCGATGGTGCTGCGCGCGAGCGGCGGGCCGAGCATCCTGCGCGAGGAACTGTCCGACGAGCAGATCGCAATGGACATGGACGACGCGGTGCGATTGAACGCCGCCGGCGTCGGCATCCAGGTGTTCATCGGCGGCGAGTTCGAGACGCGCTCGGTGCACAACATGACGAAGCTCGTGGACGCCGGCCTGCGCGTTGGCGTGCCGGTCATGGGCATCACCGCGGTCGGCAAGAGCATGGTGCGCGACGCCAAATATTTCAGGCTCGCCTGCCGCATCATCGCCGAGCTCGGCGCGCAATACGTCAAGACCTACTACGTCGAGGAGGATTTCGAGACCATCACGGCGTCGTGCCCGGTGCCGATCGTCATGGCCGGCGGCAAGAAGCTGCCCGAACTCGACGCGCTGACCATGGCCTACAACGCCGTGCAGCAGGGCGCATCCGGCGTCGACATGGGCCGCAACATTTTCCAGTCCGACGCGCCGAAGGCCATGATCGCGGCGGTCGGCGCCGTCGTGCACAAGAACATGAAGCCGAAGGACGCGTTCGACCTGTTCAAATCGCTCAGGGCGGACAGCGCGGTCGCGCAGGCCGCGGAGTGAGATTCATCCGGCCTCGGCATTGAACGGCGTGCTCGTCACTGCGCCGCAGCCATGAACGCGGTGCGGGGGTTCGGAATTGGCAGCCCGAGATGCTCCCGCAGCATCTTGCCTTCGTAGGCTGTCCTGAACAGGCCGCGCCGCTGCAGCTCCGGTATCACGAGCTCGTTGAAGTCCCTTAGCCCGTCAACCATCTGCGCCGGCATGACATTGTAGCCGTCGGCGCCGCCCGCCTCGAACCATTCCTGCATCGTGTCGGCAATGTCCGTCGCGGTGCCGATGACCTGGCGGTGGCCCTTGGACACGACGAGCTTTTCGTAGACCTGCCGCACGGTCATGTTTTCCCTTCGCGCCGTCTCGACGATGCCGACGGCACGGCTCTGCGTGAGCTTGGTGATGTCGACGTCCGGCAGCGGCCCGTCGATATCGACGTTCATCATGTCCATGCCGAGGGTTCGCGACAGCGCATGCAAGCCGGCTTCCGGATGGATGAGCGATTGAAGCTGCTCGTACTTGTCCTCGGCCTCCTGCCGCGTGCTGCCGATAATGGGCATGACGCCGGGCAGCACCAGCGCATGGTCCGGGTCGCGCCCATGCTGGGCGGCCTTCTTCTTGATGTCGGCGTAGAAAGTCTTGGCGCCGGCGAGGTCGCGCTGGATCGTGAAAATCACCTCGCCGACCGAGGCGGCAAGCGTCTTGCCGTCTTCGGAGGAGCCTGCCTGCACCAGCACCGGCTGGCCTTGCGGCGAGCGCGGAATCGTCAGCGGGCCGCGCACCTTGAAGCGGGGGCCCCCATGATTGAGCACGTGCAGCTTGCTCGGATCGAAAAACGCGGCGTTTGCCTTGTCGATGACCAGCGCGTCCGCGTCCCAGGAATCCCACAGGCCGCGCACCACATCGACGAATTCGGTGGCGGTTTCGTAGCGGTGGGCGATGTCGGGATGGGCGTCGTAGCCGAAATTGCCGGCCTCGAGCGCCGACGACGAGGTGACGATGTTCCAGCCGGCCCGGCCGTGGCTGATCTGGTCGAGCGAGGCAAATTTGCGCGCGACGTTGTAGGGCTCGTTGTAGGTCGTCGTCGCGGTCGCCACGAGCCCGATACGGGCCGTCACCATGGCGAGCGCCGACAGAAGGGTCAGCGGTTCAAATCGCAGCGAGTTCGGCGTGCTTGCCGCGTGGCGTCAGCGAATACACGTCGGCGACGAACACCATGTCGAAGCACGCGCGCTCGGCCGCCTGCGCGAATGCCACGTAGGACTCAATGTCGAAGCCGTGCGGATAGGCGTTCGGATGACGCCATGCCGCGAGATGGTGGCCCCCCGGGGCAAAAAACAGGCCGAGCTTCATTTGCCTCATTGCCGACGGTCTCCTGTACTTTCCTGATGCCGATATTACTGCGGTGGCTGCCGCAGATGAACCTGCTGCCGCGGCATGGCCTCTCTGCGATCGGCCACCTCGCTCTCTTAGCGCGTTTCAGCCAGCGTCGGCATTGAGCGCGGCCACCACCTCCAACTCGATCAGCTTCCAGACGTCGTCGACATACTTGAGGAACTCCGGATTGCGCTTGAGCGACAGCTCGCGCGGCCGGGCGAACGGGATGCGGATATCGGCGGTGAGGCGACCCGGCCGATAGGAGAACACCAGCACGCGGTCGGCGAGGTAGATCGCTTCGTCGATCTGGTGGGTGATGAACAGCACGGTCTTGCGGCGCTGCGCCCAGATTTTCAGAAGCTCGCGCTGCATGATTTCGCGGGTTTGCGCATCGAGCGATGCGAACGGCTCGTCCATCAGCAGCACTTCCGGATCGATCGCGAGCGCGCGGGCGAGATTGACGCGCTGGCGCATGCCGCCGGACAACTCGCTCGGATAGTGGTTCTCGAAGCCGCCCAACCCCACGAGCTTGAGCAGCGCCTCACCCGTTGGCTTCGTTTCACTGAACGACCGGCCGCGCACTTCGAGGCCGAACAGCACGTTGTGCATCACAGTACGCCACGGCAGCAGCGCGTCATTCTGAAACACGAAACCGCGGTCCGGTCCCGGCCGCGTCACCACCTTGCCGTCGATACGGATTGCGCCTTCCTCGGCGGGGATGAGGCCGGCGACGCAGCGGATGAAGGTGGTCTTGCCGCAGCCGCTCGCGCCAACGAGGCAGACGAACTCGCCGTCGGCGATCGAGACCGTGATGGCGTCGAGCACTTTGCGGATGTCGCCGTCACGACCGTAGAAATATTTCGACAGGCCGTCGACTTCGAGCTTGGGCGCCACAGCGCTTCGTTCCGCGCGTTCCGGATGCATGATGCCCATGGTAGCAGGCCTGTCATTTTGAGGCCACTTGCACCGCGTCGCGATGCCATGCGTGCACCGGGCAATCTTACAGCTTGCAGGGTGGATCGCACGACGTGATACTTGCGGCGCCGACCGTCTGGCTCGCTCCGGCTGGTGGCGATGTATCAGCATCGGAGAACGAAAGATGCAGAGGCACTTGCTCGCGCTTACCGTGTTCGCGTCGGTCGGGCTTGCCGTGCATCCGGCAGGGGCGCAGGTGGAGAAGCTTCCGCCCTATCTGCAGGCAACACTCGATCGCATCGGGCCCGTTTTTCAAAGCGACATCGGCAAGAACATTCCCGCGACGATTGCGGCCTTCCAGTCGCTGCTAAAGGCGGCGCCGAAGGACGGCGTTACCGTCATCCGCAATGAGGCCTATGGCGAAGACCCTCGTCAGGTTCTCGATGTCTACCAGCCGACGCCACGCAATAATGCGCCGATCGTGATCTTCGTCCACGGTGGCGCTTACGTGCGCGGCGACAAGGACGCCGCAGGCGAAGCCTACGGCAATATCGCGACCTGGTTTGCGCGGCAGGGCATGCTCGGCATCAACGCCACATACCGGCTGGCGCCGGCTGCGAAATGGCCGGAGGCGGCGAGGGACGTCGGCAGCATGGTGGCCTGGGCGAAGGCCAATGCGGCACGATATGGCGGCGATCCCAACCGTATCCTTCTGGTCGGGCACTCCGCCGGCGCCACCCATATTGCCGGCTATGTCTTCGACAAATCGCTGCAACCCGCAACAGGTCCCGGCGTCGTCGGAGCGGTGCTCATCAGCGGACGCTATCGGCTGCAATACAACCCGGCCGATCCCAATGGCCGCAACATGCAGGCCTATTTTGGTGAGGATGAGAGCCAATATGCCGCCCGATCGCCAATCAACCATATTCGTGATGGCGTGCGCGCCCCGGTCTTTGTCGTCGTGACCGAGTATGAGAATCCGGGACTCGATGTGAGCGGCTCCGAGTTGTTTTCCGCGCTGTGCCAGCGTGACGGCACCTGTCCCCGCTTCGTGCGGCTGAACCGGCACAATCACCTCTCGGAGGTGCTTGCCTTCAACACGCCGGATGACTTTCTGGGGCGCGAAATCCTCGATTTCCTCGCTCGCGGCCGTTAGCCGTCATCGCACGTCCTGCGTTTCCTTGCGCCAGGGCGCGATGGCGTGTTCGACCCACTTCAGGAATTCGACCATGGCGACGCCGATGGTCGAGAACATGAGCACCCCGAACAGCACGACCGGCGTGTCGAAACTCTGTCCCGCGGTGCCGATCAGCCAGCCGAGGCCGGCAGTCGAGCCGAACAGCTCGCTCACCACCACGCCTGTGAGCGCGCGCCCGATGCCGAGCCGCAGCCCGACGATGACGGAGGGCAATGCCGCCGGGAACAGGATTTTTGCAAAAACCTGAGCCCGCGAGCAATTGAATGCCGCGCCGACCTCGAGCAGGTTCGCATCGGCCGAGCGGATGCCGACATAGGCGTTGAGCAGGATCGGGAAGATCGCGACGGTGAAGATGATGGCGATTTTTGACGAGACGCCGACGCCAAATACGAGGATGAAGAATGGGATGAGCGCGACCAGCGGGCTCGAATAGAAGAACGAAACCCAGGGATCGAGGTAGTCCTGCGCGGCGCGGTTGGTGGCCATGAGAAAGCCGAGCGTGACGCCGACGAGTGTCGCGAGACCAAAACCGGCGACGAATTCGATGGAGCTGACCGCAAGATGGCGCCAAAGCTCGCCGCTGACCGCCAGCTCCCAACCCGCCGCCAGCACCTTTGACAGCGGCGCGAACAGGATCGGGCTCGTCACCACGTAGCGGCCGACGATTTCCCACAGGATGAGAACGCCGATGATGGAGAGGATCGCGCGCCGGCGCGACCGCCGCGCAGCCAGCGCCGGCGACTCGGGCATGCGGCTGATGATGGCGTCCATCCGCTGCGAATGCGGCGGTACGTCCCGAGCGGTTGTCGTCGACATGGCGTGCGTCGCCCGGCGTTCCGACGCCGCGCCCATTCAGTGACCGAGCGCCCGCTTCACGTAGCTCATGTCGATATATTTCTCCGGCTTCTCCTTGCTGCCACGCAGGTCGAGCCACGGCTGCAGCATCTTGTCGGTCAGCTGGTAGTCGGGCGACATGATCTTGTCCGTGCCGTAGAACGAGTCGTAGCTCTTGGCGATGTCGCCGGGCGGGCTCTTGGTGATCTTCACCATGACGTCGACCGCCTTCGCCTTGTTGGCAGGGTCGTAAAGGAATTTCTCCGCCTTCGCCGCCGCGCGCAGAAACGCGACCAGCGCGTCCGAATTGGCCTTCGCCCACGCATTCGGCACGACGAACATGACGCCAACGCCCTCGAATGCCTCGAAGGCGCTGCCCATCCGCGTCATGCCGTCGGCCACGGCCTTGTAGTCGAATGGCGGGCTCAGCATCGTCGCCGACACGGCGCCGCGCACCAGCGCGGCGTAGCGATTGGGTGAGCCGCCAAGCGCGATGTAATTGTATTCCTCGCGCTTGATGCCATGCTTCTCAAGCATGAGGCGGATCATGGTGGCGGTCGATTCCTGCAATTGAGTGACGCCGATCGTCTTGCCGCGCAGGTCATCAAACCCTTTGATCTCCGGCCGAGACAGCAGGACGAACGATATCCTGTCGTCCTCCGAACCGACGAACTTGAAATCTGCGCCCTTGTCGACGGCCGAGATCGCGAGTTCCGTGGTGATCGAGCCGATGTTGCAGGCGCCAGTGGCGAGGAACTGCAGGCCTTGAACCGGCGTGTCGTTGTTGACGAGTTTGAGGCTTATGCCCTCCTGCTCGAAATAGCCGAGATCGACCGCGGCGAGCACGTCCCAATAATAGGACGACGCAATGGTCGGGGCGCACCAGACCAGCTCCTTTTTCTGCTGGGCGTGGGCGATGGCGGTTGAGGCGAACAGCGCCAACGCCGCCGCGATCGGTGCGATAGACCTTTTCATCATGTCCTCCGTGGCGTCGGGTTGCCGCCAAAAATGGCGTGCAGTGATGCAAATGGCGAATTTCCGCGGCGAGTATGTCCGGATTGCACCATGCGGACAATGCGGCACGATGTTAGGTTGCTCGGCATGATCGGGACCAGCATCGGCCGACGCACGCTTCTGCGCATGATCGGGGGCGGCATGGCTGCACCTGCCCTGCTGCGTGGTACGGCCGGCCAAGGCCGACCCGGTCGCCGATTTCTACCGCGGCAAGAGCATCAGCCTTTATGTCAGCTTCCCGCCCGGCGGCGGCTACGACATCTACGCGCGGGTGATGGCGCCACACTTCAGTCGCCACATCCCGGGCAACCCGGCGATCGTGGTCAAGAACATGGAAGGCGGCAGCGGCGTCAAGGCGGCGTCGTATATGACAAACGTGACGCCACAGGACGGCACCGCGCTCGGCCTCTTTCTTGACTATCTCACTCTCGGCAAGGTCTTGGGTGGACCGGGCGAATTCGATCCGCTCAAGCTCACCTGGATCGGCCGCGTCGTTTCGACCGCGACGGTCGCCGTAGTCTGGCACACCTCGCCGGTGCAATCGGTCGAGGAGGCGAAGAAGAAAGAGATCGTGATGGCCGCAACGGTGCCATCAAACTCCGCGTCCTTCATTCCGACGGCGCTCAACGATCTGGTCGGCACCAAGTTCAAAATCGTGCGCGGCTATCAGGGCTCGCCTCCCATGGCGCTCGCCATGGAGCGTGGCGAAGTCGACGCCATCGGCGGCATGAGCTGGGAAGCGATCGAGACCACCAAGCCGGACTGGCTCTCCGAGCACAAGGTGCGTTTCCTCTACACGCTCGGTGCGCACCGCCACAAGGATTTGCCCGATGTTCCGGGCCTGCTCGATTTCGCGTCCGACGAGCGCGCGCGCAAAATCCTCGGCCTGCTTGGCAGCGGCACCGACATCGGGCGCGCCATCGTCGCGGAGCCCGGCATTCCGCCTGAACGCGCCGCGGCGCTGCGCAAGGCTTTCATGGAGACGATGCAGGACCCCGAGTTCGCCGCCGATGCCAAGAAGCACAGTCTGAGCATCGAGCCGCTCAACGGCGACGACCTGCAAAAGATTGTTGCAAGCGCGGTGGCAACGCCCGCGGAGCTCGTCGGGCAGGCCAAGCGCTACATCGCGCCCTGATCAGGCGACGGCAGCCTTGCGCTCGGCCGCGAGCGGCCGTCCGACTTGCTCGGCGAAGTCGGCGATCGGGCCGGGCCGTCCGAACAGGAAGCCCTGGACCTCGTCGCACGATTCGCGCGCGAGGAAATCGAGTTGCGCTTGCGTCTCCACACCCTCGGCCACAATCGGAAGCGCGAGGCCGTGGCCGAGCCCGATGACCGCGCGGATGATGGCCGCCGATTGCGGATTCTGATCGAGGTTGGCGATGAAAGCTTGATCGATCTTGATCTTGTCGAATGGGAATGCCTGCAGGTACGACAGCGACGAGTAACCGGTGCCGAAATCGTCCATGGCGATGCGCACGCCGAGCGCCTTCAGCCGCCGCAAGATCGAGACCGCGCGCGAGAAATCGCCGATCAGCACGCCCTCGGTGATTTCCAGCTCGATCCGCCTGGGCGACAGCCCGGTTTCGAGCAGGATCGAATGCACGAGCCCGGCGAGGTCGCCGTGGCGGAACTGGACCGGCGAGAGGTTGATCGCGATCTGCAATTTGCGCGGCCACGATGCCGCCTCGCGGCAGGCCTCGCGCAGGATCCATTCGCCCATGGGAATGATCAGGCCGCTCTCCTCGGCGAGCGGGATGAATGTGCTCGGTGCGATGGTGCCGCGCACCGGATGATGCCAGCGTACCAGAGCCTCGAAGCCGGTGATTTCGCCGTCGATGCGGGCCTGCGGCTGGAAGTGCAGCTCGATCTCGTCGCGCGCGATGGCGGAGCGCAGATCGTTCTGGAGTGCACGACGGTCGCGCAGCCGCTTGTCCATCTCGCGCTCGAAGAAGCGCATCGTGCCGCGGCCCTCCGCCTTGGCGCGATAAAGCGCCGCATCGGCATTGGCGATGAGCGTCGCTTCGTCCTGGCCGTCGCTCGGATAGATCGCGACCCCGATGCTGAGGCCCATGCGCAGCGAATTGCCAGCGATCTCCATTTCCTCATCGGTGCTGGCGAGCAATTCATCCGACAGCTTCTCGGCGCCCGCTGGCTGGTCGCCGTCGGCCGCGATGATGATGAATTCGTCGCCCCCGATGCGCCCGACGAAAGCGCCGCCGGCCACCTTTTGCAGGCGCCTGCCGATTTCCAAAAGCATGGCGTCGCCGACGGAATGCCCGAAGACGTCGTTGACCTCCTTGAAACGATCGAGGTCGATGCACAGCACCGCGAAGCTCTCCGCCGGCTGCGGCGGACCGCTCGAGCATGCTTGCGAGACATTCGTTGAGCGCTGCGCGGTTGGGCAGGTTGGTGAGAGGATCGTGATGGGCGAGGTGCTCGATGCGCGCCTCTGCGCGCTTGCGCTCGGTCACGTCTTCGACGACACCGAGCAGATAACGCACCTGCTTGTTTTCATCGACCATGGGCAGGCGGTGCGACCTTGCGATACGCGTTTGGCCGCCGGGTGTGGCCACGGGATGCACGTCAAAGAAGGTTTCCTGACCGGATTGCAGCACCACTTCGTCATTCTCGATAATGCTGGCCGCTGTCTCCTGTGAGAAGACTTCGGCCACGGTCCGCCCGATGATCTGCTCGCGCGGTATACCGAAGAACTTTTCTCCTGCCCGATTGATCAGGACGTAGCGGTGGTCCGGGACCTCCTTGACGATGATCGTCACCGGCACGTTTTCGACGACGGTGTCGAGGAACGTCTTGGTTCGCTTGAGCTCCTGCTCCGATCGGCGCCGTTCGGTGATGTCCTCGTGCGTGGCCACCCAGTCGCCATCTCCCGTAGGCTTGTTGATGACCGAAATCGCGCGGCCGCCGGATGCTTCGACGATCCACCGCGTGGTCTCCCCTTGCCTCATCGCATCGACCAGTGCTTTGCGATACTCATCGGCGTCGCATTCGAGGCTGCCGGATGCGATCCGGTTCTCGATGACGTCGCGCAATGTGCAGCCGGGTTTCACGATATCGGGCGAGAGGCCGTACATCTCACGGTACTGGTTGTTGCATACGACCATGCGCTCCTGGGCATCGAACATGACCAGGCCCTGGGACATATTGTTGACCGCGATGGCGAACCGTCTGTCTTGTTCGCGCAAGCGGCGGTCGGCGATGGCGACGGCAAGGCTCATACCGAGGACAGCAACGGCCGCATTCGCAATCGCGAGCGCGAGCGATGTCGACGACAGCGCGAACGTGCTGACGATGCGTGCAGGATCGGCAACGATTTCAACCGCACCCATTGCGGTGAAGTGATGCGAGACGATTGCGAGCGTGAGCAGCACGGCCGAAGCGAGCATGCCGCGCGCACTGTTTATGTGAAGGGCGACAGTGAGTGCGGCGCCGGCGAACAGCATGCCAAGCACGATCGAAGTGAGCACCAGTTCCAGCGACCAGTGGACATGGCCGGGCAGTTCGAGCGCCGACATGCCGAGGTAGTGCATCGAGGCGACGCCTCCGCCGACGATGCTGCCGCCGAGCGGAGCGGCCCATCGCGCCGGAATGTAAACTGCAACCGCCAACCCTGCGCTGGTGATCACCATCGCGGCGACGAGGGACAACGCCGTCAGACCGATGTTGTAGCCGATTTGCGGTCCGGGATTGTATGCCAGCATGGCGACGAAATGCGTCGCCCAGATTCCGCAGCCGGTCGCCGCGCCCGCCGTGAGCAGCCAGCACAGACGTGCGCTGCCGGCGGTCATGCGCGCGCGCCGGAACAGATTGACGGCCGTCACGCTGGAGAGAAAGCATACGATCGCGGCCAGCAGCACCAGCCGCCAGTCGTGCTCGCTGGTCAGGCAGTTCAACACGCGGAACATGGGCGTCGGAATCCCCAAATGTTCCACACAGCTTAGTTCAAGTGGATTTGAACGAAGTTAAACGTCTAACTTGCTTTTTCCGGGATTGGGTTAGCAAATAAATACAGACGGGCCGGATTACCGGCCCGTCGCAGCCCACCGAATTCATGCTCCGATTAGCCATACAGGCGTTGCGGCGTGGAACCGATCAGAAACCATGCGGCCGACGCGGCGGCGATGGCTCCGCCGAGTGCGGCCAGCGCCTCTGCCAGCCAGGATGCATTTCCGCTCGTCGAACTTTTGCCTTGTGGCCGTTCGACGTCGACGTCACGATCAATGCGGAAGACGCGGGAGCCTCCGGGGCTGGGGCCACCGCAGCATCGGCAGCTGCGACATTTTTGCGCGCCAGCTTGTCCAGCGTATCGGCGGTGCGGTCGATGTCGTTGACATCGTCCGGCTCGGCCACCTGCACGGACTGTCCCGCCACCGTGACGACGTTCGTCATCGGCTCGGCGAACGCCAGCGCGGGCTCCGCCGGGGGATCGATCGCGGGGACCGCGGCTACCGTGGTAATCGCTGGGCCATTTGCCGGCAGTGGCCCGTGATGGGCTTTTGTCGCCACGTGTTTGTGATGCGTCTTGGCGACGGGTCTTGACGTGGCTCTTCGTCTTTGTGGTCTTGTCGGAGCGCTCGACGATCTGCAGCAATTGGATCGGCTTGCCGGGTGTCGCTGCCGGCTGCGCGGTTTGAGCCGCGGCGCCCGACGACGCCTGCGACGACTACTGCTGCCGCCAGTGCCGCGCGCGTTGCGACGATGCGAATGCTGAGCATTGCGTCCCTCCATGCTTGGACCAAGCGTGTGCATTCGGCACAGCCGCCGTGACCTCACAGGGGCGCAATTGCGGATTTTTTCGCGCAAAGCGCGGCCCAAAAGCGGCGGCCGCGGCTCCGAGGTCTATGGCGGAGCCGGCACGGCCGCAATGGCGACGCCTTCAGTCCACGTGGACGCCGCTTGCCTTGATTGGTGTCGCCCACTTCTCGATTTCGCTCTTGGTGAACTGGCCGAGATATTCGGGCGTGGCGCGGTCATCCGAAACGACCTCGGCGCCGAGGCCTTCGAGCCGCTTGCGCACCGAGTCTGTGTGCATGGCGTCGAGCGCGGCATCGTGCAGAGTTTTCACCACGGCCGCCGGCGCGCCTTTGGGCAGGTAGATGGCGTTCCAGGTATAGGCAACGAGTTGATCGCTGCCGCCTTGTTCGGCGGCCGTCGGCAGGTTCGGCAGGGCGGGCGAGCGCTTGGTGTCGAGGATTGCTATTCCTTTCACGGTGCCGCCGTCGATCTGCGGCTTGGCCGTGCTCGTGACTTCACACAGATAGTCGATACGGCCGCCCTGGAGATCCTGCATCGCCGGGCCGGTGCCGCGATAGGGAATGTGCGTGACGTCGACGCCGATCACGTAGTTGAGCAGCACGCAGCCGAGATGGGTCGCCGAGCCGGCGCCGGCCGAGCCGAACTGCATCTTCTTCTGGTTCTCCTTGGTATAGGCGACGAATTCCTTGAAATTGCTGACCGGCAGATCCTTGCGCGTGATGAGCACGATCGGCACGCTCGCGATGAGCGCGACCGGGGTGAAATCGGTTACGGAATTGTAGAGCGGCCTCTTGTAGAGCGTCTGGCCCTGGGCATGGGTGCCGACGGTGCCGATGACAAAGTTGTAGCCATCGGGCGCGGCGTTTGCGACGCGTGCCGAGCCGGTCATGCCGCCGGCGCCGCCGACGTTCTCGACGATGACCTGCTGGCCGAGCACTTCACCCATGCGCTGCGCCACCACGCGGCCGAGCACGTCGGTCGGCCCGCCGGCGGCAAATGGGATGACCATCGTCACGGGTCGATCAGGGTATTTCTGCGCGCTTGCCGGCCCGGCGATGGCCGTGAGGTGCGACGAGTGCGACGGCAAAAACTTTTTTGGACATTCTGGCTTCCCGCTTGCGAGGTGCTGTAGCCAACGCTAAGCGGCCGGAACTGGTCAAGCGACGGAGCGACGCAGGCAGACAAGGCGCAGCGGAGCCAGATACCGCCGCTGCCTACCCGAGTTCGGTGATGATTTCGGGGAACTTGTGCAGCCGCTCGCTCGGGCCGCTCGCCTCGATGAAATAGTTGTCGCATACCCACGACATCACGTTGCCGCGGATGTAGGTCGGATGCACGACGATGTTCATGTCTTTCTGGATATTCATCGGCTCGTCGTCGCGAATGAGCGGCCGCTCGACCAGATCGTAGCCCTGGCCGTGGCAATAGAGCCGCTTTTCCTCGGGCCGGCCGTTGCGGCGCATGAAGTCGTTATAGGCGGTGAAGATGTCCTTGCACGATGCGCCGGGCTTGAGCAGGTTGAGCGTGAATTTACGCGCTTCGAGCGCGAATGCGAATTCGTCCTTGAGTTCCTGCGACGCCTTGCCGACGACGCAGGTGCGGCCGAGCTCGGTGTACATGCCGCCGGGACCTGAATCCTCGACCAGCAGCGCGAGCACGTCGCCTTCCTGGATGACGCGGTTCTGGTAATGGCGCTGGCTGAAGTTCGCCGGCTTGCCGTGCGGCATCGAGGCGGCGAGATAAATGCCGTTCTCGCTGCCGTGGCGCTGGCTATGGCACTGCGCGATGGCCGCGATGTCGCGATCGCGCATGCCCGGCTCGACCGCGGCGAAGGCTGCGCGCATGGCGGCGTCCTGCATCGCGGCGGCGCGGCGCACGAGTTCGCGCTCCTCCGGGCTCTTGATCACCTTGACGCGGTCGACGAGATCGGAGGCGTCGACGAAGCGTGTGTTGGAGAAGCGGCCCTTCTGCAGATGATCGACCATGGCGAACGACATCTGGTAGGTGCCGACAAGCCCGATCGTGCCGCCCGCATAGGGCGCGAGCGCAGTGGCCGCGAGTTCCGGATCGTAGCCCGCGGTGTAGTGGCACGACGCGTAGCTCGGCGTCGTCAGCCAGGTCTTGACGCCGCGCCGCATGCCGTCGCTGTTTTCCGCCGGATGCATGACGCCGCCCATCGGGCCCTGGCTCACCATGGTCATGAGATCGTCGCGCGGGAACACGACCGTCATCGGATAGCCGTTGGTCGCCGGCAGGTCGGTGAAATATTTGACGTAGCCGCCCATGTGGTCGTTGTTGTTCTGCATCAGCAGCACGTCGACCTTGTCGCGCTCCATGGCGGCGCGCACCGCGGCCCATCGCCGTTCGAGTTCGGCGGTCGAGATCGGCGTCTGCAGGCGCTCCGAATGCTGTTCCATATTTTTCTCCCGCTAGTGCGGCACCACGTTGATCATCGCGGCGATGTCGCCGGCGAGGAAGTGGCGCATGTTGGTTTCCACGGTCGGCAGCGCGTGGTCGATATAGACGTCGCAGAAGCCGCCCTGGTGGGTGGTGATGATGACATTGTGCATCGACCAGAACGGATGGCCTTCGGGCAGCGGCTCCTGGTCGAACACGTCGAGCGCCGCGCCGGCGATGCGGCCTTGCTGCAGCGCCTCGACCAAGGCCTGCTCGACCACGACCCCGCCGCGCGCGAGGTTGACGAGATAGGCGGTAGGTTTCATCGCCGCGAGCACCTTCGCATCGACGATGCCGCGCGTCTCTGCAATGAGCGGCGTCAGCAGCACGAAGAAATCGAGCTCGCGTACGGCGGCGGCAAGATCGTCGCGCGCGAACATGCGGTCGAAGCCCGCAACGTCACGCGGAGTGGAGCTGATGCCGACGACGCGCATGCCGAACGCCTTGCATTTCGGCGCCAGCTCGGCGGCGATGGCGCCGACGCCGAAAATTCCGACCGTCTTGTTGTGCAGGAGCTTTGCCGGCCAACGCAGCCATTGCCGGGCGTCCTGCGCCCGCACGGCGGCCGGCACGTCGCGCGCCAGCGCCAGCATCGAGGCGATCGCCGCCTCCGAGACCGGAGGCCCGTGAATGCCGTGCACGTTTGTGACGATGACATCCCGGCGCAGCGATGGCGCGTCGATCAGGTTGTCGACCCCGGTGCCAAGCGCCTGGACCCATTTGAGGTTCGTCGCGGCCCGCAGCACGTCGTCGCTAAGGCGAGGCGCGAAGGTCAGCAACATGTCGGCTGCCGCGATGAAGGGGCCGACCTTTGAATGATGGTCGACAACATCGGCTTTTAGCTGCGGGAACTTGGCCTTGAGGCGGTCGCGGTATTGATTGTTGATTTCCGGCCCCAGCGTCAGGAGAATAAGCAGGTTCGGCATGGCGTGGCGTTGGCCTCGCGTTGCAGCGTGTCGAAGTGAGAATGTGCGCGCTACCAATTGGCGCGTTGCCTGATCGCGGTCAATGCCGTTGTCGCATCGCTGATCACCTCGCGTTTGTCGATTGCAGTGAGCTTGCCGCCACGCTTGAGGATGCGGCCATCGACAACAACCGTGTCGACGTTCGACGGTTGCACCGCATCCACGATCATGTTGGCCGGGTCCGTGAACATGCCCAGATTGACGTCGTCGAGCGAGATCATAATGAGATCGGCGCGCTTGCCGGGCGTGAGCGAGCCGGTGATGCTGTCGATGCCCATCGAGCGCGCGCCCTCGATCGTCGCGAGTTCCAACACCCGGCGGGGCAGCAGCTTGAACTCGCTGTGCGCGCTCGCGTTCTCGCTATTCCTGACCAGTTTCATGATGGCGAACATGTCGGCATTGCCGCCAAGCACCGTGTCGTCGATGCTCAGCCCGATCTTCAGGCCTGCGGCGATGAATTTGCCGGTTTGCGGAAAGCCGCGGCCAATCCGCATGCCGACAACCGGTGAAAAACTCACCGGGCATCCGGCGGCGGCGAGGCTCTTGATTTCGTCATCGGTCGACTGAATGGGGTTGAGGATCTGAAGGTCCTTGCCGAGCAGATTTTCCTTGGCGTAATGCTCGACTTGGCCTTTCCCGGCTGAATTGGCGTGGGCCGAAACAGGAATGCCAAGCGCACGCACCGCGGCGATTTCCCGGCGATAGATGTCGCCTGCGGCGTAGCTGCCGGGCCCGCTCGCGACGCCTCGCCAGCCGAAGCCGAGGGAGATGAGGCCTTCATTGGAGTGCGAATTCCACTCCCGGTGCAGACTTTCGAGATCGGCGAAGTGCATCTCCTGTTCTGGCTTCTGGCCCTGCCACCATCCGTACGAGAAGCGAGCCCGAATGCCCACTTCCTGCAGCGCGCGCATATCTTCATAAGCAAAATCCAGATTGGGTATGTTGTGGCACCAATCGTGCACGAACGTCATGCCGGAATTGATCGCTTCCGCGGCGCCGAGGCGCGTGCCCTGAAACATGTCGCGCGCCTGAAACGCGTTGCCGAGCGCCGACGTGGTTGGATAATAGCCGCGTTCCGGTTTGTCCCCCGCCATCCCGCGCATCAGCGTGTTCCACATGTGCCAGTGAGTTTCCACCAGGCCGGGAAGCACGATCGTTCTTGAGCCGTCGAGGCTTGCGGCTCCGGGCGTCTGTAGATTGCGTCCGACGGCGACAATGCTGCCGTTGTCGACATGGATGTCGCCGCCGGCAACGTCGCCAAGCGCGGCATCCATGGTCATGACATAAGCATTGCGAATCACGAAGTTTTCGCGCGCCGGAAGCCTCGAATTGCCTGCAGGCGGCGGATTCGCTGGCGTGGGATTTTGCTGAGCTGCCGCTGGCGACGCCGGTCCAGCCAGGCCGGCAAGTCCCGCAGCCGCCACTGCGCCAAGTGCGGCACGCCGGCTGACGGCAAAATCGTGCTCCATTTAGACTCCCTTTCGGATCACCGTTCGTGCTTTCCGAGAAATGCCGCAGTTATAACTTCCTGTGCGCAGCGAGGCCAACCCATCGCGCGCCGCGCGCGGGTCGGCTAAGCTCGCGCACGGGTGGCCATTCGACTCGTTCTGCAATTCAGGAGCACACAATGCCTATCGACATCTCCGCGGTGAACTGGGTCTTCGTTGCGATTATGGCGGCGATCGCCTTCATTTCGTCGCTGGTCGGCAACATCATTTCATTCAAGAACCGTTTTCTCGGCGCCATTCTGACCGGCGTCATCTTCGCGATCCTGTTCGTGATCTGGGACTATTATCCGCACGGCCTGCCGTTCCCGGTCATCAAAACCATCGGCTAAAGCCCGTGAGTTGATCTTTCCGTCCATCTGGTTATGCGTAAGTGACGCCGGGCGGGGAGATATGGAGCGGTCATGAACAAGGTCCATGCGGACGCGCGATCTGCGTTGGCCGGGTTGTTGAAGGACGGGATGCTGATCATGGCCGGCGGCTTCGGCCTGTGCGGCATCCCTGAAACGCTGATCAAGGCCATCCGCGATTCCGGCGTAAAGAACCTGACGATCGTGTCGAACAACGCGGGCGTTGACGGCGCCGGCCTTGGCCTGCTGCTCGATACGCGTCAGGTCAAGAAAATGATCTCGTCCTACGTCGGCGAGAACAAGATGTTCGCGCAGCAATACCTCGCCGGCGAACTCGAGATCGAATTCAACCCGCAGGGCACGCTCGCCGAGCGCATCCGCGCCGGCGGCGCCGGCGTCCCGGCGTTCTTCACGCGCACCGGCGTCGGTACGGACATCGCCAAGGGGAAGGAAGAGCGCCAGTTCGACGGTGAGCGCTATATCATGGAGCGCGGGCTCGTCGCCGACCTGTCGATCGTGCACGCCTGGACAGGCGATACCGAGGGCAATCTCGTCTACCGAAAGACTGCCCGCAATTTCAATCCGATGATGGCGACCGCCGGCAAAATGACCGTCGCCGAGGTCGAGCACCTGGTGCAACCGGGCGACATCAATCCCGATCACATCATCACGCCTGGCGTTTACGTCAAACGCATCATCCACGTGCCAGACGCGGTGAAGCACATCGAGCAGCGCACGGTGCGAAAGCGAGCATAGGAAACATCGCCATGCCCTGGAATCGCGATCAGATGGCCGCGCGCGCAGCCAAGGAGTTGCGCGACGGCTTCTACGTCAATCTCGGCATCGGCATCCCCACGCTGGTGTCGAATTACATTCCCGACGGCATGAGCGTGCAGTTGCAAAGCGAGAACGGCATGCTCGGCTTCGGACCGTTCCCTTACGAGGGCGACGAAGACCCGGACCTGATCAACGCCGGCAAGCAGACCGTCACAGAATTGCCGACCACCAGTTTTTTTTCCTCGGCGGATTCGTTCGCCATGATCCGCGGCGGCCATATCGACATCGCGATCCTCGGCGCCATGCAGGTCGCCGAGAATGGCGATCTCGCCAACTGGATGATTCCGGGCAAGGTGGTGAAGGGCATGGGTGGGGCCATGGACCTCGTCGGCGGGGTCAAGAAGGTCGTGGTGGTGATGGAGCACTCGGCCAAGAGCGAGGCCAAGCTCCTGAAAAAATGCAGCCTGCCGCTCACCGGCGCCGGTGTCGTCGACATGGTGATCACCGACCTCGGCGTATTCTCGATCGATAAGAAGGGCGGCGGCGGCATGACGCTCGTCGAGCTTGCGCCTGACGTTACGCTCGACGAGATCAAGGCCAAGACCGAGGCGAGCTTCAAGGTCGCGAATACCCTCAAGCACTAGAATTGCGCCTTCCGCCAGCCGCGCTCGGGTTCTTGCCGCGGGTCAGCCATGCTCCGCCGGCGGCAGGGCCCGGCATGAATTGCATGACACCGGCAAGGTTTGCGGCTAATCACGCAGATCAGTCGCTCTGCCGGGGCGCGGCACGACGCATGTCGTTGCAGCGTATTGGGAATTCATGGATGCCACGACCGACCGCGTCGGATTGGGTCTTGCGCGGAGCGTCCCCCCAAGGTCGCTCACGCACAAGGAAACGCGGCTGATCTGCATCACGATGATGCTGCCGGTGTTTCTCGGCTCCATCGATCAGTCGATCCTCGCAAGCGCGCTGCCGACGATCGGTCGCGACCTCGGCGACGTGCACAATCTGCCCTGGCTCATCACGGCGTATCTGATTGCGGCGACCGCGGTGACGCCGCTCTACGGCAAGTTTGCCGACATTCACGGCCGTCGCTCCGCGATGCTGATCGCGCTCGGCACCTACATGGTGGGTTGCCTGATTTCAGCGTGCTCGCCCAACATCTACATGCTGATCGGCGGACGCATCATGCAGGGTTTCGGCGGCGGTGGGCTCACCGCGATCGCCAACATGGTTTTGGGCGATGTCGCTTCGCCGAAGGATCGCGGCAAGTACTACATGTATTTTTCGGCCGCCTTCACGACGGCGGGCGGCTGCGGACCGGCGCTCGGCGGATGGATCGCCGACCATCTGCCGTGGAACGTGATCTTCTTGTGGAGTCTGCCGCTGAGCATCATGGCGGTCGTGCTCACGCTGACCGTATTGCGCCGGCTGCCGCGCAATGAGCGGCAGCACCGGCTCGATTTCGTCGGCGCCTTTCTGGTCATGATCGCAAGTTCGACGTTCATGCTGGCGCTCAATCTCGGCGGCGTGCGTTATCCATGGTTATCCCCGCCGATCCTTGCCTTGATCGCGTGCGCGCTTATTCTCGGCGTCGGCTTCGTGATACGGCTGATGACGGCTGTCGAGCCGCTTATTCCGATCGCCATTCTGGCCGATCCCGCGGCGCGCTTTGCGATCTTCACCCATGCTTTCGGCTGGGGTCCGATCGTCGGCCTCAATATTTTCCTGCCGATGTATCTGCAGAGCGCACTCGGCTGGTCGCCAACCGACGCGGGCCTGAGTCTCATCGTCCTTATGGTGACGCTCAACAGCAGCGCCGGCGTGTCCAGCCAGATGCTCGGCCGTGTCGAACGCTATAAGTTGCTGCCGATGATTTTCATGCTGCTCGCCATCGGCTCGATCGTCACGCTCGGACTTAACGCTGACCACATGACCCCGCTGCGGTTCGAACTGCTGCTGTTTCTCATCGGCATCGGATTTGGGCCCGTGGCGCCGCTGACGATGGTTGCGTTGCAGAACACGGTGTCGCAGCACCATTTCGGCGCGGCCGTCGGCACGATGAATTTTACCCGCAATCTTTTTGGCACCATGATCGTTGCGGTGTTCGGCGCCATTGTGCTTGGCGGCGTGTCCGTCAGCGGCACGCCGGGCTCGCTGAGCGCCTTGCGCGCATTGGGCGGAGTGTCGGCGACGGCCTTTTCCTATGTGTTTTTCGCTGCTGCCGGCACGATGACGGTTGCCCTCGTTTGTCTGTTCATGCTCGAGGAAAAGCCGCTCCAGACCGATCCGGCCGAAGCGGCGGATTAGGTGCGCCTGACCGGTTCGCGAGTTCCTGTGACTGTCATCCTATCGCCAGAGGCATTCACGGATCGTTTGCCTTATTCGCCGCTGAGGGCCTAACCGCTTGCGGAAGCGGGCCGTTCGGGCGCATTTTAGTCCAAGTTTCACTGCAGGCGGCCGTTCGAAAAATCCATAACCTCTTGAAGAATCATTATTTTTAGGCCATTAGTGAAGGCAATATCCCGCTATGCAAAATCTTTGAACCTCATTGTCACAATCTGCGACCAACCTCATGAGCCGACCATAACGCTATGCAGGCACCGGCAGACGAAGTTCTGATTGGCCGGATTGCACGCAGCGACCGGCTCGCGATGCAGGTGCTGTTTGCACGGCATCATGTGCGGGTGTTTCGATTTGTGTTGCGTCTGTTGCATGACGAGGCACTCGCCGAGGATGTCATCAGCGAGACATTCCTGGACGTGTGGCGGCAAGCGGGCCGGTTCGAAGGAAGGAGTACGGTTTCGACCTGGCTCATCGCCATTGCCCGTTTCAAGGCGCTGTCGATGCTGCGCAAGCGGCGTGAGGAGGAACTGGACGACGAGACGGCGAATTCCATCGAGGAGCCGGCAGATGGTCCCGAGACCGCCGTCGCCAAGATGGACAAAAGCGAGAGATTGCGAAAGTGCCTGACCGCGCTTTCGCCGGAACACCGGGAAGTCATCGATCTGGTCTACTACCACGAGAAATCAGTCGAGGAGGTGGCTGAGATCGTTGGAATTCCGGAAAACACAGTGAAGACGCGCATGTTCTACGCGCGCAAGAAACTGGGAGAGTTGTGCAGAGCGGCGGGGATTGATCGAGGTTGGCCATGACGACGAACGAAGAAGGACGCATGGGCCAAGATATGAGGCAAGATATGCGCGAAGATATGAGCCAGGACATAGGGGGGCAGGATATCGAGGCTCTGCTGCCCTGGTATGCCGCCGGCACGCTGCGGCGCCGCGAGCGCCAGCGCGTCGAGGATGCGCTCAAGAACGATCCCGCGCTTGCCAGCCATGCAGAGCTGGTACGTGAGGAGCTTGCCGAAACCATCCGTCTCAACGAGATGCTGGGTGCGCCGTCCGCACGCGCCATGGACCGTCTGATGGCGTCGATCGACGCGGAAGTGAACGGTCGGCACAAGATTCATTCGGTGCGAGCGGTGGCGAGCCGGGTGGCGACCTTGATCGCCGGCTTGTCGCCGCGCACGCTCGCGATTGCGGCTTCGGTGGCGGTCCTCGCCATTGCGGTACAGGCGTTCGTGCTGCTTGGCGTGCTGACCAAGCCGCAGGCTGCCTACCAGACCGCCGCGGTCGATGCCGGCAAGCCCAAGCACGGCGCCTTCGCGCTGGTGCGTTTCGCCAAGCAGGCGAGCGCCGCCGAGATCACCAAATTCCTCGAGACCTACCAGGCGACACTGGTCGATGGCCCCAAGGCCGGCGGTCTGTACCGGGTCAAGGTCGCCATGACGGCGCTCGCCAAGGAAGAACTCGCCCGCATCGTGCTCCGCATGCAGCACGAGCAGGTCGTCGAGTTTGCGGCTCCGACCGAGTAGGCCGGCGGCCCTCCATGCGCTAACATCGGCGCCCTTCAGGCTCTTGGCGATATCTGGCATCGCTTCGGGGAGGCAGCAGTTCATGCATTTGAGCGTTAGGACCGGCCGTTTCCGGTCGATCATGCGGCCGGCCTGTATGGCGTTGGCCGTCGCTGCCTTGTCGCTGTGTGCCGCTGTCCCTGCCGTCGCGCAATTCGGAACGACAAGCGTTGGCGTGCCGCGTAACGGCGCGGCACCGCCGCCCGCGGCCCAGCCGCTTGTGCCGCTGGCGCAACGCGACAACCTCGTACCCACCGCACCGGCCATAAGGCGGTCATCGACCGCGCGACGCAGCGGCGTTCCGCCCGCCAGCGAACGGCGTTATGTCCCGGACGAAGTCGTGATCGAGCTCGACGGCACGCCCAGCAAGGATCAGGTTGAAGCGCTGGCGCATCGCCATAGCCTGTCGCGCATCGAATCGCGGGTGTTCCCGCTCAGCAGCACCACCATGTATCGCTGGCATATCCCGGACGGCAGGCCGGTATCCGACGTCGTGCGCGAGCTTGAGGCCGACGGCAGCGTCCGCTCGGCGCAGCCGAACTATACCTACTCGACCCAGGCCACCGCGCCGGCTCCCCCAGAAGACCAATACGCCGTCGCCAAACTGCATGTTCCTGAAGCGCAAGCGCTGTCGCGCGGCGAGAATGTCCGCATTGCGGTGGTCGATTCCGGCGTCGATGTCAGCCATCCGGAACTTGCCGGCGACATTGAAGCCACGTTCGATACGCTCGGCACCAATGAGAAACCGCATGCCCATGGCACTGCGGTGGCGAGCCTCATCGTCGGGCATCTGCGGCTGCGCGGGGTCGCGCCTGCGGCGCACATCCTGCCGGTCCGGTCATTTTCGGCCAATACCGATAACGACGGCACGACCGGCACGACGTTCAATATTCTCAAGGGTCTCGATTGGGCGGTCAGCCAGCACGTCAATATCATCAACATGAGCTTTGCCGGACCGCCGGATCCCGCGACGTCGCGCCTTCTGGCCGGAGCTGTCGACAAAGGCATTGTGCTGATCGCGGCCGCGGGGAATTCCGGCCCGCGCTCGCCGCCGATGTTTCCTGCGGACGACCCCAGTGTCATCGCGGTCGCTGCGACAGACGACCAGGATCACTTGTTCAAGCGCTCGACGCCCGGGCCGAATATTGCCGTCGCCGCGCCCGGCGTGGACATTGTCGTCGCGGTGCCGAATGCGGGTTACGACGTCATGACCGGAACATCGTTTGCTGCGCCGCTGGTGTCCGGCGTCGCTGCCTTGATGCTGGCGCGAAATCCCAATCTCGATCCCAAAGCGATCCGCAATCTGCTGCAGTCGACCGCCCACGACCTCGGTTCGCCAGGGCGCGACGATCAGTATGGCGCGGGGCTCGTCGACGCTGTGCGTGCCGTGACGGCAGCCGATCCGAAGACGGTCAAGGCAACGACGCCAACCCCTGCGGCCGCGCGATAGGTGGCATTTTACCGCCTTAATTCGCTTCGTGCGATTGAACCTTTACGCCCGTCATCGCGTCCAATAGCTGGCAGGTCTATTGCGACCGCCATCGGCGCTTCCCCCCGACCCTCGCGCCGATCTTTCAGGACCCGCCCGGACGTCCCCTCCGGGCGGGTCTTTATGTCCACGGCCACGCTGTGGATTCTGCTTCGTGGCGCGGAATAACGAGATTAATCAACACCGTGTGACAGGGCGGCATCGCAAGCGGGCGACAGTTGCGCTAGAGGCCATGCGCGTTATACCGTCGCTTCGGCGGGCGAAGGCATCCCGCTGCAAAATTCGAGGCTGGATCGGCACAGGTGTTGCGAACCAGCAGCCTCGAAGCGGCGACAAAGACGCGACGACAGTGATCCTCTTTCATCAAACCGGTCGGTCCGGGAGGCGAGACATGAGTCGGTTACAAACAGCTTCGTTTGCGCGCCATCGAACTCACATCGGCGCTCGCGATTGCGCTAGCAGGCGGTGCCGCCTGGGCGGATGACATCCAGGTGCCGACCGATCCGGTCGCAAAGGCCGCCTTCGATGTCCTCGACAAGGCCTGCTCGCGCTGCCACCAGGACGGCCGTCTGACGGCGCGCGAAAAGCCGGCGAAAAATTTCGGCTACATCCTCCAGCTCGATCAATTGGAGGCCAACCCGACCTACATCCTGCCCGGCAATCCCTATGGCTCGAAGCTGTTCAAGCAGATCGTCGACAAGGAGATGCCCTACGACGTGATGTACGAGGGCTCGTCCAATTACAGCCCGACGCCTGACGACCTGAAGGTGCTCGAGACCTGGATCACATCGCTTGGCGCGAAGCTGTCGCCTCCTGCGACCAGCACAAATTCATCACCAACGCCGACATGGTTGCCGTCATGGCGGCCGATCTCGACAGGCTGCCCCGCAACCGGGTCAGGGGTACGCGCTACCTGACGCTGACCAATCTCAAAAATGCCTGCGTCGACGACGCAGCGTTCAAGGTCTACCAGCAGGGCGCGGTCAAGCTGATCAACAGCTTGAGCCGGTCGTCGGACATGGTGCACTTTGAAACCATCGATCCCGAACAGACGATCCTGCGCATCAACATCGACGATCTGGGCTGGGATTCGTCCGATTGGGATGCGGTTCTGAAGATCTATCCCTACAACCTGCAGCCCGACATCAAGCTCACCAGCATCTTCAAGTCCGCCACAGGCACGCAGTTGCCATACGTGCGGGCCGACTGGTTCGCCTTCTATGCGTCGCGTCCGCCGCTCTACAATTCGCTGCTCAAGCTCGGCGCAAACTTTGCCGCGCTGTCCAGCGATCAGGGCGTCAATGTCGATGCCGACATCAAAAAGTTTTCGTGGTGCGGGCCGGATTCCAGAAATCGGGCGTGAGCTCGAACAACCGCCTGATCGAGCGCCATCCATCGCGCAGCGGCTATTTCTGGACGTCTTACGATTTCGGCAGCAACGAGGGCGTCAAGAATCTGTTCGAGCATCCGCTTGGGCCGGCCTCGGTTGCCGCCGATGGGTTCCAGCAGGATGGTGGCGAGACCATCTTCAGCCTGCCCAACGGCTTCCAGGGCTACTACCTCAACAACGCCAAGGGCGAAAAGCTCGACAAGGGGCCGACCAACATCGTGCGCGACCTCAGCAGCAAGGATCTTGCGGTCACCAACGGCATCTCCTGCATGGGCTGCCATGACCAGGGCATGCGCAAGGCGCAGGACGACATTCGCGACGTCGTGCTCGCCGGCAGGGCGTTTTCCAAGGAGCTCCGCGACGCCGTCGACGTGCTGTATCCGCCGCACGACAGAATGACCGCCATCATCGACGACGACGCCAAGCGCTTTGCCGATGCGATGATGCGCGCCGGCCTCGATCCGACGCTGAAACTCAATGGCGTCGAGATGACCAATGCGCTGTCGAAGCGCTACGAGGACGACATCGATGCCAGGCTGGCCGCGGCTGACCTGGGGTTGACCAAGGATCAATACGAGCACGCCGTGGACGATGCCGACAAGAAATTCCGGCCGCTGCTGCGCCGTCTGCAGCAGGCGACCGTGCCGTTCGATCAATTCGAGGGTTCGTTCCGTGAACTTGCCGCCAGCATCACGGATGATGTTGTCGTCGATGTCGGCGGCGGCACGTCTACCCCGGTTGCCGCTGTAGTAGTCCCTGCCGTCCGACAAGTCGCCCGACATGGCTCTCACGTCCGACAAGGACACTTATAAGCAGGGCGATACGCCATCGTTCACGATCGTGGCCTCGAAGGACTGCGCCCTGACGCTGACGGATGTCGATGACCGCGGCGAAGGGGTTGTGCTGTTCCCCAACAAGTTCCATTCCGACAATCACATCAAGAAGGGCGTCGCGATCACGCTGCCCGGCGACAATGCGGGATTCCAGTACCGCATGAAGGACAAGGGTACGGAAACCGTGATCGCGGTCTGCAGCGAGTACGGCGATTCCGCCGACGGCATCAAACACGACTTCGCCAAAGCGGCGCTGACCACGGTGCCCAACTACACCGCATCGGTCAGCCGTTCGATCCAGGTCGTGAGCGATTGCAAGCGATCGATCGCGGTCGAAGCGAGCAACTCCGGCTCCGCCTGCGGCGGCGTGTCGAGCCAACAGGCGGCGTTGCCGGCGAAGCCGTCGACGAAGCCGGTGACGCCTGCGGCGCCGGCGACGATCTCCAATGCGGTCGCAGTGCCCGAGAGCAAGCGCGCATCGTTCCGCTCCGCGATCAAGCTGACGGTGCAGTAGCGCTCAAGTGAGGCCGCCGGCGTGACCGGCGGCCTCGTCCTAAGGTCGAATCTGCGGTACGCCCGCGCGGGTCTTGCGCCGCCGCCAAACCTGCCGACAATGGCAGGCGAGGGGACCTGTGGCGTGAGCGGCGAAATCATCCTCGAAACCGACGATCTCACCAAGGAATTCGCGGGCTTTGTGGCTGTGCGCGGGGTAGCACTGCGTGTTGCGCGCGGCACCATCCACGCGCTGATCGGGCCGAACGGCGCCGGCAAGACCACCTGCTTCAACTTGCTGACCAAATTTCTTGCCCCGACGCGCGGGCGCATCGTTTTCAAAGGCCGCGACATAACAGCGCTCGCGCCGGCCGACGTTGCGCGTCTCGGATTGGTACGATCGTTCCAGATCTCGGCCGTGTTTCCGCACCTCACAGTGCTCGAGAATGTGCGCATCGCGCTGCAGCGCCGGCGCGGCGGCTCGTTCGACTTCTGGCGCTCGACCCGCATCCTCGACGGCCTCAACGCGCGCGCATTGAAGCTGATCGCCGATGTCGGCCTTGCCGCATTCATTGCCGTCCCCGCCGTGGAGTTGCCATACGGCCGCAAGCGCGCGCTTGAAATCGCGACGACGCTCGCGCTCGATCCCGAAATGCTGTTGCTCGACGAGCCGACGGCCGGCATGAGCCACGAGGATATCGATCTCATCAGCGCGCTGATCAAGTCGGTGGCGAAAGAGCGCACGGTGCTGATGGTCGAACACAATCTCAGCGTCGTCTCCAATCTGTCCGACCGCATCACCGTGCTCACGCGCGGCGGCGTGCTGGCGGAAGGCGACTACGCCACCGTGTCGGCCGATGCACGCGTGCGCGAGGCCTATCTCGGGGTCGGTAATGCCTGAGAAAAAGCCTGAGGCGCGCGCGCTGCTGGCGGTGAAGGACTTGCAGGCCTGGTACGGCGAATTGCACATCCTGCACGGCGTCACCTTCGACGTGCGGCCGGGCGAGGTGGTGACGCTGCTCGGGCGCAACGGCGCCGGCAAAACCACGACGCTCAAGGCCATCATGGGGATCGTCGAGCGCCGCACCGGCTCGGTGCGGTTCGACGGCAACGAACAGATCGGGCGCACCTCTGATGCGATTGCGCGTGCCGGCATCGCGTTCTGCCCGGAAGAGCGCGGCATTTTCACCAGCCTCAACGTCGCCGAAAACCTGATGCTGCCGCCGCAAGTGCGGCCCGGCGGGCTTGGCCTTGAACGCATTTTCGAGCTGTTTCCCAACGTCTACGAACGGCTGCGCAGTCCAGGCGGCCGGCTGTCCGGCGGCGAGCAGCAGATGCTGGCGATCGGCCGCATTTTGCGCACGGGCGCGCGGCTGCTGCTGCTCGACGAGCCGACCGAGGGGCTCGCGCCCGTGATCATCCAGCAGATCGGCCGCACCATCGGCACGCTGAAAGCGCAGGGCTTCACCATCCTGCTGGTCGAGCAGAATTTCCGCTTCGCCGCGACCGTTGCCGACCGCTATTACGTGATGGAACATGGCCGCATCATGGACCAGTTCTCGACCGCGGAACTGGAGGCCAATGTAGACAAGCTGCACGATTATCTGGGAGTGTGACGCAACCAACGGGCCGAATGGCCTCCAGAAGGGAGAAAGTTTGATGAAGCGCGTATTGGGTTTGGCGGCGATGGCCGCCGTGTTGGCCTGCGGCAGTGCGCAGGCGCAGCAGGTCAACGTCAAGATCGGCGTGCTCAGCGATATGTCGAGCCTCTATGCCGACATCGGAGGACCGGGCTCGGTCGCAGCCGCGAAGATGGCGATCGCCGATTTCACCAAGGACCATCCGAATGTGAAGGTCGAAATGATCTCCGGCGACCATCAGAACAAGCCGGACGTCGGCACGCAGATGGCCAACAAGTGGTTCGACGTCGACAAAGTCGACATGATCATCGACGTGCCGAATTCCGGCGTGGCGCTCGCCGTCAGCCAGGTCACCAACCAGAAGAACAAGGTGTTCATCGTCTCCGGCGCCGCGGCTTCCGATCTCACCGGACCGAAGTGCAACGCCAACACCATCCACTGGACCTACGACACCTGGATGCTGGCCAACGGCACCGGCAAGGCGATGGTGAAGACCGGCGGCGACACCTGGTTCTTCCTCACCGCGGATTACGCCTTCGGCCACGCGCTCGAGCGCGACACCTCAGCGGTGGTGACGGCGAACGGCGGCAAGGTGCTCGGAGCAGTCAAAGTTCCCGCTCAACACCAGCGACTTCTCCTCTTTCCTGCTGCAGGCGCAGTCATCGAAGGCCAAGGTTATTGGTCTTGCCAATGCCGGCGGCGATACCATCAACTCCATTAAGCAGGCGGCGGAGTTCGGCATTGTCAAAAGCGGACAGCGCCTCG
The DNA here is from genome assembly GCA_963730645.1 of uncultured Alphaproteobacteria bacterium. Lineage (GTDB taxonomy): Bacteria > Pseudomonadota > Alphaproteobacteria > Rhizobiales > Xanthobacteraceae > BOG-931. The sequence goes on along the minus strand of CAVSSN010000017.1, from coordinate 204,501 downwards.
CCGGTCTGCTCGTTTTCGTGAGCGATGTCGCGGCGCTTGGTCTGCAGACCGCGCAAGGCCTGTCTCTGACCGAGACCTGGTACTGGGACGCCAACGACACCAATCGCCAATGGACCAAGCGCTGGCAGGAAGAGCGTAAAGGCAAGTTCCCGACCATGATCCACGCCGGCGTCTATGCGGGCATCCTGCACTACCTCAAGGCGCGCGAAGCGCTCGGCGGCAATCCGGACGGCAAGACCGTCGTCGACAAGATGAAGGAAATGCCGACCGACGATCCGCTGTTCGGCAAAGGTTCGATCCGCGTCGACGGGCGCAAGATTCATGACGCCTATCTGTTCGAGGTCAAGAAACCCGCCGATTCAAAATATCCAGGCGATTTCTACAATACGCTTGCCACCATACCGGCGGCGGAGGCGTTCCGTCCGCTCAAGGACGACAATTGCCCGCTGGTGAAAGGCTGATCCGCATCAGGCTTACCCCTCTCCGCGATGCGGGGAGGGGTGGGCCACTAAGGGCGAGCGGTTTGCATGTTCGAATTACTCGGCATCCCGCCGCAGGCGCTGTTCGGGCAGTTGCTGATCGGGCTGATCAACGGCTCGTTCTATGCGCTGTTGAGCCTCGGCCTCGCCGTCATCTTCGGCATGCTCAACATCATCAATTTCGCGCATGGCGCCCAATACATGATGGGCGCCTTCGCCGCCTACCTGCTGCTGCAATATACCGGTATCGGCTACTGGCCGGCCTTGATCATCGCACCGCTGATCGTCGGCGCAACCGGCGTCGTCATCGAGCGGTTTTGCCTGCAATGGCTCTACAAGCTCGATCATCTCTACGGTCTGCTGCTGACGTTCGGGCTCGCGCTCATCATCGAAGGCGTTGCGCGCAATTTCTTCGGCTCGGCGGGTTTGCCCTATACGTTGCCGGAATCGCTGCAGGGCGGGCACAATCTCGGCTTCATGTTCCTGCCGAACTATCGCGCCTGGGTGATCGTTGCATCGCTCACGGTGTGCATCGGCACCTGGCTCGCGATCGAGCGCACCAGGCTCGGCTCGTATCTGCGCGCGGCGACGGAAAACCCGGCGCTGGTGCGAGCGTTCGGCATCAACGTACCGCGCATGATCACGCTGACCTACGGCTTCGGCGTCGCGCTCGCGGCTTTCGCCGGCGTGATGGCGGCGCCGATCTACAATGTCTCGCCGCAGATGGGGTCCGATCTGATCATCGTCGTGTTCGCCGTGGTGGTCATCGGCGGCATGGGCTCGATCCTCGGCGCGATCGTCACCGGCTTCGGGCTCGGCATCATCGAGGGCCTGACCAAGGTGTTTTTCCCGCAAGCTTCCAATACCGTGATTTTCGTCATCATGGTGATCGTGCTGCTGGTGCGGCCGGCCGGCCTGTTCGGGCGGAGGGTGTGACGTGGAACGCGTCGTCGATCCGTTGGCGAAGACCCATCACCGCTCCGCGTTCGCGCAGCGAAATAATCGCCTTCCTCGTCATGGTCGTCGTGCTGGTCGCGGCGCCGTTCTTCACCTATCCGCTGTTCGTGATGCAGGTGTTGTGCTTCGCCTTGTTCGCCTGTGCCTTCAATCTTCTCATCGGCTATGTCGGCCTGCTGTCGTTCGGCCACGCGCTGTATTTCGGCTGGGCCAGCTACCTCTGCGCCTACGCGGCCAAAAACTGGGGCCTGACGCCGGAGCTTGCGATCCTCACCGGCACCGCGACCGCGGCGGTCTGCGGCCTTGTCGCCGGAGTGCTCGCGATCCGCCGTCAGGGCATCTATTTCGCCATGATCACGCTCGCGCTGGCGCAGATGATGTACTTCTTCGCCGTGCAGGCGAAATTCACCGGCGGCGAGGATGGCATCCAGGGCGTGCCGCGCGGCAAGCTGTTGGGCATGTTCGACCTCGGCAACGAAATGACGATGTACGCGTTCGTGCTGGTGATCTTCCTCGCCGGATTTCTGCTCATCTACCGCATCATCCATTCGCCGTTCGGCGAGGTGCTCAAGGCGATCCGCGAGAACGAGATGCGCGCCATCTCGCTCGGCTACAAGACGGACAACTACAAGCTGGTCGCCTTCGTGCTGTCCGCGACGCTCGCCGGCCTCGCCGGCGCCACCAAGGCGATGGTGGTGCAGATCGCGTCGCTGACCGACGTCAACTGGCCGATGTCGGGCGAAGTCGTGCTGATGACGCTGGTCGGCGGTCTTGGCACCATCTTCGGGCCGGCGATGGGCGCGCTGGTGATCCTGATGATGCAATACCAGCTTGCCTCGGTCGGCGAATGGGTGCTGGTCATCCAGGGTGTGATTTTCGTCGTCTGCGTGCTGCTGTTCCGCCGCGGCATCGTCGGCGAGCTGGCGCAATGGCTGCGCATCAAGTTGTAAGGCGACGCAACGCAATTCAATCCGTCTATCGACAATCCGCTCTATCAACGCTTTAACGCTTTGATCAATCAACAGGAGAAGGTGCGCTATGAGTGCAGAGGCTCGTTTGAAGGAACTTGGCCTGGTGCTGCCGGGATTGCCGAAGCCGGGCGGAAATTATCTGCCATATCGCATCGCGGGCAATCTCCTGTTTCTGTCCGGCCAAGGCCCGCGCAACGAAAATGGTCTGATGACGGGCAAGCTCGGCGCCGAGATCACGCTCGAGGAAGGCTATAAGCGCGCCCGGATCGTCGGCCTTGGGCTGCTCGGCGCGATGAAAGATGCGCTCGGCTCGCTCGACCGCGTCGATTACATCGTAAAGCTGCTCGGCATGGTCAACGCCGTCCCGACCTTCAACGACTCGCCGAAGGTCATCAACGGCTGCTCCGACCTGTTCGTCGAAGTGTTCGGCGATGCCGGCCGTCACGCCCGTTCCGCGGTCGGCAACGTCATGCTGCCGAACCAGATCTCGGTCGAGATCGAGGGCATCGTCGCCATCAAAGGCTGATCGCGCCTTTCGCTCCACATGACGCTTCGCGTTGCTGCGCACGCTGCGGCGCGGCAACGCGAAGTTTTGCACAGAGTTATCCACAATCGACGTCGCGCCACGTTTCAGGGCGCATTTCGTTTGCTCGCCCCATGCACTGCACGTGAACATGCGCAAGCGCTGATTCTACGGGCGCTTTTGGCTACTTCATGTCGGCGCGGCAGCAACCAGGTCGGTACGACAGTATCGCGCGCAAATGGCTAGACTTGGCCGAGCGTCGCAAAGCGCATTTCATTGACATGTACGATAGCGGCCGCTGGAAGCACTATTACAGCGAGGCGGAGATGGTCGACGGAAATGCGCGCGGCCATCATCGCCTGCGACGACTGGGCGAAAATCGTCGGCGTGGCGCCGCAGGCGGACGCGCCAACGCCCGAGCGTGGCACGCGCGAGGCCCGCCATGTCGAGGTCGGTCAGCGAAGGTCGGTCTCCCAGCTCTCGACCTGCCGGATGTCAACCTGCCCAATCAGCGATATCGCGTGTAGCCGAAGCCGATGGAGTTCAGGCGCGCCTTCTGCTCATCGCTGAGCGATCCGACAAACGCGTCGACGACCGGACGCACGGCCTGCACCGCTGCAAGCAGCGCTTCGAGGCGGCCCTGCATCGTCTCGAGCTGACCGGACCAGGTCAACGGCAAATCGGCCGGGCAAGCCGCATGGGTGGTGACGGCGGCTTTGCCGACCGTGTCCTTCACCGTTGCCAGGAGTGCTTTCTGGTTGTCGTCGAGCTTGATGTAGCGTCCGAGGTGATCGAACTGCCAGTCTTCGAATCCCGCGGCATTGGCCTCGCAGAGCGAATGGTACAGGTCGGCATGACCAGGGCCGCCGTAGCCGGGCGCGTATCGCTGCCCGTATCCGTAGTTCGGGCCCGGACCGTAATTATAGCTGGGGCCAGATTGGTAGCCGCCGTAGCCGGGCCCCGGACCGTAGCCGCCGCCGCCATATTGCGCCTGGGCCGCGCCTGTGCCGATGACCGTCGCAAAAGCCAGCGCGGCAAAAGCGGTGCGTGACGCCGTGAGATGCCTAATCGCCATGTCATGATCCTCGCTCGGGGTGAGGAGCCAATGGCCCCAATCGGAACGGTCCCACCATATCATGGTGCCGGCCCGTGTTGACCGTTTCGATTTGACGGCCGAGGGTTGAATTCGGTTCAATGATGATTATTCGGTTCAAAGCGCGGCTCAAACGCGCCGTTTTGCCGCCTGCACCGCCTTCTCCTTCCGCATCCTCCTGTCACATCGGCCAGTTGTATCCATGACAAGCCCCCTGTTTTCGCCCATCCGCCTCGCCGACATCACGCTCGACAACCGCATCGTGGTGTCGCCGATGTGCCAGTACAGCGCCGATGATGGCGTCGCCTCGGACTGGCATGCGACGCATCTCGGCATGCTGGCCAATTCGGGCGCCGGCCTGCTCATCGTCGAGGCCACCCATGTCGAGCGCCACGGCCGCATCACCCATGGCTGCCTTGGTCTGTATTCCGATGCCTGCGAGGCTGCGCTCGGGCGCATCATCGACCAGTGCCGCCGCATCGGCACTGCGAAGATTGGCATCCAGCTTGCCCATTCCGGCCGTAAAGGGTCCGCGCAGCCGCCATGGCAGGGCGGCAAGGCGCTCACGCCTGACGAAGACCCGTGGCAGACGATCGCGCCATCGGCGCTGCCGTTCGGCACCGGCTGGCACACCCCCCGCGCCATGGCTGAGGACGACATGACGCGCGTGCGCGCGGCCTTCGTCGATGCGGCCGCGCGCGCGGTGCGCATCGGATTCGACGCCATCGAACTTCATCTTGCCCATGGCTACCTGCTGCACAGCTTCCTCTCGCCGGTTGCCAACACGCGCAATGACGGCTGGGGCGGCACGCTCGAAGGCCGCATGCGCTTTCCGCTCGACGTGACGCGCGCCGTGCGCGCCGTGGTGCCGCGCGGTACGGCGCTTGGCGCCCGCATCACCGGCAGCGACTGGACCGAGGGCGGCCTCACGGCGCAGGACGCGGTGATGTTCGGCAGGGCGCTCAAGCAGGCCGGGCTCGACTATATCGACGTGTCGTCGGGCGGCATCACCGCCGATACCCGAAATCCCACGACGCCGGGCTACAACGCTCCGCTGGCGCAGCAGATACGCGCCGAAACTGGTATCCCGGTGCGCACGGTCGGCCTGATCGTCACCGCGCAGCAGGCGGAGGCGATCGTCGCCGAGGGCCACGCCGACATGGTTTCGCTCGCGCGCGCATTTCTCGACGACCCGCATTGGGGCTGGCACGCCGCGCAAACGCTGGGCGCCGAGGTGGCGCGGCCGCCGCAATACGCGCGCGCCGCGCCGAAGCTGTGGCCGGGCGCGGCATTGCGCAACTGACGCCCGATCACATCAATGTCAAAATGGCAGCGCCGAGGGACGGCCGAAGCTGGCTGACGGTCACCGGGCGAGTACGGTAATATGCGCCGGGGCGGGGAAACTGGAGCGAGCACATGATGAAGCTTCGCACGCTGCCGATTTTCATTTTTCTTGCCTTTGCGGCGTTCAGCGGCACGGCGCATGCGGAAAAGCGCTTCGCGCTGGTCATTGGCAACGACAACTACGCCAACGTCCCCAAGCTCGTTAAGGCCGTCAATGACGCCCGCAAGATCGGCGCCTCGCTGCAGTCGATCGGCTTTGAGGTGATGGTCGGCGAGAATCTCGATCAACGCACCTTGAGCCGGCGCCTGGTCGAATTCGCCGCGCAGATCCAGCCCGGCGATGTCGCGTTCTTCTTCTTCGCCGGGCACGGGTTCGCGATTGCGGAACGCAACTACCTCCTGCCGGTCGATGTGCCGGTCGCCGCGCAGGGTCAGGAGGATTTGATTCGCGACGTCGCGTTCGCCGCCGATGGCATCGCCGACCGCATGCGGGCGCGCGGTGCGCGCACGACCGTGCTGGTGCTCGATGCCTGCCGTGACAATCCGTTCGAGAAGGCGGCAAGTGGCACACGTGCTCTTCCCGGCGCCGGCGGCCTCGCGCAAATGAGCGCCTCCGACGGCGTCTTCATCATGTTCTCGGCGGGCGCCAATCAGCAGGCGCTCGACTCGCTGTCTGGTAGCGACCCGGACCAGAACTCGGTATTCACGCGTTTCTTTTCCAAAAACCTGCTCGTGCCTGGCGCGACCATGCTGCAAATCGCCAAGCGTACGCAGACCGACGTGAGCCAGCTTGCCTCGACCGTCGGCCGCAAGCAGACGCCGGCGTTCTATGACCAGATCATCGGCGACCTCGTGCTGACGTCGCCTGGCTCACGCCGGCGCCTACTCCGCGCCCACTGCGGTCGCGCAGCCAGCGCAGACGCCGCGGCCGGTTGTGCCCGATCGCAACGGCGCCGCCGCGGCAAATTCAGGTGGTGCCGACCGCGCCTGCGCAAAATCCGGCGAAACCAGTGCCGGGGACAGTCGTCGCGCGGCTGCCGACTCAAAGCGCCGCCGCACCGACCGACTCCGCCACCGAATGCGACCGGCTCGCCGCCAATCCCGAGGATCCCGGCCGTCCCGACGATGTCAGCGGTCTGCTTGGCGCCAAGATCGATGTAGCGCGCGCTGCGGCCGCCTGTGCCGAGGCGATGCGCGCGCAGCCAAATGTCGCCCGCTTTGCCTATCAGGCCGGCCGCGTCGCCATGGTCCAGAAGGATCGTGCTCACGCCAAGGCGTTTTTCGAACGCGCAGCGGCGGCCAATTATCCCGCCGCAATGGCAGCGCTCGGCCTGATCTATCTCAATGGCTACGGCATCCCGAGCGATCCGGTCCAGGCCCGGCAATGGCTGGAGAAAGCGGCGGCGCTCAAATATCCGCACGCATTGACGCTGATCGGCGTCATGTACTACCGCGGCCGCGGTGTCACGCAGGACTATGCCGAGGCGCGGCGCTGGTACGATCGCGCCGCCGCCATGGGCGATGCGCAGGCCGTCAGCAATATCGGGTGGCTGATCGAGCACGGGCTCGGCACAAATGCCGATCCGGCCGATGCGCGGCGATGGTATGAACGCGCTGCGCAGGCCGGCAACGTCGGCGGCATGATCAATCTCGCGCGCTGCTATCTGCAAGGCGTCGGTGGGTCGCGCGATCCGCAGGGTGCGTATCGCTGGCATCTAGCGCGCGGTCGACGAAGGCAGTCCGGGCGGCATGGTAGCGCTTGGACTGGACTACGCCCGCGGCGAAGTGCGTGCCGCAGGATTTTGTCCAGGCGCGCGCCTGGTACGAGAAGGCCGCCGAACTCGGCGGGCGGCGTGGAATGAGCCTGCTTGGTCTGCTCTATGAGAACGGTCGCGGCGGTCCACGCGATGCGGTCGTTGCGCGAAGCTGGTACCAGAAGGCGGCCGACCTCGGCGATATTCCGGGAATGCGCAATCTTGCGCGCGCGTATGAGCGCGGCATCGGTGGGCCGCCGGATCCCGATCAGGCGAGGCAATGGCTCGCCAAGGCGAATGGTGAACTTCCGGACGAAGAGGCCGACCAGCCGGCGCGTCCTGCGAATCCCGCCGCACCTGTCGCGCCGAATGCCGGCATTCCGACGCGGCCCGGGACGCCCAACCGCTAGTCGTTACCGCGATACCACCTTAAGAGCCGTTGAGAGGAATTTGCTCAACACTTTTCCCCATTAGAAACGATCAAGCGACAAAGAATATTCAAATTCTTGTCTTGCGCACGCAGCTTGGCCACATTGCGCATCCATTCTCTCGGGATTAGCATGTCGCGTCCGCTCGCCGCACGCCGCCAGAATGAAATTGTCGCTCGCCTGCGGTCGGCGGATGCCGTCAGCGTCGGTGAACTCGCGGCGGCGTTCGGTGTTTCGCACGAGACCATCCGGCGTGATCTCAAGGCGCTGGCGGGCGAGGGCCAGCTCGATCTGGTTCATGGCGGCGCCGTGCGCCGCGGCGGGCGCACGATCGAGCCCGAACCCGACGAAAACAGCGCCGCCAAGGCCGCGATCGCGCGCACCGCTGCGGCGCTTGGTCAACGACGGCGCGACTGTGCTGCTCGACGCCGGCACGATAACGGCTGCCATCGCACACGAGCTGTTTGGGCGCTCCGGCCTCATCGTCTGCACCAATTCACCGGCCCATGCCCTCGTCCTTTGCCGCAGCAGCCGGGTGTTTCTGCTCGGCGGCGAAGTCGACGCGACACGGACCGCGACGTTCGGCGCCGACGCCATCGGCGCGCTCGACAACTTCCGCGTCGATATCGCCTTCGTCAGCGCCGACGGTTTTGCCGAGGATGGCGCCGCGACCGATTTTTCGCGCGAGGCAGCGGAACTGCACGGCCGCATGATGCTGGCCGGGCGCAGCTACATCGTGGCGGACCAGTCGAGATTTGCCCGCCGCACGCCGTTTCGCATTGCCAATTTCGACAAGATCGCGGGCCTCATCGTCGATAGTGCGCCCGACGCTGCGCTCGCCGACGCCTGGACCAGCCGTGGGCTCAAAGTCATGGTTGCGCAATAGCACGCACGAGCGACGCTCGATCAGTCGACATCAGTTGCCGGTGTGCGCCGCCGGAAGCCAATCCTGCAGGCCGATTTCGCGCAGCCGTTCGAGGTCAGCCGGCACATCGACGTCCCAAAGCTTGACCGGTTCGCGCCAACTCAAACCGAGTCGCTTCAAGCGCCGACGCGTCGCCGCCATGACGCTGGAGTTGCTCCACACCATGTCGGCGAACAGTGCGGGCTGCGGTTGTCGCGAACCGATCAGCCCGTAGCCGCCGTCCTCGGCAGGAAACACGACGACGTCGACACCACCGCGCAGCACGTCGGCAGCGATGTGCAGGTGATGCGCCGTGAGCGCGGGGCAATCCGTCCCGATGACGAGGACCGGGCCGCCGGCCGCGTCCATCGCCGCCAGCATGCGATCGCCAAGATCGCCGTCCGGCTGCCGCGCGAGCGCGGTGCCGACGATGGTGGCAAGAAGCTGGAAGGCGGGATGGCCGTCGTCAGGTGCGGCCCACAAGGTCACCGGGCCAATGGCGGCGGCCTTCGCGGTGTCGATCGCGCGCGCGGTGAGGCGCGCCTGCAGCTTCGCTGCGCCCTCGGCGCCCAGCGCCGGCGCAAGCCGCGTCTTGGCGAACCCCGCCACCGGCGCCTTGGCGAGAACCGCGATGGCGACGGGCTCAATAGTCGCGGGGGACATAGCCGTAGCGCCTGGCGAGCGTTGCGGGATCGGCACCGAACGAATAGGCGAGTCGCAACTGCCACATCAGCAAGACCGTGCGCGCAACGCCGTTGCGCTGCCAGCGCCGGCCCGAGGTCAATGCCGGGTCGCCGATGCAGAGCGGCCGGCTGAGGCGCTTGAGTTGCTTGCAGATGACGATGTCCTCCATCAGCGGCATATCGGGGAAGCCGCCGACGCTCTGGAACGCTTCGCGCGCGACGAATATGGCCTGATCGCCGGTCGCAATGCCAGTCAGGCGCGAGCGAATGTTCATGCCTTTGGCGACGACCGCGAGCAGCCGGTTCCGGCCGCTGATGCGCACGTCGAAGCGGCCCCAGGCGCGGCCGCGGCGCGAAATTCCGTCGTCGATCAGGCGGTCGGCGTCCGGCGGCAGGCTGGTGTCGGCGTGAAGGAAGAGCGAATGTGCCGCCGCGCGCAATGGCGGCGCCGGCGTTCATCTGCGACGCACGCCCCCGCGGAGCGGCGATGACGTGATCGGCCAGCGGCCGCGCGATGCGCGGCGTGCCGTCGCGACTGCCGCCGTCAGCGACGATGACTTCGGCGCCGCGCTGCCGCAACGGCGTGAGCGCTTCGAGCGCCTCGGCCAATGATCGCCGCCTCGTTGAGCACCGGCAGGATGATGCTGAGACGGCGCATGGGCTATCCGTCTCGCGGCCGCGCGTCGGCGACGGCGTGAGCCGGCCCGTCCACGATGCGCCGGTAATACGAGTTATAGGCGCGGCGATCCCGCCGGCCAGCGGGTGAGAAAACGATTGAGAAACGCTTCGGAATCATACGGGACGGCGATGGCGTCGATATGAATGCCGTCGCGAACGAGGCCGTAAAGCGGTTCGATGCGGCGAGTTTTGCGTGGCGATGCGTGAGATGACGCCGCACCGATTGCCGGAGAAATTCGGCATGCCGGCAGCGCCGTTGTTGATGATTGTCAGACGGCCGCCGGGAAGCGCGACGTCGCGCAGCGCCGCGAGACAGGTGTGGGTCGAGGCGAACAGGTCGATTCGGGAGGCTTGCCGGATCGCATCAAGCGCGGCGCGCGTGGCCGGATTGTCGAGCGCGTCCTTGCCGAAAGCCCAGCCCGCGAGTGCGGTCGCATCGCCGTGGACGAGCCAACGCGCAATCCGCCGACCGCCGCCACGAGATGCATCGGCAGGCGACCAAGGCTATCGCCCGTCTCCGGGGCACAGGCGACGCGCAGCGCGGTCAGAATCGCGTTGGAGCGTCGCACGGTGTCGTCGTCGACTCCCTCGGGATAGGCGCAGCCGCATCCGGCGCCGATATCGGACGTGCGCGCGATCTCGGTCTCGACATTGCCGCGCATCGCCGATGTGAATTGCAACGCGTCGGTCGACCGCGGCAAACCATTCGGGGTCGGCGTCGAACCAGTGGAAATCACCGTTGAAGACCACCGTCGCCGGACCATGTTCCGCAGTGACCAGCCGCTCGATGGCATCGAGCGCCGCGAGATTGCCGTAGAGGCCGCCGACCACATAGATCACATCGGCGCAAATATCCGGCGCGCGATCGAACACGGCGGGCGAATAGCGATAATCGTTCGGGCAGATGCGGCCGGCAGAATCAGCAAAGGGCTGGCGCAAGCCGGACGCAACAAGGCCGTCGGTCGAATCAAGTCTCAAATTCTCCCCCAAGCGCATCGCTTTTCCAGACGCATATTCTACGCCGCAGACTGTCTGAGCGCGCCCCCGCAGCTCGAACCCTGGCCCGCGGTGCAGCCGTAGCAGTGGCCGGCGACACGGATATGATTGCCCGTGATGTCGGCGTCGATGAGTTGCGACAGGTGCACGCGCTCGTTGCCGTTGTGCGCCAACGGCAGATCGAGCATCTGGTTGAAGTCGCAATCGTAGACGTAGCCGCGCCAGTCCACCGAGATGAGATTGCGGCACATGACGCCGTCGAGATTGGCGTCGAGATGGGCCTGCTGCAGCAACATGAGATATTCGTCGAACCGGCCTTGCGCGATCAGGATCGCGCCGAAACGCTGGATCGGCATGTTGGCGAGCGTGTAGAGGCGGTTGAACGCAATGCCGTAGCGCTCGCCGAGCTCGCGCTTGTAGTCGGCTTCGAGCGCGACCTGCGGCGGCGGCAGCGATGGTCCCTGCGGGTTGTAAACGAGATTGAGCACGAGGCCGGAACTGTCGCGGCCGTAGCCCAGCGCATTGAGGCGCTGCAGGCTGCGGATCGAACTGTCGAACACGCCCTTGCCGCGCTGCTGATCGACATTGTCTTCGAGGTAGCACGGCATGGAGGCGACGATCTCGACCTGATGGCCGGCGAGAAATTCGGCGAGGTCCGCCTGGCCTTCGACATCGAGGATGGTGAGATTGCAGCGATCCATCACGCGCACGCCGCGTGCGCGTGCTTCAGCGACGAGGCGGCGGAAATGCGGATTGAGTTCCGGCGCGCCGCCGGTGATGTCGAGCGTGGCAATGCGCTGGCGCTCGAGAAATGCGAGCACGACATCGGCGACGTCGCCGCTCATCTCCTCGGTGCGATTGGGCCCGGCATTGACGTGGCAATGCACGCACGACTGGTTGCAGCGATAGCCGACATTGATCTGCAGCGTGTCGAGCCGGCCGCGCCGGATCGGCGGGAATGAAATCTTTTGCAAGCAACGGCCAAGTGTCGCGCATGGCGAAGGTGTCGGAAAAATGCGCCATGGCGTCAAGCGCACCGCGCTCAACATCGTGTCATCGCCGATCACTGCGCCGCCGCGGCAAGCGCTGGCGGAGCATCGATGCCGATGCGGCCGAAGCCCGGGCAGCTTCAACGCCGGGTGCCTGACATCAAGGCCGACGACGAGTCCAAGCAGGTTGACCTCGATGCCTTCGACCCATCCGATCTTGACGCCGAGCAGGCCCCACAGGCTCGCCTCGACGCCGGTGCCGGCTGTCGCTCAAGCCGGCATAGGGCAGGGGGCGGAAATCGCGGCCCAGCGCGTTGGGCGGCATTTCGACGCCGATCTCCGGCACCGCACGCAGCACGGCGGCGACGAAGGTGTTGCTGTTTGGTCCCGGCCAGACGCGATAGTCGCCGGCGTTGGCGTAGGGGTAATTCTTTACCGCCGCTTCGATGCGGGGAATGAGCGCCTCGGCCGCGGCGCCGCTGACGTCGGCGACGACGGTCGGCGCCGTGCCGTACCAGCGTCCGTCCGGCGGCCAGTTGTTGACCTTCACCGGGCTGCCCCAGCCCGCGACATCGTAGCGGCGTCCAATCCGGCGCATTCGCGCGCTTGAGCACGATCCAGCTATGCACGGCGACGACGCCCTTCCAGCCGCCCGTGCGGCCGGAGAGGACGAGCACACGCGCCTGCGGGTATGCGCTCGCGGGCGGCAGGCTGCGGGTGCTCGACCAGTCGGCGTCGCGCCAGCTTCGCGGGCCGCCCTCGAACGGGTAGAGCGTGGCACGCGCGAGCAGCGGAATGAGAAAGACTGCGAGCAGGCTGAGGATGATCACTCTGCGCCGATGACCGGTTTGAAGCGTTGGCTGGAAGGACATTTTCGCTGCGGGCGTTCGGATGATAAGTGGGTCTCGGGCGCAACTGTGGCAATGAACGCGGTGCATGACAAATGCGTAATCCGGTCCTGGTCGAGGTGACGCGCGGCGCGCTGGTCGAAAGTCAGCACTGCGGCGCAGTTGCGGTCGCCGATACCGACGGGCGGATGGTTCTGGCGCTGGGCGACATCGAGCGGCCGGTTTATCCGCGTTCGGCCGTCAAGGCGATTCAGGCGCTGGTGCTCGTCGAGTCGGGCGGCGCCGACAAATACCAGTTCAGCGAACGAAGAGCTGGCGCTCGCCTGCGCCTCGCATAGCGGCGAGCCGGGCCATGTCGTCGTCGTCGAGCACATGCTCGGCAAGGCCGGCCTCGACGCTGCGGCGCTGCGTTGCGGCGCGCATTGGCCGATGTCGCATTCCGCCGCTCACGCGCTCGCGCGCACCGGCGTCGCCACGGCGCTGCATAACAACTGCTCCGGCAAGCATGCCGGCTTCCTGTGCGCCGCCTGCGCGATGGGCGTCGCCGCACGAGGATTATTTCAAGCCGGCGCACCCGGTGCAGCGCGAAGTGCGCGCCGCGATCGGCAGCCTGGCTGGCGTGAGGCTGTCGCAGGACGAGTGCGCCATTGACGGCTGTTCGGTCCCGACGTGGGCGGTGCCGCTCAAGAATCTTGCGCATGCCTTCGCCAAGTTCGGCACCGGGCGCGGGCTCGAGCCGGAACGCGCCAAGGCGGCGGCGCGCCTGCGCGCGGCGTGTGCGCAACATCCGTGGCACGTCGCCGGCACCGGCCGCTTCTGCACCGAGATCATGCAGCACTTCGGCGCCCGCGTGTTCGTCAAGACCGGCGCGGAAGGCGTCTACTGCGGCGCGTTGCCGGAAGCAGGCCTCGGCATCGCGATTAAATGCGACGACGGCGCCGGCCGCGCCGCCGAGGTCGTGATGGCGGCGATGATTGCACGCTTTTTTGATGCCGACGCGGACCGTGCAGCGCTGGAGCGCTTCGTGCGTCCGATACTGCGCAACTGGAACGGCATGGAAGTCGGGCGGCTGCGGCCGACCGATGCAGATATGAGCGCAAACAATGTCCGCATCATTGTGATGTCGTGACCGTCGGCTTAACCAACATTGCTTGTTTGATTGGCAAAATTGCCCGTTTGCGCGTCCATAGAGAGGACTATTCCAGAGGTGACGCCAGCCGTACCTGGCTGATGCAGATCGAGGAATTCATGGTCCGCAAGGTTGTCATCGCCGCCGCTGCTGCTGTCCTCGTCGGGACATTCTTTGCCTGGACCAACGCCATGGCTCGGGGCGGCGTGGCTCTCATGGTGGCTGTTCATGGCGGCAGCATGGGCGCCTTCCATTCGCGGGCTTTCGTCGGGGCGCGGCGAGGCGGGTCGAATTGGGGTCGGACGGCGTCGCGCGGTTCCCGCTTTCACAATTCTGGCGCGCATCACGACGGCTTTCATCATGACGGCTCGCGTGGCGCAGACCGGCACGGCGCCGACCACCGCAACGCACACGCCGATCAAGGCCATTGGCGTCAGTCGCCGGGTTTCGGCGACAACGGGCACAAGTCGTCGAACAATGCCGGTGAGTGGCACCGGTCGCCCGGCTTCGGCGAACTCGCGGCATAACGCCTCGAACGCCGACGGCGAATGGCACGTCGACCGGTAATCCCACTAACAAGCGAACGAACGGCCGGATGATTTCAATCAAGCCTGTTCGGCCGCGAGGTCCAGGCTGCGCTGCATCTGCTGCGAGCGTTTCAGCGCACCCGATTGCCGCCGATCGACAATTGCGCGTATTTCGCGCCGCCTTCCTTGCTGAGGTCGCCGGTCACCGCCTTGGTCCATTCCATGCCGACGATGGCGCCGAGCTTGGCGCCGGTAATCAGGTTGTCGGCAATCATTGCTGTGCCCGCGCCCGGCGCGACCGACACGGCAATGCCGTAGCCCGCGCCGCGCACCATGTTTGAGCTGACCGTGACATCGCGCAGATACGGTCCCCAGCCGGCGGCGATGCCGATCAACGGCGCATTCTCGATCACGTTGCCGCTCACCACGGTGTCGGCTTCGACACCGATGCCGATGCCTGCGCCATCGTTCGGATCGGTGCCCGCCGGGCGCTGAGCGACAAGATTGCGAATGAGATTGCCCTGCACCACCGCGAGCCGGCCGCCCTGGTTGAAATTCGTCACCGAGACGCCGACGGCGGCGCCGTCGACGGTGTTGTTGGCGATCACCGCGCCCTCGAAGCCGAACTCGGCATAGATCGCGACTTCGCCGAGGCTGGTGCAGATATTGCCAATGATCTGCAGGTTCGACGCCTTGTTGCCGCGCACGGCCGAGAACGCCACGTTGCGGATGCGGTTGCCGCGCACCATCACGTTGTTGGCGCGGAAAATGTTGATGCCGTTGCCGTTCTGGCCGGAGCCGCCTGCCTTGGCCGTAATGCCCTCGATGCGGTTGTCGACGATCAGCGTGCCGTCGTCGCCCGGCTCGGTGCGCCAGACCTGGATGCCATTGTTGCCGGCGCCGCGCACGGTGTTGCCCGAAATCGAAAGGCCGCGGGCGTCGAGCGAGAAGATGGCGACGTCGGCCGCGGTGACGGTGTTGCCGGTCACTTCGCCTTCGATGCCCTCAAGTGTGATTCCGTTGCGGCCGGCGTTGACGATCTCGCAATCGGCGATGCGTAAGCCACGCGCTTGCGCGAATTGCAGCACGCCGCGCTTCTGGCCAAGCGCCAGATCGGAGCCGTCGAGGACAAGGCCGCTGATGCCGATACTGTCGCTGCCGCTCGCGAACATGAGCGATGGGCCGGCTGACATGACGATGCGGGATGCGCCGCGCACGCCGAAAATCTTGGCGTAAGGCGGCAGCTTGAGCCCTCCGGCGCGGTAGAAGCCTGGCGGCAGCAGCAGCGGCACGCGAGCCTGCGCCGTCTGCTCGATCGCACGCTGCATCGCCTTGGATTGATCCTCGGGAGCGTTAGGCCGCAGGCCGAGCGAGGCGCCATCGACGCCGCCAGCCGGCACTGCGGTGAGATGCGTTGGCGGCGCGTCCTGCGTTTTCGCGTCGTCGCCGTGGCTCCCGCGCTTGCCCCGATCCTCGTCATTGCGATTGCGCGAGCGGCGCTTCTGGAGTTCATCGTCGTCGTCATCGCGCCGTTTGCGCGCGAGCGCCGGCGTTACAGCGGCGGCGGAGGCTGCGCCGGCTGCAAGCGCGGCGAATAAACGGCGTCGATCGATGTCCATAGCGGGGACTCCAGTGGCCAGACGCACGTATGCATCAAGCCCCGGGCCAGAAGACTGTCCCGCGCTGGAACATCGGACCTATCGGACGGCAGGGTTAACGGCGCGCTGCGGCGGCAAGCGCAATCAGTATTGCCTCGCCGGCGCGCACGAGATCATCAAGCGAAAGCCCGCGGCGTCGCCCGCGTGTACGCCGCTTCGGGCCGCGGCGCACCAGTGGAATGTGCACGAACTGTACCAGCGGCTTGCCGTCTGCCGATTGCCCCAGCGCGCGCCAGTAAGCGTAATTGCAAAGGTAACGGCCGGCATCGCGCGACAGCCGCGCCGGTACGCGGGCCGATCGTGCCGCATGGAGCAGCGCCCAGAGCCGGGCTGTTGCCGCTTAGCGCCGGCGGTTTGCCGCGCGCGATAACGCCGGCTTTTGTGAAACGCCCGCCGGCATCGGGCAGCAGGACGGAAACGGCATTGCGGGCGCGGGTCTCAATGCGGACATGGCGCGTGCGCGCTGCAAGCCCGAACATCAGGACGATATCGGGGCGATGCGCCAGCAGCGAAGGCAGATCGCGGTCGACGGCGGCGTAGCGGGTTGCAAACACGTGCGCGACTCGGGTGAGCTCGGCGAGCGCCGGTCGCCGCCGGCGCGCCAATTGCCTTGCAAGCGCCGCGCTCGGATTGAACGGCGCTCCCGGAAACGGCCCGAATCCGGTCAGCAGCACCTTGAGCCGCATCGGGTCAGATCTCCAGCACCGCCGCAATTTCCTCGACCGCCGTGGTTGGCGACAGCCGTCCGGCGGCGACCGCGGCCTCCAGCTTCGGCAGTTTGGCCTTGAGCGCCGGATCGGAGCGCAATCGCGCGAACATGCGCTCTTCGAGCATCGCCCACATCCATTTGACCTGCTGCTCGCGCCGCCGCGCGGCGAGTTCGCCGGAGGCGGTCATGCGCTGGCGGTGGTCGAGCACGTGCTCCCACAGTGCGGCGATGCCGTCGCCGGTCAGCGCCGAACAGGTCGCGACAGGAGGCGACCAGGTCGGCGAGCGCGGCGACAGGATATGCAGCGCCGCGCTGTACTCGGCCGCCGCCGCCTTGGCGCGTGCGCGATTGTCGCCGTCCGACTTGTTGACCGCGATCATGTCGGCAAGCTCGACCACGCCCTTCTTCAACCCCTGCAGCTCGTCGCCGGCGCCCGGCAGCATCATCACCAGAAAAAAATCGGTCATGTCGGCGACCGCAAGCTCCGACTGGCCGATGCCGACGGTCTCGACCAGCACCACGTCATAACCGGCGGCTTCGGCGAGCAGCATGGTTTCGCGCGTCTTCGCCGCGACGCCGCCGAGCGTGCCGGAGGCGGGGGAGGGACGGATGAAGGCGTTCGGATCGGCCGCAAGCCGTGCCATGCGCGTCTTGTCGCCCAGGATCGATCCGCCGGTGCGGGTCGAGGACGGATCGACCGCCAGCACCGCGACCTTGTGCCCTTGCCCGGTGAGCGCGGTGCCGAGCGTGTCGATCAGCGTCGACTTGCCGACGCCCGGCGCTCCCGTGATGCCGACACGCACGGCATTGCCGGTCGCGGGCAGCAGATCCTGGATCAAGGCGCTGGCGGCGCGGCGATGGTCGGCCCGCTTGCTCTCGATCAGCGTGATCGCGCGCGCCAGCACCGCGCGATCGCCGGCGCGAATGCCGCGGGCGGAGCGGGCGACGTCGACCGACTCGCTGCGTGAGGCCATAGAGCCGAAACTAACGCCCCGCCATCACGATCGCGAGCCCTCCTGTGGAATGTGGCTTGGCAGCCGTGGCGCGCGCGAAGGCCAGAACCTGCTCGCGCGTCGTGACGCGGCAGGCGGCGCCGGCGTCCTTGCCGCAGAGTTTTGTGCGCGTCGCCTCGTCGGCATCGCTCTCGTCGATGGGGAAAACCAGGTAGGTGGCGTCGGCGATCTTGCGCGCCAGCGCATACTCGACCGGCTTGCCGCGACGCATGCTCTGCACGAGCAGATCATTGCCCTCGAAGTCGTGGAGCGAAAAATCGTCGAGGTCCTTCACCGTTCCGCCGGTGTGGACATAGCGGTCGCCCCGCCACGCGACCGTTTCCGAGCCGGGCTCGTGCGCCGCGCCGTCGTGCACGCCGTAGAGTTGCAGGTGCAAGCGCTCTCCGAGCATCGGCTTTGCGTCGGTGAGGATTGGGGCCGCCGAGTCGATACAGCCTGCGAGCGAGATGAGGCCGAAGAGCGCAAAGAGCAGTTGGTGCAAAACGGGAAGTGAGGCGCGAAATGAAGGTCATGTTAACTCCGCTGCGTGATAGCGTGCCGGCGCGGCGAACATTGCATTCTAAACCGTAGCCCGAAGTGGTCGAAGTCTCGGCGTTGCGATTCAGCAATTCGCAACTACGCCCTACCAGAATTAGAGTGTCTGTGCGTGTGTTTGGTTCGAATTGATTTGACTGCACACATTCGCCTGACCGACGACAATATTCGTCGTGGAAAGACCCTGTTGTTGTCGAATTGAAGCCGCATCCCGCGGCTGACATCGTGCCTTCTCGAATGCGCGGCGGATCGCGTTGCGCGTCAAACCATGCACGGGAGACGATCAATGACCTGGGACCAGATTCAAGGCAACTGGGTGCAGTACAAGGGCAAGTTGCGGCAGAACTGGAACATGCTCACCGACGAGGACATCACCCGCATCGCCGGGCGGCGCGAGGAATTGATCGGCCGGCTGCGCGAACGCTATGGCTTCGCCGCCGCCGAGGCCGAACGCGAAACCGAGGCCTGGACCAGATCGCAGAAACAGGCCGCGTGAACCGGCGGGCCGGCCCGGCACTGCTATTCGGGCCGGTCACTGCTGGTATGCGTGCGGTTCGCGGTTCACGGCAAGATAGCAAAGGCGCGGGCCGGAAAGCCGAGACCATTCTTCACCTTCGGCCACGATACGACGATGAGCGCACCGGTCGCCGGCACCTTGTCGAGGTTGGCCATGACCTCGATCTGATAGTGGCCGTGCTGCAGAATGTACGTCTCCGAATCCATCTTGTCGGTGATGTCGGTATCCATCGCCTCATGGCCGGTCGCGGTCACGCCGCGCTGCTCGTAGAGGAATTTGATGGTCTCGAACGCCCACGCCGGAAACGGGCTGCGCTTGAAGCGTTCGGGATTGGAATCCCAGTCCTTGTACATGTCGGTGCGCAAGGCCACGAACGCGCCCTTGGGCACGCGGCCGTGCTTTTTCTCCCAGGCGCGCAAATCGTCGACCGAGAACGCGTGATTTTCATCCTTGGCGAGATAGGGCGTGTCGTCGAGCACGACCAGCGGCAGGATCATCTGCTTGAGCGGAATCTGATCCATGGTGATGCCGTTGTCGGCAAAATGCGCCGGCGGATCGACATGCGTGCCGTACTGCCCGACCATCTCGTAGAACGTGGTGCGGAAGCCGTCCTTGGCGATGGTGTATGGCTCGTGCGTCTTGGGATCGGCGGCCGGCGAAAATTTCGCCTGGCCGAAACCGGACCACACCGGCGTGTCCGGCCCGAAGCTGTGGGTGAGATCGACGAATTGCTTGCCGGCGATGATGCGGTAGGCGCGCGCGAGGTCGGACTGGGCGTGGGCGACGCTTGCGCTGTGGCGAGAAAAGCGAGACTTGACAGCACTGCGCAGACAAACAGGGCACAGCGCTTACAAGTTGATTGGCGCATCTGCGTTCTCCGTCGAACGATCGAGCGCAGACTATACCACCGGCTCGGCTACTCCGCCGCCGCCCGCCCGTGCCCGAGCCGCTTGTTGAGCGTATCCACCAGCGCCTCGGCCGCGTCCGCGATCACGGTGCCCGGCGGAAAGATGGCCTCGGCGCCGGCGGCCTTGAGCGCGGCGTAATCCTGCGCCGGCACCACGCCGCCGACCACGATCATGATGTCGGGACGCCCCGCCTTGTCGAGCTCGGCCTTGAGCTCCGGCACCAGCGTCAGATGCGCGGCGGCGAGCGAGGAGACGCCGAGGATGTGCACGTCGTTCTCGACCGCCTGGCGCGCGGCCTCGGCGGGCGTCGCGAACAGCGGGCCGATGTCGACGTCGAAGCCCAGGTCCGCGAATGCGGACGCGATCACCTTCTGCCCGCGGTCGTGGCCGTCCTGGCCGATCTTGGCGACGAGGATGCGCGGCCTGCGGCCTTCGTCGTCCTCGAATGCGGCGACCAGCTTGCGCACCCGCTCGACGGCGTCCGTCATGCCGACCTCCCGCCTGTAGACGCCGGAGATCGCCTTGATCTCGGCGCGGTGGCGTCCGAACACCTGTTCCAGCGCCGATGATATCTCGCCGACGGTCGCCTTGGCACGCGCCGCGTCGATGGCGAGCGCCAGAAGGTTGCCGTTGCCGCCCGCGGCGTTGCGCGTGAGTGCGGCGAGCGCGTCGGCCACCGCCTTGGGATCGCGCTCGCGCTTGAGGCGGGCGAGCTTGTCGAGCTGCAATTGCCGCACCGCGCCGTTGTCGACCTTGAGGATATCGATCGGCGCCTCGTGCTGCGGCCGGTATTTGTTGACGCCGATCACGGCCTGGGTGCCGGCGTCGATGCGCGCCTGCGTCTTGGCGGCGGCTTCCTCGATGCGCAGCTTCGGCAGGCTGGCTTCGATCGCGCGCGTCATGCCGCCGAGCTGCTCGATTTCCTGGATGTGGCCCCACGTCTGCACCGCGAGATCGTGCGTCAGCCGCTCGACATAGAACGAGCCGCCCCATGGATCGATCGTGCGCGTCGTGCCGCTCTCGCGCTGCAGCACGATCTGGGTGTTGCGCGCGATGCGGGCGGAGAAATCGGTCGGCAGAGCGAGCGCCTCGTCGAGCGCATTGGTGTGCAGCGACTGGGTGTGGCCCTGCGTCGCCGCCATGGCCTCGATGCAGGTACGCACCACGTTGTTGAAGATGTCCTGCGCGGCAAGCGACCAGCCGGAGGTCTGGCAATGGGTGCGCAGCGACAGCGAGCGCGCGTCCTGCGGCGAAAACGGCTGCATCAGCTTCGCCCACAGCAGCCGCGCGGCGCGCAGCTTCGCCACCTCCATGAAAAAGTTCATGCCGATGCCGAAGAAGAACGACAGCCGCGGCGCGAAGCGGTCGATGGTCAGCCCCGCGGCCAGTCCCGCGCGCACGTATTCGACGCCGTCGGCAAGCGTATAGGCAAGCTCGAGGTCCGCCGTCGCTCCCGCCTCCTGCATGTGATAGCCGGAGATCGAGATCGAATTGAACTTCGGCATGTGCGCCGAGGTGTAGGCGAAAATGTCGGAGATGATCTTCAGCGACGGTCCCGGCGGATAGATGTAGGTGTTGCGGACCATGAACTCCTTGAGGATGTCGTTCTGGATCGTGCCCGCGAGCTTGTCCGCCGGCACGCCCTGTTCCTCCGCGGCCACGACATAGAGCGCCAGCACCGGCAGCACCGCGCCGTTCATCGTCATCGACACCGACATGCGGTCGAGCGGGATGCCGGAAAACAGCGTGCGCATGTCGTAGATCGAGTTGATCGCGACGCCCGCCATGCCGACGTCGCCGCCGACGCGCGGATGGTCCGAGTCGTAGCCGCGATGGGTGGCGAGATCGAAGGCGACCGAGAGGCCTTTCTGTCCGGCGGCGAGATTGCGGCGGTAGAAGGCGTTGGAATCCTCGGCCGTGGAGAAGCCGGCATATTGCCGGATGGTCCACGGCTGGGTGGCGTACATGGTCGGGTAGGGGCCGCGCAGGTAGGGCGCGATGCCGGGATAGGTGTCGAGGAAATCGAGCGCGGCGATATCGTGCGGCCCATAGACCGGCTTTACCGCAATGCCTTCGGGCGTATTCCAAGGCGCGGCAGACGCGGACGGTGGCAGCGCTCGCCTGCCGCCGACACGTCAGCGAAGGCGATGTGCGCGAAATCCGGGATTGGGCTCATTCGATCTTCTCGATATCAATCGACGTGCAGGCCCAGCCTCTGAATCAATTCCCGGTTTTTGATGTAATCCTTTTGCATGAATGCCGCCAGTTCGTCCGGAGTGCTGCCTCTGGCCTCGAAACCGCGCAGTTTCATCGCCTTCTGGTGATCCGGATCGGCCACGACCTTGCCGATGTCGGCGTTGAGCTTCTTGACGATCTCCGGCGGCGTCGCACTCGGCACCAGGAGCGCGAACCAGAGGCTGTAGTCCATTTTGGGAAGGCCCTGCTCGGCGAAGGTCGGAATGTCCGGCAGGCTGTCGATCCGGCTTCGGTGCGGTGACCGCGAGCCCACGCACGGTGCCGGCCGTGACGAACGGCACCGCGGGTCGAGGTGCCGACCATGAACATCGCGACGTCGCCGGAGATCAATGCGGCAATGGACTGCTGCGACGAGCCGCGATAGGGCACATGCGTCAGCTTGAGATCGGCCATCGACAGGAACATTTCGGCGGCGAGGTGCGGTGCGCTGCCGATGCCGATCGAGGCGAAATTGTATTTGCCGGGATCTTTGCTGCGCGAGAGCAATGAATTCCTTCAGGGTGGTTGCCGGCAGCTTGGGGCTCGACAGCAGAATTTGATAGCCGACGGTGATCATCGACACCGGCGCGAAGTCGCGCTTCCAGTCGTAGGGCACGTGCTTGTTCAGCGTCGCCGCCACGGTGAGCGGCCCGTCGGTCGCGAGGTAGAGCGTGTAGCCGTCGGCCGGCGCTTTCGCCGCGGCATCGGTGCCGATCAGTCCGCCGGCGCCCGCCTTGTCTTCGACCACGACCTGCTGGCCCCACATCGCCGCGAGCTTGTCGCCGAGCAGGCGGACCAGAGGTCGCCGCTGCCGCCGGCCGCGTAGGGCACGATGATGTGCACCGGCCGCGACGGAAAATCCTCCGCCGCGGCGCTGGCGAGCGGTGCGATCGCCACGGCGAGCGTCAACGCCGAGAATCGCGAAGGTCCGTCGTTGGATGGCATTCATCATTGCCTCCGTGCCGAAATGTCGGCTGTTACGCGTGCGCCGCTGCGGTGTGCGCGCCGTTGCTCAGGCTCGCCATCAGCCTGCCGTGGCCTTCGATGCGGTCGTTGATGCCGAGCGAGCGGAACGCCTCCCAGTAGTCGGCATGCGCACCGGTCACGACCGGCACGCCGCATTCCTGCTCGATCAACGGCGCGGCGTCCGCACCGGACCACTGGTTGCACGGGATGTAGACGCCGTCGGCCGACGGCGACTTTGCCAGAACGCGCCTTGGTGGCCGCGGCGATGTGGGCCGGCGTCACGTCCTGCAATTGCTTGAACACGACGTCCTCGGTGTGCTCGGCGACGACGTTGAAGCCGCTCGCCTTCAGGAATGTGAGCGCCGACTGATGCAGCTCTTGGGGATAAGGCGTCACCACGGCGACGTTGCGCACGCCGAGATGCGCCAGCGCGCGGATCGCGGAGCGGATGCTGGTGGTGGCCGGCAATCCGGTGGTGTCGGTGATCAGCTTGACGAGTTCTTCCTCGAACCCCTTGCCGCGCGTCGTCACCACCGGCATGCCGGTGTGGATGATGTAGTCGACGTGGCGCGAGGCGAGATACTTCACCGGCGCTCACCAGCGGATCGATGACGTGCTCCTTGAAATTTTCCTTGCTCCAATGCTCGATGTTCGACGTGGTGGCGCACATCGACACGCCGTCCGGCGCGAGCTTGAAGAAATCATAGGCCGCGGTCTCGATCACGGTCGGGCTGAGCAGGCCGATGCGCTTGCGCCAGCCGAAGGACTGATCGGGTCTGCTCATGGTTTGCCGTCCCACATTTATTTTGTTCTGGACGGTAGTCTGATGGCTTTGCCGTCAACTGGCAATCAGGCCATATGCCGCGTCGAGCACCGCAATAACATCGCAGCCGGCGTAGATGAATGTCTGCACGCCGGCGTTGCGGTAGATCGCTTCGCGCTCGCCCGGACGGCCGGCGAGATAGATGTGCCGCGCCGCCGGCCGCCTTGAGTGCTTGCGCGGCTGCGGCGGCTTCAGTTTCGTACACCTCGTCTGACGCGCACAGGCAGGCGAGCACCGCACCCGACGCCTTGAAGGCATCCGACCAGCGCCAAAGCGCCATCCGCGCCCACCGCCTCGATGCCGCCGGCTTCGAACAAATTCTTCGCGAAGGTCGCGCGGGCGCTGAAGTCGGCGAGCGCGCCGAGATTGGCGAGGAAAATCCTGGGCCGTGCGCCGGTCGCGGCGAGGATGCGGTCCGAAGCATCGCGCAGTTGTTCGAACGGTTCGGCGAGGCGGAACGGATGAAGTGGTTCGCAGAACCGCTTCCCCGGCGTCTGCTCCGGCGGCTCGCTCGTCGACATTGCCGCAGTCACCGCAACCGGCGTCTCGCCCGAGATCGGGATACTCGCTCGTTCCGGTGAGCGCATCGGTACGCCGTGCTACCGCCGCCTCGCGCCTGGCACGCACGTCGGCGACCTCGCGCTGGATCAAGCCGCTTGGCGAGTGCCGCCGCAGCGCCGCCCGCGCGCTCGATCTCCTGGAACAGGCTCCAGGCCGTGCGGCAAAGCTCCTCGCGTCAAATGCTCGATCGCGCCGGAACCGGCGCGCGGGATCGGCGACGGCCGCAAGATGCGACTCCTCGATCAGCATCAGTTGCGTATTGCGCGCGATACGGCGCGCGAACCGATCGGGCAAGCCGAGCGCGGCCGTGAACGGCAGCACGGTAACGGCGTCGGCGCCGCCGAGTCCGGCCGCGAAGACGGCAATCGTCGCGCGCAGCATGTTCACGTACGGATCGCGCCGCGTCATCATGCGCCACGCCGTCTCGGCGGACACGAAGGCCGGTGCCGGCGCGACGCCGCACGCCTCCTCGACGCGCGCCCAGAGTTTTCGCAGCGCGCGGAATTTCGCGATGGTGAGAAATTGCTCGGCATCCGCGGACAGGCGAAACGCGATCATCCGCCGCGCGGCGTCGAGCGACACGCCGCTCGCTTCGAGCGCGCGCAGATAGGCCACCGCCGACGCCAGCACGAAAGCCAATTCCTGCGCCTCCGAGCCGCCGGCATTGTGCACGACGCGCCCGTCGGCCGCCGCGAACGGGCCTTTGAAGCCTGCTTCGGCAAGCTGCCCGATGAGGCGCGCCATCAGCGGCGCAGTTTCGCTCCAGGGCAGCGGGCTTGTTCCGCTGATGGCAATGGCGGTCAGCGGATCGTAGCCGAAGCGGATGTTGGTTGCGGCGGGATCGAACCCTTGCCGCTTTACCAGCGCTGCGACGCGTTGCGGTACGTCCCGCGCAAACGGCGCGAGGTCGATGTCGAGCGCGATCCGGGCGTCGAGATGCACGCCGTCGAGCGCACGCGTGATCGCCTCCTCGCTCCCGGGCAGGCCGAAGCCGTGCGCACCGGCCGCGCCCGCGAACACGAGCGAGAGTCCGCCCGCGCCATTTTCAAGCTCGTGCAACGCCTCGGCATTGGCCGCTGCCGGGTCGGGGTGTTCGATCCGCGCCATCACCTGCCAGGGCTGCGCCGGCGCGCGGCCGGCGACCGGCCCGGCATCGGACATCCGATCCGGCAATGGCTCGACCTTGATCCCGTCGTAGGTCGTGCTTGTCAGCCGCTCGCGCGGCGCGCCCTTGAGCACGGCATCGACGAGTTTTTGCCATTGCGCGCGCGTCGCCGGGGGAAATGCGGCGGCCAGCGGGAGATCGTCGCGCTCGGTCATGGCCCCAAATTGCCACGGGCGGCCGGGATGGCCAACCTCTCGTCCGCGTTCAGCGCCGCGGCAGCTTCTCGATGCCGGCCGTGTCGAGCTTTGCCAAGGCCTCGCGAATGCGGATGCCGGCAATGACCCGCTCCGGCGCGATCTCGGTGAGCGGAACCAGGACAAAGGCGCGCTCGAACAGCCGCGGATGCGGCAAGGTCAGCCCGGGCGTATCGAGGGCGAGATCGTCATAGGCCAGAATGTCGATGTCGACCGGCCGCGGCCCCCAGCGTTGTTCATGGGTGCGGTCGCGGCCCAGCGCGCGTTCGACACCCTGCGCGCGCGTGAGCAGCTCTTGCGGCGTCAGCGTGGTGTCGGCAGCGATGACAGCATTCACGAACGGCGCCTGATCCGTCACGCCCCAGGG
The DNA here is from genome assembly GCA_963730645.1 of uncultured Alphaproteobacteria bacterium. Lineage (GTDB taxonomy): Bacteria > Pseudomonadota > Alphaproteobacteria > Rhizobiales > Xanthobacteraceae > BOG-931. The sequence goes on along the minus strand of CAVSSN010000017.1, from coordinate 178,548 downwards.
CGGCGTGCGGTAGTCCGACGAGCGCGCCACCACGCGCAGCCCCGGCCGCTCGCCGAGCATCGCCACCGCGCGATCGAGCGTCGCGCGCACATCGCCGACATTGCCGCCGAGCGCGATCAGCGCCTCAGCCATTGGTGCGATTGTTGCGCCGGCGCTCGATGGTCACGCCGACATCATCGAACGTCGCCGCGATCGGCGCGTGCGGCTTGTGCACCGTGACGCGCAGGCCGCGCACCTGCGGAAACTTCGCCAGCACCGCATCCGCGACTGCGCCGGCCGCGGCCTCGACCAGCCGGAAGCGGCGGCCGCAGAACGCCTCGGTCGCAATCTTGACCACCTGATCGTAGGACACCGTGTGAGCGAGCTTGTCGGAGCGCGACGCCTCGGCGAGGTCGATGTCGAGCACGAGGTCGAGCTGGAACGATTGGCCGACCTTGGCTTCGTGCTGCATCACGCCGTGATAGGCGTGGAGCGCGAGGCCGGTGACGAAGACCGTGTCGCTCATCGCGCGCCCCCAATCGCTGCGGCGACCGCCAGCGCCTGCACGGTCGGCGCGACGTCGTGCACGCGCACGATCGCGGCGCCGCGCTGCACCGCCATGAGATGCGCGGCGAGCGAGCCGCCCAGCCGTTCGCCGGGCTTCGACGGCACGACCGAATGGATGAAGCGCTTGCGCGAGGCGCCGACCAGAAGCGGCAGGCCGAAGCTCGCGAGCGCCTCGAGCCGCGCGATACAAATCATGCTCTGCTCCGGCGTCTTGCCAAAGCCGATGCCGGGGTCGAGCACAATACGTTCGCGCGCGATGCCGGCACGCGCCGCGATGTCGAGGGAGCGCGCGAAGAAAGCCGTCACCTCGGCGATGATGTCGATTGAGGGATCGGCGCGCTCCCGGTTATGCATGATAACGACAGGCGTCGCGTGTTCGGCAACGACGCGGGCCATGTCAGCATCGCGCTGCAGGCCCCACACGTCGTTGACGATGGCCGCGCCCGCGCCGAGCGCCCACGCCGCCACGTCGGCCTTCATGGTGTCGATGGAGACCGGCACGCCGAGCGCGACGACAGCGGGCAACACCGGCTCCAGCCGCGCGCGTTCCTCGGCGTGCTCGACCGCCACGGCGTCGCCATAAGGCCGGCTCGACTCCGCGCCGATGTCGATGATGTCGGCGCCCTCGGCGAGCATCGCTTTCGCGTGGGCGATGGCGGGGGCAGGATCGAGAAAACGGCCGCCATCGGAAAACGAATCCGGCGTGACGTTGAGAACGCCCATGACCAGCGGGCGGCCTTTGGCCAGCAGGCGGGTCAGCACGTTGTCGTCGGGTGCGGCGCCGGACATCGATGAAACGCGACGGGCCAGACTCATGGGCCGGGTTCATGACCGTGGCTTTGCGCGGCGGCAGGGAGGGTGTCAAGCCGGACCAAGGTCCGGCCGCGCCTCTCAATAGCTGATCAGCATCGGCAGCTTGCGCGCGATCTCGATCCAGCCCTTGACCGTGTGCTCCGAAGGCAGCAGCCGCACCAGTTTGCGCTTGGTATTGGCCGATGCCATGGCGTCGGCGAGCTTGCTGGGATTGCGGTACTTGAGCTCTTTGACGGTATCGACCCCGGCCACCCGCAAAAGCTCGGCATAATCGGCGCCGACCCCCCTGATCCGCATGCGGTCGGCGGCATTGGCCCACGACAGGATTTTCTTCTCGTCGATCCCGGTCCGGCTGGCGAGGTTGAGGCGCAGCTTCGGCGTCTTGGCGGATTCCAGCAAACCTTTGGTGGTGCGAATCCCAACCGACTTGAGCGCATCGGCAGCCTCGGGGCCGATGCCGTCAATGTCGGTTACGGGATACGTCATAGTTGCCTCCCTCAGACGCGCAATGTCGTCGTCGCGAAAAACATTCGCGCTCAGACGAACTCGGCGAGACCGGGGACCGCGCCGACGATGTCGCCGACCGTATCCTCGCCCGCCTTCTCTCGCGCGTAGCCGATGACTTCGCGCGTCACGCTTTGAACTTGCCCCATGCTCAGCCCCGCCGACATCATGCGCATGCCCGCCCCCATCACTCCACCCATTCCGCCCGCGCCATCGCCCGCAGCTTTTTGCGCCAAGGCTTCCGCGCCGGGAAGCTTGGCGATAAACGCATGCACTTTGTCAGACGGACCTTCCTTGATCAGGAAGTCCAGAATAATGCCGACGGCCGTTTCCGCCGTCGCCCGGTCGACACCGACGGAGTCGACGAGACGCCCGATGAGTTCGTCCATTATTCCCCCGACACCCCGCACTCCGGCGAGTTGTCCCAATAATGGACACTCATGCGGCGGATTACAAGCGTGTGTTGTCCGAATTATTCCGCTGGACGCGCGCCGTGATCGTGACGTTCGAGGCGTGTCCGATGCGCAACAGTTGCGCGCCTGCCGGTACCACGGTGGCAATGACGGGACGCGGAGGCTATAAGTCCCGCGAATTCGATGTGAAGCCGCGCGAACGCGCGCGTGTCCGCTCCGGCCGGTGCAGGAGCACAGGAGTGACGCGATGACGAAACCGGATCAGGACGGAAAAATTTTTGTCGGCAAGAGCGAGAAGGAAGAATTTCTCACGTTGCGCCTCGCAAACCGTCACGGCCTCGCCACCGGCGCGACCGGCACCGGCAAGACCGTGACGTTGCAGGTGCTGGCCGAAGGTTTTTCGCGCGCGGGTGTTTCGGTCTTTGCCGCCGATATCAAGGGCGATCTCTCCGGCATTGCTGCACGCGGCGAGGCCAAGCCGGATTTCGTCAAGCGTGCCAAGGATATGGGCTTCGATTACGAGCCCGATGAATTTCCCGTCGTATTCTGGGATCTGTTCGGCGAGCAAGGTCATCCGATCCGCGCCACCATATTCGAGATGGGGCCGCTGCTGATCTCGCGCATGCTCGATCTCAACGACGTGCAGGAAGGCGTCATCAATATTGCGTTCAAATTCGCCGACGACGAGTTCGGCGCGGCCGACGCCGAGAACAAGGGCATGGTCGACCTCAAGGATTTGCGCGAGACGCTGTCCTACATTCTGAAGAACGCCAAGGACATCGGCTCGAAATACGGCAACGTGGCCGGCGCGACGGTCGGTTCGGTGCAGCGCCAGCTTCTCGTCCTGGAGAACCAGGGCGGCGCCAAATTCTTCGGCGAGCCAGCGCTGTCGATCAGCGACCTCATGCGCACCGACCACGATGGCCGCGGCATCATCAACGTGCTCGCCGCCGACAAGCTGATGTCAAACCCGCGGCTTTATGCCACGTTCCTGCTGTGGCTGCTCTCCGACCTGTTCGAGAAGCTGCCGGAGGTCGGCGACCCGGAGAAGCCGAAGCTGGTGTTCTTCTTCGACGAGGCGCACCTGCTGTTCAACGACGCGCCCAAGGCGCTGCTCGACAAGATCGAGCAGGTGGTGCGGCTGATCCGATCGAAAGGCGTCGGCGTCTACTTCGTGACGCAGAATCCGGTCGACGTGCCGGACAAGGTTTTGGCGCAGCTCGGCAACCGCGTGCAGCACGCGCTGCGCGCCTTCACGCCGCGCGACCAGAAGGCGGTGAAGGCGGCGGCGGAGACGTTCCGGCCGAACCCGAAGCTCAACACCGAGCAGATCATCACCGAACTCGGCAAGGGCGAGGCGCTGGTCTCGTTCCTCGAAGGCAGCGGCACGCCCTCGATGGTGGACCGCACGATGATCCGGCCGCCGTCGGCGCGCATCGGGCCGGTCACGCCCGAGGAGCGCAAGGCCGTGATCGCCAACAGCCCGCTCAAGGGCAAGTACGACACGACCATCGATCCGGAATCGGCCTACGAGATTTTGCAGAAGCGCGTGGCGGGCGGCACGCCATACGCGCCGCAAGGCGCGCCCGGCACACCTGCTGCTCCCGGTACGCCGGCCGCCCCGGGCGCGCCGGCACCCGACACCGGCGGAGTGTTCAGCCGCATCGGCGGGTACTTCAGCAATATTTTCGGCATCGGCCGTCCGCGCGGCCAGGTTCTCACGGCGCGGCAGCAGATTGCGCGCAATGTTGCGCGCACCGTGGGGGTGACTGTCGCCACGTCGCTTGCGGCCGAGCTGACCAAGGCGACGGGCAGCAAGAGCGCGGGAAACATCGGCAAGGCCGTCTTGCGTGGAACGCTTGGCGGCGTCATGAGGTCACGATGACAGCATCGGAAGCACTGCCTGCGGTCCTCGACCGCATCGACCGCGATCTCGACGCCAGTCTCGACCGCCTGTTCACGCTGCTGCGCATCCAGTCGATCTCGACCGACCCGGCCTACGCGCCGCACTGCCGCACGGCCGCCGAGCACGTTGCCGCCGACCTGCGTAGCCTCGGCTTCGACACCAGCGTACGCCCGACCGAGGGCCATCCGGTCGTCATCGGCAAAAGCAATCGGGCAAGCGGCAACGGCGCCAACGGAAAAGCGCCGCGCGTGCTGTTCTACGGCCATTACGACGTGCAGCCGGTCGATCCGCTCGAGCTGTGGCAGACGCCGCCGTTCGAGCCGCGCATCGAAACGCTCGACGGCGGGCGGAAAATCATCGTCGCCCGCGGCGCCTGCGACGACAAAGGCCAGGCCATGACCTTCGTCGAGGCCTGCCGCGCCTTCAAGGCGGTGACCGGAGCGCTGCCGCTCGACATCACCATGATGATCGAGGGCGAGGAGGAGTGCGGCTCGAAACACCTGTTCGGCTTCGTGCGCGACAACGCCGCCGAGCTCAAGCGCGACCTCGCGCTCGTCTGCGACACCGGCATGTGGGACGCGCAGACGCCCTCGATCACCACGTCGCTGCGCGGCCTCGTCTACGAGGAGGTGCGCATCACCTGCGCCGACCGCGACCTGCATTCCGGGCTGTTCGGCGGCGCCGCGCGCAACCCGATCCATGTGCTCGCCGACATCCTTTCGGCGATGCACAAACCGGACGGCTCCGTCGCCATCCCGGGCTTCTACGACGGCGTCCACGATCTGCCGGCCGACATCAAGGCCGACCTCGCCGGCCTCGGCCTCACGCCGGAGAAATTTCTCGGGCCCGATCGGGCTGAAAATTCCCTCCGGCGAACAAGGCCGCATGCTGATCGAGCAGATTTCGACGCGGCCGACCGCAGAGGTCAACGGCATCATCGGCGGCTACACCGGGGAGGGCGCCAAGACCGTGATCCCCGGCAAGGCCAGCGCGAAGGTCTCGTTCCGCCTCGTCGGCGCGCAGGACCCGGAAAAAATCCGCGCCGCATTCCGCGCCTTCGTGCAGGCGCGGCTGCCGGGCGATTGCACGGTCGAGTTCGGTAATTTCGGCTGCAACCCGGCAATCGAGGTCCAGTTCGATAACCCGGCGCTCGGCAAGGCGCGCGCCGCGCTCGCCGAGGAATGGGGCAAGAAGGCGGTGACGGTCGGCGCCGGCGGCTCGATCCCGATCGTCGGCGACTTCAAGAGCGTGCTCGGCATGGACACGCTGATGGTCGGCTTCGCGCTCGACGACGACCGCGTGCATTCGCCCAACGAGAAGTTCGACCTCAAATGCTTCCACAAGGGCATGCGAAGCTGGGCGCGCATCCTCGCGGCGCTCGCGGGGTAGTACGCCAGTTACATTGGAGCCACGCGCCTGTGTTCGCGTGGGCCCGGCGTGTGGCCTACTTGAGCTGATCCTCGATCTTCTTCAGACCGGCCGCGGCGCATGCGGCGTCGCCGGTGGCGCCGGGCGCACCCGCGACCCCGATCGAGCCGATCGTTTCGTCGCCGATTTTCACCGGCAGGCCGCCGGCGAGACCGAGCGTGTTGGGGACCTGCTTGAGCGCCGGTTCGCTGCTCTCAGCGCGCTTGCCCCAGTCGATCGACGGTACGCGGAAGGCGCGCGCCGTATAGGCCTTGCGGAAGCTTGCATCGAAGGTGTGGATGCTGGTGCCGTCGTCGCGCACGGCGATGCGGATATTGCCGTTGCGGTCGAGCACGTGGACGGAAATATGGAAGCCCTTGCCGCGGCAATCGTCGAGCGCCGCATCGGCCATCGCCCTGGCGGCGGCAAATGTCAGATTGCGTTCGTTCGCGACCATCTGCGCACCGGCTTGCGTCGTCATTGCGCAAACGGCGGCAATCGCCGCGAGAAATTTTGACAGCGTCGGCATGGCTTCCCTCCCTGCTTTCTGTTGGCGCATTCGCGCGGCGCCCTGAGCGGTCAGTATAGCGCGGGGCTTCGATTGGGGAATTGCCGTGCTACACTCGGTGCTGAAAGCGCGTAGCGCCAGAAACGCGCAACGAAGGGGAGGACATCATGAGGTTGCCATCTCTTGCCGTCGCCGCCTGTGCCGCGACGCTGTGCTCGCTGCCGGCTGCCGCCGCCGGTGTCGACAAGCTCTACATCCTCGACTGCGGGCAGGGCGTCGGCCCGGACCAGGCGCGCTGGTCGCCCGGCGTGAATGTCGGCAAGCCGCTGCCGGTCTCCGACAATTGCTACCTCATCCACCACGCGCAGGGCTGGTTCCTCTGGGACACCGGCGTCGCCGAGGCGATCGCCGACATGCCCGGCGGCGCCAAGGGCGAGAACGGCGCACCGAACTGGACGCGGCCGAAGAAGCTCGCGGCGCAGCTCGAACAGCTCGGCGTCAAGCCGGCCGACATCAAGGGTATGTCGATCTCGCACACGCATCCCGACCACATCGGCAATGTGGAGATGTTTCCGCAGGTCATGCTCTATGTGCAGAAGGCCGAATACGAGTGGCCGGGCGCCAACGGCAAGCCGCGCTTTAACCCAAGTCATCCGGTGACCAAGCTCGAAGGCGACAAGGACGTGTTCGGCGACGGTTCGATCATGATCCTTTCGACCCCGGGCCACACGCCGGGCCACGAGTCCCTGCTGGTCAGGCTGCCGAAGACCGGCGCAGTGCTGCTGTCGGGCGACGCGGTGCACTTCAAGGACAATTGGGACAATCGCCGGGTGCCGGCGGGCAATGTCAGCGCCGAGCAGACCGTTGCGTCGATGCAACGCATCGCCGACATCCTGGCGAAGGAGCACGCTCAGCTCTGGATCAACCACGACAAGGTCCAAAGCGACGCGCAGAAGAAGTCGCCCGAATTCTACGACTGATGCCTACGGCCGCCGGGAGGACATGAAATGAAAACACTGTGGTTGGTTGTCGGCGCGCTCATGGCGTGGTTTGCGGGCGCGCAGCAAGGCTTCGCCCAGCAAAGCAAGCCGGGCATCGAACGGCTCTACGTTCTCTATTGCGGCGACATCGCACTCGATGACGCGGCGCGCTTTACGCCCGGCACGACGGGGCCGGGCGTCTTGTCCGATACCTGCTATCTGGTCAAACATGCACAGGGCTGGCTGCTGTTCGATACCGGCGTCGGCGACGGCATCGCCGCCATGCCCAATGGCCAGAGGAATCCGGCCAGCACCTGGACCCGCACCAAGACCCTTGGCGGTCAGCTCGCCGAGCTCGGCCTCAAGCCTTCGGACATAAAATACCTCGCGCTGTCGCATTCGCATCCCGATCACATCGGCAATGTCGACCTGTTCCCGCAGGCGACGCTGGTGGTGCAGAAGGCCGAGTACGATTGGAAAGGCGCGATGGCCGGCAAGGGCTTCAACCCGGCGCAGCCGGCGATCAAGGCCGAAGGCGACAAGGATGTGTTCGGCGACGGCAGCGTCATGCTGATCTCGACGCCCGGTCATTCGCCCGGTCATCAATGCCTGCTCGTCACGCTGCCGAAGACCGGCGCGATCCTGCTCTCGGGCGACGCCGTGCACACCAAGGCCAACTGGGACAGCCGCCGCGTGCCGCCCAACAACTTCGACAAGGCACAATCCCTTGCCTCGATCGACCGCATGGTCGCCGTCCTCAAGGAGCACAACGCGCAGCTCTGGATCGGGCACGAGAAGACCGAGGTTCCGCTGCGCAAATACGCGCCCGCATTACTACGACTAAGGAGACGACATGATCCGGGGTTACGCCCTCGCCGCCGCAATCCTCGCAGCGACGACATCCGCAGCTTCGGCCCAGACCTATCCGAGCCGGCCGATCACGATGGTGGTGCCGCTGCCGGCCGGCGGAACGGCCGACCTGCTGTGCCGCCTCGCGGCCGACAAGGCGACTGCCGCGCTCGGCCAGCAGGTGGTGGTCGAGAACCGCCCCGGCGGCGCCGGCGGACGTGTCGGCACCGAGCAGGTGCTGCGCTCCGCGCCCGACGGCTACACGCTGCTCTGCGCGCCGCAGCTCACCTTCAGCATCACCCACCTCGTCTTCACCAAGTCGGCGTTCGACACGCGTCCGCTCGAACCGGTCAGCGTGCTCGCGACCTATCCGCTGATCGTGCTGGCGCGCGCCAACTTTCCGGCGAACGACCTGAAGGAATTCATCGCCTACGCGCAGGCCAATCCCGGCAAGGTCAATTACGGCCACCAGGGCAAGGGCAATACCGGGCACCTGCTCGGCGAGAATTCTGATGCTCAAGGGCAATTTCAAGATGACGGAAATTCCCTATCGCGGCTCGGCGCCGGCCATCAACGATCTTCTCGCCGGCACCATCGACATGGTCCCGGACTATCTGCTTGCCAACAAGCAGAACATCGACGTCGGCAAGATCAAGCTTCTCGCCACCGGCAGCCACGAGCGGCTCAAGGACTATCCGAAGGTCGCGACCATCGCCGAGACCTTGCCGGGCGTCTACGCCGACACCTGGATGGCGGTGGCGGCGCCGCCGAAAACGCCGAGAGAACATCACCCAGAAAGTATCGGACGCGATCGGGCAGGGCTTCCGCCAGCCGGACCTGCGCGCGCGCATCCTGGCGCTCGAAGCCGAGCCGCGCGGCACCACGCCGGACGAGATGCGCGATCTCATCAAGCAGAGCCTCGCGACCTGGGGCCCGGTGGTCGAGGCGGCCCATATCACGCGTGGACTGAAGTCGGACTATCATCGCCGCGATTCTCGACTCGTGAGGCCGGCGAGCTGGCTTGCAGGGGCGGCGACGAAGGAGGTCCGTCATCGATGAAACGAAGTGACGCCCGCGTCGCATGCGGCTGCGGATTCGTCCGAAACGGCTTCGCCGCCGCAATCTGCCGCGCCCACCTCACTGTTGCGCCATCGCTCGTTCATGCTGTTCTGGTCGGCGCGCACCTCGACCAGCGGCGCCTACCAGATGCAGGTCGTGGCCGTCGGCTGGCAGCTCTACGACCTGACCAACGATCCGCTCGATCTCGGCCTCATCGGCCTCGTCCAGTTCATTCCCGTCGTCACGTTCGCCATCGCGATCGGCCAGATTCGCCGACCGCTTCGACCGGCGCACCATCGCCGGCACCTGCCAGGTGATCAAGGCGATCTGCGCCGCCGTCCTGGCGCTGGGCACGTGGCAGGGCTGGCTCAGCCGCGACGCCATCCTGGCGATCATGTTCGCGAGCGGCACGGCGCGCGCGTTCGAAGCGCCGACCATGCATTCGATCGTGCCCGGCCTGGTGCCGCTGGCGCTGCTGCCGCGCGGCATCGCCGCGTCCGCGACCGCGCAGCAGACCGCGGTCATCTGCGGACCGGCGCTGGGCGGCTTTCTCTACCTGCTCGGGCCGGCGGTCGTTTATGCGCTCTGCACCGTCGTCTTCATCACCGCGTGCATCTTGATCAGCTTCGTCAAGGGCCGGCATCGCGCCGAGCACAAGAGGCCGCTCAGCGTGCAGACGCTGTTCGCCGGCTTCGGCTACATCTGGCGCAATCCCGATCCTGCTCGGCGCCACGTCGCTTGACCTGTTCGCGGTCCTGCTCGGCGGCGTCACCGCGCTGCTGCCGATCTTTGCGCGCGACATTCTTGGCACCGGGCCGTGGGGGCTTGGCCTGTTGCGCTCGGCGCCGGCGATCGGGGCGCTGTCGATGTCGGTGTTTCTTGCCCACCACGCCATCGAGCGCAACGCCGGACGCATCATGTTCGCGGCGGTCACGGTGTTCGGCGTCGCCTCGACGATATTCGCGCTGTCGGGTTCGCTGCCGCTGTCGATGCTGGCGCTGGCGCTTTATGGCGGCTCCGACGCCATCAGCGTCGTCATCCGCCAGTCGCTGGTGCAGACGCGCACGCCGCACGATCTGCTCGGCCGGGTTGGGGCGGTCAACTCGATGTTCAGCGGCACGGCGGGAACGCTGGGCGAATTCCGGGCCGGCGCGATGGCCGCGGCGATCGGCACGGTGCCGTCGGCGCTCGTGGGCGGCATCGGCGTGTTCTTCGTCGCGCTGATCTGGATGCGCCTGTTTCCCGAACTGCGCAACGCGCAGCGCCTTGCCGGCGAGCGTTAGCGGCTCGCGCTGTCCCCACCGATATCCACGTCATCCACACGCATAATTCGTTCCTTAACGCGCGGCCGCTAGACTCTGCGCCCGTGTCGGATCGATTCGCGATGGCCCTCGAATACGCTTCTTCGCCGAACCAATCCTATCGCGAGTACATCGAACGATTCCATTGCAAGGAATTGATCGAGGTTCGGTTCCCCCAAGAGGTGCGTATCCTCGTCGGCTCGATGGAGGCCATCTTCAAGGATTGCGTGCGCGGCGACGCGATCAAGGACTTTCGCGTCCTTTTTGCCCATGGCGGCGATATCGAGGTCGTCTCGACTTTATCTCTGGTCCGTGTCCATGACGTTGGCGGCGGCACACGCCAATGCGGTGAATGCGTTTCAGTCGCTGTTCGTCAAGCCGGAGGATGTCGACGCCGCGCTCGGCCATCTGTCGCGGGAGGTGGCGCCCGGCTCCGGCGGAAACCGCCTACGAAGCCGCGCGCACGCTGATGCAGGCGGAACGTTTCGCCGAGGCGCTGGCGGCGCTCGGCACCTCGGACGACGATCACCGCATCGACTACCTGCGCGGTGTGCTGCTCGCCGGTATTCCCGGTCAACCCAGGAGCGCCGCGCTGATCGACCTTCGGGCCGCCGAAGACGCCTTTGTCTCGGCGACGCACAAGGCGAGCTTCCGCCATGCCGCAGAGACGGCGCAGTGCTTCATCGGCGCCGCCAAGGCGGCTGCGCGCCGATGGCCGGCCCGCGGACGCCGAGCGGTATTTCCAGACGGCGCTCGGGCATGCGCCGTATTGCGCGGAGGCGCTGTTCGAACTGGCGCGGCTCGACCTGCAAGCGAAGAACCAGGCCGCGGCGCGGATCAGCCTCGCCAAGGCGGTCGATCTGCATTGGAGCTACGCGCTGCGCGCTGCGATCGATCCGCTGTTCCAGCCGCGCCGCGCCATGGTGTGCGGCGTCCTGAAGTCGGTGGTGCGCCGGATCGCGCACGAGATCGCGCCTGAATTCAAATCCGTTACGTTCGGACGTCAATTTCATGCGCCGGTGGCAGGACGCGCACTGGCGCTTCGATGGCACAGAACGCTGGAAGGGGCTCATAGTCCGTCTTGGCGTTGTCGGGCGCGCCATCCCGGCCCGCGTGCTGAAGGATGCCTATGAACTGCGCAAAGGTGTGCAGGGCGTCCGTGCCGACCTCGACGCCCTGGCGCGAAGCTATTGCACGATGCTGGCGGAACGCGCCGAGGGCATCGCGCGGCGCGACTGGCACGAGACGGTGCGGCGCGCTCCGGCGCACGTCGCAGCGCAATTGGCGCGGCTGTTCGAGGTGGCGACGGGATTGGCGGCGATCGGCCTCATCGCCGCAGGCTTCTACGTCCTGTTTGTCGCCACCGGCTGGAGCGATGAGGAACGCCTGATCGGCGCGCTCGGCGGTCTGTTCGGGCTTGCCTTGGCGGGGCAGGCTCCGGCGAAACTGCTTGCGCGTGTTTTCGAACGCTGGCTGGCGTCGCCGGTCGCAAACGCACAGGCGTTCCTGACGCGCCGGGAGCAGCGCCGAAACCGCGCACGCGCCGAGCGCAATCATGCGCTGCTGCGTGAGCGGTTGCAGCGGATCGGGCAGCGCTTCGGTTTCGCGCCGCCCGTCATCGCGGAGTTGTCAGAGCTTGCGCCGGCTTCGAGCCCGCGCGGGGCGGATTACGCGGTCGATGCGGCCGGCTGCGGCTGTGCCAGGTTAACGCGGCAGCCATTTCTCGGTGCCGATCACCGTGCCGCCTTCGGCGGTCCAGATGCCCTGCCACGAGCCGTCCTGCTGGCCGGCGTAGAGCGCCAGGCCGCTGAAGCTTTTCGACTTGTAGGCCACCGCCAGGAAGTTGGCGTTGCCGATGCCGGTGCCGGTAAAGCGCGTGCCGCCGATCATCCATACGATTTGATAGGTGTCGCCGGTGCGCTGCACGGCAACCGTTCCCGAATAGACCGCGCTGGTGTTGCCCGGGTTGGTGCCGTTGACGTTGTACTGGCCGACAGGGTCGGCAAGCGCTGCTGTAATCGTAAGACAAATGACAGTCGTGATGGCCGCAAGCAGTCGCATGAAGTCCCTCCCATGCCGCGACGGATATGATGAAGAACGCGCCGGTGTCGCAGCAGGGCCGGCAGCCGCGCCCAGACTAACCCGGCGATTGCCGCACCACCAAGACCGAGCAGGCGGCATAGCGCACGACATGGCCGGCATTGGAGCCGAGAAAATAAGTGCGCAGGCCGACGCGGTGCGAGCTCATCACGATGAGGTCGGCCTTCATCGCCTTCGCCTCTTCCAGAATCTCGTGATAGATGCCGCCCTGCCGCACGATGGTCGAGACCTTTCCCGGATCGAGACCCGTCTCCCTGACGACAATGCCAATCGCTTCTTCCGCCGCGGCGCGCTGTTGCGCTTCGAAGTCAGGCGGCACGTATTCGGCCAGCATGACGGGCGTCATCGCCAGCACATTGATGAGCCGAATGGAACCGTTCGATGCCTGCGCCAGCATCACGGCAGTCTCAACGGCGGGCTTGGCTAGCTCGACGTCGGAGAGATCGATCGGCACGAGAATCTGTTTGTACATGGCTGAGCCCCCCTGCGCTCGTGCGCCATTTCCCATTCTGTCACGTCCGCGCGCCGGCGCCTAAGTCAATCGGTCGCGGCAGCGAGCAGACGCGGACTGACAAAACGCTCCAGCCGGCCCGCATGCGAATGAAGCTGCGACCAGTCGTCGAAGGCAAGGTCAATCACCACCAGCCCGCTTGTGGGCAGGCCTTCGCTGACGCGCTGGCGCGCATCGACATTGCCCGCGGCGATCAACTGGACGGCAAGATCGTGTAGTCCCGGATTGTGGCCGATGACGGCCAGAGATCGTGCACCCGACGTTTCGCGGATGACGTCGAGAAGCTGGTCCGGGCCGGCCTGATAGAGCCGCTCATCGAACGTGACCCGCGGCGGCGCTGCAAAGGCCGGCTCGATCAGCGCCCAGGTTTCCTTGGCGCGCTTCGCTGCCGAAACGAGGGCGAGATCCGGTACGAACCCGTGACGCGCCATATAGGCGCCGATCTTGGGCGCATCGGCGCGCCCTCGCGGCGCGAGCTTGCGCTCGCGGTCGCTGCCGCCCGGCTCGGCGCGTTCGGTCTTGGCATGACGCAGCAGCATCAGACGGCGCATGGTTTTATCGTCATTTGGCTTATCGTCGCATTCTTGGCGCCTTGAGTTTAGCATGGGCGGGCCCGCGGGCCGAGGCGAGCGCGACAGATGGCAGTGAAGGCGTCCAGTACAACCCACGGCGGCAGCTGGTATGCGGCGAAGGCGGGCCGGATTCCGGAGCGCCCTGCGCTCACGCTCGATCTCGACATCGACGTTTGCGTGATCGGAGCCGGTCTCGCGGGGCTCACCGCCGCACGCGAAATCGCACGGAACGGCTGGTCGGTCGTGGTGCTGGAAGCACGCCGCATCGCGGCCGGCGCGTCGGGCCGCAATACCGGCTTCGTTCTGCCCGGCTTTGCCGCCGAGCCCGACAGCATTATCGCGCGGGTCGGTTTCGACCGCGCCAAGGACTTGTGGTCGCTGTCCGAAGCTGGGCTCGAATACGTGCGCAGCGCCATTGCCGAAGACGCCATGGCCGGCGTCGATCCGCAACCGGGCTGGCTCTACGTCTCCAAGACCGACAATGGCGACGAATTCCTGCGGCTCATGGGCCAGCTCGGCGAGTTCGGCTGCGACATTGAAGGCTGGCCGACCGATCAGGTGCGCACGGTGCTCAAGAGCGAGCGCTATTTCCACGCCATTCATTTTCCCCGCGCGATTCACATCAACCCGCTCAACTATGCCCTAGGCCTCGCCGCCGCCGCCGAGCGCGACGGCGCGCGCATCTTCGAAGGCACGCCAGCGCTGTCGATCGACCCGGCCGGCGTGCGCAAACGCATCGTGACGCCTGCGGCGCGCATCCGCGCCAACCACGTCGTGCTGTGCGGCAATGTCCAGATCGGCGGGCTCATGCCGTCGGTTGCGGGCGCGCTGTTGCCGGTGACGACCTACGTCATCACCACGGCGCCACTCGGGCCGGTTCTGGCCGACGCCATCGCCTATAACGGTGCGGTCAGCGACACCGACCTGGCCGACAATCACTATCGCATCGTCGACGGGGACCGCCTGATGTGGTCCGGGCGGGCGACCACATGGGCGCGCAATGCGAGCCGTTATGTGCGTAGCCTCAAGGCCGATATCCGTCACACCTATCCGCAGCTCCGCAATGTCGCCGTCGACTACGCCTGGTCGGGCACGCTCGGCAATTCGGTGCACCGCATGCCGCAGATCGGCGAGCTTGGGCCCGGCGTCTGGCTCGCCAGCGGCTTCGGCGGCCACGGGCTCAATACCACCGCCATGGCCGGCAATGTCATCGCCCGCGCCATCGTCGACGGCGATCAGACCTGGCGGCAGTTCAACCCGTTTGAGCTGATCTGGGCCGGCGGTGTCTTCGGCCGCGCCACTGTGCAGGTGGGATATTGGATCAAGCGCATCCGTGACGCACAGGCAGAGCGCCACGCGCGCCAGCAGCATGCCGCCCGCCGGCGCACCCTCGAAGGCGCCGCCGCTGAAGAAAGCGCCGAGGCAGTGCAGGAGGCGCCGGAAAGGCCGCCCGAGAGTCTGGAAGCCCCGCCCGAGGCTCCAGAAACCCCGCCACTCCCCGAATTGGACCCCGTCCCGGCCAGTCCGAAGAAAGGTCGGCGCCGGAAGGCGGCCCGCAGGCCAGCACGGGCGGCGGATAACCAATCATGAACCGCATGCCCCATAATTTTCGGTAGGTATTCGGCTCCCGGTGGCGTTTAGGAGGTTTTTGCTTTATGATTTCGCGTTTGCTGGGGTCGTTGGTGGGAACGCCCGGTCGCAATCGACCTGTGGGGGCTTTCGTCATGTCGAAGTATTGCTGGCGCGCTGCCATCGCGGCTCTGTTGGGTGGCACGGCTACCGTTGCTGTCGCCGCCGACCTGCCGCCGCAGTCGGCGCCGCCGGCGACCGCGCCGGCGATGTACAATCCGGCACCCGCCAACGAATGGACGGTGACCCTGGGAGTTGCAGCGCGAGGAACGCCCGCGTGGCCGGGCGCCGACGTTAAGAGGTTGGGATTTTCGGCCCTCCCGCTGGTCAGCCTCCGTAAAGCCGGAACGGCGCCTCCCTTTTTCGGACCTCGCGACGGTTTCGGGATCAGCATCATCGATCTCGCCCAGTTCCGGCTCGGCCCGGTCGGCAAGCTCGTTTGGAAGCGCACGGCGTCGGACTATGCCGAGTTGAATGGGCTCTCGGACGTCAATTATACGATCCAGGCCGGCGGCTTCGCCGAATTCTGGCCGGTGCAGTGGCTGCGTCTGCGTGGCGAGGTCCGCAAGGGCTTTGGTGGCGAAACCGGCGTAACCGGCGACGTGTTCCTCGATGCAGTGGTGCCGATCGGACAATTGACGCTGTCCGGTGGTCCGCGCCTGACGGTGCAGTCAGCCGACGCGATAAGCCCGTATTTCAGCATCTCGACAGCGGAAGCTCTAGCCGCGAATTCGATTCAACCCACTCTGGGCAAGCTGTCCGCGTATACCGCGGGCGGCGGCATCTACTCTTACGGCGCCGGCGCGCAGGCGCGCTATTTCTGGAACAAGCAATTCACCACTCAAATCTTCGTCGAATACGAGCGGCTCACCGGCGATGCGGCCAATTCCCCGCTGGTCGTCCAGCGCGGCTCGCCGAACCAGTTCACCTACGGGGCCGGCGTGACCTACTCGTTCGATGTGCCGGGGCTCTGGTAAGGCGCCTCGTCGGCGCCCACCCGCGCCTCAAATCCGCTCGAAGTGAATATCGTCGACCAGCTTCGTCCACTTGGCGATGTCGGCCGCAAGACGCGCCTTGAATTCGTCCGGCGTGCAGGGCGAAGGCTCGTTGCCGAATGAGCGCAGCCGCTCGCCCACCGTCGGGTCCTTGAGCAGGCGCACGACCTCCATATTGAGGCGTTTGAGGATCGGCTCCGGCAAGCCGGCAGGCGCGATCAACCCCTGCCAGGCGGCGACGACGTAGCCGGGCAGGCCGGACTCGGCGATGGTCGGGACGTCGGGCAGGCTGGGATAACGCTTGGCGCTGGTCACGGCGAGCGCGCGCAAGCGGCCTTCGCGCACGAACTGGATCAGCCCGGCCGGCGGGTCCATCATGAAATCGAGCCGCTTGCCGACGAGATCGGTGACGGCCGGTGCGCTGCCGCGATACGGGATGTGCTGGAACTGGACTTTCGCCTCTCGGGCGAACAGCTCGATCGCCAGTTGCGGGCCCGATCCGTTGCCGGGCGTGCCGTAGAGCAGGGGCGTCGGCCGCGAGCGCGCGGTTTCGATGAGTTCGGCGACCGTGTGGAACGGCTGCTCGGCGTAGGTCGCCATGAGGTAGGGGTATTCCGTCGCCAGGCTGATGAAGGTGAAATCCTCGATCGAGCGGTACGGCAGCTTCTTGTAGGTCGCGGCCGCAAAGGCGTGCCCGGACGGGATCACGGCGAGCGTATAGCCATCCGGCGCCGCGCGCGCGACCTGGCCCACCGCCGTCGTCCCGGACGCGCCGGGCCGGGTTTCGACGATGACCTGCTGGCCGAGCGCCCGCGACAGGCCGTCGGCGAGGATGCGCGCAACAAGATCGCTCGGCCCGCCCGCCGGGAAGCCGTGGATGATGGTGATCGGCCGGTCGGGCCAGTCCGCGCGCGCCGGGGTTGCGGCGAGAGCGGCGACGCCGGCGAGGACGGTGCGGCGGGTGAGTACGGTCATGGGTGCTTCCTTTCTGGACGCACCAAGACTTTATCGCACGGCGCGAGCGCGTGCCGTTGTATTTTGGCCGGCGTTCGCTTGTATTTTGGTATCTGGATTTGGCGCCGATCGGCCTTGGCAGTTTCGCGAGCAAAATGACCACGAGCGCAGGCAAACATCGGATTGTGATCCTCGGCGGCGGTTTCGGCGGCGTCTATACCGCGATGTATCTCGACCGCGCCATGACCGCGGCCGAGCGAGACAAGATCGAAGTGACGATCGTCAGCAGCGAAAATTACATCGTGTTTCAACCGCTCCTGCCGGAAGTCGTCTCAGGCACGCTTGAGATTCTGCACGCCATCACCCCGATCCGCCGATTTGCGAAACGGGCACACCTTTACACACGGCGTGTCGAAGCCATCGACCTGGAGAACAAGCAGGTGCGCCTTGCTCCGGGATTCCTGCCGAAACCGGTGGTGCTGGATTTCGATCATCTCGTGATCTGCCTGGGGACGCGGCTCAACTACGCGCTGGTGCCCGGCATGAAGGAGCACGGCATACCGTTCAAGTATCTCGGCGACGCGCTGCGCCTGAGGAACGAGTCCGTCCGGGCGCTTGAAGAAGCCGACAACGAAACCGATCAGGACGAAAAGAAGAAGCTGCTGACCTTCGTTGTCGGCGGCGGCGGATTTTCCGGCGTCGAATGCATCGCGGAGCTCAATGATTTTCTCACGCGGGCTGTCGCGGCCTATCGCAATCTCAAGAAAAGCGACATCCGCTGCGTTCTGCTCCAGAGCAGCGAACGAATCCTTCCGGAATTGGGCGAAAATCTTGCGGCCTATGCGCACGCCATCCTGGAAAAGCGTGGCGTTGAGATTCGTCTCAATACGCGCCTCATGGCGGTATCGGCCGACGGCGTTCTGATCGGTTCTGCCGGTGCGGGCATGCAGGAACGGATTGCGTCGCGCACGGTGGTGGTGACCGTTCCCGCCGCGCCGCATCCGCTGGTCTCGAATTTGCCCTGCGCACTCGACAGGGGCCGCATCCGCGTCACTCCAAATCTCGATGTGCCGGGCGCGTCGGGTGTATGGGCGCTCGGCGATTGCGCAGCGGTCCCGCAACGGGACGGCATCACCTCGCCGCCAACGGCGCAGCATGCCTTGCGCCAGGCGCGGACCTGCGCCCGCAATATTCTTGCGACCATCCGCGGCGAACCTTTGCAGCCGTTTGCGTTCACCGGCCTTGGCAAGCTGGCTTCGCTCGGCCGGCATTCGGCTGTCGCCGAAGTCCTCGGGTTTCGGATGAGAGGATTTGTGGCCTGGCTGTTCTGGCGCTCGGTCTATCTGTCGAAATTCCCGGGCCTCGATCGCCGCATTCGCATCATGACGGACTGGCTGCTCGACCTGCTGTTGCCGCGCGACATCACGCAGATCCGCATCTCGCAGCCCGATGCGGTCATTCAGGAGCATTTCCATCCGGGCGAAACGATCTTCGACCAGGGCGACTTCGGCACCAAACTGTATGTCGTCGCCAAGGGCGAAGTGGAGGTGCTCAGCGGCGGCAAACTGGTTGCGACGCTGGGTGTCGGGGAAATATTCGGCGAGGTCGCTCTCGTTTCGGACCGTGCCCGAAACGCAATGGTTCGGGCAAAAACGGAAGTCGACGTCGTCACCGTTTCCAGAACGGCGTTTCAAAGACTTGTCACCAACCTTCCCGGTGTCCGCGGCTCGATCGAGGAGGCACTCAGAAAGCACGGCATCGACATCGCGTCGTTGGACGTTGTCTGCGGATGACGACTAGGTCGTGGACTCGGTTTGGTCGCTATCACCCCGAAACCGAACTCGTTATGCTCACTTGGAGTTTTGTCGGGCAGACGGACTGAGACCACAATGAATGAAATTCAACCGCACATTCCGACTGAAATTTATCTCGACTTTCTGGGACGAACGATCCCCATCCACTGGAACTACCACGCCATGCTGATGGTCGGCGTCTGGTTCGTGCTGATTCCCATCTGCATCATCACGATCCGGTTCGGCAAGCCAAAACCAACGCTCAACGGCATCCAGGTCAAAGTCTCGATCTGGAACGCACCCTGGTGGTGGTTCAGCATTCACAAGTACGGGCTGATTGTGGCGATCAGCTTGGCGCTCGCCGGCGCGATCGTAGCGATCGTGGTCAGGGGCGGCTTTAGCGGCTCGCTGCACTCGATCTTCGGAATTACCACGGTCACTCTGGGATGTTTGCAGATCGCCGGGGGCTGGCTCAGAGGAAACCACGGCGGCCGAAACTACTACACGGCTGATCCGAACAATCCCGCGACCTGGCGTGGCGATCATTACGACATGACCCAGCGCCGCCGGATTTTCGAGGCCTATCACAAGACCGCAGGCTATTTCGTCTACTTCTTCGCTGCCGGCGCGGTCGCTACGGGCTTGATGCAATATCCGGTGCCGGGACTGGCGGAATTCATCATCACCGTCGTGCTTGTGGCGTTCGTGCTGTCCATCGTGCTGGAGTACAAGGGGCTGCGCTACGACGGCTACCGTGCGGCGCACGGCTACAATCCCGAGCATCCCTTCAACAAGGCTCGCGAAAAGCTGTAACGACGTCCATGGCCGTAGCACGCGGCCCACGCCCCGACATTCTCAAGAGCGACATGCATGACCAGCCAAAATCTGCCCAAGCCCGACTTCGTCAAGAACATGAAGCTGATCGGACATTCCGATCAAGGCGGGCGGCCGGATGGCGTGCAACTGATGGTCAACAAAGGCTACGTCTTCGTCGGCCACATGTTTTCCGATGGTTTCAGTGTGATCGACGCACGCGATCCGCGCCAACCCAAGCCGGTCAAATATATTCCGGCGCCGCCGAATACCTGGATGATCCACCTGCAGACCCACGGCGACCTGCTGCTGGTGATCAATGCCCGGAATATGTTCGCGGCCGAAGAGTTCCAGGACGAGCGGCAATATTACCGGGGCTCGCACGCCGAGCAGTCCGCCGCCGCCGATGCGGCCAAGATACACGAGCGCAACTGGACAGCGGGTCTGGGTGTCTACGACATTTCAAACCCGGAACAGCCTCGTCAGATCGGCTTCATGCCGATCGAGGGCGGCGGCATTCACCGCATCTGGTATGTGGGCGGGCGCTGGGCCTATGTATCGGCGCTGCTCGACGGCTACTCCGACTACATCTTCATGACCGTCGACATGGCCGATCCCACCAAGCCGAAGGAAGCCGGCCGCTACTGGCTGCCCGGCATGAACACGGCGGCCGGCGAAAAGCCGGACTGGCCGTCAAACCGGCGCTATGGATTGCACCACGCCATCGTCAACGGCGACACGGCCTACGGCGCGTGGCGCGACGGCGGCCTGGTGATGATGGACGTGTCTGATCGCAGCGCCCCCAAACTCATCGTCCATCGCAACTGGTGTCCGCCGTTTGGCGGCGGAACGCACAACTGCCTTCCATTGCCAGACCGTCAGTTGCTGGTCGTGGCGGACGAGGCGGTGCTCGACCACTGCGAGGACGGAATCAAATACATCTGGATGTTCGATATCCGCGAGCCGGCAAACCCGATCAGCATCTCGGTATTCCCGACTCCGGACGAAGCCGACTATGCAAGCAAAGGCGCGCATTTCGGGCCGCACAACATCCATGAAAATCGTCCGGATGCGCTGATCAGTTCGACCCTCATATTTTCAACCTATCAGAACGCCGGCATTCGCGTCACCGACATCAGCGATCCGTACCGTCCCAACGAGGTCGCCGCGTTCGTGCCGCCAGCGCCCGAGCGGCTGGTCGACCGCCGCCCGAACCGGGCCAAAGTCATTCAGACCTGTGACGTCTGGGTGTCCACCGATGGGCTGGTCTACAGCACTGACTTCAATGGCGGCCTGTATATCATCGAGTATCAAGGCTGAATCAGTACGCGCTTTAGCTAGAAAACGGATGCGTCGCGTCAGCGCCCTTCGCGCCGCGCCATGAACGCCAGCCGCTCGAACAGATGCACATCCTGCTCGTTCTTGATCAGCGCGCCGTGCAGCGGCGGGATCAGCTTCTTCGGATCGCGCTCGCGCAGCGTCTCCGGCGTGATGTCCTCGACCATGAGCAGCTTGAGCCAGTCGAGCAGCTCTGAGGTCGACGGCCGCTTCTTCATGCCGGGCACGTCGCGGATTTCGTAGAACAGTTTCAGCGCCTCGCCGACCAGGCGCGGCTTGATGCCGGGGAAATGCACGTCGATGATCGCGCGCATGGTGTCGGGATCGGGGAAGCGGATGTAGTGGAAGAAGCAGCGGCGCAGGAACGCGTCCGGCAGCTCCTTCTCGTTGTTCGAGGTGATGATGACCATCGGGCGGCGCCGCGCGTGCACGGTCTCGCCGGTCTCGTAGACGAAGAATTCCATGCGATCGAGTTCCTGCAACAGATCGTTGGGGAACTCGATGTCGGCCTTGTCGACCTCGTCGATCAGCAGCACCGGGCGCTCGTCGGCGACGAAGGCGTCCCACAGCTTGCCGCGCTTGATGTAGTTGCGGATGTCCTTGACGCGCTCGTCGCCGAGCTGGCTGTCGCGCAGCCGCGACACCGCGTCGTACTCGTAGAGGCCTTGCAGCGCCTTGGTGGTCGACTTGATGTGCCACTCGATCAGCGGCGCGCCGAGCGCCTTGGCGATCTCGAGCGCCAGCACCGTCTTGCCGGTGCCGGGCTCGCCCTTGACCAGGAGCGGGCGCTCCAGCGTGATCGAGGCGTTGACGGCGATCTTGAGGTCATCGGTCGCGACATAGGCGCTGGTGCCTTCGAAACGCATGATATCCCGCTTGGTCGTGGTTGCGGCGGAACCTAAACACGCCGAGCTTACCGAACACAAGCTGTCACGGCTGCAATTTAACTTGAGCCCGGTACAGTGCGAACGCGGGTGCTGTTAGTTTAGATGCTGTTCGGAACCGGCAGCAGCCCATGTGCCGGTCGGAAGGGAGCACACGATGTGTCGTTCGAGGCGTGTCATGGCCAGGCTCGGTATCGGCGCTTTTGTGTTCGGACTCGTTTTCTTTATGTCTGTTGCTTGCCACGCAGGCCCGGTTCCAGACTGCATAGAAAACAATCGCGAAGCTCCAGGCGACAGCGGCGGCACAGGCGTGCAGGCGCTGCTGAAAGACATCGGCATCGGTACGAAATGGGCCGACGTGCCTCGATCAGTACAGGTGCAATTGCGGAATTTGGCCGATCAACGCCTGGCTGCATTCCGGGCGCGTTGGGACCGCAACGCGCTCGCCAGGAAAGCGGCCGTTCTGATCAATTGTCCGACCGCCGACATGACGGCCGCAATCGACGATTTCTATCGCAAGAGCTTCTATGACGTTGTTGCGGATAGCTTCTCGATAACGCGTCTGAAATCGCCTGCGTTCGCACAGGTGCTGGTGCGGAATTATCTCGGCACCATTGCTGCAAAACGTGCCACCTTGACCTATTCGATCGGCACGCTCCCCAATCGCGACTGGGACGGCACATCGCTGTTCGATTCCGTTCGTCTGCCGGACCAGCAGGCATACGAGGACATCAAGCAATTCAACGCGAGTGTCGTCCGCGATATGAGGCGGATCGACAAGGCGTCGCTCGACGACGCGGAACGGGAACTGTGGCAGCGGGTGCTTTTTACTGCGCGCGCGCAATCCGTCGGCGCCTTTAGCGGAGACAGCTTTGGCGGCGCAGACATGGAGACAGCCTGCGAAATCGTGTCGCTGAACAATGATGTCCTGCAAGGCTATCTCGTCGACAAGGGCCGGCCGAAGATTTTTGCAACGGATGATGAGGTGCTGCGGGAAATCAACGCCATTTATCTGCACAACACGAAACTCAAGTGGCTTGATATCGGAACAATCAATTCTGCAACGGCGCTGACGCTTTGCAATAGCTCCAGCAACGAAGACGTTGCCAGGAACGTCGGCGATCCTGCGAGCGACGAGGTCGCCAAGGGAATCATTCTGCTCAAGAACTGGTGGATCGAGCGGGTATCGGGCAGCTCCGAGGCTCACGGCAAGTGCACGGTGTACTCGGCGGACGACCGAAAAAACATCTGGGAGGCGTTCAGCGCCGATCAGATGTTCAACAATGACGAAACGTCGTCGATGAGCACATTCAAAGCCCGGCTCGACGCCTATCGCGACGACAAGATTTCACATTACCGCGCAGCGGCAAAGCTCGCGTTGGATCAGGTATTCCCCGGCGACGCCATATTGAGTCCGGCGCAGCGGCAGCAGGTTTTTGCGACGATCAATGCAGAAAAGGCGCTTGGGCTCATCCCGGCGAAGATTGCCGACGCGCTTGACGCTGCACAAGGCACGGTGGGCGGCGTCGCGGCGACCGCCTGGAACGCGGCCGTTGCTGCAAACGTGCAAGACATCGGCGGCGATTATGCAGAGGGGGCGCCGGTGCGCGCGGCCGACGCCGCGGCCGTAAACGCCATGTCTGAAGAGGTCAAAAAATTTATGGCGTCTCGATATCAGGGATATCCGATCGATCTCGCCGCTCTTCTCCAGAAAATTCAGGTCGCGGCGAGCGCGAGCGACAATTCCGGCAGCGACATTTCAACCGGCAACGTCAGCATTGGGGTGCGGACGAAGCGAAGCAAGATGGAATATTACAGCCTCATCATTCATGAACTTCGTCACGCTGTCAGTTACGCCTGGAGCGCGAATGCTCCCGAGGGGACGAAGATTGAACCCGACCGGGGTCCGGCCCTGGAGGGCTCCGGCGTTGCCGCGGAGGCGCTGTTGCTGGACAAATTCTTAAAGCCATTGCTGCACGACGATTTGGCCTATTCGCTTTACGCACTTCACTATGCCATTCGCGATGCGCGAATGATTGGCATCACGGACGCCACGCTCGCAAAATATTTTCGCAGCGGCTGCTCGGCTGAAAATGACGCGAATACGATAGATTTCACCAGAGCTGTCGCAAAGGGCTACGGACTTGCCGACGAGGTAGCAAATGCCGCCTCTCTGCGCGCGCATGTCGGAACGAATTATTTTCAGTACATCACCGGCAGTCTTCAGATGCTCGATGACATCGCTTACTTGCAGGATCGAATTGATCCTGCCGGGAAGCACAGCATCGACCCATTCATTCTGTTTGCATGTGGCCTCAACAACCCCCGACGCGACGCAAAGTACGTCAATTCCTTGCGGGCGTGCATGGGCCTATGAACCTGCGGATATAGTTGGCGACGCTTGTCGGCCACAAAATGGCAGCGTAACGTCGCGGCAGTCATCGGTTGCGGTAACATGACCCGCGCGAAGGAGGGCAGTGTGCGTTTCAGATTCAGCCGCTGGATCGGATTCGGTGCGAGTGTCGCCATCATGCTTCCGCTTGCATGCCAGGCGGGCGATGAACGCAAGCAGCTTGCCTTCGACGCCGTTGAGCGCAACGCCGAGCAGATGTGGGCGATCAGCGACTCGATCTTCTATTTCGGCGAGCCCGGCATGCAGGAAATCGAGACCACCAAACTGCTCAAGGGCACGCTCGAAGCGGCCGGCTTCAAGGTCGACCTCGGCGGCGCCGGCATGCCGACCAACCTGTGGGCCGAATACGGCTCGGGCCGGCCGAAGATCGCCATCGTCACCGAGATCGACGCGCTGCCGAGCGGCTCGCAGACGCCGGGCGAATTCGCCCACAAGCCGCTGGTGCCCGGCGCACCCGGCCACATGGAGGGCCACAACACCCATGGCGGCGTCGCCACGACGGCGGCGTTCGCCGTCAAGCAGGTGATGCAGCGCTACAATATTCCCGGCACCGTCGCGATCTCGTTCGGTCCGGCGGAGGAGCTGCTCGCGAGCCGGCCTTTCATCGTGCGCGCCGGCTATTTCAAGGATGTCGACGCCGTCATCTATCTGCACATCCGCGACACGCTCGCGACCGGCTACGGCGTGCAGAACTACGCCGCGATCAGCTCGATCTTCACCTTCCACGGCAAGACGGCGCATGGCGCGGTCAATCCGTGGGACGGCAAGGACGCGGTCGATGCGGTCGAATTGATGGACATCGGCTTCGACAAGCTGCGCGAGCACTTGAAGCCGACCTATCGCGCGCATCGCACCATCACCAATCGGCGGCATCCAGCCCAACATCATCGCCGACACCGGGCAAATCTGGTGGTTCGTGCGCGATGCCTCGATGCCACAGGCCAAGGAGACCTACGACAAGCTCGTGAAGATCGCCGAAGGCGCGGCGCTGATGACCGGCACGACCTATGACGTGAAATACGCTGCCTCGGCGTGGCCGCAGCTCGTGAACAAGGCGATCGCGGAAGCGATCCAGAAGAACATCGAGACGGTCGGCGTGCCGAAATGGACCGACGAGGAGCAGCAGCTTCGCCAAGGATTTCCAGAAATCGGCGGATCGGCCGGTCGATCGGCCTGAAAACCGAGCCGGTGCCGCTCGGCGGGCGCCGCCAGGCCGCGTCCTCCAACGACAGTGGCGACGTGTCGTGGGTGGTGCCGGCCGGCAGCCTGAACTTTCCGGCCTCGGTTCCCGGCATCGAGTACCACGAATGGCATGCCGCGGTGACGCCGGTCAGCTCGATCTCGCACAAGGGGCAGGTCGCCGGCGCCAAGGTGCTCGCCGCGTCGATCCTCGACCTGATGACCTCGCCGGAACTGTTGGACAAGGCCCGCAAGGAATTCGAGGTCGCGTCGAAGGAGACCCCTTATTTCTCGCTGCTGCCGCCCGACGTCCAGCCCTCGATCGATCTCAACGCTGCGGACATGGAGAAATACCGGCCGGCGATGCGCCAGTTCTATCTGAACAAGACGCCGCGGTTGAATTGAGGATGGGGCAGGGGCGGGCAGCTCACGCCCCTATCGCACGAACGTGAGGCGAATTGACGAAACCGGGGGCTTTCGACGCCGTATATAGGGCGTGTAGAAGGTGCGCTCGGGAGTGCGCGAACAGAAAGGACCACGGTCATGCTGAATCGACGCAACGTGTTGCTGGCGGCTGCGGGCGGCCTTGCGGTCATCGTCGGCGGCCGCTTCCTGACCGGGCCGGCCGCCATGGCGGAAACCTTCGAAATCCAGAAATCCGACGCCGAGTGGAAGAAGCTCCTGAGCCCGGCCGCGTATCAGGTGCTGCGGCATCAGGACACCGAGCGCCCCGGCTCGAGCCCGCTCCTGAAGGAGCATCGCAAGGGCATCTTCGCCTGCGCCGGCTGCGACCTGCCGCTGTTCTCCTCGGAGACCAAGTTCGAAAGCGGCACCGGCTGGCCGAGCTTCTATCAGCCGCTGCCGGATGCGATCGGCAAGTCGGACGACAAGACGTTCATGATGGATCGCACCGAGGTGCATTGCCGGCGCTGCGGCGGCCATCTCGGCCACGTCTTCGACGACGGCCCGAAGCCCACCGGGCCTGCGCTATTGCATGAACGGCCTGTCGCTCAAGTTCAAGCCGGACGCCGCGCCGCCGGCCTGATTGCGCGAACCTCTGCGACGCACAGAGAGCCCGGCAAATGTTGCCGGGCTCTCGGCATTTAGGTGCCGGATGACGGCGCGAGGCTGCCCCTAACCCATTGAAATTCCCAATCGCTCGCCATGGCACGCGGCTTGCTGCGGGCTGACGCGAACCTGCGGCCATGCGTTGTGCGGCGGCTGCGTCACGTTGGAGAACACGTCATGGGTATCTTCGGTGCATTGACCACTGCGGTCGGCGGCATCAAGGCGCAGTCCTACGCGCTGGAAAACATTTCCGGCAACATCGCCAATTCGCAAACCACCGCGTTCAAGCGCATCGACACCAGCTTCGAGGATCTGATCCCCGACGAGGTGCCGTCGAAACAGCTCGTCCGGCAACGTCATCGCCAGCGCGCAGTCGACCAACAACGTGCAGGGCGACATCCAGTCGTCCTCGATCGGCACCTTCATGGCGATCAACGGCGACGGCTACTTCGTCGTCGAGAAGCCGTCCAGCACCGTCGACGGACCGGCCGGTGTTCGACGGCATCGACGAGTACACGCGGCGCGGCGACTTCCAGCCGAACAAGGACGGCTACCTCGTCAACGGCGCCGGCTACTACCTGATGGGCATTCCGGTCGATCCGACCACCGGCAACCTGGTCGGCAGCGTGCCGCAGGTGCTCAAGTTCCAGAACGACTTCCTGCCGGCGCAGGCGACGACCGAGGTCGACTATCGCGCCAATCTCGCGAGCTATCCGCTGACGCCGCCGCACGACACCAGCGTGCCCGGCTCGGAATTGCTCAACCCGGACGACTTCATCGCCAATCCGCTGGCCATCCCGCCGCAGAACGCCCAGATCGTCGGACACGGAGCAGACCTGCAGACGGATGCGAAGGCCGTTGGGCTTGGCACCTTGAGCGGCCTCGCCGGCTCGACGACGCTGGCGTCGCTCGGGCTCACCACCACCGACGCGATCACGGTTTCGGACGGCACGAATACCGACACGTTCAACGTCGGCGCGACGTCAACCGTTCAGGACCTCCTCGACTACGTCAACAATACCGGCACCGCCAACGTCACTGCGGCCCTCGACACCAGCGGCCATATCAAGCTCAGCTCGCCGAATTATCTCGACGAGATCACGGTCGGCGGCACCGGCGCAGCGGCGGTCGGCTTCGGCTGCCGGCAACAACACCTTCGATCCGACCAATCTGCTGACCCAGGGCGCGGTGGCGCAGGGTCAGACGCTGACCGTCACGCTCGACAACGGTACGACGTCCAGCACGCAAACCATCACGTTCGGCAATGGCGGCATGCCCGGCGAGGTCGCCACGCTGGCGGACCTGCAGACCGCGCTCGAACAACCTCACGAACACGACCGGCAACACCGTCGATGCCTCCGGCAACGTCACCATCAAGGCCACCAATCCGACCGACAAGATCACGCTCGGCGGCGACGTGGCGACGACGAACGAAGCGCTGAATTTCGGCATCCATACGCTGTCCGCGATTCCGTCGAACCAGGTCGTCGTCGCCAACGACTCTGACGACGTTCCTCAACGAGTCGGTCGGCGGCGGCGCGGTCACCGCCTACGACGTGTCCGGCTCGCCCGTGAACATCCAGTTGCGCTGGGCCAAGACCGACAGCTCGACGCTCGGCGGCGGCCATACCGACACCTGGAACCTGTTCTATCAGTCCGATTCCAATGCCACCGGCACGGACGCCGCCTGGACCAATGTCGGCACCAACTTCACGTTCGGCGCCAATGGGCAGATGAACCCGCTGGTTTCCAACCTGTCGCTGAACAACGTGACGGTCGATGGCGTCTCGCTCGGCAGCGTGTCGCTGGCGTTCGGCTCGGGCGGCCTGACGCAGTTCGCCGATCCCGAACGGCGACGTCCAGGTCAACCAGATCCAGCAGAACGGCTTTGCCGCCGGCTCGCTGCAGAACGTCTCGGTCAACGACAAGGGCCGGCTCGTCGGCGCCTATTCCAACGGCCGCACGCTCGACCTCGCCGACATCACGCTCGCCAATTTCAACGGCGCGAACTTCCTCAAGCGCGTCGACGGCGGCGCCTTCGAGGTGACCGACGAATCCGGGCCGCCGATCTACGGCGCTCCCGGCCAGATCGTCGGCTCGTCGCTCGAAGGCTCCAACACCGACATCGCCGACGAGTTCACCAAGCTGATCGTGACCCAGCAGGCCTATTCCGCCAACACGCGCGTGATCACGACCAGCAATCAGATGGTGCAAGACCTCCTGAACATGCTGCGGTAGCGGCGTGTGAGGCGCAGGCGCTTGAGACACATGCGCAAGGGGCGAGTTAGATGAGCCTGAGCCAGGCCCTCAATGCGGCGGTCGCCGGTCTCGCGACCACGCAGTCCGGCATGTCGCTGGTCGCGGCCAATGTGTCCAACGCCGAGACGCCGGGCTACGTCCGCAAGACGCTCGATCAGGTCACGACAGCGGCCGGCCCCGCCGGCGTCAGCGTGCGCGTCGACGGCATCAACCGCGAGCTCGACCAGTTCCTGCAGCGCCAGTTGCAGACCGAATCCTCGGGCGGCGCCTACGCCGACCTCAAGTCGCAGTTCTACAATCGCTTGCAGGAGGTCTACGGCTCGCCCGGCTCGGCGAGCTCGATCGACACCGTCTACAACAATTTCACGACTGCGATGCAGGCGCTGTCGACCAGCCCGGACGACACCTCGGCGCGCGCCAACGTCGTCAGCTCGGCGCAGGTGCTGGCGCAGCAGCTCAACAGCCTGACCGCATCCGTCCAGGGCCTGCGCAGCGATGCCGAAAGCGGGCTCTCCGACGCCGTGCGCAACGCCAACGACGCGATGCAGGCCATCGCGCAAGATCAACCAGCAGCTTGCCACCGCGCAAAACAACGATGCGTCCGCCGCGACTCTGGAGGATCAGCGCGACCAGTACATCAACCAGCTCTCGCAGTTGATGGACATCAAGGTAGTCGACCGGCGATTTCAATCAGGTCACGGTCTTCACCAGTTCCGGCATCCAGCTCGTCGGCACGCAGGCCTCGACGCTCAATTTCGATGCCCAGGGCACGATGACGCCGAGCGCGCAGTGGAGCGCCGATCCGACCAAGCGCAATGTCGGTACGATCACGCTGGTGTCGCCGACCGGCGGCAGCATGGATCTGATCGCCAACAAGTCGATCCGCTCCGGCCAGATCGCGGCCTATCTCGAGATGCGCGATCAGACGCTGGTGCAGGCCCAGAGCCAGCTCGACCAGATCGCGGCCAGCCTGTCGAGTGCGCTGTCGGACCAGACGGTCGACGGCACGACCGCGACCTCGGGCGCGCGGTCGGGCTTCGACGTCGACGTCGGCAACCTGTCGAATGGCAATTCGGTCAATATCACCTACACCGACACGGCGACCGGTACCCAGCACCAGATCCAGGTGGTGCGGGTCGACGATCCGTCGGCGCTGCCGCTGCCGGCTTCGGGCAACCCGAATGTGCAGGTCATCGGCGTCGACTTCTCCGTGGGCATGAGCTCGATCGTCGATCAGCTCAACACCAAGTTCAAGGGCAAGCCGCTGTTCGCCAATCCGTCCGGGACCAAGCTCGAGGTCCTCGACGATGGCGCGGCCAACAAGATCGACATCAATTCAGTCTCGGCGACATCGACGGTGACATCGCTTACCGGCGGCACGGCGCAGATGCCGTTCTTCCTCGACGGCAGCACGGCCCTATACCGGAGCCATTTCCGGCAGCGGATCGCAGTTCACCGGTCTCGCCGGACGCATCACGGTCAACGCAGCGCTCGTCGCCGATCCCTCGAAACTCGTCTCCTATCAGGCGGGCACCGCCGCGGGCGACGCGACGCGGCCGAATTTCCTCTACAACCAGCTCACCAGCGCCTCGCTGACCTATTCGCCGGCGGGCGGCATCGGCACGGCGCTCGCGCCCTACAGCGGATCGCTGCCATCCTTCGTGCAACAGGTGCTGAGCCAGCAGGGCGATGCGGCCGACGCCGCGAGCCAATTGAGCGCGGGCCAGGACATGGTGGTCAATTCGCTGCAGCAGCGATTCAACGATGAGTCCGGCGTGAATATCGACCAGGAAATGTCGAACCTGCTGACGTTGCAGAACGCCTATGCCGCCAATGCGCGCGTGCTGACGACGATCAAAGACATGTTCGATACCCTGATGCAGATGTGAGGAATGCCATGACGATCAGCGGCATCAGCTCGAAATCTTCCATGGCGGTGCAGTCGCTGGTCGACATGCGCCAGCAGCTCGACGACCTGCAGCAGCAGCTCGGCACGGGCATGAAATCCACGACCTATGCCGGGCTCGGCCTCGGACGCGGCATCACCGTCGCGCTGAATGGCCAGCTCACAGCCATGAGCAGCTACGACGATACGATCACCAATGTCGGCACGCGGCTGACTGTGGCGCAGACCAGCCTGACGCAATTCGCGACTTCGGCGCAGTCGGTCAAGGACATGGCGGTGAATTCGGCCTACGCGGTCGACAACACCGGACAGACGACCGATCAGAAGACCGCGACCGGCCAGCTCAACGAATTGCTGGACCTTCTCAATACCCAGGTCGGCGACCGCTACATCTTTTCCGGCCAAAGCCCGGATCAGCCCTCGGTCGCGCCGATGGACACCATCCTGAACGGCGACGCCACCCATGACGGCCTCAAGACCGTGATCGCGCAGCGCAACGCCGCCGATCTCGGCGCGGATGGCCTGGGGCGGCTGGCGATAACGGCGCTGCCGTCCACGACCGGCGTCAAGGTTGCCGAGGATGTCGCCGGATCGCCATTCGGCTTCAAGCTCGCGGGAGCTACCTCGTCAATCGCCGGGGCCGTCACGGTCGCGGCCGGCCCGCCGGCGTCCGCGTCGGTCGATTTCGGCGCGACCAATCCAAGTCCCGGCGACACGGTCACGTTGTCCTTCAATCTGCCGGACGGCACCAGCGACAGCCTGACGCTGACGGCGACGACCTCGGCCACACCCGGCCCGAACGAGTTCACCATCGGCGCGAATTCCACTGCGACCGCGGGCAGTCTGCAGACTGCCTTGAACACGTCCATCGGCACGATGGCGCAGACCTCGCTGTCGGCGGCTTCCGCCGTCGCCGCCTCCAATAATTTCTTCAACGTCGACGCCACGCATCCGCCGCTGCGCGTCGCCGGGCCGCCCTACAACAACTCGACCAGCCTGGTGAGCGGCGCCGCCAATACCGTGATGTGGTACACCGGCGAGGCGGGCAGCACGTCGGCGCGCTCGACCGCCACGGCCCGCGTCGATACCTCGATCACCGTGTCCTACGGCATGCGCGCGAACGAGCAGGCGCTGACGCACGGCGATGTCCAACGTCGCGGTCTTTGCCGCGATGACGTTCTCGCCGACCGACGCCAATGGTCAGGCGCGTTACGCGGCCCTGATGCAGCGCATCGGCAACAATCTCGACAGCCCTCCGGGCACGCAGAAGGTCTCCGACATCGAAGCCGAACTTGCCGGGGCCCAGACCACGCTGACCGACGCCACCGACCGCCATCAGCAGATGTCGAACACGCTCAACGACATGCTGCAGTCAGGTCGAGACCGTCTCGCCGGATCAGGTGGGCGCCGAACTGCTCGCGCTGCAGACCCGCATGCAGGCCGCGATGCAGACCACCGCGATGCTGTACCAGACGAGCCTGGTCAACTACATGCCGACGGGATGATCGGAGCCGACTGGGCGCTAGGCGCGGCCGGCAAGGCCGGCGGCGAGCTCGCGGTTGATGCTGATGAGCGAGGTCAGCTGATTCGCGGCGCGGCTCGGTCATCATCGACAGCGTCTGGTTCATGACGAAGACGCCGAGATTGGCGACGTTCTGGCGGATGTCGACCGGCAGCGGATTGCCTTCGCCGGTGACCGAGGTCAGGAAGATGGTCCAGAGCTTGCGATTGTAGAGCAGCGCGTCGTCGAGCGCGGATTTGCCGCCGTCCCAGGAATCATGCACTGCCTGGAGACGCGAAGCCGCCTTCAAGCAGGAGGTCGGCTTCCAGTTCACGCGGACTTGCGATCTGCTTGCGCGACCGCTCCGTAGCTCCGAGCTCCGTGTTGCATTGGCAATAATCTCCTGCTCGTACGCAACTAAACTCTTGGCGTCCTTTAAGGCCTTATACATTTCGCCGCTTAAGATATGATTATTGATACATTCGATGAACGGCCACGCGCTCGGCGCCGCTTTCATGATGTCGCGCATGAGCTTGAAATAGAACTCGTGGTGCGATTGCGGATCCTTCGACGCGTACATGAGCTGCACGGCGAGATAGACGCGCTTGGCCGGCGTGTTGGCGGTCTCGGGCGTGAGAATATCCTTCTCGCGCAGGATCGGCACATCGCCTTCGATCAGCAGCCGCGTGCGCTGGTCGGTATTGGTGATGACGCACTCGCCGAGAATGATGCGTTCGCCGGCCTTCAATTCCACCTTGAGCGGCATGGCTGCCCTCCGTTGCTGGCCGCCATCGTTTCCGATCATGGTTAACGGACGGTAAAAATAAGACCGCGGGACGGGGCCCCGCGGTCGAAATCTGCGCTGCGTCAGCTTATTGGAACAGTCTCAGGACCGCCTGGTCGGACTGGGCCGACAGCGACAGCGCCGTGGTGGAGAGCTGCTGGCGGGTCTGCAGCGCCAGCATGTTGGCGCCTTCCTCGTTGGAATCGGCCAGCACGAGGTTGTCGGCGCCGGTCTGCAGCGTGTTGATCAGGTTCTTGGTGAAGTCCTGGCGGGTCTGCACCGTGGTCAGGTTCGAGCCGAATTTCGAGGCCTGGGCGCGCAGCGTCGACAGCGCGTTGTTGAGGCCGGAGATGACGGTGTCGATGCTGGCATTGTCCTGGAACGTGTTGGCCGGCGGCGGCGACAGGCCGAGGCCGGCGGAGTCGAACTTCACGCCCTGCAGCGTCAGCAGGCTGGTGCCGTTTTCGTTGAACACGACCTTGAGATTGTCGCCGTAGATCAGGTTGACGCCGTTATAGGACGAATCCTTGGCGAGCCCGTCGATCTGCGTGAGCAGGTTGTCGAAGTCGTTTTGCAGGCTGGCGCGCGTCGGATCCGACGTCTGCAATGTGCCGGCGGGCGTGTAGGTGTTGGCGGTGAGCCCCAACGCCGTCAGCACCGAGCCGGTGCCGCGCGATCGTGAGATCGGCATTGGATGTCGTGGTGAAGGCGATGTGGTTGGAGCCGTTGACCGCAGCGGTGACGCCGGTGACGCCCGCGAGCGCCGTCGTGAGGCCGGCTTTGGTGGTGATGCCGCGTGCCGCCGAAGGTCAGCGTCTGCGCCGTGCCGGTGCCGACCGCGAGCGACACCGTGCCGGTCAGCGCGGCCAGCGTGCTGTTGTAGGCGGCGTTGACATTGGTATAGGCGGGCGCCGCAAAGCCGAGCGCCGTGCCGACGGCGCCGCCGACGGTGATGCTGCCCGGCGTATCGAGCTGCAATTTGCCGCCGGCATTCGTACCCGGTGGTCGTCGCGTTCACCGAGGAGGCGGCGATGGCGGCGGTGAGATCGGTGATGCTGGTGAAGGTGCCCGCAGCGGGGTTCGCGTTGGCGGTGACGTAGCGCAGCGTCGCGGTATTGGTGCCGTCATTCAAGGTGAGCTTGCTGCCGTCGACGGCGGCATTGATCGGCGGTCTGAGCTCGGCCGCGGTCGTCTGCCGCCGACAGTGAAATGGTGGTGTAGTCGGTGCCGGTGATCGTCGTGATCGTCCCGGCACTGCTGGACATTACCGGCGCCGAAATCGGTCCCGAGCAGGCGGCTAAGATTGGCAGCGTCGTTGAAGTGCGCTAGCCCGCGTTAAGTCGCTCCCTTGGTATAAGTCTGAGTTGCCCGGAGCCGAACTTGACCGTGATGGTATCGCCGTTGCTGAGGCCGGCCAACGTCGAGGCGTTGATGATCGACTTGCCGAACTGCGAGCCGGTCAGGCCGCCGGCGACGACGCCAGCGTCGAAGAGCTGGTGGTGCGGGTGGTATCGGCATTGATCGTGGCCGTGCCGGTGGCGGCGGTGAGGTCGTAGGTGAAGCCGGCGCTGGTGGACTGCTGCGCCTGCTTGGCGGTCGAGATCGCGGACTGGATCGAGGCTTGAGAGCGAGGTGATGCCCTGATTGGCCGCGGTGATCGTCTGCTGCGCCTGTCCGATCGAATCGAGCAGCGAATTGAGGTCGCCGGCACGGCTCTGCAGCGACTGCGACGTGAAGAAGTTGGTCGGATTGTCCTGCGCGGTATTGACCTTCTTGCCGGTGGCAAGCCGGTTCTGGGTCACGGTCATCAACTGAGCGGTGTTCTGCAATGCACAGCAGGTTCTGCCGCACGCCGGCTGAAAGCACGATGTCGCTCATGGCGAACTCCGTCCGCAAATAAAATGCCATCGCCGGTCAAGGCGGGTGCGTGCAATAATCCTTTGGTAACCCTAATGCACAGTAAACAAGCGGTTAACGAAACGTTAACGCCAGCGGAAATCGCCTAATTCAAACGATTACTCAAAAACAAAGCGGCGGGGCCGAAGCCCCGCCGCCAGTCGTCGCCAGTACTTTGTTCGGAGCAATTAGCCGAACAGCCGCAGCACCGCCTGGCTCGCCTGGTTGGCAAGCGACAGTGCCGTGGTCGAAAGCTGCTGGCGGGTCTGCAGGGCCAGCATGTTCGCGCCTTCCTCGTTGGAGTCGGCGAGAACGAGGTTGTCGGCACCCGTCTGCAGCGTGTTGATCATATTCTTGGTGAAGTCCTGACGGGTCTGCACCGTGGTCAGGGTCGAACCGAATTTCGAGGCCTGCGTGCGCAGGGTCGATCAGTCCGGTGTCGGCCGCGGAGATCACCGTATCGATCTGGGTGTTGTCCTGGAACTGGGCGCCGTTGAGCTTGTTCAGGCCCAGATTGGTCGAATTGAAGTTGACACCCTTGATCGTCAGCGAGCTCGAGCCGGTCTCGTTGAACGTGACCTTGAGGTCGTCGCCATTGAGCAGGTTGATGCCGTTGTAGGACGAGTCCTGCGCCAATGCGTCGATCTGATCGAGCACGTTGTTGAAGTCGTTCTGCAAGCTCGAACGGGTGGCCGAGGCCGTTCCCGCCGACTTGGTGCCGTCGGTCTCGCCAGCGTAGGCGCTCAGGCCAAGCTGGGAGATGACGGTGCTGTCGCCGCCGATCTTGATGCTCGTCGCGGTGGAACCGGCCGCGACGCCGACGTGGACCGATGAGCCGCTCACGCTGGCCGTCACGCCGCCGAGGCCGCCGAGTGTCGAATTCAACTCGGCGAGGGTCGACACCTGACCCGCGGAAGCGTTCTGTCCGAACGTGATCGTCTGCACGGCGCCGCCGTTGGCCTGGATCGTGAGCTGTTGGCCAATCGCGCCGCCTGCGGCGACGATGTTGTCCAGCAGGCTCTTGGACCGGCCGTCCGTCGTGAAGCTCGAATGGTTCGAGTCATGCGCGGTGGTGTCGGTCAGACCCAGGGCCACCGAGGCGTCGCTGCCCGACACGGTGAAGTCGACGTCTGCCGTCTTCGCCGAGAGGTTCAACTTGCCGCCGGTAGTGGTGACGTTGATGTTGTTGGAGATCGTGTTGTTGCCCGACAGCTTGACCGCGACATCGGCAAGCTTGTCCGACCCGCTCAGGCTGATGACCTGCGCCTGCGCGCCATTGCCATCGTTCTTGTCGATGCGAGATGGTCAGGTTCTCGCCGCTGGCGAGGTTGGTCGGGTCGATTTCAGCCAGCGTCACGTCGCTGTTGTAGGTGCGCGTCAGCGAAGTGGCTGCGGTGCCGAGGCCGCCGCGGTTTGTGCCGTTGGTGGCAACCGCCGTCGAAGCCGTGCCGAGGCCGAGCGCGGTCTTCACCGCGGCCGAGCTGGCGTCGAGCTTCAAGGTATTGCCGGCGCCCTTGCCGTCGAGCAGCGAGAAGGTCGTGCCCGAAATCGTGGCAGTCGTGCCGCCGCCGTTGGCGTTCAGCCAGGTATTGAACGCGCCGATCGTCTGGCCGGTGTTTGCCCCGCCCGTCTGATCGAAGGTGAAGGTGTGCGTCGTGCCGGCAGTTTGTCGTGAGTGCGAAGGTCGCACCGGCGGAGCCGCCGGCAGCGATGATATTGTCGAGCAGGCTGGTGGACGTGCCGCTGCCGGAGGTGGTGGCGAGGCCGGTCGCGGTCAGGGTATTGGCGGTCGAGCCGCCGGCGCCGGTCTTGATCGAGAAGTCGACATTCGAGCCGAGCGCGGTCAGCGCGATATGACCCGCCGCGTTGCTGGCATGGATGGTGCCGGCTTCGTTGGCATCCGAGCCTCCGGCGTCAACCGCCGCGTTGATCTTGCCGATTGTGGTGGCGATCGTGTCGGTCGTTGCGACGGCGATCGAGACGTCGCGGGCGGTTCCGTCGCCCTTGTTGATCGTCAATACGATGTTGCCATCGTTGCCGGTGTCGACCGTGGTGCCGGCGCCGGCGAAGCTGCCAGCTGACGTGCCGGTGACCGCGCCGAGCGTTTCAGCCTGGTTGGTGAAGCTCAGGCTGACATCGCGGGGCGACAAGTCCGCGCCCTGCAGCGAGCCGAGAACTTCCGGTGCCGTCGAGGACGGAGCATTGGCAATCGTGCCGCTGACGTCGACCGCACCGTAATTGTCGATCGAGGCCGTGGACTGGCGCGCCTGCTGGGCAATCGACTTCGCCGACTGCACGAGCTGGGTGATCGAGGTGATGCCGTTATTGGCGGCGCCGAGCGTCTGTGTCGCCTGGCCGATCGAGTCGAGCAGCGCGTTGAGGTCGCTGGCGCGGTCGTTGAGCGACTGCGAGGTGAAGAAGTTCGACGGATTGTCGAGAGCCGAATTGACCTTCTTGCCGGTGGCGAGACGCTGCTGCGTCGTGGCCATGAGGTCGGCCGTATTCTGCAACGAGAGCAGATTCTGCCGGACTCCGGCGGTGAGTGTAATACCGGAAGACATCGTTGGAACCTTTCTGGTCGATTGCCGTACTGGCGGCGTAGTTGTCGATCACTGGATCGACGGATAGCGTTCCATTTGACCGAGTTTTTGTAAGTTCTAGTAAAAATCTATGGTTAAAGGAATTCATTGAAGTAATTGCTGGACATCGCGGTAGCAAAAGTTAGCTTATTCATGGTCTGGTAACCATGAATATTCATATCGCGGTAAGAATGTGCCGTGGAAAAAGCGAGTTCTCGGCCGCTTCAGGGCGTGGGGCCCTGGCGAATACGCCGTTTTTGAGTACCGCAACATGCATCGCGATACCGATGCGGGCGTTTGGCCTTTTTTAACCAAACATCGACAGCCAAGGGGCCGGATGGCTCGCATCCCGCCGCTGAGGGTAACGTGGTGAATTCAAATTGAGCGCCGGCTCGGGGCGGGCCGGCCCGTCTTGAACCCCAGGCAGCTCGGCGATCAGAGCGAGCGGCTGACCGCCATGGGCTCGACCGACTTGCGTCCCGGCATGCTGGCGCGACCCGACGCGCCATAGGTCTGCGGCGTTGCCTTGCGCTGCAGTTCGGCGGAAACGCCGCGGATGATGCCTTCAGATACGGCGTGAGCGGTCGCGAGCACGGTCAGATTGATCTGCAGCAGCGCCCGGAAAGCGTCGTGCCGGCGTTGCAGCGTCGCGAGTGCGTCGGGTGCGATCTGCGCCAGGAAGCGCCGGCTTGCCTTCAGCCGCAGCACATCGGTGGCATAGAGGCGCGCGAGGTCGCCCTTGGGTTCTTGCAGCCGTCCGGCATCGCGCAGCCGGCCGGCGCGCACCAGTTGGGTTTCTTCCTCAACCGTGGTCACGAGCGCGTCCATCACCTCGCCGAGGTGTGTAATGACGGCTTGCGCTTCGCCCTGCGTCTCGATCGGGCGCGTGGACAAAATCGTCGGGGAGGCGGGCATAGGGACGATCCTTTGGCCAAATCCTATGAAGGGGAGGGCGCCGTCATTGGCGCACGTTCTGATGGGCGAGGAGACTGCTGTAGACCTGGTTGGCGATGCCGATGCCGCCGGCCTTGGCGAACGATTTGGCGTATTCGTCGGTCAGGAACGAGCGCCATATCCCGACCGCGCCGCTGCCGCCGAACGGTCCCTCGCCATCGACGCCAGTGAACATCTGCTGGAACATGGTGTTGAGGAACATCGCCTCGAAGTCCTGAGCGGCGCCCTTCGCCTTGGCTTTGCTTTTGAGCGCGGCTTGCGTATTCGCGCTCGCCGCGTTGGCGACCGACGACAATGCAACGGTGAGATCGAGCGTGCCGGCCATCACATCACCTCGATATCGGCCTGGATCGCGCCGGCCGCCTTGATCGCCTGGAGGATGGTGATCAGATCGCGCGGGCCGATGCCCAGCGCATTGAGCCCATCGACGATCTGCTGCAACGATACGCCTTCCTTGACCAGCGCGAGCTTCTTGCCGTCTTCGCGGACGCCGACGCGGGTGCGCGGCACCACGGTGGTGCGGCCGCGCGAGAATGGCGCCGGCTGACTGACCTGCGGCGATTCCGAGATTGTCACCGTGAGGTTGCCCTGCGCCACCGCCACAGTCGAAACGCGCACGTCGCGGCCGATGACGATGACGCCGGAGCGCTCGTCGATGATGATCTTGGCGGCGAGATCGGGCTCGACCTGCAATTGCTCGATCTCGGTGAGCACGGCGACGAGATTTT
Organism: uncultured Alphaproteobacteria bacterium; assembly: GCA_963730645.1. Classification (GTDB taxonomy): domain Bacteria; phylum Pseudomonadota; class Alphaproteobacteria; order Rhizobiales; family Xanthobacteraceae; genus BOG-931. Next base: position 139,406 of record CAVSSN010000017.1, on the reverse strand, counting down.
GCGGATATTTCTTCGGCAGCGTGAGCTGCACGGTCGAGGGATCGAGCGGCTCGGCGACCGGCGCGCCCATGAAGTCGTTGACCGCGCCGGCGATGCGTTTGGCGGTGGTGAAGTCGGCGTTGCGCAATGCGAGCCGCACCTGGCCGAGATGATTCAGTGCGAATTCGATCTCGCGCTCGATGATGGCGCCGTTGGCGATGCGTCCGACCGTCGGCACGCCTTGTGTGATCTTGGCGGCGTCGCCTTGCGCCGCGAAGCCGCCGATCGAGAGCGAGCCTTGCGCCACCGCGTAGACGTTGCCGTCGGCGCCAAGCAGCGGGGTGACGAGAAGCGTGCCACCCTGCAGGCTCTTGGCATCGCCCATGGCCGAGGCGGTGACGTCGATGCGGGTGCCCTGCGTGCCGAACGGCGGCAGATTGGCGGTCACCATCACGGCCGCGACGTTTCCGGTGCGGATCTGCGCGCCGCGGATGTTGACGCCGAGCCGTTCCAGCATCGCTTGCAGCGACTGCTTGGTGAACGGGATATTGTTGAGCGTATCGCCGGTGCCGTTGAGGCCGACGACGAGCCCGTAACCGATCAACTGGTTCTGGCGCACGCCCTCGATATTGGCGAGGTCTTTAATGCGCGACGTAGCCCCTGCCGTCGAAACGGCATAGGCAAACAGTACCGCCGCGGCGAGCGCGGTCATTACCGTCCTTGACATCTCTTGCTCCCCAAGAGGGCGGACCGGACCACTCCTTGCGAATCGCGTGCCACGCGTGCGCTGGAATACCGCCTTGAATTGCAAAGAGATTTTGTCGGACCCACGGTATTTTCGCGGCAGTGACCCGTGGTAGCCGTTGCCGGGGGTGGCAATTTTTGCCGCCCTGTTAACCGGGCGCTAACCATAAAAGGCCACCTTTCCAGACCGGGAATATCCGCAAGGCCAAGAGGCCACGATGCGCATCCAGGGACCAAATGCAGCCCAACTCGCTGGCCCTGCGGCCACGGCGCGGCGCGCCGGGGGCGGGACGTTCACGCTGTCCGAAGGCGGGGCCACGGCCGCCCCGGCTTCGCCGCTCGCGCTCCGCACCGTCGGGGGCATCGATGCGTTGATCGCCTTGCAGGGGCTGGAGGATCCCGACCGAGCGCCGCCGCAAAGCGGTCAAGCACGGCCGGCGGGCGCTCGACGCGCTCGACGAGCTCAAGCTCGGCCTGCTCGCCGGCACCCTCGATCGTGGCACGCTGCTGCGGCTCAAATCGGCCGCGGGCGATCTCAAGGGCAGTTCGGGCGACGACAACCTCGACGGGGTCATGGCCGAAATCGATCTGCGCGTCGAGGTCGAGCTCGCCAAGGCGGGCGTGGTCTGACCGTACCGAATTAACGCCCAAAGCCCGTTATTTCAGTCATTTTGCGGCGCCGAAGCACCTCTTCGCACTGCACTACGAGGGTGTTGCTGCCGTCATGAACGCCCTGTATAAGCCGCGCCGCGGGGGGAGGGACCTCGCGCCTGTTCAGTGCGCGGAGCTGACATAGATGGCGTCAAATAAAAGCAAAAACGGGAACGGCCATAGTAATGGTCACGGAAACGGCCACAGCAATGGCCATAACAACGGCAACAGCAACGGCAACGCTCGGTCTGCGGAAAAGAACTACCGGCCAACCGACAAAGAGCCGTTCATGGGCGATCGTCAGCGGGACTATTTCCGCGACAAGCTGCTCGCCTGGCGCGACGACATCCTCAAAGAGGCCAAGGAGACGCTGCAGCATCTCCAGGATGAAAACCAGAACCATCCGGATATCGCCGACCGCGCCTCCTCGGAGACCGACCGGGCCATCGAACTGCGCGCCCGCGACCGCCAGCGCAAGCTGATCTCCAAGATCAACGCTGCCATCGCGCGCATCGACGATGGCACCTACGGCTACTGCGAGGAGACCGGCGAGCCGATCGCGCTCAAGCGACTCGAGGCCCGCCCGATCGCCACGCTTTCGGTCGAAGCGCAGGAGCGCCACGAGCGGCGCGAACGCGTCTACCGCGACGACTAGGTCGCGCCGCGGCGCGCCGTTTACCGAACAGCCACGCATACCAGCATGCGGCCCGCGACGATTGTGCAGGGGCTGCACACCGTATTGCTGCGCTAGGATGGCGGACATCCGCGCGCCGCTAGCGCGCGACGCGTGCGCAATGCACGCGCGTACACCGAGGTCGACACGATGACAAACTGCCTCTCACTTGTTCGAAGACTGTTTCCTGCGGCGCTCGCGTTCATCGCGGCAATATCTCTCAACGCTGCGGCGCGTGCGGACGAATGGCCGTCACGGCCGGTCCGCGTCCTGGTCGGATTCGCGGCCGGCGGCAACATCGACAACCTGGCGCGGCTGACCTGCGCGCGCCTGAGCAAGATTTTCGGCCAGCAGTTCGTCATCGAGAACCGCGCCGGCGCGACCGGTGCGATCGCCGCCGAGGCGGCGGCGCACGCGGCGCCCGACGGCTACACATTCTTCTGGGCCGGCACCGGCACGGTCTCGATCCTGCCGTTCATGACCAAGTTGACCTACGACACCGTGAAGGATTTCGAGCCGATCAGCGTGATCGGCTATAGCCCGCAGGTTCTGATCGTGAATCCGAACGTGCCGGCGAAAACGGTTCCGGAGTTCATCGCCTACGTCAAGGCGCAGCCGGGCAAGCTCTCCTACGGCGGCGGCGGCGGGCCGGGCAGCGTCGGCAATCTGCTGATGTCGCTGTTCCTCAAACGCGCCGGCCTGACGATGATCGATGTCAGCTATCGCGGCACCGCGCCGGCGATGACCGACGTCATCGCCGGACACATCCCGACGATGTTTTCGCCGCTGCCCGAGGCGATCGTGCAGGGGCGCGCGGGAAAAGTACGGATGCTCGCGGTCGTCGGGTGAGCAGCGCTCGGTCCAGATACCTGACGTGCCGACGATCGCGGAGTCCGGCTTTCCCGGATACCAGGGCACGAGCTGGAACGCCATGATGGCGCCGACAGGAACGCCCAAGGAGATCGTCGACAAGATCGCGGCTGAGTTCGTCAAGGCGGTGAAGGACCCCGAGTTCGTCAAGCAGCTCGACAAGTACGGCGCCGATCCGCTCGGCATGACGCCGGCGCAATTCACCGAGTTCCTCGCCAAGGACCGTGCGCTGTGGAGCGAGGCGGTCGAGATCGCCGGCCTGAAGCTGCAGTAGAGTTGCAGCCCGGAGAGCGAAGCGAAAAAACACGGGCGGCCTCCGGAGGGGAGCTTCCGGAGGCCGCTTCGTGTCGCCGCCCGCTCGCGCGATGCGAGGCGGCGGGGAGAACGGAGATCAGTGATCAGTACGCGACGCGGTACGCCATTTCTGATCACTGATTACTGATTGGGCCACTAGAACGGCAACACCACATCGAGCACCTGCTGGCCGTAGCGCGGCTGCTGCACGTCGGTGATCTGGCCGCGGCCGCCATAGGCGATGCGCGCCTGCGCGATCTTCGACGAATCGATCGTGTTGTCGCTCTGGATATCCTCCGGCCGCACGATGCCGGCGACGATCAGTTCGCGGATTTCGAAGTTGACGCGGATTTCCTGCTTGCCTTCGACCACCAGGTTGCCGTTCGGCAGCACCTGCGTCACCACGGCGGCGACGTTGGTCTGCAACGCTTCCTGGCGGTTGACCGAGCCCTTGCCGTCGCTCGAAGACGAGCCGTCGGCCGTAAGGATGCGCCCGGGCAGGATCGCGGTCGCCGGATTCTTGATGGTCTTGCTGCCGATGAAATCGGTGACGCCGGAGTCCTCCTTGCTGGTGCGGCTGCGCTGCGTCTCGTTTTCGAAATTGGCCTTGTCGGTGATGTTGACGGTGACGGTCAGGATGTCGCCGACCTGATGCGCGCGCTGGTCGTTGAAGAAGGCGCGCGAGCCGCTGCGCCACAGCGAGTTCGGATTGAAGGTCGCCGGCTGCGGCGTCGGCATCGGCATCTGCACCGGCTTGTAGCCTGCCTTGGTGGTCGGGTTGTCGATGGCCGAGAGCGGCGGCTGCTCGCCGATCAGTTTGAAGCGGTCCATCGCCGCACAGCCGCTCAACATCGCCGCAATCGCGACAACAGAAACGCAAGCCAACAGACGCGAAACACATTTGACTGTCATCGGAATGCCTCTTACTCGACGCCTCTGGACGACGCAGCCGCTGAACTTGACGCGGGCGTGTTTTCAACGACGCGCGCGGTTGCTGCGGTGACGGTGACGCGGCCGGGACCGGATATTTTGCCCTGCACGACGCGTTTGGACTGCACATTGAGTACGCTGATAAAATCGCCGAGTGCGCCGGCATCCTGCGCCTTGCCGCGAATGGTGAGGACCATGCCGGGCGCCTCGTAGATGATGGTCACCGAATCGTTGCGCTGCACGATTTCGGACTTCATCAGATCGGAGTCACGCAACGGCAGGCCAGGACGCAACGCGCGCCGGGCCGCAAGGCCGATCGCAGCTTCGCGGCTGGCGACGACATTGCCGGTCATCTCCGTCTTCGGCCGTCGCTCCGTGGCAATATCTGAATCTTTGATCACATCGCCATGCTCCATCGGGCGAGTGACGACCACGGCCTCGAATGTCTCAATGGCGGTGCCGGTGACGCGCAGCGGCTGCCTGTTCATTGACGCGCTGCCGTTGAGGTCGAACGTCACATCGAAGCGTGTGGTGCGCGGATCGTAATAGACCCGTAGCGGCCTGAGTTCGCCGTGCGCATTCGGCTCGACCTGCACCGCGCGGACGTCACGATCGAATCGAATCGAAAGGTTGCGCGCATCGCCGAGGCCGTTTTGCCCGGCAAGCGCCTGCGCGACTTGCGCTGCGATCTCCGGCACGGCGATGGCCCGGCCGGCGCGCGTGACCATCACCTCGTCGAGGCCGCGCGTATCGATGCCGATGAGTTCATGCGACCTGATGGCCTCGAGCACAAGCGGCGTCGCAACCGCGCCGGTGGTGCCGAAATCGGGTGCGCGGAAGATCGGCACGTCAGCGACGGCGCCGGCGTTGTCGATCAGGTCGCCGATGCGCACGACATCGCTTGTTACCGTGACGCTGGCCTTGAGGGCGGGTGGCGGCAACACGGTCTGCGCCGTGGCCGGAGTTGCGAGCGAGAGCAAAAGCGCGAGCGTGCGGATCATGGCGAGACCTGTCATGGCAAGACCTTTCTCAGCGCATCAATTGCGATGTTGTCTGCAACATCTGATCGGCGGCGCTGATGACCTTGGAATTCATTTCGTAGGCGCGCTGCGCAGCGATCAGGTCGGAAATTTCAGTGACCGCCTCGACGTTGGCCTGTTCGAGACTGCCCTGCAGCAGAGTGCCGGCGCCGTCAGTGGCGGGCAGGCCGTCCTGCGGCGTGCCGGACGCCGGCGTTTCCCGGAACAGGTTGTCGCCGCCGGCCTGCAGGCCCGCATTGTTGACGAAGCGCGTCAGGGTGAACTGGCCGAGCAGGGTGGATGTGGTGCTGCCGGGCAGCGTCACCGACACCTGGCCCTGCGCAGTGACCGTGAGCCCTGACGCGTTTTGCGGAATGGTGATGCCCGGCTGAACGACGTTGCCTTCCGCCGTGACGACGCGGCCTTGGGAATCCATCTGGAACGAGCCGTCACGCGTATACGCATTGGTCCCATCGGGCAGCAGAATCTTGAAATAGCCGTCGCCCTGAACGGCGAGGTCGAGGTTGTTGCCGGTCTGCGCCAGCGTTCCCTGCGTCATCAGGCGCGGCGTGCCGACGGTCTTGACGCCGGCGCCGAGTTCGATGCCGACCGGCAGGATGTTGCCCTGGTCCGAGGACTGCGCGCCGATGCGCTGCACGTGCTCGTACATGAGGTCCTGAAACTCGGCGCGCTGGCGCTTGTAGCCGGTGGTGCGCATGTTGGCGATGTTGTTGGAGATGACCTGGACGTTGAGTTCCTGGGCCATCATCCCGGTTGCTGCGGTATTGAGCGCGCGCATTACATTGCTCTCCCGATCTCAGTCATGTCAGCTCGGGACTTCAGCGAGCTGTTGCAGCGAATTCTTGCGCATGTCGCTTTGCTGTTGCAGCAGAGTGGCGACTTGCGTGTAGTTGCGCGTGATCTCGATCATCCGGGTCATCTCGACGACGCCGCGCACGTTCGATTTCTCAAGCGCTCCCTGCATCACGCGCGTGTTGCGCGGCGCCGGGCCCGGATCGACGCCGGCCGGCGCGACGAAGGTGCTGCCGCCGTCCTTCTGCAGTCGCTGCGCCTGATCGAAGCCGACGAGACGAAGCTTGCCGCGCGGCGAATCCACCTTGGTGTTCGCGCCTTCGCGCACCGTGACCAAACCGTTCTGGCTGATGGCGACGTCGTTGTCGGTCCGCTGCAGCGTGATCGGCCCGGCGTCGCCAAGCACCTGGTAACCTTCGCTGGTCACGAGCTGGCCGGCGGCATTGATCTGCATTGCGCCGTTGCGCGTGTAGCGTTCGCCGCGCGGCGTCTGCACCACGAGGAATGCGTTGCCGTCGATGGCGACGTCGAGCGAATTGCCGGTCTGCTGAATCGCGCCTTGGCTCAGGTCCTGCCAGGTGCCGCGGTCTTGCACGAAGCTGATGCGCTGATCGGCGCCCGTGAATTCGCTATCGCGGGCGACCGGCATCAAGAATTCCTCGAACAGCGAATTGTCGGCCTTGAAGCCGGTGGTGTTGATGTTGGCGATATTGTTGGCGACGACTTCGAGCTCGCGACCGAGCACCATTTGCCGCGACAACCCGACGAGAAGGGCGTTCTCCATCGGCCAGACTCCCCTTGTGCGATGCCGGCGCCATCTCCCACGGCGTCGCCATCGTGCGTGCCGCCAGCTCTCCCAAGCCGCGGACAAATCAACCGTGTGCAGAACGCGTGCCAATAGTGAAAATTTAGATCGAACAATAGCTTACAGCTAAAGCCGGGCTATACGCAGTCGGCAGAAAAGGGCGCCGATGGCATTTGACCCGGCAAAATGTTCCTGGTCCGGCACTGCCCTGAAAGTATCCGTTAACCATTCCTACCTAGCTTGCCTGGTGACGGCGCTTTGTTGCAGTCGCGGCAATGGTTCTGCGTTCTGCCCGCCGGCTGCGTGCGCCCTGACGCATCGAGGCGCCCGCAATGGCAAGCAAAAAAGAAGCGCAGCCCGAAACCGAATCCGAGGATGGCGCTGAAGGCGCAGCGGATGGCGCTGCTGCCTCCGGAAAGCGCAAGCTGTCGCTCAAGCTCATCATCATCATCGCGGCCGGAGCATTCGTGGTGCTCGGCGGCGGCGGCACCGGCGCCTATTTCCTCTTCCACGGCCACGCCGAAGCGGAAGCGGCCGCCAGCCCGGTCAAGGTCGCAACGTTCTTCGATCTGCCGGAGGTCCTGGTCAATCTCGCCAACGCCGGCGCCGATCGCACGCAGTATCTCAAGATCAAGGTCGTGCTGGAACTGCCCGACCCGAAGCTGACGGCCGAGATCACGCCGGTCATGCCGCGCGTGATGGACGCGTTCCAGACTTATCTGCGCGAATTGCGGCCGACCGATCTCGATGGCTCGGCTGGGCTCTATCGGCTCAAGGAAGAGCTGACGCGCCGCGTCAATGCCGCGATCGCGCCGAACCGCATCAACGCGGTGCTGTTCAAGGAAATCGTGGTGCAGTGATCGCGATCGTCATTGCGAGGAGCCATCAGCGCGTTCATGCGCGTCTTCGACGCGCTATGGCGACGAAGCAATCGAGGTCACTCGCGGGCGTTTCTGGATTGCTTCGCTGCGCTCGCAATGACGACAAGAAGGTCTAGCCCATGGCAGGTAAGGATCAGATCGACCAGGACGCACTCGCCGCCGAGTGGGGCGTCGCGATCGAGGACGAACAGCTCGAGGCCGAGAAGAACGACGGCCTCATCGACGCCGGTGAGCACACCGGCAGCGAGGCGATGGCCGCCCAGTGGGCGACCATGGTCGACGACAACCAGTTCATCCAGACCGCCAAGGGCGGCGCCGAACGCATCCTGAACCAGGAGGAAATCGATTCCCTCCTCGGTTTCAGCCTTGCCGACATCACGCTCAACGACAATTCCGGCATTCGCGCGATCATCGACTCGGCGATGGTCTCCTACGAGCGTCTGCCGATGCTGGAGATCGTCTTCGACCGGCTGGTCCGGCTGATGACGACGAGCCTGCGCAATTTCACCTCCGACAACGTCGAAGTTTCGCTCGACCGCATTACCTCGGTGCGGTTCGGCGATTATCTCAACTCGATCCCGCTGCCGGCGATCCTCGCGGTGTTCAAGGCCGAGGAGTGGGACAATTTCGGTCTCGCCACCGTCAATTCGAGCCTGATCTATTCGATCATCGACGTGCTGCTCGGCGGCCGGCGCGGCCAGCCCGCGATCCGCATCGAGGGCCGTCCCTACACCACGATCGAGACCAATCTCGTCAAGCGCATGATCGAGGTCGTGCTGGCGGACGCCGAACTCGCGTTCAAGCCGCTGTCGCCGGTGAAGTTCAATATCGATCGGCTGGAGACCAATCCGCGCTTTGCCGCCATCTCGCGTCCGGCCAATGCCGCCATCCTGGTGCGGCTGCGCATCGACATGGAAGATCGCGGCGGCAATATCGAGCTGCTGTTGCCTTACGCCACCATCGAGCCCATCCGCGACGTGCTGTTGCAGATGTTCATGGGCGAGAAATTCGGCCGCGATCCGACCTGGGAAGGCCATCTCGCCACCGAGATCGGGCAGGCCGAGATCGCGGTCGACGCCGTGCTGTACGAGGCGCTGCTGCCGCTCAAGCAGATCATGAAGCTCGAAGTCGGCGATACGTTGTCGCTCGAACTCAAGCCGGACGCGCTCGTGACGGTGCGCTGCGGCGACGTCACCCTGACCGAGGGCCGCATGGGCCGCGTCGGCGACCGCGTCGCGGTGCGCGTGACCAAGCCGTTGCGCAAGCCGCGTACCACTTTCGCCATGTTCGAGAAGGCCGACGAGCCAACCAGCCGAGTGGAGACGACGTGAGCAGCAATAGCCTCGGAATGACGATCGAGAGTCTGGTGGCGATCCTGCTCATCATCACGATTGCCTATTGCGTGCTGCTCAATCGGCGTCTCAAGATGCTCAAGTCCGACGAGCAGTCGCTCAAGGCGACCATTTCGGAGCTTGTCACGGCCACCGAGATCGCCGAGCGCGCCATCGGCGGCCTCAAGGAAACGGTGCGCGAGGGCGACACCACGCTCGGAGAGCGGCTGCGCGGCGCCGAGCGCACGAGCATCGGACTTGATCTGCAAATCGCCGCCGGCAAGGACATTCTCGGTCGCGTGCAGAAGATCGTCGACGCGGCCAGGACTTATGAGGAAACGCTGAAGGCGCAACAGCAATTGCTCCAGATTCGGCCGGTCGAGCCGGAATTCCTCTTGGGCGACGACCCTGCGCCACCCGCGCCACCGCAGCAGCGGCAAAGCGCAAAGTCTGTCGCCGCCGCCGCGCAGGCTTTCGCCGAACGGCTGCGGACCAGGGTGCATGGTCTTGGCGGCGTGAATGGCTTGGCGTGAAGGCTTGGCGGCATGATCGGATTCCTGCGCGACCTTCGTCTCGTTCCCATCGTGCTGATGGCGAGCGCTTGCCTGCTCGCGCTGAAACTGGTCGGGCTGCTGCTTGACGGCGGCTATATCGCCACGGTTGACAATCCGCCCGAACTCGACGCTCCGCTTGTTCGCCTCGCGCCCGGCGCGCCGCCGCCCACATCGAAGCAGTCGTGGATGCAGGAAATGTTCAACTTCCCCGGTGCGAACGGCGCGGTGCCGCCGCCCGCGGAGGAACGCCGATTGGCGGAACGGTTCAATCCCGACATCACCGGATCGGTCGAGAAAAAACCCGAGGACAAGGATGCAAAGCCGGCCACCGAACCGCCGAAGACTGTGCCGGCCGCGCCCGCCGCAAATAATCCCAAGGATGCCAAGGGCGCAAAACCGCCCATCGATGGGACGTCGATCGATCCCGAACACCCGAACTCCGGTGCGGAACGCGTGCTGCTGGAACGGCTGCAGGATCGCCGCCACGAACTCGACTCGCGCGCCCGCGAGCTCGACATTCGCGAAAACCTCCTCAAGGCCGCCGAAAAGCGGCTGGACGCGAAGCTTGCCGAACTCAAGAGCGTCGAGGGGCAGATCAATACGGACATCGCGAAGAAGGACGAGGCCGAGGCCGCGCGCCTGAAGGGGCTCGTCACCATGTACGAAAACATGAAGCCGCGCGAGGCCGCCAAGATTTTCGACCGCCTCGACCTCGGAATCCTGTTCGACGTCTCGACGCAGATCAATCCGCGGAAGATGGGTGACATCCTGGCACAGATGTCGCCGGAGTCGGCCGAGCGCCTGACCGTCGAAATCGCCAACCACGCCAAGCAGGCCGGCAAGCCGGCCAATGCCGAACTGCCCAAGATCGAAGGCCGGCCGAACACGCCCTGACGGTTACCGGCCCGGGCTCGTTTTCGTCGAGCCGAAAAAATTCTGCGAATACCTCCGGACGACAAGCGCCGATGAAATTACGGAAATTTATTGCTCACATTCATCTCACTGCGCAGTCAGGTTGGCCGCCTTGATCAGCTCCAGCATGAGCTTGGCGTCGGCCTGGAGATAGGCCGCATACTCGTCGGGACTCTTGAGGAAAATCTGCGCGCCCTGCGATTCGATCTTTTCCCTCATCTTTGGCGTGTTCAGCGTCTGCGCGATCGCCGCATACAGCTTGCTGACGATCTCGCGCGGTGTCCCGGCCGGCGCCGAAATTCCGTACCAGGTGCTCATCGTGACGTCGGGTATCCGGCCTCCGGCATCGACGGCGTGTCGGGCAGAGACTTGATGCGGGTCGCGGCCGCAACGGCGAGTGCGCGCAATTGCCCGGCCTCGATCTGGGACAGGACGGCGGAGCACATTGAGAAACGCCATGTCCATCCGACCGCCGAGCAGATCGACGACCGCCGGTTGAGCGCCCTTGTATGGCACTTCGACGAGCTTCACGCCGGCGCGGAGCTGCAACAGGACGCCGAGAAACTGCGGGATGCTGCCGACGCCGATCGACGCAAACGTCATCTTGCCGTCGGCGTCCTTGGCCGCGGCGACCAGTTCCTTCACGCTCTTGTAGGGGCGGCCCGGCGGTACGACCAGCACGTTCGGAACATCCGCGACGGTGGCGATCGGCGTAAAGCCCTTGATGCCATCGTAGTTCGCGTCCTTCATCAGCGCCGGCGTAATGACGTGCGAAGGCGAGCCACCGAGAAACAGCGTGTAGCCGTCCGGCTTGGCCTGCGCGACGGCTCTTGCCCCGATCGCCGTGCCGGCGCCCGGGCGGTTCTCGACGACGACCGGCCGGCCCAGCGCATCGCTCATTCCGTCCGCGACCGTGCGCGCGAGCAAATCGGCCGGACCGCCAGCGGCGTAAGGATTGATCAGGGTGATCGGCCGCTCGGGAAAGGACTGCGCAACCGCGTGTCCTGCGAACGCGCGACACCGCGACAAGAATTGCGACAGCCAAGCGCTGTCATGCATCCCTCCCGGAGCAGTCGCGGGGTCTTTGGCCTTCTCGCCAGCGACGGAGTGCCGTACGATAGTCCGGGCACGCTCTCACTGCAGAAATCGCATCGGCCGCGAATGCCAGGGATTCAACGCAAACCAATTGCTGCCGACGACATTGGTGGGCAGCTACCCGCAGCCCGACTGGCTGATCGACCGCCAGCGCCTCGCGGAGATCGTTCCGCCGCGCGCCCGCGCGCGCGAGCTTGTGGCGCGTCGATCCATCTCGGCTCGAACAGGCTCAGGACGACGCCACCATACTGGCGATCCGCGACCAGGAGCGTGCCGGCATCGACGTTATCACCGATGGAGAAATGCGGCGCGAAAGCTACTCCAACCGCTTCGCCACCGCGCTTGAGGGCATGGACAGCGACAACCCGGCGCAAATTCCCTCGCGCACGCCGGGCAAGGTTCAGATCGTGCCGCGGGTCGTCGGCAAGCTTCGGCGTCGGCAGCCGGTGCAGGTGAGAGACGTGACGTTCCTGCGCGCCAACACCGACAGGCCGATCAAGATCACCATTCCTGGCCCGTTCACGATGACCCAGCAGCTGTTCGACGAGCACTACAAGGACGAAGCCGCCGTCGCCATCGACTGCGCCATCGCATTGAACGAAGAAATCAAGGACCTGTTCGCGGCGGGCGCCGACGTGGTCCAGCTCGACGAGCCGTTCCTGCAGGCCTATCCGGACAAGGCGCGACGCTTCGGCGTGGCGGCGATCAATCGAGCGGTCGAAGGCGTGAAGGGCGTGACCGCCGTGCACCTTTGCTTCGGCTACGGAGCGATGGTCAAGAGCAAGCCGTCCGGCTACTCGTTCCTGCCCGAGCTCGAGGCGACGACGATCGATCAGATCTCGATCGAGACCGCCCAGTCAAAGCTCGACTGCGCGATGCTGGCGCGGCTGCCGACCAAAAAGATCGTGCTGGGCGTCCTCGATCTCCAGGACCTGACCGTGGAGACGGCCGCGACCGTCGCCGACCGCATCCGCCGTGCGATGCCATACGTGCCGCTCGAGCGGCTCATCGTGGCGCCGGACTGCGGGCTGAAGTACCTGCCGCGGGACGTGGCGTTTGCGAAGATGAAGGCGATGGTCGAGGGAGCGGCTCTCGTCCGCCGCGAACTCATTGCATAGACGCAAACGGTCCGCGACACGGCGCGACACGGCCAATAGCAAAATCAACAGCTTAGTGTTCGATTTATCTTAAGCGGGCGTTAAACGCCCGGCCGTAGATTGGGCGGGCCGACCGGCGTCACAGCCGTGTGGACGTGCGGACGTATGCCCGCGCGAAGGGCGCAGAACGCGTAGAGTACGAGCAGTGTCATGGCGTGCCGTGTGAGATGGCGTATTGCGGCGATTGCGGTGCTCGCCTGCGCGCTGTTTGGCGCCGTGCGCGGCCAGCGGCCGACCCCATCGCCGCGGAGGTGACTGCGAGTGGCGACGGCGGCCATGGGCGGCTCGTCTTCAAGCTAGGTGAGGACATTGACTCCGTCGTCAAGCAGTCCGGCAACGTTCTCATCATCACCTTCAAGCAGCCCATTGCGGTCAAGCTCGACCGTCTGGCGACGCAGTTGCCCGACTATATCGGCGCGGCGCGGCGCGATCCGGACGGCAAGGCCATTCGCATCGCGCTGGCGCAGAAGGCGACCGTCAATTCCATCCATGCGGCGGAGCAGCTGTTCGTCGATATCCTGCCCGAGTCCTGGAGCGGCGAACCGCCCGGCTTGCCGCCGGAGGTCATCGCTGATCTGGCCAAGCGTGCGCACGAGGCCGAACGCCTGCAGCGCCAGCAGCAGCAGTTTGCCAAGCAGCGCAAGATCGCGCCGGTGCGCGTGCGTATCGCCACCCAGCCGACGTTCACGCGCTACGTATTCGACGTGCCGGATCAGGTCGCCGTCGTCGGCCGATCACGGCAAGGAACGCCTGACGCTGACGTTCGATGCGCCGATCAAGTTCGATCTCGCCGACGCCAAGGCGGCGCTGCCGGCTCTGGTCGATGCGCTCGACGCGGAAATCGACCAGGAAACGGCGCTGGTGCGTTTCAGCTTTCTGGACAAAGTGGATGTCCGCACCTTTCGCGACGACACGGGTTACGTCGTCGACGTCGTCGGCACGAATGCGAAGCCAAAGGCGGATGGGACCGAGGACGGCGAGCAGAAAGCCGCAATCGAAGCGGTGCAGGTCGAAGGGGCGCCGCCAAAAGTCGAGGCGCCCGCGACCCAGCCGGCAAAGCCGAGCGCCGCCGAGCCTGCCGCAGCCGCCCGCAGCGGCGACGCCAGTCGCCCCGCCGCAGCCGATCGCCCCGCCGCCCGCCGTGACTCCGGCCAAGGTGGCGGAAGCGCCTGCCGCGCCTCCTGCCGCGCCCGCCGCAGCCACGCCAGTGGCGGCGCCAGCGAAACCCGAAACCCCGGCCGCCGCGCCGCCGATACGTCCCTCCATTGTCGAGACTTCCGCCGCGCGATCCGAAAGGCATCGTCGCCGTCGACCTCGCGCGCCAGGGCGACAATCTCAAGCTTGGGTTTGCGTTCGCAACCAAGACCCCGGCCGCCGTGTTCCGCCGCGCCGACTCGCTGTGGATCGTGTTCGACTCCAACGCCAAGATCGATCTCTCGGCGCTGAACGCGGACAGCAGCCACACCATTCGCAATGCCGAGGTGACGCACGCACCGGACGGCGACATCGTGCAGATCCACCTCGAGCGCCCGCGCCTGTCGAGCGCCGCGGTCGATGGGACGGTGTGGACGATCACGATCGGCGACGAGGTGCTTGAGCCGACCCGCGCGCTCGGCATCACACGCAACATCATCGGCACCAATCGCTCGAGCGTCACCATTCCATTCGAAGAGCCGCATCACGTGCACCGGCTGAGCGATCCCGAAATCGGCGACACATTATTCGTCGTCACGGCGTTTGGTCCGGCGCGCGGCTTCCTCAAGACGCAGGACTTTGTCGAATTCCGCGCGCTCGCCTCGACCCAGGGCGTGGTGGTGCAGCCGCTGGCCGACGACCTCACGGTCGAACTGTCGCCCGACAAGGTCGTCGTCGGCCGCCCGAGCGGGCTGGTGCTGTCGACGTCGATGGCCGGCGCGCGGCGCGTCACCAGCGGCTTGCGTCCGGTCGTGTTCGATTCGCAGGTCTGGGGCTTCGATCGCAACGCGGGCTTCTCCGAGCGGCAGGCGCAACTGGTGCGCGGCGCCGCGGAAGCGCCGGAGAACAAGCGCACGGCGCCGCGCGTCGATCTGGCGCGTTTCTATATGTCCCGCGACATGTTCCCCGAGGCCAAGGCGGTGCTCGACGTGGTGCTGGGCGAAGGCCGTCCGGCCGCGGAGGAAACTTCGGCCTTCGTATTGCGCGCCGTCGCCGAGGTCATGATGAACAGGCCGGAGGCGGCGCTCAAGGATCTCTCCGGCCCGACCATCGGCAACCAGCACGATGCGCCGTTGTGGCGCGCGGTCGCGTATGCACATCAGGGCCGGTGGGCCGATGCGCGCGAAGCGTTCAAGAGCGTCGAGGCGACGATGGCGACGTTGCCGATGGAGCTGCAGCGCCTGGCGCTCAAGGATGCGCTGCGCGCTTCGATCGAGGTGCACGATTACGCCAGCGCCACCAACCAGCTCAACGATTTCGAGACCATCGGCGTGCCGCGTGAGCTGCAGCCGGGGATCGCGGTGCTCACCGGCCGGCTGGCGGAGGGCATGGGCCGCACCGAGGACGCGCTCACCGCGTATCGCATGGCGGCGGATTCGTGGGACCGCCCGGCGGCGGCGCAGGGGCGGCTGCGCGAGACCGTGCTGCGCTATTCGCTCGGCGATCTCAAACGCGACGAGGTGATCGCCGAGCTTGAAACGCTGACGACCGTCTGGCGCGGCGACGAGACCGAGGTCGAAGCGCTGCAATTGCTGGCGCGGCTCTATACCGAGCAAGGCCGCTACCGCGACTCGTTCTACGTCATGCGCAGCGCCATGACGGCGCATCCGGATTCGGAGATGACGCATCGCATCCAGGACGCCGCCGCGGCGACGTTCGACTCGCTGTTCCTCGCCGGCAAGGGCGACGCCATGCCGGCGATCGATGCGCTGGCGCTGTTCTACGATTTCCGCGAGCTCACCCCGATCGGCCGCCGCGGCGACGAGATGATCCGCCGGCTCGCCGATCGCCTGGTCACGGTCGATCTGCTCGACCAGGCCGCAGACCTGTTGCAGTACCAGGTCGACCATCGCCTGCAAGGCGCGGCGCGCGCGCAGGTGGCGACGCGGCTCGCCGTCATCTACCTGATGAACCGCAAGCCCGATCGCGCATTGTCGGTGCTGCGCGCGACGCGCTCGGCGGACCTGTCCAACGAGGTGCGCAACCAGCGCCTGCTGCTGGAAGGCCGCGCGCTGTCGGACGTCGGCCGCGCCGATGTCGCGCTCGAAGTGGTCAGCAATATCGAGGGCCGCGAGGCCAACCGGCTGCGCTCCGACATCCTGTGGAGCGCGCGGCGCTGGCGCGAGTCCGCCGAGCAGCTCGAACTGCTCTACGGCGAGCGCTGGAAGCAATGGCAGCCGTTGAGCGACGTCGAGCGCGCCGACATCCTGCGCGCGGCGATCGGCTACGCGCTCGGCGAGGACACGCTCGGCCTCAACCGCTTCCGCGAGAAATTCGCCGCCAAGATGGCGGAAGGGCCGGACAGCCGCGCCTTCGACGTCGTCGCGGCGCCGCTTGCGACGAGCGGCGCGGATTTCGCCGACATCGCGCGCGCCGCGGCCTCGGTCGACACGCTCGACGGCTTCCTGCGCGACCTGCAGGCGCGTTACCCCGAGACCGGCGCGATGACGCCGGCTGAGCCTCCCGCGCAGGCGGCGCCTGCGGCGGCCCAAGCCTGAAGCGGCCAAACCTGCTGCTGCGGCTGCCGCCGCCAAGCCGGCTGCGCCCGCCGCGACGGCGCCGCAAACCAAAGCCGCCGACCCGGCGCGGACAAGCCGGACGCTCTCTCGCGCAGCCGGCCGAACCGCATCGCGCTAAGGCGCAGACCGATCAATCGACGATCAGCGGTTGTTGCTGCGCCGGCCGGAATAAAATTTCCGTAACGGCACTGGACAGCGACGCGCCTGAGCATCGTGCAATCTTGCGCGGTGATTTCCTGTATGTGAAAATCTCCCGGAGGCCATATTCCTAGCGCGTCTCAACAAGAGGAGAAGGACTCATGCGCCGCTGTTGGCTTTCGTTGTGTGCCGGACTGGCGTTGGCAGGGCTTGTCTATTCCGGACCAAGCGCCCGCGCCGACACCTGGAACGCTTCCTGCGCCGTCAATCTGTCCGTGCACAATCATGCGTGGATCTTGCTGCACGGCAAGCGCCTGACGCAGTGCTCGGGCGATAACGGCTGCAAGTGCGTGTCGTGCTATAACTGGGATGGCACCGTGTATGCGGCCTG
Organism: uncultured Alphaproteobacteria bacterium; assembly: GCA_963730645.1. Classification (GTDB taxonomy): domain Bacteria; phylum Pseudomonadota; class Alphaproteobacteria; order Rhizobiales; family Xanthobacteraceae; genus BOG-931. The sequence continues at coordinate 122,456 of CAVSSN010000017.1, read as the reverse complement.
CTATCCGCTCGCCGGCCCCATCCCGCACTGACGCCGCGCGCAAGCCGTCGTCGACGGCTGCGCATCTGACTGCAGCGCCGGGGGCTGGAGCAGCTTCGGTAACTTGGCGAGGCTCGCCGCGACGCGGCGGGCCTCGTCGCGCGTTTGCGCGCAGCTTATGCGTGGCCAGCCGTGATAGCCCGGACGGCGTGCCAGCGATCAGATCGACATCCGGGCCGCTGACCTCGCGGCAGCCGACCGGACGTTGTCAGCAGTCAGTGTTTCCGAAGCGGATCTGCGCAATGACATCGACATGCTTCACCTGTAACGAAGCGTCCGCAAGGATGCGCCGATGGAGTCGAGCGTTCATGAGGTGGGCACAAGGCGTCAGAGCGCCGTGCCGCTACGCAAGCTCATGCACCGCGGGCTGAAGACGTGTGGCTCACGGGGCTGCGACATCAGCACCATGCGCCTGACGCTCGCTTAGGCGCCGTCCACATGACGTCAATGTCGAATCGCGCTTTTGCAACACAGCGTTGAATTATGTGGGCTGTCGCGCTTGACGTAATGCTTCAATCCGGCCGGCCTCGGCGACGTTCGGGGAGCTGCACATGGAAATCTCCGACTGTAAGACGCAGGTCAAGAAGCGACCGTATATCGTTCGTACGCTGTGGTTGGAATTTCGGTCGTAGCCGGTTCATGGCTCAGCGGGGCCATACGACACGGCTTCGTCAACAGGTGTTACAGCCGGCTTCGCGGCCACAATGGCTATCGATGCGGCCGTCGCGAGCCGAGCAGAAGCCACAGTCGAACTGAACCGCAAGTTACACCATTCGGCGATCTGTATAGCGGCTGCGCGCACGATTATCGCCACGTTGCTCGTGCACCCTGAGCGATCTGCCGATGTCGTGCACATCCGTACGAACATTGCAGGGTGCCGTGGCGATTAGCGAAGCGTAATCGCACCATTCACGACGACGGCGGGTTACGCCTTCGGCTAAGCGCTGCCCTGCGCACGGCGCTTGACAGGATTATCATTCATTGATTAAAGTCCTATCGCCTTGCTCGGCGCCAGGCGCGTCATTGACCGGTGCGCGCTGTTGACGCGGGCACAGGTGCGGCGATCCATGCGCGTTCGTCACGCTTGACAGGATTATATTCATGTGATTATATTCCTCTCGCCTTGCTCGGCGAGGGGCGTCTCACCGGTGACGCTCTGAGATGGGGCAAGGTGCGGCGCCTGCGGGTCCGGCTTGTCGGCCGGGCACTCGGGCGGCTCCGGGCATCGCGCCGGGCGGCATTACGACCGCTCCGCAAGGTGCTTGCTGGACTGGGACTGGGGGAAGCAGCCCTCGTCCCAGGAAGCCCGGCCCGGAGCTGAGGCGGAAGGCCCACACGGGCGTCCGCCGAGAGCCGCGGCGGAGCGCCGAGGGGCGAGCGCGCACGTTGCGCGCGCCGCGCCTCAGGCAGACGGGCGGTAGCGCGCCTGTCTGCACGGCGTGGAAGTTGAGCGCCTCTCGGCGCTCCGCCACCCCTCGCATTTTCGCGAGGGGGATTTGGCAAACCCCGGGCGCGCTCGCGCCGCGGGAACGATGGAGGCTGCCTGAAATGCAAAAATGTAGCCCGGATGAGCGCAGCGTAATCCGGGACGGCGTTCGAGCGGGCACATCGTTCCCGGATTACGCTGCGCTCCATCCGGGCTACGAAATCGCGCTACGTCCCGTAGCTCTGGATCAACGAGCCGGCGACCAGCGTCCAGCCGTCGACGAGGACGAAGAAGATCAGCTTGAACGGCAGCGAGACGACGACCGGCGGCAGCATCATCATGCCCATCGACATCAGCACCGAGGCCACCACCAGATCGATGATGAGGAACGGCAGGAACAACAAAAAGCCGATCTCGAACGCGCGCTTGAGCTCGGAAATCATGAATGCCGGCACCAGGATGCGCATCGACAGATCCTCGGGCTTTGCCGGAAGCTGCTCGTGCGACATGTCCACGAACAATTTCAAATCCTTGTCGCGCACGTTCTTTTCCATGAAGCCGCGCAGCGGCTGTGCGGCGCGCTCGAACGCCTGCTCGACGGTGATCTCGTTGGCGATGAGCGGCTTGACGCCGATGTCGTACACCTTCGTCAGCACCGGGCCCATCACGAAGGCGGTGAGAAACAGCGCGAGCGAGATGACGACGGAATTGGGCGGCGCGGTCGCGGTGCCGAGCGCGGTGCGCAACAGCGACAGCACCACGACGATGCGGGTGAACGACGTCATCATCACCAGGATCGAGGGCGCCAGCGACAGCACCGTCAGCAGCGCGATCAACTGGATGATGCGCTCGGAAAGCCCGCTGCCCTGGCCATTGCCCTGGCCGAAATTGATGCTGATGTCCTGCGCCAGCGCAGGCGTTGCGACCGCGAGGAGAACCGCTACCCCGGCCACCACCGTCACAAGACGGACACGGCGGCCGGACAGCGCATGGATCAAGTTTTACCGCCGGCTGGACGGCCCAACAGGCTCGCCATTTCTTGTTCGAGGCTTTCGTACATGCTCTTGCCTGCGGCGGGTTTTGCTTCGGGGCGTGCGGGTTTTGGCTCGGCGGCAGGCCGCGCGGCGCGCTGCGCCGGCGCAGCTTCGGCTGGCGCCGCATGGTCTGCGGCTGGGCGCGGGGCAGGGGTCTGCACGCGCGCTTCCACTGGCGCGGCGGGCCGGCGCATTGCGGATTCGAGACGATGCGCCATGTCGAACAGGCCCTGGTCCGGCTGCGCTTCGGCAACGGCCGGCGCGACTTGCGATGAGGGAATGATGCGGGGCTCGGGCGCATGGGCGCGAACGGGCGCATGCTCGCGCGTTGACAGCCGATCGAGTCGCAAGTTCGTCGGCGAGACTCGTCAGCGTCTCACGCTGCACGCGCTGGCGGCGCGGGTTCGGTGTGCGGTTGCAGCGGCCAGGCAATGGTGTCCTCGGCGGCCGTGTGCACGGGCCGCGGCGCGGGGCGCGGCGCGGGTGCAGGTTCAGGCTGCAACGGCCATGTGCCGCTGTCCGGCAGCGGCACGGCGCGCGGCAGCGCCTCGGCAAGACCGGGCACACGCGGCGCCGGCAGGTCGCGCGGAGCGGCGACGCCGCGCACGATGTTGGGCTCGACCACCACGTCGCTCGGGCCGCCGATCATCAGGAGATGTTCGACATTGTCGCGCCGGATCAGAATCAATCGCCGCCGCGCGTCGACCGGCGTCTGGTCGATCACGGCGAGTCGCGGCTGGCGGCCGCGCGTACCGACCGCGCCCAACCGTCCGGCGCCGAAGCGCCGTACCGCCCAGGCCGCAGCGCCGATCAGGCCGAGCACAATGAGAAATGCGATAAAGAAACGCACGGCGAGCGGCATCTCCGCACCGAACAGGCTTTCGAACATCCGGTCTTCTCCCGACCAGTTCGGCCGTTAGGGGGTCCCCAATGGTTAACGGCCCCGGCAACATTTGCCGCCGTGAATACTAACAAAGAATTAACGCTTGTGAGCGTTCTCGCGCCCCACCGCGACGGGCAAAGCATCGACATGGTAAACGGCGGATTAATGGCGAAACGGCGCGAAATGGCGTTTTAACCCGGCATTAACCATACCGCCGGCAGAATTTGCCGGGTGTCGCGGTGGGGGCCGCACCGAAGCGCCTGCCATTGGAGCGCCAGCCATGTCGATCTCTGACTTGCCGATTCTCTCGATGCTGCGCACCCGCATGGAATGGCACCAGGAGCGCCAGCGCGTGCTCGCCGAAAACGTCGCCAACGCCGACACCCCCAATTACCAGGCACGCGACCTCGTGCCGCCGAAATTCGATGCCGCCGCGCCGAAGGTCGCTTCGCTCACGCTTGCGCGCACCAGCCCCGGTCACCTTGGCGGTTCGGACGGCAGCGGGCGCCGCATTCGATACCGACCGCAAGGGCAACAACTACGAGGTGCGGCCCGCCGGCACCGCGGTCAGCCTTGAAGAGCAGATGATGAAGGTCGCCGCCAATCAGATGGACTATCAAGCCGTGACCGCGCTCTACGGGCGCAGCCTCGCGCTGATCAAGATGGCGATCGGCCGGGCCTGAGCGCGACGAAGGAAGAGAGGCGTCATGGATTTCATCAAGTCGATCGCCATAGCGGCTTCCGGGCTGCGCGCCCAGGCCGGCCGCATGCGCGTCATCTCGGAAAACATCGCCAACGCCGACTCGACGGCCAAGGACGCCAGCGGCAATCCTTACCGGCGCAAGATTCCCACTTTTCATGCCGAGCTCGACCGCTCGCTCGACGCCAACGTCGTCAGCCTCGGGCGCATCGCCACCGACAAATCCGAATTCGTCAGCAAGTACGAGCCGGGCAATCCCGCCGCCGACGCCAGCGGCAATGTCAAATATCCCAACGTCAACGCGCTGGTCGAAATGACCGACATGCGCGACGCGCAGCGTTCCTACGAAGCCAATGTCAGCGTCATCTCCGCCACGCGCCGCATGGTCCAGCGCACCCTCGACATCCTCAAAGCCTGATGACAGGTGACAAATGCCGACACCAACCGCTGCCGCCGCTAATGCCTATGCCAGCCTCGCCCGCCTGCGCGATCCTGCTGCCAGCCTCGTTCCGAACACGGACGGGGGCGGCGCCAAATTCGGCGACATCCTCAAGGACGTGATGTCGGCCGTCACACAGTCCGCGCACAAATCGGATGTGCAGTCGCAGGCGGTGGCCGGCCGGCAAGGCCAACATGGTCGATGTCGTCACCGCCGTCGCCGAGACCGAAACCACCATCCAGACGCTGGTGTCGGTGCGCGACAAGGTGATCGCCGCCTACGAGGACATCCTCAAGATGCCGATCTGATCGATCGCTTCACGCAAGCGGGGCGCGGCCAGTAATACTGATGGAGTGCAAATGACCGGCCCGGAAGTGATGGATGTCGCGCGCGATGCCATCGTGACGCTCGTGATCGTGGCTTCGCCGCTGATGCTGATCGGACTCATCGTCGGCGTCGCCATCTCGCTGTTCCAGGCGCTCACGCAAATCCAGGAAATGACGCTCGTCTTCGTGCCGAAGATCCTGGCGATCTTCGTCGCCATGCTGCTGGCGCTGCCATTCATGGCCGACGTGTTGCAAGGCCACATGATGCGCATCGCCGCGCGCATTGCCAGCGGCGGCTGAGCGGTCTCCATGCACATCGACATTTCGTTCCTGCCGGCGCTCGCGGCCGCCTTCCTGCTGGTATTTGCGCGGGCGGGGACGATGGTGATGCTGCTGCCGGGGCTTGGTGAACTGAGCGTGCCGCCGCGGCTGCGGTTGACGATTGCGCTCATGCTCGCAGCCATCCTGCTGCCGCTTCATCGCAGCGCCTATCACATCGATCTGACCGCGATCGGTCCGGTGCTGCTGATGTTCGCCCAGGAAATCCTGGTCGGCGCGGTGCTCGGATTGACCGCAAAGCTGACGATTTCCGCCTTGGAAGTCGCAGGCTCCGTGGTTGCGCAGCAACTCGGCCTCGGCTTCGTCACGGCGGTCGATCCGACGCAGAACGAGCAGGGCGTCATCGTCGGCAATTTCCTCGCCCTTCTGGGCGTGACGCTGATCTTCGCCACCGATCTGCATCATCTGATCATCGCGGCGCTCGACGACAGCTACACGCTGTTCCGGCCGGGTGAAGTCCCGGTCGTGGGCGATATCGCCGCGCTGGTGACGAAGACGACGGCGTCTGCCTTTCGCATCGGCGTCGAGTTGTCCGCGCCGTTCCTGGTGTTCGGGCTGCTCTTTAATATCGGGCTTGGCGTGCTGTCGCGGCTGATGCCGCAGATGCAGGTGTTCTTCGTCGGCCTGCCGCTGTCGATCCTGATCGGGCTGTTCATCCTCGTGCTGGTGATGGGCACGATGATGGGAACGTTCCTCGGCTATGTCGGGGATGTGCTGCGCGAGCTTGCCCCGCACGCCTGAGCAATATTCATGGCCGACGAACGCGACGATACCGAACGATCCGAAGACCCGACGCCGAAGCGGCTCGAGGAAGCCATCAAGCGCGGCGATGTGGTCAAGAGCCAGGAGGTCAATACCTGGTTCGTCATCGCCGCCGGAACGCTGGTGCTGATGGCGTTTTCGGCGCCGATGGGGTCGAATCTGGAGATCACGCTGCGCGGGCTGGTCGCCAATTCCTACGCTATCCACACCGACGGCGAGGCGCTCATCGGGTTGACCGAGAAGATCGGATTCGAAATTCTGGGGGCTGTCGCCATTCCCTTTTTGCTGCTGATGCTTGCCGCGATTGGCGGCAATGCCATCCAGCACCGGCTGTTGTTCTCGGCCGAGCCGATCAAGCCGCATTTGTCGAAAATCTCGCCGGCCGCCGGCCTCAAGCGGCTGTTCTCGAAGCAGGCGATTGCCAATTTCGCCAAGGGCCTCATCAAGCTCACGCTGTTCGGCGCGGTGATGGCGGCGCTGCTGTGGCCCGAGCGTCACCGGCTCGCAGGATTGGCGGCGACCGATCCGGCGATGATCCTGCCGCTGACGCGGTCGCTGACCTTGCAGATGCTCGGCGCCGTCGTCGCCATTCTCGCCGATCATTGCGGCCGCCGACTACCTGTTCCAGTACCGGCAATGGTTCGAGCGGCAGAAAATGTCGTTCCGCGAAATCAAGGAGGAGTTCCGCCAGACCGAGGGCGATCCCGTCGTCAAGGGCAAGATCCGGCAGTTGCGCCAGGCGCGCCAGCGCAAGCGCATGATGGCCGCGGTGCCGAAGGCCTCGGTGGTGATCACCAACCCGACGCACTTCGCCGTCGCGCTGCAATACGAGCGCGGCATGACCGCGCCGGTCTGCGTTGCCAAGGGCGCCGATCTGATCGCGCGCAAGATCCGCGAGGTGGCGGAGCAGCATGGCATCCCGATCGTGGAAAATCAGCCACTGGCGCGCGCGCTGCACGCCACCGTCGAGATCGACCAGGAGATTCCGCCCGAGCATTACCGCGCTGTCGCCGAAATCATCGGCTATGTCATGAAGCTGCGGCGAGTGGTCGGACGGTAAAACCCCTTGCGCGAAGCGGCTCGCCTGGGGCACTGAATGGGCGTGCGCCGCCGTGAATTGGCGCTCAAAGGGGTCCTATGGCGACGCAGGACATCGGCGACGAGCGCATCCGGGCGGCAATCGATCGCAGCGCCGACAGTCAGCGCGGCGGCAGCATCACGCTGGTGCTGCTGGTCGCCGGGACGCTGGTCGGGGCCGCAACCGGCCTGGTGCTGATGGGCCGTACCAACGGCGAGCCCTACATCCTTGCGGTTCTGGCGATCCTTGCCGTGGTCGGCGTGTTCTCGCTGTTCGCGCTGGCGTCCGGCATTCTGCGGCTTGGCTCCAAGGATAGCGGCAGCCCGCTGATCAAGGCCGTGCTCGACGGCGCCTTCGACGGCGTGGTCGTCACCGATTCCGGCGGACGCGTGGTTTACGCCAATTCGGCCTATCTCGACCTCATCGATGCCTCCGGGCCGAACGACGTGCGGCCGGTCGAGCGCGTATTCATTGGCGACGCGGAAGTGTCGGAAGCGGTCTATCGGTTGCTCAAGGCGGCGCGGGAAGGCGGCCGGCTGCAGGAGGAGGTGCGTGTCGCCGGCCTGAAAGGACGGCCGGCGCGCTGGCTGCGCCTGAAGGTGCGTCCGCTCGGTGGCGGCAAGCACGATGCGCGGCTCACCGTCTGGTCGATCGCCGACGTGACGCGCGATCGTGAGCGGCAGGAGAACGTGTTCCAGGAATTGCAGCACGCGATCGATTATCTCGATCATGCGCCTGCCGGATTTTTCTCGGCCGATGCCAAGGGCGATGTCGTCTATCTCAACGCCACGCTTGCCAATTGGCTCAACCAGGATCTGGCGCAGGTCGGCTCCGGCGGCCTCAAGCTCGCCGACATGGTGGCGGGCGACGGGGCATCGCTGCTGACGTCGTTCACGGCCGCGCCGGGCGAGGTCAAGACCGAGGTGCTCGACCTCGACCTGCGCACGCGCAGCGGCCGCACGCTGCCGGTGCGGTTGCATCACAAAGTCGCTTTCGCCGCCGACGGTACGCCGGGCTCGTCGCGCACGCTCGTGCTCAACCGCTCGCACGACGACGGCACCGACCCGCAGCGCGCCGCCGAAATCCGCTTCATGCGCTTCTTCCATCATACGCCGATGGCGATCGCGACCATCGACAAGCAGGGCGGCATCGTGCGCACCAACGCGCTGTTCGCGCGGCTGTTTCAAAGCGTGCTGCGCAACGAAGGCGAGGATCGCTCGATCCGCGCGGTTGCCGCCGAACGCGACCGTTCAGCTCTTGAAACGGCCGTTCGCCAGGCTGCCGAGGGCAACGGCGATATCGCGCCGGTCGATGCGGCGCTCGCCGGCGACGGCGAGCGGTTCGGACGCTTCTACGTCACCGCGGTCGAAGAGGAGGAGCGCGACCAGGAGGCCGCGATTGTCTACGCACTCGAGACCACCGCGCAGCGCGAGCTCGAAAACAAGGTGACGCAGACGCAGAAGATGGAGCTCGTCGGCCAGCTTGCCGGCGGCATTGCGCACGACTTCAACAACGTGCTGTCCGCCATCATGATGGCGACCGACTTTCTGCTCAACGCGCACAAGCCGACCGATCCGTCGTTCTCCGACATCATGCAGATCAAGCAGAACGCCAACCGGGCGGCGAGCCTGGTGCGGCATCTGCTCGCCTTCTCGCGCAAGCAGACGATGCGCCCGCAGGTGCACGATCTCGGCGAGGTGCTCACCGACCTCACCATGCTGCTGCGCCGGCTGATCGGCGAGAAGGTGACGCTCGACGTGGTGCACGGCCGCGACCTGTGGCCGGTCAAGGTCGACATATCGCAGCTCGAGCAGGTGATCGTGAACCTCGCCGTCAACGCGCGCGACGCCATGCCGGAAGGCGGCAAGCTTTCGGTGCGCACGACGAACGTGACGGCGAAAGAGTCCGAGCGTTTCCACGCCAAGGGCATGCCGGCCGCCGACTATGTGCTGGTCGAGGCCGCCGACACCGGAACCGGCATCCCGGCCGCGATCATCGACAAGATTTTCGAGCCGTTCTTCTCAACCAAAGAGATCGGCAAGGGCACCGGGCTTGGGCTCTCGACCGTCTATGGCATCGTCAAGCAGACCGGCGGCTTCATCTATGTCGACTCGGTCGAGCGCAAAGGCACGACCTTCCGCATTTTCCTGCCGCGGCATGTCGCGGCCGCGCACGAGGCGCCGGCTGCCGAGCCCAATGCGCCGCCCGCCATCGCCGGTGCGCTCGCGGCGGCGGACCAGGTGCTGAAGGCGGCGAGTGCCGATCTCACGGGGCAGGGGACGATCCTTCTGGTCGAGGACGAGGAGGGGCTGCGCGCGCTCAATGCCCGTGGGCTCGCCTCGCGCGGCTACACCGTGCTCGAAGCCGGCAATGGCGTCGAGGCCATCGATGTCCTGGAGAAAACCAACGGGCGGGTCGATCTCGTGGTGTCAGACGTGGTCATGCCGGAGATGGACGGGCCGACGCTGCTCAAGGAATTGCGCAGCCGCGATCCGGGATTGAAGATCATTTTCGTTTCCGGCTATGCCGAAGACGCATTCCAGAAGCACCTGCCCGAGCCCGGCCAATATGCCTTCCTGCCGAAGCCGTTCACGCTCAAGCAGCTCGTCGCGGCGGTGAAGGAGACGATGGCGGCCTGAGCCTGCCGTCCGTCGCACAGGCGAATTTCACGAGCCATGGTTGAACAGTCCGACGACGAAGACGAACGTGACCGACGCACCACGAATATTTTTCTGCTGGTGGTGTTTGTGCTCGTGGTCGGCGGCGGCATCTGGCTGGTCAATGCGATGATCGACTACCGCAAGATCGACGACTGCATCTCGCAGGGACGCCGCAACTGCGGCGAAACGATCGAGGTGCCGGCGCGTTGAGATTGGTCGGCGCTTTTCCCAAGGGCTGCATCAAGACGCCCAGTTGAAAAACTGGCATAGGCAGTAAATTAGTATTCCGAAGGTTGCTGCGGCACCTTCTGTTCGTACGGCCAGGTGCACCCGGTGATAGACGGCGATTAGTTGGCGCGCCAGAACCAACCGGTCATGAACCTGATGCAGTTCGCGCTGTAGGGCACATTCTCGCTGGAGGGGCATGCGGGGCCAGGCAAGTCAGCCGGACCCGATGCGTCGAGGCGAGCCGACGTGCTGCTTTCGGCCTGCGCTTGCGTTGGATAAACGCGGAAGCGACGCCGCCCTGCATGAATGCGATGCAGTCGGTACTGTAGGGAACGTTTTCATTGTCGGGGCAGGCCGCGCCGGCGGTTGCAGCGAAGGCCGTCCCCGCCGGCGTTTCTGTATTGACGCGATGCCCATGCTCGATCCAGAGCAACGCGCCCGCAATTACGGCGACGATCAACGCACGATCAAGTCTCGAAGACCACGCTTGATGTCCTTTGCTGGCTGCGTTGCCGCCGAGCGCATCTACGGATGGTCCACCACTGCCTGAGATCCAAAGATCAGTAAGGGAATCGCCAGGATGGAAGCAGCCACAGCACCGTGAGTGGCATCTTCTTGGCTGACGTTTTCGGGGAGCATGGTCGCGATGATAGCCAAGACCCCGCCGACCAAAATCGGTCATCGCGGTCCAGCCGTACCAGGTCATGTTCGGCCCTTCGCCGCTCCGTCGCCGCCTCATAACCCAAAGGCAATGCGATTCGTCGCCGGGTGGAACGTGAACAGCGGCCAATTAAAATAGAGCACAGATGCAGTAGATGATCGGTGCCGAGAATCGAGAAGGTGACGGCGAACGTCCTGACCTTCGCTCGACGACGCCCACGATGACGTGGATGGTGTTGTTCTGGTGGCGTTCCGTGTCCGTGTTCATGTCCGAATCCCCGGGTGTTATTAAGATGTGACCGACGATGAAGAGGAACCAGCACGTAACGGCGAGATAGACGGTCACCATCTTTCGTGCCGTGTCGTATTCGGGGTTCTGGGCATTTTTCCAGAAATACCAATACGCCGGGAGCAGCATCAGACCGATTGTCGCTGACATGTTCCTTGAAGTCGAAGAAGCCGTGTGTCCTCCAGAACCGTGCCTGCTCGATCGGAATTCGGATGTAGATGCGATACTTGGTGTAGATATACGAGCCTACGATGAACGTGAGCACCCACATGACGCAGACCGCCGTTGCGTAGCCGACGGCTGGCACCGCGCGGAAGCGCGTAACGATCCCTCCGGCAGGCTGACGGACAGGCAGCGCGACCGCCATCGCCTGGTGTGTCAGCGCCCCGACGAGACCGACCGCCAGGATCAGGTGAACCAGCAGCCAGAGCGTCCAAAAGGCATTGATCGACATAAGATCGGTCATCATCCTCCCTCCTCTTGTCAGTGTCTTATTGTTGTCAAAGTCTAGCGTCGCCAAAACCTTTGTCTAGCACGGAGCGCAATGCGGACGCCGATCTGACCGTCTTCTCAGCGATGGCGTTACGCGGTAAGCTCGCTGCATGCTGGTGCAGGTGCCGGCGCCGACCGTTTGCCTCGGCGGGAGGAAAAAATGCGAATGACGTTCGATCGCGCTGGAGTTGTCCTAGCCGTGGCCGTGGCCCTGATGCTTGCGGTCCCGGCCTTGGTGTGGGCTGGCGGGACCGGTTTCGGCGACGATGACGACGACACCAGCGCCGACGAGGGGCCGTCCTATTTCGGCTTCGTCCGCGAGGTCAATGGCGCCGGCGTCGCCGATGCCAAGGTGACGGCGGAACTCAAGGACCGCGGCGCGCTGGTGACCCGCACCGACATCATGGGCGTCTACAAGATTCCGGGCTTCGGCAAGGACATCGACCCCAAGGACGTCAGCATCGCCTGCGCCAAGGACGGCTACAACCAGGCGCGCACGTTGCGCCAGCCGCGCGCGAGTGCCGATTCCAAGGACCCGATCGAGATCGAGTGCTACCTTCAGCGCAAGTGATCAAGCTGCCACCCTTTGATCGGTTCGTCCGCGCGGCCGCCGCGCTGCTGCTTTGTCTGTGCATGGGCGAGATGGCCGCAGCGGAAGGCATTCCGCTACGCTACGGCCAGGCCTATTCTGCGCTGCAGAGCATTTTTGGCCTGCCGCTGTTCGTCGCCGAGCGCCACGGCTATTTCGTCCGCGAAGGCCTCGACTTCGGCATGATTCCGGTTTCGGGCGGCGGCGAGAATCTGATCACCGCGCTGCATGACGGCACGGCCGACATCTCGCATGTCGCCACGCCGTTTCTGATTCAAGCGGCGCTGAAGGGCAACGATGCCGTCGCCATCGCCGCCGAGTTCAACAATCCGGTCTACAGCCTGCTGGCGAAGCCGCAGATCAAGACCTATGCCGACTTGAAAGGGAAGCTGCTCGGCGTGGCAGCCGAGAACGGATCGATCACGCTGTCGATCCGCAAGCTGCTCGCTCTGCACGGGCTGCAGCGCGACGACTTTCGCACCAAATTCGTCGACGGCACACCGGAGCGGCTGGCCTGCCTGATCGCAGGCGACTGCGAAGCGGTGCCGTTGGGTCAGCCGCACGATTTTTCCGCCATCCGGCAGGGCTATCGTCTGCTCGGCGATTCGACCGAAGCGGTGCCTGAATATCTCTATACGGTCACGGCGGTGCGACCGTCCTGGGCGGCCGCGCACAAGGATACGGTGGTTCGCTACGTCCGCGCGCTGGCCGGCGCATTTCGCTTCATCCGCGATCCCGCCAGGCGCGACGACGTCATCAAGGCGATCGCCGACACCACCGGTTTCGGCGAGGGCAATGCCAGGCTGACGTACGATCTCTTCCTCAATCCCGACCGCGGTGTGCTGCCCAAGTTAGGCGAAATCAATCTCAAGGGGATGGCGCAGGTCATTGCCCTGATGGGCGAGGGTGGGCAGCTCAAGGCGCCACTGCCCTCACCGGAGCAATTCGTCAGTCTCGATTACCTGCACGCGGCGGGCGTTCAGTAAGGCTCCGACTGGCGGGTGCGTTTTTTGTCCCCTATGCGCGTCGCGTAACAGGATTGCGTGCGGCGCATGCAGAGAAATAGCCCCAATCGCGTCGGCGTTTATACGGAATTTACGCGCCGCTGCGACGCTTTGCGGCAGCTATTCAAGGCTGGCCTTCGCTTACCTATATCAAGCGAATATCAACGAGCCGGCACGCTGGTCCGTCCAGAGGATTCGAGGAAAGCATGAAGCGTACGCACGCAATTCGCCCGCTGGTGATGCTGGCCACGCTCGCGGTCGCGCTGCTGATGTGGAGCGGGCATGCGGATGCACGCGCCGGCGGCGGCTTCAGCTCCGGCAGTCGTGGCGCGCGCACCTTCACCGCGCCGCCCGTCACCACGACCGCGCCCAACGCCGCCTCGCCAATCAACCGTTCCATGACGCCCCAAGTTGGCCAGCCCTCGGCGATCGGACGTCCTGGCGGACTCGGCGGCGGCTTTTTCAATCGGCCCGGTCTGCTTGGCGGACTGGCCGCGGGCTTCCTCGGCGCCGGCCTGTTCGGGCTGCTGTTCGGTCACGGCCTGTTCGGCGGGCTTGGCGGCATGGCGTCATTCCTCGGGCTGCTGCTTCAAGTCGGCCTCGTGCTTATTGTTGGTCGTCTGATCTGGTCATGGTGGCAAAGCCGTCACGCGCCTGCGTTCGCCGGCCTGTCGCCGCGTCAATTGGCCGACGCCTATGGCAGCGCGCGCCCGGAATTCACCGGCGGCTCGCAACCGTCCGCCGGCGCTGATGTCACGATCGGCACGGCCGACTTCGATGCGTTCGAGCGACTGCTCGGCGAAATCCAGACCGCGTACGGGCGCGAGGACCTCAACGCGTTGCGTGCGCGCGTTACGCCGGAGATGCTGTCCTATTTCAGCGACGATCTGGCGCGCAACGCCAGCCGCGGCGTCGTCAACGTCGTCTCCGACGTGAAGCTTTTGCAGGGCGACCTCTCCGAGGCCTGGAGCGAGCGCGACGTCGAATACGCCAGCGTTGCGATGCGGTTCTCGCTCATCGACCGCACGGTCGAGCGCGCCAGCGGCCGCGTCGTCGAGGGCGATGCCACGCATCCGACCGAGGCGACCGAGGTGTGGACCTTCATGCGTTCGCGCGGCGCATCGTGGCTGCTGTCGTCGATCCAGCAGGCCTGATTGTCTCGCCACCAACCGAAGCGATGACCTGCTACTGCTGCGGGGACGGTCCGCGCGTGGCAGGACAGCGGCACCCCTTGCGCGCCATCTTTCGACCACAGCCAGTGGCCGCATTTGTCGCAGCCCGCGAGCATCAAGCTGCAGAGGACGATGGCCATCAGCCTTTGCATCCTCGGCCCGGGCAATACGCTGCGGATGGCTTGTGTCATGGTCACTCTCGCGGGGGTCGACCGATCATAGCGAAGGTCGGCGCCGATCGCGAGCGCCGATTGCCACCCCAAATCGGACAGTACCCCGCGCAAATTTCCATTGTCTTACCGCTCTCTGCGCCGCCGCTATTTCGTCGGTCGCCGCCACGGCGTCGACTCGCGCCACAGCAGAAACAATCCCGACGCCACCACGATGGCCGAGCCGATCAGCAGGTGGATCGTCGGCAGGTCACCCCAGACGAACGAACCCGAGCACGAGGGCCCAGACCAGCGACAGATACTGGAACGGCGCGACCGCCGATGTCGGCGCCAGATGCAGCGCCCGCGTCCACCAATACTGCCCGATCGCGTTGGCGACGCCGTTGAGAACCATGAACACGCCGTCCGCCGAATGACGGCGTGACCACGCCGAACGGCAGCAGCAGCGTGAACACCGAGGTGAGCATGAGCATCTGATACATGGTCAGCGTCTCGGTGGATTCCGTCGACGTCATGCCGCGCACACCCGCCGTGACCGTGCCGAAGAGAATCGCATTGCGCCAGCGCGAACAACGAACCGGTCTGAAGCGTGTTGGGACCCGGCTGCGCCACCAGCAAGACACCGAGGAATCCGATGCCAAGCGCCGCCCAGCGTGCTGGCCGCACCGCTTCCCTGAGCAGATGATCGATGCCAGTGTCGCGAACAGCGGCGCGGAAAAGTTGATCGCGGTGGCGCTGGCCAACGGCATCATGCTGAAGGCGATGAGCAGGAACGTTTGCGAGGTCGCCTGGGAAATGCTGCGCGCCATGTGGCTGCGCAGTTTGTTGGTGCGGAACACCGCGAGACCCGTTCGCGGCAGGATCACCGCGGCGCAGACCATGAGCGAAACGAGATTCCGGCCGAACAGGATTTCGCCGGGCGGATAGGTTGCCACCAGCCACTTCGACGCAGCGCTGCTGCCGGCGAACAGCACCGACGCGCTGACCATATAGAGAATGGCGAGCGGAATGCGCTCCTGACGCGTCGGCAGATCTGGAGCGCGCAGGTCTGGAGCGCGCAGGTCTGGAGCGCGCAGGTCTGGAGCGGGCCGGTCGGAAGCGGGCCGGTCGGTAGCGCTCAAGCGTGAACTCCTGCGGGGAGAGCGCTAGGTAGCATGCAGCCGCCGGCAATGCACTGCGGCATATCAGAATACCTCGGCGGCCCGCCGCGCATGGTTCAATTCGGCGTGTCGCCGTTACGCGCATTGAACGTTTCAGCGCGCGCGCCTACAGACCGGTGGTGGGCGTTTCACCGGGGCATGATTCATGGGTAAACGTGCGACCCGTGTACCGCTCATCATGATCGGAGCCATCCTCGTGGCGACGTTGGGCAGCGATGTACGCTCCCAAGACGCGGTTCCGTTGCGCGTCACGTTCCCGAGCATGGACGGCCACACCACGCTGGTCGGTTATGTCTTCACGCCGGCCGGCAGAGCCGGACGCGCGCCGGCTGTCGTGATGATGCATGGCCGTGCCGGTCCGTACTCGACCGCAGCCAATGGCCGCTACGATGCTTCGACCTTGTCGCAGCGCCATCAGATGTGGGGACACTTGTGGGCCGCGCAGGGCTATGTCGCGATCCTGGTCGATGGTTTTGGCCCGCGTGGCTATCCGCAGGGCTTTCCGCGCTTCAGTTACGACACGCGGCCGGAAGAGCTCAACGAAGTGACGGTGCGGCCGCTCGATGCCTATGGCGCACTCGTCTATCTGCGCAAGCGCCCCGACGTGATCCCCGACCACGTCGGCCTGCAAGGCTGGTCGAACGGCGGCAGCGCTGCGCTTGCGACCATGGCGGCAGTCGCCGCCGATACGCCGGGCGCGGTGATGCGCTCGCCGGTCACAGGCTTCCGCGGCGCGCTTGCGCTCTATCCGGCCTGCGGGCTCAAAGGCATGTTCACGGAAGGCGGCTATCGTCCCTATGCGCCGGTGCGGGTGCTGATGGGCGACGCCGACGAGGAAGTCTCGCCCAAACGTTGCGCTGCATTGGTGGACAAGAGCCGTGCGGAAGGCGGCGACATTGAAATTCATCTTTATCCCGGCGCCACGCATGACTTCGACGATCCGGGACGCACGCGCCAGAGCGTCGATGCCAATGTCGCCGCCAAGACGGACGCAATGGAACAGGCGCAATCCTTTTTTGCAAAACTGATTGCGGGCAAGCCTTGAAGTGACGATGCTGGGTGTTGCGGCAGATGGCGGAGATGAACCGTGCGCTATGAATTGTACTACTGGCCGTCGATCCAGGGCCGCGGCGAATTCGTCCGGCTCGCGCTCGAGGAGGCGGGCGCCGACTATGTCGATATCGGCCGCAAGCGCGGGCGAGAGGCGATCGAAGCATTCCTCGCGCGCAAGCGCGAACCGCATCCGCCTTACGCGCCGCCGTTCCTCAAGGACGGCAAGCGCGTCATCGCGCAGACCGCGAACATCCTGTTCTACCTCGGCCCGCGCCTTGGCCTCGCGCCGCGCGACGAGGCCGGCCGGCTATGGGCGCATCAGTTGCAGCTCACCATTTCCGATCTGGTCGTGCACATCCACGACACCCATCACCCGGTATCGGGCTGGCTCTATTACGAGGAGCAGCGCCCGGCCGCCAAGCGCCGCACGCAGGATTTCTGGCGCTACCGCGTGCCGAAATTCCTGGGCTATTTCGAGCGCATCCTCGCGCAGAACGGCGGCAAGCACAGCGTCGGCAAGCGGCTGAGCTACGTCGATCTCTCGCTATTCCAGATCGTCGAAGGTCTGCGCTACGCCTTCCCGCGACGCATGAAGCGGTTCGAGAAGAAAGTGCCGCTGCTGATCGCGCTGCACGACCGCGTCGCCAAGCGCCCGCGCATCAAGGCCTATCTCGCCTCGCCGCGGCGTATTCCGTTCAGCCAATGGGGCATCTACCGCTATTTCAGGGAACTTGATCGATAACACATTTGCGGACCGAGCGTCATCCCACCGGCAGGCTGTGCTTGAGCCAATTTTTCATGATGTCGGCCACCCGCGTGTCGTTCTCGCTGAACATGAAGTGATCGACGCCGCCGACGATGTGCAGGTCGCCATGGTTGCCGGCGCTGTGGAATAGATCGACCGAGTTTTCGGCGCTGATCACTTCGTCCTTGGCGCTGTGCAAAATCAGCAGCGGACGCGGCGCGATGCGGTGGGCAAAATCACCGGGATTGAACGCCAGCGTTTCCAGCACGGTCTCGCCGGCAAATTCCATGATCGAACGCTTGTCGATATTGTGGCGCAGCGACGTCGGCACCGGAATGATGTCGTATCGGTGTGTCATGATCGGCGATCCCGACGGCGTGCGGTCGCGCGCGTGTACCAGGATGTCGGAAAATCTCCGCCATTGCGCCACACCCGAATGGACGGCGCGGAACATGCGCTCGCCGTTGGCCCAGCCGCCCTGCGCGATCACGGCGGCGACGTGGGTATCGAGCGCGGCGGCATAGACGGCGATCGCGGCCCCGTAGCTCGTGCCACACAGCGCGATGCGCGTCGGGTCGACTTCGCGCCGGCTGCCGAGATAGGTGACGGCGGCGCGGGCGTCCGCCACCTGATCGTGCGGACGGATATGGCCGCGCTTGCCTTCGCTGTCGCCGCAACCGCGGAAGTCGAGCCGCAGCGTGGCGTAACCGAGGCCTGAAAAGAATTTCTGCGACCAGCGCTGCTGCGGCCCGTCGCGGTGACCGCCGAAGCCATGCAGGATGACGATCGCCGGCTTGCGCCGCGCGTCGCCGCCGGGCGGCAGTTCGAATTGGCCGGCGAGCGCGACGTCGCCGGATTTGATCAGGACGTGCTGTTCCAAGGGAGGCCCCGCTTTGGCCCGGAACATGCCCCGCTTTGCATCGCGCGCACAAGGTGCCGACGCGATTGCCGATCAGGAGGCGCGTTTCACTTCGGCGGTCGTGCGCCCCCGTCCGGCGCAGGCGACACAGACAATGCGATTGCCGCGCTCACGGATGCGGCCGGTGCCGCAACAACGCACGCAGGTGTGTTCGATGACGGTTGGTGTGCGGTCGTTATGAACCGAAAATCGCTTTCCGAAAGTCATTTTCAAAATCCCTTATTATCGCGCATTGCGAAAGCGGACTGGACATTATCGATGTGGCGTTAAGGCCCCGCGGTGAAATTGCATAAAATGTGATGCAAATCCGATTGCGATCGTCGGCGATAAATTAATTCAGCGATGGCGTTTCGCTCACCGGGTGCCTATATAGGAGAATTCGCCTCACAAAGGAGAACTACTGAATGGCCCCGCGCCAGATCAAAATGCCTGAAAAGGATGTTTCAGAACAAGTGATTGACGATGCGTTCCCGCAACGCAAGCGACCCGAGGTGGGGCGCTATCTGCTCCAGGTGGACCGGCAAACGAAACGGTCATATCAAACCCAGGAAGAGGCTCAAACGGCAGGGATGATCATCAAAAAAGGTCATCCCATCTTGCAGGTGTCGGTGTACGACTCCGGTGACAGCATCAGCACAATTCTGGAGACGCCTGCCGCATCGTAGCGACAGGATGCATTGACCCCGGATGTAGCTTCGCTCATCCGGCCTCGCCTGCTTCGCGTTGCCACGCGAGGCCTTATTGATTGCCGTCCGGCTCTGTCAGCTTCCTGACAGACAAGGCCGCTTTTCGCGGCCAGATTACCCACCTTAGAGCCAGCCCAAACTGGCACAGGTTCTTAAGTCATTTCGGCGGGCTGCGACCTGCGGGGGTAACGATATGTCTATTGATCCGCTTTTTTCCCAAAAGGCGTTTGATCCGGAGATGACGGCTATTCTGGCCGCGGCATTCGAGACCGCATGGGAACGGATCAAACGGTCGGGCAGCCCGCTGGCTGCGGACGCAATCGCTGCCGCGACGCGCGAATCGCTGGCCAAGCACATTGTTGAAGCGGCGAAAGCGGGAGAACGCGACCATAACCGGCTGGTCGACGACGCATTGTCCCGCATGGCGATCGATCCGCAACCCAGGCCGTCGGCCGGCGCGCGGGACCGGCCGGACTGAATGCCGGGATAGAATTCGGCGGCTGGGCGCAGATTGACCCTGGGGTATTTGGACCACGTTGTCGAGGCAACGGGACGGCCGCTGGGCGGCGGATCGGGAGGGGATTTTCGTGCAACGCAATCGCAACAGGCTGCTGGCCTCGTTGAAATCCGATGAACTGTCGCTGTTGAAACGAAACTTCCGCGAGGTTGCGCTCAAACAAGGGGAATTGCTTGAAGAGCGCGGCCGGCGCGTCGACGCAGTCTATTTTCCGCAGACCGGATTGATCTCCCTCATCGTGGAAATGCCCGAGGATCAGACTGTCGAAGTCGGCATGGTGGGCTCGGAGGGGGCGGTCGGGATCACCGCCGGATTGGGCTCGCGCATCGCCTCCGTCAGCGCCCTTGTGCAGGTAACGGGAATGGCATTTTGCATTCCGGCGTCGCGATTTCGCGCAGCGGCGATCCAGAGTCAGCATATCCGCGACATGATCGTGCGCTACAACGAAATGCAATTCGGTCAAATTCAACAGACCGCCGCGTGCAATGCCCTGCATGATGTCGCCTCGCGCCTGAGCCGCTGGCTGCTGCAGACCAGCGACCGCATCGACAGCGACACCATTCCGTTCACGCGGGAGTTTCTCGGCAAGATGCTGGGCGTGCGCCGCGGCACCATTTCGGCGGTCGCCGCGCAGTTCGAGGAAAGAGGCCTCATCAAGACCCGTCGCGGACAGATCAAGCTGCTCGACCGCGATCGCCTCAAGAAGGAAGCCTGCTACTGCTACGAGTTCATCCGCAAGAACATCGACCGGCTGGTGCCGAAGCAGTGAGCCGCAGGTTTCTGGTCGCCCGCAGCGCGCTCGCTGCGGGGCTACGCTTTCGCCACGCCAAAACATCCAGCCTTCCCGGTGCGCCATCTGGCATACTCGTGCCGACGGGGATGCACGCAGGGAGGAGACCCTATGAAATCCGCATTGCTGTTGTCGGTCGGACTGGCCGTGGCGCCGCTTTCCATGAGCGCGTCGGCGCAAACCATGGACTTCGACAAAGTCCAGATCATTACCGAACAACTCGGGCCGAACGTCTACATGCTGACCGGGTCGAGCGGGCTTGACCCTTCGCACGAGGATGCCGCCGGCGGCCGCATCGGCGTGCTCGCGGGGCCGGACGGCGTTCTCATGGTCGATGCGCAGTACGCGCAGCTCAACGACAAAGTCCTGGCGGCCGTGCGCAAGATCAGCAGCGGCCCGATCCGGTATCTCGTCAACACCCACATCCACCGCGACCACACGGCGGGTAATGCATTCTTTGCCAAGCAAGGCGCGCTGATCTTTGCGCGTGAAGAGCTGCGCGACCAGATGGTGGCGCTGTCGAAGGCGCCGAACGCTGCCAGCAATCCGGTGGCCGATCCGGCGGGATTTCCCGTCGTCACCTACGGCATGGGACCGGGCGTGAAAATCCACATGAACGGCGAAGTCGCCCATTTCATTCCGGTGCGGGCGGCGCACACCGGCGGCGACACCATGATCAAGTTCGAGAAGGCGAACGTGATCTTCATCGGCGATTTCTACCGCAACTACGGCTATCCGTTCATCGACATCAGGAACGGCGGCTCGCTCAAGGGCATGCTGGAAGGCTGCGACGCGACCTACAACGCGGCGGATGCGGACACCAAGCTGATCCCCGGCCACGGCACCATCATCAAGCGCGACGCCATTCTGCCGTACAAGGAGATGATCCTCGCGGTCTCGGAAAAAGTGCGGCAGATGATTGCGCAGGGCAAATCGGAGCAGGAGGTGCTGGCCGCGAAGGTGACGGCGCCGTTCGACGCGAAAACGGCGGGCGGCACCGACGTGAGCGCGGAGCGGTTTGTCAGCGAGCTCTATCAGGAGATCAAAGGCGGGAAGTAGCCTTGTTTCCGCTTGCCCTTGTGGGGGAGGGCAAAGAAGGCAAAGCTCTGCCGCCCGTATTTTTTGCCAGCCGCCGGGATCGCCCGTACTAGGCCGCCCGCGCGATCAGAGGCTTCACCCATCGCTTGGCGTACCACAGCGCGACCGCGATGCCCGCGGACACCGCGGCCGTGACCAGCGGCTCCGCCCATTGCGGCGGAAAATGCGAGGGATGCGCGAACACATCGCCGATCAGCGTCACGACCGCGCTGATCGTCGCCTGGCGGCCGACGCTGTCGAACGTGCGGTCCATCTGCAGCAGGAGGAGGACGGTGGCCACCGCGCCGACGGTCCCGCAGACCGTGGCGAGCAGGATATGATCGAGGCCGAACGCGACGAAGATATCGCCGCGCGCCATCACCAGCAGGCAAGCGAACCAGGCGCCGCCGAATTTTTCGATGGCAGGGCGGATGAGACCGGCCGCGCTCGGTCCGCCAAGCGCGAACCTATCGGGTTTGAGGCTTGCCATCGGTCACCCTTCCTTGTTCCGCCGCTGCGATCAGCACGCGCCGATGTGCGCCAGTGTGACGGCAAGGGCAAATCACTTCCGGATCGCGCGGCAGTCACGTCTGGGTGACGGCGGGGTGATGCGGCAGAGTCCGTAGCCCGGATTGAGCGCAGCGAAATCCGGGTGCGGGGTGATGCCGGAATGCCGAATCCCGGATTGCGCGACGTCGCAATCCGGGCTACGGTGGCCGGGCCAGCGTGCAAGCGAGGAGACGACACATGAACGCCGATGCGAAAAAGACGGTGCTGCGGATGATCCCCTACGGCATCTACGTGCTGACCGCGGACGACGGGCAGGGCAACATTGCGGCCGCGACGGTCAACTGGGTGACGCAGTCGGCGTTTGCGCCGCCGCTGGTGGTGGTCGGCGTCAAGACCGACTCCGGCGCCTACCAGACGCTGAAGACGGCGAAGACCTTCGCGCTCAACATGCTCGGCAAGGCGCACAAGGGCGTCGCCTTCACCTTCTTCAAGCCGACCGAGCTCAAGGACGGCAAGCTCAGCGGCCAGGCGTTTCACAAGGGCACGACCGGCGCGCCGATCCTCGACGACGCGCCCGGCGCGGTCGAGTGCAAGGTCACGGCGATCGTCGAGCAGGGCGACCATCACATCGTCGTCGGCGAGGTGGTCGAGGCGCACCTCAAGGCGCCGATCTCCGGCCGCGCCGACGCCGCCATCCTGGAGATGAAGGACCTCGGCGACAACGTGTTCTACGGCGGCGAATCGAGGCCCGCGCGCGCTATGCTTTGAGCCGGAGCGGGGCAAGGCGGCGCGCGACGATGCGAATCGTTTGTAGCCCGGATTGAGCGCAGCGAAATCCTGGGCCGTTTGTTTCCGTCTCGCTTATGCCGTCATTGCCGGGCTTGACCCGGCAATCCATGCAGATTTTATCGAAGACTAGCAAGAAATGGCGCACGCGCGCAGCACCCTTGCCGATCCGACAACCGGATCGCGTCAATCGCAGCAGGCTCGCGGGCGTCAAGCCGCGCGATATTGAAACTGGCGGCATCAAGGAGCCGCGCTGATGCGCTACGCGGTCGTGATCGAAAAGGCGGAGGCAATTATTCGGCCTATGTGCCGGATTTGCCGGGCTGCGTCGCGACTGGCGACACGGTCGAGGCGGTCGAAGGCGAAATCCGCGAGGCGATCCGCTTCCACATCGACGGCCTCAAGGCGGATGGCCTGCCTGTGCCCGCGCCGACCAGCATCGCGGATTACGTCGAGGCTGTAGCCCGTAGGGTGGGCAAAGGCGCGCAGCGCCGTGCCCACGCGAACGCATCGAGCGATAAATGCGATGTGACGAACTGCAGGCGAAACCAGCCGCGATGACGTGGGCACGCTTCGCTTTGCCCACCCTACGCTTGCTTGCGCTTGTGGCTGATGCTCGTGGCCGCCGTTCGTATGATCCGCTGGTTATTCGCGTATGCAGCGAATTTTTCGAGAAGCAGCATTAGATACACTCTTAGAAGATGGCCGCGTGCAGAGTGATCGAGCGACTTTATGCCATGCCGTCACGAGATCGTCCTGTGCGAGACAACCGAGTGACGCATCTGCATCGCGACGTCAGCCTATGCCTTTCAGGCTGAGCGAATGCGACCGCGTGATCCCCTAGCAGCTTCGCACCTGGTGAGTTGCCTATGCCCGACCGCGGCAGGACGGGAGCAATAATTCGAACGCATGCCGACATCGGCAATGAGGAGTTCGGCAACAGGTCGCACGGTCTTGATCTCGTTGATCGATTGAGCATTCTTGGCTGAGCAGATGCAGCGTGATTGCCACCGATCCGCGGACCTTTTTCGGCCTCGAGCGTTATCCCGCAGGCTTCCGACTTTGCTGCACCTTACGGCTTGCTGTGCCTGTGCCAGCCCGCGCATGCTACTGTTCATCGACGAGGTCGCAGCACGCTTCACGAATGCGTTCGAGTTATTTGTACGAACGATCGGTTTTAGTCGCGATAGCGCCAGAGAGTCTGAACTCTTCGAAATCGTCAGCTTATGGTCGCAGGTTAAATGCAAACCCTAGTTGACATTCTTCCGCATGCACGAGCCGCGACGTGCTTCTGCTGCCAGATGTTTGCGGCACACGAACGCTGCCGCTGCCATGGTCGACTCATTCACCGGCCTCGAATTTGCCTTGTGCATTTCGCTCCGCAGCTTTGACGCTCTCTACGATAGATTTAGGATCAGCATTTGATGTTGCAGGCATTCTCGATGCTGCAGATGTGCTTATTCCGCAATCTCAGTCGGCCTGAGCAAGGCGAGCGCACAAAATGCTCAATCTGTGTCGATCGCCGATTCCGATATGTCTCTTGCTTGGTATTGTGTGGTTCGCGAATTACCTTCAATGAAGATTGGTCTCATCTAGCTGAACCTTGTGACGATCGCAAATTGAGTATCGCGAATTAGCTGCTCCGCATCCCCATTGGTGGCGTTTTGTGGCTATAGTACGCCGAATAATTCGTCATCCTCATTAGGTATCGCTCCCATGAACGCCCCCCTCGCCACCCACCCGACGCCCGCCCTACAAGCACACGCCGCTGTTCCCGCTCGGCCACGACAGCACCACCTACCGCAAGATCTCGTGCCGACGGCCTGCGCACCGAGCGCGTCATGGGCCAGGACGTCGTCGTCATCCCGCGCGAGGCGCTGCGCGCGCTCGCGGAGGCGGCGTTCACCGACATCAATCATCTGCTCCGCCCCGCGCATCTCGCTTCGCTCAAGCGCATCGTCGAGGACCCGGAGGCGTCGGACAACGACAAGTTCGTCGCCTACGATTTCCTCAAGAACGCCAACATCGCGGCGGGCGGCGTGCTGCCGATGTGCCAGGACACCGGCACCGCGATCATCATGGGCAAGAAGGGCCGCCTGATCTGGACCGACGGCGACGACGAGGCGGCGCTCGCCGAGGGCGCGCGCGACGCCTACCTCAAGCGCAACCTGCGCTATTCGCAGCTCGCGCCGATCTCGATGTTCGAGGAGAAGAACACGCGCTCGAACATGCCGGCGCAGGTCGAGCTTTACGCCGAGGGCGCGGGCGAGCACGACGCGGAATACAAGCTCCTGTTCATCGCCAAGGGCGGCGGCTCGGCCAACAAATCGTTTTTGTTCCAGGCGACGCCGTCGATCCTGACGCGCGAGCGCATGCTCGCGTTCCTGCGCGAGAAGATTCTCACGCTCGGCACCGCGGCGTGCCCGCCGTATCACCTCGCCATCGTCATCGGCGGCACCTCGGCCGAGCTGACGATGAAGACGGTGAAGCTCGCCTCGACGAAATATCTCGACACGCTGCCGACGCAGGGCTCCGAGGACGGCCACGCCTTCCGCGACACCGAGATGGAGGCGGAGATTTTGAAGATGACGCAGTCGACCGGCGTCGGCGCGCAGTTCGGCGGCAAGTATTTCTGCCACGACGTGCGCGTGGTGCGGCTGCCGCGCCACGGCGCGTCGCTGCCGATCGGGCTCGGCGTGTCGTGCTCGGCCGACCGGCAGGCGCTGGGCAAGATCACGCAAGGACGGCGTGTATCTGGAGGAGCTCGAGCACAATCCGGCGAAATATCTGCCGGAGGTGGACACCTCGAAGCTTGGCGGCGAGGTGGTGAAGATCGACCTCAACAAGCCGATGAAGGAGATTTTGGCGCAGCTTGCGAAGCATCCGATCAAGACGCGGCTGTCGCTCTCGGGGCCGATGATCGTCGCGCGCGATATGGCGCACGCCAAGCTGCGCGAGCGGCTGGAGCAAGGGCAGGGGCTGCCCGACTATTTCAAGAACCATCCGGTGTATTACGCCGGTCCGGCGAAGACGCCGGAGGGCTACGCCTCGGGCGCGTTCGGGCCGACCACGGCGGGGCGCATGGATTCCTTCGTCGCGCGATTTCCAGGCGGCGGGCGGCTCGATGGTGATGCTGGCCAAGGGCAACCGTTCGCCGGCGGTGCGCGAGGCGTGCCAGAAATACGGCGGCTTCTATCTCGCCTCGATCGGCGGCGCGGCGGCGAACCTCGCCGAGCACTGCATCAAGAAGGTCGAGACGGTGGAATATCCCGAGCTCGGCATGGAGGCGATCTGGCGCATCGAGGTGGTGGATTTCCCGGCCTTCATCGTCGTCGACGACAAGGGCCATGATTTCTTCAAGGAACTGAATCTGGGGTGAGCGCCGTGCCGCACGCTGCGCCCGCCCGCGGTCCGCTGGTCTGGCGCGACATGGACCAGCAGGCGCTCGACGACGCCTACGATCAGGAAATCTATGCGCGCAACCGCGAGCTGATCGTCACGCGCCGCATCGCGGCGAGCGAACGGGCGCGGACGATCCTCGGGCCGCCGCAGCGCGTCGCCTACGGGCCGAGTGAATACGAAGCGCTCGATATCTTTCGCGCCGATGCCGAAAACGCGCCCATCAACGTCTTCGTCCACGGCGGCGCGTGGCGGCGCAACAAGGCCGCCGACTACGCGCTGCAGGCCGAGCCGCTCGTTCGCGCCGGCGCCCACGCCGTCATCATCGATTTCATCAATGTCGATCAGGCCGGCGGCGATCTGTTCCCGATGTACCAGCAGGTCCGCCGCGCGCTCGCGTGGGTGTGGCGCAACGCCGAAAGCTTCGGCGGCGATCGCGACCGGCTTTATATCTCGGCGCATTCCTCCGGCTCGCATCTTGCCGCCTGCGTGCTGACGCACGGCTGGCGCGAGGAAGAGTTGCCGGAAAACTTCTGCAAGGCCGCGCTGCTCCTGAGCGGCATGTACGATCTCAAGCCGGTGCGGCTTTCGAAACGCTCGGCCTATGTCAAGTTCACCGACGCGATGGAGCAACAGCTCAGCCCGCAGCGTCATCTCGACGGACTGCATACGCCGCTCATCCTCGCGCACGGCACCTGCGAGACGCCTGAGTTTCAGCGCCAGACGCAGGATTTTTGTGCCGCGGTGCAGGCGGCCGGAAAGTCCGCTGCGCTGATTGTCGGCGAGGCCTACAATCACTTCGAGCTTCTGGAGACGCTGGCAAACCCTTATGGTCTCACCGGCCGCGCCATGCTGGCGCAGATGGGGCTCGCGGCGCCGGAGTGAATTTGTCTTCGTCAGCCCTTCACGTTGAGCAATTCGACATCGAACATCAGCGTGGCGTTCGGCGGTATGACGCCGCCGGCGCCGCGCGCGCCATAGCCGAGTTCGGGCGGGATGATGAGAGTGCGCTTGCCGCCAACCTTCATGGTGGCGATGCCCTCATCCCAGCCGGCGATGACCTGATGTTTGCCGAGGGTGAACTCGAACGGCTCGTTGCGGTCGACCGAGCTGTCGAATTTCTTGCCCTTGACGCCATTTTGATAAAGCCAGCCGGTGTAGTGCATGACGCAGACCTGGCCGGGCCGGGCATGCCGCGCCGGTGCCGACCTTGGTGTCCGAGAATCTGTAAGCCCGATGCTGTGGTCATGAATTTCCCGCCGCGTTTGTGCCATTGCTGTGTTGGGTGTGCCGGCCGCTAACATGCCGGCCGAAGCTGTCGCAAGCGCGAGCGTCGCAAGCGCGCGTCTGCGTGAAAAATCTTGCATTCTTCTTCTCCTTGAAGAGCGAGGTTCGATAGTACCTGCATTCGCGCATGTCCGATATAAGCGGAACGGGTCACCGGTTGGGATTGGTATCAGCCCGGTATAAAATCGGCTGTCAACCGAGGGTGACGTCCATGCCGCTTCGAGCGCGTTTTGCCGCCGCCGTGGGAATTGCCGTGTCGTTGACGTCGCGCCGCAAGCTTCGCCGACGAAGGCATGTGGCTGTTCAACCATTTTCCGGCTGACAAGGTCGAGAAGGCCTACGGCTTCAAGCCCGATCAAGCCTGGCTCGATCACGTCCGGCTGTCGACGCTGCGCATCCCGGGCCATTGCTCGGCGAGCTTCGTCTCGCCGCATGGTCTGGTGCTGACCAACCACCATTGCGTATCGAGCTGCATCGAGAGCCTCTCGAACGCAAAGCAGGATCTTGCGGCGTCCGGTTTCTATGCCAAGCAGGCTGGCGACGAGCTCAAATGCGCCGGGCTCGAACTCGACCAGCCGCTCGCCATCACCGATGTGACCGAACGCATCAACCGCGTCACCGCCGGCAAAGACGGGGCCGACTTCAATGCCGCCTATCTCGCCGAGCGTGCGATCATCAACGGCGAATGTATCGGCGGCGAGCCCAACATCCGCTGCGAAGTCATCGATCTGCATGGCGGCGGGCTGTACAATCTCTACCGCAACCGCATCTACGACGACGTCCGCCTGGTGTTTGTTCCCGAGCACGCGATCGCCGATTTCGGCGGCGACATCGACGATTTCCATTTTCCGCACACCAGCCTCGATATCGCCTATCTGCGCATCTACGCCGACGGCAAGCCGCTCGACACCTCGGCGAACTATCTGCACCAGGCCACGGCGGACATCGAGCCGGGCGATGTCACCTTCGCGTCCGGCAGTCCGGGCTTCACGTTTCGGGGCGATACGCTTGCGCGCCTGGAATTCCGCCGCGACGTCGAGCTGCCGCGCGACATTTTCTACGACCTGGAGCTGCGCGGGCTGCTCACCGAGTTTTCGGCCATCGGCGCCGACCAGGGCCGCATCGCCGCGCCGGCCACTGGCCGCGCTTGAAAGCAAGCTGAAATACAACCAGGGCCGCTTTGCGGCGCTCGCCGGGCCGAACATCATCAAGCTGCGCTGCGCAGGCCGAACGCGACTTGCGTCAAAAGATCGCCGGCGATGCGAAGCTCAACGCGCAATATGGCGAGGCGTGGGACAAGATCGGCGACATCCTCGACGATTTTCGCAACTGGCGCGACCGCTATCAATTGACGGTGGGCGGCCATGGCTTCCAGTCCGAGCTGTTCGATCTTGCCCGCAAGCTGGTGCGCAAGGCGCAAACCGCCGACACGCCCGCGCCGGCGTTGCAGGCCGCCGCCCTGCAGCGCGAACAGCCCAAGAGCTCAAAAGACTCCGAATCTGCGGGCGATGATGAAATCGTCCGCTGCGGCCGCGACCTACGACGCCGCGCTCGAAAAGCTCAACCTCGCGTTCTCGCTGACGCAACTGCGCGAGGCGCTCGGTCCCGACGATGCGCTGGTCAAGAAAGTTCTCGGCCGCAAGTCGCCCCAGCAGCGCGCCGCCGAATTGATCGACGGCACCAAGCTGAACAATGCCGGATTTCGCCGGCGCCCTGGCCAACGGCGCGCCCGAAGCGATCGACAAATCTGCCGATCCGATGATCGTGTTTGCGCGCGAGATCGATGCCGACCTCAGCGCGGTCGAGATCGCCTATGCGCACGAGGTCGAGCAGCCGATGGCGCGCTATTTGCGCCTGGTCGCGCGCGCGGCGTTCGAAGCCTACGGCCATGCCGTCTATCCCGACGCCAGCTACTCGCCGCGCATCAGCTACGGCTCGGTTGCCGGTTATCGCGCCGGCGGCCAGAAGATCGCGCCGATCGTCCGGCTCGGCGCACTGTTCGACCGCGCGACCGATGCCGAGCCCTACCAGCTCCCCGCGAACTGGCTCGCGGCGAAAGCCAATCTCGACATGAGGCTATCGCTCAATTTTGTCACGACCAATGACGTCATCGGCGGCAATTCCGGTTCGCCGGTGATCACCAAGGCCGGCGACATCGCCGGCGTGCTGTTCGACATCAATTATCCGGCGCTCGGCGGCTATTTCGCCTACGACGCCGCCGCCAATCGCGCGATCGGCGTCAGCATTGGCGCGATACGCGAGGCGTTGTCCAAGGTCTATCACGCCGACCGGCTGGTGGCCGAGTGGTCGGAATGAGCGCGTCAACCATCAGCCGTTCAGAAACGCCAGAGAGAGGGAGAGCACGATGGCCGAGAAAAAAGTGCCGTACCAGGTCAATGGCAGGCCGTTCGAGGGCATGATCGTCTATGACGACAGCGTGAAGGCGAAGCGTCCGGCCATCTTCATGCAGCCCGACTGGAAGGGCGTCTGCGCCGACACCATCGCGCAGGCGCGCAGCGTCGCCGGCAAGGACTATGTCGTGCTGATGTCGGACATGTTCGGCGCCGGCTACGGCGACAAGCCGAAGACGCGCGAGCAACTGGCGGCCGGCATGCAGGCGGTGCACAAGGACCGGCCGTTTACCGCTTGCCTGCGGCAAGACCAGCTTCGATACGATGCGGGACGAGGCGGACAAGCTCGGCCTGATCGATCCGGCGAAGAGCGCCGTGATCGGCTATTGCGCCGGCGGCGGCTTCGCGCTCGAGCAGGCGCGCGCCGGCGCGCCGTTCAAGGCTGTGGTGGTGTTTCACGTCACCAATCCCAACCCGGTCGTCGCCGGCACGCCCTGCAACATCAAGGGCCGGGTGCTCGCAATCCACGGCCGGGCCGATCCGGTGACGCCGAAGCCGATGATGGATGCGTTCGAGGAAGAGCTCACCAAGGCCAAGGTCGACTGGCAGGTGGTGATGTTCGGTCCGCCCGCCGTGCATTCGTTCTGCGATCCGACCGCCAACAATCCGGCGGCGACGCAATACGACGAGAAGCTCTGCCGCAAATCCTACATGCTGATGCGCGATTTCTTCGCCGAGACGCTGTGAGGCCTCTCGCGGCGCGGGATAATTGAAAACCGGCCTTTATCCGGCGTGGCCGGCCGCCAGGACTTTTCGCTCGGCCTGTGCGCGGATGGCGTCGTCGCGGTGCTTTCGCGCCAATGCGGCCTCGCCGCCGCTGGTCTCGTGATAGAGATCGAGCGACTCGTTTTCGTTCTCCCGCAGCGGTTCGATGGCGAGATCGGTGTAGGTCCAGCGGTCCGGCGCCGCTTTGACTTCATTGAGAATGGTCTTGAATTGCCGATAGACCTTCCAGTAGCCGCGCGCCTTGCCGATGTTCTCGCGGATGGCGCGCGGATAAAACACCAACGGGCTCTCCAGCGGCAGCCCGTGCCGGCGATCGCGCCGGTATTTCTGCCGGATCATGCCGCCTTCGAGCGGATGAACGCCCTCGAACGGGATCATGGTGTTGAACCAGAGCAGCGTCGACATGATGGAATTCAGCAATCCCAGCTTGTTCGCTGCGACACGGCGCAGGATCGTGCGGATGTGCTCCGGCGTGTAATACGACGCCCAGGCGGCGCGATAGGCGTCTTCCCATTCCGCGTCCGACATTTTGGAATGATGCGAGACGCGGTGATTGAGATCGTATTTGTTGAGGTCGGCATCCATCCAGACCCCTTTCTGCCACTGGACCTTGTGGTCCTCCGAGCCGGGCAGGGGAGTCAGGAAAAAGAATTCCAGGATGTCGACCGGAAGTTCCTTCTTGATGATCTCGATGTCGCGCAGGATCGATTGCTTGGTGTCCGCCGGGAAGCCGAGGATATAGCCCGCGCAGGTGATGGCGCCGTGGTCGCGCCATTTCTGCAGCATCTCGCGGTACTCGGTGATCTTGTTCTGGCGCTTCTTGGCGCCGATGAGATTGTCGGGATTGATGTTCTCCATCCCGATGAAGATCCGGCGCGCGCCGCCCTTGGTCGCCTTCTCGATGAAGTTCGGGATCTTGTGGCACAGCGTATCGACCTGGACGGTGAAGCCGATGTCCATGCCTTCGTCGACCTTCATCTTGATCATGCGGTCGAACAGCGATTCCCATTGGCTGTTGCGGGCGAGGTTGTCGTCGGTGATGAAAAACCGCTTGATGCCCTGGGCGTAGTTCTCGCGCACCGCGGCCTCGAGATCGTCGGCCGAGCGCACCCGGCTCTTGCGGCCCTGGACGTTGATGATGGTGCAGAACGAGCACTGGTAGGGACAGCCGCGGCCGAGGTCGATGCTCGACACCGTGCCGGAGGTCCGGCGCACATGCTTCTTCGGCAGTTGCGGCGGCGGCCGGCCTTCGAGCGCCGGCAGATCGTTCATGTAGTTGTAGAGCGGCGCCAGCGTTCCGTTCCAGGCGTCGCGCAGCACCGCGTCGAGCCGCCCGTCCTCGGCCTCGCCGGCGAAGAACGAGATGCCCATCGCCTGCGCCTCGCGCATCTCCGGCGGCATTTCCGGCAGCATGGCGATGCAGCCGGAAATGTGAAAGCCGCCGATGCATACCGGCAGTCCGGCAGCGAGGAACGGGCGCGCCAGATCGACGGCGCGAGAAAACTGGTTCGACTGTACGCCGACGAATCCGATCAGCGCCCGGCCGCCCGCCTTGCGGATCGCGCGGATGATACGGTCGGGCCGCACGCGCCGATTGGTTTCGTCATAAGTGTCGAGCCGGATTTCGACGCCAGCTCCGAGCACTTCGCGCCGCTGCGCATCCGCGGCGAGCCCGTTGAGGCAGGCCAATGTGTTGGAGGGTATGGCGGAGCGAAACCATTGAATCGGGTAGCCGTCATCATCGTAATGAGTCGGCTTGATCATGACGAAATGGAACAGAGACGCCTCGACCCCTGCAATCCGCTTCATCATTGTGCCCCGCTGGCCACCGTCACCTCGACAGGCCGCTGTCACACAATAGCAGGTCGCGTCGGCGGAACCTGAGGTATTTTCGCCCGGCCCGGGTTCGCCGATTAGAGGGGTTCTCAACGAGCCGGCACGCCTCCCGGAGGCTTTCTGCGGGGTTTATCGGCCATTTGGCGGCAAATTCAGTCGAGCCGCGCCCCCGAGCGCTGCACCACCTCGGCCCATTTGGCGGAGTCCTTCGCGATCACGGCGGCGAATTCTTCCGGCGTTCCGCCGGCCGGCTCGTCGCCGATCGCTGCGAAGCGGTCCATGAACGTCTTCGACTGGATCGCCCGGTTGATGGCGGCATTGAGCTTGTCGAGGATCGGCCGCGGGATTTTGGCCGGTCCGACGACGCCGCTCCAGGTGCCGGCCTCGTAGCCCGGCACGCCCGCCTCCGCGACGGTCGGCAGCTCGGGAAAGCCGGGCGAGCGCCGCGCGCCGCTGACCGCAAGCGCGCGCACGGTGCCGGATTTCGCGAACGGCGCGATCGAGTTCAGGCTTTCGAACATCAATTGCACGCGCCCCGCGATCAGGTCGTTGATCGCCGCCGCGCCGCCCTTGTAGGGGACGTGGACGATTTCAGTGCCGGTCATGTACTTGAACAACTCGCCGCCGACATGGCCCGGCGAGCCGTTGCTGGACGATGCGTTGAACAGCTTGCCGGGATTCTTTTTTGCGTAGTCGACAAGCTCCAGCACGGTCTTGAACGGCACCGTCGGCGACACTGCGAGCAGCAGGTGTCCGCGCGTCAACAGCGCGATCGGCTGAAAATCGCGCTCGATGTCATAGGGCAGCTTCGCCACCATGTGCCGGGTAATGGCAAGCGCGCCGATCGGGCCCATGCCGATGGTGTAGCCGTCGGGCGCGGACTTTGCCGTCAGATCGAGCCCGAGGGTGAGCGCGCCGCCCGGCCGGTCGTCGATCACGATCTGCTGGCCGAGCTCTTTTCCGAGCTCGGCGCCGAGGATGCGCGCCACCGTATCGGTCGCGCTGCCCGGCGGCCTGCGGCACAATGAGGCGGATCGGCTTGTCCGGATATTCGGCCGCCGCTGCGCTCGCGAAGGCGCATGCGGTCAGCGTCAGGACGAGTCCAAGTTTGCGCATTTTTTCCCCTCAGCGTCAGACGTTTTGCATCGGAATCCGACGAATCAAACGGACCGATAGGCAGATAGAAAGCGTAATTGGAGGCCTGTGGCCCAGGATAGCAATTGTGGCAGGCCGAGGTCACCGAAAATTCACCGCTTTGACCTCCGAGTTCGTGTAGATGACCCGCAAACGCAATAAAGGTCACGTTATGAAGAAAGCTTTTGGCACAAGAACGGATTTCAGTCTCGTCCCGCTCGTCATTCTGCTGCTTGTCGGGCTGCCGCTCGCCGTGTGGCTGGACTTGAGCAAACTGGTGGAAACCAACCTGCGCCGTCAGGCGAGCGATCTGAATTCCGTGGTCAGCAGCGTGCGCAGCTACTACGCCAGCAATGTGGTTGGCCGCGTCCTCGCTTCGCCCGGAAGCACTCAGGTCGTGCACAATTACGAGGCTATCCCCGGCGCGATCCCAATTCCGGCGACGCTCTCGCTCGAGCTCGGCCGCGTGATCGGCGAGCAACAGCAGAACATCAGCTACCGCTTCGTCTCGGATTTTCCGTTCAAAGGCCGGGCGCCGCACGCGCTCGATGCGTTCGAAACGGATGCGCTGGCGCAGCTGCGCGAAAATCCACGTCAGTCGATGAGCGAAGTGACAAGCTCGATCTTCAGCGACAGCGTCCGCCTGATCGCTCCGGTGATCATGGGAGAGGCCTGCGTGAACTGCCACAACGCGCACCCGGAAAGCCCGAAGCGCGATTGGAAGGTCGGTGACGTTCGCGGTATTCAGGAGGTATCGATTGCCCAGACCATCAGCGGCAACATATTCGCGTTCAAATATCTGCTGGCGTATTTCGTGCTCACCGCGGCGATCGGCTCCCTGTTCATTGCCATGCAACGGCGTCAGGCCGTGCTGATCCAGGGCATGAATACCGAGCTTGAAACGGCGAACGATTTCCTCGCCTCGCTGTCGATGAAGATATCGCGGTACCTGTCGCCGCAGATCTACAAGAGCATTTTCAGCGGCCAAAAGGACGTCACGATTCAGACCGAGCGAAAAAGGCTGACGATCTTCTTTTCCGATATCAAGGATTTCACGGCGACCACGGAACAACTCCAGCCGGAGCAGATTACGCACCTGCTCAACGAGTACTTCACCGAGATGTCCGCCATCGCGCTGAGGCACGGCGGCACGATCGACAAGTTCGTCGGCGACGCCATCCTCATCTTCTTCGGCGATCCGGAAACCAAAGGCGATGCGGAAGACGCCAAGGCCTGCCTGCGCATGGCGATCGAGATGCAGCATCGGATCGCGGAGTTGAACGTCAAATGGCGCGGTTCCGGCATCGAGCACCCGTTCCGGGTCCGGATGGGAATCAACACCGGCTTTTGCAACGTCGGCAATTTCGGCAGCAATGACCGGATGGATTACACCATCATCGGCGCCGAGGCCAACCTCGCCGCGCGCCTGCAATCGATCGCCGAGCCCGGGCACATCGTGGTCAGTTATGAAACAGTGGCGCTGGTGCGCGAAATCGTCGTCGCGCAGCCGCTTCCCGCGATTACAATGAAGGGGATCAGCCGCGAGGTTGTTCCCTACCTGGTCCAAGGCATTGTCGACACCAGTGGCAGGATGACTCAGGTCTTCAGCGAGCACATGAGCGGGCTCGAGTTTTATCTCAACGCCAACATGATCGATGCGAACAGCGTAGGTTACGTCCGCGGGGTGCTGCAGGATGCGCTCAAGGCCCTGGAGAAAGGCATTCCGGCGGTTCCCGGCGAGCGGCCATTGCAAACGCCGGTTTGAGCGTCATTCGCACCGGGCCTATTTCCACAGCAGCGCTGCGCCGCTGACCATCAGCAACACGCTCACGGTGCGGCGGAAGGCAAGTTCGCTCAAACCGCTGTGCACGCGGTCGCCGATGAAGATGCCGATCAGCATCATCGGCAATGCCATGGCGACGAACAGCATCACTTCGCCGGTATATTGGCCGACGGCGACAAAACCGATACCGCGCAGGCCGCCGAGCGCCACCAGCACGGCCGACATGGTGGCCCGGAAGTTTTCCTTGGCCATCCGGATGGCATCGAAGTAGATGGCGTAGAACACGCTCGCCATGGTGCCGAACGTCGTTCCGACCGCGCCGGCGAAAAAGCCCGAGACGGCGGCGATAAGCCTGACCGGGCCGTGCGCATCCGGCCGCGGGCGCGTCGTCAGCCATAGTGAATAGCAGCCGTAGGCGAGAATCATGACGCCGAGCCCGCGCGTCAACGTGCGCGGATCGAGCATGACGAACAGATAGAGGCCGGCGGCGAAGCCGACGATGCTCGAGGGCAGAACGGCGAGCAGCGCACGCCATGCGATCAGCTTGCGGTCGCGGCCGAGGATGGTCAGGCCCGCGGTCAGCCCGATCAGCGTCCAGCCGGGGATGAGGATTTTCAGCGGGATGACGAGCGCCATGATCGGCATGGCGACGGCCGCGCCGAAACCCGTCGAGCCGCGCAGCGCGTAGCTCAGCATCATGACGACGCAGCAAAAAATGATTTCGGGAACCGACAGCGATGCGATGGAAGGCTCCTGCGGGTGCTTCGCCGAATATCCGGCGCTAGGCCGCGCGCTGCTTGTGCTTGCCCTCGAAAGCGGGCGCGACTTCCTTCATGAATCGCGCCATCTCGTCCTTGACCTGCTGGTGCGGCTTCAGTCCGACATTGACGTAGAGGATGACTTCGTCGATGCCTGCGGCTTCGACCTTCTTGAGCACCTCGATGATGCGAGCGGAATTTCCCATCAGCACGGCGTTCTCGGTCAGGTCCTCGGGCTTGACCTTGTTGAGCCGGTCGACGATCTCGACGAAGTAGCGGTAACTTGGCGGTGCATTCTTCGGATCGCCGGGGAAGGCCGGGATGGCGCATTCCTTGTAGTAGTAGACCTGCCGCTCGCGCACTGCGCGCTCCTGCTCGGGCGTGTCGGCGAAATGCATGAAATAGCTGCACATCATGCGCTTCGGCTTCTGGCCGTGCTTGATGCAGGTCTCGCGATAAAGGTCGGTGACCTGGCGCAGGCCGCCGAACGTCATCGACGCCGCGAACGGCGCCACGATCAGGCCGCAGCCGAGCCGCGCCGCGAGCTCGATCGAGGGCTTCGAGAACGAGCCGATATAGGCCGGCAGCGGCTGCTGCACCGGCTTCGGCGTGATGCGGATGTCGTCGAACTGGTAATGCTTGCCGTGATGCGAGATGCGGCCCTCGGCGGCCCACAGCTTGCGCAGCACTTCCATGCCTTCCTCGAAGATGCCCTGGTTGTCCTCGAACGAGACATGGAACGGCAGATATTCGCGCCGGTCGTAGCCGCGCCCGGAGGCGAAATCGACGCGCCCGCCGCTGAGCAGATCGAGCGTCGCGAACATTTCGGCGACGCGGATCGGATGATGCAGCGGCAGCACCGTCACCGCCGGGGCGAGGCGGATGTGCTTCGTCCGCGCGGCGATGTAGCCGAGCACGATGTCGGGACAGGACAGGATACCGAGTGAATTAAAATGATGCTCGCCGATCCAGGCCGAATGCATGCCGATCTCGTCGGCATAGATCGCTTCCGCGGTGATGTCGGCGACGTACTGGTTCGCCGTGCGCGGATTGTTCGGGTAGTGGTTGTCGCTCAGCGTGAAATAGCCGAATTCCATCGCGCTCCTCCCGTCACTCGAGGCTTTCGGCGGCAATGTAGCACGGCTTCGGGATCAGGCGAGGCGACTCGGGTGGCTGGGCGGCGCCTCAGCTTGAATTTTTATCCCACTTGACTGGCCCTTAGGGTCGGTCGCTCGCTTCGGCCCGCCGCGCGATGCGGCGCGCTGGAAATGCCAGCCAGCAGCGTGGCCAGTCACGGCAAGGTGGTTGAAGTCTCGACGAGGTCGCCGATGCAGAAATGAGCCATGTGCGCGACAGCTTCGGCACTGTGAAAGTCACCGAATTCGGCAGTGGCTTCCTTGCCGGCGTACATTCGGGCAATTCCAGCGCCACCAGGGTGATGGGGTGCCCACTCGGTGATGTCGTAAACTTTTCCCGAGATGATGATCCAGCAGTCGTCCCGGGTGTTGTGCAGGGCGACCTCTTCGCGCGTGACGGGGCGTGTACCCTTGGCGGGAGCAGCTGGCATCCAGAGCTTGCGGGTGATCGCGGCATAGTCGGCCTTGGCGGCTCGGCGGAAGTCCCACGGTCCTAATCTCTTGGGGGGCAATTCGGCGCCGATATTGCGGGCGTCGTACGCGTAGATCCAGGAGTCGTCCTCGCCGCCGCGCTTGTCGTGGGCAAAGGCTGGGCTGACCCGTTCGTCGAGCGTCTCGAGTAGCGCCTTCTGCGCAGCGGTGTCCTTGGCCCGCAAGTGATCGAAGGCGAATTTGGAGCCGAGTTGGAAACGGGTGGCGCGGTAATGCCGCACGCGTTCGTAGTGCAACATCGCAGTAGCCACATCGCGGCCGTGCAGGGCGAAGGCGCTAGCGAGCGCGGCGGCGTCCTCGAAAGACTGCGCGGCGCCTTGGCCAAACGTGGGAAGCATCGGGTGCGCCGCGTCCCCGAGCAGACAGATGCGGCCCTGCACCCAGGTTTCGAGCGCGTCACGATCGTAGAGGCCCCACTTCGTGGGACGAACGATCGCCCCCGCCAGAGCGAACAGGTCGTCTCTGCTGGCGCTCCCCGTGAATGCCTCGTCCACCTCGCGAAGGATCTCCTCCTGACTGACGGGAAACCAGTCGCCTTCCTCCTGCTCGAACGCCGCAGAGTCAGGCTCATAACGGGCGATCCATACGTTCAACAACTCGCCGCCGCGCACCCAGTACGTCGTCGCCCCGCTCCTGTCTTTCCGATGGCGGTCCATGCTGAAGGAGTTGATGGGATTGTGGTCCAGCGGGCTGCCGTCAGCCTTGCGGAGCGAGGCGACCACCGTCCGCGGAATGAGCCCACGAAAGCAGGTCACCTCGGTCCAGCGCTTGGGACGCGGGTTCGGCCACGCCAGCTGCAACGTGGCAGAGTTGATCCCGTCGGCACCCACGAGAACCTCTCCCGTGGCGGTTCGACCATTCGAAAAGGTCGCGATCACCTCGCCGGCGGTCTGACGCAACTGTGTCAGCCTGCAGTCCATGTGCACGGTGATCGGGCACGGCGCCCCGCTGTCGGGACCGAACTCGAACACCCGCTTATACAGGCACATCAACAGGTCCAGCCTGTGCATGTGATGAAATCCGGCGCCGTCGCCCGCGGCGGTGACGTGATCGAACGGCCTCTTTGTCACGCTCCCATCCGCGTTGAACTGCCGTGTCAACTCCAGAATTGCCGCCCGGCCACCGTCGATCACCCCCTCGGGGCCCTTGGGATCCCCGCCATCGAGGTCGACGCCCAGCCAACGACATATCCGCGCCCCGTTGGGCGGGATGTTCAACCCAGCGCCTGCGGTGCTGGGCACCTTCGTCTGCTCGTAGATATCGACCGATGCGAAGACGCCGGACTGCCGCAGCGCCAACGCCGTCATCAACCCGCCCATTCCCGCACCGACAATCACTGCCCGCATCCGGTCGTCCTTCCGAAGTAAGCGAACGCACCGATTTCCCACCTCGCGGCGGGAGTAAGGTGGATGTCGCCTGAACAGATGGGTCGAGACTAGCCGTGGGCGGACCGGCAATGAAGCGGCTTCTCGCGTGGACAGGGAGTGCCAACTCCACGATCACCAGCGAGGCCGTCGCCATGGCTGAGAAGTTGCGGCATGATCATAGCATCGTGGTGAGGATTTGGCGGGTAACGGGAGGAAGAGATGACAAGGCAAGCAGGATCATTGCTGACAGTGATTGCCGGCATATCGCTGTTGGCAACCGGCATCGCGGCACACGCCGAAGGTGCGGCCGACGGCACAAAGCTCATCACGCTCGGCACCGCGGGCGGGCCGCAGCCGCGCAAGGATCGCGCGCAGGCCTCCAACCTGCTGGTCGTCAACGGCACGCTCTATCTGATCGATGCCGGCGGCGGCGTGACGCGCCGCATCGTGCAGACCGGCTACGATTTCCGCAAGATCGGCAAGATTTTCATCACCCACCCGCACAGCGACCACACGGCGGGTCTGGCGACGCTGATGGTGTCGGAATGGGAATATCAGCGCGCCGAGCCGGTCGACATTTATGGCGGCGGCGTCGAGGCGCTGGTCAAAGGTGCGATCGACTATCTCACGCCCAATGCCGAAATCCGCTGGGCCGAAGGCAAGAAGCGGCCGATGGCCGACACGTTCCATGGCCACGACGTCGCAGCCCGGCCTCATCTATCAGGACGCCAACGTCAAGGTGACGGCGGTCGAGAACACGCACTTCCATTTTCCGCCCGGCAGGCCGCCTTACGGCAAGTACAAGTCCTATTCCTACCGCTTCGACACGCCCGGCCGCGTCGTCTTCTTCACCGGCGATACCGGCCCGTCCGACGCCGTGACCGAATTGGCGAAAGGCGCCGACCTCTACGTCACCGAAGTGACGTCGGTGGACGAAGTGGTCGAGCAATTCAAGCGCAACGGCGCCTGGCAGGCGAAGACACCGGCCGAGCAGGACGGCTTCATCCGTCACATGCACGAGGAGCACGTCACGCCCGAGGAGGTCGGCAAGATGGCGGCGAAGGCCGGCGTCAAGACGATCGTGATGACGCATTTCGGGCCGTCGGTGAATCCCGAACGACGACTATCAACGCTACGCCGACGAGGCGAAGAAATATTTCTCCGGTCAGATCATGGTCGCGAAGGACCTGATGCAGTTCTGATGCGACGCAGCGGCCCTCGCATGCCCATTCGATCGCGCTGCTGGCCGACGCGCGGCCATACCGCAAAGGTGACCACGCTACGCGATGAGCGATCCAGCCGTTGTTCCCACTCTACCGCCGCTGTTTCGCCATCGCTCATTCCGGCTTCTCTTCATCACGCGCGCGGCTTCCAATACCGCGAACCAGATGCAGGCGGCCGCCGTCGGATGGCTGGTCTACGATCTCACCGGCAGCGCGCTTGCTCTGGGTCTGATCGGGCTGGTGCAGTTCGTTCCGCCGCTGTGCCTGACGCTGCCGGCGGGGCAGATGGTCGACCACTACAGCCGCCGGACCATTTTGACCTGCTGCTATGCGATCGAGCTGAGCGTCTCCGTCGGGCTGCTCGTGCTCGCAATCATGTCCGAGCGGTCGGTCGAGATGATTTTCGCGCTGCTGCTGGTGAACGCCATTGCCCGGACATTCGAGGGGCCGGCCCTGCAGTCGCTCGTTCCCAGCACCGTGCCGCGGGCATTGCTGATGCGGGCGATCTCGGCACACACCTCGGCGGGAAAAATGTCCCAGCTCATCGGGCCCGCCCTGGGCGGCGCGCTCTACGGTTTCGGTGCGGGGATCGATTTCGGCCTCTGCGCGATGCTGGTCGGCATTGCCGCGATCGCGAGCGTGCTGCTGCCGATCCCGCCGGTGCCGGCAGTGCGGCCGAAGGTGACATGGACGACACTGGTCGCGGGCATTCGTTTCATCTTCAGCCAGCCGGCGGTGCTCGGCGCCATGTCGCTCGACCTTGCGGCGACGCTGTTCGGCGGCGTGACGGCGTTGCTGCCGATCTTCGCGCGCGACATCCTGCACATCAACGCCTGGGGCTTCGGCATCCTGCGCAGCGCGCCGGCGCTGGGCGCGCTCGTCGTGGCCGCCATCCTGTCGCGCTTTCCGGTCTCGCGCAGGGCAGGGCGGATCATGATGGCGGCGGTGGCATGCTACGGCGCCGCCACGATAGCGTTCGGGTTGTCGCCCTATGCGGCGCTCTCGATCGTGCTGCTGATGGCGATCGGAGCGGCCGATATGCTGAGCACCGTGATCCGCCAGTCGCTGATCCAGTTCGCCACGCCCGACGACATGCGCGGACGCGTGTTCGCGGTCAACACGCTGTTCGTCAACTGCGCCGGTCAGATCGGCATGTTCGAGTCCGGCATCACGGCGGCGTGGTTCGGGCCGGTCGGCTCGGCCGTGCTCGGCGGCGCGGTGGTGCTCGGCGTCGTCATGGTCTGGGCATGGCGATTTCCGACCTTGCGCCGCGTCGAGCGGCCGGACCAACTCTCGCCCGGGCAAATTCTCAGTTCCTGAACGATGACCGGGAGCAGGCTCAACCCGCTCGGCGGCGGTGCGTGTGACTGTGGCCATGCCCGTGGCTGTGGCTCTCGCCGCGGCCGTGGGTGTGCACGTTGTCCGCCGGCATGTAGACCACGCGGCCGTGGCGTACGCCGCGCTCGGCAATGATGTGGTCGGCGAATTCCTGCACGTCGGAGCCGCGGCCCTTGAGCACCGTGACTTCGAGACAGCTGTCGTGGTCGAGATGCACGTGCAAGGTCGCCTGCGCGAGGTCGTGGCGGTCGTGGAAGTCGCGGGCGAGGCGCTTGGGCAATTCGCGCGCCTCGTGGTCGTAGACATAGACCAGCGCCGCGACGCACGGCTTCGGCCCGGGGACTTCGACCGCGGCCTGCTGCATTCCGGCGCGGGCGAGGTCGCGGATCGCCTCGGAGCGGTTGGCATAGCCGCGCGACGCCATGAAGCGGTCGATCTCGGCGGCAAGATCGTCGTCGACGGTGATGGTCACGCGCTGCATGGCTGTCTCCTGCGCCTCTTCCGACGGGTATGATGATTTATTGACATCATCATACCGGCATGTACAACGGTTTGCGGTGCCGATCGGCGGGATCATAGCGCAAGTCGGCGGGGTGGTTCGCGGCCGCGTTGCGGGGCTGGTTCGGTGCGTCGAATTGCGTCGGTTGCAGTATTGGTTGGTGCAATGGGCGCTGTGGCTTGGGCGCAAGCAACGCCGCCAGACATTCCGACCGCGCCGAAACCGTCTGCTTCGCGGACAACGCTGCCTACGATCCAGGTTCGGGCCAAACGAACGCGTCCAGCCGCGCCGCGCGCCCGCACTGCGGCACCATCCGCGCCGATCAATGGCGCGAGCGCTGCGAACACGCCTCCGCCTGCACCCGCGGTGTCGGGGCCGCCGCCGCAGGCGGCGAGCGAGGTGACGTTCTCCGGCGCGCGAGGTCAATGCGCAGCCGTTCACGCGGCCGGGCGAGGCGCTTGAAGCTGCGCCCGGCCTCATCGTCACGCAGCACAGCGGCGAGGGCAAAGCCAACCAGTATTTTTTGCGCGGCTACAATCTCGATCACGGCACCGATCTCGCGATCACGCTCGACGACATGCCGGTCAACATGCGCACGCACGCGCACGGCCAGGGCTATGCCGATCTCAACTTCCTCATCCCGGAGCTGATCGGCACGCTGAACGTGCGCAAGGGACCGTACTACGCCGACGTCGGCGATTTCGGCTCGGTCGGCGCGCTGTCGATCGGCCTCGTCAACAGCGTCGACAAGAAGGTCGCGCAGTTCACCACCGGCAGCTTCGGCTACGAGCGCTTCCTCGGTTACGGCTCGACGGCGCTCTACGG
This sequence comes from uncultured Alphaproteobacteria bacterium, assembly GCA_963730645.1. GTDB lineage: Bacteria > Pseudomonadota > Alphaproteobacteria > Rhizobiales > Xanthobacteraceae > BOG-931. The sequence continues at coordinate 79,709 of CAVSSN010000017.1, read as the reverse complement.
CGGCAATCTGCTCTATGCCGGCGAGGTCGCGACCTACAACGGGCCGTGGAGCAATCCCGACGACATGCGCAAGCTCAACGGCCTGCTGCGCTTCAGCCAGGGCACGCCGGACAACGGCTTCACGCTGACCGGCATGGCCTACGACAACAAGTGGAATTCGACCGACCAGGTGCCGCTGCGCGCCATCACCTCAGGCCAGCTTGGGTTGTACGACGCATTCGATCCGAGCGACGGCGGCAATTCCAGCCGCTTCTCGCTGTCGGCGCGGATGGCAGAGACCGACGACGCCGGCGCGTGGCGCAGCAATGTCTACGCCATCAAGAGCAAGCTCGATCTCTACAACAACTTCACCTATTTCCTGTCCGATCCGGTCAACGGCGACCAGTTTCATCAGCACGACGACCGCACGCTGATCGGCGGCAGCGTCTCGCGCATGATCCGCGGCTCGGTGGCCGGCCTGCCGATGGAAACGACATTCGGCCTGCAAACGCGATATGACGACATCAACGTCGCGCTCACCGATACGGTGCAGCGGCAGTTCCTCTCCAACGTCCGCACCGACGGCGTGAAGGAAGGCAGCGCCGGCATCTATGCCGAGAACATCATCCATTGGACCGACTGGCTGCGCACCATCGTCGGCTGGCGCGGCGACCTTTACGCGGCAAACGTGAACTCGATCTACGACCCGGCGAATTCCGGCAACGCCGTGACAGCGATCGGCAGCCCGAAATTCTCGATGGTGCTCGGGCCGTTCTACAAGACCGAATTTTTCCTCAGCGCCGGCATGGGATTCCACAGCAACGACGCGCGCGGCGTGACCATCACCGAAGACCCGGCGGATTCGACCAACAAGCTGTATGCCTCGCCATTCCTCGTGCGCACCAAGGGCGGCGAAGTCGGCGTGCGCACCAGGATCGTGCCGGGCCTCAACAGCTCGGTCAGCGTGTTCGTGCTCGATCAGGCCTCGGAGATTTTGTTCTCAGGCGATGCCGGCGACACCGAGCCGAGCCGGCCGAGCGAACGCATCGGCATCGAATGGACCAACGATTACCGGCCGGTGTCGTGGCTCGCGCATCGACGCCGACCTCGCGGTGACGCGCGCGCGCTTCGTCGGCGGCTTCGATACCGCGCAGCAGGCGATCTACGACTCGCTCGCCGGATTCCCGCAGGCGCAGATCGGCAACGCGCCGGGCAATTACATTCCCGGCGCGCCCGAACATGGTGGCGTCGGCCGGCTTCGAGCTTGGCGAGAAGACCGGCTGGTTCGGCGGGCTGAAGCTGCGTTATCTCGGGCCGCGGCCGCTGACGGAGGACAACGCCTTCGTCTCGCCGGCGACCACGCTGCTCAACGGACGCGTCGGCTATCGCTGGGCGAGCGGCTGGCGCGTGCAGCTCGACGCCTTCAATCTGACCGACAGCCACACCGACCAGATCAGCTATGCCTACGGCTCGCTGCTCAAGACCGACAGTTTGTTTGCGCTGTGCTTCCCGTCCTCCGGCGCGTCGTCCGTGCCGACGGCCGTCTGCCAGAACGGCGTGATGGATCGCGTGCTGCATCCAGTCGAGCCGCTGGCGTTTCGCCTCACGGTTGCCGGCGCGTTTTGATACCCCGCGCGGAGGCGCGCGGCGGAGGTGCGGCCGGATTGAGTCCGGCGATCATGGACAAGGCGGGGAGGGGCCGATAGCCTTCGGCGTCCCCACAACGAAGCAAGAAAATCCCCCGCAATGCCCGAACCATCACGCTCCGACATCTACGGCAGCCGCGCCCGCATCGGCTACACCTCGCCGCCGCTGACGACCGAAGTCTTCCCGTATGAATTCTATCAGATCGTGCCCGACGGCGTGACGCTGGTCGTCACCTCGCTCGCCATCGTGGTGCGCAGCAAGGAAGAGGTCGACCAGTCCTATGACATCAGCACGCGCGCCGCGAAGGAGATGGCGGCGGCGGGCTGCGATATCGTCGTGCTCGGCGGCGTGCCGATCAACCTGTCGCGCGGTTATTCCAATGCGCAGCAGATGATCCGCGATCTCGAGGCCGAGCTGAAGGTGAAGGTGTCGACCTCAACGTCGGCGCAGACCGCGGCCGCCAAGGCGCTGGGCTGCAAGAAAGTCGTGGTGTGCCAGCCCTACGAGAAGACCGAGACCGACCGCATCGCGAGCTACGCCAAACATTTCGACTGCGAGGTGCTGGGCGCGACCGGCTGGGGCTCCGCCTTCAACCAGATCGGCCGCATCCCGAAGCACGCCGCGCTCGATATGGGCCGCGAACTGATGAAGAAGCATCCGCAAGCCGACTCCATCCTGTTCCCGTCGCCGCATTGGCCGACGGCGGGCGCGCTCGACGTGCTGGAAAAGGAATTCGGCGTCAATTGCATGGCCGCGCATCAGGCGATCGTCTGGGACGCGCTGCGCCGCTGCGGCGTCAAGGACAAGATCGCAGGATTTGGCCGGCTGTTCCGGGAATTCTAGCCCTTGTCATCGTCCGCGCAGGCGGACGATCCAGTAATCACCGGAAGTGAATTATAATGGTCTGCAGAGCAAAATTTGCACTTCCTGTGAATACTGGATGCTCCGCCTTCGCGGAGCATGACAGGTTAAAAATTGGGGGAGCGACGCAACAATGAAAAATCATCTGAAAATTTCGAGCACGGTTATCGCACTCGCCATGCTCGCCGGCGTTCGCGCGGCCGGCGTCGGCGCAGCAGTCGCCGATCGACTTCAAGGCCGGCATCGCCGATCCGGTCAACACCGTGCTCGCCTGGTACATGGCGCGCGACGCCGGCTTCTATGCGGCGCAGGGGCTCAACGTCCAGATCATCAACATGAACGGCGGCAGCAAGGGCGCGGAGGAAGTGCAGGCCGGACGCCTCGATGTCATGCATGTCGGCCTGTCCTCGGTCATCCGCATCAACCGCTCGGGCGGCGACATCCGCCTGATCGGCTCGCTCTCGAACGTCATCCGCTTCACATTCTTCTCCGCGCCCGGCGTCAAGACCGCGGCCGACCTCAAGGGCGGCGCGGTCGGCGTCAGCACGTTCGGCTCGGAAAGCGATTCCACCGTCACGCTCGCGTTGCAGCGGCTCGGCATGTCGCGCGACGACATCGTGCTGAAGGAAAGCGGCGGCGGCACGCGCCGGCTCGCGGCGGTCAAGTCCGGCGAGATCAAGGCGACCGCGCTCAACGAACCGATCGCGTCGCTCGCCCGCGCCGACGGCGTCAACGTGCTGGTCGACCTGGTGAAGGAGCAGATTCCGTGGGTGTTCAGCGGCATCGTGGTTCGTCACAACGACATCGCCGCGCGCCGCGACATTCTCACGCGGTTCCTCAAGGCGACGATCGAGGGTAATTATCTGGCGCTCACCGACGAGAAGCGCGCCAAGGAGACGCTCGCCAAGGAGTTGAAGATCACCGATCAGAATATCCTCGACATCACCTACAACGACTTCAAGCAGCAGTCGCCGCCGGACCTCGAGCCGTCGGCCAAGGGCGCGGAGAACATCCTCAAGCAGTTCCCCGGCGGCAGCCAGAAGGCCGACGATTATATCGATACGAGCCTGCTCGACGGCTTGAAGAAGGACGGATTTTTCACGGCGATGCAACAGAAGTACAAGCTGAAGCGATGACGATCACGTCGATCAGTCGTCCCCGCGAAGGCGGGGACCCATAATCCCAGCGCTGCGATGGATGTCGCTGAGCGACATGTACCGGCCGCGATCTCGGCGGCTATGGGTCCCCGCCTTCGCGGGGACGACGAGTGCGGTGTTGGCAATCGTGTTGCTTTGGTCCACGAGCGTCGTGCGCCCAATCGGTCGAGGATTTCTACAAATCAAAACCCATCACCATGCTGGTCGCCAGCAATCCCGGCGGCGGCTATGACGTCTACGCGCGCGCGTTCGCGCGCTTTTGGACCAATCATATTCCCGGTCATCCCAACATCATTGCCAAGAACATGCCGGCGGCGGCGGGGCTGGCGCTGGCGTCGTCGCTCTACAACACCGCCGACCGCGACGGCTCGGTGATCGGCGCTTTCACCAATGGCGCGGCGATGGATCCGCTGTTCGGCAACCCGTCGGCGCGCTACGACGCACAGAAGTTCAACTGGCTTGGATCGATCGGTAAGCTGGAGAACGTCTGCTTCACCTGGCATACCAGCACCGTCAAGACCATCGCCGAGGCGCGAGCGCGTGAGGTGATCGTGGGAGCATCCGGCGCCACCTCCAATTCGGCGATCGTGCCGAAAATGCTCAACGCCCTGATCGGCACGAAATTCAAGATCATCGCCGGCTATGACACGGCCTCTGGCCTCACCATGTCGGTCGAGCGTGGCGAGGCCGAAGGCATCTGCGGCCTGTCGTGGTCCACGATCAAGGCCTCGCGGCCGCACTGGATCAAGGAAAAGCTGCTCAACGTCATCGTGCAGATGGGATTGCAAAAGCTCCACGACCTGCCCGACGTGCCGAGCGCGCTCGATCTCGTCAGCGACGACGAAAGCAGGCAGGTGCTGGAACTGATCCTGATGCGTCAGGAGGCCGGCCGGCCGTTCGCCCTGCCGCCAGGCGTCGCCGGCCGATCGCGTCGCCGCCTTGCGTCAGGCGTTCGAGGCAACGCTGAAGGATCCCGAATTCATTGCCGACGCGCAAAAGCAGCAGCTCGAGATCGAGCCGCTCTCCGGCGCCGAGATCGATACGCTGCTCGCCAAGGCCTATGGCACGCCGAAGCCGATTGTGGAGCGCGCGGCCGCGCTGGTTTATCCTTCGGGATCGAAATAGGATTTCGTATGTTGTCATCGTCCGCGAAGGCGGACGATCCAGTAGTCACCGACGTTTGGAGTAACGCCGCAACGTTTGCGTTTACTGGATGGTCCGCCTTCGCGGACCATGACAGGTGCTAGTGTGAGGCAAGAGGGAAGCACGATGAACACCGCCACCGCCACCGCAAAAACCAAAGGCCCAATTGTCTGGCTCGGCATGGACCAGGCCGAGCTCGACGACGCCTACGACCAGGCCGTCTATGCGCCCAACCGCGACCAGCTCGGCAAGCGCCGCCTCGCCAACAGCGCCGACGCGCTCACGCGTACCGGCAAGCCGTTGCGCTTCGCCTACGGCCCGACGCCGATCGAAGGGCTCGACGTCTATCAATGTAAAAAGCCGAACGCGCCAATCAACATCTTCGTCCACGGCGGCGCGTGGCGAAATGGCGCCGCGCCCGAGTTCACCTATCTCGCCGAGCCGTTCCTGCACGCTGGCGCGCACTTCGTGGTGCTCGACTTCACCAATGTCGACAATGCGGGCGGCAGTCTGTTTCCCATGGTCGAGCAGGTGTGCCGCGCCGTCGGCTGGGTCTATCGCAACGCCGACAAGTTCGGCGGCGATGCCAACCGGCTCTACATCACGTCGCATTCCTCCGGCTCGCATCTCACCGGCTGCGTGGTGACGCACGACTGGGGCAAGGACGGCCTGCCAAACGACATCCTCAAGGGCGCGGCGCTGTCGAGCGGCATGTACGAGCTCAAGCCGGTGCGGCTGTCGAAGCGCTCGAAATACGTCAACTTCACCGACGAGATGGAGCAGGAGCTCAGCGCCATTCGCCATCTCGACCGGCTGCACACGCCGCTCATTCTGACCTACGGCACCTACGAGACTCCCGAATTCCAGCGCCAGAGCCGCGATTTCGCCGCGGCGGTGAAGGCGGCCGGCAAACCGGTCGAGCTCCTCGTCGGCGAGGGCTACAACCATTTCGAGATGCTGGAGACGCTGGCGAACCCCTACGGCCTGCTCGGCCGCGCGGTGCTCAAGCAGATGAAGCTCACGACGCCCTGACGGCGCGGGCTGTCGTTGCGGCCCGGATCTTATTCATCGCGTTCGATGCCGAGCGCCGCCAGCGCGCGCGCACACATCCGCTCTGCGTCGCGTTCGCCCGACTTGGCGATGTCGATGATCTTTCGGGCGATGATCTCCTGCACCACGTGCGGCTGACCCGTGTCGTGCAGCGCGTTCAGCGCCTTGTCGTAAGCCTTGCCCATCTCGCTGGTCACGTCGGGACCAAACGACGTATCACGCAAGAATGGAACGATGGTCGCGGACACGGCACGATTCCCCGTACGCGTGCGGCAAGGCAATGGATAACCGACGCACGGCCCAACGCCGCCGCAGGCAAGGAACAAGGTTACACCCTATCGGGGTGCCTGTCTGTCAAATTAGAAGCATTCAAAATAAGGTGAGCACGCATTGTGGATCGGGACAGGACGCCCCGAACAATCTACGCTTGCCTTTGGGGGCCATCCGAATGCGGAGGATTTCATGGCGAATCAGGATGACCACACGAACCAGGTTGACCAAGGCGCGGACAGCAAGGAAATGCGCCTGATGTGGATTGGCAGCGGCGTGATTGTCCTGCTCATTCTGGGGCTTATGGGCTACAACATGATGTTTAATGCCAATATGCCGCCGGATTCCACGGAGATGAGCAGCCAGTCGCGGACCGCACCGGCGCCAGCGCAGTAGGGCGGCCCGGCGTCCGAGTAGCCTGACGATGCGGGTTGCAGGGTAAGAAGAAGCACACCTATCGGACTGGAAGCGCCGTTCCCCTGCAGGGTCGAGCGGCGCTTCGCATTTGCCCGTGCATGGACGACGCGCATTGGAATTGGTCGCGGGGGCCGACCCTAAAAGGAAGGCGGCCAATATCGTCACTGGTTTCCCGCGCATTTTAGAGGATTCACAATGCCCCAGAGTTGTGATTCTGTCGTGGTTGCTGATTCGCATCACCAAGGCAATCATCATGACAATGATCAACGAGAAGAGTAAGGGGCGTTTCAATGTAATTCAATTGCCCACACTACAACGACTGGCAGCATTCTTCAGTGCCACAGTAATCATATCGTTCGGAATCCTCCATCCGCATGGTTTTCTTAAAGGTATATTGGTTGGGCTTATGGTCGCGCTTTTTATTGCCGTGTTCGGGATTGGGGTATTACTTATGACAGTGCACTTCGAACGAACAGCCAGGTAGGGCCCCACCCGCAAGAGGGGCCGCCCCTTAATTCAAAACGGACCAGTGGGGATGGAAAGGGGCCAGTACCCAATCCCGCAAAAGAACATATTGCGAACCTAGAACAAATCATGTACATTGCCGCCATCGCCAATTTCGGCCGGCGGCGGGGGCCCGCGTTGTCGGTCCCCCGAATCCCGGCCATAAGGAGCAACGACCATGAGTTCGCCCGCGCTTCGTCTCGTTGAAGGACCGTCCATGGACAAATCGAAGGCCCTCGATGCCGCGCTCTCGCAGATCGAGCGCAATTTCGGCAAGGGCTCGATCATGCGGCTTGGCAAGAACAACAAGTCGATGGACGTCGATACCGTCTCCACCGGCTCGCTCGGCCTCGACATCGCGCTCGGCATCGGCGGCTTGCCGCGCGGGCGGGTGGTCGAAATCTACGGGCCGGAATCCTCCGGCAAGACCACGCTCGCTTTGCACACCGTCGCCGAAGCGCAGAAGAAGGGCGGCATCTGCGCCTTCGTCGATGCCGAACACGCGCTCGATCCGATCTATGCGCGCAAGCTCGGCGTCAATGTCGACGACCTTCTGATCTCGCAGCCCGACACCGGCGAGCAGGCGCTGGAAATCGCCGACACGCTGGTGCGCTCGGGCGCGATCGACGTGCTGGTGATCGATTCGGTCGCCGCGCTCGTTCCGCGCGCCGAGCTCGAAGGCGAGATGGGCGACGTCCAGCCCGGCAGCCAGGCGCGGCTGATGAGCCAGGCGCTGCGCAAGCTCACCGCCTCGATCAACAAGTCGAACACCATGGTGATCTTCATCAACCAGATCCGCATGAAGATCGGCGTGATGTACGGCTCGCCGGAGACGACGACCGGCGGCAATGCGCTGAAATTCTACGCGTCCGTGCGGCTCGACATCCGCCGCATCGGCGCCATCAAGGAGCGCGACGAGGTGGTCGGCAACCAGACGCGCGTGAAAGTGGTCAAGAACAAGCTGGCGCCGCCGTTCAAGCAGGTCGAGTTCGACATCATGTACGGCGAGGGCGTGTCGAAGATGGGCGAGCTGATCGACCTCGGCGTCAAGGCCGGTGTGGTGGAAAAGTCCGGCTCCTGGTTCTCCTATGACTCCCAGCGTATCGGGCAGGGCCGCGAAAACGCCAAGACCTTCCTCAAGGGCAATGCCGACATCGCCAACAAGATCGAGGCCTCGATCCGCCAGAACTGCCGGCCTCATCGCCGAGAAGATTCTGGCCGGCGAGAAGGAGCCGGAGGACGACGACGACGAAGCCGTGGAGGAGTGAGATAGCCTCATCCCGTCCCCCGCTTGCGGGGAGCAAGGTGAGATTGACTTATTCCTCCCCCGCTTGCGGGGGAGGGTAGGGAGGGGGCCTGCGGCCTCAGAGGCTTGCGCCAGGCGGCGAAGACTTTCCCCCTCCGGCTCGCTTCGCTCGCCACCTCCCCCGTAAACGGGGGAGGATCAAGGAAGGAAGCTCCTCACCGCACCCGGCGTTTCGCCTCCGCAATCACTTCCGGCACCGCCTCGTCGTTCCCCGGCGCCATGATGTGGACGCCGGCAACGCCGGGAACGCTCGAAAGCTCCTCGATCAATTCAACGCAGATGCGCCGGCCTTCGCGCGCCGGGTCAGCGGCGCCCTCCATCCGCGCAATCATCGCATCGGGAATGATGGTGCCGAACAGGTGCTTGCGCATCCATTGCGCCGAGCCCGCGGATTTCAGCGGATTGATGCCGATGAGGATGGCGAGCTTCTCCGTCAGTCCCGCCTCAGCCAGCCGGCCGACATAGCGGCGCACGATTGCGGCATCCATGCAGAACTGCGTTTGCGTGAACTGAGCGCCGGCCGCGACCTTGCCGGCAAGCGCCGTGGGTTGCCAATCCGGCTTTGGATCGATCGGCATGTCGGCGGCGCCGAGGAAGAACGCGGCCTTGCCCAATACCTTTCGCCCGGTCGGCAATTCGCCGTCGTCGCGCAGCCTGCGCGCGGTCTCGATCAGCGTCTTCGAATCGACATCGAACACCGGCTTGGTGTCGGGCTGATCGCCCACCTTGGGGTCGTCGCCGGTGAGCATCAGCAGGTTGCGCACGCCGAGCGCCGCCGCGCCCATCAAGTCGCTCTGCAGCGCGAGTCGATTGCGGTCGCGGCACGTGAGTTGCAGGATCGGCTCGATCCCCGCACCGATCAGGATGGCGGCGGCAGCCGTCGCGCTCATATACGCGCGGGCGCCCGCGCCATCGGTGACGTTGACGGCGTCGGCGAGCCCCTTGAGCGGTGCCGCCTTGCGCAGCAAATCCTGTGCATCGCAGGACACCGGCGGGGCCACCTCGGCGGTCATGACGAAATGCCCGGCGCGAAGCCGGTCTTGCAGCGTGGTGGTGGCGGGCGAAATGGCGGAATCGTTCATGCGGGGCTCAGGTTCGCGGGCTGATGGTACGACATGACAGCGCATATATGCGCTGCCGAGGCGGTTGTAGCCGCAGGAGGGCGGTGCGCGCGAGCGCTTTTCTGGACAGGTGCAGCCCGCGCCGCTAAAAGCGGGCGCGGGCGAAACGCCAAATTTAACCGGCGGTTAGGCGAAAAGGCATGAGCGGCGTCAACGAAATCCGGGCGGGCTTTCTCGGCTACTTCGCGCGCGAAGGGCACGAGATCGTGCCGTCCTCGCCGCTGGTGCCGCGCAACGACCCGACGCTGATGTTCACCAATGCCGGCATGGTGCAGTTCAAGAACGTCTTCACCGGCCTCGAAAAGCGCCCCTATTCGCGCGCCACCACGGCGCAGAAATGCGTGCGCGCTGGCGGCAAGCACAACGACCTCGACAATGTCGGCTACACCGCGCGCCACCACACCTTCTTCGAGATGCTCGGCAATTTCTCGTTCGGCGATTACTTCAAGGACCGCGCCATCGAGCTCGCCTGGAACCTGATCACCAAGGAATTCGGCCTGCCGAAGGAGCGGCTGACCATCACCGTCTACATTGATGACGATCAGGCGTTCAATTTGTGGAAGAAGATCGCCGGGCTGCCGGACGAGAAGATCATCCGCATCGCCGGCTCCGATAATTTCTGGGCGATGGGCGATACCGGCCCGTGCGGACCGTGTTCGGAGATTTTCTACGACCATGGCGACCACATCCCGGGCGGCCCGCCGGGCTCAGCCGAAGCCGACGGCGACCGCTTCATCGAGATCTGGAATCTCGTCTTCATGCAGTACGAGCAGCTTGCCGGCGGCAAGCGCGTCGACCTGCCGCGGCCCTCGATCGACACCGGCATGGGCCTCGAGCGCATCGCTGCGGTGCTGCAGGGCACCCACGACAACTACAAGATCGACCTGTTCGGCGCGCTGATCCAGGCCGTCGCCGATCTCACCAATGTCGATGCCGATGGCCCGCAGCAGGCCTCGCACCGCGTCATCGCCGACCATCTGCGCGCGACCTCGTTCCTCATCGCCGACGGCGTGCTGCCCTCGAACGAGGGCCGCGGCTACGTGCTGCGCCGGATCATGCGCCGCGCCATGCGCCACGCCGAGCTTCTCGGCGCGCGCGAGCCGCTGATGTGGAAGCTCGTGCCGGTGCTGGTGCGCGAGATGGGCCAGGCCTATCCCGAACTGCACCGCGCCGAGGCGCTGATCACCGAGACGCTGAAGCTCGAGGAGACGCGCTTTCGCCGCACGCTGGAGCGTGGTCTCGCCATCCTCGATGAGGAGACGCGCGGCCTCAAGCGTGGCGACAGTCTCAAGGGCGAGACCGCGTTCACGCTCTACGACACATTCGGTTTTCCGCTCGATCTCACCCAGGATGCTTTGCGCGCGCGCGGCATCGGCGTTGATCTCGACGCTTTCAACATCGCGATGGATCGCCAGCGCGAAAAGGCGCGCGCCTCGTGGGCGGGCTCCGGCGAAGCGGCGACCGAGACGGTGTGGTTTGCGCTGCGCGAAAAGCTCGGCGCCACCGAATTCCTCGGCTACGACACCGAGTCCGCCGAAGGCGTGGTGGCGGCGCTGGTTCGTGACGGCAAGGAAATCCCTGCGCTGAACACCGGCGAGAGCGGCGCCGTCGTCCTCAACCAGACGCCGTTCTATGCCGAATCCGGTGGTCAGGTCGGCGATACCGGCGTCATGAGCGGTGACGGCGTGCGCTTCCGCGTCAGCGACACGCAGAAGCGCGCCGGCGATGTGTTCGTTCACATTGGTACGGTCGAGGCTGGCACGCTCAAGGCCGGCGCCGCGCTGGTGCTGGAGGTTGATCATGCACACCGCAGCGCAATCCGCGCCAACCATTCCGCGACGCATCTGCTGCACGAGGCGCTGCGCCAGGTGCTTGGCGATCACGTCGCGCAGAAAGGCTCCCTGGTTGCCGCCGACCGGCTGCGCTTCGACTACTCGCATCCCAAGCCCGTGAGCGCCGAGGAACTCGATCGCGTCGAGGACATCGCCAACACTTTTGTACTGCAAAACACGCCGGTGGTGACGCGGCTGATGGCGCTTGACGATGCCCGCGCCTCCGGCGCCCGCGCGCTGTTCGGCGAAAAATACGGCGACGAAGTGCGCGTCGTCGCCATGGGGGAGGGCGGCGGCAACACGCTGGGATGGTCCGTCGAGTTGTGCGGCGGCACGCACGTCAGGCGGACCGGCGACATCGGCCTAATTTCGAATCTCAGCGATAGCGGCGTCGCCTCCGGCGTCCGCCGCATCGAGGCGCTTACCGGCACGGCAGCGCGCAAGCACGCCAACAACATCATCCAGTTCGCGAAGGCGATGTCGGCTGAACTGCGCGCGCCGCTCGAAGACGCGCCGCAACGCATCGTCACGCTGCTCGATGAGCGCAAACGGCTCGAGCGCGAACTGTCGGACGCGAAGAAAAAACTCGCCATGGGCGGTGGCGGCAAGAGCGACGGCGCCGATGGCGTGCGCACCGTCGGCAACATCAAGCTGATCGCGCGCGCCGTCGAGGGCATCGACCTCAAGGATTTGCGCAGCCTCGCCGACGAAGGCAAGAAGCAGGTCGGCTCCGGCGTCGTCGCCATCGTCGGCATCAGCGGCGACGGCAAGGCCGGCGTGGTCGTCGGCGTCACCAGCGATCTCACCGAACGCTTTTCCGCCGTCGACCTGGTGCGCAAGGGCGCCGAAGCGCTCGGCGGCAAGGGCGGCGGCGGCCGCCCCGACATGGCGCAGGCCGGCGGCCCCGACGGTTCCAAGGCCGACGCCGCGCTCGCCGCGATCGAAGCGGCGCTGGGCGAATGAACGCCGCAATCGTCTGATTGGATTCAGGCATGGCCGAAGTGCATTTCACCAGCCACCTGCGGAACCTGGTGCCCGACGGTCCACTTGCGGCATCCGGCGGCACGGTGGGCGAGGCGCTCGCGAGCCTGATCGCCGCGCACCCGCATGTCGGCGGCTATGTGCTCGACGATCGGGGGCGGCTGCGCAAGCACGTGTGCATCTTCGCCGATGGCGAACGCCTCAAGCATGACGCGGCGCTCGGCCGTCCGATTGGTCCGCAGACCAAGCTCTATGTCATGCAGGCGCTGTCAGGCGGGTGAGTTCAAGGGTGGGCCATGAGCGATCGTTTGCTGGTATCGACGCGCAAAGGTTTGTTGACGCTTGAGCGCAAACGCGACGGCTGGGCCGTTGCGTCGACCGCCTTCGCCGGCATTCCGGTTACGAATGCGTTGCGCGACGAGCGCGACGGCGTGATTTTCGCGGCGCTCAAGCACGGCCATTTCGGGTCAAAGCTGCATCGCTCGGATGACGACGGCAAAAGCTGGCGCGAGCTCGCCGCGCCCGCGTTTCCGGCCGATGCCGCGGGTTCGCCGTCGCTGTTCCAGATCTGGACGCTGGAGGGCGGCGGCCGTCACCATCCTGACCGGCTGTGGATCGGCGCGATTCCGGCCGGCCTGTTCCGCTCCGACGATCGCGGCGAAAGCTGGCAGCTCGCCACCTCGCTGTGGGACGTGCCGGAGCGCACCAGGTGGTTCGGCGGCGGCTACGACGATGCTGGCATTCACACGGTATCGCCCGATCCGCGCGATGCGAACCGCGTGTTTCTTGCGATTTCGTGTGGTGGTGTCTGGGAAAGCCGCGACAGCGGCGCGACGTGGTCGGTGCTCGGCAAGGGCCTGGTTGCGCCCTATGTGCCGCCCGAGCAGGCCGGCGACAGCGCGATCCAGGATCCGCATCGCGTCGCGCGCTGCGCCGCGGCGCCGGATGTCATGTGGATGCAGCATCATGCCGGCGTCTACCGCTCCGCCGATGCCGGCGCGAACTGGACGCAGCTCAAGCCGCCCGGCGATGATTTCGGTTTCGCCGTCGTGGCGCATCCGAGCGACGCGATGACCGCCTGGTTCGTTCCGGCGATGAAGGATGAGCTTCGCGTGCCGCGCGACGGCGCCATGTCGGTGACGCGCACGCGCGATGGCGGCAACAGCTGGCAGACGTTTCGCCAAGGCCTGCCGCAGCACGACGCCTACGACCTCATCTACCGCCACGGCCTCGATGTCGATGCCACAGGCCAGCGGCTGGCCATGGGCTCGACCACGGGCGCACTGTGGGCGAGCGACAGCGGCGGCGAAAGCTGGCAGCTCGTCAACGCGCATCTGCCGCCGATCTACGCTGTGCGTTTCGTCTGATCCGCCGCCATTGCCGGCCGGACTTTGTTACGATGGACCCGCAACGCGGGAATCGATCCATGGCGCCATCGCACACGCGCAGCGCCGCTGAATGGCGGCGGCGCATCTATGAAGTCATGGAGGAGGGCGCGATCGGCGATCCGGTCGGCAACGTGCTGAACAAGGTTATCGTCACACTCATCCTCGTCAATCTGGCGGTGGTCGTTCTGCAATCGGAACCGGAGCTGGACCATGTGTTCGGCTTCTGGTTCGATCTGATCGAGTTTGTTTCGCTTGTGGTCTTCACGGTCGAATATGCGCTGCGGCTCTGGGTCGCCGTCGAGCACCCGCCGCATCGCCACCTCAGCGCCGCGTCGGCGCGCCTGAAGTTTGCCTTGAGCGCGCAGGGGATCGTCGATCTCCTGGCGGTGCTGCCGTTCTGGTTCACGCTGGTGCTGCCGTCGGCGCTGCGCAGCTTTATTGTCTTCCGCATCGTGCGTCTGCTCAAGCTGGCGCGGCATTCCTCGAGTGTGCGTTCGCTGCTCGAAGCGATCCATTCCGAGCGCCGTGCGCTGTACGGCTGTCTTGCCATCCTTGGCGGATTGACGCTGTTCGTCGCCGCCATCATGCATGTCGCCGAAGCCGACGCGCAGCCCGACAAGTTCGGCACCATTCCGGAAGCGATGTGGTGGGCGATCGTGACGCTCGGCACGGTCGGCTACGGCGACGTCGTTCCGGTCACTCCATTCGGCAAGATCGTGGCGAGTTTTACGATCATCGGCGGATTGATGATGGTGGCGTTGCCGGTCGGCATTATCGCCACCGCCTTCGCGCGCGAAATTCACCGGCGCGATTTCGTCGTCACCTGGAGCATGGTGGCGCGGGTGCCGCTGTTCGCGGAGCTCTCTGCCGCTGAGATCGCGCAAATTATGCCGCTATTGCGCGCGCAGATCGTCGGCCCGGGCGCCAACATCGTGCGGCGCGGAGAGCCGGCGCACTCGATGTATTTCATCGCCGCCGGCGAGGTTGAGATCGAGTTGCCCGACGAGCGCGTGCGCCTCGGCAGCGGCCAGTTTTTCGGCGAGATCGCGGTCTTGCGTCAGGCGCGCCGATCCGCAACCGTGACGGCCTTGTCGCGCAGTAGCCTGCTGATGCTCGATGCGCACGATTTTCGTACCCTGATGGACGGCGAGCCGCGCATTGCCAGGCGTGTCCAGGAGATGGTGCGCGAGCGGCTTGGCCGCGATCTCATCAGTATCAAAGGCGATATCATCGGTGCGGAAGTCGCCGCGGGCGAAATCGAGGATGTGCCGGATCGTCCCGACGACGATCGCTGAGCGCGCGTGCTCAAAACTCTACGATCATGCCGTCTTCGGCGGTCTGGAACGGCACCTCGGCGCGCCGCGCCAGCATGTCATTGCTCATGTGGGTGAGCAGAAGCTTCTTGGGCCTGATCTGGCCGAGGTGGCGTTCGAGTATGGACAGCGACATGTGGGTGGTGATCGGCTTGTCGCGGGTATAGGCCTCGCAGATGAAGAGGTCGGCTTCGTGCCCGACTTCGAGCAGCGTGTCGGTCCACTCGGTGTCGCCGGAAAATGCGAACACCTTGCCTTCGATCTCGATGCGAAACGCGAGGCACGGCCCGGCGCGGTCGTCGTGCACGACATGATAGGGCGTGATGCGCAGTCCCGCGACTTCGGAGCGCCGTTTGATTTCGAGTTCCTTGAGCGTGAGCTCGAAATTCAAGTCCATCGTCATGGCGCCGGGGAATTCCATATCCATCGCGTGCTCGTAGTGCGACGGCAGGCCGGGCGGGCCGGCGATCACCAACGGGCGTGTGCGCTTGGTGATGTAATTCGCCTCCAGCATGAAAAACGGCACGCCGCCGAAGTGATCGGCATGGAAATGGGTGATGAAGATAGCGTCGATGTCATTGCGGTTGATGGCGAGCTTGTTCAGCGCCACCAGCGTTGTCGCGCCGCAATCGATCAGCACATTGGTGTTGCGGCCGACCAGGTGAAAACAGGTGTTGAATCGCCCGCCCGAGCCGAAGGCATCGCCGCAGCCGACGATTTGTAAGTGCATCGAAGTCCCCCCTGGTTGCGATTCCTTCGCAACCACCGAAGTTTCGCGTTGGGACAGGCGCGAATCTGTGACGCAGGTCACAAATCAGATGGATCAAGAATCGCGCCCAAGCCCATGTTGTTTTTGGATTTTTTTACTTTTTTCCTATTGATTCAGGCGCGGCGGGCGGCCCGGCGAGCGGCTGGGTAGCATGGGTGCGGCATATTGAACAGTGCCATGGTCGTGTCGCAAAATGACGGTGACTCGGCCGCGTTGGGCGGCCGGGGGCGGTAGGGGATCACTTTGTGCAGCTTCGACCTTCGCGGATGCTGACGTGGATAGCGATGGCTGCGGCCATCGCCGTCGGCGGCTGCGCCGATGTCGAAGTGGGCCCGGGTGCGGGCTGGTTCTCCAAGCCGGTCGATTTTTTCGGCAAGAGCGGCGGATTTTCCGTTGAACAGAATACCGGAACCTTCAAGCAGCGGCCGATCACGGCAAACGATCTGGTGGATGCCAATGGCGCCTGTCCGGCTGCCGCCGCGCCAGCACCGCGCACCGCCGCCGCAAATCGCCGGACGGCGCAGCGGGTGCGCCGCCTGCCGTACCCGAGCAATCGCTGTTGCTCGGCGGCGGGATCGGTCTCGGCATGAGCGAGTGCGACGTCGTCGAGCGCGCGGGCGCCCCCAACGCGGTGAACCTCGGCAGCACGCCGGCTCGCGAACGCACCGCGGTCCTGACCTACAGCAGCGGGCCGCGTCCCGGCATCTATCATTTTATCGCCGGGCGGCTCAGTGACATCGAGCGGGGGGCGGAGCCGCCACCGCCGCCGGCGCCCGAGAAGAAGAAAAAGCCGGTCAAGCCGAAAACCGCCAAGAAGAACGACAGCGCCTGAACGGCAGCCGCTGTCACGCGTCCGCGCCGTCATACGCGGTGCTCGCCGCGAGCCAATCGTCTTCGGCCATCGCAAGCGCGCGCGCGGCCTCGGCGCGTGTTTTGGCAAGCGTCGCGGCGCGGGCCGGGTCGGCAAACGCGTCAGGTGCGGCGAGCGCGGCGTCGAGCCGCGCGATCTCGGCGCCGATGCGGCTGATGGCGGCCTCGGCCGTCTTGATGCGCGCGCGCAGCGGCGCAAGCTCGACCCGCCGCTCGGCCGCGGCCCGGCGCAGCTCGGTGCGTGATGGAGCGCGCGGTGCATCCGTCTCGCGCGCGCTGCCGCCGCCGCGATCGGCCAGTGTCAGCTTCTGATATTCGTCGAGGTCGCCATCGAACGGCGTAACCGTTCCGTCCGCAACCAGCCAGAGCCGGTCGGCGCATGCCTCCAGCAGATAGCGGTCGTGCGACACCAGCATCACCGCGCCCGGATAGTCGTTGATGGCTTCGATCAGTGCAGCGCGGCTGTCGATATCGAGGTGGTTTGTCGGCTCGTCGAGGACGATGAGATGCGGACCGCCGAACGTCGCAAGTCCGATCAGCAGCCGCGACTTTTCTCCGCCCGAGAGATTTTCGACCAGCGTGTCGGCGGCGCGTTCGGGAAATCCGATGCTGCCGGCGCGTGCGCGCACTTTTGCCTCGGGCGCGTCGGGCATCAGCGCGCGGACGTGGTCGTAAACGCTGCGGCCCGAGCTCAAGCTCGTCGAGCTGGTTCTGGGCGAAATAGGCGACGGCGAGTTTTTCGGCCCGCGTCGTCGTGCCGGCGCTCGGCGTCAGGCGGCCGGCGATGAGCTTGACCAATGTCGACTTGCCGTTGCCGTTGGCGCCGAGCAGCGCGATGCGGTCGTCATTGTCGACCCGCAGCGTCAACCGCCGCAACACCGGGTGGCCGGGCTCATAGGCGAAGCTGACATTGTCGAGCGCGACGATCGGCGGCGACAGCAGTTTTGCCGGCGGCGGCAGCGCGAATGGCCGCACCGTGTCCTCGACGACGGCGGCCACGGGCTCCATCTTGGCGAGCAGTTTGAGGCGCGACTGCGCCTGGCGCGCCTTGGTGGCTTTGGCGCGGAAGCGGTCGACGAACGCCATCAGGTGGGCGCGCTGCGCCTCCTGCTTTTTCGCCAGCTTGCGGTCGAGCGTCTGGCGCTCGCGGCGCTGGCGTTCGAACGCCGAATAGCCGCCGCGGTAGAGCAGGAGCTTGCCGGCTTCGAGATGCAGGATCCATTCGACCGCGTTGTCGAGCAGGTCGCGATCGTGGCTGATGACGATCACGGTGTGCGGATAGTGCGCGATGTGGTCTTCGAGCCAGAGGGTGCCTTCGAGATCGAGGTAATTGGTCGGCTCGTCGAGCAGCAGCACGTCGGGCTGCGCGAACAGCACGGCAGCGAGCGCGACCCGCATGCGCCAGCCGCCGGAAAACTCGGCGCACGGACGCTGCTGATCGTCGTGCGAAAAGCCGAGGCCGGCGAGAATGCCGGCGGCCCGCGCGGGCGCGGCATGCGCACGGATGTCAGCGAGCCGGGTCTGGATTTCCGCGATGCGGTGCGGGTCACGCGCCGCCTTCGCCTCCGCCATGAGCGACATGCGCTCGGTGTCAGCCGCCAGCACGATCTCGACGAGGCTTTGCGGGCCGTCCGGCGCCTCCTGGGCGAGGCGGCCGATGCTGGCGCGCGCCGGCATCTGGATGCGCCCGCTCTCGGGACCGAGCTCGCCGGCGATGACGCGAAACAGCGTGGTCTTGCCGACGCCGTTGCGGCCGATAAGGCCTACGCGCGCGCCGGCGGGCACGCGCGCCGAGGCCGCGTCGAGCAAAAGCCGCCCGGCCACGCGCACGCTGAGGTCGTCGATCACCAGCATGCGCGCTTTGTACACGCCGCACCCGCGTTGTCACCCTTCGCCGCAGTGGAAATTACTGCCGGAGCCCGCGCACTCCGGAGGCTTTTTTGCTTAGGATCGAATTGCGGCGATTGGCCGCGAATTGGAATCTTGAGCGTCAGGGGAGGCTGGGAAATGTCCCGAAAATTGGCTGCCGAATTCGTCGGCACATTCATGCTGGTCAGTTCTGTCTGCGGCGCTGCGCTGTTCTCGGCGCCGGCCGCGGGTCTGATCACGGTGGCGCTCGCCATCGGCTGCGCCGTGCTCGCCATGGCCTACGCGGTCGGTCCGATCTCGGGCGGGCACTTCAATCCAGCGGTGACCTGCGGCCTCGTTGCCGCCGGGCGTTTCCAGGCCGGGGATGCGATCGGCTATATCGTGACGCAGGTCGTCGCCGGCATCGTCGCCGCGGGCGTATTCTACGTCATCCTGCGCGGCGCGCCGGCGGGCAAGTGGAATGACTTCGTCGCCATCTCCAATATCTACGGCGGCGACGGCCATTTCGACCTGATTTCCGTCGCCCTGATCGAAATCGTGCTCACCGCGTTGTTCCTGATCGTCATCGTAAGTGTCACGTCGCCGAACGCGGCGGTGGGCTTTGCCCCGATCGCCATCGGTCTCACGCTGACGTTCATCCACCTCGCCGCCATTCCGGTGTCGAATGCTTCGGTCAATCCGGCGCGCTCGACCGCGACGGCGATCTTCGGCGGCGGCGCGGCGCTGTCGTCTCTGTGGCTGTTCTGGGTGGCGCCGATCGTCGGCGGCGTCATCGGTGGCTATATCGGGAAGTGGCTCCAGGAGAAGTAAGCGGCAACCCACGGCTGCTACCAGGCAACAAATAGCCCCGGCGTCTTGCGACGCCGGGGCTAGCCATTTCCGCCTGAGACTACGTTACTTGCAGAAATCGTCGGCTTGCGCCGCCGGGCGTTACCAGTGGCGGCCGTAGCTGCGATAGCTGCGATAGTAGCCGTAGTTTCCGTAGTTTCCGTAGTTGTGGTGGTGGTGATGATGGTAGCCGCCGCCGTAACCGTAGCCGTAACCGCGGCCGTACCAGTGAGCGGATGCAGCTGTCGGGGCGAGCGCGGCCGCGCCGATCGTGGCGGTGGCAGCAAGCGCGAGGATGGTCTTGCGGAACATAGGCGTTTCTCCTGCTTTCTTTTGGGTGTGCGTTCCACACCTCAACTGTTTGGTCGTGCCGCACAGCGGTTGGTTCGCACATTGCTGCGAATTAATTTACATGCGTCGATGTGAATGGATCGTGGCGCGCGCGTTCATCTGCACTTCATCAGTTGCCGCTTGGCACGATCGCAGCGGTTACGAATGCAGCGGTTGGCACGAATGCGAAGACCCCGGCCTGTCGCCAGGCCGGGGCCAACGTCTGAGTGTCGGTCGCCTGATCGACGCAGAGATTCAGTAGCAACGGTTGACGAAGCGGAATTGCGGTCCGAGCGGGGTCGCAACCCAACGCCTGGCGGCGCAGCCGCCATCGACGAAGACCGGAGTAACGACGCGAAACGCTGGGCGGAAGAAATGGCCGCCATGCCAGCCCCAAGCGGAAGCCGTCGTCGGCGTCAGCGCCCAGCGCCAATCGCGGCGGTTGCGGTTGCGGCGAGTTCGAACATTGAAAGTCTCCTTGGATGTGTTTTCCACGTCCTTGTGTTTTGGTCGGGCGCGACTGCCCGACGGTTCATGCTTCAAAGCTTAACGCCGCTCGCCTGGACGGACGCTGAGAAGCCGATCTTGGCCCTGATTTATCAGGCTGAACGCAAGGGAACGGCGCCATTCATCGCGCGTTCATCGCCGCGCCATGGTTTTGCCGCATGCCTTGCCGCGACGGGACGCGAAGGCTATAAGCCGCCGCGATCCGCGTGCGCAGACGGCGCGCGCAATACCGGTTTTTCACCAAAGGTGGTCAATGGCAGCCGAGCGTACGTTTTCGATCATCAAGCCCGATGCAACCGAGCGCAATCTCACCGGCGCTATCAATGCGATGATCGAGCAGGCGGGTTTGCGCATCATCGCGCAGCGGCGCGTGCGCATCACCCGCGAGCAGGCCGAGACTTTCTACGCCGTGCATCGCGAGCGGCCGTTCTTCGGCGAACTGGTCGAGTTCATGATTTCAGGCCCGGTCGTGGTGCAAGTGCTCGAAGGTGAGAATGCGATCGCGAAACACCGCGACATCATGGGCGCGACCGATCCGGCCAAGGCGGCTGCCGGCACCATCCGCAAGGTGCACGCCAAGTCGATCGGCGAGAACTCGGTGCACGGATCGGACGCCGCCGATACGGCGGCCAAGGAAATCGCGCAGTTTTTCGCCGGCAACGACATCGTAGGTTGAGGCCGCCGCCGTGGCATTTCGCCCGGTCTGCGCACTGGTCAGGGCGCGGGCTCTGCCTGTAATGTGGGGGCCAGGGTAGGGACGGGTGCCGCAATGGCGACGAGGCGCTGAGGCCGCTCCGCGTCCGGCAATCACAACGAGAGGGATATCCCGTGGGTTCGATGGCGCAGATGATGGATCCGCATACGTGGGCCGCCATGGTCACGAGCGGCTGGGCTGAGATGGACCAGCCGTCGTTCTGGATCGCTGTGCTCAAGATCATGTGGATCAACGTGCTGCTGTCGGGCGACAACGCGGTCGTCATCGCCATGGCGTGCCTCGGGCTGCCGCCGCGCCAGCGGCTGTGGGGCATGGTGTTCGGCGCCGGCGTTGCAGTGGTGCTGCGCATCGTCTTCACCGTGGTGATCGCGCAACTCATGCTGCTGCCGTTTCTCAAGATCGTCGGCGGGCTCGCTTTGTTCTACATCGCCGCGAAACTTCTGGTTCCCGAGGACGAGGACGACGGCGGCGTCGAGGCGGTCGATCATCTGTGGCGCGCGGTGCGCATTATCGCGGTCGCCGATCTCGTCATGAGTCTCGACAACGTCATCGCCATCGCGGCGGCGGCGCAGAACAATTTCGCGCTCATCCTCATCGGCCTCGGCATCAGCGTGCCGCTGATCGTCGTCGGCGCGGCGCTGATCATGGCGCTGCTGGAGAAGTTCCCGATCCTGGTCTGGGCCGGCGCTGCGCTGCTTGGCTGGATTGTCGGCGAGGTCATATCCACCGATCCGGCAATTCTGCCTCATCTTGTCGCGAAGTTTGGCGAAGACGGCGCCTACAAGATCGAGATTGCATCGGCCGTCATCGGCGCGATCCTGGTCGTCGTGGTCGGCGGGCTGTGGCGGCGCTCGAAGCTGCAGGCGCGCGCCGACAAGGTTTCAGCCGCGGAATAGATTTTCAGTCTCAACTGCGCAAAAGTCGCGCGTCGCCCCCCGCGCGCGTGGGCACAGACGCGCGTGGGTTTTGGCGGTAGATTTCCCGCAGACGCGCTCGATCGGGCCGGCCACGCCGCCGCGCTGATGTGCTGTCCCAGTCGGCCGCCATTGGGGAGGATCAAATGCCAGTCGAAGGCAAGACGTCACACAGCAAAGCGCGAGGAATGGCGCGGCGCCACTTCATCCGATCCGCCGGCGCTGCGCTGCTGGCCGGAGCCGCTACCGCCACGGCTATACGCACGCCCGCCGTGGCCCAGCGTGGCCCAAACCGCACATTGCTCAAGGGCGGCGTGGTGCTCAGCTTCGACACCGGCGTCGGTGATTTCGACAAGGCCGATGTGTTGATCGAGGGCCAAAAGATCGCCGCCGTGCGGCCCAACATCACGGCCGATGCCCAGGTGATCGACGCCTCCCGCATGGTGGTGCTGCCGGGATTTATCGACACCCACCATCACTTCTATCAAAGCGCGCTGCGCAACGTTCTCGCGAACGGCGTACTGGCCGACTACTTCCGCGACATTTCTGGCGCCGCCACCAATCATTACCGCGTCGAGGACGCCTACATCGGCAATCTCATCGGAGCGGTGCGTTCGCTCGACGCCGGCATCACCACCATCACCGACCTGTCTCAGGTTTCCAACACGCCGGAGCATAGCGACGCGCTGATCAAGGGCCTCAAGCAGTCCGGCATCCGGGCGCTCTATGCCTATTCGCGCGGCTCCGGGCCGGGGGCGAAATACCCGGCCGATGTCGAGCGGCTGCAGAAGCAGCACTTCTCCTCGAACGACCAGTTGGTCACGCTTGCGCTCGGCACCGCGGTCAACAAGGACCAGTGGCTGCTTGCGCGCAAGTTCGGGCTGCGCATCTTCACCCATGTCGTCGGCGGCAATCGCGGGCTTGGTCCGGAGGACATCATCAAGCTCGGCGACGAAGGGCTGATGGGACCGGACAACGTCTACATCCACTTCACCGGCGGCACCAACGAACACATGCGCCGGATCAAGGACACCGGAGGCTGGCTATCCGTCGCCTGTCCGATCGAGATGGCGATGCGGCACGGCATGCCGCCGATCCAGCAGGCGCTCGATGCCGGCATCAAGCCAAGCCTGTCGAGTGACGTCGAAACCACCATGGCGGCCGACATGTTTACGCAGATGCGCGCGGTCTTCACGCTGCAGCGCGCGCTCATCAACGAGCGCTCGATCAAAGGCGAGAAGGACCTGCCGCCGCTTTTGACCGCGCACGACGTGCTCGGCTTCGCCACCCTGCAAGGCGCACGCGCCAACGGGCTGGACGCGAAGGTCGGCAGCCTCACGCCGGGCAAGCAGGCCGACATCGTCATGCTGCGGACGGACCTGCCGAACACGCTGCCGTTCAACAATGCCTATGGTGCGATCGTCACGGCGATGGATACCAGCAACGTCGACACGGTTTTCATCGCCGGCAAGGCGGTCAAGCGCGCCGGCAAGCTCGTCGGCATCGACCTCGACGGCCTGCGCAAGCAGGCGGCGGCCTCCCGCGACTATCTCATCGGCAAGCTCGGCTGGCCGCGCTCGGTCATCGACACGAGTCTGTCCGGTCATTAACATGACGCGATGACACCCCGGGCGCCAGTGGGATTATCCCGATGAACATGGTCGTGCGCGCTTCCGCCTGCCCGCACGACTGCCCCTCGACGTGCGCGCTCGAGGTCGAAGTGCTGGATGCGCACACCATCGGCCGCGTGCGCGGCGCCGCGGACAACGACTACACACTCGGCGTCGTTTGCGCGAAGGTTGCGCGCTACGCCGAGCGCATCCACCATCCCGACCGGCTGATGCGGCCGCTCAAGCGCCGGGCGGACGGCACATTCGCGCCGATCGCATGGGACGACGCGCTCGATCTCATCGCCGAGAAATTCGTCCAGGCCGAGCAACGCCACGGCGCGGCTTCGGTGTGGCCGTATTACTACGCCGGCACCATGGGGCTTGTGATGCGCGACGGCATCAACCGGCTGCGCCACGCCAAGAATTATTCCGGCTTCCATTCCACCATCTGCGTCAACCCGTCATATGCGGGCTTTGCCGCCGGCACCGGGCGCGTCGCCGGTCCCGATCCGCGCGAGATGGCGAAGTCGGATCTGGTGGTGATCTGGGGCACCAATGCGGTGAGCACGCAGGTCAACGTCATGACGCATGCGACGCGCGCGCGCAAGGAACGCGGCGCCAAGATCGTCGCCGTCGATGTCTACATGAACGGCACCATGGAGCAGGCCGACCTGCCGGTGCTGATCCGCCCGGGCACCGACGGCGCGCTCGCCTGCGCCGTGATGCATTGCCTGTTCCGCGACGGCAAGGCGGACTGGGACTATCTCGATCGCTACACCGATGCGCCGCGCGAGCTCGCCGAACACGTGCGCGAGAAGTCGCCGCAATGGGCGTCGCGCATCACAGGCTGCGATCCGGCGACCATCGAGGCATTCGCCCGTATTATCGGCGATACCAAGCGCGCCTATTTTCGCCTCGGCTATGGTTTTGCCCGCTCACGCAATGGGCCGGCGCAAATGCACGCGGCAAGCTGCATTCCCGCGGTGACTGGCGCGTGGCTCCACGAAGGCGGCGGCGCATTCCACCTCAACGCCGACATCTATCACTGGGACAAGACGATGATCGAGGGGCTCGACGTGCGCGACGGTTCGCTGCGCATGCTCGACCAGTCGCGCATCGGGCCGATCCTGTGCGGCGACGCCGACGCGCTGTGCGGCGGCCCGCCGGTGACGGCCATGATCATCCAGAATACCAACCCGGTTTCGGTGGCGCCGGACCAGGAGCGGGTGAAGCGCGGCTTTGCGCGCGAGGATTTGTTCGTCGCGGTGCACGAGCAGTTCATGACCGAGACGGCGCAGGCGGCCGATGTCGTGCTGCCGGCGACGATGTTCCTGGAACACGACGACGTCTATCAGGGCGGCGGCCACCAGTATATCCAGCTCGGGCCGAAGCTGATCGAGCCGCCGGGCGAATGCCGCTCCAACCACGACGTGATCTGTGCGCTGGCGAAGCGGCTCGGCGCCGAGCATCCAGGTTTCGCCATGAGCTCGCGCGAAATGATCGACTGGACGCTGCAAAAATCCGGCTGGGGCACGCTTGCCAATCTTGAGGCCAAGCGCTGGATCGATTGCCAGCCGGACTTCGACACCGCGCATTTCATCAATGGCTTCAACTGGCCGGACAAGAAATTCCGCTTCAAGCCGGACTGGATGAATGTGCCGTTCCGGAGCCCGGTGCGCTCGGGCCCGATCGACGTCGATGCCGAAGTTGCCCGATCATTGGCAAGTGATCGAGGAGGCGGACGCGGAGCATCCGTTCCGCCTCGCCACCTCGCCGGCGCGCAATTTCCTCAACTCGACCTTCAACGAGACGCCGACATCGCGCGCCCGCGAGCGGCGGCCGGAGGTGATGATCCATCCCGCGGACGCGGCGGAACTCGGTATCGCCAACGGCGCCGAAGTGGTGCTCGGCAATCGCCGCGGCGAGGTGCGCATCCACGCGCGGCATTTCGACGGCGTGTGCCGCGGCGTGCTGATCGCGGAATCGGTCTGGCCGAACGACGCCTATCCCGACGGCCGCGGCATCAACACGCTGACGGGCGCCGATTCGATTGCGCCTTATGGCGGCGCTGCGTTCCACGACAACCGGGTCTGGGTCAGACCGCGCCTGGTGTGAGCCCAGCAGTCAGGACGGCCGTCCCGCGAACTTCGAGCCGACATAGACGCCGTTGCTGATACCCATGAGAATCAGGAAGCCGTCGGGAATCACCGGAATGACGTAGGTGGTGGCGACCTGCATCAGCACGAAAGCTGCGCCGATCAACGTGAAATAGAGCATCTGCACCCGCGTGACGTCGATTTGCAAACCGCCGTCATCGCTGATCACGAGGTCCGCCCATCGTGGCTTTCGCGGTGCGCCGGTTCCCTGAATTGTAACGGCTTTCGCAACGGCAGCGTCATGCGCCGCGGCTTTTGCTGCCGCGTTCTGTTCGGCGGCGAGTTTGTCGGCCGCGGCGCGCTGTGCGGCGGCCGCATCCGCCGGTGCATTCAGCGCCGCGGCTGTCTTTTCGGCCAGGATCTTGTCGGCGGCGGCTTTTTCCGCCGCTGCACTGGCGGCTGCCGCTCGGACGTTTGCGCTCTCGTTGGCGCCATGGACCTTGGCGCCAATTGCGGCTGCGCCCGAGATGCCCAGCAAAATCAGCGTTCCGTTCGTGATCTCGATGAGTTCGCCCGATAGCGCCATCACGTAGATAGCGGAGGCGCCGACGAGAAACGTCCACAGCACGATCTGGAATTGCGACAGGCTGGCGTAGCCGCTCTGTGAAACGATCAGCAACAGCGGGTTGGCTTTTAGCGTCGTGCCGCCGAGCAATTTTCTGTAGGCGATCAGGGTCAGTATCACGAAGGCTATGACGACAATGGCAATCGCAAGGAGCGAGGCCCAAAAGACATTGGTAATCCCGATCCTGGTTGTTATGTCCGCCAAATAAGACGGCTTCGCCGTATCATCGGACGCTATTATGACGCGAACTTCGGCCTGCGGCACGAGCCAGGCGGCGTATTCACGTTTCCCTTTTGGGGACGGCGGCGTGCTCTTGTCCGGGTCGGGAACCAGCATCGTGATTTTCAGTTGCCTGCCGTCGGTTGAAAGTTCCGAACGGATCGGCCGTGCGGCCTTGGTATATTTGGCTGGCGGTTGCTGCGCCCAGCGCGTGCAAATTCCGATCAGGGAGCCCGCCGGGATAGAAGCAAAGCTGTCGATGGTGAATTCAATCATGCCATTGGGCGCCTGCCAGCTTTTGGTTTGCAGGCTTGCGGTTGGATTTAGCCCGAAGCTTGCGCCACCGACCTTGGCCGGCGGCGCTGGCCGCTTCGCAGTCGAGTGGGCTTTTTGGTGCTCCGGCAGCCCCTTGCGCCTGTCGCTTGAGGCTGCGTAGCGGCTGGCGGTGGAGCGGTGGGCGACACGGCTGGCGCCTGTGTCGAAGCGTCACCTTGAGCATATGCGCTTGCGAGGGACAGGCAGCAACATCAGCGCTGTGGCCAATGTCATGGCAGCGCGAAACCGATGATCGTCCATGGCACATCCCCCGAGAACAGATTTGCGACGAACCTCAGCAGCCGAAATCAACAGCACCCGGATCATAATTTATCGCGGGGGATTTGCCGCCGCAACCATCGCGTGTGAAAGTCCTCAAGCACTTCTCACCCGCAAGGATCAGGGCATCACACATGCTCTCGTGCTTATGATGTTGCGCCGTTACGTTATGCGCCGCGCCACAATGTGATGTCGTTTTCTCCGCAACGTCAAAATTTTCATCCGCAGTCTGCAACAGTTTGAAGCAAACTGCTTGCCACATTTATTCTTGCGCGTCTTTTTGCGAGTTTTTATTTGCACGCGGTCGCGCGCCCGGTGCATCCACAATGCAGAGCGCAAATTTTGGCAAGCCATGCTTGCGCCGCATTTTTTCGATTTGATTTTGTCACAATCGGATTTGGGCCATCCGGTCGGTAGTGTCTCGCGACAAGATCGCTTCGGACTTCCCCAAAAACCCGGCTTGTGGCGCGGCGCGCAGCGATTGCGTCCGCGTCTTCACCGACGTGCAGACTGACGTTAGGAGACAGCGATGCAGAAGGGCAGCGTTAAATGGTTCAACGCTACCAAGGGCTACGGGTTCATCAAGCCGTCGACCGGGGACAAGGATGTGTTCGTGCACATCTCCGCTGTCGAGCGTGCAGGATTGGGCTCGCTCAATGAAGGCCAGGTCGTCGAGTTCGAGCTGGTCACCAACCGCGGCAGGACCTCGGCGGAAAACCTCAAGGTCGCGTAACGTCGTTACGGCCGGCGTGTTTTCGGCCAAATTTCCACAACCCCGGCAGGATGCCGGGGATTTTTTATGTTTCGAGTTTGACCGCGCCTTCCGCGAGCATGCGCAGCGCACGCGGATAGATTTTGTGCTCGACTTCGAGCACGCGCGCGGCGAGCGTTTCGGGCGTATCGTTTGCGCGCACGGGCACGGAGTCCTGCAACACGATCGGGCCCGAAATCCATTTCCGGCACAACGAAATGCACGGTCGCGCCGTGCCGGGTCGCGCCGGCTTCGAGCGCGCGGCGATGGGTGTCGAGCCCCTTGAATGCGGGCAACAAAGCCGGGTGGATGTTGAGCATGCGTCCGGTCCAGCGCGTCACGAACCACGGCGTCAGCAATCGCATGAAACCCGGCGAGGCAGACGAGATCGATGCGATGCGTTTCGATCTCGGCTTGCAGCGCGCGCTCGAACGCTTCGCGGTGCTTGCCGAACGGTGCGTGATCGATGACGGCGGTCTCGATCCCGGCATCACGCGCGTAAGCGAGGCCAGCGGCGTCGTGACGGTTCGAAACGACGAGCGCGATCTCGGCCGGATAATCCGGGTCTTTCGCCGCCTCGATCAGCGCCACCATGTTGGAACCGCGACCGGAGATGAGAACGGCGACGCGTTTGCGGGCCATTCGTGTCACCCGCGAGGTCGAGCCGCCCGCTGCAAACCGTGCGGGGCCCGTCCTTCACCGCAATCACTTCGCCGAGACGCACGACCGTTTCGCCTTCGCGTGCGAGCACCGTGGTCACGGCGTCAATCTCGCCCGCCGCAATCACGGCCACCATGCCGACGCCGCAATTGAACGTGCGCAGCATTTCATGCTCGGCAACGTCGCCCGCAGTCGCAAGCCACTTGAACACCGGCAGCACCGGGATGCGCGCGAGATCGATACGCACGCCAAGACCGTCCGGCAGCACGCGTGGAATGTTTTCCAGAAAACCGCCGCCGGTGATGTGCGCCAGCGCCTTGACCGCTTTGGTTTCGCGGATCGCGGCGAGGCACGACTTCACATAAAGCCGCGTCGGCGTCAGCAGCGCTTCGCCGAGCCCGCGCGATTTTTCGAAAGGGGCGGGGGCGCTCCAGCCGAGGTCCGCCTTCGCCACGACGCTGCGCACCAGCGAGAAGCCATTCGAATGCACGCCCGAGGACGCAAGTCCGATCACCACATCGCCCGTCGCGATATCGCCGCGCGGCAGCAACGCGCCGCGCTCGGCGGCGCCGACCGCAAAGCCGGCAAGGTCGTAATCGCCGCCGTGATAGACGCCCGGCATCTCCGCGGTCTCGCCGCCGATCAGCGCGCAGCCCGATTCCCGGCACGCCTTGGCGACCCCTGCCACCACCGCGGCGCCGATCGCCGGATCGAGTTTTCCACAGGCGAAATAATCGAGGAAGAACAGCGGCTCGGCGCCTTGCACCACAAGGTCGTTGACCGACATGGCGACGAGATCGATCCCGATCGTGTCGTGGCGGCCGGTTTCGATCGCGATCTTGACCTTGGTGCCGACCCCGTCGGTCGCGGCGACCAGGACGGGATCGGAAAATCCCGCGCGTTTGAGGTCGAACAGGCCGCCAAATCCGCCGATTTCAGCGTCGGCGCCTGCCCGCGCGGTCGCGCGCACCAGCGGCTTGATCAGTTCAACCATGCGATTGCCGGCATCGATGTCGACACCGGAGCGGGCGTAGCTTCCCTTGTCCGCCATGAAGCCCTCGTTCGGCCCGCTCCTACGTCGGAATCGCGCAGTGTGCAACGGCCGCGCGGCCGTTATAGTCGGCGGAAAGCGGCGTGCCGGGAATTAGCAGCGCGCCGAACAGCCGGGGCGCGCGGATTGAGTATCCCAAATCTCATCACGTTGGGTCGTATCCTGTTGGTGCCGGTCGTGATCTGGGCGATCACGTCGGGCGAGATGCGTATCGCCTTCCTGCTGTTCTTGGCGGCCGGGATCAGCGATGCGGTCGATGGCTTCCTGGCCAAGCGCTTCGGCATGGCAAGCGAGCTCGGCGCCTATCTCGACCCGCTGGCCGACAAAGCGCTCATCGTGTCGATCTATGTCGCGCTCGGCATTTCGCGCGACGTCCCGATCTGGCTCGTCATCCTGGTGGTGTCGCGCGACATCATGATCGTCGGCGCCTTCCTGCTGTCCTGGCTGATCGGCCGGCCGTTGGCGGTCAAGCCGCATCCGGTGTCCAAGCTTAACACTGCGGCGCAGATTTTCCTCGCCGGCCTCGTGCTGGCCGCGCGTGGCTTCGATTTCGACGCTGGCCTCGCCTTGACCGCGACGATGGCGGCGGTTGCGGTCTTGACCTTGCTCTCGGTCGCCTTCTATGTCGCCGAGTGGGTCCGCCACATGAACTCGTTCGGCGCCGGAACGCACTGAACGCCGGCGCGGCGGAGGGAGCGGATCGATGTGGTTCGAGCGGCATATCGTGTTCTGGGTCTTCGCGCTTGCCGTTTTCATCGGGCTGATTTGGCTGCTGAGCCCAATCCTGCTGCCGTTCGTGGCCGGCATGGCGATTGCCTATGTGCTCGATCCGATCGTCAACCGGCTGGAACGGATGGGCATGAGCCGCCTGGTGGCGGCCTTGGTTATCCTCGGCCTGTTCGTGCTGGTGTTTGTGGCGCTGCTCCTGATCATCGCACCGGTGCTGGCGACCCAGCTCGTGTCGTTCCTCGACAATCTTCCCGGCTATACGCAACGGATCCAGAACCTGGTGAGCGATCCGAAACATACCTGGCTGCGGCACATCCTTGGCGACAAACTCGAAGGCGCCGACAAGTCCATGGGCGATCTCATGAACCAGGCCACCGGCTATATCACCGGCGCGCTGACGTCGGTGTGGACCAAGGGGCAGGCGCTGATTTCGCTGTTTTCGCTTCTCGTCATCACGCCGGTGGTCGCGTTCTATCTGATCTGCGACTGGGACCGCATGCTGGCGACCGTCGATAGCTGGATTCCGCTGACGCAGCGCGAGACCGTGCACGGCCTCGCCCGCGAGATCGATGACACCATCTCGGCCTATGTGCGCGGCCAGACCGGCGTCTGCCTCATCCTCGGCGCGTATTACGCAGCGGGACTGACGCTGACGGGCGTGAGTTTCGGCCTGCTGATTGGCATCATTTCCGGATTCATAAGCTTCATTCCCTATGTCGGCTCGATGACCGGGCTGGTGCTCTCGCTCGGCGTCGCGGTGGCGCAGTTCTTTCCGAACTGGACGCCGATCCTCATCGTGCTCGGCATTTTTCTGTTCGGGCAGTTTCTCGAAGGCAATGTGCTGGCGCCCAAGCTGGTCGGCAAAAGCGTCGGGCTGCATCCGGTGTGGCTGATGTTCGCATTGCTCGCGTTCGGCTATCTGTTCGGCTTTCTCGGGCTCCTCGTGGCGGTGCCGATGGCGGCCGCGACCGGCGTGCTGGTGCGCTTCGCGCTGCGCCGTTATCTCGCCAGCCCGCTCTATACCGGAGCGGGCCCCGGCTAGCGCATGCCGCCGCCCCCGCGCCAACTTGCGCTTGCGCTCGATCATGCCGAGAGTTTTGCGCGTGACGATTTCCTGTCCGGCCCTTCGAACGAGGCGGCGCTGGCGATGATCGAGCGCTGGCCGGATTGGCCCGGGCGCGTGGTGGCGCTGGTCGGACCGGAAGGCGCGGGCAAGAGCCACCTCGCGGCGATCTGGGCCGAACAATCCGGTGCGCGCTTTATTGCCGGCCGCGCCCTCGAAGATGCCGACGTCCCAGCCGAACTGGCGACCGGCGCGCTGGTCGTCGAGGACGCCGCCGCCGAAACAACCGACGAGCGCGCGCTGTTTCACCTCCTCAATCTCGCGCGCGAGGAGGAAGCCTTCGTGCTCCTGACTGCGCGCCTGGCGCCGGCGGCGTGGCCGGTTCAGCTCCGCGATCTTGGCTCACGGCTGCGCGTGCTTCCGGTGGTTACGCTGGCGCCGCCCGACGATGCGCTGCTGCGTGCTGTGATCGTGAAACTGTGCGCCGACCGCCAGCTCGCCGTCGACGAAAGCTTCGTCGCCTACCTCACGACCCGCATCGAACGCTCGTTCGCCGCCGCCCGCGGCGCCGTGATCGAGCTCGATCAGGAGGCGTTGCGGCAGCAGCGGCCGCTGACCAGAAGCCTGGCGGCGGAGGTGCTTGGCGGGAAACAGTTTTCCCTTGATCTATGAGCGGGCGCTGGCCACGCCGGAGGAGATTTCAGCCGCGTCAGGCGGGCCCCTTGACGCGCCCTTAAGCGCGCCGCGATATGTCATGGGACCGACACGAATGACGGTCATCATAGCGTTTTGAAGAGTTGTCCCCGCCATGGCCGACCGCGGCCAAGCCAATGTTGTTGCACTCGAAAAGGTCCCGGCCCGGCGGCCGGAGGAGCCTGCGCGCCGGCCTGAGCCGGCTGCGTCCGGCAGCTTGGCCACCAGTCCAGAGCGCTTCATCAACCGCGAGCTGTCCTGGCTGCATTTCAACCACCGCGTGTTGGAAGAGTCAGCCAATCGCGTCGAGCCGCTGATGGAACGGCTGCGGTTCCTGTCGATCTCGGCCAACAACCTTGATGAATTCTTCATGGTGCGCGTCGCCGGCCTCAAGGGTCAGGTGCGCGAGGGCATTACGACAAAAAGTCCCGACGGGCTGACGCCGGCCGAGCAACTTGTCCGCATCGCCGAGGGGGTCTCGGCGCTGGCGGCCGACCAGCAGAAGCAATGGCGTGAGCTGCGCATAGCGCTTGCCGATAACAATGTTGCGCTCATCGACGGCAATGACGTCACCAAGCCGGAAAAGACGTGGCTGGAAGATTATTTCCTGCGCCAGGTGTTCCCGTTGCTGACCCCGCTTGCGGTCGACCCGGCGCATCCGTTCCCGTTCATCCCCAATCTCGGTTTCTCGATCGCCCTGCAGCTTGCGCGCGGCAAGGACGGCAAGGCGATGAACGCGCTGATCCGCATGCCAAACCGCATCGACCGCTTCGTGCGGCTGCCGGACGCCGCCGACGGCGGCCCGGCGCGCCTCATCACCGTCGAGGGCGTGACCAGCCTGTTCATTGCCAAATTGTTTCCAGGCTACACGGTGAAAGGGCTTGGTGCGTTCCGCGTCATCCGCGACTCCGAGGTGGAAATCGAGGAAGAGGCCGAGGATCTCGTGCGGCTGTTCGAGACTGCCCTCAAGCGCCGCCGGCGCGGGACGGTGATCCGGCTCGACGTCGAGGCGGCGATGCCGGCGGAACTGCAGAAGTTCGTGCAGCGCGCGCTCAGCGCGACCGACGACAGCGTATTCACGGTCGACGGCGTGCTGGCGCTCAACGAGATGTCGCAGATTGCCAATCTCGAGCACCGCCCGGACCTCGAATTCGTGCCGTACAATCCGCGCTATCCCGAGCGCATCCGCGATCATGGCGGCGATTGCTTCGCGTCCATCCGGCAGAAGGATATCATCGTCCACCACCCGTACGAATCCTTCGACGTGGTGGTGCAGTTCCTGCAGCAGGCGGCGCGCGATCCCGACGTCGTTGCGATCAAGCAGACGCTCTATCGCACCTCGGCCAACTCACCGATCGTCAAGGCGCTCGCCGAAGCCGCCGATGCCGGCAAGACGGTGACCGCGCTGGTCGAGCTCAAGGCGCGCTTCGACGAGGAAGCCAACATCCGCTGGGCGCGCGACCTCGAGCGCGCCGGCGTGCAGGTCGTGTTCGGCTTCATCGAGCTCAAGACCCACGCAAAGCTTTCGCTGGTGGTGCGGCGCGAAGGGCAGGCGCTGGTGTCATACGTGCACGTCGGCACCGGCAATTACCACCCGGTCACGGCGCGCATCTACACCGACCTCTCCTTCTTCACTTCCGATCCGATCATCGCGCGCGATGTCGCGCGCATCTTCAACTACATCACCGGCTACGCGGCGCCTGCCGAGATCGAGCGCATGTCGGTGTCGCCGCTGACCTTGCGCAAGCGCATCCACGAGCACATCGACCAGGAAATCGCGCACGCAAAAGCGGGCCGCCCTGCGGCGATCTGGATGAAGATGAACGCGCTGGTGGACCCTGAAATCATCGACGCGCTGTACCAGGCGTCCGCCGCGGGCGTGCCGGTCGATCTCGTGGTGCGCGGCATCTGCTGCCTGCGCCCCGGCGTGCCGGGGCTTTCCGAGAATATCCGCGTGAAATCGATCGTCGGCCGCTTCCTCGAGCACGGCCGCATCTACTGCTTCGGCGCCGGGCACGGCCTGCCGCATGACAAGGCCGCCGTCTACATTTCGTCCGCCGACCTGATGCCGCGCAATCTCGACCGCCGCGTCGAGGTGCTGTGTCCGATCCTCAATCCGACGGTGCACGAGCAGGTGCTCGACCAGATCATGGTGGCGAATTTCAAGGACAACGAGCAGAGCTGGCGGCTGTTGCCCGACGGCTCCGCGCGCCGCGTGGTGCCGGCGGCCGGCGACGAAGTTTTCAACGCCCATAAGTATTTCATGACCAATCCGAGCTTGTCGGGACGCGGAAAATCCACCAAGGATACGGTGCCGCGGCTGAGCCGCCGAACCGAACGTACCTGATCGTCTCGATACGCATCATTCGCGACCCAAATCTTTCGCGACGCAAATATCTCACGACGCAAATCTCTCACGGCGAATAATGAAAAGCGCCCAAGGCCGCCTCGACCACGGTCCGCCGATCGGGGTCATCGACATCGGCTCGAACTCGGTGCGGCTCGTGGCCTATGAGGGCCTCACGCGCAGCCCGACGCCGATCTTCAACGAGAAGGCGCTGTGCGGCCTCGGCCGCGAGGTGCAGTCGACCGGCATGCTGGCGCCCGATGCGGTCCAGCACGCACTCGCATCGCTCAAGCGCTACCGCGCGCTGTGCGACACGATGGGCGTGAAGAAGGTGCTGGCGATCGCAACGGCCGCGTGCCGCGACGCCCGCAACGGGCGCGCCTTCATCGCCCAGGCCGAGCGCGTCTGCGGTGCGAAGATCGATGTCCTTTCCGGCAAGCGCGAGGCCGAGCTGACGGCGCTCGGCGTCATCTCCGGCGTGCACCGGCCGGACGGCATCGTCGGCGACCTCGGCGGCGGCTCGCTCGAACTCGTCGATATCCATCGCACGCACACGCGACACGGCGTCACGCTCCCGCTCGGCGGTCTCGCGTTGCAGGACATCTCGGCCAAATCGCTGAAGAAGGCGGAGAAGTACGTTCGCAAGTCCCTGAGCAAAGTGCCGGCGCTGACGGCGGCTCATGGCCGCACCTTTTACGCCGTGGGCGGCACCTGGCGCTCGCTTGCGCGGCTGCACATGTGGCAAACCGGCTATCCGCTGCACGTGATGCACGGCTATGCGATCCCGGCGCGCGAAGCGCTCGAATTCGCGCATCTGGTGCATCGCGTCGACGTCGAAACGCTGTCGAACATCGAAATCGTCGCCAATGCGCGCCGGCCGCTGCTCGCCTATGCGGCGCTGGTGCTCGAATATCTCATTCGCATCGGCCGGCCGAAGCAGATCGTGTTCTCCGCCAGCGGCGTGCGCGAGGGGCTGCTGTTCGCGATGCTCAAGAAGAAGCAGCAGCAAAAGGACGCGCTGATCGAGGCCGCCAACGAACTCAACATCTTGCGCTCGCGTTCGCCGCGCCACGGCGAAGAGCTGATCGAGTGGACGGACGCCTTGCTCGATTCGTCCGGGCTCGACGAGACAGCCGAAGAACAGCGGCTGCGCCATGCCGCGTGCCTGCTCGCCGACATCGGCTGGCGTGCGCATCCCGACTATCGCGGCGAGCAATCGCTCAACATCATTGCGCATGCCGGATTTGCCGGCATCGATCATCCCGGCCGCGCCTATCTCGCATTGGCGGTGTTCTTCCGCCATGTCGGCTTCGTGGTCGACGACGAACTGTCGCCGCGGCTGCGCGAACTCGCCTCGACCCGCATGCTCGATCGCGCGCGTGTCCTCGGCGCCGCGATGCGGCTCGCCTATCTCATCTCCGGCGCGATGCCGGGCGTGCTGCTGCGCACGCCGCTTCGGGTCGAGCGCGGCCGCCTGACGCTGCACCTCAACGGCAAGTTCGCCCCGCTCGCCGGCGAGCGCGTCTTCAACCGCCTGCGCCAGCTCGCCCGCCTGATCGGCCGCGAGCCGGTGATGCTGACGCGCTGAACGGCCTGCGGTCGAGCACTGTCTATGTGACGTGCTTCACATTGCGTCGCATCGAAGCGTGCTAGTCTCAACCGTCCATTTGTCCGGGGTGCGGACCTGCCATGATCAACAACCCGATGGATCGGCGTGATTTCATCGCGAGCCTGGGCGTCACGGCAGGCCTTGCGCCTGATGTGGCCGTGCGATGCGCATGCGCAACAGCGGGCAATTCCGCTCGTTGGATTTCTCAGCGGCCGCGCGCCGGCGGAATCTGCATCCGTGGTCGCTGCATTCCGTAAAGGACTGGCGGAGAGCGGCTCTGTCGAGGGTAAATCCGTCGCAATCGAGTTTCGCTGGGCGGAAGGCCGATACGATCGGCTGCCGGCGCTTGCCGCCGATCTGATTGCGCGCGGGGCGGTCGCCATCGCCGCGGTGGGCGGCAGCGTTTCGGGACTTGCGGCAAAGTCAGTCACGTCCACGATTCCGATCGTATTCTCGAGCGGCGGCGATGCCGTGAAGCTCGGTCTGGTGCCCAGCCTGAACCGGCCCGGCGGCAACGTGACCGGTGTCAATCTGGTGTTCGGCGCGCTTGGGGCGAAGCGTCTCGAGCTGCTGCGGGCCCTCGTTCCTTCAGCAGCGAACATCGCAATGCTCGTCAACCCGAACTATCCGAGCGCGCCGACCGAGGTGGAAGACGTCCAACAGGCGGCGCGCAAGCTGGGCATGCAACTCGGCATATTCAATGCCCGCACGGAGGGTGAAATCGAGCCGGCCCTTGCCGCCGCCGCGCACGATGCCGCGGCGCTTCTTGTCGCGGACGATCCGTATCTGGAAAGCCTGCGCGAAAAGCTCGTCGCGCTCGCCACACAGCACGGCCTGCCGGCGATCTATATCGCGCGGGATTTCACCGAGGCCGGCGGGCTGATGAGCTATGGCCCGAGCATCACCGATGCCTACCGTCTGGTTGGCGTCTATGTCGGCCGCATCCTCAAGGGCGAAAAGCCATCCGAGCTGCCGGTACTTGCAGCCGACCAAGTTCGAGCTCGTCATCAATCTGAAAACCGCCAAGGCGCTGAAACTGGATATTCCGCCGACGCTGCTGGCGCTCGCCGACGAGGTGATCGAGTGACCAGACCTTTCCGCCCCCGCGAAGCGGGGGAGGGGGACCGCCGTGGGCGGTGGAGGGGGCTGGCTTGCTCCGGCGTTGACGCGCCCCACCGCTCGCTTCGCTCGCCGCCTCCCCCGTACACGGGGGAGGAAAGATAAGGCTCACTCCCGCGCCACCGCCGCGACCTTGCCGCGCTCGATCGCGAGCGCCAGCTGGCCGTGCTTGAGCGCCAGCGCCTTCTCGCCGAACAGTTCGCGCCGCCAGCCGTGCAGCGCCGGGACGTCGGCTTCGTCGTCGGCGGCGATGCGGTCGAGGTCGTCGACGGTGGCGATGACTTTTGCGGCGACGCCGTGGCGCTCCGATGTCATGCGCAGCAGCACCCGGAGCAGCTCGACGATGGCTGCGCCGTTCGGCGCCGCTTGCGGCCGCGGCATGCGCGGCAGGCCCTTGGGATCGCGCGCCAGCCCGCGGGCGACGGCGGCGATGATGGCCTCGCCCCAGCGCGAGCGTTCGAAGCCGCGCGGCAGCGAGCGCAGCGAACCGAGCTTCTCCATCGTGGTCGGCGCCTGCACGGCGATGTCGCCGATGACCTCGTCCTTGAGCACGCGCGAGCGCGGCACGTCGCGCACCTGCGCCTCGCGCTCGCGCCACGCCGCCACCTCGATCAGCACGCCGAGCTCCTTGGGCTTGCGCACGCGGGTCTTGAGCCGCCGCCAGGATTGCTCCGGGTCCATGCGGTAGGTCTCGGGCGAGGTCAGCACGCCCATCTCCTCCTGCACCCAGTCGACGCGGCCGCGCCGGCCGAGGTCCTCGACCAGCGCGAGATAGACCTGGCGCAGATGGGTGACGTCGGACACCGCGTAGGTGAGCTGCGCGTCGCTGAGCGGCCGCCGCGTCCAGTCGGTGAAGCGATTCGACTTGTCGAGCGTATCGCCGG
Source organism: uncultured Alphaproteobacteria bacterium (assembly GCA_963730645.1). Classification (GTDB taxonomy): domain Bacteria; phylum Pseudomonadota; class Alphaproteobacteria; order Rhizobiales; family Xanthobacteraceae; genus BOG-931. The sequence goes on along the minus strand of CAVSSN010000017.1, from coordinate 41,888 downwards.
TGATGCGGTGGACCAGCTGGTCGTAGGAGATCGAATCGCCATAGCCGAGCACCATGGCGGCGACCTGGGTATCGAAGATCGGGTGCGGGATGAGCTTGGCGCGGTGCCAGACGATCTCGACGTCCTGGCGCGCGGCATGGAACACCTTCATGATCCGCTCGTCGGCCATCAGCGCGAAGAACGGCGCGAGGTCGATGCCCGGCGCGAGCGAATCGACCACCACGGCCTCATCCGGCGAGGCCATCTGCGCCACGCACAGCAGCGGATAATAGGTCGATTCGCGCAGGAACTCGGTGTCGACGGTGACGAACGGATGCCGGGCCATTCGGGCACACACGGCGGCGAGTTCGGACGTTGTCGTGATTGGCTGCATTGGGGATGTGATAGCGGACTTGAGTGCGATTGTCGTCATCCTCCGCGCACCCGCGGCATCTGGATGAATTCCCACGGGCTCGGCAGCGGGCCGACCGGGACTTCGATCAGGCTCGGGAGATCGCGCCGTGCGAAAGCGCGCTTGAGCGCGGCGCGCAGTTCCTTCGGGTTGCGGGCGCGTTCGGCGTGGGCGCCGAAGCTTGCCGCGAAATCGACAAAATCCGGATTGGCGAGGTCGCTCGCGATCAGGCGATTGCCGAAGCGCTCCTCCTGCGTGCGGCGCACGTTGCCGAAGGCGCCGTCGGCGAACACGATGGTCGTGAGCGGGATGCGGTGGCGCATCGCGGTCGCCATTTCGCTCGCGGTGAACATGAAGCCGCCGTCGCCGGAGATCGCCACCACCGGCACGTCCGGCCGCGCGTGCTGCGCGCCGAGCGCGGTGGCAAAGCCCCAGCCGAGATTGTCCTGGTAGCCGGGCGAGAGGTAGGTGCGCGGCTTGTAGACCGGGAAGGCGAGGCGGGAGGCAAAGCCGATCTGCGTCACCTCGTCGACGAAGATGCCGTCCTCCGGCAATTCGGCGCGGATGGCGTCGAGGAAGCCGAGCTGTGGCGCGAGCTTGGCGAGGCGCTTGGCCATGCCGGCGTGGCGCTCCTGCATCTCGGCCTTGCGCGAGGGGCGGCGCGCATTGTGCGCCGGCAGCACATCGAGCAGCCGGCGCAGGATCGGCTTCGACCAGCCGACCAGCGCGACGGCGGGCCGGCGCACGCGCGCGGGCTCTTCGGGATCGGCATCGACGCGGATGATGGCGAGATCGCTGTCGAGCCCCCACTGCAACTGCGGAGAATGCAGGTGCGTGCCGACGGCGAGCACGACGTCGGCCTCGCCCCACAATTCGCGCCCGAGCGGCAGGTTGACGCTGAGCGGATCGCGGTCATCGAGCACGCCGCGGCCACGCCGATAGGCCATGACCGGCGCCTGCAGCATGTGCGCGAGCCGCGTCACCTCGGCTGAGGCCTCCTGCGCGCCGCCACCGGCGACGATGAGCGGCCGCTTGGCGGCGCCGAGCCGCTTGGCGGCGGCGAGGACGGCGTCGTCGTCGACCGGCGGCTCCGGCGACGGGCAGGGGGCCTTGTGCAACGACGGGCCCTTCGCGGCCCCAGACGTCGATGGCGCATTCGAGCGCGGCCGGTCCGGGCCGCCCGATGTGCATCGACGCGTATCGCTTCGGCGACAAGCCGCGGCGCCTCGTGCGGCGCGCGGATGCGTGCCGACCAGTCGACCAGGCGTTCGATGATGCCGGCCTGGTCGCGGATTTCGTGCAGGTAGGCGGAGAGCCGGCCGATCGACGCGTCGGGGATGTGGCCGATCAGCGCCAGCACCGGCGCGTTCATGCCGTAGGCGGTGAGCAGCGCCGCGCCGGAATTGAGCAGGCCCGGCCCGGGAACCACGCTGTAGGCCTGCGGCTTTGCGGTCGCGAGCGCCGCGCCGAGCGCCATGTAGGCCGCGCCCTGCTCGTGGCGCGTATGGATGGTGCGGACGCGGTTGGCGGCCTTGGCGAACGCGTCGAACAGGTGATCGTTGTGGACGCCCGGCAGCGCGTAGACGGTGTCGATGCCATGCGCGAGCAGCGCCGCGAGCGTCGCCTCCGCGGTGGTCATGCGGGTCGTGCCGCGCCGTGCTGCTCGTTTTTCGCTTGGCCATTCCGGTCCCTTGATGCGGCTGCCGAGTGTGCAGATCGCTCGCATTCTGTCGAGCGCCCATTTACCTTCTGCCCGCGTGCGGCGAGCCCAGCGGATAGGCCTCCCTCTCCCCGTAAACGGGGAGAGGGAGCAATTTCTTGACAAAGCGGACCTCACATGCGCTTTTCGCGCGCCTTCCGGCTATTTCCACGATCCGAGTGATTCATGCACCGCTACCGCACCCACACCTGCGGCGCGCTCCGCGACAGCGACATCGGCGCCGAAGTGCGGCTGTCGGGCTGGTGCCACCGCATCCGCGACCACGGCGGCGTGCTGTTCATCGACCTGCGCGACCATTATGGCCTGACGCAGGTGGTGGCCGACCCCGACAGCCCGGCCTTCAAGGTCGCCGAAACGCTGCGCGCGGAATGGGTGGTGCGCATCGACGGCAAGGTGCGCCGGCGGCCGGGCGAAACCGAAAACCCGGACCTGCCGACCGGCGCGATCGAGGTCTACATCCGCGACATCGAGGTTCTGGGGCCTGCCGGCGAACTTCCGATGCCGGTGTTCGGCGACCAGGAATATCCTGAGGAAATAAGGCTCAAGTACCGTTTCCTCGACCTGCGTCGCGAGCACCTGCACCAGAATATCATCAAGCGCGGCGCCATCATCGACTCGCTGCGGCGGCGCATGAAGGAGCAGGGCTTCTTCGAATTCCAGACGCCGATCCTCACCGCGTCCTCGCCCGAGGGCGCGCGCGACTATCTGGTGCCGTCGCGCATTCATCCGGGAAAGTTCTACGCGCTGCCGCAGGCGCCGCAGCAGTTCAAGCAGCTCACCATGATCGCGGGCTTCGATCGCTATTTCCAGATCGCGCCGTGCTTTCGCGACGAGGACGCGCGCGCCGACCGCTCGCCCGGCGAGTTCTATCAGCTCGACATCGAGATGAGTTTCGTCACGCAGGACGACGTGTTCGCCGCGGTCGAGCCGGTGCTGCGCGGCGTGTTCGAGGAATTTTCCGGCGGCAAGCCGGTGACGAAAAAATTTCCGCTGATCCCCTACGCCGAGGCGATCCGCAAATACGGCACCGACAAGCCCGACCTGCGCAATCCGATCGAGATGCAGGACGTCTCGGAAATTTTCCGCGGCTCCGGCTTCAAGGTGTTCGCGCGCATTCTCGAAGACAGCGCCAAAGCGGCGGTGTGGGCAATCCCGGCGCCGGGCGGCGGCTCGCGCGCATTCTGCGACCGCATGAATTCCTGGGCGCAGGGCGAGGGCCAACCCGGCCTCGGCTACATTTTCTTCGCGTTGGACAACGGCGCGATCGTCGGCCGAGGTCCCGTTGCCAACAATCTTGGGCCGGAAAAGACCGGCGCGCTGCGCGCGCAACTCGGCTTGAAGGATGGCGACGCCGTGTTCTTCGTCGCCGGCGAGCCGGCGAGCTTTGTCAAGTTTGCCGGGCCGGCGCGCACGAAGGTCGGCGAGGAACTCGGCCTCATTCAAAAGGACCAGTTCGCGCTGTGCTGGATCGTCGATTTTCCGATGTACGAATGGAACGAGGAGGAGAAGCGGATCGACTTCTCGCACAATCCGTTCTCGATGCCCAACGCGTCGGTCGATGAATTTCTCGCGCTCGATGCCGGTGACCGCGACAAGATCCTCGCGCTCAAGGCGATCCAGTACGACATCGTCTGCAACGGCGTGGAACTATCGTCGGGCGCGATCCGCAATCATCGCCCCGACGTGATGAAGAAGGCCTTCGCCATCGCCGGCTACGACGAAAGCGTGCTGGAGGCGAAATTCGGCGGCATGCTGCGCGCGCTCTCGCTCGGCGCGCCGCCGCATGGCGGCATCGCGCCCGGCATCGACCGCATCGTCATGCTGCTGTGCGGCGAGGAGAATTTGCGCGAGGTGGTGCTGTTCCCGATGAACCAGCGCGCCGAGGATTTGATGATGGGGGCGCCGTCCGAGGTCACGCCGCGGCAATTGCGCGAGTTGCATATCCGGCTGAACCTGCCGGACAAGTAGCGCGGGCCATCATGCCCAGCGGTCACCGGTTCGATCCCCGCAACGGCGACACGGCCGCACGAGCCGATCCGCGTTCTGCTGCGGGCCGGCAAGAACGACGAGGCGATCGCAAAATTGTGCGCGATCATCGTCACCCAGCCGGACGACCTCGACGCCAAGGAATTGCTGTTCGACGCGTTCTTCCAGAGCCGCAATTGGCAGCCTGCCGTCGTGCTCGCCGAGGAACTGGTGCGTCGTGCGCCGCAAGTACCGCGCCTCCACAAGGCGCTGATCGTGACGCTGTCGAACATGAAGCGCTATGACGACGCGATCGCGCGGGCATTGCCCTATATCGACCAGCACGGCAACGACCTGGCGATCCTCGACGTGCTCAAGGTCGCGCATTTTTACACCGGCAAGATCGACGAGGCGATCCGTTACGGGCAGCGCGGGATCGAGATTCGGGATGCGGAAGCCTGCGCCAATCCGCCGCCCATGGCCGTGACCGAGCCGGCCGGGCGCGCCGGCCGCAACGTCATTTCGTATTCATTGTGGGGCACGGCGCCGTTCTACAGCTACGGCGCCATGATCAATCTTGTGCTCAGCCGCACCATCTACCCGGGCTGGAGCTGCCGCTTCTACGTCGACGCGACCGTGCCGCGGCCGTGCGTCGATTTCCTCGCCGCTAATGGCGGCGACGTGCGCCGGATGGAGGACGAATATCCGGGCGTCGGCCTGTTCCAGCGCTTTCTGGTGATGAACGACCCGACGGTCGAGCGTTTTCTCGTGCGCGATTGCGATGCGCGGCTGTCCGCGGCGGAAGCCGATCTGGTCAACGAATGGCTCGCCAGCGATTATCCGTTTCACGCCGTGCGCGATCACGTGCTGCACAACGAACTGATGATCGGCTGCCTGTGGGCCGGGCGCACCGATTGCGGCATCGATATCGTCGAACTGATGAAGCGCTATTTCGTCCATGGCCCGACCGCGAAATACGGCCACGATCAGCGCATGCTCGGCCTGATGCTGTGGCCGCTCATCCGCAGCCGCTGCCTCGTCCACGACAAATATTATCGGCTGGCGGGCGTACACACGATCCCGCTGCGCGATCCCAACAGCCATTTCGGCGCCGGGCATCAGAACCTCGCCAGCGTACTGAGCGAAGTCGATCGCCTCGGCATTCCGCGCGTGCTGTGACGGCGCCGCGACCCGCTTGATTTGATCCCCGATTGAGCGTTGAATTTTGACCGGTTCTAAACGACGAGCACAACGTCGCGCGAACCTCGGGAGGACAATCCATGTCGAACATCGAACGGCGCGCCTTCATGCAGGGCGCGGCCAGTGGCGCGCTCGCCTTCACGGTGGGCGGCGCCGAAGTCATGCTCTCGCCACGCGAGGCGCGAGCGCAGGGCGTTCCGTTGCGGACGTTGAACGCCGAACAGGCGGCAACGCTCGATGCCATGGGCGAGGCGCTCGTTCCGGGCGCCAAGCAGGCCGGCATCACCAATTTCGTCGACCAGCAGATCTCGATCCCGGCGGAGGAGGCGCTGCTCGAGGCGCGCATCATGAACGTGCGCCCGCCTTATGCGAATTTCTATCGCGCCGCGCTCGGCGCGATCGACGGCGCGAGCAAGGCGAAGAACGGCGGCCGCGGCTTCGCGCAGCTCAACGCCACCGAGCAGCACGACTTCGTCGATCTCATGCGGCAGAACAAGCTCGACGGCTGGAAGGGCCCCGGCGCGGGCTTCGTCTACTTCCTGCTGCGCACGGATGCCGTCGACGTCGTCTACGGCACCATGGACGGCTACGCCGGGCTCGGCGTGCCGTACCAGCCCCACATCGCACCCAAGAAGCCCTGGTAAGGAGTTGATGACATGGCAAACGAAAAAGTCGATGTCGTTGTCGTCGGCGCCGGCGCGTCGGGTTCGGTCTACGCCGCGGTCATGGCGAAAGCCGGCAAGAAGGTCGTGGTGCTCGAAATGGGGCCCGACTGGCAGCTCGGCGATCTCATCAGCTCGGACATGTGGGGCCGCCGGGTCAAGCCGGCCGGACCTCCGTTCCTGCTCGAAGGCAAGAATCCGTACGGCTATGTCTATCAGGCCGGATGGGGTGTCGGCGGCGCGGCGCTGCACTACTTCGCCAACTTCCCGCGGCTGATGCCGAACGATTTCAAGGTCAAGAGCGAGCACGGCAAGGGGCTCGACTGGCCGATCAACTACGCCGATGTCGCGCCTTTCTGGGACAAGGTGGCCGATGACGTCGGCGTCTCCGGCGACGCCAAGGCCGAGGAAATCTGGCGGCCCGCAGGCAAGCCTTATCCGATGCCGCCGATGAAGACGTTTCCCAGCGGCGAAGTCTGGAAAAAAGGCCTTGAGGCCGTCGGCATCCGCGTCGCGCCCGAACGCAGTCGGCATGAACTCGACCGAATACAAGGGCCGGCCGGCCTGCATCTACGACGGCTGGTGCCATGTCGGCTGTCCGATCGGCGCGCTTGCCAATCCGCTCGTGACCTATCTGGGTGACGCGAAGAAGGCCGGCGCCGAGGTGCGCCCGCATTCGACGGTGACGCGCGTGCTCACCAGCGCCGACGGCAAGAAGGTCACGGGCGTCGAGTACTACGATGCCAAGAAGGAGAAACAGGTCCAGGAGGCGAGCGTCGTCGTTCTGGCCGGCTGGTCGGCGCAGAACCCGCGCATGATGTTCAACTCCGCGACCGACAAGCATGCCAAGGGACTCGCGAATTCCAGCGGGCTGCTCGGCAAATACCTGACAGCCCATTTCGCGTCGGGCACCTCGGCGATGTTCGACGAGGATATGAAGACCTACATGGGCACCACCGGCGGGCAGTATTTCTCGTACGACCGCTACGACAAGAATGCGCACAAGGCCAAGGGCGCGTTCGGCAGCACGTTCATGGTCGCCGGCTCGGCACAACGGTTCAGCGCGCTCGGCGGCGTCGCCAATGCGCGCGTCGACCTGTTCGGGGCCGACCTTGCCGCGTTCATGAAGCGCGCGGCGCGCGGCTACACGCGCCTCACGGCATTCGGCGAGGAAATGCCGGACATCGAGAACCGCATCGAACTGGCGAGCGACAAGGACGAGTTCGGCATGCCGCTCGGCAAGATCACCCACAGCTTCAACGCGGACGCCCAGGCGCTGTTCAACGCCAACTTCGAGGAAGGCCTCACCATCGCCAAGGCGACCGGCGCCAAGGAGGTGTGGTCGAACAAGGGCGCGATGCCGACCATCCACCTGATGGGCGGCACCATCATGGGCAACAGCGCCAGCGACTCGGTGACGAACAGCTACGGCCAGACCCACGACGTCGCCAACCTGTGGATCGCGGGGCCCGGCATCTTCCCGACCAGCGGGGCGCCGAACCCGACCTACACGATCCTGGCGCTGTCGCTGCGCGGTGCGGAAAACCTCGCGGCGAATTACGCGAGCGTGGCCGGATAAGCGGCGGCGGATAACCGCCACATCCCCCTTCGTAGGGGCGGGCCTCGTGGCCGCCCTGTCGGTTGGGCGCCCCCTTGGGCGCGCCCCTACGGGCAGCATCATTTATCCGGCAGCGGGATGAACTCCGCGGTGTCGCCCGGCACGATGTCGAACCGGCCGGCCTTCCAATCCGCCTTGGCGGCCTCGATGCGCTCCTTGCGCGAGGAGACGAAATTCCACCAGATGTGGCGCGGGCCATCCATGGCGGCGCCGCCGACCACGACGAAGTGCGCATCGCTCGCTGCGCGCACGGCGATGCGGTCGCCGGGATGCAGGATCAATAGCCGCTCCGGCCCATGGCGATCGCCGCCGATCTCGATTTCGCCCGCGAGCACGTAGATCGCGCGCTCCTCGTGCGCGGTGTCGAGCGGAAACGTGGTGCCGGCCTTGAGGTGCACGTCGGCGAAAATGGTGTCCCACGATGTCGCGACCGGCGAGCGCACGCCGTTGAGCGCGCCGGCGATGACGCGGAGCTTCATGCCGTTCTCGACGATCTCCGGAATGTCGGCCGCGGGCGTATGCGCGAAGGCCGGCGTCTCCTCCTCCTGCGTCATCGGCAGCGCGACCCACAATTGCAGCCCGTGCAGCGGCTCGCCGCCGCCGCGCCGCTCCGGCGCGGTGCGTTCGGAATGCGCGATGCCGCGCCCGGCGGTCATCCAGTTGACCGCGCCCGGCCGGATCGCCATCGCGGTGCCGAGGCTGTCGCGATGCACGATCTCGCCGTCGAACAGATAGGTGACGGTGGCGAGCCCGATATGCGGATGCGGCCGCACATCGATGCCGTTGCCGGCGCCGAACACGGCCGGCCCGAAATGATCGAAGAAGATGAACGGCCCGACCATGCGCGACTGCCCCGACGGCAGCGCGCGGTGCACGTTGAAGCCGCCGAGATCGACCGTGCGTGGCACGATGATGTGCTCGATGGCGTCGCTCGCGCGGGCATCGCCCAGGGCGGGGTCTTTGCCGGGGAAAAAGCTCATGGCGCTGCCCTCCTGATCCTCGCGTTGTCATGCTCCGCGAAGGCGGAGCATCCAGTAATCGCCAACCTTGGAAATGGTACGCCGTGAATACAGCCCGCAAGCGCGGTGATTACTGGATGGCCCGCCTTCGCGGGCCATGACAATGACGAGAAACGTTCAAATCGCGTGGAACGGCTGGGCCTTCACGGCCTCGACCAGGCCGTAGAACGCCTCGTTGACCTTGCCCCAGTTCGGCAGCTTCTTCATGTTGGCGAGCCAGCGCTGGACGTTCGGATAGGCCGAGAAGTCCACGCGGATGACTTCGCCCAGCGTCACGAGGCCGGCGCCGAAATAGTCGGCGATGGTGACCTCGTTGCCGCACAGATACGGCTTGTTCGGCCCGATCCAGTGGTCGTTGAGGATTTTCAGCCAGCGCTTGGCGTTCTGCTGGCCCATCTCGATGGTGGCGGCCTGCGCCTCGTCGCTGCGGCGCTTGAGGTGCGGGAAAAGCTGCGGGTAGCAGAGATTGTAGCCCCAGTCGCGATAGAAGTTGGTGTTGATCCAATCCATGATCTCGTTGACCTTGGCGCGCGCTTTCAAATCCTTCGGATAGGCCGGCGAGCCGATCTTGTCGGCGAGATATTTCAGGATCGCCGAGCTTTCGGTCAGGCGCAGGTCGCCGTCCTCGATCATCGGGATCAGGCAATTGGGATTGAGCGACGCGTAGGCCGGCTGAAGGTGCTCGCCGGTCATCACGTCGACCAGCACTTCCTCGACCGGGATTTTGTTCTCGGCAATGAACAGTCGCACCGGCCGGCTCGTCATCGATACGGGATGCATATAGAGCTTCATGGCGTCCTCCCAGTTTACGCAGCTTGCGGCCCATCCATAGGACCGGCGGCCGGCGAGCGCCATTCACGATTGATTTAGCGCAATCCGGCGAGACCCGTCCGGATCGTTCATCGCCGCGGCTTTGCCTTCGCCACCGCGTCCGCAATGAAACGCGGCAGCGCGAATGCCGCCGCCTGCACTTCCGGCGTCCAGTATCTGGTCTTGAAGCTGCCCGCCTTGCGGTAGCGTTCGGCGATGGTCTTCGCCGGCGTCTGGCGCAGCCGCGTGTTGTCGGTGGCAAAGCCCATCGCCATGTGGCCGCCGACGTAGGTCGGGATGGCGGCGATGTAGCAGCTGCCATCGGCGAACAGGGTGCGGAATTTGGAGATGCTCGAGGTGAGCTCGCCCGGCTGGTAGATCGGCACGCCGTTCTGCGTCACCAGCACGCCGCCCGGGCGCATGCAGCGTTTGCACGCGGCGTAGAATTTCTGGCTGAACAGGATCTTGCCCGGTCCCTGCGGATCGGTGGAATCGACGATGATGACGTCGAAGCGCCGGTCCGTCTTGGCGACGTATTTCATGCCGTCGTCGATCACGCTCTCGAATCGCTTGTCGGCGAAAACCGGCTTGGTGAATTCCGGGAAATGCTCTTTCGCGAATTCGATGACCGCGGCGTCGATCTCCACCTGGGTGAGGCGCTGGACGGTCTTGTGCTTGAGAACCTCCTCCGCAATGCCGCAATCGCCGCCGCCGACGATCAAGACCTCGCGCGCATTGCCGTGCGCGAAAAGCGGCACGTGCGACATCATCTCCTGGTAGATGAATTCGTCGCGTTTGGTGATCTGGGTGGCGCCGTCGAGCATCAGCATCTTGCCGAAGAACGGCTGCTCGAACAGCACGAGGTGCTGGTGCTCGGTCTGCAGCTCGTAGAGCACCTTCTTGACCTCGTAGCTCATGCGGAAGCCGAGGTCGTCGAACAGCGTCTCGGAAATCCAGCGCTTCTCGGCCATGGCGGTCCCTCGCTGCGGTTCCGCAGACGTATAAAGACGTGGATGGCCGGGACAAGCCCGGCCATGACGATTTTGGCGAGGAATGGTGCGGCGAAAGCGTCTAGTGGTCGCGGCCGCGCAACAGCTCGTTGACGCCCACGCGCTTGGCGCTGAAGGCCTCGCGCAGCACCGGGATGCACTTGTCCGGATTGGCCGTGCCGCACATGAAGACGTCGAGCGCCGCGTAGCCCGCCTCCGGCCAGGTGTGGATGGAGATGTGGCTTTCCGCCAGCACCGCCACGCCCGACACGCCGTTGGGCTGGAAGTGGTGCAGGTGGATGTGCAGCAGCGTCGCCTTCGCCGCCTCGACGCAGTGGCGCAGCGTCGCCTCGATGTGCTCGATGTCATCGAGCCGCTCGGCGTCGTAGAGGTCGACGATGAGATGCACGCCGGCGCAGCGCACGCCGTTGCGGATTGCGAAGTGATCGTGGCGCTCCTCCGCCGGCACCGGCGTTGCCACTTTCAGCTTGGTCTTTCGGTCTTCCTTTCGGGCGGTACCTGGGACACCCAAGCCCTTCACCGATCGCAAGAGGGCGTTCTGCGGCATGCTGCCGTCCTCCCCAACCAGAGATAAGAACCCGAGATGCCGGCGAGCCGGCGCCACGGAAAGCGAATGCCGCCCGATCAGTTCCGCACGCGGACCGATCAACAGCGGCAAGGTCCCCACATAAATGCACTGCCCCCGGAGTCAAGAAGATTCTGCAAAAAATCCTTCAAAGTTCTCTTAAGGAAGCCGCGCCGAGTCGTCGCGCGCCGGCGCGCGCGTCACCGCAGGATTGCCAAGCGCGCGATCGTCGCTAAGCTTGCAGTGCGCCCGTCGCTGCGGGCGATCGCCGGCAAGAAGCGTACGAGGGCAGGGATGAACGCCGCACCAGGTCGCCAGAAGTCCCCATACTTCGGCCATTTCCGCGCATGCTCGTGCTGCGAGCCTGTGGCTGTGCCCGCGAAGTCCCGCGCGGCGAAACTTCCTCGCCGGCGGCATCGCGGCGCTTGGGCTCGGCGCCGCGGCGACTGCGTCGCGCGCCCAGACGCCAGCCGACAACACCCGCATCGACGTCCATCACCACTACGTGCCGCCGGTTCACGCCGAGGTGATGGCGACGCACCGCGTCGGCGGCAGGCCGCCGAAATGGTCGCCGCAGCTCTCGCTCGACGACATGGACAAAGGGGGCGTCAAGACGGCGGTGCTGTCGCTGGTGCAGCCGGGCGTCTGGTTCGGCGACGTCGAGCAGGCGCGCAAGCTGTCGCGCGAGTGCAACGAGTACGGCGTCAAGCTGGCGAAGGATTATCCCGGCCGCTTCGGCCTGTTCGCGGCGATCCCGCTGCCCGACACCGAAGGCAGCCTGCGCGAGATCGCCTACGCGCTCGATGTGCTCAAGGCGGATGGCATCAGCCTGTTCTCGAGCTATGGCGACAAGTACCTCGGCGATCCGGCCTTCGTGCCGGTGTTCGAGGAGCTCAACCGCCGCAAGGCCGTGGTCTACACCCATCCCACCACACCGCCGTGCTGCACCAGCCTGATCAAAGGCGTCGCGCCCGGCACGATCGAGTTCGCCACCGATACGACGCGCACGATCGCGAGCCTGCTGTTCGGCGAAGGCGGCACGGCGTTCCGCTGTCCGGACATCCGTTTCATCTGGTCGCACAGCGGCGGCACGCTGCCGTTTCTGATCGGTCGCTTCATCCGCGAGCAGTTCGTCAAGAAGGACCCGCGCATGCCGGACGGCCCGGTGCCGATCGTGCAGAAGTATTTCTATGAGGTGGCGCAGGGCAACACGCCCGGCCAGCTCGCCGCCTTGCTGAAGCTGGTGCCGATCTCGCAAGTGATGTTCGGATCGGACTATCCGTTCCGCCAAGCCACCGAGGCGGTCGAGGGGCTTGCCGACTACAAGTTCGATGCCGCCGACCTGCGCGCGATCGACCGCGAAACTGCGCTCAAGCTGATGCCGCGCTTGCCGGCGTAACCTATCCGCCGGGCCGCGGCGGCATTGGACCATCGCCGCGTTAGGCATTCATCAACCATGGCAGCGACGGCGCGCATGGCTGCGCCGGTTTTGCGCCGCCTTCGGTCAGAGTTAAGGCCAACTTTACGGCGCCGGGGCGAAGTTAGGGGCCGCGAGCGCTGAGGTCCATATTGTTCCCGTCTCATTACAAGAAGCTGCTGGCAATTATCGCCGGCATCGTGATCGCGGGCTTGCCGATGGTGGTGTTCCACTATTGGCTCGACGATCTCGTCGAGCGTCAGGGCAACGAAGAGGTCCGGATGTCCGCCCGGCGTACGGTCTCGTTGGCCGAGACGCGCATCACCAAGGTCACGGCGACCCTCAATGACCTCGCCAGCCAGGGGATTGATTCCTGCGAGACCGCAAACCTCGACGCGTTTCGCCGGGCATCGTTCGCATCCATTCCGATCAAGGAATTGTCGGTCCTCGGTCCCGATGGCCAGACCTTGTGCACGGACCTCGGCGTCGAGCTTGGCGAACGCCATGTCATTGCGTCCCAGAGCATGGCGATGCCGACGGGCGAAATCATCTTCGACGTGATGCAGATCGGCACGCGCGCCGACAACATGGTGCGGATCCGCCGCAAAAGCGGCGGCCGCGGCCGGATGCTGGCAGCATTGCTGCCGGCCGAGGTGTTCCTGCCCCAGGTCGCGAATGCGGGCGGACCGTTCAGCGCCAATGCCAAGGTGGCCATGCGCGACGGCACGCTCGTCGTCGCGTCGCTGCGGGATTGGCAGGACGAGGTGAACTCGTTTGTGGCGACGGTCGTCGCCGACTCCTACGGCCTGGTCGTGACGGTGGCATTGCCGCGTGGCGTCGTGAGTTCGGGCTATGGCGGCGTCCGTGCGCTCGGCATGATCGTGACGGGGGTGATCGCGTTCGCGATCATCTGTCTGGTTTTCCTGATGCCGCGCGGCGACGATCCGATCGCCGAGATCAAGCGGGCAATGGGCGCCGGCGAGTTCGTGCCCTATTACCAGCCGGTCGTCGACCTCACTTCGGGCCGCCTGCGCGGCGCCGAGGTTCTGGTGCGCTGGCGCAAGCCGGACGGCACGGTGGTGCTGCCCGGCGCGTTCATTCCGCTCATCGAATCGCGCGGCCTCATTCTCGATCTCACGCGCAACCTTATGCGTCACGCGCGTTCGGAAGTGGGCGATGCCTATTGCCTCCGGCCGGAGCTGCGCATCGGATTCAATCTCGCCGCCCGCCATCTGGTCGACGAGGCCATCGTCGCCGACGTGCGCGACATTTTCGAGCGCTCGCCGATCCGGCTCGAGCAGATTGTGCTCGAAATCACCGAGCGCCAGCCGCTGGAGAACCTGACCGAGACGCGCCGCGTCATCGCCGCGTTGCAAGGCATCGGAGTGCAGATCGCCATCGACGATGTCGGCACCGGCCACAGCGGGCTGTCCTACATTCTCAAGCTCGGCGCCAACCTCATCAAGATCGACAAGCTGTTCATCGATGGCGTCGGCAACGACCGCAATTCCATCAAGATCATCGAGACGCTGGTCGACCTCGCGCGCAATCTGCGCATGGATGTCGTCGCCGAGGGGGTCGAGACGTTCGAGCAGGTCGTGTGCCTGCGCGACCTCGGGGTTCCGGCTGCGCAGGGCTTCGTGTTCGCGCCGCCGCTGCCGGGCCCGATTTTCCTGCAATTGCTCGCGGCGCTCGACCCGATGCCGTCGGCCTGGGTCGAGCCGGGACCGTTGCCCGGCCCCGCGCCGGTTCATGACGCAGGCGTAGCAGCCTAGGCGCGGTGGTCTTTGGAGACACAATTCCGCCCCGAATGTGCACAGCTTGTTCCCGATCGGCCTTGCAGGCTGTGGCACGGGTTTGAACGCCGCCCGGGATTGGCGTAAAAATCGGCTCGGGTGGTGCAGAGGAGAGGGAGAACGCACATGGTTCGTACGGTTGCAGCCGCGGCCCTTTTGGGCCTTGCGGCATTGATGCCTGCCCAGGAAGCGGCGGCGCAGGATCCGCTCGCGGGCGCCATTCTCGGCGGCGCGCTCGGCGGCATCATCGGCGGGTCGGTAGGCCGGGGCGGCGGCGCGGTTGCGGGCGCGGTCATCGGCGCGACGACCGGCGCGATCATCGCCTCGGAAGCGCAGCGGCGCTCGGGCGGCTATTATTGGTGGCACCGCGGCTGCTACTACCGCTACCCGGACGGCAACTGGATGGGTGTCGACCCGCGCTACTGCGGCGGCTATTAAGCCGGCCCGTCTGACTTCGAAAAGTCTGAGTTAGTCTCAGGCGTTGACGGCCGACAGCGCGCGGCGCGTTCGACGGCGCCGGACCTTTGACGCGCGTTCGGAAGAAGCCGAGCACGCGCCGGGCGGTGTCGGGCTGCAGCCGGTTGAAGCTGGTCAGCGCCTGTTCGAGATCCTGGGTCGACATGCCCCGGTCGGCGGCGCGCAGCAACAGAATGGCCTTGGTGGTGGTCGGCGACAGTCCCGCAACCTTGGCCAGGATCAGCACGATCTCGGCGCCGGGATCGAGCAGCGCGCGTTCCACCACATCGATCGGCGTGTCGCACAACAGCGACAGCGCAATCGCTGTTTCCTCGAATTTGCGCTCGCGGGCGTATTGATAGATTTCGGCTTCGCCGATGCGGCGGATGCGGTTCTGCCGTTCGACCGCCACCTGGGCGGCGGCAAAATCCGGCGAAGCGTTGCGCGCGTCGTTGCGGATGCCGCCGACGATCTCGGCCACGACTCCCTCGATGGCGCCGCCCGCTTCCGGGTTTTCGGCGGCGAGGCGGGTGCGCACCGCGCTCGAGGCTTTTTCCAGCAGCATGAGGAAGTGCGGCCGCGGGATGTCGCTGCGCATGCCGACTTCGGTGGCGAGCGCGTCGTCGCCGGTCGATCGCGTCACCAGCATGCGGAAGCCGGCATCGGAGAAGCGCGCGCCGGCGTTCTTCACCACCGAATGGACGACCTCGCGGTCGCCGCGTTCGACCAGCACCTCGGTGAGGGCCTCGCTCAGCGACTTGCGCTGCGCGATGGCGATGAGATGCTGCTGGCCCTTGCTGCGGGCGTTGGCGAGGAGATCGCGCTCGTCGAGCCGTTCCGATTGCATCAGGATGGGCCGGGCGACATCGATATCATCGTCGAAGGCGAGCAGATTGACGACGTTGCTCGGCGCATTGGCGATGGGCGCGAGGCGGCGCGACAGCTTGGCCCGCGCCTTGGCCTCGATGGTGTTGACGAGGCGAGCCATGACGTCGTCGAACACGACAACGTGCTTGTCGGAAAAGTGCGCCGCGCCGCCGACGAACAGATCGGTGACGCGCGACAGCATCTGGATGCGGCGTTCGTTGGTGCCGGACGAAACCGCGGCTTCAAGTTCGTCGAGGAGAGGCAGCGTGCTTGTCATTGTCTCCCCAGGCGCCGGCACTGCATTGGAATCTGGGGAACAATGCCGCAGGAACGGTGAACAAACGATTGCGCGCGCCAGGCGCGCGGCGGGACGGCGCAGGGTAAACAATTCATGAATGGCGGATGGCGGCCTGCCGGCGGCGCGATTTTTCGGTATGATGCAAGGCGAGGGCGTCTTTGAACAAATGCGGAATTCAATTGTGAACCTGATCCTCAACTCCCACTCTGGACGATGCGTCGCAGGACGGCGGCTCGCCGCCGGGATGGTCATCCTGATCGGCGGCGCTGGTCTGCGCCACCACGGCCTATGCCGGCTTTTTCACGCCCTCGACCGGGCGATTTTGTGCGCGGGAGACGACGGGCCTGAACGATTGCTCCTACGACACGTACGCGCAGTGCATGGCGACGCTGTCGGGAATCGGCGGCGTGTGCAGCGAGAACTTGCAGGCGCCGCCGCCGTACCTCGCAGCGCCGCCGCGGCCGCGTAAACGGCATTCGAAGCATCACCGCAGCACGCAAAAATAAAATGGGCGGCCCAAGGGCCGCCCAGTCGGTTACGCCACGCGGGAGGAACCAGAAATTTCAGCCTGTCGCCCCGTGACCGTCAAACGATGACATCGTCCGTGACGGCCTGATTCGTCAACTGCGATGCGCACGATTTGACGTCGTAACCTGCTTCTCCGTGTCGCGGTGTGGCTTTCACACAACATTCATGCGCACTGGCGGTTTGTGCGGCGGGCGCGAACGGCATCATGGCACCGTCGGCGGAGTTTCGGATAGCAGCGACGAATTGGGAATAACCGGGATTGATAATCAGGCGGAGCATCCGCGGTCTATCATTGCTGCTGCGGTATGAGCGCTGACTGATGAAACACCATGCGCCAGCGGCCGCCTTGATTGACAAAAATGCTGGTGCCGAAATTGGGCCCGCCGCTGGTCTCGCCGTTCCTGGTCCGCCGGGTTGATTGCTCGACGCCATAGACCCAGGCGACGGACCCTTTGATGGTGATGGCTGGCTCGCGCATCGACACCGTCAGTTCGTCCAGGCTGCCCCAGTATCCGTCATAATTCTTTTTGACCGCAGTCCAGCCGGCGTGCACGGCGGGCCGCACCGGCGGAGCGATGTTCACGTCGTCCGCCGACTGCGTCCATACCTGCGCCATGGCGTGAATGTCGCGCGCCGACAGCGCCGCGTAGTAGGCGTCGTTTGCGGCCCTGACTTTTTCTGCCTCGGAATGTGCCGTCATGGTGCCGCTCAGCGCGCGCTGCTGTTGCCGGCAAACGCGCCCATGCGGGCCTGCACCTCGGCCGGCACGCGGTAGTCACGCATCACCTGCCGCGCGTCGCGCAGGCCGCAGGCCTCGCGCTGCACGATGTAGGTCCACAGCGCGTCGCTCGCCTGACGGACCAGCTCCGCACGCTGCTCCGTGCCCGGTGGGCTTGTCGGCTCGCAGGCGGCGAGCGCCGCCAGCGCACGTTCGAGCGCGCGGCCGATCCGGCCGAGCGCGGCGGCCTGTTCCTGCGCGTACTCGTATTCGAGCGCGGCCAACGGCTCGTGCGCCGCCGGGACACCTGTTCGAAGCGGGCGATTGCTCATTCTGGTATGACACGATAAACGAACGGGCCGGCGGTCGTCACCGCCCCGGAGGATGATATGCAAAAATCAATTACCATTGCGCTGCCCGTCCTGGCGCTCGCCGCCCTTGCGCTTGCGGGCGCCGTGCGCACCGCGGCTGCCGAAGATACCCTCAAGGTCGCGATCCCGCAGCGCGGCGCCTGGGATGCCGGCGTCGCCGAACTCGGCGAGCGCGGCGGCATCTTCAAGAAGCATAACCTCAAGCTTGAGATTCTCTACACCTCAGCCGGGCCGGAATCGATCCAGGCCCTGATCGCCGGCAGCATGGACATTGCGACGGCGTCCGGCGTCTCGGCGGCAATCGGCACGTTCAGCAAAGGCGCGCCGATCCGCATCATCGGCAGCGAGATGATCGGGGCGCCCGATCTCTACTGGTTCGTTCCGGCCGACTCGCCCATCAAAAAAATCGAGGACCTGAAGGGCAAGACCGTCGCCTATTCCCTGACCGGCTCGTCGAGCCATGCGGCCTTGCTGGCGCTCATTGCGCAGTACCATCTGGACGCAAAGCCGGTCTCGACCGGCAACATTGCGGCGACGATGACACAGACCATGACCAAGCAGGTCGATGTCGGATTCGGCGCCGCGCCATACGGTCTCGACAAGGTCGAAAGCGGCCAGATCCGGATCATCGCGACCGGCAGCGATGTCGCCTCGTTGAAGACCCGCACCGTGCGCGTCAATCTCACCAGCGTCGCCGACCTGAAGAACAAGCACGACGCTCTGGTGCGTTTCGTGCAGGGCTACAAGGAGACGGTCGACTGGATGTACTCCGATCCGGCTGCGCTCAAGGTCTACGGCGAATATTCCGGGCTGCCGGCGAGTATTGTTGAGAAGGTGCGCAATCTCATCCCCAAGGAGTCGATGGCGATCGACAACGTCGCGGGCATGGACCAGATCATGGCCGACGCTGTCGCCGGAAAGTTCATTCCGAAGCCGCTCAGCGCCGACCAGATCAAGGACCTGGTGCAGATTCCGAAGTGATGGCTGGCCCGTTTCGGTCGCTCAGCGTGTCCACGTCGTCAGGCTGACGCCTGCGGCCGCGTCGAGATCGCGCCGCGGGCCCGGCTTGAGCCCGTTGCGCTTCAGCAAATCCTCGGGCGTGCAATTCGGGCCAACCTCCGGAAAAGCTGGCCGTCCGCCGCCCAGTCTTGCGTTTGCGGCGTGCGACAAGTGGAACGCGTCGTAGTGCGGCAAGAACATGCCGAACACGTCCGTCCCGCCGATGATGGCGATCACGCCATCCGGCGCGCCCACCGCCTGCAGGGCCTCGTCGAGGGTCGCGCCTGCCGGATTCCACAACAGCGACTGGGGATGCGCGGGATCGGGCGCGATGCCCTTGATCTTTCGTGTGAGAACGAGGCGGCGGCGCTTGTCAGCCCGCGGCCCGCCCTCATGCGAATGACGTCCGTGTAACAGCACGGCGGCGCTGTCGAGGCTGTCCTGGAAGAATTTCTGGTCGGCGTCGTTCTTGATCGAATCCGGCATGTGGCCGGTGGCGTCGGCAATCATGCCGTCGGCGGAAACGATGACGAAGCCTTCGATACGGTGCACGGCCACGCTTGACTCAGAACACCGCGAGGTAGCGCAGCAGTGACAGCACGCCGATGATGATGACGATCACACGCACGATGTGCTTGGCGCGGCCGTCGATCGGCAGCATGTTGACGAGATAAAGGACGAGAATGACGACAAGGAACGTGATCAGCACGCTGATGAGAAGCGACATGCCAGCCCTCTTGGTGAAATGAGGATATCAAATGATGCAGCAAAGTCGTGGGTAATCATAGCCACCGCGGCGAGCACGACAAGGCGGGTCGCGCCAATGCACGCATTGGGTTGCAAACAGGTGCCCGATAACGCGCGTCGGTCGCTGTTGTTCCAGGCCGAAAACAAATAAGGAGGAACGCGATTGGTTGCCATGCGTTTCCCGGCGCGGGAATGTGAAAAGGGCGACATGCATGAGCGAAAAGTTATTTTGCACGATTTCGGGGGTGATATTCACCATCGGCGCTCTGGTTCATCTCGGCCGGCTATGTGCGGGCTGGGAGATGATGCTCGCCGGCTGGTCGGCGCCGGATTGGTTTAGCTGGATCGGCTTCTTCGTCGCCGGCACGCTCGGCGGCCTCGGCCTCTGGCTCGGCGCTCGCGGATCGATCTAGCCTTTGGCCGCATGCGCCGGGCTCAGGCGAGCCGGCACCAGCAGTGCAGCAGCCAGCGTCAGCAGCCCAAGTACGCCGGCAACGATGTAGACATCGTGCAGCGCGTTGGCGATCGCCTCGCTGAGCCGCGCGATGGCGTCCGCGCCGAGGCTCAAGCGCCGCCCCGGTTCGAGCAGCCGGTCGAGCGTGTCGCCGGCCTCCGGCGCATAGCGCATGACGCCGAAATTGAGGATCGCCCCGCCGATGGCCGCGCCCAGCGACTGGCCGATGGTGCGATTGAAAAGGATCGAGGCGGTGGCGATGCCGCGTTCGCTCCAGCCCACGCTCGATTGCACGGCCACCAGGAAGGTCTGATTGCAGAAGCCCATGCCGATACCGATGAGGACGCCGGCGACGGCGAGAGGCACCAGTCCGCTGTGCAGATCGAGGGCGATCAGGATCGCGCACCCCGCGATCAGGCAGAGCGCGCCGATGGCGCCGCTGGTGCGATAGGAGGTGCCGACCATCACCCACCCCGAGAGGATGGTGCCGGTGCTCCACGACACCGACAGCGTGGCGACCATCACGCCGGCGACGGTGGCGCTGCGCCCCATCACGCCCTGAATGTAGGTCGGCAGGAACGCGACGATGCACATGAACAGCGCGCCGATGGCGAGGCTGCCGAAATTTCCGCCCGCCATGATGCGGGAGCGCCACATCCGGAACGGCACGATCGGCTCTGCGGCGCGCCGTTCCTGCACCCACAGCAGCGCCAGCGCGATGACGCCGATGGCGACCAACGCCACGGACTCGGACCGGTCGAGGCTTCGCGCCTGCACCACAACCATCAGGATCGCGCCGACGCCGAGCATCAGCAGCAGCGATCCCAGCACATCGATCTGATGCGGGCGTTTCTCGACCTGCTCATCGAGATAGACCGCGAGGATGCCGATCGCGGCGATGCCGATCGGCAGGTTGATCCAGAACACGAAGGCCCAGTGCAAATGCTGCACGATGAATGCCCCGAGCAGCGGTCCGACGATCGCGGCGATGCCCCAGACGCTCGACAGCCAGCCCTGGACCCGCGCGCGTTCGCTCGGCGCATAGATGTCGCCGACGATCGTTATGGCAATCGACTGGATCGAACCCGCGCCGAGGCCCTGGATGATGCGAAAGATCACCAGCAAGGTCATGGAGCGGGTGAAGCCGCACGCCGCCGAGCCGAGCAGAAACACGACGGCGCCGGCAACGAAAACGTGCTTGCGGCCGTAAAGATCGGCGAGGCGTCCGTACAGCGGCGTCGATACGGCCGCCGCCAGCAGGTAGGCGGCGAACACCCAGCTGAACAGCCTGAAGCCGCCAAGCTCGGCGACGATCGTGGGCATGGCGGTGGCGACGATGGTCGCTTCGACGGCGGCCATGAAAATCGCCAGCATGCACGCTGCGGTCACCAGCCGGCGGCGGAACGCAAAGTCGGCTGGGCGGGTTTGTGATATTTCGGACAAGGCTGATTCCGGGGGCGTTCGGCCTTATACTGTCCCGAATCCGGTCGAGGCGAGTGGGTCGAGGGCGAACGAAACCGAGCACGATGATATGTCCCACCCGGCGCGCCTGATCACGCTGCAATTCCTGGCCTGGGTCGCCGACCGGCCGCGCACCTATACCGAAGCCATGGACGCCTGGCGCAGCACGTGCCCGCAGCTTTCGGTATGGGAGGATGCGATCATCGCCGGCCTGGTGCAGATCGAAAGCGGCAACGGCCGCGCCGTCACGCTGACGCCGCACGGCCGCGCCGTACTGAAGACAGAACAGGCTCACGCGTAGCAGGGAGACGAGCATGTCAGGAGCATATCGCGCCGGCCGTTGGTTGAGCGCCGCGATGCTGGGGCTTTGGCCTTGTCGCCGCCGCGCCCGCGCGCGCGGAGGTCAGTGAGGTCCGCATCGGCCTTCAGTTCGGCCTGATCTACCTTCCGGTCGAGGTCGCCGACGCGCAGGGCTTCTTTGCCGCCGAAGCCAAAAAGGCGGGCATTCCTGACCTCAAGCTCACAATCCATCGCTTCTCGGGCTCGCCCGCCATAACCGACGCGGTGCTGTCGGCCAACGTCGACATCGGCGCCTTCGGCACGCCGGGCCTGCTCATCGTCTGGGACAAGTCGAAAGGTCACCAGGATGTCGCCGGGCTCGCGGCGCTCGGCGCCAATCCGTTCGTACTGTTCACCAACAAGCCGGAGGTGAAATCCTTCACCGATTTCACCGACAAGGATCAGATCGCAGTGCCGTCCACCACATCGCCGCAAGCGATCGTCATGCGGATGGCGGCGGAGAAATATTACGGCGCCGGCCAATATGGCCGCGCCGACAAGATGCTCGTCGCGATGCCGCATCCCGATGCAACGGCGGCGCTGATGTCCGGCCGCATCATCAGCGGCTATGTCGCGACGCCGCCGTTCATCTCGGTGCTGGAGAAAAGCGACAAGGTGCACAAGGTGCTCACCGGCAAGGACATTGTCGGCGAGGAGGCGACGGGCGTCATCCTCGGCGCGCCGAAGAAATTCGTCGATGCCAATCCGACCGTCGCCAAGGTGGTGATCGCGGCGGTCGAGGACGCCATGGCCTTCATCGCCAAGGAGCCGGACAAGGCGGCCGATGTCTACATCAAGGCGCAGGCCGCGAAGACGCCGAAGGATCAGGTCTTGCCCATGCTGCAAGACGGCTCGATCGTCTATGCGGTGACACCCGCGGGCGTGATGAAGTACGCGACCTTCATGGCCAAGACCGGCGAGCTCAAGAACACGCCGAAATCCTGGCAGGACGTATTTTTCCCGCAGCTCGGCGACCGCAAGGGGAGCTGACACGGACCGGCGGCTTGTTCGTATTCTGAACAGCGTCGGGTCGATTTGCTCTCAATCGCCCGATGTATACACAGTCCTTCACGCTGAATGCGGCGCTAATTTGAGATCGCTTCAATGGTCTTCCGTATGATCTCACTCGGGGTCGCGTAAGCGTCTGCAAGCAGGGCGTCGATGGTTGTCGATCTCACCAGCTCGACATTCAAATTCAGCTTCTCGGCCTCTCTCAGGAATTCAGGGTCTGCCGCCATCTTCTCGAATGCGGATACCAGAGCCGCCTTTCGGTCGGCAGGAATCCCGGGAGGAGCGGCAAATGGTCGGGCCATCGCCAGGCTGGCAAAGATCATTTTCAATATCTGCTGCTGCTCAGGACCAGCGGCCAGGTTCGAAGCCGAAGGCGTGGTACCCAGCTCCGGGATTGTTCGTAGCCCTGCCTGCACGATGATGTTGATCTTCTTTTCGCTGAGCCATGTCGGATAAAGACTCACCAGGGTGCTCCACGATATCCCGCAAAGGCCATCAATCTCCTGACGCTCGAGGGCAAGAAAGAGATCCTTGGTGCCGCGATAGCCGCTCACAAGTTTCAGTTTCGCGCCAAAGACGTTTTTGAAAATAAGGGCATAGATATCAGGCTCGGCGCCGGGTCCCTCACCGCCAAACGTCGATGGGACAGATATAAAATCGCTCCACGTCTTTATCGAAGACTGATGCCATGAAAAGCATACGGTCACGTCCTCGGAAAGGCTGCCGAGCCACGTAAATCGCCTGCTGTCATAATCGGCCTTCGAAAGCAGCGGCGCCAAAGGCAGCGTCCTTGCGAACGTGCCGATGACCGAACCATCCTTCGGAGCTACCGAGTAGAGGTAATTGGCGGCTCTGAGGCTGCCGGCGCCGGTCATGTTCTGTGGAATCATTTTGGGAGCGCCGGGAATGTACTTCGGCATGTGGCGTGCGAGCAGGCGTCCAATGAGATCGTAACCCCCGCCCACTCCAAATCCGATGACGACTGGTATTGCGTGACCTTTATAAAAATCTTCGACGTCATCCGCGCGGGCCGGCGATCCTCCGGCAAAAGCAGCAAGCACAATTGAGAGGATGCAAATTCTGCTGAAAAATTGGTGCATCCTGACTACACGCTCTTGAGGCGTTCAGCGGTCTCGACCGAAACGGCAGGGCGGCCCGAACGCTGCGCATCCTCCCGCAGCACGCGGACAAAGTCCTCCGTCACCACCGCCTCATAACGCGACGGATTGTCTGGTCCCTGGCACGTATCGAGGCAGCGCACGACGGCTCTGTCATCGGGGTAAACGAAGAATGCGCCTGAAATCCGCGGATTTTCGCCGACATGGAGCGCCCGATGGAGCGTCGAGGTGTAGAGGTCGTTCGTCCAGCGCGCCAACAGATTTCCGACGTTGACGACGAAAGTCCCTTCCTTCGGCGGCACGTCGATCCATTCGCCTGCAGAATTGCGCGCCTGTAGTCCTCCGCTCGAGTCCTGTAGCAGAACCGTGAACGCCGTGTAGTCGGCGTGCGGCGAAAAACTCCACTGGGTCGATTTGAGCTTGGCGGGATCGACCGGCGGATAATAGTTCAGCATCAAAGTCATGCCCGGGTGGCGATAGTGCCGATCGAAATAGTCCTCGGGCAAGTCCAGGCTGAGAGCGAAAGCGTGATTGAGCGCCGCCGTAACGCGCTGGAGGCTCGCAATGTAGCCCTTCATCGTCATCTCGAAGTCCGGCAATAGTTCGCGCGAAGGCCACTGCGACTTTCCCGTCCGGGAGTTGGGGCGCACCTCCTCGTCCGCCATGAGCTCACGCGACAGCGAAAAACGCTCCTTGATATCGACGACCTTGTCGCGATTTTTCTCCGGGTCTACTCCGCCGGTGCGCACGAAGCCTGGCATGTCGACATTGTGAGACAAGACCTTCATTTTCTCTTCGACCGGCAAACCGAAAAAACTTCGTCCCTGTGCAAGGACGACATCAAGTTCATTCAGCGCGAAACCGTGGCCTGAGAGATAGAAAAACCCGATATCGATACACGCGGCGCGGAGCTCTCGCGCCGTACGCATGCGGTCATCGCTTGTGCTCTTGCAGAGAAAAGGCGAAATGTCGATGACCGGAAGGTTGGCAAGCGCCACGCGCTGCGGATTGCGCGACGCGGCTCGATTGTCGAAATCGGCGTAAGCACGAAATTGCTTGCTTTGAATGACCTCAACCATCGTCTCTTCTCCCTCGCGATGTTGGACCATCAGGGATTTCGCCCATAGCGGGGCCGGCTGATCGCCGAAGCGTCTGGCAACCCGCCTTGGCCGTCAAGAGCATCGGCCGATCCCGCCCTCGCGGGCATGACGAGGGTCTACAGCTTGAATGCCCGCTTGGCGTTGCCGCCGAGGATGAGGTCGCGATCGGGCGCCGAGACATCCGCGAGATTGCGGATGAAATCGGTCGGCTTCGTCATGTCGCGCATGGGGGAGGGGTAGTCGGTGCCGAACAGCACGCGGTCGGCGCCGACGAGGCGGATGAGGTCGGTGACGATCTCCTGGCTCTCGATGATGCAGTCGTAATAGAAGCGCTTGAGGTAGATGCTCGCCGGGCGTTTCGCCTGCGCGAGTTGCGGCATGCGCTCGACGGTGCGGTCGAGCCGCATGATGCCCCACGGCGCGTTGCCGCCGGCGCGCGGCAGGAACACGTCGAGCTTGGGGAAGGCGTCCATCACGCCGCCGAGGATGAGCGAATAGGCGGCAAGGCCGATCTCGATCGGATTCCCCAACATGTTGCTCAGATAATATTTGCTCAGGCGGTCACCGCCGAGCGGGCCGACCGGATGGGTGAAGATCGGCCAGCCAAGCTCTTCGCATTTGGCGAAGATCGAGAAGAACGACTTGTCGTCGAGATTCTTGCCGTTGATGGCGGTCGCCATCATGACTCCGCACAGGCCGGGCAGGGCGCCCGCGCGTTCGAGTTCGGTCAGGGCCAGATCAGGCGCCTGCATCGGCAGCATGGCGAAGCCGGCGAAACGGTCGGGATATTTCTGGTGCGCGGCGGAGCAGGCGTCGTTGAAGGTCTGCGAGAGTTTCAGGCCGAGGTCGGGCGGCGCCCAGTAGACCATCGGACCCATCAGCGACAGCACCTGTGTGTCGATGCCGGTTTCCTGCATCGACTTGATGCGGCTTTCGAGGTCCATGGTGATCGGCGTGAAATTGGCGCGAAGACCGTCGGCGAAGAATGTGATGCCGCCGCTGTCGTTGGTGCCAAGCCGGGCGCCGGCGGCCGGGCCTTCCTTCTGCACCATCTCGACCCATTCCGGCGGGTACCAATGGGTGTGGGAATCGATGACGCGGGCGTGCTCTTGCGTGCGCGCAACGCGACCGCCTGACAGCGCGCCGACACCGGCTGCCGCCGCCGTAAGCAGAAACTCGCGCCTGGTGAGCGCCATCGGCTTCGTCCCCCCGCAATCCGCCGCTGCGGCGCGGCTGAATCTCAGGCGCCGTTCCTGAGCTCCTTGCCGACCGCGTCGACGACGTGGGCGTCCATCGGCTCGACGGCGCTCGGGAACACGGCGGCGATATGGCCGTCATGGCCGACGAGATATTTGTGGAAATTCCACTTCGGCGTCTCCAGCGGACGCTCGGTGGCGGCCCATTTGTAGAACGGGTGCGCGTTCGGGCCCTTGACCTCGGCCTTGGCGGTGAGCGGGAAGGTGACGCCGTATTCCTTGTTGGCGGTCTGCGAGATTTCGGCGGCGTCGCCCGGCTCCTGCTCGCCGAAATCGTTCGACGGCACGCCGATCATCATCAGCCCGCGCTGGTGGAAGCGTGTCCAGAGCTGCTGCAGCCCGGTGTATTGCGGCGTGTAGCCGCAAAACGACGCGGTGTTGACGACGAGGATTGGCTTGCCGGAATAGTCGACGAGACGAATGTCGTTGCCGCCTCTGAGGCCGGCGAAGGAGTAGGCGTAGGCAGTAATGCGGTTCATTGCGGGGGCCTGTGCGAAAGCTGGGGTCACCAGGCTGCCTGCGAGCAGGCCCAAAAAGTGTCGGCGGTCGGTCATGGTGCACCTCACGGGGAATCCATTCTAACACCAGTCGCACGGGCGCGTGGGGCCGTACAAGCAGATGTGATATTTGCTAGGCTGATGACTCGGGAGCGGCACCATGAATGGACAACCGAGCGACGCGCCGACCAGGGCGCTGGAATTTTTCAAGGACGCGACCGTCTACCCGCTGGTGGCGGCTATCGCGTTGCTCGCCTGGGTGTCATCGGGCGTCGAATTCACGAACGAAGTGTTGCGTCTGACCGCGATGGCGTCGCTGACGCTGTCGGTGCTGTTCGGCATCGGTACGCTCGCCTTGATCCCGCTGGTGCAGGAGGCGCGGCGGCCGGGCCAATCCAATTTCGACGTCGACGCGCGATTCAACCTGTGGGGGCCGCGCGCTTATCGGCTAAAGACAACGGCGTTCCCGCAGCATTTTTTCCTGCTGGTGGGAATCGTTCTCTATGTCGTCGGGATGATCGACTAGCCCGGATGGGCGGTGCCGAACAGGATTTGCAACAGCGCCGCGAGCGACACCAGCGCCAGGAAGCCGTTCACCGCGATCAGGATCACGGGCCGGATCGGCGCGGTGTCCGGCGTCGGCGGGGGCGGCCCTGGATTGGATTGCCGCCACACCGCGGCGACAAAGCAGAAGGCGCTGAACAGAATCAGAACGCTGCCGGTAGCGACGATCAGCCAGCGCGGCAGGATGCCGGTCAGCAATGAATGGGTGCCAAGCCCGCTCGCCAGGGAAAACAGTCCGGTGCGGACCCAGGCCAGGTAAGTCCGTTCGGCGGCCATGACGGTGCGGTCGGCGGCGAGCTGGGTGGTGCGGTCGGCGCTGCTTTCGATACGGCCGGTGCTGTGTTTGATCCGCTCCGAGCTGTCGTTGAGCTTGCGCGAAGTGTCTTGCAGCTTTTCCGCGCTGCGTTCCAGTTTTGCTTTGGGCGCGGTTCGGGCGTGGTCGGCCATTCATGCCTAACGCATGAGGCCGTCATCCGTTCAATTTACGATCAGCTCAGCGGTACGCCTGCCCGTGGCGGAATTTCGAACACGTTGAGCACCAGCCCGATCATGCCGTAGCAGCCGGCGCAACTCACCACCTCGATCACGCCTTCGAGCCCGAACATGGCGACGGCGCGGTCGTAGGTCGCCTGCGCGAGGTGCTTGGTGGCGAGCAGTTCAGTGACCACGTCGTAGATCATGCGCTCGTCGTCGCGCTTGAACTCCGGCTTGCGCCGCGCGCGGATGGCGTCGACGTCGTCCTGCGCGAGGCCGGCCTTGACGCCGAGCGGCTCGTGCACGCCCCAGGCATATTTCGCCGTCGCGTCGCGGCAGACGATGAGGATGATCAGCTCGATCAGCCGCTTGTCGAGCTTGGACGAAACGCGGAATGCATTGGTGAGGCGATCGGTGTGCTCGGCGATGTCGGGCGTGCGGAGCCAGACCGAGAACGGCCCGCCGAGGCCGCCGCCGGCGCGGGGCCGCGTCAGCATGATGTCGTCGTAGATCTTCTTCTGCCGCGGCGTGAGGTCTTCGACCTTGACGTCGTCGATCCGAGCCATATGGCCCTCCAGTTTATGTGTCAGAGCAGATCGGCCGAACCGTCGTCGCGCACGGCGGCGACATAGCGCTTGATCGAGCGGGCGACCGCGCCCTTGCCGTCCTTGAGGATTTCGCGATCGAACCAGGCGCCGTAGATGACATCGTAGGCATAGGGTTCGAGCATGCGGCCGATGCGCTCGACCGACGGCGCCGACAGCGGCACCATGTTGGGATAGCTGCGCATGAAGGTTACAAACTTGCGGTCGGGGATCACCTGCACGATATCGCCCGACAGCAGCGCGCCCTTGCCGTTGCCGCCTTGCTTCCAGTGCATCACCACGCCGCCGGCGAAATGGCCGCCGCAGCGGATCAGCGTGACGCCGCTCGCAAGCGAAAGCGTGTCGCCATCCCACAGCTTGATCGAGGGATCGGGCCGCATGATCCACTGCTTGTCGCCCGCATGCAGATGGATCGGCGCATCGAATGCGTGCGCCCACTCGACCATCGACGAATAATAATGCGGATGCGAGATGGCGATGCCGGCCAGGCCGCCGAGCCCTTTGACGATCTCGACGGTGGCGCGATCAACGAGCGTAATGCAGTCCCACAGGATATTGCCCTTGTCGGTCGTCACGATCAGGCCGCGTTGCCCGATCGCGAAGGCCGGCACCGTGTCGATCGCCATCAGGCCCGGCTCGAGCCAGCGGTAGCGGTTGTTGGAGCGGCGCGCCAGCGCCTCGTGCGTGATCCAGCTTTGCCCGGAGGGCGGTACGAACTGGCGCTCCTCGTCGCAGATCGGACATCGCGGCGGCGGCGCTTCGGACGGGGTGAATTGCGTTCCGCAGGTATTGCAAATGTGGGCTTGCATCGGCGTTCACGGGGCTCGGATATTGGGATGAGTAGCGTAACCGATGACGCTCCGTTTGCAACGTGCCGGAAATCTCCCACGCTCTTGGCGCATGGCGGCAATGAAAAACCCCCGGGGCAAGCCCGGGGGTGACGCAAAGCTTCGGATGCGTAGTGCTACGCGCCAATCAGCTCAGCACGCCGTATTTCTTGAACCACGCAGTCAATTGCTTCCAGCCGTCCTCGGCCGCGGCCTTGTTGTAGCTCGGCCGGTAATCGGCGTGGAAGCCGTGCGGTGCGCCGGGATAGAGATGGAATTCGGCGGTCTTGCCGAGCGACTTCATCTTCGCTTCCATTTCCTTGACCTGCTCGACCTTGATGCCGGCATCCGCCTCGCCGTAGAGGCCAAGCACCGGCTCCTTCACGTCGGGCGCAAGCTCGATCGAGCTCTTCGGCACACCGTCGCCCTTGTCGACCAGGGTGCCGTAGAACGCGACGCCGGCCTTGAGGTTCGGATTGTGGGTCGAGTAATGCCACACCGTGCGGCCGCCGCGGCAGAAGCCCATGATGCCGAGCTTGTTGGTGTCGCCGCCCTGCGACTTCGCCCACGCCGTGGTGGCGTCGAGATCGGCGAACAGTTCGGCGTCGGTCTTGCTGTTCACCTTCGGGAACAGATCCTTCATGTCGGTGATCTTGGTGAGGTCGCCCATGCGGAAATAATAATCGGGTGCAACCGCGAAGGCGCCCAGATGGGCGAGGCGGCGCGTGACGTCCTTGATGTATTCGTGCAGGCCGAAAATCTCCATCGCGACGAGGATGACGGGCGGGTTCTGCACATTGGCCGGCTTCGCGAAATAGACCGGCATGTCGCCGCCGTCGACCTTGACCTTGGCGTCGCCGACGGTGAGGCCGTTGGTGTCGGTATGGATGGCATCGGCGCGCACCGGGCCGGCGGCGAGCGTATATCCGGCCGCGGCCGCAGCAGAAGTCGACATGAATCCGCGCCGCGACAGCGGCGGCATGACCTTGGACAATCCGACGATGTCGGACGGCAATTGGCGAATATTCATACACATCCTCCCTTTGACTAGTTGTACGGACGGCTCATTGATGGTTACAGCCTAATATGTCAACCGCGCGACGTACAGGCCGGGCGGCGCCACGAATGCGTGAGGCGATGTCGATGGGACAGATCGTAATGTCATGGCCGCGGGTTTTGTTTGGCGCATTGCTCAGTCTCGGCCTGGGCGCGCCGGCGCTTGCGCAGGACAAGGTGACGCTGCGCCTCGGCTTCAACGCCAATTCGGCGCGTAACATCGCGCAGCTTCCCTACGCGACGGTGCAGAGCAAGGGATTCCTCGCCCGCGAAAACATCGACATCAAAATGGTGCCGCTGATGGGCACCACCAGCATGGTCGTTGCGCTCGACAAGGGCGATGTCGACGTCACCGGCACCGCGTCGCCGTACATGATCGAGGCGGCGCTCAAGGGCTCCGATGCGGTCGCGGTGATCGGCGGCCCGGCCAACACCATGTACAGCCTGATCGCGAAGCCGCAGATCAAGTCCGTCGGCGAACTCAAGGGCAAGGTGATCGCGATGTCGGCGCCCGCCGACACCATCACGCTGTCGACTCGGCTGCTGCTGGAAAAGGGCGGCCTCAAGGATGGCGACTACCGGACCAAGCAGGTGATCGGCAGCAATCAGCGCGGCGATTGCCTCGTCAAAGGCGAGTGCGATGCGGTGCCGCTCGGCCAGCCGGACGACATCGTTTTCCTTCAGAATGGCTACCGCAAGCTCGGCGATTCGCTCGAAGTCATCCCGGTGCTGCAATTCAACGTCATCGCGGCGCGCCGCGCCTGGGCGAGCGAACACAAGGACGCGGTGACGCGGCTCGCGCGCGCATTCGGCTCGGCGTTCAAATTCTTGCGCGATCCCGCCAATCGCGACGAGGTGACGAAATCGATTGTCGCGACGACGGGCGCGCCGGCGGAGGTCGCACGCGCGATCCTCAATCTCTATTACGAGCCCGATCGCGGCATCATGCCGAGGCAGGCCGAGATCAGCATGCCGGGGATGGCCGAGGTGATCGA
This sequence comes from uncultured Alphaproteobacteria bacterium, assembly GCA_963730645.1. Classification (GTDB taxonomy): domain Bacteria; phylum Pseudomonadota; class Alphaproteobacteria; order Rhizobiales; family Xanthobacteraceae; genus BOG-931. The sequence continues at coordinate 10,974 of CAVSSN010000017.1, read as the reverse complement.
GCTTCTGGTGGCCTCCGGCCAGATCAACGGGCCGCCGCCGAGCGCGGACCGTTTCGTCGACCTGCAATATTTGCACGCCGCCGGGCTGCAATAGCGCGGTACTGCCACAAGCGCCTGACCGCCCAGTCCACTACTTTTATAAGCGGGAGAATCACAGCGTGCGGCCCGCCTCAACGCGCCTTCTAGCTGTCGTGCTCGGGGCGAAGCGGACGTGAATCTGAGGCAAGACTGATCGGGTCGGTCGAAAGTGACCCAATTCGGACCTATCGAAATCGAAAAAGCACTTAACTTGGATGGAACCGAAGGGCTGAGACGGGCACCACGGCCGATGAAGATGGGCACTACTGCTTTGCCGTGGCGCTATGATGCAGCGGCCCGCCGATGCGATCCGGCCGGATGACCTGCGACAGACTGCGATTTTGCGCTACGCCTCATGGGCGGCCGCCTTCCGAATTTCGCGGGGCCCGCGCCCGACGCCCACGCCAGCCTGCTGAAGCTGCCACCCCCTCAAATTATTTTTTGGGCCGCGACCCCGGCGCCGGGTTTGCGCCCTCTTGTCTAGATGAATGCGCCATAGCGGCGTGTCACGAACCGGAGCACAGAACCATGTGGTATAGGAAGAACGTTGGCGGGTGGGAGCGCGCGGCCAGGCTGATCGGCGGGGGCTTGATGCTCATCTGCGGCGTGGTTGCGCTGCACGCTTCGCCGCTCGGGCTACTGCTCAGCGGTGCGGGTGTCGTGACGCTGGTCACCGGCGTGTTCGGCTATTGCCCTGCCTGCGCCATCGCCGGGCGCGAGCCACTGAAGGGGTGACCGCCTTGGCGCGCGTATCAGACGATCTCTTGCTCGCGGCACAGTCGGGCGACCGGCACGCGCTCACACAGCTCTTGGTGGCGCTGCAGCCGGACATTCGACGCTACGCCCGGCGCCTTTGCCACCGCGCCTCGGTCATCGAAGATGTGGTGCAAGAAGCACTCATCGTCGTGTACCGGCGCGTGGGCACGATCCGCAGTCCAGCCGCACTCGTCGGCTGGCTGCTGACCGTCATCGCGCGCCTTTGCATGCTGCCGGCGCTGATGCTGATGCGCGGAGTCGAGGAGCTCGCCAGCCTGGAAGAGTCACGCGAGCTCGCAAAGGTCCCGCCGGACGAGTTACGCATAGACTTGGTCAATGCGATCGAGTCGCTTTCGCCGTCGCATCGCGAAGTGCTGCTGCTGCGAGATCTCGAAGATCTGACGATTTGGGAAATCGCCGGGCGGCTCGGCGTGACGCGCGAAGCGGCCAAAAGCCGCCTGCGCCGCGCCCGCACATTGGTGCGCGAATACCTGCTCGGCACAAAGGACAGCGGACGAGAGAGCACATGAATTACTTTCGTGGAGTCGGCATGTTCGGGAGCGCTTTCCTGGGCGCACACCTGATGCGCGGCGCAGCTGCGGCGGCGCTACTCGCTTGGGCCATCGTCCACCAGACCGCGCACCCTTGGCTATCCTTGGGCGCGGGCGTTGCCGCCCTCGTCGCGTTACGCGGATGCCCGATGTGCTGGACTGTGGGCTTGGTCGAGACGCTTTCGCAAGGCCGTCGCGATTCAACAGATGCTCTTTCAATAAATAGCGCCGCCAGCGAAAGCATCAGGGGGTGACCATGCAAAGGGTGAGTGCCGTCTTGGGCTCTGCACTATTCTTTGTGGTTGCGCCGTGTGTGCTCGCAGGGCTGATCCCGTGGTCGATGACTCACTGGGAGTTTAGGCCTGCTTTTTTCGGTCTTGAGGGCGCGCGCTCAGTCGGAGTCCTCCTCATCTTGGTCGGTTTGCCCGGACTCGTGGACTCCTTTGCACGATTTGCGCTTCAAGGACTCGGCACACCTGCGCCGATCGCACCGCCGCAGAACCTTGTGGTGACGGGTCTGTATCGCCACGTGCGCAATCCGATGTACGTCGCCGTCGTCGCGGTCATTCTTGGTCAGGCGATCCTGTTCGGCGACTGGCGCCTCATGACTTACGGCGTGTTCATGTGGCTCGCCTTCCACCTGTTCGTCGTTGCCTATGAAGAGCCGACTTTGCGGAGCACGTTTGGTTCAGAGTACGAGGCATATCGCGCGAACGTCCGCCGCTGGGTTCCGCGGGTGGTCCCCTGGAGAGCACCGGAGTCTGGTTGGCGACAGCCCGCAAAGAAATGAGGTCCTGCGCGTTATTTCACTGCAGGTGGCAGTTTGGTCGCTTTTGGATTCAAGCTGACATCGGCTGGGTTTTATGAGCGCACGGCCTAACTCCACCCCATCCAATTCCAATGTTGTCTCCCGGCCAACTTGTTTGTGAGCGGCCTCGGTCTCTTTCGGCCGTGCCGTTTGAGCCGCTTCCCACTCGGCATCGGCCACTTCACAGTCCTGTAGCTTGTATGGGTGCGCTGTTTTGCCGGATTTGCATTCCGCGCCGTCGGCGTCTATCTGGATTTCAAACGCAGGTTTGAAAAATGGAACTCAGATGACGCGGCCTTCCGACTTCACGCGCGAGCGGATTCTCAAGTCCGCCGTGCAGCTTTTCGCCCAGAAGGGCTATGACGGCGCCAGCGTCCGCACCATTGTGGCCAAGGCGCGGGTCAACCAGGCGGCCATCAACTACCATTTTGCCGGCAAGGACGGGCTTTATCGCGCGGTGCTGGGCAAATCCTTCCGCGCACTGACCCAAAGCCAGATGGCCGACGCGGAAAACCTCAAGGGGATGTCGCGCGAGGACGCGCTGCGGCAGTTCGTGCGCCGCCAGCTTCGGCCGCTGACGTCTCGGGACGAGCTCAGCCGCCACATTCAGATCTTTAACTGGGAAGGCATCCGCCCGACCGCCGTGTTCCGCAAGTTCCTGAGCGAGGAGGCGGCGCCCTTCATGGGGGTCGCGACCGACCTCGTGCGCCGCTTTCTGCCCGAGGCCGATCACCGCTCCCTGGTGCTCGCCGCCATCTGGCTGATGGGCCAATGCAGCGTTTTCGTGAGGAATCGCGAGCAGTTAGCCGGCCCGCCGACCGGCCTCGCGCTCGACGAGCGCTCGGTGGACTGGCTGGCGGAGACCATCAGCCGCTGGGCGATCGGGGGCCTGGCGCAGCCGGCCTGACCTTCAGGCGGCTGTGTAAAACCCGTCAAAAGCCACAACAATTCCTTTTTCCGGGCCATCAGGCGCCCTAAACAGATGTTTGAAATTCAATCACGCGTTTGAAAAACGCAACACCGTCACGGGGACCGGCCATGCAGTACGACGTGCCTTTGATCCTGCGCTTCCTGTCCAAGCTGGTGCTCGACATTTTGCCCGCCGCGCTCGCCAGCGTGATCGGCGGGTTCCTGTTCACCCAGTACCATTCCGGCCACAACGCGGCCGACAAGCCCAAGCTGGTGCAGGTGACCCCGGCGTCCGAGGAGATGATGCGGCTGGTGCGCGACGAACACGCCGTGATCGTCGACTTCCTCAAGGCCCAGACGGCGGCCGAGAAGACCAAGCAGGCCTCGCAACGCGACGAGCAGGTCAAGGCAATCGCCGACGCCGCGAAGGCGAACGCGGCGGCCTTCAATGCCCGTCAGCTCGCCGAAGCGGCGCCGATGCCGCGGCCGGCCCCGGCCCGCAGCAAGATGCTGCCGGCGACGCGCGTCGCAGCCGCGACGCCGGTGTCCGCGCCGGCCGCAGTGGGCCAGCCGCTTGATCTGGCCGCCGCCCCGCCGCCTGCCGCCGAACGCCGGCGCGATCCTGATTCGCTCATCGGCAAGGCCGCCGAATTCAAGGACAACGTGGTGTCGGCGACCCGCAAGGTGGTGGCGACAATCGCCGACATTCCGTCCTGGATCGTCTCGATGGGCGATCGCAGCACCAATTCGGCAACGCCGCCGATGACCGACAGCTCAGCCGGCCGCTTCGTCAGCGCGACATGGTGACGATCGGGATAGAGACACTTGTCTCACGATCAGTATGGAGACACCTCTCTAGAGATTGACCGGCGTTCCCATGAAGTCGCGCTTGACGAGTTCCACGCCGCAATGGCGCAGGATGTCGTAGGCGGTGGTGCAGTGGAAATAGAAATGCGGCAGCGCATTGCCGAGCAGCAGCGACTGCCCGGTGAAGTCGCGGGACGCGCCGCTCGGAAACGTGATCTTGATCGCCTTGTCCTCGGTGCCGTCGATCTGCGCCGGCTTGAGGCCCTTGATGAAATCGATTGTCTTGGCGATGCGCTCCTTGAGCTCGGCGAAGCTCGCCTCCGTATTGGGGAAGGCGATGGGTTCAACGCCGGCAAGCCGTGCCGTGCCGTTGATGGCGTGATCGGTTGCAGAGCGCACCTGCCGCACCAGCGTATACATGTCGGGCGCGAGCCGCATGTTGAGCAGAGCCGCGGGCTCGACCTTCTTCGCCTCGCAAAACGCTGCGGCCTTGTCGAGCACCGCTGACAGGCTGGTGAGAAACTGGACGAAAATCGGGACGGAAACCTTGTACAGCGAGACAGTCATGGAACGGTTCCTTTGCAACTGCGTTCACGCGGTGGGCGTGGAAACTTAGCGAGCTTTGGGGGTCGAACGAAAGGCCCTGTTGGGTTCTCGACCGCCAGCGCCGCCCGATGTCCGGACCGAGACATTGTGCAGAAATCGCGGCCATAGCCGACAAAAGTTAGCCACCAAAGCCTGCTGCTCTGTGCCCAGAAGGACAACCATCCCGGCTGTTCACAGCTAAGAGGAGCACCTTCAATGTGCGACTATAGTCTGCATCATGTCGCCAGCCGCCCCGCCAAGGTCGAAGACAAGCTGATCACGACGAAGTTTCCGGCCACGCCGACCGTCGGATTCACCGCGGTCGGAGAGCCAAACGTCGCCGTGTGCCTGCTTCCGGGCACCGAACTCGCCTTCGAGCACGACATCGAATGCGAGCCCGCGCTCGGCATCCTGCCGCGCCGCAGGATCACGCAACGGCTGGCGCGGTTTCGCCAGGTCAATACCGATCAGCCATGCGTGCATCACGACGCGCTCGAACTGCCCGACGGCAAGATCGTGCTGGTAACGCGATTGTGCGCAGGACAGCGCGCGACCGTGCTGCAATTGCCGGCGGTACCGCTGCCCGCGGATGCGGCGAAGGCGGATGCCGATCACGACGAGGTGACGACTCGCTGGTCGCTCGTCGACTAGACCCGCCGCCTGCGAATATCCGGCTTCCGAATGTGGAGCCACCGGCCGCCAGCCGGTGGCTCTTTTGATTCGGGCATGCGCGGAGATGCCCCGCGTGCGATTGTGATGTCGCTGCTATAACGTCGCAAATTGGTGATGAAAACGTACCGGGGGTTCCGCGATGGCAGGACACGCCGCAATTTCGCGAGCTGCTTTGCTGCTTACTGCTTCGCTGTTTGCAGCGTGTGCGATCGGCAACGTCATGGGCGTGTCAGCGGCCCGCGCCGAGGACGCGCCCTATCCCTCGCGGATCGTGAAGCTCATCGTTGCCTTCGCGCCCGGCTCGACCACTGACATCCTGGCGCGGCTTGTCGCCGATCAGCTCGCCACGACGTGGTCGCAGACGGTCGTGGTCGAAAACATCAGCGGGGCCGCCGGGCATATCGGTACCACGCAGGTCGCGAACGCGGCGCCCGATGGTTACACCTTGCTGGTCACACCCGCCGGTCAGCTCGTAACCCACAAGATGCTGTACAAGGATATGCCATACGACCCGCAGCAATTCGTCCCCATCACGCTGCTGGCCAAGGTGCCGAACGTGCTCACCGTGCGGAACGATCCAGACATGACGACGCTTGCGGCCGTCGTTGCCAAAGCCAAGGCGGCGCCGGGCAAGCTCACCTACGCCTCGCAGGGCGTCGGCTCGACTGCGCACCTGACGAGCAAGCTGCTGGAGGCGATGGCTGGCATCAGCATGGTGCACGTGCCGTATCGCGGCGCCGGACCGGCGCTCAACGACGTCATCGGCGGTCATGTCGACATGTTCTTCGACACGCTCACGACCTCCGGACCAATTCATAAAGGCGGCAAGGCGCACATTGTCGGCGTCGCCAGTCTGCAACGCGCAAAATCGCTGCCCGATGTTCCAGCCATCGCCGAACTCTATCCGGGTTTCCAATCGATCACCTGGTTTGCGCTGATGGCGCCGCCGCACACGCCCGAGCCGCTGGCCGAGCGCCTCAATCGCGATGTCGCCGCGATCCTGGCCAAGCCGGACGTCAAATCGAAGCTCGACGCGCTGGCGCTCGATCCGGGCGGCGGTTTCGCGCGCCGGAAACGGCACAGTTCATCGCCGGCGAACTGGAATTGTGGAGCAAGGTGATCAAGCGTGCCAATGTCACGTTGCAGTGATGGATCACGACGCGAGCCCGAATCGGGGCAGCGACGGCTGTGGATATCGGCGATTCGCAGGATGGCACGCCGAAGGGGTTGTGGGACAAAGGGGACGGAACTGCCTCCGTACGTTGCGCGTTTCAGCTTTTGATAACTCGCGGGGGCGACGAGTACGAATGGCTGACAGCCTGCCGGGGAGATCGCTATGCCGTTCGCCGAAAATTTTCACCCGGAGTGGGGCGTTCTGGCGCCCGCTCCGAGTGTTGTGCGCACCATGCGCATCGTGCTCGTCGCCACAGCGATTGGAGCGACTGCTGGCGCAGGCACCGTAATAGCGCTGATGGATCGTCCGGCCGCCGAGGCGAGCAAGCTTGTGCAGACCACGCCCGCAATGGCGATGCCGGCGACTCCGCCAGGCGTGATCGCGCTTGAGACCAGCCACGCCAAGCGCCATCGGAGGCGCCTGCGGCCGCCGCCGCGCTGAACGAATTGAATTCGCGGCCGCGGCCCCGCCGCCGCCCGCGCCCGATCGGATCGACGTGGCATCGCGAGACGGTGCCGCCGCAACGCCGCAGGCGCCCGAACCCGCCTTGGTGCGCCAACCGCCGTCAGCGGTGCCGGCGATAGCAGCGGTGGAGGCCGGCGCGGCCAACGCTGCCGTGAAGAAACCGCACAAGACCGTTCACCGCAAGCAGCGTTCCTGGGATGGCAACGCTTACGGCGAGCGCCGTTATGATCGTGGTTACAACACCGCCTATCGGCAGTGGTAATCAGGGCGCTACCTGTCGCCCGCCAACAGGATGTTGGCAAAATTCACTGAGCGAAAGCTGAAGGCCGATCCAAAAATAACACGGCCGCGCATGTCCCTGTCGACGTAAAGTCGACGAACATGCGCGGCCGGTGCTCAACCTGACGACCGTGAAATTCGGCCGGTCGAAAAACCTACATGCAAGCCTTGCTGCCCCACGCGGCGCTGAGAGCTGCCCAAGCCGCCGTGCAGATCGGCAAAAGGTTTGCCCATGTACGACCAGCCGGTGCCGAGCGGCTTCACACCGCTGTCCCACCAGATCTGGCAATAGCCTGGGTCGAACTTGACGACTACGAAGCCGGCGCGGGCCGGCGCCGACGCGGTGAAAGCCAGCGCCAACACGCTCATTGCAAAAGCAAACTTCCTCATCTTCAGCTCCCTGTTGTGCTTCCCGGGAACTTTCGGATAGTACGGCACCGATCACGTGGCAAGGCCGTGCCGGCACGAGTTCGCGACTTGCAATAATGGAGGAGAAATATGCCTGAAGTCGTTGTTTATATTCTGGAAGGCCGCACCCTCGAGCAGAAGCGCGGGCTGGTGAAGGACATCACTGACGCAGTTGTGAAGAATGCCGGCGCCCAGCCGGACGCCGTCACCGTGTCGCTCGTGAAATCGCCGCGCAACAGCAAGGGCAAAGGCGGCGTCTTGTTCAGCGAAATGCCGGCGCGGCGCTAACCAACATCACGTCGTTCTGACGACAAACGCTTGCCTTGACGCGCTGGCGTCCACTGGGGACGCCGGCGCGTTTTGCATTCGGAGTGACAAGCTTTGCCGGGCCTGCGCTGTGCCATGCGATTTTGGGTGCAACGCACAAGGGTATTGCTGCGTTGCAATAAGGACGTCATAATTCGGCATAAAACTCAGAAAGAAGAAGGAAAAAACAATGAGCGGCACTTGGAAAACGAAGTATGGCCCGCGTCGGGTGCGCAACGACCAGCCGACGCTCGAAGAGGCAATTTTGGCTGCACGCGGACTTTCGGACGACGTTCAGGAGCAAGTCGAAATCGCGGCCGCGCTGATCGACAAGCCGCGCGAAGAGGTGATGGCGGCATCGGCGCGCCTAGCCCAGCGCAAGGACGTCAACCGCACATTGGCCTTCACCGGCCGCGGCAGCGTGCAACGCGCCGTCGTGGTCGAGCGCAAGCCACCGCGCCGTGGGCTCGCGCCGGTGGTCGCTAGAGCCAGCGCCGGCCCGGATCGGGAATGGCGCGGCTGACCACCAGCCGGTGCCAGACGAACAGCACGATCAGCGCGCCGACCACCGCGCCAAGCAAGCCGGCGCCCTGATCGGGCCGATACCAGCCCAGAGAGTCTGGCCGATCAACGTGGCGATGAACGCTCCGGCAATGCCGAGCAGCGTGGTGAGAATGAAGCCCGCCGGATTGTTCGGACCGGGTGCGAAAAAGCGCGCAATGATGCCGGCGACGAAACCGATGACGATGACCCAAAGAAAATGCATGGCCTATTCCTCCCCAGCCCGCATGATAATACGGCGGCCCGTGACAAGTTCCACCGCGATTGTCGACTGAAGTCGAGTGCCAAAGGAAGGCCCCCGACGTGGGGGCAATTCCCATAAAGCGAACGCTTCTACTAAGTCTGGGTGGTTTGCTGCGCTTCGTTGATGAGCCCAGCGATCGATGTCGAGCCGTTTGAAGCGCTCCGCATCAATTCGGTATTATGCGCGTAAACGAAACCGCCGATGGCCAATCCGACGAACAAGACGGTGAAAATCGTCAACGCCAACATGCTGTCGCCGCGCTCGTTGTCATTGACGACACGAAATTGCTTTTCCAACATGCTCATGGTCGTGCGGATCCATCTCGAAATCTCCGTCGCGATTTCTCCGATGAGAAAACGCGTGAAGCCGGCCTGGTTCCGCCCCGCGGCAACAATATAAAAGCCTTTGAAATAATGTTCGCCTATTTCACCGTGATATGCGCATCTTCGATGATGCGCGCGTAATCGTCGCCAAGCTTGCGCATGTAGTCGCCGAAACCTGCGCCGCAGGTGCCGACCGGAAGCAGTCCCTGCTTGGCGAGTTTCGGTTTCATGTCGGGCGCTTTCAGTGCGGTACCGAACCAGCCGGACAATTGGGCGAGCTTGTCGGCGGGTGTCTTCGCCGGCGCGACGAGGCCGTAGAAAATATCCGCCTCGTACTGGCTGATGCCGGTTTCGGCGAAGGTCGGCACGTCGGGCAGCGGCTCGACGGCGTGCATGCGAGGTGGTGACGAGGCCGCGCAGCGTGCCCGCCTGCAATTGCGAGACGACCGTCGGATAGTCCGCCCACACCGCGGCGACATGACCGCCCATCAGTGTATTGATCGCAGGCGCGGTGCCGCCATAGGGCACGTAATTGATATCGAGCTTGGCTTCGCGCTTGAGCACCTCGATCGCGACATGCAGAGAGGAGCCGGGCCCGCCGCTGGCGAAAGCGGATTCGCCCGGGTTTCGCGCAGCGGCAGCAGATGGCAAAGGTGTTTGGCGATGAGCTTGCACACCAGCACCATCGGGGTCGCGGCGAGATAGCACACCGGCTCGAAATTCTTCGCCACGTCGTAAGTGGCGCGCTTGAGCGGCGGGTTGATGACGAAGGAATTCGCCACCAGCAGCACGGTGTTGCCGTCAGGCGCTGCCCGCTCGACCAATTCGGTGCCGATAACGGTGCAGGCGCCGGGCTTGTTCTCGACCACGACGGTCGGTCCGTTTTCGCCATTTCCTCGCCCATCAGGCGCGAGAACTGTCGGGGCCGCTGCCAGGCGTATACGGCACGATGATCCGGATCGTGTTCTTCTGCGCGAAGGAAACCCCGGCCGTGCCCGCGAGCACGGTGAAGGCGGCGACTGCGATCCCCAGCGCCTTGAGCCACTGCATCGGACATCCTCCCGGCGGATTTTATGGCGGGAGCGTGGTGCAAGTTTCCGCGTGCTGCGCAAGATAGCCGGCGCCGCTACGTCAGGCCCCGCGTGGCGAAATACAGCGTGATGTCGAAGACCGTCATGCCACGCCGCGTGGCTGGCAGCGCTCCGGAGTGCGTCGCGCCAAAAGCTTACGCCGCGCGTTCGTTACCGTATTTGTCGACCTTGCAGCCGCATTGCGGGCAGGTCCAGCCTCCCCACAGCCCCTCTTGGGTCGATGTCGGCTTGCGGAACATGGGCATGGGCGTGCTGCAGCGCGGACACTTGACGCCCCTGAGCGGGCCAATCCCCCAGCGGCCCTTTGCCCGCGATTGGCGCGAGATGAAAACGCCGAACGCGCCGAGCGCCACGATGATCAGTGGGATAGAGGCTCCATGCGCCGATCATAGCCCGGATGAAACGAAAACGTAATCGGCGCTAAGCTTCGATTTCCTCGAAAATGGACATGGAAAAGGACATGGGTGACATGCCTGACGGAACGGACAAGAGCGTCGAACAACTGATCGCAGGAATGCTGAAGAAGCCGCTTTGGGTCGTCATGACCAAAGCCGTCGCGGCGCCGGAGGAGGTGCGAAAACACCTCAAGGCGCACCTCGAGCATCAGATCAGGCTTGAGAAGTCTGGCATCATGTACGGTGCCGGACCGGCGACGAAGCCCGGTGAGACCGCGGCCTCATTCGGCCTCATCATCATCCGCGCCAGGGACGAAGCCGACGCACGCCGCATCGCCGATTCCGATCCGATGCATTCCTCCGGCGTGCGCGCTTACGAGCTTTACGCGTGGTCGCTCAACGAAGGATGCATCAACGTGACGCTGAATTTTTCGGATCAGACGTTCCGCTATGAGTAACCCGGATTGCGCGTAGCGTAATCCGGGTTACGAAGTCACGCGCGTCGAAGCTACTTCGGCTGGCTGAGAAGATTGGCGCACGCCTCGGCCACCTTGCGGTCAGG
>CAVSSN010000016.1:0-133638 GCA_963730645.1 uncultured Alphaproteobacteria bacterium | reverse complement strand
CATCCGGGTCGTGCCCGCGTGCATTGCGTTGTGCCTAAAAAACCGGCCCATGGGATTGAGCGCGCGGTCTACGTCGTCGATACAATCATCAATCCGGATCTGGTCGCGATCCTCGATCTGATCTTTGGTCATGGTCTAAATCTGTCTGACGCTCGAATGAATGAACGATCCGCCGAAAACCACGATCACGTCGCACCGGCACCATTGAGCCAACCGGTACGCTACGCTTCGCCACCACTCGGGCTTAGGCTTGCTCGAAAAGGCCTTCGAAGACGGGCTGGCGTACACGCTCGGCGGTCAAGCCGCCACGGTGCAGGATGCGAACCTTCACGATCGGTTCTATCCATTTTGAGTTTGGTTTGGGGGCTGTCGCAACCGGCGGCCTGCGGGTAACGAGCGGGTCCAGCAGCACGCGCAGACGGGCAACGGTTTCATCCGTGAAGCCGTCTTCAACCTTTCCGGCGTAAAGCAGCGCTCCGTTCTTCCGCCGCGCAAGATACAGGCCGCTGAAGTCCGCGCCGTCGAATGCGATGCCCGCGACCAGCAGCGTCTCGCGATACTGGCATGGCGTCTTGATCCAGTCCCCGCCGCGCGCCGAGCGGTACGGAGAATCGATCCGCTTCGAGACGATGCCTTCGACGTTGATCTTATGCGCGTGCGCCCAGACGGTCGGCCCGTCCGCCTCGAAATGCTCGACGTAGCGTATCCGGTCGAACGACGCTGCCAGCGCTTTGCGCAGCATCGCCTTGCGCTCAAGAAACGGAAGCCGCCGCAGGTCTTGGCCGTCTTGATAGAGCAGATCGAATGCGAAGTAGGTTACGTTGTCGCTGATGCTCCCGTGCGGGCCTTTCTGCAGCGCCCAGTAGTCGCATGTGCCGTCTTCACGCAGCACAACCATCTCGCCGTCGACGACGAGATGCTTTGCGCCAAGCTGTGCTGCCTGGTCTGCCACCGAGCGGTAGCGCTCGGTCCAGTCGTGACCGCCGCGGCTGTAGATCGTGACCTCGCCGTTGCGGAGATGAAGCTGCGACCGAAAACCGTCGAGTTTGATCTCATGCACCCATTTCTCGCCGGTCGGCGGACGGCCTATATCGGTCGCCAGGCACGGCGCTATGTAGCCCGGGTAATCGGGATCGGAGCGGACGGCGGGATCGCGAACCCTTTTGAGAGCGCGCGTAGCCATTATCCCGCCTTTTTCTGACGAGCGCTTGATCGCTCGGCTGGCTTGGCCACCGCCTCCTTGTCCTTTTTGCCGGATATGGGAAGCAGCATCTCGCTCTGTCCCTCAGTGCGCTTGCGCCCTTTCTTCTGCGGAGTGGTTGCGGCTTTTTCCTCGGCAATGCTGCGGCGCAGCGCGTCCATCAGGTTCACAACGTTCTGCGCCGGCGGTGTGGCCTGCTCGCGCGAGACCGCCATGCCGGCCTGCTTCTTCTTGAGCATCTCGACCACGGCTTCCTCGTAGTGATCGACGAACTCCGTTGGGTCGAAGTCGGTCGCCTTGCTATGGAGGATATGCTCGGCCAGCTTGAGCATATCGGGCTCGAGCTGCACGCTCGGGATGTCGTCGAAATATTCCTTCGCGTCCCTGAGCTCGTAGGGATAGCGTAACGTCGTGCCCATCAGCCCCTTGTCCCAAGGCTCGAGCATGATGACCCGCTCGCGCTTTGCCAGCACGACACGACCAAGCGCAGCCATCCCCTTGCCGCGCATGGCCTCGCGGATCACCGCAAAGGCGTCCTGCCCGACCTGATCGTTCGGTGCGATGTAGTAGGGGCTGTCCAGATACCGCTCGTCGATTTGCTCGCGCGGAACAAATGAATCGATTTCGATGGTGTGATTGCTCTCGATCGCGATGGCGTCGAGTTCGTCGTCATCCACCGGGATGTAGGCGTTCTTCGCGTACTCGTAGCCGCGCCCCTTGTCCTCGGGCTCGACCGGATCGCGCGTGATCTCATCGACCAGCTGCTGCCGCAGCCGATTGCCGGTCTTCTTGTTGATCTGGCGGAACGAGACCCGCTCGCTCGATGATGTCCCGGTGTAGAGCGCGATCGGACACGAGACGAGCGAAAGCTTGAGATAGCCTTTCCAATACGCACGCGCGGCGGCCATGGAAATCTCCTTTTAATTGCAGGTGCCACCTGGGCACCGGCCGCGTCTACGGACCACCTTGCTAGGAGAAGCGCAGGTTGGTGCGGGCCAATCCGTCGATGCCCGGCTCAGTACGCTGAGTTAAATGTAGGATGCGGCTTTCGAGAAGCGAGTTGCTTCGCTTGGAATGGTAAACAGACCGTTCCGCTCCCAGGCCGCCTCCAAACAGGCCGACTGGTTGTATCTGGCCTGGCCTCCCCGGAAGGAAAATGGCCAGAGAAATTCGGGGAAATCATGGTCGAGGGCTCCTTCGCAGATATGGGCAGTCGGTCCAAGGCAAAGCACTGCGAGGCTTGAGACGACCTCGCGCGAGGATGGAGCGAGCAGGCGCGTGCGATGGCCCCACCGGCGCCGCGCCGACAATTTTTTCGCCTCTTCGCGGGCGGGGTGGAGGCGAATCGGCGACCTGGTTCGCCGAGCACTGAGACTGCATCGACGTCGACCGGCCGCTGTCGAGCTAGGGGGTCTCCTTCGACAACACCCGGTTCGCCGAGCACTGCGACTGCCGCGTTACCCACTCTCCTCATCGATACGCGCGCGAGGCACGCCGCCACAAGAGAGGTCCAGCCGCCGGTGCCGGCGATGGTCGACGTCGCCGATTTCTTTTTCGCGATTCCGGTTCGACGATGGGCTCGGGCGCGCCGGGCGACCGACGATGATGCCGATGTCGGGTTCGGCCTGGTGGGGGCGGCGGCGGTCGAGCGCAGCGAGGGAGGGGGTGATCGACAACGATGGCCGAATTCCGCAGCACTGAGACTTTCGACCCTACTGGTCATGGTCGCTTGCATCGCCGCCGGGATCTGGTAGTTGCAATTCGGACATATACCTGACGCGCCGATTTTGGAAGTCGCCCCAAGCGGCCCCGCTATTGTCGAAGGCGCACGCCAAATCATAATGCCTTCAGATCGTCCACGCGAAAATTTTTCGCGGCTTGCTTTGTTAGCTTCAGGAATTGTCGAACGACCGGCGAGGCGTCGCCGCGGCGGGAGGCAAGCCTCAGAGGCACTCTCAGATGTGAGACACCTCGGAGCTGGCGAAAGGCCACACCCTCTATCTTGATGTGCTGATGCGAGGCCGGAAGGAGAGCGACTCCGAGACCCCCAGCGATGAGGTTCAGCCTCGACGAAATGGTGGGAACAGACTGCCCGACGCGCGGGCTGAAGCCTGCTGCGCGACACGCCGCAACGAACGCGTCGCTCCGACTGGCCGGGGGTCCCAAGAGAAAGGTTTCGCCCGCAAGGGCCTTTAACGCGAGTGGACCCGCCCGACCGTTGCGACCTTGAATTAGCGCATGCCCACTGGGCAGCGCCGCAACGATCGGCTCCTCTAACAACAGGACGAAATCGAGATCCTCCGGTCTCGATGTGGCGTTCCGGACGAACGCGACATCGATCTGGTCGAGACGAACGCTCTCGACCAGGCTGTCCCCGCCAGCACCCTCGAACAACGTCACCGCGACCTCTGGAAACGACCGCCGGAACTCGCGGACGATGTGCGGCACCAGCGGATGAAACCCGATCGAGCTCGAATAGCCCACGGCGATGCGGCCGCGCTCGCCGCGCGCCGTGCGCCGTGTCGTTTCAAATGTATGGTCGACCTGCGCGAGGACGGCACGGGCATTCTCGATGAAGGCGCGACCCGCATCAGTCAATTCGACGCCGCGCGGCTTGCGGCGGAACAACTGGGCATCGACTTCGCTGTTCGATTGCCCTGATCTGCCGACTGAGCGGCGGCGGATGCAAGCCGAGCCGCTCCGCGGCCCGCGTGATGTTCCGTTCCTCAGCGACCGCAATGAAGTAGCGAAGCTGCCTCAGCTCCATTGGCCCTACCTAAAAGGTAACGATTATGGCTTGAGCCTTATCATGGCTGGACATACCGAAAAGGGCTATTCGTTCGTCACTGAGATTACTGCTGGCCCGCGAACTGCACCGCCTGGCACAACGAGCCGAGGCTGAGGAGGGAGTCATGAAACCGATCTGCGCTTTGCTGTTGGCCACGCTCGGCGTCGCCTTGGGGACGCCCGCCGAAGCGCAGACTTGGCCTGCGAAACCGCTGCGGGCAATCGTCCCCACAGAAGCAGGCAGCATAGCCGACCTTGTACCGCGCGTGGTGTTCGAGCCGCTCTCGCGGCAGCTGGCCAGAGCATCATCGTGGAGAACCGGACCGGCGCAGGCGGAACGATCGCTGCCGCTTTTGTCGCCAAGTCGGATGCCGACGGCTACACGTTTCTTGTCCATTCGGTCGCGCACACGATCGCGCCGTCGCTTTATCCGAACCTGAGCTACGATCCTGCGCGAGATTTTGCCGCGGTGATCCCACTTGGCATTTCGCCGAACGTCCTGGTCGTTTCGCCGGCGAAGGGTTTCAAGAATGTTGGAGACCTTGTCGTAGCGGGCAAGGCAAAGCCGGGGTCCTTGACGTTCGCATCGGTCGGCATCGGCACTGCCACCCATCTGAGCGCCGAACGGTTCCGCGCCAGCGCCGGAATAGAGGCCGTGCACGTTCCGTTCAGAGGTGGTCCACAGGCGGTGGTCGAAGTAATGGCCGGACGGGTCGATTTCTTCTTCGGGCCGGTCGGGCTCGTCCTGCCGTATGTCCGAGAGGGCAACCTCGTCGCGCTTGCGGTGAATGGCGCCCAACGCTCCGCTGCGCTGCCGGACGTGCCGACCACGTTGGAGGCAGGCTTTGCCAACGCTGAGTATCCGATCTGGCTCGGAATCTTTCTACCGGTGAAGACGCCGCGCGACATCGTTGAGAAGCTTCACCGCGAAACACTCAAAGCGTTGCAAACGACTTATGTGCGGGAGAAGCTGGCCAACTTTGGAGTTGATCCGATGATTATGACGCCGACCGAGTTCGATGCGTATGTCACAAAACAGGTCACCCTCAACGCAGCGCTGGTCAACATCGCCGGGCTCACGGCCAAGTGACCGATGAAGGGGCCGACGGGCGGTCGCTAGGATGTGAGCGGCGCCCCTCGTCGTTGCCGCTCATCGAAGTCGGCAACGTTCGTGGTATCCTAGCCGGCCGATTATCTGCATTCGGGTTAGGTCTCGCTGCGGGCGACGCCACAAAGCTCGTAAAAAGTGGCCTTAAATCGAAGTGATACAGGAAAGCAGCGCGTGAGTTCCACCCAGCCGCGTCACCAATCTCGAACTTTGCCGGTTGAGCAAATCAAACTCAAGCGGGCTGGAACTGGCCTTCGCGCTTTGGATGGAGAACACGCATGGCCAGGATTTACGTTGTTGGCGCCCTACCAAAGCAAATCCACGACCGTCTATCTGATCGCCCTTGATGGCACGGTCGTTCATATGTGGCAGATGCCTTATCCCGCCCAATATGGCTGCCTGACGGAGCAGGGCACACTTTTTTACAACGGCAAGACCCCAAGCGGACCAGACAATTTTATGTCCGACAAACCCTACAAGATAGGCGCCGTCATGGAGGTGGATTGGAACGGGCGTGTGTTATGGGAGGTAAGGCATCCCGATCATCATCACGACGGCATACGTCTGCAAAATGGTAACGTGCTGCTTCTCTGTTTCACTAAGCTCCCGCGTGAATTGGCTTCCAAAGTCAAAGGTGGAATGGCAGGTACCGAGCATAACGGTGAAATGTATGGAGACTATCTGGTCGAAATGACGACGACTGGGCGACCTGTCTGGGAATACCGCATCTGGGAGCATCTCGATCCGGAAATAGACCAGATCACGGCGATCCAGGAGCCGCGCGATGCGTGGACAAATGGAAACGGCCTGGCCGAATTGCCGAATGGCGACCTCGTTGTGAGTTTTCGGACCATCTCCACGATCATTATTATCGAGCGAAAAACCGGCACGATTATCTGGAAACTCGGCGCGCCTCCTCTCTCCGGTCAACACGCTCCCACGCCGCTGGCTAATGGCAACCTGCTCATCTTCGATAATGGGCCGCACCGCCTGGACCATCCGATGCCCTTTTCGCGCGTCATTGAAGTGGAGCCGGCCACCAAGAGGATTGTTTGGGAATATCGCGAAAAGCGAGAAAGCGACTTCTTCAGTCCCAGGATTTCAAACGCGCAGCGGTTGCCGAACGGGAATACGTTGATTTGCGAGGGGGATTTCGGACGTTTGTTTGAGGTTACGGTGGGCGGAGAAATCGTTTGGGAATACGTCAACCCCTATTTTGGAGGACATCCGACAGGCCAAAACAATCGGATATTCCGCGCGTATCGATACAGTGCAGAGGAAATCGACAGAGCAAGAGCGACGGGAGGCACTCCGTAAGCATGCACACAGCGGACATAGTCGTCGCGTCCGCCATCACATCGAAGACACGGCCCTCGCCGCATTGGCCCGTCGTCCGACCATCGAGCGAGAGTCAGAGGGCCAGCGGCCCAGGACGCAGGCGAGCGGGCGAGCGCGGAGACGGCCAAGCTGGCGCGCTGCTTTATTCGATCACCTCGTCGGCGCGCAGTAGGATGAGGGCGGCAAGGTGAGGCCGAGCGCCTTCGCGGTTTTGAGGTTGACGATCATTTCGAACTTCAGGCGTGATAAACGGCCTTCTGGCGCGAGCGCGGCAACACATGAGCGCGCCGGCCGAACACGATAGGCGCATGATCGGTTTTCAGCGGCAACGCCGAATAGTAAGTTTTGAGCGACGCCACATCGACCAGCGTGCGCGAGCCGTCCTTACGGGCGGCAACCTTGCGAGTGGCGATCAATCGCGACAGGGTGCGCTTGCTGACCGACAGGAACGCGGCAGCATCGCGCGGTGAGAGTGCGAGAGGTTCAAGAGCGGGCATGATGGCACCATAAGTAGAGGTGCCCTTCGCGCCTTGGGTAAAACGGCGCGTTCCCGCTGTAATCCTGTAGTCGAGGGAACGACTATCTCAGGCAGTGCCGTCCAACGTGCTCCGCGCCATTTGAGAGTCGGTCGCGGCGTTGTCGGGATGGCCGAAAACTACCATGGCCGGCGAGCAGGTCAACCGCTAAAGCCGGGCCACGTCGGGCCTATGCAGCCCAGATAAAATGTGTGGAACGGAGTGTGGAACGCGGCTAATTATATAATGATTTCAACTTCAAGGCGCACAGGGAGGCGCAGCGTCCGGCCGGCAGGCCTCGCAAACCTGCCGGATTTGGGCGCGCGCGTCTCGCGGGCGGGCCTCGCAAGCCCGTCCGTCTGGCGCGCGAAACCGGTGCCTCGCAAGCACCGGAAGGGGCCTCGCAAACCCCTGGCGCCTCCCGGCGCTCCATTTCCCCACCCATTGGGGAATGCAAAAGGGAATACGGGCGACCCCGCGCCCGTCAAACAACAGGGCCGCATCGTCATGCCCGCGAGAGCGGGCATCCAGTAATCGCTGACGTCCGAGAAAAATTTGCTGCGTTTGCGATTACTGGATCATCCGCCTTCGCGGATGATGACAAAGAAGAGCTGAGGTGATGACAACAACGGCGTAATGAGCAAGTGATGGCAATGTTTACAAATTCCCGGCGCGTACGATATCGCGCCATTTCTGCAAGTCGGCCTTGATGAGCGCCGCGAAGTCATCCGGCGATCCGGGTTTCGGCCGCATGTTGAGCGTGACCAGAGTCTGAATTATCTCGGGCCGGTTCAGGCCTGCGTTGATGACCGCATTGAGCTTGCCGATGATGTCCTGTGGCGTGCCGGCAGGCGCAAGCACGCCGTTCCAGTACAGACTGACGAACCCATCGACGCCGGCTTCCGCCATGGTCGGAACATCCGGCACATCCTCGCTGCGCGTCTCGCTCGTCACCGCAAGCGCGCGCAGCTTGCCGGCCTGGATGAAGGTCTGGACATTGCGCAGGTTGTCGAACAGAAACTGGATTTCGCCCGACAGCAGATCGACGAGCGCCGGCGAAGAACCGCGATAGGGGACGTGGACGATCGCCGCGCCGGTTTTCTGCTTCAGCAGTTCGCCGAGCAGATGAGGGGTCGATCCGAAACCCACGGACCCATAGTTGACCTTGCCGGGATTGGCATTGGCGTAAGCCACCAGTTCCTTGACCGATTTCGCCGGCACGTTGGCATTGACCGCAAGCACGATCGGGCTGGTCGCGATCAGCGCGACGGGGGCAAGCTGCCGGATCGGATCGTAATCGACATTCTTGTTCACGGCCGGCGCGACGGTGATCGGCCCCGGCGACGCCAGCGTAAGCGTGTAACCATCCGGTGCCGCGGTCACGATCGTCTTCGTGCCCGTCACGCCGCCCGCGCCCGGACGGTTCTCATGCACGACCGGCTGTCCCAGCGTCGCAGTGATCTGATCGCCGACCAGACGCGCGATCACGTCGGCGCCGCCGGGCGCGAACGGCACGATCATCTTGATCGGATGGTTGGGATAGGGTTGCGCCGCGGCATGGGCGGTCGCCGCCAATGTCAGTCCGAGCGCCAGCATCGGCGATGAGAATATCCGCATTCAATCAACCATCTCGCCGGTGGAACTCGTAGATGTGGCGGCCGCTGCGCGAGGGAAATCCGCCGCGCACCATTCCGGGCCGCTGGTCCTGATAGATCGTAGCCATCGCCGGGTTCAGCGCCCGGCTGTTCGGCACCGACAGCCACATCCGCAGCAGGTGCCGCCTGCGCTCGCGCTCCGGAAAATCCTCGAATGCGGTGCGGGCGTGGAAGCAGGTGTGATTGTTGAGAAGCTGCAGATCGCCCGGCTTGAATTCGTAGGTGATGTGAAAACTCTCGTCATTGGTGACGGCGTCGAGCAGGTCGAGCGCCTCGATCTGTTGCGGCGTAAAGCGCGGCACATCGGCAAAGCGCTGCGCGTTGACAATCTGACCGCGGATGTAGCGGCAGGCGAGCTTGCCGTCCTGCATGCTGAAGATCGGCTGCCGATAATACGGCGGTTCGCCCGGCGGCTCCTGCTGGTTCCAGCTCCAGTAGAACGGCTGATACAGCACGTCGAGCAGGTCCGGCCGGTGCCGCAATATCTCGTTGTGTGCGGCAACCGAGCTTGCGACCTTGCTCAGTCCGCCGGACTTCGCGACGCAGAGCACGAACAGTCCGACGACGTCGGCGGAATCGGTGTGGAAGTTCAGCCGCTGGTTCGACTTGTAGCCGCGCCCCTGCGGCGAGTGGACGTCGACACCGACATTGCGCACGTCGCCGAGAATGTCGCCGTCCTTGCTCTGCGACACTGCGGTACCGATGTGGCGGCCGAGGCCCCAATACGAGCAGCCGCAATTCGTCCTTGGAATAATTGTCGATACCGATGCCGCGGAACTGGTAGATGCCTTTGCCGTTTTCCAGAAAATCGCGGGCGTGCGCGATGCGCCGCGAGACCGTCGGCAGCGGAAAATCCTCCCGGGTCAGCGTATCGAGTGTCTTTCCGGCCGCCTTGGCGCTGTGCAAGGCCTGCTCGATCTCCGAAATTTCGTCCGCCGAAAATTCGTGAATCCAGTCGCGCGAGGCTGCGAGTTCCGGTCCGTGCCACGCGGCGGGCCCTTCGATGATGCTGCGCACCGCGATGTCCTTTCTATTGCGCGGCCGCCGCGTCGTTGCGTGAAGGCGATGCGGTTCGCGTCACGCCGGCCGCGGCGAATTCGCGGATCGCGGCGTCCGGATAGCCAAGCTCCCGCAGCACGTCGTGGGAATGCTCGCCCAGCATCGGCGCGGGCCGCGCGATGTCCGGGCCGTCGTGATCGAGCAGCACCGGATTGCGCGCCACGCGCATCTTGCCGAGCGTCTTGTGCTCGACCTCCTGCACCATGCCGCGTGCGACCATGTGCGGATCGTCGAAAACTTCCTTGAAATTATTGACGCGTGCGCACGGCACGCCGGCGGCCATGAGCGCGGCTTCGAGCTCGTCCGATTGGCGCGTGCGAATCGCCGGCTCGACCAGCGGCAGCAGCGCGTTTTCGTTCGCCTTGCGGCTCGCATAGGAGACGAAGCGCGGATCGCCCAGGTGCGTATCGAGACCGAGCACCTGCATGAATTTCTTGAACAGCCCGTCGTTCGGCGTGCCGATCGCGACGTAGTGCTTGTCGCTGGTCTCGAACAGCTGGTACGGCGCGGTGAGGCGATGCCGATTGCCCATCGGCTGCGGCACTTGCCCGGTTTCCAGATATTCGGCGGCTTCCCATGCGGCGGCGGCGATCGAGGCTTCGACCAGCGACACGTCGGCGATGCGGCCTTCGCCATTGCGCGCGGCGCCCACAAGCGAAGCGAGCGTGGCGTAGGTCGCAAACAGCGCGCCGAACACGTCGGCGGTCTGCACGCCCGGCCGCATCGGCATCTCGCCCGGCGCGCCGGTGACTGACAGCACGCCCGAGAATGCTTCGACGATCAGGTTGACGCCCGCGCGTGTGCGGTACGGGCCGGATTGGCCGAAGCCGGAAACCGAGGTGTAGATGATGCGCGGATTGACGGCCTTAACCTGCATTGCGCCGAGGCCGAGCTTGTCGAGCACGCCGGGCCGATAGGCTTCGAGAAAAACATCCGACTTCGCTGCGAGCTTGAGAACGATGTCGCGCGCTTCGTCGCGTTTGAGATCGAGCACGAGGCTGCGCTTGTTGCGGTTGAGCGCCGCGAAGCTGATGCTCTCGCCGTTGCGGATCGGCGGCGTCGCGCGCGCCATGTCGCCCTTCGGCGGCTCGATCTTGACAACATCGGCGCCCATGTCGGCGAGCAGCGTTCCCGCCAGCGGGCCGGCAATGAAATTGGCAAGCTCGATGACGCGGATACCCGCGAGCGGTTTTGGCATTTCGCTTCCTGTCATACCCCGCGAAGGCGGGGTATCCAGTATTCACTGAATAAAGTGTCGATACTCGGCGCTTTGATTTCAATGCCTGCGGTTACTGGATCGTCCGCCTTCGCGGACGATGACAAGCCATGGCGGATATACAACATCATTTTATCTTCAATCCCGCCTTGTCGATGATGTCCTTGTACATCGGCACCTCGCGCGCGATGCGGGCCTTGAACGCATCTGGGCCTTCTGCAACGACGGGCAGGCCGGATTTGGCGAAGCCTTCGCGAACATCGGGGCGGGCGACGATTTCATTGAGCGCCTTCACCAGCCTGTCGACAATCGGTTGCGGCACGCCGGCCGGCGCGTAGACGCCCTGGAACGTGTCGGATTCCGCGTCCTTGATGCCGAGCTCATCGAGCGTCGGCACGTCGGCAAGATCGGGCCAGCGCTTCTTCGAAGTCACCGCGATCGGGCGTACCAGCTTGCCGTCGATCAGGCCTTGCACCGAGCCGAGATTAGCCGTGTACCAGTCGACCTGACCGGCGACCGCGGCCTGGCTCGCGGGGCCAGCGCCGGCGAACGGGATGTGCACCATGTTGGTATCGGTGCGCAGCTTGAGCAGTTCGCCGGCGAGATAGGGCGTCGTGCCGACGCCGGAGCTCGTCCAGTTCAGCTTGCCGGGATTCGCCTTCGCCTTCGCGATCAGCTCGGGCAGCGTCTTGATTTCGGACTTGATGGGGACGGTGAACACGTTCGGCGACGCGCCAAGCACCATCAGCGGGATGAAGTCCTTGTATGGATTGTATGAGACGTTGGCGTAAAGACTTGGATTGACCACGAAGGCGCTGGAGCAGACCAGCAGCGTATAGCCGTCTGGCGCGGCGCGCGCCGCAGCCGCTGTGCCGATGCTGCCGCCGGCGCCGCCGCGGTTCTCGACGATCACCGGCTTGCCGAGAATTTCGGCGAGGTGCGTGTTGATCAGGCGCGCCGCGATATCGGTGCCGCCGCCGGCGGGGAAGCAGACGATCATCGTGATCTGGCGCTCGGGATATTCGGCGCGCGCCGGGCCGAATGCGGCGGTGCTCATCGCCGCGACGGCCGCGAGCATCAGCAATGCTTGACGAATGAAATCTCGCGCACAGCTCGTCATGGCATTTCCCCGATATTCTTGTTGAACCGCGGTTCCTTGAGCCGCCGAGTATGCCAGCCAATTCGGCTGTCGTCATGGGCAACAACACGAGTTCCAGCGTGACGATGAAATGCGCTATGCCAACACGCGTCGACATGCTTCAATCGAACCGCAGATCAGACAGCCATCACTAAATTCCATGACAGCAAGCTTCGACACCATCATTCTCGGCGCCGGCGCGGCCGGATGCGTTCTGGCCAATCGCCTTTCCGCCGTTTCGGGCAAATCCGTGCTGCTGCTCGAAGCCGGGCAGGACACCCCGCCGGGCGCGGAGCCCGCCGACGTGCTCGATACCTACGCGACCTCCTACTACAACGATTCCTATTTCTGGCCGGACCTGAAGGTGCATTGGCGGCTCAAGGAGAATTCGCCGCTCACCGGATATTCGCAGGCGCGCATCATGGGCGGCGGCTCGTCGGTGATGGGCATGGTGGCCTATCGCGGCACGCCGGACGACTACGCCGAATGGGAAGCGCTCGGCGCTGCCGGCTGGGGCTGGAAGGACGTGCTGCCGTTCTATCGCAAGCTTGAGAGCGATCTCGATTTCGACGGCGAGGAGCACGGCGGCCACGGCCCGGTGCCGATCCGCCGAACGAAGCAGGAGGACTGGGCGCCGCTCTCCAAGGCGGTGTTCGCCTATGCGCAGGAGCGGCAGATGCCGTACCTCGCCGACATGAATACGGATTTTCGCGACGGCTACGGCGCGGTGCCGATGAGCAACTGGCAGCACAAGCGCGCCTCGGCGGCGATCTGCTATCTGGACGCAACGGTGCGGGCGCGAAAAAATCTCACGATTGTCAATGGCGCGACCGTGACCGGATTGGTGTTCGACGGCCGCCGCGTCACCGGCGTGACAGCAAAAATTGCCGGCGAGGAGAAGCAGTTCAGCGCCCGCGAAATCATCTGCTCGCTCGGCGGCGTGCACTCGCCGGCATTCCTGATGCGAATGGGCATCGGGCCCGCGGCGCATCTGCGCGACCTCGGCATTGAGGTGCGCGCGGATGTGCAGGGCGTCGGCCAAAACCTCTCGAACCATGCCATCGTGTTTGTCGGCCTGCTGCAGAAGCCCGGCGCGAGACAGGCGGAAGAAATACGGCCACATCCGATGACGGCGTTCCGCTATTCCTCGGGCCTGCCCGGCGCGCCGCCGTGCGACATGTACATCAACGTGCAATGCAAGACGTCGTGGAGTCCGCTGGGACGGCAGGTCGCCAATCTGGCGCCGACTTTGCTCAAGCCGATGGCGCGCGGCCGCGTGTCGCTGACGACGCGCGAGGCGGCGCCGCCGCGCGTCGAGTTCAATTTCACCGGCCACGAGCTCGATCTGCAACGCTTCATGCAAGGCTTCCGCCGCGCCGTCGACGTGCTGGCGCACGACAAGGTGCGCGCCATGAGTGGCGTTACATTTCCGGTGAAGTTCAACGATCGGCTCCGCCGGCTCAACCGCATCAACACCAAGAACAGAGTGCAGAGCACGGTCATTTCGGCGCTGATCGATCTTTTTCCGCCGCTCGCTGGACCGATCTTCTCGACGCTGGCCGATCGCCGCGTCGATCTTGCGCAAATGGTCGAGGACGATGCGGCGCTTGCGGAGCACATCCGCGAGAACGTCGCCGGCACGTTCCATCCGACCGGCACATGTCGCATGGGCGCGGCTGGCGACCGCGATGCGGTGACCGACACGACGGGACGCGTGCGCGGCTTCGAGGGCCTGCGCGTCATCGACGCCTCGCTGATGCCGACGATCCCGCGCGGCAACACCAACATTCCGACCATCATGGTGGCGGAGAAAATTTCCGCGGCGATGTTGCACGAAGCAACGTAGGCCGATGCTCGGCGTCCCCCAAATTGTCATGCTCCGCGAAAGCGGAGCATCCAGTAAACGCAATGTTTGAGGTGCGGATACAACGGCACGGTGGCGATTACTGGATCGTCCGCCTTCGCGGACGATGACACTGAAATGATTTCTATTTCCAAATAACGTCCACTTGGTCCTTGGCGACAATAACCATCGCCGACGCGATCGCGTTGTCGCTGTCATCGGTCGCGCCGATGCGAAGTGTCAACACATCGCCGTCTTGCAACAATGTCAATTCGTTCGCCATGAGGAACGGCGCTTCCTCGCGCGAGAGACCAAGCCCGTTGCCGAGGCCCGAACTCACGAACGGGTGCGGCTTGTTCGGGCGCAAGGCGCTGTTCGCAATTTCGACAAGCGCTGCCGCCGCGATGCCGGGACGAATTTCGCCGAGCACTTTCGCAAGCGCTGCTTCAACGGCAGCCAGCGCTAAGTTCGGCTTCGACGCGATGGTGATAAGGCCTTCCGCCCAATAGCCGGCGTAGCGTACCGCGATGCAGGCGAGCAGCGGATCGGCGCGCGGGTCGCGCGTGGCGTCGAGCGGTTGCGGCATGCCGCCGTCGCGCATGCTCGCCAGCATGCGCACATCCTGCGCGCCGTGCGCATAGGCCATGCGTTCGGATGCAAGCGCCGCGGAACGTACGCCGTCGCCATTCGCAGTCGATGTCCGGAATTCGCGTACGGTGTACGCGAGAATTTCGGCGGCGCGGCGAACGAGCCCAAGCTCCACAGCGGATTTTCGCCGGCGAAGCGGATCGAGCGTCGGGTCGAGCACGACGACTGGCGCAGCGGCGGCTCGGTCGAGCGCGCGGCGAACGTCGTTGGTGATGGCATATTCGCCCCACAAACCAAATTTCGTCCCGCCGGATTCGCGCAGCCATGCCGCAACATCGGTCTCCGGATCACGCAGCGCTTGCACTTTTTCGACATAGGTCAGCCGCTGCGCCGACGGCAGCATCGCGGGCCCGCCGGAAAATGCGAGGCGCAACTCGCCCTGCGCCGGAATGAACGCGAGCGCCGGCCCGAGCTTCGGCGTGAACCCGGTAAGCCAGGCGAGCGCGCCGTGCTCCGGGCTGGTGCCGCCGACGATGAGGCCATGCAATCCGCGCTCGCGCAGCACCGCGCGCGCCGCCGCAAGGCGTGCTTCGAATTCGCCGCGCGGCATGAGCTTCGGATCCCAATCGTAGGGGCCCGTCAGCAGCGTCGTTTCCATCATGCGCATGAAGACCTCATGCCGCGACGACGGCGAGCGCGGCCGTGGTCTTGCTCAGCACTTCGACGCCGGTTGCGGTCACGCGCACCGGCTCGCCGCACAGCATGTAGCCGGGTCCGGGCAGGAATTGATTGGGGTGCACGACGAACAGCATGCCTTCTTCGAGGATGATGTCGTTGTCGAGCGCGACATCGCCGGGCGAGGTCGAGCCGAGGCCGAAGCCGTGCCCGCGGCGGCGGATGTGCGGCGGCCGGCAATATTCGGGAAAGCCGGCGTCCGCGATCACGCGGTCGATCGCCTGGCACACCTGCGCGATCGGAATGCCCGGACGCACGGCCTCGATGCCGGCCCACATCGCGCGCACGACGAGATCGTATTTCGCCGTGAGATCGGCGCTCGGCGCGCCGATCGACGTGGTGCGGCAGGTCTGGACGAACTGGCCGCCGACGCCGGGCGTGAACTCGGCAAGCAGCACGTCGCCCATCTGCAACGGCCGCGTACTCGACGGCATGATGCCGCGCGCGCACGGCGCGGCGCTCAGCATCATGAAATTGTCGTCGGCGCCGAGCGCCTTCATGGTGAGATTGAGTTCGACGGCGAGATCGCATTCCGGCAGGCCGACGCGCGCGAATTCCTGGAGCCGTTCGAAGCCGCGCTCCGCGAGCCAGGTCGCCTTGCGTGCGTTTTCGATCTCGGCGTCGGTCTTGCGTCCGCTCGCGGCATACAGCGCATTGTCGAAATCGGGCGCCTGCGACGAGGCGATGGCGGAAACCTGCGCCGCAAACCGCGGCGCGATCGCGCCGCAGCCAGCCGTCGCGATACGGCCCATTTTTCGCTCGCCTAAAAGGCGCGCGAGCGCGGACGTTAAATCGTCCGTCGCGATCGGATTGTGTGATGGCGCGCCCGCTTGTACGCGCTCCGCGTCCCAGGCGGGGCTGACGATCAACTGCGACGAACCATCGCTTCGGAGCAAGAACAGGCTTTCGCCGAGCGACTGGTATCCACTGAGAAACGTCACGGGATCGGGCCAGTCGAACGGGCGAAAGCCGCTCGACGCCGCGATCAGGAGATCGATGCCGTCCTGCGCCATGCGGCGCAACACCGCGTCGCGGCGGCCAGCGAAATCCATGTGCGCCTCAGCCGTCGAACTGCGCCTTGCGCCATTTCACCGCGGCGCCGACGCCTTCCTTCTGGGCAATCTCGCGGAATTGCGCGCCGACTTCGGTCTTGGCGGCATAAAGCGGCGCGACCACGTCGATGCCGGCCTGCATGGCGTTGCGGAAGCCGGCGGCGTCGGCGCCGCGATTGATCGCGAGCTTGGTGGCCGCGAGCGCCTCCGGCGCGACCAGGGCGATGCGCTTGGCGAGCTTCATGGTCGCGGCGGGCAATTCATCGCGCGGCACGATCCGGTTGATCATACCGAGATCGAGCGCGGTCGGCGCATCGATCATGTCGCCGAGATAGAGCAGCTCGCGCGCCTTCTTGTAGCCGATCAGCCACGGCATGATGAATCCCGGCCCGGCCTGCGAGAACCGCGTCTCCGGCTCGCCGAATTTCGCATCGTCCGCCGCGATGGTGAGATCGCAGAACATCGCCAGCTCGCAGCCGGCGCCAAGCGCGTGGCCCTGCACCGACGCAAGCACCGGCTTCTTCATGTACCAGGGCTGCAACTCGATGCCGAGGCTGTAATTGAGCCGTTCGTGATACTTCAATCCATCGCGGATCGGTTCGCTGCCCGGGCTGCCGCCGCCGAGATCGTAACCGACGCAGAAGCTGCGGCCGTTGCCGCGCAGCACGACGACGCTGGTCGCCGCGTCCTCGTCGGCGCGGCGCAGCGTCGCCGACAGCTCGGCGCGCACCTCCATGCTCAGCGCATTCAGCTTTTCCGGACGGTTGAGCGTGACGAGGCCGACTTTGTCGTCGGCCTCGTAGAGCACCAGCGCTTGCGTCATTCTTTCCTCGCTGCCGACGCTACAAAACTACGACGAGAGCCATTGGTTGAAGCGTTCCTCGATCTGGGCGATCCGGTCAACTTCCCACTGGTCGTCCTCGGCCACCGACACCGCCATATTGTCCTTGTAGGTCGGCAACTGGACGGCAATCTCCTTCGGAATGTACTGGTACGCGTCCGGATGGATCGGGCCGTAGAACAGGCGCGTGTTGAACTCGGCCTGTGGCTTGGCCTGCGAGGCATAGGCGATCAGCTCCCAGGCCAGTTTCCGGTTGGGCGCGCCCTTGAGCACGCACCAGCTGCTGATGCTGCGCACGGCGCCGTTCCACACCACCTCGACCGGAACGCCCTGCTGCTTGAGTTCGGTCCCGCGCGCGTTCCAGATCGACATCATGTCGACCTCGCCGTCGCGCAGCAGTTGCTGCGACTGGTTGCCCTCCTTCCACCACACCTTGATGTGCGGCTTGATCTGGTCGAGCTTCTTGAAGGCGCGGTCCATATCGAGCGGATAAAGCTTGTCGATCGGCACGCCGTCGGCGATCAGCGCATAGATCAGATTGCGCGGCGAATCGCTGAGGCAGAGGCTGCGATTGCCGGGGAATTTCTTCACGTCCCAGAAATCGGCCCACGACTTCGGTGCGCCGTTCGGGAATTTGTCGGAGCGATAGCACAGCGCCGTGCCGAGGATGTTCTGCGCGATGCCATAGCCGTCGGCGACGATCGCGCCGGGCGGCAGCGCGTCCTTCTTCACGATGTTGAAGTCGATCGGCTCGGCAAGACCGTCGCGGCTGGCGCGCAGCCATTGCATGGAGTTGATCGAGGTCATGTCGAATTCGTAGCTGCCGGTCTGCACCTGTGCCTTGATCTTGCCGTAGGAGACCGGCGTCACGGTCTTGATCTGGATGCCGGCCGCTTCGGCAAACGGCTTGTAGAACGCGGCGTCCTGCGCGGCCGTGTAGCTTCCGCCCCAGGTGTTGACATAGAGCGTCCGCGTCTGCGCGATGGTGCGCTCGGTGATCAACAGCGGGCCGATTGCCGCCGATGCTGCGGCTGCGCCGGCCTTCTGGATAAACCTGCGACGACTTTTGTCGAAACGCCAAGTGGTCTTCCAAGTCATGACCATTGTCCGTCTCCCATCTGCGGGATGAGCCGCGCCGATCTTAGCGCCGAACGAGGGTGTGCGCATCAGCCGGCGACCAGGCCAGCTTGACAGTCATGCCGCGCCGCAACGCCTCGGGATCGCTGCCGAAAATGCGCGCGCGCAGCGGCAGGCCGTGCGTCGCGCCGATGGCGAGGATGGAATCGCCGTAATTGATGATGTCGTCGATCGTCATGTCGAAGCTGTTGTCCGGCCCGTCGGCCTGAGCGGCGGTGCGCAGGCGCAACCGTTCCGGCCGGATCATGACGTCGACCTCGCCGGACGCCGTCGCGTTGGCGATGCGCATCGGGCCGATGCCGGCAAGCTCGACGATGCCGGGACGGGCCGGATCGACGCGGCCAGCGAAGAAATTGCTGTCGCCGATGAATTCGCCGACGAAGCGGTTGGCCGGCCGGTTATAGACGTCGAGCGGCGAGCCGACCTGTTCGAGGCAGCCATTGCTGAAAACCGCGACGCGGTCCGACATGGTCATGGCCTCGGTCTGGTCATGCGTCACATAAATCATGGTGATGCCGACCTCGCGATGGATGCGCTTGATCTCGACCTGCATCTGCTCGCGCAGGTTCTTGTCGAGTGCGCCAAGCGGCTCGTCGAGCAGCAGGACATCGGGATTGAACACGAGGCCGCGCGCCAGCGCCACGCGCTGCTGCTGGCCGCCGGAGAGTTCGCGCGGGTAGCGATCGGCGAAGCGGGCAAGGCCGACGAGATCGAGAATTTTCCTGGCGCGGGCGTCGATTTCTTGCGCCGGAAAGCGCCGCATCTTGAGCGGAAACACCACGTTCTTCGCCGCCGTCATGTGCGGAAACAGCGCGTAGTTCTGGAACACCATGCCGATGTTGCGCTGGTAGGGCTTGCTCAGCGTGAGGTCGCGGCCGCCGAGCTCGATGACGCCGTGCGTCGGATTCTCGAACCCGGCGATCATCATCAGCGTCGTGGTCTTGCCGGAGCCGCTGGGGCCGAGGAAGGTGACGAATTCGCCGCGCGCAATGTCGATGGAGATATCGTCGACGGCATTGCTCTTGCCGTCGTACGATTTGACGACGTTGCGCAGGCGAAGGTAGCCCGTCATCCCTGCTTTTGCCTTGTGACAATCAATGCATCGACGACGACGCAGCCGCGACCTTCGGGCAGCGCCTTGATCGGGTTGAGATCGATTTCGGCGATGCTGTCGGCATTGTGCCAGGCGAAATCGGCGAGCGCGTAAAGGCACGACGCCAGCGCCTTCACGTCCGCCGCCGGCTTGCCGCGCATCGCGCCGAGCAGTTTTGCGCCCTGCGTCTCGGCGATCATGGCTTCGGCGTCGCCCTCGCGCAGCGGCAGCATCCGCAAGGCGAAGTCGCGCATGATCTCGATCGCGATGCCGCCGAGGCCGAACGCGATCGACAGGCCGAAATCCGGATCGCGCGAGACGCCGGCGAACACCTCGACGCCGTCGCCGACGAATTCCTGCACCAGGTACGCGGCGTCGGCCGGACGCGGATCGAGCTTGGCCATGCGCTCGGCCAATGTCGCGAAGGCGCGCGCCAAATCCTCGTCGGTCTTGAGGCCGACGGCGACCAGGCCGAGCTCGGTCTTGTGCGCAATTTCATCGGCGACGCCTTTGAGCACGACCGGATAGCCGAGTTCGCGCGCCGCCTTGGTGGCGTCGGCGAGCGTCGTGACGCGATGCTCGCGTGTCACCGGGATGCCGTAGGCGGCAAGCAGGCGCTTGGAGTCGTATTCGTTGATCGTGTCGCCGGCCGGGCTTGGCGGCGAGCGCTTCCGCGAGACCGGTCTGCGGTCGCGCGGCGCCTTTGCGAACGGGCTTCAACGTCTTGGCGTATTTGCCCATGCGGTCGAGCGCGCCGAGGCCCTGGCGCGTGCCGCCGATGACGACGAGGCCTTCCTGCCGCATGGCGTCGATCTGCTTGCGGTTCATGACGCCGAACCTGCTGCTCATCAGGTAGTAGGGCTTCTTGCTGGTGCGCGCGGCCGTCGTCGAGCATCGTCACGTTCTCGAGCACGCGGCCGGGATGGCCGAGCAGCGGCTCGTTGGCTGTGTCGCTGCAGTAGACGACGGAATCGATGTTGGGGCTGGCGTCGACCACCGACATCGCGTGCGGCAGATTGACGGCGTAATTGCCGTTGCCCCAGGCATCGAACGGGTTGCCGTCGCCGGTGATGCGGCCGATGACGCGCTCGGCCTCCTTGCGCTCGTCCGGCATCAGCGGCGGCAGATCGAGGCCGGCCGCGGTGCCGACGTCGAGGATCATTTCGGCCAGTCCGCCGGAGCCGGTGATGACGGAAATGCCGCGGCCTTGCGGCCAACGATTGCCCTGGCAGACGGCGAGCACCTCGGTCATCTCGTCGAGATCGTTGACCTCGATGGCGCGGTGCGCGCGCAGCAATTCGGAGAACACGCGCGATTCGCCGGCGAGCCCGCCGGTGTGGCTGGTGATGGCGCGCTGCGTGCGCTCGGTGCGGCCGACCTTGAGCACGACGACGGGCTTGCCGGCGTTGGCGGCGCGGTCGAGCGCGGCGACGTAGCGCTCCGGCTCGCGCACGGTTTCGGTGAATGTCGCGATCGCCTTGGTGTGGGGATCGTCGATCAGGTATTCGATGTAGTCGACGGTGCGCGTCACCGCCTCGTTGCCGGCGGAGACGGAGAGGCTGATGCCGAAGCGGCGCAAGTCGGACACCATGGCGATGACCACCGAGCCGCTCTGCGAAATGATGCCGACATTGCCGACGATGGCGACCGGGTCCATCACGTTCTGCTTGTAGGTCGTCACGCGTTCCGGCGGATTGAGGATGCCCATGCAGTTCGGCCCGCACACCGCCATTCCGGCCTCGCGCGCCATGCCGGCGATCTGTTCCTGCAGCTTCACGCCGTCGGCGCCGAGTTCGGCAAACCCGCTGTCATAGATCACGGCGGCGCGCGCGCCGCGCTTGACCGCGAGCCGCATCTGCTCGGGGATCAGCGGATTGCGGATGCTGAACACCACCATATCGGGCGCTTCCGGCAGGTCGGTCAGGGTCGGATAGCAGGTGAGGTTGAGTATGCTCGGGTAGTTCGGATTCACCGGATAGATCGGCCCGGTGAAGCCGATCGCGCCGAGTGATTCGATGATGGCCTTGCCTGGGCCGCCGCGATCGGAGGCTCCGACGATGGCGACCGAACGAGGTTTGACGAGTGGATCAATTCGCATGTGCTGACCTTTGACGGAAGAACAGGGAGACGAGGACGCCGAGCAATATCGCGCCGGTGAGCAGCGTCGATACCACGGCGATGACGGGATCGGATTCGAGCCGGATCGATTCGAACATCTTTTTCGGCAGGGTGACAGCGTCGCGGCCGCCGATGAAGATCGCGACCACGGCCTCGTTGAACGAGTGCAGGAAGGCGAACAGCGCGCCGACCAGTATTCCGGGCCGCAGCACCGGCAACGTCACCCACACGAACGTGCGCAGCGGGCCGGCGCCTGCGCTCATCGCGGCACGCTCCAGATTGCGGTCGAAACCCTTGAGCGACGCCGAGATCACCAGGAAAGCGACCGGGATCGACAGCACGCTGTGCGCGACGATCATGCCGAAATGCGTCCCCACGAGATGGGCGCGGCCGAGGAAGCTGTAATAGCCAAGCGCGCTCACGACGCCCGGCACGATGAGCGGCAGCATCATCACCAGGTTCATGGTGCCTTTGCCATGGAAGCGGTAGCGCACGAAGCCGAACGCCGCCGGCAGCGCGACCAGCATGGTCAACACCATCGAGCCGAAGGCGATGATGAAGGAATTGGCCGTGGCGTTGAGCCAGCCGGGATTGTGGAAGTAGGCGGTGTAGTAGCCGAGCCAATAGCCCGGCGGCGGGAACTCGAACGAGATCGCGCTGGAGAACGACATCGGCACGATAATCGCCATCGGCGCGACCAGAAAGAATGCCACGACGGTCGCCAGCGCGAGGGGAATGTGGCGCTGCATCGCTATCCCCACAGCCGGTCGAGACCGACGAAGCGGTTGTAGATCGCGAGCAAGGCGAGCGTCACGGCGAGCAGCACGGTTGCGATCGCCGATGCGAAGCCCCAGGCGAGCAAATCCTCGATCTGCTGGTTGATGAGCTGCGAGATCATCATGTCCTTCGGCGTGCCGAGCAGGATCGGCGTGATGTAGAAGCCGAGGCACATGGTAAAGACGAGCACGCTGCCGTTGACGACGCCGGGCAGGCTGAGCGGCAGAAACACATGGCGGAACGCCGCGACCGGTCGCGCGCCCAATCCCTCTGCGGCGCGCAGATACGACGGATCGATCTTGCGCATCACGCTGTAGAGCGCGAGCACCATGTAGGGCAGCAGGATGTGGGTCATGCCCAGCATCGAACTGAACGATGTGAACAGAAGCTGCGGCGGTTTGCCCCATCCGGCGAGCCCGTAAAGCGCACTGACCGGGCCCTTGTTGCCGAGGATCACCAGCCACGCATAGGTGCGCACGATGAAGCCGGTCCAGAAGCAAAGGCCGACGCAGACGATAAAAGCGATCGCGATGGCGTCGTTGCGCCGCGCCATCACATAGGCGAGCGGATAGCCGAGGATGAGGCACGCCACGGTGACGATGAGCGCAGCCTTGAAGGTGTTGATCATCACCGACGCGTAAAGCGGAACGGCGAAAATGCGGTGGTAATTGTTGAGCGACACCGTCGGATCGGTGACGCTCAGCAGCAGCATGTAGCCGATCGGAATGACGAACAGGACGACGATGTAAAGCATCGCCGGCGCAACCAGCAGTCCGGCGGTCATGCCGTCGCGCCTGCGCACGCTCGGCAGCATCGGCGCCGTTCGGCTCAGCGCGACAGCCATTGCGCGAACGACGACATCGCCCCTCCAGTTCGCTCCCCGAACGCCCGCGCGCTGATTGCAGGCCGTCTCGCAAATTATGTAACATGCGCGCCAATTCGAAGCCATCCGGCAGTATTCGGTGGCGACGGCCACGTGCAATCCTCAAGCTCGCACTCGCAACGGGTGACCCCATGAATCGTCCGATTTATCGACCGATATCTCGCCGCCACATGCTCGCGCTCGCTGCCGGTTCTGTGCTCGGCGCGCCCGCAATCATCCGGCCGGCGCAGGCGCAGAGCAAAACCGTCTACGTCAATTCCTACGGCGGCGTATGGGAAAAGTCCTGGAAGAAGGCGTTCTTCGATCCGTTCACGGCGCAGACCGGGATCGAGATCAAGACCGTGCCCGGCGTGTCGTTCGCCAAGCTCAAGGCCCAGGTCCAGAACCACAACTATGAATGGGACATGGTCAATCTGGGCGATTCCGAATACGCGCAGGCCGTGCTTGAAGGCCTGGTCGAGAAGGTCGACAGGGCCGCGGCGAAGGCCGACCAATTGCCCAAGCAGCTCGTTCGCGACAACGGCATCATCAGCTATACGCTCGGCACCAATCTGGTCTACCGCAAGGACAAGTTTCCGAACGGCGGGCCGCAAAGCTGGGCGGATTTCTGGGACGTGAAGAAATTTCCAGGCTCGCGCTGCCTGTTCGACCGCTCCTTCACCTGCCTTGCCTTCGCGCTGCTTGCCGACGGCGTGCCGATCGACAAGCTCTACCCGATGGATATCGACCGCGCGTTCCGCAAGATGGACGAGATCAAGCCGCACGTGAAAGTGTGGTGGAAGGACGGCTCGCAGTCGCAGCAGCTCATCCGCGACGGCGAGGTCGATATGATCTCGATCTGGAGCGCGCGGGCCGTCGATCTCATCGACGACAAGGTGCCGCTCGAAATCATCTGGAACGGCGCCGAACTTTCGCTCACCACCCTCGTGGTGCCGAAGGGCGATCCCAACGCGAAGAACGCCTGGGAATTCGCCAATTTCGTCGCCCAGGGCAAGCCGCAGGCGGATTTCGCCATGCTGCTGCCGTATGGGCCGTACAACCCCGCCGCGCGCGCGCTGATGCCGGAGGCGCGGCTGCGCCAGACGCCGGCGTGGCCGGACAACGAGAAGGTCATGTTCCAGCACGACACCGCATGGCTCGGCCCGCGGCTCGCGCAAATCCGCGAGCGCTGGACGCAGTGGATCACGAGCTGAGTTGGTCACAGCGGTTGCTGTCATCGTCCGCGCCGGCGCGACGATGCCAGTCATCCACCGGCTTGCTATTCGTTGCACCGTATGCGCATCAGCGAGACGTCGGTGGTTACTGGATGCTCCGCCTTCGCGGAGCATGACAGCGTTGGGGGATATCGGGAGTCAGAAGTAATGTCCGACCAACTGGTGCGCTACGAGACCGACGAGAAGGTCAGCATCATCACGCTCGACCGCGCCGACAAGCTCAACGCCATCAACTCGTTGATGAAGGACCAGATCATCGCGGCGCTGGCGCGCGCCGACAAGGACGCTGCCACGTCCGTCGTGGTGCTGCGCGCAGAAGGGCGAAGCTTCTCGGCCGGCTTCGATCTCGGCCATTCGCCCGACCGCGGCCAGAACACCGGCGCCGCCGATCCCAACACCTGGGACCCGATCCTGCATCGCAGCTTCGATTTCGGCATGGCGCCATGGTCGACGACGAAGCCCGTGATCGCCTCGGTGCAGGGCCACGTGCTCGGCGGCGGCTGCGAATTGACGCTGATGTGCGATCTCACCATCGCGGCGGACGACGCCAAATTCGGCGAGCCGGAGGTGCGGTTCTCGCATCTCGGCCCGCTGATGGTGATGCCGTGGTTCATCGGCCTCAAGCGGGCGCGCGAGCTGCTGCTGTTCGGCGACATGATCGATGCCAAGACCGCGCTGGAATTCGGCATGATCAACCGCATCGTGCCGGCCGCAGAGCTTCGCACCGCAACGATGAAATACGCCAAGCGGCTGTCGCTGATCGCGCCCGAGGCGCTGCGCTGGGGCAAGCGCGTGATCAACCGCAGCGCCGAGATCGGCGGCATGCGCACCGCGATCGAGGCCGGCGTCGATTCCTTCGTGTCGCTCTATGCGACGCAGACCGAAGTCGGCCGCGAATTCGGCCGCCGCGTCGGCGATGACGGTCTCAAGGCCGCGCTCGAATGGCGTCGTGCACAATTCAAGGAGTGAAAAGCAGTCCCATGAAAATCGTCGATCTCTCCCACACCATGAGCATCCACACGCCCGGCTGGGTCGGCTATGCCGGCAACAAGATGTATTACGCGCAAAATCTGCAGACGCAGATGATCGTGGCGCAGCGCGTCGAGACCTCGATGCACTCAGGCACGCATTTCGACGGCGCCATGCACGCGCACCGACGGGCGCACCGGCGACATGGCCTCGCTGCCGATGGATTATCTCGTCAACCACGGCGTCGTCGTCGACCTGTCGAAGCAGGTGACGGACTGGACCTCGATCACGCCGGAGATGATCGAGAAATCCGGCGCCGAGATTCGCGAGGGCGACATCCTGATCCTCTACACCGGCTGGTACAAATATTACGAAGGCCAGGCGCAGCAGGATCTGGTGCGCTACTTCTGCTACCACCCGGGCCCGAACCTTGCGACGCTGGAATGGATGCTGAAGAAGAAGATCAAATGGTTCGGCATGGACACCGGCTCATGCGACCATCCGATGAACACCTCGATCCGCAACATGCGCCCCGACATCGCGCGCGAGTTCGAGCAGCGCATGGGCAAGAGCCCGGCGGATTATTTCGGCACGTTCGAATACGTGCACAAGCGCTCCGGCCGCAAGGTGCGGCAGGACACGTTCCCGTTCCACAACTACGCGTTCCAGGAAGGCCTGCTGCACGCCGAAAACCTCGGCGGCGACCTCGAACTGGTGCTCGGCAAGCGCTGCATCATCGGCGCCTTCCCGTGGCGCTACGAGGGCCTCGAAGCGTGCCCGTGCCGCATTCTGGCGATCTTCGACGCAGGCAGCGACGCCGTCGAGGCGATCGGCGATGCCGCGAAGGGGATCGTCAAGATCGCCTAAGTCGTCATTCCGGCGCCGCGGAGCGGCGAGCCCGGAATCGATATTCGCTGACCGTGGTTATGGATTCCGGGCTCCGCGCTCCGCGCGGCCCCGGAATGACGAATGAGACCTGATCATCTCGCGCACCCGTTGCGGCGTGACCGGCAGCTCGGTCACCGCGCCGGGCATCTGCAGCGCGTCGTCGATCGCCGACGCAATCGCGCCGCCGACGGCGCTGGCGCCGCCTTCGCCGGCGCCCTTGAGGCCGAGCGGATTGAGCGGGCTCGGCGCGTCCTCGGCGATCACCACGTCGACGGCCGGAACCTCGCGCGAGGTCGGCATGAGGTAGTCGGCGAAGGTGACCGTCAGCGGCTCGCCGCGCGAGTCGTACAGGAATTCCTCCGACAGCGCGCCGCCGAGACCTTGCGCGACGCCGCCGACGATCTGGCCCTCGACCAGCATCGGATTGACCGCCTTGCCGACATCGTAGGCGACCAGATAGCGCTCGACCGTCACGCCGCCGGTGTCGCGGTCGACGCGCACCACGGCGATGTGGACGCCGTAGGGATAATTCATGTGGGAGACGTGAAAATAGCCCTCGGCCGAGAGCCCGGGATCGCGGTCCCATCCGCGCGTGCGCGAGGTCGGCGCCAACGCGCGGGCGATCTCCGCCAGCGTCATCGATGGCCCGGCCACGGCGTCCTTGCGCACCACCTTGCCGTCGACCACGTCGAGTGCGTCGCCCGGAAGCTGCAGCAGCCCGGCCGCGACCTCGATCGCCTTGGCGCGCACTTTCGCGGCCGCGATGCGGGTCGCCTCGCCGGTCATCACCGTGACGCGGGACGCGAACGCGCCCATGCCGAATTCGATGCGGTCGGTCTGTCCGTGCACCACGCGGATGCGGGCGTAGTCGACGCCGAGCACATCAGCGCAGAGCTGCGCCACCACGGTCTCGACGCCCTGGCCGACCGATGCGGCGCCGGTCACGACCTCGACCGCGCCGCGCTCGTCGACGGTGACACGCGCGCCCTCGAAAGGCCCGAGCCCGCTCTTCTCGACAAAGATCGCCAACCCGGCACCGACAGCCTCGCCGGCCGCGCGGCGTTGCTTCAGCTGCGCCTGTAGTTCGTCCCAGCCGATCTTCGCCAGCGCCTTGTCGAGCAGGCCGGCATAATCGCCGGAATCGTAGGTGACATCGGTGCCGATGATGTCGATGCCGCGCGCGTACGGCATTTCTGCCGCGGCGATGAGATTGCGGCGGCGGACCTCGATGCGGATCGAGGTGCAGGCGCGTCGCCACAGCGTCGATCAGCCGCTCGCGCACGAACGTGGTTTCGTAGCGTCCGGGCCCGCGATAGGTGCCGCCGGGAGTCTTGTTGGTCAGCCGGACATGGCCGGCGATGCGATAGGCCGGCACGCGATACGGCCCAGGCAGCATTCCGGCCGCGAGATCCGGAACGGTCGCGCCATGCGAGCGCACGTAGGCGCCCTGATCGTGGAAGAATTCGCCGTCGATCGCCAGGATGCGGCCTTCCGCATCGATCGCGGCGCGCACGCGATAGTTTTGCTGGCGCGAATGGTTGGCGGCGATGAAATGCTCGCGCCGGTCCTCGATCCATTTCACCGGCCGGCCGAGCCGCAGCGCGGCGAGGCAGACCAGCACGTCCTCCGGATAAAGCTCGCCGCGGATGCCGAAGCCGCCGCCGACATGGCCTTCGTAGAGATGCACGCGTCGCGGGCGCGCGGCCGAGCATGCGCGCGATGTTGTCGCGATTCCAGTGCACGACCTTGGAGGCGCCGTGCATTTCGAGCACGTCGCGCGCGCGATCGTGAATGGCAACGGCGCCGCGCGTCTCCATCGGCACGCCGGAATGGCGGCCGACGGCGACATCGAGTTCGACCACGTCATGCGCGTCGCGGAACGCCGCTTCGACGTCGCCATAACCCTTGCGCACCACGGCCGCTTCGGTCGCCCGGCCGGGTGCGAATTCTCCCAGCGCCGCATCGGCCGCCAGCAGGGCAGGAAGCTCCTCGACCTCGACCACAACAAGATCGGCAGCATCCTCGGCGAGGTACGGGTCGGACGCGAACACGACCGCGACGGGCTCGCCGACATAGCGGACGCGATCCTTTGCGAGAATTGTCTGGCGGTAGGGCTCAAGCCCTTCGATACGCGTCAGGCGAAAATCGATCGGCGGAATGTCAGCGACATCGGCCGAGGTCCACACCGCCTCGACGCCCGGCAACGCAAGCGCCGCGCTCGCGTCGATCGAAACGATACGGCCGTGCGCATGCGCGGAGCGCACCACACGCATGTGAAGCTGATGCGGAAACGAAACGTCAGCGGCAAACAGGCCGCTGCCGGTCACGAGCGGCGGGTCTTCGAGCCGCGTGACCGAGCGGCCGACGAAATTGGCGAGTGGGCGCGGTCAATCCGCTTTTGCTCCCGAGATGCGGATCACTTCAGCCCATTTCCTGGTCTCCGATTCCAGGAACGCGCGGACCTCCTGTTCCGACGATGTCCCGGGCTCCGAGCCCAATTCGTGGAGGCGTTTGACGATGTCCGGCGACTTCATCACCTTGTCGACTTCGCTGCGCAGCCTGGCGACGACCGCCTCGGGCGTTTTCGACGGAGCGGCAAGCGCGACCCACGATGCCGAATCGAAGCCCGGAAGGCCCTGTTCGGCAACGGTCGGCAAATCCGGCAGGGCCGCGGGACGCTTCGCCCCGGCATTGGCGAGCGCCCGGACCTTGCCGGCCTCGATCTGCGGCAGGCTTCCCGGCAACAGGTCGAACATCATCTGGATGTGTCCGCCCATGAGATCGCTCATCGCCGGCCCGGTGCCGCGGTAGGGCACATGGACGATGTCGATCTTCGCCATGCTCTTGAACAATTCGCCGGACAGATGCGGCGTCGAGCCGACGCCGGCGGAACCGAAATTGATCGCGCTGGGATGGGCCTTGGCGTAGGCGATGAGTTCCTGGACATTTTTTGCCGGAACACTCGGGGTCACCATCAGCACGATCGGCGTGAATGCAAAGATGGCGATCGGCACAAAATCCTTGCGCGGATTGAACGGCAGACCCTTGGTGTAAAGCGCCTCGTTGGTCACCAGCGGGCCCGGCGCGGTGAACAAAAGCGTGTAGCCGTCGGGCTCCGATTTGGCGACAAGATCGGAGCCGGTATTGCCGCCGGCGCCGGCGTGGTTCTCGACGATGACCTGATGGCCGAGATTTTCGCTGAGCTTCTGCGCCAGAATGCGTCCGGTGATGTCGACCGAGCCGCCCGGCGGGAACGGATTGATGAGGCGCACCACGCGGTCGGGATAATTCTGGGCCGCCGCGACGCCGGTCAAGGCCAGCAAGCGATACAGCGATCAAAAACAGACGACGCAACAGGTGAACCGGCATCCGCGTAGCTCCAGTGCTTTGCTCTGCGCGGCAGGCTAAGCCCTGTTTACAGAGTTGCATAGCGTAGGCGCGGCAGTTTCGGGCGGCGGCGCACGGGTCGCTGATATGGAACGCAAGCAAGCCAGCCAATTGCCCGGCGAACGAATGTCGGGATAGAATTTGGATTGATCGGAGACAAGGACCAATGGCACGCGTGCGCTGCATCACCGAAATGGGCATGGGCGTCGATGTTCACGGACGCGACGCCACCAAGGCCGCCAAGCGCGCAGTCTCGGACGCGATCCGCCATTCCAGCCTCGGGTTCGCGCGGCTGCTCGGGAAGACAGCGCACGATATGTTCGTCGATGTCACCATCGGCGCGCCGAACCCGGAGACGGTCGACACATCGGCGGTCGCGAAGGAACTGCCCTACGGCACGGTGTCCGTTAAGGCGGTCAAAGGCGGGCTGGAAATTCCGGCCGAAAGCGGCGGCGACGCCATCACCATGGTGAACGCCGCAGTGGTCGTGAGCCTCGACGACGGCAAATAAACCATTGCGGGACCGCACGGCCAACGACAATCCCTTCGAAACAACCATCGGCCACGTCGAGCCGTGACTTTTGGCATGACTATTTTGTCATAGAGGTGCGTGAAAAATGCGCATTCGGTAAGCGATGGGCCGGGCTATAGTCACAAATATCGCCGCTCAGGAAACACAAAGCGTGAAACCGCGCGCGGCGACATAAGAATTGGAAGCGGCAGCTATTCACCACACCGCGGGCTTCTGGCCTGATATCACGATCTAATCTCCTGCGGCATGCGGATGGTTGGCCGGCCGCCTGCGATGGTCCGCGACGAGACAGAATCAATACAGGGACGATCGATGCAATTCTCTGCAATGACAATGAATATGTTCTTCCCGAACACTGACGATCCGGGCGACGACAACCGCATCATCGACATGGCCGTCGCGCAATCGATTTGGCTCGCCGAACTGGGGTACCATGTGTGGTTCACGGATCACCACTTCAGAGGGCCGTGGCACAGCAACCCGATGCAGTTCGCATCCTACGTTGCGCCGCTGATCCCGCGCGACCGCTATTTGGGATTCGGCGTGCTCTCCATCCCGTTCTACCACCCGGTGCGGCTGGTCGAGAGCATGAACCTTCTCGATCAACTGACCAAAGGCAAGGTGTTGTTCGGCGTAGGCAGCGGCTGGCAGGGCACCGAGCCGGCAGGACTTGGCATCGACCCCGAACTCCACGCCTCGGGCCGCCTCGCCGAGGAGACGCTCGACGTGATGGAACGGCTGTGGGGTTTCCAGTACGGCGATCCCGAATACAGCTTTTCGGTCGGTTCCAACAGCGGCAGGATCAAGCGGCGCGTCATGCCGTCGCCGTACTCCAAGCCGCACCCCACGATCATTCGCGTAGCAACCCGCGAGGCGGCCATCGTCCGGGCGGCACAGAAGGGCTGGCCGGTCTTTGTCGGCGTCCTCGGCGCCGACCTGCGTGAACAGATGCAGCTCTACCGGCGTGCGCTCGACGACGCCAATCATCCGCAGCACGTGAGGGACAACTGTCTGCGCTGGTGTTCGTACGACTGGATCGGCGTGACTGTGGCCAAAACGGACGAGGACGCGCTGGAACGCGAACAGCTTGCACGAGCGGAAACGATGGCGATCCGCGGCAGCTTCGCGAAGCGGCACGGCAGGCTCGACGGGCCGGTGATCAAGTCGGCACCGGGTGCATCGGCGCCTGATGCGTATGCCAAGGGCGGGGACATGAAGGCGACCATCGCCGGCACTCCCGATACGATCGCCGCCAAGGTGAAGCAATTGGCGGAGATGGGCATCAATCACCTGCATCTGCGCTTTCTCGGCGAAATCGACGGCGAGACCAGTCACATCTGCAAAACCTCGGCGGAGTTGTTCGCGAGGGAGGTCATGCCGCGCTTCGCCGACGCGCATCCCTCATCGCAGCCCGCTTTGGCGGCAGCGCTTTAACGCTGGCTCATCCGCCTTACGGAGCACGGCCTGACGCCGCGCCGCGTCAAGATCGAAGAGCTGTTCGCGCCGAGCACGCTGCGGGATATTCCGCTGAGCGAAGGGCAGTTGGTGTAGCTGCGGCGTCCGTCGCACACCCAACTGTCATGCCCGCGAAGGCGGGCATCCAGTAATCGCCGACGTATAAGGAAAATCCGAAGCGACCGCGTTTACTGGATCATCCGCCTTCGCGGATGATGACAGGTGTGGGAATTCACTTCAGCACGGTGACGTAAATCTGTCCGTTGCGCACGGCGACGGGCACCGGCGTCAGGCGCACGGAAGCATCGCCGGGGTGGCATCCGGTCGCGATGTCGAATTCGTAGCCGTGCCACGGGCACACGATGTTGCGCGTTTTTGAAAAGCGCAGCCCCGCGCTCTTCTTGTCGGGCGTGAGCATTTCCTCGACCTGGTTGAAAATCTTGCCCTGACACACGGGCCCGCCGGCATGCGGACACACGTTCTCATAGGCGATGACCTTGTTGCCGGTCCGGAACACGCCGACTTCGATTTCCTCCAGCGCAAACACCCGATAATCGCCATCGGCGATGTCGGCCAGCTTGGCAACGGCGATTTCTTCCATCGCACTCTCCACCTCTGATGCGTTATTCGATTCCCGGCGGGCGATGGAACCAGATCGCCACGTCGAACATGTTGAGATCGGCCGCGCGGATCAAGCCGCAGGCGGTCACCACCGTTTCGGTGGCGGTCACTGCGTTTTTCGCGAACGGCGCAACGTCATGGCCGCGCCGCTCCACCTTGGCGGCATAGACCTTGACCGCGGCGGTCAGAACCTCCTGCAGATTTTTGTCGGAGATGGCGTCCGGCTCGCCGCGTTTGAGCGCGTCGCGCGCGAGCGCACAGAAGTCTGCGCGCGGCGCAACTGCGCGCGCCGGCTTGCGGCTCGCCTTGCCGGCACGCTTTGGCATTCTGCGTTGCGATGCTTTCGGCATGATCGTCGCGATACGTGCCTGCTCAGGCCGTGACCGGCACGCGGGTCGCCGGCGCCTTTTTGATCCTGGCCCCGATCATCTTGTGCTTCGGCACTTCGAGGTTGAACAGCTTCGCCGCGTTGAGCCCGAGGATGTTGCGCTTGGCCTCCTCGTCGAGGAACGGCAGCGTGGTGATCGTGCTCGGCAGATCGAAGTCCCAATGCGGCCAGTCCGACGCGAACAGCAACTGGGTCTTGGCGTTGATCGCGTCGAAGGTCGCTTCGGTCAGCTTGAGGTTCGATCGCTCCAGCGGCTGGCTGGTGAAGAACATGTCCTGGATATATTCGCTCGGCTTGCGCTTGAGCAGCGGCGCTTCCGATGAGCGCATCATGTATTCGGAATCGAGCCGCTGCATCAGGAACGGCACCCACGCGAGCCCGCTCTCGATCCACAGCACCTTGAGCTTCGGGAACCGTTCCGGCAGGCCGTTGATGATCCAGTTGGTGAGATGGATGATGTTGTAATACACGAACGAGATCGCGTGCATGGAGATGAAGCGGTTGCACTGCTGCATCGACTGGTCGCCCCAGTGGAAGCCGGAGTGGAACGCCAGCGGCTTGCCGGTCGCCTG
This sequence comes from uncultured Alphaproteobacteria bacterium, assembly GCA_963730645.1. Lineage (GTDB taxonomy): Bacteria > Pseudomonadota > Alphaproteobacteria > Rhizobiales > Xanthobacteraceae > BOG-931. The sequence goes on along the minus strand of CAVSSN010000016.1, from coordinate 100,528 downwards.
GATGGCGGAATAGAGCGGCATGTAGCTGTCGTGATTGACGGCGCGGAAGCGCGTCGAGGTGACCGAAAAGCCGATGACGCTCGGATTGTCGGCGTACATCTCCACCGCCTTCACGCACGCCTCGGGATGATTGAACGGCAGATAGAGCATCGCCTTGATGCGCGGGTCGTGCGGCAGCACTTCCTCGGTCAGCCATTTGTTGAAGGCGTTGCCGATCACGACCTCCATCTCGATCTGCGGATGCATGCCGAGCACGAGCATCGGCGTCGGGAACACCACCATGTAGTCGATGCCCATCGAATCCATGGCGCGCTGCACCAGCGCCACCTGCGCGTGCGTGCGCCCGCGCGGCACCGCTTCGCCAAGCCGCTGCTGATGCGGGATGCGGCCGAACACGTCCTGGTAAAGCAGTCCGGGCGTGGCATTGAGCAGGCCGGGCGGCGAGCCGCCGCGATCCTTGAAGGCGCGCGCCATCTGCTTGTAGACGTCGCTCTCCATGCGGTCCGTAAGTTCCGACCAGAACGCCGTCTCGGTCACGTGTGCGTCGACATCGACGACAAAGTAGCCGTGGGTCGGCTCCTTTTTGGCGTGCGCGAGGATTTCGCGGGTGTCGGTCGCGTTGGTGATCTTCGGCAGTTCGGTGACGCGCGCGGCTTTCTTGCCGTTTTTTCCGTCTTTTCCATTGCGCGGCGTGGTCTTTGGCGGAGCCGACTTGGCCATGGAATTTCTCCACTTTTGAACGCAAGCGCGCGCGGCATCATTCCGGGGCGATGCCGGTGTCTTTAACGATCGCGGCCTGCGTCATTGCCTTCCCGTTCGCGCCCCAGAACGTGCGGCGCAACGTAGCAGTTTGCGGCGGGAAAGACATGCCAAAATAGCATTGCGTGCCATGCGTGCCGGGTACGGCGGATTGATTTTTCCACATGGAGAGGGGATTGTCCGCGGACACGGATTTGGTTCCGAACGGAGCCTGCCGGCCGCGTATCGGGGATAGCGTCGTCTATGAGTGAAGCCGCTGCCACGGCAAGTGTAAGCGGAGCGCAACTTCGGCTGCGCAACCTCACCAAGGCGTTCGGTGCGGTGAAGGCCGTCGACGGCATCTCGCTCGACGTGCCGGCCGGCGCATTCGTGTCGCTGCTGGGCCCGAGCGGATCGGGCAAGACCACCACGCTCAATCTGATCGCCGGCTTCATCACTCCCGATTCCGGCGACATCCTGCTCGACGAACGCTCGATCGCCGACGTGCCGCCGCACAAGCGCAATATCGGCATGGTCTTCCAGTCGTACTCGCTGTTTCCGCACATGACGGTGGCGGACAATGTCGGCTTCCCGCTGCGCATGCGGACGAAGCTGACGCGCATAGCGGCGCATACGCGCATTGCCGAGATGCTCACGCTGGTGCAGCTCGCACATCTTGCGGAGCGCTATCCGCGTCAGCTCTCGGGCGGCCAGCAGCAGCGCGTGGCGATGGCGCGGGCGCTGGTTTCGCGGCCACGCATCCTGCTGATGGATGAGCCGCTCGGTGCGCTCGACAAGAAGCTGCGCGAGCAGATGCAGGTCGAGATCAAGCGCATCCATCGCACCGTCGGCACCACCGTCGTCTACGTCACCCATGACCAGGCCGAGGCCTTGACCATGTCAGACGTCGTCGTGGTGATGCATCAGGCCCGCATTGCGCAGATCGGCACGCCGCGTGCGCTGTACGAAGCGCCGGCCAACGCCTTCGTGGCGGATTTTCTGGGCGATTCGAATCTGCTGTCGGCGAAGGTCGTCGAAGCCTCCGGCGACATTGCGGCTGTCACGATCGGCAACGGCATGACCATCCACGCGGCGCGCGGGCAAGCGGCGGTGGGCGATCTCACATACGTCCTGCTGCGGCCCGAGGACATGATGGCGCGGGCAAGTCCTCTGCGGCCGGACGGATTTGACACGCTGATAGGCACGGTGAAGGACATCAGCTACCACGGCGATGCCTACAAGCTCGACGTGGCGGTGGGCGATGACGTGATGAAGGTGAAGGTCCCGCGCGAACAAGGCACCGGCCTCGAGCTGGGCCGGCAGATCTACCTGCTGTGGAAACCGGGGGCCGCGCGGCTGTTGCCGGTTGCGGCGGCTGCCGATGCCGAGGAAGCGGGGCCATGACGGTACTGGCCGATCATGAGCCGTCGCTCGCTCGCCCGGCGGCTGTCTCGTCGGAGTGGTTGACGCCGGCGCTGCTGCTGTTGCCGTGCCTGCTCTGGATCACTTTCTTTTTTCTGATACCGCTTGCGCTGATGTGCGGGCGCAGCCTCGTCAGCTCGGGATTCTCGCTGGCGACCTATACGACGCTGTTCACCTCGCCGCTTTACACCAAGGTCATGCTGACGACGGTGAAGACCGCCTGCATCGCCACAGTGTTCGCGCTGATCCTCGCCTATCCGATCGCCTATGTGCTGACCATCAGCGGCGGCAAGATGCGCGGGCTGATCCTGGTCTTCGTCCTCATCCCGTATTGGGTCGACATCATCGTGCGCAGCTTCTCCTGGCTGATCCTGCTGGGCGACCACGGGCTCGTCAACAAGGCGCTGATGGATATCGGCATCACCCGCGGCCCGCTGGAGCTGCTCTACAATCCATTCAGCGTGCTGCTGGCGATGATCCAGATCCTGCTGCCGCTGACGACCGTCACCTTGTTCGGCGCCATGCTGCGCATCGACCGCACGCTGATAGCGGCGGCAAAGATCCATGGCGCGAGCGAATGGAACGCGTTCCGCACCGTGTTCTTCCCGCTTAGCCTGCCGGGCGTCTACGGCGCCGGCCTGCTGGTGTTCGTGCTCTCGCTTGGCTTCTACGTCACGCCGGCGCTGCTCGGCAGTCCGCGCGAGACCATGATCGCGCAGACCATCATGGTCGAGGCGAGCCAGTTGCTCGACTGGGAGCAGGCGAGCGCGGCCGGCTTTGTGCTGCTCGTCATCACGACCACGATCGCCGCGATCTACAACCGCTATTTCAGCCTCGACCGCCTGTGGGGAGGCTCCGACACATGACCATCGCACCCGGCAAGATCGTGCTCGGCGCGGCCGTCGTCGCCATCATCGTCTATTTGATATTTCCCGTGATCGTGGTGCTGGCGATCTCGTTCAGCTCCGGAAATTTCCTGTCGTTTCCGCCGCCCGGGCTGTCGCTGCGCTGGTATCACGCCATCGCCAGCGATCCGGAATGGGTCAGCGCGCTGTTCGTGACGCTCAAGGTCGGCAGCCTGTGCGCCTTGTTCGCAACATTGCTCGGCGTTCCGGCCGCCTTCGCGCTGGTGCGCTACGTCATTCCGGGAAAATCGCTGCTCAGCGCGCTGATCCTGTGCGCGCTGGTGACGCCGCCGATCGTCACCGCGTTGTCGACCTATCTGTTCTTCGTGAACATCGGACTGGTCAATACGATCGTCGGCCTCGCCTGTGCGCACGCGGTGAGCGGCATGCCGTTCGTCGTCATCAACACCGCGGCGAGCCTGCGCAGCGCCGACCGCAATCTGGAGCGCGCGGCCATCATCCACGGCGCGCATCCGATCTGGGCCGTGATGCGCATCACGCTGCCGATCATCTCGCCCGGCATCGTCATCGGCGCGATCTTTGCGTTCGTGCATTCCGCGCACGAGCTGTTGATTGCGACCTTTGTGCTCGGCGGTGTCGGCAAGCCGGTCGCGGTTAAAATCTGGTCCGGCGTGCAGGCGACCTCGGACCCGACCATTGCGGCCGCCTCGGCGATCCTGATCGGGCTTGCTATATTGACGTTCGCGAGCGCGGCGGCGACCCAATCGCTGGCGCGCAAGCGCAGCGCCTAGAGAGGCGGAAGGACGAAGACGATGGCCGATCATTGGAATGAATTCGACGTCGACGCGACCTGCGCGCGCCTGCGCGAATTGCTGCAGGAGACACGCGGTCTCGGACGGCGCGAGTTCCTTTCGGCGCTCGGCCGCGCGTGTGCGGGCTCCGCGCTGCTGTCGACGCTTCCCACGATGGTGTCGCACGCGCGGGCGGACGAGCGGCCGGTCACGGCCTTCGTGTTCGGCGGAGTTTGGAAGAAATCGGCGATGACGGCATTCGGCGAGCCGTTCACCAAGAAGACCGGCATCCCGATGGCCTACCAGGACCCTTACGGCGTTCCCGAAGCTGCGCGCCATGCACGAGGCGAAGGCCATGTTGGTCGACGTGGCGTCGGTGCAAGGTATCGAGATGGCTCAGGCCGAGCGCATGAACATGCTCATGCCGCTCGATTTCAATGTCATCGACAAATCGGTGCTCGATCCGCGGCAGATTCGTCGCAACAAAGGCATCGGCGGGCACACGCTGTCCTACGTTCTCTGCTACAACAAGAAAAAATGGCCGGGCGAGGACCATCCCAAATCCTGGGCCGATTTCTGGAATGTCGAGAAATTTCCCGGCCGCCGCGTGCTCCGCCGCGAGGAATTGTGGACCATGGAGGCGGCGCTCAAGGCCGACGGCGTCAAGGACAGCGATTTCTATCCGATGGACGTCGACCGCGTGTTCCGCAGCCTCGACCGCATCAAGCCGCACGTGAAAGCCTGGTACACCGACAACTCGCTCGGGCAGCAACTGATGGCGCAGGAGGAGGTCGACCTCATCGCGATGGTCAATGGCCGCGCCACCGAGACAATCCTGAACGCCAAGGCGCCATACGAGATCATCTGGAACGAGGCGATCTGCGAAGGCGGCATCCAGGCGTGGGTGGCGATGAACGGTTGTCCAAATCCCCAGGGCGCGATGAAGTTTCTCGATATCGTCGGCCGGCCGGAATATGAGGCGGTCTTCGCGCGGCTCATGTACTACGGGCCGCAGAATCCGAAGGCCTATGACCTGCTCAGCCCGGACATCGCCAAGCTGATGCCGAGCTATCCGGAAAACGAAAAGGTCGCCCACATCGTCAATTTCGACTGGTGGGCCGCAAATCTGCCGGCGATGCAGCGCCGCTTCCAGATCTGGCTGCAGTCGTAGAGCCGATGTCATGACCGATCGCCGAGAGAGCACCGAACAGATTTGCGCCCGCCTGCGCGACGTCCTCTACGAGACGCGCAATCTCGGACGTCGGGAATTGCTGGCCGCGCTTGGCCGGGCCTTCGCCGGCACTGCGCTGCTGTCGTCGCTGCCCGGTGTGAGTTCGCGTGCGCTGGCCGACGAAAAGCCGGTGACGGCGTTCGTCTTCGGTGGTTCATGGAAGAAGGCCGCAATGGCCGCCTTCGGCGAGCCGTTCACCAAGAAGACCGGCATCCCGATGGTCTACCAGGACCCTTACCTGTTTTCGAAGCTGCGCGCCATGCACGAGGCCAAGGCGATGCAGATCGACATCGTTTCGGTCCAGGGCGAAGAGATTTTCCAGGCGCAGCGCGCCAAGATGATCATGCCGCTCGACTTCAATATCATCGACAAATCGGTGCTCGATCCGCGCCAGCTCCGCCACGGCGACACGATCGGCGGTCACGTGCTGTCGTATTGCCTCTGTTACAACAAGAAGACATGGCCCGGCGATCATCACCCGAATTCGTGGGCCGATTTCTGGAACGTTGAGAAATTCCCCGGCCGGCGCGTGCTGCGCAAAGACGAAGTCTGGACCATGGAAGCGGCGCTCATGGCGGACGGCGTCAAGGAAAGCGAATTCTACCCGCTGCCCGTAGACCGCGTGTTTCGCAGCCTTGACCGGATCAAGCCGCACATCAAGGCGTGGTACTCGGACAATTCGCTCGCTCAGCAATTGATGGAGCAGGAGGAGGCCGACCTCATCGCGATGGTGAACGGCCGTGCTTCGGATTCGATCGTCAACAACCACGCGCCGTATCGAAATGGTTTGGAACGAGGCGATCTGCGAAGGTGGCACCGAGGGCTGGCTGGCGCCGATCGGTTGTCCAAATCCGACCGGCGCGATGAAGTTTCTCGACATCGTCGGCCGGCCTGAATATCAGGCGGTATTTGCGCGGCTGATGTTCTACGGCCCGCAGAACCGCAAGGCCAACGACCTGCTGTCGCCGGAACTGGCGAAGCTCATGCCGTCCTATCCCGACAACGAAAAGCTCGCGCACATGGTGAATTTCGACTGGTGGGCCGACAATTTGCGTGCGATGCAGCGGCGCTTCCAGGTATGGCTGCAATCGTAAAGTGCATGTTGACTTCACGCCGCCGGCCAATCACCAACACAGAACAATGCAGGCGGCCCTGATGCAATCGATGTCATCGCTGCTCGATCCGAAGGCGATCGCGGTCGTCGGCGCCTCGCAGCGCCGCTCGCGCGGCACCAGCGTCATGACCAACCTGCGCGACAGCGGTTTCAAGGGCGAGATCTACGCGGTCAACCCGCGCTACCAGGACATCCTCGGCTACACGTGCGTCGCCTCGGTGGCCGACCTGCCGCCGCAGGTCGACTGCCTTGTGGTCGCGATCGGCGCCGATGCGGCCTGCGATGTGCTGGAAGAGGCATACGCGCATGGCATTCGCGCCGCCGTGGTGCTGGCCGCGGGCTTCGGCGAGGGCGGTCACGGCGAAACGCGCGCGGCGCGGCTTCGGGCGCTCGCCGCGAAGGGCATGTGCATCTGCGGCCCGAACTGCTTCGGGCTCATCAGCGTCAAGGCCAGCTGTCGCGTCCTTCAGCGGAACGGTGCCGAAACCGCTGCGGCCCGGGCCGGTCGCCCTGGTGTCGCAGAGCGGCGGCTTGGGCGCGACGGCGTTCAATCCGCTCATGAGCGAGCGCGAGCTCGGCTTCGGCTATTTCGTCTCCTGCGGCAACCAGATCGGCGCGACGATTGAAGATTATGTAGAACATTTTCTCCATGATCCCGACATCAGCGTCATCGCCATCGTCGTCGAGGCCCTGAAGAACCCGCGCAAGCTGATGCAGCTTGCGCGCGAGGCCAATGCGCAACGCAAGACCATGATCCTGTTCCAGGCCGGGCGAACGGCGGCAGGGCAAGTTCTGACCAGGTCGCACACCGGCGCGCTGGCGGGCAATTCCGAGGTGCTGGCGGCGTTCCTGCGCCGTTGCGGCGTCGTGCAGGCCGACACCTTCGACGAGTTTGTCGAATTGATCGAGTTGTTCGCGGTCGTGCCGCGCGACGAAGCGATCGGGAGCGGAGGTGATTGTCGTCTCCGGCAGCGGTGGCGGCGCGGCGGTCGCGGCCGACGTGCTTGCGGACAACGGCGTGGCGCTGGCGCCGCTGCAGGCATCGACCAAGGACGAGATCAACGCAGTCATGCCGGAGTTCGGCAGCGTCACCAATCCCATCGACGGCACCGGCGCGATCTACGACGACCCGACCTTGTTGCCGAAATTGTTCGACGCGGTGTTGCGCGATCCCGGACGCTCCGTCGTGGCCGCGAGCGTGAGCGCCCGCCCGGTCGGCAGCGAAGCCATGCGGCGTCTGGCGAGCACGATCGCCGACGCCGCGCGTGCGTCCGGGCGCACCTTCGTCGCGTTTCAATACAGCCCGCTCGGCGGGCCGCTCGATCCGGAAGTGCTCAAGACGCTGCATTCGGCCAGCATTCCGTTCCTGCTTGGGACGCCCAATGCGATGCGGGTGCTGAAGTATTTCCCGCGCCGCCGCGAGTTCTGGGCGCGCGCTGCGCTTGCCGATGCTACGAGCAAGCCAAGCACTGACGGGCGCACGATGCCCGCGCCGGCAGTCGATGCCGCGCATTGGGATTTTCTGACGGCGCGCCAGGCGCTGACGCCTTACGGCGTCCCGGTGGCGGATGCCGGCGTCGCGCGCACCGAGTCCGAGGCGATCGCGTTGCAGCAGCGTTTCGGCACCGCGGTGGCGATAAAGGCCGAGGTGCCGGGACTTCTGCACAAGAGCGACATCGGCTGCGTCCGGCTCGGCTGCGCCGGCGAGCGCGACGTGGCGGAGGCCTACAAGGAAGTGATCCAGAACGCGCGCCGGGCCGGCTTCAAGAATGCCGCGCATGTGCTCGTGCAGCCGATGGTGACGGGCGTTGCGGAAGCGTATGCGGGTATCATCGACGATCCGCTGTTCGGCCCCGCGATCTGCTTCGGGCTCGGCGGCATCTTTGTCGAAATATTCAAGGACGCGACGACCGAAATGGCGCCGCTGTCGCACGAGGACGCGGTGCAAATGATCCGTCGCATCAAAGCCGTTTCCGTTGCTTACCGGCGCGCGCGGCCGCAAACATGGCGATATCGACGCGCTGGCAAACCTGCTCGTCGGTCTCGGCCAATTCGCTGTTGCGAATGCCGGCCGGTTTCGCGCGCTCGATCTCAATCCCATCATCGTCAGGGCGGCGGGCGAAGGCGTCGTCGCTGTCGATATCGCGATCGAACCCAATCCTGATGCTGCACCAAATGTCGTGGCGCACGTCGCCTCATAACCTGATTGAAAGACAGAAAGGACAAAAAAATGAGCTACAAGGAATTGCTCTACAGCGTGGAGGAGAAGGTCGCGACCATCACGCTTAATCGCCCGGAGCGCATGAATGCGCTTTCGCGCAGTCTCGAAGCCGAGATTCATCAGGCCTTCGACGAAGCCGACGACGATCGCAAGGTGCGCGCGATCATCCTGACCGGCAACGGCCCCGGCTTCTGCGCCGGCTACGATCAGGGCGCGGCGCCGCCGTCGGGCGTGCGCCATTCCGATCCTCAAGGCAAAACCCACGCCGAATTCATCGAATACTGGCAGCGCAACGACGCCAAGCGCGCGGGCCAATGGCAGCACATGTGGAGCCTCGGCAAGCCGGTCATCGCCGCGGTCAACGGCTGGGCGATGGGCGGCGGTTTCTGGTACCAGCTCGCCGCCGACATCACGATCGCGTCCGACAAGGCGGTGTTCGCGCAGCCGGAAGTGCGCCACGTCTCCAATTCGAGCTTTCTGCTGACGCACCTGTGCGGATGGAAGGCCGCCAACCGCTGGGCGCTGACCGGCGATCACATGGACGCGCAGGAGGCGCTGCGCATCGGCATGGTCAACGAGGTGGTGCCGCACGATGAGCTGATCCCGCGCGCCCGCGCGCTCGCCAAGCGCATCGCGCTGGTGCCGGAGCCCTCGGTCCGGCTCAACAAGGCGATCGCGATGATGGGCATCCAGGCGTCCGGGCTCTATTCCGGCCTGCTGCTCGAAGGCGCGTTGAGCGCGCTGGCGCATTCCTCGCACAACGAGGATCGCGAACGGCTGTTCGAGGCGCAGCGCTCGAAAGGCCTCAAGGCCTACCTCGAAATGCGCGACGGACCGTTCCAGCCCGAGCCGCAGGGCCCGCGGTCGAAGCCGAGGCCGAAGAAGTAGGCCAAGCTGTTCGACAACGCTCGCCGTGCGCGGATTTGGCCCGGCACGGCGATTTTTGCTATGCTGCGCCATCGCCGCAGGGGAGGTTAGCCATGTCAGAGCGAATCGACGAAGCCTGCGCACGCTTGCGCGATCTGTTGCTCGAAACGAAGGGCCTCGACCGTCGCGAATTCCTCCAGGCGCTCGGCAAGGCCGCGGCTGCGTCGGCGCTGCTGTCGCCGTTCGGAATGCTCGCGGCGCAGGCCGACGAAAAGCCGGTTACCTATTTCAGCTATGGCGGCGCGTGGAAGAAGGCGATCATGGCCGCCTACAGCGAGCCGTTCACCAAGAAAACCGGCATCCCGGTGCAATACCAGGAGCCGTACAATTTCGGCAAGCTGCGCGCCATGCACGAAGCCAAGGCGCAGCAGATCGACTGCTGCTCCGTCTCCGGCATGGAGGTCATCCTTGCCCAGCGCCTGAAAATGATGACGCCGCTCGATTGGAGCCTGATCGACAAGTCGGCGATCGATCCCAGCCAGCTGCATCATGCGAATGCGATCGGCGGCACGTCGCAGGCGATGAATGTCGCCTACAGCCTGAAGAAGTGGCCGGGCGACAACCATCCGGACTCCTGGGCCGACTTCTGGAACGTGGAGAAGTTTCCCGGCCGCCGCTCGCTGCGGCGTGACCCGGTGTGGACCATCGAGGCGGCGGTGAAGGCCGATGGCGTCAGCGACAAGGATTTCTATCCGATCGACGTCGACCGCGCCTTCCGCAGCCTCGAACGCATCAAGCCGCACATCAAGACCTGGTGGTCCGACAACTCGCTGTCGCAGCAATTGATGGAGCAGGACGAGGTCGACCTCATCCACATGACCAACGGCCGCGCCACCCAGTCGATCCTCGATCACAACGCGCAGTTCAAGATGGTGTGGAACGAGGCCGTCTATGCCGGCCACGCCGAGGGCTGGATCGTGCCGGCCGGTTCTCCCAATCCGACCGGCGGGATGAAATATCTCGACTTCGTCGGCCGTCCCGAATACCAGGCCGTGTTCGCGCGGGCGCTCTACTATGCGCCGCAAAATCCCAGGGCCATTCCGCTGCTGGACGAGAAGCTCGCGAAGCTGATGCCGTCCTATCCCGACAACGAGAAGGTCGCGCACATCGTGAACTACGAATGGTGGGCGGACAACATTGCGCGCGTGCAGCGGCGTTTCGAGCAGTGGCTGCAGTCTTAACGCAATCGCGCGCCGTCGGCCGGCCGATCAAGCGGATCGAGGACGGTCCGCTTCTCACCGGGCATGGCCGCTTCGTCGATGACCTGAATTTTGCCGGTATGCTGGAAGCGGCGTTCGTGCGCAGCCCGCACGCGCATGCCTTGATCCGCGGCATCGACGTCAGCGCTGCGCGCGCTGCGCCGGGCGTGCACGCGGTGTTCACGCTCGATGATCTTTCGCCGCTGCTGACCGATGTGCGGCTGCCGCTGCAGTTCCGCACGGCGCAATTGCCGCCCGACGTCACGCCGTTTGTCCTGGCGAGGGACGAGGTCGCCTATGTCGGCGAGGCGGTGGCCATCGTGATCGCCGCATCGCGCTACGTCGCCGAGGATGCGGCCGCGCAGGTGGTCGTCGATTACGAGCCGCTGCCGGCGGTGTCGGATTGCCGGGCGGCGCTGCGCGTTGGCGCGCCGCTCGTCCATCGCGGCAGGAAAAGCAATCTGCTGGTCGAGTTCGATCAGTCCTATGGCGATGTCGAAGCCGCGTTTGCGCGTGCGCCGCACCGCATTCGCATCAGCCTCAAGCAACACCGCGGCGGCGCGCATTCGATCGAAGGCCGCGGCGCGCTTGCGGTTTACGACGCCAACGAGGATCGGCTGACGCTGTGGTCGTCGACCCAGCTCGCGCACGAGGTGCGGGCGTTCCTGATGACGCTGCTGCGGCTCGACGAGAACCAGATGCGTGTGGTCGCGCCCGACGTCGGTGGCGGCTTTGGCGCGAAATTCGTCATGTATCCGGAAGAGGTCGCAATCTCGGCGGCAAGTCTCAAGCTGCGCCGGCCCGTCAAATGGATCGAGGACCGCCGCGAGCACTTCCTTGCCGCCGTGCAGGAGCGCGACCAGTATTGGGAGCTCGAAGCCGCGTTCGACGATGACGGCAAGCTGCTCGGCGTGCGCGGCGAGCTCACGCACGACCAGGGCGCCTACACGCCGCAAGGCATCAATCTCCCATTCAATGCGTCAACGGCGCTGCCGGGCCCATACATCCTGCCGGCCTACGCGCTGCGTGTGCGCGTCGCCGAGACCAACAAGGTCGCCACCATGCCGGTGCGCGGCGCCGGCTATCCGGAGGGCGCGTTCGCGATGGAGCGCATTCTCGATAGCATTGCGCACGCGCGTGGCCTCGACCGCGCCGAGGTGCGGCGCCGCAATCTCGTTCCGGCCGACAGGATGCCGTTCGAGACGCCGCTGAAATCGCGTTCCGGCTCGGCGATCGCATTCGACAGCGGCGACTTTCCGCACTGCCTGCAAATGGCGCTCGACGCCATCGACTATGCGGGCTTTGCCGAACGTCAACGCGACGCGCGTGCGCGTGGCCGCCATCTCGGCATCGGCATCGGCATCGGCATGAAGGGGACCGGCCGCGGGCCGTTCGAATCCGGCATCGTGCGCATCGGCCGCTCGGGCCGCGTCTCGGTCTATACCGGTGCGATGCCGATGGGGCAGGGCATCAAGACCGCGCTGGCGCAAATCACCGCCGAACAGCTTGGCGTCACGCCGGACGTGATCACGGTCGTGGCTGGCGATACCGCTGTCATCCCGTACGGCCAGGGCGGCTTCGCCAGCCGCCAGACCATCACCGCCGGCTCCGCCGTGCATCTTGCCGCAGTTGCGGTGCGCGAAAAGGCGCTCAAGGTCGCCGCGCATCTGCTCGAAGTCGGCGTGGAGGATCTGGAACTGCGCGATGGCCGCGTCGAAATCGCTGGCGCACCAGGGAGCGGCATGACGCTGCGCGAGGTGGCCGAAGCGGTCGCGGGCGTGCCGGGCTATTCCATGCCGGGAAAATTCGAGCCGGGCCTCGAAAGTTTCCAGAATTTCCTGCCGAACGCACTCACCTATGGCATGGGCTGCCATGCGGTCGAGGTCGACGTCGACATCGAGACCGGCGGCGTGCGCATCCTGCGCTACGTCGTGGTCAACGACTCAGGCCGCATCATCAACCCGATGATCGTCGACGGCCAGCTCGTCGGCGGCGCTGCGCACGGCATCGGCAACGCGCTCTACGAATGGATGGGCTACGACGAGCAGGCGCAGCCGCTGACCACGACGTTTGCCGACTATCTGCTGGCGAGCGCGACCGAGGTGCCGAATATCGAGACGCACTTCCTCGAATGCCCGTCGCCGCTCAATCCGCTGGGCGTCAAGGGCGTCGGCGAATCCGGCTGCGTGCCGGCCGCGGGCGCCATTGTCTCGGCGGTTGAAAATGCGCTGGCGCCATTCGGTATCCACATCGGGGAATATCCGGTGCGGCCGTATCAATTGATTGCGCAAATTGCGCGGCAGGACTTAAGCTGTCATCGTCCGCGAAGGCGGTGATCCAGTAATCGCAACGACCAAGAACTTCCTAAACATGTGGATACTGGATGCCCGCCTTCGCGGGCATGACAGGTTAAAACCGCTCGCGCTCCAGCGTGCGCCAGCGCGACAGCCGGCGTTCAAGCCACTGATGAATTCGGTCAGCACCACGCCGACCAGCGCGATGACGATGATCGGCACGAACAGTTTCGCGGTGGCGAACACGTTGGCGTATTCGACGATCATGCCGCCGAGCCCGCTGATGGCCGTGAAGAACTCGGCCACGATGATGCCGATGATGGCGAGCCCGACCGAAAGCCGCACGCCGGCCATGATGAACGGCAGCGCGGCGGGCAGGATGATCTTGAAGAAGATCTGCGACTCGGTCGCCCCATAGGCGCGGCCGATCTCCAGCATCGAGCCGCGCACGTCGCGGATGCCGGAATAGGTGTTGACGATGATCGGGAACACCGCGACCGAGACGAGGATCGTCACCTTGCCGGCGAATTCCAGTCCGGCCCACAGGATGATCAGCGGCACCAGCGCGATGCGCGGAATGGCATAGAGCGCGTTGATGAACGGATCGAGGATGTATTCGACGGTCTTCCACTGCGCGATGGCGATGCCGAGCGCGATGCCGATGATGACGGTGAGCGCCATGCCGACCGCGAACGGCCACAGGCTCTGGACCAGGCCCTTCTGCAGCGCGCCACTCATGATGAGTTCGCCCGTGGCGCGGAAGATCGCGCTCGGCGGCGCCATGAAGATCGGGTCCATGTGGCGACCGAAATATTCCCAGATGATGAAGAACACGACGACCGACACCGTGCGGATCGCGTTGGGGCTCAGCAGCAGGTCGCGCATGCGCTGCGCCGACGTCGCCTTCGGCGCGGGCACGGATGTTCGTGGCGGTGAGGTGGCGCTCATTGTTCGCTGCTCCTGAGCATCTGCCGCAGTTCCGCGCGGCAGGGCGCGAAGGCCGGATGCTTGTGCACGTCGCCGTTGAGGCGCTCGGCGGCGACCGGCGAATTGACAATGGTCTGGATTCGCCCGGGCGCGGTGTCGAACACGAAAATCCGGTCGGACAGGAGCAGCGCCTCGTCGATCGAGTGCGTGACGAAGATCACGGTGGCGGCGGTCTGCGACCAGATTTTCAAGAAATCCTCCTGCAACTGCTCCCGCGTCTGCGCATCGAGCGCGCCGAACGGCTCGTCCATGAAAATGAGGATCGGTTTGCGCATCAGCGCGCGTGCGATGCCGACGCGCTGCTGCATGCCGCCGGACAATTCATGCGGGAAGTGATCGGAGAATGCCGCAAGACCGACAAGCTCGATGAAATGGCGGGCGAGCTCGCGCCGCTCGGCCGCCGCGACGCCGTCGATCTCCAACGGGAATTCGACATTGCCCATCACCGTGCGCCACGGCAGCAGGCCGAAATTCTGAAACACCATGCAGGCGTCCTTGCGCGGCCTGGTCAGCGGCGTGCCGGCAATGGTGATGGTGCCTTCGTCGGGCGCGATGAGGCCGGCCGTGAGCCGCAGCAGCGTGGTCTTGCCGCAGCCGCTCGGGCCCAAGCAGCGTCACCAGCTCGCCCTTGCGCACCGTGGCGTTGACGCGGTCGAGCGCGACCATCAGCTCCGGCGGCTGCTCGCCCGTGCGGGCACGGACGGGAAAGAATTTGCTCACGTCCGCGTAGACGACCATGCCGTCGGCGATTTTGCCGTCAGAACTGGCGGCAGCCATCGCGGCTATTTCTTGTAGGGGCCGAGCTTTTTGAGCGCGGCGTCGACGAAACGTGGCTCGAGCACGTCCTTCGCCGGTGCGGCGACCGGAAGGTTGCCGAGATCCTTGTTGAGCTTCGCCGTGTATTCCTCGATCGACGGATCGATGCCGCCGTCGACGCCCCAGAGGTTCTCGGTGTTGAGGTCGCGGATCACCGCCTTGAGGAAACCGAGGTCGAGGTCGGGCGACGCGCTGATGCAGAATTTCGGCCGCCTCGTCCGGATTGTCCTGAATGAAGCGCGAGCCGCGGATGCCGGCCTCGGTGAGCGTCTGATAGGCAGCCGCGAGCTCGGGATTGCTCAGCGTTTCCGTTCGCACCGTGGTCCAGATATAGCCGAGGCCCGGAAACTCCTTGGAGATACGGGTAAGCACCGTGATCTTGCCGTCCTGGACGCCCTTCAGCGCGGTCAAGGTGTTGATCACCGCAGCGTCCGCCCGCCCGGCGATCACGGCTTGCAGACGCGCCGGATGGCCGCCGACCTGCACGAAGTGCGCGGAGCTTTCGTCGATCCCGTATTTGCGCATCACGAGCTTGGGCAACTGGTCCGGCAGCGCACCTGGCCCGGACGTCGCGAAGGTCTTGCCGGCGAGATCGGCGAGCTTTGTTCCCTTGCCGGTCGCGAGCACCAGATTGTAGTCGCCCAAAGGCTGCCAGGAGCCGATGACGCTAACCTTGCCGCCGGCGTGGAGCGAGGCCAGCACGTTGAGCGTGCCGACGATGCCGACGTCGGCATTGCCTGACAGCACGGCGCGCATGGCGTTGGAATCGCCGGTGACGTAGACCTCCTCGGCATCGAGGTCGCCGAGCCAGCCCTTCTGCTTCGCCACGTAGAACGGCAGCATGTACGTCGTCGGCGTGCCGGGGAACACCACCTTGATCTTGGTGGCGTACGCGGCATGCGTATGAGATGCGAAGGTTGCAATCAGGCAAAGCCCAATCCGGGCGAGCCATGAGCGACATCGGAGGGTTACCGGAGATGACATGGCGATTCCTCAAGCATCGTCCGTTCGACGCATCCTGCGTCGAGCGATGAGAAAGAGTTGTAGCGAGCGCCAGCCGTCTTGCCTAGGCTGCGGAAAGCCGCCACTTTTGTGAACCGCGGCCGAAGCGGCGGGAAATCGTCAAGGCGTCGGGCGTCCATATCGACTGACCCGCGTCAGCTTTGGGAATACGGAGGTTGAAGTCATGAATGATATCCCGCGTCTGCTGCCCTGGATCGGCGGCACGGCGAGCGCCGCCGCCGGTGCGGCATTTTCGCCGCTGGTGTCGCCGATCGACGAGACCGTCGCCTCGCACATGATCGAATCCGATGCCGCCGTCATCGATGCCGCGGTCAAGCACGCGCACAAGGCCTACATGGCAAACCTGGAGGCGACGACGGCGAAGCGCCTCGAATGGCTGTACGCGGCCGCCGACGCCATGGACAAGATCGAGGCCGAGCTGGTGCGCTCGCTCATCCGCGTCATCGGCAAGCCGCGGCGCGCCGCGACGTTCGAAGCCAAGCGCGCCGGCGCCTTCATCCGCTCCTGCGCCGCGCAACTGCCGCATCTGATGGGCGAGGTGCTGCCGCTCGATGTCTTTCCGACGGGCGCTGGCCGCTTTGGCTTCACCGTGCGCATCCCCTATGGCGTCGTCGCCGCGATCACGCCGTTCAACGGGCCGGTCAATCTGCTGATCCAGAAGGTCGCGCCGGCGCTCGCGGTCGGCAACGCGGTGGTGGTGAAGCCGTCGCCGCCCGGCACCGAGGTCGCGCTGCTGATGGCCGAGGCGATGAAGAAGGCCGGCATTCCCGACGGCCTGTTCAATGTCGTGCCGGGCGGACGCGAGACCGCGAAGCTGCTCGTGTCCCATCCGCTGGTCGCGGCCGTCACCGTGACCGGCAGCACTGCCGCCGGCAACGAGCTTGCACGCGCAGCGGGTGCGAAGAAATTCATCGGCGAGCTCGGCTCCAATGCCGCGAACATCGTCTGCGCCGATGCCGATCTTGCCGACGCGGCGACACGGATTGCCGGCGCCGGCTTCGAGGCCAGCGGCCAGCAATGCATCTCGGCGCAGCGCGTCATTGTCGAGCGGTCGGTCTACGACAGTTTCCTCGAGCAATTCGTCGCGGCGGCGAAGAAGCTCAAGGTCGGCGATCCCGAGGATGCCGCGATCGATGTCGGCCCGATGGTGTCGAGCGCGGCGGCGGATCGCGTCGAGCAGATGGTCGCCGACGCCGTCGCCAAGGGCGCCAAGCTCGTGCTCAAGCCCGAGCGCCGCGGCGCTATTCTCGGCCCCGCGATCGTGGCGGAGGCGCCGCCCGAGGCGCGGCTGATGCGCGAGGAAGCGTTCGGCCCGGTTGTCGTGGTGCAGCCGGTCGCGGATGTCGACGCCGCGCTCGAACTCGCGAATTCGTCGGAGTTCGGCTTGCAGGGCGCCTGCTTCACCAAGAGCCTCGAAACCGCTTTCAAGGTTTCGCGCAAGCTCCGCGTCGGCTCGCTGTGGATCAACGATGCCAGCCGCTTCCGCCTCGATACCTATCCATTCGGCGGCGTCGGCTCGTCGGGCTTCGGCCGCGAGGGCGTGCGCTACACCATGGAGGAGTTGTCGCAGTGGAAGTTTACCGGCATGCGGCTTAATCCGTGACAGGCGGCTGCCGGTAATGACCTCGGTCGGACTGATCGGCTACGGCGGGATCGCGCAGGACGTGGTCGCGGCGCTGCGCGATGCCGGCGACAGCGTCAAAATCATCGGCGCGCTGTGCAGGCCGGGGCGCGCCGAAAAAGCGCGTGCGGCGCTTCCCGATATCGATATCGTGGAGACTCTCGCCGCATTGCTCGCTCGCCGCCCAAATATCGTTGCCGAGGTCGCGGGCCAGCAAGCGGTGGCTGAGCATGGTCCCGAAGTTCTGCGCCGTGGGTTCGATTTGTTGGTGATCTCGATTGGCGCGCTCGCCGAACAGGCCCTGCTGGAACGCCTCAAGGCGGCGGCGCGCGAGGGCAACAGCCGCATCCTGCTGCCCGCCGGCGCAATCGGCGGCATCGATGCGATCGCGGCCATGCGGGTCGCGGGCCTCAGCGCGGTGCGATACCGCTCGCGCAAGCCGCCGGCGGCATGGCGTGGTTCTCCGGCCGAGAAGGTTGCCGATCTCGACAAGCTCACGCAGCGCGCCGTGCTCTACAAAGGCAGCGCCGGCGAGGCCGCGTTGCTCTATCCGCAGAACGCCAATGTCGCTGCCGCGGTGGCGCTGGCCGGCCTCGGCTTCGACGCCACCGAGGTCGAACTGGTTGCCGATCCGGAAGCACCCGGCAACGTGCACGAGATCGAAGCCGAGGGCGTCGCCGGCCGCTTCGCCATTCAGCTTCAGGGCAAGCCGTCGCGCTCCAATCCGAAAACCTCCGCACTGGCGGCGCTGAGCGTGGCGCGCGCATTGCTCAACGAGAAGGCCACCATCGTCATATGACTGTATCGCATACGCGCACCTCCAACGCTTTCGTCGGCAGCCCGATCGAGCGTCTCGAAGACTTCCGCTTTCTCACCGGCCGCGGACAATATGTCGACGACCTCACGCTCGACGGCGTCCTGCACGCCGTCATCCTGCGCAGCACGGTTGCGCACGGCCGCATCCGCGCCATCGATACCAAGGCCGCGCGCGCGCGCCCCGGCGTGCGCGCTGTCATCACGGCGGCGGATATCGGCGACGTGCCGAAAATTCCGCTGCGGCAGGAGCCGCTGCCGCAGCTCAAGCGCTACGAGCAGCCGGTCATCGCCCACGACAAGGTGCGCTATGTCGGCGAGCCGATCGCCGTCGTCGTGGCGGACAGCGCGGCGATTGCCGAGGATGCGCTCGAAGCGATCGTGGTCGATATCGAGCCGCTGCCGGCGGTGCCGGATCGCGACGCGTCGCGCAAGGACGACGTGCTGCTGTTCGAGGAGATCGGCACCAATATCGCCAACACCATGACGGCCGTGCGCGGCGACGCCGAAGCGGCGTTCAAGAACGCGCCCTATACCCGCCGCGAGCATTTCCGCATCCAGCGCCATGCGGCCGTGCCGATGGAGCCGCGCGGCCTGCTCGCCGAATGGGACGCAGACAAGCAGCAGATGATCGTTCGTGGCGCGGCCAAGGTGCCGTTCCCCAATCGGCGGATGCTGGCGAAGATGATGGACCTGCCGGAATTGTCGGTGCGCATGCTGGAGTTCGACGTCGGCGGCGGCTTCGGTGCGCGCGGCGAATTCTATCCGGAAGATTTCCTCGTGCCGTTCGCGGCGCGTCTCACCGGTCGCCCGGTGAAATGGATCGAGGATCGCCGCGAAAATCTGCTCGCGACCAACCATGCGCGCGATGCCGAATGCGAGCTGGAGATCGCCTGCACGCGCGACGGCACCATCCTGGCGCTGCGCGGTCACGGCGCGGTCGATCTCGGTGCCTATCTGCGCACCGTCGGCGGCACCGGCGCGCGCAATCTCATCCAGGTGATGTCGGGGCCTTATCTTGTCCCGCACATCCACATGGATGTGGTGATGCTGATGTCGAACAAGACGCCGTCCGGCACCTATCGTGGGCCCGGGCGTTTCGAAGCCGACTTCTGCCGCGAGCGTTTGCTCGACATGGTGGCGGCCGATCTCGGCATCGATCGCGTCGAATTCCGGCGGCGCAATCTGGTGCCGGAATCGGCGATGCCGTACTCGCTCGCGACGGTGCTGGTGCTCGACGTCGAGACCGAATGCGACAGCGGCGACTACCGCA
Organism: uncultured Alphaproteobacteria bacterium; assembly: GCA_963730645.1. Taxonomy (GTDB): domain Bacteria; phylum Pseudomonadota; class Alphaproteobacteria; order Rhizobiales; family Xanthobacteraceae; genus BOG-931. The sequence continues at coordinate 81,192 of CAVSSN010000016.1, read as the reverse complement.
TGACGCTCGATCGCTGCCTTGAGGAGTTCGATTGGCCGGCGAAGGCGAAGCTCGCGGGCAAGCTGATCGACGGCCGCTATCACGGCATTGGCCTCGGTTGCTACATCGAAGGCGGCGCATCCGGGCCGAGCGAGCACGCGCGCCTGCGGCTCGAAGCCGACGGCATGGTGTCGGTGTTCCTCGGTTCATCGTCGGTCGGCCAAGGCGTCGAAACGACGTTTGCGCAAATCGCCGCAGACGCGCTCGAAATGCCGATGGACCGCATCAAGGGCGTGTTCCACGGCTCGACCGATTATCTCGACGAAGGCTTTGGCTCCTACAGCTCGCGCTCGGTGGTCATGGGCGGCTCGGCGGTGGTGGACGCGGCGGCAAAGCTTCGCGAGGCTATTCGCGCAGCGGCGGCGCAAGCGTCTCAACTGCGCACCGGCGGACATCGCCATCGATCAGGGCATGGTGGTCGGTCCCAATCGCGCGTCGCTGGCGCTTGGCGAATTCGCCGGCCTCTTCGCCAACGGCAGCTATTCCAGCAACAAGCGCACCTACAGCTACGGCGCCGCGGCGGCCCACGTCGCGGTCGATGCCAAGACCGGGCATGTCGAACTGATCGACTACGTCGCCATCGAGGATGTCGGGCGCATCATCAATCCGCTGACGCTGCACGGCCAGACCATCGGTGCCGTGGTGCAGGGGCTCGGCGGCACGTTTCTCGAACATTTCGTCTACGACGAGAACGCCCAGCTGCTGACCGGCTCGTTCGCCGACTATCTGATGCCGACGGCGACCGACTTCCCCCACCTCAGAGCCTTCGCGATGGAGGCGAAGCCATCGCCCAACAATCCGCTCGGCGCCAAGGGTGCGGGCGAGGGCGGCATCATCTCGGTCGGCGGCGTCGTCGGCAACGCCGTCGCCTCGGCGCTCGCCTCGTTCGGCGTGCAGCCGCGCGAGCTGCCGCTGTCGCCGCCGCGCGTGTGGGAGCTGATTCAAAGGCGCGGATCGCAGTAGCCGTCATCCGAGGCGCGAGCGGCGAGCCTGGAATCCGACGCTGACCGTTTCGACGGGCTCCTCGCTGCGCTCGGCCCCGGAATGACGGATAAATCTTCGACAGATCGTAGGTCGACGGCACGAACATCTCGTCGACGCTCAATTTCTTGGCCGACAGGCCCTGATCGTAAGAATAGCGCGTGATCGTCTCGAGCACGTGCCGGTTCGGCTCGACGCCGTAGCTCCAGTAATCCTCGCCCATGAATTTCCGAATCCGGTCGAATTCGGCGACGCTCCATGGCAGCGACGTGAACAGGTGGCCGACCTGGCCGAGCTCGTGCATGCACAGCTCTTTCGCCTTGACGAACGCCTTGTAGACGCTCACCGCGAGCCACGGATGCTTTTCCACCAGCGAGCGGCGGATGCCGATGACGTGCATGATCGGGAAGATTTTCGTCTTGCGGAAATAGGCCTCTTCGGTCGCCTGATAATCCGGGAACAGGCGCGCGACGTTCGGCACGCCGCGCAGGAAGCATGTGGGCGCCCGCGCGCCGATCAGGCCGTCGATCTCCCCCTTTTCCAGCATGTCGGAGAGCGTGCGGTCTGCCGGAACGGCTTTGAAGTCGATGTCGGGCGGCAGCTTGATGGGGGTGCGCTCGTCACGGCCGGCTTCCTCGACGCCGCCCTGGCGCCATTTGATGTCGCTCGGCTTGACGCCGTATTCGTCCTGCAGGATGCCCCTGATCCAGACGTTCGCCGTGATCTGGTATTCCGGCAGGCCGATGGTCTTGCCCTTGAGGTCCTGCGGCTTGGCGATGCCGCGATCGGAGCGGATGTAGATGCCGCTGTGACGGAACAGCCGCGACACGAAGGCGGGAATCGCGACGTAGTGCGCTGTCCCGCGCGTGGTCGTCATCATGTAGCTCGAAAGCGAAATTTCGCTGATATCGAACTCGTTGAACCTGAATGCGCGATGGAACGCCTCTTCCGGTTCGATCGGAACGCGCGATGACGTCGCAGCCTTCGATCGGCGCCCGGCCGTCGAATAGCGCGCGCGTGCGGTCGTAGTCGCAAACCGACAGACTTATCTGCAATGCCATCTCGCTCTCCAAACCCGGCAATGGATGGCAGACGGTAGGCATTTGGCCGTATCGCCGCAACACGTTGACCGACCCGTCAGGGCGATGCTAGTAACCGAAAACGCTGGTTTTCCGCGGCTGTCGCGTTCGAAGTGGACGTAGTTGGATCATGAAACTTCCGCCCTTCGAATATGCGTGTCCGGCGACCCTTTCCGAAGCAGTTGCATTGTTGGCCGCGCGCGACGGTGACGCGAAAGCGATCGCCGGCGGGCAAAGCCTCGTGCCGATGATGGCGTTTCGCGTCGCGTCGCCGTCGCTGCTGGTCGATCTGCGCAAGCTCGCGGAGTTGCGCCAGATCAAGATCTCAAATGACGGCGTGACGCTCGGCGCCATGGTGCGCTGGCGCGAAATCCTCGATCACGCGCAACTGCGCACGGCGCATCCGCTGCTGGTGGCGGCGATCGATCACGTTGCGCACTATCAAATCCGCAACCGCGGCACTGTCGGCGGCAGCGTCGCGCACGCCGATCCGGCCGCCGAGATGCCGGGCATCGTGGTGACGTGCGAGGCGCAGATCGCCGTCGTCGGCAAGGCCGGCGCGCGCGTGATCAAGGCGGCCGATTTCTTTGAGGGCCCGCTGATGACTGCGCTCAAGGCCGACGAGATCATCACCGAAATTCGCCTGCCGGCATGGCCGGCGAAGCGCCGCTGGGGTTTTCAGGAATTCGCACGCCGGCGCGGCGATTTCGCCATGGCTGCCGCCGCGGTGTTCTACGACGAGGATGGCGGCAAGGCGCGCAACGCCCATGTCGGTGTCATTGGCGTCGGCGACCGTCCGCTGCGGCTCAATACGGTGGAAGCCGTCGTCAACGGCCAGAAGGTCGACGATGCAATCATCGCCAAGGCGGAGGCGGCCGCGTCCGCCGCGGTCAATCCATCGGACGATATCCACGCCAGCGGCGCTTATCGTCGGGCGCTCGCAGGCGTCATGGTCGAGCGCGCGCTAAAAGATGCCGCGGCCCGAGGTTGAAATTCCATGCCTGTTAAATTTGAGGTCAATGGCAAGCCGGTCGAGGTCGAGGTCGAGCCGCGTCTGACGCTCGCCGATTGTCTTCGCCATCATCTGCGGCTCACCGGCACGCATGTCGGCTGCGAGCACGGCGTGTGCGGCGCGTGCACGGTGCTGGTCGACGGCGCTGCGGTGCGCTCCTGTTTGATGCTTGCGGTGCAGGCCGAGGGCGCGAAAGTCACCACGGTCGAAGGGCTGTCGCTCGAAGAGGACCTCACGCCGCTGCAGAAATCCTTCCGCAAGCATCATGCGCTGCAATGCGGCTTCTGCACGCCGGGCATGATCACGACCGCGCATGCGCTGCTGAGCGAGGAGCCCGACTGCGACGCCGACCGCGTGCGTGAAGTGCTCTCCGGCAATATCTGCCGCTGCACGGGTTACATCTCCATTGTCGAAGCCGTGCTCGACGCGCGCGCTGCCTACAAGCGGGACGGGAAGGGCGCATGAGGACGGTCAACGCGTTCGTCGGTCAGCCGATCGAACGGTGGGAAGACCTCCGCCTGGTGCGCGGCCGCGGCCAATTCGTCGACGATCTCGCCCGCAAGGACATGCTGCACGCGGCGATCCTGCGCAGTTCGGTCGGCCACGGCCGCATCCGCTCGATCGACGTGACGCGCGCGCGGGCATTGCCGGGCGTGCATGCGGTGATTACCGCCGCGGATCTGGGCAATCCGATCCCGATTGTACCGATGCGGCTGCAGCCGATGCCGGAGTTCGAAGCTTTCGCACAGCCGGTCATGGCGCGCGACAAGGTCCGCTATGTCGGCGAGGCGCTGGCGATGGTGCTGGCCGACAGCGCAGCGATCGCCGAGGATGCTGTCGGCGCGATCGATGTCGATATCGAGCCGCTGCCGGCCGTTTGGAATTGCCAGACTCGCCGAAAAAAACGATGCGCTGCTGTTCGAAGAGCAAGGGCACCAATATCACGATGAAATTCCGCGCGGTGCTCGGCGACGCCGCCGCGGCCTTCAAGGATGCGCCCTATACGCGCCGCGAGCGCTTCAGCACGCAGCGCCACACGGCGCTGCCGATGGAGCCGCGCGGGGTGCTGGCCGAATGGGATGCGGCGAACGGGCGATTTGACGGTGTGGGGCGCGGCCAAGGTGCTGTTCGCCAATCGCCGGATTTTGGCAAAGGCGATGGGCCTCGCCGAGGACGCCATCGACATGGTGGAGAACGATGTCGGCGGCGGCTTCGGCGCGCGCGGCGAATTCTACCCGGAGGATTTCCTCATCCCGTTCGCGGCGCGCCATTGCGGCCGGCCGGTGAAATGGACCGAGGACCGCCGCGAGCATCTGATGACGATCAATCACGCGCGCGAGGCGGAATGCGAGGTGGAGATCGCCTGCAAGCGCGACGGCACCATCCTCGGCCTGCGCGGCCATGCCTTCGTCGACATGGGCGCCTATATGCGCACCAACGGCGCGGTCGGCGCGCGCAATGTCGCGCAGTTCATGTCGGGCCCCTATCGCGTTCCGAACATCGACATCGACGTTTCGCTTTATCTCACCAACAAGACGCCGGTCGGCACCTATCGCGGACCGGGACGTTTCGAGACCGATTTCTTCCGCGAACGCTTCTTCGACATCGTGGCGCGCGATCTCGGCATCGATCAGGTCGAATTCCGCCGGCGCAATCTCATCCGCGAAGCCGAGATGCCGTACACGATCGCCACCATCACGCCGTTCGAGAGCAAGGACGAGCTCGACAGCGGCGACTATTCCGTCACGCTCGATCGCTGCCTTGCCGAAATCGGCTGGTCCGAGAAGGCGAAGCTCAAGGGCAAGCTGATTGACGGCCGCTATCACGGCCTCTCGGTCTCCTGCTTCATCGAGGGCGGCGCAGCGGGGCCGAAAGAAAGCGCGCGGCTGGTGCTCGAATCGGACGGAACGCTGACGGTCTATGTCGGCTCATCCGGAGTCGGGCAGGGACTGGAGACGGCGTTCGCGCAGATTGCCGCCGACGCCATGGAAATGCCGATGGATCGCATCAACAATGTGTTCCACGGCTCGACGGCCTATGTCAGCGACGGCTATGGCGCCTATCATTCGCGTTCGATCGTGATGGGCGGCTCGGCCGTTCTTGATGCCGCCACGAAGTTGCGCCAGGTGATGCGCGCGGAGGCGGCGCGGCGTCTCAACTGCGGCGCCGAAGAAGTGGTGCTCGCGGACGAACGCGCGACCGCTCCCGGCGGCAAATCGGTGTCGTGGGCGGAACTCGCGCCCGAGCCGATCTCGATCGAAGGCGCCTTCGTCAACCACAAGCACACCTGGGCCTATGGCGCCCACGCCGCCCATGTGTCGGTCGACGCCAAGACCGGTCACGTCGCGCTCATCGACTACGTCGCGGTGGAGAATTGCGGCCGCATGATCAATCCGCTGACGCTCAAGGGCCAGCTCGTCGGCGCGGTGGTGCAGGGCCTTGGCGGCGCATTCCTGGAGCATCTCGTCTATGACGAGCACGGCCAGCTTCTGACCGGCTCGCTCGCCGACTACCTGGTGCCGAGCGCCAGCGATTTTCCGAAAATCCGCGGCTTCGTCATGGAATCGCATCCTTCCCCGATCAATCCGCTCGGCGCCAAGGGCGCGGGCGAGGGCGGCATCATCTCGGTCGGCGGCGTGATGTCGAACGCCGTTGCCGATGCGCTGAGTTCCTTCGGCGTCGAGCCGCGCGATCTGCCGCTGTCGCCCTCGCGCGTCTGGCAGCTCGTGCAGGACGCGCGCAAGTAACGTTTGCAAGTAACGCTCGCAAGTAGCGCATCGTTCATTGACGGCGTGGCAGCTGCGAGAATAAATTCCCGCCAACTCTCCCATTTGACAGGAGCATAGCCATGAGCGTTGCCCGCCATCCGCGCCCGCCGGAACTCGTCGATATGCCGATCGAAGAGATCATGCAGAAATTCGTCGGCCGTTTCCGCGAGAAGACGCCGGACTGGGCCGCGTTCGAGGACGCCAAGATCGAAGGCTTCAAGCGCGCGCAGCATCGTTTCATCGGTGCGGGCGGCTCCGGCAAGCACAGCGATCCGACCGTGATCCCGGCGAAGAATTTCACGCTCTCGATCATGTACGTCGAGCCCGGTCAGGGCAACGCGGCGCACACGCACGAGGTCGAGGAGATTTTCTTCGTGCTGCAAGGCTTTCTCGACGTGTTCGTCGAGGACGAGAGCGGCAAGCGGCAGACCACGCGGCTCGGCCCGTGGGAATGCATCGCATGTCCGGCGGGCGTCATCCACGGCTACCAGAACGACAGCCTCGGGCCGGTCTATTTCCAGGTCATGCTCGGTCGCGGCAAGCCGGAAGCCATGGGCTACGCCGACGACGAGCTTTTCAAGCGCCGCGACGCGCACCTTAAGGCCGTGTGACGCGCAGCCGTATGCTTTTTCGCAAGCCGGCTCGCAGCTTTGCGGCACTGATTGCGGCGACCTCGTTTTGCACTGGCCCGGCCTGCGCCGATGACGTCGCCGACTTCTACCGAACGCATGGCCTTACGCTGCTGATCGGAACCAGCACCGGCGGCGGATACGACCTGCTCGGCCGTTTTCTCGGGCACGTTCTTGCGCGGTATGTTCCTGGCAATCCACGGATCGTCGTGAAGAACATGGCGGGCGCCGGAGGCATCGTCGCCGGCAATTATCTCTACGCCAACGCGCCGAGGGACGGCAGCGTCGTCGCCGGACTGTTGAACAACGTCGCCTTCGAGCCATTGTTCGGCACCACGACCGCGCTCTACGACGCGACGAAATTCAACTGGATCGGATCATCCAACGCCGAAACGGCGTTTCTGATGGTCTGGCACACGGTGCCGGTGAATACGCTGCGCGACGCGCAGACGCGCGAGATCACGTCGGCACGTCGGGCGTCGCTTCGGCTCCCACGTTCTTCGCGCGTCTTTTGAACGAGACGTTGCACACGAAGCTCAAGATCATTCCGGGCTATTCGGGCTCGAACGAGGCGTTTCTCGCCATCGAGCGCGGCGAGCTTGACGGCTATGGCAGCGCATTCACCAGCGATCTTACCTCGTTCAAGCCGCAGTGGCTGCGCGACCGCAAGGTCAAGCTCATCGTGCAATATGGGCCGAAGCCGGAGGAGAATTTCGCCAACGTGCCGTTCGCGCCCGATGTCGTCACCGACCCCAACGACAAGGCTTTGATGCGCGCCGCATTCGCCCTGCTGGCGATGGGACGTCCGTACGCCATGCCGCCCGGCGTGCCGGCCGATCGGGTCGCCGCGATGCGCAAGGCATTTTTCGACGCGATGCACGATCCAGAGGTGATCGCAGAGGCGAGCAAGGCCGGCATCGGGCTTGATCATGGTCAGTCGGGCGAAGACGTGCAGAAGGTGGTCGTCAATGCCTACGCCACTGCGCCGGCCGAAGTCGAGAGACTGAAGAAGCTGAAGGTGCAGTGATCGACCTGAACGTGCTACGGCAACGGCTGCAGGTCCGCATTTCTTGTCATCGACCGAAGAATGTGGGCCTGTCGCGCCCGAAGCTCTTGTTTTGACCGTCATACGAAAGGAATCGCCTGTGCCCAACGCCCTCGACGAAGCCCGCTACGAGCTTGCGCTCGCCAATCGCATCATCGCACACGAGGGCGTGCTCGACGGCTTCGGGCATGTCAGCGTGCGCCATCCGAACGATCCGAAGCGCTATCTGCTCGCGCGCTCGCGCAGCCCGGAATTGATCGAGCCGTCCGACATCCTCGAATTCAGGCTCGACTCCGAACCGGTGACGCCGCCGAAGGGCGAGATGTACGGTGAGCGCGTCATCCACGGCTGCATCTACCAGGCGCGGCCGGACGTGAACGCGGTGTGCCACCACCATTCGCCCTCGGTGCTGCCGTTCTGCGTCACCGGCATGCGGCTTGAGCCGGTGTTTCACATGGGCGCGGTGATGGGGCAGGTGGTGCCGATGTGGGACAGCCGCGACGATTTCGGCGACACCGACCTGATGGTGGTGAAGCCGGACGAAGGGCGTTCGCTGGCGAAGGCGCTCGGGCCGCACTGGATGGTGCTGATGCGCCGCCATGGCGCGACGCTCGCGGGCACGACGCTGCGCGAGCTCGTTTTCCGCACGGTCTATTCGCACGCCAATGCCGAAATCCAGTTGCGCTCGCTGATCCTCGGCGACGTCTACTCGATGACCGCGGGCGAGCGGAAGCTCGCCGAGCCGCGCCAGCTCCAGGCGCGGCCGATGTCGCGGGCGTGGGAATATTGGACCATGCGATTGCAGAAGGCCGACGCGCTGCCGCCGCAGGCAAAACCGTCCAAGGGCGAAGCGCGAACCGTCAAACCGAAGGCAGTCAAACCGAAATCGCGCTGGTAAGCCGTCGAAAAAGCATGCAGGCGGCGGGCGCCGGTCGCGGTGAGGCGTGCGCGATCCAGAATGTTGCTGCGGAGCACCCGGCAGGGCGCGTCTCGAAGCACGGAACTCCGACATCCTTCAATACGGCGCTGACGCGTCCTCAGGATGGGAGCAGAGAAATCAAACTTATTCCCTCGCCGTCGGCGCGACGACATCCTCGTAGGGGTAGCTCGCCTTGATGATGCCGAGCTCCTTGGAAATCTGCTGCGTGTGCTCGATATTGGCGCGCGTGAATTTGCCGTCGCGTGAGAACAGCTTGTCCATGCGATCGAGCGCAGCCTTGATGATCTCAGGCTTCATGCCGGGGAATTTCTTCTGCGCAAGCTCAAGCGTTCCGGCCTTGTCCTTGTGCAGAAAATCGAGGCCCTCCAGCAGCGCAGCGTGCAGGCCGTCCGCTTGCTTCGGCGACTTCTGCAAAAACGCCTTGCTGATCGCGAGCGGCGCAGACGAGAACGCGTCGAGGCTCGCACCGACATCGACCAGGATGTCCGCCACGTTGTTCATGACCGCCACGGTCACGAACGGCTCGAACAGCATCGCGGCTGCGACCTTCTTGCCCTGCAGCGCGCCGAGAATCTCGCCGCCGCCGCCGACCGAGATCAGGCCGACGTCCTTGTCCGGATTCATGCCCTGCTGCTTCACGAGGTAGCGCGTGATGTTGGTGGTGAGCGAGCCGGGGCTGGTGACGGCGATGTCCTTGCCCTTGAGGTCGGCGACCGATTTGATGCCGAGGTCCTTGCGCGCCAGGAGTGCGAACGGCACGCCGCTCGTTTGCGCGAAGTAAAGCTCCACGTCGACGCCGCGCTCGCGCATCAGGCCGACCTCGGGAAAGCCGGTGCCGACGATCTGCACGTCGCCGGAGATATACGCCTTCATGGCTTCGCCGCCGCCGCGGCTCGCGACCACGTCGACCTCGACGCCGTGCTTGGCAAAAAAACCTTTGTCCTGCGCAATGAAAATTGGCAGCGATTCGAGCGACAGCACCGGCAGCGCGATCTTGATGGTCTCCGCCGACGCCGACGCGAGCCCGAAAGCCGTCAGCAATGCGGCCAGCAAAAATCGTTTCATGGCATATCCTTTCGTCCTGATCGTCTTTCCGGAGCCGAGCGTAGTTCGGTACCTCGCCACTTCGTGGCGCCCGCGGAATGACGGTGCAGAAACGTATCACTTCTCGTCCGCGAAACGCCAGCGCACGAGCACCGGTCCGAGTGCGTTGATGATGAGGTTCAGCGCGACGGCGAACAGTGCAAGAATGATGATGCCGAGATAGAGCGAGGCAGTGTCGAGCGTGCCGGACGCATAGAGGATCATGTGGCCGAGCCCGGAGCGCGATGCGACAAATTCGCCGATCACAGCGCCGATGAGGGCAAGTCCGGCGCCGATCTTGAGGCCGGTGTACACGCTCGGCAGCGCGGAGGGCACGATCACCTTCCAGAACACCTGCCAGCGTGACGCGCCCATCACGCGCAGCGCATCGACATATTCGCGCTCCAGCCGCAGCGAGCCGGTGTAGACCGGGATGAACATGGAGAAGAACACGATGTAGACGCTGATGCCGATCTTGGAAAAAATCCCGATGCCGAGCCACAGCACGAACAGCGGCGCGATGACGATGACCGGAATGCCGTTGAGGGTCATCAGGAACGGCTCGATCACCTGGGAGAGCAGACGCAACTGCGGCAGGATCAATCCGAGCGTGAGGCCGAGCAACGAGCCGGAGATCAACCCGAGCAGCGTCTCGAATACGGTGATCCAGATGTCGTTGAGCAGCGTGCCCTGGGCGAGTTGCACTTTCAGCACGGCGAAGATTTCGGTCGGGCTCGAGAAAAACAGCGGGCTCAACACCTGGTAGCGGACGCCAAGCTCGGCGCCCGCAAGGATCGCCAAAAGCAGCACCAGCCGCCCGCCGATCACGAACAAGGTGGACCTATTCATGACGCCAGCTCCATCGTGCCCGGCACGCTGATTTCAAGCTCGTCCCACACCCGCCGGAACATGGTGGTGAACTCCACCATGCCGGGCACATCGGCGACACTCTTGGCGGTGCGGCTGAAGGGAATTTCGAATACGGCTTTCACCCGCGCCGGCCGCTTGGTCAACACGACGACGCGGTCGGCCATGGAGATCGCCTCGGAGATGTCGTGGGTGACGAGCAGCATTGTGCGTTTGCCCGCGCGGCAGATGCGCACCACATCATTCTCGATGACGATGCGGGTCTGCGCGTCGAGCGCCGCGAACGGCTCGTCGAGCAGGAGCACCTGCGGCTCCATGGCGAGCGTCTGGATCAGCGCCGTGCGCTTCTGCATGCCGCCCGAGAGTGCGTGCGGATACTTGCGCTCGAAGCCGGCCAGCCCGTATTGGCGGATCAGCGCGCCCGCGCGTGCCGCTCGCTTTGCCTTCGGCTCGTGGCGGATTTCGAGGCCGAGTTCGACGTTTTCCTGCACCGAGCGCCATGGCAGCAACGTGCTCTGCTGGAACAGCATGCCGACGCGCGGGTCCGGCCCGGTGACGGCCTTGCCATCGACCAAAACCGTGCCCGCGATCGCAGTACGCAGGCCGGAAGCGAGGCTGAGCAGCGTCGACTTGCCGCAGCCGCTCGGGCCGATCACCGCGACGATCTCGTCCTCGCGGCAGGAGAACGACACGTTGCGCAGCACCTCGACCTCGGCTGCCCCGCGCCGCCCTGCATAGCTGTAGCTGACGTCGCGAAACTCGAGCATGAAGTGCTGAGGGTTGCTCTAGCTGAAGGTCGGCACGAACAATTTCTCAATCGGAATGGACGCCGGGATCAAGCCCTGTTCGTGCATGTATTGCACCAGCGCTTCGAGCGTCGGCCGGTTGGGCTCGATGCCGTACGGCCAGCAATCGCCGCCGAACACATCGTCGATTTCCGCCACGTCCGCGGGAAGCCACGGCAGCATGTAGCGCAGCGTGCCCGAATAGCGCATCCGTTCCCACGCTTCGTCCTTGGCGGCGCACAAGGCGTCGTAGAGGCTGGTCGCGACGAACGGATTGCGCTCGTAGACGTCCTTGCGGATGACGATGGTGTGCATGATCGGAAAGATGCGCGTGCGCTTGAAATAGTCCTTCTCTTTTTCGCGATAGTCCGGAAACAGGCGTACGACGTCGGCGCTGTTCTTGATCGAGTTCGGCATGTTGGAGCCGACGATGGCGGCGATCTCGCCGGCGGCGAGCAGGTCGCTTAGCGACTTTCCGCTCTGGTATTCTGCTTGATGTTGACCGGCTTGAGCATCGGCATCACCGACGGATTGCCATAGGCGCCCGGTTCGTTGATCGAGCCCTGGACCCATTCGATCGTGTTCATGTCGATGCCGAGGTCGTGCTGCATCAGCCCGCGGATGAACACCGCGGCGGTCTGGGTGTAGAGCGGCACGCCGACCTTTTTGCCTTCAAGGTCCTTCGCGGTTTTGACGTGCTTGCGGTTGACCACCATGAAGCCGTGGCGGAACACCCGCGAGGCGAACACCGGCAACGCGACGAACGGGCATTTGTTCGCAGCGATGCGGCTGACGAGTTCCGAGCTCGACATCTCGCAGGCGTCGAATTCCAGCCGGTTGGACATGCGGTCGAAAATCTCGCGCGGATTGTCCATGACGAGGAAATTGAGATCGATGCCGTCGGGTTTGATCTCGCCGGTCTGAAGCGGCAGCATTCGATCATAGAGACCGCAGGCGAACGTGATCGGAAGTGCGGGCATAGCGTTTGACCTTTCAGGAAGGAATAGCGGCGAGACAATGGGGACAGGCAGTATCACACCGCGCCGGTATCTGGAAGCGATGATATCTTCACCCGAATAGCCGAAGCGCGTGAGGATTTCGTCGGTGTGCTCGCCGCAGGCGGGCGTCGCCGTTTTGAGCAAGCTCGGCGTACGGCTCAGCGTCACGCCCTGGGCCAGCACGTTGATGTCGCCAAGCTCCGGCGAATGCACTGTTTGCGTCACGCCGAGATGCTTGACCTGCGGGTCATTGAACGCCTGTTCGATGGTGTAGATCGGGCCGCAAGGAATTCCGGCGGCGTTCATCTGTTCGATCAAAGCGTCAGTCGTGGTCTCGCGCGTGATCGCCGCGATCAGCTTGTTCAATTCCTGCCGATGCTGGCGGCGCAGCGCCGGCGTCGCGAAGTCCGGATTTTTGGTCCACTCCTCGTGGCCGATGGCGCGGCAGAACCGCACCCAAAGGAACGGCGGCGGCGCGAGGTTCACGTAGCCGTCCTTGGTCTGGTAGGTGCCGGTGGGCACGCCGGTCGGATGATTGTTGCCGGCCTGTCCCGGCACTTCGCCCTTGATCGTGTAGCGCGCGCCCTGGAAATCGAGCAAGAAAAGCAGCGCCTGAAGCAGCGACGTCTGCACCCATTGGCCTTCGCCCGAGGTCTCGCGCTCATGCAGCGCGACGAGCACGCCGTTGGCGGCGAGGAGACCTGCGGCGAGATCGCCGAGCGCGATGCCGGCGCGCATCGGGCCACGCCCGGGCTCGCCGGTGATCGACATCAGCCCAGACATGCCCTGCGCGATCTGGTCGACGCCGGGCCGGTCCTTGTACGGGCCGTCCTGGCCGAAGCCGGAAATGCTCGCGTAGATGAGCCGCGGGTTGACGCTCTTGAGATCGTCGTAGGCGATGCCAAGCCGGTGCTTGACGTCCGGCCGGTAGTTCTCGACCAGCACGTCGGCCTTTTCGACCATGCGTTTGAGGATGGCGATGCCATCGGGCGATTTCAGGTTCAGCGTCATGCTGCGCTTGTTGCGATGCATGTTCTGGAAATCCGGCCCGCCGCGGGTATCGAAATCGACCGGCTGATCGCCGTCGCCGCTTTCCGGCAGCTCGATCTTGATGACGTCGGCGCCCCAGTCGGCGAGCTGGCGCACGCAGGTCGGCCCCGAGCGCACGCGCGTCAGGTCGAGCACCATGATGTCCGTGAGCGCGCGGGATGCGGGTTGGTGGCTCATCGCTGCTCTTCTCCCCACTGTCATCGTCCGCGAAGGCGGACGATCCAGTATTCACCGATGAGCCCGGTAGGCAAGTCGGTGCCGTTTCCCAACATCGGCCAAGGCGGCGGTTACTGGATGCTCCGCCTTCGCGGAGCATGACAAGTCCTTGGATTACCCATCGAAGCAGTCCACTTCGATATTCAAGTACTCGTCCACCCGTGCGCGCTGGCCGGGATAGAGCACGATGGTCGAGGTTTTTTCCTCGATCACCGCGGGCCCCTCGACCGTCGCGCCGGGCGCAAGCGTGCTGCGCCGATAGACCGGCACCTCGGTCGCGTCGCTGCCATCGAAATAGGCGATGCGGTTTTCGTGCGGTTGCGCCGGCTGCGCTGTCTTTGGCGTCTCGAAGCGTTTGGATTGCGGCTTCGGGATCGTGCCGACGGCGGTCACCTGAAAATTGACGATCTCCACCGCCTCGGCCTGCGCCATGTGGCCGTAGCGGCGCTGATGCGCCTCGTGGAAGCGCGCCGCCAGCGCCGCGATGTCGGCGCCGCCACGCAGCGCCGCGACCGGAACGCTGACTTCATACGATTGCCCGCGATAGCGCATGCCGACATTGCGCAGCGTCTGCAAGCGCTCGCGTGGGAACTGCTCCTGCAGCAAATCCGCCAATGCCGCTTCTTCCATCTCGGCGAAGATCGCTTCCAGCGCCTCCGGCGCCGCGTCGTCGAGGCGCGTGATGCGGGTGAGGCTGCGGGTCTGGTGCACATCCGTCACCAGCATGCCGTAGGCGCTGAAGGTGCCGGGATCGCGCGGGATCAGGATGCGGCCGATGCCGAGCTCCGAGATGATCCGACCGGCGACGGTCGGACCCATGCCGCCGAACGGCACCAGCGTGAACTCGCGTGGGTCGTAGCCGCGTTCGACCGTGATGGTGCGCATCGCCGTCATCAGGTTGGTGGCGAGCACGGTGAGCACGCCCCACGCCGCCTCGACGGTCGAAAGGTCAAGCGGATCGGCGATGCGCGCGGTGACGGCTGCCTCGGCCTTCGCGGCCGATATCGGCATGGCGCCTTCGAGCAGTGCCGTCGGGCTCAGATGCCCGAGCACCACGAGCGCATCGGTGAGCGTCGGCTCGCTGCCGCCGCGGTCGTAGCAGGCCGGCCCCGGATTGGCCCCGGCGCTCTGCGGCCCGACCTTGAGCGCGCCGAGCTGGACCGACGCGATGCTGCCGCCGCCGGCCCCGATGGTCTCGATGTCGACCGTGTGCGTGCGCAGCGGATGCCGCGCGACATGCACCTCCGACTTGAATAATGGCCGTCCCGGCAGCACCGCCATGTCGGAACTGGTGCCGCCGGTGTCGAACGTGATGATGTTCTCTATGCCCTTCACGTCGCCGAGATGGCGGCCGCCGATGACGCCGGCGACCGGCCCCGACAGCACGGTCTGGATCGGCGTCTGCGACAGCATGCGGGCGCTCGCCGCGCCGCCGTCGGACTTCATCATCAGCGCGCGCGAGCGCGGGAAGCGCTTGAGCGACAGCGCCTCCAGCTCGCGCAGATAGCGCGACACCGGCGGGCCGATATAGGCGTTGGCGACCGTCGAGGCGGTGCGCTCGTATTCACGCCATTCCGGATTGACCTCGTGCGACAGCGAGACATAGAGGTCCGGCGCAATGTCGCGGATGATTTTTTCCGCTTCCTTCTCGTGTGTCGAATTTGCGTAGGCGAACAGAAAGCACACGGCGATGGCCTCGACGCCGTCGTCCTTGAGCTTGCGCACGGCGCGCGCAACATCGTCGGCATCAAGCGGCTCGATCACCGCGCCGGAAAAATCGATGCGCTCGCGCACCTCATGGATGTGATCGCGCGTGAGCAGCATTTTCGGCGGCGGTGCGAAGATGTTGAACACCTCGTCGCCGCGCCATTGCCGCGCGATCTCGTAGACGTCGCGAAAGCCGCGCGTGGTGATGAGGCCGGCGCGCGCACCCTTGCCTTCGAGCATGGTGTTGAGCGCCGCGGTCGAGCCGTGCAGGATCAGCGACACCGAGTCCGCGCCGAAATCCTCGGCAAGGTCGCGCGTGATTTCCTCCATCACCGCGGCGGGCTGCGCCGGATTGGACACATATTTGCGGATGGCGACAAGCTCGCCGGCATCCTCGTCGAACGCGGTGACGTCGGTGAACGTCCCGCCGACGTCAATCCCCACGCGCAGCTTCATGGGGCCGCCTTCACGCGCAGCCGTGCGGTCGCGTCGGCGTCGACTGCTGAGATCGGACTTGAACGCGACGCCATAGTCCTCGCGTGCTGCATCGATCGAAACATAGCCGCGCACGACGTCCTGCCGCACGCGCTCGGGATCGCGCTCGCGCGGATCGCCCCAGCCGCCGCCGCCGCCGAATTCCATCGCCAATACGTCGCCCTGCTTCAGCCGCAGGCCTGCGACCTTCGACGTGAGCGCGCGCTCACCCGCAGGCTGCGAGTTCAGCGTCGCCTTCGACGGATGCGCCGGCTTGGCGCCGAAAATGCCGGGCGAGGAATATTTGAATCGGTCGGTGCGCAGGTTGACGATCGATTCATCGCCGAGGATGCGCCATTGCCGCCGCACGCCGAGACCGCCGCGGTACGTGCCCGGCCCGCCGGAATCCTGCGCCAGTTCGTAGCGTTCGACGCGCACCGGAAATTCGGTCTCGACCGCCTCGACCGGCGTGTTCATCACGTTGACCACCAGCTCGTCCATGGCGCTGACGCCGTCGCTGATCGGGCCGCGCGCCGGTGCCGCCGCTGAGGATTTCATATTGCGAATACCAGCGGCCCGATTGCGGATGGCGTCCGGCGCTCGAGATCGAGCCGCCCGCGGCGCTGCCGGGCGCCGGCACGCGGCCGGGCACGGCGCGCGCCAGCGCGCGGATCGCGACCGAGGTCGTGACCTGGCTCGGCCGCACGTACATGTTCACCGGCGCCGGGAAATCGCGGATTGAGCAGCGAGCCTTCGGGCGGATACGACACCTGCACCGGCCGCGACAGCCCGTCGTTCACCGGCAGCGAGGGAATGAACACCATCTTGCACAGGCACTGGATGAAATTCTTCGACACGCACGGCCGCAGGTTGATCGGCCCGCGCGCCTGCGGATCGCTGTCGAGGATGAAGCGCAGCGTGTCGCCCTTGACTTCGAGCGAGGCCGAGATGCGGTACGGCTTGGCGAGATCGATGCCGTCGTCGTCGAGCCAGTCGGTCTCCGGGCCATAGAGCCCGTCCGGTACCTTGGCGATCTCCTTGCGCAGCTCGCTCTCGCAGATGTCCATCCAGGTCTGCCAGCACGTGAGCACCTTCTCGGTGCCGTACTTGGCGAACAGCTCGGCGAATTTCGTCAGCCCATAGGTGTTGGTGTTGACCTGCGCGCTGATGTCGCCCCACGTGACTTCCGGCGTGCGCGTGTTGGCGCAGATCATCGCCTCGACATCGGTGTTCAATTCGCCGCGACGCAGGATCTTCAGCGGCGGGATCAGCAGGCCTTCCTGGAACAGGTCGGTGGCGTCGCCGGCATTGGTGCCCGGCACCTTGCCGCCGAGATCGGGCTTGTGCGCGGTGTTGCCGATGTAGCCGACGATGCGGTCGTCGACGAACATCGGCGAGATGATGGTGACGTCGGTCGAATGGTTCTGGCAGGCCTGATAGGGATGATTGACGATGAAGGCGTCGCCCGGCTCGGTCTTGCCGGCAAAGCGGCGGCGGATTTCATTCACCTGCGCGGCGACCGGCCCGATGTGCAGCGGCTGCGGAATGCCCTGCGCCACCATGCGGCCCTCGCCGTCGAAGATCGCGAAGGTGAAATCCTGGCTTTCCTTGATGATGGTCGAATAGCCGGTGCGCAGCATGTTGAGCGTCAGCTCGCGCGCGATCTGCAGCGTCGACTGGTAGATGACCTCGAGGTCGATGGCGTTCAACGGAGGACTCCGTTCTTCTCCCTCTCCCCGCTTGCGGGGAGAGGGTCGGGGTGAGGGGGCCTATCCGCTGGACTCAGATCGCGGCGGCGCCCCCTCACCCTCGCTTCGCTCGACCTCTCCCCGCACGCGGGGAGAGGTTTTCATTTTATCGGATACGTCTTCGCCATCTGGTCGAAATAGCCATCCTGCTTGAGTTTCTGCACGATGCTCAGGTCGAGGTAGCTGTTGACGTCCTTGCTGCCGACCTCGGTGCCGGTTGCCTCGAGCTGCGCCAGCACGTTCTGCGCTCCTTCGATCGACGGCGCGGCATCGCGCGGCATCGTGCGCTTGAAGTCGTTATAGCTGGTGTCGATCACCTTCTGATCCTTGGTCTTGAATTTCTGCGCGATCAGCTCTTTCGCCTTGGCTTCGTCCGACAGCGCCAGATAGGCGCCGGCGATGTAGGCGCGCACGAAATGCGTGAGCGTGTCGCGATGATCCTTGATGTAGCTCGCGCTGACGACGACGCCATCGAAAATCCACGGCGTCTTGGCGGCGGCGAGATCGATCAGCGGATTGTAGCCCTTCTCCCGGGCGATGGACGCGCCCGGCTCGAGCAGCGGCGCCACCTGGATGCGGCCGGCGACCAGCGCGGCATAGCGCTGCGAATTGCCGCCGATCTGCGACACCGTGATGTCCTGCCGGGTCAGGCCGAGCTTCTTGAGCAGGATGCTGATGGCGATGTCGGTCTCCGACCCGAACGTGCTGATGCCGAACGTCTTGCCCTTGAGGTCCGCCGCGGTCTTGATGTCGGGCGGCGTGAACATCGTGAACGGGATGGTGTTGCAGGTCGAGGTGACGAGCCGCAGGTCGGCGCCCTGCTTGTTGGCGAGCACCGCCGGTCCGAGCCCGACATGCATCGCCTGGATTTCGCCCGACAACAGGACCTTGAGGCCCTTCGTGCCGCCTTCCATGTTGACGACTTCGACCTTGAGCCCCTCCTTCTCGTAGAAGCCGCCGGCCTCCGCCATCCACACCGGAAAGATCGTCATCACCGGCGCCGAGATGCCGATCTTGAACGGGACGAGATCGGCGGCGTGTGAGGGTTGTGTCGCAATGAGGGCCGCCGCCAAGGCGAAACAACTGAATAATCTTTGCCGGTTTTTGAAAAGGCCCATGACGTTCTCCCTGCGCTGCGCTTTTTACTCGTCATTGCCGGGCTTGACCCGGCAATCCATGGGGCCATGACGCCGCATGGATGCGCGGGTCGAGCCCGCGCATGACGGGTTAGGAGTTTGAATCGAACCGGTCAACTGCGCGGCGGTCCGCGATCGCCCGTCATCCGGCCCTTCACATCCTCCTCGATCAGGCCCCAGATGCGATCCTCGATGGCGTGGAATCGCGGCTGGCGTTTCACGCCGAGCGGGCGCGGACGCTCCATCTCGACCGCGATCGTCTCTTTCACTTTGCCCGGTCTTCCGGAGAACACGACGACGCGATCGGACAAATAGATCGCCTCGTCGATCTGATGGGTGATGAAGAGGACGGTCTTCTTCGCCTGGGCCCAGATGCGCAGCAGTTCTTCCTGCATCACTTCGCGGGTCTGCGCGTCGAGCGAGGCGAACGGCTCGTCCATCAGCAGGATTTTCGGGTCCATGACCAGCGCGCGCGCGAGGTTGACGCGCTGCTGCATGCCGCCGGACAGTTCGTAGGGGTAGTGATGCTCAAAACCCGAGAGGCCGACGAGATCAATGAAATGCGCTGCGCGGTCCTTGGCCTCGCGCATGGGAGTGCCGACACATTCGAGACCATAAAGCACGTTGTTAAGCACCGTACGCCACGGCAGCAGCGAAGCATCCTGAAACACCACGGCGCGGTCGGGGCCTGGCTTCGTCACCGCGTCGCCGTCGACCAGCACGCGTCCGCCGGTTGCCGCAATCAGGCCGTCGACGACCGACAGGAACGTCGTTTTGCCGCAGCCGGAGGGGCCGACGATGGCGACGAATTCGCCGTCCATGATGGCGAGATTGACGCCGTCGAGCGCGGTGAGACGCGTGTTGGTGCGCGGCTGGAAATAATCCAGGCGGATGTCCTGAGCCTCGAGCTTCGCCCGCATCGTCATGCTCCGACCGGCGGGCGCCACACTTCGACGCGCTGCTCGATGCGCCGGATGACTTCGACCATCACGACGCCGGCCGCGACGATGGTGAACACGCCGACGAACACCTTTGCGGTCTCGAAGCGTGAACCGGCGAGGTTGATCATCATGCCGATGCCTGCGGCGGAGCCGTAGATTTCGCCGACAACGATACCGATCATGCCGCGGCCGACCGCCAGACGCAGGCCGGCGAGCACAAACGGCACCGCGCTCGGCAAGATGATGCTGCGGAACAACATCCAGTCGCCGGCGCTGAAGCTTTGCGCGACGCGAAGAAGGCGCGCGTCCGTGGTGCGTACCGCAGCATTGGCATTGATCGCGATCGGCAACACTGCGAGCAGGAAGATGATGAGAATCTTGGTCGCAAGCCCGGTGCCAGCCCAGACAATGATGAGCGGCAGGAATGCGACCTGTGGCGTGGCGTTCAACGCAGCGAGGAAAGGTTCGACCGCATAGGAAAAGCGGCGATACCAGCCGGCGGCAAGCCCGAGCGGAATGCCGACGAGAATCGCGAGCCCAACGCCGAGCACGAATTCGAGGCTGCTCCAGCCGAGATCGGGCCAGATTTCGCCGGTGACGAAAAACATGCGGAACGCGGCCCGCGCGATCAAGGTCGGCGAAGAAATGAAGATCGGCTTGAGCTGCCAGCGCGCCGCCGACGGCCCGATCAGCGGGCGGAGCAGATCGGCCCACCAGCCGCGCTCGGCGCCTTCCCAAAACACCAGGAACAGCACCACAACGGTGGTGCCGAGAATGGCGCGCTCGTGCACGAGATAAAATCGCCGCCAGCCCGGCAAGTCCGCATCGGCACGGGCAGTGATGTCGCTCATCGCGCCGCTGCTCCGACGCCCGGACGCCATCGCTCGAAGCGCCGCTCCAGCCGGTCGAGCAGCGCGAATACGACAAGTCCGGTCGCGGTGAAAATCAGCACGCCGAAGAACACCACGTCGGTCTGGAACGTATTGCCGGCGTCCGCGATCATGTGTCCGAGGCCGGCGGTCGCGGCATAAAGCTCGCCGACCACAACGCCGAGCAGCGCGCGTCCGGCGCCGTATTTGAGGCCGGTGAAGATGAACGGCACCGTGCCGGGCAGGATGATGCTGGAGAAAATTTTCAGCCGCGAAGCCGTGAAGCTGCGCGCCATGTTGAGGAAGCGCAGCTCGTTCGTCTTCACGCCTGAATATGCGCTGATGACGATCGGGATGACGGCGCCGAGGAACACCACCACGACCTTCGACCAGATGCCGATGCCGAACCAGATGATGATGAGCGGCAGCAGCGTGACGCGCGGCACGGCGTTGAGCGTGTCGATGAACGGGCCGAACACATAGGACAGCCGCCGCGACCAGCCCATTGCCAGGCCGAGTGGAATGCCGACCGCGGCCGCGCTGGCGTAGCCGTACAGGAATTCGCTGCCGCTGACCTTCACATCGCGCCAGAAGTCAGGGTCCTTGATCAACTCGGCGCCGGCCTGCGCCACCAGCGTCGGCGAGGAAATGAACATCGGATCGATCAGGCCTGAGCGCTCGACCATTTCCCAGATCAGCAGAAAGGCCGCGAGCGTGCCGCCGCCGATCAAGTATCTCTCGAGGAGAAATGGCTTCATGTTCGCGCTTGCGTGGGCTTGACCCGGCCATCCATCTTTTCCAAAGGAGATGGAGTCAAGCCATCAGGATAAAGGGAAACGCCATGGCCGTGAATGAGCGCTTCAACCTCGAAGGCCGCAGCGTGATCATCACCGGCGGCGGCAAGGGCATCGGCAAGGTCTACGCCGAGGAATTCGCCAAGGCCGGCGCGCGCGTGGTCGCGGCCGACATCGACGCCCCGGCAGCCAAGGCGGTGGCCGAGGCCATCACGGCGCAGGGCGGCGAGGCGCTCGGGCTCGGCGTCGATATCGCCAGCGAAGAGGCGACGCTGGCGATGGCGAAGGCGGCGCTGGATCGCTTCGGCGCGATCGACGTGCTGATCAACAACGCCTCGCTGATGAGCGTGCTGGCGCGGCGCTCATGGCTCGAAATCCCGGTCGAGGAATGGGACCGCGTCATGGCGGTCAACCTGCGCGGCATGTTCCTCGCCTGCAAGGCGGCGTTCCCGGCCATGAAGGCGCAGAAGCGCGGCAAGATCGTCAACATCTCGTCGTCGCGGATATGGGAGGGCGCGCCCAACCGGCTGCACTACACCACCTCGAAGGCGGGCGTGATCGGCTTTACGCGTGCGCTGTCGCGCGAGGTGGCGGAATTCGGCATCACGGTGAACGCCGTGACGCCCGGCATGACGCAGAGCGAGACGCAGGTTGCGTCGTCATCCGGGAATTATCTCGCCGCCCGCATCGCCGGCCGCGCCATCGAGCGCGTGCAGGTGCCGGCCGATCTCGTCGGCGCGGTGATGTTCCTGTCGTCGGCCGCGAGCGACTTCATGACCGGGCAGACGGTCAACGTCGACGGCGGCAAATCCATGCATTGACGCAGCGTCTCACGCCTCGACGTGCAGCAGCACGTCGAGCGCGAGCACGCCTTTTGGGTATACCACCAGCGGGTTGATCTCGATCTCGGTGATGCGCGTGTCGGCCCGCACCAGCGCGCCGAGGCGCGCAACGATATCGGCCAGCGCCGCGAGGTCCGCGGGCGGCGCGCCGCGCAGCCCTCGCAACAGCGCCGCGCCCTTGAGCTTGAGCAACTCCTCGATGATGGCGTCATTGTCGAGATCGGCGGGCAGCAGACGGACGTCGTGCAGCGCCTCGATCCAGATGCCACCAAGGCCAACCGTGACGATAGGGCCCCACTTCGGCTCGCGACGCGCCGCGACGACCATTTCGAGGCCGGGCTTCGCCATGGTCTCGACCAGCACGCCGTCGAGAGTCAGGTCGGGCCGCGATTTGCGGATATTGGCGTGCAGCGTTTCCCATGCCTGCGCCAGCGTTGCCTCGTCGGCAACATTCAGGATCACGCCTCCGGCGTCGCTCTTGTGCGCCAGCGCTGCGGCCTGCGCCTTGAGCGCGACCGGAAAACCGATCTTTTTCGCGATCTTGCGTGCGTCATCGACATCGCGCGCCAAATCGCCTGCCGGAACCGGAATTCCGAGCGACTTGAGAAATTCCTTGCCGACGTATTCAGCCGCCGCGCCGGCCTGGGGCAGGCGATAGGCAGGAAACGCGATCGGCGCAGCCTTGCGCTCCGCCGCCGTCACGGCGCGGCCGTACTAGGTGGCGCGCGCCATGGCGCGCAGCGCGCGGTCCGGTGAGCGGTAGATCGGCAGGCCGCGCTCGCGGAATGCGGCGGTGAATTCGGCGGGCAGCGGCGTGTCGTCGCCCATGGTGGCGACGGCCACCGGCTTCTTGAGGTCGTTGATGCCCGAGAGGATCGCCCGCGCCTTGTCCATGGCGAAGCGCGGCGCGCCGGAGACGATCGAGACCACGAGGCTGCCCATGGCCGGATCGGCGAGCAGTTGCGCGGCGGTGCGGCCGAGGATCGAGGCGTCGCGGATGCTCTGCGCCGTCACGTCGATCGGATTTTCGATCGCAGCGAACGCCGGCAGCACCTGCTTGATCGCCTCGGCCGTATTTTCCGACAGCGCCGGCAGGTCGAGGCCGATGGTATCGGCGAAATCGAGTGCGTAGCCCTTGAATGCGCCGGAATTGGTCATGATCGCCGCGCCATGCGACGGCGGCGTCGGAAAGCGCAGCAGCAGTTCGGCAGTATCGATCAATTCTTCCAGCGTCTCGACGCGAATGACCGCCTCGCGCGCAACCAAAGCCGCCATCACGGCATGGTCGCCCGTCATCGAGCCGGTATGCGTGCGCGCGGATGCCTGCGCCCGCACGCTGCGGCCGGGATGCATCAGCACGATCGGCTTTTTCTGCGCGCGCGCTTTCGCCGCAAGCGCGAGGAAGAGCTGCGGATCGCGCACCTGCTCCATGAACAGGACGATGACGCGCGTTGCCTCGTCATCGATCAGGTAGCCGAGAAAATCCTCGGTGATGAGCCCAGCTTCATTGCCGGTCGAGACCACGCAGGAAATGCCGACGCCCTTCGCCAGCAAGCCGAGCCGCAGCGTTGACGCCATCGCGCCGCTCTGCGTCACCACGCCGATGCCGCCGCCGGGATTTGCCACCAGCCGGTCCAGCGGCTCGAACGTCAGCGCAACATTGCCGGCGACGTTGACGAAGCCGATGCAGTTCGGCCCGCACAGCGCGAGGCCGCCGTCGCGGGCGACCTTGGTCATCGCCTCCTGCTCGGCGCGGCCTGTCTCGTCCATTTCGGCAAAGCCCGAGGCGAACACCAGCGCACCGCCGACCTTGCGCCGGACACAGGCGGTCACCGCCTCGACCGTCGCCTGCCGCGGCACGGCAAGCACGGCAGCGTCGACACCCTCCGGCAGCTCATCGATCGAGGAAACACAGCGGCGGCCGTCGATCTCGCGGCTCGACCGGCTCACCAGATGGATGTCGCCGGCAAAGCCGAAGCGCGTGAGATTGCCGAGCACATTGGCGCCGATCGAGCCCGGCTCCGGCGACACGCCGACGATCGCAACCGAGCGCGGCCGCAACAGCCGCGCCAGCGGGACGGCGTGTCTCTCCACGGATGCTGCGCTCAGCTTTCGCGGCGATAGGCGGCAAGCCCCGGCCGGTAGGACTTGTCGTCGAGGAACTGCTGCATTCCCTTTTCGCGGCCCTTTTCCGGATCGTTGAAGCGCAGCTGGTCGATCTTGGCGAACAAATAATCCTCGGCGTCTTCCCACGACATGTCGCGAACGCGCCGCGCCGCGTGCTTGGCCATGCGCATCGCCATGGCGTTTTTTTCGAGCAGGACCATGGCGAGCGCCCGCGTGCGTTCGCGCAATTGCGCGCGCGGCACCGCTTCGTTGACGAGGCCCATCGCCGCGGCCTTGCGGCCGTCGAACGGCTCGCCCGTCATGATGTAATACATCGTGTCGCGCTGGCCGATGACGGACGCCACCGCCTTGGTCACGCCGCCCGCCGGGATGATGCCCCAGTTGATCTCGGAGAGGCCGAATTTTGCGTCTTCGGCCGCAATGGCGAGATCGCAGGCGATCATCGAATTGAAGCCGCCGCCGAAGCACCAGCCGTTGACCATGGCGATGGTCGGCTTGCCGTAGAACTGCAGCCGCTTCCATTGCGCCGTCGCGCTCTTGCGCATGACCTGCCAGCGCTCGTCATAGTTGAGCTTGTCGGTGGCGCGGAAATAGTCCTTCAGGTCCATGCCGGCCGAATAGGATTTGCCCGCGCCGGTGAGCACGAGCACGCCGCAGCGGTCATCGGCCTCCAGCGCCTCGAACACCTCGAGCATCTCGAGGGTAAGCTGGACGCTGATGGCGTTGCGCTTCTCCGGCCGGTTCATCGTCACCCAGGCGATGCGGTTCTCGATCTCGACCAGAACCGTGTTGCCGCCTGGAAGCGGTTTTGCCGACGCTGCGTCCTGACTTGCCGTTTCCTGATTTGCCATTTGCTTTGACCCACTGTTGTCTCGCCGTTCCATATCATGCGCCTGCCACGAGGCACAGCGCTACGCCGCGATCTTGAGGAGCTTTGCGGCGGTGCCGCCGAGCATCGCCACCCGGTCGGCGTCGCTCAGGCCGGGCGTCGCGAGGATAAGGTCGACGGGACCCTTCACCCACGGCACGGCGTAGTCGGTGCCGATCACGACCTGGCTCGCTCCGACTTCGGCCACCAGATGCCGCATGGCCTCGGGCGTAAACATGATCGAGTCGAAGTAGAGCTGCTTGAGATACTCGGACGGCTGCTTCTTCAGCGCCGGGCCGGTGCATTGCTCGGGGAACACCAGGCAGCCGTGGTCCATACGCGCCGCGTAGGACGGCAGATAGCCGCCGCCGTGCGCGGCGCAGATTTTCAGATTGGGGAAGCGATCGAGCGTACCCTGGAAGATCAGGTGCGCGAGTGCGAAACTCGTCTCCAGCGGATTGCCGATGACGTTGCGCAGGACGCCGCTGCCGCCCACGCGCTTGGTGATGCCGGTCGCTCGCGGGCGTCCTGCGGGTGAATGAAGACGAGCGCCTGCAGCTCTTCGGCCTTGGCCCAGAACGGATCGAACTTGCCGTCGGACAGCTCCACGCCCTCGACGCTGCCGCCGATGGCGGCGCCGTGCAGGCCGAGGTCCTTGACGGCGTGCTCGAGTTGCTCGGCGGCGAGGTCGGGAAATTGCAGCGCCACCGATGCGTAGGGCGCGATGCGATCCGGATAGGCTTGCCTTGATGGCGGCGAGTCTCGCGTTCTGCAGGTCGATGATGCGGCGAGCCATGTCGCGGTCGGCGCCGTACCAGAAGGCGTTGATGCTCGGTGCCTGCACGTCGATGCCGTCGCGGTCCATGTCGGCGATGCGCTCCGGCCCGACCGGGAAGCCGAGGTGGCCGGTGGCTTGCCTCTGCAGCTCCTTCTCCATCGCGGTCCCTTTGACGATGTCCAGCACCTCCGGCACCACGCAATGACAATGCACGTCGACGGTCTTCACCCGCTGCCCGCCGATCGTGACCTCGCGGCGTTTTGCCGGCGCTGCCGTTTGGCGCCACGGCGTGCCGCATTCCGCAGGCGACGCAGAATACGCTGGCGGCCTGTTTGAAGAATTGTCGGCGATTGGGCATGACGTCCTCCCCGGCCATTATTCGTCGCGCAATTCGCTCAGGGTATTGGACCCGGAACGCAAAGAGAATGGCATTGCAGCGTTGCCGGGACGAGGCTGGCACTCCATCATGCGGCGAGCGCGCCGAAGGGAGACCGACGCATGAATGCCATGCAATTGCCGACCGAGCGGATGACCGCCGCGACCGATGGGCCGATCGGCTGGATGACCTTCAACAACCCGAAACGGCGCAACGCCGTCTCGCCCGATATGTGGGAGGCGATCCCGCTGATCCTCGACCGGTTCGAGGCCGACCCGGATATCCGCGTCATCGTGCTGCGCGGGGCGGGGGAGGAGGCCTTCGTCTCCGGCCTCGATATCTCGCAGTTCGATCAGCGCTACGCGTCGGAGGAAGCCGAGGCGTACCAGCGCGGGTTGTCGACGCAGGCGAACGACCGCATTTTTGCCTGTCCCAAGCCGACGGTCGCAATGATCCACGGTTTCTGCATCGGCGCCGGCGTGCAGATCGCGGCCAATTGCGACATGCGGATCGCGGGCGCCGGCGCGCGGCTGGGCATCCCCGCCGGCAAGCTCGGCATCGGCTATCCGGCCAAAAGCCTGCAGCGGCTGCTCGTCCTGCTCGGCCCGGTGCGCATCAAGGAAATCATCTTCACGGCGCGGCTGTATGCGGCCGCCGAAGCGCAGGCGATGAACCTCGTCAATGTCGTCGTGCCGGATGACGAACTCGAAGGCGAGGTGCGCAAGACCTGCGAGACCATCGCGGCGAATGCGCCGCTCACTCTAAAGGCGGTCAAGCTTTCGATTGCCGAACTCAGCAAGATGCCATCCGAGGTGGACGAGAAATTCTGCGACGCGCTGATGAAGGCATGCACCGACAGCGCGGATTTCCAGGAAGGCCGCCGCGCCTTTGCCGAGAAGCGCCGGCCGGTGTTCACGGGGCGATAGACAGCGCCGGGAAATGCCGGCATTCACTTGCACGCTGATTTGCGCGCGCTGATTTTGGAATTTTCTGGGGGACGTTCATGGATTTGAATCTTTCCGGCCGCACCGCGCTCATCACCGGCAGCTCGAAAGGGATTGGCCTCTCGGTCGCGCAATGGTTTGCGCGCGAGGGCGTGAACGTGTGTCTGGTCGCGCGCTCAGGCGACCTGCTGGAGAAAGAAGCCGCCGCGATCCGCAAATCGGCGAGCGTCAACGTCCGCACGCTCGGCGCCGACCTGTCTGATCCTGCCGCTCGCGATCGCGTCGTTGCCGCCTTCCCCGATGTCGACATTCTCATCAACAACGCCGGCGCCATTCCGGGCGGATCGCTCGACGATGTCGACGAAAAGGCCTGGCGCGCCGGTTGGGATCTCAAGGTCTACGGCTATGTCGGCCTGACGCGGCTCTACCTTGCGAAGATGAAGGCGCGCAAGCGCGGCGTCATCATCAACATCATCGGCGTCGGCGGCGAGAAGCTCGACGCCACCTATATTGCCGGCGCGGTCGGCAATGCCTCGCTGATGGCGTTCACCCGCGCGGTCGGCGGCGCCAGCCCCGAATTCGGGGTGCGTGTCGTCGGCGTCAATCCCGGTCCGGTGCTCACCGATCGCGTCGAGGTATTGGGACGCAAGCGCGCCGCGACGCAGCTTGGCGACGAGAACCGCTGGCGCGAAGGTTTTGCCAAAATGCCGTTCGGCCGTCCGGCCACCTGCGACGAAATCTCGGCGATGGTGGTGTTTCTCGCCTCCGATCTTTCGTCCTACACCAGCGGCACCATCGTCACCATCGATGGCGGCCTCACCTATCGCGGACAGCTTCCCTGAAAATGAAAACCGGCCCAGGTCGCCCCGGGCCGGTCTTCACGTCAACAACCTACGCGTTACGCCCTACGAAACAGTAGGGGCCCGGCCTCGCATCAGGCCGATGATCGCCGAGATGGCGAACAGCACGATCGCAACGAAGAAAATGATCTTGGCGATCTCGACCGCAAATCCTGCAATTCCACCGAATCCCAAGATAGCGGCGATCAATGCCACAACAAGAAACGTCAAAGCCCAACCGAGCATCGAATTATTCCCGATCAAATGCGGCGACCTGCGCCGTTATCGAAAACGCGCTAAATACACAAAAGTTCCTGCGTGATCGCCTGCTGGGCGACACGCGAAAATCAGTCAATAAGTGGATTGCGAAAGCTAAGGCCGGCTATCCTCTGCCGCCACCGGCAAGGATCGCGCGCGTGGTGCGGTCGGGGCCGAAATCGTCGATGCTGTCGATCGCGAGCAATTCGGACAGCCGCGTGCGTGCGCGGTTGACCCGGCTCTTGATGGTGCCGATGGCGCAGCCGCAGATGTCGGCGGCCTCCTCGTAGGAGAAGCCCGACGCGCCCACCAGGATCAGCGCCTCGCGCTGGTCGGCCGGCAGTTTGGCCAAGGCATTGCGGAATTCCTCGAATTCGACCCGCCCATGCTGCTCAGGATGTGATTTGAGCGTTTCGGCGTAGCGGCCATCGGCATCCTCCACCTCGCGCCGCCGCTTGCGGTATTCCGAGCGGAACAGGTTGCGCAGGATGGTGAACAGCCATGCCGGCATATTGGTGCCGGGCTCGAACGAACCGATGTTGGACAACGCGCGCAGCAGCGTTTCCTGCACCAGATCGTCGGCGCGGTCGACGTTGCCGCACAGCGATATGGCAAACGCCCGCAGGCTCGGAACCGTGCCGAGAACCTGGTCGCGCAGGGCTGGGTCGAGCTTCATTCGCGCGATCCTTCATCATCCTGCTCGCTCAACTTACGGACCAGGTCGGCGATATGGTCCGGCACGCCCTCGTTGACCACGTCGTCGTACAGGGCCCGGAGCTGCTGTCCGATCCTGATCTGCGCGTCGCGGCCCAGACGTACTTCGTTCTTTTTGGGGTTCATGGACGTATGCATCAGATTTTCTGAGCCGGACGGATCGGCGCTCGTTGGCGGCGTTTCAGGGCTAAGTGGCTTACGTTCCTTCATTTTTCCCCATTCCCCCCATCAAACTACGCTTTACACCCTCATCGTCATTGACGCCCAACGTCCGGTCCCGTTGATGGTTCCCGGGCCTGGAACTTTTTTTGCGCTGTCGCGTTTTCAGCCCAGATGGCGGGTGGCCATAGCAGGAGGGGTTCCGTGTCGACATCTCAGACCGTAGTTCAACATTTGCCGTTTTTGCGTCGGTATGCCCGCGCTCTCACGGGTAGCCAGTCCTCGGGCGACGCCTACGTGGCCGCCACCCTGGAATCCCTGCTTGCGAGCCCGAACGTGCTGGAGGCCGACCTGAGTCCCCGGGTCGGCCTCTACCGCCTTTTCACCAAGATCTGGAACTCGGTCGCGGTCAACGGCAAGGCCGACGTCGCCGGCAAGACCCTGCCACCGGAGCAGCACCTCTCCCAGATCACCCCGCGTCCGCGCCAAGCCTTCCTGCTGGTGGCGCTGGAGGGATTTTCCGAGGACGACGCCGCAAAGATCCTCGAATGCGATCCGCCCACCTTGCGCAATCTGGTCGAGGAATCAGGGCGCGAACTTGCCGCCGAAATCGCGACCGACGTGCTCATCATCGAGGATGAGACCTTCATCGCCATGGACATCGAGGCGCTGATCGAAAGCCTCGGGCACCGGGTCATCGGCATCGCGCGCACACATTCTGAAGCGGTCGCGCTGGCCAAGCAGAAGCAGCCCGGCCTGATTTTGGCGGACATCCAGCTGGCCGATGGCAGCTCCGGTCTGGAGGCTGTGAATGAAATGCTGCGCTCGTTCGAAGCGCCGGTGATTTTCATCACCGCCTATCCGGAACGGTTCCTGACCGGGCAACGGCCTGAACCCGCGTTCCTTATCGCCAAGCCGTTCCAGCCGGCGGTCGTCTCCGCGGTAGCGAGCCAGGCGCTGTTCTTCGGACGCAAGGCACGCCAGCGCGAGCGCCAAGCTACGGCGTGAGAGACGGCGTCAAACGTGTAGATGGTTGGCGGATCGCTGGCGATCAGCCGACGCGGCGTCAGTCGCGCCGGCCAGCCATTCCTGCGAGATAGCCGACGCCGATAGCGACCGCGAGTGTCAGCAGCGGCCGATGCTCGACCTCCTGGGCGATCCGATGCAAGGCGTCTTGGCCAAGCTTGGTCGCGTCATTGCCGAACTTGGTTGCTTCGCTCGTCATCGAACTGGTGCCGTTGCGGAACCTGTCGCGGAAGCGATCACCGATATCACCGAGCGCATTTGAGACGGTGTCCATGACATGATTGGCGCCGCTCGCGGCGGCGCGCGTACCGAAATCGGTCACGCGGCCGACACGCGTTTCGAGCTGTCGCAGCAGCTGCTCGATCTCCGAAATTTCGCGCGAGTAATCGCGACCGTTTCGCGTCGTTCCAAACATGACCGTGGACCCTTTTCTGGTGCCCTCAAGGCACTGTCGCAGCAGAGATGCTGTCGCGCTTCATTCAGTGTGCGTCGGCCATCCAACCCAGCTTTGGCTGGTTTGGTTCCGCTGCGGAACTTGCGATGTTGTTGCACAAGAGAGCCTCCCCAAACGCGGAGCGCAGCCGATCGGCATATCGGCTGCGCCCGGGATGACCGGCCAAGCACGGGGGGAGGGGAAAGATGGCCGGCTGCCATGATAATCCGCTCCCTCGCCCTTTGTTCCGAACAAAGCATCGTCGATGTTTCGTCGATTTGCCCTGCGCCAAGGCTGGCGGCCAAGGGTCTCTGTACTTTTTCACGCGATCACGACCACGTGAGCGACGCGCCAGGAGGAACCTGGGAAGCGACTAAACGTTAGTGGCGCGAACGCTCCCGAATGGGGAGCTCAAAGTCAGAAAATTCAAGCGTCATAGCAGCGGAGAAATCTCCATGTTGCGGAAATTCCTCCTTGGTATAGCCAGCGTCGCAGTGGCCAGCGTCGCGAGCGGTTTTATTGTGGTCGTGATCGATCCGGTCAGCAGCGCGGGCGCGCATGGTGCCAACACCTTTCCCATCTCGATCATCAATCGGACCCTGAAAGGTGATCGCCTGCAGACCGACCAGGTTCCGATGCATCTCGCTTCGCAGCCGCGTCCGCAATCGGCGGATAGTGCTGGCCCCGTAATGCCTGCCGCGGCTGTTCCGGCGAAGCCCAAAAAGGCGCCGCTTGGCTGCGATCCGTCGTTCAGCCCGGTCGTTTCACCGTCACTCGCGAACATTTTTGGGCGCTGCACCACCTGATCGGCGTTCGCCGCATACCTGCTATCAAATTTCTTTGCAGCCGGAACGCGCCCCTCGTGGGCGCGTTCTTTTGCCGCGACTACGAATGGAGGGCCGCCATGGTCCAGGCGCAATATTTCGTGGTGAACCGGCAAGGCGAGTGGAAAATCAAATACCGTGAAGAGTTGTTCGGTCCCTATCTGAGTCAGGCCGAGGCGCTTCGGCTGGCGATCGACGCCGCTCAGGGACTGGGCCGCCGAGGCAAGGGTTCGCAGGTGCTGGTCGAGGGCGAGCCGGATCACTTCCACGCCGAATGGACGTTCGGGCAAAATCCCTATCCGCCGCGCTGGGTCTGAATCTTTTTTCGGCCTGCCGCTCTGTCGTCGCCGCGGAACCTTTGGCGCACTTGCGCAATTGGTTTGCAGGCAAATCAGCACGGCGGAGTTCAGCATCATGTCATCGAAAAGGCTTTCCGCGCGCATGTGCGGGCTGTTGTTCGGGGCCGTCCTCGCGACGCCCGCAGGGGCGCAATCGCTGTCGTTCGCGCCGTCCGATCAGTTCGGCCTTAATTTCGGAGCGGCGATTCCACAAACGCAACAACCGGTCGATGAGCAGCCGACGGACGAAGATCTTCCTCTTCAACTGCGCCGGCAGGTCGTCGCTTTTCCGACCAACGAAGCGCCGGGCACGATCATCATCGACACCGGCCACACGTACCTCTATCTCACGCTCGGCGATGGCAAAGCGATGCGCTACGGCATCGGCGTTGGCCGCGCAGGATTCACGTGGTCCGGCGTCGAACATGTTTCGCGCAAGGCCGAATGGCCCGATTGGATACCGCCGGCGCAGATGGTGGCGCGTCAGCCTTATCTGCCGCGCTGGGTCGGCGGCGGTCCGGGAAATCCGCTTGGCGCCCGGGCGCTCTATCTCGGCAACTCGGAGTACCGCATCCACGGCACCAACGATCCGACCTCGATCGGCAAACGCGTTTCGAGCGGCTGCATTCGCTTGCGTAACGAGGATGTCGAAGATCTTTACCAGCGCGTCGGCATCGGAACGAAAGTTGTCGTGCTGCCGGATTCGGGCCGGCGTGCGGCGGCGCCAGCGCAACGCGAAAACCTCGCCGTAAACGATACGCCGAGGAACCATACAGCCACGGTGCGGCCACGCGCCGCCTCGGACGTCTCTGCGTTCGGCTTGCACTGAGCTCCGGTGACGGCCGGTCGCGTGCATCAAACGCATCTTGGTCGATGCGGAGGCAACTTTGCACTGCCGCAGGCGAGGCGCTCCTAGGAGCGCATCGCCTGAATTGTCTTTGTCGCGTTTGTCATGTCTTCCCCTCAGACCGACATTGCGGGTCGGCGGAGGAAGGTGGAAATATCAAGTCATGGAACTCTTCCGATTTCAATCGGCGCAAGACAGATACGGAGCCACCGCCGGAGTTGGCTAGACAATTTTTCCCTGACTTTGAAACGATTCGTCTTGCGCTCGAATCCGGAAAGATCGGCGTCTGGTCCTGGGACATCGCCACCAACGTCTTGACCTGGTCGAGCAATCTCGAAGCCATTCACGGCCTCGACGTCGGCAACTTTGACGGCACGTTCGCATTTTTTGAACGCGATATTCATCCTGACGACCAGGCCGGCGTGCTGTCGGCTATTCGCGAGGCGATGCGCACGCAAAAATCCTATCGCGTGCGCTACCGCCTGCCGAAGCCGATCGAAGGCCAGGAACGCTGGATCGAGGCGACCGGCACGGTGATTGTCAACGACGGCGCGTCGCGTCGCATGGTCGGGCTGTGCCAGGACGTCACCGGCCACATCAAGCTTGAAAACGAGCTGCGCGGCCGCGCCAGGCAACAGGAGGCCGTCGCTCAACTCGGCGAGCGCGCATTGACGGAGCAGAGTCTCGAACGGATGCTGAACGATGTGGCCAGCACGGTTGCGATCACGCTTGGAATCAAATTCGTCGAAATTCTCGAATTGATGCCGGGCGACACCGAATTTCTGCTGCGCGCCGGCTTTGGATGGAAGGCAGAAGCGCTCTCCACGATTCGCACGTCGACCGATATCAAGTGCTTCGCGGGCTACGCGTTGGATTCGGCCGTCCCCATCGTCATCGATGACTTCAAGAGCGAGGCGAGATTCGAAATCCCCTCCTATCTCCACGAGCACGGCTGCAAGAGCGGCATGGCGACGATCATCGCGGGCCGCGATGGACGCGCCTACGGCGTATTAAGCGCCTGCGCCACTGCGCGTCGGCAATTCGCCGCGCAGGACGTTTCATTTCTGGCCGCAGTCGCCAACGTCGTCGCCGGCGCCATTCAGCGCCGCCAGCTCGATCAGCGCCATGAGCTGATGATCCGCGAGCTGCGCCATCGTTCCGGCAATCTGTTTTCCCAGCTTCTCGCCCTGCTGTCGCAGACTGCCAAGAATTCGAAAAACATGGGCGAGCTCGTGAGCAAATACGAGTTGCGCGTGCTGGCTCTGGCGCACGCCCACCGGCTGGTCACCGAGGGAGGCTGGAAGTCCACGTCTCTGGTCGAGTTGCTGCGCGTGCTGTTGGCGGCCTACGTCGATCGCATCTCGTTCAATGGCCCCGAAATCTATCTTGAGCCCGATCCGGCCTTCAGCCTCGGTACGGCCATGCACGAACTCCTGGTCAATGCCAGCAAATACGGCAGCCTGTCGCGCCCCAACGGGCGGCTCGAACTGACATGGTCCGTCGGACGCACCCAGCGCGGCATGACGTTGACGCTCGACTGGATCGAGACCAAAGGTCCGTCGGCGCGGCCACCGCGTCGCACCGGATTCGGTTCGCGCCTGATCAATCTCGTCATCGAGCGGCAATTGAACGGCGAGGTTCACCGCAGCTTCACGGCCGATGGCCTAAACGTCAAATTGGTCGTGCCGCTGACGCATGAACGATGGCCGGGCTCGGTGGCGCCTGTTGCAAGTCCGCTGGATCACGGCTAGCGAAGTGGAACCGGGCGGCGTTCACCGCGTTGGCTCCGGGCTCGTCTTTGTCGCACGGTGCACGTTCAACATCCGCTGATGACACCATCGCACCCTGTTCGTGGCTGCGGACATGCTACCGTCGCGGCCCTTCGCCGAGCGCGCGTGGTTGCGCTGATCTCTTGATTGTCATTTTTGTTCTCCTTGCTTCGACCGCAGCCATTGCGGCCGAAGGCGCCGCCGCGGGTGGCTCCGGCAGCAAGGGCGGCTCGGAGGCGATTTTCTTCGCCCAGATCGGCCTTCTGCTCGTCGTCGGCCGCGCCATGGGTGAAGCGGCGCAGCGAATCGGCCAGCCGGCCGTGATGGGGCAACTCATCGGCGGCCTCCTGCTCGGCCCGTCCGTACTCGGCCTCATCTGGCCCGAAGCGCAACACGCGTTGTTTCCGAAGGCCGCCGAGCAGAAGAGCATGATCGATGCCGTGTCGCAGCTCGGCATCCTGATGCTGCTGCTGCTCACCGGCATGGAGACCGATCTGCGGCTGGTGAAGCGGGTCGGGCGCGCGGCGATCACGGTTTCGGCTACCGGCGTCGCGGTACCGTTCATCTGCGGCTTTGCGCTCGGCGAGATGCTGCCGGATTCGATCCTGCCCAAGCCGGAGGCGCGCTTCGTCACCTCGCTTTTCCTCGGCACCGCGCTGTCGATCTCCTCGGTGAAGATCGTCGCGATGGTCGTGCGCGAAATGAATTTCAT
Organism: uncultured Alphaproteobacteria bacterium; assembly: GCA_963730645.1. GTDB lineage: Bacteria > Pseudomonadota > Alphaproteobacteria > Rhizobiales > Xanthobacteraceae > BOG-931. Next base: position 46,177 of record CAVSSN010000016.1, on the reverse strand, counting down.
GCGCCGCGACCTCGGCCAGATCATCGTCGCCTCCGCGATCCTCGAGGACACGATCGGCTGGATCATCGTCGCCATCGCGTTCGGCCTCGCATCCGCCGGCAAGATCGATGCCTGGGCGATCGGAAAGACCGTGATCGGCACAGCGACGTTCCTCGCGGCCAGCCTCACCATCGGCCGGCGCATCGTGTTCGGCCTGATCCGCTGGGCGAACGACAATTTCGCAGAGCGAATTCCCGGTCATCACGATGATCCTCGTCATCATGATCGTGATGGCGCTGATCACGAACTTCATCGGCGTCCACACCGTGCTCGGCGCTTTCGTCGCCGGCATCCTGGTCGGCGAGTCGCCGATCCTGACGAAACACATCGACGAGCAGCTCCGCGGCCTGATCGTCGCATTGTTCATGCCGGTGTTCTTCGGCATGGCGGGTCTGACCGCCGACCTGACCATTCTCAAGAGTCCCGATCTTGCGCTGCTTGCGGTTGGTCTCGTGGTCATTGCCAGCGTCGGGAAATTTTCCGGCGCTTTCATCGGCGGCAAGATCGGAGGGCTGCGGGGCGTCGGAATCGCTCGCGCTCGCCATGCGGCATGAATGCGCGCGGCTCGACCGAGGTGATCGTCGCCTCGATCGGCCTGTCGATGGGCGTGCTCAGCCAGAATCTTTTCACCCTGATCGTCGCCATGGCGGTGATCACCACCATGGCGATGCCGCCGATGCTGCGCTGGGCGCTCAAGCGGCTGCCGATGCGCAAGGACGAGAAGGAGCGGCTCGAACGCGAGGAGCTGGACGCCAAGGGGTTTGTGACCAATCTCGAGCGGCTGTTGCTCGCGAAGGATGACAGCGCGAACGGCAAATTTGCCGCCAACATTACGGGCGTCATTTCCGGCTCCGGCAATAAGCCGATCACGATTCTCGATCTTGCGCGAACCGGACGCGACGGCCGCGCAAAAAAGTCTTCGAAGGCAGGCGACCGAGGAATCCGAGAAGAAGTCCGAGCAGAGGGTCAAGGACGCCGCCGAAAACCAGACCACGCTCGAAGCGCATCCCGCTGAAGAAAAGCAGGGCAAGGCCGAGATCATAAACCGCAAGCCGGAAGGAGAGGCGCCGGAAGCGGTCGCCGAAGAGGCGAAGAAAGGTTACGACCTTCTTGTCGTCGGCATCGAAAAAATCCACGCCCCGAAGGGAGGCTTCACCAAGGACATCACGCTTATCACGGACGAATTCGAGGGCCCGCTGGTGGTCGCCGTATCGCGCGGCTCGAAGAACGACGCTCCGGTGTTCGACGAGAACAGCAGAATCCTCATTCCGGTCAATGGCAGCGACGTGTCGCGCCGCGCTGCGGAAGTGGCCTTCGTTCTCGCGCGGGCGAGCGACGCTCGCGTCAGCGGGCTCTATGTCTCGAGCGCGGCCGCGGCCAACGCCAAAGGCAAACGTGCACGCCGCGGCAGCGCCACGCGCCGAAGCGAAGAAGCGGTGCTCAAGGACATCGCCGAACTGGCCGACCGCTACGACGTGAATATCCGCACCGCGATGCAGGTCGACGTCGCCGCCGACGAGGCGATCCTCAAGGAAGCAAAGCGCCGCGGCTTTGACCTGATCGTGCTCGGCGTCAGCCGTCGTCCGGGCGATACGCTGTTCTTCGGCAACACGGCGCTCGCGGTGCTCGACAACTCCGACATTCCGGTATTGTTCGTCGCGAGCTGAGCACGCGCGTCACGGATGCACGTCTTCGGTGAACCAGTCGGTCGGCAGGTCGTGGCCGGTGCCGGTCTCCTTGGCCTTGCGATAGAGCAGCGAGCCGGCGGCGGCGAACTGGTAGCCGAGACCGAGATTGTTGATGAAGCAGGTGACTTCGTCGTCGGACTTGCGGCCATCGGCGCGCCCGGTCACGAGGTCCGGCAAGGTCGGCAGCCTGGAGAAATCGATCGCGTCGGCGGTTGCCCAGCCGCGGCCGTCGGCGGTCTCCGGCAGCACGAGGTCCTTGGTGGCGACATGGATCGGCTTGGTGTCGTGGACATGGATGGCGACGCGGCCCGGCGCGTTTGACGGCATTGGGCTCGATCTCGGGCACTTTGATGGAGCTCAGGTGCACGCCCGGCTCGATCCAGCGCTCGAAGAAGATGTGGTCGAGGCTGTTCGAGGCGCACATGACGATGTCGGCGCCCTTGATCGCCTCCTCCGGCTGCGCGGCCGGAACGACCTCGACGCCGAGCGTTTCGCTCATCTGTTTTGAGAATGCCGTGCGGTTCTCTGCGTTGGGGCTGAAGCAGCGGATTTTTTCGATGTCGCGCACCGCGCACGCCGCCATGAGCTGCGCGCCCGCCTGCCAGCCGGAGCCGAGGATGGCCACGGTCGCAGCGTTTTCGCGCGCGAGATATTTGGCGCCGAGGCCGTTGGCGGCGCCGACGCGCATGCGCTGCATCACGCCGTCGGGAAAGATCGCGAGCGGCTCGCCGTTCTCGGTCGAGAACAGCAGCACCAGGCCGACATAGCGGTTGCCGGGCGCTGCCGGCACCTTCTCGCGCCGCAGGTTGTTGCCCTTCTTCGGCCAGGTGATGATGTCGGAATTGATGCGCACCGCGCCGACGCCAAGCTTCGGGATGACGCCGTCCATCGACTTGAGGCTGTAGAGCGCATCCTCGCGCGCGGTCGGCGTGTAGCAATCGGAACGCGTGCGCGACACGCCGCGGCCTTCGGCGAGCTCGACATAGGCCTCTTCCAGCACGTCGATGCATTCGGGCATGGTGAGGAGCTTGTCGACGTCGGCGTTGGACAAGATCAAGGTCATGGGTGTTGCATTCTCGCGAAGAACGGCCGCCACTCTGCTCATCATAAAGGCGGCAAGGCGAATAGATAGCCAGCTGCCAGGCCTGTTGCATCGTCTTGCCGCATTGACGCGCACGCGAGAGACGCTTGCGTCGATAGGATCGCTCGAACACTATCCGCGTGCACGACGTTGCGTCATCCGGAGCGGGCTTTGGGCAAGCCGATCATCGAAATCAAAAATCTCGCCAAAATTTTCTCGGTGAACCGCAGCGCGCTGACGGTGTTCGAGAACCTGTCCTATCAGGTCGAGAAGGGCGGATTCCTGTCGATCGTCGGGCCCGTCGGGCTGTGGGAAGTCGACGCTGCTCAAGCTCATCTCCGGCCTCGACGCGCCGACCCGCGGCAGCAGTCGTGTTCAACGGTCAGCCCGTCGCCGGCCCCGCCAAGGGCATGATCTACGTATTCCAGCAGTACACGAAATCGATCTTCCCCTGGCGCACCGTGATGCAGAACGTCGAGTTCGGCCTCGGCGCCGCGAAGACGCTCGGCCGCAAGGAAGCGCGCGAGAAATGCCTGGAATATATCCGGCTCGTCGGGCTCGACGGCTACGAGCACTATCACCCGTATCAATTGTCGGGCGGCATGCAGCAGCGCGTCTGCATCGCGCGCGCGCTCATCTGCGAGCCCGACGTGCTGCTGATGGACGAGCCGTTCAGCGCCGTCGATGCCATGACGCGCGCCATCCTGCAGGAGCTCATTCTGAAAATCTGGGAGACGATCCCGATCACCATCCTGTTCGTCACCCACGACGTCGAGGAGGCGGTGTTCCTGTCGAGCCGCGTGCTGTCACTGAGCCGCGCGCCCGCGACCATTCGCGAGGATCTCGCGATCGACCTGCCGTATCCGCGCGACCAGATCAAGACGCGCGACGACGAACGCTTCACGGCGTTCCGGCAGCGGCTGTTCTCGAGCATCTTCCTGCAGGAAAAGAGCGACGCCGCCGCGCCGGCATCGGAGCCGCGCGCATGAAGAAACGCTGGCCGGGCTTCGTTCTCTTCGTCGTCATCCTGATCGCATGGGAATACGCGTCCGCCTATGATCTTGTCGATCAGGTTTCGGTGCCGCGCGTCAGCGCCATCATCACGTCCTGGATTGCGGGCGTGAAGAACGGACAGTTGCTGACGGCGCTGCTGCCAAGCCTTGGCCGCTTGTTCGCGGGATTCGGCATCGCGGTCGTCGTGGCGGTGCCGCTCGGCCTGCTGATGGGCAGCATTGCGCTCATCTATCGCCTGCTCGAACCGCTCACCGAATTCATCCGTCCGATCCCGGCGGCCGCCTACATCCCGGTCGCCATTCTGTTTCTCGGCATCGGCAATGAGATGAAGATTTTCGTCGTGGTCCTCGCCTGCCTGTTCCCGATCCTGCTCAACACCTATGGCGGCGTGCGCGGCGTCGACCCTGTGCTGATCGACACCGGCCGCACCTTCGGCGTCTCGCGTCTCAAGGCGCTGTGGCAGATCGTCTTTCCCGCTGCGCTGCCGAGCATCCTCACCGGCATGCGCATCAGCCTCGGTATTGCGCTGATCGTCGTCGTCGTGGCGGAGATGATCGCCGGCAACAGCGGCATCGGCTATTACATCCTCGACATGCAGCGCGTTTTCCGCGTCCCTGAGATGTTCGCCGGCATCTTCACGCTTGGCCTGCTTGGCTTCATGATCAATTTCGTCTTCCTCAAGATCGAACAGCATTTCCTGCGTTGGCGCGGCACCAGCGTGGAGACCTGACCAGCCGGCAGGAGAGAAACCATGCACCGCAAATTCGCGCGACGACGTTTTCTCCTGGCCTTTGCACTCGCGATGGTCGTGCCAGCGGCCGCCTCGGCGGAAACCGTCACGATCGTGACAACGGGCAAGGGCACGGCGCAGCAATGGCCGATCTTTATCGCCATGGCGAAAGGCTATCTGGCCGAAAGCAAGATCGATCTCGACGTCGTGGCAGTGTCGTCGGCCGCCTCCGGCATTCAGCAGCTTGCGGCGGGCTCGGCGCATCTGAGCGCGGGCGGCCTGATCGATCCGCTGCGCGCGATCGACAAGGGCGCGGCGATTTCGCTGCTGCAGATCGAGACCCAGGTTCCGCCCTATACGTTGTGGGGCAAGCCTTCGATCAAATCGATCGCAGACTTGCGCGGCAAGCTGATCTCGCTCGGCGGCGCCAAGGACATCACCCGCATCTATCTCGAACGCATGCTCATTCCCAATGGCGTCAAGCCCGGCGATTACGACATGATCTTCGCAGGTACGACCGCGGCGCGCTTTGCGGCGCTGGCCGGCGGCGCGGTCGATGCGGCGATCCTGGTGCCGCCGTTCAGCTTCAAGGCCAAGGGCAGCGGATTTTCGAATCTCGGCGAGGTGCCGGCCTACGTGAAGGATCTGCCGTTCACCGGCCACGCCGCCAACACGGCGTGGGCGAAGAAAAACAAGCCCGTCGTGCTCGCGTTCCTCAATGCCGTCGCCCGCGGCGTCGACTGGTTCTACCAGGACGCGAACCGCGCCGAGGCAATCGATATTCTGGTGAAGGAATCCGGGTCCAATCGCGACGACGTGGCGATGACCTACGACTATTTCCGGCAGTTGCGCATTTTCGACCGCCAGGGTCTGATCGAGACGAGTACGATCGGAAATCTCATCGCGGCGCTCAAGGACATCGGCGATATCGAGCAATCCGCTGCAGTGAGCCGTTTCATCGATCCCGAAATCACAGGGCTGGCCTCGCAGGTCAAATGATCGGTAGGCTACGCGAGCCCGTCAGTGCGGAGCACAATTTATGCGCCTAGGGATATGGACGCCTCTGCCGCATACCATCAAGTCCGAGCCCACCATGGTGGAGGGCATCCGGCAGGTCGGCACCCGCGGCGGGGACGGCACTCCCGACAAGTCGTTCCAGTTCGCGCTCGACGTGGTGTCGCGCGGCGAGGCGCTCGGCTTCGACCTCACGTTGATCGCCGAACGGCTGCATGGGCCCCGATCTCGAAGCCTGGATGCTGACGACGGCGCTCGCGGCGCGCACCAAGACGATCCAGATCATGCCTGCGGTCTATCCCGGCATGATGACGCCGCAGCTCGTCGCCAAGATGGGCGCCACGCTCGACCGCATCACCGGCGGGCGTTTCGTCATCAACGTCGTCAACGGCTGGTTCCAGAAGGAGTTCGAGCTTTTCAGCAACGGCGGCTGGATCGAGTCCTCCGATGCGCGCTATCGGCGCATGGAGGAATATGTCCGCGTGCTGAAAGGCCTTTGGAGCGAGGATCACTTCACCTTCAAGGGCGAATTCTACCAGGCCGACGACGCCACCCTGCCGTTGAAGCCGGTGCGCATTCCGCATCCGCCGATCTACACCGCGAGCCGCGCCGATTCCGGCAAGGATGTCATCGCCGAGCATTGCGACCTGTGGTTCGTGTCGTTCGAACCCGATTACCGGCGCTACGAAGAAAACTTCCGCCTCATCAGGCAGGACATCGCCGACCTCGACGCGCGCGCGCGCCACTTCGGCCGCAAGCTCGCCTTCGGCATGAGCGCGCATGTCATCTGCGCGGAGACGCAGGCCGAAGCGGATGCGCGCGCCGAGGACCTCGAAGCCTACGGCAAGCGCGACCGCATCTCCTCGACGGCGGCGCGCGCGCTCGGGCCCGGTTTTGTCGGACCGCCGGAATTGATCGCCGAGCGCATGCGCCGTTATGAGGACATCGGCGTGGAACTGTTCCTGCTGCATTTTCACCCGATGCTGCAGGGGCTCGAAACCTTCGCCAAACACGTGATGCCGTTGCTGCCGCCGATCGGCGCGCAGGCTCGGCTTGCGCAGCCCGCCTGATTCACTGAAAATCGTTCGCACGGGAGAAGCGGTGTGAAATACAACCTGGTTCGCTTGTTCGCCTCGCTGATCGCTTTCGCCGCGATGGCGCCCGTCGCATCGCCCGTGAACGCCGCCGAAACCATGACCATGGTGACGACCGGAAAGGGCTCGGCGCAGCAATGGCCGATCTACATCGCCATTGCCAAGGGCTACATGGCGGAGAACGGCGTCACGCTTGATCTGATCGCGGCGTCTTCGACCGCCGCGGCCATGCAACAGCTCGCGGCCGGCTCAGCCAATATCGCCTCGGGCGGCCTGACCGATCCGCTGCGCGCCATCGACAAGGGCGCCAAGATGTCGCTGCTGCGCGTCGAGGCGCAGGTGCCGCCCTATACGCTGTGGGCCAAGCCCGCGATCAAATCGCCCGCCGATCTGCGCGGCAAGCTGATCATCATCGGCGGCGCGATCGACATCACGCGCATCTATCTCGAACGCACTTTGATTCCGAACGGCGTGAAGCCCGGCGAATACGACATGATCTTCGCCGGAACGACGGCGGCGCGATTTGCGGCGCTGTCGGGCGGTGCGGTCGATGCCGCGATCCTGGTGCCGCCGTTCAGCTTCAAGGCGCAAGGCGGCGGCTTCTCGCGCGTCGCCAACGTGGCGGACTACGTGCGCGATCTGCCCTTCACCGGCTATGCGGCGCACACCGCGTGGGCGAAGGAGCACAAGCCGCTGCTGCTCGGCTTCCTCACCGCCATGGCGAAGGGCGTCGACTGGTTCTACCAGGATGCGAACCGGAACGAGGCGATCGATATCCTGGTCAATGAATCAAGGGGCAGCCGCGCCGATGTCGAGATGACCTACGATTATTACCGCGAGCTGCACATCTTCGACCACAAGGGCCTGGTCGAGGCGAGCAGCGTCAACAATCTCATCAAGGCGATGCATGACATGGGGGACTTCGAAGGCGCGCTGGACGTCAGCCGCTTCATCGATCCCGACATCACGCCGCTCGCCGCACAGGTGAAATGATGCGATTCGGCGTGTGGACACCGCTGCCGCACACCATCCGGCCGGAGCCGGTGATGGACGCCGCCATCGCCGAGCTGCAGACGCCCGGCGTTCCCGGCGTCGACACCTCGTTCCAGTTCGCCGTCGACGTGGTGCAAAAGGCGGAGGCCTGCGGCTTCGAGACCACGCTCATCGCCGAGCGCCTGCTCGGACCCGATCTCGAGGCCTGGATTCTGTCCGCCGCGCTCGCGACCCAGACCAAGACCATCGAGATCATGCCGGCGATCCATCCCGGCATCGTCACGCCGCAGATGGTGGCCAAGATGGGCGCCACGCTCGACCGCATCAGCGGCGGCCGGCTTGCGATCAATATCGTCAACGGCTGGTGGGAAGAAGAGTTCAACCTGTTCGGCAATGGCACCTGGCTGGCCAAGGAGGACGATCGCTACCTGCGCATGGACGAGTACCTTTCCGTTCTGAAAGGGCTTTGGACCGAAAGCGAATTCTCCCACCCCGGCAAATTCTACAATGTGAAGGCCGGCGTGGTCCCGACCAAGCCGATGCAACGCCCGCATCCGCCGATCTATACCGGCAGCCGTTCGGGGTCGGCCAAGGACATCGTGGCGCGGCAATGCGACGTTTGGTTCGTGGCGGTGCAGCCCGGTTACCGGCAATATGAAGAGCACCTCAAGGACACCATCGCCGACATCGCCGAAATGGATAAGCTCAGCCGCTCCTACGGCCGCAAGATGCGCTACGGCATTTCCTGCCATGTCGTCTGCGACGACAGCATGGAAGCCGCGCGCAAGCAGGCCGACGAGCTCGAGGAGTTCGGGCAGAAAAACCACCTCGCCTCGATCGTCTCCAAGGCGCTCGGCGCCGGCCTCGTCGGCTCGCCCGAGCTGATCGCCGAACGCATCCTGCGCTACGAGGACATCGGCATCGAATGCCTCATGCTGCACTTCCATCCGATGCTCGAAGGTCTGCAGACGATTGCGGACAAGATCATGCCGCTGGTGCGTCGCGGCGCGTCAAACACAAGAACGGGAGACAGGCGTGTCGCAGGACTCTGACCCATTCAAGCTTTTCCCCTACCAGGCGATCGTCGACCGGCCGCCGGTCGCGTGGCCGAACGGCGCGCATGTCGCCGTCTGGGTGATTCCCAACATCGAGCATTTTCACATCGAGATCGGCAATCAGGCGCCCGACATCCGCAACCATTCGCGCCGCGATTACGGCAACCGCGTCGGCATCTGGCGGCTGATGGAGACGCTGACGAAGCACGGCGTGCGCGGCACGGTCGCGCTCAACGGCGAGGTCGGCCGCTACTATCCCCGCATCATGGAAGAGGCGACGAAGCTCAAATGGGAATTGATGGGCCACGGGCTCACCAATTCGGTCCTGCTCACGGGACTGTCCAAGGAGAAGGAAGCCGCCGTCATCGCCGACACGCGCGCCATCATCGAGCAATGGGGACAAAAGATGCGCGGCTGGCTTGGCCCCGGGCTGACCGAGACCTGGCACACGCTCGATCTGCTGCACGAGCACGGCGTCGACTATGTCTGCGACTGGGTCAACGACGATCTGCCCTACCGCATGAACAACGGGCTCTATTCGATTCCCTATTCGCTCGAGCTCAACGACATGCCGCTGTTCAACATGCCGAGCATCGGCATCGACGATTTCTATCGCCGTATCTGCGATTCGTTCGACGTGCTGTACCAGGAAGGCGAGAAGAGCGGCCGGGTGATGGCGATCGCGCTGCATCCGTTCCTGATCGGCGTGCCGCACCGCATCAAGTATCTCGACCGGGCGCTCCACTATATCGCCACGCACGGCAAGGTGTGGTTCGCCACCGGCTCTGAAATCATCGAAGCCTATCGGGCGCAGGAGTCGAACGCGATGAAGAATTTCGTTCGATGGAAAGCGATGCTGTGGCTCCTGAGCGTAACGGCAGCCACGGTCGCGTTCGGGCCTGTCGCCGGCGCGCAGGAGAAAAAACTGCTGTCATTGAAGGTCGGAACGCTCAAGCAGTCGTCGCTGACCAATGTCTGGGTGGCGAAGCAGGCCGGAATTTTCGAAAAGAACGGCCTCGACGTCGAACTGATCGAATTTCGCAGCGGCAACGAGGCGATCGCGGCCCAGCGCGGCGGCCACGTCGATATCATTCTTTCGATTCCGGGCACCGCGATGAACGCCAACGAGCGCGGCTTCGATCTGGTGCTGGTGTCGCAGAACGAGACGGCGCACGCGCAGGGACCGGACTCCGGCGGGCTCTTCGTGCTCAAGGATTCCGGCATGAACAGCGTGGCCGATTTCGCCGGCAAGAAAATCGCAACGTCGAACCTGCACAGCCAGAGGCCGGTCGCCACCAAGGTCGTGCTGAAGAAGCACGGCGTCGATCCGGACAAGGTGACGTTTCTGGAAATTCCCTTCGCCAGCCTTCCCGATGCCCTGAAATCGCACCAGATCGACGTGGCCGCATCGCTCGATCCGTGGACGACGCAGTTGCGCACGTCGAATTTTGCCAAGGTGCTGGCCTGGGATTATGTCGAATCGATTCCGGAGCAGCCGATCGGGTCGTGGTGGGCAAAGCGCGAGTTCGTGCAAAAGAACGGCGACGCGATTACGCGCTTCGCAAAATCCGTGCGCGATTCGGTGGAATACATGAATGCGGATGTCGAGCGGTCCAAAAAGAACGTCTCCACCTACACCGGTCTCGACATCAGCTTCCTCAAGGAGATGCCGCTCAACCGTCTGGAGCTACGAGATCGACCCGGCAAAATGGCAGGCCGTCGCCGACATGATGCACGAGAGCGGCGAACTGGAGAAGCCGCACAAGGCCGACGAATATATCTCCGACATCGTCAAGCCGTATGTGAAGAAATAGCGCAATCGTCCGCCTGAGCCTTATCCGCCATTGCGCGCACGTGGGCGGTGCGCATGCGTTCGCTGTAGGCCTGCACCGTGAGGCCGAACAGACCCCAGCGCGTCAGGTAGGCCGAGCAGATACGGGTGGCAGCCCCACTCGTAGAGCCGCGCGACGTCGCCGGCGAGCAGCGCCTTGCGTTCCTCGTCGGTGAGATCGAGCGGCGCGATCGCCGCGGCCGGATCGCTCTTGAGCGCCTCGCGGAACGCGAGATCGTGCAGCGCGTCGCGGCAGAGCTTGTTGATGGCGTAGACGCTCATGGTTCAGTCCATCTCTATTCCATCGCCACGACGCCGTAGGCATGGCCTTGCGCGAGCTGCGGCTTGATGAAGCGCGGCTTGCGGTCGCCGATCACGCCGAGCATCGCGATCCAGTTGAGCAGTTCGCCGCCGATATTGCCGGCCTGCAGCATCGCGCGCAGTCGTCGCCTCTTCGAGCAGGTCGTTCGATGCGCGCGTGCTCCATAAGGTCCTGCACATGCTCGGCCCATTCCGGATCGGGCGTGCCGGCGCGTTCGCCGGGCGGGATTTTCGGCCCGCCGATCTCCAGCGAGAAGCTGCCGCTGCCGATGCACCGCGACGCGCATCGGCTGCGGCCAGTCCTCGATGGCTGCGCGCACGGCCTCGCCGAGCGCATAGCAGCGCTTCGCGCTCGGGCAGCGGCGGCGCGAGCCCGTTGATGAAGATCGGCACGACCGGGATTTTCATGTGCGGCGTCGAGGAAATGCAGCGGCACCATGGTGGCGTGGTCGACGTCGAAATCCTGCACCAGCGAAATGATCGAAGCCGCGCGCGATCGCGGTCGTACGGATATGGGCCGCGAATGCGGCCGGCACCGGCGACCTTGTAGCGCGGCATCGGCGTCTGGTCGTTCGGGCCCGACGTCGTCTCCGCGATGCCGACCGCGAAGGTCGGAAAATTGTCCAGGAAGAACGTATTGAAATGGTCGTCGGTGAAGATGATCAGCACGTCCGGCGCAGCGGCTTCGAGCTTGCTCGGCGATCTCGGCGTAGAGCCTCGCCGTTTCGCAATCCGGTCCCTGCTTGGCCACCAGGGCCGGGAAAGCCGGGGTGTGGGGAACGCCGATGCCGGCGACGATCTCGGCCATCTGGATGGTGCCTCGATCTGGTTGCTGCGACTCGCAGGCCAGGAGCCTAATCCGGAGACAAGCAACGATCCAATCCGATATGATGCCGCTGCCGTCGATGGAATGGGATGAATGTTGAAGCGGGCGTCAGCGGGCGGTGGCGAGGGTCCAGGATTGTGTCGCGCGGGCGCGCGCGCTTGCGCCGCTGATCGAGAGCGCGTCCGACCGGATCGAGGCTGAGCGCAAAATCCCGGACGACGTGCTCGCGGCGCTGCACGACGCGCGCATGTTCCGCATGCTCATTCCGCGCTCCTGCGGCGGCGACGAAGTGACGCCCATGGCGTTCTTCGGGGCCATCGAGGCTATCGCCAAGGCCGATGCCAGCGTGGCCTGGTGCCTCGGCCAGGGCTCGGGCGTGTCGATGGCCGCGGCCTACCTCAAGCCCGAGGTTGCCCGCGATATTTTCGGCGATGCACGGGCGGTCGCGGCATCGGGCTCGTCCAACATCATTGCCAAGGCGGTTGCCGTCGAGGGCGGCTATCGCGTGACGGGGGCATGGAAGTACGCCAGCGGCAACCGGCATGCGGCCTGGTTCGGCGGCCACTGCATCGTCCACGAGGCGGACGGCACGCCGCGCCTCGGCGCCGACGGCAAGCCGATCGACCGCACCATGCTGTTCCCGAAGGCGAGCGCGACCACGACCGACGTCTGGCAGGTCGTCGGCCTCAAGGGCACCGGGAGCGACGATTATGCCGTGCGCGACCTGTTCGTCCCGCTCGACTATGCGTTCACCCGCGAGTCCGCCGCGGACCGCCGTGAGCAGGGGCCGCTCTACCGGTTCTCGATATTCAACATGTTCGGCATCGGCTTTGCCGGCGTGGCGCTCGGCATTGCGCGAACCACGCTCGATGCCTTCGTTGCGCTGGCGCAGGAAAAGACGCCGTTCGGCGGCGCCAAGCTGTTGCGCGACAGCGCGGTGATCCAGTCGCACGTCGGGCTTGGGCGAGACGAAGCTGCGCGCCGCGCGCGCCTTCCTGCTGCAGACGATTGCAGGAGCTTGTGGGAGACCGCCTCGAGCGGCACGACCTTCACGCTCGATCAGCGCGTCATGCTGCGCGCGACGACGTGCTACGCGATCAACCTCGCGCGGGAAGTCGTCGACGCCGTCTACCATGCGGCCGGCGCCACCGCGATCTTCGAGAGCAACCCGTTCGAGCGGCGCTTTCGCGACATCAACACGGTGACCCAGCAGGCGCAGGCGAGCTTGACGAATTTCGAGGTCATGGGCCAATCTCTGCTCGGATTGCAGCCGAACGCGCGTCTGTAGCGATTGGCACAAGGCACATCAGGAAGGAAATTCATGACAAGGATATGGACGCGCGGCGCAAGCGTGGTGATCGCGATGGCAGCCCTGTCGCTCGCCGTTGCGGGCGTGTGGGCGCAGACGTGGCCAGCGCATCCGATCCGCGTCATCGTGCCCTACACGCCCGGCAGCGCCACCGACATCGTGCCGCGCACCGTGCTGGCGCAGGTGTCGGCCCAGATCGGCCAGCCGATCGTGGTCGAGAACCGTCCGGGCGGCGGCTCGACCATCGGCGCCATCGCGGTCGCCAAGGCCGATCCGGACGGCTACACGGTCCTCGTCCACTCCAACGCGATCGTCACCACGCCGGCGATCCAGGCCAATGTCGGCTACGATCCGGTGCGCGATTTCGCGGCGATCACGCCGCTTGGCAACGTGCCGCTCGTGCTGGTGATCTCGCCGGAGAAGAAGATCAAGACTGTCCAGGAACTGGTCGCGCTCGCCAAGTCGAAAGCGGGCGCATTCAACTACGCTTCGGGCGGCACCGGCACGCCGCCGCATCTGACCATGGAGCGCTTCCGCCTGGCTTCCGGCTGGCAGGGCCAGCACATTCCGTTCAAGGGCGCGCCGGAGGCGCTCACCGAGGTCATGACCGGGCGCATCGACATCTATTTCTCGCCGATCACGCCGGCGCTGCCGCTGATCCGCGACGGCAAGCTTGTTGCGCTGGCGGTCGGCGGCGCGAAGCGCTCCACAGCCTTGCCTGACGTGCCGACCACGGTCGAGGCCGGCTATCCCAATTCCGACTTCGATTTCTGGATCGGCCTGTTCGCGCCGGCGAAGACCCCGCGCGACATCGTGGCGAAGCTCTATCAGGAAACGAAGAAGGCGCTTGGATCGCCGGAGGTGAAAGGCAAGCTCGCAACGCTCGGCGTCGAGCCAATGCCGCTGACGCCGGAGCAATTCCAGGCCGAAGTCGCCAGGCAGGCTCCGATCGCCGTCGAACTGGCCAAGGCGGCCGGTCTTGCGCCGGCGAAATGATCGTGCAACGGTACAATCATGTTCGAAGGTTTCACCCGCACCGAGATCAAGACCAGCGGCGCGCGCATCGTCACCGTGCATGGCGGCAAAGGGCCGCCGCTGCTGTTGATGCACGGCAATCCGTTCAGTCACGTGTCGTGGCACAAGATCGCGCCGAAACTGGCCGAGGAATTCACCGTGGTCGCCACCGATCTGCGCGGCTACGGCAATTCCGAAAAGCCGCCCGGCGGCGACGACCATTCCGGCTATTCGTTCCGCGCCATGGCGCAGGACCAGGTCGAGGTCATGAAGGCGCTCGGCCACGACCGTTTCTATGCCGCAGGTCACGATCGCGGCGCGCGCGTGCTGCATCGCATGTGCCTCGATCATCCCGACAAGGTAGCGCGGGCGGCGATCCTCGACATCATCCCGCAGCATTATCTGCTCAACAACGTGACGCGGCAGTGGGGCACGTTCTCGTGGCACTGGTTCTTCATGATCCAGCCCTACGATTTTCCCGAACGGCTGATGGGCGCCGATCCCGACTTTTTCATCGAGAAGAAGCTCTCAAAGACCAAGCAGGGCCTGAGCTTCTTCGATCCGGCGGCGCTCGCCGAGTACAAGCGCCATTTCCGCAATCCGGCGACCATCCACGCCATGTGCGAGGACTATCGCGCCACCCACGGCGTCGATCTCGACATGGACACCAAGGATTTCGAGGCCGGCCGCAAGATCGCGTGCCCGCTGCTGCTGCTGTGGGGCGCGACCGGCGGCGTCGGGCGCAACCAGAATTCGATGGACATCTGGCCGCGCTACGCGTCCGACATCCGCGCCGGCAAGGCGCTGCCGTGCGGGCATTACCTTTCGGAAGAAGCGCCGCAGGAAACCTGCAAGGAGCTGCGCGACTTCTTCGCCGACGGTGAGCGTTGCGCGGCTGAAGCGCTCAGCTCGCGACCGGCGCCGGTGCGGCGAGAAAATTTTTCACCGCGTACCACAGCAAATGCCGGTTGTTGCTGAAGCCCGGGCTGTGCGCGGTCTGCGGCAAAATCTCGAACTGGCGGTCGCCGTTCGGGAGCTGGCGATAGAAATCGAGCAGGTCGTCGTTGGTCGAATTGCCGTCCCACTCGCCGCGGATCATCAGCACCGGGCAGAGTACCTTGGTCGGATCGACCGCCGGCAGGTTCGCCGCCATGTCGAGATAGGTGCCGGTCGGGATCGTGTCGCCGAACTTCATCTCCATCGCGATGATCGCCTCGGGCACCGCCGGGTCGTAGCTGCCGGGGTGGCCGTCGCGGGTGAAGATCGAGCGGATCATGGCGGCGTCGCGCTTGCGCCGGGTGTTGGCGCGCAGCTCATCGATGCGCTGCCGTCGCCGCGCGATTTCCGCCGCGCCCTCGCCCTTGTAGGTGAAGGCGCAGAGCACCAGGCGGTCGACCCGCTCGGGCTGCGCCTGCGCGTAGGCGCCGGCGCGGATGCCGCCGGACGAGGTGCCGTAGAAGTGCATCTTCTGCTGGCCGGTCTCCTGCATGACCAAGCGGAATCGCGGCCTTCAGATCCTCGACGCCGCTCGCGATGTCGGAATTGTTGCCTGATGAGCCGGAATAGCCGTAGCCGTCGTGGTCCATGGTCCAGACGTCGTAGCCGTAGCGCGCGAACACGTTCATGAACGAGTATTCGCCCTTGCCCGGCACCGCGAGGTCATAGGACGACCGTGTCGAGTTCGAGGAGCCGTGCACCAGGAACAGGATCGGCAGCGCCGGCTCGCCCGGCTTCGGCGCGCCGAGGCGCTTGCGCCAGAGGTTGAGCTTCACGTCGCCTTTTTTCGCCCAATACTCGTGGCTCCAGACATCGGCGGAACCCGATGCCGCTGCCTCGGCAACCTCTGCGTGCGCGGGCGGCAGGCCCGACGTCAGCCCGGCGCCGATGCCGAGGCCTGCGCTCCTGATGACCGTACGCCGTGCAACCGGTTGATCCGTCATGACGTGCTCCATTCGGGCTGTGCAGGTTCCGGCGCGCAGCGCCGGCAAAAGCCGACGCCAACGATACCAGATCGCCCGCGGGTGCGGCAGACAGGGTGCGGCTGAAAGGCCCATGGCGGCTCGGTTGCCGCCCTCGCGCCGCGGCACGACATCTGCTAGTTGGAGCGCCGTTCGTGCGCCAGGGGTTGCGGGGCGAGGCGGTCACTTTATGCAAGGGAAGCCGCGCTGGAGCGCCGGATGCTGAATTCGCTGCGCGCGACCGCGCGGTTTTTGCAATGACAGGGTAGGCTGGAGCCGGATCGGCGTCGCGCTCAGCATCACCATCATCACCGTGGCCGCGGTGGTGCTGTATCGCATCCTGCGCGATATCGACACCGAGGAATTGCTCGATGCGCTCGAAGCGACGCAATGGCGCCAGCTCATCATCGCCGGCATTTTCGTCGCGGCCGGCTACCTGACGCTGACGTTCTACGACCTGTTCGCCCTGCGCACGATCGAGCGCCCGGACGTGCCGTATCGCATCGCCGCGCTCGGCGGCTTCACCAGCTACGCGATCGGCCACAATGTCGGCGCCAGCGTGTTTTCCGGCGGTGCGGTGCGCTACCGCATCTATTCGGTGTGGGGCCTGAGCGTGGTCGAGGTCGCCAAGCTGTGTTTCGTCGCGGGCCTCACCTTCTGGCTCGGCAACGCCACGGTGCTCGGGCTCGGCATCTTTTATGCACCGCAGGCGGCGCGCGCGATCGATCAGATGCCGCTGTGGTTCAACCGCGTCATCGCCGTCGGCATTCTGGCCGTGCTCGCCGCCTACGTGATCTGGGTCTGGGTCAAGCCGCGCGTCATCGGCCGCGACGGCTGGCAGGTGACGCTGCCGGGCGGACCGCTCACGCTGCTGCAGATCGCGATCGGAATTGTCGATCTCTCCTGCTGTGCGCTCGCGATGTACACGCTGGTGCCGGACGAGCCGAATCTCGGCTTCGTCACGGTGGCGGTGATCTTCGTCACTGCGACTCTGCTCGGCTTCGCCAGCCACGCGCCGGGCGGACTCGGCGTGTTCGATGCTGCGATGATGGTCGCGCTCTGGCAGTTCGACAAGGAAGACCTGCTTGCCGGCCTGCTGCTGTTCCGCCTGCTGTACTACATCATCCCGTTCGCGATCGCCCTTATTGTTCTCGGCATCAGGGAGGTCGCGCTCACCACCGCGAACGCGCCGCGCCAGGAAAGGCACCTCGCCGCCATCGGACATTGGCCAAGGCATGCGGCCCAAGCCGCGCCAACGCGGGAAAAGTCCGACGTGCGCTGAATAGCTCTCGGCACCTTGCTATAAGCGGTGCCTTGAGGCGATCGCGATGAGCTTGAACGAGCATCGGCCGGCATCCTGGAATTCGCGCGTCTACGCCGCGCGCTTCGTCATTGTCGCAGCGGCGATCGTGTTCGCAGGCCTGGCGATCACCGGAACGTTGGGCATGGCGCAGGCGATCACGGGCTTCGCGATCTTGTCCGCGGCGGCATGGCTCGGATCGGCTGGCGTTGCGGAACAGGGCCGGTACACCGCTCCGGCGATCACGCCTGCCGCTTGCTGCCAGTGACGCACTGCACGCCGTCGTCGCCGGCTTGCCGGATCCGGTCATCGCGCTCGACCGCGACGGCCGCGTGCTCGCGCTCAACGATCGCGCGCGCGGCGCTGGCGCCGGCGCTGCGGCGCGGCGAGCCGGTGTCGCTCGCGCTGCGGATGCCCGAGGTGGTCGACGCCATCGGCCGCGCGACGGTGAGCGGCGAGGTTCAGCGCGTCGAGTATTCCGAGCGGGTGCCGCTCGACCGCTGGTTCGAGGCGATCGTCACGCCGGTCCGGCAGGGCTCCGGCATGCCCGATCTGATTCTGATGACGTTCCATGACCTCACGCCGCTGCGACGCGTCGAGGAAATGCGCGCGGACTTTGTCGCCAATGCCAGCCACGAGCTGCGCACGCCGCTGGCGGCGCTTGTCGGGCTTCATCGAGACTCTGCAGGGTCCGGCGCGCGACGATGCCAGTGCGCGCGAGCGCTTCCTCGCCATCATGGGCGCGCAGGCGCGCCGCATGGCGCGGCTGATCGACGATCTGCTGTCGCTGTCGCGCATCGAACTCAACGCGCACCGCCGGCCAGACACGCCTGTCGATCTCGTGCCGATCGTGCGCCTGGTCGCGGACGGTCTCGAAACGCTGGCGCGCGATCGCGGCGTGAGCGTCAACGTCGAGGCCACCACGTCTCCACTGATGGTTCTCGGCGACCGCGACGAACTGCTGCGCGTGTTCGAGAACCTGGTCGAGAACGCGCTGAAATACGGCGCGGCCGGAAAGCGCGTCGATATCGCGTTGTCGCTTGGACAAACGCCCGAGGACGAACCCGAAGCGCAGGTGTCGGTGCGTGACTACGGTCCGGGCATCGCACCTGAACATCTGCCGCGGCTGACCGAGCGCTTCTATCGCGTCGACGTCACCGAGAGCCGCGCCCAGGGCGGCACCGGTCTCGGGCTCGCGCTGGTCAAGCACATCCTCAATCGCCACCGCGGACGGCTCTCGATCGACAGCATTTCCGGGCAAAGGCGCGACATTCACAATTCACTTGCCGATCACAGCCGCGCAGCCGTCTCAGCACTAAATCAATCGATAAAATCAGTGGCTTATATTGTCATCTCATTGTCATGGGATGCACATATATCGGTGACGTGCAGCACGTAACCCTTCCGCCGCTGTGGATCGAACTTCAGAAAAACACACGTCCGCAGCACGCGACAAACGTGCGTCAAACCGAATGCGGTCACCCGAGACGGGGTGAAAGGACAGCGCGGATCGCCGATCCGCGTCGCACCGGATTTCCGCTCATCAGGAGAAAACCAGTGAAACACATCAGGATTATCGCCGCCGCCGGCATCCTCGCCGCAACGGTGCTTCCCGCCGCCGCTGCCGACATCTCCGGCGCCGGCGCGACATTTCCCTATCCGATCTATGCCAAGTGGGCGGATGCCTACAAGAAAGAGACCAACGTCGGCATGAACTATCAGTCGATCGGCTCCGGCGGCGGCATCAAGCAGATCATCGCCCGCACCGTGACGTTCGGCGCCTCCGACATGCCGCTCAAGCAGGAAGAACTCGCCAAAAACGGGCTGGTACAGTTCCCGACCGTGATGGGCGGCATCGTGCCGGTGGTCAATCTCGACGGCATCAACAGCAACGACCTCACCATCGATGGTCCGACGCTCGCCAAGATCTATCTCGGCGAGGTCAAGACCTGGGACGATCCGGCGCTCAAGAAGCTCAACCCGAACGCCAAGCTGCCGTCGCAGGCGATCGCGCTAGTGCACCGCTCCGATGGTTCCGGCACGACCTTCATCTTCACCAACTATCTTTCGAAGGTCAGCCCGGACTGGGCGAAGCAGGTCGGCAGCAACACCTCGGTCGAGTGGCCGGCCGGCATTGGCGCCAAGGGTAACGAAGGCGTCGCCAACAACGTCGCCCAGACCAAGGGCTCGATCGGCTACGTCGAGACCGCCTATGCCAAGCAGAACAAGCTGACGACGACGAAACTGGTCAACAAGGACGGCAAGGCCGTCGCCGCCGTCCCGGAGGTCGATCATGGCGGCCGCGGCCGGCGCCGACTGGGCCCATGCACCCGGATTCTACATGATCCTGACCAATGAGAGCGGCGCGGCTGCATGGCCCATCGCGGGCGCGACCTTCATCCTGATCCCGCAAAAGCCGCAGGACACGGACGCCGCCAAGGACGCGCTCAAATTCTTCGCCTGGGCGTACGAGAAGGGCGGCCAGATGGCGCAGGACCTCGACTACATCCCGATGCCGGCCAGCGTCGTGAAGGTCATCAAGGAAGAGTGGGCCAAGCAGATCAAGGGCGCCGACGGCAAGCCCATCGTCGCCATGAACAGGTAAGTACCGCGTTGCGTCGGGAAAGGGCGCTGCGCGAGGCGCCTTTTCCTTGGCCCCCTTGTGCGGCGGCCTGCGGGCCGCTTGAGTGGGCTCTCCGGAAACAGCGTGGAGAGCCGTCGATGCAGCCGCCGAGGAGGCGACCCGTGGTCGATGTTGCGTGGCAGGGCGGAACGATGATGGCCGAAGAGGCCGCCTCGCGCGCGAAGGTTCTCGACCGGCTGCGCCTCAGCGACGCTGCGTTTCGCCATATCACGCGCGGTGCGGCCGTCCTCGTGCTCGTCGTCCTCGGCGGCGTGATCGTTGCACTCATCAGCGGCGCGCTGCCGGCGCTCATGACGTTCGGCCCGGCATTCCTGATCACGCAGAGCTGGAATCCGGTCACGGAGAATTTCGGCGCGCTGGCGCCGATCTACGGCACGCTGGTCACGTCGGCGATCGCCGTTCTGATCGCGGTTCCGGTCGGATTGCTGATCGCGTTCTTCCTCACCGAACTCTGTCCGCTCTGGCTGCGCCGCCCGGTCGGCATCGCGATCGAGCTGCTCGCCGGCATCCCAAGCATCATCTACGGCATCTGGGGTCTGTTCGTGTTCGCGCCCTTTCTGCAACAGACGCTGCAGCCATTCCTCATCACGGTGTTCGGCCCGATTCCGGTCCTGGGCAATCTGTTCGCCGGGCCGCCTTATGGCATCGGCATGCTCACCGCCGGGCTGATCCTCGCCATCATGGTGCTGCCGTTCATCACCTCGATTTCGCGCGACGTGTTCGAGGCCGTGCCTTCGGTGCTCAAGGAAGCGGCGTACGGCCTCGGCTGCACCACCTGGGAGGTGGCGCGTCACGTCGTGCTGCCCTACGCGCGCAACGGCGTCATCGGCGCCGTCATGCTGGCGCTCGGCCGCGCGCTCGGCGAGACCATGGCGGTGACCTTCGTCATCGGCAACGCGCACCGGATATCGCCTTCGCTGCTCGCGCCCGCCACCACGATCTCGGCCACCATCGCCAACGAATTCACCGAGGCGGTCGGCGACCTCTACACCTCCGCGCTGATCGCGCTTGGCCTCATCCTGTTCGTCATCACTTTCATCGTTCTCGGCGCGGCGCGCTATCTGCTGGCCCGCATCAATCGCCGGATCGGGTGACGCCATGGCAAGTCCCTACGCCGCACGCCGACGCAGCAACACCATCGCGGTCGTCCTGTCGCTTGCCGCGACGGCGTTCGGCCTCGGCTGGCTGGTGATGATCCTCGGCACGCTGCTGTGGGAAGGCTTCAGCGGCCTTTCGCTGGCGGTCTTTACCGAAATGACGCCGCCGCCCGGCTCGGCCGGCGGCCTGCTCAATCCGATCATCGGCAGCCTGATCATGACCGTGCTCGCGGTCGTGATCGGCACGCCGATCGGCATACTCGCCGGCACCTACATGGCCGAATACGGCCGCCACGACAAACTCACGTTCGTCGTGCGCTTCATCAACGACATCCTGCTCAGCGCGCCCTCGATCGTCATCGGCCTGTTCATCTACGAGGTGATGGTCGCGCCGATGGGGCATTTCTCCGGATTGGCCGGCGCGGTCGCGCTCGCCGTCATCGTCATCCCGGTGGTGGTGCGCACCACCGAGGACATGCTGACCTTGGTGCCGAATTCGCTGCGCGAGGCCGCGACCTCGATCGGCATGCCGCGCGCCATCGCCATCACCCGCATCTGCTATCGCGCGGCGCGCGCCGGAATGGTGACCGGCGTGCTGCTCGCGGTCGCGCGCATCAGCGGCGAGACCGCGCCGCTGCTGTTCACCTCGCTCAACAACCAGTTCTGGAGCACCAACCTCAACGCGCCGATGGCGAGCCTGCCTGTCGTCATCTTCCAGTTCGCGCTCAGCCCCTACAAGGATTGGCAGCGGCTGGCCTGGACCGGCGCCCTCATCATCACGCTCGCGGTGCTGGCCTTGAGCATCACCGCGCGCACCCTTGCCGCATCGAGACAAAAATCATGAGTGATCTTGCCACTGTCGCCGTTCCCCAGGTTGCCCATGCCGCCGTTGATACTGCGGGGCTGAACGAGAAGATTTCGATCCGCGACCTGAATTTCTACTACGGCGACTCGCGGGCGCTAAAATCGATCAACATCGCGCTCCACGAAAACCGGGTCATGGCTTTCATCGGGCCGTCGGGCTGCGGAAAATCGACGCTGCTGCGCGTGCTCAACCGCATGTACGATCTCTATCCGAATCAGCGCGCCACCGGCGAGGTGCTGTTCGACGGCGAAAACATCCTGTCGCCGAAGATGGATCTCAACCTGCTGCGCGCGCGCATCGGCATGGTGTTCCAGAAGCCGACGCCGTTCCCGATGTCGATCTACGAGAACATCGCCTTCGGCATCAGGCTGTACGATCGGCTGCCCAAGTCGGAAGTCGACGACCGCGTCGAAACGTCGCTGCGCCGCGCGGCATTGTGGGACGAAGTCAAGGACAAGCTCGGCGCCAACGGCCTGAGCCTGTCCGGCGGCCAGCAGCAGCGGCTGTGCATCGCGCGCACCGTTGCGGTGCGGCCCGAGGTGATCCTGTTCGACGAGCCGTGCTCGGCGCTCGATCCGATCTCGACCGCCAAGATCGAGGAGCTGATCGACGAACTGAAGGACGATTACACGATCGTCATCGTCACCCACAATATGCAGCAGGCTGCTCGCGTGTCGGATTTCACCGCCTTCATGTATCTCGGCGAACTTGTCGAGTTCGGTTCGACGACAACGATGTTCACCGCGCCGCACGACCCGCGCACGCAGGACTACATTACAGGACGCTTCGGATGACAATCATGACAGAACACACCGCCAAGGCATTCGATACCGACCTGCAGGAAATCGCGCGCAAGGTCGCCGAGATGGGCGGTCTCGCCGAGAAGGAGATCGCGGAATCGGTGGACGCGCTGGTCGAGCGCGACTCCGAACTGGCCCAGCGCGTCATTGGCCTCGACCCCCATCTCGATGCGCTGCAGCGCGAAATCGAGGAAAAGTCGATATTGACCATCGCGCGCCGCCAGCCGATGGCGGTCGATCTGCGCGAAGTCGTCGGTGCGCTGCGCGTGTGCAACGACCTCGAGCGCGTCGGCGATCTCGCCAAGAACATCGCCAAGCGCGTGCTCGCGCTCGACGGCGACTTTCATCCGCAGAAGCTCATCCGCGGCGTCGAGCACATGTCCGAACTGGTGCTGGCGCAGCTCAAGCAGGTGCTCGACGCCTATGTCGGCCACGATCTCGCCAGTGCGCTCGCGGTGTGGAAGGGCGACGAAGAGATCGATGCGCTGTGCACGTCGCTGTTCCGCGAGCTTCTCACCTACATGATGGAAGACCCGCGCAACATCACGTTCTGCATCCATCTGATGTTCTGCGCCAAGAACATCGAGCGCATGGGCGACCACGCCACTAACATCGCCGAAACCGTCTATTACATGATCGAGGGCCACCCGATCGCCGATCCGCGGCCGAAGGCCGACACCACCGCCTTTGCGGCCGCGGTCGCGCAGCACTGACGCAGGAGACAGGCATGGGAGCCAACATCCTGATTGTCGAGGACGAAGAGCCGCTGACGACGCTGCTGCGCTACAACCTCGAGGCCGAGGGCTACGAGGTCGACACCGTCGGGCGCGGCGACGATGCCGATACCAGGCTCAAGGAGACCGCGCCGGACCTCGTCGTGCTCGACTGGATGCTGCCCGGCCTGTCCGGCATCGAGCTGTGCCGGCGCCTGCGCGCGCGGCCGCAGACCAAATCGCTGCCGATCATCATGCTGACCGCGCGCGGCGAAGAGAGCGAACGCGTGCGCGGCCTCGCGACCGGCGCCGACGACTACATCGTCAAGCCGTTCTCGGTGCCGGAGCTGCTCGCCCGCATCCGCGCGCTGCTGCGCCGCGCGAGCCCCGAACGCGTCGCCAACCTGCTGGCGATCGGCGACCTGGAACTCGACCGCGAAAAGAAACGCGTCTCGCGTTCCGGCCGCGCCATCGATCTCGGGCCGACCGAATTCCGCCTGCTCGAATACCTGATGGAGCGCCCCGGCCGCGTGTTCTCGCGCGAGCAGTTGCTCGACGGCGTGTGGGGCAGCGAGGTCTATATCGACGAGCGCACCGTCGACGTGCACGTCGGCCGCCTGCGCAAGGCGCTCAATCGCGGCCAGGATGACGACCCGATCCGCACCGTGCGCGGCACCGGCTATTCGCTCGACGACCGCTTCGGCAAGATCGCCTGAGGTATTACCGCTCACGCGGCGAAGCGCCTTTGCTGTCCGGCCTCAGGACCCGTGCGTTACGGTCAGCAACTGCGGCGGCGAGGAGCTCGACTGGTCCATGACCAGCGTGCCGCCGGTGCCATCACCCGCTGTCACAAAGGCCGCCGCCAGATAATTGCCGAGTAGCGCAATGTTCGCGCTGTCCGTGCCATTGGTAACGGTGAGTGTGCCGCCCGTCGACGTGCCAAAAAAGCTGGCGTTCGTATGGCCGGGCGCATAGCCCAGGCTGGTGAGATCGATGGCATCGTCGGCGATCAGATTGTAGTCGAGGTTTGCCTGAATCTGCTGACCGGCGTCCGAGAGATGCTGATCGTCGGAAAAGAATTGCGTCTGCTCGGCGGTCGGCGAACTCAGGTAGGCGTATTGCTGGTTGAAAGGGACAACGTTGGGATCCTGCGGCGTTTCGGTGTTTGCGCCCCACAGTCCCCAGCCGCTGAGCAGTGGTTTGCCCTGAGCGTTGAGGTCGGTATCGGGTTCGATGAGCGCCGACTCGGTATCGGTCCCGACTTGGCCGGGCTGCACCGCGTTTGCGGCGAAGCCGTAGGCCGTCGGATTGTTCAGGACATCCTGCACCATGTCGTGGACGTCGCTCTTGGTGTAGGCAATTCCCGATTGATCGAGATCATGGAAGAGACGTTGCGAATACGTCTGCGACAGTGACTGATTATTTATCACAGGGTTGACGAGGATGTGCTTGGCCCCATCGGCGGACAACTGTTCGATTTCGGCAGCCAAAGCGTCCGCCTGTGCAAATACGTAAGCCTGCTGCTGTGCATCGCTAAAGGTGGAATTGGTCATATAGGACACGTCGTTGGCGCCTGAACTGATGAGGTAGAGCGCCGACGGATCGGCGTGGCCGCCGACGGAATTCAGATAGGTCTTGAGCTGATCGACGGTCGAGAGCAGGGCCGGATTGGGATTGGTTTTGTCGATCTGATTGGTGTTGCCAACGTTGCCGTTGCCTGGATCGTTGCCGCCGCCCGCATCGTTGGCATCGAGCGCGCCGGAGATGGCGTAGTTGGTGCCTCCGCCCCCCGGTGGCGTAAGCCGTGTTGGCTGTGAGACCGAAGTCGGCCGCGAGGATTTGCGTATTCATCAGGCCAACCCCGACCGGCGAATTCGTTCCACCGTTGGCCAGCCCATTTTGCATCCGTTCGGTGAGACCGGGATTCGGCGGCTTTGGCAGGTCAGGCGACAAGTATTGCAACGCGCCGCTGTCGACCGTGCTGTCGCCGAATACGAAAAAGTTCGTGAAGCTCATCGGCACCGAGCCGGCAAGTCCGGAAATCGTGCCGGTGAACGATGAGTCGAGTTTCAGCGTGCCGACCTGGCCCTGGGCGAAGGTGATTTGCGCGGCCGATGCGCTCGCGAATTCGATTTCACCGCTGCTGATCGTTCCGGCATTGGCGCCGACAACATCGGAGACGTCGAGCACGCTGCCGATGCCGTTCGACACCAGGCCAACTGTGGTGGCGATGGTGCCATTGGTGACATCCAGTCTGCTGTCGCTGTTGGCCTGCAACGTCCCTGTCCCGCTCACCGCGGCGCCCGAGATCGTGCTGGTGCCATTGTCGGCGAGCGACTGCACGGTGCCGCCGCTGCCGATGACCACCGCGCCGCCAACGATGCTGGCGCTCGAAAGATCGACATGAGCGCCATCGCCGGATGTGCGAACGGAGCCGCGCCCGGAATCCGTCACCGTGCCTTCGATGAGGAGCCTGGCATTCGGTCCGATCGCTTCGAGCGTTCCGCTATTCGCGACGTTGCTGTCGATGGCGACGCCCAGCGCGGTTGCACCCTCGATCACACCGGAATTCCTGATCGAAAGCGTGCCGGTGTTCAGTATCAGCGCACCGTTCCTGCTGTTGCCGATGATCGTCGCCTCGTTATTCAGTGCAAGATTGCGGCCGCCGACGGTGCCGGCTCCTTCGATGGTGTTGTCCGCGTTGGTGAGCGTGACGACCGGCCTGAAGATGGAGAAGGGAAGTAAAGGCTGCGCCCCAACGATGGCGTCGTGGCCGCCGCCAAGGCTCAATCCGCCAGAGCTCAATATGACGGCGCCGCCGCCGCTCAGCGTCACATTCGCTGCGATGATGAGATCGGTGGCTGCGCCGGTCGAGTTCAGCGTGATCTTGCCGGTGTTGTCGAACGTGCCCGCGATTTCGAGCGCGGCGCCGTTGCCAACGCTAATCGTCCCGGCATTCAGACCTGTGCCGGTGCCATGGGTGATGTCGAGGGTGCCATGTGTCACCGCCAGCGTTGCGGCCTTCGCCGTCGTCAGCGATCTGATCGTGCGGCTCGAAGAAACGGTGACGATATAGGCGCCAGGCGCACCGATGACGACATCGTCATTGGCATTCGGAACCCCAATCGGGCTCCAGTCGAATGCATTATTGAACGACCCGCTGATGCCTGTCCGCCAATGGATTGTCGTCATCGAAGACCCCTTACCGGTGGATGGTGTCGCCCCCCGCCGTTCCAGTCAGCCTGCGATGTCGCACAGGCTAGGGTTGAATTTTGGTTCGTTCAAGGCAGGCTTCATGCGCGGTCGGTTCCGGCCGCGGCTTTGGCGATGCATTGCAGCGCGCAAAACCATTGATGACGCGAAGTTGTATCGCTGACATTTCAAATTGGCGTTGTGTTCGAAACCCGACGGTCAGCATCCGACACCAATTATTGAGCTGGGGGCGAAAGGACGCGCGGCACAGAAACACGTGTGCCAGTGTCGCATATGACGTATAATTGCGCCGGCGACGGAGGCCTCATGCGGTACTATTTCACCGTCTTCACAAGCTCTGATGGCCATACTGTTCTGTTCGGACGCAGCCTTCGCGGATCGTCGCGTCGCGCTTGTCGTCGGCAACGCGCAATACGTCAACACGATCGCATTGCGAAATCCCGCCAACGATGCCGAAGACATCGCCGGCATGCTGCGGACAACTCGGCTTTGAGGTTATTGCTCGCCACGGACCTCGACCAGGTAAGCTTCGCGCGGAAGATCGATGAATTCGCGCGCGTTCTCGAGGGGGCCGAGGTCGGACTGTTCTTTTATGCCGGCCACGGTCTGCAGCTCAACGAGAAGAACTATCTGGTGTCGACGAACGCGAAGCTGGAGAGCGAATTTCTGGTTCCGACCGAAACGATCGAACTCGATGCCATTATCCGATTGATGGAGTCGCGGGCGGCGGTCAATCTCGTCTTCCTCGATGCGTGCCGGAATAACCCGCTGGCCGACAATCTCAGGCGCAACCTGGTCGCGGCACGGCGGTCCGTGGCACTCGGCCGCGGCCTCGCCAAGGTCGAGGCGACCGGACACGACACGCTGGTCGCATTTTCGGCCGCGCCTGGACAGGAAGCGTCGGACGGGGATTCGCGCAACAGTCCGTTTGCCGCATCGGTGCTCAAGCATGCGCCGCAGCCTGGCCTCGAAGTGTCCGTCATGCTGAAACTGGTCGCCGCCGACGTTCGCCAAGCCACGCGGAACGCGCAGCGGCCGCAGCAGCTCAGCGACATGACGCAGGCCTTCTACTTTGCGAAGGAGG
This sequence comes from uncultured Alphaproteobacteria bacterium, assembly GCA_963730645.1. Lineage (GTDB taxonomy): Bacteria > Pseudomonadota > Alphaproteobacteria > Rhizobiales > Xanthobacteraceae > BOG-931. The sequence continues at coordinate 18,494 of CAVSSN010000016.1, read as the reverse complement.
GCTCTGCCCCCGCGCTCGCACCAGCCGCGGCGCTGGCGCCCGCACCTTTAGCTGTTCCGGCTGCGACGTCGGAAGCCGCTCCTGCCGCCGCGGCGGTCGCGACATTGGCGCCAGCACCGGCTCCAGCTTTGCCGCCAGTCCCTCCGGCGTCGTCGCAAGGCGACAGGGCCGGCGAATTGGCCGCATGGCAGGCCGCGCGCGGGTCAAACAGTTGCGGGCCGGTACGCGTCTTCCTGCAACGCTACCCGAACGGCGTGTTCACAGATCGCGCCAAAATCTCCGAACAGCGGCTCTGCGCCCCCGGCTCCCGTGGCCGATCTTCCACCGCCACGCGCTGTCGGCAACGCGGCCCCGGTGGCGGCTGCGCCGCCGACCCAAGCGGAGCTCGCCCGCAATATCCAGCTTGAGCTCATGCGTGTCGGTTGGCACCGGCGCGATCAAGGCGAACGGGGAATGGGACGCCGCCTCGCAGGGCGCGCTGCGGCTGTTCAATCGCTTTGCCAAGCTCAAGCTCGATGTTTCTAGTCCGTCTCAGGACACCATTGACGCGCTTCGCGGACGCGATGGCCGGGTTTGCCCACTGGTTTGTGGCGACGGCTTCCAAGCCAAGGGCGACACCTGCGTCGCGATGCCGGACCCGCCGGTCAAATCCAAGAAGGCGGCCAAATCCGACCCCGACCCCGATCCTCCACCGCGCTCGCGCCGTGCGCCGCGCGACGGTTCAGCGAAGTCCGCTCCCGATGCGCCGTCGAAGAATTCCCGCCGGGCCTCACCCGACGACAATCCGAGACCTGCACCGGATGCGCCGCGGCGCGTGCAACGTGGCGATCAGGAAGTGGGCCAGCCTCCCGCCGGCGGCGGCCCGGTCGGCCCCGGCATTCTGCTCGGCATCGGCGGTGGACTGCTGGGCGGCTTTGGACGATGACGCGCGACATGCGCGGGTCAACGGACGCGTAGCGCAAGCGCACCTTCGGTCTATTGATATAAGCCCTTAACCGCGGAACGGCCGCTTGTCGCGACGGCGGTCGGTGGCCGGCTGGTAGGCGACGCGCGAGTGATAGGCGCAGTAGGGCAGCCCCGACAGCGTGTGGCCGCCGCAGAAAAAGAATTCGGCGCTGCCCGGGTCGCCGATCGGCCAGCGGCAGGTCTCTTCGGTCAGTTCGAGGATCGTGCGGCGCTGCCCGATCGGGATGATGTTCTCGATCAGTTCGGGCTCCGGGCTCGGTATCGAGCTCATAGGCGTGCGCGAGCGCCGTATTGCCGCGGATCGAGGCGCGCGGCACGCGCATCATGTGCGAGGCCGAGCGGGGCTTGCGCGGCCGCGGCGCTGCACTCGAAGGGCTCTTGGCGCGCCCCGACAGGCCGAGCCGGTGCACCTTGCCGATCACCGCGTTGCGCGTGATGCCGCCAAGCTCGCCCGCGATCTGGCTGGCGGAAAGCCCGTCAGACCATAGCTTTTTCAATAGCTCGACGCGCTCGTCGGTCCAGGACATCGTCTGTTTCTCCTTGGCAGCCCCAGCATACGTTCGACGGAATCCATCACCCCGCCTGGCAGCTCGAGAGCCGCCCGACACGCACGCTGCCCAAACTTTAGAAAACTGTCCGCCGCACGAGATGTCGTACTTGACAACCAAAAGGCTACAATATGGCGGGAGTCGGGCGCAAGAGTCGGTGCCGCTGCTTCCACATGTTCCTGATGTGCGTGTGTATGAATACCGGCAAATGTGGCTTGCCGGTGTCATGTTGACAGCGACGCATGCGGAAATACATTATATGGCGTGCCGCCTGGAGAGGCGGCACATTTCGTTTGGTCTGTACGAAATCGTACGACTGGTTCTGTCGTGACATCGCATCTGCTGCCGACCTACGCGCGCGTCGACCTCGCTTTCGAGCGGGGCGAGGGTGCTTGGCTGGTGGCGACCAACGGCGAACGCTATCTCGATTTCACCTCGGGCGTCGCCGTCAATGCGCTCGGTCACGCGCATCCAAAGCTCATCGCGGCGCTTGCCGAGCAGGCGCAAAAAGTCTGGCATGTCTCCAACCTCTACCGCATTCCGGAAGGTGAGACGCTCGCCGATCGGCTATGCGCGGCAAGCTTTGCGGATACCGTATTTTTCCAGAATTCCGGCGCCGAGGCGATGGAATGCGCGATCAAGATGGCGCGCAAATACCAGTCCGCCAGCGGCCGGCCGGAGCGCTACCGCATCATCACGCTTTGACGGCGCGTTCCACGGCCGCACCCTGGCGACGCTCGCCGCCGCGCGGCAACAAGAAATATCTCGAAGGCTTCGGTCCGCCGGTCGACGGCTTCGATCAGGTGCCGTTCGGCGATCTCGAGGCGACCAAGCGCGCGATCGGGCCGGAAACGGCGGCGATCCTGATCGAACCGATCATGGGCGAGGGCGGCGTTCGAGTGGCGCCGCCGCCGTTTCTCAGGGCGCTGCGCCAGCTCTGCGACCAGCACGGCCTGCTGCTCGTGTTCGACGAGGTGCAGACCGGCATGGGCCGCACCGGCGCGTTGTTCTGCTATCAGCGTGTCGGCATCGAGCCGGATGTCATGGCGCTCGCCAAGGCGCTCGGCGGCGGCTTTCCGATCGGCGCCTGCCTGGCCACCACCGAAGCCGCCAAGGGCATGACGGTTGGCACGCATGGCTCGACCTTCGGCGGCAATCCGCTGGCGATGGCGGTCGGCAATGCGATGCTCGACGTCATGCTTGCGCCCGGTTTCCTCGACAACGTCCAGCGTACCGGGCTGCTTGTTCAAGCAGCGCCTCGCCGAAATCAAGGACCGCTACCCCTCCATCATCGCCGAAGTGCGCGGCGAGGGCCTGCTTGTCGGGTTGCGCGCGCTGGTGCCGGCCGGCGATCTCGTCGATGCGCTGCGCGCGGAAAAAATGATCACCGTTTCCGCCGGCGACAATGTCGTGCGGCTGCTGCCGCCGCTCATCATCGGCGAAGCGGAAATCGCCGAGGCGATTGCGCGGCTCGACCGCGCCTGTGCGCAGCCTCGTACAGCGGCAAGCAAAGCCGCAAAAGCAGGGAGCGGCCGGATGAGCGCCATCCGCCACTTTCTCGATCTGACCGACGTCCCGGCGACCGAGTTGCGCGGGATGATCGAGGCGAGCCGCACCATGAAGTCCAAGCGCGGGCGTGCCAGCAGCCCGCTCGCCGGCCGGACGCTGGCGATGATCTTCGAGCGGCCCTCGACCCGCACCCGCGTGTCGTTCGAGGTCGCCATGCGCAAGCTCGGCGGCGACGCCATCATGCTCACCGCCGACGAGATGCAGCTCGGCCGCGGCGAGACCATCGCCGACACCGCGCGCGTACTGTCGCGCTACGTCGATGCCATCATGATCCGCGCGCTCGATCCCGACGCAGTGGCGGAACTGGCGCGCACCGCGACCGTGCCGGTCATCAACGGCCTGACGCGGCGCTCGCATCCGTGCCAGGTCATGGCCGACGTCATGACCTTCGAGGAGCATCGCGGCCCGATCCGCGGCCGCACCGTGGCGTGGAGCGGCGACGCCAATAACGTGCTCACCTCCTGGATGCACGCTGCGGCGCAGTTCGAATTCCGCTTGCGGGTCGCGACGCCCGCCGGAACTTGCGCCCAAGAAGCCGCTCACCGACTGGATCAAGTCTTCTGGCGCGACGATCCGCGTCGGCGACGACCCCGAAGAAGCCGTCAAGGGCGCCGACTGCGTCGTCACCGACACCTGGGTGTCGATGGGCGACAAGAATGGCACCCGCCGCCATAACCTGCTCAAGCCCTACCAGGTCAATGCCCGGCTGATGGCGCGTGCCAAGCCGGATGCGATCTTCATGCATTGCCTGCCCGCGCACCGCGGCGAGGAGGTCACCGACGAGGTGATCGACGGCCCGCAATCGGTGGTGTTCGACGAAGCCGAAAACCGGCTGCACGTCCAGAAGGGCATTTTGACCTGGTGCCTGCAAGCAAACGGGCGGTAAGGCGCGGCGAGGGGGTCACAATCCGCGCCGATCTTCCTATATTCCCTCGCAATGAATGATCCCCAGCTCGCCATTCCGGTCCGCGCGCCCGCCGCGGAATCCGTCGACGACACCGTACTGCCGTTCGAGGTCAAGGCACTCGACCTGCGCGGCCGCATCGTGCGGCTCGGTCCGGTGGTCGATACCATCCTGAAGAGCCACGATTATCCGCCGCCGGTCGCCAAGCTGCTCGGCGAGGCCATCGTGCTCGCCGTGATGCTGGGCTCGGCGCTCAAGTTCGACGGCCGCTTCATCATGCAGACGCAGAGCGACGGGCCGGTGCGGCTGCTGGTGGTCGACTACACCACGCCCGGCAAGGTGCGGGCCTGTGCGCGGTTCGACGCCGACCGGGTCGCCGCCGCGGTTGCGGCCGGTGAGGCCGATCAGGGCAAACTGCTCGGCAGCGGCCATCTCGCCATGACCATCGACCAGGGTCCCGACATGAGCCGCTATCAGGGCCTGGTCGCGCTCGATGGCAACAACCTCGAACACGCCGCGCACGAGTATTTCCTGCGCTCGGAGCAGATCCCGACGCGTGTGCGGCTCGCCGTCGCCGAGGAGTTCCGCGCCGCGCAGGAAGGCCCGAGCCGGCGCTGGCGCGCGGGCGGCATCCTGCTGCAGTTCCTGCCGAAGGCGGCGGAGCGTGCCCGGCAGCCCGACCTCGATCCCGGCGACGCGCCGGCCGGCGCCACCCAGCATGTCGTCAAGGAGGACGACGCCTGGGTCGAGGGCCGCTCCCTGATCGCGACCGTCGAGGACATCGAGTTGATCGATCCGGACCTGTCGAGCGAGCGTCTGGCCTACCGGCTGTTCCACGAGCCCGGCGTACGCGTGTTCCGCCCGGCGCCGGTTTCGGCGCAGTGCTCATGCTCGCGCGAGAGCGTGACCAACATGCTCAAGAGCTTCTCGCAAGACGACCGCGACGACATGATCGAGAACGGCAAGATCACGGTGACGTGCGAGTTCTGCAGCTCGACGTATGTGTTCGAGCCGGCTGAAGTTGTGACCGGCGGCGACACACCGCTCAATTAATCGTCCGCTGCACTTCGGTCGAATCCAGCGAGAAAGCCGGGATTTCGATATCGAAATGCTCACCGGCCGTGGTGATCATGCCATAAGTTCCAACCATGAAACCCGACGGCGTCTGCAGCGGCACGCCGCTGGTGTATTCGTAGGATTCCCCGGCTTTCAGCACCGGCTCCTCGCCGACCACGCCGGCGCCGCGGACCTCCTGCTTGCGGCCATGCGCGTCGGTGATGCGCCAGTGGCGGGTCTTGAGCTGGACCGTCTCGGCGCCGTCGTTGGTGATCGAGATGGTATAGGCCCAGAAGAAATAGTTATTGTCCGGCGACGACCGGTCGGCGACGAAGCGCGGGGTCACCTTGACTTCGATGTTGCGGGTAACGGCCCGATACATGGGTTTGCCTGTCGCCAGCTATCACGCGAATCCACGCATTAGTGAATAGCGTCCCGGCCGCGCTTGCAATAACCGTGCGAACCGTCTTTCTCAGGACACGGTTCGCGGACTAGAATCGCCCGTCACGCCTGCGAAAGCGCCGGGTCCGGGCGATCGATAGACGGTTGCGAAGAACGATGCTGATGGCCTCCCCGCCCCCTGTCGTCACCGGCGAACGCGATCTGCGGCTCGACCTGTTCCGCGGGCTGGCGCTGTGGCTCATCTTTCTCGATCACATCCCCCAGAACATCGTGAGCTGGGTCACGATCCGCAATTACGGCTTCAGCGACGCGACCGAAATCTTCATCTTCATTTCCGGCTACACGGCGGCCTTCGTCTACGGCAAGGCCATGCGCGAGCGCGGCTTCATTATTTCGAGCGCGCGCATCTTCAAGCGCGCCTGGCAGATCTATGTCGCGCACATCTTCCTGTTCACGATCTTCATGGCCGAGATCGCCTATGTCGCGGCGACCTTCGACAACCCGCTCTATGCCGAGGAAATGAACATCCTCGATTTTCTCAAGCAGCCCGACATCACGATCTTCCAGGCGCTGCTGTTGAAGTTCAAACCCGCCAACATGGACGTGCTGCCGCTCTATATCGTGCTGCTGCTGCTGTTTCCGCCGACGCTGTGGATGCTGCTGCGGCAGCCGACGTTCGCGCTCGCAGGCTCCGCGCTGGTCTATGCGCTGGCTTGGTACTTCGACTGGAATCTGCCGGCCTATCCGAACGGCGTCTGGTTCTTCAATCCGTTCGCCTGGCAACTGCTGTTCGTATTTGGCGCCTGGTGCGCACTCGGCGGTGCGAAGCGGCTTGCCGGTGTGCTGCGCTCCGACGTGACGCTCGCGCTCGCCATCGCCTATCTGCTGTTCTCGTTCGCCATCACCATGACCTGGTACATTGCCCCGCTGGCCCGCTTCGTGCCGGGCTGGCTCAGCGAATGGATGTATCCGATCGACAAGACCAATCTGGACGTGTTGCGGTTGGCGCACTTCCTGGCGCTTGCGGCGGTCACCGTCCGCTTCATCCCGATCGACTGGCCGGCGCTGAAATTGCCGGTATTTCGCCCGGCGATCCGCTGCGGGCAGCATTCGCTCGAAATCTTCTGCCTCGGCGTGTTTCTGGCCTTTGCCGGGCAGTTCATCATCGGAGAATGGTCCGGCGGCCCGCTTTTGCAGGCGGGAATCAGCCTCTTAGGCATTCTGATAATGATTGCGACAGCCTACCTGATCTCATGGTACAAGGCGGTAGAAGGGCGAACTGCCCCATCGCGTGCCAAGGCGGCGGACGCCGACCTCGCGGGAGGCGAGGCATGACGTTGATTTTTGCGTTTCTCACGGCGGTTCTCCTCGCAGGTCCCGCGGCAGCGGCGGCCGAGGGCTGCGACGTGCCGAGTTCGCTCGGGTTTGCCGACAGCGAATTGCCGCACGTCTGCATCCGCCATCGCCGACCGTCATCGCCTGGACATCGTCGTCGTCGGCTCGGGGTCTTCCACGCTGCCGGGCCCCGAAGGCGCTCATTACGCATACCCGGCGCGGCTTGAAGAGGCGCTCAAGAACCGCCTGACCGGCATCGACGTTCGGGTCATCGCCCACGTCAAGTCGCGCGAGACCACCGCGGAAATGGCAGCGGAACTGGCGAAGATCATCGCGGACGAAAAGCCCGCGCTGGTGATCTGGCAGGCCGGCACCGCCGATGCCATTCGCGGCGTTGAGCCGGACGAGTTCCGCGGCAAGCTCGACGACGGCATCGATGAGCTGCAGGCTGGCGGCGCCGACGTCATCCTGATGAACATGCAGTACAGCCCCCGCACCGAATTCATGCTCGGCATTACCGCCTATGCCGACGTCATGCGCTGGGAGGCGCAGCAGCGCAGCGCCCCACTGTTCGATCGGCTGGCACTCATGCGCTACTGGAATGAGGAGGGCCTGTTCGACCTCTATTCCGCCACTAAAGACTATGCTATGGCGCGAAAGGTCCACGATTGCATCGGCCGGGCCCTGGCGTCGCAGATCGTCGACGCTTCACATTTCGATGCGTTGAAATTGCAGACGAAGCGTTGATGGCGAAACATCTCACGACTCGGCTTGAACTGGTGCTCGCCGCCGCGATAGCGGCGCTTGGCGCATTCGGCGCGGCGCGCGCGGAAATGCCTGAAGCCCCGTCGCCAGCAGCAGCGCCGCCGGCTCCGGTCGTTTGCGGCGCACCGTCCGAATACACAAAGTTCGACCTTCCGCTCAGTCACGTTGCGCGACGGCTCGCGGGCGGCCAGCCCATCACGATCGTGGCCGTCGGCTCATCGTCGACCGCGGGCGCCGGCGCAAGCTCTCCGGCGGCGAACTATCCGAGCCAGCTCAAGGTCGATTTGTCGCAGCGTTTCCCGCGACACGAATTCACGGTTTTCAATCGCGGCGTTGGCGGCGAGGAAACCGCCGATATGCTGGCGCGGTTCGACAACGGCGTGATTTCGGAGCATCCCGATCTGGTGCTGTGGCAGGTCGGGACCAATTCGGTGCTGCGCGATCATCCGCTCAAGCCGCACGGTGCCCTGCTGCACGACGGCGTGAGGCGGTTAAGGGCAGTCGGCTCGGATATCGTACTGATTGATCCGCAATTCGCGCCCAGGGTGCTGGCGAAGCACGATGCGTCCGATATGGTCGACCTGATCGCGCTCACCGCGAAGGAAGAGAACGTCGACCTGTTCCACCGCTTCGCGGTCATGCGCTACTGGCGCGAGACGCTCAAGACGGCCTATGACCAGTTCCTGTCGCCGGACGAACTGCACATGAACGACTGGAGCTACGGCTGCGTGGCGCACCTTCTGGGCTCCGCGATCGCGGAAGCCGCGACCCGCCCGGTCGCCTCCGCCGCCGCGCACGCACCGCGCTAGAGCCCTATCGGTTCTGATTGAATCAGAACCAGGCTCTAGCATCTTGTGCGAGCATGATCTTTTCGGAAAACCGGTGTCCACTTTTCCGGATCATGCTTCGGGCGCGAAAGCGCTCTACGCGACCTCTTCCAGGATTTCCGCCAGGCGTTCCGGCATGTCGAGCATCACGACGTGGCCGCACGGCACTTCGTAGCTGCGCCATGACGGATCGGCCCTGGTCTGCGCGTGGTAACGGTCGAAATGCGGATGGGGATATCCGGTGGCGCGGATATAGGCCTTCTTCGCGACGCGTTCGCGCGCGCCCGTGAGCCTGACGGGATTGAGCGAGACGCCGATCGGCTGCGGGGTGCTCTGGGAATCCACCCAGGCGCGGTCGCGCTCATTGACATTGTAGGTTTCGCTCGCAACCGGCGGCCGCGAGATTTCACCCTTTTCGAGCGCCGCCGCGACGGCCGCGCGCGATTGCGGCGAATTCCAGTCGGACGGCCGCTGTCCATTTTCCGGCAGGAAGGCGTCGAGAAACACGATCGAGGACACGCGCGCCAACACCTGCTCGATCGCGCCCGATACCACGACGCCGCCGGACGAGTGGCCGCATAGGCAAACGTCGTCGAGGCCTTCCCATTTGATGAGATTGACGACGTCGAGAATGTGGGTGTCAAGCGTGATGTTCTTGCTCATCAGGTGCGAGCGGTCGGCAAGCCCGGTCAGCGTCGGCGTATAGACCTTGTGGCCGCGCGCCTGCAGCAGATCGGCGACTCGCCGCCAGCACCAGCCGCCATACGCGGTGCCGTGCACGAGGACGAACGTGCGCGGGGACGATGCAAAGTGTGCGGTGTCGGGCATTCACGCACCCTCAGGCCGCATCGAGCGCGGCGAGCACATCGTCCACGAGATCGTCGGGATGCTCGAGCCCGCATGACAGCCGCACCAGGCCGTCGGTGATGCCGAGCTCGGCGCGCTGCGCCGGCGTCGAGGCGCTGATGCGTGGTCGTCGCCGGATGCGTGATCAGGCTCTTGGCGTCGCCGAGATTGTTCGCTGATGCGACACGAGCTTGAGCGCATCCTGAAAGCGGAACGCCGCCTCCTTGCCGCCCTTGACCTCGAACGCCACCAGCGTCGAGCCGCCGCGCATCTGCTTCTGCGCGATCGCGGCCTGCGGATGGTCCGGCCGGCCGGGATAGATCAGGCGCGTGACCTTCGGATGTTCCGACGAGCGCGACCGCGACCGTCGCCGCCGTGTCGGTCTGCCGCTGCACGCGCACGGCCAGCGTCTCGAGGCCCTTGAGCAGCACCCAGGCGTTGAACGGCGAGATCGACGGGCCGGTCTGGCGGATCAGCGTGTGCACGTTGTCCTGGATGAACTTCTCCGAGCCGAGCATCACGCCGCCGAGGCAGCGGCCCTGGCCGTCGATGTGCTTGGTCGCCGAATAGACGACGCAGTCGGCGCCGAGCGCGAGCGGACTTCTGGAACAGCGGCGTCGCGAACACATTGTCGACCACCAGCGTCGCGCCGGCCGCGTGCGCGATCTTCGCGACCGCCGCGATGTCGATCACCTCGAGCGTCGGGATTGGTCGGGCTTTCGAGGAAGAACGTCTTGGTGTTCGGCCGCACCGCCTTCTCGCCATTGCGTCGAGATCGCTGCCGTCGACCAGCGTCGAGGCGACGCCGTAGCGCGGCAGGTGATCCTCGACCACGTAGCGGCAGGAGCCGAACAGCGCCTTCGGCCGCGACGACGTGATCGCCGGCCTTGAGCTGGCCGATCAGCGCGGTCGTGACCGCCGCCATGCCGGTCGCGGTCGCGCGCGCGGCCTCGGCGCCTTCGAGCGCCGCCATGCGCTGCTCGAACATCGTCGACGGTCGGATTGGAGAAGCGCGAATACTGATAGCCGGGCTCCTCGCCCTTGAAGCGCGCCTCGGCCTGCGCCGGCGCTGTCGTAGACGTAGCCCTGGGTGAGGAACAGCGCCTCCGAGGTCTCGCCGAACTGCGAGCGCAGGGTGCCGGCATGGACCAGGCGGGTCTCGGGGCGGAATTTTCGGTCTTCGCGGACGCGGACATGGCGGCCTCCTATCGGGCCAACAAAAACCCGGCCGGAGGAAAATCCTCAGGCCGGGCTCACGCGTCCCCGGCCTTTTAGCAATTTGTTTAACGTGGCTGCAAGCCGGCCGGCTCAAATGACCACGGGATAACTGCAGCCTCTAACGCCGCGCATGTCTTCCCGTCAAGCTCGGCCATCGGATTAGATCGTCGCACTCGCATGCCTCGCTAGGCGGGAGAACCGAAGGATTCCGATGCCGCTTTCGCTTCGCCGCCGATCGACAAGGGCATCCTGCCCGACCGCATGATCGCGGCGCTGGCGGACAGCGGCGGGATCCTGCCAGCCTATCCGATTTCGCGCCCGACCAGATCCAGCCGGCGAGCCTCGACCTGCGGCTCGGCGAAATCGCCTATCGCGTGCGCGCGAGCTTTCTGCCGGGCCCGGCGCGACGGTCGCCGAGCGCATCGACGAACTGAAGCTGCACGAGATCGCGCTCGCCGACGGCGCGGTGCTGGAGACCGGCTGCGTCTACATCGTGCCGCTGCTCGAAAGCCTGGCGCTGCCGCGACGACATCGCCGCGGCGGCCAACCCGAAAAGCTCGACCGGCCGGCTCGACGTGTTCACCCGCGTCATCGCCGACGAGACCCGCGGCTTCGACCGCATCGCGGCCGGCTATCACGGTCCGCTCTACGCCGAGATCAGCCCGCAGCACGTTTCCGGTGCTGGTGCGCGAGGGCTCGCGGCTGTCGCAGATCCGCTTTCGCCGCGGCAACGCCGTGCTCGACGCCGAAGCGTTGCGCGCGCTGCACGCGCGCGAGCGCCTGGTCGACTGCGACGATGCCGATGTCGGCGACGGCGTCGCGCGTCAGCGTCGATCTCGCCGGCGCCGGCGCCGAGCGCCTCGTCGGCTATCGCGCCAAGCGCCACACCGGCGTGATCGATGTCGAGCGGCGCGGCGGCTACGACGTCGCTCGATTTCTGGGAGCCGATGCGGCGCGCGCCGACGAGAGCCTCATCCTCGATCCGGACGAGTTCTACATCCTCGCCTCGAAGGAAGCCGTGCAGGTGCCGCCCGACTACGCCGCCGAGATGGTGCCGTTCGATCCGCTGGTCGGCGAGTTCCGCGTGCACTATGCCGGCTTCTTCGATCCGGGCTTCGGCTACGCGGGCGCGGGCGGCGCGGGCGCGCGCGCCGTGCTCGAAGTGCGCTCGCGCGAGGTGCCGTTCATCCTCGAGCACGGCCAGATCGTCGGCCGGCTGGTCTACGAGAAGATGCTGGCGCGGCCCGACCACGCTCTACGGCAGCGGCATCGGCTCGAACTACCAGGCGCAGGGCCTGAAGCTGTCGAAGCATTTCCGGGTGTGATACCGCTGTCCCATGGAAGACTTGGTCGAATGCGTGGTCGTTGGCGCGGGCGTTGTCGGACTTGCGGTTGCCCGGGCGCTGGCTGTGTCGGGTCGCGAGGTGATGGTGCTCGAAGCGGAGCGCGGCATCGGCGAACACACGTCCTCGCGCAACAGTGAAGTCATTCACGCCGGGCTCTACTACAAGAAGGGAACATTGCGCGGCCATCTGTTCCCGCGTGCGCGCGACATGCTGTACGCCTATTGCGCCGAGCACGGCGTGCCGCACCGGCGTCTTGGCAAGATCGTGGTGGCGCGTACCGAGGACGAGGTGCCGCGGCTGCGCCAGCACATGGACGATGCGCTCGCAGCCGGCGTCAGCGATGTGCGCTGGCTTGAGCCGGCGGAAACGCTGGCGCTCGAGCCAAACCTGCGATGCCACGCCGCCTATCTCTCGCCGTCGTCGGGCATCGTCGACAGCCACGCACTGATGCTGGCCTATCGCGCCGATCTTGAAGCTGCGGGCGGCATGGTCGTGCTGCGCGCGCCGGTCGAAGGCGGACGCGTGACGGCGGACGGTTTTGTCCTCGACGTCGGCGGCGCCGAGCCGATGGCGCTGGCCTGCCGGCTGCTGGTGAACTGCGCCGGCCATGGCGCGCCGCCGCTGGCGCGGCGCATCGCGGGCATCCCGCCCGACAGCATCCCGGGTAATTTCTTCAAACGCGGCGTCTATTTCACCGTGACCGGAGCACCGCCATTTCGGCGCCTGATCTACCCCGTGCACGGCAAGACCGGCATGGACATCCACGCCGTCATCGATCTCGCGGGCAATGTCCGATTTGGCCCCGATGTCGAATGGATCGATCGTCTCGACTACACCGTCGATCCGGGCCGCGCGGAGAAGTTCTACCCGTCCATCCGCAGCTTCTGGCCCGGCCTTCGCGATGGCGCGCTGCAGCCGGCCTATGCGGGTATCCGGCCGAGCATCAGCGGGCAGGGCGCAACGCCGCTCGACTTTCAGGTCCGTGGTCCCGCCGTGCATGGCTTGCCCGGGCTCTTCAACCTGTTCGGCATCGAGTCGCCCGGGCTGACGGCGTCGCTCGGATTGGCCGAATACGTCGGCGCGATGGTCAATGCGGAATAGGTCACCGGGTCACGCAACGCGATAGCGCGCGATGATTTTTTCATCGACCTCGATGCCGAGTTCCTGGCCCGTTCGGCACATCCATGTGGCCGTCGCGCGCATCGATCGCCGCGCCCAACGGCGTCGCTTCAAGCTCGCAGTAGAATCGTTCGCACATTGCGTCGGGCAAGCATGCGGCGATGACGTGCAAGGTCGCGATCAGGCCCGGTCCGAAATAGGGCGAGTGCGGCATGACGCGCACGCCGTGCTGCTGTGCGATGGCGATTGCCTTTTGCATCGCGATAACGCCGCCGATCTTGGTGACGCTCGGCTGGAAGATGTCGAGCGCGCCGAGCTCGATCGCGCGCCGCGCCTCGCCGGCGTTGCCGATGTTCTCGCCGGCCGCGATGGCGACGCCGGCCTCGCGGCGGATGCGCGCCATGGCGTCGTAATCGTCGACCGGGTCGACCGGCTCTTCGAGCCACGCGAGATTGTACGGCTTGAGCTTGCGCGCCATGGCGAGCGCCTCGTCCAGCGGCCAAGCGCAATTGGTGTCGACCATCAGCGCGATGTCGGGCCCCGCGACTTCGCGCGCAGGCGCGACGGTTTCGACCAGATGCTCGTGCACCTTGATGGCTTGGTAGCCGCGCCCGATTGCCTCCTTGGTGAAGCGCGCAACGAGATCGGGTTTGCCGTAACGCAACAGGCTGGCGTAGGTCGGAATGCGCGTGCGTGTCGCGCCGCCGAGCATCTGGTGCAGCGGCTGGCGTTTCGCCTTGCCCAAAATATCCCACAGCGCGATGTCGATGCCGCCGAGCGCGAAGCTTACCGGGCCGTGCCGTCCCATTGCATGAAGTTTTCGCGCGAGTTCCGTCATGAACGACGGCACGTCGGCAACGTCACGCCCGACACAAAGCGGCGCCACCACCCGCGTGATGGCCTCCCGCGTCAGCGGTGACGCAGCAAAGCCGAACGCCTCGCCCCATCCGGTGATGCCGCCGTCGGTGTCGATGCGGACGAACAGCGTCTCCATGTGCGTCCAAGGCCCGAGCGGCCGCATCTGCTTCGGCCCGCCGTGCTCGTACGGCACGCCGATGAGGATCGGCTCGACGCGCGTGATTTTCATTTTTATTGCTGTCCCTATCTTGAGTGGATGAGCGACCAGCTCAGTGCATGTCATCATCCGCGAAAGCGGATGATCCAGTAAACGCAGGCGTCGCAGATTTTTCTCGAAAGTCGGTGATTACTGGATGCCCGCGTTCGCCGGCATGACAATGTAGGATAGCCAATGCTCCGCCGGCCCTGTTGTTTGCGGCGCGGGCGCGCCGGTGTCCCTTTTTCCATCCGAGGAGATGGAGCGCCGGGGAGGCGCCTCGGGTGCGTTCGCTACGCGCACCCTTTTGGCATCCCCTGCGCTCACAGGGGACACCGCGCGTCTTGCGAGGACGCGCGCCCCCGGTTGAGTGGGGCTCGCCTCCCCGGTACTCCATCCGGCGCCGCGGCCGATCGCGCCGCGCCGCCTACCGCTCGTCGACGCTTCCGGAAAGTGCGCCGTCGAACCAAGCAACGCGATAGCATGAGGATAATATTCCTGTCAAGCGCGCCCCTAAACCGCTTGGCTCGCCGTACTAAAGGGCTATCTTCAGCGTCATGATCGAGCCTCGAAATCGACGTGATGCCAACACAGACTAATTCAGCTTTTATCGGCAGCAGAGGGTGCTGGCGATGCGTGAGTCGTCAACGAACGCCTTAGCCAAACCGGGCTTCGGACTATTGTGGCTTCCCCTCGTGCTGGCATTGCTGTCGCCGGCGAGCGCCGCGCCGTTGGATGACGCTGAAGTGCGGAAACCGCCGGCCGAGTCGCGTGTGATGATCGCGCAGGATGCCGGCAGCGCCGGCGGCACGGTGGGCAAGCCCGACAAGTCGGCGACCGGCAACAACGGCGACGACAGCGCCAAGCCGCAGCAGCGCAGCCGGAGCGCGCCGCCCAAGTCGCGCAAGAGCGACGATGATGACGACACACCGTCAAAGCGCAGCCCCAAGGTCAGCCCCAGCACCGACAGCGGAGGAACGATACCGGCGGATGGCTCCTGGACTGGAGTCAGCGCCGGCCCGTGCATCATCACCTGGCACTGGAGCCTCAACGTCAACAGCGGCGTGGTGACCGGCACCAGCAATGCCACCGGACACGTGACGCGCGGCGGTACCATCACCGGCAACATGACGGTGCTCGGCCAGCGTTACGACTTCATCGGAAGCATGGTCGGGACGACGGGGTCCGGCAGCTGGACCAACAAGGGTCCGCGCGGTTGCTCGGGAAACTGGACGGCGTCGAAGTCCTGACGTCGTTCCTGTGCTCTGTGTCCGCCGTGATAAAGTTCAACGCTGCGGTTCAACGACCGCAGCAGTGCGAGGCTTCCTGATCATGCGGTTCGCCATTGCCCTTCGCGCGCAGTTCGTCGCCACGGCGGCCATGGCGATTGCGCTGATCCTCGGTTTTTCGCCCTCGGCGAGCGCACAGGACAAGGTCGCGCTCGTCATCGGCAACGGCGCCTATCGCAACGTGCCGGGGCTTGCGAATCCGCCAAACGATGCCGCCGACATCGCCGCCGCCTTGGGCCGGCTCGGATTTTCCGCGCGACTGGTGACCAACGCCACCTATGACGACATGCGTCGCGCGCTGCTCGATTTCAGTCAGCGCGCGCGGCGCGCCGAAATGGCCGTCGTGTTCTTCGCCGGACATGGCATGGAGGTTGCCGGCGAGAACTGGCTCATTCCCGTGGATGCCGAATTGAAGACCGACCTCGACGCCGAGCAGGAGGCGATCTCGCTGCGCTCGCTGATGCTGATGGTGTCGGTCTCCTCCAAGCTCGGCCTCGTCGTGCTGGACGCCTGCCGCAACAACCCGTTCCTCAACAAGATGAAGCGGACGATTTCGAGTTCGCACCGCCAGCCGCGGCCTGACCGCGGTCGAACCGGCGACCAACGTGCTCGTGGCCTATGCGGCGAAAGACGGCACCACCGCCTCCGACGGGGTCGGCCGCAACAGTCCCTTCACGACCGCGCTGCTCAAGTACATCGAAACGCCCGGTCTCGAGATCAATTTTCTGTTCCGCAACGTGCGCGACGAGGTCATCACGACCACCCACAACGAACAGCAGCCGTTCACTTACGGTTCGCTGTCCAGGGAGGAGATTTTTTTCACGCCGCCGCTTCCGAACGCGGCGCTGCCGGCGGTCGACGAAATCGCCTGGTCCTCGCTCAAGGAAACCACGGACGAAGCCGCGCTCAGGCGTTTCACCGCGCAATATCCCGGCAGCGCGCGGCGCAAGGACGCCGAAGCCCGCATCGCGGCGCTGGCCGCGGCGCGTGCCGCGCAGCCAGTGCTGCCGAGCCCCGACCAGGCGAGCTGGGATATGATCAAGGAGACCATTGACGATGGAGCGCTGAAGCGCTTCGTCGCGCAATATCCGAACAGCGCGCTGCGCAAGGACGCCGAGGCCCGCATCGCGGTGCTGACGGCGGCGCGGGCGGCGCGGCCGGTACCGCCGAGTTCCGACCAGGTGAGCTGGGAATTGATCAAGGACACGACCGACGACAGCGCGCTCAAGCGCTTCGTCGCGCGCTATCCCGACAGCGTGTTGCGAAAGGACGCCGATGCCCGCATCGCCGCGCTCGAAGCCGCCAAACCGCCAAAGCCGGCGGCGCCGGACGATGCAGCGCCAATCAAGGATCCGCTGTTGCTCAACGAAGTGCGTGACCGGCTCTACGAGCTGAACTTCGATCCGGGGCCGCTCAGCGGCCCGCTGACCGACGCCACCCGCCAGGCGATCCGGGAATTCGAGCAGCAGGCTAACCTGTCGCCGACCGGCCTACCGACGATGGGGCTGCTGCGGCGGCTGCGCGAGGCCGGCGAGCTAAAACCCTGGGGCGCGATCGTCTACGGCAAAGGCGGTGGCAAATGGGGCATGGCGTGGGGCCAGACCTCGCGCAAGGCGGCGGTGGCGAAGGCGCGCGTGTCGTGCGGCGACAGCACCACCTGTCCGGTCGAGATCAGCTTTTTTGCCCCGTCCTGCGGCGTATTCGCCTATTCGGACTCGAACTGGGCGATCATGGCGCGCGACGAGATCGGCAAGGCGAAGTCGGCGGCGCTCGCAGGCTGCAGCAAGCGCGGCAAATCCTGTCAGGTGGCGGCGTCGGTGTGCGCCGACGGCACGCAGCGCGTCGGCGCCAAGTAACGTCCCAAGTGGCGCCCCAAGTAGCGCTCCAAGTGGCGCCCCAAGTGGCGCCCCAAGTAGCGCCGCGTCAGCGCAGCCCGATGACCATGCGCGCCAGCGCCATGCGCAGGTCGGCGGCCCAGAAACAAAATGTCATAGGATTTTGTTCTGGTCACGGCCCAGCTATTGTCGCCGCATTCCATGGGCGCGGCCGGCACGGAACCCGCATGTCCGGCGCGGCGTTACAGCAGGCGAAGTCGTTCCAGGGAAAGTATGTCCAACCAAAACCTCAAAAATCTAGGCGACACCCGCAATCTCCAGCTCCTGATCGATGCAGTCATTGACTACGCGATCTACATGATCGACCTGCAAGGGGTAGTCCTCAGTTGGAATTCGGGCGCCGTACGCCTTAAAGGCTATTCGGCCGAAGAAATTATCGGCAAGTCGTTTTCCAACTTCTACACGCCGGAAGATCGAGCGGCGGGGCTTCACGAAAAAGCGTTGGGCCTTGCGCGCGAGACGGGCTGCTTTGCCGGCGAAGGCTGGCGTGTCCGAAAAGACGGTAGCCGATTCTGGGCTTCGGTGGTCATCGACGCGATTCGCGATGAGAACGGCGAATTGATCGGATTTGCAAAGGTTACGCGGGATGTTACGGATCGGCAGGACGCGCAGGCCAGTCTGCTCGCAAGTGAGCGGCGCTATCGGATCTTACGATTCGAAGCGGTGGTGGACTATGCCATCTTCCAATTGGATGCCACCGGGGTTGTAACGACATGGAATCCCGGCGCGCAACGCATCAAGGGCTACACGCCGGAAGAAATCATCGGCCAGCACTTCAGCCGGTTCTACACCGAGGAAGATCGTAAGGCCGGTATACCGCAAAGGGCGCTGCAGCAGGCCGGGACGACAGGGCGATTTCGAAGCCGAGGGATTGCGGGTTCGCAAGAACGGCTCGACGTTTTGGGCCTCGGTCGTCATCGACGCCATTCGCGACCAGACGGGCCGGCTCATCGGTTTTGCCAAGGTCACGCGGGACATTACCGAAAGGATTGAGGCTCAGCGCAGGCTCAAGGAAACGCAAGATCAGCTCGCAGCGTCGCAAAAGCTCGAAGCTGTCGGCCAACTCAGTGGTGGCATCGCTCACGATTTCAACAACCTGATGATGATCGTGCTGGGCAATCTCTGAGTCGGCGCAGCGCTATGTCAGGCAAATGGATATTAATCCAAACTTTCAACGCGCCCTCAACAATGCGACCCGCGGAGCCCAGCGCGCCGCTGCGTTGACGAGCAGGCTACTCGCATTTTCGCGACGGCAGGCGTTGGATCCAAAGCCGATCAACGTCAACTCGTTCCTCTCCGGTTCGGTCGAATTCCTGCAACGCTCCCTGAGCAAGCACCTAACCGTACCGAGACAG
>CAVSSN010000015.1:0-423269 GCA_963730645.1 uncultured Alphaproteobacteria bacterium | reverse complement strand
CCGATCCCCTGATTCACGATGCGGTGCTGCGGCTCCGCGCTAACGGGTTCACTGTGCTGGCAATGGATCCGCCAGATGGGTTTGAAAAACTTCCGGCCGCCTCGCGGCTGATCAACGATTACGAAGGCGCGCGCACGCACGTCGAGCGCTGGCGCGAGCATGGCGACCGCATCGGGCTCAAGCTGGCCGCCCTTGTCCAGCGCGGGCTGGCCATCCCGCGTGCGCAGTATGAGGAGGCGCTCGAGACCGTCGTCCGCATGCGGCGAGTCATGGCTGCTCTCTTCGCCGAATATCCGACGGTGCTGACGCCCGCCGCCACCGGTCCGGCGCCGCTCGGACTCGAATCCACCGGCGATCCGCGCATGAACGCGCCGTGGACCGCGCTGGGCGTCCCCGCCATCTCAGTACCTATGCCGGTGGAGGGCCCTCCGGTCGGACTTGCAAATGACCGCTGCCACCGGCCACGACGCCGAGCTTCTCGAAATCGCCGTGGAGGTCGGATCGCGCACTATGCTGAAACAGCGCCTGGAGCATTACTTCGAGTTCAAGCAGCTCGGCACGGACTGGAAGACCGAAATTCTGGCCGGCATCACCACGTTCATGACGATGGCCTACATCGTCTTCGTGAACCCGGCCATCCTGCACGAAACCGGCATGCCGCTGGCGGCCGTCACCGCGGCTACGTGTATCTCGGCGGCGATCGGCAGCCTGCTGATGGGAGCGTTCGCGCGCTACCCCATCGCGCTGGCGCCGGGCATGGGGCTCAACGCCTACTTCACCTACACGGTGGTCAAAGGCATGGGCGTGCCCTGGCAGACGGCGCTGGGCGCGGTGTTCATCTCCGGCGTCGTCTTCTTTCTGCTCACCGTTGTCGGCGCTGCGCCAGTTGATCATTGCCGCCATCCCGGTGGAACTCTACGCGGCCGTGGCGGCGGGCGTGGGGCTGTTCATCGCGCTCATCGGCTTCCGCAATTCCGGCATCATCGTGCCGAACCCGGCCACCACCGTCACGCTGGGCAACCTGCGCGATCCGAACACGGCGCTGGCGGTCTTCGGGCTGCTCGCCATTGCGGTGCTGATGGCCTGGCGGGTGCGCGCGGCCATGCTGATCGGCATCGTCTTCACCACGCTGCTCGGCATTCGCGCTGCCACCTGGCAGCCTGGAAGCCGCAGAGCTATTCGCTGGCCGATCTCTCCGCCACGGCCTTCCAGCTCGACGTGCGCGCGACGCTCAAGATCGGCTTCTTCGAGATCATCTTCGTCTTCCTGTTCATCGACCTGTTCGACAACATCGGCACGCTGGTGGCGGTGGGCAAGCGCGCCGGCCTGTTCGACCACGCGCATCGCATTCCGCGCGTGAATCGCATCCTGCTCTCCGACGCGACGGCGACGATAGTAGGATCGCTCACCGGCACCTCGACCGTAGTCAGCTACATCGAAAGCGCGGCCGGAGTGGCGGCCGGCGGACGCAGCGGCGTGACCGCGATCGTCACCGGACTGCTGTTCGTCGTGGCGCTGTTCGTGGCGCCGTTTGCCGGTGCGATTCCCGCCGCCGCCACCTCGCCCGCGCTGATCGTGGTCGGCAGCCTCATGATGGCCACGGCCAGCGAGATCGCCTGGACGGATCCGGAAGTCGCGATCCCGGCGTTCCTCACGATGATGACGATCCCGCTGACGTTCAGCATCGCCAACGGCCTGGCGTTCGGGTTCATCGGCTACACCGTGCTGAAAGTGATGCGCGGAAAATTCCGCGAAGTGAACTGGTTCGTCTATGTGCTGGCGGCCTTGTTTATCGCGCGCTTCGTCTACTTGGGTAAGGGCTGACAGCGAAATTTGGAACCGAGGTCCATTCGACCATCGCATCCGATGTGGGGCAGGCCTCCTGGCCTGCGGCCGACGTCCTCGTCGGCCTGGTGGGAGCGACCACCACGTGCGCAGATCGGGTCCAGGAGGCCCCGCGCGGACCCGGAGGTCCGCCCCACATTCTCGTTCGAAAAAGGAACCGCTACCGCAACTCGTTCGTATTGGCTCTAGAGGCGTTATGTTGAACTTGTCCGGAGACCTTGTCTATGCCGTTCGCCAGTTCCGGCATTCCCCCGTGTTTACCATCACGGTGGCACTGACGCTGGCGCTCGGCATTGGAGGAACTACCGCCATCTTCTCCCTGATGCACGACGTCATGTTCCGATCCCTGCCGGTCACTGCGCCCGACAGCCTGTATCGTATCGGTTCGGGCAACGACTGCTGTATCGAAGGCGCACCGCAGAACAACTGGGGTCTGTACTCGTATCCGCTGTTCGAACGGCTGCGGGCTTCCACGCCGGAGTTTGAGGAGGTCACGGCGTTCCAGGCCCGGCCCACCCGCTACAGCGTACTCCGGGCGAATATCGATCGGTTCGCCAAGCCCCTGCGCGGCGAGTTCGTCACCGGCAATTACTTCTCGGTTTTCGGCATTCGCCCATTTGCGGGACGCCTGTTCTCGGCTTCCGATGATATGGCCTCAGCCGCGCCGGCCACCGTGCTCAGCTATCGCACATGGCAAATGGACTGGGGTGCCGATCCATCCGCCGTCGGCTCGACGGCCATCATTCAGGGCCAGCCCTTCACGATCATCGGCATCGCTCCACCGGGCTTTTTCGGCGAAACGCTGCGCAGCGATCCGCCGGATATTTGGCTTCCGCTGCAGCAGGAACCGCTCATTAGCGGTAAAGACTCTCTGTTGCGACAGTCCATCTCAGCCTGGGTGCGCGCGATCGGGAGGCTCAGACCCGGCGCCACCACGGATGGCATGTCAACGCGTCTTACCACCTTGCTGCGGCAGTGGATGTTAAACGATAGCGGCTATCCGGCCGCCTGGAGCAGCGAGATTCGCCGCGTGCTCCCGAAACAAGACATCAAAGTGATCGCCGCCGGCAATGGCGTCGAGGAGATGCGCGAAAACTACGGCCGCAGCCTGCAGATTCTGCTCTCGGTTTGCGGCCTGGTGCTGCTCATTGCCTGCGCCAATGTCGCAAATCTCCTGATTGCGCGGGGTATGGCACGGCGCACCGAAACCTCCATCCGGCTGGCTATCGGGGCTTCGCGCACGCGGCTCATTTCGCAGTCGCTGGTGGAAAGCGTTCTGCTGGCGGTCGCCGGAGGCCTGGCCGGCCTGTTCGTCGCTTATGCCGCGGAAAAAATGATCGTTGCGCTCGCCTTCCACAACGCCAGTTACCTGCCGTTTCGCACCAGCCCGTCACTTCCGGTGCTGGCCTTTGCGTTTGGGTTGTCGCTGCTGACCGGGGTAATCTTCGGCGCAGTGCCCGCCTGGCTAGCCACCCGCCGCGACCCTGTGGAAGCGCTGCGCGGCGCCAATCGCAGCACACGCGATCATTCCCCGGTATGCACGAAAAGCCTTGCTGGTGGTGCAGGCGGCTTTGTCGGTAGTCCTGGTGGCGGGCGGGGCGATGCTCGCCCGCAGCCTCGGCAACCTGGAACGGCAGGACTTCGGTTTCCGCACGGACGGGCTGATCACCGTCAGCCTCGAACCTGCCGCCCTCGTCGTATTCGCAGGAGCGCCTGGACGCGCTCCATCGCGACGTGCTCGACCGTCTGCATCGCGAGCCGGGCATCGAACGTGCCAGTCTCGCCCTCTATGCGCCGCTCACCGACAACTGGGGCGAACTGATCTTCGTCGACGGGCATCCACCTCGGCTGGCTTGGACGAGAACTCCACCGCTGCCTGGGACCGGGTCAGCGCCGGCCATTTTGACACTGTTGGACAGCCGGTGGTTCGCGGCAGGGGAATCTCCGAGGCCGACACGCGGAACACCGGAGAACATCGCTGTAGTGAACGAAACGTTTGTTCGCCGCTTCTTCGCCGAACGAAGACCCTCTCGACAAGCACTTCGGCATCGACCTGCCGGTGAACGCGCGCACGTTACCGCATTGTCGGCGTCGTCCGCGACGCCAAGTACGCTGCAACCGACCAGCCCGCCCGTCCGATGTTCTTCGTGCCTCTCGCACAGGGCTCGAAGTACAATAACGATCTCCTGCAGATGGTGGAGTCCCGATCGCCATTTCTGCAGCGCCGCGCTTCGCCGCACCCCCTCAACCCGGGAGATCTGGAGCCAATCCTGCGCAAGACATTCGCGGACGCGGACCCCAATCTGACCGTCGTCAAAGTGCGCACGATGCAGCAGCAGATCGCGCTGGCGTTCGACCAGCAGCGCGCCGTGGCCAGTCTGGCGGGACTGTTCGGTGTGGTGGCGCTCCTGCTGGCCGCGGTCGGCCTGTACGGAGTAACCGCCTACACGGTGATGCAGCGTACCAGTGAAATCGGTATTCGCATGGCGCTCGGCGCGGATGCCGGCGGCGTGCTGCGCCTGGTACTATGGGGCGCGTTTCGTATGGTCGGCATCGGCCTTGTGCTCGGGATTCCGCTCGCCATCGGAGCCGGCCGCCTTATCACGGCACAGCTCTCGGCGTAACCGGCTCGGATCCAGGGCACTGGCACTTGCGACCGCTGCACTCGCCGTGTGCGGATTCGTTGCGGTAATTATTCCCGCGCTGCGGGCCGCGTCCATCGACCCGATGCGCGCGCTGCGTACCGAGTAGAGCAGTGCCGCCTGGCTCCTGCTCTACTCAAACTCGATCCTATAACGCGAGGAAGACGATCTTGGATGGTTGGTACACACCAGCGAATTGCCCGGTGAACTCGAGATGTCCGGTGCCGCGGTCAACGCCAAATGACATGACGTTGTGACTATTTTGATTGCAAATATACAGGTAATTCCCATTCGGTTCAATCCCGAAATGACGGGGATAGTCACCCTGAGTCCAGAACTCTTTCAACCACGTGACACTACCGGTTCCTCCATCAATCCCGAGCAGGGCGAGCGAATTGTGGAGCCGGTTGAGCGCATAGATGAAGCGTCCATCAGAAGTAACGTGGATCTCGGAAGTGTAGTCGGTGCCCTGGTATCCCGGGGGCAGCGTCGAAAGGGTCTGGTTCAGAATCAACGCTCCCGAAGCGGAATCGTACGTCATGAAATCCAATGTGGAAGCCTCTTCATTGAGCGAATAAAGCCAGCGTCCATTGGGATGGAAGTCGAAGTGGCGCGGACCCGCGCCGGGATTTGCCTGCACCCAGGGCTGCGCCGCCGGCGTCAGCTTGCCGGCCGTCTTATCGAGCTTAAAGATGTAGATCCGGTCGGTTCCCAGATCGCTGACCAGAAGGAAATTGCCGGCGGGATCGGTCTGGGCCATATGCGCGTGCGGCGCGTCGTGACCACTGTCGGCGAAGCTGTAGGGAGGGCCGTCTTGCGCCTGGTGCGGTCCCAAAGGTCCTGTGGGGAGAACCTGAAGATCGGTTGCGTCGCCCACCGATCCATCCGTTTTTATAGGCAACACGGCAACGCTTCCGGCGCCGTAATTGGCGGCGAAGACCCATTTTCCGGAAGGATCGACGCTCAGAAAGGCGGGGCCGCCGCCTTGTGAGCTGACTACGTTGACGAACTTCAAACCGCCATCGCCCTGAATCGCGAATGCGCTTACCGAGCCGTTGGTTGTGCCGTTGAAATTCGAGATCTCGTTGACGGCATACAGAAACTTCTGGTTTGGCGCTATCGCCAGAGACGAAGGGCTGGGATAATCCTGAAAGACCGTTCGACGGGTCAGGGTTCCGTCCCCCGGGTTCAGGTCGAAGATGTAGAGCGCATTATTGTCTTTGTCGGAGTAGGCTCCCACATAGGCAACGACCTGTCCGGTGGCGGCGCGAACGGGTGCGGAAGTGACGGCGGCCACGGCAGTCGCCGCTTTCAGAAAGCCTCGCCGTGAAAATGGGACGGAACGAGGGTACTTCGCGTTTTCTTGGTTCACATCGTCCTCCACCCGGGTTTGCACTCACCTAGCGTTCCCGGATTCTGAAGATCATATCTTGGAACTCGCCGCGGCTGTCAAGCTTTCTCGACTCCGAACGTGCTTAAACACACGGTTGGGGAGGATGTGGACCCACTATACATCGCGCGCCGCGGCATCAAGTGCGACATCCCGCTCGATTCCCGCGGTGCAGCACCGGCGGGGGCACTCGATCCTGAAAAGAAATATGCCGCTACAACTGCCCCGCATCGGAACCTTCGACTTGAATCAACTGACAGCCAAAATGGAAGCGGGTAGTCATCGACATTTAACGCTTCTGAATAGCCTCCACCAACAGTCAAAAAGGGTACGATGGACGTATTCAAATGGAGGGGCAGGAATGTCATTATCAGCCAGGGTCAGATCCGCTACGTTTGCGACGGTCTGTTTGCTGCTATGGCCATCGTCACAGCTTTCCGCGCAGGTTAACGCCACCGGATCATTTTCCGGCCAGGTCACCGACCCGGGCGGCGCCGCCGTGCCGAACGCCACCGTCAAAGTGACGAGTCAGGAAACCGGCGTGGCGGTTAACCGCACCACCGGAGGCGATGGTTACTATACAGTGCCGTTGCTCAAGCCGGGCGTTTATACCATCGACGTCAGCGCGCCGGGCTTCAGCACCCAAGTGGCGAAAGGACTGCGGCTGGAAATCCAACAAGTGGTGCAGCAGAATTTCAAACTGGAGGTGGGCGGCATCCAGCAGACTGTGAACGTGGAGGGTGGGGCGCCGCTGCTGAGCACCGAAACGGTGGAGGTGGGCAGCGTCATCACCCAGACGTCAATCGAACAGCTCCCGCTGAATGGCCGCAACTTCTCCCAGCTTGCTTTACTGGTGCCCGGAACCACGCCGGGGCCGGTGGGCGGAATCCGGCAGACGAACGGCGGCAACGAGACCCGCCGCGGCGGGGCCGAGGTCACCACCAGCGGCGCGCGCGGCACTTTTAATCTCTTCATGATCGATGGCCTCGACGATCGCGAGCAGTCCGTGGGCACGGTGAAGGTTTTCCCCAACCTGGAGAGCATCAGTGAATTCGATATGCAGGTGGCCAACACCGATGCCGGGTTCGCCACGGGCGGCGCGGTGGTCAACATCATCACGCGATCGGGATCGAACGAGATCCACGGCTCGGCTTTCGAGTATTTGCGCAACCAGCAATTCGACGCGCGCATGTTTTTCGATGCGCAGAAGCCACCCTTCCAGCAGAACCAATTCGGCGTGTCCATTGGCGGGCCGATCCGCAAGAACAAGACATTCTTCTTTGCGGATTACCAGGGGCAGCGGACGCACTCCCGCACCACGGCCATCTCGAGCGAACCGACGACGGCAATGCGCGCGGGCGATTTCAGCGGCCTGGGCACCATCTATGATCCGAACACCTATAACGCGGCCACCAACACTCGGCAACCCT
Source organism: uncultured Alphaproteobacteria bacterium (assembly GCA_963730645.1). Classification (GTDB taxonomy): domain Bacteria; phylum Pseudomonadota; class Alphaproteobacteria; order Rhizobiales; family Xanthobacteraceae; genus BOG-931. The sequence continues at coordinate 415,962 of CAVSSN010000015.1, read as the reverse complement.
TCGCAAACAACAAGGTGCCTTCCAACCGGTTCGATCCCGTGGGCGTGAATCTGCTGCAGATCTTCGCGCTGCCGAACTTGCCTGGCGTAGTGAATAACCTGCGCGTCAATAACCTCTCCGTCCTGGTAGAGGACCAGTGGGACGGCCGCATCGATCATACGTTCTCGGAGAAGGACGGCATGTTCGCCCGCTTCACCTACGGCCGCGCCGATGCTACGCTGCCCAACGATCTGCCCCTGGAGAAAAACGGAGTGCTCAACCCGCTCTCATTCACCGGATCCTCCAACCGGTTGAACCACGCGCCCAGCCACCAGGGCACGGTGCAGGAGATCCACTCTTTCACACCGTCCCTGGTCAACCAACTCGCTCTCGGGTATACGCGCTGGTACCTGCAGGTGACGCCGGTCGACCTGGGGAATTACACGTCGGACAAGCTGGGACTGAACGGCTCCAACACCAGTTATGTCGCATCCGGCCTGGCCAGCCTGGGCATTTCCGGATACAGCGGATACAGTTCCAGTTCGGTTCCCGAAATCGTGCCGCAGAATACGTACCAGTTGAGCGACACCGTCTCTTATACGCGCGGTAAACATTCGGTGAAATTCGGCTTCAGCGCCGTACATAATGCCTTCGGCTTTTTCCAACTGGGGAACGCGTCTGGTTCGCTGAACTATAGCGGTACTTTCACCAACAATCCGCAGTCGCCGTCCGGCACTGGCAATCCTTGGGCGGATTTCCTGCTGGGCCTGCCGGGAAGTTCGTCGAAGGCGTCGTTGCCCAGCGGCGTGCCCTACCTCAGCTACACCGAGTACGGCAGTTTCGTGCAGGACCAGTGGCGCGCTTCCAAGCGGCTGACGTTGACGCTGGGTCTTCGCTATGACATCGATACACCGCCGGTCGAACGCGACAACCGGCAATCGGATTTCGTGCCAGGCACCGGCGCCATCGCCATCGCCGGGCAAAACGGCGTATCGCGCGGCATCCTGGAAACACGCAAGAATCAGTTCTCGCCGCGACTCGGAATCGCTTACCGCATCGGCGACAAGACAGTGGTGCGCGGGGCCTACGGGCTGTACTATTTCAACGAGCAGGGAACGGGCGGCTCGGCGCGGCTGTTCTTCAACTATCCCCTGGCGCAATCCTACGCCGTGAGTTGCAGTGCGACGGTGCCATGCCTGACCACCGCGGATGGCATTCCGAACACGCTCTCGCCCACCAACCTGCCCAACACGGTTTACATTCCCACGGCGGGCCAGGTCTCGAGTATGCAGCAATGGAACCTCACGTTAGAGCGGCAATTGACGCAGACACTGATGGTGCGCGGATCGTACGTGGGGACGCGCGGCAATCATCTGTATATCGCGATGGACGAGGACGTCGCATTTCCAGGGCCAGGGACCAACATTGCCGCGCGCAGGCCTTATCCGCAGTATGCCTCGATATCCGCGTGGGAGCCGGTGGGCATTTCCGCCTATCACGCGATGCAGTGGTTCGTGGAAAAGCGGTTCGCTGCAAATCTATTTTTCACCGCCGGATACACGTGGAGCCGCGCGCTGGATATGGGCGGCGGCGGCAACTCGGCCTCGGCGGAAGGGCGGAACAACGTGCAGAATCCGCGCGATGTGAGGGCGGAGTACGGCCTGGCGGACTTCAATTTCTCCCATCGGGTCACTTTCAGCGGCGTCTACAATCTGCCGGTCGGGCGCGGCCATAGATACATGGGCAACGCCAACGCGGTGCTGGACGCGGTGGCCGGTGGTTGGCAGTTGACCAGTATCTTCGCAGCCCAAACCGGACCTCCCGGATCGCTTTCGATGTCCACCGCCACTTCCAACACGGGAACGTCGCAGCGTCCCAACCGCATTTGCGACGGCAATCTACCGGCTTCGCAGCGCACCGTGCAGCACTGGTACGACACCAGTTGCTTTGTGGCGCCGCCCCTCTACACCTTCGGTAACACTGGACGGAATATCATTATTGCGCCCGGATACGCGAGCTGGGATTTCGGTGCGCACAAGGACTTCCGCATCACCGAAAAGACCGGCCTGACGTTTCGTGGCGAGTTTTTCAACTTCCTGAACAAAGCGAATTTCGGATATCCAGGCAGCAGCATCGGCTCGGCGACCGCGGGCACCATCACGTCAGTAGGTCCCGGCAGGCAGATCCAGTTCGCGCTCCGGCTGCACTGGTAGCGCGGAGCTGATGGCTTGCGGCTTCCCATCTCGTTAGAGCCTGGACCACAGGCCAGGATGGGGAGCGGCCGGCCAGTCAACGGCGATCCCGTCCCGTAGTGTTTCCGGCCCCTCGTCGGTCTTAGCAGTGATGAGGGGCATAATTCTAATTCTGACCGCCGTGCTTCCCGCCTGCGGTCAACATCTTTCTTTTGGAATCAAAGCTGGCGGAATAGCCGCAGGCGGTTTGGACCCGTCCGCGCAGGACGTCGTCTGGGAAGGCAAGCCATACACCGTGGGCGCGACCGTGGAGTACCGGTTGCCGCAGCGCCTGGCCATCGACGTGGATGCGCTTTATCAGCGCGCGGGTGATCGCAGCATGAGTTGCGCGTTCGCCTCGTGCTCCTACTCCCAGTTGCGTGCCAATATCTTCGAATTCCCTGCCCTGCTCAAGTTTCGATTCCTGCGACGCGCGCCGGCCACCCCGTTCGTGGCGGGCGGTCTCGCCTACCGTTGGGTGCGCAGTGCCACAGGGACGACACTGACGTGGCGCACTGGCCCTTTGGTCGCGGGGGAAGAGGTGGACTACACCGTCCATCGTTTCGGCATCTCCAATCCCGCGGAAAACAACGTGGGAGGCGTCGCCGCAGGTGGAGTGGAGTTGCGGGTGGGCAAACTTCGGCTGGCTCCGGAGCTTCGCTACACGCGATGGAACGCGCGGTACTGGGAATTCTTCGGCCCACGCGGATTTTTCACGGGGTCGAATTTGAATCAGGTAGAGGGACTGTTAGGCGTCACCTGGTGACTCTGTCATTTCGTTTCAGCGCGCACAGCTCGCGCATGGAAAACACCAGGCGATTGGTGGGGCAGGCATTCTTGCCTGCAGCCGGCTTTCAGCCGGCCAGCTTGAAATCCGGACGGCGGGGTCCATAACGTTTCCCGTGGTGTCGTTTCCCGTGGTTGACTTCCTCGATCCTTTTCACTATATATATTGATCGATATATATGAAGAGGCGACCGGAAAGCTTTCTCCCCCTCAAGCCGCACTGGTTCCACGTCCTGCTCTCGCTGGCCGACCAGGAACAGCACGGCTACGGCATCATGCAGGAGGTTCTGCGACCGCACCAACGGCAAGGTGCGGCTCTGGCCGGCCACGCTCTATGGCACGCTCAAGCGGCTGATCGATGCGGACCTGATCGAAGAGTCCGACGAGCGGCCGGCGCCGGAACTGGACGACGCGCGGCGCCGCTATTATCGGCTCACGCCATTCGGCCGGCGCGTGCTGGCGGCCGAGAGCGCGCGCCTGGAAGACCTGGTGCGCGTGATCCGCTCGAAGCGGGCCTTGCAACCGCGGGAGGCGCAGTCATGACGCTCGAAGTCCGCCATCTCACCAAGCGCTTCAAGGGCATCCCGGCGGTCGAGGACGTCAGCTTCGTCATCCGGCCCGGCGAGATCCTCGGCTACGTCGGACCGAACGGCGCCGGCAAGAGCACCACGGTCAAGATGATCATCGGCCTGCTGGAGCCGAGCGGCGGCCGCATTCTCTTCGACGGCCGCAGCATCATCGACGACCTGCCCGCGTTTCAGCGCCGCCTGGGCTACGTGCCGGAGGAGCCGAACCTCTACCCGTTCCTCTCCGGCCGCGAGTATCTGCAACTGTGCGGGCGCTTGCGCGGGATCGAGCAGCCGGTCGCTGGACGCCAAGATCGAAGAGTTCCTGCGGCTGTTCTCGCTCTGGGACGACCGCGATGCGCCCGTCTCCTCCTATTCCAAAGGCATGCGGCAGAAGATCCTGCTCTCCGCCGCGCTGCTGCACAATCCGGACGTCCTGATTTTCGACGAGCCGCTCTCCGGGCTCGACGTCAACACCATGATCGCGGTGCGCGAACTGCTGAAGGAGCTGGCCGCGCAGGGGCGCATCATCTTCTACTGCTCGCACGTGCTCGACGTGATGGAGAAGGTCTGCGCGCGCGTGCTGATCCTGCGCAAGGGCCGGGTGGTGGCGGACGACACCATCGAAAACCTGCGCGAGCAGATGGACCAGACGTCGCTCGAAGGCGTATTTACGCGTGTCACCGAGGAGGCCGGCAAGCGCAACCTGGCCGGCCGGATCCTGGAGGTGATGCGTCTCATGAAGCGGCTGGAGGAAACGCACGGCGCCAATTTCGAACTGGTGCGGCATTTTCTGGCGCGCATCTTCGACAGCGAGATGATCTCGACGCGCGGCAGTTGGGGCACGGTGGCCGTGAGCGCCTTTGCCCTGGCGGTCCCGGCGGGCATGCTGTTCCTCAGCATGGCTCCGCACCGGTTGCAATCCGCCGAGGCAGTCCGAGCCGCGGCGATGGCCGGAGCGCTGGCGAATCTCACGCTGTTCCTGGCCATCACCGGCATCCTGGCGCTGCTCGCCTGGCAATCGCTTTTTCCCAGCCGCCGCGATTATCTGGCGCTGGCGGGATTGCCGGTGCGATCGCGGCAGATTTTCCTGGCGCGCTTCGCTCTGCGTCGCGCTGCTCGCGGGCGCGGTCTCCTTCACCGTCGGAGTTCTGCCGAGCCTGGGAGGTCCGGCCCCGCTGGCGCGCATCGCCGCCACCTGCCTGGGCTGTATGCTCGGTCTTCTTCGCGATTGTGGCCGTGCAAGGTTTGCTGATACACGTGCTGCCGGCCGCGCCTGTTCACGCGCTGGTCGACGCTGGCGCAGGGCGCGGCTGATGGCGATCTTTCTCCTGGCCGGCCTGTATAGCTGGTTCATCCGCGAGTGGCAAGCGGAGACCATCGCACAGCTGCCGCATGTTCGGCGTGGCCGCGCCGCCGGTGTGGTTCTTCGGCCTGTATCAAACGCATGGCCGGCAGTCGCGACCCCTTCTTCGCTGCCATGGCGCGGCGCGCGCTGGCGGCCGCGGCCGGATCGGTGACGCTGGCTGCGCTGCATCTACCTGGCCACCTATCGCCGCCATCGAAAACTGCTGCTCGAGGCGCAGGATATGGCCGCGCCGCCTGCGTTCTGGAACTGGAGTGTGCTGGGTCTGCTCGCGCGCGAACCGCGCCGGCAGGCCATCCTGCAATTCCTGGCGATGGTCCTTTCCCGCAGCCGCGTTCACAAGCTGGTGGTGATGGCTTACGCCGGCGCGGGCGTGGCGCTGATGGTGAACAGCGTACTCCTCGCCGGCGGCCACGACACACTGCGCTTCATCGCGCTCTACTGGCCGGTTGGATTCTCGATTGTGATGCTCGCCGGCGTGCGCCATGCCTTTCTGATGCCCGCCGACTTGCCCGCGAACTGGATCTTCCGCCTGCTGGAAAACCAGGGCCGGCGCGAGTGGATGTCCGCGGTGGAGCGCTTCGTCGTCGCCTGCGTCATCGTGCCGATTCACCTGCTCGGGCTTCGCGGTAGCAATCGCGCCGCTCGGCTGGGCGGTGGCGTTGCGCATGACCGCGCTGCAACTGGTGACGGCGCTGGTGATCTTCGAATTCCTCTTTTATAGCTGGCAGCAGCTTCCGTTCACATGCTCGTATGCGCCTGGCCGCGATTCCCTGATTGCATCGCTCGGAACCTGGCTGGCCGTGCTTTGCATCCTGGTTCCGCTGCTGGCCAGGATCATCGCCGCGCTGAGCCAGATGCCGGGCGTATTCTTCCTCTACGCCGCGCTGTTCTGCGCCATCTGGCTTTGGGCGCGACGGCGGCGGCGCGACGGCTGGGGTGAGTCGAAGCTGGTTTACGAGGATCCGCAGGACGCGGTGACGGACCTCGGCATCAAGGATCTGGCGTATCACGGCGAAGCTTGGGAACCCGGTGTGGATTCGCGCGCCTGAGCCCGCCCGGAGCGCGTCCCGTCGCTGATCACCCTGCGAATCTATCGCGCGCTGGCCGCCGCGTTTCCCTTACGAATTCAGGAATGCCTATGGAGACGAGATGCTGCACGTGACGGAAGACTCCATTGAATCGATCTGGCGGCGTCATGGCGCGTTCGGGCTGATACGGCTGCTGCTCGACCTCGCGATTTGCCTTCCGAGCGAGTACCTGGCCGAACTACGGCAGGATGTTCGCTACGGCCTGCGCGATGCTGGCCGGCTCGCCTGGTTTCACCACGGTCGCGCTGATCTCGCTCAGCCTGGGCATCTGCGTCGCCACGTCCGCGTTCAGCGAGATGAACGGGTTCATCCTGCGCGATGTCCCCGGTGTTGCCCGGCCGGATGAGCTGGTGACGCTGCAGGCGCCGGTATCGTATCCCGGCTATAAGCGCTATCGCGAGCGGACGGATCTGTTCTCCGGCACGCTGGCCTATATGGCGCCGGTGCCGTTCGGCGTCTGGGTGAACGCGCACACGGAACGGCTCTGGGGCCACCTGGTCTCGCCTGCGTACTTCGCCACGCTGGGAGTGCGTCCATACCTCGGCCGCGTGTGGGATGAGCGCGGGAGCAGCCGGGCGCAGGCGCCATCGGTGGTGATCAGCTACCGGTTCTGGCAGGTCCACCTCGCCTCCAATCCAGCCGATTATCGGGCAGACGCTGCGCATCAACGGGCATCCGTGCGAGGTGATCGGCATCGGTCCCAAGGATTTCCTGGGCGCATCGCCCATGGTCTATCAGGCGGACCTGTGGATGCCTGCCTGGACGGCGGCGCGCGTGGCGCCGGAACTGTCGGAGGACGCGCTGGAGCGGCCCGAGGTGAAGAGCTTTCGCATGGTGGCGCGCCTACGGCCCGACGTGACGGCGGCGCGCGTGGAGGCTGCCCTGGACGCGATCGCGCGGCAACTGGAAGCGGACTCCGGCGATCCGGACAGGATCGCAGGGCGGCCGCCGCGTGGCGTTGCTGCCGGGCGGCAAAATGCTGCCCGTCCCGAAGCACGATCTGCCGTTCCTCACGGGCTTCTTCACCGATTCTCGGCGGCATGATTCTGTTGATCGCGAGTTCGAACGTCGCCAACATGATGCTGGCGCGCGCGGCGGACCGGCGCAAGGAAATCGCGGTGCGCCTGGCCCTGGGCGCCAGCCGCGCCCGCCTGATTCGCCAGTTGCTGACCGAATGCATGATGCTGGCCGCGGCCTCCGGCGCGCTGGGTTACCTCATGGCCTTGTGGGTGATGCACGGAGCGTCGCAGATGAGGCTCCCCTACGCCATGCCCATCGTCGATCAACCTGGAGCCCGACGGCGCGCGTGTTGCTCTTCACGTTCTGCCTGACCGCCTTCACGGGCCTGGCATTCGGCCTGGTGCCCGCGCTGCAGGCCACCCGTAGCGATCTCACTCCGGCGCTGAAGGAAGGCGGCAACGTGCACTTGCAAAGGTTCCGGCGGCTCGAGCCTGCGCAATCTGCTGGTGGTGTCGCAGGTGGCCGGATCGCTGACTCTGCTGCTGATCACGGGATTTCTGGTGATCGGACATCGCAAAATTGCGGGCAGCGAAGTCGGGTTCGACGTCGCGCAATCTCTACCTGGTCTCTCTCGACCCGCTACGCGATGGATACTCGGGCGCGCAGGCGACAGCCTTCTTTCAGAAGCTGGTCGATCGAGTGAAGGGACTGCCCGCGATAACCGCTGCGAGCCTGGCGGACACGACGCCGATGCAGATGATCGGGAGGCCGAGCGGTGACGTACGCAGTGGACTCCGGCAAGGATCGGGCGAAAGTGATTCATGGCGCTCGCCGGTCCATGGTGGGGAAAGAATTCTTCGACACGATCGGCATTCCCATCCTGCAGGGCCGCGGCTTTCGCAACGGGGACGAGGCGACCGACTCGATCGCGGCCATCGTCAACGAAAGGGTGGTGCGCGATTGCTGGCCGGGTGAGAATCCATTGGGACGGCGTATCGAGATGGGAACCGAGGGGGCGCCCGGTTTTCAGATCACCGCTTCAAAACAGCCCGCCGCCGGCAACCGGCCGCGGCTATCCGGTAAGACCCGCGTGGTAGAAGTGGTGGGCGTGGTCAGGAATGTGAGAGACGGCGTCGACATGGCGGCGAAGGAACTGCCTCCGATTATCTACGTGCCGCTGCGCGCGGAGGATTACGCGCGCCCGACCTTGTACGGAGTCACGCTGATGGCGCGGGGCACACCCGGCGTCGATGCCATCGGCGCGGTGCGGCGCGAGATCGCGGCCATCGACACCAACCTGACGCCGTATCGCGCGCGCAGCATGACGGAGCAGATCGACGACATCACGTTCATGGTGCAGGCGGCGCTTTGGACGTATGGCTGCATCGGAGCATTCGGGTTGATCCTGGCATCGGTCGGGCTGGCGGGCGTGACGGCGTATTCGGTGAGCCGGCGGCGGCGGGAGATCGGGATCCGGATGGCGTTGGGCGCGCGGCAGGGCGACGTGTTGGGCCTGGTGATGAAGGAAGGCGCGCTGCTGGTGGGGATCGGCACGGTGCTCGGGCTGGCCGGCGCAGGGGCCGGAACGCGCGCTGTTGGGCGCCTTCATGTCGCAAGTCGCCAGGACGGCCGGCACCAGCACGTCAGACCCGGTGCTGGTGTTCGGTGCTCCGCTGCTGCTGGCCGTCCTGGCCCTGCTGGCGTGCTACGTGCCGGCGCGAAAATCCATGCGCGTCGATCCGGTGGTGGCGTTGCGCCAGGAATAAAAGGGGATCTACGGAATGTTAGCCAACGCGCCCGCCTGGATGTACCAGATCCGTCCGTCGAAGTTCAGTTTGCCATCCGAGATGTCGTCGCCAATCCAAAGATTTCCCAGGCGATCCAACTGGAGTAAGTTGGTGTTGCCACCCACGAAGGCGAATGGCAGCGGCGCACCGGTGTTCGGATCGTTGCCGCCGGTCGAAATCAATTGCATCGCTCCACTGGAAATCGTGTAGCGCCATACTCCCTGGCCGTTGACCGCCATGTACAGACGATTTATGCCGTCGCTGGTCAATCCGACATGCGCCGTGCCTCCGAAGCCATCCGCAATCGGGACTCCGTTACATCCGCCCACGCAGGTGGAAGCCACGGCGTTCCTGATTACCGAGAGACCATCTGTGGTACCCAAGTAGAGATCTGGCCCGACGAAAGTCAGCGCGCGGACCGGCCGGCCATTTGGCGCCGTGCCCACCGGCTGCACGATCTGCGTCGGATCCGTATTGCTCAGCGTCGGATGAACAATGCGCACCACGCTGCCGTTCTTGAGGAACCCGACATAGAGATTTCCGTCAGGCCCGAGGGCGATCGACGTGGGCAAGTTGCCAGCCAGTCCGGCCTTGGGCACCAGTTGCATGCTTGGCTGCACCGACCCTGAAAGCGGGTCGACCGTGAGCCGCCAGACCCCTGGAAACGTGACCGAGCCGGGCTGACCTTTTGGCTGGTCGTAAGCGGTGACGTAGACCGTTTGATTGCCGTCGTACGCGATCTGACCGGCCTTGCAGAAGAATATACATAGCGCGGTACCGCCAACACTGCGGGACGGGTCTGAATCGAAAACCAGGAGGCCGCCGTTGACCGGGTCAGGATTGGTTGGATCGGCCGGTTTCCAATGCCGGAATCCATTTACGGCATCACTGGTGTAGAGGTTGCTTCCCACAACCACTCCACCTCCGGGGGTGTTGGGGGCGGCCACCTGGCCGGGCGGCAGGTTGAAACCCACGCGTTGGGTTGCTAACACCTGAGCCTGGGCCGGGGCCAGGCCAACAAGTAAGACGGTGGACAGATATAAGTGGCTTCTCGTCATTTGTATTCGTTCCTTTATTTGTCGGCGAAGGGCCGACATCAAATTCGGTTTCGGATTAACTAGACGAGCGTATGGTTCACGCGGAACAGAGTATTGGTACGGATTTGTGAAAGGTTCGTAAAAGCAAGAGCCGCCTGGAAAGGCGGCTGCGGGCAGGATTGCCCGCCCCACATGCACTACTTGAGCGTGCGGTGCGGTGCGGGCGACGCCTGCATGGGTAGCAGCACGGTAAAGGTAGTGCCTTCGTTGATCCGGCTTTCCACACGGATCTGTCCCTGGTGCGCATCCACGATCCATTTCACGATGGAAAGACCCAGGCCGAAGCCGCCCTCGGCTCTCGTACGCGATTTGTCGACGCGATAGAAGCGCTCGAAGATCTGGTCGAGCGCCGACGCCGGAATCCCTACGCCTGTATCCGAGATGGTGAGCCGGGCCTGGCCGTCGCCGGTCTCGATCCGCGCCTCCACCTTTCCGCCGGCGGGCGTGTAACGGATCGCGTTGTCCACCAGGTTCGAAATCAAGCGCTGCAGGAGTTGCGCATCGCCGCGCAGCGCCACATCGGGATTTTCGGGAGTCACCAGGCGCACTCCTTTCTGCCGCGCCTGCGCCTGCGCGGAACGGCAGCACTCTTCCAGCACGTCGTTCAGGTAAATCTCTTCCGGTCGAAGTTGATCATGCCCGGCGTCCGCACGCGCCAGGTTGAGCAGGTCTTCCACCAGGCGGGTGAGGCGGCGGGCTTCATCCTGGATGATGCGCCAGCGACTCGCGGTACTCGTCGGGCTGGCGATTGTGGGCCAGGGCCACGTCGGCCTCGCCGCGGATAATCGAAAGCGGCGTGCGCAGCTCATGCGAAGCGTCCGCCATGAAGTCGCGCATGCGCTCGAAAGAACGGTCCAGGCGCGAGAGCAGTTCGTTGAACACTGCGGTCAGGCGTGCGAACTCCACGCGTGCGCCGGCAGCCTGAAGTCGCGTGTGCAGGTTCTTATCCGTGATCGCTTCGGCCTGTTCCGAGATCGATACCACCGGCGCGATGCTCTTGCTGGCGAGCAGAAATCCGCCCAATCCCGCGATCAGGATCGCCAGCGGCAGGGCGATATAAAAGACATGCCGCAGCGCCTCCAGTTGCACGGCCGCGACGTCCAGCGGCTCCACCACTGCGATGGTAAAATTCCGCGACTTCCAGCGGAATGGACGCACGGCGATCTTTGCGTCATGCGCGCCAAAATGCACCGTGGAATTTCCCGTCGCCAGCGGCAAGGCGATTTTGCGCAGGGGCGCCGCACAGTCCAGCAGCCGGCCGTCTTCGTACACGGCCACATAGGCCGAAGGCAGGCGCAACTCCTGCACGATCTCGCCGGCGGCGGCGCGGGAATTTCCGCCGAGCTCTTCCAGTTCCGCCGCCAGCAAGGTGGAGACGGTCTCCACGCTGCTCGCCAGGGAATCGTCCACACGCGCGTGCAGATTGCGCGCCAGCAGGAAGTAGAGAAAACCGCTGAATACCGCCAGCAGCAGGGTGAAAAAGAGCACGTACCACGCCGTGAGCTGCAGGCGAAAGCTCCTAAACACCGGCCTTCTCCGATGCGCCCGAAAGCAGGTAGCCTTCGCCGCGGCGCGTGTGGATCAACGGCTCTCCGAAGCCTTCGTCGATTTTGGCGCGCAGGCGGCGGACGTAGACATCGATGACGTTTGAGAATGGATCGAAATTCTCGTCCCAGACGTGCTGCGCAATCTGCTCCCGGTTCACGATGCGATTCGGCCGCTGCATCAGGAACTCCAGCAGCGCATATTCTTTCGCGGTCAGGGCGATGCGCCGTCCGCCGCGCATCGCCGTGTGATCGCCGGTATTCAGGACGAGGTCCGAAACGCGCATGATCTCGGGCCGTATCTCGCGCGGCCGGCGCAGCAGCGCGCGGATGCGGGCCAGCAGTTCCTTGAAGTCGAAGGGCTTGGTGAGATAATCGTCGGCGCCGCAATCCAGCCCCCGGACACGGTCGTCGACCGCGTCGCGCGCGGTCAGCATCAGAACCGGATGCCGAAAACCGGCGGCGCGGAGTTCCTGGCAAACGGCGTAGCCATCCTTCACGGGCAACATGACATCCAGAATCACCAGGTCGTATTCGTTTTCCCGCGCTTGGTAGAGCGCCTGGTCGCCCGCTGGAGCCAGGTCCACGGCGTAGCTCTGTTCGCGCAGACCTTTGGCGATGAATCGGGCCACGCGCGGCTCATCTTCGACGAGCAACAACCGCATACTTCTATCCTAGCCGTCGTTGCCCTCCATTCGACAAATGCGTACAATAAAAACACTGTGCGGCGCTCATGGGCAATATTGCTGCTGGCTGTTTTCAGCTTCACGCTGATCGGCCCGGCGGTTTTTGCGGGCGCCGACGCGAAGCTCCCAGCCTGTTGTGCCCGCGGCGGCAAACATCACTGCAGTTCGATGAGCACGGTGGACACGCCGGGGCAGGCCTTCCAGGCGACGCGTCAGCAGTGCCCCTACTATCCTAATGGCGGCGTTGTTCCCGTCCATACTTACGCGGCCTTGCAGCACGGTTCCCAGACGTTTTTTGCTTCCATCCAAAGCCATCCGGCGGTTCACGCGCAGACCGAGGCCCAGTATCGCGTATCTTTCAGCCGTTCCCGCCAGAAGCGCGGCCCTCCCGTCCTTCCCTGCTAGTGCTTGTGGGGCGGGCAATCCTGCCCGCAGCCGGCTTTTAGCCGGCTGGACCCGCTGAAAGCGGGTCCGCAGCCTGAAAGGCTGCCCCACTTCATCAGGGGAGGAATTGAATGTTGAGGGGTTCTTTCATTCGCAATATCATACTTTTCACGCTGGGATTGGTCACGCTGGCACAGGTTGGCGCCGCCCAGGAAACCATTAACTCCGCCAGCGTCAGCGGGCGTGTGACGGATCCATCCGGCGCGGTCGTCGAGAACGCGCGCGTCACGGCGCGGCAAACCGAAACCAACCTTTCCCGCGCCACCATCACGGATCGCGATGGCCGTTTCCGGTTTCCCTACCTGCGGCTCGGGCCGTACGAGATTACGGTTCGTCGCCCTGGATTTGCCGAGGCCAAACGATCGGTAACGCTGACAGTGGGCTCCGCTTTCGAGTTGCCGATTTCGCTGGCGGTAGCCGCGGAGGCGACAACCGTCAACGTCAGCGGAGAAGCCGCCGTGCTGGAAGCCGCGCGCAGCCAGATCGCAGGCACCGTGCCGCAGACCGAAGTGCAAAACCTACCCCTCAACGGGCGCAACTTTCTCGACCTGGCGCTGCTGGTTCCCGGAGTGTCGCCCACCAACACCGCAAGTTCGCAGCTTTTTGCCGAGACCTCCGCCGTCCCCGGCCAGGGCATTTCGGTCGGCAGCCAGCGCAATTTTTCCAACAGCTTCATTGTCGACGGGCTTTCCGCCAACGACGATGCGGCGGGACTGAGCGGCATTTTCTATGGTCTCGACGTGGTAAATGAATTTCAGGTGGTCACCTCGGGAGGACAGGCCGAATTCGGACGTGCGCTGGGTGGATACATCAACGTCGTCACCAAGAGCGGAACCAACACGCTGCATGGCGACCTGTACGGCTACTTCCGCAACCAGCGGCTGAACGCGAACAACGCGCTATCCGGCGCCAGGCTGCCCTTAACGCAGGCGCAGTACGGCGTGAGCCTCGGTGGTCCGGCTATTCCACGACCGCACCTTCTACTTCGCCAATTTCGAACATCGCGAGCTGAATCAATCCGGCCTCATCACGATCGATCCCGCCGAGCGTCGCCGCCATCAACGCCAGGCTGGCCGCGACCGGCTACCAGGGCCCGCTCCATCTCGACCGGGCTCTATCCCAACCCGGTGCACAACAGCAATTTCCTGGCGAAGCTGGATCACCAGTTCAGCGCCGGACGATCTGTTCAGCGTCCGCTACAGTCTTTACGATGTCCAGCAGCCGGAACTCGCGCGGCGCCGGCGCGTTGAACGCCGCCGAGCGCCGCGGCCGGGCTTGACAACACCGATCAGACCATCGCTGCGAGCAACATTGCTGACGCTCTCGCCGCGCCTGGTCAACGAAACGCGAGGACAATTCACGCGCAGCAATCTGGCGGCGGAGCCGAACGATCCGGTCGGACCCGCGGTCAGCATCGCCGGCGTCGCTTCTTTCGGCACGCTCTCCGGTTCACCCACGGCGCGCGTGAACAACCTGTACGAGATCGTGGACAATCTCTCCTACCAGGCGGGGCGCACGCCATTCGCGTGGGCCTGGAGTTTCTCTATAACGAGCGACACCATCACGTATCCGCGATCGATCCGCGGCAGTTACTCTTTTTCGTCGCTGGCCAACTTTCTGAGCGGAACCTACAACAACTCGGGATTCACGCAGACGTTCGGCAATTCCGTGGTTTCGCAGACAAATCCGAATATCGGCTTCTATGCGCAGGACGAATGGAAGATCGGCCCGCGCCTGACCCTGAACCTCGGCGTCCGCTACGATCTGCAGTTCCTCAAGACCATCGCCACCGATACCAACAACGTTTCGCCGCGCGCTGGGCTTCGCCTGGTCGCCCGTTCGAATCGCGGCGGACCGTGGTGCGCGGCAGCTTCGGGCTCTTCTACGATCGCGTCCCGCTGCGCGCGCTGGCCAACGCGCTGCTCTCGAGCGGCAATACCACCGACGCTGGGTAGCGTCGAGCCAGGTGAGCGTCAGCCTGTCGCCGGCGCAAACCGGCGCGCCCGTCTTTCCGAACATCATCGGCACGCCTGCCGACCGGCGTGCTGGTCAATTTCACCACCATGAATCCGCACATGCAGAACGCCTATTCCGAGCAGGGCAGCTTCGAGATCGAGCAGCAGCTTGGGAACAGGCACTACATTGAGCGTCGGCTACCAGCATCTGCGCGGGCTTCACCTGATCATGTCGGTCAATCAGAATGTGCCCACCTGCGTGGCACGCGGGAACTAACAACGGGTGCCGCCCGAATCCGAATTATGCCAACAACAGCCAGTATTCCTCGCTGGCCGACTCGCACTACGACGGGCTGCACATCTCGTTTGTGCAGCGGCCGTCGCGATGGGGCAGTTACCGCATCTCCTACACCTATTCGAAGGCGCTCGACAACGTAGGCGAGTTTTTCTTCAGCTCGCCCATCGACAATTTCAATATCTGGCAGGACTACGGACGCTCCGACGACGATCAGCGGCATCGCCTGGTGTTCAACGGCACCATTCAGTCATCCATGGGGCCGGCCCAGACGTTGTGGCAACGGATCAGCCGCGGTTTCCAGTTGAGCGGGATGCTGCAGTACTACTCGGCGCTGCCGTTCAATATCACTGCCGGAAGCAATACGGTGCAGGGCACTGCCGCCCGGCCGATGGTGAACGGAGAGTTCATCGGCCGCAACGCGGGCAGCGGTTTCGATTTCTTCAACGTGAATGCCCGGCTCAGCCGCACTTTTCGGCTGACCGAGCGGCTCAAGCTGCAAGCTATGGCGGAGGCATTCAACGCGCTGAATCATGTCAACGGCGTAACTCTCAACGGGACGTTCGGCGCGGGAGCCTACCCGGCGAATCCGTTGCCAAGTTTTCGGCAGGTGACGTCCGTAGCCGATCCAAGGACGCTGCAACTGGCGCTGCGGCTATCTTTCTAAGGTGTGGCGGTTCAGCCACCATCATCATACTACGGCGTATCTATTCGCGCCGCCGCCATGTTAGAATTCTCATTTGCAGGAGAACGTGCCCAAGCAGGAGTATGCGCGCGAGGACGTCCGCCGGATGCTGGGTGTCTCCGAACAGCAACTCCGGGGATGGGAGCGGCAGGGACTGGTGCGCGACGCCGACGTCTTGTCTTTCAAAGACCTGATCGGCCTGCGAACGCTGCTGAAACTCCGCGAAAACCGCATTTCCACCCAAAAGATAGGCTTGGCTGTCGCTTCGCTCAAGCGCAAGATCGCCGGCGTCGAATACCCTCTGTCGGAACTGAAGTTCCTGCCGGAAGGCCGGCGGCTGGCAGTCCAGTTCGCCGGACAAAAAATGGAGGCGATCACCGGCCAGATCCTCTTCGACTTTGAGAATACCTTGCCGCAGGGCGTGAAATCGTTTCCCCTCGCGACTCCGGCCAGCCGCGCCAACCTGGAGCGCGAGGCGGAATCCTGGTTCCAGCGCGGTTTGGAGATAGAAGAACGAGGCGCGCCTGTGGAGCAGGCCATCGAGGCATATCAGAAATCGGTGGAGTTGAATCCGCATGCCGCCGGCGCCTGGGTGAACCTGGGCACCATCCACTACCGCATGCACCGCTACCGCGATGCCGAAAAGTTCTATGCCCGCGCCATCGAGGCTGATGCCTCCTATCCGCTGGCGCACTTCAACCTGGGAAACCTGCACGACGAAGAAGGCCGCCCGGAGAAGGCCGACGAGTTCTATAAGAGCGCCCTGCGGCTCAATCCCCAGTATGCCGATGCTCATTTCAACCTGGCGCTGCTTTGCGAGAGACGCAGCGATACGCTCCAGGCCGTGCATCACTGGAAGATGTATCTGAAACTCGATCCGTCGAGTTCCTGGGCGGCGGTGGCGCGCCGGCAACTGCAGAAACTGCGGGATGTCACAGTAATCAGTAACCGATAAGCCCGCCTTTCCTCTGGTAAACTGATTCGTATCCGAGACCGAATATCAACCGCTGGTTTTCCGTCCTCGCCTGCGCGGCTTTCGCCGCCGATTCGCCCGTCGCCGGCCTTTCCATGCAGGTGCGCGCTGGTATCGCCTTCGCGTCTGCGTCAACGTCCCGGATGAGAGATCGTTGGCCGGTTTTCACGTGATCCCGTATGGCAGGTTGGGTGATCACCGAGGGTCGGGAAGCTCTCGTTACACTCTGTCGCCAGTTAAACATTCGCGCCGCCGCGACGTGCGCGGCTGAACCTGCATCAGAAAGGTTATGAGGAAACAGGATGGGAAGCACATGGTTTCATTCTCGGCATGCATCCGGGCGCGTCCGGAGCGGGTTTACGCGGTCATTGCCAACTACCGTGACGGGCATCCCCGCATCCTGCCGCCGGAATTCAGTGGACTGACGGTAGAGAAAGGTGGAACGGGAGCTGGAACCGTCATTCGCTTTCAGATGCGCGTGTTCGGAAGAAAACAGGCCTGTCGCGCTGCGATCACCGAGCCTCAACCGGGCCGCGTGCTGGTGGAGACCGATCTCGACAACAATAGAATTGTGACGACTTTCCGGGTGGACCCCGGTCCAGCATCGGAACAGTCGCAGGTAACCATCAGTACGGAGCTTGCCGTGAGGGGCGGCATTCCCGGCGCGATCGAGCGCTTTATGAGTACCCGGTACCTGCTCCCCATCTACCGGCGGCAACTGGCACTGCTTGCGGAAGTTGTCGGACCGGAGTAAGCAGGCGCGCAGTCAGGTCAGCCGCCGATGAGAGCCGATCGGCGGGACTGCTCCCTCACTGTCGCGGCCCGGCAGGATGCGGCGCCACAACGGAAACAAAGCTTGCCAGGTCGTTGCTGAGACGAACAGGGCCGGTCTGATTCGCCAGGCGTATCGACAAGGAGGCTGGGGAATTTCTCAGCTCGACGGTCAGGGTAATGCCCGGCACCAGCCCCAGGCGTTCCAGTTCGCGAAGCGCGGGGGCGTTGCGATCAGAGACGCTGCTGATAGTGGCCGGCGTTCGCAGAGGCCATCGCAGCAAAGGCACTTCGTCCCGGAAAACACCGGCCGCATACTTCTGCGGAATCACGTGCCCGTGCGGATCGATTTCGGGATCGCCCAGGATCGCAGCCACCCGATCCTCAAATCGCTCCGAGATGAAATGCTCCAGCCGCTCCGCCTCCTCGTGGACCTCGTCCCACGAGTACTTCAGAACGTCGTGCAGAAACAACTCCAACAGCCGATGGTGCCGCACCAGTTCCCACGCTCTTCTCTTGCCGGCGGCACGTCAGCCGGACGCCGCGATGCTTTTCGTACAGTACCAGCGCCGGACGCTGGGCGGCGAGCTTCTGAAGCATTCCCGTGACCGAGGCCATCCGCACGGTAAGCCTCTCCGCGAGAGCATTGGTAGTTACGCGCGAGTCCTCGACTCCACCCAATTCGAGGATGGCCTTCAAGTAATCGTCAACCGATTCCGAAGTGGTGGCGGCGCATGGTCTTAGCTGGCACTAATCGAAGTCGTACGGCAGCTCAGGCTGAACCTGCAAGGCACAATGCCAGTTGACATCTTCGATGTGCAGCTTTTAATATTAGGCATGCCTAATATCGAGCGCCTGGGGATGCAGCGCTCCCTTGCTGATGGTCATCGGCTGCTTTGTGGCCTTGTTCTGTTTTCGTGTGAGCCTGCGCGCGCAGGGAGAGACTACGAGCGCCATCGTGGGGATGGTGGTCGATCCCAGCGGAGCCGCCATACCGGACGCTCACGTGACCGCATCATGAGCACCGAAAACGGGTCGAAGCGCAGCACAATTACTGATGGCGCCGGCCGCTTCAATTTCCCGCAGCTGAAGCCAGGCGCTTACTCCGTCAAGGCCGAGGCGCCGAGGTTCGAACCGCAGATCAACCAATCCGTCTTCTCGGGTCTCGGGCAGAAACAAACCGTCAACTTCGTTCTGAAGCTCGGCACTCGCACGAGGCGAGAGGTGACGGTGACCGGCGAGGCGCCCCTGATCAATCCCGAGAATCCGAATACCTCGACGACACTGAATGCACAGAGCGCTCGAGAACCTGCCGAATCCCGGCGGCGACATGACGTACCCATTACAGTTCGCGCCAGGCGCTTTGATCAATACCGCCGGGAGCGGCAACGACTTCGTCGGGGGCACGAACGGCTACGGCAACGTGCAGTTCAACGGCTTGCCTTCTCTCGCCAACGGCTACATCGTCGACGGACTCGAGACAAACGATCCGCTCACCAATCTGAACAGCGGCCTCTCCACGAACCTGGTGCTGGGCCTCAATTCGATCGCGGAGGTCACGGTGAATACGCTCTCCTATACGGTGGACCAGGGACGCTACGGAGCCTCGCAAGTCAACTACGTCACCAAATCGGGGACGAATCAGTTTCACGGAAACCTGTACGAGCTTTGGAACGGATCGAGATTCAATGCCGCGAACTTCTTCACCAATTCCACGCCGGGAAATCACAAGCCGCGCTCCACGGTGAACCATTTCGGCGGCAGTGTGGGAGGCCCGATCCTGCACAACAAGCTGTTCTTCTTTTTCGACAGCGAATGGGTTCGGATCGCTCTGCCGATCGTGTCCGCCACGACGGTTCCGACGCCCGCCTTTCAGAATTACGTCCTGCAGCAGTTACCGTTGGGCGGCAGAGACACCGTCACCGGTTCCACCTACCGGCCGGCGCCGCGACCTGGTTCCCTTCTATCAGAAAATGTTCAGCCTGTATCGAAACACCGCCGGAACGCCGCTGGCCATTCTGGGCTGCCCGTTCGAACAGCGACGGAAGCCCGGCCGGGGGCGTTCCTCCCAACGGCAACGGTTGCGCCAATCGCCAGAGCATCTCGCATTCCAGCGACGATCATGAACAAGTCCAGACTGTCCGCATCGATTACAACCTCAATGAGAGGAACACGACCTGGTACCGGTTTCAGGCAGACACCGGATCTGCAGGCCGCCTACACGGACCCGATCAATCCTTTGTTCGACGCCATTTCGACGCAACCGCTCTACTCATTTGCCGCCGGTACACGCATGTTTTTTCTTCGAGAGCTGGTGAACTACTTCAATCCGGCGTTCTCCTGGTACGAGAGTCTGTTCGGGCCCGGCGATTTTCAGAAGACGCTGTCGTCGTTCCCCATCGTGCTCGCAAGGCAATGGTGCGAATGCGCCGTTTACGACCATCGGCGGGCTGGACAACACCTGGGTGCAGGGGCGCCGGGCCGCCCGCTTCTTCATCAACGACAATCTGGCGTGGACCCTGGGCGCGCATGAGCTTCGGTTTGGAACCAACACCCGAATCTTCCGGCTGAATGACTACGACTTCGGCGAAGGAGCCGTGCCGCTGGTCACCTACACGACTCTGCCGCAATTCATCTATGGCGTGGCTTCGACCGCGTCCAAGACATTTCCGCTGGCGAACTCCCAGCCGTACAATTTCCTGAACCTGGATCTGTACGCCCAGGACACCTGGAAAGTGACCTCCAGGCTCACGTGGACCTTCGGAATCCGCGCTACTCACAATTCAAATCCACGCAATCCGCACGATGCGGTTGCGCGCCTCTCCGGGCTCCTTCGCCTCGATTTCTCATGATGTAAATCAACCTCTGAACGCGGCCATCCAGACCGGGTCTCGGAAACATCTTTGAGTCAACGCCGCTGGCGATTCTGCAACCGAGAACGGCCATTGCCTTTCAGATTGCGCCCAAGACGGTCCTGCGCGAGCGGATTCGGTCTGTTCAGCGATCTGTTGCCCGGCAGCATTGTCGATCTAGTGGGCGTCAATCCTCCGTACTCGCAGACCTTCCAAGGTGGTCTGCTGGGCACCGTAGGCGGCACGGACGATCGCGCCGGGAGTGCCTGACAGCGCCGTCGATGCGACCGTCGCCGCCAATCAGATATTCAACGCGGGCTTTGCCAAAGGCCAGCTCTCCTGCGCCTCGCCGCTCTCGCAATCCGAATACCTGTCTGCAACCAGTGGCGATTACGGCCGTGCCGGATGGAAAGCTGCATGCGCCCTATTTCATGCAGTGGAGCCTCGCTCTGGAACACCAGATCGGCAACACGATCAATCTGCGGGCCCAGTATGTCGGCACGCGCGCGGTGAACCAGCCCTACACGACCCAGGTGAACGGTTATCAGACGGTGTGTCCGGGCTGCTTTGCGCCGTTCCCTTACGGCGGGCCGACCGATCCGCGATTCGGAACCGTGACGCAACTGAACACCGGTGCGAATAGCCACTACAACGGCCTTCAAACAACCGCCGAGAAGCGACTCGGGCACGGATTGCAAGTCCAGGCGAACTACACCTGGAGCCACTGCATCGACACGGTGTCGAACGGAGGCTTCCTGCCGTTCTCCGCCGGAGGAATTCTTTCGCCGATTCCCGGCGATCTTGCAGCGGGATCGCGGCCCCTGTGACTATGATGTGCGGCACAACTTCACAGCCAGCTATGTTTACGAGCTGCCGATCAAGCTCCGCGGCCGGCTTGGCCGTGCGCTGAACGGATGGCAGTTATCCGGATCGGTGTTTTGGCACAGCGGCATTCCATTCTCGGTCCTGAGCGCGCCCTACTCCGCCGAATGGAAACGGCATTGTAAATGGCAGCGGCCCGCAATTCGCGAGCGTTCGTTCCCGGCGTGCCGCTGTATGAGCACAATCCGATTCCGGGCGTCACGCAACCCGGCACGATTCAGTGGCTGAACCCGAATGCGTTCGTTTCCAGCGTCGATCCGAGCACAGGCGCCTGCGCGGGCGGCGATACGCCGCAGAACTGTCAATTTGGCAATCTGGGACGCAATGCCCTGCGTGGTCCCGATTTCACCTGGAGCGATCTGTACCTCACGAAATGGTTCACTCTGACTGAACGAGTGAAACTGCGCATTGACGGCCAATTTTTCAACCTATTCAATCACCCGAACTTCGGGCTGCCGGTCGAATGGTTATGCAGGCATACCCGGCAAACCGTTCCACGCAGACCGGGTTTGGCGCGCTGACGATATACGACGTCGCCGCCGACCGGGCTGCTCGGGGTCGGGTCTGGGCGGCGATAGTTCTCCGCGCATGATCGCATTTCAGGCACGGGTACGATTCTGAATTTTTGGGGGGCGGCCCCGGATCCGCTGGCGACCCCACGGCCGCCCGGACCTGGCGCATATCTTTGCGCTGCCGGTGGCGAGGCGGCCCCGGATCCGCGGGCGACCTCACGGCCGCCCCATGCAGAGCCTGAAATCGCTCTAAAAAGCAGACCATGAAGAGTCCGCTCTATTGAAGATAGAACGTCACCCGCGCAATGCGCGGCGGAGGAATTTCCCCGTCGCCGTCTTCGGTAGTTCGTCCAGGAACTCCACCTCGCGCGGACATTTGTACGCCGCGATGCGGTCCCGGCAGAAGGCGATGATCTCCGCCGGTTCGGTTTCTCCGCAGCCCTCCTTCAACGCCACGAACGCCTTCACCGTCTCGCCGCGATACGGATCGGGCACGCCGATCACCGCCGCCTCCCGCACTGCCGGATGCTGATACAGCGTGTCCTCCACCTCGCGCGGCCAGACCTTGAAGCCGGACGCGATGATCATGTCCTTCTTCCGGTCGACCAGGTAGAACCAGCCTTGCTCATCCATGATGGCGACGTCGCCGGTGCGGAAGTAGCCGTCGTGGAACGCGCGGCTGGTTTCCTCCGGCTTGTTCCAATAACCGGCGAAGACGAACGGTCCCTTCAGCGCCAGCTCGCCGGCCTCGCCCGGGGGCAGTTCCACGGCGGGATCGTCCAGGCTCACCACCTTCGCCTCGCAGTTGGGAATGGGCACGCCGATCGAAAGCGCGCCGCTCGCCGGATCCACCGGAGCGCGCGCGCCGAGCGGCGTGGCGTGCGAGGGCGAGGCGCTCTCGGTAAGTCCGTAGATGTTGTGGATATAGGATCCGAAGCGCTGCTCGAATTGCTCGACCAGACCCGGCGCGACCGGCGCGCCTCCGCTATAGCACTTCGCCAGGAAGATCCGTTCGACGCCTCGCCGCTGTTCATCAGCGCGATGTAGGCGGTGATGGCGGCGACGGTCATGGTGCCGCGCCACTTGCGCGCCAGGCGCACGCCTGCGCGGCGTCGAAGCGGTGGAACAGGATCAGCGGAATGCCCGTCCAGAATGCGGCGGCCAGGTGCGCCACCAGTCCCGTGATGTGAAACAGCGGCGCCACGGCCAGGATCGAATCCTCCGCGCCCAATTGCATCCACACCCGATACACTTCGGCGTTGAAGGCGACGTTGCGGTGCAGGATCATCGCGCCCTTCGGATTGCCCGTGGTGCCGGACGTGTAGACCAGGTGCGCGATGTCTTCCGGATCGAGCGCGACGCGTGCACCCGGATCGGGCGCCTGCTGCGCCAGCAGATCCGGCAATTCCCGGCGCGTGATGACGTGCTCCACGCCCGCGCTCGCCGCCGCCGCGCGATGCTCGGGCGTGGCCAGTTCATCCAGCGCCAGCCACATGCGCGCGCCCGAATCCGCAGGTGATACTCGATCTCCTTCTGCTTGAACATCGGATTCAGCGGCACCACCACGACGCCGCGCTTCCACGCGCCCAGCAGGGCAATGGCGAATTCCGGATCGTTCTGCAGCGAAAGCGCCACGCGGTCGCCCTTGCCGATGCCGCGCGCGGCGAGCAGCGCCGCGAAGCGCTCCGCCCGGTCGTTCAGATCGCCGAACGTGATGGTGTCGTCGAAATATCGAAGGGAGGGCGATTCCGGGGCTCACTGCGCGCGTGGGCTTCGAACGCGTCCAGCACGGTGCCCGCGGAACGGGCAGTTCGGCAGTCGACGCGATACTGCTGCGAGCCAGGGCTTGCGGGCGTAAATAGAGGTCACGGGTAACCAGTTTACGCCGATCCGCGACGGCCCCGCCGGCGCACGTGCCTGCCGATACCACAAGGGTCATAGCCGCCGCTCGAATTTGACGAGGTGGGAAGGCGGCGGAGATCCCGGCGGTGCGCACACCCAATTTTATGTAAAGATACTGATTCCGGAATGGCTACCTTTTGGGACAACATCACTCGCTTCGAGGTGCACAAGGTCGCTCCCTGGCTGGGCCTGCGTGGTGCCCTGGGCGTCGCGCTGCCGCTGGCCGCGGGAACGATTTTGGGGGCGATTCCGAGCGGCCTGGTGATGGCCACCGGAGCTCTCAACGTCTCGTTCTCCGACAGCTACGACCCATACATCCAGCGCGCGCAGCGCATGCTGGCGGCGAGCGTGGTCATCGGGGTGGGCGTATTCGCGGGGGCGCTGTGCGGACGCTATCGCGGCCTCATCGTGGTAGCGAGCGCGGTCTGGGCGTTCGCCGCCGGCATGCTGATCTCGCTGAGCCCGGCGGCCGCGGATCTGGGCACGGTCAGCCTGGTGACGCTGGTGGTGTTCGCCGCCGTGCCCATGGAGCCGCGGCAGGCGCTGTACTCGGGAGGCCTCGCGCTGGCGGGTGGACTGGTCGAAACCGCCCTCGGGCTGGCCCTCTGGCCCCTGCGCCGGTACGTCCCCGAGCGGGAGGCTTTGGGCGATCTTTATCTGGAGATCGCGCGTGCAGCGGCCGCGCCCGTGCGCGCCCGTGAAGCCCCGCCGGCCAGCATCCAGAGTACGGCGGCCCAGACGGCTCTCGCCACCCTGCATCGCAATCACTCCCTGGAGGCCGAGCGCTACCTGTCGCTGCTCAACCAGGCGGAGCGGATGCGGCTGGCGCTGATGATGCTGGGACGGCTGCGCAACAGGCTCGCGCGGGAGAATCCGCAGGAGACGGAGATCGGGATTCTGGATCGATTTTTCGTAGCCTGCTCCACGCTGCTGCGCGAAATCGGCAATGCGCTGCAGGCGGGTGGACCGCTGCGCGCGCCGCCTGAGCTTCACCGCGAGCTCGATCAACTGGTGGAAGCGCTCCGCGACGCCTGCGGGTCGACCGGGATGGAGCGAGGCGGAATGATGCGCGAGGCCCGCTTCCAGATGGATGCCCTGTTGGGACAGATTCGCTCGGCCGTGGAGCTGGCAAGCCGTGCCACACCCGAGGGCGCGGAGGTTTTCGAGCGGCAGCAGGCGGCGACGCCCTGGCGAGCTGCGCCTGGCCGGAACACTCGCCACGCTGCGGGCCAATCTCAGTCTAGACTCCGCCGCGTTTCGGCATGCCGTCCGCCTGGCCGTTTGCGTCGGATTGGGCGAGGCGGTGGGCCGCTACCTGGAACTGCGCCGTTCGTACTGGCTTCCCATGACGATTGCCATCGTGCTGAAGCCGGACTTCACGGCGACCTTCAGCCGCGGCGTGCTGCGCCTGTGCGGCACCTTCGCGGGGCTGCTGCTGGCGACGGCGCTGTTCCACGTACTGCCCTCGGGAACAGGCATTGAGGTGGCGCTGATCGGATTGTTCACGTTTGCGGCGCGCGCCTTCGGGCCGGCGAATTACGGCATCCTGGTAACGGCCGTGACAGCATTGGTGGTGTTGCTCATCGCCATCACAGGCCAGGCGCCGGGAACGGTGATGGCGGCGCGCGCACTGAACACGGCTTTGGGGGGGGCCATCGCGCTCGCGGCGTATTGGGCATGGCCCACCTGGGAACGAACGCTGGTGGCGGAAGCCCTGGCTGGCATGTTGGACGCTTATCGGAATTATTTCCGCGTGGTGCGCGGGGGTTACGAGCAGCCCGAGGCCCGGCTGGACGGCGATCTGGACCGCACGCGGTTGGCGGGCAGGCGCGCGCGCTCTAACCTGGAGGCGTCGGCGGACAGGATGTCGGCCGAGCCCCGCGCGCCGGAAGAACGCGTGCGACTGCTGGACGGCATGATGGCAAGCTCCCATCGGCTGGCGCATGCGTTGATGGCGCTGGAGGCGGGGCTGGCGACGAACCACGAGACGGCGCCCGCGGCGTTTCGGGTGTTTGCCGATGGCGTGGAGTTGACACTGTACTACCTGGCTGCCGTTTTGCGCGGCTCCGGCCTGAAGCGCGATGCGCTGCCCGATCTGCGCGAGGACCATCGTCAGCTCGCGCAGGCCGAGGACGGAGTGCTGGTGATCGAGACGGATCGGATTACAAATAGCTTGAATACGCTGGGTGAGGATGTTTTCCGGTGGGTGGGTAAATACTAACCTGGCGTTATGGCGAAGAAACGTGCGTGCAGGCAGCCAAGGCCGTGAGCAGCGCCGGTGTGGCCGCGACTACCGCCGGTACGGCGCCGGGCCTCGGCTTCGCCCGTACCTGCACCTATGACCGGGCGGGATACGCCTGGGGCGATCGCGGGCGTCCAGCGCTTGAGCCAACGACCGTCCTCACGCTGCGGTCCGCCTTACCGCGACATCATGCGGCCATCTATTCGGCGGACTCTTCTTCGCCTTTCTCGGCAGGCGTGTAAAGGTCCTCGATCTCCTCGTAATCCGAGCGCTCCGACCAGCACTCTTCGTCTTGGCGGCTTTTAGCCTTCAATCGCTTCGCGCGCTTCGACGATTCGTCAGAGTAACGGGTAGAATCCGGCGGCACGGAACCCAAGCGGATGTCCATGGCGTTTACCTCGCTACCCGAATGTGTACAACAATGCGCCGCCCATCGCAAGGGTCATCTGTACTAACCTGTTCCAGTGACCTTCATGCGATGCGCATTGCTGCTCGCCTTTCCCGCGATTCTCGCCGCACAATCCGCCACTGACGCCGGCCGGCGGGATTTCGGCACCCGCTGCGCCGGCTGCCATGGGGGCGATGCCAACGGTGGCGAACGTGCTCCTGCCATTCGGCGCAGCCTCTCCGACGCGCAACTGGTCGATATCATTCGCCGCGGCAGTCCTCGCCGCCGGCATGCCCGCTTTCAATCTCCCCGCGCCCGACCTGGCCCGGCTGATCGCCTTCGTTCGAGCGACCCCTGGACCCCGCGAGCCTGCCACGCATTTGCAAAACGTGCGCGCCGTCCCTTTCTCCGAACTTGTCGACCCCAGGGCCGGCGACTGGCCCTCCTATAACGGCCGCCTCGGCGGCAATCGCCATAGTCCGCGCTGGCCCAGATCGACGCGGGCAATGTCGCGCGCCTGGGGCCGCGCTGGATCTTCACCATCCCGGGTTCCCGGCATCTGGAATTGACTCCGGTGGTGGTGGACGGCGTGATGTACGTGACCTCCGTGAACGAAGCCTATGCGCTCGACGCGCGCAACGGCCGGCGGCTCTGGCATTTCCAGCGGCCGCGCAGCAAGGGACTCGCGGGCGACGCGGCCGGCGGCATCAATCGCGGGCGTGGCGCTGCTGGGCACGCGCGTCTTTCTGGTCACCGACAACGCCCACCTGATGGCGCTCGACCGCGCCACGGGCCAGCTCGCCTGGGATGTCGAGATGGCCGACTCCCGGCAGAATTACGGCGCCACTTCCGCGCCGCTCGTCGTCAAGGACCTGATCATCTCCGGCGTCTCCGGCGGCGACGAGGGGGTGCGCGGATTTGTGGCGGCCTACAAGGTCTCCACCGGCGAGCGCGTCTGGCGATTCTGGACCATTCCCGCTCCCGGCGAGCCGCTGGCCGAGACCTGGGTCGGTAACGCGCTCGAGCACGGCTGCGTCTGCCGCCTGGCTCACCGGCACCTACGATCCGAAACTCGACCTGCTCTACTGGACCACCGGCAATCCCTGCCCCGATTACAACGGCGACGAGCGCCGCGGCGACAACCTTTACTCGGATTCCGTGCTGGCGCTCAAGCCCGCAACCGGCGAATTGAAGTGGCACTACCAGTTCACGCCGCACGACCTGCACGATTGGGACGCCGAGCAGACGCCGATGCTGATCGACGCGCCGTTCGGCGGGCGCGAGCGGCATCTGCTGGCGCAGGCCAGCCGCAACGGATTCTTCTACGTGCTCGACCGCATCGGATGGCCGCCTCCTGCTGGCCAAGCCGTTCGTCGAGAAGCTCACCTGGGCGAGCGGCATCGGCGCCGACGGCCGGCCGCAGTCGCTGCCCGGCGCCGAGCCCACGGCGGAAGGCGTGCGCGTCTGTCCGTCGGTGGAGGGCGCCACCAACTGGTTCTCGACCGCGTTTCATCCGGCACCGGCTTCTTCTACGTGATGGCGCTGGAGAAGTGCGAGATCTATACGAAGACCCGCGGCCGTCTGGGAAGGCGGGCGAATCCTATTACGGCGGCGACAACGCGTAAGGTGCCCGGGGAAGTGCCGAAGAAATTTCTGCGCGCGCTCGAGCTGCAGACCGGCAAGATCGTCTGGGAGCACGGGCAGGACGGTCCGGGCACACAGTTGGGGCGGAGTCCTCTCGACGGCCGGCGACCTGGTCTTCTACGGCGACGATAACGGCGACTTTGCGGCGGTAGATGCGCGAGACCGGCCGTCCGCTCTGGCGCTGGGCCGCGAACGCCAACTGGAAAGCGTCGCCCATGACGTATCTGGCCGACGGCAAGCAGCATGTAGCGATTGCCGGCGGCCCGAATATCCTGGCGTTCGCGCTGCCGGATTGAGGGCGGTGGGGGATAGGACTAGTGGCGGTTGTGCCGCTGAACTGGGGACCTAAGCCGACTTATGGGGAGTAATCTTTGCTGGGTGGTAGAATCGGCTTCGCAAATGCCGAGATAGTGGCGTTCTATGGAATCTTGATCCGGATGTTTTTCAATGACCACCCGCCGCCGCATTTTCATGCGCGATATGGAGATCATGCGACACTTTCTTGGAACGATCACCTGGAGGGAGGCATGCGCAGGGACAGGAGTAGATTACAACTGCCTTCCCGAATTCGTCTAGCTCACGCAAGTGTTGGAATCCGGATCTTGCAATCGAAACCAGAATATTGCGAAGCGCAAGAAAGACGGGGCCGACTAATACGGAGTAATCCGTCCATATGCTCCAGTTCTATAGGATCCGGTCGATCATCAAGAACGCAGTGCCTCAAATCGATACCAATGCTTTGGCGCAGGGTCTACTAAGACACATCGACAGCTCGGACAAGTATCTTGGCCCGAAATGGTTTATCGACGGACCCATCCCAGCTCTTATGGTCGCCACACGTTGTCCGTTGTATACCGCACTTCGCGTCTGCGGATCCTCTGGCCGCGCTTCGTCAGGCACCTGCCGGCTGCGCCGCAGCTTCAACGCCGAGGGTTATTCCAGCATCTCCCGCAGCGTCCGCGCATTCTCCACCGCGTAGCCGGCCTGGTCGTTATCGAAATATACATACACGGCCCGCAGTTCGTTTTTCCACTCGCGGATGCGCTCCGCCCACTCCCGCAGCTTGCGCCGATCGTAACTGCCCGCGTACGCGCCGCCCGGGCCCGTGCAGCCGGACATACGTGAAATTCGCAGTCAGCGTGAACTCCGTGTGATATCCCGCCAGCTCGTAAATGCAAAAAGCCGCGTTGTGCCGGCGCAGCACGCGATACACTTCCGCGGTCCGCCACGTTTCATTGCGCAGCTCGAAGGCATAGCGATGCCTCTTCGGCAGGGCTTCCAGGAATTCCTCCAGGCGCGGCAGGTTCAGGTCCCAGAACGGCGGCAGTTGAAACACAATCGGTCCCAGCTTCTTCCGCAGCAGGTCCGCCCGCTCGATGAATTTGTCGATCCCCGGCGCCGGATCCTTCAACTTCTTCATGTGCGTCAGATAGCGGCTCCCCTTCATGGCGAAGCAGAAATCGCGCGGCGTCGATTCGCGCCAGTTTTCGACAGCCTTCTCCGGCGGCAGGCGGTAGAAACTGTTGTTGATCTCGACCGTGCCGAAATTGCTGCGCGTAATAGTCGAGCATCTTCGCCGCCGGGAACTTCTCGGGATAGAACGGCCCGCGCCAGTGATTGTAATGCCAGCCCGAAGTGCCTATGTGAACGCCCGTCCACCGCCATGGCTATTTCACCGCGTACAACCGCCAACCCTCCGCCTCGCCCGCCAGCGCGCAGTCCCCACTCCGCCGTGCGGTCGCGGAAATCGTCGGCGCCGAAGTCCGCATCGCGCAGCAGGACGTGCGTGATGCCGCGGCGGGCGATCTCCCGCACCGCCGCCGCACGCAGATCCGCCGCCGGTGGAGTCTCGGATCGCCGCGGCGCGCTGCCAGCAGCTTCCAGGGCCGTCACTTCCCGGCCTTCCAGGCTGCACTGCATGTCCACTGATCGTTGGCAGCAGTCGAGTGCCACCGCATCCACCTCGATCGGACCGCCGAACTCCACGTCGAAGTGCATGCCTGCGGCGAGCGGCTCGAGCGACCGCCAGCGCGTCAGCGGATTCGCGTCGAAGGCCCACGCCGCGTCCCATGGATTCGGCTGCGCCCGCGGCTGCCACCGCGGTGCCCGGGCCAGTTCGCGGCCCCCATCGAACACATGCAATTCGCCGACGCTCCACTGCGCCGCCGGATCCTGTCCGGTCTGCGTCACGCGCACGCCCGCAGGCTCCGCCGCGGGAAATCGAAACGCCAACGCGCCAGCGGCTGCGTTTCCGGACGCAGCGGCATCAGCAGCACATCCTGAACCGCCTGGTTGAACGACGATTCGAAGTACACCAGCACGTCGCGCGAAGTATACGCTTGGGGCGGCGTGCTGAAGGCGAACACGCGCCCGCTCGCGGCGGAACCACGCGGTCGAGCATACGCGCCACCGTGTACCCGGGCAGCCGGTATGCGAGCGTCACCTCTTCCGGCACGATCCGCAGCGCCTCCCTCGGCAGAAAATGCCGCACGCGCATGGCCAGCGGATCGCAATACCGCTGTGCGACCGTGGGCCAGGATACATATGCGTGCGCGAGCAGCACGACGCGGGATCGCCCAGCGGACCGGCGCCAGCGGCCAGCCCAGCGCCAGGGCCAGAAAGGGCGCGGCGGGAATCAGAAATCGCGTGTCGACATTCGCCGGCCAGGCGAGCGCGAAAACGCCGGCCGCCGCCAGCAGCCGCCGTCCCGTGCGCCTCCTCAGCGAAAGCAGAGCCAGGGGCGCCAGCAGAAAAACCGGCCCGAGCAGGCTGCGCGAAAGGCCTCCGTGGATGGTCATATCCGTGACGCTGCCCGCCAACGTGAAGCCGTCGCGATGCATTCCGTTGCCGTGCGCGAAATCCTGCTCGAAGGCGACGTTGGTATACGGATTCGGAAACCACCGGTTCAAGAACGGCGAGAACGGATTGGAGACTGTCACCCAGTCCTTCGCCATCCAGGGCACGATCATGACGGCCGCGCACAGCGCCACAACCGCCGCCGGCCGCACCCGCCGGGATCTCCACAGCACGTAGCCCAGCGCGTACGGGACGGCCAGGAAGGCTGTGTACTTGATAGCGTAGGCGAATCCGGCCAGCAGTCCGGCGGCGGCGAGCAGCGCCGGCTCCCTCCGTTCGTCCCAGATTTCGAGCAGGTAGAAAAGATAGAACACCACGCAGCCGGCAGCAACATCGTTATACGCCGCCGTGCCGTCGAATCCGAACACCGGGCTCAGATAGACCAGCAACGCGGCGCCCATCCCCGCCTCCGGAAAGCCAAACCGCCGCGAGTAACAGAGCATGCCGGCAATCAGAGCGGTGAGGAAGGCGAAATGCACCAGGGCCGCCGCCGAGTGCCGTCCGAAGGCAAAAGCAAAGAGGAACAACATCTCGATGCCCTGGGACAGATTTGCGTAGATACTGGTGGTGATGTGCCCGAATCCGCCTTGCCGCAGATATCGCGCGACATATCCGAGATGGTACGTGCTGCCATCCGGACTGTACTCCGGCCCCAAGGACTGCGCCAGGTAAAGGGCGGTGTAAGGCAAAGCCAGGACCCAGAATAAGAGGGCCCAACTTCCGGGCAGAAGCGCAGGTTCGCGCTGGGCTTTCTGACCTGCGTACCGAAGTTCAAACAACACTCCAAGAGCCAGGCAAACCGACCCTAAAGCCAGAAAAGGGAGCGGCCCGGCCAGCCCCAGGGCGGCCAGCAGAAAAACCGCCAGGCTGAGGACCCCCGACCCGATCACAAACGCAAACAGCCGGCCCTCCGCGGATTCGAGCCTGATTGCGAGCCGTGCCAGCACCGCCCTGCCGGCTCCCCAGCACGCCCCGATCGTGAACATAGCCCCGCACAGGATGGAAACCGCCTGTCGCATTAACCGGCAATGTACCATGCATGTGCGGGTACCAAAAGAAACGCGGGTACGGCTGGTACGCACGGTTAACTACTATCCACTGTTCGATCCCGGTGAGAGGCCTTATATTAGCCACAGGACCTATGCAACTTCACTTCTTCTCTTTTTGCCCGCTTCTGGGCGTCGCAGGCGTTTTGGCACTGGCAGGAAAAGTTTGGCAGAAGCAAAGAATGCGTGAGGACGAGCGCCGGCGCCGCACGATCGACAACCTGCGGACTGCTCTGCAGGACTGACGCAGACCTCGGTTATCGCGGGATCAGTTTGCGATCCAGCATCCATTCCTTCAGCCGGTCCGGCCAGGTGGCGACAGGCAGGTTGGATGCTTTCATTCCGAAGCCGTGGCCGCCCGCCGCGTAAATGTGCATCTCGCTCGATACGCCCTGCTTTTGCAGATCCAGATACAAGTTCACCGTGGTGACCACGTGCGAGGGGTCATTATCGGCGCAGACCAGGAAGCTCGGCGGGGCATCCTTGGGAACGGTCACGGCGCCGGGGCGGAATCCAGGATATACAACCACAGCGAAATCCGGCCGGGAGCTGATGCGGTCGACCGGATCGGCGGCGCTGTCGTTGCCGGCATCGAAGCGAGTCTCCATGAGGGCCGCGACTTCGCCGCCCGCCGAGTATCCCATAACTCCGATACGCGCCGGATCAACGCCCCACTCCCTGGCGCGATAACGCACCGTACGCATGGCGCGGGCGGCATCGGCCAGCGCGTGGTCGGGCACCGTATAGTGCGAATCCTTGGCGCGCGCCAGGCGATACTTCAACACGAAACCGGCGATGCCCTGCTTATTCAGCCAGTCGGCGATATCCCAGCCTTCCTTTCCAATCACGAGCTGCGAATGCCCACCGCCCGGCGCGATCACCACGGCCGCGCCGTTTGCCTTGTCCTTAGGCGGCAAAAAGACGTAAATCGAGGGGTAATGCACGACTGTGAACCGGGCCGGCAGCTTGGGATTTTCCGATTTCTCGAAAACCTCGGGCGCCGTTTCCCCTTGCGATCCGGGGGCGCCGTTCGGCCAGAGCCGGATTTCATCGCCTCGCCCGGCGGCCAGCGCGGTCCAGCACAGGAATACAGACAGGCAAATCGGTTTCGGACCCATAGGAATCGGGATCAGTCTATCACAGCGTGGAAACGCGCCCGGGTGTGCGGGATACCGAACCCGGCCATGGAATCACGTCGGACTATCGCAGCGTGGCGTATTCAGGCAAGGCCGCACAGGAAGCGCCTGCCGCTGGTGGCAAGAGGGTGTCGCGCCTGATCGACGCAGGAGCAGCGACGGCTGGCGGGTTGTAGCGGCAGAACGCATGGGCGCACTGCTACCCGCAAAGGCGGCTACCCCCGCCCTCAACTTATCTATTGCGAACCCGCTTCGCCTCGCGATATCTTTCCAGCCAGGAGAGACAAAAAGATGCTGAAACTCTACCGCAGCTACCGTCACCAGGGCGCCTGGGTCGCGTACAGCCTTGCCACAGGCTGGGTCATCTTCCCGGAAACCGAGAACGGCTGGGAGCAAAGGAAACCTGCCAAAGGCCTGGACCCGATGCATCTGCGACAGGTGCCGGTCAGTATGGCAGCAAACAGCGGGCTGCACGTGCTCACGGACGAAAAGCGCGCGGCCTAGAGCCGGACAACCGCTCCCTCATGGCCGCAACTCGGTGGCGGTTACGGAGTCGCGGCCGTCAGGGAGCGATTAGCCCGGAAACATTGCCGTTCAAGCAGGTTCAGCGGAGGCTGGCGTACGGTCGCGCCGATGGCCGACCTCAAACCAAGCCAGGTAATTTTTTGCCTTACATTGGGTGTCAGACGAAGCTGAACCGGCAGCGCCCTCCGCTTTTCGATTTGCAGGCACCTTACCACCCTGGACTATTCCCGCATCCAGTACCGGTCAGCCGATAGTGTCATTAACATTTGCTTGCGCTCATGACATGCTCGAAAGTGACATGAGACGCATACCAAGTCTGCTTTTGTTGTGCTTTAGTTCGAGTCAGATCTGGGCCGGAACGGCCGTAATCACCGATTTGTTCAACGTGAACGGCAACTCCGACGTGATCGGCAATAAGCTGCAGTTCGATGCACAGAGT
Source organism: uncultured Alphaproteobacteria bacterium (assembly GCA_963730645.1). Taxonomy (GTDB): domain Bacteria; phylum Pseudomonadota; class Alphaproteobacteria; order Rhizobiales; family Xanthobacteraceae; genus BOG-931. The sequence continues at coordinate 382,322 of CAVSSN010000015.1, read as the reverse complement.
GTCCAAGTCACTACCGCCGCGGGCTCTCTCACTATAGATATCCATACGAACTTCGATAATGCGGCACTACATTCATTTCGTGATACCGGTGTCAGGCTGGATATCGGCGATCTGTTCCTCACGGTTAACGGTAATTATGCGTACGGGATCCCGCTGGCCTATCACAATGGCCCTGCCGGCGGGCCCTGGGGCGATCGGCTGTACGCCGGCCACGTTTACCCGATCGACGATCCGAGCGCTTTACTCACCGCGCGACAGACGCTGCACGACCCGGCCTATGTGGACTACCGCCCGGATGCCATCGTATGGATGGTCGATTTGGGAGACGTCGACGACGTGACCGAGGTACGCCCACGGTGCAGGTGTTTTCACTCGATGGCAACGATGGTGTGAACGGTCCGCTCTACGATATCCGCGTGAAAACATCTTTGCCCGCGGGATTGTTCTCTTCGCCCACCGACATATACGGCCTGGAATTTGCGCTGGCGACGTGCGGGAACGACTTAGTGGAAGGCACACTGCATTTCGATTCGAACCCGGCGGGCCGGGTCCAGACCGTCGTCGCGGCTGTGCCGGAGCCTTCTACCTGGTACATGGGCATCGCTGCGCTACTCATAGGCGTGGGAGGTTTCGTGCGGCGGCGGCGCTGATTGTCGGGAGGCCGGGCCGAGGACGGGACGTCCGCCCCACTAAGCCGTCTATCCAGTCGTGGGTAGCAGTATAGTGGGATTTGCACCCCGACTCTTCTATGATCAGTCTACGGAATGTTGAAAAATATCTACGAAGCCGGATACGGCAAGAATTTCGTTCTGCGCCGCATCGACGCCGACATCAAGGAAGGCGAATTCGTCACCATCATGGGGCCCTCCGGCGCCGGCAAATCGACTCTGCTCAGCATCCTCGGTATGCTGGACGGCGCCTGGACCGGCGAGTTCTACTTTTTCGATCATGCCGTGCACAAGATGAAGCCCAGGGATCGGGTGGAGCTGAACAAGAAGTACATCGGATTCGTTTTTCAGAGCTACCATCTGATCGATAACCTGACGGTCTACGAGAATCTCGATATTCCGCTTTCGTATCGCAACATCAAATCGGCGGAGCGCGCCAGCATGGTGTGCGACACCCTGGACCGATTTCACATCGTGGGCAAGCGCGATCTCTACCCGAGCCAGCTTTCCGGCGGGCAACAGCAACTGGTGGCGGTGGCGCGCGCAGTGATCGCGAATCCCAAGCTGATTCTGGCCGATGAGCCGACCGGCAACCTGCACTCCTCGCAAGGCAAGGAGATCATGGACTTATTCAAGCGCCTGAACGATGAGGGCGCTACGATTGTCCAAGTGACACACTCGGAGGCCAACGCGGCGTACGGCCACCGCATTATCAACCTGGCCGACGGCTGGGTCGTGAAGAACTGAAGGGGCAGGCCGGCGGGTCTGGGTGCCCGACGCCGGTTGCTATACTGCAACCATGAAGTATCCGGCCCTGGTTCTCTGCGCCGCCGCGGTTCACGCAGCGTCGCTCATCTCCGTGCCGCCCTCCGGCTGGACTACCTGGGCACCGCGCGAGGAGATCGCCCCGCGTACGTTTATCGATACGGTGCATTACCGCAGTAAACCCGGCTCGCTGGCCATTTCCGGCAACTCGAATCCGGCGGCCTACGGCGGATGGGTGTATACCGCCCAAGGCATTACTCCCGGCAAGTGGTACCGGTTCCAGGCATATTACCGGCAGCAGGGCGCGCCGAACGAGCGCAACCAGGTGATCGCCCGCCTCGAGTGGAAAAAGCCGACAGGTAAGCGCGCCGGCCAGCCCGATTATGCCTACGAGATCAAGCGCGAAGGCGAATGGACCCGGCTCAAGTTGGACGTGCCCGCACCAGAAGCCGCGGGCGCCGTCGCTATTCAACTCTATCTTGCCAATGCTCCCTCGGCCACGATCTGGTGGGACGATATTTCGCTTGACGAGGCCGCCGCGCCCACGCCCCGGCCGGTGGCCGTGTTCTCAGTAAACCTGCACCCGACCCATAGCAAAACCCCCGCCGAGAATGTGGAGAAATTTGCGCAGGTGATCGATCGCGAAGTACAGGGCAAAGCCGATATGATCGTGCTGCCCGAGGGAATCACGGTCGTGGGGACCGGCAAGCAGGCTCCCGACATGGCCGAGACCATCCCCGGACCCACTACGGCGCGCCTGGCTGAGGTGGCACGCAAGAAGCACAGCTATATCGTAGCCGGCATTTATGAACGCGAAGGGCCGGCGATCTATAACACCGCCGTGCTCATTGACCGCGACGGCAATGTGGCGGGCAAGTATCGCAAGGTGTACCTGCCGCGCGAGGAGTTTGAAGTGGGGCTCACGCCCGGTTCGGATTTCCCGGTATTCCAGACGGACTTCGGCAAGGTCGGGCTGATGATCTGCTGGGACGTGCAATATGCCGACCCGGCGCGCGCCCTGGCGCTGGGAGGCGCGGAGTTGATTCTGCTGCCCATCTGGGGCGGTGACAAAGACCTCGGCAAGGCGCGCGCCATTGAGAACCACGTGTTCCTGGCGTCTTCGGGTTACGACTACCCCACTGCCGTCATGGATCCGGCGGGCGAGATCTTGTCCGAAGCGCGCAACCGCGGCGAGGTGGCGCATGCGACCATCGACCTGAGCCGCCGTTATACGGATGCGTGGCTGGGAGACATGCGCGCGCGCTTCATGAAAGAGCTCCGGCTGGACGTGAAGTAGGAAAGGCCTCCCGGCCTGTCTGTTGGCGCTACGGTGGGCGGATCCGTACGCCAGGTAGGACAGGCCTCCCGGCACCTCTTGGGTCTTTCTGCCTATATCCGGAATGACAGGCCAGGAGGCGTGTCCTACTACCGCCCATAAACAAAATCTATCGGCAAAACCGTTGCCACGGACGCTCGCTTGCGTCGACAATGGATAGGTTGAAATTGGCCCGCCCGGTTTCTCGCGAATCAGCTTCACAGTCTGCGTAGACTTCAAATCGAGCACGGTCCCGGAATCAGCACAAGGAGACGAATGAGTAACGAACTGCAAGACTTTCTACGGCTTTCCTATAGCGAATTGGAAGAACTGAATCTGCATGCCAAGGAGCAGCGGCTGAAGCGATGTCCCATGGACCAGATTCAGGAGGAGCGCCTCAAGTACCTGACGGACGAGAAACGAATCAAGGCCGTGACCTTGCTGTTCAGCGACCTCGAAGGCCGGCTGCACATGCTCGATTATGACAAGAAGTTTCTGATCAAGAGCTGGGACAACCTGACCTTCGACGGCTCTTCGATACGAGGCTTTACGGCGCAGAAAGAGAGCGACCTGCGGCTCGGAGTCGACTGGTCGGCCTTCTACTGGGGTCCTGCCGACATTTTCGGCGCGGGAAAGGTGATGGTCTTCGGCGAGGTCATCGACAAGGAAGGCGGTCCCTACGGCGCCGACCTGCGCGCCGTTCTGAAGGCTTATGCGAATGAGGTCTATCGAGAAGGACGGCTACACCCTCAACGCCGCCAACGAGATTGAGGGCTTCCTCTTCAAGGGTGTCGACGCCGAGCGGCATTACCACGAAACGGGCAAGTTCGAGTACGTCAGCGCGGGCGGCTATTATCACTCGCTGCCGGGCGATACCCTGCGCATGTTCATCGACGCGTGCATCTGAAGTGCAACGCGCGATGGGCTTCCAAAACGAAAAAGACCACCCGGAAGTCGCTCCCTCGCAGTTCGAGATCAACTACAGCTACGCCGAAGTGGTCGCGGCCGCCGATCAGATCCAGATCTACAAATTGATCTGCCGCCAGATCGCGACCAAAGATGGGACTCACGGCATGCTTCCTGCCCAAGCCCATCGTGGGCGTGAATGGCACCGGCATGCACACCAACGTGTCGATCACCAAGGACGGGAAGAACCTGTTCTGGGATCCGGACGGGCTGGAGAAGATGAGCCCGTTTTCCTGGCAGTTCGTCGACCGGATACTCACCCACGGCAACGACCTCTGCCTGTTGATGAATGCCAGCGTCAACGCGTACCGCCGGCTCGATCCGCACTTCGAAGCGCCGAACCAGCTCAAGGCTTCGGCGACGGATCGCGGCTCGATGGTGCGTATCCCGATCGGTAATTCACGCAGCGCCCGCGTGGAAGTTCGCGCCGTGGCTCCGGACGCGAATCCTTACATGGTGCTGTACGGGATCTTCAAGACCGGTATCGAGGGCGACATCGCGAAGATCGAGAATCTCCGCAACGCGCCCCGCTACCTGCCGGACAACATCTACGATGCCATCGAGAACTTCAATGAAAGCGGAGTGGACCACCAAGCTTCTGGGCGAAGACGTGAAGGGCCGCTACGCCGAGCTGAAAAAGGCCGCCGCCGATCGCTGCCCGCGTGCGCTCGGCACCGTCGTGAAGTCGCCGGAGGTGCAGTACCACCACGAGGTGTATACACAATACCTCTGGAATATGTTTTAGTCCATCGACGCCTTGGTCCGTTACGTTTGCAGGACGGACCTCCGCAGCCGACGTCCACGTCGGCCTATTGGACGCTTGTACTGTGTTCGCGGAGCGCGTCCGGGAGTACCTGCGCGGAGGTCCGCCCCACAAGGGACTTTGTCACCCGGTCGCGGTTTAGTCCAGCCTGGTTGACCGTTAGCTTAGATAGTCCGGGCCGGCTGAAAGCCGGCTGCAGCCAGGAATGGCCGCCCCACCTTAACCCCCCGGGTTGGTGCACGTTCCGGCTACGCAGGGCATGGTCATCTCTGACGAGATTCGAGAAGCGCCGGGCTTTATGGCAAGGCCGTGGCAACACTCTCGGAACCAGCGCCCGCCCCGCCCGGAATTATTCCGGAGAGATCGAGCGAAGCGGTCTGATCCTGGCCCGGCGTCACATCCACGCTGAATCGCGCAGTGGCCGGATCGTAAGTCACCGATCCGGCGCCGCCGGCTGTTGCGGTGGCGACAGGCGCCGAGGGGGAGTAGCCGAAGATGGTGCGCGAGGTTTCGCCGCGCGCGAAAACTACCGTGACGTGGGCTGCGCCATCGTCCGCCAGGGACGCGATGCGCTTCTTTCCCAGCGTGATGAATTGGCCGCGATCACCCAGCACTGCGATTCCCGACGGACCCACCGGCGAGACGACATAATACGCGCGACCGTTCGCCATGGACTCGCTCGCCAGTTCATTCGGCTCGGCGAGCCTGCCGCTGTCGTCGAAATAATTGTAGATGTACACTTGACCCGCGAAGCCGAGGTCCGCCGGACGGAAGCTCGCCACCATATCCGTTCCCTGGCTGTAGGCGAAAACGTAAGCCGCCTGCAGGCCGCCAAAGTCCGTGTAGGTGGACGCGATCATGGGCGCCCCCGTGCCGAGTGAATCGTTGATAAACGACTGGTCGAGCGGCGCGATGGGTACGTCCGGCTTCACGATCACTCCGTCCGGACGCACCGCGCGCAGCAGGTTATCGCGGTTGAGCGCGCCGATGCGGTCGCCAATCCCCACCGGCCCCGCGGACAGAGTCGCCAGAAGCAGGTTATCGGTCTCGCCGCTCATGAACACATCGGTGAACGGCCAGACCCCGAGGGCGCTCGCCAGGCGGCTGGTGTACAAAAACTTGGTCCAGCGGGGCCGGTCGAAACGGTCCTCGGAGGTGCGCACTGTGGTGAGGTTATCGTATCTGGTGCTCTGCAGAAACTGACCCGGCGTGGCCATGCAGTATTGCATGTTTAATCCGTAACGGTCCATGGCGGCCGCCATGCCGTCGAGGAAAGCGTAAGGATCCGTGAGGTTGAAATCGGTGTGCGCCTGGTCGCCCATCCAGTCCTGCTCGTAAGCGGCACCCCCGGCGCTGGCCAGATACTGCGCCACGCGATTCCAATACTTGGGGTCGATCGACACATTGCCGGACATCTGGTATTGCTGGCGGACGGGGCTGGAAGGGTCGATCCAGCGGGCGTGCGTGATCAGCGGAATGCCCAGGTCTTGCTGGAACGTCCGCAGGCTGGCCCCGAACAGCACTTGGGCGGCGGAATAGTCGTAAATGCCGTAGGCGCCGTCATGCCAATCGGCGAGCGGGCCTTTGGGATAGAACCAGCTATCGAGTTGCAGGTAGCCGAGCGCAATGCCCTGCCGGTCGAAATCCGACTTCACTGCGGTGAGGGTGTCCTGGTAAGACATCCCCGGCTCGGTCTGGTAGTAGTAGATGGCTCCGGCGTCGGTCCAGTAACCGAGTTGGTTCAGGATGGGATCCGCATCGTTGGCCGGCCGCGTCTTGCCCGAGAGGCTGGTGAGCGCGTTTCCCCAATTCTCGAAGGCGCGATTCACGCCGCCATCGACCACTAGCAGGGTCTGGTGGGTAAATCCGGCGGGCAGCGTCTGGATCTGAGAAGAGATTCCCGTCGAGATCTCGCCCGACGGGCCGTGCGTAGTGCGGGCCACCAGGAAGTTCGCGGCGGGCGAGAGCAGAAACGTGGTGGCGTTCGAATCGAAAAAAATCCACGGCCCCTCATTGCCGAAGCCGGGGAAGCTGTGGATGGCAAAATATCCCGCGTAGGTGAGGTGAGACGGAAGGCTGGGGTAGCGGCTCAGCGTGGGGAACGGCGCGACGTTGGCAGCCGCGGCCAGATATTGGACGGAGAAAAGCACGGCCTGGCGGTTGGAGTATACGCGAATGCCCGCGTGCCGGGGCGCATCCAACGCGTAGTCGAAAGTGACTTCCGCGTAGGGGCCCAAGGCATCGGAACCGGCAGCCTGGGTAAGGTTCGAGAGCGGAGATCCGATGTCCCCGCCAAATCGCCAGGCAGGCGCGGCGAAGAGGATGTCGTAAGCCCCGCTGCTGTTGACCGAAACCGTAAGACCGTTAAGGCCCTGTGCGCTGACTGCCGCCTGTAGGGGAGTTGCAAAAAGGCACACCAGGAACATGCTGGTGCTCCAAATGACGGAAAAATTCATGAAAATCCCGAGTGCGTGCGCGATCCGTTACTGATTCATAGTGTAATGCGGGGTTATCTTCGGGAAAAGGCATAGACGTACTAACTCGGTACGGGCGTGGCGGCCCCGCACGATTCTGCCAGGTGCGATTTCCGCCGGGATTATGGGCTTTTGGTGAGCGGATCGCTATCGGTCAGCGGTACAAACCGCGCCCGCCACGCCGCAAGAATTCACAAAGGTTACGATTATTGTGCGGCAACAACTCTGAGTAACAGATGTCCGTATCAGTGTGGCGGGCCGGTCATTCTTGTTGCTGAAGACCGGCCGCTATGGTCCGGCCGGGGACAGTTTCCGCAACCGCCCCCTTTTGGCCGGCCTGCCCTACTTCACTGTGATCGTGGTCTGCAGCTTGCGGGTGTCGTTGCTGGTTCTGCCGTCTGGTGTCAAGACGATGACGATAAAGGTTCCCGACTGGATCGTATCCGGGATATTGAAATTGATCTGCCACACGCCGATTTGTCCCGGCGCCAGGCCGGAATACGTAATCGCGCTGCTGGCGATCTCGAAGCTGCCGAGAAATATTCTCGGCGTATATGACGTCGGGACCTGCCCAGGCGTCAGGTCGCCATCCGCCGGCGCTCCCGCCACCACGCCCTGGCCGGTGCCGAAGAGTTGCACGTTCGTTCCGTGCACGGCGGGATTAGACGGACTATTGACGCTGTTATCGGCATTGAGCGCCGCTGCCTGGTAGCAGATACCGCTGGCCCCAAGGCACGGATCGTTACCGGCGAATACCACTTGCGTGTGCACGCCTCCGTAGAATATGCCCGGCGATGTCCCGCTGATGCCCACCGGGAAACTGCCCAGCGTTTGTCCAGTGGACTGCCGCACGACTTCGATCAGGACCGTGCCCGTCGGGGTACTCATCGGCAACTGGAAGTTGACCTGGCGCGGGGCGACGGCGAAGAGCGGCGCCGCCACTCCATTCACGAAGACCTGGGTGTCCGCGAGCGTCGTCGGCAGCGGAATCGGATTGGGCAAATCGAGAAAGCTGGCCGTATCTTCTCCGAATTGGTGCAGGTCGTCCACCCGGCAGGCCTGCGCGAGGTCGGCCCGCAGGGGCGGACATACGGACGCAATCATGCCTGGGGACAGCGGATTTGGCGTGCTGGTGCCGGTCGGAATCAGAAAATTCGCGCCATTCACTGCCAGGACGGCGGGATAATGAACCACGATCCGGTTGGAGGCGTCCATCACGTAGAGATCCCCGAACTGGTCCTGCGCCACCGCGACGGTGTTGGTGGACTCCTGCATGACAGTGGCTTGCGTGTTTCCCTGCCTGATGAGATCCAGCCTCGGGAAGCGGTCCGCATTGCGGTTGTTCGTATCGGCAACCCAGATTTCGCCGGTTTGCTGGTTGACGAAGACGCCCTGCGGATTGGCGAGTCCGGTGGTGAGGGAGTAGGTCTGCGCCGAGTCTCCGTTCGAGATTTGGGTGGAATTGGAGTAAATCAGGACCCGGTTGTTGCCGAAGTCGGCGACGTATATAATGCCGCTGGAATCGACGGCGACATGTGCAGGGGAATGCAACTGATTCAGGGCGGTGCCGAACGGGCAATTTGCCACACACGAGTTAGGATCCGTCTGGCCCAACACCTTGGTACGGTTCCAGGCGCCCGCTTGATTTTCATAAATGAGCACGCGATTAAAAAGCGTATCGGAGACGACAAGCCGCTGGTCGCTGTCAATCGCAATGCCGTACGGCGAACCGAAGCTCTGTGGGGAAAGCGCGTTGCCCGTAAAGTTATTCTGGGCTCCCTGCCCCAGCACAATGTCCGCGGGCTGAAGCGCAGCTCTCTGCGCGAACGGTGTGGGGAAACGCAAGACGCGGTGATTGCTACGGTCGGCCACCCAGAGATTGCCCACGGAATCGAGAGTTATTCCGACCGGCTGGCAAAGGCTGCTGGCCGTCGGAGTCGCGCTTGTCGCCGCGGAGGTGGGATTGTAGTTGCAGACGGAACGGAACATGTCGGGCTGGCCGATGACCAGGTCGGCTTTAGCGCCCGGCCTGATAGTGCGCGCGTCGTTGAAACCCAGGATGCGATTGTTATAGGTGTCGGCCACATACAGGTGCGGCGGATTCGAGTTCTGGTCGATTACCAGGCCTCCATCCACGTGTGCTCCGCTCTGGTCCGCTGTAGTGAACTGGAATTCGCGGCCTTCAATCAGGTTCGGGCTCATGTAATTGAACTGATCCTGGCCGAAAACCCGGTTGGCCGGACTGAAAGTGGTGGTGGGTTGCGGCATCACCAACACCCGGTGATTCGCCGAGTCGGCCACAAACAGCTCGTTCTGGGGACTCACATACGCGTAGGTCGGTTGGTTAAGCCTGTCTGCCGCAGCCTCGGCATTGCCGGCGTTCACGTAGTGGCTGGTAAGGACGCTGGTGGTATCCTGGTTCGCTTGCGGAAAGACGGCAATCGCCGCGGGCGACGGTCCGGTTCTGGTCTGCGGCGAAGGCCAGCTATCCACGGCCGGAAAGAGGGTAATGCGGCACCACACCGAATCCACTATGCCCACGCGGTTCGTCCCGTCCGTAGTCACAAAGATGCCGGAAGGGCCATTGATTAGGGTGTTATTCAGGACTGCCTGCGTCGGCGCGGGAGTACCGACAGCTCCCGCCACCCACTGCGCGGATGAGCCGTTGGCGCTCACGTTGGCTGGATAGACCACCACGCGATTCAAGGTATCGGCGACGTAGAGGCGGTTCTGCGCATCGATCGCCAGGGCAGAAGGGAACCGCAATCCGTTCAATATCACGTTGTTGCTGGAATCGGTTTTCGAATTTTGCGGGGAGTTCGAGTTGAAATCGGTCTGGCCCAGTACCACCGATGCATTCGGTCCGAAGCAGCCCGCGTTGCAGGGCGCCGCCGGCAGAACGGAAGCATCAAATTTCAATACCCGATGGTTGAGGACATCAGTGACATACAGGTTCCCGTTCTTGTCGAAAACTATGGATGCCTGATTTCCGCCCAGGTTCAAGGTGCTCCGGCCCGGAGTCTGGCCTTGCCCCTGGTTCGGCAAATTGAAATTCGCCGACGGTTGGCCGATCACCATGTCGGGACTCTGGGCGCCGCGGGGGAAACGAACGATCCGATTGTTCCCCGAATCCACCACGTATAGATTGCCGCTGCCATCGACGGCCAAGCCGGTGGGCGTGCTGAGCCCATTAGAGTTGGCCTGCGAATTAGTGGCCAGCGTGGAATAGCGGTCGTTCTGCCCGATGATGATATCGGCCGGCGGAAACGCGCCGGAGGCCGGGAATCCCAGGCTGCCCGTATAGTTCCAGCCCAAAACGCGGTTGTTACCGGCGTCACTGACGTATACGATGGGCGGTGAAACGCCGGCATCCATAGCCACGCCCGCAGGTCCGTAGAGTTCCCTGCCCTCTACCAGGTTTGGGTTGATACTCAACGGCAAAGGGTTAAGGGGATTGAAGGCCGCAGCCGCGTGACCGAGCTCGCGCGAAGGCCTGGGATTTAGTGCCACTTGCGCTCGGGCGGTAAGCCCTCCGAGGCAGATCCAACTCATCGAAAAAATGAACAGTCTTAGTTTCATGGGATTATGAGGTTGGCGCACGCGGAAAGCGCTATTCCTGAGGATACCAAGCCGTTTCAAGACGCGCAAACGTGCATAGTTGCCACAGTACTCTTCCGTATAAACACCGATTGGAGACGCCGAGTTGCTAAACTTGTCGATTGACTCGTTCCCCTGCTTTCCTGCCGCGTGTGTGCGCGGTCAGTTACCTGAATACCACCCCCCTGGTTTGGGGCATGCTACATGGACCGCAGAAAGGTCTGTTCGACCTGATGTTCCGCGTGCCTTCGGAATGCGCCGACCTGGTGGCTTCGGGCGCGGCCGATATCGGCATCATTCCGGCCTTCGAACTGACGCGGCAGTCGCTCGCGGTGGTTCCCGGCGTAGGCATTGCGTCACGGGGCGCCGTACGGAGCATTCTGCTCATTTCGAAGCGCCCGGCCGGCGAGATCCGGACGCTGGCGGGCGACACAAGTTCGCGAACATCGGTGGCACTGGCGCGCATCGTGCTGGCGCACAAGTTCGGCGCGACGCCGCGGGTAGTGCCACGTCCCCCTGAGCTCCAAACCATGCTGGAGGGCGCCGATGCCGCGCTAATTATCGGCGATCCGGCACTGCGCCTGGATCCGGCCGCGCTACCCTATCATGTTTACGATCTCGGCCAGGAGTGGACGGAGTGGACCGGGCTGCCCATGGTCTTTGCGGTGTGGGCGGGACCGGCCGAAGCGATCGCGCCCGCGACGATCGCGGCCTTCCAGGAATCAGCCCGGTACGGCCGCGAGCATCTGGATGAGATTGTTACCGCCGAGTCCGTCGAGCGCGGTTTTCCGCCGGACCTGGTGCGGCGATATCTGACCCGGCATATTGTCTGTGAGTTAGGCGCGGCGGAGGAAAAGGGAATGGAATTATACCTGCGCTACGCACGCGATCTTTAGTGGACCAAATTCGTAGCACCCGAACGCCTGCCCGTCTCACCCTTTAGCAGAAATGCACGGCAGAAAAAAGAGTCTGTACACTTCTGGAAGGTGAGCCGGCAACCGTACTCTCGTTTTCTTTATTCTTCTTCCGGGAGCCACTATAGTCGAACCTCCGATCCGGGGCCCACGTCCCAGCCTTCCGGCTCAGCAGAAGCTTGACGAAGCGGGTCCGGGAGGACGCGCGCGGACCGGGAGGTCCGCCCACAATTTGTGCAGGATTGAACTAAACAGAGCGCTACAAACGATTGCGCATCCGCCTTTTACAGTCGCGGCTCAGACTTGAAGCAGCCGGGCCGCGCGCGCAAGCATGCAGTCTTGCCAGGCAAATAGTACCGTCGTCTATCCGCCGATAGAGTACATCGGCCGCGGCGGCGCTACGAAGCGCGTGCTGTTGATCTCGTGGCCCTCCCACTTGCCGGCGATGTTCCGGCGCACCAGGGCGGCGATCTCCGCGTCCGACGCGCCGCCGCGCATCAACGACTTTACATCGTCCTCTTCGATCGCGAACAGGCAGTACCGCAGCTTGCCGTCCGCCGTCAGCCGGACGCGATTGCAGTTCAGGCAGAACGGACGGCTCACCGAGGCGATGAATCCCACCCGGCCGATGCCGTCGGCGAAGCGATACTCGATGCGCCGGCGCGCGCGGATCGGCGTCCGGAATCTCCTCCAGCGGACAGATCTCGCGCGACAGCATCGCGATGATCTCGTCCGCCAGCAGCACCTTCGAGCGATCCCAAAGCTGCTGCGCGTCGAGCGGCATGAACTCGATGTAGCGCACTTCAAATCCGCGCTCGCGCGCGTAGCGGGCCAGCGGCACGACGTCCGGCTCCACCAGGTTCTTCACGGCGACGGCGTTGATCTTGATCGGTCCGAAGCCCAGCCGCCGGCGCAGTCTCGATGCCGTCGCAGCACCCGGTCCAGATCGTCGCGGCGCGTGATTTCGCGGAATCGCTGCGCGGTCGAGCGTGTCCAGGTGGACGTTGATCCGCCGCAGACCCGGCATCGTAGAGCGGCTGCGCCTGTTCGGCCAGCAGCACGCCATTGGTGGTCAGCGCCAGATCGTTGATGCCCGGGATCGCGACGAGCCGCTCGGATCAGCACCGGCAGATCGCGGCGCACCAGCGGCTCGCCGCCCGTGATCCGCACCTTGTTGATCGCCCAGGCCGACCGCGATGCGCACGAAGCGCTCGATCTCTTCGAAATCCAGAATCTCGCTCCGCGTCGTCGAAGCTGCACGCTCGTTCTCCGGCATGCAATAAAAGCAGCGGATGTTGCAGCGGTCGGTGACGCTGATGCGCAGATTGTCGTGCACGCGGCCGAAGGTGTCGATGAGTGGCTGAGCAGCCATGTGGTTCACTTGACGGCGAGCATTCGCTCGAGCGGCAGCAGGGCGCGGCGCATGATTTCCGCCGGGAAGCTCGACCCGCGGCTCCAGCGTGCGCAGGCAGTCGCGCAGCTTTTCCAGCGTGTTCAGCCTCATGTACGGGCACTCGCTGCAATTGCAGTTCTCGTTGGCAACGAAGTAGAACTGCTTTTCGGGCGCCAGTTTCTCGAGCGAATGGTTGACGCCGCTCTCCGTCATGACGATGAACTCCGTGGCGTCGCTGCGCACGCACCAGTCGATGATGGCGGAAGTGGAGCCGATGAAATCCGCCATGTCCAGCACGTTCGGCGGGCATTCCGGATGCGCCACCACTTTGGCGCGCGGATGCGCCATGCTTCGCTTCGGCCAGGCGCCGCGCCGGAAACGTCGCGTGCACGATGCAGGCTGCCCTGCCAGATCTTGCATATTCTGCCGCCCGGTCTGCCGCTGCACGTAGTTGCCCAGGTTGCGGTCCGGCAGGAACAGCACGGTCTTATCGGGCGGAATCGAATTCACCACGTCCACGGCGTTGCGCGAAGTGCACAGAATATCGCTCTCCGCCTTCACATCCGACCGACGTGTTGATGTAGCTGACGATCACGTGATCCGGATGCTCGCGCCGGTAAGCGCGCACGGGCTCGACGGGGCAGCTATCCACCAGGCTGCAGCTCGCCTCGCGATCGGGCACCACCACGATGCGCTCGGGATTCAGGATCTTGGCCGTCTCCGCCATGAACCAGACGCCGCAGAAGGCGATCACGTCGCCCTCGAAATTCGCGCGCCTTGCGGGACAAGCTCCAGGCTGTCGCCCACCACGTCGGCCAGTTCCTGGATCTCGTCCTCCTGATAATGGTGCGCGAGCAGAATGGCCCGGCGCTCCTTCTTCAGGTCCAGAATCTCTTCGGCGATACTGGTGGCGGCCAGCATGGGAGAGGTGTTCTCTTCTATTTTAGCAACACGCGCGATAATGAAGGGAACGTGAGAGTACTGCTCATCTCGACGTACGAATTGGGCCGCCAGCCATTCGGCCTGGCCTCGCCCGCGGCGTGGCTGCGTGCGGCGGGCCACGAAGTGCACGGCGGTGGATGTCTCGCGCACGCCGCTTCCCGCGTCAAGCCGTTGCGCGACGCCGCCCTGATCGCGTTCTATCTGCCCATGCACACGGCCACGCGGCTGGCTGTCAAAGCCATGGAGAAGGTGCGGCTGCTGAACCCGCATGCGCACATCTGCTGTTACGGACTGTATGCGCCGATGAACGCGGAGTTTCTGCGCGAGCAGGGCGCCGAGACGATCCTCGGCGGCGAATTCGAACAGCCGCTGGCCGATCTGGCCGGCCGCCTCCAGGAGCATCGCGCGTCCCCGCACTCCGAGCCGCTGATTTCGCTCGACACGGCAGCATTTCCTGGTGCCCGATCGCACCGGGCCTGCCCGCGCTGGCGGGTTATGCGCGCCTGTTGACGAACGGATCGTCGAAGCGCGTAGGCTATACGGAGGCCAGCCGCGGCTGCAAGCACCTTTGCCGTCACTGCCCGATCGTGCCCGTATACAACGGCAAGTTCCGCGTCGTGCAGCCGCGACGTGGTGCTGGAAGACATCCGCCGGCAGGTGGCGGTAGGCGCGGAGCACATCACGTTCGGCGATCCGGATTTTTTCAACGGACCGGGCCACGCGATCGCGCTGGTGGAAGCGCTGCACGCGGAGTTTCCCGCGCTGACCTACGACGTCACGATCAAGGTGGAGCACCTGCTGAAGCATCGCGATCTGCTGCCCGTGCTGCGGCGCACCGGCTGCCTGTTCGTGACCACGGCGGTGGAGTCGATCGACGATGCGCGTGCTGGAAAAGCTGGCGAAAGGCCACACGCGCGCGGATTTCGTCACGGCGGTGCGGCTGATGCGCGAGGCGGGCCTGACGCTCTCCCCGACCTTCGTGACGTTCACGCCCTGGACGACGCGGGCGGGCTATCGCGAGTTGCTGGAATTGCTGTTGGACCTGGACCTGGTGGACCAGGTGGCGCCGATCCAATTGGCGATCCGGCTCCTGATTCCGCCGGCTCGCGCCTGCTGGAATTGCCGGAGGTGCGCGACCGTGTAGGTCCGTTCGATGCCAAGGCGCTGGTTTACCCGTGGCGGCATCCCGAACCCGCGATGGACGGTCTGTGCGTCCACCTACAAGGTCTGATCCGGGCGGAAGACCGGCGGCAATCCGGCCGCGCGCAGATTTTCCGCAAGATCTGGGCGGCGGCAAACGATCGTCCGCTGCCGGTGAATTTCGATCTGCTGCCGCGCGCGGCGATCCCGTATCTGAACGAGCCCTGGTACTGTTGAGCGGAGCCTACCGAAGAGCAGTTAGCTCTTGTGTAACAACAGGCCGGCAGGCCACCTCGTGGTCGATATCAACGATTTTCGCTGTCCAGGCGTCATAGAATAATAGTGGAGCAGGAACAGGTATGAACCAGAATCGTAAGCGCCGTGGATTTTCGTTGATCGAGCTGATGATCGTAATCGCTATTATCCTCATCATCGCGACGATCGCCCTTCCCAAACTGAATCGTGCCAAGATGTACGCGCACGAGACCGCGGCCATCAAGACACTGCAGACAATCCACACCACGCAGACGCAGTATCAGTCTCAATACGGCCGTTTCGCCACGTCGCTGACGGAACTTGGACCGCCGCAAAGCGGCCAGCCCGGGCCGCAATCGGCCGACCTCATCGACAACAACCTGGCGTCTGGCGAAAAGAGCGGTTACAAGTTCACGGTGACGGGCAATCAATCCGGCTATGTGATCAGCGCGGTTCCGGTAGCTTACAATTCCACCGGCAGCCGCACCTTCTACTCGGACCAGACCATGCAGATTCGCCAGAACTACGGCCCGGAGCCTGCAACCGCGCAAAGCCCTGAGTTGCGTAACTAAGTCCGCACTTTCAGCCGACGTCCACGGGTTCACCGGATACAATCAGTCGCCGACGAAGTGGAGGCCATCGGGGCGGCCGCGAATCTCTACGTTGCCCGCCAGGTCCGCGTTAGTGAACCTCTGAAACGGTGTACTTAGATTAGTACCCGGTTACGGAAGTGCGGTTACCTGTACTAAGCGCCAGAAAGCCTTTTATCCTGAAAAACTGGGTTATCCTGATACTGTGCATCTCCGTAATTACGCAATATTCCTTTTACTTTTGTTACTAGGATCCAATGCCTCCCTGCCCGCGCAAACCAGCCTTCCCGATAACCTGGGCGGAGGTCTCCGTGAACTGGTGGAGGCCCATCGCGCAGGTCAACTCACCGGTCTCGACTTGCGAAAATCACGCCTGGCCGTGAATCCCCGGACCGGCCGGCCGGTGCTGGCGTATGGTGGACGCGCGCATATGATGGCGGACTCCCGGAACCGTGTAATGGTGAAAATTGTTCTCGATGGCACCGTGCCGGCGAGCCGCCTCCATAGCGATCTGAAGACTCTCGGCCTCACGGTCACGGCCGCCGATCCCAACTGGCGGGCGGGCGTGTTCGAAGGCTATCTCCCGCTCGAACAGGCCGAGACTGTCGCACGCATGCCCGGGATCATGGCCGTGCACCTCCTGCGATCGCCGCGTACTCACATCGGGTCTGTCACTACAGAGGGCGCCGCCTTGCTGCATTCTGATCAGGTCAACGCCCCCGGCACCATCACTCCGAACGGAATTACGGGACGAGGGATCACCATCGGCGTGCTCTCCGACAGCTTCGACACCAGCGGTTTCTCGCCGGCGGCGTTAGATGACGTGAAGACCGGCGATCTGCCCAATATCGGCGTTCCGGATGGACGGCCAGGCCTGAAATTCCTGAGCGAGGGCCCGGACCAGTCGAGCGATGAGGGCCGCGCGGTCGCCGAGATCGCTTACGATATGGCGCCCGGGTCGTCGCTCTGCTTTGCCACCGCGGTCCTGGGACCTGTGTCGTTCGCCAACTCCATACGCCGCTTGCGTACGGACTCGCAATGCGCCGCCGACGTGCTCGTCGACGACCTCGGCTATCCCGATGAGCCGGTTTTTTCCGACGGGCCGATCGCCCAGGCGGTCAACGACGCCGCCAACAGCGTGACTCTGGCGGGAAAGCGCGTGGCATACTTCGCGGCGGCCGGGAACGGAGCGGGCTCTGTCTATGCCTCCGACCTTCGTATCGTGGCGGACCCCGATGCCCGCGCACTGACCGGCCAGCCCGTCGATTTGACCGCCATCCCCTCGCGCATAGACACTTCCGGCGGCTTCCATAATTTCAATCCGGATCCAAACGGTCCTCCCACGATCTCGCAATCGGTTACCATTTCGCAGGGATTCTCAACTGATGTGTCCGATTTCTTTCTGCAATGGGACGATCCCTTCGATGTGCCAAACGGCGTGACGACGGATTTGAATCTGCTGGTGTTCGATGCGAACGGCAAATATCTGGGCGCCAGTTCCGACAATAATTTCAACACGGAAGAGCCGTTCGAGGCCGTAAGTCTTTCTGGAAACTTCAAGGGCAGGTTCGTGATTGCGCGCACCGGCAGCGGGTCCCAGGTCGCGAAGAAGGTGTTTTGGTCGACCGATACGCAGGATGTTCTTACCGCCGATTTTCTCGATCCGAACGCGCCGGCGATCTTCGGCCACGCCGCAGCGAAAGGGGCCATCGCGGTGGGCGCCTATTGGGTGGACAATGGCATGGTCGTCGGTCAGCTCACTCCCGAAATCGAACCGTATTCCAGCGGCGGGCCGGTTGCCATCTGCTGCGACGCTGCCGGGAACAGGCTGGATTCTCTCGAAATCCGCCAGAAGCCTGAGATCAGCGGCCCTGACGGCGTGTCCACCACGTTTTTCGGGGACCAGGGCTTCACGGACACTTCTTTCACCTTCTTCGGAACCAGCGCGGCCGGTCCCCATGCGGCCGGCGTGGCAGCGCTCCTGCTGGAAGCCGCCGGCGGACCCGGGTCTCTCACTCCGGACCAGATCCGCTCGAAACTGATCGCCTCCACCGGCGTGCACGATCTCGATCCGAACTTCAGCCAGGCGGTTCTCGGCGACGGCAACGTCTCGATCACGCTCAAGGCGCAAGGTGGTGAGGACTTCACGAATCTCACCAACAAGAAATTTTTCAGCCTGCAATATTCCTCGCCGAACGCCGGCCAGACCCTGAACACTCTCACGATCGACTTGAGCGCTACCGGGATCTATTTCAATACGTCGCGCGCCACCGGTTTTGCGATGGCGGTCGGGGCGTCGTCGGATGGAGTGCAGGCAACGTCTGCAGTCCAAGCCGGCACCAGGCCCTCGACAGTGACACTCACGTTTACGGGGTTGCAGCCTGGCGGTTTTGTGCAGTTCGGCATCGGCCGCAGCCAACGCAGCGACGCCCAGGACGGATTGTCCGCGGACCTGCTGGGCGGAGCGAGCGTGACGGCTACGCTGGCCAATCCGGCGGCGACTCTTACAGGCACGATCGCCAATATGACAGGGACAGGTTACGGCCCCGCCGACGGCTGGGGATTGATCGATGCGCTGAAGGCGATTAAGGCTCAATAGTTCGCGTTGAATGAATCTATGTTGCGTTGGGAGATCGGCGATAATATCGAGCTGCGCCCGTTCGAACACTTTCACGCGGAGGAGATTTTCGACGCGGTGGAGCGCAACCGCGAACACCTGCGGCGCTGGCTGCCTTGGGTTGACCGCACCCGGGCAGTCGAAGATGTACAGCACTTTCTGGACGAAGCAATCCATGCGTTCGGCAGAGGCGACGAACTGCATGCCGGCATCTTCATCCACGGGAAACTGGCGGGGACCGTCGGCCATCACCGGATCGATTCGCATAACCGCAACGTCAGCATCGGTTACTGGCTGGACGCGGCGGTCGAGGGACGGGGCGTAATGACGAGGTGCTGCCAAGCCGTGCTACGGCACCTGTTCGAAGAGCGCCGGCTGCACCGTGTGGAGATCCGGTGCGCCACCGGCAACACGCGCAGTTGCGCTATCCCCGCGCGCCTCGGCTTCACCCGCGAAGGCGTGCTGCGGGAGGCCCAATGGGTGAACGACCGGTTTCTCGACCTGGTGGTATGGAGTCTGCTGGCGCAGGATTATTTCGCGGCCGCAACCCCGGGAAACCCGTAGGAGCATTACGCCCTGCCCCTCCGGACCACCTGGCGGCCCCCTCCGGCGGCTGGATATTCAACCGCGGAACTGATTGTTTAGTGGCGCCCGGGAACTCCGCCGCGTCTCAGAGCACCTCTTCCGACCAGTTCTCCAGAACCGCTTTCGCCTTGGCGGTGAACTGATCGGCCAGCGCGCCGTCGATCAGGCGATGGTCGAAAGTCAGCGCCAGGTAAGCCATGGAGCGAATCGCGATGGCATCGTCGATCACGACCGGCTCCTTCTCCACCACGCCCGCGCCCAGGATGGCCACCTGCGGCTGATTGATCACGGGCGTCGCGAACACGCTGCCGAAGCTGCCGAAATTCGTGATCGAGAAAGTCCCGCCCTGCACTTCATCCGGCTTGAGCTGGCGGGAGCGCGCGCGGGTCGCCAGATCCACGATGGAGCGCTGCAGGCCCAGCACGTTCTTCTCATCGGCGCTGCGGATCACCGGCACGATGAGGCCGTTCTCCAGCGCCACCGCGATGCCGATATTGATTTCGTTGTGATAGATGATGTTGTTGCCTTCGATGGATGCGTTCAGCAGCGGGTACGTGCGCAGCGCTTCCACGGCGGCGCGGGTGACGAAGGGCAGGAACGTCAGCGACATGCCGTAACGCGCCTGGAAATCGGCCTTGTGCCTGTCGCGCATCTTCGCCACCTTTGTCATATCGACTTTGTGGACGGTAGTGACGTGCGCCGAGGTGCGCCGGCTCATGATCATGTGCTCGGCGATTTTGATGCGCATGGTGCTCATCGGCTCGATGCGCGTTTTGGCTTGGCCGCCGGAGGGCAGGGGCGCGACGGCCGGAGCAGGAGGGGGCGGGGCCTGCACCGATGGCGCGGGCGCAGCGGATGGCGCGGTTGGTGCCGCCGGCGCCGGCGGAGCGGCCGGGCGGGCGGGAGCCGGAGCCTCGGTGCCGCGTTGCGCCAGGTAAGTCTCGACGTCCTGCTTGGTAATGCGTCCGCCGGCGCCCGTGCCTTTGAGGCGCGCCAGGTCGATATTGTATTCGCGCGCCATGCGGCGCACCAGAGGTGAGAGCGGACCAGACGGCTCGGAGGGCTCGGCGGGTTCTGGTTCTTCCACCGGGGTGGCGTCATCTACAGTCGGACGCTGGACTTCCTGCGGCGGTGCTTGCAGTGTCTGCGCCTGTGGCGCAGGGGCGGCGGCCTGTTGCGGTGGCGGAGCCGGCGGAGCGGCCACCTGCGGCGGAGCAGGCGGAGGCGCCGCGGCGGGCTTAGCGGCCTCCTGCGATGGAGCAGGCGGAGGCGCCGCGGCGGGCTTAGCGGCCTCCTGCGGTGGAGCAGGCGGAGGCGCCGCGGCGGGCTTAGCGGCCTCCTGTTTCGCCGGCGCGCCGCCATCTTCCGCGATTCTCGCCACCACGGTGTTGATACCGACCGTCTTTCCCTCTTCCACCAGCAACTCGGACAAAGTGCCGGCGGCCGGCGCGGGAATCTCCGTGTCTACCTTGTCGGTCGAGATTTCAAACAGCGGCTCGTCCCGCTCCACATGCTCGCCGGCCTTCTTCAGCCACTTGGTCAGCGTTCCTTCCACGATGCTTTCGCCCATCTGGGGCATTACGACGTCCGTCATGCTTTCTCCTCCGCGGTGGCACAGGCGATCAGGCCCGTGGTGTCAAAAATCCGGCAAAAATGCTCCGCCACCCGCTCTGAAACTTCTTCCAGATTCGTTTGTACTCCCAATTGCGCCATCGAAGTCACAGGCTTCGTCAAACCGCACGGCACGATGTACTGGAAATAACTCATATCCGTATTCACGTTCAGCGCGAAGCCGTGGGAGGTGACCCAGCGGCTGATGTGCACCCCGATGGCCGCGATCTTTGCCCCATCCACCCAGACGCCGGTGCAGCCTTTGATGCGGCCGGCTGTAATGCCGAACTCCGCCAGCGTATCGATCAGCACCTGCTCCACAGCGCGCACGTAGGCGCCCACGTCCCGCTTCCAATCCCGCAGATCAAGGATCGGATAGCCGACCAGTTGCCCCGGCCCGTGATAGGTGATGTCGCCGCCGCGATCGCTCGGATGAAACTGGATGCCGCTGCGGCTCAGCACTTCCTCGCTCGCCAGCAGGTTCTCCATATGCCCGTTCCGGCCGAGCGTGATGACGTGCGGATGCTCGAGCAGGAGCAAATGGTCCGGAATCTCGCCGCGTTTCCGCTGCGCCACCAGGCCGGCCTGCAACTCGAGCGCGCGGGCGTAATCCAGGCGCCCCAGGTTGAGTACGCAGCAACTACGCATTGAGGGCCAAACCGTAGACCGCGTTGAACGCATCGCCCAGCGCCTCGTACAGCGTCGGATGTGCGTGGATGGTACTCATCATCGTCTCCACGGTGGCCTCCGCCTCCATGGCCGTCACGGCTTCCGCGATCAGTTCAAAGGCATCCGGCCCGATGATATGGACGCCCAGGATCTCGCCGAACTTTTCATCCGCCACCACTTTGATGAATCCCTCGTGGTGGCCCAGGATGGTAGCACGGCTGTTGCCTCCGAACGGGAATTTGCCCACTTTGATCTTGAGACCCTGGGCGCGCGCCTGCGCCTCGGTCATGCCCACGCTGCCGATGCCGGGCTCGGTATACGTTGCGTTTGGAATGCGATTGCGGTTGATCGGCGTGGCGGGCTTGCCGGCCATGTGCGCCACCGCAATCATGCCTTCACGCGTGGCCACGTGGGCCAGTTGCGGCGTGCCGAATACCACGTCGCCGATGGCGTAAACACCCGGTTCGGCGGTCTGCTGATTGGAATCCACCTTGATGAAGCCGCGCTCCAGTTGGATCTTCGTCTTGTCGATGCCGATCTTCTCCGTATTCGGCTTGCGTCCCACCGCCACCAGCAACTTTTCGACCTCGACCTCTTCCGTCTTGCCATTGGCCAGCGTGGCCGTGAGCTTGACGCTCGTTGCCGGTCTTGCGCACGTTCTCCACGCGGGCGCCGGTCTCGACGCGAATGCCGGTCTTCTTGAAATATCGCTCCAGCTCCTTGGAGACTTCTTCGTCTTCGAGCGGCACCGCGCGCGGCAGCATCTCGAAAATCGAAACCTTACTGCCGAAGCGGCTGAAGATGGAGCCGAACTCCACGCCCACCGCGCCCGCGCCGACGATGGCCAGGGTCTTCGGCACGGTGGTGAGATTCAGGATCTCGATGTTGGTGAGGATGAACTCCGGGTCGGGCTCCAGGCCCGGCATCATGCGGGCTTCCGAGCCGGTAGCGATGATGATGTTCTTCGTCTCCAGGGTTTGCGTCTTGCCGTTCGACAGCACGTCGACGCGGCCCGGGCCCTGCAACGTGGCGAAGCCGCTGATGCGCTCCACCTTATTCTTGCGTAGCAAAAACTCGACGCCCTTGGCGTGCTTGTCGACGATCTTGTTTTTGCGGCCGATGACCTTGGGATAGTCGAGCACCGGGTCTTTGACCTGGATGCCGTCCTCTTCCGGATGCAGAAAATGTTCCCAGATATCGGCGGTGTGCAGCAGAGCCTTCGTGGGAATGCAGCCCACCAGCAGACAGGTGCCTCCCAGTTTCGCTTGCTTTTCAACCAGCACCGTTTTGAGTCCGTACTGCCCGGCGCGTATGGCAGCAGAGTAGCCGCCTGGGCCACCCCCAATCACAATCAGATCGTAAGCCACTCACTTCATTATGCATGACAACGTATGGATGCTGCGATGAGGGTGGAGGCAGGCAATATCGGGTCTTCACGCATTCAAATGCGTGTTGATGCGGTCGATCGCTTCATCGATCTCCGCGGTGGACTTGTATCCGATGGTCACCGAGTCCACCGTGCCCAGCTTCATGACATACTTGATGGCTGCGTCCCGGTCTTCGGGCTTGTTGAAGCGGCCCTCGCCCATCAGCTTCATGCCGATGACGCCGGTGCCCTGCCCGCGGACCTGCCGGATGCGCTCGGTGACCTCGTTGACGTCGCCGCCCGCGCTATCGCCGCGCATGTTGTCCATCATGGTGCCCGCGTGGTTGACGCGCAGCAGCGCCACGTCGAGCCATTGGTTTCCAGGGAAGGCGCGCAGCGGCAGTAGGCCGTGACAGGAAGCGCCGTGCGACAGGATGATCTTCTTCACCTTGGCTTCGGAAAACGCGTCGCACATGGGCTTTGACTCTTCGGCCCAGTTCGCCGTGCGCACGCAGTGCACCAGCAGAATGTCCAGGTAGTCCGATTTGAGCTGGCCGCGCAGGCGGTCGATATTCGCCGGCAGGTCGTCCGCATGCGCCTGCCGCAGCTTGGTCATGAGTTTGTAGGAATCGCGCGGGATGCCGGCCAGCGCGGTGGAGAGCATCTCCGGCATACCGTTATAAGAATCCGCGGTTTCAAAGAAGCGGATGCCGCGGTCATAGGCATGGCGGACGAGTTTGGTGAACGCCTCCTGGCCTAATTCGCGCTGGATGCGGCCGCCATGAGTGCCGGTGCCGAAGGCCAGCCGCGTCACCTTGATACCGGAGTTGCCAAGCGTCACCCAATCGGTGGCCGAACGCTTTTCCGTTTTCGCCGGGAAAGCCTGGGGAGCAATTCCGGCAATCGCGCCGGCAGCCAACGCACCTTTCAGGAAATCACGACGGGTTGATTTGAACACGGGTAACGTATCCCTCACTCTCTGGGCTTACGTTACCATAAGCTAGGACCGGCGAAGACTAAGCTGCCTTCTGGACCTTACCCGAACGGATGCAGGACGTGCAGACGCGCAGACGGCGGGTTGCCCCCTTGATCACTGCACGTACCGATTGCAGGTTGAGGTTCCAGCGGCGCTTGCTGACATTGTGGGCGTGACTGATCTTGTGACCGAACTGAGGACCGCGGCCGCAAATTTCGCAAACTCGTGCCATACTACGTATATCTCCTTAATATTGCGGGAAATAGCATTGTATCAAGCGCAACAGAGCCGGCGCAACTGCTTCGCGGACCCTATAAAGGAGGGTCGAACCTTGACGGAATTCAATCATATTCATATTCATGAAGGAGGCGAGTGGGTCTGCGGCCGTTCCATGGCCTACGAAGACCAGGAATTGCTCCGGTGCGAAGCCCGCGATGCGGACGAGCAGGATGCGTGCCGGCGTTGTGCCGAGCAGATGCTTGCTTATTTTGGAGAACCCATGCACGTCCACTAAGTGGTATTTTTTTGAACACTCGCTTGCGCAGGATTACTTAGTTTTGGAATGCTTCCTGCATCATATACTCTCCAGGAGGATTTGAACGGTGCTAATGGCCGATGCCAGTCGTAGCCGGGAGACGATTCTGGTGGTCGAGGATACCGAGGAAGTGCGCAGAATGATCTGTCTCGTCCTCCAGCAGCACGGTTATAACGTACTCGAAGCGGCCAACGGGGTGGAGGCCCTGAAGGTCTACGGCTCGAATATCCATCTGGTCCTGACGGATGTCGTAATGCCGGAGATGAACGGCCGCGAACTGGCCGAGAACCTGCGCCGGATCAATCCGGCAACGCGCCTGATTTTCATGTCGGGATATAGTGACGATCCCCTGGTCAACCGAATTGAACGGCTGGCCGTTTTCCTGGCCAAGCCCTTCACCTCAGTGGCCCTTACCCGCAAAATCCGGGAGGTGCTGGACACGCCGGGGCGCGACTTCCCACCGGGGTACGATCTCGAGGGCCAGACACGCTAAAATATCCCTTGGATTCAATGCCAGAGACAGCGACTACCGAAAACGAGCAACTGCGCGCCGCGCGCGGGCTCAGAGAACTCGAAACCGCGGAGGAAGGCTCCGCCGCCGAGCACCAGCCTAATAGCGTGTACGGTTTTACATATTCCCCCGCCGAGGCGGTGCCTTTGTTTACCAAGAAAACCTGGCACAGCTTTGAGGTCCACAAGCTGGCTGATAGCACGCTGCACCTGGTGGGCTTCGTGACCGGCAGGGACGCGGAGATCGTGCGCAACGGCGCCGCGTCCGAGATCACCCTGTTTCCAGATCCCTGGGAAGACGCCAAAGAGCTGGTAAGCGTCCCGCTGGCGCGCGCTCTTCCGTCCAAAAAGGGGCCGTCGCGCGAAGGCGGGAACGGGCTGAAGCTGGCCTTGGTTTGATGTCGGAAATTCGGAAACGTTCCGTCCGTCCCCTGTTTTTTCTCTTCCTCGCCGCCGCCCCGGCTGCAGCCCAGCCGCTCGCCGAAACGCTCCAAAAGCGCATCGCCGAATTTCCCGGCGCTGTCTCCTTATACGCGAAGAATCTGGAGACCGGGGCCGCGGTCGGCATTCGCGAATCCGAGCCGGTGCGCACCGCGAGTACGATCAAGCTGCCGATCATGGCGGCCGTGTTCGACGCAGTGGCGCGCGGCCAGGCGCGCTGGACCGAGCCTCTCACGGTCACCGCCGGTGAAAAGGTATCCGGCTCCGGGATTATCGCGAGCGAGATTTCCGATGGCGTCAAACTCCCTCTGCGGGATGTGCTTCACCTGATGATCGTACTCAGTGACAATACCGCGACGAACATGATCCTGGAGCGTTTTGGCGCGGATGCCGTCAACGCGTATCTGGACAAGATCGGGATCAGGACTACACGCTCCATGCGCAAGATACTGGGCGGGAGCAACGAACTCAAGGCGAGCCCCGGCTTTTCCGCGGCGGGGAAACTTCCCGAAAACCAGAAATACGGGCTGGGCGTCTCGACCCCGCGCGATATGGTGACGATCCTCGAGAAACTGGAGCGCGGTCAACTGGTGAGCGCGGAGGCCTCGCGGGAGATGATTGCGATTCTCAAGCGCTGCCGCGACGATTACGGGATCCGCCGCCGGCTGAGCGGCATTCCGGTGGCAAACAAAACCGGCGCGCTCGATGCGCTGCGCGCGGATGTGGGGATCGTGTACGCCAAGGGCGGCCCCATCGCCATGGCCATCACCGTGGACGGCATGGCTCCCGCCGGATATACGCCTGACAACCCCGGCTGCCTGTTGATCGCCGACCTGGCCAAGCTGCTGGTGGACGGCCTGGCGCAGTAGGGACGTCGCACCGGCGTCCGGTCGGATCTTCGTTCAGCCCGCTCCGTTTGCTACTTCGCCACTGCGCCCGCCGATCAAAGCGCCATCCACTACTGCACATTTGGCCTTCGATTTGTTTTGGTACACTGTTCGCTTCCCGTGCTCCTCCAACTAACCGGCATCCAGAAAAGATTCGGCGGTGTGACAGCCCTCTCCGACGGAAACCTCTCTGTGGATGCCGGCGAAGTGCATCTTCTACTCGGCGAGAACGGGGCCGGCAAATCCACGCTGATGAAAATCGTTGCGGGCATGCTGGAGCGCGACGGCGGGCGCATGCTTTGGCAAGGGCGCGAGGTCTTTATCAAGACGCCGCACGAGGCCGCCCGCAACGGCATTGCCATGGTGCACCAGGAATCCCTGCTGGCGCCGCATTTGACCGTGGCGGAGAAACCCTCATCCTGCAGACCTATTCGCGCCTGGCGATCGACTGCAACCGGCCGGTCGACGTGCGCGACCTCGATCGTGACCTTGAGCGAGGCGACGGCGATCCCGGGCAACCGCGACCTGCCGCCGGCCGACGCCGCGGCGCGCGCCGCGGCGAATCTTCTGGCCCTATCACGACCGCATCGTGGCCGAGCTCGAGCGCCGGCGCGGCGGCCGGGCGGCCGACCGTGCTGATCGCCATGCACAGCTTCACCCCGGTGTTCAAGGGCGTCGCCCGCCCCTGGCATGTCGGCGTGCTCTACAATCGCGATGCCGCGGCTCGCCCGCGCCGCTGCTCGACCTGCTGCGCGCCGAGGGCGACCTCGTGGTCGGCGACAACGAGCCCTACGCCATCAGCGACGACAGCGACTACGGCATCCCGGTGCATGGCGAGCGGCGCGGCCTGCCGCATGTCGAGCTCGAGATCCGCCAGGACCTGATCGCCGAGGCGGCCGGCCAGCGCGCCTGGGCGGCGCGGCTGGCCCGCCTGCTGCCGGCGGCGCTCGAGCAACTGGCAGGCTGACGGCGACGGAAGGAGACCGGCAATGGCGGCAGCTGAGCCGGGACGTCCCGGTCGAGCGCGGCCAGGCCGCGCTGCTCTTCATCGACGTGCAGAATTTCTGCGCCATCCGCGCAGGGCAGCGAATACAAGAACCTCGCCCCGGCCGAGTTCGAGAGCCGGCTGGGTTACTATTTCACCCAGCTCGAGAGCCGCGTCGTGCCCAACATGCAGCGCCTGCAGGCCGCCTGCCGCACGGCCGGGATCGAGGTGATGTACGCGGTGATCGAGAGCCTGACCAAGGACGGCCGCGACCGCAGCCTCGACTACAAGATCACCGGCTTCAACGTGCCGCGCGGCTCGTGGGACGCCAAGGTGATCGACGCGATCGCGCCCGGCGAGGACGAGATCGTCATCCCCAAGACCTCGTCGAGCGTCTTCATCTCGACCAACATCGACTATGTCCTGCGCAATCTCGGCGTGCGCTACCTGATGATCAGCGGCGTGGTCACCGACCAGTGCGTCGAATCGGCGGTGCGCGACGCCTGCGACCTCGGCTATCTGGTGACGCTCGCGACCGACGCCTGCGCCACCTACAGCCAGGAGCGCCACGACAACACGCTCGGCGCCATCAAGGGCTATTGCCGGCAGCGCACCACCGACCAGCTGGTGGCGGAGATCGCCGGGCTCGGGGTGAGCGGCCGCCAGGGGCGCGGCTTTCTACTTGACCGCGTCGTAGAGGGTGACGGGCGGGAACGCCTTCGGATCCGTCACGATGTCGAGCAGCGTGACCGTATCGCTGGCCCGGGCACGGTCGAGCGCGGGGCCGATCTCGCCGGGCTTTTCGATACGAAATCCCTCGCAGCCGCAGGCCCGCGCGATCGCGGCGTGATCGACGGCGGCGAAGTCGCAGACGTCGGTATGGTCGCCGAACAGCAGGTCCTCGGCATGCGCCTGATAGCCGAGGACCTGGTTGTTCAGCACCATCAGCACGAAGCGGAGGCCGAGCCGCCGCGCGGTCTCCAGCTCGGACCAGACATGGCCGAAGCCGCCGTCGCCGACGACGCAGATCGACCGGCCGTCGGGGCTGGCGATGCGCGCGCCGATCGCGAAGGGCAGGCCCCAGCCCAGGCCGGCCATGCCCGCGCGGCGTCAGGAAGCGCATGCCCGGGCGGCGCGAGCGCAGGTAGTTGACGATCCAGATCGAGGAATAGCTGGCATCCGCGACGACGATCGTATCGGCGCGTCAGGCGCCGGTCGAGCTCGGCCATCAGCCGCTCGGGCCGGATCGGCGGCGTGTCGCTTCCGCGTCATCGGCGCGGCTTCGTCTGCCATGGGCGCGGCGGCCGGCCGCGATCCGTGCTTCGAGCGCCGGCCGCGCCGCGCGTCGGCGCCCAGATCCTGCCGGCCGAGCGCCTCGATCAGCGCGTCGCAGCGTGGCGCGGGCGTCGCCGACCAGCCGCACGGCCTCGTAGTTGCGGCCGATCTCCTGGCCGTCGATGTCGATGTGGATG
Source organism: uncultured Alphaproteobacteria bacterium (assembly GCA_963730645.1). Lineage (GTDB taxonomy): Bacteria > Pseudomonadota > Alphaproteobacteria > Rhizobiales > Xanthobacteraceae > BOG-931. The sequence goes on along the minus strand of CAVSSN010000015.1, from coordinate 353,886 downwards.
TAGGTGGCAGCATCGCGGATAGAGCTTCCACGAATCGGTGCCGTTCTGGTTGATCCGCGTGCCGACCAGCAGGATGACGTCGGCCTCGGCGATCAGGTCGCGACTGTGGCGGGCCATGCCGCGCCGGCCCATGAAGTAGCCGGCGATGCCGATCGACAGCGGATGCGATTCGTCGACGGCGCCCTTGCCCATGCTGGTGGTGACGACCGGCAGCGAGGCCGCCTCCTGCAGCCGCGCCAGCGCTTCGGCGGCGCCGGAGCTGTGGACGCCGCCGCCGGCGACGATCAGGGGCCGCCGCGCGGCGGCCAGCAGGGCGGCCGCCTGGCGAATCGTCTCGCGATCGGCGCACGGCCGATCGAGCGGAAACGGCCCGAGGGAGGACAGGCGCGCCGGGCCTACCGCCGGCGCGGCCACGGCGCCAGCGTCTCCTCGAACAGGTCCATCGGACAGAGCAGGACGGCCGGGCCGGGGCGGCCGCTGGCGGCCGCGGTGAAGGCCATGTCGACATAGTCGGCGACGCGCGCCAGATCGTCGACCCGGCGGATCCATTTGGCGCAGCCGGCGAAGAGCGCCACCTGATCGAGCTCCTGGAAGGCGTTGCGGTCGCGCTGCGACCGGTGGACCTCCTGCACGATCGCGACCAGCGGAATCGACGCCTTGAGCGCCTCGGCGAGCCCGGGCACGAGAAGGGTGGCGGCCGGCCCGTTCTGCGCGGTGACCACCGCCACCTTGTTGGTGATGCGGGCATAGGCGTCGGCCATCGCCGCGCCGGCATTCTCCGTGCGATAGCCGATCTGGCGGATGCCGAACTCGGGCGCGATGAGATGCAGCAGGGACGGGATGCTCTGGCCGAACATCACCGTCGTGCCATGCCGGCGCAGCGCCTCGAGGAAGAGGTGCGCACCGCAGCCATTGGCGTAGCGGTGACGATAGCGGGGCAGGCCGGGCGGCCTGGTCATCGATGACGGCACGATCAGACCGTGCCGACGGGCGTCGCCTGACCGTCGTCGCCGAGGTCACCCCCGTCGGCGTGTCCCGGCGGAACCTTCCAGCGCCTTGGCACTGACCCTCCCAGCGATGCGCGTTCCAGGGGGCGACGACGCGTGTCGCCATGACGAAACTAGCGGGACCGGCGGGTGACGTCGAGTGCCGGCCCTGAGGCACCTGACCGGCTCACCGCCGCCGCGCGATGATCACGCCGGCCAGGATCAGCACCGTCGCCAGGACCAGCGTCGGGGTCGGCCGTTCGCCGAGCAGGAAGAAGGCCAGCACCAGGCCGGAGATCGGCTGCAGGAACTGGATCGTGCCCATCCGCGCGATGCCGCCGTGGCCGAGCGCCCAGTACCAGCCGACATAGCCGACGATCGAGACGAAGAGTGCCAGGAATCCCAGCGCCGCCCAGGCGACCCAGCTCGCCGCCGGCAGCGTGCCGCCGCTGGCCCAGGGGAAGATCGGCGCGACCGCGACGGTCGCCGCCATGATGCCCCAGAGCGTGGCGCCGAGGCTGGCATAGCCGGCCTGCGCCAGCCGCGCCCCGGCGACGTAGCCGAGCGAGGCGAACAGGCAGCCGAGCAGCACGAGGATGTCGCCGGCGAGCGAGGTCACCGCGGTGCCGGCCGCCGCCCGGGCGCCGATCAGGACGATCTCGCCGGCGAAGGCCACGGCGCAGCCGAGCCACCAGCGCCCGCTCGGCGCCCGCCGCTCGACCGCCGCGGCATAGAGGCCGGTGAAGATCGGCAGGGCGGCGAGGATGAGGCCGCCATGCATGGCCGAGGTCAGGCGCTGGCCGAAGGAGAACAGCATCGGGAAGGCGATGAAGCCGCCGAAGGTCGACAGCGCGAACGGCAGCAGCAGGCGGCGCGGCGGCGGGCGGCTGCGCAGCGCCACGGCCAGCGGCAGGGCCGCCAGCCCGCCGAGAATGGTGCGCCCGACGGCCACCAGCAACGGGTCGATCTCGGCGGTGGCAAGCTTGGTGACCACCGGCGAAGCGCCCCACAGGACGACGACGGCCAGCGCCACCAGGGTCGGCAGCCAGCCGGACGTGCGCTGCGTCATCTGGCGTGTCATCCGCGATGGTCGCCGAGCGCGCGGACTGTCGGGGACGCCACCTCGGCTGAGGACGATCGAAGCCCGGCGCCGTCTCGAAGCACAAGAGGCAAGCAGGGCTGACGAGCGCCGCCGAGCCCGCTATTCTCCGCCGGCAGAGCAGCAGGAGCGGAAGATGGCGGACGGGCGGCGGTCGATCGTGGTGTTCGATCTCGGCGGCGTGCTGATCGACTGGAACCCGCGCCATCTCTATCGCAAGCTGTTCGCCGGCGACGAGGCGGCGATGGAGCATTTCCTCGCCACCGTCTGCACGCAGCATTGGAACGAGCAGATGGATGCCGGGCTGGCCTTCGCCGAGGCCTGCGCGCCGCTGCTCGCCCGCCATCCCGAGCGCGCCGGGCTGATCCTGGCCTGGGGCCAGCGCTTTTCCGAGATGATGGCGGCGCCGATCCACGGCACGGTCGAGATCCTCGACGAGCTGCACCGCGCCGGCGTGCCGCTCTATGCGCTGACCAACTGGTCGGCCGAGACCTTCCCGCACGCCCAGCAGCGCTTCGACTTCCTCGAGCGGTTCCGCGGCATCGTCGTGTCGGGCCATGAGCGGATGATCAAGCCCGACCCGCGGATCTACCGCCTGCTGCTCGATCGCCATGCCATCGCCGCCGGCGAGGCGGTCTATATCGACGACAACCCGAAGAATGCCGCGGCGGCGACCGACCTCGGCCTGCACGGCATCCATTTCACCGACCCCGCGGCGCTGCGCCGCGACCTGCGGCGGGTCGGGCTCGCTCGAGGCCGATGAGATCCTAATACGCCTTGTTGTGGACGAAGCCCACGAACAGGGTCAGCAGCAGGATCTTGAGGTCGAGCCAGAGCGACCAGTTGTCGATGTAGTGCAGGTCGTGCTGGACGCGCAGCCGCATCTGCTCGACCGTCTTGGTCTCGCCGCGCAGGCCGTTGACCTGGGCCCAGCCGGTGATGCCCGGCTTCATCCGGTGGCGGCCGAGATAGGCGTCGATCATCGCCGCGTACATCTTGTTGTGGTCGACGGCATGCGGCCGCGGCCCGACCAGCGACATCTCGCCGCGCAGCACGTTGAACAGCTGCGGCAGCTCGTCGAGGCTGGTGCGGCGCGAGCAGGCGGCCGATCCGGGTCACCCGTGGGTCGTTGCGGGTCGCCTGCGGCACGCCCGGATCTCCTCGGCGGTCCTGCATGGTGCGGAACTTGACGATCTGGATGACGTTGTTGTGGAAGCCGTAGCGCGGCTGGCGGAACAGCACCGGGCCGCCGCCCTCGAGCTTGATGGCGAGCGCGATCACCAGGCAGAGCGGCAGGAACAGGATGAAGAGCAGCGGGGCGAGCAGGCGGTCCTCGAGGTTCTTGACCACCAGGTCCCAGCCCGAGAGCGGCCGCTCGAAGATGTCGAGCATGGCGATGCCGGCGAAGCTGGTCAGGCCGCGCACCGGCAGATAGAGCGTGAAGACGTCCGGGCAGAGCCGGACATTGACCGACAGGGTCTGCAGCCGGTGCAGGATCTGCTTGACCTCGGCCTCCTCCTCCCAGGGCATGGCGATGATGACCTCGTCGACCCGCCCGGCCTGGATCTCCTGGATCAGGGCGTCGACCCCGCCGAGCCGGGGCAGGCCGTCGACGGCATCGACCCGCGCCGCCCGCCTCGGCCTCGATGAATCCCACCAGCCGGAGATTGCCGTCGCCCGATTCCCGCAGCTGGCGGGAGCACCGCGACGCCGAGCGGCCCGGTGCCGAAGATGGCGACCTTGAGCTCGAGCATGCCGAGCCGCTGCCAGCGGTCGATCTGCAGCCCGGCGAGCGCCCGCAGCACGAGGAATCCGCCCAGGCTGAAGGCGAACCACAGCATGACCCAGACGCGCGAGAAGACCTCCGAGGTGTCGGTGAAATAGGAGATCGCGATCAGGGTGACGATCATGGCGCACCAGGCCATCAGCACCCGGCCGACCTCGACCGGCGAGCGGCGCAGGTTGCCGATCCTGTAGACATGCGCCATGTGCATGAAATTGGCGATCAGCAGCACCCCCAGGATGGTCGCCGAGACATAGAGGCCGGGCAGGGCGAAGCTGTCGGTGCGCAGCCAGTAGGCGGCCAGCGCCGCGGCGGTCACCACGGCGCAGTCGCCAAAGCGCAGCAGCCCGGTCAGGACGGTCTGCGAGTCCTTGGTGAAGCCCGGCGAATCGGTGGCCATGCCGGGTTATACGACGGCGGCGGCGACCGGGGAAATCCCCAGCGCCGGCCGGGGCCATTGCGTCCGGCCGGCCGACACCTCATCTAGAGGCCGAGCGGGTCGGCGAAGGCGGGGCGAATGCTGGGATTTCGAGACAAGCCGAAGCCGCGGCTGCGGCCGCGGGTGCCCGAGGGCGAGCGGGTCTATGCCGTCGGCGACGTTCATGGCCGCGCCGACCTGCTGGCGATGCTGCAGGACCAGATCCGGGCCGACGCCGCGGGGCGCCCGCCGGCGCGGCAGACCGTCGTCTATCTCGGCGACTATGTCGATCGCGGGCCGCAGTCGCCGGTCGTGATCGACCGGCTGATCGATGCGCCGCTGGAGGGCTTCGCCAGCATCCACCTGCTCGGCAATCACGAGGACACCATGCTGCGCTTCCACGACGGCGACGTCGCGGTGGCGGCCAGCTGGCTGCATTATGGCGGGCGGCAGACGCTGGCCAGCTACGGCATCGACTACGACCGGCTGCCCTCGCTCGCCGACCTGCGCCAGCGCATGGCGCATGGCGTGCCGCGCCGCCATCTCGATTTCCTGCGCGGCCTCGCGCTGAAGCATCGCATCGGCGACTACCTCTTCGTCCACGCCGGCATCCGTCCCGGCATCGGGCTCGACCGCCAGCTGCGCGACGACCTGCTGTGGATCCGCGAGCCGTTCCTCGATTCGACGGCCGATCACGGCGCGGTCATCGTCCATGGCCACAGCATCGCCGTCGAGCCGGAGGTGCGCCCGAGCCGCATCGGCATCGATACCGGCGCCTTTGCCACCGGCCGCCTGACCGCCCTGGTGCTCGAGGGCGAGGAGCAGCGCTTCCTGCACACCTGAGGCGCTTCGAGCGCGCCCTTCGGTCGCACTCAGCATGAGGAGAGCTGGCATATCCCGCCTCATCCTGAGCCGTCGAAGGAGGCCGTCCGGCCACGCCATTTGCTTGGCTGCCACCGGTTGATAGGGTCTTTCGTCGAAAAGGGGGTCGCTCGCTCATGATGTTGCGCAAACGCATTCTGGTCACCGGCGGCGCCGGCTTCCTCGGCTCGCATCTGTGCGAGCGGCTGCTCGCGGCCGGCCACGACGTGCTCTGCGTCGACAACTTCTTCACCGGCACCAAGGACAATATCGAGCACCTGCATCGGCAACCCGCATTTCGAGCTGATGCGCCACGACGTGACCTTCCCGCTCTATGTCGAGGTCGACGAGATCTACAACCTCGCCTGCCCGGCCTCGCCGATCCACTACCAGCACGACCCGGTGCAGACGACCAAGACCAGCGTCCATGGCGCCATCAACATGCTGGGCCTGGCCAAGCGGCTGCAATGCCAAGATCTTCCAGGCCTCGACCAGCGAGGTCTATGGCGACCCGCATGTCCATCCGCAGACCGAGGACTACTGGGGCAACGTCAATCCGATCGGGCCGCGCTCCTGCTACGACGAAGGCAAGCGCTGCGCCGAGACGCTGTTCTTCGACTATCACCGCCAGCACGGCCTGCGGATCAAGGTGGCGCGCATCTTCAACACCTACGGCCCGCGCATGCACCCCAACGACGGCCGCGTGGTGTCGAACTTCATCGTCCAGGCGCTGCAAGGGCGAGCCGATCACCATCTACGGCGACGGCAGCCAGACCCGCTCGTTCTGCTATGTCGACGATCTGATCGAGGGCTTCATCCGGCTGATGGACACGCGCGACGAGGTCACCGGCCCGATCAATCTCGGCAATCCCGGCGAGTTCACCATCCAGCAGCTGGCCGAGATGGTGATCGAGCTCACCGGCTCGCGCTCGACGCTGGTCTTCCAGCCGCTGCCGGTCGACGACCCGCTGCAGCGCCAGCCCGACATCGGGCTGGCCGAATCGCTGCTCGCCTGGCGCCCGACCATTCCGCTGCGCCAGGGGCTGGAGCGCACCATCGCCTATTTCGACGCGCTGCTGCGCCGCACCGCCTGACCCGCGTCGCTATTCCCGCAGCGACATTCGGATGTCGCGCGGTGCCTTTGCATGGGGTTGTTCCGCGAAAATCCCCGTCCCGCCGGCGATTCGTCGGCGCTACGCCGGCTTTATCCAGCCGACATGGCCGCCGACCGGATCCTCGATGATCGCGATGCGGCCGACGCCCGGCACGTCGAAGATCGGGCGGTGAAGCTTGGCGCCGGCCTTGGTCGCCGCGGCAATGCGGCGGTCGACGTCGTCGACCTCGATATAGGAGAACCAGTGCGTCGGCACGCCGGCGAAATCGGCGCCGGTCATCTCGAAGATGCCGGCGACCGGCTTGCCGGCCTGCTTGCAGACGTAATAGTTCATGCCGTTGGCCATCGGCATGACGTCGAAGGTCCAGCCGAGCATCGGACCGTAGAAGTCGCGCGCCTTCCTCGGGTCGCGGGTCATCAGCTCGTTCCAGAAGAAGGTGCCATGGCCGGCCATCGCGGTTCTCCCTCGCTTGGTGGATCTGCTCTCGCGGCGAGGGCGGATGGTAGCCCAGGGCGGGCGACGGCGGCGATCGATTTTCCGTGAGATCTTTCGGCCCGCCGGCGCCGGTCAGCGCTCGAACAGGTCGAGCGGCCCGTCGAACGGCCGGCCGCCGCGATCGACCGCGGCGCGGTACATCAGCCCGATCCGCCGGTAGAAGTTCTCCCACGAGAATTGCTCGGCGCGCCGGCGTGCCGCCGCGGCCATGCGCCGGCGCAGCGCCGCGTCGTCGGCGAGCTGGCGGATGCGCCCGGCCAGCGCCGCCGCGTCGCCGACCGGCAGGACGAAGCCTTCGATGCCGTCGCGCACCGCCGAGCCGGCATTGGCCGAGACCAGGCAGGGCAGGCCGGCGGCCAGCGCCTCGAAGATGACATAGACCCCGCCCTCGGCGAGCGAGGGGAAGACGAAGAGATCGGCCTGCTGATAGACCTCGTGCAGCCGGGCATGCGGGACGAACCCGAGCGGCGCGGTGGCGGCCCTTGGCGCGGGCGAGAAGATCCTGGATGTAGCGGTCCCGCGGCGCGCCGGCGAACAGCAGCTCGCCCTCCGGCAGGTCGAGCATCGACCAGGCCTCGAGCAGGTGGTGCACGCCCTTGCGCACGCTCATCTGGCCGGCGAAGAGCAGGCGGAAGGGCCGCGGCGCCGGGTCGGGCGGGGCCGGGCGGAAGCGGTCGATATCGACGCCGAGCGGCATCAGGATGACGCGCCCCGGTGCCACGCCGTGATCGACCAGCGACTGGAGCGCGAAGCGCGACTGCGCCACGACATAGTCGCTGGCCGAAAGCTCGGCGAGCAGCTCCGGCGACGGCTTCGTCGGGCCGGACCAGGGCTGGCCGAGCCGGCGATATTCGGCGGCGACCAGCGGCAGGGTCGAGGGCGGCAGCGTCGATTCGACCAGGCTGACCAGGCCCAGCCGCCGTGCCGTGCCCAGGCTGCGCCGGCAGGATTCCTGGAAGCCGTGGAACAGCCCGGGCTCGCCCGGCTTGACGTGGCGGGTGAGCCAGCGCGCCGCGAGACGGTCGTGCAGCGCATTGCCCGCGCGATAGCCCAGCCAGCGATAGGCGAGCTCCGGCAGCGGGCCGGACACCATCGTCACCGCATCGTCGAGGCCGGCCAGCCGCCGCCGGTCCAGCCAGGCGGCGAGGCGCTGCCGGCGGGCGGCGGGCAGTGCTGCCAGCAGCGAGAAGGGCAGCCGGTCGGGCCGATAATAGACGCCGGTGAGGAAATCGACCGGGATGCCGCATTTCTTGGCCCCGAGCGGCACGCGATACATGTTGCCCTGCTTGGCCGGGTGGCTGACCACGGCGCGGAAGGCGGTGCTCACGGGGTCATCACCGCGAGATAGCCGGCGGCCACCGCGTCGGCGGTGTGGCGCGCGAGATGGGCCGGTGCCGCCGCGCGCAGCGGCTCGAGGCGCCAGTCATCCCGCAGCAGCTCGGTCAGGCGATCGGCCAGCTCGACCGGCTGGCCGTTGGCGAAGGTGACGCCGCATGGGCCGATCGCCTCGGGCAGGCCGCCGGCGGCGGAGCCGAGGACGACGCAGCCGCAGGCGATCGCCTCCAGCGCCACGACGCCGAACGGCTCGGCCCACAGCGAGGGCACCACCAGGATGCGGCATTCATTGAGCAGCGCCGCCAGCTCGGCGCCGCGGCGCGGGCCGGCGAACTCGATGCGGTCGGCGAGCCCGAGCGCCTCGGCCTGGCGCCGCAGGGCCGGCTCCTCCGGCCCGGCGCCGATCAGCCGCAGCCGGGGCGACAGCCCGCTCGCCTGCAGCCGGCCGAGCGCCGTGAGCAGCACCGCCACCCCCTTGTCGGAGACCAGGCGGCCGACGAAGGCGAGCTCGATCGGCCGCGGGCCGTCATTGGTCCGGCGGAAGATGTCGTCGCGATAGGGATTGGGCACGATCGTGGATTTCACCGGCACGTCGGCGGCGACGGCGCGCGAGATGGCGATCGAGCGGCCGAACCGCAGCGCCAGCCGCTTGGCGCGGTCGGCCAGGCTGAGGCGGCCGCCCGGCTGGCGCAGCCCGGTCTGGTGCGCCACGACGAAGCGGCGGCGGTGGATCAGCAGCGGCCAGGCGGCGCGCAGGCTGATGTTGTTGTGGAGATAGACCTCGCAATCGCGCACCGCGGCGAGCAGGGCGCCGGCGCCCGGCCGGCGCAGCACGCGGTAGGGGAAATCGTCGGCGCCGTCGGCCGGCGTCGCCGTCACCACCGGTGACCTCATGGCCCTGGCGCTGGAAGGCGCGGGCGAGCGCGTCGGTCGTGGTCTCGATGCCGCCGAGGCTGGGCAGGAAGGCCCGCGAGAAGATCAGGATGCGCATGGGTCAGGGCCTCCTCATGGGGCGCGCGAGGCCGTGCGCCGGCAGGACCGGCGGCATGACCGTGATGCCGAGGGCACAGGCACGCGGCATTCAGCCTGATGCGGCGGCGCGGCTCGAATCGCAGCGGCCGGGCGCAGGGCCATCGGCGGCGAGCGCCTGCTTCAGCCCGGCGACGTCCTGCTCGAAGCCCCAGCCGGCGATCAGCCGGCGGCTCGCCTCGCCCATGGCGCGGCAGCGGCTGCGGGTCGGCGGTGATGTCGGCCAGCGCCGCGGCCAGCGCCGCCTCGTCGCCTGCCGGCACGATGGCGCCGTTGACGCCGGGCCGCACCAGGTCGGCCGCCGAGCCGACCTGGTCGCTGGCGACGATGGCGCGGCCGGCATTCATCGCCTCGTTGACCACCAGGCCCCAGGGCTCGCGCCGCGACGGCAGCAGGAAGACGTCGCAGAGATCGTAGAAGGCCGGCAGCTCGCGCTGATTGCGGAAGCCGAGGAAGCGCACGTCGTCGGCAAGGCCGCGCGACGCGGCCTCGCTCTCCAGCTGGGCGCGCAGCGGGCCGTCGCCGGCGAAGAGCAGATAGGGCGGCCGCCCGGCGCCGGCCTTGAGCCGCGCCAGCGCCCCGAGCGCCACCTCCGGCGCCTTGATCGGCGTCAGCTTGCCGGCGAACAGCAGGATCGGCCGCTCCGGCGCGAGGTCGAGCGCGGCGCGGCGCTGCTCGCGATCGGGCGCGGCCAGCGCCGCGGCGGCGGCGAAGCGGTCATTGTCGACGGCATAGGGCATGCTGAACAGGCGTCGCGCCGGCACGCCCTGCGATTCGTAATAGGCGCGGTTGAGCGAGCCGATCGTCGAGATAGCCGTCGACCAGCTGCCGCAGCCCGAGGAAGAAGGCGCGCTTGGCGGCCTGCTTTGCCGGGCGTGCGCGTCATGCTGATCGCCGTCGCCTCGTCGCGCAGCAACAGCTTGAGGCCGAGCGCCTTGGCCTCGGCCAGCGCCAGCCAGTGGAAGAAGCGGGCATAGCCATGCACCCAGAGCACCTCGGCGCGGGCGGCGATCAGGCGGCGGGCGAGGCCGCGGCTGAACGGCCGCCAGAACGGCGTGATCCGCCGCGCATCGCCCCAGGCCGGCAGGAACTGGTGGTCATAGCCGTCGAGCAGCGGCACGTCCCATTCGATGCGGCGGCCGAAGCCGGGATCGTCGAATCCCGCGACCGACCAGTCGCTGCGGAAGAACACGGTGAGGTCGATGCCCGGCTCGGCGGCGATCCGCTTGAGCAGCGGCGCCTGATACTGGATCGGGTGGGTGACGAGATAGGCGAGCCGGACCGGCGGGCGCGTCATTTGACCGCCACGGCGAGCAGGTTCTGGGTGAAGATGGCGGTGCGGCCGGTGTCGCCGGTCTCGACCGCGAGATAGAGCCGCAGCGCCAGCCGGATCGGCCGCCAGAGCAGGGCGCGCACCCGGCTCTTGGCGCCATGGGCGATCGGCGCATCCTCGTAGCAGGCGACCGTCGCGAAGCCCGAGGCGAGCAGCAGCTGGGTCAGCGAGCCGCGGGTGAAGGCCTGCTCGTGGGTGAAGTCGCCGAAGCGGATGCGCCCGGCGAAGGGCGATTCGCCGTTGGGCACATGGATGATCCAGCGGCCGCCCGGCCGCAGCACGCGCAGCACCTGGTCGACGAAGTCGACGGTCTCGTCCTTGGTGAAATGCTCGATGACGTCGAAGCTGACGACCGCCGCCTGCGAGCCGTCGGGGAGCGCCGCCAGCGTCTCGCCGAGGTCGCCCTGGATCACGCCGGCGATGCCGAGCCGGGCCGCCATCGCGACCTGCTGCGGACGAGGTGTCGACGCCGCGCAGATTGCGATAGCCGGCGCGCGCCGCCTGCTGCAGCAGGGTGCCGTGGCCGCAGCCGAGATCGATGATGGCGGCATCCGCGCTCCGCCGGGAAATGCCGGGCGATGAGATCCTGCAGATAGGCGCTGCGCGGCGCCAGGCTGGCGGCGTCGACGACCAGCGCGCCGTCGCGATGGGCGGCGACGTAGTGGCGATAGATCCGCTCGCGATAGCGCTGGCCGCTCATCGCTGCCCTCCGCCGTCGGGCGAGGGTCGGCAGCAGGTCGCGACCCGCCGGCGAAAGGCGGCGAGCGAGAAGAAGTCGAGGCCGGCGGGCACCGCCTTCGGCTCGTCCAGCGCCGCCAGGATGGCGGCTTCCAGCGCCGCCGGATCGTCGGGATCGACCAGCCGGCCGAGCGGCGCCGTCGCGCGCCGCGTCGCGGCCGCCGTCGCGGCTGCTGGCGATCGCCGGCACGCCGCAGGCCATCGCCTCGAGCAGCACGATGCCGAAGCCCTCGCCGCGGCTCGGCATGGCGTAGACGTCGGCCAGCCGGTAGTGCGCCGCCTTCTCGGCCTCGTCGATGCGGCCGGCGAAGACGACATGGCCGTCGAGCGCCGGCGATCGCCGGCGAGTCCCTCGAGCCGGGCCCGGTCGGGCCCGTCGCCGGCGATCAGATAGGCGAGATCGGGCCGGCGGCGCAGCAGCGCCGGCATGCACCGCCAGCACCTCGTCCATGCCCTTGGCGCGGGCCTGCGACACCAGCCGGCCGAAGGTCATGACCACCCGCTTGCCGGTCAGGCCGTAGCGCGCCTCGAGCGCCGGGTCGCGCGGGCCGGGCGAAAAGCCGGCGAGATCGATGCAGGGCGGCAGCTCGAGGATCGCCGACGGCGGGAAGCCCGACCAGGCGGCGAAGCGCTCGGTGGTGATCCGGCTGATCGACAGCACGTGGTCGACCTGGCGGCAGCAGCAGCGGCACCAGCCGGTTGCGCGGCCGCTCCCAGGCATCGATGCCGAAGATCACCAGGACCAGCGAGCGCGCCCTGCCAGCGCGCCGCCAGCCAGGCGAGCGGCAGCAGCCGGAGGTGGCAGCACAGCACGAGGTCGGCGCCGCCGGCGCAGCATCAGGCGGAGGGCGGCGAGCACGTAGCCGGGCCCGGCCGCCCAGCCCGTCGCGACGGAAATCGAGCTTCGCCGGCAGATCCTCGGGCGGCCCGGGCGCCAGCCGGGGCAGCGCGGTGACGGCGGCGACCCCCGGCGCGGCGCACAGCCCGGCGAGCAGGTCGCGATTGAAGCGCGAGATGCCGCCGAAGCCGCCGAAGGCGTCGTGCAGGAAGACCAGCAGGTTCATGGCGATGCGCGCCGCGAACAGCGCGGCTGCGCCGGGCTGCGCAGGCGCTGTTGCAGGATCGCGGCGAGGTCGCCGGCGAGGTGGCGCCAGAACCACGGCCGGCGATAGAGCGGCGCTTCGGCCGCCAGCCGGGCGAGGCGGGGGAAGCGCTCGGCATAGTTGGCGACGCCGCGGGCCAGCCGGGCCTGCTGCGCCGCGGCCAGATCTCCCGGGGCGGGTCGAGCAGGCCTCGGCCGCCGGCGCGGGCATGGGCGATGAAGGCGTCGAGCAGGCGCCAGGTGGCATCGATGCCGAACTCGCTTTCGACATGGAGCGCGGGCGGCGGCGCCCATGCGGGCGGCGCAGCGCGGGATCGGCCAGCAGCTGCCCGAGATGAGCGGCGCGTCTCGGCGAAGCTGCGCGGCGACGAAGCCGGTGACGCCGTGGCGGACCAGCTCGAGCTGGGCATTGTCGCCCCAGGGCGTCGCCTGCACCACCGCGGGCAGCTCGAGCGCCGCCGCCTCCGCCAGGGCATAGCCGAAGGATTCGCCATAGCGCGCGTAGTGCAGCATGACGTCGGCCGCCGCGAGGTGGTCCTGGATGACCGCGCGCTCGACGGTGAACGGCACCAGGCTGGCCATGTCGCCGAGCATCGCGCGCGATCGACCGCGCGCCGGCTCTCGGGCGCCGACAGGAAGACGAAGTGAAGATCGGGAATGGCGGCGGCGAGCCAGGCGGCGTGGAGGATGAAGCAGGTCGCTCCATTTGCGCGGGTCGGGCCGGCCGAGGCGAAGGACGAGACGCTTGTCGACCGGCAGGCCGAGGCGCCGGCGCAACGCCGTCGCGCGGCTCGGGCGGCCGGGCCGGCGCCGCCAGCGACCGGGTTGTTGCCGGCGGCGAGCGCGATCGGAGAAATTGGCGACGTCGTCCGCCGTCGGCCAGCGATCGACGGACAGCCGCAGGTACTTCGCCAGCGCCGTTCCCGAGACGCAATAGACCCCGGCGAGCCCGTCGGCGATCGCCCCGCCGTCGAGCCAGCCGAAATGATTGATGTCGATCAGGGTCGCCGGGCCGCCCTCGCAGCCGGCGGATCAGGTGATTCCACTTGGCCTCGGGCCGGCCGGCGCGGTTGAGCAGCACGGTGGCCGGGCCGGCGGCGGCGATCGCCGTGGCGGCGGCCTCGTAGTCGCCGGCGAACAGCTCGACGGCGACCCCGGCCTCGCGCAGCCGATCGGCGGTCGGCGCCGCCGCGGTCGAGCGCGAAGACGCGCTGCCCGGGCGGCCCCGACGCGGAGGTCGCCAGCAGCTCGATCGAGCGCTCGGTGCCGCCCTGGCCGAGCTCGGCCGCGACATGGATGATCGGGGTTGTCAGGCGCGCGACGGCATCACGAGCCGCTTCCGAATCTTGGTTCAATCGCCGCTCTCCCGCACCGCGGGAACCGGTCTGCCGCGCGATCCCGGCGAAGCCGGGTGAGGGTCTCGACGCGGCGGCGCGACGATGCTCTCGGAGGGACCGTTCGGTGCTAGTGTCGACGGCAGCAATGATCTGTCACGTTCCAGACACCCTCACCCGGCTCGCTACGCTCGCCACCGCTCTCCCGCGGCGCGGGCGGGGGGCGCCAGCCGGCGGGAGATCCTTAGCGGTGAAAATCCTCCACGTCATCGGCGATCTTGCGCCGGTCAGCGGCGGGCCGGCCAAGGCCTGCTTCGAGATGGCGCGCGCCGTCGCCCGCCGCGGCCATCGGCTGGCGATCTACACCACCGATTTCGGCCAGCAGCAGGGCGCCGTTCCGGCCGATGGCGCGCCGATCAGTCCGCGACGGCGTCGAGCTGCGCTATTTTCCGCTGCCAGCCGCCGCGCATCTGGCTCGCCTCCTGGCCGCTGCGCCGGGCGCCCTGTCCAGCGACGTCGCCGGGTTCGACCTGGTGCATGTCCATTCGCTCTATCTGTTCCATGACTGGGCCGCCGCTGCCGCCTGCCGCCGGGCGCGGGTGCCTTACCTGGTGCGGCCGCATGGCGCGCTCGACCCCTATATCCACCGCCGGCATCGGGCCAAGAAGGCGATCTTCGACCGCTGGTTCCAGGACCGCATGCTGGCCGAGGCCGCCGCCATCCACTACACCGCCGAGGAGGAGATGCGGCTGGCGTCGCCCTTCGTCCACGGCGCCCCCGGCATCGTCGTGCCGAACGGCCTCGACCTTTCCGACTATGCGCGGCTGCCGCCGCGCGGCAGCTTCCGCCGCCATCATCCGGCGATCGGCGAGCGGCCGATCGTGCTGTTCTTCGGCCGGCTCAACTTCAAGAAGGGGCTCGACATCCTGGCCGCCGCCTTCGGCCGGCTCGGCGCGCGCGCGAACGAGGCCCGGCTGGTGATCGCCGGGCCCGATGGCGGCTACCGCGCCGCCACCGAGGCCTTCGTCGACCAGGCCGGCATCCGCGACCGGACGATCTTCACCGGGCTGCTGCAGGGCGAGGACAAGCTGGCGGCGCTGGCCGATGCCGATCTCTTCGTGCTGCCCTCCTACAGCGAGAATTTCGGCATCGCGGTGGTCGAGGCGATGGCCTGCGGCCTGCCGGTGGTGATCTCCGACCGGGTCAACATCTGGCGCGAGATCGTCGCCGACGGCGCCGGGCTGGCGACGCCGCTGGAGGCCGATGCCGTCGCCGGCGCCATGGCGCGGCTGCTCGCCGATCCCGGCCTCCGGCGGACCATGGGCGAGGCCGGCCGGCGCTCGGTCGCCCGGCGCTATGCCTGGGATCATGTCGCCGAGGCGCTCGAGGCGGCCTATCGCGCCATCATCGAGCGGCCGCGCGGCACCGGCTCAGCGTCGTAGCCGCCGCAGATCGCCGACCAGGGTCGGCAGGTACTCGCTGACCGTCGGGTGGATGTGCATGGCGCGCTCGATCACCTTGTAGGAGGCGCCGGCATACATCAGGTCGAGGATCGACTGGACCACCTCGTCGCCCTCGATGCCGAGGATCGCCGCGCCGAGGATCGCTTCGCTCTCGGCATCGACCACGATCTTCATGAAGCCCTGCGTCTCGCCCTTCTCGACGGCGCGGCCGACGCGGCTCATGGCACGCTTGCCGACCAGCGCCTTGCGGCCGCTCGCGCGCACCTCGGTCTCGGTCATGCCCGCGCGGCCGAGCGGCGGATCGATGTAGAGGGCGTAGGCGGGGATGCGGTCGCTGACGCCGCCGCGTGTCGCCGTCGAGCAGATTGGCGGCGACGATCTCGAAGTCGTTGTAGGCGGTGTGGGTGAAGGCGCCGCGGCCGTTGCAGTCGCCGAGCGCCCAGATGCCCGGCACGTTGGTGCGCAGCTGGTCGTCGACGGTGATGTAGCCGCGCGCGTCGGTCGCGATGCCGGCCTTGTCGAGCCCGAGATCGTCGGTGTTCGGGCGGCGGCCCGACCGCCAGCAGCACGATGCGAGCCGACGACCTCCGGCGCGCCGTCGGCGCAGTCGACGCCGACGGCGATGTCGTCGCCGCGCGGCGCGAAGCGCGATGCACTTGGCGTTGAGGCGGAACGCTGATGCCCTCGGCTTCGAGGATCTCGCTGACCGCCGCGGAGACGTCCGCGTCCTCGCGCGCGATCAGCCGCGGCGCCCATCTCGACGACGGTGACCTCGCTGCCGAAGCGGCGGTACATCTGCGCGAACTCGAGCCCGATATAGCTGCCGCCGACGACGACCAGATGCCGCGGCAGCGACGTCGAGATCGATCATCGACGTGTTGGTCAGATACGGCACCTCGTCGATGCCCGGCATGTCCGGCACGATCGGCGCGGCCGCCGACATTGATGAAGATCTGCTCGGCGCGTCGAGCCGCTCGTCGCCGACGCGCGACGTCGTGCGGCCGCTCGAAGCGGGCATGGCCCTCGATAGACGGTGCAGCCGTCCATCGCCGTCAGCCAGCTCTCGACGCCGCTCGCGCGAGTCGCGCGACGATCGCGTCCTTGCGCGCCTTGACCCGTGCCATGTCGACGCTCGACCGGGCCGTCGATCGTCGACGCCGAAGTCGGCGGCGCGGCGCGCGAGATGGGCGGCATAGGCGCTGGCGACCAGCGTCTTGGTCGGCATGCAGCCGGTGTTGACGCAGGTGCCGCCGAACAGCTTGCGCTCGACGATGGCGACCGTCATGCCGGCGTCGGTCAGGCGGCCGGCGAGCGACGGGCCGGCCTGGCCGGCGCCGATGATGATGGCGTCGAACCGTGTGGTCATGGCACGGCCCCCTTTTCGCGGGCGTTGCTGCCGCCATCCGCGGCCCGCATGATACAGTCGGCGATCGGGCAGTCCCAGGGGGCGGCGGGGTGGCGGGCAGCGAAACGGCGGCGAAGGCGGCAAGCGGCGGGGCCAGCCGGCTGCCCCTTGTGGGTCCTGCTCGGCGCCGTGCTCGGCGTGCTTGCCGGCATCGCGCTGGGCGAGCGCACGGCGGTGCTGGAGCCGCTCGGCACCGCCTATGCGATGATGCTGCGAGATCGCCGTCTTCCCCTATCTGCTCTGCTCGCTGCTCCATGGCCTGGGCCGGCTGACGCCGACCACGGCCGGTCGCCTCTTCGCCGCCAGCTGGGGCCTCTACCTGCTGCTCTGGGCCATCACGCTGGCGACGATCTGGCTGCTCGCGCTGGCCATCCCGCCGCCTTCGCCGCCGACCCAGCTGACCGCCGGCGACGGCCGGTGCCCAGCTCGATTTCCTCCATCTTCTCATCCCGGCGAATCTGTTCGCGGCGCTGGGGCGCAACTACGTTCCGGCCGTGGTCGTCTTCGCCGTGGTCTACGGCATCGCGATCCAGCGCGTCGCCCGCAAGCAGGCGCTGTTCGAGATCCTCGAGGCGGTGCGCATGGCCAGCGTCACCATCTGGGGCTGGATCGTGCAGATCGCGCCGCTCGGCGTCTTCGCGCTGTTCGCCAACACGGCGGGGACCGTCCAGCCCGACCGGCTCGCCGGGCTGCTGCTCTATGTCGGCCTGTTCCTCGCCGGCACCTGCATCCTCGCCTTCGTCGTCCTGCCCTGCCTGCTCGCCGCCGTTGCGCCGGTGAGCTATCGCGAGATCATGCGCGAGCTGCAGCCGGCGCTGGTGCTGGCGGCGGTGACCGACGCTCTCGGTCGCGGCACTGCCCTTCGTGCAGAGGGCGGCCGAGCGGATCGCCGAGCGGGCCGGCTGCGACAAGGACGAGGAGACCGGCGACGTCATCCAGACCAGCCTGTCGATCGGCTACGTCCTGGCGCAGCTCGGCAACTACTTCGTCTATCTGCTGATCCTCTATGCCTGCTACGCCTACGACGCCCGGCTGGGACCTCACCCGCTCGGTGCTGCTGCCGGTGATGACGCTGCTCTCCGGCCTCGGGTCGCCGACCGCGACGGTCGATGCGGTCGCCTTCCTGGCGAGCTGGCTCAACGCTGCCCGGCCGGCGTCACCGAGCTGTGGCTCGAGACCTGGACGATCACCCGCTATGGCCAGGTGCTGCTGTCGGTAATGGGCTTCGGCGTCGTCACCATCCTAATTCCGCTGATCTATCATCGCGCGCTCGCGCCTGCGTCCCGGCCCCGCCATCTTCGGCCTCGGCGGCGGTGCCCTGCTGATCGCCGCCATCGCCGTCGGTGGCGTCGTGCTGCGCCCGGTGCTGTTTCCGGCGACCGGGAACCCGATCCTCGCCTACACCCTCGAGCCCGAGCTGGTGAGCGGGCTGAACGTCGCGCTGCACCGGCCGCCGCCCGACGATCAGGCCTCCGGCGCGCCGGGTCGCGACCCGACGCTGCTCGCGATCCAGACCAGCGGCGCGCTGCGCGTCGGCTACAACCCCAACGTCATCCCGTTCAGCTACTGGAACGACAAGGGCGAGCTGGTCGGCGTTCGACATCGCCTATGTCTACCGGCTGGCCCGCGACCTCGACGTCAGGCTCGAGCTCATCCCGTTCCAATGGCAGACGCTCGCCCGCGACCTCGTCGAGCGCCGCTTCGACCTGGCGGCGTCGGGCATCTACGTCACCGACGACCGGCTGCAGACGCTGACCGTGTCGCACTCCTACTACCAGAGCCCGGTGGCGCTGATCGTGCGGTCCGACCGCGCCGGCCAGTTCCTCGACCGCGCGACGATCGCGGCGATGCCCGGCCTGCGCCTGGCGGTGTTCGACGACCCGGTGCTGGTGCCCATGCTGCACCGCCTGTTCCCGATGGCCACCATCAAGGTGCTGCCCGACTACGACCACCTGGCGGCGCTCGGCGACAGCGTCGATGCGCGCGATCTGGACGCTGCAGCAGGCCGGCGCCTGGGCGGCGGCCCATCCCGGATTCACCGCGGTCGCGCCATCCGACATGGGCAGCCCGATCCTGATCGCCTATCTGCTGCCGCCCGGCGCCGACTCTTCCGCCAATATCTCGACCAGTGGCTCGAGCTGAAGGCCAATGAGGGCTTTCGCAAGGCCGCCATCGACTACTGGATCGACGGCCGGCCGCGGGCCGAGCGCAAGCCGCGCTGGAACCTGCTCGACGCGCTTGCCGACGGCCGCTGAGCCCCGGCGCGTGCAACGGCGGCGGCGCGCGTGCTATCACGCCTTCCCGACCGGTGAAGAGGATGACGTGGCGTCAGAGGCCGATTGCGTGCTGTGCGGCGGAGCGCTCGAGATGGTGCTCGACGACGTCACCGACACCCGCTTCGGGGTGCCCGGCCGCTTTTCCATCGCGCGCTGCGTCGGCTGCGGCCTCGAGCAGACGTTGCCGCGCCCGAGCCAGGCGGCGCTGATCGCGCTCTACCGCGACCACTACAACTTCACCGGCACGACCGGCCGCTCCTATCTGCGGCTGCGCCGCTGGCTGCATGCGCCGGGGCTCTATCGCCTGTGGCTGGCGCTCGACGGCGACATCTCGTTCCATCGCCGCCCGGGACGCGGCCGGCTGCTCGACGTCGGCTGCAACGAGGGCCGCGGCCTCGCCTTCTATCGCGCCAACGGCTTCGCCGCCGAGGGGCTGGAGGCCAATCCCGTGGCCGCGGCGGCGGCGCGCCAGGCGGGCTTCGTCGTGCATGGCGAGGACCTCCAGGATTTCCGCCCGGCAGCGCCCTATGACGTCGTCGTGCTGTCCAACGTGCTGGAGCATTTCCTGGCACCCGGCGCGGCGCTGGCCGAGATCCGCCGCCTGCTGCGGCCGGGCGGCGAGGTCTGGATCAGCTGCCCGAACGCGGCGAGCTGGCTCCGGGCGCTGGCCGGCCGCGCCTGGATCAACTGGCATGTGCCCTTCCACATCGTGCATTTCCGCGCCCCGCGGCTGCACGGTCTGCTCGCCGAGGCCGGCTTCGACCTGGTCGAGGCGCGCCAGATCACGCCCGCCTTGTGGGTGGCGCAGAGCCTGATCGCCCGCGTCTTCGCCCGGCCGGGCGAGACCACCCGGGCCCTGCGCAACCCGCTGCTGGTGGCCGGGCTGATGGCGGTGGCCCGGCTGCTGCTGTTCCCGCTGCTCTGGCTCGGCAACCGGCGGGGGCGCGGCGACTGCCTGATCGCCGTGGCGGCGCGGCGCTGATGCGCCTGCTGGTCTACGGCCTCAACCACGCGCCCGAGCCGACCGGCATCGGCAAATATACCGGCGAGATGGTGGCCTGGCTGGCCGCGCGCGGCCATGAGGTGCAGGGTCATCGCGGCGCCGCCCTACTATCCCGCCTGGCGCGTCGCGGAGGGTCATGGCGGCTGGCGCTGGCGGCGCGAGCGGCGCGACGGCGCGACGGTGCTGCGCTGCCCGCTCTACGTGCCGCGGCAGCCGCGCGGCGCCACCCGGCTCATCCATCTCGCCTCGTTCGCCGCCAGCAGCCTGCCGGTGGCGCTCGCCCAGGCGATCGCCTGGCGGCCCGATCTGGTCTTCACCGTGGCGCCGGCGCTGGCCAGCGCCCCGGGGGCGCTGCTGGCGGCCCGGCTCGGCGGTGCCAAGGCGTGGCTGCATATCCAGGATTTCGAGGTCGATGCCGCCTTCTCGCTCGGCCTGCTCGCCGGCGGCGGATGGCGCCGCGCCGTGCTCGGCGGCGAGGCCGCCCTGCTGCGCCGCTTCGACCGGGTCTCGACCATCGCCGAGGCGATGGTCGACCGGCTCGCCGCCAAGCGTGTCGCCGCCCGACCGCCGCGTCCTGTTCCGCAACTGGGTCGATTGCACGGCGATCCGGCCGATCGACGGCGTCAATCCGCTGCGCGCCGAGCTCGGCCTCGGCGACGCCACCGTGGCGCTCTATGCCGGCGCGATGGGCGAGAAGCAGGGCGTCGAGACGCTGGTCGACCTCGCCGCGCCGCTGGCCGCCGCCGGCGTGCAGCTGGTGCTGGCCGGCGCCGGCGCGGCGCGGCCGCGGCTCGAGGCCGCGCTCGCCGGCCGGCCGGGCGTCCATCTGCTGCCGGTGCAGCCGGCCGAGCGGCTCAACGAGCTGCTCAACCTCGCCGACATCCACCTGCTGCCGCAGCGCGCCGACGCCGCCGACCTGGTGATGCCCTCGAAGCTCACCGGCATGCTGGCGAGCGGCCGGCCGGTGGTCGCCGGCGCCGCGCCGGGCACCGAGCTCCATCGCGCGGTGGCGGACTGCGGCATCGCCGTGCCGCCGGGCGATGCCGCCGCGATGACGCGAGCGGTGCTCGATCTCGCGGGTGATCCGACGCGGCGGCGGGCGCTCGGCGCGGCGGCCCGCGCCCGCGCCGAGGCGGAGTGGGATCGCGAGGCGATCCTTGGCGCGTCGAGCGCGAGATGCTGGCGCTGATCGGGCACCGTCGTCACCTAAGGTGTCGCGACCAGTTAGCCTACGCCGGGCTTGGCCCGGGCGACCAGGAAACCACCGCGGGGCCACGAACCGACAGATCGCAGCGGCAGCTCGGCGTTCAGATGTTGCAGCGCCTTGTCGATGGCGAATTTGCGGTCGAGCCAGCGCAGTGGTTCGATGAAGTCGCCGAGCAGGCCGGCCGCGGCGAGGCGCGCCTTGTCGATGGCCGCCGTCGGCGAGGGGACGACGCCGGTCACCCGGACGTCGGTGCCGGGCACATCCTTCAGGACGAGGCAGAGGCGCACCCGCTGGAGCAGCGTCGGATCGCCGGCGTCGAGCGCCGCCGTCGTGACGTTGCCGAGGCCGGTCGTGGCGCCGCGCCAGGTGATCACCGCGCTGCGCGCGCTCCAGCGGGCGGGGTTGGCCTTCGCCGCCTCCCGCACGTCGCTGATAGCCGCGGCTTTCGACGAACTCGTGGTCGGGGATGAGGATCGCCGCCGGATCGCCGCTGCAATAGCTGAGCAGGCCCGGCCCGCTATCCTCGCCGTCGGAGATGTCGGCGATCGCCTGCAGCCCGTCCTCCGGCATGCCGGCGATGCAGCGGCAGGAGCCCGAGCAGCCGATGATGCATCAGGCCGGGCGATCGACGACCATCGCCTCGACGCAGGACAGGGTGGCGTGCCGCGTCGACGGCTGAAAGGGACCAGGTGTCGCCCGTCTCGCCGCCCGGCCGCGTCCGGATCCTCACGCCGAGCGGGTGCTGCAGCCCGATCTTGCGGCCGTCGCGCGCGAGGCGGCGGCCGAGCGCCAAGGCCTCCAGGCGGCGCGCGATGGGGCGGGCTCGCGCATCGCCGTGTCAATGCGCGCGGGCGGTGAAGGGCCGCGGCTTGTGGATCAGCGGCATGAGGAAGACGGCGCCGAAGAACACGCAAGCCATCAGCAGCAGGCAGTCGCTGAAGGTCAGCACGTGCGCCTGGCGCTCCATCAGCCGCCACAGCAGCTTCATCGCCGGCAGGCTGGCGTCGCCGCCGGGATCGCCGCCGATCCGCGCGCCGATGGTCTCGAGCGCCTGCTGCACCCGCGGGCTGGTCAGCGTGAGGTGATCGGACAGCCGCGATTCATGCAGCGCCAGCCGCTCGATCAGCACGGTGTTGATGGCGGCGAGGCCGATGGCGCCGCCGAGATTGCGCATCAGGTTGTAGAGGCCGCTGGCGTTCTTCAGCCGGTCGGCCGGCAGCGTGCCGAGCGCCAGGCTGTTGATCGGCACGAAGCAGAGCATCAGCGAGAAGCCGCGCATGCGCCTGCGGCAGCGCCAGCTCCCAGAAGCCCCAGTCGGATGTGACGTAGTGGTTGAGCCAGACGCCGCTGCCGAAGAGCGCGAGGCCGATCGCCAGCATGACGCGGAGGTCGAGCTTCTTCGACAGGATGCCCGACGATCGGCGCCGAGATGAACTGGCAGGCGCCGGTCACGATCATGACCAGGCCGATCTGCAGGCTGTTGTAGCCGCGCACCTGGGCGAGGAACAGCGGCAGCAGGTAGACCGAGCCGTAGAGCCCGATGCCGAGGATGAAGCTGAGCAGGCAGCCGAAGGCGAAGTTGCGGTCGCGGAAGGCCCAGAGATCGACGATCGGCCGGCGGTAGGTCAGCACCCGCCAGAAGAACAGCACGCCGGCGACGCATGGCGATCGCGGCGAAGGCGGCGACGCTGTCGATCCTCGAACCAGTGCCAGCGCGGCCCCTCCTCGAGCGACGTATTCGACGCTGCCGAGGAACACCGCCATCAGCACGATGCCCGGCACGTCGAAGCCTTCGAGCAGGCTGACGGTCGGGCTTGTCGATGTCGACGCAGCGCCCAGACGGTCGAGCGCGACGACGATGCCGGGCGACGAGGTTGATCAGGAACAGCCAGTGCCAGGAGAACAGCCTGCGGTGAGATAGCCGCCGAGCGTCGGGCCGAGGGTCGGCGCCATGGTGGCGACCAGGCCGATCATCACCGTGACGGTGGCGCGCCGGCTGCGGCGGGAACAGCGATGAAGCTGGTGGCGAACACGGTCGGGATCATGGCGCCGCCGAGGAAGCCCTGGAGCAGCCGGAAGACGATCATCGAGCCGAGGCTCCAGGCGAAGGCGCAGGCGAAGCTCATCAGCGGTGAAGCCCGACCGCCGAGACACGAACAGGACGCGCGTCGACAGCAGGCGCGAGAGATAGCCCGAGAGCGGGATCATCACGACCTCGGCGATCAGGTAGGAGGTCTGCACCCAGCTGATCTCGTCGGCGCTGGCCGACAGCCCGGCCTGGATCTCGCGACAGCGAGCTCGAGACGATCTGGATGTCGAGGATCGCCATGAACATGCCGACGACCATGGCGAGGAAGCCGAACCTCTCGCGCCGGGTGACGCGGCGGCCGGTGATGGGCGGGATGCGCCGGTGCAGGCGCGGGCGGGCGCGCCGGCGCGGCCGGCGGTGCGGCCGCCAGGCCGCAGGCGCGAGCGCGGCATCGCTCCATCGCGGGGCTGGCGCCGCGGCCAGCGCCGCGCCGACGCCGCCGGCGTGGCCGCTCCGGGTTCGCGTGTCGACCGAGACCGACGACCGACAGGCCGGGCCGCAGCAGGCCGGCGAGCGCGCTGTCGGCCGGCAGCGCGATGCGCACCGGCACGCGCTGCACGATCTTGGTGAAGTTGCCGGTGGCGTTCTCCGGCGGCAGCAGGCTGAATTGCGAGCCGCTGCGCCGGGGCGAAGCTCTCGATCCGGCCGATCAGCGCCGGCCGGGAAAGGCGTCGACCGTGATCGTCGACCGGCTGGCCCGGCCGCATGCGGGCGAGCTGGGTCTCCTTGAAGTTGGCGACGACATAGACGTCGGGCGAGCGGCACCATCGACAGCAGCTGGGTCCCGGCCTTGACGTACTGGCCGACCTGCACGCCCTTGTTGCCGACCACGCCGTCGACCGGCGCGCGGATCACGCGTGTCGTCGAGATTGTTGCGGGCGAGCCGCAGGCATCGCCTCCGCGCGCAGCAGCGCGGCCTCGGCCTGGCGCCGCTGGGTCGTCAGCACCGCGCGTGCGGCTCCGCTCGGTCGACCAGCGCGGCCTGGCGCTCCTGCAGCGCCGCCTCGGCCTTGTGGAGATCGGCCTCCATCGAATCGAAGCGCTCGCGGCTGACCCAGTTGCTCTTCATCAGCGACTGGGTGCGGCCGTAATCCTGCTGGGCGTGGCGCAGCTCGACCTCGCCGCTGGCGAGCGCGGCCTCGACCCGCTTGATCTCGGAATCCTGCAGCGCCAGCTGGCTGTCGATGTTGGCGATCGCCGCCTCGGCGCCGGCGACGGCGCCCTCGGCCTCGGCGACCCGGGCGCGGAAGTCGCGATCGTCGATGACCACCAGCACGTCGCCCTGGCCGGACCACCTGGTTGTCGGCGACCTGGAGCCGCGCGACATAGCCCTCGACCTTGGGGCTGACCACCGAGATGTCGCCCTGGACGAAGGCGTCGTCGGTCGATTCGATGAAGCGGAGCGACCCGCCACCAATAGAGCCCGCCGCCGGCAAGGCCGAGCACCAGCACGACCAGGCCGGCGAGGAGGACCAATCGGCGCATGTTCGGCACCCGCGAGAGCAAGACTGAACTGAACGGTTCAGTTCAGTCTTGCGAAAGCATGCCCGATCGGCGATGTTGTGTCAAGGCTGGACTGAACCGTACAGTTCAGCGGAACCTCGGAGCGGCTTGATGGCGGATCGATCGGCGGCGGCGCCCGAGTTTTGCATTGCGTGATCGGGTGGTACCAGCCGTGCGTCATGTCCTCTTCGCGCGACCAGAGCATCTTCACCGGCGTGCCCGGCATTTCCTTGGCGATGAGAACGGCCTGACGCACGTAGTCCTGCGACGTCGCACGGCGGCCGAACCCGCCGCCGAGGAACGTCTTGTAGACTTCGCACTTCGGCACCGGCAGGCCGCAGGCCTCCGATGCCGTCGCGAGCGCAGCTTCGCCGTTCTGCGTCGATGTCCACACCTCGCACTTTTCCGGCGTGTAGAGCACCGTCGCGTTCTGCGGCTCCATGGTGACATGGTGCTGGTAGGGATAGGCGTAGACCGCCTCGACTTTCTTGGCGGCGCTCGCAAGGCCGGCTTTGACGTCGCCGCCCTTGTTGCCGACAAGTCCGTCGTCTGAATCGAGGCCTTCCTTCAGCCACGCCGCGATCGTTGCATTCGACGCCTTGGCGCCCGCACCCATGTCCCACTCGATCGGCAGGGCATCGAGCGCGGTCTTGGCGCGCCACCAGCTATCCGCGATGACGGCGACGCCATAGTCCTCGACCTGGGCGACCTTCTTCACGCCCTTGTTGCCCGTGATCTTCGCGGCGTCGAAGCTCTTGATCTTGCCGCCGTTGACCGGGCACGCCTTGAACGCGGCGTACATCATCCCCGGCAGCCTGACGTCGATGCCGTAGATCGTCTTGCCCTGGGTCTTGTCGGCAGTGTCGAGGCGCTTCATGCCCTTGCCGATGATCTTCCAGTCCTTCGGGTCCTTGAGCTTGATCTCCTTCGGCGGCTCGGCCTTGCCGGCCGCTGCCGCCACCTTGCCGTAAGTCGTGCTTTGATCCTTGTGAGTGATCTTGCCGTCGGCCGCACTGCACTCCGCGGCCGGGACCTTCCACTCCGCGGCGGCGGCCTCAACGAGCATCATGCGCGCGGCGGCGCCGCCTTTGCGCACGAGTTCGTTGGACGAACGAATGCCCTGGCTTCCGGCGGTGAAGAAGTCGCCCCATACGCGCTTGCGGGCGACGTTCTGGCCGGGCGTCGGGAACTCGTAGGTCACCTTCGACCATTCACAGTCGAGTTCCTCGGCCACCATCTGGGCGAGGCCGGTGAGAGTGCCCTGCCCCATCTCGGATCGCGCGATGCGGATGACCACGGTCTCGTCGGGCTTGACCACGACCCAGGCGTTGACTTCCGGCGTCTCGCCGGCAACGGCTTCATCGCCGAACGGGATATGGAATCCGAGCGACAAGCCGCCCACAGCGGCGGCGGAGCCGACGAGGAAAGAGCGGCGATCGAATTTCGGTTGATAATTCATGTCAGCCTCCCTTCCTATGCCTTGTCCGCCGCGGCGTGGATCGCCGCGCGAATTTGTTGATACGTGCCGCAGCGACAGATGTTCGTGAGCTCGCGGTCGATATCCGCGTCCGTCGGCTTCGGCTTCGATTTCAGGAGCGCCGCGACGGCCATGATCATGCCGCTCTGGCAGTAGCCGCATTGCGGCACGTCGTTGTCGATCCAGGCCTGCTGCACCTTGTGCAGCGTGCCGTTCTGGGCGAGGCCTTCGATCGTGGTGATGTCCTTGCCGACCGCATCGCTCGCCTGCATCCCGCACGAACGCGTGGCGACGCCGTTGATATGCACGGTGCAGGCGCCGCACTGCGCGATGCCGCAGCCGTACTTGGTGCCGGTCATGCCGACGGTGTCGCGAATGACCCAAAGCAGTGGGGTATCCGGGTCGGCGTCAACCTCGTGGGATTTGCCGTTGATCTTCAGACTGAGCATGGTTGTGATCCTCCCTGATCAGGACTTTTGCTATCTGGGACGGGCCGCAGAAACCAGAATGCGGCATTTTAACTGGACTATTTCAAATCAACAATCGTTCACCGGGCCTATTCCCAGCGGCGCTCGCCTGCGGTGCAAAAGCGCCTTCAACCGACACAACACCGGGCGCACGAATAACGACGCGATTCCCGATTTCAGGCGAGCATGGCGCGAAGGCGGCGGTTGAATTCGTTCGCCGCTTCGTACTGCACCCAGTGGCCGGCGCCGGGAATGACCTCGTTGCGCGCGCCAGGCTGAAATTGGCTCAGCAGCGCGAGCCGTTCCTGGAGATAAGGCACCACCGTCGCATCGCACTCGCCCCAAATGCTGGCGAGGCGGCCCTTGAGGTCTGGCAGGCACTGCGCCAACGCGCCGGAGGCCGAAATGTCGCGGCCTCGCAGTTTGGCGATCGAGGCGCCATAGGTCTGAATGTAGACCGCGAGATCGTCGATGTTTTCGTCGGCGTGCAGCATCAGTATGGCGACATTGGCGCGATGCGCATCGCGCCGCTCGCTCGCGCTCGGCAACCGCCGCCATGAACGCAATGGCGGCATCGGGCCGCGCTTGAGTCCGAAGCCGGCGCTGCCGACCAGCACCATCGTCTCGACGCGGTCGCCGAGAAGTCGCGCGACATGTCCCGCAACCGTACCGCCCATCGAGAAGCCGACCAGCGACAACGCGCGCTGCGGCCCGAGGATCGCATCGATCCCCGCCACGAAAGCCTGCGCCATCGTTTCGGCCGATGCCGGCTCGGCCGGCTTGTCGGATTCACCAAAACCCGGGAGATCGGGAACGAGCAGCATGAAGTCGCGCGACAAATTTTCGATGTTGCGGATCCAGTGCAACCACGACCCGCTGCCGCCGTGAAGCAAAGCAAGCGGCGCGCCCTCGCCCCAGATGCGCCACACCATCTTGCCGGCGCTGTGCGTCGTGGTGCGGCGCACAGCCGTGCGCTCGATCGCGGCCACGAATTGCTCGACCGGCTGTGCGGCCGTCTCGACGTGCGCCATTCCTCTTGTTCTCCCCTGCCCTGCGGGCGGATACGACATCGCGGCCGTGCGGTCCATCCCGGCGGCCGCAAAGCTCCCATACGGTTTTTACCGCACCGGAAAATCGAAATAGGTTTTGGGAAACGGTTCGCGCGCAAGCGTGAAGTGCCACCACTCCTTGTCGTAAGGCGCGAACCCGCGCCGCGTCATCGCCGTCGGCAAGCAAGGCGCGATTGGCGCGCGCCTCCGCGGCGATGCTCGCGTCCGACGGCCATGATTTTGGGCTGAACAAATCGAACGGCGTGCCCATGTCGAGTTCGCGCCCGTCGGCACGATGCAATCGTCAGATCGACGGTCGAGCCGCGCGAGTGTCCGGAACGCTCGGCGATGTAGCCGTCGCGGAACAGGTCACGCTTGTCGACGTCGGGATAGAATTCGGCCTTGCCGGCGAGATCGGAATGGATTCTGCGCCCAGCGCATGAAATGCGCCACCGCGCGTGTCGGCCGATAGCAATCGAACGCCTTGAGCACGAGGCCGCGCGGCGCGAGATCGCGCGCACACCTGCGCCAACGCTTCGGCCGCCTCCGCGTGAGCAGACAAACCGGCCGCTCGTAGCCCTCGATCGGCCGGCCGACGAAATTATGCGTGCCGAAATAGCGCATCTCGACGATGAGCCCCGGCACCACGGCCGCCGCGCTCGACAAAAGCCGTGGGGCGCACCTGCGCAAAGGCGGCCGTTGAGCCGAGTGCCGCAACCAGCGCAACGACCTGCAGTTCGGCGAGCGGGCCGCCGTCGCTACGAACAGTCATGCACTTCGACCGTCACATGCGAAAGACCCACCAGATCGTCCAGCCTGCGCTTGTATTCCGAAGGAGCCTGCGGACAGTCCGACACCACCGAAGCGATGACCGCCGCGTGTCCCGGCCCGACCCGCCACACGTGAAGGTCCGCCAGCCGGTCGGTGCCGATTTCAATGCGGGCGCGAATTTGGGCGGCCAATTCCGCGTTGGGAAGCGTGTCGAGCAGCACGCAGCCCGCCGTGCGCACGAGACTGACGGTCCACGACGCGATCACCACGGTACCGATCAACCCCACGACCGGATCAATCCAGGCCCAGCCCAATCGCCACGCCGCCAGCAGGCCGCCAATCGCCAGCACCGACGTGACCGCATCGGCCAGCACGTGAACGTAGGCCGCGCGCAGATTGGTGTCGTGATGACGCCCGTGACCATTGTCGTCACCGTGGCCATGGCCCTGACCGTGGTCGTGATTGTGGCCGTGATCGTGGCCATGATGGTCGTCGCCCAGCACCCAGGCGCAGACGAGATTGACGCAAAGACCAAGCGCCGCAATCGGAATTGCCTCCTCGAAGTGAATGGCGACCGGATTGATCAAACGCAGGATCGAACTCGTAGCCGATCGCCAGCGCGATCATGCCGAGGATGATGGCGCTGGCGAATGCCGCCAGGTCGCCGAATTTTCCGGTGCCGAACGAAAAGCGCGGGATCCTGTTCATGGCGCCGCGCCAGCAGGTAGGCGAAGCCTGCAATCGCCAAGGCCGCAACGTGCGTGCCCATGTGCCAGCCATCGGCCACCAGCGCCATCGAACCGAAAATCGCCCCGCCGGCAATCTCCGTGACCATCATCACGGCGGTAAATATCACCACGATCCAGGTGCGGCGCTCGTGTCGCGCGTGATGCTTGCCAAGGAACGAATGATTTTGAACCCATGGGGCAATCGATTCTGTGTGCATGGTTTCAGTCCTTGCCAACAGCGCCCCTAGTGACACTCCGAGACCCAGCTCGCATCGAGCAGGTCGCGCGAATCGATCATGGTCTGCCCGCCCATCGCCGCCTTTGTCGTCGTCGTCGCGGTGTAGTGCTTTGCGGCCGTCGAAATGGAACTCGCCGGTGAGGTCCATGTTGAGTTGCCCGGTGCAAACCAGATGCCACGTCAGCTTCTGATCGGCGAACTGGCGCTCGATCGGCGCGCAGGTGGAATTTGCCGTGCGCGCCACCGGCGAAAACGTCGTGACCACGTCCTTGGCCTGGTCGGCCGTGAGACACCGCGTCGATTCCTGCGGCGGCCCGATGACGTGATTGGACACCGACCGGATGGCAATCTTCCACAGACCCGGCTCGATGCCTTCGGCCGAGGCGCAGGACGCCGCGCCGGACGCGGCCAGTATCCCGATGGCGGCTAACGCCGTGAGGCGATGCAACGTCGACATGCCTTCCAGGTCTCCTTTTGACGCCGTGGCTGCCCCACCGTTGCCGGCGTTAACCGTCCGCTAACCATACACTGGGCAAATCTTGCCGGGGAGGCATAGCGGTTTTCACTCGACGGACCCAGGGGGAAGGACCTTGGACGCGAGCACGGCACCTCTGTTTCGCACCGGTGGCCCTCCAGCCGCCGCGCAGAGCTTTGAGGCGCGCGACCGCAGGCACAGGGGCAGTTCAAGCGGCATGTCGGATGTAGCGTCGGCACACGGCGACGACCGGGGGTTGGGGCTCAACCGTCTCAGCGACCTCGGCAACCTGCTCAAGCGCGGCGACATCGCGCTTGCCGTCGGCATGATGACGATCCTCGTCGTCCTGATCCTGCCGCTGCCGCCGGTCCTGCTCGACTTCGCACTCGCCATCTCGATCACCTTCTCGGTCCTGATCCTGATGACGTCGCTGTTCATCCAGGCGCCGCTCGAATTTTCCGCCTTCCCGACCGTGCTGCTGATCGCGACCATGCTGCGGCTGGCGCTCAACCTCGCCTCGACGCGCCTCATCCTCGCGCGTGGCCACGAGGGCACCGACGCTGCCGGCCACGTCATCGAAGCGTTCGGCAACTTCGTGATGGGCGGCAACTTCGTCATCGGCATCATCGTGTTCACCATCCTGGTGATCGTGAATTTCGTCGTCATCACCAAGGGCTCCGGCCGCATCGCCGAGGTCGCGGCGCGCTTCCACCTGGACGCGATGCCCGGCAAGCAGATGGCGATCGACGCCGACCTTTCGGCCGGGCTGATCGACGAGAAGCAGGCACGGCACCGGCGCAAGAACCTCGAAGACGAATCCGGCTTCTTCGGCGCCATGGACGGCGCCTCGAAGTTCGTGCGCGGCGACGCCATCGCCGGCCTGCTGGTGGTGTTCATCAACGTGCTCGGCGGCATGATCATCGGCATCGTGCAGCAGAGCCTGTCGTTCTCGGAAGCCGCACGCACCTACACGCTGCTCACGGTCGGCGACGGCCTGGTGACGCAGGTACCGGCGCTGATCGTCTCGACCGCGGCCGGCCTGCTGGTCTCGAAGGCGGGCGTCAGCGGCGCGGCCGACAAGGCGCTGCTTGCGCAACTCTCCGGCTATCCCAAGGCGCTCGGCATGTCGTCCGCCGTGATGCTGATCATGGCGCTGTTGCCCGGCATTCCGATGCTGCCGTTCATGGCGCTCGGCGGCGGCGCCGGCGCGCTGGCCTATCTGATCAACCGCCGCGACCGGCGCGCGGTCGCCGCCGAGGCGAAGCAGGTCGAGGTGGCAGCCAAGGCCGCGCCCGACCGAAGAGCCGATCTCCGCCGCACTCAAGATCGACGACCTCAAGATCGAGCTCGGCTACGCGCTGCTGCCGCTGGTCAATGCGCCCGACGGCTCGGACCGCCTGACCGAGCAGATCAAGGCGTTGCGGCGTTCGCTCGCCGTCGAGATGGGCTTCGTCATGCCCGCCGTGCGTATCCTCGACAACGTGCAGCTCGAAGCAAACCTTTACGTCATCAAGATCAAGGAGGTCGAAGCCGGGACTGGGCGCGTGTGGCACGGCCAATACATGGTCATGGATCCAACCGGCAAGCAGGTGACGCTGCCCGGCATGCACACCATCGAGCCGACGTTCGGCCTCCCCGCCACCTGGATCGACGCCGGACTGAAAGAGGACGCTTCGGTCAACGGCTACACCGTCGTCGATGCGGCGACTGTGCTGGCGACGCACCTCACGGAACTGCTCAAGAGCAATATGTCGGAACTCTTGTCCTACGGCGAGGTGCAGAAGCTGATCAAGGAACTGCCCAAGGAGCAGAGCGAACTCGTCAAGGACATCGTGCCGTCGCAGATCACGATGTCAGGCATCCAGCGCGTGCTGCAGATCTTGTTGACGGAGCGGGTCTCGATCCGCGACCTCTCCACGATCCTCGAAGGCATCGCTGACGCCCTCAGCATGACGCGCAGTCCAACCATGCTGGCCGAACATGTGCGCACGCGTCTCGCCCGCCAGCTCTGCGCCCAGCACACGACCGCTGCCGGCTATCTGCCGATCATCGCGCTGACCGCCAAGTGGGAACAGGCGTTCGCGGAATCGATCGTCGGCCAGGGCGACGACAGGACGCTTGCGATGCAGCCGTCGAAGCTGACCGAATTCATCACTCTGGTGCGCGAGAAGTTCGAGGACGCGGCCCGCGATGGCGAGTCGCCTGTGCTGGTGACCTCACCGGGCATCCGCCCGTTCGTGCGCGGCATAATCGAGCGCTTCCGCGCCCAGACCAGCGTGCTGGCGCAGTCGGAAATCCACCCGCGCGCAAGGCTCAAAACGGTCGCAAGTATCTGATCAGGTCACTGATCAAGTATCTGACAGCCTTGCTGACCAATTTCCGCGCCTGCACCTGCCAAATCACGCGATTTTCACGGCCTTTCAAGCTTTAGTGAAGCGAGGTTTTGGAACCCCTACGCCGTTCATACGTTGGCTGCTGACAATTGAACCATTTGCCCGGCCAAAGCGTCTAATTGGCAGAAAACCGGGAGGACGCAATGAACCATTCGATGTACAGCGCCGACCGCAAGACCCACCTGAAGATCGTGGTGATCGGTCTTCTGTGCGCGACCATCGTCGCAGTCGTCGGCATTTCGGCGCGCGTGACAGATATGGACCTCGGCACCGCGCCGTTGGTCAAGGCTGGCCAAGCAGTGAACGTAACCGGCTCCCCGCCGACCATCCGGTGAGCTGACGTTCGCCAACAACGACGCTCGGTAGTGACCCTGATGCGCGCCTTCGGGCGCGCAATTTTTTTATTTTGGTTTTGGCGCAGATGCGGGTGCTGGCGCCGGCACGGATTGGAACAGATTGCCCTTGAACAGCACCGGCCCGGTCGGAACGCCGCTCGGCGAGCCGCCGGCCGGTTCGAGCGAAACCGCATAGGTCGCGGCGTTCACCGTATCCGGATCGTAATTCGCCGGCAGCGGGCGCTGCGTGAATTCATCGATCCCCACCACGCCCAGCGAGCGCGGCGCCGGCAAGGTCTTCGAAACCATCCACAGCTCGTAATTGCGGTTGGCCTCCTTGGGCGCCGACACCCGGCGCACGGTCAGCGTCCGGCGTCTGCAGATCGACGCTGAGCAAGAATGCGGGCGCTCCGGGCTCCTGCTGCAGCACGGCGACCAAGGGACCGGCTGTCTGCGCGGCCGTCGGCGCCTTCGCCACTTCGAACAGGCTTGGCATGCGCCACGGCGCCGGCATGAGATTGGGAGCGTACTGCGCGGCCGCGATGAACAGCACGAGGCATGCGGCGAGCGCCGTCATCAACGCGGTCATGCGCCGCCAGCGCTTCACCCGCCGCGCCAGATAGATGACGTCGGCGCTGCGTTCGATCCTGATCTCGGCCGACTGCGGCGGCAGAATGCTCGGCTGTGGCGCATACGTCGGCGTCTGCACCGGAGCGGCAGGCGTCGGCGGAGGAGGCGGCGACGGTTCAGGCGTCGGCGTGAAGGACGGGAACGCGGCCGCGACCGACGTATCCTTGGTGTCCTCGATCACCGGCAGCTGGATGTCCTCGCTCGGCGCGATCCCTGAAATCGCGCCCTTGATCTTGTCCCAAGCCTTGGCCGGCGGCTCCACGGCCTCGACCATGACATTGAGTTCGCCGAGCCGGCGCTCCCATGCGCGCACCACCGCGGCAAAGCCGGCGTCAATCGCGAGCAAGGCTTTCGCCTGGTCACGTTCATCGCCACCGAGTGTGCCCAGCACGTATTCGGCAGCAAGCGCATCCTGGTCGTCGTCGTACATCACTGCCCCAGACATTCGCGGATTTCGAGCAGGCTGCGGCGCAGCCAGGTCTTGATCGTGTTGACCGGTATGTCGAGCTTCCTGGAAAGCTGATCGCGACTCCAGCCGCTGTAATAGGCGAGCAGCACGATGCGCTGCTTCTCAGGATCGAGCTTGCCGAGGCAGCCGAGCAGGCGCTTGAGCTCCTCGGTCATCTCGCGCCGGGCGAGCGGGTTCGGCGTGTCGGCTGCCATGTCCATCGCGTCCGGCTCGTCCTCGATCGAGGCCTCGACTTTCTTGCGCACGATGTCGATGGCGCGGTTGCGCGCCATCGCCACCATCCAGGTGATCGGCGTGGCGAGTGCCGGATCGAACTGCCCGGCACCCTTCCAGACTTTGAGGTAGGTCTCCTGCATGACCTCCTCCGCAAGGTCCGGCCTGCGCAAGATACGCAGCACGACCCCGTAAAGTTTCGCGCGCGTGGCGGCATAAAGCCGCTCGAATGCAGCCTCGTCGCCCTTGGCGACAGCCGCGAGCAGCCAAACCAGTTCCGATTGCATCAACATAATGGCCCCAGGCCCCCGGGGATCCCCGAACGCGGCTGATTATCGCCACAGCGCAGGGGGTTAGTCGAGGCCGAAACGGGGCGTGGCCGAAGGACGCAGCCGCGGCCCCCGGTCGGGTCGTGAAAGCGCGGAAAGCCCGATCAGGCGGGGGCGCCGCCGCGGGCTCGCAGGAGCGCGATGCTGTCGAGTTCGGACTGCTCGGCGGCATTGTCCGCCTGGCGCTCGCGCATCTGGTCGCGCTCGTCGAGCAATTCGACCTTCTTGAGCTCCTCGAAGGCCTCGCCGAGCGCCGCCTTGGCGTCGTCGAGCTGACCCTTGAGCTCATCGGCCGAGCGCTTGAGGTTTTCCCGCCGCCCGATCGCCGCCTTGGCGTAGGTCGGATAGGCGAAATGGCCGGGATCGTGGATGCCGGCCCGGTCCTGCTCGACTTTGATTTCACGCTCCAGATCGGTCGCCATGCGCTCGAATTCGGCGATCATGCTCTCGATCTGTGCGACTTTTCGGCGCCTCTCGTCGACCTGAAACTTTTTCAGGCGAATGAGCGTCTCACGAGACTTCATCGACTCTTACTCCCCTGAAGCCACGGGAATGCAACGCCGCCGGCCTCCTGCCGTGCGGGCCGCCCCCAGATTGCACGGGATTGTGGCCCGATAACGTTAGTTTTCTGTTTCCGGGCCGGCCAATATGTGCTCCAGGCGCCGATATCCTTCGGCCAGACTGGTTGCTTCTTCCTTACCTTGGCCGAGGAAGTCCTCGAGCGGCTGGTGCAGGCGGATGGCCTCGTCGACCTCGGCGCTGGTGCCGGCACGGTAGGCGCCGAGCCGGATCAATTCCTCCATGTCGGCATAGGTCGCCATGATCTGGCGCGCCTTGGTGAGCACCGGGAGGAAGGCCTGGTCGGCGGCACGCGGCATGGTGCGGGACACCGATTTCATGATGTTGATCGCCGGATAGCGGCCGCGCTCGGCGATCGCGCGCTCCATCACGATATGGCCGTCGAGAATGCCGCGCACGGCGTCGGCGATCGGCTCGTTGTGGTCGTCGCCGTCGACCAGCACCGTGAAAATGCCGGTGATGGTGCCCGCCTCGATGCCGGGCCCTGCCCGCTCCAGGAGCCGCGGCAGTTCGGTGAACACCGTCGGCGTGTAGCCCTTGGCAGTCGGCGGCTCGCCGGCGGACAGCCCGATCTCGCGCTGCGCCATGGCAAAGCGTGTGACCGAGTCCATCAGCACCAGCACGTCCTTGCCGTCGTCGCGGAAATATTCGGCGATGGCGAGCGTGAGATAGGCCGCCTGGCGCCGCATCAGCGCCGGCTCGTCCGAGGTCGAGACCACGACCACCGAACGGGCGAGGCCTTCCTCGCCAAGATCGTCCTGCAAGAACTCCTGCACCTCGCGGCCGCGTTCGCCGACGAGTCCGATCACCGAGACATCGGCATTGACGTTGCGCGCCAGCATCGACAGCAGCACCGATTTGCCGACGCCCGAGCCCGAGAAGATGCCCATGCGCTGGCCGCGGCAGCAGGTGAGGAAAGTATTGAGCGCGCGCACGCCGAGATCGAGCGGGCCGCCGACGCGGCGGCGCGCATGCGCCGCCGGCGGCGAGTTCCGGAAGGTATAAGGCGATGGGCCGAGCAGCAGCGGCCCTTTGCCGTCGATCGGCTCGCCGAGCGCATTGACGACGCGGCCGAGCCAGCGCGCCGATGGCCGCACCGCGCCGGCAACCGATGTGACGATAGCGCGGCAGCCGCGCCGCACGCCTTCGAGCGCTGCGAATGGCATGAGCAGTGCGTTGGCGCCGGAAAATCCCACCACTTCGCAGGGAATGTTGCTGACGCCGGTCTCGACCACGACCCGGGCGCCGACCGACATGGCGTGGATCGGCCCCGCCACCTCGACCATGAGGCCGCGCACGCCGACGACGCGGCCGTAGATCTCGACGCCGTCGAGTTCGTTGATCTGCTCGGCGAGCGCTTTCATGGCAGGACCTTCATGACAAAGCCCCCGGCACACTGATTCGGTGTGCAATTCCTTACCCCTAACGCCGCCGTCTTAACCGTGTGTTTACCCGGGTCGTTAATCATTGCGTCATTGTCCTTGGGATCAAGGCAAGCTCGCCCGGCCAGAACGGAGGGGTGAGTCGTTAGAATCGGTTAGGCCCGACTCTTAATTTGAAACATGAACCGACGCGTGACTAAAAAACCACTGGTGCGCAACATCTTAAGCCGATTCGAGGAAAATTTCCCACGTCGTGCTTGCGCCCAGGAATCAGGTTTTGTTAACCATGCCTCGTTAGTGTTTCGAATCAGTTTGTCCCAAGGCGTTTTCCAGGGGCCGCCGCTGCGGCGTGCCGACCTTGAGCCACGCGGCGAGGAAGGGGACTGGCATGCGCGTTTTGCTGATTGAAGATGACAGCGCTACTGCGCAGTCGATCGAGTTGATGCTCAAATCCGAGAGCTTCAACGTCTACACCACCGACCTCGGTGAAGAAGGGGTCGATCTCGGCAAGCTCTACGACTACGACATCATCCTGCTCGACCTGAACCTGCCGGATATGTCGGGCTTCGAAGTGCTGCGAAGCCTGCGCGTCTCCAAAGTGAAGACGCCGATCCTGATCCTCTCCGGCCTC
Organism: uncultured Alphaproteobacteria bacterium; assembly: GCA_963730645.1. Lineage (GTDB taxonomy): Bacteria > Pseudomonadota > Alphaproteobacteria > Rhizobiales > Xanthobacteraceae > BOG-931. The sequence continues at coordinate 317,146 of CAVSSN010000015.1, read as the reverse complement.
GCCGGCATCGAGGACAAGGTCAAAGGTCTCGGCTTCGGCGCCGACGACTACATGACCAAGCCATTCCACAAGGACGAACTGGTCGCGCGCATCCACGCCATCGTGCGCCGCTCCAAGGGCCACGCCCAGTCCGTCATCCAGACCGGCGATCTCGTCGTCAACCTCGACACCAAGACCGTCGAGGTCAACGCCGCGCGCGTGCATCTGACCGGCAAGGAGTACCAGATGCTGGAGCTCCTGAGCCTGCGCAAGGGCACGACGCTGACCAAGGAAATGTTCCTGAACCATCTCTACGGCGGGATGGACGAGCCGGAACTGAAGATCATCGACGTCTTCATCTGCAAGCTGCGCAAGAAGCTCGCCAACGCCTCCAGCGGCAAGAACTACATCGAGACCGTCTGGGGCCGCGGCTATGTGCTGCGCGAGCCGCACGAGGAAGAAGCAGCCAGAATTCCTGCCTGAGTTCGTCTTGCTTGATGCCCAGGGGCCTCGCGGGCTCCCTGTCTCGACTCGGACTTTTCCGGACCCCGGCCGCAAGGCCGGGGTTTTTGTTTGGAGAAAAGCAATCGGGCGAAAAAGGCCCGGTAGGACGGCTTTACGTCCTTCGCATCAACGGCTTTATCGCTTACGATTTGGTCTTCCGCATGCCGGAGTAAGCAATCATGGGAAAATTCACGATCCAGCCGCACGGCCGTTTGCAAGAATGGATCGCTCACGAGAAAGGCTATTTTCGTGACGAGGGCCTCGACTACGAGTTTCGCCATGGCTTGGCATCGCAAAGTCAGAAGCAACTCGACGCTTCCGGCAAAGTACCCGATCTGCTTTCCGGAGCGTTCGAATCCTACAAGGGCGCCGGTGGCAACAAGGGCGTGAAGTCCGACATCTCATGCGCCTGTCACTGGACGGTGAATCAGGCGGCGTCGCAACATATCGGCACGATGTGGGGCAAATCCTATGTCGCCACGCCAGGCGGCATCATGGTGCCGCCGGACTCGCCGATCACCAAGCCGGAAGACCTCGCGGGCGTGGAGATCGCCGTCGGTTATCATTCCGGCAGCCATTTCACCACAATCCAGTCGCTCGAACCGTACCTGCCCAGCGATCAGATCAAGCTGAAATTTGTCGGGTCGGTATGGGCGAGGGTCGATGTCGGCGTCGATCGAGACATCCAAGCGACCAGCGTGTGGGGATTGACCTTTCAGGTGCTTGACCAGCTCGGCTTCCGCAAGATCGTCGATACTTCGTTCATGATCGGCTTCATGTTCCCGCCCGGCGTAGACCTGGCCGATGTCGAAAAATACATGAACGGCTTGAAGCGCGCCCAGATGGACCTCGATTTCGAACCGGAGAAATACCGGCATTACTATGCCAACGAAATTCCCGACCGCTACAAGTCGAAGGTGGATGTTCGGCGCTTCTCGACCGGCGAGCGCATCGTGTTCCTCCCCTACACCGAAGCGACCTATGCCAAGACGCAGGCGTGGCTGCAGGAGCGCGGCTTGTTCGAGGAGCGGCCGCCAACACATTACGCAGGGTCGGTCGCAGCGTAAGTGGCAAACGGAGCCGGCGTACGGCGCTTCGCGCTTTGCCCACCCTGCATTACCCGATCAGGGAGCCGTCCATGAGTCCGCACAGAGCCTTAGCAACATCGCTCGCAATCGCGGGCGCTTTGGCCATGCTCGTGCCAGTCGCCGCGCACGCGCAGGAGACCGTGAAGATCGGATTTTCGGTTCCGCTGACGGGTCCGTTCGCCGAAAACGGCAAACAGATGACCGCCGCCATAAAGCTCTACACCGAGCAGAACGGCGCCAATGTCGCCGGGAAGAAGATCGAAATCATCCTGCGCGACGACGCCGGCGTTGCGGACCAGGCACGGCGCATCGCCCAGGAGTTCGTGGTCCAGAGCAAGGTCGCGGTGCTCGCCGGCTATAATCCGACGCCGGCTGCGCTCGCGGCGGCGCCGATTGCCACCGAGGCGAAAATTCCGCAGATCGTCGTCGGATCGTCGGCCTCGATAACCACCGAGCGTTCGCCCTATATCGTGCGCACGTTCGGAACGCAGGCGCAGATCACGGTGCCGATGGCGGACTGGGCGATCAAGAACGGGATCAAACGCGTCGTCACGCTGGTGGCCGACTATGCGCCGGGCGTCGAAACCGAGAAGGCATTCCTCGCCGAATTCAAGGCCAAGGGCGGCGAAGTCATCGAGTTGGTGCGCGTCCCGCTGCAAAACCCGGATTTCGCGCCATTCCTGCAGCGCGCCCGCGACGCCAAACCGGAAGCGATCTTCGTCTGGGTTCCTGGCGGCCTCGCGGGCCCATTCCTGCGGCAATATATCGAGCGCGGGCTGCAGACCTCCGGCATCAAGCTGATCGGTCCGGGCGACATCACCGACGACGACGTGCTCAACCAGATGGGCGATGCGATGCTCGGCATCACCACATCGCTGCAATATTCCGCCGCGCATCCGTCGGCCAAGAACAGGGCCTTTGTCGAGGGCTTCCAGCGTGTGAGCAACGGGCTGCGGCCGGACCACGTCGGTGTCGCGGTCTATGACTGCATGAACCTCATCTACGAGGCGCTGAAGAAGACCGGCGGCAATGCGAACGGCGACGCGCTCATCGCCGCGATGAAGGGCATGGCGTGGGAGAGCCCGCGCGGACAAATCTCGATCGATCCCGATACGCGCGATATCATTCAGGACGTCTACATCCGCCGTGTCGAGCGCGTGAATGGCGAATTGTACAATGTCGAGTTCGACAAATACGAAGCCGTCAAGGATCCGGGCAAAACCGCGCAGAAGAAATAGCAGCGTTCGTCACTTCCCCCACGCCGCGAACGCGTCGGTGAAGGCGCGCTCGCCGGGCGTGCCCTTTTCCATCGCCAGGATGGCGCGGCCGCCGCTGTTGTAGACGATCGGGATGTCGAACCACGGCCGCTCCTTGAGGAGTTGCACGTTGCGCGTCACATCGGCCTCGACCGCGGAAAGGCCGATCAAAAAGAAGTTGGTCGTGACCTTGACGGCGAGGCCGGCGAGCGGCGTGCCGCGCGCCTCCTCGGACGCCTTCATCAGGATGCCCGGCACGTTGGAGATGCCGCCGCCGGGGAAATCGGCCGGCAGGTTGAACATGATCTCGACGGTGTGGCTCGCCGGCAGCGACTGGTCGGTGTTGCGGCGCAGCGACCAGGTCATGGTCATGCGGCGCTCGGGGATTTCGATGTCGGCGCGCACGGCAAGCTCGGGCGCAAGCCCAGCGCCCGGCGACACCGTCTCGGTGCGCCAGATCGCGGAGCCGACAAAGCGCTTGCCCTGCGGATTGTTGGAATCTTCCTCGTAGAGCACGACGCGCTGCGCCACGCCGGGCGCGGCCTGGCCGGACGGCCCAGGCGTTCCCGGCTGCACCGGCTGGCCGGGAAGCTGGTTCTGCGGCACGCGCTCGGCGATTTTCGGACGCGACTGCGGCGCCTGCGTTGTCTCCTTCGGACGCGTCGACCCGATGTCCCTGACGAATTGATAGAGGCCGGTGATGTTGGGCCATTGCCACGCCACGGTCGATGCGAGACCCGCAAAAATGATCAGCACCACCGCGAGCTTGATCATCCCGCGCCAGGATCGCCGCGGGCGCGGCGCCTCATAATCCTCGTCCTGCTCGTCCGCCTGCTCGCGATGCTGTCGCGGCCGTGTGGTCTGCGGAGCCATCTCCGCCGCCACCTCGTCGAGGTCGTAGGTCGGCTCGAGGCTGTGCAATTGCGAGGTGTCGTAATCGGGCGCTCGCAACTCTTCGGGATCGAGCCGCGGCTCGAACCGGCGTTGATCGGCCGAAGGCTGCGGCGGCTGCCGCGTTGCGGGCGCGTTTGCGGGCGAGGATTGGCGCGGCACGGCGCCATAGGTTTCACGCGCCTGCTTCGCGGCGCGCGCGGTCGCGGCGCCAAGCTCGTCAACCTCGCCGACGACCTCGCGGAAGCCCTTGAGCGCCTCGTTGCCCATCGATGCGGCGGGAGCGGGACGTTCGCCGAACCAGCGGCCGCGCCCGGTGCGCGGCGGCGATGTGCGCGGCAGCGGCGCGGCTTGCATCCGTCTGTTGGTCCGTTTCGTCCTCGGGTGGCGGCTCGGCCCGCCTCGCCTGCGGAGCCGGCGCATTCGGGCGATCGCGCGGAGCAGGCGCAGCGGCAGCGGGCGGCGCCTGCCTGGCGGGTGGCGGAGCGGGAGCGGGCGTGGCGGCCGGTGCGCGTGAGGGCGTCGTCGCGCGCTGCGGTTCGGTGCGCGACTTGCGTGCGGCCTCGGCCTCGACCTTACGGATCGCCTCCTCGAGCGCGAGGCGTTCCTTGGTGATTTCGGATTCGCTCAGCGCCGGCACCACCCCGCGCAACTGCGCCACCAATGCCGTGCGCGCCCGCTCGTAGAGCGCACGCCTGGCTTCGCCGGTGCTCTTGTCGAGCCCCTGCACCGCGCGCGCGATGAGCGGATGGTAGTCGGCCATGGGGTCAGCTTACGCTTGGGTCACCGGGATTTCACCTCGACTCACGTTTCGAACGGATTTTGCATCAGAATTGTGTCCTCGCGCTCCGGGCTGGTCGACAGCAAAGCCGCGGTGCAGCCGACCAATTCCTCGATCCGGCGGACGTATTTGATGGCCTGGGCCGGCAGCTCGGCCCACGACCGCGCGCCCGCGGTGCGCTCCTTCCAGCCGGCAATGGTCTCATAGATCGGCTCGACCCGCGCCTGGGCATGCTCGCTCGCCGGCAGATAGTCGATCTCGCGGCCGTCGAGCTTATAGGCGATGCACACCTTGATCTCGTCGAAGCCGTCGAGAATGTCGAGCTTGGTGAGCGCGAGGCCATTGATGCCACTGGTGCGCACGGTCTGTCTCACCAGCACCGCGTCGAACCAGCCGCAACGCCGCGGACGGCCGGTGACGACGCCGAATTCCTTGCCGCGCTCGCCGAGCGTCTTGCCGACATCGTTGAGCTGCTCGGTCGGAAACGGACCGGAGCCGACGCGCGTGGTGTAGGTCTTGCAGATGCCGAGCACATAGCCGATCGCATTGGGTCCGAGCCCGGAGCCGGTTGCCGCCTGGGCCGCAACCGTATTCGAGGACGTGACGTACGGATAGGTGCCATGATCGATGTCGAGCAGCGCGCCCTGCGCGCCTTCGAACAGGATCCGCTTGCCTTCGCGGCGCTTTTCGTCGAGCAGCGACCAGACGATGTCCATATACGGCAGGACCTTCGGCGCCACCGTGGCCAACTCGTCGTAGATCGTTCGCGGCGCGATCTCGCTCATGCCAAGTCCGCGCCGCAGTGCGTTGTGGTGCGCGAGCAGACGCTCGATCTTGCCGTTGAGCATCTGCAGGTCGGCGAGATCCATCAGCCGGATGGCGCGGCGGCCGACCTTGTCCTCGTAGGCCGGGCCGATGCCGCGGCCGGTCGTGCCGATCGCACCCTTGCCGGAAGCTTTTTCGCGCGCGACGTCGAGCTCCTGGTGCAGCGGCAGGATCAGCGGCGTGTTCTCGGCGATGCGAAGATTCTCGTGATTGACGGTCGACGCCCTGCTCCTTCAGCCGCTCGATTTCGGCGAGCAGCGCGTGCGGATCGAGCACCACGCCATTGCCGATGACGGACAGCTTGCCTTTGCGCACGACACCGGAAGGCAGCAGCGACAGCTTGTAGGTCGTGCCGTTGATGACGAGAGTATGGCCGGCGTTGTGCCCGCCCTGGAAGCGCACGACGATGTCGGCCTGCTCCGACAGCCAGTCGACGATCTTGCCTTTGCCTTCGTCGCCCCACTGCGAGCCGACCACGACCACATTCGCCATGAAGTGCATTCCCCCAAAGGCCAATGAGCCGGCCGTTGCAATGCTGGAAACTACCGGATTCGCGGCCAAAGCCTGCGTCTCGGGATAATGGATGAAGCCGTTGCGAAGCAAGGCGCAGCGGCCGGCGCCCACCCTCGATTCATCCCCTCAAGTGTTTGTTTTCGCGGCAATTTGACCCGTCTTGCGGCGCTCAACGGGGCCGCGATTGAGGTCGCATGAGGGCAGTCGGTCGGGCACCAGCGAGGCGCGTTGCCACAGATGACGCCGCGCCGCCCCGCCATGCAGCCGCGGCTCTGGCTGCGGCGTGTGACCCGCGATAGCAGTGGCGCGGCGCTTGTGCAGCGGCGAAAAGAAGGAAGCATGATGCCCGAAGCTCGGGGCCCTACCAAACAATGGCTGAACCGCTGGCTGTTTGATCAGCCGTATCTGCTGCTGTCGCTGACCTCACTGTCGTGGGCCGGCAACACCGTGCTCGGCCGCTTCATCGTCGGCCACGTGCCGCCGGTGACGCTCGCCTTCATCCGCTGGAGCGGCGCGGCCCTCATCCTGCTGCCGTTCGCGTGGCCGCACATCAAGCGCGACTGGCCGGTGATCAAAAGCCACATCGGCCTGATGACGGTGCTCGCGCTCACCGGCTTCTCCGCCTACAACACGATGGCCTATATTGGCCTGCAATACACCTCCGCCATCAACGGCCTGCTGCTGCAATCGACCACGCCGCTGTTCGTCGCGGTGTGGGCGTTCGCGCTGTTCGGCGACCGCGTGACGCCGCGGCAGGCCGGCGGCGTGCTGGTGTCGCTGACCGGCGTTGTCGTCATCCTGTGCCGCGGCAGCCTCGATGTGCTGTTCGCCATTGCCGTCAACCGCGGCGACATGTGGTACCTGGCAGCGCTGGTGATCTATGCCTACTACACCGCGGTGCTGCGCACGCGCCCGCCGATGCACCCGCTATCGTTCCTCGCGGTGGCGATGGGCTGGGGCGCGGTGTTGCTGCTGCCGTTCCTGGCTTGGGAAATCTACAGCGGCCGCACCATCGTGTTCGACGCGACGACTGTCGCGACGTTTGCCTATGTCTGCATATTTCCCTCGCTGCTCGGCTACCTCTTCCTCAACCGCGGCATCGAACTGATCGGCGCCAATCGCGCTGCGCCGTTCGTGCACCTCGTTCCGGTGTTCGGCTCGGTGCTGGCGATCGTCGTGCTTGGCGAGCCGCTCCAGCTCTATCAGGCGATCGGCTACGCGCTGGTGTTCGCCGGCATCACCATCGCGACGCGCAAGTGATTTGCATCACTCCGCCTTGATGCCCGCGTCCTTGATCACCTTGGCCCACTTGGCTGCATCGCCGGCGATAAATTTGGCGAATTCGGCGGACGTGTTCGGCGGCATCGTGACAGCGCCGAGATCGGCGAGACGCTTTTTGACGGCGGCGTCGGCGATGGCCGCATTGACCGCCTTGTTGAGCGTTTCGATGACGCCGGCCGGCGTGTCCTTTCGGCGCGCCGAAGCCGATCCAGGCGATCGCCTCATAGCCCGGCACGAAGTCGGCCAGCGTCGGGACATCGGGCAGCACGTCGAGGCGCTTCGTCGTCGTCACGGCCAGCGGCCGCAGCTTGCCCGCCTTGATGTGCGGCAGCGACGAAGGCGTGACATCGAACATCACCTGCACCTGGCCGCCGAGCAGATCGGTCACTGCCGGTGTCGAGCCGCGATACGGCACGTGGACGAGGTTGACGCCGGCCATGGACTTGAACATCTCGCCGGACACATGTTGCGGTCCGCCGATGCCGGCCGACGCCATGTTGATCTTGCCCGGGTTGGCCTTGGCGTAGGCGATGAATTCGGGAACGGTCTTGGCCGGGAACGACGGATTGACCTCCATCACCAGCGGCACGCTGTCGATGCCGGCGACCGGCGCGATGTCGTGCAGGAAGTTGAAATTGAGCTTTTCGTAGAGCGACTGGTTGATCGTGTTCTGCGCATTGATCAAAAGGATCGTGTAGCCGTCGGCGGCCGCCCGAGCGGCAGCCTCGGTCGCGATGTTGCCGGCGGCGCCCGGCCGCACCTCGACGACGAATTGCTGGCCGAGGCGCTCAGACACAAATTGCGATATCAGACGCGCCGTAATGTCCGACGAACTGCCGGCGGCCTGTCCGACGAACACGTGCACCGGACGCGCGGGATAGGCTTGCGCCCGCGCGATCCGCGAAACGGCAGGAAGCGCGGCGGCGCCGGCCGCGAGTTGCAGAAATCGACGGCGTGGAAGTGTCATTACGTTTGCTCCTGCGAATGGCGAAATTGCCCGCGTTGCGAATTGCCTCGTTTCATTCCGCCTTGGCTCCGGAAAACTTGACCACCTTGGCCCATTTTTCGGTTTCAGCGGCGATAAACTTTTTGAATTCGACGGCGGTATAGGGAATCGGCGTCGTCCCGGCGACCGCAAGCCGCTCCTTGACATTGGGATCGGCGAGCCCCGCATTGATCTCGCGATTGAGCGTGGCGACGACCTCGGCCGGCGTACCGCGGGGAACACCGACGCCCATCCATCCGCCGACGTCAAATCCCGGCACGGTTTCCGCGACGGTCGGAACATCCGGCAGCGACTCGGATCGCGCGGCCGTCGTTACCGCCAACGCCCGCAATGCGCCGCGCTGGATGTGCGGCAACGAGGACGGCAGGGCATCGAACCCGATCTGGACTTGCTCGCCCAGCAGCGCCGTGACGAGCGGCGCCGCGCCGCGATACGGCACATGAATCATTTTGGTGCCGGTCATCGACTGGAACAGTTCGCCCGCAAGATGGCTGATCGTGCCCGCACCGAACGAGCCCATGTTGATCGTGCCGGGATTGGCCTTCGCATAGGCAATGAATTCGGGGACGGTTTTGACAGGTAAATTCGGGATCGCGTCCATGACGAATGGCAACGTCGCCAGTCCGGCGACCGGCTCTATGTCGCGTTCGAAATTGAACGGAAGCGTTGGAAACAGCGCCGCGTTGATCGCGTTGCTGCCCGCAGCGAACAGCAGCGTGTAGCCGTCGGGAGGCGAAGCAACCACGGCCTGAACCGCGAGGTTGGAGCCGGCGCCCGGCCTGTTCTCGATGATGAACGGCTGGCCGAGCCGTTCCGACAACCACTGGCCCATGATCCGCGCCACGAGGTCGGTCGCGCCGCCTGCGAGGATATCCCACGATCCATCGCACCGGCCGCGACGGATAGGACTGCGCCGCTGCGACGCGCGATACCATCGGCAGCGCAGCAGCGCCCGCGGCCAGGCGCAGAAGTCGACGGCGTGGAAACCTCATGGCGCTCCCCTGATTGTCGCCGGGCGGCTGTCCGATCAGGCTACATTACGTTCGCGCGCAAGTGGATGGGCAAGGGCCGATGCTTGCCGCAGATTGCCGCATCCGGGGCAGAAAGCGGGTGGCCGATCGGTTGCCGGCTCGCCACCTTAGGGGCGTCGAGCGCTCGAAGGTGAAATCGGCGCCCCATGACCATTAAGAGGCAAACACCATGAATGCGCTTTCGAAAAACGCGCGAGCCGCCGGGCTTGCGACCGAACAGGACCCGCGCTGGGCCGCCGTCGTTGCGCGCGATCGCTCGGCCGACGGCACATTCTATTGCTGCGTCATCACCACCGGCGTTTACTGCCGGCCGTCCTGCGCCGGACGGCCGCTTGCGAAAAATGTTCGCTTCCACCTGACGCGTGCCGACGCCGAGCAGGCGGGCTTTCGTCCCTGCAAACGCTGCAAGCCTGATCGTTTCGGCGACACCAATGCGGAGACATCCACGGCATGAGAGCCGCATCGAAGCGAAAGCAGGACTCGATCGACGACATCGGCGCCCGGGTCGCTTCGATCGATTGGGCGCGCGTGGCGGCCGATCTCGACGAAGCCGGCTGGGCGCTGCTCAGCCGGCTTCTCACCACCGACGAATGTGCGGAGCTTGCCGGCCTCTACGCGAGCGATAGCCATTTCCGCAGCACCGTCGTGATGGCGCGGCACGGTTTCGGCCGCGGCGAATACAAATATTTTGCCTATCCGCTGCCGCCCATCGTCGCCGCATTGCGGCCCGCGCTTTATGCCGGGCTCGCACCGATCGCCAATCGCTGGAACGAGGCGATGGGCATCGCCGTGCGCTATCCGCGCACGCATGAAGAATTCATCGCGCGCTGCCACAAGGCCGGCCAGACCCGCCCGACGCCGCTGCTGCTGCAATATGGCGAGGGCGACTACAATTGCCTGCACCAGGACCTTTACGGCGAGCACGTTTTCCCGCTTCAGGTCGTGATCCTGCTGTCGGAGCCCGGCAAGGATTTTTCAGGCGGCGAGTTCGTGCTGAACGAACAGCGCCCGCGCATGCAGTCGCGCGCCGAAGTCGTGCCGCTCAAGCGCGGTGATGCCGCGGTGTTCGCCGTGCATCATCGGCCGGTGCAAGGCACGCGCGGGACCTATCGCGTCAACCTGCGCCACGGCGTCAGCCGGTTGCGATCCGGCCACCGCCACACCGCAGGCGTCATTTTTCACGATGCGAAGTGAATGTCGCGGCACTGCGGCCGCGCTTGCTATCCCAGCACGTCGATTTTCATGCCGCGTCGCGCAAACAGGCGGTCGCGGGACTCTTGCACCATCTGACGGACCTTCGTCACGTCGCGGCCGACGAGTTTGCCGCTCCACTTTCGCGCATCGCCGGCGATGAAGACTGCGGCGACGTTGCCGGCATGCGCGAAGGACACGACAGTGCTCACCGCGTTGCTGAGCGGCATGGTGTTGATGTCGTCGCTGCGGATGAGGACGATATCAGCCTCCTTCCCGGGCGTGAGCGATCCGATCTTTTTCTGCAAGCCGGCATTTTCAGCGCCGCGGATGGTCGCAAACTCGATAAGATCGCGCACCTTCAGCGCCACCGGCGCCTTCTCCTTGCGCACCGCGGCGACATGCGCGCCCCACCGCTGCATATGGAATGCAACGCGCATTTCCGTGAACAGGTCGGTGCTGTAGCTCGCTTCGTTGTCGACGCTCAGACCGGGCCGCAAGCCGTGGTCGAGCGCGTCCTGCAGTCCCATGGACGCAGAACCGAGCGCCCATTGCGAGTCCGAACGCGGACAAGCGTTGACCGGCATTCCAGCCTCGCGGATCAACTGCCAGGCCGCATCCGACAGGCCGTAGCCGTGATTGATGGTGTGGCGCTCATTCATGAGTCCCGCGGCCTTGAAATCCTGCAAAACCTCGGCCGAGTTCGGTCGGCCGGCGCCATCGATCGAGACCCAAAGGCCGAGGCGGCGCGCCGTCTCCCAGTCGTCTTTGACGAGCCCGCGAGAGAAAATCCGCAACGTGACCAATTGATCGTCGGAGGAGAAATACTGCCGCTGCAAACGGCTCAAGTCTTGCGGCCATTGTTGATCCCACGTTCCAAAAGTCGGCGCGCCGGACGCGTGGATCGCGCGGGCCCCGGAATCCAACAGCGCCTTGACCGCAGCATCGGAATGCGCCGCCGAACGCGAATTGTGCGAGTTGTCGATGAAACAGGTGATGCCAGCGTCGATGCAGCCAAGGGCCGTGATCAGATTGCCGACATACATATCGTCGGGCTGGTAATGCGGCGCGAAGCCCTTGTGCGTAGCGTCCATGTACTCGCCAATCGTCGCGCTGTCCGGGATGACGCCGCGAAGCTGTCCCTCCCAGGAATGCCTGTGACAATCGATCATGCCCGGAATCAGGACCGAAGAGCTGGCATCGACGACAATTGCATTGCCGTCTTGCGCGGCGGCGCCGAGGTCGCGGCCGACTGCGGATATCTTTTTGCCCTCGACCAGCACGTCGCCCTGAGCGAAATCGCCGACGGCCGTGTCCATCGAGATGACGGTGCCGCCTTTCAGCAGGACGCGCCGCGTGTTCGGATTGGCGTCAATGAGACGTTGCAGCGTCGCGGCATTGGCGTCGGCGGATTGCGCCGCCGCGGCGTCAGCCAACAGCGGCATCGAAACGGCGCCGGCCGCCAACCCGGTTGCCCGTTTCAGCACGTCGCGTCGCGACGTGCTCGCTTCGAACTCGTCGCTCGCGCTCACTGTTTCCTCCCATCGCCGTGAATTTGTTCTCGGCAATGGTACTCTTGCGCGCTACGAATTCAAAACTTCAACACCCTCGCCTGCTGCACCTGCGGCAGCGCGCGGACCTTGGCGAGCACGTCGGGCGACAATTCGCCGTCGATCTCGATCAGCGCCACGGCGCTGCCGCCGGGCGCCTCGCGGCCGACGTGGAAGGTCGCGATGTTGATGCCGGCGTCACCCAGCGTCGAGGAGAATTTGCCGATGAAGCCCGGCTTGTCGAGATTGGTGATGTAGATCATCGACGGCCCGAACTCGGCATCCATGCGGATGCCCTTGATGTTGACGATGCGCGGGCGGCCGTCGGCAAACACGGTGCCGGATACGTTCCTTGACTGGCGCTCGGTCGTCACCGTCACGGTGATCAGGCTCTCGTAGTCGCCCTCGGCCTCGCGCCGCGTCTCCTCGACCACGATGCCGCGATCCTTGGCGACGAGCGGCGCGGAGACGACGTTGACATCCTGCAGCATCGGGCGCAGCAGGCCCGCAATCGCCGCCGATGTCAGCGCCTTGGTGTTCATCTGCGCCACCGCGCCTTCGTAGATGATCTGCACCTTCTGGATGCCGGTCTCCGTAAGCTGGCCGGCGAACGAGCCAAGTTTTTCGGCGAGCGCCACGAACGGTTTCAGCTTCGGCGCCTCCTCGGCGCTGATCGATGGGAAGTTGACGGCATTGGAGATGGCGCCGCGCAGCAGATAGTCCGACATCTGCTCGGCGACCTGCAGCGCGACGTTCTCCTGCGCTTCCGAGGTCGCGGCGCCGAGATGCGGCGTGCACACCACGTTGGGCAGGCTGAACAGCGGGTTCGCCGTCGCCGGCTCCTCGATGAACACGTCGAAGGCGGCGCCGGCGACGTGGCCGGATTTCAGCGCCTCGTAGATCGCGGCTTCATCGACCAGGCCGCCGCGCGCGCAATTGACGATGCGCACGCCCTTCTTCATTTTCGCGATCGCCTTGGCATCGACGATGTTGGCGGTCTTGTCGGTCAGCGGCGTGTGCAGCGTGATGAAATCGGCGCGACGGAATAATTCGTCGAGATCGACCTTCTCGACGCCGAGCTTCATCGCCCGCTCCGCCGACAGATAGGGATCGTAGGCGATCACCTTCATCTTCAGCCCGACGCCGCGGTCGGCGACGATCGAGCCGATATTGCCGCAGCCGATGACGCCGAGCGTTTTTCCGTAAATCTCGACGCCCATGAACTTGTTCTTCTCCCACTTGCCGGCCCGCGTCGAAGCGTCGGCCTCGGGGATTTGCCGCGCCAGCGACAGCATCAGCGTGACGGCGTGCTCGGCGGTGGTGATGGAATTGCCGAACGGCGTGTTCATCACGATGATGCCGCGCGCGGTCGCGGCCGGAATGTCGACATTGTCGACGCCGATGCCGGCGCGGCCGATGACCTTCAGGCCGTTCGATTTTTCCAGCAGCTTCGCCGTGACCTTGGTGGCGGAGCGGATCGCGAGCCCGTCAAAGCCGTGGATCGCCTCGGCGAGCTTGTCCTTGTCCTTGCCGAGGTTCGGCTGGAAGTCGACCGTGACGCCGCGATCCTTGAAGATCTGCACGGCGGCGGGCGAAAGGGCGTCGGAGATGAGGACTTTGGGGGTCATGGCTGTGTTCCTTCACCCTCCCCTGCAGGGGGAGGGTCGGCCCGCAGGGCCGGGGTGGGGTGGAATTCGCAGGGTGGAGTTCGATGGCACTTCCCCACCCCGACGCCCGTTCGGGCGTCGACCCTCCCCCTACAGGGGAGGGTGAAGACTCACGCCGCCTTCGGCAGCGCGTCCTTGGCTTTGGCGTAGGCCCAGTCGAGCCAGAGCGTGAGCGCCTCGACGTCGGTGCGCTCGACGGTCGAGCCGCACCAGATGCGAAGCCCCGGCGGCGCGTCGCGGTAGGCGTCGATGTCGTAGGCGACGCCCTCTTTCTCAAGCGCTGCCGCGATGCCTTTGACGAAATTGGCCTGCGCGTCGGCAGGAAGCTTGCCAACGGCGGGATCGACGACTTTCAGGCACACCGACGTGTTCGAGCGCAGCGCCGGATCGTCGCGCCAGGAAATCGATCCACGGCGTGCGCGCCACCCAATCGGCGATCGCCTTGGCGTTGGCGTCCGCACGTGCGTGCAGCGCCTTGAGGCCGCCGATCGATTTCGCCCAGTCAAGCGCGTCGAGATAATCCTCCACGCACAGCATCGACGGCGTGTTGATGGTTTCGCCCTGGAAGATTCCTTCCATCAGCTTGCCGCCCTTGGTCATGCGGAAAATCTTCGGCAGCGGCCATGGCGGATTGTAGCTTTCGAGCCGCGCGACCGCGCGCGGCGACAGGATGAGCATGCCGTGCGCCGCCTCGCCGCCCATCGCCTTCTGCCAGGAGAAGGTGATGACATCGAGCTTTGGCCAATCGAGCGGCTGCGCGAATGCGGCCGAGGTCGCGTCGCAGATGGCGAGGCCTTCGCGGTCGGCGGAGATCCAGTCGGCGTTGGGAACGCGCACGCCCGAGGTCGTGCCGTTCCAGGTGAAAACGAAATCGCTTTTCTGATCGACCTTGGCGAGATCGGGCAGTTCGCCGTACCCGGCCTTGAGCATGGTGACGTCCTTGAGCTTGAGCTCCTTGGCGACGTCGCTGACCCAGCCCTCGCCGAACGATTCCCACGCCAGCATGGTGACCGGGCGCGGCCCGAGCAGCGACCACAGCGCCATCTCGACGGCGCCGGTATCGGAGGCCGGCACGATGCCGATGCGATAGTCGGCCGGCACGCCGAGGATCTCGCGGGTGAGATCGATGGCGCGCTTGAGCTTCGCCTTGCCGGCTTTCGACCGGTGCGAGCGTCCCAATACGGCGTCGGTGAGTTTTTGCAGGCTCCAGCCCGGGCGCTTGGCGCAGGGGCCGGACGAGAAGTGCGGTGTGACCGGCCGCACGCCGGGCGTCGCTATGCTCATGGTCTATCCTTCCAGATAGGCGCCCCTCGTTGGGGAGGGGTGTCCCGGGGGTGGGAATAGGAGCGCGAGTGTGCCGCCGTCAAGTCGCTTTTGCGGCAGCGCAACTGCGCGATCAGAATTTCACACCTGCGCCGATGCGCGCTGAGGTGGCGGCGACGAGGATTCTCCGAAACCGGGGAGAACCGGGCGTATTCGAATTCGCCGCGCACGAAGATATTCGATGTGAGCGCCACATCGACGCCGCCCCCGACCACGAAACCCAGGAGCCAGGATGCATTCTTTTGCTGGCTCGAGGGAAAATCGAAGGCGACGCAAGTCGGGCTGCTGATCGGGATCGCAGGGACCGGACGGCGTCGGCGGATTTTGCTGGCCCGAAACGTCGGTGGTGACGGCGATATCGGCGCGGCCAAGCGCAAGGCCGCGCGAAACCGTAGGGCAGGAAGTTGCCGAGAACCCAGCCGGCGCGCGCACGCAACGAGCCGAAATCGAGATTGGTCACCGAGCCACTGCCGCTGACCGTCGACGGCATAGCTGTTGCCGCCGGCCGAAGTGACGCGTGAGATCGGCGAATTCGGCGCGGTGAAGTTATAGCCGGTGCGGTTGTAGTTGGCCTCGAAGCCGAGAATCAGGTCCTGCCACTGGGTGTTGAAGCCGACGAAGCCGCCATAATGCGCCTTGCCGGCACTGTTGGTTCCGAGCACCGGCCATTGCGACACACTGGTCCTCATTCTCCAGGGCCAGTTCACGCAAGCTGTAGGCGATCGGGGCCTGCGTCGCTCCGGAGAAGTCGGCGCTGGCATTGCCGTAGCCGATCTGGCCGCCGACATAGACGCCGCTCCAGCGCGTGAACGTGGCCGGACCGACGCTTTGTGAGCCGCGCAGAACGTCGAAGTCGCCGGCAAACGCGTTCGGCGTCAAGCCGAGCATTATGCCGAACGCGACCGCAGCGCAGACCACCCAACGCATGAGACGCCCTTTCCGTCCTTTGGCGCCCCAACCGGCCGATTCCGAGGGTGATCATCAGGCATTAACCTTAATGGAGCGTTAGCTGCGGCCACGTTCAGCCCACACCGGCAGAGCCGAAAAACGAAAACGGCGCGGTTGCCCGCGCCGTCCCCTTCCCCCTAAGTCGAGACCGATCAGCCGCGGCGCATCAGCGGCGGTGCCGGCTGCGGCATCATGACCGGCGCGGGCTCGGGTTGCAGCATCCAGCGCAAGCCGATGCGGAAATCCTGCGAGGTCATGTTGTTGAGCGTGTAGAAGGCGCGCGGACCGCTGCCGGTGCCGCAGCCCGAGGCGCCGCACAGCACTTCCGAGGTGACGGGCGAGCCAAGGCTCAGATAGCGCCAGCTGAAGTCCACCTTGAAGTTGTTGCTGACGTTGTAGGTCAAGCCGGCCTGCACATTCCAAGCCATGTTCCAGGCCGCGTGGTCGGTCGAAGTGAAACCGAATGCCGACGTGCCCGGACCCGAAATGAAGCCCACGTCGTTGAGGCCGGTGATGCGGTTGTAGGCGCCGCCAACACCGCCGCCGATGTAGGGCGTGATGCACCACCAGGTGCCGAGATCGAGATAGGCATTGGCCATGAACACCGCGGACGAGTGATTACCCTCGTAGGCGTCGAAGCAACGGCCGCTCGGACAGAATTCGGTATAGCTGCCGACCGCGTTGAACTTCGCCTTGGTGCGATATTCACCGGTGACATCGAAGCGGAACCAGTTGTTCACGGCGTAGCCGATGCCGAACCCGAGGATCGTCGTATCCTGGATATCCTTCTGGTCGATGCGCCAGCTCGCCGGCCAGACGGCACCGGAAGATGCATTGGTCTGGGTGAAGTCGTAGGATTGGAATTGCTGCACGCCGACGCCGACGTCGCCGCGCAGATACCAGCCATTGCTCGGCTGCTCGACGATGACCGGAGGCGGCTGATAGGACACCGGCGGCATCGGAGGAGGTAGATCGGCGGCCATTGCCGCTGCGCTGAACATGGCGCTCGCTGCCGCGCCGACCAAGACTTTCACGCTCACCATGGCTTCGTCCTTTCCTCGGTGGGACACGCGCGAAGCGGTCCCACTCGTTGAACCGAAGCCGAAAATGGCAGCAAAACCTTAAGCGGCTCTTAACCTTAACTTTTAACCGTAAACATTCACGATCGCGCCGCGACGGCCGATAACGCAGATTCTATCGGGCAAATCGAGCGCTCCTCGCTGCGAAATTAAGAATTTGTTAACCAATATGGCGCGCGAATTTTCCCGCCTTGCACCTCGCCCCATCGTTCAACGAATCAAAATGGCCGGGACGAGCCCGGCCATGGCGAGGAAAGCGGCTGCTGGCGAAGCGTTAGTGGCTGTCGTCGTCGAGCTTGCCGATGTGATGCTGGGCATAGAGCTCAAGGCCGAGCTTGGCGACGAGATCGAGCTGGGTTTCGAGGAAGTCGATGTGGTGCTCTTCGTCCTTCATCAGCGTCTCGAACAGATCGCGCGTGACGTAGTCCTTGACCACATGGCAATGGGTCGCGGCTTCCTCGTACAGCGCACGCGCGTGCATCTCGGCGCCGAGGTCGCAGTCGAGCACTTCCTTCACGGTCTGCCCGATGTGCAGCGGATCGAGCACCTGCATGTTGGGAAAGCCGTCGAGGAAGATGATGCGGTCGACCAGCTTGTCGGCGTGCTGCATCTCCTCGATCGATTCCTTGCGCCATTGCTTGGCGAGATCCTTGTAGCCCCAGTTGTCGAGCAGCCGGTAATGCAGCCAGTACTGGTTGATGGCGGTCAACTCGTGTCGCAGGGCCTTGTTGATGTATTCGAGGACTTTCGGCTCGCCTTTCATGGTCACGCTCCCTGCAAATGCGCTGATGGGCCGCCGGCGAATCCGTCGGCGACCCTCTTTAGTATTCTTCTAATGTGGACGCGGAATGGCCGGGCGGCAAGGGCCGGATGCTCAGTCATCGCCCCGGTGGACAAGGGCTCAGGGCCGTGGATCGCCGTCCGGGTGGCAGGCGCAGGCGGCACCGGCCAGCGCTTCGTTCATGATGCGGCGGATGGTGCGGGCGCAGCGCCCGCATTGCGCGCTGCAGCCGAGGCAGCCGTAGACCTGGCTGGTCTTGCGCGGGCGCGGCGCAGCCTCGGACCCGTTCAAGGTCGAGCGAACGTCCTTATCCGACAGCACATTGCAGGAGCAGACGATCATCGCGATAGCCCGGCGCCTTGGCCAATTGGTACGTTCTGAAACTATCGATAACAAAGCCTTTCGCAAGTTGCAAAAGAAATAATGCTGTTTGTATCGATTCTAAGCTATCGAATTCAAATGTATCGATGATGTTTTCAGTGTAACCATCGTAATAGAGCGAAGGATTTCAGTAATAGAATTTCATCTTGACCCTGCCGGTTCTCAAGCAGAAGTCCGAAGATGAACTGGCTGACGCACCGCGAAGCGCCGTTGTGGATTGTGCGAATAGCCAGCCTCCGAACCCACAATGCTTTGGATTACGATGTGATTCGGGCGAAACCGCGGATCAGCGCGTCGCATGACGCGTTTGTTGCGAGTCAATGCCGCCGGCGGTAGATTCGCGTCGGGAGGGGCAACATGCGAGTTTGCTTTCGGCGCCAGGCTTGGCCTTCGCGCGCTCGCCTTTGCGGTCGCGGATTTTTTTGATTGGCGCGCCGGCTCTTGGCCGCAAAGCGGGTCGCGCTGGTGATTGGAAACAGCGCCTACCGCTCGGTGCCGACGCTGACAAATCCGGCCAATGACGCCGACGACATCAGCGCCGCTTTCAAGCGGCTGGGATTCTCCGTCCGCGAAATCAAGGACGGCACCTATGACGCCATGCGGCGCGGGCTGCTTGAATTCAATCGCGATGTTCGCGGGGCGGATATCGGCATCGTGTTTTACGCCGGTCACGGCATCGAAGTCGGAGGCGAGAACTGGCTCATCTCCGATCGATGCCGAACTCAGGTCGGACCTCGACGTCGATCACGAAGCCATCAGTCTGAAGAGCCTGCTGCCGGCGCTCGAGAGCGCCGGCAAGCTCGGCCTCGTCATTCTCGACGCCTGCCGCAACAATCCGTTCGCCGCAAAGATGCAACGCTCGATCCGGACGCGATCAGTGTCGCGCGGTCTGGCCGAGATCGAGCCGACCGGCAACGTCCTCGTCGCCTATTCGGCAAAAGACGGAACGACCGCTGCCGATGGCGCTGGACGCAACAGTCCATTCACCTCGTCGCTGCTGAAATACATTGAGACGCCGGGACTCGAGATCAATTTTCTGTTCCGCAACGTTCGCGACGACGTCATCGCGATGACGAATCGCGAACAGCAGCCGTTCGTTTACGGCTCGCTGTCGAAAGAGGCGATCTTCTTCAAGGCCGCACCTCCCGTCGCGGTCGCTGCGCCGCCACGCTGGGCCGGGTCCCGACGAAATAACGTGGGCGTTGATCAAGGACACGACCGACGCAGCGGCGCTCGCGCGCTTCATCAAGGAATTTCCCGAAGACCGCACTTCGAGCCCGAAGCCGAGGCGCGGATCGCTGCGCTCACCGCCGAAGCCCGGAAAAAGGCGCTCGCGCCACCGCCAGGACCGCCGCCCGACGAAGTGGCCTGGAACTTCCTCAGCGGCACCAACGATGCCGCGGCGCTGAAAAGGTTTCATCGAACAATTCCCCGGAAGCGCGCACCAGCGCCGAAGCCGAACAGCGCGTTTCGGCGATCACCGCCGAGCAAAGCCGCGGCGGCGCGTGCCGTCGAGCAGCGCATGGCTGCGCTCGCCGCCGAAGCGCAGGCCGCGAAGACAAGACCCACCGGTCCGTCGCCCGAGGACGTGGCGTGGAGCCTGGTGAAGGACAGCAAGGACCCCAACCAGTTTCGCCTGTTTCTCGACCGGTTTCCGGACAGTGCGCGCAAAGCGCGAAGCCCAGCAGCTTATGGCCGCCCTCGGCGCCGAACAGCGCGCCGCCGCTCTCGCCGCTCGAGCAACGCATGGCGGCTCTGACCGCTGGAGCGGAGCACGCCGCGCCGGCGACGCCTGCAATCGACAACCGTGAAATAGCGCGCTCGTTGCAGCTCGAGCTGAAACGGCTCGGCTGCTTCGACGGCGCCGTCAACGGCAAATTCGAGTCCAGCACCCGCGACGCACTGCACAACTTCGCCAAGCTCGCCGCCGTGAATTTGCCGGACGACGGCCTTTCAAGCGACACGCTCAAGATTATTCGCGGGATCGACAAGCGCATCTGCCCGCTCGCGTGCAAATCGGGCGAGCGCGCCGACGGCGATCGCTGCATCCGGATCGTCTGTCCATCCGGCCAGATGCTCAAGGATGGCTCGTGCGCCGCCAAACCGGAGCCAGAGCCCAAAAAGCGCGTCACCGAACGCCCTGAGCGACCACACCCGCGCCCAGCCGCTCCGGCTGCGGCCGCGCCCGCTGCGCGCGGCGGCAAATGCTTCAGCTTCAACGGCCGGACGTTCTGTGAATAGCGAATTGACATGCGTTGATGGCGGTACAGCCTGGTGCCACGCCGCGCACCGTGTTTGCGACGCGAATGCCTGCCGCGCGACGCTTGCAATGATGAGCGATGGCTCATTGCCGCTGTGGCGTCATCGCGCGTCGGCACAGTCATTACCGCCGGCTCCGTCGTCGGCCTCCTGTTACTCTGTCATTGCCGCCCAGCCCGGCGTCCAGCCCGCAATCCTGCTCGACAGTTGCAGCGGACGCAGCTGGCAGCTCGTTGCAACGCATCGTAACGGCGCCTCGGAACGCCGACGCTCGAACGCCCGCTACGTCTGGAGCCCGATCGCCCGCGACGAGGACGAAGCCGCACACTCCGCGCTGCCCGCGCCCGCTGCGCCGCCTGCGTCGGTCGGTGGCGAGCCGCCCAAAGTGCTTCGAATTCGACGGGCGAAGGTTCTGCGAATGACGTGACGGGCGAGCGATTTTCGTTTCAGGAGAACAGACCATGCGCTAAAGCGACCATCCTGTTGATCGGCGGCCTGTTGACAATGCCGCAAGTCGCCCAAGCGGCGGCACCGGCGCAGCTCCACGGCAAGTCGGTCGTCATTTCGATGAGCGAGGTGCGCGTGAGCCGCCCGGTCAGCGGCGGCCAGACTTCGACGTCCACGGCGCAGATGCAGTTCAGCGTCTATGTCAGCGACGTCGGACGGCCGTTCGTGCGCTCGCACCGGACATTGACCACGCGGAAGCGCGGCACGGAGTCCAAGGACATCGACACCGCACCCGGCGGCGGGTCAATTGGAGTTTCGACGGCGAGCAATGTGCAATTCTCCGGCAACGCCATGACCGTGACCATGGCCATGAACAGCGGCGCGCGCCGCATCACGGTGAGCTTCGATGGCGCGTTCTCGTCCTGCAGCGCAAGCGTGATCAACGCCAAGGAGGGCGGCCGATCGATGGTCATCAGAAGCCGCTACACCGGACAGAATCGCGAAGTGCTTTCCACCAATATGTCCGTCAACGGCTGCAGCGTTCGCAGCGGCAATGTGTTCGCGGGGCAATGACGTTCAGGCCGCGAACGCGCTCAGCGCGTCGACAATATCGTCGACGATCTCCTCGACCAGAACCTTGTCGTCGCCTTCGCCCATCACGCGGATCACCGGCTCGGTGCCGGAGGGCCGAATGATCAGGCGGCCGTGGCCGTTGAGGCGTTGTTCGGCGCTCTTGATGGCGGAGCGAACCTTGGAATTTTCCAGTCGGCTTGCCGCTGCGATATTTCACGTTCTTGAGCACCTGCGGCAGCGCGGTGAAGCGGTGGCAGACCTGCGACACCGGCTTGTCCTGTTTCTTCACCACCGCGAGCACCTGCAACGCAGCGACGAAGCCGTCGCCGGTGGTGGCGTAATCCGACAGGATGATGTGGCCGGACGGCTCGCCGCCGAGATTGTAGCCGTGCTCGCGCATCTTCTCGAGCACGTAACGATCGCCGACCGGCGTGCGCACCAGCGAGAGGTTCATTTTCGCGAGGTGACGTTCCAGCCCGAGATTCGACATCACGGTCGCGACCACGCCGGGCTTGGCGAGACGGCCGTCTTCCTTCCAGCTTTCGGCGATCACCGCCAGACAGTTGATCGCCGTCGACCAGATGGCCGCGCTCGTCGGCGATGACGACGCGGTCGGCGTCGCCGTCGAGCGCGATGCCGATATCGGCGCGCATTTCGCGCACCTTGCGGCACAGCGCCTCCGGCGAGGTCGAGCCGCAATCGTGGTTGATGTTGAAGCCGTCGGGCTCGACACCGATCGAGATCACGTCGGCGCCAAGTTCCCACAATGCATCCGGCGCCACGCGATAGGCTGCGCCATGCGCGCAGTCGATGACGACACGCAGGCCTTCGAGCGAGAGGTTGCGCGGCAGCGTGCGCTTGGCGAACTCGATGTAGCGGTCGTGCACGCCGTCGATGCGCTTGGCGCGGCCGAGATCCGTGCCCTTGGCGAGCCGCTTGGTGATATTGCCGTCGATCAGCGCCTCGATTTCGTGCTCGACCTCGTCGGACAGCTTGTAGCCGTCGGGGCCGAACAGTTTGATGCCGTTGTCGTCGAACGGATTGTGAGAGGCCGAGATCATGACGCCAAGGTCGGCGCGCATCGAGCGCGTCAGCATGGCGACCGCCGGCGTCGGCATCGGGCCGAGCAGCAGCACATCCATGCCGACCGAGGTGAAGCCGGCGACCAGCGCGGTCTCGATCATGTAGCCCGACAGCCGCGTGTCCTTGCCGATCACGACACGGTGGCGATGGTCGCCGCGGCGGAATATCAGGCCCGCCGCCTGACCGGCCTTCAACGCCAGTTCGGGCGTGATGACGCCGTTCGCGCGGCCACGAATGCCGTCGGTGCCGAAATACTTACGAACCATATTGCCCCTCGCCGCCGCACTTCCGCCGGGACGCGTGCCTCGCTTCTGATGGGATACTAGCGCCATCCGGACTGCATTTAGATCAAAAAATATTCGGCAACGTTACCGCTGCGGGCAACCTGTGTATTATCATTAATGCCCGCAGCGGGGCGATTTGAGGCGAATATCGCGCTTTGCGCGCGGCTATGAGCGATTTTTGTCGCGCTTGCTGTGCGGCGGCTGGGTCACGGCGACCGGATCGGAACCCGGAAATGAATCCTGGAGGCCGCGCTCGAGCGCCTCATCGAGCATTTTCTTGAGTTCCTCGTCCGATGGCCGGGGTTCCTGGTCGGCTTCGTTGGGCCGTCGGTTCCGATATTCCATGGTGACAAGCGCTCCTCTTCGCAAGCTGGCTCCAGCATTCGGTAACGGTTTGAAAGGGCTCGAGTTCCCTTGTCGTTACGGCTGGTGCTTGTCCTGCTTGCTGGGCGGCGGCTGCGTCACGGCGACCGGATCGGAGGCCGGAAAACTGTTCGCCAAACCTTTTTCCAGCGATCCCTTGAGTTTTTGGCGCTTGTCTTCCTTCGCCTCTTCTTTTGCTTCCCGGCGGCGGGCCTCGTCGATCTCCTGTTGCGTGACGGTATTGTTTGCAGTGGTCATGGACTTGCTCCGCCTCAATCCGCAGGATCGCTGATGACAACGCCGCGGGGCGGGCTTGCGTTCCGCCGTCAGTCGTGGAGCATGGGTGTTCGGGAAGGCGAACCGCCTCCCATCCAGTCTCATGCCGGGGGACAAGAAAAGATGGTGGGCAACACCCTGGCACGAATGACCTGCATCGAGGATCTGCGGCAGGTCGCGCGCCGCAAGGTGCCACGCGCGTTCTTCGACTATGCCGAGACCGGCTCCTACGCGCAGGACACGCTCGCCGCCAACCGCGCCGACCTCGAACGCATCAAACTGCGCCAGCGCGTGCTGGTCGATGTCGCCGCGCGAAGCACCGCGACCACCATCCTGGGCGAGCCGGTTGCGCTGCCGCTCGCGCTGGCGCCGATCGGGCTGTGCGGCATGCAGCACGGCGACGGCGAAATCCTCGCCTGCCGCGCCGCGCACGCGGCCGGCATTCCCTTCACGCTCTCGACCATGTCGATCTGCTCGATCGAGGACGTGGCGCGAAGCGGTCGGCAAGCCGTTCTGGTTCCAGCTCTACGTCATGAAGGACCGCGGCTTCATTCGCGCGCTGATCGAGCGCGCGGCGGCGGCCAATTGCAGCGCGCTGGTGCTCACCGTCGACCTGCAGGTGCTGGGCCAGCGCCATTGCGACATCCGCAACGGCATGACCGTGCCGCCGGAAATCCGCATCAGCAATCTCATCGACATCGCCACCAAGCCGGCCTGGGCGCTGAGCATCGCTGCGCGGCAAGCGCAAGACGTTCGGCAACATCGCCGGCCACGTCAAAGGCATGGAGAACGTCACCTCGCTGTCGCAATGGATCGGCGGCCAGTTCGATCCGGCGCTGAGCTGGAAGGACGTCGAGTGGATCAAGAGCATCTGGCCGCGCAAGCTGATCATCAAAGGCATCCTCGACGTCGAGGACGCACGCACGGCGGTCAAGTCCGGCGCGGACGCGTTGGTCGTCTCCAATCATGGCGGACGGCAGCTTGACGGCGCGCCGTCCTCGATCGCGGCGCTGCCGCGCATCGTCGAGGCGGTCGGCGGCGACATCGAAGTGATGTTCGACGGCGGCATCCGTTCCGGCCAGGACATCCTGCGCGCGCTGGCGCTCGGCGCACGCTCGTGCATGAGCGGCCGCGCCTACATCTACGGCCTCGGCGCCGGCGGCGAGGCTGGCGTCGCGCGCGCCATCGAGATCATGCGCAAGGAGCTCGACGTCACCATGGCGCTGACCGGCGTCAACAGCGTCGGCGAGATCGACCGCAGGGTGATGGCCGCGGCATAATGGCCCAGGCGCCGGCTAATTGCGCTCGTCTTAATCCGATTTAATAGCTGAAATTGTTGGATAATTTTCGCGTCGGAACTGTGTCTTCAATTCGGCGTTGTTGTTGCGACAGTCTTTCATTAGGGATGGAGGAACGACCATGCGTAACAATCTCAAGGCGACTGCGATCTTCGTTGCTCTGGTGGCGATGCCGATCGGCGCACGCGCCGACATGGTCGGTGCGGCGGCAGGCGCCGGCACCGGTCTCGTCGTTGCTGGCCCGGTCGGCGCGGTCGCGGGCGGCATCATCGGCGGCGTTTTCGGCAAGCCTTACTGGGGACCGGCGCGCAGCCGCACGTCGTGCTGGATCGACAACAACTTCCACCGCCATTGCCGGCGGGCTTGGTAGTCTCAATTCGTCATTCCGGAAGCCGAGCGAAGCGAGGCTGTCCGGAATCCATAATCACAGTCGATGCAGAACTTGCACTGATTGCGGTTATGGATTCCAGGCTCGCGGGCAAGAGCCCGCGCCCCGGAATGACGAGTTAGAATTTCCGCCGCGCCTCATTCTTCTTTCAGTCCATAGGCCAGCGCGTTGCCGGTTGAGCCGTAGTATTTGTAAGGCAGGAATTTTCCGGTCATGCCGAGCTTGACGCGGTCGCCCTTGGGATCGGGCTGCCGCACGATGTCCATGTCGAAGTCGATCGCCGACATGATGCCGTCGCCGAACTCCTCCTCGATCAGCGCCTTGAGCGCCGGGCCGTTGACCATGATCAGCTCGTAGAAGCGATAGATCAGCGGATCGGTCGGCGGCATCGGCGTGCCGGTGCCGCGGAACGGCACCTCGTTGAGCATGCGCCTGCTCGCTCTTGCTCAGGCCGAACAGCTCCGCGGCCTTGGCGGCCTGCGGCTTGGTCAGCTTCATCTGGCCGAGCAGGGCGCCGGTGATCAGGATCGGTGACATGCCGCCGATGTGGTTGCAGATGTGCTTCCAGCTCCAGCCCTTCTCGCGCTTGATATCGAGGATCTTCTCGGTGAGGTCGGCTCGTTTCATCGGCGGTCTCCCTGCCATGCGATCGTGTGAGGCGTTGGGAGAGTAGCAACTGGCGTGCCAGAGGACTTTGCGTGTGCCCACACAGTTTCATGTCCAGAATCGACGCCCTTGACGGCAGCCGCCGGTTCGGGAATCAATAGAACAAATCATGAACAAATGCCCATAACGGTCGTCATGGGTGTGAGGGATCTTGGGCCGTGAGGGATGGCGATGACCGTGTCGCAGATGGCAACCGATTCCCCCGCCGGGCGGATGGATTCTCCGGGTTTGGCGGGCCCAGCAGGTTTGGGGCGCTACGCCAGGCGATCCGCACGCTCGAAGGTTTTTCCAGCGAGGACGGCGAAGGCCGTGCCGTGACCCTCGGCATCCCCGTGATCGACGCCGCGCTCGGCGGTGGCCTCGCCTGCGGCGCGCTGCACGAAATTGCGGCAGCGCGTGAGGCCGAGATCGCCGTTGCCACGGGCTTCGCGCTGGCGCTGGCGGGGCGAGAGTAACAATGTCCCCGCAAACGCAAGCCGGACTCCCTCTCCCCGGAGGGGAGAGGGTTGGGGTGAGGGGGCTCCGACCGAGAGGCTCGAGCCCCCTCACCCTCGCTTCGCTCGACCCCGATCAAGTCCGGGCAGGCTCTCTCCCCTGTGGGGAGAGGTGACAGGAGCGAGCGCCTTGCGCGCAGCGTCGTCTGGCTCACCGAGGACATGGCGCTGGCCGAGAGCGGCGCGCCCTATGGGCCCGGCCTCGACGAGGCGGGGCTCGCGCCCGAGCGGCTCATCACCGTCGCCGCCGTGCGCGAGCGCGAGATGCTGTGGGCGATGGAGGAGGCGCTGCGCTGCCGCGCCATCGCCGCGGTGATCGGCGAGACGCGCAGCCACCGCATCGATGCGGTGGCGACGCGCCGGCTCTCGCTCGCGGCCGCCGGCAGCGGCGCGTTCGCCGTGCTGCTGCGCGCCACGCCTGGCGAGGAGCATTCCGCCGCCGCGACGCGCTGGATCGTCGGCGCAGCGCCCGGCGCGAGCAGCCTGCATGGCCTCGGCCCGCCGCGGCTGCGCGTGCGCCTCGTGCGCAACCGCCGCGGCCATCTTGGATCCTGGACGTTGGAGTTAAACCGTGCGTGCTTCATCCTCGCAACGCATCCTCAGCCTGTGGCTGGCGCGGCTTTCGACCGACCGCCTCGCGCGGACGTCGCGTGAGATCTCTTCTCCCTCTCCCCGCGTCGTCTACGGCAAGCGCGGCAATGCCGACGTGCTGGTCGCGGTCGATGCGGCGGCGGAGCGGCTTGGCTTGCGCAAAACCATGGCGCTGGCGCAGGCGCGCGCCATGCATCCCGATCTCGCCGCGGTGCCGGAGGACGCCGCCGCCGACGCGCATCTCATCGACGCCATCGCCGACTGGTGCGCACGCTACACGCCGCTCGTCGCCGTCGATCCGCCCGACGGCATCCTGCTCGACATCGGCGGCTGCGCGCATCTGTTCGGCGGCGAGGAGAAATTGCGCGACGATCTCGCCGCGCGCATGCGCAGTTTCGGCTTCACGGTGCGCGCCGCCATCGCGCCCACCATCGGCGCGGCCTTCGCCGCTGCGCATTTCGGCATCAAGCAGGCATCGCCGAGGGCGACGAACGCGAGGCGCTTGCGCCACTGCCGCTCGCAGCCTTGCGGCTTTCGCCCGAGACCGTCGCGGCGCTGGCGCGCGTCGGCCTCAAGCGCATCGGCGATATTCTCGACATGCCGCGCGCGCCGCTCGCTGCGCGCTTCGGCGCCGATCTCATCCGCCAGCTCGACCGCGCGCTCGGCCGCGAGCGCGAGCCGCTCTCCCCACGCCTGCCGATCGCGCCCTATGTCGCCGAGCGGCTGTTCGCCGAGCCGATCGCGCGCGAGGAGGATGTGCTGCGTGTGATCGAGCGGCTGGCGGCGCGGCTCAAGACGGCGATGGAACGCCGTGGCGACGGCGCACGGCGCGTCGAGCTCGCGCTGTTCCGCACCGACGGCGTGGTCAAGCGTATCGCCGCCGCCACCTCACGCCCGCTGCGCGATCCGCATGAGATCCAGCGCGCTGTTCGTCGAACGGCTGGCGGCGCTCGGCGACGAGATTGATCCGGGCTTCGGCTTCGATCTCGCGCGGCTCTCCGTGTCGCTCGCCGAGGCGTGCCCAGACGAGCAGATCGGCCTTAACGGCGGCGATGACGGCGAGATCGATCGCCTTGTCGACCGGCTGAGCGCGCGGCTCGGCCGCGCGCCGCGTGACGCGCCTGATCGCGCAGGACAGCCACATCCCCGAGCTTGCCGCGCTTGCCGCCCCGGCGCAGGCCACCGCCACGGCGGAGAGCGGCTGGCCTGCGTTCCGCCGCTTCCGCGACGACGCCGATCTCGCACCGCGCCCGCTGCGTCTTCTCGCCAAGCCCGAGCCGATCGAGGACGTCGTATCCTCGGTGCCGGACGGCCCCCCGGCGCGCTTCCGCTGGCGCCGCGCGCTGCACGAGATCGTCGCCGCCGAAGGCCCGGAGCGCATCGAAGGCGTGTGGTGGAACGAGGACGGCCGCCCGGTACGCGATTATTACCGCGTCGAAGACGCTGCAGGCCTGCGCTTCTGGGTGTTCCGCGAAAAGCTCTACGACCTGCGCCCGCGCAACGATCCGCGCGACAAGGCGGAAGCCGAGCGTCGAGCGACGGCGAACAAGGGCGAGACGGAGAGTACCGACAAGACCGGCAGTGCGCAGCCCACTGTCAAATCGACGCTCTCCCTGCCCCCCATGGTTCATCCACGGCGCTTACGCGTGAGACGTAACCAAGCCGGGCACGGAGCGATGGTCCGCTATATCGAATTCGCCGTGGCATCGAATTTCTCGTTCCTGCGCGGCGCTTCGCATCCCGAAGAACTGATGCAGCAGGCGGCGGCGCTCGGGCTCGATGGCATCGGATTGTGCGACCGCAACTCGGTCGCCGGCGTGGTGCGGCCGCACATCGTCAAGCGCGAGCATTCGCTCGACGCTCGCCTATCACCCCGGCGCGCGGCTCGTGTTCGCCGACGGCACGCCCGACATCCTCGCCTATCCGCGCGACCGTCCCGCGTGGGGCCGTCTCTACGCGCCTGCTCACGCGCGGCAACCTGCGCGCCGAGAAGGGCGACTGCATCCTGATGCTCGACGACCTGCTCGACCATATCGAAGGTCTCGAACTGATCGTCATGGAGCGCGGCACGCGCGGCACACCCGCGCCGCCGCAGGACAAGTGGAAATTCATCGCGGCGAGCGATCTCACTTCAAGGCCCACCGGCCGGCCGAGGCTTCATCTCGTCGGCGCCAAGAAGTCGCCATTGCTCTCCACGTTGCGCGACGCAGCGCCGGGGCGCGTGCGGCTTGCCGCCACCATGCTTCACCGCGGCCATGACCGCCGCCGGCTTGCGCAGCGCGCGACGCTCGCGCGCGAGGCCGGCGTGCCGCTGATCGCCGTCAACGACGTGCTCTATCACCATCCGGACCGGCGCGAATTGCAGGACGTGCTCACCTGCATCCGCGAGCATCTCACCATCGACACTGCCGGCCGCCATCTCGCCGCCAACGCAGAACGCTATCTCAAGCCGGCGTCCGAGATGGCGCGGCTGTTTCGCGAGATGCCCGAGGCGATCGAGGAAACACTGCGCCTTGGCGAGCGGCTCACGTTCAACCTCGGCGAACTGAGCCCCGATTATCCCGACGAGGTGCTCGACGGCTTCGCCACCGCGCAGGACGCGCTGGAGCATCTGGCCTGTGAAGGCGCGCGGCAGCGATATCCGGACGGCATCGACGACGCCGTGCGCAAAATCCTCGAGCATGAATTCGACCTGATCCGCAGCCGCCGATATGCGGCGTATTTCCTCACTGTCTACGACATCGTGCGCTTCGCGCGCTCGAAGGGCATCCTGTGCCAGGGCCGCGGCTCGGCCGCCAACTCGACGGTGTGCTACTGCATGGGCATCACCTCGGTCGATCCGGTGCGCGGCGGGCTGCTGTTCGAGCGCTTCCTCTCCACCGAGCGCGACGAGCCGCCCGACATCGACGTCGATTTCGAGCACGAACGGCGCGAGGAGGTGATCCAGTACATCTACACCAAATACAGCCGCGACCGCGCCGGCATCGCCGCCACCGTGATCTCGTATCGCGGGCGCTCCGCCATCCGCGAAGTCGGCAAGACCTTCGGCCTGTCGGAGGACACGATCGGCGCGCTGGCGTCATCGATCTGGGGCATGGGCGGCGGCGCAGCACGCGAGACCGAGTTCAAGCGCATCGGCATCGATGTGACGAGCCCGCGCATGCAGAAGATGCGCGCGCTCGTGCAGGACATCCAGTCCATGCCGCGCCACCTCTCGCAGCATGTCGGCGGCTTCGTCATCACCAACAGCCGCCTCGACACGGTGGTGCCGGTGATGAACGGTGCGATGCCGGACCGCACGCACATCGAATGGGACAAGGACGATCTCGACGCGCTCAACCTGCTCAAGGTCGACGTGCTCGGGCTCGGCATGCTCACCTGCATCCGCAAGGCATTCGAGCTGTGTCGAGAAGCATTACGGCGAAAACTTCCGCCTGCCGTTGCCGGGCGAGCTCAAGCCCGGCGAGGTGCACGGCTACGACCTCGCGACCGTGCCGGACAAGAGTCGAGGCGGTCTACGACATGCTGTGCCGCGCGGATTCCATCGGCGTATTCCAGGTCGAGAGCCGCGCGCAGATGTCGATGCTGCCGCGGCTGCGGCCGCGGGAATTCTACGATCTCGTCATCGAGGTCGCGATCGTGCGGCCGGGGCCGATCCAGGGCGACATGGTGCATCCGTATTTGCGGCGGCGCGAGAAGCTCCGGACGACAGGAGAGGAGCCTCCGTATCCTTCTCCATCCCTGAACATGGCGACAAGGATGAATTGAAGTCTGTGCTCAAGAAAACCCTGGGCGTTCCGCTGTTTCAGGAACAGGCGATGAAGATCGCCATCGTGGCGGGCGGCTTCACGCCGGCCGAGGCGGACAAGCTGCGCCGCGCGATGGCGACCTTCAAGCGCACCGGCACGATCGGCACATTTCGCCGGAGAATGGTCGATGGCATGACGGCGAAAGGTTATGAGCGCGATTTCGCCGAGCGCTGCTTCAGCCAGATCGAGGGTTTCGGCGAATACGGTTTTCCGGAAAGCCATGCCGCGAGTTTTGCGTTGCTGGTCTATGCCTCGGCCTGGCTGAAATGCCGCTATCCCGACGTGTTCGCCGCGGCGCTGCTCAATGCGCAACCGATGGGTTTTTACGCGCCCGCGCAGATCGTGCGCGACGTGCGCGAGCACGGCGTCGAGGTGCGGCCCGTCGATGTCAATCATTCGGATTGGGACTGCGGTGCTGGAAGATGGCCCGCGCGCGGCGGAGCGGCTGCACAAGCTGCATGGCGAGATGGCGTCGATGACATCCGCGCGACGCACGCCATCCGCCTCGGCATGCGCGAGATCAAGGGACTTTCCGAGGACGATGCGAAGCTGATCGTGGAGAGGCGGCTGTATTCCCGGGCGCAGCGCAGCACGAAGTGCTGCATCGCATCCGGTGACACGAGACCTGCCCTACACCTCCGTGCGCGATGTCTGGCTGCGCACGGGCCTGTCGCCGCGCGTGCTCGAACGGCTTGCCGATGCCGATGCGTTCGGCTCGCTCGGGCTGACGCGCCGTCAGGCGCTGTGGGCGGTCAAAGCGCTCGGCCGCGTCGGCGACAAGGATGACGATCTGCCGTTGTTCGCGACTTCACCTCTCCCGCTTGCGGGGGAGGTCGGCACGCGAAGCGTGACGGGAGGGGGCTTTCGGCTTGCTCAGGGCAAGCCGCAGGCCCCCTCCCTACCCTCCCCCGCAAGCGGGGGAGGGAAGAATGAGAAAAGCGGGGGAGGAAAAAGATGAGGAGAAGTGAGCGGAGGCGGCTTTGCCGAACCCAGCGTGCACCTGCCGCCGATGCCGCTCGGCGAGGAGGTGGTCAACGACTACCGCTTTCTGCACCTGTCGCTGCGCGCGCATCCGGCGCAGTTCCTGCGCGCCGATCTCGCCAGCCGCGGCGTCATGCGCAATGAGGATTTGCGCACGCATCGTTCCGGCGAGCGCGTCACCGTCTCCGGCCTCGTCACCATCCGCCAGCGGCCGGGCTCGGCGGCGGGCGTGGTGTTCATGACCATCGAGGACGAGACCGCGATCGCCAACATCATCGTGTGGCCGAATACGTTCGAGCGCTTCCGCCCGGTCATCCTCGGCGCGCGCTATGTCGCGATCAGCGGCCGCCTGCAGCACGAATCCGGCGTCATCCACGTCGTCGCCGACAAGCTCGAAGATCTGACCTTCCTGCTGGCGCGGCTGGCGGAAGGCCCGGCGATCGAAAGCCTCGCGCGCTGCGACGAGGTCAAGCGGCCGGTCGACGAACACCGCGACAGCCGCGGCAGCGGCGGCCGCCGCTCGCGGCTGCAGGCGCTGTTGGCCGAGATGCCCGAGCTCGCCAGCGATCTCGACGTGCCGGCGCGCGGCACCGCGCATGCCCCAACGCGGCGCGGCGGCGGCTGAACTCCTGCTATCATGGCTGGCGCTTCGCCCCTGCTGACGAGGACAGCCATGTTCGAAAAACCCACCATCGCCGATCTGCGCGCCGCCGCCACGTCGCTCGGCATGAAGCCGAGCGACGAATACCTGCGCGCGGTCGAACAGATCATCGCGCCGCTCGCCGGCGCCTATGCGGCGCTCGACGCGACGCCGGACGAACTGCCAGCGGTGAAATATCCGCGCGCCGGCGCCTACCGGCCCAAGCCTGCGGAGAATCCGCACGGCGCCTGGTATTACAAGACGGCGATCAAGGGCAAGAAACGCGGCAAGCTCGCCGGCCATCGCGTCGCGCTCAAGGACAATGTCTGTCTCGCCGGCGTGCCGATGATGATCGGCGCAGCCAATCTCGAAGGCTACGTGCCCGACGTCGACGCCACCATCGTCGAGCGCATCCTCGACGCCGGCGGCGAGATCGCCGGCAAGGCGGTGTGCGAAAATTACTGCGTGTCGGGCGGCAGCCACACCAGCGCGACCGGCCCGGTGCACAATCCGCGCAAGCGCGGCTACACCACCGGCGGCTCATCGTCGGGCTCCGCCGCGCTCGTCGCCGCAGGCGACGTCGACATGGCGATCGGCGGCGACCAGGCCGGCTCGATCCGCATCCCGGCGAGCCATTGCGGCATCGTCGGCCTCAAGCCGACTTTCGGTCTCGTGCCCTATACCGGCATCGCGCCGCTCGAAATCACGCTCGACACCGCGGGGCCGATGACAGCGAACGTGCCCGACAACGCGCTGCTGCTTGAAGTCATCGCCGGTCCGGACGGCATCGATTCCCGCCAGCGCGGCGTGAAAGCCGCGCGCTACACCGCCGCGCTCGGCCGCGGCGCCAAGGGCCTGCGCATCGGCGTGGTCAAGGAAGGCTTTGGCCATCCGAATTCGGAAGCCGACGTCGACGAAAAGGTGCGCGCGGCGGCAGCCCGCTTCGCCAAGCTCGGCGCCAAGGTCGAAGACGTATCGGTACCGATGCACGGCCTCGGCTTCGCGATCTGGGCCGGCATCCGCAACGACAGCTGCGCCGTGATGTTTTTGCAGACCAGCGGCGCCGGCATCGCGCACGAGGGGCTTTATGTCACCAGCCTCATGGACACGGCGTCACGCTGGCGCGAGCACGCGGACAAGTTTCCCGACACCGTGAAGGTTGCCTGCATCTTCGGCAAGCACACGCTCGACCGCTACGGCGGCCGCTACTACGCCAAGGCGCAAAACCTGCGCCGGCGCCTGCGCGCCGCCTACGACGCTGTGCTCAAATCGTACGATCTGCTGCTGATGCCAACCGTGCCGATGAAGGCGACGCCGATCCCGGGCAAGAATGCGAGCCCGCAGGAAATTACGCGGCGAAGCTGGGAGCCGACCCGCAACACCTGCCCGTTCAACGTCACCGGCCATCCGGCGATCAGCATCCCGTGCGGCATCGCCGACGATCGGCCGATCGGGGCGATGCTGGTCGCGCGCCACTGGAACGAGGCGACGATCTACCGCGCCGCCGCCGCGTTCGAGCGCTCGGGCAACTGGATGAAGTTCTGAAATCGTCGTCATGATCCGGTGCGCCGCATCATCCGCGAAAGCGGATGATCCAGTAAACGCAGGCGCTGCGGCATTATCACGACGGCTGCGATTACTGGATGCCCGCCTGCGCGGGCATGACAGGACTTTAGTTCGGCACGACGCCATCGCGGCCGACATTGATGCGGCCGACGTCGTAGCTGCCGTCCGGCTTCTTCGTCGCCGCGGTCACGGTGAATGCCGCACCCGGCTTGATCGCGCTCTTGGTGCTGACTTCATAGCGCACGATCGGGACGCTCGGCGTCACGATGATCTTCTTCTCGCCGTCCTTGTACTTGACGGTGACGACCGGGCCATCGACGCCTTTAACGGTCGCGCCGGCCGTGCCGTTGGTCATGGTGCCGTTCGGCGCTCCATCCCACGGCCGGAAGTCCCTCGCCGGTGCCGCGCATCGACTCGGCGAAAATGTGGACCTCGACTGCCTTCTGGCTGCCGTCAGGCTGCGGCATGGCCCCGCTGCCGATGAACGCGCCGTCCTTGATGTCGGCCATCGTGGCCTTCACCACTTCCACGACCAGAAGCTTGTCGGCGAGATTGAGCTTGAGCTCGGCGCCGTCGCGCGACTTCACCATCAGCGTATTGCCGTCGAGCTTCTCGATCACGCCGCGCAGGCGAACGGGTTTGTCCTGCGCCGTGGCCGAGGCGACGGCGAATGCCGCGACCAAGGCCGAGGCGATCAAAATCCGCGATGCGATTTTCATGGGCTTCCTCCCGAAAAAGGGCGCGCCACCTTGGCGATGGCGCGCACGTGAAGCATTGAACCGGCAGATTGCTGACCGACGTTTCCGCCCGCTTACATCGGCGGGTTCACGCCACCCTTGCCGACCGTGATATTCGGCGCCTCGAGCTTGCCGTCGGGCAGCTTCTTCGCCCCGGCGACGAACACCGTGGCGCCCGGAACGAGGTCCGCCCTTGGTCGCCGGAGCATAGGTAACGATCGCGGCGGTCGGGGGGACGATGATTTTTTTCTCGCCGTCCTTGTATTTCATCATCAGCACCTGGCCGTCATTCGAGGCGACCTCGGAATCCACCGTGGCGTTGGTCATGGTGCTGTTGGGCATGAGATCCCACGGCCGGTGGCCTTCGCCGGTGCCGCGCATGGCCTCGGGGAAGATATGTATCTCCACGGCCTTCTGGCTGCCGTCAGGCTGCGGCATCGCGGTGATGCCGACGAACGAGCCCTTCTTGATGTCGGCAATCGTCATCTTGACCACGGCGCGCACCGGCGCCTTTTCGGGCAGCATCACCTTCATCATCTGGCCGTCGCGGCCTTTCACGGTGATGATCCCGGCGTTGTCGATGCTCTCGATTGTACCGCGCACGCGCACCGGCGCCTGCGCAAACGCCGACGTCGCGGCGAAAGCCGCGATGACGCCCGCCCCCAGCAAAATCCGAAATGTCGATTTCATATGTTTTTCTCCAGTGAGAGGCGCGCGCCGTCAGCGACGGCGCGTCCGATCCAAATTGCTCGCAATTACAGGTCGAGATCACATGGGCGGCGCAGCACCGTCGCGGCCGACGTTGATCGAGGGCGCCTCGAACGTGCCGTCGGGCAACTTCTTCGCCGCGATGACGATCATCTGCGCACCGACCTTGAGATCGGCCATGGTGCCGGGAACGAACGAAACGATCGGCGTCGTGGGCGGAACGATCACTTTCTTCTCGCCGTCCTTGTACTTCACCATGAGTGTCTGGCCGTCGACGCCAGCGACAGTCGATTCGACATCCGCATTGGTCATGGTGCTGCCCGGCTCGCGGTCCCACGGAAAATGGCGCGTCGGCACCTTGCCCTTCTGCGCTTCCATGAAGATGTGAAGCCCGATCGCCTTCTGGCTGCCGTCCGGCTGCGGCATGGCGGTGACGCCGACAAATGTACCTTGCTTGATGTCGGCCATCGTGGCCTTGACCATGGCCGTCACCGGCGCGTTGGCGGCGAGCTTGACCATCATGGTCTTGCCGTCGCGGGCCTTGACGGTGAGCGTCTCGCCGTCGACCTTCTCGATCGTGCCGCGAATGCGCACGGTGTCAGCCTGCTGCGCGAACGCCACCGAACCGGTCAGCGCCAGCGCAAAGGCGGTCACGCCAAGCGCCCGTCGTGTCATATTTGTCATCTTCATCCTCCCGATATTGCGCCGCCGGCTTGCGCGGGCGAACGAGTACAAAACCCCGAAGGCCGCTACGTTATTCCGCCCGGTCCGGCGGCGGAAGGGCCTATTGGCGGGCGAGGTCGGCCTCGATCAGGGCGCGTAATTCCGCCGTAACTTCCGGCGCGACGCCGAACCACAGCGCAAAGCCGCGCACGGCCTGATGCAGCAGCATCCCGAGCCCGTCGGCAGTGCGCAGCCCACGCTCGCGCGCGGCGGCGAGAAGCGGCGTTACCAGCGGCACATAAACCGCGTCGGCGACGACCGCGGATGGCGGCAAATGCCGCAGATCGATGTCGAGCGCGGGCTGCCCACGCATGCCGAGGGTGGTCGTATTGACGAGCAGGCCGGCATCCGCCAGCACGCCGTTCAACTCTGTCCATTGCGCCGGGCACACCTGCTCGCCAAAGCGTTCGCGCAAGGCTTGCGCCCGGCCCTGCGTCCGGTTGATGACCGTGATGCGCTCGACGTTGCGCTCGATCAGGCCGAATATCACGCCACGCGCCGCGCCACCGGCGCCGAGCACGACCGCATTCGCCAGGCCGCGGTCCCAATTCGGCGTGCTGGCGTCGAGATTGGCGAGAAAGCCCTCAACGTCGGTATTGGTCGATTGCAGGTCGCCATCGATCCACAGCGTGTTGGCCGCCCCGACCGCTTCCGCGCGATCGTCCGGGCGCGAAACGGCCAGCGCGGCCTCCTTATGCGGCAGCGTGACATTGGCGCCGACATAGCCGTGCGCCGCGAGATTTTTGACGAACTCTTCGAACTTGTCCGGCGGCACCGCCTCGCGCCGGTACTCGCCATTGATGCCAAGCTGTTTGAGCCAATAATTATGGATCAGCGGCGAGCGCGAATGCTCGACCGGCCAACCGATGACGCAGGCGGCGCGGATATCGTCATTTGCCATGCTCGGCACGCCGTCCGCGCTGTTGTCCGCTATCAATAATAGCCGACAGTGGCGCCGCCATCGACCGCGATTGCGGTGCCCTGGATGTGCCGCGCCCGCTCGGAGCACAGAAACAGCGCCAGCTCGGCGATGTCGTCCGGCTTGCCCACGCGCCGGATACCGCTCTTCGCCAGCGTTTCGGCGCGCTGCTCGTCGACGGATTTTCCGGTGGCGGTCGCGCGCTGCTGCATCAGTTGCACATTGCGCTCGGTCTCGGTGGTGCCGGGATGAATGACATTGACGTTGACGCCATCGCGCTTGCCGAGCTGCGACAGGCCCTTGGAGAAATTGGCCATCGCGGCATTGACCGAGCCGCCGATGAGAAACTCCGCCGACGGCGAGCGCGCCGCACCGCCGTCGATGTTGATCACATGACCCTCGGCCGCCTTCAGCATCGGCCAGAACAGCTTTGAGAGCCGCACGCAGCCGAAGAACTTCAGCGCGAAACCGTCCAGCCAATCGGAATCCGCCAGTTCGAGGAACGCGCCGGCCTTGGTCGCGCCGGCGCAATTCACCAGCACGTCGCAGCGGCCGTAAAGCTCCTTCACGCGGGCGAACACGCGCTCGCACGCGACCGGCGTGCGCAGATCGGCGGAAATTGTCACTGCGGCCGGGCCGCCGGCGATCGCCTTGGCGGCGGCATTGAGATTTCCGACCGACGAGGAGACCAGCACCGTCTGCGCGCCCTCGCGCGCAAACGCCTTGGCGATGCCGAGCCCGATACCGCGGCTGCCGCCGGTGATGACGACGATCTTGTCCTTGAACTCGCCGGGCATGGTCACTCCACCTTTTCGAGCCGCTGAATTCCGCGCTTGCTCATGCGCGCCCCCTCTCCCCGCGTGCGGGGAGAGGGTTGGGGTGAGGGGGCCTATCCGCTGGGCTCAGAATTGCGGAGAGGCCCCCTCACCCGCCGCGCTTCGCGCGACGACCTCTCCCCGCACGCGGGGAGAGGTGAAGAAGATTACGTCTCGTCCACCACGCTGTTGCGCAGCACGCCGATCTCGGGGCACTCGACCTCGATCGTATCGCCCGGCTTGAGGAAGACCGGCGGATCGGCCTTCGGGACATTCTTGGTCGGCGTCCCGGTACAGATGACGTCGCCTGCCTTGAGCGTCATGAAGCTCGTCGTATAGGCGATGATGTCGGTGAACGAGAAGATCATGCTTGCGGTGGTGTCGTCCTGGACCACCTCGTCGTTCTTGCGCGTCAAGAGATGCAAGGGCTTCTTGAGATCGACGCCGGTCACGATCCATGGGCCGATGCTGCCGGTGGCGTCGAAGTTCTTGCCCTGCGTGACGTTGAACTGGCCATGCCGGGTCCAGTCGCGAATCGTGCCCTCGTTGGCCAGCGTAATGCCGGCGACGTAGTCGAGCGCGCGCTCCTTGCTGACGTGCTTGCAGTCGCGGCCCATGACCAGGACGATCTCGCCCTCATAGTCGAGCTGCTGGGAAATCTTCGGCCGCACCAGATGCTGTCCGTGACCGACCATCGAAGCGGGCGCCTTGTAGAACATGCTCGGATATTTCGGATTGTTGTCGACGTTGTAGTCCTTGCCGCGATTGGCGTAATTGATGCCGATGCAGAGGATTTTTTCCGGCGCCAGCAGCGGCGGCAGCAATTCGACCTCCGACAGCGGCATATCGGGGCGTACCCCATTGGCGGCGGCCTCCGCCTGATCGAGCGCCTGCGCGCGGAACACCTCGACCAGCGAGGTGAAGCGGTTGAGCCGCGGGCGCAGATCGACGATGCCGTCGCCGACGACCGCGCCAAAACTCGGCCGGCCGCGCAGATTGTAGCTTGCAAGCCGCATTTTTTGTCTCCCACGCTGACGAGCGGCGGCACCTTCCGCCTCCCGGGCGATGTGTTAGAAGTCAACGCCGGAACCGTCAACGGTCCTGAACCAATGCCCGTCCGCCCGCCGGTTTTCGATCCGCCGTTCAACGTGGTACGCGCTTCCCACGTCGAACTCGGCGTGCGCGACCTTGCGCGCTCGCGTGCGTTCTATGTCGACTGCCTCGGTTTGCTGGTGAGCGCGGAGGACGACGACGCGCTTTATCTGCGCGGTGTCGAAGAGCGCAACCACCATTCGATCGTGCTGCGGCAATCGCGTTCGCCCGAGGTGCACGCGCTCGGATTCAAGCTCGCAAGCGAGGCCGATCTCGACCGCGCCGCCGCCTGGTTCGAACGGCGGAACCTGCCGACCTCCTTCCCCGACGTGCCGCATCAGGGCCGCACGCTGCGCACCGCCGACATTTTCGGCACGCCGATCGACCTTTATGCGCGCATGGATCAGAGCGAACGCATGTTGCAGAAATATGGCGCCTATGCGGGCGCGCATATCCAGCGCATCGACCATCTCAATTGCTTCACGCCCGACGTGCAGGCGAGCTACGATTTCTATACCGAGCTCGGCTTCCGTCTCACCGAATACACCGAGACCGACGAGTCCGACGCCAAGCTGTGGGCGGTGTGGCTGCATCGCAAGGGCAACGTGCACGACCTCGCCTTCACCAACGGCAGCGGTCCGCGCCTGCACCACGTCGGCATGTGGACGCCGGGCGCGCTCGATATCCTCCACATCTGCGACGTGATGGCGTCGAGCGGCTATGTCGCCAACATGGAGCGCGGCCCCGGCCGCCACGGCATCTCCAACGCCTTCTTCCTCTACATCCGCGATCCCGACGGCCACCGCATCGAGCTGTTCACCTCCGACTACCTCACCGTCGATCCCGACCTCGAGCCGATCCGCTGGTCGCTGCGCGACCCGCAACGCCAGACGCTGTGGGGCCAGCCGGCGCCGAAGTCGTGGTTCGAGGAAGGCTCGGTGTTTTCCGGCGTCACGCCGCGCGCGCCCGCGCTCGCCGCGCAGCCGATCGTGGCGCGGTGATTGTCTGTCCATGAAAACCCTGTTCATCGACTGCAACGACCAGCTCGCGCCGGTGTGGGAGAAGGTCGTGCGCGCCGTCGATCCGCCGATCGACGTCAACAGGAAGCCGTTCGATCCGGCCGCGCTGCCGAAGCTGCTCGCGGGCTACGACATCTGCATCGACGACCATTCCTACCTGCCGACCGATCTGATGGCGCAGTGCGCGGCGCTCAAGCACATCGTCTTTCTCGGCACCGGCGCCGCGAGCTACATGAACCTCGGCGAACTGGCGCTGCGCGGCATCAAGGTGCACACCATCAAAGGCTATGGCGACACCGCCGTCGCCGAGCACACGATTGCGCTGATGCTCGCCTGCTGCCGCGATATCGCGCGCATGGACCGCGGCGTGCGCGCCGGAACCTGGACGACGCTCGAAGGCGTGCAGCTCAGCGGCAAGACGCTCGGCGTGATCGGCCTCGGCGGCATCGGCCGCGAAGTCGCGCGTCTCGGCCGCGGGCTCGGCATGGAGGTGATCGCGTGCAACCGCACGCCGCGCGCCGACGCGCCGCTCGTGAAGCTCGACGATCTGCTGGCGCGCGCCGACGTCATCACGCTGCATCTGTCGCTCGACGACGAGACCCGCGGCTTTCTCGGCGCCCCGCACGTCGCGCGCATGAAGCCCGGCGTCATCATCGTCAACACCGCGCGCGGCGCGCTGATCGACGAGGCCGCCCTGCTCTACGGCCTGCGCAGCGGCCGCATCCGCCACGCCGGCCTCGATGTGTTCCATTCCGAGCCGCTCAAGCCCGATCACCCGCTCGCCCATATGGATAACGTGACGCTGACAGCCCACGCCGGCTTCCGCACGCTGGAAGCCTCGATGACCCTGCTGCGGCGCGCCATCGACATCGTGCGCGGCATCCTCGACGGCCCGCCGCAATGAAACCTTTCACCCGCCTGCCCGTTGGTGTGGGTCACGCGGGGATTTCCCATGTCCGATCCGATCACCACACTGCCTGCCATTGCAGCACATGGCGCGATGCGGCTGCCGTCGGTCGAACTCGACAGCTACAACGTCGAACTCAAGGACGACGAAGGATTTCTGGGCGACCGCGCCAGCAAGGGCGCGTTCCGCGACGTCATCGAGAACTGGCGCAAATCGCTGCGCAAGTCCGGCGACGACCCCATGGGCGACACCCCCAGCGAGGACCTGACCAAGAAGGAACTCGACACGCTGCTGGCGCAGGGCGACAGCGAGGCGGCCGGTGTGCTGCATGGCGCGATCGAGGATTTCTCCCAGAATTTCGCACTGGTCATCCGCCGTTTCCTCAAGGTCAAGGGCTGGCGCGACACCGAACGCATCGCCATCGGTGGCGGCTTTCGCGGCAGCAGGGTCGGCGAACTCGTTATCGGCCGCACCACCGTCATCCTCAAGGCGGATGAAATCGACATCGGTCTCGTTCCAATCCACAACGATCCCGACGAGGCCGGCCTGATCGGCGCGGCGCACCTCGCGCCGGCCTGGATGTTCAAAGGCTACGAAGCGATCCTCGCCGTCGACATCGGCGGCACCAATATCCGTGCCGGCGTCGTGCAGCTCAATCTCAAGAAGGCGGCCGACCTTTCGAAGGCTTCGGTGTGGAAATATTCGCTGTGGCGGCACGGCGACGAGGAGGACGTCAAGCGCGAGCACGCGGTCGACAACCTCGTCGAAATGCTCAAGGGCCTGATCGCGGCCGCGCGCAAAAAGGGGCTCAAGCTCGCCCCCTTCATCGGTGTCGGCTGTCCCGGGCTGATCGAGGAAGACGGATCGATCGATCGCGGCGCGCAGAATCTCCCCGGCAATTGGCAAAGCAGCAAATTCAACCTGCCGGCCGCGCTGCACGCAGGAATACCCAGGATCGGCGACGCCGAGACCGCCATCGTCATGCACAACGATGCGGTGGTTCAGGGCCTCAGCGAACTGCCCTACATGCGCGATGCCCATCACTGGGGCGTTTTCACCATCGGCACCGGCCTCGGCAATGCGCGATTTACCAACCGCACCGACGACGAATAACCCCGACCATTGAGGCGGATTTACCGACCCGCCTCGCATGACGTACAATCGGCCGATGGAAACGCCCATGGCCGAACGCTTCTGCGACATCCGCCTGCACGTCAACGGCGAGGACGTGCGCGAGCGCATCGAGGCGCGCAAGACGCTGGTCGATTTCCTGCGCGACGATCTCGGCCTCACCGGCAGCCACATCGGCTGCGAGCAGGGCGTCTGCGGCGCCTGCACGGTGCGGGTGGACGGCGCGGTTGTGCGCGGCTGCCTCATGCTTGCGGTCCAATGCGACGGCGCGGAGGTCGAGACCATCGAGG
The DNA here is from genome assembly GCA_963730645.1 of uncultured Alphaproteobacteria bacterium. Classification (GTDB taxonomy): domain Bacteria; phylum Pseudomonadota; class Alphaproteobacteria; order Rhizobiales; family Xanthobacteraceae; genus BOG-931. The sequence goes on along the minus strand of CAVSSN010000015.1, from coordinate 275,012 downwards.
GCATTTCCGATTCGGGCGCCATCGCCGATTTGCAGGACGCGTTCCAGAGGCGCAACGCGCTGCAATGCGGTTTCTGTACGCCCGGCATGCTGATCGGCGCGCACGATCTGCTCGGGCACGGCGGCGTCCCCAGCCGCGACACAATTCGCGATCATCTTTCCGGCAACTACTGCCGCTGCACCGGCTATCAGGCTATCGTCGACGCAATCGAATCCACCGCCAAAGGACGCGCCCTGACACGGGCAGGAAAGGCAGGCTGACCATGAACGAACACGCAAAGCCAATCGACGCTGTCGGAGCGCGCCGACGAGCTCGAAGAACAGATGATGAACGAGCTCAACGACCGCATCGCCACCAAGTCGGTGCTGTTCGGCATGGCGGACGGCAAAGTCGAGATGTCCAACGCGCAGGAGCTCAAGGCCGCAAATCCGGGAAAGTATTTCCTGATGGGCGCCGACCCGCGGCTGCCGAAGATGCCGGCCAAGCCGACGCTGATCGACTTCTTCAACGCCCGCTTCGCCTCGACCAATCACCTGCTGCAGAGCGCGACGCACGCGCTCAAGAACGGCCTGGACGAGAAGATCGTTCTCGCCTGCCTGCTCCACGACATCGGCGTCGCCGCCTTCATCCGCTGCGACCACGGCTATTGGGGCGCGCAGCTCATCGAGCCCTATGTCGACGAGGAGGTGAGCTGGGCGATCCGCATGCACCAGGCGCTGCGGTTCTTTCCCGATCCGTCGGTCGGCTACGAATATCCGGAAATGTACATCAAGCATTTCGGCGCCGACTATAAGCCGGAGCCCTACATCGTCGCGGAGTACGAGCGCGCGCGGAATCACAAATGGTACATGACCTCGCGCCTGATCACCGTGAACGACATCTATTCGTTCGATCCCAACGCCAAGGTCGACATGAACGACTTCGTCGACATCATCGGCCGCAACTTCAAGCAGCCGAAGGAAGGGCTCGGCTTCGACAACACCCCGTCGTCGCACATGTGGCGCACGCTGATGTGGCCGACGCGGTTCCTGTGAGTCGTCACCCTCCCCTGTAGGGGGAGGGTCGCCGCGCGAAGCGCGGCGGGGTGGGGCCACGCGTCCGACCTCCCCCCATCCCGGCCCGCTGCGCGGGCCGACCTCCCCCCGGCAGGGGGAGGTGAAGGATGAAAATCGCCGACGACCAGCCGTCCGGCCTCAGCGCGCTCGACCGGCCGAATTCCTATATCGGCCGCTCGGTGCCGCGGCCGAATCTGGCGCGGCTGACGCAAGGGCGCGGGCAATATGTCAGCGACGTCGTGCTGCCGCGCATGGCGCACGCCGCCTTTGTGCGCTCGCCGCACGCGCATGCGCGCATCAAAAACATCGAAACGGCCGAGGCGAAACAGGCGCCGGGCGTCATCGCGGTCGTCACCGGCGCCGAACTCGCCAAGGTGATCACGCCATGGGTCGGCGTGCTCACGCATCTCAAGGGCCTCAAGTCGGCGCCGCAGCACGCCATCGCCGTCGAGCGCGCCTGCTGGCAAGGCGAGGCGGTCTGCGCCGTCGTCGCGAAGACGCGCGCGGAGGCCGAAGACGCCTGCGCGCTGGTGCGCGTCGAATACGAGGAACTGCCGGCGGTCACCGACGCCGAAACCGCGCTCGATGCCGGCACGCCGGTGATCCACCCCGAGCTCGGCGACAATCTCACCTTCGAGCGCACGCTCGTTGCCGGCGAACCGGACAAGGCTTTCGAGGACGCCGACGCCGTCGTCGAAACCACGTTCGTGTTCGGCCGCCACACCGGCGTCACCAACGAGGCGCGCGCCATCGTCGCCGACTGGAATCCGGGCGAGGCGCGGCTGACCGTCTACCAGGGCACGCAGGCGCCGCACATGATGCAGAACCTGTTCGCCAAGCATCTCGGGCTCGAAGAGCACCAGGTGCGCGTGCTCACCAAGGATGTCGGCGGCTCGTTCGGCATCAAGGTGCACACCTATGCCGACGAGATGGCGGCGGCCGCGCTGTCGAAGCTGCTCAAGCGGCCGGTGAAGTTTGTCGCCGATCGGCTGGAGAGCTTCGTCACCGACATTCACGCCCGCGATCACCGCATCAAGGCGAAAATCGGCGTGACCAAGGACGGCGCGATCACCGCGTTCGAGATCGACGACCTCACCGGCATCGGCCCCTATTCGGTCTATCCGCGCACCTCGGGCATCGAGGCCAACCAGGTCGTCAACCTCGTCGGCGGGCCCTACACCTGCCCGAACTACAAGGCCCGCGCCCGCGTCGTATTCCAGAACAAGAACGTGATGTGCCAGTACCGCGCCGTCGGCCATCCGATCGCGGTCGCGGTGACCGAGGGATTGGTGGAGCTTGCCGCGGCGAAGATCGGCATGGACCCGCTGGAATTGCGCCGGCGCAATCTGTTTCCGGACGACGGCTATCCCTGCGCATCCGCCGCCGGACTGAAATTCGAGCAGCTCTCGCATCACGAGTCGCTCGCGCATCTCGACGCCATGATGAATTACGCCGGCCTTCGCGCCGAGCAGAAGCGGCTGCGCGAACAAGGCATCTATCGCGGCATCGGCTTCGCCTCGTTCATCGAGGTGACGAACCCGTCGGCGGCGTTCTACGGCGTCGGCGGCGCGCGCATCTCGTCGCAGGACGGCGCGACGGTGAAGCTCGACTCGACCGGCGCAATCTTCTGCCACACCGGCGTGTCCGAGCAGGGCCAGGGCGCGGAAGCCGTGATCGCGCAATGCGTCGCCACCGCGTTCGGCGTGCCGATCGAGCGCGTGCGCGTCATCATGGGCGACACCGACAACACGCCCTATGGCGGCGGCACCTGGGCCTCGCGCGCCGCCGGCATCGGCGGCGAAGCGGCGTGGCAGGCCGGCAAGGCGCTGCGCGCCAACGTGCTCGCGGTCGCGGGCTCGATCCTGCAGGCAAAGCCCGAAGCGCTCGATATCCGCAACGGCATCGTCGTCGATCGCGACACCGGCGCGGAGCGCATCGGCCTCGATGAGGTCGCGCGCGTCGCCTATTTCCGCCCGGACACCCTGCCCGCCGGCGTACAGGCCGAATTCGTCGCGACACGGCACTACGTCCCGCGCGCGTGGCCGTTCGCCTTCACCAACGGCATCCAGGCGTCCTGGCTCGAAGTCGACACTAGGAGCGGCGCGGTGACGCTGCTCAAGCACTGGTGCGTGGAAGATTGCGGCACCGTGATCAACCCGCAACTTGTCGACGAACAGATTCGCGGCGGCATCGTGCAGGGCGTCGGCGCGGCGCTCTACGAGCACTGCCGCTACGACGAGGCCGGCCAGCTCCTCAACGGCAACATGATGGATTACCTGGTGCCGATGGCGGGCGAGATGCCCGACATCGAGATCGGCCACGTGGTGTCGCCGACCGCCGACTCGGAGCTTGGCGCCAAGGGCGCCGGCGAAGCCGGCACCGCCGGCGCGCCGGCCTGCGTCATGAACGCGGTCAACGACGCACTCGCGCCGCTCGGCGCCGCGCCCATCACCGCAATGCCGATCACGCCGGAGTGCGTGCTAAGGGCGCTGGGTAAAATCAAAACTTGATCATGTCGCTCCGCGTCAACGTCGCCTTGGTCGACAGTGTCGGCGCGGTGGTGAACGTCCACGTCGTCGAGAGATCGGCATAGGGGTCCACCGCTGACAGGCCATCGACCGGCACGATCACATCCATGCCGCGCATGGCGGCGGCGGCAGCGGTGAACAACACCGCGCCATTGGAAGCCGTCCCCACGGTGATCACGGTCTTGATGCCCTTGTCCTTGAGGATTTTCTCCAGATCGGTGTTGAGAAACTTGTTGGGGCCGGAGAGTACCGAGGCTTCGCCGGCGACCGGCGCGACATCCTTGACGACATCGGCGGCCGTGGTCTTGGAGATGAAGCTGTAGATCACCGGCACCTTGGCGGTGCGCGCCGCGTCGAGCAGCTTCTTCATCGCCGGAATCGTGGCGAGGCAGCGCGGCCGCTTGCCGCAGTTCTGGTTCATGAAATCCAGCATCAGCAGCGCCGTCGTCTTCGGATCGACGGTGACGGGCTTGAGCTCCGGAGCAGGCGGCGTCTTCACGCTCGCCCATTCGTCGATGATGGTCGTAGCGTGCGCCGGCACGAGCGCCATCGGCAACGCCAACGCGCCGATCAAGGCGCCCGCAGCCGCGAAAATACCTGTCCTGGTCATGTGTCCCTCCGGATCGCTGTTCGAATTCGCCTGCGTCGCCCGCGCCGCGGCGATACAGGGCACAACGCCGCGTCCAGTGTCAAAGTGACATCGTGTCGTCATGCCCCCCTCTTGCTCCCTCGCGTCAGGCGCGATTTGGCGCGGGCGGAATTCGCCGAATGTCGACATGGACGCCGCGCCGTCCGCAGGCCAAGATCGCCACATCAGAACAGGGGAATCGCTGCGATGGACATCAAGGTCGGCAAACAGGCGATCGCCGAGGCGACGAAAAAGCTCAAGAACTGGGGCCGCTGGGGCAAGGACGACCAGGTCGGCACGCTCAACCACGTCACGCCCGAGGACATCGTCAAGGCCGCGAGCCTGATCCGCACCGGCAAGGCGTTCGCGCTCGGCATCCCGCTCGACCGTGACGGCCCGCAGACCGGCCTGTTCGGCGGCCGCTTCAATCCGATCCACCAGATGCTCGCGACCGGCACCGACGCCATCGCCGGCCAGCAGGACTGGAACAAGATCCGCTACGCCGACGACACCATCATGCTGTGCGTGCAGGGCGCGACCCACTGGGACGCGCTCGGCCACGTGTTCTACGAGGACAAGGCCTATAACGGCCACGATGCCAAGCTGATCGACTCCAAGGGGCTCAACGTGCTCGGCATCGAGCATTCCAAGAACAAGATGGTCGGCCGCGGCGTGCTGCTCGACATCGCGCGCTTTCGCGGCGTGCCGTGGATGGCAGGACGGCGAAAGCATCTCCAACGACGAACTCGACAAGTGCGCCAAGGACCAGAACGTCGCCATCGGCCGCGGCGATTTCGTCCTGGTGCGCACCGGGCAGATGGAACGCTGCCTGTCGGAGAAGAAATGGGGCGGCTACGCCGGCGGCGATGCGCCGGGCGTGAAATTCGAGAATTGCTACTGGTGCCAGGACAAGCAGCTCGCCGCGATCTGCACCGACACCTGGGGCGTCGAGGTGCGGCCGAACGAGACCACGGAAGCCAACCAGCCGTGGCACTGGGTGGTGATCCCGGCCATGGGCCTGTGCATGGGCGAGATTTTCTATCTGAAGGAACTCGCCGAGGACTGCGAGCAGGACGGCATCTACGAATTCTTCTTCTGCGGCCCGCCGCTGCATCATCACCGGCGGAACCGGATCGCCGATCAATCCGCAGGCGATCAAGTGAACCATCTCCCCCGCAATGTCGGCGCTCGACCGCGAGCGTGTCGCAAGAGGTGACACGGCTGCGACGCTGCTGCGTCTCGCCAGGAGATGAGTCAGGGAGATTGCTCATGCCCCGCCACCTCAAGCGCGGAATGGACGCGAGCGCGATCAAGGCGGCCGACGCAAAGGTGCGCGAGACGGTCGAGCACATCCTCGCCGACATCGATGCGCGCAAGGACGTGGCGGTGCGCGAGCTGTCGCAGAAATTCGACAACTGGTCGCCGGCCTCGTTCAAGCTCACGGCGCCGGAGATCGAGCGCGCCATCGGCCAGATGCGAAAGCGCGACCTCGACGACATCAAGTTTGCGCAGGCGCAGGTGCGCAACTTCGCGCAGAAGCAGAAAGACACGCTGCGCGACCTCGAAGTCGAGACGCTGCCGGGCGTCGTGCTCGGGCACAAGCACATCCCGGTGAACTCGATCGGCTGCTACGTGCCGGGCGGGCGCTACCCGATGGTCGCCTCCGCGCACATGTCGATCGTCACCGCGCGCGTCGCCGGGGTGAAGAAGATCATCGCCTGCGCGCCGCCGTTCAAGGGCGGACCGCATCCGGCGATCGTCGCGGCGATGCATTTCGGCGGCGCCGACGAGATTATTCGTGCTCGGCGGCGTGCAGGCGGTCGCCGCGATGGCGCTCGGCACCGAGACGATCACGCCGGTCGATATGGTCGTCGGCCCCGGCAACGCCTATGTCGCCGAGGCCAAGCGGCAATTGTTCGGCCGCGTCGGCATCGACCTGCTCGCCGGCCCGACCGAGACCCTGATCATCGCCGACGACACGGTCGACGGCGAGATGTGCGCCACCGACCTGCTCGGCCAGGCCGAGCACGGCCCGACCTCGCCGGCGATCCTCATCACCAATTCGGAAAAGCTCGCGCGCGACACCATGCGCGAAGTGGAGCGGCTGTTGAAAATCCTGCCGAGCGCCGATCTCGCCGGCAAGGCATGGGAGGATTTCGGCGAGGTCATCGTCTGCGACGACGAGGCCGAGATGGTGCGCGAAGCCGACCGTGTCGCCTCCGAGCATGTGCAGGTGATGACGCGCGACCCGGATTATTTCCTCGCCAACATGAAGAACTACGGCTCGCTGTTCCTCGGGCCCGCGCACCAACGTCGCCTATGGCGACAAGGTGATCGGCACCAACCACACGCTGCCGACCAAGAAGGCGGCGCGCTACACCGGCGGATTGTGGGTGGGAAAATTCCTCAAGACCTGCACCTATCAGAAGGTGCTCACCGACGAAGCGAGCGCCATGATCGGCGAATACTGCTCGCGGCTGTGCGTGCTCGAAGGTTTTCTGGCGCACGCCGAGCAGGCCAACGTGCGCGTGCGCCGCTACGGCGGACGCAATGTGCCGTATGCGCAGGCGGCGGAGTGATGGCTACCCACCTCGTTCCGCCTCGACGGCCGGCGCGCGCTGGTCACCGGCGGCGGACGCGGGATCGGACTGACGGCGGCGTCTGCGCTCGCGGAAGCGGGCGCGCATGTGACGCTCGCGGCTCGCACGCAAAAGCGAAATCGAGGACGCGGCCGCGGCGCATCCGCGCGCGTGGCCACAAGGCCGATGCCCTCGTGCTCGACGTCACCGATGTCGAGGCCGCAAAACGCGCCGTGGCCGCGGCCGAGCCGTTTCAAATCCTGGTCAACAACGCCGGCACGAACCGGCCGGCCTATCTGCCCGACGTAAAAGTCGAAGATTTCGATGCCATCTTCGCGCTCAACGTGCGCGCCGCGTTCTTCATGGCGCAGGCGGTGGCGCGTGCGGCTGATCGAGGCGAAGCTGCCCGGCTCCATCATCAACATCTCCTCGCAGATGGGCCATGTCGGCGCCGCGCGCCGCACCGTCTACTGCGCGTCGAAACACGCCATGGAGGGTTTCACCAAGGCGATGGCGATCGAGCTCGCGCCGCACAACATCCGCGTCAACAGCCTCGGCCCGACGTTTCTGGAGACGCCGATGACGCGGCCGTTCTTCGAGAACAAGGAATTTCGCGACGAAGTGTTGTCGAAGATAAAGCTTGGCCGCCTCGGCCAGCTCGACGAGCTCACCGGCGCAATTGTCTTCCTCGCCTCCGACGCATCGTCGCTGATGACCGGCTCCGCGCTCGTGCTCGACGGCGGCTGGACGGCGGAATAGCTACGCCGAGATCGGATAAACCGCCTTCTCGCCCGACAGCACGCGCGCCACGTCGGTTGCGCATTTGGTCTGCAATTCCTCCAGCGCCTCGACCGAATAGAACGCCGTGTGCGGCGTGAGGATCACATTGTCGCGCCCGATGCAGGGCCGAATCCTTCGTCAGCGGCTCGGTCGTCACCACGTCGAGCGCGGCGCCGCCGAGATGACCGGAATCGAGCGCGGCGACCAGCGCCGCTTCGTCGACCAGCGGCCCGCGCGCGGTGTTGATGAGCTGCGCGCCCTTTTTCATCTTGGCGAAGGCCGCCGCGTTCACCAGGCCGCGCGTCGCGGGCATCAGCGGCGCGTGCACCGAGATGAAATCGGAGCGCGCGAGCAGATCGTCGAAGCTCACGCCTTCGACGCCGGCCGCAGCCAGCACGTCCTTCGAAACATAAGGATCGTGGGTGAGAACCTTCAGGCCGAACGCCTTCGCCTTGGGTGCGAGCGCGCGCGGGATGTTGCCGAAGCCGATGAGGCCGAGCACCTGCCCTTCGAGACGGCGCAGCGGCACGATCGGCGGCACCTCCCAGCGGCCGGACTGCACCAGCGCGTTGGAGAACGGCACCTTGCGCGCAAGCGCGAGGAGGAGCGCCATGGCGTGGTCCGAGACTTCGCGCAGGCAATAGTCCGGCACGTAGTTGACCGCGATGCCCAGCTCCTTCGCCGCCGGCAGGTCGATGTTGTCGACGCCGAGGCCGAAGCGGCCGATCGCCTTGCATTTCTTGAGCTGCCGCAACAGCTCGCCGGGCAGCTTGGCGTAGGTGACGAGAACGGCGTCGGCATCGCGCGCGACCGCAAGAATGTCGTCGGCGCTCGCGCTCTTCGACATGCGGAATTCCGGATCGAGCCGCGCCAGCGCCTTCTTGGCCGGATCGAGCGACGGAAACGGGCTGTCGGTGACGGCGATCAAGGTGCGGGGCATGGCGACCTCCCGACTTCGTCATTGCGAGGAGTGAAACGACGAAGCAATCCAGAAATCGCGGCGGCGCTGGATTGCTTCGCTTCGCTCGCAATGACAGATATGACGTCTCTCACAACGCGAACACCTGCGGATTGACGCAATTCGGCGGCGTCTTGCCGTCGAGGAACGCGAGGATGTTGTCGACCACGATATTGGCCATCTCCTCGCGCACCTCGATGGTCGCGCTGCCGAGGTGCGGCGCGAGCACGACGTTCGGCATCTGGCGCAACGCCGCATCGACCTTGGGCTCATGCTCGAACACGTCGAGGCCGGCGCCGGCGATTCGCTTCGCCTTGAGCGCGCCGACAAGGGCCGCCTCGTCAATGATCGCGCCACGCGCGGTGTTGATGAGGAACGCGGATTTCTTCATGAGGCGAAGCTCGCGCGCGCCGATCTGGTGCCGCGTCTGCTGCGTTGAGCGGCGAATGCAGCGAGACGAAATCGGACTGGCGCAGCAACTCGTCGAACGCGACGAAGGTCAATCCGGCCTCGCGCTCCTCGCTCTCGGGTTTGCGCCGCGGCGTCCAATAGAGCACGCGCATGCCAAAACCTTGCGCACGCCGCGCCATCGCCTTGCCGATGAGGCCGCCGCCGCCGATGAGCCCGAGCGTCTTGCCCCACACGAACGCGCCGAGCAGATGGCGCGACTGGCCGCCGGGAAATTTTCCGGCGCGCACCAGGCGATCGCCCTCCATCATGCGCCGCGCCACCGCGATCATCAGGCCGAACGTGAGATCGGCCGTCGCCTCGGTGGTGACCGGCGGCACGACGGTGACGGGAATGCGCCGTTCCGTCGCCGCCGCAACGTCGATATTCGACGGCGAAATGGATTGCGCCGCGACCATGCGCAGTTTTGGATTGGCCTCGATCACCGTCGCGATCGAGGCGATCGTGCAGCAGCCCGAACAGGATATCGCACTTGCGCACGGCCGCGATCAGCGTGCGCCTGGGAATGATCCGGCTCGCATCCGGAAAAACCTTGACGCTTGCCACCTTGCGCAGGCGATCGAGCGCACTCTTGGCAACCGGCTGGGTGACAAATATTTTTGGACGCATCAGCGCAGCCACCGCACGATGCCGGCGACACCGTCGACCGCGACCTGCGAGCCGTCCGGAATCCGGCGCGTGGCGTCGAGCACGCCGAGCACCATCGGAATGCCGCGCTCGCGCGCGAGCGACGCAAGATGCGAGGTCGAGCCGCCAAGCTCCGCCACCACGCCGCCGACGCGCGGCAGGATGTGGCTCAACGCCGGCCCGGCGACGCGCGTGACCAGAATGTCGCCCGGGCCGACGCGCGCCAGTTCGCACTCGCAGTTCACCACCACGGCGCGGCCGGAGCTCCAGCCGATGCCGGCGGGATGGCCGTTCAGCCCGGGATGCTGCAGCCAGATTTCGTCGGGCACGTGCGCCGGCTCGACATGCAGCGGCCGCGCCTGCAGCAGCTTGAAGCCGGCATCGTCGAGCGCCCATTCGATTTCGGCCGGCATGCCGAGCACAGCTTCCGCCTTGCGCATGAGCCGGCCGAGCGTCACCGCCTGCCCCGCGTCGAGACACGGTTCGCTCACGAGCGCATCGGGCACCGCCTGCGGCATCGTGCCGAGGCCGTGCACGCAGGCTTCGCGATGATCCTTGCGCCCGGCCTCGATCTTGCGCACGAAGCCCTGGCGGCTGAGCACGATGCGATCGGGCACCACTTCGCCCTGCGCGATCGCCGAGCCGAGGCCCCACGTGGCGCTGATGAGCATCTGGCCTTCGGCCGTCTCGCTCAAGCCGCCGCCGGACGCGCGTGCCGCGACCAGCGGCTGGATCAGCACCGCCATCGCCGTATCGGCCGGATTGAGGCCGTGGTTTTCCATGTAGCGGCGCGCATTGGTGGTCCACAACGCCGCCCAGCAGGCGCGCACGGCGGTGAGGAATTCGGTTTCGTCGCTGAGGCCGAGGAAGCTCTCGAACTGGCCGGCGAAATTGGCGCCGGCGCGATCCTCGATCAGCGCCGAGGAACGCACCGCGCCGGGTTGATTGCTTTGCGCACGCTGCGCGCGCCAGGCGGCGAGCAGCGGTTCGAGAATCTCCGGCGCGATGGCCCCTTGATAGAGCTTCAGCCTGATCTCGACGGAGATGCGGCGCTGCTGCGGCAGTGATGCCTCAGCGTAGCTCTGCACTGCCTCATCCAACCCCAGATGCGCGATCTGCCGGCGATAGGCATCCGCCGTCAGCGCGAATCCGCCCGGCGTCGGCAATCCCGCGTGCGCGAGCGCCGCGAGATTGGCCGCCTTCGGCCCGACGCGATCGGCGTCGGTGGCCGCGGGGTCAGAGAGCGGGAGAATGAACTGCGGTCATGCATCTCGTTGGGCCACATCTCGGCGCGTCCCTCTCCCCGTGTACGGGGAGAGGGTCGGGGTGAGGGGCCTCGCCGCTGTGCTCAGAAGCGCGGAGACGCCCCCTCACCGCCCGCTTCGCTCACGACCTCTCCCGCGCAGCGGGGAGAGGTGCAAAGTTACTTCACGTGATCGCCGTAGCCGGGCAGCGGATCGACCACGGTGATCTGCTTGACCGGGAAGTTGGAGACGATCTCGATCGAATCCTTGTGCACGATCAGCATTTCCTCGATGCGCACGCCGTAGCGGAATTTCTTGCCGTGCTGCGTTTCGAGCGCGAACGTCATGCCCTCCTGGATCTCGATCGGATGGTCGAGCGACCAGATGCGCGAGATCACCGGCGGGTCGTATTGCGCGAGCCCGAGCCCGTGGCCCCACAGATTGGCGGCGGCCTGGTCCTCGTCCTCGTAGCCCCAGGTCTCCATCGCCGACGGCCACTTCTCGCGCGATGTCCTTGGTGGTGGCGCCGGCCTTCACCGCGCCGATCGAGTTGTACAGCCACTTGAGCGCGGTCTCGTAGGTTTCCTTCTGCTCCTTGGACGGCTCCTTGCCGACGCAATAGGTGCGGTAATAGCAGGACTTGTAGCCGTTCCACGTCAGCGCGGCCAAATCCATGAACACGATGTCGCCGGGCTGGATGATGCGGTCGGAGAAGTTGCGCCAGTTCGGCCAGGTGTTCGGACCGGACGACACGATGACGTCCTCGACGTCCTCCATGCCGGGAAAATTGTAGAGATATTCCATCAGGTGCGCCGTCACCTGGTTCTCGGTGATGCCGGGGCGCAGGAACTTCATGCATTCCCAATGCGTCGCGTCGCCGATGGCGCCGACGATGCGGAAGCATTCCTGCTCGTCCACGCTCTTGACCGCGCGCGCTTCCATCATCGGCGTCATGCCGTCGACCCAGTTGATGTTCTTGTCCTTGAAGACCTGAATCATGTTGATGTCGACGAAGTCGACGCCGAGCTTCTGCCCGGCGACGCCATTGTCCTTCATCGCCTGGATGACGGCAGTGGCGAACTTGTTGACCTGCTGGGTCGAAGCCGGACCGGCAGCGCCCTTGATCCACGCGAACGAGTGACGCACGTTCTCCTTCGGGATCCATGGCGAGTGTCGCTCGATCTGGAAGCCGAGGTCGCCCTGCTCGAACAAGATCGGCCGCCCGTCGCCGCACAGCATGGCGTAGCGCAGACCCGGCTTGAGCCGGTTCCAGCCCGGCGTCAGCGTGCCGGTGATGTAGCGCACGTTCTCGTCGTACATGCACAGCATCGCGCCGAGGCCGTGCTTTTTCATCATCTGGCGCGCGCGCGCGATGCGGTATTCGCGCAGCCGCTCCCAGTTGACCCGCTGCTGCCAATCCAGGCCGACGGTGCCGAAATTCGCTCCCATGACGGTCTCCCACTGTCTGCGGCATCTTCGGCGCGTCCCACGCCGTGCCCACACCTGTGTCGGAAAATTATGCGGACCGCAAGCGGCCGGATGTCGCCGCGCACAGCGCAAGAACGATCTCAGAAGCCCCCGAAAGCGATGCGAACTCCCTCTCCCCGCGTGCGAGAGGGTGCCCCGCGGTCAAGCCGCGGCGCATGACGAGATTGGAGAGTTAGACGGACGCCGGCGCGCCGGGCTGCTTGAGCGGATGGGCGCGGGCGAAAGCGTCGATGGCGGAGAGCGCTTCGACGATGCGCGTGAAGGTCGGAAACGGCGCGGTGTCGACCTGGAAGAATTTCGCGCCGGCGGCCTGGCTGGCAAGGCAAACGTCGGCAAGCGTCACTGCATCGCCGTGAGCATAGCGGCCTGTGGCCTTGTCCTGCAGATTGGTTTCGAGCGCGGTCAGCGCGGCGCGGTGCCAGTGCTGGCACCATTGGGTGCGCCTCGCCTCGTCGAGCTTGAACTCGTGCTCCAGATACTCGCGCACGCGCGGCACGATCAGCGGATGCGAATCGCAGGCGACGATTTGCGCCAACCCGCGCACGCGGGCCCTCCCCTTCGGGTCTTTTGGCAGCAGCGGCGGATTGGGATGCGTCTCGTCGATATATTCGATGATCGCCAGCGATTCGAACAAGGCCGGCCCGTCGCCGTCGACCAGCGCCGGGATCGCCATCATCGGATTGACGGCGCGGAAAGCCGCATCGCGCTGCTGGCCCTTCATCAAGTTGATGTCGATGACCTCGTCCGGCACGATGCCCTTGAGGTTGAGCGCGATGCGCACGCGATAGGTCGCGAGCGAACGCCAGAACGAATAGATTTTCATAACAATCTCCGTCGTTTTAATCCGCGCCAGGATCGGCCTTCAGACCGGCCGCTTCGATGCCGGCGATGGCGCACATCTCGTCCTTGTCCGACGTGTCGCCGGAAATGCCGCAGGCACCGATGACATTGCCCGCCGCGTCCTTGATCAGCACGCCGCCCGGATTGGTGACCATGCGTCCACCGCTCGCGGCCGCGAGCATGGTGAAGAACTGCGGCGTCTTGGCTGCGCGGCCGGCGAGCGTGCGCGAACCGAAGCCCATGCCGAGTGCGCCCCAGGCTTTGCCGTAGGCGATGTCGTAACGCAGCAGGCCGGACTTGTCCTCGCGTTTGAATGCGACGAGATGGCCGCCGGCATCGAGCACGGCGACGGTCAGCGGCGCGAGATTGCTGTCACGCCCTTTCTTGAGCGCGACGTCGACGATGGTGGAAGCTTGCGCGAGCGTGAGGGACATGACGGCTCCAATGTTGCAGATCAACTTCACCGCTTGGCGCGGTCGGCCCAATAGGCCGAAACGGTCGAAACCTCGGCAGCGCCCGAACGATTGCGGGCGGTCTCCTCGTAGCAGGCGAGCGCGCGTTCGACGAGCGGCATGTCGATGCCGCGCGCCTTGCCCTCGGCCAGCATCGACTGCATGTCCTTGATGCCGCCGGCGACGTCGAACGTCACCGGGCCGGGATCGCCGCCCTTGAGCATCGCCGCGACGCCCGGCCCGCGCGCCTTGAGCACGTTGGGGCCGCCGGATGTTTCGCTCAGCATGTCCATGAGCACGGCAGGATCGATGGCGAGCGAGCGCGTCAGCGCCAGCGCCTCGCCGAGCGCCTGCCAGTAGATCATCAGCGGCATGTTGACGGTGAATTTCAGCAGCGCGCCGGAGCCGACCGGCCCGCCGAGCTCGATGCGGCGGCAGAGCTGTTCGAGGATCGGCCGCGCGCGCGCCGCATCCGCGGGCTCTGCGCCCATGAGCCCGAGCAGCTTGCCTTGACGCGCAGGCCCCGTGGAGCCGCTGACCGGGCACTCGACGAACACCGCGCCCTTGTGGCGAACCTCCTCGGCGAGCTCGGTCTCGACCGCCGGGCGCACCGTGCTCATCTCGATGAACAACTTGCCGAGCACGTCGCCGCTGAGCAGGCCGTCGCGCCCGTTGTAGACCGCATCGATCGCCGCCGCGTCGGTGAGGATGGAGATGACGACTTCGCAATGCTCGGCAAGCGCCGTCGGCGTGGCCGCGACCTGCGCGCCGCCGATGGCCTTGGCCTTGTCCGGCGTGCGATTCCACACCGTGACGGTGTGGCCCACCTCCATCAGGCGCGCGGCGATGGCCGCTCCCATCTTGCCGGTACCGGCGATTCCGATCTGCATGGCGTGTCCTACTTCAGCCGGTCCTTGATCTTGTCGATGGCGGCGCGCGCGCATTGCGTATCGATGTTGCCGCCCTTGGCGCCGCTCACGCCGATGGCGCCGATGACCTCGTCGCCGACCTTGATCACCACGCCGCCCTGCGCCAGCAGCAGGTTCGGCACCTTGGCGATCGCGCTCGACACCCTGCCGCCCTTGGCCCGATCGACCAGGTCGATGGTGTCGATCTGAAACCCGACCGCCGTGTAGGCCTTGTAATGCGCGGTCTCGACCGTGTTGATGCCGGCGCCGTCGCCGCGCAGCATCGCCTGATGCACGCCGCCGGTGTCGAGCACGACAGCGGTGACCTGCTGATTCTGCCTGGCGCAGACCTCGACCGCCGTGCCGACCAGTTCATTCGCGAGCGCCGCCGACAGCCGGCTGGTCTTGACCACGCCCTGCGCCGATGCCGCCTGCGCCGCGAGCACGCCGAGGAGCGCAGCGCACGTAACCAGCGCACGATATTTCGTCATGACGTTCCCCATTCTCCCCGTCGCCGCAGCGCAAGATAAGCGATCGGCTGCGCGAGAGAAAGCCGCTTGAACCGCGCGCGATCGAATGCGATAGCGTCGCGACCTTTATCGAAACGGGAACGGAGCGGAGCGGATGGCAGCGAGGACGAAAGGCTCGGTCGGCGTGATCGGGCTCGGCATCATGGGCGGCGCGTTTGCTCAAAATCTGGTCGCCGCCGGCTGGCGCGTCGTCGGCTACGACGTCGCACCGGCGCGCCGCCGCGCTCTCGCGCGCGCCGGCGTCGAGATCGCCGCCAGCGCTGCCGATGTGGCGCGCAAGGTGAGCACCATCATCACCAGCCTGCCAAGCCCCAAAGCTCTCGATGAAACCGCCCGCACCATCGTTGCCGCCAAAGTACCGCGCCGCGTGGTGATCGAGGCGTCGACGTTCACCATCGAGGATAAAGCGAAAGCCGAACGTGTGTTGCGCAAGGCCGGTCATGTCCTGCTCGATTGCCCGGTGAGCGGCACCGGTGCACAGGCGAAGAACAAGGACATTGTCGTCTATGCCAGCGGCGGCTCGGCCGAGATCAAGCGGGCGCGTCCGCTGTTTGCCGCGTTCACCCGCGCAGTGACCGATCTCGGCGAATTCGGCAACGGCAGCAAGATGAAATACGTCGCCAACCTGCTGGTCGCCATCCACAACGTGGCGAGCGCCGAGGCCATGGTGCTCGGCATGAAGGCCGGCCTGCCGCCGCAACTCATCTACGATCTGGTCAAATCCGGCGCCGGCAATTCCCGCGTGTTCGAGCTGCGCGGGCCGATGATGGTGACCGGCCGCTATGGCGACCCGTCGATGAAAATTTCGGTGTGGCAAAAGGACATGGACGTCATCGAAGATTACGCCCGCAAGATCCGCGTGCCGACGCCGATGTTCGACGCCAGCAAGCCGGTCTATCTCAAAGCCCGCAAGAGCGGTTACGACGCACTGGATACGGCGGCCGTGTGCGCGGTGCTGGAGAAGATGGCCGGCGTGAAGCGGGGTAAGACGAAGAAGACGCGACGGCGATAGCTCCGTCATCCCCGCGCGCCGGGAGACGGTTGCGGTGAGCGGCGTTGCCGCTAGATCGTCAGAATGGCGTCGATGGCCGCCTCACCAGCCCCGCTCGCTCGATCGACCTCTCCGCATGCGCGGCGAGGTATGTAAGGGAGGCACACATGTCATCGCTCGAAGGCGAAGCGCGCATGGCAGCAGCGGCGGGCGACCGCAAGACGCATCAGCCGCGCAGCGAAACCCGCGACGGCATGCGCATCGACTGGGACGTGCCGATCAAGATGGACGACGGCCTCGTGCTGCGCGCGGACGTGTTCCGCCCGGTCAAGGACGGCAAATACCCGGCGATCCTCACCTACGGCCCCTACGCCAAGGGCCTCGCCTTCCAGGACGGCTATCCGAGCGCGTGGCAGCGCATGGCGGAGAAGCATCCCGACGTCACCGCGGGATCGAGCAATCTCTACCAGAGCTGGGAAGTCGTCGATCCGGAGAAATGGGTGCCGCACGATTACGCCTGCGTGCGCGTCGATTCCCGCGGCTGCGGCGTCTCGCCCGGACTGATCGACCATTTCTCGCCGCGCGAGACCAAGGATTTTTACGACTGCATCGAATGGGCCGGCGTGCAGAAATGGTCGAACGGCAAGGTCGGGCTCAACGGCATCTCCTACTACGGCATCAACCAGTGGCACGTCGCGACGCTGCAGCCGCCGCATCTCGCCGCCATGTGCATCTGGGAGGGCGCCGCCGACTGGTATCGCGACATGACGCATCACGGCGGCATCCTCTGCACGTTCTGGGAGAACTGGTACGACATGCAGGTGAAGACCGTGCAATACGGCGCCGGCGAGCGCGGCAAGCGCAGCCGCGTGCACGGCGAGCTGGTGTGCGGTCCCGAAATCCTCTCTGAAGCCGAGCTCGCCAAGAACCGCAGCGATTTCGGCAGCGATATCGTCGCTCATCCGCTCGACGACGCCTATCACCGCGCGCGCTCGCCGGTGTGGTCGAAGGTGAAAGTGCCGTTCCTCTCGACCGCCAACTGGGGCGGCCAGCCGCTGCATCCGCGCGGCAATTTCGAGGGTTTTGTGCGCGCGGCCTCGAAGCGCAAATGGCTCGAGGTGCACGGCATCGAGCACTGGACGCATTTCTACACGGACTACGGCCGCAATCTGCAACTGCGCTTCTTCGATTATTTTTTGCACGGCAAGAAAAACGGCTGGGACAAGCAGCCGCCGGTCCAGCTTCAGGTGCGCCACGTCGACCGATTCGTCGAGCGCGTGGAGAGCGAATGGCCGCTCGAACGGACAAAGTGGACGCGGTTCTATCTCGATCCCGTCGACGGCAAGCTCGTCCGACAAGCGCGGCGTGCAGAAAACCGTCATGTCCTTTGACGCGATGGGCGACGGCGTCACCTTCCTGACGCGCGCCGTTCGCGAAGGAGACCGAGATCACCGGACCGTCCGCGCTCAAGCTGTTCGTCTCGTCGTCAACGACCGATGCCGACATCTTCGTCGTGCTGCGCGTGTTCACGGGCGACCTCAAGGAGGTGGTGTTCCAGGGCGCCATCGATCCGCACACGCCGGTGGGACAAGGCTGGCTGCGCGCCTCGCATCGCAAGCTCGACACCAAGCTGTCGACGCCCGAGCGGCCCTATCACAGCCACGACAAGAAACAGCCGCTCAAGCCCGGCGAAGTGGTCGAACTCGACATCGAGATCTGGCCGACCTCGATCGTGGTGCCGGCCGGCTACCGCGTCGGCCTCTCGATCCGCGGCAAGGACTACGTCTATGCCGGCCCGAGCGGCGGGAAGCTGTCGAACTTCAAGAACGAGCTCACCGGCTGCGGGCCGTTCCTGCACGACGATCCGCGCGACCGGCCGCCGGACATATTCGGCGGCGTCACCAGTCTGCACTTCGTCGGCTCCTGGCAGCCCTATTTGCTGCTGCCGGTCATTCCGCCACGGAAGAAATAGCGTTCCGGAATTGTTACAGATGCAAGTGTCGCTGCGAGGCCGCACCGCGACAATAGCGGGCTTTACATCAAGGAATGGCTTGGCCAATGATGGCCGCCGAAAGCGCCCTGGGGAGGGCGCAAGAATGGGCCCTTAACAAGGGCGAACCAGGGAGGACACGATGTCTCGCAAGCTCAGTCGCCGCACATTTCTGGCCAGCACCGCTGCTGGCGCCGCCGCGGCAACATTCCATTTCCCGGCTCCGGCCATCGCCCAGAACGCGCCGTTCAAGCTCGGCCTGCTCACCGTGAAGACCGGACCGCTCGCTCAGGGCGGCATCCAGATGGAGCAGGGCATCGCCACGTTCCTGAAGGAAAAAAACAATACGTTCGCGGGCCGCAAGGTGGAATTTTTCTCAGCCGATACCGGCGGCAATCCGGCCGGCGCCAAGACCAAGACGCAGGAACTGATCGAGCGCGACAAGGTCGACGCCATCGTCGGGCCGCTCGCCGCGTTCGAGCTGCTCGCGATCACCGACTACATCGCCCAGCACAAGACGCCGATGATGAGTCTCGCCGCGGCCGAAGACGTGACGCAGCGCCGTCCGAATCCCTACTTCCTGCGCGCGTCGGCGACGTCGGCCCAGGCGATGCACCCGATGGCGGACTATGCCGCCAAGGAAATGAAACTGAAACGCGTCGTCACCATCTCGGAGGACTTCGCCTTCGGCTACGAGCAGATGGGCGGCTTCCAGCAGACCTTCGAGGACAATGGCGGCAAGATCGTCAAGAAGCTGTGGCCGCCGATCGTCACCCCGGACTACACGCCCTTTATCGCGCAGATCCAGGATTGCGACGGCGTCTGCCAGGGCTTCGCCGGATC
This sequence comes from uncultured Alphaproteobacteria bacterium, assembly GCA_963730645.1. Lineage (GTDB taxonomy): Bacteria > Pseudomonadota > Alphaproteobacteria > Rhizobiales > Xanthobacteraceae > BOG-931. Next base: position 256,103 of record CAVSSN010000015.1, on the reverse strand, counting down.
GAATCCGCTGCGGTTCATGAAGCAATATGCCGCGGCCGGCCTCAAGTTGCCGGTCGTGCACCGGCGAAACCGGCGGCGACGACGCGCTGCTCAAGAGCTTCGGCGACGAGGCGGTCGGCCTCGTAAGCTCCTGCCCATATACGCTCGACCTCGACAGCGAGAGCAACAAGCGCTTCGTCGCCGCGATGGCGAAGGACTACAACGTCGAGCCCGGCTTCTATGCCGCCGGCCTCTACGTCAACGGCATGGTGATCAACGCAGCGCTGGAGAAGACCGGCGGCAAGAGCGACGACAAGGATGAGTTCATGAAGGCGCTCAAGTCGGTATCGCTTGCCGACTCGCCGCGCGGTCCGATCAAATTCGATCACCTCGGCAACGTCGTCGGCAACTTCTACATCCGCCGCATGGAAAAGTCGGGCGGACGCATGATCAACAAGACCGTCAAGACCTACGAGAACGTCAGCCAGTTCTGGACCTACGACGAGAGCGAAGTTCCTGGCGCAGCCGGTCTATTCGCGCGACTATCCGCCGCTCAAGCCGTGACCCATTAGGCGGCGGGCGCCTTACCGGCGCTCGCCGTCCGAACGCGTGACGCGTGTCATTTGGCGCGAGCGGGAAGACACCGCCTATGAATTTCTGGCTGCTGCTGACCGTCAACAGCATCACGTTCGGCGGCCTGTTGTTCCTGCTGTCGGCGGGCTTCTCGCTGATTTTCGGGCTGATGCGCATCCCCAACCTGACGCACGGCTCGCTGTTCATGCTCGGCGCCTATTTCGGCGCCACTTTTGTCACAGGCTATCAAGGATACGGCCTCGATTTCTGGCTGGCGGCGATTGCGGCCGCGATCGCAGTCGCAATATTTGGCGCGGTGGTTGAACGCGTGCTGCTGCGCCGCCTCGCCGGCGAAGCGCTGGCGCAGGTGCTGGTGACGCTCGGCGTGTCGTTCATGGTCGCCGATCTGTGCCTGATGGGCTGGGGCGGCGATCCGATTTCGGTGGCGACGCCGAACGGGCTCGGCGGCTTTGCGCGGCTCGGACCGTTGGCGTTCCCGATCTACCGGCTTGCGATCATTGCGATCGCGGCCGTGTTCGCCTTCCTGCTCTGGCTCATGCTCGAGCGCACCCGGCTCGGCGCCATGATCCGCGCCGGCGTCGACGATCCGGCGATGGCGCGCGTCGTCGGCATCCGGGTGTCGCAGCTTTTCACCATCGTGTTTGCGCTCGGCGCAGGCCTTGCGGGCTTTGCCGGCATGATCGGCAGCCCGATCCTGTCGGTCTATCCCGGCCTCGATCAGGACATGCTGCCGCTCGCGCTCGTGGTCGTGATCCTCGGCGGCACCGGCAGCCTGCTCGGCTCGTTCGTCGGCAGCATCATCGTCGGCTTCATCTATAATTTCGGCCAGGCGCTGCTGCCGGAGCTCGCCTATTTCGTGCTGTTCCTGCCCATGCTGCTGGTGCTTGTACTGCGCCCGCAGGGGCTGTTCGGCAGCCAGGCGCCATGACCGGCCGCACCATCGCCCTCGGTATCGCGCTCATCGCGCTGTTGAGCCTGCCGTACTGGATGACCGAGAGCTATTACGTCAACGTCGCCAGCCAGATTCTGCTCTACGCGATTTTCGCGCTCGGCCTCAACGTGCTGGTCGGCTATGCCGGCCTCGTTTCGCTCGGCCATGCCGGAATATTCGGAATCGCGAGCTACGCCGCGGCCTATCTGGCCGCCGGCGGCCACGGACACACTGTTGCGATCATCGGCGCGCTCGTCTTCGGCCTCATCGGAACCGCAATGTTCGCTGCGCTTGCGCTGCGCACGTCCGGCATCGGTTTCATCATGATCACGCTGGCGCTCGGCGAAATCCTGTGGGGTCTCGCCTATCGCTGGATCAGCATCACCAATGGCGACAACGGCATCAGCGTCTCCTCGCGCCCGGCGCCGTTCGGACTGTCGCTCGCCTCGGCCGACGGGTTCTATTACGCGTCACTCGTGATCTTCCTGCTCGCGATTGCGACCTGCGCGATCTTCGTGCGCTCGCCGTTCGGCGCGGCGTTGCGCGGCACGCGCGATCAGCCACGGCGCATGAATGCGCTCGGCTATCATGTCTGGATGATCCGGTTCTGGGCCTGCATGTTTTCCGGATTGCTGGCCAGCGTCGCCGGCATCCTGTTCGTCTACTACAACCAGTTCATCAGCCCGCAGGCGGTGGCGCTGACCGCATCGGCGGAAGCGTTGCTGATGGTGATTTCGGGCGGCGCCGGAACCCTGCTCGGCCCGATTGTCGGCGCGGCGCTGGTCGTCATCGTGAAGAACGTGGTCAGCGCCTACATCGTGCGCTGGAATTTCATGCTCGGCGCGATCTTCGTCGCCATCGTCATCTTCATGCCGGAAGGCCTGGTGCCGGGCACGGCCCGGCTGTCGCGCACCGCATGGCGCGCGTTGAGCCGGCAGAAGGCCGGCGCCGCTCCGGCCATCCCCGAGGCGAAGCCATGACCGCGCTCGCCGTCAATGCGTCTGTGCAAATCGTTCGGCGGCTTGCACGTCACCACCAACGTCAATCTCGCCATCGAGCCGGGCGAGCGGCGGCTGATCATCGGCCCCAACGGCGCCGGCAAGACCACGCTGTTCAACCTGATCACCGGGGAGCTTTCGCCCGACAGCGGCTCGATCCGGCTGTTCGACCGCGACATCACCCGCGTGCCGAGCCGAAATCGTGCGCATCTCGGCATGGCGCGCACCTACCAGATCATCACGTTGTTCACGCGCGACACCATCGTGCACAATGTGACGCTCGCGCTGCTCGGACTTTCGCCGCTGCGCTGGAACGCGCTGATCGACCTGCGCCGCCGGCATGATTTGACCGAACAGGCGCGCGCGGCGCTCAAGCGCGTCGGGCTCGATCACATCGCCGACCGGCCGCTGCCGGAGACGTCCTACGGCGAACGGCGGCGGGTCGAGATCGCCATGGCGCTGGCGCAGAATCCGAAACTTCTCTTGCTCGACGAGCCGTTCGCCGGCCTCTCGATCGACGAGCGGCGCGATGTGCAGCGAACTCCTTGCCGCCATTCCGCGCGACGTCACCATCGTGATGATCGAGCACAACATGGACGTCGCGCTCGATCTGGCCGACCGCATCACGCTGCTGCATTTCGGCGAAGTGATCGTGGAAGGAACGCGCGCCGAGGTTGTCGCCGATCCGCGCACAAGGGAGGTCTACCTTGGCGAATAGCGCGCTCGCGTTGCACGACATCGATGCCTATTACGGCGACAGCCACGTGCTGCAGCAGGTGTCGTTCGCGCTCGGCGAGGGGCGGCTGCTCGGCCTGCTTGGCCGCAATGGCGCCGGCAAGTCGACCTGCATGAACGTCACCGTCGGCCTGCTGCCGCCGCGCAAAGGCTCCGTCGAAGTGTTCGGCAATGCCGTCACCCGCCGCGCGCCCGAGCAAATCGCCGCGCGCGGCGTAGCTTTGGTGCCGCAGGGCCGCCGCGTGTTCAAAAGCCTGACGGTGCGCGAAAACCTCGCCGTCGCGGCGCGCAAGCCCGATCCCGGCAGCCGGCACGCGCCGTGGACGATCGAGACCATCTTCGCCATGTTCCCGCGGCTCGCCGAGCGGCGCGCGCAGATTGCCGCCTACCTTTCGGGCGGCGAGCAGCAAATGCTCGCCATCGGCCGCGCGCTGATGTCCAATCCGCGCGTGCTGCTGATGGACGAGCCGTCCGAAGGCCTCGCGCCGCAAATCGTCGCCGAGGTGATGGCGACCATCCGCAAGCTCAAGGAGAGCGGGTTGTCGATCGTGCTGGTCGAGCAGAGCCCGAAGCTCGTGTTCGACATCGCCGACGACATCGTCATCCTCAACAGCGGGCGCGTCGCCGTGGTATCGACCGCCGAAGAGCTCAAACGCGACGGCGTCGATCTGCGCCAGCATCTGGGAGTTTTCTGATACCCTCGCACGATAGGGCGGTGCTGTCATCGCCTTCGGGTTGGTTCGACGGCATAGAAGGGGAGCCACACATGCCCGAGCAATGGAACAAGTACGGCCCGACTGCGGCGCGCAAGCACGGCAAGCCGGGACGCGAGGTGCGGCCGAAGAGCCTCACCGTCGACATCCATGCCCATGTCGTGATTCCGCGCGCGTTCGAACTGGTCAAGCCGCACCTCGACATCAGCAATGTGCCGCTGTCGCGCTTCGCCGACGCCGCCACCAAGGCGCTCAGCCAGAAGCAGGAAGCCGATATCGGCGAAGGCATCCGCCCGACCGAGGCACGCTTCAAGGTCATGGACGCGATGGGCGTCGACATGCAGCTCATCTGCCCGGCGCCGCCGCAGTGTTACTACACCGTGCCGCTCGACGTCGCCGTCGCGGCCAATCATGTCATCAACGACGGCATTGCCGAATATGTCGGACGGCATCCCGACCGGCTGGCGGCATTGGGCGGCGTGCCGCTGATGGACGGCAACGAAGCTGCGAAGGAGCTTGAGCGCTGCGTGAAGCAGCTCAAGTTCAAGGGCGTCGAAATCCTCACCAACGTCAACGGCAGGGAACTGTCCGATCCGGCCTTCGCACCGTTCTGGAAGAAGGCCGAGGAGCTTGGCGCGCTTGTTCTCATCCATCCCAACGGATTCACGCAGGCCGATCGCCTGACGCGGTTCTATTTCAACAACGTCATCGGCAATCCGCTGGAGACGACGATCGCCCTGCACTACCTGATCTTCGACGGCGTGCTGGAGCGTCACCCCAACCTGAAAATCCTCGCCGTGCACGGCGGCGGCTATCTCGGCGCCTATTCCGGCCGCATCGACCACGCCTGGGGCGCGCGCTCCGACAGCCACGGCCAACTGCCGCATCCGCCGACGACGTATCTGAAGAAAATCTATTTCGACACCGTGGTGTTCACGCCGCTATCAGCTTGCCGAACTGGTGCGCCTCTACGGCGCCGATCACATCATCATGGGCACCGATTATCCGTTCGACATGGCGGACTTCGATCCGGTCGGCCACGTGGCGTCGGTCGAGGGCTTCGATGACACCACGCGCGCCGCCATCGCCGGCGGCAATGCGAAGAAGCTGCTGGGGCTGTAACGACTTTGAGCTTTCCTCCCGCGCGCTGCGGGGGAGGTGCCGCGCGTAGCGCGCGGATGGGGGCTAGCGGCTTGCTCAGGGCGGACGAAGCAGCTGGGACTCAGAGCTTTGCAGCAAGCCAGCCCCCTCCACCGCCCAAGCGGGCGTACCCCTCCCCGCGCGCGGGGGCGGAAAGAGTTAAGTCTGCAGAAAATCCAGCACCGCGGTCTCCGCCAGCACCGCCTCGGGAATGCTGTGCTGCGCGGAGCGGGCGCGCTCCTCGGCGGTCTGCGTCGCCTGAAGGTAGGCGCCGAGGTGGCGCGCGCGCTCGATGATGCGGCAGCCGACCGGAAGGCGCGCCGCCTCGAAGCGGCGCAGCGCCGGCTCGACCTCATCGGCAGCAAGTGCGTCAACCAGCGCAGCAGCGTCGTCCGCCGCCTTGGAAACGCCGGCGGCGACATGCGGCCGCGCGACGAAGGCGGCGTCGCCGATGATGGCGACGCGGCCGAACGCCATGCGCGGCGTTTCGAGATCGTAGATCGGCTGCAGGATCGGCTCGTCGATCAGCCGCACGATGTCGCGCAACTGCCACGCCACCAGTCGCTCGGCCGCCGCGCGCATCTGCGCGATCGCCTCGCGGCGGATGAGCGGCGGCGGAATCGAGATCGCGTGCGTGACGCCGCTGTCGTCGGTGAGCAGCCACGGCAGTTCGCTCGCCTCGTCGGCCGGCCGATACCACACCACGTTGAAGCGCCGATGGCCGGGCCGCAAATCATCGTCCGGTCCGGCGACCGGATAGCCGAGGCATTGCTCGCCCGGCGGCAGGCAGAACGACATATTCATGAACATCTCGCGATGGATCGCCGGCGGAATAACGCTCTCGGGCAGCAGCGCGCGCCACGCCACGTAACCGGCATAGAGCGGCGCGAGATCGGGCAGGCATTGCTGGCGCACGGTCGAGCGCAATCCGTCGGCGCCGACGAGAACCTCGCCGTGCGCCGTGCTGCCGTCGGCAAAATGCGCAACGACGCCGTCGCTGCTCTGCTCGAAATGCAGCAAGCCTTTGCCGCGGTGATAGCGTTGCGCCGGAAAGGCATCGCGCAGCACGCGATAGACGCGCTCCCACGCCGTCAGAACCTGCGGACATTCGATCGTGCAGGTCACGCGCCCGGCCTGATCGAGAATTTTCCGCGTGGTGATTTCGACGCCGAGATCGCGCGTGTCGAGCCCCAGCGTCCGCATGTGAGCGATCAGCTCGCGCTGCGCCACGATGCCGGCGCCGCGTCCGGCAAGCTCGCTCTCGACCCGCTCGAAGACCTCGACCTCGAAGCCGCGTCGCTCCAGCATGATGGCGGCCAGAAGCCCGCTCATGGACCCGCCGATGACGAGAGCCCGGCGCTTTGTTGGCATGCGAACAGCCCGTTATTTCCCAGCGCGCAAAAGTTTCCTATATTGTGCCAACATTCGCTGGAGGAAGACCATGGCCCTGACCATGTTGGACAAGACGACGGATCGCGCCGACACGTCGGCATGGCCGGCGGCAATCGCCGCGGAATTCGAGCGCGAAGGCAAGAACAACAATGCCTGCGTCGGATCGACGCTGCTGTCGGAGAATGAAAAGGTGCGGGTGTGGATCATCCGCCTTGCGCCCGGCGAGCGCATCGGGTTCCACCGCCACGTGCTGGATTATTTCTGGACCTCGGTGAGCGGCGGACGCGGCCGCCAGCACATCCATGACGGCACCACGGTCGAATACAGCTACCAGCCCGGCGAGACGCGGCACGAGACCTACGGGGCGGGCGAATTCAAGGTGCACGACCTCGAAAATCTCGGCGACAAGGAAATGGTCTTCATGACCATCGAATTCCTCAACAGCGCCAACAAGCCGCTCGCCATTCCCGACGCCGTACGCGCCGCTGCGGCGTAATGCTGTTCCCTCTCCCCGCGTGCGGGGAGAGGTATCGGGCTGCACTAGCCAAACCGCGGCGCTTCCTGCACACTCCGCGTCGGGGAATGGGGGGAGCTGGTGTTTTCGCTTGATCTGTTCATCAACGCCATCGTCGCGGGCGTCTTGATCGGCGGCTTCTACGCGGCGGTGACAGCGGGCGTGTCGATATCGTTCGGCATTCTCGACATCGTCAACATTGCGCATCCGGCCTTCATCATCCTCGGCTCTTACGTCGCCTATATCGTCAATGCCAGGCTCGGCATCGACCCGATCGTGACCAGCATCGTCATGCTGCCGGCATTCTACGTGCTCGGCTGTGGCATCTATCAGATCTATTATCAGGCGTTCGAGAAGCGCGGCCAGGAATCGCTGCGCGGCCTCGCCTTTTTCTTCGGCGTTCTGTTCATCACCGAAGTGACGCTCGTGCTCTATTACGGCGTCGACTACCGCTATGTCGAAGCGAGCTATATCGGGCCGACCTGGCACCTCGGCTTCGTCGATCTGCCGCTGCGATTGCTGGTGCCATGCCTCGTATCGCTGTTGCTGATTTCCGTGCTGCAACTGCTGCTGACGCGCACCTTCATCGGCCGCGCCGTCATGGCCGTGGCGCAGGATCAGCAGGCGCTGCAGCTCATGGCGATCGACCCGATCCGCATCAAGCGCATCGCGTTCGGCGTCTCGATCGCCACCGCGTCGCTCGCCGGTGCGTTTCTCATCATCATCCAGCCGGTGGAGCCGTCCGTCGGCCGCGAATACATCGGCCGCGTGTTCGCGATCTGCGTGCTCGGCGGCATGGGCAGCCTGCCCGGCACCGTGCTCGCCGCCATGCTGGTCGGCATCGTCGAAAGCCTCACCGCGACGTTCTACGGCCCGTCGTGGGCGCCCGCCGTGTCGTTCGGGTTTCTGCTGCTGACGCTGGCGGTGCGGCCGGCCGGCCTGCTGGGGCGCTGAGCCGTGCGCAACGGAACCTTCGTCCTTGTCGCCGTGGCCTTCGGCGCCGCCGTGTTCTTCGGAAGCTATTTTTTCGCCAACGAATATATTTTCTACGCCGGCTATGTCGTGCTGCAATACGTCGTGCTCAGCACCGCCTGGAATATCCTCGGCGGCTATTGCGGCTACGTCAATTTCGGCTCGGCCGCATTCTTCGCGCTCGGCGCCTATTCGACCGTCGCCATCCATAAATTCTGGCCGGTGCCGATTCCCTTCCTGCTGCTCGCCGGCGGCTTCGTCTCGGGCATCGTCGGACTTGGCATGGGCTATCTGACGCTGCGGCTGCGCGGTGCGTTTTTCGCCATCGCCACTCTGGCGCTGGCGGTGGTGCTGCAGACGCTGGTCGTCAACTGGGACTATGTCGGCGGCTCGCGCGGCGCCTACATCGTGCGACCGGCCGAGATCGCGCCGATCGGCAGCTACGTCAAATATCTGTTTCTGATCATGCTGTCGCTCGCCATTGGCTCGGTCGTGATCGCCCGCATCATCGAACGCTCGCGCCTCGGCTATGGCTTCGCCACCATCCGCGACGACGAAGCGGCCGCCGAAGCCTCGGGCGTGCCGACGCTGAAACTCAAGCTGATCGCGACCGTGATCTCGGGCGCGCTCATGGGCATGGCGGGCGCGCCGTTCCCCTATTACATCGGCTATCTGCAGCCTGCATCGACGTTTGGCCTCGACTACGCCGTCAACTCGATTGCGATGCCGCTGATCGGCGGCACCACGAGCTGGATCGGGCCTGTGATCGGCGCCCTGCTGCTCGGCGCCATGGAGCAGACCGCAACGGTGACCATTTCGTCCGCAGTCAATCTATTGATCGTCGGATTTCTGCTCGTTGCCTTCGTCATCATTGCGCCAAACGGCATCGTCGGGCTGGTGCAGAAATACTTTCCTGGCTTGTGGGCCGACATGTCCGGCCGCAAGCGCAAGGAGATCGATCCGCCATGACCGCACTGCTCGAGGTGCAGAATCTTGGCAAGCGCTTCGGCGGCTTCGTCGCGCTGGAGAGCATTTCGCTCGACGTGCAGCAAGGCGAACGCGTCGGTCTTATCGGTCCGAACGGTTCCGGCAAGAGCACGCTGGTCAACTGCATCTGCGGCACGTTGCATAACGAAACCGGCGGCGTCCACTTCGACGGCCGGGCGATCAATGGCCTCGCCGCGCACCAGCGTACCCGTCTCGGACTGTCTCGCAGCTTCCAGTTGCCGCGGCCGTTCGCCAGCCTGACGCTGGTCGACAATATCCGCATCCCACTGCTGTACACCGTGCAGGCGCGCGCCGGGCTGCTGCGCTCGTCAGGCGAGATCGACGACCGCTGTGGCGACTGTCTGCGTCAGGTCGGTCTCGACGCCAAGGCGCGCCACCTGCCGCGCGACCTCACGCAAGTCGAGATGCGCAAGCTCGAACTGGCGCGCGCGATGGCCGCCGAACCGAAGTTGCTGATTGCCGACGAGGCGATGGCCGGACTGTCGCATTCGGAGGTCGAGGATATCCTGACCCTGCTGGTGCGGCTGAACGAACAGGGCATCACCATCATCCTGATCGAGCACATCATGCGCGCGGTGATGAGCTTCTCGCAGCGCCTCGTCGTGCTGGTGTCCGGGCCGAAAGATCGCCGACGGCAAACCCGAAGACGTCGTGCGCGATCCCGAGGTGGAAAGGGCTTACCTTGGCCAGTAGCATTTCCATCACCAGCATCGATGCCGCCTACGGCGCGGTGCGCATCATCAATGACGTCTCGCTCAAGGTCGGCTCGGGCGAGACCGTGGTGCTGCTCGGCACCAACGGCAACGGCAAGTCGACGCTGATGAAATGCATCATGGGCATCGTGCGGCCGAGCACCGGCAGCATCGTCGCCGAGATCGACGGCATCCATCACGACCTGATCGGCCGCACCACCGAGGAGATCGTCGACCTCGGTATCGCGCTGGTGCCGGAAGGCCGGAGACTGTTTCCCAAGCTCACGGTCGAGGAGAATTTGCTGCTCGGCGCCTTCCGCAAAGCGGCGCGGCGCGAACTCGATCGCAATCTCGCGGTCTGCTTCGAGACCTTCCCGCGGCTCGCGGAGCGGCGCGCACAGCTTGCCGGCAGCCTCTCGGGCGGCGAGCAGCAGATGCTGGCGCTCGGCCGCGCGGTGATGCTGGCGCCGAAAATCCTGCTGATCGACGAGCCCTCGGTTGGCCTTGCGCCGATCCTGGTGAGCCGCACCATCGACGCCATCCGGGAGATGAAGCAGCGCTACCAGCTCACCGTGCTGATGGCCGAGCAGAACTTCACGCAGGCGATCCGCATCGCCGACCGCGGCTATGTCATCGTGCACGGCAAGATCGCGTTCGAGGGCCGCTCGACGGATGAGCTCAACAACAACGATCTGATCAAGAAATTTTATCTGGGGCTGTGACGTCCTTTCCTCCCCCGCTTGCGGGGGAGGTGCTGCGCGAAGCGCGCGGATGGGGGCTATTGGCTCGCTCAGAGAACCAAAGAAGCAAGAGCGGCACGCTTTGAGCAAGCCAGCCCCCTCCACCGCCCAAGCGGGCGGTCCCCCTCCCCCGCTGCGCGGGGGCGGAAAGCCGGAAGTCATTTCGTCGCGTCGCCCGCTTCGACCATGATGGTCTCCACCTCTCCCGCTCCGCTGCGACGGAACGCTGCGGCCTTGTTGTAGTCGTCCGAGGTGAAGCAGGCGACGCCCTGCTCCAATGTCGGGAATTCGATCACGACGAAGCGGTGGAATTTCTGCGGTCCCTCCATGATCTGGTAGCGTCCGCCCCGCGCCAGCACCTTGCCGCCGAACTTGGCGATGATGGCGGGCACGAGATCGGTGTATTTCTTGTATTCGACCGGATCATTGATCTTCGAGCGCGCGATCCAATAGGCTGGCATTGGAATCTCCAAACTTCTCATTGTCATGCCCCGCGCAGGCGGGGCATCCAGTAAACGACACCGCCGCAGTCAATCGCAAGCGATACGGATTACTGGATCATCCGCCTTCGCGGATGATGACAAGTATTGAAGAGTGATACGGTCAAAGGAGCAATTCATGCCGCGCCGCCTGATCGACATTTCCGTCCCGCTTGAAAACGGCGTCGCCGCCGATCCGCCGGGGTTCGGACCGAGCATCGAGTATCTGGACCACAAGCAGACCGTCGGCGCACTGACCGGATTCTTTCCCGGCCTGCGCGCCGACCAATTGCCGGACGGCGAAGGCTGGGCGCTCGAAAACATCAAGCTGAACACCCACAACGGCACGCATCTCGACGCGCCGTGGCACTACGCCTCGACCATGGATCGCGGCAAGCGCGCCATCACCATCGACGAGGTGCCGATCGAGTGGTGCTTCCAGCCCGGCGTCAAGCTCGACTTCCGCCGCTTCCCCGACGGCTATGTCGCGACCGCGCAGGATGTCGAGGCGGAACTCGCGCGCATCGGCCACACGCTGTCGCCGCTCGAGATCGTGCTGGTGAACACGGCGGCCGGTGCGGCTTATGGCCGCGCGGATTACGTCGCCACCGGCTGCGGCATGGGCCGCGAGGCGACGCTCTACCTCACCGAACGCGGCGTGCGCGTCACCGGCACCGACGGCTGGAGCTGGGATGCGCCATTCGTGCACACGCGCAAGAAATTCGAGGCGACCGGCGACGCCGGCCTGATCTGGGAAGGCCACAAGGCCGGGCGCGAGATCGGCTATTGCCACATCGAGAAACTGCACAATCTCGAAATGCTGCCGCCCAAGGGATTTCTGGTGAGCTGCTTTCCGGTGAAAATCCGCGGCGCCTCGGCGGGCTGGACGCGGGCCATCGCCATCCTCGATTGATCTCGACCTTCGCGCGCGGCGTCGATAAGGTGCGCCAAAATCGGAACAACCCAATAGCCGGGAGGAAACGCGTGAACAGACGCCGCTTCGTCGCTGGCAGTGCCGCTGCCGCCGCAGCCCTCGCGATCCGCCCGTCGTTCGCGCAGGAGACTTTTCCGACCCACGCCATCACCATCGTCAATCCGTTTCCGCCGGGCGGCGCCAACGAGCTGGTGACGCGCCCGTTCGCAGCGGAGCTGGAACCGATCCTCAAGCAGCCCATCGTGATCGAGACCAAGGCCGGCGCCTCCGGCCAGGTCGGCGCGCAGTTCGTCGCCAGCGCCAAGCCCGACGGCTATACGCTGCTCACGCACAACACCGCGCTCGCCGGCTTCGCCGAGGTCGACAAGCTGTTCAACCGCACGCCGAAATTCACCAACGCGGATTTCATCCCGATCGTCCGCATCGTCGCCGATCCGTGCGTCTTCGTGTGCAACGACCAGCAGCCGTACAAGACGCTGAAGGAGTTCGTCGACGACGCCCGAAAACGTCCGAACGAGATCATCTTCAGCTCGGCCGGGCTCTACAGCGCGGTGCATCTTCCGATGGCGCTGTTCGTCAAGGCGGCCGGCGGCCTGCAACTTCGGCATTTGCCGACCAATGGCGGCGGCCCGGCGATGACCGCGGTGCTCGGCAACAACGCGCAGGTCGCCATCATCTCGCTGTCGGCGACACTGTCGCAGATCAAGGCCGGCAAGCTGCGCCCGCTCGCACTGATGGGCGGCAAGCGCTCGAAGGCGCAGCCCGACGTGCCGACCATGAAGGAATTGGGCTTCGACGTGGAATACTATCTGTGGGTCGGCATCTTCGCGCCGAAGAATACGCCGGACAGCGTCATCACCGTCTTGCGCAATGCGGCGAACAAGGCTGCACACACCGACAAGTTCAAAACGACGCTCGGCAATATCGGCCAGGAGCTCGATTACATGGATCAGCCGGAATTCGCGAAATTCTGGGCTGAGGATGCCAAGCAGGTCAAAGACGCAGTCGATGCGATCGGCCGGGTTCAGGGTTAGTTCGGAGGATCAGATGGAAAGACGCAGCTTCATTGTTGGCATCGGCAGCGACCGCCGCCGCGCTGATGAGCCGGGCCGGACTGGCGCAGGATGGCTTCCCGACGCACGCGATCACCATCATCAATGCATTCCCGCCGGGCGGCGCCAACGATATCGTGACGCGGCCGCTGGCGGCGGCGCTCGAAGCGGTGCTGAAGCAGCCGGTGGTGGTCGAGACCAAGGCCGGCGCCGCGGGCCAGGTCGGCGCGCAGGTCGCCGCGACGGCGAAGCCCGACGGCTACACGCTGCTGTCGCACAACAATGGAATCTCCGGCTACGAGGACGTCGACAAGCTGTTCGACCGCAAGCCGAAGACGACCCGCGCCGACTTCATTCCGCTGGCGCGGCTCAGCGCCGATCCGGTGCTGCTGCTCGTCAACGATCAGCAACCCTACAAGACGGTGAAAGAGTTCATCGACGCGGCCAAGAAAAATCCCGAGGCGATCATCTACAGCTCCGGCGGCCTTTACGGCGCCAGCCATCTGCCGATGGCGATGCTGGAGAAAGCGGCGGGCCTGTCGAAGATGCGCCACCTGCCGACCAATGGCGGCGGGCCGGCGATCATGGCGATGCTCGGCAACAACGCGCATGCGAGCACCCAATCGGTGTCGGCATCGCTGCAATACATCAAGGCCGGCAAGCTGCGCGCGCTCGCGATCGTTCGGCGCCACAGCGCTCGAAGGCGCTGCCCGACGTGCCGACGATGAAGGAGCTCGGCTACGACCTCGAATATTATCTGTGGGTCGGCCTGTTCGCGCCCAAAGGCACGCCGCGCGCCGTCGATAGCGACGCTCAGCACCAATCTCGACAAGGCCGCGAGCAGCGACTCTGTTCACGACCGCCGTCGCCAATATCGGCCTTGAACCCGGCTATCTCAACGCGGCGGATTTTGCCAAATTCTGGGACGTCGACGCCAAGCGTGCCGAGGACGCGGTGAAGTCCATCGGCCGCGTGCAAGGCTGATGCCGACGATCACGCATAACAAGCACAAGCAGTTCGAGGGGCAAGATGGACAGACGCAGCTTCGTCATCGGCAGCACCGCGGCGGCAGCCGGGCTTGTCACACGGTCCGCATCGGCGCAGCAGCCGTATCCGGCGCACGCCATCACCTTCATCAATCCGTTCCCGCCCGGCGGCGCAGCCGACGTCGTCGGCCGGCCGCTCGCGGCGATCATGGAGCCGATGGTCAAGCAGCCGTGCGTGATCGAAACCAAGGCCGGCGCCGCCGGCGCGGTCGGCGCGCAGGTCGCCGCCAGCGCCAAGCCCGACGGCTACACGCTGCTCCTGCACATCACCTCGATCTCCGGCTTCGCCGAAGTCGACAAGCTGTTCGGCCGCGCGCTGAAATTCACCCGCGCCGATTTCATCCCGATCGCGCGCTTCGTCGCCGACCCGTGCGTGTTCCTGGTCAACGACCAGCAGCCCTACAAGACGCTGAAGGACTTCGTCGACGACGCCAAGAAGCGGCCGAACGAAATCATCTTCAGTTCGTCCGGACTTTATGGCGCGCTGCACATTCCGATGGCGCTGTTCATGAAGGCGGCCGGCGTCGAGATGCGCCATCTGCCGACCAACGGCGGCGGCCCGGCGCTGACCGCGGTGCTCGGCAACAATTCGCAGGCGCTGGTGTCGTCGATCTCGGCCGCGATGTCGCAGATCAAGGCCGGCAAGACTGCGCCCGCTGGCGATGTTCGGCGCCGAGCGCTCGAAGGCGCTGCCCGACGTTCCGACCATGAAGGAACTCGGCTACGACATCGAATACTACCTCTGGGTCGGCTCGTTCGCCCCGAAGGGGACGCCGGACGCCGTGATCACTTATCTGCGCGACGCAGTTCGGCAAGGCGGCGCACTCGGATCAGTTCAAGACCGCGATGGCCAATCTCGGACAGGATGTGGCCTATCTCGATCAGCCCGATTTCGCCAAGTTCTGGGACGCCGATGCCGCGCGCATCGAAGATGCCGTTCGCCAGATCGGCAAGGTGCAGGGCTGAGATATGGACCAGCCGGAATTCGCGAAATTCTGAGACGAGGATTCCAGGCTCATGGAGGACGCGATCAAAGACATCGGCCGCGTGCAGGGTTGAGGCAATGAGCCTTCGTGTCGATCACGTTGCCGGCGCCGCGTTCATCGCGTTCGGCATCCTCATCATCGCGCTCAGCGGCGATCTGCCGATCGGGCAACCTGTCGATGCCGGGCTCCGGCTTCATGCCGAAGATCCTTGCCGTCCTCACGATATTGTTCGGCCTGCTGCTGATCGCGCGGGCGAACGAAAGCCAGCCATTTGCCGAGCTCGAATGGAGCGACGCCAAGCATGCCGCGCTGGTCGATCGTCGTCACCGCCGTCGCCATCGCGCTGTTCGAGCAGCTCGGCTTTCTCACCACCACGATCGCTGATGATTTTCGCGCTGCTCGTCGTCATCGAACGCCGCAAACTGCTGCCGGCCGCGGTGTATAGTGTCGGCGTCGACCTTGCTGACCTACGTCACGTTCGAATACGTGCTCAAGACGCCGCTCGTCAGCGGCCCATTCGGATTTTAGGATCGCACGTGGAAGGCACCCTTCATAGCTTGATGCTTGGTTTCGGGGTTGCATTCCAGCTCAGCAATCTGTGGTACGCGTTTCTCGGCTGCCTGGTCGGCACGCTGGTCGGCGTGCTGCCCGGCATCGGCCCGCTGTCGGGCATCTCGATCCTGCTGCCGGTGACGTTCGGGCTCAACGCCACGCAGGCCGTGATCATGCTCGCCGGCATCTATTACGGCTCGCAATACGGCGGCTCGACCACCTCGATCCTGATGCGCATCCCGGGCGAAGCGTCCTCGGTGATGACCTGCATCGACGGCTACGCCATGGCGAAGAAGGGCCGCGCCGGCGCGGCGCTCTGCATCGCCGCGGTCGGCTCCTGGATCGCCGGCACCTTCGGCGTCATCGTGCTCACCGTCGTCGCGCCGCCGCTGGCGACGCTCGCGGTGCGTTTCGGCCCGCCGGAATACACCGCGCTCCTCGTGCTCGGAATGATCTTCCTCGCCTACATGTCGTCGTCGTCGCTGGTGCGCACGTTGCTGATGGCGTGCCTCGGCCTGTTCTTCGGCATGATCGGCATCGACAACATGACCGGCCATTTCCGCTACAGCTTCGACCTGCCGGAGCTTGGCGACGGCATCGGCATCGTGCCGGTGGCGGTCGGGCTGTTCGGGCTCGGCGAAATCCTGTCGACGCCGAGCATGAGCGTGGTCGGCCAGGTCATCACGCCGAAACTGCGCGAGCTGCTGCCGAACCGGCAGGAATGGCGCGAGGCGGCGATGCCGATCGCGCGCGGCACCGTGCTCGGCTTCATCATCGGCATCATCCCCGGCTCCGCCCACGTCATTTCGAGCTTCCTCTCCTATGCGCTGGAGAAGCGCGTCTCGCGTCATCCGGAGGAATTCGGCAAGGGCGCCGTCGCCGGCGTCGCCGGACCGGAGTCCGCCAACAACTCGGCCTCGACCGGCGCCTTCGTGCCGATGCTGGCGCTCGGCATCCCGACCAGCCCGATCACCGCCGTGCTGATCGGCGCCCTGATGCTGCACGGCGTCTCGGTCGGGCCGACGCTGGTCACCGATCATCCCGACGTGTTCTGGGGCTTCGTCGCCTCGATGTATGTCGGCAACCTGATGCTGCTCGCGCTCAACCTGCCGCTGGTCGGCATGTTCGTGACCGTGCTGCGCATCCCCTACGCCTACCTCTATCCGCTCATCATCATGTTCTGCGTCATCGGCGTCTACGAGAACAACAACTCGATCGTCGACGTCTGGATCATGCTGATCATGGGCGTGCTCGGCTATGCGCTGCGCAAGTTCAACTTCGATCCGGCGCCGCTGGTGCTCGGCCTCGTGATCGCGCCGATCTTCGAGCAGAGCCTGCGCCAGTCGCTGATCATGTCGAACGGCAATTATCTGATCTTCTTCCAGCGGCCGATCGCACTGGGGCTGCTGGTCGTCAGCGTCGCGCTGCTGCTGATGTCGGCGTATTCCTTCGTCATGCACCGCAAGGATTGGCGCGAGAAACTGGCGGAAGTCGAGGCCGGCGAAGGTGGCTAAACCACAGCGTGCAATCACGTGGAAGTGAATCGGATTGCCAGCCGCGAAATGCAGACCCACATGCGCAAATCGGGCCCATGACTGCGCCGGTGAGTGTGACCTTGATCACATCCAACCGCTTGCGCCTCTGTTACAATGTAGTCTGGTGGATAAGCCAACCGACTGGGGCGACGATGCTGAACCGAATTGCTGCCGTGCTCGCGTTCGCGCTGGCGATCGCGACATGGCTGCTGCCATCTGCCGCCCAGCAGCACAGGGTTTTCCGGGTCGGCCTGCTGTCCGCGAATGCGGTGGCGACCAATACCGCGCACATCAAGGCCTTTCGCGAGTCCATGCACACGCTGGGTTACGACGAGGGTCGCAACCTCGTCATCGAAATGCGGTTCGCCGACGGCCAGTACGACAAGCTTCCGGCGATGGCCGCGGAACTTGCGGCGCTCAAGGTCGACGTCTTCTTCACCGTCACCGAGCCGGCCTTGCTCGCCGCCAAGGAGGCCGGCCGCAATATCCCCATCGTCACGGTGACCTGCAATACGATCGAACGGCTGCTCGGCAGTCTGGCGCGGCCCGGCGGCAACGCCACCGGATTCAGTTGCGTCTCGTCCGATCTGGTCGGCAAGCGTCTCGGTCTGCTCAAAGATTTTGTGCCGACGCTGAGCCGCGTCGCCATGCTCTATTACATCGACGGCAGCCCGGAATCCGACCTGCAGGCGGCCGAGGCCGATGCGAAAACGTTAGGCGTGACGCTGGTTCGCTACGGCGTGCGCACGGCCGACGAATTGGCCCCGGCGTTCGACGAAATGGCGCGCGAGAATTGCGGCGCGCTTTACATCGCCAGCAGCGGTTTCACCAATCTCCACCGGAAGACGCTGGCGCAGCTTGCGCTCAACCACCGCTTGCCGGCCATCTACGGTTTTCGCGAATTTGCCGATGACGGCGGCCTTATCACCTACGGCGCGAGCCTTTCCGACGCCTTCCAGCGCGTCGCCTACTACGTCGACAAGGTGTTCAAGGGCGCAAAACCGTCCGACCTGCCGGCCGAAGAGCCGACCCGGTTCGAGCTCGTGGTCAATGCCAAAACCGCGGCCGCGCTCGGCATGAAAATTCCGGACCTTATTCTCGTTCAGGCCAACGAAGTGCTGGAATAAGAGATCGGCGCACGCCAACGGCCATGCGCAATTACGCCTTCGCGAACAACCCGCCAAAGAACGAGCGTCGCGGCGCCGGCGCGGCCCTGCCCACCAGACGGCGGTCCACCGTGCCGAGGAACTGGTCTTTCGACATCGGCCTGGCGAACAGATAGCCCTGCCCGACGTCGCAGCCGATGCCTTGCAGCTTGTGGCTCTCGTGCGTCGTCTCGATGCCCTCGGCTACGGTCTTGAGGCCGAAGCGCTTGGAGAGTTCGACGATGGTCTCGCACAGACCGGCATTGAAGCGGTCGGTGTGGCAATTGGTGACGTAGCTGCGATCGATCTTGAGTTCGCTGAACGGCAATTGCCGCAGCCGCGCCAGCGACGAATAGGCGTTGCCGAAATCGTCGAGCGCGAGCGTGCAATTCAATTCACGCAGTTGATCGGCGACGTCGTTGGCGATCTTGAGATCCTTGACCGCTTCGTCCTCGGTGACTTCGAGCACGAGACCCGGCCAGTTCTCCGCCATCGGCCGCTCTTCGCGCAGGATCTGCGCCAGCGGCAGCTTTTCGAATGCGGAAACCGGCACGTTGACCGCGAGCTTCACCGACGCGCCGTGCGCCGCATAGTCTTCCCAGTCGCGCAACGAGGTCAGAATGACGCGCTCGGTCAACGCCAGCAGATCTTCCTCTTTGGCGCCGGGCAGAAACGCGCCGGGGCTGATCATGCTGCCGTCCGGTCGCCGCGCGCGCACCAGCGCCTCGGCGCCGACCAGACGCTGCGTGCGCAGATCAATCTTCGGCTGGTACCACAGGTCGAACCAGTTCTTGCGCAGCACGTCGCCAAGCGTGACCTTGCCGTCGCCCGCATCGGGCTCGACAGCCTTTGGCACGAACAGTCTGAGCAACGTCTGCAGCATCAGTACCCGCAACGCCCGCCGCAACATTCGCTGGTCGCGTAGCCTTATGGCCGATGAACGCAGGTAACCGGTTAATCCGCCATAGGGGACGTCGTTTTATGCTTTGCAAAGCGTAATGAATAACTTTTCCCTTCTGTGAAAATGGATCGGACGCGGCAAGCACGGGTGTGAATTGGTAAACGCACACGGTCCCAGATGCCATTGCCGGGACTACCCGCCAGCCGGACATACCGCGGACAGATGGAACCGACGGGACTGACCCCCGCGCCCGATTGCAGTAAGATGACGGCCGGCCATCATGGGGCGCATGGCATGCACTGCGAAAATCGCAGCATTGTGAAATCCACTATTTGGTTGCTGCTATTGGCATTGTCGTGCCTGACGATCGCCAGACCGGCACTCGCCGACAAGCGCGTGGCGCTGGTCATCGGCAACTCGGCCTACCAAAACGTCACGCGGCTCGACAATCCGCGAAACGACGCCAAGCTGTTGGCCGACACGCTGCGCAGTCTCGGTTTCACGCTCGTCGGCGGCGGCGCGCGCCTCGATCTCGACAAGGCCGCATTCGACAGCGCGATCCAAAGCTTCAGCAATCAGGTTCAGGGAGCGGATGTCGCACTGTTTTATTATGCCGGACACGGTGTCCAGGTCCGCGGCTCGAATTATCTCGTGCCGATCAATGCAAACCCGACGCGCGAAGCCGATGTTTTTCTTCAGATGGTGGATATCGCTCTGGTGCTCAGCCAGATGGAGGGCTCGGGTACGAAGCTCAACCTCATCATCCTGGACGCCTGCCGCAACAATCCATTCGGCGGACGCGGCTTGCGGGCGACGGTCGGGGGGCTCGGGCAAATGCAGGCGCCGGAGGGAACGCTGATCTCTTTTGCGACGCAGCCCGGCAGCGTCGCGCAGGACGGTGCGGACGGCAACAGCCCCTATACCAAAGCACTGGCGCAGACGCTCCGGCGGCCTGGGCTCGACGTTTTCCAGACCTTCAACGAGGTTGGTGTTTCGGTCATGGAGACGACGGGGCGTGCCCAGCAGCCATGGCTGTCAACCTCGCCGATCAAAGGCAGCTTCTTTTTCACCGCGCCGCCGGCAGCGACGACAATCGCTGCGCCTCCCACTGCTGCGCCGGCGGCCGACGAATTTTATTGGAATGCGATCAAGGCCTCGAAGTCAGCCCCGCTGTTCGAAGAATTTATTAGAGAATTCCCGGCCAGCCCACATGCAGCCGAAGCCCGTACGCGATTGAACGAACTCAACAAGAGCCAAGTTGCCGTTGTCGCGCCTCCGGTACAGCCGACGGCGCCCGCGCCGGTACAGCCGCCCGCTCCCGCACCGGTACAGCCCGCCGTTGGCATTTTCCCGCCGGCAAGCGGCACGGCGCCGCTGTCGGCCGAGCGTGAGCGGGCGCTCAAGCCGAAAGATACGTTCAGGGAGTGCGAGACATGCCCGGAAATGGTCGTCGTGCCGGCGGGGTCGTTCACCATGGGCTCACCGAAGAATGAGTTCAGCCACAGCGACGATGAGCTCCCGCAGCACAAGGTCACGATTTCGAAGCCCTTCGCGGTGGGAAAGTTCGAGATCACCGTCGATCAGTTTGCCGCGTTCGTGAAAGACAGTCGTTTTGCGGTCGATAACAAATGCTGGACGAAAGAAGACGGCAAATTTGGAGAACGCGTCGATCGATCGTTCAGGAATCCCGGGTTCCAGGTGACCGGACAACACCCCGCAACCTGCCTGGATTGGGACACTGCCAAGGCCTATGTGAAATGGCTCTCGAAAAAAACCGGCAAGAATTATCGGCTCTTGAGCGAGGCCGAATGGGAGTATGCGGCACGCGCGGGCACCACCGCGATTTATCCCTTTGGCGATAAAACGGAAGAAATATGTAAGAACGCCAATGGTGCCGACGTCAGCTTTCGGAAAGTGCTCCCCACCGCAACCATATCGGACTGCGACGATGGATACACTTTTACCGCACCGGTAGGCTCATTTAAGCCGAACGCCTTCGGGCTTTTCGAAATGCTCGGCAATGCCAATGAGATGATCGAAGATTGCTACCATTCGGACTATTCAGGCGCGCCGACAGATGGCTCCGCCTGGACCACAGCGGAAAAGGATGGAACTTGCGGCCAGTTCATGCGGGGTGGCGATTTCACCAGATTCTACGGAGCGCTGCGTCCCGCCGCTCGCGATAGAAATACGGGAAGGGATTGGAACTTCGGCCTGAGGGTGGCAAGAACGCTGGCGCCTTGAACTGCCCAACGTTTGCCGGAGAGCGTGTGGCATTCACCCCGCCCGGTGTACTCGCATCGTTGCAGCGTTCGGAACAACGCGCGAGGCAATCACCCGGAAATCCTAATCGCACATCGGAAACACGGGGCGACGGTCACTCCGCCGCGCGTCGCGCGGCGATGATCTGATCGGCGGTGCGGCCGGTGAGTTCGGCCATGTGGTCGAACTTGAAGGTGAAGGTTCCGGCGCCCGCGGTGGCCGAACGGATCTCGACGATGAGGTCGCCGATCTCCGCCTCCGGCATCATCGCGCGAACGAGGTCCCAGCCATCCCAGCCATCGCGCGTGTCGAAGCCGAGAATCTGGCCGCGGCGGCCGGACATCAGCGCGTTGATCTTCGCCGTGGCTTCGTTCGGACAGGCAATCTCGACCAGGTGGATCGGCTCCAGCAGCACCGGCTGGCATTGCGGTAGACCTTCGTGGACACCGATGCGGCCGGCCATCTGGAACGCCATGTCGGACGAATCGACGGTGTGATAGGAGCCGTCGACCAGCGCCACATGCAGATCGACCACCGGGAAGCCGAGTGGACCATGCTTGAGCGCGTCGATGACGCCCTCCTCGACCGCCGGGATGTAGTTGCGCGGCACCACGCCGCCAGTGATCTTGTCTTCGAAACTGAAGCCCGAGCCGCGCGGCATCGGCTTGATGTCGATGACCACGTCGCCATACTGGCCGTGACCGCCGGACTGCTTCTTGTGCCGGCCGCGCTGCTGGATGCCTTTGCGGATGGTCTCGCGGTAGCCGACGCTCGGCTGCCGGCGCTCGATCTGAACGCCGAAGCGGTCGGCGAGCCGCTCGGTGGCGACGCGCAGGTGCATCTCGCCCTGTCCCCACAGCACGACTTCGTGCGTCTCGGGATTGTGCACGACGGTGATCGAAGGGTCTTCCTCGACCAGCTTCGCCAGCGCCTGGCCGAGCTTGACGTCGTCCTTGCGCTCCTTGGCGAGGATCGCGATCGCCAGCACCGGCGCATAGGCCTCGACCTTGGCGACCGGCGCATGCGCCTGTTTGCCGGTGCTCAGCGTATCGCCGGTCTTGGCGTAGTCGAGCTTGGCGAACGCGACGGTTTCGCCCAACACAGCCGGCCCGCGCTTTTCGGTATTCTGGCCGACCAGCTTGAATACGCCGGCGACACGCCCGGCTTCGCGCTCGGGCGATTGGAACGTGGTGCCGTCGGCGGCCTGGCCCGACAGCACGCGCGCGACCGACATCTTGCCGCCATGGGCGGTGTTCAGGGTCTTGAGCACATAGGCGACGACGTCGCCGCCTGGCTTCACGGCAAGCCGCTTGGCAGTGTCCTCGATGCCCGGCGATTCGTGACGCAGCGCCTTCAGCAGACGCAGCACGCCGTTGGTGCGGGTCGCCGCCCCCATCATCACCGGACAGACGATGCCTTGGCGAAGGTCGCGGGTCAGGTCGTCGAATATCTTGTCGCGCGGCGGCTGAATGTCTTCGAGCAACTGCTCCATCAACTGGTCGTCGTGATCGGCAAGCGCCTCCAGCATGGAGAACCGCGCCGTCTTCTCGCGATCGAGGATATCGCCTTCGAGCGGCACGATTTCGGAGGGCGCGTGCTCCTTGTAGACATAGGCGCGCTCCAGCGCGAGATCGACGAAACCGGTGATGATGTCGCCGGAAAATGTCGGGATCTGCCGCAGCACCAGCTTGTTGCGCGAGGCCGGCTGCAGCAGGTTGAGCACGTCGTGCACGCCGGCATCGGCCTTGTCGATCTTGTTGACGAACAGGATATGCGGAATTTTCTGGTCCTCCAGCTCGCGCAGGATGAGCTGGAGCTGCGGAATCTTCTTCTCGTCCATTTCGCAGACGACCACCGCGGCGTCGATCGCCGGCATGATGGCGCGCATGTCGTGGACGAATTCGACCGAGCCGGGACAATCGAGGAAGGTATAGCTGTCGCCCATGAAGCTGGTCGTGGCGACGGTGAGCTCGACGCTCATGCGGTGATGGCGCGATTCCTTGCTGGCGTCGCCGACCGTGTTGCCGGCATCGATGCTGCCCTGGCGCTGGATCGCGCCGGTACGGGCGAGGATGGCTTCGAGCAGCGTGGTCTTGCCGCTCTGGAACGGGCCCACCAGCGCCACGCACCGGGGACCCGTCGCTCGTGTGCCGCCGTTACCATTCTCTGCCATAACCGCCTCCCGCGCAGACCCGTGTTGGTTCGGGCGCGGGCCGCGGTCACCATCGTTTCAAAAGGCGGCGGTGCTGGTCAAGGGGCGCGACTTTAGGTTCCCACACGGACATGGGTCGCCTCCAACGGAACCCTGCCTCCCAATACCGGCTGAAAAGCCTAGCGTGCGAGATGAAGCTCCAGGGAGCCGATACCGGCCGCGATATTGAGTCCAACCTGGCCGCCCACCGACAGCGGCTGCAAGGCGACGTTGTGGTTCGATCCGCCAACCAGAACATTGGCGCCAAGCCCGGCCGCAATCGTCATTTCCGCCGAGGCCCCGGCATAGGTGCCGGTGACCATGCCGGAATAGCGGTTGGTATCGGTAAACACCGCCCAGACGATTTCGGAACCACCCGTGAACCCGACATCGAGACCGATCCGCGTCATGGTGCCGGTATAGGCCTCCGGCGGAGCGTTTGGGCCGGGATTGAAATTACAATTCACATTTCGCTGCGAGCCGACCACCAGGCCGATGCCGGCGGACAGGCTGCATGACAGCGTCCCGACCTGGACGCGCCGCGGCTGCGCGTCGGCAGGCGCCGACAGGATGGCAGCGGCGGCAGCGGCCGCGATGGCGATACGAATCATCTGAATTCTCCCCTCAAAGTGCCCACACAGCGGCAACTCTAGTCGGCTCTATAGGCCAGAACGTGGCGAAAGTCGCCTGTCATGCGCGAGACCGCATGACGCCGATGACCGAAGCGGTGCTTGTGCGCCGCGCCGCCATGTCGCAATTTTGGCGAACGCGGACACATTGCTCCAACACCCAAGGGGCCCCCATGCGCACCGTCATCGCTTTCGTCGCTTTGCTCATCCTCGCCATCGCACCGGCGCTCGCCGATCCCATCGGCCAGTACGAGGTCAAGGGCGCAAATCCGGGCGGCGGCTCGGCGTACGAAGGAACTGTGGCGGTCGAAAAGTCCGGCGATGCCTATCGCGTGATCTGGCAGATCGGCAGCCAGTTCTTCATCGGTACCGGCGTGCTCGACGGCAATTCGTTCGGAGTGTGGTTCCAGTCCGGCAGTTTCACCGGCTTGGCGCTCTACGCCGCCGATGGCGACAACTGGAAAGGCAAGTGGGTGACCGCCGGCGGCACCGAACTCGGCAGCGAAGAGTGGCAGCGGAAATAGGCCGAGCGCCTCAGCGCAGCCCGCCGCAGAAGCGCTGGATGCGCATGCACGCCTCTTCGAGCGCACTCGTCGCCGTGGCGTAGGAAATGCGGAACGCCGGGCCGACGCCGAACGGCGTGCCCTGCACCACCGCGACGCCTTCCGCCTCCAGCAGTTCGGTGACGAAATCCTCGTCGGTCGTGAGCTTCTTTCCGGTCGGCGCGGTCTTGCCCATGGTGCCGGCACAGGACGGATAGACGTAGAACGCGCCCTCGGGCTTCGGGCACTGGATGCCCTTGGCCTGATTGAGCATGGAGACGCAAAGGTCGCGCCGCTCCTTGAAGATCTTGTTGTGCTTGGCGATGAAATCCTGCGGGCCGTCGAGCGCCTCGACCGCGGCCCATTGCGCCACCGCCGTCGGGTTCGAGGTCGACTGCGACTGGATCATCGCCATGGTCTTGATCAGCGGCTCGGGCCCGCCGGCATAGCCGATGCGCCAGCCGGTCATGCAATAGGCCTTCGACACGCCGTTCACCGTCAGCGTGCGCTCGTAGAGCCCTGGCTCGAGCTGTGCCGGCGAGAAGAATTCGAAATCGTCGTAGACCAGATGCTCGTACATGTCGTCGGCCATGACATGGACGTGCGGATGGCGCATCAGCACGTCGGTCACCGCCTTGAGCTCGGCCTTGGTATAGGCGGCGCCGGTCGGGTTCGACGGCGAGTTGAAGATGATCCACTTGGTCTTCGGCGTGATCGCCTTTTCCAGCGCCTCGGGCTTCATCTTGAAGCCCTGCTCCATCGTCGTCGTGACCGCGACCGGCTCGCCGCCGGCGAGCAGCACCATGTCCGGATAGCTCACCCAATAGGGCGCCGGGATGATGACCTCGTCGCCCGGATTGATGGTCGCGATCAGCGCGTTGTAGAGCACCTGCTTGCCGCCGGTGCCGACGATGATCTGCGAGGGCTTGTAGTCGAGCCCGTTCTCGCGCTTGAACTTGCGCGCCACCGCCGCCTTGAGTTCCGCGATGCCGTCGACCGCCGTGTACTTCGACGCCTTGCCGTCGCGGATCGCCTTGATCGCGGCCTCTTTGATGTTGTCCGGCGTGTCGAAGTCCGGTTCCCCGGCGCCAAGCCCGATGACGTCGCGGCCCGCCTGTTTGAGCGCCCGCGCCTTGTCGGTCACCGCGATCGTGGCCGACGGCTTGATGCGCTTGAGCTGGTCCGCGAGGAAGGCCATGAGAATCTCCGCATGCCCGATCCGGGCGCGAGTTTCCTAATGGCCCGCGCCGCGAACGGCAAGACACAAACGATGATCCGCACATCAACCCTTTTGATCGCGGCAACCATGGTGTTTGCGGCCGACGGGAACGTCGGGGCGCAGCCCGCTTTGCGGCTCAGGGACAATGCGCCGGCGCGACCGATCCGCGGCCCTAGGAACTCAAATCTCTACTGAAATATCTCGTTGAACTTCGCCTTCAGGTCCCGCCCGTGCTCCTCGATGTAGTCGAGATCGACCGGGATATGGCTGACGGCGTCGAGCGCCGGCTGGCCGGAGGGCGGCGCGATGTCGACGCGCGAGGAGTGGATGCCGCCTTCCGCGATCATCGCCTGCGCCGCGCGCGAGATCATGAATTGCGCGAACAGTTTTGCGGCATCGGCGTGAGCCGAGCCTTTGAGGATGGCGGTCGGCGCGGAGACGAAGAACACGCCTTCGGTCGGATAGACCATCTTCTGGTTGGGAACGTTCTGGCCCTTGGAGAAGCTGCGCGGATCGGCGCCCTCGGCGCCGATGACGCGCTCGCCGCTCTGCATCGTCGAGTACACCTGCTGGTGGCCCTGCACGATCATGGTGTCGTTGGCGCGCAGCGCCTTGTAGTAGTCCCAGCCGAGCTTCTGCGACAGCATGCCGACCACGACAAGCTGGATCGCGGTGAAGGACGGATCGGGCATCACCATGCGGCCCTTGTACTTGGCGTCTTTCAGGTCCGACCAGGTTTTCGGCGCGTCCTGTCGCGGGCACCTGGTCGCTGCGGATCGGGATGCCGATCAGCGACAGGCGCTGCGCGATCCAGCGGCCGTCGCCATCTTTATCCAGCACCTTGTCGAAACCTTCGGGCCGGAACGGCATAAACAGTCCGCGCTTGGCGAGACCGTTGGCGGCGCCGGCGTCCGACATGGTGAGCACATCGGCGCCGGGACGTCCGGCGCTGATCTCCTGCTGCAGCCGGCTGAGCACGGCCTGACCGCCGCTGCGCAGGAGCTGAACCTTGACCCCGGTTTCCTGCTCGAACTTGCTGGCGAGTTGCTGCGCCAGCGCGACCGGCGTCGAGGTGTACCAGCTCAGCGTGCCTTCGCGTTTGGCGGCGTCGGCATCGGCGTGGTCGGGTGTGAAGGTCTGACCATACGCGGCAGATGTGAGCAGGACGAGCGCGAACAACGCACCGCCAAGATGCCGCCTCATGATTGCTTCCTCCGTCGCCCGAACGGTTTTGCGCATCGTCGGCCGTAGAGGTCGCAAAGGCAATTGTACGATCTGACGCGGCTGGGCCCCGGTTCACGCAACGCTCCCTTAAGGGGCCATTGCTAGACAATACCCACCTCGGAGTACCCATGGTTGCAATGCTCGATCTCGCCCGAAGCGGCGCCTGGCTGACGCGCGAGCGCGTGCGGCTCATTGCGCTCGCCGTGCTGGCGGCTTCGGCGATCGGCTTTCTCTACCTGGTGGTCACCGCGCACGGCGTCATCGACACGCTGGGCCGGCCGCTCGGCACCGACTTCTCCAACGTCTATGCCGCCGGCACCTACGTGCTCGACGGCCAGCCACAGGCGCCGTTCGACCCGGCGCTGCAACTCGCGCGCGAACGCGCCATTTTCGGCGCCGCGACGCCGTTCTACGGCTGGCACTATCCGCCGTTCTTTCTCTTTGTCGCCGCCGCGCTGGCGCTGATGCCCTACGGGCTCGCGCTCGCGGTCTGGCAGGCGGTCACGTTTGCGCTCTATCTCTGGGCGATCGCCGCGATCGTGCGCTCTGTCTCCTTCCACCCTCCCCTGCAGGGGGAGGGAAGCGCCGCGCACAGCGCGGCGCAGGGTGGGGCCTGGCTCCTCCTCGCCGTCGCGTTCCCGGCGGTGTTCGTCAATCTCGGCCACGGCCACAACGGCTTCCTCACCGCCGCGCTGTTCGGCGCGGCGCTGGTGACGCTCGACCGCCGGCCGATCGTCGCCGGCATCCTGTTCGGCCTGCTCGCCTACAAACCGCAATTCGGCGTGCTGATCCCGCTCGTGCTCGTCGCGACCGGACGCTGGCGCTGTTTCGCCGCCGCGGCCGCAACGGTCGCGCTGTCTGCGCTGGCGACGACGCTCGCCTTCGGCCCGCAGGTGTGGGACGCGTTCCTCGCCTCGACCCGCTTCACCCGCATCGTGGTGCTCGAGCAAGGCGACACCGGCTGGCACAAAATCCAGAGCGTGTTCTCCTGGGTGCGGATGTGGGGCGGTTCGGTCCCCCTCGCCTACGCGGTGCAAGGCGCAGTGACGCTTGCGGCCGGTGCCGCACTGGTGCGGCTGTGGCGCAGCACGGCGCCGTTCGCGCTCAAAGCCGCGGCGCTCTGCATCGCAGCGATTCTCGCCACGCCCTACAGCCTCGACTACGACATGATGCTGCTCGCGCCCGCCATCGCCTTCGTCATCGCCGACGGCTGCGCGCGCGGCTTCGGCCCGTGGGAGAAGACGGCGCTCGCCGTGCTCTGGCTCGCGCCGCTCGTCGCCCGCAGCATCGCGCAGGTGACGTTCGTGCCGCTCGGCGTGTGGGCCATGCTCGCGGTGTTTATACTGGTGTTACGGCGGGCCGGGATCGACGCCGTCATTGCGTCGGGTCCGCCGCAACGCGCGCCGTGAAATAGCGGCGAGCCTGCAATAGATTTGATCAATTCCATCAATGAAAATCGCTACCCTGCGCCGCAGGCTGCGGTGACAATGGCGGCGTTTTGGCGGTCACCACATCGCCCCGATCGTGTCATACTGATGCGATGCCCGGCCGCTAGAGCCGTGCAAGGGACGAAACGCGCGGGAGCGAAATGTTTACGCTCTACTCAATGCAACGCTCCGGCAACAGCTACAAGGCGCGGCTCGCGCTGGCGCAGCTTGCGCACTGCCCTATCGGCTGGTCGAGATCGACATCCTCAAGGGCGAAAGCCACACGCCCGATTTTCTGGCCAAGAATCCGAACGGCCAGGTGCCGCTGCTGGAAGTCGCGCCCGGCCGCTTCATCGCCGAATCCAACGCCATCCTGTGGTACATCGCCGGCGGCACGCCGCTCGCGCCCGACGACCGCATCGACCGCGCCGAAGCGCTGCAATGGATGTTCTTCGAGCAGCACAGCCTCGAGCCCAATCTCGGCGCGGCGTATTTCTGGCTCGCGCTGGTCAAGGGCGGGCGCGAGTCTGCAGCGCCACGCGCTCGAAGACTGGATGGAGGAAGGCTACCGCGCGCTCGGCGTCATGGAGAAGCATCTCACGCTGAACGATTTCTTCGCCGCGGGCCGCTACACCATCGCCGACATCGCGCTCTACGCCTATACCCACGTGGCGAACCAGTGCGACTACGACCTCACCACGTTTCCCGCGATCCGCGCCTGGCTCTCGCGCGTCGCCGCGCCAGCCGCGCCACGTGGCGATGACATTCAATCCCGCCGCCGTCGACCTCATCGCGCATTGACGGTTTCGAAACGCGCGACAAGCGCAGGCCGTGCGAAAAATCCGCCTCCAATTTAACGTCTAGTTAGTGTGGAATCGAATAGATCGTGCTGAGCGGATTGTGGGCGGGCTTGAACGATCATGTCAGAGCGTCGCACGGAAACAAGAAGCACTTCCGCTGAAAACCGGGACGATATTCGCCGCACAGCAACAGGGCCGAACAAACGTCGCTTGTGCGGTGCTCGATGTCACCGATGTGGCGCTTGTATTCTGGTACCGCGACGTACCGACACGCCGCGACTTTCGAATCTGATCTTGGACCATTAACCGATCCGCCATCGCTGACGCAGTGCAATGGAAAAGCGGGAATAGATATTCGGCGTTTCATTTCTAACCCCAGCGGACGCGGAACGAACACATCCCACCCGTGCCGTGAACACCATGACCAAGTTTGACAGACCTGCCCCTGAATATTCATGGCGTTGCTATTGGCAAAGCTCGGCATGGAAGTCAGCGCGACACCGCCATGCACCGTGACCATTCGTGCAGTGAATGCGTCGAAAAGACGATCGCACGGATTTGACTGGGCGCCGTTGCGCGGTCGTCATGCCGGCATGGCTGGGCAGCCGCCTTGTGCCATTCCACGCGGTGTGCACGAACCCCAGGCATGACATGCTGCATTTGCGTGTGTGGCCGCGACGACACGGCGGCAATTAATTGTTTGTTAAGCCTCCAGCGTTAACGATTGATTAACCCAATTCACGAAATCGCCATTGTTCCTCAATGGCTTCGACAAAGTCCGGACGAACGCCCGCCCGCATGCGGCATGATGTTGCCGACAACGCAAACTGATTCGCGAAGGATGACGACCATGGCAGAGCTGACCGGAAGGGTTGGGTTCGCTCACCCCACCGCACGGAAGTCAGTGAAGCAACGCGTCGTCGCTATCGAATTGATGGCGATGGTTGGACTTGTAGTTTCTTTGGTGATTGCCGTGACCGCGGTGTCGATCGGCATCGCCCACGCCGGGACGCTCGGCGCCATCACCGACACCGACAACGGCCCGTTCGCCGTCGCCGTTTTCCTCGGCCTCGTCATGGCCGGCATGGGCGGTCTCACCGCGCTCATGGCGCGCGAGCGCACGCCGCCGAAGTGAACTGCGTTATGCCGGAAATGGTCCCCAGGCGCGCTGAACGGCGGGACGCG
The DNA here is from genome assembly GCA_963730645.1 of uncultured Alphaproteobacteria bacterium. Lineage (GTDB taxonomy): Bacteria > Pseudomonadota > Alphaproteobacteria > Rhizobiales > Xanthobacteraceae > BOG-931. The sequence goes on along the minus strand of CAVSSN010000015.1, from coordinate 225,586 downwards.
CCTCGATCGCATCGTGCCAGCGCTTCACGTTGGCATAATCCTTGAGGCCGATGTCCTTCACCCCGTGAAGGTGCACGTCCGAATACATCGTCATGTCGGCGATGGAATAGGCGCCGCCGAAATATTCGTTCGACGCCAGGTGCCGATCGAGAATGCCGAGCATGTCGCGCAGATTGGCCTCGTAGAACTCTTGCGCGGGCGGCGCTTTCACCGAAGAGCGTATCGTCCAGTGGCCAAACTGTTGCGACAGCGTCGTAAATGTCGCGGAGCCGTAGAACAGCCATTGATCCACTTTGGCACGGGCGGCGGCATCGCTCGGATAGAACTTGCCGGACTTCTCCGCGAGATATTTGAGGATCGCGCCGGATTCGCAGACCGTCACGGTCGCGCCGCCGGGCCCGTCATGATCGACGATCGCCGGTATCTTGTGGCCGGGGCTGATTTTCATGAATTCGGGCGACATCTGCGCCTTTTCGCGCAGATTGACCGGAACGATCCTGTGCGCGAGTCCGGTCTCCTCCAGCATCACGCGAGGCTTGTAGCCGTTGTCCGTCGTCCACGTGTAGCAATCGATCATCTCATCCTCCCGGTCATGCGGATCGCGTCAGACTTAGCAGCCGGAACGGCTGCATTCAAATGCCGGGCCGGGGCGCGGCTTTGACGACCGGACATTGAGCGATTTCGCCATGCTCACTTGCCGCTGCTATTTCCCCACCGCCTTTTCCAACAATGCCTGCGCCTGCTTTGTCGCCGCGGCGAAGGCTGACTGCTTCGGCGCGCGCTCGGTGAAGCAGCGCCTGAACGCGTCTTCGCCTTGTTGGCGGAGGTTGCCGAGCTTGCCGTATGCTTTCATGTCGATACGTTTCTGCCGAAAGGCTTCGTCCGCGTCCTCGGACCTTTTGTTGTAGTCGGCCCGGATCGCGCTGCAGGCCGGAATCTGGACCTTGGGCGCGATCGAGCTGAAGGCGACGTAGGCTTTGCCGTTCGCGAGCGCGGCGACGAACACCTCGTCCGCCGTGTCCGGGATTTCGGATTGGGTGCGCCCCGCCAGCATCGCATAGGCAAGCGTCGCGGAGGCGGGCCTCGCGACCGGCAGCTCGTTGAAGTTGATCACCGCGGCGCCGGTCGAGATCGCCTGCGTGTAGAAGCTCTCGTCCCTGAGCGCCGCGCCGATCTGCTGCGGCACATTCTTGACGCCTTTGTCCCACCAGTCCTTGTGGGCGCGCAGCCAGCGCGCGAACATCGTCTGCGTCGTCACGATGATGTGGGCTTTGGGCTCGACGTATGTGCCGTCGGGCTTGCTGCCGGCCGGCTCGCCGGTGTCTCCGACGTTGGCGTCGAAGCGCAAACCGTCGAGGGTGCCGAAGCCTTCATCGCCCTCGTACAACGAGTCGAGATTGAGCTTGCCCGGCCCGAAGCCCGCGTAGTCGAGCGGCCCCAGGATGACGCGCAACTGCGCTTCGAGATCGGCGCGCGCTGCGTCCTCGATCTTCGTTGCGGCATCGTCCATCTTGCCGGCGTCGTAAAGCGGCTTGAGCTTCTTGATCGCCGCATCGCGTGACGCGACGTAGCGATCCTCGGGCGAGGACGTCGCCGGCGCACGCTCCGGCGTTGACGAGACCCGCGATGAGACATCCGATGGCGCACGACGCGGCAGCGACCGTTTTCATCTCAGACCCGCCGCGGCATTCCCCGTTGGCCTGAAGTTTGGTCGGACGTTCCCGCTGCCAGGTTCATGCATGAACCGGCGGCTACCACCAATTCGAATTAGAGCGTGGACGTATTAACGTGCCTTCAGCCCCTTGGGTCCGCTGTCGGAGCGAAGCGGACATTCACGGGTAGGCAAGACTGGCCGGATCGGTCGAAAATGACCCACTGCGGACCTCAGCCGGGCGAAAATCCGCACTGCAGCGAGCGCTGACTTGCTGCTCGCCAATCCGTTATGCTGCCTCTGTGGCTAGGGACAGCAGATGGAATTTGATCGCTTGAGACGACGCTCGTTCATCACGCTGCTCGGCGGCGCGGCCGCGTGGCCGCTCAGGGCGCGCGCGCAGCAACTGGCTAGGCCGGTCGTTGGCTTTCTCGAAATCGGGTCGCAGACCGCAAGCGGAAACCTTGTGGCCGCCTTCCGCCAAGGCCTGAATGAGGTCGGATTTGTCGAAGGCCAGAACGTGACAATCGAGTATCGTTGGGCAAACGGCGAACTTGGCCGCCTGCCCGCGCTGGCTGAGGACCTTGTGCACATCCCGGTTGCGGTTCTTGCCACTGGCGGTGGTGAGCCGACGGCACGAGCGGCCAAGGCGGCAACTGCGACGATTCCCATTGTGTCGGATTTTGGCAGCAGCCCGGTCGAAACGGGCATGGTCGCCAGCCTAAATCGGCCGGGCGGCAACATGACGGGCGTGAATCAGATGATCGAGGAACTGGTGACCAAGCAGCTTGGGTTGCTGCACGAACTAGTGCCTCAGGCCCGTGTCATCGCTGCGCTGGTAAACCCGGCTAGTCCAGACCGGGCGAAGACCGTCACCACAGGAGCACAGGCAGCCGCGCGCGCAATCGGCTGCGATCTACAGGTCCTCAAAGCCGTTACCGACCAGGATGTCGACGCGGCCTTCATGACTGCCGCCAAACAGCGTATCGGCGCGTTCTACGTGGCGCCCGATCCGTCGTTTTTCAGGCAGCGACAGCGGATCATCAGCCTTGCGGCGCAATATGCGATCCCGACGTTGTATGTGCGGCGCGAGTTTGCGTTGAACGGCGGCCTCGCGAGCTACGGCACCAGTCTCACGGACACCTATCGACAGGTCGGCGCGTATGCGGGCCGCATTCTGAAGGGCGAGAAGCCCGCCGACCTTCCGGTTGTCCAGCCGACCAAATTTGAGCTAGTGATCAATCTTAAGGCCGCTAAGGCCATGGGCCTTACGGTGTCGGCCTCGCTGCTTGCTACCGCCGACGAGGTCCTCGAGTGAGGTCGCTCTTGGCACATCGCGTCGTTACGCTGCTGCGCAGTAAATCGGTCGCTTTCGGATTGAAGCGGACATGAGCCCGGTTTTATAGAGTCACGCCCTAGTTTGCCTTGATGCCGGCCTTCTCGACCACCGGCAGCCACTTCGCCATTTCGGCCTGGTGGAAGGCGTGCATCGCCTCCGGCGACTGCTGGTCTTTCGGAAAGATGTCCTGCCCGACATCGGCAAGTCGCTGGCGCACGGCCGGATCGGCGAGCGCCGTCCCGGCGGCAGCGTTGAGCCTGGCGATGACGTCCTTCGGCGTGCCTTTCGGCACAAAGATTCCGTGCCACGACAACACGTAGAAACCAGGCAAGCCGGCTTCATCGACCGTCGGCACATCGGGCGCGGCGGCCAGCCGGGTCTTCGAGGTCACCGCAAGCGCCTTGATGGTGCCGCTCTGCACCTGCGGCGTCGAGCTCGCGGCGAGGTCGAGCATCATGTCGATATGGCCCGGCGATCAGATCCTGCACCGCCGGCGCGGAGCCGCGATACGGCACCATCTGAAATTGCGTGCCCGTCGCCTGCTGAAAGAACACGCCGGCGACATGCGAGGCGCCGCCCGAGCCGGCCGTCGCCTGCGTCGCCTTGCCCGGATTGGCCTTCAGCCACGCGATCAATTCGGCGAGGGTGTTCGCCGGGAAGTCTTTGCGCACTTCGATGTAGAGCGGCTGCGCCGCGACCAGGCCCACGGACTCGAAGTCATTGAGCGGATCGTACGGCAGCGTGAAGATGCCGGCATTGAGCACGTGCGTCGGCCAGCTTCCGAGCACCAGTGTGTAGCCATCCGGCGCCGCATGGGCGACGCGGCCGGTCGCGATATTGCCCGACGCGCCGCTGACGTTTTCGATCACGACCGGCTGGCCGAGCGGCGCGCGCATCGCCTCGGCCATGATGCGCGCGATGCGTGTCGGTCGATCCGCCGGCGGGGAACGGCACCACCATCGTGATCGGCCGCGACGGATAGGTTTGCGCCTGCGCGCGCTCCGATGAGAGCCAAAAAAATCGCGAGCGCTGCACCGGGCAGCGATTTGCATTCCGTCATTTTCGATTTCCTGTCGCGGCTTGATGCCGGCTGCCTTGATGATCGGCCTGTGAGACCGTCTTCACTCCACCTTGATGTTGGCCGCCTTGATGATCGGCCACCACTTGTCCATCTCGGCCTTGTGGAAGGCGCCGAGCGCCTCCGGCGTCTGCTGGTCGCGCGGCGCGATGACGTGGCCGATGTCGGTGAGACGCTTGTGCACCACCGGATCGGCCAATGCGTCGACGATCGCGGCATTGAGCCTGGCGACGACGTCCTTGGGCGTGCCCTTGGTGGTCCACATGCCGTTCCAGAACGAAATGTACATGCCCTTGACGCCGACCTCGTCCATGGTCGGCACGTCCGGCGCCGACGGCCAGCGCTCCTTCGACATCACGGCGTAGGCTTTGATCTTGCCGCTGCGCAGGAACGACAGCGTCTGCGATGCTTCGGCGCAGAACAGGTCGATCTGCCCGGCCACCAGATCCGCCATCACCGGCGCGCCGCCGCGATACGGCACCAGCGTGCCGCTGGTTCCGGTCTTGTCGGCGAAATACAGCCAGCAGATGTGCGCGCCGCTGCCGGCGCCGATGTTCGCGATCGAGGCCTTGTTCGGATTGGCCTTGAGCCAGGCGATCAATTCCTTCGCATCCTTTGCCGGCAGCGTATTCCTGCCGACGATCATCAGCGGCGTGGCGCTGAGTTCGGAAATCGGCTGCATGTGCTCCATGGCATCGTGCGCCGCCGGATACATCGCGCCGGCGCCGACATGGCTGGTCCAGTTGCCGAGGATCATGCGTGTAGCCGTCGGGCGCCGCCTGCGCCGCGCGCGCGTCGCCGATGCTGGCGCCCGCGCCGGTCACGTTCTCGATGATGACGGCCTGGCCGAGCGTTTCCTTCATGCGGTCGCCGAGGATGCGCGCGAGCGTGTCGGTCGGCCCGCCCGCCGGAAACGGCACGATCATGGTGATCGGACGCGAGGGAAAGGTCTCCGCGCCGGCCGCGCTGAAGCATCCAAGCGTCGCCGCAAGCGCCGCCGCGCCGACGGCGAGTCCGGTCACAGTTCGAAATGTCGTCAATTTTCATGTGTTTCCCCTCGCGTTTCCCACCTTAAACATGACATGGGCAGTGGGCCGGAAATAGGTCAGCAATGCTGTCGCGATGAAGGGAAGGCCGCAACAAGGAACCTTCATCGTCACGGTACGATTGTGAATTCGGCCCGCAACAGCACGCAAGGGATTGCCAAGGGATTGCCATGCGACGAACTGTCATTGCCGCCGCTTTACTGCTGACCGCCTGCGCGCCCGGCGGCGCACAGGTGTTTCATTCGTCGGCCGGCGACATCCGGATCGAGACGATCGCCATCGGTCTCGCCAATCCGTGGAGCCTCGCGTTCCTGCCCGACGGCCGCATGCTGGTGACCGAGCGGCCCGGACGCATGCGCATCGTCGCCGACGGCAAGCTGTCGCCGCCGCTCGCCGGCGTGCCTGCGGTCACCGCGCGCAGCCAGGCGGGATTGCTCGATGTCGCGCTCGATCGCGGCTATGCGCAGAACCACACGATCTATTTCTGCTTCAACGCCGACACCGGCGCCGACGTCGCCGTCGCCCGCGCGCGTTTGAACGACGGCGAGCAGCCGCGGCTCGACGACGTGAAGGAAATCTTCCGCCAGACCGGCCCGCCATCGACCAGCGGCAACAATGTCGCCTGCCGCATCGTGCAAGCATCCGACGGCAATCTGTTCGTCTCGCTCGGCGATCATTTCGTCCCGCGCGACGATGCGCAGAACCTCGCCAACACCATCGGCAAGATCGTGCGCATAAAACCCGACGGCTCGGTCCCGCCCGACAATCCGTTCGTCGGCAAAGCCGGCGCGCGGCCGGAAATCTGGAGCTACGGCCACCGCAACGCCGAAGGCCTCGCCATCAATCCGGCCGATGGCAAGCTGTGGGAGGAAGAGCACGGCCCGCAGGGCGGCGACGAGATCAACATCGTCGAGAAGGGCAAGAACTACGGCTGGCCGGTGATCGGCTACGGCATCGATTACAACGGCGCGAAAATCCACGAGAGCACGCAGAAGGCCGGCATGGAGCAGCCGGTGAAATACTGGGTGCCCTCGATCGCGCCGTCCGGCCTCGCGTTCTACACCGGCGCGCTGTTTCCGGCCTGGAAGGGCAACCTGTTCGTCGGCGCGCTGAAATTCCAGATGCTGGTGCGGCTGACGCTCGATGGCGAAAAGGTGACCGGCGAGGAGCGCCTGCTGGAAGGCCTGCGCGAGCGCATCCGCGACGTGCGGCAAGGGCCGGACGGCGCGCTCTATCTGCTCACCGATAATTCGCGCGGCCGCATTCTGCGCCTTGCGCCGGCCAAATGAGGCCTGTAACCAAGCACGAATGTTCTCCCTTTTCGAAAAATACCTGACGCCGACCGCGGCGCCCGAGCGCCCCGAGCCGCCGGCCGGGCTGATCGCGTTCTTCTGGCACTTCGCCCGCCAGGCCAAGGGGCTGTTCGTCGCGCTGTTCGTGATCGAACTGTTCGTGGCGCTCACCGACAGCGCGGTGCCGTGGTTCATCGGCCGCATCGTCACCATGGTGACGAAGGTGCCGCCCGATCGCTTCCTCGCCGACGGCTGGCCGTGGCTCGCCGGCATGGCGCTGGTGGTGCTGATCGCGCGGCCCAGCGTGGCGCTGGTGCGCTATCTCATCACCAACCAGGCGCTGGCGGCGCCGTTCACCGGCCTCATCCGCTGGCAGGCGCATTGGCACGTGGTGCGCCAGAGCTGGGCGTTCTTCCAGAACGATTTCGCCGGCCGCATCTCCAATCGCGTGATGCAGACCGGGCCTGCGGTGCGCTCGACGCTGACCGCCTCGCGTCACCACCGTCTGGTACATCCTGGTCTACGGCACCACCGCCATCGGCATGATGGCGGCGGCCGACCTGTGGCTCGCGGTGCCGGTCCTGATCTGGTTCGCCGGCTACACCTTGCTGCTGGTCTATTTCGTGCCGCGCATGCGCGACCGCTCCAAGATCAGCTCGGAGGCGCGCTCCGCGCTGATGGGGCGCATCGTCGACAGCTACACCAACATCCTCACCGTCAAGCTGTTCGCGCGGCCGCGCGACGAGGACAATTACGTGCGCGACGCCGTCGATCACCACATCGACGTGTTTCTTGCAGCGCAGCGCGTGCTGACGATGTTCGGCGCCATCCTCGACGTGATGAACGCGATGCTGATCGCAGGCTCCGGCGCGCTCGCACTGATGCTGTGGCGCTACGGCAAGGTCGAGGTCGGCGCCATCGCCATGGTGCTGCCGCTCACCTTCCAGCTCACCAACATGTCGCGCCAGATCGCGGTGCGCATCACCGAGATTTTCGAGGACGTCGGCGTGGTGATGGAAGGCATGATCACCATCGCCAAGCCGCTGCAGCTCGTCGATCCGGCGGACGCCAAGCCGCTCGCCGTGCACGAGGGCCGCATCGAGTTCAAGGACGTGAGCTTCGGCTACGGCCGCGAGAGCGGCGTGCTCGAAGGCTTCAATCTCACCATCCGGCCCGGCGAGAAGATCGGCCTCGTCGGCCGCTCCGGCGCCGGCAAGTCCACCGTCGTCAACCTGATGCTGCGGTTCTTCGATCTCGAAGGCGGCGCCATCCTGATCGACGGTCAGGACATTTCGCAGATGACGCAGGAATCCTTGCGCTCGCAGATTTCCGTGGTGACGCAGGACACCTCGCTGCTGCACCGCTCGATTCGCGAAAACATTCGCTACGGCCGGCCGGAGTCGACCGAAGCGGAAGTGCTGCGCGCGGCGAAGCTCGCGCACGCGCACGAATTCATCCTCGATCTCGAGGACTGGCGCGACCGCCATGGCTACGACGCCCATGTCGGCGAGCGCGGCGTCAAGCTGTCCGGCGGCCAGCGCCAGCGCATCGCCATCGCGCGCGTCATCCTCAAGGACGCGCCGATCCTGGTGCTCGACGAAGCGACGTCGGCGCTCGACAGCGAAGTCGAGGCCGCGATCCAGTCGAGCCTCGACACGCTGATGGCCGGCAAGTCCGTCATCGCCATCGCGCACCGGCTCTCGACCATCGCGCGCATGGACCGCCTCGTCGTGCTCGACCACGGCCGCATCGTCGAGCAGGGCACGCACGCCGAGCTGATCGCCCACAACGGCCACTACGCCGCGCTGTGGCGGCGGCAGTCGGGCGGATTCATCGACGCCGTCGAGGTGCAGGCGGCGGAGTAGAATGTCCGCCGAGCCGCCGCGAGCACGTGTGGCGAGTAAGCAACACGTGATCGCAATCATCGCCGCCGCCCGCCGTCGCCACAGTCCGGACACGAACAGCCTCTAATCGCGCGGCCCGTTTCGGTGACATTGGTTGGGTCGTGCAGCGCTGGGCGTCAAAGCCCGGGCGCGGCGCGGCCGTCTTTGCGAGTGTGCCATGCTTGGCGTTTTTGAACGGCTGCTGAAGCCGACCGCCATCCCCGCGCAACCCGAGCCGCCGGCCGGGCTGATCGCGTTCTATTGGCATTATCTCCGCCAGGCCAAGGGCCTGTTCGCCGGCCTCTTCGTCACGGGTTTTGCGGTCGCGCTGCTCGACGCCACGGTGCCGGTGTTCATCGGACGCGTCATTACGCTGATCACGTCAAGCGGCCCGCAGGACCTGTTCGCGAAATTCGGCCCGGTGCTCGTCGGCATGGCGCTGGTGCTGCTGGTGCTGCGTCCGCTCGCGCTGACGGCGCAGAACATCTTCGCCAACCAGGCGATCGCCGCCAACGTGTCGAACATGATCCGCTGGCAGAGCCACTGGCACGTGGTGCGCCAGAGCTGGGCATTTTTCCAGAACGACTTCGCCGGCCGCATCGCCAACCGCGTGATGCAGACCGGGCCGTCGATCCGCGAGAGCCTCGTCGCGCTGCTCACCGCGATCTGGTACATCCTGGTCTACGGCACCAGCGCCGCGCTGCTGCTCGCGTCGGCCGACCCGTGGCTGGCTTTGCCGGTCCTGATCTGGTCCGTCGGCTATCTCGTCACGCTGCGCGCCTTCGTGCCGCGCATGCGCGACCGCTCCAAGGTCATGTCCGAAGCCCGCTCGATGCTGACCGGGCGGATCGTCGACAGCTACACCAACATCCTCACGGTGAAGCTGTTCGCACGGCCGCGCGACGAAGATGCCTATGTGCGCGATGCGATCGACGAGCACACCGGCCTGTTCCACGCGTCGCTGCGGCTCAACACGCTGTTCGGGCTGACGCTGTCCACGCTCAACGCCGTGATGGTGACGAGCACGGCCGGCGCTCGCGCTGTACCTGTGGACGCGCGGCAAGGTCGAGGTCGGCGCCGTCGCCATGGCGCTGCCGATGTCGTGGCAGATCGTCAGCATCTCGGGCTGGGTCGCCTGGCAGGTGACGAACATCTTCGAGAACATCGGCGTGGTGCAGGAAGGCATGATGACGATTGCCCAGCCGATCAAGCTCAACGATCGGCCGGACGCGAAGCAGCTCGCCGTGCACAAGGGCCAGATCGAGTTCAAGGACGTGCAGCTTCGGCTACGGCCGCGAGAGCGGCGTGCTCGAAGGCTTCAACCTGACCATCCGGCCCGGCGAGAAGATCGGCCTGGTCGGCCGCTCCGGCGCCGGCAAGTCCACCGTCGTCAACCTGCTGCTGCGCTTCTTCGATCTCGAAGGCGGCGCGATCCTGATCGACGGCCAGGACATCGCCGCGGTGACGCAGGAGAGTCTGCGCAGCCAGATTTCGATGGTGACGCAGGACACCTCGCTGCTGCACCGCTCGATCCGCGACAACATCCGCTACGGCCGGCCGGAGTCGACCGAAGCAGAAGTGCTGCGCGCGGCGAAGCTCGCGCACGCGCACGAATTCATCCTCGACCTCGAGGACTGGCGCGACCGGCACGGCTACGACGCCCATGTCGGCGAGCGCGGCGTGAAGCTGTCCGGCGGCCAGCGCCAGCGCATCGCCATCGCGCGCGTCATCCTCAAGGACGCGCCGATCCTGGTGCTCGACGAAGCGACCTCCGCGCTCGACAGCGAAGTCGAGGCCGCGATCCAGTCGAGCCTCGACACGCTGATGGCCGGCAAGTCCGTCATCGCCATCGCGCACCGGCTCTCGACCATCGCGCGCATGGACCGCCTCGTCGTGCTCGACCACGGCCGCATCGCCGAGCAGGGCACGCACGCCGAACTGCATCGCCCACAACGGCCACTACGCCGCGCTGTGGCGGCGGCAGTCCGGCGGATTCATCGACGCGGTCGAGGTGCAGGCGGCGGAGTAATTTTCGGCTGCAAATACTTTGATCCGTCATGCCCGGCCTTGTACCGGGCATGACGATAAAGAATTAACCCACCAGCCCCGCCATCGGCTTCACATCGGCGCTGTCCGGGAAGATCGTCGCCGCCAGCACCTGTTCGTCGACGCGCAGGTGATCGCGCAGCAATCCCTTGAGCACGGCGCGCAGATCGGTCGTCGCCTTGAGGTCGCGCTTCTCGTAGAGGTCGGCGTCCTTCAGGCCCGGCCAGTCGGCGATCACGCGGCCGCCCTTGAGCGCGCCGCCGACGAGGATGCGCGATCGTGCCGGTGCCATGGTCGGTGCCGTCATTGCCGTTGATGTGCGCGGTGCGGCCGAACTCGGTGATCAGCGCCACCACGGTTTCGCTCCAGGCCGGCGCCCATGTTGGTCTCGAACGCGGCGATGGCGCCGTCGAGCGCGCCGAGCAGGTCGGCGAGCCGGCCGCCGACCGCGCCCTCGTTGACGTGGGTGTCCCAGCCGTCGACCGCCACCGCGCCGACGCGCGGGCCGTCGGCGCTGGCGAGGAATTTCGCCGCCGCGCCGGCGACCTCGGCGAAATAGGTGCGCACCTGCGCGATGCCGCCGACCTGAATCACCGGGCCGGTGTTGCTGGTCGCGGTTTCCATGCCGCCGGCGCGCGCGATGGCGGCGAGGCCGAGACGATCCTCGAGCACGCGCGCCAGCGGCGGGTCGGTGTGGCGATAGAGATCGAGCAGCCGCATCGTGGTGTCGTCGCTGACCGGCGGCAGCCGCGGCGGCACCCAGGACAACACCGGCGCCGCGCCGCGCACCACCAGCGGCGTGATCGGCCCGACCGCGAAGGCGCGCCCGCCGCGCGTGTCGGCGCGCCCGCCCGGCTCGATCGCGGCGAGCGCGCGGTTGAGCCAGCCGGATTCCGATGCGCCGGGGCCGGCGAGCCCGCTTTCGAGCACGTCCTGGCCGTCGAAATGCGAGCGCTCGCGATAGGGCGTCGCCGCCGCATGCACGATCGCCGCCTGCCCGGCCTTGTACAGACGATGCAGGTTCGGCATCGCCGGATTGAGCGCGAAGAAAGAGTCGAGCGGCAATGCCGGCGTCGCGCCGTCGAGCCGCAGCGCCTTGTCGCCGCGCAGCGCGATCCAGTCCGGATCGCCGACCGGCGCAACGGCCGCGAGCCCGTCGAGCGCGCCGCGCAGCACGACGGTGAGGAAGCGCGGATCGCGGCCCTCGGCCCGCGCGACGCGCGGCACAAAGGGCCAGGCAAACAGCACGCCCGAAGCCTTGAGCAGTTCGCGGCGCGTCGAAGCATGGAGGTCAAACGGCATGATCACCTCCGCTGAAATTCAGGCGACATCAGCAGCAGCGTCAGCGCCTGCGGTTTTGCTCTCGGCGCCGGCAATGGTGCGGCGCGTCTCGGCCGAGGCGAGCGGGCCGAGCGCCGTCTCCATCAACTCCGCCGGATCGAGCCGCGCGGCGACGCGCTGCGAAAAGGCATTGGCGATGTCGAGCCGCTGCGCCAGGCCGTCCATCCACGCCGCGTTGTCGTCGGAGAATCCCTTCGGCGCCGGCGGCCGCCACAGCGGTTCGCCGAGCACGCACCATCGTGCGCATGATGCGCCCGATGTCGCCCTTGAATCCCGCGGCGCGCAGCATCGCGATCGTCCATTCGCCCGGACGCTTGAGCTTGGCCTGCTCCGGCGACCAGGATTCCGGGGCGGTGACGAGCGCCTTCGCCATCTCCTTGAGATCGCCGTCGGTGTCGAGGAAGCGCTGCGTCAGCGTCTCGACCAGCGGCGGCGGCGGCTCGTCGGCGATGAAGTGGCGCGCCAGCTTGGTCGCGACGTGCTTCGCGGTCGCCGGATGGCGCGCGAGATCGGCGAGCACCGCGCGCGCCCTGCTCGACGCCGGTGTCGGGATAGGTCTTGCCGACCACGGTCTGCGGGCCGGGCTCGTGCATGCGCTTGTTGAAGACGAACTCGCCGCCGTGATCCGGATTCGACACCGTCGGAATGATGGTCCAGCCGGTCAGCACCTTGGCGAAATTGGTGACGTCGGTTTGCGTGTAGACCGTGCGCACGCCGAGCGTATGCAGTTCGAGAATTTCGCGCGCCAGGTTCTCGTTCAGGCCGCGGTTGCGGTTGATGCCGGCGACCGAATTCGGGCCGATCGACTGCGCATTGTCGAGATAGATCAGCATCGCCGGATGGCCTTCGGCGGCGAGCAGCATGTCGGCGAATCTGCCGAGCACATTGGCGCGGATCGCTTCGCGCTCGTAGCCGCCGGCCTCGACGGTCGCGTCGGCGTTGACGCAGAAATGGTTCGACCAGAACCACACCAGCCGCTCGACAAAGCCGATGTCGGAGCCGATGGCGGCGTCGACATGGGCCTTGGCCTCCTTCAGGAAAAGCTGCTGCGCAAGCGGCGGCGTCGGATTCGGCTTGGGCGGAGCGTCGGCATCGGTGGCGTTCGCCTGCATGGCCGGCGCCATGCCCGCCTCGGCGGCCGCCTTTTGCGCCGCTTCCTGCTGTCGCCTTTGCCACGCGCTGCTTGGCCAGACGCTCGGCATTGAATTCATAAACGGCGCGATTGGCCGCGGCGGCGGTCAGGAGATCGGTCGCCGCGATCTGTCCGGCGTCCGGCCGTTCGAGTTCGGCGAGCACGGCGCCACGCGGATCGGACGCGATCGAGCCGATCGTTCCCGGCCGCGGGCCGAATCCGAAACGATGCAGCGCGAGCGCGGCTTCAGCCTTTGGTTCGAGTGCCATGACAGGCGTCCTTGCGCCAGTCCAACTCGTAATTACGAGACCGCGTATTCTAGCGGCGGTCATGTCCAGATTAGGGCGCGAGTACGATCCAAATCATAGGCCAAAATACGCTGCCGTTTACAGGGCTGCGTGCGGACTTTGCGGGACCTGTCGCACAGGCTTCGGCCAACAGCGGCCGCGCCGCGATCCACAAAACCAGTGCGGCGACGGCAATAATCCCCAGCGTGAGAAAGGACGCGGAATAGCCGAACCGGCCCGCCACATATCCGCCGAGTGCCGGGCTCAACGCCGCGCCCACGCCCTGCAGCGTCATGACCGCGCCGAGCCCGGCATTCACATGGCCGGTGCCGGCGAGGATGCGCGCGACCAGGCCCGGCACCGCGACGCCGAGCAGACCTGCGCCGATGCCGTCCAGCATTTGCACGGGAACCAAACCCCACGGCCCGGTCACCAGCGCCGCCGTCATGCCGCGCACCGGCAGCGCGACAAGCGCCAGCACGAAGACGATCCAGTAGCCTTTGTCGTCGGCCATACGCCCCGCGAGGATCGCCATCGGCACCATTGTGATCTGCGCAACCACGATCGTGGCGCCGGTGAAGGCGCTGGGGTCGCCAGCGCCGTGCGCGACCAGCGATTGGCCGAGCAGCGGCAGCATCGCGGCATTGCCGAGATGAAACAGCGTCAGCGTCGCGCCCAGCACGATCAGCGGCTTCGAGCGCAGCAGCACGCCAAATCCCGCTTCGGATTCGCCATCCTTTTGGGCCTGCTCCGCGCGCGGCGCGGTGATCGATGCGGCGCGGATCGATGAAAAACGTCGCGACCATGAGAGCACCGCCATCGCGATCAGCACCACGAACACCGCGCCGAGGCCGAACAGATAGCCGAACAGTCCGGCAGCGGCGGCGGCGACGACGTTGCCGCCGTGGTTGAACGCCTCGTTGCGTCCGAGCTGGTGGGCAAAACCTTGTTGATGCACGAGACCGAGCGTAATCGCGGCGATGGCCGGTTCGACCGCCGCTGCCGCCATGCCGATCACGGCCTGCGACGCCGCCACCATGACGAAGCCGGGAAAATACAGCGTCGCAACCGAACCGATGCTGATGACCACGGCGGTCGCGGCAATCACGGCGCGCTTGGCGTGCGTATGGTCGACGAAGGCGCCGAGCGGCGTCGTCACCACCATGCCGGCCAGTCCGCCGATCGTCATGACGATGCCGATCGCGCCCGGCGACCAATCCTTCGACTGCAGGAATACGCCGAGGAACGGACCGAGGCCCGCGCGCACATCCGCCATGAAGAAATTGACGGCGTTCAGCCCAAACAGCGATTGATTCATGATCCCATCGCTGCGCGGCGCATCGCGGCGTCGCCTCAATGTCAGATCGGGCCGCGAAAGACGAAGAAGGCGCCCGCCGCAATCAACGTGAATCCGATCACGTGGTTCCAGGTGATGCCCTGGCCGAGATAGACGACCGAGAACACCGCGAACACGGCGAGCGTGATCACTTCCTGCATGGTCTTGAGCTGCGCCGCGGAATAGACGGCGCTGCCCCAGCGGTTGGCCGGCACCGCCAGGCAATATTCGAAGAAGGCAAGACCCCAACTGATCAGGATCACGCTGAACAGCGGCACCTCCTTGTAGCGCAGGTGCCAGTACCAGGCCGTGGTCATGAACACATTGGAGCCGATCAGCATCAGGACCGGCAGCAGATAGGGCGAGATGAATGTCGGGGGCATGGCAATCCGCATGAGTGGGAGGAACGGGAGACTCGCTGGTTAGCGCGTCAGTCCAATGCCGTCGACTGCTTGCCGTTCCCTGGACTTGCGGTCCGATTGACATTTCGGGATCGCGCTCCAGGCGCGGTATCATGGTCCGACCAAGCGCTGATTCGGATCGGGTCATCGATGCACCGCCGCCGGCGCATGCCAATCATTCTTGCCGTGGTGCTGGCGGCGGGAGTGGCGCGCGCCCAGACGCCGACGCGTCTGCCGGTCGCAACCAAGCCCTATCAGCCCGTCGCGGTGAAGCTGCCGGCGTCGCCGGCCGATCCGAGCTTCGCGGCGTTCCGCAAGGAATTCGCCGCAATCGCACGCGGCGGGGTGTTCGACCGTCTGGCGCGCATCGTGGCGCCGCACGGCTTCTTCTGGGATCGCGATTTCGCCAACGGCTTCGATCCGAAGAAAGCCGGCGTCGAGAACCTCGCTGCGGCGGTCGGTCTCGAGCGCGGCACCGGCGGCGGCTGGCAGACGCTCGTCGCCTTCGCCGACGAGCCGAGCGCATCCGAGACCTCGGCCTCGCCCGGCGTCCTGTGCGCGCCCGCCCGCCCGGACTTCGACAGCGACGACTTCGACCGACTCACCGACGCGACGCGCAGCAATCCGTCGGAATGGGTATTTCCGCGCGCGAACGGCCTCGAACTCCGCGCGGCGCCGCGGACCGAGAGCGCCGTGGTCGAAAAGCTTGGGCAGTATTTCGTCCACGTCGTGCGGTTCGAGACCACGCCCGCCAACGCCGAACCGATCCGCACCGCCTGGGCGCGCATCGCGGTACCGAGCGGCAAGATCGGCTATGCCGCCCCCGACACGCTGATGTCGCTCGCGGCGCCGCGGCTCTGCTACATCAAGGACATCACCGGCCGCTGGCAGATCACCGGCTACATCGGCCGGCGCGATTGAACGCAATCTGCGGCACCCCGCCGCACCGCTGTCGCAATTCGACGCTACGGCTGCGCCTTTCATCAACCCCGGGAGGAATTACCCGATGCGTCACCCCCTGATCGCCTCGACCCTTGCGTTGGCCGCGCTGGTATCCGTCGGCGTGCTTATGCCCGAGCCTGGTTCAGCGCAGCAGGGCGGCCGGCCGGGCCAGCCGCCGCCGGTCGCGCCCATCAAACCCTACAAGGCCATTGCCGTGACCCCGCCCAAGCCGATGAGCGATGCGAGCTTCGACGCATTCCGCAAGCAGCTCGCCGACATCGCCAGCGAAAAAGGACCGCGCCGGCGCTGGCCAAGCTGGTCGCGGCCCAGGGCTTTTTCTGGCTGCAGGACAAGGACATGGCGGACAAGACGCAAATCCGGCATCGACAATCTCGCCAAGGCCATCGATCTCGACGCCAAGGACGGCTCGGGCTGGGAGGTGCTGGGCAGCTACGCGGCCGATCCGACCGGCCAAGCCCATGCCGGACCACCAAGGCGTGGTGTGTTCGCCGTCCGCTCCGACTTTCGATACGAATGCGTTCGACGCCCTCGCTCAAATCGACGCAAACCGACCCGGCCGACTGGGGCTACATCATCAAGGACGGCGTCGAGGCGCGCGGCACGGCGCAGCCGAATGCGCCGGTGGTCGAAAAGCTTGGCCTGATCCTGGTGCGCGTCCTGCCCGACGACGCGCCGCCCGCCAATAACGCCGCTCCGACCGCCATTCACGTCGCGACGCCGTCCGGCAAGAGTGCATTCGTCGCGGCCGACGCGATCGCGCCGCTCGCCAACGATGAGATCTGCTACCTCAAGGACGCCAGCGGCTGGAAAATCACCGGCTATGTCGGCGGCGCCGACCAGTAAGCATCCTGCCCGTCATTCCGGGCGCCCGAAGTGGCGAGCCGACCTATTCGCTGCCGTGGTTATGATTCGGCCTCGCTGCGCTCGGCCCCGAATGACGGATGGAATATCCGCACTGCGCCGTGTTGATGTGAACGCGCCCGCTATCAAGCGGGCGTGACTTGAATCGCAGCGGCACAAAGCCGACCATGGCGGTGTCCACGGACTGGGGAGAAAATCATGTCGCGCATTGTTGTTGGAATGCTTGCGTGCGGAGTATTGCTTGCGGCGGCGCCATTGGCGCAGGCGCAGCAGCACGCACAGCCGCCGACCGCGACCACCAAGGTCGAGGGCACTGACGGCGTCTACATCTTCCGCTACCAAGGCCATCAGTCGATGTTCATCGTCACGCCGGCCGGCGTGATCGCCACCGACCCGATCAGCCTGCGGCGGCCGCGCCAAGCCCTATATCGACGCCATCCAGGCCGTCACCAAGGCGCCGATCAAATACGTCATCTACAGCCACAGCCACTTCGATCACATCGCCGGCGGCAAGCCGTTCAAGGATCTGGGCGCAACCTTCATCGCGCACAAGAACGCCAAGGCGCGCATCCTCCAGCTCAAGCCGGACGACGTCGTCGTGCCCGACCAGGTCGTCGACACGCACAAAGTCATCAAGCTTGGCGGCACCACGCTCGAGCTGAACTACATCGGCAAGAACCACTCCGACAGCACGCTGGTGATGCGGCTGCCGAAGGAGAAGATCATCTTCACGGTGGACTGGATCCCGATCGACGGCATCCAGTTCCGCGGCATGGCCGACACCTATCTGCCGGAGACCGAGGACGGCCTCAAAAAGGTGATCGCGATGGATTGGGACAAGCTCATTCCCGGCCATCCCGGCCCCGGCGGCAAGCAGATCGGCAACAAGGACACGCGAAAAATCAGCTCGCCTATATGCAGGACCTCTCGGCCGCGGTGAAAAAGGCGGTGAGCGAAGGCAAGAGCTACGCCGACGCCGCAGAAGGAGATCACGCTGCCGAAGTATGAAGTCCTGGGGCGGCTACAAGCTGTTCCTGCCCGCAAACATCGAGCGCTATTACGACTTCTGGAACCGCGGCATCTGATCAGGCCGTCACCGTACACTGCCGGGGCCGCACGCTGCCCCGGCATGACGGTAAGATGCCACCAGATTTCCGCCGCTTGCATGCCGCGGCGTCCGTTTTGGGGTTGAACGCGACGCGGCATCGGACGAAAATACGGCCATGACCCAGTCAGTCGCCTGTGTCCGCAAAGCTACGCAATTGGATCGCGCCGATCGCGGCCGTCATGCTGTGCTTCAGCAGCCGCGACGCTGCTCGCCCAGAACCTGGACGCCCACGGCAATTACCGGCCGACCATGGACGGATGCCGCTCCCGGCGTCGACCACGGCAATTCAGACGCGTCGCTGCCGCAAGAATTCCAGAAGCAAATGGTGTTCTACCGCTCGCTGGAGCCGCCCGGCACCATCATCATCGACACGCCGTCGCGCCACCTGTTCCTGATCCAGAGTCCGACCAGCGCGATGCGTTACGGCATCGGCGTCGGCCGCGACGGCTTCACCTGGAACGGCCAGTTGCAGATCACCCGCAAGGCGGAATGGCCGGACTGGCATCCGCCGCCGGAAATGATCGCGCGCCAGCCCTACCTGCCGCGCTTCATGGCCGGCGGCCCGGGCAACCCGCTCGGCGCCCGCGCCATGTATCTCGGCAACACCGTCTACCGCATCCACGGCACCAACGCGCCGGAGACGATCGGGCAGGCCGTGTCGTCGGGCTGCTTCCGGCTGGTCAATGACGATGTGTCGGACCTCTATGGTCGCGTCCAGGTCGGCACGCGCGTGATCGTGCGGCAGAACTGACGCTGCGCACTTCAAGACGCTATTGCGGCAGCCCGGCGGCGCGCAGCGCGTCGTTGAGGTCGGCGAGGAGCGCTGGCGGAGTGCCCATCGCGGCAAGATGGCTGCATCGAAATCCGGGTTGCAACGCCAAAGCGCTTGCTGCTGCCGACTTCGCCTCGTCGATCCGGCCGAGTTTTGCCAGCGGCGCCACCAGCGTCACATAGCAATAGCTGAAGCCGGGGTCGGACTGGACGGCCTTGCGGCTGGCCGCTGCCGCTTCCTCGTATCGGCCGCGCTGGTAATGACTGATCGACATCGCGATGAAGGCGGAGCAGCGCAATGGATCGAAGGGGCTGAGCCGCAAGGCGCGGGCGGCCCATTCCATGGCGCGCTCGGCCTGTCCGGTAAAAGCAAAAAGAACGCTGCCGTAGATGTAGCTGATGGCGGAGGAAGGACTGACGGCAATCCCGGCTTCCAGCGCCGCGAACGCAGCCGCGAGATCGCGCTTGTCCACGCCGAGGACAAATCCGGCGAAGGCCAGCGCCAGCGCATCATCCTGACCGTGCGTTATGGCAGCCTCGGCATGACGGATCGAGGCGATGCTTACGCTCTTCGTTCAAGCCGCCGCGCAGAAAAATGATGTGATGGCATTCCGCCGCATAGGCGTGCGCCAACCCATAAGTCGGATCGAAGGCGAGCGCACGCTCCAACAGCGCCAGCGCTTTTGCCGCGCGCTCCGGCATCCGCGAAAACACATCGGGCTGAGCCTGCAATGCCAGATCATAGGCGTCGAGACTGTCCGGCCGTTTGCGCTTGACGCGCTCGATCTCGGCCTGGCGCAGGCTCGGCTCGATCGCGCCGACGACGGATCAGGTGATCTCGTCCTGCAGCGCGAAAATGTCGTCGAGCGTCGCGGTCGTAGCGTTCGGCCCAGAGATGCGCGCCGGTCGCCGCGTCGATGAGCTGCCCGGTGATGCGCACGCGATCTGCCGCCTTGCGCACGCTGCCTTCGAGCACGTAGCGCACGCCGAGCTCGCGGCCGACCTGCTTCACGTCGACCGCCCGGCCCTTGTAGGTGAAGCTCGAATTGCGCGCGATGACGAACAGCCAGTGGATGCGCGACAGACCGGTGATGATGTCCTCGACCATGCCGTCGGCGAAATACTCCTGCTCCGGATCGCCGCTCATGTTCTGGAACGGCAGCACCGCGATCGATGGCTTGTCGGGCAGCGACAGCGCCGGGCGGCGGTGATGCTGGCCCGTCGCTCGGCATGCGAACGCGATAGACCCGTACCGGCCGCGCGATGTTCTTGAGCTGCTGCTCGCCCATGTCCTCGAACGTCGAGCGTCGAGCTTGTCCGCTTGATCTGCTGATACGGCGCGTCCGAGACGCAGATCGCGCCGGGCTCGGCCAGCGGCTTCGAGCCGGCGGCGATGTTGACGCCGTCGCCGAAGATGTCGCCGTCGTCGATGATGATGTCGCCGACATTGATGCCGATGCGGAACTCGATCCGGCGGTCGTCGGGCGACATCGGCATTGCGCTCGGCTATGCCGCGCTGCATCGTCGACGGCGCAGCGCACGGCATCGACCGCGCTGGCGAATTCGACCAGCAGCGCCGTCGCCGGTTGTCTTGACGATGCGGCCCTGATGTTCGGCGATCTTGGGGTCGATGAGCTCGCGCCGGCACGTCTTGAGCGCGGCGAGCGTGCCCTCCTCGTCCGCGCCCATCAACCGGCTGTAGCCGACGACATCGGCCGCAAGGATAGCGGCCAGCCGCCTTACGATGCGCTCATCGGCCATAAACGTGTCTCGACCCGTGAATTCGAATCGAGTTTATGGTCGGGGCTGGGGCTGAGTCTATTGAACAGCGCGGCCATGCGGCAGAATTTAAGCTTCCAAAAGAAAACGGGGACGGGTCGTAGACCCGTCCCCGAGGATTGCCGGTCGGTCGCTGTACCGCGTGCCTGGAGACTATGGCACGACCGACTGGCATTCCGTTACGCGCGGCGCAGCGGCACCGCGACGAACCGCACGCCGTTGCCGGTCTTCACCCGCATCAGGACGTCGTGCTTGCCTTGCGTTTGCGCGTCGCGTCAGCGCCTTGCGCACATCGCCGACATTGCCGACCGCCTTGCCGCCGACATCGAGGATGACGTCGCCGGTCTTGAAGCCATGCTCGGCGGCCGACGCCGTCGGGATCGACGCTCGGCCACCACGACGCCCTTGCCGCCGGACGCCGGCGACTGTCACTCGCGGGCGCGAGCGAGAGGCCGAGATGCGGCACGCCGGCGTGGACTGGCGCTGCTCGGTGTCGGCCTTGGCCTGCTGCTCGTTCGGCATTTCGCCGAGCGTCAGCGTCAGGGTCTTGGCTTCGCCGTTGCGCAGCACGTCGAGCTTGATCGAGGTGTCCGGCGCCAGCATCGCCGACCTTGCGGGCGAGATCGCGCGCATCCTTCACCGGCGTTCCGTTGACGGCGGTGATGACGTCGCCGGCCTCGATGCCGGCCTTCGCCGCCGGGCTGCCGGTCTGCGGCTCGGTCGACCAGCGCGCCTTCGGCCTTCTTCATGCCGAGGCTGTCGGCGATCTCCGGCGGTCACCGGCTGGATCTGCACGCCGAGCCAGCCGCGGGTGACGTGGCCTTTGTCCTTGAGCTGGGCCACGACCATCTTCGCGGTGTCGGCCGGAATGTCGAAGCCGATGCCGACCGAGCCGCCGGACGGCGAGTAGATCGCCGTGTTGACGCCGATCACGTTGCCGTTCGACGTCGAACGCCGGTCCGCCGGAATTGCCTTTGTTGATCGGCGCGTCGATCTGGATGTAGTCGTCATACGGACCGGCGCCGATGTCGCGGCCGCGCGCCGAGACGATGCCGGCCGTCACCGTGCCGCCGAGGCCGAACGGATTGCCGACCGCGACCACCCAGTCGCCGATGCGCGGCGCCTGGTCGGCGAACTTCACGAAGGGGAAATCCTTCTTGCCGTCGACCTTGATCAGCGCGACGTCGGTCTTCGGATCGGTGCCGATCACCTTGGCGGTGTAGATCGTGCCGTCATCGGTCGTCACCTGCACCGACTTGGCGTGGTCGACGACGTGGTTGTTGGTCACCGCGTAGCCGTCGGCCGAGATGAAGAAGCCGGAGCCTTCGCCGGTGATCGTCCGATGGCGCTGCTGCATGCCGTTCGGCGCGTTCTGGCCGAATTGCTGGCCGAACTGCTGGAAGAATTTTTCCATCGGCGAACCCGGCTGGAGCGGCGTGGCATTGTCGTCATCGCTCCGGGTCGCACCGGTCATCTCCGCGCTCGCGTCCATCTTGACGCGAACCGAGATGACGGCGGGCTTCACCTTGGCGACGAGATCGGCGAATCCGGCCGGATGCTGCTGCGCCGTTTCGGCCGCGCGCGCGGACGACGTCCATGCCGGTGACATTCAACGGACTGTAGCCGCCCGGTCCAGCCAGCAGCGCGGCTGCGCCGAGACCGGCGACCGAAGCGAGCAGGATCACGCGACGCGGCGATCAAAACCTTACGATGTCCGGAAGAGGAATTGTTGTTCGCAGTCATAACCAAGTCTCCATGTATCGGAGGCGCCCTCGCGGCACCCATGACATGGAGTTGGCGTGCGGAAATTACGGTGTCCTGTAGCGCGTATTAATTTTGTGAAATGATTTAACATGACGGAATTGTCATGCAAGCAAGGTAGCCCGCATGAGCGTAGCGACATGCGGGGTTGCGTGCGCGGCGAACGTCGGCCCCGGATGTCGCTCCGCTCATCCGGGCTACGAAACTACTCCGATCCCGCGATCCCCGCCGCCTGCACGATCTTGCCCCAGCGCGGAATCTCAGACTTTACGAACGCCTGCATGTCCGCGATCGAAGGCGTCGGCAGCGGCACCAGGCTGAGCTTGGCGATCTGCTCCTGCATCGTCGGCGATGCGATCACGCTTTTCAATTCCGCGTGCAGCTTGTCGATGATCGGGCGCGGCGTCTTCGCCGGCGCGACGATCATGAACCAGCCGGCGACCGTCGAAGCCGGGCACGCCGGCCTCGGCCACCGTCGGAATGTCGGGATAGGACGGCACGCGCTCTGCGGGCGAGACGCCGAGCACGCGCACCTTGCCGGCCGCGATCATGCCCGCCGCCGGCGGGATGTCGCAGAACATCAGCTGGATGTGACCGGCGACGACGTCGTTGAGCGCCGGCAGGCTGCCCTTGTAGGGCACGTGCGTCATCTCGATGCCGGTCATGCTCTTGAGCAGCTCGGCATAGAGATGATGCGGCGAGCCGACGCCGCCCGAGCCGTATGACAGCTTGCCCGGATTGGCCTTGGCGTAGGCGATCAGCTCCTTCACCGAATGCACCGGCAAGTCCGGATTGACGATGAGCATGAACGGCGCGCTCGCCACCATCGCCAGCGGGATGAGGTCGGTCGCCGGATCGTACGGCAGATGCTTGTAGACGGTGACGTTGATCGCCATCGGCGTCGGCGTCGACATCAGCAGCGTGTAGCCGTCGGGATCGGATTTGACGACCATGGTCGTGCCGATCACCGTCCCGGCGCCCGGCTTGTTCTCGACGATGACCGACTTGCCGAGCCGCTGCTCGAGCTCCTGCGCGACCATGCGCGTCAGGATTTCGGTGCTGCCGCCGGGCGTATACGGCACGATGATGGTGACCGGCCGCGACGGATAATCCTCCGCCCGCGCGAACGCTGCCGCCGCCAGAGCGATGACGAGACCGGCGCACAGGCCGGTAATCAACCGCGTCGGTGTCATTGGCGTTCCTCCCAGAACGATCATGGCCGACGTCGCGCTCTTGCCGGCGCGATCGTCATTCACCTTTGTAGCCCGGATGGAGCGCAGCGCAATCCGGGGACCGCCGCCCCGGGTTTCGCGTTGCTCCACCCGGGCTACGAAGTCGTTACCGCGCGCCCTGCGCCGCCTTCTGCACCGACTGCGCGGTCTGCCCGAACAGAATCGCGCGCTCTTCCGCCGTGCGCACGCCGCCCTGGCCGGGGTTGATCTTCGGCGCCCACTCGTAGGCCTTCACCACCGCGGGCCGCGCCTTGATGGCCTCGAACCAGCGCTTGAGGTGCGGGAAGTCGGCGAGGTTCTGGCCCTGGCGCTCCCACGGCACGATCCACGGATAACACGCCATGTCGGCGATCGAATATTCGCCGCCGAGATAAGGATGATCGGCGAGCCGCTTGTTCATCACGCCATAGAGCCGGTTGACCTCGTTGCGGTAGCGATCCATCGCGTACTGCAATTTCTCCACCGCGTAGTTGCTGAAGTGATTGTTCTGTCCGGCCATCGGGCCAAGCCCGCCCATCTGCCAGAACAGCCATTCGATGCACGCCGTGCGGCTGCGCAGATCCTTGCCGACGAACTTGCCGGTCTTGTCGGCGAGATAGAGCAGGATGGCGCCGGACTCGAACACCGCGATCGGCTTGCCGCCGCCGGCCGGCTCATGATCGATGATGGCGGGAATGCGGTTGTTGGGGGAGACGGTAAGGAACTCGGCCTTGAACTGCTCGCCCTTGCCGATATTGACCGGGGTGAGCTTGTACTTCAGCCCGGCTTCTTCAAGAAATATCGTCACTTTATGGCCGTTCGGCGTAGTCCAATATTGCACGTCGATCATGACAAACCTGTCTGGTTGTGAACGGTGACGCCAGTCGAGCGCGTCGCCTAGCGAATATTTAACACCTGTCGGGGCATTTGTAGCCCCGTGTCGAGTATCAGTAGCTATGCCGCGCCGGCGGCCCGCACCTCCGGCGCCAGCCTGACCGTCGCGGGAAGCATCCTCGGCCTGTTCGTGCTCGCCGCCGTGGTCAGCGCCGAACGCAAGGATGTGACGCAGGGCTTCGACGAGGTCGCGCACACATCTTACGTCGCGCACCTGCAGCACACCGGATTTGCCTGGCCGGCGCTGCAGCACATGCGGCTGCTCGATCCGCGCACGTTCCACTTCACAGACGAAGCCAACTACCTCAACCACCCGCCGCTGTTCTATGCGCTGCTCGGCGCCATCGGGCCGACGCTCGAAGGCCATCCAGCTGCGCTGCTGGCCTACCGCGCGCTTGATGTCGCGCTGGCGACGCTCGGATTTGCGGCATTGCTGGCGCTCGGCCTCGCGGCGAAATTTCCGCGCCACGAATTTTATGCCTACGCGGTTCCGCTCGCCTGCATCCCGGTTTTGATTCCAATTGCAGGCTCCGTCAACAACGACAACCTCGCCTTCATGGGCGGCGCCGTCGCGATGCTCGCGGCCTGGCAGCTTGTCGCCACCGGCCGCGGCTGGTGGCTCGCTCTAGCGCTCGCTGGCGTCATCGCCGCGGCATGGGCGAAGCTCACCGGGTTGATGCTCGCCGGTGGCATGGTCGCCGCGACGCTGGCCTATCTGCTCTGGCGCGGGCGGCTGCCATTGCGCTGGACGATCGCTGCCGCGCTCGCATTCGTCCTCGCCGCCGCGCCGTATCTTTTGTTCATGGCGCAATACGGCAGTCCGACGCCCGACACGCCGGCGCAGATCGCGCTGATCGAGAACGGTGCGCGCGCCGCCGGCTGGGCCGACCTGCCGCGCAAATCGTTTGCGGGCTACGCGGCCTATTTCGTCGTCGCGTTCGTCGCCGACTGGATGCCGACGCTGGCGGCGCGAAGCGTGTTCAATTATGCGATGCTGGCGATTCCGGTCGCGGCATTGTTGTGTGCGTTCGCAGGTGTTGCGCTGTCCGCGCGGCGCGTATGGCGGCGCAACGAGACCGCGCTCGATGTCGTCGTCGTCGCCGGGACGCTCGCGCTCGCCGCCACCTTTGCGGTGCACGTCGCCTACAGCTACGAGCGCCACCTCGCCACCGGCTGGCTGATGGACGCCTATCCGCGCTACTACCTGCCGTTGATCGCAATCGTGCCGCTCGCCGGCCTGTCGCTCATCGCCGCCGTCGAGCAGCCGCGCGCCCGCGCCGCGATGCTCGCATTCCTGATGGCCGGCCCTGTGCTGTTCCGCCTGCTCGGCGCGCCGCTCGGATAGAGACACTTCCGCCGCACCAAATCCTCGCCCATAGTCGCAGGATGTTGAGCGCGAAAGACAACGGGTTACGCCCGCTGACGTGCGCCCGTTGCGGCACAGCCTTTGAATGCGGTGCGGCGAGCGGCGCGTGCTGGTGTGCTGACGAAACGTTTCGCTTGCCATTACCCAAGGCAGGCGCTGAAGACTGTCTTTGCCCGGCGTGCCTTCGCGCCGAAGCCGCCGCACAACTTCCGCGGTAGCGCAGGCGCACCTTTATCTTGTTAGCGCCCGAATCGCAGGGTAGGCAGAGGAACCAATTCGGGGGACTCACGCGATGCCATGGTTCGTTCGCGCGGCTGCGCCGGCGGCCGCACTCTTGCTTATTGCCGTCGCGGCGTTGCCGCCGCCGGCGTCCGCGCAGGGCCCCGGCAATCAGGTGTGCTTCTACGAGCACGCCGACTTCGGCGGCCGCCGGATGTGCATCGCGATCGGCCAGCGCGTGCCCGATGTCGGCCTGGGTTTCAACGACATGTTTTCGTCCGCGACCGTCCCGCCCGGCGTTCGCGCCACCATGTGCGAGGACATCAATTTCGGCGGACGCTGCACGCGGCTCGACCGGACGGTGCCGAACTTCCAGGCGCTCGGGGCGTGGAACGATATCGTCTCCTCGGTCGCCGCCGAACCGATCGGGCCACCCGCACCGGGCTACGGCGGACCACCCCCGGGGCCCGGTTACGGCGGACCCGGTTTTGGCCGCCGCGATTATGATCGTGATCGGCCCGGCCGCGGTCCGGATGACCGCGGCCCCCCGCCGGACCGGGATTTGGCGCCGTGCCGCCGCCGCCGCCACCGCCCGGTCCACGCACCGGTGGTTTGCCATCTCCTCCGCCGCCACCACTGCCAGGCGCACGCGGACCGGGCGGTTCGCCTGCGGGTGGCCCGCCCCCCGGTGGCGATCAGGTGTGCTTCTACGAGCACGCCAACTTCGCTGGCCGATCGCAATGCACGCCGGTCGGAGGCGTCGTCGCGGCAGTCACCGCGCTCAACGATCAGTTCTCATCGGTGACCATGCCGCCGGGCGTCATCGTGACCGCCTGCGAGGACGGCAATTTCAGCGGGCGCTGCACCCAATTCGATCGGCCAAATCCGGCGTTCAATTCCTACTGGAATGATCGCATCTCATCGTTCCGCTCGCAACGGCGCTGAGCATCGCACCAAGGCGGCCGGGCTATGTGCCGGGCCGCCGCACGATGTTAGAATTTTAGCGTTGGCCTCAACCACATAAAAACCACTGCGGCGAAGTCGCCGGCGACTATCGCAATTTGCTCGCCGGTTCTTAAGGCCAATGCGCGCAATTGATCCGACGCAAAACCGGATCATCGCGCCATGGGCACGCTACGCTTCGTCAGCATCGCCATCACCCTGTTCGTCGCCGCTTTTTTCGGAATTCAGTGGTGGCTCACGCCGCAGCCTCTGAAGCCGGATGCGCGCATCCCGACGTTCCACAAGGTCGACGTCAACAGCCCGCGCTTCAAGATGGAGCAATCCTTCGCCAGCGACAACGACGCCACGCGCGACAAACTGCGCCAGGCCGTGCTGGAATCCGCGAAGGCGCTCGGCGACGATCCATGCAACAGCGTTCTAAAGGCGAGCTACATCGACGCCGCCACCGCCTATGCGCGCGCCTGGCTCAGCATCGCGCCGTGCGTCGGCACCCGGACCTGCGGCTCGACGGACGGACGCAAGCTCGACCTCGCAAAGAATGCGTTCGGCTCGCCGCTCGACCATCGCGTGCGCGAGGCCATGCATCGGCTGCACGATTCGGAATTTTCGTCACCGCGGATTTTCCCAAGGATGCGGTGGTGATGGTCGCGCAATTTGCCGGCGACGCGAATATCAATCCGCGCGCCGATCCGCGCTTCAAGACCGCCGTCGAGGACATGCGCGACCCATCGAATTGCCGCGCCATCTCGATCAAGTAGCCGATGCGCGCGTCGCTGCTGCTACTGGCGCTGCCGATTGTGCTCATTGCGATGGTGGCGCCGAAGCAGACGCAGCACCAGCCGCTCGATCCCGACGAGCCGATCGCCGCCGACGGCTCGCTTACGCCGGCCGCGCGCTCACCATCTTCGATTTCGAGCCGGTGCTCGGCGCGTTCGATCCCCCATATCCGCCGTCGGATTCCGACGAACCAAAGAATTTCGACGAGCGAATCCAGATCGAGAAGACCTGGACCGACCGCAGCCGGAAGAAATTTCAAAGCTGCTCGGCCCGCTCGACGCCTCGACATGCGAGGACGCCAATCGCCATCGCCTGATTGCGGCCGTGCGCACGTATTACGACGTTCGCGGCCGGCAGAAATACAGCTTCTCGCTGCGCGGCCCGCGCGCCAAGGCCGCCATCGAGCGCGAATGGTCGACTCCGCTCGACCAGCGCATCGACGATTTCGTGCGGCGAAGCGGTGCAGTCCGGGTTTCTGCACAAGCAGGATGTGCCGCAGCGCTCCTTCCCCGAATTTCCGTCGCGCTTGCCGGCCGCCAGGAAATCGGCGCCGCCTGTCCGCCGCTGAAGACCGAGCGCAGGTTGCCGGCGCTCTAACTACCGGCAGGCCGCATACATCGAGGCCAGTTCGCGGCCGCGCAGCAGCAGCACGCGCGACGGTCAGCCCGCCGTGGTGCTGACGATCCAGCTACGCACCGGCGCCGGATAGGTCGCCAGCACGACCGCGGTGGCCTCCGGCTCCCGCACCATGCGGCCGCGCCGGTCGCGCGACGACGCCGCATGAAACCCGAGCACCGCCCGGCGCGTGACGCAGATGCGGCTGCGCGGCACGGTGCTGAGCACCAGCGTGCAGGCCGACAGGCACGGCCCGTCGATGATGACCCGCTGGCCGGACGCGCGCACCGCGTCGAACAATTTCAGGTATGGGCCGATCTGGCCGCCCGGGCTGGCGACAATGCGCAGGTCGGCGGACGCGGGCTGGGCGGCGAGCAGGAATGCGAAGGCCGCCAGCAATGCTGCCGATGAATACCGTTCGCACGCTGACGTATCCCTTCCCGCTCTGGACCTGCAGAACTTAGTTGTTTTGGAGCAAGGCCGAAACAAGGCAGCGGCGAGCGGTAGTTGCTGCTTGCCCCGCGCAGCGGCGGACGAAGCGTGTGAGCGCCCTTCCCTCGTCCCGCGACTCCACCCATATTTGCGGCGATGGCGAAATCCCCCCGCGAGCCGCGCGATCCCGCGAAGCATTCGAAGAAAGACCCGGCCAAGCCGACGCGCGCCAAGGCGTCGCGGCCGGACATGCCGCCGCTCGAGCCGTCGCTCGCGGAACTGCTCAATCCCGCGATCGGCCGCGGCCGCGCCGGCGTCGGTTCGCAGACCGGCATCGTGCAAGAAAACCGGCCGGCGATCGCGCAAAACTTCTGTTCCCTCCCCCCAAGATTCTGTTCCCTCCCCCCTTGTGGGGGAGGGTCAGGGAGGGGGGTCGGGAGGCGTCGCGCAAGCGTCGACGCCTGCGCCTCGCCTCCCGACCCCCACCCCCAACCCCTCCCCGCAAGGGGGAGGGGAGAGAGCAAGGGCCTGCAGCCGCCGCCCGACAATTCGTTCGATCGCCGCGCGGACTTTTCCGCCGCGCATCGCGCGCGCAAGTCCACGGTGCAGGGACTTCGACGAGGCGCCGCAGCGCGGCTACGTCGCGCGCACGCCGGTCGACATCAATGCCGAGCTGCGCAAGTCGCTGGGCTATGACGAGAGCGATCCGACCAAGACGCTGATCGGCCAGATGCCGGAAGAGCGCGACGAGATTTCCGACATCTCCGAGCCGCGGCGCGAGAAGCGTCATCGCCCGACGCCGCAGCCGATCACGCTCGGCGTCACCGCCTCGATGCAGGCGCTGGAGAAGCTGCTGCGCGAGGGCCGCGCGGAATTTTCCGAACAGGAAGGCGCGGGCAAGGTCTGGACGCCGCATCGCCCGCCGCGGCCGGAGAAATCCGAAGGCGGCAAGCAGCTCGTCATCAAATCCGATTTCGACCCGAAGGGCGACCAGCCGACGGCGATCCGCGATCTGGTCGAGGGCATCAAGCGCAACGACCGCAGCCAGGTGCTGCTCGGCGTCACCGGCTCGGGCAAGACCTTCACCATGGCGAAGGTGATCGAGGCGACGCAGCGCCCTGCCCTCATCCTCGCGCCGAACAAGACGCTGGCGGCGCAGCTCTACGGCGAGTTCAGGAGCTTCTTTCCCGACAACGCGGTCGAGTATTTCGTCTGCTATTACGACTACTACCAGCCGGAAGCCTACGTCCCGCGCACCGACACCTATATCGAGAAGGAATCCTCGATCAACGAGCAGATCGACCGCATGCGCCACGCCGCGACGCGCGCGCTGCTGGAGCGCGACGACGTCGTCATCGTCGCGTCGGTGTCGTGCATCTACGGTATCGGCTCGGTCGAGACCTATTCGGCGATGACGTTCTCGATCAAGCAGCGCGAGCGCATCGACCAGCGCCAGCTGATCGCCGACCTGGTGGCGCTGCAATACAAGCGCACGGCCGGCGATTTCTACCGCGGCTCGTTCCGCGTGCGCGGCGACGCGGTCGAGATTTTCCCGGCGCACTACGAGGACCGCGCCTGGCGCGTGTCGCTGTTCGGCGACGAGGTGGAATCGATCCACGAATTCGATCCGCTCACCGGCCAGAAGACCGACGAGCTGGAATTCGTCAAAGTCTACGCCAACTCGCACTACGTCACGCCGCGGCCGACGCTGATCCAGGCGATCTCCGGCATCAAGCAGGAACTGCGCTGGCGGCTCGAGCAGCTCAATGCCGCCGGGCGGCTGCTTGGAAGCGCAGCGGCTCGAGCAGCGCACGATCTACGACCTCGAAATGATGGAGGCGACCGGAAGCTGCGCCGGCATCGAGAACTATTCGCGCTATCTCACCGGCCGCAAACCCGGCGAGCCGCCGCCGACGTTGTTCGAATACGTGCCCGACAATGCGCTGGTGTTCGTCGACGAGAGCCACGTCACCGTGCCGCAGCTCGGCGGCATGTATCGCGGCGACTTCCGCCGCAAGGCGACGCTCGCCGAATACGGCTTCCGCCTGCCGTCGTGCATGGACAACCGGCCGCTGCGCTTCGAGGAATGGGACGCGATGCGGCCGCAGACGACCTGCGTGTCGGCGACGCCCGGGCCGTGGGAGCTCAACGAATCCGGCGGCGTGTTCGCCGAGCAGGTGATCCGCCCGACCGGCCTGATCGATCCGCCGGTCGACGTGCGCCCGGCGCGCACGCAGGTCGACGATCTCGTCGGCGAGGTGCGCGAGGTGGCGCGCAAGGGCTACCGCGCGCTGGTCACGGTGCTGACCAAGCGCATGGCCGAGGACCTCACCGAATACCTGCACGAGCAGGGCATCCGCGTGCGCTACATGCACTCCGACATCGACACCATCGAGCGCATCGAGATCATCCGCGACCTGCGGCTCGGCGCGTTCGACGCGCTGGTCGGCATCAACCTGCTGCGCGAGGGCCTCGACATTCCCGAATGCGCGCTGGTCGCCATCCTCGACGCCGACAAGGAAGGCTTTCTGCGCAGCGAGACCTCGCTGGTGCAGACCATCGGCCGCGCGGCGCGCAACATCGACGGCCGCGTCATCCTCTACGCCGACAGCATCACCGGCTCGATGCAGCGCGCCATGGCGGAGACCAACCGGCGGCGCGAGAAGCAGGTCGAGTTCAACACCGCGAACGGCATCACGCCGGAGAGCGTGCGCAAGGGCATCGCCGACATCCTGTCGAGCGTCTACGAGCGCGACCACGTGCTGGTCGCGACCGGCGCCGGCGAGGCCGGCGAGTTCGAGGACGCCGCCACCATCGGCCACAACTTCGGGGCCGTCCTCGCCGACCTCGAGACCCGCATGCGCGCCGCCGCCGCCGATCTCGACTTCGAGGAGGCCGCGCGCCTGCGCGACGAGATCAAGCGCCTGCGCGCGACCGAGCTGGCGGTCACCGACGACCCGACGGCGAAATTCCTGGCCCTCCCCTGCACGGGGAGGATCGGCGCGCAATGCGCGCCGCGGTGTGGCCGCGCGCGCACGCCGAGCAAGGTCCACAAACCCTCGCTCGACGAAATGGGCATCGCGCTCTACCACGAGGTCGCGCCGCTGCGCCCCGGCGCGCCGCGCAAACCCTCGCTCGACGAAATGGGCCCCGGCGTCGAGGCCGTCCCCGCAAAGGGCGACCGCTCCGGCCCGCGCTCCTCGCTCGGCCGCCCCGGCATGCGCGGCGGCTGGAAGAAGCGCGGGCGCTGACCGCGCGCCGTGCGCACTTGGCGCCGCGTCATCATTGTCAGCACTGAGCGCACGGTGCGCCGGGAGGAACTATCCCATGCAGGCCGAGTTGTGCCGGTACCCATCCACCGGAGGACAACCATGCCTGCAAAAGAGAAGACGCTTGAGGATCTGTTCGAGGACACCCTCAAGGACATCTACTACGCCGAAAACAAAATCCTGAAAGCGCTGCCGAAAATGGCGAAGGCGGCGCAGTCCGGCGAGCTCAAGGCCGCCTTCACCAAGCACCTCAAGGAGACCGAGGGCCAGGTCGCACGGCTCGAAAAGGTGTTCAAGCTGATCGACCAGAAGCCGAAGGGCAAGAAGTGCGCGGCGATCGAAGGCATCCTCGAAGAGGGCGCCGAGATCATGAAGGAGTTCAAGGGCACCGCCGCGCTCGACGCCGGCCTGGTCTCGGCCGCACAGGCGGTCGAGCATTACGAGATCGCGCGCTATGGCACCCTGAAGCGCTGGGCCGAGCAGCTTGGCCTTCAAGACGCCGTCGCGCTGCTCGACCAGACGCTCGAACAGGAAAAGAACACCGACGAGGCGCTCACCGAGCTCGCCGAGTCGAATATCAACGAATGGGCGCAGGCCGCGGAATAGCCGCGAAGCAGCGGCGCAACGGTCACGCCCGACCGGCAACGCCTGTCCCGGCGCCGCAGACACCGCGGCGCCGGGATTTTCAGTGGCAACCGCCAGAACCGCGTAGGCTCTGCGATCATCGAATCACGGAGCCCGCATGGCCACGTATTTCATCTTCGGCGCGGTCGGCCAGTGCCCGCACTGCGCCGACCACCGCTTTTCCGGCCCGGCGACGCTGACGCCGGACGCCAGCGTGACCTGCCACAAATGCGGACAGGCGTGTACGGTGGAAACCGCCGTCGCCACCGCGCTCAAATCCGGCGCGGTGAAAAAGCTCAGCGACCATCGCGTGGTGCAGAAGCCGTGACGGCCAGTTGACAGTTGATTTCGCAACAGCCAATCACAGCAGGCCATCAACAGGAGGGTCCCATGGCCAAAGGCCAGATGCGCAGCAACAAGGAAAAGAAGAAGCCGAAGGCGGACAAGAACAAGCAGAAGGGCCCGCCCGCCCCCTCGCCGTTCGCCAACATGCAGAGCCAGGCCAAGCCCGGCGACCTACGGCAAGAAGTAAAGCGCTTTCGGACAGATCCCGGCGCCGCGGCGGTGTCCGACATCGGCCTGAACTGGGGCCCGCTCGACATCGCCGCCCTCGCGCTGATCATCGGCTCGCCCGGGCTCGCGATCGGCGCCGCGCTCGGCGCCATCGTGTGGCGGCGGCATCGGCTGTGGGGGGCGTTGATCGGCGCGGTCGTCGGGCTCGCGCTGTGGCTCGGCGGATTTTATCTCTGGAAGAGCAGTCCGTGGGGCTGACGCGGCAAAGACAGAGCCGCGCCCCGCCGCGTTCGCCGCCACTGCTCAGCCGCTACTGCTCATAGGACATGAAGCGCGTGATCTTCCAGCTTCCGTCGCCCTCGCGGCGGAAAATGTCCATGCCGGGCTCGACCGACGTCGCCGCGGGCGCATCGTTCGGCTGCACCGTGAGCGTCCAGACAAGCCGCACCGTCGCGATGTCACCCCAGACCAGAATTTCCTTGATGTCGAGCGCGTAGGCGTAGCGTTTGGTGCGATCGCCGAGCGAACGCTGCAACAATTCGCACAGCGCGCCGTAATCGCGCTCCGGCTGGCCGCGAACATCGGCGCGCAGATCGGGCGCGAACAGCGCGCAGACCTTGTCGGCGCGGGCGGCGTTGAAGTCGGCGGTCCATTGGGTGAGGGCGGAGCGGATTTGGGATTGCGCGGCGTCGTCGGCCGCTGCGAGCGGGCGTCGGCGTGGCCGTCGCCAGCAGCACCAGCACGCGAGCGATCTATTCCGCCGCGATAAGCCCTGCCCTTGAATGGTGCGCGTAACGGTCTTCCATGTCGGCCGATAAGCCTCGTCCGCGTGATTGACCCCACGTCGACCAGCCTTTACGCGTGCCGCGCGCAAACAATTCCAGAAACGGCCTGAACTGCACGCCTCTATAGCATTTCGTATTGCTCATCCGGCTTGCGCGAATGCTCGCGCTTACGGTCGCCAGTAAATTCACTTGCCGTCGCCCTGGCGCGAGCGTGCGCGGCATGTCTTGCCGCGCACGCCGAACAGGATCAGTTCGTGTGACATTGCGGAAATATCGAAGCCGACGCCGCGCCCGTCGGAGCCGCCGATCCTTGCGCACCTTGTGCCAGACGATGTTGGACTTGTAGGTGAAGCCCCATCGACTTCA
Source organism: uncultured Alphaproteobacteria bacterium (assembly GCA_963730645.1). Classification (GTDB taxonomy): domain Bacteria; phylum Pseudomonadota; class Alphaproteobacteria; order Rhizobiales; family Xanthobacteraceae; genus BOG-931. Next base: position 191,477 of record CAVSSN010000015.1, on the reverse strand, counting down.
TTACGGCGAGGCCGTCAGGGAGCATCGCATTCGGACACCAGAGATGAAGATGCGCCGTCGGTGCCGCGACGTCGACGACCGGCAGCGCCAGTGATCTCGTCGAGCTTCATGGTCGCCGTAGCGCGCGAGCCGCTGATGCTCGGCGATTTACGCGAACGACCTCGGCAGGATCGGCTGCATCGTTGCAACGCTATCGGAGCGGAAGATGAGCAAACGCGCCTACGACAAGATCAAGGCTGGCCTGGACAGCGCCAAGGCGTATCTGGACGGCACGGCCGACAAGCGGAAATACCGGGTTCACGTTCCGGAAAAGATCGACGTTCGGAAAATCCGGAGCCGGCTCGGGCTGTCGCAGGAAGCCTTCGCGCAGACCTACGGCTTCGCGGTGTCCGCCGTGCGCGATTGGGGGCAAGGCCGCCGCCAACCGGAACGCAGTGCGCGCATTCTGCTCAAGATCGTGGAGAAGAACCGGAGGCGGTGACGCGGGCGCTCGGCGGGGTGAATGTAAATCGGCACGCGAGGTCTTCAGCATCCAATGATGCGAATTCGCCTTGCTCAACCGATCCAACGTTTCCAAGCAACTGGATAGTCGCGGATGGAACTCGCTCACACAATGAGATCTCGGCCATGACCTGTCCGAGATGAACGTCGGGCAATTCGTCATAATCCTTGACATAATAGGATATATGATACTTCATAATCGCGTCCACCTCGTCCCATTCGAGGGCGCGCTCGAGGGCGCTCAAGTGCGGGGACGGCGGGGAGACGGCGCTGGAGATACGGCGTCGGGCTTCTTCGGGCTGAAACGGGCCGACAAGGCCCGGATTGGCTGGTGCGGTGGCCGTGGCGGGCGTTCGCAGCGCGCGCCGTGGCGGCCCAAGCCGCGAGGTCCCGATGCGCCGACCGCGCGTCACGGGGGACTTTCGGCGGCGCGTCGTACGGCGGGACCGACCGCCAGACGCGTCATGGGTCCCCGAAGCGGTGGATAGGCCCTGTCTCCGAAACGAGCACGGCCTGAAATGGTAAGCCCACCGGGGGTCTCGCGGAGCAAGCCTCAAACACCGCGCGCGGAACGCCGGACGTGCCGGCTCTTCGTGATTGCTACCTCCTGTGCACTTCAAACTCATCGTGCACAGGGTCATGGGGCGCTTGCGCCCCGGCGTTCCGCGCGCCCTCGTTTATTTCTGGGCGGGAATGCGAGGAGGACTACGGGCGATCCCGGCGCCCGGCAAAAAATACGGGCGGCGGAGCTATGCGCGCTTCGACCCTCCCCTGCAGGGGGAGGGACGACGCACCCGCAGGGGCGTCAGGGTGGGACGACAGTCCATTCGGATTGCATGCGCCACGTCGCCGCACCTCCCCACCCGCCGCCTGCGGCGGCATCCCTCCCCCTGCAGGGGAGGGTGAAAGTGTCACCCCGGCGGCGCGACCGCGGCGTCGGGCTGGTTGCTGCGCTTGAGCGCGTCGGCGACGAAGCCGTTGGCCTTCATCTCCTCGATGAAGGCGGAGAGATATTTCGCGCCGGCGGTGCGGCCCTTGGGCGTGCCCATGGCCTGGCGGATGTCCATGAAGCGCGGCTCGATCATGCGCACTTCGGGATGCGCCTTGGCGTAGGCGACGAGCGGCTGCTTCACGCCGGCGGCGGCTTCGAGCTTGTCCTTGACGAAGGTGTCGACGCCGGAATTCGCTGCGCACCAGCGTGGCGTGCTTGAGCGAGCGGGTGAGGAACAGGTCGTAGGCGGAGTTGACGTTGACGGAGACGCGCACGCCGGCGCGGTCGACATCGGCGGGCGTTTTGATCGCGGAGTCCTTCGGCACCATGTAGACGCCCTCGATGATGACGTAGGGCGCGGTGAAGTCGATCTCGGCGGCGCGCACCGGCTCGATGGCGAGGAAGACGATATCGACCTTGCCGGCCTTGAGCGCCTCGAACGCCTTGCCGGCGGCGTCGAACGCAAGCAGCTCGACGCCGACGCCGAGGCGCTTCGCGAGCTCGCGGGCGAGGTCGGGCGTGACGCCGGTCGGCGCCTGCGGCGTGCCCTGCGCCAGCACCGAATTGCCGAGATTGATGGAGGCGCGAAGCTTGCCGGTGGGGGCGAGATCCTTGAGGACGTCGGGGGAAATATTGGTCACGGCGGAGGCCTTTATGCTGAAAACGCCCCGTTTCCTATCACGGCCTGCGGGCCGAGGACAGCGTCCAAAGCCCACACAGGCGGCGGCGACGCGCCGCATCCGGACATCCCAAATGGGGCCACGAAGCCGGGCAAGACTTCGAGAGTCGGCTGCAAGACTGGCAGGCGGCGGGGGTGAGCGTGATAGGATGCGCCGGGGCAAGGGGAGATCGGGTATGCGTAATCGATGGATGAGTGCCGGTCTGGCAGCGGGGCCGATGGTTGCAGTTCTGCTCGCCGCGCCGGTGGCGGTGATGGCGCAGGCGGAGCCCGATCAGTTGCCCTCCCTGCAACCGGATGCCCAGCCTGCTCCAGCCAAGCCCGCGCCGAAACCCAAGTCCCGCACGCGCGCGCAACAGACGCAAAGGCCGACGTCGGAAGTGCAGCCCGATCTCGACACCGGCGACCAGCTCGCGCCCTCGCAAATGCAGCAGCCCATGCCGGCGGCCGTGCCGATGCCGGGCAAGCCTCCCAAGCGCGCCGCGACGCCTGCGGCTGCGGCCGGCGGCGGCAACCCCCGCCCGGCGCCGGGCGCGCGCACCATCGCCTGCAGCGGCGCCTTCGCCAAGGATTCGAGCCACCTCAAGATCGCGGTCGCGTTCGATTCCAAGAACATCACCTTCACCGAGGTCGACAGCGGCGTCGGCGGCAAGGTCCAGGCCACGGTCATCTATCCGAGCGATCCGAAGCGGCGGCTGGAAGTGTGGTGGAACAACCCGGCGAACCGCAGCGACACCTATCTCATCATCATCAACGGCCAGTCGAACTGGGTGGCGCCAAAGGGCGTGCATCTCGGCCTCGGCCTGCAGGCGATCGAGAAGCTCAACAAGAAGCCGTTCAAGCTCAAGGGCTTCAGCAAGGACAACATCGCCGCGGTGAGTGACTGGCAAGGCGGCGCACTCGCCACGTTGCCGGGCGGCTGCAAGGTCGGCGTCAATCTCGCGGTGGATCCCAAGGCGGCGGCCGAAGTCCGCAGCGCCGTCACCGGCGACAAGGAATTCGATTCAAGCGACCCGGCGATGCGCGCGGCCAAGCCGACCGTCGGCGAGATCATCATCGGCTACTAGCGCCGGGCCGGATTGGCGAGCGTCAGCGCTATTTGACCGGCTTGGCGCGCGCCGGTTTATCGCCCGCGGGCGCGGTGAGCGGCATCCTGCGGCTGGCTGCGCATCTTGCGCACGTCGCGTGCCATCTCCAGGCAGGTGAGAAGCTCGGTATAGCTCGACTCACCCCCCATCTTGGATTCGGTCACGCACGACGTCCTGTCGGTTGCCGAGAATGTCGACCAGTCCTTGACGATCTGGTCGCGCATCGCCTGCTCGCTCTTGATGCAATTGTCGATCTCGCTTCGAGGTATCGGCCTCGCGGCCGGTGGCCCCGCCCTGCTGGGCGATGCCGCGGCACACCGGCCGCACGTCAAGGGTCGGCACGGAGTCGGCGACCGGCATGAGCAGCTGGGCGCCAAGCATCAGAACAACGGGTTGAATCATGAGCGGGCCCCCGAAAGGTTCAAACTGCATGCGAGCAGGAATCTCGCCTGTCGAGCGCCTATAACACGCCGACTGCGCGGATGTTGCAAGACGGTCCCGGCGGTCCTTTTTACACCCTGAAACGTATGCGGCGGATCACTGCGCCGCGATGACGTCGACCACGACCATGTTTACCGGATTGATCACCAGCAATTTGATCGCCATTCATGGCGTAGCCAAACTTTTGCATGTCCGGCAGTTGGCCGGTGACGTCCGGGGGCAACGCGGTGACCGAAAGTGTTCCGGGCAAGGCATCGCCGATCTGCGGGTTTGCTTCCGTCGCCTTGGCTGCGTCCGGCTTGCCCTTCACGCTCTGGTAGATGGCGTGCCTCTGCTCGTCGCTCAGACCCTTGAACGTATAACCGAGCAGCAGAAGATGGTCGTCGGCATCGTTCTTCTTGGAAAACTTTGCCGGCACCGTTGAGGTGTCGGTCGGAGCGCCGGGCACCGCGAGCGCACCGTTGACCAGGACGTCGGCCCGGCGCGGGCGTGTCGCCGGTGTTCTTCGCGCTCGGTTCCTGCTTGCCATTCTGGTCCGGTTTGGAACCGTCAGGCGGCGGCGTCTGCGCCAACGCCACGCCTCCCAAAAGCGCCAAAAGAATTACGCTCCCACGCAGGCAAATCGTTTTCATGCTGTGGCCTCTGTTGCATCGGGAACCGCGATGAAAACGGTTTGGTTCCAATGAAGTTCCAAAAGCAGTTCCCGAGGCAGGAAAAGGTTGACCATCACCTCGAATGTTCGCTATCCCGCACTGCATCACGGTGAGGGAGCTTGCATGATCTTGGCACCTTTGTTCGGCGTGGCGCTCGTCGTCACCGTCGCCACGGAACCGTTGACGGCCCCGCTTGGCCCGGTTCACCTTTCGACGCAGCAGAAAAACTCGGCGATGGAACCGCTGGTGCGGTCGGCGACCGATTGCATCGTCCACGCGGTCACGGCCGATCCGCGGTTTGAAACCGCGTCTGCGGCGGCCATTGGCGACATGATTGTCAATTCGATGCCGAACTGTGTGCGCCCCGTGCGCGCCATGATCGACAGCTACGATCGCTATTTCGGCGACGGCACGGGCGAAGCCTTCTTCATGGGCCCGTATCTGGACGTTTTGCCGAAGGCCGTATCCGAGTCGGTCAACAGAGGCGGCCATCGGCAAAGGCGCGACCAGCAAGGCCGGCGAATAACGCCGCGCTCGTCCGCTTACGCCACCTCGGCACTGTGCGGGCGCGGCAATGCCGGCCGCAACGCGGCCGAAAGCGGCAGCGTCAGCAGCACAATCGCCGCCACACAGAGCAACGCCCCGGTCACGCCGATGGCATCGCCGACGAAGCCATAGAGCGCCGGCGCAACGGCGCCGGAGCCGATCGCGCCGGTGTAGAAAATGCTGAAGGCGCGCGTGCGACGCTCGGGCGCGACGAGGTCCGGCACCGAGCCGTAAAGCACCGACGAGGTGCCATTGAGCGCGACGCCGATCACCGGCAGCAGCAGCAGCGCCGGCGCGAGCGGCAGCGGCAGCAGCGCCAGAATTCCAGCCGCCGTGAGCCCTTCGGTCAGCCACACCGTTCCGACCGCGCCGATGCGCGCGCCGATGAACGCACAGACCAGCTTTCCGGCAGCGCCGCCGGCGAACACCAGCGTCATGGCGAAGCCGATGGTCTGCAGGCTTGCGCCCTTGGACGTCAGCACGAACGGCAGGAACAGCAAAAATCCCATGCGCGTCGCGCTGTCGATGATGCCGATCGCAATCAGCAGCGGGAACGCCAAGCGCATCGGCCGCACGGCGGCCGGCCTTGCCCGCCTTTGCGCCGGCATGCGACTGCGGTCTCGGGGCCATAGCGCGGCGTCAAGACGAAGATCGCAGCCGCCACGACAAAGCCGACACCGCCGAGAATTGCGAGCGCCGGCCGCCACGCCATCACCAGCAACATCAGCGACAGAATTGCCGGCACCGTCATCTTGCCGAGGTCGCCGGAAAAATTGTAGGTGCCGAGCGCCTTGAGCGAACGCGGTCCGGCAAACGCGCGCGCCACCAGCGCGGAGGCGATCGGATGCTGCGTGCTGGCGCCGAGCCCGCCGACGACCAACGCACCGAGCAGCATGGCAAAACCGGCGCTGGCGCCAGCGAGACAATAGCCAAACCCGGCAAGCGCCGTGCCGAGCGCCAGCACGGTGGCGACGCCGAAGCGCTCCGACAGCAGGCCCGACGGAATCTGAAAACCCGCCATGGTGCCGGCGAACATGCCGCGCAAAACGCCGAGCGCAGCGTAGGTCAGCCCGAATTCCGCCTGCCACACCGGCAGCATGACATAGATGAGATCGGTGTAGCCGTCGTGCAGCGCGTGCGCCCCGCCGGCGACGACGATGGCGCGGCGCTCCTCGGCACGCGTGGCACCGTGCGCCAACGCCGTCATGGCGCGCTCCGCGTCCGGCGCTCGATGAAGGCCGCGCTCTCGAACGACAGCACCACGTCGCCGTGCTGGTTGGTGCCGGTGTTGCGCGCCGTCATCACACCCCATTCGGGCCGGCTCTGCGACGGACGCAACGCCAGCACTTCGCCGGCATAGGCGATGGTGTCGCCGGCAAACACCGGCTTGAGCCATTTGAGATCGCGAAAACCAGGCGAGGCGCCGACCTTGGCCACCGGCTCGCCGCGCGCGCGACGGGCGGCGTCATCGTCGCGGCGATAGTCGACGAGCTTGCGCATGCACATCGACGCCGTATGCCAGCCCGACGCACAGAGCCGGCCGAAATGGGTGCGCGCCGCGGCGGCCTCGTCGAGATGGAACGGCTGCGGATCGAACCGTGCGGCAAAGGCTCTTGATCTCCTCGGCGGCAAAGATGTGGCTGCCGAAGCTCTCGCGGTCGCCGATGCGAATGTCGTCGAAGAATTTCATGCGCGGACCTGATCGTCCGCTGCGCGCGTCGCATCGCGGCGGGCGAACATCGGACTGACCGTGAGCGTCATCAATGGCTCACTGGCGACGGCGTTGTACATTTCCATCAGGAACTTGACCAAGCCGATGTCGGGACGGCTGCGCGAGACCCGCGTATCGACCACCGTCACGCGCACGGTGACGTTGTCGCCCGGGCGCAGCGGCGCGCGCCAGCGCACTTCCTCGACGCCGCCGGAGCCGAGAAAGCTCGCCTCGCCGATGAATTCATCGGTGATCATGCGCATCATCAGGCAGCACGAATGCCAGCCCGAGGCGGAAAGCCCGCCGAGCATGCCCGCCTGCCCGGCCGCTTCGTCGAGATGCATCGGCTGCGGATCGAATTCGGCGGCGAACGCCACAATCTCCTCGCGCGTGACCAGCCGCGGCCCGCATTCGATCACGCGGCCGGCGGTGAAATCTTCCCAGAACAGGCGGGGCACGGACATTTGTGAAACGGCTGGCGGGCGTTGCGCTCGAAGCGCGTGAATTTCTGCACAATGCGGCGAAGGGCTGCATTTCGCCCAAAAATTGCTTTAGACGCCGGTCGCATTGGCGTCAATTGCGCGGAGACCCGCAATTGACCGCCGCAATCATGGGGTGCAGTCTGCGGCGATTGCGAATCCGCTCGAACGGGGCCCGAGCGACGCGGGCCGCGCCAATCCGCCGTTCCACCGAGAGGAGGAATTATGTTCGGCATCAGCGACCTATTCCAATGGGAACGGTTCATCACGCCGTCGATCATCAAGGTGTTCTATTGGCTCGCCGTGGTCATTTCGGTGCTGCTGGGATTTGCCGGCGTGGTCAATTCGCTGATCATGATGGCCGGCAATCCGGTCGTCGGCATGATGTCGCTGGTATCGTGCCTGCTCGGCGCGCTGATGGGGATCATCCTGGCGCGGATCATCGCCGAATTCGTGCTGATCGTGTTCCGCATCAACGAGCACCTCGGCGCCATACGCAACCGCAATCAGATGTGATCCTCAAGTCGCGAAGCGGAAATGCATGACGTCGCCGTCGGCGACGACATAATCCTTGCCCTCAAGCCGCAGCTTGCCGGCATCGCGGGCGCCGGCTTCGCCGCCGAACGTGACGTAGTCGTCGTAGGCGATAGTCTCGGCGCGGATGAAGCCGCGCTCGAAATCGGTATGGATGACACCGGCGGCCTGCGGCGCCTTCGCGCCGTGCGTCACGGTCCAGGCGCGCGACTCTTTCGGGCCGGCGGTAAAGAAGGTGACGAGATCGAGCAGCGCATAGCCGGCGTGGATCAGGCGGTCGAGGCCGGCTTCCTTGAGATCGATGGCGGCGAGATATTCCTCACGCTCCGCGGGCGACAGCACGGCGATTTCCGATTCGATCTTGGCCGAGATGGCGATCGAGGCGGCGCCCTCCTGCTTCGCCCGTGCTTCGACCTTGCGCGACTGGTCATTGCCGGTTGCGGCCGACCCCTCGTCGACATTGCAGACGTAAAGCACAGGGATCGAGGTCAGCAGCCCGAGCATATGAAAGGCCCGCTCCTCCTCCGGCTTGCGCTCGGTCAGCCGCGCCGGCTTGCCCTCGCGCAGCAGCGCGAGCGCGCGATTGACGAGATCGAGCGTCTCTTTCGCCTCCTTGGCGTCCTTGTCGCTACCCTTCGCCTTCTTGCCGAGATTGTCGACGCGCCGTTCCAGGCTGTCGAGATCGGCGAGCATCAGTTCCGTCTCGACGGTGTCGATGTCGGCGATCGGATCGATGCGGCCTTCGACGTGGGTAACGTCGTTATCCTCGAAACAGCGCACGACATGCGCGATGGCGTCGACTTCGCGGATGTTGCCGAGGAACTGGTTGCCAAGGCCCTCGCCTTTCGAAGCGCCGCGCACGAGGCCTGCGATGTCGACGAAGGTCAGCCGCGTCGGCACGATGATGGCGGACTTGGCGAGATTCGAAAGCTTGTCGAGCCGCCGATCCGGCACCGCGACTTCGCCGACATTCGGCTCGATGGTGCAGAACGGATAGTTCGCCGCCTGCGCCGCCGCGGTTTCGGTCAGCGCGTTGAAGAGCGTCGACTTGCCGACATTCGGCAATCCGACGATGCCGCATTTGAAACCCATGAATTATCCTGTTGCAACTGTTTCGAGCCTAAGCGTCCGGCTCGTTGGATTTTTTTGGTTCGTCAAATCCCTTCGCCGCCATGGCGAGGTGGACCTTGTTCTGGAAGCTCGCGTCTTCGCCTTTCGCCAGCAGGTCGGCATTGTCCGCGATGATGTCGGTCAGCGCCTCGACCCAGTCGCGGTCGCTCTTGGCAAAATCGTTCAGCACGTAGGCGTGGACCAGATCCTTGACGCCGGGATGGCCGATGCCGATGCGCACGCGGCGATAGTCGTTGCCGATGTGCTCGGTGATCGAGCGCAGTCCGTTGTGGCCGGCGACGCCGCCGCCGACTTTGACCCGGACCTTGCCGGGCGTGAGGTCAAGCTCGTCGTGGACCACGGTGATGTCATCGGGCGTCAGCTTGTAGAAGTGCGCCGCCTCGGCGACCGCGCGGCCCGACTCATTCATGAAGGTCCCGGGCAGCAGCAGCAGCAAACGCTCGCCGCCGATCGGCCCTTCCGCCGTCACGCCCTGGAAGCGCCGGCGCCACGGCCCGATGCCGTGGCGCTTGGCGATAGCCTCGACCGTCATGAAACCGACGTTGTGACGGTTGCCGACGTAACGTGCTCCCGGATTGCCGAGACCGACCAGGAGCAGCATGCGCGCAGTCCTGTGCGGGCCTCACTTCTTCTCGGGCGCAGCGGCAGCGGGCGCGCCCGCTGCCGGAGCCGCACCGGGCGCAGCACCCGGAGCACCCGCCGGAGCCGCACCGCCTTCGGGCGTAGCCGCAGCGGCTGCAGCAGCCGCGGCCGCGGCCGCAGCAGCGGCCTCGGCCGCCGCTTTCATTTCTTCCGCGTAGCCCGACGGCGGCACGATGGTGACGAGCGTGACGTCGCGCTGCGCCACCGCGCGCACACCCTCCGGCAGCGCGATGTCGCTCAAGTGTCGCGAATAGTTGATTTCGAGGCCGGTGAGGTCGACGTCGATCGCGACCGGAATGGCGTCGGCCCGGCAGCGCACCTCGACCGTGTGGGTGACGATATTGACCGTACCGCCGCGCTTGATGCCCGGCGCCTGCGTCGGCGTTCTTGACGTGGATCGGGATGTTGACGCGGATGGTCGCGCCCTCGCCGAGCCGCATGAAGTCGACATGCAGCGGCAGGTCGCGGACGGCGTCGAGTTGGAAGTCTCGCGGAATGACGCGGTGCTTCACGCCGTCGATCTCGACGTCGTGGATGGTGGTGAGAAAGCGCCCGGCATAGATGCGCTGGTGCAATTCCTCATAATCCACCGAGATCGAAAGCGGTTCTTTGCCGTCGCCATAGATGACGCCGGGTACGCGGCCTGCGCGACGCTCCGCCCGGGCGGTCCCCTTGCCGCCTGAGCGCGCCGTCGCCTTGATGAGATTGACGGTCGCCATGGTGTGATCCTCGTCTAAAGCGTTGTGATGCTTGAGCATTCCGCGGTGAGCCTCCAGGGGTGCTGGGGCCGCGGATGGGCGCGCTTATAACGGCGCCGGACGTGAAAGACAAGGAACGGTGGTGGCGGCGACCAGCCGGGATCAGAAACTGCCGGAGGATGGGCCGCCGGAGCCTGCGCCGCCGCCCTTGCTGAGCGCCGCTTCGAGCGCGGCGATGCGGGTCTTGAGCGCCTCGTTCTCCTCGCGCGCGAGCCGCGCCATCTCCTTGACGGCCTCCAATTCCTCGCGCTGGACGACGTCGAGATCGCGCATGATGCGCTCGGCCTGGCTGCGGAACAGTGTGTCGAACTCGCGCCGCACGCCCTGCGCGACGCCGGCGGCGTCGTTCATCAGCCGTGCGACCTCGTCGAAAAAGCGGTTCGTCGTCTGCGCCATAGCCGCCTCCAAACCACGCCTTGCCTTGCCGCAAAACAATGGCAATGGTGCGGCCCCCGCGCAAGACCCGCGACCCGTGCCGGCGTGATAAGGATCAGCCGCCGCCGCTCCCGTCCGGAACCCGATTCGATGCTCGTCCTGCCGTTTCCCGCGTTCGATCCCATACTGATATCGGTCGGGCCGTTCGCGGTGCGCTGGTACGCACTCGCCTACATCGTCGGCATCCTGCTCGGCTGGGTTTACGCGCGCGCGCATCATCCGTTCGGAAACGCTGTGGGGCGGGCCAGCGCCGTTCACCGTCCTCGATTTCGATGATTTCGTGGTGTGGATCACGCTCGGCATCATCCTTGGCGGCCGCACCGGTTATGTGCTGTTCTACAACCTCCCGCATTTCATCGCGCATCCGATCGAGATCGTGCAGCTCTGGAAGGGCGGCATGTCGTTTCATGGCGGCGTCGCCGGCTGCGCCGTCGCCATCATCCTGTTCGCCTGGCGGCGCCACATCTCGATGCTGTCGCTCGGCGACGTGACCTGCGCGGTCGGGCCGATCGGACTGTTTCTCGGGCGCATCGCCAATTTCATCAATGACGAGCTGTGGGGCCGTCCGACCGACGTCCCGTGGGCCATGGTGTTTCCGAATGGCGGGCCGATCGCGCGCCACCCGAGCCAGCTTTACGAGGCCGCACTCGAAGGCGTCGTGCTGTTCTGTGTGCTCGCACTGCTGCTGCGCACAGGCGCGCTCAAGCGGCCGGGACTGATCATCGGCGCATTCCTGCTCGGCTACGGCGCGGCGCGCATCACCTGCGAACTGTTCCGCGAGCCGGACGTGCAACTCGGCTTCCTGTGGGGCGGCCTCACCATGGGCATGTTGCTGTGCGTACCGCTGATGCTTGCGGGCATCATCTTCCTCGCCGTTGCACTGACACGCGAACCGTTGCCGCACAATGGCTGACACCCCCTCCCCGCTGGAAACCGAAATCCGCCGGATCATCGCGGTCGCCGGGCCGATGGCTGTCGCCGAATACATGCGGCTTTGCCTGACCCATCCGCAGTACGGCTACTACATGACGCACGACCCGCTCGGCTCCGGTGGCGATTTCATCACCGCGCCGGAGATCAGCCAGATGTTCGGCGAGCTGATCGGGCTGTGGGTGGCGTCGGTGTGGCGGCAGATGGGATCGCCGGAGAATGTCCGCCTCGTCGAGCTCGGACCCGGCCGCGGCACGCTCATGCTCGACGCCTTGCGGGCCGCGAAGGTGATCCCGGGCTTCCGCGACGCCGTCGTGTTGCATCTGGTCGAGATCAGCCCGGTGCTCGAGCGCGCCCAGGAGCAGCGGCTCGGCGACCTCGAAATTCCGATCCTCTGGCACGACGCGCTCGAACAAGTGCCGGCCGGCCCTGTCATCGTGATCGCCAACGAATTCATCGACGCGCTGCCCGTGCATCAGGCCGTCAAGGAAGCGGACGGTTGGCACGAGCGCGTCGTCGAGATCGACAGCGGCGGTAATTTCGCCTTCGGCGTCGCCCGCGATCCGCTGCCGCACTTCGCCTCGACGGTGCCACGCAAACTGCGCGACGCGCACGAGGGCGCCATTTACGAATGGCGCTACGACAAGATCGCGTTCGAGCTCGGCCGGCGTGTGCGCTCCGACGGCGCGGCCTTGATCCTCGATTATGGCCATATGCAGAGCAACATGGGCGACACGCTGCAAGCCGTCGCCGGGCACGCCTTCACCAATCCGCTGGTCGCGCCCGGCGAAGTCGATCTGACCGCGCACGTCGATTTCGAGGCGCTGGCGAGCGGCGCCGAAAGCCTCGGCGCCCGCATACAAGGGCCGATCTCGCAGCGCGATTTCCTGCTCCGTCTCGGCATCGACAAACGCGCGGCGGCGCTCAAGGGCAGCGCCCCGCGCGAGAAGGCGGTCGAGATCGACGTCGCGCTGTCGCGCCTGATCGCCGGCGGCAAGCGCGGGATGGGTGAATTGTTCAAGGCGCTCGCCATCGCCGATCCGAAACTGGGGGCGCTGCCCGGATTCGAAGAATGACGATGGTGCTGCAAGCGCAATCCCTGGCGCTGCCCGGACTTCGCCACGGCTTCTTCACGCGCGATGGCGGCGTTTCCGCCGGTGTCTATGCAAGCCTCAACGGCGGCGTCGGCTCGCAGGACGCCGCCGCCAATGTCGCCGAGAACCGCGCCCGCATGGCGGCGGCGCTCGGCGTCGCGCCGGACCATTTCCTGACCGCGTATCAGATCCATTCGCCGAACGTCGTCGTCGCCGACACGCCGTGGACGCCGGATGCGCGGCCGCGCGCCGACGGCATCGTGACGCGCACGCCGCGCCTCGCCATCGGCGTTTCGAGCGCGGATTGCGGGCCGGTGCTGATGGCCGATGCGCAGGCCCGCGTCGTCGGCGCTGCGCACGCCGGCTGGCGCGGCGCGCTCGCAGGCATCGTCGAAGCGACCGTCGCAGCGATGGAGCGGCTCGGCGCCGAACGCCAACGCATCGTCGCGGCACTCGGGCCGATGATCCGCCAACGCAACTACGAGGTCGGCGCCGACCTCATGACGCGATTTCGCACGGAGGACCCGGGCAACGATCGCTTTTTCACCCCGGCGCCGCGCGAGGGTCACGCGCTGTTCGACCTCGCCGGCTATATCGGCACGCGTCTTGAGCGCGCCGGCGTCGGACAGATCGAGGACCTCGGTCTGTGCACCTATGCCGATGCGGCGCGCTTCTTCAGCTTCCGCCGCACCACCCACCGCGCCGAGCCCGACTATGGCCGCCACATCAACGCCATCGCGCTCGTTGATTGAGGCCTCGAAACCCCTGCATTTGCAGCGGAAAACGCCGCGGGGACAACCAGGGGATTCATGTTGCCAGCACGCCGGGCCCCTTGTATCAGGTCGCCATCCGGGCGCGCGGGGCGCGACTCGTGGGTGACTCTGTGAGCGGCTCTTGGAGCGAAGGGGCATGACGGGCAACAACGGCGCGATCAAGCTCGTCGCCGGCAACTCGAACCCGGCTCTTGCCGCCGCGATTGGCGGCTACCTGCAGACACCGCTGACCAAGGCGGTGGTGCGCCGCTTCGCCGACATGGAAATCTTCGTCGAGATCCAGGAGAACGTGCGCGGCGCCGACGTTTTCGTCGTGCAGTCGACCTCGTTTCCGGCCAACGACCATCTGATGGAATTGCTGATCATCATCGACGCACTGCGGCGCGCGTCGGCGCGGCGTATCACGGCGGTGATCCCGTATTTCGGCTACGCCCGGCAGGACCGCAAACCGGGACCGCGCACGCCGATCTCGGCCAAGCTCGTCGCCAACCTGATCACCCACGCCGGCGTTGACCGGGTGATGACGCTTGATCTTCATGCCGGACAGATCCAGGGCTTCTTCGACATCCCGACCGACAATCTCTACGCCTCGCCGGTGATGGTGCGCGACATCAAGGAGCGCTTCGACATCACCAAGGTCATGGTGGTGTCGCCCGACGTCGGTGGCGTCGTGCGCGCGCGCGGCCTCGCCAAGCGCATCAATGCGCCGCTCGCGATCATCGACAAACGGCGCGAACGCGCGGGCGAATCCGAAGTGGCGAACGTGATCGGCGAGGTCGAAGGCCGCATCTGCGTGCTGGTCGACGACATCGTGGATTCCGGCGGCACGCTGGTGAACGCCGCCGATGCGCTGCTGGAGAAGCGCGCCAGCGAAGTCTACGCCTATATCAGTCATGGCGTGCTCTCGGGCGGCGCCGTCGCGCGCATCACAGGCTCAAATCTCAAGGAGCTTGTGATCACGGATTCGATTCAGCCGACCAAGGCGGTGAGCGACGCCCGCAACATCAGGGTGCTCCCGATCGCCACGCTGATTGGCGAAGCCATCGGCCGAACCGCCGCCGAAGAATCGGTGTCGAGCCTGTTCGACTGAACCACCGCGGCAATCATCGCCGACTCATTTCCGCCACCCTCTGGTGCGGCAAATTCTGTGCACGAATCACCCCCGAGTCAGTTTGTCGCAGTATCGGCTGTGGACGGTGACTCAGGGGCCATTGTGCAAACAGCGCAAATCACAGCATCACTCCGGGCATGGACGCTTTGGCGGATGAATCCAAGGTGTCTATAGTCAGCGTGCAAGTGATTCGCGGGCTTGGAGTCAACTGGGGGCGAGGGTCAGGGGCTGCGTCAAATGGCAGCCGGCTTGATCTGAAGAAGTGCAGTGGCGTGCTCATTTCCACTCACAGCGGCACTGTGGAGGCGGCATGTCCCTTATCGAGATTTCACACGAGCTTCGCAACAATCCGCTCGACGTGGTCGAGCGCATGGCGAGCGGCAACGATTGGTCGTTCGAGCGCGCCGGCGAAGATGAGATCACGCTTCTCGTCACCGGCAAGTGGACCGACTATCAGGTCTCATTCACGTGGATGCATGACATCGAGGCGCTGCATCTTGCCTGCGCCTTCGATATGAAGATTCCGGACTTGCGGCTGTCCGACGTGCAGCAGCTCGTCGCGATGATCAACGAGCAATTGTGGGTCGGCCACTTCGACGTCTGGACGCAGAACGGCATGGTCATGTTCCGCCATGCGCTGGTGCTCGCCGGCGGCGTTGAAGCTTCGAACCGGCAGTGCGAGGCGGTGCTCGGCAGCGGGCTCGATGCCTGCGAGCGCTATTTCCCCGCCTTTCAGTTCGTGGTCTGGGCCGGCAAGCCGGCGCGCGAAGCCATGAACGCCGCCATGTTCGAGACATCGGGCGAGGCGTGACGACAAGCGCGTGCCAAAAGCACGTGCTAATGAGCACGTACCATGAGCACGCCAGCTTCTGACCGCGACGCGGACTTGCGCCAATTCTCCGGAACGCTGGTGCTGGTCGGCGCCGGCAAGATGGGCGGCGCACTGCTCGACGGCTGGCTGGGACTGGGCCTTGACGCCGAGCGCGTCGCGATATTGGAGCCACATCCGTCGCCGGACATCATCGCCCTCGCAAGCCGCGGAATTCGTATCAATCCTGACGCGAAGACGCTGCGCGATGTCGCCGCAATCGTCATCGCGGTGAAGCCGCAGGCCGCGCCTGAAGTGGTCCCGGGCGCTCGCGCCGCTGATCGGGGCCGCGACTGTCGTCGTCTCGATCATGGCCGGCCGCACGCTGCGCTTCCTCGGCGACGCGCTGCCAGGCGCGCCCGCGCTGGTGCGCGCCATGCCGAATACGCCGGCCTCGATCGGCCGCGGCATGACGGTTGCGGTCGCGGCGCGTGCGAATGCGGCGCAGCGCGATCTTGCGCATCGCCTGCTGGCCGCTGTCGGCGCGGTCGAATGGGTCACCGACGAGGCGCTGATGGATGCCGTGACGGCAGTGTCCGGGTCCGGCCCGGCCTACGTGTTCCTCCTGGCTGAAGCGCTGGCACAGGCCGGCGCAGCGGCTGGCCTGCCGCCCGAACTGGCGGCAAAGCTCGCACGCGAGACCGTCACAGGTTCAGGCGAACTCCTGCATCGCTCGACGCTCGACGCCGCGACCTTGCGGCAGAATGTGACCTCGCCCGGTGGCACCACGGCCGCAGCGCTCGACGTGCTGATGGGCCGCGACGGATTGGCGTCGCTCATGACCAAGGCCATCGCCGCCGCGACCAAGCGCTCGCGCGACCTGGCGGGTTAAATCTGGCGGGCTGATTCTCCCCGCCTTGGAACCGCCGGCCTGCGCGCCTAGATTAGAGGCTGAATGCAGCCGTGCCGGCGTTCATGTCCGCAGGAGTTCAGCCATGGCCCGCAAACCTGCCCGCAAATCCAAAAATTCTCCGCGCGCGCGTCGTCCAGCCGCCGCGCGGCCCACACAGCGTCCCACATCCGAGCGCGAGAAGATCGTGGCCGCTTTGATGGCGCTCCTCGCCGAAACGCCGATCGAGCAGATCGGCCTCGCGGACATCGCCAAGGAGGCCGGCGTATCGCTGCCGCAGTTGCGTGACGAATTTCCGTCGAAACTCGCGATCCTCGCCGCGCACATCAAGGCGATCGACCGCGCCGTGCTCGCTGCCGACTCCTCCGACATGGCGGACGAGCCCGCGCGCGAGCGTCTGTTCGACGTGATGATGCGACGCCTCGAAATCCTCGCACCCCACAAGGACGCCGTGCGCTCGCTCATCCGTTCGGCCGGACGCAATCCGGGCCTCGCGCTGGCGCTCAACGGCCTCGCCGTGCGCTCGCAGCAATGGATGCTCACCGCCGCCGAGATCGGCGCATCGGGCCCCAAAGGCATGGTGCGCGCGCAAGGGCTGGCGATGCTGTTTGGTTCGGTGCTGCGCACCTGGGTTCGCGACGACGATCCCGGACTGGCGCGCACCATGGCGGCGCTCGATCGCGCGCTCGCACGCGGTCAGCGCTGGGTCGGCTTCCTCGACGATCTCTGCCGCATTCCGGCGGGCATTTGCCGGTTCCGCTCGCGCTTCCGCCGCAGCGGCGAAAGAGCCGGAGGAAACGGTCGCGGCGTAACGGCGTCTACACCGGCACTTTGACGACCGCGCGCAATCCGCCGCGCGGGTTGTCGCCGAGCGTGATGTCGCCGCCATGCGAGCGCGCGATGTCGCGCGCGATGGCGAGCCCGAGGCCGGTGCCGCCCTCGTCCTGATTGCGCGCGTCGTCGAGCCGCAGGAACGGCTTGAACACCTCCTCGCGCATCTCGGGCGGGATGCCCGGCCCGTCATCGTCCACCGTGATGGTGAGCCAACGATGGTCACGATGGCCGCTGATCACGATCGAAGTCGCGAAGCGCGCCGCATTCGAAACGAGATTGGCGAGACAACGCTTGAACGCCGCCGGTCGCACGGTCACGACCGGAATGCCGTGGAACACGACGCTGGCGTTGTGGCCGTGGCGCTCGGCATCGGCGCGAAGCTCGTCGAGGAAGGCCGCCATGTCGGTCGGCGCCGACTGCTCGCCGGAATCCCCGCGCGCGAAGGCGAGATAGGCTTCGAGCATCCGCGCCATCTCGTCGACGTCCTTGCGCAGCGCCTCGGCCTCCGGGCTGTCCTTGATCAAGGCGAGCTCGAGCTTGAAGCGCGTCAGGATGGTGCGCAGATCGTGCGACACGCCCGCGAGCATGGCGGTGCGCTGCTCGATCGCGCGCTCGACGCGAGCCTTCATCTCGAGGAACGCCGCGGCCGCGCGCCGCACCTCGCGCGCGCCGCGGGGACGGAAATTCGGCGCTTCGCGGCCCTTGCCGAACGCCTCGGCGGCGTCCGCAAGCCGCAGGATCGGCCGTATCTGGTTGCGCAGGAACAGGATCGCGACGGTGAGCAGAATGATCGACGTCCCCACCATCCAGATCAGGAAGATTTCCGAGTTGGAATCGTAGGCATCGCCGCGCCGGGCGAACACGCGCATCACGGCATCGTCGAGCTTGATGCGAATTTCGACGATCGAGGAGCGGCCGACGGTGTCGATCCAGAACGGCAGACCGATCTGCTTTCGGATTTCGTCCGACAGCGCCTGATCGAGCTGCGAGAAGAACGGTTTGGACCCCGGCGGCGGCAATGCGGACGCCGGCAGGAAATCGACCACGAGGCCGAGCTTCTCCTGCGCGATGCGGCGCAACTGCGCGTGATCGGGATCCTGCGGATAGGTCTTGTAGACCGCGATCAGTGTCGCGATCTCCTGCGTCACCGCCGACGACAGGTAGCGCGTCACCAGGTTCCAGTGCCGCTCCATGAACATGAAGGCGACGACCGATTGCAGCACCACCATCGGCAGGATGATGATCAGCAGCGCGCGGGCATAAAGCCCTTTCGGCATGACCGACTTGAGCCAGCGCGTGAAGCGATCCCACACCGCCTTGACGTAGCCGGCGGCCGTGACCGCGTAGCCCGCGGCGGTGACGACGTGGCCGGCCGCCGTGCGCAAATGGGCGATGCCGACGTCGAGGCTCGTCATGGCGCCACCACCAACCGGTAGCCGATGCCGCGCACGGTCTGCACGATCAGCGGATTGGTTGGGTCGCGCTCGATCTTGCGGCGCAGCCGATTGACCTGGACATCGACCGCACGCTCGCTGACGGATTCTTCGCCGGTGGCGGCCAGCGCCTGGCGCGGCACGGTCTCGCCCGGCCTCACGGCCAGCACGCGCAGCATCTCGCGTTCGCGGTCCGTGAGGCGGATGACGTCGTCGCCGCGGCGCAATTCGCCGCGCGCGATGTGGAATACGAACGGACCGAAACGCAGCGTTTCCGGACCCGGAGCCGACGGCGGATGCGTGCGCTTGAGGATGTTGGCGACGCGCAGCGACAGTTCACGCGGCTCGAATGGCTTCGCCAGATAGTCGTCGGCGCCGATTTCGAGACCCTCGATACGGCTCTCCTTCTCGTCGCGCGCGGTCAGCATCAGGATCGGCACTGTCGAGCCGGCGCGAATGGCGCGGGCGAGATCGAAACCGTTCTCGCCCGGCATCATGACGTCGAGGATCAGGAGATCGAAGTCGAGCCCGCCGAGCTTTGCGCGCGCATCGGCGGCACTTTCGGCCGTGGTGATGCGATAGCCCTCGCCGACGAGAAAACGCGACAGCAGCGCGCGGATCCGGCGGTCATCATCCACCACGAGAAGATGTGGCGCATTATCCGCCGGGATCGCAGCCTGCGTGTTCATGAACCGTCATCTCGCGCCCGCAGCCGCGCCCGGTCGGCCCGCGCGATGAAGCGCTGGACGCCGTCGCGCGCCTCGGCGTCGACCATGCCGACCAGGAAACGCCGTGCGGCATCGCGCGCGTCCGGCCCGATGTCGGCAAGCACGCGGGCGATGCGTTCGGTCTGCAGACGGGCAAGCTTCATCGCCAGCGCCTCGCCCGCGGTGGTGACATAGAGCAGGCGCTGACGCCGGTCGTTGGCGCCCTCCTTCTGCTCGACATAGCCCTGGTCGATGAGCTGCTTGAGCACGCGGCCGAGCGACTGCTTGGTGATCTTCAAAATGTCGAGCAGGTCGGCAACCTTCATGCCCGGATTGCGGTTGACGAAATGCAGCACCCGATGATGCGCGCGGCCGAAGCCGAGCTTTTCCAGCACCTCGTCAGGGTCGCCGACGAAATCGCGGTAGGCGAAGAACAGGAGTTCGATGAGGTCCCATAACGGCTCCCCTGCCCCACCCGTGGGGGCGGCCTGCGCGGACGCGGCGCGCGACCGGCTGGGCACCGTTACGGTGGTATCAGTCATAATCCGCCATCATTTAGGTCAGCAATATTGACATATTTCGTTTTGTTTGTTACCCAAAGAGGCGATCTCGCGACAGGATCGTGCCTGCGCTGTTCTGGCACGACGGTTGCGCCGGTCGCCGAACCGCGCTCTCATAACCGGCCGAACCATACCGATTGTTCGGCCATGACGCAAAAGCGCAAGCGCGCGGCGGATGACCCGCGCCACGCTCAGGAGTGAATGCCATGGCTGTCGCCTTTGACCAACGCCCCGACGCCATCTGGTTCGACGGCAAGCTCGTTCCGACCGCCGACTGCGAGATCAGCGTGCTGACGCACGGGCTGCACTACGCGAGCTGCGTGTTCGAGGGCGAGCGCGCCTATGGCGGCGAGATTTTCAAGGGGACGCTGCACACCGAGCGGCTCAAGCGCTCGGCGCAGATCCTCGATTTCGAAATCCCCTATTCGGTGGCCGAGATCGACGCCGCCAAGCGCCTTGTGCTGGAGAAGAACAACCAGAAGGACGCCTATGTCCGCCCGATCGCCTGGCGCGGCTCGGAACAGCTCGGCGTGTCGGCACAGAGCAACAAGATTCACCTCGCCATCGCCACCTGGGAATGGCCGAGCTATTTCGATCCCGAGCAGCGCCGCAAAGGTCTTCGCCTCGATCTCGCCGAATACCGGCGGCCCGACCCCCGCACGTCGCCATGCCTCGCCAAGGCCGCCGGGCTCTACATGATCTGCACCATCTCGAAGCACCGCGCCGAGCGCCGCGGCTATGCCGACGCCATGATGCTCGACTGGCAGGACCGCGTCGCCGAGTGCACCGGCGCCAACATCTTCTTCATCAAGGACGGCAAGATTCACACGCCGATCGCCGACTGCTTCCTCGCCGGCATCACGCGCGCGACGGCGATCGAGATCGCGCACCGGCACAACATCGAAGTGATCGAGCGCCGCATTCTGCCGGCGGAACTTTCGAGCTTCTCGGAATGCTTCATCACCGGCACGGCCGCCGAGGTGACGCCGGTCGCGGAAATCGCCGAGTGGAAATTCACCCCCGGCCGCATCACCAATCAATTGATGGACGACTACACCGCCGAGGTGCAGCCGAAGGGCAAGGCGGCGGCGGCGTAATCTGCGCCCGCGCAGTCAATCCCTGATCACCACCAGCCGATCGTTGCCGGATTCACCGCCCCAGGCCTCGCCCGGCCGCCCGGACATTTGCCGCACCGAGGCGCCGCGCTTGTCGCTTGGGAACGTCGCGAATGTTTCGGCCGCGGGATCGAAGCGCTGGATGGCGTTGGCGGCCCAGTCGGTCGCCCAGACGCGGTCCTTGTCGTCGACGAAGACGGCGTAGGTGGACGACTTGCTTTTCGGCATCGCGTACACCTTCCACAATTTCGTCGCCGGATCGTAGCGGCCGATGCCGCCGGCATTCCAGAAGCTCACCCACAGCATGCCTTTGGAATCCGACCACACACGCCGCGTTCCCATGCGCGGCCGCGGCGTTTCGACGATGTCGGCTGTTGCGCCGCTCACAGTGTCGATGCGGGCGAGATAGTTGCTGGCGAGCGAGACGTACCAGACCTCGCCAGCGGGCGTCGTCGTGATGCCATAGGCGCCGGGACCGCGCGGCGCTTCCCATGCATCGACCTTGCCGGTCCTGCGGATCGACACGCCCGTAGACGCCGGCCTGGCCGGTAAACCAAAGCACGCCGTTCTTGTCGAAGGTCGCGGTGTTGAGATTGGCGTTGGGAAACTCCCGCGGCAGCGGAAAGAGCTTCACCGCTCTGGTCGCCGGATCGACGCGGTCGATGGCGTTTTGCCCGCCATCGGTGATCCAGGGCGCGCCGTCCGGTCCGACGATGACGCCATGCGGCGCTGCGCCCGATCCGAGCTTGATGTCTTCGTTGCGGCCGGTCTTGGGGTCGAAGCGGCCGAGGATTCCCTTGCTCTGGCCGCTGTACCAGACGGCGCCGTCGGGCGCGGGCGCGACATCGTGCGGGTAGGCGTTCGGCGGCAGTTGATAGAATTGCAGCTCTGCGGCCGAGGCCGCGGTGACTGCGAACATCATGGCGAAGGCAACGACCATTCTGTCCATGAATTTCCTCCCGCGGCGCCGTGCGCCGCAAACTCATTCCGCGGCCTCCTTCGGCCGCGGAGGCAACGACCAGCGCGCCGCCGCGGCGTCGTCGAGCGACTTGGCGTCGACCCAATCCTTGCCGCCGGCGCGCTCGACCTGCTTCCAGAACGGCGCGCGCGTCTTGAGATAATCCATCAGGAATTCGGCCGCCTCGAACGCCGCCTGCCGATGGCTCGATGCGGTGACGACGAGAACGATGACCTCGCCTGGCGTCAGTCGTCCGTAGCGATGAATGACGGTGACGCCCATGAGCGGCCAGCGCGCGCGCGCTTCCTCGACGTGGCGCGCAATCTCGGCCTCGGCCATGCCGGAATAATGATCGAGCGTGAGCGCCACGATCGGCTCACCATTCTCGTCGCCGCGGCAGATGCCAGTGAAGGTGACGACGGCGCCGATATCGGTGCGCCCTTGCGCGAGCTTCGCCACTTCGGCAGCGGCATCGAACGGCTCGCGCTGCAGGCGGATGATCGTGTTCATGCACACGCTCGCTTTGAAATTTCAGCCACCCGTCATGGGCGGGAAGAACGCGATCTCGCGCGCGCCGGCAATGGCCGCGTCCGCGCGCACATGGTTGCGGTCGATGGCGGCGCGGATCACCTTCGGATTCTCGAAGGCGTGGGCATATTCCTCGCCGCGCGCCGCAAGCCAGGTCATCAAATCGCCCACGGTCGCAACGCCGGCCGGCACATCGAACTCCTCCTCCTGCTTGCCGACGCGCTCACGCACCCAGGCGAAGTAGAGAACCTTCACGAGTCCTCCAGGTTCAAATGATGCAGTCCGGCCTGCAGATAGTCCCAGCCGGTGTAGAGCGTCAGCAGCGCCGACAGCCATAACAGCGTAATGCCGATCTGGGTGATCACGGGCAGGATGATGTCGCCGGCCTCACCGGCAGATGAGAAAGCCGACGGCGACCAGCTGCAGCGTCGTCTTCCATTTGGCGAGCCGCGTCACCGGAACGCTGACGCGCAATTCGGCCAGATATTCGCGCAGGCCCGAGACCAGGATTTCGCGGCAGAGAATGACGACGGCGGCGAGCAGCGACCAGCCGTGGATCGTTTCTTCCGCCGCCAGCATCAGCAGGCACGACGCCACCAGGAGCTTGTCGGCGATCGGATCGAGCATGCGGCCGAGCGAGGATTGCTGGCCCCATATGCGCGCGAAATAGCCGTCGAAGAAAGTCGGTGACGCCGGCGGCGATGAAGATCGCCAGCGCGAGCCAGCGCAGCCACAGCCCGCCGTCGAGGATGCTCTGCCAATACATGCAGGCGACGACGAGCGGCACCGCGACGATGCGGGCATAGGTCAGGATGTTCGGCAGGGCGAGCGGACGCGCCGGCAACCGAGTCGTGGTGGATGAATTCATGGCCGCACCATAGCGCCGTAGCGCGGCGACCGACAGGCCCCTTCGACGGATGCTGGACAAAAGCGCGTGCGTTCACCGGCATAACCACCGCATAATTGCCGCTTGCGCTCATCTGCCGCCATCAGGCTGCGCCCTCGTGGAAGAACTCGTAGATGCGCCGCGCCGTCTCGGCGCTGATGCCGGGAACCTGGGCAAGGTCTGTGAGCGAGGCGCGCTCGATCGCCTTCAACGTGCCGAAATGGTGCAGCAGCGCGCGCTTGCGGCCCGGGCCGATGCCGGCGATCTCCTGCAGGCCAGCCTCGCGGATGTCGCGCTTGCGGCGCTGCGCGGTGGGAACCGATGGCAAACCGATGGGCCTCATCGCGCAGCCGCTCGACGAAATAGAGCACCGGATCGCGCGGCGGCAGCTTGAGCGGCGCGCGGCCGGGCATGAAGAAGGTCTCGCGTCCGGCGTCGCGGTCGGGCCCTTTGGCGATCGCGACCAGTGGGACATCGGCGCCGAGCGCGGCCAGCGTTTCGCGCGCGGCGTTGAGCTGTCCCTGCCCGCCGTCGATCAGCACGAGGTCCGGCCAGGGAGATTCGGCGTCGTTGTCGTCCTCCGGTTCGTTGACCTGTCCAGGGTCTGCCCCGGCGGCAAGACGATCGGCGTGCCGGTGGGCGCAGCGTCGGCGCCCTGCTCGCGCGGCGCCTCCGCGATCAGCCGCTTGAAACGCCGCTCCAGCACCTCGCGCATCATGCCGAAATCGTCGCCCGGCGCGAGTTCGGCGGAGCGGATGTTGAATTTGCGGTACTGGCTTTTGCGAAAGCCTTCGGCGCCGGCAACGATCATGGCGCCGACCGCGTTCGTTCCCTGGATGTGGCTGTTGTCGTAGACCTCGATGCGGCGCGGCACGCGCGGCAGGCCGAATGTCTCCGCCAATTGCCGCAGCAATTTCTGCTGCGACGACGTGTCGGCGAGCTTGCGGCCGAGCGCCTCGCGCGCATTGGCGAGCGCGTGGTCGACCAGGTCCTTCTTCTCGCCGCGCTGGGGCACCGCGATGTCGACCTTGTGGCCGCTCTTGGTGCTCAGCGCCTCGGCGAGCAGCGCGCGGTCCTCGATGTCGTGCGAGATGAAGACGCAGCGCGGGCACGGCTTGTCGTCGTAGAACTGCGCCACGAATGCGCCGAGCACTTCGCCCGGTCCGAGCGCGCGATCCGCCTTGGGGAAATAGGCGCGGTTGCCCCAGTTCTGCCCGGTGCGGAAGAAGAACACCTCGACGCAGGTGAAGCCGCCCGCCTGATGCGCGGCAAACACATCCGCCTCCTCGACGCCGCGCGGGTTGATGCCCTGGTGCGACTGGATGGCGGAGAGCGCGGCGAGACGGTCGCGATAGACCGCGGCGCGCTCGAAGTCGAGCGCGGTCGAGGCATTTTCCATCTCACCGGCGAGCTCGTCCTTGACCGCCTTGCTGCGCCCCGACAGGAACGCATTCGCCTCGCGCACCAGCTCGGAATATTCGCGGAACTCGATCTCGCGCGTGCACGGCGCCGAGCAGCGCTTGATCTGGTACAGCAGGCACGGCCGGGTGCGGCTCTCGAAGAACGCATCGGTGCACGAGCGCAGCAGAAACGCGCGCTGCAACGCATTGATGGTGCGGTTGACCGCCCACACCGAAGCGAACGGCCCGAAATAATGTCCCTGCCGCGTGCGCGCGCCGCGATGTTTGAGGATTTGCGGCGCCCAATGGTCGCCGCTGATGAGGATATAGGGAAACGACTTGTCGTCGCGCAGCAGCACGTTGAAGCGCGGCCGCAGCCGCTTGATCAGGTTCGCTTCGAGCAGCAGCGCCTCGGTCTCGGTGCGGGTCGAGACGAACTCCATGGAGTTGGTCGCGGCGATCATGCGCTCGATGCGGGTGTCGAGGCCGGTCGGCCGCGCATAGGCGAGGATGCGTTTCTTGATGTTCTTGGCCTTGCCGACATAAAGCACGTCGCCGCGCGCATCGATCATGCGGTAGACGCCGGGCTGCGACGGCGCGAGCTTGCCGAAGCGGATGATGGCGTCGCGTCCGGCGGCGAGCGATCCAATGTCGGCAAGATCGATGTCGGAACCCTCGATGTCCTCACTTTCCGGCAGCGAGGGTTCCTCGTCCGTCTCCGCGGGCTCGATTTCCGGTTCGATGTCGGAACTTTTCTTCGGATCGTTCATGGCGCGAAGGTATGGCGTGCGAGCGGAACCGGCCAGTGCGCCCGAGTTCCGCCGAAGTTCCGCAGCGACAGCAGTGGCCAAGTCAAATCATGGTAAATGGCCGCGCCGCCTCAATATAACTCCCTTAATCATAACGATCTTCAATGAGTTACCGATTCAGAAACGCTTAACTTCAAGTTTGCAATAAATCTACTCATGAAAACGCCGACATTTCGTCATGGCAGGGACGCGGCAACGGCTTCCTTGCTCCACTTTCGGCATCAAAACAGCGCGCACGGTTTGCGGAGGCCAGGATGAGGACGTGGATTGGGGCGATCGCCGTCGTGGCGACGACGACCACGGCCATGGCTGCCGATTTCCCGCGCAGCAACAATTACTACACGGCGGCGGCGCCGTTGCGCAGCTACAGCTGGGCCGGGCCTTATCTCGGCGCCACCGCGGGCTACGAATGGGGCAACGGTCACGAACAATTCGACCAAACCGGCCGGCCTCGTGGGTGGCATCGAGGCTGGCTACAACTGGCAGGTCGGCCAGTTCGTGTTCGGCGGCGAGACCGACATCAACCTGTCGGGGGCTGACGACACCTTCGCGCCGTACAAATTCTCCAATCCCTGGTTCGGAACCTCTGCGCGCGCGGGGCGGCATTGCGTTCAACAACGTGCTGCTGTTCGGCACCGCGGGCGTCGCCTACGGCAACCTCCGCGCCGAGACCGCCGGCCTGACCGAGTCGAACACCGGTATCGGCTGGACGGCAGGCCTCGGCATCGAGGTCGGCTTCACGCCCAACTGGTCGGCCAAGGCCGAGTGGCTCTACCTCGACATTTCCGAGCACGCCTATTCGCTCACCGGCGTCAGCAACGGGCTGCAGGCGAACCTGCTGCGGTTCGGCGTCAATTATCATTTCTGAGCGCGAAGCCTGCGTTGCAGGCCTGGGCGGCTATCGCAACTTCTCAGTATCGGCCGACGCGCATGGTTCCTATAATGGAACCATGGCGAAAATTGGTACTTTGATTACCATAATTCTATCTCTATTAAGACAATATTCAGTCTAATTGTGACGATGCCTGAATATATTGCGGCACCGAATGGACATAATGTTTGAAAACAACTGTGTCTTCCGTGCACTAGACGTATTTTAGATTACGAATACTATCCGCCCACCTACGCGAATGGAGGAAGTAATATGAAGCGTGTGTTCCTTGCGGGCGTCGGCGTGCTCGCCTTGTTGGGTCAGGCGACGGCTGCCGATCTCGGCCGCCGGGCTCCGGCTCCGTATCCAGTCAAAGCCCCGATGATGCAGGCCGCCTATAATTGGACCGGGTTCTATATCGGTGTGAACGGCGGCGGCGGCTGGGGCCGCTCCAACTGGGATTCCGCGCGGCTCGTTCGATATTTCGGGCGGTCTCGTCGGCGGCACCATCGGCTACAACTATCAGTACCAGCAGGTGGTGTGGGGCGTCGAAGGCGACGGCGACTGGTCGAACATCAAAGGTTCGACGACCAGTACGCTCTGTCCGCTCGGCTGCTCGACCAGCAACACGTGGCTTGCGACCGCGCGCGGCCGGCTCGGCTACGCGGCCGACCGCTGGATGCCCTACATCACCGGTGGCGCGGCGTTCGGTGATATCCGCGCATCGACCCCGTCGTTCTCGGGCACCAGCACCAACAAGACCGGCTGGACGATCGGCGGCGGCGTCGAAGTCGCGCTTGTCGGCAACTGGACGGCAAAGGCCGAGTATCTCTACGTCGATCTCGGGGATACCAACTGCGGTCTCAGCTGCGGCCTCACCGCCAACAACAATGTCGTCATTCCGCGCCAACGTCGTTCGCGGCGGCATCAACTACCGGTTCTGATCTTTCAGGATGGATCGATGCAAGGCCCCGGGGCGCAAGCTCCGGGGCCTTTCGTTTTGTGGCGGAACTTTCGCCCGGGATGAGCAACTCATTTGTGATGGAACAGGAACCTCGGCCGAGAGCGGGCGTTAAGTCCTCGATCGTCGCGTCGGGATGGCGCGGCGAGTTCGGGTCAACAGGGGACTTCGTCATGCATCGTGTATTGATCGCGAGCGCCAGCACCATTGCGTTGCTGGCGATGTTCGGCACTGCGCAAGCGGCTGACATCCCGCCGCGGTACCAGCCGCCGGTGCGAGCGCCGGCCATGGTTCCGCTCTACAACTGGACCGGCCTCTATGTCGGTGTGAACGGCGGTGGCGGCTGGGGCCGCTCGCGCTGGGACAGCGCCGACGCCTTCAATGTCTCCGGCGGTCTCGTCGGCGGCACGATCGGATACAATTATCAGGTCGGCCAATTGGTCTGGGGCGTCGAGGGCGATCTCGACTGGAGCAATATCAAAGGCACCACCACGACGTTCTGCACGCTCGGCTGCCAGACCAGCAACACCTGGCTTGCGACCGCGCGCGGCCGGCTCGGCTATGCGGTCGACCGCTTCATGCCTTACGTCACCGGCGGCGCAGCGTTCGGCGACATCCGCGCATCGACGCCGGGCTTCGCCGGCAACACCACCACCAATATCGGCTGGACGGTCGGAGGCGGCCTCGAGTTCGCGCTCGGCGGCAACTGGACGGCGAAGGCGGAATATCTCTACGTCGATCTCGGCAATCTCAATTGCGGCATCGCCTGCGGCGCCGCGTTGACCGACAACGTGTCGTTCCACAGCAACGTCGTGCGCGCCGGCATCAACTACCGCTTCTGATCGCGACGGGGCGATCAAGTCGTCGGCTTGGTCGCCTCGAACTGCGGCACGCGCGCGGCGAAAGTATCGAGCCAGGCAACGAGACGCGGATACTCGCTGCGCCAGCTTCCGGCGAAGCGCACGTCGCGATAGCCGAGCGCGCAAGCGAGCGCGATCTGGCCGACGTTGGGGATTGCATCGAGACGCGGCGGATCGGCCTCAAGTGCGGCAAGCCCGCGCGTCACTTTGCCGGCCTGGTGTTCGAGCCATTTCGGCTCGTGCTTTTCCGGATTGCGCCAGCGTCCTTCGTAGATCGTGAGGATCGAGGCATCGACAATGCCGTCGCACAGCGCCTGCAGCCGCAGCGCGGCGAAACGCGCCGCGCCTTCGCGCGGGATGATCTTGCCGCCGCCGGCGCGGTGATCGAGATATTCGAGGATCACGCGCGAGTCGTAGAACGCCGTGCCGTCCTCGATCAGCAGCGCGGGAATCTTGCCGAGCGGATTTTGCCGCGCGAATGCTGTCGCTCGGATCGGTCGGATCGGCCTGCTCGATCTTCACGTCGCCGTCGAAGCCGAGCAGCCCCAGCGCGATGCGCACCTTGCGGCCGAATGGCGATAGCGGCGCCGAACGCAAGAATCATCATCAGCGTAACTCCGTTTGCAATGCTGGACGATGCGTCACGACCGGAGCGGCCGCCGCAGGATTGCAGAGCTCGCGCCACACGCGCGTGGCGGAGAAAACGTCGCCGCTAACTGACGACGAGATTCACGGCCTTCGGACCTTTGCCCTTCTTGTCCGGTTCCACATCGAAGCTGACGTGCTGCCCCTCAGCCAGCGACTTCAGCCCCGCGCGTTCGACTGCGGTGATGTGCACGAACACATCGCGGCCGCCGTCGTCGGGCTTGATGAAACCGTACCCGCGTTCGCCATTGAAGAATTTGACCGTACCGGTCATGGCCATCGGGACACTCCTCCCCCGTGGTTGCTCCGCCGCCGGCCCCCACGGCGCGACGACTCGGCTGACATTCAAGAACGGGGAAAGCGTCGGCCACGTAACGGCCTCAGTCACTCCGCCGGCCCCCCACAGGAGGCGGAACGTCAAAGCCACCCTTAACCAATTAGACTAAATCAAGGCTGTGGAAAAGTGGCCCCCTACCGTTCTTTGGCCAACCAATCGATCCGGTGCATTGGCCCTGCGCGGACAAGGTGGATGCAAGCACCGGTAGTATCACCCGCAATTCGGCCTCCAGCGGGAAGGGCGGATTGACCACGATGATGCCGGAGCCGGCGAGCGGCCCGGTCGGATCGAGAGCGCCGATCGTGAGCTCGGCACGCAGCAGCTTCGGCAGGCCGAGCGCCCGCAGATGCTTCGCCAGCGCATCGGGCGCGCGCCGCTCCTTGAGCGGATACCACAGCATATAGATGCCGGTCGGCCACTTGCGGTGCGCGGCTGCGAGCGCGCCCGGAAGTCCGCGTGAACTCGTCAGCTTCCTCGAACGGCGGGTCGATCAGCACCAGGCCGCGGCGCTCCTTCGGCGGCACATAGGCGGACAAGCGCCGTCCAGCCGTCGATCGCTATCGCCTTGGCGCGCCGGTCGCCGCGCAGCGTGGCGGCAAGCGCCGCCGCGGCCTGCGGCTCGAGCTCGCAGGCGATGAGACGATCCTGCGGACGCATCAGGGCGCGGGCGAGCAGCGGGGAGCCCGGATAGGTCGCGAGCCGGCCGGATGGGTTGAGCGCGGCGACTGCGTCGAGATAGGGCGCGAGCAAAGACTGCGCCTGCGTTTCGATCGGGTTCGTTACCAGTCGGTTGATGCCGTCGCGCCATTCGCCGCTGCGGCTCGGCTCCGGCGCCGACAGGTCGTAGCGGCCGGCGCCGGCATGGGTATCGATGACGCGGAACGCGGCCGGCTTGCTGCGCAGATGCACGAGGATGCGCGCCAGCACCGCGTGCTTGTGCACATCGGCAAAATTCCCGGCGTGAAAGGCGTGGCGGTAGTTCATCGCATCAGCGTTAACGGGTGTGCACGGTTCAGTTTCGAAGGTTCGATCGAATTTTTCGTCGAAATCGATAAAATTTTATCGGCATATTTATCGAAGTGGTGAAATCCGGCGAATAGTGTGGCGCCATCGAAGGACGTGGACAGGGCTGAGACCAACGCTTTGTTGGATACTGGTGTCGGGAATACAGCGTTATGTTTCGTACGTTGATCGCAGCCGTCGCAGTCTACGCCTGCGGCCATCCTGGGCTCGACGGCTATCGTCCGGCCATGCTCGATAAGCCGCTGCAGGGCTTCTACAACGAAGTGAACCTCGCCGCCCGCGACGGCAAGCGCGCGCTGACGACGCTCGATGATGCGCGCGCGATGCGCTACCTCAAGACCTACATCGACCGCATGGACGAGCAACTGCGCTCGTCCGAATAACCGGACATTGCAGCGATCGTCGTTCCGCAGGGCGCCGCCACGTCCGGGCGCGGACATTTTCGATTTGGCTTCGGCCGACTGCGTTCAATGGCGCCGACTGTCGCCGCGCAGGCCAAAGCCGGCGCGCGGCGGCACCTGACGCACCGACAGCGTAGGCGCGGACGCCTCAGGCGCGGCCGCATCCGACACTCGCCATCACCATGGATCGGCCGGTCGCGAACGCGAACATGCGGCGCACCAGCTCGAAGAATTTCAGCATGACGCGCATCATGACGAAGATCGCCGTCGGCAGTCCGACGACATGGGCGGCGATGATCGGCACGGCGATCGCGACCGCATCGGGCCGCACCGTTGCCGCCGCGACATAGACCGGCGCCCACACCGTCATCGTGAGCGCGGCATTGACCACGGCCGCCACGATGGCGAGCGGATTGGCGGCGTCGCAGACCCAGTAGAACAGCACCTTGGCGCTGTCGGGATGGCACGCCGCCGACCGGCCGAACACGACCGGGCCCCAGTCGAGGCTCCAATACGTAATCGCCCACAGCGCGATGTAGCCGAGGCCCGATTGCCAGGCCAGAACCCCGAGATAGTCCTTCAGACGGCGCATCGCAGGCCCTTCCCCGGCCCCAAATTGGCGCGCGAGTTTAGGGCGTTACCCTTACGACATCGTTGCGATGCGGCAGGCTGCGGCGGGGGATCGGACGCCGGCATGGTCGCTCGCGGCGCGCTAACCGCCGCGCACCGGCGGCATGACGACCTGATCGCGCCGGCAGAGCCGCGCCGGTCGATCTCGCCGCAATCGCGGAAATGCAGGTCCTTGGAAAAGCAGACCCGCACCTCACTCAGCCGCTTGCTGTCGCAGGTCACCGCAATGCCGCTCGGCGTCAGTCCCGGGATTGGCCTTGACGAACGCGGCCTCGACCTCGTCGGGCGTGACGGTGAGCGCGGCCTCGAGATCGATAAATTCCGGCGGGATCTTCACCACCGCGCGCGCCTTGCGGGCGGTCTCGAAATAGGCCCGCGGCGTCAGCCCGGAGCAGGTCCCGTGGCGATCCCACTCGTTGAAGATGAGGCGCGGCGCCGGCATCAGATCGAGCATCGACGACACGATGTTGCGATCGAGCCGCGGCGACGGAATCTGGCAGAATTCGGGAAAGCCCTTCTCGTATTGCGGCCACAGCCCATGCACCACGAACGAATACGGCCGCGGCCCGCATTCGGGCCCCGCCGAGCGGTCGGGCGCGCGCTCATGTGCGGCGGCGCAGAACGACGGCGACCACGACAACGACAGCACATAGAAATCGAATTGCCCCGGCTCATTCTGGCGCTTGTCCTGGGCCGAGGCGGGCGGCGGTGCTCCGGCGACAATGACGGCCGCAGCGGCGAAAAGCGCGACTAAGGCGGTACGGAGAGCACGACTGGCGACGACGCAACCGAACATGACACCCCCTCTACACGGGCCTCAGCACGACATTGATGGTACACAGCCGGACGAACATTTCAAGAACAAAATGCGAATGAAGCAGGCCCGAAATGAGCTGCCCGGCGCGTACTGTCCTAGGGATGCGTGGCGGGTCGCCGAACGGAGGTTGCCGGCCGCATCGATTCAGGCGCGTGATCCGGCTACGGCTTCGCCATGCGGCAGCGCGGACTGTAGGCAAAGTCGCGGTCGAGATCGACAACGCAGAAATTGACGCCCCAGTCCATGCCGATCATGCCGGTGTCCTCGGCGATCGAGTAATAGATCGCGTGCCGGGAGCCGTCGTTGATCAGCGCGGTGCCATGGCAGAACCGGCGCGGAATGCTCTGCGCCGCCCACGGCATGAAGGCGGTCTCCCGGATGTCCTCGACCCCGACAATGCGCAGATCCGAGTTCCAGAACCGGTCTTCCTTGGTGTGGAAGTTGCGGATGATGCGGTCGAGCGCCGCCGGATAGTCGCAGGACGGCACCGCCCGGTCGTAGCGCGGCCCGCGCAGCCAGAAGTTCTTCTCCCAGATGCTTGCGGCAAATAACTGCGAACTGCTGATGGTGACGAGCAGCGCAACCAGCACCCCGGACGCAACACGAGCGGACATGATCCCTCTCCCCGCGGACGTGAAACAACGGTGCCGCGCCGGGGCGCGCCGGTCAAGGGCGCGCCGAGGCTGTCCGACTGCATTGCCGGACGGCGTGGCGCGGCGGCCACGCTGGCTCCTGACCGCTGCGGCGGCCACAGACTTCCACAGAATACCGTGCCGTGATGTCAGTTGACCACAGCTTTACCACAAGGGGAACGCGCTACCGCGCTACCTGCGCCACAGTCGACCCCCTACACTCGCTTTCGAACGTGATTCGTCGCGTAGGCGAATGCGCGCGGAGGGGACCCGCGCGTTGGAATGTGCGTGTAGCGGCGTTGAGTAAAGGAGGTTTGCGTCCGTAAA
This sequence comes from uncultured Alphaproteobacteria bacterium, assembly GCA_963730645.1. Lineage (GTDB taxonomy): Bacteria > Pseudomonadota > Alphaproteobacteria > Rhizobiales > Xanthobacteraceae > BOG-931. The sequence goes on along the minus strand of CAVSSN010000015.1, from coordinate 158,528 downwards.
GCTTGGGTTGGGGAGACGTGGCATGGCGGCGGAAGTTCACCGGCTTGAGATCGCGGAATCGATGTTCGGCCTGCAGGCGGCCGGACGCCTGATGACCGAGGTCTTTGCACCATGGGTGCAGGACCTTGCCCTGCTGGTGGAAAGTGTGGAGGCGGTTCGCCCTCCCGGCGCCCTGCCCGATTGGCAGCCGGGCGCGATCGTCCGGCTGCCGTTCTCCCGCAAAATCTGCCGCGACGGCGAGGCGGTCTGCAGCCAGGCGCTGATGGCGCTGGCCGATACCGCGATGGTCATCGCCTGCTCGGCGGCCTGGAACGGCTATCGCCCGATGACCACCATCGACCAGACCACGCATTTCCTGCGGCCGGTGAATTACGACATCATCGCCGACGCCCGGGTGGTGCGCATCGGCCGCAACACCAGCTTCGGCCGCGTCATGCTGCTCAGCGCTTCCGACAAGCGCCCGGTCGGCATGGTCGCCAGCGCCTATTCGATGGCGTGAGCCGCGCCGCCGGCAGCGGCCACCAGCCACGGCCACCGATGCATGAAACACACACCCTGCCCGGCATCGGCTGGAACAGGCTGGCGACCGCTTTCATTTGCCGGTTCCAGCCTCTAAGGTTTGCCGGGCTACTTGTGGCTGGTGGGAGGCCTGTTGCGATGCGTTGGAATCCCTTGCTGGTGGGTGCGCTGGGAATCCTGTTGGCGTGCTGTTCCGGACCTGGTCGGGGCATCACCGGCAACGATACCGGCGGCATCATCCCGTACTCGCCCGATATCGATCCGGGCTACAGGGAAATGGCCGACGGTCATTGCGCGCGCTGGGGGCGGCTTGCTCACATCACCAGCGTGCATCGCAAATACGGCGACTATATCGGCTTCTCCTGCATCGACGACCCTGCGGTCATCCACTAGGTTTTCCGCCCCAGTCTCCGAGCACGGCCTGCACCAAAGCCAGCGCCGCCACCGCGGCAGTATCGGCGCGCAGAATGCGCGGGCCGAGCGCGAGCTGCACCACGTTCGGAAGCCGCAGCAACGCCGCTCGCTCGTCATCCGCAAAGCCGCCCTCCGGCCCGACCAGCACGGCAAGCGAACGCTGCGGCCGCACCGCCGACAGCGCCGCGACCGGGTCCTTGACGTCGGCGTCCTCGTCGCAGAACACCAGGCAACGCGCCGGATCGTGCGCGGCGACGACATGATCGAGCGCGACCGGCGCGGCAACTTCGGGCAGAGTCAGGATGCCGCACTGCTCCGCCGCCTCGATGGCGTTGGCGCGCATGCGCTCGGCATTGACGCGCGCGACCTGGCCATGGCGGGTCAGCACCGGCTGCAGCCGGGAAACGCCCATCTCGACCGCCTTCTGCACCATGTAATCGAGCCGGGCGGCCTTCAACGGCGCGAACAGGTAATGCAGGTCGGCGGGCACGGTCTGCCCGCGGGTCTGTTCGCCGACGATGAGGGCGGCGCCGCGCTTCTGCGGTTGCACGACCGCGCGCCATTCGCCGTCGCGGCCATTGAAGACCAGCACGGTGTCGCCGGATTTGAGGCGCAACACCGTAAGCAAATAATGCGCCTGGCTGCGATCGAGCGCGACTTCAGCGCCGGCAGCATAGTGCAACCGTGGCGTGAAGCCGGGGACTGCGGAAATCGTACCGGGGCATGAATAACCTTCGCCGGGAAATCCGGGCTTGGCTTACCGGCCTCGCCCGACAGGCGCCATCGTCGCACCCGATTTCCACAGGGCACTTTGCCGCCTTGTCGCCGGATTCGACGAGTCTTTAATAGTGGAACAGATTCAGGCAGGATTGCCGGGAACCGGGAAGGATCCATCATGATGCCGAGCCGCGCCATTGTCCTGGCGCTTGCCATGGGGTGCGTATGCGCCCCTGCGGCGATGCGCGCAGCAGGCGCAGCAGTGCGGCGACTTCACGAAAATTCGCGCCGACGCGGATCAGCGGGCCATGGCCATTCGCGCCGCCAGTCAGCGCAAGGCCGAACCCAAGGAACTGTGCGGGCTGTTTCAGCGCTTCGTTGCCGCAGAAGACACGATGGTCAAATTCCTCGAAGCCAACAAGCTGTGGTGCGGCGTTCCTGATGTAGCGATCAAGCAGGCGAAACTCGGCCACGAGAAGACTCTGAAAATGCGCACCGCGGTTTGCAACGGCGGCGCCCTCGGCGGAGAAGCTCCCCGCGCGAAGCCGCCGAGCCTCAGCGATGCGCTCGGCCCGCCATCCGTCGACACGCCCTCCAACACCAAGACCGGACGAGGCACGTTCGACACGCTCACCGGCAGCCCACTGGCCAGATGAGCCGGGCGGCCGGCGCAGTCGCCGACGCGACCGGCAATTGGGTCGACACGCTCGCGCCGGTCTGGCTTCGCCCTTATCTGCGACTGTCGCGGCTCGACCGGCCGATCGGCTCGTGGCTGCTGCTCATCCCGTGCTGGTGGTCGAGCGCGCTCGCCTCCGTCGCGGCGCGCGCAAGCCATCCCGACATCTGGCACCTCGTGCTGTTCTTCATCGGCGCCTTCGCCATGCGCGGCGCGGGCTGCACCTGGAACGACATCGTCGACCGCGACCTTGACGGCAGCGTCGAGCGCACGCGGTCGCGGCCGATCCCGTCGGGCCAGGTGAGCCTTGCACAGGCCGCCGCATTCCTGGTGTTGCAGGCGCTGGTCGGGCTTGCGGTGCTGCTGCAATTCAATCGGTTTACGGTCTGGCTCGGGATCGCATCGCTGGCGATCATCGCGATCTATCCGTTCATGAAGCGCATCACCTATTGGCCGCAGATCGTGCTCGGCCTCGCGTTCTCATGGGGCGCGCTGATGGGCTGGGCGGCGGCGTTCGGCCGGCTCGATCTGCCCGCGCTCCTGCTCTACGCCGGCTCGATCTCGTGGGTGATCGGCTACGACACCATCTATGCGCATCAGGACCGCGAGGACGACGCACTGATCGGCATCAAGTCGACGGCGCTGCTGTTTCGCGAGCGCACCAAGCCGATGCTGGCGCTGTTCTACGCGATCGCGGTCGCTGCTCATCGCTTGGCGGGATGGATGGCCGGCGCCGGCATCGTGTTCGCGATCGGCCTTGCCGCCTTCGCCGCGCATCTTGCCTGGCAGATCGCGCGCCTCGACATCGGCGATCCCGACCAGTGCCTCATCGTGTTCAAGTCGGATCGCGATGCCGGGCTGATCCTGTTCGCCGGATTACTACTCGACGCGGCGCTCAAGTAATCCACATCACTCAATCACCTCATCGGCAAGCGCGATGAGCGTCGGCGGCACCTCAAGGCCGATGGCCTTCGCGGTCTTGAGATTGATGGCCATCTCGAACTTGACCGGCGCCTGCGCCGGAAGATCGGCCGGCTTGGCGCCTTTCAGGATGCGATCGACGTAGGACGCCGAGCGGCGGATGATGTCGAGCACGTCGGCGCCGTACGACATCAAGCCGCCTTCCTGAACATGTTGCCGGTACGAATAGGTCGCCGGTACGCGATACTGTTCGGCCGCCCGGATGACAGCGTCGCGATGGGCGTTCATGTACGGATCGGGCGTGGCAAGCAGTGCGCCACCCGGCTGTTTACCCAGCTCGGCAATCGCGCTTTCGATGTCGGCAGGAGTGTGGACCGGCGCTGCCGACAACGTGAGCCCCAAGATTTTCGCCACCGTCTCAAACGAGCGCAGATGGATGGCGTAGTAGGGATAAGTGTCCGGATTGAACATGACGGCGACGCGCGCCATCGCGGGCGCGATCTGCTTGAGCATCTCCAGCGACTTTCCCACCAGCGAGTATTCCAGAAAGGAAAATCCCGTGATGTTGCCGCCCGGGTGAGCCATGCTGGCAATGAAACCCTGGGCGACGGGATCGTTGACGACAGCGAACACGATCGGGATCGTCGTCGTTTCCTGCTTGAGCGCCGCGACGTTCGGCGTTCCATTGGCATAGATCAGGTCGGGAGCGAGCCGGACCAGTTCCGCCGAATAATCGCGCACGCGCCCGATATCGGCGCCGGTCCAGCGCCACGTGATCTTCAGGTTGCGCCCCTCGGACCAGCCAAGGTCTGCAAGCGCAGCGCGCAATGCCGCGTCACGCGCCTGACCCTGTGGGTCGTCCTCCTTCTGGGCCATGAGCACGCCGAGGCTGCGCACGCGCTCGCCCCGCTGCTGCGCGCGCGCCGCGAGCGGCCAGCCGATCGCCGCACTGCCGCAGCCAGCGTGCAGGAAATTCCGCCTCGTAATCTTCACTCGACCACCTCGTCGGCAAGCGCAATGAGCGTCGGCGGCACGTCGAGGCCCAGCGCCTTTGCGGTCTTGAGATTGATGGCCATCTCGAACTTGACCGGGGCCTGCGCCGGAAGATCGGCCGGCTTGGCGCCTTTCAGGATGCGATCGACGTAGGACGCCGAGCGGCGGAATATGTCGACCGTGTCGGCGCCATACGACATCAAGGCGCCTTCCTGAACGTGCTGCCGGAACGAGTAGGTGGCGGGCACGCGGTGCTGTTCGGCCGCCCGGATGACAGCGCCGCGCTGCACCACCATGAACGGGTCGGGCGTGACAAGCAGCGCACCGCCGGGCTGCCGCCCAAGGTTTGCGACAGCCTCGTCGATCTCGGCCGGAGTGCGGACCATTGCCGCCGTCAACTCAAGACCAAGCTTTTTTGCTTCCGATTCGAACGAGCGCAGATGGACGTTGTAGTACGGATAGGTATCCGGATTGAACATGACGGCGACACGGATCATGCCGGGCGCGATCTGCTTGAGCATGTCCAGCGACTTTCCCACCATGGAATATTCCAGGAAGGAAAATCCCGTGATGTTGCCGCCGGGGTGCGCCATGCTGGCAATGAAGCCCTGCGCCACCGGATCGTTGACCACAACGAAAACAACCGGGATCGTCGTCGTCGCCTGCTTGAGCGCGGCGACATTCGGCGTTCCTTGCGCGAGGATGACGTCAGGCGCGAGCTGCGCCAGTTCGGCCGCGTAGTCGCGCACGCGCGCGATATTGCCGCCGGTCCAGCGCCATTCGATCCTGAGATTGCGGCCCTCGCTCCAGCCAAGAGCGGCGAGTTCCTGCCGCAACATCGCGATGCGCGACTGGACCGTCGGGTCGTCTTCCCTGACGGCCATGAGGGCGCCGAGCGGTCCGCACGCGCTCGCCGCGCTGCTGCGCATGCGCCGCGAGTGGAGCGAGCGCCGGCGCCGCCGACGCGCTTGCAACGAACTTGATGAACTCGCGCCGCCTCATCTCGATCACCTGATCGGCGCGCAGCAATGTTGCCGTCGGCACGTCGAGGCCGAGTGCCTTGGCGGTCTTGAGATTGAGCACGAATATGAATTTCGAGGCCCGCTCGATCGGAAGATCGGCCGGTTTGGCGCCCTTGAGTATCTTGTCCACGATCACGCCCGCGTGGCGGAATGTTGCAACAAAATTCGATTCCGTAGCCCATCAACCCACCTGCCTGCGCGAACTCGATGGGCCCAATCGACAGGAGATGCCCCTTTGTCGCCAACGCCGCAATGGCTCCGAAATTGGAGCTGGCGACCGGGTCGTCGCCGGTCTCGACAGCCTCCGCGTGTCCAATTTCCATTTGCTCGAAGGCGCTCACGATTTCGCTCAACTCCCGCAGCCGGAATGGTTGCAGTTTGACATTGAGCGACTGCGCGGTTGCCTCCATTGCCCGAAATTCCGGTCCGATCGCAGGATTGTCCGCATTCAGGATGACGCCCACACGGGCGATGTGAGGCATCACTTCCTTGAGCAGCTCGATTCTTTTTGCCCTCAGCTCCGGATTGAAGAAGCTCTGACCCGTGATGTTTCCGCCCGGCCGCGCGACGCTGGCGACGATGCCCGTTGCGACCGGGTCGCCGATCAGCGCCATCACGATGGGGATCGTCGTGGTTGCCTGCTTGCGGCAAGGCTTCCCGGCGTTGCATGCGTGATGATCACGTCCACATTGGAGCGAACCAGTTCGGCGGCCAGTTGTGGAAGCCGATCGTAATGTCCCTCCGCCCAGCGATACTCGATAGTGACGGTCGTACCCTCGATGTAACCGAAGTCGCGCAGACCCTGCCGGACTGCCTCAATCCTTGGTGCAAACGTCGCTGGCGATGCCAGTCCCAGAAATCCGATCCGCGGCACCTTGCCCGCCTGCTGCGCGCGCGCGGCGAGCGGCCAAAGAACCGATGGCGCCGCCGCAGCGCCGCCAAGCGTGGCCAGAAATTTCCGCCGTCCAATGATTGTCATCGTCCCGCCCGCTGGGATCATGTCCCTGGCATGGGACGGGACACTAACACGCCCACGCCTGCCTGCGTGTGAGGGAGGTCACACACGCTGCCCACCATTTTGTGACGAGTCGCGGCCCCCAAGGGGCCACAAGCGGCAGAAAGGCGCTGCGACTTAATTCCGCGCGATGATCTCGCGCTCGTCGCGATGCACGGCGGCATTCGCCGGCAGCCTGCCCGGCTGTCGCCGCAGCAGGATCGAGGGCCGGCGATATTTGAGCGCGTTGCGGCGGCGGCGGCGCCAGGTCGGCGCCTCGACGTTGAGTGCGCCGATGCGGCGGAACGGCGTGCGCAGCGTGCCGTCGCGTTCGACCACCAGCAGCGGCAAGCCGAGCACGCGGCCCCACGACTGCCACTCGGCCACGATCTCGTCGCCCTCGGTCGAAGCGAACAGCGGCAGCGACAACGCAGGGTCGCCATGTTCGAGCACGACAGTGATCGACGCGGGCGCTTGCGGCGTTTCCGCCACCAGCCGGATGGCGACGCCGCGGAATGCCTTGACCGGCATGTTCAGCGCCATGCGCATGCCGCGCACCGAGCGGCGCAGCACCACACGTTCGCGATGGATGTCGACGACGCGGACCCGTTCGTCCGCCGCATCGTCGGCGGCCTCGAAACGCACGGGCAAAGCGAAGGGGTCGAGCCGCAACGTGCGGCCCGACCCGGCAGTGACCCTGCCGGCTTCCATTTGACGCCTCGAAACTGAGCTCCCCACCAGGCTGTTGCCGCCCGGTTGCCGCAAACATGCCAGAGAGCGGTCGCATTCCGCTTAAAAACCCTGGTTAATCGGGCGTTTCGCGCACGCGAGCGCTGCGCATGATTGACGAGCCGTTGCCAGAACCTGGCGAATTCTCCAGACTTCGATGCACCGCGGATTCGACGACGGGTTGAATTGCGCGTTCCACGGCCACATCTTGGCCTTGTCATCCATTTCGCCCCCTCCCCTCAACCGATTGCAAACCATCCGATGTCATCGCTCCTCGACCAATCCGCCCTCGTCGATCTCGCCGACCGTCTGGTCGCCGCCGCAAAGCGTGCAGGCGCCGACGCGGCCGATGCGGTTGCGGTGCGTTCGGTGTCGCTCGCAGTCGAAGTGCGCGACGGCGCGGTCGAGGAATCCGAGCGCTCCGAAGGCGACGATCTCGGGCTTCGCGTCCTCGTCGGCCACCGCCAGGCCGTGGTCTCGACCAACGATCTGCGTCCGGACGGGCTCGGACGCGCTTGCCGAGCGCGCGGTGGCGATGGCGCGGCTCGCGCCGGAGGACCCTTATGCCGGCCTCGCCGACAAGGCGGCGCTGGCGCACAGCTTTGCCGATCTCGACCTGCTCGATCCCGACATGCCGACAGTCGACGTGCTCGAAGGCCGCGCCAAGGCGGCGGAAGCCGCTGGGCTTGCCGTGCGCGGCGTCGCCAAATCGGCCGGCGCCTCGGCCTCGGCCGGGATCGGCGGCATGGTGCTGGTGACGAGCCACGGCTTTCACGGCGCCTCGATCGGCTCGCGCCACGGCGTATCGATGACGGCGATCGCCGGCGAAGGCACCGGCATGGAGCGCGACTACGATTTCTCCTCGGCGCTTGCACGCCGCCGATCTCGATGCCGGCGAGAACGATCGGGCGCGTCGCCGGCGAGCGCGCGGTCGCGCGCATCAATCCGCGCAAGGTGTCGACGCGCCGCGTGCCGGTCGTGTTCGATCCGCGCGTCGCGGGCTCGCTGGTCGGCCATTTCGCCAGCGCCATCAACGGCAGCTCGATCGCGCGCAAGACCAGCTTCCTGCGCGACAAGCTCGGCGAGCAGATTTTTGCGCGCGGCATCAACATCGTCGACGATCCGCTGCGCCGGCGCGGCCTGCGCTCGCGCCCGTTCGACGCCGAAGGCATCGCCGGGCGCAAACAGAACCTGGTCGAAGACGGCGTGCTCAAAACCTGGGTGCTCGATTGCGCGACCGCGCGCGAACTCGGCATGACGACCACCGGCCACGCGTCGCGCGGCGTCTCATCGACGCCCTCGCCCGGCGCCACCAATCTGCATCTCGAACCCGGCACGCAAAGCCCGGAGCAATTGATCGCCGACATCGCGGATGGATTCTATGTCAACGACCTGATCGGGATGGGCGTCAATCTGGTGACCGGCGACTACAGCCGCGGCGCCGCCGGCTTCTGGATCGAGAACGGCAAGATCACCTATCCGGTGAGCGAGGTGACGATTGCGGGCCACCTCACGGACATCTTCCGCAGCCTCACGCCCGCGAACGATCTCACCTTCCGCTACGGCACCAATGCGCCGACGCTGCGCGTGGAGGGTCTGACCGTTGCCGGTCACTGAGGCCGTCGACCGCGCGCGTCAAGGCGAGCGCCTCGCGGCCGCCGTGCGCGAGGCCGGTGCGCTGGCGCTCTCGACCTTTCAGAAGCCGCTCAAGAGCTGGACCAAGGGCGAATCCTCGCCGGTCACCGAAGCCGACATCGCGGTCGATCACCTGCTGCGCGAGCGCCTGACAGCGGATACGCCGCACTACGCGTGGCTGTCGGAGGAAAGCGTTGACGATCCCGCGCGCCTTGACGCGCGCGTCGTCTGGATCGTCGATCCGATCGACGGCACGCGCGCCTATATCGCCGGCATTCCGGAATGGACCGTCGCCGCAGCGCTGGTCGAAGACGGCCGGCCGATCGTCGGCTGCGTCTACGCGCCGGCGGCGGAGGAATTTTTCTTCGCCATCGCCGGCGAAGGCGCGACGCTCAATGGCGCAGCGATTGCTGCGACCAACGGCACGGGCCTCGATGACGCTCGCGTCAGCGGTCCCAAACGCATGGTCGAACGGATGGCCGCCATTGCGCCAACTTTGGTGGCAATGCCGCGCGTGCCTTCGCTGGCATTGCGGATCACCCGCGTCGCCCAGGGCGTCCTCGACGTCGCCATCGCCGGCGGCAACAGCCACGACTGGGACCTTGCGGCGGCCGATCTTTTGGTGCACGAAGCCGGCGGTGTGATGACGCCGTTTGACGGCGGAACTCTGATCTACAATCGGCCGGAACCGAGGCATGGGGCGCTCGTTGCGGCCGGACGGGCGAGACACGCCACGCTGATCGATCTCGTTGCGGAGCGGCGGATCGCTGTGGCCTGACAGTCTGGCCTGAAACTCGCGGACCAACGATCATGCCGGAACCAGCGCGCAAGCAACTGCTTCATCTGGTGTTCGGCGGCGAACTCGAAAGTCTTGAAGGCGTCGAGTTCAAGGATCTCGACAAGCTCGACATCGTCGGCATCTATCCGAATTACGCCAGCGCCCACGTGGCCTGGAAAGCCAAGGCCCAACGCAGCGTCGACAATGCCCATATGCGATATTTCATTGTTCATTTGCACCGGCTGCTCGATCCCGACAAAGCTCAGCCGCAGCGTTGAGACGTCCTGATGCGGTTGTGGCGGCGTGTAACGCGACAGCGATGGGCCAAGGTTGCAGTCGGCGTGGCGGCTGCCGAATATCTGCGGCTGGTTGGCCTGACCAGCCGCTTCATCATCGAGCCGGCGGACATCTATGAACGCGGCGAAGCCGAGATGCCGGTCATCCTCGCGTTCTGGCACGGCCAGCATTTTCTCGGACCGATCGCGCGCAAGAGCAAGCATCGCGTGAAGATGCTGGTGTCGCTGCATCGCGACGGCGAGATCAATGCCATCGCGGCGGAACGGCTCGGCGTCGGCACCATTCGCGGCTCCGGCAACCATGGCGCAAGCTTCGTGCACAAGGCCGGCGTTGCCGGGTTCCAGGGCATGCTCGACGCGCTCGCGGACGGTTACAACGTGGCGCTCTCGGCCGACGTGCCGAAAGTCTCCCGGGTCGCCGGCATGGGCATCATCAAGCTGGCGCAGATATCGGGCCGTCCGATCTATCCTGGCGCCATCGCCACCAACCGCCGCATCGTCATCGACAATTGGGACAAAACCACCGTCAATCTTCCCTTCAGCCGCGGCGCAGGCGTCTCCGTGGAGCCGGTGCGCGTGGCTGCCGACGCCGATGCCGCAACGCTCGAAGCGTCACGAAAACTGCTCGAGGAACGCCTTAACGCGGCGACCAAGCGCGCCTACGATCTGGCCGACGGGGCACGCGAGAGGACTTGATGGTAGCCGACCGCCTTCCGCTCACGTTGCGCGCCTATCAGCTGATGTCGGCTGCCGCCACGCCGTTGGCGCCGAAACTTTTGGCCCGCCGGCTGACGCGCGGCAAGGAGCACCCGGCGCGGCTGCCGGAGCGGCGGGGCGAAGCCTCGCTGGCGCGGCCCGCGGGTCCGCTGATCTGGGTCCATGGCGCGAGCGTCGGCGAAGTGCTCGCGGTCGTGCCGTTGATCGAGCGCATCCGGGAGCGGGATTTCGCCGTATTGGTCACCTCCGGCACAGTGACATCGGCCGGCCTCGCGAAGCAGCGCCTGCCGGCCGGCGTGCTGCACCAGTTCATCCCGCTCGACGCGCCGAGTTTCGTCGCGCAATTCCTCGATCACTGGAAACCGGACGTCGCGTTGTTCGTCGAATCCGATCTGTGGCCGAACATGATCCTCGCCGCCGAGGAGCGCGCAATTCCGATGATCCTGGTCAACGGCCGGGTCTCGGAGCGCTCGTTCAAACGCTGGCGGCTCGTGCCCGGCACCATCGGCGCGCTGATCGGCCGTTTCGATCTCTGCCTCACACAATCGACGGTCGATGCGCAACGCTTTGCCGACCTCGGCGCGCCGCGCATCACCACCACCGGCAACCTCAAGCTCGACGTGCCCGCCCCGCCCGTCGACCCGGCGACCTTGTCGCTGTTCAAGTCGACCATCGGCGCGCGTGCCGTGGTCGCCGCCGCCTCGACGCACGCCGGCGAGGAAGCCGCCGTCATCGACGCCCATCGCCGGCTGCGCGAAAAATATCCGACCTTGCTGACCGTATTGGCGCCGCGTCATCCCGAGCGCGGCGCGGGAATCGCCGACATTGCGAAGGCCGCGGGGCTCAATCCGGCGATGCGCTCGCGCGACGATCTGGTCGGCAAGGATGTCGACGTCTATGTCGCCGACACGCTCGGCGAACTCGGATTGATCTACCGGCTGGCGCCGATCGTCTTCATGGGCGGATCGCTGGCGCGCCACGGCGGCCAGAATCCGATCGAGGCGGTCAAGCTCGGCGCCGCGGTGCTGCACGGCCCGCACGTCTGGAATTTTTCCGAGATCTACGCCACGCTCGACCAGGCCGGCGGCGCCGAACAGGTCGCGGATGCCGAAGCGTTGATCGCGCGCCTCGGCGCGTGGCTCGCCGACCCGGCGCTGCCCAAGGCGGTCGCCGAGGCCGCGGCAACGACGGCGGAGAAACTCAGCGGCGCACTGGAGCATACGCTCGCCGCGCTCGATCCCTACCTGATGCAGCTTCGGCTCGAGCAGCGGGCGGGTGATGCGTGAACCGAAATTCTGGTGGCGGGACGGTACGGGCGGGTTGTTGGCACCGCTCTCCGCGGTGTATGGCGCCGTCGCCGCCGCACGCATGCAATCGATCGGCCGCCAATCCGGCGTGCCGGTCATCTGCGTCGGCAATCTCACCATCGGCGGCGCCGGCAAGACGCCGACTGCGCTCGCAATCGCCAAGCTGCTACTGGCCGAGCGCGAGCGGCCGTTCTTCCTGAGCCGCGGCTACGGCGGCAAGCTCGCCGGCCCGGTCGAGGTCAATCTGTCGTCGCATCGCGCCACCGATGTTGGCGATGAGCCGCTGATGCTGGCGCAGCTCGCGCCCACCGTCGTCGCCCATGACCGGGTCGCGGGCGCGCAAATGGCGCGACGCGGCGGCGCGACGCTCGTCATCATGGACGATGGTTTCCAGAATCCGTCGCTCGCCAAGGACCTCGCCATAGTCGTCGTCGACGGCCGGCGCGGGATCGGCAACGGCCGTGTCATCCCGGCCGGCCCGCTGCGCGCGCCGCTGCGCACGCAGATCGCGCACGCCGATGCACTGCTGCTGATCGGGGAAACCGACGGCGCCGCGGCGGCAGTCGAGATTGCCAGGCAGCGCGACATCCTGGTTTTTCATGGCCGGCTCGAACCCGACCGCGGCACCGTCAGCGCGCTCAGCGGCCGCAAGGTGCTGGCCTTCGCCGGCATCGGCGATCCGGAGAAATTTTTTGCAACCCTCGCCGAGGCTGGCATCGAGGCGGCCGAGCGGGAGAGTTTTCCGGATCATCATCGTTACACGCCGGACGAAGCGGAAGCCCTCCTCGCCCGCGCTGAAGCGGCGCGGCTGATCCTGCTGACGACGGAAAAAGATCTGGCGCGGCTTTCAGGCGAACCAAAGCTCGCCGGCCTTGCGTCGCGCGCGCGGGCGCTGCCGGTGCGGCTCGTGGTCGAGGAGGCGGATCGTTTCCGGAAAATGATCTTGAACGTCGTGCGGCGCTGAGCGCGGATTAACGCCGCATCCTTCCGGGATGATAGCGCTGCAACACGGCCTCCGGCGACGCGTAGGCCTCCTGCAGATCGACGCTCCAGTATTTGAGCTCCTCGAGCGGGATCGGCACGCCGCTCACGGCGCAGCGCACGAACGCGCCCGGCCGCACCACGCGGAAATCGCCGTCGAGATATTTCACCTCGGCCTCGCCGGGCATCGGGGATGGGCGGTCGGTTCGATTAAGCAAGCTTGGGCCTCCGTCACGGGCGGACGCCGCGCAATGCCCGCGGTCCGACGCGAATGCCGCCAACATAATCATTTGGCGGCGTTTACGAAACCACCCAATTGTGATGGCGAAGGCCGCCGCAGGCGGCAGCCGTCATGCTATTCTGAGTTGTTAGTGCGTTCGGGCAGATTTTTTCGCATGTCCTGGAAGATGCTACTTTTCGCGCTCGCCGGAGCGACGGCCTGGCTCGCTCCCGCCGTGGCCTCGGAGCGGGTGGAGATTCCCTCGGGCAGCGAGACCCTGCATGGCGTGCTGTTCCGGCCGGACGGTCCGGGACCGTTCAAGGCCGTGGTGGCGCTGCATTCGTGCGAGGGGCTGGTGGATCGCTCCGGCGCATTGGCGCGACGTTACAGCGAATGGGGCAACGACCTTGTGGCCGCCGGCTTTGCGGTGATCTTTCCAGACTCGTTCGGCTCGCGCGGGCTCGGTTCGCAATGCCGCGTGCGCGAACGCAAGGTGCGTTCCTCGCGTCAGCGCGTCACTGACGCCAATGCCGCCCGTCATTGGCTGCAGGCGCAACCCTGGGCCATTGCCGGTCATGTGTCGCTGGTCGGCTGGTCGAGCGGCGGGATTGCTGCGCTCTGGGCGGTGCGGCCGCGGGGCGGCCAGCACGACACCAGCACGGACTTCCGCTCCGCGGTGGCGCTATATCCGGGCTGCCGCCGGCTGCGCGAGACCGCATGGAGCACGCGGGTGCCGACGCTGGTCCTGGTCGGGGCGAACGACGACTGGACCCCGGCCAGTTCCTGCCAGCAGATGGTGGCTGGCGCCCGCGGCCGCAGCGCGCGAGCCCAGATCGTCGTCTATCCGGGTGCACAGCATGATTTCGATCGGCCGGATTCGCCGGTCCGGCTGCGCACCGGCCTCGCCTACACGGCCGACCCTTCCGGCAAAGCCCACAGCGGCACCAATCCGGCCGCGCGCGCCGACGCGCTCAAGCGCGTGCCGCAATGGCTGGCGCGGTAGCCCCCGAGACGCAACGGCAACCGCCGGTCGCGCCAAATTTAACGTTAGATCAATGGTTAACGGATAATCACAAGGGGCACGCCTTGGGGATGAAACGTGTTCCGGGTCTTCAACTGCCTCACCACACAACATGACTGGCGGCTCGTCGTCGTCGCAGGGCTGGTCTGCTTCCTGGCGAGCCTGACCGCCATCACTCTGTTTAATCAGGCGCGCCTGAAGGTCGGCCGCGCGCGCGCGATATGGATCATGGCCGCCGGTTGCGCGGCCGGTTGCGGAATATGGGCCACGCATTTCCTCGCCATGCTGGCCTACGATCCCGGCATTTCGATCGCCTACGGCATTGGGCTGACCGCACTGTCGCTCATCGCGGCGGCGAGCGTCACGGCTGCCGGCCTCGGCATTGCGGCAGCCTACCCGACCCCAGGCGGCGCTGCGGCCGGGGGTGGCATCGTCGGCGCGGGCGTCGCCTGCATGCACTATCTCGGCATGTGGGCGCTCGAAGTGCCGGGCCATGTGAGCTGGGAACCGGACCTCGTCGCCCTCTCGATCGTGCTCGGGATGTCGCTCGGCATGTGCGCACTCGCGGCGGCCGTGCGCTGGAAAGGGCCGCGCTCGGTGTTTGCGGCTGCCGTCCTGCTCACGCTCGCGATCGTCTCCCATCACTTTACAGCCATGGGGGCCGTGGAGATCGAGCCCGACCCGACACGCGTCGCAACCGCGTTGTCGCTGTCGCCGGCCTCGCTCGCCATCGCCGTTGCCAGTGTCGCCGTCGCCATTCTCGGCATCAGCCTTATCAGCGCGTTCGCGGATCGCCGGCTGGGCGACAAGAACCTGATGCTGGTGACGACACTGAACAATATGATGCAGGGCGTCGTCCTGTTCGATGCCGCCGAGCATCTCGTGATCTGCAATGACCGCTATCTGGAGATGTACGGCCTGTCGCCGGACATCGTGAAGCCCGGGTGCACGCTCACCGACATCATCAATTGCCGCATGCAGAAGGGATCGCTTGGCCGCGATCCGGAGCAATATCGTGCCGAACTCATCGCATCGATGGCCGCCGGAAAGACCGTCAGCTTCGTGACCGAGAACCCTGACGGCCGTTCCATCGCGGTCGTCAATCGCGCGATTGCCGGTGGCGGCGGCTACTGGATCGGCACGCACGACGACATCACCGAGCGCAGGCTTGCCGAGCGCAAACATGCCGTCATTGCCGACCAGGAGGCTCGTCGTTCGACCGTTGACGCCGCGGTCAAAGAATTGCGCGAAAGCGTAGAGACCGTCCTGAAGACAGTTGCGGAAAGCACATCCGCGATGAAATCAACGGCGGCGGCGCTCTCGGCTTCATCGGCCGCAACGTCGGAAGATGCGACAGGCGCCGTTCGCAAATCGAATGAGGCATCCCGAAACGTCGAGGTTGCCGCGGTCGCCGCCGATGAATTGTCGAAGTCGATCGGAGAAATCAGCCGGCAGCTTTGTCACGCCAGCGACATCGTGCAAGTTGCGGCGAATGAAGCCCAGTCGACCAACGCGGAGATTGCCGGGCTTGCCCAGGCGGCACAGAAAATCGACGATGTCGTCAAGCTGATCCAGGGCGTCGCCGGACAGACAAATCTGCTTGCACTCAACGCCACGATCGAAGCGGCTCGCGCGGGAGAGGCGGGCAAGGGCTTCGCGGTGGTCGCCGCCGAAGTGAAATCGCTTGCGGTTCAGACCGCAAAAGCAACGCAGGAAATCGCAGCTCAGATCGCGGCGGTGCAGGGTTCGACCAACAGCGCGGTCGAGGCGATCCGGCGCATTGCCGCGCGAATGCAGGAAATTCAGCAATACACCTCCGCCATTGCGACGTCGGTGGAGCAACAGAACGCGGCCACCAGCGAGATTTCCTACAGCGTGTCGAACGCCGCCGATGGCACCAAAGGCGTCGTATCCGTGCTTGAGCAGGTCGCCGGCGCCGTCGCCAGCACCCGCATGTCGGCTGACACGGTGCTGACGGCCTCGCAGGCCGTCGAATCGGCCGCCCACGATCTGCGCAGCCGGGTCGAGAGTTTTTTCCAGAAGGTCGCCGTGTAGGCTCGCAGGGACTAGGCTATCCTCTACGGCCTGGCTCCCTGGAGAACCTTCGCGCATGGCGCACACCCCACCCTTTCGTGCCGAACACATCGGCAGCCTGTTGCGGCCGCAGAATCTGCTCAACCTGCGCCGGCAATTCGAACGCGGCGAAATCGCCCACGAAGCGCTCGCCGCCGCGGAAGACCGCGCCATCGCCGACGCGATCGCGCTGCAGGAGCGGGTCGGCCTGCGGCTTGCGACCGACGGCGAATTCCGCCGCCGTTCCTATCACAGCTATTTCTATCGCCAGCTTGGCGACATCATTCCGGACGCCGTCGGCGGCGTCGCCGAAGGCACGGATGGGCGCGGTGCGCAGCCGACCGCGATCGTCAACAGCAAGCTGAAATGGACGCGTCCCATTCACGTCGATGATTTCAAGCTTTTGAGTACGCGCACGCAGGCGATGCCGAAAATCACCATCCCGGGTCCCTGCGCCATTCATTTCCGCGGCGGCGATGCCGCAGTGACGGCGCGTGCCTATCGCGATGTCGATGAATTCTGGGACGACACCGTGACGGCTTATGGCCAGGAACTCGCGGCGCTTGCCAGCCGCCGGCTGCCGATATGTGCAGATCGACGAGACGGCGTTCGCCAAATTCGGCGATCCGGATGTGCAGGCGAGCCTCGCCGCGCGCGGCGACGACTGGTCGCGGCTGATCGACCGCTATATCGAAATCACCAATCGCATCCTGCGTGCCGCGCCGAAGACGCTTGCGATCGGCATGCACCTGTGCCGCGGCAATCGCGGCGGCCAGTGGCACGCCGAGGGAAGCTACGAGACCGTCGCCGAGCGGCTGTTCAACACGCTCGACATCCCGTTCTTTTTCCTGGAATACGATTCGCCGCGATCGGGCGATTTCACGCCGCTGCGCCTGGTGCCGAAAGGAAAGTCGGTCATCCTCGGCCTCGTCTCGACCAAGACGCCGGCGCTCGAAGACAAGGCGGCGCTCAAGCACCGGGTCGAGGACGCGAGCCGCTTCGTCGACCTCGATCGCCTCGCGGTGAGCCCGCAATGCGGCTTCGCCAGCCTCGACACCGGCAACCCGATCACGCCGCAGGCGCAGGAACAGAAGCTGCGACTCATTGTAGAATTGGCGCAGGAATTGTGGGGGACGGCCTGAACAGCCAAGGGGGAAGCCATGGCGTCATTCAAGATCATCGCATTGCTGGCGGCCGCGAGCGCGACAGCGGCCTTTGCGACACCGGCGCCGGCGCAAATCCTCGCCGACGGCGCAAAATTCGAGGAGGTGTCGCACGCCGGCATCCTGTTTGCCGAGGGTGTGGTCGCCGCCAAGGACGGCATGGTCTACGTCAGCGATCTCACCCGCACGGCGCTGGTGAAGGACAACAATCCGGGCGGCACCATCTACCGCTACGATCCCGCCACCAAGCAGACCACGAAGTTCATGGAGCCGAGCGGCATGTCGAACGGCCTCCATGTCGACAAGAACAACGACCTGATCATCTGCCAGGACGCCGACACCGGCGGCCGCGCGGTGATGCGGCGCAACCTGTCGACCGGCGAGATGCGTGTCGTCGCCAATGCCTACCAGGGCAAGCATCTCAACGGCACCAACGATTGCACCAGCGACGGCCAGGGCCGCATCTATTTCACCGACGCACGCTATGGCGGCAAAGAGCCGATGGAACTGCCGAACGCGGTCTACCGCGTCGATCCGGACGGCAAGATCACGCAATTCCCGACCGACATCTACCGGCCGAACGGCATCGAAGTGTCGCCCGGCGGCTCGCGGCTGTTCGTCTCCGCCTCGAACAGCAAGGGCCGATTGCCGGACAACCCGAACGGTCCGTCGCAGGATCGCTTCAACATCACCGCCGGCGGCGTCGCGGTCTACGACCTCGACAAGGACGGCAACGTCTCGAACGGCAAGCTGTTCTACCGCAACGACGAGCTCGGCACCGACGGCATGACCACGGACACGGCGGGAAACCTCTACATCGCCATGCACAATGGCAATGCCAGCGCGCCGAAAGGCGAGGTGATCGTGCTCGGCCCCGACGGCAAGCTCATCCAGCAGATCGCGCTGCCGCAGCCGATGGTGTCGACCAACCTCGGCTTCGGCCGCGGCAACGATGCCAATTCGCTGTATTTGACGGCGGCGTATCCGTGGCGGCTGTTCCGCATCAACACCGTCAAGCGGGGGCTGTATTTCGAGTAATAACGGCCACCTCGATCTCAACCTAAAGGCGTTCGACCGACCGCCGCCGGCCATCGATCAGATAGTCGAGCCGGTGAATTGCAAGCGACAGTACCGCGGTGTCCGTTTCAACCAGTTCCGAACTGTATTTTCCAAACAGGATCTGTCGTAAGAGCTGGCCCACTTCATCTTCGATCTTTTCCACGTCTTCTGGGCTTTTGGCCTCGCGCAGGCTGCGCGTGAGTTCGTCGATCCGTTCCATGACCAGAGCGGCCGTTGCCCTTTCGCCGGGCTGCAGGAATTTCAGTGTCGCGCCGATCACGGAGGCGAGCGCCGCGAACAGCATGGGCCCGTAGAAAAGATAGTCGCCGTACTTGTCGAAGAAGGTTTTCCCCGTCCCTTCGAAATAGCTCTCCGCACCGGGATGGATGGGAATCAGGGCATCCTTGCTGGTTTCAGGAGCCTTCAACTGGGCCAGGGCCGGACTATCGCGAACCAGCGCCCCGCGCGCATCCATGATCTGCCGGGTCAGAACTTCGACGACATCGTCGCCCAGTTTCTTGTTTGCGACGAGATAGACCGGCACCTTCAGCGTCGAAATGTCGTCGGCTGGAGCCGGCGGTTCGGCGCGAATCGAGCCTTGCGGCAATTCGTAGCTTTCGTAGATGCGCGTATCGTCGGCGATTTTTTCGGCAACATCAATTGGAATGAAGTTCGGTTTGGATTTGGCGTTGCGAAGAACGACAGAGCGAAAATTCGCGATGGCCTTTTCGGTCGGAGTGACCGCAAGCAGAACCGAGCTGACGCGCCCGCTTTGATACGCCTGGGTGATCTCCGCCGGCGCAAGATCGACGACGCGCACGTCGTTGAACGTCAAACCGTAGCTCTTGAAGATGACGTCCAAAAGCGGCCTGTTCACATCGGCGGCCAGAACCCCAAGGGATTTGCCCTTGATATCCTTGAATGTCGAAATGGAGCTGCCGGGCGCGGCGGCGACCACGACGACGAGGCTCCCGATTTGCACCACGGTGCGGGCGATGGCGGGATCGACAGTGTCGCTGCGAACAATCGCGAGATCGGCTTCGCCTGAGTTCCAGCGCCTTGCCGGCCGCCAAAGCATTGGCCTTTTCCACAACGGCCAGTCGAATACCGGACTTGGCAATCCGGCTTGCCATCGCCGCCAATATTTGCGAGCCCTCGCCATCAAGCGACGCGGAAGCCACGGTCAGCGACACCGGCGCCAGCGCCCGCTGCAGGCTCCAGAATATTACCCCCACCGCGAGCAATGCGGCTGCGCAGACGAATAGCAAACGGTATCGGCGCGAAGGATTCATCACTCTACATCCCGTACCGGCACCCGAGATAGGCTGGCCGAGCCTTCCCCTTGCGGAAATCCTCGATCGCGCTCTGGGCGAAGGCGGCATTGCTGACGCAGAGTTGCGCCAGCAGCAAGGCTGTCATCGGCAGCAGCCATTGCAGATTGGGTACAGTCGCAATGTTTATGTCCTGATTTTTATTCATGCGACCTCCCCTCCGACGATAACGGCGTTGCTGCTTGTCGATGCATATGCATGTTTTCGAACGGAATATTTCTACGATCCTTGTCACCACCGGAGCTGCAATAAATTTTGCATTAATTATTTGCGCGCGCCAGACAGTCTTTCACGCGCCCATCACATGAAGCTGAATTGAACGCTGCTGCGCGTCAGCCCATCTGCGCCGCTCGACAACAGCCGCTCCGCAACAGGAGGTTTCATGTCCAAGCTTGTGCTTGCCGTCGTTCTCGCATTCGCGTCCGCGGCTTCGGTCATTCCGGCCCTTGCCCAGACCCATCAGGATTGCAGCGCAGGCGGTTGCGCGACGCCGAGCCATCCTTCGAATGAGTCCACCCGTCCCTAAGCAATTCGCCATTGCGGCCGGCGACAGACGGGTTCGAATCCATCAGCCGGTCCGAACCCCTCTGCGACACGCGTCAGCAAATTCAGGCGGCAAGATTGCCGAACCTGACCAGATTTTCCTTCTGCTTCGCATTGCGCGGCGGCAGCTTGAACAGCCGCGCGGCGGTGCCGCCGAGAATATTGTGCTTGGCCTTTTCCGACAGGAACGGCAGATCCCAGACCGTCGAGGGCAGATCGAAATCCCAGTGCGGATAGTCGGAGGCGTACATCAAGCTGCGTTTCGGCATTGATCATGCGGCACGTCGACTCCAGCCCCGCCATGTCCTCGCGCTCCATCGGCTGCGAGGCGTAGTACATGTCGCGCATGTAGTCTGACGGTTTCTTCTTCAGCAGCGGGTACTCGGAGACGCGCAGTTTGAACTCGTGGTCGAGCCGCTGCATCAGGAACGGCACCCAGGCGAGTCCGCCCTCGATCCAGATGACCGGCAGCTTCGGAAAGCGTTCGCCGAGCCCGTTGGTGATCCAGTTGGTCATGTGCAGGATGTTGAAGAACGGGAAGCCGAGCGCGTGCACCGATGAGAAGCGGTTAAGGCTCTTGAACACCGGCTCGCCGATGTTCACCGCGGAATGGAAGGCCAGCGCGAGGCCACGCTCCTCGATCGCGCGATAGACCTTCATGTAGGAATTGTGATGCACCGGCATGGTGCGCGCCGACGTGATCAGGAAACCGGTGACGTTCTTGCGGTCGCCGAAAGTCTCGATCGCGCGCATCGACTCGTCGGCATCGGAGAACGGCAGAGCGAGCATCGAGTAGAAGCGTCCGTCGCTCTCCGGCAGCGCCTTTTCCGTGAGCCAGCGATTGTAGGCCCAGCACAGCTCGATCTCCATCTCCATCGACGGGTGCAGGCCGACGGCGAGCAGCATGGTCGGAAACAGGCAGGAATAGTCGACGCTCATCGCGTCCATCCAGCGATGGCCGAGTTGCACGTCGCGCATTTTGCCGTCCACGGTCTTCTCCGAGGAACGCAGCGGATAGCGCGTGATGCGCCCGCCCATGTCCTGGAAACTGACCTGGCTCGGCATCAGCGTCTGGCGGCCCTTGGCGCGGCCCGACAGCACGAGCTGGCGCAGCACCTCGTTGTCGATGAACGGCAGGAATTCGTCGTAGCACTCGTTCTCGTAGTGGTGCGAATCGACGTCGGCGACGAGGACGTCGTCGAGGTTGCGCTGGTGCGCCTGCTGGCGGGCATGCGCCAGCAACCGGCTGGTGTTGAGCTCTTCGACGGTGACGCGCCGGCCGCGCTCGGCGAGAAGATCCATGGGTTGCTCCTGGCGTTTGTTCTTATGCAATCGGGGGTGTCAGATTGATCCCTTTCGGCACAAAAAGCTACCGGCGCACCTCGCGCAATCGGCAAGGAACCAACCCCAAAACAAAATGGCGTGCGCTGGTCCCACGACCAACGCACGCCAGGACGTCGGAATGAAAGGGACGCCGTTATCAGTAGTAGCGGTAATGATGGCGATGATAGTGATGCCGGTAATAGTGATGCCGGTAATACCGGTGCCGGTAGTAGTGGTGGTAGTAGTAACGCGCCTGGGTGATGTCGGTCTGCACACCAAGCTGCACGGGCTTGGCCGGGACAACGCCCGCAGACGCCGGAACGGCCGCCAGCAAGGTCCCTGCAACCGCGAGGGCGATGGTAATGTTTCTCATGGTTTCCTCCTGGGGCGCGAACCGCCCGATACATCAATAACAGATTCTCGTGACGGTTCCACAGATGACAAAATCGACACGCCGATGAACACTTGTGCAGAAACGCCCAACCCGTTCGACCAGGATCAGACGAGCACCGGGGAGCAGGATAATGTTCGGCAATAAAACGCGCGCGGCAGGACTGGTACTGCTCTGTGCCATCAGCACGCCGGGCGCCGCGGAAACTCTATCGCCCAAGCTCGAAGCGTTTCGACAGATCTACAAGCAACTCGTGGAAATCAACACGACCGATTCGGTCGGCGACACAGTGAAGGCCGCGCAAGCGATGGCGGCACGCCTCAAGGCCGGCGGCCTGCCGGCAAACGACATCCATGTGCTGTCCTCGGGGCCGCGCAAAGGCGATCTCGTCGCGCGGTTGCGCGGCACCGGCAAATTGCGGCCGCTGCTTCTGGTTGCACATATCGACGTGGTCGAGGCGAAGCGCGCGGACTGGGATTTCGATCCGTTCAAGCTGCAGGAGGTCGGCGGATTTTTCCGTGGCCGCGGCGCGATCGACGACAAGGCCATGGCGTCGATTTTCGTCGCCAACCTGATCGAGTTCGCCAAGGAAGGTTTCAAACCCGACCGCGACATTATTCTGGCTTTGACCACCGACGAGGAGCTGTCCGATTCGCCGCATGACGGCGCGCATTGGCTCATCGACCACCACCGCGATTTGATCGATGCCGAACTTGCCATCAACGAAGGCGGCGGCGGCCAATTGCGCGACGGCAAGCCGGTGCGCATGTCGGTGCAGCTCGCCGAGAAAATCTACCAATCCTACCGGCTCGAAGTGAAAGACCCCGGTGGCCACAGCGCAACGCCGCGGCGCGACAACGCGATCTACCGTTTGGCGCAAGGTCTCGGGCGGTTAGCCAAATTCGACTTCCCGGTCAGCCTCAATGCGGTGACGCGCGCCTATTTCGAGCGCGTCGCCGCGACCGAACAAAGCGAGGTTGCGGCTGCCATCAAGGCGCTGCTCGCCGGCAGCACCGACGCCGCCGCGCTCGCGCCGCTTACCGAGCGGCCGACGATGAACAACCAGATTCGCACCACCTGCGTCGCCACCATGCTCGAAGCCGGCCACGCCGAGAACGCGCTGCCGCAAACCGCGCGCGCCACCGTCAATTGCCGCGTCATGCCGGGCGAACCGGTCGACGAGGTGACGCGGACGCTGGTCGGCGTCATCGACGATCCGAAAATCGCCGTGATCCCGATCGGCAAGGCGGTGTTGAGCCCGCCCTCCCCGCTCAATCCGGAGGTCATGAGCGCTGTCGAGCGCATCGCCGCCGAGATGTGGCCCGGCGTGCCGGTGATCCCCACCATGTCGGCCGGCTACACCGACAGCCGCTGGCTGCGCAACGCCGGCATTCCGAGCTACGGCGTCTCCGGCCTGTTCACCGATCCGGGCAAGAGCGGCGTGCATGGATTAAACGAACAGATCGGCGTCAAGCAGCTCTATGACGGCAAGGAATTTTTGTACCGGCTGGTGAAGGCGTTGGCGGCGCCAAGTGCGAACTGATCGAACGTCATCGCGCAGGCGTTTCGCACTCTCAGGTTGTCATGCCCGCGAACGCGGGCATCCAGTAAACGCCGACGGTGCGGTGTTTACTGGATCATCCGCTTTCGCGGATGATGACACTAACCTGAAGTTTTTGATCGTACTTACCTCAATCCGAACAGCTTGATCGCATTCGTCCGCCCGATCTTGATGCGATCGGGCTCTGAGATATCCGCCGCGTCGAACCACGGCGCGCCGAGCATGTGATCCTCGAACGGATAATCGACCGCGAACATGATGCGGTCGGCGCCGAGCGTCATGATCGCCTGGATCAGCGACGGCGTGCTGAAGTGGCCGCTGGTCGAGATGTGGAAGTTGGTGCGGAAGTATTCACCCATGGTGCGCTTGGAAGGCCGGTTCGGCACGTGCTTGAGGCGGTGGTCGAGCCGCCACAGGTCGTACGGGATGCGCTCGCCCATGTGGCCGATCACGATCTGTAATTTTGGATGCTCGTCGAGCAGGCCGCAGCCCATCAGGCGCAGCGCGTGGATGGCGGTTTCCTCAGCAAAACCCCACGGCGAGCCGATCAGCCACGGATGGCCTTCGTAGGCGTGGCGGCGACTCGGAAGCTGGTCGCGCGGGTGCAGATAGAACGGCACGCCGAGCCGCTCGACCTCGGCCCAGAACGGCCGGTATTGCGGCTGGTCGTAATAGACCGCGCTGTCGGCCGAGCCGACCTGCGAAAAGCCGTTCACCATTGCGCCCTTGAATTTCAGCTCGCGCACGCAACGCGTGAGTTCGCGCGTCGCCGCCTCCGGGTCCTGCATCGGCAGCGCAGCGAGGCCGACGAAACGGTCGGGGCGTTTGGCGACCGCCTGCGCCAGCACGTCGTTCGCCTTGCGCGCGACCTCGGTCGCCTTGGCAACATCGAAAATGCCCTGGATGGCGTTGGAGTTGAGCGACAGGATTGCGATCTCGATGCCGGTCTTGTCCATTTCGGTGAGCCGCGCGCCGTCGAATTCGAGCAGCTTGCCTTGCAGGCCCGACCAGTAGCTGCCCGGATAGCGCACCGAGTTCCCGGTCGTCTCGGCAATGGCGAAATGCTCTTCGACCGCGATCTTGCCCTGCATCGTTTCCTCGCTCGGCGTTGGCGCTCAAGCGATAAATTGCGATAAGATGGCCGCAAAGTCACGCGGGCCTGGTTTACGCATGATCGAAACCGACACGATCGCACTCGCGCGCGAAGGCGGCCGCGAATTCGACGCTTATCTGGCGCGGCCAGCCGGCAAGGCGCCGGCCATTGTCATTTTCACCGAGATGTTCGGATTGAGCCGCCACAATCGCGAAATGGCCGACGACTATGCCAGACGCGGCTTCGCCGCGCTGATCCCCAATCTGTACTGGCGCTCGGACTATTCCGGCGAATACGGCTACGACGAGCCGGACCGCAGCGCCGCCTGGGCACGGCTCAAGGCGTTCGACGTCGACGCCGCCGGCCGCGATATCGTCACCGCGGTCGACTGGCTGCGCGCGCAGCCTTGGTCAAACGGCAAGGTGTTCGCGCTCGGATTCTGCGCCGGCGGCCGCATGGCATTCGTCGCCGCGGCGCGCGCCAAGGTCGATGCCGCGGTGTCGTTCTACGGCATGGGCATCGCGCACCACGCCGCCGAGTTCGGCAACGTCGCATGTCCCGTGCATCTGCACTACGGCATGAAGGACCCGCACATTCCGCTGGCGGAAGTCGATGAGGTCAAGCAGGCGGCGCAAGGCCAGCTCGTCGATCGAAATCTTCTGCTATCCCGAGGCCGGCCATTCCTTCTTCAATCCGATCCGGCCGGCCTATCATGCCGCCTCCGCGAAAATTGCGGGCGAACGGCTTGACGCCTTGATCGAGCGCGTGTTCGCGACGGCGACGACGGCTTGAATGTCCGGAGCCGGCAAGTCCGCCAAGGGAATGGCGGGCGCACTTACTCGATCAAATCGTCAGCGCGGATCAGCACCGATTGCGGAATGGTGAGCCCAAGTGCCTTCGCGGTCTTAAGATTGATTGCGAGATCGAAAATCACCGGCTGTTCGACTGGAAGAGCGTTTGCCTGCTCGCCCTTGAGGAGCTTATCGACGTAATGCGCGGCGCGGCGATAGATAATGTCCAGGTTCGGCCCGTAGGATATCAGTCCACCGGATTTCGCGAAGTCTCGATAGATCGACACCACCGGAAGGGCGTGTTTGGCTGCGAGGTCAATAATCTGCTGGCGGTCTTTCGTGATCGCTCCGTCGTCCATGACAAAAAGGGCTTCAGAGTTCGCGCCGACAGCGATCTTGAAAGCATCGGCATAACCGTTCTGATCGCGCACCGGAACACGCACGAACTTCAGTCCCAACGGACCGCCTTTCCGTTCGACCTCATCCACGATGACGACTGCTCCCGCATTGTCACCCCTGATAGAGCGCGGCCATGCGCGTGGCCTTGGGAATGATCTCGTGGAGAAGTTCAACCCCCTTTGGACCGAGCGCATCCGGCATGAAGCTCAAGCCCGTTACGTTTCCGCCTGGCCGAGCGAGGCTGGCGACAAGTCCCGACTTTTCAGGATCTGCTACCCGCATCATGACGATGGGGACGATCTTGGTCGCTTTCGCAGCCGCCTGTACGGCGGGCGTGTTGACGGCGACAATCACCTCGACCTTGAGCCGCAGCAGTTCTTCTGCAAGCGCCGGAAGCCGCTCATTTTGTCCTACTGCATCCCGCATCTCGATGCCGATGCCCGTCCCTTCAACATAACCGAGCTTGTGCAGCTCATCGCGTGAACGTCTCCAGCAATCCCGGCTGAAGGTCCTGCGCAAGCAGGCCAATGCGATGTGCCGGAATGGTCGATTGTGCGCGGGACTGCAAGCGGCAATACCGCCACAGCGGCACCGAGGATTGTAAAAAACTCCCGCCGTCTCATGCCACGTCCCTGCTTGCCGCGAAGGCAGCGTATTGGATAGCGCCGTAGCTGAACCTGTGGCAATGCGTATCAGTTTGCGCGGAGACGGCCGAGGCCGCCCTAGAACAGATTGCCCTGCCCTTCGTCGGCGCTGCCGGAGCGGCGGCGCCGCCTCCGCAGTAGCGGCGTGGCCTCGGCCTGCGGTGTGACGCGCGCGTCGCCCGCCACAGCCCCGACACGTCCGTCGGAAAACTCGATGTCGAGACGCATGCCGGCGCTCACCGCTGCCGCCGCGCGCAACGGATGGCCGCCGCCATCGCGAACCAGCGCAAAGCCGCGCGCCAGCACGCCGCGATAGGAGAAGGCGGTCAGCAACTGGCCCGCGCGCTCGAACCGTGCGGCGCGACGGTCGAGGATGACGTCCATGGCGCGCTCCGCGCGAACCGCCAACGCGCCAACCCGCTCACGTGTGCGCACGATCGCGGCGCGGTGGGCGTCGCGATTGGCGACAAAGCCGGCCTTGAGCCGCAGCACGATGGCGCCGTAGCGTTCGCGCCGGCGCTCGACATTCGTCTTCAATAACGCGGGCACGAGCCTCCCCGCGTCGCGGGAGAACCGAATGCGATGGCTCTGCGCATTGGCGATCAAGCCGCGCCGCAACCCGTCGGCGGCATGATCGAGCCGCTGCCGCGGGATCGCGACCAGGTCTTCGACGTCCGGCAGCGCGCGGGCGGCAGAGCGCAATTCCGTGCGGCGCGCATCCTGTCCGCGCTGCCAGCAGCCGAGCGAACGGCGCGCCAGGCTGTCGATCCGCACCAGCAATTCAGCCCGCACCGGAACCGCCATCTCGGCGGCGGCCGTCGGCGTCGGCGCGCGCCGGTCGGCGGCGAAATCGATCAGCGTCACGTCGGTCTCGTGGCCGACCGCGGAGATCAGCGGAATCATGCTCTCCGCCGCGGCGCGCACCACGATTTCCTCGTTGAACGACCACAGGTCTTCCAGCGAACCGCCGCCGCGCGCGACGATCAGCAGATCGGGCCGGCGAAGCTTGCCCTGCTCCGGCAGCGCATTGAACCCGTGAATCGCGGCGGCGACCTGTTCGGCCGAGCCTTCGCCCTGCACCTTCACCGGCCACACCAGCACGTGGCGCGGGAAGCGGTCGGCGAGCCGATGCAGGATGTCGCGGATCACCGCGCCGGTCGGCGAGGTGATGACGCCGATCACCTCGGGCAAATACGGCAGCAACTGCTTGCGCGCCTCGTCGAACAGGCCTTCGGCGGCGAGCTTCTTCTTGCGCTCCTCGACCAGCGCCATCAGCGCGCCGAGCCCGGCGGGCTCCAGCGTCTCGATGACGATCTGGTATTTCGACTGGCCCGGATAGGTGGTGAGCCGCCCGGTGACCACGACTTCGAGGCCGGCTTCGAGCTTGAGCTTGATGCGCGGCGCGGCGGTGCGCCAGATTAT
This sequence comes from uncultured Alphaproteobacteria bacterium, assembly GCA_963730645.1. Lineage (GTDB taxonomy): Bacteria > Pseudomonadota > Alphaproteobacteria > Rhizobiales > Xanthobacteraceae > BOG-931. The sequence goes on along the minus strand of CAVSSN010000015.1, from coordinate 130,795 downwards.
CCCGGCAATGCAGGCGCGGTCGTCCTTGAGGTCGAGATAGATGTGGCCGCTCGAGTGATACTTGACGTTGCCGAGTTCGCCGCGCACGCGCACGTAGCCGTAGGCGTCCTCGATCGTGCGCTTGAGCGCGGTCGAGAGCTCGGAGACGGTCAGTTCCGGCAGATTGAGGCGCGGTTCGTTCATGGCCTTTGTCATGCCCGCGAAGGCGGGCATCCAGTATCCACTGAGTCGCGCGATTTACGCCACGATCACCCCATTGTCACGGAATACTGGATCGCCCGCCTTCGCGGGCGATGACAATAGAGAGCGCGGCAGTTACTTCCCCGCGACGCTCGCGAGCGTCGGGCACGTGCGCTTGTCGGCGCGGCATGTCGAACGGGGCCATGTTGCTCTTGTCGATGATGTCCGGCTTGAGCATGACTTCCTTGGGCGTCGCCTCCTTGTGCAGGCTGCGCACCGCGATCTCGACGCCGAGGCAGCCCTGCGCGAACGAATCATAGTCGCCGCTCGCGAGCACGTCGCCCGACTTGATCAGGTCCATCACCTCGCGGCTGGCATTGATGCCCATGACCAGCGCCTTCTTGTTCGCCGCCTTGAGCGCTTCGACCGCGCCCATCGCCATCGGGTCGTTGGCGGACAGCACGCCGTCGATCGGATTGCGGGAGATGAGGTCCTTCATCGCCTTGCTGCTCACCGCACGCGAATAATTCGCCGTTGTCGTGCTGACGACTTTCACGTCGGGAAATTCCTTGACCACGTCGGCAAAGCCGCGAGCACGCCCCTGTGCAGTCAGGTTGTCAGGCGGCCCATTCAGGACGACGAGATTGCCCTTGCCGCCCATCGCCTTGAGCAGATAGCGCCCGGTCGCGCGCGCGAGTTCATAATCGTCGGTGCCGACATAGCCGACGATGGTGCCGGCCGCGACCTTCTCGTTGACGTTGATCAGCGGAATGCCGGCGGCGTTGATCTTCTCCACGGCCGGTCCCATTTTGGTGTAGTCGACCGGCACGAACACGATGGCGTCCGGCTTGTCCTTGATGGCATCGTCGACCAGGATCGTCTGCAACTTGACGCTGTCGGCGGTTGTCGGCACGTAGTTGACGACCTGCACGCCAAGCGTCTTGCCTGCCGTGACCGCGCCCGCGCGCATCGCCGAGAAGATCGGGCTGCCGAAGCTCTTGGTGAGGACAGCGATGGTCTCCGCATCCGCGTGCGCAGAGGCCCGCCAGCGTCGACGGCCAAGACCAGTGCCAAGCAATAGCCCTGACGTCTCATCGTAATCCTCCCGGAACGCATCGCGACGACGGCCTCGGCGACGACTTTGGCTCTAGTGTCGTGCATCGCGCCCGCCGGTCAAGGCCCCTGCCGTCGCTTGCGTCACCGTTTCGCCATGCTAAACCGGGCACGGAAAACAACGTTCCGGCTGCATGAACATCCTCATTCTCGGCTCCGGCGGGCGCGAGCACGCGCTGGCCTGGAAAATGGCCGCGAGCCCGCTCGCCGGCAAGCTGTTCTGCGCGCCCGGCAATGCCGGCATCGCGCAGGAGGCCGAGTGCGTCGCGCTCGACCTCGCCGACCATGCGGCGGTGATCGCCTTCTGCCGCGCCAATGGCATCGATTTCGTCGTGGTCGGGCCCGAGGCGCCGCTGTGCGCCGGCATTGTCGACGATCTCGAAGCCGCCGGCATCAAGGCCTTCGGCCCCACCAGGGCGGCGGCGCAGCTCGAAGGCTCCAAGGGCTTCACCAAGGACCTGTGCAAGGCGAACGGCATCCCGACCGCCGCCTACGAACGCTTCCGCGCCGCCGCGCCGGCCAAGGCCTACGCGCGGGCGCAAGGCGCACCCATCGTGATCAAGGCCGATGGCCTCGCCGCCGGCAAAGGTGTCGTCGTGGCTCTGAACGTCGCCGAAGCCGAAGCCGCCATCGACATGATGTTCGAAGGCGGCCTGGGCGAGGCCGGCGCCGAGGTCGTGGTGGAAGAATTTCTCGAAGGCGAGGAAGCCTCGTTCTTCGCACTGTGCGACGGCGAGACCGCGCTGCCGCTCGCCTCGGCGCAGGACCACAAGCGCGTGTTCGACGGCGACGAAGGGCCGAACACCGGCGGCATGGGGGCCTATTCGCCCGCCGCGATCATGACGCCGCAGATGACGCAGCGCGCCATGGACGAGATCGTGCTGCCGACGGTGCGCGCGATGAAAGCGATGGGCGCGCCCTACAAGGGCGTGCTCTACGCCGGGCTGATGATCACGGCCGACGGCCCGAAGCTGATCGAATACAACGCCCGGTTCGGCGATCCGGAATGCCAGGTGCTGATGCTGCGGCTGATGTCGGATCTCATACCGGCGCTGCTCGCCGCGCGCGATGGTGTGCTCAAAAGTTTCGATCTGCGCTGGTACGATGACGCCGCGCTGACCGTGGTGATGGCCGCCAAGGGCTATCCCGGCAACTATTCCCGCGGCTCGGTGATCGAAGGCCTCGACGCCGCGGCCGAAATCGAGGGCGTCGAAATCTTCCACGCCGGAACCAGGGCCGAAGGCGGACGCATCCTCGCCAATGGCGGGCGCGTGCTCAACGTCTCTGCGATCGGCAAGACCGTGCGCGAGGCGCAAGACCGCGCCTATGCCGCCGTCGACCGCATCCGCTGGCCGGACGGCTTCTGCCGCCGCGACATCGGCTGGCGCGCGGTGGAACGCGAGTTCGAAATAATGGCCGACGCGACGCAGGATCTGGCCGACCTTTATCCCGGCTACGCCTCGCATTGGATCGACACCGCGGCCGGAAAAATATTCGCGCGCGTCGGCGGCAGCGGGCCGCCGCTCCTTCTGCTGCACGGCCATCCGCAGAGCAACGTGATGTGGCACCGCGTCGCGCCGGCGCTGGCGCCGCACTTCACGCTCGTGATCGCCGACCTCCCCGGCTACGGCTGGTCGGCAGTGCCGGACGCGCAGGACGATCATTCGCCCTACACCAAGCGCGCCATGGCCGCCGCGATGGTCGAGGCGATGGAGGCGCTCGGCTTCGCCCGCTTCCGCCTCGCCGGCCACGACCGCGGCGGCCGCGTCGGCTATCGGCTCGCGCTCGACCACCCGGGCCGTCTCGAGCAGCTCGCCGTGCTCGACATCATCACCACCTGGGACATGTGGCATCGCATGGACGCGCGGCTCGCCACGCGGGCCTGGCACTGGACCTTCCTGTCGCTGCCGGCGCCGTTCCCGGAAACCTTGATCACCAAGGACCCGCTGTTCTTCTTCGACTCCCGTGCCGCCGCCGGCTCCAAGGCCAAGCGGGTCTCGATCTTCGATCCGCGCGCGCTCGCGCATTACCACGCCGCCTACCAGGACCCGATCCGCATCCATGCCATGTGCGAGGACTACCGCGCCGGCCGCACCACCGACCTTGCGCACGACGAAGCCGATCGCGCGGCGGGGAAGAAGATCGGCTGCCCGGTGCTGGCGCTGTGGGGCGCCACCGGCCTGCCCGCGAACGCCGGCATCGACGCGCTCGCAGCCTGGCGCGACTGGGCGACGGACGTGCGCGGCTCCGCGATCGATTGCGGCCACTACCTGCCGGAGGAGAATCCGGAGGCGACGGCGAAAGCATTGCTGGACTTCTTCGCAGCGCGGTAAACTTCCGCGTTGAGGTTCCGCATCATGAGTTCATCGACCGCCAGAGCGCCTTTTCCGGCACCAAGGACGTGGCCGAGCCGCTGCGGTTCGACGTCGGGCGGCTCGAAGCCTATTTGCGCGAGCATGTGGCGGGCTTTGCCGGGCCGCTGCTGGTGAGCCAGTTCAAGGGCGGCCAGTCGAATCCGACCTACATGCTGGAAACGCCGCTGCGCCGCTATGTGCTGCGGCGAAAGCCGCCCGGCAAGCTGCTGCCGTCCGCGCACGCGGTCGACCGCGAGCACCGCATCATCGGCGCGCTGCACGCGCAAGGCTTCCCGGTCGCCGAGGCGGTGCTCTACTGCGCCGACGAAACCATCGTCGGCACGCCGTTCTTCGTCATGTCCTATGTCGACGGCCGCGTGTTCTGGGAGCCGCAGATGCCGGCCTCCAATCCCGCCGAGCGCGCGCAGGTCTACGACGACATGAACGCGACGCTGGCGCGGCTGCATTCGTTCGATCCGGCGGCCATCGGGCTTGGCGACTATGGCCGCGGCGAGAACTACGTCGCGCGCCAGGTCGACCGCTGGTCGAAGCAGTACCGCGCCTCGGAGACCGAGAAGGTCGACGCCGATGGAGCAACTGATCGCCTGGCTGCCCGCGCATCTGCCGCCGGCGCAGCCGCCGCGGCTGGTGCACGGCGACTATCGGCTCGACAACATCATCCTCGCGCCCGACGCGCCCAAGGTCGCGGCCGTGCTCGACTGGGAACTGTCCACGCTCGGCGATCCGCTGGCCGATTTCAGCTACCACCTGATGCAATGGCACATGCCGCCGTCGGACGCCGGCACCGGCTCGCTGGTCGACCACGATCTCGCCGCGCTCGGCATCCCGACGCTCTCCGCCTATGTCGACGCCTACGTGGCGCGCACCGGCCTCGATCCGCGGCCGCATCTGCCGGTGTATTTCGCCTACAACTTCTTCCGCCTCGCCGCCATCATGCAGGGCATCGCCGGCCGCGTGCGCGACGGCACCGCGACCAGCCAGTTCGCCGCCGCCAAGGCGCAACTGGTGCGCCCGCTCTCGGCCAAGGCGTGGGACTTCGCACGCGAAGCGGGAGCGCATGATGCAGGCCGACGGTCTGCCTGTTCCCCTCCCCCTTTGGGGAGGGGTTAGGGGTGGGGGTCGCGAGGCAACGCGACCGTCGACGCACGCGCACACCTCCGACCCCCCTCCCCGACCCTCCCCCACAAGGGGGGAGGGAGAAGATGAAACCTTCGCGCTCGCGCTCGGCGGCGGCGGCGCGCGCGGGCTCGCGCACATCGCGGTGATCGAGGCGCTCGACGACATGGGCGTGCGGCCGACCGCGATTGCCGGCACCTCGATCGGTGCGCTGATCGGCGCCTGCTATGCCGCCGGCATGCGCGGCCGCGACATCCGCCGCCATGTCATCGCGTTTGCGCACAACCGCGGCGAGACCATGCGGCGGCTGCTTCAAGCGCGCGCCACAGGACTGGCCGATCTGTTTACCGCGGGCTTTGGTCAAGCCGCGCTGGTCGATGCGGAAAAATTCACCGCCCAAATCCTGCCGGACGCGGTGCCGAAGGACTTTGAACAGCTTGCGATTCCCCTGACGGCCGTGGCGACCGACCTCTACCGCCGCAAGGACGTGGCATTCACGACCGGGCCATTGCAGCGCGCGCTGGCAGCCTCGATTGCGCTGCCGGGACTGATGCGGCCGGTCGTGGTCGATGGCCGTATCCTCATCGACGGCGGCGCGACCGATCCGCTGCCATTCGGATATCTGAACGGTACGGCCGACGTCATCGTCGCCGTCGACATCTCGGGCGTCCCGACCGAAGACCGCAGCGACATGCCGAGCGCCTGGGAGTGCCTCTATACGACCGTGCTCGTGATGGGCAGCGCCATCGTCGCCGCAAAACTGCGGCACGCCGAACCCGATCTCGTCATCCGGCCCAACGTCGGCATCTTCCGCACGCTCGATTTCTACCAGGCGAGCGCCATCCTTCGCGTCGCCGAGCCGGTGAAGGCGGAGGTGAAGGAGAAGCTCGGCGCGCTGCTCGAAGGTGCGCCGTCCGCTACCGCCGCTCGCGGAAAAAATCCTTGAGCAGCGCCGCCGCTTCGGTCTCGCCGATGCCGCCGAACACTTCCGGCTTATGGTGGCACGTCGGCGAAGCGAAAAACTTCACGCCGCTCTCCACCGCGCCGCCCTTCGGATCGGCAGCGCCGTAATACAGCCGGCGAATGCGCGCAAACGACATCGCCGCCGCGCACATGGCGCAAGGCTCCAGCGTGACATAGAGGTCGCAATCGAGGAGGCGCTCGGAGCCGAGCGCGGCTGCCGCCTGGCGGATCGCCAGCAGCTCGGCATGCGCGGTCGGATCGCGGTCGGTGAGCGTACGATTGCCCGTTCGCGCGATGACCGCACCGTCGCGAACGATCACGCAGCCCACCGGCACCTCGCCGGCCGCCGCCGCGGCGCGGGCTTCTTCCAGTGCCATGTCCATGAATGAAGGCATGGTCCCTCGTGGCCCACTCTGCTATCAGCCGTTATCGGCGAGCGGAACCATGGACGGCAAGCACGAACACGCACAAATCCGGCGAGCGTATCGCCAAGGTGATCGCACGCGCGGGGCTCGGCTCTCGCCGCGAGGTCGAAGCGTGGATCACCGCCGGCCGCGTCGCGGTCAATGGCGCGGCCATCGCCTCGCCCGCCCTCAACGTGACCGCGCGCGACCGCATCACCGTCGACGGCGAGCCGCTGCCGGAACGCGAGCGCACGCGGCTGTTCCTCTACAACAAGCCGCGCGGCCTCGTCTCGACGCGCTCGGACCCGCAGGGCCGGCCGACCGTGTTCGACCGCCTGCCGAAACACCTGCCGCGCCTGATCAGCATCGGGCGGCTCGATTTCAACACCGAGGGCCTGCTGCTCCTGACCAACGACGGCGGCCTCGCGCGCATGCTGGAATTGCCCGACACCGGCTGGCTGCGGCGCTATCGCGTGCGCGCGCACGGCGCGGTGACGCAGGCCGCGCTCGATCCGCTGCGCTCAGGCGTCACCGTCGACGGCACCCGCTACGGGCCGATCGAGGCGACGCTCGACCGCGCGCAGGGCTCCAACGTCTGGATCACGTTCGCGATCCGCGAGGGCAAGAACCGCGAAGTGCGCAATGTGCTCGGCCATCTCGACCTCGCCGTCACGCGCCTCATCCGCGTGTCGTTCGGCCCGTTCCAGCTCGGCGAGCTCGAAGACGGCGCTGTCGAGGAGGTGAATACGCGCGTGCTGCGCGAGCAGCTCGGCGAGCGTCATCGTTGCGCAATCCGGCGCGGATTTCTCGGCGCCATTGTCGCACCGCGAAGAGCCGGCCGTACAACCAACCAGTCCGTCACCCTGAGGTGCGAGCGAAGCGAGCCTCGAAGGGCGACGACTGGCCCCGGGCCGTCCATCCTTCGAGGCCCGCCTTCGGCCGGCCACCTCAGGATGACGGAAACATGGTTGGCGCGAAAACGGCACGAAAGCCGGATCGGCCCCATGCGAGCCACGCCTGGCGCGAGCACAAGTTTGAAGGCAAGCCCGACAAGCCGCTGCGGCGGACGTTTCGCGGCTCGCGCCGTGCCGAGAAGAACCAGCGCGAAGAAGCGACGGCGGAGAAGCGCGCGGGCCTGCTCACCGACCGCAAGGGCCGCCGCGTCCTGGTCGAGCGCGTTGCTTCGGCGCGCGCCGCGGAGCCGCCACCGGAACCGCAACATAAGCAGCGTCCGCCGAAGCGCAGCCGCCGGGGCCGACCGGATCGCGCCGCCGGGCCACGGCCGGCGCGGCCACGCTCCTCGCGTCCAGAGCGCGACTGATGCGCGTCATCGGGGGAAACTTGCGCGGGCGCGCACTCGCGGGCCCGAAATCGCAGGCGATCCGCCCGACCGCCGACCGGCTGCGTGAGGCGCTGTTCAATATCCTCGTTCACGGCTACGACGATCCGGTCACCGGCGCGCGCGTGCTCGACCTGTTCGCCGGCACCGGCGCGCTCGGGATCGAGGCGCTGTCGCGCGGCGCGGCGTTCGCGCTGTTCGTCGACGACGGCGCCGAGGCGCGCGCGCTGATGCGCGAGAATGTCGCCACGCTCGGGCTCGGCGGCACGAGCCGCATCTTCCGCCGCGACGCCACCAAGCTCGGCCCCGCGCACCCGGTCGAGCCGTTCTCGCTCGTCTTCCTCGATCCGCCCTATGGCCGCGGCCTCGCCGAAAAGTCGCTGGCGTCGGCGCGCGGCGGCCAATGGCTCACGCCCGATGCGCTCATCGTGGTCGAGGAGGCGGCCACCGCGTTCGTGTCGCCCGACGGCTTCGCCGAAATCGAGCGCCGCCGCTACGACGATACCGAGTTCACTTTTCTGCGCGCGACGTGAACTGAATCCACTCAATCCGCGGTCAGGCCTGCGGCCTTGATCGGTGCCGCCCATTTCTCGATCTCGGCCGGCACCAGCTTGGCAAGCCATTCGACCGTGCGCCGCTCCGGCGGCGGCACCGTGAGGCCGAGGCTTTCCAGCCGCTCGCGCACCGCCGGCAAACCAAGCGACCTGCTGGTCGCCGCGTTGAGCTTGCGCACGATCGCCTCCGGCGTGCCGGCAGGGAAGAAATAGGCGTTCCAGCCATCGGAATCGACGTCGGCGACACCCGCCTCAAGCGCCGTCGGCAAATCCGGCAGCACCGCGACGCGCGCGGTCGACAACAGCGCGATCGGCTTGATCGATTTCGACTCGATCTGCGGCATCGCGGTCGAAATCACCTCGCACACGTAGTCGATCCGCCCGGCAATGAGATCCTGCATCGCCGGTCCCGAACCGCGATAGGGCACGTGGGTGATGTTGACGCCGATCTTGGCGTTGAGCAGCACGCAGCCCAGATGCGTCGCCGAGCCGACGCCGGCCGAGCCGAACTGCATCTTGTCGTGGTTCGCCTTCAGATAGGCGACGAATTCCGGCATGGTGTTGGCCGGCAGGCTGTTGCGCGCGAGCAGAACCTTGGTGTTCTCGAACACGACGCCGACCGGCGCGAAATCGGTCGCGGCGTTGTAGAGCGGCTTCTTGAACAGCGTCTGGTTGGAGGCATGCGTGCCGCTGGTTCCGACCACGAACGTGTAGCCGTCAGGCGGCGATTTCGCCACCCGGTACGAGCCGGTCATGCCGCCGGCGCCGCCGACATTCTCGACAATGATCTGCTGACCGAGAATCTCCGAGATATGCGGAGCCAGCAGGCGCGCGGCGACATCGACCGGCCCGCCGGCGGCAAACGGCACGACCAATGTAATCGGCCGCGTCGGCCAGTCCTGCGCGCTCGCGGGCACGGCGGCGAGCGTCAGCGCGAGCGCGGCCGTTGCGAACGTTGCCCTGGACATTGCGGTCTTCCCTCCCCGCAGCATCGACTTCAATCCGAAACCACCCCGCTCGCCTTGATCGGCGGCGCCCAGCGCGCGATCTCGGCCGGGATGTACTTGGCGAGGAATTCAGGCGTGCGGCGCTCCTTCGGCGTGATCGTCACGCCGACCTTGGCCAGATGCTCCACGACCGCCGGCGTTTCGACGGTGTCATTCGCGGCGCGTGCGAGACGGCTGACGATCGCGGCCGGCGTCCCCTTGGGAAACACGAAGGCGGCCCACGCGCCGCAGTCGAAATCGGGAAAGCCGTTCTCGCGCATCGCCGGCAGATCGGGCAGCACCGCGACGCGCTCCGGTCCGAGCAATGCGAGCGCCTTCACGTTGTGGGCCTCGACCTGCGGCACCGCGGTCGAAATCTGCTCGCACAGATAATCGAGACGGCCGGCAATGACGTCCTGCATCGCCGGCGCCGCGCCGCGATACGGCACATGGGTGATCTTGGTGCCCATCGCCTGGTCGAGCAGCAGCGCGCAGACGTGGCTGCCCGATCCGACGCCAGCGGAGCCGTATTGCAGCTTGGCCTGATTGGCCTTGGCGTAGGCGATGAACTCGGCGAGATTCTTCGCCGGGAAATCCTTGCGCGTGAGCAGGATGCGCGCGGAATCCGTCACCAGTCCCACCGGCGTGAAATCGGTGACGGAATCGTAAAGCGGCTTCTTGTAGAGCGTCTGCACCTGCGCCAGCACGGCGCTGCCGGCGAGCAGGAGCGTGTAGCCGTCGGGCGCGGCCTTCGCCACGCGGGCGCTGCCGGTCATGCCGCCCGCGCCGCCGACGTTCTCGATGATCACCTGCTGGCCCAGCAATTCGCTCAAGCGCGCGCCGAGGATGCGGCCGATGGTGTCGACCGGGCCGCCGGCGGCGTAGGGCACCACCATGGTCACCGGACGAGTCGGCCAGTCCTGCGCCTGCGCGCCCGCGCCGAGCGTCAACGCAATCGCCCCCGCGAGAATCATTTTCAACATCGTCGCCTCCCTGTTCCCCGCGCGTATTGTCATTCGACCGGAATGCCGGCGTCCTGCACCACCTTGGTCCAGCGCGTGATCTCTTCCGGCAGGAATTTGGCGAGGTATTCCGGCGTGCGGCGCTCCGGCGCGACGACTTCGAGACCGAGATCTTCGAGCTTGCGTGCGGATGGCGGCTTCATCGAGCATATCGCTCATCGCCTTGTTGAGCTTCTTCACGATCGCGTCCGGCGTGCCCTTCGGCAGGAAGAACGCATTCCACACGCTCGCTTCGACGCCCGGCACACCCTGCTCGGTCGTTGTTGCGAGTTCCGGCATGATCGCCGCGCGCTTGGCCGCCATCACCGCGATGCCTTTGACGGTCCCCTGCTTCGCCTGCGCCGCGCCGGTCTGGATGGTGGCGCACATGTAGTCCATCCGCTTGCCGATGACGTCCTGCATCGACGGCGCCTCGCCGCGGTACGGCACGTGCGTGACGGTGACGCCCATCGCCGTGTTCAGCAGCACGCACGGCAGATGCGTGCCGGAGCCGACGCCGGCCGAGCCGAACTGCATCTTGCTCTGGTTCGCCTTCACGTAGGCGACGAACTCCTGGAGATTTTTGACCGGCATGTCCGGGCGCGCGATGAGAATACGCGGCGATTCCGAAACCAGCCCCACCGGCGTGAAATCCGCAACCGAATTGTAGATCGGCTTCTTGTGCAGCGCCTGACTGTAGGCGTGGGTGCCGGAATTTCCGATCAGCATGGTGTAGCCGTCCGGCGGCGCCTTGGCGACGCGCTGGCCTCCGGTCATGCCGGCGGCGCCGCCCATGTTTTCCACCACGATCGACTGGCCGAGCATTTCGCTCATGCGCTGCGCCTGGATGCGCGCGCTGACGTCGACGCCGCCACCGGCCGCGAACGGCACCACCAGCGTGATCGGATGTGTCGGCCAGTCCTGCGCAAACGCGGGCGCGGTTGCCGCCAACGCGAAGAGCGCTGCGGCCGTGATCATCCTGTGCATCGTTTGCTTCCTCATGTCGATTTCCCGCGCCTATTCCGGCGTCAATCCGGCGGCCTTGATCGCCGCGGCCCATTTCCTGATCTCGCCTTCGACAAATTTCTGCAGGTATTCGGACGACCGGCGCTCCGGCGGCGGCGCGGTCGCGCCGAGGTCATGCAGACGCTTCTGCAACGCCGGCGTATCCATGGCGGCGACAGTCGCCGCGTGCAGCTTTTCGACGATCGGCGCGGGCGTCGCTTTCGGCAGGAACATCGCATTCCAGCTATAGGCTTCGAAATCCTTGAGGCCCTGCTCCTGCGCGCTTGCGACATCCGGCAAATTCGCGGAACGTCCTCGCGTCAGCACCGCCGGCGCCTGCACCAGATGGGCTTCGATCTGCGCGATCGCGGTCGTGATGGTCGGACAGACGTAGTCGATGCGCCCGGCCAGCAAATCCTGCATCGCCGGCCCGAGCCCGCGATACGGCACGTGCGTGACCTCGATGCCGACCTCGACATTGAGCAGCGCGCAGGCGAGATGCGATCCGGAACCCGCGCCCGGCGAGCCGTATTGCATCTTCGCCTGGTTCGCCTTGGCGTAGGCGATGAAGTCCCGCAAATTGCCGGCCGGAATGCCGTTGCGCGCCACCAGGATCAGCGGCTGCTCCGCCACCAGCGCCACCGGCGCGAAATCGGCTGGCGCCGTCGTAGGGCGGCTTCTTGTGCAGCAACTGCACCTGCGCGTGGGTCGACACGCCGCCGAACACGAATTGATAGCCGTCGGGCTCCGCCTTGGCGACGCGCGCCGAGCCGGTCATGCCGCCGGCGCCGGGCACATTTTCGACGACGACCTGCTGGCCGAGTTGCTCCGAAAGACTCGCCGCGTAGATGCGCCCCAAGGTGTCGTAGACGCCGCCCGCCGCAAACGGCACCACCATCGTCACCGGCCGCTTCGGCCAGTCCTCGGCCGCGGCCGGAGACGAGAGGGCCGCGCACGCGAGCGCAGCGACGAAACCCGCAAGAATGCCTCGCAAAAGAGCTGCCATGGCGGGCAGACTTGCTGCCGTGCCGCCCAAGGTCAAGCTGCGCCTGCGCCGCACCCGGATGGGACCCGCGGCAGCGGCCTCAATAGCCGCGCCAAGGATGTCCGCAATTGGTGATGGGCGTGATCGCGGTCTCGGTCGCGCTTTTCGCCACGCCGTCGGTATCGACATAGTTCACGGCAAAGTTCGCCACAACGAGGTATGCGGCTTTGCCGAACAGTCGATCGCTCCAGTAGAGTGGCGGCGGGCCAGGGAACGGCAGCATCTCGCCGCGCGAAGCCGTTCGGCAGCAGCTGGGATTGCGCTCATAGAAATCCGCGCGGTCACGGTAGGGAATCACCTTCACCGGGCGAAATTCGAGCATGCCGGTGTCGTCGTGGTGCACTTGCAGCGTGTAGGTGCGCACGCCGATGTAGCGGTCGACCCAGGCGTCGATCGCTTCCTGCTGCGACAGGAATTGCAGTTTGCTGAAACAGAAGCCGTTGGCGGCGAGCCACAGCGCGGCGAGCGGCGCCATAACAAGGAGCGCAAGCACCGGGCGGCCCGACCGCGTGCGGCTGAGCCAGTGCCACAGCATTCCGAGCCCGATGATCACGGCCGGCGGCTGCGGCGTGGCGGCGGCCATTCCGCTAGCGCCGCCGAACAGCCGCTCGATGTCGGTGAGCTTCGAGTTCGACATAGGTCGGACGGCCGTGGTTGCACTGGCCGGAATTCGGCGTGCCTTCCATCTCGCGCAGCAGCGCGTTCATCTCCTCGGGCTTGAGGCGGCGTCCGGCGCGCACCGAGCCGTAGCAGGCCATGGTGGCGGCGACGTGCATCAGGCGGCGCTCGAGCGGCAGCGCCTCGTCCCATTCGGCCATGTGCTCGGCAAGGTCGCGCACCAGCGCCGCGCCGTCGATTTCGCCGAGCAGCCCCGGCGTCTCGCGCACCGCGACAGCGCCCGGCCCGAACGCTTCGAGCACCAGGCCGTAGCGCGCAAGCTCGTCGGCGCGCGCGGCGAGGCGTTCGACATCGGCCTCGTCAAGCTCGACGACTTCGGGGATCAGCAGAATCTGCCGCGCCACGCCGGCCTTCTCCAGCGCCGCCTTGAGGCGCTCATAGACAATGCGCTCGTGCGCGGCGTGCTGGTCGACGATGACGAGGCCGTCGCGCGTCTGCGCCACGATATAGGTCTCGTGCACCTGCGCACGCGCGGCGCCGAGCGGCCGGTCGATGAGATCGGCGGCCGGCTCGTTCGCCTCGACGCGCAGATCGGCCGAAGGCGCGCCGACATCGAACGCCGCCTGCGCGGCTTCCGCGAAGCCTGCGGCCGCCCGCATCGGCATCACGTAGGTAGCGCGGATCGCCCGGCCGCGCCGGCGAACGCCGCCAATCCCAGCCGCGCCGCGGCGTCGCCGCAGGCCGGAACGCCGCGATGGTCGCGCTGCCGCCGGTCGTCGACGCGCGCTGGCCTTCGCGCATCAGCGCGTGCTGCAAGGCATGAATGAGCAGCGCGCGAATGAGGCCGGGATTGCGGAAGCGCACCTCGGTCTTGGCCGGATGCACGTTGACGTCGAGTTCGCGCGGATCGAGCGTCACGAACAAGCGCGACCAGCGGATGGCGGTCGCGCGGCAGATAGTCCGCATAGGCGCCGCGCACCACGCCGATGAGCAGCTTGTCGCGCACCGGCCGGCCGTTGACGAAAAGATATTGGCCGAGCGCATTGGCGCGCGTCAGCGTCGGCAACGCAGCAAAGCCTTCGACCGCGACGCCTTCGCGTTCGGCCGCGACCTCGACCGCGTTGGCGCGGAATTCCGGCCCCAGCACGTCGCCGAGCCGCGCCAGCCGCCCCGGCGCGCCCGGCAGCGCCGCCGCCCAGGTCACCGGCGCACGTTCCTCGCCCGCGAGCGTGAAGGCGACATCGGGGCGGCTCATGGCGAGGCGGCGCACCACTTCGCGCACGGCCTCGGCCTCGGTGCGGTCGAGCTTGAGGAATTTCAGCCGCGCCGGCGTGGCGTAGAACAGATCGCGCACCTCGACGCGGGTGCCGTGCCCGAGCGCGGCCGGCTTGACCTCCGATTTCGCGCCGGCATCGACCTCGATCGTCCAGGCATGCGGCTCGCTGCTTGTGCCGCGTGGTGATGACGAGCCGCGCCACCGAGCCGATCGACGGCAGCGCCTCGCCGCGGAAGCCGAGCGTGCGGATCGAAACCAGATCGTCGTCGGCAAGCTTGGAGGTGGCATGGCGCTCGACCGCGAGCGCGAGATCGGCGCGCGTCATGCCCTCGCCGTCGTCGGTGACGCGGATGAGCCGCCGCCCGCCGCCGTCGGTCAGCACCTCGATGCGGGTCGCGCCGGCGTCGAGCGCGTTCTCGACCAGTTCCTTGACCACGCTCGCCGGGCGCTCGACCACCTCGCCCGCGGCGATGCGGTTGACGATGCTTTCGGAAAGCTGGCGGACGGGCATGGGGCGAATCGCTGTGAAAAGCCGAGTTTAAGGACCCCCGCCGGGACGCGGGAGGGGTGCCGCCGAGGTCCCGCCTTATGAACCTATTTGACCGCGCTGGGGACTAATCGGCTGCGAGACCGACCACGGTCCGCGCAACCTATGGGTCGTCCCGATGTCCGCCAATGCCTTGTTCTGGACCCAGATCGCCGCCGTCTGCTTCCTGATCCTGATCGGCTGCCAGTTCTACGGCTTGTGGCGCGCCCGGCAACAGACGGCCGCGAACCGGGCATGGCCGGCCGCCGACGGCGAGATCATCGCCTGCGACCTCGAACGCCGCTCGATCGAGGACGACAGCGCCGAGGAAATCCTTCGCCGCCGCCGTGCGCTACCGCTATCAGATCGCCGGCCAGAACTACGAGGGCGACGCCATTTCCACCGGCGGTCCGACCGTCACGGCGCGCGCGCTCGCCGAAACGATCGCCGACCGCTATCCGGTCGGACGGCGGCTGCGCGTGTTCTACGATCCGCGCAATCCGGCGAGCGCCGTGCTGGAAAAAGGGGTCAACGCCAACCTCGCCGCCATCATCGTGTTCCTCATCGTCTTCGTCGCGATCGAGGCCGTCCTCGTTTCGATCCTGGTCAATCACGGTCATGTTCCGGCGACCGAAGGCGGCGTGCCGTGGTTCGCCTTCCTGCTGCCGCTCGCGGCCATCGCGTTGGCCGTCGCCGCGCTGGTGCAATACGTGCTCAACCGCCGCGTCGCGCGCGCGAGCCTCGCCTGGCCGGTCGCGCCCGGGAAAATCACCGCCTCCAAGGTCGAGGTCGAGAGCAAGATCGAACACGAAAGCGATACGCGCGATCGCGTCGTCGAGCGGTTTCGCCCCCACGTCGCCTATGCCTATCGCGTCGGCAATGCCGACTATCACGGCAGCACGCTGACGTGGGGCGGTGTCGCGCTGCATGGCGACAGCGACAGCGCCGAGAAGGTCACGCGCAAATATCCGGTCGGGACCGGCGTCTCGGTGCACTATGACCCGGACGATCCGTCGAACGCGGTGCTCGAACCGCAGAACCGTCAGGGCTCTGCGATGATGCTCGTCGTCGCCGCGCTGTTCGGCGGCGTCGGGCTCCTCTTCCTCACGATCATGACGAGCATGTAGCAACGCTTGCTCTATGGCTCTCCCTTCAGCGGGCCAAAGGCTTTCGGCGGCCGCCGATGTTTTGTTCCGGCTTCGTAGGCCGACGCGATTTCGAACAATGTCGCTTCCTCGAACGGGCGCGCCAGGAATTCCATGGCGACGGGGATTTGATCGGGCTTGGGGCCTTCAAGACGGCTGCCGTTGGGATCGTTGGCGTCGGGCACGCGATCGTAAGTCTCGCGCGTGAATCCAGCCGGCACGACGATGGCCGGAAAACCGATCACCGGACTTAAATTCACGCTCCAGCTCCCGCCCGCGCCGCGCCAGGTATCGAGATCGGTCTTGAGTGTTGCTTCGTCGGGCAGCAGTTTGGGATCGGACAGTTTCGTCCCGGCCTTGAGGACGCGCGGCTCGGTGCCATTGTTGTACGCGGCCGGTATGCGGCTCGCCACGATGACGTGCGGCGGCACCGTGCTGTAGGGATAAACCAGCGCGTCGAGATTGTTGTCGGCCATCACCTTGTACAAAATCCGCTGCAGGCTTTGCATGCGCAGCGAGTGAAGGGTGTTGAGCGGCGTATCCAGAGTGTCCGCCTTGGCGCCGAAAGCGGCCTTCAGGACATCGCTCTCGCCCGAAAAGGCCTTGGTCGCAAACATGTCCTCGACGGTGCGAAACTTGGCGTCGCCGCGCTCCTTCAAATAGAGATTGAGCGCATACTTGCCTTCTTCGCCGCGGCGCTGGCCGGCGATCATGCGCAGATTGACGCCGCGCGCACCGCTCGCAAGCGCCTTCGGATCGCTCGCGATCGTCACCATGCGATCGATGGCCGGCGTTCCGGCGGGGACGGCCTCCGGGAAAACCTGGGTGAAGAAGCTTGGTTCATAGGCCGTCATGATCTCGGCGATGGCGGCGCTGAAATCCACCGGATCGACCAGGGTGGCGCCGAGCCGTTTCATTTCGCCGAGCGCCTCGTTGGCGACGCGGATGCTGTCGCGATCGGCAAGCGTTGCCTCGATCATGAAATCGCGCACGACGCCGAGGCGTTTGCCGGCGAGCGATGTCCTGTTGGCGTAACTCTGATAGGCGACGGGCTTTTTGCCGTAGGCCCGCGCCGTCACATCGTCGCGGAGATCGGCGCCGGCGACGACTTCGAGCACCGCCGCCGTGTCCGCCACGGTGCGGCACAGCGGTCCGCCGCGGTCGCGCGAGAACGACAACGGCACAATTCCCGCGCGGCTGACCAGCCCTTGCGTCGCGACCATGCCGACGAGAGCGTTCGCGGTGGCGGGGAAGCGCACCGAGCCTGCCGTGTCGGTGCCCAGCGCGCAGATCGCGAGGTTCGCCCCGACCGCCGCGCCCGAGCCGGCGCTGGAGCCGCCGGGCGTGCGCTTGGTGTCGTAGGGATTGCAGGTCTGGCCGCCGAGCGAAGCGCGGCCGATGCTCGCCGGCGCATATTCATCGAGATTGGTCTTGCCGAGGAAGATCGCGCCGGCGGCGCGCAGCTTCGCCACCATGGTGGCGTCGCGCGGCGGCTTGTCGTTGGCGTAATCGGCGGCGGCGCCTGCGGTCGTGCGCATCTCGACGGTGTCGTAGTTGTCCTTGATCGCGAACGGGATGCCGTGCAGCGGCCCGACGAATTTTCCGGTGCGCGCGAAGTAGGCGTCCTGCGTCTTGGCGGTTTCCAGCGCATCCATCATGTTCGGATCGCTATCGGCCGTATCGGTCTTCGAGCGTTTGCCGCGGATGTTCAGCGTCATGTAGGCGTTGATCTGACCGGCGTTCTCGACCGGCGTCAGATCGCCGAGCATCATGCCCGTCGCCGCATCGACGTCGCCTTTGACGCAAGTGCCGTTATAGGCCGCGATGCGCTTGAAATAGAGATTCACCAGTTGCACGGCGGTGATCTGCTTGGCGCGGATCGCGCGCTGCACGTCGGCGATGGTCGCCTCTTCGAGGTGAAATTGCCCCCGCTGCGCGGCCTGCGCGCGCGACGTGACATTCGGCGCGATGGAAAAAACTGCACCGACGCAAGTCATGGCCATTACGAAGCGAAAAATGCGCGTGTTCATGTCGCCGGCTCCCCGTGCTTTGCTTGCATGCTCAATCAAACCCGCTGCGCGCGTACCAAACGCAGGATACGCGCAACGCTTTATGGCTCGCCGTTCAATGGCCCGAAGCCTTTCGGCGGGCGCCGATGCTTTGTGCCCGCCTCGTAGGCCGACGCGATCTCGAACAACAGCGCTTCGTCGAACGGCCGCGCGAAAAATTCCATGGCGACCGGAAGATGATCCGGCTTCGGACCGTCGAGGCGGCTGCCGTTGGGATCGTTGGCATCAGGCACGCGGTCGTAGACTTCGCGGGTGAAGCCGGCCGGCACCACGATCGAGGGAAAGCCGCTCAGCGGACCAAGGTTCACCGCGTAGCTCGAACCACCGCCGCGGTACAGGTCGAGATCGGTCTTCAGCGTCTCTTCGCCGGGAAGCAGATTCGGATCGGACAGTTTCGTTCCGGCCTTGAGCACGCGCGGCTCGATGCTGGTGTTGTAGACCGCCGGTGTCGGGTTGCGCACAATAATTGGCGAGGGAATCGAGTCATAGAGATACACGAGTGCGTCGAGATTGTTGTCCGCCATGACCTTGTAGAGGATGCGCTGCAGGCTTTGGATACGCAGCATGTGGCTTGTCTGCTGCTTGCCGTCCAGGCTGTCGGACTTTTCTCCGAACGCCGCCCTCAAGATCTCGTTGTCGCCGGCGTACGCCTTGGTGGCATAGATGTCCTCGACGCTGCGGAATTTCGCGTCGCCCCGCTCCTTCAGGTATAGCTCCATCGCATATTTTGCCTCATCGCCGCGGCGTTGCGCGGTGATCATGCGCAGATTGACGCCGCGAAGTCCGCCCTGCAACATCTTCGGGTCCGATGCGATCTGCGCCAGGCGATCGATCGGCTTGGTGCCGGCCGGGATCGCCTGCGGGAACGTTTGGCTGAAAAAACCCGGATCGTAGGCCGGCATGATCTCGGCGATCGCGGGCATGAAATCGACCGGATCGATCAAAGTGGCGCCGAGCCGCTGCATCTCCTTGAGCGCCTCATTGCCGATCCGGATGCTGTCACGGTCGGCGAGCGTCGCCTCGATCATGAAGTCGCGCACCACACCGAGCCGCTTGCCGGCGAGCGAAGTCTTCGTCGCATTGTTCTGGTAGGCAACAGGTTTGCGGCCATGCGCCACCGCTGTCGCGGTGTCGCGCGGGTCTTCACCCGTCACGACTGCAAGCACCGCAGCCGTATCCGCGACCGTGCGGCACAGTGGGCCGCCGCGATCGCGCGTGTAAGACAGCGGATAGATTCCGGCACGGCTGACCAGGCCTTGAGTCGCGACCATGCCGACCAGTGAACTCATAGCGGCGGGCGCGCGCACCGAACCGGCCGTGTCCGAGCCGAGCGCACAGATCGCGAGGTTTGCCGCAACGAGCGCAGCAGAGCCGACGCTCGAGCCGCCGGGAAACCTTTTGGTGTCGTAGGGATTGCAGGTCTGGCCGCCGAGCGTACTGCGGCCGATGGCGAACGGCGCATACTCGTCGAGGTTGGCCTTGCCCAGAAAGATCGCGCCGGCAGCGCGAAGCTTCGCCACCATGGTGGCGTCCTTCGGCGGCTTGTCGTTGGCGTAATCGGCGGCTGCACCGGCGGTCGTACGCATGTCGACGGTGTCGTAGTTGTCCTTGATGGCAATCGGAATGCCGTGCAGCGGTCCGACGAACTTTCCGGTGCGCGCGAAATATGCGTCCTGCGCCCGCGCGACCTCCAGCGCATCCGGCATTTTCGGATCGTTGTCGGCAGTATCGGTCTTCGAGCGCTTGCCGCGGACGTTCAGCGTCACGTAGGCGTTGATCTGGCCGGCGTTCTCGACCGGCGTCAGATCGCCGAGCATCAGGCCGCTCGCCGGATCGACATCGCCTTTGACGCAAGTGCCGTTATAGGCCGCGATGCGCTTGAAATAGAGATTGACCAGTTGCACGGCGGTGATCTGCTTGGCGCGGATCGCGCGCTGCACGTCGGCGATGGTGGCCTCTTCGAGATGAAAACGCTGCGCGGCCTGGGCGGGAGAGATGACGTTTGGCGTCATCGATTGCGAGAATGTACCGATGCCGATCACGGCAGCCGCAACGCAAAGAATTCGCGCGTTCATGTCCCCGCCTCCCCGTGCTTTTCTTTCATGCTAGATCAAATCCACTCCGCTCGTCCCCGCGAAAGCGGGGACCCAGCCCCGCAAACACAGGATACCGAGCAGGTCCTGCCGGATTCCCGCTTGCGCGGGGTGGCAGTCTCAATCGCTATTTGGGCTTGTAGCCCATAATGCGCGTTGCTTCGCTGAAGAATGCGACGTCGGCTTTCAATGCCGCAATGAAATCCCCAGGCGATCCGCCCATCGCCTCATGCACGATCGAGTTGTTCAACTGTTCCTTGAACGATGAAGTTTGCAGCAGCGCATTGACGTCGGAATTGAGCCGCAAGACGATGTCTGCGGGAATGCCCTTTGGTCCCGAAAGCCCAAACCAGGCGCCGCGGCTTTCAAAACCCGGGATGCCGGTGTCGGTCAACAGCGGTACGCCGGGCGCCAGGCGGAACGGCTTCAGACTGCCGACGCCGAGGACGTTCAGCTTCTTCTCGTCGATGAATTGTCGCGAGACAGGATTTCCGGACAGCACCAGGTCGATCTCGTTGGTCAGCAGCGCGGTAATCGCCGGCGTTGAACCTCGGTACGGAATTGTCGTCAGCTCTATGCCGGCGCGCTGCTGAAGCATGCCGATGTTCAGGTCGGTCGAAGGCGCCCAGCTCGCGATGTTGAGCTTGCCCGGATGGGCCTTGGCATACGCGACCAGATCGGCGGCGGTCTGTCACCGGCAGCCGCGGATTGGTCAGCAGGAGATCGTGTCCCTCGGCGATAAATACGATATGCGTGAAGTCACCCAAGGATCGAGCTTGTCGAGCTTGTTGACGTAGGGGCCGGCCGTGATCGCGTTGGTGCTGATCAAAAGCGTGTAGCCGTCCGGTTCCGCTGCGGCGACAAATTCATTGCCGATCTCGCCCGCAGCGCCGGGCTTGTTCAACACGATGACGGGCTGGCCCAGTCGCTCCTTGAGGCCCTCGGCAAGCAGGCGTCCGATGATGTCCGTTGTGCCGCCGGCCGCATAGGGAATGACGAGCGTGATCGGTTTTGACGGATAAGGCGCTGCAAGCGCCTGCCCATCCCAGCCAGCGCAAGAGCGAAAAGAGCCGCCAAGATACGGAGCATTTCAAATCCTCCCGGTCGGACGCTAGGCGCTGCCGGAAATCCGGGAAAGGCGTCTATCGCTTGTAGGCAGCAAACCCCGGCCGATACGACTTGTCATCGATGAACTGGGCAATCCCGCGCTCGGCGCCGCGATCCTTGTCGACGGCCTGGAGCGCCTGCAGTTTGCTGGCGAGATATTGATACGCCTGATCGTGCGACATCGATCGCACCGCGCGAATCGCTTCCTTGGTGGCGCGCAGAGCGTGCGGGTTCTTCTCCATCAGCAATTTCGCGAGCCCGATGGTTTCGTCCTTGAGGCGCGCTGCCGGAACGGAATAATTGACCAGCTTGATTTCGGCAGCCTTCTTGCCGTCGAACGGCAGGCCAGTCATGGCGTAATACATTGCATCGCGATGACTGAGCATCTCGGCGACATTCCAGCTCACGATGCCGCCGGGGATGACGCCCCAATTGATCTCCGAAAGTCCGAACGTTGCTTCATCGGCCGCAATCGCGATGTCGCAGGCACACACCTGGGTGAACGCGCCGCCGAAGCAATAGCCGTTCACCATCGCGATCGTGGGCTTCGGAAAGGTCGAGAGCTTGTGCCAGCGCCATTGATTCGACGCGTGCTGGGCGCGGGCCTTCGCCTTCGGATCGTTGGCGGTCTCGCGGAAATAGAGCTTCAGGTCCTGCCCGGCCGAAAACGATTCGCCTGCGCCGGTGATGATCAGCACCTTGGTATCGGCATCGGTCGCAAGCGTCGGACAAGGCTTCGTCCATGTCGTAGTGCAACTGCGGACTCATCGCGTTGCGCTTTTCCGGGCGGTTGAATTTCACCCACGTTATTCCATCCGTCTTTTCGACCAGAATCGCGCTGTAGGTCTTGCTCATTGTTTTCCTCCGACCATGCCGATCACGGCAGCCGCAACGCAAAGAATTCGCGCGTTCATATCCCCGCCTCCCCGTGCTTTTCTTTCATGCTAGATCAAATCCACTCCGCTCGTCCCCGCGAAAGCGGGGACCCAGCCCTGCAAACAGAGCCAGCCGTCCTGGATTCCCGCTGGCGCGGGAATGAGCGGAAGACACCACGAGGTCCGCCGTCTCAATCCGCCATCGTTTTGCGCGGGCGACCATGCCGGGCGGCGCGGCATAGATGCGCTGCACGCCGCAGCCCTTGGCGGGCAAGGACCCGGCGAGGCGCTTCCGTCTCGCCCCGGCGCGGTGCCGCTTTGAACGGGATCGGCTTACCGTGCGACACAGGCACGATATCAATAATGGGGGACACAATGGCAATGTTCGGCACCGGCGCCCTTGCCTTTTTGGCCTTCCTGGCGCTGTGCGCAGCTCTGGGGAGCTTTTTCACGGTCAAGACGGCCCAGGTCGCAGTCATCACGCGATTTGGAAAATTTCTCCGCGTCGCCGATCCCGGCCTGAACTGGAAGTGGCCATTCATCGATACCGTGGCCGGCCGGATCAGCCTGCGCGTCAATCAGATTACATTGACGATGGAGACGAAGACCAAGGACAACGTCTTCGTCACCATTCCCATTTCCGTGCAAAATCGCGTGCGGCCTGAAAAGGCCTTTGATGCCTTCTACAAGCTCGCCAATCCGGCCGAGCAGATTCAGTCCTATGTCGAACAGGTCATCCTCGGCCATGTTCCCGGCATGACGCTGGATGAAGTGTTTGCCAGCCAATCGGGCATCGCCGCCGCAGTGAAACAGGAGCTCGATGCCGACATGGCCGGGTTCGGCTATGAAATCGTCAATGTGCTGGTCACCGACATCGTGCCCGATGCCAAGGTGAAGTCGGCCATGAACGACATCAATGCCGCGCAGCGCGAACAGGTCGCTGCCAACGCCCGCGGCGAGGCCGAGAAGATTCTGGTGGTGAAAAAGGCCGAAGCGGAAGCGGAAAGCAAGGCGCTGCAAGGGCAAGGCATTGCCAATCAAAGGAAGGCCATTATCGAGGGTCTTCAGGGCTCGATCGAGCAGTTTCAGAAAGTTGTCGGCGGCGCGTCGACGGCCGAAGTGATGCAGCTCGTGCTGGTGACGCAATATTTCGATACCATCAAATCCATTGGCGAAAGCGACAAGACCAATACGCTGTTCCTGTCGCACTCCCCCGCGGCCGTGAAGAATATATCCGACGAAATCATGCAATCCATGGTGGTCGCAGAACGAGCGAAAGCCTAGGCCGCGAGCGCGCCGGCAAAGCAGCTACGACTTCTGGAGTCGTTTTAATTGAGATGGAATCAGCGTCGTCATTGCGAGGAGCCCAACGGGCGACGAAGCAATCCACAACTCCGTGCATAACGGCTGGATTGCTTCGCTATCGCTCGCAATGACGGCGCCAGTGCCTTGACCTAAATGTGAACCGCTCTAATCCAGCGACGGCCTGGTATTGCGCAGGCGCTTGACGCCGCCGCGGCGTTTCTTGCTCTCGATGCGGCGCTCGCGCGAGCCTTTGGTCGGCCGCGTCGGACGGCGCGGCACCGGACGCACCGCGGCCTGGCGGATCAGTTCGATCAGGCGGTCGAGCGCATCCTGGCGGTTGCGCTCCTGGGTGCGGTGGCGTTGCGCGGTGATCACCAGCACGCCGTCGCGCGTGAGCCTCCTGCCCGCCAGCGTCTCCAGCCGCGCGCGCACGTCGTCCGGCAGCGACGGCGAATGCCGCACGTCGAAGCGCAATTGCACCGCAGTCGCCAGCTTGTTGACGTTCTGACCGCCCGGTCCCGAAGAGCGGATGAAGCTCTCCTCGAGCTCGCGCTCGTCGATGCTGATATGGGCGGTCACCCGGATCATGGCGGATTATCTGGCGCGCTATTTTGCGAGCTCGCGGGCGCGCGCGATCACCGCCTGCGGCGAGGCATAGATGCGGTCCACCAGCTGCTGGGTCTCTCCGCCGCCGACGACCTGAACCTCAAGCCCCATCTTCCCGGCCTCCTCGAGGAATTGCGGGTCCTTCAGGGTTGCTTCGAATGCGGCGCGCAAGGCGGCGAGCCGTTCCGGCGGCAGGCCGGGCGGCGTAAAGAACGGCCGGCCCATATCCTGCGGTGCGAACAAAAACTCGAACACCTGCCGGCCCTCCGGCGTTTTGGCAAAATCCTGAATCAGCGGCACGTCGGGCAGATCGGGGTGCTTGCGCAGCGCCATCTGGAACAGGATGTTGATCTTGTGGTCGCGCAGCCAGTCCGGCTTGCGCAACTTGATGATGGTCCAGCCGAGGCCGCAATTGCCCTCCAGCTCGCCGCGCTCCATCGCCAGGTTCATCTCGTTCGAGCTTTGATAGCCAAGCACGATCTTGAACCTGGTGCCGACATATTCGTTGGCAGCCTTCGGAAACACGACTTCGGTCGCGTCCGCGCCGGTGCCGCCGACGACCAATTGATGGGCCATGGCGTCCTGCAGCGTCTTGACCGGCGACGTGTGCCAGGACAGGCAGACTGTGTTCTCGATATTCGCCGTGCCAAGCCAGCCGAACTTGCGGCCGTCGAACTTGGCATTGGCATTGCCCAGCAATGGCTCGAACGCCGCCGTGCGGCCCGTAATGGCGAACACCGTGCCGTCGCGCGGCGCCGTGTTGTAGATCGTGTTGGCGACGACGAGCCCGCCGGCGCCCGGCATGTGCTGCACGACAAATCGCGGGCTACCGGGCAGGAAGCGGCCCATGTGACGCGACAGCGCCTGGGCATAGAGACTCGCGCTGCCGCCGGGCCCGAAGCCCACCATGATCGTGACTTGTTTGCCGCGGTAGAAATCCGCGACGGCATCCTGCGCGGCGCAGGCGACAGGCGCGCACAACGCGGCTCCGATCGCGAGCAGAAATGCGAAGTGTGAGCGACGCATGACTTCCCCGACAGCCCGTTGCAATCTAGCAGAAGCGGGCCGCCGCGCTATAGCGCGCGCGAGGACGTAGCGCTCAGTTCGCGGTCGTCGACGTAACCCCGGCCGGCCGGCCGACCACGGTGACCAGCAGTCCACCGTCGAGAAGGCGCTTGGCGACACGCCGCGCGTCGTCGAGCGTCACGGCGTCGATCATACCGCCACGGCGCTCGATATAATCGATGCCAAGGTCGTCGAGCTGCATCTGCACCAGCAGCGAGGCGATCTTGCTCGAGGTGTCGAGGCCGAGCACGAACGAGCTCTTGAGATACGACTTGGCCTTGGCCAGTTCGTCTGCGGTGGGCCCGCTGTCGGCAAGCCGGCGGATTTCGCTCTGGATCAGATCGAGCGTCTCGCCGGCGCGGTCGGCGCGCGTCGCGGTGCCGCCGAGGAACAGCGCAGCATGATTGAGCCAGACCAGGCTGTCGTGCACCGAATAGGCGAGCCCGCGCTTCTCGCGGACCTCGCGATACAGCCGCGAGGAGAACGATCCGCCGCCGAGGATGTGATTGACGATATAGGCGGCCATGAAGTCGGGATCCTTGCGCGGGACGCCGGCGCCGCCGAACGTCACCACCGCCTGCGGCACGTCGAGCTGGGTGACGATGCGGCGCCCGAGACCCTGCGGTGCGACAGTTGCAACCGGCGCCAGCTCCGGCTTCGCCGGCAGCGCGCCGAACACGCGGTCGAGCATCACCTTGACGGCTTGCGCGTCGATGTCGCCGACGATGCCGATCTTGAGGCCCTCTCGCGCCAGCACGCGGTGCGTATAGGAGCGCAGATCGTCGGCCGTGATCGTCGGCACCGATTCCAGCGTGCCGTTGACCGGCCTGCCATAGGCGTGGCCGGGGAACGCCGTTTCCCACCAGCGGCGGCTGGCGATATCCGAGGGGCTCGTGGTCTCGCGCCGCAGCGCGGACATGATCTGCGAGCGCGCGATCTCGATGTCGCTGGCATCGAACCGCGGCGCGGTCAGCGACAGCCGCAGATAGTCGAACGCCTCGTCGCGATTCTCCGACAGCGTGCGAAATGTGCCGTGGATGGTGTCGCGGTCGGCGCGGTACGAGAGCTCGATCGCCTTGCGATCGAGCCGGTCGTGGAAAGTTTTGGAATCGAGCTCGCCCGCGCCTTCATCGAGCAGCGAAGCGACTAAATAGCTGACGCCGGCTTTGCCTGCCGGATCCTGGTTGGCGCCGCCCGAAAATGCGAAGTTGACCGCGATCAGCGGAACCGCCGGCTCGTGCACCAGCCATGCCTCGATCCCGCCTGGGCTCACCACGCGCTCGATCTTGGTCGCGTGCGCCGGAGCGCTGGCGAGCGAGACGAATGCCATCAGTCCCGCGAGGACGAACGCCGCGCGACGCGCAGCGGAATAGATCATTACGGCCACCGTGGCTTTCACGAGCGCTTCTCCTCGGGCTTCAGGTTCTTGACGAGATAGCCGGTCACCGACCAGCGGCGGTCGAGCCAACGGCGCGCAGCGTCGCGGACCGCATCGGCACTCACGGCATGGATGCGGTCGGCCCAGGTGAGGACCTGATCGACGGTTTCGCCGGTCGCGAGCGCCGCGCCGAACCAGCGCGCCAGCGTCGCCTGATTGTCCTGCGCGTAGACCGAATCCGCGATCAGCCGGTTCTTGGCGCGGTCGAGTTCCTCGCCGGTGATGCCGTTGTCGATGACGTCGGCGACGACGGCGTCCATCGCGGCCTCGGCGTCCTGCAATGTGTGTCCCGGCTTGGGCGAGGCGTAAATGCCGAACTTGCCGTAGTCGAGCGCCGTGCTCGAATAGTAGGCGCCGGCGTTGAGCGCGACGCCCTTGTCGACCACCAGCGTGCGATAGAGCCGGCCGGTGGAGCT
The DNA here is from genome assembly GCA_963730645.1 of uncultured Alphaproteobacteria bacterium. Lineage (GTDB taxonomy): Bacteria > Pseudomonadota > Alphaproteobacteria > Rhizobiales > Xanthobacteraceae > BOG-931. Next base: position 104,175 of record CAVSSN010000015.1, on the reverse strand, counting down.
CGAACCAAGCACACGCGCCAGCACGTCGAGCGCCTCATCCTCGCCGGACTTCGCGGTGGTGCTCGAAGTGACAAGATAAATGCGGCTGACACTTGGCTGCTCGACGCGCGCGTCGGCGAGCGTGACGGTGCGCGATGCTTCCTGCACCGGCTCCTTCGGCCGCATGCGTGGGCCGATGGCGATGCGCGGTGCGACCTTGCCGTAGGTCTCCTCCGCCATGGTCTTGACCTCGTCCGGCGTGACGTCGCCGGCGATGACCACGATCGCGTTGTTGGGCGTGTAGAAGCGCCGATAAAAATCGAGCGCATCGGTGCTATCGAGCTTCTCGATCTCCTGACGCCAGCCGATCACCGGCCTGCCGTAGGGATGATTGAGATAGAGCGCGGCGTCCATCTGCTCCGACAAGCGGCCGCTCGGGTTGTTGGCGACGCGCATATTCTGCTCTTCGAGCACGACCTGGAGCTCGGGCTTCACCACATCGTCGGTCAGTTTCAGGCCGGTGATGCGATCGGCCTCCATCGCCATCATCTCCTTGAGATGCTCGCGTGGCACGCGCTGGTAATACCCGGTGTAGTCGCTCGACGTGAAGGCATTCTCCTGTCCGCCGATCTCGGCGACGGTTTGCGAGAATGTGTCTGCCGGATACTTGTCCGTGCCCTTGAACATCAGATGTTCGAGGAAATGCGCGAGGCCTGACTTGCCGGCCGTCTCGTCGGCGGCGCCGACCTTGTACCAGATCATGTGGGTCACGACCGGCGCGCGATGGTCGGGCACGACCACGACCTCAAGACCGTTGGCGAGCGTGAAGTGCGCAACCGTCGGCCCGCTCGCGGCATGCGCGGCGCCCATGGTCGCGCCGACAAGCGCCAGAACCAGCATCAGCATTTTCGGCACGATAGAATCCTCCCAAGGGCCGGATCGGAAACACGCCCCCCAAGGCATAACAGTGCGTGATAGAGTGCGCGGATAAACGAGGCGTCGTCGTGGCGCGCGAACAACCACGATCTTGAACGGGCACAAGATCAACAGAGAAGCCAGCCGCGTCGCACAAGTTTGCGCGGCTACTAGCGGCCGGTTTCGGTTTCCATGCGCTCGCCGATACCCTTATTTTTCGTGACCGTCCTGTCGGACCCGATGCCGTAGGGCTGGTCGGCCGAGGGCGTGCGGTAGCCGCTCGGCGGGTCCGTCAGTTCGGCGCGCGACGGCTCGCCCGTGAACGTGCCGTATTCTTCCTTCTTGAACCAATTGAAATTGAAGAAGCCATTTTTATTGCCGAGCTGGGCCTGCGAGCTCTGGTTCTGGGAGGCTTCGCTGTCGATACCGGGCTTGCCTTCATCCCTACCCCGTTTGCGGCCTTTTTCCAGTTCGTCGGGGCGCAGCGGGCGCGAATCTTCCAAGAATTGATAGGTCCCGACGGGTTCGTTGCTCTTCTTCTTCGAGACCTTGTTCCGCTTCATGTCCGGGTCCTTCGGCCATGCCGCCGTTGCCGGGGCGGCCGCCGCGATCGGGGCCGGCAAGTCACGCGAAGGCGGCACGACGAGGGGAGACCGCTCGCCGTAGTTGATCGGGTTGTAGTCGATCGGCCTCTTGAAGCCGAGCGTGGTCATGAACTTGGTCATGAACGAATCGTCGTCGTCGCCATCGCCGGCCAGCGCAGCGGACACGCTGGTGGTCGTCAGCAATGCAGCCACCGCCAGTCCCAGTGTGGCGCGGCGCAAAGCGCGGCTCTTCAAGTGTCTTTGCATTATGCCCTCACCCCGAGGCGCCCAGGCGGCGCGGTCCCGGCTTAGTCCTGGCAAATGACCGTCCCCGGACCGTTTATATGCGCGATCAGGGCGCTTTTGCGGCGCGGGTTCCCGAGAGCGAATCATACAAGAGACCGATGACCCCGGCAACAATGGCCACGTCCGCTATGTTGAAGACGTACCAGCTAAAGCTGAAATTCTGGGTTTTAATGTGAAATAGCACGAAATCGGCCACCGCCCCGTAAGCAACGCGGTCTATGGCGTTGCCGAGCGCCCCGCCGATGATCAGTCCCAGCGACAGTCCGGTCAGACGCGAGCCCGCCCGGGCCAGCCAGACCCAGAGCAGGACCACCGCCGCGGCCTTGACCGCCAGCAGCGCCCATTGGCCGACCAGCCCCTCCTGCGGGAACAGGCCGTAGCTGATGCCGGTATTCCAGACCAGCACGAGGTCGAGAAACGGGGTCAACGTGACAACCCCGCGGTCCGCCAGATCGAACACATTGAGCAGCCAGAGCTTTGTGGCCTGATCGACGACGCAGGTGATCGCCGCGACCGCGAGACCCATCGCGGTCAGCGGCCCCCAGGCATAGGGCTGCTGGCCGGCCTTCCCTTGCGCCGCGTCCGCCAAAATCCCCCCTACTCCGCCGCCTTGCGCATGGTTTCCCATTCCCGCAGCGCCTTGGCATCGCGCGGCGTGACGTCGGGAAATTGCGGATCGGCGCCGACGGCGGCCGAGATTTTCCACGACCGCGCGCACTTGCGGCCCTCGGCGAGATTCGGAACGACCGCGACACCCGTCACGTCAGGCAACCGGAACGCATCGGGCGGCCCCTCGCCCTCGACCAATGTCGCCGCCGAGGTGATGCACAATTCGGCGAGATCGACATCGACCAGCGCCGCGAACAACTCCGGATTGGCGACGTGCACGATCGGATCGGCTTCGAGCGAGGAGCCGATGCGCTTTTGCGCCCGTTCGATTTCGAGCGCCCCGGTGATGACGCGGCGCACGTTGCGCACCTTGCGCCATTTTTCCGCGAGCGCGTCGTCACGCCAGCTTTGCGGCACGGCCGGAAACTGTTCGAGGTGCACCGACAGTGCCGACGGATCGCGCGCCAGCCACGCCTCCTCCGCGGTGAAGCAGAGCATCGGCGCGAGCCACGTCACCGTGGCGCGGAACACATGGTCGAGCACCGTGAGGCAGGCCTTGCGCGTGAGCGAGGAATAAGGATCGCAATACAGCGCGTCCTTGCGGATATCGAAATAAAACGCCGAGAGATCGACCGTCATGAACGCGTTGAGCGCGGCGAAGATGCGCTTGTAGTCGAAATCCGCATAGGCGCCGCGCACTTGCGCGTCGAGCTCGGCAAGGCGATGCAGCATCAGACGTTCGAGTTCCGGCATCTTGTCCGCCGCGATGCAGTCGGCGGCATCGAAATGCGCCAGATTGCCGAGCAGCCAGCGCAGCGTATTGCGCAGCTTGCGATAGGTCTCGACGGTGGTCTTGAGGACTTCCGGCCCGATGCGCTGGTCATCCCAATAATCGGTCGCGCAGGCCCACAGCCGCAGAATATCGGCGCCCGATTGCTTGATCACGTCCTGCGGCGCGATCACGTTGCCGAGCGACTTCGACATTTTGTGACCGGTTTCGTCGAGAATGAAGCCGTGCGTCACCACGATGTCGAACGGCGCACGGCCACGGGTGCCGCAGGATTCCAGCAGCGAAGACTGGAACCAGCCGCGATGCTGGTCGGAGCCTTCGAGATACATGACGACATCTTTGCCGCCGTCCTGCTTGCGCTTGATTCCGGCGAGGCCGGGAAAATTTTGCGCATCTTCGAGCACGAACGCGTGGGTCGAACCGGAATCGAACCAGACGTCGAGAATGTCGTCGACCTTCTGCCAGTCTTCGTTGGCGCGCTCGCCGAGGAAGCGTTCGCGCGCGCCTTCGGCGTACCAGCAGTCCGCGCCTTCCTGCGCGAAGGCCTCCACGATGCGCCCGTTGACGCGCTCATCGTGCAGGATTTCGGCTGAGCCATCGCCCTTCTCGCGCACGAACACCGTGATCGGCACGCCCCAGGCGCGCTGACGCGAGATCACCCAGTCGGGCCGGCCCTCGACCATGCCGGTGATGCGGTTCTCGCCCTGATCGGGCACCCAGCGCGTCGCCTTGATCGCGGTGAGGGCGCGGTGGCGCAGCGTGTCGCCCTGCCCCGCAATGTCCTTGTCCATCGCAATGAACCATTGCGGCGTGTTGCGGAAGATCACCGGCTTCTTCGAGCGCCACGAATGCGGATACTGATGCTTGAGCCGCGAGCGCGCGATCAGCATGCCGGCCTCGGCAGAGCGCCTTGATCACCGCCTCGTTGGCATCGCCCTTCGCGCCCTTGTCGGTGAGCACGCGCTTGCCGGTGAAGCCCGGCGCCTGATCGGTGAAGCGGCCATCGGCATCGACGGTGTAAGGGATCGTCGTGTTGATGCCGCGCGCTTCGAGTGCACGCGCGTTCGCCGTCCAGATGTCAAAATCCTCGCGGCCGTGGCCGGGCGCGGTGTGCACGAAGCCGGTGCCGGTGTCCTCGGTGACGTGATCGCCGGGTAGCAGCGGGACGGCGAAGGCGTAGTCGCCGCCGACGCCCTTCAACGGGTGTGCGCAGATGATTTGGCCCAAGTCGTCGGCCGCAACCGCGTTCAATTTCTTGAAGGCCGTGACGCGCGCCTGACGAAACACATCGACGGCCAGCTTGTCCGCCAAAAGCAGGCGGTCGCCCGCCTTCGCCCAATTGTCGCTCGGCGCATCGACGACTTCGTACAGGCCGTATTCGATCTTCGGCGAATAGCTGATGGCGCGGTTGCCGGGGATGGTCCACGGCGTCGTCGTCCAGATGACGATCGCGGCGCCTTTGAGATCGTCGCGCTGCGCGGTGGTGATCGGAAACTTCACCCAAACCGTATCGCTGGTGTAATCCTCGTATTCGACCTCCGCCTCCGCCAGCGCGGTCTTCTCCACCACCGACCACATCACCGGCTTCGAGCCGCGATAGAGCGTCCCGTTCGCCGCGAATTTCATCACTTCGCGCGCGATCTGCGCCTCGGCCGGAAAGGTCATCGTGCTGTAATAGTGGTCCCAGTCGCCGACGCCGCCGAGCCGCATGAATTCGGCGCGCTGCACGTCGACCCAGTGCTGGGCGAAGGCGCGGCACTCGCGGCGGAATTCGATGATCGGCACCGCGTCCTTGTTCTTGCCCTTGGCGCGGTATTCCTCCTCGACCTTCCACTCGATCGGCAGGCCGTGGCAGTCCCAGCCGGGCACGTAGTTCGAATCGAAGCCCATCATCTGCTGGCTGCGCGTCACCACATCCTTGAGCATGGAGCCGAGCGCCGTGCCCATGTGGATGTTGCCGTTGGCGTAAGGCGGCCCGTCGTGCAGCACGAACTTGGTGCGGCCCTTGCCGGCGGCGCGCAGGCGGCCGTAAAGGTCGAGCTTGGCCCAGCGCGCGAGCAGCTCCGGCTCCTTCTGCGGCAGCCCGCCGCGCATCGGGAAATCGGTCTTCGGCAGAAACAGCGTTTCGCTGTAATCACGCGATTTTGTCGGCGCATCGGTCATGGCGGGCCTTCTAACAAGCCGATAGCGGGGCGGAAAGGGTTTCCGCGCCAAACGCTGTGGGTGGAACCTGCCGATCCAATTCGGCGTTGAACCGCGGGATGTCAGGCGATAGCAGCCGATCGGAGGGTTTTGTGGACTATATTCGTGCCAGCCGTGAGACGCGTCACGCGTTGGTCATCAGCGACCCCAAGCCCGTCGCCAACATCGACAGCATGTGGCTGTCGGCGGGCCAGGCCGCCAACATCGGCATTTTTCTGCTGCTTTTTGTGGGCTGCCTCTACCTCGGCCGCACCATCCTTTTGCCGATCCTGGCCGCCGTGGTGGTGGCGCTGACGCTGGCGCCGCTGGTGAAGTGGGCCAAGCGCCACGGCGTCTCGCCTTGGATGTCGGCGCTCGTCATTGTCGTGCTTGTTCGTCGGGTTGCTTGAGCGTGGCCGCAACGCTGATGGCGGGCCCGGTGAGCGAATGGATCGCGCGGGCGCCCGAAATCGGCACCACCATCAAGCAGCGGCTTTCGGTGCTCGAACAGCCGTTCGCCGCGTTGCGCGAACTTCAATCCTCGATGTTCGGCAACAGCGGGCCCGGGATTGAGGTCAACACGCCGCCGACCGCAATCGTTCTGCCGGTCATCAGTGCGCTGACGCCGGCCCTGGGCCAGTTGCTGCTGTTTTTCGGCACGCTGATGTTTTTTCTCATTGGCCAGCATGAATTGCGCGCCAATCTTGTCGCGCTGTTCGGCGACCGCGACGCCAAGCTGCGCTTCCTCAAGATCATGAAGGACATCGAGCACAACCTCACCGGCTTTCTCACCGTGGTGACAATCGTCAACACGGGTCTCGGAATTATTGTCGCGCTCGGCGCGTGGCTGCTCGGATTTCCCAACCCGATCATCTTCGGCGTGCTGGCGGCGGTGTTGAACTACGTGCCCTATGTCGGACCCGCCGTCATGGTGGTCGTGCTGTTCGGCGTCGGACTGGTGACGTTTCCCTCGCTCGGCCACGCCTTTCTCGCGCCGGTCTCTTTCGTCGCGCTCACGACCGTAGAAGGGCATTTCGTTACGCCGACCATCGTCGGCCGCCGGCTGACACTCAACCCGCTGATGGTGTTCATGGCGCTGGCGTTCTGGACCTGGCTGTGGGGGCCGCTCGGCGCCTTTCTCGCGGTGCCGCTGTCGATCATCGGCCTGGTGATTTTCAACCATTTGTTTCCGACCGACGACGTCAAGCTCCCCGATTGAATGGAACCGGATGGAACATTTTCGCCGGCCCGCACTTAACGGGGCAAATAGGCCATCAATGCACGGAGAGAACAAATGAACACCGCATCGACGGTATCCCAAAGCATGCGCGAAACCGCGCGGGACGCCCGCGAGGGCGCGCGCGAAGCCGGCAAGGCCGCATCGGACGCTTCCGGCGACATCCAGAGCGACCTGCAATCGCTGCGCGAGGATTTTTCGAAACTGGCCGAGCAGGTCGGGAGCATCGTCTCCGACACCGGCAATGCCGCCTGGAAGCACGCGAAGGCGAGCGTCGACGGCGTCATGTCCGATGCCGGAACGAAAGGACGCGAGGCGGTCGGCGCGGTGCGCGAAGTCTCCGACACCGTGGTCGAAACGATCGACGAATCGCTCAAGACCCGTCCTTACACGACGCTCGCGGTCGCTGCCGGCCTCGGCTTCCTGTTCGGTGCGATTTTGCGCCGGTGATTTCGGCAACAATGGCTCAGCGCCGAAACAGACCGCGAGGGTGACATGCTGAAGGGCTGGATTCGCGACATGACGCTCGCGATCCAGGCGAAGAGCGGCGCAACTCCCGCCCTCTTCATCTGGCTCGCCATCGTGTTGCTGGCAACGCTGACGGCGTTCCTGTTCATCTGCGTCGCCGGCTACAACTGGTTCGCGGTGCAGTTCGGCAGCGTGTTTGCCGCACTGATCATGGCGGGCATCTTCGTACTGATCGCGGCGATCGGCGCCATGATTTGCGCTTATGGGCGCCGGCGCACCATAGAGCGAGCGATCCTCGCGCGCGCCGCCCGCGCGCATGCGCCGTCATGGTGGCTCGATCCGAAGATCCTCGCCGCCGGCGTGCAGGCCGGACGCGCGCTCGGCTGGCAGCGCCTGGTGCCGATCGCACTGCTCGGATTCATGGCGGCACAATGGGCGCGCGAGCACCATGGCCATTCGGAAGAGCGCGGCTCCTGAGCAACGCTCTTTGTGAGGTTACAGCCGCGCCAGCCGATGCGCGGGTAGAGCCGGCGCAATCATCGCTTCGTCACGGCTTGGCCATTGATCCGATTTTGCAGCACACTCGGATCGGGCGTGATGGTCGTACTGCTGTTGGCGAGATAGGCCGCGGCCTTCACTCCAACATCCCTGTAAACGCTCGCCAAGGTCGGCCCAACACTTATGCTGCTGCCATCACCATTGGCCGACTTCCAAAACTCGGTATTCGGATAGCACATTTTCAGCTTGTGCTGCTTCGCCTCCGTGATGACCAGGCCGCGATGACTGAAGAAGAACGGGTCGGCGCTCACCATGACGGCTTTGGCCGCATGGTTGGCAGCGATGTTGTTGAACGCCTTCGCCAGGTCCATATCCTCGTTGTGGGCGCCGTTATTGGCGTTCTCGGACCCGCCGCCCGGCCAGACGTCGGATTCATGCGAGCCCATGGCTGAATTGCTGTTGTACAACAGCCAAACGTTTTCCGGCTTCAACTGCGGACTGAAGTAACTGATAAATTTGTTCAGACGATCCTGGTCGTTTGTAACGCTGTCCAGATTCCAGGTGATCGCCCCCGCGGGCGCGCCGTCGGCCCGTCCGGCGATCGCGAAAATCTTGGCGGGATTGGTATTGGGGTCCGTCGCACTCCACACCGCCCGGGCAGCGACCACGCCGCCGGTCGCGATGACCAGGCTTATGTTCTTGCCGTGGACGGCTTTCCCCAATTTACCCAAATCATCGGCGTCATCACTGGGGCCATAATTGCCACTGTGAATTCTTTTCTTGATCCTCACCCGGGTCGTCGTTGCTGGATCGATGACGACCTTTGGATCGCCTTCGTATGCACCGGTACTCCTCAGGCCTTCAAGAAATGCCTCCTCCAAGGCAGACTCCAACGTCATGCTGTGAAGAAATCCGATCTTGATCTGCGGCTTTGGCGTCGCGCTCGCGCGACCGGCGTTTCCCGCTTCGGCCAATTGCACCGACTGCGCCGGCTGCGCCGACGCTTCGGATGCGCCGACGAGGCCCACCGCGGCGGTGGCCTTGATGAAGTCTCTGCGGCTGCCGCTGTCCATGATGTCCTCCTACTGTTCGCGCGCCTGCTCTCGCAGCACCGACCGGTGCTGGCTCGACGCGTCAGGCATCAATAGCGAAGGTCAACGCTCAGCTATGGCATCCGCAGCCACAGCCGCAGGAATGCACGTCCTTGCTGTTCCAGCTTGGATGTTTTTCGTTCGGATACAATCGCCACCCCAAGACGAAGCGCGCGCCGTGCTTGTCCTTCTTTTTCTTGCTGCGCACGGCATCGCTGATCAACCTGGCGAGTTCGCGGTTCGCCTGGTAGCCGCATTTGTCGGTGGCGTTGGCGTGTTTTGCATCCGTCTGCACACCTGGCAGCGGCGCCCGGCCGCGGCCCTCGGACGTCTTGCGGGCACTCTTTTTCAGCTTGGCTTTTGTCAGCTTCGGATAAATTTCCGGCATCGCTCGTCCCTCCCTCTACACAAAATATGAAGTGCAGGTCTCTGGCGGACCTTGCAGCCACTCTACTTAAAATTGAAAGTGGGTTCAATCGGTTAAGGCAGGCACGTCGGGCTCCGCGCTAAATCGGCGGAAACGCGCCCGGCGCCCGCGCCAACGCCGCGCGAGCCTGATGGCTATCGTTATTCATGCCGCGAACGAGATCATCGACCGACGCAAACACCTTTTCCTCCCGGATCCAGTCGACAAACGCGACATCGATGGTCTGCCCGTAGAGGTCGCCGGAAAAATCGAACAGGAAAACTTCGAGCAGCACCGCGCCGCTGTCGAACATAGGCCGTCGCCCGAAGCTCGCGACCCCGTCATGCCGCCGGCCGCCGATCCCGACGCGCACCGCATAGATGCCGTGGCGCAGTCCGCAGCCCGCGTCGAGTTTGAGATTCGCGGTCGGGAAGCCGAGCTCGCGGCCGCGCTTGTCGCCATGAACCACCTCGCCCGAAACGAACCAGGGGAAGCCGAGGAATTCCGCCGCCGCTTCGACCCGGCCGGCGGCGAGCGCGTCCCGGATCGGGCCGGACGAGACCGGGCGGCCGTTATCCTCGAACCGCGGCACCACGTCGACCGCGAAGCCGCGCTTGCGGCCTTCGGCGGCGAGAAAATCCGGCGAGCCGGTGCGGCTCATGCCGAAATGGAAGTTGAAGCCGATCACGGCCCCGCTGACGTCAAACCGGTCGACAAGGATGCGGGCGACGAATTCCTCCGCCGTGAGGCTCGCCAGCGCCGCGTCGAAGGTGAGCACGATCGCGCCGTCGAGCCCGCTCGAGGCCAAGAGCCGCAGTTTGGCGGCTTCGTCGGTCAGCCGGAACAGCGGCTCGCCAGGATTGAAGAAGGCGCGCGGATGCGGCTCGAACGTCAGCGCCGCCGCCGGCCGGCCCAGCGCCCGCGCGCGCTTGAGCGCGGCCGCGATCACAGCCTTGTGGCCGCGGTGCACCCCGTCGAAATTGCCGATGGCGACGACGGCGCCACGCAAGGCTTTATGGTCGGGCGCATCGTCGCGCACGACGACGAATGGTTTCGTCGGCATCGGGGGCTTGAACGCGGTTAATATATCCCTTCCGGCCTAGGTGCCTTCGCGCGCCGGCGAAAGTCAAGCATTTCAGCCAGCAATGGTTGTATATGCGGCAGCGGCTTTACCGTCACGATTAACCTGTTGTCAAAAGGCCGGTGGTAGCGTGTGGAACTTTGGGGAAGTACGCAGCCGGGCCGCGGGGGCGATCTTGGCGTGCGGATTGGCGAGGGATCCGCGCAATCGCGGCGCGACGGGGCAAAAGATGGCTGTCGATTTGTCGATGCCGGTGCTTGTAGTCGACGACTACAACACCATGATCCGCATTATCCGCAATCTGCTGCGGCAACTGGGCTTCGCCGACATCGACGACGCCCACGACGGCACCGAAGCGCTGTCCAAGATGCAGACTCAAGCGCTACGGCCTTGTGATCTCCGACTGGAACATGGAGCCGATGACGGGCTACGACCTCTTGCAAAAGGTCCGCTCCGATCCCCGGATCGGCGAAACGCCGTTCATCATGATCACCGCGGAATCCAAGACCGACAACGTGATCGCGGCGAAGAAGGCGGGCGTCAACAACTACATCGTCAAGCCGTTCAACGCGCAGACGCTCAAGGCCAAGATCGACGCCGTGTTCGTTTCGCCCGAAGAGATTGCTGAGAGCAGACAGGCCCAGTAACAATCTTCGCTCGTCCCCGCGAAAGCCGGGACCCGGTACTTCCTGCTGCAATGTGTCTCGCGTCAGATTTCCGCCCGCGCGGGAATGATCGGAATTGGTATCACCACACCAGACGGCGCGTGACGGCTTTCGGCGTAACGCCGGCCGCCGCGAAAATATCGTCCAGCACCTTGCGGTCCGGCGCTTCGCGGTGGCCGAGCTCTTCGGCGTGGATGCCGGCGGTGACGAACAGGCAATCGAGCCCGAATGCGGCAGCGCCTGAGAGATCGGTGCGCACCGAATCCCCGATCGCGAGCACGCGCGCAGGCGGCGTCACCCGCCCGCGCGCGGCCGCGGCCTTGGCGAGCGCGGCCTCGTAGATCGGCGCATGCGGCTTGCCGCAAAACAGCACCTCGCCGCCGAGCGTGAGATAAAGTTCGGCAATCGCGCCGGCGCAATAGACCAGCGTCGCCCCGCGCTCGACCACGATGTCCGGATTGGCGCACACCATGAACAGCGCGCGCTCGCGCATGGTCGCGAGCATGCCGCGATAGGTTTCCGGCGTCTCCGTCGTGTCGTCGAACAGGCCGGAGCAGACCACGTAGTCGGCAGTTTCGAGCGGCGACATTTGGGCGTCGAGGCCGGTGAACATCGGCACATCGCGTTCCGGCCCGAGATGGAAGACACGCTCGCCGCGGCGGCTGGCGATGATGCTGCGGGTGACGTCGCCGGAACTGGTGATGCCATCGTAGGCCTCGCGCTGCACGCCGAACCGGTCGAGGATGCGCTGCACCCCCTCGCCCGGCCGCGGCGCGTTGGTCACCAGCACCACCGTGCCGCCGCCGGCGCGAAACCGCGCCAGCGCATCGCAGGCCTCCGGAAAGGCGGCAACGCCGTTGTGCACGACGCCCCATACGTCGCACAGCAGCACGTCGTAGTCCGGCGCGAGATCGGAAAATCGTTCGATGAAGGACGGCAAGGTGCTTCGCCCAATTGAAGGTTCGAAGTGCTTAGCGCGAATTCCGTCGAACCGGAATCAATTAGTGCGTGTACCTGTCGCTCGCCCGTCCCAGGTCATGGTGCTGTCCTGAACAGCAGCGAATTCGATCCGCCATGGTGCCATGTTATCATGCGGCAGTGTCGGCGCGCAGCACACGAAGCCAATCGCTGACCAAGAGCGGGCGTCCATCTTGAGCGAGTTGATCCGATATCGCTACAACACCATGGCTCACGAGAGCCCAGGCGGTGAATGGCTGTGGCGCGTCATATTCGAGCGCGGCGACGCCTTCGAGGAGATGCTGGTCAAGAAACTTATCATCAACGTACCATCGTTCAGCCGTGAGGATCAGATGCCAGTCGTAGGCCGGAAGTATCACATGGCCTGTCATGGCATTTTCCGACTTGAAGATGGGGTCGGAATAGTCGATCCGGAAAATTAGGACAGAAGTAATTAGGTAGGACAGCACCGCGTCCATCAGTGGACATCGTGCGAACGCTGAGGCGCCCTCTCCCGATGAGGAGAGGAGTTAAACCCGGCCGCTGCCGGTGCGGGCGAGGTGGGCGAGCGCGCCGGCGCGCGGCGCCGGGCCGGTATCGACCGCGTGCGCGGCCTCGCGCGGCGTTGCATCGCCGGCGTCGGCCATCCCCTGCAGCGCCTCGGCGCGCACCGGGCGCGGCGGCGAGAACAAAAAACCCTGGCCGAAGCGCACGTCGTAGTCGAGCAGGTCGACCACCGTGTTTTCGGCCTCGATCTTCTCGGCGATGAGATCGATGCCGAAGCGGCCGAGCAGGTCGGAGAGGTCGGCGGGGTGGATGTCGGTCGAGGCGGCGCCGACGCGGTTGAGCAGCAGCGTCGCCGGCACCTTGATGAAGCGGAAGCCGCGGTCGGCGAGCTCGCGCGGCTCGACGCGCAGATCCGTGACGTTATCCACGGAGAAGCGGTAGCCGCGCTCGGCGAGCGCGGCGAGAGCTTCGTGCTCCATCGGTCCCATGGCGCGGATTGTGGCCTGGGTGAACTCGAACATCAGCGACGGAGCGATGGCGCGGTTGGCGTCGGCGAATTCGAGGAATTGCGGGAAGCCGGCGCCGGTCAGCGTCGCACCGGACATGTTGCAGAACAGCCCGATGTCGCGATTCTTGAGCAACAGCCGCCGCACCACCTGCACACAGCGCAGCGTCGACAGGCTGTCGAGCTTGGGCAGCAGCGCGCCGGCCTCGGCATGCGCCAGGAAGTCAGCGGCCGCGACGATCTCGCCGTCGTCGGCCTTAAGCCGCGACATCGACTCGTAGTAGCGCACCTTGCGCTGCGGCAGGGTGACGATGGGCTGCAGGTAGAGATCGACCTTGCCGGCGTCGATGGCGTTGCGCACCAGCGCAACGATGGCCTCCTGATCCTTGCCCTTGAAACTCGCGACTCTGGTTTCCAGCCGCGCCGGTGGCGGCGCTGCTGTGGATTCGGCGGTGTTGGAAGACTCTGGGCCGGAAGCCGCGGTGTGCGTCAGCTCGACCCTCGGCATGACCGGCAGCGACGCCGTGGCGTCCCGGGAAAGCTTGCGCTCGTGCGACGACACCGAATCGGCGAGCTGCTTGACCAGCGTCGAAAGTTCCTCGATCTCCGCGGCGAGCGGCTGTGCGGTCGAGAGCGCCTTGTCGAGCACCGCCTCGACCTTCATTTCCATGCTGCCAAGCCGGCGGCCGTACTCGGCCACCTGCTTTGCCAGGTCACCGGAACCGCGCGACAGGTCGGAAATCTGGTTGTCCACCTCCATCCGGTCGCGGGTGCGCGCCGCAATGGTATTGTAGACGCCGAGCGCCGTGAGCGCGCCGAGCGCCACCAGGGCCGACTCGGCGCCGGTCATACCAAACCGCAGATAGAGCACGAAGCCGAGCGAACCGGCGATCAAGAGCATGCAAATGGCGATGAAAATGGCGCTGATGCGCACCATGCCCGACCCCGTCGCGGAACCGCGCCGCCCCCGCTGCTGATTCGCGTCCGCGCGATGCCAATGTCCATAGTTGTCGCGGCGGGCGCAAGTCCGGCGCGCACGGTTGGTAAATTATCGACACGTCATTGCGGGGCGCGGCCATTGCCCGCAAGCCTGGAATCCATGATCACGGACGGCACGCAATGGTATAAGCCGCCACAATGTCCGCATGGATGACAGCGATCGAGCGCCGCCCGCAGGCGGTCTTTGCCATATTCCTGGCGGTGCATTTTGCCGTGTGGACGCTGCTGCCGGCAGTCCTCTACCTCAATTTGCCGCTCGATCTGATCGAGGCCCTGACCTATGGCCGCGAATGGCAGCTCGGCTACGACAAGCTGCCGCCGCTGCCGTGGTGGCTGGTCGAGATCATGCACCGGCTGTTCGACGCCGATGCCGCCTATTACGCGCTGGCGCAGGCCGCGGTGGTCGTTGCCTTCGCGGCGGTGTGGGCGACGGCGCGAAAAGTCGTCGGCGTACGCGGCGCGCTCATTGCCGTGCTGATCATCGACGGCATGCATTATTTCCAGTACACGGCCGTCAAGTTCAATCACGACGTCATCCAGCTGCCGTTCTGGGCGCTCGCCGGCTACGCCTTCCACGCCGGCCTGCGGCGCGGACGCATCTGGCACTGGCTGCTGTTCGGCTTCGCCGTCGGCGCGGCGCTGTGGGCAAAATATTTCGTCGTCGTGCTGGCGACGCCGATGGCGCTGTTCCTGCTGTTCGACCGCGACGCGCGCCGCGCGCTGGCGACGCCGGGGCCGTGGCTCGCGCTCGCCGTCGCCCTCATCGTCATGGCGCCGCACCTCATCTGGCTGGTGCAGACCGATTTCCTGCCCTTCGCCTACGCGAGCCACCGCGCCGCGCCGTATCGCGGCTGGTACGACCACATCATCCACCCGGCGATCTTCACCGCCAGCCAGATTCTTCTTCCTGCTGCCGTCGTTCTTCATCGCCGCCGCGCTGTTGTGGCCGCGCCCCAAGGCGCAGGAGCCGATTGCCGCCGATGCCTTTGATCGCCGCATCGTGACACTGCTCGCGTTCGGGCCGGGCGTCGCCATGATCGTGCTCGCCGCCGTGAGCGGGCGCGGCACCTTTGCGATGTGGGGCTATCCGCTCTGGCTGTTCGTCGGCCTGTGGATCGTCATGACGGTGCGAAGCCTGCTCGATGCGGAGCGCCTGACGCGCGTCATCGCGGCGTGGGGCGCGGTGTTCGCCGTATTCGTCATCATCTTCATCGCCAATTATTCGGTGCTGCCGCACTTCGACCATCGCTACCGCGCGGTGTTCTATCCCGGCGACAAGGTCGGCGTTGAACTGACGAAGGCATTTCGCGCCGCGACCGGCCAGAAGCTGCGCTATGTCATCGGCTCGATGTGGGACGGCGGCAATCTCGCGCATTATTCGCCGGACCAGCCGCAGGTGCTGATCGATGGCCAGCCCGCCCGCGCGCCGTGGATCGATCTCGGCGACCTGCACAGCAAGGGCGCCGTGATCGTGTGGACCGAAGGCGATCGCACCGTCATCCCGATCGGCCTGCGCGCGCTCGCCGTCGACGCCCAGGTTCAGCCGCCTGAGCAATTCCCCTACCGCCGCGGCGACGGCTGCGCTCCAGGTCGGCTGGGCCATCATGCGGCCGCGGCCGGCATTTGCCGCCGCGCCGTCCGCCCAAGCCGAGACGCGACCGGCCCTCGCCATCATGGGACGCTCGCCATAGAAAGTTCGAATTTATCCCTACCGTTTTCGTGCGACCTTGCCGTCCTCGGCCCGGTCGGCCACGGAACGCCACCACGGCAGCACAATCAAATCGGACAAGTTGAAACGAGGGACGCGATCATGAAAGCGATTTTGGGGATTGCGGCGCTTGCAGGAGTGCTGATCACAACCCCGGCTTCGGCAGAAGCTGTGAGCTTCTATATGCCGTCCTGCAAGGATTTCATCAACGGCAAGTCGGAGAACATGTTCCTGCAGGGCGTGTGCGTCGGATTGCTCGAAGGCATCGCGACCTTCGCCAGCAAATTGCCGGCGGAGTCGTCGCGCTCCTGTCCGCCCGACAACGTCAACGCGGCCGACCTGACGAAAGCCGTCGTGAAGTGGTTCGACGAGCACCAGGATCGGTGGAACGAGGATTTCAGGAGCCTGTCGCTCGAGGCCCTGCGCGCGTCCTGGCCGTGCAAATAAAGCACCGGCGTCGACGTCTGGCCGGACGGCTTCGGCTCACGATGTCGCCTTGATCACGCGCGCGACCTTCTCGAAAATCTCGCCGATCTGCGCCTCGCTCACGATCAGCGGCGGCGTCAGCGCGATGGTCTCGCCGGTGATGCGGATGACGATGCCCTCGTCCTGGAAGCCGCGCACCATGGCGTCGTAGGCGCGCTTGCCGACCGCGTCGGGCCGCGAGGCGAGGTCGATGCCGGCGGTGAGGCCGACGGTGCGGATGTCGAGCACGCCCGGCAGGCCCTTGAGCGCCATGGCGGCGTCGGCCCACACCGGTTCGAGTTTTTTCGCGCGCTCGAACAGGCCCTCGTCGCGGTAGAGTTCGAGCGTCGCGAGCCCGGCCGCGCAGGCGAGCGGATGCGCCGAATAGGTGTAGCCGTGGAACAGTTCGGCGACGTGCTCGGGGCCGCGCATGAAGGCGTCGTAGATTCCCTCGCGCGCGATGACGCCGCCCATCGGCACGGTGCCGGAGGTGATGCCCTTGGCGAACATGATCATGTCCGGCGTGACGCCGTAGCGCTCGGCGGCGAAGGCGTGGCCGAGCCGGCCGAAGCCGGTGATGACCTCGTCGAAGATCAGCAGGATGCCGTGCTTGTCGCAGATCGCGCGCAGCCGCTGCAGATAGCCTTTCGGCGGCGGCAGCACGCCGGTCGAGCCCGCCATCGGCTCGACGATGACGGCGGCGATGGTCGAGGCGTCGTGCAGCGCGACGATGCGTTCGAGATCGTCGGCGAGATGGGCGCCCCACTCCGGCTCGCCCTTGGTGAAGGCCTGCTGCTCGCGATTGTAGGTCGCCGGCAGATGGTCGACGCCGGTGAGCAGCGCGCCGAAGAATTTGCGGTTGGAGACGATGCCGCCGACCGAAATGCCGCCGAAGCCGACGCCGTGATAGCCGCGCTCGCGCCCGATCAGCCGCGTGCGCGCGCCCTGCCCGCGCACATTGTGATAGGCGAGCGCGATCTTGAGCGCGGTGTCGACCGCCTCCGAGCCGGAATTGCAGAAGAACACGTGGTCGAGATCGCCGGGCGCGAGCGCGGCGATGCGGCTCGCCAGTTCGAACGATTTCGGATGCGCGAACTGGAACGCCGGCGCGTAGTCGAGCTCGGCCGCCTGCGCCTGGATCGCCGCGACGATCGGATCGCGGTTATGGCCGGCATTGGTGCACCACAGCCCGGCGGTGGCGTCGAGCACGGCGCGGCCTTCCGGCGTGAAGTAGTGCATGTCCTTGGCGCGCGCGATCAGCCGCGGCGCGGCCTTGAAGGCGCGGTTGGGCGTGAACGGAATCCAGAAGGATTCGAGATCGTTCGGCACGGTCGCGGTTTGCGGGCTGCGCGCGTGCGGCATGGCGTCGGTTCCCGATCTGGCTGAAGGTGGCGGACAAACCGAAACCTATCAGGCGAAGCACATATTTGCAGAATACACGTGTAAATTGAAAATATTTTTCGTATGCTTCGTCATAATTGTGTACAGTTTGTGACAAGCGAATCAACATTGGACGGGCCGCCACGTGGCAACAGACCCGATCATCGGGACGCCCGGCGCAGCCTGCACCGGGACTTCGGCCAGACATCGGCGACGAACACGCACAGGACATCGGCGACGAACTCGAACACGTCATCGCCAGCGCCACATTCCGCTCTGCGCCGCGGCTCGCCGCCTTCCTGCGTTTCGTGGTGGAGATGACGCTCGCCGGCCACAGCGACCGCATCAAGGGCTACACGATTGGCGCGCAAGCGCTCGGACGCGGCGAAAGCTTCGATCCGCAGGCCGATCCCATCGTGCGCGTCGAAGCCGGCCGGCTGCGCCGCGCGCTGGCGCGCTACTATGGCGGAGCGGGCCGCGACGATCCGGTGGTGATCGAACTGCCGCGCGGCGGCTATGTGCCGACGTTCCACGCCCGCACGGCAAGCGCAGCCTGCGGCCGCGCCCGACGCCAATGCCGCGGCGACGCGAGGCAGCCCGGAGAGCGCGGCGCTGACCGCAGTCTTCGCCGGGCTGATCGCGCTTCGCCAGCGGCAGGTCGAAGCGATGGCGGCCGATGTCGAGAGCGCGCGGCGGATGCTCGACGTCATGCGCGAACTGCTCGTTGCGGTCGGCGGCGATGCCGGCCGCACGGCGTCGCCGCTGCGGGACGCTACTTCAGCAGACGGACCAGCGCGCGGCCGGCGTCCGTCTGAAACTCCGCCGCACTCACGGTACCGTCGTTATCCGGATCGGCGGCCTTGAAGCGCTGCGCGACCACGGCGAGATATTCGTCCTTGGTCAAAGTCTTGTCGTTGTCGGGATCGGCGGCGGCGAAATCCTTGCGGCTCAGGCGGCCCTGAAGCTCCTTGATGTCGAGCGTGCCGTCCTTGTCCTTGTCGAGCCTGTCGAACAACGCGCCGGCGGCCTTCTTGGCCTCGGCGAGATCGACCGTGCCGTCATTGTCGGTATCGAACAGCGCGACGGGAGACGTCTTCTCCTTCTTGGTCCGCGCCAGCGCGGGCGTTGCGGCTCCGGCCAGACCGCAATGGCCATGACAATTGCTTTGCGTCGGGAAATCATGAGGCACCTCGTTGTCGATTGTATGTGTGGCAGGTAGCCACTCGCAGGCGCGAGCGCCAGGGGATGCGCCAGGGGATCAAACCGATCCTTGCTGCTGTGGCGCCATTACGATACCAACCGCGCCATCCGCAACGCGCGCCGAAAGGCCGGCCAATGGCCGAAAAGTCCGACAAGAGCAGCAAATCGAACCGGCTCAAGGCGCGCCTGCCGCGCGGTCTCGCCGACCGCACGCCCGGCGAGATCGCGGCGACGCGGCGCATGATCGAGAAAATCCGCGAGGTCTACGAGCTTTACGGCTTCGAGCCGGTCGAGACGCCGGAGATCGAATACACCGACGCGCTCGGCAAATTCCTGCCCGACCAGGACCGGCCGAACGAAGGCGTGTTCTCGTTCCAGGACGACGACGAGCAATGGCTGAGCCTGCGCTACGACCTCACCGCGCCGCTCGCGCGCTACGTCGCGGAGAATTTCGAGACGCTGGCGAAGCCGTATCGCTCGCTATCGCTACGGCTATGTGTTCCGCAACGAGAAGCCGGGGCCGGGGCGGTTCCGGCAATTCATGCAGTTCGATGCCGATACGGTGGGGAGCGCCTCGCCCGCGGCGGACGCGGAAATCTGCATGATGGCGGCGGACACGATGGAGGCGCTGGGCATTCCGCGCGGCAGCTACGTGGTGAAGGTGAACAACCGCAAGGTGCTGGATGGCGTGCTGGAAGTCGATTGGCTTGGCGGCGAAGCAAATGCAGGGAAACGCCTTACCGTGCTTCGCGCGATCGACAAACTGGATCGTCTTGGGTCGTGAAGGTGTCAGGCGCTGCTTGGTGCTGGACGCAAGGACGAAAGCGGTGATTTCACGAAAGGAGCGGACTTAATGACGAAGCAAATTGACGCGATTATGATCTCTTATCTGGGCACCAGGCTTGACGCTGCTGAGCGATGTCTGAATCGCGAAGCTCATCAGAAGATCGTGGTGACGCCAATGCTGGATTCAATGGGTGAGCGAACGGCGCCGATGATTCGATAGACGCTTAGGTTTCGGCGTGACGCAGTGAACGGCTCGGCGATTCGGAGAGAGCGGCGTCAACGAGATCGAAGAAATTGCCAAGCTTTGTCGTATGCTGCGGGTTATGGCCACAGGTCGAATCATGATTGATCCTTCCGTCGTCCGCGGCCTCGAATACTACACCGGCCCGGTCTACGAAGTTGAGCTGACCTTCTCCACCGACAGCGCCGACGGCTCGCCGCGCTTCGGCTCGGTCGGCGGCGGCGGGCGCTACGATGGGCTCGTCTCGCGCTTTCGCGGCGAGCCGGTGCCGGCGACGGGATTTTCCATCGGCGTGTCGCGGCTGCTCGCGGCGCTTGCAATATCTCAAGAAGGTCGAGACCAAGGCCGAGTTCGGCCCGGTCGTCGTCACCGTGTTCGACCGGGACCGCCTCGCCGACTACCAGCAGATGGTCGCAAAGCTGCGCGCGGAAAAAATCCGCGCCGAGCTTTATCTCGGCAATCCGAAGAACATCGGCAACCAGCTCAAATACGCCGACAAGCGCAACGCGCCCTGCGTCATCATCCAGGGCGGCGACGAGAAGGCGCGCGGCGAAGTCACCATCAAGGATCTGGTCATCGGCGCCGAACTCGCGAAGCTCGAAAAAGGCCGCGAGGAATATCTGCAGAAGCAGGCCGAGGCGCAGCGCGCGGTGCCGGAAGGCGACCTCGTCGATGAAGTGCGCAAGGTGCTCGCGCGGCATGGGCTGACGCCGGGCTGAGCAAATACTGCCAAGCCGTCATTCCGGGGCCGCGCGCAGCGAGGAGCCCGGAATCCATAACCACCGTCAGCGAATATGGATTCCGGACTCGCCGCTGCGCGGCGATCCGGAATGACGAATGCGGCGATCCGGAATGACGGGCATTGACGTGGACGGACATTGACATCGCCCGCGGTCTGTGCTTTTTTTCCTAGACCCTTTCTCGCTCGCATGGCGTCGTCATGACACGCCGGGCGAGCGGGCGGGCCGGAAGCGCGGGCCGGAGATTTGGCCTCGCAGCTTCCGGGGCCATTCTTCTCTTGCCCTCCCCCGCTTGCGGGGGAGGGTTGGGAGGGGGCGGCTGGTGGAGCGCCGGGAGGCGCAGCGTCCGGCCGGCAGGCCTCGCAAACCTGCCGGATGTTTGGGCGCGCGCGTCTCGCGGGCGGGTCTCGCAAGCCTGTCCGTTTGGCGCGCGAAAACGGAGCCTCGCAAGCTCCGTAAGGGGCCTCGCAAACCCCTGGCGCCTCCCGGCGCTCCATTCCTTCAGGAACGGAAAAGGGGATACCGGCGATCCCGCGCCGAAAAACAAACAACAGGGGCGGCGGAGCGTTGGCTATCGCTGTCATGCCCGCGCAGGCGGGCATCCAGTAATCGCCGAAGGTCCGAGCAATATCTGCAGCGTCTGCGTTTACTGGATCATCCGCCTTCGCGGATGATGACAAAGTCTAAGGAGAGAACGCAGAGTGCGCTCAGAGCTTGACCAGGTCGCCGACAAGATCGCCGGCGCGTTGGGCATGCAGCCCGACATCGATCGGCCGCCCGAGCACCTGTTCGGCGGCATCGAAGCTGTCGATCACCGCGCGAAACTGCACGACCTGATGCAGGTTGAAGCGCATGAACTGGGCGATGCGGTAGCTGATGGCGGCGCCGGTGCCGCGCTGCACGCCGGCGACGCGGATCAGCGCCGCGACGCGATTGCCGTCGACCAGAAGCTCCTCGCGCACGAAGTCCCTGATGTGGAACACCGCCGGCGCCACCCGCGCGATCAGGTCGAGCACCGCCGCCTTGCCGCGCCTGGTGCCGCAAAATGTCAGCACCTCGACCGGCCCGGCGATGATCCATTCCACGTCGTCATGCAGAAACGGCGCGATCCGCTCGAGATCGTGCGTCGAGCAGGCCGCGACGAAGGCCTGGTAGAACTCCACGACGACGTGGCGGGGTATCGGGATTGCCACCGGGCGCTCCTTTGGGCGCTAGCAGTCAACACCCCATCGATTGAGGAAGTCTTAACCGTATCGGTATCGGATCGTCGCACCCCCGCCGCTTTGCAATGGAAATATATCCACAAAAACAATGTGTTATAGAGTCGCCCATTTTCGCGCCCTGCCCGCTTCGTCGTCACCCTGCGCGGGCGCAAAATCGCGGCGCATTAACGGCGCAGACCGATCGCCGTCGAAACGCGCGGCGGTAAATGCTAAAGGGCGCGAGGCGCGGCGCGCCCGATCACAGGCTGGCAGAATGTCGAAGCTGGAAACAACGACCCGACCCGACACGCGGGCCGAGGCGCTGGTCGCCTCCTACGTGCGCGCGGGCTATGCGCAGGTCGCGCCGCCGATCCTGCAGCCGGCGGAGCCGTTCCTCGATTTGTCCGGCGAGGACATCCGCAAGCGCATGTTCCTCACCAGCGATCCTTCGGGCGGCGAATTGTGCCTGCGGCCCGATCTCACCATTCCGGTGTCGCGCGACTATCTCGCCTCGCCGCTCGCCGGCAAGGCGGCGGGCTTCTGCTATCTCGGCCCGGTGTTTCGCCATCGCGAAAACGCCACCGCCGAATTCGTGCAAGCCGGCATCGAATCCTTCGGCCGCAACGATCGCGCTGCGGCCGACGCCGAGATGCTGGCGCTCGGGCTCGAAGCGACGACGCTCTACGGCATCGACGCGCCGGAAGTTCGCATGGGCGATGTCGGGCTGTTTTCCGCGCTGGTCGCGGCGCTCGATCTCGCGCCGGCGTGGAAACGGCGGCTGATCAAGGATTTCAACCGCAAGGCCTCGCTCGCCCACGATCTCGACCAGCTCGCGCTCGCGACGTCCGGCGGACCGCCGGAATATCAGGGCGTGCTGGCGGCGCTCGCCGGCTCCGATCCGAAGGCGGCGCATGCGCTCGTCACCGATCTGCTCTCGATCGCCGGCATCCAGGCGGTCGGCGGCCGTTCGGTCGCCGAGATCGCCGACCGGTTTCTGGAGCAGGCGGCGCTCGGCGCCAGCGCCCGGCTGCCGCGCGAGACCCGCGCGCTGATCGAACGCTTTCTCTCGATCGGCGGCGATCCGGACGAGGCCGCGGCCGAGCTGCGCACGCTCGCCGCCGACGCCAGCCTTTCGATCGCCTCCGCGCTCGACCTGTTCGAAATCCGCACCGGCTTCCTCGCGGCGCGCGGCGTCGATGTGCGTTCCATCCGCTTCTCGACCGCGTTCGGCCGCGGCCTCGATTACTACACCGGCTTCGTCTTCGAACTGCACGACGCGCGCGCGACCGGCCAGCTCGTCGCCGGCGGGCGCTACGACGGCTTGCTGACGCGGCTCGGCGCCGCAGAGCCGATTCCGGCGGTCGGCTTCGCCGCCTGGATCGAGCGGCTCGCGGCGTGCGGAGGTGCACCATGAGCGCGCCGCTCGTCCTCGCCGTGCCGTCGAAAGGCCGGCTGCAGCAGAACGCCGAAGCCTTCTTCGCGCGCGCGGGGCTCGAACTCGTCAAGCCGCGCGGCGCGCGCGATTATCGCGGCGCCATTGCCGGCGTCGACGGCGTCGAGGTCGCTTATCTGTCCGCAGCGGAAATCACGACGCAGCTGGCGCAGGGCTCGGTCCATCTCGGCATCACCGGCGAGGATCTGGTGCGCGAGATGATCGCCGATGTCGATGCGCGCGTCGTGCTGATCGATGCGCTCGGCTTCGGCTTCGCCAATGTCGTGGTCGCGGTGCCGCAGGCCTGGATCGACGTGCGCCACATGGCCGACCTCGACGATGTCGCGACCGCATTCCGCCTCAAGCACGAGCGCAAGATGCGGCTCGCCACCAAATACGCCAACCTGACGCGCGCGTTCTTCGCCGGGCACGGCGTCGTCGACTATCGCATCGTCGAAAGCGCGGGCGCGACCGAAGGCGCACCGGCGGCCGGCAGCGCCGAAATGATCGTCGACATCACCACGACCGGCGCGACGCTCGCCGCCAATGGCCTCAAGGTGCTCGACGACGGCGTGATCCTGCGTTCGCAGGCGAACCTCGTCGCCGCGCGCAGCGCCAGTTGGGGCGCGAGCGAACGCGACACCGCGCGCCTGCTGCTCGACCGCATCGCCGCGCAAAAGCGCGCGCATGCCGTTCCGCGAGGTGCGCACGCGCTTTTCCGGCTGGGACGACACGCTGCTCGCGACCGCCAAGGAATATTTCGGCGTTGCCACGCCGTTCGGCGGCGCGACATCGTCGGGCATGCTCACATTGCATTGCCCGCCCGAGAAGGTCCACGCCTTGGCAAGCTTCCTGCGCGAGCACGGCGCCGAGACGGTGTCGGTCGCCGCGCTCGACTACGTCTATGCCCGCGACAACGCGCTGTTCACCAAGCTCGCATCGGAATTGTAGCCCGGATGAGCGAAGCGACATCCGGGGCTGCGATCCCGCATATCGCTTCGCTCATGCGGGCTACATCTCGCCGTCGTGTCGCGCGTGCGGAACACGACGAGGTGCGAGAGCAGGAAATTGACCACGAAGCTCGCCAGGATGGCGATGAATTTCGCGATCACGATCTCGAAGAAATACGAGGCCACGAACAGCGCGGTGGTGTTGGCGATGACGCCGGCGACGCCGGAGGCGACGAACGTGCCGTAATCGCGCCAGCGCAGCTTGCCGCCCGATTCGGCCGCAAACGTGATGTACGAGTTCATCGCGTAGGAGCCCGACACCGCGACCAGCCACGACATCACATTCGCCGGGATCAAGGGCACGCCGAACTCGCCATACGCGAGCAGGAACACGCCGAGGTCAACGAGCGTATTGACCACGCCGACCAAAGCGAAGCTGACGGCCTTCAGGCTGACCGCGCGATTGCGCCAGCCGGTCACGAGGCGTCCCCGTAGCCGGTCGTAAAGTGGGATGCGGGTCATTGTCGGCACCGCATATCACGTCCATCGCCATTCGCCGAGCCCGGCCTGTGCACGTTAGTCGAGTTCCGCGACAGCGCAGCGCGATTACGCTATAGATCGCAGCGAGAAAGGCTGGCTAAACCTCATGACGACCATGGCGACCGACAGGACGGCTGCGCAGCCGCACGGCACACGAGGCCTGTCGATCGTGGTTCCGCTCTACAACGAAGCCTCGGGGCTGGCGCGGCTGCACGAACGCCTCGTCGCGGTCGCGCGCCGGCTCGCCGAGACCCGCTCGCTCGCCTGCGAAGTGGTCTACGTCGACGACGGCAGCACGGACGATTCGCTGGCGATCGCGCGCACCCTGCCGGCAACCGGGCTCGACATCCAGGTGGTGTCGCTGTCGCGCAATTTCGGCAAGGAGGCCGCCTTGCTCGCCGGCCTCGACCATGCCCGGCGCGGCGCCGTGCTGTTCATCGACGGCGACGGCCAGCATCCGCCGACACTGATCGAGACGCTGGTCGGGCATTGGCTCGACGGCGGCTACGACGTCGTCTACACGGCCAAAGCCAATCGCGCCAACGAATCGCTGGTGCGGCGCGGCGCCGTGAAAATATTTTACGCGCTGCTCAACATGGGCACGAGACAGCACATTCCCGAGGACGCCGGCGACTTTCGCCTGCTGTCGCCGCGCGCCGCATTGGCGCTGCGCCAACTGCCGGAGCGCACCCGCTTCTTCAAGGGGCTGGCAAGCTGGATCGGCTTTCGCCAATTCCGCGTCGACTACGAACCGGAGCAACGCGCCTATGGCGCCAGCACGTGGAGCCTGCGCCGGCTGATCGGGCTGTCGATCGACGGGCTCACCGCGTTCTCGGTTGCGCCGTTGCGGCTCGCGATCATGCTCGGCCTGGTGATCGCCGCGGTGGCGCTGATTTATGGCGTACGCATCATCTACGAGACCATCGTCTACGGAGAAAGCGTTCCCGGATACCCGTCGCTCTTTGTCGGCATCATGGTTCTGGGCGGCATGCAGCTCATCATGATCGGCGTGGTTGGCGAATATATCGGCAAGATCCTCTATGAGATCAAAGCGCGCCCGGTGTATTTCGTCGCCGAGCACACGGAAAAGGCGCGCGAGGAAATCGGCCGTGCGGACGCCGATGCACGTCCGGCCGCCGAATGAGCTCCGGCGCGGCGATCTACGGCAAACCCGCCTTGCGCGATGCGCGTCGCAAAATCTGGCTGTGCGCCGACGACTACGGCATATCGCCGGCTGTCGACGCGGCGATCCGCGACCTCGTCGTCAACGGGCGTATCAATGCCACCTCCGTGATGGTGGCGGCGCCGAGCTTCCATCGCTCCGCCGCGATCCCGCTCAATGTCCTCAATGCCGTCTCGCCGCGGGTCGCAGTCGGACTGCACGTCACGCTGACGGCGCCGTTCCGGCCGCTCAGCGGCAGCTTCCAGCCGGTTCGCGACGGCGCATTCCTGCCGTTGGAAACCATGCTGTGGCGCTCGTTCGCGCACCTGTTCAAGCACGAAACGCTGGTGATCGAGATCGCCAGCCAGCTTCGTAGCCTTCACCACCGCATTCGGCCGCGCGCCGGATTTCATCGACGGCCATCAGCACGTGCATCTGTTTCCGCAAATTCGCGAGGCGCTGCTCAGCGTGGTCAAGGATGCCGCGCCGCACGTCTGGGTGCGGCAATGCGGCCGTATCGTGCCGCCGCTGCGGCGCTTCGAAGACCGCAAGGCGCTGCTGCTCGACTGGCTCAGCCGCGGTTTCCGCCGCCTCGCCAACGCGTACGGCGTGCGCACCAATCCGGCGTTCGCCGGCACCTACGATTTCGAGCCGGATGCCGACTACGCCAAGCTTTTTCCGGCCTTCCTCGACGGGCTGCCCGAGGGCAGCGTCGTCATGTGCCATCCGGGCTTTGTCGACGCCGAGCTGGAGCGGCTTGATCCGCTGACCACGCTGCGCGAGCGCGAATACAACTTCCTGCGCGATGACGGCTTTCCCGGCGTGCTCGCTGCCCACGGCGTCGCGCTGGCGTGACGCACAATTTCGTCACAAAATTTCGGCTGCGACATCTTGCAAGGGCCATTCCGCAGCGGCCGGCGCCTTCCTACATGACTCCGGCGACGAGGGAGGATTGCCATGACCCCGCAGGAACGCCAACTCGTCACTGAACTGTTCGATCGGCTGGCCACGCTCGAAACCACGCCGCGCGACGGCGACGCCGAGACGTGCCGATCGCCGACGGCCTCGCCCGCGCGCCGCATGCAGCCTATGCGCTGGTGCAGACCGCGCTGGTGCAGGACGAGGCGCTCAAGCGCGCCGATGCGCGCATCCGCGACCTTGAAGGCGCGACCGCTGCGCCAGCGCGCCGCGCCGGGCGGATTTCTCGATGCCATGCGTGCGTCGGTTTGGGGATCACGCGCGGGCGCGCGTGGCTCAGTGCCGACGGTGCGACCGGGAGAGACGCCGATGGGCGCACCATCCGGCTATCAGAACCAGGCCGCGCAGCCGAATGTCGCCCTATCCGCAAGAGCCTCCTTCGCGCGGCGGCTCGTTCCTCGGCACCGCCGCGTCAGCGGCGGCCGGCGTCATTGGCGGCGCACTGCTGCTCAACGGCATCCGCTCGATGTTCGGTCACGGCGGCGGACCGTTCGGCGCGATCGATCGCGCCAATGCGCGGCGACACGCAAGCGCCGTGGGGCACCACCGCTGGCAGCGCCGCGGACAGCGATCTCGCGCGACAAGCCGGTCTCGACGACATCGGCCGCACGACAGGCAGCGACAATTCGGATGCCAGGACGCGCGGCTTCGGGCTGTTGGACAATTCAGACAAGGATACCGCACGTCGATCAGAATTTCGATCAGGACGACGGTGGCGGCTTCGACACCGGTGGCTTCGACACGGGCGGCGGCGATACCGTTTGAGCATGTCGCCGCCGTCACACTTCACGCCGTGATCAGAGGATGACGACTTTGGTGCCGACCTTGACGCGACCGTAGAGGTCGATGACGTCCTCGTTGCGCATGCGGATGCAACCGGACGATACGTTGGTCCCGATGGTCCAGGGCTCGTTCGAGCCGTGGATGCGGTAGAGCGTCGAGCCGAGATACATCGCGCGCGCGCCGAGCGGATTTTCCGGACCGCCAGCCATGTAACGCGGCAGATCGGGCCGGCGCTTGAGCATTTCGTCCGGCGGCCGCCAATCCGGCCATTCGCGCTTGTTGGTGATCGTCTTCACGCCGGCCCAGGTGAAGCCCGGCTTGCCGACGCCGACGCCGTAGCGCAACGCCTTGCCGTCGCCTTCCACCAGGTACAGGAACTTGTGCGGCGTATCGATGACGATCGTGCCGGCGTGTTCCTTGCCGTCGTAGTCGACGACCTGCTTGGCGAATTTCGGATCCATCGGCGCATGCGCCTGATCGGCGCCATTCGGGCCGCCGGGCATGTAGCGCGACGCCTGGTTCGCATCCGGCTCCTGCTGATATTCGGGCATCGCCGGCTGGTAGGAGCGTTGCGCGTAAGGCTGCTGCTGGACGCCGCCGCCGAACAGAAACTCGATGAAGCCACCGCCCATGTTGGACTGATCGGCATTGGCATAGCGCGGCTGCGCCACGTCGCTCGCGCGCGGCTCGATCGCTGCCGGCGCCGGCGCCTGCCAGCGTTGGCTGCCGGCATAAGCGTCGGGAGTGATCTGAAGCGGATCGGCGGATGCCGGAAGGTAAAGCGCGCTCGCCAGGAGCGCAGAAAGCATGACTCGCTGCATTGATGTACTCTGTACTCGTTCGCCGAATCGAACGGAGCCGACATGGCCCGCTCACCTGCGCGTGGAGTACAGACGGAAAATTCGTCCGTTTGGTAAATTTCGTTCAGTGCATTTTTAGCATCTGGCATTTTCGTACATTGTTCATCAAGTTACGGTTTATTTTGAATGAATTTGGAAGCGTCATGGTTAATCAGGCGTTGCCGCGCAAAGCCCGCGCGCATGCGCGGCACCGCGTCAACGCCGTATTAAGCGTCTAAGCCCCAAAATACATTCGCGAATTTCAACGGTGGGCAGATGGCGGCGCCGCGCAAGGTGTTCCGAATCGAGGAATTGGTGACCGCGCAGCCGGATCCGGCTGCCGAGGGCGCCGACGCTGCGCTGCGCCATGCCGAGGTCATGCGGGAGATGGTGACGCTGCGAGCCGCACTCGCGGCGCCCGCATCGTCACCGCCGGGCTTGAGCGAACTGGACGCGCGCCGGGCCGGCGAGTTGCAACGTCTCAAGAGCGAGCTGCAGCTCATCCACGACGCCATCACCCGCACCAAGCAGGAACTCGCGGCGCTGCATGTTTCGAGTTTCCATGGCGAATCCATGACGCGCGCCAGCAATGAGCTCGACGCCGTCATGGGCGGCACCGAACAGGCGACGCAGAAGATCCTCGCCGCGGCCGAGGAGATCGATCAGGCGGCCAACACGTTGTCGGCGGCGCTCAAGAACGAATTCGAACAGGGCCTCGCCCAGGACGTCCAGGACCGCGTCATCCAGATTTTCGAAGCCTGCAATTTCCAGGACGTGACCGGGCAGCGCATCACCAAGGTGGCGGCAACGCTCAAGTTCATCGAAGAGCACGTCATGCGCATGATCGAAATCTGGGGCGATCTCGATACGTACAAGACCGA
This sequence comes from uncultured Alphaproteobacteria bacterium, assembly GCA_963730645.1. Classification (GTDB taxonomy): domain Bacteria; phylum Pseudomonadota; class Alphaproteobacteria; order Rhizobiales; family Xanthobacteraceae; genus BOG-931. The sequence continues at coordinate 75,110 of CAVSSN010000015.1, read as the reverse complement.
CGACTCCGTCGCCGCGGTGGAGCGCGCCGTGGTCCAGCTGCTTCACGGCCCGCGGCTCGACGACGACGACGGCCACGCTTCGCAAAACGACATTGACCTGATGTTCGGCTGAAATCAGGCAGGCCGCCTGATCGCCATGAACGACGTCAGCGCGATCAGCGCGAACACGGCGACAAGGGCGAGTGCAGCCGGATCCGAAAACCGTTCGGCCACATAGGCGACCACGAGCGGCGCAATCGACTGCATGACAAGAAACGGGCCACCGATACGGCCGACCAGAAGGCCATAGCCCGACGCACCGAACAACGCGAGCGGAACCGTTCCGCGCGCGATCGTAATCAGGCCGTTGGCCATGCCGAACAGCACTGCGAATATCGCCGCGACCAGCGCGGAAAAGTGCAGCAACGCCAGGAACGCGAACGCCGCCACCAGCAGCCCGACGGCAAAGCGCGCGACCCACAGCGGGTGCAGGTCGCGGGCCAATACAAGCTCACAAATGCGCGCCAGCACCTGCGAGGGTCCAAACAGCATGCCGATGACGACCACGGTCGCCGGCGCAAGACCAGAGCGTTCGAACATCGCGAGCAGATGCGCCGAGAGCGCGGACGGTACGAACGCGTAGGCAGCGAACGCCGCCACGACCAGGACGAATGCCGTGCCGTGCGGTGGCAGCTTGGCAACGGGCATCGGCACAACCGCGGCACCGGCGTGCGTGTCCGAAGCGGCGCGCAGGCGCGGCAGCGCAAAAGCGTGGAGCGGCGCTGCGACGAAGGCGAGGAGCGCGGCGTATACGAGATAAGTCCCTTGCCATCCGGTCGCCTCGATCAAAGCTTGCGTGGCCGGCCAGCTCACCGTCGAGGCAAAGCCGCCCGCAAGCGTCAGGATCGTGATCGGCCGGCGCGCAGCCACGCCGAAAATGCGACCCAGCGTCGCGAATGCCGGATCGTAAAGCGAGGCTGCCATGGCGACGCCGCAGAGCATCCAGGCCGCGAAGTACACGATCGCGAATTGCGCGTGAACCAGACCGACCAGACCCAGCGCGCCGATCAGCGAACCGAATGGCATCACCACATGCCCGCCGAAGCGGTCGATCAGCGCGCCGACATGGCGCGCCACCAGTCCGCCGACAAACAAGGCCGCCGAGAATCCTGCCATGGCGAATGATTTCGACCAGCCGTGGTCCGCAGCGATCAACGGCACGGTCAGCACCGGCGGATAAAACAGCGCGCCCCAGGCAAGGATTTGGGTAACGCCCAGCACGGATACGGCGCGCCATGGGCCGAAGATGAAATCGCGGGGGCTTGGCATGGCGGGCAGGCGTCCAACCGGCGCCTGACCCTATCAATTTCGAGGCCGGAAAACCTGCGCTAGAAGCGGTAGTTCAGCCCGGCGCGAACAACGTTTGAAACGACCTTCTCGCTGTCATTGACCGTCGGCAGCCCGGGCAGATTCCATTGAACACTCTTGCTGCCGAAATCGAGATACAGATATTCGAGCCGGACGCTCCAGTTGCGGCTCAGCGCCGTTTCGATGCCGCCGCCGATTGTCCATCCGTTTCGGAATTCACTTTGAGTGAGCTCCGCGGAGTAGCCGGGGCCAGTCGCGGTGGCGTCGGTGTTGACGCGGGCGTAGGCATAGCCGCCGGTGACGTAGATCAGCCAATCGTTGGAAGCAAAGCCGAGACGTGCGCGCACGGTTCCGAACCACGGCAATTTCTGCGAGAAGCTCGCCGTGGTCGGCTGGAAGCACGCCGGCAGCAGGCATGGTGCGTCGATCGAGCCATTCATACCGCTGAACTGATAATCGGCTTCCAGGCCGATCAATCCGGGCCCGCTCTGCCAATTGTAGCCGGCCTGACCACCGCCGATCACGCCGCTGAGGCTGTTGTTGGCGGTCCCGAACGGCACGCCGGCGACGCTGAAGTCCGAGGTCGTCGTCGTAATGCCGCCGCCCACGTTGGCGCCGAGGTAGAACCCGGTCCAACTGCTCGCCGGCGCGGGCATTAGCGCGGGCGGCGGGTAGCGGCGCGGCAAGTCGGCCGCAAACGCGAGAGCGGTGCTCAAGATGAGCAAGACGGTCGCAAGAATCGGTCTGCGCATGGCAAATCTCCCCATGCGCGATAGGAATGATTTATGGTTAACGGCCGGTTAATCGGCCCTGCGTGAGCGCCCGAGGCTTCATGGCTAGAAGCGATAGTTTATGCCGGCGCGCACCACGCTTGAAACGATTTTGGTGTTGTCGTCGATTGTCGGCAGAACCACCAGCACCCACGGATTGTTGAACTTTCCGAAGTCGAGATAGAGGTATTCGAGCCGCGCGCTCCAATTGCGGCTGAGAGCGACTTCGATGCCGCCGCCGGCGGTCCAGCCGTTGCGGATTTCGTGCCGATTGAATGTCGTCGCAAAGCCGGCTGCTGACGCTGACAGATCGGTGTCAATCTGGGCATAAGCATATCCGCCGGTGGCGTAGAACAGCCAGGAATTGGCGGCGTAGCCGAGCCGGGCGCGCACGGTTCCAAACCACGGCATCGATTGTGAGAAGCTCGCCGTGATTGGCACAGTGCAGATGGGCGTCGGACACGGCGCGTCCAGCGTCCCGGCCATGCCGCTGTACTGGATATCGGTCTCGACACCGAGTACGGCCGGCCCGTATTGCCAGTTGAAGCCGGCCTGCGCACCGCCCGCTGCGCCCGACATGCTGCTGTTGATGGTCCCGATTGGAATTCCGGCGACGCTGAAGTCCGACGTCGCCGTCGTGATGCCGCCGCCGAAATTTCCGCCGACGTAAAAGCCGCTCCATCCGTTGAACGGCGTCGGCGCGACCGGTGGGGCATAACTGCTCCGCGGCAAGTCTGCGGCAATGCCAAATGCGGTGGTCGACAACAGCAACACCGACGCAACAATAGTCCTACGCATGGCATGTCTCCCCATGCGCGACAGCAAAGCTCGTTTGGGTCAACAGCCGGTAAAAATCGCATCCGTTCGAATGCGGATGTCCGTATTGTCGGCGCGCCGGGCTATTTCAGTCGCTTAACCATAATGGTCGCCGATGCAACGAGTGCGGCGAAGTGCGCGGTCTTCTGGATCGCCTTCGGCACCTTGTTGCGGGCCGTCTTGGCGTATCCCAGATGCGCGAAGAAATCCGGCTCGGTCGTGAGCAAAAAGATATTGCGGCAAGTATGGCGCGGCACCTCGGCCTCGAGCGCCGCGACGATGGCGGCGCCAATGCCGCGCCGGCGCTGCGACGGCAGCGTCACGATCGAGTGCAGCAGCGCGGCATCGCCGTGAATTTCGAGACCGCCGAATCCGACCGGCATGTCGTCACGCTGGAAGCGCCAGAACAGTTGGCCGGGCTCTCGAACGTCGACGGCTGGAAGGCCGGCTTTCGCGAGCGTCGCTGCGAGACTGTCACGCTCCAAGGCCGCAAGCGGTGTCGCGACCAGCCGCTGCGCGCGCAGGGCCACTACAAGATGTCCTTCACCCGTTCGGGCGGACGGCACAATCGCGTGCCCTTGCGCGAGCGCACCACCGGACGCTCGATCAGCAGCGGATGCTCGCTCATCGCCGTGATCAATTCGGCGTCGGTCAGTTTCGGATCGTCAAGGCCGAGGTCGTCATAGGGCGTGCCGCGGCGGCGCAGCAGCTCCCGCGGCTTGATGCCCATCTCTTTCAGCGCCGCCTTGATCTCGGATTTCGACGGCGGCGTCTTCACGTATTCGACGATCGTCGGCTTGGTCCCGCTCGCGCGGATCATGTCGAGCACCTTGCGCGAGGTCGAGCATTTCGGATTGTGCCAGATCGTGACCATCGCGTTAGCGCGGCGGCGGCCTTGGTGCGTTGCGCGCGGCGCCCTCCGGCGCGCACCGCACGTAGACGCCGGTGCCGTAGCGGCCGGCAGACCTCGGGATCCATCCAGCGCAGCACCATGGTGCGGCCGTCGAACGACACCACCTCGCGGTCCTGCGGGCCGCCGGAATCGCCGGGCGGTCCGATGTAGTTCTTGCCACCCGAGCTGCCCTTGAGCCGCAGCTCCTGCAACTGCGCGCTGTCGGCGAGATACATCATGACGCCGCCGCCCGGGCCGCGATTGATGACCACCGGCTGGCCGCACTGGCCCCGCGCCGCCGCCTCGGTGCGGGCGCGGTCGGCATCCTTGTGGAACGAGCCGTAACCCCAGCGGCCGATCACCTCTTCGGCCCGGATCGAGGCGGGAATTTCGGGCGCCATCGCGGGGGCCGGCGGCGGATTATCCGTGGCCGTATTGCTGGCACACCCTGACAGGGCGAGCGCCAAAAGTGCAGCCGCGCTCGCGGCGAACCGGAGATCACGGGAGGGCTTACGCATTACGGGGTCTCCTCGAAGACCTGATTGTGTTGAGCCGCGGTGGCCGGCGCAAGGCCAATCGAGCCGCAGACGGTACCTCCAGCCCGGCCGGATGCCGCTCCCCTGCCCCGATCGGTGCCGTTCTATCCTCTCGTCCTTTCGACTTTGTTTCAATTGGTAACCATCAATTGCCGCGGAACTTGGACTTAGGCTCCCGGTTTGGGGATTTGGGAGCCTTGGCGGCGGCCATTTCGGCCATTTCCGCCCTTGGCGAGGGCATTCTTGCGGCCTGACCCCTTCTTCTTGCGGGGGTCTGTGATGGGCGGGCCCTTGATGATGCTGAGGGTGCGGATCTGTTCGGGATCGTCGAAATCGTAATCGGATTTCAGTCCAACCGCGTGGATGCCGGCGATGGCGCAGATGTCGTCCATCTCATTGACGTCGCCGGTGACCCCGATGGCGCCCACAACCTCGCCGTCCTTGTCGCGGATCAGCTGGCCGCCGCCTTCGAGGAACAGCGGGTAATCCGCCAGATTATCGATCGACTGCATGAACAGCGGCTTTTCGCGCGCCTTGGCGAGCACCAGACGCGACGGACGGCCAAGCGCCAGCGAGCCATAGGCCTTGCCGTAGCAGACCTCGAAGCGGAGCATCGAGGCGCCGTCCTGCTTCTGGAACGCCTTCACCCGACCGCCGGCGTCGAGGATGATCGCGCTCATGGGGCGGCATTTCTGCTTGGCGGCGTGGGCAAAGCACACCGCAATGATTTTCAACGCTTGATCAAGACTGAGGGCTCGCATGATCCAATACCTTTCCTGTGCTCACTGAAGCTTTGCCTCCCGGTACAACAAAAGCCAATTGGTCTCGCCGTCCAGCGGAGCAAGCTTCTTCCATCCGACCGATTCAGGATTCGTCAAGAACTGCTGCGCCTCGGGCCGCGCCTTGAGTTCAGGCATCACGCGCGGCTGAACAAAGATGATGTTGATATCGCGGGAGGCAAGAAACTGATCGAGTGTCTGCGGTGCATGCCATGCAGAGAAAATGCTATAGTCGAACGTAACAGGCGCGGGGGCGGCAAAATGTAAATAGCCTCTGAGTTCGCCATTGTAGTCGCCAAGAAGTATTTTGTTTTTCGGGTTTTCCAGGAACGAACCGTACGGTTGCAGCCTCTGCAAGTTGGTGTAGAGCGGGCGATCGGATTTATAGGTGACGAAGTAAGGAGGCACGAAAACCAGCAATCCCGGCACAACGACCGCTGCCAGCATTTTTGCAACGATCAACCGTTTGGGCCCGAGAAGAACATAGATGGCCAGGCCCACGACCAACATGATGATGACGGTTGTTGGAAAGAGGTACGAGGGGCGCGGACGCTGCGTCATGATAACCGGCCCGGACACCAGCAAGACCGCGAACATGATGAAAAACGTGTCGCGTCGCGGGCGCAGCCACACCGGCCACCAGTAACGCCACTCGCGCGCGACTTTAATCGATCCGGCAACGACGATTGCCAAAACGATGGCGCTCAGCACCGAGGCGACCGCGACATTCCTGATGACCGGTGCGTAGTCCGGATTCACCACGCCAGACATCCGATCGAACAGCGCGGCCTGAAAGCCGTTGAACGTCAGCGAGGCGTTCCAAAGGAAGTGTTCAATAGTGGCCGATGGATTGCTCCAGATCATCTGACCGAGGCTCGGATGCTCGCGGCCAAACACCGTTTGCATGAGCGACCGGCATTCAAGCCAAGGACTTAGAGTCCAGTCCGGATGGCGTTGCGAATACCCGAACGCATAGACCTGGCACATGTTGACGACGTGCTTGGCATCGGCCACCTGCATTATCGCCGGAAATTTCACATATGATCGCCAATAGAAAAAAGCTGAAAACAATAATGCAGCGAGAAGTGGCAGGCCATAACCCGCGAGACGCGACGTGGGAGACGCCACGCCGATCTTGCCAGCATGTCGGAATCCATAATATTCACGCACGGCGCAAATCACCGCAAAAATGAAAACTGCAACGATTTGCTCATTTCGGACGAGGACAACCGTTGCGATTAGAATTGCAAGAGCGATTCCTCGCGTCCACGGCGTATCGTCGATCGTGGTGACAAGCCAAGCCGCCAGAATCGGCAGCAGCGCAAAGAGATGAACCTCATACAAGGTCTCGAAATTGATCGGCAGCACCGCCCACCACGCTGCAATCAATAACGCAATGGCCGGCGGAAGCAGTTGCCGCATCAGCGCCAGAACGCCGAGCGTAGCCGCCATCACGATGATCACGCGATGAAAGATTGTCGCGGTGTAAATGTCATGTGTCAGCAGATAGACCGTGCCGTAAAAAGCTGTGTAGAGCGGCGACCAAACGATATTGACGGCAAAGTCCTCGTACCATCGGTAACCACCCGCAAAATATGACGTTGTGTCTCCCGTGGTGAGATCGCGAAACCGCCAGATCTCCCACAGAATTTTCATCTGAAGGGCAGCGATGAGTGCATAGCTCAACCACGCGGTCGCAAGCATCCGGTCAAGCAGAGCCTCTACCGCGCGTACATTTGCTCTGCCGCGAAGACGAAGGCTTGTGAGTTCTTGCGCGCTCATTCCAATCACCGGCCGGACTTGCGACGATGTGTTGATAGCGAGCTCGGCCTGACGGGCCGCGATGAAGGTGAGAACCCGCAGCCGCTTTCGGCCGCCGGGAGCACTGACGTTTTCCGCGATCATGATTGTTCTTTCCCGCAAACTGAGTATGCCGGCAACCGGTCGTCAGCGAATGACAGCGGCAAGCCGCAACCTACCCTGCGCCGCGCTTGACAGGCCACCGCATACCCCCTATTTCCCGGTCAGCGGCTTAGCACTCGTTAGGTTTGAGTGCTAACACACTGTAAAACATAATCTTTATCTCCCACGCGAATGCCGCGAGCACAGCGGCGACGAGGAAATCATGGCGAAACTCAAATTCCGTCCCCTGCACGACCGTGTGGTCGTCAAGCGCATCGAAGCCGACGAAAAGACCAAGGGCGGCATCATCATCCCCGACACCGCCAAGGAGAAGCCGCAGGAGGGCGAGATCGTTGCGGTCGGCCCCGGCGGACGCGACGAGGCCGGCAAGCTGATCCCGATCGACGTCAAGACCGGCGACCGCGTGCTGTTCGGCAAATGGTCGGGCACCGAGGTCAAGATCGATGGCGACGAACTCCTGATCATGAAGGAGTCAGACATCATGGGCGTGGTCGCCTGATTTTCATTCCGTCACCCTGAGGCGGCCGCGAAGCGGCCCTCGAAGAGCGACAGCCCAGGCCGATCATCCTTCGAGGCTCGCTGACGCTCGCACCTCAGGATGACGGTCAACAATTCTCCAGGAGCAAACTCAATGTCTGCGAAAGACGTCCGATTTTCAACCGACGCGCGCGACCGCATGTTGCGCGGCGTCGACATTCTCGCCAATGCGGTGAAGGTCACGCTCGGCCCCAAGGGCCGCAATGTCGTGCTCGACAAGTCGTTCGGCGCCCCGCGCATCACCAAGGACGGCGTCACCGTCGCCAAGGAGATCGAGCTTGAGGACAAGTTCGAGAACATGGGCGCCCAGATGGTGCGCGAAGTTGCGCAGAAGACCAACGACCAGGCCGGCGACGGCACCACGACCGCGACGGTGCTCGCGGCCTCGATCGTCAAGGAAGGCGTGAAGTCAGTGGCCGCCGGCATGAACCCGATGGATCTCAAGCGCGGCATCGACATCGCCGTCGCCGCCGTCGTCGCCGACATCAAGAAGCGCGCCAAGAAAGTCGGCTCCTCGGCCGAGGTCGCCCAGGTCGGCACCATCTCGTCGAACGGCGACACCAAGGTCGGCAAGATGATCGCCGAGGCGATGCAGAAGGTCGGCAACGAAGGCGTGATCACGGTCGAAGAGGCCAAGTCGCTCGACACCGAGGTCGAGATCGTCGAGGGCATGCAGTTCGACCGCGGCTATCTCTCGCCCTACTTCATCACCAACGCCGAGAAGATGATCGCCGAGCTCGAGGACGTCTATGTCCTCCTGCACGAGAAGAAGCTCTCGGCGCTGCAGGCGATGCTGCCGGTGCTCGAGGCCATCGTTCAGGCCGGCAAGCCGCTGCTCATCGTCGCCGAGGACATCGAGGGCGAGGCGCTCGCAACCCTCGTCGTCAACAAGCTGCGCGGCGGCCTCAAGGTCGCGGCCGTGAAGGCGCCGGGCTTCGGCGATCGCCGCAAGGCGATGCTCGAAGACATCGCCATCCTCACCGGCGGCCAGCTCATCGCGGAAGACCTCGGCATCAAGCTCGAGAGCGTCACCACCGCGATGCTCGGCCGCGCCAAGAAGGTCGTGATCGAGAAGGAAAAGACCACGATCATCGACGGCGCCGGCAAGAAGAAGGAAATCGAAGCGCGCGTGCAGCAGATCAAGGCGCAGATCGAGGAGACCACCTCGGACTACGACAAGGAGAAGCTGCAGGAGCGGCTCGCCAAGCTCGCAGGCGGCGTCGCGGTGATCAAGGTCGGCGGCGCGACCGAGATCGAGGTCAAGGAGAAGAAGGACCGCGTCGAGGATGCGCTCAACGCCACCCGCGCCGCGGTCGAGGAAGGCATCGTGCCGGGCGGCGGCCTTACGCTGCTGCGCGCCAAGAAGGCGGTCGGCAAGATCACCAACGACAACGCCGACGTCCAGGCCGGCATCAATATCGTGCTCAAGGCATTGGAAGCGCCGATACGTCAGATTGCCGAGAACTCCGGCGTCGAGGGCTCGATCGTGGTCGGCAAGATCATGGAGAACAAGTCCGAGACGTTCGGCTTCGACGCCCAGAGCGAGGAATACGTCGACATGGTCGACAAGGGCATCATCGACCCGGCCAAGGTCGTGCGCGCGGCACTGCAGGACGCGGCTTCGGTTGCGGGCCTGCTGGTGACCACGGAAGCCATGATCGCCGAAGTGCCGAAGGACAAGTCCGCCATGCCGGCGATGCCGGGCGGCGGCGGCATGGGCGGATGGCGGATGGGCGGCATGGGCGGAATGGACTTCTAAGCCCCATCACACATCAGACCGAAGGGCGCGGCCAAGGCCGCGCCCTTTTGCTTTCCTTGACCATGATCGCCGGTCAAATCGGGACATGAACCACCGGTCGGTTGCCGCGTTGACCCTCTGGCCCAGCGCAAGAAAGCAATCATGGCGACCACCTCATCCTCGAAGACCGTCGTCTATGCCGCGCTGGCGGGCAATCTGCTCGTCGCAGTCACCAAGCTTGCCGCCGCGCTGTGGACCGGCAGTTCGGCCATGCTGAGCGAGTGCTTTCATTCGCTGGTCGACACCACCAATCAGGGCCTGATGCTTTACGGCATGCATCGTGCCGCGACCCCGCCGGACGATCGCCATCCGCTCGGCCACGGCCGGGAGCTCTATTTCTGGAGCTTCGTGGTCGCGCTGCTGATCTTCTCGATCGGCGCCGGCGCCGCCGTCATCGAAGGAATTTTGCACCTGCTCAACCCGGAGCCGATCACGCATCCCGCAGTGAACTACATCGTGCTCGGCTGCTCGCTCATCTTCGAAGGCAGCACCTGGTGGATCGCGCGGCGTGAATTCGACAAATCGAAAGGCTCGCTCGGCTATTTCGAGGCGATGCGGCGGAGCAAGGACCCGCCGACTTTCCTCGTTTTGTTCGAGGACAGTGCCGCGATGGTCGGCATCGTCATTGCCGGCATCGGAACGGCGGCGGCGCAGGTGCTGCAAATGCCTGCGCTCGACGGTGCGGCGTCGATCGCCATCGGGCTGCTGCTCGCGATCGTGGCCGCCATCATTGCGCACGAAACCAAAGGGCTGCTTATCGGTGAGTCCGCGTCCGGCGCGGTCAATCGCTCCATCCTGAAAATCGCCGGCGAGCAGCCGGGCATCGAACGCGCCAACGGCCTGATCACTGTGCACCTGGGCCCGCGCGACGTCATCGCCACGCTCAGCCTGGAATTCGATGACGCCCTCACCACGCCGCAGATCGAAGCGCAGGTGACCGAGCTTGAGACGCAAGATCAAGGCGGCGCATCCCGAAGTCAGCGCGCTGTTCGTCAAGCCGCAATCGGCCGGCGGCTATCGCCGCGCCCGCGAGCAGCGCATGTACGCCTGACAGTGTCACGCCTTCGGCACGTAGCCGATGGCCTCGACTTCGAGCCCGCAATCCATCGGCGTGCGCCCGGCCTGCATGCGCGTGCGCGCCGGCAGCGTCTCGGGGCTGCTGAAATAGCTGCGGTAGATGCGGTCGAACTCTTCCTGCTGGCGCTGGTCTTTGAGCCAGACGATGACCTTGAGCAGGCAGTCCATATTGGAGCCAGCGGCCTCAACCAGCATCTTGAGGTGGTCCATGACGATGCGCACCTGCCGCTCGAATGGAATATCCGGGAACGGCGGGATTGGTTGCCCGGCCGCGCGCGCCGCTTTCAGCCTGTTGGCGTAATCGGCATCGAACGGCGGCAGGCCGGAGATGAAGATCAGGTCGCCATAGCGAACGCCGAGATTGAACGGCCCGCCCGTCTCGGGCACTGCCGAACGGATCACCTGCTTGTCCATCGCCCTCCTCCGCCTCAATTCGTCATCAGCCGGAACCGCAGCTTCGTCGGCCCGACAAGTTCGACGATGTCGCCACTGCGCCGCCAGTTCGTCACCTGCGACAGCGCGGCCAAAAGTTCGCTCGTCGCGCTGCGCGCGGTCAGGCGTGCATTGCCCGCGCTCGGCGGCGCCCGGCACGATCGTGATCGCATCGGCGGCGACGGTCGCCTGGCCCTGCACGCTGGCGCACCACAAGTCGATCGAGACGGCGCCATTCTCGTCGAACTGCAAGATCGGGATGCGCTTGGACCCGCGCATAGGCGATGTATCGAGCACGAGCTCACGGTCGAACGGAAATGCGCTTTCGGCGGCGAGGCCGGGCAGGATCGAACCCAACACGGCGATCAAGATGAGCCAGCAGGTACGATGCTGGCGAATACAGGACATTTTCGTCTCCACGATTTCAAAAGCCGAGGATGCACGACCGGACGGGCGCACAAATTATTTACGCCGGACTGCCGCGGCCGGCGTCAAGAGTTTTTTCCATTTTGGATCGATTTAAATCGTCACTGCGATGCATCGGATAATTCTCAGCGCCGGAAATTCGACGCGGCATATTCTTCGCGTAAAATTTGCGACTGTCGGGTGCGATGCGGCAGCCTCGTCGTATTGTCTGTAAAAGCAGTTCCCCCGCGGCGATGTCGCCGCGAGGGCTTCGTTGGCCGGCGATCGCGTTTACTTCACGATCATTCCGGTAAACACGTAGGCCTGCAGCATCACCAGGATACCGACGAGGCACGCGAGCGTGATCGAATGCTTGAACACGAAGCGCAGGATCGTTCCCTCGTGCCCGAACCAGTTGGTCGCCGTGGAAGCCACCACGATCGACTGGGCGTCGATCATCTTGCCCATACGCCGCCCGACGAGTTGGCGGCGGCCATGAGGATGGGCGAAATGCCCAGCTGCTCGGAGGTGATCTTCTGCAGGTTGCCGAACAGGATGTTCGATGCGGTATCGGAGCCGGTGAGCGCGACGCCAGCCAGCCGAGCAGCGTGCCGAAGAACGGATAGAGCACGCCCGTCGCGGCGAAGGCGAGACCCATCGTCGCGTCGATCCCCGAGAGCCGGGTCAAGGTCCCGATCGCCAGCATCGCCGAGATGGTGATGAGCGAATAGGCGCACAACTTGATGGTCCGGCCATAGGCGGCCACCAAGCCCACGGGCGAGAAGCCCATGATCAGTCCCGAGATGATGGCGGCGATCAGCATCCCCGTGCCCGTATAGGAGAGCCAGGTGAAGCCGAACACGGCCGATTCCTTCGTCGGCGTGCCACAATCGGCGCGACCTTGTTGATCATGTTGTGCAGGTCGGGAACGGCATAGTTCCAGGTCGCCCATGGATTGACGGCGGCCTTGAACGCATTTGTGCCCCAGATCAGCAGGATGACGCAGACGATGATCCAGGGAATAGCGACATCCACACCTGTGCGGTGGTTGGCTTCGCACCCGTTACCGCCGGCGGCTTCATGCTTGCGGCGGAGTCATCGTGACTGCGCAAGGCGGGCGACAGCCAGAGTACTTTCGGCTGCCAGACTTTGAGGAAGCCGATGAGGCACGCCATCGAAATCAGCGATGCGCCGATATCGACGATCCAGGGATTGATGAAGTTCGAGATCAGGAATTGCGGGACCGCGAACGACACGCCCGGTGACCAGGATCGCAGGCCAGATGTCCTTCATGCCTTTCCAGCCGGCGAAGGCCCAGATCAGCCAGAACGGCACGATCAGCGAGAAGAACGGCAATTGCCGCCCGACCATCGCGCCGAGCAAAAATGGATCGAGGCCGGTCACACTCGCAAGTCCGGCAATCGGCGTTCCAAGTGCGCCATAGGCGACCGGCGCGGTATTGGCGATCAGCGAGAGGCCGGAAGCCGCGAGCGGCGAGAAGCCGAGCCCGATCAGGATCGCGCCCGTCACCGCGACCGGCGTGCCGAAGCCCGAGGCGCCCTCGAAGAATGCGCCGAACGAGAACGCGATCAGCAGAAGTTGCAGCCGCCGATCGGTGGTGACGCCGCCAATGGTGTTTTGCAGGGTCTCGAACGCGCCTTTCTCCACGGTGAGCCGGTAGAGGAAGATGACGTTGAGGACGATCCAGCCGATCGGGAAGAAGCCCGTCACGGCGCCGAGCACAGTGGCGCGCAGCGACATCCCGGCCGGCATGGTGAAGATGAAGATCGCGACCAGGTTGGCGACGATCAGCGCAATGATCGCGGCGATGTGCGCCTTCACCTTGTTGGACGCAATGAGAACAAGCAGCGTGACGACCGGCAGCGCCGCCGCAATCGTGGAAAAGACCGGATTGCTGAAAGGATCGTAGACTTGGTTCCACATGACGCCTTCCCCCTTTAATACCGTCCCCGTACACGCGGGGCCGGTTTGTTGCCCGTTTTCTGCGCGTGCGCGTCAACGCCGTCCAAGGTGGATCGGCGCGTTGCACCGGGATTTTTGGAAGCAGTTTCCAGTATATGTGCCGCGGCGGCGTCTGCCGGGATCCCTCAGATCAGCGCCGCAATCCTCACCAACCCCGATACTATGTTAATGTGAAAACCAAGGGTGCCACAAGGTCAGGCCTCGAGCCGACACTACGCATAGTCCGCATCAAGGTGCCCTGACATAGCTGCCCAATGCCGTGCGTGCGGCATCTGTCGGCATACCGGTTTTGCCCGCCAGCGATAAACAGGAGACGTTCCGTGAAACGCCTTGCTTCGACGCTCGCCATCATTTGGCGGCTCGCCCTTCCCTATTTCAATTCCGAGGATCGCTGGGCCGGTCGTATCCTGCTCGCCGTCGTGGTTGCGATTGAGCTTTCGCTCGTCGCCATCCAGGTGCTGCTCAATCAATGGTACAATCGGTTTTACAACACGCTGCAAGAGCGCAACTGGGACGAATTCGTCAGCGCCATCTGGTTTTTCTGCGGGCTCGCCGCCGCATTCGTCGTGCTCGCGGTCTATCAGCTCTATCTCAATCAATGGCTTCAGATCCGCTGGCGTCGCTGGATGACGGAGAAATATCTCGGGCAATGGCTCGACTCCGCGAACCATTACCGCATGCAGCTTCTCGGCGACGCCGCCGACAACCCCGACCAGCGCATCGCCGAAGATATCAAGCAGTTCATCGACGGCGGAATGAACGGAGCAGGCCTGCTCACCCTCGGCCTCGGGCTTCTCAACTCCGTGGTGACGCTCACCTCCTTCGTCTTCATCCTGTGGAACTTGTCGGAGGCCGCTCCACTCAAGCTCGGGGGCTTGACGATCCACGGTTACCTGGTCTGGGCGGCGATCGTCTACGCGATCTTGGGCACCACGCTCACGCACTTGATCGGCCGCAGATTGATTGCGCTCAATTTCCTGCAGCAGCGCTTCGAGGCCGATTTCCGCTTCAATCTTGTGCGCACGCGCGAGAATTCCGAACAGATTGCGTTGCTTGGCGGCGAGACTGCAGAACGTGAGCGCCATCTCGGGCGCTTCAACAACATCATCACCAACTGGCTCGCCATCATGAGCCGGCAGAAGAAGCTCACGTTCTTCACCTCCAGCTATTCGCAGATCGCCACGATCTTTCCCTACGTCGTTGTGAGCCCGGCGTATTTTTCCGGCGCGATGCAGCTTGGCGGGCTGATGCAGACGGCATCCGCCTTCAGCAGCGTGCAGACTGCGCTGTCCTATTTTGTCACCACCTATCGCAACATTGCCGAATGGCGGGCCGTCGTCGAGCGGCTGTCCGGGTTCGACGTCTCGCTTGCGCAGGCGCGGGCCGCTGCGGTCACGCCGCCCGTGATCGAGGTCGTGACCGGCGAAGCGAATGCCGGCATCGCGATCGAACATCTCGCCGTCCGGCTGCCGCATGGCGAGCCGCTCGTTGCGGCAGACGACATCGTCGTCAAGCCCGGCGAGCACGTGCTGCTCACCGGCCCGTCGGGTTCGGGGAAATCGACGCTGTTGCGCGCAATTTCCGGGATTTGGCCGTTCGGCTCCGGCCGCGTGATCGTGCCGAAAGACGCCAAAGCCGTAACGCTGCCGCAACGGCCCTATTTTCCGCTGGCGACGCTGGCCGCGGCCGTGACCTATCCGGCGAAGGCCGGAACGTACGATGACGCGCGCATCGCCGAGGTGCTGCGCGCGGTCGGGCTGCCGCATCTTGCCGAGCGGCTGCACGAAGAGGCGCACTGGAACCGCATGTTGTCGCTCGGCGAGCAGGAACGGCTCGCGCTCAGCCGCGCCATCCTGCAAGCGCCCGATTATCTGTTGCTCGACGAGGCCACCGCCTCGCTCGACGAGCCCGCCGAAGCCGCGCTCTACCGGCTGCTGCATGAACGGCTCAAGGATGCGACGATCGTCTCGATCGGCCATCGCTCAACGCTACAGGCATTTCACCGCCGCCGTCTGACGCTGGTGCCGGATGGCGCGCGCTATCAACTGCGTGACGTCACATTGGCGCCGGCAGCGGAGTGAGTTTTACTTGATCGCGTTGAGCGTCGTGTCGACCGAGAACTTGGCGATATAGGCTGCGCCGCACCAGTTCGAGCCGGGTCCGCCGGGATTGATCGGTGTGCTCGATACGCCGCTCGCCGTGTGATCGCTGGTGAAGGCGTTGCAGTCGCCTGAATTCAGGTTGGTGCCGTAGTAGCGCAGATCGAGAGTGAACACCTTGTAGGTGAGGCCGATGCCGGCATCCCAGTTCCAGTAGCTCGTGTACGGAATGCCGTTCGGGAAGCCCGTGACGCCATAGAACGAGTCGCTGGTGCCGAGCTTCCAGTAGCCAAGATCGCCGGAGGCATAACCACCCCAGCCGGTTGCAAACCAGGCGCTTGGAGCGGTGAACTTCACGTTGCCCGAAGTGTACCAGCCACTGGCGCCGGAATTGAGCACCGATGGCGAATAGTAGGTGCTGATGCCGGCCGAGAAATTGTCGTTAAACGTATAGGTGGCCTTGCCGTAGACTTCCCAGAAGCTCAGATCGGCCTTGATAACATTGCCGTTGATCAAGCTTGGCTGGCAGCCGGCGACTGCGCTGTTGTAGCAAGTGCCATCCGGGTAATAGTAGTACCAAAAGCCTGCATCGAGCGCGAGCTTGTCGAACGTCGGCCGGATGCCGCCGTAGAAATCGACTTCGGCCGCGGCCCGGTTTGGAAACTCGATGCTCTCGCCGGACATGCCAGCATAGAGTTGCAGGTTCGAGTTGATGTTGTAGCGCGGCTCGAAATAACCGGCGACGGACGGCCGGTGGTCGGACTGCGTGATGCCGCGGAAATTGTAGTCCGTCATCAGAGCGGTGCCGAAAGCGACATCCCAGGTCGGTGTCGGCGCGGCCGGTGGCGGCGCCGGCGCCTTCATCGGCATGTCGGCGGCCAACGCGGTCGTGGAGGCGAGACCCGCCGCCAACACTACCGAGAGCACAATTTTTTTCATGTTCCGCCCCTTCTCTATTGACCACGCCCGGACGAAGGAGAACTCCTGATCGACCGCGCGCGGGGAAATCCCGCCGACGCCGCCCCATTTGCGTCGCAAACGTTACCGAAGTGTTAATTGGGGACGGTTGGCGGACAAGCTGAAACGCTTGGCAACTGCTGCCTTTTTGGGCGATTCGAATGGATTCAAGCCGCTATCAATCGATTCGTAATACGTGTGGCTATTTCGCCACAGAAATAAATAAATTCTTTATGCGCCGCGACAGTGTGCGCCGATCACGCCGCCGCCTTCTTGCGGTTGGCCTCGAGCCGCGCGTCGACCAGCGCCACCTGCGCGTCGATCGCCGGATGGCTCAGCCCCTTCTGCTTGGCGATGAGCTGCACCAGCTTGTCGGCGCGTTCGATGTTGGGCGCGCCGTTCTGCAACGCGCGGGCGGCCGAGGCCGGACGCGTCAGCGACTGCGCCGCGGCGGCGTATTTCTCGAACGGCACGAGGTCTTCCGGCTTGGCGCCGAGCTTTACGCACAGGTCGAACACGAAATTGTAGACCGAGCGCGACGTCTCGATGTCGCTATGCACCGCCTCCTGCGCCGTGCGCATGCCGTCCTTGGTGACGCAGCGATAATTGCCGGCGAGCAGCATCGACCACTTGGCGAGCGGCACGAAGATCGAGTCGTAGACCTTGAGCTTCACCGGCAGCTCGATCTTTCCCTCCGGCGTGTCGAAGCGGATCGCCTCGATCTCGTCCTGCAACTGCCGCAGGATGGCGGTCGACTTCTCGTCGGGAAAGCGCGCCACCTTGAAGTTGGTCGGCAGCGTGACCATCAGCACGTTGACCTTCTCGTCCGGCGGGCGGATCGCCTGCGGGTCGGGGCTGTTGAGCGTGATGGTCGCGGGGTCGAACGAATCCCAGACGCTTGGATCGGTATAGGCGGGCTTGAGCGCCTCATAGTCGAGGCCCGGGATGCGCTTCACGTAGGGCAGCGGCGGCATGTTCATGATCGACATGCACGGCACGCGCGACTTCGCCACTGCATCGAGCAGCTCGCGCACGCCGGGCGAACGATATTGCGGCTCCTGCATCGCGAGGCCGACGAGATCGAAGTCCTTCGGATTGATGCCCGTCGCGGGCCCGGCGGTGACCTTGCCGGGAAGCTTTCGCGAGTCGAGCACCACCGGGTCCTTGCGGCCCCTCACCGGCAGGCGCACGCGAAAGCCTTCGGCGTTGATCAGGTCGGCCTCGGCAGGCAGGCACACCATGTGGATCTTATGGCCGCCGAACAGGATCTTGGAGGCCAGGAGCGAACCATAGGCGGCGCCCAGCAGCAGGATGTTGTGTGTCGACGCCATAACTCACCTCATCGGTTTGGATACTGAGAACTACTGGAACCGCCGACGAAGGACCCCGGTCCTCAGCCAGCCTTCAGGTCGGCAATGCTATTGGGCTCGCGATGCCTCGGCAATCCGGCTTGTGACGACACGGCGACGCAAGCCGGCGCGGGCCGACTTGCATTGATCCGATTGCCGATCCGGGAAACCCGGGATCGCAGCGCGGCTATGAGTTGCCGTCGCCGCCAGCGCCCGAGCCCATGGAGGGCCAGGACGGCATCGAGGGCGCCGCCATCGGCTGCGGAGCCGGGGCCGGAGCCTTTTTCGCCGGCGCCTTGCGCGGCGCGGCCTTCTTGGGCGCTGCCTTCTTGGGCGCCGCCTTTTTCGGTGCCGCCTTCTTCGCCGTCTTCTTCTTCGCCGCCGCCTTTACGGCTTTCTTTTTCTTTGCCGGCGAGGCCTTTTTCATTTTCTTCGTGGTCTTTTTCTTCGCCTTTGCCTTCTTCGCCATGATCGTCCTCCCGATCGTTTTTGTTCCACGTCCGACTTACTCGGCCTCGGCAACAAACGCGCAACCCAAGCCGCCGCCGAGCCCCCAGCTCAACCGGCCGGCGCGGACTGCATCGCCGTACGCGGTCGATGGTCCCGTAGCACTTGCGGACATGGCCCCCCGGTCGCCCAGTCGATCAGTTCGACCGTATGCACGACTGCGAGGTCCGTGCCG
Organism: uncultured Alphaproteobacteria bacterium; assembly: GCA_963730645.1. GTDB lineage: Bacteria > Pseudomonadota > Alphaproteobacteria > Rhizobiales > Xanthobacteraceae > BOG-931. Next base: position 56,728 of record CAVSSN010000015.1, on the reverse strand, counting down.
GCGGCGATCTGCGTGATGCATCCGATATTGCCTGCTGCGATCACATCAGGCCGCAATCTTTCGATAGTCCCGACTTTGCGCGTCGCGCAACCTTATTGCGATATCGGGCTGCAGAATATTGAAGGTCCCCGCCGAGCCGCAGCACAGATGGCCTTCCGGCACATCCATCACCGTGAAGCCCAAACGTGCGAGGATGTCCTTCGGCTGCCGCGTGATCTTCTGTCCGTGCTGCAGCGAGCAGGCGGCGTGATAAGCGACGGCGAGGCCCGCGCCAGCGTTGTTAGGCCGCAGCGCCAAGCCGGCGAGATATTCGCAGATGTCCTTCGCGAGCGCGGAAACCTTGGCGGCGCGCGCCGCGTAGACGACATCGTCGCGCAGCATGAAGCCGTAGTCCTTGACCGTCGTGCCGCAGCCCGATGCCGTGATCACGATGGCGTCGAGCCCGCCGGATCGCTCGATCTCGGCCGTCCAGGCGTCGATGTTGCCGCGCGCCTGTGCGTGCGCCTCGTCCTCGCGGCCCATGTGGTGGACCAGCGAGCCGCAGCAGCCGGCGCCCGGCGCCAGCACCACCTCGATGCCATGGCGGGTCAGCACGCGGATGGCGGCCGCGTTGATATCCGGCGCCATCACGTCGCTGACGCAGCCCGCAAGCAGCGCGACGCGGCCGCGGCGCGGGCCGGAAGCGGGAAACACCTGCGGCGTTGCGCGGGCGTTGCGGGCAGCCGCATCGGCGCCAGCCGCAGCATGGCGGACACCGGCTTGAGACCCGATCGCATCGAACAGCGGCGCGAGCGGCTTGGCAGCAAGCGCCGCGCCACCAGCGCCAGCCAGAACCGGCGCGGATAGGGCAGCACTTTGGCCAGCGCCGTGCGCAGCACGCGATCGCGCCACGGCCGGCGGAAGGTGCGCTCGATGTGGTCGCGGGCATGGTCGACGAGGTGCATGTAGTGCACGCCCGACGGACAGGTGGTCATGCAGGCGAGGCAGGACAGGCAGCGGTCGATATGGGTGACCACGTCCTCGGTCGCCGGCCGGTCGTTCTCCAGCATGTCCTTGATCAGGTAGATGCGCCCGCGCGGTGAATTGAGCTCGTTGCCGTCGAGCACGTAGGTCGGGCAGGTCGCGGTGCAGAAGCCGCAATGCACGCAGGCGCGCAGGATCTTTTCCGATTCCGCGACCTGCGGATCGGCGAGCTGCGCCAGCGTGAAGGAGGTCTGCATGTTCAAACGCCCGCCCACATGCGCCCGGCATTGAGGGCGCCATGCGGATCGAAGCTCTCCATCACCCGCTTCGTCAATGCGGCCAATGCCGAAGGCTCCGGTTCGAAGACGTCGACAACGGCCCGCACGACGGCCGGCGCGCGGATCAGTGTCGCGTGCCCGCCGGCTGCCGCGACTGCGGCGCGCACGATCGGCGCCGCAGCATCGTCCGACGGCGGCAGCGCGGCCCAGATCAGGCCGCCGGCCCAGTCGTACAGCAGCTTGGCCCCTGCCCGCTCGATCAGCACGCGGCCAATGTCGGCGGCGTGGGATGGCGTGGTCGAAATGCGCCACAAAAACCGCTCGGGCGGACGCGCGGCGGCCATGAACGGCGCGACGTTGCGCATCGCCCGCCAGAATTCGCGCGACTGCACGTCCGCAAGCGTCTCAAGCGCGACCGTACGGCTTCAACAAATCTTGCAGCGCGGCCTGCGCGATGCGTCACGGAGGGTGCGACGCCTTCGAGCCGAAACGCCGTGGCGGCGCGGTCGACCAACGAAGCGATGCCGCTCCGGCGCATGCGCCGCGCCCGATACATCGCACGACGAACCCATCGCGGCGGCCATCGCCTGCACCGCCCGCGCGTCGTCGAGGCCGGTGACGAGCACCGTTGCCTCGGTCTCGGCGCGCGGCAGCACCTTCACCGTCACCTCGGTCATGGCCGCAAGCGTGCCCCAGGAGCCGGCGAGGACTTTGCAGAGATCGTAGCCGGTGACGTTCTTGACCACGCGCCCGCCGGACTTGAACGTCTCGCCGCGGCCGGAAACGGCGGTGACGCCGAGGAAGTGGTCGCGCGCCGCGCCGGCCTTGATGCGGCGCGGGCCGGAAAGATTGGCCGCGATCGCGCCGCCGATGGTGCCGGCGCCGGCGTGCCCGCCGAGAACAAGGCCGTAGTCCATCGGCTCGAACGCCAGCTCCTGCCCGTTGGCGGCGAGCAGCGCTTCGATCTCGGCGAGCGGCGTCGCCGCCTTCGCGGACAGCACGAGCTCGGCGGGCTCGTAAAGCGTGACGCCGGAGAACGCCGACAGGTCGAGCGTCATGTCCCATTGCGCGGCGCGGCCAATCGCACGCTTGGTGCCGTGGCCGACGAGCTCAAGCGCCTTGCCCTCGCCGAGCGCCCAGCGAATCGCCTGTTCGAGATCGACGACATCGCGCGGTTTGAGAATGTCAGAGTTCAAGCCAACGCTCCGCAGCCGTGTCGCTTGATAGGAATTTGGTCCAACGAACGGTCAAGAGCCGGTGGCCTGTTTCGCGCAGCGGAATACCTCCAAGCTGCGCCACGGTTCGGCCACGCGCGTTGCATAAAAGTTGGTTGTTCGGTCATTTTCTTCGCGTTCCAAAACAAGCACCTAGACGGTTTTGCAAAGGGAGTAGTGCCATGTCGATGACAATCAAATATCTGCTGGCGTCCGTGGTCGTGGTCGGCACGTTTGCTGTCGCGCACGCACAGACGACGACCAGAAGGTGATTACGTGCCCCGCAATTACGATTCCGGCTATCAAGGACCCAGCGGATACGGACCCGGTCCCTCCGGAAACTATGGTGGAGGATACGGGAATTACGGCGGAGGGTACGGGGCCGGACCCTATGGCAATGGCGGTCAGTACGGCTACGCGCCGCATTACAACTACAACCACAATTACGATTACCATAACGGCGGCTACAGTAATGGCTATGACGGTGGCTACAGCAACGGCTATGACGGTGGCTACGGCTATGGGCGTTAGTAGACGCCGCGGCGTTGCGTCTCCGGAATGAAAACAGCGGGGCTGATGGCAACGCCCATCAGCCCACCCGGATGACGATCTTGCCGAAGTGTGCGCCCGAAGCCATGTGCTTGTAGGCCGCCTGCACGTCGTCGAAGCCGAACACCTTGTCGATCACCGGCTTGATCGCGTTCGCCGCGATGGCGCGGTTCATTGCCTCGAACATCTGCGTCGAGCCGACCGAAATGCCCTGGACGTTGGCGCGGCGACCGAGGATCAGCCCCGGATTGAGCTCAGTCGCAGGCCCACTCAGGCCCCCGATCATGCTGATCTTGCCGCCGACCCGGATGGCGGCGAATGAGCGCGCGAGTGTGCCGGCGCCCCCGACCTCGACGACGTGATCGACGCCGCGGCCGCCGGTGAATTCCATCGCCGCCTTCTCCCAGTCCGGTGTCGTCTTGTAGTTGATGCCGTGACGGGCGCCGAGTTTTTTGGCGCGCGTCAGCTTGTCGTCGCTCGATGAGGTGATGATGACCTGCGCACCCGCGGCGTGCGCCAGTTGCAGCCCGAAGATCGAGACGCCGCCGGTGCCTTGCAGCAGCACGGTCTGGCCTGAGGCGAGCTTGGCGTGCTCCATCATGGCGTGCCACACGGTAACGCCGGCGCAAGGCAGGCACGCGCCCTCCTCGAGCGACAGATGCGCCGGGATTTTCACGACGCCCTCCTCTTCCAGCAACGCGTATTCGGAGAGCATGCCGTCGACGCTGCCGCCGAGTGCGCCCGCCTGCACGTCGGGCGGCGGCTCGCCACCCGGCCAGCGCTGGAAGAAGCAGCCGGCGACCTTGTCACCCACCTTGACGCGCGTGACGCCGGCGCCGAGCTCGACCACTTCGCCGGCGCCGTCCGACAGCGGGACAACGTTGTCGCGCACCGGCATGCGATAGGTGCCGCGCACGATGCCGAGATCGCGGAAATTGAGCGAGCAAGCGCTGACCTTGACCAGCACCTGACGATGGGCGGGCTTCGGATCGGGCCGCTCGACCTTCGCCAGCGCCTCGATGCCGGCGCCACCTTTCGGCAGTTGATAGGCACGCATGGTGTCTCCTCCAGACGGCGCGTCCGATGACACCGCCGCTCGCCGGTCAGACTATCAGTTATCATGTTTGTGATCAGTACCCGGCGCGTGGTGTCGGCTGACGCCGAAAAATCAAAAGCCCGGCACATCGACCGGGCATTTTGCCGCTCGTCTGCACGTTCGCGCATGACGGCTGCCAAAATGGAACTTTTTGATTCAAAGTTTGTTGAATTGGCGACGAAGGACAACGCCAATGAAGACGATATTTTTCAAGCTTGTGTTTGTTTTCATTCTTATGGGAATGCGTAAACAGTCGCACTGACGCTGCCCGCGGAAATAGCGACACCCGCTGTCGCGTTCATCAAAATCGCGGAATATCCGGGAACGGCAGCTTGCCGCCCGAGATGTGCATGCGGCCGAGCTCGGCGCAGCGGTGCAGCGTCGGAAACACCTTGCCGGGATTGAGCAGGCCCTTGTCGTCGAAGGCGCATTTGACGCGCTGCTGCTGGTTGAGGTCCGCTTCGGAGAACATCACCGGCATCAGGTCGCGCTTCTCGACGCCGACGCCGTGCTCGCCGGTGAGCACGCCGCCGACCTCGACGCACAGCCGCAGGATGTCGGCGCCGAAAAGCTCCGCGCGATCGAGTTCGCCCGGATTGTTGGCGTCGTAGAGGATGAGCGGGTGCAGGTTGCCGTCGCCGGCGTGGAACACATTGGCGACGCGCAGGCCGTATTTCGCCGACATCTCGCGCATGCGCTGGAGCACCAGCGACAGCTTGGCGCGCGGGATGGTGCCGTCCATGCAGTAGTAGTCCGGCGAGATGCGCCCGACCGCCGGGAATGCCGCCTTGCGGCCGGCCCAGAACAGCAGCCGCTCCTCCTCGGAATTCGACGCGCGGCAGATCACCGCCCGGCATTCGCGCGCGATCGCCTCGACGCGCACCAGCAGGTGATCGACCTCGGCGCGCGGGCCGTCGAGCTCGACGATCAGCAGGGCTTCGACGTCGAGCGGATAGCCGGCATGGACGAATTCCTCGACCGCGTGGATCGCGGGGCGATCCATCATCTCCATGCCGCCCGGGATGATGCCCGCGCCGATGATCTTTCCGACGCAGTCGCCGGCGTCCTCGGACGAGGCGAAGCCGACCAGCACGGCGCGCGCGGTTTCCGGCTTCTTCAGGATGCGCACCGTCACCTCGGTGACGACGCCGAGCAGCCCCTCCGAGCCGGTGACGATGCCGAGCAGGTCGTAGCCGCCGGAATCGAGATGCTTGCCGCCGAGCCGCACGATCTCGCCGGTCACCAGCACGATCTCGCAGCCGAGCACGTTGTTGGTGGTGACGCCGTACTTGAGGCAATGCACGCCGCCGGAATTCTCCGCGACGTTGCCGCCGATGGTGCAGGCGATCTGCGAGGACGGATCGGGCGCATAATAGAAGCCGGCATGCGCGACGGCCTCCGATACCGCGAGATTGGTGACGCCGGGCTCGACCACGGCGACGCGGTTGTCGAAGTCGATCTCGCGGATGCGGTTGAACTTGGCCATGCCGAGCAGCACGCCGTCGACCAGCGGCAGCGCGCCGCCGGAGAGCGACGTGCCGGCGCCGCGCGGCACCACCTTGATGCCCTCGGCATGGCAGTAGCCGAGCACGCGCGCGACCTGCTCGGTCGTCGCCGGCAGCACCACCACCATCGGGAGCTGGCGGTATGCCGTGAGCCCGTCGGATTCGAACGGCCGCATGGCGTGCTCGGACGCGATCACGCCTTCGCCCGGCACGATGCGCTTGAGCGCCGCCACGATCTCGGCGCGGCGGCCAAGCACGGCGCTATCGGATTGCGGCATCGCGACCGACATCGGCGCTTCCTCGTCCAGTCGGTTTCGTCACGTTATAGCGGAAAATGGCCGCCATGGCGCCCCGGACGGCATGCAGCACATTGAACCCGCCGCCAATTTGGCCGTTGACACATTGCGCCGGTGCGGGTTGAACAACCGGGCGCAAAAATGACGGCCGAGCGGGGCGCGGCCTGCACCAAATTGAATGGAAGGGAGACATTATGATGAGGACGTTGTTCATGGCGGCCGTGCTGGTCGCCGCATCGGCGGGGACGGGCTTGGCGCAGGATGTCGCGAAGGGCGAAAATTCGTTCAAGAAGTGCCTGCCCTGCCACTCCATCGGCGACGACGCGCAAAACAAGATCGGGCCTGTGCTCAACGGCATCGATGGCCGCAAGGCAGGCACCTATGCGGACTTCAACTATTCCGATGCCAACAAGAATTCCGGGATCACCTGGAACGAGGCGAATTTCAAGGAATACATCAAGGATCCGAAGGCCAAGATTCCCGGCACCAAGATGGTTTTCGCCGGCATCAAGAAAGACGACGAGATCAACGACCTGTGGGCCTACATCAGCCAGTTCGACAAGGACGGCGGCGTCAAAAAGAAATAACGCCCGCGTAACGTCAGCACGATCCGGCTCGGGCGCGACCGCAAAATGCGCGGCACGCGCCCGAACGCATTGCTCAATTGCGCGTGACGCGCAGCATCGCGTTGCGACATCGCGCCCGCTCGGCAGGCGTTGAGTTGGTTTTTGACGCGGTTAACGCGCTCGTTTCGCACATAAAAATCGGATTTCCGCGGGAACTCTTTGGCTCGCTGCGCATTCTATTGGGCGCTCATCCACAGGGAGTATTTGCCCCAGTGCTGCCCGAATTTCTCCAAAACCGTTAGCGATCCTAGCTCCGGGTGCGGGGGCAAATCATTCAAATCCGTAACACTGCAGGCTGGCGTACCGAGTCGCACTCCGCGTCATGCAACGGAAGCGAGAGGAAGCCGATCATGCCAAGTGATATGCCAAGGAACTATTCCATCGGCATTGAAGAAGAATATTTTTTGGTCGACGCGCACACCAAGATGGTCGCGCCGTCGATGCCGGAGGCCTTTCTCAACGAGGCCAAGGAGACGCTCGGCACGCAGGTGATGCCGGAATTCCTGCAGTCGCAGATCGAGGTCGTCACCACGCCGCATGTCGACATGAAGGCCGTTGCGGCCGAGCTCAAGCATCTGCGCCAAACCGTGGGCGCGATCGCCGCCAAGCACGGCCTCGCCATCCTTGCCGCCGGCACGCATCCGACCGCGGTGTGGGGCCAATCGCAGCAGACGCAGAAGGAGCGCTACGACACGGTCATGAACGACCTGCAGATGATCGGGCATCGCGACATGCTGTGCGGCATGCACGTTCACGTCCAGCTGCCGAACCCGGACGACCGCGTCGACGTGATGTATCGCATGCTGCCGTATCTGCCGCTGTTCGTCGCGTTGTCGACCTCGTCGCCGTTCTGGCAATCGCGGCGCACCGGGCTCAAGGGCTATCGGCTCGCCGCCTATGACGAACTGCCGCGCACCGGCGTGCCGGAGCTGTTCCGCACCCGCGAGGAATTCGACTCCTATATCGAGGCGCTGGTGAAAGCCGGCGTGATCGAGGATTCGAGCTACGTGTGGTGGGCGATCAGGCCGTCGCTGGGCCATCCGACGCTTGAGCTGCGCGCGCCGGATTGCTGCACGCTGGTCGACGATTCGATTGCGATCGCCGCGCTCTACCGTTCGCTGACGCGCCGGCTGGTGCGCAATCCGTGGGTCAACTGGGACCTCACGGCGGTGACGCGCGCGATCGTGGTCGAGAACAAATGGCGCGCGCAGCGCTACGGCGTGCACGGCACCTTCGTCACCATCGACGGCACCGGCGCGATCGGCGTCGGCGAAATGCTCGACCAGGTGATCGAGGAGGTGGCCGCAGACGCCGAGGATCTCGGCTGCACGAGCGAACTGTCGCGCTGCCGCGCCATCGTCGGAGCCGGCACCTCGGCCGACGCGCAGCTCGCCGTGTTCGATGCGCAGCGCCAGCAAAGCGCCAGCCGCGAGAGCGCGCTCGGCGCCGTCACCGACTGGATCGCGGCCGCGACGATGCAGTGAGGCTCACGCCGTGCCGTCTTCGGCCGGCAGGGCAATCTGCACCACGAGCCCACGGGCGCGGGCGTCGGCCACGCCGAGCGCCCGCAGCGCAAACAACGTCAGCGCCTGCACGGCTGCGCGCGCCTTGATCTCATCGCCGCCGGCGTCCGGCGCAAGTGGGCCGATCAAGCCTTCGATCAGCACGCCAACCAAGGCAGGCGCGGCAAGCGCCGCGTCCTGCTCCGGCAATTGGCCGCCCGACATGGCGGCGCGCACGCATGTTTCCAATTCCGCGACCAGCGCGCGGCGATAGCTCAGCCGCACCGCATCGACTTCGGCATCGACCGGCTCGGCGAGCAGCGCCCAGGCCAGCCGGCGATGACGCAGCGCCCGCCATGCGAACGTCGCGATGGCGGCGGCAAGCGCGGACAGCGGGCCCGGCGCGCCATCGGCCGCAGCACGCAGCGCGCCGAGTTCTTCGTCGGACACGGCCGAGACGAGCGCATCGACGAGGTCGGTCTTGGCCGGGAAATAGCGATAGACGGTGCCGGCCGCGATGCCGGCGCGCTCGGCCACCGGCGCGATCTGCACCGCCGCCATGCCGCCTTCGCTGGCGGCCGCGCGGGCAGCGGCGATGATCGCATCGTGGCGGGCGGCGAGGCGTTTGGCGACGCGCTCGGTGCGGCGATAGGCCATGCGGAATCGCTCCTGCCAAGGAGCGAGCCATGATTCACAGTATCACGCAAGCGCCCGTGCCGATTTTGAACCGCTATTCAGCGCGGCTTTTGCGCCAGTGATTTCTCGCGGATGGCCTTGAGCGTCGACACCGGCGTGATCGCCTCGGGGTCGATCTTGAGCCGGATGATCGCTGGCTTGCCGGACTTTTGCGCGTCCCTGAACGCCGCAGCGAAATCCTCGGTTCGCTCGACCGATACGCCAAAGCCGCCAAAGGCGCGCGCATAGGCGACGAAATCCGGGTTGCGAATTTGCGTGGCGGAAATTCGTCCTGGGTATTCGCGCTCCTGATGCATACGGATAGTGCCGTAGATCCCGTTATCGGAGATCACGATGATGATCGGCAGGTCGTACTGCACGGCCGTCGCGAACTCCTGCCCGTTCATCAGGAAATCGCCGTCGCCGGCCATGCACACGATGGTGCGTTCAGGATAAAGCCGCTTCATCGCCACCGCGGCCGGCACGCCGTAGCCCATCGAGCCCGCGGTCGGCGCCACCTGCGCGCCGAAACGGCGAAAGCGGTAGAAGCGGTGAATCCACGCCGCATAATTTCCGGCGCCGTTGCACAGGATGGCGTCGGCGGGAAGATTGTCGCGCAGCCACACCATCACCGCGCCGAGATTGACGCCGCCGGGCTGCTGCGGTCGCCGTGTCGGTCCAGGCGAGGTAATCGGCGTGCGCCGCCTCGGCGTCGCCGCGGGCTTTCGGCGCATCGAGCCGTTCGAGCGCGGCGGCGAAGCCCGCCGGCGTCGCATTGATGGCGAGGTGCGGGCTGTAGACGCGGCCGAGTTCTTCGGCGCCCGGATGCACGTGCACGAACGTCATCTGCGGGCCGGGAATGTCGAACAGCGAATAGCTCTGCGACGGCAGTTCGCCCATGCGGCCGCCGACCAGCACGACGAGGTCGGCCGCTTTGATGCGTTCGATGAGTTTCGGATTGGGGCCGATGCCGAGGTCGCCCGCGTAGCAGGGATGCAGCGCGTCGAACACATGCGCGCGGCGGAACGTGGTGCACACCGGCAGCGCGAGCTTTTGCGCGAAGCGCTGGACCTGGTCGGACGACGCCTGCGACCAGCGGCTGCCGCCGAGGATCATGATCGGCTTGCGCGCGCCGGCCAGCAATTGCGCGAGCTTCGCCATCTCGTCCGGCCCCGGCGAGGTCTCGACCAGCGCAAATGGCGGCGCGTCGCGCGCGTCGACGCGCTCCGTGAGCATATCCTCGGGCAAGGCGACGACCACCGGCCCCGGCCGGCCGTTGGTCGCCGTGTAGAAGGCGCGCGCAACGATTTCCGGCACGCGGGCGGGATCGTCGATCTCGGTCGCCCATTTGGTCATCGAGCCGAACACCGCGCGATAATCGAGCTCCTGGAATGCCTCGCGCTCGCGCATGTCGCGCGCCACCTGGCCGACGAAGCAGATCATCGGCGTCGAATCCTGCCGCGCGATGTGGATGCCGGGCGACGCGTTTGTCGCCCCCGGACCGCGCGTGACGAAGCAGATGCCGGGCCGGCCCGTCGCCTTGCCGACCGCTTCGGCCATCATGGCGGCGCCGCCTTCCTGGCGGCACACCGTGATGGCGAGATCGCGATCGTGGAACGCATCGAGCACGGCGAGGTAGCTCTCGCCCGGCACGCAGAACGCGTGGCGCACGCCGTGCAGGAGCAACTGGTCGACCAGCACCTCGGCGGCGGTGCGCATGTTGTCCTTGGCGCGCATGGGGCGTCTCCTTGTGCCAATTGAGGCGTTCGCGCGTTAGTGTTCGGGGGCAGTCTTTCGGGGCATTTGCGCCGCGGTCAATAGGTTTGCAAAGGGATTTCGCCGGCATGAAGGACGCGACCCAGAGACGACGCGACCCAAGACGAGGTGCTGGCGTTTCTCGCGGATTCCGCAGCCCATGACGGCAGGGCGGTGAAGCGCATCGACACCCATGCCGCCACCGTCTTTCTCGCGGGCGAGCGCGTGCTCAAGGTCAAGCGCGCGGTGAAATTTCCGTTTCTCGACTATTCGACGCTCGCCAAGCGCAAGGCCGCCTGCGAAGCCGAAATCGAGGTCAACCGGCCCTACGCGCCCGAAATCTATCGTGGCGTCGTCGCCATCACGCGCGACGCCGGCGGGCGGTTCGCGATCGGCGGCGGCGGCGAGCCGGCCGAATACGCGGTCGAGATGGTGCGCTTCGACGAAAGCCGAACGCTCGATCATATGGCCGACAAGATCGACGAAGCACTCGCCGACGCTCTCGGCCGCGCCGTCGCGGCGGCGCACGCCAAGACAAAGCCGGTCGATCCCGAGCCGTGGATCGCCGCGGTCGGCTCATATATCGATGAGCATGTCGACGCGTTTCGCGAGCATCCGGATATCTTCCCGGCGGCAGAGGTCGAAGCGCTCGCGCGCGCGAGCCGCGTTCAATACGAGCGTATCGTCCCGCTGTTGCGCGAGCGCGGACGCCGCGGCCTGATCCGGCGCATTCACGGCGATCTGCATCTCGGCAATATCGTGCTGATCGACGGCAAGCCGGTGCTGTTCGACGCCATCGAGTTCAGCCCCATCATCGCCTCGGGCGACGTGCTCTACGATCTCGCCTTCCTGCTGATGGATCTGCTCGAACGCGGGCTGGCTGCCGCGGCGAACATCACGCTCAACCGCTATCTCGCCGAAACGCGGCGCATCGAGGATTTCGACGCGCTTGCGGCGCTGCCGTTCTATCTCTCGATGCGCGCGGCAATCCGCGCCAAGGTCACCGCCGCGCGGCTGGAGCAGACCGAAAAGTCAAAGCACGCATCGATTGCCCGTTCGGCGACGGCCTACTTCAAATTTGCACAGCAGGCGATCGCGCCGCCCGAGCCAGCCTTCATCGCCGTCGGCGGCCTCTCCGGCACCGGAAAGTCACTCCTCGCACGCGCGCTGGCGCCGCATATCACGCCGATGCCCGGCGCTGTCGTCGTGCGCTCCGATGTCGAGCGCAAGGCGATGTTCGGCGCCGGCGAGACCGACAAGCTTGCGTCTGACGCCTACACACCCGAGGTCACCGCCCGCGTCTACGTCACGCTCGCCGACAAGGCGCGCCGCATCATTGCCGCCGGCCATTCGGTGATTGTCGATGCCGTGTTCGCTCGGCCGCAGGAACGCGCCACCATTGCCGAGGTGGCAAAGTCGGCTGGTCGACCGCTGCAGGGGTTATTCCTCACCGCCGATCTCGACACCCGCATCGCGCGTGTCGGGACACGCGCGGGCGATGCCTCCGACGCCGACGAGAAGGTGGCGCGGGCGCAGCAGGACTACGACATCGGCGCGCTCAACTGGACCGAGGTCGATGCCTCGGGTTCATCGGATGAAACGCTGACGCGGGCGCGGGCGGCGCTGGCAAAGCGCTCGCCTGAAAGGCAGGACTTGTGATACGATCTTGTAATCCGTCATCCTGAGGTGCGCGGCGAAGTCGCGCCTCGAAGGATGCACCGCCCGGACCGTCGCCCTTCGAGGCTCGACGCTTCGCGCCGAGCACCTCCAGGGTGACAGGGAAACGGGCGAGTAAACTGCCGCATGTCCTTCGATCGCCGGCGCCTTGCCGTCGCCACGGCCGGTTTCTGCGCCTTCGTTAATCTGTATTCGCCGCAGGCGCTGCTGCCGCAGCTTTCGCGCGAATTCGGCGTCGGCGTGCTCGAAATATCCAACGTCATGACCGCCGGCGCGGCGGCGATCGCGCTCACGGCGCCGTTCACCGGCGCGGTTGCGGACGTGCTGGGCCGAAAGCGCGTGATCGCCGTCGCCATGATCCTCTCGGTGGTGCCGACCTTGCTGATGGCGTTCGTGCCGAACGTGCCGGCGATGGTGGTGTGCCGCTTCGTGCAGGGCCTGCTATTGCCGCCGGTCACCGCGGTGACGGTCGCCTATATCGGCGACGAATGGCCGCGGTCGCAGGTCGCCGGCGTCACCGGCTTCTACATTTCGGGTTCCGCCATCGGCGGCTTCGCCGGCCGCTTCATTCCCGGCATCGTGGCCGACCTCGCCGGCTGGCGCGCCGCCTTCTTCACGGTCGCGATGGTGACGCTCACCGCCGCGCTGATCGTCACCATCATGCTGCCGCGCGAGAAGCGCTTCGTTCGATCCGAGGGTCTCGCGACCTCGCTTCGGCAGATGGTGCGCCACCTGCACAACCCGAAATTGCTCGCGACCTATGCGGTCGGCTTCGGCGTGCTGTTCAACTTCATCTCGACGTTCACCTATGTGAGCTTCCACCTCTCCGCGCCGCCGTACAATTTTTCCTCGACGGTGCTTGGCAGCATGTTCGTCACCTACCTGATCGGCAGCATGGTGGTGCCGTTTGTCGGCCGTCCGATCGCGCGGTTCGGGCGGCGGCGGTTCATTCTCGGCGTCATCGCGGTGTGGATCGGCGGCGCCATGCTGATGCTGGCGCAGCCGGCCGCGGTCATCATCGCCGGCCTGACGCTGTGCGCGACCTGCGGCATGCTGTGCCAGACGGTATCGACCGGTTATGTGGCCCTGACCGCGCAGGAAGGCCGCTCATCCGCGGTCGGCCTCTACGTCACGACGTTCTACATCGGCGGCACCATCGGGGCGTTCCTGCCGGGCATTGTCTACGAGAGGGCCGGTTGGGGCGCCTGCGTCGCCCTGATCGTCGCCATGCAATTGATCATGGCCGCGATCGTCGCCCTCGCCTGGGAACGATCCACGACATAAACTCCGCCATCCACGGGGGAACCTCATGCTGTCCGACAGCCAGTTCGAATTCCTGCGGTCGATCGATACGCCGACCGTCTGCAACCTGATCGAGATCGTGGCGCCGGAGCGGCGCGGCGCCGGCTACACCGTGCAGCACCTGCACTGCCCGTTCCCCGACCTGCCGCCCATGGTCGGCTACGCCAAGACCGTGACGATCAAGGCCAAGGACGCCGTGAGCGGGCCGAGCTACATGCAGAAGCGGCTCGAATACCTCGACTACGTCGCCGCCGCGCCGCGCCCGAGCGTGGTCGTCATCGAGGATTTGGACGATCCGGTCGGCTACGGCGCGTTCTGGGGCGAGGTGCAGACCAATGTGCACCAGGCGCTCGGCTGCCTCGGCACCATCACCAACGGCTCGATCCGCGACATCCCGGCGATCGCGCCCGGCTTCCAGATGCTCGCCGGCTCGCTGGCGCCGTCGCATGCCTATGTGCATGTCGTCGATTTCGGCGTGCCGGTGAAAATCCACGGCATGGCGACGACGAGCGGCGACCTGATCCATTCCGACCGTCACGGCGCGGTGATCGTGCCGGCCGACAAGATCGACGCCATGAAAACGGCGGCGGACGGGCTGGCCAAGCAGGAGGCGCGCATTATCGCAGCCGCGCGCGCGCCCGGCGCAACGGTCGAGAGCATCAAGGCCGCCTTCAAAGGCTAAGTGGATCAACCCAGACCCATGCAAAAAGACCGACGCGAAACAAATCCGGCCTTCAGCAATCGCAAGCTGAAATTCGGGACGTTCCAGACCAACCTCGACAGCGGCTGCGTCATGTCCGACCTCGACGGCAGGCTGGAGATTTCCTGGCCGAACACCATCGCCCTGGCAAAACTCGCCGACGAAATGGAGTTCGAGACCATCGTGCCGGTGGCGCGCTGGCGCGGTTTCGGCGGCGCCGTCAATCCGCAGGGCGAAGGCTTCGAGTGCTACACCTGGGCCGCAGGCGTCGCCGCCTCGACCTCGCGGTCCGGCGTGATGTCGACTTCCCATGTCACGGTCAATCACCCGCTGATGGCCGCCAAGCAGGGTGCGGTGATCGATCACATTTCCAACGGCCGCTTCACGCTCAACATCGTATGCGGCTGGAATGGGCCGGAAATGGCGATGTTCGGGCTCGACATGATGACCCACGAAGACCGCTACGCGCGCGCCGAGGAATGGCTCGCCATCGTCAAGCGGCTGTGGACCGAGGACGGCGATTTCGACCACGAGGGAAAATTCTACCGCATCAAGAAGGGCACGCTGGCGCCGAAGCCGATTCAGCGCCCCTACCCCGCGATCATGAACGCCGGCTCATCCGAGCGCGGCCGGCACTTTGCGACCAAGAACTGCGATCTCGTCTTCACCATCCTGCGGACGTTCGATCTCGACGTCTGCAGCAGCCACGTGCAGGCCTATCACAAGCTCGCGCGCGAGGAATATGGCCGCGAAATCCGCGTCTGGACCAACGCCTGCATCATCCAGGGCGAGACCGAGAAGGAGGCGCACGAGCTATTACGATTACATCGTGAATGAGAAAGGCGACTGGGAAGCCGCCGGCAACGTCATCGCGATGATGGCGGCCGAGATCAACGAGCGCAAATATGCGCCCGAGCAGGCGCGCGCCATGACGAAGGCGATGATCCCGGGCTGGGGCGGTCACCCGCTCATCGGCACCAAGGAGCAGATCGTCGACAAACTCCTCGACCTGTCGAAGATGGGTATCGACGGCGTTGTGCTGTCATGGCCGCGGTACGAAGCGGGCATGCGCGAGTTCCGCGACGTGACAATGCCGCTGGTGAAGCAGGCGGGACTGCGCGATCCTGTGGGGTGACGCCGCGCGCGCAGCGCGTCTTACGTCTTGTACGAAGGATCGCGCCGGTCGAGCATGCGCTTGAGCGCCGGCCATTCGATCGCGCCCTGCGGCAGCTTGCGGCCCTTGGCGTCGGGCGAAGGCGCCACGGCAAGCTGCGCGTTCGAGTGCGCGACGACCTCGGGCGACAGGTTGACGATCTCTGCATTGCACGCCATGGCGCGCAGTTGCGTTTCGCAGGCGCGCTCCAGGCGAAAGATGTTGCTGAACGCCTGCGCGATGGTGCGCCCGCACGCCAGCAGGCCGTGGTTGCGCATGATCATGACTTCACAGTCGCCGAGGTTTTGCACCAGCCGCTTCTGCTCGTCGAGGTCGCAGAACACACCCTCATAATCGTGATAGGCGACGCGCGGCCAGCGCAGCGCCGTCTGCGTCAGCGGCAGCAGGCCACACTTGAGCACCGACACGGCCATGCCGGCCGGCGTGTGGGTGTGCAGCACGCAGCCGACATCATGCCGCGCCGCATGGATGGCGCTGTGGATGACGTAGCCCGGCAGATTGATGCCGTAGTCGGGATTGGAATTGGCGATGATCTTGCCGGCGAGATCGATCTTGATCAGCGACGATGCTGTGATCTCCTCGTACATCATGCCGAACGGATTGATGAGGAAATGCCCCTCGTTCCCGGGCACGCGCGCCGAGATGTGATTGAGGTGCAGGTCGCACATGCCGTAGAGGTCGACCAGGCGATAGGCCGCGGCGAGGTCGACGCGGGTTTCCCATTCCCTGGCATCGATGCCGTTCGCCGGCTGCGCGGCGGCGATGTCGATCTTCGGAATGGTGTTCATGGTCGCGCTCCTCGGCAAACCTCTACCGCTTGATCGGCGCGAATGGCGCCGGCGTCATCAGCTTGCTGACCTGGCTGGTCAGGTAGCCGGCCTCGGCATTTTTCTCCAAATAGGCGAGCCATTCCGGATCCTTGAACAAGGCCGCGCGCTTCTTGGCGCGGTCGGCGACATCGTCGTAGACCCAGATGTGGACGTAGCTGTTGACGTCGCCGGTCTCGGCCACCGCCCAGGCGAGCGGCTCGCCGAAATGACGCTTCTGCGGACCGAGGCCGTACTGCTCGTAGAGCGCCATCTGCTTGCGCATGGTGCCCGGGCGGACCGTATAGGTGCGGTGATCCAATATCATTGCCATCTCTCGTCTGCGTCATCGGATGGCGCGGACGTTACACCGGGCGGTGAATCATTGAAATATGAGCATCGCTCAGCGCGCCGCACCCTCCCCGACAATCGAGAACGGCCCCCAGATGGCCGGATAGGCGTTGCGCGGCTGCGATGTGTCGCCGATGTACGCCAGCATGGCGCGGCGCATTGCCTCGGCGCGGCCGAGTTTTGGATCGGCCTTGAGGATGTCGAAGGTCGCGATGGTGACCCGCGTCGCTGCATCCGACGCTACCGCCCAGTGCGACACCAGCAAGGCCCTCGCGCCGGCATAGAAGAAGGCGCGCGCCAGACCTGAGAGCGCTTCGGCGCCCGGTTTGTCGCCCGCGATCGTGTTGCAGGCGGACAGCACCACCCAGTCGGCGTTGAGCTTGAGCTGCGCGACTTCGCTGGCAGTCAACAGTCCATCGTCGTCGACGGTCGGCTGGGCGGGAATCGTGAGGGCGAGCGACGGTTCGGCCACTCCCTTGATGTCTCCGGCGACGAGCCCATGGGTAGCGAAATAGACGATGCGGTAATCACTGAGCGGCGCGTGCTTGACGTTGGTCTCGCTGGCATCGCGGCCGAGATGGATATCGTCAAGCGGCGCGCCAAGCTCCTGCGCCACAGCCTTGAGTTCGTCGGCTGTGTCGGGAAGCTGCGGCAAGGCCTCCCCTAATCTGCTTTTGTCGACGCCTGCCCCCTGCCAGAAGTCGGTGAACGAGCGCGTCGCAAGATTGCGCGAAACCGTCTTGTTGACGGAGCGCTGGGCCGACGCTGCTGCGGCGGCGGCGTTGAAGACCGGATCGCCAAAGCCGATGATCGGCTTCGGAGCCTGATCCTTGCGCGTGAACTGCCGCAGCACCTTGAGACTTGCCACCGACGGCAAGACGCTTACGGCCTGCCGCTTCGTCAGCCATGCGGCGTCGCGATACGGCGCCATGTCCGCCGCAGTAATGCTGTCCGCGACCGACGGCGTCGCGGCGCGAGGCCGCTCCGTGACCAGCAGATGGAACGGCACCGCCGTGAGCGGACCGAACGGCACGACGAGCAACTGTTTCTTGTCCTTGATCAGGGCCTCGACCGGACCGACGAGCGTGCCGTAGAACGTGTTGGCAAAACCAAGATCGAACAGCTCGCGCTTTATTTTGGCGGAGTCGAGGTAGGCTTGGTCGGCCACCATGTCGACATCGAGGCCGCGCCGGAATGTCGCCACCTGCTGCGCCAGCGTGTCGCCGCCGAGCGGAATCGGCTTCCATTCGAACCCACTGCGTGTGAACGCAAAGACATAGCTCTGCTTGTCGCCGGCGGCGGCGAACAGCACCAGCGCCTCGTCATCCGACAGCAACGACTGAATTTCCCTTGCGGTCGACGGCAGCGGGCTCGACAGCGCGGCGTAGTTGGGGAATTCGCTGGCGAAGGTCTTCTGCAGCGCCGCGCGCTCGTTCGCGATCGCAGCAAGCCGCGCCTTGATCTTCTGCTCTGCGGCGGCGTCCCGCTTCGATGGCTCCCGGGAGACCGCCGCGATGATCGTCTTGTCGAGCGCTTCGGCCTCACCGGCCAGATCCTGATCCTGCCTGATCAGTTCCGCGAGCCGGTCGCTGCCGGCGCCGAGCCGGATACCGAGCTTGCTGATGGCGGCCGCGGCCGAGGTCTGGGCCGCGCGCTGGATGACATTGAGGCTGTCGTCCACGGCCTTGTCAGCCGGGACAAGATTGTCGCGCCGCGCGGCGAACAGCAGCGGCAGCGCCATGTCCGGCCGGGCGTGTCCGCTCGCGATCAGCGGTTGAGCCACCGGCAGCGCGTCCGCATAGCGGCCCTGCTCGCTGTAGAGCCCGGCCAGATTGTTCAAGGTCGTGGCGACGTCGGGATGGTCGGGCCCGAGCGCCTTCTCCCGCGCCGCCAGGGCGCGCTTGTAGAGCGCCTCGGCGTCGGAGTAGCGGCCCTGTTTCTGGTAGAACAATGCTTGACCATTGAGCGCGTTGGCGACATCGGGATGGTCCGGTCCAAGCGCCTTCTCGTAGACCGCCAGCGCTCGCGCGTAGAGCGGCTCGGCATCGGCGTAGCGGGCCTGATTGAGATAAAGCGCGGCCAGATTGATCAGGCTCGCGGCGACCAGCGGGTGGTCGCCGCCGAGCGCCTTCTCGTTGATCGCGAGCGCCCGCTTGAACAGCGGCTCGGCGTCGGCGTAGCGATTCTGGCTCTCATAATCCGTTGCAAGATTGATCAGCGTTGTCGCGACCAGCGTGTGGCCGGGACCGAGCGCCTTCTCGTAGATCGCCAGCGACCGTTTGTAGAGCGCCTCGGCATCGCCATAGCGGTCTTCGTCTTGATAGAAGATAGCGAGACTGTTGAGCGTTTGTGCAACGTCGGGATGGTCGGGGCCGAGCGCCTTTTCGCGGATCGCCAGCGACCGCTGATAGAGCGGCTCGGCGTCGGCGAAGCGGGCCTGGCTGCGATAGAGGCCCGCCAGATTGTAGACCGAGCCTGCAACGTCAGGATGGTCGGGGCCGAGCGCTTTCTCGCGGATTGCGAGCGCACGCTTGTAGAGCGGCTCGGCGTCGGCGTTGTGACCCTCCGCGCGGTAGAGTGCGGCGAGGTTGTTCAGCGGGACGGCGACATCAGGATGGTCAGGGCCGAGCGCCTTCTCGATGATCGCCAGCGCGCGTTTGTAGAGCGGCTCGGCATCGGCGTAGCGGGCCTCATTTTCGTAGAGCTCTGCCAGATTGTTCAGCGAACGCCCGACGTCGATATGGTCGGGACCAAGCGCCTTCTCACGGATCGTGAGCGATCGCTGGTAGAGCGGCTCGGCATCGGCGTAGCGGCCTTGATCTTTGTAGAGTTTCGCCAGGTTGTTCAGGGCCAACGCGACATTGGGATGGTCCGGACCGTTGGCCTTTTCGTAGATCGCGAGCGCGCGCTTGGAGAACGGCTCGGCGTCGGCATAGCGGCCTTGGGCTTCGTAAAGGCCCGCCAGCATTCCCAGCGCCGTCGCAACATTGGGATGGTTGGGACCGAACGTCTTCTCGGAATACGCCAGCAGGCGCTGTGCCAGCGGCAATGCCTCGGCATATTTTCCCGCTTGAAAAAGCTGCGTCAATTGTGAGTACAGCGCCGCGCCCGACTGGGCCGCAGCCGGGGCAGGCACGCCGATGACGACCGCAACGATCAGACCGGCGATGTATTGCAGCAACCTTGGCATGGCCTCTCCCCTGATAACTCAAGGCAGCCTGTCGCGCCTCTCGCCACCCTACTTCGGGTCGGTCGTGGGTCTCAACGCGCCGCGCCTTCGCCGATGATCGAGAACGGTCCCCAGATGGCCGGATAGGCGTTGCGCGGCTGCGACGTGTCGCTGATGATACGCCAGCATGGCGCGGCGTATCGCCTCGGCGCGGCCGAGTTTTGGGTCGGCCTTGAGGATGTCGAAGGTCGACGTGGTGAGGCGGGTCGCAGCGTCGGAGGCAACCGACCAGTGCGACACCAGCAAGGCGCGGGCGCCGGCATAGAAGAATGAGCGCGCAAGACCCGAGAGCGCTTCCGCCCCCGGCTTGTCGCCCGCAATCGTGTTGCAGGCGGAGAGCACCACCCAGTCGGCGTTGAGCTTGAGCTGCGCCACCTCGCTGGCGGTGAGCAGTCCGTCGTCGAGTATCGCTCGGCTGCGGCGGGAATCGTAAGCGCGAGCGACGGCTCGGCCACGCCCTTGATGTCGCCGGCGACGAGCCCATGGGTCGCGAAGTAGACGATGCGATAATCGGCGAGCGGCGCGCGCTTGACCGTCGTCTCGCTGGCGTCGCGGCCGAGATGGATGTCGGCCGATGGTGCGCCGAGCTTCAGCGCCACGGCATTCAGCTCGTCGGCGGTGTCGGGCAGCTGCGGCAACGCCTGTCCCAGCATGCTGCGGTCGACGCCTGCACCCTGCCAGAAGTCGGTGAAGGAGCGCGTGGCGAGGCTGCGGGCGAGCTGCCTTGTTCGCGCCGCGCTGCTCGGCGGCCGCGGCGGCATCGGCGTTGAACACCGGATTGCCGAAGCCGACGATCGGCTTTGAAGCCTGCATCCTTGCGCGCGAACTGCCGCAGCGCCTTGAGGCTCGCCACCGACGGCATCACGCTGACCGCCTGCCGTTTCGTCAGCCAGGCGGCGTCGCGGTACGGCGCCATGTCCTCGGCCGTGATGCTGCTTTTGACCGACGGTGTCGGCAAGCGTCGGCTTCTCGGTCACCAGCAGATGGAACGGCAGCGCGGTGAGCGGGCCAAATGGCACGACGAGAAGCTGCTTCTTGTCCTTGATCAGCGCTTCGACCGGACCGAGGAGCGAGCGTGTAAAGCTCGTTGGCAACGCCGAGATCGAACAGCTCGCGCTTTATCTTGATGGCGTCGAGCGTAGTCCTGGTCCGCCACCATGTCGACGTCGAGCCCGCGCCGGAAGGCGGCGACCTTCGCGGCAAGCGCGTCGCCGCCGAGCGGGATTGATTTCCAGTCGAAGCCCTCACGCGTGAGCGCGAAGACGTAGCTCTTCTTGTCGCTCGGGCTGTCCGTCCCAGCCGCCGCGAACAACACGAGCGCCTCGTCATCGGACAGCAGCGCCTGAACCTCCTTTGCGGTCAACGGCAGCGGGTTCGACAGCGCCGCGTAGTCGGGAAACTCGCTGGCGAACACCTTTTGCAGCGCGTTGCGTTCTCCGGCGATCGCGGCAAGCCGCTGCCTTGATCCGCTGCTCGGCGGCGGGATCGCGCTTGGACGGCTCCTTGGACACGGCCGCAATGATTGCTTTGTCCAACGTCTGCGCCTCGGCGGCGAGGTCCTGGTCCTTGCGAACGAGTTGTGGCAAGCCGGTCGCTGCCGGCGGCCAGGCGAACGGCGAGCTTGCTGATGGCGGACGCCGCCGAGGTCTGGGTGGCGCGCTGGACCACGTTGAGGCTGTCGTCCAGTGCTTTCTCGGCCGGAAATCAGATTGTTGCGCGAGCACCGAACAGCACCGGAAGAGCGGCATACGGCTCGGCGTGCCCATTGGCGATCAGCTGTTGTGCCAGCGGCAACGCGTCGGCGTAGCGGCCTTGGTTCTCGTAGAGCAACAGCCAGATTGTTCAGCGACTCTCGGCGACATCGGGATGGTCCGGGCCGAGCGCCTTCTCGCGGATCGCCAGCGAGCGCTTGATAGAGCGGCTCGGCGTCGGCATAGCGAGCCATCTCTCTGTAGAGCTCAGCCAGATTGTTCAACTGATTTGCCGACCAAGGGATGGTCGGGACCGAACGTCTTCTCCTCGATCGCCAGCGCCCGCTTGTAGAGCGGCTCGGCGTCGGCGTAGCGGCCTTGGCTGTCGTAAAGCACAGCCAGATTGTATCAGCGTATTTGCGACAGTCGGGATGGTCGGGACCGAGCGCCTTCTCCTCGATCGCCAGTGACCGCTTGTAGAGCGGTTCGGACTCGGCGTAGCGGGCCTGGCGTCATAGAGGAAAGCCAGATTGCTCAAGTCCTGCCGACCTCGGGATTGTCGGGTCCGAGCGACTTCTCGCAGATCGCAAGCGAGCGCTTGTAGAGCGGCTCGGCGTCGGCGTAGCGCTCTTGCCGTTTGTAGACATCAGCCAGATTGCCCAGAGACTGGGCGATAATCGGGATGATTGGGCCCGAGCGCCTTCTCGCGGATCGCCAACGATTGCCTGTAGAGCGGCTCGGCGTCGGCGTCGCGGCCCTGAAGCGTGTAGAGGATCGCCAGATTGTTCAGCGCGACCGCATAATTCTTCGAGCCCATTGCGTCTGCATGGCCGGACGCGAGCACCTTCTCCCGGATCGCCAGCGATCGCTTGTAGAGCGGCTCGGCCTCGGCGTAACGGCTTTGGTCGCTATAAACGTCAGCCAAGTTGCTCAACGTCGACGCGACATCGGGATGGTCAGGCCCAAGTGCCTTCTCGCGAATCGCCAAAGCCCGTTTGAAGAGCGGTTCCGCGTCGGCGTAATGAGCTTGCTGACTGTAGACCGAAGCGAGACTGTCCAACACATCCGCAACGTCGGTGTGGTCGGGACCGCGCAATTTCTCGTAGGTCCCCAATGCTCTTTTGAACAGCGGCTCGGCGTCGGCGTAGAGGCCCTGGTTCGAACACATATAAGCAAGATTGTAGACGGTATTCGCGACGATCAGGTTGTCGGGACCGAGCGCCTTCTCGCGAATCGCCAGCGCGCGCTGCAGCAGCGGTATCGCTTCAGAAAATTTTCCCGCGTTCGAAAGCGCTGTCGCTTTCGCGTCGAGCGCTGAGGCGGCGTCCCTTTGTGCCGCCGCCGGCGCGGCAATATTGATGGCGATCGCGACCGCCAAACCGGCGATGCATTGCAACAGCTTGACCATGACCTGCCTCCCAAAGCCCAAGGCAAGGTGCAACTGCGCTTATTCTTTTGCAATCTTCTTCAGGATCAGCACCGAGAGATTGCCGTCGGGCGTATAGTCAGCTTTGCGCAGCTCGAACTGCGTCGCCCCGATTTTCTTGATGCCGTCGCCGCAGAAGCTCAACAGACTGTCGGCGTTGCCCTTGTCGACGACGAGGCGGAAATCCTTGATAGGCCCGGACCAGTTGGCGCCGGTCTTGAGGATGTAGTCGATGCGCTCCTCGCTGTAGGGCGGGCCGAACTCGCTCTTGTTGGCTTTGCGCAGCCGTTCGATGGTCGAATAAAAATCCTTGTCGATGCAATATTTGCGCTGGTAGTCGCCGTACCACGCATCATTCACTGCATAGGGAGCGCCGAGATCGGTCTGTGCCGAGCCGCCCACGCTCGGCTTGTACTGGTGCTCGATCAGCGTTTCCTTCTGCGCCGGAAAAGTCTGCTCCCAGTAGAACGTCGTCTTCAGCCCCCAGCGCGGGGCGAGATGCTTCTGCATGCCCTTGCCGATGTCGTATTCCTCAACCTCGGCGAGGCCGAGTCGTATGAGCTCGTCCCACTTCTCCGGCGACAGCTTGTCGAGCGCTTCGCCGGTCGCGCGCACATGCGGCGCCAGCGGAATGCCGAGGTCGCGCAGATATTGCGTGCGCTCGATGCCGACCGCGAACACGCGCTGTTCGACCTTGGTGGTGACCGGCTGGCCGTTCGCGCTGGTCTTGAAGGCGAGGATGTTGACGGGGTCTTCGGTCGGCAGCGAAATGTTCTGGTCCTGCTCGGAGATGCGCACTTCCGGCATCGGGAAGGCGACCAGAACTGTGACGTCCTTGGCGGCCTTGTTGAAGAAACGATATTTGACACTCACCTCCTGCGCGGAGATGAACAAATCCTCCGCACGCATCTCAACATCGTCGTTCTGCACGAAGATAAGGCCGCCGGTCGCGAGCTCGGCGGTCGAATCATTGGCGCGCGCGGACGCCGCCGCGACGCTCAAAAGCGCGGCGGCGAACAGAGCGGACTTGAGCATGGTGTGATCCTCGATCAGCGGCTGTCGAGATTGGAGACCTGCTTGACGGGCGCACGCGCCGCGGAAGCCGGCGAAGCTGCCGGACGCGTCACGGCGACAAAACCGCCGGCACGCGCGGACTCCACCATAGCGGCGAATGCCGGATCAGCGTTGGCGGCAATCAACTGGTCGTCATGGGCGTAGACGTCGTCGCGGAACTGCACGACGCCGCCGCGCGTCATCCAGCCGGTGAGATAAATCCAGGCAACCGGGATTTTCTTCGGCAACCGGATGTCCTGTTTCTGACCCGTGGCGATGCCGTCATCGATCGCGGCGGGAGTCCATTTCGGCAGGTCCTTGAGCACCCAGGCGGCGAGATCGCGCACATTGTCGACCCGCGTGCAGCCGTGGGAGTCAAAGCGATAGTCGTCGGCGAACAGGTTTCTGGTGTTGGTGTCGTGCATGTAGACCGAATACGGATTGGGCATGTTGATCTTCACCGCACCGAGCGCATTGAAGGTGCCGGAATCCTGCCGCACGACGAAATTCGGCGAGCGGTCGGACGACCAGTCGACCGATGTTGGCGCGATCTCATTGTCGTGGCCGTCGAGCAGGCGCATGTGCATGCGGCTGAGGTAGCTCGGGTCCTTGCGCATATGGGCCGTGATTTCGGTCTTGGTGATCGACAGCGGCACCGTCCAGGTCGGATTGAGGTCGACATCGGTGATGTAGGCGGTGAGCGTCGGCGAGGGCTTGTCGGTCTTGCCGACGATCACGCGGTAGCGCCGCTCCACCTTGTCGTTTTCGATCGCCTCGGTGTAGGCGCCGGGGATGTTGACGACGACGTAGCGCTCGCCGAACGTGAAATCCATGCCGACGAGCCGCTCGAGCGATGCCTGGAGCTGTTTCAGCCGTTTGGCGATCGGCACGTTGAGCGCGGCAAGCGTTTGCGGGCCGACTGTCCCGGTCGCCGCAAGCCCGTGGCGAAGCTGAAAGCGTTTGACGCCTTCGACGAGGTCGGCGTCGTAGGCGTCACCTTTCTCCTTTTCAGGCGCCAGGTCTTCGGTGATCGCGAGGCGGTGGCGCAGCAGCGCGACGTTGGGGCCGCTCGAGCCGGGCGCGAGCTTGGCGTCGGCCGGCATGGTCGGCCAGCCGCCACGCACCTGCAGCGCTGAATAGCTCAGCAGCGCCTCTTTGATTTGCCCGTAGGTGCCCTCGTCGAAAGTCGGATCGGGCGAGGCGGCAAGCTGCTCCGCCGAGCGCGACGCCGGTGTTGATCGCGGCGCAGCAAGCTGCGCAGGCTTGGCAGCGGAAACGGGGGGTTTTGCCACGGCGGCCGCCGGCGGCTTCGGGGCCACGGGAATGGGCGCTGGCGGAGCGCCTTGCGCGAAGCCGGGACCGATCCAAATCGACAAAGCTGCGCCGAGAATTGTAGCTGTTCGCATCCATCGCCTCCCCAGGGGAGCGGATGACTATCCTAACGTTATGGCGGGATTGGGACCAGCCGGTCACCAGCCCGCTGCACGTAACCCTGCCGCTACCGCCATACCGGCGATCACGGCGACAAAATCGTTGCGGTGTACCAGTGTCACCAATACCGCGGCAGCGATGGCCAGCATGGCCGCAACCCCGTCGCGTACGACGATCGGCAGCACGGCAGCGACCACCACGGCACCCGGTAGCGTCTCCAGCATCCGGCGCACCCGCGCGCTTGGCGTCACATGGCTCATCAGCCAAAAGCCGCCGCCCCGCATGGCGTAGGTCACCACCCCCATGGCGAGGATCGCCACCAGCGCGCCGGCGTCGGCGCCTTCAATCGGCGTCATCGAGGAAGCCTCCGAGCACGCTGCCGGCAAGCGCGCCGGCGACGATAAACCAGTAGCCGCCGAGCAATTGCTGCACGGCGAGCGCCACGGCTCCCGCCGCCGCCCAGGCCAACGCCCGCCGCTTGCCGCGCCAGAGCGGGACCAGCATGATGGAAAAAAACAGCGGCATGACGAGATCGATGCCGTATCGGCGCGGATCGGAAATCTGCGCGCCGAGCAGATAGCCCGCCGTGCTCGCGCCCATCCAGGCGATCCACAGCAGCACGCACGAGCCGAGGAAAACGCCGGCGTCCGAACCGCCCTCACCGCGGTAGCGCATGGCGATGAGCCAGTTCGGCTCGACCACGATTTGCAGGGCCGGATAGACCTGCCACGCCGGCAGCGGTCCGAGCCACGGGTGCAGCGATGCGGTAATCAGAATAAAACGCGCATTGATGACGGCGCAGACGATCGCCAGGCTCGTTATAGCCGCGAGGGTGAAATGCTGCGGCCAGATTTCCATGGCAACGAGTTGCGAAGCGCCGCCATAGACAAGCAAATTCATCAGCACGCTGTCGATCAGCGTCAGCCCCTTGCGGGCCGCCGTCGCGCCGACCGCGAGCCCGAACGCGACCATCGCCGGCGCCACCGGCAAGGCAAGCCGCATGCCGAGGTTGAAGCCCTTGAGCGACCAGAACGGCGCACCGGCGCGATCGTTGCTTTGGATGCTCATGTGAAAACGCCCGCCGTTCGGCGGGCGTCCTTAGCGTCAAGGCGTGGCACGCTCAAGCCTGCGGCTGTGGCTCCATCGGGCCGGTGTCGGGCCGCGGACGGTTGCGGCCGGCGCCGGCGTTCGGCACCGCGGAGGTGCGCGGCGTTTGCGGCTCGATCACGGATTCGCGGCTCGGGCGCTTGCCCAGGAGCAAATCCTTGATCTCGTCGCCGGTCAGCGTCTCGAATTCGAGCAGACCCCTGGCCAGCGTTTCGAGGTCGCCGCGCTTTTCGGTAAGGATTTGGTTCGCCTCGGCATAGCCGGCCTCGACCAGCCGCCTGATCTCGCCGTCGATCTTGCGGCTCGTCTCCTCGGAAATGTTCTGCTGGCGCGAGACCTGGTAGCCGAGGAACACCTCGTCCTGGTTCTCGCCGTAGGCGACGGTGCCGAGCTCCTGGGAGAGGCCCCAGCGCGTCACCATCATGCGCGCGAGCTTGGTCGCCTGTTCGATGTCGGAAGCGGCGCCGGACGTCACCTTGTCCCTGCCAAAAACCAGTTCCTCGGCGACGCGACCGCCCATCATGATGGCGAGCCGCGACGTCATCTGCTCGAGCGACATCGACAGCTTGTCACGCTCGGGCAGTTGCATGACCATGCCGAGCGCACGGCCGCGCGGGATGATCGTCGCCTTGTGCACCGGGTCGGTGGCCTTGACGCAGAGCGCGACGATGGCGTGGCCGCCCTCGTGATAGGCGGTGAGGAGCTTCTCCTCTTCCGTCATCACCAGCGACTTGCGCTCGGCGCCCATCATCACCTTGTCCTTGGCGTCTTCGAACTCGGATTGCGTCACCATGCGCTTGTTGCGCCGCGCCGCCATCAGGGCCGCCTCGTTGACGAGATTCATCAGGTCGGCGCCCGAGAATCCGGGCGTGCCGCGCGCGATGGTCTTCAAAACCACGTCGGGCGCCAGCGGCACCTTGCGCACGTGAACCTTCAGGATGTTCTCGCGGCCGACCACGTCCGGATTCGGCACCACGACCTGACGGTCGAAGCGACCGGGCCGCAGCAGCGCAGGATCGAGCACGTCCGGACGGTTGGTGGCCGCGATCAGGATGATGCCCTCATTGGTCTCGAAGCCATCCATCTCGACCAGCAACTGGTTCAGCGTCTGCTCGCGCTCGTCATTGCCGCCACCGAGGCCGGCGCCACGATGACGGCCGACGGCGTCGATTTCGTCGATGAAGATGATGCAGGGCGCGTTCTTCTTGGCCTGCTCGAACATGTCGCGCACGCGCGAGGCGCCGACGCCGACGAACATCTCGACGAAGTCGGAGCCGGAAATGGTGAAGAACGGCACGTTGGCTTCGCCGGCGACCGCGCGCGCGATCAGCGTCTTGCCAGTGCCGGGCGGGCCGACCAGCAGCACGCCGCGCGGGATGCGCCCGCCGAGCCGCTGGAATTTGCCGGGATCGCGCAGGAATTCGACGATCTCCTGCAAGTCCTGCTTGGCCTCGTCGACGCCCGCCACGTCCTCGAAGGTGATGCGGCCATGCGCCTCGGTCAGTAGCTTTGCGCGGCTCTTGCCGAAGCCGAGCGCTTTGCCGCCGGCGCCCTGCATCTGCCGGGACAGGAAGATCCACACGCCGATCAGCGCCACAAACGGCAGCCACGAGACCAGGAGCGTCACGAACCACGGCACGTTCTCGGTCTGCGGCCGCGCCGTGATCGAGACGCCCTTGCCGTAGAGCCGCTGGATCAGCGACGGATCGCTCGGCGCATAGGTCTGGAAGGTGCGGCCGTCGGTAAAGGTGCCGTGGATATCGGGGCCCTGGATCAGGACGTCACGAACGCGGCCCTGATCGACCTCATTCAAAAGCTGCGAGAACGAAATATCCTGCGACGTCGTCCGCTGCCCCGGATTCTGGAAAAGGGTGAATAAAGCGAGCAGCAGCAGTACGATGATCACCCAGAGGGCGAAGTTGCGCAGATTTGCGTTCATCTGGCAGTCCTTGTCGCCGCCTTAAGCCGAGGCGACATTTGCATTCCTAACCACGAATCGTGGCGGCTTCGGGTCCCACCCTCTAGGCAATGTAGGCGCGGCACCCCCTGATGCCAAGGGAACGCCAAGTCCTTTATCCTACAGGCCTTTGGTAAAGCCCTTGTTGCGCCTTGCCGGCTTGGTTAAGGGCCGCCGCGCGGGTGCTCGCTCGATAATGAGCCGATCCGGGGTGAGTGTGACCAGCGCGCCGGCAAGCGTGCGACGCAACCGGCCCGCCGGCGCGCAACGCAAGGCCGCATCGAGCGCTTCGAGCTTGCCAAGCTCGACCGGCCCCTCGTCGCCAATGTGGCCGATCGCGCGGCCGAGCAGGCGCAGGCCGACCTCGGCCGGCAACGATGCAAACCGTTCGATATCGAAGGCGACCGGTCCGCGCTCCGCCCATGGCTCGGGCGCGAGCGCTGCACGCGCCGCATGGACCGCAAACTCGATTGCGGCCTCCGCGCGCCGCACGCGCCATGCCAGGAGCGACAATCGGCGGGCATCGAGGCCCTCGCGTGCCAGCGCGGGCATGATGGTGCGCAGCCGTGGACGCGTGAAGCGCGGATCGCGGTTCGACGGATCGTCGCTGAATTGGATCTTGCCAGATGCAAGCGTGGCCACGAGACGGACCTTGGGGACGCCCAGCAGCGGGCGCACCAGCACGATCTCACGCGCGCCGAACATAGGCGTGCCGCGCGCCATGGCGGCAAGGCCGGTCAATCCGCTGCCGCGCGCGAGGCGAAACAGCACGGTCTCGGCCTGATCGTCGAGCGTGTGCGCCGTCACGATATGGGCAAAGCCTTCGCGCGCTGCCGCTTCGGCGAGCAGCCGGTAGCGCGCGATGCGGGCGGCTTCCTGCAAGCCGGTTCGGGGTTTGACGCCGCGCCAGCGCAGCGTGCGGTGCGCTACGCCCAGCCGGCGGGCGAGCCGCTTGACCGCGGCGGCCTCGCGCGCCGCTTCAGCGCGCAGCCCATGATCGACGGTGACGGCCATGAGCTTCGGCGCGCGTTTGCGGCGTTTTGCCCAGCGTGCCGCCAGCACGAGCAACGCGGTCGAATCCGGGCCGCCGGAAACCGCCAGAACCAGACCACGCGCGCTTTCGAGGCCAGCGAACAGCGCGTTCGCTTCGCGATCCGAAACCGCAGCCTCAGCAGTGGACACGCTTCTGTTCCCGGTCGACGCCCTGCTTCACGCTCAGCGAGGCGCGCGGATATTTGCGCATGACTTCGCCGAGCGAGGCGCAGGCCGCCTCCTTCTCGCCGAGCGCCGCGAGCGATTGTCCGAGCCGAAACAGCGCGTCCGGCGCCTTGGCGGTGGTCTCGTATTTGGTCGACACGTTCAAAAACGCCTCGGCGGCATCGCGGTAGCGCTGGCGCTGGAACATGCTCTCGCCGAGCCAGTATTGCGCTTCGGGCGCGAGGCGGTCGCTCGGGTATTTGCGCAGGAAAGTCCGGAACGTGTCCTCCGCCTGCGCGTAATCCTTGCGCAGGATGTAGCCGTAGCCGAGATCGTATTCGTCCTTCGGCGTCGCGCCCGGCGGCAGGGTTGCCTGCACCGCGCCCGTCGCATTCGGATTGCGGGGCGGCGGAGGCGGCAGTTCGGCGCTGGGAGGCGGAGCCACGCTGGGCCGGCGCACCTAGCGTCGAAAGATCGAGCGGCGCGCCAGGCTGACGGCCGCCGGGTGGCCCAACCGGCGCCTCCGGCACCGGCGGCGGTGGCTCGGCGCCCGGGGGAACGGTACCGAGCTGACGCGGGACGCCGGGCGCGCCGGGATTGGCCGTTGGATCGAAGACATCCGCACGGCGGCCCGGCAGCGCGGGCGGGGGCGCTGTCGCGACCGCAGGTGGCGGCGGAAAGCCCGGCCGGACGGAGGGACGGGCCGGCGCGGGCGCGCCGTTACCGCCGGGTTCCTGGATTCGGGCCTGACTGTCCTCCTGCATGTGGCGGACCTGCTGCTCGAGCTGCTGGTTGCGGTGCTGCAGCTCCTCGACTGAACCGGTAAGTTCCCGAATGGATTGCTCCAGCCGGTCGATACGGGCGTTAAGATCGGCGGCTGAGACTTGCGCATGGGCTGAGCCGGCGGAGAGGCCGCACGCCAGCGCGGCCACGAGCAGGGAGGCAGGTCGGATCATCGGCGACAACATTTTCGGCTTGGGTGCGTTCCGCTTGGCGCGGCTATTGCGTAATCAGGCGTAACATAGAGGGTCCTGCGTCCAAATTGTGACTGATCGCCACACGATTGGCGATCATTCGGCCGGCTGAACCGGGCGGACTTTTGCGCCCTTGCGCGCCGCGAGCCATTCCTCGAAGCGCTGCACCACCACAAACAGCGACGGCACGAACAGCACCGCGAGGCACGTCGAAGCGATCATTCCGCTGAACACGGTGATGCCGATCGATTTGCGCGCGCTGGCGCCCGCGCCGCTCGCCAACACCAGCGGTGCGACACCGAGGATGAAGGCGAACGAGGTCATCAGGATCGGGCGGAACCGCGCGCGCGCCGCGTCCACTGCGGATTCGAGCAGCGGCTTGCCGTCGCGCACGCGATGTTCGCGCGCGACCTCGACGATCAAAATCGCGTTTTTGGCCGAAAGCGCAATCAGCAGGATCAGACCGATCTGGGTGTAGAGATTGTTGTCGATGCGTAGCCCGTTGAGCACCGACACCGGCCCGACCAGCGCGAGCGGCACCGAGAAGATGATCGAGATCGGCGCGTACCAGCTCTCGTATTGCCCGGCCAGCACCAGATAGACCAGCAGCATCGCCATGGCGAAGACGAGGTACATCTGATTGCCGACGATCTTCTCCTGGTACGACATCGCGGTCCAATCGGTGCCGGCGCCGGGCGGCACGGTGTGGCTCGCGTTCTGCTCCATCAAGCGGATGGCGTCGCCCGAACTGAAGCCCGCGGCCGGCAGCCCGATGATGCTCGACGCCGGATAGAGATTGTAAAGCGTGATCAGCGCGGGGCCCGCAGTCGGCACGATGGCGGCGAGCGTGCCGAGCGGAATCATGTCGCCCTTCTGGTTGCGCACCGTGAGGTTGGCGATGTCTTCCGTTCGCAGGCGGAATTTCGAGTCGGCCTGGGCGTAGACCTGGAACACGCGGCCGAACTTGTTGAACTGCACGACGTAGGTCGAGCCGAGATAGGTCGCGAGCGCCGCGAACACCTGGTCGACCGAGACCTGCACGACCTGCGCCTTCACCCGGTCGACATCGATACGGAATTGCGGCGAGTCGGCGCGGAACGATGTCGACACGCGCTGCAGCCCGCTTTGCCCCTGCGCGTTGGCGATGACGGCGTTGGTGATGCCTTGCAGCTTGTCGAAGTCGCTGCTGCCGTCGCGCAGCTCGACCATCAGCGTGAAGCCGCCGGCATTGCCGATGCCCTGGATCGGCGGCGGCGGCAGCACGATCACGCGTGCATCGATGGCCTCGAACGCCTTCGACAAACCTCCAAACAGAGCGAGCAGACCGGCGCGCTCGCTCCAGGGCTTGAGCACCACATAGGCGACGCCGGCGCTCGCCAGCGTCGCGTTGTTGTCGAGCGCGGAGACGCCGGCGATGGTGAGCACCTGGTCGACGCCGGCCTGCTTGCGCGCAAGCTCGGAGACCTGGTCGAGCGCCTTCTGCGTGCGCGCGAGCGATGCGCCGTCGGGAAGCTGCACGGCGACGAGCAGATAGCCCTGATCCTCGATCGGCAGAAAGCCGGTCGGCACGCGCGAGAGCCCGTAGCCGGCGACCGCGATGATCGCGAGCGCGATGAGCACCATGAGTCCGCTATGCGCGACCATGCGGCCGATGAGCCCGGCATAGCCGCGCTCGATCCGCCCGTAGACGCTGTTGAAGCCGCGGTAGAAGGCATTGCGCTTCTCCGGCGGCACTGATGCGCGCAGCCACAGCGCGGACTGCGTCGGCTTGAGCGTGACGGCGTTGATGGCGCTCAGCATCGCGGTCGCGGCGATCACCAGCGCGAACTGCGCGTACATCCGGCCGGTCAGTCCCGGCAGGAATGCCGCCGGCAGGAACACCGACATCAGCACCAGCGTGATGCCGATGATCGGGCCAAGCAGTTCGTCCATGGCCTTGATCGCCGCGTCGTGTCCGCTCATGCCCTTTTCGATGTTGTGGGCGGCGCCCTCCACCACCACGATGGCGTCATCGACCACGATGCCGATGGCGAGAATGATCGCGAACAAGGTCGAGAGGTTGACGCTGAAGCCGAGCGCCCACATCGCGGCAAAGGCGCCGATGATGGTCACCGGCACCGTCGTCGCCGGGATGAGCATCGCGCGCCAGTCCTGCAGGAACACGAGAATGACGATCAGCACCAGGACCGCGGCCTCGAACAGCGTCTTGTAGACCTCGTTGATCGATTCCTTGACGAACACCGTGGTGTCGAACGGCACGGCGTAGACCAGCCCCTGCGGAAATTCGCGCGCCAGCGCCGTCATCTTCGCCTTGACCGCCTGCTCGACATCGAGCGCGTTCGCGCCCGGCGACTGGAATAGGCCGATGCCCGCCGCCGGCTTGCCGTCGAGCGTGAAGATCTGGCCGTAGGTCTGCGCGCCGAGTTCGACGCGGCCGACGTCGCGCACCCGCGTGATGTCGCCGTTGCTTCCGGTCTTGACGATGACGTCCTGGAATTGGTCGACATCGGCGAGGCGGCCGGCGACATCGATCGTGTACTGGAAGTTCACGCCCGCCGGAGCCGGCGGCATGCCGACCTGGCCGGCGGTCACCTGCTGGCTCTGCTGCTGCAGCGCCTGCACCACGTCCTGCGCGTCGAGCGCGCGCGCCTTCAGCTTTTCCGGATCGAGCCAGATGCGCATGGAATACTGGCCGGCGCCGAACACGTTGACGTTGCCGACGCCCGGGCAGCCGCGCGAGCTCGTCCTTGAGCCGGATGGTGGCGTAGTTGGCGAGATAGAGGCTGTCGTAGCGGCCGTCCGGCGAGGTCAAGGTCACGAACATGAGGATCGAGGTGGAGCGCTTCTGCACCGTCACGCCCTGCGCCTGCACCGCCTGCGGCAGCGACGCGAGCGCGCTCGACACCCGGTTCTGCACCAGGACCTGCGCGAAGTTGAGGTCGGTGCCGATGTTGAACGTGACGGTGAGCGTGTAGCTGCCGTCGCTGGCGCTGGTCGACTGCATGTAGAGCATGTCTTCGACGCCGTTGACCTGCTGCTCGATCGGCAGCGCAACGGTGTCGATCAGCGTTTGCGCGCTGGCGCCGGGATAGCGCGTCGTCACCTGCACGGTCGGCGGCACGACGTCGGGATATTGCGCCACCGGCAGCCCGTACAGCGCGACCGCGCCGATCAAGACCATCAGGATGGCGAGCACGTTCGCCAGCACCGGCCGCTCGATGAAGAATTTCGACATCATGTTGCGTATCCCGGCGGACTATTTCGCAGCGTCCGCGGATTGCACCTGCGCGTCGACCTTCTGTCCGGGGATGGCGAGCATGATGCCGCCGACGACCACGCGATCGTCCTTGGTCAATCCCTTGTCGATGACGCGCAGTGCGCCGACCAGCGGACCGGCTTCGACCTTGCGCTGCTCGACCACGTTGTCCTTGTTGACGACGAGCACGTAGCGGCCGCCCTGGTCGCTGCCGAGCGCGACATCGGGCACGAGCAGCGCCGGCTTCGGCTCCGACGGCACGCGCACGCGCACGAAAAAGCCGGGCAGCAGGCCGCGCTTCTCGTTCTGCAAGGTGGCGCGTACCGCCAGCGTTCCGGTCGAGGCGTTCACGGTTGGCGCGACGTAGTCGAGCTTGCCGACGTGCGGATAGCCTTCCTCGTTCTGCAGGCCGATCTCGACCGGGATGCCGATGAGATCGGCGACGGTGCGGCCGCTGCTGGCGAGATCGGCGCGCACGCGCAGCACGTCGCGCTCGCTGGCGTTGAAGTTCACCCAGATCGGATCGAGCTGCACGATGGTGGCGAGCGTCGTCGGGGTCGTGCTGGCGCCGACGAGTTCGCCAACGGAAACCTGGCGCGCGGTCACGACGCCGTCGAATGGCGCGGTCACGTCGGTATAGCCGAGATTGATCTCGGCCTGCTTCTCGTTGGCCTGTTGCGATTGCAGGTCGGCCTGCGACGAATCGCGTTGCGCCAGCGCCTTGTCGTAATTGGCCTGCGTCGAAACCTGCTTGGTGATGAGATCGGCCTGCCGCTTGTACTCCGCTTCCGCCTGCGTCAGCGTCGCCTGCGCGCTGGTCACCGACGACTTCGCGGCCTCCACCTTGAGCTTGTAGGGCTCCGGCTCGATCGTGAACAGCGACGTGCCCTTCTTCACGAAGTCGCCGTCGGTGTAGCTGATGGCCTGGACGAAGCCCTGCACGCGCGCGACCAGATCGACCGAATTGACCGCCGCCGTATTGCCGGTCGCTTCGTAGTAGCGCGTGACCTGCTGCTCGACCGGCGCCGCGACCGCCACCTTGGGCGGCGGCGGAGCGGCGTAGCGGTTGTTCTCGCCGCAGGCGGCGATCAGCGTCGTGGACGCAAGCATCATTGCCGTGCGGACAAACGAACCGAGTGTCATCACCCAGGCCCCATAGATTTTTTAAATTGCCGAGCCGTACGCGACGTCGTGCGTATACGATCCGACTTCAATGGGCGGTTGGCAAGCCGCATTTGACAAAACACGACCGGCGCCATCAGAGGCGCCGGCCGGAAGCAAAGTCAGTAACAATATTGAATTTGCGGTCTTACGAACTCTGATTGAGCACGGTCACGGCGCGGCGGTTCTGCGACCAGCAGGAAATATCGTTGCACACCGCGACCGGCCGCTCCTTGCCGTAGGAGATGGTGCGCATGCGCTGCGCCGAGACGCCGCGCGAGACAAGGTATTCACGCACCGTCTGCGCGCGACGGGCGCCGAGCGCGATGTTGTATTCGCGCGTGCCGCGCTCGTCGGCGTGGCCTTCGATGGTGAAGGCATAGCGATTGTAGTTGTTGAGCCACTGCGCCTGCTTGTCGAGCGTCGCGGTCGACTGCGGCGTGAGCTCGGTCGAATCCGTCTCGAAGAAGACCCGGTCGCCGACGTTGACGACAAAGTCCTGCTGGCTGCCGGGTACTGCAGCGCCACCCATCCCGGCGGTCTGGTCGGGCTGCTGCTTGGCGCAGCCTGCGATCGCAAGCGCGGCCATGACGACGGCCGCAAATCTGGCGCAACGGATTGTGCTCGTCACGTTCATTCCGGTGCCTCCATTGTTCCGTCGTTACCGGACGTCCCCATAAGACGTGCTTTTGAACTTGGCCCGGTCTACCAGCCCCTTCGTTAAGCGAACGTTCCGTCAACCTTGATGGGGGCTTGCTTCGACCCCGCGAACCTGCGGAATCCCCGTAAAGCTTTTGCAATGGTTAATAGGGCGTGAATGCGGCGGTCTTGTGCGCCGGCAAGGCATTTCGCGGCCCTGATCGCCTTGCTTACGACAGCAGCGGCGACCAGGCGGGATCGGAGGCGAAGCTCGGCGTCTGCAGCCGCTGCTCGTTGCGGCCCGCAACGTCGATCGTGAAAAGCGAGGGGCCTGCGCTGCCGCCCGGATCGCGAAAGAACATGATCACCCGCCCGTTGGGCGAGAAGGTCGGGCCCTCGTTGTGGAAGCCCTCCGTCAAAATGCGCTCGCCGGAACCGTCGGGCTTCATCACGCCGATCGCGAACTTGCCCTGGGACTGCCGGGTGAAGGCGATGTACTCGCCGCTCGGCGACCATACCGGCGTCGAATAATTGCCTTCGCCGAAACTGATGCGCTGCGCCGCGCCGCCGACTGCGGGCATGATGTAAATCTGCGGATGTGCCGCCGCGATCCGACTCGAAGCAGATCTTCGAGCCGTCCGGCGCGTAACATGGCGACGTGTCGATCGCCGGCGTGTCGGTCAGCCGCGTCGTCGCCTTCGAGCGCAAATCCATGACGAACAGATTGGAGTTGCTGCCCTGCTGCAGGCTCAGGATCACGCGCTGGCCATCGGGCGAAAAGCGCGGCGAAAAACTCATGCCGGGGAAATTGCCGACGATCTCGCGCTGGTTGGAATCGATGTTGAGCAGATAGACGCGCGGATCGCCCTGGCCGTACGCCATGTAGGTGATCTCGAGCGTCGACGGCGAGAACCGCGGCGTCAGCACGAGATCCTCGCCGCGCGTCAGGTAGCTCACGCGGGCGCCGTCCTGATCCATGATGGCGAGCCGCTTGATGCGCCGCTCTCGCGGGCCGGTCTCGTCGACGAACACGACGCGGCTGTCGAAGTAGCCCTTTTCGCCGGTGAGCCGCTCGTAGACCGCATCCGAAATGATGTGAGCGATGCGGCGCCAATTGTCGGGCGTGGTGAAGTATTGCTGGCCGGCAAGCTGCTGGCCGGCGATGACGTCCCACAGCCGGAATTCGGCCTTGAGCCGGCCGTCGTTCTGACGCGTCACGCGGCCGGTGACCAGCGCCTGCGCGTTGATGGTGCGCCAGTCGGGAAAGCGCGGCACAGCGTCGACATTGACGATCTTCTCGATGTAGGCCGCGGGATCGATCGGCGCGAAAAGTCCGCAGCGCTTGAGATTCGCCGCGATGATCTGGGTGACCCCGCGCGCGGTGTCGGCGTCGGCCGGTGCGCCGCCGACGAAATCGGGCAGCGCGATCGGCACCGGCTGGGCGTTGCCCTGGTTGATGTCGATGTTGAGAACCGCCGCGGCCGGACGCGGCACGATGAGCGCGCCGGCGGTTGCTGCTGCGCTGAGCGCAAGCACGCGGCGACGCGTCAGAGTCGAAACCGGGCGTTCAAGAAAATTACCAGCGTCAATCAATGGCATTGCGTTTATCCGCCAATCTTGTCGTGAGGATCGAATTTGATTTCGATATCTTTCCACTGCTCGAAATGTTCGGGCTTGAGCATCGTAAACGGCTGGCATCCCAGCAGCGCGCGCTTGGCGCTCTCGGCGAGCACCGGTCCCAAGGTCGAGGCCGTCCCCTCGACGACCGATGGATCGCGCGCGACCGAACCATCCTGCCGGAACTGCACACGCAGCACGATGTAGAGCTTGGCCTGATCTTGCGAAGCCGCAGCCGCAGGCGGGTTCCAGCATTCGTTGATACGCGCGCGCAACGCATCGATCTCGCTCTGCGACAGCTTGGCGGCGCTGCCGGCGGCAGTGCCAAGCGACGGCGAATTGTTGAGCGTCTCTGCGGCGGCGAGCTTGCGCCGCGGGTCGCGCTTGTCGAGCAGCGCTGCAACCTGGTTGGCATCGAACTTTGGCGACGGCTTCTTCGGCACCGGCTTATCCTCGGGCTTCGGCGGCTTCTTGGCGTCTTCCTTTTTCAGCTCCTGGGCGATCTGGTCGACCTTGGGCTCAGGCTCTTTCTTCTTCTCGGCCTTCTCCGGCGGCTTCGGCTCCGGCGTCGGCGGCTTCTTGGCGGCGGCGTCGGTAGTGATGTCCGGTTTGTCCTCGACCTTCGGCGCAGCCTGCTTGGCCGGCTGCGGCACGTCGATCTTGTCGGCGAGCGGCTTGGGCGTTTCCAGCTTCGGCGCGTTCTTGACGCCGGCGGTCATCTCCGAAAACTGCTTGGCGGAGATGAAATCGACCGGCAGCGCCTCCGCCACCGGCGTGCTCATCGGCTTCGCCGAGAATGCCACAACGCTCCACAGCAGCACTCCGACATGCGCGACGCACGATATGGTGATGCCCGGCTTCATCGTGGCTTCAAGTCTACGTGCCCTGCTCGACTTCCGTCACCAGCGCGACCCGGCGATAGCCTGCCGCGGACAGGCGGCCCATCACCTTCATCATGGTACCGTAATCCACCTTTTTATCGCCACGCACGTAGATGCGTTCTTCCGCCCCGCCGCGTGCGTCGGTGATGGCTTTGAGCTTGGGCACCAGATCGTCGACCTTGATCTCGGCGTTCTGCAGGAAGACCTGGCCCTGGACATTCACCGAAACAGTGAGCGGCTCGCGGTCCTGATCGAGCGACTTGGCCTGGCTCTGCGGCAGGTCGAGCGGCACGCCGACTGTGAGCAGCGGCGCCGACACCATGAACACGATCAGCAGCACCAGCATGACGTCGACGAACGGCGTCACGTTGATATCGGCCATGATCGCGCGCCGCCGGTTCCGGCGCTTGCCGCCGGTAACGGCGCCTATACCACTTGCCGCCATGTCCCCACCCTCACCATCGCCATCAGGCGCGTTCGTCGATCTGCCGCGACAGGATCGCGGAAAACTCGTCGGCAAAGCCCTCGAGCCGCTGCGCCTGCCGGTTCACCTCGGTTGTGAACTTGTTATAGAAAATCGTCGCCGGGATGGCGGCAACGAGGCCGATTGCGGTCGCAAACAACGCTTCCGCGATGCCCGGCGCGACGACCGCGAGCGAGGTGTTCTTCGAGGCCGCGATCGACTGGAAGCTCGTCATGATGCCCCACACCGTGCCGAACAGGCCGATGAAGGGGCCGGCCGAGCCGACCGTCGCCAGCACCAGCAGCCGCCGCTCCATGAGTTCGACCTCGCGCGCGATGGTGACGTCCATCACCTTCTCGATGCGCATCTGCAGGCCGGCGAACGACTTGGCGTGGCCCTCGAGGCTGCGCTTCCACTCGCGCATGGCCGCGACGAACAGCGCACCGGTCGAATGGCCGGGTGTGGCCGCGAGCGACTTATAGAGGTCCTCCAGCGACTGGCCCGACCAGAAC
Source organism: uncultured Alphaproteobacteria bacterium (assembly GCA_963730645.1). Classification (GTDB taxonomy): domain Bacteria; phylum Pseudomonadota; class Alphaproteobacteria; order Rhizobiales; family Xanthobacteraceae; genus BOG-931. Next base: position 17,665 of record CAVSSN010000015.1, on the reverse strand, counting down.
GCCTGTTCGAAGCGGTCCGCGGCCTTGCGGGTACGGGAAAACAGGAAAGTCTTGTCGATCGCGATCGCCCAAACCCAGACCGAGCAGGAGAGCAACCCGACCGTCACCGTCTTGACCAGCCAGTGCGACTGCCAGAACAGGTGGAACAGCGACAGATCGGAGGAGGTCAACGGCAGGGCCGTCTGTACGACGTCGGGGTTCATGATCGCGTCCTTTCGGCTTTGCGACCCCAAGAATCGTCCCAAGACTTGTCACGAAGGACCATCACAAAGAGCCATCACCGGGCGGCGCACCGTCGCCGGGACCAAAAGGGACATGCCGGGCGGCCGCATCGCGTTCGCCGCCGAAGACCCGAATTTTCGCGATAACCGGAGCCGAACCCGCCATCGGCGGACCCCGAAATCGTCGCGAAACTTGTCCAAACTAGGGCGCAACACCGGTCCTAACGGCCTCAACAAGCCCCAGCCGTGGTTAAGGCGAGGTTACTGGCCGTCTTGCGACAAATTGCCGACGGCGTCCTGGTCCGCCCGCATGGCGATCCGCAGGGGTTTCGGGATCGGGCGCGCCCGCCCGCCGGAGATGAAAGCGACGCGCACGCGGGCCTCGACCAGGACCTCCTCGCCGCGCATGACCCGCTGGCGCACAGTGGTGGAGGCGCCTTTCACCACCTCCGGCTCGGTGGTGATGTCCAGGATGTCGTCCATGCGCGCCGGCTTGAGGAAATCGATCTCCATCGAGCGCACCACGAAGGCGAAGCCCGGCGCCTCCTTCTGCGCCTCCTCAAACAAAGCGCGGTGGTCGGCGCCGATCAGCCGCAGGTAGTTGGTGCGCCCGCGCTCGAGATAGCGCAGGTAATTGGCGTGATAGACGATGCCGGTGAAATCCGTGTCCTCGTAATAGACGCGCACGGTGAGCACATGGCGACCGTCGCGGATTTCGCCGTCGAGGGGGAAACGCTGACTGTCATTCATCGGTAAAATTCTTCGTCGACATCCATTCGGCCATCAATTATCCGGACGATGGCGATCTCATCAGCTTCGATAGTGTAAAAGATCAAATGGATGCCGACTACTAAACAGCGGAGGCCAGGAGCAAGGCGAGATCGCTCCCTGCCGATAAGTGGGAAAGCGCGTCAAGTTCTTGAAGTTTAAATCAACTCTTTGGGCAAAGGCGTCAGCAGCGCTCGGACTGCGTTCGGCGAGATATCGATAAGTGCGCAGTAGATCCGCATTGGCCCTGTTGGAGAGGACAATTCGCATCCCGGCAACTAGGTCCGTCGCATGGTCCGCGCTTGACGCAAAAAATCCTCGAAATTCCACTCGGTGACACGCCCCGAGGAAACATCCTCAATACCTTCCGCGATCTGCTCCTTCAGCACGCGAAATTTCTCCGCCTGCTCGAGCAAATAGGCAACGGCAGGTTCGCGCATCTCTTCGGGGAGCAGATCGAGGGCTGCGGCCGCCTTCTCTGTCGTCGTCTTCATGGCACGATCCTATCACTCAAAATAAGCATGCGCTAATGTCACACCAGGGTCCTATCGCCACGGGACCTTACTCTCAATCGCGTGCTCCCAATTCTTGCCATCAAACCGATGTGGCTTGAGCGCCGCAAGGTTGACGCCATCGAGGCAGCGGACATTGACATCGATCTTATCGGGGTCGGAGCGCGGCGTGTAGAAGGGGTGGATGCCGCAGGTCGTGCAAAACGTATGTTTCGCGGTGCCGGTATTGAAGCGATAGGTCGTGAGCGCATCAGCGCCGCTCAACAGCTCGAAATGCTCCGGCGGCACGATGAGATGCAAGAAGCCCTTTTTTGCGCAGATCGAGCAATTGCATTCTGTGACGGTGGCGAGATCGGCCGTCACGCGAAACCGGACGCGACCGCAGTGACAGCCGCCTTCATAGGCTTGCTCCATCGCGTCACGCCTCGTCATCGCCTTGCCCGAACAACCCGAACTGCGCCGGGTCGCGCGCGGGCTCGGGCAGACCGAGATGGCGGAAGGCGTGGCCGGTGAGCAGGCGGCCGCGCGGGGTGCGTTGCAGAAATCCGCACTGGATCAGGTAGGGTTCGATGATGTCCTCGATGGCGTCGCGCGGCTCCGACAGCGCCGCCGCCATGGTCTCGACGCCGACCGGACCGCCGCCGTAGTTCATCGCGATGGTCGAGAGATAGCGCCGGTCCATGGCGTCGAGGCCGGCGGCATCGACTTCGAGCGCGCGCAGGGCCTTGTCGGCGATGGCGCGGTCGATCTTGTCGTTGCCTGCGACATTGGCGAAGTCGCGCACGCGGCGCAGCAGCCGCCCGGCGACGCGCGGCGTGCCGCGCGCGCGGCGCGCGATCTCGTTGGCGCCGTCGGCGCTCATGCCGATGCCGAGCACGCGCGCGCCGCGGTTGACGATCTGCTCAAGCTCCGCCTCGGTGTAGAAATTGAGCCGCACCGGAATGCCGAAGCGGTCGCGCAGCGGATTGGTGAGAAGCCCCGCGCGCGTCGTCGCGCCGACCAGAGTGAATTTTGCGAGATCGATCTTCACCGAGCGCGCCGCCGGGCCCTCGCCGATGATGAGGTCGAGCTGGAAATCCTCCATCGCCGGGTAGAGGATTTCCTCCACCGCCGGATTGAGCCGGTGGATCTCGTCGATGAAGAGCACATCGCGCTCTTCGAGATTGGTCAGCAGCGCCGCGAGGTCGCCGGCCTTGGCGATCACCGGGCCCGACGTGGCGCGGAAATTGACGCCAAGTTCGCGCGCGACGATCTGCGCCAGCGTGGTCTTGCCCAGCCCTGGTGGGCCGACGAACAGCACGTGGTCGAGCGCCTCGCGCCGCGCCCGCGCTGCCTCGATGAAGACGGAGAGGTTGGCGCGCGCCTGCTGCTGGCCGATGAATTCGGCAAGCTTCTGCGGACGCAGCGATACCTCCGCGGTGTCTTCCTCGCGGCGTTCGGGCGTGACAAGTCGGCCGGGCGTGGTGGTCATGGCCGCGCTCTCACTTGCCCAGTTCCCTGAGCCCCAGCCGGATCAGCGTCTTCGCCTCCGCCCCCTCGCCTGCGCTTCGCGCCGCCGCGGCGATGGCAGCGGCGGCCTGCGGCTGACCATAACCGAGATTGACCAGCGCCGAGACCGCGTCGGCGATCGGCTGCGGCGCGCGTTTCTCGTCGAGCGCGCCGGAGAGGCGCACCAGCGCCGGATCGACATCGGTATAGGCCGGCGCCTTGTCCTTCAATTCAGTGACGATGCGTTCAGCGACCTTCGGGCCGACGCCCGGCGTGCGCGCGACCATGGCCTTGTCGCGCATGGCGATGGCGGACGCGAGATCGGAAGGCTTGAGCGTGCCGAGCACCGCGAGCGCGACCTTGGCGCCGACGCCCTGCACGGTTTGCAGCAGCCGGAACCACTCGCGCTCGACATCGCTCTGAAAGCCGTACAGGCGGATCAGGTCCTCGCGCACGTGCGTCTCGATCGCGAGCGTCACCGCCTCGCCTTGCGCCGGCAGCGCCTGCAACGTGCGCGCAGAGCAATGCACAAGATAGCCGACGCCGTTGACGTCAAGGATGATGGAATCTTCGCCGTAGGAGTCGATGATGCCTTTGAGTTTGCCGATCATCGCGCGGCCACCTTCAGCGCAACGCGCAGCAGCACGCTTTGCCTGTGATGCGCGTGCGTCACGGCGATGGCGAGCGCATCGGCGGCGTCCTCGGACTGCGGGTCCGCTTTCGGCAGCAGCACGCCGATCATCATGCGCACCTGCGCCTTGTCGCCGTGGCCGGCGCCGACAATGGTTTTTTTCACAAGGTTCGGCGCATATTCGGCGACCGGCACGCCGGCCTTCGCCGGCACGAACATGGCGATGCCGCGCGCCTGGCCGAGTTTCAGCGTCGCCGCGGCGTTCTTGTTCACAAACGTCGACTCGACGGCGGCCTCGTCGGGGCGGAATTCATCAAGGATGCGAAGCAGCCCGTCGTGGATGGTAACCAGCCTCACCGCGAGATCGGCGCGGTCGTCGGTCGCGACCGAGCCGCAGCCGAGAAAGCCGAGCCGGTTGCCGTCGATCTCGACCATGCCCCAGCCGGTGCGGCGGAGCCCGGGATCGATGCCGAGAATGCGAATCGGGTGCTGCCTCATGGCTGTGTTGATAATCCCGCCGCCGGCCCGCGACTAGACTTCGCGGAGACCTCCGGCCGCAAGTTGGACTAGGATCGGCGTTCCCGCCGTTTTCATCCCCGCATTTCGAACCAATCCGATGCCAACCTCCCCTCCCCGCCGCAAACGCGCCATCATCATCGGCGGCTCGATGTCGGGCCTGTTCAGCGCGGCGTTCCTGCGCCAGATCGGCTGGGATGTCGACGTGTACGAACGCTCGCCGGTGGAACTGGTCGGCCGCGGCGCGGGCATCACCACGCATCCGGAATTGCTGGAGGCGCTGCAGCAGAGCGGCGCCGGCACGCACAACCTTGGCATCGAAGTGGAAAAGCGCATCGCCATTGACCGGCAGGGCCGCATCACCGCCGAGCGGCCATTGCGGCAAATCCTGACCTCGTGGGACCGCCTGCAGCGGCTGCTGCGCGAGACCATCGACCCCGCGCACTATCATCTCGGCTGGGGGTTCGAGCGTGTCGAGCAGAACGGCAGCGGCGTGCGCGCGCATTTCAACGGCGGTCGCATCGAGGAGGCCGATGTCCTGGTGGGCGGCGACGGGGTCCGATCGAGCGTGCGCGGCCAGGTCGCGCCGGAATTGCAGCCGATCTACGCCGGCTATTACATCTGGCGCGGCTCGCCGAACGAGGCCGACCTCGCACCGCGCACGTTGAAGGAAATCTTCCCCTACTTCGTGTTCTACCTGCCGCCGCGCCAGGAGGTCATCACCTATCCGATTGCCGGGTTCAACGACGACCTGCGCCCCGGCCACCGCCGTTACAATTTCATCTGGTATCGCGTGGCGGACGCCGCGAAGCTGCGCGAGATGAACGTCGACGAGAACGGCGTGCAGCACGAATTCTCGGTGCCGCCGCCGCTCATCCGCAAAGACCTGGTCGCGCAGATGTACGCCGACGCGCGCGACATCATGCCGGAGGTGATGCTCGATTGCGTGATGACGATGAAGCAGCCCTTCATCACGCCGATCTACGATTTCACCGCGCCGCGCATCGTATTCGGCCGGGTCGCCATGGTCGGCGACGCCGCCGCCAACGCGCGCCCGCATATGGGCTTCGGCGTGGCGAAAGCCGGCGGCGACGCGGCGGCGCTGGCGCGCGCGCTTGGCAATCACGATGACATCGACACCGCACTCAAGGCCTACAATGCCGAGCGCCAGCCGATCGGCAACACCATCGTGATGCACAGCCGCAAGCTCGGCACCCACATGGGCGTCGACCTCAAGACCGAGGAAGATCGCCGCATGCACGAGCTTTTGCAAAGCGACGGCGCGATGATGGACTGGATCGCCGTGCCGAATTTCCTGGACGCCTACGCGCTCAACTTCGCCACCAGCGCGTCCGAGACTTCGAAATTCGCATAGACGTTCTGCACGTCGTCGTTGTCGTTGAGGTTTTCGATCAGCTTGAACACCTTCTCGCCCTGGTCGTCGTCGATCGGCACGGTGTTCTGCGGCTTCCAGACCAGCGACGCCTTGCGCGGCTCGCCGAATTTGGCTTCGAGCGCCTTGGCGGCGGCGGCGAAATTTTCCTGCGCGGCGTAAATCTCGTGGCCGTTCTCGCTCGACGCCACGTCGTCAGCGCCGGCCTCGATCGCGGCCTCGAACATGGCGTCGGCGCTCGCCACCTTGGCGTCGAACTCGATGACGCCGACATGGTCGAACATGAACGATACCGCGCCGGTCTCGGCGAGATTGCCGCCGCTCTTGGTGAAGGTCGCGCGCACTTCGCCGGCGGCGCGATTGCGGTTGTCGGTGAGCACCTCGACGATAACCGCGATGCCGCCCGGCCCATAGCCCTCGTAGCGGATTTCCTCGTAGTTCTCGGCGTCGCCGCCCAGCGCCTTCTTGATGGCGCGATCGATATTGTCCTTCGGCATATTTTCGGCGCGGGCCGCGATGATGGCGGCGCGCAGGCGCGGGTTCATGTCGGGGTCGGGCAGCCCGAGCTTGGCGGCGACGGTGATTTCGCGCGCGAGCTTGCCGAACAGCTTGGATTTCACCGCATCCTGCCGCCCCTTGCGGTGCATGATGTTCTTGTATTGCGAATGTCCGGCCATGATCACTCCTCAACGGCGCGGGCCGCCGCGCGTCTGCGTTCGGAAGCCGTTTGAAATGCCGTGATGCGCCGCCTTATAAGACGGGCCCGCGGCAAAATCCAGATTGCGCTTACTCCCAGAACGCCGGCCTTGCCTCTTCGAGCCGGGGCCCGAGCCGCACGGCGGCAACGCGGCGCGCGAGCCCCTTGTCGTCGGTTTCGACGGCAAGAGCGCACAGCGTCGCCGGTCCCGTCGCCGGCTCGAACCGGCCTGACGAAATCTTGCGCAAAAACCGCTGCAACGGCTCGTCCTTGGTCATGCCGATGATGGAGTCGAAGTCGCCGGTCATGCCGACGTCGGAGATGAAAGCGGTGCCGCCCGGCAGGATGCGATGATCTGCGGTCGGCACGTGGGTGTGGGTGCCGACGACCAGGCTGGCGCGGCCATCGCAGAAATATCCCATCGACTGCTTTTCGCTGGTGGCCTCGCAATGCATATCCACGATGACCGCATCGGCGGCGCTGCCGAGCGGACAGGCTGCCAGCTCGCGCTCGACCGCGGCGAAGGGATCGTCGAGCGGGTCCATGAAAATGCGGCCCATGGCGTTGATGACAAGGACGCGCGCGCCGTTCTTCGCCTCAACGATTGCTGCGCCGCGGCCGGGCGTGCCGGCGGGGTAGTTGACCGGCCGCACCAGGCGCGGCGCGCGCTCGATGAAGACCAGCGCCTCCTTCTGGTCCCAGGCGTGGTTGCCGAGCGTGACGGCGTCGGCGCCGGCATCGATCAACTCTCCGTAGATCGTCTCGGTGATGCCGAAGCCGCCGGCCGCGTTCTCGCCGTTGACGACAACGAGATCGAGCTTCCAATCGCGAATGAGTGCGGGCAGGCGCTCGCAGACGATGGTCCGTCCGCTGCGGCCGACGACATCGCCGACGAACAGAATTCGCATTTCACCTGTCCCGCAAATCGATCACCTCGCGCTCGGTTAGCACGAGATCGAGCCGCGCGTCGCGGGATGTCTTCGGCACGGCGGGAACTTCCTGCGCCGCGAAGGCAATGCCGACCGCCACGACCGGCTTCATCGCGCGGAAATTGCGCAATCGTCATATCGTAATAGCCGGCGCCATAACCGATGCGATAGCCGTTGCGATCGAACGCGAGCATCGGCACCAGCAGGATATCGGGCGCGACCTCCGGCGCTTCGGGTTTCGGTTCGCGTATGCCCCACTGGCCGCGGTCGAGCGGCCCGCCGAATTCCCACGCGCGCATGATCAATGGCTTGCCGCGCCCGGCGATGGCGGGGAGCGCGAAGCTCGCACCCGCCTCGCTGAGCTTTTGCATCAGCGGCAGCGGATTGATCTCGCTCTTGAGCGGCATGAAGCCGGAGACGATGACACCGGGCGGCACCGGAACCGGAAACGGTCGCGCCGCAATCGCCTCCGCGGCCATGCGGCGTTCATCCGCTGGCAACGCATCGCGCCGGGTCTTCGCGGCGACGCGAAGTTCGGCTTTGGCCTCTTCGATGGTGGGTGAATTCATAGGCAATTAAGTGCGGAGCCGCGCAAGCCGTAGGAGCGCTGATCCCGGGAACCTACATAAGTAGGTGGGCGCCATATAACCAAACCCAGGGGTAAGGCCAGGGACAGCTCCCTTCAGGATCGTAAGGCCCCGGGGATTTGTCTCCTTCGCACCCAGCAGCCCCGCATCGGCAATGTAGTGCGCACAAGGGCGGGACGCCACCTCTTGTGCCCGCTCCCGCAAACGAAGGGTGAATTCAACCCATGGCGATGTTGTCGCCACCGATGGTCTGATTGAGCTTTTTGGTGACGCTCTCGATGCGCTCGGCTGCAGCATTGAGTGCGGCGACGATCGCCGCCTGGGTGCTCCTGGAGCGGTCGGCGGCGGTGACGCGCGAATCCTGCAGGGTGGCGACCTCCGCCTCGAGCCGGCGCAGGCGCAGGCTCACTTCGGCGAATTCGTCGGCCACCATGAGCGCCGCCATCATGGTGAGGCGCGTATCGCCGATCTCGCCGAATTTCTGCCGCAGGCCGTCGATGCGAACATCGAGATCGCGCGCAAGGTTCATCAGGTGGCCCTCCTGGCCATCCTCACAAGCCATGCGGAACTGCCGCCCGTTAATCGTGACGCTGACCTGGGACATCACTCACCGGCGTCCGCCGCGAGCACCGCGCGGATCGTTTCCATGGCGGCATCGATGCGCCGCGCGACCTCCTGGCTGGTGCCTTCGAGCGCGCGCGAGCGCGCCGCGGCCTGGTCGAGTTCGGCCGCGAGGCGGGCGCGGTCGGCGCCGAGCGCATGCATCTGGCTCGCCATCCCCGCCTCGCCCCGATCGGCCTCGCGGCGGCGATCGACCGCAGCCTCGAGCGCATCGAGCGCGTGGGTCAGCCGCCGGCTCGCGGTCTCGACTGAATCAATATCGCTCATTTCGAATTCCGCATTCACAAAAACTCGTGTAGGCGCAGATATTTACGAAAAGAACTTTACGTCGCGTCGCATCGGAGCGTCAACGCCTTGGCATGGCGCGCGCCATGAGTTTTCCTCCGCCTGTGCACGAATGCGATCGGAAACGGCCGGCAGAATTGACTCCGGTGCCTCAGATGTTAGGAGTTCCGCCGCCCGTTTTCCTCGCGCGGCCGCATGCGCCGGGGCCGCGCCGGCCAGTTCCATGACGAGCCCGCCACCCGTTTTCGCGGCGACTGCTGCTGCCGCCGCACAAGCTTCCCGTTTCGCCTCCGAGGGCAAGCCTCCGATGTCGCGTGCCGAGCACGACCGCATGGCGAACGCCATCCGCGCGCTGGCGATGGATGCGGTCGAGCAGGCGAAATCCGGCCATCCCGGCCTGCCGATGGGTGCGGCCGACATCGCGACCGTGCTGTTCACGCGTTTCCTCAAATTCGATCCCGCGGAGCCGACGTGGCCGGACCGCGACCGCTTCGTGCTTTCCGCCGGCCACGGCTCGATGCTGCTGTACGCGCTGCTGCATCTGCTCGGCTACGAGAAGATGACGATCGAGCAGTTGAAGCGCTTCCGTCAGATGGGCTCGCTGACGCCCGGCCATCCCGAGCACGGCCACACGCCGGGCGTCGAGACCACCACCGGCCCGCTCGGCCAGGGTCTCGCCAATTCGGTCGGCATGGCGATTGCGGAGCGGCACCTCGCCGCGGTGTTTGGCGCGGACATCGTCGATCATCACACCTATGTGCTCGCCTCCGATGGCGATCTCATGGAGGGCATCAGCCAGGAAGCCATCGCGCTTGCCGGGCACCTGAAGCTCAACAAGCTCATCGTGTTCCACGACGACAACGGCATCTCGATCGACGGCAAGCTGTCGCTCTCTGATGCGGTCGATCAGGTGAAGCGCTTCGAATCCGCCGGCTGGGCGGCGACGCGCATCGACGGCCACGATCCCGACGCCATCGCCAAGGCGATCACCGCGGCGCAGAAATCCGACAAGCCCTCGATGATCGCCTGCCGCACCACCATCGGCTTCGGCGCGCCGAACAAGGGCGGCACCGAAAAGGCCCACGGCTCGCCGCTCGGCGCGGAGGAAATCGCCGCCGCGCGCGAAAAACTCGGCTGGACTTCGCCGCCGTTCGAAATTCCGCCCGGCATCCGCGAGCAATGGCGCGCCGCGGCAGAGCGCGGCAAGCCGGCGCGGCTCGCCTGGGAACAGCGCCTCGCCGCGCTTGAGCCGGTGAAGCGCGCCGAGTTCGAGCGGCGCCTCAAGGGCGAGGATTTGGCCAAGCTCGGCGCGGCCGTGCGCAGCATGAAGGAGAAGCTCGCGGAAGCGCCGAAGGAAATCGCGAGCCGCATCGCGTCGGAAAACGCGCTCGATAGCCTTGTGCCGGCGTTGCCCGAGATGATCGGCGGCTCGGCCGATCTCACCGGCTCCAACAACACGCGCGCCAAGGGCATGCCGATCTTGTCGGCCGCGGATTATTCCGGCCGCTACATCCACTACGGCGTGCGCGAGCACGGCATGGCGGCGGCCATGAACGGCATGGCGCTGCATGGCGGCATCATTCCCTATTCCGGCACGTTCCTCATCTTCTCGGACTATTGCCGCCCGGCCATCCGTCTCGCCGCGCTGATGGGCCAACGCGTCATCCACGTGATGACGCATGACTCGATTGGCCTTGGCGAAGACGGGCCGACGCATCAGCCGGTCGAGCAACTCGCCGCGCTGCGCGCAATTCCGAATCTGATGGTGTTCCGGCCGTGCGACGCGGTGGAGACCGTCGAGTGCTGGGAACTTGCGCTGCGCGCAAAGAACGGCCCGAGCGTGCTCGCTCTGACGCGGCAGAACCTGCCGCAATTGCGCCTGGGTTTCGACGAGCGCAACCGCTGTGCGGCTGGCGGCTACGAACTGATCGCGGCCGAGGATGACGACGCAGTTGTTTCGCTGTTCGCGTCAGGCTCGGAAGTCGCGATTGCGGTCGAAGCCAAGAGGCTTCTCACCGAGCGCAAGATTTCGGCGCGGGTGGTGTCGGTGCCGTGCTTCGAGCTGTTGCTCGCCGCGCCGGAGGCGAAACGCGCCGCCATCATTGGCAATGCCCGGGTCAATGTCGCGGTCGAGGCCGGAATACGCCAGGGCTGGGACGCGATCATCGGCTCAGACGGCGTTTTCGTCGGCATGACCGGCTTCGGCGCCAGCGCGCCCTACAAGGAGCTTTACAAGCACTTCGGCATTACCCCCGAGAAGGTCGCCGAGGCGGCGTTAAACAAACTGACTTAGTTAAACGTATCGTCATTGCCGGGCTTGACCCGGCAAACCATCTATATGCGATGTAGGATGGATGCCCGGGTCTCACCCCGGCATGACGAAACGCAGGGGCGAAGGAGACCGGGAATGTCCGTTCGGGTTGCCATCAACGGCTTCGGCCGCATCGGCCGCAATGTGCTGCGCGCGATCGCGGAGGCCGAGCGCCACGACATCGAAGTCATCGCCATCAACGACCTCGGCCCGGTCGAAACCAACGCGCATCTGCTGCGCTACGACTCGGTGCATGGCCGCTTCCCCGGCGAGGTCACGGTCAAGGGCGACACCATCAGCGTCGGCAATGGCGCGATCAAGGTCACGGCGCTCAAGGACCCGGCACAACTGCCGTGGAAAGACCTCGGCATCGACATCGCGCTCGAATGCACCGGCATCTTCACCGCGATGGACAAGGCGTCGCTGCACCTGACCGCGGGCGCCAAGCGCGTGCTGGTGTCGGCGCCGGCCGAAGGCGTCGATCTCACCGTCGTCTACGGCGTCAACCACGACAAGCTGACGAAGGAGCACAAGGTCGTCTCCAACGCTTCGTGCACGACCAATTGCCTGGCGCCGGTCGCCAAGGTGCTCAACGACGCGGTCGGCATCGACAAGGGCTTCATGACGACGATCCATTCCTACACCGGCGACCAGCCCACGCTCGACACCATGCACAAGGATCTCTATCGCGCGCGCGCCGCCGCCTTGAACATGATCCCGACCTCGACCGGCGCGGCGAAGGCGGTCGGTCTCGTGCTGCCGGAGCTCAACGGCAGGCTCGACGGCACCGCCATCCGCGTGCCGACGCCGAATGTCTCGGTGGTGGATTTCAAGTTCGTCGCCAAGCGCGCGACATCGAAGGACGAAATCAACGGCGCGATCAAGCGCGCCGCCGAGCAGCAGCTCAAGGGCATCCTCGGCTTCACCAACGATCCCAACGTCTCCAGCGATTTCAACCACGATCCGCACTCGTCGGTCTTCCACATGGATCAGACCAAGGTGATGGACGGCACGTTCGTTCGCGTCATGTCGTGGTACGACAACGAGTGGGGCTTCTCCAACCGCATGGCCGACACCGCGGTGGCGATGGGCAAGCTGATCTGACGCCGTCGCGCCGAGAGTCGCGCCATGCCCGGTGATCTCAGTATTGCGGTGTTCTCGGTTCCCGTCACCGACCAGCACCGCGCGCGCGATTTCTATCGCGACAAGCTCGGCTTCGTGATCGTCACCGAGCATCCCGGCGTCATGGGCCCCGGCCGCGACTGGATCCAGATGGCGGCGCGCGGCGGCGGCTCCGCCATCACGCTGGTCAACTGGTTCGACACCATGCCGGCAGGATCGCTGCGCGGTCTTGTGGTCGAAACCGACGACATCGAAGCGGAACATCGCCGCCTTCGCGACGTCGGCGTGACGATCGACGACATCCAGAACGAGCCATGGGGGCGTTTCGCCACCTTTCGCGACAGCGAAGGCAACGGGCTCGTGCTGATGACGCCGATGGGTGAACAGAACCCATGACGTCGTTCCGCACGCTCGATCAGGCCGACGTGAAGGGCAAGCGCGTGCTGGTGCGCGTCGATCTCAACGTGCCGGTCGAGAACGGCCGGGTCAGCGACGCAACGCGCATCGAGCGCTCCGCCAGGACCATCACCGAGATTGCCGACAAGGGCGGCAAGGTGATCCTCATCTCGCATTTCGGCCGGCCGAAGGGCCGCGACCCGAAGGATTCGCTGAAGCCGGTCGCGCATGCGGTCGGCAATCTCATCGGACGAAAGGTTGCCTTCGCCGGCGACTGCGTCGGTGAGGTTGCGGAAAAGGCCGTGGCGGCGATGAAGCCGGGCGACATCCTCTGCCTGGAAAACACGCGCTACCATCCGCAGGAAGAAAACAACGATCCGGCTTTCGTCGCTGCGCTGGCGAAGCTCGGCGACATTTACGTCGACGACGCGTTCTCCGTCGCGCATCGCGCGCATGCCTCGACCGAGGGGCTCGCGCACAAACTTCCGGCGTTTGCCGGACGCGCCATGCAGGCCGAGGTCGAGGCGCTCGACAAGGCGCTCGACGCGCCGAAGAAGCCCGTCATCGCCATCATTGGCGGCGCCAAGGTCTCGACCAAGCTCGCGCTTCTGGAAAATCTCATCGCCAAGGTCGATGCGCTCGTGATCGGCGGGGCGATGGCCAATACATTCCTCCATGCCCAGGGTCTCAATGTCGGCAAGTCGCTGGTGGAAAAGGACATGGCCGACACCGCGCGCCGCGTGCTGGAAAAGGCCGACCGCGGGAACTGCGCGATCATCCTGCCGATCGACGCCATCGTCGCCTATTACTTCGAGGCCAATGCGCCGTCGCACGACTACGGCATCGACGCGATCCCGGCCGACGGAATGATCCTCGATATCGGGCCGCTCTCGGTCGAGCGCGTCAAGGCCGCGGTCGATGATGCCGCGACGCTGGTCTGGAACGGCCCGCTCGGCGCGTTCGAGACGCCGCCGTTCGAGCGCGCGACCGTAGCAGTCGCCCGCTACGTCGCCGAACGCACCGGATCGGCAAAACTGACCTCAGTGGCGGGTGGCGGCGATACGGTCGCGGCGCTCAATGCCGCCGGCGTCACGGAACGCTTCACCTATGTCTCGACCGCTGGCGGCGCGTTCCTGGAATGGCTCGAAGGCAGGACGCTGCCCGGCGTCGAGGTGTTAAGAACGAAGTAATTCGCCTCCCATCTGCCGCGCGGATGCGATAGAAATACGGAAATTTCCGGGTTCGCCCGGCGCTGGTTTCGAGGAGATCACCATGAACCTAGCCGAACTGAACAAGGTCGCCGAAGCGATGGTCGCGCCGGGACGAGGCATCCTGGCCGCCGACGAATCCTCGGGCACGATCAAGAAGCGCTTCGACTCGATCGGCGCCGAGTCCACCGCCGATACGCGCCGCGACTATCGCGAAATGCTGTTCCGCTCCAAGGAAGGGATGTCGAAGCACATTTCCGGCGTCATCCTCTACGACGAAACCATCCGCCAGAACGCCAAGGACGGCACGCCGCTGGTCAAGCTGATCGAGCAGGCCGGTGCGCTCCCCGGCATCAAGGTCGACAAGGGCACCAAGCCGCTGCCGTTCTGCGCCAACGAGGTCATCACCGAGGGCCTCGACGGCTTGCGCGAGCGGCTGGTCGAATATCGCGGCCTCGGCGCAAAATTCGCCAAGTGGCGCGCGGTGATCGACATCGGGCCGGGCATCCCGGGCTACAACAGCATCATGACCAACGCGCACGCGCTCGCGCGCTATGCCGCGCTGTGCCAGGACGAAGGCATCGTGCCGATCGTCGAGCCCGAAGTGCTGATGGACGGCGATCACGACATCGACCGCTGCTACATCATCAGCGAATGGGTGCTCAAGACCGTGTTCGAGCAACTGTATTACCAGCACGTCAAGCTCGAAGGCATGGTGCTCAAGCCGAACATGGTGGTGCCCGGCAAGAAGTCCGCGAAGAAGGCGAGCGTCGCCGAGGTTGCGGAAAAAACCGTCAAGCTGCTCAAGGCCTGCGTGCCGGGCGCGGTGCCTGGCATCGCGTTCCTCTCGGGCGGCCAGTCCGACGAGGACGCGACCGCGCATCTCGACGCCATGAACAAGGTCGGCAATCTGCCATGGCGGCTGACGTTCTCGTATGGCCGGGCGCTGCAGGCGGCGCCGCTGAAAGCCTGGGGCGGCAAGTCCGAGAATGTCGCGGCGGCGCAGCGCGCCTTCAGCCACCGCGCCGTGATGAACGGCCTCGCCGCGCTCGGCCAATGGAAGGTCGATCTCGAACGCAAGGCGGCGTGACGCAAGCGCGATCAGGACCGGGCCAGCATTCTCAGGCGTCGGCGACAGCGCCATGCCCCGCCGCCATGACCGGCATCACCTGCTGCGCCTGACTCTCCATTTCGCGCCGGATGCGGACAGCCTGCAGGTCGTCGTCAAGCGCAACGTCAGCGTTGGTCACGAATTCGCCCGCCGCAACATTCCGCAAAAGCCTGACGTGATGGGCAAGTCCGATCGGCAACGCGCCGAGCGCCAGGCTGCGCGCCGCCGGGATCAGTTTGGCATAGACGCAATAGCCTCCCTCACCGTCGAGCATTTCGCCGGCCTTCAAGGCGCGCTTGGCGACTGTCACCGCATCGCCACGCCAGACACGGCAGCTCCCGGTCGGCTCCCCGCGTAGCGCGACGTTGAGCACCGAGATCGACAGTTCAAGTCCGATCAGATGGTAAGGCTTGTACATGGCCGCGTAGCGGCCGGTGGAGTCGGTCGGCAGCCCATATTGCTTGAAGCAGGCTGCGGCGTAATCGTTGGCTGCCTTGAACACGACATAGACGCCCCAGCGCAGATCGCGCGCAACCGGCTGCCCTTCGCGCGTGAGCGACGAGACAACCTCGACCACTCCTTCTTCCGCAAGCACTCCATCCAAATGCCGAGGACGCAAGACGCTCGCGAGATCGTCGGCTCCGCACGGCGGAAAGCCGAGCCCGTCATACGGCACGTCGAGCCCGCAGGCGTTGGCGACCGCAGCCATTTCGATCGCTGACTTGGTGCCGTCGAGAAAAGAGTTGAACATCTGCGCGTTCATGCCCGCGCGCTTGGCCTCATCGGCGGTGAGACCGTAATGCTCCCACACCCCGTCCGGCGTGACCGTGTGATAGGCCGGAAGATACTTCGTGCCCTTGCCGGCCGCCGCCACGCTGAACCCTGCCGCGCGCGCCCAGTCGACCATTTCGGCGATCAGCGCAGGCTGATCGCCATAAGCCATGGAATAGACCACGTTGGCGGCGCGCGCCTTCTGCGCGAGCCACGCACCCGCGAGCGCGTCGGCCTCGACATTGACCATGACGATGTGTTTGCCCGCCTCGATTGACTGAATCGCGTGGACAATGCCCGCCGCCGGATCGCCGGTTGCCTCGATGACCACCTCGACGCGTTCGTCGAGACAAGCATCACTCCCGCGTTCGGAGAAACGCGTGCGCCCGATGCGCGAGGCGTCCCAGCCGACATTGCGGCACGCGAACCTGGCGCGATCGGAATCACGATCGGAGATCACCGCGACTTCGAGGCCGGCGATCGACGGCACCTGGGCGAGAAACATCGAGCCGAATTTTCCCGCACCAATTAAGCCCGACGCGGACCGGTTTGCCGGCAGCGACGCGCGCGGCGAGCATGGATTGCAAATTCATTTATCTTTTCGTCCTTGCGGTTCCGCCACCCTGAGGAGCGAACGCAGCGAGCCACGATGGACGACCGCCCGGGCCGTCCATCCTTCGAGACGGCCGCTTCGCAGCCACATCAGGATGACGGACCATAAGAGCGCTGTCCTCGACCGGTGTTCCTATTACTCCGCAGCGACGCGGTGCGTGCGCGCATAGGCCAAGAGGGCGTCATCGGCGACCGCGACGATCGGCGTGAAGTCGCGATGCGCGATCCATTCCGGGCGTGTGAACCGGGTGATGTGATTGGAGACGGCGCACAGCGTGAGATAGACGATTTTGCGCGGATACGGCGTGATGTTCGGCGGCGAGGCGTGCACGAGATTGCCGTGAAACATCAGCATCGAACCGGGCTTGCCGGTCGGCGCCACGATGCCGCCTTCGGCCGCAAGCCGGGTCACCGTCTCCTTGTCCAGGGTCCACAGCGGGTAGGACGTGGTGAGCGTGTCGTGCCCGGCCGCCAGCACCCCCTGCTTGTGGCTCTTCGGGATCAGCAACAGCGGGCCGTTGATCGGCATCACCTCGTCGAGGAACACCGCGATGTTCATGGCGCGTGCCTGCGGCATGCCGTCGTCGCGCGCCCAGGTCCCGTAGTCCTGGTGCCACTGCCAGACGTCGCCCTCGAACGCAGCTTTGGCATTGAGCTTGAACTGATGCACGTAGACGTCTTCGCCGAACAACTGGCGCAGCGGCTCGACCACCCGCGGATGGCAAGCAAGCAGGCGGAACGTCTCGTTGAAGGTATGGGCGGCGAAGGCGGTCCGCGGCGCGCCGGTCTTCTCGCGCCACACTTCCTGGCGATCGAGCTTGAGAATCGCCTCCGCATCGTCGCGCAGCAGCGCGATTTCCTCTTCGCTGAAACAGTTCGGAAAGAACAAGAAGCCTTGCTCGTCGAACTGCTGGAGTTGATCCGGCGACAGCAGCATGGCGGTCTCCGAGGTGTCGGCCTGTAGCATCCAACGGGCCAGCCAAATGTTCGGAGCAATTTAACCCAGATGCCCCGGATGATCCAGGATTTGGCCGCAGACAGGATGGGTGCAGAAAGTCACCGCCCCGACGGTCTGGCCGACGCCATCCGCCACAACATCATTGAGATTTGGAGTTCTCCCGGATCGGCCGCGGCCGTTTGCCGTCGCTATGCACCCGTTGGGCGCCGCCGCCGTTGCGCATACGATGGGTCCGGGAATCGCCCCAGTCATGCCTCTATCGATGATAATGTCCTGGTCATGGAGCAGACGCAGTCCCGACCTCCCGCGCCGCGCCTTTATCTCGTGACGCCCGTGATCGTGGAGCCGTCTGCGATTGCCGCGAGTCTCGACGCGGCGATGCAGACAGCAGACATCGCCGCGGTGCTGCTGCGCCTCGCGGAGGCCGGCGAACGCGAGTTGGTCAACAGGATCCGCGCCCTTGGCCCGGCCGTCCAGGATAGGGGCGTTGCGCTCCTGATCGACGGTTATCCAGATTTGGTGGCCCGC
>CAVSSN010000014.1:0-30836 GCA_963730645.1 uncultured Alphaproteobacteria bacterium | reverse complement strand
GCGAGCCCGGTGCCGCTCTCCTCGCCACCGCACAACGGGAGTTCACCGAGGAGACCGGCTTTTCAGCAGCCGGCGATTTCATCGCACTCACCCCGGTCAAGCAGAACAGCGGCAAAGTCGTGCACGCATGGGCAATCGAGGCCGAGTTCGATCTGAAGAAATTCAAAAGCAACACATTTGAACTGGAATGGCCGCCGAAATCGGGTCGGAAAAAAAGTTTTCCAGAGATCGAGCGGGTCGCGTGGTTCAAGCTGCCGCAGGCCGCGACCAAGATTCACGTCTATCAGCGGCCGTTCCTGTCGGAGTTGCAGCGGCTGCTCGGTTCGGCTTCGTAACCACAAAATCACACTCCGCCGTATTGAAGATTGCCGTCGCATTACAGACTGCGGCCTCGTGGAACTTTCCGGGCCAGCGCCGGTTCCTTTTGGGAATGCAAACCAGAGGACATGACCGTCATGGACAAAGATCGCATCAAAGGCTCGTTCGAACAGGCCAAGGGCAAAATCAAGGAAACGGCTGGCAAGGCCACTGGCGATGCCAAGCTTGAATCCGAAGGCACGGCCCAGAAGGTCGCCGGCAAGATTCAGAATGCCGTAGGCGGCATCAAGGACGCCGTGCGCGGCAAGTAACCGTTTCAGGCGCGTGCGTGTAACGGGTTCGGCGCAAGCCGGGCCCGTTACACTATTCAGCCGCTATTCAGTCACGCAGAACATTTGGCCAGTCGACCTCGTCGTGGGCAAGCACCCATGTCTCTCGCCGCGCCGCGGCGCGCCATTCGGCCCAAGCCGGCAAGGCCATCACCGCATCCATGTAGGTGCGCGAGACGGCGCTGACGTCGACCGCGTATGTGTGGAAGCGCGACACCACCGGCGCATACATCGCGTCGGCCGCCCCGAACTCGCCGAACAGAAACGGACCACTGTGCCCGAAGCGCGTCCGGCACTCGCTCCATAACGCATCGATGCGCGTCACATTGGCGGCGGCCTCGTCGTCGAGCGTGCGCACCTTCACCGGCCGGCAAAAATTCATCGGCAGATGACGGCGAAGCGGCAGAAAGCCCGCATGCATTTCAGCGGCAATGACGCGGGCATGGGCGCGCGCGCTGGCGTCGGCCGGCCAAATACGTGCGTCCGGAAATTTCTCGGCGAGATATTCCAGGATCGCGAGCGATTCCCAGACTTGCACATCGCCATCGATCAGCACTGGCACCTTGCCGGTGCCGGATACTTTCGCCACCCGCGCCTTGAAATCCGGCGCATCGAGCGAGATCACCGTCTCGTCGAATGGAATACCGGCGACCTTCATCGCGATCCACGGCCGCAACGACCACGATGAATAGGTCTTGTTGCCGATGACAAGATGAAGGCCCATCGCCGTCTCCGCTGGCGTCGTCTCGGCAGGATCGTGGCCGGCGCGCATTCGCGCAAGCGAATTTTGTCGATGGCGGCGATCATCGTCCCGAATGCAGGCGCCCTGTTATGGTTGCGAGCCGCCCTGCCCCGATGGCAGCATGGCATCGGAGATTGCCGGAATGAGTCTTTTCTCCGTTCTCGACGTCATCGCGCTCGCCGGCTTCGTCGGCGCGTGGCTCTGCTATGCGCTGCTGATCGAGTTCACGCCACATGGCGGCCGCGGCCTCAACGGGCTGATGCATCAATATCGCGATATCTGGATGCAGCGCATGCTGGCGCGCGACATGCGCATGATGGACGGTCAGGTCATCGCCGCACTGCAGAACGGCACCGCCTTCTTCGCCTCGACCTCGCTGATCGCGATCGGCGGCGCGCTGACGCTGCTGCGCTCGTCGGAGGAGATGCTGACCGTCATCGGCGCAATGCCGTTCGGCGCGCCGACATCGCGCCTCGAATGGGAGACCAAGGTGATGGGTCTCGTCATCATCTTCATCTACGCCTTCTTCAAGTTCGCGTGGTCGTACCGGCTCTACAACTACGTCGCGATCATGGTCGGCGCGGCGCCGCCGTCGACCGACAAAGATACCGCGGAGGCAAAAGATTTCGCGCACCGCACCGCGGTGGTGATCACCGAAGCGGGCCGCCATTTCAATCGCGGCCAGCGCGCGTTCTTTTTCGCGCTCGGCTATCTTGGCTGGTTTATCGGACCCGTGCCGTTGATGGTGACGACCGCAGGCGTCGTCGTCGTGATGTGGCGGCGGCAATTCGCATCGGCATCGCGCGACGCGCTTCTCGGCCCGTGACGCCGTCGGTCAGACCAGGCCGGTCGCCACAGCGATAAACGAGACGAACAGCACGGCGAAGATGGTCAGCACGATTGTCAGCGCCGCTGCCCATTGCGCCCTGGGTGCAGCATTTTCGGCATGGATTGCGGTCGCGGCAGGCCTGTCGCTCGACATGACGATTTGTCCCCCCAAGGACATCGCGGTCGGTGCCGGCACGCCACGAATCATCCGGCCCATTGCGAGCGAGTATTGGCCGGCGCAGTGAAGGGGGAGTGAACAAATTGTGGAACCCACGATAATCCACAGCAATCGGGCCTCACGGACTCGGCAAAAGCTCCTCAGTCCTCCCGGTGAGGCGATAGACGACAAGACCGACCCACTCGCGTACCGCCGTATCGGTCCGGCGCAATCCATCACCGACCGATTCGAATGGCCGCAGCGCGTCAGCGGAGCCGCGCGTCCGCCAATCGACGGGATAGGCTTCGACCGGGAAACCCGCCGCGCGAAACACCGCAACCGCGCGCGGCATATGATAAGCCGACGTGACAAGGAGCCAGCGCTCGCCAGGCTTGGGTTCGGCGATGAGCCGCGAGAACACCGCGTTCTCGATCGTGTTGCGCGATTGCTCTTCGGCGACGACCCTGTCATGCGGCAATCCCAGCGCCTCGAACTGCCTGATGGCAATCTCGGCTTCGACGCCCTCGCCATAGAGCAGCGCTCCACTGCCACCGGAAAAGATGATGCGTGCGTTTGGATAGCGCCGGGCGAGCTCCACCGCGGCCGTGATGCGCTCCGCGGCCTCGTTGAGTGCCGGCATGCCACGCGCCACCGACACCTCCGGCGTGATCGCGCCGCCGAGGACGACGATGCCGTCGGGTGCGCCACGGGTCGCGTCCCACGGCGGGAAGCGCTGTTCGAGGGTGAGGATCAGCGCGTTGCCGAGCGGCGACAATCCCATGACGGCGCAGCCGAGCACGCTCGCCATGGCCAGCCACACGCCGGTGCGCCGCCAGCGCGTCGCCAGCAGCACGATGCCAAGAACCCCGATCGCAATGACGGTGTTCGACGGCAGCGCGAAGAAGCCGAGAATCTTGGAGAGGACGAAGAACATTAATCCCGCGTCTTCCGCCACGCCGCATAGCGCGCCTTGGCGTCGTCGTTGGGCGGATAGAGGCCGGGAAGCTTCACGCCCTTTTCGACTTCGCTGAACACCCAGCTTTCGTACAGCTCGTGCTCGGCGCCTTCATGCGCTACGAATTCGACCATGCCCTGCGGGATGACCACCGCGCCGTCGTCGTCGGCGACGATGACGTCACCGGGAAAGATGGCGCAGCCGCCGCAGCCGATCGGCTCCTGCCAGCCGACGAAGGTGAGCCCGTTGACCGAGGCCGGCGCTGCCACGCCCGCGCACCACACCGGAAGCGCGCTGATGAGCACGCCGGCGCGGTCGCGCAGCACGCCGTCGGTGACAAGCGCCGTGACGTTTCGCTTTTTCATGCGCGCGCAGAGGATGTCGCCGAAGATGCCGGCGCTCGCGACGCCCATAGCATCGGCGACGGCGATGCAGCCGTCCGGCATTTCCTCGATGGCGCCGCGGGTCGAGATCGGCTTCGCCCAGCTTTCCGGCGTCGCCAAATCTTCGCGCACCGGCACGAAGCGCAGCGTGAAAGCCGGCCCGATGAGACGTTCGCCGCCCGCCACGAGCGGCTTCGGACCGTTCATCCAGCAGCGCCTGATGCCCTTCTTGAGCAGCATCGTGGTGATGGTCGCGGTCGTCACCTTGCGCAAAATGTCGAACAGAGTGGCACTCATCGGTCGCCTCGCGAAGACTGGAATTGCCTAGCTGGTACTACCTGCCCGCCGTCGAAATAGCAGGTGCGCGTCGCCGCGACCAGCGGATCGGGCCGAACATCGGCGCACTCACTTTCGCAGCCACGCGCCCGATCCGCTCCACCGCCTCATGCATCTCGGCGCGCGAGCCGGCGTAGCAGAAGCGCAGGAAATTCTTGCCGTGCAGCGGATCGAAATCGACGCCGGGGGTCGCGGCGACGCCGGCCTCCTCCAGCATCCGCGTGGCGAAGTCGAAGCTGTCGTTCGAGAAACGCGACACATCGGCGTAAAGATAAAACGCGCCGTCGACGGGCAGGAATTTTTCGAGCCCCGCGCGCGGCAGGCCGTCGAGCAGGATTTTCCGGTTTTCTTCGTAGCCGTGTTTGATCGCTTCAAGCTCGTCGCGTCCGTCGAACGCGGCGAGCGCCGCGATCTGCGACAGCGTCGGCACCGAGATCGCGAGATTCTGCTGCAGCCGCTCGATCGGCCGCACCAGATGCGGCGGCACCACCATCCAGCCGACGCGCCAGCCGGTCATGCAGAAATATTTCGAGAACGAATTGATGATAATCGCGTTTGGCGAAATGCAGGCTGCGCTCTGCGCGGCAAAAGCGTAGTCGAGACCGTGGTAGATTTCATCCGAGATGAACACGATGCCGGCGTCCTCGGCGGTCCGCATCAGGCCTGCGAGCGCGTCTGCAGGCATCATCGTGCCCGTTGGATTGGCGGGACTGCCGATCAGCACGCCACGCAGCGGCCGCGTGCGGTGCGCGGCGACGAGCGCGTCGCTGGTGATCGTCCAGCGCGTCTGCGCCGTGGTCTCGATCAGCACCGGCTCGCAGCCGAGCGCGGTGAGGATGTGGCGATACGGCGGATAGCCCGGCACCGCAACGGCGATCCGGTCGCCTGGCTCGAGCAAGGCCAGGAACGCCAGCATGAACCCCGCCGACGAGCCCGTGGTGACGACGATGCGCGCGGGATCGACATCAAGCTGGTACTTTTCGGCATACGAGCGGGCAATCCGCGCGCGCAAAGCAGGGATGCCGAGCGTCTCCGTATAGCCGAGCGGACCCGATCCCAGTGCAGCGCGCACCGCCGCAATCGCGGCCGCGGGCGCGCCCTCGGCCGGCTGGCCGACCTCCATGTGGACGACCCGGCGGCCCTGCGCCTCGAGCCGCGCAGCCGCCGCCATGACGTCCATCACCATGAACGGCGGCACGGCACTGCGTGCGGACGGCTGCAGCAGACGCTTGGCGTTGTCGAGCATCAACTTGTCTTCACATCACGGTCATCGCATCACGATCGGAGCGTGCCCATCCTGCGCCGCAGACCGCCCCGGTGCTGCCGTATTCCGCAGGTTTCGTCGCCAAAAGTTCACCAAAACGGTCTGGATTTCGCCAGCAGCACGGTCGCCGGGGCGTGTTGACCGGAACCGGCGACATCCATAGCTTGGACCGGGGCTCTCGGCACAGATATTTTGTCCCAGATGATCGCAGCAAAAGCTCCTAGCAAGGCGCGCATGGCGACGCCAGCAGCGCGCGCGCTCGCGTTCATCACGGCGGTCTCGATCATTGCGACAAGCGCACCGGCGCCGGCGCAGACCGGCAAGGATGCCGGCATTCCAATGATCCGCGATGCCGAGATCGAGCAGCTTCTGCGCGAATACACCCAGCCGATCCTGAAAGTCGCTGGCCTGTCGCAGCAGAATATCCAGGTCGTCATCATCAATGACAAGACATTCAACGCCTTCGTCATGGATGCGCACCGCATCTTCGTCAACACCGGCGCGCTGATGGAATCGACGACGCCGAATCAGCTCATCGGCGTGTTTGCGCACGAGACCGGCCACATCGTCGGCGGCCACCTCTCCAAAATGCGCCAGCAAATGGCCAACGCGCAGACGGCTGCCGTTATCGCGATGCTGCTCGGCGTCGGTGCCATGGTGGCGGGCTCGAAGTCCAACAGCACAAACATGGGCAATGTCGGTGCCGCGGCGGTCACCGCGCCGCAGGCTTACGTCCTGAGTTCGCTGCTCTCGTACCAGCGGGCGCAGGAGGAGCAGGCCGACCGCGCCGGCGTGCGGTTCCTGACGCTCAGCGGCCAATCGGCGAAGGGCATGTACGATACGTTCAAGCGGTTCGCCGACGAGACGATGTTCTCTGCGCGCTACGTCGATCCGTACGTGCAGTCGCATCCGATGCCTGCGGATCGCATTGCGGCGCTGCAAGTGGTGGCGCGGACGCCCTTTTGGGACAAGAAGGACCCGCCGGAGCTGCAATTCCGCCACGACATGATGCGCGCCAAGCTTTATGGCTTCACGGAGCGGCCCGATGCGGTGCTGCGGCGTTTTCCGCCGTCCGATACCAGCCTGCCGGCGCGCTATGCGCGCGCGATCTCGACCTACCGCCACGGCGACGGGCGCGCCGCCGTGGCGCAGATCGACGGCCTGATCCAGTCCATGCCGCAAAATCCGTATTTCTATGAGCTCAAAGGCCAGGCGCTGCTCGAAGGCGGACACCCGGCAGACGCGATCGCGCCGCTGCGCCATGCGGTGCAGCTCTCGCACAATGCCGCGCTTATCGAGATATTGCTGGCGCAGGCCCTCATCGCCACCAACGATACCAAGGGTTTGGCCGAAGCGATCGCGCTTTTGCGCAGCGCGCTCACGCGCGAACCGGAATCTTCGGACGCCTATGGCCAGCTTGCGATGGCATTCGGCCGCAAGGGCGATTATGCCGATGCCGACCTTGCCTCGGCGCAATCGGCATTCGCGCGTGGCGACAACAAGACGGCGCGCGAGCTTGCCTCAAGGGCCAAGCAGCGCTTTCCGGTCGGCTCGCCCGGCTGGGTAAAGGCGGACGACATTGTTGCTTACAACAAGACTTTGAGCCCACTCCGACGATGATCGCAAAAAGGATGAAAAACATGACTTCCAGACTTCGCATGGCGATCGTGACCGCCGCAGTTTCGGCGCTCCTCGCGTTGCCGGGCGCGGCGCAGGTCCGTGCGGAAACATTTTCCGCGGATCAGCGCACCGAGATTGAACACATCATCAAGGATTACCTGATGCAGCATCCCGAGCTGCTGACGGATGTGATGGCGGAACTGGACAAGCGGCAGCAGACGGCCGACGCCGAGAAGCACCGCACCGCGGTCAAGGAGAATTCCGAAGCGCTGTTCTCCTCGCCGCATCAGGTCGTAATCGGCAATCCGGCCGGCAACGTCACCATGGTCGAGTTCTTCGATTACAATTGCGGGTTCTGCAAGCGTGCCATGACCGACATGCTCGATCTCATCAAGAACGATGGAAATCTCAGGTTCGTGCTCAAGGAATTCCCGGTGCTCGGCGAAGGCTCGGTCGATGCCGCCCACGTCGCGGTCGCCGCGCGCATGCAGGACAAGACCGGCAAGAAATACCTCGATTTCCACCAGAAGCTGCTCGGCGGTCGCGGCCCGGCCGACAAGGCGCGCGCGCTTGCCGCCGCCAAGGAAGCAGGCTTCGACGTGGCGCGCATCGAGAAGGACATGCAGAGTCCCGAGGTCAAGGCCACCATCGACGAAAACATGAAGCTCGCCGAAGCGCTGGGCGTCAACGGCACGCCGAGCTATGTGGTCGGCAACGAGGTGGTGGTCGGCGCCATCGGGCTCGACGCGCTCAAGAAGAAGATCGACGCGGAGCGGAATTAGACATTCGCAACGTCACCTTTCCTCTCCCCTGCGGGGAGAGGTAAGGTCGCATCCGCAAGCCTCGAAGCTTCGCGCGCTTACTTCGTCAGATAATTGCGGTGCACCCAGCCGCCATCGCCACGGCGGGTTTCCGCGTAGAGCGTGGTATCGCTGTCGCGGGTCGCGAGCCGGACGCTTGAGTTGATCGCACGTTCGGCCTCGGCTCCGGACTGCGCTGCCGTCAGAAATGCTTCGATGTCCGCGATCGATGGCGGTGCGGCGCCCGCGGCATCCTTGTCGCCGATCGCTTCGGTCACGTTGGCCGCGAGCAGCTTGCGCCACATTTTTCGGAACAGCGCATTCGAGGCGTAGACATCGCCGCTGTTGATCTTGCCGTTGACGGCAAACACGTAGCCGACAATGTCGTTGTCGGCTTCGCCCGCACCCTGCAGCGCCTTGATATAGGCGGCCTGCGCCACCTTGAGCTTTTCGCTCTCGAGCGAGAGCTGCAGGCTCGACGGCGACGCGGACGCCGCAACGGGAGCGCCGACCGAGCGGGTCAATTGATCCTGCGTCTTCTTCACGGTCGACCAGATTTCCTGCTGGCGTGTGCCGGTATCGGCACCGCGCGCGAGCGCAAGGCCGGCGAGCCCGTCCGCCGGCGGCGCAGCAGCAGGCGCCACATAGGCCCGCATCGCCACCTTGGCCTTGCGCGACGGCATGGCGGCCGCGGCGCTGGCGAACTGCCGGGGATCTTCCTTGCCGCGTCCCGACCAGCGCCCCTGTTCGACGCAGAACGCCGCGATCGACACCTGCCCCGAGCGTGGCGGCAGCAGCAGGTCGACCGACAGCACGCGGTCCTGCCGCCCGCCCTTGACGATGTCACCGGCCTGCACGAACACCTCGTCGCTGCCGACGTTCTCGACGGTAAGCTCGTTGACGCTGCCGGTTTCGTGGACCTTGACGGTCCCCTTGGCCATCGCCTCCTGCAAGGTCAGCGGCACCGCACCGCCGCTCGTTGCGCCGTGCACCAGGTAGATCGCCAGATTGTCATGCACGATCGGACCCGAAACGCGCTCAGCGTCGGCAGCAAAGAGCGTTGCGCCGAATGGCTGCAAGCGCAACGAAAGATGCGACAAGGGGCAAAAATGCTCTGCGATTCATGGATTGTCCTCCCAAATATCCACCGCAGGCAGCGTCGATGTGCTTCGTGGCTCGCCGGGGTTCCCGCAACGGCGGATTTTGGGTTTCATCGTGGCATCGGCCAGCGCGGCACCACCGGCCCGGCTTCCTCTTTGCGGGCGGGGTGCCTATAAAGCGAAATGCCGGGGCGACGGCCCATCTGCGGGGCCCTCTTCGCCGGTCTGCGCCGGGCGCCCAGATGCCGAAGACCGTCTACGTCCTCAACGGCCCGAACCTCAATCTGCTCGGCACCCGCGAGCCGGAAAAATACGGCCGCGCGACGCTCAAGGACGTCGACAAGCTCTGCCGCGCGACCGCGAAGCGCCACGGGTTGAGCGTCATTTTCCGCCAAACCAACCATGAAGGCGAAATGGTCGACTGGATCCAGGAGGCGCGCGACAAGAAGGCCGCGGGCGTCATCATCAATGCCGGCGCCTATACCCACACCTCGGTCGCCATCCTCGACGCGCTGGTGACGCTCACGGCGCCGATCATCGAGGTGCACATCACCAACATCCATGCGCGCGAGCGCTTTCGCCAGCGCTCCTACGTGTCGAAGGCGGCGCGCGCGATGGTCTGCGGCTTCGGCATCGACGGCTATGCACTCGCCGTTAACGGGCTTGCCGAAATGATCGGGGATTGACCGTGGCGAGCAAGCCGGAAAAACCTTCTACGCCGAAGCAGCCCGCGGTCGATCACGAGCTGATCCGCGATCTGGCGAAGCTGCTGGACGAAACCGGGCTCACCGAAATTTCGATCGAGCAGAACGGCGTCAGCGTGCGTGTCGCGCGCAACGCCACGCCGGCTGCGCCGTCGCGCGTGCACGATGTGTCGATCGCCGCGCCGGTCGCTACGGCCGTTTCCGGAGCCGGTCCGGCGAAACACCCCGGCCTCGTCACCTCACCCATGGTCGGCACCGCCTATGTCGGCGCCGAGCCGGGCGCGCGGCCGTTCGTCGACATCGGCTCGCGGGTGAACGCGGGCGATCCGCTGCTCATCATCGAGGCGATGAAGACCATGAACCAGATTCCCGCGCCGCGTTCCGGCACGGTGATCCAGATTTTGATCGAGGACGGCCAGCCGGTCGAGTTCGGCGAACCGCTGATGATCATCGAATGACGGCAGTTGCGCGCGTAAAGTGCGATGTTCGATAAAATCCTGATCGCCAATCGTGGGGAGATCGCGCTGCGGGTGCTGCGCGCCTGCAAGGAGCTTGGCATTCCGACCGTCGCGGTGCACTCGACCGCCGACGAGGACGCCATGCACGTGCGGCTAGCCGACGAGAGCGTGTGCATCGGCCCGCCGCCCGCCAAGGATAGCTACCTCAACATCCCGGCGCTGCTCGCCGCCTGCGAGATCACCGGCGCCGACGCGGTGCATCCGGGCTACGGATTCCTGTCCGAGAACGCGCGCTTTGCCGAAATCCTCGGCGAGCACAACGTGCACTTCATCGGGCCGCGGCCCGAGCACATCCGCCTGATGGGCGACAAGATCGAAGCCAAGCGCGCGGCGGTGCGCCTCGGCATTCCGGTGGTGCCGGGCTCCGACGGCGGCGTCGCCTCCGAGAGCGAGGCGCGCGAGCTTGCGCGCGGCATCGGTTTTCCCGTGCTGATCAAGGCGTCCGCGGGCGGCGGCGGGCGCGGCATGAAGGTCGCGTACGCGGAGGCCGATCTCGGCATTGCGCTCGCAACGGCGCGCAGCGAAGCCAAGGCGGCGTTCGGCGACGACACGGTGTATCTGGAAAAATACCTGCAGCGGCCGCGCCACATCGAAATCCAGGTGCTCGGCGACGGCAAGGGCCGCGCCATCCATCTCGGCGAGCGCGACTGCTCACTGCAGCGCCGTCACCAGAAGGTCTGGGAGGAAAGCCCCTCCCCCGCCCTCAACACCGCGGAGCGCGAGAAGATCGGCGAAACGGTCGCCAAGGCGATGCGCGAGATCAAGTATCTCGGCGTCGGCACGGTCGAGTTCCTGTACGAGGAAGGCCGATTCTACTTCATCGAGATGAATACGCGCATCCAGGTCGAGCATCCGGTGACCGAGATGATCACCGACATCGACCTCATTCTCGAGCAGATCCGCGTCGGCGCCGGCGCCGATCTCGCGCTGGCGCAGGAAGATGTCAAATTCCACGGCCACGCCATCGAATGCCGCATCAATGCGGAAAATCCGGTGTCGTTTCGCCCCTCACCCGGCAAGATCGTGCATTACCATCCACCGGGCGGGCTCGGCGTGCGCGTCGATTCCGCGGTCTATCACGGCTACACCATTCCGCCGTTCTATGACTCGCTCGTCGGCAAGCTGATCGTGCACGGCAAGACGCGCAGCGAATGCCTGATGCGCATGAAGCGCGCGCTCGACGAGTTCGTGATCGAAGGCATCGAGACCAACCTGCCCTTGTTCCGCGCGCTGGTGCGCGAGAAGGACATTATCGACGGCGCCTACCACATCCACTGGCTGGAGGAGTTCCTCGCGCGCGGCGGTCTCGCAGCCTGACGCGTCAGGCGGGCGCGCGGTCGGGAAATCCGGCATTTGCTGCGCCGACCGCACGCGTCAGCAGCGGGCCGACGAGTTGCGGGTTGTAGGGCTTCGGCACGAAAACCGAGTTCGGCACGGCAATGTCCGGGTCGAGCCGGCTCGATCGCCCGGATGCATAGACGACCGTCAGGTCGGGATGCAGCACGCGGGCGCGGCGGGCGAGATCGGTTCCATCCATGCCGCCGTCGAGGTTGATGTCGGTGAACAGGACATCGACCGGCGCGGTGTCGAGGTAGCGTAGCGCACCGCTCGCATTGCTCTCGGTGTGCACGACAAAGCCCTGCTCCGTCAGCGCTTCGGCCACCCATTCCCGGATCAGGACTTCGTCCTCGACCAGAAGCACGCGGGTTGGGTTGGCATTACACATGGTCGGTTCCACTGGCAGCCGTTGGCAACTTGGTCTCAAGGGCGGTATTTGCGTTCTGTCATTCGCCAACGCGCGGCGCCAAAATGTGTTCAAGACAGCGAAAATTTTAGCGATCGAATGCCTTACGCCTGATTAAGAACGAATGCCTTACGCCCGATTAACTGTGTCGGTTACAACCGATTAAGGGTTCACGTCGTCACGGCGTGCGCGGCAACTCGACATTGTCCTCGATCATCACCTTCTCGAAATCACTGATCAAAATCTCGATCCGCATGCGCCAGACGCCGCCGACGGGAACCCGGACATTGTCGATGTGCCAGTTGCCGCCGCCGTCATCGACGGCGCTTTGGCTCTTCGGTTCGATGCCGGCGGCCGGGTTCCACACCACCAGCGTCACTTCCTTGGCGGCGACCGGACGGAACGCGTCGTCCGTCACCTGGATGCTGACGTGGGCGCCGCGGTCACGCACCGGCGTGAGGTCGATCTGCGCCATGGCGCGCTCGCCATGGAAATGGATGTAGGTCGTCTCTGCCGCAGCGAGTGCGCGCGGCGGCGGCGTGAAGCGCCACAGCCCGACAATGCCGAGGATGACCAGCGCGAGCGCGAATTCGACGGCGATCGAGGTCACGAGCGGTGCGGAACCCGCAGCCGAAAGTCTGGGCACCCACACGTAGCGGTTCGCCGCCGCGAGCACGAGCAACGCCAGCACCACGAGCAGCTTGCCCGACAGCACGAGGCCATATTGCGTCGTCCATAACGCGTCGGGCCGATCGAACTGCACGTAGATCAGCGCGATGCCGGTGACGACGAGAACGACGAGCGGCACCGGGATCGCGCGCGAGAACCGCGCCAATGCGATCCTGTCGCCGGAGCGCACCGTGAGGATGAGCGGCAACAGCGAGCCGACCCAGAACGCGACGCTGACGCCGTGCAGGAATACCACCGGCGCCGTCACCAGCCGAGGCGCGGCAGTCGCGGCATGGCCGCTCGCTGCGAGCGCGAGCCCAATCCCGACAATGCCGGCAAGCGAGAAGCTGCGCGCCAGCCCGCGCCCAGGCACGCGCAGCGAAATCAGGCCGGCAAAAAGCGCACCAGCGGCGACGATCGCAGTCGTCCCGTAGGAGGTACCAAAGCCGGCCGCCCAGACCGCCGGACGCCAGATGTCATAGAGAGGTCGCAACAGGGCATCGAGGCCTTGCAACGGCAGCGACAGCGCCGCGGCGACGAGCCCGCACAGCATCGCGCAGAAGAAATATCGCTCCCCCGGCATCGGCCGCGCGACCACGATCCAGGCGGCGAACGCGGCGCCGCCGACGCCGACGAACAGGCCGATATAGAGCACGACTTTCGCCAGCCAGATCGCCGCCTGCACGGCGCGGTCGCTCGGAATCGATACGGCAGCTCGACCCGCACTCGCCTTGCCGATGGCAAACGACACCACGCCGCCGACCGGATGGCCGTCCGCCGACACCACGCGCCAGCTCAGCACGTAGGTGCCCTCGTCCTTCATCGTCGGCGGCGTGATCGTCACCGATTTGTCGGCTGCGATCACCTTCGTCAGCGTGATCGTCTGCCCGGCCGGATTGATGAGGCTCATCACCAGCGGCGACACCGGCTCGTTGAAGTCGAGCCGCAGCGTCGCGGGCGGCTCGGGAATCGTCACGTTGTCGGCCGGGTCGCTCGACAGCAGCGACGCGTGCGCAAACGCCGCCGGCGCCGGCGCGAGCGCCGCGAGCAGCAGCAGGATGAACGCGAGCGCGCGCACCGTATCGGCTTTCAGGATTTCGGCAGCAGCTTCAATCCGGGCGCCGGTTCGGGAAATTCGGAGCCCTGTTGCTGGAATCTCGATCCAGCGATGCACGCCCTTCTCGCATTCCTGCACGACCGGGAAGTAGAGCGTCTTGCCCGGTTCGAGGTCGGTGGCGAGAAATCCGCGGAATACGAACTCGTCGTAAAAGTCGTCCGGCAGCTTGCCGCCGGTCCAGTCGATCTCGGTCGCGCCTTCGCTGACCTGCGCTTTGAACAGGCTGTAAGTCTTGGCGTACTTGCCTTTGACGACGTTGAGGGTCCAGCCGGGTTTCGGCATCGGCTTTACGTCGATCACGCCCTCGGGGATTTTCACGCGGATCGCGGTCGTGGCCGCGCCGTCGCAGCCGTGCGGCACGCGCAGCACGGCCTTGTAGGAAGCGCCGACGGGCGCCTGCTGGGTTTCCAGCGTGACGTGCGCGAACGCACATGTGACAAAAACCGATGCGCCGGCGGCGGCGAGAATAAAGCGGAACATGATGGTCTCCGAGCGTAAAAGGAATCGTGCGGGCGAACGGCTAACGCCTGGGTGGCGTTGGCGGTCGCGACGGCGGAATCAAATTCAGGCAATGCGCGGAGGCGCCTGCGATTGTCCTGCACGCACAATACTGCGGGCGACGACAACGGCTGGGCGAGAAAATGATGGCGCAGCCGTCGCGGCGTGCGGCACGAACGGCAACAGCATCGGCGGCTTGACGATGGCGACGGCGGACGCCGTGCAGAAAACACAGCAATCCGGCTGCGCCTTGCCGGTATCGGGGGTATCGGCCGGCTCGCTGCCAGACCCATCATGGTGGCAGATGACGCCGGCGACATCGGCCGGCGACTTGGCAGCGTGGGCACTGGCGAACCCGGCGACCAGCGTCTGCGCCAGCATCGCGGCGATCGCGATCAACGCGACAAACCGCCTGCTGCGGAAGCGATTGGGAAATCCGGTGCGCACGATAACCTTCCAGGTGGTACCGTAGCACAGCCCGGCCCCTTGAATCATACAGCCGCGGCCGGTTAAACCGACCTATGGCCAGCCGCGAGTCCGCAGTCGTCGAAATCACGCCGGAGGTGCTGCTCAAGGCCTATGCCTGCGGCATCTTCCCGATGGCGGAAAGCGCCGAGGACCCGGCGCTGTACTGGATCGAACCGGAAAATCGTGGCGTCATTCCGCTCGACCGCTTCCACGTGCCGGCTCGCCTCGCCCGCACCGTCCGCGCGGACCAGTTTACCGTCGTCGTCGACCGCAATTTCGATGCCGTGATCAGCGGCTGCGCCGCGCCGATGCCCGGCCGTGCCCGCACCTGGATCAATACGCGCATCCGCAATCTCTATCGCAAGCTCTACGAGCGCGGCGACTGCCACACCGTCGAGGTCTACCAGGACGGTGCGCTGGTCGGCGGCCTCTACGGCGTCAGCCTCGGGCGCGCGTTCTTCGGCGAGAGCATGTTCCATCGCACGCGCGACGCGTCGAAGGTCGCGCTGGTGCATCTGGTGGCGCGGCTCAAGGCCGGTGGCTACCGCCTGCTCGATACCCAGTTCGTCACCGACCATCTCAAGATATTTGGCGCCATCGAAGTGGCGCGGCACGAGTATCACAAGCTGCTCGATGCGGCGCTGGTCGGCGAAGGCGATTTCACAGCCCTTCGCGCTCGATCGGCCGGTGACCGGCGACGAGGCGCTTGGCCTTTTCAAGGCAGGCGAACCGCCTCAGCGCGGCTGAGCCGGGACCGCCGGCGGCTGAATCGGGACCGCAGGTCGGGCCGGCTGGCGCGGACGCTGGCGCGCCGGTGTCGGCGCGGCGGCCTGGGTCGGCGCGGGCGTCTGCTGCGCAACCGGAGCCGCAGCGATCGGCGACTTACAATCGGTCAGCCAGACGTCGTAGATCGGGTGCTCGATGGCGTGCAGACCGGGGCTCGACGCAAACATCCAGCCGTCGAAGATGCGCTTGATCTCGCCCTGCAGCGTCACCTCGTCGACTTCAAGGAAGGCGTCGGTGTTGGCGGGCTCGGTCGGCGGGCGTGTGTAGCAGGCGCGCGGGGTGACCTGCAGCGCGCCGAATTGCACCGTCTCGTTGATGGCGGCGTCGAAATTGATGATGCGGCCGGTGATCTTGTCGAGGCCGGTAAATACAGCGCGCTCGTTCGGAATTTTTTGCGTCGGGATTTCGGTGACGACGGTGTCGTCGGGCTGCGGCGCGGTGTTGGCCGGCTGTTGCGGCGGCGGATTGGCAGGCTGCGGCAGTGTCGCATTGGCCGGCTGGCCCGGAGCGGCGCGCGGCGCCGGCGCGCGCGGAGCGGCCGCGGTGCCTCCAGGCGGTGGCGGCAGCGGCTGTCCCTGAACGCCAGCCGGCGTGCGCGTGGCTGCCGGCGGCGCCGGCTGCTGCGACGGCGGCGGCTCGTTCTGGAACGGCGGCGGTGGACGGGCCGGAAAGAAATCGCCTGGCGGCCGGTTCGGAATGTCGGCCGGCGGACGCGGCGGTTGCGGGAAATTGCTGTCGAGTTGCGCGCGCGCCGATGCCGTCCAAAGCGCAGAGGCAACCACAACGATGAGCGCGGCAAAGCGGACCATGGAACCTGCGGCGCGGGGCGGCGCGCTGGAGCGCGATGAGGGTGCGCCCGGTTAACATGGCGAATGCGGCGTGGGAAGGGCGCTTCAGGCAGCGGGAATCAGGATGATACTTGGCACCTGAAGCTTATCGTCCCGGCATCCACGCCTTGTAATCGCCAGTGGCCTTGGGGCGGCGGCCTTGCGCCAGCGTCGAGCCGGTCGGGCGGTGCGCGCCCGGCGTGCCGGTGAGGTTTGGCCGGTGCGGCTTCTGCCAGCGGCGTGGCTTCACCTTCTCCAGCGTCGGCGGCACGTCGACGGTGTGATGCAGCCAGCCATGCCAGGTCGGCGGCACAGTCGAGGCCTCGGCGATGCCGTTGTAGATCACCCAGCGCCGCTCGAAGCCGAGTGTCGGATCAATCTTGCCACCCTTGGTGCGATAGTAGCGATTGCCGAACTCGTCCTCGCCGACGAACTCGCCGTAGAGTCGCGTCCACAATTGGGTGCCGAAAGTCTGGCCGTTCCACCAGGTGAAGAAGCGCAGGAAGAAAATTTTCATCGCCATCCGCCGCTGCAAGCGTGCGGCGTAGTTGCCACCTGGCACGCGTCATGTCCAGGCAACGCGCGCAGGCTGCGGTGACAAACGCGCCGGCGGATCAGCGCCGATGCGATGCGGACGCGCGTGACCGGACCGACGACGTTTCGCCGAGCATTTACCGCTGTCATCAAAACCCTCGGTGCGTCAACGCGTTAGAGGATGCTTTGCGAACTCATGCGGCGAAAGCCCCCGGTTTGTCTGGCTCTCTCACGCAGAATCAGCCGCAAACCCCCGCCGATGCGTGACAGTGGAATGACGCACAGGCGAAACCTCGTCCATGGAACCGGCTCACGTGCTCTGACCGGCTCGTCAGCGGGAAAAAAATTTCGGTCGCAGGATGGTTAAGACGGCGCTGTTTTTCGGTGATCGGCGCTGTGGATGGCGGGGACTGCGGCGCTCGCCCCTTCCGAATCCTCTTCTGATCTCTGATACTTGCGCTCGCGCAACCGATTCTTTCCCCGCTATTCGCGCTTTCCCACCATATGTAGCGATTGATTCAGTTTTGTGTACTAGTTCTTGACGGGCGCGACGGAGTTGTCCTAGCCTCTGTGGGTTCGGCGCGAGTGGTTTCAAGTGCAGCCGGGCGCTCTCCTGAACGGGTGTGGGACACCGCTCCGGGTGACGATTTACACGGGGCGACGGGGATCGTTTTGCCTGTCGGGGCGCCTGGGCGCGTCGCAACAATCCGGCCAACGAGCCGGCGCGTGGGTGGTGTCAAACTAGCACGGGGTTCGACCCGCTTTGCGCGAGCAAAACGGGCCACATCAGGCGCGGGCCGAGGGTCGGTTCGCGTCGCAGAGAAGCCGTCGGCGTCTTATATTAAGCGGGTAATCCCGCAGGGCCGCCGACCCAAGAAAAGGGGCAAGGAAGATGCGGATCGAACGGCGCTACACCAAAGAGGGACAGTCACCTTACGCGGACATCGTGTTCCGCAAGACCACGAGCGAAATCCGCAATCCGGACGGCTCCGTCGTCTTCCATGCCGACGACGTCGAGGTGCCGGAGTCATGGTCGCAGGTCGCCTCCGACGTGCTGGCGCAGAAATATTTCCGCAAGGCCGGCGTTCCCGCGCGGCTGAAGAAAGTCGAGGAGGAGACCATTCCCTCCTGGCTGTGGCGCAGCGTTGCCGACGATGAGGCGCTCAAGGCAGCTGCCCGAGAAGGAACGCTTCATCGGCGAAGTGTCGTCAAAGCAGGTATTCGACCGGCTCGCCGGCACCTGGACCTATTGGGGCTGGAAGGGCGGCTATTTCAATTCCGA
Organism: uncultured Alphaproteobacteria bacterium; assembly: GCA_963730645.1. Lineage (GTDB taxonomy): Bacteria > Pseudomonadota > Alphaproteobacteria > Rhizobiales > Xanthobacteraceae > BOG-931. The sequence goes on along the minus strand of CAVSSN010000014.1, from coordinate 12,857 downwards.
GGCCGACGCACAGGCGTTCTTCGACGAGCACCGCTACATGCTGGCGATGCAGATGGTGGCGCCGAATTCGCCGCAATGGTTCAACACCGGCCTGCACTGGGCCTACGGCATCGACGGCCCGAGCCAGGGCCACTTCTACGTCGACTTCGAGACCGAAGAACTGGTGAAATCGGCGACCGCCTACGAGCATCCGCAGCCGCACGCCTGCTTCATCCAGTCGATCAACGACGACCTCGTCAACGAAGGCGGGATCATGGACCTATGGGTGCGCGAGGCGCGCCTGTTCAAATACGGCTCCGGCACCGGCTCGAATTTCTCCCGGCTGCGCGGCGATGGCGAAAGATTATCCGGCGGCGGCAAGTCGTCGGGCCTGATGAGCTTTTTGAAGATCGGCGACCGCGCGGCGGGCGCCATCAAGTCGGGCGGCACCACGCGCCGCGCGGCGAAGATGGTGATCGTCGATGCCGATCATCCGGATATCGAGCAGTACATCGACTGGAAGGTGATCGAGGAGCAGAAGGTGGCGAGCCTCGTCACCGGCTCGAAGATCAACCAGAAGCATCTGCGCGCAATTCTCAAGGCCTGCGTGAACTGCGAAGGCTCGGGCGACGATTGTTTCGACCCTGAGAAGAATCCCGTGCTGCGCCGCGAGATCAAGGCGGCGCGCAAGAACCATGTCGCGGACAACTTCATCCGCCGCGTCATCCAGTTCGCCAAGCAGGGCTACACCGACATCCACTTCCCGATCTACGACACCGACTGGGACAGCGACGCCTACCTGACGGTGTCGGGGCAGAATTCAAACAATACCGTGCGCGTGACCGACGAATTCCTCAAGGCGGTCGAGGCCGACCGCGACTGGGATCTGTTCTGGCGCACCAAGCCTGGAAAGATCTCGAAGACCGTGAAGGCGCGCGACCTGTGGGAGAAGATCGGCCACGCCGCCTGGGCCAGCGCCGATCCGGGCCTGCAGTTCCACACCACCATCAATGACTGGCACACCTGCGTCGCGTCGGGGCCGATCATCGCCTCCAATCCGTGTTCGGAATACATGTTCCTCGACGACACGGCGTGCAATCTCGCCTCGCTTAATCTGTTGGCGTTCAGGGACGCGAAGACGCACGTCTACGACGTCGAGGGCTACGAGCACGCGGTGCGGCTGTGGACCATCGTGCTCGAAATCTCGGTGCTGATGGCGCAGTTTCCCTCGCGCGAAATCGCGCAACGCTCGTTCGAATTCCGCACGCTCGGGCTCGGCTACGCCAATGTCGGCGGTCTCTTGATGTCGTCCGGCATCCCCTACGATTCCGAGGCCGGCCGCGCCATCTGCGGGTCGTTGACCGCGATCATGACCGGCATCTCCTATGCCACGTCCGCCGAGATGGCGGCGGAGCTCGGGCCGTTCCCGCGCTATCAGGAGAACCGCGACCACATGCTGCGCGTGATGCGCAACCATCGCCGCGCCGCGTACGGCGAGCGCACCGGCTACGAGAATGTCGCGACGCCGCCGGTGCCGCTCAACCACCAGACCATCGTCGATGGCGCACAAAGCTCCAAGGCGATTGCCGGATACCTTGAACTGTCGTCGCACGCCAAAAGCGCCTGGGACCGCGCGCTCGACCTCGGCGAAGCCCACGGCTATCGCAATGCGCAGGCGTCCGTGGTCGCGCCGACCGGCACGATCGGCCTCGTCATGGATTGCGACACCACCGGCATCGAGCCCGACTTCGCGCTGGTGAAATTCAAGAAGCTCGCCGGCGGCGGCTACTGGAAGATCATCAACCGCGCCGTGCCGGAAGCGCTGCGCGTGCTCGGCTATTCCGAAGCGCAGATCGCCGAGATCGAAGCCTATGCGGTCGGCCACGGCAATCTCGGCCAGGCGCCGGGCATCAACCACACCACGCTCAAAGCCAAAGGCTTTTCGCCGGAGACGCTGGCGAAGGTGGAAAAGGCGCTGCCGACGGCGTTCGACATCAAGTTCGCGTTCAACAAGTGGACGCTGGGCGAAGACGTGCTGCGCAACGAGCTTGGCGTCGACGACGAAGACTTCGCCGCGCCGGGCTTCGACCTGCTCTCCCATCTCGGCTTCACCAAGCGCGAGATCGAGGCCGCCAACATCCACGTCTGCGGCGCCATGACGGTCGAGGGCGCGCCGCACCTCAAGCCCGAGCATTACGCCGTGTTCGACTGCGCCAATCCGTGCGGCCGCACCGGCAAGCGCTACCTCTCGGTCAACAGCCACATCCAGATGCTGGCGGCGGCGCAGCCGTTCATCTCCGGCGCCATCTCCAAGACCATCAACATGCCGAACGAGGCCACCGTCGAGGACTGCAAGGCGGCCTACACGCTGTCGTGGCGGCTCGGCCTCAAGGCCAACGCGCTCTATCGCGACGGCTCGAAGCTGTCGCAGCCGCTGCAAAGCCAGCTCATCGCCGACGAGGAGGATGACGACGACGTCATCGAAGCGTTCCTCGACAAACCTGCGGCGGCACGCGCGGCCGGGCTTGCGGAAAAAATCGTCGAGAAGGTGGTCGAGCGCATCGTCGTCATGCGCGAGCGCGAGCGCATGCCCGACCGGCGCAAGGGCTACACCCAGAAGGCCGTGGTCGGCGGCCACAAGGTGTATCTGCGCACCGGCGAATACGACGACGGCCGGCTCGGCGAAATCTTCATCGACATGCACAAGGAAGGCGCGGCGCTGCGCTCGCTGCTCAACAACTTCGCCATCGCGGTGTCGCTCGGCCTGCAATACGGCGTGCCGCTCGACGAATATGTCGACGCCTTCACCTTCACGCGGTTCGAGCCGTCCGGCCCGGTGCAGGGCAACGACTCGATCAAGTTCGCGACCTCGATCCTCGACTACGTGTTCCGCGAGCTTGCCGTGTCCTACATGGAACGCTTCGACCTCGCCCACATCGATCCGAGCGAGACCGGCTTCGACGCGCTCGGCAAAGGCGTCGACGAAGGCCGCCCCGGCCCCGACAACCGCTTCGTCTCGAAGGGCCTCACCCGCTCGCGCGGCGACCGCCTCACGGTGATGCGCGGCGGCGCCGGCGACATCGCTTCACCCTCCCCTGCGGGGGAGGGTCGGTGGCTGCCGAAGGCAGCCGCGGTGGGAACGTCACCGCCCTCGCCTCCTCCGCCCCGCGCGCGGAAATCGCCGGCTCGACCGCGCTCAAGACCGAGCCCGAGCAGAAGCTCTCCCCCGCCCAGGCGCTGGAGCAGCAGCAATGGACGAAGCCGCAACCGCGCGCCGACGTGAAGGCCGTCGCCGCGGAGCGCCGCGCCGAGGCCAAGGCGAAGGGCTATGAGGGCGAGATGTGCACGGAGTGTTTGAATTTCACGCTGGTGCGCAACGGCACGTGTCTCAAGTGCGAGACGTGCGGGAGCACGACCGGGTGTTCGTGACGAACCTCAATTGAGGAGGAATGATTGGCGAACTCTACCAAGGAAGCCCAGGTCCGCGCCGAAGCCAGCTTCAAACGCAAGGAGCTGCAGGCGCGCGACGGCAAGCTCGCGATCAACGAATACAACGCCGCCGGCAACGCCATGCGCGAGAAGACCGCCCGCCTGAAAGCCATGCGGCTCGCCAAGGAAGCCGCCGATCTCGAGGCTGCGGCGAACGCGCCGAAGATCGTGCCTAAGGCGAAGAGCGCGCCGAAGGCCAAGAGTGCGCCGAAGGCGAAGATCGCGAAGAAAAAGTGACGGCCTGGAAGCGGAGTAGCGCGTAGGAGCGCAAGCCGCCCTTGTTCGCCCGTGCGGCAAGGTGACCGCCGCTTCGCGTTCATTGCGGCGTGACTTTGCCCACAAAAGGGCGCACCCTGCCGGCGACCGAAACGCCAGCGCAAAGCGGCCGGCCCTTCAATCCAACTGATAAAAATTGAACGACCGGAACCCGCCCGGGTTTCCGTTGCCCTCGCCTCGACGCATGTCGAGCGAAAGGATAGCCCATGCAATTGCCGCAAATTCTGCAAGGAGATTCACTGACGCGTCTGATCCAGGGCGCCGTCGCCGGCGCGATCGCCACCATTGTCATCGGCTTCCAATGGGGCGGATGGATGCTCGGCAGCACCGCCACGAAGCAGATCAGCGAGGCCGAACAGGCAGGCATCGTGCGCGTACTGGCGCCGATCTGCGTCGACAAGTTCCAGCGCGCCGCCGATGCCGGCCCCAATCTCGATGCGCTCAAGAAGGCGGACTCGTGGAAACGCGACGAGATGATCGAAAAGGCGGGCTGGACCAAGTTCCCCGGCTCCGAGCCTGACCGCAAGGTGGCGGAGGCGTGCGCCAATCTGCTCAGCCAGCCGAAGTAGGTTCGACGCGCGTGACTTCGTAACCCGGATTACGCTACGCGCAATCCGGGTTACTCATAGCGGAAACGTCTGATCCGAAAAATTCAGCGTCACGTTGATGCATCCTTCGTTGAGCGACCACGCGTAAAGCTCGTACGCGCGCACGCCGGAGGAATGCATCGGATCGGAATCGGCGATGCGGCGCGCGTCGGCTTCGTCCCTGGCGCGGATGATGATGAGGCCGAATGAGGCCGCGGTCTCGCCGGGCTTCGTCGCCGGGCCGGCACCGTACATGATGCCGGACTTCTCAAGCCTGATCTGATGCTCGAGGTGCGCCTTGAGGTGTTTTCGCACCTCCTCCGGCGCCGCGACGGCTTTGGTCATGACGACCCAAAGCGGCTTCTTCAGCATTCCTGCGATCAGTTGTTCGACGCTCTTGTCCGGTCCGTCAGGCATATCACCCATGTCCTTTTCCATGTCCATTTTCGAGGAAATCGAAGCTTAGCGCCGATTACGCTTTCGTTTCATCCGGGCTATGATCGGCGCATGGAGCTGATCGCAATCCTGATCATCGTGGCGCTCGGCGCGTTCGGCGTTTTCATCTCGCGCCAATCGCGGGCAAAGGGCCGCTGGGGGATTGGCCCGCTCAGGGGCGTCAAGTGTCCGCGCTGCAGCACGCCCATGCCCATGTTCCGCAAGCCGACATCGACCCAAGAGGGGCTGTGGGGCGGCTGGACCTGCCCGCAATGCGGCTGCAAGGTCGACAAATACGGCAACGAACGCGCGGCGTAAGCTTTTGGCGCGACGCACTCCGGAACGCTGCCAGCCACGCTGCGCTGGCATGACGCTCTTCGACATCACGCTGCATTTCGCCACGCAGGGCCTGACGTAGCGGCGCCGGCTATCTTGCGCAGCGCGCGGAAACGGACCACGCTCCCGCCATAAAATCCGCCGGGAGGATGTCCGATGCAGTGGCTCAAGGCGCTGGGGATCGCAGTCGCCGCCTTCACCGTGCTCGCGGGCACGGCCGGGGTTTCCTCCGCGCAGAAGAACACGATCCGGATCATCGTGCCGTATACGCCCGGCAGCGGCCCCGACATTCTCTCGCGCCTGATGGGCGAGGAAATCGGCCGCGAAAACGGGCCGACCGTCGTGGTCGAGAACAAGCCCGGCGCCGGCACCGTTATCGGCACCGAACTGGTCGAGCGGGCAGCGCCTGACGGCAACACCGTGCTGCTGGTGGCGAATTCCTTCGTCATCAACCCGCCGCTCAAGCGCGCCACTTACGACGTGGCGAAGAATTTCGAGCCGGTGTGCTATCTCGCCGCGACCCCGATGGTGCTGGTGGTGCAGGGTTCATCGCCCTACAAGACCCTCGCCGATCTCATCGCCGCTGCGCGCGCGAAACCCGGCGAACTCGCTTTCGCCAGCGGCGGGCCCGGCTCCTCGCTGCATGTCGCCATCGAGGTGCTCAAGCGCGAAGCCAAGCTCGACATCAATTACGTGCCCTATGGCGGCACCGCGCCCGCGATCAATACACTGATGGGTGGTCATGTCGCCGCGGTGTGGGCGGACTATCCGACGGTCGTCTCGCAATTGCAGGCGGGCACGCTGCGCGGCCTCGTCACCACCTCGCATGCACGCGTCGAGCCGCTGCCCGACGTGCCGACCTTCGCCGAAACCGGCATCAGCCAGTACGAGGCGGATATTTTCTACGGCCTCGTCGCGCCGGCGAAGACACCCGCCGACAAGCTCGCCCAATTGTCCGGCTGGTTCGGCACCGCGCTGAAAGCGCCCGACATGAAACCGAAGCTCGCCAAGCAGGGACTGCTTCCGGTCGGCACCTGCGGCGCAGGTTTCGGCGACTACATGCGCAAGCTTGGCGACGATTACGCGCGCATCATCGAAGAAGCGCACATCACGGTGAAATAGGCGCATCTTTTCAAAGGCTTGATATTGGTGCCGCGGGCTGGAACCCGGCCCGCTTCCGCGCGTTTTCTCATCGGGAGAAATGGCGACGGAGATTTCAAATGGACCCGCACGACCATGAGCTTGTTGGAAAAGCAATTTCGTGTCGTCAATGACAACGAGCGCGGCGACAGCATGTTGGCGTTGACGATTCTCACTGTCTTGTTCGTCGGATTGGCCATCGGCGGTTTCGTCTACGCGCATAATACCGAATCGATGCGGAGCGCCTCAAACGGCTCGACATCGATCGCTGCGCTCATCAACGAAGCGCAGCAAAACACCCAGATTCAGTAAAGCGCTTCGCTTTATGGGAATTGGCCCCCGCTTCGGGGGCCTTTCCTTTGGCACGAGCTCCAGTCGACAATCGCGGTGGAACTTGTCACGGGCTGCCGTAATTAACATGCGGGCTTGGGAGGAATAGGCCATGCATTTTCTTTGGGTGATCGTCATCGGTTTCGTCGCCGGCATCATTGCGCGCTTTCTCGCACCCGGTCCGAACAATCCGGCCGGCTTCATTCTCACCACGCTGCTCGGCATTGCCGGAGCGTTCATCGCCACGTTGATCGGCCAGACTCTGGGCTGGTACCGGCCCGATCAGGGCGCCGGCTTGCTTGGCGCGGTGGTCGGCGCGCTCATCGTGCTGTTCGTCTGGCACCGGCTGGTGGTCAACCGCGCCATCCCCGATCCGGGGCGGCGCTGGCTCTAGCGACGACCGGCGTCAGCCCACGGCGCGGTGGCTTGCGCTCGACCACGACGGCGCGTTGCACGCTGCCGCGGCCGGTGAAGGCCAATGTGCGGTTGACGTCCTTGCGCTGTGCCAGGCGCGCCGATGCCGCCATCACCTCTTCGCGCGGCTTGTCGATCAGCGCGGCTGCGATTTCGATTTGCTCCTGAACGTCGTCCGAAAGTCCGCGTGCAGCCAAAATTGCCTCTTCGAGTGTCGGCTGGTCGTTGCGCACCCGACGCGGGCCATACTTCGTTTTCCAAGTGCCGCTCATTGTTTTTGCCTTCTTCTTTCTGAGTCTTATGCCGAATTATGACGTCCTTATTGCAATGCAGCAATACACTTGTGCGTTGCACCCAAAATCGCGCATGGCACAGCTGCAGGCGCGGCAATGCTTTGTCACTCCGAATGCAAAGCGCGCCGGCGTCCCGCAGCGGACGCCAGCGCGTCAAGGCAAGCGTTTGATCGTCAGAACGACGTGATGTTGGTTAGCGCCGCGCCGGCATTTCGCTGAACAAAACGCCGCCTTTACCCTTGCTGTTGCGCGGCGATTCCACGAGCGACACGGTGACGGCGTCCGGCTGGGCGCCGGCATTCTTCACAACTGCGTCAGTGATGTCCTTCACCAGCCCGCGCTTCTGCTCGAGGGTGCGGCCTTCCAGAATATAAACAACGACTTCAGGCATATTTCTCCTCCATTATTGCAAGTCGCGCAGTCGTGCCGGCACGGCCTTGCCACGTGATCGGTGCCGTACTATCCGAAAGTTCCCGGGAAGCACAACAGGGAGCTGAAGATGAGGAAGTTTGCTTTTGCAATGAGCGTATTGGCGCTGGCTTTCACCGCGTCGGCGCCGGCCCGCGCCGGCTTCGTAGTCGTCAAGTTCGACCCAGGCTATTGCCAGATCTGGTGGGACAGCGGTGTGAAGCCGGTCGGCACCGGCTGGTCGTACATGGGCAAACCCTATGCCGACTGGACGGCGGCTTGGGCAGCCCTCAGCGCCGCGTGGGGCAGCAAGGCTTGCATGTAGGTTTTTCGACCGGCCGAATTTCAACGGTCGTCAGGTTAAGCACCGGCCGCGCAATGTTTCGTCGACTTTACGTCGACAGGGCCCTGCGCGGCCGTGTTGTTTTTGGATCGGGCCTTCAGCTTTCGCTCAATGAATTTTGCCAACATCCTGTTGGCGGGCGACTGGTAGCGCCCTGATTACCACTGCCGATAGGCGGTGTTGTAACCACGATCATAACGGCGCTCGCCGTAAGCGTTGCCATCCCAGGAACGCTGCCTGCGGTGAACGGTCTTGTGCGGTTTCTTCACGGCAGCTTTGGCCGCGCCGGCCTCCACCGCCGCTATCGCCGGCGCCGCCGACGGCGGTTGGCGCACCAAGGCGGGCTCGGGCGCCTGCGGCGTTGCGGCAGCGCCGTCTCGGGATGCCACGTCGATCCGATCGGGCGCGGGCGGCGGCGGGGCCGCGGCCGCTGAATTCAATTCGTTCAGCGCAGCGGCGGCCGCCGGCGCCTCCGATGCGCTTGGCGTAGTGGCCTCAAGCGCGATCACGCCTGGCGGAGTTGCCAGCATCGCCATTGCGGGCGCGGTCTGCACAATCTTGGTCGCCTCGGCGGCCGGACGATCCATCAGCGCTATTACGGTGCCTGCGCCAGCAGTCGCTCCGATCGCTGTGGCGACGAGCACGATGCGCATGGTGCGCACAACACTCGGAGCGGGCGCCAGAACGCCCCACTCCGGGTGAAAATTTTCGGCGAACGGCATAGCGATCTCCCCGGCAGGCTGTCAGCCATTCGTACTCGTCGCCCCCGCGAGTCATCAAAAGCTGAAACGCGCAACGTACGGGAGCAGTTCCGTCCCCTTTGTCCCACAACCCCTTCGGCGTGCCATCCTGCGAATCGCCGATATCCACAGCCGTCGCTGCCCCGATTCGGGCTCGCGTCGTGATCCATCACTGCAACGTGACATTGGCACGCTTGATCACCTTGCTCCACAATTCCAGTTCGCCGGCGATGAACTGTGCCGTTTCCGCGCGCGAACCGCCGCCCGGATCGAGCGCCAGCGCGTCGAGCTTCGATTTGACGTCCGGCTTGGCCAGGATCGCGGCGACATCGCGATTGAGGCGCTCGGCCAACGGCTCGGGCGTGTGCGGCGGCGCCATCAGCGCAAACCAGGTGATCGATTGGAAACCCGGATAGAGTTCGGCGATGGCTGGAACATCGGGCAGCGATTTTGCGCGTTGCAGACTGGCGACGCCGACAATGTGCGCCTTGCCGCCTTTATGAATCGGTCCGGAGGTCGTGAGCGTGTCGAAGAACATGTCGACATGACCGCCGATGACGTCGTTGAGCGCCGGTCCGGCGCCGCGATACGGCACGTGCACCATGCTGATGCCAGCCATCGCCTCCAGCAGCTTGCTCGTCAGGTGCGCAGTCGAGCCGACGCCCTGCGAGGCGTAGGTGAGCTTGCCCGGCGCCGCCTTGGCTTTGGCAACGACGGCCGCAAGCGTCGTCATGTCTGGATCGTTCCGCACGGTGAGCACGTTCGGCACCTTGGCCAGCAGCGTGATGGGGACGAATTGCTGCGGGTCGTATGGCATATCCTTGTACAGCATCTTGTGGGTTACGAGCTGACCGGCGGGTGTGACCAGCAAGGTGTAACCATCGGGCGCCGCGTTCGCGACCTGCGTGGTACCGATATGCCCGGCGGCCCCGCTGATGTTTTCGACCACGACCGTCTGCGACCACGTCGTGGCGAGCTGATCGGCGACAAGCCGCGCCAGGATGTCAGTGGTCGAGCCGGGCGCGAAGGCAACGATGAGCTTCACGATCCGCGCAGGATAGGGCGCGTCCTCGGCGCGGACCGCTGACACGCCCATGACGTTGCCGATCGCACACGCTGCAAACAGCGAAGCAGTAAGCAGCAAAGCAGCTCGCGAAATTGCGGCGTGTCCTGCCATCGCGGAACCCCCGGTACGTTTTCATCACCAATTTGCGACGTTATAGCAGCGAACATCACAATCGCACGCGGGGCATCTCCGCGCATGCCCGAATCAAAAGAGCCACCGGCTGGCGGCCGGTGGCTCCACATTCGGAAACCGGATATTCGCAGGCGGCGGGTCTAGTCGACGAGCGACCAGCGACTCGTCACCTCGTCGTGATCGGCATCCGCCTTCGCCGCATCCGCGGGCAGCGGTACCGCCGGCAATTGCAGCACGGTCGCGCGCTGTCCTGCGCACAATCGCGTTACCAGCACGATCTTGCCGTCGGGCAGTTCGAGCGCGTCGTGGTGCACGCATGGCTGATCGGTATTGACCTGGCGAAACCGCGCCAGCCGTTGCGTGATCCTGCGGCGCGGCAGGATGCCGAGCGCGGGCTCGCATTCGATGTCGTGCTCGAAGGCGAGTTCGGTGCCCGGAAGCAGGCACACGGCGACGTTTGGCTCTCCGACCGCGGTGAATCCGACGGTCGGCGTGGCCGGAAACTTCGTCGTGATCAGCTTGTCTTCGACCTTGGCGGGGCGGCTGGCGACATGATGCAGACTATAGTCGCACATTGAAGGTGCTCCTCTTAGCTGTGAACAGCCGGGATGGTTGTCCTTCTGGGCACAGAGCAGCAGGCTTTGGTGGCTAACTTTTGTCGGCTATGGCCGCGATTTCTGCACAATGTCTCGGTGCGGACATCAGGCGGCGCTGGCGGTCGAGAACCCAACAGGGCCTTTCGTTCGACCCCCAAAGCTCGCTAAGTTTCCACGCCCACCGCGTGAACGCAGTTGCAAAGGAACCGTTCCATGACTGTCTCGCTGTACAAGGTTTCCGTCCCGATTTTCGTCCAGTTTCTCACCAGCCTGTCAGCGGTGCTCGACAAGGCCGCAGCGTTTTGCGAGGCGAAGAAGGTCGAGCCCGCGGCTCTGCTCAACATGCGGCTCGCGCCCGACATGTATACGCTGGTGCGGCAGGTGCGCTCTGCAACCGATCACGCCATCAACGGCACGGCACGGCTGGCCGGCGTCGATCCCATGCCTTCCCCGATACCGAGGCGACCTTCGCCGAAGCTGAAGGCGCGCATCGCGAAGTCGATCGATTTCGTCAAGGGTTTCACGCCGGCGCAGATCGACGGCACCGAGGACAAGGACATCAGCTGGACACGTTGGCGAGCGGCGCGATGTCGACTTCACCGGGCAGGCGCTACTGCTCGGCATTTCGCCTGCCGCACTTCTTCTTCCACTGCACCACCGCCTACAACATCGCTGCGCCACAACGGCGTCGAGATCGGCAAGCGCGACTATCATGGGTACGCCGGTCAATCTCTAGAGAGGTGTCTCCATCCTGATCGTGAGACAAGTGTCTCTATATCGATCGTCACCATGTCGCGCCGACGAAGCGGCCGGCTGAGCTGTCGGTCATCGGCGGCGTCGCCGAATTGGTGCTGCGATCGCCCAGTCGAGACGATCCAGGACGGAATGTCGGCGATCGTCGCCACCACCTTGCGGGTAAGCTGACCACCACGTTGTCCTTGAACTCGGCGGCCTTGCCGATAGAGCAAATCAGGATCGCGCGGGCGTTCGGCGACGTGCGGCGGGCTTTCGATCAGCTCGAGCGGATGACCCGCGCGGCCGGCGCGGACACCGCGTCGCGGACGCAACCCGGGTCGCCGGCAGCGTCTTGCTGCGGGCCGGGGCCGGCACGCGGCATCGGCGCCGCTTCGGCGAGCTGACGGGCATTGAAGGCCCCGCGTTCGCCTTCGCGGCGTCCGCGATTGCCTTGACCTGCTCGTCGCGTTGCGAGGCCTGCTTGGTCTTCTCGGCCGCCGTCTGCGCCTTGAGGAAGTCGACGATCGCGGCGTGCTCGTCGCGCACCAGCCGCATCATCTCCTCGGACGCCGAAGTCACCTGCACCAGCTTGGGCTTGTCGGCCGCGGCGGGCCGGAATGGTACTGGGTGAAAAGAAGCCGCCGATCACGCTGGCGAGCGCGGCGGGCAAAATGTCGAGCACCAGCTTGGACAGAAAGCGCAGGATCAAAGGCACGTCGTACTCGTGGCCGGTCCCCGTGACGGTGTTGCGTTTTTCAAACGCGTGATTGAATTTCAAACATCTGTTTAGGGCGCCTGATGGCCCGGAAAAAGGAATTGTTGTGGCTTTTGACGAATTTTACACAGCCGCCTGAAGGTCAGGCCGGCTGCGCCAGACCCCCGATCGCCCAGCGGCTGATGGTCTCCGCCAGCCAGTCCACCGAGCGCTCGTCGAGCGCGAGGTCGGTCGGCGGGCCGGCTAACTGCTCGCAATTCCTCACGAAAACGCTGCATTGGCCCATCAGCCAGATGGCGGCGAGCGCCAGGGAGCGGTGATCGGCCTCGGGCAGAAAGCGGCGCACGAGGTCGGTCGCGACCCCCATGAAGGGCGCCGCCTCCTCGCTCAGGAACTTGCGGAACACGGCGGTCGGGCGGATGCCTTCCCAGTTAAAGATCTGAATGTGGCGGCTGAGCTCGTCCCGAGACGTCAGCGGCCGAAGCTGGCGACGCACGAACAGCCGCAGCGCGTCCTCGCGCGACATCCCCTTGAGATTCTCCGCGTCGGCCATCTGGCTTTGGGTCAGTGCGCGGAAGAATTCGCCAAGCACGGCCCGATAGAGCCCGTCCTTGCCGGCAAAATGGTAGTTGATGGCCGCCTGGTTGACCCGCGCCTTGGCCACGATGGTGCGGATGCTGGCGCCGTCATAGCCCTTCTGGGCAAAAAGCTGCACGGCGGCCTTGATGATCCGCTCGCGCGTGAAGTCGGACGGCCGCGTCATCGAAGTTCCATTTTTCAAACCTGCGTTTGAAATCCAGATAGACGCCCGCGGCGCGGAATGCAAATCCGGCAAAACAGCGC
>CAVSSN010000013.1:0-266077 GCA_963730645.1 uncultured Alphaproteobacteria bacterium | reverse complement strand
CGTCGCTGCCAGCACCTGCGCCGCGCATCGCGCGACCAAGCCGCCGCTCTCTGCTGCAGGGCTTTGCGCTCGGCACCGCGCTGTCGTCGGCGATTGCTGCGAGCGTCGTCGTCATGATGCTGCGCGGCGACGACGATCAGCGCATTATTGGCGAAGCCGTGTCCGCGCATTTGCGCTCGCTACAGGCCGAGCACCTCACCGACGTGCTGTCGAGCGACCAGCACACGGTCAAGCCATGGTTCAACGGCCGCATCGAATTCGCGCCGCCGGTGATCGACCTGACGGCGCAAGGCTTCACGCTGATCGGCGGACGCCTCGATTACATCGACGGCAAGCCGGCGGCATCGCTCGTCTACCAGCGGCGCAAGCACGTGATCAATCTGTTCGTGGCGCAGATCGGCGGCATCGAACATTCGCGTGGCGGCGAAACGGTGCAGGGCTTCAACGTCCGGCGATGGTCGGCAGGAGGTCTGACGTTCATCGCAGTCAGCGATATCAATGCCGAGGAGTTGCAGGAGTTCGATGAGAAATTCGAGGCCGCGGACCGCCCGAAAACCTAGTCGCGCGGTGTGGCGTGTTCCATCGTCTGGCCGAGACGATAACGGTCATCAGGCTCATAGTCCGGAACCGGCTGCGCGAAGCAGCTCAGCACGGCCGCCCACAGTTCCACCTGCTCGATATCCTTTTGCAGGCGGTCGACCGCCTCACAGAGATGTTGTGCGATTGGATCCTGGCCGAGCCCGGACATTTTCTCCTCTCTTCCGTTTCTTCTTCTGTTGAATTTTCTTCACCGTGAGCGATGCTCCGAAGGTTAAGACACTTGGCATGCATTGGTTCCCGTTTAATGCCGCCTAAAGTTAGAAAACCTTTATATTTCAGCTATTTGCCGGCACGACGGCGCCGAGCGACCTGTCCAGGGCTCACGTCGAAAATGCTCGCGCTGTCCGAGACATCCGTGAACGCGGCTGAATCCGCTCCGGTCATCCACACCTGTGCGCCGAGCTGCGCGAGTTCCGCGTACAGCGCGACGCGGCGTCCGGGATCGAGATGCGCCACCACCTCGTCGAGCAGCAATACCGGCGCAAATCCCGTCATCTCTGCGACGAGTCCAGCGTGCGCCAGGACCAGCCCGATGAGCAGCGCCTTCTGCTCGCCAGTCGATGCCTCACGCGCGGCGATGTTCTTCTGCGCGTAGATCGACCGAGAGATCGGTAAGATGAGGTCCATCGAGCGTGCGGCCGGCGGCGGCGTCGCGCGCGCGGTTGTCGCGCAGCACCATGCGATAGCGATCCTCGATCTCGACGGCAGGATGTTCGGGGATGAGCTTTTCCATCCAGCCCTCGAGCGCGATCTCGGCCGGAGGGAAGGCGGAGTCTTTGCGGGTCGCGAGCGCACCTTGCAGCCGCCGCACCGTCTCGGTCCGCAACGCCGCCACTGCGACCGCAAGTTCGGCCGTCTCATGCTCGACTGCATCGAGCCAGTGCGGATCGGGATTTTGTTCGTCCAGCAGCCGGTTGCGCGAACGCAGCGAACGTTCGAGCGCGTTGACGCGGCTGCCGTGCTCGGCATCGACCGCGAGCACCAGGCGATCGAGAAAGCGCCGCCGCTCGGTGCCGGGGCCGACAAACAGCCCGTCCATGGCCGGCGCCAGCCAGATGATGCGCACGTGATCGGCGAAGGCGGTGGCCGAGCCAACCGGCTCGCGGTCGATCCGGTATTTGCGCAGCGGTGAGGCATCGTCTCCAGACGGAGGCTCGATACCGGTGCCGAGCGTCGCGAGCCCGAGCGCGCCTTCGATCTCGGCCGCGACCGCCCACGAGCCGTCGCCTTCGCTGAAGGCGAATTCCTCGATGCTCGCGCGCCGCAGCCCGCGGCCGGGCGCGAGCAACGAAATGGCTTCGATCAGATTGGTCTTGCCGGCGCCGTTCGGCCCGACCAGCACCAGCGGTCCCGCGCCGGCCTCGAGGCTCGCGGCGTGATAGTTGCGAAAATTCGTGAGCGTCAAACGTCGGACGCGGGCGGGAATCATGGCTTTGCTTTTAATCGTCATGGCCGGGCTTGTCCCGGCCATCCACGGCTTTGCTCGCGGGTTGCTGAAGACGTGGATGCCCGGCACAAGAATTTACACTTGGGCCCGCCGAAGGCGGGACCCGGGTGCCGGGCCTGACGAAGCTCAATAACAGTCGTCCGCCTAAACGCGCATCGGCATGAGCACGTAGAGCGCGCCCTTGGCGTCCTTGTCCTGGATCAGCGTCGGCGAGCCAGGATCGGCGAGCTTGAGAACAGCGACCTCGCCTTCGATCTGCGCCGCGATGTCGAGCAGGTAGCGCGAATTGAAACCGATATCGAGCGCGTCGGAATCGTATTCGACTTCAATCTCTTCGTTGGCGCTGCCGGAATCCGGATTGGTGACCGACAGCATCAACTTGCCGCCCGAGAGCGACAGTTTTACGGCGCGGCCGCGCTCGCTCGACACCGTCGACACGCGATCGACCGCCGCCTCGAAGTCCTTCTTGTCGACCACCAGTTCCTTGTCGTTGCCGACCGGGATGACGCGGGCGTAGTCCGGGAACGTGCCGTCGATCAGCTTCGAGGTGAGGACGACGTCGCCGATGGTGAAGCGGATCTTGCCTTGCGACAGCTCGATCGTCACTTCGGAGTCGCGATCCTCGATCAGCCGCAGGACCTCACCAACGGTCTTACGCGGCACGATGACGCCCGGCATGCCGGCCGCGCCCTTCGGCAGTTCGAGGTCGACTTGCGCCAGGCGGTGGCCATCGGTCGCGACCGCGCGCAGCGTCTGCGCCTTCGCGGCGCCCGCGAGGTGGAGATAGATGCCGTTGAGGTAGTAACGGGTCTCCTCGGTCGAGATCGCAAACTGTGTCTTGTCGATCAGCCGCTTGAGGTCGGTGGCGGCCAGGGTGAACTTGTGCGTCATCTCGCCCGCGGCGAGGTCAGGAAAATCGCTCTCCGGCAGTGTCTGCAGCGTGAACCGTGAGCGGCCGGCGCGGATCGCCAGCACTGCGCGATCGCCGGAGGATTCGAGGATGATCTGCGAGCCTTCGGGTAGCTTGCGCACGATCTCGAAGAACATGTGCGCCGGAACCGTGGTCGATCCGCCCGGCCCGACCTCGGCCGCGATCGTATCGGTCACCTCGAGGTCGAGGTCCGTGGCCTTGAGGCTGAGCTTGGAGCGATCGGCGCGCACGTGCACGTTGGCGAGGATCGGAATCGTGTTGCGCCGCTCCACCACGCGGTGGACGTGGCCTAGCGACTTCAACAATTCGGCCCGCTCGACGGTGACTTTCATCGCGTAACCCGCTCAATTTCCGGGGACAGTGAAGGTGGCGTGCGCCACCGCATTCGGCAAGGGCGGAAGCGGTGGCGCCGCGGCTTATCCCAACGTTTCACAGGGCCTTCGTGACCGTACTCCCGCGCCACAGATCGCAAGATCAGCGGGTCATCGGTTCCCGGCCCCGCCGGCAGCACCGAACCCGCCAAACCTGCCGCCTGAGAGGTCACTCCTGGAGCTGGCGTTTCAGCGCTTCGATCTCCTCCGCGAAAACGGTGTCGTTGCCTACCAGATTTTCGATCTTGCGCACGGCGTGCAGCACGGTGGTGTGATCGCGGCCGCCAAAGCGCCGGCCAATTTCAGGCAGCGAGCGCAGCGTCAATGTCTTGGCCAGATACATTGCCACCTGCCTGGGGCGGACGACGTTGGCCGTCCGCCGCGACGACAGCAGGTCAGCGCGGCTCACGTTATATTGACGCGCCACCACCCGCTGAATGTCCTCGATCTTGACCCTTTTGGGCTCGGCGGGACGGATGAGATCCCGCATCTCCCGCTCGGCCATTTCCAGCGTCACCGGCTGGCCGGTGAGCTTGTTGTGGGCGAGCAGACGGTTGACTGCGCCCTCGAGGTCCCGGCCATTGTGGGTCACCGACTTGGCGATGAACCCGAGCACCGGCGCCGGCACATCGAAGCCCGGATGATGGGTG
Source organism: uncultured Alphaproteobacteria bacterium (assembly GCA_963730645.1). Taxonomy (GTDB): domain Bacteria; phylum Pseudomonadota; class Alphaproteobacteria; order Rhizobiales; family Xanthobacteraceae; genus BOG-931. The sequence continues at coordinate 262,078 of CAVSSN010000013.1, read as the reverse complement.
CGGGCGGCGGTGATGCGGGCTTTCAGAATCTCAAGGCGCAGTTCCTCGCCGAGCGAACCCATCTCAACCAGCAGCCCGCCCGCGAGCCGCGAGCGCATGCGGTCATCGAGGCTTTCGAGATCGGATGGCGGACGGTCGGCGGCGATCACGACCTGGCGGCCGGCATCAATCAGTGCGTTGAGCGTGTGGCAGAACTCCGCCTGGGTCGATTTGCCTTGCAGGAACTGCAGGTCGTCGATCACCAGCACGTCGATGGCGCGCAATGCCTCCTTGAAGGCGAGCGCGGTCTGGCTGCGCAGCGCCGAGACGAAGCCGTACATGAAGCGTTCGGCCGTGAGGTAGAGCACCTTGCGTTCGGCTGCTGCATTGCCGGCCCAAGTGATCGCCTGCAGCAGGTGTGTCTTTCCCAACCCGACATTGGCATGGATGTAGAGCGGATTGAACATCAGCGCGTCGCCGCGCCGGTTCGTCGCAACCTGCTTCGCTGCGGCGTGCGCCAGCGTGTTGGCGCGACCGACCACGAAGGTGTCGAACGAAAGTCGCGGATCAAGCGGCGAGCCGCCGAGCGCCTCGTGCACGGCAAGAATCGGTCCGCCGTGCCCGCGCATCTCGCTGGAAAGGGGAATGAGTTCGCGCGGCTCGCGGATCGGCAACAATGCTTCGACCGGCTTCTGATTCGTCACGATCGGACGGAGTACCGCGGAGCGCACTGTCACCTCCACGCGCATAATGGTGGAATCCTCGGCCTGCCAGTTGGCAAGCACGCGCTCGGCATAATGCGCTTGGACCCAGCTGCGCAGGAACCGTGTCGGTACCGACAACCGGACACCTCCAGACTCGGCCGACTCGAGTTCCATGCGTGCGAACCAGCTATTGAACACGTCCTCGCTGAGTTCTGCGCGCAGCCGCTCCTTGACCCGATTCCAGCGTTCCCGATCAGTGCTCGTCATTTTGTCCGGCTCATATTCGTCAGCGGAAAGACTCAAGGGACGCAACGGAGCACTGTGGAGGACACAACTTCCGCCATGGCCACGATGGCGGGATACAAACGCACTCACGAGAGGTCGGAATTGGTGTCTTGGCGGGAGAGCGACGGCCAAGGCGTCAGCGCGCAACGGGCGGAGCACTCAACCGCTGGGTCTCGCTGCCGCTCCCCAGCAGCGGCACATACAACCGGGAGTCATCGCTGCCGGCGGTGCGGTCGCGATGCCCGCATCGAGGCCGCGCATGGAGGGCAAAGAGAAGCGGGCTGACCGTATCTGGTGCCAAACTGTCGTCATCGTGCCCCCCAATTGTCATCGCCCCCACAGACGATGGTATTTCCAAGTATCTCACCGGAACGTGGAACCGCCACTTACTAAAGGACGTACGCCACAAAGACTCAGGCCCGGATCAGGATGCCGATAAGCTAGGTCGGAATGACATCGAACTCGCGCTATACTGGACACAGCTCTCCCGACCTCAGTATTTCATGAGTTTTCATTGCAACCTGTACTTGAGGTACCTTCGGAGACCGAAGGTGAAAGTTAAAATATCATGGCAGGAACAGCCCGCAACGCTGAAAAAAGCCCGTCGTTGCTAGGTTTCTGGCATCACAGGCCCGGCATCCGGTCTGGAAGATGGATGCAAGGCCTTGAGTTGACGTAAGGAATCGCCGACCGCGGGCCTCGCCCGTAGGTGCGAAATTCATATGAATCTGTGAACTGCGGGGACGCGCCGATCTCGGCAAAATCCAAGTCCCTCCCGACGCTTTGACGATAAGCCTTTCATTGCACAAACTTTCTTCTGTTCGAAAAGGGCATGTAACCCTTCAACCGCAAGGCGCCGAAATGACGTGAATCGGGGGGCTGGAACGCTCAGAAATGCCCGCAAACACGGTGCAAACCTTTTTACCCCGCGACGTGACAATATTACAACAGATTGATGGCAGTCCCCAAGTTCCATGACCAAATGGCCCGGCGGGGGCCAGGCACATGGGGACGTCAAGTGGGATGGAACGCGAGGGGACTTACGCGCCGAGCTTGGCAACGCGGCGGGTGAGCCGCGACACCTTCCGGCTGGCCGCATTGCGATGGACGACGCCTTTTTGGGCGGAGCGCACGATGACGGGCTCGGCCTCGCTCATGGCCGCAACCGCGCGCGCGCGATCGCCCGAGGCGATCGCCTCCTCGACCTTGCGCATGGCCGAGCGCAAACGCGTGCGCCGCGATTTGTTGACGACCTCCCGCCGCGCAATCTGGCGGGCGGCCTTTTTGGCGGATTTCGTGTTGGCCATGAACTTCTGAACCTTCGATGTTGCGGGCTTATAGGAGGCCGGGTTGCCCCCGTCAACGCCGCCCGAGGCAGCTACGCCACGCGTTTGGCGCGCACGGCGTCGTAGCCGGCCGTGACCGCGTTGCGGTCGGCGGCCGCAAACGGCGACAGCGGCGGATTGACGCGCGCCCACCCCGCGTCGCCGTGAATATGCGCGAGCGCTGCCTTCACCCCCGACACCAGTTGCCTGCCGTCGAACAGTTTCCGGATCGCCACCGCCTGTTCGAGCGCCGCCGCGTCGCCCGCGCGCCACGCCCGTGCGCACAGGTCGGCGTTGAGGTTTGCGGTGGCGGAAATGCAGCCGGCGAATGCCCCCGCGCGCGCCTCCATCAGCGCCGCCTCGGTCGAGGGGAACACCTTGAAGTGCGGCGACACGCCGGCGGCCTCTCGTGCGAAGGCCATGTCGCCCGATGAATCCTTGAGCCCGACGATGCGCTCGCCGTGCGCCTCGAGCAGCCGCGCGATCAGCTTGACGTGCCACGGCAGGCCCGATTGCGCCGGGAAGTGATAAAGGTAGAGCGGGATCGGCTTCGCCGCCGTCGCCGCCACGATGGCGCCGACATACGCGGCCAGCCCGTCGTCGGGCACGCCCTTGTAGTAGAACGGCGGCAGCACCAGCGCACCGGCGAAGCCGAGCGCGGCGGCGTGCTGCGTCAGCGCGACGGCGTCGGCGAGCGCCGCGGCGCCGGTGCCGACCATCATACGGTCAAGCGGCAGGCCGGCATCCCGATAGGCGCTCATGACGCGCTGGCGCTGGGCGAGCGAGAATGATGTCGCCTCGCCGGTGGTGCCGAGCACGTTGAGCCCGTCGCAGCCGTTGTCGAGCAGGTGCCGCGCCAGCGCGGTCGAGCGCGCGGTGTCGGGCTCGCCCTTGTCGTCGACCGCGGTGGCGATGGCGGCGATGACGCCGTGGAGGGTTTTGGTGGCGGTCATGGCGACCTCGATCCGATCTGTGCTGAGTTTGAATCCGTAGATCTGAAATTTGGCAACTATTGATCACGGAATGTCATAAGCGTCAAAGCAACGGATGTTGCATATGACCCACGACCAGGCTGCCCAGCCGCAGCCTGGTCGTGCGCGACACCGAGACAATCCAGTCTCAGCTCTTCGCAAATGCGGTCTGTTCGATCGCCGCGCGCAAGCCCTTCGCGAGCTTGATCGCGTCGTCGTTGGCCCAGAAATGCAGAAAGAACAGCCGCGGCTGTTCGGTGAGCATGTGGCTGTGGACCGCCGTCACCTCGATGCCGTTCGACCGCAACGCCTTGATGACCGGATTGACCTCGTTCGCGGTCAGCACGAAGTCGCCGGTGACGGCCGCCTTGCCGCCGCCCGTCGGCTGGAAGTTGATTCCCGTCGCCGCGCCCATCGGACCGGCTGGCGCGATTGCCATGCCATCTTCCGTAACCGGATCGCGCCGCGGCACGCCGAATTGATAGACGCCGCCGTTAGGCTGTCCTTTGACGCCCATGATCTGGTCAATCTGAGCGGTGTCTAGCTCGATCGCTGGCGCCGCCGCCGCGGCGGCAGGCGCATTCAATGGCGTTTTGCTCTGCGCCAGGGCGGCGTGAATGGCCGTCGCCATCTTCACCGCGTCGCCGTGCCCGCCGACATGCATGTAGAACGTTGCCGGGCTGGCGCGCAGAAGATGGTTGTGCACCGCCGTGATCTCGACGCCATTCTCGATCAGCGCTGCCATGACGGGATTGATCTCGGTCTCGAGCAGAACGAGATCGCCCATCACCATGACTTCGTTGTGCACGGGTTTGAAGGCGATCCAGCCGCCGAGCGCCAACGCCGGCTTGATCGTCACGCCGTCGAGCGTCACGGCGAGGTCGCTGCGTGGAAAACCATAACGGTGGACATCGCCAGTCACCGCGGCCTTGCGGCCAAGGGCGGCATCCACTTTCTGCCAGTCGACATCCTGAGCGCTCGCGGCTGTTGCCGACGCCAGAATGGCGCCGCCGAACAAAAGTGCAGTCATGACATGCATCGCTTCCTCCTAGACGAAAAGGGCGCATGGCCCTGTGATCGCCCCTCACCAATTTGGAATTCCCTCAGGCGCCGGCGCCCGATGTGTGATTGCGCGCCGCCGACTGCTGCAGCCGGCACCACGCGTAGAGCGCGTCGTAGACGACCATGCCGTGCCCGAGCATTTCGTGGTCATCGCGGAAATTGGCCGACAGCCCATAGGAGATCGCGAGCAGTCCCTCGCATTGCGGCGCGAGGTCGGGCCGCGACGTATCGGCGCCCCGGACGATGGTGGCGAGATGATTCAGAGCCGGGTCGTTGATGTCGTAGTGGCGCACGATGGCATCGAATGAACAGCGGTCGTCGACATGATCGAACTCCGCGCCCTTGACGTCATAGGCGGTCGCGCCCGTACTCTGGGCGACCGTAAGCACTTCGCCGGCTGGTACGTAGATGAATTCAGCGTTCGGATTGATGAAACGACGGATCAGCCAGGGGCACGCGATACGATCGATCTTGGGATGCTCGCGCGTAATCCACTTGCCCAAAGATGGGCTGAATTTCCGGCATGTAGGCAAACGCTGCTTTTGCCAGTCGGCGATGCCACCTTCGAGATAGGCACCCTGGATGCCGGCACTACGGAGCGTGGCGGCGACGCCTTGGCTGACCTCGTCTTCGTGTTCGCCGTAAACCACAATCGGCCGGCCGGCCGGCAATTCGCTCAGCCATTGCGGAACAAATTCAGGTCGGCGATGGATCGCGCCGATGATCAGCCTGTCGGCGACGTCAAATGCCTCCTGGCGCCGAACGTCGACGAGCACCGGCGCCGATGCCGTGCCAAGACGTGCATAAAGCTCATGCGGTGAAACGGGGAGTGTCTGTCCGCCCATGCGCAACCTCCTCGACAAGCGAGTGCTGCGCAGAACTTGGACGGCGACCCGTCTGATGGGGAGCCTGCATTTCCCCAATATCAAAACCTATGTGCGTCGAACCAAAGCCGCAAGGGGGCGGCCGGTCAGGGATTGATGCCGGCACAGCGAAAGCCCGGACATGGCCCGCGACACACAACGCTGCGGCACTCATTGCGGCGATCGCACGGATGACGATACCGTGTGCTGCTCGTCCTTTGGTAAGCCGCGCAATTGGCATTCCAAAATTTGGCTGCACGTCGCGTGAACAAGAGACGTTGTTGACTTTCATTTCGTTTGGCATGATGGTGGTGCGTCGGGCTTGATCGCAGTCGCCCGGCTTCCACAAGGCAATCGCCCAAGCACTGCACTTCGCCCGTATTGCGGGCAGAAGGCTGTGGGCGAAATGCTGTTCTCCCCGCAGACTTCGGTTGCGCCGCTGGCGCGGCCGCCGCCGTAACACCGAACGCGCGCACATCCGCGCGCTCGGTGAATTTTTCGCTTTTTGCGGCGGGTTCCGCTTGTGCTCCGCGCTGATCGCCGACGTGCGACTCGCGGTGAACGGGGCGACGTGACTCAAAGGATGATCAAACATGGACCGATCTCGTCTCGCAACAATATTGGCCGGCCTTGTCATCGTCAGTGGCGTCACACAGGCCATTGGCAAAGACGCATGCAGGCCTGACGTCAGCATCAAGAACGTTCGATTTTCGGAAGTCGGATCATCGACGCGCGTCTGGACCGCGTTGCTGAACGTCGACGCATCCCGGTGCGCCGCCAGCGCCGGCCGCTTCGAGGTCAAATTCATCCGGCTCAAGGACAACGCGCCCGATCTGCCGTTCTCTGAGTGGTTTCCCTGGAGACCGGGCGAGACGGAAGTCTCACTAGGTTTCTGGGAGGACGAAGCGGTGCTCGATTATTCGATCGGCGCGATAGCGCCATGCGCTTGTCGCGACTGAGTTCGCCAATGACCGGCGGCTTGCACATGTCGCGGCGGATCGCGAACTGGTCGGCGCTGCTCAAGCGCGCAGGATTCCCGAGGCTACGGCGCTGGTGGGGCGAGGACCGATGCATGCAGGCCCTCGCCAATCTCGACGACGACCAACTCAGCGATCTCAGCGAGCTTGGCCAACACCTGCGCCGAAAGGCGTTGCGACGAAGGCAAACCGAAAACGCCGACATGGCTCTCCGTCAGCCGCCGCTTGGCCTCGATCCTGCGGGGCGCGAGCCAAACGCCGGCGCGACTTCGGCCATGAAGCGGGCCATTTCGTCCTTCACCTGATTGTGCGGTTTGAGACCGAGGTTGAAATACAGGATGACCTCGTCGAATCCGGCCTTCCCGACCTTGTCGTGCAGCGTGTCGATGATTTGCTGTGACGATCCGATCAGCACCGCATTGTCATTGAAATCCTCCGGCTTCATCGTCTGATATTTTTCAACGATGCGGGTGAAGTAGCCGTAGTTGGCCGGATTCTTGTTCGGATCGCCCGGCAATGCATGCGACGTGCATTCCTTGTGGTAGCGAAGCTGCCGCTCGCGCGCCGCGCGTTCCTCTCGCGGGTTGTCGGCGAAATGAATGAAGTAGCTCGTGATCAGGCGGCGCGGCTTTGTACCTGCTGCGGCGCACGCCTCGCGATACATCTGCGCCGTTTTTAACAGGCCGCCATGGACCGAAGTCGCCGCGCCCGCCGCGACCACCAGGCCGAGGCCGAGCCTTGCCGCCAGTTCGATCGAGGGCCGCGAAAACGATGCGATGTGCGTCGGGATCGGCTGCTGAATGGGCGTGGGTGTGATTTGGATGTCGTCGAACGTGTAGTATTTTCCGCGATGGGAAATCGGGCCGCCGGCATTCCAGAGCCGCGTGACGATTTCGACGCCCTCGGCGAACACCTTGTCGTTTTCCTCGAAGTTGGCTTCGAACGGCCCGTATTCGCGCCGGTCGTAGCCGCGCCCAGTGGCGAAATCGACCCGTCCGCCACTGAGCACGTCGAGCGTCGCCCATTGTTCGGCGACGCGAATCGGATGATGCAGCGGCAGCACCGTGACGGCCGGCGCCAGCCGGATGTGTTTGGTGCGGGCGGCGACAAAGGTCAGCATCACTTCGGGCGAGGAGTTCACCCCGAGCGTGCTGAAATGGTGTTCGCCGATCCAGGCCGAATGCATGCCCAGCGCTTCGGCGTAGATCGCCTGCTCGGCGATTTGGTTGATCAGCTCATTCGGCGTTCGGGTGTTGCCTGGATAGGCGTTGTCGCTCAGCGTGAAATACCCGAACTCCATTGCTCTTTCCTCATCGCCAAACGCCGCTGGTGCTACTCAACGGTGATCTTGGCGCGCTTGATCACACCGGCCCACTTTTTCGTCTCGCTCTGGATGAGCGTTTCGAATTCCTCGGGCGAGCTCGGCGTCGGGTCGACATTGAGGTTCGCGAGCTTGTCGCGCAACTCCGGATCGGCGAGCGCCGCTCGCATCGCGGCGTTGAGCTTTTGCGCCACGTCGGGCGGCAATCCGGCCGGCGCGACGACGCCCCACCACGTCCCGGGATCGAGCTCCGGCAACGGCACGCCGACCTCACGGAATGTCGGCACGGCGGGAAGAGTCGCGGCGCGCTGCGTGCCGCTCACCGCAAGACCGCGCAGCGTTCCGCCCTCGATCTGCGCCTTGGCCGAACCGATGTTCAGGAACATCAGCTGGATGCGCCCGGCAACGAGATCGATGATCGCGGGGGCGGCGCCCTTGTACGGCACGTGAACGATGTCGAGGCCCTGCGCCGCCTTGAAGAATTCGGCGTTGAGATGCGGCGGCGTGCCGTTGCCCGCCGAGCCGTACGTCATCGCGCCGGGCTTGCTCCGCGCGAGCGCGATGAAGTCGCTGACCGTCTTGGCATCGAGCGTCGCCGGCACCACCATCACGGTCGGTCCTCTGACCGCGAGCGAGATGGGGCCGAAGTCGCGTTCGGCATCGTATTTCGCGCTCGCGTAGAGACTCGGATTGACGGTGAGGGACGGGTCCGCAAAGGCGATCGTGTAGCCGTCCGGCGCGGACTTCGCGACCGACTCGTAGCCGATATTGCCGCCGGCGCCCGGCCGATTTTCGACAATGACGCGCTGTCCCAATTTCTCGCCGAGCTTGTCGGCGATGAGCCGCGCCATGGCGTCGGTCGGTCCGCCCGGCGCGAACGCGACGACCATTCGCAGCGGGCGCGACGGATAGGTCTGTGCCTGCGCCCCATCCTGCTGGCCGCCAAGCACGAGCATCGTCGCTGCCGCCAACAGCAGCGCGCGCAGCATTGAAAACATATTCATGATGGATGCTCGCTTGGTCGTCATTGCGTCGCCGAAATCGCGACGCGATCAGCCAGTGCGCGGTCGGCTTTCGCCTGCAAACTCGTCTCGTATCGAAGGATCAACACCGGCACAGCCGCGACGGCCAATACCGCGGCGACGCTCAAGGCAATGGCTGCCGGCGTCGCCAGATGTGTATAGGCCTCACCAAACAAATAGGCAGTCAGACCGTGGAACGTGACCCAGCCTGCGGCCGCCATTCCGCTGGCCAAATAAAATCGATGCTGCGGCATGCAGTTCATCCCGGCGAGCAATCGCAGCCATGTTGCGGAGAACTGGCAGGAAGCGAGCAGCAAACACGAGCTTGCCGCCGTGTCTGATGAACAGATACTGGCCGATCGATATCCGTCCTTTGGTCAGGCGAACATGGTCGCCGTATTGCGTCAACAGCTGGTAACCGAACCTTCGGCCGATCCAGTACCCGACGACGTTTCCCAGAATTGCGCAAAGAATCCCGACCGGAAATCAAAAACCAGATATTGAGATCATGCGTCGTGCCTGCAAATACCGCAGCCGCCATCAGGGACGCTTCGGCCGGCAACGGCAGGCCAATGCTTTCGAGCGCTGATGAACGCACCGACCAGCCAGACGCCGTAGGCTGAAATGAAGTGCTCCAAATCCGACTCCAAAGTCGACCACGACAATCACACGAGTGGCGATGGAAGCCCTTATCCACTCACATTGAACGCCGCCAGCGCCGCCATGTTGACGAGCTGCGAGTCGTTGGCCGCGAGCGGCACGATCTGCACCGGGTGGTCGAGGCCGACCAGGATCGGGCCGATCACGGTCGCGCCGCCGAGTTCCTGCAGCAGCTTGGTCGAGATCGAGGCGGAGTGGAACGCCGGCATCACCAGCACGTTGGCGGGGCCGGACAGCCGGCAGAACGGATAGGCCTCGCGCAAATCCATGTTGAGCGCGACGTCGGCCGCCATGTCGCCGTCGTATTCGAAGTCGACGCGCTGGCGGTCGAGGATGCGCACCGCCTCCTGCACCCGCTGCGAACGCTCGCCCGGCGGCTGGCCGAAGGTCGAGAACGCCAGCATGGCGAGACGGGGCTCGTAGCCGAGCCGGCGCGCGACGCCCGCGGCCTCGATCGCGATCTCGGCGATGTCCTCGGCGGTCGGCATTTCGGTGACGGCGGTGTCGGCGACCAGCACGGTGCGTCCGCGCGCCAGCACCAGCGACACGCCGATGACGCGATGGCCGGGTTTCGGGTCGATGACATCGCGCACGTCGGCGAGCGCGACCGAGAAGTTGCGCGTGACGCCGGTGACGACAGCGTCGGCGTCGCCGAGCGCGACCATGCAGGCGGCAAAATGATTGCGGTCCTGGTTGACCATGCGCTGGCAGTCGCGCTGCAGGAAGCCTTTGCGCTGCAGGCGCTCGTAGAGATAGGCGGCGTAGGCGGCGTTGCGCTTCGACAGCGCCGCGTTGATGATCTCGATGTTGCCGCCGAGCTCGACGCCGAGCGCGGCGGCGCTTTCGCGCACGCGGTTCTCGCGGCCGACGAGGAGCGCCGTGCCGAGGCCCTGATGCACGAAGCTCGCGGCGGCGCGGATGACCTGCTCCTCCTCGCCCTCGGCGAACACGACGCGGCGCGGCTGGCGGCGCAGCCGCTCGAACACGCGCTGCAGCACGCCGGCGATCGGATCGCGCCGGCTGCGCAATTGCTGGCGATAGGCCTCCATGTCGGCGATCGGCTTGCGCGCCACGCCGGAATCCATCGCGGCCTGCGCAATCGCCGGCGGAATGTCGGAGATCAGCCGCGGATCGAACGGCACCGGGATGATGTAGTCCGGCCCGTATTTCGGCCGCGCGCCATAGGCCGCGGTGACCTCGTCGGGCACGTCCTCGCGCGCGAGCGAGGCGAGCGCGTGCGCGGCGGCGATCTTCATCTCCATGTTGATGGCGGTCGCGCGCACGTCGAGCGCGCCGCGGAAGATGTAGGGGAAGCCGAGCACGTTGTTGATCTGGTTGGGGTAGTCGGAGCGGCCGGTCGCCATGATGGCGTCGGTGCGCACGGCCGCGACCTCCTCGACGGTGATCTCGGGGTCGGGATTGGCCATCGCAAAGATGATGGGCTGCGGCGCCATCATCTTGACCATGTCCTGCGTGACCGCGCCCTTGACCGACAGACCGAAGAAGACGTCGGCGTCGATCAGAGCCTCGGCCAGCGTGCGCGCCTTGGTCTTGACGGCGTAGGCCGATTTCCACTGATTCATGCCGTCCTTGCGGCCTTCGTAGATGACGCCCTTGGTGTCGCACAGGATGAGGTTTTCCGGCCGGAAGCCGACCGCGCGAAGCAGCTCCAGGCAGGCGATGCCGGCGGCGCCCGCGCCGTTGCAGACCAGTTTCGTCGTCGCGATTTCACGGCCGGTGAGTTGCAGCGCATTCATCAGCCCGGCGGCGGCGATGATCGCGGTGCCGTGCTGGTCGTCGTGGAACACCGGGATGTCGAGCAGCTCGCGCAGCCGCTGCTCGATGATGAAGCATTCCGGCGCCTTGATGTCCTCGAGGTTGATGCCGCCCCAGCTTTTGCCGAGCAGTTTTACGCAATTGATGATCTCGTCGGGATCCTCGGACGAGACTTCGAGATCGATCGAATCGATGTCGGCGAAGCGCTTGAACAGCACCGCCTTGCCTTCCATCACCGGCTTCGCCGCGAGCGCGCCACGATTGCCGAGGCCGAGGATGGCGGTGCCGTTGGTGATGACGGCGACGAAATTGCCCTTGGTGGTGTAGTCGTAGGCGCGGTCCTCATCCTCGGCGATGGCGAGCACCGGCACGGCGACGCCGGGCGAATAGGCGAGCGACAGGTCGCGCTGCGTCGCCATCGGCTTGGTGGCAACGACTTCGAGCTTGCCGGGCCGGCCCTGGCTGTGAAACAGCAGGGCTTCCTGGTCCGTGAATGTCGGCCGGTTCGTCCGGTCGCCGGATTTTTTAGCCATTTCAATTCCTTGCCGATAACGCACGGCCGCCGGGTGGCGGGGCGGGATCGACGTTAGCGGAACCGGTAGGCTGTGAACAAGGGACGGCCGTGTCGCGCGAGGCCGCTTACCGCCACACCGCGGGCGGATGGAATGTCGCGGGCAGGCTTCAAAAAATTGCCGCGTTCGCCCGCTCATTGAACATGCCGGCCCGGGGGAGTAAGGCGTGCCCAGGGGCCCGCGATTTGGCAGCCTTCCGGCACCGGTGTCATGATCAGATTTCTTCTGCGCTTCCTCGGCCTGTGGATTCTTGCCGCCGCCTTCGTGATGTTTATCTACGACGGCACCAAATCGATCGCCGCCAACGCCCTCTACTTCACCAAGGTGAATGACGTCTGGTTCAACATCAACCAGGCGAGCCTGGACGCACTGCGGCCCCTCGTCGAGCGGTACGTGGGAGATTGGGTTTGGCAGTCGGCGATCCAGCCGTTCTTCCTGGAGCAGCCGGTCTCACTCGTGCTCGGCATCGTCGCGGTGCTGATGATCCTGCTCGGCCGCAAGAAGAAGCCGCTGATCGGCTACGCCCGGGATTGACAGCGTAGCTCTTTGATCGGAGCCAAAGCAGTTTGTTCCCAGCCGAACTTGAAGACTATGTGGCCGAGGACAATCTGGTTCGCGCGGTTGATGCTTTCGTTGATGGTCTTGATCTTGGCAAGCTTGGCTTTGGTCGGTTTGCGCCGCTGGAAAGAGGGCGGCCCTGCTATCATCCGGCGACGCTGCTCAAGATTTATATTTATGCTATCTCAATCGCGTCCCATCGAGCCGGCGGCTTGAGCGCGAGTGCCAGCGTAACATCGAGCTGATCTGGCTGACGGGGCATCTGGCGCCGGACTTCAAGACCATTGCGGATTTCCGTAAGGACAACGGCAAGGCCATTCGTGAGGTTTGCCGTGCGTTCGTGGTGCTGTGCCGCAAGCTTGATCTGCTGAGCGAGGCGAGCGTCGCCATCGATGGTTCGAAATTCAAGGCTGTCAATGCGCGCGATAAGAACTTCACCGAGGCCAAGATGAAACGGCGTCTGGAGCGGATCGGGGAGAGCATCGCGCGCTACATATCGCAACTGGAGACCGCCGACCGCCGTGGTGATGCGGTGCCAGAGGCAAAGGTTGCGCGGTTCAAGGACAAAATCGTGAAACTGAACGAAGAAATCGCGCGGCTCAGTGTGATCAATGCCGAGATGACGAAGAGCAAGGACAAGCAAATCTCACTGACCGATCCTGATGCGCGTTCGATGGCAACGAGCGGCAAGGACACCGGGATCGTCGGCTACAACGTACAAACCGCAGTCGATACCAAGAACCATCTCATTGTGGCCCACGAGGTGACGAACTTGGCACGGACCGCCATCAACTGTCGAATATGGCGGAGCAGGCACGAACCGAGATGGGCGTTGAGACGCTCGATGTTGTGGCAGACCGCGGCTATTACGAGAGCGAAGAGATCAAGGCCTGCGAGGATGCCGACATCACGGTGACGCTGCCGAAGCCGCTGCCCTCGAGTGCCAAGGCTGCTGGTCGCTTCGGCAAACCGGACTTCGTCTATATTGCCGCCGCCGATGTTTATCGCTGTCCCGCCGGCGAGGGGCTGACTTATCGCTACATTGTGACGATGCTGCTTTGCCTTGATGGCAGGCGCGATGGCGGCCACTCAATCGCTGGCCGAGCGGCGTGTCGCGCTCGTCGTTGGCAATGCGCAGTATGCGGGTACTGTAGCATTAAAAAATCCTGTCAACGACTTGCAGACGTCGCGGCCGTGCTCAAGCAACTGGGTTTCGATGTGGTTCTCGCCACCGATGTCGATCAGTCCGCTTTCGCCCGTCAGATCGATAATTTCGCGCGCCGTCTTGAGGGCGCCGATATCGGCTTGTTCTATTATGCGGGACACGGCCTGCAGGTGAATGAGAAGAACTATCTTGTCTCGGTCAACGCCAAGCTGGAAAGCGAATTCCTTGTGCCGTCCGAGACGATCGAGCTCGATGCCGTCATACGGCTGATGGAATCGCGTGCAACGATCAAATCTCGTTTTCCTCGACGCCTGCCGCAATAATCTGCTCGCGGAAAACCTGCGGCGCACCATGGTCGCCGAGCGGGCGCGGTCGCTCTCGGGCGGGGCCTCGCCAAGGTTGATCCGACCGGCCGCGATACGCTGGTGGCCTTTTCGGCAGCGCCCGGACAGGAGGCGTCTGACGGTGAGGGCCGCAACAGTCCGTTCGCGTGCGCTGTTGCGCACATGCCGGAGCTCGAAATCTCCGTATGCTGAAGCTCGTTTCAGCCGCTACGGCAGGCAGAGCACGGCCCGTCGCGACGCGACATGACGTCGTCATTTCGCCAAGACCGCCCAGCCACCACTCCGGCCTGACGGCATTTAGCCCGCAGGGAAGCGTCGTGCAAGCATAACCGGCACACACCGAGGGGTGGGCCGCATGAAAATTCGACGCAGAAGTTTCTTCCGCTTCGCGGCGGGAGCCGCGGCGCTGTCGGCTTTGCCACGGTTGGCCCGCGCAGAAACCTATCCTTCCAGACCTGTCCACCTCATTATCGGCTATGCGCCCGGCGGATCGGCCGACATGACCGCACGGCTGTTCGGCCAATGGCTGTCGGAGCGCCTGGGCCAGCAGTTTATCGTTGAAGGCCGGCCCGGCGCCGGGACAAATATCGCCACGGAAGCCGTTGTTCGCGCGCCGGCCGATGGTTACACGTTGCTCCTCGCGGCACCGGCGAACGCCACAAATCCCGCACTGTTCGCCAAACTCAATTTCGACTTCATCCGCGACACGACGCCGGTCGCCGGACTGATCCGCTTCGCCGATGTGGTCGAGGTCAACCCGTCATTGCCGATCCACACGATTCCCGAGTTGATCGCCTATGCCAAAGCCAATCCCGGCAAGCTGAACTTTGCCTCGTCTGGCGTCGGCTCGACGCTGCATGTCGCCGGCGAATTATTCAAAATGATGACCGGCACCGACATCGTTCACGTGCCGTATCGTGGCGGCGCGCCCGCGCTGATCGATCTGATGAGCGGACGTGTGCAACTGATGTTCGACAACGTGCCGACCTCGCTGCAATTCATCAAGGCGGGAAAGTTGCGGCCGCTGGCGGTGACCTCGGCGGAACGCGCCGCCGTACTGCCGGAGTTGCCTGTCGTGGCCGATTTCGTGCCCGGCTATGAAGCGAGCGCGTGGTACGGCTTGGCGGCGCCGAAGGGCACGCCCAGTGAAATCGTTGAAAGGCTCAATCGCGAGGTCAACGCGATCCTTGCCCGGCCTGATGTCACGTCGCAGCTTGCCGACCTCGGCGCTTCGCTGCTGCCCGGTTCGGCCAGCGATTTCGGGAAGCTCATTGCCGATGAAACAGTGAAGTGGGGCAAGGTGATCAGGTTCGCCGGCATCAAGCCCGAATGAATCGAACCCGGTGGGCTGCGCTGCACGCCCTACTTCCCGGCGGCGTCGGCGCCAACCTTGGCAACCTGCGAGTCCTGCGACGACAGCGCGCCGGAAACCCCGATGGCGCCGATGATCTTGCCGTCGACCACGATGGGAATGCCGCCTTCGAGCGGGGTGATGTCCTTGAGCGCGAGCAGCCGCAGCCCGGCGCCGCCGGCCGCGATGGCGTCGTCGAGCGCCTTGCTGGCGCGTTTGAAGGTGAGCGCGGTGCGCGCCTTGCCCTCGGACACGGTGACGGCGGAGAGTTGCGCGTTGTCGAACTTGTGGAACATCACCATGTTGCCGCCGCTGTCGAGGATGGTGATGGCGACTTGCCACGAGTTCTTGGCGGCTTCGAGCTCGGCGGCGGCCATCGCGCGCTTGGCCTGATCGAGCGTGATCGGGCTGCCGTAAGGCGGCGTCGCCGCACTCTGCTGGGCCGCGGCCGGCACGGCCGATAGGGCGAGCGCGCCAACGAGCGCGAGCATCCGTAACATCTGATTGGCCTCCTCCAGCCTGGCCGCGTTGGCGGCGTCCCGGATCACAATAGGCGGCAAACGCGGCGGCTGGGAAGCCTGCCTCGTGCCGCACGCGTGTGACCGTGAAGCGCCGTCGCGCCAGGCTGGCCAAGACGTGATCGGGAGGCCGGTGCGCCATGTCGGCCGCTGGCCTATATTACGGCGAGCCAATGCAGGAGACGGCGCATGTTCATGTTCAAGAAGAATGTCGGAATGCCGGCCGCGAACGAGGCTTTGCCGGGGCGCTCGTCGCCCATTCCCACCGCCAAGCAGCATTTCATCAACGGCCACGCCCTCAAGGGCCCCTACCCCGACGGGCTCGAAATGGCGATGTTCGGGCTCGGCTGCTTCTGGGGTGCGGAGCGCAAGTTCTGGGAGCTCGGCGACGCCGTCCATGTCACCGCGGTCGGCTACGCCGGCGGCTTGACGCCCAACGCCACCTACGAGGAGGTCTGCTCCGGCCGCACCGGCCACAACGAGGTCGTGCTGGTGGTGTTCGATCCGAAGAAGATATCCTACGACCGCCTGCTCAAGACCTTCTGGGAAAGCCACGACCCGACCCAGGGCATGCGGCAGGGCAACGACGTCGGCACCCAGTACCGCTCCGGCATCTACGTGTTCTCAGCCGCAGCAGCGCGCTGCCGCCGAGAAGTCGAAGGCGATGTACGAGAAGGCGCTTGGCGCCGAGCGCATGGGACCTATCACCACGGAAATCGTCGACGCCCCGCCGTTCTATTTCGCCGAGGACTATCACCAGCAATACCTGGCGAAGAATCCGCACGGCTATTGCGGCCTCGGCGGCACCGGCGTGAGCTGCCCGATCGGTATCGCAGACAAGTCTACGCAGTCTGCGCAAGCTTGATCGTGTGGCCGCGCACTAAGCGCACTGACGCGCGCCAAATGTGAAACAATGCGCGGCCCCGAATCTGGGGCCGCGTTTTTTATTGGGCAATACGAATTTCGGAGGCACTCATGCGCCGGATCGCGCGCGGCATCGAAACCGCAATCGTCATGAGCCGGTGGCTGACCTTGCCGCTGTTGTTCGGCCTCGTCCTCGGGCTTGTGGTTCTGATTGGCCGCTTCTTCGTCGACCTGTGGGAGATCATTTCGCAAATTCGCAGCTCGGCCGGAAAGGACGTGATCATCGGCTTGCTGAGCCTGATCGACTTCGCGCTGACCGCCAATCTCATCCTCATCGTCATCTTTTCCGGATACGAGAACTACATCAACAAGATCGACCCTGCCGATCATCCCGGTTGGCCGGATGGCGTCACGCAGGTGGATTTCGGCGAACTCAAGCAGAAGCTGCTGGGCTCCATCGTCGCGATTGCGGCTGTCGATTCGCTCGGCTGGTATCTCGAGCTCGAGAAGACAACCGACACCTCCAAGCTCGCCTGGGCGGTCGCCTTTCCGCTCATGTTTGTCGTTGCCATGCTGATGCTCGCGATTGCCGAGCGGCTCGCCCGCCACACCCGGAAAGAAGCGGAGTGATTCCGGACGGTTCCGGCGGCCCGGTGAGGGTTTGTTAACCATACCGGGCGTTAATCGGGCCTCGACGTTCGCTCGAACGGGGCTCGATGGTGCGTATGCGGGCAGGCCGCCTTCTTATCTCGCTGCTGGTTATCGCCGTTGCGGCGGCCGGATGCGCGCGCCGGCCGGTCGCGCAGGTGCCGATCGCACCAAGCATCGCGGCCGCGCCGGCTCCCGGCATCGACAACATGGTCTATGGCGCGCAGCAGGGCTCGGTGATGGTGGCGCAGCCGCTACCGCCTGCTGTCGGCGGTCCGTACGTCGCACCGGTTGCTTATACCGACGCCGGCGCAGAGGGGCCCTACACGCTCGATTCCGGCGACCGGCTGCGCATCGTCGTATTCGGCCAGGAAGGCCTCACCAATTCCTACTCGGTCGACGCCAGCGGCCACATCGCGATGCCGCTGATCGGTTCGGTGCTGGCGCGCGGGCTCACGACCGACGCCTTGTCGCGCCACATCGCCGACAAGCTGCGCCAGGGCTACATCCGCGAGCCGCATGTCGCGGTCGAGATCGAGGCCTACCGGCCGTTCTTCATCCTCGGCGAAGTCACGGCGCCCGGGCAGTATCCCTATGTCGCCAACATGACGGTCGAGACCGCGGTGGCGATCGCCGGCGGCTTCGGCCCGCGCGGCTTCCGCAAGACCGTCACCATCAGCCGCATCGTCAACGGCCAGCAGGTGCGCCTTACCGTGCCGATCACCTGTCCGATCCGGCCCGGCGATACGATCAACGTGCAGGAGCGCTGGTTCTAGGGCGCGTACTCATAAATCCGGCTCAATGCCCGTTCGCCCCGAAGCGAGGCGGCCGCGATCATAATTTTAAGACCTAAAAAATATTCCAATATCGATTCCGTAGAGATATTCTGTTGGGGGCGGCCGAATAATAAATCTCTGAAGTATTTAAATGCGCGTCGGCATTGCTGCCACGGTCAAGAGCGAAGCACCCTATCTGCTGGAGTGGATTGCCTTTCACCGGGCCGTCGGAATTGAAGACTTTTTCATTGCCGACAACGGTGGCAACGACGGCACGAGTGAATTGCTCATACAGCTTGAGAGGGCTGGCTATATCACACGCTTCGATTTCATAGGGCGCACGGCACCGCAGTTAACCGCCTACGATGCGATCGTTCCACGTATGCGGGATGCCGTAGATCTTGTCGCCATAATCGACGCCGATGAATTTATCAGGCCAGTGGAGGGAGGTCGCGCCGACGTCGCGCTGTCCAGCTATTTCGCAGATCCAGATGTTTCGGCAGTTGCAATCAACTGGGCGTGCTACGGCTCATCAGGCCACATTCGCCGCGACGAAGGCTTGGTGCTGGAGCGATTCAAGATGCGTTCAGATCAAACCTTCAGTGTAAACAAACACGTAAAATCGATAATACGGGTCGACCGCTACATGTCCTACCATAACCCGCATGCCTTCCACATCAGCGGTGGTCGTTATATCGATACGAGTGGCGGCGACATCGAATGGGATCCTCAGCGCGGGCCTGGCGTTTCTGCACGATGCCTCTGGGACAAAGTGCGAATTGATCATTTTGTGGTAAAATCATTGCAAGAATTTGAAACGATTAAACGCCTGCGAGGACGTGGTGATATGCCATCGAGCGATCGCGGCAGTTTGTTTTTCGACAATCACAATCGCAACGATGTGCTGGATCCAATGATCCTGGAGCTGGTCGATGAGACCAAGAACGAAATCCAGAGAATGCAGTCCAGCCTGAAGGCCTTACCTAAAACGTCTCAATGAATCCACGCGCTAGTCAGCGCGTTACTCGATCACCTCATCGGCGCGCGCGAGCAGCATCGGCGAAACAGTCATAGGCCGAGAGAGTTTGCCGTCTGCAGATTGATGACGAATTCGAACTTGGTTGATTGCATGACCGGGAGGTCGGCGGGCTTGGCGCCCTTGAGGATGCTGCCGGTATAGATGCCGACTTGGCGGTACATGTCCGAAATGCTGGTTCCGTAGCTCATCAGCCCGCCGGCTTCGGTCATCTCTGCGGTTGAAATAGCATGCCGGTACGCGGTGGGTCGCCGCCAAGTGTTGCGAACTGGACTCGGCGGCTGGCGAAAAACGCCATCGGCCTGTACCAAACAGAGCATCGTCGTGTTCGCGCGCCAGCGCCGCGAATGCGGCATCGATCTCGCGGCTGGTACCTTGCGCAGTTCAGGATATCGATTTGCAGCCCGATTTCGCGCGCGGCTTTCTGATACCTCCAACGTGGCGTCGTTGACCGACGGACTTGGCCGGATTGAGGAGCAACGCGATGCGAGTGCGCTTTCGGGACGAGCTCGTGTAGAAGTCCCAGCCGTTTGGCGCTGACCTCGAATCCGAAGGAAATTGATGCCGGTCGCATTGCCGCCCGGCCGAGCGATGCTCTGCAACCAGGCCCAGTTTCACCGGATCGTCCGGAACGCCGAACACGATCGGTATGGTCGCGGTCGCGGCTTTGCTGCCAGCGATGGAGGCGTGCTGCCGGGCGTGGCGATCACGGCCTACGCGACGCTGCACGAGACTCTGCGATCAGCGCAGGCGCGCGGATCGTATTGGCCTTCCAGCCAATGATACTCGACGGTGACATTTTGACCCTCAACGTAGCCGGTTTCGCGCAGCCCTTGCGAAAGGCGTCCACATAACGCGCGAAGGCGTCAGCCGTGCCATTATTGATGAAACCGACCAGAGGCAGCGCCGGCTGCTGGGCGCGGGCGACGAGCGGCCGGCAGAATCGGCGCGACCGCTGTGCCGCCGAGAAGCGAGATGAATTTGCGCCTTCCGAATGAAACCGGCATCGGACCCTTCGCGCGCGGATCACGTTTCCTGCACCAAGAAAGCCGATAGCGTGCTTCGGTCGCACGATATGTGAGGTGCTGTCTTCCTCGGATTAATTCCTCTCCCCGCGAGCGGGGAGAGGATTTTTTGTATTTGTTACTTCACGTTCTTCGCCAGGAACGCCATCGAGCGCTGCCAGGCGAGCTTGGCGGCGGCGTCCTGGAAGCTGCCGCGCTCGTCGCAATGGAAGCCGTGCTGCGCGTCGGGATAGACGTAGATTTCGCAATCGCCGCTGCGCTTGCTCTTGATCATCTCGACGTCCGTCATCGGGATCGAGGCGTCTTTCTCGCCGAAGTGCATCTGGCAAGGAATCTTCGGCTTCTCGTCGGCATTCTTGGCGATCTGGCCGCCGTAGTAGCAGACCGCGGCGGACAGCCCGGTGAGCTTGCATGCCGACAGAAACGAGATGGTGCCGCCCATGCAGAAGCCGATGATGCCGACCGGGCCATCCTTCTTGAGCGTGTCGATCGAGGCCTGCACGTCGCGCAGCATCGCGCCCCAATCCGGATTGGCGACGAACTTGCGCGCGTTGGCGATCTCGTCGGGCGTATAGCCGCACTCGAAGCCCGGCTGCTGGCGATCGAACACCGCCGGCGCCAGCGCCGCATAGCCTTCGCCGGCCAACCGGTCGCACACCGCGCGGATGTGGTGATTGACGCCGAAGATTTCCTGAATGACGACCATGCCGCCTTTCTTCGCGCCGGCAGGATCGGCCCGATAGGCGCCGAGCTTGAAATTGTCGGATGATGTCAGTTGAAACTGCTTACCCAAGTTGAACCTCCTTATGACATTGGCGGCCGAATGGCTGTCCAGCCGGCCGCGGCGCCCCGTACGATGGCCCGGGCACACTATAGCGTCATGGCGCGCTGTTGAAACGCCGCTTTTGCGCAACGAAAAGGGCCGGCAGGTGAGTGCCGGCCCGTGAGCGGTAGCGAGCGTGCGGTGCGCTTTAGCGCGTGACGACGATGAAGTCGGTGCCTTCGCCGGTCTCGGGGCCGAGGCCCTGGTCGGACACGACGAGGGATGAGCCCGGGATCATCATTTCCTCGATGCGGTCGATCACGTCCTGCGGGATTTGAATCCGGGCGAGCGCCTCGTGTGCGGTCTGCGGCGGCTTGGTTTCGCCGACGGACTTTGCCGGAGCTTCGGCTTCGCGCTGGTGCTTGCCCCTGCCGGATTTCTCGTCCTTTTGGCGCTCGACGCGGGGCGGTTCGCCCGGCAGCGTCACCGCGGTCCAGCGGAACGTCGAATTGTCGCTCTGGTATTCCATCGCCGTAAACACATGCGTGCCCAGCGGCTGCTGCGGATCGGCAATCGTGATCGGCGCGTCGAACACCGGGCGGAAGCGCTGGCGGACGAAAATCTTGCTTTCCTTGCGGCTGATGAAGACCGCGACCGGGCCGGCGCGCTCGGCCAGGATTTTGGCGATGTTGGCGGGCCGGGCTTCGGGCATCGGAACGGCATCGATCGGCAGTGGTTCGATGTCCTCGGCAACCGGTGCGGCCGTCTCCGCGACGACCGGCGTAATGGCCGGCATAGTAGCCGGCGCGCGCGGTGCGGTTTCCGGCGAAGCGATAATGGAGGGAATGCGCAGTCTGGCCGCGAAGTCGATGATGGGTGCGAGAACCGGAATGGCGTTCTTGGCAGCCTCGACCGTCGGCGATTGTATTGCTCCCGGCGCCGCGTCGGCCGGTTCGACTTTTGTCGCCTCCACCTTCGGCGGCTCGGCCGGTGCAACCTCGGCTGCGACTGGCAGCGCGGGCTCGATCTTCGCCGGCACGGCGGTAGCGATGGTGCCAGTCGTCTCCGTGTTGGCGGTCGCCGCGGGAGCGGCATCTTCGGTCTCTAATCCGGCCGCGGCGCCCTCGGCGACAGCCTTGCCATCGTCGATCAGGCTTGGATCGGCATCGGCGGATTTGGTTGCGGGCGCCGGCGTCGTTTGCAGCGGCGCTGCGTCGTTCGCCGTGGTGGGATCGATCGCCTGTGCGGTCTTCACGGGTTCGACAGCCGGCGCGATCACCGCGACCGGCGCCACCGGCGGATCCTTGTGCACGAACAGACGCGCATCGGAGAATTCGGACGGCGCGAGTTCGCTGCGGGCGATGATGACGCGCGCACCCAGCTTGCTCAGGACCCAAAGCTTTGCGGCGAATTCCTGCGGCATGCGGATGCAGCCATGCGAAGCCGGACGGCCGAGCCCTGTGCCCTCATGCATGGCGACGCCTGACCAGGTGATGCGCTGCATGTAGGGCATCGGCGCGCCGCTATAGATGTTGGAATGGTGGTAGCGGTCCTTCTCGATGACGCTGAACACGCCCATCGGAGTCAGGTGCCCGGGCACGCCGGTGGCGACCAGCGCGTCTGCGACGTGGTGCCCGTTGCTGTAGAGGTGAAGCTTCTGCTGGTTGATGGAAATGAAGATTTGCAGCGGGCCGCTCGGGATGTTGCCGAAGGGCTCTTTGCTGGCCTGCTTGCTCTTCGGCTTGTCGTCGTCATGGAGCTTGGATTTGGCGGCAGCGGGCGTTGCACCTATTCCGGCCGCGAGAACGACCGCGAATCCGAGCGCGGATACGGTGCCGAGCAGGCTGCGTTTGGTTGCGGAACAGGCGGGAATGCAATCGAAATTCAAATTCGTCCCCCAGCCGAAGGGATTGATGATTCGGGCCACAAATCTAGTGGACCCCCTATCTCTACGCCACTGTTTGGACAGTGGATTTGCGGGATAATCAATCATTAAGCCTAATGCCTGATGCGCCAATGACACACTTTTGTTGCCGAGCCGCCTGGGCGGTTCAGCCGGTCGGTTGAAGCCTAAAGGCCCCGGCCATCAGTTCATAGCTATGTCTGCGCGCGGCGTGGTCAAAGACCATGGTGGTGATCATCAATTCATCGGCGCGTGTCGCTTCGATCATCGGCTGTAGCCGGCCCATCACCGTCGCAACGCTGCCGACCACGATGCGGGCGCGGTGATGCGCAATGCGTGCACGATCGACCGGCGCATAGGGGTAGGCGGCGGCTTCCTCGGGCGAGGCGAGCGGCATGTATTCACCCTTGGCGCGGCGCACGTAATGCAGGTCGGCGCTCGCGGCGAGCCGTTCGGCCTCTTCGTCGGTGTCGGCAGCGATCACGGCCGCGCCGAGGATGGCGTAGGGCTCGGCGAGCGCGGGCGACGGCTTGAAAAGCTCGCGGTAGCTCAGCATTGCGCTCACGGCATCGTGATCGGAGAAGTGGTGCGCGAACGCAAAACCGGTGCCGACCGCGGCGGCGAGCTGGGCGCTGTATCCGCTCGATCCAAGCAGCCAGACCGGCGGCAATGCGACGTCTTTCGGCACAGCCTTGACGTTGCGGAACGGATGGCCCTCGGGAAATCCGTTCTGTTCGAACAACAGCAATTCCTGGAAGCGTTCGAGGAAATCGTCGCCTTCGCGCGTGTCCTGGCGGTGGCGCAAGGCGTAGGAGGTGATCTGGTCGGTCCCGGGCGCGCGGCCGAGGCCGAGATCGATGCGGCCGGGGAACAGCGCCTCCAGCACCTTGAAGCGCTCCGCCACCATCAGCGGCGCGTGGTTCGGCAGCATCACGCCGCCCGAACCGACGCGCATGTGCGTGGTCGTGGCGGCGATCTGCCCGATCATGATGTCGGGTGCGGAACTCGCGATGTTCGCGAGATTGTGATGCTCCGCCACCCAGTAGCGCTTGTAGCCGAGCCGATCCGCGAGCCGCGCGAGATCGAGCGAGTTGCGCAACGCCGCCGCGCCCGGTGTGGCGGTGGTGACGGGCGAGAGGTCGAGGACGGAGAGGGGGATCATCCCGCATATCGTCATACCGCGCAAGCGCGGCGGTCATAGACCGCCGAAGCGCGTCCGATGCTCTGCCTTCGCGGAGCATGGACGTGCGGTTCCGGCGTATTGCCCAATTCGCCTTGGCGCCGTCGATCGCCGCGCGCGCGGGCGCGGTGGTCTCAAACGTGTCGGCCGCGACCACCAGGTTGCCAAGCATGCTCGCGACCGAGAGGCGGAACGGCGCCAGCAGGCGCGTGCCGGCGACCGGCGCCAGCCATAGCTCGATGTCGCGTCCGTCGGAGAGATATTTGACCAGCGGGCTCGACGCGCGATGTCCGGCGATTGCCTTGAACGTCACGGCGCAGACGACGACGGGGCCGTCATAGCCTTTGTCGGCCTTGACCTTGTCCATGCGCTTGAACGACAGCGCGAGATCGAAGCGGCGCCGGCCGTCGAACACCGGCAGCGTGCGCTTGCAGGCGTCGGCCGACAGCACGTCGCCGCTGCCGCCTGCCGCGATCATCACGGCCGATAGCGGATCGATCACGCCCTGGCGATGCGCGTCGGTGAGCGGCACGCGATCTTCGCTTGGCGGCGGTGTCGAAGCGTCGAGATCTTTCACCACGCCGCCATCGAGCACCATCTTGATGTCGGCATTATCGCCCTCGGATTTGGTCTTCGCGGTAAATTCCGTTGGCGCCAGTGCGCCGTCCTTGACGAGTCCGTGCGTCTCCAGCGTGCCTTCGCCGCTCGCGAGCACGCGCAACACGCCGCTCGCGTGCCCGCTTGCCGTCGCGGTGTATTGATCCGCGCCGACATCGAGCGCCCAGTTGATTTCACCGATCGGAATGCGCGCGACCGAGATCGTGTATTGCACGGCGAGCTTGACCTGTGCGTGGGCGCTCCCGGCGCAGGCGATGCCAAGTGCGGCGGCGATGCCGACCATGGAGCGACGCACGATGAGGGAGTTTGCAAACATGACTGTGGCCTTTGATTCAAATGCGATGCAACGCGTGCACTGCTGCGCCAAACGCATACCGCGGCAATCGTGACGCCATCGTGTTGCGGCGAGAATTTGTTCGGCGCGCGGTTAATTGCGCCGCGTTTACCAGAACCACGCGTGCCGACGATCCCAATCGAACTTCCAGCCGGTAAGCTTGTACTTGCGGAACTGCAGCGTGATGCGCTCGTCGACGGGGTAAATGCCGGGAATGCGCGCCGGCTGCACCGCGAGGTAAACTTCCGAGCCGTGGCGGCCGCTCACATAGGTCAACGATGTCCCGAGCGCACCTTCAACGTCTTCCTTGCTCATGCCGAACGTAAGCGGCGCCGTCAGCGGCTCCCACGCGGTACAGGCGCCAAACCAGCACACGAATGTCCAGGCGATCAGGCGACGCATGACAAGACCCTCTGCCGCCTGAAGAGTGAGTTAGAAGCGCAGCCGCCGTCAATCCCGTGCGGCGGCCGATCTAATACGGATCGATGGCAGTTGCGGGCACGAAGGGGCCACCCATCGGCCCGCTGCCGCCGGCGCGTCGCTGCGACCGCGTATTTTGAGGCGCCGGCATCTGGCTCTGGAACGTGTGGTCCTGGAACGGCTGGCCGGGAAACGCCGGCTGCGCCGCCGCTGTCGCTGCCTCGCCGCTGTCGTGCGCGCGCGGCCGTCGGGCGCGACGCGTCCTGGTGGCGACGCGTTGGTGGACTGCACGCTTGGCAACCGTTCGCGGGGCAACCGCTCGCGGGCGCGTAGCCTTGGCTTTCGCGGATGTCTGGGCCGGGGCGGCCTTGGGCAGCGGCACGATCTCCGTGGGGTCGACGGCCCGGGTCGCGTCCGGGCGGAAGCTCGATCGATGCGATCTCGGACGTTACGGTGTTCGGCGTCGCGGTGTCGGACGTTGCGGTGTCGGACGTTGCAATGTCGGGAGTTGCGTCGCTTGCGGGGCGAACCGTCGGCGAATTCGAGCGCCATTGCGCTGTCCGGGATTTCGGCTGTTTGCACTTGCGCCGCAGCGTCGGCCGTCACCGCTTGCTGCGCCGCGGGTGGTTCGATCGGCGCGGAGGTCTCGCCACGATCGAGCCGCAGCGCCTGCAGGTCCGCGGCGACCTGGATGATCGGGCGGCTGTCGGCCGGAAAGCGTGACTGGAACGGCGCCACAATCGCTGGCGCCGCCGGCACGTCGGTGTTGTCGGCAAACGACTGCGGCGGTCCGGCGCCCGGCGGGAGATGCGTCAGCGGCTCGTGCATGACGCGGAGTGAGGCGAACAGACCAAATCCGCCGCTCAGCACCACAATCGAGGCGAGCATGGCTGCGAACAGCCACCGTACATTCGGAAACATTCAACCTCGCAGAATAGCGGCGCGCGATCCAAGCCGACAAAGTCGGTCCAATGCGAAGCACGCACGATACGAGGCGAGAGATCGCTCTTGTTACTTCTTACTTTGGGGTCGCATGACAACAGCGTCGCCAGGACTGCTGCGTCCCAGAACTGCTGCGTTGCCAAGACGCACGACGGCATCGGTTCGTCGACCGACCGTGGTCAATTTAACTGAGTCGGGCAACGAACAAGCAAAAAAAGAGTGGCGGGCATTTGCGTGCCCGCCACAGCGATGCATTTTCAACACAGGCGCGCGTCAGCGCGCGACTGGGATCGGCATCGAGGCAGTCGCCGCGACAGGATGCGTCGGCATCGGCAGCACCACAACGCGCGTTCCCACCTGCACGCGGCTGTAGAGATCTTCGATGTCCTGGTTGGTCAGGCGAATGCAGCCCGAGGACACGAAGGTGCCGATGGTCGACGGCTGGTTGGTGCCGTGGATGCGGTAGAGCGTGTTGCCGAGATAGAGCGCGCGGGCGCCCAGCGGGTTGCCGTCGCCGCCGGCCATGAAGCGCGGCAGATAGGGCTGGCGCTCGATCATCTCTCTCGGCGGATGCCAATCCGGCCATTCGCTCATGCGGCTGACGCGCTCGGCGCCCGTCCACGTGAAGCCTTCGCGGCCGACGCCGATGCCGTAACGCATCGCCTTGCCGTGGCCGAGCACCAGAAAGAGGTACGTGTTCGGGGTATCGATGATGATCGTTCCGGCGGGTTCCTTGGTCGCGAAGTCGACGAACTGGCGGCGGAATTGCGGGGCGAGTTCCTTGGCCGGGCCTTGCTCGGGCTGGTCCTCGGGCGGCAAGGCCGCGATGACGGTCGGGCCGTTCGGCTGCGTGTTGCCCGGCGCGCGGATCGAACCGGTCGCCTCCTCGGGCGCGCCTTGCATCGTGCCGATGTCTGCCGGCGGGCGTGGGATGGAATCGTCGCCAAGCCTCGCGGCGGGCGCGGGTGCGACATTGTTGTTGACGAAGGCGGGCTGCGCCGGCGTGTAGGGGTCGGGCAGGCCGCGGCCAGGCAGCGCTTGCTGGCCGTACGGTGCCGGAGTTATGCCGCCGCGATCAACGTATGGCGCATAGCCGCCTGGGGCATTGGGACCTTGGCCGTAGCCGCCCTGACCGTAGCGACCTTGGCCGTAGCTCTGTCCGGCAGGTAAGCCGGCCGGCTGCGCGGCCTCGGCCGGAGGCGGCAGCGGGGCGCTTTGAACCGCTTGATTTGGGTAGGCGTTGGACGCCGGGCCGTATTGGGCCGCGGCCTCTCCGGCGAAGCCGGCAAACACGAACGCGACGATGGCAATGCTAGTGCTGGTCCGCACGTCGATCCCCCGATGACCCCTAACGATCCGCCCAACTTAGCGTCGATCTGCGAAGAAGATTGGGCGGGATCAAGGCAATAAAGCAGCAGGAAACGCCTGTTTATGCTTGAGTTTTCGTTAAGCCGTCCGTGGCCGGCCACCCTGTTGCGCGGTTCCGGCCTCGGCGCGCGACTGTCGTCACCGGGGGCGCTGTGCCCCCGCGCCGCCGGCGTCCGGTGCCTGCACAGCATTGAAACTTATCCGAGCATGCTGGTATTGCAGTGTTGGTTCGTCGCCAATTTGGGGAGAATAGCGATGAGGCATCCTGGATTGCTCTTTGGCTTGGCGCTGGTCGTTATTGGGGTCTCGGTTCCGGCCTCGTTGCGCGCCCAGACTCTGACCGTCAATGAATTGAAGTCGAAGATTTTCGACGCCAAAATCGTCGAAAAGACCTTCGCCAAAGGAGCGCCATTCTGCAAGGAACTCGACGGCAAGAACTTCTATTTCGAGACGCGGAATCGGGTCCTCAATCTGGACGATTACAGCAAGTCGCTGGACAATCTCGTCAGGGATCGGGCGTTCAACCCGGAAAAGAAGCGGCCGTGGAATCCAGAGGATGCCAAAGTCCGAATGGAAGTGGTGCACAAGATGGCGGCCGAAGACGTGGTCAACTGCGAGCTTATTGCGAACCGCGCGAGCTACGAAAAACAACTCAACGAACTCCAAAAGAAGTAAGCAGCGAGACTTTGGGGAGGCTCGTCATGAAGGCCGCAACGGTGATCGCAACGCTCGCCACCGTCATCGCAGCGGCGCCCGCATCGGCGACCTATCCGGACCATCCGATCAAGATCATCGTGCCCTACGCGGCCGGCGGACCGACCGACGTCACGGCGCGTCTCATCGCCGACAAGTTGTCGCAGCGGCTCGGGCAGACGTTCATCATCGACAATCGCGGCGGCGCCGGCGGCAATATCGGCACCGCAGCGGGAGCCGCCGCCGCGCCCGACGGCTATACGCTCACTTTCATCACGCCGGCGCAGGTCATCAACATGACCTTCTTCACGCGTCCCGGCTACGATCTTGACCATGACTTCGCGTCGATCGCGCTGCTCACGACCGCGCCTGCGCTGCTCATCGCCAATCCCAAGCTGGGTGCAAATTCGCTCGCTGACGTGATTGCGCTCGCCAAGGCCAGTCCCGGAAAAATTTCGTTCGCCAGTCAGGGCGTCGGCGTCGCGCCGCACCTGATGATGGAGCTGATCAAGAAGCGCGCCGGCATCGACATGGTGCACGTGCCTTATCGCGGCTCGGCGCCGGCGCTCAATGACGTGCTCGCGGGCAACGTGCCGCTGATGCTGGACTCCATCATCACCGGCTTGCCGCACGTGCGCTCGGGAGCGCTGCGCGGGCTCGCGGTGTCGACCGCCAAGCGCTCGCCGATGGCGCCGGAAATTCCGACCATCGCCGAATCCGGCCTGCCGGGGTTTGACTCCTCGCTGTGGTACGGCGTCGTTGCGCCTGCCAAGACCCCGCCGGAAATTCTTCAGCGGCTTTCGACCGAGATTGCGGCGGTGATGAAACATCCCGATATACAGGAGCGCCTGCGGGCGTTCGGCGCGCAGCCGGCGGAGTCCGATCCCGCGAGCTTCGCGGCGTTCCTCAAGGCCGAGGCGCAGACATGGGGCGACGTCGTGCGCGCTGCCGGCATCAAAGCCGATTGATGGCGACATCTTGTGACTTGTCATGCCACACTAAGGCGGCGCATGACCGCAAAACGGCCGCAGCCAGGCGGTTTACCGGGCTTGGTTGACGGGTTGGCTTGGCGCGGGCGAAGGCGAGAACGAAGGAAAGTGTGCAGATGGCATCCGTGAGTGACTGGAAGGTGCCCGCCTCGGCGCAGCCCAAGCCGGAGGACTATGGTTACGATCTCGAGCGCGCGCTCTCCTGCGTGGTCGGCGTGCGGGCGATCATTCCGTCCGACGCCTTCACCGCCGAAACGCTCGGCACCGAACGTGCCGGTAACGGCGTCCTTATCCGTGGCAACGGTCTCGTCCTCACCATCGGTTACCTCATCACCGAGGCGGAGACGATCTGGATCACCCTCATCGACGGCCGCTCGGTGCCGGGTCATGTGCTCGGCTACGACCAGGAGACCGGTTTCGGCCTGGTGCAGGCGCTGGCCAAGCTCGACATGCCGTGGCTTGAGATCGGGCAATCGAGCGCAGCCTCGGTCGGCGAGCGCGTGGTGGTCGGCGGCGCCGGCGGGCGGCAACGCTCGGTCGGCGCACGCATCGTCGCCAAGCAGGAATTCGCCGGCTATTGGGAATACGTGCTCGACGAGGCGATCTTCACCGCGCCGGCGCATCCGAACTGGGGCGGCACGGCTTTGATCGGGACCGCGGGCGATCTCATCGGCATCGGCTCGCTGCAGTTGCAGCAGTCGGTCGAAAAGGGCCAGACCCAGAACCTCAACATGATCGTGCCGATCGATCTGTTCAAGCCGATCCAGGACGACCTGATGAAACTCGGCCGCCGCAATGCGCCGCCGCGGCCGTGGCTCGGCTTCTATGCCACCGAGGTTGAAAACCGGCTGGTCGTCGTCGGCCTTGCCGATCGCGGGCCGGCCAAGCGCGCCGACCTGCGCACCGGCGACGTCGTGCTCAGCATCGCGGGTGCAGAGGTGAGCGATCTCGCCGGCCTGTTCCGCCGCATCTGGGCGCAGGGCGCGGCCGGCGTCGATGTGCCGATGAAAATCTACCGCGACGGCCACACCTTCGACCTGCGCGTCAAATCCGGCGAGCGCAATCGCTTCCTCAAGGGGCCGAGCCTGCACTGATCGCGGGCGCGCGCGGCATTCATCGGGAGAATGGCGTGGACAACGACGCCGAAAAAATTATCGGCGTGTGGAAGATCGTCTCGCAGGTCTACGAAGACGTCGACACCAAAGAGCGCATCCCGATCTTCGGCGAGCATCCGAACGGCTGCCAGATCGCGACGCGCGGCGGGCGCTGGCTCGCGCTCGGCACCGCCGAAGGCCGTCCGGTGCCGCAGACCGACGACGAGCGCGCCAGCGCGTTGCGGACCATGATCGCCTATACCGGGCGTTATCGCGTCGAGGACGGCAAGGTCATCACCAAGGTCGAGGCCGCCTGGAACGAAGCCTGGGTCGGCGGCGAGCAGGTGCGCTATATCCGCTTCGAGGGCGACGACCTTCTGCACCTGCAGAGTGCGCCGCAGCCGCATCCCAATCTGCTCGGCCGCAAGGTGCGCATCTCTGTTACCTGGCGGCGTGAGGAATGAAACAAATCAGGAGGGACATCGTGACCATTCGGATTGCAAGCGTTGCTGCCGCCGCAGCTATCATCCTCGCGGCCGGCGCGCATGTCGCCTTGGCGCAGAACTATCCGAGCAAGCAGCCGATCCGGATGATCGTGCCGATCTCGCCCGGTTCGGTGACGGATGTGACTGCGCGCATGACCGCGCAGGCATTGCAGGAGCGGCTCGGCCAGAATGTCATCGTCGTCAATCGCCCGGGCGCCAACATGGTCATCGGCGGCCTGGAATGCGCCAAGTCGCCGCCCGACGGCTACACGCTGTGCGTGGTGAGCCCCGACACGATGTCGTTCAATCCCTACACGGTTCCCAATCTCGGTTACGACCCGGAGAAGGATTTCCGCCCGATCATGGACATGTACCACGTGATCGAGGGGCTGATCGTCAAGAAGGACCTGCCGGTCAACAGCGTCGAGGAATTGCGCGCGCTGGCGGTCAAGGAGCCCGGCAAGCTCAACTTCGGCACGCTCGGCGAGCGCACCACGACGGACGCATTCCGCCGCTGGCTCGGCGAGCACTGGAAGACGAACTTCGTCGGCATCCCCTACAAGGGCGGCAGCGAGATCATCCAGGCGCTGCTTGCCGGCACGATCGACGTCGCCAAGATCGGCGTCGGCAACATGGCCGGACAGTTGCAGGAAGGAAAACTGAAAATCCTCGCGCAGCGCAGCTCCAAGCGCAGCCCTCTGCTGCAGAACGTGCCGACGTTCGACGAAGCGGGCCTTGGTGAATTTCCGGGTGGCCCGATCTTCTGGGGCGTGGTCGTGCCCGCCGGCACGCCCGATGCGGTCGTGAAGCGGCTGCACGATGAAATGCTGCCGATCTTCACCGACGCGAAATTCGGCGATTTTGCCCAGAAGCAATTCCTCGATCTCGCCGCCGGATCGACCGCGGACTTCGTCACGTTCCTGAAGAAGGATCGCGCCGACGCCGGCAAGCTGGTCAAGGACTACATGCAGAACTAGGTCGGGCGCGCGACCGGGGTTTCAAAATCCCCGGCGCATTCCCCACGTGTGCCGCAACGGCGGCGCGATGTCCTGGTCGCGGTGTCGCCCGCCGATCAAGGCGGCGCCCCATGCCGCGGCAGCAGCGGCAGCGAGTGCGGCGGCGAGCGTGAAACCAAGAATGACGGCGCTGTGTCGAGCCTTGGCAGCGGCGTCGCGCGATTCGGAAACGACCTGCTGCACGCGCCGGTCGGCGTCCGCCGCAGGCAAACCCGTGCGCGTCGAAACGAGGCGCACCAGATAGGCGCGATCGTCGGACGCGATCGGGCGTCGTCCCAGCCCGGTCTGGATAATCCGCCCCGCTTCGGCGCGCGCGTCTTCGTCGGCGCTTTCGGGGCGCCGCTCGGCGCGGAATAGCCGGTCGAGTTCAAAGGTCAAAAAGCCCGGCTCGCTCGCCGCCGTGTCGCGGGGAGCGGCCGTCGTCTTGTTGGCGGCGGAGAATGTTGTAGCCGTCGCCCAGACCAGACCGGCGCCGATAATCACAGCGAGGCCCCACACCAGCAGACCGTGCAGGCCATCGCGGAAATGGATTTCGTCGGGCGTCGTTTGCCAGCTCGAGCGCACGCGCCCGGCGATGTATCCGCCCAACCCAAAGCTGCCGACGGCTACGAGCACGACCCACGCGGCCGACAGAACAGTCAGGCCCACCGATGTATCGCGCCAGGTCGGCGAAGGCGATATGACGGCCAGCCCAATTGCGGAGGCGAATCCCATCAGCACAAAAAACGCGGCGGAGGCCACCACGGCACCCGCGATGGCAGGACCCCAGTGGACGTAGGACAGCGGGCCGCCCGCATTCGCAACGGGACCGTCAGGGGCAACGCGTGCAACTCCTGACTCGGCTACGTAGATGGTTGCTTCGCTCATGACGTTTGCTCCTGGGGTTGGCTAGTGCAGCCCGAAAAACGAGAGGACGGCCAAGACGACGACGATCAACCCGACGAGGTAAATGATACTGTCCATGAAGGCCTCCAATGTCGCGTTCAGCGTGCGCCAAATTGCGCCGCCAGCGATGAGCCGCATTATCAAGTGTGATGACCGGTCAAAAGTTCCGCGCTCGGTTTTGCCGACCCGGACAAGCACCGTTCGAACCAATTTCCGGGTTGGCCGTTGTCGCGCCGACAGGAACACACAGGAGCAGTCGATGGACGAGAATCGCGTTAGCTGGGACGGCGAAGAATATGGGTGGCAAGGTGGAAGAGGGTTTCGGCCGGGTTACGGGCGACGCCAAGACCCAAGCCAAAGGTCTCTACAATCAGGCGGAAGGTGCGGCGCAGAATTCTGTATGGACAGGCGGTCGATACGGCAGGCGATGCGGCCGAAGCCGTGAAACAGACGGCTGTTTCGGTCGAAGACACGCTCCGCAACATGATCGAAACCAAGCCATATACGTCGGTCGGGATTGCCTTGGGCCTCGGTTGGCTGATTGGCCGGGTCCATCGGCCGTTCTGAACCGGCTACGGCTTGATGCCCGCCTTCGCCACCACGGCGCGCCATTTGTCGATGTCACTCCGAATGCGTGCGGCGAGCGCGTCGGGTGTGCTTGGCTCGGCTTCGACGCCTTGCTTGTCGAGCGCCGCGATGGTCGCGGGCTCGGCAAGAATTGCGGTCATCTCTCGATTGAGCTTGGCGATGACCGGCGTCGGCGTGCCGGCGGGCGCGGCGAGCGCCTGCCACAGCACGGCTTCGTAGCCGGGAAGTCCCGACTCCGCGATGGTCGGCACCTGCGGCAGCGACGCGCTGCGTTTCGTTCCGGTCACGGCGAGCGCGCGCACCTTGCCGGCCTGGATGAGCGGCAGCGTCGGCGGCACCGTGCCGAACTGCACCTCGATGCGGCCTTCGACCAGATCGAGCACCGCCTGCGCCGAGGAGCGATACGGCACCTGGTTGAACGTGACGCCGGACAGCGTCGAGAACAGCGCCGCGGCGAGATAGGCGAGACTTGTCGGCCCGAACGAGGCGTTGTTGAGCGGTTGCGATCGCGCCTTTGCCAGTGCGATCAGCTCGGCGACGGTGTTCGCTGCGACGCCGGGATAAATGCCGAGCACGAAGGGCGAGACGCCGATCATCGAGGCCGGCGCGAAATCCTTGATTGGATCGTAAGGCAGGTTCGGCATCAGCGCGGCCGCCGAGGCGTGCGTGCTCGCGGTGATGAGACCGATGGTGTAGCCGTCGGGCGCCGAGCGCGCGATCGCCTCGGTGCCGATGACGCCGCCGGCGCCGGTGCGGTTGTCGATGAAGAATTGCTGTTTGAGCCGCTCGCTCAGCCGCTGCGCGACGATGCGGGTGACGATGTCGCCGGCGCCACCAGCCTGTCCCGTTACGATCACATGCACCGGACGCGTCGGCCAATCTTCCGCAGCGTTCTGCGCGCGTGCGGCCGAAGTCGCGACTGCGAGCAGGATGAGCAATCGGATGAAGGTCATGGCGTGTCGAGCGTTGGTTCTTGGCGGTCCGCCGCCATCATGAAATGATCGCGCGCGTGATCGCAAGGGCGAGGATGTCGCGATGACGGGTTTGAGCGCGGGGCAGCGCAGCATGCTGCGCTACTGGGCCATGAACATGGTCTGGGTCCGCTTCAACGCCATCATATTCACCTACACGCCGGACGAGCAGCGGCGGCTCGAATCCATCGCGAAGGACGTCACCGAGAACGCGTTCTTCGGATGGGCATTTTTCACTGCCTTATTCTATGTCGCGGCGGTTCTTGCGGGCGTGCTCATTTTCATTGCTCCCCTCCTGCTGCTCTATCCTGACACGTCGAAGACGCCGCCGGCCTTATTCATGGGAGCGACGGCACTGATGTGCGTGTTCGCGTTGTCGGTCGGCATGCCGCTTGCGATGGCAATCGGCGGGCGCATCACCGACCGTCTCGCCGGCACGCCGCCGTCGCCGGATGCGCACGGGGACGCGGAGCTCTACCACAAGGTACTGCGCCAGATCGGAACGATGGCGGTGGTCGGCGTGGATCGCGACCGGCCTTTGGGGCGTATTTGTCGGAGCCTTCGATATCGACACGGCGCGTTATTATGGCACCGTGATGTGGATCTACGTCGCGGCGTTCGCAGCCCAGACGGCGCTGGCCTATGGATACCTTCACCGGCGCAAATGATCGCTGCGCCACCGTGCCGTCGCCGGCTTCACTTGCCGAGGCGCTCCAACGCCGCGGCGCGGATGGACGGATCGGTCACCTTGGCGATATCGCCGGCGACGTTGAGATTGCCCGCCTTGACGAATTCATCCTGCATCCAGCGGAATCCTTCCATCGGCAGGCCGAGAGTCGGATCGATCAAGCCGTTCTTGACCGTGTCGTCGTAGACGTACGGCGCGCGCGGATCGTCGGGTTTTGCGCTGATAATCTCCTGCGTCAGCTTGATTGTTTCCGCACGGTGCGAGAGCGCGAAGCGCACGGCCTCGATATAGGCGGTGACGAAGGCGATGGCGTCGTCATGCCGCGCCGTCAAAGTCTTGCCCGTCGTGGTGATGCAGCTGCGCACGTAGTTGGGCAGCGCTTCTCGCCCCGGCACCAGCATCTTGATGTCGGGCGGCGCAACAGAGAGGAATTCGGAGACGATGATTCCGGCGTCGGCGACGTGCGCCATCACGGCCTTGAAGCGGTCCGGGTCGCCGCCGAGCGGCGCCTGCTTCACATCCGCGCGCGGCACGTTGTACTTGTCGAGAATGGCGCCGAGCACCAGGTTCGGCAGCGAGCCGGGCGAGGAGACCGCGACCGTCTTGCCCTTGAGATCGGCGACGCTCGCGATCGGTGCGCGCACCATCAGCCCGTGCGTGAGCTTGGGCCAGTCGCAGCCGATGATCTTGAAGTCGGCGCCGCGCGCGCCGGCGATGATGGCCTGGCCCGGGCTCGACCAGATGCTGTCGAGTTCGCCAGATAGCAGCGCCTTGTGCGCAATGGCGCCGTCGCGCATCGGGACAGTCTCGATTTTCAGCCCGCGCTTGGCGGCGAAGTCGCCGTGCCCGACCATGAACTGGAAGCCGGCGTCGCCCTTCGGATCGACGATGCCGTGGCGCCAGGGTTTGAGGTCCTGTGCGACTCCCGGCAACGCCGGGGCGAAAAAGATTGCCGACGCCATGACGACGGCGCGTGCGAACCGCATGGGATTTCCTCCGGCCTCAAACAGTCTAGTCAGTGATTTTCTTGACGCTGGCCCGCACAACGGGGTTTTGCGATCATGTTTGACAATGACTGTGGAGCATTCGCAGGGGCCGGGCAAGACTCGGCACGTCACAGGCCGGATCTGACAACCGGCCAACCTTGAGCGTCACCAGCCGCCGAAAAATCCGCGCTCGGGCGCGTATCCCAGTGCGCGAGGATACTCATCGCGTGAGTATTGCTCGCGCGGATATTGATCGCGCCGCTGTTGGGCGATCCTGCGTTCTTGCGAGCGGAGGTCCTGGCGATGCGAGCGGATCGTCTTTCGCGTCGCGCGCTTCGAAGTCGACGCCTGTGCGCTTTTCCTTGCGAGCTCGGCCGCCCCGATGGCCGGCGTCTCGTGCGCTTGCGCCGTTCCTACGACGACAGGCGGTCCCCATTCACCGCTTGGCTGTGCCGGCGAGATTTTTGGATCGGGTTTGGGCTGTTGAACTACCGCCGCCGCGGCTTTGGGCTGTTGAACCGGCGCCGCAGCAGCGTACGGCACTTCGACGGTCCGGCGACGATCGCCGCTCACCAGCTCATGATACGAAAACAGAAACGAGGCGACCGCCACAATCAGAAAGCCGCCGTACCAGAGAAATGACATCGTCCGCGTCCCGATGGATGCCGGCGCTCAGAAGTGCCGCAGCGGCGGCTCGGAAAAGCATCCGAGCCGCACGAGTCTGCTGCGCCGGATCGAAGCGAAGCGGCCGCTAATGGCCAATATCGACGTTCACGCCTGGCACATGGAGGTCGATGCCAGGACGATGTTCGCGTTCCGGCCGGACGTGCTCGCGCTCGCGAACGACGACGTCGGGCTCGCTCTCGACGCATTTTTTCACGCAAGAACCGGCTTCGCAGCGCTCCTTGCAAACGCGCTCCGCGTTGGCAAACTGCGACGTGGCAAGCAAGACGGCGAAAGTCGCCGCGCCAATCAGTGGAAGAGTTCGCATGACTTGCTCCTGTTGCCCCTGCCCAGATAATTGCAGTTCAAAGAATTGGTTCCGAAATCGGTGCAGGTCTGTGCACACGGGGTTCGCGTATGCTGGCGATGCAACTCTGCAACCGCGCGGTGGGATAAATTGGGAACTGGCGCGCCCGAAGGGATTCGAACCCCTGGCCTCTGCCTTCGGAGGGCAGCGCTCTATCCAGCTGAGCTACGGGCGCGTGCGGCCTAGATAGCGGAATGGGGCGGAACCGGCAACCGGCACCAGCGCGGCGCTGGCGATGACGCAAAACACCGCCAGGAAAATCGCTATACTGAGGCCAACCCGAGCTATCGAAGGAACCGACAATGACCGAGCCCGCCGAGAAACGCGGGGCGACGCCCGTCGCCATCAAGGATGCCGCGTTCAACTGGGAAGACCCGCTCGACCTCGAAAGCGAGCTCACCGAAGAGGAGCGCATGGTGCGCGACACCGCGCGCGACTATGCGCAGGAGAAATTGTTTCCGCGCGTGCTCATCGCCAATCGCGAGGAGCGCTACGATCCCGAGATCGTGCGCGAGATGGGCGCGCTTGGGTTGCTTGGCCCGACGGTGCCGGAAGAATACGGCGGCGCCGGGCTCGGCTACGTGGCCTATGGGCTGATCGCGCGCGAGATCGAGCGCGTCGATTCCGGCTATCGCTCGGCGATGTCGGTGCAGTCCTCGCTGGTCATGCATCCGATCTACGCCTATGGCAGCGAGGCGCAGCGGCGCAAATATCTGCCGAAGCTCGCGAGCGGCGAGATGGTCGGCTGCTTCGGCCTCACCGAGCCCGATCACGGCTCCGATCCCGGCTCGATGGTGACGCGCGCCGAGAAAGTATGCCGGCGGCTACAAGCTGACCGGCAACAAGACCTGGATCACCAATGCGCCGGTCGCCGACATCGCGGTGGTCTGGGCGAAGCTCGACGGAAAAATTCGCGGCTTCATCGTCGAACGCGGCACCAAGGGTTTTTCCACGCCGAAGATCGAAGGCAAGCTGTCGCTGCGCGCCTCGATCACCGGGCAGGTGGTGCTTGAAGGCGCGCTGGTGCCGGAAGAAAACATGTTGCCGAACGTCAGCGGCCTCGCCGGCCCGTTCGGCTGCCTCAATGTGGCGCGCTCGGGCATTGCCTGGGGCGCGATGGGCGCGGCGGAGTTCTGCTGGCACGCGGCGCGGCAATATGTGCTCGACCGAAAGCAGTTCGGCCGGCCGCTCGCCGCCAACCAGCTCATCCAGAAAAAGCTCGCCGACATGCAGACCGAAATCGCGCTCGGCCTGCACGCGGCACTGCGCCTGTCCCGCCTGATCGAGCAGCACAAGGCGTCGCCGCCGGTGATCTCGCTGCTCAAGCGCAACAATTGCGGCAAGGCGCTGGAGATCGCGCGGCTCGCGCGCGACATGCACGGCGGCAACGGCATCGCCGACGAATTCCATGTCATGCGCGTGCTGTGCAACCTCGAAACCGTCAACACCTATGAGGGCACGCACGACATCCACGCGCTCGTGCTCGGCCGCGCGCAGACCGGCATCCAGGCGTTCATGTGATCGACTCTATGATTCGTCATGGCCGTGCTCGTCACGGCCATCCACGACTTTCGTCGCGTCGACCAAGACGTGGATGGCCGGAACAAGTCCGGCCATGACGAGAATTGCGCAATGACCATCGGACACGTCGCGCTTCTCCTGTCGACCGGTTTTGCCGCCGGCGTGATCTCGGCGATCGTCGGCGGCGCGGGACTCATCACCTTTCCGGCGTTGCTGGCGACGGGCCTGCCGCCGGTGACGGCCGCGGCCACCAACACGGTGGCGCTGCTGCCCGGCAACCTCATCGCTGCGATCTACGACCGCTCGCAGCTTCCGGCATTCGATCGATCGTTTGTTGCAGTGCTGGTCTGGTCGATCGTCGGCGGCATCATCGGGGCGGCGTTGCTGCTGCTCACATCGCAGCGCGTGCTCGAAATCCTCATCCCGCTGCTGCTCGGTTTTGCGACCGCCCTGTTCGCATTCGCGGGCCAGCTTCGGGCGTGGCTGCTCGATGCGCGCCGGCAAATCCGGCGGCCACAAGCACAATTGGACCCACGATCTGGCGGCATCGCTGCCGGCGTCGATCTACGGCGGCTATTTCGGCGCCGGGCTCGGCGTCATCTTTCTC
This sequence comes from uncultured Alphaproteobacteria bacterium, assembly GCA_963730645.1. Classification (GTDB taxonomy): domain Bacteria; phylum Pseudomonadota; class Alphaproteobacteria; order Rhizobiales; family Xanthobacteraceae; genus BOG-931. The sequence continues at coordinate 223,195 of CAVSSN010000013.1, read as the reverse complement.
GGCATCATGGCGATCTGGACCGGCGGCGAATATCGGCGCGCAAACGCGGCCAAGAATTTCGTCGTGAGCACCAACAGCGTCGTCGCGATCATCGTTTTCATCGTGAAGGGTGCGGTGGCGTGGGCGCCGTGCCTCATCGTGATGGCGGGCGCCATACTGGGCGGCATGGTTGGTGCGCGCATCGCGCAGCGCGTGCCGCACGAGGCGATGCGGGTTGTCGTCGTCGCCTTCGGCGTGCTGATCACCGCCGTCATGGCGTGGCGCTATTGGCTCTGATTGTGTAGCCCGGATGAGCGAAGCGACATCCGGGGCGGCGGTCCCGCATATCGCTGCGCTCATGCGGGCTACGAAGCGATGCCGCGCCAACTCGACCACGCGCGCGACCATCGCGCTCGCCGGATCGGCCAGCGGCTCGATCACCGTGAAATGGTTCATGCCGGCGACGTCTTCATAGCGCGTCGGTATGCCGGCTTTCTTCCACGCATCGGCGATGAGGCGGCTCTGGCGCTTGAATTCGTTCGATTCGAGCCCGCCCACGACCGCGTCGAACATGCGGCCGGGCGCAATTGGCCAGAACGCCGGCGATACGCCGCGCACATCTTCGGCGTCGAGCCGCAAATCCTGATTCATCGACACCGCCAGCAGCGGCGTCAGGTCGAACACGCCGGATACCGAATATCCGGCGGGCACGAGATCGGCCGGCGCCTTGGGATAGTTGGATTGCCAATCGGTCGCCACCATGGCGCCGGCCAGGTGTCCGCCGGCGGAATGGCCATAGACCATGATGCGCTTGCCGGTGCGCTGCCACAGGAACAGGCAGGCGTGGCGCATCTGGTCGATGATGCCGGCGATGGAGATTTGCGGGCAGAGATCGTAGCCGGCGACCGCGACGGTGATGCCGTGCGCGTTCGGCCCGCGCGCCATGTGGCTGAACATCGACGGGTCGAGCGAGCGCCACCAGCCGCCGTGGATGAACAGAGCGAGCGGTGCGGCCTCGCCCGCCGCGCTGCCAAAAATGTCCATGGTCTGGCGCGGACTGTCGCCATAGGCGAGGCCAAGCTCGGCGCGGCCGGCCTTGAGCGTATCGGCGCGGTAGAGTTCCGCGTCGCGTGCCCAGCGGGCGAAAATCTCCGGATGCTCCGGAACGCGTGCGCGGTTGTCGTATTCCACTTCGTAGTCGATGGCCGGCATCGGCTGCCCCTGTTGAAGTGGCCAGATTGCGGCAAGGCGTTGGAACGGGCAAGAGAGCACGCGTTCTGCGCACGGCGAACGCGATATTCGACATCGCCGCGCTGAAACAGCTACACAGGCGCCATGACCGACACGACAGCACGACCAACGACAGCACGACCAGCGACGGCGCGAGCGAAGGCAATTGGTGGCGGCGCCTCACCGGCGGCCTCAAGCGCACATCGTCGGCGCTGGGCGGCGCCATTACCGACGTCGTGTCCAAGCGGCTGCTCGATGTCGCGACCCTGAGCGAAATGCAGGACCTGCTGGTGCGCGCCGACCTCGGCTTCGAGCCTGCGGCCAAAATCACGACGGCGCTGAGCGAGGGCCGCTTCAACAAGGCGATCTCAGCGGACGAGGTCAAAGTCGTAGTCGCCGCCGAGATCGAGAAGGTGCTGGCGCCGGTCGCACAGCCGCTCACAATCGACGCCGCCAGGAAGCCGTTTGTCATTCTGGTGGCCGGCGTCAACGGTTCGGGCAAGACCACGACCATCGGCAAGCTCGCCGCAAGGCTGCGCACAGAGGGCCGCGCCGTCGTGCTCGCGGCCGGCGATACGTTCCGCGCGGCGGCGGTCGAACAGCTGAAAATCTGGGGTCAGCGCACCGGCGCGATGGTGATCGCACGCGAGACGGGCGCCGACGCGGCGGGCCTCGCGTTCGACGCCGTCACCGCGGCGAAAGAGCGCGGCGCCGACGTGCTGCTGGTCGACACCGCGGGCCGGCTGCAGAACCGCGCGGAACTCATGAACGAGCTCGAAAAAATCGTGCGCGTGATCAAGAAAGTCGATGCCAGCGCGCCGCATGCCGTGCTGCTGGTGCTCGACGCCACGGTCGGGCAGAACGCGCTGTCGCAGGTCGAGATCTTCCAGAAGACCGTCGGCGTCACCGGCCTCGTGATGACCAAGCTCGACGGCACCGCGCGCGGCGGCATCCTGGTCGCGATCGCGGCGAAATTCGGCCTGCCGGTGCATTTCATCGGCGTGGGCGAGGGGGTCGACGACCTCGCGCCGTTCTCGGCGCACGATTTCGCCCGGGCGATTGCCGGGGTGGAATGATCCACCTCATCCTGAGGAGCGGCTGAAAGCCGCGTCTCGAAGGATTGCGGCGGCCGCTGAGCTTGCCGCCGTCCTTCGAGACGGCCGCTGCGCGGCCTCCTCAGGACGAGGTTTGTACAACACCGCCACAGCAGCTAGAACCCGCCAATGCCTTCACACCCGCCCGCAAAACCCCAGCTCAATCCCATCCTCAAGCTCGTGCTCGATCTCGGGCCGCTTGTGGTGTTCTTCTTTGCCAACTCGCGTTACGGCATTTTCGTCGCGACGGCGGTGTTCATGGCGGCGATCCTGATCGCGCTCGCGGTGTCGTACGCGATGACGCGGCATCTGCCGATCATGCCGGTGGTTACCGCGGTGGTCGTGCTGGTGTTCGGCGGGCTCACGCTGATCCTGCACGACGAATTGTTCATCAAGGTCAAGCCGACCATCATCTACGTGCTGTTCGGCGGCGTGCTGCTCGGCGGGCTGGTGTTCGGCAAGTCGCTGCTTGGCATCGTGTTCGATTCCGTCTTCCATCTGACCGAGGAAGGCTGGCGCAAGCTGACGCTGCGCTGGGCCATCTTCTTCCTGGCGCTCGCGGTGCTCAATGAAATCGTGTGGCGCACGCAGACGACCGACTTCTGGGTCGGCTTCAAGGTGTTCGGCGTGGTGCCGCTGACGTTCTTGTTCGCGGCGGCGCAATACCCGCTGCTGCAGAAATACGCCGCCGACGAAACGCCGGCGCAGGACTAGGGCGTGCGCGCATAGATGAATCCAGCGGTCCCGTGATGGCCGGAAGCGTCTGTGGGAGATTGCGATGGATGATCGAACCGTGCGGGCGGCGCTGAAGCGCCATTGGGATGCTTCGGACGCGAATGATTTCAATGTCGAGCATGAAATCTATCGCGAGGATGCTGTGCTTGATTATCCGCAATCGGGCGAGCGGATCCGCGGCCGGCACAATATTCAAGAGAGCCGATTCGTCCAGCCAAGCAAGAAGCGTTTCACGGTCCGGCGAATTATCGGCAGCGGCGATCTCTGGGTCACTGAATTCATACTGACCTATGACGGCATCCCATCTTACTCTGTGAGCATAATGGAATTCCGCGAAGGGCTGGTCGCCAACGAAACGCAATATTTCGGCGACCGGTTTGAACCTGGTCCCTCGCGGGCGCATCTTGTTGAGCGAGTCGGCTAACGACCTCCCAACGTCATGAATCCAACGCGTTCGCCGCGAACAGTTCGTCCATCGGCATGAGCCGCGGCGTCAGGCCTTGCTGGTTGGAATATTGCGCCGCCATTTCGAGCACGGCGCGATTGGCCTTGAGCCCGTGCTTTATGATTCGCTCCGCCAGGGGCTTGCGATAGTCCGCCGGCAACAGGCCGGTCTCGAGATGATAGGCGACATGCTCACGCCGCTCGGCGTCGGCGATGTCATTCGCCTGAGCGAACGCCTTGAGGATGTTGAGCACCGTCCAGGGATCGCGCTCGAACACCGCGCGCTTGATGACCATGCCGTGATTGATCGGATAAATGCCGGTCTTCGTGTAGTAGCGGACGGCTTCGGCAGCGGGAGCCGGGAACAGCGGCTTGATATCGGGATGATTGTCGAGATCCGCGCTGCTGCGATCGATCGGGTCGCCCTGCTTTCGGAGATAGGACATGCAGGCATCGAGCTCGCCCGCGAGCATCATGGAGCCGATGCTTTTGTCCGGCGGAATATGATTGACGGTGACGCCGGACGGCGGCTTGAAGCCGATCGCGCCGGCATGACTGCGCGTCAGCGGCCGCTCCATGAAGAAGGTCATATCGCTCGGGCGCGATGCCGAACTCGCTCTCCAGCACGCCGCGGGTCCAGAGCGCTGAAGTCTGTATGTATTCCGGCACGCCGACGCGCTTGCCTTTGAGATCGGCAGGACTGTCGATCTTGCGTCCTTACGAACGAACATGCCGGTATGGTAGAAGCGCCGCGTCGTAAACACCGGGATGCCGACAAACCGGTCATCGCCGCGGCTGCGGATCATCATCAGCTCCGACATCGACATTTCGGAAACGTCGAACTCGGCGAAGCTGAGTTGCCGCCAAAATATTTCCGCAGGGCCGAGCACGGTCTTGGCGAAATCGATGCCGTCGGACTTTGACGCGTCCGTCGATGATCGGCCAGGTGCGCGGATTGCTGGTGATGGCGAGACTGAGTTGCAGGTTGGCCATGATCCTCCCTATCCCGCCGGGCGATGATGCGGATGCCGCCGCGTCGCGCAAATCGACGCGGTTGCAGGTTCGCTTATTCCGCGGCGACGGCAGTACTGTATAATAAATTTCCGCCGAACGCGCGGCATGATGCACGCGCGGGGAAGGGAGGCCGTCTCATGATCGCATTGCTTCGACGCGACGCTCGGGCCGCCCTCGCTGCCTTCGCGATGCTCTGCACCGCGGCGGCGCCCGCTCCGGCCGCCGATGCGACGCTGACCGTCGGAAAGGCCAACGCCACCTCGGACGCCATCATTCCCGTCAATGTCGGTGACGAACTCGGCATCTTCAAAAAGCACGGGCTCGATCTCAAGATCGTCGACTTCGGCGGCGGCAGCAAGATGGTGCAGGCGCTCACGGCCGGAAGCATCGATATCGGCGACGGCGCCGGCACCGAGATGGCCTTCGTGGCCAGGGGCGCGCCGATGATTGCGGTCTGCCAGAGCACCGGGCCGGCGCCCTTCCTCGGCGTCGGCGTGCCCTGGGATTCGCCGATCAAGAAACTTGAGGACTTGAAGGGCAAGACCATCGGCGTGTCGACCTCGGGCTCTTTCAGCGACTGGTCCGGCCATCAGCTCGCGCGCCACTTCGGCTGGGGGCTGGACGGCGTGAAGACGGTGGCGATCGGCGGCGGTCCGGCGCCGATGCGCGCGGCGCATGCGCGCCCATCTGGTCGATGCCGGGATCACCACCACGGCGCTCTTTCTCGCCTTCGAGGAGACCAAGGAAGCCCGTCTCATCGCCCCGGTCTCGACCTTTGAGGGCAATGTCGGCTCGGGCGCGCTGTTCGCCTCGAACAAGCTGATTGCGAGCAATCCGGACGCGATCCGCGCCTTTCTCGCCGGCTGGATCGAGACCGTCGATTTCATGCGGGCGCACAAGGCCGAAACGGTGAAGCTCATCAGCCGCATCAATCAGTTCAGCGAAAATGTGAGCTCGCGGGAATACGATCTCACCATCGGCATGCATACCAAGGATTGCCGGTTCGAGCCGGAAGCGCTGGCGACTCTGAAGCAGTCGTTTGTCGAGATGAAGCTCACCGAGGGCGAGCCCGACATGACGAAGCTCTATACCGAAGCCTACCTGCCGAAATGATCGAAACAGCGGCTGTCACGATCCCGCGGCGAGCGCCTTGTCGATCTCGGGCTTGAGCACCTTGTCGATGTTATCGGCCGTGATCGGTCCCACCAGCTTGTAGGCGATGTGCGCGTCGCGGCCGACCACGAACGTTTCCGGCACGCCGTACACGCCCCATTCGATCGCGGCGCGGCCGCTGGCGTCGGCCCCCGCCGCCGCAAACGGATTGCCGTAGCGGCCGAGGAAGCGCCGCGCGTTGTCGGGCTCGTCCTTGTAGTTGATGCCGACGACGCGCATGCGCTTGTCTTCGGCGAGCTTCATCAGCAGCGGCGCCTCGTCGTGGCACGGCACGCACCACGACGCCCAAACGTTCACCACCGTGACGGCGCCCTTGAAGCCCTCCGCGTCGAGGCCGGGAACCGGAGCGCCATTGCGGTCGAGGCCCGCGACCGGAGGCAGGTTCGTCTGCGGCACGGGGTGGCCGATGAGAGCGGAGGGCAGGCGTGCTGGATCGCCGGCGTAGAGTTCGAAAAAAGAACAGCGCCGCGAGCCCGAGGAAAACCGCGAGCGGCGCCAGCGCGAAAAGGCTGCGACGGCGTACCGGGGCATCCTCGTTCTTGGCTATCGTCATGCTTTTTCCTTCGCCCGCTCGGAGCGGCGCGCGACGCCGCGCATTTCGAGATCGCTGAGCGTGCGCCGCTGCGTGCGGTAATCGAGCGCGATCCAGGCGATCAGTCCAACCACGACGACGATCGCAGCCGCATAGGCCGTCACGATGAACGCCGCGTGGGTCGTCGCCTCCATGGTCAGCTCGCCGCGCTCGCCTGCATCAGCCGCAGCGTACGCACGCGCCGGCGCAGGATTTCGTTGCGCATGGCGGCGAGATGCAGCGTCAGGAACAGCAAGGTGAACGCGACCGACATGGTCAGCAGCGGCGTCAGCAGCGAGCGGTCGATGGTCGGCCCGCCGAGCCGGAACACCGAGGCCGGCTGATGCAACGTGTTCCACCAGTCGACCGAGAACTTGATGATCGGAATGTTGATCGCGCCGACGAGCGTCAGGATCGCCGCGGCGCGCGCGGCGCGCGACGGGTCGTCGACCGTGCGCCACAGCGCGATGACGCCGAGATAGAGCAGGAACAGCACCAGCACCGAGGTGAGCCGCGCATCCCAAACCCAATAGGTGCCCCACATCGGCCGCCCCCACAGCGAGCCGGTGACGAGGCACATCAGCGTGAACGCGGCGCCGATCGGCGCGGCCGCCTTGGCGGCGACGTCCGCGAGCGGATGACGCCACACCAGTGTGCCGAGCGCCGCGACGGTCATGACCATCCAGCCCATCATGCCGAGCCAGGCCGACGGGACGTGGATGTACATGATCTTCACGGTCGCGCCCTGCTGATAGTCGTCCGGCGCGCCCAACACCTGATTGAGCCCGAACGCGAACGCGAGCGCAGTTGCGCCCGCAAGCCAGGGAAGTGTCCGGTTCACCAGCGTCAGGAAGCGCGTCGGATTGGCGAGTTCAATCAGGGCCATCGGGAAGTCCTAGTAAGACTGCGGCGTAAGCGCAATGCGGCGCGGCGGGCGTACGTCCAAAACCGCATGACTGGGATTTCTACTCCAATTCCTGCCGAAGTGCGGCTGCCGCGGCAAAGGGTCCGATCACCAGGCTCATGAGCGTCAGCGCGCAAAGGATCGTGAACGGCGTGCCGAACGGCACCGGTCCGACGATGGCCGCGTTGGACGCCGCAACCCCGAAGATCAGCACCGGAATCGTCAGCGGCAGCACCAATACCGCCAGCAGCAATCCGCCGCGGCGCAGTGCCACCGACAAGGCGGCGCCGACGAGGCCGATGAAGGTGAGCGCGGGTGTGCCGACCAACAGCGTCAGCGCGACGGCCGCTTCCGCCGGTCGCATCGAGATTGAGAAACAGGCCAAGCAGCGGCGCCGCAATGACGAGCGGCAGCCCGGTGGTGCACCAGTGCGCTATGCCTTTCATGGCTACCACGAGTTCCAGCGGCGCGCGGCCCATCAGGATCAGGTCGAGCGAGCCGTCCTCGTGATCGGCGGTGAACAGCCGGTCGAGCGCGAGCAGGCTCGCGAGCAGCGCCGCGAGCCAAAGGATGGCCGGACCGATTCGCTGCAGCAGCGCGAGATCGGGCCCGAGCGCGAACGGCATCATCGTCACGACAGTGAGGAAAAACAGCACGCCCATCAACGCACCGCCGCCGACGCGCACGGCGATGCGCATGTCGCGGATGAGGACGGCGGTGAGCGCGGTCACGCGTGGCCTCCCAGCCGCAATTCCTGCACGCCGTCGAGCCCGATCGGCCCATGGGTCGCGGCCAGGATCAGCCCGCCGCCGGCGAGATGCGTCCGCATGAATTCGGCGAGGCGATCCTGCGAGGCCGCGTCGAGCGCCGAGGTCGGCTCGTCGAGCAGCCAGATCGGCCGTTGCACGGCCAGAAGCCGCGCGATCGACAGCCGCCGCCGCTGGCCGGCGGAGAGATAGCCGGCCGGCAGATCGGCGAGCGAATCGAGGCCCACGGCCTCGAGCTGGGCCATGGGATCTGCTTCACCGCCGTAAAAGGCGGCCCAGAAGCGCAGGTTTTCGTCGACCGAAAGCGCCGGTTTGATCGCGTCCAGGTGGCCGAGGTAATGGGCCTGCTCGCCGATGGTCAGCTCCGGGTCGCCGCCTTCGAACGCGAGCTTGCCGCCGGCGATTCGCACCAGCCCCGCAATCATCCTCAACAGCGACGACTTTCCGGCCCCGTTGCGGCCGGTGATGGCCAAAACCTCGCCCGACCCGACGGCAAAGCCGACCCCCGCGAACACGTCGCGGCCGCCGCGGTGGCACCCAAGATCGATGGCAGAAAGCCGCATCAAATAAGCCTTTTCCGGCCGCCGGGCTGGCGATCGGCACCCGAGGCCGCGGAGCCCCGATTTTGCGTGCAGTGCATGATGCCGACCATCTTGCTTCGCTGGCACATCGCGCGAAAAGCTCTTATAAGCCGCTCCGCGGCTTGGCGACGCAGTGACGATGCCCGCCACGGCCGCGTCCGACGACGAAATGCTCCATTCCGGTAATAATTTACCTCGAAAATGCCCCGGCGCCCGGCCGGCAGGATGGGAACAACAGTCATGACTTCGCTCGACAGCTTCAAGTGCTTACGGCCGCTCAAGGTCGGTTCCAAGACCTATGGTTTCTACAGCCTCGCCGCGGCCGAGAAGAACGGGCTCAAGGGGATTTCCCGCCTGCCGTTCTCGCTCAAGGTGCTGCTCGAAAATCTGCTGCGCAACGAGGATGGGCGCACGGTCTCCAAGGAGGACATCCAGTCGGTCGCGCAATGGCTCAAGACCAAGACCTCCGAGCGCGAGATCGCGTTCCGCCCCGCGCGCGTGCTGATGCAGGATTTCACCGGTGTTCCGGCCGTCGTCGATCTTGCCGCGATGCGCGACGCCATGAAGACGCTCGGCGGCGATGCCAAGAAGATCAACCCGCTGGTGCCGGTTGATCTCATCATCGACCATTCGGTGGCGGTGAATTTTTACGGCAATGCCGGCGCATTCAAGAAGAACGTCGAAGAAGAATACAAGCAGAACCAGGAACGCTACCGGTTCCTGAAATGGGCGCAGCGCTCGTTCGAGGATTTCCGGGTGGTGCCGCCCGGCACCGGCATCTGCCATCAGGTCAATCTCGAATACCTGTCGCAGACGGTGTGGACCGCGAAGGACAAGATCAAGTTCGCCGACAAGTCGGTCGCGACCGAGATGGCCTATCCCGACACGCTGGTCGGCACCGATTCGCACACCACCATGGTCAATGGCCTCTCCGTGCTGGGCTGGGGCGTCGGCGGCATCGAGGCCGAGGCGGCGATGCTCGGTCAGCCTTATTCGATGGTGCTGCCGGAAGTGATCGGCGTGCGTCTCAACGGCAAGCTCAAGGAAGGCGTCACCGCCACCGATCTCGTCCTCACCGTCACGCAGATGCTGCGCAAGCGCGGCGTGGTGGGCAAGTTCGTTGAATTCTTCGGGCCTGGCATCGCCAGCCTGACGATCGCCGACCGCGCCACGCTCGGCAACATGTCGCCGGAATACGGCGCGACCTGCGGCTTCTTCCCGATCGACGACGACACTATCCGCTACATGCGCGACACCGCCCGCACGCCGGACCGCATCGCGCTCGTCCTCGCCTACGCCAAGGCGCAGGGCATGTTCCACACCAAGACCACGCCGGACCCGATCTTCACCGACGTGCTCAAGCTCGAGCTCTCCTCCATCGAGCCGTCGATGGCCGGGCCGAAGCGCCCGCAGGACCGTATCGCGCTCAAGGAGGTCAAGCTCGGCTTCGCGCAGTCCATGGACAAGGAATTCAACAAGGCCGGCGAGATGGACAAGCGCGTGCCGGTCGAAGGCCGCAAGCACACGCTCGGCCATGGCGACGTGGTGATCGCGGCACTCACGTCGTGCACCAATACGTCGAATCCGAGCGTGATGGTTGCGGCGGGACTGCTGGCCCGCAAGGCGGTGGCGAAGGGCCTCACGGTCAAGCCGTGGGTCAAGACCTCGCTGGCGCCCGGCTCGCAAGTCGTCGCCGAATATCTGGAGAAGTCCGGACTGCAGAAGGACCTCGACACGCTCGGCTATAACGTGATCGGCTTTGGCTGCACCACCTGCATCGGCAATTCGGGTCCGCTGCCGCCGGAAATCTCCAAGGCGATCAACGACCACGATCTGGTCGCGGCCGCGGTGCTGTCGGGCAATCGCAATTTCGAGGGCCGCGTCAATCAGGACGTGCGCGCGAACTATCTTGCCTCGCCGCCGCTCGTCATCGCCTATGCGCTGGCGGGCTCGATGCAGATCGACGTCGCCAAGGCGCCGCTCGGCACCGATCAGAAGGGGCGCAAGGTCTATCTCAAGGACATCTGGCCGACGAGCCGCGAGATCGCGGACGTGATGCGCAAGTACATCAACAAGCAGATATTCGCGAAGAAATACGCCGACGTGTTCAAGGGCGACGCCAACTGGCGCAAGATCGCCGTGCAGGGCGGGCTCACCTTTCCGTGGGACCGCAAGTCGACCTACGTGCAGAACCCGCCCTACTTCTCCGGCATGGGAAAGCGGCCGGAGCCGCTCACCGACATCATCGATGCACGCGTGCTCGGCCTGTTCCTCGATTCCATCACCACCGACCACATCTCGCCGGCCGGATCGATCAAGGTGGATTCGCCGGCCGGCAAATATCTCGTCGATCACAAGGTCAAGCCGATCGATTTCAACCAGTACGGCACGCGCCGTGGCAATCACGAAGTGATGATGCGCGGCACGTTCGCCAATATCCGCATCAAGAACCAGATGGTGCGCGGCGTCGAGGGCGGCTTCACCATCCACTATCCGTCGAAGCAGCGCATGCCGATCTACGACGCCGCCATGCGCTACAGGACCGAAAAAGTTCCGCTGGTGGTGTTCGCCGGCAAGGAATACGGCTCCGGTTCCTCGCGCGACTGGGCCGCCAAGGGCACCATCCTGCTCGGCGTGCGTGCAGTGGTCGCGCAATCGTTCGAGCGCATCCATCGCTCGAACCTGGTCGGTATGGGCGTCATCCCGCTGGTGTTCGAGGAAAATACCTCGTGGCAGACGCTTGGCCTCAAGGGCGATGAAACGGTCACGATTCGCGGCCTGCACGGCGATCTCAAGCCGCACCAGCGCCTACTCGCGGAAATTGTAGCGTCCGACGGCGGCCTCAAGCGTGTGCCGCTGATCTGCCGCATCGACACCGTCGACGAGCTGGATTACTTCAAGAACGGGGGCATTCTGCAATACGTTCTGCGCCGGCTCGCGGCGTAGAAAAACATCATGCGCGAACGGATCACCCCCTCACCTCGAAGTGAGTGGCAGGTGACTGCCGGTCTGGTTAACACTGGCGGCGCTGCGATGAACGTCGCCGCGGGGTGAGCGGGGGTGGAGACCGGAATGTTGCATCGCCGCCTCGCCTGTCCGCTGCTTGCAGTGGCCCTTCTCATCTCGACTGATCTTCTGGCCCGCGCCGAGCCGCGGGCCTTGCTCGAATTGTTCACCAGCCAAGGCTGCTCATCGTGCCCCGCCGCCGACAAGCTGCTCGGCGAATTGGCCGGCGATCCTTCGCTTGTCGCCGTCAGCGTGCCGATCGATTATTGGGATTATCTCGGCTGGAAGGACACGCTGGCGAGCCCGGGGCATTCGGCGCTGCAGCGCGCTTACGCGCGGGTGCGTGGCGACCGCCAAGTCTATACGCCGCAAGTCGTCGTCAACGGCGCCGTGCATGCGCTCGGCAGCGACCGTGCGGCGATCGAGCGCGCCATCACGCAGACGCGCCGCAACAACCCCGCGATCATGTCTCTGCCGGTTTCATTGACGTTGAACGGCAACCAATTGAACGTGAACGTGCAGGCCGCCAAGGACGAGAAGACCGTCGGCGAGGTCTGGCTGTGTCCGGTTTCAAAAGCGATCTCGGTCAAGATCGGCCGCGGCGAAAATCACGGGCACACCATTACCTACCACAACGTCGTGCGGCACTGGATCAAGCTCGGCGATTGGACCGGAAAGATTACGAGCTGGGACGTGCCGATCACCGATTTGAAATCCGAAGACGTCGACTCGGCGGTCGTGATGGTTCAGAGCGGCACGCACGACAAGCCCGGCGTGATCCTCGGCACTGCGCTGGCGACGCTGCACTAGCCCGCGCGCGCGACAAGGTCCGCGAGCTTCTCCAGGCTCTGTGACCAGCCGGCCTCCATGCCTGCCAGCATTTGCGGCGCGATCGGCGCGAGACCGACGGCATTGGCTTGCACCGTGACCTTCGTCTTGCCGCCCTGGTCTTCGAAGGTGACGGTCGTGTGCGCTTCGAGCAGCGGATTGCCATCCTTGTCCTCGGCGATGGCGGTGAAGACGAGGCGTTGCGGCTCCACGACCTCATGGAACGTGCCGGACATCGGAAAATCCTGATCGAAGTCCGTGCCCTTGGGGCCGCGCATGACAATCCAGATTTTGCCGCCGGGGCGGACGTCGAGTTCGCAGACCGGATTGGTGAAGAGCTTCGGCCCCCACCATTGCGCCATGTGCACCGGATCGGTCCACATCTTGAAGACGAGACTGCGCGGCGCGTCGTAGATGCGCGTCAGAGTGACCTCGCGCGTGGCGGTCGGCGTGGCTTGGGCGGTGGCTGTCATCGGAGAACTCCCGTTCGGTGGTGCAAGGCTGCGCAGTGCTATTTCGCGGTCGCCAGATAGTCGGCGAGCTGATCCAGCGTTCCGCCCCAGCCCTGCTGCATGCTGTCGTGCGAGGTGTCGAAGGTCTTGCGCTCTTCGTCCGTCGCGTTGAGCGGCGACCAGCGGATCGTGAACCTGGTCTTGCCGCCCGGCGCATCTTCGAACGTGAACGTCGAGAGCATTTCCAGCGGCCAGGTCGGGCTCATCGGGTGTCGCGTGACGCCGCCATTCTCGTCCGAGAAGCAATTGACGAAAACGAGCTTCTGCGGCGGCACGATCTCGCGATAGGTGAATTTGCCCCACATGGTTTTTCCATCGGGCGTCTTCATGCCGTAGTGGTAGGTCCCGCCGGGGCGCAGATCCATCTTGGATGCGACCACCGAGAGGCCCTTGGGCCCCCACCAGTGCTTCATGCGCTCCGGATCGGTGAAGCATTTCCACACCAGATCGCGCGGCGCATCGAACACGCGCGAGATGACGAAATCACTGCCGGCGTCCGCATCGCAGTCGTACTCATGGCATCTACCCCGCCTGTTTCCGATCGCTGACGTTGTGTCGCGATCACTGCTCGACGAGGATCATCCAGCCGACGCCGAACTTGTCGGCCAACATGCCGAACTTCGGCGAAAAGAACGTCTTGGTCAGCGGCATCTGCACCTGGCCGCCGCTGGAAAGCGCGTCGAACATCTTCTCCGCCTCGGCCTCGGTCTTGGTGGTGATCGCCAAGGAGAAGCCCTGGAAGTTCGTGCTTGCCGTTGCAGTGCCCGTCCGACGCCAGGATGCTCGTATCGCCGACCTTGACGCTGCGCGTGCATCACCTTGTCTTCGGTGCTCGGCCTTGAGCATCGATTTTGTCGGGGCTGTCCTTCTAACGCATCAGCATGCTGACCTTGGCGCCGACGCGTCTTCTTGTAGAAATCCAACGCCTCTTCGCAGCGGCCGTCGAAGAACAGATACGGTTGCACGTGCATGATGGTCTCCCTTTGCAAAGTTCCAGTGACGCGCGATGTGAAGTTTAAGCCGTCGATTGGGGCAAAAAGGTCACCGTAGTATCCCAAGGACGAATGGCCGCATGGCCATCCGACAGCGTCTGCAAAATTTTTGCTCATGCCGGCTGGCTGTCCTTCATCAGCCGGTCGAGATGAAGGCGGATATGGGCCGCTTCGGCCGGCGTATGGGCGAGCGCGATGGCCTGATCGAATGCGACCCGCGCCTCATCGGTGCGGCCGAGTTGCATCAGCAAGCCGCCCTTCACGCCGAAGAAATGGAAATAGCCGGCCAGCGGCTCCGCCAGCGTCTCGATCATCGCCAGTGCCGCCGCCGGTCCCTGCACCTTGCTGACCGCAACGGCGCGATTGAGCGTGATCACGGGCGATGGCTGCAGGCGCTCCAGCGTGGCGTAAAGCTGGTCGATCTCCGACCAGTCGGTGTCATCGGCGCGCGCCGCGTGGGCATGCACGCCGGCGATCGCGGCCTGCACCTGATAGGGGCCGGGGCGGCGATGGCGCAGCGCCTTGTCGATCAGCGCCAATCCTTCGGCGATCATGTCGCGGTTCCAGAGACTGCGATCCTGATCGTCCAGCAGAATGATCGCGCCGTCGTCATCGAGCCGCGCCGGGGTGCGGGCATGCTGCAGCAGCAAGAGCGCCGTCAGACCCATCACTTCCGGCTCGCTCGGAAACAGCGTGAGCAACAGGCGGGCGAGGCGGATTGCTTCTTCGCACAGCGGCACGCGGACATGGACGTCGCCGCCGCTCGCCGAATAGCCTTCGTTGAAAACGAGATAGATCATGGCGGCGACGACGCCGAGCCGCTCGGCCCGCTCGAGCGCGCCGGGCGTTTCGAACGGAACCTCGGCCTTCGCCACGCGGCTCTTGGCGCGGGTGATACGTTGCTCCATGGCGGTCTCGCTGACCAGGAACGCGCGCGCGATCTCCTTGACCGAGAGCCCGGATACGACACGCAACGCGAGCGCGATCTGCTGGACGGCCGGCAAATCCGGATGGCAGCAGATGAACAGCAGCCGCAGCACGTCGTCGCGGTAATGCGAATTGTCGAGCCGCTCGGCGAGGTCGGATTCCGCATCGCCGAGATCGGAGATCGCTTCGTCCGCGGGCAGCGGTTCGCTCTTGCTGCTGCGGCGGACGTCATCGAGCGCAGAATTGCGGCCGACCAAAATGAGCCACGCGGTCGGATCGCGCGGCGGGCCATTGAGCGGCCAGTTCTTCAGCGCCCGCAGGCACGCTTCCTGGAACGCCTCCTCGGCGCGGTCGAGATCGCGGAAATAACGCAGCAGCGCGCCGATCGCCTTCGGACGCGCCGATTTCAGGGCGGTGTCGATCCAGCCGACGGTGGTCACGCGACATTCGCCCCCGGCAGGAACAGCTTGAGCGGACGGATTTCGAATGCGCCGTGCTCGTCGCGTCCGATCTGGCGCGCCACTTCGATGGCCTCCTCGAGCGAGGCACAATCGATGATGTAGAAGCCGAGAAGCTGCTCTTTGGTTTCGGCGAATGGACCGTCGATGACGAGCGGCTCGCGACCCGACCGCACCGTCGTCGCCGCCGTCGTCGGCATCAGGCGGGCCACCGGGCCAAGCTTGCCTTGCGATCGGAGTGCGTCCGTCACCTTGGCGCGTTTGGCGAGGACCGCTTCGTCCTCCGCCTTGGTCCAGGAATTGACCAAGGCTTCGTCGTGGTAGCAGAGCAGCGCGTAGAGCATGGGCTTCTCCTGCGTCAACACGCAACGATCATCTCAAGGACGAACGAGTATGCCCAATTCCGACAATGCGCCGAACATTTTGACCAGACCGCCGACGTCCGAGCCAGTCGTCGACACCCTCGAGCAGGCGCGACCGTCAAGCGCAAATAAAAACGGGCCGGCACATGGCCGGCCCGTAAGTACTGGGGGATTGAACCGTACGCGAATCGTACTGAAAAACTCTGGCCCGGTCCGACCAACCCGGGGGGCTGGGGGGCTGAGGAATCCGGACTGAACCGGACCGGGCCCTGAGGCAACGATGTTCTATATCGCAGGCGTCCTTGTCGGGTGCTTGACCGAAATTGGGCAGTATTATGATTTCATTAACGAATTCGTGAGGCCCGCAGTACAAAATGCCGCAGTTTGTAGGCGATTGCGGCGCGGAAGTTGAGCGTTTGGCAGGCTTCGCGCCGCCGCTTCCCATGCCACTTCCCGGCATCTCCCGCGCGTCGCAGCGGCATCGCGGCCTCTTGCCGTCGCCGCCTTCCGGGGCAATCATAATGCTCACGTGACATTTCCATGACCACCAGGGAGGCGCCGCATGACATTCGGCGAAACCGAACCAAGCGAGATGCGCGGGGGCGAGGTCCGTATGCCCGCCCCCGCGAACCAGGTGACTTTCAGCCGGCGTGAGCTCGACCGAATTCTTGGCCTCTATGGCCGCAAGGTTGCCGCCGGCGAGTGGCGTGACTACGCCATCGACTTCCTCAGGGACCGCGCCGTGTTTTCCGTGTTCCGCCGCACCTCGGAAGTCCCGATCTACCGCATCGAGAAAAATCCGAAGCTGGCGCGCCGCCAGGGCGCCTACAGCGTCATCTCGGCGACCGGCCTGATCGTGCGCCGCGGCCACGAGCTCGACGGCGTGCTGCGCGCGATCGATCGCTCGCTCAGCGTCGTTGCGGGCTGAAGCTTTTTACGGCGGCGTCGTGTCGCCGCTGCCGAGCGCGCGCTGCATCAGCACGCTGTCGAGCCAGCGGCCGTGCTTGAATCCTGTCGATGGCAGCACGCCGACATGGCGAAAGCCGACCGCGCTGTGAAGCGCAATCGAGGCGGTCTGCGCTGAATCGCCGATCACTGCGATCATCTGCCGGAAACCGCGCGCTTCGGCGATGTCGACCAAT
Source organism: uncultured Alphaproteobacteria bacterium (assembly GCA_963730645.1). Classification (GTDB taxonomy): domain Bacteria; phylum Pseudomonadota; class Alphaproteobacteria; order Rhizobiales; family Xanthobacteraceae; genus BOG-931. The sequence continues at coordinate 206,476 of CAVSSN010000013.1, read as the reverse complement.
GCGCGCAACAGCAGCAGCCCAATGCCGCGTCGATGGCTGTCAGGCGCGACGTAGACAGAATCCTCGACGCTCCAGTGATAGGCCGGCCGCGCGCGGTAGGCGCCCGCGTAGGCGTAGCCGGCGATCGCGCCTGCGCTCTCGGCCACGATGTAGGGATAGTTGTTCGTCAGCAGCGCCTGCATCCGACGCGCCATTTCGGCCTCGTCGGGCGGCTCGATCTCGAACGAGGCCGTGCCGTGCAGGACGGCGTGGGCGTAGATGCGGGTGATTGCGGGTATGTCGGACGCGTTGACCGGCCGGATCGATATATCGGTCATGGTTCAGCACGTAAAAAAACGCCCCGGTGATGAGCCGGGGCGTCTCTACTTCCGTTTCGATGCGTCAGCGCCGGTCGCCGAACAGGCGCAGCATCATCATGAACAGGTTGATGAAGTCCAGATAGAGCGACAGCGCGCCCATCACCGCCTTGCGGCCGGCGACGGTGCCGTCGTCCATCGGGCTGTACATCTCCTTGATCTTTTGCGTGTCGTAGGCCGTGAGGCCGGCGAACACGACCACGCCGATGACCGAGATCAGGAACTGCATCATCGAACTGGCGAGAAAGATGTTCACGATGCTGGCGATGACGATGCCGATCAGGCCCATGAACAGGAACGAGCCGAAGCCGGTGAGATCGCGCTGCGTGGTGTAGCCCCACAGGCTCAGCGCGCCGAACGAGGCGGCCGAGATGAAGAACACCCGCGTGATCGACGTCCCGGTGTAGGCGAGGAAGATCGTCGCCATCGAGAGCCCGAGCAGAGCCGGCGTAAAGGAAAAACAGCATCATCGCCGTTCCGGCGGCCAGCCGGTTGATCCCGAAGCTCAGCACCATCACCATTCCGAGCGGCGCCAGGATCAACAGCCACATCACCGGGCCATTGAACAGCGTCTGCCCGAGCGGCGTGAGCACGAGGCCCGCACCGGTCTGGTCGACGGCGGCCGTGAACGTGAGCCAGGCGACGATCCCGGTCAGCGCCACGCCAATGGCCATGTAATTGTAGACGCGGATCATGTGAGCGCGCAGACCCGCATCGACCGCGGCCCGGTCCGCATAACCGGCCCTGGCGGTCGCGACATTGCGATCGAAGTCCGACATGAGAGATACCCCTCGGTTGCCCGGCTTTGGCCGGGTTGGCGTTCGGCAACAGGCCGAAAGCAGATGGCGCAAATCTAATGCGAGCCGAACCCCTGCGCCAGATGGGTGCGACGCCATTTCAGCAATGGTTACGAACCGTTCATCCTGCCGTTTTGGCGGGCGACGCTTTGTCGCGAAACCTAGAGGTTTCGCAGCAGCGGCGCGGGCTTCTGGCCAAGGGCCGAAAACGTGCCGGCAAGGCCCAGCACAACTGTGACCCCGAGCGCGCCGAGGGCGGCGCTCGCCGCCGGGCCCGGCACGAAGGCAAACGGCAGTTCCATGATTCGCGTCACAATTAGGCCGGCGGCCAGCGATCCGGCGGCGACGCCGAACAAGGCGGTGGCGGCGCCGAGCAGCAAATATTCGATGGTGTAGGCGCCAAGCAGCCGCGCGCGCGTCGCGCCGAGCGTCTTGAGCACGACCGCATCATAGACCCGCATGCGGTGGCCGGCCGCCAGCGCGCCGCCGAGCACCAGGGCGGCCGCGATCAGCGTGATCGCGCTCGCGCCGCGCAGCCCGAGCACCAGATTGGTGACGATGCCGCCGACCGCGTCGAGCGCGTCCTTCACGCGCAGCGCCGTCACCGTCGGGAAGGTATCGGCCAGCGCCTTGATGAGGGTTGCTTCCTGCTGCGGCGAGCCGCCGTCCGGATAGGTCAGCGTCGCGATGTGGGTGTGCGGGGCGCCGCGGAAGGTGCCGGGCGAGAACACGAGGACGAAGTTGATGCCGAGGCTCTCCCAGTCGACGGTGCGCAGATTTGAGATCGTCGCCGTGATGTTGCGGCCGAGCACGTTGACGGTGATGGGCTCGCCGATTTTCAGGTGCAGGCCGGCGGCGGTCTTGTTTTCGAGCGAGACCAGCGGCGGGCCGTCGTAATCGGCGCCCCACCATCGGCCTTCGATGACGCGCGAGCCGGCGGGCACGTCGGTCCCATAGGTGATGCCGCGATCGCTCTGCAGCACCCAGCGCGTGTCGGCGGCAGGCTTGAGGTCCTCCGCCTTGATGCCGTTCGCCGAAACGATGCGGCCGCGCAGCATCGGCACGCGCTCGAATTTCGCGCCCGGTGCGCGCTGGTGGATGAAGCCGTCGAAGCGCTCGGCATCGGCGGCCGGAATATCGAGGAAGAAGAACGACGGCGCCTTGTCGGGCAGCGCAGCCATGAACTGGCGGCGCAGATTGCCGTCGATCTCGATCACCGTGACCAGCAGCGCAAGGCCGAGACCGAGCGACAGCACCAAGCTTGGCGTCAAGGCGCCAGGCCGGTGGATATTGGCGATGGCGAGCCGGAACACGGTCGAGCGCGGGCTCGGCACGCGGCGCGCGATCCACATGATCAGCATCGCGACAAAGCGCAGCGCCAGGAAAACGACGGCGGCGGAGGCGACAAAAATCGCCGCGACGCGGCGGTCATAGGCGAGCAGGATCGCGAGTGCCGCAAGCGCCGCGACAACCAACGCGGTCGCCACCACGTAGCGCCGCTGCGGCCAGCGCCGTTCGGCGGTGAACAAATCGCGGAACAGCGTCGCGACGGAAACGTCGTGCGCGCGCGCCAGCGGCCACAGCGCGAAGGCGAGCGCGGTGAAGAGGCCGTAGACGATCGACAGCGCAAGGGTGCCCGGATGCAGCGTCGGCGCGATGGGCAACGGAATGACGGTCGCAAATGCCCAGGCGATCAGGAACGGCAAGGTGGCGCCGAGCGCCGCGCCGATGATCGAAGCGAACAGCGCGACCAGCAAGATCTGCACGAGATAGATGGCGAAGACTTCGCCGCCGGTCGCGCCGACCGCCTTCAAGGTGCCGATCACGTCGCGCTTGCGATCGAGGTGGCTCTTGACCGCATTGGCGACGCCGACGCCGCCGACCAGGAGCGCGGTGAGGCCGACCAAAGTCAGGAACTGGGTAAAGCGCTCGATGGTACGCTGCAGCGCCGGCGAGGCGTTGGTGCGGGTGCGGATCTCCCAGCCGGCGTCGGGCAATTGCGTCTTCGCCTGTTCCACCACGGCGGTGACGGCGCCATCGCTCGCGTTGTCGGGCAAGCGCAAACGGTAATGCCAGCGCACCAGGCTGCCGGGCTGGATGAGCCCGGTCGCGCGCAGCGCCGCTTCGCTCATGAGCACGCGTGGGCCAAAGCCGATGCCGCCGGCGAGCTTGTCCGGCTCGGTCTGGAGCGCCGCGCGAAGCTCGATCGTGGCCGCGCCGAGGGTGATTTTGTCGCCTGGCTTGAGGTCGAGACGAATAAACAGCGCCGGATCGACAGCCGCGCCGTACGTGTCGCCTTTGCGTGCGAGCAAGTCTGCCAGCGGCATCGGCGGATCGAACGCGACCGTGCCGAACAGCGGATAGGCGGCATCGACCGCCTTGATCTCGACCAGCGTGGTGCGCCCGTCGCCGGTGCGCGCCATGGCGCGCAAGGTGGCGGCGGCCGAGACGGTGCCGCGTGCCGCGAGGAATGCCATTTCGGCGTCGCTCGCTTCGCGCTGGATCAGCGAAAAGGCGAGGTCGCCGCCGAGGATCACCCGGCCTTGTTTCGCAATCCCGTCGGCGAGGCTGCCGGCGAACGATCCGACGCCCGCGATCGCCATGACGCCGAGCGCGATGCAGGCGATGAACACGCGAAAGCCGCCCAAACCGCCGCGCAACTCGCGCCACGCGAAGCGCAGCGGAATCAGCCGGCTTGGCTGGGTGGCCGGAGCGAGCATCACGCGGCCTTTGGCATGAGGCGCGCCAGCGCGAAATGCGTGGGCGCGAACACCAGCAGCGGCAACCCGATCATCAGCGCGGCGAACCAGACGGTGGGCGGCACCCAGGTCTGCGCCGCGGTGTCGCTCAATCCCCAAACGTAGTTGATGTTGACCGGCGTCAGTCCGGGATTCGGCATCGGCGGCGGCATCAGGAAGAAGCAGACCAGCAGCAGCACCCAGGCGAGACACGTCCACGACCAGAAGGCGCGCCGGTCATATCCGATCCTCCAGACCAGATAGACCAGGAGGAACGGCAGCCATCCGTGGAACAGCGACAACAGGCGCAGGAACAGCGAACGGTTCGCGTCGAACATGTAGTCCGTCAGGCCGGTCAGCGAGAAGCCGGCGGCACTGATGAGAAAATCAACCACCCACACCGTCTGCGGCACCAGGATGCCGACGGCGCACATGGAAATCAGCAGAGCGTTCTCGGGCCAGATCGCAAGCAGCGTGAGAATGATTGCGACATCGCAGAAATACAGAAAGTTCGTCGGCCCGTAATAGTGCCAGTAGACCGGAAGCAACACCGCGATGTAGGCGGTGTAGGCGAGCTTGAGCCAAAGCGGCACGCGCGATCCGGTTTGCGTCATGACGCTCCCGCCGCGTTTGCAACGGTCTCGATCCGGCCCGAGCGCAGCCGCACCACGCGGTCGCAGCGCGCGGCAAGCGCGGTATCGTGGGTGACAAGGACGAGCGTGGTCGAGCGCTCGGCGTGACCGGCGAAAAGAAGCGCGATGATCTCGCGGCCGGTTGCCTCGTCGAGATTGCCGGTGGGCTCGTCGGCGACAAGGATCGCGGGGTTGGGAGCGAGCGCCCGGGCGAGCGCGACGCGCTGCTGCTCGCCGCCGGAAAGCTCGGCCGGATAGTGCGCGAGCCGCTCGCCGAGCCCGACGGCTGTCAGTTCATTCTTCGCCCGCGCGAAGGCGTCGCGCACGCCGGCGAGTTCGAGCGGCACTGCGACATTTTCGAGCGCCGTCATGGTCGGGATCAGGTGGAAGGACTGGAACACGATCCCCACATTCTTGCCGCGGAAGCGGGCGAGATCGTCTTCGCCGAGCTGACCAAGGTTTTGGCCGGCGACCACGACGACGCCGCTGTCCGCGCGTTCCAGCCCGGCCATGACCATGAGCAATGTCGATTTGCCTGAACCGGACGGCCCGACGAGTCCCACCGCCTCGCCGCGGCCGATATGCAGGTCGATGTCTTTGAGGATATGAACGTGGGAAGCCCCGCGGCCGAGCGAAAGATTGACGCCGGCGAGCGCGATGGCCTCGTCTTTCCAGGGATGGCCTGAAATGTCGTTCATGATGTTGGCCGGCGCGAGCCCCGAGCAATCGTTGCGTGCCCGATCATATGGGTGGCGGCGCGCTTTGCTCCAAATCGCGCGGGCCGCCGTTTGTAGCTTGGCTTTGCTCGGCTGGACAGGCGCAGCGCACGCGCAGGCTCCGATCAAGATCGTGGCGTTTGGCGATTCGCTGACCGCCGGTTTGGGGCTGTTGCCCTCCGACGGCTTCGTCGCCCGGCTCCAGAAGGCGCTGACGGCGAAAGGCATTGCGGCGGAAATCCAGAATGCCGGCGTATCCGGCGACACGGCATCCGGCGGGCTTGCGCGGCTCGACTGGTCGGTGCCGGATGGAACCGATGCCGTCATCGTCGAACTCGGGGCCAACGACATGCTGCGCGGGCTCAATCCTGACGTGACGCGCGCTGCGCTCGACGGCATCCTGCGCCGCCTTACAACGCGCCACATTGCCGTTCTTCTGTGCGGCATGCGGGCGGCGCCCAATCTTGGCGCCGACTATGCGCGTGCGTTCGAAGGCATCTATCCGGACCTGGCCGCCAAGTATGACGTGCTGCTCTATCCGTTCTTTCTCGACGGCGTCGCCGCCCATCGCGATCTGCTGCAATGGGACGGCCTGCATCCCAATGCCGCGGGTGCGAAAGTGATTGTGACCGCCATATTACCGAAGGTCGAAGAGCTGATCGCACGCGCCCGCACGCGGCCACGATCGTGAGGGTTGCGCGCGGCGCGCGATCACCGCATTCTGCGGATGCTGCGAATCGCCTCCCGCTGACGAAGCGCAGGTTGCCATGCCCCGCCTGTTCACTGCCCTCGAAATCCCCGCCGACATCGGTCAGTCGCTCGCCATGATGCGCGGCGGCTTGCCGGGCGCGCGATGGATCGACTCCGAAAATTACCATCTGACACTGCGCTTCATCGGCGATATCGATGATGTGCTCGCGAACGATGTCGCCTTGATGCTCGGGCGCGTGCGGCGGAGCGCGTTCGATCTGCGCATCGAAGAGCTGGTATCGTTCGGCGGCCGCAAGCCGCGCGCCCTGGTGGCTGCGATCTCGCCGGTGTCGCCGCTGATGGAACTGCAGGCGGAGCATGAGCGGTGGCTGCAGCGCCTCGGTCTCGAACCCGAGGGGCGCAAATATACGCCGCATGTCACGCTGGCGCGGCTGCGCGATTCGTCGAGCCGTCAGGTGGCGGAATATCTCTCGGCGCGCGGGCATTTCCGCTCGCCGCCGTTCCGGGCCTCGCGCTTCGTGCTGTACTCGTCGCGCGCTTCGGTCGGCGGCGGACCCTATGTGGTCGAGGCCGCCTATCCGCTGGCGGAGGCGGCGCTCAGGTCGGCCTGAGCAGGCGCGACTGGATATCGAGCATCGCGGTCGCAAAGCCGTGGCCGTCGGCCACGACCTCGCGCATCACCGAAAGCGGCGTCGCGCGCGCGGAGGCGACTTCGCCGACGACGCTGCCGAAATCGAACGACAGCTCGGCGTCGAACTTGCGCGCAAGCTGCTGCATGCGTTCGTTGTTGGCGAGGCATGCCATGTGCAGCAGCCGGACGCCGCGATTGCGCGCGGCGAGCAGCGTGCGGCCGAGCAGCGCCGAGCCGACGCCGTGACTCTGCCACGGTTTCTCCACGCTCAGCGCCGCCTCCGCCTCGCGGGCAAATCCCGTGCCCAGCGGCCGCAACTCGGCGACGCCGCGGAACATGCCATCGACGAAGAAGCCGTGCATGACGGCGTCGAGCGCGTTGGTCAGGTCGACGTATCGGTTGACGAAATCGTCCGAGACTCCGCCGCCGAACCGGTTATTGCGGCTCGCGGCATCGAGCCGCAGCAGATGTTCGCGATAGCGTTCGGTCTCGCCGACCCACAATTTGCGGATCATGCCGCCTTCGGGAAGGACGTCCTGCATTTCAAGGCTCTCCAGACGTTGATCGTCACGGTAGAACCCTCCGGATCGTTTCCTCGGCTGCATCCGGCCAGCGCGCGGCAGGCTGCGAATCGCAACGTGATGGTTAGTCGCACGAAATCTGGACGAGGCTGCGAATTGTGCCGGCATGGCCACATGCCGAATACGCATGGCTTAGCAATTTGATAACAAGACACGCAGGCAATTCGGCGAAGTCGAACTTGCGGGCGGTGTGTTAACACCGCTATGTCATTATTTCTTCATCACGAAGTTTTCACCCGCCCGTGTCGACATCCGTCAAATCGCTGTACGCCGCGGCCGTTGCCGCCGGCAAGATCGAGAGCGACGCGGCGCAAGTTGCCGTCGTCGATCGGCTGGCGCGTCTTGAGGAGCGCATCGCTCACCATCGGCTGTCGCGTAAATCGTCGTCGCTTGGCTGGCTGTTCGGCAGCCGCGCCAACGAGGACGAGCCGATCAAGGGCCTCTATCTCCACGGCGACGTCGGCCGCGGCAAGACCATGCTGATGGACCTGTTCTTCGAGGCGAGTCCGGTGGAGCGCAAGCGCCGCGCGCACTTCCACGAGTTCATGGGCGACGTGCACGAGCGCGTGCATGCGTTCCGGCAAAAGATCAAAGTCGGTGACATCAGCGACGAAGACCCGATCCGGCTCACGGCGAACGAGTTGGCGGAGGAGGCGTGGCTGCTCTGCTTCGATGAATTCCACGTCACCGACATCGCCGACGCCATGATCCTCGGCCGGCTGTTCGAGCGGATGTTCGACGAGGGCGTGGTCGTGGTCGCGACCTCCAATGTCGCGCCGGAGGAGCTTTACAAGGACGGGCTCAACCGCGCGCTGTTCGTGCCCTTCATCCACATGATCGAGGAGCACATGGACGTGGTGCGGCTCGAAGCCCGCACCGACTTCCGCATGGAAAAGCTCGGCCGGCCTGCCGGTCTGGTACGTGCCGGCCGATGCCAAGGCCGACGCCGCGCTCGACGAGGCGTGGCGGCGGCTTGCCGGCGGGCATGACGGCGCGGCGCAGGATCTCGTCATCAAGGGCCGCACGCTGCGCGTTCCGCGCGCCGCCATGGGCGCGGCGCGGTTTGCATTCCACGATCTGTGCGAAGCGCCGCTCGCCGCCTCGGACTATCTGCGCATTGCGCGCGAATTCCACACCATCATGGTCGACCACATTCCGGTGATGAATTACGACAATCGCAATGCCGCCAAGCGCTTCATCATCCTGATCGACACGCTCTACGACCACGGCGTGAAATTCATCGCCTCGGCGGCGGCCGAGCCCGATGCGCTTTATACGGCGGACGAAGGTTTCGAGGCGCAGGAGTTCAGGCGCACCGCCTCGCGCCTGATCGAGATGCGCTCGCAGGCCTATCTGGCGCTGGCGCATGGCGCCGCGCACTCCCAGGCGTCGGGCTTAACGACCGGGCTGGTGGAGACGTGACGGTGTTGCCCGACCTCATCCTGAGGAGCGTCCAAAGGACGCGTCTCGAAGGATGATGAAGGGCTTCGATGGTTCGAGACGCACGCTGCGCGCGCTCCTCACCATGAGGCGGAAAAAGTTTACTCCGGCTTGATGCCGGCGGCCTTGACGATCGGCGGCCAGACCTTCGCCTCCTCGGCGAGAAACGCCGCATATTGCTGCGGCGTCTGCGGCTTCGGATAGAAACCGAGCTTCGCCAGGCTCGCCTCCATCGCGGGCGAATTGAGGCCGTCGTTGATCGCCCTGTTGAGCTTGTCGATGATGGCGGTCGGCGTGCCTGCCGGCGCGAGGATGCCGCCGGTGAATCCCACCGACAATTGCGGCAGCCCGCTCTCCATCATGGTCGGCACGTTCGGCAGGCTGGGCGCGCGTGTCTGCGTGGTGACGGCGAGCGCGCGGATTTTGCCCTGCTCGATCAGCGGCAGCAGCGTCGACAGCGTGCCGAAGTTCATCTGGATGCGGCCGCCCAGCATGTCGGTGATCGCCTGCGCGCCGCCTTTGTACGGAATGCTGGCGATGTCGAGGCCGTTGATGGCCTTGAACGATTCACCGAGGATTTGCGGCAGCGTTCCGAGCCCGAATCCGAAATTGAGCTTTCCGGGATTGGCCTTCACATAGGCGACGAATTCCGCAACCGACTGTCGCGGGAACGCGCGCGTCGATCACAAGCACTTGCGGGCTGTGTACGAGGAATGCGACCGGCGCGAAATTCTTGATCGGGTCAAAGCCCGGATTTGTGTAGAGCGACGTGGTGAGGATGAAGCTCGTCGCCGCCAGCAGCAGCGTGTAGCCATCGGGATCGGCCGTCGCCACAGCCTTGGAGCCGATGATGGTGCCGGCGCCGGGACGATTCTCGATCACCACCGGCTGGCCGAGCCGCGTGGTCATGTCCTGCGTGATCAGGCGCGCGAGCACGTCGTTCGGCGAGCCCGGCGTAAACGGCACGACGAGCTTGATCGGCTTCGACGGATAAGACTGCGCCATTGCCGGCGCGGTCGCGGACGCCAGCAGGAATAGTCCGGCGACAAGAACCTCTCTGCGCATCATGTCGGCCACCTTTGCGCCGCCGCGCTCACTGCGGCTTGATATTGGCGGCTTTGATGACGGGCGGCCATTTTCGCGCCTGCTCGGCAAGAAAAGCCGCAAATTCCTCGGGCGAGTGGATCATCGGATCGAATGCGAGCTTGGCAAAGGTGGCCTCGACTTGCGGTAACTTCAGCGTCTCGTTGATGGCGTGGTTGAGTGTGTCGATGATCGGTTTCGGCGTGCCCAGCGGCGCGATGATCCCTTGCCAGACGTCCGGGTCAAATCCGACTTGAGGGAATCCGCTTTCGCTCATCGTCGGGACGTCCGGCAATTCCGGAAGACGCTTTGCGCTCGTCACGGCGATGGGCCTCACCTTTCCGTCCTGGATCATGGGCAGCACGTTGCCCAGCGGTCCAAAGTTGATGTCGATGCGGCCACCCAGCAGATCGATCCGCACCTGCTCGCCGCCGCGATACGGAATGCTGGCGATGTCGACGCCCGCGACCACCTTGAAATATTCGCCGAGGATCTGCGGCGACGTCCCGAGACCAAACCCGAAGGTCAGCTTGCCCGGATTTGCCTTGGCGTATGCGACCAGTTCCTGGACATTGTTCGCCGGCACGGCCGGATTCACGACCATGACGTGCGACCAGCCGGCAAGCGTCGCGACCGGCGCGAACGCCTTGACCGGATCGAAGCCGAGGTCAGGAAAAAACTGTCCGAGATAGGCGAGCGTCTGGCCCGACATCAGCAGCGTATAGCCATCCGGCGCGGCGGCGGCGACGGCCCGCGTGGCGGTCGACGTGCCGGCGCCAGGGCCGGTTCTCGATGATCACGCTCTGTCCGAGCCGGGTCGACAGCGGCACGGTGACGGTTCTGGCCAGCACGTCGACCGGAGAGCCCGGGACAAAGGGGACGACCAGTTTGATCGGCTGTTGCGGATAGGCTTGCGCCAGCGCCGGCCCGCAAGCCATCGCAAGAAATCCAGCAGCAAGAAAATGCCTGCGCAACATGGCAATCCCCGTCTGTGCGTCAACGCCGCGATTATAGCGCGGGATCAGCCGCTGACGCTGGTGATCAACAGCGCTGCGACGACGAGACCCATCAGCGCCGTCGCGCACCAGCCGAAGATCGACAAGGCGGGCGAGGCGAAATACTTGCCCATGATCTTTCGGCTGGTGACGACCAGCATCATGGCAACCATCAGCGGCACCGCGACGATGCCGTTGACGACCGCACTCCAGAACAACATCCGGATCGGATCGAGCGGCGTGAGCGCCGCAACCAGGCCGGCGATCGTTGCCGCCGCGACAATGAGGTAGAACCTGGGCGCGCGCCGCGCCGTCATTTCGAGGCTGCCTTTCCAGCCAAGGGTCTCCGCCACGGCATAGCCGGCGGAGCCCGCGAGCACCGGCACGGCGAGCAGCCCGGTCCCGATGATCCCGGCCGAAAACAGAAAGAATGCGAGCGGGCCAGCCAGCGGCCGCAGCGCTTCGGCCGCCTGAGCGGCGGTGGCGATATCCGTTTTGCCGTGCGCGTGCAGCGTCGCCGCGGTGGTGACGATGATGAAAAAGCCGACGAGGTTCGACATCACCATGCCGGCCATGGTGTCGAGCTCGATGCGGAAAAAGTTCTGCTCGGCCGACTTTTTTGAGAGAGCGGTCTTGTTGGAGAGCGCGGTCTTGCCGTTTGTATTTTTCTTTTTCAGCGCCCGTTCCTCGACTTCAAGCGAGGCTTGCCAGAAAAACATGTACGGACTGATCGTGGTGCCGAAGATTGCCACGACCATCAGGACGAAATCGCCGTCCAATGACACGTGCGGCAGAAACGTTGCCGTCAGCACCTCGCCCCACGGTACTTCGATGCTGAATGCCGTGATGACGTAGACGAACAGCACGAACGTCAGATACTTCAGGTATCGCGCGTAGCGGTGATACGGGATCAAGATCTCTGCTGTCAGACAGAAAGCGCCGAAGACCACGACGTAGACGAGCACCGGCCCGCCGACCACGAGCCGCAATGCTTCCGCCATCGCCGCGATGTCGGCCGCGATATTGAGCGTGTTGGCAATGAGCACGAGTGCGACGATGCCGTAGAGCAGCGCCGCCGGCAGCCGCTTGCCGATGTTGGCGGCGAGGCCTTGTCCGGTGACGGCGCCGATGCGCGCGCTCACGATCTGAATGGCGATCATGAACGGCGTCGTGAGGAACATGGTCCAGCACAGCGCGTAACCGAACTGGGCGCCGCCCTGCGAATAGGTCGCGATGCCGCTCGGGTCGTCGTCGGCGGCGCCGGTGAGGAGGCCCGGCCCGAGCATCCGAACCAGGGCCTTTGCCGACCAGCGCTTGCTCGCCATTCCGTGCTCTCGATTTCGGCGCTGGGGCCGGATCAGCCCGCCCTTCAATGACCGCGCGCTGGTTTGGTTCCCACGCGGCTGAGCGGCCGATCCTAGCCGACTTGAACGGCCCCCGCGAAAGGGCTAATGACCGCGACGGCCGGGGCTTCTTTGGCTATTTTCGAGGGTTTTTTCCAACATGGTCCGAAACAAGATTGCATTGATCGGCGCTGGCCAGATCGGTGGCACGCTCGCTCATCTCATCGGCCTCAAGGAGCTTGGCGACGTCGCCTTGTTCGACATCGCCGAAGGCATTCCGCAGGGCAAGTCGCTCGATCTCGTCCAGGCTTCGCCGGTCGACGGTTACGACGCCAAATTTGCCGGCACCAATTCCTACGAGGCGATCGAGGGCGCGGCGGTGTGCATCGTCACCGCCGGCGTGCCGCGCAAGCCCGGCATGAGCCGCGACGACCTGCTCGGCATCAACCTCAAGGTGATGGAGCAGGTCGGCTACGGCATCAAGAAATACGCGCCGAACGCGTTCATCATCTGCATCACCAATCCGCTCGACGCCATGGTGTGGGCGCTGCAGAAATCCTGCGGGCTGCCCAAGCAGATGGTGGTCGGCATGGCGGGCGTGCTCGACTCCTCGCGCTTCCGCTATTTCCTCGCCGATGAGTTCAACGTCTCGGTCGAGGACGTCACCGCCTTCGTGCTCGGCGGCCATGGCGACACCATGGTGCCGCTGGTGCGCTACTCGACGGTTGCCGGCATTCCGCTGCCCGACCTGGTCAAGATGGGCTGGACCACGCAGGCGCGCATCGACGAGATCGTCGATCGCACCCGCAACGGCGGCGCCGAGATCGTCAACCTGCTCAAGACCGGCTCGGCGTTCTACGCGCCCGCTGCATCCGCCATCGCCATGGCCGAGAGCTATCTGCGCGACAAGAAGCGCGTGATCCCTGCGCGGCCTGGCTCAACGGCGAATACGGTGTGAAGGATCTTTACGTCGGCGTGCCGTGCGTGATCGGCGGCAAGGGCGTCGAGCGCATCGTCGAGATCGAACTCAACGGCAACGAGCGCGGCATGTTCGAGAAATCCGCAAAGGCCGTGGAGACGCTGGTCGAGGCCTGCAAGAAGATCGCGCCCAACCTCGGCAAATGAGTCGCAATGTTATCCGTCACCCGTAGGGGCGGCCCTCGTGGCCGCCCGTTGGGTCGCCCGGGCGCCCACAAGGTGCGCCCCTACGAGGATTGACCAGGCATAGGGTTCAGGCATGCGCGATGAACATCCACGAATACCAGGCCAAGGCGGTGCTGCGCGAATTCGGCGTGGCGACGCCGCGCGGCATTGCGGCGTTCAGCGTCGACGAGGCTGTGAACGCGGCGCAGCAGCTTGGCGGGCCGGTCTGGGTGGTGAAGGCGCAAATCCATGCCGGCGGCCGCGGCAAGGCCGGCGGCGTCAAGGTGGTGAAATCGATCGAGGACGTGAAGCGCGAGGCGACGCGCCTGCTCGGCTCGACGCTCGTCACGCACCAGACCGGGCCGCACGGCAAGGAAGTGCGCCGCCTCTACATCGAGGAAGGCTCGAACATCGACCGCGAATATTATCTCTCGGCGCTGGTCGACCGCTCGACCTCGCGCGTCGCCTTCGTGGTTTCGACCGAAGGCGGCATGGATATCGAGGAAGTGGCGCGCACGCGGCCGGAAAAGATCATGAGTTTCTCGGTCGATCCGGCGACCGGCTTCATGCCGCATCACGCGCGGCGCGTGGCCCGCGCGCTGCGGCTGCCTCGCGAGACCGGCAAGCAGGCCGAGGCCATGCTGCCGAAGCTTTACGAGGCGTTCCTCGCCAAGGACATGAGCCTGCTCGAAGTCAATCCGCTGGTCGTGACCAAGACCGGCGATCTCATCTGTCTCGACGCCAAGGTCGGCTTCGACGACAACGCGCTGTATCGCCACTCCGACATCGTGGCTTTGCGCGACCTTACCGAGGAAGACCCCAAGGAGATCGAAGCCTCGCGCTACGAGCTCAACTACGTCGCGCTCGACGGCACCATCGGCTGCATGGTCAACGGCGCCGGCCTCGCCATGGCGACGATGGACATCATCAAGCTCTACGGCGAGGCGCCCGCGAACTTCCTCGACGTCGGCGGCAGCGCCTCCAAGGACAAGGTGGCGGCCGCATTCAAGATCATCACCTCGGACCACGCACGTGAAGGGCATCCTGGTGAACATCTTCGGCGGCATCATGAAATGCGACATCATCGCCGAGGGCGTGGTCGCGGCGGTGAAGGAAGTCGGCCTGCGCGTGCCGCTGGTGGTGCGGCTCGAAGGCACCAACGTGGCGCTCGGCAAGGAGATCATCGCCAAGTCCAACCTCAACGTCACCTCCGCCGACGACCTCGACGACGCCGCGCAGAAGATCGTCAAAGCGGTGAAGGAGGCGGCGTGATGATCGGCGCACTCTCCCTCCCCCTGAAAGGGGGAGGACGGCGAGCGAAGCGAGCCAGGTGGGGGTCAGTCGATCAATCCAGACGAGCTGCCGCGCATCTCGCCAACCTGCGACCGTCGAGGCGTCTGTGAGCAACGAGATGGTCAAGGTACAGCTCGGCGCAACGCGCCTACATCTGGATTCACGGAGTTGGTCTCTCGTCGAATCGACAGCGTCTTACTCTTTTGCCCTCCGCCGTGATCAGAACGATATCGCGCCGTGGGAGAAGGCATGGAATACGGACACGCGGAATCTTGATGGCTTGGGATCATACGATGCCGCGTGTCATCGGTAGCGCGTGGCTGCCGACCTCAATAGTCGCGGCGAAATGCCATCCTCATCGACAAGAACACCAAGGTCATCTGCCAGGGCTTCACCGGCAAGAACGGCACGTTCCATTCCGAGCAGGCGATTGCCTACGGCACCAAGATGGTCGGCGGGACCTCGCCGGGCAAAGGCGGATCGTCGCATCTCAACCTGCCGGTGTTCGACACGGTGGCCGAGGCGCGTGAGCAGACCGGCTGCGACGCCAGCGTCATCTACGTGCCGCCGGCGGGCGCGGCCGATGCGATCTGCGAATCGATCGCGGCCGAGATCGCGCTCATCGTCTGCATCACCGAGGGCATCCCGGTGCTCGACATGGTGCGCGTCAAGCGTGCGCTGTCGGGTTCGAAGTCGCGCCTGATCGGGCCCAATTGCCCCGGCGTGATGACGGCCGGCCAATGCAAGATCGGCATCATGCCCGGCAACATCTTCAAGACCGGCAAGGTCGGCATCGTGTCGCGCTCCGGCACGCTCACCTACGAGGCCGTGTTCCAGACGACGCAGGAGGGGCTCGGCCAAACCACCGCGTGCGGCATCGGCGGCGATCCGGTGAAGGGCACCGATTTCATCGAGGTGCTGGAGATGTTCCTCGCCGACAAGGCGACCGAGGCGATCGTCATGATCGGAGAGATCGGCGGCTCGTCGGAAGAGGATGCCGCCCAGTTCCTCAAGGACGAGGCCAAGCGCGGCCGCAAGAAGCCCATGGTTGGCTTCATCGCCGGCCGCACCGCGCCGCCCGGTCGCCGCATGGGCCATGCCGGCGCCATCATCGCGGGCGGCAAGGGCGATGCGCCGTCCAAGGTCGCGGCCATGGAAGCGGCAGGCATCAAGGTCTCGCCGTCGCCGGCACGGCTGGGCAAGACGCTGGCCGAAGTACTGAAATCCTGATTCAGTCTTTGCGTCTTTTAGACGCCGCATCCGTGCATTAAATATTAAACCGGGTACAAGAGAGGTTAGCCGACGCCGGATCGGGCTGATTCGTAGCCTCTCGTCGCCTGTCACGGCGCTTTTCACCGCCAATTCAGGATTCGGCCGATGTCTCGTCAGGACGCGAACGCCAACTTCGCTCTCACCTCCTTCCTGCAGGGCGCCAACGCCGCCTACATCGAGGACCTCTACGCCCGCTACCAGGCCGACCCCAAGGCGGTCGACGCCGACTGGCAGGCGTTCTTCCAGAGCCTCAAGGACGACGCCGGCGACGTCGCCAGGAACGCGCGCGGCCCTTCGTGGGAGCGGCTGAACTGGCCATTGCCGGAGGCGGGCGAACTCGTTTCCGCGCTGGACGGCGATTGGCCGGAGGTGGCGAAGGCGGTAGGCGGCAAGGTCATGGCGCAGGCGCAGGGGCGCGGCGTCGAGATTTCGGCCGCGCAGGTGCAGCAGGCGGCGCGCGACTCGATCCACGCCATTATGCTTATCCGCGCCTATCGCGTGCGCGGGCACATCTACGCCGATCTCGATCCGCTCCGCCTCGAGCCGGTCAGCGATCGCTCCGAGATCGATCCGCGCTCGTTCGGCTTCACCGACGCCGACCTCGACCGCAAGATTTTCCTCGACAAGGTACTAGGCCTCGAATTCGGCACGCTGCGCCAGATCATCGCCATCCTGCAGCGCACCTATTGCCAGACGCTCGGCGTCGAGTTCACGCACATTTCCAACGCGGCGCAGAAAAGCTGGCTGCAGGAACGTATCGAAGGACCCGACAAGGAGATCAGCTTCACCCGCGAGGGCAAGCGCGCGATCCTCAACAAGCTGGTGGAGGCCGAAGGCTTCGAAAAATTCTGCGACCTGAAATTCACCGGCACCAAACGCTTCGGCCTCGACGGCGGGGAGTCGCTCATTCCGGCGCTGGAGCAGATCATCAAGCGCGGCGGCGCGCTCGGCGTGAAGGAGATCATCGTCGGCATGCCGCACCGCGGCCGGCTCAACGTGCTGGCGCAGGTGATGGGCAAGCCGCACCGCACGATCTTCCACGAATTCAAGGGCGGATCGGCAACGCCCGGCGATGTCGAAGGCTCGGGCGACGTGAAGTATCACCTTGGCGCGTCGTCCGACCGCGAGTTCGACGGCAACTCCGTGCACCTCTCGCTGACCGCGAACCCGTCGCATCTCGAGATCGTCGATCCGGTCGTGCTCGGCAAGGTTCGGGCCAAGCAGGACCAGCACGGCGCTACGCCGGAAAATCGCACCATGGTGATGCCGCTCTTGATGCACGGCGATGCGTCGTTCGCCGGCCAGGGCGTGATCGCGGAGTGCTTCGGACTGTCCGGATTGCGCGGCCACCGCACCGGCGGCTCGGTGCATTTCATCGTCAACAACCAGATCGGCTTCACCACCAATCCGCGCTACGCGCGCTCGTCGCCGTATCCGTCAGACGTCGCCAAGATGATCGAGGCGCCGATCTTCCATGCCAACGGCGACGACCCGGAGGCGGTGGTGTTCGCCGCCAAGATCGCCACCGAATTCCGGCAGAAATTCCAGAAGCCGGTCGTCATCGACATGTTCTGCTATCGCCGCCACGGCCACAACGAAGGCGACGAGCCGATGTTCACCCAGCCGCTGATGTACAAGGCGATCGAGGCGCACCCCTCGACGCTCGAAATCTACGGCAAGAAGCTCGTCGCCGAGGAAGTCGTCACCGCGGGTGAAGTCGAAAAGATGAAGGCCGACTGGCGCGCGCGGCTCGATGTCGAGCTTGAGGCCGCGCAGAGCTATCGCGCCAACAAGGCCGACTGGCTCGACGGCCGCTGGTCCGGTTTCACAGCCGCGGGTGAGGCCGACGAAGCGCGGCGCGGCCACACCGGCGTCGAGATCAAGACGCTCAAGGACATCGGCCAGAAGATCACGACGCTGCCGCAGGGCTTTCACCTGCATCGCACGCTGCAGCGCTTCCTCGAAAATCGCCTCAAGTCGATCGATGGAGGAACCAACATCGACTGGTCGACCGGCGAGGCGCTGGCGTACTGCTCGCTGCTGCTCGACGGCCATCCGGTGCGGCTGTCCGGCCAGGACGTCGAGCGCGGCACCTTCTCGCAGCGTCACTCCGTGCTGCACGACCAGGAGAACGACAACCGCTACACGCCGTTCAATCACCTGCGCGAGGGCCAGGCCCGCTACGAAGTCATCAACTCGATGCTGTCCGAAGAGGCCGTGCTCGGCTTCGAATATGGCTACTCGCTCGCCGAGCCGAACGCGCTGACGCTGTGGGAGGCGCAGTTCGGCGACTTCGCCAACGGCGCACAGGTGGTGTTCGACCAGTTCATCTCGTCGGGCGAACGCAAGTGGCTGCGCATGTCGGGCCTCGTGTGCCTGCTGCCGCACGGCTACGAAGGGCAGGGGCCGGAGCATTCCTCGGCCCGGCTCGAGCGCTATCTGCAGATGTGCGCCGAGGACAACATGCAGGTCGCCAACTGCACGACGCCGGCGAACCTGTTTCACATCCTGCGCCGCCAGCTTCATCGCGAGTTCCGCAAGCCGCTCATCCTGATGACGCCGAAGTCGCTGCTGCGCCACAAGCGCGCGGTGTCGCGGCTCGACGAGATGGGGCCGAACACCACGTTCCATCGGCTGCTGTGGGACGACGCGCAGATGCTGCCGGACGAGAAGATCAAGCTCCTCCCCGACGACAAGATCCGCCGCGTCGTGCTGTGCACCGGCAAGGTCTACTACGATCTCTACGAGGAGCGCGAGAAGCGCGGCATCGACGACATCTATCTGCTGCGCGTCGAGCAGCTCTATCCGTTCCCCAGCAAGGCGATGGTGCTGGAATTGTCGCGCTTCAAGCAGGCGGAGATCGTGTGGTGCCAGGAGGAGCCGCGCAACATGGGCGCCTGGTTCTTCGTCGACGTCTTCCTCGCCTGGGTGCTCAACCAGATCAACGCCAAGCATCGCCGCGCGACCTATGCCGGCCGGCCGGCTTCGGCGTCGACCGCGGTTGGACAGATGTCGAAACATCTCGCCCAGCTCAAGCAGTTCCTGGACGAGGCGTTGAGTTAATTGCCGCTGAGAGGACGACGCCATGGCTGAAATCCGCGTGCCCACGCTCGGCGAATCGGTGACCGAGGCGACGATCGGCAAATGGTTCAAGAAGGCCGGCGACGCCGTCGCGGTCGACGAGCCGCTGGTCGAACTCGAAACCGACAAGGTGACGATCGAAGTGCCGGCGCCGGCGGCTGGCGTGCTCGGCGAAATCGCCGCGAAGGATGGCGAGACGGTCGCGGTCGGCGCGTTGCTCGGCCAGATCAAGGAAGGCGCGGGCGCTGCGCCCAAAGCCGCCGCCGCGCCTGCAGCCGCCGCCAAACCTGCCGAGGCGCCGAAACCGGCGGCGCCTCCAGCCGCAAAATCCACCGACATGCCGCCACCGCCGTCGGTGCGCAAGCTGGCGGCGGAAAGCGGCATGGACGCGGCGAAGGTCGAGGGCTCAGGCAAGCACGGCCAGGTCACCAAGGGCGACATGCTCGCGGCCATCGAGCGCGCCGCCGCGCAGCCGACGCCGGTCGCCGCCGCCCGCCGCCGCCGTGCAGGTGCGCGCGCCGTCGCCGGCCGACGATGCCGCGCGCGAGGAGCGCGTGCGCATGACGCGGCTGCGTCAGACCATCGCGCGCCGCCTCAAGGACGCGCAGAACACCGCCGCCATGCTGACGACCTTCAACGAGGTCGACATGGGCCACGTCATGGCGCTGCGCAATCAATACAAGGATTTGTTCGAGAAGAAGCACGGCGTGAAGCTCGGCTTCATGGGCTTCTTCGTGCGCGCCTGCGTGCAGGCGCTGAAGGAAATCCCCGCCGTCAACGCCGAGATGGACGGCACCGACCTGATCTACAAGAATTACTATCACATCGGCGTCGCGGTCGGCACCGAACGCGGCCTCGTCGTGCCGGTGGTGCGCGACTGCGACATGAAATCGCTCGCCGAGATCGAGAAGGCGATCGCCGATTTCGGCCGCCGCGCGCGCGACGGCGCGCTCAAGATCGAGGACATGCAGGGCGGCACGTTCACGATCTCGAACGGCGGCGTCTATGGCTCGCTGATGTCGACGCCGATCCTCAACGCGCCGCAGTCCGGCATTCTGGGCATGCACAAAATCCAGGAGCGGCCGATGGTGGTCGCCGGCAAGATCGAAGCGCGCCCGATGATGTATCTCGCGCTGAGCTACGACCACCGCATCGTCGACGGCCGCGAGGCGGTGACGTTCCTGGTGCGGGTGAAGGAATGCCTGGAGGAGCCGGCGCGGCTGGTGCTGGATTTGTAGTTTCTCTCGCCGTCATGGCCGGGCTTGACCCGGCCATCCACGTCTTGCCTTCTTGGTGCGAAAGACGTGGATGCCCGCGACAGGCGCGGGCATGACGACGCGGAAAGGTGTCTGCGTCATGCCCTACGACCTCATCGTCATCGGCACCGGCCCCGGCGGCTATGTCTGCGCCATTCGCGCGGCGCAGCTCGGGCTCAAGACCGCCGTGGTCGAGAAGATGGCGACCTTCGGCGGCACCTGCCTCAACATCGGCTGCATCCCGTCGAAGGCGCTGCTGCATGCGTCCGAGCTTTACGAGGACGCCGGGCACATGTTCGAGCAGATGGGCATCAAGGTCGGCAAGCCGAGCGTCGATCTCGCGGCGATGCTCAAGTACAAGGACAAGGGCGTCGACGGCAACGTCAAGGGCGTCGAGTATCTGCTCAAGAAGAACAAGATCGATGCGTTTCACGGCTCGGCGCGCATCGTCGCGGCCGGCAAGGTCGAGGTGAAAGCGGCCGACGGCAAGACGCAGACGCTCGACGCCAAGAACATCGTCATCGCCACCGGCTCGGATGTCGTCCGGCTCAAGGGCATCGACATCGACGAGAAGCGCATCGTCTCGTCGACCGGCGCGCTTGAGCTCGACAAGGTGCCGGGCAAGCTGCTCATCGTCGGCGCCGGCATCATCGGGCTCGAGCTCGGCTCGGTGTGGCGGCGGCTCGGCGCGCAGGTGACCGTGGTCGAGTTCCTCGATCACATCCTGCCCGGCCTCGATGGCGAAGTCGGCCGTCAGTTCCAGCGCATCCTGCAAAAGCAGGGCATCGCATTCAAATTGTCGTCGAAGGTCACCGCGGTCGACACGTCCGGCAAGACCCTCAAGGCCAAGGTCGAGCCCGCCGCGGGTGGCACGGCGGAGACGATCGACGCCGATGTCGTTCTGGTCGCGATCGGCCGGGTTCCGTACACGGAAGGCCTCGGCCTCGAAGCGGCCGGCGTGAAAATCGACAATCGCGGCCGCGTCAGCATCGATGCGCATTACCGCACCAATGTTCCGGGCATCTACGCCATCGGCGATGTCGTCGCCGGGCCGATGCTGGCGCACAAGGCGGAGGACGAGGGTGTCGCGGCGGCCGAAATCATTGCCGGACAGGCGGGTCACGTGAACTATGACGCGATCCCAAACGTGGTCTATACTTTCCCGGAAATCGCCTCCGTGGGCAAAACCGAGGAGGAACTGAAAGCTGCCGGCATCGCCTACAATGTCGGCAAATTCCCGTTCACAGCCAACGGCCGCGCCAAGGTGAACCTGACCACCGACGGCTTCGTCAAAATCCTAGCCGATGCCAAGACCGACCGCGTGCTCGGTGTCCATATCCTGGGACCCGACGCCGGCAACATGATCGCGGAGGCCGCCATCGCCATGGAATTCGGTGCCTCGTCCGAAGATATCGCGCGCACCTGCCATGCCCACCCGACCCTCACCGAGGCGGTGAAGGAGGCGGCCATGGCGGTTGCGAAGCGATCGATCCATATGTAGCCCTCATGCGCCGCCTGGTCCGATGGTTCTGGATTACCATTGCCCTCGTCTTCCTGTTCGAAGCGTGGCTGTGGGACCATTTGCAGCCGACCGTCGGCTGGATCGTCGACCGGCTGCCGTTGCACCACCTCAAGGAGCGGATCTCCAAATGGGTGGCGCGGCTGTCGCCGGCCTTGTCGCTGATCGTATTCATTGTCCCGCTCGGGCTGCTGCTGCCGTTCAAGCTCGCGGGGCTTTGGCTGCTGGCGCGCGGCTACTGGATGGGTGCGGCCGGTACGCTGTTCTTCGCCAAGATCGTCGGCCTCGGTTCGACCGCCTTTGTGTTCGATGCCGCGCGGCAGAAGCTGTTGCAGCTCGACTGGTTCCGCCGGCTGTATGACATCGTCATGGAGTGGCGCGCCTGGGCCCATGAGCTCGCCGATCCGGTCAAGGAGCGCATCAAGGCGCGCATGGCGATGTTTGCGCCGCACCGGGCCGGCCGCGCCGTACGGCTGCTGCTTCGCATCCGCCGGCGCGTACGGACGCCGCTCCATGCCGCGAAATTGGAGCGGCCGGAAGCGGCCGGGACGTAGTCGCGGCTTTACAGCAAGTGGACGGCGTGCGGCGCGAACAGGCCGATGCCGGTGAAGGCGACGCCGACCAAGCCCAGAACGCCGGCGAACCAAGCCAGAGCCGCAATCCCGGTGATCACCGTCGCCGACGCCAGCACGATACCGATCTGGAACGCGGCGGATGCCATCTCGTAGTGGTGATAGCGCGCCATGGCGAGATCGCGCGCTTCCTCGGTGTGCTTGGCGCGCTCCATCAGCTCGACCGTGCCTTCTTTCGTCTCCGGCTCCGACCGGTAGCGCGCCGCCGTCTTCTGCCAATCCTCGATTTGCTTGGCCGCGGCGGCCTTGGCTGCATCGTTGCTTTCACCCGCCGCCGCGACTTTCAATTCTTCCGCGGCCGTCGTCACCACCGTCCGGCGGATGGTCTTGGCCTGAAAGAACGCCCACAGATTAGCGGCCTCGACATTGGCGCTGATGGATTCGGTTTGCGCGCTCTTGCCGAGCGTTTCCGAGAGCGAGAGAAACAGCGCCAGAAGCGCGATCAGCATCGCCACTTTCTTGTTCGACATCGCCGCATGCTCGGCATGCTCGGCATGTTCGACGTGTTCGTGTGCCTCTGGCATGGTGGCCGCTCCCCATCGGTGAATACCGTCGGCGAACGATGTAACGATGCGCGCGGGCCGCGCAAGGGGCTGATTGTTTAGCGCGTCATTCCGGGGCCGAGCGAAGCGAGGAGCCCGGAATCCATAACCACGGTCAGCGAATATGGATTCCGGGCTCGCCGCTTTGCGGCGCCCCGGAATGACCGAAGAAGTCATCAACAGAAATTCGCGTCAGGCGCGCGGGTGCGCCGTGCGGTAGGCCTCGATCAGGCGTTCGGCATCCACGGCGGTGTAAATCTGGGTCGTCGACAGCGAGGCGTGGCCGAGCAATTCCTGGATGGCGCGCAGATCGCCGCCGCGCGCCAGCAGATGCGTGGCGAACGAGTGCCGCAGCGCGTGCGGCGTCGCGGTCTCAGGCAGGCCGAGCGCGCCGCGCAGCCGCGCCATCGCGAGCTGGATCACGCGGGGCGACAGCGGGCCGCCCTTGGCGCCGACGAACAGCACGCCGTCCGGCGGCAGGTCGTAGGGGCAGAGCGCGACGTATTCGGCGACCAGTTTTCTAACCTGCGGCAGCACCGGCACCATGCGCTGCTTGCCGCCTTTGCCGGTGACGGTGATGGCGTCGCGGTTGCCGACGTCCATGCGCGTGAGACCAAGCGCTTCGGCAGATGCGCAGCCCTGAGCCGTAGAGCAGTGCGAGCACCGCCGCGTCGCGCGCAAGTATCCACGGCTCGCGCTCCTCGCCCGCGCGCAAATCGGTGTCGATCATGCGCTTGGCCGATGCGATCGCGAGCGGCTTCGGCAGCGTCTTGCCGACCTTCGGCGCGCGCACGGCGGCGAGCGCGCCGACCTTGCCCTTGCCGTTGCGTTCGAGGAAACGCGCGAACGATCGTGCGCCGGCGAGCGTGCGCATCAGCGAGCGGCTGCCGATGCCGTCGGCGCGCCGCGCCGCCATGAAGGCGCGCACGTCCTGCGGCGCGATCCTGGCGAGCTGTTTGAGCGTGGGTGCGCTGCCGAGGTGTTCGGCCATGAAGGCGAGGAATTGCGTCGCGTCGCGCCGGTAGGCGTCGAGCGTTTTCGGCGACATCCGCCGCTCGGCGCCGAGATGGACGAGCCAGCGCTCGATCTCGGCCGCGACATCGGGCGCGATCGAGCGCGCGGCGCTGGCGGGGCCTGGTCTTGAGCTTGACACGGCAGGATATATCTCACCCCCTTCCTTCAATCTCCTTAACCGCCGAATCGCCCCGGTCATGGCCAGACGTGTCGTCGATGTTTTGGTGCCGGTCGCGCTCGACCAGGCCTATTCTTATGTCGTACCCGACGGCGTCGAACTTGCGCCCGGCGACATCGTCTCGGTGCCGCTCGGCGCGCGCGAGGCGACGGCGGTGGTGTGGGCCGAGAACCCAACGCCCAATCCGCGCCTCGACAACCGGCTCAAGGACATCGACGACAAGCTCGACGTGCCGCCGCTCAAGCCCGAGCTGCGCAAGTTCGTCGACTGGGTCTCGAACTACACGCTGAGCCCGCGCGGCATGGTGCTGCGCATGTGCCTGCGCATGGGCGAGCACCTCGGCCCCGGACGCGAGCGCATCGGCGTGCGCCTCGCCGGTACGCCGCCGGCGCGCATGACGCGCGCGCGCGAACGGGTGCTGCACGCGTTGGCCGACGGCATGGTGCGCGCGAAGGCCGATGCGGCGCGCGAAGCCGGCGTCAGCGTCGGCGTCATCGACGGGCTTGTCGACGAAGGCACGCTGGAAGCGCTGGTGCTGCCGCCGGAGCCGGTTGCGACTGCGCCCGATCCGGATTTTCTCGCGCCGGATTTCACGCCGGCGCAGCGCGCCGCAGCCGATGCGCTGCGCGAAACGGTCGCGAACGGCGGCTACGCGGTGACATTGCTCGACGGCGTCACCGGCTCGGGCAAGACCGAGGTCTATTTCGAAGCGGTGGCGGAGACGATCCGCAAACAGCGTCAGTCGCTGATCCTGATGCCGGAGATTGCGCTCACCGCGCAATTCCTCGACCGTTTCGCGGCGCGGTTCGGCACGCGGCCGGCGGAATGGCATTCCGAATTGTCGCCGCGCAAGCGTGCGCGAACGTGGCGCGCAGTGGCGGACGGTGAGGTGTCGGTCGTCGTCGGCGCGCGCTCGGCGTTGTTTCTGCCCTACTCCGATCTTGGCCTCGTCGTTGTCGATGAGGAGCACGACCCGGCCTACAAGCAGGAGGACGGCGTGCACTACCACGCCCGCGACATGGCGGTGGTGCGCGGGCACGTCGCGCAAATCCCGATCGTGCTCGCCTCGGCGACGCCGTCGGTCGAGACCGAGGTCAATGCGCGGCGTGGGCGCTACCGGCACCTCGCGCTGCCCGAGCGCTTCGGCGGCCAGCATCTGCCGATGGTCGAGGCGATCGATCTGACGCGCGAGCAGCCGCCGCGCGGGCGCTTCATCTCGCCGCGGCTCGCCGGCGAGGTGAAGACTGCGATCGAACGCGGCGAGCAGGCGCTGCTGTTTCTCAATCGCCGCGGCTACGCGCCGCTGACGCTGTGCCGCAACTGCGGCTTCCGCTTCGCCTGCCCGCATTGCGACGCCTGGCTGGTCGATCATCGTTTCCGTCGCCACCTCGTGTGTCACCATTGCGGCTTCGCCATGCCGCATCCTTCGGCGTGTCCGAAATGCCAGGCGGCGGATTCGTTCGTTGCCTGCGGGCCGGGTGTGGAGCGGCTGGCGGAGGAAGTCGCAGAGATTTTCCCGCAGGCGCGCGTGATGGTGCTTTCGAGCGATCTCATCGCTTCGGTGGAACAAATGCGCGAGGAGCTTGCCAATATCACCGAGGGCCGTGTCGATATCGTCATCGGCACGCAACTCGTCGCCAAGGGCCACCATTTCCCGCGGCTCAATCTCGTCGGCGTCATCGATGCCGATCTTGGCCTCGGCAACGGCGATCCGCGCGCCGCCGAGCGCACATTCCAGCTTCTGCACCAGGTCATCGGCCGCGCCGGGCGCGAAGCGGGCCGCGGCGTCGGCTTTTTGCAGACGCATCAGCCCGAGCATCCGGTGATGCGCGCGCTGATCGCGCAGGACCGCGAGGCGTTCTACGCCGCAGAGATACAAGCGCGCGAGGGCGCGCTTTATCCGCCGTTCGGCCGGCTCGCGAGCCTCGTCGTCTCCGGCGCAGACAAGCACGACACCGAAGCCTATGCGCGCAAGCTTGCCGGCGCGGCGCCGGTGAGCGACGACGTGCGCGTGCTCGGTCCAGCCGAAGCGCCGCTCGCGGTGGTGCGCGGCCGCTACCGCTATCGCCTGCTGGTGAAATCGCCGCGCGGTTTCGATCTCTCCGCCTACATGCGCGAGTGGCTCGCCGCGGCGCCGAAGGCGAAGGGCAACATCAAGCGCGACGTCGACATCGATCCGCAGAGCTTTTTGTGATTGGCCGCTAGGCCCGCGCCTGTCCGCTCACCTGCGGCCCCAGCATCACGCACACGGACGCGGCGAAGATCAGGGCGAAGCCGGTAAAGTCCGTAACGCTTGGCCGGTCGCCGAGAATCAGCATCGAGGACACGACACCGACCACGGGCACGCAGAGCACCCCGAGCGAAGCCGTCATCGTCGGCAGCCGCCGCACGATCTCGAACCAAAGACCATAGGCGATGCCGTTGCCGCCGATGCCGGTGAACAGCAGGCCGACCAGCGCCATGCCGTGCGCGCCGCTGTAATCAAACGATCCCTCGAAGATCGGCACGCAGGCGCCAATGGCGAACAGGCTGATGATGAGCTGCCACGCCGCGACGCCCATGGGATCGGCCGCAATGCGCGCCCACTTGAGATAGACGGTGCCGGCCGCCCAGCTCACGCCGGTGGCGAGGGCCAGCAGCAGACCGTGCGGGATTCCGGAATCGGCCAGCGGGTAGATCAGGATCACCAACCCGACGATGCAAAGAACGAGCGCCACGACGCGCGTCGTGGACAGACGCTCGCCAAGAATCGGCCGCGCCAGCAGGCAGGCCCAGATCGGCATCGTGTAGGTGAGGATCGTCACCCGCGAGGTCTCGGCGCTGATCTGCGCAAAGGCGGTGAAGATGCTGAACAGCGTGATGTTGAGCGTCGAGGCGATGATGACGTGTATCCAGGCCTTGGCGTCGGGAATGCGAAAGCTGCGATGAAACAGCGGCACCAAAGCAATCAGCGTAATGGCGCCAAGAAACGAGCTCGATGCCCGCATGCTCAATGGCGGGATTGCGATCAGCGCGATCTTCATCAGCGGCCAGCTCGTGCCCCACACCAGCGCGAGCAGGACGAGCAGAAGGCGCGCCGTGGCGTCGCTTGAACGGGGCTGCGCAGGTGTGGGCACGCGCTGCGGAAGCGTCACGGAGCCTTCGGCCCCGTGGCGAGATACCAGTCGACGATTTGCTCGCCGGTCCAGAACAGCACGTCGGATTTCTTGCGGATGACCTCGAACACGCGGCGGAAATATTTCAGGCGGTGCGGCGCGCCCATGATGTAGGGATGCACCACCAGCGCCATGATGCGCGCGGAGTCCGCTGCGTCGGCATAAATCTGCTCGAACTGGTCGAGCGCGCGGTCGGAATATTCCGACGCCTTGTGGTGCTGGATCAGCATCATGGCGACGTCGTTGCATTCCTGCGTATACGGCACATTGACGATCGGCCTGGTGCGCGTCTTGAGCCACACCGGCTGATCGTCGAGCACCCAGTCGGCAACGTAGTCGTAGCCTTCCTCGACCAGCAGGTCCGGCGTCTCCCAGGTTTCGGTGAGGCCGGGGCCGAGCCAGCCGCGCGGCGGCTTGCCGGTCGCCTCGATGATGACGTCGCGCGTCTTGCGGATGTCGGCGCGCTCGTCCGGCACCTTCTGCATGTTGCGCTGGGTGAAGCCGTGACCCATGAACTCCCACTTGCGCTCGATCGCGGCGCGCACGATCGGCGGATAGGCGGCGAGCGCCGAGCCGTTGATGGCGAGCGAGCCCGGGATGTCGAACTCGTCGAACACTTTGATGAAGCGCCAGAAGCCGACGCGGTTGCCGTACTCGTGCCAGGCCCAGTTGGGCACGTCCGGCGTCGGCGAGCCGCCGGCGGGCGGCGTGAGCACCGTGCGCGGCATCGTCTGCAGCGGGTCCCATTCCTCGACGTTGACGATCACCCACACCGCCATGCGGGCGCCGTGCGGCAGCTTGAGCGGCGGCCGCTGCGTGATGGGCGAATAGGCGATGCGGTCGGTCGGCAGCATCGGCCCTTTGCGGGTTTCTTCGGGCCGGGCTTTTTCGGCGCGGATTTTTTCGGTCGCGTGGTCATTTCCGAACTATCTCAGGATTTGTCGCAGGACGATAGCGCGTCACCATCACGCCGAGCACCGTCAGCGTTACGGCGCAGATGCACAGCGGCACGAAGGCCGTCCACGGCTTGCCGGTCAGGTCCCACAGCGCGCCGCTGATGGTCGGAATGATGACCGCGCAGGTGTAGCTGATGGTGAACATGCCGGCGGCGGTGCGGTGCACGTCGCCGGGTGCGCTGAGCAGCGGCGGCAAAGCGAGCGTCGCCGTCAGCGTGACGGCGGTGGTGAAGCCGACAATCGCGGCCGAGATGATGATGCCGAGACCGGTCGGGACGAATATCATTCCGAGAAATGCGGCGAGCAGCATCGGGCCGAACAGCAGATAGGGCCACGCGCGCCGCTGCAGGCGATGCGCCGTTGCAAACAGGACGATGAGGGCGAACCACCTGCGAGCCGTTGAGCCAGCCCAAGGCTGCGCCCAGAAGCTCCGGCTTGCCCAGGCTCGCGAGATAGTCGCCGAGGAACGCGTTGGTGGCGAAGTACGTGCTGTTGTTGCTACCGAAGGTGAGGCCGAGCAGCCAGATCAGCGGATCTTTCCAGTTCGGCCACCAGCGTCCGCCGATCGCCGTTACGGCGTGGGGATGTTCGTGCGTGTGTGGACTGAGCAGGTAAAACACTGGCGCGATGAGCAAGGCAGGTACGGCCCAGATCAGGAGATCGAGCCGCCAGCTGTTGCCGACGAACGGCAGCACATACGGAATGGTCAGCACCGGCGCGAAGGTCGCGCCCATAAGCATGCCGCTGGTGTAGGCGACGGTGCCGATGGCAATGCGCGCCGGCATCCATTCGCGCACCAGCGTCGGCAGCCCCGGCTGCATGATGGCGACGCCGAAGCCGGTCGCGATGGCGGCAGCGTAGAGCGTCCAGATATCGACCGCGGCGGCGCGCGCGGCGCCCGCGAATGCCGTGATCACCATGCCGAGGATCACCGCAAGGCTCGCGCCGATCCGCGCGATGAGCAGCGAGCCCGGCACTGCCGCGATGGCGAAGATCGCCAGCGGCAGCCCGATCAGCAGGCCGACCTGCGTCTCCGACATCTGCAGTTCGTCGTGCACCAGCGGAATCACCGGCGGCATGGCCAGAATGGTCATGCGCATCGCCACTCCGGCGAGCCAGAGAATGCACAAAAGCTTCAGGTCGCGGCCGGCGGGTTTGCCGGCGGCGGAATTTTCGGTGCAGGGACATCAGGGGCGGGTGACCGTTCGTTCGGTGCACCTGCCATCAGCGATGCGCGCACTGGCTGCAGGCGAGTAGCCGACCTTATCCGCCCCCGCGTAGCGGGGGAGGGGGACCGCGCGTTAGGCGGTGGAGGGGGCCTCTGCGTCTCGGAAAATATTGCGACGCGGAATTCCCCACGCCCGCGCCCCTTCCACCATGCTTCGCATGGTCCCCCTTCTCCGCTTCGCGGGGCAGGAAAGACGGGAAACCTTGCGATTTCAATGGAACAAAGCTAGAACGCCGCAATGGGGATCATCACGGCCGACCTCACCGCGGCGCAGCACAGCCTGCGCACCACGTTCGGCTTCGACGCCTTCCGGCCGGGGCAGGCCGAGATCGTCGAAGCGGTGCTTGCCGGGCGCGATGTTCTCGCGGTGATGCCGACGGGCAGCGGCAAGTCGCTGTGCTACCAGCTTCCCGCGCTGCTCGTGCGACGGCCTCACCATCGTGGTGTCGCCGCTGATCGCGCTGATGCGCAATCAGGTGGCGCAGCTTTGCAGCTATGGCGTTGCCGCCGCGAGCCTGAACTCGGCGAACGATGCCTTCGAGAACCGGCAAATCCTCGATCGGATCGCGCGCGGTGAGCTTCGCCTCGTCTACGTCTCGCCCGAGCGATTGGTGAAGCCCGAGACGCGCGAACTCCTGAAGCGCGCCAACGTTGCGCTGCTCGCCGTCGACGAGGCGCATTGCATCTCGCAATGGGGCCACGACTTCCGTCCGGAATATGCGGCGCTCGGTGAAGTGCAGGCCGACCTCGGCGGCGTGCAGACGGTGGCGTTCACCGCTACGGCCGATGCCGCGACCCGCACCGATATTCTGCAAAAGCTGTTCAGCCGCGAGCCGGCGGTGTTCGTGCACGGTTTCGACCGGCCCAACCTGCGGCTCGCGATGCAGGCCAAGGCCGGCGGCCGCAAGCAGGTCATCGACTTCACGCGCGAACACGCCGGCCAGAGCGGCATCATCTATTGCAGCTCGCGGCGCAAGACCGAGGAACTGGCCGAATTCCTGCGCCAGAACGGCGTCAAGGCGCTGCCCTATCACGCCGGCATGGAAGGGCCGGCGCGCTCGCGCAACCAGGATGTTTTCCTGCAGGAGGACGGCGTCGTCATGGTGGCGACGGTGGCGTTCGGCATGGGCATCGACAAGCCTGACGTCCGCTTCGTGCTGCACGCCGACATGCCGGCCAACATCGAAAGCTATTACCAGGAGATCGGCCGCGCCGGCCGCGACGGGCTGCCCGCCAACACGCTGACGCTCTACGGCATGGGCGACATCCGCCTGCGCCGCATGCAGATCGACGAAAGCGAATCCACCAACGAGCAGAAGCGCGTCGACCGCCAAAGGCTCAACGCGCTGGTGTCGCTGTGCGAATCGCCGCGCTGCCGGCGGCAGACGCTGCTCACCTATTTCGGCGAGACGACTCAAGCCTGCGGCAATTGCGATTTCTGCTGCGACGGCGCCGAGGTGATCGACGGCACCATCGCGGCGCAGAAGGCGCTCTCCGCCATGGTGCGCACCGGCGAGCGTTTCGGCACCGAGCACCTGACGAACGTTCTGATCGGCGAGGCCAGCGAGGCGGTCGAAAAATTCGGCCACGATTGCCTGCCGACGTTCGGCGTCGGCAAGGAATACGGCAAGCAGGAATGGCGCTCGATCTTCCGCCAGCTTCATGGCGCCGGCATCATCGCGCTCGACATCACCGGCTATGGCACCTGGACGGTCACCGATGCCGGCCGGCGCGTGCTCAAGGGCGCGGCCAAAATCGAGCTGCGCAAGGACACGCTCAAGCCCGCAACGCCGCAAGACCGCGCGCGCGGCCGCCAACGCCGCGGCGCTGGCCGAGGGCGACCCGGCGCTGTTTGAGGCGCTCAAGCAGCGCCGGCTCGAGCTCGCCAAGGAGCAGCGCGTCCCGGCCTACGTCGTATTCGCGGACAAGAGCCTGATCGACATGGCGCGGCTCAAACCGACGACGCCGTCCGAGATGAGCGCGGTGCACGGCGTCGGCGAGGCCAAGCTGCGGCAATACGGGGAGGTTTTCCTCGACGTCATCCGGCAGCATGTGGCGGAACACGCCCGAACGCCGGCTTGATTCCCTTCTGTCATTCCCGCGAATGCGGGAATCCATAATCACCATCGATGCAGATTCTGCACGGACTGCGGATATGGGTCCCCGCCTTCGCGGGGACGACGAGAGGGCGCGCTAGAAGGGCCGCGCGCGTTTTGCCGTTGTTGCGCCGCATATCGCCGTGTGTTAGCAACGCCTCGATTTTCCGCGGAGCGCGGGGCACTCCGCGGCTCCCCAAAAATCCAAGTCCCGCTTGAATTCCAAGGGCTTGCGCCGACCCCTCGCGCCGGTGCGGACTCGCGGAACATCAGGCTCCGACAACGCGGCAAGAGCACGCCAAGAGTACGCGACGTGGCAGGCGAACAATCGATCGTATCCGGCATGGCCGGCCGCTATGCGACCGCCCTGTTCGAGCTCGCGCTCGAAGGCAATGCTATCGACCCCGTCAAGGCCGATCTTGAGCGCTTCGATGCGCTGGTCGCCGAATGCGCCGATCTCGAGCGGCTGGTGCGCAGCCCGGTTTTTTCCGCCGAGGAGCAGACCAAGGCCTTGTCCGCGGTGCTCGACAAGGCCGGGATCGGCGGGCTCGCGGCGCAATTCCTCCTGGCCGTGACGGCGAACCGCCGGCTGTTCGCCGCCCGCGACATGGCGAGGGGCTTCCGCAAGCTGGTCGCCCAGCACAAGGGCGAGGTGACGGCCGAAGTCACGGTCGCCGAGCCGCTCAAGGACGAGCATCTCGCCGCCCTCAAGAGCGCGCTCAAGACGGCAAGCGGCAAGGACGTCGATCTCGACATCACGGTCGATCCCGCCATCATCGGCGGGCTCGTGGTCAAGCTCGGCAGCCGCATGGTCGACACCTCGCTGCGCACCAAGCTCAATGCAATCAAGCACGCGATGAAAGAGGCTCGCTGATGGACATCCGCGCCGCAGAAATCTCCGCCATTCTCAAGGAGCAGATCAAGAATTTCGGCCAGGAGGCCGAAGTTTCCGAAGTCGGCCAGGTGCTGTCGGTCGGCGACGGCATCGCGCGCGTCTACGGCCTCGACAACGTGCAGGCCGGCGAGATGGTCGAGTTCGAGAACGGTGTGCGCGGCATGGCGCTCAACCTCGAAACCGACAATGTCGGCATCGTGATCTTCGGCAACGACCGCGAGATCAAGGAAGGCCAGACGGTCAAGCGCACCGGCGCCATCGTCGACGTGCCGGTCGGCAAGGGCCTGCTCGGCCGCGTGGTCGATGCGCTCGGCAATCCGATCGACGACAAGGGTCCGATCCACGGCGAGCGCAAGCGCGTGGATGTGAAAGCGCCCGGCATCATTCCCCGGAAATCGGTGCACGAGCCGATGGCGACCGGCCTCAAGGCGATCGATGCGCTGATCCCGATCGGCCGCGGCCAGCGCGAGCTGATCATCGGCGACCGCCAGACCGGAAAGACCGCGATCGCGCTCGACACGATCCTGAATCAAAAGCCGCTCAACGCCTCGACCGACGAGAAGATCAAGCTCTACTGCGTCTACGTCGCGATCGGGCAGAAGCGCTCGACGGTGGCGCAATTCGTCAAGGTGCTGGAAGAGCAGGGCGCGCTCGACTACTCGATCGTGGTCGCGGCGACCGCCTCCGATCCGGCGCCGATGCAGTTCCTCGCGCCGTTCGCCGGCTGCACCATGGGCGAATACTTCCGCGACAACGGCATGCACGCGGTGATCATCTACGACGATCTGTCCAAGCAGGCCGTGGCCTATCGCCAGATGTCGCTCTTGCTGCGCCGTCCGCCGGGCCGCGAAGCCTATCCGGGCGACGTGTTCTACCTGCATTCGCGGTTGCTCGAACGCGCCGCCAAGATGAATGACGACAACAAGTCGGGCTCGCTCACCGCGCTGCCGATCATCGAGACGCAGGCCAACGACGTGTCGGCCTACATTCCGACCAACGTGATTTCGATTACCGACGGACAAATCTTCCTGGAGACGGATTTGTTCTATCAGGGCATCCGTCCCGCGGTGAACGTCGGCCTCTCGGTGTCGCGCGTCGGCTCCGCGGCGCAGACCAAGGCGATGAAGAAGGTCGCCGGCCGCATCAAGGGCGAATTGGCGCAATACCGCGAGATGGCGGCGTTCGCGCAGTTCGGCTCCGACCTCGACGCCACCACGCAGCGCCTGCTCAACCGCGGCTCGCGGCTCACGGAGTTGCTCAAGCAGCCGCAGTTCTCGCCGCTGAAGATGGAGGAGCAGGTCGTCGTCATCTACGCCGGCGTCAACGGCTATCTCGATCCGATCCCGGTCAACCGCGTGCGCGCGTTCGAGGACGGCCTGCTCGGACTGCTGCGCAACCAGAATGCCGACATTCTCAACAGCATCCGCGGTTCGAACGACCTCGATGATGCGACCGCGGGCAAGCTCAAGGCTGTTGTCGACAACTACGCCAAGACGTTCGCGTGATGACGAGCGCATTTTCTTCCCCTCCCCCTGAAGGGGAGGACGATCGCCGAAGGCGATCAGGTGGGGGTCGCCGCGGACACTGACCCCCACCCGGCTCGCTACGCTCGCCGACCTCCCCCTTCAGGGGGAGAATTGAACGGAGCGATGCCCTCGCTCAAAGACCTGCGCAACCGCATCGCCGCCACCAAGGCGACGCAGAAGATCACCAAGGCCATGCAGATGGTCGCGGCGTCGAAGCTGCGCCGCGCGCAGGCGGCGGCCGAGGCGGCGCGGCCTTACGCCTCCCACATGGACAAGGTGCTCGGCAACATCGCGGCCTCGGTCGCCGGCCTCGAATCCGCGCCGCGGCTGCTGCGCGGCACCGGCAGCGACAACGTGCATCTGCTTGTCGTCTGCACCGCCGAGCGTGGCCTGTGCGGGCCGTTCAACACCGCGATCGTGCGGCTTGCGCGCGAGCGCGCCTATGCGCTGATGAACGAGGGCAAGGAGGTCAAGATCCTCTGCGTCGGCCGCAAGGGTTATCGACCAGCTCAAGCGCACCTTTGAGCGGCAGATCATCGAACTGGTCGACCTGCGCTCAGTGCGTACGCTGCGTTTCGAGAATGCGCAGATGATCGCCGAGAAGATCATCGCGCTGTTCGACAAGTTCGAGTTCGACGTCTGCACGCTGTTCTACTCGCGCTTCCGCTCGGTGATCGCGCAGATTCCGACGGCGCTGCAAATCATCCCGCCGGTGTTCGAGGCCAAGGCCGCGGAGGCGCTGGGCGGCGCCGTCTACGAATTCGAGCCGGACGAAGAAGATATCCTCAAGGAACTGCTGCCGCGCAACATCGCCGTGCAGGTGTTCCGTGCGCTGCTGGAAAACTCCGCCTCGTTCTACGGCGCGCAGATGTCGGCGATGGACAACGCCACCCGCAACGCCGGCGACATGATCCGCAAGCAGACGCTGCGCTACAACCGCACCCGCCAGGCGATGATCACCAAGGAGCTGATCGAGATCATCTCCGGCGCGGAAGCGCTTTGAACCGATCTATCAAGAGGACCACGATGCCCAACGCAGTCGGAAAGATCACCCAGGTCATCGGCGCCGTCGTCGACGTGCAGTTCGAGGACCATCTGCCGGCGATTCTCAACGCGCTGGAGACCAAGAACGGCGGCAACCGCCTGGTGCTCGAAGTCGCCCAGCATCTCGGCGAATCGACCGTGCGCACCATCGCG
The DNA here is from genome assembly GCA_963730645.1 of uncultured Alphaproteobacteria bacterium. Lineage (GTDB taxonomy): Bacteria > Pseudomonadota > Alphaproteobacteria > Rhizobiales > Xanthobacteraceae > BOG-931. Next base: position 171,470 of record CAVSSN010000013.1, on the reverse strand, counting down.
ATGGACACCAGCGAAGGCCTGGTGCGCGGGCAGGAGGTCACCGACACCGGCGCGCCGATTTCGGTTCCGGTCGGGCAGGGCCTGCTCGGGCGCATCATCAATGTGATCGGCGATCCGGTCGATGAGGCCGGTCCGGTCAAGGGCGAGTCGCTGCGGGCGATCCACCAGGAGGCGCCGAGCTATACCGACCAGTCGACCGAAGCGCAGATCCTGGTCACCGGCATCAAGGTCGTCGATCTGCTCGCGCCCTACGCCAAGGGCGGCAAGATCGGGCTGTTCGGCGGCGCCGGCGTCGGCAAGACCGTGCTGATCATGGAGCTGATCAACAACGTCGCCAAGGCGCACGGCGGCTACTCGGTGTTCGCCGGCGTCGGCGAGCGCACCCGCGAGGGCAACGACCTCTATCACGAGATGATCGAGTTCGGCGTCAACAAGGACCCGCACAAGGGCTCGGTCGAAGGCTCCAAGTGCGCGCTGGTGTACGGCCAGATGAACGAGCCGCCGGGCGCCCGCGCCCGCGTCGGCCTCACCGGGCTGACGGTCGCCGAGCACTTCCGCGACCAGGGCCAGGACGTGCTGTTCTTCGTCGACAACATCTTCCGCTTTACGCAGGCGGGCTCGGAAGTGTCGGCGCTGCTCGGCCGCATTCCGTCGGCGGTCGGCTACCAGCCGACGCTTGCGACCGACATGGGCGCGCTGCAGGAACGCATCACCACGACACACAAGGGCTCGGTGACTTCGGTGCAGGCGATCTACGTTCCGGCCGACGACCTCACCGATCCGGCGCCGGCGACCTCGTTCGCGCATCTCGACGCCACCACGGTGCTGTCGCGCGACATCGCCGCCAAGGGCATCTATCCGGCCGTCGATCCGCTCGACTCCACGTCGCGCATGCTCTCGCCTTTGATCGTCGGCGAGGAGCACTACGCCATCGCCCGCCAGGTGCAGCAGGTGCTGCAGCGCTACAAGGCGCTGCAGGACATCATCGCGATCCTGGGCATGGACGAACTGTCGGAAGAGGACAAGACGACCGTCGCGCGCGCGCGCAAGATCGAGCGCTTCCTGTCGCAGCCGTTCTTCGTCGCCGAAGTGTTCACCGGCTCGCCCGGCAAGCTCGTCGACCTGCAGGACACCATCAAGGGCTTCAAGGGCCTGGTCGACGGCAAGTACGACCACCTGCCTGAGGCGGCCTTCTACATGGTCGGCACCATCGAAGAGGCCGTCGAGAAGGGCAAGAAACTCGCCGCCGAGGCGGCGTAGTAGATTTTCCTCCCCCGAAAGGGGGAGGTTCAAGGAACCAGCATGCCCACCTTGCACTTCGATTTTGTCTCGCCCGAAAAGGTGCTGTTCTCCGGCGAGGTCGATCAGGTCGACCTGCCCGGCTCCGAGGGCGACATGGGCATCCTCGCGAACCATGCGCCGGTGGTGACGACGCTGCGGCCCGGGATCGTCACGATCTACCGCGAGGGCGGAAACCTGCCGGTGGTGGTGATCGGCGGCTTCGCCGAGATGAGCCCGGCCGGATTGACCGTGCTCGCCGACGTGGCGGTGCCGCGTCAGGACTTCGACATGGCGGTGCTCGCGGCCGAGATCAAGGATACCGAGGAAGATGTCGCCGACAGCAAGGACGATGCGCAACGCGACAAGCTCGCGCACCGGCTCGAACAACTGAAGGCCCTGCAGGCGGCGCTGGCGTCGTAACGTCCGAAAGCGTGTTGCCTATCGGCCTCGGCGTCGGCATTCTACAGACGCTTTTTGGTTGATGCGGCGGGCTTTCCATGAAGCGAAAAATTGCAGCCATCTTTGCCGCCGATATTGCCGGCTACAGCAAGCTGGTCGCCGAAGACGAGGAGGAGACGCTGCGGCGGCTCGCGTCCTATCGGTCGGTGATGGATGATTTCATCGCGCGCGCCGGCGGCCGGATTTTCAATACCGCGGGCGACGCGGTCCTTGCCGAATTTCCGAGCGCGGTCGAGGCCGTGCGCTGCGCCATCGACATTCAGGAGAGCCTGCGCACGCGCAACATGGCATATCCGGCCAGCCGGCAGATGAGCTTTCGCATCGGCATCACCGTCGGCGACGTGGTCGAGCGTGACGGCGACCTCCTTGGCGACGGCGTGAATATTGCCGCACGGCTCGAGGGAATTGCGCCGATCGGCGGCATCTGCATCTCGCGCACGGTGCACGAGCAGGTGGCGAACAAGCTGTCCGTGGTGTTCGCCGACATCGGCGAGCAGCACGTCAAGAATATTCCGAACTCCGGTCCACGCCTACATGTTCGCGATGCGGCCGGACGACGCGCGACCCGAACCGCTGGCGAAAAAGCCGGCATCGCGTCCGGTTTGGCTGTGGCCAGCCGTACTCGGAGCCGTATGCGCCGTCGGGCTCGGCGTCGCGGCGATCGTTTATTTCACCACGGGGCGGCCGGGCGCGCAGGACGCGTCAAATGCACGGGCGCCTCCCGCGACGACCGAACGGCGAGCGCGAGCGCAACCAGCGCCGCGGCCGACCGAAGCGCTGGTGCCGGAAGCGGTTCCGCTCATCGCCGATCGTGCGCGCGCTATCGTCCGCGACGAGTACATGCCCGCCGCGGATCATAAGGCGCTTGCCATCAGCACGGGGCCGATCGGGTTCATCTCCAGCCAGGCCGACGACGAAACCGCAAAGATCGCCGCGCTCGACATGTGCCAGAAGCGTGCGGACGCCACGTCGCCATCGCGGCGCTGTGAGCTCTACGCCATCGGCAACACGGTGGTCTATGTGCGCGGCCATCCGCCGATGCCGCCGCTGCCCTGGCTCACGCGCGATGCGTCGGTTGAAACGCCGCTGGTTGCGAAGGATATTCCGCTGGCGCGGGAGAACAACAAAGCGCTGATCGAGAAGAACTACCTGCCGGGGCGCAAGTCGAAGGCAATCGCCATGTCCTCGTCCGGTCTCCTTGGCTACTATTTCAGCCAGGAAAGCAGCGACGAGGCCGTGCGCCGGGCGCTTGAGAGCTGTGGCAGCAATGCCGGGGTGCCGTGCATGATCATTGCGGTCGACGATGTCTTCATCGTGCCAATCCCCACGACGATGAAGGTGATGAGCTACTTCCGGCCCGCGAGTAGTACCGCGATCGCACAGACTTTGAGAACTGATCTCGCGAATCGTCTGGGCAATGCCATTGGCGGCTGGACTGCGGTCGCCGCCGGCGCCGGAGGACAGCCGGGCGTCATGCTCAAGGCCGCGAGCGAGCAGGAGGCGGTCGATGGCGCGTTGGCGGATTGCGCCAAGCAGGATCGATCATGCCGTGTGGTTGCCATCGGCCCGTTCGCAGTCGAGCCCAAATAACTGCGATTATGTCCCGGCGAGGCGCCCGAATTCGCGCACGACGCGCTGGTAGACCGGCCGCTTGAACGGCACCACGAGGTCCGGAAGGTTGCGCATCGGCTCCCAGCGCCATGCGGCGAATTCCGGCTCATGTCCGCCGTCGGGATGCGCGACATCGATTTCGCGTTCGTCGCCGGTGAAACGCATCGCGAACCATTTCTGCGTCTGGCCGCGATATCGGCCCTTCCACGCCAGTCCGGCGATGTCGCGCGGAATGTCGTAGTTGAGCCAGTCCGGAATTTCGGCGAGCCGTTCGACCGAGCGGATATTCGTTTCCTCGCGCAATTCGCGCAGCGCCGCCGGCCACGGATCCTCGCCGGGATCGATGCCGCCCTGAGGCATCTGCCAGGAGTGCGTCGCATCGACATGCTCCGGGCCGCCGATGCGGCGGCCGACGAAGGCAAGCCCGGCGCGGTTAAGCACCATGATGCCGACACACGGGCGATAGGGCAGGTCGTCGTAGGCCGCATTCACCTCGTCATGCCGGGCTCGACCCGGGCATCCATCTTTCTATTCGCGCACAAGATGGATTGCCGGGTCAAGCCCGGCAATGACAGGAGCATCAGCTCTGCTTCGACTTCACCGCGACGGCGGTGATCGGCACCAGCAGCACGCCGCGGCTCTGCGCTCCCTTCGCCCATTTGGCGATGCGGTCGATCGCGACCGGCAGCGCGGAGGCGTAGCCGACGGCGACGCCGCGCTCGCGCGCCGCCATTTCCAGCCGCGACAGCGCGCGGTCGACCTCGACCGGTGTCGGCACGGCATCGAGCACCACATCGGCCTTGGCGAATGGAAGTTTGTTGGCGCCGGCGATCTGACCGGCGAGGCTGCGCGGCGTATGACCGTCGTCGACGAAAATCAGCCCGCGTTTGGCGGTTTCGCGCAACACCGGCGCGAATGCCTGGTCGGAGGCGGTGAAACGCGCGCCCATGGTGTTGATGATGCCGACATAGCCATGGAAACGGCTCATCAGCCAGTGCAGGCGATCGATGTTCTGATCGGCCGACTGCGAGGTCAGCAGTGTCTGCGGGCCCGGATCGTTGTCGGGATAATCGAACGGCTCCATCGGCACCTGCAGCAGGATCTCGTGGCCAAGACCGCGCGCATGCGCGACGACGCGATCGAGGTCGGCGCCATAGGGCGCAAATCCGAGCGTCACCGCGCCCGGCAGCTTGCCGATGGCTTCGGCTGTGGCGTTGGCACTGACGCCGAGCCCGCCGACGATGATCGCGACCCGTGGCGCGTCCGGCTTGCCGGGGATGGGCGTTACGGCCTGGGCGTAGGCTTCCGAAGGATGCACGCCGTCATCGGCGATTTTTGGGATCGCACCATGCTTGGTGGTCTCGACGAATTTCTGCTCGATCGGCGTCAGGCTCGCGGCGGCATCTTTGCCGTCCGCCGGACCGGCAATGACCACCACCTGGCTGGAGCCACTCTTGCCGTCGATGATGTTGACGGTCTTGCTGCCCGGCGGCGGGCCTTGCGGCGCGGAAGCCGGTGATTGTGCAGGGCCGTCGTAGCGCCCCGGGATGCCGCCATCGTCGGTCACAGGCGGCCGGACCACTTCGGCTTTTTTGGCCGGTGCATTTGCCGGCGCTCGCAGATCGGCGTGCACGACGACCATCGGCTCGCCGCCGAACGGATTGTCGGCCACTGCGGCCCAGAGCACGAAGATGCCGGCGAACAGGCCCAGCGCGCCCACGATCGCCTGCGGGACCGTGACCGGGATAGGACGGCGCGGCTTCTTGTTCTGGCCGAGCGGCGCGCTCAGATCATCGGCCGCCACGGTCCGCATCCTCGCGAATCATGCGCGCGAGTCTAACACGGCGAAGCAAGCCGCCATGGGGGCCCATGCCTGAGCGGGCGCACCAAAAGCAATCGGGGCGGCCAAGGGCCGCCCCGGGAACTTGATTCGCGGAATCGGCCGCTCAGTTCGGAACGGCGGCCTTGGGGTTCGGCGGGAAGGCCGCATTGGTCTGAGCGCCGCGCAGCAGGTCGAGCGCCGTTTTGAGCGCCTTGTCGTCCTTCTCGTCCGGCGGCACGTAGGACTGCGAACCGGTTGCCTCGTCGCCCTCGGCCTTGAGATGGCCGCGCAGCGATGCCTCGCCCTTGGTGTCGGTGTTGCGCGTCTTCAACTCGTCCGGCACGTCCTGCAGCACCTCGATTTCGGGCGTGATGCCCTTGGCCTGGATCGAGCGGCCCGACGGCGTGAAGTAGCGCGCCGTGGTCAGCCGCAGCGCACCGTTGCCGGCGCCAAGCGGAATGATGGTCTGCACCGAGCCCTTGCCGAACGAGCGCGTGCCGATGAGGGTCGCGCGCTTGTGGTCCTGCAGGGCGCCGGCCACGATCTCGGACGCCGACGCCGAGCCGCCGTTGATCAGCACGATCACCGGCTTGGCCTTGGTCAGGTCGCCCGGCCGCGCATTGAAGCGCTGAGTCTCCTCGGCGTTGCGGCCGCGGGTCGAGACGATCTCGCCCTTCTCGAGGAAGGTATCGGACACCGAGATCGCCTGGTCGAGCAGGCCGCCCGGATTGTTGCGCAGATCGACGACGTAGCCTTTGATCTTGTCGGCGCCAAGCTGAGTCGACAGATCGGTGATGGCCTTCTTCAGCCCGTCGGTCGTCTGCTCGTTGAACTGCGTAATGCGAATGTAGCCGACATCATCGCCCTCGCCGTGCGAACGCACCGAGCGCACGCGAATGATGTCGCGCATGATTGTCACTTCGATCGGCTTGTCCTGGCCTTTGCGCACGATCTTGAGCTTGATCTTGGTATTGACCGGCCCGCGCATCTTCTCGACGGCCTGATTGAGCGTGAGCCCCTGCACCGCCTCATCGTCGAGATGGGTGATGATGTCGTTGGCCATGACGCCCGCTTTCGCCGCAGGCGTTTCGTCGATCGGCGCGACGACCTTCACCAGGCCGTCCTCCATGGTGACTTCGATACCGAGGCCGCCGAACTCGCCGCGCGTCTGCACCTGCATGTCGCGGAAGCTCTTGGGATCCATGTAGCTCGAATGCGGATCGAGACCGGAAAGCATTCCGTTGATCGCCGATTCGACGAGCTTGCTGTCATCGGGCTTCTCGACGTAGTCGGCGCGCACGCGCTCGAATACGTCGCCGAACAAGTTGAGCTGCCTGTACGTATCGGCGGCGGCCGCTTTCGCGCTCGCACCCATAAAGGTAATGCGCGGCTGAGTTGCCAGCAGCGTCATTGCCGTACCCGCCGCCGCTCCAAGAAGGACCAGAGAAGTTTTGCGCATCATCCGCGAACCTTTTCGACTTCGTTAGTCGCCCACCAGGGGCTGGGATCGACGGGAGTGCCGTCCTTGCGGAACTCCACGTAGAGAACGGGCTGTTTGACGCCGGTTGCAACGATCGTGGACGCCTGCGATCCGCTACCCATTACAGCTATGGGCTCACCGGTCAAAACGAACTGGCCGAGATCGACGGAAATCCGCTCCATCCCTGCGAGGAGCACATGATACCCGCCACCAGCGTTAAGGATCAAGAGTTGGCCATAACTCCGAAACGGTCCGGCGTAAACTACCCAACCGTCGCATGGGGCCGTGACCTGGGCGGCCGCCCGGGTCGCGATCGATAGCCCTTTTTCGGTTCCACCGCCGGTATCCGTCGACCCGAATTCATGTATTTTCACGCCGTTAACCGGCAAAGGCAGCCGCCCACGCGTCGAGGCGAACGCCACCGCAGGGGCGAGCCGGCCGGGGTCCTTGAGGGTTGCAAGGTTCGGCTTGGTGGCATCGTCGGCCGAGCGGGCGGCCGCGCGCGCGGCACGGGAGGCGCTGTCGAGGCCGACTTCGAGCTTGGCGATGAGATCCTTGAGATTGTCGACCTGGCGCGCCAGGCCGGCGGCGCGCTGACGCTCCGAATCAAGCGCCTTCTCGGCCTCGGCCTGGTTCTTCTGGCGCTGATCGATCAGCAGGTTCATGCGCAGTTGCTCGTTTCCGAGCGTCGCAAGCTCGCGCGAGAGCCGGCCGTGGTCGAGCGCGATCTGCTTGCGCACGCGCAGCAGATCGCCAAGGTCGCCGGCCAGCGCCTCGGCCTGGGTGCGCATTCCCGGCAGCACCGCGCCGAGCGTAATGGCGGTACGCACGGCCTGCAGCGCATCCTCCGGCCGCACCAGCAGCGCCGGCGGCGGCTGGCGGCCGATGCGTTGCAGGGCGGCGAGGATTTCGGCGATCACGGAACGGCGCTCATCGAGCGATTTCTGGATCGTGTGCTCGTTGGCATCGAGCGGCTTGAGGCGGGCTTCGATGGCGCCAATGCCGGTCTCGACACCGCGCACGCGCGTCGCCGTATCGATCAATTGCTGATTGAACTTGCGGCGGTCCTCGCTGAGCGTCTCGATTTCGCGCTTGAGCCGGGCCTGACTTTCGGCCGACTTACGCTGCTCGGCGCGCGCCGCCTCGAGTTCCTGATCGCGCTGCTTGATAGCGTCCGGATCGGTTTTGGGCGGGTTCGCCTGGGCCGGCAATGGTGGCGTCGCGGGCTGCTGGGCGGATGCCGTAAACGCCGCGCCGAACGGCAACGCGATAGCGAGCGCAGAACCGAGCACATGGCCCGGGTCAAGTCGGCTCGGCCGGCGGAGAATCATCATGTTCAAGGTAGACGCAAGCCTCAGAAAGGCAACCAAAAGCAGGCTGATAAGACCGGAATAAGACCGGAATTTCGCCCCGTGCGTCACAATTCGGTGATGCTGCCGCAGCGCCCGTCAGGCGCGATGATAGGGGTGGCCGGCGAGGATCGTGACCGCACGATAAATCTGCTCCAGCAGCATGATGCGTACGAGCTGGTGCGGCCAGGTGGCGGCGCCGAACGAGAGGTGGAGCTTGGCGCGGTCATGCAGGCTCGGCGCCAGCCCATCGGCGCCGCCGATGATGAAGCAGGCCGCCGGCCGGTCCTCCTCGCGCCATTTGCGCAAGGTGACGGCGAACGTCGCGCTGTCGAGGGCGTCGCCGCGCTCGCTGAGAATGGCGACGGCGGCGCGCTCCGGGATGATGGTGGCGAGTGCGATCGATTCTTCGATCAGCCGGCGCTCGAGTTCCTGCGCGCGGCTTTCGCGGATTTCAATGATCTCAACGGCCTTCAGACCGAGCGCGCGTCCCGATTGCTCGGCGCGCTTGCGATAGCGTTCCGCCAGCTCTTGCTCGGGCCCTTTCTTCAACCGGCCGACCGCACCGACGATGACACGCATGGCTGGCCCTCATCGGCTATTCAAAGCTCAGCTCAGGTTGGGCTTGCCGACAAAGCCGCTGCCGTGGCCTGCCGCTTGCGCGGCCCAGCCGCCGGCGACGCGCCCGCTGAAGATCGACGGGCCCAGCATGGTGCCTTCGAGACCGGCGCGGCCGTTGATGTGGCCGCCGGCCATGCCGGCGACCTCGCCCGCGGCATAGAGCCCGGCGATCGGCTCGAAGTGCTTGTCGAGCACGCGGCACTGCAGGTCGGTCTTGACGCCGCCGAAATTCTTGCGCGCCAGCGGAAAGATCTGCACCGCGTAATAGGGCGGCGTGTCGAACGCCTTCGACGTCTTGAGCGGCTTGCCGAACTCCGGCTCGGTCTCGAGCCGCTGCTCGCAGGCCTTGTTGTAGCGCTCGACGGTGGCGAGGAATGTCGGCGCATCGACCTCCATTTTCTTCGCCAGCTCGGCGAGCGTGTCGGCCTTGCGGATGAAGGGCGAGTTGTCGAGCAGTTCCACCACCTTTTCGCGCACCACCTTGTCGCCCTGGCGATAATAGGGATCGGCGATCTCCATGGTCGCGGTCATCGGCGTATCCATGATCGCCCAGGCGTGGCGCGGGTTCTGCGCCATCAGCGCGGGGCTCGCGGAGTTGCCGCCCGAGCGCGCCTCGTTGTGGAAGCGGCGGCCCTGCTGATTGACCCAGATGTTGCCGGGCACCAGGCGGAACACGAGGCCGCGGCGCTGCGCGGGGTCGCGGTAGTCGGGCGTGGCGTAGACGTAGAACCAGATGTGGTCCATGTGCGTGAGATAGCCGCCCGCCTGGCGAACGAGCTTGTGTCCGCTTCCGGTCGAGCCGCGGCCCGATCCTTCCAGCACCTTGTGGTTGCCGAGATCGGGACTGAATTCCATCACCATGTCGAGGTTCGAGTTGAAGCCGCCGGTCGTCACCACGACGGCCTTGCTCCGCACCGCGACCGGCTCGCCGGTCTTGGCATTGCGGCCTTCGAGGCCGGTGACGCTGCCGTTCGCGCGGCTGAGCCCGGTGATCTCCGTCTCGGTGACGATCTCGCCGCCCTTTTTGCCGAAGGCTTCGATGAGTTGGGTCATCAGGCCGAGACCGTTGCGCTCCGGCCGGGTCCAGCGCAGCACCGAGTTGCCCTCCTGGACTTTCAGGTCGACCCACTTGGCGCCGAGGCCTTCGGCCCAGTGATAGAGATCGTGCAGCGTGTGCTCGATGTAGTAGCGGGCCCAGACCTCATCGGCCGACGGACCGCCCCATGCGATCCAGTCCTTGAAGGCGAGGTCGGGCGTGTCGTGGATGCCGTTCTTCTCCTGCAACGGCGAGCCGACGATCAGGCAGCCGCCGCCGGAAATGATGGCCGCACCGCCGGCCTCGGCGCTCTGCTCGAAGGCGATGGCGCGCGCGCCGGCATCGAGGGCCTCGATGCCGGCCGCCATACCGGCGCCGCCCGCGCCAACGATCGCGATGTCGGTCTCGTACTGCTTGACGCCTGCCATGGGCGAAAGCTCCCTGGTTTCCAAACTCGCCGTTGTCAGGTGCATTGATAGGGGCCGGCGTCGAATTTGAAAACATGCTTGGAGAAGTTGCAGGCAGGCCGCGCCGCTATTTTTGTCTGCGCGCTGCCCTCCGCTTCGACCGGCGAACGGCCGCCTTTGTGCGGCACGAGGCGCAAAGGCAGGCCCCGATCGCGAGGAAGTAGTCGAAATATTCCTGTCCGTAGTCGTAGGTTATTTCCTCGCCGGGGGCGATGCGACGCAGCGCGATGAACACGATCCGGCCCTTGCGCAGGACCGGCTGCGCATTGGGCTCGCAGGAATGATTGAGGTAGCGCCCGACATTCCAGCGCGGCGAGCCGTCGATGGTCCACTTGCGGTTGATTTCGAACATGTATTTTGCGCCGCGCCGCTCGCGCCGCGCCGCTTCCTCGAGCGATATGACGGGGCCGCGATAGGTCGCGATATAGCGTGCGCCGTTTGATCGGCTTCGTCGCGAACATGCCGAGCCCGGTCGCCGAGCGGCCGATGCGATAGAAGCGTGAGGGCATTGCCCGCGATTAGCCGCAAATTTCCGGGATGTCATCTGCAATCAGCAGATCATCGACAGGGTTTTCGTCCGCAGAACGCGCAGCCTCGCGCATTTCATTCTGGTGACAGATCCGCGATCACCGCCTGTGCGGCGTTGTGCCCCGGTGCACCCGTCACGCCGCCGCCGGGATGCGCGCCCGCGCCACACAGATAGAGCCCGGGGACCGGCATGCGATAGTCGGCGTATCCCAGCATCGGGCGCGCGGAAAAAAGCTGATCGAGCGTGAGCGCACCGTGGAAGATGTCGCCGTTGGGCAAGCCGAATATGCGCTCCAGATCGAACGGCGAGAGACTTTGCCGCGCGATGACGCTCGCCTTGAAGCCCGGCGCATAGGCCTCGACCGTGTCGATCATCAGGTCGGCGACGGTTTCGCGGTGCTGGTCCCATGACGAGCCATCGGTGAATTGCGGCGCGACGTGCTGGCAGAACAGGCTCGCCACGTGGGCGCCGGCCGGCGCGAGGCTGTCGTCGAGCGTCGAGGGAATCAGCATTTCGACGATGGGCTTGCGGCTCCAGCCGTGGCGCACGCAATCGCGATAGGCCTGGTCCATGTAGGACGAGGCTCGGCGCCAGGATGATGCCGGCCGTGAGATGATCGCCCGTGCCTGGCAGCGCGGAAAAATCCGGCAGCTTCGACAGCGCGACGTTCATGCGGAACGTACCGGAGCCTGCTTTCCACGTCTTCATCCGCGCCGCCATCGCGGACGGAACCGCCTCGCGCGGCACCAGGCGTCTGGAACAGGTGCTGCGGATCGACGTTGGCGATGACCGCGCGTGCGCGGACCGGCGTGCCGTCTTCCAGCACGACACCGGCGGCGCGCCCGCGCTCGACGATGACTTCGCGCACCGCGCTGTCGCACGTCGATGCGCACGCCGTGCGCGCCGGCTGCGCGCGCCATCGCCTGCGTGATCGCGCCCATGCCGCCGATGGCGTGGCCCCACACGCCTTGCTTGCCGTTCACCTCGCCGAAGCCGTGATGCAACAGCACATAGGCGGAGCCGCGCGTGTAAGGGCTTGCCAGGTTGCCCACGACCGCGTCGAAGCCGAGCACGGCTTTGATCGGATCGGACTCGAACCAGTCGTCGAGCACCTCGCCCGCCGATTTGCGGAACAGCCGAAACGCCGCGCCGGCGCTTTTGCTCTGCAAAAGATTTTTGCCGATCGCGGCGAGCTTGCCGAGCTCGCGAAACATGCCGGTGAAATTTCCCGTCAGGAGATTTGGCGGCGCCTTGAGCACCAGGCTGCGCAGCACATCGGCGACGCGGCCGATCTCGGCCTGATAGTCGCCATAGCGCGCGGCATCCTTGGCGCTGAATTTTGCGATCTCGCGTTCGGTGCGGCCCTCGCCGGTAAGGAGATGGCGGCCGTCCGGCAGCGGCAGGAAATTCTGCGCGCGGCGCTCGACGATGCGCAAGCCATGCTCGTGCAGCTTCAGGTCGCGGATGACCTTGGGCTGCAGCAGGCTCACCGTGTAGGCCGCGGTCGAGTTGCGGAATCCGGGATGGAATTCCTCGGTCACGCATGCGCCGCCGACCACGCCGCGCCGCTCCAGAACGCGCACGCGCAAGCCCGCCATGCCGAGATAGGCCGCACAGGTCAGCCCGTTGTGACCGCCGCCGATAATGATGGCATCGAGGTCGGGCATCGCTGGCACGCGGACAGCATTTCACAGAACGTTTGCCGTGAGGACGTGCCGTGAAGGCGGGTTCGGCAAAGCAATACCATATTCCGACCGTGCCGAATCAAAACAGCTTCAGTCCAGCGGCCTTCAACGCCGCCTCGATGATCGGACCGGGAGCAAACTGCGCCGTGCCGCCGGTTGACCCCGCTGGAAATTTCGGCACCGGCAATCCGGCAGCCTTGAGGGCGGCCGCAATCACGACGGTGGGGTCGTAAGGGCGAGGTGCATGATTCTCCGCACCGAGACCTGTTGTGGCTTCGTCCGAATCGATTCGGTCGTCCACCGTCTCGGCTTTGACAACAGCGCGGCTGCCAACGTGTATGGGGTGCGGCTGTGACGTGACGTCGGGTGCGTGCGCCGTTTCAAGCAAATCGTCGCCCAGATCCCAGAAGCCTGCGATGTGATGCGTCGAGGAAATTCCCGCATCGAGGAAGAATGGCCCCGGCGCGCCGCAACTTTCCACGCCCAGCACCGAGTCGAGCGGCACACCGTGCCCCATGCCGCTGATGGAGAACGCCTCGATCAGCGTGTTGCCGTCTGTGTCGTTCCACGTTCGGCGCGTATGGCTGCCGATCGATTCGACATGTGACGGCGCTGCCGAAAGGCCATGCACGTCGGTCCATTGCCGGATGATGTTTTCGGAGTTGGAAGGTTTCACGATCGGATCGGCCGTGCCGTACCAGACCGAAATCCTGGGCCAGGGTCCGTGATTGTCCGAGGCCGCGCGAACACGATCGCCAAGCATCGGCGCGGACCGTGATTGGTCGGTAAACATGGCCTCGAACGCTTCCTGGACGGATTTCGCGCAGCCATAAGGAAGTCCGGCGATGATGGCGCCGCCGGCAAAGACCTCCGGGTAGGTCGCCAACATGACGGCTGCCATCGCGCCACCGGCCGAGAGGCCGGTGATGAATACCCTTCGCCGGTCAACCCCGAACGTCGCGATGGCGTGCTCGACCATCTGTTGGATCGAAAGCGCCTCGCCGTGGCCGCGCGTGATGTCACCCGGCAAAAACCATGAGAAGCAATTCTTCGGATTGTTGGCGGGCTGCTGCTCAGGATAGACGACCGCAAAACCCATACGATCGGCGAGCGACGACCAGCCGGCGCCGTGACTATAGACATCGGCGTTCTGGTCGCAGCCATGCAGGGCGACGACCAACGGCGCCAAGCTCGGCAGGTGCTCCGGAACATGCGCCCGCATGCGCAAATTACCCGGATTTGAGCCAAAGCCTTTGAGTTCCCGCAATGGAACTCGATCACCGGACTTAGCGGACGCGCGATGGGCTTTTAGGTGATTGGCGTCGAGAAGACCCTCAAACTTACGGGTAAGGGTCCGGATTCCGGCAAGTGCCTTGTTGATACTGGTCATGGGGCCCTTTTTGCATCGCAGCAATTGTTGCTGCACTGCAACATGGCCTTTTCGGCGGGGAATCAAGACGCGTGAGATTTTATCCAGTAGCAGACATGCGCTGGCGCGTTCGCCGAGTCGCCACTGCGGCGCTGATCACCGCTGCCGCGCGCTTTGCCCCCGATTGGCATGCCGCGCGCCATAATGCGCCCGCGCGGCAATCAGTTCGCGCGCTTCGCCTCGGCGCGTCCGGGCGTCCACATCTTCTCCAGATTGTAGAAGGTGCGAACCTCCGGCCGGAACACGTGAACGATGACATCGCTGGCGTCGATCAGCACCCAGTCGCAATGCGGCACGCCCTCGACGCGCGTCGCAATGCCGGCCTTGTGCAAGCCCTCGATCACGCCGTCGGCGACCGCGCCGACGTGGCGCTGCGACCGGCCGGACGCCACGACCATGTAGTCGCCGATCGAAGTTTTGCCGCGGAGATCGATGGTGATGATGTCCTCGGCCTTCATGTCGTCGAGGCGTGCGAGGACGAGACGGAGGGTCTCCTCGGCGTCAGGGCGCGTCCTGGAGACCGGTCTGGGCGCGCGACGCGCGGCCCGGGAAATTGCAGGTGTGGACAGGGGTCCCTTTCCTTTCGCTGCTGTTGCGCCCCGGTCGTCGAATCCGGGGTTCACCGCATAAGATAGTCACGCGAGAGTTGAGTTCTTCAACCTCCAATCCGTCAACTTCCAAGCTGCGCCCGCGCTGCTCGCAGGGCAGTCGAGGACAACGGCGATTTGAGACCGTGAAGCAGAACCCAGGCCGGCGGCCTTCGTTCCGCCAGCGCCTTCGCCGATGATTTGGGGATGCGGGCGCGCGCCAGCGCCTGGCTGGAGATGCTGAACGTGGCGTAGAGGCTTGGTCCCAGCCGGTCGACGACTGCGATCGGCACCAGCGAGGCGATGCCGCGCCATTTCTGCCAGCGATGGAAACTGCGCAAATTGTCGGCGCCCATGATCCAGACGAAATGCACCCCCGGGCAGCGCGCGACGAGATAGGAGATGACCTCGTAGGTGTAGGCGGTGCCGAGCCGCTGTTCGAGGTCGCTGACGTCGATCCGCGGATGGTGGGCAAGGGCGCGCGCGGCGGTCATGCGCTTTTCGAGTGAAGCGAGGCCGCGCGTGTCCTTGAGCGGATTTCCGGGCGTCACCAGCCACCACACCCGATCGAGCCCGAGCCGCTTCATCGCCAGCAGGCAGGCCGCGCGATGCGCCGCGTGCGGCGGATCGAAGGTGCCGCCGAACAGGCCGATGCGCATGCCCGGCGCGTTCGGGGGAAGGACGACGGATGGCATCAGTGAAAATGGATCGCTGGAGGCTTGCTCACGGCCGCGTCTGTCCGCTGCCGCGCACACGATATTTGAAGCTGGTGAGTTGTTCGACCCCGACCGGGCCGCGCGCATGCAGCCGGCCGGTGGCAATGCCGATCTCGGCGCCGAAGCCGAACTCGCCGCCGTCGGCGAATTGCGTCGAGGCGTTGTGCAGCACGATCGCGGAATCGACTTCGCGCAGGAATTTTTCCGCCGCGGTTTTGTCCTCGGTGACGATAGCGTCGGTGTGATGCGAGCCGTAGCGCTCGATATGCGCGATGGCGCCGTCGACGCCGTCGACCACGCCGGCGGTGATGATGGCGTCGAGATATTCGGTCGACCAATCGGCCTCGCTCGCGCGCTTGACGCGCGCATCGGCGGCTTGCGTCGCGGCGTCGCCGCGCACCTCGCAGCCGGCCTCGATCAGCATGTCGACGAGGGGTTTAAGAAATTTTTCGGCGCCGGCGCGGTCGACCAGCAGTGTCTCGGCGGCGCCGCAGACGCCGGTGCGCCGCATCTTGGCGTTGAGCACGATCGACCTGGCCATCGGCAGACTGGCCTTGCCGTCGACGTAGACGTGGCAGACGCCTTCGAGGTGCGCAAACACCGGCACGCGCGCTTCGGCCTGCACCCGGGCGACAAGATCCTTGCCGCCGCGCGGCACGATGACGTCGATGGAGCCGTCGAGGCCGGCCAGCATCATGCCGACAGCGGCGCGGTCGCGTGTCGGCACCAGCGAGATCGCCGCCGCCGGCAGGCCGGCTTCGGCCAAGCCCGCGGCTAGCGCGGCGTGGATGGCGCGGATCGAGCGGAAACTTTCCGAGCCGCCGCGCAGGATCACGGCATTGCCGGCCTTGAGGCAGAGCGCGCCGGCATCGGCGGTGACATTTGGCCGGCTCTCGTAGATCACGCCGACAACACCGAGCGGCACGCGAATGCGCTCGATGCGCATTCCGTTCGGCCGCCGCCACGATGCCATGACGGTTCCGACCGGATCCTTGAGCTTGCGCACGACCTCGAGGCCATCCGCCATGGCCTCGATCCGCTTGGTGTCGAGCGCGAGGCGGTCGAGGAAGGCGGCGGTCGCGCCGCGCGACTTCGCCTCGGCGATATCCTCGGCGTTGGCAGCGAGGATTGCGGCATGTCGCGCCGCGGACGGACTTTGCCATGGCGCCAAGGGCGCGATTCTTCTGCGCCGCCGGTGCAAGCGCCAGCACGTGCGCGGCGGCGCGCGCGTCGCGGCCGATGCTGCGCATTGTCGCAGCAACGTCGTCCGCGGCTCGGATCGCCTTCAGCGGGGCGGTCATGGCATTGATCCGTCTTGCAATCAGCGCTTCTAGCATGTCCGGCGAATTCAGGGCGAGGCGGCCGGAATGGGCCGATATCCACAGCTTTTCACAGCAATCTTCCGGCCTTCGGCCCGGCGCCGGAACTGGTGTCATCATTTATGCGTTTGGTCGTTGAATTCAGCGCCCGAACCCCGCGACTAAAGAACAGCCAAGGTCGCAAATGCGGAGAGTGTCATGACGATTTCGGCAAGCCGTCTGCCAGACCGGTTCCCGGTCGGTTCGAAATACGTGGTCGAGGGCTGTGGCGGCGGGGACGGCAATCTGCGGTCTTTTCACGCTATATCGTGATGCCTGACGGCCGGCGGATCGACCTTCCGGCCGACTTTGCCCGGCCCACGCGGCAGCGTACGCGGTTTCGCCGGCACCGCGACAGCCAGCCGAGCGCAAGGCCGGCAGGCCGGCCTGCCCGGCGCCTTGTAAAAAATCATGGATAGAGCGGGAACCTTCCGGCACCGTCGCAGTTAGTTCACCAAGCGCCGGGCGAAGCCCCCCAGCCCCTCACCCTCATTCACCCGGCGTCGAACCCTGGCCACCTGATGGTGGCCGGGGTTCTTCTTTTATTTTCAATAGGTTCGGGCCGTGGGATGGCCGGTCATCAGTGTCGGCCCATCACGAGGTGGTCGCGGTGCACCATTTCCGTGCGGCCAGCGAAACCGAGGATCGACAGGATGTCGGCCGAGGAACGGCCTTGATTTTTTCGGCATCCTCGGCGTCGTAGGCGGACAGCCCGCGGCCGATCTCGGCGCCGTCCGGGCCGCGGATGATCACTGAATCGCCGCGCGCGAAGCCGCCTTCGACACGCACGACGCCGGCCGGCAGCAGGCTCTTGCCGCGCCGCAGCGCCGCCACCGCGCCCGCGTCGACGGTGAGCGTGCCCTTCGGCTTCGAGCGAGCCCGCGATCCATTTCTTGCGTGCCGTGACGGGATTTGCAGGCGTAAGGAACCAGGTGCAACGCGCGCCGTCGGCGATCGCCTGCAGCGGATGATCGACATGCCCTGACGCGATGATCATGTGGGTGCCAGCACTGGTCGCGATCTTGCCGGCCTCGATCTTGGTCTGCATGCCGCCGCGCGAAAGCTCGGAGCCTGCCGCGCCCGCCATCGCCTCGATCTGCGGCGTGATGCGCGGCGACCTGCGGCAGGTGTTTTGCGGCGGCATTCGAGCCAGGCGGCGCATCGTAAAGACCATCGACGTCGGACAGCAGCACCAGCAGGTCGGCGCTCGCCATGGTTGCGACGCGCGCGGCGAGCCGGTCATTGTCGCCGTAACGGATTTCCTGAGTTGCAACTGTGTCGTTCTCGTTGATGACCGGCACCGCGCGCCACTCCAAAAGCTTTTCGATGGTCGAGCGGGCGTTGAGATAACGCCGTCGCTCCTCGGTGTCGCCGAGCGTCACCAGCACCTGTCCCGCGGTGATGCGGTGACGCGACAGCGCCTCCGCCCAAGTGCGCGCCAGCGCGATCTGCCCGACCGCGGCGGCGGCCTGCGAGTCTTCGAGCTTGAGCGGACCCTTCGGCAGCTTGAGCACGGCGCGCCCGAGCGCGATGGCGCCGGAGGAGACCACCAGAACGTCGCGCTTGTCGCGGTGAAGGGTGGCGATGTCCTCGGTCAGCGAGGCTAGCCATTTTTCATGCAGCTTGCCGGCCTGCGAGTCGACCAGCAGCGAGGAGCCGACCTTCACGACGATGCGGCGAAAATCAGCGATGCGGGGCGTATGGCCTGACATGGCAAAAACAATGCTGAAGCGATCACGGTCGCCATGTCCCATAGTCGGAATGGCATAGCAATATGGCGGTCCGATGCGCCTGCAGGCTAGGCTATAGGAAGCAATGGCAGGGAGGAACAGATGGCCTGCATTCGCAGCCTCGGCGTGCTCTGTGCAATACTCGCTTTGTCGGTCGTTACTGCAGGCAATCTGGCGTCCCAGCCGGCCGACAGCTTCTACGCCGGCAAGACCATCACGCTTCAGGTCGGCGCCTCGCCGGGCGGCTATTACGATATCGCCGGGCGCACCATTGCCCGCCACCTCGGCCGCTACATCCCGGGAAATCCGAACATCGTGGTGCAAAACCTGCCCGGCGCCGGTGGCCTTGCCAGCGGCAACCGGCTCGCGCAACACGATGGAGCGGGACGGCCGCACCCTCGTGGTGATGAATCGCGCGCTGCCGCAGCTTGCGCTGATCGGCGATCCCAATGCGAGCTTCGATCCGTTGCAGCTGACCTGGCTCGGCAGCCTCTCGTCCTACAAGGACGATGCCTACCTGATGACGATCAATGCCCGGCATCCGGTCCAAGTCGCTCAACGATCTGCGCATGGGCGACAAAGCCGTGCACCTCGGCGGCACGCAGGAAGGCTCGACCAACGTCATCTTCGCGCTCATCGCGCGCGACATGCTCAAGCTCAACATCGCGATCACCAGGGGCTATCCGGGCGCCAACCAGATCTGGCTGGCGATGGAGCGCGACGAGGTCGACGGCCAGTTCGTCGATATCAGCGCGATCATGGTCGGCCGTCCGACCCTGTGGCAGCGAGAAGAAGCTGCGCCCCCTGATGGCGTTCGGCCGCACGCAAGCGGCTACCCGGACTTTCCCGATGTGCCGATCGGACGCGAGCTCGCTTCCGATCCGGCCGATCGCGCGCTGCTCGAATTCGCCGAGCTGCCGTTCTTCATGGCGCTTCCCGTTGTCGGCGCCTCCCGGCATCCCGGAGGATCGGGCGCGCATGCTGAAGTCGGCGTTCATGACAATGGCGCAGAACGAGTCCTTCCGCGACGACATGCTCAAGGTCGGCATCATGACCAGCCCGATCGATGGCGAGGCGGTTCGTGCGCTGCTCGAAAGGGCCGCGCAGACGCCGGACGATGTCCGCGCCCGATTCGGCAAGCTTCTGGCGGAGAAATGATCGCGTACGCAGTGCGTGGCTTTGATTGAATATTGCTGTGATAAAACGGGAAGGTGTAACGCCCATGTCCGACTACGAACTGGTCGACATCCGGCGCGACGGACAGATCGCGACCATCGAGCTCAAGCGGCATCGAACCGCATCTGCGTCGAGGCGAAGGCATCCGGCAAACGCGGCGGCGCGCAGCGTGCCGCCGAGGTGGCGCGGGCGCTCAACGAATTGCGCGACGACAACTCCATTCGCGTCATCGTCGTCACCGGCAAGGACGACGTCTTCACCATTCCGCCGTCATCGTACGGACATCACGGCGATCCCGGCAACGACTGGGACATCATGTCCGGCGTCACGCGCGCGGTCGAGGCGATGTGCACGATCGAGAAGCCGGTGATCGCCAAGGTCAACGGCCACGCCGTCGGCTTCGGCGCCAATCTGGTGCTCGGCTGCGACTTCATCGTCGCGCGCGAGGACGCCATCATCGCCGATCATCACATGAGCTGCGGCGAACTGGTCATCGACGGCGAGATCAAGGGCTCCGCCGATCATTGCATGGTGACCGGCGATGGTGGTGCGGTGTTCGCGCCGCTCAAGATGCCGATGAACATGGCGAAGGAATATCTGATGCTGGCGCGCCCGTTCACCGCCAAGGAACTCGCCGCGATGGGCGTCGTCAATTACGCCGTGCCGGCGGCCGAGCTCGACGCCAAGACCAACGAGATCGCCGAGCGGCTGCTCAAGCGCAACGCCTATGCGCTCGCGCTGACCAAGCGCGTGCTCAACAAGCAGGCGATGGCCTCGTTCAACATGGTCGCACGACGCCGCGCTCGGCTACGAGTTCCTCAATTTCTACATGCAGACGCCGCAGGCCAAGGCCTTGGGCAGGGGCGCGGCGAGGGCGTGCTGTAGGCGCGCCAAGCAGCGCGCCAAGTCTGAAATCGCCATTGCCGGGTCGTTTCCGACAAGCGGCGACCCCACTCGGCGAACGATACGGACGGCCAGGCCTCTGTGCCAGGATAACCGCGCGGGGGGCACGCGACGATGCAGCGGAATCCGCGGGCACTGGCTCAGGATCGGCGGCAGTTCATCCACATCGACCTGACGCGGTGGGTCGGCTTCGACCGAACTCACCGTCGCGGTCGGCGTCGTATTTCCTGGCAGCGCGGCTGAGCCTCGCGTTGCTCGCCAAGCCTGACGGTGTAGCCGTGTTCTGGCCTGCCGCCGGTGTCGCTGCCGGTGTGCTGATCGCTCTCGGGCCCCGGGCGCCACGGCCGGTCATCGTCGGCACGATGGCTGCAACCTTCGTGGCCAACATTACCCGGCGACCGGACGATCTGGAGTTCGCTTTTCTTCGCCCTGTGCAATGCCGGGGAAGCCGTGCTGACGGCGTGGTTCATCGTGCATTATTTCGGTTCGGACTTCAGCCTGGACCAAGCTGCGCAACGTGCTCGGATTGATCCTGGCGGCGATCATCGGGACGACGGCCTCGGGAATCGGCGGGACCGTAACATTTAAACTGTTTCACGCCGATACGGCGCCGATGCTGACGACTTTTCAGCACTGGGTCGCGTCCGACGCATTGGGGATCATTACGGTAGCGCCGCTGCTGATAGAATTCGCTTCGATCCTCACGCGATCGGCTGTCACGGAGCGAACTTGCTGAAGGCGTTTTGGCGGTCGTGGCGCTTGCCCTTGTGTGCGGACTTGCCATCTTCCAACGGTGGGAGCTGTTGGCAACGGTTGGCCCGGTCGCCTTGCTGTTTGCGCCGCTGTTGTGGCTGGCGGCGCGTTGCCGGCCGGTTTTCGCCGCGGCAGCCGCGTTCATTGTGAGCTTTTCGATCGTTTGGACCACCACCTTTGGTATCGGCTATTTCGGCAATCCAGGTCTTTCACTGTCCGAGCGGGTTTTGGCCGCGCAATTCAGTATTCTGCTGGTGACGCTCGCCGCGCTCGTTCTCGCTGCACTGTTCGCCGAAATACGGGACAAGAGGAAGGTTGCTGAAGCCGCTCTGCAAGCCAGCGAGACGCAACGCTACCTCATCGAAACCGAGAGACTTGCCGCGCTCGGCAGTCTCGTCGCTGGCGTCGCACACGAGATCAATACTCCGGTCGGCATCAGCCTTACGGTGGCCTCGACGCTCGCGCATCGCTGCGCGAACTTCTCGACCAGATCACCTCAGGCGAGGTGCGCCGTTCCCAGCTCGCCGAATTCGCCGGCTCCTGTAGCGAAGGTGCAGACCAACTCGTCGCGAATTTCAAGCGCGCCGGAGATCTGATTTAATCGTTCAAGCAAGTCGCCGTCGATCGCAGCCATGCCGAGCGACGCATCTTCGACCTCAGGATCGTGACGGAGCAGATTGTCGCCAGCGTGCGGCCGGGCCTGCCGAGGCCGAGACGAGATTCACTGACCCTCGAGATACCACCCGATATCACTTTGGACAGCTACCCGGGCGCCTACGGGCAGGTGTTGACCAACCTGATCTTCAACGCCGTCATCCACGGCTTCGCCGAGGATGCGGACGGACGTATGCTGATCAAGGCGCGCCGTATCGGCACGGAGCAGGTCGAGATCACATTCTCCGATGACGGCAGCGGCATTCCGGAGCAGGTTCAGCGTCACGTTTTCGATCCGTTTTTCACCACCAGACGCACGCAGGGCAGCACGGGCCTCGGCCTCTATATCGTCCACAATCTCGTGACGCAGCAGCTTGGCGGCACAATTACCCTCGTCTCCGCGCCGGGAAAGGGCACGGCCGTCTGCATGACGCTTCCCCTGCCTGCGCTCGCTCAGGCAGAGCCGGCCCATACGGCCGGGCGCCTTAACACATAGTCGATGACGCCGGCGTCGCGTGTGGCGCAACAACAGCGGCTATCGCTGATATCACGACGTTACATCGCCCGCTGCGGCGCCGATTGCAGCAGCTCCTCGAGCTGCTGCTTGTAGAACTTCGCCATGCCGGTGGTGCCATGGCCGCGCGTGTCGTCGCTCGCCGGAATGAGATACAGGCGGCCGTTCTTCACGCGCTTGAGCTCGCGATCCATGACGCCGGTCTCCGGCGGATTGCGCTCGTCATCCGCCGAGTTGATCGCAAGCAGCGTCGCCTGGATGCGTTCCAGGCCCGGCGAGGCATTGTAGTCGCGCGAGGATTCCCACTGATAGAGAAAGTCATTGGCGTCGGCGTTGAACGGCGCCGCCAGGCGATCGTCGACGATCTTGTCGGCCTGCTGCGCGCGTCGGCGCCACCTTCTGCTAGGCGAGCGTGCCGCCGCTGGTGGCGATGCCGAAGAACACGCTGGCGATCTTCATCGACGCGCGGCTGCGTGGTGTAGTTGCCATTGTTCCATTCCGGATCGCGGCGGATCGTCTCGAGCATCATCCGCCGCAGCATCCAGTTGCGGCTCGCCATCTCGGTCGGCTGCGACGCCATCGGCACCAGCGCGTCCATGAAGTCCGGGATATTTTTCGCCCCACAGCCACGTGTGCATGCCGCCCATCGAATTGCCGATCACCAGGCGCAGATGCCGGACGCCGAGGCCCTCCGTCAGCAGCCGGTACTGCGCGTCGACCATGTCGTCGTAGTTGTATTGCGGAAATTTCGTGCGCAGGCCGTCGGAGGGCTTCGACGACTTGCCGTGGCCGATGCGCGTCCGGAAGGATGATGTAATATTTGCTGGCATCGAGCGGCTGGCCGGGGCCGAACAACTCGCCGGCGAAAGCCGGCGTGAGCATGCTGGCAGCCGAACCGCCCGTGCCGTGCAGCACCAGCACCGGCTCGCCGGACGGCTCGCCGACCGTCGTGTAGTGCAGGCGCAATTCCGGCATCACTTCGCCGGTGTGAAATTTGAAATCGCTCGCGATCCAGTCGCCTTCCTTCGGCGCGGGATAGTCCGCGGCGAATGTGGAGAACGTCGTCAGCGCAAACGCGATCGCAGCTGCTGCGTTGAGCAATTTCATGGCATTTCCCCCGTCCGCTCTTGACACCCGGGGGCGATTTTACATTACGGATGCCACGTCGTCTCTTTTGATCGCGGCTGCTCGGGCTCGGCGGTGCGCGTCTTGTCGATGAATTTGGCAAGCGCGCGCAGCGCCTCCTGAACGCCCAGACCCGATTGCGAGGACAGCACCAGCGGCGTTTTCCCGGCCGCTTTTTTCAGACGCGCGGTCTGCGTCTTGATCTGGTCCGGCGTCATGGCGTCGGCTTTCGACAGCGCGACGATCTCGGGCTTGTCCGCCAGTTCGTGGCCGTAGGCGTCGAGTTCTGCGCGCACCGTCTTGTAGTCCTCGCCCGCATGCTCGCCGGTGCCGTCGACAAGATGCAGGATGACGCGGCAGCGCTCGACATGACCGAGGAAGCGATCGCCGAGGCCGGCGCCCTCGTGCGCGCCTTCGATCAGGCCGGGGATGTCGGCGAGCACGAACTCGCGGCCGTCGATCGAGACGACGCCAAGCTGCGGATGCAGCGTGGTGAAGGGATAATCGGCGATTTTTGGTTTGGCCGCAGTGACTGCGGCAAGGAAGGTTGATTTGCCCGCATTCGGCAGCCCGACGAGGCCGGCATCGGCGATCAGCTTGAGGCGCAGCCGGATGGTCAACTCCTCGCCGGGCTGGCCCGGATTGGCGCGGCGCGGCGCGCGGTTGGTCGAGGACTTGAAGCGCGCATTGCCGAAGCCGCCATTGCCGCCGCGCGCGAGCGGCGCGCACTGCCCGACTGCGGTGAGATCGGCGAGCAAGGTCTCGCCGTCCTCCTCGTAGATTTGCGTGCCGGCGGGCACCTTGAGCACGAGGTCGGCGCCGCTGGCGCCATGGCGATCCTTGCCCATGCCGCCGCGGCCGTTCTTGGCGGTGTGATGCTGCTGGTAGCGATAATCGATCAGCGTGTTGAGGCCTTCGACCGCTTCCGCGATGACGTCGCCGCCCTTGCCGCCGTCGCCGCCGTTCGGCCCGCCGTACTCGATGAATTTCTCGCGGCGGAACGACACGCAGCCGTTCCCGCCGTCGCCCGAGCGGATATAGACCTTGGCCTCGTCGAGGAATTTCATTGTCATTCCGTATCGGTCGAGCGCCCGCTGCGCAATCCGTCTTGCGGCAGTGACCGTTATCGTTAAAGCCGGACAATCCGGGCCGAATTGTTATAAACATAAGGGCCCCGGAACCGAGCGATCGCCGGGTGCGCCTTCGGAGAATGGTAAGCGTGTGGCCGGTTTTCAAGCTTGCGGCGCGGGCTGCGGCGTGGCGGGGGACACCCGAGCCGCCACTGGTCGGATTGCCCACACTCCTGGGCTGGACGGTCGTGCTGGCCGCAATACGCATCGCGCTGCAGTTTTTGGCCGCAGGTGCGGTTCCGACCTTTAATCCTTACGGCCTCAACGCGGTCGTTGCCTGGCTTGCCTTCGAGCTTGCGGTCGCCGCGCTGTTCGTACGGCCGGCCGGACGCGCGACGGCGCTCTCTGCCATGTTGGTCCTGTCGATCATGGCGGAGGTCGTCATCGCGGCGATCAAGATCGGCTCCGCACGGTTTGCACCTGCATGCCGCGGCGAG
Organism: uncultured Alphaproteobacteria bacterium; assembly: GCA_963730645.1. Classification (GTDB taxonomy): domain Bacteria; phylum Pseudomonadota; class Alphaproteobacteria; order Rhizobiales; family Xanthobacteraceae; genus BOG-931. The sequence goes on along the minus strand of CAVSSN010000013.1, from coordinate 146,618 downwards.
CGCGTTGTGGACCAGCGCGGCCGCGCTGAATGCGATGTTCGCGATCGACGGCGGTGTGGTGGCTCGGCGCCATGTTCGCCGTGCTTCGCAGCATCGAGCCGCAGCCGCGCCTTGGCCTGATGGGTCGCGTCGTCGCGTTATGGGCGGCACTGTTCGTCGCCAACATGCTGGTGCCGCACGCGCCGGTGTTTGTTCCCCGCAACTTCGACGTTCGCACGGCCAATTGGTGGGAAATTCTTCACGCGCGCTTCGCCGGCAAGGACGGCCCGCAGGCGCCGGGCGACGCAGCTGCGCGGCTGGCGCAGTCGCAGAATTCGCTGCTGCAGGCCGAGGTCGCGCGCCTCGCGCCGCAGCGCAAGGGCGTGACCGACATCTATGCCATCGGCATTGCCGGCTGGGCCGATCAGGATGTCTTCATCAAGGAACTCGACGGCGCGCTGACGTCGATCGCGAGCGTGCTGCCGATCCGTGACCGCACGCTGCGTCTCATCAATCATCGCGAAACGGCCGCGAGCATTCCGCTCGCCAACCAGCACAATTTCGCTGCCGCCGTGCACGCGATCGGGGCGGTGATGGACAAGGACGAAGACGTGCTCATTCTGCTGATGACATCGCACGGCGACGATCAAGGCTTCGCGCTGCAATTGCCCGGCAACATCGTGTCCGAGCTGACGCCGCAGGAGGTCGCCACGACGCTCGACACCGAGGGCATCAAGAACCGCGTCGTCATCGTTTCAGCCTGCTATGCCGGAATTTTTGTGCCGCCGCTCGCCAACGACGACACCTTCGTCATCACCGCCGCGGATGACAAGAATTCCTCGTTCGGCTGCGCGCCCGAGCGCGATTGGACCTATTTCGGCGACGCGCTGTTCAAGCAGAGCCTGCGGCCGGGCAAGAATTTCAAGAGCGCATTCGACCACGCCCGCGTCCTGATCCAGGGCTGGGAATTGATGGACCGCGTGCAGCCGTCCAATCCGCAAGGCCATTTCGGCCCCGCGCTGGACGCAAAGCTGGCGCCGGTATTTGCATCTACGGCAAGCGCTGGTCAGTAGCCACGCAGCGTCATGGGCTGACACAAGGCCCGGAATTGATGAACGATAGCGGCGGCTCATTAACGCGCTGTGCGCTCAGTGATGGCGTACAGCACAATGAATTCAGCGGTCCCGAAATGATGACGGGAAGCGTAGGTGGGAGATTGAGATGGATGATCGAGCCGTGCGGGTGGCGCTGGAGCGCCATTGGGATGCTTCGGATGCGAGCGATTTCAAGGTCGAACATGAAATCTACCGCGAGGATGCTGTGCTTGATTATCCGCAATCGGGCGAGCGGATCCGCGGTCGGCACAATATTCAGGAAAGCCGTTCCGTCCAGCCAAACAAGAAGCGTTTTACGGTCCGGCGAATTATCGGCATCGGCGATCTCTGGGTCACTGAATTCGTACTCACCTATGACGGCATCCCGTCTTACGCTGTGAGCATAATGGAATTCCACGAAGGGCTGGTGGCCAACGAAACGCAATATTTCGCCGACCGGTTTGATCCTGGACCCTCGCGGGCGCATCTTGTTGAGCGAGTAGGATAAAATACGTCATTCTAGATACATCGCCGAGTAGAACCCGGATCAGCGTTGAGCGTACCCTCTGCGTCTGCGATCGATGTCCGCTCTGGGCAAAGCGGACATCGATCAACCTTCGCTCGTCGACCCCATTGAGGAGGTCGCGGCCTCATCATCACGCCACCCGCTTCACCGTGCCCCAGCTCTTGAGCGAGGCCCACAGGCCGCGGTCGAGGCGGAAGCGGTCGATCGGCGCCGACGAGTTGATGGCGCGGATGCGGTAGAGGCCGACGCCCGTCCACTGGAAGCCGCACTTCTCCAGCACCCGGCGCGAGGCCGGATTGGTGACGCGCGCGCCGGCCTGCAGCGCGTCGTGATCGAGATCGTCGAAGGCGAAATCGATCAGCGCACGCACCGCCTCGGTGGCGTAGCCCTGGCCCCAATACGGCGCGCCGAGCCAGTAGCCGATTTCCGCGCCGCCTTCGCGCGGCTCGACGCCACAGACGCCGATCAGCTTGGCATCGAGCGAGATGACGAACGCCGCCTCGCCGTCCTGCCGGTTCACCGCCCCGATGAATTGTTTGGCATCCTCGTCGCGATACGGATGCGGAATGCGTGCGGTGTTCTCGGCAATGCGGCGATCGTTGGCGAGCAGCGCCATTGCTTTTACGTCCCCGCGACGCGGGGCGCGCAGCACGAGCCGGCCGGTCTCGAGGACGGGGATACTGTGCTCGCGCAAAGTCTGGGTCGGGACTTCTTCCAGCAGGGTCATGTCACGGGCTCCAGGTTGAAACTGAAAGCGTTGAAACCGAAAGGGGGAGCCGGTATCCCGTCTCCCCCTTTTCGGAGCCCATGGGGCCCGCCGGTTCGACTGGATACCGGCAGACCTCGTATGATCTACCGTATTTTACTCGGCCGCTGCCTCCGTCATCGGAAGGACGGATACGAACACGCGGCCTTTGGCTTTGGTACGAAACTCGACGTGGCCATCGACCAGCGCGAACAGGGTGTGGTCTTTACCCAGACCCACGTTCCTGCCGGGATGCCATTTGGTGCCGCGCTGGCGCGCGAGAATGTTGCCGGCGATCACTTGCTCGCCGCCAAAAATCTTGATCCCCAGCCGCTGACTGTTGGAGTCACGGCCGTTACGCGAGGATCCGCCTGCCTTCTTGTGAGCCATCGCTGGCCTCCGAACCGTTCTTGATTATTTCCTACACCGGATTCGTGACAAAAGCATCACGTCGCCAGTTCACTTCTTTTTGCGCTTTGTCGCTGCCGGCTTCACTCTTGGCTTTGCGGCCGCCTTTGCCGGGGCTTTGCGCTTCTTTGCGGTAACACCTTCCGGCTTTCCCGCCGCAGTGTCGGAGGCTTCGGCCGATTCCGAAGCTTCGGCCTTGGGCTTGGCGGCACGTTTGGGCCGCGGCGGCACTTCCTTGCTCGCCTTCTTCCCGTCGGTCAGGATTTCGGTGATGCGCAGCAGGGTGAATTCCTGCCGGTGGCCGCGCTTGCGGCGCGAATTCTTGCGCCGGCGCTTCTTGAACGAGATGATTTTCGGCCCGCGACCCTGTTCGAGCACCTCGGCCGCGACCGTCGCGCCGGCGACCATCGGGCTGCCGAGCGTGACGCTGTCGCCGCCAACCACCAGCACCTCGCCGAACTCGACGATTTCGCCACGCTCGCCCTTGATCTTGCCGACCTCGAGCACATCCTCGGCGGCAACCCGGTACTGCTTGCCGCCGGTTTTGAAGACCGCGAACATCTTTTTGTCCTCGTGTTCGATCCCGGTGCTCGGAAGCGGTCCGGACCGGCTTCTTGCAGTCGATTATGTTAATGATTGCAGCCGCTTGGCAGCCGCAATAAAGCGCGCGGACCGAGTGAGGCCCGCGCTGCTAGACGCTTATGGCGGGGCCGCAAACGGCTGTCAAGAAATGGGCGTGGAATGGGCAAGAAATGGGACAGTGCCGGGCGGTGCCCGGCAGGCCTCAAGACTTGCGCGTCGCCGCGTGACGGTGCGGCTGCTTGTCCCCGATCGGGGCTTTCTTGGCCGCGAGATGGCTGCCTTTCACGCCGCGCTTGAGACTGTGGTACTGCCGCGACGCCAATTGCGACCGGTGCTTGCTTTCGATCCGAACGGCATGACTGAACTGCCGCACGTTGTGGACGCTCTGCTTGGTCACGTGCCGGTCGGCGAGGTGCGATCGATACGAATGTTTCGCCCCGGCCTTGTCGGCATTGTCCATGGATCGGGACTGGTCGGCGCCCTGCTTGGTCTTGTGTCTTTCGGCAGGCGCAATCCCGACCTGCCGCAGGGTGCCGACCCGGTCGGCGCGATGCGTGCTTCGGGAATGGTTCAAGGTCTGCTTGGCCCGATGTCTCTCCACCGGCGCGATTCCGGTCTGGCGCGAGGTCACGGTGGGACGCTCGGCCTTGTGCGTGGGCGAATGGCTTTCGGTATCGCCCGCACGGGCTGCGGCGAGGCCCGCACCCCATCCGATGATGGTCGCGAGAGCGATCACGACGGATCGGTTCATCGTTTTCTCCGGCGCAGAAGCGGGGCGGGCGGTCCCGGTTGCCGTTGTAGCCCCCCAAGTCGGTCGGGACTAAGGCCGTGCAAGGGCGAAGTCGCCCGTCGCGGCCGCTTCGGTCATTTCACGTTCGTCACCTTGAGGTCGTTGTACTTCCAGGTATCGACCTTGTCGCTCGACTCGCCGTAAATCCCGACCATGCTCGACGAGCCTGGCGATTGCCCCCGTAGTTTGGCCGCCGGCTTGTCGTTGATTTCGATCGCAAGCGTCTGGCCCTTGATCGTCAGCCGCAGCTTGTTCGGCTGGTTAAGGCCCTGACTTATCGCATCGGACTGCGTCCAGTCGAATGGCGCGTTGACCCATGAGCCATTGACCAGCCTGCCGATCTTGAAATACCCGTTCGAGGCCAGCAGCAGGACGTAGGCATTGCGGAGATCCTTGGCCCAGAATACGAGGCCGCCCGCCGAGTCTTCCGGCTTGGAGACTTCCACCGCCGTCAATGTGACGCAGACATCCGCATCGTCGAACAGGAAGGCGTTGTTCAGCACCCTGTAGCTTTTCTGGACGTCGGCTTTGATCACCGCGGAGCCGTCTTTGATCGAGAGGTATTTGTCGACGCCGCCCCACGACGCGTCCGCAAACGAGAAATCCTCGTTGAAGAGCACCTTGTCGCCATTGCACGCCAGCGTCTGACTGATCCCGGCCGACATGAGTGACAAAACGGTGGCCGCAGTGAGTATGGATCGGCGCATGAGTACCCCCCTCGTTGGACTTGGCCGTTGCTTCGTCGGATGCGACGCGCTTCCCGTTCGATATTCCGCTAGCCCAAATCGGCGGTCAAGCCAGACGCTGCGAGGCGTCGCATAGTCCCGGCGCGCTCACTCCACCGCGTTGGCCGCATTCAGGCTGTCGATCAGCGAGGTGCGGTAGAGGTATTTCTTGTGCAGCGCCACGTCCTCGGACATGCGGCGCAGGTCGTCGAGATGCTTGCGCCGGATGACCGGGTCCTTTTCCTCCAGCGCCTTCTTGTTCTGGATCGACTGCGCCTGCACGAAATCGATCTGCGCATTGCGGCGCTGGCGGCTGTAGCGGTCGAGCACGTCGGGCTGCGCCCGGCCGTACCAGATGTCGGCAAGCTTCTCGGCGAGATTCATGGCGTCGTGGATGCCGCCGTTCATGCCCATGCCGCCGATCGGATTGTTGACGTGCGCGCTGTCGCCGGCGAGCAGCACGCGGCCCTTGTTGAAGGTTGCGGCAACGCGCTGATGCACGGCGTAGAGCGCATAATACGGAATTTCGAAATCGCCGCTCTTGTCGTGGATGCCGTGCAGCCGGCGCTGGATGCCGTCCATGCTCAGCGCCTGCTCGTCGGATTCATGGCCCGGCACCGGCATGATGCCGCGCCAGATGCCGGGCGCGCCCGGGCCCTTCACCTTGAACAAATTGAGCCACTCGTCCGGATCGGAAAAGTAGTTGCGCGTGCAGTAGCCGTTGCCGGCGCTGATGAAATCGAAAGTGGTCGCGATCTTGATGAAGCGCTCTTCCCAGGTGAAGCCTTCGAACTCGATCTCGGCGAGCTGGCGCACCGTGCTGCGGCCGCCGTCGGTGCCGATGACGTAGGCGCCGCGCAGCGTTTCGGTTTCGCCCGCCGCGTTGGTGACGGTGACGTCGACATGATCGGCGTGCTGGGTGAGGCCGGTGAGCCTGGTGGAGAAGCGCACCTCGGCGATGCCGCTCGCCTCGATCATCGGCAGTGCGGCGCGAACGAGCTTGTACTGCTCCCATTGCAGCACGAACGGATACGGCACCGCGCCTTCGAGCATGCGGATGTCGAACACCGCGACCAGTTCGCCGCTGGCGCGGTCGCGGAAATGAAACAGCGGCGATTGCAGCCCGCCCGAGGCGTCCTCCGCGAAGGCCTGTGTCTCGAGGCCGAGCTCGACGAGCATTTCCACCGTCGGCGGATGCACGGTCGCGGCGCGCTGATCCTCGACCGGCTCGGGCTCCGCTTCCATCAGCAGCACCGGGATGCCCTTGCGCACCAAGGCGAGCGCGGTGACGGCGCCGACCGGCCCGGCGCCGACGATGATGACGCGATTTTCTTTTTGCATTGCTTTCATCCACCGTCATTCCGGGGCGCCGCGCAGCGGCGAGCCCGGAATCCATATCACAGGTCAGCGAATATGGATTCCGGACTCGCGGCAAGTGCCCGCGCTCCGGAATGACGAGTCAGCATGTTGCGACATCATCCGTCAAATTTTCGAGATTTCAAATGTCGAGGGATGAAACAGGTCCTTCGCGCTCAGCTTGCGATCGACCAGGCCCTGCTCGTAGGAATACTGCGTCAACGCTTCGATCTCCGCCATGTTCTCCTGGATACCGTACTTCCAGAAATCATCGCCCATGATCGCGCTGGTCTCGTTGGTCTCGGCTTCGAGCCACGGCAGTGTCACCATCAGCGCATTGACGTCGCGCAGATCGATCATCGCCAGCGCCTTGGCTTCGAGGAACGCCTTGTACACGCTGGTCGCCAGCCACGGATATTTTTCCACCAGCGTCTTGCGGATGCCGACGAGATGCATGATCGGGAACAGCCCGGTCTTTTTGTAATAGGCCTTCTCGGCCTCGCGCGTGTTCGGGGAACAGCCGCGCGATATGCGGCTCGCCGGCGAGGAACGACGACGGCGCGCGCGCCGTGAACAGCGCATCGAGCTCGCCGTCGCGCAGCATGCCGACCAGCGTCTTGTCCTCGGGGATCGCCTGCAGATCGAGGCCCGGGATCGGCTTGAGGTGGGTGCGCTCGCCGCGGCCGGCCTGCTCCTGCCCGCCTTGGTGCCAATGAATCTCCGAAGGCTTCACGCCGTATTCGTGCTGCATCATGCCGCGCATCCAGACCACCGCGGTGATCTGGTATTCCGGCAAGCCGATGCGCTTGCCGCGCAGGTCCTCCGGTTTGCTGATGCCCGCGCCATTGCGGATGTAGATGCCGGAATGGCGGAAGATGCGCGACACGAACGCCGGAATGCCGATATAGGCCGAGGTGCCGGCCGCGACGGTGCGCATGTAGCTCGAGAATGAAATCTCCGAGACGTCGAATTCCTGATAGCGGAACACGCGGAAGAAGATTTCCTCGGGGTACAACGGCAGATAGGTGACCGCGCAGCCGTCGACCTTGACCTGGCCGTCCTTGATCGCCTTGGTGCGGTCGTAGTTGCCGCAGGCAATCGGTTATCGGCACGTCAGTCATTTGGATTCCCAAGCTCGCCGTCATCCTGAGGTGGCCGCCGAAGGCGGCCCTCGAAGGATGCTGCCGAGGCGCTTCGGCCGTCGCCCTTCGAGGCTCGCTTGCGCGCGCACCTCAGGGTGACGGTTCATATGTCAGCGTTTCGTATAGTCTGGTTCGTCGCGAAGGTGAAGCGCGCCAAGCCGTCGCCTTGTTGTTCGCCGCCCGCCGCGATACTTTTGCGCCAAGGAGAACGACCATGATGTCGACCGTGATCGGCGGCGCGATGCTGCCCCATGCCCCGCAGTTCTTCACCATGCCGGACACCGAGGACAAGACCCTCGTCGCCAAGGTGCGCGAGGTGGCGGCGGATGTCGGCAACAGGCTGCGGGCGCTGGAGCCGGACCTCTGGATCATCTTCTCCAACGATCACGTCGAGCAGTTCTTCCACACCGTGGCGCCGCCGTTCACCGTGCACGTCGGCGGCGAGGCGACCGGCGAATTCGCCGGGCGGAAATTCCACTGGAAGATTCCGAGCGAGATCGGCTTCGAGCTGGTGCGGCAACTGTACCGGCAGAACTTCGATCCGGCCTTCACCTCGACGGCGAAGATCGACTACGCCATCGGCATCCCGCTGACGCATCTCAACCACACCGGCCCGGTGCTGCCGATCTACGTCAACGCCTATCTGCCGCCGCAGCCGACCATGGAGCGCTGCTACGCGTTCGGCCAGGCGGTGGCGCGCACGGTGACGCAGCTCGGCCTCAAGACCGTGATCCTGTCGTCGGGCGGCATGTCGCATTTCCCCGGCACCGACCGCTATTCCAATCCGGAGATCGCCTGGGACCGGCGCGTGCTGGAAAAGCTCGCGGCCGGAAACCTGAAATCGCTGATCGGTTACGACGAAGCCGAACTCGACGACACCGGCAACATCGAGTTGCGCTGCTGGGCCTGCGCCGCCGGCGCGTTGGGCGAGCGCAAGCCCGACGTCGTCTCGATGGACCCAAGCTGGCACCACAACTACGCCTCGCTCGCCTGGATCGGCGGTCAGGCCGCGCAGCCGGCCGCCGCGCATTATCCCTCCATCAAGCCCGAACTGGTCGAGCTCACCTCGGCGCTGCACGGCCTCGCGCACGACGCCGACATGCGCGCGCAGTACATGAAGGACGCCGGCGCCTTCGCCGACAGATTTCATCTGCCGCCCGACCAGCGCGAGGCGCTGATCAAGTTCGACATGCCCACGATCGTGAAGATGGGCGCGCACCCGCTGGTGCCGTTCCTGGCGCAGCTCCAGCTCAAGCAGGCGCGTGCGCCTCGCTGACGCGACGGCCCACGCAGCTTTAGTCACCCCCTTATGATCGCATCCGGAATGTCACAGACGATTGCCCCGCGCGGCAGCCAAGTTCGGCTGATCTTGATTGGAACCGCTCTGTTGCTCGTCCTCGGCATGGGGATACGCCAGGGCTTCGGACTGTTCCTGGCGCCGGTCACGCACGATCTCGGTGTAACGGCGGCCGAGTTCACGTTGGCTCTGGCGATCCAGAATGTTGTCTGGGGCCTCTCGCAAGCGCTGGTCGGCGCGTTCGCCGACCGCTTCGGTCTGCGCATCACGATGATGGGGGGCGCGGCGATCTTCGTCGTTGGTCTGGGCATCATGGCTGCGGCCCAAGGCGTTCTCGGGCTGATCGTCTCCGGCGCGCTGATCGGCGTGGCCTCGGCATGCACGACAACGTCATTGGCAATGACGGCTGTTGCGCGCGCGGTTTCACAGCAGCGAAGGAGCATGATGCTTGGGCTTGTCGCCGCGGCCGGATCGCTCGGGACCCTCGTACTGCCGCTCGTCACCCAGGCCCTGCTGGTACGCGGGCCGTGGCAGATTGGCATGCTGCTTTTCACGCTACTGGCGATCGCGATGATTCCCGCGGCCTACTGCGCGGGTGGTGCCGACAGCATACCGAGGGCCAGCACGGCCACGAGTTCCATGCGCGAGGTGCTCGGCGAGGCCATGCGGAATCGACCGTTCCTCGTGATGTCCGGAGCCTATTTTGTCTGCGGTCTCAACACCGTATTTCTGGCCACGCACTTGCCGGCTTATCTGGCGATATGCGGCCAGGACCCGATGCTGGGCGCGGAAGCGCTCGCCGTGATCGGCGGCGTGAGCTCCATCGGCTCATTGCTGACCGGCTGGCTCGGCGGGAAATATCCCAAGCACGTCCTTTTGGGCCTTCTCTACATCCTGCGTGCAATCATGTTCGCCGCCTATTTCGTGCTACCGCCCACTCCGGCAAGTACGCTTCTGTTTGCCGCGGCGATGGGCCTGCTGTGGTGGCCCGGCCTGGCGCCGCTCCTCGGAGGTCTGGTCGCCGATATTTTTGGCACGCGTTATATGGCGACCCTGCTCGGCCTGTCCTTCGTCGTGCACCAGGTCGGGGCTTCGCTTGGAGCCTGGGGCGGCGGGCTGATGTTCGACCTTTTCGGCTCCTATGACCGCGCATGGCAGATCGGCACGCTGATCGGATTCTCTGCCGGTGTGGTCCAGATCCTGGCAGGCGGTCCAACCCGGCGGCGCGATCGTATGATCCCCGCGGTCGCGACGACGTAATTCCCGATTTCTGGGCACGGAGCTGCCTTTGGTCGCTTCGGTTTGGCTTCCCGGGTGATCGAACAATTCGCTCGTGGACGAAGTCAGGATTTTCCGAGAGACAACGCCGGCCGCGGCTAGACCGAACTCGACGACACCGGCACCATCGCGCTACGCTCCTGGCCTGCGCCGTTGGCGCGCTCAGCGAACGGAGGCACACTCAGGCCTCCGGAAATCCGAGCTGAACGGGCGTGCAATCGCCCGATTGAAAAAACAAATCTGCCGTCGCGCACTGTCGTTGGCCTTGGGGGAGGGGAACGCACATGCAGAACGCATTGCCGGTGACCGAGCAGACCATCGCCGCGCGTCTGGAGCGATTGCCCTATTCGCGCTGGCACATCACCGTCACCGCCGTTCTCGGCGTCGCTATTTTTTTCGATTCGTTCGACTCGCTGGCGATCGCCTATGTGCTGCCGGTGATCATTCCGGCCTGGCACATTCCGCCCGAGAAGGTCGGCGCGCTGATCAGCATCGCGAATTTCGGCCAGGCCATCGGCGCCTTGTCGTTCGGCTGGGTCGCCGAGCGCATCGGCCGCGTCAGCGCGGCGCGCATCACCATCACGCTGTTTGCCGTCATGAGCCTCGCCTGCGCTTTCACGCAGAATTATGAGCAGCTGTTCGCCTGCCGCTTCTTCGAAGGCATTGGCCTCGGCGGCGAGATCCCGGTCGCCTCGACCTACATCAGCGAAATCCTGCGCGCCGAGAAGCGCGGCGGCCGCTTCCTGTCCTACCAGATGATCTTCCCGATCGGGCTTCTGGGATCGGGCATTGCCGGCGCCTTCATCGTGCCGCGCTTCGGCTGGCAATGGATGTTCATCGTCGGCGCGGTGCCGGCGCTGGTCGCGCTGGTGCTGCGCCGCTATTGCCCGGAATCGCCGCGCTGGCTCGCGTCGAAGGGCCGCCTCAAGGAGGCCGACGCCATCGTGACGGATATCGAACGCATCGTGTCGCGCAACGGCACGCAGCCGCTGCCACCGGTGCAGGAACTGAAACTCGAGCGGATCGGCCACGGCACCCGCTGGCAGGAACTGTTCGAGGGCCGCTACCTGTCGCGCACGCTTCTGGTCTGGGTGTTGTGGACCTCCGGCTACGTCATCTCCTACGGACTGCAGACGTGGATTCCGACGCTCTATCGCGAGGTCTATCACCTGCCGCTGCAGCAATCGCTCAACTACGCGGTCGCAAGTCCGGCCGGCAGCGTCATCGGCTCGCTCATCTGCGCCGGCCTGATCGATCGCACCGGGCGGCGCTATTGGTTCGTCGGCGCGTTCTTTCTGGTCGCGGCCGGGCTCGTTGCGCTGTGGGCCTTCGGCGCCGCCACGGCGTTCGGCATGATGCTTGGCTATGCCTTCTGCGCGATGTGGCTCGGCTCCATCGCCATGAGCATCTTCCTCTACACCGCGGAGATCTATCCGACGCGGATGCGGGCGCTGGGCGTGAGCTGGGCGAGCGCGTGGCTGCGGGTGGCCGCCACCGTCGGTCCGCTGATCGTCGGTTTCGCGCTGCCGCGCTACGGCATCAGCGGTGTGTTCCTGGTGTTCTCGATCTTCGCCCTCATCGGCTGCGGCGCCGCGACTTTCATGATCGAGACCCGCCGCCGCGTGCTCGAGGAAGTCTCGCCGTAGCGGACACGACGGCCGAAGGGCAGGGGCTGTCGTGAAGATGCTGAAGGTATGCAATTCCTTGCATTCCGGACACAAAACCGACACGCGAGCACGTTGAGCTTGTCAGGCTAAGCGACTAAGCTTGCCCAGGGTGCGGGAAGGCACCTCAACATTACATCGGCGGAGGAAATCATGCGTGCATCGCTGTTCGCAGTGACCATCGCGAGCGTGGCAACGCTTGGATGTTTTGCGCCGCCGGCCATCGCGCAACAGGATACCGATCAGCGCTTTGGCACGGTGCATTTCGCGACCTCGTGCAACGAGGTCGCGCAGCGGCGGTTTGACCGCGCCATGCGCTACCAGCACTCGTTTTGGTACGCTGCCTCCAAGGACATATACGAAGAGACGCTCAAGGCCGATCCGACCTGCGCCATTGCCTATTGGGGCATCGCACTCGGGCTGCTCGACAATCCGCACAATGCGACGCCCGCGCCCAACCTGCCGCTCGGCCTCGCGGCGATCCAGTCGGCGCGGGCCGCCGGCGCCAAGACCCCGCGCGAGCGCGACTACATCGAGGCAATGGCGCTGATGTATGTCGACTACGACAAGACCCCCCATGCGGCGCGCGTGCAGGCTTACGCCAAGGCCATGGAAGCACTGGCCGCAAAGTATCCCGACGACGACGAGGCGCAGATATTCTATGCCATCGCCCTGAACGTCTCGGCCTCGCCCGCCGACAAGACCTATGCCAATCAGCTCAAGGGCGCGGCGATTCTGGAGCCGATCTTCCTGCGTCAGCCGCAACACCCGGGCGTCGCGCATTATCTCATTCACCTCTACGACTATCCGGCGATCGCGGAAAAGGGACTTCCGGCGGCGTTGCGCTACTCCAAGATCGCGCCGGCGGCGCCGCATGCGCTGCACATGCCGTCGCACATCTTTACGCGCGTCGGCTACTGGAACGACTCGATCTCGTCCAATATCGCGTCCGCGAACGCGGCCAAAATGGCCTTCAGCGATCAGCTGCACGCCCGGGACTATCTGGTCTACGCCTATCTGCAACTCGGCCAGGACAAGAATGCACACGCCGTTCTTGACGACATGGCCGCCACCGAGATGAAAAGTCCGGACGCCTTCGGTGCGTATTTCGGGCATGCCGCTGCACCGGCGCGTTACATGGTGGAACGCGGCGACTGGAACGGCGCGGCGCAGCTTACTGTCGAGCCATCCAAGTTTCCCCATGTCATGGCGATCACCTATTTCGCCCGCGCGCTCGGCGCGTCGCGCTCCGGGCATCCGGACGCCGCCACCGCGGACATCGCCAAGCTCGCCGAGATGCGCGACCAGCGGGCGGCGGCCAAGGATGTCTACTGGGCGCAGATCATCGATATCCAGCGCCAGATCGCGGTCGCGTGGCAGCTCTATGCCGAAGGCAAGTTTGACGACGCGCTCAAAGCGATGAGCGCCGCCGCGGATGCCGAGGACAAGACCGAAAAGAGCCCCGTGACTCCGGGCCCGCTGACGCCGGCGCGCGAACTCTATGGCGCCATGCTGCTCGACCACGGCATGGCCAAGGAGGCGCTCGCGGCCTACGAAGCCACCATGGCGAAGGAGCCGAACCGCTTCAACGGTTTCGTCGGCGCCGCGAAGGCCGCGCAAGCGCTCGGCGATCCGGCGAAAGCGAAGGCGATTTACGAAAAGCTGGTTGCGGTCACGGCCGGCTCGGACGCCGAGCGGCCCGCGCTCGCCGCCGCCCGGGCGTTCGTCGCCAGCAACTAGGCAGCGGGTCTGACGGTCACAGCCGGTGACGCGATGAAACGAACCACCGCCATTGTTGCCGTCGCCGCCTTCGGGCTGGGCGGACTGGTCGGTGCAATTGTGTTCCTGGCGTCGGCGCTGCCGAACCGCGGCGGCGCCGCGACAGCGCCAAGCCATCCGGTCTGGTCCGAGGTGCAATGGCCCTTCGCGATGGACCAATGGGGCAAAGGCAAAGCCTTCCGGTGCACGGCCGCCGATTGCGGCGCGGAGGTCAACCTTTACATCCGCGCCAAGATCGGCTTCTGCAATTGCACGACCGGCGTATCCGACGACGAGGAGCTCACTCGTCTGAGCGACTTCAACCTGATGGGCGACAAGCCGTCGGTTTTGGGTCCGGGCCACGCGATCGAGGTCGCGTGGATGAAGGGACGAATCCGGCCCTACGCCGTCGCCGGTTCCTCTCGCAACGGACCATCAGCGCTGGCGGTTGCCTTCAACGATCACTGCGACGCCATCGTCGCCACGGTCGTGTCCGCGCACCAGCACCCGGCGCCAATCGAGCCAAGCATCATCGCGTTCCTCAACAGCAAGACCATCCTGAACTGGGCTGAAGTCACGCTTGGTCTTTAGCGCGTGACACATTTAGGTTGAGGCACTGGCGCCTGTCATTGCGAGCGATAGCGAAGCAATCCAGCCGTTATGCGCGGAGTTATGGATTGCGTCGTCGCCCGTTGGGCTCCTCGCAATGACGACGCTGATTCCATCTCAATTAAAACGACTCTAGCGTAGGTGTGCGCCGGCCGACTGTCGCCTTTACGGCTCAGTTCAACCCGGATTTGCCCCTTGTTGATCAAGTTTCGCGGCAAATCCGAATGCTCGAACCAGGTCCTTGTCGAGCTTCGGACCCATATCGAGAAGAATTTTGTACGCCGCATCGCCTGTCAAAGGCGGCTTGTACGAGCGCCGTTCGATCAGCGCTCCGAACACGTCCGCGATCGTGATGATACGAACCAGATCTGAAATTTCGCTGCCGCTGAGCTTGTGCGGATAGCCCGAACCGTCGAGGTACTCGTGGTGATGAACGACCATGTCGAGCATTTCCGCAGGAAGCGACGACACGGTACCCAGCGCATCGATTCCGTATTGCGGATGGTTTCTCATGATAGCCAACTCATCGGCATCGAGCGGGCCTGGCTTTTCGAGGATGGCCAAAGGAATGCGTGCCTTGCCGATATCGTGAAGCATTCCGGCAAACGAGAGCCGCTGACGATCTGCATGAGACACGCCGATGTGCTGCCCGAACGCCACGGCCAATCCCGTCACGATCAGGCAATGCTGATAGGTCTGGCTATGGTGCATGCGGACCGTCTCGATCCACGCGGTCAGGCCCTGCACCTCGACCTGGTTGACGACCGCGTCGCCGGCCTGCTCGATCGCCGACGATTGGATCGGCCCGCCCATGCACGCCGAGGAAAATATATGCTGTAGCGTGTCGATTGCGGCGCCGACGCCCGGCGCGCTTTTTATTGCAGGGCTCGACGAAGAGGTCGCGAGCGATGCGACATCGCCCCACAGTTTGGTCAGTACCGTCTGCCCGTCGATCGGGCGATGGATGACGTCCGTCGCGCCAATGCCGCAGGCGCGCGCGTGCTGCAGCCGCGACGCCTTGTCGGTGACGAAGATCGCCTTGGCGTCACTATTTCTGCGGCTGAGCCAGTCCTTGAGCGCGATCAGCGAGTGACCGTGCTCGAGATCGATATCGAAGACAGCATACTGCGGCGGTGCGGTGCCCAGGACTGCGTCCAGATGCTTGATCTCGATATCGCGAACGCCCTCGAACTTTTTCCGGAGACTCTTTTCACGCGCCTGAGCGTCCACAATTATCGATATCTGATGCATCGTCGCACTCGATGAAATTTGAGCGGGATGGCATTGGCCTGGAGTTGAAATTTTCCAATACGGCCATTGCGCTCCCGTTGGCTTCAACCGGGAGTATGCGGACTAAGACTTAATTGAACTTTAACCGACGGCGTCGGGCGATACCTCCAGACGATCCGGTCTTGCGCGGGAAGCGCCCAACCGCGATCGAATTCGCAGACCAGCGCTGACGCGTTGTGTGTACCGCAGCGCTTCAGGATGGTTTCCCGTCCGTTACTCGATCACGTCGTCGGCGGTCGCGAGGAAGGTGGGCGAGAAGGTAATGCCGAGGGTCTTTGCGGCCTTGAGGTTGATCCGCAGCGTGAACCGGGTCGATTGCTCGACCGGCAGGTCCGAAGGTTTCGCGCCGCGCGCGATCCGGTCGGCGAACTCGGCCGCGCGCCGCGCCGCCGCGCCGAGGTCGGCGCCGTACGACATGAGTCCGCCAGCCTCCACATAAATCGGCGAAGAGTTGAAGCACGAGACCATCCGGTGTTGCAAGGCGAACGCGGCGAGGCGTTCGGCATCGCGGACAAAAATCGCGGAATTGGCCATGAACAAGGCGCCGCGAAATTCCGGCGCAACCTGCTGAAATCCGCCGTCGTAATCGTAGGGCGTGCCGCCAACCTTGACGCCGGCGAGCGTGATGCCGAGCGAAGGTGCTGCGGCGGTCGCGATCCTCCAGGTCTCGTCAGATTCAAAGTCCCAGAACCCGAACGCCGCGTGCCGCTCGGGGAAGGCGTCCTTGAAGAGCTGGAGCCGCTTCTTGATCAACTCGACTCCAAGCACAGTGATCCCGGTGACGTTTCCGGTGGGCCGCGCCAGGCTCGACACGTAGCCCTTTGCCAGCGGATCGTAGCTGATTGCGAGCATCACGATGGGAATCGTGCTGGTGGCGGCCATGGCGGCGCGCAAATTCTCCTCCTGGCCCAGCGCGTAGATGAGATCGACGCGGCGCCGGACCAGTTCCCGCATGGACTCGTCGTAGCGTTCGGGATGACCTTCGAGGTTGATGTACTCGACCGCGAGCGTATCGCCTTCGACGTAGCCCAGTTCGCGAAGCCGGCCGATGAATTCGACATAATTTGGCGGAACGCCCTTGGGGCTCACCGGATGCACGAAGCCGACCCGCAGCGGCTTGGGCGTCGTCTGCGCGCGCGTGCCTGCGTTGCTCCGATCGCGCACACCGCCGCACCGCCGAGCGTCGAAACGAATTGCCGCCTTCCGATGGCGATCGTCATTTGCCCCTCCCCAAATCGGGGTCACGCGTCGTGAATAGTAGACGGCGATAGCACCCCTCAGCACAGGCGTCTGTGACCTACCTCACACCGATCCGATAGCGCAATGGCGCGCAATTTCGGTAAGGCAAATGGTCGCCGTTGCCACGAAGCGACACAGCCAGATTTCCGGCCAAATTGCCCCTTGACGAATGGACGGCTTTTATTCCTCAATCGCATTGCCCCGCTCAATCAATAGCAGGGCGGGCGGAGCCTTGGCTTCACCTCCTCCCCGCACGCGGGGAGAGGAGGAGCGACGGCGAGGCACATGCCAGAATTGTCATGGGCGCGCAACGGGCATCCAATAATCACCGCGGTGGCGGCCGGTTCTTGATCCGGCCAATGAGCGCTTGCGTTTACTGGATCGTCCGCCTTCGCGGACGATGACATGACAGACGAGACGAATGAGGACGAAGACAATTAAAGGCGTTGGTTTGCGCGATTGATTCAGCGGCAGCCGAAGCCTAAAGTTCGCCAACAATTTGGCCCGCTGTCGGGCAAATCTCTCGGAGTAAAAACAATGAAAAAACTCGTTCTGGAAACCACGGCGCCGTTCCAGGGGCTGCCGGAGCTCGTGGCCTACGACGAAGGGCTGTTTGCCAAGGAAGGCATCGAGATCGAATGGGTCGATCGCGACGCCGGCGTCGACAAGAGCGTCCGCCGCGACGTGACCAGCCCGAAGGGCGTCGACCCGTTCAAGAGCCACGGCAAGCTGCTCGAGCAGGGCAAAGCCGACATGTACAATGCCTGCGAGTGGGGCAATTACTGCCGCGTGCAGGACACCGACAAGGGCAGCCGCCAGCTCGGCCGCCGCGCCATCGTCAGCTATGCGGCGCTGGTCGTCGCGCCGGATTCGCCGGTCTACACGCCGCAGCAGATGGCCAACAAGGTGGTCGGCGTGCCGTTCTATTTCGGCACGCATTACATCGCGCTGCACATGCTCGAAGGTTTCGTGCCGCGCGATCAGATCAAGCTGTGTTCGGCGCCGAACGGCTCGCGCTATCGGCTCGATGCGCTGATGAAGGGCGAGCTTGACGCCGTCACGCTGACCGAGCCGCACATCACGCTCGCCGAGAAGAAGGGCTGCCGCACCATCTGCTCGGCATTCTTTCACGGCACCGAGGTCGCCTCCGATCGCGTCGACGCCGAGACCTATGCGGCCTTCAATCGCGCCGTGCGCGAAGCGGTGCGGCGCATCAACGCCGACAAGGCGGCGTACATGCACTACTTCATCGATTACCACGGCAAGAAGGACCCGGAGGTCGCGGCGCTGAAGGTCGAGGATTTGCGCCCGAGCCGGCTGATCGTCTGCGATCCGGCGCCGATTCCGGTCGAGGAAATGCAGCGCACCTACGACTGGCTCAAGAGCTGGGGCATGCTGGAAGAAACCGCTTCGCCGCTGCAGCTCGTCAACACGCAGGTGCAGAGCTACGCGCATCAGGCGGCGGAATAGAAAGAACTCCTCCTCGATGCTGAGGAGCGCCTGCAAGGCGCGTCTCGAGGCATGTGGCGGCCGCGGCATCCTTCGAGACGCCCGCTGCGCGGGCTCCTCAGGATGAGGCGAGCGGAACTATTCCGCAGCAGCCCGATCGATCATCGCGCTGGCGTCGAATGCGAGCAGCGCCGTGAGATCGCGCACATTGGCGGTGCGCTCGACCGACGCCAGAAACGTGACCAGCTTTTCGGTCGCCGCTTCGCCCGCGAACGGTCGCATATTCTCCCGCAACTTTTCCGCAAGATCGTCATCCGAATAAGGATTCTTCGGATGGCCGGGAAACGGCGCAGCTTCGCCGTGGACGATTTTGCCGTCGGTTGTTTCAATCTCGACGCGCGACAAATATCCGGCCTGCGCGCGCTTGAGCTTGCCGCCCGCAAGCGTGCCAAGTGCCGGATCGGCTTTGACCACGACCTTGTCGTTGAGGAATTGCTGGCGGGCAGGATCAAGCACGCGAACGGGATCGAAGCTGTCGGTGCGCACGAAACCGTCGAGCACCGCGGCGGCGACGATGTAGGGCAGCGAATGGTCGGCGGTCTCGCGCGAGATCGGGTGCCACGGGTCCTTGCGGATTTTTACGAGATGATCGTAAGCGCCTTCCTCGGCGAACACGCGCACCTGCTTGATTCGCGCAACGTCGCCCGCCTTCTCGCGCGCCCGCAGCGCCGCCTGGATCGCGCTCTGCGCCAGCGAGCCGACCGGCCAGCGCTTGAAATAGGTGTCGCAGACGCGCGCCAGCGGGCGCCCGGCATCGAGCCGCGCGCGCAGCACCGCAATCGCGTCGTCGTTCTTGTTCGCGAGCTTGGCGATGAAGCCGAGCTTGCCGACGAACGGCCGCACCGCGCCTTCGACGCCGACCGAGGCAAGCAGGCACGCCTGCAGCGAATTGCGCACCGCATCGGCGCCGTTGAAGCGCTTCCACATGGTGAGATCGCCGCGCGCGTTGAGCTCGCTGGACTCGATCTCGTCGCTGGCGAAATGCGGGATCACCGTCATCGCCAGCGCTTCGCGCGTCTGGCCGGCATCGAGGCCAAGCACGCGCGCAATCGCGCAGGTCGCGCCGATGGCCGTGAGGTTGGTGTAGTCCCAGCCGCCGGGCGCGGTCGAGAACGCGTCGTAGACCGCGCCCAGAACCTCGTAGCCGACGGCGAGCGCCGAGAGCAGATTTGCGCCGGACACATTCTGCCATTCGGCCGCGGCGACGACGGCGCTCACCATGTCGCTGCCATGGCCGGAATTGCGCTCGCCGACGAAGAAGTCATTGTAGTCGTAGCAGCGCAGCAGCACGCCGTTGGTCAGCGCCGCGATCTCGGGCGTCGTGCGCGTCCTGGCGCCCCAGATGATGCAGCCGTTTTCGGCAAGCACAAACCGCGCGGCATGCCGGCGCGCCGCCTGCGCGGCCGGATGCGCCAGCGCGCCCATCGCGACCGCAATCGAGTTGATCACGACGGCCTTGGCGGCGCGTTCGCTTCGCGGATCGAGATGGCCGGAAACGTTGGTGGTGAAATCCGCGATCAGCGCGGCAACTTCGTCAGGGGCCTCGGACATTACACCTCAACTCAAACCGCCACGTGCTATTCGCCCTTGCGAACCTTCACCGCATCGAGCGCGGTTTCCTTGAATTTTCCGTCAGTCGGCAGCACGAACGATGCCGAACGCACGCTCTGCGCTTCCTCGTCGAGGCCCGGCGCGCGCTTGCCCTCCTCGACCGCCTGCGCCGCCTTGCGCAGCCGCAGCCGCGCCATGATGATGGCGTTGTCGGTGGCGACGAGGTTTTCCTTGGTGCGGTCGGCGATCGGGCCCATGCTCTCCTGCACGGAGGCGTCCTGGATCGCGAGGCCGCGCACGCCGTTGTAATATTTTCCCGTCTCCTGCGCGATGCGGTCCATCTGGTAGCCGTTGCTGCGGTTGGCGACCGGGCGGAACGTGCCGGGAATGAGCTCGGCATGGACGCCGGCGCCCTTGCGCATCAGCTCCACTTCTTCGGTCGACAGATCGCGCACCGGATGAAACGTCATGGTCCACGCCATGCAGTTATAGTCGTCCATCGGCACCCAGGCGTGGCCGTTCGCGGCCTGCCCCTTGTAGGGCGGGATCAGCGTGTACCACGGCATCAGCCATTGCGTGATGCGCCAGTAGTGATAGCCCGGATCGGCATTGCGCCGCGCGCCGATCAGGAGGCCGCCCGGCGACTCCAGAATGTCGAACACGGTGTTGGTGCTGCGCGCGTATTTCGCGCCGGCGGTGTTCTTGTGCAGCGGATCGGAATTGAGATCGCCGCGATGCAGGAACGACACGTGGCTGGAATCGATGCCGCCCTCCATCGCCTGCAGCCAATTGCTCTCCTGCCAGCGCTTGGTGATGAAGCGCTGCGACGGCTTGAGATGCACCCATTCGTAGTTCGGCGCCGGCGGCTGTTCGGCCGGCGGGCCCATGTAGGCCCAGATCACGCCGCCGGTCTCGACGCACGGATAGGCCTTGAGCCTGATCTTCTGGCAGAAGCCCGACTCGGCCGGCTCCGACGGCACATCGACGCATTGCCCGGTCACGTCGTATTTCCAGCCGTGATACGGGCAGCGCAGCCCGTTCTCCTCGTTGCGCCCGAACCACAGCGAGACGCCGCGATGCGCGCAGAATTCGTCCATCAGGCCGAGCCGCCCTTGCGTGTCGCGGAACGCGATCAGCCGCTCGCCGAGCAACTGCACCTGCACCGGCGGGCAATTCGGCCGCGGCAGTTCCTCCGCCATCAGCGCCGGAATCCAGTGGCGGCGGTGCAGCTCGCCCATCGGCGTGCCGGGGCCGGTGCGGCACAGATATTCGTTCTGCTCGTGCGTGATCATGTCAGCTCTCCCGAGCTCAATTCATCGCCTTGTAGGGACCGAGCGTTTTCACCGCCTCGTCCGCGAACGAGGAATCGATCACCTGGTCCACCGTCACCTTGCCGCTGACCAGGCCGCGCTCGAGGAAGAAATTGAAATCGTTCTTCATCGTCGCGGCATTGACGTGGCCGTTCGGGTTCACGGCGAACGGTACCATTTCCGCGTAAATCTTGCGGTCCTTGATATTGGTGTATTCGGTCAAAATCGAGAGGATTTCGTCGGCATTGGGGCCGGCGAGCTTGCCGTCGTGCAGGGCGTTGTTGTAGTCGCGCACGGCGCGGATATAGGCGTTCATGAATTTCTGCGCCACCGGCCGGCGCTCCTGCGCAAATTGCTCGGAAAACAGCACGACAGCCGTTTGCTGTCCCGGATAGATGACGTCCTTGCTGGCGCGCACGGCGACGCCTTCCTGCTCCGCTCGCGTGATGGTCGGCTCGTTGTTGATGGCGGCGTCGATGCCCTTGTTGCGCAGAGCCACCAGCATTTCCGGGAAGCCCATGTAGACGACTTCGACGTCGCTGAATTTCAGCCCGCCCTTCTTCAGTGCCTCGTTGAGCGAGGATTCGTTGCCGGTTCCCTTCGACGCCGCCGCGATCTTCATGCCCTTGAGATCGGCGAGCGTCTTGTAGCGGCCGCTGTCGACGAGGTCCTTGCGCACGATCAGCGTCGAGTATTCCAGCTTGTCGGTCACCGAGCCCTTGTCGGCGACGACGCGCAAATGGATGCCGCGTTCGACCGCATTGTAGAGACCCGCCGACACTGTGCCGCCGCCGGCGTCGAGCTCGCCGCCGCCGAGTGGCGCGACCATCTTGGCCGCGGACGGGAAGGCGCTCATGGCGATCGCGATGCCGGCGTCGCGGAAGTATCCCTTCTTGTCGGCGATGTAGAAGCCGGCGTCGGTCGCAGCGTGGGTGATGCCGACTTTGACGGTCTCGCTTTGCGCGGCGGCGTTTCCGGCGCACAGCAGGCTTGCGAGCAGCGCCGAT
Organism: uncultured Alphaproteobacteria bacterium; assembly: GCA_963730645.1. GTDB lineage: Bacteria > Pseudomonadota > Alphaproteobacteria > Rhizobiales > Xanthobacteraceae > BOG-931. Next base: position 124,759 of record CAVSSN010000013.1, on the reverse strand, counting down.
GCGAGGATCGGCAGCGCCGGCATGCGGGATGAAAATCCAGGCTTCATCGTGGCACCTTTTGGAGCGGCAAAGGCCGCAGCCTGCGCGCCGCTTCGCCTTCCGGCAAGTAGTCTGCGCCGCGGCGCCCGCGTGTCAACTCGTCGCAAAGGCCGGTCCAGTTAGAGACCACGACCCAAAGGCCGCGCACGTATGCAAAACCGGCAATGTCTGGTAAGACGCCCGCAACGGAGTGCGTCATGGAGTTTCTTTCCGAAGCGGCGCCAATTCCCGGCAGCCGCATCGCCGGCTATCGCAATTCGTCGCCGCGGCTGATCCGGCTGCTCGGCCTCGGCGAGCGCGGCGGCAAGATCGCCCGCGAGGTCGCGACGCGCGGCCTGCCCAATGTCGAGGTCATCACCAACGCGCGACCGGTCGGCTGGGACGACATTGCAAGACAACGTCCCGGCGAGCGAACCAATATGGTCGTCATCGTGTGTGGCGAGGGCGACGAGCGTCTGTTCAGTCCTTCGCAGGGCAAGCCCGACATGCTCGTCACCTTCGTGGTGCTCAAGCACAGCGGCGAAATTCCGGCGGCCGACGAGGCGCGGGTGGCGAACATGCGCGGGCTGTCCGATCTGTTCGTGACCACGTCGGACGGCGACTATGTCGGCGACCTCATCGACAATCTGGCGAGCTAGGCGATGACAGCGGTGCAAAACCTGGCGCGTGAACGGCTCGAACGGGGCGAGCTGTCGCTCGGTGTCGGCGTCCGGGTGCTGCGCAGCGTTGAAGTCGCCAAGGCGATGAAGACCGCGGGCTTCGACTGGCTGTTCATCGATCTCGAGCACGGCGCGCTGTCGATCGAAACCGCGTCGCAGATGTGCCTCGCCGGGCTCGACGCCGGTATTTCACCGCTGGTGCGCATCCCCAATGGCGAATATTCGCTGGCGACGCGTCTGCTCGACAACGGCGCGCTCGGCATCGTCGTGCCGCACGTCGAGAGCGCGCGAGGAAGCGCGCACCATCGTCGAACGGCTGCGCTATCCGCCGGATGGCCATCGCGGCGTGTACGGCATCATGCCGCAGTTCGACTACAAGCCGGTCAAGGACATGACGTCGTCGCTCAATGCCTCGAACCTGGTCGCGGTGATGCTGGAGTCCTCGAACGCCATCGCCAATGCCGAGGCCATCGCCGCGGTGCCCGGCATCGACGTGCTGCTGATCGGCACCAACGACCTTTGTGTCGAGATGGGCGTGCAGGGTCAGCTCGGCCACGCCAAGGTGGTGGATGCCTACGCACGCATGATTGCGGCCTGCCGCAAGCACAACAAGTGGCCGGGCATGGGCGGCGTCTACGACGACAAGCTCATGCAGCAATATATCGACATGGGGTCGCGCTTTATCCTTGCCGGCGGCGACCTCGGCTTTCTCATGGACGGCGCGGCGAAGCGGGCGGCATCATTACGCAAGAGCCAATCATGAACGAACGAGCGAATATCGCGAGCAATGTCGCCGCCCGCATCGACTACGACGATCTGCGCGAATGGCTCGCGCATGCCGAGCGTCTCGGCGAAGTCCGCACCCTGCAGGGCGCAAGCTGGCAGGAGGACATCGGCCTCGTCGCCGAGGCGATCCTGCGCGCCGAGAACGGTCCCTGCGTCGTGTTCGATGACGTGCCCGGCAGCCCAAAGGGCTATCGCGTGCTGCTCAACATGTTCGCCGGCACGCGGCGCAACATGACGCTCGGCTTTCCCGATCACCTCAACAAATGGGAATTGAGCGACGCCTATCGCGAGGCCTACCTCAAGGATCCGAAGATCATCCCGCACGAAATCGTCGACGACGGGCCGGTGTTCGAAAACATCCTCACCGGCGACGACATCGACGTGACGAAATTCCCCTCTCCGGTCTGGCACGAGCAGGACGGCGGGCGCTACATCGGCACCGGCACCTACAGCATCACGCGCGATCCGGAGGAGAACTGGCTCAACGCCGGCGCCTACCGCGCGCAGGTGCACGACCGCACGTCGGTCGGCTTCAACACGGCGCGCGGCCATCACGGCTTCATCCACCGCGAGAAATATTGGGCGCGCGGCGAGGCCATGCCGGTCGCGATGGTGCTCGGCGGCGATCCGCTGGCGTTCTTCTACGGCGGCGTGGAAGCGCCCTACGGCACGTTCGAGCTCGACATCGTCGGCGGCATGCGCGGGCGGCCGACAAAAATGGTGCGCGGCAAATTCACCGGCCTGCCGTTCCCCGCCAATGCGGAGATCGTGCTCGAAGGCTTTGTCACGCCCGACAAGCGCCACGACGAAGGCCCGTTCGGCGAATGGACCGGATACTACGCGGGCGGCGTGCGCTCGATGCCGGTGCTCGACATCAAGGCGATCTACCACCGCAACGATCCGATCCTGCTCGGCGTGCCGCCGATGGGCGCGGGGCCGGACGAGATGGCGCGCTACCGCGCCGTCATGCGCTCGGCCATGATCAAGCAGAACATGACCAATGCGGGCGTGCCGGGCGTCAATCAGGTGTGGTGCCACGAGGTCGGCGCCGCGCGCATGCTGCACGCCGTCTCGATCACGCAGCGCTATCCCGGCCACGCCGTGCAGGCCGCGCACGTCGCGGCGCAATGCGGCGCCTCGGCCTACGCCTCGAAATACATCGTGGTGTGCGACGACGACGTCGACGTCACCAATCTCGATCACATGCTGTGGGCGATGCTGACGCGCACCGATCCCAAGGAATCGATCCAGTTCATCACCGGCTCATGGGATTCCAACGCCGACCCGGCGATCCCGCCGGAGCGCCGCGCGGTCGGCAACACCACGCATTCGGTCGCTTTGATCAATGCCTGCAAGCCATGGCACTGGCGCGACAAGTTTCCGCCCAGCAATACGCCGAGCGCCGAGGTCGCGCGCAAGGCGCGGGAGAAATTCGGCTGGCTGCTGGACGGCAAGAGCGGGGCATGATCGCAAGCGTGCGGCGGTCAATCGCTCACAAGCTCTGCTCATGCGTTCCAGGATGGCTGCCTGCCCGCTGCGACATGAAAAAAATGCAGCCGACGATGAATATCGCGATGATTGCCGATGAACTGAAGCGGCTGAGATCGAGGCCGCCGTCGGCATGCGGCTTGGTGAGAATATCGCCGAGCGTCGCGCCGAGCGGACGCGTCAGGATGAACGCCACCCAGAATAAAAGCGTGCGCGACATCTTCGTAAAGAAATAGGCGGCGGCGACCAGCACCAGCGCACCGGAAAAGACCAGCGCCGCGCCCTCGTATCCGAGCCCGGAATCATCGGCCAGAAAATCGCCGAGCGCAGTGCCGAGCGTGTTTGAAAACAGGATCGTCACCCAATAGAATATTTCGACCTTGGGCGTAGCGATGTTGTTGACCGACACCGAGCCGACCGCGAGCCACCACGATCCAAGAACGATCATCAGCAGCACGAACAGGATCAGCGAGCCGCCAACGTAGCCGATTCCGAGCGAGCGATCGGCAAAGTCGGCCATTGTGGTGCCGACTGTGGTGGTGGCGATGATGACGGCCCAATAGAGGAACGGATGAAAGGATTTCGCGCTGACCTGGGCGCTGACTGCGACGATGAAGAACGCAAAGAAGATGGCGGTGCTGAGGGCGTAGCCCAGATTCATCGACATCGAGAGAGCGTCGCCGCCGGTCTCGCCGAGCGTCGTCGCCCCGATCTTGATGATCCAGAACGCCAGCGTGACTTCGGGAACCTTGCTCAACCCGCGCTCCAAAGGCCCATTCATTCTCAAATCCCCGCAAAACTCTGGTCGACGCAGTCTTCGTATTTCGGCAACCGCGCGATGAAACCGCCCGAGAGCAGGCTTTCGGCGAGGCGCGTTACGCCTGCTCGCGATACGTCGGGCGTGCAGGCCCAGATGCCGGCGTCGTGGTAGCGCTGAAGCGAACTCACGAGAGTTTCGCGCGGAACATCCGGAAAGAATGACGCTGTGACGCCGGCCAATTCTTCCGCGCTGTGCTCCCCAAGCCATCGCCGCATGTGCTCCATGGCGCGCGTCACGCCGGCGAACCCGGCGCGGTGGCGCTTCATTCCGGTGCTCGTGGCAATGAACGTCGTATAGCTCGTCGGTCCGCGCGCGCTCGCCGCATAGAGGATGCGGCCCGCGCCGGCCTGCAACGCGAGCGATGCGTACGGCTCGAACACCTGCACCACGTCAAGCTTTGCCTCGCACAGCGCGGCGAAATTTTCCGCCATGGTTCGATCCGCGATGCGCGGAAGTCGCGATGGATCGATGCCATGCAGACGCAAGATCGTGCTGCAGGCACAGCCACGGCGTCGGCACTTCGGACACCGTCGCAAATCTCACTCCCGCCAAGTCGGCAAGCTGGAATTCAGGACGCGTGCTTTTGCCGACGAGAAAAAACGGATCGCGGGCGACGACTTCGCAAAAGCACACCAGCGGCGAATCCGGATTCTGGTCGCGCGCCTTGATCACGCGCATCGGGCCGCCCCAGGTCAGATCGATCGTTCCGGCGAGCAGCGCCGCCACGCCATCGCCGGCCACGGATGAATTGACCAATTCAACGTCGACGCCTTCGCGGGCGTAAAATCCCAGCGCCTGCGCGGCATAGAACGGCGCATAGAAGACGGCGCGAAAATTTTCCGCGATCCTGATTCGCATTCGCTTCGCTTCGTCTATGCGATGTTCGGGATCGCGCCGTCGGCTCAGGCACTGGCCTTCGCCTTCTTGTAGCGGCCGGCTTTGACGATTTCGGCGACCGTGCCGTCGGGCGCCCGGAACTTCCACGCGCCCTTGTCCTCGCGCGAAATCATGGTGCCGCCGCCGGCCTCGATTTTCGCCGCGGTATCGTCGCGATCGTCGACCTCGATGCCCCAATGGTGGATGCAGGGGCCGGGCCCGGACAACTGCGCCTCCTCGACGTCCTCGCTGTCGTACACCATCAGCGCGAGATCGATATTGCCGTCGGTCATGTGGCGCGAGACGTGGCCGCGATCATAGCCGGTGCCGGTCTGGCGAAAGCCGAACACGTCCTCGTAAAACTTCGTCGCCTTGTCGAGATCGGGGACCTTGATGGCGATATGGACGATACGAGGCATGTGCTGCTCCTTGTCTGGCATTGCGGCCGGCGTTGCGTGCCCCCAACGGCAGAGGGATTGTATGAATTATTCACGCCCGCGCGAAACCTGCGGCTGGGGCGCCATGGCGCCTGCGGCAATTCGGGGCTAAACACCTTGTCGGGCGGCGAGGGAAGGGCTGTTGGGGTCGGGCGGATGGCGCATGGAGCGCGAAGGCGGCTCGGGTGTCTGCTGATCCTTCTGGCAGCCGCACTCGGCGCGTGCGCCGGCACAGGAGCGTCGCCAGGCAACCGACGTGGAGATCAACGTCCTATCCAGCCAATTATCGGTCCGACATCCTCGGCGCCATGCATGCCTATCTCAACGATCCGACAAAAATTCGCGATGCCGCGGTGTCTGAACCGGCGCTGAAGTCGATCAATACTGCGCGGAGCGGCCGCAATCCGCTTGGATTGGTCGCGAAAACGAAACCGCTATGTTGCCTGCGTCCGATTCAACGCCAAGAAGAGCGGCGGTGAATATGCCGGCGTGAAGGAAAATGTCGCTGTGTTTTTCGCCGGCCGGCTCGACCAGTTTGCTGCCCGCGCCGCGCGAAATGTGCAAGGACGCCGTCTACCAGCCATTCCCGGAACTGGAAAAGCTCTCTCGCTGAATGGGGCGTGCGCCGAAATCCTGCCGTGAATCATGTTGAATATGCCGTCGCCCTTCGCGATTCATTGACCATGAGGGGCCATGACCCAGAGGGAAAACACATGAGTTTCATGCGTCTTGCGGCCGGCACGGCCATGCTCGTCGCGCTGTCGGCCGGGTGCGCTTCGGCGGAGCCGGCGCTGGCCACCGCCAATGTCAACGTCCGGCAAGGGCCGGGGACCACCTATCAAATCATCACCACCATCCCGGGCGGCAGCACGGTCAACGTCGACGGCTGCAGCGGCCAATGGTGCCAGGTGACGTGGCAAGGCCAGCACGGCTATGCCATCGCAACGGCCCTGGACACCGGCGGAGGCGCGCCGGCGTGGGCCAAGCGGACCAGGTGGTCGGCCGGGTGGGGCCCTCCGCCTGGGGCAGTGCCGGGCGATGACGTGCCGGTGCCCGCCTACGGGCCGCCGCCGCCGGCCGTCGTTGTCGTGCCCGCCCTATGATTACGGCGCCCTATTACGGCTATCGCGGCTATGGCTATCGCGGCTACGGCTACGGTTACGGCTATGGTTACGGCTATCGCGGCTACTCGGCCGCTGGTGACATTCGTTCGCCGCGCGTACCATGGCGATCGTAGATTCGGGAGAAACCATGGTGCGCGCGTCACGCTTTTCTGCTTGCCACTGCTGTTATCCTCGCTCGCTCTCGCCGGCCTGAGCGATGTCGCGCGGGCGCAGAATGCGCCCGTCCTTGCGGTGCAGGGCGGCACGCTGATCGACGGCACCGGCCGCGCGCCGATCGAGAATTCCGTCATCGTCATCGAGAATGGCCGGTTCACGGCTGTCGGCCGCAGCGGCGAAGTCTGCGATTCCGCCGGGCGCGCAGGTGATCGACGTCACCGGCAAGACCGTGCTGCCGGGCTTTCTCGACGGCCATTGTCATTGGGAAGATTTCACCGGCGAGCTTTATCTGCATCTCGGCATCACCACCTGCGCCACCATCGAAATCTACCAGGACGGCCCGTGGACGCTGGCGCAGCGCGAAGGCACGCGGCTCGGCAAGATCCGCGGCCCGCGCATCTGGACCTCGGGCCAGGCCATCGGCGGCCCGCGCTCCGAGACGGATGCGCCGAACTCGCGACAGGTGCGCGGCAATATTCTGGTGCGGACGCCCGACGAGGTGCGCGCGGCGATCGATCAAAAAGTCCGCGATGGATACGATCTCATCAAGCTCAACGAATTTCTGTCGATGGATCTGGTGAAGGTCGCGACCGACGAAGCGCATCGGCTTGGGCTTGGGGGTGACGACGCATAGCTGGGACGCGATCGGTTCGGCGAATGCCGGCGTCGACGGCATCGAGCACATCTGGTCGGTCGGCTACAGCTCGATTCTGGATGTGCAGAAGCGGCACAAGCTCGCCGAGGATCGCCTCGCCGGCAAGATCGACGCCGAGGTGGCGGGCGCGCAATACGAGCCGGAGAATTACGACGCGGTGATCAAGGCGATGGTCGACCATCACGTCGCCTGGACGCCGACGATCGCCAAATGGCTGCGCCCGCTGTCGCCCAGCATGGCGCGCTTCCGGCAGAAGGAGCACGAACTGCTCGACGATCCGAACGCGGATTTCCCCGACACGCTGCGCACGATCACCGACACGTCCTACGACAAGGTGCTCAAGCGCTACACGCCGGAACAGCTCGCCGCCACCAAGGTCGGCTATCAGAAGGCCAACGAATTCATCCGCCGTTTCGTCGCGGCCGGCGGCATCCTCAAGGAAGGCTCCGATCCGCCGCGCGGCATGGCCGGCATGCTGATGCACGAGGCGCTGGTGATGGACGTCGAGGCCGGCGTGCCGCCGATGATCGCGATCCAGGCGGCGACGCTCAACGTCGCCAAGACCTTCCACAAGGACAAGGACTTCGGCAGCGTCGAGCCGGGCAAGGTCGCCGATCTCTCGATCATCGAGGGCGATCCGCTCAAGGACATCTGGATGACGCAGAACGTCAAGATGCTGATCATGGACGGCAAGGTCGTCGACATCGGATTCCACAAGTACAAGAATCCAATTCCCGCCTTCTATGCCTACCAGACGCTGCCGCACGACATCGAAATCTCGCCGCTGACGGTGACGCAAGGCACGCGCGTCACGCTCAGCGTCAAAGGCAAGGGCATGTGGCCGTTTCATCGCGTGATGCTCAACGGCAAGGAGCTCGAAACGCGTTACATCAGGCGCAACGAGCTCGAGGCCATCATCCCGCCGGAGGCGATTGCGGAGGCCGGCACCTATCTGGTCACGGTCAAGAGCAAGGGTGAGCCGTTGCCGGAATCCTATCCTGCGCATCTGGTCGTGGGTTTCAAGCAATAGCGCATACGTCGCTCATTCGCACGCTCATGCCGTCATCCTGAGGTGCGAGCGCGCGACGCTGATGGGCGAGAACTCGGAATCACGGGCTTTGGCGTCGATCGAGCGACACCGGCGATTGCGCGCGGCGAGCTGGAGGAAGACGTGAACTGCAAATTGCTTCGTATTCTTCAAACTATTGCGACGTGCCTTCTCGATCGCTGGCAGCCAATCGCCGCGTTCGCGCAAACGCTGGTCATCCAGGGCGGCACCTTGATCGACGGCACCGGGCGCGCGCCGATCGAGAATTCCGTCATCGTCATCGACAACGGCCGCTTCACCTCCATCGGCAAGAGCGGCGAGGTCTCGATCCCGCCCGGCGCGCAGGTCGATCGACGTCAAGGGCAAGACCGTGCTGCCGGGCTTCATCGACGGCCACTGCCATTGGGAAGCGTTCTGGGGCGAGCTTTACCTGCACCTCGGCATCACCACCTGCGTCGAGATCGAGACGCAGCAGAACGGTCCCTGGGCGCTGGCGCAGAAGGACGGCACCGAGATGGGAAAGATCCGCGGCCCGCGGATTTGGCCGACCGGCCAGGCGCTCGGCGCGCGCGTCGGCTCGATCGAGCAGGAAGGCTCGCGCTCGTGGCGCGGCTACATGCCGGTGCCGAACGCCGAGGCCGCGCGCGCCATCGTGCGCGAGAAGAAGGCGCAGGGCTACGACGCGCTCAAGCTCAGTGAATTCCTGCCGCCCGATCTCGTCGCCGTCGTCGCCGACGAGGCGCACAAGCTCGGCATGGGCGTCACCGACGCACTCGTGGGACGCCATCGGCTTCGGCGAACGCCGGCGTCGACGGCATCGAGCACATCTGGTCGGTCGGCTACACCTCGATCATGGATCTCGACAAGCGCAACCAGCTCGCGGTCGATCGCACCGAAGGCAGGATCGACGCCGAGCAGGCCGGCGCGTTCTACCAGGTCGAGAACTACGACAAGGTGATCGCGCCGATGGTCGCGCACCACGTCGCCTGGACGCCGACCATCGCGAAGTGGCTGCGCCCGCTGTCGCCGAGCGCGCAGCGTTTCTGGGACCGGGAACAGGAAATCCTCGCCGACCCGAACGCGAATTTCCCCGCCGCGGTGCGCGCCATCACCGAATACACCACCGAGAAGCTGTTCAAGCGCTACAAGCCCGAGCAGCTCGAGCGCGCCAAGATCGGCTATCAGAAGGCCAACGAATTCATCCGCCGCTTCGTCGCGGCCGGCGGCATCCTGAAGGAAGGCTCGGATTCACCACGCGGCATGGCGGGCCTGCTCATGCACGAGGCGCTGGTGATGGACGTCGAGGCCGGCGTGCCGCCGATGACCGCCATCCAGGCGGCGACGCTCAACGTCGCGCGCACATTCCACAAGGACAAGGATTTCGGCAGCGTCGAGCCGGGCAAGGTCGCCGACCTCTCGATCATCGAGGGCGATCCGCTCAAGGACATCTGGATGACCCAGAACGTCAAGATGGTGGTGATGAACGGCAAGCTCGTCGACACTGCGTTCACGCGTTATGTAAACCCGATCCCCGAGTTCAATTCCTGGCAGCAATTGTCGGCGCATATCGAGGTGTCGCCGCCAGCCGTGACGCAAGGTTCGGGACCGACGACGATCAAGGTTTCCGGCAAGGGCTTCTGGCCGTTCCACTATGTGCTGCTCAACGGCAAGGAGCTGGAAACGCGCTACGTCAGCCGTCGCGAACTCGACGCGGTCGTGCCGCCCGACATGGTGGCGAACGTCGGGATGTATCTCGTCACCGTGAAAAGCCGCGGCGAGCCGATCGCCGAATCCGGCGCAGCGCCGCTGGTGGTCGGATTCAAGAAGTAAAAGCCGTGTCATGCTCGCGAAGGCGGAGCATCCAGTAATCACTGCAGACGAGCGTTCTAAGCACGCCGTCTCGAGATGCGGCATCGTCTGCGATTCGAGATCGTCCGCTTCGCGTGCTCCTCACGATGAAGTCAAAAGAGGAACTTACGCCGCCGCGGCGGCGTCCACATCGAGCGGCGCGTTCAGCTTGACGCCCTTGATATGCACGCCGCGGCCGGCACGGCCTTCGCGCAATTCCTTGGCGAGCGCGCGGCTCTGCGGATCGCTGAGCCACAGCCGCAGCAGATGCCGCTTGCGCTCCGGCTCCGGCCAGTCCTGGTATTCGCGCCGCGTGTGCAGCGTGACGAAATTGTTGAGGAACTGGATGTCGCCCGGCTGGAAATCCATGTCGGTCGCGCATTCCTCCACGGTGGTGCGGTAGGTCTCGATGGCTTCCTTTTGCACCGCGGTCAGCGGCGGGACGCCGGGCATCTTGTAGGCCTTGTCGACCGCCGCGCCCAATCCGATGGCGCTGAGCACGCCTTCGTGGAAGCAGAAGATCGGATGCTTTTGGAACGGCTCCTCGCCGGGATTTACCTCGCCGCTGCGGGTGCGATAGAGGTCATCGCACAGGGCCTGGGCGAGTTGCGGCGTGCGCTCCAGCATCTTGTTGTAGACCGTGACCGAGCTCGCGACGCGGCTTGCGCCGCCGCTCATTGCGGAATTCAGGCACAGCAATCCGACGTAATCGCAGGCGTCGGAATGAAACCGCATCTCGGCGTGGGTCATGTAGCCGCGCGTATTGGGGTCGGCATAGTCGCCGCCGAGATCCTTGACGTGGCCGAGGATGTGGCCCTGTCCGTTCTGCGACATCGGCGTGCCGAGATAGGCGCCGAGCCCGAGATAGGCGATCGCCTGCCCCTCGCGGTTGAAACGATCGAGCGGAAAATTCCGCAGCATGACCATGCCGCGGCCGTCCATCAGCTCGCGGCGGACGTCGGCCAGCACCTCGGCGAAACCATTGAGCGGAAAGTTGTCGCGGCGGACCTCTTCGATCGGAACGCCATGGCGGCGGAACGAAGCGGTCGCCGATTCAAGCTCGTCGGCGTCGCGATCGGTGAGGTGGTAGCTGAAAGTCTCGACGTCCTTGAGTGCGTCAGGTGTCCAGGCCGCAGGATCGTCGACGTGCTCCATCGCTTTCGCGGGCTTTCTCTTGGCGGTTTTGAAGCTGCGGAAATCGGCCATGGCGACTCAATCCTTTCGGCGGCGTTCTTGGGCCCTAATCCAGCACATCTTTGACCTTCTTGGCCAGAGCCGGCGGGGCGGCATAAATTGCGTTAACAACCTGCGCGGCCTCCTCGCCGGTCACCGGATCGAGCAGCAGGAATTGCTTCTGCGCGTCGGCCAGGAACGCCTCATCCTGCAAGGTCGCCTGCAACGCTGCCCGCAGCAGCTTCACGCGCTCGGCCGGGACGGCGTTCGACATGATCAGCGGCCGGCCCAGTTCGCCCGAGGCATTGAGGATCGTGAGGATGTCCTTCTGCTCCTGCGTTTTGGCGAGATCGCCGATATAGGGAACGTTCTCCGGCATATCGGCGGGCCGCTTGGGCGAGAACCGCACCAGCGGGTTGATCTTGCGATTGACGATCCAGTCCTGCGGCATGGCGCTCCACGAGCCGCAATTGCCTTCGAGCTCGCCGCGTTCCAGCGCGAGCCGCTGCTCGTTGCTGCCCGGATAACCGGCGATCTGGTGCACCGGCGCGTTGAACATTTTGCGCAGGATGGCGCCGTTGACGTAGGCATTCGAGCCCTGGGCCGTGGTGCCGATCAAAAATTCCTTGCGCGCCATCATGTCGTCCCAGGATCTGATCCCGGTCGCGCCCCACGCGTAGCAGATGCGGATGTCGCGCAAGAGCGCGCCGATCCACTGGAAATTCGAGAACTTGACCTTGAAGACGTCCGGTTGGGCGAACGACTCGGTGATGATGCCGGGATCGAACGTCGTCATGACCGTTCCGTCCTTCGGCGCATTGGCGTCGAGGTGACGCACGGCCGTCAGCGTCGCTGCGCCCGGCATGTTCTGCACCAGCACATTCGGATTTCCCGGAATGTGGCGGCCGAAATGGCGCGCCAGCGCGCGGGCATACTGGTCGTAGCCGCCGCCGACCGAATAGCCGACCACGATGGTGATGGTCTTGCCCTTGTAGAATTCGCCGTCCTGCGCGGAGGCGTCTGGCGCCGCCGCAGCGAGCGCAAGCGCGGCCAACATCATTTTCAGTGCAATGCCGCGCGTCATGAACGTCACCGCTGCCGCCGGCTCATTTGAACCGAAATTCCCGATGCGGCAAGGCTCAGCGCGACGACGGCGAAAATCCCCGCCGACCCCGGTTGCGGACGCAACGAGGCTGACGATGAACGGCATCGCCACCTGGCCGATACGGTTGCCGGTGATGCGCAGCGACATCACGGTGCCGGTCGCCTCGGTCGACGCGATGTCGACGACGTTGGTGAGGCTGAGCGTCGTCGCAATGCCGAGCGACAGTCCGAGCAGCGTCATCACCGCGTACATGAGCGGGAGCGGCATCGGGATGGCGAGACAGGCAAACCCAATCGCCGCCTGCCATCATGCTGATCAGCGTCAGCGGCAAGCGGCCGACGATCCGGACCACGCGTCGCATATCCCATGCGCGACACCAGTGACGCCGCCGACCGCGTCGTCAGCAAGGTGCCGATGTCGCTCGCGCTCATGTTGCGCTCGGTGCCCATCAGCGGCAGGTAGATCGTGATCAAATCCTGCGCCGTGATGGTGATCACGCTCGCGGTGAGCATCGCCATGAGGCCGGGCTGGCGCAGCAGCGTGCGAAGCGGAACGACGGGGCGTTGTTTCGTGCCGCCTTCCGGCTTGGGCGCCAGGGCGCAGCAAGCCGGCCGTCACCATCGATACGCAGGCGATGATCAGGCCGATGGTGAAGAGCTTGTCAGTCGGCGGCACTGTCGCCGCGCCGCCGGCCCAGGCGATGACGTAGGGGCCCAATCCCTGACCGATCGCCGCCGCCACCAGATAATTGCCGAACGCGGCATCGCGGCCGCGCGGTCCGGCGCTGCGGATGCAGAGCATCTGCTGGCTCGCCATCATGTAGACATGGCTGACGCCAAGCAGCGCGGTGAACAGCAGCAGCCCGGTCACCGAGTTCGACCAGAACAGAAAGCCGGCGCAGGCCGCCACCAGCAGGCCCGAGCCGATCCACGCCGCCCGCGCGTCGTTGCCGCGATCGATGAAACGGCCGACCCGTACGGCGACGAAAATCGGCAGGATCGCGAAGGTCGCCGAGATGACGCCAAGCCAGACCACGGAAAGATTGAGTTCGATCGCCCGGTACGACGTGGTGACGCGCACCAGCGCGTAGACCATCTGGATGACGCAGGTATTGATAACGAGCGGAACGAGCAGTCCGTAATTGATGTCGTTGGATCTTGGCGCGGGCGTCGAGGCTCGTGCGCGAGGCCAGCAGAAACTTTTGCAGAAAACTCGACACCTTACGTCGCGTGCCTTCCGATGAAATCGAGCACTGCGCGGTTGAACATCTCGGGCTGCTCCCAATAGACCGAATGGCCGGCCTCCGGCACGATCAGCGTCTCGCTGTTCGGGATGTGCGGCGCGACCATCCGCAAGGCCGTCGGCGGCCACCACAGGTCGGCGTCGCCGGCGATCACCAGCGTCGGCACCTTCATCGAACTCGAGCGCCTTGAGCGTCACCTTGTTGGCGGGCTTTTGTCCGGTCCGCACGCCGGTGACGGCCTTGTGATGGAGATCTGCCCACTGCTGGGTGCCTTCGGGATTGGCGGCGCGATAGGACGGTCCGACCTCCTGGAATTCGAACGGCATCTCGGCAAAACCTTTCGGCCGCAGGTCGTCGAGCATTTTCACATAATGCTCGTCCTGCACGCCGCCGGTGCCGCAGGCATAGACGATGCTGTAGAGCCGGTCGGCATGCGACAGCGCATAGTCCATCGTGACGCTGACGCCGGCCGCCGAGCTGACTGCGTGAAATTTCTTCACGCCGAGAAAATCCATCAGGTGGTCGAGGTCGCCGGAAGCGATTCCGGGATTTTCCTTCGGCACCGGGTCGGAGCCGTTATGGCCGCGCCGCGAATAGGCGATGACGCGATAGCCGGCCTTGACGAACACCGGCTGCTGGTAACCCCAGATCAGCGCGCTGCCGGACGCCGGATGCATCAGCACGATGGGTTGGCCGTCGCCGCCCGTGTCCCAGTAGAAGAGCCGTGTGTCGGCGAGCTGCGCCAAGCCTTCCTTGGCCGGAACCTGTGCCGGCATCGGCACGGGCTTGTACGGATCGGCGCCAGCCGCGGTTTGCGCCTGTGCGCTGCCCAGGCCCGAAGCGCCGGCTCCCAGCAGAATACTTCCGGTCATCATGGTTCTCCGGCTCAAAACCGTACTGGTCATAGTTTCCTCCCGTCTTTGTCACGGCTGCACGCCACGGCGGCCGACGATGATGTTCAAGAGAGCCTGGCGGCCTTCCTTGACCGCGTGCAGCGCGCGGCCGAGCGCCGCCGGCAAATCTTCCGGCTTGTCGACGCGTTCGCCGTAGCCGCCGAAGATCGCCATCATGTGCTGGAAATCCGCCGCCGGTCCGAGATGCGCGATCGGCACCTGGTTGGCCCGCGCCGCCTGGCCGTCGGGAAAGACCGTCAACGTCGCGCGCTCGACCTCTTCCCACATCGCGTTGTTGAAGATGACGAACAGCACGGGAAGTCCGAGATTGCGCAGCACCTGATGCCCGGCGGTCGGATTGCCAAACATGTAGGCGCCGTCGCCGAGCGCCGCGACCACGAGCCGATCCGGCGCAGCGATTTTCATGCCGATCGCGGCGCCGACGCCCCAGCCGAGTCCGCCGGCGCCGCCCGGATTGAAGAAGCTGCGCGGCCGCGCCAGCGGCACATGGTGCCGCAGCAGCGGATATTCGTTGACATAGATCGCCTGATCGCCCGCCGCCTGCGCGACGCAATGGCTCGCCCAATCCGGGCTGATCGGTGTCAGCTTATCGACGCGCGCGATTGTGGCTTTTGCGGCCTTCTGCGCGGCGGCCCTGATCTCGGCGACGCGCTTCTTTCGCGCGCTGATCCGCTTCGCGCCAATCCGGTCGCCGAGCGCCGCGGCAAGCTGCGGCAGCGCCGTTGCGGGCGAGCCGGTCACCGCCACATCGCACGGGAAGCTTCGCATCGGCAGCCGCGAATAGAGCGGATCGACGCCGAGATGGATGATCTTGCAATCGTCGGCCGGCTGGCCGTGCACGGTCGGAATCCACGGCACGTCGGATTCGATATTGAGGATGACATCCGCCTCCTGCAGATGCGGCGTCGGCTGGAAGCCGACCAGCATCGGATGATCGTCCACGACCGAATTGGTGATCGGGCGGAACTCGACGATGGGAAACGCAAATCGCTCGGAGAATTCGCCGACCGCATCCGCGCTTGCCTCGACGCGTCCGCTGGCGCGCGTGAAGATGAAAGGCCGCTCGGCTTTCGCCAGAATATCCGCTGCGCGCGCGATGGCGTCCGGTGCCGGGCCCGGCACGGTTCCCCCGGCGCGGCGCGGAGCGGCCGCGAAACTGAATTTCGTGATCGGCGCGCTCAGCACCTCGCGCGGCAGCGACAGATAGACCGGCCCGCACGGCTCGGTGGTCGCGATCTCGAGCGCGCGGTCGACCACGTCCTCGAGCTGATCGGCATTGCGCAGCTCATAGTCCCATTTGCAGGCCTCGCGCACCATCGCGGCCTGGTCGAACATTTCCTGGCCCCAATGGATGCCGGTGTCGCGCGAGCCGCGCTGGCCATATTCCGACAGCGGCGTGCGCCCGGCGGTGAACAGCATCGGCACCTGGTCGCGCGCGGCATTGAGCAGCGCGTTGATGCCGTTCGCGGTGCCGACGCTGACGTGGAACATCACCGCCGCCGGCTTGCCGGTCGTGAGGTAATAGCCGTGCGCCATCGAGGCGGCGACGTTCTCGTGCGCCACCGGCACGACCTTCAACCGCGGCGTGCTCCCCTTGGCGCTGATCGCAGCCAGCGCCTCGATCACCGGCGCGAAGTCCGTGCCGCCGTTGGCGAACAGGTATTCAATGCCGCGCTCGGCCAAGAGCGACAGATAGGCCTCCGCCACGGTGTCGACGGCAATCGTCTTCTTCTTCGAGCTCACGCTTTTCTCCATGCGCGCCGGGATGTCACCTCGTCGCATTTTGCAGCGATCCTTGTACCTCTATGAGCCTATGATCTAAATTCGCCGGAACCGGGAGGAAAGCGATGACATTCGGAACGAGGTTTGCGCTCGGTTTCGCGCTTGGATTGGCGATTGCGGGCCTCGCGTCCTCGAACGCCGTGCGCGCGGACGACTATCCGAGCCACCCGGTCACCATCATTGTGCCATTTGCGCCCGGCGGATCAACCGACATATTGGGCCGGTATGCCGCGCAAGTGCTGCAGCGCGATTTGAAGCAGACCTTCCTGGTCGAAAACCGCACCGGAGCAGGCGGCGTCATCGGCATCGGCGCCGCCGCCAAAGCTCAGCCTGACGGCTATACGCTGCTGCACGCGCCGACGGCGTTCGGCCTGCTGCCGTATCTGATGAAAAACGTCTCTTACGATCCCGCGACGGATTTCGAGCCGATCGTGCTCATCGGGCTGACGGAGTTTTCGCTCGTGGTGTCGCCCACGCTTCCGGTCAATTCGGTGGCGGACGTGATCAAGCTCGCCAGACAAAGGCCTGGCTCGCTGACCTATGCGTCGGCCGGCATCGGCACCACGCAGCAGCTTTTCGCCGAGCTGTTCAAGAGCATGACCGGCACCGACATCCGCCAGATCCCCTACAAGGGCACCGCGCCCGGGCTTGTCGACGTCATGGGCGGCGACGTGTCGATGATGTTCACCGACATCGGCCCCGCCGCGTCGCTGATCAAGGACGGCAAGCTGAAGATGCTGGGCGTGACCTCGCTCACGCGCAATTCCGAAATGCCCGATGTGCCGACCATCGCCGAGACGGTACCGGGCTATCAGGCGGTTGGCTGGCAAGGATTGTTTGCAAGGGCCGGAACGCCGAAGGAAATCGTCGACAAGCTCAACGCGCTGCTGGTCGCCGATCTCAAGAAGCCGGAGACCGAGGAGCGTTTCAAGAAGATCGGCGTCGTGGTGAAATGGTCGACGCCGGCGGAATTTCGCGACTGGGTCAGCTCCGAAAGCGGAAAATGGGGCAAGGTCATCAAGGCCGCGGGTATCGAGCCGCAGTGACGCAATCCCGACTGCCTCATGCTGAGGCAGCCCGCCGTTGGCCGGGCCTCGAAGCATGTGCGCGATCGACATCCTTCGAGACGTCGCCCTTTGGGCGCTCCTCGGCTATCGCAGGGCCGAGCGAGATGAACAAAAGCGAGGCACTCATGCTCGAAAAAATCAAAAAGCCTGTTCGCGAACTGCCGGGGATCACCACCTCGTCCGACACGCGCGACATCCTCTCGCACGCGACGCAGCAATCGAAGCAGTACGGCGACTATTTCCTGGTCGACATCGACGCGCACGTGACCGAGACGCAGTTCTGGCCGGAAATCCTTGCTTCGATCGACAACGATTTCATCCGCCACATGGGCGAGGCCGGACTTGGCCGGCCGGTGTCGCGCTCGCTCGCCTTGCTCAACAACGTGCCGGGCATGAGCTACCAGAGCGTCTACGGCCGAATCCCGCACGAACAGGCGCGGCTCGAAACCATCACCGAGAAGGACTGCCACCCGTGCGTCGCGCTGGTGCGCCGCGCCATGGACGCGCTCGGGCTCGATTATCAAATCCTGTTTCCGACGCCGATGCTGACGCTCGGCATGACTCCGCAGGACGACGTCGAGGTGGCGCTCGGCGGCGCGTTCAACAAATGGATGGTCGAGCGCATCCTGCCGCAGGACAAGCGCATCAAGGGGCTGCTTTACCTGCCGTTCAATACGCCCGAGGCGTGCGAGAAGATGGTCGAGGACTACGCGTCGCGGCCGGAGATCATCGGTTTCACCATCTGCTCGACACGCAACAAGCCGGTGCACCACAATTCCTACATGCGGCTTTATGCGATGATCGAGGAGACCGGCAAGCCGCTCGCGTTTCACACCGGCTTCAACTGGAGCGACCCGTCGTTCGCGCAGTTGAACCGCTTCATATCGATGCACGCTCTCAGCTTCCCGCACTACAATCAGATCCATCTCACCAACTGGATCATCAACGGCCTGCCCGAGCGCTTTCCGAAGCTCAAGGTCGTCTGGGTCGAAGCCGGGGTCGCCTGGATTCCGTACCTGATGCAGCGGCTCGATCATGAATTCATGATGCGCTCCTGCGAAGCGCCGATGCTCAAGCGCAAGCCGAGCGACTATATGCGCGAGATGTTCTTCACCTCGCAGCCGCTGGAGCGCTCGAATCTTGAACTGCTGGAAGCGACCTTCAAGGCGATGAATGCTGAGACACAGCTTCTCTATGCCTCCGACTGGCCGCATTGGGATTTCGACCCGCCGGGCTCGATCACCTCGCTGCCGTTCCTGAGCGATCAGGCCAAGCGCAATATCCTCGGCCTCAACGCGGCCCGCATCTTCAACCTCGATACCAGGCGCATGCGGCCCGATCCGCAGGACGTGCTGGCGTCGCGGCCATCCATGGCGCCGGCGTGAATTGCAGAAAATAAATAGGTCTGGAGGACTTTTATGCTCAGGATATCGGCACTGCTCGTTGCCCAGTTGCTCGCCGCAACGGCAGCCAGCGCGCAGGATTACCCGTCCAGGCCGGTGAAGATCGTCGTCAACGTCGCGCCTGGCGGCGGCGTCGACACCACGACCCGCATCATCGCCGACAAGCTGCATGCGCGCTTCGGCCAGCCGTTCATCATCGAGAACCACCCGGGCGCCGGCGGCAATATCGGCGCCGAGGTCGTGTATCAGGCCGCGCCTGACGGCTACACGCTGCTGTCGTCGTCGCCGTCGCCGCTGTCGATCAATGGCTCGCTCTACAAGAAGCTCAACTTCGATCCGGCCGGCTTCGAGGTCGCCGCCATGATGTCGCGCATTCCGAACGTGCTGGTGGTGCGGCAGGATTTTCCGGCCAAGACCGTGCAGGAATTCATTGCCTACGCCAAGGCCAACCCCGGCAAGCTCAATTATGCCTCGCAAGGCGTCGGCACCGCGTCGCACCTCACGGCCGAATTGTTCATGAGCCTCACCGGAACCAAGCTGGTGCACCTGCCCTACAAGGGCACCGCGCTCGCTCTGACCGATCTGGTCGCCGGCCATGTCGATCTCAGCTTCATCCAGTTCTCGGCGGTCTATGAGCTGCACCAGAGCGGCAAGGCGCGCGTGCTCGCGGTGGCGACCGACAAACGCATCGACGTGCTGCCGGACATCCCCACCATGGCGGAGGCCGGCTATCCGCAGGTGGTGTCGGAGACCTGGAACGCCATCAGTGCGCCGCCCAAGACCCCGATGGCGATCGTCGAAAAGCTCAACGGGGCCATCAACGCCGCGTTGCAGGAGCCGGACGTCAAGGCCGCGCTTCCGCCAGCTTCAGCTTTATGCCGGCGGCGGCAGCCCGGCTGAGACCAAGAAATTCGTCGAGGACGAGCGCGCCATGTGGGCCAAGGTGATCAAGGACGCCGGCGTGCCGTTGCAGTGAGCCATTTCCCCTCCCCCTTGCGGGGAGGGGCAGGGGTGGGGGTCGTGAGGCTGGGCGAAACCTCGACGTTCTCGCATCACCTCGCGACCCCCACCCCAACCCTCCCCGCAAGGGGGAGGGAGATCGCCGAGATGCCGCCATGATTCCACTTCGACGGAAATCGCTTTAGTATGTCCTTCAGCAGGGAAGGACCATTTCCATGGAAGCCAAGAAATACGACCGCGCCACGCAGGACATCGGCAACATCGTCGGCATCGGCCACGTCAATGTCTGCATCACCGACCAGCATCTGGCGACGAACTATTATGTCACCGGCCTCGGCTACACGCGCGATCCTTTCCTCAACACCGGCTCGCGCAACATGTGGATCAATGCCGGCATGAGCCAGTTCCATCTGCCGATGGGGCAGCCCGACGTGCTGCGCGGCACGATCGGCCTGGTGTCGCCCGACCGCGACGGCCTGCTCGATCGGCTGTCGAAGGCGAAACCGATGCTCGAAGGCAGCAAGTTCGAGTTCCGCGAAAGCAATGACGGCGTCGAGACCGTCTGCCCGTGGGGCAATCGCATCACGGTGCATACGCCGGACGCGGGCCGCTTCGGCCGAATCCAGCTTGGCATGCCCTATATCCGCTTCGACGTGCGGCCCGGAACGGCGGAACGCATCGCGCGCTTTTACCGCGAGATCATGCACGCGCCGTCCGAGGTCAAAAAGAACGGCGCCGGCCCCGAGGCCAAGGTCCAGGTCGGCGAGCAGCAGTATTTCTATTTCCGCGAGACCGATAAGGCGGAAGCGCCCTATGACAAGCACCACGTGCAAATCTACATCGCCGATTTTTCCGGGCCGTATCGCCGCCTGCTCGATCTCGGCCTGATCACGATGGAAACCAACGACTACGAATACCGCTTCAAGGACGTGATCGATCTCGACACCCGCGAAGTGCTGTTCACCGTCGAGCACGAGACGCGCAGCCAGACCAATCCGATGTACGGCCGCGAGCTCATCAATCGAAATCCGGCGCAGAACAACCAGGACTACAAGCCCGGTCACGACTACATGCCCTGGACGATGTGGTGACTGCATTTTCCCCTCCCCCCTTGTGGGGGAGGGTAGGGAGAGGGGTCGCGCGGAGCGCGATGAAAATGATTTTCGTGGCGAGCTTTCGCTCGCCGACCCCCACCCCTAGCCCCTCCCCACAAGGGGGAGGGGAATAGCATGCCTCGCGCCCTCGTCATCGGCGGCTCGCTCGGCGGGCTGATCGCCGCGCACCTGATGCGCAGCATCGGCTGGGACGTCGTCGTGTTCGAGCGCAACGCCGAGGAGCTGGCGAGCCGCGGCGTCGGGCTCGGCACGCACCAGCAGCTCATCGATATCCTGCGACGCGCCGGCATCGATTTCGACGAACTCGATGGGCATCAAGGTCGCGGACGTCATCTGTCTCGATCGTGACGGCCACGTCATTCTGCAACGGCCGACCGCACGCACCATGAGCGGCTGGGGGCGGCTCTATCACGCGCTGCGCGATGCACTGCCGGACGAGAGCTATCGCCTCAACATGAATCTCCGGCGCGCCGAACCGGATGGTGACGGCGTCACCGCCATTTTCGCCGACGGATCGCGCGAACGCGCCGACCTGCTCATCGGTGCCGACGGCCTGCGCTCCACATTGCGTGAGCAATATTTGCCGCAGGCGCAGCCGCTCTATGCCGGCTACGTCGCCTGGCGCGCGCTGATCGACGAGCGCGACGTGCCGCCCGGCAGCCGCGAGATCTTCGAGCACTACGCATTCTGCCTGCCGGAGGGCGAGCAGTTGCTCGGCTATCCGGTGCCCGGCCGCAACAACGACACCGCGGTCGGCCGCCGCGGCTACAACATCGTCTGGTACCGGCCGACCGAGCCCGACAAGGCGCTCGCCGATCTTCTCACCGACGCGGACGGTCGCTATCACGCCGCCGGCATTCCGCCGCCGTTGATCCGGCCCGATGTGATTGCGGCCATCAAGGCGACGGCCCGCGCGCTGATCGCGCCGCAGATCGCGGAACTATTTTCGCTCGCCCAGCCGTTCTTCCAGCCGATCTACGATCTCGAATCCTCGCAGCTCGTGTTCGGGCGCGTGGCGCTGCTCGGCGACGCCGCGTTCGTGGCGCGGCCGCACGTCGGCGCCGGCACCACCAAGGCCGCGATCGACGCCGCGAGCCTTGCCGATTCGCTTTTTTCCGCGGGCGATGACATCGACGCGGGACTCGCCGACTATCAGCGCAAGCAGGTGCCGTTCGGCCGCGAGATGGTGGCGCTCGGCCGCGAGCATGGCGCCCACCTCAGCGCCCAGCTCAAGCCGCGCGAAGAGCGCAGCGCAGCCGAGCTCAATCACGATGTCGAGGACATGTTCAACAAGCACTTCGCCCGCAGCGACCAGGTCCGTCAGATCGTTAACCAGAGCGGCCTCGCGTGAGCCGTCATTCCGGGCTGCCGCGCACGCCCGCGTCCCGGAATGACGACCATGTCGTCGCGGGGCATGACAGAATCCGGCGCTGCTGTATAATCGCGCCACGCCGGAATAAGGAATATGCCCATGAGCGCCAAGAAAACCCTCGTCATCCGCAATGGCACGCTGATCGACGGCTCGGGCAAGCCGTCGGAGCGCAACGACGCCATCGTGGTCGAGGGCAACCGCATCAAAAGCGTCGGCGCGTTGCCGGGCGACATTCATCTTGAGGATCGCAAGAACGTCGACGTGGTCGACGCCGCCGGGCAGTGGATCATGCCCGGCCTCATCGATGCGCACTGCCACATGTCCTATGGCTACCCGCTGATCAAGGGCGAGGGCAAAGGCAAGGGCACGACGCGGCCGGAATTCTCCACGCTGAAATCCGCCCGCAGCGCGCAGAAGGTGCTGCGCGCCGGCGTCACCAGCATTTCGGTGCCGGGCGGCACCTGGTTCACCGATGTCGGCGTGCGCGACGCCATCAAGCTCGGCCTGATGGAAGGCCCGCGCATGTACGTCGCCGGCCGCATGATCGTCACCTACGGCTGCATCGAGGACGACGAGCCGTCGTGGGAAGGCACGCCCGACCACTCGATCGGCAAGCTGTGCAACACCGCGGACGAAATGGTCACCGAGGTGCGCCGCCAGGGCAAGCACGGCGTCAACTTCATCAAGATGGCGGACAGCCGCGGCGGCGAATCGCAGATGCTGGCGAAGGACGAGATCAGCGCCGTCGTCGGCGAGGCGCACCGGCGCAATCTGCGCGTCGCCATCCACTCGCGCGGCGCCGGCTCGACGCGCGCGGCGGCGGAAGCCGGCGTCGACTGGATCGTGCACGCCGATCTCGCCACCGATCGCGATCTCGAAGCCGTAGCCAAAGCCGGCATGCCGATCCTGCCTACCGCGACGTTCCTCGCCGTCGTGGTCGAACTCGGCCAGAAGGTCGGCGCCGAGCAGGTGCAGCTCGATATCGCCCGCATGCAGCGGCACTACGATCTGCTCGGGGAATTGATGCACAAGGCGCGCAAGCTCGGCATCAAGCTCCTGGTCGGCACCGACACCGGCAACAATTCGTTCACCCGCCACGGCGAGCTGCACGCCAAGGAGCTGGAGATTTTCGTCAAGCACGGCGGCTATACGCCGATGGAGGCGATCGTCGCCGCGACGCGCGACAATGCCTTTGCGGTCGGCCTCGAAGGCCAGGTCGGGCAGGTGGCGGCGGGGCAGCTCGCGGACGTGCTCGTGCTGCGCAAGGATCCGATCGCGGACATCACCGTGCTGCAGGACAACAAGAACCTGTCGTGGATCATCAAGGACGGCCGCATCGTCGACCTCGATCCGCGCGACGAGATGCTCACGTTCCAGCAGGCCGCCGAATGACGGCTGCGCCGTCGTCATACAGCGGCGAGATCGCGCGGCTCAATGTCGAGATCGACGACGTGACGCCGCGCGTCGTGCGTTGCGTCGAGGTGCCGCTCGACATCCGGCTCGACGATCTGCATTTCGTTCTGCAGATCGCCATCGGCTGGCAGAACGGCCATCCATTCGAATTCCGCATCGGCGGGCGGGCGTGGGGTACACCGGATCGCGACGCGGAAAACGCTCCAATGTCGGCGGAGGAGGCGACGCTCGCCGATATTCTGACGTTCGGCGACACCTTTCAATATGACTACGTGTTCGGCGAAGACTGGCAGCATACAGTGCGGCTGGAGTCGCGCGCCGTCGCCATGCCTGACGTAAAGTATCCGCAACTCGTCAGCGCTGAAGGCCGCTGCCCGCCCGCGGACATCGGCGGGCCGGTCGGCTATGAGACCTATCTGCGCACCATCGCGGATCCCACAAGCCTCAACCACGAAGACATGCTGGAATTCGACGAGCCGGATTTCGATCCAAACAAGGTCGATGCGCCGACGTTGCGCAAGAATTTGGCGGAGCTTGTCCGATACATCGGCCGCAAGCCGGCGTTCCGTCACCCTGAGGTGGCCGCCCAGCGGCCCTCGAAGGGCGACGGCCCCGGCGCCTCAGCAGCATCCTTCGAGGCTCGCTCCGCTCGCACCTCAGGATGACGGGGAAAAGGCATCGGCCCATGCAGTTCGGAGTCCAGTTCTTTCCCAACTTCCAGCCGAAGGACAAGAGCGCCGAAGAATACTTCGCGCAAAGTCTGGCCATTGCCGAAGAGGCCGACACGCTCGGCTTCACCCACGCGCGCTCGGTGGAGCACTATTTCGAACGCTACGGCGGCTACAGCCCGAACCCGATCGTGTTTCTCTCCGCGGCGGCGGTGCGCACGAAAAAGATGCGGCTCGTCACCGGTGCGGTTGTTCCGGTGTTCAACAATCCGATCAAGCTCGCCGGCGAGATCGCGATGCTCGACGCCATCTCGCACGGACGCTTCGATGTCGGCTTCGCGCGTGCGTTCCTGCCGCATGAATTCCGGCGCTTCCGGATTTCGCCCGACGAATTGGTTGCTCGCTTCCGCGAGGGGCTGGAGCAGGTCGAGCTGCTGCTGACGCAGGAGAACGTCACGCATCACGGCCAGTTCCACAGCTTCGAAAACGTCACGTCGCTGCCGCGTCCGACGCAAAAGCCGCGGCCGAAATTCTATATCGCCTCGACCCGCACCCCGGATTCGTTCGAGTTCGCCGGCCGCAACGGCCACTCGCTGATGTCGATCCCGATCGGCCCGCTCAAGGATTTGCTGCCGATCTATCGCAACGCGTGGCGCGACGCCGGCCATCCCGGCAACGGCGAGGTCATGATCGCCGTGCACATGTTCTGCCACGAGGACTTCGCGCCGCGCCCGCGAAATCCCGCGCGCCCAGTTCGAGGATTACTTCCTGGCGCTGTTCGAATCCGCCGGCGAGTGGACCAAAGGCATCTCGTCGAAGGATTACCGGGCTACGACGAGTTGATCAGCCGGATGAAGAATTTCACGCTGGAAACCCAGATCGAAGCCGGCGGCGCCTGGGTCGGCACGCCGGACGAGATCAAGGCCATCATCCGCCGCTTCGAGGCGGCGGTCGGCGGCATCGAGCACGCCTCGCTGCAGATCAATTTCGGCACGCTCGATTTCGCCGAGGCGCAGCGCTCGATGCGCCTGTTCGCCCGCGAGGTGCTGCCGGCGTTTGCGAGACCTGTCATGCCCGCGAAGGCGGGCATCCAGTAATCACCGCACATTTGGGTGATTACCGGCTCTTCGCCGCCTGCGCCGCTTTCGCCACCACATCCTTCGGCGTCGCGTAAACCTGCTTCACCAGCGCATCGACCTCCTCGCCGGTGATGCCGTCGGCGCCGAGGCCGCTGCGCGCCGCGTCGGCGAGGAACGCCGGGTCCTTCTCCATGGCGTCGAAGGCGCGCCGCAGAATGTTCAGGCGCGCAGCCGGCATGCCGGGCGGGCCGTAGAATGGCCGGCCCATTTTGTTCGGTGCCGCCCATAGCGTGAGGATCTGGCGCTGCTCTTCGGTGCTGGCGAGATCGAAGATGAAGGGCACGTCGGCGATCTGCGGGTCTTTTTCGATGGCAATCTGCAAAATGATGCGAACCTTATGCTCGTCGGTCCAACTGCGATTGACCGAGTGCAGCGACGACATCGTCAGCCCGCAGCGGCCGTCGAGCTCGCCGTGCTCGATCGCCATGCTCATCAGCGGCGCCGAGGTGTAGCCGGCGATCACCTTGAATTTCATGCCGAACAGATAGTTCAGCACGTTGGGATAGATCGAGTTGGTGCTGCTCGGTCCGCTCGATCCGACCGTCATCACCTGCTTGCGCACATCGTCGATGGTGCGGATCGGCGACGCGTGCCAGACAATGCAGGTCGAGGTTTCGCGATTGGCGCTGCCGATCCAGGAGAGCCTCGGTCGCATCGAACGCGGTGTCCTCGCCGATCAGCGGGTCGAACGTCAGCGTGCTCAGCGCCGTGCCGATGGCGGTGCCGTCCTTCGGCGCGACGTTGTAGAGGTAGCCGATCATTTTTCGGCCGCTCGCGCCCGGCATGTCGACCACGATGATGTTGGGATTGCCAGGGATGTGCCGGCTGTAGTGGCGCGCAATCAGGCGCGCATAGGTGTCGTAGGCGCCGCCGGCGCCCGAGCCGACATAAAGCGTAATGTCTTTGCCTTTGTAGAAATCCTGCGCGCCGGCGCTGCCGGAAACGGCGAGAGCGGCCAGAATTCCGCCAACGAAGAAGCCGCGGGCCGCAATCCGTCGCACCGCCGTCATCGTCCCCTCCTCGGCCTTTTCAAACCATATCGCGGGATGATCGAAAGGTCATTGGCTGCTGCGTCGCACGCCAGCCGATGGTCCTTGCCGCGCGAGGCCGGGAAGCCGCATTCTGAGGTCCGCAGCGCAATCGCCAAAGGTGCCGTCATGGATATGAGCGTCAGCGCCCCGTTGAGAAGCGATCCCGAACCGGCGCAAACAGCGCAACGCAAGGCCGCTTACGGCGCCAACGCCAGCGATCTCGACATCTGGATGCAGAAGGCCGAGGCGCTGGGCGAGCTCAAGCGCATCACCGCGGAGGTCGATCCCGATCTCGAAGCGGCGACGATCACCTATCTGGTCGGCGGCGAGAAATCGCCGGCGTTGCTGTTCGAGAACATCAAGGGCCATCCCGGGCATCGCGCGCTCTACAACATGATCGGCTGCAATCTGTCGCGCTTCTGCCTGATGATCGGCGAAGCGCCGGTCGATCATCCGCTCAAGGCCGTGCAGATTCTGCAGCAGAAGCTCGGCCGCAAGATGCCGCCCCGGGAGGTCGCGGCCGACACCGCGATCTGCAACCAGAACATCGTCGAGGGCGACGCGATCGACATCCGCATGTTCCCGGCGCAGCGCATGTGGCCGCTCGACGGCGGCAAATATCTCGGCACCGGCGACGCCGTGATCACGCAGGACCCCGAGAGCGGCCGCATCAACGTCGGCACCTACCGCATGATGATCAAGGGGCCGCGCGAGGTCGGCGTCTACACCTCGCCCGGCAAGGACGCCACCATCGACCGCGAGAAATGGTGGAAGATGGGCAAGCCGATGCCGATCGCGGCCGCCTACGGCATCGATCCGCTGCTGTTCCTCGTCGCCGCCACCAGCCTGCCGAAGACCGAAAGCGAATACGAATATTATTCCGGCATCAACGGCGCGCCGATCGAGGTGTTCAAGAGCGATCTCACCGGCCTGCCGCTGCCGGCGCGCGCGGAAATCATTCTCGAAGGATTTTTGTATCCGAACGAGACCTTCGCCGAAGGCCCGTTCGGCGAGTTCACCGGCTATTACGGCCGGCCGAGCGGCGCGACGCCCTACATGCGCGTCGAGCGCGTGCGCTATCGCGACAACCCGACGCTGACCTGCGCGCTGATGGCGGACGGTCCCGCCAACGAAGCCGGCCTGTTCTGGGCGGCGCTGCGCTCCGCCGGCATCTGGGCCGATCTGCAAAAGCTCGGCGTGCCGGGCATCCAGGGCGTGTGGTCGATCCCCGAGGCCGCCGGCTGGGGCATCACCGTGGTCTCGCTCAAGCAGATGTATGCCGGCCACGCGCCGCAGGTGATGGCGCTCGCGGCGCAGTGCACGGCCGGCGCCTATTTCGGCAAATACGTCATCGTGGTCGACGACGACATCGATCCGACCAACATCCACCAGGTGCTGTGGGCGATGGCGACGCGCTCGCGTCCGGCGCAATCGATCGACATCCTGCGCGAGACCTGGAGCACCTATCTCGATCCCAGCCTCAATCCGCCGGAAATCCGGCCGTGGGGCTCGAAGTGCCTGATCAACGCCTGCATGGACTACAGATTCATCAAGAGCTTCTCGCCGCGCACCAAACTGTCGAAGGACGCCTACGACAACGTCGTGGCGCGCTGGCAGGAGCTGGGCCTGTCCGGCAAGCCGCCGGTGATCTCGGTGTTCGAGGACGGCGAGTTTGCTGACAAGATAGACTAGGGCTCACCGTGTTGAACATTGACTTGTCATGCCCGCGAAGGCGGGCATCCAGTAAACGCGGTCGGTGCGGTCGTTGATCGCCTTGCCCGCCGGCAATTGTGGTGATTACTGGATCATCCGCTTTCGCGGATGATGACAATCCATGGTTCCTAATTCGCTACCTTGATCTGAACGGTGTCGTCATCGCCGATCGTCACGTCCAGTTCCCTGAATATTCCGTAAGATGTCTCTTTGCCGTCGACGGAAACGCGCCCGTCCGGCGCAATGAGGATCGTATGAGTTCCGATCTTCAGCGTTGCGTTGTCGTCTCTCTGCTGAAGGTTCACGCTCGGAGAGCCATTTCCGACCACCAAGACCTTGATCGTCCTTCCATTGATGCTCGTAGACGAGACCAGTCTGGGATTGGATGCCTGCGCGACGACAATCGGCGCGTCGGGGGCCGGTCTGGGATAAGCAATGGCAGGTCCCGCCAGTAACGGTCCGGCCAGCAGAACAAGACAGGACGGCTTCACGATATCCTCCGTTTACGGCCGCTTGTATGGCCCCAGCGCCGCGTTGGCCTTTTGCGCAAACGACATGTCGACCACGTCGCTTGGCTTGATGTCGGCGGTGACGAAACCGCGGCTCTTGAAGAAATCGAGGTCCTTCTGCATGCCGGCGGCATTGACCGCGCCGGTCGGATCGACCGCCTGCGAATACATGTCGCGAACGAGTTTGGGTTCCAGGTTGAAGTTCTTGGAAATGGTTTCCACCACTTCGTCGGCGCCCTTGCCGGCGATCTTGCCGTCCTTGATGGCGTCGTTGTAGGCGCGCACGCCGCGCAGCCAGCCGCGCATGAATTTTTCCGCCGTGTCCTTGCGCTGGGTTGCGAATTTGTCGCTGTAGAAAATCACCGAAATCTGCTGGTGCGGATAGAACGTGTCGGTGTTCATGAAGCGCACGCCGTAGCCGGCATTGGCCGCGATCGTCGCCTGCGGCTCGATCAGGAAACTGCCGTCGAGCGCCTTGTTGTTGATGGCGATGATCTGCTGCGCGAAGCTCAGATAAACCGGCGTGACGTCGTCGTAGCTGATGCCGACGCTCTTGCACGCCTCGTTGAGCAGCGACAGCGAAGTCACGCCCTGCGCGGCAAAGCCCATGCGCTTGCCCTTGAGGTCCTTGAGGCTCTTGAATTCGCCGCTGTCGACCAGATCCTTGCGCATGAACACGCTTTGATAGAAATAGCCTGCTTCGACATGACCGCGGTCGGCGACGACGTGAAAGTTCACGCCGCGGGCGCGCGCGTTCCAGAAGCCGACCGACAGCGCGCCTGAGCCGACGTCGAGATCGCCGGTGCCGAGCGGCGCGATCACCTTGGCGCCGGAGTCGAGCACGATGAGCTCGACATCGAGGCCTTCATCCTGGAAATAGCCCTTGTTCTTGGCGATGTAGAACGGCGCGTCGCTCGCCGAGCCGCCGGTGCCGACCAGGACCTTTTCGGCGGCGTGCGCCGGGCTGAAGTTTGCGGTGAACAGCGATTGCCGGTGAGCACGCCGCCGATGATCAGACTCAAATCACGACGCATGGACATTTCTCCCGCGTTGTTATTGGTTCAGGAAAGTGTAACCGAACGCGCAACAAAAACCATTGTGCGCCGAGTGCCCGGCGCGACGATGTTGCCACGACAACATCACATTTTGAACAGCTTCAGCGCATTGCGATAACAAATCTTCTCTTTATCGGCCGTCGAAATGTCGAGCGATGCGATAACCTTGATGGTTTCGCGAATGTAGGCGCGGCCGCCTTCAGGGCCGAACGGCGCATCCGAGGCAAACAGCACGTGGTCGACGCCGTAGAATTCCAGCCCGCAGACAGTGCCGGCGCGCCCGCCACACAATGCCGTGTCGCCGTAAAAATCCTTGAAGCAGTCGAGCAAAGGCTTGCCGAGGTTCGTCAGCACCTTGCTGTAATCCTCTTCCGACGAGCGGCTGCCGAGCGTCGCCCAGCCGGTCTCGAGCCGCGCATCGAAGAACGGGATCATCGCGCCGAGATGGTGCGACATCACCTTGATTCCGGGAAACCGCGTCATGACCCCCGAAAAGACCAGCCGCGCCATGGTGGCGCTGGTCTCGTACGGCCAGCCCAGAATGGTCCAGATTTCGTAGCGCGAGCGCTTCTCGGCCGCGAAATCCGGAAACGCCGCCGTGCGCGCGGGATGCAGGCAGATCGGCTTGTCCGCCTTGTGCGCGATCTCGAAAATCGGCAGAAAGCGCGGCTCGTCGAGGCAGAGGCCGTTGACGTTGTTGTGAAGCTGCAGCCCGTTGGCATTGCCGTTGACGAGAATGCGCTCGGCTTCCTTGGCGGCGTCGTCCGGCGCGTTCATCGGCAGCGCCGCCGACGTAGCCGCAAAAGCGGTCCGGATATTTCGCCACCAGTTCGGCGAGGCCGTCATTGGCGACGCGCGCCAGCTCCGGCGCCTTGTCCGGCCCGACCATGCCGTCGATCGGCGGCATGCCGAGCGAGATGATTTCCGAATAGTCCTCGAAGCCGTCCATGCTGCGGAAGCGTGCGTCGAGATCGTGGATGGTCTTCACGCCCTGCATGCGCATGCCGATGTCGCGCGTGCCGCCCGCCGTCTCCGACAGTTTCTCGAAAATCCCGCGCGGAAAAAAATGACAGAAGGCATCGATATGGCGCATTGCTGGCAGCTCCTGATGTTGCGGCGGCGATTGAAGCGGCTTCGTCCGCTCAAGGCAATGTCAATCACGCTTGAACACCCGATCAAACCCGGTTGAAATGCCCGACATGAAATTCGGAATCACCCTGTCCAATCGCGGCATCCTGGTCGGCCTGTGCACCACGGACGACCTGCTGCGGCTTGCCGATGCGGTCGAGGCCGTGCCGCAGCTCGATTCGCTGTGGTGCGGCGACGCGCTGTTCGTCAACCGGCGGCTCGATGCGCTGACGCTGCTGGCCGCGATTGCCGGGCGCACGCGCCGCGTGCTGCTCGGGCCGGCCTGCATGGGCTCGTTCGCGTTGCGCGATCCGATGGTGTTCGCCTACGAGTGGGCTTCCCTCGACGTGATCTCGAACGGCCGCACGCGTCTCGTCGCTTGTGCCGGCGGCGGCGCCGGGCCGGAGTGGGAGGCGGAGACGGCGGCGATGCGCATTGCGCCGCAGGACCGCCGCAAGCGCATGGTCGAGAACATCGAGGTGTTGCGGCATCTGTGGACCAGGGACAATGCGCCGTTCAATGGCCAGTTCGCGAAGTTCGCGAATGTGACGCTGGAGCCGAAGCCGCTGCAGAGCCCGTGCCCGATCTGGCTTGCCACCAACGCCGCGCGGCAGGCGCGCGGTCAGGCCGATTCCGGCGGCACCGAATTTGCGCTGACGCGGGTCGGAAAAATCGCCGACGGATGGATGACCCACTCGGTGACGCCGGAAGGCTTCCGCAAATCCTGGGATTTCATTCTGAAGACCGGCGAGGCGAACGGCCGCGACATGTCGCGTTTCGACAATGTCGTCTATCACCACATCAATATCAACGAGGACAAAGCGGCGAGCCTCGCCGATTCGAAAAAATTCCTCGATCTCTATTACGGTGCGAACTACACCAAAGAGCGGCTCGAAGCCTGGTTGACTTATGGCTCGCCGCGAGACTGTATCGCCGACATCCTGCGCTACCGCGATTGCGGCGCGCAGCGGATCACGTTCCGCATCTCGACAATGGGCGACCCGATGCATCAACTGAAGCGGCTTGCCGAGGAAGTGCTGCCGTATGTGAACGAGCGCGGTTAGCGTCCACTGTCGATCATCCGCGAAGGCGGATGATCCAGTATTCATTGAAGAGCGGTGTTGCACCACAATGCACAATCCAAAGTGCGGCGTTTACTGGATGCCCCGCCTTCGCGGGGCATGACAATTCCTTGGAGTTTGCGAATGCGCACGGTTGGCATCGGGTTTTACTGGAACGATCTCACGGTCGGCGAAAAATTTCGCACCTTGAACCGTACCATCACCGAAGCCGACATCGTCAACTTCATCGGCGTCACCGGCATGGTGGAGACGCTGTTCACCGATCTGTCGTTCACCGATCATCCCGGCGTCAAAGGCCGCGTCGTGCCCGCGGCCTGCACCTACGCCATGATCGAAGGCCTGCTGGTGCAATCGACCATGCAGACGACCGGTCTTGCCATGCTCGAAATCGAGATGAAGGTGCTCAAGCCCGTCGTCGCCGGCGACACCGTTCATGCCGAGGTAGAAGTCGTCGAGGTGCGTGCGACCAGCAAAGGCAACCGCGGTATCGTCACGACCAAGAACGACGTCGTGAACCAGCGCGGCGAGACCGTGATGACCTACCGCGCCGTGCGCATGATGGCGGGAAGGCCGAAGGAGTAGGAAACATTTTCCAATTCGTCATTCCGGGGCCTCGCGAAGCGAGGAGCCCGGAATCCATAACCCCGGTCAGCGAATATGGATTCCGGGCTCGCGGGCAAGAGCCCGCGCCCCGGAATGACATGAAAATCACGAATCCATCGTGCTCGGCGCGTACAACTCGTCGAGCTTCAACCGCCGCGGCGTCAGTCCCTGTTCGTGCGACATCTGCGCGATCATCTCGACCACCTTGCGGTTGGCCTTCACGCCGTGCTGGACGACCGGCGTTTTGGCGTCGCCGGAAAGCAGCCCGGTCGTAAAGTGATATTCCGTGTGCGCAACACGCTCCGCGTTGGCGATGTCATTGGCGCGGATGAATGCCTTGAGCAGATTCAGCGCCACCCACGGCTCCTTTTCGGCGATGTCGCGGCGCACGACCGCCTGGTGGTTGATCGGAACCAGCCCGGTCTTGCGGTAGTAGCGGATGCCTTCCGCGACCGGGTCCGGAAACAGGAATTTGAAATCCGGATGGTTTTCGAGATCGGCCTGGCTGCGGTCGACCAGATTGTTGTGGACGATGTAATGGATCACCGCATCGAGCTCGCCGGAAAGCATCATCGAGCCGATGTTCTTGTTATCCGGAATGGTGTGGACGACGACGCCCGGCGGCGGCTTGAAGCCGGTTGCGCCGCCGTGGCTTTTTTCCGGCGGACGTTCCATCCAGTATTCCATGTCCTGCGACATGATGCCGAATTCATGCTGCAGCACGCCGCGCGCCCACAGCGCCGCGGTCTGCTGATACTCCGGCACGCCAACCCGCTTGCCCTTGAGGTCGGCTGGCTTTTCGATGCCGGATTTGCGGCTGACCAGGACGGTGGTGTGGTAAAATCTCCGCGTCGTGAAAATCGGCACGCCGACGAAACGGTCGTCGCCTCTCGACGTCGCGATCAGGAAGGACGAAATCGACATTTCGGATGCGCCGAACTCGGCGAAGCGGAGCTGCCGCCAGAACAGTTCGGACGGATGCAGAACGGTCGGAATGAGGTCGATGCCGTCCGGCTTCACGCGGCCGTCGAGGATCGGCCAGGTGCGCGGGTTGTTGGTGATGCCGATGCTGAGCTGAAGATTCATTTTCGATTGTCTTTCGATTGTCTCGTGCGATGTTGGCGAACGTCGAAGGCCCGAAAGGCCGCGAGGCGCCGAGCGCCCCACTCGCCGCCCCGCTATGGATACACTAACCTTCGCCCGCCGTACTCCCCCTTTGGCCGGAGAATCCGATGGACGCCACGGACCGCTACGCCCGCTACACCAGGCTGAAGTTCGACCGGCCGCACGCAAGGGTGCTCCGCATCACCATGGAAAACGGCCGGCTGAATTCGGCCGACCACGCCATGCATGCCGAGCTGGCGCAGATCTGGCGTGACATCGACGCCGACCCCGACATCAACGCGGCGATCATCACCGGCGCCGGCAAGGTTTTCTCCGCCGGCGGCGATTTCGACATGATCAAGGACATCATGCGCGACTTCGACGCCCGCGCCCAGGCGTGGCGCGAAGCGCGCGACATCGTCTACAACCTGATCAATTGCTCGAAGCCCGTCGTCAGCGCCATGCGCGGCGTCGCGGTCGGCGCGGGGCTGGTGTGCGGCCTTCTCTCCGACATTTCGATCGCCACCAAGGATTGCCGCATCATCGACGGCCATACGCGGCTCGGCGTCGCCGCCGGTGACCATGCGGCGATGATCTGGCCGCTGCTGTGCGGCATGGCGAAGGCGAAATATTACCTGTTGCTGTGCGATCAATTGCTCGGCGACGAAGCCGAGCGCATCGGCCTCGTCAGCCTCAGCGTCGCCGACGCCGAGCTCGACGCCAAGGCGGTGGAGATCGCAGGCCGCCTCGCCGACGGCGCGCAAAGCGCGATCCGCTGGACCAAGCACTCGCTCAACAACTGGCTGCGGCAGGCGGGGCCTGCGTTCGATGCATCGCTCGCGCTGGAGTTTCTCGGCTTCACCGGCCCGGAAGCCGCGGAGGGACTGGCCGCGCATCTGGAGAAGCGCAAACCGAGCTTTCCGCCAAGCTCGCGCCGTAGTCCGAACTTTTCCCTCCCCCGCTTGCGGGGGAGGGTAGGGAGGGGGCTTGCGGCATCAAGGCTTGCGCAAGCGTCGTAACACTTACCCCCTCTGGCTTCGCTTCGCTCGCCATCTCCCCCGTAAACGGGGGAGAGCAATAATGAAGGAGCTTCACATGCAAGGCCTATCCGGCAAGCGCGTCATCGTGACCGGCGGCGCGAGCGGCATCGGCCGCGCGACGGCGATGCGGCTCGTCGCGGAGGGCTGCATCGTCGGCATCTTCGATCTCGACGAGGCGGGCGCGGCGGCGACAATCGCGCAGTGTCCGAAAGGCGAGGGCAGGGCGGTCGCCTGCAAGGTCGACATCGGCGACTACGCGCAAGTGCAGAATGCGGTGCAGGCGTTCGAAGCGAGCCACGGCCCGACCGAGCTGCTGGCGAACATCGCCGGCTGGGACAAGGCGTCGAGCTTCCTCGACAGCGATCTGGCGCTTTGGGACAAGGTCATCCGCATCAATCTCTACGGACCGCTCAACATGCACCACGTGGTCGTGCGCGGCATGGCGCAGCGCGGCTTTGGCCGGGTGGTGAGCATCGCGTCGGACGCGGGCCGCGTCGGCTCGTCGGGCGAAGCGGTCTATTCGGCGTGCAAGGGCGGCATCGTCGCCTTCAGCAAGACGCTGGCGCGCGAACTCGCCCGCCGCGGCGTTACGCTC
The DNA here is from genome assembly GCA_963730645.1 of uncultured Alphaproteobacteria bacterium. Lineage (GTDB taxonomy): Bacteria > Pseudomonadota > Alphaproteobacteria > Rhizobiales > Xanthobacteraceae > BOG-931. The sequence goes on along the minus strand of CAVSSN010000013.1, from coordinate 89,609 downwards.
AACGTCGTCTGCCCCGGCCCGACCGATACGCCGCTGTTCGACACTTTCGCCGACGCCAAGCTGAAGGAGGCATTGGCGCGCGCCATCCCGCTCGGCCGTCTCGGCCAGCCGGACGACTATCCGGGCATCGTTGCATTTCTCCTCAGCGACGATGCAAAATTCATCACCGGCCAGACCATCAGCGTGTCCGGCGGCCTGACAATGCATGGATAATTTTCACCTCTCCCCGCGCGCGGGGAGAGGTCGAGTGAGCGAAGCGAGCGAGGGTGAGGGGGCTTCTCCGCGATTCTGAGCCAAGCGGCTAAGCCCCCTCACCCCAACCCTCTCCCCGCAAGCGGGGAGAGGGAGTAGCGAGCGTCATGCCGAGCACCGTTTTCACTTCGGCGAATTCCGGCTAAAACGAGCATCATGAAAATCCCGATGACGAGTTTGGCGCAATGCATCGCGGCAATCGGCGCGCTGCTCGCATTCGTGATCCCGGCCAGCGCCGCGGAAATCCGTGTGTTCAGCACCGGTGCGCCGTCGGTCGCCGCCAAGGCGATCGCCGCACGGGAAACCGACAATGCGTTTACGTTCACCGTCGGACAACCGGACACGCTGCGGCAGAAATTGCAGGCGGGCGAAATGGCCGATGTCGTGATCGCGCCCGCGCCGGTCATTGCGGCGCTGGAGAAGGACGGAAAGCTGCGTGCCGGAAGTTCGGTCGATGTCGCTCGCGTCGGCATCGGCGTCGTGGTGCGCGAAGGCGCGCCGCGGCCGAACATTTCGACACCGGCCGCCATCCGCAAGCTGCTGGTCGACGCAAACTCGATTGCCTATCCCGATCCGGCGACGGGCGGCGGCTCCACCGGCAAGGTGCTGACGCAGATGATCGCGCAGATGGGAATTACCGACACGGTCAAGCCGAAGCTCACGCTGGCGCACGCCATCACCGGCGGCGTCAACTGGTGGCGGACGGCAAGGCCGAGGTCGGCATGTTCAACATCAGCGAAATTCTGCCGATCAAGGGTGTGACGCTGGTCGGCCCACTGCCCGACGAATTGCAACGATACATCACCTTTACGGCCGGCATCACGGCCACCAGCGCCGTGCGGGGAGACTCTGCGGCTTTCATCGCGCTGATGGCGGATTCCGCCGCGCATGATGCCTGGACCTCTGCCGGCTTGGAGCCGCTCGGCGGCGGGCACTAACGGTCCTATTCGCTCTGCACGCGCCCCACGCGACTCCTCGCCACAGCGCTGCGGGTCCGGATGCCGCACCCGTAGATTGTGTGTTACCAATGCGCGCGAGGGGACCGCGGGAGCGGTGCTGTTGGGAGGAGTGAAGCGTGACCGCCGAAACCGCGGCAATCGCCGCCGATTCCGGTGCGCTTGCGGGGCTGCGTTCGGCGGAGGAGCGCGCGGCGCGCCTTCGTGCCGCAGGCCGCCTGTTGTGGACCGGCGCGCTGTTCGTGGTCCTCGCATTCCTCGTGCTCTATCCCGTGGCGATGCTGCTGCTCGGCGCGCTGACCAACACCAATCCGGTGGTGGACGGCTTCGGCGTGTTCGATCTGTCGCTTGCGAATTTCACCGCCGTGCTCGGCAATCCGAACGTGCAAGCGGCGCTCGCCAATTCGCTGATCGCCTGCGGCGGCGGCACGGCGCTTGCCGTCGTCATCGGGCTGACGTTTTCCTGGGTGGTGGTGCGCACCAACACGCCGTGCAAGCGGCTGATCGCGTCGGCGAGCCTGCTGCCGCTGTTCGTGCCGCCGCTGGTCGCGGCCGTCGCGTGGTCGATCCTCGGCTCGCCGAAATCCGGCCTGCTCAACCTGCCGCTGCGCGCCTTGGATATCGACTGGCGCTTCAACATCTATTCGATGCAGGGCCTGATCGTCATCTTCGGCATCTACTACGCGCCCTATGTCTACATGTTCACCTCGTCGGCGCTGCGCAACATGGACCCCTCGCTCGAGGAGGCCGCGGAAATCGCCGGCGCGACGCCGCTCGGCACGCTGCTCACCATTACATTTCCGCTGATCGCGCCGGCGATCGTCTCCGGCATGCTGCTGTCGTTCGTCGTCATGCTCGGCATCTACGGAATTCCCGCCGTGCTTGCCACGCCCGCCGACGTTCAGGTGCTCACGACCTACATCTTCAAGCTCACGGCGTGGTCTCCGCCGCTCTACAGCACCGCAGCCGCCGTTGCGATCATCCTGATGGTCGTCACCGGCGCTCTCGTATGGGCGCAGCAGAAGGTGCTGTCAGGACGCAGCTACATCACCGTCGCCGGCAAGTCGTTTCGCCCGGGCGTGATCGATCTCGGCCGCTGGCGCTATTTCACGCTGTCGCTCGCGATCGCCTATCTGTTCGTCGTGGTCATCCTGCCGACGTTCGCCCTGCTCGTCGCCGGCTTCCGCAAATTCCTGTTCATTCGCGACATCCCGAGCCTGTTCGATTCCCGGCAATACAGTCTGATCCATTTCGAGCGGCTGTTCTCCAATCCGCTGGCGCTGCGCTCGATCGACAACACCATGGAGGTCGGCGTGATTACGGCGCTGATCGGCGGCGCCTTCGCATTCGCCATCGGCTATACCGTCAACCGCACGCGGCTTCCCGGCCGCAAGGCGATTGATCTGATCTCGACGCTGCCGGTCGCCATCCCGGGACTTGTCATCGGCGTGGCGTATCTGTGGGCCTGGATCGGATTGCCGGGCGGCCTCTACGGCACCATCTGGATTCTGGCGCTCGCCTTCATCGCGCGCTTCACGCCGGACACCGTCAAGGCGCTGTCGACGTCACTCCTGCAAATCCACCGCGAGCTTGAAGAGGCATCGTGGATTTGCGGCCGCGGCCTGCTCGGCACCATCCGCTCGATCGTGCTGCCGCTGGCGCGCCCCGGCGTTGTCGCCGCCATGACGCTGCTGTTCATTCTGGCGATCCGCGAGCTCGGTTCCTCGCTCTTTTTGTACACCAGCAAGACCATGGTCATGGCGGTGCTGCTGCTCGACTATTACGAGGGCGGCAACACCGGCATCACCGCGGCCTTCAGCCTGGTGCAGACCGCGCTGCTCGCCGTGCTGATCGGCCTCGCGCAGTGGCTGTCGAGCGGCCGCGCCGACGGCAGCGGAATGGGTAAGGCCGGATGAATCACAACGACCACGAAAATGGGAGGACGTCGCATGCTTCCATCAGCCCACCACGCGACCAGAGCTGTCGTGCTCGCGGCCCTTGCCGCCATATGCGCGGCTGCGCCTGCCATCGCGCAATCGCAGTTCGGATCGAACGAACTGATCGAGGCGGCGAAGAAGGAAGGCACGCTGACCTACTACACCGCCAACTTCACCGAGGTGGAGCAGGAAACCATCAAGGCATTCAACAAGCGCTTCCCAACCATCAAGATCGAGCTGGTGCGCGCGCCGGGCGGCCAGCTCATCACGCGGGTGAAGACCGAGGCCGCTGCCGGCAAGCTCGCCGCCGACGTGGTCGATCATTCCGACCGCGCGCTGATGAGCGAAATCACCGATCTGTTCCAGGATTACACGCCGCCCAATGCCGCGGACTACATCCCGGACGTGCTGATCTCGCCGAAGCTGTGGCCGCGCGTCACGCTGGTGTGGTCGATCGCCTACAACACCGAGCTGGTGAAGAAGCCGCCGAAAACCTGGATGGATCTCACCAAGCCCGAATACGGCAACAAGCAGATCGGGCAGGTGTTCGTGCTGTCCGGCGGCACGACCTGGACGCGCGCCATGTTCGAGCGTCAGGTGCTCGGCGAGGATTACTGGAAGAAGCAGGCCGCGACCAACCCGGTGCTGTACCCGTCGGGCGCGCCGGCTTCCGACGCGCTGGTGCGCGGCGAAGTCTCGATCGCGCCGCTGCTCTACAACGCCGTCTATCCGAAGAAGAAGGACGGCGCGCCGATCGAAATCTTTTTCCGCCCGGAAGGCGCTCCGGTGAATCCTTACGCCAGCGGCATCCCGAAGACGGCAACGCATCCGAACGCCGCAAGACTGTTCCTCAACTGGTGCCTGTCCGAGGAAGGCCAGACCTTCATGATCAAGGAGCAGGGCAACCTTACCTCGCTCAAGAAAGCGCCGGTCTATCCCGAAGGTTTTGATCCGAACGTCGTCAAGGTCTGGGTGCCGAACTTCAAGCAGTACGTCGAGCTGCACAAATCCTGGACCGAGGAATGGAACAAGACCTACGGCTATCGGCAGTAACTTCTCCCTTCCCCGCGCGCGGGAGAGGGAGCATGGATGATAGAATGCCGGCGGAACTGAGCGTCGAGCGGCTGCGCAAGGTCTTCGCCGGCGTCGTCGCCGCCGTCGACGACGTCAGTTTCCGCATCGAGGCGGGCGAGATCGTCGTCCTGCTCGGTCCGTCGGGCTGCGGCAAGACGACGACGTTGCGCAGCGTCGCTGGCCTCGAGCCGCCGACCTCGGGCACGATCGCGATCGGCGACACCATCGTGTCCGATCCGGCGCGCGGCATCCTGGTGCCGGCGCGCCAGCGCCACATCGGCATGGTGTTCCAGTCCTACGCGGTGTGGCCGCACATGACGGTCTGGCAGAACGTCGCCTATCCGCTGCGCCATCGCGGCACGCCGCGCGCCGACATCGAACGCAAGGTCGCCGGCGTGCTCGAACTGGTCGGGCTGTCGCAATATGCGCAACGCCCGGTGGTCGCGCTCTCAGGCGGCCAGATGCAGCGCGTCGCGCTGGCGCGCAGCCTCGTCTATCAGCCGCGGCTTCTCCTGCTCGACGAGCCGCTCAGCAATCTCGACGCAAAACTCCGCATCCGGCTGCGCGACGACCTTCGGCGCATCATCAAGCAGACCGGCGTCAGTGCGCTCTACGTCACGCACGACCAGGCCGAAGCGGTGGTGCTCGGCGACCGTATCGGCGTGATGCGCAACGGCAAGCTGTTGCAGATGGCGGCGGCAACGGAAATTTATAATCGCCCGGCCGAACTGTTCGTCGCCAATTTCACTGGCGCCTCAAACCTGTTCGCCGGCCGCGTGGTCGCGCGCAACGGCGAGTTCGGAATGGTCGAGGCGGCGTCCGGACAGCAACTGCGAGCCTGGCTCTCGCCCGGCGTCGCCGCCGGCGACGCTGTCAATGTCGCGGTGCGCCCCGAGAACGTTCAGCTCGGCGCCAACGGTGCGACCGAGAACCGCTTCACCGCACACGTTTCGGCGCAGCATTACCAGGGCGTGCAGACGATTTACGAACTTGCGGTGCTGGGCGCGCGGCTCGACGCGCTCGATCTCGGCACCACGGCGCGTTACGCCGTAGGCAGCGATGTCGACGTGGTGCTGCCGCCGGCGCTGTGCTGGGCCTATGCGGCGCGCGAAAGCGCGGACGCGGAGTAGATCGTCAATACCGCCACTCGTCGATCTTCAGATGCGGGAACGCGCTGAGCACGTGCGGCGCGTTGGCCGGCATCGCGGCGTGCAGGTAGGAGCGGTCGAGATCGGCCCAGCGCGTGACGCCGAGCATGCCGAGCGACCGCATCACCTCGTCCTCCAGCAATTCGAGCAGCCGCACCACGCCGGCCTGGCCGCCGGCCGCCAGCGCGTAGCACTGCATGCGGCCGATGGCGACGAGCGTGGCACCGGTCGCGATCGCCTTGACGATATCGCTGCCGCGGCAGAACGAGCCGTCGATGATGATCTTGGCGCGCTTGCCGACGGCGTCGGCGATCTCCGGCAGCACGTCCATCGAGCCGCGGCCGTGATCGAGCTGCCGGCCGCCGTGGTTCGAGATGTAGACGAAGTCGACGCCGTGATCGACCGCGACTTTGGCATCCTCGGCGGTCGCGATGCCTTTGATCGCCAGCGGAATCTTGAACTTGCTCTTGATGCGCTTGACGGTGCCCCAGTCGAGCGCCGCCTGGTGATCCCGGCCCGACGGCGCGGCGGCGGCCGAGCGTCACATAGCGTTTGGCGATGTCGCGCTCGCGCCGGCTGTAGATCGCGGTGTCGACGGTGAGCGCGAACCCTGAGTAGCCGTTGTCGATCGCGCGTGCGACATGGTCGTCGACCCACGCCTCGTCGCCGCGCACGTAGAGCTGGAACATGCGCATCCCGTCCGGGGCGGCCTTCGCGACCTCTTCAAGGCCGGGATCGCACACCGAACTGAGCATGTGCGCGCAGCCGAACTCCGTCGCGCCTTTCACGATGGGCGTGGCGCCCTCCTTGTGAAAGCTCTCCAGCGAGCCGACCGGCGCCAGCATGACCGGGAGCCGCAGCTTGCGGCCCAGCACTTCGACCGACATGTCGATGTTGCTGACGTCGCGCAATATCCGCGGCCGGAACGCGATCGAGTCGAGCGCCATGCGGTTGCGCCGCAGCGTCGTCTCGGATTCGACACCGCCGACGATGTAGTCCCACTCGTTCTGAGCGAGATTCTGCCGCGCCTTGGCGATGATTTCATGCAGGTTCAGGAATTCCAGCGACTCCGCTGCGTTGCGCAGCTGGGAGGCCTGGTCGGGATCGTTCTTGGCCATGTGGGGATCAAAATCGCTTTGCTGGCGGGGGAAAATTCGTCGCAGCCGCCATCATGATCGAACGCGCAAGCGCCCGTCAACCCGACGCTGCGCCCCGATTCAGCACGAACTCCGCCGCGATCGCGAGCGCGCGTTGCGTTGCCGCCGAATCCGGCTCCCGTGTCACGAACGAATGCTGCTGGCCCTCGAAAATCTCGAATTGCGCATGGCCGCCGGACGCGCGCCACGCGGCGACGAATTTCTCCGCCATGTCGGGCGTGACGTTGTCGTCGTTGGTGCCTTGCAGCACCAGCAGCGGCGGCAGGTTTGCGGCTTCGCCGCGTTCGAGGATCAATTGCGGATTGCCTTCGGTCATCGCCGCCTCGCTGCCGAAATAGGCGTCGTGGCTCTTGACCAGCCGGTCGTTGTTGCGGCCTTGCGCCATGCGATAGCGCGCCAGCGGATCGGCGATCGGCCAGCACGCGACCGCGTAGGCGACTTCGGCGTCAACACCCTTGAGTGCCGGCGCATCGTGCGCGGTGTAGCGCGGATCGCGCGGCCGCAGCACATTCAGCAGCATCTGGTGCGCGCCGCTCGAGACCGGCGACCGCACCGACCCACTCGGGGCGGCTGCTGAAATCGGCGGCGTGCGCCTTGAGCCAGCGGATGCCGAAATTGATGTCCGCGACCGAGCCCGGATAGGGTGATTGCGGCGCCGAACGGAAATCGATCGCCAGCACGATGGCGCCGGCCGCCGCGAGCGTCTGATCGAGCACGGCGTTGTTGAGCCGGTCGCCGCTGGTCCAGGCGCCACCATGGACGCCGACCACGGCTGGGAATGGGCCGGCAGCGCGTGGCCGGTAAAGTCGCGCCAGCAGCGGCTCGTCCCCGATCCGCAGATATTCGATATCGTCGACGACGACATCGTGGACGGCGCGATCAGTCGCGAGAGTCATGATGCTTGCTTCCTTTGCACGGCACGGCTGGTTCAAATTGGGCAAAGACGTGGCGTGTCGTCAACGTCGGCGCCGGTGTTCCCATCGCATACAGCAAACGAAATCCGGAAAGAATTCAAGATGTATCGGGGCTGATGCCGCGATGCGGGCTAGATATTGCGTGGCCTCGGGTTCCGCATGTTGCGACAATTGCGCACCGGTTGCGTGCACAACTATCACATTGTCGTCGTAAACGATGAATACCTTTAGGCGTGGGTGGACGTCCTGCCAGCGGTATTGGCGCTGGCGCGTGGCGGCGGGGGTTCCTCGTCAACGAAGGAGCCAGATGATGCCCAAGGACGAATTCCGTTCCGAACATTCAACCCATACCGCAGGGTCGAAATCAACGCAGGAGCAGTTTGCCGATACCGGCAAGAAAATCGGCAACGCAACGCTGCAGGCCCAAGGCGAATTTCTCAAATCGCTGGAAGAGATGGGCCGGCACTGGCTCTCGTGCGCGACCAGCGAAGTCGAAATCGGCCTCAAGCTGTCGAAGAAGCTGACGGCCGCACACACCGTTCCCGACGCCATGGCGGCCTATCAGGAATGGCTGAGCGAGGAGATGAGCGCGCGGGCCGAGGATGCCAAGCGCTTCATGACCAACGGTCAGAAATTCATGGACACCAGCGCCCGCCTTCTCTCCAACAACTGGCCCGCCGCCAACGCGTAGGAATTCGCGCGCAGGAACAGAGCGAGCAGCGCGGGCAGCAGCGAGATTTGCCCGCTTGAATTCGTTACCTCAATAAAGGGAGGAATTTCGTGGACACCTATTTGCAGGGTCGAAGAGTTACGGTCGAAAGAAATCATGGGCGGCCATCCGGCGAAGTCATCCAGCTCATCCGCAAGCTGCGGTGGATCGGCATGGAGGAAGAAGCGGAGCAGGTTCAAAAAGAATTGCGGCACACGTCGCCAACCGGCTGGCGTCCTCACGACGCCGCGTGAGACGGACTAGCCGCCGTCTGGTCGATTTCGAGCTTCGCGACGATGGTTTCGACGATCTCGCGTGGGTGCGGGGCGATCGAGACGACGATCGGATTTTCGTCTGCTTGCGGTTCTTCGAGCGCCTCGAACTGGCTGTCCAGCAGCGCCGCCGGCATGTAATGACCCTGGCGCGCCGCCAGCCGGCGCGCGATCAGTTCCTTGTCGCCTTTCAGGTAGACGATCCGCACGTCGCGCCGGCCGTCGACCAGGATGTCGCGATAGGCGCGCTTGAGCGCCGAGCACGCGATCGTGCCGTGGTTGCCAGCCTTGCGGGTGGCGTCGATCCAGGCCGCGATGCCGTGCAGCCAAGGCCAGCGATCCTCGTCGTTCAGCGGTTCGCCGTTGTGCATTTTCTCGATGTTCGATTTCGGATGAAACCAGTCGCCGTCCTCGTAGGTCCAACCGAGGCGTTGGGCGAGCATCGACGCGATCGTGCTTTTGCCGCAGCCGGAAACGCCCATCACCACGATGACGGCCGGAACTTTCGTGGGCGCATCAGAGCGCATGATGCCCCTCCGGCGCCGCGGCGCGGTCCACCAGCCAGACGAGATCGCCGTCGGCGTGGGCGCGGCTGCGCCGGCAGGTCGTCGCCGGACAATACGCGGCCCAATATTTCGCGTTTGCCCTGACCGTTGACGAGGAACAGCATTTCGCGCGTCGACGCGAGCGCTGGAAACGTCAAGGTGACGCGCGGCACGAAAGGCTCGAGCCCCGACATGGCAATGCCGACGACCCAGCGCTCCGTCTCGTCGAGCGCAGGCGAGTGCGGAAACAGCGAGGCGGTGTGGCCGTCGCTGCCGAGGCCCATGAGCACGAGGTCGAACAGGGGACGTGCGGGGTCGAGCTGCTCTGCGCCATAGAAGCGCTTCAGTGCATCCTGATACCGTTGCGCAGCCGCTTCGGGACTGCCGGCGTCGGTTGGCATCGGATGAATGTTGCCGGGTGGCGCGTCGACGCGATCGAGCAGCAGGCGCCGCGCCATGCCCATGTTGTTCAACGGATCGTCCGCCGGGACAAAGCGGTCGTCGCCGATGAACCAATGCACGCGATCCCACGGCACGCGCCGGCGCCACGGCTCTGTGGCAAGCAGACCGGTAGAGTCCTTCGGGGCTGGAACCGCCCGTGAGGCACACGGCGGCGCGATCTTTCGCCGCCGTGACGCGGGCAACGAGCCGCTTTGCCGCGGCCTCGGCAATTGCGGAAGCATCCGCAACGACGACGAGCTCGCGATGTTGGCTGGATGCCATGGCGAACCTCACGAAATCGGCCGCCAGCGGCGGCCGTCCTGGGCCAGAAGCTGTTCGGCTTCAGCCGGCCCCTCGCTGCCGGCGCGGTAGGTCGCAAGGCCCTGCGCGCCTGCGCACCGCCACGCGTCGATGAACGGCTGCACCACGCGCCAGCCCGCTTCGATACCGTCGGCGCGCGGATACAATATCGCGTCGCCGATCATGCAGTCGTAGATCAGCGTTTCGTAGCCGGTGCTCGGCGCCGCATCGAAATAATCCTCGTACTTGAACGTCATGCCGACGCCGCCGATCGCGATCGAGGGCCCCGGCACCTTGGCGTTGAACTGCAGGCCGATGCATTCGTTTGGCTGAATGCCGAGCACAAGAAAATTCTGCGCCAGATGATCGATAGGCGTGTCGCGGAACATGGCGAACGGCGCCTGCTTGAACTTGATCGCCACCTCCGACGATTTTGCACGCAGCGCCTTTCCGGTCCGCAGATAAAACGGCACGCCCGCCCAGCGCCAGTTGTCGATCATGAGCTTGAGCGCGGCATAGGTCTCCGTCGTGCTGTCGGGTTTGACATCCTTGGTCTTGCGATAGTCGGCGACCGGCTGGTTCTCGATATAGCCGTCGCCGTATTGCGCCCGCACCGAATTGCGCAGCACGTCTTCGCGGTCAGGAATTTGGACGGAGTCGAGAAGCTGCGCCTTTTCGGCGCGCACGGAATCGGCGGCGAAGCGTGACGGCGGCTCCATGGCGACGAGCGACAGAATCTGGAACAGGTGGTTCGGCACCATGTCGCGCAGCGCGCCGGTTGAGTCGTAATAGCTGCCGCGGCGGCCGACGGTCAGCGATTCCGCGACGGTGATCTGCACGTGGTCGATATGATCGCGATTCCAGATCGGTTCGAACAGCCCGTTGGCGAAGCGAAGCACGAGGATGTTCTGCACCGTCTCCTTTCCCAGATAGTGGTCAATGCGGTAGATCTGATCCTCTTTGAGAATGCCGAGCAGCTTTTGATTGAGCGCACGCGCCGACGCGAGATCGGTTCCGAACGGCTTCTCGACGATGATGCGCCGCCACGCGCCATTTTTCTCGCGCGCAAGGCCCGACTCTCCGAGATGGCTTCCGATCGGCGCAAACGCTGCCGGCGGCGTCGCCAGATAGAACAGGCGATTGCCCTTGGTCGGGCGTTCCTGCTCGACGCGGCTGAGCTCCTGGCCGAGCCGTTCATACGTCTGCGGGTCGTCGGCGTCGCCCTGCACGTAACCGACGCAGGCGAGTACCTTTTTGACCACCGCCTCGTCGACCTGGCGCGTCGCGAACTTCGGCAGGCTGTTGGCGAGATCATCGCGGAAGGCATCGCTTGTCGAGTCGCTGCGTCCGACGCCGATCAGCGCGAAAGCATCGGGCAACATTCCGGCGACGCCGAGATTGTAGAGCGCCGGAACCAGCAGGCGATGCGTGAGATCGCCGGACGCGCCGAAGATCACCAGGCAGCACGGATCGGCCGGCCGCGCCGTCATCGCGGCGGTCTTGATCATGGATTTTTGGCCTTGACGGCTCGACGTGGCCGCCGAAGCCGCTGCGCATCGCCGACAAAATCTTCTCGGCGAAGGTATGCTGCTGGCGCGAACGGAAGCGCGTATAGAGCGCCGCAGACAGCACGTCGGCCGGCACGGCCTCGTCGATCGCGGCCATGATGGTCCAGCGGCCTTCGCCGGAATCCTCGACGATGCCCTCGAATGCATCGAGCTTCGCATCGGATGCAAGCGCGCTCGCGGTAAGATCGAGCAGCCACGAGCTGACGACGCTGCCGCGCCGCCACACCTCGGCGATGTCGGCAAGATCGAGATCGAAGCGTTCGCCTTCGGGCAGCGTCTCCTTGCCGGCGTTCTTGAGAATGTCGAAGCCTTCGGCAAAGGCCTGCATCATCCCGTATTCGATGCCGTTGTGGATCATCTTGACGAAATGGCCGGCGCCGTTCGGCCCGGCGTGGATATAGCCCTGCTCGGCGCGCGGATCGCGGCCGTCGCGGCCGGTGGTGCGCGGCACATTGCCGACGCCCGGCGCCATCGCCTTGAAGATCGGATCGAGGTGTTCGACGATGTCCTTGGCGCCGCCGATCATCATGCAATAGCCGCGCTCGAGGCCCCACACGCCGCCGCTGGTGCCGACATCGACGTGGTGGATGTTGCGCTGTTTCAGCATTTTCGCGCGGCGGATGTCGTCCTTCCAGAACGTGTTGCCGCCGTCGATCACGATGTCGCCCGCTTCAAGCAATTTGCCGAGCTCGACGATGGTGGCGTCGGTGATGTCGCCGGCCGGCAGCATCACCCAGACGGCGCGCGGCGGCCGCAGTTGCTTGACCAGCTTGTCGAGACCGGCGACGCCGCTTGCGCCATCCTTGCTCAGCGCCGCGACCGCCTTGGCGTCGCGATCGTAAACGACGGCCTCGTGGCCATGCTGCATCAGCCGGCGCGCAATATTTCCGCCCATGCGCCCGAGACCGATCATGCCGATTTGCATCGCAATGACTCCAATTATTTCAACGCGCGTTGCACCGCCACGTCGAGCGCGCGGAGGCCCGCATCGACGTCGCCTTTGAGATGCACGCGCAGCGCGCGACGGCCGCGCTCGGCCAAAACGCCGAAATCGCCGCGCGCCTGCGCGGCCTTCACGACGCCGAACGTCGCGCGGTGCCCGGGAATCGCCAAATCCTCGGCATCGTCTGCCGTGATCTGGAGAAACACGCCGCTGTCCGGACCGCCCTTGTAGGCCTGGCCGGTCGAATGCAGGAAGCGAGGCCCGAAGCCGAGGCAGGTCGCGACGTGGCGCTGATCGCGCAACGCGAGCCGAACCTTCTGCAAGCTCGCAGTGTCTTCCTTCATCGCGCGCCACATAGGCCAGCAAAGCGACATAGTCGCCGCTGCGGACGCGGGAAAAATGCGCCCTGAGCCAGCTTTCGGCGCCGCCATCGGCACCTGCGCGCGCAGCGCCTTGGCGTTCGCGTCGTCGGTGTAGAGCGCGACGGCTTTGTCCGACCACACCGGCTTCTCGGGCGGCAGCGCGCCGGATTTTTCGAAGGCGGACGTCAGCTCGCGGGTCTTCTCCTTGCTTGCTTCGACGTCAGGCTGATTGAACGGATTGATGCCGATGATGGCGCCCGCGACCGCGGTCGCGATCTCGAAGCGGAAAAATTCCTGGCCGATATGGTCTGCGGATTTCTGCACGATACGAACGACGGGGTGCCCGGCCTTTTCCAGCGCCGCCAGCTTGGCCTCGTGCGCAGCGGCCTCGCCGTCGAGCCGCAAGTCGATGAAGAAGCGATCGTTGCCGTAAACCTCCGGCGCGCCGAGCGGTTCGCCATCGACCGGAATCAGGCCCTTGCCATTTTTGCCGGTCGATTCGGCAAACAGCTGCTCGGCCCACGCGCCGAAGCTGGCGAGGCCGGGCGAGGCCAGGATCGTCACCTTGTCGCAGCCATCGAGCGCAGCGACGCCAAGCGCGATGCCAAGCTGCACGCCGGGATTTTCCGGCGGCGGCACATCGGGGCCGCACGAGCGCATCATCATGCGCGCCGAGGCCACGAGCTGTGCGACATCGATGCCCGCTGCGGCCGCCGGCACCAGGCCAAAAGCAGAGAGCACGGAGTAGCGCCCGCCGATGCTGGGCACGCCGTGGAAGATGTGGCGGAAGCCCTCCGCCTTTGCGGTCTTCTCCAGCGACGAGCCGGGATCGGTGATGGCGATGAAGTGCCGCCCGGCCTTGTCCTTGCCGACGGCATCCGCGACGCGCTTGTAGAAATAGTCCTTGAAGATGTTCGGCTCGGTCGTGCTGCCCGACTTGCTCGACACGATGAACAGCGTCTTGGCGACATCGAGCGTGGATTCGATTGCCCTGATCTGCGCCGGCACGGTGGAATCGAGAATGCGCAACCGCGGCCAGCCGCTTTTGTGTCCGAGCGTCGTCGCCAGCACTTCAGGCCCGAGGCTCGATCCGCCCATGCCCAGCAGCAGCGCGTCCTTGAATCCTTCGCGCTTGATGTCCTGCGCGAATTTCTCGTAGCTGGCGATTTGATCGTCGGTGACGGCGTCGAGCCATCCGAGCCACTTGTCTTCGTCGGCGCTGGTCCACAGCGACTTGTCGTGCTGCCACAGCCGGCGAACATTGCCGTGCGCACGCCAGTCTTCGCCGGCCTGCTCCGCAAGCTTCGCGCGAGCAGCGCCGAGCGCGAGCGTCTGTACGCCAATCTTGTCGTGCAACAGCGTGACCCGCTTCTTCGCCACCGCGCCGAGCAGCTTGTCGGCCGCCTCGGCGAACAGCCGCACGCCATCCTCGACCAGCTTGTCGGTCACGGCATCGAGCGAAATGCCGGCGCGGCCGAGATCGCCCAGCACGCGTTGCGCGCCGGCGACATTCTCCTCGATGCTGTCGCGCAGTTTGCCGTGCTCGCGGAATGCATCCATCGTCGCGATCGGCATGGTGTTGACGGTGTCGTCGCCGATCAGCTCTTCGACATAGAGCACATCGCTGTAGGCCTTGTTCTTGGTGCCGGTGCTGGCCCAAAGCAGGCGCTGCGTCTTTGCGCCCTTCGCGGCCAGAGCCGCCCAGCGCTTGCCGTCGAACAGCCGCTTGTAGTGCTGGTACGCAAGCTTGGCGTTGGCGATCGCGACCTTGCCCTTGAGCGCATTGAGGCGCGCCTTTTCGTCGGGGTCGTTCACTTGCGCGATTTTCTCATCGAGCAATTTGTCGACCGCGGTGTCGATGCGGCTGACGAAGAAGCTCGCGACGCTGGCGATCTTCGACACGTCGCCGCCCTTTGCCGCGAGCGCTTCGAGACCGGAGAGATAGGCCTCGACGACCTGCTCGTAGACCTGCTGCGCGAACAGCAGCGTGATGTTGACGTTGATGCCGTCCGCAATCAGATCATGGATCGCCGGCAGCCCCTCCGGCGTCCCCGGCACCTTGATCATCAGGTTCTTGCGGTCAACGTCGCGCCACAGCCGCTTCGCCTCCGCAATGGTGGCTTGCGTGTCGGCCGCGAGATAGGGCGAAACCTCGATGCTGACAAAGCCGTCGGCGCCGTGCGTCGCATCGAACGCGGGGCGCAGCACGTCGGCCGCGTGCTTGATGTCCTCGACCGCGAGGTGCTCGTAGATCTCGCCGACGGGCCGGTCGTGCGCCTGCAGCATGCGCGCGATGGCGTCGTCGTATTCGTCGGAATGTCCGATCGCATGCTCGAAAATCGAAGGGTTCGAGGTAACTCCGCGCAAACCATCCTCATCGACGAGCTTCTTGAGCCCGCCCTTGGCGATGAAGCCGCGCGAAAGAAAATCGAGCCACACGGCCTGGCCGTGATCCTGAAGCGATTTCAACGGATTCATTACGCTTTATTCCCTGCAATCTGCGCCTTGGCGGCTTGCATCACCTTACCCGGGACGAAGCCGAATTTCTGCATCAAATCCTTGATCGGCGCCGAGGCGCCGAAGCTGTGCATGCCGATGATCGCGCCGGTCGCGGCCCGCATAACGATCCCAGCCGATCACCGAGCCCAATTCTACCGCGACCCGCGCCTTGATGTGAGGCGGCAGCACGGCATTGCGATACCGTTCGTCCTGCCGCTCGAACAGCTCCCAGGACGGCATGCTGACGACTCGCGCGGCAATATTTTCGCGCTTCAATCCTTCATAGACATCGATGCAAAGCTGCACCTCGCTGCCGCTGGCGATCAGGATCACCTGCGGCTCGCCTTTTTCGGCGTCGGCCATCACGTAGGCGCCACGCGCAAGGCCCGCGGCCGGCGCATAAGTGTTGCGGTCGAACACGGGCAGCTTCTGGCGGCTGAGCACCAGGCAGGCGGGCTCATCGTTCAGGCCGAGGATGATCTTGTATGCCTCACGCACCTCATTGGCGTCGGCCGGCCGCAACACAACCATGTTTGGAATGGCGCGCAGCCCGACAAGCTGTTCGATCGGCTGGTGCGTCGGCCCGTCCTCGCCGAGCGCGACCGAGTCGTGCGTGAAGACGTGGAAGACCGGCAGCTTCATCAGGGCCGCAAGCCGGATGGGCGGC
Source organism: uncultured Alphaproteobacteria bacterium (assembly GCA_963730645.1). GTDB lineage: Bacteria > Pseudomonadota > Alphaproteobacteria > Rhizobiales > Xanthobacteraceae > BOG-931. Next base: position 73,865 of record CAVSSN010000013.1, on the reverse strand, counting down.
CTCATGTAGTCGCTGAAGGTGAGAAACGTCGCGCCGAATGCGCGCAGGCCCGACAGCACGAGGCCATTCACGATGGCGCCCATGGCGTGCTCGCGGATGCCGAAATGCATATTGCGGCCACCCGGTTCTCCCGGCTCGAGTGCGCCCGCGCCGTCGAATTCGAACAGCGTCTTGGTCGACGGAGCAAGGTCGCCGGCGCCGCCGATGAGCCATGGCACGCGCTCGGCGATCGCATTGAGCACCTTGCCGGACGCTTCCCGCGTGGCGACGCCTTTTTCGTCGGCCGGAAACGACGGCAGCTCCGCATCCCAGCCTGCCGGCAGCTCGCGCGCCAAAAGCTGTGCGATCTCGCGCGCGGCATCGGGATGCTTGGCTTTGTAGGAGGCAAATATTTTTTGCCACGCGTCGCGCAACTTGCGCCCGCGCTCGCCGATGCCATCGCGCATTCGGTCGTAGACGCCGTCCGGCACCAGGAATTGCGCGTCTTCCGGCCAGCCGTAGAAGCGCTTGGCGAGGCGCACCTCTTCGACGCCGAGCGGATCGCTATGTGCCGCCGCCGTGTTCTGCTTATCCGGCGCGCCATAGCCGATGATGCTGTCGACGATGATGAGGGTCGGGCGATCTTTTGTATCGCGGAAGGTCTCCAGTGCGCGCACCAACGCCGGCGCGTCATTGGCGTCGCGGACCCGCAGCACATTCCAGCGGTAGCCGTTGAACCGCCGCTCGACGTCTTCGCTGAAGGCGAGCGGCGGTGTGGCCCTCGATGGTCACGGTATTGCTGTCGTAGATCCAGCACAGGTTCGACAACCCGAGATGGCCGGCAAGCGACGCGGCTTCGCTCGCCACGCCCTCCATCATGTCGCCGTCGCTGCAGATCGCGTAGACGTCATAATCGAACACTGTGAGCTGCGGCCGATTGTAGCGTGCGCCGAGCCAGCGCGACGCGATCGCCATGCCGACACTGTTGCCGCAACCTTGGCCGAGCGGCCCGGTCGTGGTCTCGACGCCGGTGGTGTGGCCGTATTCCGGATGGCCGGGCGTGACGCTGTCGAGCTGGCGGAAATTCCTGATGTCGTCGAGGCTCACCGCCGGCCGCTCCGTGACGCGGCCTGATTCCAGACGGCGCACGCCCGTGAGATGCAGCATCGCATAAAGCAGCAGCGAGGCATGGCCGGCCGAGAGAACGAAGCGGTCCCGATTTGGCCACAGCGGATCGGCGGGATCGTAGCGCAGAAACTGCTGCCACAGCGTGTAGGCGACCGGAGCGAGCCCCATCGGGGTGCCGGCGTGGCCGGATTGCGCCTTCTGCACCGCATCCATTGCCAGTGTGCGGATGGTGTCGATGCAGGTTTTGTCAGTACAGGTACGGGTCTCGTCGCGGACAGAATCCGGGCGACGGCTTTCCGCACTGCTGCTGCGCAGATGAGAAGCGGCCTTTATGGTCATTTGACAAAATACTTCTGCCGTCAGGGTCCATAGCCGAAACCCTGAGGCCCACGCGCCCCTATTCGTTCAACAGGTACGTGACGAATTTGTTCCCCGACGCAGATTACTGTTGCCGCACCAGTATTCGAACTCATTTTATTAGCTCTGTGAGACCTACGCGGGGATTGCAGAAGCGGAACATCTTGTGGTTCTGGCGGTTCACATCCTAGCCGCCATCGGCTTGAAAATGCCCCAGCCATACCTCAGTCGGCATGCAGACGCCGACGCAGGCGAATCAAACGGAGCAAGACCATGTGGAAAGCCGCAGTCGCAGCAAGCGCGGTGGGAATAATGCTTGCCGCGGTTGCGGTGCCCGCAATTGCCGATCACCGTGGCGGTCCCGGCGGACATCCCGGCGGCGGACATCCCGGAGGTGGCGGTGGAGGGCCGCGTGGCGGTGGCGCTCCGCATCTTGGTGGCGGACATCCCGGCGGCGGCGCTCCGCATTTTGCGGCGACGCCACACTTCGGCGGCGGACATCCGGGTGGCGGCGCGCGTGTGCACTTCGCTGCTCCGCGCTCGGCCGCGCGCGCCAGTCACATTGCGATTTCGCATGGCCGCGTCCACACCGGCGGCATGCGCGCATTCGCGCGGCATGAATCGGGTGCCGCTGCGTATCGCGGACGACACGGATCGCTGAGCCGCGCGACCGCAGTATCTCATGGCGAGCGTTTCGGACGCGCGGCGCCGGCTGGGCGGTTCGCTGAGCCCGCGCGGCGCGGCGAAGCACGACGCGGCAATCCGGCAGCGGCCGGCGCCTTCGCGCATGCCCACCTGCGCACCACCGCAGCGTTCCACCCATTCGAGCGCCGCGGATTCCGCCACGGCCACATCGGCTGGGCCGGCCCGCTGTTCTGGCCCTATGCCTACGGCGATTTCTTCTACTACTCGCTGTGGCCGAACGCATACGACGATCCGTTCTGGGCGTATGGCTATGACGACATCTACGACGCCATGCTCGCGCCCGAAGGCTACGAGGAATATGCGCTGCCGCCAGGGATGAGCACGCGCTACGCCAGCCGCCATCCGGCCTACAGCGAATACGGTGCGCGCAGCCGTCACCAAAAAGCTGGCGAACCTGTGCGCCGACGAGAGCGCCGAGGTTACCGGTTGGCCGATCGATCAGATCCAGCAGGTGGTCGAGCCAAACGATCAGCAGCGTGCCGCACTCGACGACGCTTGCCAATGCCACCGTCAAGGCGAGCGAGGCCATCAAGGCCGGCTGCCCGACCACGGCCGCCTTCACGCCGACGGGCCGTCTCGACGACATGGAAAAGCGCATCGATGTCCTGATCCAGGCCGTCGGGATCGTGCGTCCGCCGCTTGAGAAATTCTACGATTCGCTCAACGACGACCAGAAAGCGCGTTTCAACGCCATGGGTGCGACGCAGGATGAGACCACCGCGGCCAACGCGCAATCCGCGGCGCCCGCGTGCGGCAGCGCCATTCCGGCGTGGCCGAGTGCCGCGATCGAACGCGCGGTGCGCCCGAACGAGACGCAGCACGGCAAGTTGAACGACCTGCAAGCTGCGGCGGCGAAAGCAGCCGACACCGTCAAGGCTTCGTGTCCGACGCAAACGCCGGCCACGCCACCGGGGCGGCTCGCGGCCGAAGAGAAGCGACTGCAGGCGATGCGCCAGGCGGTCGAAACCGTGCGTCCCGCCATGGAGAATTTCTACAGCGTGTTGAACGACGAGCAGAAGGCGCGCTTCAACGCCATCGGCCCACGCCTGCCGAAGCGGCAGGGCTGATGACGGCGGCGAACTCGAAGTCAGCGCGCATCAAGATCGCGCGCCTGGCGGACGAGAGTGGGAGTCGAACCCACCAAGGACCGGCTGACGGCCCCTCCCGGATTTGAAGTCCGGACGTCCCACCGGGGACGATTCTCCTCCTGACGCTGCGGGCGGATCGCCATCGGCGTCGCGCCGAAACAGATTGAGCCGCTGCTTGTTCACCGCCGCAAGTCGCCGCGCCGCACGGTCACGCCGTGACGATCGAAAAATTCGAGTATCTGGATCGCGACCTTTCGCCCATTGTCCATCCGGTCGCGGAATTGTGCGGCGGTCAATTGGCCATCGGCCGCGTTGGCGGCGATATCCGCGGCGATGTCGACCATCTCCGAGACGGTTTCGCGCAGAAAGAAATGATCGGTAGAGATTTCGACGGCGGTGCCCTGGCGGCTGAGCGATTTGAGCACGCGGCGAACGTCGGCCTCTGGCGTCCGGAGCAGGCCGGCGATCTCGCGGGCGCGCGGAGGCCGGAAGCGATCCGCGCCGGAAAGCAATGGCGCGACCTTCGACCACAATTGTCCATCCTGTGTCGTGAGCCTGACGTGATGACCGGGCAACCGAAACGAGCCGCCCTCGAAGGCGACGTCCTGCGTTTGCACGAACGCCTGCAGCACGCAGGACAACACCCGTACCGGAAGTCTTGGCTCCAGTTGCCGACGCAGCCGTTCCGCGCTGATCCCCGGCGCCTCGGGATTGGCGGCATGGAACGCATCGAGTGTCGCCAGCAGGTTGCGTTTGAGCAGGCTCCACGTCTGCGCCGAGAGCGCGAACACCGTATGCGGCGCCGCCACCCGCACGACACCAAGCCGTTCCGCCATCCGGTCGATCTCATTCATTGCCAGCGCATGGTCGCGCGCAAATTCCGCAAGATCGACATGAAACGGCCAGCGCTCGACCAATGCGGCCAGCGACTGTTGCGGATCGGCAAGCGAGAGAGCGTCGAGCTGCGCCAATCTGTCGGGCGTACGCCGCTTGCGCGCCGGCGCCCGCAGGTCGAGGAACGTTCCGCCGCCGATCGTGCGCAGGCCTGACGTATCGCGCAGCACATAGCGGTCGCCGACCGCCGCCGCCGTCGGCTTGCTCAGCACAAGCTGGACGCGGCCGGCCTCGCCGGGACGAATTGGCGCCTCCTCAAGCAGCACCACGCGCGCATCGAGTTCGGCAGCGGCGTGATAGAGCCGCACCGGCATCCAGTGGCCGACCGGTTTCGGCTCGCTCGCAAGCACGCGCAGCGTTGCGTCGATGCGATCCGTCGGCGCGTGCAGCGCCGGATCGAGCACGACATCGCCGCGCCGGATCGAATTCTTCGTAATGCCGTCGCCGGCGAGATTGAGCGCACAACGCTCGCCAGCATGTCCGCGTTTCGTCGGCCGGTTTTGCGCGTGGATGGTGCGCACGCGAGCCGAAATGCCGGAAGGACTGATCGTCACCGGATCGCCGACCGCGACTGCGCCCGACAACACCGTGCCGGTGACGACCGTTCCCACGCCGGTCAGGGTAAAGCATCGATCGACGGCGAGCCGGAAGCGGCCGTTCGCAGCGTGCGCACCGAAACTGCGCGAGGCGGAGAACAGTCTTGCCGCGCAAGTCCGCAATGCCTTCGCCGGTCACGGTCGAGACCGGGACGATTTCGAGCCGGGCGAGCCGGGTTTTGCTTAAGCAATGCAGGATGTCCTGCGCGACCTCTTCGCGCCGCGCAGGCGCCACCAGATCGACTTTGCTCAGCGCGACGATGCCGTGCGTGATACCGAGGAGATCGACGATGGCGAGATGCTCGATGGTCTGCGGCATCACGCCGTCGTCGGCCGCGACGACCAGCAAAACGAAATCGATGCCCGTCGCGCCGGCCAGCATGTTGCGCACGAATTTCTCATGCCCCGGCACATCGACGAAGCCGAGGACCGAGCCGTCGTCGGTCGGCAGGTAGGCGAAGCCCAGATCGATGGAAATGCCGCGCGCCTTCTCCTCTTTCAGCCGGTCGGTATCGACGCCGGTGAGCGCATGGATCAGCGCGGTCTTGCCGTGGTCGATGTGGCCCGCCGTTCCGATGATCATGACGAGATCCCGGAAGCCGGGCGATCGCGCGCTGTCACATCGAGCGCGGCAAGATTGGCGATAAAGCCTGCTTCATCCTCGAGGCAACGCAAGTCGAGGATCAAAGCCTGATCCTCGATACGGCCGATGACCGGAATAGGAAGACGGCACAAATCCTCGGTGAGACCTGACAGCGCCCGCCCGGCCATGCGTTTTGCAGTCGGGCGGATCGCCAGTCCCGCGCTCGGAACCGTTTCGAGCGGCAAGGCGCCGGAACCGACCTGGCTGGCGCATGCGATCACATCAACGGAGAATGCATCTCCGAGTTTTGCGGCGAGCACGGGGACGAGGCGGCGCGGCGAGCGCTTCGATATCTTGTCTGCGGCCGCGTCAACAGGCGAATGGTCGGCAGTTGCGTCGCAAGACGATCGGGGTCGCGATAGAGCTTCAGCGTCGCTTCGATGGCGGCGAGCCGGATCTTGTCGACCCGCAGCGCTCGTTTCATCGGATTGCGATTGATGCGCGCGACAAGATCCTTGCGCCCGACAATAAATCCGGCCTGCGGACCGCCCAGCAGCTTGTCGCCCGAAAACGTCACGAGATCGGCGCCCTCCGCCAACGCTTCGGCGACCGTCGGCTCGTGCGCCAGTCCGAATTGTGAAAGATCGATCAGCGTGCCGGAGCCGAGATCATTCACGAGCGGCACGCTGCGCTCGCGCGCGAGCGTAGCGAGTTCACGCGGGGAAACGGCGGCGGTGAAGCCTTCTATCTTGTAATTCGAGGTATGGACCTTGAGAACCAGCCCGGTTTTGGCATCGATCGCGCCGGCGTAATCCTTGAGATGGGTCCGGTTGGTCGTGCCCACCTCGACGAGCTTTGCGCCGGCGCGGCTCATGATCTCCGGCATGCGGAACGCGCCGCCGATCTCGATCAGCTCGCCGCGAGAGACGATCGCCGCGCGTCCTTTCGCCAACGTGTTGAGCACGATCAGGACGGCTGCAGCGTTGTTGTTGACGACGGTCGCGTCCTCGGCGCCGGTCAATTCTCGCAACAGGCCGCGCACGACGTCGTCGCGTTCGCCGCGGCGCGCGGTTGCGAGATCGAATTCCAATGCGACGGCATTGCGCATCGCCGCGACTGCCGCCTCGATCGCCTGATCGGCGATGAGGGCGCGGCCGAGATTGGTGTGCAGCACCGTCCCGGTGAGATTGTAGACCGGCTTCAGCCGCGGTGCTTGCTCGGCTTCCAGGCCCGCAAGTGCGATTGCAGCGGCGCCTTCCGCGTCGATCCGATCGTCGCGGCGTGCCCGCGCTGCGGCGAGCGCCGCGCGGATTGCGTTGACGACGGCGTGGCGGCCGAAGCGGTCGAGAGCCGACGACGCCGTGCGTGTCTTCAGCACTGCATCGACGGAGGGCAAACCTCGCAGATTGGCTGCCGTACGCGACTCTTTCCGCACTCCGCTCTCCAACGCAAATCAGTCGCCGTCTCGCCACGTACCATCCGCCAGATAGCGGTCGACGGCGATCGGCGGCGCTCGCGCCATCGCCGGCCGCACTCGCCGCGCGACAGGCCGATTGGGATCGGGCGTTTCCGGCCGCGCAAACGCCGATCAGCTCGGTTCGCATCCAGCCATCGGTCGGTATCGCTCCGGCGGAGTCCAGGTTCACCCGGCCTTGCAGGACGGCGGTGTTCGGCTGCAAACCGACATACGCAAAGACCGCGGCCGCTTCCACATCGGACTCGGCACCATTGCCGGTCGCGTCGCGCGTGCGCAGGCCCGTCACCGTGGCCTCGCCGAGAATCTCCTGCACGACCGTACCAAAGCGAAGTTCGATTTTCGGATGAGCGGTGACGCGGTCGCGGTAACACGCCTGGCCCGTCAACGCGGCCTCACGCTGGAGAACAATGACCTTCGAAGCGAACTCGGCCAGCGTCAGAGCCTCCTGCATGGCCGAGTCGCCGCCGCCGACGACGGCGACAATCCGGCCGCGAAGCAGCGGGCCGTCGCAGGTCGCACAATGGCTCACGCCCATGCCGGTCAGACGCTCCTCTCCGGGAACACCGAGCTTCTTCAGCGTCGACCCCGTTGCGAGAACGACAGCGCGTGCCAGGATATCGCCCTCTGCGGTCGTCACACGCCACTTTCCGTCCTGCGCATCCATGCGTTCGAGGCTGTTCATCATGAACTCAGCCCCGGACGCGACGGCCTGATCCTGCATCATCGGACACAGGTCGTAACCCGGAACGCCGTCCGGGAAGCCGGGGAGGCCCTCGATCTTTTCGATGCTGACAAGCTGGCCGCCGAGGACGTCTCCCGTAAGGATGAGCGTGCTTCGCCCCAGGCGTGCAGACGTCACGCCCGCACTCATGCCGGCGATGCCGCCTCCTGCGATCACCACATCGAATTCTTTTGCCAAATTCTGAACTCCGGATTCACGCGCCAGCCGGGCTGGCCGATTACGCTTCGACCTTGATCGCGGGATCGCCTTCTTCCGCATGCCCGACGATGCAGGCCGATGGATAGGCAGCGTCGCGGATCGTGTGAAGTATTGCTTCTGCGCGCTCAGGCGCGACGGCGACCAGAAGTCCGCCTGACGTTTGCGGATCGGTGAGGAGATGACGTCGCCACTCGGGCATTTCCGCAGGCAATTCGACCTCGCTGCCATAGCTCGACCAATTGCGGTGCGACGCGCCCGTCACAAAACCTTGCTCCGCCAGAACGGCCGCTTGCGAAAGCAGCGGCACGTCGCCGGCGCGAACCACAAGCCGCAAACGCGAACCGCGCGCCATTTCGAGGCCGTGGCCGAGCAAGCCGAAGCCGGTCACGTCAGTGATGGCGTGGACGCTGTCCTCGCGACCGAGTTCCGCGCCGATCTTGTTGAGCAGCGTCGTCGTGGCGATCATTTCCGCGTAGCCACCCTGTCCGAGCGCGTTGCCCTTGATCGCCGCGGAGTAGATGCCGACGCCGATCGGCTTGGTGAGGATGAGGACATCGCCCGGCTTCGCACCTGAATTGCGCCGTACGTGCTGCGGGGCGCAGGTGCCGATCACGGCGAGCCCGTAGATCGGCTCCGGGCAATCGATCGAATGCCCGCCCGCAACCGGGATGCCTGCCGTCGCGCAGGCGGCGGCGCCGCCTTTCAGGATTTCGCGAACGATCTCGGGGGCAAGCTTGCCGAGCGGCATGCCGAGGATGGCGAGCGCCATGATTGGGCTGCCGCCCATGGCGTAAACATCGGAGATGGCGTTTGTCGCGGCGATGCGCCCGAAGTCGAAAGGGTCGTCCACGATCGGCATGAAGAAATCGGTGGTGGCGATGACGCAGGTGTTCGCGTCGATCTGCCAGACCGCGGCGTCATCGCCGGTCTCGGTGCCGACAAGGAGCTGCGCGAAGGGCGTCGTCGCGGCCTGATTGGCGAGCAACTCTTGCAGAACCGAAGGGGCGAGCTTGCAGCCGCAGCCTCCGCCGTGAGCGAGACTGGTCAGCCTGACCTGCGGAATGTTCATGGATTATGTACTCACCACGCGCGTGCAGCCGTCCTGGCACGTTTGGCGCAATCTTTACGGCATTGCACGGCGTTGTCGAGCATGACCCCTGCGCCGCCATGCGTGCGGCGCAGCCCAAATGCGTCCAGCTTTCAGCGGCCCGCCAGCTTGCGCGAGAATTCAGTCTCGAGCGTATTCAGTTTCTTCGCCTGCGCGATCGACTGCTCGGCGGTGAAGAACGACAATTTGTGATCCTTGAATACTTTCGCAGTTTCGGTGCCGGCCACGAAATAATTTCCTCGTTTTGTCATCTTCTCGAACGTGATCGCCCCTTCGGGCGTCCCCAGCCACGCCAGAAAGAGGCGCGCCGTATTGGGATTCTTGCCGTACTTCATGACCGAGCCGGTAATCAGCGGCAGCGGCGTCGGATCGATAGCGACCGTCTTGACGGGAGCGCCCTTCTCCACGATCCGCACCGTGGAATCATAGGCCGTTACCGCAAGCGCAATTTCGCCGGACGCCTACAGCCTGCGACAGCGGAAACTGGCCGTCGAACAGACGCGGCTGTAACGCCGCAAGACGGTTCACGAGATCGCGCGCCCCGTCTTCCCCGAGCGCCGGGATCATGTCGACAAAGAAGGAGGCGCGCAGCCAGTGACCGGTATGGCCCTTCCATTTCGGATCGAACGCATCGTTCCAGCTCTTCGGAACGTCGGCCGGCTTTGACCAGATCGGTATTGTAGAGCACGACATAAGGAGCGGTCGTGGCGACGATCATGTAGGAGGTCGGCGTCAGCACCGGCGACGTCGCAACGCCCAATGCGCGCCCAATCCGCCTCCAGCAACAGGCCCCGGTCGTAAAGCGATTGCGTCACCGCAGCACCGTGGAGGAGCACGTCGGTCGTCGGGCCGCCGGCCATGCTCTCCTGCATGATCTTGGCGGTCTTCTGCGCCGACGGAACGTCGACGAACTCGACCTTCTTGACGAAGGGATAGGCGCGCTGGAAGTCGGCCAGAATGCCTTCCGACGCCGCGCGATCGTAATGATCGTACCAGACCAGGCCGCCTTCAGCCCTTCGCCGCCTCGATGACCGCGTCGCGGGTTGCGGCGCTGGCGGCTCTTGGCGCGGCGAGACCGCCGGTGGCCGCCGCGGCGGCAAGCATCTGCAGAAACGCACGCCGTTGGTGGAAGGTCACGGCCATCGAATCCTCCCTTCGTCGTGGTCGCATTGCGCGCCACGACGTTTTGCGACACGCATCCTATCTCAAATCTCCAGCCTGCGGCGCGTCAGCGACAAAATGCCAACCAGCGCAAGCAGCAGGAGCATCAGCAACACGGCGAGAGCCGCCGCGTGCTCCGGACTGCCGGTCTCCCAATAGTTGAAAAGGACCGTCGACAGCACGCTGTTGTGGCCCGATTGCAGGATGACGGCGATGGAGAACTCGCGCACGGAATGGACCAGAATCCAGATCATCATCGCGATGATCGTCGGCACCAGCAGCGGCAGGATGATTTGCCGCAACGTCCGCAACAAGGAGGCCCCGGCGACGGCGGCGGCCTCCTCGAGCTCGCTGCTGATCTGGAGCAGGCCCGATTGCATCATGCGAGAGGACACCGGCAGGAAGGCGATCACGTGTCCCACCGCGATCAGCCAGATCGTGCCGTAGAGCGGAAAGAAACGCAGGCTGAAGGCTACGAAGACCAGCGCGACACCGATCATCAAGGGCGGAACGCCAAGCGGAATCATGGCGAGGACATCGAGCATCCAGGCCCGGCGCAGCTTCGACCGCAGCACGATCCAGGACGTGGCCAGTGAGAGCATCAGCAGGCCGCCCGCCGCGGTCACGGAAATCAGCACGGCATTGGTCCCGGCTTCGCGCAGTCGCGCACTGGCGAACAGATCGGCATAGGCGGCAAAGGATGCCCGTTGCAGCATCGCCAGGCTGAACCCCGCGAAATAGGGAATCAGGCTCGCCCACAGCAGCGCGACGAAAGGCAGCAGAACGGCGAGCAGAAAATAGAGGCCGACAAAGGCGACCGCCGCGCCGCGCCAGCGGCCCAGTCTGACTTGCGCCGGCTTGTATCCCTTGCCGCTGATGGTCGCGAAGCGCGCGGCCACGCGAATGGTTCGGCGATACAGCACGAGGCCGCCGATCAGCAGCACGAACAAAATCGAATTCATCGCCGCCGCGGCGCCGTAATCCGGAAAGCCGGAGGGCGGCGTCATCAGGCGGAAAATCTCGATGCTCATGAGATCGACATGGCCGGGGATGCCGATCACCGCGGGCACGTCGAATGCAAGCATGCCGACGATCAGCAGGATCGTCATGACCGACAGCAGCGCCGGTCGCAGAACCGGCAGGCCGATCCGCCACAGCACCTGCCAGCGTTCGGCGCCCGCGACCAGGGCAGCCTCTTCGAGCGCCGGGTCGAGAGCGCGGATGGCCGGCGACAGCATCAGCACCGATGTCGGGACATAGGCGAGCGTCTGGACGAAAATGACGCCGGGCATGCTGTAGATGTCGAACCAATTGTCGATCGGACCGATCAGCGGCCGCAGCGCGACCGAAACGATGCCGATGCGAGGCGCAAGCACCAGCGCCCAGCCGATCGCAAGCAGCAGCGGCGGCGTCGCCATCGGCATCAGGATCATGGCGCGGAACAGATTGCGCGCCGGCAGATCGGTGCGTTCGAGCAGCCAGCTCAGCGCCGTGGCGAGGACGATGGCAAGGAACGTGCTGGCGCCGGCGAAGACCAGCGTGTTGGCGACAAGCCGCCAATCATAGGCCGAACCCCACACCTCGATGTAGTGGTCGAGCGTCCAGCCGGGAGTGGAGGGCAGCCCATCCGGGCGGAAGCTGCCGACCAGCAGAACTGTCAGCGGCACCAGCGTGAGCAGAGCAAGGAGGACGCCGACGCCGAGCGCCAGCAACCGCGGCGCGCTAGCGCCACGCATCGACCGAAACGGTCGTGACGTACTTTGCGCCGAATATCTTCCACGCGCCCTGGGTTTCGCCGCCCACCACCGCGACGTTGATCTCGTCCGGCTCATACATCTGGATAATCTCGTCGGGCGCAGCCTTGAGACGCGAGGCGTAAGGCTCGACTCCGGCGACAGCGTGCGGCCGTATCAGCGTCTGCATCCACTGGTCGTCCCAATACTCGCGCGCCGGAATGCGGGCATTCTCGGCACACCAGTTGATGAGATCCTGCTTCGAATGGATGCCCTTACCCTGGAACAGCCGCGCCACGATCGGATCCATCACCAGCAAGGGCGGCAAATACGCCGTTGCGGAGAGGCATCGCCGGAATTTTTCCTCCCAGGTGTCGCGCGGCCCAAATCCTTCCTGGACGTAGCGATTGCCCACGAACACTGTCACGGTGCTGTCGGTTGGCTTAAAACCCTTCTCGACATGGAGCGGCGTCCACGGGCTGCGCTCCTCGTTCTCGGCGAAGCACAGGCTGTAGGCGAGCGGGTTGCCGAGTGCGCCCATATAGGTTTCGCCCGGCACCGATCCGCCCTGGCCATTCTGCGACAGCAGGCTGTAGGCGCGGCCGATCGTCGAATTGGCGTGGTTGTAAGGACCCATCGCGCCGATGCCGGCATTCATGCCGATCTCGTGCCGGATCGGACCGTTGACCACGCTGAGACAGGTCTGCGAGGTGGTGCTGCCTTGTCGCGACGTCGTGTTCGACGCCGCAAGCGCGAGGATGACGGGGAAGTATTCCGGACGCGCCCCCGCCATCACGGCGTTGACCGCGACTTTTTCGACCGTGTACTCCCAGCTCTCGCGGAAATTTCCGGCCCGCATGCGGCCGACGACCTTGTCGGGCGGCTGGCTCGTTCCCTTGAGCATCGCCGCAACCAGCTCTTCGGTCGGCAGGACGATCGGAAAGAAATCGGTCCAGCGGTTGTCGAGAAAGAGCTTGCGGAGATTCTCTTCGGTATCGGGCTCGACCAGCCGCGGCGTCGTGCGCTCGAACGTCGCGCCGGTGAGATCGGACTCGTCCAGTGGACGCAACAATCCCTCGATCACCTCCTGCATGAAGGGCCGCCCGGAGATCGGATCGGTGCCCTCGATATAGCCGCGCAGTTCCGGCGGCGTGCGGCCGACGACCGGCTGCGGCACGAACGCCTGCCGCAAGGTCGGGATGCCGCGCAGCCGCGCCGTCGACTTCGCGACCCGCGCGAAGACATGGGTGTGCACCGCGATGGTGGGGACGCTGTTCTCGGCTTCCAGCAGTGAGGTCAACCCGACGACCGTCGGGCTACAGGAGCTTCAAAGACCGACGCCGAGAACGGCGGCGTCTCCCTCGGAGGCGATCTTCGCGCGCATGTCGGCGTCATCGACCCAGCTTTCGCGCGGCTTGATGATGCGCGTCTCAACCGCGGGCATCTGCGCGGCAAACCACTGACGCAGCTGTTCCATGAACGCTGCGGAATTATCGAACAGGCAATCGACGAGATAGACGACCTTGCCGTCGAGGCTTTGCAGGCGCGGCGCCAGCCGCTTGCCGGTCACCTTCGGCGGATATCCCCGCGGATCGTGAACGGTGAGGATTTCAGCCATGTGTTCCTCCGCCTTCGACTGCTGGCCAAACTAGAACAGACCCCATGACGGTTCAAGATTAACCGGCCTGCAATTGACACTGCGGCTCATCCTGTTCATGTTGTAGACGGAAAATACCGGCCGGCATGCCGTGCTATGCTGGCGCGGGGTTTGGCGTGAACGCTTGCTGATGCGCTGGTTCCGATCGAATATACGCTTTGGTTCGCGCTTGGCGCTGCTCGCGCTGGCAATCCAGATCATATTGTCGTTCGGCCACGTCCATTATTATGGGTTAACGCCCGCATCGGCCAAGGCAATGCCGCTGGCGGCCGCAGAGGCGTCCAGTACGGTTGCGGCGTTCAAGACCGCACCGCTCCACACGCCGGACGGATCGGCCGACTTTGATTGCCCGATCTGCGCATTGATTCAGATGGCCTCTACGTCGGCGCCTTCGGTAGCGCCGGCTTTGCCGCTTCCCATCGTGTTTGGGCTGTTCAGGCCGGAAGCGCCTGTTGAAGTGGCGTTGGCGTCCTCGCCGCATTTTCTGTTCCGGGCCCGCGCACCACCTGCAGTTTGAGGCGGGCGCCGGCGGCCATCACGCCGCTTGATGCGATCCCCAGCCGCATGACGGCAAGCGTCGAACGAATTTCGTTCGCGCGCGCACTCCGATGAAAATCCGTTCGGACGAGATTTCACGTCAATGCTCGTCGATCCGAAGTCCAAGGCAGGCAAAGCCGATTCCTCGCCGCATCAGGGCGAGGACACGCGCGGCGATCCAGAGCCCGTGCTCGGGACGTCGCCGCACGCAAGATTTCTGACCTACCTCATTGTGACAGCCGCGATTTGCGCCGGCGCGTGGCGCCTGTTCGTCGGCCCATTCGGCCATCCTGAGCCTGCGCCTGTCGTCGCGGAGAAAGTGCAGCCTCTGGTCCGGGCAGGTAGCAGCGTCACGGTGCCCGAGCGTTCGCCGGTGCGCGCCAAGCTCGTTATCGAGCCGGTCGCCGAAAAGGACATCAAGCGCGATCTCGTTCTCCCCGCGGTCGTCGAAGCCGATCCCGGCCATCTCATCAAGGTGGCGCCGCCGCTCGCCGGTCGCGTCACGCAGCTCAAGGTGCAGCTCGGCGAGCGGGTCAATGCGGGCCAGCCGCTGGTCGTGATGGACTCGCCCGATCTCGCCGCCGCCTATTCCGATTACGACCGCGCCAAGGTGCTGCTGGCGCTCGCGCTCAAGAGCCGCGACCGGCAGCGCGGGCTGGCGAAAATCGGCGGCGCGGCCGACAAGGACTTGCAGCAGGCCGAAACCGACTACGTCACCGCCGACGTGGAATTCCAGCGCGCCACGGCGCACCTCAAGCAGATCGGCGTTGACGCCGACAACACCAGCCCGTCGCGCACCGTGACGGTGGTGGCGCCGATGGCGGGCAGCGTGATCGATCTTGGGGTCGCGCCCGGCGAGTACTGGAACGACGCAACGGCCGCGCTGATGACCGTCGCCGACCTCAGCACCATCTGGGTGACGGCGAGCGTCCCGGAAAAGGACACTGCGCTGGTCTCGAAGGGGCAATCGGTCGACGTCGCTTTCTCCGCCTATCCCGGCGAGGTGTTCAAGGGGCAGGTCCTGTTCGTCAGCGACGTGCTCGATCCCGACACGCGCCGCACCAAGGTCCGCATCGCTTTCGAGAATCCCGACACGCGATTGCGGCCCGGGATGTTCGCCAACGTGAGCTTCTACGCGCCGGCGCAACGCGTGCCGGTGGTGCCGACCAGCGCGCTGGTGCTGAAGGACGACGCCAATCAGGTGTTCGTCGAAACGGCGCCGTGGACATTCGAAGCGCGTACCGTCGAAATCGGCTTCCAGCAAGGCGATCAGGTCGTTCTCACGAGCGGCGTCAAAGTCGGCGATCGCGTCGTCGTCAAGGGCGGAGTGTTGCTCGGTGATTGACTGGATCGTCAGCTTTGCGCTTCGCAAGCGCCTGGTCGCGACGATGATCTGCATCTTCGCCGCGATCTACGGCTACTATTCATGGACCCAGCTCGCGATCGAAGCCTATCCGGACGTCGCCGACACGGCCTCGCAGGTCGTCACGCAGGCGCCGGGGCTGGCGGCCGAGGAGGTCGAGCAGCAAGTCACCATTCCGCTCGAGCGCGAGCTCAACGGCACGCCGGGCCTGGCGATGATGCGCTCGCGCAGCACGTTCGGGCTGTCGCTGATCACGCTCGTGTTCCGCGACGGCATCGAGGATTACTGGTCGCGCCAGCGCATCACCGAGCGCATCCAGGACGTCACCTTGCCGCCCGGGCTTTCGCCCGGCCTCGATCCGCTGAGCTCGCCGACCGGGCAGATCCTCTACTACACCTGGAGTCGGACACGAAGAACCTGCGCGAGCTTTCGGAAATCCAGCAATGGACCGTGATCCCGACCTTGAAGCAGGTGCCGGGCGTCGCCGACATCTCGAACTTCGGCGGCCTCACCACCCAGTTCCAGCTCGAGCTCGATCCGCAGCAGCTCATGCGCTTCAACCTGTCGCTCAAGAACGTCACCGATGCGATCAGCGCCAACAGCGTCGAATGCGGGCGGCAGCGTGCTCAATCGCGGCGAGCTTGGCTACGTGATCCGCGGCATCGGACTCGTCCAGACGCTCGACGACCTCGGCAACATCGTCGTCACCCAGCACAACGGCACGCCGATCTTCGTGCGCGACCTCGGCAAGCTGAAGCTCAGCAATCAGGAGCGCCACGGCATCGTCGGCACAGGACGAGAAGAACGACGTCGTCGAGGGCACCGTGCTGCTGCTGCGCGGCGAAAATCCGTCGCGGGTGCTGGAGGGCGTCCATGCCAAGGTCGCCGAGCTCAATGAGCGCCTCAAGGCCGACGACGTGCAGATCGTGTCCTATCTCGACCGCTCGACGCTGGTCGACGCCACCATCGACAAGGTCGGCGCACACGGTGTTCTCGGGCATCGGCCTCGTGCTCATCGTGCTCATCCTCTTCCTCGGCAGCCCGCGCAGCGCGCTGATCGTCGGCATCACCATTCCGTTCGCGATGGTGGTGGCGTTCATCCTGATGTTCCACACCAAAATTTCGGCCAACCTGCTGTCGCTCGGCGCGATCGACTTCGGCATCATCGTCGACGGCGCGATCGTGATGACGGAAGCGATCCTGCGCCGCCGCGAGGCAAAGCCGAACGAGCCGCTCACCGAAGCCGACGTCCGCGACGCCGCGCGCCA
Organism: uncultured Alphaproteobacteria bacterium; assembly: GCA_963730645.1. Classification (GTDB taxonomy): domain Bacteria; phylum Pseudomonadota; class Alphaproteobacteria; order Rhizobiales; family Xanthobacteraceae; genus BOG-931. The sequence continues at coordinate 57,291 of CAVSSN010000013.1, read as the reverse complement.
GGTGGCGCGGCCGATCTTTTTCGCCACCGCGATCATCATCACGACCTATCTGCCGCTGTTCGCGTTCCAGCGGATCGAGGCGAAGCTGTTCTATCCGATGGCCTATGCGGTCGGTTACGCGCAGTTCGGCGCGCTGCTGTTCGCGCTGATGGTGATTCCGGGCCTCGCCTACCTGGCGTATCGCAGGCCGCGGCGGGTCTTCCACAATCCGGTGCTGGAGTGGCTCGAGGCGGGCTATCGGCGCGCCTTGCAAGGCTCGCTGCGGCGGCCGGGCATCGCCTACATGCTGGCCGCAGGCGCCGCCATTGCGGTGGTCATCCTCGGCGCGACGGTGTGGCGCGAATTCCTGCCGGAGCTCGACGAAGGCTCGATCTGGCTGCACGCCGAGCTGCCGCCGGGCATTTCGCTGCAGAAGGCGACCGAGATGGTCGCCGATCTGCGCGCGGGCCGTGAACGAATTCCCCGAAGTGTCCTATGTCGTGACCCATACCGGCCGCAACGACGACGGCACCGATCCGTGGACGCCGTCGCACATGGAGGCGGCGGTCGGGCTCAACCCCTACAGCACCTGGCCGGCCGGCGAGACCAAGCAGGACCTGATCCGCCGCATGACGGCGAAGCTCGACGAGCTGCCGGGCTTCGAGATCGCCTTCAGCCAGCCGATCATCGACAGCGTGCTCGACAAGGTGTTCGACCCGCACAGCGCGCTCGCCATCAAGGTGTTCGGCGACGACTTCAACGAGCTGCGCCGCATCGGCAAGGACATCGTCGCCCTGGTGCATACCATTCCGGGCGTAACCGACGCGGCCATCGACCAATACACGCCGCTGCCGCAGATCACGATCAAGGTCGATCGCGAAGCGACGGCGCGCTACGGCATCAACGTCGCGGACATCGCCGACTCTGATCAGCACCGGGATCGGCGGCGAGCGCCGTCAGCCAGGTGTTCATCGGCGAACGCCACTACGACGTGACGCGTGCGCTTTCCGTCCGATGCGCGCAACAGTCCGGAGGCGATCAGGAATCTGGTGCTGACGTCGAGCGACGGCGCGCTCATTCCGCTGTCGCAGGTCGCGCAGATCAAGCTGCAGACCGGCGAGAGCATGATCAATCGCGAGATGAACCATCGCTATCTGCTGGTGAAGCTCGACTACCAGGACCGCGATCCGGCCGCATTGGTGGCGGAGGTCACGCAAGGCCATCGCGCAAAAGGTTTCGTTCGACCGCAAAAAATATCACATCGAATGGGGCGGCCAGTTCGAGGGGCAGCAGCGGGCGGAGGCGCGCTTCCGGCTGATCATCGGCATGGTGCTGGCGGCGATGATGGTGCTGCTCTATGCCGAGTTCGGCGTGCTGCGCCAGGTGTTCCTGATCGTCGGCGTCGTGCCGCTGGCGACGCTCGGCGGGCTGATCGCGCTCCACTGCACCGGCATCACGCTCAACGTCGCGTCCGGCGTCGGCTTCATCGCGCTGTTCGGCGTCGCCGTCATGAACGGCGTCATCATGGTGGCGAACCTCAATCGCGTTCGCGAGCAGGGTGGTTCCGCTGTTCGAGGCGGTGCTCGCGGGCGCGGGCGAGCGGTTGCGGCCGGTGCTCATGACGGCGGCGGTCGCGACGGTCGGCATGCTGCCGGCGGCGCTCGCGACCGGCGTCGGCAGCGACGTGCAGCGCAGCCTCGCGACGGTGGTGGCCGGCGGCCTGGTTCCGGCGACGCTGCTGACCCTGTTCATCATCCCGACGTTCTATTTCGCGTTGGAACGGCGGGCGGCGCGGCGCGTGCCGCAGGCAGCCGCCACAGTGAGTGAGGCGTACGACTTGTAAGGCGTAGGGTATGGGTTGGGGGAAAGCGTACAGAACGACGATGTCGTTCATCGCGGCGCTGCTGCTGGCAAGCTGCGCGGTCGGGCCCGATTTCGTGCCCGCCGCCAGCTCCGGACGTGCAATGGCTATACGCCGGAGCCGCTGGGCAAAAGCACAGCATCGGCCGCCACGCCGGGCCGGCGAAGCGCAGCGCTTCGTCCGCGATCTCGACCTGCCGGGGCAATGGTGGACGCTGTTCCATTCCAAGGCGCTCAACAGCCTGGTCGAGAAGGCGCTCGCGGCCAATCCCGATCTGCAGGCGGCGCAGGCCGCGCTGCGCGTCGCGCAAGGAGAACGTCTATGCGCAGCAGGGCTTCCTGTGGCCCAGCGTCGACGGCAACTTCAACGGCATTCGGCAGAAGTCCGGCGATCGGCGTTCCGTCCGATGTCGACTCTGCCGGCGCCGACGTTCAATCTCTTCACCGGGCAACTGAACATTTCCTATTCGCCCGACGTGTTCGGCGGCACCCGGCGCTCGATCGAGGCGCTGGCGGCGCAGGCGGATTTGCAGCGCTTCCAGCTCGAAGCGACCTATCTGACCCTGACGTCCAACCTCGCCGGCGCGGCCGTGCAGGAGGCCTCGCTGCGCGGCCAGATCGCCGCGACCCTGAGCATCATCAAGATCGAAACCGACGTTCTCGATCTGCTGCGGCGCCAGCGCGAGCTTGGCCAGGTCGCCGAGGCCGACGTGGTGGCGCAGGAAGCGGCGCTCGCCCAGGTCGAGCAGACCCTGCCGCCGCTGCAGAAGCAGCTGGCGCAACAGCGCGACCTGCTGGCGGCGCTGAGCGGCGGCTTTCCGAGCGAGCGGCTGCCGCAGCGCTTCGTGCTCGCGGCGCTGCGGCTGCCGCGCGACCTGCCGGTCAGCCTGCCCTCGAAGCTGGTCGAGCAGCGCCCGGACGTGCGCGCCGCCGAGGCCAACCTGCACTGCCGCCAGCGCCCAGATCGGCGTCGCCATCGCCAACCGGCTGCCCAACATCACGCTCTCGGCGCACGAGCGGCAGCACCGCGCTCGCGATCGATCAACTGTTCACGCCGGGCACCGGCTTCTGGAACGCGGCCGGCAGCGTCACGCAGCCGATCTTCCACGGCGGCACGCTGCTGCACCGCGAGCTCGCCGCGAAGGCGGCCTACGACCAGGCGGCGGCGCAGTATCGCAGCACGGTGATCACCGCGTTTCAGAACGTCGCCGATGCGTTGCGCGCCATCCAGTCCGACGCCGTCGCCCTGCAGAAGGCGGTCGCCTCCGAACGCGCCGCGGCCAGAAGCCTCGAGATCACGCGCGAGCGCCTGGAGCTCGGCGACATCAACTATCTCGGCCTGCTCAACGCGCAGCAGACCTATCAGCAGGCGCTGCTCAGCCTCGCCCAGGCCAAGGCCGCGCGCTACGCCGACACGGTCGCGCTGTTCCAGGCGCTGGGCGGCGGCTGGTGGAATCGCGCGGACGTGGAGCCGGAAAAGCCGGTGTCGATCGTCGACGTCTTTCAATAACGCAGACCGATCGCGAACCTTGTTGCATTCAGGCGGAGTCTGTATCCTGAGTGGCTAACATTGGAGACTGCGATGGCGACAGGTACCGTGAAGTGGTTCAATCCGACCAAGGGATATGGATTTATTCAGCCCTCGGGCGGCGGTGGCGGCAGGGACGTATTTGTCCATATTTCTGCTGTTGAGCAGGCAGGCCTGAGCACGCTCAACGAGGGACAAACCGTTGAGTACGAGATCGAGAGCAATCGGGGGAAAGAGTCCGCGGTCAAGCTTAAGGTCAAATGACCGATCGTCGGCGCGACCCGCAAGGCTTGTCGACCTGTTCCCCGACACCTCGTCGGAATGGCCCGAAGTCCGTCTATGGCCGGGCGTTGCTCATTGCCGCCATTGCGCTGATCGGCGCGGGCGCCGCGCGCGCCGATGACCTCGTCCACGTCGGCAAGGCGCAAGCGACCGCCTGGACCTTTCTGCCGGTCGATATCGGCATCGCGCAAGGTCTCTTTGCCAAGCAGGGCCTCAAGATCGAAAGCGCCGATCTCGCCGGCGACGCCAAGGTGCAGCAGGCGCTTGTCGCCGGCAGCATCGATATCGGGCTCGGCAGCGGACCCGGGATGGCGTTTGCGGCCAAGGGCTCGCCGGCGATCGGTGTCGCCGCTTTCGCCGGTGCGCCGCGCAACATCTCGGCGATCGTGCTCGCCGATTCCCCGATCAAGACAATCGCCGATCTCAAGGGCAAGACAATCGCCGTCTCGACGGTGGGCTCGCTCAGCGACTGGCTGGCCAAGCAGATGGCGATCCAGGAAGGCTGGGGCCAGGATGGCATCCGCGCCGTGGCGCTGGGCGCGATCCAGACCAGCGTCGCCGCGCTCAAGGCGAGGCAGGTCGATGCCGTGGTGCTGGCGACCGAAGCCGGCTTCGCGCTCGAAGAGCGCAACGAAGGCCGCGTGCTGGCGTCGATGGATCGCTACGCGCCGCATTTCATCACCCATGTGGTGTTCGCGCAAAAGTCCCTCGTCGCGGGCAACGCCCCGCTGGTGGAGCGTTTCCTCAAAGGCTTCTTTGCCGCGATCGCTTTCATGAAAACGCATCGGGAGGAAACCTCGGCGGTGGCCGAGCGCGTGCTGCATCAAAGTCCGGCGGTGGCGCGCAAGAATTACGATTTCGAGATCGGGATGTTCATCGGCGACGGCCGCTTCGATCCGCAGGCCGTCGCCGCGCTGAAGCAATCCTACGTCGAGATGGGAACGCTCGACAGCAAGCCGGCGGACGAGGCACTGTTCACGACGCAATTCGTGCCGGTCAAGCCGTAGCAGGGAAACAATGGACAACAGCGAGTTCAACGTGCGCGCGATCCTGGCCGGCGAGGCGCCGAACGACGCGCCGGTCACGGTCAAGGGCTGGGTGCGCACCCGGCGCGATTCGAAGGCGGGCATTTCGTTCGTGCACCTGTCGGACGGATCGTCGTTCCATCCGGTGCAGGTGGTCGCGCCCAACACGCTGCCCAATTACGCCGACGAGGTCCTGAAGCTCACGGCCGGTTGCGCCGTCGAGGCGACCGGGACGATCGTGCCGTCGCCGGCCAAGGGCCAGCCGTTCGAGATGCAGGCGAGCGCGATCAAGGTGATCGGCTGGGTCGACGACCCGGACACCTATCCGATCCAGCCCAAGCCGCACACGATGGAGTTCCTGCGCGAGGTCGCGCATCTGCGGCCGCGCACCAACGTGATCGGCGCGGCGACGCGGGTGCGGCACACGCTGGCGAAGGCGATCCATCGCTTCTTCGACGAGAACGGATTCTTCTGGGTCAATACGCCGATCATCACCGCGTCCGACGCCGAGGGGGCAGGGCAGCTGTTCCGGGTGTCGACGCTCGATCTCGCCAACCTGCCGCGCACGCCGCAGGGCAAGATCGATTTCGCGCAGGATTTCTTCGGCCGCGAGGCGTTCCTGACGGTGTCGGGGCAGCTCAACGTCGAGGCCTACTGCCTCGCGCTGACCAAGGTCTACACGTTCGGGCCGACCTTCCGCGCCGAGAACTCCAACACCAGCCGCCACCTCGCCGAGTTCTGGATGATCGAGCCGGAGATCGCCTTCGCCGACCTCTCCGACGATGCGACGCTGGCGGAGCGGCTGCTGAAATTCGTCTTCGAGACGCTGCTGAAGGAACGGCAGGAGGACCTCGCCTTCTTCGACGAGCGGGTCGAGAAGGGGCTGGTCGCGAAGCTGTCGGGGATCGTCGGCTCGGAGTTCGTGCGCATGGATTACGGCGAGGCGATCGCGGTGCTCGAGCGCGCGCAAGAAAAGGAGAGAAGTTCGAATTCCCGGTGAAGTGGGGCATCGACCTGCAGTCGGAGCACGAGCGCTATCTCACCGAGAAGCACGCCAAGAAGCCCGTGATCGTGATGAACTACCCGAAGGACATCAAGGCGTTCTACATGCGGGTCAACGACGACGGCAAGACCGTCGCGGCGATGGACGTGCTGGCGCCGGGCATCGGCGAGATCATCGGCGGCAGCCAGCGCGAGGAGCGGCTCGACGTGCTCGACGCGCGCATGGCGGAGCGCTCAATCGACAAGGAGCACTACGCCTGGTACCGCGATCTGCGCCGCTACGGCACCGTGCCGCACGCCGGCTTCGGCCTCGGCTTCGAGCGCACGCTCGCCTACGTCACCGGCCTCGCCAACGTGCGCGACGCCATCCCGTTCCCGCGCACGCCGGGGAACGCGCGGTATTGATGCAACGAGTTGCCTGAGCCAGATCGGCCGCGCGCTACGCGCTGCAGCTACGGCACGCGTCTCGCCGTCATGGCGCACCTGAAACACGAGCTTGCCCCGGAAGTGGCGCGACTGTGAAAGCCGGTGCGCGTCGGCCGCCTGCGCCAGCGTGTACGATTTAATTTCCGGCACGCGGATAGCGCCGGCGGCATGGAGCGCGGCGATCCGCTCGAGCGCGGCGCGGGTGCGCGGCACCGGCGGCCGCAGCGCCGTAACGTCGGCGCGGTCCGGCGTCGGCGGCTTGAGGCCCGAGGCGATGAACGCCGCCCGCCCGCCCGGCTTGAGCACGGCAAACGAGCGCGTTGCCACCTCGTCGCCGACGGTCTCGAACACCGCGTCGCAGATCTGGCCGATGCGCGTGAAATCCTCGGCGTTGTAGTCGATCACCTGATCGGCGCCGAGCGAACGCACATAATCCATGTTGGCCTTGCTTGTGGTCGCAATGACGCGCGCGCCGATGTGCTTGGCGAGTTGGATGGCGAAGCCCGCCACCCCGCCGGCGCCGCCCTGGATCAGAATGGTCTCGCCGCGCTTGAGCTTGAGCGTGTTCTCCAATGAGTCGATGGCGGTGAGGCCGGTGAGCGCGAGCGCCGCAGTTTCGAGATGCGAAAGAGCCTCAGGCTTCCTGGCAGCGACAGCGGCCTTGACCGCGACCTTCTCCGCGTAGGTGCCCTCCTGGCCCGCCGGCATCACGCCGAACACCGCATCGCCGATGTTGAGGTCTGTGACGGCGTTGCCGCGCGCGGCAACCGTGCCGGAAAAATCCCGTCCCATGACATAGGGAAATTTCAGCGCGCCGTAGCCGCCCTGACGCACCTTCCAGTCGGCGGCGTTGATGCTCGCGGCCGCGATGTCGACCACGATCTCGTCCGGTGCGGGCTTCGGGTCCGGCAGATCGCCGTATTTGAAGACGTCGGGTCCGCCGAGCTGCTCGATGTAAGCGGCTTTCATGTTGATTCCGATCCCGACGACAACGCGCCTACGCCCGCGGGCTGTAATACCACTCGCGCAGCTGCGCGTAGGTGATCGGCTCGTATCGCGGCGGCCGGCCCGGCCCCTGGCATGTCGGCAACACCTCGATCAGCGCGTCGCCGCTCGGACCGAAGAACACCGGCATCGAGTAGCGGTCGGCGCCATAGGTGTTGATCACGCGGTGCTTGGTCGAAAGATATTCGTCGTTGGTCCAGCGGACGGCCAGATTGCCCGTGTTCACCAGCAGCGCGCCGGGAACGATATCGACCTTGCGCCAGTGACCCGACGGCATCCGCACCGCGAGCCCGGGAACGTCCTTCTGCGCCAGGAACGTCATCAAGGCGTTGTCGGTATGCGGCGCGATCCCGTACTGGCGGTCGCCGGCGCGTTCCTGCGGCGGGTAGTACAGGATGTTCAGCGTCAGGTGCGGCGTCGCGAAAAACTTTTCGAAATAGTCGAGCGGCAGCTTGAGCGATGCCGCCCACAGCGGCAGGAATTTGCGTCCGAGCTTCTCGATGCTGCCCTGGTATTCGAGCAGCGTCTCCTTGAAGCCGGGCAGCTTGTCCGGCCAGTGATTGACGTGCGCCTGGCGCTCTTCCGGCGTCATGCTGAGCCCGCCCGAACCGCCCTCGCGATTGATCGCGAACTTCGCGACCAGGTTCGGCTTGGCGTTGGAGATGATGTTGACGTTCTGGTTCTGATAGCCGTCGCCGTAGAACGGCGCGTAGCCCGACTTGAAGCCATGGATGGTCGTGAAGTAGGGCATCTTCATCTTGGGCTCGAGCGGCAAGGCATGAAAGCGCCGCGACTCCGCGAACGTGCGATCGATCAGCTCCTGCGCGACGCCGTGGCCCTTGAGATAGAAAAACCCGACCGTCGTGCTGATGTCGCGGAATTGCGCGGCGACGGCCTCCAGGGCGCCCGGACGGCCGGCCAGATACGGCGCGATGTCGAGCGTGGGGATTTCCTCGTCCGAATCCGGATGATCCATCAGGCGGATGGCTTCCTCGTCGTCGCGCATATCGCCGCGCACGTCGTGGGCTTTCGATTCCGTGGTTGCGAGCTGTTCCATGGCCATGCTCCCCGTCCGGCACCATTGCGGCGCGGTCGTCAACGTGTGGGTACAAGCGAGCCGGACTGCTGACATGCAGGGGTATGACTGTAAATGGTCGCACCGAGGAGTGGGCTCGCGGAGCAGCCCTGCGTGTTTGAATCCGCGTTGACCGAGCCCGTTGCAACCGGCAACATCCGCGGCCTCGGACGTATTTGTTGCTCGTTTCAAGGGGAGGAAAACCATGCAGCGAATTTCGGCTTTACTCGCGGCCGGCGCTTGCGCCGTTGCTCTGGTCACTCTGCAAAGCCCCGCGCAAGCGGCGGACATGGCGCTCACGCGGTTCGAATGCGGCACGCCGCAGGCGCCGACCGCCGTCAACCAGCGCTTCTCGGACACCTATGCCTACGGCGATCTGAAGCTTCAGTTCGTGTTCAGTTGCTATCTCATCAAGCACGACGACCAATACCTGTTGTGGGATACCGGCCATGCCATGACGACCCCCAACGTCGCGCCGAAGGTAAGCCTGGTCGATCTGCTGGGGCAGATCAACGTCAAGCCCGAGCAGATCAACTTCGTCGGCATCAGCCATTATCACGCCGATCACACCGGCCAGGTCGGTTCGTTTCCGAACGCGACGCTGCTGATCGGCAAGCCCGAGTGGGAGGCGATCACCGCCCCGACGCCGGCCGCGGGCGTGAACTTCAAGCCGTTCGAGCATTGGGCCAAGGGCGGCGGCAAGGTCGAGCCATTGCCGAACGACAAGGACGTGTTCGGCGACGGCAGCGCGATCGTGCTCGCCACGCCCGGGCACACGCCCGGCCATCGCAGCCTGCTGGTCAAGCTGCCGCAGATGGGCGCCGTGCTGATCACCGGTGACGCCGTGCACTTCCGCGAGAACTATGAAACCAACGGCGTGCCCTGGTTCAATTACGATCGCGCCCAGACGCTGGCCTCGATGGACCGCATGAAGAAGATCGTGGCGAATGCCAAGGCCACGCTCATCATCCAGCACGATGCGCGCGACATCGAGAAATTGCCGGCGTTCCCGGCAGCCGCGAAATAGTCGCCGGCTTCGGGCACGCCGTTCACCTCTCCCCGCGCGCGGGGAGAGGTCGTGAGCGAAGCGAGCGGGGTAGGGGGCGTCGCCGCGATTCTGAGCCCGCGGAAGCCCCCTCACCCACCCTCTCCCCGCACGCGGGGAGAGGGAGAGCGAGCGGCGAGTTGCTGAACTCGAACAGCACGCACTGGATGGACTGAATGAGTACACAGCCCAATCCCAACGTGACGCGCTCGCGCCTGGTGCTCGAAATCGCCTCCGAAATGGCGGGCAGCGCCGCGAGCGACGCGGTGCCGGATTATATCCAGCCCAAGGTGGTGCTGCGGCATTCGCATGGCGGCAGGCCGGCGACGCTGTTCGCCATCAGTTCGGCGGAGGGCATTTTCGCGGTGGCATCGCGCGAGGTCGATCTTGCGATCATCAATCCCGCTGCCGTGCTCGCCGTGGCGATGCGCGGTCACGGCATCTTCAAGCAGCCGATGCCGGTCCGCGCGATCGCCGTCATCCCGTCCCCGGACCAGTTCGTCTTCGCGGTGCGGCCCGAAACCGGCCTGACGCGCTTCGAGGACATCGCGGCGCGAAAACCGAAGCTGCGCATCCTGATGCGCGGCGCGCTCGACCATAGCCTGCATTTCATGTTTGACGACGTCGCCGCGGCGGCGGGATTTTCGCGCGACGACATCGCGCGCTGGGGCGGCGAAGTGCGCAAGGCCGGCAGCGTGCCCTGGACGAATACCGAAACCTTCAAGTCGCTGATCAGGGGCGACGTCGATGCGATCTTCGACGAGGCTGCGAATTGCTGGGTGAACGAGGCGCTCGATGCCGGCATCGCCATGTTGCCGCTCGCCGAAGCGACGGTCGTCAAGCTCGAAGCGATGGGTTATCGCCGCGCGGTGCTGGCGCAAGTCGGCCTATCCGAAACTGCCGCGCGACGTGCTGACGCTGGATTTTTCCGGCTGGACTTTGTTCGTTCACGCCGAAGCCGACGACGCGCTGGTGACGCAGATTTGCGCCGGGCTCGATGCGCGCAAGGCGCGCATTCCGTGGGAGGAGCCCGGCGACCTGCCGGTCGAACGCATGGCGCGCGAAGCGCCCGACACGCCGCAGACCGTGCCGCTGCATCCGGCGGCCGAGCGCTTCTGGCGCAGCCGCGGGTATCTTTGAACGTTGGCTGTTACGGCCCCGTCTTGACCGGCACGAACTGCGTCGTGAACAACGCCTTGTCGTCGGGAATATCCTTCAGCAGCCCCATGTCGATGTAGGACTTCTTGAGCGCTGCCACGGCATCCGGGTCGAACGTGCCGTCGGTGCTGAAGTAGCCGATCTGCTCGTCATAGGTGCGCGAGACCACGGCCGGGCTGAGGCCCAGCACCTTGGCCGAAATCTCGACCGATTTTTCCCTGTTCGCCTTCATGAACGCGATGGTTTCGAACCAGCCCTCGAGAAAGGCGCGCACGGCCTGCGGATTTTTCGCGATGATCGCATTGGTCGCAAACAGCACGTGGGTAATGAAATGATCGACGAACGGCGTCGCGGTCGTGATGACGCGCCATTCCTTCGCCTCCTCGAGCGAGTAGCCGGTTTCGAGCGCGCCGATATAGCCGTCGATCTGGTGGGTCTTGATGGCCGCGCGGGCCGGCGGCATGCCGCCGATCGCCACCACCTCGATGCCGGACGAGCCCCACCCTTTGACGGCGTTGATGCGGTCGCCGATCCAGTGGGTCAGCGAGCCGACGGTGGTGCAGCCGAGTTTCTTGCCCTTGAGGTCGTCGATGGTCTTGATGTCGGAATCGTAACCGACCATCACCGCCATGTTGCGCGGCACGCCATACATGGCGGCGACCGCTTTCGCCGGCACGCCCTTGATAGTGAATGCCATGCCGGGTCCGCTGCCAATTCCGATATCGATGCTGTCGGCAGTCAGAAGCTGCTGCAGCTTGGCATCGCCTGCCGAGGCCGACGCCTCGATCTCGAGCCCGTGCTTGGCGAAGATGCCGGTCTGCATGCCGATATCGAGCGGCGTAAACGTCCAGGCGAACGGCACCACCTTGGCGACGCGCAGCTTTTCGGCGGCACTCGCGGGCGCAACCAGGACCGCGAGCATTGCACCCACAGCCAGACAGATAAGGCTCGCGTGGAAAAATCGCCTCATTGCTTCCTCCCGGAACTGCGCCCAAAGCCTGTCGGCCCGCGATCGGACGTTAGCGTAAACATTGCAGAAATCGGAGCCCGTTGCCATGCGGCAGGGTGCAGCCGTGCGTTGACCGGGAACGCCCCCCTCACTAGAATCGTTGAATCGCCAGCCGTTTGGCAGGAGCGCCCCGTGCACATCATCGACTCGCATTTCCATTGGTGGCCCAGGTCGATTTTCGACAAGCTTTGCAAGCGCAAGGATTTCCCCAAATCCCGGGTCAACAAGCGCGGCGGCTACGACTACATGCGCAGCACCGACAGCGGCCAGCATCTCAATTCCTGGGCCGAATGGTTCGATCTCGACAAGCAGTTCGAATACATGGACAGCCTCGGCCATCAGGTCGACGTGGTCTGCTCGATCGGGCCGTTCTCCGTCGCTTTCTCCGACATGCCGCTCGCGGAGGGCCGCGACTACGCCATCATGTGGAACGAGGAGATGGCGGGCGCGCAGAAGAAATATCCCGGCCGTCTGTGGGCGAGCGCTGCGGTGCCGCTGCAGGACACGCGCGTCGCCATCGAAGTGCTGGACGACGCGGTCAATCGCCTCGGCCTGATGGGTGTCAACCTTCCCGGCAGCGTCGGTGGTGATGCGCGCATCGACGCCGAACGCCTGGAGCCGTTCTACGCTCATGTCGAGAAGCTCGGCTTGCCGATGTTCCTGCACCCGACCGACGTGATCTTCCAGGACATGCTCGACGGCTACGACGGCGCCCTGCACCTGAGCCTCGGCCGCGTCATCGAGGTCAGCGTCGCGGCCATGCGGCTGATCCTCTCCGGCATGATGGAGCGCCATCCGAAGCTCAAGATCGTGATGTCGCACACCGGCGGCTCGCTGCCCTACCAGGCCGGCCGCATGGACAAGAACTCCAAGGCCGCGAAGCTGCCCAAGCCCGTGCAGGACTACATGAAGCGCATGTACACCGACACGGTGTCCCCGCATTCGGCCGGCATGAAGTTCGCGATCGACTACTACGGCATCGACCACGTCATGTACGGCACCGACTATCCGTGCTGGGACCCGGCGCCGTGCCTCAAGCTGATCGACGAGATCGGGCTGTCCGACGCCGACAAGCAGAAGCTGTTCTACGACAACGCGCGGCGCATCCTTGGGCTCAAAGACCCGGCGCCGGCGAAGAAGGACAAGCGCGAGCCGGCGCTGGTGTGATCGTCATCCGTCATTGCCGGGCTTGACCCGGCAATCCATCTTTATCTCGCGCTGAAGTTGGATCACCGGGTCAAGCCCGGTGATGACGAAATTGCATCCGTAATGACGAACATTACTGCCGCGGTGCAAAGCGCTCGTCCACGCTTTCCCATTCGTCGTAACCGACGAGCTTCTTGTAGTCCTCGAAATCCATGCCGTCGTTGCGGCGGGCGAACTTGCCGGATTTCATGTCGAGCAGCACGGCCTCGATGGCCTTTGCTGCATGCATGATGGTGTCGAGGCCGAGCACGGCGCAGTTGAAGCCGATCTCGCCCAGTTCCTCCATGGTCAGGATCGGCGTATGGCCGCCCATCAGCGGATTGCAGAGCTGCGGCACGTCGAAGGCTTTGCCGATCCGTTCCATCTCCTTCACGCTGCGCGGCGCCTCGATGAAGATGCCGTCGGCGCCGGCGCGGATGTAGCGCTCCGCCCGGCGCATGGCTTCGTCGAGGTCATGGACCGCGCGCGCATCGGTGCGCGCGAGAATCCAGGTTTCCGGATTGATCCGCTCCGAACATGCTGCCCTGATCTTTGCTTCCGCCAGTTCGGTGGGGACGACCTTCTTGCCGACCATGTGGCCGCAGCGCTTGGGCCATTGCTGGTCCTCGATCAGGATGGCGCTCACGCCCATGCGCTCATAAGTCTGTACCGTGTGCACCACGTTCTTGACGTCGCCGTAGCCGTCGTCGCCGTCGACGAACACCGGCAAGTCGCAGGCCGACATGATGTCGCGCACGGCCGCCGAGATTTCGCCAAAACCCTTCAGCCCGATGTCGGGTACGCCATAACGCGCGCCGACCGCCGGGAAGCCGCCAATGAAATAGGTCTCGAAGCCGATCCTCTGGATCAGCCGGGCGCTGAGCGCGTCATGCGCGCCCGGAACAATCAGAATCCGTTTGTCGTTGACGGCCTTGTTGATGATCTGGCGAAAACTGGTCGGCATTGAATGAATCCGGGATTCCAGATATACGATCCGCATCCAATACAGGGCTCGACCATTGCGATCAACTCGCCGGTTTGTGGATTGACGCGATGCCTTACTCTCGTTCCGATGCCGTGATCGGCAGTCACCCCCATCGGCAGTGGGACGTTCGATGCGTATCCTCATCACCGGCGTCTCAGGGCACGTGGGCGGAGCTTTACTACCGCGCCTGCACGGCCATGACTTGATAGCAGCCGATCGTGCAACACTCGATCTGACCAAGCCAGAGGTGCTCGTTACGAGCTTGGAGCGTCTCGCGCCCGAGTTGATTATCAATCCGGCGGCCTATACGGCCGTCGATGAAGCCGAAGACGCTCCCGATCTTGCATATTTGGTGAATGCGACAGCGCCCGCGGTTATGGCGCATTGGGCTGCAGACAAATCTGTCCCTTTCTTACACTTTTCAACCGACTACGTCTTTGATGGTAGCGGCGAACGGCCTTGGCGGGAGGATGATCCGACCAAGCCGCTTTCGGTCTACGGCGCGAGCAAGCTCGCTGGCGAAGACGCCATCCGCGCCGCGGGCGGCGTGTTCCTGATCGCACGCTGTTCTTGGATTTATGCCGCCACTGGCAGAAACTTTTTGCGGACCGTTGCCCGCTTGGCATGTGAGCGATCCGAATTACGAATCGTCGCCGATCAAGTTGGAGCACCTACTCCAGCCGACATGATTGCCGAGACCGTGGCGGGAATGATCGCCGAAGGTCTCGACGCATTCCGCTCGCGCTGCGCTCGAGCAAGCGGACTGATCCACCTTTGCGCAGCGGGCGAGACCAGTTGGTATGGATTCGCCAACGCCATAGTCGAGGGCCTCAAACGGCGGGGCGTCGCATTGAGGGTTCAGCAAATCCATCCGGTCGGCAGTGAGGATTATCCCACGCGCGCCAAACGACCACGCAATTCACGTCTCGACCTTAGCCGCTTGCGGGATGTCTGTGCCATAACACCGCGCCCGTGGTTCGACGCCGTGGCCCCGGAGCTCGACATCCTGGCCGACGCGTTGCGGTAGCGGCATGACGGAACCGCCAGCCATCAGAGGGCAACGATCGTCAGTGGGCTTGGCCGTTATTCTCCTCAACTGGCGCCATGAGCAGCGAACGCTTCGATGCGCGCGCGCAGTGATGGCGTGGCAAACATTCGACCCTCATATTATCGTCGTCGACAACGAATCGACCGAAGCGACGCGCAGCGTTTTGTCCGCTGTGGTGCCGGCAGACGACCTGTTGTGTAGCATCGTGAACCTGGGCTATGCCGGCGGCACCAACCTCGGAATCGAACGCGCCCGCGCGGTCGGCGACCAATACGTTTTGCTGCTCAATACCGACGCTGAAATCGCGGCCGCAGACGTAGGCCGACTGCTCGATACGCTGCAAACTCACCCGGAGATTTCAATCGTAGCGCCGGTGATTCGCGAAGATGACGACGGGCGGGTCCGCTGTCTGGTCGGCGGCCGCGATATTGCGCGTCATTCGATCACGAGAGTTGTCGTTTCGCCCGGAGACGTGAACAATTTTTCTGATTATCCGATCCACGACGTCGATTATGTTTCCGGCACGGCTTTCATGGTGCGGATGAGCGTATTGGACGAGGTTGGCTTGCTTGACGAAGAGTATTTCTTCAGCGGCGAGATTGCCGATTTCTGCAAGCGCGCCAAGGATAGAGGAAAAAGCATCTGCGTCGATCTCAAGGCAGAAGCGCGACATGATACCGGTGAAACTTCAGTTGATCTGCGAGAAACGCTTTATGTCTATTACGGCTTGCGCAATCGGTTTCTTTACGTGAGAAAACATCATCCGGCGCAAAGGATAAGATATTTCGTCTATTGGACCGTCGTAGGCGTCGCCGGTCTTGTGCGCGCAGTGATGCGCGGGAAAATAGATAGGGCGAGGGCGATTATGTTGGCGCTGCTGCACGCCTATTGCGGCCGTTACGGCAATCAGAATAACGTGTTTTTCTGATCTTTGTATGGCAAGAGACGTAGCAGGCCATTGCAATATAGCGCGCCGTCGCGATGGAATTTCCAGATGGATTATGACGACGCCGCTCCCGGCGCATGCAGCAGCCTGTCGGCAGCAAGTGATCGGGCCGGCACGCTGTTGTGTAAGATCATCGTACTGGGAATCGCAGTCGTTGCCGCCATTCATTTTGTTGTGTTTGCATATTTTCTCCACCGCACCGCGATTTTGTCGCCCATCTCCGACATGTTTGCTTACATCGACGATTACCTGCGGTTTCGTGCGGGAGAGACGTCGCTGTTCGGATATCTTTGGCAGCCGCATGGTGAGCATCACTTGCTCTGGATCCGCTTGCTGACTTGGCTCGACGTGGCGGTATTTCACGCGCGCGGAATCCCATTCATTGCCGCGGCGAGCGTGGCCGTCGCGGCGACTGCCGTGCTCATATGGACGCAATTGCGGCGCGTCGAGCCGAGGCTCGGCAGAGCGACAAATCTCGGACTACTCGTGCCGATGATTGTACTCGGCACGGCGAATGTCACGGATTGCAGTGTGCCTATTAACACGACCTATCCCCTTACGGTCTTTTTCGTCGTCGCGACCTTGGTGCTCTTTACGGACGCTGGTGGTCCGAATGCGCTATATCGACGAGGCGCGGCAATGCTGACCGCGGTCGGAGCAAGCGTTGGGACTGCAGCAGGATTATTGGCGTGGCCCATTCTCGTCTGGATAGCGTGGCGCGAGCGCCTTAATGGGCGGTGGCTGGCGACTATCGTCGTCATCGGAGTTGGCTACAGCCTGTTCTATATGCGGGGTTTGGATTTTTTGGTCCTAGCTCCTGGCATCGAGAAAGGTGAGGCATCATTCGGCAGCGCCGCGCATCTGCTTAAGCTATGCGAATATTTCCTGACCTTTCTGGGCCTGCCGTTCACGCGCGATCCGGCTTTCGCGCCAGTCGGTATGGGGGTCGGTGGAATACTCCTGCTAGCCGGAACGTCGGTCGTGCTGATCGCCACCTTTTCCGATCGCCTGAACACGCGTATGGACCGCATCGCGACCGGGATGATCCTGTTTGCCCTCGGATCCGGCATTCTCGCCACGCTGGGCCGCGGTGACTTGATTGACGAAGTGAAGGTTCCGGTACGCTACACAATGTTCGTGACCGCACTCCAGGTTGGTCTCCTTTGCATCATATTGCCGCTATTCGTGCGTCATTGCGAGACGTCGCGCGATCGCATCTTGCGGTACTCGGCGGGTCTCTTTTTCGCCGTTGTGATGCTCTTCCTGCAGGTCTCTATCGGTCGATATGCTACTCAAATCGCGGACGTGATTTCACGAGATGCCGACTGTTTTGCTCAAGGTGAACAGTCGGGTCCAGTCAGCACCGTTGTTTCCAAGTGGCCAGGGGATGCGGAAAGGGTCCTCTCACTTTTGCGCCAACAGGGCCTATTGGAAACGCGCGCGCGCGATTGCACCTCCCGTTCGTAGTACTGTTGAGCGGGATGTGATGAATGATCCTGCCGACCTGCAGGCGACTGATCACAACCCATAAAGCCGGCGATAGTTTTCCACCATCGCGCCGATGGAAAAATCGTCACGAGGCAGCTGAGCTGCATTGCGTGCCAACCGCTCATAGTTGCGTTTCAGAGTTCTCGATCGCAGAGGTCAAAGCTTCGACGGTCATGTGTTGCAAGACGACGCCGCACTCGCAATGACGCACATAGTCGGACATCGCGATCGTCTCGCTGAGAACTACCGGCTTTCCCGCCACCAGCGATTCGATCAATGAATGTGGAAATGATTTTACCAGGCCGCCGTCTTCAGCAAGGACGATGCTTGCGTGCGCGCGCTTGAGCTGGTCGTTGATGTCTGCTTTGCGATTGATGATCTCGACCCGTTCGCCAAGATTGAGCCGTTCCACACGTCTCCCGAGTTCGTCAGCCAGCACTCCGCGCCACAATAGGATCAGGCGCAAAAAGGGGAGCCTGGCCGGCCGCCGCAAGCAGAAGATCGATGCCCTTGGAATCGAACTGCCTGATGTTCCACGGCGCTGAAGCCATCAACAGGGTCAACTCGCGGCCCAGCGGAAGCTTGGCCGGCGTGAGTTTAGCCGCATCGATGCCAGGCGGTACCACTGCGCAATTGTTCCAGGCCCCATGATCTGAGTATACCCGCATCTCTCTCATTGGAGACGATAACTCGGCGCAGTTTCTGCAGCCGAGCAAGACCCCGCGGCTTTTTTCGCATATCGAGGCTTGCAGTCACCGTATAAAGAACCGGATTGCGGAGAATACGAAGAACGGGAAAAGCATAGGGGCTTGGGAAGAAGATATGGTTGATCTTATGCCTGACTTCACTCTCTTTGATTTTCCGCAACGCGTGATAGCCAAAGAGCTGCTTTGGAAATCGGCGAATTGTGCTCTTGACCGGATTTAGATTGATCGTCTCCCCGCGGAACGCCTTGCATAACGCGTCGACGTCCTGGAATACCGCGTCGGTGCCCTCAAAAGGCGGCGGCGGCCCGGTCAGAAAATAAGTAACTGACATCGGCGCGCTGCTAGCGAAGGACGCGCTTGAACAAGAAGGCGCTGAAAAGACCGCGCAGCGTTGGGGACGGCGGGCGCAAGTGAAGCAACGCATTGATCTGATTCGGGCTCAATATTGTCTCCTGCAGAGTTTTGCGCCTTACGGACACAACGCGCGGAAGCTCCGCAACGAACGACAGATAGCCTTTGAACGATGACCACGGGCGCGCATAGGCCACCATGAAATAGAATTGGCCATAGAGGAGCTTCGCCGCGTGGCGCAGCAAGAGCCGGGCGGGCATGTTCTTGGCAAACAGCAGAAGCCGATTGCGGGTCATAAGGGCAACGTAGCGGCTATGTGGCAGGCTCGCACCATGGCCTTTGTGAAGCACTTTCGCCTTCGGCAAATAGAGATATCGGTACCCGAGAAGCCGCCCGCGCAGTCCCAAATCCACATCCTCGAGATAGCTGCAGAAACGGGTATCAAAGCCACCGCAGTTGAGCAGGAATTCCCGGCGATAGAGGCAGGCAGCCGCGCAGGGCGAGAATATCTCCACTTGTTCCTGATAGTCCAACGACGGTCCATTGTGGCCCCGTTTGGTGGCGGCGCCATACCAGCTCAATTCGTCCCCGGCGTCGTCGATGCATTCGGGATTGTCCATGCGAAGAACTTGCGAATTGATAGCCGCAACATCGTCGGGCGAATTCTCGATTTGCTCCAGCAAAGCGGACAGCCAATCGGGGAAAACCTGCGTGTCCGTATTCAGGAGCACGACATAGCGCGAAGACGATCGCTCTATGCCCGCATTTACGGCGCTGGCAAAGCCGGCATTGCTGCGAAGCGCGATGACTTCCACATGCGGGTAATTCTCTCTGATAAAGGCCGCCGAACCGTCGGTCGATCCGTTGTCCACGACAATGGTGCGGAAATCTTGAATATCCTGTTTGCCGAGTGCGTCCAGGCACCGGCCGAGCCAGCTCATCCCGTTCCAGTTTGGAATGAGTACCGTGATCTTTTGATCGCATTCGTCAAATGAGCCTGGCATTCTGCGGACGGTTGGTATGGGTCGGGAGCAGCGCCGTTATTGGTGTTGGGCGACATGGCGAGAAGCCAAGGCGCGCTCGGCTAGCTGACAATCAAATCCTTCTGACTGCAAGGCTTTTTGCCAATCGGCATTTCCGGAATTTGCCGAAGAAATGCGCAGGGCTGCAGTTTTAACGAATGGCAGGCCGATGCTGATCAAATCGCGCCAATCTACGAGCGTGGAATTATAAGCCTTGCCGGTCGGGAATAGGACTTCGCAGCTCAAGCCAGCGGCTTGAAGCATGGCGGCGAGACGAATTTCGTAAGCATTCACGACGTCTGCTTTCGCTGCGAGGTTCTTGATCTTTCCGATCAACGCTCGCAGCGCGGGAGATGACAGCGCAGTCCGTTTGAGAGCAATGAAATAACTCTGGATGTGCCATCCGCGCTCATAGCTATCGGTGAGCCCGATCACATCACTATTGCTTGAACGCACCCGCTGCAGCAGGTTTGCGAATTTCCGCTCATTAAGGGGGCCGATGACGCTGTCATTAAGCAAATAGAGGCATTCGGCATCAAGCAATTGAGGATTTTCCCGCAAGACGTGAGCCCAGGCAGCAAAATCATAGCCGACGTTTTGGCGGATATAGAGACCACAGACAATATCCAGAAGGCCGTTGTCCGGCTCGCAAAATTCCGCATCCGCCGCGACGATCAATACGGGGCAAATGTCCTGGCGTCGCAGCGTCTCAAGATAATGCCGGACATGGGTCTTGAGCAGACCGTCCGGCGAGTGCGTAACGAGCAATGCGAGTTCTTTTGCGGCCTCCGGGCGCTTGCGGCACAGAAGTACGGCATCCGTTACTTCACCGATGACAATCTGCGACGGCAGGGCATGGCGGCCTTCCCTCATCCCATGGCGCAGGTAATGGACGAGAGGGTTTGTTCCCGAAACCGCAACGTCCGGATAATACGCGAGATACCAAGCGGTGTCGAAGCCTGGGCCAGGATTGCGATATTGCGCCGCGCCATGAGCCACATAATGCAATGCAGGGTCGACCTGCGCCGCGCGCACGTCGGCGTTGACCTCGAGATACCAGCCAGCGATCAAACAACGGCGAGGAAGCAACCAAATCTGCCTCCATCCGCCTGATAAAAAAATCGCGCAACCGCGGGAAGAGTTGCAAAGTTGCCAGCCACCCAACGAGCTTGAAAGCCTGCATGATTTTCCGCGATCCTCGCGGGAACCGTGCGTTTGCGGTTGCGCTCCATTTTGCGACATAGGCGGGAGTCTCGAGGCGCTCGATCGCCTTTTGCAAGGGGCTCCAAAGATTACCTTCGATCTCGAACCGCGGCTCCGGATTTGGTCCAAACGGCAGCTCACCACTTAGCCTGAGCGCGTGGTTCCTAAGGATTGGCATGAAGCCACCAGCCCACGGATGTCCGGGAGCTCTCGTGACATGAATCGTGCCCTCCACTGGGCCTGGGCCTGTGTTCTCGGTAAGACCAATATGCTTGCCATTGACCGCGGCAAGAATGCCGAAAAGGCGTTCAATCGCATGCGCGATTTGCCCGTCATTGGCCGAATTATCGCCCTCGAACGGTGGGATGTCGTCAGTGCGCTGCGCGATGGGCCGAAGGAAATCTGGGCGCGCCCAAAACATCGTGCCGGCAAAGAAGCCCCAGTTGTCGGGAAGGCTTTGGCCGGGACAAAGTAACTGCATGAGTTGGGTGAGCTTGGTCACATTCTGCAGCATCTGGGTGGCGCCCGAAATATAAACCTCGCGCGCTCCAACCAGCGCCAGCTCGGGATTGCATACAAAGGCGTGAAGAATCCTGGTGACCAGCATCTTGTTGGCAAGCACCCCACGCAGCAGTAAATCGCGCCATGCCTCAGGATATGCCGGGCCTTTCTTGCTGTGCAATTTGCAGATCAGTGAGTAATTCCCGGCGAGCACGTTCGGTAGAACGGCAAACAAAGCGCCGACGTCGCGCCCGGCATTGGGCACTTCGATCACCTTCGCCAGCGGACGATCGCGCAAGACGACGGCGCGGAGTTCGCCGGCCTTCTCCTGTGGAACCGATACGAAAAGATCGAAATCAATCGGTACGTTGTGAAGCTTGCCATCGATTTCATTCCAAAGATCGGCATAGAACAGATGTACGATGACCGCGATCTTTACGCCGCCAAGAAGGCGGGCAGGATCGAAAGGAAGCAATCCTTTGTGCCAACCATTTTGAAGATAATGGCCAAGCGGATTGAGTGGCTCTCGCAAACGCAGGCTTCGATGCGCTCCGGACGTAGCTGGCGCTTCCAGCGCGCCGCCATCACCAGGAAATACCGACGGTGGAAAAGCTGCCTGCCGGAGAGCCTGCCATTGCAAGCTCAGTTCTGGGTGTTGTGTAAAATACCAATGCGTGTCGAAAAACGGTCCCGGATCACGCTGCTCTGCTGCTCCATACCGTAGATAATGCACGAGCGGGTTCATTCCCGCCGCTCGCACGTCGGGATATCGCGCAAGATACCAGTCACCTTCAAAAAAGGGATTCGGGTTGTACCCCTCCCGGGCGCCACGACGCAGGTAATGGAGAATTGGGTCAAGGGGCGCCTCGGCGTTTTCGGCGAGCCGAGTGAAGTAGGAGGCGCGGTCAAAAAGGCCAGAACGCTCGATCAACTCGCAGTCCGCCCGCTCTTGCGCGCGCGAATCGAGACCTGCGGCAAACCTCCTGGCCCAATAGTGCCAATTCACGACGCGACCTCGAAGCGCACGAACCGCAACCTAGATCCCTTTCGCCGCGAAAGAAATCGGACTGCCGAACCACATCGTCGCTGCGACGGAGCCGTCATATTGCGCGAACCTAAAGAGCCCATTGCGCTGGCTCAATTGCCGATCTCGCTTAGGATGTGGCCGATCAAATGATCCTTATCGACACTGAATCGCAAGTCCGCTTGGACCGCCCAGGTACGATCCGATCGCCCCTCACAGTAATATGGCCGCCAACGTGAGCCAGTCAGGGCGCAGAGCCAACCGACCCAATAAGCGGCCATGGGCGTGGGGACAATTTCGAAGACAAGCGTTTCCGGGCGGCAATAGAGGACATTGGCGAAAGCCGCGCCGGTCGGGCCAACGACTACTTTTGCGTGACGGAACATCTGAATTTGCTGATCGACGTCGTACAATTCCGGCTGAACGATTGAAAACCCGTGCGTTGCAAGGCGAGACTCGAGTTCTGGCTCGTCGAGAAAGCAACGAAGTGTGGCGCCCCTCCGGCTGATGTATATGCGCTCGCCAATATCTGACGGCGGTCCCGACCGAACATTGGACAGCTGAATGTCCCGCAAGGTCTGAAAGTGAACATTCGGTGAGTGCAAATTATGCGCCATGCAGTTGGTAAAAAACAGTTTGGATACGCGGTAGACCGGCTGAGTTGCTATGAAGGGCGACGTCACGCCGAGCAGCTCCAGATGCCGTGCTTGCCATGGTGCCAGAGGAGGAAAAACATAGGGATAGCCGCGCAACCGTTTCACACCCATCGTAGCGGTGACGCCGGTGAGACAGTCGAGAATAAAATGTCCGTAATTCACCGCACCGCCCGGCATCGTAACGATGGCCCGCTCGAGCAGCGGCAGGTTTTCAGGTAGAGCAAAATGGCTGGAACCAGCGGTCACCGTTACGAAAGGCAGCGGCGACAGCGAGAGATCGGGGGTCGTATGGCGGACTTCTTCTACGGCTGATTCCATTGCCTCTCCGTCTGCGGAGATGACCGAGCCGCTGACCGGAAAGTAGTAAGCGTTGGCTAGTCGATACAATTCGACCGCGCGACCGGGAATAACCGGATCGTCCTGCCACCATTCCGGAACGGGATGTCCTGCCTTCGCGAAGCGGCTAGACGACCACTCGCTTACGCGACGTAACGTCGGTGGAATAAGCTTGAACCGACCCCGTCGAGCGAAGAAGCTGTAAAATACCGCTTGGCTGCGGTAGGCCGGCAGCTTTGCTTCGCTGACGATCTCGATCGGGATCGTAGGCACGAAATATCTGCTTAGCCGCTGGACGGCGTTGCGTCATGTCGAGGCGGTGCCGTCAGCGGTTTCGCCATGAGCCGCCACATTGCCACAGCGGCGAATCTGAGCCAAACGCCGCCTCCTACCAGAACCATCGACCATGCCGGATAGGCATCGCTTAGAAACTTGCGATAGAATCGAACCATGCCCCTGTGTTTATAGTACTCCACGGCAAGCGGGCGATGCTTGCTGCTTACACCTTTGGCATGAATGACCTTGGCGTCGGGCACGAAAAGTATAGTCCATTTGCGCTGGTGAAATCGCATGCACCAATCCAAATCTTCAAAATGAAGGAAGTACCCTTCATCCAGCGGACCGACGTCAGCAACTGCTTCTCGGCGCACCATCATGCACGCACCGGAAATCGCATCGATCTCGCCGGGCACACTCGGCAGTGGTTGCTCGTGCGGCCGGGAGCCAGCCGGGGACAGTAACCGCCCCAGCCGTGTGAACCCTAGTGCTTGAGCAAATAGAGTTCGGAGCGTTGGAAACCTGCGCCGGCCGGCTGGTTGCTCCGAACCGTTTGGGTTGAGGAGAAGTGGCCCGACCATGCCGACACGGTTGCCGGATTGCAGGACTGCCATCATTCGTTCTATTGCGTTTCCGACGACTTGACAGTCCGGGTTCAGCAAAAGGACACTTTCGGCACGGACTTGAGAGAGACCGATATTGCAGCCAGCCGCGAATCCGAGATTCGCCGTGTTACGGATCGTCGTCACCCGATCGTCGTGCATATCGGCAAGAAGATCGAGGCTCGCATCGCACGAAGCGTTATCAATGACGAAGACGTGCGCTACGGAAGGGGACAAGACATTTGCCACGGCATCCTTCAGAAACGCACCAGCATTGAAATTGACGATAACGACGTCGCACTGGTTCAATATTCCATGTCCCCAAATGCTTGCAATGGCTTGCAACATTATCGGAGCTCATCACCGATCTCAAGCTTGTTGGCCAAGTTCGATCGGTAAGGGTTGCGCAATTTATTTCATATTAAGGCCGTCGCGTACCGCTTTGAACATCAAGCTCAGGCGTTGAAGTCGAGGCGGAATGCACAATGCATAGATGAGCATGAGAATTGCCGTGCGGCGGAAATCGCGAAGGATCCAACGCCATTTGACGTAGGGCCTGCGCCATAAAATGATACTATTTCGCAGAAGGTAGTAGTTGCGCTCAGGCGGGTAGAGCGAGAAACGGCGGCGCCGGCCGAACGGCCATTGCGTCACTGCAGCCTCGCCAAACGCATGATCAAGGCGCGCGGCGGCGACACCATAGAGTTGGTAGCCCTTGTCGCGAACGCGCAACGCCCAATCCGTATCGACGTGATCGATGAACAGCTTTTCGTCGAACGGACCCACCTTGGTCAAGGCATCAAGCGAAATCACAGAGCCTGAGGAAATCAGGAAGTCGACGGGTACGATCTCGCCAGCGGTTGGCTGGTACCTCTGCGTTCCCCACTTTTTGCGACGGATGAAATAGCCATCTTCGCCGGTACGGCGGTCACGCCATAGGGCGCCCACGGCCGCCACCGGGCCGGGGAGCTTGAAAGCCTGTAAGAGGGCCGCAACCATTCCCGGGGCCGGCACGCTGTCCTGGTCGAGCAACAGGAGATGCGTTGTGCCCCGACTACGCGCCCATTCTGCGGCAAGGTTGTAGGCAGCACCCAAGCCGAGATTCACATCCTGCTTGGCCAGCGTGACATTGGGCGGAAAGGGGCAAGACCATGGGGCACCGTCATTGGCAATGACGAGAATGGCCCCAACTTGGTCCGCGGTGGCGTTGAGGACGTCCGCGAGAACCGCCAGGTCAGGCCGGTAGGCAACTACCGTCGCGTCAACTGAGCTCTGCAGAGTCATTAGGTCGATGGCCGGCAGCGATTCCCGAAAGGAAGCGATGAAGCTCTTCCGCCTGTTCGTCGTATGTGCGGATCATATCCTTGTGCGGATTCTTGAAGTTTGAAAGCTTGCTGCGGTCACGAAGCAGTGCCTCCACGGCATCTTGCAGCGGCTGGGTGTCTCCTCCCAAGGGAATAATGTTCCCATTCTCGCCTTCCACTATTTCCTCCACCACTCCTCCGGCGTCGGTGGCGATGACCCATACGTCGCGAGCCAGCGCCTCCCGGACAGCCAGGCCGAAGCTTTCCTTCCATTGGCTTGGAAACAGCAGCACATCAATTCCCGCAAAAAACTCGTCGAGCGTTTCCTGCGTATAGGCCGGCAGCACGCGCAATCTTCCCTTGATGTCCCATCCGTGCACTGACAACGACGTATGTCCGAGATTCAACATATTGTCGACCATCACCAACTCGTAATCGTCGCGCTGTACTCTGTTGAAAACCTCTCTTATCAGTTCAATACCCTTTATTGGCCCTGTGCCGCCAACGTAACCAAATCTGATCTTGTTGGACGGTAACTTTTTATACCCGGGCCGTGGAAAACGAATACCGTTCTTGTTCACGAAAATCTTGTTCTCCGGAACACCATTCTGAACATATAACGATCGGAAAAAGGCACTGGGTGAAAATAGCACGCTGGCGCCCTGCATTACCCGACGTAGAAACTGGTCTCGATAAACATTGAAGCCTTCATGGGGCACGCATGCAGCGCAGACCTTGAGGTCGATGCGGGTCTGGAAACAGTAGCGGCCGTCACCTCGCACCATGAATTGCCGCTCGCAAATCCACCACGCATCGTGCAACGTAATTGCGTAAGGAATATTCGCGGCTTGACACGCATGCGCAATTGACGCGCTCATGCCCTGGATAGAGTGAAGATGCACGACGTCGGGCTTTACCGCCCTGAGGACCTCGGCAAATATCGTTGCCATCTTCGGGTCTTCGATTTCGAGCCTGCGATCCTGCCGATCCAGCTTGACGGCGATAACGGAGGTGCCGGAGACTTCATATCTCACCAAGCCGTAAGGCACGGTAGCGTCATTCGACCAGGAGGTGAAAACATGGACCTCGGTGTCGTCACGGGCCGCCAGACGCTTAGCCATCTCCTCGACGACAATCGTCGCTCCGCCATAGGTTCGAGGAGAGTAGAAGATATTTACCAGGAGGACGCGTGTCTTTGCTCGGGGAGACGGCGTGAAGCGGCCGATCAGCGGTCTGACCTGCTTTCTCGTAGTCTCCCGCTGGGACAATTTCCTCAATACGCTCTTAAACGCGGCACGCCCGATCCGTTGTCGTAACTGCGAGTCGTCGACCAATGCCGACAATGTACGCAGCCATTCATCTTCGGTCTCCGCCAAATATCCCGTAACATTTTCAGAGATTGCTTCTCGGAAAGTGGTCCGCGGCGAACAAACCGAGGGAATGCCGACAATAGACGCTTCGACGTATTT
The DNA here is from genome assembly GCA_963730645.1 of uncultured Alphaproteobacteria bacterium. Taxonomy (GTDB): domain Bacteria; phylum Pseudomonadota; class Alphaproteobacteria; order Rhizobiales; family Xanthobacteraceae; genus BOG-931. The sequence goes on along the minus strand of CAVSSN010000013.1, from coordinate 30,794 downwards.
TATGTTGCTCTTGCAATCGTTGAAAATGCTTCTCTCCAAGGGAGCAATAGCGATGTCGCATTCTCCGAGCAGATTGAGATAAGTCTTGAAGTCGGCCAGGGGCAGCTGTTCAACTCTGGTCTGGAAAGCGTCAAAACCAAGCGGAAGCTTAAGCTGTCCGATAACGCGGAGCCTGACGGTCTTGCGCGACTCCATAAGCTTGAGCAGGGCCGCGCTGACGACCAGGAAATCGCCGTCGTGGGTTCGCGTGCCGGACCCATAGACGATTGTGACCGTTCGCTCTTCCGCAGGCCGGCTGTCTTCTTGTCGGCGTATCTTGCGCTGTTTGCGTCGCACCTCGCGTGCCGCAATTATGGTTTCGCGGTCCAGTGCGTTTTCAATAACGTAGCGCGGTCTGGCTCCTGCGCGCTTCATCGCATTTGCAATCCCCTCCGTTGAAGCGATCGCTTCGTCGCAGGCGACCAGCGCTTTGCGATAAATCGGAGCATCGGCAATAAGCGCCCGTTTTTCCTCCGGCCGTAATGTATCTAAGTTGCGGTTCGAGAGATATCCTTCCTCATCGAAGATTAGATCGTCGACCTCCCAGAAGCTCGGGACTTGAAGCCGCCTCGCCTCTCCTATGAGATCGAGGACGTTCTGGTAGCTTGGGGTTCGATAGAAAATCACGACGGAATGCGTCTGCATCGCGGTGCGGCAGGTTTCGGTGTCGCGCCAATTTAGAATTGTGCAGTCGACGCCGGAGCGGACGAACATCTCCCGCTTCGCCGTCACGCGATATTTCGTGCATTGGAGTATCGACGTCTCCGCGATGATGAGAATGCGAAGATCGAGGGTTTGCCATGCCGGTCGCGGCACATCTCCGGGATAGAACGAAGCAAATTTGTTCCCGCCGCTTCCGGCCTGTAACGGTCGCGACCCCGGCCCCAAGAGTTTCGACGCGAGGGGCCAAAGCAGTTGACTGCGTTGGACCGCGGACCTGGCCGCGCGTAACGGCTTGATCAAACGCCAAGCCTTGCTGGCGTATATTCTGCCAAGCTCTCGCCGTGGCCGCGGCGAGTTCTCGGTCGCGCGAATCCAAAGCAAATCGCAATTCCGAAAGCTGTGCGTCCTGCGCCGCAGCCTCGCCTTCCCTGGCTTCCAGTGTCCGATTGACGGTCTCAATTCTTTCGATCGCGCTCGGCCAACAGCATCTCGCGCTCGGCCAACAGCATTTCGCGCTCCGCCAGGGCTTGATTGAGGCCGGCAATGTCACTGTCGCGCAGCGATATAGACCACTGAGCGATTTCCAGCGCCCGTTCCAGCTCCGACCGCTTGGCTCAAGTTCTCGATGGACCGGCCGAGCCTGGAAAAGACGTATCGAATGGCATTCGCAAGCCGGTCATCATCGTTTGCAGCAAAGACAACGCCCAACGCACCGACGTAATTTCGGCCACGGCCAAGAACGCCGAGGCCGTGACCGTGTAGAAAATTGAAGTGGGAACGGTCGCGAGAAATTTCGTTCCAAAATTGAGCGACACCGAAAGTACTGTTCCGAACTTCCGTGTCATGAAATAAAACAACGGCGTTTGCGGAAAGCTTGGGAAGCCAGGATTCATAGTCGTGGCGCACCGCCTCATAGGTGTGCAGGCCATCGATATGAAGCAGATCGATGGAGCCGTCGTCAAAGTGCCGAAGCGCCTCATCGAATGGCGAGCGAATAAGCCGCGAAAACGCGCCGTAATGCTGATCATGAAATTCCGCGAAGTCGCGATAGACGTCCTCCGCGTAAAGACCGCTATGCTCATCTCCTTTCCAGGTATCCACCGCGTAGCAAGAGGTCGCCAACCGGAGAGATTGCACGCTTTGGCACATCGCGGAAAACGAGACGCCAGTATGGGCTCCAAGTTCGACGATTGTCCGTGGGCGCAAGACGTCGACCAGCCAGAAGGCGAACGGCACATGCTCAATCCAGGCCGATGGCGCGATCCTTTCCGGAACGTAGAACATGCTGCGGCGAAGCAGCGTCGCCGGTAGCTCGGCCCGGCCGCCGCCGCTTTCCTCCCTCGCGCCTTATCGTGGGAGTTTTCCATTTCCCAGTTGTGCCCTACAGCGATCTGAAGAGATCACGCGACAGGCTCGGCCTACCAATTGCATCCGCAACTGCGCCCGGGAAATTAGCGACGTAGTGCTTGCGGTACAGCATAAGGCTAGTTTGCGGACCTGTAGGCTTGGAGCACGTCCTCGACGGCTCCAACTTCGGCTACGGCTCCCTGCTTGAGCAATACCGCCTTGTTGCATGTGCGGCGGATGATTTCCTCGGAATGCGACGCAAGCACAAGAATGGCTGCTCCCCGCACCAGATCGAGAAGTCGGCGCTGGGCCTTTTCGGTGAAAGCCGCGTCGCCGGCGCCGATCCATTCGTCCATGAGCAGGATTTCTGCGTTCATGTGAGTCGAAACAGCAAATGCCAACCGCAGTATCATGCCGCTGGAATAGGTCCGCAACGGCATGGCGAGATAGTTGCCGAGTTCGGTAAAGGCGGCGATATCCTCCCTACGGGCGCGAATTTCCGCACGTGTCATCCCGAGGAACAGCCCGCGCAGAAGAATGTTCTCATAACCCGTGCTCTCCGGATCAAGTCCGAGCAAAAGATCGAACATTGACGAAACGCGGCCCTCACGTCAGCATACGCCCGCGAATCGGTTCGTAGACGCCGGCGAGAACGCGCAGCAGCGTACTCTTTCCCGCGCCGTTTGCGCCGAGAAGCGCCACGCGGTCGCCGTGTCCGAAGGAGAGCGTTACCCCGTCGAGCGCTTTCACGCACAGGCGGTTGTCAAAATCCTCGCCGATGCGGCCGCCCAAACTCATACGTCCAATAAGTCTGTTCTTCAGCGAGCGCGTGCTGCCATGATAGATGGGAAATTCGATGCCGATGTCGTCGAGTTCGATGTGCGCCATTGCTAGATCCAATAGGCGATGCGGCGCCGGTATCGGACAAAGACGGCAAAGGCAACGGACGCGCCAAGTAAAGTCGCAACGAGAGCAGCGAGCCAGGATTCAAGTGGTGGGGTCGTGCCCATGAGCGGGGCGCGCACGAGCTCAACTGCATAAAAGAACGGATTGTAGGTCACCACGAAGGCACGGCCAGGCAACAAGTCTGGTTTCCAGAGGATCGGCGTCAGGAAAAATGCAACCTGCATCGCATTCGCGACGATTTGCGGCACGTCCCTGAATCGAGCCGAGAGGAGCCCCAGCAACAGGCCGGCCCATATGCCGTTCAAGCACAGGAGCGCAACGGCCGGCACGGCCAGAAGCGCGATCCAACCGGGCCGGATCTCGAAAACAGAGGGCGACGACAACGACGATCAGAAAATTGTGGCCAAATATGATAAGATTGCGCCACACCACGCGATAGACGTAGATCGACAGCGGTAACCGCGCATGTCTGATGCTGCCCCGCCCATCGATGAAGGCATTGCAACCGTCGAGAGTGAGCCCGGAGATAAATCCCCAGACCACAAAGCCGATGGCAACAGACGGCAGATAGTGCGCGATTTCCATGTTGAACAGGCCGGCGTACACTCCACCGATCGCCGCAATCATGATGCCCATGCTGATCGTCAGCCAGAATGGCCCGATCTTGGAGCGGCGGTAGCGTTGGCGAATGTCGTGCCAACCGAGCGTGCCCCAAATATGCCAAACGCGGGCGCCATCAAGAACATCGCGAACGCCCAGCGCACCTTGCGTCGGCAAATTCGCAACTCGTTGCAGTTTGCTCGATGAAGTCGCGGCAACACCCTCGTGCGCGTCGTCGCTGCGATGGAGTGGAATAACGTCCTGCAACATTTCCACCGAACACTGCCTATGCCGTACTGCGATGCCTCAGCCGCAGAAATCGAGGCGAGAAGATACCTCCCCGCGACCCCGTGGCCTACCAAAATCAACATGAGCCCATCGGAAGGAAGGTTGTCAATGTGCCACCGCGTTCGACCTCGCGCGCGCGTCAATTTCGCTTGCGGCCATCCGACGGGCGAGGGGGGCGGGGCCGATTCTGGGTCGCAATCCAGCAGGACCCGACCATGACCTACGAGATTTCGCCGCCACGGCCAGCACGGCGTATCGCGGCACCGCACCAAGAAGGAAGAACTCCGGTACCGTGGTCTGAATGTGAAGAATGGCGCCCGCTTCGTATAGCTTATCGAGCACCGGATGCTTGCCGTTCGCGATCCTGGACTGGAACAGCACACTTCCCGCCGTCACCCTCCATCCTGAATTCGTATTCTTCCTTGACGGCCACTGTAATTCCTTCAAGGGCGCGAGGCACGCCACGGTGATATCGATTTTCCGATTCCGTCGCGGCCGAAAGGGCTTCATCGAAATGCCGGCACATCACTGCGTTGATGGAAAGGTTTCCCGCTTCAATACGATCAATCTGCGCTTTAAGAACCTCGACGGGTGAAAGATGCCTCTGCCGAAACAATTCAAGCTGCGGGTGCGCTGGCAGATAGACGAGCGATTCCCCAGCCCCCTTAGGATTTGAGCGCATCAGGCCCTGGATTTGTGCAGTCGTCTCTCAAGCCGCCCAGGCAGCGCAAAATCCGACAACCAGCTTCGAGCACGCTTTTCTGTAAGCCGATGCAACAGCGTCGGTCAGGTCGGGCGGAGCCGCCCGACACGTACGCGGATTGCTAGCACTTCGGCATCTGTTCACGAACGCGCCGGCCTAGACCTCGTTCCGGAACTTTTTGCGCCAGGTGCGCCTTTCTAAGATGTTCGCAGAAGCGCTAACGAGGTCGTCCTGTCCACATGGAGACTGTTTACCCTGATCCCCAGCCTACACGAGGTGTGGCTGGCCACTTGATGGTCCAAGCCACAAGCTCCGGCTTCGATTCAGCAGACCGCGCGCTCCTGACACTGGGACGGGAGCTCAAGGACGGGGGATATCGGTTCACCGCGGTCACGCCGGCAACCCACGCGCGAGTGGTCCTGAGAGCCACCATAGAACGTCCCTCACTGAGGGATATTTTCGGGTGGAGCCGCGTCTTCAGCGCCGGGGACATTCCTGAAAAAACGCTCACGCGCATGGCCGATGCCGGCATATTGGATATCACCGGTTCGGCTTTCCGAAGCAATGTACGCTTTTCAACGTTGGGTGATCAGCTCTTCGTCCACTCAGCTTTTCCGACTGAACAAGCGGATGCGGTATTCTTTGGACCCGACACCTATCGGTTCGCGCGTCTGATCCATCAGTCAATGCCCTCGATGAAGCGCCGGATAGGGCATGGAAAGTTGAAGATTCTCGACATTGGTGCGGGAACCGGAGCCGGCGGACTCCAGGCGGCCGCGCTTGCCGCGCGATCCATGCCGATCGCCATCACCCTTTCCGATATCAATCAGTGTGCACTCCGGCTTTGCAGGATCAATGCGGCGCTCAATGGTTTTGAGAACGTACAGATTGTGGAAAGCGACCTTTACGCCAGCATCGACGGTACATTTGATCTCATCCTTGCCAATCCGCCCTACCTCGTCGACCCACTCGCGCGGATGTATCGCCATGGCGGCGGCGAACTGGGCTTTGAACTTTCACTACGCATCGCGGAGCAGGGTGTGACGCGCCTCGCTCCGGGAGGCCGCCTTCTCCTTTATACCGCCTCAGCGATCGTCGACGGTGTCGACGCTTTTCACGAAGCCCTTTCTTCCAGATTGACGGAACGTGGTGTTGAATTTGGCTACGAAGAAATCGATCCCGACGTTTTCGGCGAAGAGCTCGATCATCCACCTTACGATCGCGCGGACCGCATTGCCGTGGTGAGCGTTACTATTGTGGATTAGGAGCGTTTCATGCGTAAACAAAGCGATTGGGCAAAGTGGGCTGCTGAACTGACCGGGCCGCGCTTCGCTGAATTTCAGGTTGGGCTTACCAACTACAATGCTGCGCGCTTTCGAGCCTGGTCTGCCAGACGACACAGACCCGGACCAATTGACCCGCGAGTCGCGCGTTGGTGAAGCCGAGGTCATTTTTGTGGAAGCCTTGCGCAAGGCTGTCGCGCCGAAGACGGCACGCATCCCCTCAAGTGTCCAGGATTCATCGAATGGTTCGAAATCTGAAGGGCACAGGGCCGGGCCAGGGAGACCCGCTGTTTCCATGGCTCGCAACCGAGGCCAGCCTTGAGCAAATGACGTGGTTCTTGCTGCAAGAAGTTGCCGGTGAGGCGGGTTTTGAGGACTTGCTGGCCCTTACGCAGATCAAGGTGCCGGTCCAGGCAAAACTAGAGATGGCCCGAAATTTTTGGGATGAGATGGGGCGAGGATCTGGGCAAGGCATGCACGGTCCCATGCTGGGGCGTCTTGCGGAGCATTTCAAGATTTCTCCAACGCCCGGCACGGTGGTGCCTGAGGCTCTCGCGCTCGGGAATACGATGATTGCGCTTGCCAATCATCGCCGCTACGCGTTTCACTCCGTCGGCGCGCTGGGTGTCATTGAGATGACTGCGCCCACACGCGCCGGATACGTGAATGCAGGCTTGCGGCGCTTGGGGGTGCCTGCCAAGAAACGGCACTATTTTGCCGTCCACGCCGTGCTCGATGTAAAGCATTCCGAGGCGTGGAATCGCGAAGTCCTCCGGCCGCTTGTTGCCGAAGATCCGAGACGCGCTCGCGCCATCGGCGAGGGTGCGGTCATGCGGCTCTGGCACGGCGCGCGCACGTTTGAACGCTACCGTCGCGAGTTTGGCCTGGTCACGGCATCCAGCATGGCCGCCTAACTCAATCCTGTCTCGGCCTGGAAAATGCGGTTCTTGGGAATTGGCGACTTTTGCGATTTGAGCGCGCTTTATTTGCGGCTCATCGGAGAAGGTCATCAGGTCAAAGTTTATATATCAAAACCTCTCTGTCAGGACACGCTCGCGGGACTTGTCGAACATACAGATGACTGGAAAGCCGAACTGCCGTGGATCCGCGAGGCCGGAGCCGAGGGCATTATTCTTTTTGAGAACGCCGCAGAGCGGCGCGGTCAGCTTCAGGATGATCTGCGCACGGTGGGATATCACGTCGTTGGCGGAAGCGCTTATGGCGACAACTCGAAAACGACCGCGCCTTCGCACAGGGCGTACTCGCCGAATTAGGACTGACGGTCTGTCCCGTGCATGATTTTCCCTCGCGGGATGCCGGTGTCAGTTTTCTGCGACAAAATCCCGGGCGCTACGTCCTGAAATTCAATGGGCCGCTGGAAAGTTTTGTCGGCCGGCTCAACGACGGGCGCGATGTGCTCGCGTTCCTGGCGGGACTACCGGATGACGTCCCTCCCTTCATTCTGATGCATCATGTCGAAGGGGTCGAGATGGGCGTCGGTGCCTACTTCAACGGCGAAGACTTCCTGACCCCGTCCTGCCTCGACTGGGAGCATAAACGGTTTTTTCCTGGCGACCTCGGCGAACTGACTGGCGAGATGGGAACGATCGTCACCTATGAACGAACGCAACGCTTTCACGACCTCACACTTGGACGCATGGCGCCGTTGCTGCGAGACGGCGGCTATTGCGGCTATATCAATCTAAACACCATCGTCAATGAAGCGGGCGTCTGGCCGTTGGAGTTCACCTGTCGCTTTGGGTATCCCGGCTACGCCATCCTGGACCCATTGCAGGCGACGCCGTGGGGAGAATTGTTTCACGCGATGGTCGCCCGCAGCGCACCATCCTTCAAGACACGGAAGGGGTTTGCGGCTGGAATTGTCATGACCACGCCGCCGTTCCCGTACGCGCGCCCGAACGTCGCAGGAGCCGGTCGGACTTCCGGTGCTCTTCGATGAAGGCCTTACCGAGGAGGACCGAGGCCACCTCCATTATGGCGAGGTCGGCATGAAAGGGGGGCAGCTTGTAACGACCGGTGCTTACGGCTGGACAATGGTGGTAACGGGCACGGGCTCCTCTGTGCAATCGGCGCGCGACAACGCAAACAGGCTTGCCGAACGTGTTGTCATTCCCAATGCGCGCTACCGGCGCGATATCGGCGACCGTTTGATCGCTGGCGAATACGAACGTGTGGTTCAATTGGGCCTGCTCGACCCGTCCAATTCGAAGAATGTCAATTCGCACGACCACTTATAAATCGATTCGAACTCTTAGTACATGCCAACTGTCTGCGAGACGACCGCGACGCCGGCAAGCGCCCTGCAATTCGAGGAGCGCTTTTATGGAACACGACAGCGCGGTGTTTGTTATCTCTTACCTGCTCGATCGCGATTGAAAGCAGGATACGTCGAACGTTTGTTGATAAGCTCTTTGGACTACACGTGGGAATCCCGAGCCGATTCAATCCCAATAAATCAAACTCCAGGCGATTTCGTCAGCTATGCAATACGAATGAGGTTTTCGGTTCACGCAAGTGTCTTACGAGCACGGCTCAGAAAATTCTTGATCGCAGCTTTTGGACAAGGAATTGCACGGTCGGTTCATTGAACAGGCCTCCGTGTTCTCCGGGCAAAATATCGAGGCTATAACGGACACCGTATACGTCGTCATATCGTGCTGTGCCAGATTCGTATCGCTTGAAGGGATTGAGAAAGCTGTTCTCCGCGTAAAAGAACGCGGCCTTTCCGCTAAACGGCAGCAGCTTCGCCTGTTCCACAAGTATCAGCGGAGTTCCCTCGTCTCCGTGTTTCTGCAGCCTGCATGCCATCGCGTGCGCGATCACCCCGCCTTGACAAACCCCTCCCATCACTAGTTTTCCCGTCGGAGCGATTTGTTTGAGCTCTTCGACGTAGTATGAACAGAGCTGGTCGATGTTATCCGGGCTGTAGTCCATCACTAAGTGGCCGGACCGTATCCCATGCAGGCGGAATTCGTCGCCAAGGTGCTTAAGTAGGGCCAGTAGCTCGACTTCATATTGAACGCACAGAAACAAATCGTAGATTGCGCTCTCGCTGCCGTATGAAACAATGAGGCTTGTGTCCCGCGCTCGCGCGCCCGCCCAATCGGCAGTGAGATCGCGCATTTGCTTGTAAATACGAGACGCTAGAAACCCGGGCTTCTCGGTGACACGTTGCTGGTCCCCAACCCACAGCAGTTCGGCAACCTGCACCGCGATGCGCGTAATGGTCGTAATCCGGCCAAAGTAACCAGGGGGCGCTCTGACCCCGAATTTCTGCTCCACCTCTTCGATCAGCAGTAGGCTTTTCAACGAGTTGCCTCCTACCGATGCAAAGTTATCGTAGACGCCGATGTCACCCTCGACTTCGAGAAGATCCTTCCAAATAGATACCAGTTTGGCCTCGATGTCGTTTCGCGGCGGCGCGTACTCCACTTGTCCATTAAACTTGGCTTGATGCTTGGCTATTAGCGCGCGTCTATCTTTCTTACCGTTTGATGTCAGCGGAATAGATCGCACCCGCACGAAATGAGTCGGCAACATATAGCTCGGAAGCCACTCTGAAAGAGATTCGGAAATCTTGGCCCAATCCGTGGCCTGATCGTCATCGGTGACTGCGAAACACACCAGCTTTTTTGACGCTCCACTATCGTCGAGGCAAATTGCGGCATCCGCGATGCCGGGGATTCGTCCGAGTGAGTGTTCAATTTCCTCCAGCTCGATGCGGTTACCCAGCAATTTGATCTGGTTGTCCAACCTTCCGAGAAATATAAAGTTTCCGTCTTGGTCGAGTCTGACGACATCTCCAGTTTTGTAGACCCGATCAATTGTTTTTCCTTCTTGACGCAGGAGGACGAACTTGTCGCGGCTTTCCTGATCAAGGCCGATATATCCTTCTGCCACGCCGCCGCCACCCAAACACAATTCGCCGATTTCACCAGGCGGAATCTGGTTGAGGTGCATGTCCACGACGTAGGTATTAATGTGAGCGAGGGCTTTACCGATGGTAACGATCTTGCCAGGGAAACATTCAGCCGCGGTGGCGTAGATGGTCGCCTCTGTTGGGCCGTAGGCGTTGATGAAGCGACGGCCCCTGGCCCAAATATCGACCAACTCGGGAGGGCAGGCTTCGCCGGCACAAACGATGCACGCGAGACTTGGTAGCGCTCTCGGTCGAACGCTCGCGAGTATGGATGGCGTCGTCGCGATGTGAGTAACCTCATTGTCCTCGATGAAATCGGCCAGATGTTCGCCGATAAACGGCTTGGACGAAGCGGCGACGATGAGCTGGCCACCGCCGTACAGAGCCATCCACATCTCTGCAAGCGACACATCGAAACTTATCGACGTGTTAAGCGCCATCCTTGTATCGGGACAAACCCCAAAGCGCTCCGTGATATCTGAGATTAAGCTCAGCAACGAGCGATGCGTTGTTGCGATCGCTTTGGGGTAGCCGGTCGAACCGGAGGTGAAGCATATGTAGGCCGTGTCCTCTGAACGAGGGGCCGCCGGTGCTTTTGAAATGTGGTGCAAATTGTTCAATTCGGCCTGCAGAAGTCTCAAGATCGACGAGGTCGATTCCCGCAGTTCCTGCACCAATTTTCATTTTGGATGAAGTAATGACCAATTTGCTTTCGGCCGTGGCGAGCATGTAGCGAACACGGTCAGCCGGTAGATTAATGTCAACTGGAAGATAGACTGCCCCAATTTTCATTAGGGCGAGCATGACTATAATCAGATCGATGGAAGCCGATAAACGGACACCCACTACCGTGCCGCGTCCAATCCCATGGGCCTTGAACACCGTCGAGAGAGCGTCGGAGATGTCGTCCAATTCGCCGTAATTCAATTTATTGCCGCCGTCAGAGACGGCGCAGCGTGTGGGTGAGCGTGCGGCGCAATAGCGAAATCGCGATACAACCGACCCGTGCCGGTTGAATGCAAACCGAAGTCTTCTTCCGATCGCTCTGAAAGAAGGCGAGGACGCCAGTGTCGGGCGCGGTCTGAATGTGAGCGCGCTTCGATTGGTCACTCCAGCAGATAACTGCTGGGACAATCTATTGATCGCTGTCCGAATGCTGCCCGCGCCTACAAGTAGCAGCACGTCGCCGGAAGAGATGAGCGACGGAGCCCGTTCCACGAAATCGTCGACATCGCCAAACGTTTGGACGGCGGCGTCACGTTTCCTCATCTCATCTGCAATGAGATGGCTCCGGGCCCCGTTGTCACGCTCCCCTGACGGGTCAATTTCCAATAGAAGCAATAGATCACTCGCAGACAATGCATGCGCGAATTGCCGATATAGCCGTTGTGTTCGTGAATAGAGTTGTGGCTGAAAGGCAACGACCAGCCGCCGATTCTCGCCAAAGATTGAGCGAGCGGTCCCGATGAGGGCATTTAACGCAGTTGGATGATGCGCGTAGTCCTCGATGATGCGCACGCCGCCGATAACTCCATGATCCTCCCAGCGATGCGAAACCCCCGTAAAGCCGCGCAATCCGTTCGCGATTTCTGGAAAGTCGATGCCGAGTACGTTCGCCGTGGCGATGCAGGCCAGGGCGTTCGAAATGGCGTGCCTGCCGGGGACCGGCATATAGACAATGCCGGCGCTGCGACCCCTGATGTTAACCTCGAATCGCGACTGGATGGCATCGTATTCGTGGGTACCCACGCTTACATCGTTCTCCGAGCCAAATCCGAACGTCATCACTCGGACATCCAGCGCCTGCAGTATGCGGCGGACGCCAACGTCGTCCCCCCCAGCGACAACAATGCCCTCCGCAGCCGTGCGGCTTGCAAAGCGGCGGAAAGCCTCGTCCAACTTTGCTTGTGAGCCGTAGTGATCGATATGGTCATCGTCAATATTCGTAATGACCGCGATATCCGGATGATACGAATTGAGGTTTTGGAAGGCTTCGCAAGCTTCACCGACAAAATGCGCGCCATCACAGATGCGCGCTCGTCGATCACCGAGAGAAGGAACATTCGCGCCAATAACGTAACTCGGTGCAGCAGCGGCCGAATTGAGGACCTTAGCGATCATCGCAGATGTCGTAGATTTTCCATGTGATCCCGCGACCATCACGGATTTTTTCAGCCGACCCAAGAGATCAAGGCATTGGGCACGTCTCACGATCCTTATGCCGCGAAGGCGTGCTTCCTCCAGTTCCACGTTGCTATCGGGTATCGCATCGCTTGCGACAATGAGCTCGGTTTGGGCCACGTTGTTTGGGGCATGTTCGTAGGAAATACGGGCCCCTAATGACAACAAGAAGTCGGTTTCCCTTGATCGCTGGAGATCACTTCCTGAAACCACGTGTTTCATGCTGAGGAGGCATTCAGCTAAACCGCTCATTCCGGCCCCGCCGATACCGACGAGGTGTACTCGCTTAGGGATGTCCGAATGATTTGGCGACATCTAATATCCGCCAATGTGGCCTTCGAGCGCATATGTGCCGATCGCTCTGATTTCTGCGAGTACGTAGCGCCGACCCGCTTCGGTTTTCCACCAAGTGTCCGCCGGCGCGTCGTCTGGGTGATTCGACGGGAGCATGATGAAGCTAAGGTGTGATGGCCAATGCATGCGCGCCGTCATCAGTGCGCGCCTCATGTGAAATGGTTTGCTGGCGATTGCGATACATCTGATGTTATGCCAACCGAATTCCTTCTCTATGACGGGCTTTGAGAAGACAAAATTTTCGAGTGTGTTGGTAGCTCTTCGCTCCAGGAAAATGGCTGCCTCTGGCACCCCGTGCTCCAGTGCGTATGCCTTAAAGACCTCACACTCCGGTTCTTGCACAACTCGCGGGCCATGGCCGGATATCAGGATTCTTTTCGTCAGCCCATTCGAATACAAATCGACAGCGGGCTGCATACTGGAAACGGCAGGACAACCCAAAACGAAACACAAGTCGACAGGCGCAGGTTCGTCCCTGAGAAACAGGAATTTCGTCAATGCCTCTCTGGAATCGAAAAAGGTGGGATCCAATAAGATTTGGCCCTGCGGACCAGATCCTGAAAGTGAGGCTGGGTCGTCGTGGGTTGCTGCTACCATCGCGCACCTTGGGTCATGTCACGGCGGGCAAATTGCATTAGTTCACGCCTCAAGTCTTCTCCAAGGAAAGGCGAAATATCAGTCCGTTTCAAGTCATTCGCCCAGCGCCCTGCTCCGTCGTAAGAAAGAACGATATACCACCAACGAAGCGTGCGGTTGATATCGGTCACTGCTGAAGGTAATTTTAGCAGTTCCCATGCGATGCTCCCTCGCCGAAATCCTATTGTAACGTCTCGATGGGGAAATGAGGCTGGTCGGTTCTACTGCGTTCGAGCACATCGGCGGGTTCAAATTTGTTGACCCGGCCGACATCGATGATCCGACGCTGGAAAATTTCGATTTTGTTCCGGTCAACCTCCCTCCGGAATTACTAGGGCGGTTGCCAGATCTGAGCGACCGCGCCGTCATGATCGTCGGCAACGCTGTAGTCCGTGACTACGGACCCATCATCGACCATTCGGATTGCGTTATCCGGCTTAATTCAATGTACAACTGGAAGGAGGACCCGCAGCACGATGGAACAAGGGTGACCATCTGGGCTGGTTTGCCGGGTTTTGCGGTTACGCCACACCGCGCGTCACCAGATCAATGGGCAAATTCTTGCTTTGCGCGGATCGCGCCGATGCTGGACATGATTTGGTGCGTGTCGCCATATCAATGTAGCGCTCGGGCTTACCGATGGCTGCGAGATGCCGGTATGCTGTCGAAATTTTCATCGATATCCGATCCGCTCAGCATTCTTGATAATCACATCGGCCACCTGCCACCTCAACTGGCATCAAAGCTTTTTAGCATGCCTGTGCTCTTCAATGGATCAACAGGAATCACAAACTTCGAACTGTTGCTGACTGGCGTCAAAACTGTACTGTTGGCCTACTTATCAGAGGCAAGGAGAATTCATCTTTGCGGATTTGATTTTTTTGAAAAAGGCGACAAGGAAATGTGGCTAGGTCATGATCGAGAGATCAATCTAGCCGTCGTCCGATTTGTGCGCGACGCATGCATTAGAGAGGGCCGTGATTTTTTCTGGCGAGAGCAGGCGCTGATCGATCCTTAGCCGCGGAACATCTCGAAAAATCGCCTCTTCGTACTACCAGCGTCATGCCTTCACCTTCGGCAAAGCGCTGGACGCAAGCGCGCTGGGCTTGTCACTCAATGGCGGCCCGGCTGATTCGCCTATGCGCTGCTGCTGCCGCTCTTCAGTCCAACAGAGAGCTCAGCGATTCGCTGGTTACTACCAATCTCGAATTTGGGCGGCGTCAGGCGGCTGCGCGCTGCGCTCGCCATTGGGCATGACCAGAATGTGGCTCACATTGCCGTCGACTATTCGCTTCATCATGACGGAACCGCCTATGGCGCGCTTATTTGTAGGCTCAACAATTGCCCAGCCCGCATCCTCGAATTTTCGAACGGCATCGGCTTGTGACAGAGAAACCATGATAGGCACCGCGGCTTGTGTTCTTATTTGCAGGTCTAAAGGTAAACCCAAATCGGCTGAAATCCTACTTTAGTTCGGATCGCTTTCAGTTGTGATTCCGCGCCGCTGTGGCGTAAAGACTACAGGCAATTGCTTGATGCCGCTAATAAAGTTAGAACGCAGGCGAATTGCATGCTTGGCCCTAAGATCAGGCAGACGGTTCATAAGCTCTTCAAGAGCGACCCGGAGCTGCAACTCCGCGATGCGCCAGCCGAGGCAAAAATGCGGTCCGTGTCCAAAAGCCAGATGGCTCGTCGTCGCCGGATTTGCAAAACGGGCAATATCGAATTTACCAGCATCGCTCCATATCTTCTCGTCTCGGTTTGCAGAATTATACCAGACCACGACCTTGTCACCCTTTTTGATGACTTTGTCGGCAAATTCGATATCCCTCATAGCCGTCCGGCGGACGTGCATGAACGGCGACGCCCAACGAAAGATTTCCTGGACGGCGCTCGGAATCAGCGAACGGTCGGCCAGGAGTTTTTCCTTCTCCGCGGGAAAAATCGAAAGTGCGAGAATCCCCGCGGAAAGCGCATGGCGATTTGTCTCGTTCCCTGCAACGAGCAATCCTGCAAAATTATACGTATACGATTCACGATCGATGGCACGGCCATCTATTTCCGCCCGCGACAGAATAGATACGAAATCGTCGCGCTCCGCCCCCTTCCGTGCCGATAAGAGCTCAAGTGCATAGGCGTCAATCTCGGCGACGCACTTCATCCTGTACTGGAGCGATTCCGAGTAGTCGTCGTCATCATCGCCAACCAAAGCATTTGTCCACCGCAAGAGCATTGCCGAATCACTTTCGGGAACGTCGAGCAGATCAGTAAGCAACCCCAGGGCCAGTGGCGCCGCAACGGACGATACGAATTCTGCGTCTCCCGCCTCGGCTATCGAATCGATGAGCCGTGTCATTCGCCGCCGAATTGTGCTCTCCATCGCAGCTATGCGCTGAGGCACAAACAATGGCAGTAAGGCACGTCTTAGCTGCGTGTGTTGCGGCGGGTCCATTGACAGGAGGTTAGGTCGAGGATCGACCGCGACATCTTGAGCATTGAAAATCCGCATCCCGCCGTTTTGGGTTGCGGCTGAGAACGTTTCCGGGTCCTGCACCACCCGCACCACATCCTCATATCTGGTAACAGCCCAAAATCCGGTAGAATCGGATTCCGGATTCCAACGTACCGGTTCTTCGAGCCGCAGCCGTGCAAAGACGGATTGAAAATTCTCATCCAAATATAGGTCTGGGTTTTTCAGATCGATCGTTACTTGGCTGACTGGATTTGATTTTCGTCGAGCTGCCTTCTCAATGAAAGCGGGTGTTTCGACGCTTGGCACGATCTTTCTCACGATCAATCCCTTCTCAATACTGTCGTTCCGTCGTGCTCCTTGGCAACGATATGAGGGTCGTCATTACCGTAAGACATGGCGTATTCAGCAGGCCTCTTTCAAGGTTTTAGTAATGAGGATGCGCGCTGCCACATCCCAAGCGCCGAATTGAGCAATCCGCTCGGCCCGTGACGTGGCGCCGGCGAATTGCTGGAAATGCTGCGTATGTTGTGACGAGAAGTGCCAAGTGTTTCCGCCCGGATTTACCTCCAGCACGAAAAGCCGTCCAGTCGCCTCCTCGCGTATAATATCGACGCCTTGGAGTGGAATAGCTGGCATTGCCGCATAGGCCTGTCGAGCCAGACGCAACACGTCTGGATCATTGGCGGCATGGCGCTCGCCAAAAAGAGCGTTGGTCGCGACCTTTGCTTTCAGCAGCACTTCGTCCGAAGCATCGAGCGGCGGCCGCGGTTCGGCCGTATAGCCCTTACGACAGTAAAGCGGCTCGCCAAACAGCGTGAGGGTGCGATAATAGGAAGGCAAATTTCCAGTATCGACAAATCGTTGAACCAATACGGGCAACCGTCGCGACGGATGCCCTTTCGGGAAGACCACTTCGGCCAGTTCGGCAACTCTTTCGGTACGCATCAAAAAGACTGCCCCTTTCGACATAAAGCCCGGTGTTGTCGGCTTAAGGACCACCAGAGGGCCCCAAAAGTCCTTGTTGAGCGCTGCGCCAAATTTGAGTAGGGCCGAAAGAGGCACCGGAATTCCCGCTTTGTTGAGCTTTTCAAGTTGCTGAAATTTTGGGATTGGCCTGCAGCAATAGACCAGCCCACGCTTCGGGCGAAACCCAAGGGGCGCACCAAATGAAACGACCAGGCATGGCCGTTGCCAAGCCCGCTCATCCAACTCACTGATGGATTCGCCCACCTCGAAGATTTGAACATCGATCTCCGGTGCAAGCACCTCGATGTTTTCCTTGATCTCCTGAAAATCTTGACGCCGTTGCCGATTAACGTGGTTGACAAGAATGAGCGTTCTCGACTTGGCCGACAATTGGTTCATTGTGCTTCATCAACTTACGCGTGGTTGTTCGGTGCCGTTTCCTGCGACAATCCGTTTCTGACAATCGACCCTAATCGGCAACGACAAACGATAGCCGCGCGGCGCATTTTACCCGGCGGCCTTGCCGTTCCCGATCCGGAGGATTGCATCATCAATGCGCCCGGATTTGATTTGCAGTAGGGACACTATAATGACTCCGCAGCCACGGTGCCGAATGTTGGAAAGTAGCTGGCAATTCGTCCGGCCACATAATCCTCGGCCATTTGCGGGATTGCGTCCCATCCGTACACGTGGTCAGGTCGCGGTGGTAGCCAGCCGGTTTCGAGGGCGTAGCGTACTGCATCAACACCCTCTCGATAGGGGCTGGCATGAGTGTGCACAAAAATGTGCCGTTCGATGCACTCGACTGCGCGATGGTGCGAGATCGCGTGGCCGTGCTTCCATCCACAGCTTGAGATTACACCTTGACGACCCAATGCGCGCAAGGTCGGGCGTGCGACCGGACCGCCGATGTTGTCAATGAAAATCGAGACCCCGTCGCCGTCGGTCATCTCATCGACCGCATTCAGAAAGTGGCGCTCCGCTCTCAGTGATTCAATAAGGGCTCTGCGATCTCCGGGTGCGACTTCATTAGCTAGTTCCGGAAATTGGCCGCGATCGAGCGGCGTGATGCCGGCTGAGCGAATGAGTTGAGCACGTTCGGCGCCACTATGTAGCATGACTGCTCTACAGCCCAGCGCTTGCGCGAGGGCCAACTCGGCAAAGGCTACACCGCCGCCCCAACCCCACACATGAATCCGCTCCGGAGGCATGTCTGGCATCTGCAACCGCCACGCACCGAAGGCCACGCGCCAGTTCGACCATGCCGATGGGTACCGAATCGGAAAACTTGCCCAACGAACCAAGTCTACTTTGGCTTTTTCGGGCAATGCAATCAGCTGTGACGGCTTCAAATACAATCGTTCGGCAAGAACCCCCATCGTCCCCGGCTCGTCATACGCGCAAACAGTCTTCACATAACCAGAACGATCTACTTTGCCGATCGGAACAAAGTTACAAACCGTTCCCTCATTTGGTCCAGCGGCGTTTCGGCTGTTCGCGAGGACACGGACTACGCCGCTGTTTCCAAGGACGATCCAGTCTTGTCCAAGGCGCCGACAAACGTCGATCGGATCACGCCGCAGGGCGTGCGTCATATTGGCTTCCCACGACCCGTAGAGCGTTTCGACCAGTATGTCGTCGTCAGTAGCAGGCGGAAGGGACATCGTGACAAGTTCAAGTTTGCCCTCCTGCCTTGGCTGTCCGTCCTCGCCTCGACGCAAAATCCACGCTCGCGTCATTTCGCCCAATCGCGCGTCGGTTGAAGCGTTGTGGATCAAACGCGCGACCAAGGACCACTCTCCATAGTTCCGATTTCAAAATTCATCAGGACCCAAACTTTCCTTCAAGTCGCAAACTGTCCACGGGACAAAGGCGAGTAGGCGTTCCCCCCCGGTCATTGAAGCAGAAGGACCGAGGGAACTCGATTGAATCAGATTACAAGCCACTTTGCCTTCGGTGAACAGACGCCGCTGCTGCTCCTGATTTTTCAATCCTACGGTTACGGACGCCGCATCGGTCCGCAACTTGTCGCAAAAACGTCCAGCATAAGCGATATAGTTCAATGCGGTTTCGTCGCGCAAAAAACCTGAGAGAAGGGCCCCGGCAAGCATGGCGTTGCCGATGGACACGATATTGTCAACTGCAATGAGACCAAACAAATGATCGATGTGTCGCTCTCTGATCTGCTGCCTTCGCAAACGCAATATCCGCCGGGCAAGAGTGCGACCTTGGAATGCCGGATCAACGACCGTTCCATCGCCGTGATAGACTCGGCTCGTTGTTGCATCGATCAGCGAGAGCACGGGACTGACTGGATAAGGATTTCTGGTGAGACGGTGGCAAATCGAATAGGCGATCAGTTGGCCTTGATGGCGAATTCCTGTACCGATGGAGTCTTCTGGGTTTGCAAAGATCTTATGAAAATCATGCTTGGTTCGAAGCGCCAGAAAGCCGTGAGGTGTCGTTGAGCGAGTCAGCGCATAAAGCGCGTAGATGTCGTCTACATCGCTCGCTGACAGCGCCGTCACCTCAAACCGAATCACCTCGTCATGACGCTTTATAGCCACGATTCTGAACATCCGTCGGGGCGATATCTCAATAGAATCCCGATCCTCCTCAATGCTACCGCCTTAGAGAGTGCCGTCAACGAAAATTGGAATGCGTATTGGTTCCCGAGCGTTGCAGACGCGCGGGAAAAGTTCGAGGATTGCCTGTGGTGAGCGATGGCCTTGCGGTGTTCAGCCACACGGCTAGGAACTCCGAATCTGATCCGCCGTTTCCTGGCGATTGCGAATGAAGATCGCAACCTTCAACATCAACAACGTCAACAAGCGTCTTGCCAACCTTCTAGCGTGGCTGAGCGAGGCGAAGCCAGACGTGGTGTGCTTGCAAGAATTGAAGGCGGCGGATGCGGAATTTCCCAAGGCGGCGATCGAAAAGGCCGGGTACGGCGCAGTCTGGCATGGGCAGAAATCATGGAACGGCGTCGCCATTCTGGCGCGCGATGCCGAGCCCATCGTCACGCGCATCGAATTGCCGGGTGACAGCAACGATGCGCAGGCCCGTTATATCGAAGCCGCGGTAAGAGGCGTTGTCGTCACGTCGATCTACGCGCCAAACGGCAACCCGCAACCAGGACCGAAATTCGACTACAAGGTCGCTTGGCTGAAGCGTCTTGTCGCGCATGCGCGCGACCTCTATCGCGCTGGAGTGCCCGTAGTGCTGGCCGGCGACTACAACGTGGTCCCGACGGAGCGCGATATCTACCCGACAAAATCCTATGCGAAGAACGCGCTGGTGCAGCCCGAAAGCCGCGCCCTGTTCCGAAAAATCCTCGATCAGGGCTGGACCGACGCGATCCGCACCATCCATCCAGACATTCCGATGTACACCTTCTGGGACTATATGCGGAATCGCTGGCCGCGCGACGCGGGTCTTCGACTCGATCACCTGCTCCTCAGCGCGCAAGCGGCAAAGCGCCTTGAGGATGCCGGCGTCGACCGGGATGTGCGTGGCGAAGAGGAAGCAAGCGATCACGCGCCGGCCTGGATCGTTCTTGGCGATGGCCCTCTTCGCCGAGCAGCGACGCGAACAAGATCGGCAGAGAAGCCGAAGCTCACCACCAAGCGCCGTGCCACAGCACCGAAAGCTAAAGCTCCGCGCCGGCCGCTCCTGGTGATCGACGGCGATTTATTCGCGCATCGCGCCTATCACGCACTGCCCAAAACCATTCTGCGCCGCGGCGACAGGCCGGCCGGAGCCATCCTCGGCTTTGCGAATTTCCTGCTCCGCTTCTACGAAGCCGAGCGACCGCGCGCCGTGCTGGTCGCCTGGGACACGCTGGACGAGCCCACCTACCGTCACGAAAGCTTCGAGGCCTACCAGAGTGGGCGCGAGTTCGATGACGCGCTGGTAGAACAACTGGATGCGCTGCCGGAATTCGTGGCGGCCTGCGGCTTTGCCAATGCGAAAGCGCCGGGATACGAAGCCGATGACTTTCTCGCTGCCGCTGCCGCAGCGTGAGGAGCGCCGGGGCGGCACGGTGCTGGTGGCGAGCGGCGACCGCGACACGTTCCAGCTCGCATCGGACGCAACGACCATTCTTTTTCCGGTCCGCGCCGGCGAGGTCGCGCGCATCGGGCCGGCCGAAGTGCGGGCGCGCTACGGCGTCGATCCGAAGCAGGTTCCCGACTTCATTGCGGTGCGCGGCGACCCTTCCGACAAGCTGCCCGGCGTCCCCGGTGTCGGCCCGCAAGGTGCGGCACAAGTCATCCGAAGGTACGGAACGCTCGAAGCCGCGCTCAAGGCGGGCCGTTTTCCAGCGCTGGCGGAGAGGCTGAGGCTGTTCCGCTCCATCGCCACCATGGACCGGAAGGCCCCGCTGCCGCCCTTGAAAGATCAATCGCCAAACTGGGCACGGGCCTCGGCTCTCGCGCACGACTGGCAGCTCAAGCAGCTTTCGGAGCGGCTTGCGAAGCTCGCAAGGCAATACGATCAACGCTAGCCTCGAACGGTCGGTCTGGGGGCGGTCAGCGCCGTCCTCATTGCCACGTCGGCGACGGCCATCGCACCTTGGCCGTTGCGCGCTCGGGCGGCCACACGACAGTCGGCTTGCTGTCCTGAATCTGGATGGCGAATGCCGAGTTGTTGGGCAGTCCGGTTTCGTCGTAGACGAGATCGCCCGGCGGCGCCTTGAACGTACCCTTGTACAGCGCCTCGCGGATCTTCTCGCGGTCGACGGCGCCCGCCTTCTCGATCGCCTGCATGATGACCAGATAGGATACGAAGCGCGTCACGGTGGCGGTGTTCTCGAACACGTCGAGACCTGCGCGTTTGAGCACGCTCAACGTCAACTCGGCGTAGTCGCCGCCCGCGGTCGGCGTCCATGGAATCTCGCCGGTCATCCCCTCGGTGCCGCCATATCCTTGCGTCTGCCGCGCCAGCGCGGTCGACAGGATGGTGTGGTGCACGTCCATGGCCTTGATCTTCTGCTGCCGCAACTGTTGCACCAGCGGCACTGAGATATTGTCGAACGAGCTGATGTAGATGATGTCAGGCCGCGCGGCGCGGATCTTCAGCACGATGGAGCTGAAATCCTTCAGGTCGTTGGGGAACACTTCCTGTCCGACCACCTTGATTTCCTGGGCTTCGGCCTTCGGCGCCCAGATGTCGTGGATCGATTTGTAGACCGGATTGTCCTGGACGACGAAAAAGATCGATTTCGGCTTCGGCTCGACGGTCTTGAGCATGTCGAAATATCGTTCGGACCAGTGATAGGTCACCGGATAGGGTGTCGCCCACATGTATTTGAGGCCGCGCTGGAAAGCGGACGGCGTCGCGACGTTGCCGCAGACGATCGGAATCTTGTGCTTCTCGGCGACAGTCGTCACCGGCGTCGCGACAAAGGTCCAGTCGACGCCGGCAAACACGTCGACATTGTCGACCGTCGCCATCTTCTCGTGCAGGCTGGTGGCGACCGCCGGATTGCCCTGATCGTCATAGATGACGAACTTGATCGGCAATTTCTTGTTGCAGGAGCTCAGGAAAATCCCGCCGTCCTTGTTGACCTCGTCGGCGAAGGCCTCGGTCATCTTGTCCCAGTTCGTCGTCAGGCTGGCGAGCGGGCCCGTCATCGAGATCGTCGTGCCGATGACGAATCGGGTCCGAGCACGAATTCAGCTTCGCCACTGCGCTGCCTTGTCCGGCGGCGACGGCCAGAACGCCGGCCAGCAACGACAGAGTGATGGTGCGCATGTTTCCCTCCCTGGTGCGCCGGCCCGCTTACCGGCGCGGCGCGGTGCCGTTCACCGCAGCTTTTGCGAGCATGTTCTGCGACCAGTGTTTTTGATATCGCCATCAATTGCAAGCCGCAAATCCCGCTTCCACTTTGCGCAATCGTGACGCATTGTTTCGTTGGCCGGCCGGAGCCATGCTATAGGCATCGATCGATGCATGGCGGTCCGGGAACGCCAGCCATAATGCCGGCGTGGGGAGCAGGCATGTCCATCGACATTTTTTTTCTGGTGCTGATCGGCGGGCTGCTGCTCGGCGGAATTTACGCTCTCGTGGCGTTCGGACTGTCGCTGATTTACGGCGTTGCCCGCATCCTCAATATCGTCCACGGCACGCTGCTCGCGATCAGCGGGGTCGTCGGCAGCCTGCTTTACGAAGCCACGCACTGGAATCCACTGCTGATCATGGCGGTGGTTGTGCCGCCGGTGTTTCTGTTCGGCTATGTCTTTCATGCGACCCTGCTGCGGCCGCTGGCACGGCGCGGCAAGCACGAGGAAATCATCGGCACGGTGCTCGTCACCACGGGCGCGCTCATCATCATGAGCGACATCGCGGGGCTCGCGGCGGGGACTGCGCAACGCAACATCCCGATTCAGGGCGGGATGCTCGAATTCGGCGAAATCATCGTGCCCGAGACGCAGGTGTGGATCCTGGGCGGCATCGTGGCGCTGACGATTGCGCTGCACGTCTTCCTGCGGCGTTCCTGGTTCGGGCGCGCGGTCCGCGCGGTCACGCAGGACGCAACGGGCGCGGCGATCTGCGGCGTCAACAGCTCCCGCGCGCATTCGCTGACCTTTGCCGTCGGCTCGGGCCTCGTTGCCGTCGCCGGCGTGCTTTATGCCATGAGCTATCCGGTCGACCCCTACATGGGCTTCAGTCTTACGGTCAAAGCCTTCACCATCATCATCGCCGGCGGCATCGGTAATCTTGCCGGCGCGCTTATCGCCGGCATCCTGCTCGGCGTTGCCGAATCCTTCACCGCCTTTCTGTGGGCGCCACAATGGGCGCCGGCCATCAGCGTCGTGCTGCTGCTGGCGATCCTGATGGTCTTTCCACGCGGCCTGGGATCATGGCGAACCGCTTGACTTTGCGGTGGCGGCCAGTCGCGGGCTTCGCAGTTGCTGCGGCCTTGATTGCCTGCGTGCCGCTGCTCGGCGGCACTTACCTGACGACCGTCGTGTTGTCGGTCCTGATCTCGTTCGTTCTGGCGCAGAGCTGGAACTGGATCGGCGGCGAGATGGGCTACATCAATCTCGGCCACTTCGCCTTTTACGGCATCGGGGCCTATGCGTTCTGTCTGCCGCTGATCGGCGGCATGTCGCTTTACTTGTGTTTCCTCGCTTCGATCGTGGTTCCGGCGCTGTTCGCTGCCGTGCTGGCGTTTCCGCTGTTTCGGCTGAAAGGCAACTACTTCGCCTTTGCGACGCTTGCCATGGTGCCGCTGTGCGAGTTGCTGGCCAACAATTTGTCGTGGCTCACGCATGGCTCGGACGGCATCACGCTGGCGCCGGTTTACGTGCTCGGGCCCGCCTACACCATGGCTGCGGCATTGGCCCTGGCGACGTTCGCCTTCACGATTCTGCTCACCGGCTCGCGCTTCGGCTATGCGCTCAAGGCGATCCGCAACGACGAGGAGGTTGCGGAAGTCGTCGGCGTGCGGCTGTTCCCGGTGAAACTTCGCGTGCTGGTGCTGAGTGCGGCCTTTGCCGGCTTCGCCGGCGCCATTCAGGCCTGGCAGTTCAGCTACATCGATCCGTTCACGATGTTCAACCTCGGCTATTCGCTGGTGCCGGTGGCGATGGCGCTGCTTGGCGGCTCGGCACTGCTGTGGGGACCGCTGGTCGGCGTCATTATTCTGGCGACTGCGCAGCAATTGCTGCTGGTCAAGCTCAGCATGCTGCAAAACACCATTTATGGCGCGGTCATCGTCGTGATTGGACGATTTCTGCCCGGCGGTCTGCTGCGTGCGCGGATACTGCAGCGCATTCCCTGGCTGGCGCCGTTCACGCGCGAACATCATGCGCGGATTTCGTGGCGGCAAACGGATATGGCCGCGGACGGCCTACTGCCGCTGCCGCCGCTGGCGGCCGACCGCGCCCGCGTCGTTCTCGAATGTCGCGATTTGACGCTCGCGTTCGGCGGACTGGTGGCGGTCAACGGGATCAGCCTGAGCGTCCGACAGGGCGAGATCGTCGGCCTTGTCGGGCCGAATGGTTCCGGCAAGACCTCGCTGTTCAACCTGATTTCGGGCGTCTATCCGCCGCGTTCGGGAGAAATCGTTTTCGATGGCCAGCCGCTCGCAGGGCTCAGGCGCGATCAGGTGGCGCGGCTCGGCATCGGGCGGACGTATCAGATACCGCGCCCGTTTTCCGACCTGACCGTGCGCGAAAACATTGCGATCGCGCTCACGTTCCGCAGTGACGGGATGGCGCTCAATGACGCGATGACGCAAGCAGAAACTTTTTCCGCCTTTGCCGGGCTGACGCCGCAGCTCGACGCGACCGCGGATTTGCTGAACCTGCAGAGTCGCAAGGCCCTCGAACTCGGCCGGGCGCTGGCCGGCCGGCCGAAACTTCTGCTGGTCGACGAAGTGGCTTCCGGACTATCGACGCTCGAGGTCAAGCGCTTCGTCGCGCATATCCGCGACATCCGCGACCGCTACGGCATCACGGTAATCTGGGTCGAGCACATCTTCTCTGCGTTGGCGCAGGTGGTCGACCGGCTGGTCGTGCTGGAGGAAGGCCGTGTGATTGCCGACGGCAAGTTGCAGGACGTGATGCGCGATGAACGGGTATTGACGACCTACCTCGGCACCAAGGGAGCAGCTGGATGAGCCTGCTCGAAGTCGATCATCTCGTCGTCGAGCATGGCCGCTTGCGCGCGCTGTGGGACGTCAGCTTCGCAATCGATGAGGGCGAGCGGGTCGGACTGCTGGGCGCCAACGGCGCGGGGAAATCGACGACGCTTGGCGCCATTGTCGGCCTCTATCCCGCGGTCGGCGGCGACATCCGCTTTGCCGGAGAAAGCATTCTGCACAAGCCAATCAGCGCCATCATCGCTCGCGGCATCGTGCTGGTGCCCGAAGGCCGGCGCCTGTTCGGTGAAATGACCGTGCGCGAGAACCTCGAGATGGGCGCCTATCTGCCGAGCGAGCGTAAGCATGTGAGTGCGCGTCTCGACGGCGTGTTTGAGCTGTTCCCGGTGCTTCGCAGCAAGGCACCGTACATGGCAAACACGCTGAGCGGCGGCCAGCAGCAGATGGTCGCCATCGGCCGCGCGCTGATGTTACGGCCAAAGCTGCTGCTACTTGATGAGCCGTTCATCGGCGTCGCGCCGCTCGTCATCGAGGAGGTCATTGCCGTCTTGCGCCGTGTTGCAGGGGAAGGCATGACCATTCTTCTGGTCGAGCAGAATGTCCACCGCGCGCTCGATTTCGTACAGAGGGCGAGCGTGGTGGAAAGCGGCCGCACCGTTCTGGCGGGCACGCGTGAGGAGTTGTTGGCCGATAGCGGTTTCGGTACGAAATTCTTGGGGCTTGACTAGGCTTACAGCGGACGCGGCTCATGGACATACTGATCGTCGGCGGCGGTATCGGCGGATTGACGCTGGCGCTGGCCGTGCATGCCGCCCAGGCCGCGAATCGGATCCGAATCTTCGAGGCGGCTGCGGACATCCGCGCCCTCGGTGTCGGCATCAACCTCGGCCCGCACGCCGTGAAGGAGCTCAGCGCGCTCGGCCTGCAGGACGCGCTGGTCGCGCGCGGATGCACGCCGCAGGATTACGCGTTCTTCACCCGCCACGGCCAGCTCGTCTACCGCGAGCCGTGGGGCCTCGCGGCCGGCCATCAATGGCCGCACCTTTCGATCCATCGCGGCGACCTGCACGAGGTGCTGCTTGACGCCGTGCGCGAGCGGCTCGGCGCGCAGAATTTCATAACCGGCCATCGCTGCGTCAGCGTGGAGCAAGACGACCGCCGCGTCTCGGCACGCTTTGTCGGGCCCGATGGCGGCGCATTGCGGGCAGAGCAGGGCGATATCCTGATCGCATGCGATGGCATCCACTCGGCCGTGCGTGCGCAATTCTATCCGCACGAAGGCCCGTTCTGCTTTCGCGGCATCAACCTTTGGCGCGGCGTGACCCGGCGCCAGCCGTTCCTGACCGGGCGCAGCATCGCCAGGATCGGCGCGCGTCATGGCACGCTCATCATCTATCCGATCCGCAATGCCATCGACGCGGCCGGCAACCAGCTCATCAATTGGGTTGCCGAGATCGAGCAGGACGTCGCGGTCCCAGTCGACTGGAGCAAGCCGGGACGGCTCGAAGACTTCTATCCGACCTATCAGGATTGGAACTTCGATTGGCTCGATGCCGCGGCACTCATTCGCGATGCGGATTTCAACCTGTCCTATCCAATGGTCGACCGCGATCCACTCGACCGCTGGACCTTCGAACGCGTTACGCTGCTCGGTGACGCCGCGCATCCGATGTATCCGCAAGGCGGCAACGGCGGCGCGCAGGCCATCATCGACGCCGCGACGCTCGGCCGGTTGCTCGCGAGCGAGCCCGATCCGGTGTCCGCACTTAGGGCCTACGAAGCGGCGCGAGTGCCGGTGACAGGACGCATCGTTTTGCAAAACCGTTCCGCGCCGCCGAACGTCATTGTCGATACTGTGGAGCAGAGGACGGGAAACAAGCGATTCGAACGCCTGGACGATGTCATCAGCCAGGACGAGTTGCGCGCGATCTTCGAGCGTTATCAGAAAGTCGCCGGCTACCACGTCAATCAGGTCGGCCGTTCGCAGGGGTAAATCCGTCTATTCGGCCTTGAGGTGCGCGGCCCTGATGATGGGCCACCACTTGGCGATCTCGGCCTTGTGGTGCGCGGCAAGCGCTTCCGGCGTCTGCTGGTCGCGTGGCCAGATATCCTGGCCTTGCGCGGCGTAACGTTGCTGCACATTCGGATCGGCAAGCGCGCTGACGACGGCGCTGTTGAGTTTGGCGATGACGTCTTTCGGCGTTCCTTTCGGCGCCCACAGCCCGTGCCAATACGAAACATGCAATCCCGGCACGCCTGATTTGTCGATGGTCGGAATGTCGGGCGCCAGATGCCACCGCGCTTGCGACATGACGGCGTAGGCCTTGATGGCGCCTGCGCGAACCTGCGTGATTGCGTTGGCGGCCTGATCGAACATGAAATCGACCTGACCGGAGACGAGATCCTGCATCGCCGGTGCACCGCCCCGATACGGTACGAATCCGAATGTCGTGCCGGTGGCCTGCTGGAAATACATGGCGGCGACCTGCGCCCCGCCCGCGGCGCCGACGGTTGCCGCTGTCGCCTTGTCGGGATTATCCTTGAGCCAGCCGATGAGCTCCTGCACGTCCTTCGCCGGAAAGTTTCTTCTGGCGATGATGATCTGCGGTGTGTTGGCAAGCAGCGCAATCGGCTCGAAGTCGGTAACGACGTCGTAGGGCAGGGTGTACGTCACCGCATTGACGACGTGCGTACTCCATTGGCCGATGATGAGCGTGTAGCCATCCGGCGCCGCGCGGGCGACGCGGCCGACGCCGATATTGCCGCCGGCGCCGCCGACGTTCTCGATGATGACCGGTTGTCCCAGCGCCGCTCGCAGCGGTTCGGCGAGGATGCGCGCCAAAACGTCCGACGGTCCGCCGGCGGGGAAAGGAGCAACGATGGTGATCGGACGCGAAGGATAGACCTGTGCTGCTGCCCCGCCGATGCCGAGAAGATTCACCGCGAGCGCAATCGCATAGGCCAGCATCTTCATTTCAGTCCTCCTCACCTTGGCGCTTGGTGGCCCGGCGCGCCGGCATGTGAAGCGCACGCTCGACAATGGCCAGCAGCGCCGTGTGATCCTGCATGGTGTAGATCGACGCGCCCATGCGGACCGGATCGCCGGCGTAGTAACGCTCGTATTGCAGTTGCCGCTGCCCGAATTGGGTGCCGGTGGCGTCCCACGCAAGCTTCGAAAGCCGGATCTTGGCCGCCGCATCGCCATCTGCGCCGCGGTAATAGCGGCGGATATCGCTGCCGATCTCGGTATCAAGATCGGCATGCGTTGGATTGGTTAGCAGTCCACCGGCGCCGAGCACCTGCGTCACCTGCACCATGCGTTCATAGAAGCGAGGGATGTGATAGCGCAGGGCCTGCAGCGGCTCGAGCGCCGGACGCAAGGTGCCATGTGCCGTCGTCTCCGCCTTCTGTTCGGAAAGAAGGATCGCGGCTTCGATCAGTTGCAGGTAGCCGAGGCACTCGCCGAGCTGTTCCTGGACATGAAGGAAGCCGTCTGTCTTGACGCTGCGCGTCAGAGCCACCGCAAGCGCGGTCATGAAGGCGCACTTGGCAAGCCCGCGGACCGCCGTCTGATGCCCGGTGTGGCATTGCAGCTTCGTCCGCGCGAAGAACGTATTGGCGAGCGCAACATTGCCATGCAGGAACACGCGGTCCCACGGCACCAGGACGTCGTCGAAGATCGCAAGCGCGTCCGGCTCCTCGAACTGCGAGCCGAGCGGATGATCCCATTCCGATTGGTCGCCGTGGTCGAACGGCTCGCGACAAATGAACCGCAAGCCCGGCGTGTCAGTCGGAATGCCGAAGGCGAGCGCATATTTTTCTTCCCCGGGGCGAACTGAAAATGGCAGCGGATAGACCAAGATTTCGTCGGCGGTCGGGCCATGCGTCGCCAGCATCTTGGCGCCGCGGACAATCAGGCCGTCGCCGGTCTGCTCCACGACGCCGAGATGCGCGTATTCGTCGGCCTGTTCGGCGGACGATTTACTGCGGTCGACCTGCGGATTGACGATGGCATGCGTCAGAAACAGATCGTGGTCGCGGCAATGTCGGTAGTAGCTCTGCACGTTTTCGGCAAATCTTGGCCCGCATTCGGCAAAGAAGTCGCCCGCATCGGCAAAGGCCGCGAGCAGCGTGTTGAGGTAGTCTGGCGAACGGCCCATCAGGCCGAACGTGGCATCGGCCCATACCCGCATGGCTTCGCGCCGGCGGACGAGATCGCTGTGGGACCGGGGAATGATGAACGAGAAGTCCGGCATCGTCGCCGCTGTCGTCGGCGCGATAGGTCATTTTCGCTCGCAGCGCTTCGTCGACCTGGCAATCGTAGAGCATGGCCATCGCGGCGACCGGCCGCCGCAATGCCGCATCCTCCGTGACGTCGCCGACTTTTCGTCCGGCGATCCAGACATTCTTTGGATGCGCTTTGAGCCCGGAAATGTAGCTGTCGCCGCCGCGTACGCCCATCGCAGCCCCCCTCGCGGCCCCGCTCCGACCGTTGCTTCCAACAACCGGGTTGGACTGAATTATTCAAGCTGGCGTGAGAGGAGACAAGCGGATTTTACGCGTCCACGACATGCTGCACGGCAGCGCTGTCTGTCGAAATTTGGGATGCACCAAAAATGCGGGCGTGGATGGTCAGCATCTTGCCGGATGATGCCCTGTTTCCAACCCGGTGTCCAAATCCGTGCGGATGTGATTTTCGGGAACGTCGGAACCGTTTCGCCATTCGCGCGGGCTTTGGTCGAAGCGCGCGCGAAACGTCTTGTTGAAATGCGAAAGATCGTTGAAGCCCCAGCGATAGGCAATCTGGGAAATGTTCAGCGCTCGTTGATTCTCGTCGCGAAGCGCGGTTCGGCACGCTTCGAGTCGATTGTCGCGTACCCAGCGGCCGAACGTCTGGCCGATTTGCTTGAAGCGCAAATGCAGGGTCCTGACCGATACGCGAAGGTGATCAGCCACGCGTTGCGGCGACAGTTCGGGGTCGTGAAGATGCTGCCGGCAAAAGGCGAGCATGGCTTCGGTCTGCAATTCCGGTTGCAGGCGATTTGTTTCGATGTCGGTCGCGCTGCCAAGCGCCAGGAGGTTGCAGAGATTCTCGGTCAATAGGCTCGTCGTGCCTTCGCTCATCGAGTGTTCGGTGTCGGTCAACTGCAAGATGTGGCGTCGCGCGAGATCGACATACGGGGAAGCTCCGTCGAGTTTGCGAAGCGGCTTGTGACGCAGCCAGGGTGCGCGGCGGTCGACCATCTCGCGCGGGATCACGGCAAACGCGCGGCACCCGGCGCCGGGCATGTCGGCGATAAACGGTCGCCGCCCGTCGGAAATGCAGATGTCATTGGGATTGTACGGAAAGGACTCGCCACATTGGTTGATCACGCTCACCCCATGCACTTGCGCGAAGATGGAATAGTGATCGGCGGGAGCACTATCGATGTCACGACGGGTGCGCACGATCTGGTAGCCGCTGGATTCGGACGTCGCAAAGCGGAGCGGGCCGGAGCCGCGTGACGCGATGTGGGCGGAAAAGTGCTCGGGCTGCGCTTCGATCGAAATATTGAACACGGCGCGGCACACTGCGTCGCGCCAATACGAAAAGCGCTCACGCGCGCTCGTCGCGTCCGTGGACCAGATATCCACTTCTGCCTTCGCGGGTGCAGCCTGCTTCGGCTGCTCGACCTGCTCGCTGTTTGCGCTGTCGGCCAAGTTGTCTGCGCTCCCGCCCAAGATCGCTCGAAGTCGTCGGTGTTAGGTCGCGGTGATGTACACACATTTCCCGCTGCCACAAGGGGCGGGAATTCGTACCTGCATAC
>CAVSSN010000012.1:0-335106 GCA_963730645.1 uncultured Alphaproteobacteria bacterium | reverse complement strand
CGTGGTTGTGACCCTGTGGGCTCTTTGGGAATCACAGCCGTCATTGCGAGGAGCGTAGCGACGAAGCAATCTATACTCACCACGCCGTGGCTGGATTGCTTCGCTTCGCTCGCAATGACGATCCAGGTGACCGACCTAAAATCGTCCCGCGCTAGCGCCCGAGCGTCGCCACGCTGAGCGTGGGCTCGGCGGCGCGCGGGAAATCGCCCTTGCGGTAGGCCGCGAGGGTTTCCGCGCTCTGCTGGTCCATGAAATCGGTGAGCTTGGCGTAGGTCTCGCAGCGCACTTCCGGCAGGCCGCAGACGAGCCGCGCGAATTTCTTCAGCGCCTCGCGGTAGATGCCGGCGCCGTAGTCGAGGAAATGGTGGCCGATGTGGAGCGGCGCGCGATTGCCGCTGTAATTGGCCTTGAAGTAATCGAGATAGGTGTCGACCATCTGGTCGCGGATTTCGGCGCGGCGTTTCGGGTCGGTGACGACGACGCCGTGCGACTGCGCCACGAAGAAATTGTAGTCCATCGACAGCACGCGCTTGCCCAGCGCGCGGATCTTTATGAGCGCCAGCTTGTAGCGCCAGACGCCGTCGATCTTTTGCGGCCATTCTTCCGCGGTGCCATTGTCGGTGGCGTCGTAGCGGAAGCCGCCGCTCTTGAGCGCGGGATATTGGCCCGGACCCGGCTGCAGATACGGCGCGCGAAAGCCCCTGATCGGCAGCGGAAAGGTGAATGCCGCGTCCGGCAAGCCGTTGTTCTTGCCGACATTCGCCATCACGTCATCGAACGAATTAAATTCCCGCGTCCATTCCGCCGGCGACCAGGAACGGCCGTCCCAATGGCCGACCGCGTGCGAAGCGATCTCGTGGCCCTGGCGGTAGGCCTCGTTGGCGAGCGCGATGCGCGTGCGCACGTCGTCCTTGGTGCCGCCGAAATCGAGCGTGGAGGTGCCGCGCTTGTGGCGCGGGCCTTCGTAGATGTTGCGATTGGCGTCGGCGATGAAATTGAGGCCGGTGACGAAGTAGGTGAAGCGCACGCGGGCGCCGCTCTTGTCCAGCTCGGCCGCGAAGTCGCGCAGCTCCGTCCAGCGGTCGAGCTCGGTGCAGTTGTCGAACGACATCACCACGAATTGCGGCGGCCGATCGACGGCGCGCGCCGGCGCGCACAGAGCGACGGAGAGAAGCAACGCAACACCATACGCGCGTCCCATGCGGCTACCGCTCCAGCTTGGCGACGCTGAGCGCAGGTTCGGCGGCGCGGGGGAAATCGCCCTTGCGATAGGCTTCGAGCGTCTCGGGGCTCTGCTGATCCATGAAATCGGCAAGCTCGGTGTAGGTCACGCAGCGCACTTCCGGCAGGCCGCAGACCGTGCGCGCGAACGATTTCAGCGCTTCCTTGTAGGCGCCTTCCTGATAGTCGAAGAAATGATGGCCGATGTTGAGCGGCGCGCGGTTGCCGGTGTAGTTGGCCTTGAAGTAGTCGAGATAGGTCTGCAGCGTCTGCTCGCGGAAGAACTCGTGGCGGCTGCGATCGATCGCGCCGTGCGCCTGCGAGACGAAGAAATTGTAGTCCATCGACAGCGTGGTCTTGCGCAGTTCGTGCAGCTTGAGCCGCGCCAGGTTGAAGCGCCAGATGCCGCCGGCCTTGCTGGGCCAGGCGTCCGACGGGTTTTCGCTCGAGGTGTCGTAGCGGAAGCCGTTGTCCTTGAGCACGGTGTAGAGACCGGGGCTGCTGTCGAGATAGGGCGCGCGGAAGCCGATCACCTGCGACAGCGGAAACGTGAACTTCACGTCGCTGCCGAGCTTGTTGTTCGCCGCCACGTTGGCGAGCACGTCGCGATACGAATGGAATTCCTTCGCCCAGTCGCCGGCCGACCAGCCCTTGCCGCTGAAATGGCCGACCGCGTGCGAGGCGATCTCGTGGCCGTGCTGGGCGAGATCGTTGATGTAGGCGACGCGCCGCGCGATGTCGGAGGGCGAGCCGCCGAAATCGATGCGCGAGGCGCCGCGCGCGTGGCCCGGCGCTTCGTAGACCTTTCGGCTGGCCTCGGTCAGGAAATTGACGCCGCTGACGAAGAAGGTGAAGTGCAGGGGTCGCCGCTTTTGTTCATCTCGGCGGCGAAGTCGGACAGTTCCTGCCAGCGTTCGTTCTCGGTGCAATTGTCGAACGCGATCGCCACGAATTGCGGCGGCCGATCGACCGCGTGCGCGGGCGCGCACAGCGGAAGGGAAAGAATGAACGCAACACCAGCACGCACGCCACATGCCGCAACGCTTTGAGCGCGCACGCGCGTGGTTTCAACACAAGCCCGGATTTTACGTTACTTGGAAAGCTTAACGGCGCGTACGGGCGCCGCGAGATAACGACCTCATGGTGAGGAGCGCGCGCAGCGTGCGTCTCGAACCATGTGGGTGCCGCATCCTTCGAGACGGCCGCTTCGCGGCCTCCTCAGGATGAGGCTGAACAGGCATTATGCGTGCGTGATCACTCACGCCCAGGGCCGCGCGGCTTTCGCCTTGCTCTCGAAGTCGTCGATCTTGCCGCCCTTGACCATCGTCATGCCGATGTCGTCGAGGCCCTCGAGCAGGCAATGCTTGCGGTGCGCGTCGATCTCGAACTTGACCACGCCGCCGTCGGGGCCGCGGATTTCCTGCGCCGGCAGATCGATCGTCAGCGTGGCGTTGGCGCCGCGCTCGGCGTCGTCGAACAGCTTCTCCAGGTCCTCGGGCGACACCTTGATCGGCAGCACGCCGTTCTTGAAGCAGTTGTTGTAGAAAATGTCGCCGAACGAGGTCGAGATCACGCAGGTGATGCCGAAATCCATCAGCGCCCACGGCGCGTGCTCGCGCGAGGAGCCGCAGCCGAAATTGTCGCCGGCGACCAGAATCTTGGCCTTGCGATAGGCCGGCTTGTTGAGCACGAAATCCGGGTTCTCGCTGCCGTCGTCGCGAAAGCGCTTCTCCGAGAACAGGCCCTTGCCGAGGCCGGTGCGCTTGATGGTCTTGAGGTACTGCTTCGGGATGATCGCGTCGGTGTCGACGTTGATCATGTTGAGCGGCGCCGCGACGCCTTCGAGTTTCGTGAACTTTTCCATCGGTCTCACCTGATGCGCCCGCTGGCGCGCCTTCGTCATGGCGGCTCAGGGCCGGGAGGTCAAGACCGTCCCGTCGCCGCTTCGCGCTGGTTGAGTTCGTCCTGATTGAATTTCGATTGCCGCCGGACCTCGCAGATCTGGACGCTGTACTCCGAATAGTACTTCTCGCGCCCCAGCTTCTGCGCCGCGACGTGCTCCGGGTGCGTGCGCCAGGCGCGCATCCCCTCCTCGTGCTCGAATTCGACGATGGTGACGCGCTCGCCGTCGTCGGCGAAGAAGCCCTTGTGCGAGATGTAGCCCGGCATGGTGCGGGCGAGCTCGTTCATGCGCGCGACCAGCGCGACGTATTCCTCGCGCAGGCCCGGCTTGCAGGCGGGAGCGGAAGACGGTGACGATCATGGTGCGATCCTTCCCTCGCTTTCGGCATGGTGCGGCGATCCGGCCGTGCGATCAAATTCACCTTCGTGATCGGTGCGATGCACGCCGCTGATGCGCGCGTGGTCCGCGCTCACGCCTGCTTCTGGTTCTTGTGCACCTCTTCGAGATGCGTCACCCACGGCCGCGCCGAGCGGAACCAGTTCTGCCGCTTCGGCGCAAGCTGGTCGCGCTGGTCGAGGATGCCGACGCGCACGATGTAGATCGCCTGCTGGCCTTGGCCCGGCGTGGTCGAGTAGATCGGCGAGCCGCATTTCGGGCAGAACGCCTGCACGCGCGGATTGCCGCTTTCCGACGTCGTCTTGACGTAGTCGGTCGGCTTGCCGGTCATCTTGAACTTGTCGCCGGCGACCGGGATCGACACGCGAAACGCCGAGCCGGTGCCGGTCTGGCAATCGGTGCAATGGCAGATCGAGACCTTCTCCGGATCGGCCTCGCCTTCGACCTTGATGGTGCCGCAGTGGCATGCGCCGGTGATCTTCATGGCGGTATCCTTTCCCTATTCGACGGATTTCTCGATGTCCTCGATGTGGGCGTCCGAGAGGCCGAAGTGATGGCCGATCTCGTGCACCAGCACGTGCTTGACGATATCGCCCAGCGTCTCGTCGTGCTCGCTCCAATAATCGAGGATCGGGCGGCGGTACAGCCAGATCATGTTCGGCATCTGCACCGGCGCGCTCTCGGAGCGGAACGGCAGGCCGACGCCCTGGAACAGGCCGAGCAGGTCGTACTCGCTCTGGATGCCCATGTTGTCGAGCACGTCGTCGGTGGCGAAATCGTCGACCTGGATGACGAGGCCCTCGCACAGCGCGCGGAATTTTTCCGGCAGGCGGCGAAACACCTCGCCGGCGAGCACGTCGAATTCGGCCAGCGAGGGCGCCTTGCGCGGCCCCCAGGCCATAGGATTGGACGATTCATCCGCCATGCTGGT
Organism: uncultured Alphaproteobacteria bacterium; assembly: GCA_963730645.1. Taxonomy (GTDB): domain Bacteria; phylum Pseudomonadota; class Alphaproteobacteria; order Rhizobiales; family Xanthobacteraceae; genus BOG-931. The sequence goes on along the minus strand of CAVSSN010000012.1, from coordinate 330,655 downwards.
TGTTCTAGGCCGTAGCCGCGGCCGGGCCAAGGCAGAGACAAGCGCAGCGCGGTTGACGGCTGCGCCGCAATGCGGGAGCGTGGCGACGGCGGCGCAGGGCACGGGCAAGACATGGCGGCGAAATGTTTCGTGATACTTGCGGCATTGGGCCTGGCGGGCCTTGCCAGCGTCGTGCCGACGGGTGCGGCGGCCGCGCAATCCGCGTACGCGCAGCCGCAGCACGCGCGCGCGAGCGATGTGTCGGCGCAGAGAGACAACTCGCCGCTACGCCCGTCCCCGCATCGAGATCAATCGCGGCGGACGCCTGCTCTACCGGCAATGCACCGACTGGCTACGAGCTGCAATACCGGCCGAGCGGCACGGTGCTATTCCCGTACCAGCATTGCTGGTGGGTGCGCGGCTGACTGATCTCATCCGGTCGTTGCGAGCGCGAGCGAAGCGAACCCGAAGGCAGGTTCGCGACGTCAGTACCGCTGCTGATCGCCGCGCTGGCGTATGGCTTCGCGGGCTCGCGCTGCGCGGCGCCTCGGAATGACGAGCCATTACTTCCACTCCCGCACGTCGACGAAATGTCCCGCGATCGCGGCCGCAGCCGCCATCGCGGGCGAGACCAGGTGCGTGCGGCCCTTGTAGCCCTGGCGGCCTTCGAAGTTGCGGTTCGAGGTCGAGGCGCAGCGCTCGCCGGGCGCGAGCTTGTCGGGATTCATCGCGAGGCACATCGAGCAGCCGGGCTCGCGCCATTCGAAGCCGGCGGCGATGAAAATCTTGTCGAGGCCTTCGGCTTCGGCCTGCTCCTTCACGATGCCGGAGCCGGGCACGATCATCGCCGACACTTTTGCGCTGACCTTCTTGTCCTTGGCGACCGCCGCGGCCGCGCGCAAATCCTCGAGCCGGCCGTTGGTGCACGAGCCGATGAAGACGCGGTCGATGCCGATGTCGGTGATCTTCTCGCCGCCCTTGAGGCCCATGTAGCCGAGCGAAGTCTCCGCCGCGCGGCGCTTGTTCTCGTCGGCGATCTCGGCCGGCACCGGCACGCGGCCGGTGACGGAGATCACCTGCTCGGGGCTGGTGCCCCAGGTGACGAGCGGCGGCAGCTTGGCGGCGTCGAGCCTGATCTCGCGGTCGAAATGCGCGCCGTCGTCGGAGCGCAGCGTCTCCCAGTAGCGCACGGCGTCGTCCCAGGCTTTGCCCTTGGGCGATTTCGGCCGGTCCTTGAGATAGGCGTAGGCCTTCTCGTCGGGCGCGATGAAGCCGGCCTTGGCGCCGCCCTCGATCGACATGTTGCACACCGTCATGCGGCCTTCCATCGACAGCGCGCGGATCGCCTCGCCGGCATATTCGAGCGCATAGCCGGTGCCGCCCGCGGTGCCGATCTCGCCGATGATGGCGAGGATGATGTCCTTGGCGGTGACGCCTTGCGGCAGCTTGCCGTCGACCACCGCGCGCATGTTCTTCGACTTCGACTGGATCAGCGTCTGCGTCGCCAGCACGTGCTCGACCTCGGACGTGCCGATGCCGTAGGCGAGCGCGCCGAACGCGCCATGCGTCGCGGTGTGGCTGTCGCCGCAGACGAGCGTCACGCCGGGCAGCGTAAAGCCCTGCTCCGGGCCGATGATGTGGACGATGCCCTGGCGCTTGTCGAACTCGTCGTAATATTCGAGATCGAAGAATTTGGCGTTCTCGGCCAGATAGGCGATCTGCGCCGCGCTCTCCGGATCGGGATTGGGCTTGGTGCGATCGGTCGTCGGCACGTTGTGGTCGACCACCAGCAGCGTCTTGTCCGGCGCGCGCACCTTGCGGCCGGAGAGCCGCAGCCCTTCGAACGCCTGCGGGCTCGTCACCTCGTGCACCAGATGGCGGTCGACATAGATCAGGCAGGTGCCGTCCGGCTGTTCGTCGACCAGATGGTCTTGCCAGATCTTGTCGTAGAGGGTGCGGGGATTGGCCATCCTGGAGTGCTCCGAGCGTTACGTGGGTACATAGGGGTTGCGCCGTCCTTTAGCGCCTGCCGGGCTGGAGGAAAAGGGCGGGCATTCTGTCGCTGGCGGCGGCCATGCGGTAGGATCGGGCAACAACGGGGGCGGCACGCCATGCAGCGAAGTGAGACATTCGATCAGGACGACCCATGCCGGCAGGCTGCCGCCGGTGGGCGACGCCGGTGCTCATTATTCGTCGTGGTCGCCGCGGGGCGCCGAAAAGACGACGGAGGACACCGCGGTCCTGACCCGGCAGGTGGCCGAGGTGATCCGCAAGCAGGTCGAGCTCGGCATCTCCTGCGTCGGCGACGGCGAATTCTGGAACGGACGCAATTTCATCTACTACGCGCAGCAGTTCGGCGGCATCACGACGCGCGCGCTGCAGCCGGGCGAGCGTGGGCTCGGCGCGCGAGGACGCCCGCGAGCGCGATACGTTCCCGAAGCTCTATGCCGACATGGACCGCGTCGGCACGATGTTCTGCGTCCCCGGCGAAGAGCCGCGGTTCTTGTCCAAAGACCAAGATGGTCGTGACCGGTCCGATCAAAGGCCGCGCCACCGATGCGATCCGGCGCGAGGTCGATGTGTTCAAGCAGGCGCTGACGGCCGCCGGCGGCGACGGCGAAGCTTTCATCTGCGTGTTCGCGCCGGGCTGGCTCGATCATCACATCTTCGACGAATACTACCGCGACGACGAAAAATTCATGTTCGCCCTCGCGGACGCGTTGCGCGAGGAATATCGCGCCGTCGTCGACGCCGGATTCATTCTGCAGATCGACGATCCGGGCGTCGCGACGTCATGGGACATGATCAGGCCGGAGCCGACTGTTGCAGACTATCGCCGCATCTCGAAATTCGCATCGATGCGCTCGAACCACGCGCTCGCCGGAATCCCCGAGGATCGCGTGCGTCACCATTTCTGCTGGGGCAGCTGGCACGGCGCGCATACGCACGACATTGCGATGAAGGACGTGATCGATCTCGTGCTCCAGGTGCACGCGCAGGCCTACAGCTTCGAGGCCGGCAATGTCCGTCACGAGCACGAATGGACGCTGTGGAAGGACATCAAGCTGCCCGACGGCAAGGTCATCGTGCCGGGCGTGATCAGCCATGCGACCAACATCGTCGAGCACCCCGAACTGATCGCGCGACGCATTCGAAACTTTGCGTCGGCGGTCGGGCGCGAGAACGTGATCGCCGGCAGCGATTGCGGGCTCGGCAGCCGGCGTGCACGACGAGCTGGTCTGGGCGAAGCTCGGCGCGCTGGCCGAAGGCGCGCGGCTCGCCTCGAAGGCGCTGTGGGCGCGGTAAGCATCGGCAACACCAGGGAGACGGTCATGGCCAAGGCAAAGGCAAAGGCGAAATCGTCGGCACGAACCACCGCGCGCCGCAGGCCGAACCAGCGGCGCGCCGCGGCGGCGTCAAAGACGAAGACCAAGCCGCGGCCGAAGCACAGCTTCGTCGCCAGCCATCACCGCGAGGAAGATTTCAAGGTCGGACTGCGCCGCTACGCGAAATATCGCGATCTCGGCATGAACAAGGCCACCGGGCGGCATGGTGCAGGCGCACGTGGTGCGCTTCGTGCCGCCGTGCCGCCCCGAGGAGGTGTCGAAGCGCCACTATCACGATGTCGATTTCCAGATGGTCTATGTGCTCAAGGGCTGGCTCAAGACCGAGCTCGACGGCCAGGGCGCGCATCACGATGCGCGCGGGAAGCTGCTGGATCCAGCCGCCGCGCATCGAGCACGTCGTGCTCGACTACTCGGACGACTGCGAAGTGCTCGAAGTCGTGCTGCCGGCGGATTTCAAGACGGTGGAGCTGGAGTGATGTCGCGCCCACCGGTGCGCGTGTTCCCGCCAGATGGATTTTGCAAGCAATGCCGAATGCCATGAAAATTGCGCTGGCGCTCGCGGCGCTCCTGATGCCGCCGCTGGCCGCGGAGGCCGAGGAGCTTGAGACCACGCATCTGTTCGGCTTCACGCTCGGCACCGATGTCAACGATGTCGGCGAGAAGGAAGCGGAACTCGAAAACAGCGGCCGCTTCGGCAAGCGTGACGGCACCTACGCCGCATTGTCCTCGGAGTTCGGCGTCAAATTCATCCCATGGCACAATTTTTCCATCGAGCCGGAGGCCCGCGTCGCCTATCACGACGTTGCGGGCGTGCCCGGGCTGGACGATCGCAAGCATGGCGCGCTCGAAGCGCTGACGTTCGAGATGAGATATCGGCTGCTCGAACGCGAGCACGCGCCGTTCGGACTGACCTTTGGCTTCGATCCGCATTGGGGCCGCGCGGACGAAGTCAGCGGCGAGCCGGTCGACGAATACGGCGGACAATTTCTGGTCGCGGCCGACCGCGAACTGATCGAGCGGCGACTGTTCGCCGCCGTCAACTTGACCTATGAGCCGGATGCCCAGCGCTCGCGCATCACCGGCCTATGGCAGCATCAATCCAGCCTTGGCGCCTCGGCAGCCTTGTCGCTGCAGCTTCGGCCGGGATTTCTGCTGGGCGCGGAAGTCCGCTACCTCAGCGCCTACGGTGGCCTCGGCCTCGACAGCTTCGCCGGCCGCGCGGTGTTTGCCGGTCCGACCATGTACTGGAAGATTTCGGAGCTTTACTGGATGTCGGCGGCATGGAGCGTGCAGATCGCAGGTCACGCGGCCAGCGATGCCGGTGCGCTCGATCTCACCAACTTCGAGCGCCAGCAGGCGATATTGCGCTTCGGCTATAATTTCTAGCGCGAGATGTCGAGTTACTCCGGAAACCGATGTCAGTATCCCGCCTTTCGCGGGCATGACACAGCTTGCGGGCAGCATCACTCCGCCGCGTCGGCCTCGCGCGTGCGCCGTGTGATCCTGCTTCTCGGTGATGCGCGCGGATTTTCCGCGGCGGCCGCGCAGGTAGTACAGCTTGGCGCGGCGCACCTTGCCGCGGCGCACGACCTTGATCGAGTCGATCATCGGCGAGTACAGCGGGAACACGCGCTCGACGCCCTCGCCGTAGGAAATCTTGCGCACCGTGAAATTCTCGTTGAGGCCTGCGCCGGCGCGGCCGATGCAGACGCCCTCGTAGGCCTGGATGCGGCTGCGCTCGCCCTCGACCACCTTGTAGTTGACCAGCACGGTGTCGCCCGGGTGGAAATCCGGCATGTCCTTGCCGGCGGTGAGCTTTGTCACCTGTTCCTGTTCGATTTCTCTGAGCAAATCCATGACGCATTCTCCATCGGCAGCGCCATGGGCGCGCGGGGTCGGGTCTGTCCTATGCGGGTCGGCGAGCTTGTAGAACAGCGCGCCGGCTTTGTCACCCTCCGGTCATTTGGCCTTGGGTTTGGCCTGGTAGGCGGCCCAGAGGTCCGGCCGGCGCTCGCGGGTGAGGCGCTCGGCCTCGGCGCGGCGCCAGGCGGCGATCTTGGCGTGGTCGCCGGAGACGAGAACCTCCGGGATCGGCCGGCCTTCCCACTCCTGCGGGTCGCGTGTATTGCGGATATTCCAGCAGGCCGCCGGCAAAGCTCTCCTCGACGCCGGAGACCTCCGCGCCCATGACCCCGGGCATCAGCCGCACGCAGGCGTCGATCAGCGCCATGGCGGCGATCTCGCCGCCGGACAGCACGTAATCGCCGGCCGAGACCTCTTCGAGCCCGCGCGCCGCGATCACGCGCTCGTCGACGCCTTCGAACCGGCCGCACACCACGATGGCGCCGGCGCCGTGCGCGAGCGCTTCGACGCGGCTCTGCGTCAGCGGCGCGCCGCGCGGCGACATCAGCAGGCGAGGGCGGCGGTCCTGCGCCGCGGCGTCGAGCGCGCGCGCGAGCACGTCGGCCTTCATCACCATGCCGGGGCCGCCGCCCGCCGGCGTGTCGTCGACGGTGCGGTGCTTGTCGGTCGCGGACGAGCGGATGTCGATCGCGTCGAGCGACCACACGCCGCCGGCGAGCGCCTTGCCGGCGAGGCTCTGGCCGAGCGGCCCCGGGAACATGTCCGGGAAGATGGTGAGGACAGTGGCGCGCCACATGGTCGCGCGCCTATCGACCTAACAATCCCGGCCGGCGGATCGATGACGATGCGCCCTGCGGCGACATCGACCTCCGGCACATTGGTATCGTTGAACGGCACCAGTTCGGTCTTGCCGCCGGTCGTCCGGGCGCACCTCGATCAGATCGCCGGCGCCGAAATTGTGGATCGCCACCACGGTGCCGAGCTTTTCGCCGGCGCGGTCGACGACCGCGAGGCCGATCAGGTCGGCGTGATAGAATTCATCGGCCTCTTCGGGCTCCGGCAGCCGCTCGCGCGGCACATAGAGCCGGGTCGCAGCGAGTGCGCGCGCCGCGTCGCGATCGCGAATGCCGGCGAGCCGCGCGACGAAGTGATCCTTGGCCGGCCGCATCGCTTCGATCGTGAACACGCGGCCATCCTCGGTTTCGAGCGGGCCGTAGCGCGTGATCGCTTCCGGCTCGGCGGTGAAGGAGCGCAGCCGCACCTCGCCGCGCACGCCGTGCGCCGCGCCGATCTGCCCGACGCAGACGCGCTGTTTATCGCCGTCCTGCCGATCGGCCGGCACGGGTCAGCCGCTCAGCTTGCCGGCGCTGCGGCCTTCGCCGCTGCCGCCGCGGCTGCAGCTTCCTGCTTGGCCTTCTCGGCGGCCTCGGCCTGCGCCTTGCGTTCCTTGCGCGGCACCGACTTTTCCGGATTGTTGCGCTTCTCGCGCTTGCGGATGCCGGCGGCATCGAGGAAGCGCAGCACGCGATCCGACGGCAGCGCGCCCTTGTCGAGCCAGCTCTTCACCTTCTCCATGTCGAGCTTGAGCCGCTCGGTCTTGTCCTTCGGCAGCAGCGGATTGAAATAGCCGAGCCGCTCGATGAAGCGGCCGTCGCGCGGCGAGCGCGAGTCGGCGACCACGATGTGATAGACCGGCCGCTTTTTCGTACCGGCGCGCGCCATGCGGATGACTACGGACATTCAGTTTCCTTTCGCTGTGCGATTAATCGGTTGAATCGACGTCATTTCTTCTTCCCGAAGCCCGGGAAGGTCGGCGGCAGGCCGCCGGGCAGGCCGGTGCCCGGCAGGCCGGGAAATTTTGGCGGAATGCCGGGACCGCCCGAGCCGGGCAGGCCGGGGAAATTCGGCGGCAGGCCGCGGCGCTCCGGGCGTTCCAGGCGGCAGACCGCCCGGCATCTTGGCGGCGAGCTGCGCCATCTGCTCCGGGCTCGGCATGCCGCCGCCGCCGCCGAGGCCGAGCATGTTGGCGAGGCCGGCCATGGGGCCGCGCTTGGCGCCGCCCATCGCCTTCATCACGTCCGACATGGTGCGGTGCATCTTGAGCAGGCGGTTGATGTCCTCCGGCTTGGTGCCGGAGCCGGCCGCGATGCGGCGCTTGCGGCTGGCCTTGAGCACATCCGGATTGCGCCGCTCCTTCGGCGTCATCGAATCGATGATCGCCATCTGGCGCTTGAGCACTTTTTCGTCGAGGTTCTTCTCGGCGATCTGGTTCTTCATCTTGGCGATGCCGGGCAGCATCGACATCAGCCCGCCCATGCCGCCCATCTGCTGCATCTGCGTGAGCTGGTCGCGCAGGTCGGACAGGTCGAATGCGCCCTTGCGCATCTTCTCGGCGACGCGCGCGGCCTTCTCGGCGTCGATCGTCGTCGCCGCCTTCTCGACCAGCGAGATGATGTCGCCCATGCCGAGGATGCGGTCGGCGATGCGCGCGGGATAGAAATCCTCCAGCGCGTCGAGCTTTTCGCCGGTGCCGATCAGCTTGATCGGCTTGCCGGTGACGGCGCGCATCGAGAGCGCGGCGCCGCCGCGGCCGTCGCCGTCGATGCGGGTGAGCACGATGCCGGTGAGGCCGACGCGCTCGTCGAACGAGCGCGCGAGATTGACGGCGTCCTGGCCGGTGAGCGCGTCGGCGACGAGCAGGACTTCATGCGGATTGGCGGCGCGGCGCACGTCGGCCGCTTCCGCCATCATCGCCTCGTCGAGCGTGATGCGGCCGGCGGTGTCGAGCATCACCACGTCGTAGCCGCCGAGCCGGCCGGCCTGCAGCGCGCGCGTCGCGATCTGCACCGGCGTCTGGCCGGCGACGACCGGCAGCGTCTCGACGCTGACCTGCTGGCCGAGCACGGCGAGCTGCTCCATGGCGGCGGGGCGGCGCGTGTCGAGCGAGGCCATCAGCACCTTGCGCTTGCCGAGCTCGGTGAGGCGCTTGGCGATCTTGGCGGTGGTGGTGGTTTTGCCGGAGCCCTGCAGGCCGACCATCATGATGGCGACCGGCGCCGGCGCGTTGAGGTCGATCGGCTGCGCGCGTCGAGCCGAGCGTCGCGATGAGCTGGTCGTGCACGATCTTGACGACCATCTGGCCGGGCGTGACCGACTTGATCACGTCGACGCCGACCGCGTGCTTCTTCACCTCGTCGGTGAACGCGCGCGCGACATCGAGCGCGACGTCGGCCTCGAGCAGCGCGCGCCGCACCTCGCGCAACGCCGCGTCGACGTCCTCCTCCGACAGCGCGCCGCGCCGGGTCAGGCGGTCGAGGACGGCACCGAGACGTTCCGAAAGGCTGTCGAACATCGTAACCTTGCTGTTAGCAGCCTCGTCCTGAGGAGCGTGCGCAGCACGCGTCTCGAAGGACGATCGGGTTCCCACATCCTTCGAGACGCCGCCTTCGGCGGCTCCTCAGGATGAGGCTTCAAAAAACACCTTTGCGCCCGAGGGCGCATCGCGCTGTCGGGCGGGTGCCTCCGGCCTCCATGGGCCGGTCGGCGGTCAGAATTCAGGTCTCTTGCGAGAACGGCCGGAAAATAGGGAGAGTTGCGCCCGCGGTCAACCGCGGCCTATTCGAGCCGCGATCCGGCCTCGCCGAGCCCGCCCTCGAGGTGCAGCCGTTCCAGCAGCTCGACCACCCGGGCGAACGCCCCGGGCTTCAGGGTCGGGCCGTGATCGTGGGTCTTCTGGTCCTTCACGACACGGTCGTGGGCTGCGACGAGCTCGGCCTTGGTGATCCCGGTGCCGATGATTTCCGCCACGACGATGTCGCTCAGACGGCCCGTAATGGCGATGACCTCGTCGCGTGAAAGCTCCGACATGTTGCCCTCCCTGGAGGCTTGCTTGCGCCATGCTATGCCATCGAGGCTTGCCCGGCCAAGCTGTATTGTACGACCGCAATGTCGCGCTATTACGACGGCCCCGTTTCCGATCATTTCGACGGCGAGCATTTCTTCGACCCGCATGGCGCGGCGCCGAAGGGCCGCGCGCGATCTGCTGCGCTGGTACGTCGACCGTCACTGGCGCGGCACCAAGGCGAAATGGCCGGCCTGGGCGCCGTCGCCCTATGCCGACCGGCCGCCGGCGCGGGTCGAGGGCGCGGCCTGGCGCATCTGCTATGTCGGCCACGCGAGCTTTTTGATCCAGACCGCGGGCCTCAACATCCTGCTCGACCCGGTGTGGTCGCAGCGCGCGTCGCCGTTTCGCTTCGCCGGGCCGAAGCGCGTCAACGATCCCGGGCATCGCGTTCGAAGCGCTGCCGCCGATCGACGTCGTGCTGGTGTCGCATGGCCATTACGATCATCTCGATCTCGCGACGCTGTCGCGGCTCGCGGCCGTGCATCGCCCGCGCGTCGTCACGCCGCTCGGCAACGACACCATCATGCGCAATCACGACCGCGCCATTGCGGCCGAGGGATTCGACTGGGGCGACCGCGTCGAGCTCGGCGCAGGCGTCGCGGCGACACTCGTTCCCACGCGGCACTGGACGGCGCGCAACTTGTCCGATCGCAATGAGGCGCTGTGGGCGTCATTCGTGATCGAGACGCCGGGCGGACGCATCTATTTCGTCGCCGATTCCGGCTACGGCGATGGCCGTCATTTCCGCACGGCGCGCGAACGCCACGGGCCGTTCCGCCTCGCCATCCTGCCGATCGGCGCCTACGAGCCGCGCTGGTTCATGCGCGACCAGCATATGAATCCGGCAGAGGCGGTGCAGGCGTTTGTCGATTGCGGCGCGGAGCTGGCGCTCGGCCACCACTACGGCACGTTCCAGCTCACCGACGAGGCGATCGACGCGCCGCTCGCTGCGCTTGCGGAGGCGCTGAAGGCGGCGGGGATTCCGGCGGAGCGCTTCCGCACGCTGCGGCCCGGGCAGGTGTGGGAACTGTAACTGAGCCTGTCATCGTCCGCGAAGGCGGACGATCCAGTAATCGCAACGTTCGAGATATGCCTGGACCGTCTGCGTTTACTGGATGCCCGCCTCGCGGGCTGACAATGAGGTGGCTTATTTGATCGGCACGAAAACGTTCACCACCAGCTTGTCTTCGGCCGTGGTCAGCGGGTCGGTGACGTATTCCTCGATGAACATGTCCTTGGTATCGAGCCGCTTCTCGTCGAGATAGTTGGTGATCGCCTCGTAGGTGTCGTCGAGCGAATCGTAGGAGCCGCGGTGGACGAACTTGAGCGCCTTGCCTTCCGGCGACTTGCCGACGGAGATTTCGCCGCGCGGCGGGGTTTTCGGCGGCTCGGCGATCGGGATGGCGGCCTGGAACTGGAAGCCGGTGTCGTCGGTCGCGAGGAAAATGGTCGTCAGCGGCCCATCGGGCTTGATGCCTTGCTTGTCGAGAAACGCCTTGAGCGACTTGAATGCCTTGGTGATGGTCTCGAAGGCATTGTCCCAGGTGCCGGTGCCTTTCGTGAACACGATGGTCTTTGCGGTCAGGGTGACTTCCTCGCCGAACGGATCGGCAGGCTTTGCCGGCGTGGCGGGCGCCGGCGCCGCCGGTTTCGCGTCCGGGGTGGCCTGAGGCGGTGTCTGCGCCAGCGATTGCCGCGGCCCGGCGAGGCCGATGGCCGCGCAGGCGAGGCCGAGACAGAGCGCCGAGCGCAATAGCATTGGAAATCTCCTTGCGGTCTTCACCGCATTTGCACCGCCGCCGCGCAAATGCAATTGCGCTTGGCGTAAATTCTACCACGTCGCCGGCAACGGCCCCACGGTCATGCTACTGGCGTGGAACCGTTATTTGCCCATATAAGTCGCACACAATCGGGCTGCATTATGGGCGCGCTGGCGAATCTCGGCTTCGTGAAGATGAACGGTCTCGGCAACGAGATCGTCATCGTCGACATGCGCCGTCAGCCGGCCGCGATCAGCGCGGATGATGCCCGCGCGGCGGCCAAGCACGAGCCCTACGACCAGTTGATGGCGCTCTATCCGGCGCGGGCCGGCACCGACGCCTTCGTGCGCATCTACAACAACGACGGCTCGGAGGCGGGCGCCTGCGGCAACGGCATGCGCTGCGTCGCCGAACTGGTGAGCAAGCAGACCGGCAAGGATGCGCTGAGCTTCGAGACCGCGGCCGGGCTGTTGAATTGCTGGAAGGCCGACGGCGGCCGCTACACCGTCGACATGGGCGCGCCGCGGTTTCGCTGGGACGAGATTCCGCTCGCCGAGGAATTCCGCGACACGCGCGCGATCGAATTGCAGATCGGGCCGATCGACAAGCCGATCCTGCATTCGCCGTCGGTGGTGAACATGGGCAACCCGCACGCGATCTTCTGGGTCGATGACGTTGCGCCGTACGATCTGGCCAGATTCGGGCCGCTGCTGGAAAACCATCCGATGTTTCCCGAGCGCGCCAACATCACGCTCGCGCATGTGGCGTCGCGCGATCACATCGTGATCCGCACCTGGGAGCGCGGCGCCGGCCTCACCAAGGCGTGCGGCTCTGCGGCCTGCGCGGCGGCGGTCGCGGCGGCGCGGCTGCGGCGCACCGAGCGCCAGGTGACCGTGACGGTGCCGGGCGGCGACCTTGCGATCGAGTGGCGCGCGCGCGACGATCACGTGCTGATGACCGGGCCGGTCGAATACGAGCACGACGGCGTTTTCGCCGCGGCTCTGTTCGCGGCCGCGGGAGCGTGACGCCGTGAGCGTCGAGGTCGTCACCTTCGGCTGCCGGCTCAACGCGGCGGAATCGGAAGTGATCCGCCGCGAAGCGGAGCGCGCCGGCGTGAGCAACACCGTCGTCGTCAACACCTGCGCCGTCACCGCGGAAGCGGTGCGGCAGGCGCGTCAGTCGATCCGCAAGCTGCGCCGCGAGCGGCCGGACGCGCGCATCGTCGTCACCGGCTGCGCGGCGCAGACCGAGCCGGATACGTTCGTCGCCATGCGCGAGGTCGATGGCGTGCTCGGCAATGCGGAGAAGCTCGACGCCGACATCTGGGCGCGTGCGCGCGACTTCGGCGTCGGCGACGCGCCGAAGGCCATCGTCAACGACATCATGGCGGTGACGGAGACGGCCGCGCATCTGATCGACGGGCTTGAAGGGCGCACGCGGGCGTTCGTGCAGGTGCAGAACGGCTGCGATCATCGTTGCACCTTCTGCATCATTCCGTATGGCCGCGGCAATTCGCGCTCGGTGCCGATGGGCGCCGTGGTCGACGACGTGCGGCGGCTTGCCGCCAACGGCTATCGCGAGATCGTGCTCACCGGCGTCGACATCACCAGCTACGGCGCCGATCTGCCGGGCGCGCCGCGGCTCGGCACGCTGGTGAAGGCGATCCTCAAGCACGTGCCGGAGCTGCCGCGGCTGCGGCTGTCGTCGATCGATTCGGTCGAGGCCGATCGCGATCTGCTCGACGCGCTCGCCAACGAATCGCGGCTGATGCCGCATCTGCATCTGTCGTTGCAGGCGGGCGACGATCTCATCCTCAAGCGCATGAAGCGGCGGCACCTGCGCGCCGACGCGATCGCGTTCTGCGATCAGGTGCGGCGGCTGCGGCCGGACGTGGTGTTCGGCGCCGACATCATCGCCGGATTTCCGACCGAGACCGAGGACATGTTCGCGCGCTCGCTCGATCTCGTGGACGAATGCGGCCTGACGCACCTTGCACGTTTTCCCGTTCTCGCCGCGGCCGGGCACGCCGGCGGCGCGCATGCCGCAGGTGAGCCCTGACATCGTGAAGCAGCGCGCGCGGCGGCTGCGCGAGCGTGGCGCCGAGGCGTTGCGGCGGCACCTCGATGGCGAAATCGGCGCGACGCGGCGCGTGCTCACGGAATCCCGCGACATCGGCCGCACCGAGCAGTTCACGCCGGTGCGCCTCGCATCCGCCGCCGCGCCCGGCGCGATCCTCGACCTCACCATGGCGGCGCACGACGGCAGACAATTGCTCGCGGCTTGAGTAAGCTCGCGGCAAATCGGAGACTAGCGATGGACGGCAACGGGCAAGACCATTTCGTAACGACGACTGAACAGCTCGAGAGCCTGTACACGGACGCGCCTTACGGCCCTGCGGTGTTCAAGGAAGCCGACCGCGTCACGCCGCAATATCGCAAGCTGATCGAGGCGGCGCCGTTCGTGGTGCTGGCGACCAGCGGACCGGAAGGCCTCGACTGCTCGCCGCGCGGCGATCCGCCCGGTTTCGTGCGCGTCGTCGACGAGCACACGCTGCTCATCCCCGATCGCCGCGGCAACAATCGCATCGACAGCCTGCGCAACCTCGTGCGCGATCCGCGCATATCGCTGCTGTTCCTCATTCCCGGCGTCGGCGAGACGATGCGCATCAATGGGCGCGCAAAAATTTCGACCGATCCCAAGCTCACCGAAACCTTCGCGATGAACGGCAAGCTGCCGAAATGCGTGCTGGTGGTGACGGTCGAGCGCGCCTATTTCCAGTGCACCAAGGCCCTCATCCGCTCGAAGCTGTGGGATCCGGCATCGCGCGTCGAACGCAAGACGCTTGCCGACGCCGGGCTCGATCCTCGCCGAATTGACCGACGGCAAGATGGGCGGCCCGGAGCACGATCGCCTCGCGCCCGAGCGCATCAAGCAGACGATTTATTGATTGTCATTGCCGGGCGTCGCGCGAAGCGCGAGCCCGGAATGCGATAGCCACGGTGGAGTGCAGAACTATTGCGGCTCTGGCTGGATTATCGGAACTCCGGGCTCCCTCGCTGCGCTCGGGCCCCGGAATGACGGCATCGTTTTTCGGTTCGCCCGGCCAGCCGCATTGCGTCAGCAGTCGCGCGCATGTGCTCCGGCACCGGCGCAGTGACGCTGATCGGCGCGCGGTTCTTGTAGAGCGGCACCACGATCTCGCGCGAATGCAGATGCAGCACCGGGCCGCCGCTGCGCGGCGCATTGCCGTAGATCGCATCGCCGACAATCGGCCAGCCCATTTCGGCGCAATGGACGCGAAGCTGGTGCGTGCGCCCGGTCTGCGGTTCGAGCGCGAGCCAGCGTCGAGGACCCGCGCCGCTCGACCTCCGCCGGGGAGGGGCAGCGCCCCATCACCTTCCACGTCGTCACCGCCGGCTGGCCGTGCGGATCGGGTTTCATCCACCAGCCGCGCGTGACGTCGAGGCGGCCGAGCGGCAGGTCGATGCGGCCTTCGTCGGTGTCTGGCGAGCCTTCGACCACGGCCCAGTAGGTCTTGCCGATGCGGCCCTGCTTGAACAGGCGGCCAAGCTCGGCGAGCGCCTTGCGGTGGCGGCCGAGCACCAGGCAGCCGGAGGTGTCGCGGTCGAGACGGTGCGCCAGCGCCGGCGCGCGCGGCAGGCCGAAACGCAGCGCGCCGAAATCATCCTCCAGGCTGGCGCCGCCCTTGGGTCCGCGATGCACCGCGATGCCGGCCGGCTTGTCGATCACCAGCATCAGGCCGTCGCGATAGATCAGCCGCGACTGCATTTCTTCGGGGGTCATGGGTGCGAGGTATATCGCCGCCGCGCCGCGGAGCCAAAACCTCCAGCGCTTGAGGCGCGCACCGTACCGGCGATGCTATCGCCGAGGTGCGCGCCATGAGGGACCGTGGCGGCCGACACCAAAGTCCCTCATCGGCCCCCGCCCAGCCATGCAGCGCGGCCGGCTTGCGCCGGCCGCGCCGGAGCATGAATCCGACAAAGGGGGAACCTGATCGGAAAGCATCATGCTCAAACTCGCGATTCTCGCGCGCGGACGTTTCAGCGCTTGATCTGCGCCTTCAAGGTTTCCTCGACTGCGCGGTCGAACGAATCGGCGGTCTTCGTCGGCGCCTTGTTGCGCTGCGCGACCACGTACTGGTCGCGCTTCTTCACCAGGTCGGCCAGACGATCGTTCAGCGTCTTGCGCTCGGCCATCTGCTTGTTGATGTAGTCCTGACGCTCGGCCGCGCTCATCTTGCGGACCTGGTCCGGCAGTTCGTCTTCCTTCACGGACGAAAGCGGCTGGCGGCCGTTCAGCACGTCGGCGACGAGATCGCCGCGGCCGGTGATGGCTTCCGCGCCGGTGCCGAGATGATCGGCAATCTTGGCGCGGGTGTTCATATAGCTCGCCATATCGGAGGCGGCGGGCGCGGGCGCAGCGCTCACCTGCCGGGTCTTCTGCTCCACGCTGGAGCGCTGTTCGCGCGGCCCATAGGGAATGACCGTGCCGTTGATGTTGCCCTGCAGCTCGATGATGTCGCGGTCGTACGGGGTCTCGATGATGACGAGGTGGCCGCCGTCCTGCGGGATCGGGATGTAGCGCCCGTTGCCCATCTGGGCGATCTCGCGCCACACCCGCTCGGTGTCGCGCGCGCCGCCGGCCTGCACGGCGTTGACGGTGATGTCGCGCTGGTGCGCGAGCCGCATGACGTCGGGGTATTTCATGTCCTGCGCATAATCCATGTGCGGCGGTGCGTCGCCGACCAGGAACATGATGCGGCAGGTCTCCGGGCCGTGGCTCCAGGCCAGCCGCGTGATCGCCTGATGCAGCGCCTCGTTGACGCTCTCCGGCCAATCGCCGCCGCCGTGCGCACGCAACTCCAGCAGGTTGGCGTAGAGGTCCTGGATGTCGGTCGTCAGCTCGAATTTCTTGGTGACGTAGTCGTCGCCGATGTCGCGATAGGCGACGAGGCCCATGCGGATTTCGGCGTCCGGATTGGCGTCGAGGATCGAGGTCGCGATCGACCAGATCTTGCGCTTGGCGCCTTCGATCAGCGGCCCCATCGAGCCGGTGGTGTCGAGCACGAACGCGACTTCGACCACCGGCTTGGCCATGGCCGGTGTCGTCAGCGCGGACGTTGAAGCAAGCAGCAATGCGAGCGCTCCGGCCCGCAACGCGGTTCGAATCATTGGCATTCCCCTCCCGAAATGTATCCACCCGCGCGCATGGAACCCGATCATCGCGACGGGCGCAGGCCGGAATTGCGGCGCGCCACCGGCGCCATTGCGGCAAATTGCGCGTCGGTCCGATTGTTCGGATCGGCGCGCGACGCTATGAGAGACACATGAAAGTCGACGGCAAACACATGCGCAGCATCTGGCTCGAGCCGGACGGATGGTCGGTCGGCGTGATCGACCAGACGGTACTGCCGCACCGCTTTGCCGACCGTGCGTCTCGCGACGCTCGAAGACGCCGCGCATGCGATCCGCAGCATGCTGATTCGCGGCGCGCCGCTGATCGGCGCCACCGCCGCCTATGGCGTCTGCCTCGCGTTGCGCGCCGACGCCTCCGACGAGGCGCTCGATCGCGCCTACGCGACGCTCATCGCCACGCGCCCGACCGCGATCAATCTCAAATGGGCGCTCGACGAGATGATGGCCGCAGTGCGCAACCGTCCGCGCGCCGAGCGCGTCGCCGCCGCCTATCGGCGCGCCGCCGAAATCAACGACGAGGATGTCGCCATCAATGCCGCCATCGGCCGCAATGGGCTGGCGCTGATCGAGGATATCGCGGCGCGCAAGAAAGCGGGCGAGCGCGTCAACGTGCTGACCCATTGCAACGCCGGCTGGCTGGCGACGGTCGACTGGGGCACCGCGACAGCGCCGATCTACATGGCGCACGACAAGGGGCTGCCGATCCACGTCTTCGCCGACGAGACGCGGCCGCGCAACCAGGGCGCCTCGCTCACCGCCTGGGAGCTCGGCCAGCATGGCGTGCCGCACACGGTGATCCCGGACAATACCGGCGGCCACCTGATGCAGCACCGCATGGTCGACATGGTGATCGTCGGCACCGACCGCGTCACCGCGAACGGCGACGTCTGCAACAAGATCGGCACGTATCTCAAGGCGCTGGCGGCGCGCGACAACGGCGTGCCGTTCTACGTCGCACTGCCGTCGCCGACGATCGATTTCACAGTGGCGGATGGCGTTGCGGAAATCCCGATCGAAGAGCGCAGCGCCGACGAAGTCGCAAACATGACCGGGAAGACTGCTGACGGGCGCATCGAGACCGTGCGGGTGATTCCTGACGGCTCCGCCGGTTGCGAATTACGGCTTCGACGTGACGCCGTCGCGTCTCGTCACCGGCCTGATCACCGAACGCGGCGTGCTCCCGGCGACGCGCGAGGGCTTGGCGAGGGCTTTTCCGGAGCGCGCGGAGGAGGCAAAATAATTCAGTCCTTCCCCTGCAGGGGGAGGGTGGCGAGCGAAGCGAGCCGGGTGGGGGTAGTCTTACGCTCGCCGCGGACTTCCCCACCCTGATCCTCGCTGCGCTCGGATCGTCCCTCCCCCTGCAGGGGAGGGAAAGTATCAGTCGGAGTGCGTGGCGTGCGTAAGCTCGAATATCGCTGTCGTGCGACTCTTCCTCTGCCCGGAATCCTGGCAATGAACGTCAACGCGCTGGCCGTTCCGTTTCCCGTCGATGGCCGCCAATCCGAAACGGCGCTTGCGGTCGCGCGCGGCACCGCGCGGCTGCTGCATGCGTTCGGCTATTGCGTCGTGAGCGAACTGGCGTTGCCGTCGGGCCGGCGCGCCGACCTCGTGGCGCTCGGCGGCGACGGCGAGATCGTGATCGTGGAGATCAAATCATCCGATTGCCGATTTTCGCGCCGACCAGAAATGGATGGATTACCGGCTGCACTGCGACCGGTTGTTCTTCGCCACCACCGTCGAAGTGCCGTGCGAGATTTTTCCGCGGGACACCGGCCTCATCGTCGCCGACGCATTCGGCGCATCGATCGTGTGCGAGGCGCCGGAGCATCGGCTCGCAGCGGCGACGCGCAAGGCCATGATGCTGCGCTTCGCCCACGCCGCGGCGCTGCGGCTGCAGGCGCTCGCCGATCCGCAAGGACCCTACGGCGGTGAAATCTGAACGCGATTACTGGGCCGGCGCCGCCGCAGCTTCGCGCTGAACGCGAAGCTGATCCAGCGACTGACGCAGCACGGAAAGATCGACCGGTTTCGGTATCCATTCCCAGATATTGAGATTGAGCGATTTGCCGACCCGCATCGTCTCCTTGCAGGTCGCATCATCCGATCCGCTGATGATGATGATCGGCGTCTTGCATTTGACCACCCAGAGATGCCGCAGCAAATCGACGCCGGCGTGCGCGCCGAGCGACAGATCGAGCGTGATGCAGTCGAAGGCGATTTCCTGCACCAGCCGCACGGCCTCTTCATAGGACGCCGCCTCCGACGGAACGTAGCGGGCCTTGGCCGCAGCCCGGCAGATGATCAAGCGATGCAGATGATCGTCATCGATCACCAGGAGGCGCGCCGGAAACGGCTGCTCGTCCATCGGCACGAGCGAGTTCTGGTCGTCCGGAAACTGCAATTTTAACTGTTCGAGCATCCTATCCCCACAGACGATGCCTGTTCTCGTTGGCACGAGTTTGAGGCCTCGGCTGCGAAAATTGACTTAACGACTTCCGGTCAATTGGTGGTTTTTCCGCGCCATCTGCGCAATCGCAGTTAGTCGCGGGTAAAGCAAATGGGTAAATGCAGAAAATTACTTTACGGAAACTATTTGGGCGCCCGCTTCGCCAGGATGCGTTGCAGCGTGCGGCGGTGCATGTTGAGCCGGCGCGCGGTCTCCGAAACGTTGCGGCCGCACAGTTCGTAGATGCGCTGAATGTGTTCCCAGCGCACGCGGTCGGCCGACATCGGGTTTTCCGGCGGATCGATCTTCCTGTTGTCGAGCGCGAGCAGCGCGGCGGCAACGTCGTCGGCGTCGACCGGCTTGGCGAGATAATCGACCGCGCCGAGCTTTACCGCGTTCACGGCGGTGGCAATGTTGCCGTAGCCGGTGAGGATGATGGCGCGCGCTTCCGGCCGGCGCTTCTTCATCGCCGATATCACGTCGAGGCCGTTGCCGTCGCCGAGCCGCATGTCGACCACCGCGAACGCCGGCGGCGCTTTTTCGACCTGAAGCAAGCCATCGGCGACCGATTCGGCGGTGGTTACGGCAAAGCCTCGCCCTTCCAGCGCGCGCGCGAGCCGCTGCAGGAAGGCCTTGTCGTCTTCGACGATCAGGAGCGAGCGCTCGCTCGGGACCGCAATTGCGGCGGCTTCGGCCATGGCAATTCACTCCCTTAAAAACGTTCTAACATTGGCACGAAGGGCCGCCATCGTCCATTCCGCCGCCGTGGCGGGGTTAAGGTTGGCAGGCCCCAGGGTAATATCCCGCGCAGCGCCTGCGCGATTGTCCTAGGCCATTGATATACAACTATGAAGTCGAGGCCTGCGGCTCAAGAGCCGGAGCCGCGAGCGGCCGTTCGAAATCGGCGCGGTTCCACGCCAGCTTGACGATGGCCCCATGGCCCGGAGCGGGCACATTCTCCACCGACAGCTTGGCGCCGGAGCGTTCAAGCAGCGTCTTGGCGATGAAGAAGCCGAGGCCGAGGCCGAACGCCGTTTCGTC
Organism: uncultured Alphaproteobacteria bacterium; assembly: GCA_963730645.1. Classification (GTDB taxonomy): domain Bacteria; phylum Pseudomonadota; class Alphaproteobacteria; order Rhizobiales; family Xanthobacteraceae; genus BOG-931. The sequence goes on along the minus strand of CAVSSN010000012.1, from coordinate 311,099 downwards.
GTCGTCGTCACTTTGCAATCCGGCCTCGGGGCGGCGGTGCGTGACGTAGGGCGCGCCGACGCGGTCGATGACCTCCGGGGCAAAGCCGGGGCCGTCGTCGCTGATCGTGACGCTGACCTCGTCATCGTCCCAATGCGTCAGGACCTCGACACGCTTGTTGGCGAAATCGACGGCGTTCTCGAGCAGATTGCCGAGGCCGTAGCGGATCGCCGGATTGCGGTCGCCGACCGGCTCGGTGCTGCGGTCTGGCGGCAGCGTTACGCCGACGGAGACGCCGAAATTGCGGTGCGGCATCACCGCCTCTTCGATCAGCGCCGAGAGCGGCAAGCGATCGAATGGGCCGCCCGGCGGCAAATCGGTGATCTTCGACAGGATGTCGCGACAGCGCTGCGTCTGCTCGCGCAACAGCTTGATGTCATCGGCGACGGCCGTGTTCGCCACCAGCGCGTGCTCGAGTTCGCGCGCCACCACCGTGATGGTGGCGAGCGGCGTGCCAAGCTCGTGCGCCGCGGCGGCGGCCAAACCGTCGAGCGCCGACAGGTGTTGCTCGCGCGCCAAAACCAGTTCGGTCGCAGCCAGTGCGTCGGAGAGCTGGCGCGCCTCCTCGGAAATCTGCCACGTGTAAACGCCGATGTAGCCGATGGCGAGCAGGATCGAGAGCCACACCCCGACCGTATAGATATCGGGCAGGTCGAGCGGGTCGTCGCTGTCCCACGGCAGCGGATAGTGGAAGAAGATCAGCACCGTCGCGCATGCCATCGCGAAGGCGCCGAGCAGCAGGGTTATGCGCGGCGGCAACGCGGTCGCGGAGATCAGCACCGGCCCGAGCAGCAGGTAGGAGAACGGATTTTCCAGTCCGCCGGTGAGGAATAGCAGTGCCCCAAGCTGCGCAACGTCGAAGCCGAGCAACCATGCAGCGCGGTCCGGCTCCAGCCACAGCGTCTGCGGGAAGCCCAGCCGCAGCGCCACGTTGAGGAAGATCGGCATCGCGATCACCGCAAGGCATGGCCAGATCGGCACCTCGAATTCGAGGCCGAAATGCACCATCAGAATCGCGGCAAGCTGGCCGATCACGGCGAGCCAGCGCAGTCGCACCAGGGTGTCGAGCCGCACAATGCGTCGACGGTGATGCGGAATCTGCAGCAGGCGGAACATGGGCCCAGTCTAGCGGCTTGGCCCGCCCGCTCAAAATCGCGCGAGCGGGGCATGTTCGGGGGAATGAGCGGGCAGGCGGCGTGTTAGCCTTGCGCGAGTCCGGTGCCGGGCCGCGCAGTCAGCGTGGCAGGGGCGAACCGGACGAAAGATGGGAGGATGAGCATGAGTTGCCGGATGAGTTTTTCGGTGGGTGCGGCGCGTGGCGGTGCTGGCGCTCGGAGTAAGCAGCGGCGCGTTTGCGCAGAACGCCACGACGTTCTTTGTCACCAGCGTCGGTTCCGGGAAGGGCGCCGACCTCGGCGGACTGAACGGCGCGGATGCGCATTGCCAGCAATTGGCGCAGGCGGCCGGCGCGGGCAGCCGCACCTGGCACGCCTATCTCAGCGCGCAGGCGGCCAACGGCCAGCCGGCGGTCAACGCGCGCGACCGCATCGGCAAAGGTCCGTGGACCAACGCCAAGGGCACGGTCGTCGCCAAGGACATGGCGGAACTGCACGGCAAGAACAATCTGGCCAAGCAGACCGCGCTCAGCGAGAAGGGCGACGTCATCAACGGCCGCGGCGATACGCCGAACCGTCACGACGCCCTGACCGGCTCGCAGCCGGACGGCACCGCATTTGCGGCCGGCGAGGATCGCACCTGCGGCAACTGGACCAGCAGCACCAAGGGCTCCGCGATGCTCGGCCACATCGACCGCGAAGGGTTGCGTGACGACGAAGCCTCCCATTCGTGGAATTCGTCGCACCCCTCGCGCGGACCGGACGGCGGCTGCAGCCAGGCCGATCTCAAGAGCACCGGCGGCGACGGCCTGTTCTACTGCTTCGCCACGAACTAGCGCTACAGCCGGTACGCAACCGGCACGACACGCTGGCGCGCCGCGGCGGGATGAGCGAAAATGCCCACTCCCGCTGCGGCGCATCGCTTATGGAGACCGTCATGGCCTATGACCTCGACGCGTTCGTGTCCGATTGCCGTTCGATTCTCGCGCGCGATCCCGGCCCCGCCGGCCGCGAAGAGGTTCGCCTCAACCTCGAGCGCCTTCTGAAAAATCCGGACTTCGTGAAGAAGCATTGCGAGGACGCCTCGCGCGGCTTGCACACGCTTTACGAGGACCCCAAGCTCGGCTTCCAGGTGCTCGCGCACATCAACGAAAAGGCGCGCGTCTCGCCGCCGCACGATCACGGCGCGTCATGGGCGATCTACGGCCAGGCGACGCATTACACCGACATGATCGAATGGGAGCGCGAGGACAACGGCGGCGATCCCAAGCACGCCAAGCTCAAGCCGGCGAAGAAATACCGGCTGATGCCCGGGCATGCCGGCATTTATCAGGATGGCAAGATTCATTCGATCGACTATCCCGACTACTCCCGCTTCGTGCGCGTCACCGGCACCAATCTCGACAACATCAATCGCGTCCGCTTCGACCTCAAGACCGGCGAAGTGCATCAGATGACGCCGCAGCAGGCGACGTGAACGTTTCGTCGAGCGTGGTGCGGCGCGTCGCTCCGGCCGCCGTCAAGGCGATGCTCACCGATGGCGGCGAGCTTGCGCTCGTCGACGTGCGCGAGGAATTGATTTTCTCGCAGAATCATCTGCTGTCGGCGCGTTCGATCCCGCTGAGCCGGTTCGAGCTGAAATTCGCGCGCCTGGTGCCGCGGCGCGGCACGCGCGTCGTTCTGGTCGACGATGCCGATGGCCTTGCGGAGCGCGCGGCCGCGATCCTGGTTCGCAACGGCTACACCGATGTTTCGGTTCTGGATGGCGGCGTCGCCGGCTGGAGCGCGGCGGGGCTGGAACTGTTCTCGGGCGTCAACGTGCCGAGCAAGGCGTTCGGCGAGGCCGTCGAGCACGAAAGCGGTACGCCAAGCGTCTCCGCGGACGAGCTGGAACAGCTCATCCGCAGCGGCACCGACATGGTGGTGCTCGACAGCCGGCCGTACGACGAATATTCGCGCGTCTCGATTCCGACCTCGATCAACGTGCCGGGCGCGGAGCTTGTCTATCGCGTCCACGACATCGCGCCGTCGCCGGATACGCTGGTCGTGGTCAATTGCGCCGGGCGCACGCGCAGCATCATCGGCGCGCAATCGCTGATCAACGCCGGCGTGCCCAACAAGGTCGTGGCGCTGCGCAACGGCACCATGGGCTGGAGCCTCGCCGGCTTCACCCCCGACAGCGGCAAGAACAACCGCGCGCCGCGTGTCTCGGCCGGCGGCCTTGCCTGGGCGAAATCGGCAGTCGCGAACGTCGCGCAACGTTGCGGCGTCGGCGCATCGATCGCGCGCAGCTTGAGGCGTGGCGCGCCGATACCGGGCGTACGCTCTACCTGCTCGACGTGCGCGATCCGGACGAATACGCGGCCGGCCATGTCGCCGGCGCCATCTCCGCGCCGGGCGGGCAGCTTGTGCAGGCGACGGATCAATATGTCGGCACGCTCGGCGCGCGGCTTGTGCTGATCGACGATGCCGAGGTGCGTGCCGTCATGACCGCCTCGTGGCTGCGCCAGATGGGCTGGAAGGATGTCTATGTGCTGGCCGAAAAAGGCAGCGAGACCGGCTGGCCCGCGGCGCCGATGCTGCAATCGGACTTGCGGCCGGAGCTTGCCATCGCGGCTGCGGAATTGGCGACGCTCATGGCGAAAAACGAGGCGACCGTCGTCGACCTGTCATCGAGCCGCGACTATCTCCGGCGTCATATTCCCGGCGCGTGGTTCGCGGTGCGCTCGCGGCTTGATCGCGCGCTGAAGAAAATTCCGCTGCGCGGCACGCTGGTGCTGACGTCGGAGGATGGCGTCGTTGCCGGTCTCGCAGCGGCGGAAGCGTCCGCGCTGGTGAAATCGGTGCGCACGCTGACGGGCGGCAACGCCGCATGGCAATCCGCCGGCCATCCGCTCACCGCCGACGCGCCGCAGATGGCGGACGAGGCGGTCGACCAGTGGCTCAAGCCTTACGAGCGTTCGGGCGACACCAAGGCGGCGATGAACGAGTATCTCGCCTGGGAGGTCGATCTTCTTCCGCGCATCGCGCGCGACGGGACGTCGAAGTTTGAGCCGCTCGGAAGTATTTAACCCTCCCCTGCAGGGGGAGGCGAGGCGAGCGAAGCGAGGATCAGGGTGGGGCCGTATTCGACTGCGCAACGCGCGCAGGACTACTTCCCCACCCTGATCCTCGCTGCGCTCGGACCGTCCTCCCCCTTGCAGGGGGAGGGACAAGGCATTACAACTTCCCCAGCTTCGGCATCACTTCGGTGCTGAACAGGCTGAGCGAGCGCAGCGCCTGCGCGAGCGACATCGAGCCGAGGAACAGGTACGTCAGGAAATAATTGACGCCGAGCTCGGCGACCTGCCGCTCGATCTCGGCGCGAACGTGCTCGGGATTGCCGGAGATCACCGTGCCGTCGGCGACGCATTCCTCGTAGGTCGCGCCGCGCGGCACGTTGAGGCGCGTGGCGAGCGAAGAGGCGCCGGTCACGCCGTGCTTCTCGCGCAGCCAGTTCAGATTTTTCAGATGCAGGTCCATCGCCGGCTTGGCGAAGCGCTTCGCCTCCTCGTCGGTATCGGCGACGAAGACGTGGCGCTGCACGCCGACCACCACGCCGCCGGGAAATTCGGCCTTCGGCTGCGCGGCGCGGCCGCGTTTCGCGAACGCTTCCTTGAACGCATTGATGTTGGTCTTCGCCGTCGCCATGGGGCCGAGCGTGACGAAGTGCAGCCCATGCTCGCCGCCCCAGGTCGAGCCGATGGTGTTGGACGAGGCGTACCAGAACGGCGGATGCGGCTGCTGCAGCGGACGCATCGCGATCGGCACGTCTTTGTATTTGTAGTGCGGGCCTTCGTAATTGAGCGTGTCGCTGGTCAATCCGGCGGTGAGGCAATCGAACGCGTCGATGAAAATGTCGCGCGAGTCGTCGTGCTCGACCTTGTGATATTTCAGTTCGTACGGCGACACGCCGCGGCCGACGCCGATGTCGAGCCGGCCGAGGCTCATATGATCGAGCATCGCGATCTCTTCGATCAGCCGCAGCGGCGAATAAAGCGGCAGCAGATAGACCAGCGGGCCGAGCCGCATGCGCTTGGTCGCGCGCGCCACCGCGCCGAGAAACACGCCCGGCACCGGCACCATGTTGAGCGGCGTGGCGTGATGCTCGGCGAGATGCAGGCAATAGAGCCCGGCCTCGTCGGCGGCCTTGATGAAAGTGAGCCGCTCGTCGAACAGGGTGGAAAGCGGGCGTCCATCGTCCTCGATGTGGTCGAACAGTCCGATTTTCATGATGCCTCTGTGTTGCGTTACTTTTTGCGTTTTTTGGCGTTCGGTTCGTCCCGCAGTCCGATGCGGCGCCCCATGTGGCGGCAATCCTCGTCGGTCTTGAGCCCCGCGGCGTGGATGCCGTGCTCGGCGAGTTCCTCGTCGCGATCCTCGGTGTCGCCGGTGACGCCGACCGCGCCGATGACTTCGCCGCCATCGTCGCGGATCAGCATGCCGCCGCCTTCGGGGAAAATCTGCTCGTCGCTGGCGCCGATCAGATAGTCCATGAAGATCGGCTTCTCGTGCGCCCGCACGCGAACGAGGCTCGACGAGCGCCCGAGCGACAGCGCCGCATAGGCTTTGCCGAACGCCATCTCGAACCGGATCATGGACGCGCCGTCCTCCTTCTTGAAGGCCTTCACCTTGCAGCCGGGCTCGACCACGATGACGCTGATCGGCCGGCATTCGAGCTCGACGCCGCGCTTGATGATGGCGTCGATGATGCGGTCGGCCTGGGCAAGGGTGATGTTGGGCATGGCGTGTTTTTCGGCATCTCTTATTTCGTAGCCCGGATGAGCGGAGCGACATCCGGGGCGGCGGTCCCGCATATCGCTCCGCTCATGCGGGCTACATAGGTGGCCCTTAGTATTGCAAGCCCTTGCCTCGGTCGCCAGCCCGCGCCACATGTGCGGGCATTATGCCCGCTGCCGCCAACACCATCGCCCGTCATCGCCGTCGAGCGCCTGGTCAAGGACTACAAGACGACGCGCGCCGTCGACGGCATCTCGTTCACGCTCGCGCCCGGCACGATCACCGGGCTGCTCGGCGGCAACGGCGCCGGCAAGACCACCACCATCGCCACCATCATGGGCCTGGTCATGCCGACGTCCGGCCGCGTCACGGTGCACGGCGCCGAGATGCCCAAGCAGCGCTACCGCGTGCTGCACCGCATGAACTTCGAGAGCCCCTACGTCGAGGTGCCGATGCGGCTCACGGTGCGGCAGAATCTGAAAGTGTTCGGCAAGCTCTATGGCGTCGAGCACCTCGGCGACCGCATCGCAGAGCTCGGCCGCGAGCTTGACCTCACCGACCTGCTCGACCGCCCGACCGGCAAGCTTTCGGCGGGACAGAAAACACGCGTCTCGCTCGCCAAGGCGCTGGTCAACAATCCCGACGTGCTGCTGCTCGACGAGCCGACCGCGTCGCTCGATCCCGACACCGCCGACTGGGTGCGCAGCCATCTCGAACGCTACACCGTCGCGCAGCACGCCACCGTGCTGCTCGCCTCGCACAACATGGCCGAGGTCGAGCGCATGTGCGAGCGCGTCATCATGATGAAGAAGGGCCGCATCGAGGACGACGACACGCCCACGAAGCTCTTGGCGCGCTATGGCCGGCGCACGCTGGAGGAAGTTTTCCTCGATGTCGCGCGCGGCCGCGGCGAGCAGCGCGAGGCGGCGCAGTGAGCGGTCCTATCTCACCCTTCCGCGCCGGCGGGCCAGCGACCGGAGGGCGTTCGTTCTCGCCCCAGCGCGTCTCGGCGATGATGCTGCGCTACTGGTATCTGCTGCGCTCGTCGTGGCCGCGGCTGCTCGACCTCATCTACTGGCCGACCGTGCAGATGATCACCTGGGGCTTCCTGCAATATTACATCAGCACCAATGCCGGCTTCTTCGCGCGTGCCGGCGGCACCCTCATCGGCGCCGTCCTGCTGTGGGACATCCTGTTTCGCGGCCAGCTCGGATTCTCGATCTCGTTTCTGGAGGAGATGTGGTCGCACAACATCGGCAACCTGATGATGAGCCCGCTGCGGCCGTTCGAGTTCATCGCGGCGCTGATGGTGATGAGCGTGGTGCGGCTGCTGGTCGGCGTCATCCCGGTGACGATCCTCGCCATCGCGTTCTTCGGCTTCAATCTCTACGGGCTCGGCTTCGCGCTGGTGGCGTTTTTCATCAACCTGATGCTGACGAGCTGGGCGATCGGCATCTTCGTGTCCGGCCTGATCCTGCGCAACGGCATGGGCGCGGAGAACCTCGCCTGGTCGATCATGTTCCTGTTCATGCCGCTGACCTGCGTCTACTACCCGGTCACCACCTTGCCGACCTGGCTGCAGCCGGTGGCCTGGCTGCTGCCGCCGACCTACGTGTTCGAGGGCATGCGGTCGCTGCTGATCGACAAGGTGTTCCGCGCCGACCTGATGCTTGACGCGCTGGCGCTCAATGCCGTGCTGTTCAGCCTCGGCGTGTTCGGCTTCCTCAAGCTGTTGCAGAGCGCGCGCCGGCACGGCTCGCTGTTGCAGAGCGGCGAATAGCCGCCATGCGCGCCACAGCGGCGCGGATATGCGTGCTTTTCCCTATGTAACAATTGGCGAAACTTTCACGTGTATGTTGACTAAATGACTGACAAACGCCACATTGCTGCAATGCAGCAAGCTGGGCCTGCGCAGCAATCCATGGCAATCGGGCAATTCGGCGCCGCGCCGGCCTTGCCGGTCGAGGGCGGCGTCATGCTCTCGACGCCGATGTACTGGTTCTACGAAATGGGCCAGGCGGCGCTAAACCCGTCGCGCATATGGGCTGACGCCACGCGGCTGTTCTTCCGCAATCCGGTCAATCCGCTGTCGTTCACGACCTACGGCAAGACGGTCGCGGCCGCGGCCGAGTTGTTCGAGCGCTCGACGCGCCGCTACAGCCGGCCGGAATGGCGCATCGACACCACGCTGGTCGGCGGCGAGCGCGTGCCGGTCGAAATCAAGACCGTGTGGGAGCGGCCCTTCTGCCGGCTTGTTGCATTTCGAGCGCGTGCTGGAGCATCCGCCGAAGCGCCCGCAGCCGCGCCTCGTCATCGTCGCGCCGATGTCGGGCCATTACGCCACCTTGCTGCGCGGCACGGTCGAGGCGTTCCTGCCCAATCACGATGTCTACATCACCGAATGGGCCGACGCGCGCATGGTGCCGCTGGCGGAAGGGCGCTTCGATCTCGACGACTACGTCGACTATCTGATCTCCATTTTTCACCACCTCGGTGGCGGCACGCACGTCGTCGCCGTGTGTCAACCGTCGGTGCCGGTGATGGCGGCCGTCTCGCTCATGGAGGCGGACCACGACCCCTGCGTGCCGCATTCCATGGTGCTGATGGGCGGCCCGATCGATACCCGCGTCAATCCGACCGTCGTCAACACGCTGGCGGAACAGCGCGGCAGCGACTGGTTCCGCCGCAATGTCATCACCAAGGTGCCGTTCCCGCATCCGGGCTTCATGCGCGATGTCTATCCGGGCTTCCTGCAGCTCAACGGCTTCGTCAGCATGAACCTCGATCGCCACATCGAGGCGCACAAGCAATTGTTCATGGAACTGGTGCAGGGCGACGGCGATAGCGCGCACAAGCACAAGGAATTCTACGACGAGTATCTCGCCGTGATGGACCTCGCGGCCGAATACTATCTGCAGACCGTCGATGTCGTGTTCGTGCGCCACGATCTGCCGAAAGGCGAGATGACGCATCGCGGCCGGCTGATCGCGCCGGCCAAGATCAAGCGCGTTGCGCTGCTCACCATCGAGGGCGAGCACGACGACATTTCCGGTCTCGGCCAGACCGAAGCGGCGCATCGGCTGTGCACCGGCATTCCGGCCGAGAACAAGGTGCATTGGATGCAGCACGGCGTCGGCCATTACGGCGTGTTCAACGGCTCGCGCTTCCGTTCCGAGATCGCGCCGCGCATCGCCGATTTCGTGCTGTCGCATAATCAAGGCGCGACGGTCTCGCGCGCCCGCAACGTGACGGCTCTGCAGCGAGCCTGATTGCGGCGCCGGTCTTGGCGCGGCCCTCCCCGGGTCGTGCGCGGCCTGATTGTCATATTTCTCAATAAAACCGGCCTGAACACCGACGTTCGTTCATAAGCGATTGAATCGCGTTTGGTATTTTCGGCTGCTTCGGAGTCGATTTTCGACTCGATTGAAATCAAAAAATATGAAGTTGCATTCAGTTGTTCCAGTTCACGACTTAGCCCTTTATCAACCGACAGGCCACAATATCTTGTAGGTCGACGAGGCCGCACCGAAGGGGGCTGCGCCGGAAAATGGATATGGCACTATTTCCCCGGGTTGGGTGGGAACAAGACGTCATCATGCCGCTGCGCGCGCTGCTCTATCGTCGCCCGAGCGAACCGCGGACGATTCAAATCGTCTTCGACCGCGCGATCTATCTCGTGCGCATGCGCCGGCATCGTCAGGCGCGCCGCTACACGCTGCGCATCCAGGCGGCGACGCGCGAGGTCGTGCTCACCATTCCGCCGCGCGGCAGCCTGAAGGAAGCGCGCGAGTTCGCGCAGAAGCACGGCAGCTGGATCGCGGCGCGGCTCGGACGGCTGCCGAAGGCGGCGCCGTTCGCACAAGGCATCGTGGTGCCGTTGCGCGGCGTGCAGCATCGCATCGTGCATCGCCGCGGCGCGCGCGGCACGGTGTGGAGCGAAACCGGCGAGGACGGCGAGCGCCTGCTCTGCGTCGCCGGCGAGGCGCCGCATGTCGATCGCCGCATCTCCGACTTTCTGCGCCGCGAGGCCAGGCGCGAGCTTGAGATCGCCAGCCGCCGGTTCGGCGCCGAGCTCGGTGTCACCGTCAAGAAAGTCGCGGTACGCGATCAGTCGAGCCGCTGGGGCTCGTGCTCGACCACCGGCTCGTTGTCGTTCTCGTGGCGGCTCATTCTCGCGCCGGCGTTCGTGCTCGATTACCTCGCGGCGCACGAGGTCGCCCATCTCGTCGAGATGAACCATTCGGCGAAATTCTGGCGGCTGGTCAGCCGGCTGTGCCCCGCGCACGAGCGCGCAAAAGTGTGGCTCGACGTGCACGGCGCCGATCTGCACCGCTACGGTCTGCCGGACGACAACGGCGCGCAGCACTGAGCCCATTGCATAACAACTATGCTTGTCATGCCCCGCGAAGGCGGGGCATCCAGTAATCACCGCGCTCTTCCTTCTCGCACCGTGGTGCTACACCTGATCTGCACGGAATACTGGATCATCCGCCTTCGCGGATGATGACAATTCTGAATTTTCGGAAATGCCGATGCTGCGTCCCGATACGTTCGCGCTCACCCTGCTGCTGGCGCTGTTGACGGGGCTCGGGCCGCTGTCGATGGACATGTATCTGCCGTCGCTGCCCGCGATCGGGCAGGCGCTCAATGCCTCGACTGCGCAGACGCAACTCACCATTTCGACCTACCTGATCGGCTTTGCCGTTGGCCAGATCGTCTATGGGCCGATCTCCGACCGCTTCGGCCGCAAGCCGGTGATGCTGGTGGCGCTCGTGCTCTATGGTGTGGCCAGCATCGTTTGCGCGACGACGCAATCGATCGAGACGCTGATGGCGGTGCGTTTCGTGCAGGCGTTCGGCGGGGCGGGCTCGATCGTCCTGGCGCGCGCCGTGGTGCGCGACCTCTATTCCGGCGTGCGCGCGGGGCGCGAATTGTCGTTGATGGGCTCGATCACGGCGTTCGCGCCGATCGTCGCGCCGGTGATCGGCGGCGTGCTGCAGACCGCGTTCGGCTGGCGCGCGAGTTTCTACCTGCTGGTGATCTTCGCCGCGGTCTCCGCCGCAGCCGCGGCGCGTTACCTACCGGAGACGCTGCGCCAGCGAACGCCCGGGCCGTTTTCGCTTGTCAGCATGGGCCGGCTCTATCGTTCGGTGCTGCAGCATCGCGGCTTCCTCGCCTATCTCGGCATTCTGACCACGACCTTCACGGGCCTGTTGTCCTGGGTCTCGGCCGCGTCGATCGTGATGCAGGGCGTCTACGGACTTTCGCCGGTCGAATTCGGCGCGACCTACGCGGTGGGCGCGGTCGGATACATGCTGGGGACGCATACCGCGGCGCGCATCGTCATGCGGCTCGGCCTCGATCGCACCATCGGGATCGGCGCGGTGGCGCTCGCGATCGGCGGGCTGGCAATGGTTGCCGTCGTGGCGCTCGGCCTCGCCCATGTCGCGTGGCTGGTCGGCGCCATGACGATCTATCTCGCCGGCATGGGCCTGGTGCTGCCGCAGACCATGGCGGGCGCGCTCACGCCGTTTCCGGATCGTGCCGGCACCGCATCCTCCGTCATGGGATTCACGCAGCAGGGCTGCGCCGCCATCGCCGCCGCCGCGATCGGCGCCTATCTGGGCCAATCGGCATGGCCGGTCGCGGGCGTCGTCGCCGCGATGGGCTGCCTCGCCTTGCTGATCTGGGCGCTGACGCGCGGCGTGCGCAAACACGACCACTGAACGGGTCAGCGCTGCTCGGCTTCGAGCATCTTGCCGAGGATGCGCTTGTAGCGCACCGGCCCGACATCGATGGCCAGCACCAGCGGATCGAGCGTTGTCGTTGCGCTCTCGATGACGCGCTGCTGCGCTTCGATCACCGGCGCATCCTGCTCCTCGAACGCGAAACGGCGCATCTTCCCGACCTTGTCCTGCAGCTCGCGATTGAGCTTCTCGTCGGTCGTCATGACGCCGAAGCGCACCGCGGTGAAATGATAGAGCGTCGAGCGCCCGTTCTCCGGGGTGAGCATGTGGATCGCGTGATAGCCGGTGCCGCTGTCGGGCGGCGCGCCCATCTTGCAGATGCCGGTGACCAGTCGCAGCGTGCTCGGCGCCATCCAGCGCATGTTGGTGAACTTGTCGACGCGCGGCGGATGATCCGGCCAGAACTGCGCGAACATGCCGGGCGGAGCCGAATTGGTGGCGTGCCGCTCCACCACCACGTCGTCGCCGTCCTGTTCGACCTTGATCTCCGATTCCACGGTGTCTGCATTGCCGAGAATGCCCTCGTGAAGATACGAGGTGTGGCTGAGGTCGAGCAGGTTGTCGATGATGAGCTGGTAATTGGCGCGGATCACGATGCTGTCGCGCTTGGTGGTGTGCAGCTCGGGCACGTTGTCGAGCACGCCGAAGTCCGGCACCTTGGCGGCATCGGCCGGCGCGGCGCCCATCCAGATCCAGATCGCCTTGTGCTTCTCGATGACCGGGTAGCTTTTCACGCGCGCCCGCGGCGGAATGTTCTTGCTGCCGTGGGGATTGCGCACGCATGCACCGGTGCCGTCGAATTCCAGGCCGTGATAGGCGCACTGGATGCGATCGCCGCCGACGATCTTGCCCATGTGCAGCGGCGCGAAGCGGTGCGCGCAGCGGTCCTCGATCGCCGCAACATCGCCATTGGCCTTGCGGATAGAGCACGATCGGCTCGTCCATGATGGTGCGGGCGACGAGCTGGCCGTCGCCGATGTCGTCCGACCATGCCGCCACGTACCAGGCATTGCGCACGAACGCGCCGTCGATCAGCTCTTGCCGCGGCCGCGGGCCATCGGATTGGAGCGATTGCGTCATCGTGTGTCCTCCCCGGCGTGCAAGTCCGTTTCGAACCCGATAAAACATAGCACGCCTCACGATGACGCGGTCTAGGATGCCGGCATGATCCTCGCTCCCAAAAGCCTTGCCCCAAAGCTCGCGGCGCACGGCGCCGAAATTCCCGCGATCGGCTATGGCACGTCCGAACTGGGCGGCGAGGTGCACGCCGAGCACGTCGCCGCCGCGCTGAAGGCCGGCTACCGCCACATCGATACGGCCCGGAAATACGGCTCCGAGCGCGCCGTCGGCGAAGGCATGCGCGCCTCCGGCGTCCCGCGCCAGGAGATTTTCCTGTGCACCAAGGTGTCGCACGAATATCTGCACGCCGATGATTTTGCCCGCTCGGTCGACGAAAGCCTGACGACGCTCGGCGTCGACTACGTCGATCTGCTGCTGGTGCACTGGCCGGAGAAAAACACACCGCTCGCCGAGACCATGGGCGCGCTCGCCAAGGCCAAGCGCGGCGGCCTCGCGCGCCACATCGGCGTCGCCAACTTCAACATCGCGATGGTCGATGAGGCGATCCGGCTGTGCCCGGAGCCTCTGGTGACGCTGCAGGCCGAATGTCACCCCTATCTCGACCAGACCAGGCTGATCGCGGCATGCCGACAGCGCGGGCTGGTGCTCACCGCGTATTGCCCGCTGGCGCGCGGCCGGCTCAACAACGATCCGGTGCTCGCCGACATCGCGCAGCCGTATCGGCAAGACCTTCGCGCAGGTGGCGCTGCGCTGGCTCATCCAGCAGAAAATCATCGCACCGATTCCGCGCTCGTCAAACCCGCAACGCATCGCCGAAAACCTCGCCGTATTCGATTTCGAGCTCAGCGACGACGACATGCGCCGCATCAGCGCGCTCAAGCGGCCCAACAGCCGCATCGCCAATCCGGCCGGCCGCGCACCGGCGTGGGATGTGTAAGGAGCACCGAATGTCCAAGGCGCCGAAATATTTCATGTACTTCCCCGGCAATTACCGCTGGTCGGCGGCGTTCGTGAACATGCTGGGCACGGCGCCGTTCGGCGGCGTCGACATGAGCGAGCTGCACAAGATCGGCCGCATGCTCGAAGGCAAGGGCGGCGAGGACGACGAGGCGTGGTTCGACGCCTGCGTCAGCGTTGCCGATACGGTGCGCGGCCAGGCGGAGAAATTCCGCGCCTCGCATCATCCGGTGTCGGCGGCATCGTTTTATCTGCGCGCCTGCCATTACTACCAGATGGGCGAGCGCTTCCGCACGCCGAAGGACAAGCGCGCGCTCGACGCCTATCGCACCTCGGTCGAGTGCTTCCATCACTACGCCGCGCTCGCGGGCAGCAAAATCGAGATCGTCGACGTGCCGTTCGAGGGCAAGAAACTGCCCGGCTATTTCGTGCCGGCTCAGAATGCGAAATCGGGGCGCACGCCGTGCGTCGTGTTCTTCGACGGCCTCGACATCACCAAGGAGATCCAGTTCCTGCGCGGCGTGCCGGACCTCGTCAAGCGCGGCATTTCGGTGCTGGTGATGGACGGCCCCGGCACCGGCGAGGCGATCCGCTTCCGCGACATGCCGCTGCGCCACGACTACGAGAAGGCCGGCGGCGCCTGCATCGATTTCCTCGAAAAGCGCGCCGACGTCGATCCGAAGCGCATCGGCATCGTCGCCATCAGCCTCGGCGGCTATTACGCGCCGCGCTGCGCCGCGCTCGAGCCGCGCTTCGCCGCCTGCATCGCCTGGGGCGCGATCTGGGACTATTACGGCACGTGGAAGAAACGCATCGATGCCGGCTTCAAGGCCTCCATGTCGGTGCCGGGCCATCACATCATGTGGATTCTCGGCGTCGACACGCTCGACGCGGCGCTCAAGAAGCTCGAACCGTTCCGGCTCGACGGCGTGGTGCAGAAGATGCGCTGCCCGTTCCTGGTGGTGCACGGCGAGGACGACGAACAGATTCCGCTCAAGGACGCGCAGTCGCTCTACGACGCCTCAGGCTCGGCCGACAAGACGCTGCGCGTCTTCACCGCCGAGGAGGGCGGCGCCCAGCATTGCCAGCGCGACTACCTCTCGCTCGGCACCGCCGTGATGTGGGACTGGTTCGAGGACAAGCTGGTTCGAGCGTGATTTCAACCTCCCGCCTCATGGTGAGGAGCGTTGCGAAGCAACGCGTCTCGAACCATGTCGCCGCAATATCCTTCGAGACGCGGCCTTCGGCCGCTCCTCAGGATGAGGGCGGATTGGTCGCCTCATACGCCTTCAGCGCGCCGCGCAAGATTTCGCGCGAGGGCTCCGTGCCGTCGACGAGGCGGATGGAGCGGCGCTTGATCTTCCAGCCGTCGGACGCGCGAACAAGTTCCCAGCGGTTCGTCACCACCCGGTGGATGTGGTAGCCGCGCGAGCCGCCATGGTTGGGCACCTCGACCATCTCGCCGGATTTGTTCGGCGTCAGGATTTGCAGGTACGACGTAACCACAGCCTTGTCGCCGTCGAGCGCGATGTGCGGCAGGCCGGCGAAATGCGCGAGCCCGCCCGCGATCGCGGCCTGATGCTGCGGATGCTTGAGGCTCGCGCCGATGGCTTCGTTGCCGCTGGCGCCCGACAGGTTCTCGCCGCGGTCGAACACGCCGTCCTCGGTGTAGACCGCACGGGCATAATAGTCGGCGCCGGTATCGGCGCTTGGCGGGTGGCCGGCGATGAGATTGTAGATTTCCAGCCGGTCCTCGATGGCGCGGATGCGCTGTTCCAGCGTGCGGTTGTCCTGAGCCATGACGACTTCCCTAATTTTTGATCTGCGGTGGGGAACGATGGATGTACACTATCACGGGTGTGAGGGACGGCCATTCGGCGGGCACCATGGTCGCGGGCTCGGGCTCGGCAATACGATCGGCTACGCGGTCGGCGGTTTTCGCGCTGTGCTGCGCGTTGACCGCCGGTCTCGCCGATGCGCAGAACGAATGGCTGGCATCAGCCCGGTCTGAAACGCTATTTCACGCTATGCCAGCGACCGCTGCCTGGCATAATTGTATTGTGGGCTACAGGGGGTCAGCATGAGGTCCGGCGGCCAGCTTAGTCGCCGAACGTTCCTGGTTGGTGCAGGCGCCGCGGGTGGCGGGCTTGCACTGGGAATTGCCATTGCGCGCAGTCCCGCGCCGGCGAGTACCGACGAAGGCCCGCCCGAAATCAACTGCTGGGTCGTGATCCAGCCGGACGACGCCGTGATCGTCCGGGTCGCCCGCGCCGAGATGGGGCAGGGCGCGTCCACCGGCCTCGCCATGCTGGTCGCCGAAGAGCTTGAATGCGACTGGAACAAGGTCCGGCTGGAATTCGTCGCACCGGAGGCGAACGCGCTCCGCCAGCGCGTCTGGGGCGACATGTCGACCGGCGCCAGCCGCTCGATCTCTGCATCGCAACACGACTTGCGTGAGGCCGGCGCCGCCGCGCGTGAAATGCTGATTGCGGCGGCTGCCGCGCGCTGGGGCGTGGCGGCGACGCAATGCATTGCCGCCAACAGCGTCATCACCCACGCCCCGAGCGAGCGGCGCTTGACGTTCGGCGAGGTCGCCGAAGACGCCGCCAGGATGGCGCCGCCGAAAGAGGTGAAGCTCAAAGACCCCAAGGACTGGAAGCTTGCCGGCACCCCGCGCCGGCGGCTGGAGATCGCCGACAAAGTCACCGGCAAGCCGATCTACGCCATCGACGTCCGGTTGCCGGACATGCTTTACGCGGCGATCGTCCACTGCCCCGTCTTCAAGGGCCGGTTGAAGGCGGTGGACGAAACAGCGGTCAAGGACATGAAGGGCGTCCGGCACATCGTGCGCTTGCCGGATGCCGTCGCCGTCGTCGCCGATAGCTGGTGGCGGGCCAAACGCGCGGCCGACGCGCTGCCGGTCATCTGGGACGACTGCGGCAACGGCCAGGTGTCGAGCGAATCGATCGGCGCATACATTCGCGCTGGCCTCGATGCGGCCGATGCGCCTGTTGCGCAATCGACCGGCGATGTCGCCGCGGCGTTCGCCGGCGCCGCCCAGCGGATCGAGGCCGAATACAGCGTTCCGTTCCTCGCGCACGCGACCATGGAGCCGCAGACCTGCACCGCGCACGTCACGCCCGGACGGGTCGAGGTCTGGGTGCCGACGCAGGACGCCGAAACGGCGCTTGCGACGGCCGCCGCCGCCGCCGGTCTGCCGAACAGCAACGCCGTGGTCCATCGCGATGATGCTCGGCGGCGGCTTCGGCCGGCGCGGCTCGGTGCAGGAATACATTCGCGAGGCCGTCATCATCGCCAAAGCGGTTGGCCAGCCGGTCAAGCTGGTGTGGACGCGCGAGGAGGACATCCAGCACGATTTTTATCGTCCGGCGGTCATGGCCCGCTTCAGCGCCGGCCTCGATGCGGCCGGCCTGCCGGTCGCATTGAAAATGCGGCTTTCGGGTCCACCGATCGTGTCGTCGATGGTGCCGGGCATGCTCAAGGGCTTCATCGACAGGAACTTCCTTCAGGGCCTGCTCGAGGAATTTGCCTACGACGTGCCGAATATTCTGCTCGATTTTTCCACGCGGCCGACGCATGTGCCGATCGGCGTCTGGCGCGCTGTCAACTACACGCAGAACGCCTTCTTCAAGGAGAGCTTCATCGACGAGATGGCCCATGCGGCGGGCCAGGACCCCTATCGCTATCGGCGCAAACTGTTGCGGACGCAGCCCAAACATCTCGCCGTGCTCGACGCCGCGGCGAACAAGGCCGACTGGGACGGCGCGCTGCCGCCGGGCGTATTCCGCGGCATCGCGATCAACGAAGGCGGCAACAGCATCTGCGCGCACGTGGCCGAGATATCGGTCGGCAGCGACGGCAAGGTGCGTGTGCACCGGGTGGTCGTGGCGATCGACTGCGGCTACGTCGTCAACCCGCTGTCGATCGAAATGCAGGTCCAGAGCGCGATCGTCTACGGTCTCACCGCGGCGCTCTACGGCGAGATCACCGTCAAGGACGGCGCCGTCGAGCAATCGAACTTCAGCGACTACGAGATGCTGAAGATGGCCGACATGCCGGAGGTGATCACCGTGCTGGTGCCGAGCGGTGGTTTCTGGGGCGGCATCGGCGAGCCGCCGCTGCCGCCGCTGGCGCCCGCTGTGTGCAACGCCGTGTTCGCCGCCACCGGCAAGCGCATCCGCTCGCTGCCGCTGAAGCACCACGACCTGCGCAAGACGATGTGATGAGATTGCCGAGCGCCGTCAGCGCCGGCCCAGCAGCTTGTCGAGCAGCCAGAAGTCCATGCCGCCGTTGTCCGGCGGCTGCGCGCGCCCGTTTGCGGCGACCGGTCCGGGGATATTCGCCGGCGGCGTCGGCGCGGTGGCGATCGGTGCGCCGCCGATGAGGCCGGGCAGGCCGATGGGTGCGACGCCCTGGTGCGCAGTCTTCATGAACCGGCTCCAGATTTCGACCGGAAGGCCGCCGCCGGTCGCCTTTTTGGTCGGTGAGGAATCGTCGTTGCCGAGCCACACGCCGGTGACGAGATGCGCGGTGTAGCCGATGAACCAGGCGTCGCGGAAATCCTGGCTGGTGCCGGTCTTGCCCGCCGCCTGCCAGCCGGGCAGCGAGGCGGTGTGCGCGGTGCCGGCGACAAGCGTCTGCTGCATCATGGCATTCATCATCGCGACATAGCGGCCATCGACGATGCGGCCGAGACCTTGCGTCGGGCGCGTGTAGAGCGTCTTGCCGTCGGCGGTGCGCACGCGCTCGACGACGTGCGGTATGACCGCGAGGCCGCCATTGGCGAACGGCGCATAGGCGGAGACGAGCTCAAGCGGCGAAACCTCCGACGTGCCGAGCGCGATCGAGGCGTTGGGCTCGAGCTTCGAGGTGATGCCGAGCCGGTAGGCGGTGCGCGCCACCGCCATCGGGCCGAACTCCATCGTCAGCCGCACCGAGACGGTGTTGAGCGAATGCGCCAGCGCCTGGGTCAGCGTCACCGGGCCGAAATATTCGTGACCGTAGTTCTCCGGCTTCCAGCCTTTGACGGTGATCGGCTTGTCGTCGCGCACGGTGTCCGGCGTGAGGCCGTGTTCGAGCGCGGTGAGATAGACGAACGGCTTGAACGCCGATCCGGGCTGGCGTCGTGCCGCAATGGCGCGGTCGAACTGGCTCTCGGAATAATTCCGGCCGCCGACCAGCGCGCGCACGACGCCGTCCGGCGTCATCGAAACGATGGCGCCCTGGCCGACACCGAACTTGTCGCCCTTCTGCGCCAGCTCGTCGACCAGGGCCTTCTCCGCCGCCGTCTGCAGCGCGGGATTGATCGAGGTCTCCACCACGATGTCCTGCTCGACGCGGCCGATGAGATCGTCGATCGCGTCCATCACCCAATCGGCGACGTAATTGAGCGAGCCGGCGCCGGCGGGCTTCACCGCTTCGGCCGGATGCACCAGCGCAACCTTCGCGGCGCTCTCGGTGATCATCTTCATGTCGGCCATCGCCGCGATCACCATCTGGGCGCGGCGCTCGGCGCCGTCGGGATTGCGGCTCGGCGCCAGCCGCGACGGCGACTTGACCAGGCCGGCGAGCAGCGCCGCTTCGGCGAGCGTCAATTGCCGCGCCGACTTGCCGAAATAGCGTTGCGTCGCCGCTTCCACCCCGTAGGCGCCGGCGCCGAAGTAGACGCGGTTCAGATACATTTCGAGGATCTGCGCCTTGCTGAACTTGTGTTCGAGCCAGAGCGCCAGCACGACTTCCTGCAGCTTGCGGCTGAGCGTGCGCTCCTGCGTCAGGAACAGGTTCTTGGCGAGCTGCTGCGTGATGGTCGATCCGCCCTGCGCCACGCCACGGTGCAGCACATTGGCGACGACGGCGCGGCTGATTCCCCACGGGTCGACGCCGTGATGGGCGTAGAAGCGGCGATCCTCGATGGCGATGAAGGCCTTCGGCACGTAGGCCGGCAGTTCCTTGAGCGGCACCGCGGCGCCGCCCATGTCGCCGCGCGTCGCGAGCGTTGCGCCGTTCGCGCCGAGGATCAGGATCGAAGGCGGGCGCTTGGGGATTTCGAGCGACTGGATCGGCGGCAGATGGGCGCCGATCCAGATCAGCGCGCCGATGACGGCGATCACCGCCCACAAGGCGAGCACGGCGCCCCAGTAGAAGATTCGCGCAAAGCCGGTACGGCGGTTGCCGCCGCCGCGGCCCCGCCGCTTGCGCGGCGCGCGGGCTGGGGCGTCTTCGCGGCGGCTCCGGCGCGCGCGCCGGCCGCCGTCGCTGCCGGAGCGCTCATCGCGAGCAGATGGGGAGGCTCCGGGCCGGTCGGCCGGTCGTAATCGGAGGTCAGGGCTCGGAGGGTCGAGCGGAATTGTCCGGCTGGTCCGTCCCGACGCCATATCCCCCGACCCCATGGGGAGCGCGATTGCGCCCCGCCGGCACGGTAGAGAGCGCGATTTAAGGGGTGGTTACCGCTTGGCCCGCCGGGCTCGGGCCGCAGTCCTGGCCGGCCCCGATGCACTGATGGCACACCTCCGAAAAAATCTGTGCGAAGTGTGGTTTGGCCGCAACGATTTCGGCTTCCATATCGTCCCGTTTAGGGACATCATAAATTTTCCGGAAACTTTTCCGGAAGCGACATAGGGGGGATTGATGGGTACGAGCTGCACTTTTGACTGCGGTTGCGTTCGTCGCGCTGGCGTCGTCGTCTGGCGCGGGCTGCCAGCGCGGCTCCGCAGCCGTGCTGCCAGGATACGCTGCACATGTTCTGGATCCTGAACGACGGATTGGCGAAGCAGAATACGTGGAAGCCTTACGTCGCTCCGGCGGCGGTGGCCTACACTGCTCCGCAGCCGTGCTGCCAGGATACGCTCCACATGTTCTGGATCCTGAACGACGGGTTGGCGAAGCCGTACGCGGCGAAGAAGTAACGTCCGTCTTGCGCGCATCGTAGGCGCGTAACTGGAACGTAAACGCTCCGGCGTGACCTGTTGCAGGCTTGATGATCTGCGGGCAGTGGCCTGTCCGCAGAAAGCAACTTCCATTGTCCCCAGTTTCAGACGATCATGGCGATACCGGTGATGTCCACCGGGGGGCGCTTACTGGGGGACTGCATGCGCAAGATCGCATTTCTGCTCGCTTCCGTGATGATCGTAACCGCGCCGTCGATGGCGCTCGCCGCGAAGAAGAAGGCGAAGAAGCCCGCGGCTGCTGCGGCCATGTCTGAGCCAGCTCCGGCTGCGTCGATGATGTGCTGTCAGGATACCGTCAAGATGTTCCAGGTCGGCGCCGACGCGTGGAAGACGCCGGCTGGTGCGCCGAAGTAGTAACTCCGGCAAACTGCTCAGCCAAATTCCGGATCAACTCGCGGCCGCTTCCGTCGCCATTTTGGCGTCGGCGGCGGCTGCGGTGAACAGCGGAATGATCGCGCGCTTGATCGCCGCCTGACGGGTCGGCGTCGTGATCTGCGCGCCCAAAAGATCGGTGACATAGAACACGTCGACCACGCGCTCACCGAAAGTGGCGACGTGGGCGGAGGCGATGTTCAGGTTGAGTTTCGACAACGTGGTGGTGAGTTCGTAGAGCAGGCCCGGCCGGTCGAGGCCGGTGACTTCGACCACGGTGTAGCGATTGGACCACTGGTTGTTGATTGAGACCTCCGGCTCGACCGCGAAGGCCTTGATCCGACCCTTCGGCGCCGCGCGCTTGGCGATGACGTCCGGCAGCCGAAGCTGGCCGCGCACCGCGCGTCTCGATCGCATCGCCGATGCGCGCGGCGCGGCGCGCTTCGTCCTCATCGCGCTCGAATTCGCGCGACAGCGAGATGGTGTCGAGCGCAAGCCCGTCGGTCGTGGTGTAGATCTGCGCATCGACGATGTTGGCGCCGCCGACCGCGCACGCACCGGCGATGATCGAAAGCAGCCACGGATGGTCGGGCGCGAGCACGGTCAGTTCGGTGACGCCGCGCACGGCGTCGAAGCCGACGCTGGTCGCGAGCGTCTTGTCCGCCGACTCGGTCGCATGCACGAAATGCGCCTGCGCCACCTTGTGCGGCAGGTCGACCTTGAGCCAATAGGCCGGATATTGCCGCGCGATGAAGGCCTCCAGCCGTTCGGGTGGCCAGTCCTTCATTTCGGCGCGGAACTCGGCCTGCGCCATCGCCACACGCTGCGCGCGGTTGACCTCGGAGAAGCCGCCGGTGAGCACCGGCTCGGTCTCGTAATAAAGCGTGCGAAGAAGCTGCGCCTTCCAGCCGTTCCACACGCCGGGCCCGACCGCGCGGATGTCGGCGGTGGTCAGGATGGTGAGAAGCTTCATGCGCTCCAGCGACTGCACGACGGCGGCGAAGTTCTCGATCGTCTTGCGGTCGGAAAGGTCGCGCGATTGCGCCACCGTCGACATCACCAGATGCACTTCGACCAGCCAGGCGACGAGTTCGGTATCGGCCGCCGAAAATCCGAGACGCGGACAGAAGCGCCGCGCGACGCGCGCGCCCGCGATCGAATGGTCCTCGGGGCGGCCCTTGGCGATGTCGTGCAGAAACAGCGTGACGTAGAGCACCGCGCGATGCTCCGGCCGGATCGTGCGCATGAGTTCGTTGGCGAACTGGAATTCGGGATTTTCGCCGCGCTCGATTTCGCTGAGCACGCCGATGCAGCGCAGCAGATGCTCGTCCACCGTATAGTGGTGGTACATATTGAACTGCATCATCGCCACGATGCGGCCGAACGCGCGAACGAAGGCGCCCAGCACGCCAGCCTCGTTCATGCGCCGCAGCACCGTTTCGGCATCGTTGGTCGAGGTCAGGATTTCGAAGAACAGGCGGTTCGCCTCTTCGTTCCGGCGCAATTCCTGATCGATCAATCTGAGCGAGCGCGTTGCGACCCGCATGGCGTCGGGATGGAAGGCGAGATTGTGCTTCTGCGCGAGGTGGAACTGCCGGATCAGATTGACCGGATCGCGCTTGAAGACGTCCGGATCGGCGATGTTGATGCGGTTGTTGTCGACGACGAAATCGTCGCTCTCGGTGAGCGGCCGTTTTGCGCGCCCGGGGCGCAGCCGCGCGATGACGCGGCTGAGCACCGGCGCCGGCACCGCCTGGCTCTCCTCGAGGCCGGCGCACAGGATGGCGGTGAGATCGCCGACGTGCTTGGCGGTCAGGAAGTAATGCTTCATGAACCGCTCGACGTCCTTCTGCCCCGGATGTTCGGTGTAGTTGAGCCGCACCGCGATCTCGCGCTGGATGTCGAACGACAGGCGCTCCTCGGCGCGGCCGGTGACGAAATGCATGTGGCAGCGCACCGACCACAGGAAACTTTCGCAGCGCCGGAACAGATTGTATTCGTCCCGGTCGAACACGCCGCGCTCGATCAGCTCCTCGGGCTCGCGCACGCGGTAGACGTACTTGGCGATCCAGAACAGCGTGTGCAGGTCGCGTAGCCCGCCCTTGCCGTCCTTGACGTTGGGCTCGACCAGATAGCGCGATTGTCCGGCGCGGCGATGGCGCTCCTCGCGCTCGGCGAGCTTGGCGGCAACGAATTGCGCCGCGGTGCCCTGCGCGATGTCCTTGTCGAAACGCGTGGTCAGCTCGTCGTAGAGCTTGGCGTCGCCGAACAGGTAGCGCGCTTCGAGCAGCGCGGTGCGGATGGTCATGTCCGCCTTGGCCTGGCGGATGCACTCGTCGACCGAGCGCGTGGCGTGGCCGACCTTGAGCCCCATGTCCCAGAGGCAATAGAGGATCGCCTCGGCGACGGATTCGCCCCAGGCGGTCTGCTTGTACGGCAGCAGAAACAACAGATCGATGTCGGAGCCCGGCGCCATCAGGCCGCGGCCGTAGCCGCCGGTGGCGATCACCGCCATGCGCTCGGCTTCCGACGGGTTCTGCGACGGGTAGAGCTGCGTGCCGGCGAATTCGAACAGGATGCGGATGATCTCGTCCTGCACCTGGCACAGCCGCTCGGCGCAGCGCCGCCCGTGCCGGTCCTTGAGCAGCAGCTGCTCGGCCTGCGTGCGCGCCTGCGTCAACGCCGCCTTCAGGCGCTGCGCGACCGCGGTGCGCAATTCGCGCTCGTGCCCGGAATGGATGTCGGCGAGCTTGTCGAGATCGGCGGCGATTGCCGCGACATCGATCAGTTCGGCGGTCGCGGGCGCGGCATGTTGCGGGTCGAGCATGACGTCAACGGCATAGCGGAGGCGCTTGGCGCTGTCACCGCCCGGCAGGCGGCACGATCGCTGGAAAACGGTCAAAGACAACGGCGGCATCGCTAGAAATATCTACCAATATGCGCGATATTGTAGAATAAATTTCCATTGACCGGATTTCCGAGCTTGTCTAAAGAATAAAACTAGCGCCGATTTGAGCGAGCAGCTTGCGGGCGCGTAACAAATGCAGCTAAAACGCCGGGGCCTGCCCCAGCGCCACGCTGATGGCGGGCCGAACAAATCCCGCCTCCATCAACCGGTCGTGTTAGCGCGTGAGAGCGTCGATGCGGCCCAACGCTGGGAGGTCGCTATGACCAAGCTCTTCACGACCAAGCTCTCACGTCGCAGCCTCATCTTGTCCACGCTTGCCGCCGGCCTGGTGCCGGCGACCGCCGCATTCGCGGCCGACAAGCCGAAGACCATCAACATCGACTGGGCCACCTACAATCCGGTCTCGATGGTGCTCAAGGAGAAGGGCCTGCTCGAAAAGGAATTCGCCAAGGACGGCATCGGCATCCGCTGGGTGCAGACGCTCGGCTCCAACAAGGCGCTGGAATTCCTCAACGCCGGCTCGATCGACTTCGGCTCGTCGGCGGGCGCCGCCGCGCTGGTGTCGAAGATCAACGGCAATCCGATCAAGTCGATCTATGTCTATTCGCAGCCGGAATGGACCGCGCTCGTCACCCGCAAGGACACCGCGATCAACAAGATCGAGGACCTCAAGGGCAAGCGCGTCGCGGTGACGCGCGGCACCGACCCGCACATCTTCCTGGTGCGCGCGCTGCAGAAAGTCGGCCTGACCGAAAAGGACATTACGCCGGTGCTGCTGCAGCATCCGGACGGCGCGACCGCGCTGATCCGCGGCGACGTCGATGCCTGGGCCGGCCTCGATCCGATGATGGCGCAGGTGGAGATCGACGACGGCGCGCGGCTGTTCTATCGCAACAAGGCCGCCAACACCTGGGGCATCCTTTCGACCCGCATCGAGTTCCTCAAGGATCATCCCGATCTGGTGAAGCGCGTGCTCGCGGTCTACGAGGAAGCGCGCAAGTTCTCGCTTGCCAATTACGCTGAGGAGAAGCACGCGTTCCAGGCCGCCACCAAGCTGTCGGACGCCGTCGCCGACAAGCAGCTCAAGGAGCGCACCGACATCCATTACAACAAGATCGGCGCCGGAGCAGCGTGACTCGATCCTGCAGGCCGGCATCGCCCTGCAGAAGGCCGGCGTGCTTCCCGCCGACGTGGACGTCAAGAAGGCGGTCGATGACCTGATCGACGACAAGTACGTGACGGCGTCAGCAACTGACGATCTCCTCCCTCTCCCCGCGTGCGGGGAGAGGGTCGGGGTGAGGGGGCCTATCCGCTGGGCTCAGAATCGCGGACAGGCCCCCTCACCCTCCCTCGCTGCGCTCGACGTCGACCTCTCCCCGCGCGCGGGGAGAGGTGATTACTTGGCGCATTGCATTTCGCGGCCGCGTCATGTCTCTTATTCAGATGACCATCGCCGCCGAAACGGCCCCGGCCGAACGGACCGCACCGAAGCGCCGCTTGTCGCGCCTGGCGTGGCCGGCGATCGGCGCTGGTGCTGCCGGTCGTGCTTGGGCTCGGCTGGGAACTCGTGGTGCACTTCGGCCTGGCCTCGGGCCGGCTGGTGCCGCCGCCCTCGGTGATCTTCAAAACCTTCGTCGACCTCGCGCGCGCCGGTGAACTGCAGCGGCACGTGCTGGTGACGTCCGCTCGCGTCGCCGCCGGCTTTGCCATCGGCGTCGTGGCCGGCACGCTGACCGGCGCGATCTGCGGCTACTCCGCGCTGCTGCGCCGCCTGCTCGACCCGAGCCTGCAGGCGCTGCGCGCGATCCCGTCGATCGCCTGGGTGCCGATCTTCATTCTCTGGTTCGGGATTTTCGAGACGTCGAAGATCACGTTGATCGCGGTCGGCGTGTTCTTCCCGGTCTATCTCGGCGTGATGGCTGCGATCATGTCGGTCGACCGCAAGCTGGTCGAAGTCGGCCGCGCCTTCCGGCTGTCCGGCGCCGCCATGGTCCGGCGCATTCTGCTCCCCGCGGTGCTGCCGGCCTACGTGGTTTCGCTGCGCTCCGGCCTTGGTCTCGGCTGGATGTTCGTGGTCGCCGCCGAACTGCTCGGCGCGTCGGAGGGCCTCGGCTATCTCCTGATCGACGGCCAGCAGCTCGGCAAGCCGGCACAGATCGTCACCGCGATCGTCGCTTTCGCCATCATCGGCAAGCTGACCGACTGGCTGATCGTCATCGCCGCCGCGCCGTTCCTGCGCTGGGAAGACCACTTCGGCCGCGCCGAGGAACGTTAACGATGCTGGCCCTCGAACGCGTCGGCAAGACCTATCCGAACGGCGTGCACGCGCTCGACGGCGTCACCTTCGAGGTCGCGCCGGGCGAGATCGTCGCCATCGTCGGCGGCTCGGGCTGCGGCAAGTCCACGCTGCTGCGCGCGGTGTCGGGCCTCGACACCCCGAGCCAGGGCCGCGTCGTGCTCGACGGCGTGACCATCACCGCGCCGCACGAGAACATCGGCATCATCTTCCAGGAGCCGCGGCTGCTGCCGTGGCTCTCGGTCGCAGACAATGTCGGTTTCGGACTGGAGGATCGGCCGAAGGCGGAACGGGCGGAGCGCGTCGCGCGGGCGCTGATGCGCGTCGGGCTGAGCGAGAAGGCGACGATGTGGCCGCGCGAACTCTCCGGCGGACAGGCGCAGCGTGTCGCCATCGCGCGCGCGCTGGTGCCGCGGCCGCAGGTGCTGCTGCTCGACGAGCCGTTCTCGGCGCTCGACGCGTTCACGCGCGTCGATCTGCAGGACCACCTGCTCGATCTGTGGGCCGACGCCAAGCCGACCTTGATCCTGGTCACGCACGATGTCGACGAGGCGATCGTGCTCGCCGACCGCATCATGGTGATGCGTCCGCGCCCCGGCCGCATCTTCGACGAGATCGAGGACGACCTGCCGCGCCCGCGCGACCGCCAGTCCGCCGCGTTCGATTTCGTCAAGCGCCGCGTGCTCGCCGCGCTCGACCGCTCGCTCGACCGCGCCGTGCGCACCGCCGAAGGCGAGGTCAAGACCGGCGCCGGCGCCGCGATGTGGTGGTAATTCCGTACTACAATCCTGTCATCGTGCCGGCGAAGGCGGACGATCCAGTAATCACCGCCGCGCGATGGACATGACTTGACCGTCGGTGGCTATGGATTCCGCTCGCCTGCGCGCCGGAATGCGTGTGGCAATGACAATGAGTTGCAAGGAGAATTCCATGGACGCTGCCGGACTGCGCGCGATGCAGGCCCCGATCAAGGAGCGCTACAAGGGCGACCCCAAGGCCGCCTTCATCACGCTCAAGGCCAAGGGCACGCTCGACGACCAGAACATCGCCTGCAAGGTCGAGACCGGCCGCGCGCTCGCGGTCGCGGGCCTGCATCCGGCGACGGGCGGCAGCGGGCTCGAACTGTGCTCCGGCGACATGCTGCTCGAAGCGCTGGTCGCCTGCGCCGGCGTGACCATCAAGGCGGTCGCGACCGCGATCGACATTCCGCTCAAGTCCGGCACGGTGTCGGCCGAAGGCGATCTCGATTTCCGCGGCACGCTCGGCGTCGCCAAGGACGCGCCGGTCGGCTTCGCGCAAATCCGCCTGCGCTTCGATGTCGACACCGACGTGGAGCAGGAAAAGCTCGATCAGCTCCTCAAGCTCACCGAGCGCTATTGCGTCGTCTACCAGACCATCAAGAGCGGCCCGCCGGTGGAGGTGAGCTTGAAGCGAAAGTAATCACTCGCTGTCACCTCGTCTCACCGCCATGCAGTCCGCGAAGGTCGGATGATCCAGTATCCTCGGCGTTGGTATTAAATTGCGGTGACGCCGTGTTTACTGGATGCCCCGCCTTCGCGGGGCATGACAATTTGGGTGCAATTAGTAATCGCATGATCTCCCCCGAACTCCTGTTCTGGTTCGAGCTCGCGCTCAAGATGGCGATGACGGCGGCGATCGTCGTCATCGCCTCGGTTGCGGTCGAGCGCAGCGGGCCGTTCATCGGCGCGCTGATCGCCGCGCTGCCGACGGCGGCGGGCGCGGCCTACATCATCCTCGCCATGGAGCATCCGCCGAGCTTCATCGCCGCGAGCGCGATCGGCAGCCTCGCCACCAACGCCGCGGTGTCGGTCTTTGCGCTGAGCTACGCCATTCTGGCGCAGCGGCACGGGTTGCTGCTGAGTCTGAGCGTCGCGACCGTGCTGTGGTTTGCGATCGCCGCCGCGCTGCGCTTCGTCGATTGGACGCCGCTGACCGCGATGGCGCTCGTGATTGCGACTTTTGCCTTCACGATCCCGCTGAGCTGGAGCTACCGCACGTCCGGAACGCCGCCGAAAGTGGCGCGGACGCCATTCGATATCCCGCTGCGCGCCATTACGGCCGCGGTTCTGGTCGCCGTCGTGACGACGGCGAGCTACCGCATCGGCTCGTTTGCATCGGGCATGTTTGCGGTATTTCCGATCGTGCTCGGCAGCTTCATCGTGATTTTGCATCCGCGCATCGGCGGCAAGGCATCCGCCAGCGTACTGGCGCATGCGCAAATCGCTTTTGTCGGACTGTGCCTCGGCTTCCTGGCGCTGCACTATCTGGCCGAACCGCTCGGCTCGTGGTGGGGCCTCGCGATCGGCCTTTCGGTCTGCATCGCCTGGAACGGTGTGCTGTGGGTATTTCGCGCCCGCAAAATTTTGTCGTAGGTTTCGTAGCCGTCTTCTTCGTAGCCCGGATGAGCGGAGCGATATCCGGGGCGGCGGTCCCGCATATCGCTACGCTCATGCGGGCTACATCTATTCTTTCTTCACCTGCGCCAGTTTCGTCTTGAGCGCATAAAGCGCTTCCAGCGCATCGCGCGGCGACATCTCGTCGGGATGCAGCGCCGCGAGCGCCTCGACCAGCGCGGTGAGCGCGGCGTCGCGTTGCGGTGCGGGCGCCGCGCGCGCGGAAAACAGCGGCAGGTCGTCGATCAGCCGGCGCGCCGGCGAAGTGCGGTCCTCGGCTTCGAGCTGCGCCAGCACCACCTTGGCGCGTTCGATCACGCTCGCCGGCAGGCCGGCGAGCTTCGCCACCTGGATGCCGTAGGAGCGGTCGGCCGCGCCCGGCACGACCTCGTGCAGGAACACGACCTCGCCCTGCCATTCCTTGACGCGCATCGTCGCGTTGTGGAGCCGCGGCAGCTTGGCGGCGAGCGCGGTCATCTCGTGGAAATGCGTGGCGAACAGCGCGCGGCAGCGGTTGCGTTCGTGCAGATGCTCGATCGTCGCCCAGGCGATCGAGAGGCCGTCGAAGGTCGCAGTGCCGCGCCCGATCTCGTCGAGGATGACGAGCGCGCGCTCGCCGGCCTGATTGAGGATGGCGGCGGTCTCGACCATCTCGACCATGAAGGTCGAGCGGCCGCGCGCGAGATCGTCGGCGGCGCCGACGCGCGAGAACAGCCGGTCGACCACGCCGATATGCGCGCGGCGCGCCGGCACGAAACTGCCCATCTGCGCCAGCACGGCGATGAGCGCGTTCTGCCGCAGGAACGTCGACTTGCCCGCCATGTTGGGGCCGGTCATCAGCCAGATGCGGCCGGCCGCCGCAGAGATCGCAATCGTTGGCGACGAACGGGCCGCCGTCGTGCGCGAGCGCCGGTTCGACCACCGGATGACGGCCGCCCTCGATGACGAAGTCGAGACCGGCATCGACCTCCGGCCGCACATAATCGCGCTCGATCGCGAGTGTGGCCAGCGCGGAGGCGACATCGATCACGGCAAGCGCTTCGGCTGCCGCCTTGATCTCTGCGCTCGCGGCCGTGACGGTTGCGGCGAGGCGCTCGAAGATTTCGAGTTCCAGCCCGAGCGCGCGGTCGGCCGCATTGGCGATCTTGGCCTCAAGCTCGCCGAGCTCCGTCGTGGTGAAGCGCACCTGGCCGGCGAGCGTCTGGCGATGGATGAAGCTGGCGTTGAGCGGCGCAGTGAGCAGCTTCTCGCCGTGCTGCGCCGTGACGTCGACGAAATAGCCGAGCACGTTGTTGTGCCGGATCTTCAGCGAGCGGATGCCGGTCGTCTCGGCGTAGCGCACCTGCAGCGCGGCGATGACGCGGCGCGATTCGTCGCGCAGCGCGCGCGCCTCGTCGAGCGCGCCCTCGCAGCCCGCGCGCACGAAGCCGCCGTCGCGCTTGAACGCCGGCAGTTCGTCGGCGAGTGCGCCGGCAAGCTCGGCCGCGATGGCAGGATCGGGCCGCCGCAATGCGGTCGCCGCCTGCGCGATCTCGTCCGGCACGATCGCAAGCGCCGCGAGCCGTGTCGCAAGCTCGGCCGCGGCCGTGATGCCGTCGCGGACGCCGGCGAGATCGCGCGGCCCGCCGCGGCCGACGACAAGCCGCGCCAGCGCGCGGGCGAGATCGGGCGCCGCCTTGAGCCGCTCGCGCATTTCGGCGCGCAAGCCGCTGTCGCTCGCGAACACCGCGACGGCGTCGAGCCGGCGCGCGATCTCCTGCGGATCGGTGAGCGGCGCGGCGAGCCGCTGCGCCAGCAGCCGCGAGCCGGCCGACGTCACGGTGCGGTCGATGGCGGCCAGCAGCGAGCCGCGCCGCTCGCCCGCGAGCGTGCGGATCAGTTCGAGATTGGCGCGCGTCGCCTGGTCGATCGCGAGCGTCGCGCCGGCGGCCTCGCGCAGCGGCGGCGACAGCGGCGGCCGCTTGCCGATCTGCGTGCGCTCCACATAGGTGATGATCGCGGCTGCCGCAGTCAGCTCGACGCGCGACAGCGCGCCGAACGCCGCGGTGGTGGCGACGCCGAAGAACGACGCGAGCCGCCGCTCGGCCGTCGCGCCGTCGAACACGTCGCGCGCGAGCGGCGTCACGGCTGGCAGCGAGCGGAAGTACGGCGCAAGCTCGGCATCCGAATAGAGCGCGTCGGAGACGATGATTTCGCCGGGCTCGAGCCGCGCGATCTCGGCGGCGAGCGCGCTGCGGTCGCACTCGAGCAGGCGGAATTCGGCCGTGGAAATGTCGATCCAGGCGAGCGCGAAGCGGCTGTCGTCGTCGGTCGAGGAGGTGCGCGCCCGCGCGATGGCGAGGAGAAAATTGTTGCGCCGCGCGTCGAGCAGCGAATCCTCGGTCAGCGTGCCGGGCGTCACCAGCCGCACCACGTCGCGGCGCACCACGCTCTTGTTGCCGCGCTTGCGCGCCTCGGCCGGGTCTTCAAGCTGCTCGCACACGGCGACGCGATGGCCGAGCGCGATGAGCTGATGCAGATATTCGTCGGCGCGCTCGACCGGCACGCCGCACATCGGAATGTCGCGGCCCATGTGCTTGCCGCGCTTGGTCAGCATGATGCCGAGTGCGCGCGAGGCGATTTCGGCGTCGTCGAAGAACATTTCGTAGAAGTCGCCCATCCGGTAGAACAGCAGGCAATCCGGATTGGCGGCCTTGATCTCGATATATTGCTCCATCATCGGGGTTACGCGGCCGACGTCGTCGGCCGCTTTGGGGGTGACGCGGCCGGCCTCGACCGGCGGGCCGGAATCGTCGGACATGATGGGGCGCGCGGCATCCATGGCGGGGCACGCTAGCAAAAAACGCGCAGGAAAGGGTCGATTCGATGGGCAATAATCTTCTGCTTGTGGGCAGCGTGCCGCTGGACACCGTCGAGGACGTGATGCGCACCTTCGGCGGCGCGCTGGCGCGGCACTTGCCCGCGCTGCCGGACGGCGAGGTCGGCGAGCGCCGCTCGTGGGTCAACCGGCTGTCGTACCAGATTTTCAACGGCCATCCCGATCTCGAGACCCTCAAGCGGCCGAAGCCGGTCGATGGCGTCGAGCAATTGCTGCCGCGCTCGCGCGACGACGCCTGGCAATTCAGGGTCAGGCCGGGCGTCGAGCGCGTGCGCTTCGGCAATCCGGGGTCGCGGCTCGGCTACGCCAGGGATGCGGTCAATTCCTATTTCGTTTTCCGCACGCTGCGCGAGAAAGGAATTTTGCCGGACGGCTTACGGTTCCAGATCTCGATCCCGATGGTCAACAGCGTCATCAGGCCGCTGTATTTTCCCGACCCGCAGGATCTGGCGCGCATCCGCCCGGGCTTCGAGGCGGCGCTGGCGGCCGAAGTGGCGGCCATCGTCGAAAAAATCCCGCATCGAGGATTTGGCCATCCAGTGGGACTGCGCCTGGGAATTGCAGGCGGTCTGCGGCGCCGGCAAAGCCGTGCCGCAGGAACTTGAAGTGGAAACGCATGTGCCGCCGATCGGCCGGCTGTCGAAAGTCGATTCCGCAGGACGTCGCAGCTCGGCTTCCATTTCTGCTTCGGCACGTTCGGCGGCTGGCCGGCGTTTGCGCCGGACGATCTCGCGCGCCCGGTCGAGCTGATCAACGCGGCGGTCGCCAGCACCGGCCGCCGCGTCGACTGGGTGCACATCCCGACGCTCGACCGCGTCGATGAAAAATTCTACGCGCCGTTGCGTCAGCTCGACGCCAGAGGCGCGCGGGTCTACCTCGGCGCGATCCACAACATGGCGACGCTCAAGCAGCGCCTCGATGTCGCGCGCAAATTCCTTCCGGATTTCGGCTTGGCCGCCTATTGCGGCTTCGGCCGCACGCCGCCAGGCGAGATGCCGCGGATTTTGCAGGATCACCTGGCCGCGCTGGAGATCGCGGGGCTCGCCGGAAAGACGGGGTAAGCTGCGCCGCGTGCGATCAGCAAGAGCCGCGCCCGCGTAGGCGCGCCGCTATTTGTGCGAGATCGTGATGTTGACCGATGTGCCGGCAGCCGAAACGCCGATGCTGTTGCCGCTGGACGAGCTTTGCGCGTTGCTGCTGGCGATCGCGCCCTGGAATCTTCCGGTCGCGGTGACGGTGCCCGTGTTCGACGTGTTGATCGACGAAACGGCGATCGAATCGCTGGTCGGGACATTCGGATCGACGCCGTCTTTCGAGAATTTGAACGGTGACGGCGGCGCCGGTCGAGGTCACACCGATGAAGTTGTTGCTTGCCGCCGCGGATCGCTGTGTGCCCGAAATTGCCAGTCGCGGTCACACTGCCGGCGTTGGATGAAGTCACCGTGGTGCCAGCGACGGTGCTGCCGCCGGTCGTGCTGCTTGCAGTGATCGAATCCGCGAAAGCGGGAGTGACTGCACATGCTGTGGCCAAGGCGAGCGCAATCGCAAACTGATTCACGATGTGATCCTTTCAGGCGCCGGCATCGGGAGCGAGCACGGCGGGCCACGACAATGATTTCAAATGCAGTGCGTGAGCAATTCGAAAGTAAAGACATCGTTAATCGAGGTGGTGGCGCGAGAAAGAATTCACAAAGCAACGTCGCAGAAAAAGCGCACTGCAAATCTGTTTAATTGTTCCGTATTAACCATAACTTAAGGTTAAGCAACCGTAAGGGGAACTTAAGATTGACTTAACTTTTTCGCTTCGATTTTCTGCACATCGCCACAGAGGCCAACAAACTATTAACCCAATGATGCCGGTGGCTGGCGTCGGAGCACGGGAGCGTTAAGTAATGCGTTACTCTATCGCGAAGAAAGCTGTCTACACTTCACTCCTGCTCGGAACGACGTTCCTCGTCAGCCCGGCGCTGGCACAGAACGTCATCAAAGTTCAGGGCAATACGGGCGTGACTGCGGTCAACCACAGCAAGGTCAATGCGTCTATCACTGTTCCTGGTCAGGCCTTGATCAGCGGCGTCAACACCGTGTCTTCGACGATCGGCGCCACCGGCATCGGCGCATCGGGCGTTGCCAGCATCGATCAGTCCGTCTCCAACGCCGGGGCGCCGGGTCTCGATCTGAGTCAGATTCCGGACAACACCGTGCACGTGAATGGCTCGGTTACCGGACGAAACACCGCCACGGTCGACTCGCACTTCACTTCGGTGGGCGCGAGCATCGCTAACGGAATTGCCAATTCAATCACCTCGACGGCGATTGGCGCATCCGCGGCGGCCGGCATTTCCTCGCGTTTCGAAAATGTCGTGACGGGCAACAACACTGCCGGCGGTGACAACAAGGTCACGGTCGACAAGAATCTTTTTGCCAAGAACACTGCAGCGGTGACGGCCAATGGCGCTGGCGCTGACAAGATCACGGCTTCGGCGGCGATCTCGGACGGCGTGAGCAACAGCATCACTGCTACGGCCATCGGCGCCACTGCGTCTGCCAGCATCACGCAGTCTGTCTCGAATTCGTCGGCCTTCAACCCGACGCAGCTTCCGGACAACACGGTCAAAGTCAACAACATCACCGCCCGGAACACCGCCAATATCGCCGCGACCCAGACCATCGTCGGGTCGTCGGGTCTCAGCGCTGCCATTGGTGCGGCGTTGAGAACACGATCGGCTCGCAGGCGGTTGGCGCGTCCGCTGGCGCGTCGATCTCCTCTCAGTTCTTGAACGTGACCACGGGTAGCCACTGGCGGTCGGTCCAACAAGGTCAGCGCCAACCAGGTGGTGGCCCACAACACCGGCAAAGTTACGGCCGACACTGAGCTTGGCAAGGGTGCCAACGTCAACACGACGACGATCTCGGGCGGCGTAGCCAACAGCATCACGGCGTCGGCTATCGGCGCCAGCGCCCTGGCGAGCATCAACCAGACCGCCTCGTTCGGCACCTCTGGAGCGATGAACGTCTCGACGATGCCGTCCAATACCGTGACCATTGCCAAGAACATCACCTCGACCAATGGAAACAATGCGCCGGTGACTGCGACCCTCAACATCATGGGTCAGCCCACAAGCACCACCAGCATCACCAGCGGCGTCGGCAACTCGATCACCGCGCAGGCGATCGGTTCGCTGGCTGGCGCGACGATCACGCAGCACATCAACAACGTGCACAACTAATGCCGGGACTTCGGCTGTCGCAGCCGAGTCTGCACGAATGGTTCTCGACGGCGGGCGAAAGCCCGCCGTCGAAGTCGTTTGCGTTCCGGTTGTATTGAGCTGATACGACCGGCTGCATTAACCGAAATCGCGCATATTTATTCGCCTGCGCGGAAAAATGGCGAAGTTCTTGCTACAATGTGAAGCGAAATCCCAAAACGAAAGGCCACTCCACATGACATCTCGCTCTTGCTTCGGGACGACCAGCCTGTTTGGTGCCGTTGCACTTGCCGCCCTGTTTCTGTTTGCGCACGACGCGAGAGCGCAGAAGGTCGACGACGGCGCCGAATACCTCGAGGATTCCGCGGCGGCAGCGCCCGACGACGGCTTCCGGCCGGTGTGGCAGCAGCAACAGCAGGCCCGCAAGGCGACGACCAAGCACGTCGTTCAACGCGGCAAGGCGAAGCCTGACGCCGAAGAAGCAGCAGGTTGCAGAGCAACCAGCCGACGCTGCGCCGATGCGGATCGAAACCACGGTCTATGACCGCTGGACCGTCACCTGCCATGAAGTGGTCGGCGCCGATTCCCAGAAGACCTGCTCCGCCGCGCTGCGGATCACGAACAACGAGCAGCAGCTCGTAATCCTGTGGGAGATTGCGCGCGCCAAGGACGGCAAGATCCATGCGATCATGCAGACGCCAACCGGCGTGATGGTGCAGAAGGGCGTCGACCTCATGATTGGCGATGCGCCGGTCGGCAAGCTCGACTATGCCGCCTGTGTTCCGCAGAATTGCGAGGCGACCGGTGCCCTGGAAGAGCCGTCGATGAAGAAGATCGAGGCGGCGTCCACGATGGTCATCACCATCCATGCCAAGGACGGTCGCGACGTCCATTTCAAATTCCCGCTCGCGGGCATCGACAAGGCCGTCGCTGCCGTACGGTCGTAACAGCCGGGCTCCAAGCCAATCACGAATGCAAAAGGCCGGGCTCGCGCCCGGCCTTTTTTATATGCCGGCACAGCGCCGGCGAAATTTCAGGGGCAGCTTCCCGTTTCTGGCGTCAGCCTCTGGTTTGCACATAAGTTTGCGGCACCGCCACGTCGGGCTGCGCGCCGGCGAGCAACGCCTCGACCATGGCGCGGCAGTCCGTCGGGATACGGTGGAAGCGCGACAGCACGTCGGCGACCGACAGCGCCACGACGTCCCGCGTCGCCTCCTGCAGCCGCTGCTGGTCGGAATACAAGGCGCCGCCGGTCACCAACGTTCCGCTGCCGCCGCCGAAAAACTTGTTGACGGTGACGCCGCCCTGGCGGAATGCGACGTAGCGCTGGATCGAGCTCATCTTGAGGATCGCGCGGTTGCCCGGCTGGTAGATTTCCGCGACCGCCTCGACCGACGCGCCGCGGCCGGTCCAGTACGGCCCGATCCCGGCGATCTGCACGTCGATGTCGGGGCCGCCGATGAAATCGAGCGCCGTGAACGAGGTCGAGAGAATGTAGTTCGGCAGCGTCGCATCCTGCTTGTCCGACAGCACCTTTTGCTCGTCGGCGCCGGCGAACGCACGCATCGCCCGTTCGGTATTCAGTTCGTAGTAGTTGTAGGCCCTGGCGCCGGCCATCAGCACCGCGTCGGACGCGTAGGTCGCGGTGGTCCCTTGCGGCAGATAATTGCCGGTCGCGCCGTCCGCGATGTGATTGTATTTGCCGGTGCCGTCGGCATGGATCGCAACCGCGATCTTGGTATTGCGCAACGCACCTGAATCCTTGATGCAGGACAGCGCCGCAACAATGTTCGAAGACGGTGCGCTGGCGCGCGGCGGGATCGCTTTCGTGACGCCGTTGTAGGAGTCCCACCAGCCGAAGCTGCAGCCACCGAGCACGACGGATGCGAGCAACACAACAGTGATCTGACGCTTCATTTCTTACCTCTGATACGCAACGCCCGAACGCAAACTATATCGACAGCGATCGCGCTCTTACTGATTGAAGAAGCCGTTTGAGGTCACCACGCCCTGGTTGGAGCTTGTGATGCTGGTTCCCGAGATGGAATTCTGATCGCCCTGGATGGTGATTGTGGTGCAGGTGCCGCACGATGTGACCGCCGGGAATCCACTCGTCGTCGTCGTCCCGGAGCCCGAGCCCTGCGACACGATTTGCGCAGCTTCGCTGCCCTGCAGATGCGTTACCGCAGAGTTGACGCAAAACCTCACCTGGGCTGCTGATGGTTCCCCAAGCATGAGCCGCGTCGGTCGCTTGGGCAGTCGCATTCAGAGCGGCAGATGCCACCAGCACCGCCGTGTAAAGCGCAATTCGAAACCTGGACATGATTTCCCCCGCCCGGTGAATTTCACACGAGCGCGGCGGCAACGTTTCGGAGAGTTTACGTTTTCACGCAACTGCTCTGATGTACCCACCACACTCACGCTCGCCAAGTAAGCAGTCCTTAACGAGCGTTAACCACAAGGGTTAACCATACGGCGTTGTGGTACAAGGGGATGGGCAGGATTAACCATAAGTGTGTCGGCACAGCAACACATTGCGGCCACAACAGTATACAACATCCCAAAATGGGACAATTTGGCTAGTCGCAGGACTGCTGCCACTCATATTCGAATGTATTTGGATTGAATACTTGGCGTTCATAGCATAGCGACTTGCTATTGGGCGGCTGGGTAATGGGGATATCTGGCCGATTGGTCGACTGCGGAAGCGGCTGTGGCGACGGCGGTGAGCGCGCGCGTGGTTGGCGCGGGCACAATATCGGCCTGTGAATCGGTTCGCGCCCGAGGTGGAAGCGGGCTCGGCGGATAGGGCGCGGGCGACTGCGATTCCGGAGTGGTCGTCGAGGGCGGGACGGTCGTCGTGATTTCGGCCGGCGCGTACGGCACCTGAAACTGCCGCGGCGCGACAGCGGCTGGCGTATTGGCCGCACAAACGTTGGCCGCGCAGGCGGGGGGCGTCTCGCTTCTCGAGGTGCACTTGGCCTCGGCTTTGCCGTCGATGCATTGACAACGACAGGCGGCGTTCGCCGGGCCGAACCAGGCGGCAACCAGTACTGCAGCCAAAAACGTACGCATGGTCACGCCCTCAACTGGGACGATCCTACACGACATAATAGACTTTTGCACAGTATCAACAGGGGCAGTTGAGGCGGCCTTGTCGGGTCAGGCCGCCTCTCCGCGAATTACGGCGCGAAAACTTTACTTCACCAGCTTTTTTCCGGTCACTGCTTCGAGGTTCTTGAAATAAATCTTGTCCTGGTCCGCCTTGGACAGGTTGAGCGATTCGAGAATCTGCAGCGTTACCCGCGGATACATCGTGCCGCCCTCGGGATCGAACGGGCAGTCGGAGGCGAACACGATCTTGTCGATCGGGAAGAATTCCATGCCGGCCTTGGTCGCCGGCACCGCGGTGAAGGCGGCGGTGTCGGCCCAGAAATCCTTCTTGAAATAATCGAGCGGGCGCTTCTTGAGGCTCTTGCGCAGCGCGACGTAATCCTCGTCCGTCGTGCGCTGTCCCATCACGTCGTTGCCCGGCCCGAGGCGGCCTTCCAGCATCGGCACGATGCCGGCGAAATGGTGCGTGATGATCTTCAGGTTCGGATTGTTGTCCATGATCTTGGAGTAGACGAGGCGCATCATGGCGCAGGCGGTCTCGTAGGACCAGCCGAGCGTCCACCAGATTTCATAGAGCGATTTCTTTTCGTCGACGTAGTCCGGCGTCTCCGCGCCGCGCGCGGGATGCAGCCAGATCGGCTTGCCGAGCTCGTTCATCTTCTTCCAGAACGGTGCGTATTCCGGACGGTCGAGCGGCTTGCCGGCGACGTTGGTGTAGATCTGCACGCCGAGCGCGCCGTTCTTGATCGCGCGCTCCGCCTCGGCGGCGCCGGCGTCGGGCGCCGCCAGCGAAAGGTGCGCCACCCAGGCGGGGAAATGGTCCTTCTCCTTCGCGCACAGTTCGGCGAAGCCGTCATTGATGATGCGGCAGAATTCGTCGATGTCCTTCGGCGTCTTGGCAAAGCGCTCGATCGGCGGCTGCGGGTAGGACAGCACCTGCTGATAATCCTTGTGGCCGTCGACGATCTTCTTGCGCACGTCGAGATCGAACAGCGCCGGCAGCGAGCGGATGCGCTTGCCCATGTCCTTGTAGTCGCCGGCGACTTCGTTGAGCTTGTCGAAGAATTTTTTCGGGAAAAAGTGCGTGTACGCGTCGATGCGCATGGTTCTTCTCCTGGTTTATGGGGTGGCTTCTAGCACATCCGGCAAATGTGGCTACTAGGCGCTTTCCGTCGCACCAAACCGCGCCAGAACCTCCGGCGGGATCGGGCGGGCCTTCATGCGCGCAGGATCGTCGGGATGGCGCGCGACCCAGACGCGGGTCTCGAAGCCCTCGACCGCCAGCGCTGCGCCTTTCATCAGGCGATGGACGATCTTGAAGCTCGACCGGCCGGTTTCGCTGAGCGTGCTCTCGATCGTCACCGGCGTCGCCGAACCGCGTCGGAACCAGGAAGCGCGCGCGGGTCTCGACCAGCGGATGGCCGAAGAAATCGTAGGCCTTGAGGTAATCGTATTTGCTCATGCCGAGCGCGCGCTCGATCAGCAGCGTCGTCGAGGTGTCGAACATCTCGAAATAGCGCGGATAGAACACGATCCCGGCCGGATCGCAGTCGCACCATTCGATGCGGTGATTGCGGGTGTTGGTGAGCATGCGGACATTTACCGCGGCGCCATGCGCAGCGCGCCGTCGAGGCGGATCACCTCGCCGTTGAGATAGCGGTTCTCGATCATGTGGCGCACCAGCGCGGCGTATTGCTCCGGCTGGCCGAGCAGTTTCGGGAACGGCACCGCGGCGGCGAGACTGTTTTGCGCCTCCTGCGGCAGCGCCTTGAGCATCGGCGTCGAGAATATGCCGGGGGCGACGCCCATGACGCGAATGCCGAACTGCGCGAATTCGCGCGCCGCCGGCATGATGAGGCCGACCACGCCGCCCTTCGACGCCGCATAGGCGGCCTGGCCGATCTGGCCTTCATAGGCGGCGACCGAGGCGGTGCAGACGATGAGGCCGCGCTCGCCGTCCTGGAGCGGCGCGAGGCTCTGCATGTCGGCGGCAACAAGCCGCAGCGCGTTGAAGGTGCCGATCAGGTTGATCTTGATGACGCGCTCGAAATCGGCGAGCGGCATCGGCCCGTCGCGGCCGACGATGCGCTTTGCCGGCCCGATGCCGGCGCAGTTGATGAGAATTCGCGCCGCGCCATGCTTGCCGCGCGCCTCGGCGACCGCGGCTGCGGTGCCGTCGCCGTCGGTGACATCGCAGCGCACGGCGACGCCGCCGATCTTCTGCGCCGTCGCGCGCGCGCCATCGAGATTGACGTCGAAGACGGCGACCTTCGCGCCCGCGCCGGCCAGCATTTCCGGCCGTGGCGGCGCCAAGCCCGGACGCTCCCCCGGTGACGATCGCGGCGTGTCCCTTGATATCCATGCGTCAGCTCTTTGGTGTTGCGAGGATCGCCGCGTCGTACGGCTCGCCTGAATACAGTTTCTCCACCAGCGCGGCGCGATGCGCCAGCACCGCGCGCTGGTTGATCGAGCCCTTGTCGGTGACTTCGCCGACGTCGAGCGATGGCGGATCGGCGAGCAGGACGGCGCGGCACACGCGTTCGGAGTTGCCGGTGCTCGTGCGCGCCAGCGTTGTCGAGCCGCCGCGCGAACTCCTCGCGCACGCCGGCATGGCCGAGCACGGCGGCCAAGGGCGCATCGGCCGCAAGACCGGCCGCGAGCGTGCGGCAGGCGTCGAGATCGGGAAAGACCAGCGCGGTGATCGTCATTGCGGTCGAGGCCGGCGATCACGACGTCGCGCACCAGCGGCGCGCAGATGCGCAATGAATTGCGCGCGCAACGGCCCGACGCTGACCCAGGTGCCGGTCGCGAGCTTGAAATCTTCGGCGATGCGGCCGTCGAACATGAGGCCTTTCGCCGGATCGTCCGGATCGTCGAATTTCAGCGCGTCGCCGATCTTGTAGAAGCCTTCGTCGTCGAACGCGTCGGCCGTGAGCTTCGGGCGCGCGCCAGTAGCCGGGCGTGATGTTCGGCCCTTTGAGCCGCGCTTCGAACTTGCCCCCGGCCGGCACGAGCTTCAGCTCCACGCCCCGCATCGGCAGCCCGATATTGCCGGTGCGCTCGGATTCCCAGGTGCAAGCGAGCGCCGCGGGCGCGGTTTCGGTCGAACCGAGACTCGACAGAAAGATGATGCGCTCGCCTGTCGTGGCGATGGCGAGCTCCTGCAATTCGTCCCTGACATGCTGTGCAAGCCCCGCGCCGGCGTAGAACAGCACCTTGAGCCGGCTGAAGAAGCGTCTCGCGCAACGCCGCGTCGCTGCGCAGATAGGGCAGCAGCATCTCGAAGCCCTTGGGCACGTTGAGGTGGATGGTCGGCGCGATGTCGCGCAGATTGCGCACGGTGGCCTCGATGGCGCCCGGCAGCGGCTTGCCCTCGTCGATATAGAACGAGCCGCCATTGTCGAGCACCATGCCGAAATCGTGGTTGCCGCCGAAGGTGTGGTTCCACGGCGGCCAGTCGACCAGCACCGGCGGCTCGTCGGCGATGAAGGCAAGGCTTGAGCGGATCATCGCCTGGTTCGAGCACAGCATGCGCTGGGTGTTGATGACGCCCTTCGGCTGGCCGGTCGAGCCCGAGGTGAACAGGATTTTCGCGATCGTATCGGGGCCGACTTTGGCGTGCGCGGCATCGACGGCGGGCGATCGGCTGCGTGGCCGCGAGCGTCGAGAACAGTGTCGCCGGTCGGCTGTCCGGCGGATTCGCCGCGACAACGATTTCGATTCCAGCCGGCACCGCGGCATCGATCGCGCGCGAAAAGATCTTGCCGTTGGCCGCGAAGACGAGACCGGGCGTCAGACTGGCGATGATCGATTTCAGCTTGCCGAAATCCTGCGACATCAGCGAGTAGGGCACCGAGATCGGCGCGTAGGGAATGCCGACATGCATCGCGGCGAGACCGAACAGCGCATGCTCGATGTCGTTGCCGGAGAGAATGGCGATCGGCCGCTCGACCGAAAGCTCGCGTTGCAGCAGCGCCGCCGCGATGGCGCGCATCTGCGCCAGCGCCGCCGCGTAGGTCAGCGTGCGCCAGCCGCCGGCCGCGTCGCGCTGCGCCAGAAAAATCCGCTCCGGCGCAGCCTTGGCCCAATGGACAAGCCGCTCGGTCAGCGTGTCGGGGTAGGGCGGCAGCGGATGCGGCGAGCGCATCAGGATCGCGCCGTCCGGCCTGCGCTCGACCACGACATCGGGCGCCGCAAGCCGCACCGGCCGCAGCGGCGGCGTGATGTGGGCGGATCGCGTATCGCGGAGCGTGTTCGCCATGATGGTCGCCGCGATGCTTCGATCGCTTCGCTATTTCTTTGCGGTGACCATCCGGTAGGCCGCGTCGATGTTGGTCGGCATGCGATCCTGGCTGGCCCAGCTCGCATACTCCGGCATTTTTACTTCTTTCTGGATGTCGTCGAGCGACTTGCCCTCTTTTACCTTGGCGGCAACCCGCTCGACGAGCAGCGCATAATATTTTTCGCCGTCGTCAAACAGCTTTGCCGTGGTGGGAGGACCGTGGCCCGGAATGACGTGCTCCGGATTCAGGGCCTTCAGCATCTTCCCGGCCGCCAGAATGTCGGGAATAGTGACGAACGGACGGAAGATGTTGATCTGCTCGGACACGAATGCGGACGCCGAAAACAGCACGCGCTCTTTCGGCAGCCAGATGGCGGTGTCGGCTTCGCTGTGAACGCCTTTCATGTACCGCAGCTCTAAGGTCCGTTCGCCGGCATACAATGTCATCTTGTCGCTGTATTCGACCTGCGGCGTAATGAATTTGTAGCCTTCCAGCGCGGCTTTCATTTCCGGTGACGTGGCGGCGAGCTTTGCAATCCGGTCCGGAGTCTGGCGTTCGCGGTTGCGCATCGACTCGCCGGCGCCGGCCGCCGCGATGATGGTCGCGGGCGGGGAGAAAAGGAAATGTCCGGTCGTATGATCGGGATGCGGCTCGGTGTCGATGAGGAAGCGCACCGGCATCGGCGTGAGCTTCTTGACGGCGTCCATCACCGCGCGCGAGTCGGTCGGCTCGTGCCCGCTGTCGATCAGCACCACGCCGTCCTGTGTGAGAATGATGCCGGTGTTGGATTTGAAGTTCTTTCCGACATAGGCGTAGATGCCGTCGCCGAACTTCATGAACTGCGGGCCGAGATCCTGCGCAAACGCGGGCGCGCCCGTCACAATTCCGGCGACCGTGATCAATGCTGCTGCGGCTGCTGCGGTCCTGATGGTCATGAAGATGCCTCCCTGACAATTGGCGTTCTGCGACGCTGCGCCCAAGTCTAACCGGAATTCCCGACCGAGTTCGGCGAGGAGCTTGCGCCCTAGCTGCGCGCGACCTTGGGGGCGCGCTTGTCCAGAAACGCCTTCAGCCGCGCCTTCGCCTCTTCGTCGCCTTGCGCGATGGCAGCGGTCA
This sequence comes from uncultured Alphaproteobacteria bacterium, assembly GCA_963730645.1. GTDB lineage: Bacteria > Pseudomonadota > Alphaproteobacteria > Rhizobiales > Xanthobacteraceae > BOG-931. Next base: position 267,824 of record CAVSSN010000012.1, on the reverse strand, counting down.
GCGCCTCGGTCAAAAATCCGGCGGCAGGGTCGCTCGCCGCGATGCGCGGCAGCATGTGCATGACGGCAAAATTCGTGAACGGCGCATTGCTGGCGATGCGCTTGGCGAGCTCGATGCCCTTTGCCAAGCCCGCGCCGGGCTCGACGAGATAATGCGTCAGGCCGATCGCCTGGCCGTCCTCGGCGCTGAGCGTGCGCCCCGTCAGCATCATGTCCGTCATGCGCGGCACGCCGAGCAGCGGCGGCAAACGCACCGAGCCGCCGCCGCCGATATAGATGCCGCGGCTGCCTTCCGGCAGCGCGTAGAACGCCGAGCGCTCGGCGACGCGGATGTGCGTCGCGGCCGCAAGCTCGAGCCCGCCGCCAATCACGGCGCCGTGCAGCACCGCGACGACCGGCACCTTGCCGTACTGGATGCGGTCGAACGCGCGGTGCCAGTTGCGCGAATGTTCGATGCCCTCGAAAACGTCGCGCTCGGTCAGCTCGTTGAGGTCGAGCCCGGCGCAGAAATGCTCGCCCTCGCCGTGCAGCACCACGGCGCGAACGTCGATCCGGCAGCGCGCTGAAGAACTTCTCGATGCCCTCGACGGTCGTATCGTCGAGCGCGTTGCGCTTCGCGGCGCGCGCCAGCCGCAGCACGGCGATGTCGCCCTGCCGCTCCGCCTTGAGCGACGGCGGCAGATCGGGAAATTTGCCGGCCGATGAGGTCTTTGCCACGCCTGAATCCTTGTTGGCGAATGCGGCAGTTTTCTCACAACACCTCGTACACGTCGAGCCGCACGGCAAGCTGGTCGCGCGCGCCGCGCCCGAGCGCCAGCATGCGGTTGAGCCACGCAAGGCTCGCGTCCGAGGTCTCGAACCGCATCATGGTACGGAAATAATAGCGCGAGGCGTCTACTGTTTCGCCGCGATGCAGCGCGGCCAACACCTCCGGCGGGCCGTGCCGCATGCCCTGGCTGACCACCAGGATCCGCCCGCCGCCCTCGCATTCGATGGTGTAGCGCGCATCGAGATCGATCACGCCGTCGGCGCGTACGATCTGCCAATCCGCCCCGCCGGGCAGGATACGGCCCTTGACGCGCGGCCCCTCGACGGTCCCGCCGGTGATGTCGATGACGCGGCGCTCGCCATAGGGCGTCTGGCCGAAGTGCTGCATTTCGCCAAGCTCGGCGCGGATGTGGAAGATCGGCTCGGCGGAATGGAGACTCATGGGTCTATGGCCTGATGCCCGCTTCGGTTGCGTCTGCTATGTTCGCTGTCATCGCGCACAGGTCAAGCCGGGCGCGAGCCGCGCAACCGGCAGACAAACAAAAAAACAAAAAACTCGCAACGCCACCAGCAGGGAGGAATGTCGCATGAACGCTCTTGTTCGCATTGCCGTCGCTGGCGCCGCAACGTTGCTGGCATTTGCGGCCAATGCCCAAACCTATCCGGCGCGGACGGTCACCATCATGGTTCCGTTCGGGCCCGGCAGCGCCACCGATACGGTCACCCGCGTCGTCGCGCTCAAGCTCGGGGAGGCGCTCAAGCAGAGCGTTCGTGTCCGAGACGCGGCCGGGCGCCAATGGTGCGATTGCGGCGCTTGTACGTCGCGCGCGCCGCGCCGGACGGCTACACGCTGCTGATGAGCACCAACTCTCCGCACTCGGCCGTCCCGTTCATGACCAAGAATCCCTCCTACGATGCGGTGAAGGATTTTACGCCGATCACGCGCGTCGGAAGTTTCACGCTGATGCTGGTGGTCAATTCGCAGTTGCCGATCAAGAGCGTTACGGAACTGATCGCCTACGCCAAGGCCAATCCCGGCAAGCTGTCGTTTGCCAGCGGCAATTCATCGGGCATCGTCGCCGGCGAGACGCTCAAGCATTGGGCCGGCATCGACATGCTGCACGTGCCGTACAAGAGCACGCCGCCGGCGCTCAACGACGTGCTCGGCGGCCGGGTGTCGATGATGTTCGTCGACCTCACCAGCGGCCTGCCGCACGTCAAGGCCGGCACGCTGCGCGCGCTCGCGGTGACGCGGCTCCAGCGCAGCTCGCTGTTTCCCGAGTTGCCGACCATGGACGAGGCCGGTGTCACCGGATTCGACATGGACTCGTGGTGCGGCCTGTTCGCGCCGGCCAACACGCCGCCGGAGATCATCGCGACGCTCAACGCGCCGCTGCGCAAGATCATCGACAGCGACGAGGTGAAGTCGACGCTCGCGCAACGTGGGCTTCGAGGCGTTCTCAAGCTCGCCCCAGGAGATGGGCGACTTCGTCAAGGTCCAGCTCGGCAAGTGGGGCAAGATGATCAAGGACGCCGGGATCGAGCCGGAGTGACGGCTCGTCATTCCGGGGCGCGGGCTCTTGCCCGCGAGCCCGGAATCCATATTCGCTGACCTGTGGTTATGGATTCCGGGCTCCTCGCTGCGCTCGGCCCCGGAATGACGAATTGAAGGTCGGAACGGACATTTGACCGCCCCGCGCATGGCCCCTAAATAACCCGGCAGACGTTCGGGAAGCGTCCCTGATGCCGCGTTTTCTCTCCCTTGCCGAGGCTGTGGAAGCGACCGTCCGCGATGGCGACAGCGTGGCGATGGAGGGTTTCACCCATCTCATCCCGCACGCGGCCGGCCACGAAGTGATCCGCCAGGGCCGCAAGCGGCTCACGCTGATCCGCATGACGCCGGACCTGATCTACGACCAGCTCATCGGCATGGGCTGCGCCGAGAAGGTGGTGTTCTCCTGGGGCGGCAATCCGGGCGTCGGCTCGCTGCACCGCTTCCGCGATGCGGTCGAGAACGGCTGGCCGAGCCCGCTCGCGATCGAGGAGCACTCGCACGCCGCCATGGCCAACGCCTACGAGGCCGGCGCCGCGGGGCTGCCGTGCGCCGTGTTCCGCGGCTACATCGGCGTCGACCTGCCGAAGGTCAATCCGAACATCAAGTCGATGACGTGCCCGTTCAGCGGCGAGACGCTCGCGGTGGTGCCGTCGCTGCGGCCCGACGTCGGCATCGTCCACGCGCAGACGCGCCGACCGCGCCGGCAACGTGATGTTCGACGGCATCGTCGGCGTGCAGAAGGAAGTGGTGCTGGCCTCGAAGCGCACGCTGGTCACCGTCGAAGAGGTGGTCGAGGATTTCGGCGAGCGCAGCTTCAACACGGTGATCCTGCCGTCGTGGACAATCGGCGCCATCGCGGTGGTGCCGGGCGGCGCGTATCCCTCCTACGCGCAGGGCTACTACAAACGCGACAATTCCTTCTACAAATCCTGGGACGCAATCTCGCGCGAGCGCGACAGCTTTCCGCGCGTGGATCAAAGCGAACGTGCTGGAGCAGGGTCCCGACGTGTTCGCCGCGCATGTGCGCCCGTTCAAAGTCGCGGCCGAGTGACGAGCATGGCGCAAAGCTACACGCCCAACGAAATGATGACCGTCACCGCGGCGCGCGCACTGCGCAACGACGACATCTGCTTCGTCGGCATCGGCGCGCCGTCGGCGGCGTCGAACCTGGCGCGGCTCACGCACGCGCCCGGCATCACGCTGATCTACGAATCCGGCACGCTCGCCACCAAGCCGGACGTGCTGCCGCTCTCGATCGGCGACAGCGAATTGTGCGAGACCGCGCTGACGACGGTGTCGGTGCCGGAGATGTTCCGTTACTGGCTGCAGGGCGGGCGCATTTCGGTCGGCTTCATCGGCGGCGCGCAGATCGACAAGTTCGCCAACCTCAACACCACGGTGGTCGGCGCCTACGACAAGCCGAAGGTGCGGCTGCCGGGCGGCGGCGGCGCGCCGGAGATTTCGTCCTCGTGCGCGGAAATCTTCATCATCATGGCGCAGAGCAAACGCAGCTTTGCGCCGAAGCTCGATTTCATCACCTCGTTCGGCCACGGCACCGGCGGCGACAATCGCGCGCGGCTCGGCCTCAAGACCAAGGGGCCGACGAAATTGATGACGGACCTCTGCGTGCTGGAGCCCGATCCCGAGACCAGGGAAATGACCGTGGTCAGCATCCATCCGGGCGTCACGCGCGAGCAGATCGCGGAGGCGACCGGCTGGCCGGTGCGCTACGCCAGCGAAGGTTGCGGAGACGCCGCCGCCGACCGCACACAGAACTCGAAACCTTGCGCGAACTCCACGCGCGCACCGCCCGCGCGCATGGCGCGGCCAATTAGGATCAATCACCATGCCCGACGCCTTCATCTGCGACGCCATCCGCACGCCGATCGGCCGCTACGGCGGATCGCTCGCCAAGGTGCGCACCGACGATCTCGCCGCCGCGCCGATCAAGGCGCTGATGAAGCGGCATCCGAAGGTCGACTGGTCGAAGCTCGACGACGTCTATTACGGCTGCGCCAACCAGGCCGGCGAGGACAACCGCAACGTCGCCCGCATGGCGCTCCTGCTCGCGGGCCTGCCGGATTCGATTCCCGGCATCACGGTCAATCGCCTCTGCGCCTCCGGCCTCAACGCCGTCGGCGCCGCCGCGCAGGCGATCCGCGCCGGCGAGATCGATTTCGCCATCGCGGGCGGCGTCGAGTCGATGTCGCGCGCGCCGTTCGTCATGGGCAAGGCGAGCGAAGCGTTCCAGCGCGCCAACGAGATCTACGACACCACGATCGGCTGGCGCTTCATCAATCCGCTGATGAAGCAGCAATACGGCGTCGACCAGATGCCGGAGACGGCCGAGAACGTCGCCGAGGATTACCAGATCGCGCGCAAGGACCAGGACGCGTTCGCGTGGCGCTCGCAGCAGCGCGCCGGCAAGGCGCAGGCGGCCGGTTTCTTCGCCGACGAGATCGCGCCGGTCGAGGTGCCGGGCGGCAAGGCCGGCCCGATCACGGTCGACAAGGACGAGCATCTGCGGCCCGACACCACGCTCGAAGGCCTCGCCAAGCTGAAACCGTTCGTGCGCAATCCCGGCACCATCACCGCCGGCAATGCGTCCGGCGTCAACGACGGCGCCGCGGCGCTCATCATCGCGTCGGAGCGCGCCGCGAAGGAGCACGGCCTCACGCCGTACGCCCGCGTCGTCGGCATGGCGTCGGCCGGCGTGCCGCCGCGCGTCATGGGCATCGGCCCGGTGCCGTCGACGCGCAAGCTGATGGAGCGGCTCGGCCTCAAGATCGGCGATTTCGACTGGATCGAGCTCAACGAGGCGTTCGCCTCGCAGGGCCTCGCCTGCCTGCGCCAGCTCGGCGTCGCCGACGATGCCGAGCACGTCAACCCGAACGGCGGCGCCATCGCGCTCGGCCATCCGCTCGGCATGTCGGGCGCGCGGCTGGCCATGACGGCCGCGCATCAGCTCCAGAAGGCCGGCGGCAAGCGCGCGCTCGCCACCATGTGCGTCGGCGTCGGGCAGGGCGTGTCGCTGGCGATCGAGCGGGTTTGAGTCCCTGTCGAAGGTCAATCGATGGAAAGCGCGATCCGCTTCATTCTCGGCAACTTCACCCTGACATTTCTGGTGATCGGGTTTCTCGCAACGGCGATCTCGCTCTTGCGCGCGCCGAAGCCGCTGACCGCGCCCGTGATCATCGAGGCGCTGTTTTTCTATTTTCTGCTGTTCTCGGTCGGCTTCAGCTTTCTCTACAATTTCGTCGTCCACACGTTCTTCGGCGCGGTGGCGGCGCGGATGATCGGCTGGGCGGACAGTCCGTTTCAGGCCGAAGTCGGGTTCGCCAGTCTCGGCTTCGCGGTCGTCGGCTTTTTGGCCTGCTGGCGCGGTTTCGATCTACGCCTCGCTGCGGTTGTCGGTCCGGCGCTGTTCCTGTGGGGCGCGGCTGGCGGCCACGTCTATCAGATGGTGACCGCCCACAATTTCGCTCCCGGCAACGCCGGCGTGATCTTCTACACGGACCTTCTCATTCCGGTATTCGGCTTCGTGCTGGTGTGGCTGCAATACCGCGTCGGCAGAGCCGCCCCCGTCGGCGCGCTGCGTTCGCTGGTTTGACGGGCCAGCCGGATTTGATCCATTAGGCGGCAGACAGGCGATACAGGAGATTGCCCCGTGCCCATGAGTTCCGGCTACATCCCGTTCCATCCCAACCCGTCGAAGCCGAAATACAAGCCGCCGGCGGGCGCGGTCGATGCGCATTGCCACGTGTTCGGGCCGGAGGCGAAATTTCCGTATGCGCCGGAGCGCAAATACACGCCGTGCGATGCGCCGAAGGAGAAGCTGTTCGCGCTGCGCGATTTTCTCGGCTTCGACAAGAACGTCATCGTGCAGGCGTCGTGCCACTCCAAGGACAATCAGCGCGATGGTCGATGCGCTCGACTGCATCGAACGGCAAGGCCAAGGGCGTCGCCTTCGTGGGCGAGGAAGTGACCGACGACGAACTGAAGTGGATGGACAAAGCCGGCGTGCGCGGCGTGCGCTTCAACTTCCTCAAGCGCCTCGTCGACATCACGCCGCCCGACGTGCTCAACCGCATCGTCAAGCGCGTCGCGCCGCTCGGCTGGCATATCGTGATCTATTTCGAGATGCCGGATTTGCCGGAGCTTGAGAGCTTTTTCACCTCGATACCGACCACCGTGGTGGTCGACCACATGGGCACGCCGGACGTGAGCAAGGGTGTCGATGATCCGTCGAACCAGCGGTTTCTGCGCATGATGGAGAAGCACAAGAATTTCTGGGTGAAGGCGACATGCCCCGAGCGCATGAGCCTCATCGGGCCGCCCTACGACGACGTGGCGCCGTTCGGCCGCACGCTGGTCGAGCACTTCACCGACCGCGTCATCTGGGGCACCGACTGGCCGCATCCCAACATGAAGAAGGTGGCGCCCGACGACGGCGTGCTGGTCGACTACATCCCCAAGATCGCGCCGACGCCGGCCCTGCAGCAGGCGCTGCTGGTCGACAATCCGATGCGGCTTTATTGGAGTTGATCTAATTCGACTTGTCATTCCGGGGCGCCCCGAAGGGGCGAGCCCGGAATCCATATTCGCTGACCTGTGGCTATGGATTCCGGGCTCCTCGCTGCGCTCGGCCCCGGAATGACGGCACGAGCTTACGTTGCCAAGCATCCGCTGCGCTATATATGTCAGACGCAACGGAGATAGCGCCGATGGCCCGCGAACAGCACGACTACGACGACATCCCGGGCACGTTCGTGTTCGACCAGGAGCGGTCGCGCCAGGGTTTTGGCATCAACATGTTCTGCATGTCGCTGATGAAGGACGAGAACCGCAAGGCCTTCAAGGCGAACGAGGCGGAATATCTGAAAAAGTTCAAGTTGACGCCGGCGCAGACCGAGGCCGTTCTCAAGCGCGATTACAACCGCATGCTGGAGCTCGGCGGCAATATCTATTTCACCGCCAAGCTCGGCGCGACCGACGGTCATTCGTTCCGGCATCTGGCCGCGACCATGACCGGCGCGAGCCAGGAAGACTACGCCGACATGATGCTCGAAGGCGGGCGCTCGGTCGAAGGCAATCGCAGCAAGTCGGGCAAAGCCGAGCAAGCCGGCGCAGAAGTGCCAGCGAAAGCCGAAATCGGAAGAGCGCGCAGCAAGTCGAGGTCAAAACGTGGCTAGGATCATCGCAGGAGTTTCGTCCTCGCACGTGCCGGCGATCGGCGCGGCGATCGACAACCACCAGACCGAGGAGCCGTACTGGAAGCGGGTGTTCTCCGGCTTCGAGAAATCCAAGGAATGGATGGCGAAGACCAAGCCCGATGTCGTCATCCTGATCTACAACGATCACGCCTCGGCGTTTTCGGTCGAGATGGTGCCGACCTTCGCGCTCGGCTGCGCGGCGGAATTTCCGCCGGCCGACGAGGGCTGGGGCCCGCGCCCGGTGCCGGTGGTGAAGGGCCATCCGGAGCTTGCCGCGCACATCGCGCAGTCGGTCATCCTCGACGAGTTCGACATCACGGTCGTCAACAAGATGGAAGTCGATCACGGCCTCACCGTGCCGATGAATCTGCTGTTCGGCTCGCCGAAGGAATGGCCGTGCCCGGTGATCCCGATCGCCGTCAACGTCGTGCTCTATCCGCCGCCGACCGGCCATCGCTGCTTCATGCTCGGCCGCGCCATCCGCAAGGCGGTCGAGTCCTATCCGGAGGATTTGCGCGTCGTGGTGTTCGGCACCGGCGGCATGTCGCACCAGATTTCAGTGGGCCGCGCGCCGGTCTGATCAATTCCAAGTTCGACAAGGCGTTCCTCGACAACCTCACCAAGGACCCGAAGAAGCTGATGCGCATCCCGCACCTCGAATACATGCGCGAGGCCGGCGCCGAGGGCATCGAGATGGTGATGTGGCTCGTCATGCGCGGCGCGCTCGAGGACAAGGTCGACGAGGTCTATCGCTTCTACACCGTGCCGGCGTCGAACACCGCGGTCGGCCACATCATCCTGGAGCCGAATCGCCGCGCCGCGAAAAAGCCTGCAGGCAAGGCGAAGCGTCCGGCCGGCAAGATGAAGCGCGCCGCCGCGCGCATGAAGATCGCTCGCATTCGCAGCTAAGCCGTGTCATTGCGAGGAGCGCAGCGACGAAGCAATCCAGCCTCTCGCCGCTGCGCTGGATTGCTTCGCTGCGCTCGCAATGACGAAGTCCATGACATTTGGAGGTAAGCAATGAAAATTTGCGTAGCCGGGCAGGGGGCCTTCGGTCAGAAACATCTCGACGCGCTCAAGCGCATTCCCGATGTCGAGGTGACGTCGCTGGTCGGCGGCAATCAGGACTCCACCGCCGAGGTGGCGAAGAAATACGGCATCAAGCATTGGACCGGCGACCTGTCCGAAGGCATCAAGCGCGCCGACGCGGTGATCCTCACCACGCCGACCAAGATGCACTTCCGCCAGGGCGAGCAGGTGATGCGCGCCGGCAAGCACGTGCTGGTCGAAATTCCGGTGACGGATTCGGTCGAGGATGCCGACAAGCTGGTGCAGATCGCCAAGGAAACCGGCGTCACCGCCATGGGCGGCCACGTGCGGCGCTTCAATCCCAGCCACCAGTACGTCCACAAGAAGATCGTCAAGGGCGAGCTGAAAATCCAGCAGATGGACGTGCAGACCTATTTCTTCCGAAGGAAGAACATCAACGCCGCCGGCAATGCGCGGAGCTGGACCGATCACCTGCTCTGGCATCACGCCGCGCACACCGTCGACCTGTTCCAGTATCAGGCCGGCGAAACCATTTCGGATTGCTACGCCGTGCAGGGCCCGATCCATCCGCAGCTCAACATCGCGATGGACATGGGCATCGTCGCGCGCGTGCCGTCGGGCGCGATGCTGACGCTGTCGCTGTCGTTCAACAACGACGGGCCGCTCGGCTCGTTCTTCCGCTACATCTGCGACAACGGCACCTACAAGGCGTTCTACGACGACCTGTCCGACGGCAAGGACAACAAGATCGACGTCTCCAAGGTCGACGTGTCGATGGACGGCATCGAGCTCGAAGACCGCGAGTTCATCGCCGCCATCAAGGAAAAGCGCGAGCCGAACGGCAGCCTCGCCCAGGTGCTGCCCTGCATGCACGTGCTCGGCAAGCTCGAAAAGATCATCGACCCGCAGCGCAAGGCGCACGCGTAGCGCGGCTGCGCGCATTCACGCTCCTTTCGTCATTGCCGGGCTTGACCCGGCAATCCATCTGCACTTCGCTGAGTGCGCGGCACCGCGTCCGTGCGGCAATGCCGCATGGATGCCCGGGTCAAGCCCGGGCATGACGAGAATAGGGGAGGACGCGAATGACTGTCTGGCTCCGCGCCACCATCGCCGCCGTCACATTCACGGCCTGCGCTGCGACCGCGCTGGCACAGAATCCTCGGCCGTACGCAGGGCTGGATCAGCGCGCCGTGAAGGCGCTTTCGGAACAACAGATCGCCGACCTTCGGGCCGGTCGCGGAATGGGCCTTGCGCTTCCTGCCGAGCTCAACGGGTATCCCGGTCCCGTGCACGTCCTGGAGAATGCCGACGCGCTGGATTTGAACGTTGACCAGCGCGAGCGCACCACGGCCTTGTTCGAAGCCATGAAGGCGGAAGCGGTGCCGCTGGGCGAACGGTTGATCGAACAGGAAACAAATCTCGACCGCCAGTTCGCGAGTCGAGAGATCACCCCGGCGAGCCTGAGCGCGGCAACCGAAGCGATCGCACTGACCCAAGGCCGTCTGCGCCAGGCGCACCTGAAATACCATCTGGCCATGATGAATGTGCTGTCGCCGGATCAGATTGCGCGATATCGCGGCTTGAGAGGCTATGGAGCAGGCGATAGCGCGCCTCATCATCCGATGCATCACTAAAGTCGAACGAGCGGCTGCAGCAGCAATAATTTGGGAGGACATCCATGATCGTCTGGATTCGGATCTGCGTCGCCGCCGCGTTCACGGTACTCGGCGCTGCCGATGCGCTCGCCCAGGACGCCTACCCCTCCCAGCTCCGTCCGCATCCTCGTGCCCTATCCGCCCGGCGGCGCGGTCGACATCGTGGCGCGCACGCTCGGCGACGAATTGTCGAAGCGCTGGGGCCAGTCGATCGTGATCGAGAACAAGCCGGGCGCCGGCGGCATCATCGCCGAGGAAGCGCTGGCGAAGTCGCCGCCCGATGGCTACACGCTGATCGTCGTCGCCACCGGCCACGCGCTCAACGGCCATTTCTACGCCAAGCTGCCGTACGACCCGTTCAACGATTTCACGCCGATCTCGCTGATCGGCACTTCGCCGAACATGCTGCTGGTGCGCGCCGACTCGCCGTACAAGTCGGTCAAGGACGTGATCGATGCGGCGCGCGCGGCGCCCGGCAAACTGTCGTACGGCCATCCCGGCAACGGCACCTCGCCGCATCTCGCCGGCGAACTGCTCAAGTACATGGCCAAGGTCGACATCACGCCGGTGCCCTACAAAGGCGGCGCGCCGACGCTCAACGATCTGCTCGGCGGCCACATTCCGATGTCGATCAACAACATTCCGGAATCGATCGCGCAGGTCAAAGCCGGCGCGGTGCGCCCGCTCGGCGTGACGACCGCGGCGCGCTCGCCGGTGCTGCCGGATGTGCCGAGCATCGCCGAGACGCTGCCGGGCTACGACACCGGCGTGTGGTGGGGCTTTCTTGCGCCCGCGCACATTCCGGCTGCGGTGAAGGACAAGCTCGCCAAGGATTGCGCCGAAGTCGCGAAGCTGCCGAACGTGAAGGAGCGCATGCTCCAGCTCGGCGCATCGCCGATCGGCTCGACGCCGGACGAGTTCGCCAAGCTCATTCACGACGAGTACGAGAAGTGGGGCCCGGTGCTCAAGGCCGCCGGCATCCAGCCGCAGTGAGCTATTCCCCTCCCCCTTGTGGGGGGGGCAGGGGGGGGTCGCGAGGTGATACGCAATCGTCGACGCGCTTCCTTCACCTCCGACCCCCCCCCCACCCTCCCCCGCAAGGGGGGAGGGAGTGCCGCCATGATCCCCGGCTGCCCGCCGCCGCGCGAGCCGACGCGGCCGAAATTTCCGCCGCCGCGCAACGCGTGCGACACGCATGCGCACGTGTTCGGCCCGGCGTCGAAATTTCCCTACGCGGAGGATCGCAGCTACACGCCGCCGGACGCGCCGCTGGAAAAATATCTGCGCATGCTCGACACCGTCGGCTTCGATCGCGGCGTGCTGGTGCAGGGCAGCGCCCACGGCAACGACAATTCCGCGATGCTCGACGCGCTCGCGCGCACGCCGGCGCGGCTGCGCGGCGTTGCGGTGGCGGATGCCGATGTCCCGGCCGCGGAATTGCGTCGCTGGCATGCGCTCGGCGTGCGCGGCCTGCGCTTCAATCATTTCTTCCGCGGCGGACAATTGCACTATCGCGGCGGCGTTCCGCTCGAAGCCGCGCGCGTGCATGCGCCGGCCATGAAAGAACTCGGCTGGCACCTGCAGCTCTGGATCGACGTCAAGGATTTGCCGGAGACGATCCCGATCGTGCAATCGATCGGCCTGCCCATCATGATCGACCACATGGGCCGCACCGACGCGCGCGCCGGCATCGGCACGGCGGGTTTCCAGAGCATGCTGCGCCTGCTCGGCCAGGGCGGCTGCTGGGTCAAGGTCTCGGGCGCGCACCGATTGAGCGACAACGCGCCGGATTATCCCGAAGTGCGCGCGTTCCATCAGGCGCTGGTCGCGGAGAATCCGGAGCGTCTGGTCTGGGGCGGCGACTGGCCGCATCCGCGCATGGAAGCCGAGATGCCGGATGTCGGGCATCTCTACGAGCTGTTCCATGACTGGACGCCGGACGCGGCGACGCGACAGCGCATTCTGGTCGACAACCCGGCGCGGCTTTACGGCTTCGCGCCGTAACGGGCCAACGCGGTAACATCGTCCGGCGACACATCGCAACAAACGGGCCCCGATCGTGACCGGGACCCGTTTGTCTGCCGGAAACCTGAATGCGATCAGTCGTCCTTGACGGAACCTTTGGCGTGATCCGTCATGGAGTCGTCCTGCATATTCGGCGCGTAGTACTGCGGCGCGCGATTGTACGTCGGGCCGGGCGTGGGCGCTTGCATGTAGAGCCCGTGATAGCGGTGGTGCGCGGTCTTTGACGCCGCGGACGCCGTAACGGCGCTGCCGGCAAGAATGAGCGCAGCGATAATCGTCGAATAGCGAAGCATGAGACACTCCTGTCGAATGGCATTTGAAGAGATCAATATTCGACCTCCCCGGTCACGACATGTGACCAGCCACGCACAGGTAGGAATCGCCATTGGCCGCCGCCAATCACTCTAAATTGCGCCGGCTCGCCGGGACTAAAACACAATTGCCCCGAACGAAAATTCCGGCGATGAATCGGATCAAAATTTCGTGATGTTTACGCCCAGCTTGCGAAGCTCAATCCGGTACCGGTACCGGCCGGCGTGCGATAGCCGGGCACGTATTCGAACCAGTTCAGGTCGAGATGCTCGCAGCGCGCCGGCGATGCCGACCCAGTTGAGGATTTCCGAGCTGCCGGCATTGAGCTTGTTGCGCGGCAGGTTCTGCAGAAATGTCGCGTCCTTGTCGGCGCACGCTTTCAAAATCGCGCGGTCGAAATCCTCGTCCACCAGAAAGTGACTCAAGCCGCCCGACGCGATGATGCCGACGCGCGCATCGCCGGCGTAGCTCTCGACCGCTTTGCGGATGGCCTTGGCCGAATTCATAGCAGCGCTTCGGCCGCGGCTGGTTCGGCGCAAAATAGGTGTTGAGGAACACCGGCACGATGGGGATCGGGTTTTTCCCCTCCATCAGGCGGCGGTGCACATAGGCCATGCCGTGGCCTTCGCCTTCGCCCTCGCGCATGCGCTTCGAGGACGCCGGGTCGAAGCCGTTGTCCATCAGCCAATCGATGAGATGAACGGCAAGCTTGCTGTCGACCGGATAGGCGCGCGGCTTGTTGTCCTCGAAAAAGGCCTGCCGGTTCTTCACGTACCATTCCGGGAAGCGCTGGTGGTATTGCTCGTGCTGCTCGTTGCTGTTGATGATCGTATCGCCGTAATAGATCGCAAAGGTCGGCCGGGCGTCTTCCAGATAGGCTTCGTCCTGGTCGTCACTCAAAACGATGAGCGCATCGAGTCTTGGCGCTGTTGAGCGTTTTGCCCAGACGCGCAGTCGCGTCGCGCGCCTTGTTCTGCCGTGCGGCGAGCTGCGCCGGCGCCACCATATCGGCCATCTTCGGGTCGGCCTTTTCCAGAAGCTCGGCGTAGGTGGCGGGCCGGCCCTCCTTGTCGCGGTGCTTGATCTTCTGATCGGTCTCGAGAAAGAGCGGCAGCGTCTCGTCGGACGCGAGCAGCATCGGCGTGTGGGATGATCCGAGCCCGAGCACGATCTTGGCCATCGGGTGCCTCCTCCTGTTTCGTGTCTTCAGATCTTCGCCTATTTTCGTCAATGTTAGCACGCTTCGCGCGGCTGCGAAGTCGCTCGCTCGTCTGGCGCCTAGGCGGGCGTTGGACTACCATGCCGTTCAATCGATCCGGCCGTGAGCGCACGACGCGCGCGACGCACGCCAAACGGGGGAGATGCAATGACGATCTGGCCAAAAATTCTGCTGGCCTGTGCGCCGCTTGGCGCTGGCCGCGCCGGCATCGGCGCAGCAACCGGAGCTTCCGGGCCGCGCGCTGGTGATGGGCAAATGTTTCCAGTGCCACACCGACGCGATGTTCCGCGATCACCGCCAGGAACGGCGCGGCTGGGAAGCCACGATCTATCGCATGATCGGCCGCGGCGGTTTGTGGACGCCGGACGAGGTCAAGTTGATGGCGGACTACCTCGGCACCGACTTCGGGCCGAACGTGAAGCCGGCTGGCGGCGAAATAGCAAAAGAGCAAGTGCGTCCAGCGTGACGATGCAACGGATTTCAGGGAGCGAACGATGAGAGAGCTGGTCGTCAAATACCTGTCGCATTCCATTTCCCGGCGCGGCTTCGTGAGCGGCCTGACCAAGGCCGGCCTCACCGCGACCGCGGCGCAATCCGTGCTCAGCGCGGTCACTTCGGTGAGCTACGCGCAAGGCGCCGGCCCGACTCCCCCGCCCGCCGCGCCCGCCGCCGCTGCGCCGGCAGCGCCTGCCGCAGCGAGTGCCGCGCCGCCGTCGCCGGCGTGAAAGCATTCCAGGGCCAGGCGGCGCGTGCTTCGCCGAGCAGCTCATCGCCTCGGGCGTGAAATACGTGTTCGGCAATTCGGCCAGCGAAGATGCGCAGTTCTATGAGGCGCTGGTCGATCGTCCGCAGCTCAAATACATCCTCACGCCGCACGAAGGACCCGGCGCCGCCATGGCTGCCGGCTACGTCAAGGCCTCGGGCGAGCCCGCCATGGTCATGCAGGCGGGCGTCGTCGGCATGGCCAACGCCATCGGCCAGATGTTCAACGCGTTCAAGGAGCAGACGCCGCTCGTCGTTCTACTCCTACCGCACCGACCAGTCGCGCCGCGCCGGACGCGACGGCTTCGAGGAGGTCGCCTACCAGGAACAGATGGTCCAGCCGATCACCAAGTACACCTGGCTGGCGCAACGCCCCGACATGATCCCGGAGACCGTGCGACGCGCCTACAAGGCGGCGTGGACGCCGCCTTACGGTCCCGCCTACATCTCCTGGCATTCCGACTACAACGACGAACGTGTGCGCACCGAGATCATCGATCAGGTGCAGATCGATCCGCGCATGCGCGTGCGGTCCGAACCCGGACGAGGTGCAGCGCGCCGCGAAGCTTCTGGTCGAAGCCAAGATGCCGCTGATGGTCGTCGGCGACGAGATCTACAAGGCGAAGGCCACCGCCAAGGCGATCAAGCTCGCCGAAATGCTCGGCATGCCGGTGACGCAGGTGCGCCAGCTCTACGCCAATTTCCCGGAAAACCATCCGCTCTGGGTCGGCAACCTCGCCGGCAACACGCTCGGCAAGCTGACCTTCCCGAAGAACCCCGACGTGGTGATCAACATCGGCAACAAGTTCCAGCATAGCGGCCCGACGCCGCTGGTGCCGCGCGGGCCGAAATTCATCGACATGCGCATCGACTTCAACAGCATGGGCAACGTGATGCTCACCGAAGTCCCGCTGGTGGCCGACGTCGGCTACGGGCTCGACGATCTGATCCTGGCGGTCGGGCAATTGATGACGGCCTCGCTCAAGCAGAAGGCGACCGACCGCGCCGTCGAGGTGCGCAAGTTCAGCGAATGGGCGAAGGACGCCCGCGCGCAAATCGTCAATGGCCCGGACTGGGACGAGGCGCCGATCATCGCCGACCGCCTGACCTGGGAGATCGCACAGTTCGCCGATCCCGACGCCATCATCGTGCACGAGGCCGGCTCGGTGAACCTGCACAGTTTCGATTTCAATCCGGTCGGCGGCCGCGAGCTGTTCTTCTACTACGGCGCACACCTCGGCTCGGGCGTCGGCACGTCGGCGGGCGTCAAGCTCGCGCGGCCGAACCAGCAGGTCATCTGCATGGTCGGCGACGGCTCGTTCACCTTCGGCCCGACGGCGCTGTGGAACATGGCGCGGCTCGAACTGCCGGTCATCGTCGTGGTCTACAACAACCACGCCTATGGCGGCCCGCACTCGCGCGTGATCAACAACGTGCCGAGCGGCCGCATGGTGCAGACGCGGCAATTCTATCACGACTATCTCGGCAGCCCCGACATGAACATGGCGGCGATCGCCAAGGGTTTCGGCGTCGACGGCGAAGTGGTGGAGAATCCCGCGCAACTGCGCGAAGCGCTCGCTCGCGCGCGCCAGCACACGGTGGAGGGCAAGCCCTACCTGCTCGACGTCCAGGTCGCGCGCAAAGGTGTGGCGTGGGCCGACAAGCCGTGGGTCCCGCCGCTCCAGGTCGCGTAGCCTGCGCACCAAGAAGGTGTGAGCGGGTCGACTCCCGCCCCCCTGCGGCTGTCGAGTAGGGCGTTCGCGAAGCGCGAGACGATCCAGTAGACTCGCCGCAATGTGGTGAGTACTGGATGCCCCGCCTTCGCGGGGCATGACAGTCTGCATTGCAAAGTGTTTGCTTGTTACCGCATTTGCAGTTTTGGTATTCGCCCCGATTGCGCCCACGCTGCCGATGACGACCTCATCGATCAGGGCCGCGACCTCTTCAACGATGTCTGCTCGCCGTGTCATGGCCGCGACATGGTCAACACCAGCACGCTCACCTTCGACCTGCGCAAATTTCCGAAGGACGCCGCCGAGCGCTTCACAACCTCGGTGCTCAACGGCAAAGGCAACGGCATGCCGCCGTGGCGCGACAAGGTCAGCGCTGAGGATGTCAACGCGCTGTGGGCCTACGTCCGCAGCGGCGGCGGGTAACCTCTGCCGTCATTCCGGGGCGCGCGTAGCGCGAGCCCGGAATCCATAACCACAAACTGGCACTGAGTTCGCTCGACACTGTGGCTATGGATTCCGGGCTCCTCGCTTCGCTCGGCCCCGGAATGACGAGAGGCAAACTCATGGGACAATCGGCACTCTGGACAAACCCCAATCCGGAATGTTGGTATACGAACTAATGGCGTCCAAAACGCCCGTTAAAGCCCCACAGGTTCAAGGAGAAAATCCATGTTGCGCAGGTACTTCCTCGCCGGGACCGCGCTCGCGCTCGGCACTTTCGCGGCCGGCGGCGCGTTCGCGCAGAGCACGGTCAAGATCGGCTTCATCCTGCCGATGACCGGCCCGCAGGCCTCGACCGGCAAGCAGATTTCCGCCGCCATCAAACTGTTCCAGGCGCAGAACGGCGACACCGTCGCCGGCAAGAAAGTCGAAGTCATCATCAAGGATGACGGCGCCGTTCCCGACAACACCAAGCGCATCGCGCAGGAGTTCGTCGTCAACGACAAGGTGACGTTCCTCGCCGGCTTCGGCGTGACGCCGGCGGCGCTCGCGGTCGCGCCGATCGCCACCGAAGCCAAGGTTCCGGAGATCGTCACCGCGGCCGGCACCTCGATCATCACCGAGAAGTCGCCCTACATCGTGCGCACCAGCTTCACGCTGGCGCAGTCGAGCGTGCCGATCGCCGACTGGGCGGCCGACAACGGCATCAAGAAGGTCGTCACCATGGTGTCCGACTACGCGCCGGGGACCGACGCCGAGAAGTCCTTCGGGGGCGAATTCGCCAAGAAGGGCGGGCAGGTGATCGAAGCCATCCGCTTCCCGCTGGCGAACCCGGACTTCGCGCCGTTCCTGCAGCGCGCCGCCGACGCCAAGCCCGACGCCATCTTCGTGTTCGTGCCGTCCGGCCAGGGTGGCGCGTTCGCCAAGCAGTTCCTCGAGCGCGGCCTCGACAAGGCCGGCATCAAGATCATCGGCCCGGGCGACGTCACCGACGACGACCTGCTCAACAACATGGGCGACCAGATCATCGGCACCGTGACGGCGCACTTCTACTCGGCCGACCACGACTCGCCGGCCAACAAGGCCTTCGTCGAGGCGTTCAAGAAGGCGAACAACAACCTGCGGCCGAACTTCATGGCGGTCAGCGGCTACGACGGCATGCACCTGATGTACGAGGCGCTGAAAAAGAACGGCGGCAAGACCGACGGCGATTCGCTGGTCGCCGCCATGAAGGGCATGAGCTGGGAAAGCCCGCGCGGCCCGATCTCGATCGATCCGGACACGCGCGACATCATCCAGAACGTCTACATCCGCAAGGTCGAGAAGAAGAACGGCGAGCTCTACAACGTCGAATTCGCCACCTTCAAGGACGTCAAGGATCCCGTGAAGGCCGCGGAGAAGAAGTGATGTTTCTTCACCTCTCCCCGCGCGCGGGGAGAGGTCGTCGCGCGAAGCGCAGGCGGGTGAGGGGGCGTCTCCGCGATTCTGAGCCAAGCGGATAGGCCCCCTCACCCCAACCCTCTCCCCGCACGCGGGGAGAGGGAGCGCGCCGAGCCGAAGGCGCGGCGTTGATGTCTGATGCGTCATTTCGCGCAACGAAAGTAGGTGACGACTTCGTTTCGTTGCTATCATAGCCTGCGCCAGGGGAGCGTACGGCCGGCCATGCTGACCATCCTGTTCGACGGTGTCGCCTACGGCATGCTGCTGTTCGTGCTGGCGTGCGGATTGTCCGTCACGCTCGGCCTGATGAATTTCATCAATCTCGCCCACGGCTCGTTCGCCATGGCGGGCGGCTACGTCACGGTCGTGCTGGTCAACCGCATGGGCGTGCCGTTCCTGCTCGGGTTGCCGATCGCGTTCCTGGTGTCGGCCCTGATCGGCGGCATCCTGGAGCGCACGCTCTACGTCCACGTCTACGCCCGCAGCCATCTCGACCAGGTGCTGTTCACCATCGGCCTCGTCTTCATGTCGGTGGCGGGCGTCGACTATTTCATGGGCTCGTCGCAGCAGTTCGTGCAGATTCCGAATGCGCTGCAGGGCCAGTTCAATGTGTTCGGCATCGGCATGGGCCGCTATCGGCTGCTCATCATCGCGGTGTGCGGCGTGCTCACGATCGCGCTGCAGCTCATCCTCGCCAGGACGCGGTTCGGCAGCCGGCTGCGCGCCGCGGTCGACGATCAGCGCGTCGCGCGCGGGCTCGGCATCAATGTCGGCGCGGTGTTCGGCGTGACGTTCGCGTTCGGCTCCGGCCTCGCCGGGCTCGGCGGCGCGCTCGGTGCGGAAATCCTCGGCCTCGATCCGACCTTCCCGCTCAAGTACATGATCTACTTTCTGATCGTGGTGACGGTCGGCGGCACGACGAGCATCACCGGGCCGTTCCTCGCCTCGATCGTGCTCGGCATCGGCGACGTCGCCGGCAAGTATTACGTGCCGAAGCTCGGCGCCTTCGTCATCTACACCATCATGATCGTCGTCCTGATCTGGCGTCCGCAGGGCCTGTTCGCCCGCAGCGCGGCGCGGTGACGCGATGGCGGCGCTGGAAACCGAAGTCAAAGGCTACCTCGCGCGGCGCGCGCGCTGGTCGCCGCTCGAAATCGCGTTCTGGGTCTTCGCCTTCGCCACCATCTGGCTGTTCCCCGGCAAACACCTGATCCTCACCGAGACCGCGATCCTCGCGCTGTTCGCGCTCTCGCTCGACCTCATCCTCGGCTATGCCGGCATCATCTCGCTCGGCCATGCGGCGTTCTTCGGATTTGCCGGATATTTCGCCGGCCTTGTCGCCAAGTACGCCATCATCAACGAGCCGGTCATTGCGCTGGTGCTGGCGGGGCTCGCCGCCGCAGTGCTTGGCTTCGTCACCAGCTTTCTGGTGCTGCGCGGCTCCGACCTGACGCGGCTGATGGTGACGCTCGGCGTCTCGCTGCTGCTGCGCGAACTCGCCAACCGCTTTTCCGACCTCACCGGCGGCGCCGACGGCCTGCAGGGCATCACCATGCAGCCGATCCTCGGCATGTTCCGGTTCGATCTGTTCGGCCACACCGCCTACACCTATTGCCTCATCGTGCTGTTCGTCTGCTTCCTGATCATGCGGCGCATCGTGCATTCGCCGTTCGGCCTGTCGCTGCAATCGGTGAAGGGCAATGCACTGCGCGCCGCCGCGGTCGGCATTTCGGTCAACGGCCGGCTGGTCGCGGTCTACACCATCTCGGCGTTCTTTGCCGGCATCGCCGGTGCGTTGCTGACGCAGACCACGGCGTTCTGCTCGCTCGACGTGCTGTCGCTGGAGCGATCGGCCGATCTCCTGCTCGTCCTCATCATCGGCGGCACCGGCTATCTCTATGGCGGGCTGATCGGCGCGGTGATCTACAAATTCATGCAGGACTATATCGCGACGCTGACGCCGCAATACTGGCAGTTCTGGATCGGCCTCCTGCTCATCACCATCGTGCTGGTCGGCCGCGACCGCATCTCGCAATGGCTGGCGCCGTTTCGCGCCTTTGCCGATCGCCTCACGACGTGGCGACGCGCCACCCCGGCGGCGGTGCAAAGCGCCGCGCCCGAGGGCCGCTGACCATGCCGATCCTCGAAGCGGTGGGTCTCGAAAAGCGCTTCGGCGGCATCATCGCGGCGCACGACGTGACGCTGCGCATCGAGAAGGGCGCGCGCCACGCTTTGATCGGCCCGAACGGCGCCGGCAAGACCACCGTGATCAATCTGCTGACCGGCGTGCTCAAGCCGACCGCCGGCCGCATCATGCTCGACGGCAAGGACATCACCGCGCTGGAGCCGCACGAGCGCGTGCGGCTCGGCATGGCGCGCACCTTCCAGATCAACCAGTTGTTCGCCGATCTGACGCCCGCTGGAAACGATCGGGCTCGCGGTGTCCGAACGCCTCGGCGCCGGCCACGACTGGTGGCGCCTCGTCGGCAGCCGGCCGGCGGTGATCGACGAGATCGTGGAGATCGTCGAGCGCTTCCGCCTCGCCGACGTGATGCACGAGCGCACCGCGATCCTGCCCTACGGCAAGCAGCGCCTGCTCGAAATCGCGCTCGCCTTCGCGTGCCGCCCGCACGTGCTGCTGCTCGACGAGCCGGCGGCGGGCGTGCCGGAAGCCGAGCGCCACGACCTGCTCGCCACCATCGCGGCATTGCCGGCCGACGTCACGGTGCTGCTGATCGAGCACGACATGGATCTGGTGTTCTCGTTCGCCGACCGCATCTCGGTGCTGGTCAACGGTTCGCTGTTCGTCGAGGGCGCGCCGGACGAAGTCGCGCGCGATCCGCGCGTCAAGGCGGTCTATCTGGGCGAGGAGCTCGATGCCTGACCTGTTGACGATCGAAGGGCTGTGCGCGGGCTACGGCGAAGCCGTGGTGCTCTCGAACGTGTCGCTGTCGCTCGCCGAAGGCCATTCGCTCGCGCTGCTTGGCCGCAACGGCATGGGCAAGACCACGCTGGTCAACACGGTCGTCGGCGTCACGCATTTTTTCGGCGGCACCATCATGCTCGACGGCAAGGACATCACCAGGCTGCGGCCCGACCAGCGCGCGCACATCGGCGTCGGCTGGGTGCCGCAGGAGCGCAACATCTTCAAGTCGCTCACCGTGCACGAGAACCTCACCGCGGTGGCGCAGCCCGGTCCGTGGACCACCGACAAGATCTATGCGCTGTTCCCGCGGCTCGCCGAGCGCAAAGGCAACCTCGGCAACCAGCTTTCCGGCGGCGAGCAGCAGATGCTCGCGGTCGGCCGCGCGCTCGGGCTCAATCCGCGCATCATGCTGCTCGACGAGCCGCTCGAAGGGCTGGCGCCGATCATCGTCGACGAACTTTTGGCGGCGCTGCGCCGCCTCATCCGCGACGAGGGCCTGTCGGCGATCCTGGTGGAGCAGAACGCCAAGAAAATCCTCGGCGTCACCGACCGCGCCATCATCATCGAGCGCGGCTGCGTGGTGCACGAGGGCGACAGCGCCGCGCTGCTCGCCGACCGCGCCATGCTGGAGACCCACCTCGGCGTCACCGACATCCGGCCCGCGCCGCGTGGCGCGGGGGAAGCAGTGATCTTCGACCGTCATCGTCCGCGAAGGCGGACGATCCAGTAAACGCCGACGACGAGGACAAGCACCGAGCCAATGCCCCTATTGCCTGCGTTTACTGGATGCCCGCCTTCGCGGGCATGACAGTTGGTGTATGGGACGTAGCCCATCGGCATCTGCGATCTTTGTGGTTGACGAGACGCCCTGCGCCCGGTTGGCTCGCGCCGAGAAATTCCGAGGAGGAACGCAACAATGACCGCAAGAACAAAGCCGCCGTACCGCGCCGACGTGGTCGGCAGCATTCTGCGCACCGCGTCGCTGAAGGAGGCGCGGGCGAAGCGCGAGAAGAACGAGATCACCGCCGCGCAGCTCAAGGAGGTCGAGGGCCGCGAGATCGAGACGATCATCAAGAAGCAGGAGGATGTCGGCCTCAAGGTCGCGACCGACGGCGAATTCCGCCGCTCGTGGTGGCACTTCGATTTCTACGGCATGCTCGACGGCGTCGAAATCTACGAGCTCGATCACGGCATCCAGTTCCAGGGCGTGCAGACCAAGCCGCGCAGCATCCGCATCCACGGCAAGCTCGGCTTTTCCAGTCATCCGATGCTGGAGCATTTCAAGTTTCTCAAGGCGCACACCCACGTCACGCCGAAAATGTGCATCCCGAGCCCGGCCACGCTGCATTTCCGCCTCGAGCCGAACGCGGTCACCACCAAGGAATACAAGGACCGCGATGCCATCTTCGACGATCTGGCGAACACCTACCGGCAGACCATCAAGGGCTTCTACGATGCCGGCTGCCGCTATCTGCAATTCGACGACACCGCGTGGGCCTATCTGTGCTCGCAGGCCGAGCTGAAAAAGGCGCGCGAGCGCGGGCTCAACGCCGATCGGCTGCAGCAGGACTATGCGCGCGTCATCAACCAGGCGCTCGAAGGCAAGCCGGCCGACATGGTGATCACGACGCACGTCTGCCGCGGCAATTTCCGCTCGACCTGGATTTCCGAAGGCGGCTACGAGCCGGTCGCCGATACCATGCTCGGCAAACTGAACTACGACGGCTATTTCCTCGAATACGACAGCGCGCGCGCCGGCGGCTTCGAGCCGCTGCGGTTCCTGCCCAAGGGCAACAAGATCGTGGTGCTCGGCCTCGTCACCACCAAGAGCGGCGCGCTGGAAAAGAAGGACGACATCAAGCGCCGCATCGAGGAGGCGACGAAATTCGTCGCGCTCGATCAGCTCGCGCTGTCGCCGCAATGCGGCTTCGCCTCGACCGAGGAGGGCAACGTGCTCGCCGAAGAGGAGCAATGGGCGAAGCTGCGCATGGTCGTGGAACTGGCCGACGAGGTGTGGAAGTAGCACTGAATTGTCATCGTTAAATTGTCATCATCCGCGAAAGCGGATGATCCAGTAAACGCAGGCGCATCGGCGGCGCTGCGAAATTGCCGCACCGTTTGCGTTTACTGGATGCCCGCCTTCGCGGGCATGACAATGACAAGAAAGACGGGAGAGAAACAATGCAACGCACCACGCCGCCCTACCGCGCCGACCACGTCGGCAGCCTGCTGCGCCCTGCGCCGCTCAAGGAGGCGCGCGAGAAGCGCGCCAGCGGCGCGATCACGCCGGCGCAGCTCAAGGAAATCGAAGACCGCGAGATCGAGAAGGTCATCAAGAAGCAGGAAGACATCGGCCTCAAGCTCGCGACCGACGGCGAGTTCCGCCGCTCATGGTGGCACTTCGATTTCTTCCGCGGCCTCGATGGCGTGACCTTGTACACCACCGACCATGGCATCCAGTTCGCCGGCGTGCAGACCAAGGCCGAGGCCATCAAGATCGACGCCAGGCTCGGCTTCTCCGGCCACCCGATGCTGGAGCATTTCAAATTCCTCAAGGCGCACACGCGCGTCACGCCGAAGATGACGATCCCGGCGCCGTCGACGTTCCACTTCCGCCAGGGCCGCGCTGCGATCAGCAGGCAGGTCTATCCCGACCTCGATCCGTTCTTCGACGATCTCGCCGCCGCCTACCGCAAGGCGATCCGCGCCTTCTACGACGCCGGCTGCCGCTATCTGCAACTCGACGACACCGCCTGGGCGATGGTGTGCGATCCGAGCGAGCGCGCGCATTCCAAGGAGCGCGGCGACGATCCCGACACGCTGCCGAAGCGCTATGCGAAGCTCACCAACGCCGCGCTCGAAGGCAAGCCGGCCGACATGACCATCACCATGCATTCGTGCCGCGGCAATTTCCGCTCCACCTTCATCGCCTCGGGCGGCTACGAGTTCGTCGCCGAGCAACTGCTCGGCCACACCAATCTCGACGGCTATTTCCTCGAATACGACAGCGAGCGCGCCGGCGGCTTCGAGCCGCTGCGGTTTTTTCCGAAGGGCAAGAAGCAGCTCGTGCTCGGCCTCGTCACCTCGAAGAGCGGCAAGCTGGAAAAGAAAGACGACATCAAGCGCCGCATCGACGAGGCGACCAAATACATCGCGCTCGACCAGCTCTGCCTCTCCCCGCAATGCGGCTTCGCCTCGACCGAGGAGGGCAACGTGCTGGCCGAGGACGAGCAATGGGCGAAGCTGAGGATGATCGTGGAGTTGGCCGAGGAAGTGTGGGGGAAGTAACACCAGACTGCCATCATCCGCGGCAGCGGTCATCATCCGCGAAGGCGGATGATCCGGTCGTCACCGCATTCGAGCGCAACGTATTGACCTCCACGGTTGCGTTTACTGGATGCCCGCCTTCGCGGGCATGACAATGAAAAAGACGGGAAAGAAATCCAATGCTCCGCACCACACCGCCCTTCCGCGCCGATCACGTCGGCAGCATCCTGCGCTCGGCGCCGCTCAAGGACGCGCGCGCCAAGCGCGAGCGCGGCGAGATCACGGCGGCCGAACTGAAGGCCGTCGAGGATCGCGAGATCGAAAAGATCATCAAGAAGCAGGAAGAGGTCGGCCTCAAGTCCATCACCGACGGCGAATATCGCCGCGCGTTCTGGAACTACGATTTCCTCGGCGAGCTCGACGGCGTCGAGGCCTATCTCGGCGAGCGCAAGATCAAGTTCCAGGGCCGGCAGCCGAAGCCGATGATGCTGCGCGTGGTCGGCAAGCTCGGCGGCTACAAGCCGCATCCGATGATCGAGCATTTCAAGTTCGTGCAGGCGCACACCAAACAGACGCCGAAGATGACGATCCCGTCGCCGTCGTCGCTGCACTTCCGCTACGGCCGCGACGCCGTGCCGGAATCGATCTATCCGTCGATGGACGATTTCTACCGCGATCTCGGCCAGTCCTACCGCAAGGCGGTGCGCGCGTTCGCCGACGCCGGCTGCCGCTATCTGCAGCTCGACGAGGTGAACTTCACCTACCTGTGCGATCCGAAACTGCGCGAGCTGATCTCGAACCGCGGCGAGGACCCCAACAAGCTGCCGGACATCTACGCCCGCATGATCAACGCCGCGATCTCCGACGTGCCCGCCGACATGACGATCGCGATGCATCTGTGCCGCGGCAACTTCAATTCGACGTTCGTGGCGAGCGGCGGCTACGAGCCGGTGGCCGAAGCCCTGTTCAACGCCATCAACGTGCGCGCCTATTTCATGGAATACGACAGCGACCGCGCCGGCGGCTTCGAGCCGCTGCGCTTCGTGCCCAAGGGCAAGCTGGTGGTGCTCGGCATCGTCACCACGAAATCCGGCGCGCTCGAAAGCCGCGACGCGCTCAAGCGCCGCATCGACGAGGCCGCCAAATACGTCGACATCGACCAGCTCTGCCTGTCGCCGCAATGCGGCTTCGCTTCCACCGAGGAAGGCAATATCCTCGCCGAGGACGAGCAATGGGCGAAGCTGCGGATGATCGTGGAACTGGCCGAAGAGGTGTGGGGGAAGTAACTCTCGCGTGCGCGAGCACGTACCGTTCACTGTCGTCATCCGCGAGGCGGATGATCCAGTGGTCACCGCCAGCAAGGCATGGATTCCGCGATCCTGGCCGTCACCGCCTGCGGTTACTGATGCCTCGCCTGCAGCGGGGATGACGATCACAGGAACTTGAAAGAGTCACCATGCAAAACACCAAGCCCCCCTTCCGCGCCGACCACGTCGGCAGCCTGCTGCGCCCGCCGGCGCTCAAGCGCGCGCGCGAGCGGCACGCCAAGGGCGAGATCACGGCCGCCGAGCTCAAGGTCGTGGAAGACCAGGAGATCGAGCGCATCATCAAGAAGCAGGAAGAGGTCGGCCTGCAATCCATCACCGACGGCGAATTCCGCCGCTCGTGGTGGCATCTCGATTTCCTCTGGGGCCTCGACGGCGTCGAGAAGCACGTGATGGACACCGGCATCGCGTTCGCCGCCGTCACCACGCGCAACGAAGGCATCAAGGTCACCGGCAAGATCGGCTTTTCGCATCATCCGATGATCGATCATTTCAAGTTCGTCGCCGCGCACACCAAGCGCACGCCGAAGATCACGATTCCCGCGCCGTCGGCGATCTACGGCCGGCCGATGGCGACGCCGATCGACAAGACGGTCTATCCGAAGACTCGACAAGATGTTCGAGCGATCTCGGCCAGGCCTACCGCAAGGCGGTGCGCGCCTTCGCCGACGCCGGCTGCCGCTATCTGCAGCTCGACGAGGTGTTCATCGCCATGCTGTGCGATCCGAAATATCGCCAGCAGATGACGGACGCGCGGCGACGATCCGAAATATCTCGGCGGGCTCTACGGCGATCTCATCAACGAGGCGATCGCGGATATTCCGTCCGACATGACGGTGACGATGCATCTGTGCCGCGGCAACTACAAATCGACCTTCATGGGCACCGGCGGCTACGACGCGGTGCAGGAAATCCTGTTCAACAAGATCAAGGTGCACGGCTACTTCATGGAATACGACACCGAGCGCGCCGGCACCTTCGCGCCGCTCAAGCTGTTGCCCAAGGGCAAGCAGGTCGTGCTCGGCATCGTCACCACCAAGAGCGGCACGCTCGAAAGCAAGGACGAGCTCAAGCGCCGCATCGAGGAGGCGGCGAAATATGCGCCGCTCGATCAGCTCTGCATCTCCGGCCAGTGCGGCTTCGCCTCGACCGAGGAGGGCAACACGCTGACCGAGGACGAGCAGTGGGCGAAGCTCCGCCGCATCGTCGAGGTCGCCGACGAGGTGTGGGGAAAATAATTTTTTACATTCGTCATTGCCGGGCTTGACCCGGCAATCCATGCTGCCTTCGCGTCATCATGGACCCCCGGGTCAAGCCCGGGGGTGACGATTGAGTGAGTGTGGAGGGTCACACAGAAATGCCAAACATCGTTTCCGGCAAGGTCGCCATCGTCACCGGCGCGGCGCGCGGCATCGGGCGCGGCATTGCGCTGTTGATGGCGCAGGAGGGCGCGCGCGTCGTCGTCTGCGACATCGGCGCGAGCCTCGAAGGCGCGGGCAACGACGCCGGCCCGGCGCAGGAGATGGTCGACGAAATCAAGAAGGCCGGCGGCGCAGGCGATCGCGTCCACGCTCTCGATCAGCGAGCCGCAGAACGCCGACCTGATCGTCAAGGCCGCGCTCGACGCCTTCGGCCGCGTCGATATTCTGGTCAACAACGCCGGCATCCTGCGCGACCGCATCTTTCATCGCATGAGCTGGTCGGACTGGTCGGACGTCATCGGCGTGCACCTCCACGGCTCGTTCAACATGAGCCGCGCCTGCGCGACGCATTTCCGCGAGCAGAATTCCGGCAGCTTCGTGCACATGACCTCGACCTCGGGCCTGGTCGGCAATTTCGGCCAGGCCAACTACATGGCGGCGAAGATGGGCATCGTCGGCCTGTCGCGCGGCATCGCGCTCGACATGGCGCGCTTCAAGGTGCGCTCGAACTGCATCGCGCCGTTCGCCTGGACGCGCATGATCGATTCGATTCCCGCCGAGACCGAGGAGGAGAAGCGCCGCGTCGAACGCTTCCGCGAGATGACGCCGGAAAAGATCGCGCCGCTCGCGGTCTATCTCGGTTCGGACGCCGCCGAAGGAATTTCCGGCCAAATCCTCTCCGTGCGCAACAACGAGATTTATCTCTTCAACCAGAACCGCCCGATCCGCACCCTGCACCGCTCCGACGGCTGGACGCCGGAAAAAATCGCCGAGCAGCTCAAGGGCGCATTCGCGTCCTCCTTCACGCCGCTCGACCGTTCGACCGACGTGTTCTCCTGGGACCCGGTGTGATCAGTCGTCATTGCGAGCGCAGCGAGCAATCCAGCGCACGATGCCAGCGGAGCTGGATTGCTTCGTCGCTTGCGCTCCTCGCAATGACGCTTCGCGGGGCCTGAGGGGAGTGACATGCCCATCGTCTACGAAAAGCTCATGGCGCTCGACATCCCGGCGGCGGAGCACGCCTACGGGCCGAAGGACTGCATGCTCTATGCGCTCGGTGTCGGGCTCGGCCACGATCCGCTCAACGAGGACGAGCTTGCGTTCGTCTATGAGAAAAATCTCAAGGTGCTGCCGATCGATGGCGGCGGTGCTCGGCTATGTCGGCTTCTGGGCGCGCGATCTCGACACCGGCATCGACTGGGTCAAGCTCGTCAACGGCGAGCAGGGCTTTGTCCTGCACCGGCCGCTGAAACCGGACGGCGTCGTCATCGGCCGCCAGCGCATCACCGAAGTCGTCGACAAGGGCGCCGGCAAAGGCGCGCTGGTCTACACCGAGCGGAAGGTCACCGACAAGGCGAGCGGCGATCTGATCGCGACCGTGACGCAGACAAGTTTCTGCCGCGGCGATGGCGGCTTCGGCGGGCCGCCGCGCGAGACGCCGCCGCCGCATCCGATCCCCGAGCGCGCGCCCGACGCGGTGTGCGATCTCGGCACGCGCCCGGAGGCGGCGCTGATCTATCGCCTGAGCGGCGACCGCAATCCGCTGCACGCCGATCCTGCCGTCGCCAAGGCGGCGGGCTTCGAGCGCCCGATCCTGCACGGGCTCGCCACCTTCGGCGTCGCCGGCCACGCGGTGCTGAAAGCCATGTGCGGCTACGATCCGGAAAAACTCGCGTCGTTCTCGTGCCGC
Source organism: uncultured Alphaproteobacteria bacterium (assembly GCA_963730645.1). Lineage (GTDB taxonomy): Bacteria > Pseudomonadota > Alphaproteobacteria > Rhizobiales > Xanthobacteraceae > BOG-931. The sequence goes on along the minus strand of CAVSSN010000012.1, from coordinate 239,023 downwards.
TTCTCCGGCCCGGTGTTTCCGGGCGAGACCATCCGCACCGAGATGTGGCGCGACGGCGCGGTGGTGAGCTTCCGTTCGCGCGTCGTCGAGCGCGACGTCGTCGCCATCAACAACGGCCGCGCCGAGGTGCGGCCGTGACCGAAAGCGCCGATCTCGCGCCGATCCGCGAAGCGGTGCGCGCGCTGTGCGCCGACTTCCCCGGCGAATACTGGCGCGCGCTCGACCGCGAACGCGCCTATCCGGAAAAATTCGTCGCCGCGCTGACCAAGGCGGGATTCCTCGCCGCGCTGATCCCGGAAGAATACGGCGGCAGCGGGCTCACCATGACGGCGGCCGCCGCCATCATGGAGGAAATCCAGGCCTCGGGCTGCAACGGCGCCGCCTGCCACGCGCAGATGTACACGATGGGCACACTGCTGCGGCACGGCAGCGCCGAACAGAAGGCGCGCTATCTTCCGGCGATTGCCAAAGGCGAATTGCGGCTGCAGGCGTTCGGCGTCACCGAGCCGACGTCGGGCACCGACACGCTCGGCCTGCGCACCACCGCGATGCGCGACGGCAACGAGAGCTACGTCATCAACGGCCAGAAAATCTGGACCTCGCGCGCCGAGCATTCCGACCTCATGCTGCTGCTCGCGCGCACCACGCCGCGCGAGCAGGTGAAGAAGCGCACCGAGGGTCTTTCCGTCTTCCTCGTCGACATGCGCGCGGTGAAGGGCAAGGGGCTGAGCATCCGTCCGATCCGCACCATGATGAATCACGCCACCACCGAAGTGTTCTTCGACAACATGCGCGTGCCGGCCGACAGCCTGATCGGCGAGGAGGGCGCGGGCTTCCGCTACATCCTCTCCGGCATGAACGCCGAGCGCATCCTGATCGCCGCCGAATGCATCGGCGACGCCAAATGGTTCATCGCCAAGGCCGCCGCCTACGCCAAGGAGCGCGTCGTGTTCGGCCGCCCGATCGGGCAGAACCAGGGCGTGCAGTTTCCGATCGCGCGGTCCTACATCGACATGCGCGCCGCCGAGCTGATGGTGCGCGAGGCCGCCGCGCTCTACGAGGCGCACAAGGACTGCGGCGCGGAAGCCAACATGGCCAAGCACCTCGCGGCGGAGTCCTCCTGGGCCGCGGCCGACATGTGCCTGCAAACCCACGGCGGCTTCGGCTTTGCGGAAGAGTTCGACATCGAACGCAAATTCCGCGAGACGCGGCTCTACACGGTGGCGCCGATCTCGACCAATCTGATCCTCTCCTACATCGCCGAGCACGTGCTCGGTCTGCCGCGGTCGTACTAGATCACTGTCATGCCCGCGAAGGCGGGCATCCAGTAAACGCAGGACCTTGGTAGTGCTCAGGCAGTGCCATTACCGATCGTCGCCGGTTACGGATCATCCGCTTTCGCGGATGCATGACAGCGTGGCGGCGACCGGTGACGATGGCGGGATGCACGGCATGACTCTCCCCCTCTCCGGCCTCCTCGTCGTCTCGCTCGAACAGGCCGTCGCCGGTCCGATGTGCACGTGCCGGCTCGCCGACGCCGGCGCGCGCGTCATCAAGATCGAGCGGCCGGAGGGCGATTTCGCGCGCGGCTATGACGATCTGGTGCACGGCGAGTGCAGCTATTTCGTCTGGCTCAACCGCGGCAAGGAATCCGTGGTGCTCGATCTCGCGCGCGCCGACGACAAGGCGCTGCTCGCGGCGATGCTCGCGCGCGCCGACGTGTTCGTGCAGAACCTCAAGCCCGGCACGGTGGCGAAGCTCGGCTTCCCCATCGCGCAATTGCGCCGCGCGCACCCGCGCCTGATCGTCTGTTCGATCTCCGGTTTCGGCGAAAGCGGACCTTATGCGAAGCGCAAGGCCTACGACATGCTGATCCAGGCCGAGGCCGGCCTCGCCTCGATCACCGGCACGCCGGACGGGCCGGCGCGCGTCGGCGTCTCGGTGGTCGACATCGCGTCGGGCATGAATGCCTACGAGGCGATTCTGGAAGCGCTGATCGTGCGCGGGCGCACCGGCGAAGGCGCGGACATCTCGATTTCGATGTTCGACGCCATTGCCGACTGGATGACGGTGCCGCTTGCTGCAAGAGGAAGCCGGCAAGCCGCCGAAGCGGATCGGCCTCGCGCACGTGTCGATCTCACCCTACGGCGCGTTCAAATCGCGCGACGGCATCGACATCCTGATCTCGATCCAGAGCGACCGCGAGTGGCGCGTGCTGGCGGAAAAAGTCCTCGGCGACGCCGCGCTCGCCGCCGACCCGAATTTCGCCACCAACGTCGAGCGCGTGAAGCGCCGCGCCGACACCGACGGCCGCGTCGCCGCCGTGTTCGGCGCGCTCGACGCCGATGTGCTGGAGCAAAAGCTCGCCGCCGCCGACATCGCCTTCGCGCGCGTCAACGGCCCGGCCGATCTCGCGCGCCATCCGCATCTGCGCCGCATCACGGTCGGCACGCCGAGCGGCCCGGTGTCCTATCCGGCGCCGCCGCGCGACGCGTCGCGCCGCTACGGCCCGGTGCCCGCGCTCGGCGAGCACACCGCGAAGGTGCGGGCGGAATTTCTTTCCTCTTCCCTCCCCCCTTGCGGGGGAGGGTAGGGTGGGGGGTCGGGAGGCTGGGCGAAATCCTCAACGTCTGCCCCGGCCTCGCGACCCCCACCCCTACCCCTCCCCACAAGGGGGAGGGGAACGCAGTTGGGCGAGGGAAAGGGAGAATTCATGGACATCGGTTTCATCGGCCTCGGCAATATGGGCGCGCACATGGCGCGGCGGCTGGTCGAGGCCGGCCACAAGGTCACCGTCTACGACACGCGGCAGGAGGCGATCGGAAATCTCGCCGCGCTCGGCGCGGTGGCGGCGCGCTCGGCGAAGGAGGTCGCCGACGCCGCCGAGACCGTGATGGTGAGCCTGCCGACGCCCGACATCGTGCTCGCGGTGGCGACCGGCCCCGAGGGCGTCAGCGCAGGCAAACGCGTGCGCCGCTTCGTCGACCTCTCCACCACCGGCGCGGTGATGGCGCAGCGCGTGTTCGCCGCGCTCAAGGCGCACAACATCGTGCAGATCGATTGTCCGGTCACCGGCGGCGTCACCGGCGCCGAGAAGGGAACGCTGGCCATGATCGCGTCTGGCCCGCGCGCCGACGTCGACGCGGTCGAGCCGGCCTTGAAAGCGCTCGGCAAGGTGTTCGTGGTCGGCGAAAAGCCCGGCATGGGCCAGACCATGAAGCTCGCCAACAATTACCTCTCCGCCACCGCGATGGCGGCGACGTCCGAGGCGATGGTGATGGGCGTCAAGGCCGGGCTCGATCCGCGCATCATGCTCGACGTCATCAACCACGGCACCGGACGCAACACCGCGACCGAGGACAAGTTCGGCCGCGTCGTGCTGCCGCGCAAATTCAATCTCGGCTTCACCACCGGGCTGATGCGCAAGGACTTGAAGCTGTGCCTGTCGGAAGGCACCGCGCTCGGCGTGCCGATGGCGGTGCTCGAAGCCGTCATCGGCCTGTTCCAGATCGCCTGCGACGAGAACGGCGTGGACGCCGACCTCACCACCATCGTGCAGCCGGTCGAGCGCCGCGCCGGCGTCGAGGTGCGCGATCCTGACGCGTGAAAAATTGGCCTGTCATGCCCGCGAAGGCGGGCATCCAGTAAACGCCAAGGGTTCGGGTTTTGCGCCGCCTCGCCAAACTGCAATGGCGGTGATTACTGGATCATCCGCTTTCGCGGATGATGACAATGAGTGATGTTGAGAACACCGCCATGAGCGACGACATCCACGAAGTCTACGCCATCCGCTACGGCCATCATCCGCGCCCGGCGGCGGAGAACTATATCGGCGGCGATCCGCACGACGTGCTGCAGCCGCTCGATTATTACGTCTGGGCCATCGTCGGCGCGGCGGGGACCATCATCGTCGATACCGGCTTCGACGAGCCGGTCGGCACGCGCCGCGGGCGGCAGACGGTGCATCCGGTGCGCGAGGGGCTCGGCGCGCTCGGCATCGATCCCGAGAAGATCGACGAACGTGATCGTCAGCCACCTGCATTACGATCATTGCGGCAATTACGATCTGTTCCCCCGCGCGCGCTACCATCTGCAGGATCGCGAGATGGAATACGCCACCGGCCGCTGCATGTGCCACGGCCAGCTCCGCAATTCCTACGAGGAGGATTACATCGTCGCGATGGTGCGAAAGGTGTTCCGCGGCCGCGTCGCGTTCCACGACGGCGCCGACGAGATCGCGCCCGGCGTCACGGTGCACCACATCGGCGGTCATGCGAAGGGCCTGCAATGCGTGCGCGTGAAGACGCGCCGCGGCAATGTCGTGCTGGCGTCGGACTGCACGCATTTTTATGCGCACATGGACGAGGGGCGGATTTTTCCCACCACATACAATCTGGCCGAGGTGCTGGAAGGCTACGGCACGCTGAAGAAGCTCGCGACCTCGCGGGCGCACATCGTGCCGGGCCACGATCCGCTGGTGCTCAAGCAATATCCGGCGGCGAAGGCGGGATTGGAAAATTGGGTGGTGCGGCTCGATGCCGAGCCGAAATAATCTTTCCCTCCCCCTGAGGGGGAGGGCAGGGCGAGCCAGGTGGGGGTCCGCCTACGTCGCGCCACGCCCCCCCGCGATCCTCACCTCGGACTCCTCCCCTCAGGGGGAGGGAAGGATCACTCCATCGCGTGGACTTCGTCGTCCGCTTTCGGTTTTCCCCCGACGCGCGATGAGCCGATCGTCAGCACGAACGGCAACGCGGCGAGGCTGACCCAGGTCAGCAGCAGGAACGTGTTGTCGTAGCCGAGGATCATCGCCTGCTGCGTCACGATGGCGTCGAGCATGGCGCGGCCCTTGTCGGTCGCCATGTCGAGCACGGACTTGGCCTGCGCCAGCGCGTCGTTGAACGGCGTCACGCCCTCGACCAGGCGCGCGTGCATCATCGTCGACTTCTGCGTCAGTTCCGCGATCATGGCGGAGATGCCGATCGAGCTGCCGATATTGCGCACCAGCGTCAGGATCGCCGAGCCTTCGGTGCGCAGATGCCCCGGCAAAGTCGTGAACGCCACGGTGCTGAGCGGCACGAACACGAAGCCGACGCCGGCAGCCCTGCACCATGCCGGTGGTGACGATCGTCCACGGTGTGGTTTCGTTGGTGAAGGCGGCCATGTCGTAGAGCGTGTAGGCCGCAATCGCCATGCCGAAGCCCACCAGCCAGCGCGCCTCGATGAGTTTCATCAGCCGTCCGACCAGCATCATGGAAATCAGGGTGCCGACGCCGCGCGCGGCGAGCAGATTGCCCGCGGTCAGAATCGGATAGCCCATGATGTTCTGCATGAACGGCGTCATCAGCGCCATGGTGCCGTACAAAACCACGCCGATGACCGCCATGAACAGGCAGGAGCTGACGTAATTGCGGTCCTTGAACATTTCGAAGCGCACGAACGGAGTTCTGCGTCGTCAGCGAGTGGGCGAAGAAGTAGTAGAAGCCCGCGATCGACACCAGCAATTCGCCGATGATCTCGTTCGACTCGAACCAGCCAAGCTGTTCGCCGCGGTCGAGCATCAGTTGCAGCGAGCCGATGCCGACGGCGAGCGCGATGAAGCCGAACCAGTCGAAGCGCATGTGCGCGCGCGACTCGGTCTCGTCCATGAAGATGAGCAGGCCCGACGATCGTCACGATGCCGACCGGCAGGTTGACCAGGAACACCCAGTGCCAGGAGTAATTGTCGGTCAGCCACGCGCCGAGCGTCGGCCCCATGATCGGCCCGAGCATCACGCCGATGCCCCAGATCGCCATCGCGGAGCCGCGCTCCTGCGCCGAATAATTGTCGAGCATCACCGCCTGCGACAGCGGCACCAGGCCGGCGCCGAACATGCCTTGCAGCAGGCGGAACGCCACCATCTGCTCGATGCTCTGCGCCAGCCCGCACAGCAGCGACGCGAAAGTGAAGCCGGCGGCGCAGGCGATGAACAATTTCTTGCGCCCGAAGCGATCGGCGATCCAGCCGATCGGCGCCGTCATGATCGCCGAGGCGACGATGTAGGAGGTCAGCACCCAGTTGATCTGGTCGAGCGAGGCCGAGAGGCTGCCCTGCATGTAGGGCAGCGCCACGTTGGCGATGGTGGTGTCGAGCGCCTGCATGATGGTGGCGGTCATGGCGCAGACCGTCACCATCGCGCGCCGCATCCCGACCGGCTTTGCCGGCGGGCCGGTGCGCGCCGCGCTCATGGCGCGTCCTTGACGTCTCGGGAGTGGGTGTAGCCGAACAGCCAGCCGAGCAGCCGGGCGAGCGTGCGATGGCGGCGCGTATCGATATCGACCGTCACGCTCATGCCGGAGCGCAGATTCTTGAGTCCGTGGATCCGGATCGAACGCGATGCGCACCGGCACGCGCTGCACCACCTTGACCCAGTTTCCGGTGGCGTTCTGCGGCGGCAGGATCGCGAACTGCGCGCCGGTGCCGGGGCTCACCGCCTCGACGGTGCCGTGGAATGTGTGCTCCGGAAACGTGTCGACGTCGATCGTCACCTTCTGCCCGACTTGCAGATTGGTGATGTCGGTTTCCTTCGGATTGGCGTCGACCCACGGGTGGCTGTCGTCGATGACGCTGAACACCGGCGTGCCGGCCATGACGAAGCGGCCGAGCTGGATGCTGTCGACCTGCGTGGCGATGCCGGAGATCGGCGCGCGCACCACGGCGTGGTCGAGATCGCGCTGCGCCTGGTCGAGCGCTGCCTTGGCCTGCAGGTAGGGCGGGAACTGCTCGATCGGCAGGTTCGGGTCGCCGAGCAACTGGTTGAACGTGGTGCCGCGCTGCTGCGTGGCGAACTGCGCCTGAAGCTGCGCCGTCACCATGCCGGCCATCGAGGTATCGAGGTCGGCCTGCGAGCCGGAGCGGCTGGCGACCAGCGCGGTCTTGCGGTCGACGTCCTTCTGCTTGAGCTCGACGGTCTTTTGCGCGAGATCGACCAGCTTGGTGAGCGAGGCGAGATTGCCTCTTGAGATTGTTGTAATCGGTGCGAACGGTTTCGAGCTTGCTCTGCGCCTGGCGCACGGCGAGCTGGAACGGCACCGGATCGATTTCGAACAGCACGTCGCCGGGCGACACGTGCTGGCCCTCCTGCACCGCGACGCTGATGATCTTGCCGGAAATGTCCGGCGTGATCAGCACCTTCTGCGCGCCGACGTAGGCGTTGTCGGTCGAGATGTAGCGGCCGCCCATCAGGTAGATCGAAAGCCCGGCGAGCGCCACGATGAGCGGCGCGACCACCAGCAGGATGAGCCGCAGCCGCTTGCGCAGCATGCCGACGAGCGAGTTCTTGCGCGCAGCCGAGCGACGGCGCATCCGGGGCGAATTTGAGGACGGTGGGAGCGGCGGTGTTAGCCATAGGTCTGTTCCAGTGTCGCGTGGCCGGCCGCCCTTTGCTGGATGGCCTGGCGCAGATTTTCTTTGACGGTCGCAAGCTGTGCGACGATCTGCTTCGACGTCCTCGCGTTCGACGCCCGCGAGCGCAGTCGACAGCAAGTCCTCGCCGAGCGCGTTGAGCTGTTCGAGCAGCGGCCGCGCCGCCGGCATGAGATAGAGCCGCTTGGCGCGGCGGTCGTTGGGATCGGCGCGGCGCTCGATCAGGCCGTTGTCGCACAGCCGGTCGAGCAGGCGCGTCAGCGAGATCGGCTGCAGGTCGAGGATTTCGGCGAACTCGGATTGCTTGAGCCCCTCCTGGCGATCGAGCCGCGACAGCACCACCCATTGCGCCCGGGTGATGCCGAACTGCGCCGCCTTCTGGTCCGCGTAGGTCCGCAGCAGGCGCGCCGCATCCATCAGCGTGAAGGCGAATTCCTTGTTGAGACTGGGTTGGGGCATGATTTTCTGCACTCGCCGGCCGAATTCGGCCCTTAGGATGTGAGCATAATATAAGGAGGCTTATGAATTTTCCAAGGCAGAAGGCGCGCAATTGCTGCGATGCAGCAATGCGGTTTCGCATGGGAGGTCGATGAGCGGGGCCAAGGCTTTGATTTATAGATACTTTCGTAGCCCGCATGAGCGCAGCGACATGCGGGACCGCTATCCCGGATATCGCTCCGCTCATCCGGGCTACGAGCGCTAACCCAGCCCCAAGTCGGCGAAGGCCGTCATGTGGTGCTCTGCCGATTCCGGCGAGAAGCAGCAGAACACGACCCGCGCGATGCCGCGCGGCGCGGCGGCGAGTTCCGAGGCCACCGTGCCGACCGCGATGCGCGCCGCGCGATCGGCCGGGAAGCGATAGACGCCGGTCGAGATCGCCGGGAATGCGATCGAGGCCAAGCGTTGCTCGGCGGCGAGCGCGAGCGCAGTGCGATAGCACGACGCCAGCAATTCATCCTCGCCCTTGCCGCCGCCGCTCCACACCGGCCCGACCGCGTGGATGACGTGCTTCGCCTTCAGCCGATAGCCGCGCGTGATCTTCGCGCCGCCGGTCTCGCAGCCGCCGAGCGTTTCGCATTCCTTGAGCAGTTCAGGCCCGGCCGCGCGGTGGATCGCGCCATCGACGCCGCCGCCGCCGAGCAGCGAGCGGTTCGCCGCATTGACGATGGCATCGACCGCAAGCGTCGTGATGTCGGCGACGCAGATCTCAAGCCGCGCCGCGCCGATTTCGGCGGTGAGGAGGGGAGAGGGCATGCAGGCATAATAGCGTATCGGCCTGTGCCCGCATCCTTCGAGACGCCGACCTTCGGTCGGCTCCTCAGGATGAGGAGTTCATGACGAACGTCTGCCTCAAAATTTTGCGACCTCATGGTGAGGAGCCGGGCGAAGCCCGGCGTCTCGAACCATAAGAGGCCGCCTCACGCCCACTCCGCGTGCGCTTCCGCGCGCAAATCCACGGTGCTCTTCCTGCCGATGTCGTCGAAATGCTCGTCGAGGAAGCGCCGCGCGGCGCGCTTGCCGTCGGTGCGCAGCATTTCGAAGAAATCGTAGTCGGTCGAGAGCTTGCTGACGGCGTCGAAATGCGTGCCGAAGCGGTCGAGCACGATGCGGTGCACGTTGATGCGGCGGTATTGGCCGGGCTCGATGCCGCGCGGCAGCTTGCCCTGGTCGATCAGGCGGGCGACGAACTCGATGGCGCGGAATTCGGCGAGCAGCGACGAATTGAACGTGATTTCGTTAATGCGGTTCAGGATCTCGCGCGCAGACGTCGGCGTCGCCTTGCGCTCCAGCGGATTGATCTGCACCACCAGCACGTCCTCGGTCCGCGTGGTGCCGAAAGAACGGAAAGATCACCGGGTTGCCCAGATAGCCGCCGTCCCAATAGGGCACGCCGTCGATCTCGACCGCGCGGAACAGAAGCGGCAGGCACGCCGAAGCCATCACGGCGTCGGCAGTGATCTTGTCGCGCGGAAAGATGCGCACACGGCCGGTCTGCACGTTGGTGGCGGAAATGAAAAGCTGCAGGTCGGCGCAGGCCTGCACCGCCTTGAAGTCGACGAAGCGCTCGATCAGATCCTTGAGCGGATTGATGTTGAGCGGATTGGTGTCATAGGGCGAGAAATATTGCGACAGCGCATCGAACCACGCCTGCACCGGCGTGCCTTCGAGCGGCGTGAACGACAACAGCCGCTCGACCACCGCGCGTTGCAGCGACGGCAGGTTGCCGTTGCTGCTGGCCGAACGCCAGAAATCGCCGAGGCGTTTCTGCGCCTCCTCGCGCCCGCCGCGCGCGAGGCCGTCGGCCACCATGACGGCGTTGATCGCGCCCGCCGACGCGCCGGAAATGCCTTCGATCACCAGCCGCTCGTCGCTCAGCAGATGATCGAGCACGCCCCAGGTGAACGCGCCATGCGCGCCGCCGCCCTGCAGCGCGAGATTGATGCGTTTGGTTTTGGCCGGCGGCTGCGCGTCGGCCGCGCGGCCGGGCAGCAGCGACGCCAATAAATTTTTCACGCGGCGGTCCAGCCGCCGTCGATCGAGATGTTGGCGCCGGTGATCGGCGCGGCGGCGTCGGAGCACAGATACAGCGCCAGCGCCGCCACCTGATCGACGGTGACGAATTGCTTGGTCGGCTGCGCCGCGAGGATGACGTCGCGCTTGACCTGCTCCTCGGTCATGTTGCGCGTCTTCATCTGGTCGGGGATCTGCTTCTCGACCAGCGGCGTCCACACGTAGCCGGGGCTGATGCAGTTGCAGGTGATGCCGAAGGTCGCGGTTTCGAGCGCGACCGTCTTGGTCAGTCCCGCGAGGCCGTGCTTGGCCGCGATGTAGGCGACCTTGAACGGCGAGGCGACCAGCGAATGCGCCGACGCCGTATTGATGATGCGGCCCCACTTGCGCGCCTTCATGCCGGCGACCGCGGCGTGGCAGGTGTGGAACGCCGACGACAGATTGATGGCGATGATCTGGTCCCACTTCTCCGGCGGGAAATCCTCGATCGCCGCGACGTGCTGGATGCCGGCATTGTTGACGAGCACGTCGAGCGAGCCGAACGTCTTCTCCGTCGGTCTTCACCATGTCGGCGATCTCGGCGGGCTTGGTCATGTCGGCCGGCGAGTAGATCGCCTTGACGCCGAACTCCTTCTCGATGCCGGCGCGCTCCTTCTCGATCGCCGCCTTGTCGCCGAAGCCGTTGAGGGTGACGTTGGCGCCCTCCCTGGCGAGCGCACGCGCGATGGCGAGGCCGATGCCCGAGGTCGAGCCGGTGACGAGAGCAGTCTTTCCTTTGAGCATGGCGACACCCAGATTTGCTCAGGCGGCTGGACGTACAGCGAACGCAAACGCCTGATTTTGTTGATTCGAGCCTAATGTGGGACGCATATTGCTGCACTGCAACATAAAAATGAAGGGGTGCCTCACATTTCCGCGATCGGGAGCTTCGTAGCCCGGATGGAGCGCAGCGAAATCGCGGGGTGGCCGTCCCGGATTTCGCTGCGCTCCATCCGGGCTACATTAGATCCAATGCCTGCCACCGTTTTCCCCGCGCCCGGCCACGACCACGACCGCTGCACCAGCGACGCGATCGCGCACGCCGAGGCGCTGTGCGCGGCGCGTGCGCAGCGGCTGACGCCGATGCGGCGTCACGTGCTCGAAGCGCTGCTCGCGAGCCACAAGCCGCTCGGCGCCTACGAGATCATCGACCGCATCGCCGACGAACACCGGCCGGCGCCGATCACGGTCTATCGTGCGCTGGATTTTCTCCGCGACAACGGCCTGGTGCACCGCATCGAGAGCCGCAACGCTTTCGTCGCCTGCGTGCACAATCACCTCAGCGGCGACCTCGTCGTGTTCCTGATCTGCGAACGCTGCGGCGCCGTCGGCGAAGCGCCGGCGGCTGCGGTGGCCGATTCGCTGAAGGCGGCGTCGCGCGCCGCGGGCTTCGCGCCGAAGACGCCCGTCATCGAAATCACCGGCGTGTGCTCGCATTGCCGGGAGTAATGTCATGCCCCTTCTGTCATCCCGCGAAGGCGGGCATCCAGTAAACGCAAACACTATGGTTTCAATCCGAGGCGTTTGTGATTACTGGATCGTCCGCCTTCGCGGACGATGACAAGCAAGTGTGGAAATGAAACAGGACGTCTCCCCCAACACCTCCCGCCCGCTCGACGCCATCGCGATCGTCATCGTCATCGTGATGTGCCTGAGCTGGGGCTTCAACCAGGTCGCGATCAAGATCGCGCTCCATGACATTCCGCCGTTCATCCAGTCGGCGGCGCGCTCCGCCATCGCGACGGTGCTGGTCGCCGCCTGGGCGCACGCGCGCGGCCTGAAACTGTTCGAGCGCGACGGCTCGCTGGTCGCCGGGCTGGTCGCCGGCGCGCTGTTCGGGTTCGAGTTTCTCCTGATCTATCCCGGCCTCGCCTGGACCACGGCATCGCGCGCCGTGCTCTTCATCTATCTCGCGCCGTTCTTCGTCGTCATCGGCTCGCGCTGGTTCCTGCCCGGCGATCACTTCCACCTGTCGCAATGGGCGGGCCTCGCGCTGTCATTCCTCGGCATCGTGATCGCCTTCGGCGTGCCGACGCCGGCGGCCGATCCGCGCCAGATGCTCGGCGACCTCATGATGGTCGGCGCCGCGGCGACATGGGCGGCGACCACCATCGTCATCAAGGCCAGCGTGCTCAGCAAAGTCTCGTTCGAGAAGACGACGCTCTACCAGCTCGTGGTCTCCGCCCCGATGCTCGCCATCGCCGCGCTGGTCGCCGGCGAGCGCATGACCGGAATGCCGTCCGCGGTCGCGCTCGGCGCGTTCGCCTACCAGACCGTCTGGGTGGTCAGCATCACCTTCGTGGTCTGGTTCGCCCTGATCGTGCGCTATTCGGCGAGCCGGCTGTCGGCGTTTACCTTTCTGACGCCATTGTTCGGCGTCGCCGCCGGCCATTTCGTGCTCGGCGAGCCGTTAACCCCGGCATTTCTCCTGGCGGCGGCCTTGGTCGCGGCCGGGCTGGTCCTCGTCAACCGGCCTCGCTGAGGCTATATCCAGTTTCTGAGGCCACTCGCTCCCCTTGGGGGGAGGGTAGGGATCGGGGGTCGCTGAGCGAGACGCGAGAGCGTCGACTCGTCGACTGGCCTCACGACCGCCCACCCCTGCCCCTCCCCGCAAGGGGGAGGCGGAAAATTAGAAGGACCGTCCGATGCAAGAATTCCCCGTCCCCGCGCCGCGGCACCAGACCGTCGCCGTCAAGGTCGGCGATGTGACCGTCGGCGGCGGCGCGCCGATCGTGGTGCAGTCGATGACCAACACCGACACCGCCGATGTCGAAGGCACCGTGCGGCAGGTGGCGGCGCTGGCGCGTGCGGGCTCCGAGATCGTGCGCATCACGGTCGACCGCGACGAGGCCGCCGCGGCCGTGCCGCACATCAAGGACAAGCTGCTCAAGATGGGCGTCGACGTGCCGATCGTCGGCGACTTCCACTACATCGGCCACACGCTGCTCGCCGACCACCCGGCCTGCGCCGAGGCGCTCGACAAGTACCGCATCAATCCCGGCAATGTCGGCTTCAAGGAAAAGCGCGACCGCCAGTTCTCCGCCATCGTCGAGTTCGCGATCAAATACAACAAGCCGGTGCGCATCGGCGCCAACTGGGGCTCGCTCGACCAGGAATTGCTCACGCACCTGATGGACGAGAACTCGCGCTCGCAACACGCCGGTCGACGCGCGCGACGTGACGCGCGAGGCGATGGTGCAGTCGGCGCTGCTCTCGGCCGAGCGCGCCGAGGAGATCGGCCTGCCGAAGAACCGCATCATCCTGTCGGCGAAAGTCTCCGCCGTGCAGGATCTGATCGCCGTCTATCTCGAGATGGCGCGCCGCTCCGACTACGCGCTGCATCTCGGCCTCACCGAAGCCGGCATGGGCTCGAAGGGCATCGTCGCCTCGTCGGCCGCCATGGGCGTGCTGCTGCAGCAGGGCATCGGCGACACCGTGCGCATCTCGCTGACGCCGGAGCCGAACGGCGACCGCACGCTGGAAGTCAAAGTCGGCCAGGAACTGCTGCAGACGATGGGGTTTCGCACCTTCGTGCCGCTCGTCGCCGCCTGCCCCGGCTGCGGCCGCACCACCTCGACCACGTTCCAGGAACTGGCGCAGAGCATCCAGAAATTCATCCACGAGTCGATGCCGGAATGGAAGACGCGCTATCCCGGCGTCGAAGGCCTCAACGTCGCGGTGATGGGCTGCATCGTCAACGGCCCGGGCGAAAGCAAGCACGCCGACATCGGCATCTCGCTCCCCGGCACCGGCGAGACGCCGACCGCGCCGGTCTTCATCGACGGCAAGAAGGCCGCGACCTTGCGCGGGCCGACGGTGTCGGCGGATTTCCAGAAGATGGTGATCGATTACATCGAGCGGCGCTACGGCAACGGCGGCGGTGGCCAAGCGGCGGCGGAGTAGGATGATGTAGCCCGGATGAGCGTAGCGATATCCGGGGCAGCCATCCCGCATATCGCTACGCTCATGCGGGCTACGTGTTTTGCTGGCAAGCTTGCCGCGTCCAAAATTTCGGCGAGCAAAAGGATCGGCCATGAGTGAGCGCGCACTCGGATTTGTCGAGGAGTGGATTGCCGAACACATCGACGGCAAAGTGGACGCTCCCGACGGCGATGAGTGCGCAGGCGAAAGCGTGCGCCTCCCAATGTCTTCAAGCCGCACAGGCTCAGGGAATTTCCGAACTGGAAATCAAGGAGTCGATCGAGGACCTCACTGCATTCATGGCGGCGGCCATCGAGGAGGCCGGTGAGCGCGGCCCTGGCGACGACCTCGCGGACGAAGACGACTGAGAGGCCGGCCGGCGCCATGCCTCAGCTCTCGTCGAAGATGACGTTCTTCTACAAGCGGATTTTCCCGTTCGTCTGGTTCGGCTTTCTGCTGGTGTTCATCGCAATTTCATTGCTGGCCGGGCCGCAGCCCGACGCAGCGACTGCGCTGCCGTTTCTGGTCGGTCCGGTGGTGATGGCGTTCGTGGGCTATGTCATATTCAAAAAATTTATTTTCGATCTCGTCGATGAGGTCCTCGATGAAGGCGATTCGCTGCTGGTCAGGAACGGGACGCAGGAAGAACATATCGCGCTGTCCGACATCATCAATGTCAACTACGCGCCGATGATGAGTCCGCCGCGCGTGACGCTGTCGCTGCGCAGGGGCAGCATGTTCGGAGACAAGGTCACGTTCTGCGCGCCGGTGCGGTTCGTACCGTTTGCGAGCAGTCCCGTCATCGACGATTTGATTCAACGGGTCGATGCCGCGCGTAGCAAGCAATCACGACGCAGCAACCGGCAACGTGCGGATTGAGCGGCGGCCGTGCAAATTTTTGACGGCCGATTTGCGCAATTATAGTATTGCGCATGAGCGCCTGGCGATAGCAACCGGAGACGTTGTTCAGCGACTCTGGCGTTTGCGCGACGCCGCCCCGCCGGACGAACTCTGATAGCGCGGATTTTGCAGGCAGAAGGCGCTTTTGCCGACGCTCGCATCCAGGCATTGCTGCTGGCTGGAAAAACCGCAATTGACGGATCCATCGCCGGCCTGGCGGCACCACGGATAAACGACTTCGGCCATCGCGCGGTCCGCTGCGGACGCGGCGGCAAGAATCATTAGAGCCGCGAGGATCGTACGCATCGAGCGTCTCCCTTTGTCATCGTTCACACGCCCTGGATTTCGCTTTACTCATTCGGACTGCATTTTTTTAGCGGCTCCGGCGCTTGCCGGGCGCTGCTGCGGCCGGTGCCTGATAGCGCGGATTTTGAATACAGAAGCCGGTGCCGGAGTTCTCCCGACATTGAGCCTCGCTCGAATAGCCGCAGTAGTTCCCGCCGTCGGACGGCTGACGGCACCAGGGATAAAGGATCTCGGCCGTCGCACGGTCCGCTGTGGACGCGGTGACAAGAACAATCATAGCCGCGAGAACAGTACGCATCGAGCGTCTCCCTTTGTCATCATTCTCACGCCCCGGATTTCGGGTTGCTCACCCGGGTTCAGCTTTTCGGTCAACGGCTCCGGCGCTTGCCGGGTGCTCCTCCGGCGGCGGCCGGCGACGGATTGGCGGGCCCCTGATATCGCGGATTTTGAATGCAGAATGCTCTGCCAGCCTGCTGCATACATTGCGCTTCGCTCGAATAGCCGCAGTAGCCTGCGCCTTCGGCCTCCTGCTTGCACCACGGATAAAGGATTTCGGCTGAAGCAGGCTGCGCGGCTGAAGCTGCGATCGAAAGAACCAGACCGGCACAGATCATGCGCATCCGTCGCCTCCGTTTTGGACTGCCGCTCGCCCATATAAGAACGAGAAAGGGGCCGCGTTATTCCCCGCTTCGGCCTTGACCTGAATATTTTCCTATATTATCTTCGTCCCCTCTTTGCTCGCCGCCGCGCCGCACTCATGAGGCGGCCCGGAAGCGGGTGGGGAGCGGCGCTCCGACAACGAGCGTCGTGACCGGCCGATACCGGGAGCAACCCGGTATCGGCTGGCCGGTGGAGCGCCGGGAGGCGCAGCGTCCGGCCGGCAGGCCTCGCAAACCTGCCGGATTTGGGCGCGCGCGTCTCGCGGGCAGGCCTCGCAAGCCTGTCCGTCTGGCGCGCGAAACCGGGGCCTCGCAAGCCTCGGAAAGGGGCCTCGCAAACCCCTGGCGCCTCCCGGCGCTCCATTGCCCCCACCCGTGGGGGAACGGAAAAAGGGACACCGGCGCGCCCGCGCCGTAAACAACAGGGCCGGCGGAGCTTTGGCCTTTCTTGTCATCGTCCGCGAAGGCGGACGATCCAGTATTCACTGACGCGCAGATGTGGCATTGCCGAGTCGCGACTTGCAGGCTCGCGGCTACAGGATCGTCCGGTCAAGCCGGACGATGACAATGAATGAAGGAGCCGTATGAAAATTTCCATCCTCGACGATTATCACGACACGGTGCGCACGCTGCCGTGCTTCGAAAAGCTCGCCGGCCATGACGTCACGGTCTGGAACGATCACACGCAGGACAACGAGACGCTCGCGGCGCGGCTGCGCGATGCGGAAGTCCTGGTGCTGATTCGCGAACGCACGAAAATCCGCGCGCCGCTGCTCGATCGTCTGCCCAATCTGCGGCTGATCAGCCAGCGCAGCGTCTATCCGCACATCGACATCGACGCCTGCACGCGGCTCGGCGTCATCGTGTCGTCAAGCCAGCATCCCGGCACGCCATCCTTTGCGACCGCGGAGCTGACATGGGCGCTGATCCTCGCCGCCATGCGCCAGATTCCGCAGCAGATGAAATCGCTGCAGGCGGGCGCGTGGCAGATCGGTGTCGGCAACACGCTGCACGGCAAGACGCTCGGCATCTACGGCTATGGCCGCATCGGCAAAGAGGTCGCCGGCTATGGCCGCGCCTTCAGCATGAACGTGCTCGTCTGGGCGCGCGAAGCAACGCGCGCACAGGCGCGCGCCGACGGCTACGATACGGCGCCAGAGCAAGGCGGCGTTCTTCGAGCGATGCGACGTCATCACGCTGCACATGCGCCTCGTCGATGCGACGCGCCACATCGTCACCGCGGCCGATCTCGCGCGCATGAAGCCGACGGCGCTTCTCGTCAACACCAGCCGCGCGCCGCTGATCGAGCCGGGCGCGCTGGTCGATGCGCTTGCGCGCCGGGCAGGCCCGGCATGGCTGCGGTCGATGTCTATGAGGACGAACCGCTACGCGACACGCAACATCCGCTGCTTTGCATGCCGAACGTCGTGTGCACGCCGCACATCGGCTACGTGTCGCGCGAGGAATACGAGGTGCAGTTCTCGGATATTTTCGATCAGATCGCCGCCTACGCCGCGGGCACGCCGATCAACGTGGTGAACCCGGACGTGCTGCCGCATGCGCGCACACATCGCGGATAATCCGATGTCGCGGCGGCGCGATCTATTTTCTTCGCCGCAGGCGCGCCGGATTGCGCCGGGTCGGCGCGGTTGACGATATCGCCCGGGCGCAGTGTCGGATCGGAGGCCAGATCGATCGGCGCGAGGCCGAAGACGTCCTTGCCGTTGCAGGTGCAGCCGGCGATTTCCTTCTTGCGATAGAGATAGGCATTGGCGATGCCCGCATAGCGTCCGCCGTCGCGCCCGGAGGCGTGGTCGATTTCGCTGCCGTAGAACACCTTGGTCTGGCTCGCCGGGCACAGCATGCCGCACAGCTTCTCCGGCGTCGTGTTGCTGCGCTGGAGCGGGAAATAGCGGCCATCGCACAGCCGCACGCAGTAGGCGTACCCGCCGACGCCGCCCGATGTCGACGGCGTACTCGGCGCGGCGACGTTCGATCCGCGCGGCACGTTGACCGGCGGCGCCGATGTCGGTGGCGGCGGCGTTTCGGGCTGCTGCTGCTCGACCGCCGAAAAAGAAGTCGAACAGGCCCTGGGCCGACGCGTGCGTGACCGGCGTCACGATCGCGATGGCGGCAGCGGTCAGCGCCACCAACGGCGCACCACGCCAACGCGAACAGCTACTGCGGCGAAAACGGCACACGGCTCGCCCCGAGACGCTACACCTACGCTATCCACAGGCTACATCGACTCGCAGCCTCGCCGCAAACCTTCTGCCGCAGCATGGTTTTGCCCAGGACCGTTGCATTTGGGCAAATGGTTGCGGAAATCTGTCGGATTGTGGCAATTCCGGGTTGCCGTCTGAAACTCTTTATGGCCTTTTGCGCCGTGATCGGGCCTAGGGGCGTGGTGCACCGATCGGACGGATATGACGAGGACGACGATGCTGACGCGGATTTACACCGGCCTGGCCGTTGCGGCCGGCATTCTCGTACTCGCTCCGGCCGCATTCGCGGCCGTGCCCGACGGCGAGCGAAACCGCGGCGAAACCGGCAGCGACCACGGCGGCGCCGCGTCAGCGCCTGCCGCCGAAACACCCGCAGCCGACACGCCCATCGCCGCGCCGGAATCGGCGAAGCCTGCGCCGGTCAAGACGTACCGTGCGGCGGCCCAAGCCCGTGCAACCGGCCGTTACCAATCCGTGGGATATGTCGCGCTACTTCACCAACGCCCGACGCAGTGGCGGATGTCGATGCCTTACTTCGGCATGTCGCCGGTGCCGCGCACGACGGTGCCAGTTCCAGAGCAATTATTCGCCCGGCACGATCATCATCAGCACGGCCGAGAAGCGGCTCTACTACGTGCTCGACCACGGCTCGGCGATCCGTTACGGCATCGGCGTCGGCCGGCCGGGATTCACCTGGAGCGGCGTGCGCCACGTCACCGACAAGCGCGAATGGCCGGGCTGGACGCCGCCCGAGCAGATGCTGCGGCGCAAGCCGGAACTGCCGCACTTCATGAAAGGCGGCCCGGATAATCCGCTCGGCGCGCGCGCGATGTATCTCGGCGACACGCTCTATCGCATCCACGGCACCAACGAGCCGAACACGATCGGCACCGCGACATCGTCGGGCTGCTTCCGCATGATGAACGACGACGTCGTCGATCTCTACAACCGCGTGAAGATCGGCACGATGGTGGTGATCAAGCAGAATTAGCCATCACGTGTCATCATCCGCGAACCAGCGGATGATCCAGTAATCGCCAGGCATGCGAAATCTGGCACCGCGGTGCAATAGCCGTGCCGCTGTGCTTACTGGATGCTCGCCTTCGCGGGCATGACAGCTTCAAATCGCGCTGGCCGCGATATTCACGGTCAGCGCCAGCAGCGCGGCATTGAAGAAGAACGAGACGACGCCGTGCGCGTTCACGGTGCGGCGGATCGGCTTCGATGCGACGGCGACGTCGGAGACCTGCGACGTCATGCCGATGACGAACGAGAAATAGACGAAGTCCCAGTAATCCGGTTCGCCTTTGCCGGGAAAATTGAGGCCGCCCTTGCTTTCGTCCTCGTCGTAATATTCGTGGGCGTAATGCAGCGCGAAGATCGTGTGCGTAAAGGCCCACGACAGCACGATGGTTATGGTTGCGAGCGCAAGCTGCAGCGGCGCGCGTGCGGCGCCGTGCGCGGCGCCGAGCTCGGCGATGATGGCGGCGAAGCTCGCGGCCGCGGCGCAAGCCGTAAGCACCAGAATGGTGACACGGCCTTCGTCCTCGATCCTCGAGCGCTGCTGGATATAGCCGGTATCCGAGATCGCAATGAGGTAATAAACCAGCGCCAGAAAGATCGCGACCGCCGTGTCCCAGCCAACGAGCAGCCGCGTCGCCAGCCGCCATTCTCCCGGCAGCACGATGCCGCACAGACGATCCCGATCGCGACGGAAATGAACAGCCGCGGGCGCGAGCGCATGATGCGCAGCGGATAGGTGATGCGGCGCCTGGGTTTGTTTCTTGGCTGCCATCAATAATTATTCGCTGCTCGCACTCAACGCATCTGGCTCGCAAAGGTTGCCTTGAACAGCTTGGTCCACTTGTCGCCTTCGTCGAGGAAGCGCGGGATGTCGACGAACACCAAACCCTGCGGCAGTTCCTGCACCTTGCGGTTGGTCGGCACGTTGCCGCGCTCGAGCAGGATGCGCTGGCCGTCGCTGAGGAAGAAATCCATGAACAGCACCGCGGCATTGGGATGCGGCGCCTTGGCGAACACCGCGACGCCGGTCGGCAGCGCAATCACCGGCGGCAACTGCACGCCGTCGACGGGCGCGCCCTTCTTCTTCATCTCGTTGACGCGGTAGCCGTAGACCGTGAGCGCAAGCGGCACCTCGCCGGCGGCAACGAGATTTCCCAGCAGCGTGTGGCCCTTGCGCATCGACATGCCGTTTTTGGCGACGATGTCGCGGAACAGCGACACGGCCTTGTGCCTCGCCCATCTGCTCGACGACCTGCATGAACCAGTTGCCGTCGTCGGCCTCGATGCCGAGCTTGCCCTTCCATTTCGGATCGAGCAGGTCTTCGTAGCTCTTCGGTGCGTCGGCCGGCTTGATCAGATTGGTGTTGTAAGTTGCGGTGAAGATGCTGAGGCGCCCGGTTATCCAGGCGCGGTGCGCAACGACCGCTTGCGGCACAAGGTCGGCGAAGACCGGCGAGACGACCTGCTGCAGCAGCTTCTCGCGCTCCAGACCTTCCATGTCGGGTCCGGCTGTCTCGGCCACATCGACGTCGTAGCGTCCGGCGCGATGCTCGGTCACGGCGCGGCGCAGAATATCCTCGGAGCTGCCGCGCCACAGCTTCACCTTGATGCCGTATTTTTTCTCGAACGCGCTGGTGATGGCGTTGGTGTCGTCGATCACGGCCGAGGAATAGAGCGAGACCTCGCCTTCCTTCTTGGCGCCGTCGATGAGCTTTTGGGTGCGATCGGGCCCGGAATAGGCTGGCGATGTCGCCCATGGTCTGGGCGTGCGCGCCAGACGGCAATGCGAGGCAGGCGAGGACGGCGAGCCAGCGCAACATCGGTCGGCTCCTCGCGCTCACGCGGCTTTCGGCGGCAGGTTCGGAATTTCCGCCTCGTAGACGTCGTCCATGCGCGACGTCAAATCGTGCTTGGCGAGCGCGTCGGCGAACAGCTCGCGCACCTTGGGATGCTCGTCGGCGTAGTCGATCTGCGTGCCGCCGAGCCGCCGGCTGATCCACGAAACCGGCACGCCTTGCCCGTTGCGCGGCGACCAATGCTTGAAGGCGAGATAGCGCGCCGGCGTCGGGCCGGAATTGAAATGCTGATGAAACCACATGTTGGGCGGCACGATCAGCGTGCCGACCTGCCACTCGAAGCGCTGCGGCTCGTCGCCTTCCGGCCACATCAGCGAATAGCCTTCGCCCGACAGGATGATGACGTGCGCGCCCGGCCCGTGCGCGTGCGCCTTCTTGTAGGTGCCGATGGGAAATTGCGAGATGTGGCTCGCGATGGTGCCGCGCGCCATGTTGAAGCGGATGTGGCCGCCGCCGGCGCCGCGCTCCTTGGCGGTGATCAGCGGCAGGTTGACGGCGTCCGGCACGAAATTGGTGCGCATCAGGAAGCCGTCCTGCTCGCCCTTGGAGCTGAAATAGTCCGGCTCGCCGGAGAAGCGCTGCTTGAAGTCGTACGGGCAGTTGAAGATGAAATCGAGATTGTCGTAGCGGGTGATGACGATGGGCGCGTTGGTGACGGCGACGAAGCGCACCACGTCCTGGCCCGAGCCGTTGAAGTGCTGGTACCAGCAATTGAGCGGGATGGCGAAGATCGAGCCGGCCTTCCACTCGAAGGTGATGCGCGCGCCGGCATTGTTCCACACCGTGGTCGAGCCGCGGCCGTTGAGCATCATGATCATCTCCTCGTAGAGATGATGCTGCGGCGCGAGCTTTTGCCCCGGCGCGATCTCGCAGACGTAGCAGTCGTTGGAATAGCGCGAGTGCTCGTGGTTGATGACGACGCCTTTGGCGTTGCGCCGCGGCCACGGCTTCAGATCGACGGTGCGCAGGTTTGGGACGTATTGCGCGTCGATGATGTCGAGGCCCTCGTTGTGCACGAAGCGCACATAGGGCAAATCCTTCTCGGTCCGAAACTTGTCCGCCAGTTCCTTGGAAACGACGAGATCCTTGTCCTTCCCTTTGGCCGTTTGTTTGGCCAATTCCTGTGCCGATCTCTTGTGCCGATTCCTGGACCATTTGCGGGGCCAAGGTTTCCTCCTGCCGGTCTTTGTCGCCGGCTTCTGGTTTACCAGCCGGCTGCGGCATCCGCTACTGCCGGCCGCCGCAATGCGGTCGCGGCGTCGGCTAAGATGGCCGGCATCATGAGTCCCGCCAAGACTCCCGCAAAGCCACGGCGGTCGCGCCCAAGACAATTCCGCCTGCTGCGCTGGCTGGCGGGCATCGTTCTCGTGATCCTGCTGCTGCCGTATCTGATCGCGCCGGTTTATCGCTTCGTGCAGCCGGTCTCGACCTTGATGCTGTGGCGATGGTTCACGGGCGCGCGCGTCACGCGCGTCTGGGTGCCGCTCGACCGGATGGCGCCGAGCCTGCCGCTCAGCGTGATCGTCGCCGAGGACGGGCAATTCTGCTTCCACCACGGCATCGATCTGCGCGAAATCCGCGAGGCGCTGGTGGAGGCCGACGACATCAGCGAGGCGCGCGGCGGCTCGACCATCACCCAGCAGGTCGCCAAGAACCTGTTCCTGTGGCAAGGCCGCAGCTACGTGCGCAAGGCGCTCGAACTGCCGCTCGCGGTGTGGATCAACCTCGTCCTGGGCAAGCGGCGGACGCTTGAAATCTATCTCAACATCGCCGAATGGGGCCCGAACGGCGAGTTCGGCGCCGAGGCCGGGTCGCGCTTCGCGTTCGGCAAGTCGGCGCGCGATCTCGATGCAGAGCCAGGCGGCGCAACTGACCTCGATCCTGCCCAATCCGATCCGGCGCAGCGCCCGGCAGCCGGGCGTCCTGGTCCGCAAGCTCGTCGGCATTTACCTTCGCCGCGCGGCGGCGCATCCGGGCCTCGCGTCCTGCCTCCGACTTGCCCACTAGCGTCGGCGGAGGCCTTCCTCTATAAGCCCGGCTTCCAAGCCAAAACGCCCGTTGGGCCGCGAACACCGGAGTCAGTCGCCATGGCCGTGCCAAAAAGAAAAACATCGCCGTCGCGCCGCGGCATGCGCCGTTCGGCCGATGCGCTGAAGCGGCCGACCTACGTCGAGGACAAGGATTCCGGCGAACTGCGCCGTCCGCACCACATCGACCTCAAGACCGGCATGTATCGCGGCCGTCAGGTGCTCAAGCCGAAGGCCGAGGCCTAACGTTCGTCCGCTCGATTTCGCTGTGTGCCCGCTAGAGTGCGGCGCGAGGACGCGGCTACATTAGCGCGCCTGCCGACCCTCATCTGGGTATTTGCGCGGGCTCCAGATGCGGAGATATGCGCCCATGTTTGTCCTCGGATTTCCTCTGCTGCTGATTCCCTTCGCCATCTACAACATCCTTGCGCTGCTGATGCGCGGCGTGAACTGGACGGCCCAGCTCACGACCTTGCACATGATGTCCGGGCAGGACTGGGTCATGACCTGGGAGGACATGCTGCTGGCGTTTGCCATCCTGCTGCTCGCCGTCGAGATCATGAAGTCGACGCGGATCGGCATGCGCACCGTCATCGACCACATTTTGTCGATGGGGCTGTTCATCGTCATGCTGGTCGAGTTCCTGCTGGTGCGCGAGGCCGGCACCTCGACTTTCTTTCTCCTCATGATGATCAGCCTGGTCGACGTGCTCGCGGGCTTCATCGTCACCATCCGCTCGTCGCAGCGCCAGATCGAGATCGAAGGCGCGCCGCGGGCGATGTAGTGCGGCGGCCGGCGTTCGCATCCGAAACGGCATTTTGATCGTGCGCGATTTTCATCTGCCGGGCCGCTCGCCGGTTTACGCCTGCGAGGGCATGGCGGCGACCTCGCATCCGCTGGCGACCAGCGCGGCCATCGATGCGCTCAAGGCCGGCGGCACCGCGGCCGACGCCGCCATCGCGGCGGTGGCGGTGCTCTGCGTGGTCGAGCCGCACATGACCGGCATCGGCGGCGATTGCTTCTGCCTCATCGCGCGGCCCGGCCAGAAGGTGTGGGGCTACAACGGCGCCGGCCGCTCGGCGGCCGCGACGCAATTCGACAAGCTGGGGCTTCGCGGAAAGGGTTACGTTCCGGGCGATTCCATCCACGCCGTCACGGTGCCGGGCGCGGTCGAAGCCTGGGCGGCGATCCTTTCGGCGCACGGCAAATTCGGGCTCGATCGCGCGCTGGCGCCGGCCATCCGCTATGCCGAGAACGGCTTCCCGGTCGCGCCGCGTGTCGCCCGCGACTGGGCGCTGGAAGTCGACAAGCTGCGCGCCGATCCCGGCGCCACGCGCCACTATCTGGTGAACGGGCGTGCGCCGGGTGTCGGCGACGTCGTGCAAGCTGCCTGCGCTCGCCGCCACGCTGAAGGCCATCGCGACGCAGGGCCCGCGCGCGTTCTACGAGGGGCCGATCGCCGAGGATATTCTGGCGACGGTGGCGGCGCGCGGCTCGTTGCTGACGGCGCAGGATTTTGCCGGGCATCGCGGCGAAGTGTCGACGCCGATCGCGACCGACTATCGCGGGCTCGACGTTCTGGAAATCCCGCCGAGCGGGCAGGGCCTCACCGCGCTGGTGATGCTCAATATCCTGGAGCGGTTCGATCTCGCCGCGCTCGATGCGCTCGGGCCCGAGCGCTTCCACCTCATGCTTGAAACCGCGCGCCTCGCCTATGCGGTGCGCGACACGCACATCGCCGATCCGGCGTACATGAAAACGTCGGTGTCATCGCTGCTCGACAAGAAGTTTGCCGAAACGCTGGCGCGCCGCATCGATCCGTCGCGGCAGGCCGCGCCCGTGACGGCGCTCGCGCCGGAGAGCGACACGGTCTATCTCACGGTGGTCGATCGCGACCGCATGGCGGTGTCGCTGATCAATTCGCTGTTCTCGCACTTCGGCGTCGGCATCTGCACCGAGAAGACCGGCGTCATGCTGCAGAACCGCGGCGCCTGCTTCGTGCTCGATCCGGCGCATCCGAACTGCATCGGGCCGGGCAAGCGGCCGATGCACACCATCATTCCCGGCATGGCGATGCGCGACGGGCGCTGCGAGATGCCGTTCGGCGTCATGGGCGCGCACTACCAGCCGATGGGGCACGCGCAGCTCATCAGCAACATCGTCGACTACGGCATGGACGTGCAGCAGGCGATCGATCTGCCGCGCGCCTTCATCGTCGGCGACGTCAGCGCGGTGGAGCGCGGCCTGCCGCCGGCGACGGTCGAGGGCCTGCGGCAGCGCGGTCACCACGTCGCCGCAGTGTCGTCGCCCTGGGGCGGCGGACAGGCGATCAAGATCGACTGGCAGCGCGGCGTGCTGATCGGCGGATCGGACCCGCGCAAGGACGGCTGCGCGCTCGGCTACTAAGCGAACGCGCGGCGAAGCCGGAACGAACCGGCCGTGCTTCTCAGCACGGCATATTCGTGAACAGGGCCTGCTGCTGCTTGAGGCTGTTCTCGTAATCGCTCTGCATCTGCGCCTTGGGCGCCCAGCAATACGAACCACGCCGTTTGATCTCGACTCTATTCTGCAGGTACTGCTTGTCGTACGACAGGCGCAGAGCGACCATATCGCCGAACGAGGCATGGCATTTCCGCGCCAGGCCGAGGATGAGCTGCTTGGTGCGCGCGGAGCTGACGCCGCAAAGGTCCATTTCCGCCGCGCCATAGGTCGCCTGACCGACCGCCATCTGGAGTCCGGTCTTGACCGGCTCCTTCAGCTCGGCCCTGGTCGACAATGGCGCCAGGCTGCTCAGCACGACAGCCAACGACGCAACAAGCGGGAACTTTTTCATGCAACGCTCCTTTGGGCGGGAGCGTGGACGTTTACCCTAGCCGGCAGTGGGTTGCTAGGCGTCCTGCCTGAACAGCTTTCCGGCGGCGGGACGCGCGCGCGGCGCCGCGGCATAGGCTGCGGCGGCCTGCTCCGGTTCGGCGCGGCGGCGAAGCCGCGTCTGCGGCGCCTGCCTGCGCCGTGGCGATAAGGTGGGCGAGGAAGGGTGCGCTCGGCGGCCGCGGCGCGCCCGTGATCGGTTCCGATCGATTGGCCGGCGCGACCGGAACCAAAGCTGTGCTCATAGACGCCTCCTGTGCCAGATCGGGACAAACCCGGTCCGGCAACAAGGACGTCGCAATCGCCATGCCGCGCCGATCGGCCGGCAATTCGAATCGATATTTTCCTCTTTTTTTAAGGTCTTCCCCATAGCTTGGCGGCAAACCGGCGGTCGGCAGCCGTTCGCCGGACAAATCCCCCGATGGTGCAACATTGAGTACCGAGACCCCGCGCGAGCCGCTCGACGCCGCCAGGATTTTTGCTTCCGTCGGCGAGGTTCCCTACGACTGGCGCATCGACAGCGATGAGCTTGTGTGGGGCGCCAACGCCGCCGACGTGCTGCTGATCCGCAACCTCGACGCCATCGCGACCGGCCGCGCCTACGCGCAATTCCTGCAGGCCGAGAACGCGCAGGCGCGCTTCGACGTGGTGATGAATTCGCAAACGCGCGACGACGGCCACGGCGTCGCCTATCAGATCCAGTATTGCATCCGCCCCGATCCGGCTTCCGAAACCCGGCTGTGGGTCGAGGACACCGGCCGCTGGTTCGCCGGTCCCGACGCCAGGCCGATGCGGGCGCACGGCGTGGTGCGCGTCATCAACGAACGCCACGAGCTCGAGCAGCGGCTGGCATTCCTTGCGCGCTTCGATGGCCTCACCGGCGAGATGAACCGGCATCATCTCACCGAGATTCTCGAGGACACGCTGGACGAGGCGACCCGCTTCCGCTCGTCCTGCGGCTTCCTGCTCGTCGCGCATCGACAATCTCGCGCGCATCAACGAGTCCTATGGCTTCGACGTCGCCGACGAGGTGATCAGCGCGGTCGCCAAGCGCCTGCGCAGCCGCATGCGCGGCAAGGACACGCTCGGCCGCTATTCCGGCAACAAGTTCGGCATCGTGCTGCACGACTGCACGCCCGACGACATGACGATCGCCGCGGAACGGCTGCTCGCCGGCGTGCGCGACGAGATGGTGCAGACCGCGGCAGGGCCGGTCTCGGTCACCGTGACGATCGGCGGCGTCACCGCGCCGCGTCATGCCCGCAGCGTGCAGGAAATCCTCGCGCGCGCGCAGGAAACGCTCGACACCGCCAAGGCCAAGCGCCGCGGCTCGTTCCTGATGTACCGGCCGAACATCGAGCGCGAGGCGCTGCGCCGCGAGAACGTGCGCGCGACCGACGAGATCGTCGCCGCGCTCAACGAGCGCCGCATCTTCCTCGCCTACGAACCGGTTGTCGCCACCACCGACCGGCGGCATCGCTTCTACGAATGCCTGATGCGCATCCGGCGCACCGACGGCAGCCTGGTGGCGGCGAATGACGTGGTGCCGGTCGCCGAGCGGCTCGGCCTGGTGCGCCTGCTCGATCACCGCGTGCTCGAGCTGGTCGTCGAAGAGCTGATCGCCGCGCCGACGCTGCACGCGAGCCTCAACGTCTCGCCGGCCTCGACCACCGATCCGGACTGGTGGTCGGCGCTCACCGCGCATCTGCGCGGCCATGAGGGCGTCGCCGAGCGCCTCACCGTCGAGATCACCGAGACGGCGGCGATCCACGACATCGACGAGACCCGCGGCTTCGTCGCCCGCGTGAAGGATCTCGGCTGCCGCATCGCGATCGACGATTTCGGCGCCGGCTACACGTCGTTCCGCAACCTGCGCAAGCTCGGCGTCGACATCGTCAAGATCGACGGCGCCTTCGTGCAGAACCTCATGCGCTCGGAGGACGACCGCGCCTTCGTGCGCACGCTGATCGATCTCGCCAAGCGGCTGCGGCTGGCGACGGTCGCCGAATGGGTGCAGGACGAAGACGCCGCAGCGATGCTCGAATCCTGGGGCTGCGATTATCTGCAGGGCGCGCTGGTCGGGCTCGCCTCGACCGAGCGGCCGCTGGCGCGCACGGCATCGCGAAGCGCCGTGCGGCATGCGGCGAGCTGACGGCGCGCTGCGTGATCACTGCACGCTCGCGGATGACTAAATCTCAGCCGCCGCCTTTGTCCTTGTCGGCCAGACGGTCGAGCCGTTTCTGCATCTCTTCCATCTGGCGTTTGAGATCGTCGATCTCGCCGGACTTCGGCGGCGTATTGGGCGGCGTGCCGGGCGGCGTCTTGTCCGGTTCCGCCGTCTGATCGCCGGCCTGGCCCTCGCGCCGCGCGAACGGCGCGAACATCGCGAAGGTGCGCTCGAACATTTCCATGTTGCGCCGCACCTGTTCCTCGAGCGTGCCGATCGATCCGAATGATCCGACGCCGAAGGCCTGCGCCATCTGGTCGCGGAACTTCTCCTGCTCGCGGGTGAGCGAATCGATCGAGACTTCGAGATAGCGCGGCACCAGCATCTGCATGCTGTCGCCGTAGAAGCGGATGAGCTGGCGCAGGAAGGTGATCGGCAGCAGCTTCTGCTGGCCTTCCTTGTTTTCCTGCTCGAAGATGATCTGGGTCGAGCACCGAGCGGGTGATGTCCTCGCCGGTCTTGGCGTCGTAGACGACGAAATCCTCGCCGCTCTTCACCATCGAGGCGAGGTCTTCGAGCGTCACGTAGGTGCTCGTCCCGGTGTTGTAGAGCCGCCGGTTGGCGTACTTCTTGATCGTGACCGGCTCTTCGCTCTTGGCCATAGCGCTCGCAGCTATGTTGCTCGGCATCGGTTCAGGCCATTGGCCCTATTGCCAAAATAGGCGGTTTCGCAGGACGGGGCTACCGTTTTGTGACGCGCGGGCCGGTCGAGGGCTTTTGCATGCCTGCGATGCGCGGCCGATCGCCGCCTTGTTGACAGTGCGCAGGCGCACTTATCGAGATATATCCGTGAACCTGCGGCCAAGGCCCATTCGGGCGCCTGACGCGCTGTCGCTTGCCCCCGAGACACAGGAGTTTTCCCAATGAAGGACGACATCGTCATCGTCAGCGCGGCCCGCACGCCGGTCGGCGCGTTCAACGGCGCGTTCGGGGCGCTGCCGGCCCACGAGCTCGGCAAGGTGGCGATCAAGGCCGCGCTCGAGCGCGCCGGCGTCGAGCCGGGCAAAGGTGTCCGAAGTGATCCTGGGCCAGATCCTGACGGCCGGGGAGGGCCAGAACCCGGCCCGCCAGGCCTCGATCGCGGCCGGCATCCCGGTCGAAAGCCCGGCCTGGGTCGTCAACCAGCTCTGCGGCTCGGGGCTGCGCGCGGTCGCGCTCGGCTATCAGGCGATCCTCAACGGCGATTCCGAGATCGTGGTCGCGGGCGGCCAGGAATCCATGAGCATGGCGCCGCACTGCGCACATCTGCGCAACGGCGTGAAGATGGGCAACTTCGAGATGGTCGACACCATGATCAAGGACGGCCTGTGGGACGCCTTCAACGGCTATCACATGGGCAACACCGCCGAGAACGTCGCCAAGCAGTACCAGATCACGCGCGCGCAGCAGGACGAGTTCGCGGTCGCCTCGCAGAACAAGGCCGAGGCGGCGCAGAAGGCCGGCAAGTTCAAGGACGAGATCGCGCCGGTGACGGTCAAGACCCGCAAGGGCGACGTCGTGGTCGACACCGACGAATATCCCAAGCACGGCACCACGCTTGAAGGAATTTCCAAGCTCCGCGCCGGCCTTCGACAAGGAAGGCACCGTCACGGCCGCCAATGCCTCGGGCATCAACGACGGCGCCGCCGCCGTGGTGCTGATGAAGGCGAGCGAGGCGGCAAAGCGCGGCAAGACGCCGCTCGCGCGCATCGTGTCGTGGGCGCATGCCGGCGTCGATCCGAAGATCATGGGCACCGGGCCGATCCCGGCCTCGCGCGCGGCGCTCAAGAAGGCCGGCTGGAACATCGGCGATCTCGACCTGATCGAGGCGAACGAGGCCTTCGCGGCGCAGGCCTGCGCGGTCAACAAGGACCTCGGCTGGGACACCAGCAAGGTCAACGTCAACGGCGGCGCGATCGCGATCGGCCATCCGATCGGCGCGTCCGGCGCGCGCGTGCTGGTGACGCTGCTGCACGAGATGCAGAAGCGCAACGCCAAGAAGGGCCTCGCCACGCTGTGCATCGGCGGCGGCATGGGCATCGCCATGTGCGTGGAGCGGTAGGCTCGGCTCCGACCTTGCCGCACACTGCGGTGTCATCATCGCGCGAAGGCGGATGATCCAGTAATCGCCGAGCATGCGGCCGAAAAGCTTGCGATTACTGGATGCCCCGCCTTCGCGGGGCATGACGAATCAAAAATCAAGGGAGGAAAGTCATGGCACGCGTTGCGGTGGTGACGGGGGGAACGCGCGGGATCGGCGAAGCGATCTCGAAGGCGCTCAAGGCGGCGGGCTACAAGGTCGCCGCCAACTACGGCGGCAATGACGAGGCGGCGCAGAAATTCAAAGCCGAGACCGGCATCGGCGTCTACAAGTGGGACGTCTCGTCCTACGAGTCCTGCGCCGCGGGCCTCAAGCAGGTCGAGGCCGATCTCGGCCCGGTCGAAGTGCTGGTCAACAATGCCGGCATCACGCGCGACACCATGTTCCACCGCATGAAGCCGGAGCAGTGGAACGAGGTCATCAACACCAATCTCAATTCGCTGTTCAACATGTGCCGGCCGGTGATCGAAGGCATGCGCGCGCGCAAATTCGGCCGCATCATCAACATCTCCTCGATCAACGGCCAGAAGGGCCAGATGGGCCAGGCCAACTATTCCGCCGCCAAGGCCGGCGAAATCGGCTTCACCAAGGCGCTGGCGCAGGAGAGCGCGAAGAGCGGCATCACCGTCAATGCGATCTGCCCCGGCTACATCGCGACCGAAATGGTGAAGGCGGTGCCGAAGGACGTGCTGGAGAAGAACATCCTGCCGCATATTCCGCTCGGCCGGCTCGGCGAGCCGGAGGAGATCGCGCGCTGCGTGGTGTTCCTCGCCTCCGACGATGCGGGCTTCATCACCGGCTCGACGCTCAGCGCGAACGGCGGGCAGTATCTTGCTTAGGTTTTGACCCGGGTTTCGGCCCGGATATTTCCGATCGGGTCAGCGTCATGGCGGCACCTACAGGATCGATCTTCGAAAAGCGGCGCGAGCAGTTGTTGCCGGTGCTCGATGCCATGGAGATCGAGCGCATGCGCCGGTTTGGCGAGGCGTGCTCGTTTCCGGCCGGGGCAAAAATCTTCAAGGCCGGGCAAGTGGCGCCCGGCCTTGTCGTCATCCTGTCCGGCAATATCGACATGGTGCGCGAAGGCACGCAGGCCGATCTGATCGTCCAGCACGGTGCCGGTGAATTCATGGGCGAACTGGCGCAGCTCGGCGGGCGGCCGGCGCTGGTCGACGCCATTGCGCGCGATCCGGTGGAGGCCGTCATCATTCCGCCAGATCGGCTGCGCGCACTTTTCATCGCGGAAGCCGAGCTTGGCGAAAGAATCATGCGTGCGCTGATCTTGCGGCGCATGGGCCTGCTCGAAACCGGAGCCGGCGGCCCGATCATTGTCGGCCGTGCCGATAATGGCGACGTGCTTCGGCTGCAGGGCTTTCTTCGCCGCAACGCTCACCCGCATCAATTGCTCAATCCCGAAACAGATAGCTGCGCCAAAACCCTGATCGAGCGGTTCCACGTCGATCCTGGCGAACTGCCGATCGTTCTCTGTCCGGGCGGAGAATTGCTGCGCAATCCCGGCGAGAATGAGTTGGCGCGCTGCGTTGGACTGATCGGGCCGATCGATCCGAACCGGATCTACGACGTGGCGGTCGTCGGCGCCGGGCCCGCCGGCCTCGCGACGGCCGTCTATGCCGCGTCGGAAGGGCTGTCCGTGCTTGTGCTCGACTGCCGCGCGTTCGGCGGCCAGGCGGGCGCGTCGGCGCGGATTGAAAACTATCTCGGCTTTCCCACCGGAATAACCGGCATGGCATTGATGGCGCGCGCCTACAATCAGGCGCAAAAATTCGGTGCCGAGATGGCGATTCCGGACGAGGTGAGTGCGCTTGGCGGGGCGCGCGATGACGGACGCTTCGACCTGCAGCTTCACGTCGGCGAGCGGGCTGCTACGCGCTCGATCGTCATCGCCAGCGGCGCGCGGTATCGCCGCCTCGATGTCGAAAACCTCGACGCGTTCGAAGCGTCGAGCGTGCATTACTGGGCCTCGCCGCTGGAATTGAATCTGTGCGGCGGCCAGGAAGTCGCCCTGGTGGGTGCCGGCAATTCGGCGGGCCAGGCCGCGGTCTATCTCGCCAGCAGGGCCGCGAAAGTCTGGATGCTGGTGCGGGGATCCGGACCTCGGCGCGACCATGTCGAGCTATCTGGTCGACCGCATCGCGGGGCTTGCCAATGTCGAGGTGGTCACGCGCGCGCGAAGTCACTGGCCTCGAAGGCCGCGACGGCATGCTGGAGGCGATCCGCTGGCGGCGGCGCAACAATGGAGAGGACGTGCGGCGGCCGATCCGCCACCTGTTCCTGTTTATTGGCGCCGATCCGAATACCGATTGGCTTGCGGGTTCCGGCATCGCGCTCGATGCCAAGGGCTTTGTGCTGACCGGCGGCGATGCGGGGGCTGATCGCCATGCCCTGGAGACCAGCCGGCGCGGCGTCTTCGCCATTGGCGATGTACGCGCCGGTTCGATCAAGCGCGTCGCGGCGGCGGTCGGCGAGGGCGCGCAAGTGGTTGCGGCACTGCATTCCTACCTGGCCGACGACTGGAGCCGTGGTGGCTACGGCGCCCAGCCTTGCGGTGCCAGCTCGAAGCCTTTGAATTCGAAACCTGGCGCGACGGTGCAGCCAACGAGCGTCCAGTCGCCGAGGCTTTGCGCCGCCTGCCAGGCGTGAGCGGGCACGGCAGCCTGCGGTCTTTCGCCAGCGCCGAGATTCGACCCGAGCGTAAATCGTTCAACGGGACCGCGCTCGCTCGCCGCGATTTCCAGCGTCAGCGGCGCGCCGGCGTACCAGTGCCAGACCTCGACCGCGTCGACGCGATGCCAGTGCGAGCGCTCGCCGCGCGCCAGCAGGAAATAGATCGCGGTCGAGGCCGCGCGCGCTGCCGTCGATCGTGCGCGCGTCACGGAACGTCTGGATGTAGTGTCCGCCTTCCGGATGCGGCTTGAGATCGAGCAGCCGGATCACATCGGCGGCGGTGAGCGCGGCCATCAGAACTTGTTCTTGCGCTCGCGGATTTCCGCGAAAACCTTCCATGCCGGGCTGCCGGCGAGGCCGACCGATTTCGCCACCTCGGGAATGTCCGCGCGCAGGAACGGATTGGCGGCCTTCTCCGCGCCGATGGTCGCCGGAATGGTCGGCTTGCCGGCGCCGAGCAGCCGCGTCACCTCGGCGGCGCGCGCGGTGAGCGCGGCGTTGTTCGGCTCGACGGTCTTGGCGAAGCGGATGTTGGCGTCGGTGTATTCGTGGCCGCAAAAGAACTGCGTGTCGTCCGGCAGGTCGCGCAGCTTCAGCAGCGATTGCCACATCATCTCGGCATTGCCTTCGATGACACGGCCGCAGCCGATCGAGAACAGCGTGTCGCCGACGAAGGCGAGCTTGTCGGCCGGGAAGAAAAAGGAAATGTGCCCGGCGGTGTGGCCCGGCGTCTCGATGACGCGCGCTTCGAGCCCGCCGACCTTGACCTTGTCGCCTTCGCGCACGGTCTCGTCGATATTTGCGATGCGCGCCGCCTCGCCGGCCGGCGCGACCACGCGGCATTTGTGGTGCTGCTTGAGCGAAGCAATTCCCGCGGTGTGGTCGTTGTGATGATGCGTGACCAGGATGTCGGTCAGCCGCCAGCCGGTGCGCTTGAGCGCTTCCTCGACCGGCGCTGCTTCCGGCGCATCGATCGCCGCCGTCGCGCCGCTTGCCGGATCGTGCAGCAGCACGCCGAAATTATCCTTGAGGCACATGAACAGATTGATTTGCGCGGGCATGTTTAATTTACTCCGTCATTCCGGGGCGCGGGCGCTCAGCCCGCGAGCCCGGAATCCATAACCACAGTCGGCCTAACTTAGGCACTCGACGCAATTAACCGCAAGGTTTGTGGCTATGGATTCCGGGCTCGCCGCTGTCGCGGCGCCCCGGAATGACGAACAAATCCATGCTATTTTACCGCCATGGACGTCGTCGATCTGCGCAATTTCTACGCCCAGCGGCTCGGCACCGTGGCGCGGCGCTTTGTCGGCCGCGGCATCCGCTCGCGCTGGCCGGATACCCGCGCGCTGCGCGTGGTCGGCGTCGGCTATGCGACGCCTTATCTCGGCCTGTTCCGCGAGGAGGCGGAGCGCTGTCTCGCCTTCATGCCGGCGCCGCAGGGCGTGGTGCGCTGGCCCTCGACGCGGCCGGCGCTCGCGACGCTCGTCGACGAGGACGAGATGCCGCTGACGGATTCGGCGGTCGACCGCGTGCTGCTCGTCCATGCGCTGGAAAATTCGCCCGATCCGGTGTCGCTGCTGCGCGAGGCGTGGCGCGTGCTCGCGGCCGGCGGGCGGCTCCTCGCGGTGGTGCCGAACCGGCGCGGGCTGTGGGCGCGCATGGACACGACGCCGTTCGGTCACGGCCGGCCGTATTCGCGCTCGCAGATCACGCACCTGTTGCGCGAGACGTGGTTCACGCCGACCGGCTGGGGCGAGGCGCTCTACGTGCCGCCGATCGCGCGCAACTGGTTCCTGCGCTCGGCGGTCGCCTGGGAGCGCACCGGCGCGACCATCTCGGCGCCGTTCGCGGGCGTGCACATCGTCGAGGCGACCAAGCAGGTCTATCGCGCCATTCCGGCGCGCCGCGAGAAACGTCAATTCGTGCCGACGCTCGAGCCTGCGCTTGCGCCATCGCCGCGCGGCGTTGCGCGCGTCGCGCTGCGAAAACCGGGTGACTGAAGCGGGCTGACCTATTCGTTCGTCGGCCGCGGACCGTTTGGTGACGACGTGTCGGCGTCGCCGCTCACGGACTGTTCGCGCGGGCCGTGATGACGGCGCCGCCGGCGGTGCAGCGGAAAGCGGTCGCCGCCGCCGCCCTGATTGTCGTAGCCGTTCGAGCCATTGCCCTGCTGCGGTTGCTGCTGTGGTTGGCCGCCGCCGGTGATGAAAGACGGCAGCCGGTCGACGTCGCCATCACTCTGGGGTTGTTGCGGACGGTTCTGCTGCTGTGGCTGATGATGCTGGTGGTGCTGCTGCCCATCGCGCTGCTGGCCGTCGCGTTGCTGCCCGTCTCGCGGATTAAACGACGGCTGCGGCTCGCGCGGCGGATATGGCTGTTGCTGTTGGGGCTGTTGAGCTGCTGTTGAGGCTGTTGCTGAGGCCGCTGTTGCTGCTCGCGCTGGTAAAAATTCTGCTGCGGCTGCGGTGCGTACGGCTCGCCGCCCATGGTCGGCTGATCGTCGTCCTCGCCGTCTTCGTCGTCGTCGCCTGAATTGCCGCCGCCTTGCGCGTTCTGTTGCTGCTGTTGGGGCTGGTAGTAGGGGTTGTTCTGCCGGAATTGCTCCTGCGCGGCGGCAATCAGGCGGAAATAATGTTCGGCGTGCTGATAAAAGTTTTCGGCTGCGACCGGGTCACCGGAACTTTGCGCATCGCGGGCAAGCTGGAGATACTTTTCCGCAACGTGGGATGCGGAGCCGCGAATCTTCACCTCGGGTCCATTGGACTCGTACATCCGCGAAAGGGGATTTTGGTGATGGTGATGTCCACCGCCACCGCCGCCGCCACCACCGCCGCTACCACCCTTGCGATTTCGACCCCGCATGCGCTTGTTCTGACCGTTTCTCATGGTTTAGCTGTCGCCAACCTCTCGTTTTAAGGCGGCCGCGGGCCGCCATCTGCTGCACCGAACAATATTGCGAAACTGCACACCGCGTCACGGCATCATCAACCCACGCGATGCCATACGACGGCTTTCACACTGCGAGACAGCCGTAGCGCTCACCCTCGATCACACCTGTGCGATAACCACTGCGCGATAGCTGCTGCGCGACAGCTGCTGTGCGACAGCCGCAGCAACCCTTGCCCGCGGTCGCGCCGCGGCGTTGCAAACCCCTCACTCCACGCGCCCGTTTGTCTCAAGGCGCGCCCAACAGATGAAACATCTCGGTCCGACTGTGGCGATCTCGTCTGCCGTTCGATTCCGGTTTACATCGTCCGCCTTGCCTGCGCTGCCAGCCTCTTGGAGCCTTGCTCCGGGCGTTCGATGCAGCGCGACATCGGTGTTTCGGGCCGATTCCGTGCCCGCAAGCTAGTCGGTTCCGGCCGACATTCCAAGCGCTTTTTTGCCGGGGTCCATTGCTTTCCGGTCATGCCGGAATCCGGGCCGAAAGGGCGCGGGCTATACCCAACAGGTCGTTACGGATGCCGGTTACCGCAAGGCCTGCCGCGGCAAATAGCGCTGTGACCGCTGGCGCCTGGCCGGCGCCGAGTTCGACGACAAGATCGCCGCCGGGCGCGAGCAGCGTGCCCGCTGACGCTGCGATGGCGCGGTAAAAGTCGAGGCCATCCGGACCGCCGTCGAGTGCGAGGCGCGGGTCATGGTCACGCACCTCCGGCGCCAATGCGGCGATCTCGTGTGCGGCGATGTAGGGCGGATTGGAGACGATCAGATCGAACGGGCCGCGCAACGCCGCCGCCAGATCGCACACGACGAATTCGGCGCGTACATATCCGAGGCGTTCGGCATTTTCGCGTGCGACGGCAAGAGCGGCGACACTCGTATCGGTGCCGATACCGCGAGCGTTCGGCAGTTCCGACAGCAAAGCGAGCAGCAGCGCGCCCGATCCGGTGCCCAGGTCGGCGATTCGCAGCGCGCGTGTGCGCGATCCGTTCGCATCGATTGCCGCAAGCGCTGCCTCCACCACAGTTTCGGTTTCCGGGCGCGGCACCAAGGTGGCCGCGTTGACGCGCAGCAGCAGGCTCCAGAATTCCTTGACGCCGATGATGCGCGCTACCGGCTCGCGCGCCAGACGGCGCGTTGCGAACGCGGTGATCGATGTCATATCCGCGGCGCGAAGGATACGATCGCCCGCCGCTGTGAGCGCCGCATGGTCAAGACCGAGCGCGTGACCGATCAGGACACGTGCGTCGAGTTCGGGTGTGTCGAGATTGGCGTCGCGAAATGCGACGGTGAGCGCGTGGCGGCAATTGGAGACTGACAATCTCCCTGGATTGTCATTCCCCGCGAAGGCGGGGAATCCAGTAAACGCAATCGATTTGGCTGAAGCACTGACCGTAGCCGAGTCGCCTGCGTTTACTGGATCGTCCGCCTTCGCGGACGATGACAGGAGTGGAGACGATGACAACGGTGGGGACGACGACGCTGAAGACAAAGGGGCCATCACGCCGCCGGCTCCTCGGCGGCGAGCAACTCCGCCTGGTGCTCGGTGACCAGCGCGTCGATGATCTCGCCCAGCGCCTCGCCTTCGAGGATCTGCGGCAGCTTGTAGAGCGTGAGATTGATGCGGTGGTCCGACACGCGGCCCTGCGGATAATTGTAGGTGCGGATGCGTTCGGAGCGATCGCCGGTGCCGACCTGCCCGCGGCGCTCGGCGGCGCGCGCGGCGTCCTGTTTCTGGCGCTCGAAGTCGTAAAGGCGCGATCGCAGCACCGCGAACGCCTTGGCCTTGTTGCGATGCTGCGACCGGTCTTCCTGCATCGTCACCACGATGCCGGACGGCAGATGCGTGATGCGTATCGCCGATTCGGTCTTGTTGACATGCTGGCCGCCGGCGCCGCTCGAGCGCAGCGTATCGATCTTGAGATCGGAATCGTTGATCACGATGTCGACGTCCTGCGCTTCGGGCAGCACCGCGACGGTTGCGGTCGAGGTGTGGATGCGACCGGACGCCTCGGTGTCGGGAACGCGCTGCACGCGGTGCACGCCGGATTCGAACTTGAGCTTGGCGAAGGCGCCGCGGCCGCGGATTTCGGCGATGATTTCCTTGAAGCCGCCCATCGCGCCTTCGTTGGCCGAGATGATCTCGACCTTCCAGCCGTGCTTGGCGGCGTGGCGCTCGTACATGCGAAACAGGTTGCCGGCGAACAGCGCCGCCTCGTCGCCGCCGGTGCCGGCGCGGATTTCGAGGATGACGTTGCGCTCGTCCATGGCGTCCTTGGGCAGCAGCGTGAGGCGCAGCTCCTGCTCCAGCGCCGCGCGGCGCGCCTCGAGCTCCGGCTTCTCGGCCTCCGCGATGGAGCGCATCTCGGGATCGGTCGCCGAGTCCGCGAGCAGGCTCGCGAGCCCGTCGATCTCGCCTTGCGTAGCGCGATAGGCATTGATCGCGTCGACCACGGGCTCAAGTTCCGCGAATTCGCGCGACAGCTTCACAAAAGTCTCGGTCGGCAGCGGGCTCGAAAGCTCGCGTTGCACCGTCGCGTGGCGTGTGACCAGGGCGTCGAGTTTCTGTTCAGGCAGCATGGTTTTCTACACCGTCATGCCCGGCCTTGTGCCGGGCATCCACGTCTTGCGGCACGCTAAGTAAAAGACGTGGATGGCCGGGACAAGCCCGGCCATGACGGTCACTCCTAAATCTGCAAGCCGTTGTCGGCGGCAAAGCCCTCAAGCTTCTGGCGAATTGGCACATTGCCGGAGGGCTTGTCGATCAGCGGATTGAGGAACGCCGCCGCGTCGCGGCAGCTCACGTCGAGCAGCATCGCCTTGATCGGGCCGACGGCGGTCGGCGTCAGCGACAGTGAGCGATAGCCGAGCGCGACCAGCGCCAGCGCGCCCATGGGCTGGGACGCCAGTTCGCCGCACAGCGTGACCGGCTTGCCGTGGGCGTCGGCTTTGTCGACGATCAGCTTGAGCGCGCGCAGCAGCGGGGGCGAGAGCGCGTCGAAGCGCTCGGCGACCCGAACGTTGCCGCGATCGACGGCGTAGAAAAACTGCATCAGGTCGTTCGAACCGACCGAAAGAAAATCAACGCGATCCAGCAGCTCGTCGAGCTGGTAGAGCAGGGAGGGGACCTCGACCATGGTTCCGACCTCGACCCGCTCCGGCAGCTTGTGGCCGTGGCGGCGCAGATGCGTCAGCTCGCGTTCGACCAGTTCCTTGGCCTGGTCGAATTCCTGCACCGCTGCGATCATCGGAAACATGATCTTGAGCGCGCGCCCGCCGCCGGCGCGCAGCAGCGCGCGCAATTGGCTGCGCAGCAGACCCGGCCGATCGAGGCCGAGGCGGATCGCGCGCCAGCCGAGCGCCGGGTTCTCCTCCTCGACGTTGCGCATGTAGGGCAGCACCTTGTCGCCGCCGATATCGAGGGTGCGGAATGTCAC
Source organism: uncultured Alphaproteobacteria bacterium (assembly GCA_963730645.1). Lineage (GTDB taxonomy): Bacteria > Pseudomonadota > Alphaproteobacteria > Rhizobiales > Xanthobacteraceae > BOG-931. The sequence goes on along the minus strand of CAVSSN010000012.1, from coordinate 199,911 downwards.
CGGCATGTCGCCGGCGGAATCGAGCACTTCGCGGTAGAGCGCCTGCTGCTCGGCAGCGCGCGGGAAATTGGCGGCGACCATGAACTGCAGTTCGGTGCGGAACAGTCCGATGCCGGCCGCGCCGGTGTCGGAAAGGTGCGGCAGATCGACGGTGAGCCCGGCATTGAGCATCAGCGATATCGGCTCGCCATCCTTGGTCACACACGGCTTGTCGCGCAGCGCAAAGTACTGAAGCTGCCGCCGCGCCCGCAGCTTCACGCGCTCGGCATAGGCCGCTTCCATGTCGGGCGAAGGCCGGATGTGCAGATCGCCCGTCGCGCCGTCGACGATGACGGCGTCGCCGGTATCGGCGAGGCCGGTGGCATTTTCGATCTCGCCCACCGCCGGGATGCCGAGCGCGCGCGCCACGATGGCGACGTGCGAATGCGGCCCGCCTTCTTCCAGCACCAGGCCGCGCAGCCGCTTGCGGTCGTAGTCGAGCAGTGCCGCCGGGCCCATGGCGCGCGCGACCAGCACGGCATTCTCCGGCAGGCTCTCGCGCGAGGGCGCATGATCGCGGCCCGAGAGCTGGCGCATCAGGCGGTTGGCGAGGTCGTCGAGATCGTGCAGGCGCTCGCGCAGGAACGGGTCGGTCTGCCGCAGCATGCGCGCGCGGGTGTCGGACTGCACGCGCTCGACGGCGGCTTCCGCGGTGAGGCCGGTCGCCACCGCTTCTTCGAGCTTGTGCTCCCAGCCGCGGTCGTAGGCGAACATGCGGTAGGCTTCGAGCACGTCGCGGTGCTCGCCGCCGTCCTTGACGTCGCCGTGTTCGAGCAGTTCGTCGAGATCGGCGCGCAGGGTGCCGACCGCAGCTTGCAGCCGCCTCAATTCCTTCGGCACGTCGTCGGCGATGAAGTTGGTGACGACGACGCGCGGCTCGTGCAGCACGACATGGCCGAGCGCGATGCCGTCGCTCAGCGCCGTGCCCTTGAGGTGCACGGGACGCCGAACCGCAGGCTCGGCGCCGGGCGGCGCCAGCGCCGCAAGCTCGCCGGAGGCGACCATCTCGGCCAGCACCATGGCGGTCGTTTGCAGCGCCTCGACCTCTTCCTCCGAATAGGTGCGCCGCGCGCGGTTCTGCACCACCAGCACGCCGAGCGTATTGCCGGCGCGCAGCACCGGCACGCCGAGGAAGGAGTGGTAGATTTCCTCGCCCGTTTCCGGCCGGTAGGAATAGGCCGGATGGGAATGGGCTTCCGACAGGTTGATGGGGTTGGCTTCGCTGGCGACCAGGCCGACCAGGCCCTCGTCCGAGCGCATCACGGTGTTGTGCACGGCCTCGCGGTTGAGGCCCTCGGTGGCGTAAAGCTCGAGCGTCGAGTCGACGCGCAACACGTAGACGGAGCACACCTCCGCCACCATGTTCGCGGCGATCAGCACCACGATCTTGTCGAGGCGGTCCTGCGCGCTGACCTGTTCCGCCATCACCTCGCGGAGGCGACGCAACAGCACGCGCGGACCACCCAGCGCGCCACGCATGGCATGTCCCCCGGGCAGCTAGGTTGACCGGAGCGTCGCCCGTTGAGCTCCGGCCCGAACTCGTCTGGAATTCGCGCGGGACTCGGCCCGCAACGATCACCCTGAAGCCTATATCGAATGCGGTATGCAAACCGCAAGCCAGAGACACTGGTATGACGACACCGGAATTTGTGCGCTGCAGCGTGGCGCTATCGCGCCTAAGAATTAGGTCCGAATTCAAGGGGCGGTTTTATCCAGCCCATAGAGCGAATGCAGGGTGCGCACGGCGAGCTCTGTAAACGCCGCATCAATGAGCAGTGAAAACTTGATCTCCGAGGTCGTAATGGCCCGGATGTTGATCGACCGGTCCGCCAGCGCCCGGAACGCCTGGGCGGCGACGCCGGCGTGGCTGCGCATGCCGATGCCGATCACCGAAATCTTGGCGACGTCGGTCGCGCCGTCGAGCCGCTTGTAGCCGATGGCCTTCTTGGCCTTGGTGATGACGTCGAGCGAGCGCTGGTAGTCGCCGGCCGGCACCGTGAAGGTGAGGTCCGTGGTCTTGCCGTCGGCGGAGACGTTCTGCACGATCATGTCGACATTGATGCTCGCCTCGGCCAGCGGGCCGAAGATCGCGGCCGCGACGCCGGGCTTGTCCTGCACCTCGCGGATCGAGATTTGCGCCTCGTCGCGCGAGAAGGCGATGCCGGTGACGACTTGCTGTTCCACGATTTCCTCCTCGTCGCAGATGAGGGTTCCGGGCGGGGCGCCGTGGGGGTCGATATCCTCCGGCTTGTCGAAGCTCGATCGCACGACGATGCGCACGTTGTGCACCATGCCGAGCTCGACCGAGCGCACCTGCAAGACCTTGGCGCCCTGCGACGCAAGCTCCAGCATCTCCTCGAAGGCGATCTTGTCGAGACGGCCCGCCCGCGGCACCACGCGCGGGTCGCAGGTATAGACGCCGTCGACGTCGGTGTAGATGTCGCAGCGCTCGGCGCGGATCGCCGCCGCAATCGCGACCGCCGAGGTGTCGGAGCCGCCGCGGCCGAGCGTGGTGACGCGGCCGGTCTCCTTGTGCATGCCCTGGAAGCCGGCGATGACGGCAACCTCGCCGCGCTCCTTGAAGCGCTTGATCAGTTCGGCGCCGTTGACGTCGATGATGCGGGCCGAGCCGTGCACGTTCGAGGTCAGGATCGGAAGCTGCCAGCCCTGCCAGGAGCGGGCGTTGACGCCCATGTTTCCCAGCACGAGGGCGAGCAGTCCGGCGGTGACCTGCTCGCCGGTTGCCACCACCGCGTCGTATTCGCGCGCGTCGTGCAGCGGCGCGGCCTCGCGGCACCAGCCCACCAGCCGGTCGGTAGTCCCGGCCATGGCGGAGACCACGACGGCGACCTCATGGCCGGCGTCGACCTCGCGCTTGACGTGGCGCGCGACGTTGCGGATGCGGTCGATATCGGCGACCGAGGTTCCGCCGAATTTCATGACGAGGCGGGACATGACGGGCTTTTGACAGACTCTCCGGGGCCGAATCGGGCGGAACTCGGCGCAAAATGGCGCGTATACATATCGGTGGGGTGCGGGGGCTGCAACTTCGGAGCGATGCCATGCCTCGCGTCGTCGGAATCGATCACCTGGTGCTGAGCGTCGGCAGCATGGCGCGCTCGCGGGACTTTTACGGCAAGGTCCTTGGGTTCCTGGGGTTCAAGCTGAAGCACGACTACGAGGACATGGTCGGCTGGAGCAACCGCAAGACGCTGTTCTGGATCAGCCAGGCCGACGCGCGCGGGCGCAAGCACAAGTATCGCAAGGGCGACATCGGCTTCCACCATTACGCCTTCGAGCTCTCCAGCCGCCGCGATGTGGACGCGCTCGGGGCCTTCCTCGAAAAGCACAAGATGAAAGTGATTGATCCGCCGGGCGAGTATTACGGCAATTCGTATTATGCGGTGTATTTCACCGATCCGGACGGCATGAAGCTCGAAGGCATGGTATTCGCGCCGCCGAAGCGGACGCGGTCGAGGCAAGAAGAAGAAATAATTCGATGTCGTCATTCCGGGGCGCGGGCACTTGCCCGCGAGCCCGGAATCCATATTCGCTGACCGTGGTTATGGATTCCGGGCTCGCTCGCTGCGCTCGGCGATCCGGAATGACGAACTAGAAGATCACGAAGCCGCTGCGGCCTCCGCCAAAGCCGCCCTGCGCGACGGATCCGGAATCCTTCTGCCCAAGGTGTTCGCGCAACGTCGAGCCGGAATATTCCTTGCGATAGACGCCGCGCCGCTGCAGTTCCGGCACCACCAGATTGACGAAGTCGTCGAACGCGCCGGGGAAATAGGCCGGCATGACGACGTAGCCGTCCGCGAGCCCGCTGACGAACCATTCCTCCAGAACATCGGCGATGTGTTTCGGCGTGCCGTAGATCACCCAATGGCCGCGCGCAGCCGCCGTGATGTTGTAGAGATCGCGCAACGTCATCTTCTCGCGCCGCGCCATTTCGAGCAGAATCCTTGAAAACGACTGGCCACCTCTTGTTTCCGGCAGATCGGGCACCGGACCATCGAGCGGATAGCCGGAAATGTCGTGGCCGATGCGCGTCGAAACCAGCGTCAGCGCATTGGTCGAGTTGAGCCAGCTTTGCAGCAGATCGAGCTGCTCCTTGGCCTTGGCGTTGGACTCGCCGATGATGGGCATCACGCCCGGCAGGATCGGAAGTTCTTCCGGGCCGCGGCCGTATTTATTCAGCCGCCCCTTCAGGCTGTCGTACGCGGTCTTGGCCGAGGCCTTGTCGCCATTCACCACCGAGAAGACCAGATCCGCGGTGCGCGCCGACAATTCCTGTCCGGGTACCGAACCGCCGGCCTGGATGATCAGCGGATCGCCGAACGGGCAGCGCTCGATGTTGACCGGTCCCCTGACGGAGAAGAAGCGTCCCTTGTGATCGAGAGTGCGGATTTTGGACTTGTCGAGATACGTGCCGGTGCTGCGGTCGGCGACGACGGCGCCCTGATCCCACGTCGCCCAAAGTCCCTTCACGACATCGACGAATTCATTGGCAATCTCGTAGCGCAGATCGTGTTCGTTGATCCGATCCTTGCCGAAATTCTGCGCCGCGCGATCGTTCGCGCTGGTGACGATGTTCCAGGAGGCGCGGCCGCCGCTGAGGTGATGCAGGCTCGCGAAGATGCGCGCCACGTTGTACGGCTCGTTGAAACTGGTTGAGACGGTCGCGCCCAGGCCGAGATTGCGTGTCACGACGCCAAGGGCCGCGATCAGCGTCGTCGGCTCGAACCGCGTGGTGAAGGAGGGATGATCGCCGGGGTCCATCAACGACCCGTCGGAAATGAAGAACAGGTCGAATTTTCCGCGCTCCGCGATGAGCGCGCCCTGTTGGGCGACTGGCCAGCTGCAATTGCTTATCGCGGCGCCGTCATAGCGCCATCCGGCGGAGTGGTTTCCGGTGCCAAGCCAGAACACGCCGAGATGCATCTGGCGCTTTGGTGCGGACATGTTCGAATTCTCCTGCAGTCACTGATCGATGTGGATGTTCTTCTCGCGCACAAGGTCCGCCCACTTCTTCAATTCGGTCTGGACGCGCTTGGCAAGAACATCCGGCCCGCCGCCCACCGTCTCGAAGCCGAGCCGCTGAAAGTTTTCCTTCACCTGCGCCGAAGCGAGCACCACGTTCATCTTCTTGTTGATGAGTTCGATCGCCGCCTTGGGCGTTCCCGCGGGCGCAAACAGGCCGGTCCATACCGAGGTGTCGTATCCCGGCACGCCGGCCTCCGAAATCGTCGGTGCATCCGGCAGAACCGGCGTGCGATTGAGGCCCGCGACGCCCAGCAGCCGCAGCGTCCCCGCCTGCACGTAGCCCATCGATGTCGACACGCCGTCGAAAACGAAATCGAGCCGGCCGCCGACGAGGTCCGTCAAAGCCGGCGCAGAGCCGCGATAGGGTATGTGATTGGTCTGGATGTGCGCCATCGAGTTGAACAGTTCGGCGCCGAGATGATTGATGCTGCCGGTGCCGTAGGAACCGAAGCTGAGCTGGCCGGGTTTGCTTTGCGCCAGCGCGATGAATTCTTTCACGTTCTTCACCGGCAGCGTCGGCGGCACCACCATCAGCAGCGGCGATTGCGTCACCGGCACGACGGGATCGAAGTCGCGCACCGGGTCATAGCTGACTTTGGCGTAGACGGCGGAATTCGTGCCATGCGTGCTGCCGGTACCGAGCAGGAACGTGTAGCCGTCCGCCGGCGACTGCGCCACGGCCGATGCGCCAAGCATGCCGCCCGCGCCGCCGCGATTTTCGATGATGACCGATTGGCCGAGTTCCTCGGAAAGCTTTGGCGCAATGATGCGCGCGACCACATCGACGCCGCCGCCGGCCACAAACGGTACGATAATCTTGACGGTCTGTTTTGGGTAATCCTGCGCGTGCGCGGGCGGCGCAATGCACAAAGCGAGCAGCAATGAAGCAAGTGCGAGGACGTGAACGCGTAAGTTCGCTCGAAGATCAATCATTCTTCTTGTCCGTTGCAGGCTGGCCGGCGGGCATCATGTTTGCAGAAAAAGCGGCCATTCGCCAGCGACGGTCAATTGCCGCATTGCAGGGCTGACCCGCGCAGGATTTGACGCATGAGAAATCAAAGCGTTAGAACCATCGACGCAGGCGCATCGGTCGGCCATGGCAGACACACGCAGCACCATCGACGATTCTGAGGTTGCGCAGTTCTCCCGGCTCGCCGAGGACTGGTGGGACGCGCATGGCCCCATGGCGATGCTGCACAAGTTCAATCCGGTGCGCCTCGCCTACATCCGCGACCACGCCGCGGCGCGCTTCGGCCGCGACCCCAAGCGTCTCGACAGCCTTGCAGGCCTGCGCATCCTCGACATCGGCTGCGGCGGCGGGATTTTGTCCGAGCCGTTGGCGCGGCTCGGCGCATCGGTGGTCGGCGCCGACCCGTCGGAACAAAACATCGCGGCGGCGCAGCGCCATGCGGCGCAATCCGGGCTCGCCGTCGATTACCGCGCCACGACGGCCGAAGCGCTGGCCGAAGGCGGGCGAAACCTTCGATGTCGTTCTCGCCATGGAAGTCGTCGAGCATGTCGACGGATGTCGGCGTGTTCGTCGATCTCGTCGCCACGATGGTCAAGCCTGGCGGGCTGATGTTTGTGGCGACGCTCAACCGCACGCTCAAGAGCTTTGCGCTGGCGATTGTCGGGGCCGAATACGTTTTGCGCTGGCTGCCGCGCGGCACGCATCGCTGGGACAAGTTCGTCACGCCAAACGAATTGGATATCGCGCTGGAGCAGGCGGGCCTCACGCAGACCGGCGAAACCGGCGTGATCTACAATCTGCTCGCCGACCGCTGGCAGCTCTCGACCGACATGGATGTCAACTACATGGTGGTCGCGGAGAAGCCGGCGTGATTTCTGCGCTGGCTCTGGGCCATCTTTACGGTCATCGCCGCCTTCAGTCAGACCGTGCGCAACGCGATGCAGCGCGAGCTGACCGCGAGCCTCGGCACCGTTGGTGCGACGCATGTGCGCTTCCTGTTCGGCTTTCCGTTCGCGCTGGTGTTTCTCGCCGCCGTGCTGATGTGGAGCGGTGAGGCGTTGCCGCGCCCGGGGCTGTCATTCTGGCCCTGGGTGATCGACGGCGCCGGCGCGCAGATCGCCGCGACCGCGCTGATGCTTGCCACCATGGGCGAGCGCTCGTTTGTCATCACCATTGCCTACATCAAGACCGAGGCGGTCCAGGTCGCGATCTTCGGCCTCATTTTTCTCGGCGACGCACTGACGCTGCCGATGGTGACAGCGATCCTCGTCGCCACCGCTGGCGTGCTGATCATGTCGATCAAACCGGGCGGGATGGTCGGCGGGGTGAAGCCGACGCTGCTCGGCCTCGCATCTGGCGCGATGTTCGCGCTGTCGGCGATCGGCTATCGCGGCGCGATCCTCGATCTCAAGCTGTCCAACTACGTCATGGCCGCGACCTTCACGCTGACGGTCGGACTGGTGATGCAGTCGGTCGGGCTCTCGCTCTATCTCTGGCTGCGCGACCGCGCCGTGCTGACCGCGATCGCGCGCGCCTGGCGGCCGTCGCTGTTCGCCGGCTTCATGGGCGCGGTCGCATCGCAATTCTGGTTTCTGGCCTTCGCGCTCGCCACCGCCGCGAGCGTGCGCACGCTTGCGCTCATCGAGGTGCTGTTCGCGCAGTTGATTTCACGCCTCGCGTTCGGCCAGCGCACGACCACGCGTGAAGCGTTTGGCATGATCCTTTTGGTGGCCGGCGTCGCGCTGCTGATCTGGGCGCACTGACAGACTCTAATTTTTCTCTTCGGGCAAAATCGGCAGCGGATGGAATTCGATGCCTTCCTCGTGCAGCGCCTTGGCGTCGTTGGGCGAAGCCTCGCCGTAGATCGAGCGGTGCTCGATCTCGCCGTAGTGCATCTTGCGCGCTTCGTCGGGGAATTTCTGCCCGACGTAGTCGGCGTTCTTGGTGACGTGGTCGCGCAATTCCTTGAGCTTTTTGCGGAACTCGTGCTCCTGCGGCGACATCATCGCGACCGGCGCCTTGGCGGGCAGGTGTTGGCGCCTCGACCTGCACCGGGGCGTCTGAAGCTTCCGGCGCATCGGTGCGGCCGAGACGCGGCGCCATGATGGCCTTCTCGACCTTGGCGGAGTTGCAGACCGGGCACGTCACCAGTCCGCGCTTGCGCTGCTTGTCGTAAGCCGCGGAATTCTGGAACCAGCTCTCGAACGTGTGCTGCCGGTCGCAGGCGAGCGTGTAGAGGATCACGACGGGCCTCCGACCGCATGCAGGTGCGTAGGTTCAGCCATCGGCTCGATCAACTCGAAGCGCCGTCCGTGCTGCAGCGATGGAAGGCGCGCACGGACGGCGGAAACTTCCGCCGGATCGATCTCGGCCATGACCACGCCGGGCTCGATGCCGCCTTCGGCCAGGATGCGGCCCCACGGATCGATGACGAGCGAGTGGCCGAACGTCTCGCGGCCGTTCTCGTGCTTGCCGCCTTGCGCGGCGGCAAACACGAAGCAGGTGTTCTCGATCGCGCGCGCGCGCAGCAGCACGTGCCAATGCGCCTCGCCGGTCTGCTTGGTGAAGGCCGACGGCACGGTGAGGAACGACGCGCCGGCCTCTGAGAGCGCGCGATAGAGCGCAGGAAAGCGCAGGTCGTAGCAGACGGTGAGCCCGATCCGGCCCCATGGCAGGTCGGCGACGACCGCCAGTTCGCCGGCACGGTAATTGCGCGATTCGCGATAGCTCTCGCCGTTTTCGAGATCGACGTCGAACATGTGAATCTTGTCGTAGCGCGCGACGATCTCGCCCTTGCGATCGATCAGGAACGAACGATTTATCGCCTTGTCGTGCGACGCCTTGATGGCGAGCGAGCCGACATGGAGGTAGATCGAGAGCTTGCGCGCCAGTTCGCGGAACGCCGCAAGGCTGGCGTCATGCTCCTCCTCCACGAGCGTCGCGAACAGGCGCTCGCGCTTGACCTCCATGATGTTGGTCATCTCTGGCGTGAGCACATACTCGGCGCCGGCGCGCTGGGCCTCGCCGATCATCCGCGCCGCCGCGGTGAGATTGGCCTGCGGATCGACGCCGGAGCGCATCTGGATGAGACCGACCTTGAAGGCCGATGGTTTTGCGGTGCTCATGCCGTTTTGCTTTCTCCGGCCGCGAGCAACGGATCGAGCTTCCCCGCCTCTTCGAGCGCATAGAGTTCGTCACAGCCGCCGACATGCGTCGTGCCGATGAAAATCTGCGGCACGGTGGTCCGCCCGTTGGCGCGCTCGATCATTTGACGCCGCTTCTCCCGATCGCCGGACACGTCTATCTCGTTATACGCCACGCCCTTTCGCGACAGCAGTTCCTTGGCATCATGGCAGTAGGAACAGTAGCGCTGGGTATAGATTTCGACCGGTGCCATTGTAGTAACCAATTGTATCCGATTGCTTATATGGACGTTCGCACCGGATCGACAACCCTGGCGAACACCAGCACGTCGACATTGGCGGCGCCAGCGCGCAGCAGCGCCTTGGCGCAGCCTTCCGCCGTCGCGCCCGAGGTGAGGACGTCGTCGACGACAATCAGCCGCCGGCCGCGGACCTCGGTCTTGCCCTCCTCCGGCACGCGGAACGCGCCCTGGACGTTGACGGCGCGCTCGGCGCGCGACAGCCCGACCTGCTGCGCCGTCGCCTTGACGCGCTTGAGCGCGGCCATTGCCACGGGCACGCCGCTGGCGGCCGAGATCGCCGCCGCGAGCGCGGCCGACTGGTTGAAGCGCCGCGCCCACAGCCGCCGCCAATGCAGCGGCACCGGCACCAGGGCGTCGGCTTCGCTCAGGATTTCGCGGCCGGCATGCGCGGTCCAGCGTCCCATCGTGGGGGCGAGATCGAGCCGGTCGCCGTATTTGAGCGCCAGCACCAGCGCGCGCGAGATGTCGTCGTAGCGCACGGCCGCCCGCGCCCGATGATAGGCGGGTGGGTCGGCGATCGCCTCCATCGACAGGATGCCGGGCCCGGGATCGTAGACGAACGGGATGCCGAGCCGTTCGCAATACGGCCGCGCGATGAAGGAGAGTTTCGACCAGCACCCCGCGCACAGCCCGTTGCCCTCGACCAGCTCGCGGCAGGCCGGACAGAGCGTCGGCAACGCCACGTCGAGCGTACGCGCGCCACGGCGCGCGCAAAGCATGGATCGCGCGGCCGAGCAGCGACGGACTGTCCTCTGCATTGGCGATCGAAGACATTCGCAACACGCTAGCGGCGGCGAAAGCTGCACGCAAGGATGGTCGGATCCGCGCCTGCCTTCAGTCCGCCGGGCTCTCGAACGCGACGCCGAACCGGTTGGCAGTGCGCCACACCACCCGGCACGGCCGGCGCGAACGGCCATGTTCGAAGGTCAGTTCGAACGTGTCCGGAAGCTGAAAGGTGCTGGCCACGGTGAGCTGCGCGCCATGGCTGGTCAAATCCTGCAGCGTGCAATGGATCACCGACGAACGGCCGTTGGAGGTGCGGCCGTGCACGATGATCTTGGCGTTGCGCCGGACGCGCGTGCGTCGAACGGCTCTGCGGTCTGGCAACAGGGCTTCCATGGCTTCCCACCCGGATCGGGGCGCAAAGCGGGCGCCTAACGGATCGATTCCTAGCGGCAATTCGTTACGCAAGGGCCAAAGGGTGAGCGTGCAGAACGTTAATTCTCGACAATTTTCATCGCATTTGCGCCGCAATCTTTGACCCGGGCGTGGGGGCGCGCCATAAGCGCGGGCAGGCCCGGCGGACGAGCGCGATGGCACAGGGTCCGATCATCTTCGACCGCAGACTGCTGCGGATGCGGCGGCGGCGCGCCGTGGCGATGGGCCCGGCGACGTTCCTGCTCGATCGCGTGGCCGACGACATCGCCGATCGTCTCGCGACCGTGCTGCGCCGGTTCGATCTCGCGGTCGATCTCGGCACGCCGGGCGAGGCGGTGCGTCTGGCGCTTGCCGGCCTTGAATCCATCGGCGCCATCGTGGCGGTCGATGCCGATGCCGAACGGCTTGCGGCCCATCGCGGATTGGGTGTCGCAGCCGACGAGGAGCTGTTGCCGTTCCGCGATGGTGCGCTCGATCTCGTCGTCTCGGCGCTGTCGCTGCAATTCGCCAACGATCTGCCGGGTACGCTCATCCAGATCCGTCGCGCGCTCAAGCCGGATGGTTTGTTCCTTGCAGCGCTGCTTGGCGGCGAGACCTTGACTGAGTTGCGCCAGAGTTTTGCCGCGGCCGAAAGCGAAGTCGAAGCCGGCGCCTCGCCGCATGTCGCGCCGTTTGCCGATCTGCGCGAGCTTGGCGCGCTGTTGCAACGCGCCGGCTTTGCGCTGCCGGTGGCCGATGTCGAACGCGTGACGGTGCGCTACGCGACGGCATTTGCGTTGATGCACGACCTGCGCCGCATGGGCGCGACCAACGTGCTGGTCGAACGCCGCCGCGCGCCGCTCAAGCGCGCCACGCTGCTGCGCATGGCCGAGATTTACGCGCAACGCTTCGCCGACGCCGATGGCCGCCTGCGCGCCACCTTCGATATCGTGTGGCTGTCGGGCTGGGCGCCGGACGTGAGCCAGCAGCAGCCGCTTAGGCCGGGCTCGGCAAGGACGCGGCTCGCGGATGCATTGGGGACGCGCGAAGTTCCGGCTGGTGAGAAGCCAGGGCGGTGAGCGGTTATCAGAACAGTGCGGCGACGCTGGCGTAGAAGCCGTTGAGCGTCGAGCCCAGGCCATAGACTGTGGTTGCCACGGCCGCGCCGACCCCCGCTGCGATCAGGGCGTACTCGATCGCGGTCGCGCCATTGCTGGTCCGATCCGAGGCGCCGGTAGGGAGCGATGATGATCGAGCGGATGATGGAGCGCGTGGTCATGGTTGTTTCCGACCTTCTGGCATGCGATTTCACAGCAGCGTCATCAGATGAGAAATCAGCGGCTCGTCGGCAGGCGGCATCGGATAGTCCCTGAGCCGGTTCGGACGTACCCATTTGAGCCTTTGACCCTCGATCGCCTGGACCGTTCCCTCCCAGCGCCGGCAGACATACAGCGGCATGAGAAGATGGAACTCCTTGTAGTCGTGGCTGGCGAAGGTCAGCGGCGCGAGGCAGTCCTCCTTGACGACGATTCCCAGTTCCTCCCGTAGTTCTCGTATCAGGCTCTGCTCGGGCCGCTCGCCGGGCTCGACCTTGCCGCCAGGAAACTCCCACAGCCCCGCCATCGACTTGCCCGCCGGCCGCTCCGCGATGAGCACGCGGCCATCGGCGTCGATGAGGGCGCAGGCGGCGACGAGGACAAGTCTGACGCTCACGGCCCGTGGTCCAAATCTAGGTTGGTGACGGTAAAGGGTGGTTCAACAGCGTTGTGTAAATAGTCGCTTTCACCGCAATGGTGAATGAGAGGTTAAGATAGTTCGATGCCAACACAACACGCGCGGCACGCATCCATCGTCACAGCGGATTGATGCCAGCGAACTTGACGACCTTCGACCACTTTTCGGTTTCGTCGGCGATAAATTTGCCGAAGCCGGCGGGCGTACCTGAAAACACCGTGCCGCCGAGATCGGCAATGCGCGCCTTGATGGTGGGGTCGGCGAGGCCGGCGTTGATTTCCGTGTTGAGCTTTTCGATGATTTCGACCGGCGTGTTCCTGGGAGCGCCGAGGCCATTCCACGTGCTGGCCTCGTATCCCGGCAGGAATTCGCCCATGGTCGGAATGTCCGGCAGCGCGTCCGAACGCGTCGCCGTTGTCACCGCCAACGCCCGCAGTTTGCCAGTCTTGATGTACTCGATCGATGAGGGGATGGGGCCGAAGTAGACTTGCACCTGTCCGCCAAGCAGGTCGGTGAGCGCGGGCGCGGCGCCGCGATAGGGCACGTGCAGCAGGTCGACGCCGGCCATCATCTTGAACAGCTCGCCGGCAATATGCGATGGCGCTCCGATGCCGCCCGACGCCAGATTGATCTTGCCCGGTGCGGCCTTGGCATAGGCGATGAACTCCGGAACCGATTTGGCCGGAACCTGCGGGGTTGAGCTGCATCGCAAGCGGCTCGCGGTCGATGCTCGCGATCGGGACGATGTCGCGAATGAAATTGAAATTGAGCTTGGCGTAGAGCGTTGCGTTGATGGCGCTCGCCGCATTGACCAGCAGGAGCGTGTAGCCGTCCGCGGGTGCTTTGACGACCGCTTCGGTGCCGATATTGGTGCCGGCCCCCGGCCGGTTCTCGATGATGATGGGCTGGCCAAGCCGCTCCGACAGATACTGACCCATCAGGCGCGCGAGGATGTCCTGCGGGCCGCCGGGCGCGGCGCCGACCATCAAGTGTATCGGCCGTGCCGGATAGGCTTGTGCGCGTGCGATGCGTGGCAAGGCCGGAAGCGTAGCGGCACCCGCGGCCAGATGCAGGAATTTGCGGCGGACAAGTTTAATGATCACCTCCCAGACAATCGCGGAGCTGCATCATAGTGAAAACGCGCACGGCGGCGTCGCGAATCTTACGGGCTCAACTGCGATAGTCACCATTGATCGCGACATATTCCTTGGTCAGGTCGCAGGTCAGCACGCGGTCGCGGCCCTTGCCCATGCCGAGCGCGACCTTGAGGGTAATCTCCGGCTTCTTCATCAGCGCGGAGACGGCGGCCTCGTCGTAGCCCGGATCGCGCTCGCCTTTGTGGGCGACGCGGACGCCGCCGAACCAGATCGCGAGCTTGTCCCGGTTGGCGGGCTCGCCGGCCTTGCCGACCGCCATCACCACGCGGCCCCAATTGGCGTCCTCGCCGGCGATCGCGGTCTTCACCAGCGGCGAGTTGGCGATCGAGAGCGCGATGCGCCGTGCCGAGCGCTTCGACACCGCACCTTCGACCACGATCTCGACCAGTTTGCGGGCGCCTTCGCCGTCACGCGCCACCTGCTCGGCGAGATTGGCGAGCACCGCGTTGAAGCCTTTGCGGAAAGCTGCGAGCCGCGGATCGGAAGCGCGGGCGATCTTGGCGACGCCGTGCGCGGCGGCAGCGCCGGTGGCGAAGGCGAGCAGCGTGTCGGAGGTCGAAGTGTCGCCGTCGATCGTCACCGCGTTGAAAGTGTCGTCGACGCCCTGCTTCAGCAGGCTTTGCAGCACGGCGGGCGCAATCGGCGCGTCGGTGAACACGAACGACAGCATCGTCGCCATGTCGGGCGCGATCATGCCGGCGCCCTTGGCGATGCCGCAGATCGTCACGGCGCTCGCGCCCAGCCGCACCATTGCGGCGGCGCCTTTCGGGAACGTGTCCGTGGTCATGATCGCCTTGGCGGCGTCGTGCCAGCCGCCGGGCGCAGCGCCGGCGACAAGGCCATCCATGACGGCGGTGAATTTGGATGCGTCGAGAGGCTCGCCGATCACGCCGGTCGAGGCGAGAAACACGTCGGTCGATTTGCAGCCTGCGGCCTTGGCGGCGATGTCGGCGGTGAGCTTGGTCGAGGTGCGGCCGGACTTGCCGGTGAAGGCGTTGGCATTGCCGGAATTGACGACGAGCGCGCTCGCGGCGCCGGACTTTATCCGCGCACGGCACCAGTCGACCGGCGCCGACGGACATTTCGAGCGGGTAAAAACGCCGGCGACTGCGGTGCCCGGGTCGAACAGCGCGAGCAGCACGTCGGTGCGCCCGGCATAGCGGATGCCGGCCGCGGCGGTCGCGAACCGCACGCCGGCGATCGGCGGCATGTCGGGGAATTGCGCTGGCGCGAGCGGCGAGATGGTGGTGGGCACGGTGAAAGCCCCAGCCGTCATGCGCGGGCTTCGATGCCGGGCATCCACGCGACGATTGGCGCGTTCGGTCAGGTGCGTTGGATTGCCGGGTCAAGCCCGGCCATGACGATCAATTTTTGAGTGCGCCAGACGCTATTTCTTCGTCGGCGCAGCGGGATTGAGCGCCGGATCGGCAGGCGGCGCGGTCGCCGCGGCCGGGGCGTCGAGCTTCTCGATCTTGGCCGTGGCGCGCAGTTGCGCGACGCGCTCGGCCTGCGCCTTGTGCGCCACGTAGTTCTCGATCTGCGGCTTGACCTGCTCGAACGGCGGAATCACCTTGGCGCGCTTGTCCATCACCATGATGACGTGCCAGCCGAACTGGCTCTTCACCGGATCGGAAATCTTGCCCTTGTCGAGCTTGAAGGCGACTTCGGCGAATTCGGGCACCATCTGGTCTTTGGTGAAGTAGCCGAGATCGCCGCCGTTTTCCTTGGCGCTCGGATCCTTGGACTTTTCCTTGGCGAGCTCGGCGAAATCCTTGCCGCTTTTCAGCTCGGCCAACACCGCCTTGGCTTCGTCCTCGGTGGCGACGAGGATGTGGCGGGCGTGCACTTCCTGCTCGGTCGACATCTGCTTGACGGCGTCGTCGTAGGTCTTGTGCAGGGCCTCGTCCGACAACGAGGCTTTGCCCTCCTCGCGCAGGAACGATTCCATCAGCAGCTTGTTGCGGTCGAAGGCAAGCCGCTGCTTGAAGGCTGGGTCGTCAGCGAGCTTCTTCTGTTCGGCCGCCTGCGCGATCAGGATCACGTCGGTGAGATAGGTGACGAGATAGTCCCGCTTCGCGGCTGGTGGCATGGCCGGCATGTTTTGGCCGATGTCCTCTTCGGCCCAGGCAAGCTCACTTTGCCGGATTTCGACGCCGTTGACGCGGGCAAGCACCGGGTCGGCGTCCTGCGCCTGGGCAGGAGCGATCGATTGGACGGCCGGAATGAGGAAAAACGCGACGGCTGCCAGCGCGCCC
The DNA here is from genome assembly GCA_963730645.1 of uncultured Alphaproteobacteria bacterium. Classification (GTDB taxonomy): domain Bacteria; phylum Pseudomonadota; class Alphaproteobacteria; order Rhizobiales; family Xanthobacteraceae; genus BOG-931. The sequence goes on along the minus strand of CAVSSN010000012.1, from coordinate 184,128 downwards.
AGCGCACGGCAGGACGAGGGGGCTGAGACGGTCATGGAACGATCCTTGCGACAGAGGCGATGTGTTGCCGGGGCATATTGGCGCGGACACTCGCCGAATTGCCCGCCGTTGGCAATGGCCGAATAGGCCTCCAAAGCTAACGAGCGCGTGAAGTTCTGCGGATTGACACGGCTAGGACCCCCTCCTATGTCTCGACCATCGCCGCGTGTTCGATGTCGCCTTGCAGAAGCCAGAATAACGCCGTATTTCCCGGTGCTTGGACACGCGCCGAGCGCGCGAAGGCGTGCCAGCCGCGCGGCGCGACAGGTGGAAGGATAATGCGATGATTGGCGCTGTCGCCCGCAAGCTGTTCGGCTCTTCCAACGAGCGGCGCATCCGCACCTACAATCCCCGGGTCGCGGCCATCAACGCGCTCGAAAAGGAGCTGGAAAAGCTCTCCGACGAGGCGCTGCGGGCGCGCACTGAAGACTTCAAGAAGCAGCTCGCCGACGGCAAGACGCTCGACGACATTCTGGTCGAGGCATTCGCCACGGTTCGTGAAGCGGGAAAGCGTACGCTCGGCCAGCGCCACTTCGACGTCCAGCTTGTTGGCGGCATGGTGCTGCACGAGGGCCGGATTTCGGAGATGAAGACCGGCGAAGGCAAGACGCTGGTCGCGACACTCCCGGTCTATCTCAACGCGCTCTCCGGCCGCGGCGTCCACGTCGTCACCGTCAACGATTATCTCGCCAAGCGCGACTCCGAATGGATGGGCCAGATTTATGGCTTCCTCGGTCTCACCACCGGCGTGATCGTGCATGGCCTCGACGATGAGCAGCGCAAGAAGCAGTACGACTGCGACGTCACCTACGGCACCAACAACGAGCTTGGCTTCGACTATCTGCGCGACAACATGAAATACCGGCTCGAAGACATGGTGCAGCGCGGCCACACCTACGCCATCGTCGACGAGGTCGACTCGATCCTGATCGACGAAGCGCGCACGCCGCTGATCATTTCCGGCCCGCTCGACGACCGCTCCGATTTCTACAACACCATCGATGCATTCATGCCGCATCTCGACAAGGCCGACTACGAGGTCGACGAGAAGCAGCGCACGGTGAACCTGACCGAAGTCGGCATGGAGAAGATGGAGACGCGGCTTCGCGACGCCGGCCAGCTCAAGTCCGATTCGCTCTACGACGTCGAGAACGTTTCGGTCGTGCACCACGTCAATCAGGCGCTGCGCGCGCACAAGCTGTTCCAGCGCGACAAGGACTACATCGTGCGCAACGGCGAAGTCGTCATCATCGACGAGTTCACCGGCCGCATGATGCCGGGCCGGCGCTATTCGGAAGGTCTGCACCAGGCGCTCGAGGCCAAGGAGCACCAGCCGATCCAGCCGGAAAACCAGACGCTGGCCTCGATCACGTTCCAGAACTATTTCCGCATGTACGAGAAGCTTGCCGGCATGACCGGCACGGCGGCGACCGAGGCCGACGAATTCCAGGACATCTACGGCCTCGAAGTGCTGGAAATTCCCACCAACATGCCGATGATCCGGCTCGACGACGACGACGAGGTCTATCGCACAGCGGCGGAGAAATACCGCGCGATCATCACGCTGATCGAGGACTGCAAGAAGCGCGGCCAGCCGATGCTGGTCGGCACCACCTCGATCGAAAAGTCGGAAAATCTGGCCGAACTGCTGCGCAAAGCCGGCTGGGAGCAGCATGACTTCACGGACCCGAACGCATTCGCCGCGCTGTATTCGGGCGACGAGGGTGCCTCCAAGACCAAGGTGTTTGCCATCCTCAATGCGCGCTACCACGAGCAGGAAGCCTACATCGTCTCGCAGGCCGGCGTGCCGGGCGCCATCACCATCGCGACCAACATGGCCGGCCGCGGCACCGATATTCAGCTCGGCGGCAATGCCGACATGCGCATCCGGCAGGAACTTGCCGACGTCACAGATTGGGGCGAGCGCGACCGCGACCCGCGTGCAACGAAATCAAGGAGCAGGTCGCGCGCCTGAAGGAAAAGGCGCTCGCGGCCGGTGGCCTCTACGTGCTCGGCACCGAGCGGCACGAAAGCCGCCGCATCGACAACCAGTTGCGCGGCCGCTCCGGCCGCCAGGGCGATCCGGGCCATTCGAAATTCTTCCTGTCGCTCGAAGACGATCTGATGCGCATCTTCGGCACCGACAAGCTCGATGGCATGTTGCAGAAGCTCGGCCTCAAGGAGGACGAGGCGATCGTTCATCCCTGGATCAACAAGGCCCTGGAGAAGGCGCAGCAGAAGGTCGAGGCGCGCAACTTCGACATCCGCAAGAACATCCTCAAGTTCGACAACGTGATGAACGACCAGCGCAAGGTCATCTTCGAGCAGCGCATCGAGTGGATGCGCGACGAAGTCGGCGCCGGGAGTCATCAACGACATGCGCCACACCGTGATCGACGACCTTGTCGCCAAGCACGTGCCGGAGCACGCCTATCCGGAGCAATGGGACGTCAAAGGCCTCAAGGCGGAGCTCACGCGCGTGCTCGGCCTCGACCTGCCGGTCGACGAATGGGCGAAGGAGGAAGGCATCGCGGACGAGGAAATCTTCGCCCGCGTCGAGCGCCGCGCCGACGAATTCATGGCCGCGAAGGTGGCGCAGTGGGGCCCCGACGTCATCCGCTATGTCGAGAAGTCGATCCTGCTGCAGATGCTCGACCATCTCTGGCGTGAGCACCTCGTCATGCTCGAACATCTGCGCCAGGTGGTCGGACTGCGCGGCTATGGTCAGCGCGACCCGCTCAACGAGTACAAGTCGGAAGCCTTCAGCCTGTTCGAGACGATGAGCCAGAGCCTGCGCGAGGCCGTGACGGCGCAGCTCATGCGCATCGAGATCGTCCAGGGGCCGCCGCCCGAGGAGCAGACGCCGAGCCTGCCCTACATGGAGGCCCACAAGGTCGATCCGTCGACCGGCGAGGATGAATTGGCGCTGGCGGAGCCGGCTTTCGCGGGCGGCCTGCCGCCGATCATGCCGTCGATGGGTGCTCAGCCGGCGCGCGCCGCTGACGCACAACGCAATCCGCAAGACCCCACGAGCTGGGGCAAGGTGGGACGCAACGAGGTTTGCCCGTGCGGCTCAGGCAAGAAATTCAAGCACTGCCACGGGCGTTACGCGTAGGGCGCCGATCGGCGGAACGGGGCGACGCATGATCCGTGACGTCATCGCCGCGCCCCGTCCGGGGCTCGACCTGCGACATCACTACGGCCATCACCAGTCGGCCGCGATCCGCGCCGGCGGGCTGATCTTCTGCTCCGGCATGCTGCCGATCGATGCGGAAACCGGCGAGCGGATGCACGGCACGCTGACCAGCGAGGCGCACTGCATCTTCAAGAATCTCAAGCTGCTGCTGGAATTGGCCGGCTCGTCGCTCGACCGCATCGTGCAGGTGCACGCGCATCATCTACGACAGCATCGAGTACGACGTGCTCAACCGGGTCTACCGGCAATACTTTCCGGGCGGCCCGCCGGCGCGCACGGTCTGGACCGCGCAGACCGAGGCGGGTTTCAAGATTCAGCTCGACGCGGTGGCGGCCGCCTAATTCCGTGGGCCGAAATTTTGGGGCGAATGGCATGACATTGAAGCGCGCTGTCGTTTCGCCGCCGGTTCCGGCGCTTGATGTCGCGATCAGCTTGAACCAGCCGGCCTCGTCGATGGTGCGTGGCGGCCCGTTCCTGTTTGTCTCCGGCCTGTGCGCGGTTGACCCGGACACCGGCCAACGCGTTCATGCAACGACCGCGATCGAAACGCGGCTGATCCTCACCAACCTGCAGCGGATGCTGGAGGCGGCCGGTTCGTCGATGCGCAACGTCGTCAAGGTCAACGTGCTGCTGCACAGCATGTTGGAAGCCGTTCCGATGAACGACGTCTACGCGAAATTCTTTCCCGATCCGCCGCCGGCCCGCACCGTTTGCGGTGCGCGATTGCCGGACGGTTGCAAGGTCATCATCGAATGCACGGCGTTGGCGTGATGCATTTCCTCCGCGTCATTCCGGGGCCGAGCGCGGCTCGCCGCTGCGCGGCGCCCCGGAATGACGGGTAAGCAGAGCGCGCCATGACCGATAAGCTCGAGCGTTCGACGATCTATCCGAAGAACGAGGCGATACACATCGCCCGCACCGCCAACATTCCCAACGTGCCCGGCATCCGCGCGGGGGATTACATTTTCCTGTCCGGCATGGGGCCGATCGATCCGGCGACCGGCGAGCGCAATCACGGTCCGATCGCACAGCAGGTGCGCATCACGCTCGAAAACATGAAGCATCTCCTGGAGTCCAACGGCTCGTCGCTGGCGCGCATCGTGCGCATCCATGTCGTGCTGGCCGACATCGCCGATGTCGACGCGATGGAACAGGTCTATCGCGAGTTTTTTCCCGTCGATCCGCCGGCGCGCATGGTGTGGTCGATGCAGCTTCGTTTCGGCAACGGCTGCGAGATCGAATGCATTGCGCTTGCGGGCGACGAGCCGGCGTAGCGCCCCGCGTCACTCGGCCTTGATGTTCGCGGCCTTGATGATCGGCCACCACTTCTCGATGTCCGCCTGCAACAGCGCGCTGAACGATTTCGGGCGTCTGCTCCTCGCGCGGCGGCAGCTCCTGACCGAGATCGATCAGCAGCTTTCTCACGGCAGGATCCGCGAGCGCAATCTTTGCCGGCGGCGTTGAGCCTGCGCGATGATGTCCTTTGGCGTTCCCTTGGGCGCGAGCAGCCCGTTCCAGGTCGCGACGTAAAATCCCGGCAGGCCTGCTTCGTCGACGGTCGGGATTTCCGATGCGGCGGCGATGCGCTTTGCTGCCGTGATGGCGTAGCCTTTGATGTTGCCGGCGCGAATTTGCGGCACCGACGACGTCGGGTCGGTGATGACGATGTCGATCTGTCCGGCCACCAGGTCCTGGATCGAGGGCGCGGAGCCGCGATAGGGCACGAGCTGCGCCTCGGTGCCGGTGAGCTTCAGGAACTGCAACGCCGCGACGTGCGGCGCGCTGCCGGCGCCAGAGTGGCCGATCGTGTACTTGCCGGAATGCTCCTTGGCCCACGCGATCAGGCCCTTGAGGTCGGTGGCCGGTATGGTCTTTCTCGAAAGTACGACCTCCGGAGCTCGCGCACACAAGATGATCGGTTCGAAGTCGGTCTTGAGATCGTACGGCAGATTATAGATCGCGCCATTGACGACGTGCGCGCTCCAGTTGCCGACCTCGATCGTGTAGCCGTCGGGTGCGGCGCGCGCGACGCGGCCGAGACCGATGCTGCCGGCAGCGCCGCTGACGTTTTCCAGCACGATCGGCTGGCCGAGTTCCGCCCGCATGCGCTCGGCCACGGTGCGTCCGACCGTGTCCGTCGGGCCGCCCGCCGGATAAGGCACGATCATCGTGATCGGCCGCGCAGGATAGGCCTGCGCGGCCGCAATGCGTGGCAACGACGGTGCAGCAACCGCCGCTCCGGCAAATTGCAGAAATCGACGACGGGCTATCATCCGCTGTGTCATCCCGGCTTGATGTTGGCAGCTTTGATAATCGGCCACCAGTTTCGATGTCGGCCTTCAGCACCGCGCCGAGAGCGTCGGGCGTCTGCTCTTCGGCGGCGGAATCTCCTGTCCGAGATCGGTGAGCAGCTTTTTCACGGCAGGATCGGCCAAGGCTTTCACTGCGGCAGCGTTGAGCTGCGCGATGATCGTCTTCGGCGTCCCCTTGGGAGCGAACAGCGCGTTCCAGGTCGAGACGTAAAGTCCCGGAAGGCCTGCCTCGTCGGCCCTCGGGATTTCAGGCGCCGAGGTGATGCGCTTGGCAGCCGTGATGGCGTAGCCTTTGAGCGTGCCGGCATGCACCTGGGGAACCGATGTCGTCGGGTCGGTGATGACAATGTCGATCTGTCCTGCCACCAGATCCTGGATCGCGAGTGAGGCGCCGCGATAGGACACCAGTTGGGCATTGGTGCCGGTGAGTTTCAGGAACAACAATGCTGCAATGTGCGGTGGGCTGCCGACTCCCGCTGTGCCGATCGTGAACTTGCCGGAATTCTCCTTGGCCCATGCGATCAGGCCCTTGAGGTCGTCGGCCGGCATCGTCTTTCGCGCGACCACGACCTCCGGGGAGCGCGCACACAAGATAATCGGCTCGAAGTCGGTCTTGAGATCGTACGGCAGATTGTAGATCGCGCCGTTGACGACGTGCGCGCTCCAATTCCCGACCTCGATCGTGTAACCATCCGGTGCCGCGCGGGCGACGCGGCCGAGGCCGATGCTGCCTGCAGCGCCAGTCACGTTCTCCAGCACGATCGGCTGTCCGAGTTCGGCGTGCATGCGCTCGGCCACGGTGCGTCCGACCGTGTCGGTCGGCCCGCCCGCGGCATAAGGAACGATCATCGTGATCGGGCGTGATGGATAGGACTGAGCGTGCGCAAAGCGCGGCAGCGCGGGCGTGGCGATGCCTGCGCCAGCAAACTGCAGAAATCGACGACGAGCTATCATCATGGAATGTCGCCCAAAGAAAGTGATCCATCAGCGAAATGCAGCCTACCGCCAATTTGACGTGGGTCAATCGTTTGGAACTCGGGGTTTCGCGGTCATATTTTTTCGCGCAACAACTTTTCTTTCAGTCCTGCGCGGCATGATGCAGATCGCTTTGACCGCGCGGCACCGGAGACGTTACAGCATCACCGGAGCGACGTCGTTGCCGGTGTGGGATGATTGGGGTCGGGATGAGGGGAGTTGTAGCTGTCGTGTGTCTCGCGTCGGCTGCTGGCGCTGTCGGGTTGCGCCAGGTCGCTCGGCGTCGCCGAGAACACCGCGTCGTTGAACGCATTTCGCGTCAGCAACGGTCTGGGTCCGCTCAGCACCGATGCTCATCTCGCCGGCATGGCGCAGATGCACGCTGCCGATATGGCGCGGCGTAACTCACTGGATCATGACGGCTTCATGGAAACGCGCGGCCCGGCCGGTGCGCGGGCCGAGAACGTCTCTTATGGTTGCTCGGATACCGCCTGCGCCATCAAGCAATGGGCGAATTCGTCCGGCCATCGCCACAATATGCTGCTCGGCGACATCAATAAATATGGCCTCGCATACGCGGTCTCGAATTCGGGCCGGCGCTACTGGGCGCTGGAACTCGGCGAGTAAGTCAGCACGCGCAAGAGCATGCCGGGTCTCGGCCGCAGCGAGCGCACCGACCCGAAAATGAAAACGGCCGGGCAAGCCCGGCCACCGTTTCTTGCAGCTCCGATTTTTGGATCAGCGCATGCCGCCCCAGCGGCTGTCGAAGCTGCCCGAAGGCACGACGGCCTGGGCGCCATTGAGCACGCCGCTGCTCGCCGGCTTGGCATCGGCATTCGCCTCCTGCTGCGGCTTGGCGAAGGCGCTGGCTTTCGACGCATCGGCCTCACGTGGCTCGGACTTCGGCTTTGGCCGGATGGCTGCCGCCGACGCGGTCTGGGTCGGCGCGACGTGCTTCGGTTTCGGAGTCGGGGCAGCGGCCGCGGCTGGCGCAGGCGTTGTGGGCTCCGGCCCGCGAAGCCGCATGGCGCGCGAAATCCGGTCAAGCGCGCTGTCGCCGCTCGACGACGACGAGAACAGGCTGCCGAAGAAGCTGCTCTTCTGCGTTGCCGGCTCCGCCGAGGCGACCTTGGTCGGCTTCGGTTCCGGAACCGCTGCGGTCGTTTCGGGTTCGGCCGTTTGGGCGCTCGCAACCGCCGTTGGCGCGGGCGCCGGGCGCATGTGGCCGTCGGAATCGTAGGTCGACGTCGGCTTCGCCATCTTGGCCGCGAAAACCGGATTCATGCCGCCGTCGAGGCCGGTCTTGATCGGCGCGACCGGCACGTTGCGCGCCGTCAGCTGAGCGATCTGGTATTCGTCGTTGCGCTGCTTATCGAGCGTCGCCGACGCGATCTCCTGCGGCACCTCAAACACCGGGCACTTCCCCACCGGACTGAAGTTGAGCGGCTTCGTCGCATTGGCCGGCTGCTCGGCATTGAACACGTAGTGGCGCTCGCAGACGTCGACCTTGGGCTCGTGGCGCGTCACCTCGAATTCATCGTTGCCCTGCTTGAGCATCTTCCAGAACGGAATATTCGGGTTGGTGCGATGCCGGGCGAAATTCGCCGGCGTCATGCGGAACGGATAAGCCTGGATCTGGAACGCCTTCTGGCCGCCGATGAAGGACTCGCGCGCGAGCGAATAGATTTCGCCGATCTGCTCGTCGGTCATGGCGTAGCAGCCGCGCGACGAGCAGTCGCCGTGGATCATCAGGAACGCGCCGGTGCGGTTGTTGGCCTTGTCATAGGCGTTCGGGAAACCGGTGTTGATGGCGAGGTAGTAGTTCGAGTTCGGATTCATCAGCCCGGGCGTGATCATGTAGAAGCCCTCGGGCGCCTGCCGATCGCCTTCCTTGACCTTGGGGCCGAGCTCGCCCGACCACTTGCAGATCGGGTAGACCTTCAGCAACTGGAAGCGGTCGGAGCCGTCCTGCTTCCAGACTTCAAGCTCCGATTCTTCCTTGAAGATGCGAACGAGGATCGGGGAATCCTTCGGCATGCCCTTCTGCTCGAGCTGCGCGATCATCTCGGGCGACAGCTCTTTCATCGCGCGCGTCGGCAGCTGATAGCCGCCGTCGACGTTGCAGCCTGCAAGCGCAAGCGACGCGCCAGCGAGCACCGCCGACGCAAAAAGCGCGCGGACAAGGGGTCTGCGGTTCAACTCGGAACTCCCCGACTGATGGACGATCCCCGAGCCATCATTGCCTAATCGTTATCCTTAAGAGTGGGCTTTCGCAAGGCAAACGAGGTGCTGCGTGCAGGTGATCACGGCAGTGGTGAACGAATGGTAAATTTTTCGGAAAATTGGCCCGTCGTTCCAATGACCTAGGCTTCGTTCCCGGCGGTTACGGAAGGCCCTATGGCCGGGCCCTGGCGGGGGATAGTTCGGGGCAACAGTGTGGCGGATTGCGGGGTAGGCGGCCGTCCGCTCAACTGAGCGTCCGTCCGATCGCCAGAAACTTTTCTCGCCGCAGTCGCGTAACCGTTGCGCGATCGAGCCCTTGCAACTCGCCGAGCGCATTGGCGATGGCCTCGCCGGTCGCCTCGATGGCGGCGGCGGGGTCGCGGTGGGCTCCGCCGACCGGCTCGGTCACGACCTGATCCACCACGCCGAAGCGGACCAGATCCAGCGCGGTAATGCGCATGCCGGATGCCGCCTCCTGGGCTTTGGCGGTATCGCGCCACAGGATCGAGGCCGCGCCTTCGGGCGAGATCACGCTATAGATGGCGTGTTCCAGCATCAGCACGCGATTGGCGGTCGCAATCGCGATGGCGCCGCCCGAGCCGCCTTCGCCGATGATGACCGCGACATTGGGCACGCCGAGATTGAGGCAGGTTTCGGTCGAGCGCGCGATGGCCTCGGCCTGGCCGCGCTCTTCGGCACCGATGCCCGGATAGGCGCCCGCGGTGTCGATCAGCGCGATCAGCGGGATGTCGAAATGGTCCGCCATCTCCATCAGGCGCACGGCTTTGCGATAACCCTCCGGCCGCGCCATGCCGAAATTGTGCTTGAGCCGGCTCTCGGTATCGGAGCCTTTCTCGTGACCGATGACGCAGACGCTCTCGCCGCGGAAGCGGCCGAGGCCGCCGACGATGGCGTAATCGTCACCGAACTTGCGGTCACCCGCGAGGGGACAAAGTCCTCAATCAGCGCCGCGATGTAGTCGACCGAATGTGGCCGTTGCGGATGGCGGGCGACCTGGGTTTTCTGCCAGGGCGTCAGCCCGGCATAGAGGTCCTTGAGCGCCTGCCCCGCCTTGACCTCGATGCGGTTGATCTCCTCGCCGATCGCCGCGCCTTCGTCGTCGGGCTGCAGCGCGCGCAGCTCCTCGACCCTTGCCTCGAGCTCGGCCACCGGCTTTTCGAAATCGAGATAGCTGCGCATCGGCCTCAGTATGGTCAGTCAAACTGGAAATTCAGGAGAACAGCCGCAAAGCTGGCCCTTGCCGCGGCTGCAAGTCAAGCAAAGCCGTCATAACACCGCACTAACGCCGGCCGCGACGTCTATTCGGCCGCGCATCCGGCTGGGTTTCTGCTGCTGCTCGGTGCGATCGATGTCGGCTAGTGCGCGCGCCATAGCAATCGGCTCCCCGCGGCCGGGCGAGCGGGCCCGCGGGGAGACGTCAAGTCGAGCAATGTGCCGGGCCGCGTTAGTCCGGGACAGGCATCGCGATTGGACTAGCCGCTGATGCTCGGCGCATCCGGCAGCTTTTTCACCTGCATCAGGCTCTCGGAGATGATCTTCGTCAGTTGCATCACCGATTGGCTGAGCGCCGCATATTCGACGATGTCGCGTTGCACGCGATTGCCGTCGGTTCGCAGCTTGTCGCGCAGGTTCTGCAGCTCGTTGATGAGATTGTCGATTTCGCGAGTCGAGGTGCCGGTGACCCGGCGCAGCAAAGAGCCGACATTGTTCGCGATCATTTCGCTGTCGCTACCATCGCCTGATTGCCGAAGGCCGGCGCTGTCGCGGCGCACCAGCTCGCGGATATTTCCCTCAACTTCCGTATTCCGTCGCCTTATCGAGTTCGGCGGTATCAATCGGCTTAGCGAGAGACCATGATTGCACCCCATCCATTCAACCGCCCACAGCGGGCGGTTCCACCACGGTCGCATGGCCGCATGAAAATGTGACCACTTCGCGGCCCGATGGCGATGCCACGTGCTGATCTGGGGATTATTGGTCGATGCATTCGACGTTCGCATCGATGACGACGCATTCCAGCGTCGCAATCTTTTCGCATTCAGATGCAGGGATCGTCGAATTTGCAACGCATTGCGACCGGATTTCGCCAACAGAGCTTTTTGCGGGTCAATGGTGGAGTATGGGGCCATGTCAAAACAGCTTCGGATCAATCGCACTCGTCGCCGCCTTGCTGATCGCAGGCGCTGGCTTGCAAGGCAGTGCTGCACGCGCCGCAGAGGAGTGTCTCAGCGCGCCAAACGCGCGTGCGCCGCAGGGCAGTCACTGGCACTACCGCACGGATCGGGCGACACAACAAAAGTGCTGGTACTTGCGCTCGCAGGACCAAACGACGCAGCAACTGGCGCCGCAGGAATCGACCGAGCCTGCGCCGCCCGCCAAATCAATTTCGGCGCCGGCATCCGAGCGTTGCCGCGGCCAGCTCTTCACCTGAGATGCAGGTCGTCCCATGACCGGCCAGACGGCAGTTTGCAACAACGCAGGCGCAGCAAGTGGCACCATCGCCTTCCGCCACGGTGAAATGGCCAAATCCCGCACCGCAGGTCGGTGCTCTCGAAGCGCGAGGGGGCTGTTGCAGCTCCGGACGAGACGCAAGCGGACTCGACGCGACAACAACAAGTCGCGGACTCACAGGTTGCCGAATTTGCGCAAGGCGACGCGCAGAACACCGAACCAAGTCCCGCGGCTGACAACGAGCCCGGCGGCCCATTTGGTTTGTTGACGGCATCGCCATTGGGCATATTTCTCATCGTTGCAATGGCGTTGGCGATGGCGGGAATTCTTTCGCGCATCGTCATGAAAATTGCTTCTGCGCGACGCCATCGGGTCTACGTCGATCGTGGCGAACAGGACTGGATCGAATCGATTCCACCGGAGCAGGCGCCGTCGATCGCGGCTCGCCCGTCGACCTCGCCGGCGCACCGGCCGAACGCGTCGACCGAAGTGAAAACGAACTTGAATCGGCGTTGCGCCGCTTCATGCGTGAACGCGATCGCAGGGCCGCATAGGGCGGCCGTCACCCTTCGACCGGTCCGGTTGTCCAATCATCGCCGAGCAACGGCGTGACCTTGACGCTGTCAATCAGCCCGAGCTCCATGGTTGGATCGAAATACCGCATCGTTTGCTCAGCCAAGTCGATGACGCGGCCGGGTTTGAGCGGTCCAACGTCATTTATCTTGACGATGGCGTGCTTGTCGGCGCTTTCGACCAGCGCGAATGTCGGCCGATAATTTGTGCCGTAGCCAACGCCACCGAACTGCTCGCGCAAGTCCGTTTGGATCGCGGCGGTCCACGCCGATGGATCATACGGCTCGCCGGACGCGGTCTCGGTGCCGCCCGACTGCGTGCCGGGCTGATAGGGATTGTATGTCGACGCCACGCCGACGATGGTGGGTCCGTTGGGAGCTGCGGTCCTGATCCGCGCGCTCTTGCTATCGGCAGATTGGGAATAGTCAGTCGCGATTGCGAATTGAGTTGCTGCGGCAGACGAATAGGCAAGCATCATCGCGATGCCCAAGCGCACCAGCATTCGGTCACTCCTGGATTGGCTCCGTGGAGGCCGGGTCTACTAAATGCGACGCGGTGCAATTAAGGCGACAGTTGGGATATTTGATGCGCGATGGAACCCGACAGCGCTGGCGTTAATCTTCCGCCAGCGGATGCAGATCGCGCACCAGACTTTTCAGCCGCTCTTCCAGCACATGCGTGTAAATCTGCGTGGTCGAAATGTCGGCGTGGCCAAGCAGCGTCTGCACCACGCGTAAATCGGCGCCGTTGTGGAGAAGGTGGCTGGCGAAGGCGTGGCGCAGCACGTGCGGGCTGATCTGCGCCGCGCGCAATCCCGCGGCGGCGGCGAGGCCTTTAAGTTCGCGGGCGAAGTGCTGGCGGGTCAGATGGCCGCTCTCGCCGAAGGACGGGAACAGCCATTTGGATTTGGCGTCGCCACCGGCTTCTGCAAGCAAAGCAAGATAGTCTGCCATTGCGCGCTTTGCAGAATCGTTGAGCGGCACGAGCCGCTCCTTGTTGCCCTTGCCGCGCACCATGAGGACGCGCGCATCGCGCCGCGCCGCGGAGGCGGGCAGGGTGACAAGCTCGGAGACGCGCAGCCCGGTGGCATAGAGCACTTCAAGCAGACACCCGAGCCGCGCGGTGCGCAGACGGATGGGGAGCGTGGCTTTCTCATCAACCGTGCCGGCGACGTCCAGCAGGCGATCGACCTCCGCGATGCTGAGCGTCTTCGGCAGCGTGCGGCCGCGCTTGGGGCCTTCGAGCACGGCGGCCGGATCGTCGCCGCGGCGGCCTTCGGCATAGAGGAAGCGGTAGAGCTGGCGCGTCGCCGAAAGCCGCCGCGCCACCGTGGCGGGCTGGAACTTGCGCTTCGCCAATTTCGCCAGATAGGCGCGCAGATCGTCGGTGTTGGCAGTCGCGATACTGTTGCCGGCGCCGGCGAGATGCGCCGACAGGTCCTCGAGGTCGCGCCGATAGGCGCCGAGCGTGTTTTCGCCGGCGCCGCGTTCGGCCGCCAGCATGTCGAGAAACAATTCGATCAGTTGCTCGTCGGATGACCGTGACGCGCGCGCCATGGCGGCCCCGTTCAGCGGTTCTTGAAGAACTTTGTCCGGCGGGACCGACACCGTTATTTCCCGCGGTTTCGGCTGGACGTAATGCGACAGCGCATACAAGCCGGTATAGACGAGGCCGCCGAGTATTCCGACGACGATGAGGAAGCGAAACAGACTTGGCATCGTCAGTGCTCGCGCTCATCGACCATTGGTGCGACGGATCGGACCGAGTACGATCATGTTCGGCGCGGGCTTGCAAGTCGCGTGGCCGTTGTGTCCGCGGCAGGATTATGAGACACCGTGCCGACGAATTCGGGTCCGAACTTATATGTCTGATATTGCTTTACAAAATGGCATAAATCACGATGGTTCCCGTGGCCGCGATCCTGGCCGCGCTCGATCGCCGCTCGATCGTGCTTGTCGGCATGATGGGGGCCGGCAAATCCTCGGTCGGCCGCCGCCTCGCCGGGCGACTCGGCATTCCGCTGGTCGATGCCGATACCGAGATCGAGAAGGCGGCGGGCATGAGCATCCCGGACATTTTCGCGCGCCACGGCGAGGCCGATTTCCGCAGCGGCGAGGCGCGCGTGATCGCGCGCTTGCTTGAAAGCGGCCCGCAGGTGCTGGCGACCGGCGGCGGCGCGTTCATGAATCCGGACACCCGCGCGGTGATCAAGGCGAAGGGCGTCTCGGTCTGGCTCAACGCCGAATTCGACGTGCTGATGCGGCGCATCAACAAGCGCAAGAACGAGCGGCCACTGTTGCAGACCGCCGATCCGGCCGCGACGCTCGAACAATTGCTGGCCGCGCGCAATCCGATCTATGCGCAGGCCGATGTCGCGGTGCAGTCGCGCGAAGTGCCGCATGAAACCATCGTGGCGGAAATCATCGCGGCGATTGCCGCGCATCTCGGCCTGGCATCGTCATGACCGCTCCGCTGCGCACCGGCGATCCGACCATCGTCAACGTCGCGCTCGGCGCGCGCAGCTATGACATCGTGATCGGGCGCGGCCTGCTGGCGTCGCTCGGCGCGCGCATCAAGGCGCTGCGGCCCGGCGCCAAGGCTGTCATCGTCACCGACGCGAATGTGGCTCGGCTGCATCTGCCCGCCGCGGAGGCCGCGCTGGCGCAGGCCGGCGTGACGTCAAGCCGTGTCATCGTTGCCGGCAGGCGAGGCCTCGAAGAGCTACCGCGTGCTCGAGGACGTGTGCGAGGCGATCATCGCGGCGCGGATCGAGCGCGCCGATCTCGTGGTTGCGCTCGGCGGCGGCGTCATCGGCGATCTCGCCGGCTTTGCCGCCGCCGTGGTGCGCCGCGGTCTCGACTATGTGCAGGTGCCGACGACGCTGCTGGCGCAGGTCGATTCCTCGGTCGGCGGCAAGACCGCGATCGATTCCAGCCATGGCAAGAATCTCGTCGGCGCGTTTCATCAGCCGGTGCTGGTTGTCGCCGACACCGCGCTGCTCGACACGCTGCCGCCGCGCGAATTTCGCGCCGGCTACGCCGAGGTCGCGAAATACGGCCTGCTTGGCGACGCGGCATTCTTCTCCTGGCTTGAGGCCAACTGGCGCGACGTCTTCGCCGGCGGCAAGTCTTCCGGAAGCTTTGCGCGCGAGCACGCCATCGCGGTATGTTGCCGGATGAAGGCCGCGATCGTGGCGCGCGACGAGCGCGAGACCGGCGATCGCCAATTGCTCAATCTCGGTCACACCTTCGGCCACGCGTTCGAAGCCGCGTGCGGATTTTCCGACCGGCTGCTGCATGGCGAGGCGATTTCAGTCGGCATGGCGCTGGCATCGGCATTTTCGGCGCACAAGGGGCTGATGCCGACACAACAGGCCCAAGGCGCAATCCGCCACCTCGCGGAGGTCGGACTGCCGACCAAGGTTTCGGAAATTCCTGGAACGCCGCCGGGCCTGGAGCAGTTGATGGACCTCATTGCGCAGGACAAGAAGGTGAAGCGCGGCAAGCTCACCTTCATCCTGGCGCGCGGCATCGGCGACGCCTTCATAGCGCCCGATGTCGACGCAAACGAGGTGCGCGCATTCCTCAGTGAGAAGCTGACGGGGCGATGACTTTTCTCGATTGGCTCACGGTCGCAGCGGTGCTGATCTGTCTCCTGGTGTCGGCGTTCTTCTCCGGCAGCGAGACGGCGCTGACGGCCTCGTCGCGCGCCGCGATGATGCGGCTGGAGAAGCAGGGCAACCTCGACGCGACCGTCGTCAATCGTCTGCTGGCGACGCGCGAGCGGTTGCTCGGCGTTCTCCTGCTCGGCAACAACGCGACCAACATCGCTGCCTCCACGCTTGCGACCGGCGTGCTGCTCGCCTGGTTCGGCAGCGCCGGCATCATCTACGCCACCATCGGCATGACGGCGTTCATCTTCGTGCTGTGCGAGGTGCTGCCGAAGACCGCCGCCTTCAACGCGCCCGACCGCATGGCGCTCGCCGTCGCCCAGCCGATCGACCGCATGGTGCGCTGGTTTTCGCCGGTCCTGCGCGGGGTCGAGTGGCTGGTGCGTGTGATATTGCGTGGTGTCGGCATGCCGGTCGGCAAGAACCAGTCGATCCTGTCGCCGCACGAAGAACTGCGTGGCGCCGTCGATCTCATGCATCGCGAAGGCACGGTGGAAAAGCTCGATCGCGACATGATGGGCGGCGTGCTCGATCTGCGCGAGCTTTCGGTCGGCGACGTCATGGTCCACCGCACCAACATGGTGACGATCGACGCCGACGAGCCGCCGAGCGAGATCATCCATGCGGTGCTGGCCGCGCCGGTGACGCGGCTGCCGCTGTGGCGCGGCTCGACCGACAACATCATCGGCATGCTGCACGCCAAGGATTTGCTGCGCGCCTTGCAGGCGGCGGGCGGCGACGCCGCCAAGGTCGACGTCATGGCGCTGGTGACGCCGCCCTGGTTCGTGCCCGATACGACGCCGCTCTACGAGCAGCTCAAGGCGTTTCGCCGCCGCAAGACGCCGTTCGCGCTGGTGGTCGACGAATACGGCGAGATGGAAGGCCTGGTGACGGTCCAGGACATCATCGAGGAGATCGTCGGCGACATCAGCGACGAGCACGACATCGCGGTCCCGGGCGTGCGGCCGCAGCCGGACGGTTCGGTCAATGTCGACGGCTCGGTGCCGGTGCGCGACCTCAATCGGGCGATGGATTGGAACATTCCGGACGACGAAGCGACGACCATCGCCGGCGTCGTCATCCACGAGGCGCGGTCGATCCCGGAGCCGGGACAGAGCTTCACGTTTCATGGCTTTCGCTTCCGTGTGTTGCGCAAGAGCCGCAACCGCATAACAGCGTTGCGCATCACCCCGCTTGCGCGCAAGGTCACGGCGAAGGCCGGATAGAGCAACAGTTCATCATGTGCATCAGGGAGTAGACGAGTCATGGCGAAGGGTACCTACGAGACGGTCAAAGTCGAACGCGACACCGGGGCCAACGCGGGCATCACCTGGGTCACGCTCAATCGGCCCGAGAAGCGAAATGCGATGAGCCCGCAGCTGCATTTCGATATGGCGGATGTGCTCAACGAGCTCGAAAGCGATCCGGAGACGCGGGTGCTGGTGCTCACCGGCGCCGGCGAAGCCTGGTGCGCCGGGCAGGACCTGAAACTTTTCTTCCGCGAGCTCGACAGCAAGCCGGCCGAACGCGCGCGCGCCGGCTGGGCCAGCCATTACTGGCGCTGGCAGAAGCTGTACACCTATCCGAAGCCCACCATCGCGATGGTGAACGGCTATTGCTTCGGCGGCGCGTTCACCCAGCTCATCGCCTGCGATTTCGCCTTCGCGGCCGAGGATGCGAAGTTCGGCCTGTCCGAAGTCAATTGGGGCATCCTGCCGGGCGGCTTCGTCAGCAAGGCGCTGACCGATGCGCTGTCGCTGCGCGACGCGGTGTGGTTCGCGGTCACCGGCGAGACGTTCGACGCCAAGACGGCGGAGCGCACCCGCCTCATCAACAAGGCAGTGCCGCGCGAGAAGCTGCGCGAGGAAACGATCGCGCTGGCGCAGCGTCTCATCAAGCTCAATCCGGAAGTGGTCAAGGCCACCAAGATTGCGCTCAAGAACGTGCGCTCCGTCCCGCACGAGCAGGCCGCCGACTACCTGCAGGGCAAGAGTCCAGGAGCTACGTTTCGTCGACCGCGAGAAGGGCCGCGAAAAGGGCATGAGCCAGTTCCTCGACGACAAGAGCTACCGTCCCGGTCACGGGCCCTATGCGCGGCCGGCGGCTGAATAGGCCGCAGAAGACGCAAAGCCGCGGCCAAGGCCGATCGCCCGGTATCGCCGGGCGATCGGGTCTCCCCGTGAGAATTCTCACGCACGACCGGAGTGCGATGTGGGCAGTATGAGGTTTGCAATGCGTGTCGCCGCTTCGGTCTGCCTGCTTGGGCTCATGGCAGGCGCCGCGGCCGCGCAGGACTTTCCGACGCGGCCGGTGCGCGCCATCGTGCCGTTCGCGGCGGGCGGGCCGGTCGACGTGCTGGCGCGCACGCTGGGCGACGGATTTCACCAGCGCACCGGCCAGAATTTTGTCGTCGACAACAAGCCGGGCGGCGGCACCTCGATCGGCGCTGCGGCCTGCAAGAATGCCGAGCCCGACGGCTATACGTTCTGTCTGCTGACCGCCAGCACGGTGTCACTCAATCCATTCCTCTACACCAGCCTCAGCTATGAGCCGCGCAAGGATCTCGTCCCGCTCACCAACGTGGTGTTCGGGCAGCAGGTGATCATCCTGCAGAGTTCGGTGCCGGCGAAGACGATGCTGGAACTGGTGCAGTACTCCAAGGAAAACCCCGACAAGCTCAATTTCGGCTCGTTCGGCCTCGGCGGCGATTCGCACCTCGTGTTCGAATGGCTCAAGACCAAGACCGGCGCCAAGATGACGCACATCCCCTATGGCGGCGCCGCGCCTGCGCTGCTCGCCTTCGAGCGCGGCGAGGTGCACCTGCTCTGTCTGGTCGCGACGCCGGCGATCCTCGAGCGGATCAGGACCGGCAAGGCCAAGGCGCTTGCCATACCGGATGGTTTGCCGAATGCGAATCTTCCCGACGTTCCGTCGTTCGCCGCCGCCGGTCTGCCGGAGTACAAGAACAGGACGTGGTTCGGCGCCTTTGCCCCGGCCGCAACGCCGAAGCCGCTGGCGGACAAGCTCAGCGCCGAACTGATCGCCGTCATTCATTCGGACGCGTTCGAGGACCGGCTTGTCAAGCTTGGCGGTTACGTGCCGATCGGCAATACGTCCGACGAGTTTCGCAAATTCCTCGAGGACGATCGCTTGCGCGGCGAGGAACTGGTGCGCGTGTCCGGCGTGAAGTTGAGCCAGTGATACGCTTTCCCTGTCCATAGGCGGCAGGTGACAGCAGCTATGATCATCGGCGACATCATCCGGCGCAATGCGTCGCTCTACGGCGACCAGGTCGGCCTCGTTTTCGAAGGCCGGCGCTTCACCCATCGCGAATTCGCGCGCCGCGTCCTATCGCGCCGCGAACGCACTTCTCGCCCTCGGCATTCGTCCCCAGGAACGCGTTGCCATGCTGGCGCGCAACTGCAGCGAAGTGCTGGAGGTTTTCGGCGCCGGTGAAGTCGCGGGCTTCGTGACGGTCAATCTCAACCACCGCCTCAGCGTGCCGGAGATCGTCGACATCTGCACCGACGCGCAGCCCTCGGTCTTCGTGTTCGAGCCGGATTTTGCCGAAGCCGCGGCCGCACTGCGCGAGCGCGTGCCGGGCATCCGTCATTTCATTTGCATCGGCGGCACCGCGGCAGGCGCGGCGGATTACGAAACGACGCTGGCGTCGGCGTCGGACGCCGAGCCGGCCGTGCGCGCGTCGCCCGACGACATCGCCTACCTGATCTACACCAGCGGCACCACCGGCCGGCCCAAGGGCGTGGTCTGGCGCCATCGCGCCATGGTCGAGGCCGTGCGCACGCTGACGCTGGAGGGCAGTGCGCTTGAGCCGGTCACGGCGCTGATCGTCATGCCGCTGTTTCACATCGGCGCGCGCATCGAATCGCTGAGCTTCCTGCTGCTCGGCGGCGCAATCGTGCTGCACCGCGCCTTCGATGCGGCTGCCGCACTGGAAACAATCGCGCGCGAACGCATCACCGCGATTCATTGCGCGCCGATCATGGTCCAGCGCATGCTCGAAGTTCCGAACCGCGCGGCCTTCGACACCTCGTCGCTGCAGCATGTGCGTTATGCGTCGGCGCCGATGCCGGTGCCGTTGCTCAAGCGCGCGCTCGAAGCCTTCGGTCCGATCTTCGGCCAGGTGTACGGCATGACCGAATGCCTCGGCGGCACCACGCTCAAGCCTCACGACCATGTCGTCGACGGCAGCGAAAAGGCGATGCGGCGGCTGGCCTCGGCCGGCCGGCCCTATCTCGGCACCGACGTTCGCATTGTCCGCATCGATGGCAGCGATGCCGCGCCGGGAGAAACGGGAGAAATCCTGCTGCGCTCGCCCGCCACCATGTCGGGCTACTGGAATAATGCTGCCGCGACCGCGCAGTCGCTGCGCGACGGCTGGTTTCATACGCAGGATCTTGGCCATGTCGACGAGGACGGCTTCCTGTTCATCGTCGACCGCATGAAGGACATGATCATTTCGGGCGGCGAGAACATCTATTCCTGGGAGGTTGAGGAATCGCTCCGGCATCATCCTGCCGTCGCCGATGTGGCGGTGATCGCGGTGCCGGGCGGCGAGTGGGGCGAGGCGGTCAAGGCCTGCGTGGTCGTGCGCGACGGCGTGGCGGTGACCGAGGACGAACTGATCGCGCATTGCCGCGCCCGCATCGCATCCTACAAGAAGCCCCGGAGCGTCGATTTTGTCCCGGCTCTGCCGCGGTTGTTCAACGGCAAGGTCAACAAGAAGGCCTTGCGTGAGCCGTATTGGGCCGGGACGGATCGTCAGGTGTCGTGACGAGGTCTTAGGGCGTGAACTCATAAACGCGAAATTATGTCCGCGTTCGAGGGATAACAGACATCGCAATGTCACCGCATCATGTCAGCTTTTGATAAGGCGACATCCACGCGTCCATTGCTGCGGCGCAAGCTGACCATTAACCGGCCGGTGGAAATTCCTGACTTGATTGTCTACGTTGAGGATAAGAGCTGATTGGGTAGCCCGGTGCGACGGCGCGATTTCATTGCGGGAATTGCCGGGTCACCGCTGCTTTGCCACCGACGGCGCCTGCGCAGCATGGCGCGATGCCGGTGATCGGCTTCCTTGATCCGCAATCGCCGAAGGCTTCGCGGGGCCGACCGCCGATTGCCAGGGTCCGCGGTAATACGCCCTGGGATGCCGGTAGCGGCGAGAACTCTGACGATCGAGTACCGCTGGGCGGACAATGAGTTCGACCGGCTGCCGGCGTTGGCGGCCACTTGATTCGCCGTCGCGGTCGCGGTGATCGCTTCGACCGGAGGACCTTTGCCCGACGCGCAGTCAAAGCCGCAACCGCGACATTCCCATCGCTTCAATGTCGCGGGCGATCCCGTCAAGCAAGGTCTGGCCAGCGAGTTCCGCGCGGCCCAATGGTAATCTAACGGGCGTCACGTTTCTCACCAGCGAGTTCGGCGGGAAGCGATTGGAACTGCTGCATGCGCCGACGCCTGGCGCGACCCTGCTCGCCTTGTCAGCCGCGGCGCGAAACCGGAAAGCAACGAGTTGCGAGATGCTCAGGCGGCCGCCCAGACGCTGGAGGCTGCAATCCAGGTAGACATCGTCGACAAGTCCGCGACATCGAAATCCGCGTTCGAGACCTCGGCGCCGATCCGCATCGATGTCCCTGTTCGTCCAGACCAGCCCGTTCTGCGTCGCACGATCGATGTTCCAATTGGTCCACTTGGCGACGCTCCACCGGCTGCCGGCAGCGTAACGGATTGCGGCAGTTTTCCGCGGCTGGCGGACTCCTCAGTCACGGAACGAGCCTTGCCGACGCGTATCGCCAGTTCCGCGTCGATACAGGCCCGCATCTTCAAGGCCGTCAAAGCCTACGGACCTGCCCGTCGTGCCAGCCACGAAGTTCGAGCTGGTCATCAACGCTCCGACCGCTCGCATGCTCGGCATCACCTTCCCGTCGTCGCTGCTCGCGACCGCCGACGAGGTGATCGAGTAGACGCAGTTTGCTCACGGGCGTAATGCTGCACTTGCTCAGGTCTCCGAGCTCTGGCCCACAGCAGGCATGCCAGTCCGAGCAACGAATGTCGGCTTTCAGACGCAAAGTGGAGGTTGTGGCCTATCGACGTACTTATGGGAGCCGCCCTAGTTTTCGGATTGCGCTTTTGGACTACGCCGCGCCTTCGCCCGGCGCCGCGGCGTGAATCGCCAGCGCATGCACGCCGCCGGCGAGTTCCCCGGACAAAGTTGCATTGATCAGGCGATGGCGTTCAATCCGGCTCTTCCCCCGGAAGGCCTCCGCCACGATATAGACCCTGTAATGGGTCTCTCCGCCCGGCCGGTGGCCGGCGTGGCCGATGTGGTGGTCGGATTCGTCCTCCACCCGGAGGCTTTCGGGCCCGAAAGCCTTGGTCAACTTTTCGGTGATGATGTCCTTGGTCAGCATCGCCCACGCTTAGCGAGCGTGGGGCGACGTCGTCAACGCCGGTGACAAAATGCGCATTCGCGTTCTGTCAAGTCTTGAAGGTGTTAAGGCCGCGCCTGCATAATGATAGGTCATGTCTAGCGACTCACCCCTGTTCGATCGCATCCGGGTCAAACCCGACCAGGACCGCCGGCGGCGCGCCGAGAACCCGCCGTGCGAGTGGCCGCGCTGCGACGCGCCCGCGACGCATCGCGCCCCGAAGGGGCGGACGCAGAGCAACGAATATTGGCGGTTCTGCCTCGGTCACGTGCGGGAATACAACCATTCCTACAATTTCTTCGCCGGAATGACCGACGACGCGGTCGCCAGGTATCAGAAGGACTCCCTCACCGGCCACCTCCCGACCTGGAAAATGGGCATGTCCGGCGACGGCCGCAGCCAGAAGGCGCGGGCCGGCAAGGCCAATTTCGAGACCGGGCCGTGGGCGGCCGACGATCCGTTCGGCATGTTCAGCGAGTTGGGCGCGGGTGGCGGCCGAAAGAAGGCTGCGCGCGAGGGTCGCACCATCCTCAATGCGGAACGCAAGGCGTTCCACTCGCTCGGCCTTGAAGTCGATGCCGGCCGGGTCGATATCAAGGCCAAGTTCAAGGAGCTGGTAAAGCGCCATCATCCCGACGCCAACGGCGGCGACCGGGGTTCCGAAGACAAGCTGCGGGAGATCATTCAGGCCTACAATTACCTGAAATCAGCCGGCCGCTGTTGATGGGCTGGTATGCCTTTCGCCCGGTCCCGCCTTTCTGCTAAGTTCGCCCGACATCCGACCCGCCCGTATCAGCCGATTCGCGCCTCGGACGTTTTTCGAGGCCTCGGAGGAGCAATGACTGCCGCAACAACCGCAGCACCTGAAACCAAAGGCTTGCCCGATATGAAAGTGTCGGTCCGCCAGTTGTTTGGCATCGACAGCGACATGGAAGTGCCGGCCTATTCGGAGCCCGACGCCTACGTGCCGGACGTCGATTCCGACTACCGGTTCGACAAGCCGACCACGCTCGCCATCCTGGCCGGCTTTTCCAAGAATCGCCGCGTCATCGTCACCGGCTATCACGGCACCGGCAAGTCGACCCACATCGAGCAGGTGGCGGCACGCCTCAATTGGCCGCTGGTGCGCGTCAATCTCGACAGCCACATCAGCCGCGTCGATCTCATCGGCAAGGACGCCATCGTGATCCGCGACGGCATGCAGGTGACGGAGTTCCGCGACGGCATCCTGCCGTGGGCGCTGCAGAACAACGTCGGGCTCTGCTTCGACGAGTACGACGCCGGCCGGCCCGACGTGATGTTCGTGATCCAGCGCGTGCTGGAATCGTCCGGCCGCCTGACGCTGCTCGACCAGAACAAGGTGATCAAGCCGCACCCGTCGTTCCGCCTGTTCGCGACCGCCAACACGGTCGGGCTCGGCGACACGTCCGGCCTCTATCACGGCACCCAGCAGATCAATCAGGGCCAGATGGACCGCTGGTCGATCGTCACCACGCTCAACTATCTGCCGCACGACAACGAGGTCGAGATCGTGCTCGCCAAGGCGCGCCACTACCGCACGCCGGAGGGCCGCGACATCGTCGGCAAGATGGTGCGGGTGGCGGACCTGACGCGCAACGCGTTCATGAACGGCGACATCTCGACCGTCATGAGCCCGCGCACGGTGATCACCTGGGCGGAGAACGCCGATATCTTCGCCAACGATATCGGCTTCGCGTTCCGGCTCACCTTCGTCAACAAATGCGATGAGCTGGAGCGTCCGCTGGTGGCCGAATTCTATCAGCGCTGCTTCGGCCAGGAATTGCCGGAGAGTTCGGTCAACGTCGCGCTGAGCTGATCGCTCGCATGCGCGGGCTTGACCCGGCATGCATTGTCCAGCGACGAAGATGGATTCCGGGTCAAGCCCGCATGGCGCCGGGAAAACGGGACGATGTCCTCGAACATCAAGCCCAAGAGCTCCTCCAAGGAAGCGCCGACCGAGCCGTTCAAGCGCGCGGTCACCGGCTGCCTGCGCGCGATCGCGGGCGATGGCGAGCTTGAAGTCTCCTACGCGGCCGAGCGGCCGGGGCTCGTCGGCGGCAAGGCGCGGCTGCCGGAGCCGCCGCGAAAACTCACGCGCCAGGAGGCCGCGATCGTGCGCGGCCATGCCGACGCCATCGCGCTCAAGATGGCGTGTCACAATCCGGCCGTGCATCGCAAGCTGGCGCCGGGCGGGCAGCAGGCGCGCGCGGTGTTCGAGGCCGTCGAGCAGGCGCGCGTCGAGGCGATCGGCGCCAAGCGCATGGACGGCGTCGCCAGCAATCTCGCGGCGATGCTCGACGATCGTTTCCATCGCGGCAAGTTCGACGAGATCACCGATCGCGCCGATGCGCCGATCGAAGATGCGCTCGCCATGCTGGTGCGTGAACGGCTTACCGGCGAAGCGCCGCCGCCCGCCGCGCGAAAACTCGTCGATTTGTGGCGGCCGCTGATCGAGGATCGCGCCGGGCGCAATCTCGACCGTCTGGAGCGCGTGCTGCTCGATCAGCGCCGCTTCGGCGACGTGGTGCACGACCTGCTCGACAATCTCGACATGGGCGAAGACCGCAGCAGCGAATCCGACGAGGAGGAAGGCGAAGAGGGCGACGAGGAGAACCAGAAGGACGAATCCGGCGACGACGGCGAGGCGTCCGATTCCGCCGATTCGCAACGCATGAGCATGGAGGACGCCGAGGTCTCCGCCGACCAGCTTCCTGACAGCGCTTCCGAAGCGGTCGATGCGCCGTCCGCCGACATGGCGGATGATTCCGAAATGGGCGATTCGGAGACCGCCGCCGAGCCGTGGCGGCCGCGTCATGGCCGCAACGAGCCGCGCGGGCCGGACTACCGCCCCTACACCGCCAAGCACGACGAGATGGTGGGCGCCGAGGAACTGTGCGAGCCGGAGGAGCTCGAACGTCTGCGCGGTTATCTCGACAAGCAGCTTTCGCACCTGCAGGGCGTCGTGGCGCGGCTTGCCAACCGCTGCAGCGGCTGCTCATGGCGCAGCAGAACCGCGCCTGGGAATTCGATCTCGACGAAGGCCTGCTCGATCCGGCGCGGCTGTCGCGCGTCGTCGTCGATCCGATGCACCCGCTGTCGTTCAAGCGCGAGAAGGACACCAATTTCCGCGACACCGTGGTGACGCTGCTGCTCGACAATTCCGGCTCGATGCGCGGGCGGCCGATCACGGTGGCGGCGACCTGCGCCGACATCCTGGCG
This sequence comes from uncultured Alphaproteobacteria bacterium, assembly GCA_963730645.1. Taxonomy (GTDB): domain Bacteria; phylum Pseudomonadota; class Alphaproteobacteria; order Rhizobiales; family Xanthobacteraceae; genus BOG-931. The sequence goes on along the minus strand of CAVSSN010000012.1, from coordinate 158,973 downwards.
CGCACGCTCGAGCGCTGCGGCGTCAAGGTCGAGATTCTTGGCTTCACCACGCGGGCCTGGAAAGGCGGCCAGTCGCGCGAGGCCTGGCTCGCCGCGGGCAAGCCCGCCAATCCGGGCCGCCTCAACGATCTGCGCCACATCGTCTACAAATCGGCGGATGCGCCGTGGCGGCGCGCGCGCAAAAATCTCGGCCTGATGATGCGCGAAGGCCTGCTCAAGGAGAACATCGACGGCGAGGCGCTGGACTGGGCGCACAAGCGCCTGCTCGGCCGGACCGAGAGCCGGAAGATTCTCATGATGATCTCCGACGGCGCGCCGGTCGACGATTCAACGCTGTCGGTCAATCCGGGCAATTATCTGGAGCGCCACTTGCGCTGGGTGATCGAGGACATCGAGACGCGCTCGCCGGTCGAGCTGATCGCCATCGGCATCGGCCACGATGTCACCCGCTACTACCGGCGCGCAGTGACGATCGTCGACGCCGAGGAGCTTGGCGGCGTCATGACCGAAAAGCTTGCCGAGCTGTTCGAGGAACGGCCCAGCGTCGAGCCGCGCCATCCTCCGGCAAAGCGCCGCTTGCACTCGTAGCGTCGGGTTCATCAGTCCAATCTGGGGGATGTCGCTTGCACGCGACGCGCATTTTCTGCGCGCATATTGTTGCGGCAATTCTGGCCGCAACGATTGCGGCGCATGCCGAAACTGCGCGCGCTCCGGCCCCCGCGCAGCGCATCGAAGTGCATGCGCAAACGATCGGCGCATTCGAGCCGCGCGATCCGTCGCGGCGGCGCTTCGGGGCGCTGGAGTTCCGTGGCGGGCTATCGCTCACGTCGTCTTTCAAGCAGTTCGGCGGGCTCTCCGCACTGCGCGTCGGCGCGGACGGCGCAAGCTTCCTTTCGCTCAGCGACAAGGGACGCTGGTTCCGCGGCCGCATCGTCTATAGCGACGACCGTCCGTCCGGTCTCGCCGATGTCGAAACGGCGCCAATGCTCGGCGCCGGCGGCGTTCCGCTCGCGCAACGCGGCTGGTACGACAGCGAGTCGCTCGCCGTGGATGGCAACACGGTTTATGTCGGCATTGAGCGCGTGCACCAGATCGTGCGCTTCGATTTCGCCAAGGGCGGACTCGCCGCGCGCGGCGAGGCGATCGCGGTGCCGCCGGCCTTCAAGACGCTGCCGAGCAACAAGGGCATCGAGGGTCTGATCCTGGTCCCGCGCGGTCGGCCGCTCGCCGGAACGCTGATCGCGTTTTCCGAGCGCGGGCTCGATCACGCCGGCAATCTCCTCGCCTTCCTGATCGGCGGCAAAAGCCCCGGCACTTTCACGGTCAAGCGGAGCAACGATTTCGACATCAGCGACTGCCGCCCTGCTGCCGGACGGCGATCTCCTGATTCTCGAACGCAAGTTTTCCTGGACCAGCGGCCTCGCCATCCGCATCCGCCGCATCGCGCTCGAAAGCATCAAGCCGGACGCGCTGGTCGACGGGGCGGCGCTGTTCGAAGCCGACATGGGCTACGACATCGACAACATGGAAGGGCTCGCGGTGCATCGCACCGATGCGGGCGATATCATCCTGACGCTGATCTCGGACGACAATTTCTCGCCGTTGCAGCGCACGCTGCTGCTGCAGTTCAGGCTGGTGGCGGAGTAGCTTTTCCGTCATCATCCGCGAGGCGGATGATCCAGTATTCGCCAAATTGTCGATGATTACTGGATGCCCGCGTTCGCGGGCATGACAACCAAGATCAGGCCGCCGCGGCGCGCTTCTTGACGATCTGGCGCTTGAGGTCGAGCACGCGGCTCGACAATTCTTCATTCTTGGCCTTGATCAGGAAGGCATCGAGGCCGCCGCGATGGTCGACGGTCTTGAGCGCATTGGCGCAAATCCGCAACCGGAACGAACGGCCAAGGCTGTCCGACATCAGGGTGACGTTGAGCAGGTTGGGCAGGAACCGCCGCTTGGTCTTGCGGTTCGAGTGGCTGACCCGGTTGCCGATCAGCCGCTGTTTTCCGGTCAGTTCGCAACGCCACGACATGGCAGAAACCCTTATATCGGTTTGCGCGCCGTCAGCGGCGCCGCAGGATGGATAATCCTTGAAAGGCCTGCGGACCTATAAAGAGGGCCTCCGAGAGCGTCAAGCCGCGGCTCCAGCCCGCGCCCGGCGGCCGGGCGATCACACAAACGACGCATTCCCTCACGAGACAGTGGACGGCTCGCAGGCTTGTGATCCTGCATGGTCGGCAAAGCCGGCTGCTTGATTTAAGGTGTCAGGACAGTATCGCCCGCCAGCCGGTGCGGCGATCGAGGAAGACGGTTCCTGGTGTCGCGAAACTGGTTCTTTCGACAAGGCGTCCCTGCTGCGCTTGCCGCGGCGGGTTGTGTCATGGCGGCCGATGCGGCCCATGTTGCGGGCGCGCAGGGCCGGCTCGAAGCCCGCTATACCGCGAGCGTTGCCGGAATTCCGATCGGCCAGGGCACCTGGGTCGTCGAGGTGTTCGACGACCAGTTCACGGCGGCTGCCAGCGGCACGACGACCGGAATCCTTCACTTTTTCACCGGCGGACACGGCACCGGCGCCTCGCGCGGGACGGTTACCGGCGGCCAGCCGATGCCCGCAACCTATTCGTCGAACATCTTCTTCGACAACAAGTCCGACGACGTGCGCATCGTGATCGCCGGCGGCACCGTCAAGGAATATGCCGCCGAGCCGCCGTTGCCGCCGCATCCGGACCGCATCCCGGTGACCGATGCGGACCGCCGTGGGGTCGTGGATCCCATGACCTCGACGCTCGATCGCGTGCCAGGCAGTGGCGACCCGATGTCGCCCGAGGCATGCAATCGCAAGGTGGCCGTGTTCGATGGCCGTGTGCGCTACGACCTGCAAAGCGCGTTCAAGCGCATGGAGGCGGTCAAGGCCGAAAAGGGCTACCAAGGCCCGGTCGTCGTTTGTGCCGTCTATTTCAAGCCGGTGGCGGGCTACGTGCCCGATCGGCCGACGGTCAAGTATCTGATCGAACTGCGCGATGCCGAAGTCTGGCTGGCGCCGATCGCGGGAACGCGCATTCTGGTGCCATTCAGGTTCTCGTTGCCGACGCCGATCGGAGCCGGGGTGCTCCAGGCCACACAGTTCATATCGTCGGCCTTGCCATCACGCCCGACCGCAACCGCGAAAACGCAGTAACGGTCCCTGCTATCCACAGGGAATAGGCCTTGACTCTTTCAAGATTGGTGATCCGCGACGGCGTTAATCTTTTGGGCGCGAATTCGGCGGCCGTTGGGCAGCCTAAACACCCGATCTGGTAGCTGAGGCTTCTCACGCTTGCCAGATGTCGCAGTGAACGAATCCGAACAAGGCGCGAGTCACCGATTCGGCCGCGATTTGTTCCAGACTCGTTCCACAGCTTAACCACAGGGCTTTCCGCCGTCGCATTGTGATACAGAAGACGCCGCCCTCACCACCAGCCTGGATGCTCGATGCCGATATCGTTTTCGCCGCCTGCCAATCGTGACCTGCGCGCGCGCGGCGCCGGCGTCACAGCGGTGCTGGGTCCGACCAATACCGGCAAAACCCATCTCGCCATCGAGCGAATGCTGGCGCACTCCTCGGGTCTGATCGGCCTGCCGCTGCGGCTGCTTGCGCGCGAGGTCTACAACAAGGCCGTGGAGCGGGTCGGCGCCGAATCCGTGGCGCTCATCACCGGCGAGGAAAAGATCAAGCCGCCCAATCCGCGGTTCTGGGTGGCGACCGTCGAGGCCATGCCGCGCGACCTCGATGTCGCGTTTCTGGCCGTCGACGAAATCCAGCTCGCCGCCGATTTCGAGCGCGGCCACGTTTTCACCGATCGCATGCTGCATCGCCGCGGCCGCGAGGAGACGCTGGTGCTCGGCGCCGCCACCATGCGGCCGATGGTGGAGCGGCTGTTGCCCGGCGCCAGCATCGTCAGCCGCCCGCGGTTGTCGCAACTTACGTTCTCGGGCGAGAAGAAGCTCACGCGTTTGCCGCGCCGCGCCGCGATCGTGGTGTTTTCGGCCGACGAGGTCTACGCCATCGCCGAACTGATCCGCCGCCAGCGCGGCGGCGCGGCGGTCGTGCTCGGCGCGCTGTCGCCGCGCACCCGCAACGCGCAGGTTGCGCTCTATCAATCCGGCGAGGTCGACTATCTGGTAGCGACTGACGCCATCGGCATGGGCCTCAACCTCGACGTCGATCACGTCGCGTTCGCGTCCGACCGCAAGTTCGACGGCTACCAGTTCCGCAAGCTCAATCCGTCGGAGCTGGCGCAGATCGCCGGCCGGGCCGGCCGCGCCATGCGGGACGGAACCTTCGGCACCACGGGACGTTGCCCGCCGTTTGAACCCGAGCTCGTTCGCGCGCTCGAATCGCATTCGTTCGAGCCCGTCAAGATCGTGCAATGGCGCAATACCGACCTCGACTTCTCTTCGATCGGCGCGTTGCAGGCGACGTTGGCGGCGACGCCGACGGAGAACGGCCTGACGCGCGCGCCGGTCGCCGAGGACATTCTTGTTCTCGAACACGCGGTGCGCGACGACGACGTGCGCGCGATGGCAAAGACCCGCGCCGACATCGAACGATTGTGGGAGGTCTGCCAGGTCCCCGACTTCCGCAAGATCGCGCCGGCCACTCATGCCGAGCTCGTGGTCAGCCTCTATGGCTTTCTGATGCGGGAGGGTACAATTCCGACCGACTGGTTCGAGCGCCAGGTGGCGCAGGCGGACCGCACCGACGGCGACATCGACACGCTATCCAATCGCATCGCGCATGTCAGGACCTGGACCTTTGCGGCAAACCGTCCGGACTGGCTGGCCGATCCGGAGCATTGGCAGGCCGTCACGCGCGGCGTCGAGGACAAGCTGTCCGACGCGCTGCACGAACGCCTCACCGAGCGCTTCGTCGATCGCCGCACCAGCGTGCTGATGCGGCGGCTGCGCGAGAACGAGATGCTCGAACCCGAAATCAATAAAACCGGCGACGTCGTGGTCGAAGGCCATGTCATCGGCCGGCTCGACGGTTTCGTGTTTGCACCGGATACGTCGTCGGGCGGATCGGAAGCCAAAGCGGTGCAGAACGCAGCGCAGAAGGCGCTCGCCGGCGAGATCGACGCGCGCGCCGTGAAGCTCGGCACTGCGGCCGACGAACAGTTCGTGCTCGCCGCCGACGGCACGATCCGCTGGACCGGCGCCCCGGTCGGCAAGCTCGTCGCCGGCGATGAGGTGATGCGTCCGCGCGTGCGCATCGTTGCCGACGAGCAGCTCACGGGCGCGCCGCGCGATGTAGTGCAGGCGCGGCTCGATCTCTGGGTCAAGACTCACATCGAAAAGCTGTTGGGCCCGCTGTTCGTGTTGTCTGCCGCCGAGGACGTCACCGGCCTCGCGCGCGGCATTGCCTTCCAGTTGGTCGAGGCACTCGGCGTGCTCGAGCGCCAGCGCGTCGCCGAGGAGGTCAAGACCCTCGATCAGCCGGCGCGCGCGACGTTGCGCAAGTACGGCGTGCGCTTCGGCGCCTATCACATTTATTTCCCGGCGCTGCTCAAGCCGGCGCCGCGCAAGCTTGCGGCGCAGCTTTTCGCGCTCAAGCACGAAGGTCCCGAGAGCAAAGGCATCGATGAGCTGCAGCATCTTGCCTCAAGCGGCCGCACCTCGATCAAGCTCGAAACGGACATCGACAAGGCGCTCTATCGCACCGTCGGCTATCGCGTTTGCGGCGAGCGCGCGGTGCGCGTCGATATTCTGGAGCGGCTCGCCGACCTGATCCGGCCCGCGCTGGCGTGGCGCGAAGGCGCGCCGGGGCCAAAGCCCGCGGCGGCAGTCATTGGCGGCGGATTCCAGGTCGTCAACGCCATGACATCGCTGACCGGCGCATCTGGCGAGGATTTTGCGTCGATCCTGCGCTCGCTCGGCTATCGCATGCAGAAGCGCCCGAAGCCGGCCGAGCCTGCGCCGGCAGCTGAGACGAACGAGACCGGCTGCTTCAGCGGCGGCGAACGCGACGGCGGAGTCTTCGGAGCCCGCGACGACTGAATCCACACTCGCGCCGTGCGATGGACGCCGCGCCGTCGCCGGCCGAAATGCGATGATTGCCGTCGAGTCGTCACGAGCCGACGACCCGCCGATGCCGTCACCGAACCGACCGAAATCGTAAGCGAGCCGGTCGCGGCCGTTGCGGAGATCGCCGCCGAAAATTCTGACGCCAATGCACCGATCGATGTCACACCGCCGGCCGAAGTGTCTGCCGGCGCCTCAACGGAGGCGCCAGTACCGGAGCCGGAATACATCGAAGTGTGGCGTCCGGGCCGTCCGGAAGGGCGGCGTCATCCGCGCGGCGGCCGCCGCGATCAGCGCCGGGGTGCCGAGCCGCAAGCGGCGCCGGCCGATGTCGCCGCACCGCCTGCTGCGGCGGTGCAAGATGGTGCCGCGTCGCCAGCAGAAACTCCCTCGCCTGAAACGCCGCGAACCGAACGTCCGCCGCGGCAAGGCCGCCAGGGCCGGCCCGACCGACCGCATGGCCAAGATCGCCAAAATCGGCCAAAATCGCAATGACCGCCAGGATCGTCCGAACCGTTCGCATCGCGAGCGCGAAGGCGGCCGGCCGTTCTTCAAAGCCTCATCGCGACCGGAGCCGCGCGAGAAGGCGGCCGATCCGAATTCGCCATTCGCCAAACTCGCGGCGCTCAAGGCCCAGCTCGAAGCCGACGCCAAGGAACGGCGCTGAATTGGACCGACAGCGCATCGACAAGTGGCTGTGGCATGCACGGGTCGTGCGCACCCGCAGTGCCGCAGCAGCGCTTGCCGGCGGCGGCCACGTACGGCTCAACGGGCAGCGGGTCGATGCATCCAGCCGCACCGTCCGGGCCGGCGACGTGCTCACGATTGCGCTTGATCGCTCCGTCCGCATTCTCAAGGTGACGAATTTCGCCGAACGGCGCGGGTCCGGCGGCAGCGGCGCGCTGCTCTACGAGGACCTGACGCCAGAGCCGCAGCGGCGCGATCCGCCACCCGCGGACCGGGATGCAGGCAGCGGGCGGCCGACCAAGCAGCGAGCGGCGCGCCATCGATCGTTTCCTCAGCGGCGAGGACGACGCCTGAGAGCCGCGCGGCGCTTCACTTGCGCGCCCTTGAGGCATACGCTAGGCAGCAATATCTGCGGGAAGTCCGTTCAGAGTGTCCAGATGACCTACATCGTCAACGACAATTGCATCAAATGTAAATACATGGACTGCGTCGAAGTCTGCCCCGTGGATTGCTTCTACGAGGGCGAGAACATGCTCGTCATCCATCCCGACGAATGCATCGATTGCGGGGTATGCGAGCCGGAATGCCCGATTGACGCGATCAAGCCGGATACCGAGCCGGGGCTGGAGAAATGGCTGGGCGTCAACGCCGAATACGCCAAGACGTGGCCCAACATCACGGCCAAAAAGGAGCCTCCCGCCGACGCCAAGGAATGGGAAGGTGTCCCTGACAAGTTCGAGAAGCATTTTTCAGCCGAGCCCGGGACTGGCGACTGATCGACGTCGCGGCGGCATCGCCGGCCTGAATAACGAAGGCGGCGGGCAAGTATCGCGCTTGCAACTCTTAACCATTTTTAAGGATATTAACGGGGCTGTGATAGCGAAATCGCTACTTTGCAGTGCGTTAAGGCTTTGATTTCGACCAAAAATGTGATATAACGCTCGCATAATGACAAACACACTCCGAATCGCTCCCTAACGCTGGGAGCGTATTGTTTCGGGGTGTTTCCGAGGAAACGTCAGGAGAGGCGTGAGTTCCACGCGAAAGCAGTGGCAGGAAAAACGCGTCAACGGTCGAAGAAAGCTTCCCCCGGCATGAGCCGGAAGGCGAAAAAGACCCCCTCCCGCGCAAGCCGGAGGACATCACAGGCCTCGCGGGGCAGTCCCCCCCGCCATGGACGTCCCGTGGCCAAGCCACTCAACCGGCGCAAGCCGGATGGCGAAGGAGCAACTTCTGGAATGACTGCCATTAAAAAGACGACCCAACGACAAGGCTTCAAGACCAGCGAGTTCGTCGTCTATCCGGCTCACGGCGTGGGTCAGATCGTTTCGATTGAGGAGCAGGAGGTTGCCGGGGCAAAGCTCGAGCTCTTCGTCATCAACTTCGTCAAGGACAAGATGACGCTTCGGGTGCCGACGGCGAAGATCACCTCGGTCGGCATGCGCAAGCTCGCCGAGCCGCCGATGGTCAAGCGCGCGCTCGAGACGCTCAAGGGCCGCGCCCGCATCAAGCGCACCATGTGGTCGCGCCGTGCGCAGGAATACGAGGCCAAGATCAATTCAGGCGACATCGTCGCCATCGCCGAGGTGGTGCGCGACCTGTTCCGTTCGGAGTCGCAGCCCGAACAGTCCTATTCCGAGCGCCAGCTCTACGAGGCCGCGCTTGACCGGCTGTCGCGCGAGATCGCGGTGGTGCAGCGCATCACCGAGACCGAGGCGGTCAAGGAGATCGAGGCGGCCCTCGCCAAAGGCCCGCGCCGCGGACCGAAGCCGGCCGAGGAAGAGGCTGTGGTCGAGGAAGAGGCGGCCTGACGGTCGCCGCGCCTCGCGAATTTCCGAGGATTACAAAGGGCCTGGCGGCAACGCCGGGCCCTTTGCTTGTGCGTTCGCCGCGCGCTTATGCGTTTGCCACACGATGATGGCGGCGCCCGAAGTTCCCGTTTGCCAGCAAAATTCCCATGGTTAGCCATAAATTAAGCCTCATTTGAAAAGACATAGGGAGTTGTCGGGTCACAGGGGACGGGGCGCATGCGGCAGCGCAAGCATCGGGCGTTCAAGCGCGGCTGGTTGGCACTTTATATTCTCGGGATTGGCGGAATTGGCGCTCTGGCCTCCGGCTGGAACGGGGTGCCGCGCAACACCGAGCTTTCGGCCGCGCAGATGGTGTCGTTGCGCTTCCCGGATGTGCCGGAGCAATTGCCGGTGCCCGATGAGCGGGTACCGACCGGCATCTTGGGCGGCGATAAGCTCGCGCTTTTGAGTCCGATTGCGCCGGAAACGGCCGTGCAGCCCGAGGCCGCGCCGTCACTGCCGCCTGAGCAGGAAGCCGTGCCATTGCCGCCGGTGGCGCACCACATCGCTTCGCGCCCCAAGCCCGCGCCGGTCCACAAGCCCGCCAATCGCCCTGGCTTCGTGCTCAACGATGCGCAGATCGCCAGCATCAAGAACCGGCTGCAACTGACGCCCGGATCAGGAGCATATGTGGCCCGCAGTCGAGGCGGCCCTGCGCAGCATCGCCTACGCCAAGGCCCACGGCGAAGTGCGGCGGCGTGGCGCCGCGAAAAGCGCATCGGAACTCGCGAACATCGATCCGAACAGCCCCGAGGTTCAGGGCCTCAAATCGGCGGCGTTCCCGCTGATCCTGAGCTTCAATTCCGAGCAGAAGAGCGAGGTGCGCACGCTGGCGCACGTCATGGGCCTCGACCAGCTCGCGTCGCAGTTTTGACGCTGCGCGCTGCCGTTACGTCACGCCGCGCGTTGATGGCCCATCTCACGAAATGAAATAAGACGCCGCCGGCTTTCATCCCAAAGCACCAGGCGCACGCACCGGAAGCTCTGCAGCAGCGTCAACCGGCTCACGCCGCGAAGCTCGGGGTGGTCACGGAGCACCCGCGGCAGGCGGTAGTACGGAATACGGCTGCACAGGTGGTGGACATGGTGCACGCCGATGTTCGCTGTGAACCAGCGCAGGACCCCCGGAAGGTCGTAGTGTGAGCTGCCATGCAGGGCCGCTTCTTCAAAGCTCCACCCGCCCTCATGCGCCCAGAATGTCTGCTCGAATTGGTGCTGCACGTAAAACAGCCATACTCCGACCGATCCCGCGAGCAGCATGATCGGCAGGTGCACGAGCACAAAAGCCCAGAGGCCTATGCACCAGATCAGTCCGGCCGCGACGGCTGCTATTGCCGCATTGGTCGCCATGGTGCTGAGCCATGCCTGCCAGCCGCTGAAGAAGCAGACCAACCGGCAGCCGGTGTCGCAAGATAAACAGATAGGCCGGCCCGATGCCGAACATGACGGCCGGGTTCCGGTAGATCCGGTAGCGAAGACGGCTCCAGAACGAGAGCGACGAATATTCTTGCACCGTGAGCGTATCGACGTCGCCGAAGCCGCGCCGTTCGAGGTGGCCGGAGGTAGCATGATGGATGGCGTGGGTGCGGCGCCAGAAGTCATAGGGCGTCAGGGTCAGCACGCCGATCGCGCGGCCCACCCAGTCGTTTACCAGGCGCTGGCGGAAAAAGGAGCCATGGCCGCAATCGTGCTGAATCATGAACAGCCGCACGAGAAAGCCTGCAGCCGGCACTGCAAGCAGCAGGGAAAGCCACCAGTAGCCGAAATGCAGCGCTGCCCAGGCCAGCGCCCACAGCGTTGCCAGCGGCACAAACGTGATCACAATCTCCACAGTGCTGCGGACGTGATTGGGTTTGCGGTAGGGCATGAGGGTTTGCATCCACCTCCGCGCTTCGGATGCGCAGAGGGGACGAACAGCAGTCTGGGCGTTTTCCAATAGAAAATCCGTGATTGGAGTTACGGGGGCCAGCTCTCTATAGGGCCGGCAACGACACGCACATCGGCGACTGCCCGTAACGTCGAAAACCAGTTTAGCACAGGTCTTCTACGACCGAAAGCGTACAATTCGCGATGCGAATAGAACCGGCATATATGCGTTCGGGGTACTGTAACCCAGGGGCGAGACCCTATTCGTAGATCGCCTTTGCCGCCGCAAGAATATTGGGCGGTGCGGTCAGCATTTTCTCGACGACAGCGTCGGCTTCTTCGCCCGTGAGGGGCGCAATCGGGAGCTGCATCTTGTCCATGTCGGCGATAAAGGCGGGATCCTTCATGGTGTCGTTGAACGCCTTGCGGACGGTCGCGACGCGGTCCGCCGGCACCTGCTTCGACATGATGAAAGGCCGGCCGATCTCGTCGGCGGCGTCGAGCACGTTGAGCAACTGCTTCTGTTCATCGCTCGTGGCGAAGCTGCCCACATAGGCGGCGAATTCGGGGATGTCCGCCGGCTTCTTTTCGACGAAGCGAACGAACGGATGCACCTTGCCGGTTTTGACCCAGTCGATCGGGATGCTGTTGAACGAGCCGCAGTCGCCGTCGAGCTCGCCGCGCTCGATTGCCAGGCGCTGCTCCGCGCTGCCGGGGAAGCCGAGCACCTGCTTGACCGGTGCATGGAAGACGTCGCGCAGCGTCGCGCCGTTGATGTAATTGCCCGCGCCCTTGCCGGTCGAACCGAGCACCCACTCCTTGCGGTGCATCATGTCGTCCCAGCTTTTGACGCCATCGGGACCGAAGCCGTAGCACACCCGGTAGTCGGCGCTGACGATGCCGATCCAGGCATACTTGCGGAAGTCGAGCTTCACCTTGTCGGGAATGACGATGGATTGGGTGACGAGACCGGGATTGAAGATCGTCATCACCGTACCGTCCTTCGGCGCCAGCACGTCGAGCGAGCGCACCGATGTCAGGCTTCCGGCGCCTGGCTGATTCTGAACGATGATGTTGGGATTGCCGGGAATGTGCTTGCCGAGGTGACGGGCCAAGGCCCGCGCATAGAGGTCGAAGCCGCCGCCGGGCGAAAAACCGGCGACGATCGTGAAAGTCTTGCCTTTGTAGAAATCATCCGCGTGCGCGGGTGCAGCCGCCATGCTCGCCAGCGCGAGCGCGATGAGAGGGACGGAGCGAGTTGTCAACATTGGCAGGCTCCTTCCATGCCGGGACCGGATTCGCGATAGCACGGCTCCGCAGCCCATTGGCTGCGACTCAAAGTCGTCGGATCGGGAATTTGGCTGTCGGGTTCTTCGTTTCGGGTCGCAATATTTCAGCCGCACACTTGCTGCCGAGCAATGCCAGAACGGCGAAGCTCACCAGCTCACCGACTTGCAATGGATCAGACACGTAAAAGCTGAACATTGGTTCGTACAGGAAGTAGGCGGCGCAGCCGATGGCAACGACGGCTGCAAACATCGCAGCCAGGCTGCCCCAGAAGAACGCCACGACGGCAGTCGGCAGCAGATAGAAGTACACCACGTGCCGGAGGCTCAGCGCCACCTTGAAATCCCAGAGGATCGCAGTGACGACCGCGACGATGGCGAGCGAAGCCGCCACCGGAAGGGCACTCTTCGCGAATCCCATATACCGTTTCCGATATGGACGTTCCCCTCGATCATCATAGCGGAACGTTGTGGGCGAAGAACAGGCCGTTATGACTGAGATTGAGCCGGGCGGGTTGCCGCCGAGGCGGTCGATTATTCAACCGCAATCTTGATCTGGCTGCCGGGCTTGAGCTTGTCGCCGGGTTCGAGCCCGTTGAGCACGCGGAAACGCTCGAACGCCCGATCCGGCACGGCCATGCGGCTCGCCAGCCGCTCGACCGTATCGCCCGGTCCGACCGTCAGCACCCGCAGCCGCAGCGGCTTTGCCTGCTCGATCTCGGCCAGGCTCATGCGGCGGAACGTGCCGACCGACTCGCGGAAGATGCGGTCCATCTCCGGCGTCCGGCGTTTGGCGGCGAAAATGAAACGATAGACGTCGCTGCCGAAGCGGATTGCATAGAGCCGGAACTCCCACTGGTCGCCCTTGGCGGCCGCGGTCGCGGCCGGGAAGCCGTTGACCGTGAGGTCTTCCACCGTCTGCGCATCGATATTGTCGATCCAGCCGGAGGTCAGGTATCCGGCGAGCGTCTGTTCGGCAGGCACGCGCACCACGTCGAGGCGCAGCGCCTGACCGCCGCCATGCTTGACGCCGAGCACCGCCTGCGCGGTGTTGTCGAGCACAAAACCGTCCGGCGCCGTGAAGGTGAATCCGAGCTTGGGATGCAGGAAGCGCCGGCCGCGCACGAAGCCTTCGCTCGGGTCTTCGCCGTAGACCATGCCGTCGATGTTGGCGAGATAGGTGGGTTTGTCGCGCTCGCCGCCGGTGCCGGGCCCGCTGTACTGGCGGGCGTTGGCCTGCGCATTGCTGATGCGCTCGGGTGTCGCCGGATGCGACGACAGGAAATCCGGCGCGCGCGGATCGATCTTCCCGCTCGCTGTCGGCTTGAGTTCGGAGTTGTGCTCCATCGAGGTCAGGAATCGTACCGCGCCATAGGGATCGAACCCTGCGCGCGAGGCAATGCCGACGCCGATGCCGTCGGCTTCGAATTCCTGGGCGCGGGAGAAGCTCGCCAGCGAGATCTTCGACTTGGCAAGCGCCAGCGCGCCCATTTCGGGATCGCTGAGCACGTCGTTGACGACGCGGCTGACGATTGCCGCCTGGCGCGCCTTCTCCTCGCGGATGGCGGCATGGCGGGCGATGACGTGGCCCATCTCGTGCGCCAGCACCGAGGCAAGCTCGGATTCGTCGTTGGCGAGCGAGACCAGGCCGCGGGTGACATAGAGCTGGCCGGTCGGCAGCGCGAAGGCGTTGACCGACTGCGAATTGAGGATCGTCACCTTGTAGTGCAGGTCGGGCCGCTCCGAGGACGCCACGAGCCGCTCGATGGTCTGATCAAGCATGCCTTGCAGGCGCGGGTCGTTATAGGTGCCGCCGTAGGCGGCGAGGATGCGCGCGTGCTCGCGTTGCGCCGGCGACGATGCATCCGCCTCGTCCGGCTTGGGTGCGGGCGGCGTGTGGAGCGATACCTGCTGCTGCAGGATCGGGCTGGGCGTCCCCGCGCAGCCGGACAGCAACAGTCCGGCGAGCGCGGCCAATGCCAGCGCATGCCGAAACCCGGCGCTCTGCGTTCGTCTCCGTACCATCGTCCCAACCACGGCTGCCTACGTCAGTCCCCGACAGCCAATTCGATCTGTTCCGGATACATCGCCTCGATCCACGGTCCGCCTCGCTCCTCGACCCAGCCGCGGACCCGGATCTGCCGGCCGGCGAGGCTCTTCGGAGCGAGCCCGGCGGCCGTGAATTTACGCTCGTTTCGCTTCAAGATCGTAACGGTGAAGTCCTCAGACCATCGCCGCCCGAAATTCACGTATATGGTGGCCCCGCTTTCCCGCACGGAAAGCACCTTGCCCTCGACCAGCGCAAAATGGCCTCTGCGCGCCAGGATGTCCGCGGGGTTCTCGGCCTCTTGCATCCCATAATACGGATCGCCCCACAGGCCAAGCTTGGCCTTTCGGGCGGCATTTTCACGCACCCTGAGGTCGGCGGCGCAATCCTGGTTCCCGACCGGGGCGGCGACCCAGCCATGGCCCTGCGCCAGCATGTCCGCCTGCACCGACCGCTCGGTTCCGTCCTGCATCATGGAGGCATAGGCCGGCACGCGGCCATAACGATCGGTCGTGGTCTGGGCCTGCTTGAGCACGAGCTGGCCGGAGGCCAACAGCGCGCCGAGTGCGTCCTTGGCGGCGAGGCCGGTCGGCACTTCGATGGCGGCCAGCCGCACCTCGCGGCCATCGTCGAGCACGAAGGTGCGGCCATCGACAATGCGGCTGATATTAGCGGCGGGAATTGTCTCCGAGCCGCAACGCACGGCGTCCTGCGCGTAGCCGCGGCCTGCCATCGCTACGAGCAGAGCCAGCCAGCGCCAGAATCGTCCCCGTATGCCGACGGTGGAACATGTGGCGAGCGAAGTGTCGGAATGCGGCAGCACTGCGGCCGATGGAACAAGTTACACAAATTTAAGCTGGGGTTGCTGCCGGCAGATCCGGGTCAATCCGATTTTCGTTCGGCCCGCGGCGCGATGGGGAAGTCCTGGAGCGCGGGCGGCGTCGTGCCCGAGTAGGAAAAGTGCCACCATTCGCGCGCGTAGTTGCGGAAGCCGCGCTTGGCCATGGCGGCGACCAGCGTGGCGCGCCGCTGCCGCTGTTCGGCGCTGATCGCGGCGCTCGCCGTATAGCTGTTGACGTCGAGGCAGTCGTAGCCGGTGCCCATATCGATGCTGTCGTCCGGTTCGCGCTCCGAAGCCGGTGCGGTGCACGGCGCATAGCGCGCCGCGGGATCGAATGCCGGCGGCGGCGCGTGCCCGGCTTCGATCAGCGTCAGATCGATCGCTATCCCGGTCGAGTGCAGCGATACCGACGCGATGTAGCCGAGCGTGAACAGATTGGCTTTCTGCGCCCGCGGGAAAAATCGCTTGTTCGCACCGACGGGCGCGCCGTCATGCGCCCAATTGGCCATCGCGCGCACTGCGCGGGTCGGGCGATAGCAATCGTAGACTTTCAGCGCGAGGCCCGAACCCGCGAGATCGGCCTGCACGCGCTGGAGCGCCAAGGCCGCATCGCGCCGCAGAATGCATTCGGCAGCGTCGTAACCCGCCATCGGCTGGCCCATGAAATTGTCAGAGCCGGCGTAGCGGATGTCCTGCTCGATGCTCGGATCGATGTCGCGAAGATACGCGAAGTTCGCCGGCATCTGGCTTTCGGCATGGACGTGGCGCCGACGATCAGAATTGCCGCCGCGGCGATCCATGCATGTCGATACGCTGCACGAAGCCGTGCGATGGCGACGGTGCGGATCATCGATCGACGGGCGGATAGGCTTGCCGCATTCGCGCTGCAGGCCGGTTTGCCGGCTTTGCGGCCGGTGAAGCGTGGGAGCGCGCCGCCGTCGCCGGATTTCGCGACGCGCAAAACTTTTCGACCGCCTGCGTCACGGCGGCGCCGATGAGCGCCTGCCGTTCGGGTGTCGCCAGTTGCAATTCCTCGTCGCGATTGACGATCGACCCGGCCTCGAGCAGCACGGCGGGCATGTGCGTGTACCACAGCACAATCAGCTGGTCGTAGCGGTAGACGCCGGCTTTGGGATCGACCAGTTCGCGCCGTTTGTTGCGCATGATGGCGTCGGTGTAGTGCGGCGTGAATTGCAGGCCGCGCGCCTGCATTTGCTCGCCGAGAAATTTGCCGAACAGCAGGCTGCCTTTGCGGTCGACGTTGTTGTACGAGACGAACAGCGCAAAGCCGGGGTAGCGGTCGCTGAAGTGATGCTCCTCGCCCTGGTACTCCCAGGTTTCCATCAGATAGTCCGGCACCGAATCGTGATGGATCGAGAGGAAGACATCGGCCGGCCACGCGTTGGCGCGCGCGACGCGCTTGAACAGGCCGGGGGTCGGCGCGTCGGCGGTGACAAACAGCACCGCTTGGCGAAACCGGCATCGGTCAGATTTTTTTCGATCTGCTTTCGCGAGCCGCAGATTGAAGTCGTATTCGCTGACGCCGCGTGCGCTGATCGCTCCGGGCACGTCGGCGGTATGCCCGACATCGAGCGCGACGCGAAATGCCGCGCGGTTGCACTGCGGATGGTTTGACTTGGCTGCCGCCGCGGCCTCTTCGCCTCGTGCGACATTGGGCGCGTGCAAAAGCAGCGTCGCCACGGCGGCGAGCGGAAGCATCCGCCGCAGGTCCATCATGAAGCAGGCCTCGCGCATCGGTCGCCCATACCGAGCTTGGCTTTGTTTGTCCACGCGATGGTTGTGCGCGGCCCCAGCGCCCGGGCCGTCGCCCTTCGAGGCTCGACGCTTCGCGCCGAGCGCCTCAGGGTGACGGACTACACGGTCGAACGCAGGCCCAGATCAGGGCAAAAGCATCTTGGTTTGCACTCTGGGGCGATTGATCTGTCCTACATCGCGCACCATCCGCACATAGAATATTTTTCTATTTGAAGCGAAAAATTACTCTCTATATAGAATGATATTCCTCTGCGCTGGAGCTTCAGGCCGATGCGTTTGCTGCCCAGATGGCTCGATCTCTTGTCCGGCACCGTCGCGCTGGTGGGCGCGGGGGCGCAGGCCATGACGACGCTTCGCCTGCTGCGGTCCGCGGGTGCGAATGTTTGCTGGTACGCGGGCGATATCGACATCGCCGAGGAGGTGCTGCTCGCGAGCGCGCCTCCTGGTCGGCTTGAGCTCTCGTTTGCCGATCCGCGCCGGGCGAATTTTTCCGCGTTCACCGCGGTGGTCGCCGCGGCCGGCGGCCGGCTCGATCAGGATATCGCCGCCCATGCGCGTGCGCTCGATGTGCCGGTCAACGTCATCGGCCGCCCGGAATTGTCGACCTTCATCTTCAGCGACGATATCGATCGCGCCGCGACGGCGGCCACGGAGAATGCAGCATGACTTCGCCCCTGGACCAGAAGATCAAGATCACCGGGCCGGTGGTCGTCACCGCCAACCGCGTGACGGATGGCGCGGTGGTCTACCGCCGCCCCGACGGCGAATGGAGCACCGATCTCGACGGGTCCGCCGTTGCGACGTCGGCCGATATCGCCGGCCGCCTGCTGGCGGATGCCAAAGCCGACCACATCCGCGCCGTCGGCGCCTACGTCGCGCGTGTCGAGGTGTCACCGGAAGGCCGCGTGCGGCCGGGCAATCTGCGCGAGCTCATCCGTTTCGGCGGCCCGACGGTCGATCTGCGCGCCACGTTCTGAGGCCCGCTGATGTACGTCTATGACGATTTCGACCGCACGCTGGTCGCCGAGCGCGTCGCGGAATTCCGCGATCAGGTTTCGCGCCGGCTGTCCGGCGCGCTGACCGAAGACGAGTTCAAGCCGCTGCGGCTGATGAACGGCGTCTATCTCCAGCTTCACGCCTACATGCTGCGGATCGCGATCCCCTACGGCACGCTGTCGTCCGCGCAACTGCGCATGCTGGCGCATGTCGCGCGCCGCTACGACCGCGACTTCGGCCACTTCACCACGCGGCAGAACATCCAGTTCCACTGGATCAAGCTCGCCGAGCTGCCGGACGCGATGGCCGATCTTGCAAAGGTCGGCTTGCACGGCATGCAGACCAGCGGCAATTGCGTGCGCAATCTCACCACCGACCAATGGGCGGGCGTCGCGCCTGACGAGATCGAGGATCCGCGCGTCTGGGCCGAGATCATTCGCCAGCACGTGACGATGCATCCGGAATTCTCGTTCCTGCCGCGCAAATTCAAGATCGCCGTGACGGCCGCGGCGCACGATCGCGCTGCGCTGCGCGTGCACGATCTCGCGCTGCGGCTGCATCGCAACGGTGCCGGCGAAGACCGGCTTCGAGGTGATGGTCGGCGGCGGGCTTGGCCGCACGCCATTCCTCGCCAAGACCATCAAGCCATTTCTGCCGACGCGCGATCTGCTGAGCTACGTCGAAGCCGTCATGAGCACGTACAATCAGTTCGGCCGGCGCGACAATCTCTGGAAAGCGCGCATCAAGATTCTGGTCCACGATCTTGGCGCCGAGGCCTTTGCCAAGGAAGTCGAGGCCGAATGGCAGGCGACCAAGGATGGCGCGCTGGCGCTCGATCCTGCCGTCGTCGCCGGGATCGCCGCGCGCTTCCGCTATCCGGACTATGAGAGGCTTGACGATAGCCCTCCGGCGCTCGCTGCGGCGCGCAAGGCGGATCGCGGCTTCGACTCATGGGTCGACAATTCGGTCGCCAATCACAAGGTCGCCGGCTACGCCATCGTGACGCTGTCGCTCAAGCCGGAGGGCGGCACGCCCGGCGACTGCACGGCCGGGCAGATGGACGCCATCGCCGATCTCGCCGACCGCTATTCGTTTGGTGAAATCCGCGTCGGTCATGAGCAGAATCTGGTCCTGCCGCATGTCGCGCAGCGCGATCTGCCGGCTTTGTGGAAGGCGCTCGATGCCATCGGCGTCGCCACGCCGAATGTCGGTCTTGTCTCCGACATCATCTCCTGCCCGGGGCTCGATTACTGCAGCCTGGCGAACACGCGCTCCATTCCGGTAGCGCAGGAAATCTCGCGGCGCTTCCGCGACCGCGACCTCGCGCGCGACCTCGGCAAGCTGCACATCAACATTTCGGGCTGCATCAATGCCTGCGGCCATCATCACGTCGGCCACATCGGCATTCTCGGTGTCGAGAAGAACGACGAGGAGTTCTTCCAGATCACGATCGGCGGCCGCGCCGACGAGGAGGCGCAGCTCGGCACATTGATCGGCCCTGCCGTTTCCTACGCGGAGGTGCCCGACGTGGTCGAAGACATCGTCGCCGCCTATCTCGAATTGCGCGAGCGGCCGCAGGAGACCTTCATCCAGACCGTCAAGCGAACCGGCGTCGAGCCGTTCAAGGAGCGCGTCTATGCCACTCGTTAAGGACGGCCGCATCGTCGGCGACAGCTACGTGCGCATCCTCGACGATGCGCCGATCCCGGATGGCGTGCCGGTGATCGTGCCGGCCGCGCGGTTCCTTGCCGACGCGGCGGAGCTTGTCGCGCGCGCGCGCGCCGATCGGCGTGCTGTGGCCGAACAACCGCAAGGTCGCGGAGCTCGTGCCGTGGCTCGACCGGCTGGCGCTCGTCGCGCTGGTATTTCCGAGCTTTCGCGACGGCCGCGCCTACAGCCAGGCGCGGCAATTGCGCGAACGCCACGGCTACCGCGGCGAGCTGCGCGCCACCGGCGATGTGTTGCGCGATCAGTTCCTGTTTCTCGTGCGCGCCGGCTTCGACGCCTTCGAGGTTCGCAAGGACGCCGATGCGGCAGCCTTCATCGCCTCGATCGCGCGCTACAGCGTGTTCTATCAGCCCTCCGCGGACGGACGCGCTTCTGCGCTGCGGCAACGCCTGTTTCGCCGCGCGGAGCCGAAGGTGCGCGCGGCCGAGCCGGCGCGCTGACAGTCTCGACGCTGTTTTGCGGGATGCTATAAGGCATGCGGCCCATTGAGCCCGGTCCCGTAGCTCAGCCGGATAGAGCAGCGGTTTCCTAAACCGAAGGTCGGAGGTTCGAGTCCTCTCGGGACCGCCATGATTTGGACCATGCGCGCTCGGCACTGGCACGGCGCGCCTCTGATTACTTATAAAATGCAATGGCTTATCGGCAGCTCACGCCGGGCAATCGTGACGGAACCTTGGCATTCCGCGGGCGTTGACTCTGCACAAGAGGACAAGGCCATGCGCGCGACAACGATACGAGCCGGAATTCGAACGTTATTTGCAGCACTGTTTTTTGGCGCGGCGATTTCACTCGCGGGCGCGATTGCGTCCGCGGCTCATGTGATTGGGCTAATGACTTAAGCTGTCCTGACATTGCCGAAGACGTAACCAAGACCCGCGCGGCGGCGAACCGCGCGGGTCTTGCTTTGCGCGCGGCTTGCCTTCGATCATCGGGCCGACCAAGATATCAGGCACAAGCTATGCGGGGACGGCCCTCGCATCGGCAAAGGCAAGCATATGCCCCGCACTTTGTTCGACAAAATCTGGGACGCCCATCTGGTGGCGCAGCGCGCCGATGGCCGCGACCTCATCTATATCGACCGCCACGTGCTGCACGAGCTGCACGCGCCGCACGCGTTCGAGCAGCTTGAGAAGCAGCAGCGGCCGGTGCGCCGGCCGGACCTGACTTTTTCGATGCAGGACCACACCGTCGCCACAAAACCCGGCCGCGACGACAATACCAATCCGTCCGGCGCGGCGTTCCTGCGCGCGATGCGCGAGGGCAGCCGCCGGAACGGCATCCGGGTGTTCGACATCGACGATCCGGAGCAGGGCATCTCGCACGTCGTTGCGCCCGAGCTCGGCATGGTGCTGCCGGGCGCGACGCACGCGGTGCCCGACAGCCACGCCTCGACGGTCGGCGGCCTCGGCGCGCTCGCGTTCGGCTGCGGCACGACCGAGCTCGCGCACATCCTGGCGACGCAGGTGATGGCGCTGAAGCGGCCGAAGCGGATGCTGATCCGCCTCGAAGGCCGGCTTGGGCCGCATGTCAGCGCCAAGGACGTGGCGCTGCGCATCATCGCGGAGATCGGCGTCTCCGGCGCGCGCGGCCATGTCGTCGAATATGCCGGCGCCGCGGTGCGCGCGATGCCGATCGAGCAGCGCATGACGCTGTGCAATCTCAATATCGAGATGGGCGGTCGTTCGGGCTTCGTCGCGCCCGACGATGCAGCGTTCGCGTGGATCGCCGGGCGGCCGTTCGCGCCCAAGGGCGCGATGTGGGATCGCGCGCTGGCGCGTTGGCGCACGCTTCACGACCGACGACGGCGCGGCGTTCGACCGCGAGATCGTGCTCGACTGCGACAACCTCGAGCCGCAGATCACCTGGGGCACGGACCCGAGCCAGGTGCTCGGCATTTCCGGCCGCGTGCCCGATCCGGCGGCAAATCCGGAGCGGCGCGAGAATCTCGAAAGCGCGCTCGACTACATGGGATTGCGGCCCGGCATGGCGCTCGCCGGCCTGCCGGTGAACCGCGTCTTCATCGGCTCGTGCACCAACAGCCGCCTGCCGGACCTGCACGTTGCGGCCGACATCGTGCGCGGACGCCACGTCGCGCCGGGCGTCGTCGCCCTGGTGGTGCCGGGCTCGACCACGGTGAAGCGCGAGGCGGAGGCCGCGGGCCTCGACCGCGTATTCCGCGATGCCGGATTCTTCTGGGGCGAGTCCGGCTGCTCGATGTGCGCCGGCGGCAACGGCGATCGCGGCGAGCCGGGCGAGCGCTGCGTCTCGACCACCAATCGCAATTTCGAGAACCGGCAGGGCCCGAAGGTGCGCACGCATCTCGTCAGCCCGGCGACCGCAGCGGCGACGGCGATCGCCGGACACATCGCCGACGTGCGTCAGCTCGCTTCGGGGCGCGCGTGATGCAGCCGTTCACGACTCACACCGGCATCGCCGTCCCGCTCATCAAGGACGACATCAACACCGACCAGATCGCGCCGGTCGCCGCGATGCGCAATCTCAAGCCGGACTACAAGGCGCTGCTGTTCATGCGCTCGCGCAGCGAGGAGCCGGACTTCGTGCTCAACAAGCCGCAATTCCGCGAGCCCGGCATCCTGGTGGCCGGGCACAACTTCGGCGCCGGTTCGTCGCGCGAATCCGCGGTGTGGGGGATGCTCGCCAACAACATCCGCGTCATCGTGGCGAAAAGCTTTGCCGATATCTACCGCGAGAATTGCTTGCAGAACGGGCTGCTGCCGGTCGTGCTTGCGTCCAGCGGATGCCGATGCATTCATCGCCCGCGTGGTCGCGGCGAATGGCGCGGCGCCGTTCACGGTCGATCTCGAAACGCAGACGATCAAAGGCCCCGGCGGCGCCCGATATCGCCTTCGACATTTCGCCTGCCGACCGCATGCGTCTGCTCGAAGGTCTCGACGACATCGGCTTGACGCTCAAGCATACCGACGAGATCGTGGCGTTCGAGAAGCGCATGGCCGACGACCAGCCGTGGCTGCAGACGGCGGCCGACAGCCGCGCTACGGTCCCGTAGCCCGTCGAGGGCGACGGCCGATGCTCGAGAGCACCTCGACCGTGCGGGGCGTGCAGGATGGAGAAGAATATGACCGCGCGCAAAAAATTCCGGGCCATCATGGCGGGCAAGAAACTGGTGCTGATGCCGGGCGCCTATGACGCGCTGTCGGCGCGCATCATCGAGAGCGAAGGGTTCGAGGGCGTCGTGGCGGGCGGCTACGCCGCGGTCGGCAGCATGCTGGCGCAGGCCGACATGGGCCAGTCCAACATGCGCGACTATGCCGATCACTACGGCCGCATCTGCGACGCGGTGCAAATTCCGGTCTATGTCGATGCCGACACCGGCTTCGGCGGCGTCAACAACGTGCGGCAGATGGTGCGCGCGTTCGAGGCGGCCGGCGTCGCCGGGCTGTTCCTCAGCGATCAGGTGTTCCCGAATCGTTGCGGCTACCTGCCGGGCAAGCAGATCGTTTCGACGGAGCAGATGCTCGCCAAGCTCAAGGCCGCGCTCGACGCGCGGCGCGACCCCGACCTCTTCATCGCCGCGCGCACCGACGCCGCCGCGCTCGAAGGCGTCGAGGCCGCCATCGCGCGCTGCCAGTTGTTCATGGAGGCCGGCGCCGACATGGCGAAGCCCATGGGCGTCGACACCATCCCGGAAATCAAGCGCGTGCTGCGCGAAGTCGGCGGCCCGCACATGGCGACGCTGTCGCAGGCCGCGGGCCCCAAGGCGCGCAGCCTCGAAGAACTGGAAGCGGCCGGCGTCGTCGCGGCGACGTTCCCCTCGCTGCCGCTGTTCGCGGCGGCGAATGCCGTGCGCAACGTGCTGCGGCTGCTCAAGCGCGACAATTCGCTCGCACCCTGCCAGGAGCACCTTGTCCCGCTCGACGACTATTATGGCCTCGTCGGCCTCAAGCCGCTGCTGACGCGCGAGGAAGCCTACGACAAGGCCGCCGCGGCGTTGGTGCAGAAGCGCGCGGCGGAATAGTCGACCATCATCTGGAGACTGCCGGATGAAATCGAACGCAGTAAAGTTCTCTCGCCGCATTTGGCTCTCGCCTTATGGGCGTCTCGTTCGGCGCCCACGCGCAAAGCGTCGAGGAATTCTACAAGGGCAAGCAGATTCGGCTGATCGCCGGCTTCGCGCCCGGCAACGACTATGACATCGGCGCGCGCTTCCTGGCGAAGTATCTGACCAAGCATCTTCCCGGCCATCCGACCATCATCGTCCAGAACATGCCGCAGGCGTCGAGCCTCGCCTCGGCCAATTATGTCTACGTGCAGGCGCCGAGGGACGGCACCGTGATCAGTGCGCCGTCGCGCAACATCACGGGCCAGGCGCTGACCGGTCAGCCCAACATCGAGTTCGATCCGCGGAAATTCATCTGGCTCGGCGCAACATCGCAGCCGTCCCGCGTCTGCGTGAAGTGGCACACGGTGCCGATCAATTCGCCGGCCGACCTGCTGACGCACGAGTTCATCGTCGCCGGCTCCGGCGCCGGCACATCGACCAGCCTGCTGCCGACCGTGTTCAACCACGTGCTCGGAACCAAGATCAAGATCGTCCAGGGCTACAAGGGCTCGACCGACGGCATTCTCGCGATCGAGCGCGGCGAGGTGCAGGGCGAGTGCGCGTCGTGGGCGCAGTTCCGCACCTCCGAGCAGCTTTTCCGCGAAAAAAAGCTCGTGGTGCTGCTGCGCGCGGAAGAGACGCCGATGGCGGAGCTGCCCGACGTGCCGTCGATCTTCGACCTCGCGAAGACCGACGAGCAGCGCCAGTTCATGCGCTTCGTGTTTTCGAGCACGGAATTCGGGCGGCCCTATCTGTTCCCGCCCGGCGTGCCGCAAGATCGCGTCGACGCGATGCGCAAGGCGATTTCAGACTCGGTGCACGATCCCGAGCTGATCGCCGAGGCCGCCAGGATCAAGCTCGACATGGCGTACCATTCGCCGCAGCAACTGGAGAAGCTTGTCGCCGATCTTTACGCGACTCCGCCGGCCTTGATCGACACCATCAAGAAGCTCATTCCGGCCGAGAAATAACCGGCCATTCCAGCGGCCGGCGGCCTTGTCGCTGCGGGTGCAAAGGGGCAGTCTGAAGCTGTCTGACCGTCATCCTGAGGTGGCCGCGAAGCGGCCCTCGAAGGATGCACGGCCCGGGCCGCCGCCCTTCGAGGCTCGCTTTGCTCGCGCCTCAGGGTGACGGAAAAATGTCAGGGAGGCGCACATGAAAGATCGAAAATCTTTGGCCGGCGTGATTTCTTGAAAGGCGCCGTCGTCGGCGGTGCTGCCGCTGCGACGTCAACCGGTCTCCCGCAAAGCGCGCAGGCGCAAACGCCCGCCGCTCAGCGCCGGCCGCTTCCGGCTACGAATTCCTGAACGTCGAGGAGGCCGCCTTCGTCGAGGCGCTGGTCGACCACATGGTGCCGGCCGACGACCTCACGCCCAAAGGCACCGATATCGGCATCAACGTCTTTATCGACCGCGCGCTCGCCGGCGCCTGGGGCAAGGGCGACCGGCTCTACATGCAGGGGCCGTGGAAGCCCGGCGTTCCGAGCCAGGGCTATCAGCTTCCGCTGACGCCCGCGCAGCTCTATCGCGCCGGCATCGAAGCGACCAACGCGCATTGCCAGAAGACCTACGGCAAACCGTTCGACCGGCTCGATGAGAAGCAGCGCGAGGAAGTGCTGCTCGGACTTTCCACCGCGAAGATCAAATTCGACAGCGGGCTGCCGGTGCGCCCGTTCTGGACCACGGTTTACGAGACCGTGATGGAAGGCATGTTTTCCGATCCGATCTATGGCGGCAACCGCAACAAGGCGGGCTGGAAACTGATCGGCTTCCCCGGCGTGCTCGCGCTCTATCACGACGACGTCGAGAAATATCGCGACAAGCAATTGCCCAACGACATTGTCAGCATCGCGGACATGAGCTGAGGGGAGGGCGACATGGCGACGAAAATGAAGGAAGTCGATGCCGTCATCGTCGGGCTCGGCTGGACCGGCGGCATTCTGGCGAAGGAATTGGCCGAGGCGGGACTGAAGGTGGTCGCGCTCGAGCGCGGTACGCATCGCACATCCGCCAACGATTATGCGCTGCCGAACATCCGCGACGAACTGCGCTACGTGGTGCGTCACGACCTGATGATGAACACGGCGCGCGACACGCTGACCATCCGCAACAATCCATCGCAGGAAGCGCTGCCGATGCGGCGGCTCGGTTCGTTCCTGCCGGGCGACGGCGTCGGCGGCTCGGCGATCCACTGGAGCGGCCACACCTGGCGCTGGACCGACATGGAATTCAAGGTGCGCTCCATGTACGAGGAGCGCTACGGCAAGAAATTCATTCCCGACGACATGACGATCCAGGATTGGGGCATCAGCTACGACGAGCTGGAGCCGTATTACGACCGCTTCGAATACACCGCCGCGGTGTCGGGCAAGGCCGGCAATCTCAAGGGCCAGATCGTGGACGGCGGCAATCCGTTCGAAGCGCCGCGGGCGCGCGAATATCCGCTGCCGGCGCTGACGCCGATCCTGGCGAGCGTGATGTTCGCCGAGGCTGCGAAGAACAACGGCTATCATCCGTTCCCGCGGCCGTCGGCGAACGCGTCGCGCGCCTACACCAATCCCGACGGCTCGCAATACGGCGCCTGCCAGTATTGCGGCTATTGCCAACGCTTCGGTTGCGAGGCCAACGCCAAGGGCTCGCCGCACACCAGCGTCATTCCGATCGCGATGCGCAATCCGAATTTCGAGCTGCGCGCGAATTCCTGGGTCACCAAGGTGCTCAAGGATTCCGACGGCAAGCGCGTCACCGGCGTGACCTATACCAACGTGCTCAACGGCGAGGAATTCGAGCAGCCGGCGGGCATGGTGCTGCTGTGCGCCTATGCCATCAACAACGTGCACCTGATGCTGCTGTCGGGATTGGGCGAGGCGTACGATCCGGCGGCGCAAAAGGGCGTTGTCGGGCGCAACTACTGCTACCAGACCGGCGCCAATGCGCGGCTGTTCTTCGAGGGCCGCCGCTTCAATCCGTTCATGAGCGCGGGCGGCTCGAACACCACCATGGATGACTTCAACATCAACCTGGCGTTCGACCGCGGCCCGCACGGTTTTGTCGGCGGCTACAATGTCGGCGCCGGCTTCAACTCCGCGCTGCCGATCGGCTACCGGCCGGTGCCGAGCGGCACGCCGCAATGGGGCAAGGAGTGGAAGGCGGCGACTGCGAAATGGTACCAGACCGCGATGAACATCAACGCCAGCGGCAGCGTGATGGCGAACCGCTCCAATTATTTCGATCTCGACCCGACCTATCGCAACGCGTTCGGCCAGCCGCTGATGCGCATGACGTTCGACTACAAGACGAACGAGCACAAGATGGGCGAGCACGCCGCCAAGGTCATCAACGACATCGCCAAGTCGATGAACCCGACCAAGCTCAGCCCGGCGGTCGCGCGCACGCAGCCCTGGACCGTGGTGCCGTATCAGTCGACGCACAACACCGGCGGCACCATCATGGGCACCAATCCGCGCGACAGCGTCGTCAACAAGTATCTGCAGAGCTGGGACCACCACAACCTGTTCACGGTCGGCGCCAACGTGTTCCCGCACAACGCCTCGTACAATCCGACCGGCCCGGTCGGCGCGCTCGCCTACTGGACGGTGGACGCGATCAAGCGCTACGTCAAAAATCCCGGGCCGCTGGTGCCCGCATGACGTTCGAGTAAAACTCCGCAATGCAAAACATTCCGATCTACGAGGCGCTGGCGCAGGCCTTCGTCGCCGAAGGCGTCGACACCCATTTCACGCTGATGGGCGACGGCAACATGCACTGGGTCGCCGCCATGCAGAAGCGCGACGGCATGGGGACCTTCTCCGCGCGGCACGAGCACTGCGCGGTCTCCATGGCGATGGGCTATCAGAGCGCGACCGGCAAGGTCGGCGTCGCGTCCGTGACCTGCGGGCCCGGCTTCACGCAGATCATGACGGCGCTGACGACGGCATCGCGCGGCCGCATTCCGCTGGTGGTGTTCGCGGGCGAAGCGCCGATCCACGCCGAGTGGTACAACCAGGCGCTCGACCAGCCGCCGTTCGCGGCCGCGAGCGGCGCGCACTACATCTCCGCGCACAGCCCGCAGCGCATGTATCAATATGTCCGCGAGGCGTTCTACATCGCGCGGCATGAGCGCAAGCCGGTCGTGCTCGGCGTGCCGTACGATCTGCAGAAGCAACCGCTGCCGAATGTCGGGCAGTACCAGCCGTCATCCGAAATTCTGCCGCATGTCGAGCCGACGCCGCCGCATCCGCATCAGGTCGACGCGGTGGTCGAAAAGCTCGTGCGCGCCAAAGTGTCCGATCGTGCTTGCCGGCCGCGGTGTGTTGCGCGCGGGCGCACAGGCTGAGGTCGAAGAAGTGGCCGAACTGTCGGGCGCATTGCTCGCGACGACGCTGCTGGCGCGCGGCATGTTCGACCACAATCCGTTTTCGCTCGGCGTTGCCGGCGGCTTTGCTCGCGATATCGCCCGCGAGGTGGGCGAGAAGGCCGATCTGGTGATCGCGTTCGGATCGAGCCTGAATTATTACACCGTCGACGGCGGCCACATGTATCCCAAGGCCGAGATCGTGCAGATCGATACCGAGCCGCTCGGCTTTGCGCACGGCACGAAATCCGGCGATCTGCATCTCGCGGCCGATGCGAAGCTCGCCGCCGCGGCCATCGTCGAGAAGCTGCGCGCGCGGGGCAAGACGGCCGCGAACATCCGCTCGAGCGATCTGGCGCGCCGTATCAAGGACGAGCCGGCGGACGCCGCGGTATTCGATATCAATCCGGGCACGGTCGACCCGCGCAAGGTCATTGCGGAGCTTGATCGCGTGATCCCGAAGGATTTCGATTCCGTCAGCGGCTCCGGCCACCAGTCCTATTTCCACTCCGTCATGCGCGACCGCAAGCCGGAGAACTATCACGCCATCCGTGCCTTCATGGCGATCGGCAGCGGCATCTCCTACGCCATCGGCGTTGCCGCGGCGCGCAGCAACGGCCGCGTGGTGCTGTTCGAGGGCGACGGCAGCTTCCTGATGCACATCCAGGAACTGGAGATGGTGCAGCGCCACGGCATCAAGCTCCTGTTCTGCATCTTCAACGATGGCGCCTTTGGCGCGGAAATCCACAAGCTGCGCGCCGACGGCGTCAACGACAGCGGCTTGGTGCTTCGGCCGCACCGATTTCGCCGCCATCGCCAAGGCCTTTGGCCTGCGCGGCGCCAACGTCACCGACGTCGGCCAGCTCAAGGCGCTGTTCGACGCCTATCAGGCGCAGGACAAGGCCGAGGTGTGGAACATCCACGTCTCCGACAAGGTCGTGAGCCCGAACACGCGCCGCAACAACGCGCGCGGCCAGGGAGCGATGTGAGACCCATGTCCGGACCGTTCGACTTCACGCCGCTGCTGCCGGCCGGATTGCCGGCGCCGGCGGCGAAATGGAACGGGCTCGCCAAATATCCATTTCGTCGGCGGCAACAACGATCCGGCGCAGGTTCCCGTCGACGACCTCATCGCGGCCATGACCGCGGTGCTCAAGCGCGAGGGGCCGGCGCTCGCGACCTATGGCGTCGGCACCGGCCCGCAGGGCTATCGTCCGTTGCGCGAGTTTCTTGCGGCGAAGCTCAAGCGCACCGCCGGCATGGAATGCACGGCGGAGGAAATCCTGATCACGTCGGGATCGTTGCAGGGCCTCGATCTCGTCAACGGCGTGCTGCTCGCGCCGGGCGATACCGTCATCATCGAGCAGGAAAGCTACGAGGGCTCGATCAACCGGCTGACGCGGCTCAAGGTGAATGCCATCGGCATTCCGCTTGATGGCGACGGCATGCGCATGGACGTGCTTTCGGCGGCGCTCGACGAGCTCAAGCGCCGCAACATCAAGCCGAAATACATCTATACGATTCCGACGGTGCAGAATCCGACCGGCACCATTCTGCCGATCGAGCGCCGGCACGAAATGCTGCGGCTGTCGGAGCTGCACGGCGTGCCGATCTTCGAGGACGATTGCTATTCCGATCTGATCTGGGACGGCCAGCGCCCGCCCGCGCTCTACGCCATGAGCAAAAGCGGCGGCGTCATCCACATCGGCTCGTTCTCGAAATCGATCGCGCCGGCGCTGCGCGTCGGCTACATCGTCGCGCCCTGGACCATGCTGTCGCGCATGCTGGCGCTCAAGACCGACGCCGGCTCTGGCGCGCTCGAGCAGATGGTGCTGGCGGAATATTGCGCCGGCCATTTCGACGCCCACGTGCCGCAGCTCACGCGTGGCCTGCGCGACAAAGCTCGAAACGCTGATGGATGCGCTCTCCGAACAGTTCGGCACAGCCGCCGAATTCGACGATCCGAAAGGCGGCATCTTCCTCTGGGTCAAGCTGCCGGATGTCGTCGATACGCTGAAGCTCTACCAGCCTGCGCTCGCGGCCGGCGTCGCGATCAATCCAGGGCCGCAATGGTCGACCGACAAGAGCTACAGCAAGAGCCGCATGCGGCTGTGCTTCGCAAGCCCGTCGGTCGATGAAATCCGCGAGGGCGTGGCTGCGCTCGCCGAAGTCTGCCGCCGCGAATTCGGTGTGCCGGAACGCATCGCCAATGTCGAACGGCGCGCCGGCAAATCATAAAAGACATTGTCATGCCCGCGAAGGCGGGCATCCAGTAAACACCGCGAGTGCGATTCTTGCACCACCCTGCCAAATGGCAATGTCGGTGATTACTGGATCATCCGCTTTCGCGGATGATGACAAGTAGTGATGAAATAATGGAGTTACGCCCGCTTGGCTGCGGGCGCGGCATCAATCCCAAGCTCTTGCAGGATTTCCTCGGTGTGCTGGCCCATCGTCGGCGGCGGCGTGTCGATGCGCGGGCCGCCGTGCGCGAAGCTGAATGCCGAGACCGGCACGCTCAAGGCGCCGTCCATTCCGGGGACGGCAGCGTGTTGCTGAATCACGCCGCGCGAGGCCACCTGCGGATCGGCGAGCGCGTCGCGCATGGTGCGCACGCGCGCGGCGGGGACGTGGTTCGCCTGCAGGAATTTCTCCCACTCGTCCGCGGTGCGCGTCATCATGATCTCTTCGAGCACGGCGATTTCGTTGAGATGGTCCGCATCGCGCTCGTCGTTGGTCTTCTTGATCATGTCCGGGCGGCCGAGCAGCGTCCACAGCCGGCGCTGCTGGCGAATATTGCTGGCGCCGAGCATCACCAGGCCGTCCTTGGTCTCGAACGCACCGTTGGTGGCGTGCGGATGGCGGTTGCCGTGCGGCTTCGGGTGCCCGCCGTTATGCAGAAAGCCGGTGACGTGCGAGGCCATGAGGATCATCGCCACGTCGAGCATCGCCATGTCGATGCGCTGGCCCTTGCCGGTGCGCTCGCGCTGGAACAGCGCCGCGGCGAGCGCGAACGCGCCGGTCGTGCCGGTGGCGTAGTCGACAGCCGGCGAGCCGATCTTCACCGGGTGCACATCATGGGTGCCCGTCATCGCCATGATGCCGGACGTCGCCTGGATGACGTGATCGTAGGCGGTCTGCTCGCGGCGCGGACCGGTCTGGCCGAACGCCGAGAACGAGGCGTAGATCAGCCGTGGATTGATCGCGGAAAGCGCCTCGTAGCCGAGGCCGAGCGCCTCGAACGCGCCGGGACGGTAGTTCTCGACGAACACGTCCGCGGTGGCGACGAGCTTTTTCAGGATCTCGCGATCGCGCTCGGTCTTCAAGTCGAGTGCGATCGAACGCTTGTTCGAGGCCTGCGTCAGGAACGAGGTGCCCATCTGGCGGCGGTTGAGCGCCTTGTCGGTGCCGCCGCCGCGGCTCTGGTCGGGATCGTTGGGATCCTCGACCTTGATCACGTCGGCGCCGAGCACGGCCAGTTGATAGGCCGCGAACGGCCCCGCCAGCACATGCGTGACGTCGATCACCCGGATGCCTTCGAACGGTCGTGTCATCGCGCTTCCCCTCCAACATTGTCATTCCGGGGCGCCGCGAAGCGCGGCTTCCGCGCTCGCGGCTGCGGCCCCGGAATGACGATGTCTCACTCAGCCTTGAAGTTCATCGCCACGCCGTTGATGCAGTAGCGCAGATGCGTCGGCGGCGGGCCGTCGTCGAATACGTGGCCGAGATGGCCGCCGCAGCGGCTGCAATGCACCTCGTTGCGCTCCATGCCGTGGCTGCTGTCGGTCGAGGTCTCGACGGCGCCCGCTTCCGGATCGTTGAAGCTCGGCCAGCCGGTGCCGCTTTCGAACTTGCGCTTCGACACGAACAGTTTCTGGCCGCAGCCGGCGCAAGTGAACGTGCCGGAGCGCTTTTCATAATTCAGCGCGCAGCTTCCGGGGCGTTCCGTGCCGTGCCCGCGCAACACATCGTATTGCTCGGGCGTGAGCAGTTTCTTCCATTCGGCGTCGGTATGGGTGACCGGGTATTGTTTGATGTCCATGCTGTCCTACTCCACGATTTATTTGTGGGTGCGGTCGAGCAGCTCGATCGACACGCCTTCGGGCGCTCGGATGAAGCAGATGCGCACGCCGGGACGAACGGTCGTCGGCTCCTTGGTGAACTCGACGCCCTTGGCCTTGAGATCGGCCGCGATGGCGTCGATGCCGCTGACCGAGAGCCCGAAATGGTCGAGACCGCGATACGGGATCGCCGGCGCCGTATTGGTGCCGTCGCCGTCCTTGACGGGCGCAATGAATATATTGGCGCCGCCGAGCTTGAGATCAATACGCGGCTTGCCGTCCTGCATGGAGCGCAGCACCTGCGCGCCGAGCATCTTCTCGAACCACGCCGCCATTGCGTCCGGATTTGTGGTGCGCAGATGAATGTGATCCCACGTGATATTGGCCATGGTGCTGTTCTCCGTTTTGTCGGTCCCTGGAAATCAGGGCATGTCGGCTTGGGCCGCTATCGGCATTGTGGCGGAACGCCGAAGCGGGCACAATCGCCGCCAACGTCATCGCAAGAATGACCAAGAATTACGATCTCCGCGCATCGAGGGAGGCTCTGCGCATGGTTACAAGACGCAATGTCCTCAACATGCTCGGCGCTGGTTCGGCCTTGGCGACGCTACGCCCCCGCCGCGCCGCCGCACAAAATCCCGCCGCACAGCCCGCGAGACGCAGAATGATCGTCGATGCCCAGGTTCACCTCTGGAAGGCCGAGACGCCGGATCGTCCATGGACGCCCGGCCGCGTGGCGCAACTTCCCGAACCGTTCTCCTATGACAAGCTCGTGCCGATGATGAACGAGGCCGGCGTCGACCGCGTCGTCATTGTGCCGCCCTCCTGGGAGGGCGATCGCATCGATTACGCGCAGGAAGCGGTGCAGAAATTTCCCGGCCGCTTCGGCATCATGGGCCGCGTCCCGCTGCAGCCGCAATCGGCCGCGCTGCTGCCGGCATGGAAGCAGCAGAACGGACATGCTCGGCATCCGCGTGACGTTCCAGGGCCCGCTCGCGGCGCATCTGTCCGACGGCAGCCTGGACTGGTTCTGGCCGGCGGCCGAGAAGGCCGGCATTCCGATCATGTTCCTCGGCGGCAAGATGTCGGACTGGGCCGTGATCGCCGAGCGTCATCCGCAGCTCACGCTGATCATCGATCACATGGGACTGTCGGGTGAGATCGCAAAGGAGAAGAAGATTCCGGGCGCGATCGACGAATCCGTCAAACTGGCGAAGTTTGCGAATGTGTCGGTGAAATTGTCGGGCACGCCGGGCTATTCGTCCGAGCCCTATCCGTTCCGCGACATGGCTCCGCACATCCATCGCATGTTCGATGCGTTCGGTCAGCGCCGCTCCTATTGGGGCACCGACATGACGAATTCGTTCGCCAAGGCGACCTACCGCCAGCGCATCACCCATTTCACCGAGGAGCTTCCCTTCTTTACCGAAGAGGACAAGGACTGGGTCATGGGCCGCGGCATCCTCGAACGCCTGAAATGGGCGTGAGACGCTTTCGGAACACAGAGAAGGGCTAGTCAATGAACGGCGCAGAAGTTGTCGCGGAAATCCTCAAGCGCGAAGGCACCGAGTTTCTCTCCTGTTATCCGCGCAATACAATCATCGAGCCCTGCGCCGCGCTCGGCATCCGTCCCATCCTCTGCCGGCAGGAGCGCGTCGGCGTCGGTCTCGCCGATGGTTATTCGCGCATCAAGCGCGGCAAGAAGAACGGCGTGTTCGGCGCGCAGGCCGGTCCCGGCATCGAGAATGCATTCCCCGGCATCGCGCAGGCGTACGCGGAGAACGTGCCGATACTGATCGTCTCGGGCGGCCTGGCGTTGGCGCGGCAACACGTGCGGCCGGTGTTCCGCGCCGCCGACGTCTATCGTCCCGTGACCAAGTGGACGGCGCTGGCGCACTCGGCGCAGGAATTGCCCGACCTGCTGCGCCGCGCCTATCAGGCGATGCGCTCGGGCAAAGGCGGCCCGGTGCTGATCGAAATCCCGGACGAGGTGGCCGAGGCCGAGTTCAAGGGCACGCTCGATTACGTGCCGGTGCCGGTGATGCGCGCGGCGCCCGACCCGGACGCGGTCCGCAAGGCCGTGCAGATGCTGCTCGCGGCGAAGAATCCCATCCTCTGGGCCGGGCAGGGCGTGCACTACGCCGAAGCCGGCGACCGCATGGCGGCGCTGGCGGAACTGGTGCCGGCCGCGGTCGTCACCACCAATCCCGGCAAGAGTGCGATCCCCGAGAACCATCCGCTGTCGCTCGGCGCTTCAACGCGCTCGCGCTCGAAAATGTTCGTCGACTTCATGGCCAAGGCCGACGTCGTGTTTGCAGTCGGATCGAGCCTCACGCGTACGCCGTTCGGGCCGAGCGTTCCGGCGGGCAAGACCATCATCCATTCGACCAACGACGCCGGCGACATCAACAAGGAGTACCGCGTCGATCATGCCATCGTCGGCGATGCCGCGCTGGTGCTCGATGCGCTGATCGCGGAAGTCGGCAAGCAGAAGGGCCAAAAAGGCGTAACGCCCGGCGGCAACGCGCTCAATTCGCTCAAGGAGGAAATCGCGTCCGCAAAGAAAGCGTGGCTCGACGAGTGGGGAAAATTCCTCAATTCCGACGAGACGCCGCTCAACCAGTATCGCGTCATCCGCGACCTGATGCGCACGGTCGATCGCGACAACGTCATCATGACGCACGATTCCGGCAGCCCGCGCGAGCAGATGATGCCGTTCTGGGAAACGACCGCGGCCGGCTCCTACATGGGCTGGGGCAAGTCCACGCAATTGGGCTACGGCCTCGGCATCACCATGGGCGCCAAGCTCGCAGCGCCGAAAAAGCTCTGCGTCAACGTCATGGGCGACGCCGCGATCGGCATGACCGGCATGGACATCGAGACGGCGGCGCGCAACCGCATCGGCATCCTCACCGTGGTGTTCAACAACGGCGTCATGGGCGCCGAGCGCGATGTGCTCAAGATTTCGGACGAGAAATACGGCGCGATGACTGTCGGCGGCAACTACACCAAGGTCGCCGAGGGATTGAACGTTGCCGCGCGGCGCGTCGACAAACCCGCCGACATCGTTTCGGGAATCAAGGAAGCCGTCGGCGTCACCGAATCCGGGGCGCCGTTCCTGCTCGAGTTCGTGGTCAAGGAAGGCCGCGACTTCTCCCGCTATCAGCTCGCAGGGTTATAGGACCGGCGACCCACCGTCCGTCGGTTTGGATGGGCGTGGATTCCTGCCCAATTGCGTGCCAAGCTAGGCCCAAGCCTTGGTCAAAATCCGCAATTTTGGATCAGCCGGGGACGATGGAGGAAACGAAAGGAGCCCGAAATGGACGCCAAGAGACGTTTCTATCTCAGTACGGCTGCCGCGATCGGTTTTGCCGCGCTGCTGGCGATGCCGGCGCAAGTGCAGGCGCAAACCGCGGTGGCGATCGATCAGGATGACATCGGCGGCGTCGTGACCGGACCCAAGGGGCCGGAAGCCGGCGTCTGGGTGATCGCGGAAACGCGCGACCTTCCGACCCGCTACGCCAAGATGGTCGTCACCGACGATCAGGGCCGCTATGTCGTGCCCGATCTGCCGAAGGCGAAATACAAGATTTGGGTGCGCGGCTATGGCCTCGTCGATTCGGCCAAGGTCGACGCCGAGCCCGGCAAGCAGGTCAATCTCACTGCGACGGCGGCGCCCGATGACGCGGCCGCGGCGCAGTACTACCCTGCGATCTACTGGTACTCGATGCTGAAGATTCCGGGCGCGGACCAGTTCGGCGGCAAGAGCGACATCCCCGACAAGGTCAAGCAGACCGACTGGCTCAATCTGATGAAGAACAATGGCTGCGTCGGCTGCCATCAGCTCGGCCAGGCCTCGACCCGCACCATCGAGAAGTCGCTCGGCGAATTCAAATCGTCCGAGGAGGCGTGGGCGCGCCGCGTGCAATCCGGACAGGCCGGACCGCTGATGGTCAACATCATTGCGGGTCAGCTCAACTCGTCGCCGATCAAGTATTTTGCGGACTGGACCGACCGCATCGCCAAGGGCGAGCTGCCGCACGTCAAGCCGCCGCGGCCGTCGGGCGTCGAGCGCAATATCGTGATCACGACCTGGGACTGGGCCAACGAGAAGCAATATCTCCATGATCTGAGCGCGTCGGATCATCGCAAGCCGACCGTCAACGGCTACGGCCAGCTGTTCGGCTCGCCCGAATACAGCATGGACACGATCCCGATCCTCGACCCGGTGAAGAACACCGTGACCGATTTCAAGGCCCCGGTGCGCGACAAGGATACGCCCTTCATGCTCGGGCCCGGCCACGCGGCGGCGCTCAAGCCGCTGGCGCCATCGCCCTATTGGGGCACCGAGCAGATCTGGGACACCCACATCAACAACCATGACGACATGATCGACCAGGATGGCCGCGTGTGGCTTGCCGCGTCGATCCGCGCCATTGAGAACCCGGCGTTCTGCACCGACGGCTCCAACCCGTCGTCGAAGGCCTTCCCGCTGAAGGAAAGCCATCGCCAGATCGCGATGCTCGATCCGAAGACGATGAAATACACCTTCGTCGATACCTGCTTCACCACGCATCACCTCAGCTTCACGTATGACGCCAACAATACGCTGTGGGGCTCGAGCGGCGGCGGATCGGGCGCGGTCGGCTGGCTCAACACCAAGAAGTTCCTGGAGACCGGCGATGCGGCTGCATCGCAGGGCTGGACTGCGCTCGTCGTCGACACCAACGGCAACGGCAAGCGCGACGAGTACACCGAACCGGGCAAGCCGCTCGATCCGAACAAGGACATGCGGATCGGCCAGGTGTTCTACGCCATCATGGCGAGCCCCGCCGACCACGCGATCTGGGGCACGCTGCGCTCCAACCCTGGCTCGATCGTGCGTCTCGACCCCGGCTCCAATCCGCCGGAGACGGCGCTTTCGGAAATCTACAACGTCCCGCCGCCCGGCTTCGGCCCGCGCGGCGGCGACATCGACACCAAGGGCGTCGTCTGGGTGTCGCTCGCCTCGGGTCACATCGGCAGCTTCGACCGCAGCAAGTGCAAGGGCCCGCTCAACGGACCGAAGGCAACCGGCGACCAATGCCCCGAGGGCTGGTCGTTCTACAAATATCCGGGCCCGGGATTCGAAGGCATCGGCGATAACAGCGCCGAGTTCGAGCTACTACTCGTGGGTCGACCGCTACAACACCTTCGGCCTCGGCGACGACATTCCGATGTCGACCGCGAACCTCAGTGACGGCCTTGTCGCCCTGAAGGACGGCAAGATGATCACCATCAAGGTGCCGTATCCGACCGGGTTCTATGCCAAGGGCCTCGATGGACGCATCGACGATCCGAACGCCGGCTGGAAAGGCCGCGGGTTGTGGACGTCGAGCGGTGACCGCGTACCGTGGCTGCAGGAAGGCGGCAAGGGCATGAAGCCCATGGCCGTGCACTTCCAGCTTCGGCCCGATCCGCTCGCGCACTGAACGTATCGCGGTAAGCTTCCGACGCAATCGACCCGCCCGGCGCTGCCGGGCGGGTTTTTTGTGCGCGGCAGCAAGGGCCGCGGCTCAGGTTGAATGCGCTGGCGTTCGGTGCAAGAAGCACCACATAGAGTGCGAATCATTGTCCGGTGCTTTTGATCGCATCCGGTAATCAATTCCACGGTCGCGTGTGCCGTCCAACTCAGGTGCTTGCGCGATGACAGAGCCGGTGCTCGAAGCCGTCGACATCGTCAAATCGCTGGGCGAGGGCGCAGGCCGCGTCGAGGCGCTCAAGGGCGTGAGCCTGTCGCTCGAGGGCGGCAAGCTGACGCTGCTGATGGGGCCGTCGGGCAGCGGCAAGACCACGCTGCTGTCGATCCTCGGCTGCATCCTGTCGCCGACCGAAGGAGAGGTGCGCCTGCTCGGCAAATCCATCGCAGGAGCGCGGCCCGAGGATTTGGCGGCGTTGCGCCGCCAGCACATCGGATTCATCTTCCAGTCCTACCATCTGTTTCCGACGCTGACCGCGGAGGACAATGTGCGTCTCGCCCTTGACGTGCGCGGCGAGCATTCGGGCGCGGCCAAAACAAAGGCGAAGGACGCACTCTCCATTGTCGGGCTTGATCATCGCTCCCATGGTTTTCCGCGCGAGCTCAGTGGCGGCGAGCAGCAGCGGGTCGCGATTGCGCGCGCCATCGTCGGCGACGCGTCGGTGATTCTGGCGGACGAGCCGACCGCCGCGCTCGACAGCGAAAACGGCCATGCCATCATGACGATCCTCGATGACATCGCAAAGAATCCGGCGCGTGCGGTGCTTGTCGTCACTCACGATCCGCGCATCATGCCGTTCGCTGATCGCATCGTGCGCATCGAGGACGGGCGCATCGTCGATGAGGAACATGTCGCCGGTCCAACGAAGCTGCACGCGATCAATTCGTGAACACCATGATGACACGCAGAGGGAAGACGGTTGCGTTGCTTGGATGCGGTCTTGCCATCGCCGCCATTGCGAGCAGCGAATTCCGCCACAAGGGTCTGGCGCAGGAGGCGGCCAAGCCCGCCGCCAGTTCCGCGACGCCAGCCTGGGACGCGGCGGCGCCTGGACGTGTCGAAGCGCGTTCGCGCGAGATCAAGATCGCGGCGCCAATGATCGGCCGGATTGCGCAGGTCCTGGTGCATGCCAACGACAAGGTTGCGGCCGGCGACCTGCTCGTGCGTCTCGACGACGGCGATGTGATCGCCCGAATCGCGGTGGCCGAGGCCCAGGTCGCATTGCACAAGCGGGCGCGCAATGACGCCTCGACGCCAAAAGGCTCGGCCGATCGGCGCAAGGCCGAGGACGCGGTGGCCGATGCGCAGACTGCGGTTTTCAATTCGCAAGTCGCGCTCGACAACGCAACCGTTGCGATGCGGACGGGAAACGGCACGGAAGACGATGTCACGAAGGCGCGTGACGCGCGTACGAGCGCTCAGGATGCGTTGAAACAGAAGCAAAACGACTTGCGCGAGGTCAATGACAACAAGGACACCAAGTTGCCGAGCCGGCTCGAAGGCGAACTCAATGTCGCCCGCGCCGATCTGGCGGTGGCGCGGGTGGCGCTGGAAAAGACCAGGATTCGCGCGCCGCTCGCCGGCACCGTGCTGCAGGTCCAGGCGCAGGCGGGCGAGCTTGCCGTGCCGTCGTCGGAGGCGCCGCTGATCACGCTCGCCGACCTTTCGAGCCTGCGCGTGCGCGCGGAGCTTGACGAGCGCGACATCGGCAAGGTGCGGCACTGGCCAGCGCGCCGTGGTCCGCGCCGCCGCCTTCCCGGGGCGGGAATTCGAGGGCAAGGTCGCCTCGACGGCGCAGATCGTCGGTCCCGGCCGCATCAGCGCGCGCGGCGCACGCAAGCTCTCCGACGTCGACGTGCTGGAAGTCGTCGTCGACATGGCCGAGCCGGGTCCGCTCGTCGTCGGCATGCAGGTTGATGTCTATCTGAGCGCCGAAGGCAAATAGACCGGACCGCGTGTCCCGGCGCGGCGTTGCGCGCCCTTGTTCGGCTGTGGCGATCTTATTATGGTTTGTTCGGGTGCTCATAAAAAAATGGGGAGGACGTCTTGCGCAAGTCCATCTGGATCGCGTTGATTGCATTGTGTCCGCTGGCGGCTGTTGCCGCCGAGCGTCCCGATTGGGCATTCCCCGTAACCGAAAAGGTGCTGCCGCCATCGAAGGACGATGGCCAGCCGAAACATGCGCCCGGCAGCGACAAGTCCTACACGCGCGCGCAGATCGACGATCTGTTCAATGCGCCCGACTGGTTTCCCGACATGCATCCGCCGATGCCGCAGGTCGTTGCGCACGGCAATGGCACGACGGTGCGCGCGTGCGCATCCTGCCATCTCCCGACCGGCACCGGTCACGATGAATCCGCCTACGTGGCGGGTCTGCCGGCGAGTTACACCGAACGCCAGATGGCCGACTACAAGAGCGGCGCGCGCAAAGGCTCCGGCACGATGACCACGATGGCGAAGGTCATCACCGACGACGAAGTGCGCGCCGCCGCGGCATACTTTGCTTCGCTCAAGCCGCGGCAGTGGATCAGGGTCGTTGAAACCGACACCGTTCCCAAGACCTTTGTCGGCAAGGGCAACAAGCGGCTCGCCCACCCGGACGGCGGCACCGAGCCGATCGGCAACCGCATCATCGAAATTCCGGAGGACGAAGAGATCGTGCTCAACCGCGATCCGCGCTCGGGCTTCGTCGCCTACGTGCCGAAGGGCAGCATCGCCAAAGGCGAAACGCTGGTCGTGTCCGGCGGCGCCGGCAAGACGATTGCGTGCTCCATCTGCCACGGCAAGGATCTCAACGGCCTCGGCGACGTTCCCGGGATCGCCGGTCGGCATCCCGACTACATCGTGCGCCAGCTTTTCAGCATCCAGGACGGCGAGCGCGGCGGGACATCGGCGGCGCTGATGCATCAGGTCGTCGAAAAACTGAGCGTCGACGACATGCTGGATATCGCCGCCTACGTGGGCTCGCGCCAGCCGTAACGGCTGCGCTCAATAGACGTCCTGCTGGTAGCGCCCGCGTTTCTTGAGATCGGCGACGAAGGCGATCGCCTCGGCGGTCGAACGCGCGCCGAATTGCGCCACGATGTCGACCAGCGCGCGTTCGACGTCCTTGGCCATGTGCCTGGCGTCGCCGCAGACGTAGACATAGGCGCCGTCGGCGAGCCAGGCCCAGACGTCGCGTCCGACTTCGCGCATGCGGTCCTGCACGTAGAACTTGCGCTCGCCGTCGCGCGACCACGCCAGCGACAGCCGCGTCAGCACGCCTGCGGCCTTCATGGCGTTGAATTCGTCCTCGTAGAAGAAATCACAATCACGGCGCTGGTGGCCGAAGAACAGCCAGTTGCGGCCGGGCGCCTTGGTCGCCATGCGTTCGTGCAGGAAGGCGCGGAACGGCGCGACGCCGGTGCCGGGGCCGATCATGATGATCGGCGTCGCCGGATCGTCCGGCAGGCCAAAATGCTGCGCGCGCTGGACGTAAGCTTTGACCTTGGCGCCGGGCGCGATGCGGTCGGCGAGGAAGGTCGAGGCGACGCCGAGCCGCGGGCGCTTGGCGATCTTGTAGCGCACCGTATCGACGGTTAGCGCCACGCGGCCGGGGTTGCTCCTGAGCGAAGACGCGATCGAGTAAAGCCGCGGCTGCATCGGGTCGAGTGACTCGATGAAAGCCTCCGGATCGGGCCGCGTACCGGGAAACTTTTCAATCGCGGCGAGCACGTCGAGATTGGCGGCGTCGCCGTCGGGGTCTTCGCCCGACGCCAGCGCTTGCGCTTTCTGCCGTCGCTCGCCGCCGGTGATGTAGGAGAAAAGCTGGAACAGCATGTCGGGCGCCGGCGCGAGCGAGACGCCCGTCGGTGAGAACCTCGCGCAGCGTGCGCCCGCCAATCGGAAAGTCGGGCGGCGCGCCGAGCGCCGCGATCACAGCATCGACCAGCGCCGCATCGTTGGTCGGGAAAATGCCGAAGCAGTCGCCGACGACGTAATCGAGGCCGCACTCAGACAAATCGAGCTCGATATGCCAGGTCTCCTTGCCCGAGCCCGGCTTGTTGAGCCGCGTGCGCGAGAGCAGCACCGCGTCGACCGGATGATCGCGCGAGCGGCCGTCCGCGACCGCCGGAGCATCGTTGGGCTCAGGCGCCGCGGCCGCTGGGGAATTTTTTTCGACCGCCGGAGACGACGGTGAGTCGAGTTCCTCGTACAGCGTCTTGAGCGCGCGCAGCGTTTCCTTGCCGCCCGGCACGCACAGATTCAGCCGCGTTTCCTTTTTGGCGAAAATCGCGTCGGAATAATCGGCGCAATTGTAGCCGCACTGGCCGCAATCCTGCTGGCCCATCGCCGCCATCATGCGCCGGCGCAGCGGCCGGCCGTCGGCGAGCTTCATGCGTTCGGCGAGCGCCAGCGTCTGGTCGTGCCAGGGTGCATCGCCGTCTTCGGCCGGCGCGGCGACGCCTGCCATCAGCGCTGCGCCCTCCTGCGGCGACAGCGCGCGTCACGCCGTTGCCGAGGCCGAGATAGCCCGAGAAAAAGCCGTTGAGCCAGGCGCGCTGCTCCGGCGAAAACGGCGCCGTCTCCGGCAGCAGCGACGGCATCGGCGGCGGCAGATTGTGCGTCATGCGTTCGCTTTCGCAGCGCGATCGCGCATGCTCGATTGCCGTCACTCCGCCGGCACCTGCGACGGCATCAATGCGGGCTTGGCGCTGCGCGCAGGCCTGTGCGTCAGATAGAGCGCGAGACCGGTGAAGACGAAACCGCCGAACAGATTGCCGAGCGTGACCGGAATCTGATTCCACAGCCACCAGTCCGCGACGGTCACCTTCGCGCCCATCATCATGCCGGTCGGGATGATGAACATATTGACCACGGCATGCTCGAAACCCTGCGCGAAAAACACGAAGATCGGCATCCACGTCGCGACGATCTTGCCGAGCGTCGATGTCGTGGTCATCGCCATGACGACGCCGAGGCAGACCATCCAGTTGCACAGCATCGCCTTGACGAATGCGGTGATGAGGCCGGCGGCACCGAGCGCCTCGTAGCCGATCGTCTTTGCCTCGGCGACGGCGACGATGCGCGCCGCGACGCCCGTGGGCTCGACCTTGCCGAAACTGGTAAGCGCGATGACGAGCAGCGCGCCGTAGAGCACGCTGCCGAGGAGATTGCCGAGGAATACCCAGGACCAGTTGGCGAAAATCTTGCCGCTATCCGACCAATGCTCGAGGCGCGCCAACGGCAGCAAGCCGAAGCTTCCGGTGACGAGTTCGAGGCCGAGCAGCACGATCATGATCAAGCCGACCGGAAAAATGATCGCGCCGACCAGCGGCTGGCCGGTTTGAATTGCGCCGGTGAATGCGAGGCTCGTAGCGGCGCCAAGCAATGCGCCCGCGATCATTCCGCGGATCAACAAATCGCGCACCGGGAGCGCAAGCTTGTTGCGCGCGCTGTCGATCATCGTGGCGACGACGTCAGCCGGCTTGGCGTAATCCATCTGGCTTCTCCTTCATGTCGCAACACAGACGGAGCGCTATTCAAGCGCTCGTGCCAGCGCCGATAAAATCGATTTTATCTAATAAATCAATAGCTTGATGGCTCGTGATCAAAGAGTGGGCAATACGGATTGCTCACCATTGGTGCCCGATCCGAATCGCATGGCGCTTGATTATTGTGCAACGCAATACCATCTTCGAGAGCGGCCTCGTGCGCAAATGAGCTCACCGCCGCTCAATCGATATGCATTTTGGCGTCGTGAATCACTTTGCCCCACTTCTTGGTCTCGGACTTGATGTATTCGGCGAACTCCTCGGGCGGCCCGACCATCGGCTCGAAGAATTGCGGCGCCAGGAATCTTTCCTGAAATTTCGGATCGTTGAAAATCTCGCGCACCTCGTTGTTGAGCTTCATCACGATGTCGTGCGGTGTGCCGGCGGTGGCGAACAGCCCGAACCAGGTCACCGCCTGATAGCCAGGCAGGCCGCCCTCCGCGACGGTCGGGATGTCGGCGATCTGCGGCAGGCGCTTTGCGCTGCCGATGCCGAGCAGCTTGATCTTGTTCGCCTGCGATGGCGGCAGGGCGAGGCTGATGCTGACCGACATCAGGTCGATATGGCCGGCGATGAGATCGTTGAGCGCGGGCGCGGCGCCGCGGTAGTGCACCGGCACGAGCTTCACGCCCGACATGTTCTCGAACAGCTCGATGTTCATGTGCGGCGCGGAGCCGACGCCGGCGGTGCCGAAGGTGAGTTCGTCGGGTTTCTGCTTGGCGAGCGCGATCAGTTCGCTCGGTGTGTTGACCGGCAGGTCTTTCTTGGCGAGCAGCGCCTGATTGATGCGAACGAGGCCGGTGACGGGGATGAAATCCTTCTCGGCGTCGTAGGGCAGCCTGCCCTGTGCGTAGAGTGTCGGATTGATGGTGAAAGTCCCGGCTTCAGCGATCATGAGAGTTTGGCCGTCGGGCGTCGCCCTCGCCACGGCCTGCGCGCCGAGGACATGGGCGGCGCCGCCTTTGTTCTCGATGATGACCTGCGTCTTCCACCGCTCCGAGAGCTGCTGGCCGACCGCGCGGGCCACCACGTCGGTCACGCCGCCCGCGGCGGCCGTCACCACGATGTTGATGGGGCGCGTCGGATATTGCGTCTGCGCTGCCGCGGCCTCCGCCAGACAGCCAAGCACGATCAGCGCGCCGATCCATTTATTCATCGTCCGTCCCCGTTTTGGCCGCCCCGAACAGGAGCGTGACGCGAATTCATAGCACACCGGCGCAGGGCGCCACGGCGAATGCCTGCGGCATTTTCAATCGGCCGCGGTGACGAAGGCTTTACGGCTCGGTGGCAACATGCGGCCACCACACAAGGGGACGGGGCCATGTCCGAGTTTCGGGCGGTGCGGAATCGGCTTGCGCTGGCGCGCCTCACGAAGGCGCTGCCGGCAATCTTTCCGGCCGGCGTGCTCACCCGCGCGCTCAATCGCCCGTTCATCCCGCCGACGCCGCGACTTGCGATCGATTCGTATTGGCGCGCGCATCCCGTACGCGCCGATCGGTTGGCGCGGTCGCTCGCGGCCCGGACCGGCGCTCCCGAAGGGTGGACATGGCGGCTGGCGACAAAGCGCAAGGACGGCTTGCCGGCGACTTTCCGCACTCCGCCCGCGCCGTATCGCGAGCGCGCGTTCGCCCGCGGCCCTGGCTGCTGCTGCGTGTGCGGTCAGCCGGTCTACCGCTTCGGCTGGCATCTCGATCTGTGGGGCGCCGGCCCGAACAAAAATGCGACCTGGCACGCGGCCTGCGTCATCGCCTGGCAATTCTGGAATGCGCCGAGCGACCAAGTCCGCTTGCTCAAGCGAATGCAGGCGCGGCGCTGCACCGAGAGCGGCGGACGGCTGTGGAAGACCGCCGAGGTCGACCATCGGATGCCGCTCTACCGCGTGTGGCGCGAACATCGGCAAATGCATTGGCCCGCGCTGCTGGGCTTCTGGGGATTGCCCAACCTGCAGGTCATCAATCGCGACGCCCACGTCGCAAAGTGCGCCACCGAAGCGCAGGACCGGCGCGCGGTGCGGATTGAAGCGGCCGGCCCTGCCTGATCATCAGGCTATTACGGCAAACTCAACGAAGACCCGTCGAACAGCCCGGGATCGAAAGCAACCGGAATTTCAAAGATCGTCAGTAAGGCTGCCAAGGCCAGGA
Source organism: uncultured Alphaproteobacteria bacterium (assembly GCA_963730645.1). Taxonomy (GTDB): domain Bacteria; phylum Pseudomonadota; class Alphaproteobacteria; order Rhizobiales; family Xanthobacteraceae; genus BOG-931. The sequence continues at coordinate 114,147 of CAVSSN010000012.1, read as the reverse complement.
CCAACGTCAGCCCGATCAAGAACGAAACCGCAAGGTCATCGAAGTCCGACGGCACGACCGCGTTGCGGCGTGCGGGGAGTGTCGTGGGCATGGCTGTCCCGCTTGCGATTGTCACTGATAGACTTGTGCGTCGATCTCAGTCGCCGGCAGCGGCGCGTGATGGCTCATGATTTCATCGAGCGATATGACCGCCGCCGCGCGAGACGACGTGGCCACCTTTGAATGGGAAGGCTGGCTGACGTACATCGCGCTGAACAGCGTGATCGCCAAAGCAGCCAGGATCGCAGGCTTCCATATCTTGGACATCGGTGCCTCCTTCGTTGCAGGACGTTGGAAACTTCGAACGTCTGGATACCGAAAATTTTCGAGAGATTCGGATCAACTCAGCGCAACTTGAATGACGAGCAGTGCCGATGACGAGGAAACGTCATCGTGCGCGTGAAATTCAGGCGTCGTTTTGTTTGAATGGCGGCTGGCGAGTGTCGAGAATTTTCATCGCCTTGCGTCGGCGAGAATCATGGAAGGCAGTTGAGAACGCTGCGGAAGAACCTCGTTGCGTGTCGCATGGGTGTCGCTCCACTGCATTGGCGCAAGGATCAACCTACCCACCTTCGTGTTTCACCGATGTGACCGGGTTCAAGAAAAGTTGCGATAAAATTCCGTTATGATCTAGTTTTTCGTCGCCAGCTTGCGCGTGAGAAAGTCGATGAAGATTGCCGCGATTTCGCCTTCTTTGGCCTGCCATACCGCCGGCGGCGATGCATCGACGTTCAGATCGACGTCGTGGATTTTGTACACCTCGCAGTCTGGAATGAGGCGCGCGGCTTTTGCGGCAGTTTCGCTCGGATGAGTGAGGTCGTCGCCCGGGATAATGCAGGTCGGCGCCGCAATCGCACGCAGCGCCTGCTCGCTCGCGCCAATCAGCGGCAGATCGGCGCCGGCCTCGAAAAATTCACGCCAGCGCCGCATCACTGCGATGAATTCCTTCGCGTCCATCGCCATCAGCTTGTCGCGGTTCGACGGCCGGGCGCGGATCACTTCGGCGAAATGCGCGTCCGCACAGACAGCCGCCATGCCGCCGTTTTCGGCAAGGGTGACGTAATCGCCGTAATAGTCCTGCGCCAGCCGATTCACCGCGAACCGGCCGCCGGTGACGCGCCACAGGATCATCGCGCGCACAGCCTGCGGATACTTGAACGTGAAGGTGAGCGACAACCGCGCGCCGGACGACCGGCCGCCGATGATCACCGGCAGCATGTCGTGCTGCCGCAGCAATTCATGCAGATCTTCGGCCCAGATTTCGAACTCCGGCTTGCTGCCGTCGAAGGCTACGTCCGACGCGCCGCAATTGCGCCGGTCATGAATCAGCACGCGGTAGCCCGCGGCTGCCATGCGGTTTGCCAACGACCGCAGGTGTTCCATGCCATTGCGGCCGCCGGGCGTGATCGCTACGGCGGGCCCGCGATCGCCGATGATGTCATAGTTGATGGCAACGCCGCGGATTGTCGCAATGGCCATGGCTCGCACCTGTGATTGGAGGAATTTGCAAAATCAATTCGGCTGGATGCCGGCGGCTTTGACCGCTTCGCCCGCCGCCGCGACTTCCTTGCGGAAGAATTCGTCGGTCTGCGCCGGTGTGCGCTCATCCGGGACGTATCCCGAGCCCTCGACGACCCTGGCGACGGCGGGCACGTGCAGCGCATGCCGAATGGCGGCATTGAGCTTGTCGATGATTTCCGGCGGCGTTTTTCCCGGGGCGAAAAAAATGCCCCACGATCCCGTCGGCGGATAGGCCGGAACCGAACTCGTGATCAGTGGCAGGTCGGGCAATTCCGGAAACGGCTTCGTTCCGGTGAACGCGATGGCGCGCAGCTTGCCTTCCTTGACCAGCGGCATGGCCGAAGTCGGCGTAATGAACATCATGTCGACATTTCGGCTCAGCAACGCGGTCAGCACTTCGGATGCCCCTTTGAATGGAATGTGCTCCATCTTGATCCCCGCCGTCTTGTTGAACATCTCGGCTGCGAGATGCAGCCCGTTGCCGATGCCCGGCGAGCCGTAAAGCACGCGATGATCTTTCGCGTAGGCGATCAATTCAGGAATGCTGTGGATCGGCGAGGACGCATTGACCAGCACCAGGAGGCCATCAAGGATGCCGGATGTCGCGATCGGAGCGATGTCGCGGAAGACGTCATAGGGCAGGTTCTTGTAGACGAACGGTGTCGGCGCGATCGAATTGCTGGTGTAGAGCAGGGTGTAGCCGTCGGGATCAGACGTCGCCAGCACTTTGGTAGCAATCGTGCCGTTGGCGCCGGTGCGGTTCTCGATGAAGAAATTCTGCCCCAGGTCGGTGCCGAGCTGGATCGCGACGGCGCGCGCTATGACATCCGGGCCGCTTCCGGCGGCGAAGCCGACGAGAATTCGCACCGGATGGTTCGGATACGGCTGCGCGTGAGCGGCCGTCGCGATCAGGCCGATGGCGAACGCCAGCATCGTGTAAGCAGTCCGCGCTGTGTGCAACATGCCGTCGTCCTTCCAGAAGTCTTATTGAGTGTTGTTTCATCCCTAGCGCAGGATCATCGAACGGCTCAAGCATGCCGAAGGCCAAGCTCGGTCAGGATCGTCACCGCTTCCGCGGGGCCTTTCGCAATCTTGCATCCGGCTCCGGCAAGCGCCGCCAGCTTGGCGTCTGCGCCTTCGCGTGCGCTGCCGACGAGCGCGCCGGCGTGGCCCATGGTCTTTTCGGCGGGCGCGTGACGCCCGATCACCATGGCGATAACCGGCTTTGGAAAGCCGCGCGCCGCCTCGGCAACGGCATATTCCTTGTCACCGCCGATTTCGCCGCAGAACAGGACGGCATCCGTCGCGTCGTCGTGCGCGAGCGCGCGCAGATATTCGTCCGGATTGCGCCCGATCACCGTGTCGCCGCCGATATGCGCGACGATGCGCTGGCCGATGCCGGCGAGCGTCAATTGCCGCGCGAGCGCCAGCGTCACCGTGCCGCTGCGCACGATCAATGCGAGCCGCCCCGGGGTGCAAAAACTCGGCGCGATCGAGCCGAGCAGGCCGCGGCCGGGCACAAAGATGCCGAGCGTGTTCGGCCCGACGAGCCAGCTCCCGGCTGCGCGTGCCTGCACCGCCGCCTGTAGCGCGTCATGCACCGGCACATATTCGGCGACCGCCAGGATGGTTGGAATCTTCGCTTCCGAGCATTCGATGACGGCGTCGCGCACGCCCTCCGCCGGCGTGTAGATGAGCGCGATGTTCGGCTTCTCCGGCAGATCGGCGACACGGTCGTAGAGCGGCAGGCCGTCCATGCTGGTGCCGCCGCGGCCGAGCGCGACGCCGCCGACGATCGGCGTGCCGGCCGCGATCATGCCGGCGACCTGGTTGCGCGCGTAGCGCCCGGTCGGGCTGACCACCGCGACGCGCCACGGCTCCGCGTCGAGAAACGGCAGGCGCTCGGGGCCTGGCATGCTAGTCTCCGGAAAATGCGCCGGACGGCGCTCGGGGCGGCCATTATGCGTCTTGCCGAGTTCGATGGGAAAGCCTTGCTGCGCCGTCACGGCCTCGCGGTGCCGCGCGGCGTGCTGCTGCAAACCGGCGAGCCGCCGCCGGACGAGGCAGCGCTTTGGCCCGGCCACCTGCTCAAGGCGCAGGTGCTGCAAGGCGGTCGCGGCAAAAGCGGCCTGGTGCGCCGGCTCGCCGATTGGGACGCGTTTGCCGCGACGCGGCGGATCATCGTTGCGCCGCTCGACGACGCGCATATCCCGCTTCTGCTCGAAGAGGCGGTGCCGATCGCGCGCGAAATTTTTCTCGCGGTTCGCCTCGACGGGACCGGCCAAAGGCTCGAAATGCTGGTCGCGCCGGAAGGCGGTGAGAACGTCGAACAGGCGAAATCGGTCGCGCGCATTCCGATCGATCCGGCAGTGGCCACGACGCCCGAGGCGATCTATCCCGAGTTCGCAAAATTGTTTCCGCACGATCTCGCGGCGCGGCTCGCGCGCTATGCCGCGCGGCTGCCCGACATCGTGCGGCAAGAAGATCTGGAGCTGCTGGAGATCAATCCGCTGGTGCTGACGACCGACGGCAAGCTGATCGCATGCGACGCCAAGATCATCCGCGACGATGCTGCCGATTTTCGCCACGACGTGGACGAATTCGCCACCAGCCGCAGGCTCGCCGAGCGGAGCCTTTCCGCGCTCGAACGCAACGCGCGCGAGCTCGGCTTCCAGTTCGTCGAAATCGAGGGCGATGTCGCGCTCGTCACGTCGGGCGCAGGTCTCGGCATGATGATGATCGATCTCCTTGCCGACCACGGCCTGCGCGCCGCCTCCTTCATGGACAATCTGCGCGGCGCGCCCGACGAGACCATGGCCGAGCGGCTGCAGATCGCACGCACGCTTGCGACGCGGCGGCAGATCAAGGCGATCGTGTTCTACACCGTGCTCGCCTCGCGCTCGCTCGCGGAGCGCGTCGAGGCGCTGATCGCGTGGCTCAAGGCCGAGCCGCTGCCGAAGCCGCTGTTCGTCGGCATCGCCGCCGGCCATGCCGCGGCGCGCACGATGAGCGCGGAGACCGCGGTCGAGCGGTTGCGCGAAATCGGCGTCGCGGCCTTCACCGACCCGGTGGCGCTGGTGCGCGCAACGGCCGAGGCGTTGGGACGTTCCCCGTAGAGCGTTCTCGCCGCTATTTCTTCCCGAAGGTCGACATGCCGGCGCGCCAGGTGCCGCGCGCGATGTTTTCCTCCATGGCGCGCAGCTCGACCGCAAGTGCGCCGCGGGCGTCGAGCTCAAAGCCTTCATCGATGCAGCCCTTGGCCTGACGCAACGCTGCGGCTGGCGCCGCTACGATCGTCTTGGCGATTTCCGCGACCGCATCATCGAGATCTTCTTCCGGTACGATGCGGGCCACCCAGCCGGCGAGGCGCGCCTCCTCGGCGGTGAGCTTTCGGCCGGTGAACATCATGTCCTTCGCCAGCCGCTTGCCGAGGATTCGCGGCAGCCGTTGCGTCGCGCCAACGGTTCCCCACAGCGCTTCGGGCGTGACGAATACCGCCTCCGGCGTCGCCACGACGAAATCGCAGCACGCAGCGATTTCGCAGCCCGAGCCGACCGCAGGCCCGGCCACCACGGCGATCGCCGGCATCGGCAAAGCTTCCACCGCACCGTAGGCGGCGAACGCGCGCAGGCGCCGGGCGCGGATTTCATCCGGGCCCATGTCCTTGCGCTCCTTGAGATCGGCGCCGGCGCAGAACACCGGGCCGTTCGCGCGGATCAGCACCAGCCGTATGTCGTCGTCGGCCGACGCGGCGGCGCACACCGAAATGAGGTCTTCGCACAAGGCGCGGTTGACCGCATTGCGGCTGTCCGGCCGGTTGAGCGTGATCGTGGCGACGCCACCGGCGACGTCATAGAGCAGCGTGGTGAGGTTCATGCTGGAGCGACCTCGTTCAATTTTGATTCAAGTCCGCGTCATTCGCCTTTGCGAAACGCGCGCATGCGCATGTTGGTCTCGCGGCCCGCCTCAAGCGCCTGATCGAACGGCAAGTCAAGCGCGCGGTAGAACAGCGTCTTGGTCGCAGCCATGGCCTGCGGCGCGACCGCGGCGAATTTCTGCGCGGTTTCGAGCGCGTCGTCCATCAGCTTTTCCGGCGCGGCCACGCGGTTGACGAGGCCGAGCGCGCAGGCGCGCGCCGCGTCGACCGGCTCGCCGGTCGCGACCAGTTCGAACGCAGCCTTGCGCCCGACATTGCGCACCAGGTTCGCCATCACGACGGCTGCGACGATGCCGTGCTTGACCTCCGGATAGCCGAGCCGCGCCGTCTCCGCCATGATGGCGACATCGCCGGCGAGCGCCAGCCCCGCGCCGCCGCCCATGGCGGCGCCATTGATCGCGGTGACGACCGGTTTCGACAGCCGCAAGAAGATGCCGTGCAAATCCATCGTCAGTTCGGCGCGGCGCTCGACCAGCGGTTGATTTGCCGGCGTCAGATCCTTGAATTCGGAAAGATCGGCGCCGGCGCAAAACGCTGGCCCGGCGCCCGTGAGCACAATGCTGCGCACGTTTTCGTCCGCCTCGGCCGCGCGCAGCGCGTCGATCAGCAATTGCGTCAGCGCCATGTTGAGCGCGTTGCGCTTCTCGGGCCGGTTCATGGTGAGGAGGCGCACCGCGCCGCGATTTTCGATCAACAGCATCGGCTGGCCTCGGTCAGTTCATAGGCGTGAATGCCGAGCCGCCGTGAGATCTCAATCGAGCTTCACGCCGGTCCTGGCGACGACCGGCCCCCATTTGGCCTGCTCGGCGTTGATGAAGGCGGCAAATTCTCCCGGCGACGATGGTGCGGCAACCGCATTCTGGGTTTCGAATTGCTTTCTGATGTCCGCGCTTTCCAGCGCGGCGACGGCGGCGTAGCGAATCTTGTCGAGTGCGAAAATGGGCGTCCCGGCGGGCGCAACGAGGCCATACCAATTGTCGGAATTCACGCGCGGATATCCGGCCTCGGCGGTGGTCGGCACATTCGGAAGCGCCGAGCTGCGCTTCGCCGAAGTCACCGCCAGCGGCTTGACTGCGCCTGAGGTGATGTGCGGCAGCAGGAACGGCACATCGGCGGTTATCATCTGGATGTGGTCGCCCAGCATATCGGTCACGGCGGGCGCGACGCCGCGATAGGGTACATGCACGATGTCGATCTTCGCCTCGGCCTTCAGCAATTCGGACGCGAGATGGGTGATCGAACCGGTTCCGGCCGATCCGAAGTTGATCTTGCCCGGGTTGGCACGCGCATAGGCGACGAATTCCTGCAAGGTATTGACGCCAAGCTTCGGCGTGACGACGACGACTTCGGGCACCCGCACGACGTTCGTCAGCAGCGCAAGATCCTTCTCCCAATTGAACGGCATCTTGGCCACCATGAACGGAATGGCCGAGAGCGCGGCGGCGCCGGCGAGGCAGATGGTGTAGCCGTCAGGAGGACTCTTCGCGGTGGCGTCGACGCCGGTCAGACCGCCCGCGCCGGCGTGCACCTCGACGAAGACCTGCTCGCCGAGATCGGCGCTCATCTTTGTCGCCAGGACGCGCCCGAACAAATCGGCGGCGCCGCCGGCGGCGAACGGCACGATGAGCTTGATGGGCTTGGTCGGGAAAGATCTGCGCGCGCGCGGCCACGGGCCAAACGGCGGCGAGAGCTGAACGCCGAAATCAGTTCGCGTCGATTCATGTGGTCTTCCCCACGGCATGCCCATCACATGTCCTTATAGAAAACCCGGATAAAGCGCGCCTGCAAGTCACGAAATTGGGACCTGCCGGACGGAACACTCGGGGTGCTTGCCCGGTGAGGCGCAGGCCGTGCGGCCGTTTGTCCACGTCATCTTGTCCACAACGTGCGGGGCAGTATGATGCCGACGTTGAGGTGGCCGGCTGGGACGTGCCATCTTGCGTCAGGTTCGCTCGGGGGTGGGGCGCGCGCATGAAGACGATTCTTGTTCCTACCGAGCAAAGTACCTCGATGGTCTCGGCGCTGGACACGGCGCTGCTGCTGGGCCGGAAATTCGACTCCTATATCGAAGGCTTCCCGCTGCGGCCCGCGGTCGCCGAGCTTGTCGCCATGGACCCCGACAGCGGCCTCACCATGGTGGCGGTGAAGGAAAACGACGCCGAGATGGCGCGCCAGTCGCATGAGTTGTTCCGATCCTACATGGAGCAGCACAGCGTTCCGCTGTCGGATTCCGCCAAGGCGGGCTTGTCGTTCGCCTGGCTCGACGCCGCGCCGAGCGGCCACGACTTCGTCGGCGGCTATGGCCGCGTGTTCGACGTCATCGTCCTGGCTCGGCCAGGCGACCAGTGGCAGAGTCCCGTCGATGGTGACGCTGGAATCGGCGTTGTTCGACAGCGGCCGGCCCGTGCTCATTGCACCGCCGGCTTCGCCGCGCTCGCTCGGCCGCAACGTCCTGATCGCCTGGAATCGCAGCACCGAGCAGGCGCGCACGACGGCTTTCGCCATGCCGTTGCTGCGTGGGGCGGAGAAGGTCACCATTTGCACGGTCGAGGGCGGCACGGTCGCGGGCCCGAGCGGAGAACAACTCGCGCGCTCGTTGCAGATGAACGGCATCGCCGCCGAAACGATCACGCTCCCGGCCGGCAAGCGCAACGCGGGCGAGGTGATTCTCGCCAAGGCCGAGGAGCTTGGCTGCGATCTGGTCGTCAAGGGCGCCTATACCCAGAGCCGGTTGCGGCAGATGATCTTTGGCGGCGCCACGCGGCACATTCTGGCCAAGGCTACGGTACCGGTGCTGATGGCGCACTGATCGATCCGGCGGCATAATCACGTCCAACGCCGTCCGCGGGCACCGCGGCCGTGCGCGGAGCCTGTTGCAGGAGGAAAATTGACATGCCTGTTGTGACCGTACAGATGTGGCCGGGGCGCACACCGCCGCAAAAGCGCGCGCTGGTGCGCGCCATCACCGACGCCATGGTGCAGCACGCCGGCGCCAAGCCTGACAACCTCCACGTCATCATCCAGGAAGTGCCGCGGGAGGACTGGGCGCTTGCCGGCGTGATGGGCGACGAGAGAAAGGATTGATCATGTCGACGCAAGCGATCGCGGGCGCCACCGAATTCGCCCACATGCTGCTGAAGGTCTCCGACATCAAGCGCTCGGAACGTTTCTACGTCGATCTGCTCGGCTTCAAGCTGCGGCAGGCCAAGCCGCTGGCCGACGGGCGGCCGTTCGTGCCGTTCCTGCAAGGCCTCGCGCTCACCAGCGGCGGACCGGAGCAGTCGCCGCAGATCGATCACATCGCCTTCAAGGCGAAGGACGTGCCGGCGATCGCCAAGCGGCTCAAGGCGGCCAATGTGAAATTCGACCGCGACCTTCACGATGGGCTCTATGGCCTCACGATCTACATCTACGATCCCGACGGCAACATGATCGAGCTGTACGACGAGAGCGCGAAGATGGGGTGAGGCGTTTCCGCGCCAGCTCCAACTCGTCATCCTGTCGGTGCTCGCGCACGCGCGAGCCTCGCAGATGCTGCTCGCGTCGCCGGCTATGGATTGCCGGGCCACGCCCGGCACTCACGGTGACAGATCGCGAATTGAAATTCGTCAAAATCCCCGCGGCCCGAACACCTTGATGCCGAGCTTCTTCTCCAGCGCGCGGCCGAAGCGGTATTTCAGCTCCGGTCCCTCGTAATTCGCGGGCGGCGTGCGCTGGTAGTCGGCCTCGGCCTCGACGCGCAGACGGATGAAATACGGGCCGGGCGCGGCGACGATCTCTGGCATCTTGCGGTCGAGATCGGCAAGGTTGTCGATGGTGATCGCCTGCTGGATGCCGGCGCCGCGCGCCATCATGGTGTAGTCGGCGCCATCCTGGTTGACCATCGGCATGTTTTCGACGGTCTGGTAGCACTGGTTATCGATGACGAAATGCTTGAGGTTGCGCGGCTGCTGTCCGGCTTCGGTCAGAAGGCAACCGGTGTTCATGCAGAGGCCGCCATCCGAGTTGAGCACCCACACCGGCGTCTCCGGGATCGAAAGTGCAAGCCCGAGCGCAAAGGTCGGCGCCAGGCCCATGCCGCCGTGCATGTAGAAGCTGTCCTCGCTCTTCGTCACCGCCCACCATTCATTCGCCGCCATGCCGAGCGCTGCGACCACCACCGCATCGCCGCGGTATTTGGCCAGGACCTTGATGCATTCATTCGCTTTCATGCGCTGGTCCCCAAAAGCTTCTTGGTCAGGAACAGGACGAACGGCCGCTTCTGCAGCCGGTGCCATTCGTAGGCGTTCGGGATGTCCTCGATCTCTTCTTCCTTGTCGATGATCTTGTACGGATAGTCGTAGGCCTGCAGCAGCGGAATGGTGCGGCGGCCTTGCACCTCCTGGTAGACCTTGTGGTCGTCGATCGAGCCGCGCCCGCTGACGATGCAGAACACCGGAATGGCGTGGCGCAGGCACAGCGTCGCCATCTCGCCGGTGCAGGTGAGAAGCCCGGTGTTGCCGAAGATCGCGACCGAGCGCACGCCGCCGAAGAACGCGCCGGCGCAGATTGCGATGGTCTCCGCCTCGCGGCCGACCCGCACGTGACGGATGGCGTTGTCCTTGTCCATGCGGTTGATGAGCGTATTGACCCAATCATCGGGCAGGCTGGCGGCAAGCCGCACGCCGGCTTTGGTGAGCTGGGCATGAATTTTTTCGTTGACGTCCATGATGGGCCGCTTTGCTGGATTTTTCTGAAGCGCAGTCGACGATAGGAGACAAGACTTTCCGCCGTCAAGCTGCGATCGCGCACGTGCGATCTGCGCGACGCTCAGTTCGGCGTGAGGCCCGCCGCCTTCACCACCGGCGCCCAGCGCACCAGGTCGTCCTTGACATATTTTGCCGCGCGCTCCGGGCTTGAATTCGAGCACCGGCTCAAAGCCGCTTTCGACCAGGCGGTTCTCGAAATCCTTGTCCGCCATGACCTGCTGCGACGCCTGCGCGATGCGATCGATGATCGGCCGCGGCGTGCCGGCGGGCGCGAACACGCCCATGAACATCTGGGCGATGAGGTCGGGATAGCCGACGTCGGCGCCGATCGGGACTTCGGGAGCGCCGGTCAGGTGGCGTTCGGCGGCGGCGACCAGAATGCGGATCTTGCCGCTGTTCTGCATCGCCAGCGTCTGCGTCGAGACGCTCACCGACATCATCGGAATTTGTCCGCTGTAGAGATCGACCAGCCCCGACGAGCCGCCCTTGTACGGAAGGTGCACGATGTCCGGCAGCCCGGCGAGGCTCTTGAACAACTCGCCGCACAGATGACCGATCGTGCCGGTGCCGGCGGAGCCGTATGACAGCTTGCCCGGATTGGCCTTGGCATAGGCGACGAGTTCGGGAAGGGTTTGCACCGGAAGCGATGCGTTGATCATGATGGCGGGGATCGCGACCGCATTGATCGTGACCGGCGCAAAGTCCTTCACCGGGTCGTAGGGTGGATTTTTCGCGATCAGGTAGCTGATGACGAGTTCGCTTCCTGTCCCTGCCAGCAGCGTATAGCCGTCCGGCGGCGCATGCGCTACGGTGGATGCGCCAAGCGTGCCGCCGCCGCCGGTCTGGTTCTCGATGACGATGTTGCCGAAGTGCGGCTTCATGCGATCCGCCCACATGCGGCCGGCCACATCGACGACGCCGCCGGCCGTGCGTGGTGCGATCATGCGGATTGTGCGTTCGGGATAGTTGCCTTGCGCGGCCGCCGGCGATGGTCGCAATGCGGCTGCAGCCATCGATGCGAGGCCGAACGCGAGCGCCTCACGCCTGTTCATATCGGGCGAGCTCATGGCTAATTCATCTTGATGCCGGACGCTTTCAACAGCGGCGTCCAGCGCACCAGTTCCTCGTGGATGAATTTCGCCGACTGCTCGGGGCCGGAATCGGTCAGCGGTTCGAATCCGGCGTTGATCAATTTATCCTGAAACGCCTTGTCGCCCATGGCCTGGTGCGTCGCGCCGGCGATCTGGTCGATGATCGGCCGGGGCGTGCCGCCGGGCGCGAATACGCCCATGAACTGCACCGTGATCAGGTCGGGAAATCCGACCTCGGAGCTGATCGGAATATCGGGCGCGCCGCGCAGATGCTTGTCGGTGCCGGCGACAAGGATGCGGATTTTCCCCGCCTGGTGCATCGCCAGCACCTGCGGCGAGATGCTGGCTGCGAACATCGGCAGTTGTCCGCTGTAGAAATCGGCGAGCCCCGGATTCGCGCCCTTGTACGGCACATGCACGATGTCCGGCAGGCCGGCGAGCTGCTTGAACAGCTCACCGCAGAGATGCGCCGACGTGCCGACGCCTGCGGAGCCGTAGACGAGCTTGCCTGGATTGGCCTTGTCGTAAGCCACCAGCTCCTGCAACGAATGCACCGGCAGCGAGGCATGCACCATGAGGGCGGATACCGAGACGGCCGTCAGCGCGATCGGCGTCAGGTCCTTTACCGGGTCGTATGGCGGACGGGTGGCGATGACGGGGCTGATGACAAGCTCGCTGGTGGTGCCGGCGAGGAGTGTGTAGCCGTCCGGCTGCGCACGCGCGACCGCCGTGGCGCCGATCAGCCCGCCGCCGCCACCCTGATTTTCGATGACGATATTGCCGAGCTGCGGTTTGACCTGCTCGGCCCACAGCCGGGCGACGACGTCAACGACGCCGCCGGCCGCGCGTGGAACGATGAACCTGATCGGTTGCGTCGGATATTTGCCTTGGGCGAAAGCGCGCAGCGTTGGGAACGGAGCGGCGAAGGATGCCAGGCCGAGGGTCAGGAGGTCACGTCTGCGCATGGTATGGTTCTCGCTGTTCGGGTGGGCGCACACACGTCACGCAAAGAAGCGCTGCGAATACGGCACCTTGTCGATACGCTGATCGATGAAATACTTCACCAGCTCGCGGTGGGTCGGAAACCAGACGTCGCTGAACTCGGCGAAATAGCGCAGCAGCTTGCGGAACTGCGCGGTGATCAGCGGCCGGCCGCCGAAGTGACAATGGATCGCGATGTGCAGCAGCCCCGCCGGCTCGTGCGCGTAGAGATAATCGAAGCTGTCCTTGTAGACGTCGTAATAGTCGCGCGGGCTCGCGCGCAGCACGCGGTTGTCGACAAACTCCGAGAAGGGCAGGGCGATGAGCGATCCGCTCTTGGATTTCTCGACGCGCGGCAGGCTGTTGTCGAGCGCGTCGGCGTACCATTTCACGCCTTCCTGCACGAGCAGGTCGAACGTGTGCTCGTTCCAGCCATAGACCGGCGTCGCCCAGCCCTCCGGGCGGCTGCCTGACGCCTTCTCCAGAATGTCGAGCACCTTGCGAATGGTCGCGCGCTGCTGCTCCGGCGTCATTTCCAGAAAATACTGGTCCTGCGCGTAGCCGTGGCCTTCGACCACATGCCCGGAGCGCACGATCTGCTTGAACGCATCGGGATAAAGCTCGGCGGCGCGCCCGTTGGCGAACACCGAGCCGCGCATGTGGCATTCGTCGAGCGTGCGCACGATGCGCCAGATGCCTTCCTCGCCGCCGTATTGCGACCACTGGATGCCGGCGTAGTCGGTGGCGCCCGGCTTGAGCGGCGTCGTGCGGGTGAAATAGTGCGGCGACTTGCCGTCCGACCAGCTTTCAAACAGCACGCTCACCAGTACTGCGATCCGCTTGCCGTTCGGCCACGCAAAAGTTTGTGTCATTGCATTCATCTCCAGACGCACGCGTTCGCTATTGCTGCTGTAATCCGATGGCCGGAACGAGCTTCTTCCAGCGCGGCACCTCCGCTTCCATCCGTGCGCGCAGGACGTCCGCGCTCGTGAACATCATGTCTACGCCCGCCGCTTTCGAAATTTTCACGAGCGATGGATCGCTGCGCATTTTCGGCAGCTCCGCCTGAATGCGCGCGACGATGCTGGCCGGCAAACCAGCCGGGCCGAACAGGGCATGCCAGTTGCTCATCGCGTAGCCGGGCACCACCTCGGCGATGGCGGGAACGTCGGGCAATTCGGCAATCCGTTGCGGCGCGCCGATGCCGAGCATCCGAACCCGGCCATCGCGCACATGGGCCAGCGTCTCGACCGTGCTGGCGAACACCATGTCGATGTCGCCGGCGTAGAGCGCCGCCATCGACGGCGCCGAGCCGCGATACGGCACATGCAGCAGGTCGATGCCGGCCATTTGCTTCAACATCTCGCCGGCGAGGTGATTGCCGGAGCCGACGCCGCCCGATCCGAACGTGTATTTGCCGGGCGCGGCCTTGGCCTTGCTGATCAGGTCGGCGATATCGCGCAGCGGATGATCGGCGCGCACCACCACCGTGATCGGCGCCTCGGTGATCAGACTGATGGGCGTAAACGTGAGCGGATCGAACGGCAGCTTGGGATAGATCGCCGGTGCGACGGCGAGCGAGGCGGTCGTGTACAGGAAGGTGCTGCCATCGGCCGGCGACTGCGCCACGGCCTGCGCGCCGATCGTGGTCCCGGCTCCCGGCCGGTGATCCAGGATGAAGGTGCCTTTGGTCTGCGCCGTCAGCCGATCGATCAACAGCCGTGCCGTGAAGTCGAGCGGTCCGCCCGGAGCGTAAGGAACGATGATTTTCACTGTGCCTGACGGCCACGCCTGCGCCAGCGCGGCAGCGGGTGCGTAAAGCAATGTCAACGCGAATGCGAGCGAGCGCAAAAGAGGCAGGTTCAATGTCTCATTTTCCCTTGAACACCGGCTTGCGCTTCTCGACGAAGGCGCGCTGCGCCTCGCGGGCGTCTTCGGTGTGCGACAGATCGACCGTCACGGTCTGCTCGAAACGGTAGGCGTCACGCACGGGCAGTTCCTCGATGGTGTTGAACGCGCGCTTGATGTGGCGCACGGCCGACGGACTTTTTGCCGCGATCTCGCGCGCGATGCCGAGCGCCGCCTCCATAAGCTGCGCGCGCGGCGGACAGGCTTCGATCACGCCGAGGCGATAGAGCTCCGACGCCGGCGTGCGACGGCCGGTGAAATACATGGCGCGGGCGTGCGAGCGGCCGAAATGCTCCATCAGAAAGCGCGCGCCGCCGGCGAGACCGACATTGATCTCCGGCATGACGAAATAGGCGTTGTCGGAAGCCAGCATGATGTCGCAGGCGAGCATCAGCACGAAGCCGGCGCCGATCGCCGGCCCGTTGACGGCCGCGATCACCGGCTTGGTGCAGTCGGTGACCGCGTAGAAGAATTCGCGCACCAGCCGGTTGTGACGGACGTAGTCGCCCGGCTCCTGCACCAGATCGACGCGTTCCTTGATGTCGGCGCCGGCCGAGAACACATCGCCGGCCCCGGTGAGGATGACGACGCGCACGTCGTCGCGGTCGCTCAGCGTGTCGAAGACGTAGATCAGTTCCTCGCGGGTGCGGCGATTCTGCGCGTTCACCGGCGGCCGGTCGAAGGTGACGGTGGCGATGCCGTCCGCGACGTCGAGGCGGAACTGTTCGAGAAGTCGCCATGGCCGCAGTCATGGCCGCATCATCTCGAAGATGTTGTCGACCACGCTGTAATCCATGTAGCCAAGCCGGGCGATCGGCTTGATGCGGGACATATCGATATTGCGATTGACGATAATGTCGTCGTCGATGTGGACGTTGACGACCTCGCCGATGACCACGGAGCTTTTGGTTTTCTGCCCGTTGGCGCGAGTCACCGGAATGGTCTGCACATAGATGCATTCGAGCGCGATCGGCGCCTTCGCGACGCGCGGCGGCTTGACCTTGCGCGACGCGACCATTTCGATCTTTGCTGCCTCCGGCTCGCTGACGTCTTCCGGATAGATCGCGCTGGTGAGATTCATCTCCTCGCGCAGCTCCCAGGTCGCGAGGTTGAACACGAACTCGCCCGACGCCTCGGCGTGATTCTGGCTGTGCTTGCGCGAGCTTGACGAGAACATCACGAACGGCGGACTGCCGCAGATCATGTTGAAGAAGCTGTAGGGCGCGAGATTGACCACGCCTTCCGGGCTGATGGTCGTGATCCAGCCGATCGGGCGCGGTACCACGAGCGAGGTGGTCGGATTGTGCTCGAGATTGTGCGGCTCGCTGCGCGGGTCGTAGTCCATTTAGTCTCCTGCCGGGTGCGTCGAAATAAGGCTGAGGCGTGCTCGGGAAAACTCATTCGCCCTTGATATTGACCGTTTTGATCAGTGTCGTCAGGCGCTCGACATCGATCATCCGGAATGCTAGCCCGATGGCATTCAAAGCGCCATCGGGCTTTGTCGGGAGAATTGGCCGGGGGACTTGCATGAAGCTGCATTGGTCGCCGCGCTCGCCGTTCGTGCGCAAGGTCATGGTCGTGGCGCACGAACTGGGGTTGACCGACCGCATCACCTGCGTGCGGACCGTGGCCGCGATGACCAGGCCGCACGCGGAGCTGATACGGGACAACCCGCTGTCGAAAATTCCGACGCTGGTGCTCGACGACGGCACGGTGATCTACGACTCGCCGGTGATCTGCGAATATCTCGATACGCTTCACAGCAAGGCGAAGCTGTTCCCCGCGAACGCCAAGGACCGTATCACGGCGCTGCGCCGCCAGGCGCTCGGCGACGGCTTCCTCGATCTCCTGATCCTCTGTCGCGACGAGCAGTTACGCGCAAAGCCCTCGGACGCACATCTCGCAAGCCAGGCCGTTCGCAGAAAGGCCGTGCTCGATTCGCTCGACAACGAAGCCGCGGCGCTCGAAGCTGCAGCCTTCGACATCGGCCACATCGCCATCGGCTGCTCGCTGTCCTACCTCGACTTCCGCTTTGCCGACGAGGACTGGCGCAAGCATCATCCGCGCATCGCGCGCTGGCATGCAACATTCGCAGCGCGACCCTCGGTGCGCGCCACGGAGCCGGTCGATGATAGCTGAAGTATCCTCGCTTTGGACTGCGCGCACCCGTTCGCTGAGTGCCTGACATGGCTGGGCCGCTGTCGCACATTCGCGTGCTCGACCTGAGCCGCATCTTGGCGGGGCCGTGGGCGGGCCAAATTCTTGCCGACCTCGGCGCCGACGTGGTGAAGGTCGAGCGTCCCGGCGCGGGCGACGACACGCGCGGCTGGGGCCCGCCATTTCTGAAGGACAAGGCCGGCAACGACACGCGCGATGCCGGCTATTTCCTCGCCGTCAACCGCGGCAAGCGGTCGATCGCCATCGATCTCGCCGACCGCGAAGGCCAGCGCATCGTACGCGCGCTCGCCGCCAAGGCCGACATCGTGCTGGAAAACTTCAAGGCCGGCGCGTTGCAGAAATACGGTCTCGGCTATGACGATCTCGCCACGCTCAATCCGGCGCTGATCTACTGTTCGATCACAGGCTTCGGCCAGAGCGGACCGCGGCGCGAGCAGGCGGCCTATGATTTCATGATCCAGGGCATGAGCGGCCTGATGAGCGTCACCGGCGAGGCCGACGGCAAGCCGGGCGGCGGCCCGCAGAAAGTCGGCGTGCCGATCGTCGACATCATGACCGGCATGTATGCCTCAATCGCCGTGCTGGCGGCGCTGGCGCGGCGCGCGGAGACAGGGCAGGGCGAATTCATCGACATCGGCATGCTGGATGTCGGCGTCTCGTTCCTCGCCAACCAGGCCATGAATTTCCTCATCTCCGGCAAGCCGCCACGGCGCAGCGGCAATGCGCATCCGAACATCCAGCCGCAGGACGTGTTCCGCGCACGCGACGGCTATTTCGCGCTCGCTGTCGGCAACGACGACCAGTTCGTGCGGCTGTGCGATGTGCTCGGGCGCAAGGACCTCGCCACCGACGAACGCTTCCGCACCAATGCCGGCCGCGTGCGCAACAACGCGGCATTGACGCCGCTGCTTGCCGAAATTCTGGCGAGCCAGGACCGCGACCATTGGGTGAGCGGCTGCGCGCGCGCAGGGGTGCCGTGCGGGCCGATCAACACCGTTCCGGAGGTGTTCGACGATCCGCAGGTCAAGCACCGCGAGATGCTGATCCACCTCGCCCACGCGGCCGCAGGTTCGGTGCCGCAAGTCGCTTCGCCCATGCGCTTCAAGCACGCGCCGATCACATACGATCGGCCGCCGCCGCTTTTGGGTGAGCACACCGAGGAAATCTTGCGCGAGCTGGGGTGGGGCGCCGCCGCGGCGCGTCCGTGACAGGAGATAAGCCTTGCCGCGCATTCCGCTGTTTCCGACCGAGACGATGACCGCCGAGCAGCGTCGCGTCCACGATGCCGTCGTCTCCGGTCCGCGCGGCGAATTGCGCGGGCCGCTGCGCGCGGCGCTGTATCGTGCGGAGCTCGCTGACAAGTGGCAGCAGTTCGGCGAGCTGTTGCGCTACCGCACATCGCTGCCGTCGAAGTGGAGCGAATTGGCGATCCTCGTCACCGGGCGCCATTGCCACGCGCAGCTCGAATGGCACATCCACGCGCAGATGGCGGAAAAAGCCGGCCTGCCTCCCGACGTCATCGAGGACATTCGCCTCGGGCGCCAGCCGAAAGGACTCGATGAGGAGGGTCTCGCCATCTACGATTACGCCGACGAACTGAACCGCCGCAAAACGGTCGGCGACGCGACCTATCAGCGCGTGGTCGCGCGCTGGGGCGCCATCGGGGTGGTCGAACTCACTGCGCTCATCGGCTATTACACGATGGTGGCGATGACGCTGAATTGCCACGACATCCCGCTGCCGGATGGCGTCGCGCCGCCGCTGCCGCCGGCCCCATGAGGCATCCGCTCTCTCGGACCTGGAGTAGACTGCCGGCATCGAGGTTCACGTCGGCCAATGGAGCGATCGGCATGGCCCTGCGGAAAACTGGTTTGGCGCTCGCGGGACTGCTGATCGCAGCCGCCGCCGCGCCCGTCCTGGCACAAACCTCTGATTTCCCGAACAAGACGGTGCGCCTCATCGTCCCGTTCGCGGCCGGCGGCGGCGTCGACATCGTGGCGCGGATCATCGCGCCGAAGCTTGGCGAAATCTGGGGGCAGACGATCATCATCGAAAACAAGGCCGGCGCGCTTGGCGGCGTGGCGAGCGAATACGTCGCGCACCAGCCGGCGGACGGCTACACCTTGCTGATCGGTGTCGCCGGCAGCCACGCCATCGCGCAATATCTCAATCCCCGGCTTGGATACGATCCGGTGAAAGACTTCGCCGGCGTCACGGCGCTGGTGTTTTCGCCGATCATCTGTCTGGTCGGGCCGTCGCAGCCGTTCCACACGCTCAAGGAACTGGTCGAATACGCCAAGACCAAGCCGGTGTCGTATGGCAGCCCCGGCGCCGGCTCGCAGCAGCACCTGATGGGCGAGACGTTCAACCTGCAATACGGCACCCAATTCCAGCACGTGCCCTATCGCGGCGTCGCGCCGGCGATGCAGGATCTGCTCGGCGGCCATATCCCCATGGCGTTCGGGGAAATGGGTTCGGCGAAGCCGCTGGTCGCATCGGGACAATTGCGCGGACTCGCGGTGACCGGCCCGGCGCGAAACGCCAGCTTGCCGGATGTGCCGACCTTCGCCGAGGCCGGCTATCCGGGCTTCGAGGTCAGCAGCTGGTTCGCGCTGTTCGCGCCGGCGGCGACACCGAAGCCGATCGTCGCCAAGATCGCAGCCGACGTGACCAAGGCCGTGCGCAGCCCCGAGATCAAGGCGCGACTGGCGGCAGATGGCTGGGACGTCGGCGGCGGCACGCCCGAGGAGTTCACAAAATTCTGGCACGACACCGCCGAGACAGCTCGGCGACGTCATCAAGAAGCGTCACATCACGATCAACTAGGGAGCGCATCATGGCCGGACCGCTCGACGGAAAAGTCGCCATCGTCACCGGCGCGGGGCGCGGCCTCGGCCGGGTGATGACATTGGGATTGCTTGCAGCCGGCGCGCGCGTGGCGGCGACGGAGCTCGACGCGCAGGCGCTCGATCAAACGATGAGCGTCGCCCGCGATGTCGGCGCCGACGATCGCATCCTTGACGTCACCGCCGATGTGACGCGCGATGACAGCGGGCCGCAGGTCGTGCGCAAGACCATCGAGAAGTTCGGCCGGCTCGACATCCTCCTCAACAATGCGGGGATCAATATCGGCCTGTTCCGCTCCGACGGTCAGCCGGTCGGCAAGTTCTGGGAAGTGACGCCCGCGGAATTCCGCCGCATCATGGAAGTCAACGTCTTCGCCGCCTTCCTGATGACGCGCGCCGCGGTGCCTTCGATGCTGGCGCAACGCTGGGGCCGCATCATCAACGTGACGACGAGCCTCGACACCATGTGGCGCGGCGGCATGCAGCCCTACGGCGGCTCCAAGGCGGCGAACGAGGCGCACCTGCTCGCCATGGCGCAGGAGCTTGAGGGCACCGGCGTCACCGCCAACGTGCTGGTGCCCGGCGGCGCGGCGGATACGCGCATGGTCACGCAGGCCGCCGCACCCGACCGGTCGAAGCTCGATCGCGCCCGAGGTGATGGTGGCGCCGCTGGTTTGGCTCTGCTCGAACGCGTCCGATGGCGTCACCGGTCGCCGCTTCATCGGCGCGCGGTGGGACAGCAATCTCGCCGCCCGCCGAAGCTGCCGAGAAAGCCGGCGCGCCGGCGGCGTGGCAGCAGCTCGGACGACAGGCGATCGTGTCGTAAGTGTTGTCGGATTCAGGAACTTCTCAACCTCATGGTGAGGAGCACGCGAAGCGTGCGTCTCGAACCATATGGGCTCCGCATCCTTCGAGACGGCCGCTTCGCGGCCTCCTCAGGATGAGGGGGTCAACGTTTCGCCTCGCACGCCTCGACAAACCCGAGCACCATCGGATTGAGGATCGCCGGCTCCTCGATGTTCACCAGATGCCCGCACTTGCGGATCACTTCGAGCCGCGCGCCCGGGATCGTCTCGTGCAAAAAATGGCTCGGCTTGACGCACGGCTCGTCCTCATCGCCGACGACGATCAGCGTCGGCACCTTCATCGCCGCGACGCGATCCTTGTGCACGTAGATCGGCGGCCGGCGCGCCTGCACGCCGCGCATGGTGTTGGAAATCCCGAGCGGCGACAGCGCCGCAAGCTGGTCGATGAATTTCTTGTATTCGGCCGGGCTCTTGTCCTTGAGCCGATGCCGGGTCGGCATCGCCAGCATTTTCTCCGCCAGCGCCTGCATGCCGCTTGCCTGCGCGAAATCGGCCTGCGCCTCCATGCTGGTCCGGTATTCGCCTTGCGGCTGGTCCGAGCCGCTGCCGATGCTGCACAGAACGATCGAGCGCGCCCGCGCCGGATTGCGCAGCGCGAATTGCAGCACCGCGGCCGAACCCATCGAGACGCCGAGCAGATGCGCGTCTTTCAGGCCTGCGGCGTCGAGCACGGCGCCGATGTCGCTTGCCGCGATGTCCTGCGAATAGGATTCCGCCGACGGCGGCACGTCGGACGGCGGATAACCGCGCGCGTTGTAGCTGATGCACTGCAAGCGCGGCGACCACGCCGCAATCTGAAAATGGAACGAGTCATGCGAGCCGCCAAGCTCATGCACCAGCACGATGGGCGGCCCGCTGCCATGCGTCTCGTAATAAAGCTGGAAGCCGTCGGAGGTTTTGGCCTTGGGCATGGCTGAATTTCTTTGAGATGAGGGTTGCCGCAGTCAATGGATTGTATTTTGCTGCCCGCGCTGTTGTCACCTGCCGGGGATGGCGTCCATGGACTTGAAGCTGACAGGCCGCACCGTGCTGGTGACCGGCGGCTCGAAGGGCATCGGGCTCGGCGTCGGCCAATGGTTTGCGGCGGAGGGTTGCAACGTCTGCCTCGCCGCGCGCTCGAAGGACCTTCTGGACGAGGGCGCGGCCGCCATCCGCAAGGACCACAAGGTCGAGGTCCGCACCATGGCGGCCGATCTCTCCAAGGCCGACGTGCGCGCGAAAATAATCGAGGCGTGGCCCGACATCGACGTGCTGGTCAACAACGCCGGCGGCATTCCGGGCGGCACGATCGACGATGTCGACGACGCGGCGTGGCGCGCCGGCTGGGACCTCAAGGTGTTCGGCTACATCGATCTCACGCGGGCCTACCTCAAGCGCATGCGCGAACGCGGCCGCGGCGTCATCATCAACATCATCGGCGCCGCGGGCGAGAGCCTGCCGGCCGGTTACATCGCCGGCTGCGTCGGCAATGCCTCGCTGATGGCGTTCACGCGCTCGATCGGCACCAAGAGCCCGGATTTCGGCGTGCGCATCCTCGGCGTCAATCCCGGCCCGGTCGACACCGGCCGCGTCGAGACGCTGGCGCGCAAGCGTGCGGCGCGCGAACTCGGCGATGCCGACCGCTGGCGCGAATTCCAGAAGATCCATGCCGTTCGGCCGCCCGGCGACCGTCGACGAGATCGCGGCGCTGGTCGTGTTCCTGGCCTCGGACCTTTCGTCCTACACGTCCGGCGTCATCTTCACCGTCGACGGCGGCAATTCGCTGCGCCGCGGCGGCATGTCGGCTGGATAGAATTTTTCGGGAGAAAAACATGGATTTCGGCTTCACCGAGGAACAGCGGCTGCTGCGCGACAGCGTGCGCAAGCTGATGGAGCGCCACGCGCCGCCCGAATATGTGCGCCAGCACGATCGCGAGCGCACCTATCCGGAAGACCTCTACCGCGCCTGGGTCGATGCCGGACTGTTCGGTCTGCCGCTGCCGGAAGAATACGGCGGCGCGGGTGGCAGTGTGGTCGACATGGTGATCGTCGCCGAAGAGCTCGCGCGCACCAGCGCCGATCTGGTGATGGCGTATAGCGGCAACATTTTTTGCGCGCTCAATCTCGTCAACAAGGCCTCGGAGGAACAGAAGCGCCACTGGCTGCCGAAATTCATCAAGGGCGACGTGAAATTCTCGATCTCGATGTCGGAGCCGGACGCCGGCTCGGACATCGGCGCCATGCGCACGAACGCGGTGCGCGACGGCAACGAATGGGTCATCAACGGCCGCAAGATCTGGGCTTCGACCGCGGGCGCCAAGAACAACGTCATCAACGTCTATCTGAAGACCGACCCGAAGGCGCATTATCGGCAGGGCATGTCGCTGTTCCTGGTCGACAACGACACGCCCGGGCTCACGCTGCGCAAGCTCGATATGCTCGGCCGCCGCGCCACCGGCACATACGAGCTCACATTCGACAATGTCCGCGTCCCGCCGGACCGCCTCGTCGGCGGAGAGAACAAGGGCTGGGACGTTGTGCTCGCCGGCCTGCAGGTGGAGCGTGCGACCTCGTCCGCCGGCAATGTCGGCGCGGCGCAAGGCATCGTCGACCTTGCCGTGCAATACGCCAAGGACCGCAAGCAGTTCGGCCGCCCGATCGGCGCCAATCAGGCGATCGCCCATATGCTCGCCGACATGCAGACCGAGGTCGAAGCCGCGCGCACGCTGATGTGGCGCGCGGCGTGGATGGCCTCGACCGGACAGAATGCGCTGCGCGAAATCTCGATGGCGAAACTGTTCACGTCGGAGACCTACGTGAAGGTCGCGAGCCAGGGCATGCAGGTGATGGGCGGCTTCGGCTACAGCGCCGAGTTCGACATGGAGCGCTATTTCCGCGACTCCCGCGCCGCCACCATCGCGGCCGGCACCTCGCAGATTCAGCGCAACGTCATCGCCAACCTGATGGGCCTGAAGGTGCAGTAGCTCGGAATTTGGTCCGTCCCCCTGCGGCGCGAGCGTAGCGAGCCTCGAAGGATGACAGGTAACGCTTAGGTGACTTCACTCCGCCGCCGCCTTCGTCATCCCGCGCGCATTGATCGCCGCCCAGACGCGGTTCGGCGTTGCCGGCATGTCGATGTGGTCGATGCCGAGTGGACGCAGCGCATCGAGGATGGCGCCGATCACCGCGGGCGGCGCGCCGGTGGCGCCGGCCTCGCCTGCGCCCTTGACGCCGAGCGGGTTGGTCTTGGCCGGCACTTCGGTCAGTTCGGAATTGATCGCCGGAAAATCCTCGGCGCGCGGCATGGCGTAATCCTGGAAGCTGCCGCTGATCAACTGCCCGTCGCTGTCGAAGACGACGGCTTCCATCAGCGCCTGGCCGACGCCCTGCGCGACGCCGCCGTGGATCTGCCCCTCGCACAGAAGCTGGTTCATGATCTTGCCGACGTCGTCGACCGCCGCGTAGCGCGCGAGCGTGACCGTGCCGGTTTCCGGATCGATCTCCACTTCGCAGACATGGCAGCCGTTGGGAAAGTTCGGCGGCTCCGCCGCGAACGTGCCGGAGGCTTCGAGCCCGACGTCGAACTGCGGCGGCAGCATCGCCGGCCGGTAGAACGCCTTGGCGACGTCGGTCAGCGCCATCGAGCGGTCGGTGCCGACGATGCCGAAGCGGCCGTCCTTGAACTCGATGTCGCCGGCCGCGGCCTCCATCATCATCGCCGCCATCGGCTTTGCCTTCTCGACGATGTTGTCGGCCGCCTTTTTCAGCGCATTGCCGCCGACATGCATGCTGCGCGAGCCGTAACTGCCGCGCCCGATCGGCACCTCGTTGGTGTCGCCCTGCACGTAGCGGATGTTTTCGAACGGCACGCCGAGCCACTCGGTCACCATCTGCGCGTAGACGGTCTGGTGGCCCTGGCCGTGCGAATGGGTGCCGGCAACGATGGTCAGCATCCCGCTCGGATCGAAGCGCAGCACCATGCGGTCGTTGAACACCGCGGCCTCTTCGAGGAAATAGCCGATGCCGCGGCCGCGCAGCTTGCCGCTCTTCTTCGATTCCGCCGCGCGCTTGCCGAAGCCCTCCCAGTCGGCGAGCTTGAGGCATTCGTCCATGACGTGGACGAAATCGCCGCTGTCGTAGGTGATGCCGGTCTGCGTCTTGTGCGGCATCGCAGGCGCCGGGATGAAATTGCGCCGCCTGATCTCGATCGGATCGATGCCGACGACCTGCGCCGCGCGGTCGAGCAACTGCTCGATCAGATAGGTCGCCTCCGGCCGGCCGGCGCCGCGATAGGGCGCGAGCGGCGCGGTGTTGGTGAGCACGGCCTTGCCGACCGCGAGCACCGCCGGAATCTGGTAGACGCCGGGCGCAAGCCGCAGCGCGAACAGCGGCACCACCATCGAGGCGCCGAACACATGCGAGCCCATGGCGTGCAGCGCATTGACGCGCATGCCCAAAATCTTGCCGTGCTCGTCGAGCGCCAATTCGCCGGTGACGATCTGGTCGCGCCCGTGCGAATCGCCGAGCAGCGCTTCCGAGCGCGTCGACACCCATTTGACCGGACGCCCGCCGACGCGGCGCGACGCCCACACCACCAGCGCGTCCTCGGGATAGCCGCCGTGCTTCATGCCGAAGCCGCCGCCGACGTCGGGCGAGATCACGCGCAGCTTGGTCTCGGGAATTTTCAGCACATTACCGGCGACCTGCGAGCGGGTGCCGTGCGGGTTCTGCGATGTGCTGTAGAGCGTGTAGCTGTCGCTGTCGGGATGATATTGCCCGATCGCCGCGCGCGTTTCGATCGAGTTGGCGCTGATGCGCGCGTTGTTCACTTTCAGCGAAACGGTGTGCTTGGCCTTGGCGAAGGCGGCGTCGGTCGCCTCCTTGTTGCCCATCATCAGCGCGAACGCGACGTTGTTGGGCGCCTCGTCCCACACCAGCGGCGCGCCGGGCTTCACCGCATCCTCGACGGTGATGACCGCCGGCAGCGGCTCGTATTCGATCTCGAGCAGTTCGGCGGCGTTGCGCGCCTGCGTCTCCGTCTCGGCCACGATGAACGCCACGCGGTCGCCGACCGCGCGCACCTTGTCGACCGCGAGGATCGAACGCAGCGTGCGATAGCCCTTCGGGCCGCCCATATCCTCCGGCATGTTGGGTACGAGGCCGCCGAGCTTGTCGGCCTGCACGTCGGCGCCCGTGAGCACCGCGAGGACGCCCTCGGCCGCCTTGGCCTTGGCGGTATCGACGCGCTTGATGCGGGCATGCGCGTGCGGCGACATGACCTGGACGCCGTGGCACAGGTGCGGCAGCTCGATGTCGTCGACATAGCGCCCGCGGCCGGTGATGAAACGCTGATCCTCGACCCGGGTGACCGGTTGACCAATGCCGAACTTGTTCACGCTTCCTCCTCGCCCGCATATCGGGCTTGTCGCCGAGGCCGATGATACGAATGCGCCGCGTTGACAGCAACGGGCCGCGTTGCGATCACTTTCGGCCTAGAACCACCCCGGGCAAGAGGAATTGCTCCGCCGATGCCGCGAGACCTTGTCCTTGCCTTGTCGGGTGGCATCGGCGGCGCCAAGCTGGCCTTGGGCCTCAGCCGCGTCCTGCCGCCCGGTGCCCTCACCGTCGTCGCCAATACGGGCGACGATTTCGAGCATCTCGGCCTTTGCATCTCGCCGGACATCGACACGCTGATCTACACGCTTGCTGGCCTGGACAATCCGCAGACCGGCTGGGGCCGGCGCGACGAGACCTGGACGTTCATGGCGGCGCTGGAAGCGATTGGCGGCGAGACCTGGTTTCGCCTGGGCGATGGCGATCTTGCCATTCATGTCGAGCGCACGCGCCGGCTGCACGCTGGCGAGACGCTGTCGCATATCACTGCCGACGTCTGCCGCAGGCTCGGCATCGCGACGCGCATCCTGCCGATGAGCGACGACCGCGTGCGCACGCGCGTGCGCACGGCCGAGGGCTGGCTCGATTTTCAGGACTATTTCGTGCGGCTCAAATGCGCGCCGGAAGTTCGGGAGATCGCGTTCGAGGGCGTGGCGGCTGCGCGCCCATTGCCGGAATTCATGGCGGCGCTTGCCGATCCGCGGCTTCGCGCCGTGGTACTATGCCCGTCAAATCCTTTCATCAGCATCGAGCCTATACTGGCCATCCCGGGTGTGAGGGAGGAGCTCATGGCATGCGCGGCGCCGGTGATTGCGGTTTCGCCGATCATTGGTGGACGCGCCGTGAAGGGCCCGACCGCGAAGATGATGCGCGAACTTGGCATCGAGGTCAGCGCCGCCGCGGTCGCGCGCCGCTATGGCGATCTCATCGATGCCTATGTGGTCGATCATGCTGATGTGCCCATCGCGGGGCTCGACGTCAAAATCGTGCCCGCGCCGGCGCTGATGGTCACGCTCGCCGACCGTGAAGCGCTGGCGCGCGTCGTGCTTGCCGCGGCGGATGAATTGCAGTCGTTATAATGCAACGGGA
Source organism: uncultured Alphaproteobacteria bacterium (assembly GCA_963730645.1). Classification (GTDB taxonomy): domain Bacteria; phylum Pseudomonadota; class Alphaproteobacteria; order Rhizobiales; family Xanthobacteraceae; genus BOG-931. The sequence goes on along the minus strand of CAVSSN010000012.1, from coordinate 87,570 downwards.
TTGACGGGGGACGATCATGGACTTCGGCATTCAGCTCGCGACGTCGTCGCATTCGTGGAAGGTGGCCAAGCGCGCCGAGGAACTGGGCTTCACGCACGCGTGGTTCTACGACACGCAACTCCTCAACGCCGACATGTTCGTCGCCATGGGCGCCGCCGCGATGCAGACCTCGCGCATCAAGCTCGGCACCGGCGTGCTCATTCCTTCGAACCGCATCGCGCCGGTGACGGCGAGCGCGCTCGCCTCGCTCAATGCGCTCGCGCCCGGTCGCATCGAATTCGGCGTCGGCACCGGCTTCACCGCGCGGCGCACCATGGGGCTGAAGGCCATTTCGCTGGCCCGGATGGAGGAATATCTGCGCGTCGTGCATGCGCTGCTCAATGGCGAGACGGTGGAATGGTCGGAGGAAAAAAGCCCACACAAAATCCGCTTCCTCAATCCAGAGCTTGAACTCATCAACCTCCACGATCCGATTCCGACGCACATCTCCGCGTTCGGGCCGCGCGGGCGGCAGCTCACCGCCAAGCTTGGCGTCGGCTGGATGGCGCCGGCGCGCAATGCGCAGGTGGCGGGCGCGGCAATCGCCGAGATGAAAAAGGCCTGGCAGGAGGCGCGCCGCAAACCGGACGACCTCTACGCGACAGCATTCGGTGGCGGCTGCGTTCTGGCCGACGGCGAGCCGGCCGACAGCCCGCGCGCCAAGGCGCAGGCCGGTCCGGCCGCCGCGATCGTGTTTCACAATTACGCCGAGCAGGACGAGCTTGGCTCGATCGGCTTCCAGGTGCCGCCGCCATTCAAGGCAAAGTTCGATGCCTATCGCGAGGTCTATCTCAAATATCAGCCGCCGGACGCGCGCTATCTCTCGAACCACCGCGGCCACCTGATGTTCGTGCGGCCCGAGGAAAGCGAGTTCCTGAGCGCCGACGTCATCCGCGGCTTCACCTTCACGGGGACGCGCGCCGAACTGATCGAAGGCCTTCGCGCGCTGAAGGCCGCCGGCTATCGCCAGTTCGGCACCCACATCCGCAACGGCCACGAGATGGCGATGCTGGAGGACTGGGCCGAGGTCATCGCGAAGGTTTAAGCTGGCCTGCCTGACCGGGGAGGGGACCATGAAAGCCATCGTTCGCGGACTGATCTGTGCGGCCTTGGCGATAGGAATTGCGCCCGCCCAGGCGCAGCAATGGCCCACAAGGCCGATCCGGCTGATCTGCTCGACCAGTCCCGGCCAGGCGCCCGACATCGTCGCGCGCCTGTTCGCCGAGCGCGTGTCGCACACGCTCGGCCAGCAGGTGTATGTCGAGAATCTTCCCGCCGCTTCGGGCCTGCTCGGTGCGCAGACCGCGGCACGCGCGGCGCCGGACGGCTACACGCTCTTTCTCGGTCCGGCGACCGTGATGGCGCTGAACATGCACACCTTCAAGTCGCTGCCCTACGACCCGGTGCGCGATTTCACCCCCGTGGGCATCGTCAACGACAGCGGCCCCTATGTGTTCGCGGTCAATCCCGAGGTGCCGGCGAAAAATCTCAGCGAGCTGATTGCCTATGCCAAGGCCAATCCCGGCAAGCTCACCTACGGCGTGGCGACCTCGGGCGCCTTCGGGCCGCTGATCGGCCAGCTTTTCGCCAAGCGCGCCGGCATCGACATCGTACAGGTGCCCTACAGCGTCAACGCACAGGCGATCTCCGACACCGTCGCCGGCACCATCCAGATGATGCTGACGGCAACGCCCAGCATCGAGGGCAACCTGCGCAGCGGCAAGCTGCGGGCGCTCGCCGTCACCTCGGCGCAGCGCGTGCCGAGCCACAACGACATCCCGGCCGTAAGCGAAACCCTGCCCGGCTTCGTGATCGATGGCTGGTTCGTCGTCGTCGCGCCCGCGGGCACGCCCGCCGATATCGTGATGCGCCTCAACCGCGAGATCGAGGCCTTCGACAAGGATCCGGAGGTGCTCACCCGCTTCGCGACGCTTGGCATGGGCATCAGCCAGGCGCTGTCACCGCAGGCGACCGGCGAATTCATTCGCGCCGAGCAGGACCATTGGGGCAGGATCGTCAAGGAGCTTGGCCTCACGCCGCAGTAGGAATTTTCGCAACAACAAGGAAATGCAATGAGCGCTGTCCAGGTCAACAGCAAGCGTGTGTTCTATGTCGCCCCGCATGCCCCGCAGGGCTATGTCGATTTGCTCGGCAAGCGCGCCGACGTGACGCTCGACAAGGTGGAGCAGGCCGGCGCGGAGGACGTGGCAGCGCCGATCCTCGCGGCCGCGCATGGCTACCAGATCGGCTCCGCGCGCGACGAGCTGGTGACAAAATTCCACGCCGATGCGGACCTGCTCAAGCGCACGCCGAATCTGCTGATCGTGTCGGCGAACGGCGCCGGCTACGACACGGTCGACGTGAAGGCCTGCACCGCGCGCGGCGTGCTGGTGGTCAATCAGTCCGGCGGCAACGCGAACGCGGTCGCCGAGCACGTGCTTGGCATGATGCTGTGCCTGCTCAAGAAGCGTACCGCAGGCCGACCGCGCCTTGCGGACCGGCACGCTCAAGAACCGCAACGACTACATGGGCGGCGAGATGCTCGGCCGCACCATCGGCATCGTCGGGCTCGGCAATGTCGGACGGCGCCTTGCGGAACTGTGCAACGGGCTGCTGCGCATGCAGGTGCTGGCCTACGATCCCTACCTGAGCGCGGAGGAAATCAAGAAGCGCGGCGCCACCAAGGTCGAGCTTGACGATCTGCTGCGCCGCGCCGACTTCGTCTCGATCCATTGCCCGCTCTCCGACGAAACGCGCGGCATGATCGGCGCGCCGCAATTCGCGCTGATGCAGCCGCACGCCTATTTCATCACCGCGGCCCGCGGCTTCATCCACGACGAGCCGGCGCTCGCGGCGGCGTTGCGTGACAAGAAGATCGCCGGCGCCGGCCTCGATGTGTGGAGCAAGGAGCCGCCGCCGGCCGAACATCCGCTGATGGCGTTCGAAAATGTCATGGTCACGCCGCACACCGCCGGCGTCACGCGCGAGGCGCGCGCCAACATGGGCCGCATTGCCGCCGAGCAGATGCTCGATGCGCTCGACGGCAAGCCGGCGCCGCGCGTCGTCAATCCGGAGGTGTGGCCGGACTACGCCAAGCGTTTCGAGCGCATTTTCGGATTTGCGCCGCAGCGCTGAGCGCGAGCGAAGGGGAGCCGTCGTGAAAGCAGCAATCCTCACCGGATCGAGCGTCGAAATCCGCGACGTGCCGCAGCCGCAGCCGGGCCCGGCCGAGATTCTGGTGCGCGTGCGCGCCTGCGGCCTCAACCGCGCCGATCTGCAGATGGTGGCCGGCGTCATCCACGGCCAGCGCGGCGGCGCCGGCACGCTTGCCGGCATCGAATGCGCCGGCGAGGTGGCCGCGGTCGGGCCGGAAGTCGTCGGCCTGAAGAGTGGCGACCGCGTCATGTGTGGCGCGAACGGGGCGTTTGCCGAATATGCTCTCACCGATTATGGCCGCGCGATCAAGATTCCCGATGCCATGACATTCGAGACCGCCGCCTGTCTGCCGGTCGGCCTGAGCACGATGCACGACGCCATTGTCACCAACGGCCGGCTGCAAGCAGGCCAATCCGTGCTGATCCAGGGCGCTTCGACCGGCGTCGGCCTGCTCGGCTTGCAGATCGCCAAGCTCAAGGGCGCGGGCCTCGTCATCGGCACCTCGACCAACGCGGACAAAAGGCGCCGGCTCAAGGAATTCGGCGCCGATCTCGTGCTGGACTCGCGCGATCCAAAATGGGCCGACGAGGTGGTCAAGGCGACCGGCGGCGGAGTCGATGTGATCATCGACATGCTCTCGGGCTACGTCGCCAATCAGAATGTGCACGCGGCAAAAGTCTGCGGCCGCATCATCAATATCGGCCGGCTCGGCGGCATGACCGGCGAGTTCGACTACGACAACCACAGCCGCAAGCGCATCCAGTACATCGGCGCCTCGTTCCGCACCCGCTCCACCGAGGAGGTGCGCGAAATCTACAAGAAATTCCGCGCCGATTTGTGGGACGCGTTGCTCGCCGGCAAGCTGCGCATCCCGATCGACCGCGTGTTTTCGCTCGACGCCATCGGCGACGCGGTCGCGCACGCGCGCGCGAATGCGCATTTCGGCAAGATCGTGCTGAAGGTGCCCTCATCCTGAGGAGGCCGCGCAGCGGCCGTCTCGAAGGATAGTGGCCCCCACATGGTTCGAGACGCACGCTTCGCGTGCTCCTCACCATGAGGCGTACAAATTATCCCGCGACCAGCACCTTTTCGCCGCCTGCGAATGCCGGCATCAGTTCGCGCGCGAAGCGGCGCAAGTTGTCGCGTGCGGGGCCGCCGCCGTTGAGCAGGATGTACTCGACGCCGAGCTCGCGCAGCCGTTCGAGCTTTTTTGCGATCTGGTCCGGCGTGCCGTAGAGCGCGCTTTCCTCGCTCGCCTCTCGCGTGTCGGAAAACGCCATGATGCTCGCCGTGTTCTTGCGGCCGGGGCTTTCCGAGATCGCTGAAAGGCGGCGCTGCGCTTCGAGCCGGCGTTCGAGCGCGGCTTCCTTGTCGGCCTCGTCCTTGGCGACGTAGAACGCGCGCGCGACGCCGACATCGAGCGGGTCGAATGTGCGCCCGCGCTTCTCGACCTCGGACTTGAACAGCGCGATGCGCTCGGCAACGACTTCGAACGAGGCGAACTGGTCGAGCAGAAGATTATAGCCGCGCTCGGCGACCTTGCGGATCGAGTCCGGGCTGCCCGCGCCCATCCACATCGGCGGATGCGGCTTCTGCGCCGTCGGCGGCTCGACCACGATGTCCTCGAAATTCCAGTATTTGCCGTGATGCGAAAAGCGCTCAGCCGATGTCCACGCCTTGATGATGACATCGAGCGATTCGTCGAATCGCGCGTCGGCCTCCTCGATCGGAACGCAAAAGCCCTGGAATTCGTTGTGGCGGTAGCCCTTGCCGACGCCGAAATCGAGCCGGCCGCCGGAGAGGAGATCGATCGTCGCCGCCTGCTCCGCCACCAGCACCGGATTGTGCCACGGCAGCACCAGCACCGCGGTTCCGAGGCGCAGCGTCTTCGTCTTCGCCGCGAGCCACGTCAGCAGCGACAGGCTCGCGGACACCTGGCCGAAGCCGGTGAAATGATGCTCGACCAGGAACGTGCTGCGATAGCCGAGTGCCTCGGCCTCGATGTTGTACTCGATGAACTGCCGGTAGCCCTGGCCGCTGTCGACATCGGGCCCGCCGTGGCGTGCCGTCGCGCTGCCAAAAAGTCCGAACTGCATCGGGCCGGCTCCTGTCGTGGGCGCGATTCTAGCGGCCAAAAGTGCCGCCGTCATCCGTAGGGTGCGCCCCGTGTGGGCGGCCATGATCCAGAATCGCGAGCGTGTCAGTGCGGCCGCGAGGGCCGCCCCTACGGTGTGCGTTCAGACCAGCTTTCCGGGAATGACAGATCCGAAAACGCCGGCATGATCTCTTGCGCGAAGCGCTGCAGGCTGTCGCGCACGCCGTTGCAGGTGAGGATGACGTATTCGGCGCCAGCCTCGCGCAGCGCTTCGAGCTTTTCGGCGATCTCATCCGGCGTGCCGACGAGGCTTGCTTCCGCGGCATGCGCGGGCGAATGCGAATAGGCGAGGATGTGCGAGCCGCCGGCGCGGTCCGGCGCGCGCGCGACCGCGAGAATGCGTTCGTGGCCCTTGAGGTTGCGCGTGAGCGCGGCCTCCTTGTCGGCGTCGTCCTTGGCGACATACATGTCGCGCGCGACGGCGATCTGCATGGGATCGAAGCGTCTCCCGTGCTTCGCGATCTCGGCCTTGAACAAGGCGATGCGTTCGCGGATCAGCTCGACATTCGCGAACTGGTCGAGGATGAGATTGCAGCCGCGCTCGGCGACGCGGCGGATCGACGGCGCGCTGCCGGCGGCCATCCAGATCGGCGGATGCGGCTTCTGCTGCGTCGGCGGCTCGACCAGGATGTCGTCGAATTGCCAATAGCGTCCGCGATGCGAAAACCGCTCGCCCGACGACCACGCCTTGAGGATGACGTCGAGCGCTTCGTCGAAGCGCGCGTCTGCCTCCGTCGGCGGCACCGCGAAGCCGTGAAACTCGTTGTGCCGATAGCCTTTGCCGACGCCGAAATCGAGCCGGCCTTCGGAGAGCAGATCGAGCGTCGCCGCCTGTTCGGCGAGGATCACCGGATTGTGCCACGGCAGCACCATCACGGCTGAGCCGAGGCGCAATGTACTTGTGCGCGCCGCGAGCCAGGTGAGCAGCGTCAACGTCGACGAGACCTGATTCCAGCCGCTGAAATGATGCTCGACCAGGAACGTGCTGCGATAGCCCAGCGCCTCGGCTTCGACGTTGAAGTCGATGAAGTCGTGGAAGCCCTGGCCCATGGCGCCGCCGCCGGGCCGGTCCGCCTGCGCGCCGCCGAATATGCCGAATTGCATTCGTCCGTCCTACCACGTCATTCCGGGACGCGCCGAAGGCGCGAGCCCGGAATCCATAACCACAAAGAATGAGGGTTGTCGAAGGCCGATGTACTCCTTGCCAAACTGTGGCTATGGATTCCGGGCTCGCCGCTGCGCGGCGCCCCGGAATGACGACTGACTATGCCAACCCAGTCCCCTGCCGGCGTCTACGATCCGGCGACACACCGGATGCTGAGCTTCCACGACGCCGTGGCGAAATTCCGCGACGGCAGCGACACGCCGCGCGCCTATCTGGAACGCTGCATCGAGCGCATCGAGGCGCTGGAGCCGGCCGTGATGGCGTTCGCGTTCCTCAATCTTGCAGCGCGCGCGCAAGGCGGCCGACGAATCCGGTGCGCGCCACCGCGACGGCCGCCCGCTGTCGCCGGTCGACGGTCTGCCGATCGGCATCAAGGATCTGATCGACACCTACGACATGCCGACCGAGTACGGCAGCGACCTGTTCCGCGGCCATCAGCCGATCGCCGACGCGGCCTGCGTGCATGCATTGCGCCACGGCGGCGCGGTGCTGGTCGGCAAGACCGTGACGGTGTGCCTCGGCGGCGGCGATCCGGCCAAGACGCGCAATCCGTTCGACACGCGCCGCACGCCCGGCGGCTCGTCGAGCGGCACCGCGGCTGCGGTGGCCTCGCGCATGATCCCGGCGGGACTCGGCACGCATGCGCGCGGCTCCACCATCCGGCCGGCGAGTTTCTGCGGCGACTATGCGCTCAAGCCGACCTATGGCGCGATCAACCGGCAGGGCGCATTCTCGCAGGCCTACAGCATGGATCATCTCGGCGTGTTCGCCGGCACGCTGTCCGACATGTGGACCATCGCGCGCTTCATCGCGAGCGAAGCCGGCGGCGACCCGTCGCATCCCGGCCTTTACGGCGCGCTGACGCCGCCCGCGCCGCACAAGCCGGCGCGCCTCATCCGCCTCGACATGGCCGGCTGGGCCGTGACAGAGCCGGCCGCGAAGGAGGCGTTCGAAAAATACATCGCGCAGCTCGCCGCCGCCGGCGTCGAGATCGTCACGCGGCGCGACGATGCGGCGATCGAGGCCTACGACGCCGCGCTCGCCGATGTGCCGCAGCTCTGGGCCAATCTCTATCGCTTCGAGATGCGCTGGCCGATGCTGCAATATCGCGACTACTATCCCGACAGGATGCCGCCGCGATTGCTGCAAGCGGCATCGAGGAAGGCGCGAACATGACGCAGGAGACCTATCGCGCGGCGCTGGTCGAACGCGAGACATCTGCGCGCCATGCACGAGGAGTTGGCAAAGCGCGCCGACGGATTTATCACGCTGTCGTCTCCGGGACCGGGACCGATCGGCATGGACCAGGGCAGCGCGATCTTCAACGAGGCCTCGTCGGTGCTCGGTGCGCCTGCGATCAATCTGCCGCTGCTCGCGGTCGACAACGCGCCCGTTGGCGTGCAGCTTCTGGGGCCGTGGCACGGCGACGAGCGGCTGACCGCGACCGCGCGCTGGCTCGCCGAAATTCAATTCGCTGCAGCGGAAAGGACTGAGCATGGAGTTGGGGCTGAAGGGAAAGATTGCGCTGGTCACCGGATCGAGCCGCGGCATCGGGCAGGGCATCGCGCTGGCGTTCGCCGACGAGGGCTGCGACCTGATGCTGACCGGGCGCGACGAGAAGGCGCTCGAAGAGACTGCGGCGTCGATCCGCGCCAAGGGGCGCAAGGCGGCCGTGTCCATGCTCGATCTGCGCGCAGAAGGATGCGCCGGAAAAGCTCGTCGACGCAGTGAAGCGCGAGTTCGGCGCGCTCGACATCCTCATCAACAATGCCGGCACCACCAAGCGCGGCGATTTCTTCGCGCTCACCGAGGCCGACTGGGAGGAAGGCTACGCGCTGAAGTTTTTCGCCCATGTGCGGCTGTCGCGCGCGGCGTGGCCGATGCTCAAGGAGCGCAAGGGCTCGCTGCTCGCCATCGGCGGCACCAGCGGACGGAAGCCGCACGCGACCTTCACCATCGGCAGCTCGGTGAATGCCGCGGTCGCCGCCTTCACCAAATGCCTCGCCGATCTCGGCAAGGAGGACGGCGTGCAGGTCAACTGCATCCATCCGAGCCTGGTCGAGACCGAGCGGCAATGGCGCCGCATCCGCGCCGAGATCGAGCGCACCGGCGAGGCGGAGGACAAGGTCCGCGCCGCGCTTGCGCGCGAGACCGGCATCACGCGCTTCGGCACCGTGAAGGACGTGGCCGATCTCGTCACCTTCATCGTCTCGCGGCGCGCCACGTGGCTGCACGGCGCGACCATCGATCTCGACGGCGGCGAGATTCCGGTGCTGTGATTCACCGTACAGTCGTTCCCGGCGCAGCGCAGCCGATTGCGCTACAGAGTCGGGATCGTCCAGTTTGAAGGCCGGTCAGCGTGACCGCTGCGCGCTGCCCGATGACGCGATCATGAACATCCTCCTTACCCCGCGCGCATCGGGCCGGTGGAAATCAAGAACCGCATCGTCATGCCGCCGATGACGACGCGGACGTCGGACGCGGAGGGTTTCGTCACCGACGACACCGTCGCCTACTACATGGCGCGCGTGCGCGGCGGCGTCGGTCTCATCACGGTCGAGATGGCGTCGCCGGAAAAATGCGGGCGCCATCGCCGCCACGAGATCGGCATCTACGAAGACCGCTTCGTGCCCGGGCCTGACGCGGCTGGTCGATGAAATCCATCGCGGCGGCGCGAAGGCGTCGATCCAGCTCGGCCATGGCGGCGGGCACACGCGCGTCGATATCTGCGGCGAGACGCCGATCGCGCCGTCCGCCATCCCGCATCCGGTCTACGAGACCACGTTCGAGACCATCATCCCGGAGGAGATGACCAAGGCGCGCATCGAGCAGACCATCGCGGCGCACGTTGCGGCCGCGCTGCGCGCGCAGAAGGCGGGCTTCGATTGCGTCGAAATCCACGCCTCGCACGGCTACCTGATCTCGCAATTCCATGCGCCGTTCGAGAACCGGCGCGTCGACGAGTACGGCGGCAGCCTGGAGAACCGTGCGCGCTTCGGCCTCGACGTGCTGCGGGCGGTGAAGGCCGCGGTGCCCGGCATGGGCGTCGATCTATCGCCTCTCGGTCGAGGATTTCTTCGACGGCGGCCTGCCGTACAGCGAGGGCAGGCAGATCGCGATCTGGGCGGCGCTTGCCGGCGCCGACGCGCTGCACGTCACGGCGGGGCACTATCGCTCGGTGCCGTCGGCGCAGGTCGTGCTGCCGCCGATGACCTATCCGGACGCGACGTTCCTCGAATTCGCCGCCGACGTCAAAAAGCACATCGCCGTGCCGGTGATCGCGGTCGGCCGGCTCGGCGATCCGGCGATTGCCGAGCGACGCGGTGGCGAGCGGCAAGACCGATTTCGTCGCGCTCGGCCGCACGCTGGTCGCCGATCCGCAATGGGTCGAGAAGGTCGCGCGCGGCGAGCCGATCCGGCGCTGCCTCGCCTGCAACACCTGCATCAACGAGATGCGCGGCGGCGCGCGCATCGGCTGCGTGGTCAACGGCGCGGCCGGGCGCGAGACGCTGTTCGCCAATCCGACGCCGCCGCGCGGCGAGCGCATCGCCGTGATCGGCGCCGGGCCGGCCGGGCTCACCTACGCTTCGCTCGTCGCCGACGGCAACACCGTCACCGTGTTCGAGAAGGAGAAGCACGCCGGCGGATCGTTCTGCTATGCCGGCAAGGCGCCGCAGTTCCAGGAGGTCGCGGCGAGCGAGCGGAGTTTTGAGCGCTACATTGCCGATCTCGCCGCCGCGTGCGCGCAAAAGGGCGTCGTGTTCCGATTCGAAACCGACGTCACCGCGCTGCCTGGCCTGCTGGCGCCATTCGATCGCATCGTGATCGCGACCGGCGCCGCCTATCGCTTCGGCCTCGGCCCGATCGAGACCACGTTGCTCGATTGCGGCGCCGGGCACTGGCCGGGATTTCCAGCAATTGTTCTCGCTGAATTCGGTGCGCGACTGGTTCTACTATCGCGCGCGGCGCGGAACCGCCGAGCAGTTCACGCCGCTGGCGCGGCCCGGCCAGAACGTCGTCGCCATCGGCGATGCCGTGAAGGCCGGCAAGAGCAAGCCGGCAATCGCCAGCGCCTTCGAGGCGGCGCTGCTGGGTCGTGCGCCTGTGGTCGGCGACGAAACGCCGCAATCGCGCTTGATGCGGCACGTGTATCGGCGCAATGACTCGCGCCGAAACGCCGCCTTGGTCGGCATGAATTTTGCTGTATAGTCGCGGGCTCGGGGAAGACTTTCCGTGCCGAGGGGGCGCGGATCACGGAGGCGCAATGTCCTCAGCCCCAAAGCTGCGCGTCGACAACGTCAGCATGAGCTTCAAGACGCCGACCGGCGTGTTCGAAGCGCTGGCGCCGATCACGCTGTCGATTCCGCAGGGCCGCTTCGTCAGCCTGATCGGACCCTCCGGTTGCGGCAAGAGCACGATCTTCAACATCATCGCCGGACTGCTGGAGCCGACCGGCGGCCGCGTGCTGATCGACGGCGTCGACGCCACCGGCACGATCGGCCGCGTCGGCTACATGCTGCAGAAGGATTTGCTGCTGCCGTGGCGCACCGTGCTCGACAACGTCATCCTCGGCATGGAGATCCAGGGTGTGCCGTTGCGCGCGGCGCGCGAGCGCGCGCTGCCGCTGCTGCAGCGCTACGGGCTCTCGGGCTTCGAATATCTCTATCCGAACTCGCTCTCCGGCGGCATGCGCCAGCGCGCGGCGCTGCTGCGCACGCTGCTGTTCGACACCGACGTCATCCTGCTGGACGAGCCGTTCGGCGCGCTCGATGCGCAGACCAAGCTGCAGATGCAGGAATGGCTGCTGGGACTGTGGAGCGATTTCGGCAAGACCGTGGTGTTCGTCACCCATGACGTCGAAGAGGCGATCTACCTCTCCGACGAGGTGCACGTGATGGCGACGCGTCCCGGCCGCATCGTCGAGATGATTCCGGTGCCGATCGAGCGGCCGCGCCAGCGCAGCGCGACGCTGACGCCCGAGTTCATCGCCATCAAGGAGCGCTGTCTCGCAGCTCCTGACGACGGCCCACAAACATTCCTCTCGACGAGGCGGCGTGACATGCGGAACCAGCATGACCGTCCAGGACACTCCGCGTCGGCGGCGTCGCCGGCCTCGACCTCGCACGTCGCGCCGATGCCGAGCGTGTCGTCGACCAAAGACAGTCCGCCGCCTGCCGGTGCAGAAGGACTGGCCGGTCTGGGTCATCATCGCCATCCAGATCGGCATCCTGGTGGGTGTGATCGCGCTGTGGGAAGTGGGCGCCGACTACGGCTGGATCGACGGCTTCTTCTGGTCGAAGCCGAGCGCCATCTACGAGACCTTGATCAAGTTCTTCACCGAGGGCGACGCCTGGACCGACATCGGCTTCACCTTCCGCTCGACCATCTTCGGCTTCCTGCTCGGCACCACGGCCGGCTCGCTGATCGGCCTGTCGTTCTGGTGGTCGCGCAACTACGCGGCGATCGTGCAGCCCTACATCATCTGCTTCGATTCGCTGCCGAAGCTCGCGCTGGCGCCGCTGGTGATCCTGGTGTTCGGGCTTGGCCTCGCCTCCAAGGTCGCGATCGCGACCGCGCTGACGATCGTCGTGTCGACGCTGACCACCTATGCCGGCGTCAAGGCGGTCGATCCGGATCAGGAGAAGACTGTTCTATTCGCTCGGCGCCAGCCGCATGCAGGTGTTCCGCAAGCTGGTCGTGCCGTTCTGCCTGCCGTGGATCATTTCGGTGCTGCGGGTGAACATCGGCCTCGCGCTGACCGGCGCCATCGTCGGCGAATTCATCGCGTCCCAGCACGGCCTCGGACGGCAGATTCTCTATGCCGGCCAGACCTACGACATCGCGCTCGTCTGGGTCGCGGTCGGCGTGCTGTCGACGCTGGCCGATCGTGATGTACGCGACGGTGTCCTGGCTCGAGAGCGTCCTGCGCAAGGGCGTCAAGCAATAACGAATCCAGAACAACGCTGGTGAGGATTGGCATGAACAGACGAAGATTTCTTGGTTCGACGGCATCCATCGGCGCCGCGCTGCTCGCGCGTCCCTACATCGGCAATGCCGCGGCCAAAGAAGTGCTGATCGCGGAGCCCAATCACATCACGGGCTATCTGCCGCTCTATATCGCCATGGCCAAGGGCTTGTTCGAAGACGTCGAACGTCAAGCTCGTCACCATCGAGACCGGCGGCGGTCACACCAACGCGGTGCTGTCCGGCCAGGCGTTCGCCTTCATCGGCGGCCCGGAGCACGACGCCTTCGCCAAGATCAAGGGCGCCGAGCTGCGTTCGGTCGTCAATTGCGTCAACCGCGGCAGCGTCTATTTTTGTGCCGCCAAGGGTCATGAGCCGACCAACACCGACTGGCCCAGCTTCTTCAAGGGCAAGCAGCGTCGCGGTCGGGCCGTTCGGCGGCACCCCGAATTCCATCATGCGTTACCTGCTGAAGACGTGGAATCTCGACCCCAAGAAGGACCTGACGCTGATCGAAACCGCCAGTTCTGCGACCATCGCGGTGGTCAGGAGCAAGCAGGCCGAGATCGGCGAGGCGTCGGAGCCGTATGTCACGCAGGGCGTGCGCAACAACATCTGGAGCGAGCCGTTCTTCAGCGCGCCCAAGGAACTCGGGCCCTACGCCTATTCCACCTTCAACGTCCGGCTCGAAACGATTCAGAAAGAGCCGGAGCTGGTGCGGGGATTTGTCCGCGGCATGGTCAAGGGCCTGAAGTTTCTCTACGCCAACAGGGACGAGGCCGCCGATATCGCCAAGAAGCAATTTCCGACCCAGCCGATCGAGGACCTCAAGGCCACGATGGACCGGTCGTTCGCCGACGAATTGTGGAGCAAGGACGGCGTGGTGAGCCGCGCCGCCTGGGATACGGCGAAGGCCGTGGTGCTGGGCGCCGGGGTTCTCAAGGCGGATGTGAAGTACGACGAAATCATCGACATGAGCTTCGTCGAGAGCGTGAGCAAGAGTTAGTAGATCGAGCCAATGACAACGTCGTCGCAACGATCCATCGAGATCACAGTGAGGATGTCATGAACAGACGGAAATTTCTGGGTACGACCGCATCCGCGGGCGCTGCGCTGTTCGCGCGCCCCTACATCGGCAACGCCGCCGCCAAGGAGGTTCTGATCGCGGAACCGGTCCACAGCACCGGCTACCTGCCGCTCTACATCGGCATGGCCAAGGGACTGTTCCAGGACGTCAAGGTCAATCTCGTGACCATCGAGAACGGCGGCGGCCATACCAATGCGGTGCTGTCCGGGCCAGGCCTTCGCCTTCATCGGCGGCCCCGAGCATGACGCCTACGCCAAGATCAAGGGCGCCGAGCTGCGAACGGTGGTCAATTGCGTCGACCGCGGCAACATCTATTTCTGCGCCGCGAAAGGCGAAGAGCCCACCGACAAGGATTGGCCGGCCTACTTCAAGGGCAAGAAGATCGCGATCGGCCCGTTCGGCGGCACCCCGAATTCCATCATGCGCTATCTGCTGAAGAAGTGGAATCTCGATGCCAAGAAGGACGTGACGCTGATCGAGACCGCGAATTCCGCCACCGTCGCCGTGGTCAAGAGCAAGCAGGCGCAGATCGGCGAAGCGACCGAGCCCTACGTGACGCAAGGCGTGCGCAACAACATCTGGGGCGAGCCGTTCCTCAACATTCCGAAGGAGCTCGGTCCGTACGCCTACTCGACCTTCAACGTGCGCCTCGATACGATCCAGAAAGAGCCGGAGCTCGTGCGCGGCTTCGTGCGCGGCATGGTCTCGGCGTTGAAGTTCCTCTACGCCAACAAGGACGAATCCGCCGAGATCGCCAAGAAGCAATTCCCCACCATGCCGCTCGAAGACCTCAAGGCGACGCTCGACCGCTCGTTTGCCGACGAGCTGTGGAGCAAGGACGGCCAGGTCAGCCGCGCAGCGTGGGACACCGCAAAGGCGGTGGTCATGGGCGCCGGCATCCTCAAGAACGACGTCAAGTACGAAGAGATCATCGACATGAGTTTCGTCGACAGCATCAAAGCCTTGAATGCGCTAACGAACCGACAAGACAATCACACAGGGAAGAAAATCACCATGTCTGAACCAATCTGGAACCAGTTCCTCACCGAGCGCGACAAGGCCGTGTTCGGCACCTCCGGCTATGGCGCGCGGCAAGGCTTCGGCAAGCGGCCGGCGCTGCTCATCATCGACGTCAACTGGGCGTTCTGCGGCGACAAGCGCGAGCCGATCCTCGAATCGATCAAGCGCTGGCGCAATTCCTGCGGCGAGGACGCCTGGGACGCGCTGCCGTACATCAAGAAGCTGATCGACAAATGCCACGACAAGGGCGTGCCGGTGATCTACACCACCGGCGTGCGGCGCGAGGATAATTGGGACACCGGCTCATGGGGCTGGAAGAACTCGCGCAACAGCGAGGACAAAAGCGTGCCGGTGCCGAATCTCGACGGCAACGAAATCGCCGCGCCGATCGCGCCGGGACCGAAGGACATCGTGGTGCTCAAGCAGAAGCCGTCCGGCTTCTTCGGCACCAACATGGCGAGCTATCTCACGCTGCTGGGCTGCGACAGCGTCATCGTCACCGGCACCACGACGTCGGGCTGCGTGCGCGCCACAGTGCTCGACGCCTTCAGCCTCAACTACCGCATCGCGCTCGCGGAGGAGGGCTGCTTCGACCGCTCGCAGGCGAGCCACGCCATCAACCTCTGCGACATGAACGCGAAGTACGCCGACGTCGTGAAGACCTCGGAGGTGCTCGAATTCATCAATGCGCTGCCGAGCGGGCAGTACGACCTGCCGGCGGGCAACACGGTGCCGGAGACCGGCAGGAAGCACGCGAGTATTTGAGCGGCGCCACGCCCTGACTTGTCATGCCCGCGAAGGCGGGCATCCAGTAATCACCGAGGCATTCGGTGATTACTGGATCATCCGCTTTCGCGGATGATGACAATGAAATATGCTTCCCCGATGGCCGATCCGACCACCTCGACGATCTCCGTTAACGGCTGCCGCGTCCGCCTCATGCGCGGTGGCGCTGGCGCGCCGGTGGTCATATTGCATGGCGCAAGCGGTCCCGCGTGGCTGCCATACATGGCGAAGCTCGCCGCGAACTACGACGTCATCGCCCCCGAGCATCCCGGGTTTGGCGAATCGGAATCGCCGGACTGGCTCGATAACATCCACGACCTCGCCTACTACTACCTCGATTTCCTCGAACAGCTCGATCTGCGCAACGTCCACCTCGTCGGCATTTCGCTTGGCGGCTGGATGGCGGCTGAGCTTGCGGTGCGCAGCACCGAGCGCCTTGCCTCGCTGACGCTTTCGGGTGCGGCTGGCATGTACGTCAAGGGCGTCGAACAGATCGACACCTTCCTGCGCACCGACGAGCAGCGCCTGCGCGATTATTTTTTCGACCAGAAGAAGGCCGACGAAATGATCGCGCGCGTCCTGAGCCCAGAGCAGGAAGATCGCGCGCTCAAGCACCGCACCATCGTCGCCAAGCTGACCTGGCAGCCGCGCGGCCACGATCCGCATCTGGAAAAATGGCTGCACCGCATCGACGTGCCGACGCTGCTGATCTGGGGCGACCACGACAGGCTGTTCCCGAAGGAGCACGCCTTCGCCTATCAGAAGCTCATTCCCGGCTCCAAGGCGGTGATCGTGCCGGAATGCGGGCACGTGCCGCAGGTCGAGAAGCCGGACGCCTTCCTCGCCGAATTCGAAGCCTTCATCGGTGCAAGCAGGATCGCAGCATGAAGTTTTTCAACTTCCATCTCATGCCCTACCGTCATGTCGACCTCGACGAGATCGCGCGCAACGGCTCCGCGTGGGTGACGCTGTCGAACAAGCTTTACGACCCGCAAAAGGGCGCCGAGCTTTATCACGACTATCTCGACCAGATGGAGTTTGCGGACCAGCTCGGCTTCGACGGCGTCTGCCTCAACGAGCATCACCAGACCGCCTACGGCATGATGCCGATCCCGGGCGTGCTCGCCGGCGCGCTCGCCCGCAGCGTCAAGCGCGCCAAGCTCGCCATTCTCGGCCGCGCGCTGCCGCTCATCAACAATCCGCTGATGATCGCCGAGGAATACGCCATCCTCGACAATCTCACGCGCGGCCGCTTCATCGCCGGCTTCGTGCGCGGCATCGGCTCCGAATATCATTCCATGGGCATGAACCCGGCGTACTCGCAGGAGCGCTACGCCGAGGCGCACGATCTGATCATACGCGCATGGACCGAGCCCGGTCCGTTCGCCTGGTCGGGCAAGCACTACCAGTTCAAATACGTCAACCCGTGGCCGCGGCCGTATCAGACGCCGCATCCGCCGATCTGGATTCCTTCGCAAGGCTCGGGCTCGACCATCCGCTGGGCGGCGCGCATGCGCTACACCTATTGCCAGACCCTGAGCCCGATCGCGGCAGTGGCGCGTTTCTTCCAGATGTATCGCGACGAGGCGGAGAAGGCGGGCTATCAGGCTTCGCCCGACCAGCTCGCGTGGTCGAACACCATCTATGTCGCCGAGACCGACGCCAAGGCGCTCAACGAGGCGCGGCCGCATCTCGAAGCGCTGGTGAATTACCTGCTGAAGATGCCGACCGAGATGCTGCTGCCGCCCGGCTACACCGACTCGGCCTCGATGAAGCGCGTGCGCGCCGCCAAGGTCACCGGCAAGACGCAATCGATCGAGGAACTGATGGCGTCGGGCGTTGTCATCATCGGCAGCCCGGCGACGGTGCGCGAAAAGCTTGCCGAGTATCAGGACCTCGCCGGCTTCAACACCTCGCTGACCAAGACCCAGTTCGGGACCATGCCGAACGACATGGCCCGCGCCAACATGACGGCAATGGCCGAGGAAATCCTGCCGCATTTCCGCGAGCGCCTGCCGCAGGCCGCGCCGAAGGCCGCGGCGGAGTAAGTTCATCTTTCCTCCCCCGCGGAGCGGGGGAGGTAGCCGCGCGAAGCGCGCGGATGGGGGTTCGTCGGCTTGCTCGGCGCAAGCCAGCCCCCTCCACCGCCCAAGCGGGCGGTGCCCCTCCCCCGCTGCGCAGGGGAGGACATAAAAGCGCGGGGAGGAATTTCGATGCGAGCCTCGTTCAAATATGCAGTGTTGCTATTCGCGATATTTCTGTCGCTCGCGCCGGCCCACGCCCAGGACTACCCAACCAAGGAAATCACCGCGCTCTGCCCGTTCGCGCCCGGCACCGGCGCCGACATCACCGTGCGCTATTTCAGCACCAAGCTCGGCGAAGTGCTCGGCAAGCCGGTGATCGTGCTCAACAAGCCGGGCGCGACCGGCAACATCGCCAGCGAAGCAGTCGCCCACGCCAAGCCGGACGGCTACACGCTCTCGATTACGCCCGCGAGCTCGACCATGGCCGCGGCGCCGCATCTCTACAAGAAGCTGCCGTTCGACTCCGGTGAAGGATTTCGCGCCGGTGACGACGCTGGCGTCGCTGCCGTTCGTGCTCATCGTCTCGTCGAAGCTGCCGGTGCACAACGTCGCCGAGCTGGTGGCGTACCTGAAGGCCAAGCAGGGCGGCGGTTTCTTCGGTGGCTCCAACAACACCGGCATCGTCGCCGCCGAGCTGTTCAAGAAGGCGACCGGCGTCGAGGCCAAGCGCGTCGCCTACAAGAATATCGCCGACACGGTCAACGACATGACCAACGGCCAGACCGATTTCACCTTCACCGATGCAACCTGGGCGGTCGAGCAGGTGAAGGGCGACCGCATCCGCGCGCTCGCCGTGACGTCGGCCAAGCGCTCGTCCGTGCATGCCGGACGTGCCGACGCTGGCGGAGCAGGGCCTGCCAGGGATCGAGATCGAGCCGTGGTGGGGCGTGTTCGTCCCGGCCGGCACGCCGCAGCCGGTCGTCGCCAAGCTCGCCGGCGCGTTCGACCGCATCATGGCGATGCCGGAGACGACCGAGTTTTTGCACCGTCTCGCCAACGAGCCGTTCCCGGGCTCGCCGGATTCGCTGCGTGCGCTGCTGGCGAAGGAAATCGAGCGCTGGGGCGAGCTGATCAAGCTCGCAGGCATTCCGCCGCAGTGATTTTCCTGTCTTCATCCGCCCCCGCGAAGCGGGGGAGGGGACCATGTGAGCGGTGGAGGGGGCTGGCTTGCTCAAAGCGTGCCGCGCTTGCTCCTTCGGCTTACTCTGAGCGAGCCACTGGCCCCCATCCGCGCGCTTCGCGCGGCACCTCCCCCGCAAGCGGGGGAGGAAAGAAGAAATTTATTTCCTCGGCGGCTTGGCGGCGAACTCCGAGCCGCGTACGCACATGCGTCCGCGCGGGTCCTGCCACAGCTTCTCGGTCGCGTGCAGATGCCCGATCGCGCGCGCGACGGTGCGGAAGTCGTAATCCGAGAACCGCTCCGCGATGTCGGTGTAATAGAGCGGCGCCTTGCCGATCTCGGCCAGGATCTTTCCGGCGAGCGATTTGACCGCGGCCTCGTCGCCGGCCTCGCCCGCCTCATCCGCCTTGCCGTTGACGTAGTCGCTCGATCTTGGCGCGGTCGGCATAGGCGTAGGTGATGCGCTCGTAATATTCGTGCGGGATGCCTTCCGGGATGGTGGCGTCGATGCCGACCTTGGCGCCGGTCGGCACCACGCCGTAGCCCTGCGGCAGGCTCGGGTCGAGCGGCTTCGCGCGCGCATTCGACACGATCATCACGTCCTTGTCGCCCTGCACGCGCGTGGCGATCGCCCACTCGACCTCGCCCGGATCGTTGACGTCGATGTCGTCGTCGACCACGACGACGTGCTTGAGGTCCATCACCGACAGCGCCGCAAGCAGCGCGTTCTTGCCCTCGCCCGGCGCCTTCTTGATCGAGATCACGGCGTGCCAGAACGCGCAGCCGCCAAGCGTGACGTTGATGTCCTTGACCTGCACGCCCGCGGTGCGCAGCGCCTGCCGGATCGCGGCGTAGCGCGTCGGCGCGGCGAGCCAGGTGTTCTCCCACGGCATGTGCAGGTTGTAGTAGATCGCGTCCTTGCGCTTCGAGATCGCCTTGATGCGCACCAGCGGATTCCAGTGCAGCCCGCCCATCAGCCGCGTGAACTCGCCGAAGCGGCCCTCCGGCCAGGTCCAGCCGGTCGGCAGGATTTCCGCTTCCAGCACGATCTCGGCGTCGGCGATGTAGGGCAGGTCGATGGTCTCGCACGGCGCCAGCGCCACCGGCTCGCCGCGGATGCCGCCGGCGATCGCCATCTCGTCGACGCCGAGCGGCGCGCGATAGCCGGAGCCGGTGATCTCGATCGGATGCGTGCCGATGGAAATCGAGATCGGCAGCGGCTCCTTGCGCTCCAGCGCGCGCTGCGCGAACAGCCGCATGTTGTTGGGCGTGACGATGTCGATGCCGGTGAGGCTCTTTTCCTTGACGATGAAGCGGTAGATGCCGGAATTGATGCCAAGCTCCGGATCGCGCGCGATCACGACGCCGGCGGTGATCATCGGGCCGCCGTCGTAGATCGACGACATCGGGATCGGCAGCTTGTAGAGATCGACGTCGTCGCCGAGCACCGTCACCTCGCGCGTCGGCGAGGTCTTGACGTATTTCGGCGGGATCGGCTTGGCGATCGCCTTCGCCAGCTTGACTTCGATCTCGCCGAAATTCTCGCAGCCGAGCGCCATGATGGCGCGCTCGCGCGTGCGGATGATGCCGGAGACGACCGGCATGTCGTAGCCGATGACGTTGTGGAAATAGAGCGCCGTCTTCGCCTGGTCGACCAGCGTGGCGATGTGGCGGATATCGACCGGCTGGTGCAGGTCGACGAGTTCGCCATTCTGCCGCAGCCGGTCGAGGAATTGGCGGAAATTCTCCTGCATTGCGCGGTCTCCGAAGACGGTTGGCGGCGGGCGCAGCCTAGGCTGACTGAGGCATGACACGAATAGGGAATAACCGTGAGCGACAAAACCATGAGCGCCCTCCTGCTGCGCAAGCACGGCGGGCTCGACGATCTCGAAGTCGTCGAGGACCATCCCGTGCCCACGGCGATCGAAGGCCACGTGGTCATCCGCGTGCGCGCGTCGTCGTTCAACTACCACGACGTGTTCACCGTGCGCGGCATGCCGGGCATCAAGGTGCCGCTGCCGGTCGTGATCGGGCTCGACATGGCGGGCGAGATCGCCGAGGTCGGGCCGGGTGTCACCGGCTGGAAGGCCGGCGACCGCGTGCTGGTCAATCCGGTCAACAAGAAGAAGGGCCTGATGGGCGAGATGCTCGACGGCGGCATGGCGCAATATTGCCTCGTCGCCGCCGATCAGCTTGTCGCCATGCCGGCGAGCGTGAGCTTCGAGGACGCGGCCTCGCTGCCGGTCGCCTACGGCACCGCGCACCGCATGCTGATCACCCACGACACGGTGAAGAAGGGCGAGCGCGTGCTCGTGCTCGGCGCCTCGGGCGGTGTCGGCACCGGCTGCGTGCTGCTGGCGAAGATGCTCGGCGCCGAAGTGATCGCCTGCGCGTCGAGCGAGGAGAAGCTGGCGCGGCTCAAGGCCATGGGCGCCGACGAGGTGGTCGACTACACCAAGACCGACTGGTCGAAATGGGCGGTGGAGAAATACGGCAAGCCGCAGCGCCGCTCCTACGACGGCGGCGTCGACGTGGTGGTGAACTTCACCGGCGGCGACACCTGGGTGCCGTCGCTGCGCTGTCTCAAGCGCGGCGGCAAGCTGCTCGTCTGCGGCGCCACCGCCGGCTACGACCCGAAGGAGGATTTGCGCTACGTCTGGAGCTTCGAGATCAAGATCATCGGCTCCAACAGTTTCTACGATGACGACCTCAAGGGGCTGATGGACCTGATCGGCGCCGGCAAGATCAAGCCGGTGATCGACAAGGTGCTGCCGCTCGATCAGGCGCGCGAAGGCTTGCGGCTGATCCAGGACCGCGAGGTCATCGGCAAGGTGGTGGTGACGCCGTGATCTTCACCTCTCCCCGCGTGCGGGGGGAGAGGGAGCAAGCAGGAGCAAATCAATGTCCGACGACATCACCATCGAAAAAGTCCAGGCGCTGATCACCCGCGCGCCGTATCACCAATGGCTCGGCATCAAGGTCACCGCAGTGCACGACGACGGCATCGAGCTCACCGCCACCTGGCGCGAAGAGTGGGTGGTCAATCCCGAGCGGCGCTACACCCATGGCGGCGTGCTCGCCGCGCTGGTCGATCTCGCGGCCGACTGGGCGATGGTCAAGCGGCTCGGACGCGCGGTGCCGACCATCGACCTGCGCGTCGACTATCACAGCGCCGCCATGCCCGGCGATCTCACCGCGCGCGGCAAGATCGTCCGCCTCGGCGGCCAGTTTTCGACCACCGAGGCGCAGATTTTCGACAAGGACGGCAAGCTTCTCGCCAGCGGCCGCGGCACCTACTACACTGCGCCGCCGAAAAGCGCCTGAAGATTGCAAACCGTCGGGGAAAATCCATGAAGACTTTGGTTGGACTGTCGCTGCTTGCCATGCTGTCCGGTATCGCGTTCGCGGCCGAAAATCCCGAATGGGCCTATCCGGTCACGCCGCCGCCGCAAAAGCCCGACAGCACGATCATGAAGACCGTGCCGGGCAGCACCAAGCAATACACCCAGGCGCAGATCGACGACCCGTTCAATCCGCCGGACTGGTTCCCCGGCGACCATCCGCCGATGCCCGAGATCGTCGCGCATGGCGGTCCGAAGCCGGCGGGGCGTGCCTGCGCGCAGTGTCATCTGCCCTCGGGCGACGGCCATCCGGAATCCGCCGGGCTCGCGGGACTGCCCGAAGATTACGTCCGTCGCCAGATGAGGCTGTTCAAGACCGGACAACGCGCCAATGTGCGCGCCGGCGTCATGATCGCCATGGCGCAGGTGCTGTCCGACGATGAGGTCAATGCGGCGGCTGAATATTTCGCGAAGCTGAAGCCGACCGCCGGCTACAACAAGGTGGTCGAAACCGACACCGTGCCGAAGAGCTGTCGTCGGGGCCGGCGGCATGCGCTTCGCGGCGGCGGACGGCGGCACCGAGCCGATCGGCGAACGCATCATCGTCCTGCCGGTGGACGCGAAGGAGGCCGAGTTGCGCGATCCGCATTCCGGCTTCATCGACTACGTGCCGAAAGGCAGCATCGCCAAAGGCGCAGGCGTTGGCGGCAGGCGGCGACGGCAAGACCATTCAATGCATGTTGTGCCATGGGCCCCAGCTCAACGGCAACGGCGCGGTGCCGTCCATCGCCGGCAAGACGGCGACCTACATCTTCCGCCAGCTCAATGACATCCAGGCGGGAGCGCGCGGCGGCGTCGGCGTCGCCTTCATGAAGCCCGCGGTCGCCAACCTGACCCAGGCCGACATGATTGCGCTCGCGGCCTACCTGGGGTCGCGCAATCCGTAATGGCGGATTTCAGGAATCTCGGCGAACTCATCCAGCGTGATCGCGATCTGTCGAAGATCGCGATCATCGATCTCGGCGGCGAGCAAAGCCCGCGTGAATTCACCTACGCGCAGCTCGACGCCATGGCGAACGGCGTCGCGCGCGCGCTCGCCACACGCGGGCTCAAGCGCGGCGACCGCGTCGCCATCCTGTCCGCCAACCGCACCGAATATCTTGCGGCGTATTACGGCATCATGCGCGCCGGCTTCGTCGCGGTGCCGGTGAACTTCAAGTTCCCGCGGCAGACGATCCACTTCATCATCCGCGATTCCGGTGCCAAGCTCGTGTTCTGCGACGGTCCGCGCGCGCCGGATTGTCCGCCGGACATTCCCTGCATGACGTTCGGCGCCGCATTCGACGCCTTCCTCGATCCCGGCCCGTTCGACACGATCGTCCCCGCGCCGAACGAGCCTGCGATGTTCCTCTACACCTCCGGCTCGACCGGCACGCCGAAGGGCGTCGTGCTCTCGCACGCGAGCCACATCTGGGTGGTTCAGGCGCGCCTCGCGCCCGGGCTCGACCGCCACCGCTATCTCATCGCCGCGCCGCTCTATCACATGAACGCGCTGGCGCTGTCGCTGCTCGCGGGCGCGGCGCACGCCACCATCGTGCTGCTGCCGCAGTTCACCGCGCGCGCCTACATCGAGGCGATCGGGCGCTATCGCTGCACCTGGCTCACCGCGGTGCCGCCGATGATCGCCATGATGCTGCGCGAGGCCGACCTGCTCGCGCGCACCGACATATCCAGCGTCGAGTTCGTGCGCATGGGCTCGGCGCCGGTGAGCCACGGCCTGATGCAGGCGCTGCACCGCGCGCTGCCGCGCGCCGCAGTGACCAACGCCTACGGCACCACCGAGGGCGGCCCGGTGGTGTTCGGCCCGCATCCCAAGGGGCTGCCGCAGCCGGAAATGTCGGTCGGCTATCCGCATCCGCAGGTGCAAGTCCGGCTGGTGGACGGCGCCAACCGCGACGTCGGAGGAGGGCGTGCTGGAGATGAAAAGCCCGGCCGTCATGCTCGGCTATCACAATCGGCCGGACGTGCCGACGCCGATCACGCCGGACGGCTTCTACATCACCGGCGACGTGTTCCGCCGCGACGCCGACGGCTTCTACTATTTCGTCGGCCGCACCGACGACATGTTCGTCTCCGGCGGCGAGAATATCTATCCGGCCGACGTCGAGCGCATGCTGGAGCGCCATCCCGATGTCGCGCAGGCGGCCGTGGTGCCGATCGACGACGAGATCAAGGGCCAGAAGCCGGTCGCTTTCGTCATCCGCGAGCACGGCCGCGCGCTCGATGCCGACGCGATCAAGCACTTCGCACTCGCCAATGCGCCGGCCTATCAGCATCCGCGCTTTGTCTGGTTCGTCGACGAACTGCCGCTCGCGTCCACCAACAAGCTCGACCGCGCGGCGCTGCACCGGATGGCGGAGGAACGGCTCACAGAGACGACAGATGGCACCGTTCGCACCAGGTGAGATCGATCGCCGGCTGCCGGTCGGCGACGAAATCTTTCTCGACCATGTCGGCCATTTCGTGCCGGATGCGGAGGCCGCGAGCCGCGCGCTGGCGCACGCCGGATTTGCGCCGACGCCGATCTCGATCCAGACCATTCCCGATCCTGCAAGCGGCAGGCGCCCGACCGGCACCGGCAACGTCACCGCGATGCTGCAGCGCGGCTATCTCGAAGTGCTGTTCAAGACGGCGGACACTGCGCTCGGCCGCGAGTTCGATGCGCGCGCTGGCGCGCTATCCGGGGCTGCATCTCGCGGCCTTCGCCGTCGCCGACGCCGTGAAGGCGCGCAGCCGGCTCGTCGCTGCGGACTTTCGCGTGCGGCCGCTGGTCGAGATGAAGCGTCCGGTCGGGACGGCGACCGGCACCGGCACGGCGGCGTTCACGATTGCGCGGGTCGAGCCCGACGTGATGCCGGAGGGCCGCATCCAGATGCTGACGCATCACACCGAGCACACGGTGTGGCAGCCGCGCTGGCTCGCGCATCCCAACACGGCGA
Source organism: uncultured Alphaproteobacteria bacterium (assembly GCA_963730645.1). Lineage (GTDB taxonomy): Bacteria > Pseudomonadota > Alphaproteobacteria > Rhizobiales > Xanthobacteraceae > BOG-931. The sequence continues at coordinate 62,654 of CAVSSN010000012.1, read as the reverse complement.
TCGGCCTGATCGATGTCGTCATCGCGGTCGCCAATGTCGAGGAGGCGGCGCTGCGCTTTGTGCGCTTTACCGGCCGAAGCGCCACGCCGACGATCATTCGGCCAGATCGTGCGCCTCGACCGCGGTGGCGTCGTGCTGATGAATGCCGCCGCGTTTGCGGCCATGTTGCCGGAGGCTTGCGATCCCTTCGCTGCCGTACATCGGTGCCTACGGCGTTGCGGTGCAATCGCTTGCGGCGGTCGAGAGCGTGCTGCGCGGCAGCAGGTTGACCGCGCGCCGTATCCAGGATGGTCTGGTCGTGAGCTTTCCTGCCGAATTGGGCCGCGGCGCCTGGCTGTTCGTCGAACGCGCGGACGCGCTGCCGTGGCGCAGTGATCTTGCCCTCCCCCTGAAAGGGGGAGGACCGATCCGAGCGTAGCGAGGATCGAGGTGGGGTCCGTGGCGCTGCGATAAGACGGACCCCCACCTGGCTCGCTGCGCTCGCCGTCCTCCCCCTTTCAGGGGGAGGGATAAGGATTACGCAATCCTTTCCGCGTCACGCAGGCTCTCGATCAGCGCGGTGCGCATGAGGAATTTGCGCGCCAGAGCGGGGTCCTCCGCCGTCCGATGCATCTCATCGCGATAGAGCATGCGCTGCTGCGGGTCGCGCTGCTCCATGTTCTTCTTGTTGGCGATGGTCGCGGTCTGCACGTGGGCGGTGGCGACGTGGCGGCGCTGGCGCACGTAGCGGTCGAGCGCGGCGTCGCTCGTCGCCGTCGAGCACGCGCAGCATGTTGCTGCGCGAGGTTCACGGCGTCGTGGATGCCGCTGTTCATGCCCATGGCGCCGATCGGGCTGTTGAGATGCGCCGAGTCGCCGGCGAGCAGCACGCGGCCGGCGCGGAAGGTCGCGGCGACGCGCTGGCTCACCACATAGGGATCGTAGATCACGATGTCATAGGGCTCGTGGCGCGGATTGAAGCGCTGCAGCTTGCGTTGCGCGGTCGCTCGCCCCTCCTCGCCTTCGGCTGCCTCGTCCGGCCGCACCGGCGCGACCAGCCGGAACACGCCGGGCGGTCCGGTCCATGAAATCTTGAACAGGTTGTACCATTCGTCCGGATCGGAAATGTAATTGCGGTAGGCGTAGCCGTCGTCCGAGAAATCATACGGCGTGCCGATGATCATGAACTTTTCCGGATAGGTGAAGCCCTCGAACTCGACGCCGATTTCCTTGCGGATGATCGAGCGCGCGCCGTCGGCGGCGACCAGATAGGCGGCGCGATGCCGTTCCTCGGCGCCGCCCGGCGGCTGCACCACGACTTCGACATGGTCGGCGGATTGCGAGCAGCCGATCACCGGGGTCTCGGTGCGCACCTCGACGCTCGGCTGCTGCTGCACCATGGCGAAGACGGTGCGCGACAGCTTGTCCTGTTCGCATTGCAGCACCCACGGGTGCCGCACCTCGTCCCTGATGAGCCCGTAGTCGAACGAGGCAAGAAGCTCCTTGCCGTCGTAATAATTCACGAACGGGCAGATGACGCCCTGCGGCTCGATGCGCTCGTACACGCCGAGATCGTCGAGGATGTCGAGCGTCGCCGCGTGGATCGTCGCGGCGCGCGGGTGCGAGTAGACGATGCTGCCGGAATCGAACAGCGTCACCTTCACCCCGGCTCGCCCGAGGATCAGCGCGACGATCAACCCGACTGGACCTCCGCCCGCGATGATGACGGGTTTCGGCGCTGCCATGCGATGCTTATTCGGCGGCGACTTTCGTCGGCTCGGCGGGGACCACTTCCTTCACCGCGCCGCCCCAGCCGTTGTGGGTGAGGTCGAAGATGACGCCGATCGGGTCCTTGTATTTGACCTCGTAGAAGGCGTTCGGATTGTCGGCCTTGGGCCCGCCTTCATAGTAGGTGGCGCCGGCGGCCTCGGCCTTCTTCTTCGCCTCGTCGAGATCGTCGACCCACATGCCGAAATGCACCAGCCCGTGATAGCCCTTCTCGAAGCCCGGCACCTTGTCCTCGTATTTCAGCAACGCGACGTTGATGGTGCCGTCCGACACGTAGCAGCCGATGCCGGCCTTGCCGACGCGCTTCATGCCGAACGCTTCCTCGAAGAATTTTGCGGCCTTGTCGGGATCGGGAACCGAAAGCGCAATGTGACGGAGCCGTGCAGCCATGGGACTCTCCTTGAGAGTCGGCGCGGGCGCGTATTCTGGGCGCCCCGATGAAGCGGCAAGCATCTACCGGCGGCTAAAGGGCGTCAAGCAGCCCATTGCCGCGCTTGATTATGACTTCGCCACGACTTCCTTGGTGGCGCCGGCCCAGCCGTTGTGGGTGAGATCGAACACGACGCCGTCCGGGTCGCGATATTTCGCCTCGTAGAACGAATTCGGCGAGGTCGGCCGGCCGGCCAGATAGGTGCCGCCGGCGTCGAGCACCTTCTTCTCCGCCTCGTCGAGATTATCGACCCACATGCCGAAGTGATAGATGCCTTCCTTCTCGTTGCCCTCGGTCTTGAGCAGCGCGACGTTCATCACGCCGTCCGACATGTAGATGCCGCGGCGCGCGGTGCCGGCGCGCGTCATGCCGAACGCGCTTTCGAAGAATTTCGCCGCCTTCTCCGGATCGGGCACGATGATCGCAATGTGGCGAAGTCTGGTGGCCATGAGCCGTCTCCAATCCTGCATTTTTGCTGTTGTGGGATGGCGCACCATAGCAAGCCGCGGCGCGCGCGTTCAAGTTCCCGGCCGGGGTGCGGCCATGCTAATCTCGCCGCCGATCCTGCAACCGAGGCATGCACATGAGTAAAATCGAGGAACGGCTCAAGACCATGGGCTACGCGCTTCCGGCGCCGTTCAAGTTTCCCAATCCAAATCGCACCGGCTGCGTCGTGGTCGGCTCGATCGTGTTCGTGTCCGGCCATGGCCGCGACCTGCACCTGCAGAATGTGAAGGGTGTCGGCAAACTGGGCCGCGATCTCACCATCGAGGAAGGCTACGCCACCGCGCGCGCCGCGGCGCTTTCCATCCTCGCGAGCCTCAAGGCCGAGCTTGGCGATCTCGACCGCATCAGGCGCGTGGTGCGCCTGTTCGGCATGGTCAATTGCGCGCCGGGTTTCGATCGCATGCCGCAGGTGATCGACGGCGCGTCGGATTTTTTCTACGAGCTGTTCGGGCCGAAATTCGGCCAGCACGCGCGCTCGGCCGTCGGGCTGGCCGAGTTGCCGCATGGGATTCCGGTCGAGATCAACGGCGAGTTCGAGACTCAACTCCTGATTCGTCATTCCGGGGCGGACGCGCAGCGAGCGAGCCCGGAATCCATAACCACGGTCAGTGAATATGGATTCCGGGCTCGCGGGCAAGTGCCCGCGCCCCGGAATGACGGATGTGAGTTCACTGCCGCCGTTTCACGTCCGGATTGGCGAGCCGCATCGGCGCGCCTTTCTCGAATGCGACGATCTGCTCGAAGCACTCGGAAAAATACAGCTCGAAATTGTCCCATTCCGCCCAGCCGAGATGCGGCACGCACAGCGCGTTCGGCATTTTCAGCAGCGGATGATTGCCGCCGGTGACCGGCTCCTGCTCATAGACGTCGACCGCCGCGTAGCCGGGCCGCCCCTTGCGCAAGGCCTCGACCAGCGCGCCGGGCGCGATCAGCTCCGCGCGCGAGACGTTGACGATCAGCGCCGTCGGCTTCATCCGCGCGAGGTCGTCGGGGCCGACCAGGCCGCGCGTCTCGGGCGTCAGCCGTCGCGTGCACGGACAGTACATCCGAGCGCTCGAACAGTTCGGCCTTGCTGGCGGCGATCTGGTAACCGGCCGCCTTCGCCTTCTCCAGCGACTTCTCCCGGCCCCACACCAGCACGTTCATGCCGAGCCCGCGCCCGGCCTGCGCCACCAGCGTGCCGATGGCGCCGAGCGCGAGGATGCCGAGCGTCGATCCGCGCAGCCGGTGCGACAGCGTGCACGGCCAGTCGCCGCGCCGCATGCGCTCGGCTTCGAGCGCGACATTGCGCCGCGATGCGACGATGAGCGCGATGGCGAGCTCCGCGGGCGCGTCCGGCGAATTGCTCTTGCCGGTTGAGACCGGGATGCCGTGCTCGGTGCAGGCGGCGAAATCGATCGTGCTGGCGCCGCGCCCGACCAGCGCGAGGAGTTTTAGCTTCGGCAGCCGCTCGATGAGCTTGCGGGAAAATTCCACCCGCTCGCGAATGGCGACGATGACATCGGCATCGCGCAGGCGCGCGACCAGCTCCTCGAAATCCTTCGCCGGCGTGCGATAGCGCGTCACGTCGTGGTGGCGGATGAGATCGAAGCATTTGAGCTGATCGACCATGTCCTGATAGTCGTCGGGAATCGCGATTTTCATGCAGCAGTCCTGTGCGATGGCGCGGGCGGGCTGTTCTGTCATACTGTCCACTCACTGTCATGCCCCGCGAAGGCGGGGCATCCAGTAATCACTCGAAGCTGAATGCTGATCTCGGCCGTTGGTGATTACTGGATCGTCCGCCTTCGCGGACGATGACAATGAGGGAGGCGCAGAAGAGCCTCAATGCAGCGACATCGAATACGACTACATCATCGTCGGCGCCGGCTCCGCCGGCTGCACGCTGGCGAACCGGCTGAGCGAGGACGCGCGCGTGCTGGTGCTCGAAGCCGGCGGCTGGGATCGCGATCCGTGGATCCACATTCCGCTCGGCTGGGGCCGCATGCTCGACGCGCCGCATGCACGACTGGATGTATTTCTCCGAGCCCGAGCCGGCGATGGACGACCGCCCGATCGAATGCGCGCGCGGCAAGGTGATCGGCGGCTCGTCGTCGATCAACGCCATGGCCTATGTGCGCGGCAACCGCGGCGATTACGACCGCTGGGCCGCCGCCGGCCTGCCCAACTGGTCGTACGCGCACGTGCTGCCCTATTTCCGGCGCCAGGAAGCGTGGGAAGGCGGCGCCAGCGACTATCGCGGCGGCGACGGCCCGCTGACGACGCAGCGCACGCGCTTTGCCGACCCGTTGGTCGAGGCCTACGCGGAGGCGGGCGCGGCGCCGGGCCATGCCCTGGACCGACGACTACAATGGCCGCGAGCAGGAGGGCTTTTCGCCGCTGGCAGATGACGATCCGCGACGGCCGCCGCTGCAGCGCCGCGCGCGCCTATCTCAGGCCGGCGATGGCGCGCGTCAATCTGGACGTCGAGACCGACGCGCTGGTGAACCGCGTGCTGCTGGAAAACAATCGCGCCGTCGGCGTCGAATATGCGCAAGGCGGCGAGACAAAGGTCGTGCATGCCGAGCGCGAGGTGATCCTCGCCGGCGGCGTCATCAACTCGCCGCAGCTGCTGATGCTCTCCGGCATCGGCGACCCCGATGAGCTGCGCGCGCACGGCATCGGCGTGAAGGCGCCGCTCCCCGGCGTCGGCAAGAATCTGCAGGACCACATCTCGGCCGGCGTCGCCTACACGCGCAAGCAGCCGGGGCGCTTTCATCAGGCGATGCGGCTCGACCGCATCGCGCGGGAGCTCGCGAAGTCGTATCTGTTCGGCACCGGGCATCGCGAGCGATCTGCCCGGCGGGGTTCTGGCGTTCCTCAAGAGCCGACGCGAGCGTGAAACTTCCCGACATCCAGTTCCTGTTCAACGCCGGCTCGATGGCGGCGAAGCCTTATCTGCCGCCGTTCATGCCGGCGTTCGCCGATGGCTTTGGCTGCCGCGTCGCATTGCTGCGGCCGGAGAGCCGCGGGCGCGTCGAGCTTGTCGTCCGCCGATCCGCGCACGCCGCTGCGCATCCGGCAGAATTTCTTCGCCGCCGAGAACGACCTCAAGACGCTGCGCGCGGGCATCCGCATGGCGCGCGACGTCGGCCGTCAGTCGCCGCTTGCGCCGTTCGTCGACAAGGAGCTCGCGCCGCTCAGCACCGACGCCGAGATCGACGCGCATATCCGCGCAACCGGCATCACCGTCCACCACCCGGCCGGCACCTGCCGGATGGGCACGGACGACGCGGCGGTGGTCGATTCCGAACTGCGCGTGCGCGGCGTCGAAGCCTTGCGCGTGGTCGACGCCTCGGTATTCCCGGACCTCGTCGGCGGCAACATCAACGCGCCGGTGATCATGATCGCCGAAAAGGCCGCCGACATGATCCGCGGCCGCCCCGCGCTGGCGCCGAGCAATGCGTGAATGCCGTCATTCCGGGGCGCCGCGCAGCGGCGAGCCCGGAATCCATAACCACCGCGGTGCAAATACTGTAATGTTTGTGGCTATGGATTCCGGGCTCGTCGCCTTGCGTCGGCCCCGGAATGACGCATAGGATTGGTATGCACACGCCAACGAACATCGAAACATCCTGGCCCGACGCCATCTACGCGCATTTCCGCCGCGTCGGTGTCCGCCAGGTCGGCTACGTGCCCGACGCCGGCCACAGCCGGCTGATCACGCTGTGCAAGGACGATCCGGACATCGCCGATGTCGTGCTGACGACCGAGGAGGAGGGCGTCGGCCTCGTCGCCGGCGCGGCGCTCGGCGGGCAGCGCGCGGCGCTGCTGATGCAGTCGAGCGGCGTCGGCAATTGCATCAACATGTTTTCGCTGCTGCGCAATTGCGGCTTCGGCTGCATCGTGCTGGTGACGATGCGCGGCGAATTCGGCGAGTTCAATCCGTGGCAGGTGCCGATGGGCGCGATCACGCGAGGACAGCCTGCGGCTCGCCGGCTTTCTCACCTATCGGGTCGAGACGGCCGACGACGTCGACGACATCGTCGGCGCCGGCTGCGACATGGCGTTCGACGGCAATCAGCAAATCGCCATTCTCTTGTCGCAGCGCCTGATCGGCCGCAAGGTTTGGACGCGATGATGCTCGACCGGCGCGACTTCGTGCGACAGCTTCTGGTCGACCGCGGCGATCTCCTCATCGTCAGCGGCCTCGGCTCGGCGACCTACGACGTCGCCGCGGCCGGCGATCATCCGCTCAATTTCTATCTCTGGGGCGCGATGGGCGGCACCGCCATGATCGGCCTCGGCCTGGCGCTGGCGCGGCCCGACCGCCGCGTCGCCGTGCTCACCGGCGATGGCGACATGCTGATGGGCCTCGGCAGCCTCGCCACCATCGGCGTCAAGCAGCCGAACAATCTCGCCATCGTCGTGCTCGACAACGCGCATTACGGCGAGACCGGCATGCAGGCAAGCCACACGCACGAAGGCATCGACCTCGTCGCCATGGCGCTCGCCTGCCGCTTCAAGCACGCGCGCGCGGTATCGCGGATCGAAGAGGCCGCGGACGTGCGCACGCTGCTGCACAAGGGCGAAGGCCCGATCCTCGTCAGCGCGCGCATCAGCAGCGAGGATGTGCCGCGCGTGCTGCCGATCCGCGACGGCCACGCGATCAAGCAGCGGTTTATCGATGCGTTGAATTCCTGAATCAATTCTCATGCCCGCGAAGGCGGGCATCCAGTAACCGCCGGCTTGGCGGTGCGCAGGCGGCTGGCTGCTCAGCAACTGTCTGTGACTACTGGATCATCCGCCTTCGCGGTGACCTCCACCGCTTGGCAGGGTGATTGCGACGTCTGGAATTCATCTTCGCGCCGCGAGCTTCACCGCCTCGATGATCTCCGGATAGGCCGCGCAGCGGCAGAGATTGCCGGAGAGGTAATCCCTGATTTCCTCCTCGCTCGGATTCGGATTCCGCTTCAGCAACTGATGCGTCATCAGCACGAATCCCGACGTACAGAATCCGCACTGGAACGCGCCGCAATCGATGAAGGCCTGCTGCACCACCGAGAGCTCGCCATTGGCATCGAGATGCTCGATCGTGGTCACGCTCTTGCCGTCGACCCACGGCGCGAAATAGAGGCAGCCGGAGACCGCCACGTCGTCGACCAGCACGGTGCAGCAGCCGCACAGACCCTGGCCGCAGCTTTCGCGCGCGCCGAACAGATCGAAGCGCTGCAGCAGCTCGACCAGATTGCGATGCGGCTCGATCTCGGCCGAGACCTTGCGGCCGTTGAGCGTGAAACGGATGGTGCGCATCATTCGTCCTCGAGCGGCTTGCCCTGCATCTCGCGCAGCGCGCGCAGCACGCCTTCCGCGGTGATCGGCAATTCGGTGATGCGCACGCCGACGGCGTCGTGGATGGCGTTGGCGATTGCGGGCGACACGCCGAACGTGCCGGATTCGCCGAGCCCCTTGCCGCCGAACGGCCCGGAGTGCTGCTCGGCGTCGACCAGCTCGTTCTCCATCGGCGGAATGTCGTGGATGCCGGGGATCTTGTAGTCGGCAAGCGATGCGTTCGTCACCTGTCCGCCGTCGAGCACCATGTTCTCCGACATCGTGAAGCCGAGCTGCATGACGGCGGCGCCGGAAAGCTGCGTCTGCGCGATGCCCGGATTGATCGGCGTGCCGCAATCGGCGGCATTGACGAGCCGCGTGACGCGCACCTGCCCGGTCTCGGTGTCGACCTCGACCTCGGCGCCGGCGCCGCCCACCATCCAGAACGGCGTCACGTTGTCCGACAGGCCGGTCTGCGGATCGGGCGACTTGTAGTTGCGGCACATAGCTCGCCGAGCCGATGACGTTGCCGGCCTGCATGCCGTAGCGTTTCTTGAAAATCTCCGCCGGCGGATAGTTGGTGCCCTCCGGCAGCCCGGCCTCGGCCGCGAGCGCGCGCAGCTTGTTGCGCGCGTCCTCGGCCGCGAGCCGCACCGCGTTGCCCATGTGGAACAGCGAGCGCGAGCCGAGCGTGCCCATGTCGTAGGGCGTGATGTCGGTGTCGGGATGCACGACGCGCACCGTCCCGGGCTCGATGTCGAGCACCTCGGCGACCATCTGCGCCATCGCGGTGTCGGAGCCCTGGCCCATGTCGGTCGTGCCCATCATGAGGCTGGTGCTGCCGTCGGCGTTGACGTTGACGATGGCGACCGACGTGGTCGGCGAGATCGAGGCCTTGAAGCCGATGGCGATGCCGCGCCCGCGCCGCATCGTTGCCGCTGCCGCGATCGAACGGCGCGGTCCAGTTCATGCGCGTTGCGACCGCATCGAGCACCTCGGCGATGGCGGCGTCCTTCATCGCGGTGCCGCTCGCCTGCGGGCGGCCCTCGCGCAGAATGTTCTTGCGGCGGAATTCGACCGGATCGATGCCGAGTTCGCGCGCGATCAGGTCGGTGTGGCTCTCGTAGGCCCACACGAGCTGCGGAATGCCGAAGCCGCGCAGCGCGCCGGCCGGCGTGCGGTTGGTGTAAAGCTCGAAGGAATCGATCTTGACGTTCTCGATGTCGTACGGCCCCGCCGCGGTGAAGCCGGATTTCTGCGTCACGCGCGGCCCGATGTCGGCATAGGCGCCGCCGTTCCAGTACACCTCGCAGGTGCGCGCGATCACCTTGCCGTCCTTCGTGACGCCGCTCTTGATGCGGAACGTCGTCGGATGCTTGGTGATCATGTAGAACTGTTCTTCCATCGTCAGCGCGATCTTGACCGGCCGGCGCACCAGCATCGCCAGCGCCGCGACCAGCGCCTCGAGCTTGACGTAGACCTTCGCGCCGAAGCCGCCGCCGAGAAACGGCACCTTTACGCGCACGCGGTTCTCCGGCCAGCCGAACAGCCGCGCGACCTCGGTGCGCACGAACGACGGCGTCTGGTTCGATGAGTGGATGGTCAGCACGTTGTCGCCGGGCTCGGCGACGGACACGAACGGCTCGAACGGCAGGTGCAGGCACTGCTGGGTCTTGAACGTGTGCTCGAAGACGTGATCGGCGCGCGCGAAGGCCGCGTCGACGTCGCCGCGCTTCAAGTGATAATCGAGCGCGACGTTGGTGCCCTTCTTGTCCTTGAGATGCTTGAGATCGGCGAACGTGCCGGCCGGCTTGAGCACGTCGTGCACGATGATGTCGGGCTTGAGCGCCTCGACCTCGTCGTAGACCGCCGGCAGCTCGTCGTATTCGGCGCTGATCAGCTGCACGGCCTGATCGGCGATGTGCGGATCTTCGGCCAGCACCACCGCGACCGGCTCGCCGACATGGCGCACTTTTTCGAGCGCGAGGATCGGCTGATCGTGGAACGCCGGGCCGTAATAGGGATTGGGAATGAGCTTCTGAATATCCGCGCCGGTGACGACGCGATGCACGCCTTCGAGCGTCTGCGCGGCGCTGGTGTCGATCGAGCGAATGCGGCCGTGCGGCACGGTGCTGCGGAACACCTTGCCGTAGAGCATGCCCGGCAGGCGCAGATTGTGCACGTATTCGGTGCGTCCCGTCACCTTGGCGCGGACTTCGAGACGCGGAATGGCTCGCCCGACGTGGTTCATGGTGTCCTACCGCGCGCTGCCGTCGAGCGCCTGCCGGATGGCGCGCCCGAGATAAACCCGCAGCAATTCCTTCTTGTAGGCGGCCGAGCCGTGCGCATCGGCGATGATCGACGCCTCGGCCGCCGCCGCCTCGCCGGCGCGGCGCAGCGTGGCGTCGTCCGGCGATGCACCCTGCAGCACCTTTTCCGCCGCCGGCATGCGCGTGACCTTCTCGGTCGCCGCGCTGACGACAACGATCGGGTCGCGCATCTTGCCGTCCTGCATGGCGAATGAGACGGCGACACCGAGCGAGGGCCAATCGTCGGCCGAGCGCGATGTCACTTTCGCGTAGGCCGCCTTGCGGTCCATCGAGCGCCGGTACGGTCACGGCTTCGATCAGCTCGTTCTTCTCCAGCACCGTCTGGTAATAGCCGGCATAGAGGTCTTCGACCGGCAATTCGCGCTTGCCGCTCGGCCCGACAATCGAGACCCGCGCGCGCAGCGCCGCGAGCACCGGCGGCAAGTCCATGTGCGGATCGCCATGCGCCAGCGCGCCGCCGACGCGCGCGACGTTGCGCACGCGGACGTTGGAGAGCGTGCGCATGGTGCGCTTGAGCACGGGAAAGCCGCCGCGACGTTGGCGTCGTGCTCGACCTGCGTCAGCGTCGCCATGGCGCCGATGCGCAGCCCGCCGTCGCCGGTCCTGGCGATGGCCGAATAGTCCTTCTCGATATGCTGCAGACTGACGAGCCGCGTCGGCTGGAACACGCCGGCCTTCATCATCAGCATCAGCGCGGTGCCGCCCGCGACCGGCCGCATCGCGCCATCTTCCGGATCGAGCAGCGCCATCGCCTCCTTGAGCGACGTCGGCTCAGCCATCTCGAAGGGGATCATGCGCGGCGCTTTCTTCTCCGTCTCCCCGTTCCGGAGCGGTCGCCGTGAGGGCGCGAGCCTCGCGAGTCCGTAACCCGCCTCGCCCCAACCCTCTACCGCCTGGCGGCGAGGGAGTTCGCACTGCAGCAACGCGTCTTGTCGCGTACACGACTGGCACCTCGACTTGCACTCAGGCCGTCGCCATGCCGAGCATGTGGTCGGCGATCTGCGCGCGGGTGCCGACCCAGATGTCGGGCGACGACATCGCCTGCTCGATGATCTTTTCGTAGAACCAGGCGCCGCGATGGTGGCCGCAGATATGGGCGTGGCTGGTGACGTCGATGATGCGAAGTCTCGTCGGCCGCGCGCGCGCAATGTCGATCACCTCGTTGAAGGAGTCGAGCATCATCCGCGGCGGATGGCCGTATTTCATCGATGGCATGTCGTTGACGTCATAGGACAGCGGGATCGCCACGATCCGCTTGTTGCCGTGGCTGACGACGTGGGGCAGGTCGATATCGAACACGTCGCCGTACCAGCGGTAGCCGTGCTCGGCGAGCAGCTTTGGTGTCGACGGCTTCGAGGTGCCGCGCGGCGACAGCCAGCCGACGATTTTCTGGCCCGATGTCGTTTCCGAGCAGCTTGGTGCAGCGCTCGATGTTCTTGACCTCGTCCTCGTCGGAGAGAAGCGCCGGGATCACGTCCATCGATGTAGGAATGCGACAGCACCTCGTGGCCGGCCGCGGCGATGGCCTTCACGGTGTCGGGCGACCGCTCGGCGATGATGGCATTGGTCATCACGCTCGCCTTGGCGCGATGCCGCGCGAATGCGTCCATCAGCCGGTGGATGCCGATCTCGACGCCATAGTTGGCCCACGAGATCGCCATGGTGTCGAGCACGCCGGCCGGCAGCGGATTGCCCATCGGGCTGATGCCGGGCGCCTTGCCGTCCGACCAGGCTTCGAGACAGACGTTGAACACGACGGCGATGCGCTTGCCGTTCGGCCAGACCCAATTCGGCTGCTGCTTCATGCGGCTTTCTCCCTGGCTGAGGTTAAATCACACCAGGGTCCGCATTCGTAGCCTTTGTCGTTGCCCGTAGCCCGGATGAGCGAAGCGACATCCGGGGCGGCGGCCCCGCATATCGCTGCGCTCATGCGGGCTACGAAGCCTTGCGCGGACTGAGCCAGCGGGCGCCGCCGAGGACGGCGAGCGCCATCAGCGCGGGCGGTACCGCCAGCACCGGGCCGACCATCACCAGCGCGGCGGTGGCCGCCCAGCTGATCGACGAGAACGCTTCCGCGAAGGTCGCGAGCCGCGACGAAATCTGCCGGCGGCGGAAGTGGCTGCGTTTGGCCTGCGAGCGGAACCAGAGCTGGATCGCGGTCGAGGACGAGGCGGCGACGAGAACGCCGAGCGCCGTCACCAGCGCATGCAGCGGCGAGGCGAACGCGATCGCCACGACCAACGGCGCGAACACCATGGCGATGACGCCGATCACGGCCTCGATCTTGGCGCGCACGATCCAGCGCGCCGGCACCGGTGCGGTGGCGACGAGATCGGGCGCGTCCTCGCCCGAGATCGCGAGCCAGGCGAGGCCGCCGGCGAGCTGTCCTGCCGCCATGACCAGGACCGGCACCAGCAGCAGCAGCGCGCCGGTGCCGTCGCCAAAGCTCTTCCACAGCATCAGGGCAGGCGGGATGAGATAGAGCATCTGCATCAGCGTCTGCGACACCAGCCACGGGTCGCGGCGCAGCAGCGTCCATTCCTTGCTGCCGCAGCGCGGCCTTGGGCGAGGCGCGGCGGAACGCGCTCGACCAGCGGGCCTGGCGCACGCGCGTGCCGGCGACGCCCGCCGCCGCGATGGCGTGGTCGCCGAACCGCGCCGAGAACGCCGCGATGGCGGCGGCGAGCAGCACGAGGCTTGCGCCGAGCACGATCGCGAGCGCCTGCGGGTCGCCGAGGATCGCGCGCGCCGGCAACCACACGATGCTGTCGGCATCGGGCGCGCGCGCGAGCACCGCGTCCGACTTCAGGAAATCGATGCGCGACATGCGTGCCGTAGGACAGGATCGCCGCGACCTGCAGCCCGATCACGAACGCCGCGCCGATCACCGCGGCGACGATCTGCGCCACGAGCCGCGTGCGCTTCGGGCCGATGCTGCGGAACAATGCGACCGTCAGCGCCACCGCGAACGCGGTCGCCGCCGCGCCCATCGCGGCGACGACGCCATAGGCGCCGAGCCAGCGCGCGCCGCCCTCGAACGCCAGCACGTTGATGAACGGCGCCGCGAGCAGCATCGCCATCATGGTCACCGACAGCGCCATGGTGGCGATGCGCACGGCGAACACTTTGCGCGCCGCAACCGGCGAAGCGAGGATGAGATCGAGATCGGAGCGCGAATAGAACGCGCGCGTCACCGATTCCATCGCCTGCGAGATCATCAGGGCGAGCGACAGCAGCGCGCTGCCGGTGACGACCACCAGCGTCTGCTTGTCGGCAACGGCCGTCGCGCGAAGCGGCCGACCATCGAATAGGCGACGAAGTGCATGAAGATCGCGAACGCCACGATGGCGATCGCAACCGTGCGCATGCGCTCGCGCCGTCCGGCCGTGATCATCGAAATCCAGTCGCGCCACGCGAGCCGCGACTCGTGCTGCGCGAACCAGGTGAGTGTGCCGGGGTGGGTCATTGCGTCAGTTCTCACCGCCCGCGATTACCTGTTTTCCCTCCCCCGCTTGCGGGGGAGGGTAGGGAGGGGGTTTGCGGCATCAAGGCTTGCGCAAGCGTCGCCGCCGCAGGCCCCCTCTGGCTTCGCTTCGCTCGCCATCTCCCCCGCAAGCGGGGGAGGCAATGCAATGATCACGCCGCCTCCGCCTGCTCGGCGACCAGCGCGAGGAAGGTATCCTCCAGGCTCGCGGCGCCGCTCGCGCCCTTGCCGGCCTTGATGCGCAGTTCGTCGAGCGTGCCTTCGGCGATCAGTCGGCCCTCGGCGATGACGCCGATGCGGTCGGCCATGCGCTCGGCGACTTCGAGGATGTGCGTCGACATGATGACGGTGCCGCCGGCGTTGACGCGCTCGCGCAGCACGCTCTTGACCTGGCGCGCCGAGCCGGCGTCGAGCCCGGTGAGCGGCTCGTCGAGGATGATGACGCGCGGGTCGTGCACCAGCGCGCCGGCGAGCGCCACCTTCTGCCGCATGCCCTTGGAAAAGCCTTCGCAGCGCTCGTGCGCGTGCGGCGCGAGGCCGAGCCAGTCGATCAGGTCGTGCGCGCGCGCCTGCGCCAGCGCCGGATCGATGCCCCACAGGCCGGCGACGAAGGCGAGATATTCGAGCGGCGTGAGCTTGTCGTAGATCATCGGCTCGTCGGAAATCCACGCCGTGATCTGCTTGGCCGCGACCGGATCGGCGAGCGCATCGATGCCGCGCGACGCGAGATCGAGCCGGCGTCGGGCCGCAGCAGGCCGACGACCATGCGCAAGCGTCGTGGTCTTGCCGGCGCCGTTGGGGCCGAGCAGCGCGTAGAACTCGCCCGCGCGCACGGTGAGATCGAGGCCGGCGACGGCGGGGCGGTCGAAGGCCTTGGCGAGGCCGCGGATCGCGAGGCCGAAGGGCTTTTCGTGCATCGGTGCTCGGCCGCTCGCTGAAATCGTGAGCGGCACGCTAACAGGGAGTGGTTTCAGGGGGGTGAATTGGCGCGGTGAAAGTTCGTTATTCATGATCGTCATGCCCGGCCTTGTGCCGGGCATCCACGTCTTCATTTCTGAGTGCAATCAAAGACGTGGATGGCCGGGACAAGCCCGGCCATGACGAATTGAGGGTCGAGGTGAACGCTAAAGCGACGCCAGCAGCTTGCCAAAACCGTTGATCGGCCCGGTGACCTTGCCGCGGCGCATCGCGCTCCAGATCATCACGTTCATCCAGGTGATGACGGTGGTGTCGAGGTCCTGCTCCAGCGGCTCGATGTTGTGCATCGAGCCCCAGCCGCCGCAGGGGATGTAGAGCCCGTCGGGTTTGCCCGGCGCTTCGAGGAACGCCTTGCGCGCGGTCTGATACTCGACCGGGATCGGCAGCCGGCGGATTTCGGTGTTGCGCTCGATGCCGAGCGCCTTGTTGTGCGCTGACGGTGATCTGCTCGGTCGCGAGATATTTCACCAGCCGGTCGTTGATGAACTGCCGGAACGGCGTCGCCATCGCGACCGTGCGCAGCTTGCTCGCGTGCATGGCGTCGATCACGCCCGCCATGTCGGTGATGCACGGCAAGGCCCGAGGCCTGCTCCAGCCGATCCTGCAATTCATTGGCGAAGCCCGGCGTGCCGCGCGCCACGACCGGCGGCACGCCGGACTGGAAGATCACGTCGACGTCGAAGTTCGCCAGTTGCTTCGCCGCGCGCTCCATGCCGTTGAGTCGCGTCTTCCATGTTGTCGTCGGTCAACTGCTGGATGCGTGAGCGAGACAGTGGTGATGTCGACGCCTTCCGGCACGACCTGATACCACTCGCGGATCGGACGCGGCGGCACCGGTGTCGGAAAAATCACCCCGACATGCAGCCGCCATCCGGTAATGCCTTCGCCCATTTTGTTCCTTCACCGCCTACGGAATCTTGATATCCGTCGCCTTGATGACCTCGCTCCACTTCTTGGTGTCGGCCTTTCATCGTCTCCAGCATCTGCGTCCGGCGTGCTGCCGACGATGTCGAGGCCCTGCGCCGACATCTTGCTCGGTGAACTTCGGGTCGGCGACCGCCTTCTGCACCTCTTTCGACAGCCGCTCGACGATCTCCTTCGGCGTCTTCGCCGGCGCCAGCAGGCCGAACCAGCTCGCCATCTCGAAACCGGGGACGCCGGCCTCGTTCACGGTCGGCACGTCCGGCATCAGCGGCATGCGCTGCGGCGAGGCGACCGCCAGGAGCTTGAGCTTGCCGCCTTCCGACATCGCCTTGGCCGACGGCGGGCCGGTGAACATGACGTCGACGATGCCGGCGACCACGTCGGTCATGGCCGGCGCGGTGCCGCGATACGACACCTGATTGATCTCGGTGTGGGTATCGTACTTGAACAACTCCATGCCCATGTGCATCGCGGTGCCGAACCCGATCGAGGCGTAGTTGAGCTTGTTGGGATGCGCCTTGGCGTAGGCGATCAGCTCCTGCACGGTGTTGGCCGGCACCTTGGGATTCGCGACCAGCACCATGTGAAGTTTGGCGATGATGCTGATCGGGGCGAAATCGCGGAACGGATCGTAGTTCAGGTTGTGGTAGAGGCTCGGATTGATCACGAGATTGCTGTCGACCGCCAGCATCAGCGTGTAGCCGTCCGGCGTCGCGCGCGCGACCTGCGCCGCGGCGAGGCTGCCGTTGGCGCCCGGCATGTTCTCGACGATCACCGGCTGGTGCATCTGCTCGGACGAGGCGGTCGCCGAGCGTGCGCGCGATCAGATCGACCGCGCCGCCGGCGGGTTGCGGCAGGATCAGCCGGATCGGCCGCGACGGGTATTCGTCTGCGCGTGCGATCGCCGCGGAGAACAGAACGAGCGTGCACGCGGCGATGACGATTTTCTTCATGACGCTCCTCCTCACGCAACCTGCGGCTTGCGTTGCGTCGTGGCGCGCGCCGGCGCAAACGGCTGCCGCAGCCCCGCCTGTTCGGTGAGCGGCAGCACCTGTTCGACCCACTGCTTGAGCTCTTCCTTGTAGCGCACCCAGGAGATCAGGCAGCCGTCGACGCCGATGTCGGCGAGCTTGCCGAGTTCGTCGACGATCTGCTCCGCGGTGCCGACCAGCGGATAGCCGCCGTGGCCGGCGATGAAGTGCGCCTTGTGGCCTTCCAGCGCCTTGTTGTCCAAGGTCTCGGTCTGCATGCCGAAGATGCGCAGCAGATTTCCGGCCGCCTCCCAGTCGCCCTGCTCGTAGACGTAGCGATGCAGGTAATCCTTGGCTTCCTTCTCGGTGTCGCGGCACACGACGTAGACGTGGATCCAGATGCGCGTCTCGCGCCCGTGCGCGCGCGCCATGTCCTTGAGGTGCGCGATCTGCTTCTGCGCGCCTTCCAGAAAGGTGCGGTCCTTGAGGATGACGAAATTCATGTCGCAATGGCGCGTGGTGAAATCCTGCGCCGCCGGCGAGCCGCCCGCGTTCATCACCGGCGGATACGGCTTTTGCAGCGGCTTCGGCTGGCTCCAGACATTCTTGGCGTGAAAGCTTTCGCTGTCGAAATCGAACTCCTTGTCGTCGGTCCACGCCTGCTTGAGGAATTCCAGCCATTCGGTGGCGTATTTGTAGCGGTCGTCGTGCGGGCGCATGTGGGCGCCGAACATGTCGAACTCGTTCTTGAACCAGCCGCACACGACGTTGATGGCGAACCGTCCGTTGGTGACGTGATCGATGGTCGAGGCCATCTTCGCCACCATCAGCGGATGCACCAGCGGCACATGGCAGGTCGCCAGCACGGTGACGTAATTGGTCAGCGCGCCGAGCGCCGACGCCCAGGTGAAGCTCTCGAACGTGGTGTTGTTGAAGTCCGACGGCCCGCCATAGCCGCGCCAGCGTCCGACCGGCAGCACCGTCTCCATGCCGGAGCGGTCGACCGCCTGCGCGATGTCGACCGTGTCGCCCAGTCGAGCTTCCACGCTTCCGGCACCGTGGTGATGGTCGAGCCATGGCTGCAATTGAACGCCATGACGCCGAGCTTCATGCGATTGCCGCCGAACAGCCGCGCGCGGGCGGTGTAGTCGGCGGTCGGGGCGATGCTCGTCATGGCTTATTCTCCTGCCCTACCCAACTGTCATGCCCGCGAAGGCGGGCATCCAGTAAACGCAAGCGTCCGAGATCAAATCGCATGCGTCGGCGATTACTGGATCGTCCGCTTTCGCGGACGATGACACTTGTTGGGGAGAGGTGAGCACATCACTTCATCGGGCATTGCGTGTGGTAGTCGTCCTCACGATCCTTGATCGCGGTGTCCTTGAGCACGGCGATCGGCTGGCCCTGGTCGTTCTTCTTCACTTCCATGATGTAGATGTTCTGGATCGGGAAGTGGTTGTTGTTGAACTTGAATGGCCCGCGCACCGACTGGAAGTTGGCCTTCTTCAGCGCCGCGCGCACGGCGTCCTTGTCCTCGATCTTGCCGTGCACTTCGCGCGACCGCGGAATCGATCAGCTTGATGGCGTCGTAGCCGAGCGCCGCGAAGGTCGCGGGCAGGCGATTGTATTTCTTCTGGAACTCGGCGACGAATTTCTTGTTGGCGGCGTTGTCGATGTCCGCGGTCCAGTTGGTGCCCATGATGATGCCGATCGCGGCATCGCCCTGCGCCGGGAAGGTCAGCGGATTGGCGACCGGGTCTTCGGCGTAGAGCGGGATTTTGCCCTGCAGCCCCGCCTGCGCGTATTGCTTGACCAGCGCGATGCCGCCGGCGCCGACCAGGAAGGCGAACACCGCGTCGGGATTCTCGGCGCGGATGCGGGCGAGCTCGGGCGCGAAGTCGAGCTGGTTGAGCGGCGTATAGACCGGCCCAATCGCCTGGCCCTTGAAGTACTTCATCGCGGCGCCGACGTGCTCGTAGCCGGCCTGATAGTCGGCGCCGATGAAGAACACCTTCTTCAGGCCTTTCTCGGTCATGTACTTGCCGACGCCGGCCGGCCAGTCGTCGTTCGCGAACGACACGAAGAAGCCGTTCGTGCTGACAATCCTTGCCGGCAAATTCCTGCGGCCCGGCGAGCGCGCCGATGGCGAAAATGCCGGCGTCGGTGAAGGTCTTCAGCACCGGGATGAGCGTGTTCGAGGCGCCGAGCCCGGTGACGAAATCGACCTTGGCCTCGTCGATCAGCTTCGATGCGCCGTTCACGGCCTCGGCCGGATTGGTCTTGTCGTCGACCACGGTGTATTTCACCGGCACGCCGCCGAGCTTGTTGCCGAGCTCCTCGAGCGCGAGATCGATGCCGCGCTTGGTCTCGGTGCCGGCCGGCGCGATCGGGCCCGCAGAGCTGCGTCAGATTGCCGAGCTTGATGACGTCGGCGGCCTGCGCGGCGGCCGACAGCGCAAACAGCATCGTCGTGGCAAGGGCTATGCGTCGCATCGGTGTGTTCCTCCCAGGGTTGTTGTCTCTGTGCTTTATAGCTAGGAATCACAGCGTCATTCCGGGGTCCGAGCGCAGCGAGGTAGCCCGGAATCCATATCGCACGGTCATGCGAGATGGATGCCGGGCCTCGGACTAGCGCCCGCTATCCCGGCAATGAGCGGCATCAGTCATATCCCGACAAAACGTCGCACCGTGTCGTAGTCGCTCGCGAGCGCGCGCGAATCGCCGCTCCAGCGCACGCGGCCGCGCTCCAGCACGTAGTGGCGGTCGGCGAGGCGGGCGAGCACCTTGACGTTCTTGTCGACGATCAGGATCGACTGGCCGCCGTCCTTGAGCCGGCGCAGCACCCGCCAGATGTCCTGGCGGATGATGGGCGCGAGCCCCTCGGTCGCCTCGTCGAGGATGAGCAACTGCGGGTTGGTCATCAGCGCGCGGGCGATGGCGAGCATCTGCTGCTCGCCGCCGGAGAGCTGGCCGCCCATCTGCTGCCGGCGCGCGCTGATCCACGGAAACAGGTCGAGGATGGCGTCGATGGTCCAGCGCGACTTGCCGTTGCCGCGCGCCGCCGCGGTGGCGGTGAGATTTTCCCACACCGTGAGGCTCGGGAAGATGCAGCGGCCTTCCGGCACCAGGCCGAGGCCGAGCTTGGCGATGCGGAACGAGGCGAGCCCGCGCAGCTCGCGGCCGTGGAACGTGATGCGGCCGCCGTGCGGCGGCGTCATGCCCATGATGGAGCGGATGGTGGTGGTCTTGCCCATGCCGTTGCGGCCGATCAGCGTCACCACCTCGCCCTCGCGCACGTCGAGGTCGATGCCGAACAGCACCTGGCTCTGGCCGTAGCTGGTGGCGAGGCCTTCAACCCTGAGCATCGCCGTCTCCGACGAATTCTTCGTCCTCCTCGCCCAGATAGGCGACGCGCACCTCCGGATGATTGCGAATTTCCTCCGCCGTGCCCGACGCGATGATGCGGCCGCCGACCAGCACCGAGATGCGGTCGGCGAGCGAGAACACCACGTCCATGTCGTGCTCGATCAGCAGGATCGTGTATTGGCCTTTGACGCGCGCCAGCAATTCGCGACATCGCGCGCAATTCCTCGATGCCGAGCCCCGCCATCGGCTCGTCGAGCAGCAGCATCGTTGGCTCGCGTCGCGAGCGCCATGCCGAGTTCGAGCTGGCGGTGCTGGCCGTGCGACATGCGCGACGGCGACGCGCGCCGCCGAGGCGCGCGAGGCCGACCTGCTGCAGCAGTTTTTGCGCCGGTTGCCGCAAGCCCGCGATGCGCTCGGCCGGCTGCCAGAAGCGGAAGCTGTGCGGCTCGCGCGCCTGCACCGCCAGCGCGACATTGCCCAGCGCGGTAAAGGTGTTGAAGATGCTGGTGATCTGGAACGAGCGCGCGAGCCCGAGCCGCGCCCGCTGCGCGGTCGACAGTGCGGTGATATCGCGGCCGTTGAACAGGATGCGGCCCGGCGTCGGGCGTGAGCTCGCCGGTCAGTTGCCCGACCAGCGTGGTCTTGCCGGCGCCGTTCGGGCCGATCAGCGCATGGGTCTCGCCCTTGCGGATCGCGAGCGTCACGTCGTCGGTGGCGTGCAGCGCGCCGAACGCCTTGTGCAGATGTTCGATCTCGAGCAGCGCCTCGCTCACGGGCCGGCCCCCACCTTGTCGGCTGCGCTGATTTCCGTTTCGGCAAAATCGAACTTCGGCGCGGCGCGTTCGCCGGCGCCGGTGATGCGCTCGACGCAGGCCCCAGATGCCGTCCTGCATCAGCAGCACGCGCGCGACCAGAAGCGGGCCGAAGAACAGCATCCAGTGCTCGGTGTAGTCGGAGATCACGTCGCGGAAGGCGAGGAAGAACGCCGCGCCGATGACCGGACCGATCAGCGTATTGGCGGAGCCGAGGATCACCATGGCGAGCATTTCGCCGGAATGCTGCCAGCTCAGCATCGCGGGGCTGACGAACTTCGCGTGGTTCGCCATCAGCGCGCCGGCGAGCCCGGCGATGCCGCCGGCGATGACGAAGATGACGAGCTTGTACGGATAGGGCGGAAAGCCGATCGCCGCGGCGCGCCGCTCGTTGTCGCGGATGCCGCGGATCACCATGCCGAATTGCGAGCGCACGATGCGGTGCGAAATCCACAAGCACGAAGACGAGCAGCACGAGCACGACGTAATAGAACGTGCGGTGATCGGCGAGCGAAAATCCGCCGAGCGCATCGCGTTGCGGCATGGTGAAGCCGTCGTCGCCGCCCCAGGCGCGCAGGCTCTGGCTGAAATAGTAGACCATCTGGGCGAACGCGAGCGTCACCATGATGAACTGGAAGCCGCGCGTGCGCAGCGACAGCGCGCCGATGACGAGCGCGAACGCCATCGAGATCAGGATCGCGAGCGGCAAGACCACGATGAGGTCGTGAAAGCCGTAGACCGTCAGCATGCCGGCCGCATAGGCGCCGACGCCGAACAGCGCCGACTGCCCGAACGTGATCAGGCCGGTGTAGCCGAGCAGCAGATCGATGCTGACGGCGGCCATGCCGTAGATCGCGATCTGCGTCGCGAAGCGCACGTAGTAGATGCCGAGAAACGGCGGCAGCGCGATCGCGGCGGCGAGCAGGACGAGCAGCAGCAGGATGCGTCGTGTCGCGGGCGCCATGTCAGCCCCGATTCGCGGCGAACAGCCCGGTGCGGCTGAACAGCAGCACCACCGCCATCAGCACGTAGACGCTCATGCCGACCAGCGCCGAGGTGGCGTTGGTCTGGATCAGCAGCGGAATGGTGACGCGGCTGCAGCGTATCGAAAATCCCGACCAGCAGCGCGCCGACCAGCGCGCCGCGCACCGAGCCGATGCCGCCGATCACCACGACGACCAGCGTCGAGAATGAGGATCGGATCGCCCGCGCCCGGCTCGACCGACAGCAGCGGCCCCATCATGATGCCGGCGAGCGCCGCCAGCATGGCGCGAGAGCGCGAACACCAGCGTGTAGAGCAGGCTGATATTGATGCCGAGCGCGGCGACGACCTCGCGGTTGTCGCTGCCGGCGCGGATCAGCGCGCCGATCCGCGTGCGGGTGATGAGAAGATAGAGCAGCAATCCGGCGACGATGGAGACGCCGGTGATGACGAGCCGGTAGAGCGGATAGGGCGTGCCCGCAATGAGATCAATCGATCCGGTGAGGAACGGCGGGATGCGCAGCGGGATCGGCTCGCGGCCCCAGATCACCGTCACCGCCTCGTTGAAGAAGAGCGTGAGCCCGAAGGTCGCCAGCACCTGATCGAGCGGCCCGCGGCGATAGAGCGGCCGCAGCACCACGATTTCGAGCACGACCGCGACCAGCGCGGCGGCGATGAACGCGAGCGGCACCGCGAGCGCATAGGAATTATTGGTCCAGGCCAGCGCCGCCATCAGAAAATAGCCGCCGATCATGAACAGCGAGCCGTGGGCGAGGTTGATCACCCGCATGATGCCGAACACCAGCGTCACGCCGACCGCCATCAGGAACAGCATCAGCCCGAACTGAATGCCGTTGAAAAACTGTTCAATGAACAGCGCGAGCGTCATGCGATCCCCATATCGCCGCGCGCATGGTCTTGGAGGCGATGCGGCTTGTCAACGCGACGCGACACCACCTCTCCCCGCGCGCGGGAAGAGGTGAGCGCACGTGGGGTGAGACGGCCTCGACGTGGTTGGAGCTCACGGCGATGCTCCGCCCTCACCCCAACCCTCTCCCCTGCGGCGCATGGGAGACGGCGATGTGATCAGCGCTTCCCCAGGCGTGACACGGCGTAATCGACGTATTCGTAATCGACCATCTTGCTCAGGTCCGCGCGCTCCTTCTGCAGCCCGAGCTTCATGAACCAGTCCTGGTCGGCTTCGAGGCTCTTCATTTCGAGCCTTCCGTCCGGATCGAATCCGGTCGGCGCCATCTTGGCGTAAAGGTCGGGGTTCTTGACGGCGGTGTGCTTGACGAGGATGGCGTTGATGGCGTCGCGGTCGGTGCCGTGCACCACCGAATCGGTGTAGGCGCGGGTGCCGCGCAGATAGGCCACCATCCAGCGCTTGGCGGCCTCGGGCTGCTCGTCGGCGAATTTCTGCGAATAGATGATGACGCCGTTCTGGCCTTTGAACGGCAGAAAATCTTCCATGCCCTTCCAGCGCACCGCGATGTGCTTTGCGACTGCGAGCGTGACAAAGGGCTCCAGCATCGTCGCGCCGTCGATCGCCTTGTTGCTCAGGGCGGCGACCATTTCGGGCAGGCCAAGCTCGACCAGCTCGACCTCGTTCGGCTCGATGCCGCCGAGCTTCAACGCGATGCCAAGCTGCGTCGCGCTCGACACGCCTTTGCCCGGCACGCCGAACTTGCGGCCCTTGAGGTCCTTGAAATCCTTGATGGTGTCGGCGAGATCGGCTGCGGATGCCGATGGCGGCGAAGCCGAAGCCCTTCGACACCTGCCCCTTGTCGGCGACGACCTTCATGGTGACGCCGCGCTGGAATGCATTGAACAGAGCGGGCGTCACGGCCGAGCCGCTCGCCTGCACCTCGCTGGTGGCGATCGCCGGCAGGATTTGCGGCGCGGCCTTGAACGAGATGAGCTCGACGTCGAGCCCCTCGTCGCGGAAGTAGCCCTTCTCGTAGGCGATGAACAGCCCCGCATCCGACAGCGCGCCGATGGCGCCGACCTTGACGTGAACGGGCGGATTGAGCGGGGTGTCGGTCTGGGCGTGCGCGAACATCGAAAATGAAGCGGTCAGAAAAGCGCAGGCGGTCAGCAGCCGGATTCGACGAAAGCTCATTGCAAGTCTCCTCCCGTAACATTCTTATTCGTGTCATCGTCCGCATTTTTTATTGTCATCGTCCGCGAAGGCGGACGATCCAGTAATCACGGTCGTGGCGGTGGCGCACCATCGCGCCGGCAGCGCTTGCGTTTACTGGATGCTCCGCCTTCGCGGAGCATGACAGTTAGTGTTTCCCCAATCGCGCATTGGCGTAGTCGACGAATTGATAATCGATCACCTTGCTCATATCGGTCCTCTGCTTCTGCAATCCAAGCTGCATGAACCAGTCCTGATCGAGTTCAAGGCTGCGCATCTCGACCCTGCCGTCCTCGGCGAAATCGATCGGCTGCATTTTCGGATAGAGCGCGAGGTTCTTCACCTCGGTGTGCTTGGCGAGGATGCCATAGACCGCGTCGCGATCGGTGCCCTTGGTCACGGCGTCGCGATAGACGCGATTGCCCTTGAGATAGGCCGCCATCCAGCGCTTCGCAGCCTCGGGCTGCTCGCGGGCGAATTTCTCCGAATACATGACGACGCCGTTCTGCGCCTTGAACGGATAAAATTCGTCGACGCCCTTCCAGCGCACCGCGACGCCGCGGCCGACCAGCAGCGCGACGAACGGCTCGATCAGGATCGAGGCATCGATCACCTTGTTGGTGAAGGCCGGCAGCATTTCGGGAAAGCCGATCTCGACCAGATTGGCGTCGTTCACGGTCAGGCCGCCGAGCGAGAGCGCCTTGCCGAGCTGGGTGTAGAGCGACACGCCCTTCGACGGCAGGCCGATGGTGCGGCCCTTGAGGTCTTTCAGCTCCTTGATCTCGCCGGCGAGGTCGCTGCGCACCATCAGCGCCGCCCAGCCGAAGCCCTTGCTCACCTGCCCCTTGTCGGCGACGAGCTTCAGATCGACGCCGCGCTGCAGCGCGTTGAACATCGACGGGCTGACGCTGAGCCCCGACACCTGCGTCTGGTTGGTGGCGAGCGACGGGATGATCTGCGGCCCGGCCTTGAAGGTCACCAGTTCGACGTCGAGCCCTTCGTCGCGGAAGAAGCCTTTCTCATAGGCGATGAAAATGCCGGCATCCGACAGCGCGCCAACCGCGCCGGTCTTCACTGCGACGCGCGGACTGAGCGGGGCGGCTTGCGCCTGAACGGATGTCGAACCGATGCAGGCGACGATGTGTGCGGCAAGCAGGCCGATGAAAAGCGAACGCCTCGTCATCCTCCCAAAGCCTCCTCATTGTCATCGTCCGCGAAGGCGGACGATCCAGTAATCGCAAACGTACCGGCTGTGCGCAGACCCGCGTGACCCGCGTTTACTGGATGCTCCGCCTTCGCGGAGCATGACGCTGCCTCACATCGGCGGCCGCGGCGGTGCGTCGGCGCCATCCGCGACCTTGCGCGCGTAATAGTCCCAGAGCAGCCCGAACAGCCGCGGGTCGTAGGTGCCCTTGGCGCAATCGGCCGCCTCCTCGGCGCTCAGCGGGATCGCCTTGCCCACGATGTCCGCCTCCAGCTGGCAGCGTGCGTTCTCCTCGATGAACGTGCAGGCGAAGAACGTCGCCTCTGCGCTGTCGCCGACCACGACGCAGCCGTGCCCGCGCATCTGCGCCGCGATCTTATCGCCGAGCGCGCGCGAGAGGTCGGCCGCCTGCTCCTCCGTGACGACGAGTCGCGGGTTGTTCCACACCGGCACGCCGCCGCGCAGGAACGAGCCGTGCAGGAACACCGGCACGATGTCTTTTCCGGCGATGCCGAGCACGCGCGCGTTGTGCGCATGCAGGTGCGCGATGCACATGGCGTCGGGCCGGTCGCGATGGATGCGGGTGTGGATGCGCCATTCCAGCGGAATGAGGCCGCCGGGATGATGCAGGATGGTGCCGTCGAGATCGAAGATGAAAATCTGCTCCGGCGTGACGGTCGCCTTCTCGGTGCTGGCGCCGGGGCTGATCAGCATCCGCGTGGTGCCGGGCACGCGGATCGAGACGTGCCCGAACATGCCGATGGTGCCCTGCAGGTTGAGCATCCGCGACAGCGTTGCGGTCTTTGCCTTCAGGGCGGTTTCGTCGGATTCCATAAGTTGCTTCCTCCACACCCAACAGTGTCATGCCCGCGAAGGCGGGCATCCAGTAATCGCCGACATTGGAAGATCAGGCCGTGCGCTACCGTCAGTTTGCGTTTACTGGCATCATCCGCGTTCGCGGATGATGACAGTCGAAAATAACGATCACCCCAAACACGCCGTCAGGAACGCCACGAGCTGCGGCGAGGCGATCCTGGTGGCGGCGGGATTTGCCGCCGGCTCCGGGCGATGCATGAAGCCGTGCTCGGCCTCGGGATAATACTGCCAGCTTGTGAGCACCGGCCGCTTGAACAGGCCGGCCTTGAGCGTCGCGTATGTTTCCGGCGTCGCGACATGATCGTGGCCCGGCTGCATGATGTGCACCGGACAGCCGATCTGCGGCGCGAGCGCCAGCGCGTCCTCGCTCTGGTTGGCAAGCAGCGGGTTCTCGATCGACGGATAGGCCGCCGCGCACGCCTTGATGCGCTTGTCCTTGGCGGCGTGGATCAGCGCGAAGCGTCCGCCGAGGCAGAAGCCGAGCACGCCCAGCGAATCCAGGCGCAATTCGTCGAGCATGTAATCGGCCCAGCGGTTGATCGCGGTGAACGAGCCGCTGTCGTTGAGCTTGCGCGCACGCGCGAGCGCTTCCTTGTAGTCCGCCGGCAGCGGCGCACCGGAATAGAGGTCCCACACCGCGGCCGCGAGCCCGGCGCGGGCCAGCGTCTCGGCATAGTCGCGCACAAAGTCGTTGACGCCGAAGATCGTGCTGAGGATCAGCACGCCGCCCGTCGTGGGCGCGTCGGGCTGGGCGAGAAAGCCGTGAAGCCCCTCGCGCGCGATGATCTGGTTTCTTGGCGACATTTTTTCCTCCTCCGCGTCGTTCCCGCGAAGGCGGGAACCCATATTCGCTGACGGTGCAAAACGATATCCGGCGGTGGTTATGGGTCCCCGCCTTCGCGGGGACGACGAATAGCTGAAAGTTATTCCGCCGCGGCGCGCTTGCCGATCGCGGCATTGACGGCGGGCATCACCTGCTCGGCCATCAGCATCATGGAGCGACGCCCCAGCGCGGGATCGGCCCAGTCCTTGCCGCAGTAAAGCAGCGTGCCGAAGTCGCCGAGCTTCTCGTGCAGCGCCAGAATGCCGTCGACCACGCGATTGACGCTGCCGCGGATGACGATGTTGTCGAAGATGTAGTCAAGGGTGATGTCCTCGTCGGCCATTTCGGGCCGGTCCTTGAAGGCGCCCATGCGCTTGCCTTTCTTCAGCTTCTCGGTGAGCTGGCTCATGTAGAAGCGGTATGGGCTTTTGGGATCGTCACCGGCATAGGCGCGCGCCGTCTTGTCGTCGTCCGCGACGAAGATCGAACGCGCGACGCGCCAGTTGGCGCGGTCGGCCTTGTGGCCGCCTTCGGTGCAGCCTTGCGCGTAGTTCGCCCATTGGCTGCCGACATTGTTCATGTGCAGAAAGTGCGACGAGATCGGCCACCAGCCGCGGCGTCCGAGCGCGATCAGCCCCTTGGATTGCGGCTCGGTCGCGGTGCCGAGGATCGGCGGATGCGGTTTCTGGAACGGCTTGACGATGTTGCCGATGCCGATTTCCGGCCACAGCGTCTTTGCCGTCGAGATGTTCCAGTATTTGCCGGTGAGATCGTAGGGCGCCTTGCCGGCCCAGATGGCGAGGATGTGGTCGATCGCCTCGGCGAACATCGCGCCGCGGTCCTGATCGAGAATGCCGAGCGCCTCGGCGTCCGAGCGCAAGATGCCGGCGCCGATGCCCATCAGGAAACGGCCTTGCAAAAGATTATCGACCAGCGCCGCCTGCGCCGCCCACACCACCGGATGCCCGTGCGGCAGGTTCATCACCGCGGTGCCGAGCTTGATCTTCGAGGTGAAGCCCGCGAGCGAGGCGCAGAACATCAGGCTCGACGGGATGTTCTCGGCGAGATCGGTGAGATGCTCGCCGCAATAGCCCTCGGTGTAGCCGAGCTTGTCGGCGAGGATGAAGGCCTCGCGGTCCTCGTTGAGCGTCTCGGCGTAATTTCGCCCGGGCGGATGGACCGGCATGATGAAGAAGCCGAGCTTCATGCTTTTCTCCAGGAGGAATGGGAGGTGCGGGCCGCAAGGTTATTCGCTCATGCTCACGTTGTCATGCCCCGCGACACTTTTACTGTCATGCCCGCGAAGGCGGGCATCCAGTAATCGCAAACCTCAGCAACCGGATTTCGGCCCTCGGCGATTACTGGATCGTCCGCTTTCGCGGACGATGACAATTCCTAGGCCGTGATCCGATCGACTTCCGCGCGCTCGTCAGCGGTCAGCGTCCACCCGATCGCCGCGACATTCTGCTCGACCTGCTCCGGCCTGCTGGCGCCGGCGATGACGCTCGACACCATCGGATTGCCGGCGAGCCAGCTCATCGCCAGTTCCAGCAGCGTGTGGCCGCGGCTTTTCGCGAACGCGTCAAGCGCCGTGACCCGGCTGCATGTTGCGCTCGTTGACGAATTCCTCGGCATGGCGCGGATTTTTCGCCAGCCGCGAGCCTTCCGGCAACGGCGCACCCTGTCTGTATTTTCCTGTCAGCAATCCGCTGGCGAGCGGAAAATAGGGCAGCAGGCCGAGGCCATATGATTTCATCACCTGGAATATTTTCGCGCTCGATGCCGCGCACGAGCAGGCTGTATTCGTCCTGGCAGGTGATAGAACGACGCGAGGCCATGATCGCTGGGCGATATCACTGCGCCTCGGTGATCTGTTTCGCCGAAAGGTTGGAGCAGCCGATGAAGCGCACCTTGCCGGCGCGCACGAGATCGTCGAGCGCGCGCAGCGTCTCCTCGATCGGAGTGGCCGGATCGGGCCGGTGCAACTGATAGAGGTCGATCCAGTCCGTGCGCAGCCGCTTCAGGCTCGCCTCGACCGCGTGCATGATGTAACTGCGCGTCGCACCCTTGAGCTTTCCGGCGTCATCCATCGCCATGCCGAATTTGGTCGCGAGCACGATGTCCTTGCGCCGATCGCCGAGGATGCGGCCGAGCGCCTCCTCCGAGCCGCCCCTGATTGCCGTAGGTGTCCGATGTGTCGATCAGCGTGATGCCGAGATCGAACGCCTTGTGCATGACGGCACGCGCCGTCTCGAAATCGATGCGGGCGCCGAAATTATTGGTGCCAAGGCCGACGAGAGAGACTTCGGGGCCGGAAGTGCCGAGCTTGCGTGTTTGCATTTTTGTTATCTGCGCCCGCGTCAGCCCCAAAATCTTCCGTCGCCTCGTCCGGCGTCGCGATGTCGCGCCCCAGCCCGCGGGCGATGCCGGCCATGCGCTCGACCAGCACGGCGTTGTTCTTCGCGAACTCGCCCGGCGCGATATAGGGATTGTCCTCGTAGCCGACGCGCACATGGCCGCCGAGCGCGACCGCCATCGCCAGGATCGGCCACTGCTTCTCCGGATTCATCACGCTGACGTTCCAGATGCAGTTCGCCGGCAGATTGTCGACCATGAACTGCAGCGCGCGCTCGGTCGGCGGCGTCCAGGTGCCGCCGGGCCAGCCGATGAACAGCGTGCAATAGGTCTTGTCGCGCAGATAGCCGGCGCGGCGCACGAATTCGAGATGCCAGAACGCGCCGGTCTGGAAGCACTCGCATTCGAGCTTGACCTTGTGCTCCTCGCGCGGCCTTGGCGTAGGCGATCAGCTCCTCGACCGGATGGATCGCCATCATGCGCTTGGGCGGCAGCGACGGCACCGGCTGGAAATATTCGTCGTGCGCGTTGAACGCGACCGCCATCATGTCGGGGCCGAGCTTCATCAGCTCGATCTTCTCCTCGATGCGCGCCGAGGCGACGCCGTACTGCATGATCGGGTCGACCTTGTTCATGATCGCTTCGTGCAGCCGCTTCCAGTCGGCGTGATGGATGCGCGACACCATCTTGCCGTCGGCCTGGATCGTCTCCTCCAGCGTGCGCCGGCCATGGATGTGCGCGATCGCGGCGCCGGCATTGCAGGCGTCGATGTATTGCTGCGCGCAGCCGGGAATGTCCTCCTGCGTCGGGCACAGGTCGTTGTGCGGATACGACGTGCGCGAGTCGCAGGCGACGGTGATGATCAGCTTGTCCATGGTGCTTTCCTCGAGGCTCGATCGACGCGCTCAATCTGCCCGCTCTTCGCCGACTTTACCACCGCGTCGAACACCGCCATGCCGTGCAGCACGTCGTCGACCGGCACCGGATAGGGCGTGCGGTCGCGGATCGCGCGCGCGAACGCCGTCATCTCCGCATGCAGCATGTCGAAACCCTTGTGCTCGATGATCTCGTCCGCCGGCGCGGCCACCGGTCCGGTCGGCGCCGACCGTCGAGCCCGGCACGAAACGGAAATGATGCAGATCGGGGCGCGACACCTCGGCGAGCCCGGCGGTGCCGTAGGCGATGAACTGGAAATTCGTCGCGGTGTAGACCGAGCAGAACAGCAGCCCGGTCGCGCCGCTGTCGAACCGCAGCATCACCGTCGTGGTGTCGTCCGAATTGCCGGGATAGTTGCGCGCGGTGACGCAATGCACATCGCGCACGCGGCCGCCGAACTCGATCATGTGGTCGAGCGAATGCACGCCGACGGCGGTCAGCGCGCCGCCCGGCGCCTCGTCCTCCGACGCGCGCCAGTTGTCGAGCGGCAGGAACTGCGCCGTGCTGGTGGTGTGCTGCCCCACCATGGCGACGAGCTTGCCGAGC
The DNA here is from genome assembly GCA_963730645.1 of uncultured Alphaproteobacteria bacterium. Lineage (GTDB taxonomy): Bacteria > Pseudomonadota > Alphaproteobacteria > Rhizobiales > Xanthobacteraceae > BOG-931. The sequence continues at coordinate 31,913 of CAVSSN010000012.1, read as the reverse complement.
CGGCCGTCCTTGAGCCGCGCGCGCACCTCGCCGATGCTGGGGTGAAAGCGCCGGGTGAATCCGACGCCGAGCACCAGCCCCGCCTTGCGCACCGCATCGACCGCCTTGCGCGCGCTCGCGAGATCGAGCGTGATCGGCTTCTCGACGAAGATATGTTTTCGCGCAGCCGCTGCCGCCAGCACCTGCGCCTCGTGCTGGCTGTGCGGCGTGGCGAGCACGACGGCATCGATATCTGGATCGCGCAGGATTTCGCTCGTAGCTGTCGACGAGCTGCACGCCCTTGTCGCGGCAGAACTCCTCCGCGCTCGCCCGCGTGCGCGTATGTGCGAGCGTGAAGCGAATATCATCGCTCTTGCCCGCGACCGACGTGACCAGCGAGCGGCCCCAGCGGCCCAAACCGACGATGCCGGCGCGGATCATGCTTTCGCGCCCGGAATAATTGGCAGCAGCACATACGGCGCCTTGTCCGCGCCGAAATGCAGCGTGTTCGTGCCGCCGAAAATCTCCGGCGGCCGGTCGGCCGGATTGGTGTGCGTGAACGGCCCGACGCCCTTCATCGGATAGGCGGCGTGAGGCAGCGCCGCGTCGGTGCCGTCGTATTCGTAATCCTTGCCGCGCACGCTGAGGCCGATGCGGTAGCCGGGCGGCACCACGATCGAGGTCGGCCAGATCTCGACGTCGAGCTCGACCGGCACGCCGGGCGTCAGCGGCCATTCCTCGTCGTGGGTGTGCCACGGCCGATAAGGCAGGCTCTGCGCCTGGATCGAGCTTGCGGTGCGAGGCGCGCAGCCAGCCGAGGCCGACCGGCGTGCGCGGATCGTTCGAGCCGACGAACACCACTTCCTTGCCGGCCGGATCGAACACGCGCAGCACCAGAAACAGATCGGCGTCGGTCGTGTCGGACGACACGAACAGTTTCGCCGCCACCGGCCCGGTGATTTCCATGGCCTGCGTCAGCGGCGGCGTGAGGAAGGTGATGCCGTCGCCCGTCGTCTCATAGGCGAGCGTGGTTTCGCCCTTCGGCGCCTGCGTGCTCAAGCTGCGATCCGCCGGATGCAGGAAAAATTTCGTCCACTGCGTGCGCGCGAGCGGCCATTCGTTCTCGGCGCGCGGCACGAATTTCTCGCCCGGATGGCGGATGTTGAGCAGCACCTTCGGCTGCTTGTCCCAGCCGGTGTCCTCGCCCTTGAGGAAATGCGCGAAGAAGCGGCGCTGCAAGTCCTGCCCGTATTTGGCGTAGAACAAGGTGAAGTGCGTATCGCCGTGCACCTCCAGCCATTTCTGTTTCGAGCCGGCGCGCAGATAGCCCTCGAAATTGCCGCGCGGATGCAACCCCATGCCGCCCCAGTTCGCCGCCGACAGCAGCGGCGTTTCGATATCCTCGAATTTCGGCAGGCGCGCCTCGTAATAGTCGTCGATCAGGCGATGCTTCAGCGCGTCCTCGTCGCATGCGGCGCGATTTTTTTCCAGTTCGTCTTCCGGCAGTGTCGGCGGCCCCGCGACCGGCTCGCCGGTCACGGCGCTCCGGTATCCGCGCTCGCCGACGCCGTGCTGCACGGCGGTCACCTGGCGCGGATACCAGCTCGAGAAGAAATCGCTGAGGATGCCGCCGTGGCGGCAAAGCTCGCGGTAATAATCCGACGAGCCCTCCCAGATGCACAGCGCCGCAAGATGCTTCGGCCGCAGCGGCGCCGCCTGCCACTGGTTCATCGAGTAGTACGAGATGCCGTGGATGCCGACCTTGCCGTTCGACCACGGCTGCACGCCCGCCCATTCGACGCACGCGGCAATGTCCTGCGCCTCGCGCGGCGACCACACTTCCAGATAGCCCGGCGAGCGCCCGGCGCCGCGCGAGTCGACGCGCAGGCAGACATAGCCGTCCGGCACCCATTTCTCCGGGTCGAACAGCTCCCAGTTCTGGTACTTGTTGCTGGAGCCTTCGAGCACGTCCGGCGCCGACGCGACGATGCGCAGCCACGCGCTCTTGTAGGCCTCCTGCATGGCGAGGCCCTTGGCGTAAGGCCCATAGCTCAGGATCACCGGATATTTGCCGTCCGCGATCGGCCGGAACACATCGGCGCGCAGCACGACGCCGTCGTCCATCGCGATCGGCGCATCCCAGTCGATCGCCATGCCGTCGCGGATTTCGGATTTGTGGATGTCGGTGCTCATGGTCGGGACGCTAACATTCGCGCGTATTCCCCTCAACGCGATGGCTGGCAAATAATAACATTCGTCATCATCCGCGAAGGCGGATGATCCAGTAATCCACCGAGCGTCGGCGTTTACTGGATGCGCGCCGTCGCCCGGGCATGACAGCGACGGAGTGCGACACGCATGTTCCCCAACGCCGCCATCATCGGCGTCGGCCAGTCGGCCTACACGCGGCATCCGCAGCCGGGGCAGACGACGCACACGTTCATCCGCGACGCGGTCGTCGCCGCGCTCGCCGATGCGCAGGTCGACGCGCGCGATGTCGACGGCATGGCGGCGTCCTCGTTCTCGCTCGCGCCCGATTCGGCGATCGATCTCGCCTGGAAGCTCGGCCTGTCGCTCACCTGGCTGATGCAGGACACCAACGGCGGCTCGTCGGCCATGAACATGCTCGGCCACGCGACGCGCGCGGTCGACTCCGGCGCGGCCTCCATCATCCTCGTGGTCGCCGGCGACGCCACCGGCCTCGGCGGCTACGCCAAGGTGGCGACGAGCCTCAACATCGCGACGCGCGACCATCTCAGTCCCGCTCGGCCACGGCGGCCCGAATGGCGTCTACGCGCTCGTCACCAGCCGGCAGATGAAAAAATACGGCCTGCAGAAATCCGATTACGGCCACATCGCCGTCGCGCAGCGCGCCTGGGCGGCGAAAAATCCGCACGCCGTCTACCGCACGCCGCTGACCATGGCAGGAATACCTCGCCGCGCCGCTCGTCGCCGATCCGCTGGCGCGCTACGACTGCGTGCCGGTGGTGGCGGGCGCGCAGGCGATCGTCATCGCGCATCCCGACCGCGTGCCGCGCGGCCGCGCCCCGGTGCGCGTGCGCGCGCATCGCGCGAGCTTCAACTACGACAATCAGGCGGGCGACGGCTTGCAGACCGGCATCAGCACATTCGCGCCCGCGCTGTGGCAGGAAGCCGGCGTGCGGCCGCGACGACATCGATCTCGCCAGCATCTACGACGATTATCCGACCATGGTGCTGGCGCAGGCGAACGACCTCGGCCTGATCGCCGGCAACGATCTCGCGCGCTTTTGCCGGCGCGACATCGCGGAGCAAAAATTTCCGCTCAACACCTGGGGCGGCATGCTTTCGGCCGGACAGCCCGGCGGCCCGGCCGGCGGACTGAACGGCATCTCGGAGGCCGTGCTGCAATTGCAGCACCGCGCCGGCGAGCGGCAGGTGAAGAATGCGCGTCTCGCCGTCGTCACCGGCTACGGCATGACCATGTACCGCTACGGCGGCACCGCCGCGGCGGCGATTCTGGAGCGCGCGGAATGACAAACGGCGTCACCATCTGGCGCTGCACGCAATGCGGCGCGGGATTTTTTCCGCAGCGGCTGCTGTGTCCGCACTGTCACGGCCATACGTTCAAAGACGGATCGCGAGCACGAGGCCGTGATCGAGGAGATCAGCGTCATCCGCCACATGCTCGGCGAGACCGATTGGCAGCCGCGCCGCATCGCCAGCGTTCGCACGGCGGACGGGGTGCTCATGACAATCGGCCTGCGCGACGACAGCGAACCCGGCGCCACGATCGAACTGTTCGAGGAAGACGGCGCGCCGTTCGGTGCCGCGAAACGCAGGTGAGTAATTCGTCCGTTCACAAATTCCCTGCGCGCACGATATCGCGCCATTTCTGCAAGTCGGTCTTGATGAGCGCCGCGAAGTCCTCCGGCGATCCGGGTTTCGGCTGCATGTTGAGCGTGATCAGAGTTCTGAATTATCTCGGGCCTGTTCAGGCCTGCGTTGATGACCGCATTGAGCTTGCCGACGATGTCCTGCGGCGTGCCGGCAGGCGCGAGCACGCCGTTCCAGTACAGACTGACGAACCCATCGACGCCGGCTTCCGCCATGGTCGGCACATCCGGCAAATCCTCGCTGCGCGTCTCGCTCGTCACCGCAAGCGCGCGCAGCTTGCCGGCCTGGATGAAGGTCTGGACATTGCGCAGGTTGTCGAACAGAAACTGGATTTCGCCCGACAGCAGATCGACGAGCGCCGGCGACGAACCGCGATAGGGAACGTGGACGATCGCCGCGCCGGTTTTCTGCTTCAGCAGTTCGCCGAGCAGGTGAGGGGTCGATCCGAAACCCACAGACCCATAGTTGACCTTGCCGGGATTGGCATTGGCATAAGCCACCAGCTCCTTGACCGATTTCGCCGGCACGTCGGCGTTGACCGCAAGCACGATCGGGCTGGTCGCGATCAGCGCGACGGGAGCAAGCTGCCGGATCGGATCGTAATCGACATTCTTGTTCACCGCGGGCGCGACCGTGATCGGTCCGGGCGACGCCAGCGTAAGCGTGTAGCCGTCCGGCGCCGCGGTCACGATCGTCTTCGTGCCGGTCACGCCGCCTGCGCCCGGACGATTCTCATGCACGACCGGCTGTCCCAGCGCCGCGGTGATCTGATCGCCGACCAGACGCGCGATCACGTCGGCGCCGCCGGGCGCGAACGGCACGATCATCTTGATCGGGTGATTGGGATAGGATTGCGCCGCGGCATGGGCGGACGCCGCCAATGTCAGTCCCAGCGCCAGCATCGGCGACGATTCCGCATGATTGCGCAGTTGCCAATCGACCATCTCGCCGGTCGACTCGTAGATGTGGCGGCCGCTGCGCGAGGGAAATCCGCCGCGCACGATTCCGGGCCGCTGGTCCTGATAGATCGTGCCCATCGCCGGGCTGAGCGGCCGGCTGTTCGGCACCGACAGCCACATGCGCAGCAGGTGCCGCCTGCGCTCGCGCTCCGGAAAATCCTCGAACGCGGTGCGGGCGTGGAAACAGGTGTGATTGTTGAGAAGCTGCAGATCGCCCGGCTTGAATTCGTAGGTGATGTGGAAATTCTCGTCATTGGTGACGGCGTCGAGCAGATCGAGCGCCTCGATCTGCTCGCGGCGTGAAGCGCGGCACCTCGGCAAAGCGCTGCGCGTTGACGATCTGGCCGCGGATGTAGCGGCAGGCGAACTTGCCGTCCTGCATGCTGAAGATCGGCTGCCGGTAATAGGGCGGTTCGCCCGGCGGCTCCTGCTGGTTCCAGCTCCAATAGAACGGCTGATACAGCACCTCGAGCAGATCCGGCCGGCGCCGCAATATCTCGTTGTGCGCGGCGACCGAGCTTGCGACCTTGCTCAGGCCGCCGGCCTTCGCGACGCAGAGCACGAACAGGCCGACGACGTCGGCGGAATCGGTGTGGAAGTTCAGCCGCTGGTTCGACTTGTAGCCGCGCCCCTGCGGCGAGTGGATGTCGACGCCGACATTGCGCACGTCGCCGAGAATGTCGCCGTCCTTGCTCTGCGACACCGCGGTGCCGATGTGGCGGCCGAGGCCCCAATAGAGCAGCCGCAGATCGTCCTTGGAATAATTGTCGATGCCGATGCCGCGGAACTGGTAGATGCCCTTGCCGTTTTCCAGAAAGTCGCGGGCGTGCGCGATGCGCTGCGAGACTGTCGGCAGCGGGAAATCCTCCCGGGTCAGCGTATCGAGCGTCTTTCCGGCCGCCTTGGCGCTGCGCAACGCCTGCTCGATCTCCGAAATTTCGTCGGCCGAGAATTCGTGGATCCAGTCGCGCGAGGCCGCGAGTTCCGGTCCGTGCCACGCGGCGGGCCCTTCGATGATGCTGCGCACCGCGATGTCCTTCCTCTATTCCGCAGCCGTCGCATCGTTGCGTGCAGACGATGCTGTTCGCGTCACGCCGACCGCGTCGAATTCGCGGATCGCGGCATCCGGATAGCCAAGCTCCCGCAGCACGTCGTGGGAATGCTCGCCCAGCATCGGCGCCGGCCGTGCGATGTCCGGTCCGTCGTGATCGAGCAGCACCGGATTGCGCGCCACGCGCATTTTGCCGAGCGTTTTGTGCTCGACCTCCTGCACCATGCCGCGTGCGACCATGTGCGGATCGTCGAACACTTCCTTGAAATTATTGACGCGCGCGCACGGCACGCCGGCGGCCATGAGCGCGGCTTCGAGCTCGTCCGATTGGCGCGTGCGGATCGCCGGCTCGACCAGCGGCAGCAGCGCATCTTCGTTGGCCTTGCGGCTCGCATAGGAGACGAAGCGCGGATCGCTCAGATGGGCGATCGAGACCGAGCACCTGCATGAATTTGGTGAACAGCCCGTCGTTCGGCGTGCCGATCGCGAGGTAGTGCTTGTCGCTGGTCTCGAACAGCTGGTACGGCGCGGTGAGGCGATGCCGATTGCCCATCGGCTGCGGCACTTGCCCGGTTTCGAGATATTCGGCCGCTTCCCATGCCGCGGCGGCGATCGAGGCTTCGACCAGCGACACGTCCGCGATGCGGCCTTCGCCGTTGCGCGCGGCGCCGACGAGCGAAGCGAGCGTGGCGTAGGTCGCAAACAGCGCGCCGAACACGTCGGCGGTCTGCACGCCCGGCCGCATCGGCATCTCGCCCGGCGCGCCGGTGACCGACAGCACGCCCGAGAACGCTTCGACGATCAGGTTGACGCCCGCGCGCGTGCGGTATGGGCCGGATTGGCCGAAGCCCGAAACCGAAGTGTAGATGATGCGCGGATTGGCGGCCTTCACCTGCGTTGCGCCGAGGCCGAGCTTGTCGAGCACGCCGGGCCGATAGGCTTCGAGAAACACATCCGACTTCGCCGCGAGCTTGAGCACGATGTCGCGTGCTTCGTCGCGTTTGAGGTCGAGCACGAGGCTGCGCTTGTTGCGGTTGAGCGCGGCGAAGCTGATGCTCTCGCCGTTGCGGATCGGCGGCGTCGCGCGCGCCATGTCGCCCTTCGGCGGCTCGATCTTGACGACATCGGCGCCCATGTCGGCGAGCAGCGTTCCCGCCAGCGGGCCGGCGATGAAGTTGGCAAGCTCGATGACGCGGATGCCTGCAAGCGGTTTCGGCATGGTTACCAGCTCCGTCATTCCGAGGCCGAGCGCGGCGAGGAGCCCGGAATCGCATAATCGCAATCGGTGAGAAAAGAAACTCAGAGTCTGCGCCGCGAAACTTGTGATTATGGATTCCGGGCTCGCCGCTTCGCGGGGCCCCGGAATGACGAACGAGACAGAGAGCTATTTGATCTTCAATCCCGCCTTGTCGATGATGTCCTTGTACATCGGCACCTCGCGCGCGATGCGCGCCTTGAACGCGTCCGGTCCTTCGGCGACGACGGGAAGGCCGGATTTGGCGAAGCCTTCGCGCACATCGGGGCGGGCGAGGATTTCATTGAGCGCCTTCACCAGCTTGTCGACGATCGGCTGCGGCACGCCGGCCGGCGCGTAGACGCCCTGGAACGTATCGGATTCGGCATCCTTGATGCCGAGTTCGTCGAGCGTCGGCACGTCGGCAAGATCGGGCCAGCGCTTCTTCGAGGTGACCGCGATCGGGCGCACCAGCTTGCCGTCGATCAGGCCCTGCACCGAGCCGAGATTCGCCGTGTACCAGTCGACCTGTCCGGCGATCGCGGCCTGGCTCGCCGGGCCAGCGCCGGCAAAGGGAATGTGCACCATGTCGGTATCGGTGCGCAGCTTGAGCAGTTCGCCGGCGAGATACGGCGTCGTGCCGACGCCGGAACTGGTCCAGTTGAGCTTGCCGGGATTGGCCTTCGCCTTCGCGATCAGCTCGGGCAGCGATTTGATCTCGGACTTGATCGGCACGGTGAACACGTTCGGCGACGCGCCGAGCACCATCAGCGGGATGAAATCCTTGTACGGATCGTAGGTGACCTTGGCGTAGAGACTCGGGTTGACCACGAAGGCGCTCGAGCAGACCAGCAGCGTGTAGCCGTCGGGCGCGGCGCGCGCCGCAGTCGCAGTGCCGATGCTGCCGCCGGCGCCGCCGCGGTTCTCGATGATCACCGGCTTGCCGAGAATTTCGGCGAGCTGCGTGTTGATCAGGCGCGCCGCAATGTCGGTGCCGCCGCCGGCGGGGAAGCAGACGATCATCGTGATCTGGCGATCGGGATAATCGGCGCGCGCCGGGCTGAATGCGGCGATGCTTATCGCCGCGATGGCGGCGAGCGTCAGCGATGCGTTGACGAATGAAGTCTCGCGCAAAGCCCGTCATGGCATTTCCCCCGATATTCTTGTTGAACGGCGTTTCCTCGAGCCGCCGAGTATGCCAGCCAATTCGGCTGTCGTCATGCGGCGAGAAGAGAGTTCCATCATGACGATGAAATGCGCTATGCCGACGCGTGTTGACATGCTTCAATCGAACCGTATATCAGATAGCCATCACTAAATTCCATGACAGCAAACTTCGACACCATCATCCTCGGCGCAGGCGCGGCCGGATGCGTGCTGGCCAATCGCCTCTCCGCCGTCTCGGGCAAATCCGTGCTGCTGCTCGAAGCCGGGCAGGACACGCCGCCGGGCGCGGAGCCGGCCGATGTGCTCGATACCTACGCCACCTCCTACTACAACGATTCCTATTTCTGGCCGGACCTGAAGGTGCATTGGCGGCTCAAGGAGAACTCGCCGCTCACCGGATATTCGCAGGCGCGCATCATGGGCGGCGGCTCGTCGGTGATGGGCATGGTGGCGTATCGCGGCACGCCAGACGACTACGCCGAATGGGAAGCGCTCGGCGCCGCCGGCTGGGGCTGGAAGGACGTGCTGCCGTTCTACCGCAAGCTCGAGAACGATCTCGATTTCGACGGCGACGAGCACGGCGGCCACGGGCCGGTGCCGATCCGCCGCACCAAGCAGGAAGACTGGGCGCCGCTCTCCAAGGCGGTGTTCGCCTATGCGCAGGAGCGGCAGATGCCGTACCTCGCCGACATGAACACGGATTTTCGCGACGGCTACGGCGCGGTGCCGATGAGCAACTGGCAGCACAAGCGCGCCTCGGCGGCGATCTGCTATCTCGACGCCACGGTGCGGGCGCGAAAAAATCTCACGATCGTCAATGGCGCGACCGTGACCGGATTGGTGTTCGACGGCCGGCGCGTCACCGGTGTGAAGGCAAAAATTGGCGGCGAGGAGAAGCAGTTCACCGCCCGCGAAATCATCTGCTCGCTTGGCGGCGTGCACTCGCCGGCGTTCCTGATGCGGATGGGCATCGGGCCCGCAGCGCATCTGCGCGACCTCGGCATCGAGGTGCGCGCCGATGTGCCGGGCGTCGGCCAGAACCTCTCGAACCATGCCATCGTGTTTGTCGGCCTGCTGCAGAAGCCCGGCGCGAGACAGGCGGAAGAAATACGGCCGCATCCGATGACGGCGTTCCGCTATTCCTCGGGTCTGCCCGGTGCGCCGCCGTGCGACATGTACATCAACGTGCAATGCAAGACGTCATGGAGTCCGCTGGGGCGGCAGGTCGCCAATCTGGCGCCGACCTTGCTCAAGCCGATGGCGCGCGGCCGCGTGTCGCTGACGACGCGCGAAGCGGCGCCGCCGCGCGTCGAGTTCAATTTCACCGGCCACGAGCTCGACCTGCAGCGCTTCATGCAGGGCTTCCGCCGCGCCGTCGACGTGCTGGCGCACGACAAGGTGCGCGCCATGAGCGGCGTTACATTTCCGGTGAAGTTCAACGATCGGCTGCGCCGGCTCAACCGCATCAACACCAAGAACAAGGTGCAGAGCACCATTATCTCGGCGCTGATCGATCTCTTCCCGCCGCTCGCCGGGCCGATCTTCTCGACGCTCGCCGATCGCCGCGTCGATCTTGCGCAAATGGTCGAGGACGACGCGGCGCTCGCGGAGCACATCCGCGAGAACGTCGCCGGCACGTTCCATCCGGTCGGCACCTGCCGCATGGGCGCGGCTGACGACCGTGACGCGGTGACCGACACGACCGGACGTGTGCGCGGCTTCGAGGGTCTGCGCGTGATCGACGCCTCGCTGATGCCGACGATCCCACGCGGCAACACCAACATTCCGACCATCATGGTGGCGGAGAAAATTTCCGCGGCGATGGTTCATGAGGCGAGGTAGGGGATACCTAGCGTTCCTCCGCCTGGCATGCTCCGCGAATGCGGAGCATCCAGTAATCACCGAATCGACGGCGAATACTGGATCGTCCGCCTTCGCGGACGATGACAGCAGAAAGAAATTCATTTCCAAATAATCTCCGACTACCATTCGGCTCGACAACGACCATTGCCGACGCAATAGCATTGTCCTGCTCGCCAACGGTCGCGCCGACGCGCAGCGTCACGACCTCGCCGTCGTGAAGAGGCGCTGACTCTTTCACCGTCAGAAACGGCGCTTCCTCACGCGAAAGGCCAAGCCCGTTGCCGAGGCTGGCATGCACAAGCGGGTGCGGCTTGCAGGGCGATAAGGCGTTGTTTGCGGTGTCGACAAGTGTAGAGGCGGCGATGCCCGGACGCATTCTGCTCAGCACCGCCGCAAGTGCCGCTTCGGCGGCAGACATCGCGGCGTTCGGCTTCGACGCGACGGTGACAAGGCCTTCCGCCCAATAGCCGGCGAAGCGCACCGCGATGCAGGCGAGCAGTGGATCGGCGCGCGGATCGCGCGCGGCTTCGAGCGGCAGCGGCATGCCGCCATTGCGCATGCTTGCCAGCATGCGCACATCCTGCGCGCCTTGCGCATAGGCGATGCGCTCCGACGCAAGCGCCGCGGAACGCACGCCCTTGCCGCTTGCTATCGATGATCGCAATTCGCGCACCGTGTCGGCGAGGATTTCGCTTGCACGGCGCAGGAGCTCAAGCTCCACGATGGACTTTCGGCGGCGCAGCGGATCGAGCGTCTCGTCGAGAACGACGAGCGGCGAATCGGCGGCACGGTCGAGCGCGCGGCGAACGTCGTTGGTGATTGCATATTCGCTCCACAGCGCGAATTTCGTTCCGCCGGATTCGCGCAGCCACGCCGCGACATCCGTCTCCGCGTCGCGCAGCGCCTGCACCTTTTCGACACACGTCAGCCTCTGCGCCGACGGCAGCATCGCTGGGCCGCCGGAAAATGCGATGCGCAGGTCGCCCTGCGCCGGTATGAACGCGAGCGCCGGCCCGAGCTTCGGCGTGAAACCGGTGAGCCAGGCGAGTGCGCCGTGCTCCGGGCTGGTGCCGCCGACGATGAGACCGTGCAATCCGCGCTCGCGCAGCACAGCGCGCGCCGTAGTAATGCGGGTGTCGAATTGGGCACGCGGCACGAGCTTCGGGTCCCAATCGTAGGGGCCCGTCAGCAGCGTGGTTTCCATCATGCGCATGAAGAGCTCACGCCGCGACGATGGCGAGCGCGGCCGTCGTCTTGCTGAGCACTTCGACGCCGGTCGCGGTGACGCGCACCGGCTCGCCGCACAGCATGTAGCCGGGTCCGGGCAGGAATTGATTGGGGTGAACGACGAACAGCATGCCTTCCTCAAGGATGATGTCGTTGTCGAGCGCGACGTCGCCGGGCGAGGTCGAGCCGAGGCCGAAGCCGTGGCCGCGGCGGCGGATGTGCGGCGGCTGGCAATATTCGGGAAAGCCGGCGTCCGCGATCACGCGATCGATCGCCTGGCAAACCTGCGCGATCGGGACGCCCGGACGAACGGCTTCGATGCCGGCCCACATCGCGCGCACGACGAGATCGTATTTCGCCGTGAGATCGGCGCTCGGCGGCCCGATCGACGTGGTGCGGCAGGTCTGGACGAACTGGCCGCCGACGCCGGGCGTGAACTCGGCGAGCAGCACGTCGCCGATCTGCAACGGCCGCGTGCTCGACGGCATGATGCCGCGTGCGCACGGCGCCGCGCTCAGCATCATGAAATTGTCGTCGGCGCCGAGCGCCTTCATGGTGAGATTGAGTTCGACGGCGAGATCGCATTCCGGCAGGCCGGGACGCGCGAATTCCTGGAGCCGTTCGAAGCCGCGCTCCGCGAGCCAGGTCGCCTTGCGCGCGTTTTCGATCTCGGCGTCGGTCTTGCGTCCGCTCGCAGCGTACAGCGCATTGTCGAAATCGGGCGCCTGCGGCGAAGCGATGGCAGCGACCTGCGCTGCGAAGCGCTGCGCAATCGCGCCGCATCCGGCCGTCGCGACACGGCCCATTTTTCGCTCGCCCAAAATTCGCGCGAGCGCGGCGATCAAATCGTCGGTCGCGATCGGATTGTGCGATGGCGCGTCCGCTTGCACGCGCTCGGCGTCCCAGGCTGGGCTGACAATCAACTGTGACAAGCCGTCGCTTCGGAGCAAGAACAGACTTTCGCCGAGCGACTGGTAGCCTGAGAGAAACGTCACGGGATCGGGCCAGTCGAACGGGCGAAAGCCGCTCGACGCCGCGATCAGGATGTCAACGCCGTCCTGTGCCATGCGGCGCAGCACCGCGTCGCGGCGGCCAGCGAGATCCATGTGCGCCTCAACCGTCGAACTGCGCCTTGCGCCATTTCACCGCGGCGCCGACGCCTTCCTTCTGGGCAATCTCGCGGAATTGCGCGCCGACCTCGGTCTTGGCGGCATAGAGCGGCGCGACCACGTCGATGCCGGCCTGCATGGCGTTGCGGAAGCCGGCGGCGTCGGCGCCGCGATTGATCGCGAGCTTGGTGGCTGCGAGCGCCTCCGGCGCGACCAGGGCGAGGCGATTGGCGAGTTTCATGGTCGCGGCGGGCAATTCGTCGCGCGGCACGATGCGGTTGATCATGCCGAGATCGAGCGCGGTCGGTGCATCGATCATGTCGCCGAGATAGAGCAGCTCGCGCGCCTTCTTGTAGCCGATCAGCCACGGCATGATGAATCCCGGCCCGGCCTGCGAGAACCGCGTCTCCGGCTCGCCGAATTTCGCATCGTCCGCCGCGATGGTGAGATCGCAGAACATCGCCAGTTCGCAGCCGGCGCCGAGCGCGTGGCCCTGCACCGAAGCGACCACGGGCTTCCTCATGTACCAGGGCTGCAGCTCGATATCCAAGCTGTAGCTGAGCCGCTGGTGATATTTCAGCGCGTCGTGGCGGAACGCTTCGCTGCCCGGGCTGCCGCCGCCGAGATCGTAGCCGACGCAGAAGCTGCGGCCGTTGCCGCGCAGCACCACGACGCTGGTCGCCGCGTCCTCGTCGGCGCGGCGCAGCGTCGCCGACAGCTCGCGCGCGCACCTCCATGCTCAGCGCATTGAGCTTTTCCGGACGGTTGAGCGTGACGAGGCCGACTTTGCCGTCGGCCTCGTAGAGCACCAGTGCTTCGCGCCATGCTTTCCTCGCTCGAAGTTACAAAATTACGAGGAAAGCCATTGGTTGAAGCGCTCCTCGATCTGGGCGATCCGGTCGGCTTCCCATTGGTCGTCCTCCAGCACCGACACCGCCTCATTGTCCTTGTAGGTCGGCAACTGCACGGCGATGTCCTTCGGAATGTACTTGTACGCATCCGGATGGATCGGACCGTAGAACAGACGCGTGTTGAACTCGGCCTGCGGCTTGGGCTGCGAGGCAAAAGCGATCAGCTCCCACGCCAGTTTGCGGTTGGGCGCGCCCTTGAGCACGCACCAGGTGCTGATGCTGCGCACGGCGCCGTTCCACACCACTTCGACCGGTACGCCCTGCTGCTTGAGCTCGGTGCCGCGCGCGTTCCAGATCGACATCATGTCGACCTCGCCGTCGCGCAGCAGCTGCTGCGACTGGTTGCCCTCCTTCCACCACACCTTGATGTGCGGCTTGATCTCGTCGAGCTTCTTGAAGGCGCGGTCGATATCGAGCGGATAGAGCTTGTCGATCGGCACGCCGTCGGCGATCAGCGCATAGATCAGATTGCGCGGCGAATCGCTGAGGCACAGGCTGCGGTTGCCGGGGAATTTCTTCACGTCCCAGAAGTCGGCCCACGACTTCGGTCCGCCGTTCGGGAACTTGTCGGTGCGGTAGCACAGCGCTGTGCCCAGGATGTTCTGCGCGATGCCATAGCCGTCGGCGACGATCGCGCCGGGCGGCAGCGCGTCCTTCTTCACGATGCTCCAGTCGATCGGCTCGGCCAGACCGTCGCGGCCGGCGCGCAGCCACTGCATGGAGTTGATCGAGGTCATGTCGAACTCGTAGCTGCCGGTCTGCACCTGCGCCTTGACCTTGCCGTAGGAGACCGGCGTCACGGTGCTTGATCTGGATGCCGGTCGCCTCGGTGAAACGGCTTGTAGAAAGCGGCGTCCTGCGCGGCCGTGTAGCTTCCGCCCCAGGTGTTGACGTAGAGCGTGCGCGTCTGCGCGATGGTGCGCTCGGTGATCAGAAGCGGACCGATCGCCGCGGAAGCGGCGGCAGCGCCTGCCTTCTGGATAAACCTGCGACGACTTTTGTCGAAACGCCAAGTGGTCTTCCAAGTGGTGATCATGGTCGTCCCCTCAGGATGGCGGTGGCACCATCCTAGCGCCGAACGAGGGTGTGCGCATCAGCCGGCGACCAGGCCAGCTTGACAGTCATGCCGCGGCGCAATGCCTCGGGTTCGCTGCCGAATATGCGCGCGCGCAGCGGCAGGCCGTGCGTCGCGCCGATGGCGAGGATGGAATCGCCGTAATTGATGATGTCGTCGATCGTCATGTCGAAGCTGTTGTCCGGTCCGTCGGCCTGAGCGGCGGTGCGCAGGCGCAACCGTTCCGGCCGGATCATGACGTCGACCTCGCCGGACGCCGTCGCGTTGGCGATGCGCATGGCGCCGATGCCGGCAAGCTCGACGATGCCGGGACGGGCCGGATCGACGCGGCCGGCGAAGAAATTGCTGTCGCCGATGAATTCGCCGACGAAGCGGTTGGCCGGCCGGTTGTAGACGTCGAGCGGCGAGCCGACCTGCTCGAGCCGGCCGTTGGAGAACACCGCGACGCGGTCCGACATGGTCATGGCCTCGGTCTGGTCGTGCGTCACGTAGATCATGGTGATGCCGACCTCGCGATGGATGCGCTTGATCTCGACCTGCATCTGCTCGCGCAGGTTCTTGTCGAGCGCGCCAAGCGGCTCGTCGAGCAGCAGGACATCGGGATTGAACACGAGCCCGCGCGCCAGCGCCACGCGCTGCTGCTGGCCGCCGGAGAGTTCGCGCGGATAGCGGTCGGCGAAGCGGGCGAGGCCGACGAGATCGAGAATTTTCCTGGCGCGCGCGTCGATTTCGGCCGCCGGAAAGCGCCGCATCTTGAGCGGAAACACCACGTTCTTCGCCGCCGTCATGTGCGGGAACAGGGCGTAGTTCTGGAACACCATGCCGATGTTGCGCTGGTAGGGCTTGCTCAGCGTGAGGTCGCGGCCGTCGAGCTCGATCGACGCCGTGCGTCGGATTCTCGAACCCGGCGATCATCATCAGCGTCGTGGTCTTGCCGGAGCCGCTCGGGCCGAGGAAGGTGACGAACTCGCCGCGCGCAATGTCGATGGAGATATCGTCGACGGCATTGCTCTTGCCGTCGTACGATTTGACGACGTTGCGCAGGCGAAGGTAGCCCGTCATCCCTGCTTTTGCCTCGTCACAATCAACGCATCGACGACGACGCAGCCGCGGCCTTCGGGCAGCGCCTTGATCGGGTTGAGATCGATTTCGGCAATGGCTGTCGGCATTGTGCCAGGCGAAATCCGCCAGCGCGTAAAGGCACGACGCCAGCGCCTTGACGTCCGCGGCGGGCTTGCCGCGCATCGCGCCGAGGAGTTTTGCGCCCTGCGTCTCGGCGATCATGGCTTCGGCGTCGCCCTCGCGCAGCGGCAGCATCCGCAAGGCGAAGTCGCGCATGATCTCGATGGCGATGCCGCCGAGGCCGAACGCGATCGACAGGCCGAAATCCGGATCGCGCGAGACGCCGGCGAACACCTCGACGCCGTCGCCGACGAACTCCTGCACCAGGTATGCGGCGTCGGCCGGGCGCGGATCGAGCTTGGCCATGCGCTCGGTCAATGTCGCGAAGGCGCGGGCCAGGTCCTCGTCGGACTTGAGGCCGACGGCGACGAGGCCGAGTTCGGTCTTGTGCGCAATTTCATCGGCGACGCCCTTGAGCACGACCGGATAGCCGAGCTCGCGCGCCGCCTTGGTGGCGTCGGCGAGCGTCGTGACGCGGTGCTCGCGCGTCACCGGAATGCCGTAGGCGGCAAGCAGGCGCTTGGAGTCGTACTCGTTGATCGTGCGCCGGCCGGGCTTGGCAGCGAGCGCTTCCGCGAGACCGGATTGCGGTTTCGCCGCGCCTTTGCGGACGGGCTTCAACGTCTTGGCGTATTTGCCCATGCGGTCGAGCGCGCCGAGGCCCTGGCGCGTGCCGCCGATGACGACGAGGCCTTCCTGGCGCATGGCGTCGATCTGCTTGCGGTTCATGACGCCGAACCTGCTGCTCATCAGGTAGTAGGGCTTTTTGCTCGTGCGCGCGGCCGTCGTCGAGCATCGTCACGTTCTCGAGCACGCGTCCGGGATGGCCGAGCAGCGGCTCGTTGGCGGTATCGCTGCAGTAGACGACGGAATCGATGTTGGGGCTCGCGTCGACCACCGACATCGCGTGCGGCAGATTGACGGCGTAATTGCCGTTGCCCCAGGCGTCGAACGGATTGCCGTCGCCGGTGATGCGGCCGATGACGCGCTCGGCTTCCTTGCGCTCGTCCGGCATCAGCGGCGGCAGATCGAGGCCGGCCGCGGTGCCGACGTCGAGGATCATTTCCGCCAGTCCGCCGGAGCCGGTGATCACGGAAATGCCGCGCCCTTGCGGCCAGCGCTTGCCCTGGCAGACGGCGAGCACTTCGGTCATCTCGTCGAGATCGCTTGACCTCGATGGCGCGGTGGGCGCGCAGCAGTTCGGAGAACACGCGCGACTCGCCGGCGAGCCCGCCGGTGTGGCTGGTGATGGCGCGCTGCGTGCGCTCGGTGCGGCCGACCTTGAGCACGACGACGGGCTTGCCGGCGTCGGCGGCGCGGTCGAGCGCGGCGACGTAGCGCTCCGGCTCGCGCACGGTCTCGGTGAAGGTCGCGATCACCTTGGTGTCGGGATCGTCGATCAGGTATTCGATGTAGTCGACGGTGCGCGTCACCGCCTCGTTGCCGGCGGACACCGACAGGCTGATGCCGAAGCGGCGCAGGTCGGACACCATGGCGATGACCACCGAGCCGCTCTGCGAGATGATCCCGACATTGCCGACGATCGCGTCCGGGTCCATCACCTTCTGCTTGTAGGTCGTCACGCGCTCCGGCGGGTTGAGGATGCCCATGCAGTTCGGGCCGCACACCGCCATGCCGGCCTCGCGCGCCATGCCGGCGATCTGTTCCTGCAGCTTCACGCCTCGGCGCCGAGTTCGGCAAAGCCGCTGTCGTAGATCACGGCGGCGCGCGCGCCGCGCTTGACCGCGAGCCGCATCTGCTCGGGGATCAGCGGATTGCGGATGCTGAACACCACCATGTCGGGCGCTTCCGGCAGATCGGTCAGGGTCGGATAGCAGGTGAGGTTGAGTATGCTCGGGTAGTTCGGATTGACCGGATAGATCGGCCCGGTGAAGCCGATCGCGCCGAGCGATTCGATGATGGCCTTGCCCGGGCCGCCGCGATCCGAGGCGCCGACGATGGCGACCGAGCGAGGTTTGACGAGAGCGATCAATGCGCATGTGCTGACCTTTGACGGAAGAACAGGGAGACGAGGACGCCGAGCAATACCGCGCCGGTGAGCAGCGTCGAGACCACGGCGATGACGGGATCGGATTCGAGACGGATCGCTTCGAACATCTTCTTCGGCAGGGTCACGGCGTCGCGGCCGCCGATGAAGATCGCGACCACGGCCTCGTTGAACGAGTGCAGGAAGGCGAACAGCGCGCCGACCAGCATTCCCGGTCGCAGCACCGGCAGCGTCACCCACACGAACGTGCGCAACGGCCCGGCGCCAGCGCTCATGGCGGCGCGCTCGAGGTTGCGGTCGAAGCCCTTGAGCGAGGCGGAGATCACCAGGAAAGCGACCGGCATCGACAGCACGCTATGCGCGACGATCATGCCGAGATGCGTGCCGACGAGATGCGCGCGGCCGAGGAAGCTGTAATAGCCAAGCGCGCTCACCACGTCCGGCACGATCAGCGGCAGCATCATCAGCAGATTCATCGTACCCTTGCCGTGGAAGCGGTAGCGCACGAAGCCGAACGCCGCCGGCAGTGCGACCAGCATCGTCAGCACCATCGAGCCGAAGGCGATGGCGAAGGAGTTGGCCGTCGCGTTGAGCCAGCCGGGATCGTGGAAGTAGGCCGTGTAGTAGCCGAGCCAATAGCCCGGCGGCGGGAATTCGAACGAAATCGCGCTGGTGAACGACATCGGCACGATGATCGCCATCGGCGCGACCAGGAAAATCGCCACGATTGTCGCCAGCGCGAGGGGGATATGGCGCTGCATCGCTATCCCCACAGCCGGTCGAGACCGACGAAGCGGTTGTAGATCGAGAGCAAGGCCAGCGTCACACCGAGCAGCACTGTGGCGATCGCGGAAGCGAAGCCCCAGGCGAGCAAATCCTCGATCTGCTGGTTGATGAGTTGTGAGATCATCATGTCCTTCGGCGTGCCGAGCAGGATCGGCGTGATGTAGAAGCCGAGGCACATGGTAAAGACGAGCACGCTGCCGTTGACGATGCCGGGCAGGCTGAGCGGCAGAAACACATGGCGGAACGCCGTGACCGGTCGCGCGCCCAATCCCTCGGCGGCGCGCAGATACGACGGATCGATCTTGCGCATTACGCTGTAAAGCGCGAGCACCATGTAGGGCAGCAGGATGTGGGTCATGCCCAGCATCGAACTGAACGATGTGAACAGGAGCTGCGGCGGTTTGCCCCATCCGGCGAGTCCGTAGAGCGCGCTGACGGGGCCCTTGTTGCCGAGAATCACAAGCCACGCATAGGTGCGCACGATGAAGCCGGTCCAGAAGCAAAGGCCGACGCAGACGATGAAAGTGATCGCGATGGCGTCGTTGCGCCGCGCCATCACATAGGCAAGCGGATAGCCGAGGATGAGGCACGCCACCGTGACGATGAGCGCAGCCTTGAATGTATTGACCATCACCGACGCGTAGAGCGGCACGGCGAAAATGCGATGATAGTGATTGAGCGAGACCGTCGGATCGGTGACGCTCAGCAGCAGCATGTAGCCGATCGGAATGACGAACAGGATGACGATGTAAAGCATCGCCGGTGCAACCAGCAGTCCGGCGGTCATGCCGTCGCGCCTGCGCACGCTCGGCAGCATCGGCGCCGCCCGGCTCAGCGTGACAGCCATTGCGCGAACGACGACATCGCCCCTCCAGGTCGCTCCCCCGAACGCCCGCGCGCTGATTGCAGGCTGTCTCGCAAATTATGTAACATGCGGGCCAATTCGAAGCCATCGGCGTTGAAGTGCCCGGTGGCGTCGGCCACGTGCATTCCTCAAGCGCGCACCCGCTACGGGTGACACCAGGAACTGTCCCATGAATGGTCCGATTTCTCGCCGCAGCATGCTCACGCTCGCCACCGGTTCTGTGCTCGGCGCGCCCGCAATTATCAGGTCGTCGCAGGCGCAAGCCAAAACGGTCTATGTCAATTCCTACGGCGGCGTGTGGGAAAAGTCGTGGAAGAAGGCGTTCTTCGATCCGTTCACCGCGCAGACTGGCATCACGGTCCAGACCGTGCCGGGCGTTTCGTTCGCCAAGCTCAAGGCCCAGGTGCAGAACCACAACTACGAATGGGATCTCGTCAATCTGAGCGACTCCGAATATGCCCAGGCCGTTTTCGAAGATCTCGTCGAAAAAGTCGACAGGACCGCGGCCAAGGCCGACCAACTGCCGAAGAACATCGTTCGCGACAGTGGCATCACGACCTATTCGCTCGGCACCAATCTTGTCTACCGCAAGGACAAGTTTCCGAACGGCGGGCCGCAAAGCTGGGCGGACTTCTGGGACGTGAAGAAGTTTCCGGCCCGCGCAGCCTGTTCGACCGTCCCTTCACCTGTCTTGCCTTTGCCCTGCTTGCCGACGGCGTGCCGACCGACAAGCTCTATCCGATGAATCTAGACCGTGCGTTCAAGAAGATGGACCAGATCAAGCCGCACATCAAAGTATGGTGGAAGGATGGTTCGCAATCGCAGCAGCTTATCCGCGATGGCGAGGTGGACATGATTTCGATCTGGAGCGCGCGCGCCGTCGACCTCATCGACGACAAGGTGCCGCTCGAAATCGTCTGGAATCAGTCCGAACTTTTCCTGACCACGTTGGTGGTGCCGAAGGGCGATCCGAACGCCAAGAATGCGTGGGAGTTTGCCAATTTCGTCGGCCAAGCCAAGCCACAGGCGGAGTTCTGCATGATGCTGCCTATGGACCGGCCAATCCCGACGCGCGCGCGCTGATGACGGAATCGCGGCTGCGCCAGACGCCGGCGTGGCCGGACAACGAAAAAGTGTCATTCCAACACGACGTCACATGGCTTGCCCCGCGGCTCGCCAAAATCCGCGAGCGCTGGACCCAGTGGATTACCAGTTGAGTTGGATTTTGACGCGCCCTCGCGTCGGTCATTCCGGGGCGCGGGCAAAGCCCGCGAGCCCGGAATCCATAATCACGAAACGTGAGGTAGAAGAAGATCGCCGCCCGAATTGCTAGGACGGTGGTTATCGATTCCGGGCTCCTCGCTGCGCTCGGCCCCGGAATGACAAGGAGTATGAAATGTCGGAACAGCTGGTGCGCTACGAGGCGGACGATAAGGTGAGCATCATCACGCTCGACCGCGCCGACAAGCTCAATGCCATCAATTCATTGATGAAGGACCAGATCATCGCGGCGCTGGCGCGCGCCGACAAGGACGCAGCGACGTCCGTCGTGGTGCTGCGCGCGGAAGGGCGGAGCTTCTCGGCCGGCTTCGATCTCGGCCATTCGCCCGATCGCGGCCAGAACACCGGCGCCGCCGACCCCAACACCTGGGACCCGATCCTGCATCGCAGCTCGAATTCGGCATGGCGCCGTGGCTGACGAAGAAGCCGGTGATCGCCTCGGTGCAGGGCCATGTGCTCGGCGGCGGCTGCGAGCTGGTGATGCTGTGCGACCTGACGATCGCCGCCGACGACGCGACGTTCGGCGAGCCCGAGGTGCGGTTTTCCAGCGTCGGCCCGGCGATCGTGATGCCGATGATCATCGGCTACAAGAAGGCGCGCGAGCTGTTGTATTTCGGCGACAGATCGACGCCCAGACGGCGCTGTCGCTCGGCATGGTCAACCGCGTCGTGCCTGCCGCCGAACTGCGCCGCAAGCGAGCCTGCGCTACGCCAAGCGGCTGTCGCTGATCTCGCCGGAGGCGCTGTGCGCTGGGCCAAGCGGGCGGTCAACCGCGGCGCCGACGACGCCGGGTTCCGCACCGCGATCTAGGCCGGGCTCGACGTCTTCGTGTCGCTCTACGCGACGAAGACCGAAGTCGGGCGCGAATTCGGCCGCCGCGTCGGCGATGAGGGCCTCAAGGCTGCGCTCGAATGGCGCCGCGCGCAATTCAAGGAGTGAAATAAAATCCCATGAAAATCGTCGATCTCTCCCACACCATGAGTATCCACACGCCCGGCTGGGTCGGTTATGCCGGCAACAAGATGTATTACGCGCAAAATCTGCAGACGCAGATGATCGTGGCGCAGCGCGTCGAAACATCGATGCACAGCGGCACGCATTTCGACGGGGCCATGCACGCCACCGACGGCCGCACCGGCGACATGGCTTCGCTGCCGATGGACTATCTGGTCAACCACGGCGTCGTCGTCGACCTGTCGAAGCAGGTCTCGGACTGGACTTCGATCACGCCGGAGATGATCGAGAAATCTGGCGCCGAGATTCGCGAAGGCGACATCCTGATCCTCTACACCGGCTGGTACAAATATTACGAAGGCCAGGCGCAGCAGGATCTGGTGCGCTACTTCTGCTACCACCCGGGCCCGAACCTTGCGACGCTGGAATGGATGCTGAAGAAGAAGATCAAATGGTTCGGCATGGACACCGGCTCATGCGACCATCCGATGAACACCTCGATCCGCAATATGCGGCCCGACATCGCGCGCGAATTCGAGCAGCGCATGGGCAAGAGCGCGGCGGATTATTTCGGCACGTTCGAGTACGTGCACAAGCGTTCGGGCCGCAAGGTGCGGCAGGACACATTCCCGTTCCACAACTACGCGTTCCAGGAAGGCCTGCTGCACGCGGAGAACCTCGGCGGCGATCTCGAAATGGTGCTCGGCAAGCGCTGCATCATTGGCGCCTTTCCGTGGCGCTACGAAGGCCTAGAAGCGTGTCCGTGCCGCATCCTGGCGATTTTCGATGCGGGCAATGGTGCCGTAGAAGCGCTTGGTGATGCGGCGAAGGGCATCGTCAAGATCGTCTAGCCGTCATTCCGGGGCGCCGCGAAGCGGCGAGCCCGAAATCCATATTCGCTGACCGTGATTATGGATTCCGGGCTCCTTGCTGCGCTCAGCGCCGGAATGACGGGTGGGATTTGATCATCTCACGCACACGCTGCGGCGTGACCGGCAATTCGGTCACTGCGCCCGGCATTTGCAGCGCATCATCGATGGCTGACGCAATCGCGCCGCCGACGGCGCTGACGCCGCCTTCGCCGGCGCCTTTGAGGCCGAGCGGATTGAGCGGGCTTGGCGCATCCTCGGCGATCACCACGTCGACCGCGGGTATCTCGCGCGAAGTCGGCATGAGGTAATCGGCAAAGGTCACCGATAGCGGCTCGCCGCGCGCGTCGTACAAAAACTCTTCCGATAGCGCGCCGCCGATGCCCTGCGCGACGCCGCCGACGATCTGGCCTTCGACCAGCATCGGATTGACGGCCTTGCCGATATCGTAGGCGACGAGATAGCGTTCGACTGTCACCCCGCCGGTGTCACGGTCGACGCGCACCACCGCAATGTGGATGCCGTACGGATAGTTCATGTGAGTGGTGTGAAAATAGCCTTCCGCCGAAAGGCCCGGATCGCGGTCCCACCCGCGTGTGCGCGATGTCGGCGCCAAGGCGCGTGCGACTTCGGCAAGCGTCATCGACGGCCCGACCGCCGCGTCCTTGCGAACCACCTTGCCGTCGACAATGTCGAGCTCATCCGGCGCGAGCTGCAGCAGCCCCGCCGCGACCTCGATCGCTTTGGCCCGCACTTTTGCGGCAGCGATGCGCGTTGCCTCCCCGGTCATCACCGTGACGCGCGACGCAAATGCGCCCATGCCGAATGCGATGCGGTCGGTCTGGCCGTGCACCACGCGCACGCGGGCGTAGTCGACGCCGAGCACATCGGCGCAAAGCTGCGCCACCACTGTCTCGACGCCTTGTCCGACCGACGCGGCGCCGGTCACGACCTCGACCGCGCCGCGTTCGTCGACGGTCACGCGGGCTCCTTCAAACGGGCCGAGGCCGCTCTTCTCGACAAAGATCGCCAAGCCTGCGCCGACGGATTCGCCGGCCATGCGCCGCTTTTTCAGATCGGCCTGCAGCTTGTCCCAACTGATCGCCGCTAGCGCCTTGTCCAGCAGGCCGGCGTAGTCGCCGGAATCATAGCTGACTTCGGTTCCGAGCATCTCCATGTGCCGGTTGAACGGCATCTCCGTCGTCGCGATAAAGTTGCGGCGCCGGACTTCGACCGGATCGAGCCGTAGCCGGTTGGCAATGGCATCGATGAGGCGCTCACGCACGAATGTGGTTTCGTAACGTCCGGGCCCGCGATAGGTGCCGCCCGGCGTCTTGTTGGTGAGGCGGACATGGCCGGCGACGCGATAGGCCGGCACGCGATAAGGCCCGGGCAGCATTCCGGCCGCGAGGTCCGGCACGGTCGCGCCGTGCGAGCGCACGTAGGCGCCCTGATCGTGGAAGAACTCGCCGTCGATCGCCAGGATGCAGCCTTCGGCGTCGATCGCCGCGCGCACACGGTAGCGCTGCTGGCGCGAATGGTTGGCGGCGATGAAATGCTCGCGCCGGTCCTCGATCCATTTCACTGGTCGTGCGAGCCGCAGCGCGGCGAGGCAGACCAGAACGTCCTCCGGATAGAGCTCGCCACGGATGCCGAAGCCGCCGCCGACGTGACCCTCGTAAAGATGCACGGTCGCGGGCGCGCGGCCGAGCATGCGCGCGATATTGTCGCGGTTCCAATGCACGACCTTCGAGGCGCCGTGCATTTCGAGGATGTCGCGCGCGCGGTCATGGATCGCGATGGCGCCGCGCGTCTCCATCGGTACGCCGGAATGGCGGCCGACGGCGAGTTCGAGCTCGATCACGTCATGCGCATCGCGGAACGCCGCATCGACGTCGCCGTAACCCTTGCGAACCACGGCCGCTTCGGTCGCGCGGCCGGTTGCAAATTCTCCCGGCGGCGCATCGGCCGCCAGCAGCGCGGGAAGCTCGTCGACCTCGACTGAAACGAGATCGGCGGCGTCCTCCGCGAGATAAGGATCGGCCGCAAACACGACAGCGACGGGCTCGCCGACGTAGCGGACGCGATCGCTTGCCAGAATTGTCTGGCGATAGGGCTCAAGCCCTTCGATGCGCGTCAGGCGGAAATCGATCGGCGGAATTTCACTGACATCGGCCGCGGTCCATACGGCCTCGACGCCCGGCAACGCGAGCGCCGCGCTCGCATCGATCGAAACGATGCGCCCGTGCGCGTGCGCGGAACGCACCACGCGCATGTGAAGCTGATGCGGAAACGAAACGTCGGCGGCAAACAAGCCGTTGCCGGTCACGAGCGGCGGGTCCTCAAGCCGCGTGACCGAGCGGCCGACGAAAGGGCGGGCGGGCGCGGTCAATCCGCTTTCGCCCCCGATATGCGGACGACCTCGGTCCATTTCTTCGTCTCCGAATCCAGGAACGCGAGAATTTCCTTTTCCGACGTCATACCGGGCTCGGAGCCCAATTCGTGGATGCGGCTGACAATGTCCGAAGACTTCAGCACCTTGTCGACTTCGCTGCGCAACCTGGCGACAACCGGTTCGGGAGTTTTCGACGGAGCGGCCAGCGCGACCCACGACGCTGCATCGAAACCCGCGAGACCCTGCTCCGCGACGGTCGGCAAGTCCGGCAGCGCGGCGGGGCGTTTCAAGCCGGCATTGGCAAGGGCGCGCACCTTGCCGCCCTCGATCTGCGGCAGGCTTCCCGGCAGCAGGTCGAACATCATCTGGATGTGGCCGCCGATGAGATCGTTCATTGCCGGCCCGGTGCCGCGGTAGGGCACGTGGACGATGTCGACCTTCGCCATGCTCTTGAACAGTTCGCCCGAGAGATGCGGCGTCGAGCCGACGCCGGCGGAGCCGAAATTGATCGTGTTGGGATGGGCCTTGGCGTAGGCGATCAGTTCCTGGACGTTCTTCGCGGGTATCGTCGAAGTCACCATCAGGACGATCGGCGTGAATGCAAAGATAGCGATCGGCACGAAATCCTTGTGCGGATCGAACGGCAGGCCCTTGGTGTAAAGCGCCTCGTTGGTCACCAGCGGACCGGGCGCGGTGAAGAGCAGCGTGTATCCGTCCGGATCCGACTTCGCGACGAAGTCGGCGCCGGTATTGCCGCCGGCGCCGGCGCGGTTTTCGACGATAAACTGGTGGCCCAGATTGTCGGTGAGCTTCTGCGCCAGAATGCGTGCGGTGATGTCGACCGAGCCGCCCGGCGGAAACGGATTGACCAGGTGCACCACCCGATCCGGATAGCTCTGGGCCGAAGCGGCGCCGGTCAGGGCCAGCAGCGACACGACGACCAGGGGCATGCGACGCAACAGGCAAATCGGCATGCGCTTCGGCTCCAGTGCTTAGCTCTGCGCGGCAGGCTAGGCCCTGTTTATAGAGTTGCATAGCGTAGGCAACTGCGCGGAAAGCCGCTTAGGTAAAGCAAGCCAGCCAATTGCCCGGCGAACGAATGTCGGGATAGAATTTGGATTGATCGGAGACAAGGACCAATGGCACGCGTGCGCTGCATCACCGAGATGGGCATGGGCGTCGATGTTCACGGACGCGACGCCACCAAGGCCGCCAAGCGCGCCGTCTCGGACGCGATCCGCCATTCCAGCCTCGGGTTTGCGCGGCTGCTCGGGAAGACGGCGCACGATATGTTCGTCGATGTCACCATCGGCGCGCCAATCCGGAGGCTGTCGACACGTCGGCGGTCGCGAAGGAACTGCCCTACGGCACGGTGTCCGTTAAGGCGGTCAAAGGCGGGCTGGAAATTCCGGCCGAAAGCGGCGGCGACGCCATCACCATGGTGAACGCCGCAGTGGTCGTGAGCCTCGACGACGGCAAATGAACCATTGCGGGACCGCACGGCCAACGACGATCCCTTCGAAACAACCATCGGTTACGTCGAGCCGCGACTTTTGCCATGATTATTTTGTCATAGAGGTGCGTGAAAAATGCGCATTCGGTATGCCGTGGCCCGGGCTATAGTCGCAAATATCGCTGCTCAGGAAACAACAAGCGTGAAACTGCGCGCGGCGACGTAAGAGTTGGAAGCGGCAGCTATTCACCACACCGCGGGCTTCGGGCCTGATATGCACAACTCGTCGCCTGTGGCGTGCGGGTGATTGGCCCGCCGCCTGTCGATGGTCCGCGACGACAGAATCAATTCAGGGATGATCGATGCAATTCTCCGCCATGACGATGAACATGTTCTTCCCCGAACAACTGACGATCCGGGTGACGACAACCGCATCATCGACATGGCCGTCGCGCAATCGATCTGGCTCGCCGAGCTGGGGTACCATGTGTGGTTCACGGATCACCATTTCAGAGGGCCGTGGCACAGCAACCCGATGCAGTTCGCATCCTATGTTGCGCCGCTGATCCCGCGCGACCGCTACATGGGCTTCGGCGTGCTCTCGATCCCGTTCTATCATCCGGTGCGGCTGGTCGAGAGCATGAACCTTCTCGATCAACTGACCAAAGGCAAGGTGTTGTTCGGCGTCGGCAGCGGCTGGCAGGGCACCGAGCCGACCGGGCTTGGCATCGACCCCGAACTCCACGCCTCGGGCCGCCTCGCCGAGGAGACGCTCGACGTGATGGAGCGGCTGTGGGGCTTCCAGTACGGCGATCCCGAATACAGCTTTTCGGTCGGCTCCAATCAGCGGCCGGATCAAGCGGCGCATCATGCCGGCGCCATACTCCAAGCCGCACCCGACGATCATTCGCGTTGCGACCCGCGAGGCGGCCATCGTCCAGGCGGCGCAGAAGGGCTGGCCGGTCTTTGTCGGCGTCCTCGGCGCCGACCTGCGCGAACAGATGCAGCTCTATCGGCGTGCGCTCGACGAGGCCAATCATCCGCAGGCACGTGAAGGACAACTGCCTGCGCTGGTGTTCGTACGACTGGATCGGCGTGACGGTGGCCAAACCGACGAGGAAGCGCTGGAACACGAGACAGCTGGCGACGAGCCGAAACGATGGCGATCCGTACGCAGCTTCGCGCAGCGGCACGGCAGGCTCGATGGGCCGGTGATCAAATCTGCACCCGGTCGCGTCGGCGGCCGATGCGTATGCCAAGGGCGGGGACATGAAGGCGACCATCGCCGGCAGCCCCGATACGATCGCCGCCAAGGTGAAGCAATTGGCGGAGATGGGCATCAATCACCTGCATCTGCGCTTTCTCGGCGAATGGACGGCGAGACCGCTCACATCTGCAAAACCTCCGCCGAGCTGTTCGCGAGGGAAGTCATGCCGCGCTTCGCCGAAACGCGTCCCTCGTCGCAGCCCGCTTTGGCGACTGCGCTCTAGCTCTGGCAGGGACGCGGCCAAGCGAAGCCGTAAGGCGCCGCAGCTCAGGGCTTGACCGCAATGCCTGTGTTTACTGGATGCCCGCCTGCGCGGACATGACAGTGAGGTCTGGTGGCGCGCAATTTCACTTCAGCACGGTGACGTAAATCTGCCCGTTGCGTACGGCGACGGGCACCGGCGTCAGGCGCACGGAAGCATCGCCAGGATGGCATCCGGTTGCGATGTCGAATTCGTAGCCGTGCCACGGACACACAATGTTGCGCGCTTTTGAAAAGCGCAGCCCCGCGCTCTTCTTGTCAGGCGTCAGCATTTCCTCGACCTGATTGAAAATCTTGCCCTGGCAAACGGGTCCGCCGGCGTGCGGACAGATGTTCTCATAGGCGACGACCTTGTTGCCGGTGCGGAAAACTCCGACTTCGATTTCCTCCAGCGCAAACACCCGATAATCGCCATCGGCGATGTCGGTCAGCTTGGCAACGGCGATTTCTTCCATCGCACTCTCCACCTGTGAGCGTCATTCAATTCCCGGCGGGCGATGGAACCAGATCGCCACGTCGAACATGTTGAGATCGGCCGCGCGGATCAATCCGCAGGCGGTCACCACCGTTTCGGTGGCGGTCACGGCATTTTTCGCGAACGGCGCAACGTCATGGCCGCGCCGCTCCACCTTGGCGGCATAGACTTTTACCGCGGCCGTCAGAACCTCCTGCAAATCTTTGTCCGAGATGGCGTCGGGCTCGCCGCGTTTGAGTGCGTCGCGCGCCAGCGCACAGAAGTCGGCGCGCGGCGCAACCGCGCGCGCCGGCTTGCGGCTCGCCTTTCCGACACGCTTTGGCATTCTGCGGGGTGGTGCTTTCGGCATGATCGTGGCGGCGCGCGCCTGCTCAAGCCGTGACCGGCACGCGGGTCGTGGGCGCCTTCCTGGTCTTGACGCCGGTCATCTTGTGCTTCGGCACTTCGAGGTTGAACAGCTTGGCGGCGTTGAGGCCGAGGATGTTGCGCTTGGCCTGCTCGTCGAGGAACGGCAGGTCGGTGATCGAGCTCGGCAGGTCGAAGTCCCAATGCGGCCAGTCCGAGGCGAACAGCAACTGGGTCTCGGCGTTGATCGCCTCGAAGGTCGCCTTCGAGTCAGCTTGAGGTTGCGTGCGTCTCCAGCGGCTGCCTGGTGAAGAACATGTCGCTGCATGTACTCGCTCGGCCGGCGCTTGAGCAGCGGCGCCTCCGAGACGCGCATCATGTATTCGTGAGTCGAGCCGCTGCATCAGGAACGGCACCCAGGCGAGGCCGCTCTCGATCCACATCACCTTGAGCTTCGGGAAGCGCTCCGGCAGGCCGTTGATGATCCAGTTGGTCAGGTGGATCGATGTTGAAATAGCACGAACGAGATCGCGTGCATCGAGATGAAGCGATTGACGCTGCTTCATCGACTCGTCGCCCCAGTGGAAGCCGGAGTGGAACGCCGATCGGCTTGCCCGCTCGCTTGCGAGCGCCGCATAGAGCCGCATGTAGCTGTTGTGATGCACCGGCCGGATAGCGCGTCGAGGTCACAGGAAGCCGATGACGCCCGGGCTGTCGGCGAACTCCTCGACCACCTTCACGCAGGCCTCGGGATCGTTGAACGGCAGATACAGCATCGCCTTGATGCGCGGCTCGTGCGGCAGCACCTGCTCGATCAGCCAGCGGTTGAAGGCGTGTCCCGAGTGCGACCTCCATCTCGCGCCTGCGGATGCATGCCGAGCAGCAGCATCGGCGTCGGGAACACCACCGTGTAGTCGATGCCCATGCGAGTCCATCGCGCGCTGCACCAGCGCGACCTGCGCGATGCGTGCCCTCGCCCGGAACTGCTTCGGCCGAGCTGCTGCTGATGCGGAATGCGGCCGAACACGTCCTGGTACAGCATGCCGGGCGTGTGCATTGAGCAGGCCCGGGCGGCGAGCCGCCGCGATCCTTGAAGGCGCGCGGCATCGCTGTAGACGTCGTTGTCGATGCGGTCGGTGATCTCCGACCAGAACGCCGTCTCGGTCACGTGGGCGTCGATGTCGACGACGAAGTAGCCGTGAGTTCGGCTCCTTCGTGGCGTGCGCGAGGATGTCGCGCGTGTCGGTCGTGTTGGTGATTTTCGGCAACTCGGCGACGCGCGCGGCCTTGTTGCCGCTTTTCCGGTTGCTTCCGTTGCGCGGCGTGGTCTTTGGCGGAGCGGTCTTGGGCATGAATTTCTCCCCGTATGAACACAAGCGCGTATGGCGTCTTCCCGGGGCGATGCCGGCGCGTTTAGCGATCGCGCCTTATGTCATTGCCTTCCCGTTCGCGCGCCGGAACGTGCGGCGCAACGTAGCAGTTTGCGGCGGCAAAGACATGCGAAAATAGCATTTCGCGCCATGCATGCCGGGTACGGCGGATTGATTTTTCCACAGGGAGAGGGGATTGTCCGCTGACACGGATTGGTTCCGAACGGAGCCTGCCGGACCGCGTACAGGGATAGCGTCGCCGATGAGTGAAGCCGCTGCCACGCCAAGCGCAAGCGGAGCGCAGCTTCGGCTGCGCAACCTCACCAAAGCGTTCGGCGCGGTGAAGGCGGTCGACGGCATCTCGCTCGATGTGCCGGCCGGCTCGTTCGTTTCGCTGCTCGGGCCGAGCGGATCGGGCAAGACCACGACGCTCAACCTGATCGCCGGGTTTCTCACCCCGGACGCCGGCGACATTCTGTTCGACGACCGCTCGGTTGCGGACGTGCCGCCGCACCACCGCGACATCGGCATGGTGTTCCAATCGTACGCGCTGTTTCCGCATCTCACGTCGCGCACAACGTCGCGTTTCCGCTCAAGATGCGCACCAGGCTGTCGAAGGCCGACGTCGAACGGCGCGTCGCCGAAACGCTGGCGCTGGTGCGAATGGAGGACTACGGCGGGCGCTATCCGCGCCAATTGTCCGGCGGCCAGCAGCAGCGGGTGGCGATGGCGCGAGCGCTGGTTTCGCATCCGCGCCTGCTGCTGATGGACGAGCCGCTCGGCGCCCTCGACAAGAAGCTGCGCGATCAGATGCAGTTCGAAATCAAGCGCATCCACCGCAGCGTCGGCACGACATTCATCTACGTCACGCACGACCAATCCGAGGCGCTGACCATGTCGGACCTGGTGGTGCTGATGCACCAGGGCCGCATCGCGCAGACCGGAGCGCCGCGGCAGCTCCAGACCGGCCAGTGTCTTCGTCGCGGACATTCAACCGGCGATTCCAACCGGCGCGTCACCGCGATCGACGGCGACGCGGTGACCGTGGCGCTCAACTCCGGTGCGACGATCGCGGTTCCCCCGGCGCGGCAACCTCGCGCCTGCGCCGGGCCGGCGGGTTGCGGTGGTGTTGCGGCCCGAAGATATCGCGGTGCAGATCGCCCCGGGCGCGGCGATGGCCGCGAACCTGTCCGGCAAGGTCGCCGAGATCGGCTATCAGGGGGACAGTTGCCGCGCTCAGCGTCGCGTCGGCGGCGAGGCCATCAAGGTCAAGATCGCGCCACATCTTGCGCTGGCGCTACCGCCCTGGATCGGCGATCGGATTGTCCTGGGAGCGGCGATGCCACTCGTTTGCTGAGCCTCCGACGATCGGGAGACCGCATGAGCGCTCCTGCGGCGGCATCTGACCGGCCCCGGATTGCTCGGTTCGCGCTGTTTGTTCACCGATCGCGCGCCGTGCCGTACCTCCTGCTGCTTCCGTGCGCCGCCTGGATCGTGATTTTCTTCATTGTGCCGTTGGCGCTGATGACCTGGCGAAGTCTCACCCACGACGGATTTTCGACTGCGATTTACGCCGAACTCGTGACCTCGCCGCAATACATCAAGGTGACCGTCACCAGCCTCAAGATCGTGACGCTGACGACAGTGGTCACGCTGCTGGTCGGCTATCCGATTTCTTATGCGCTGACCATCAGCGGTGGCTGGATCAGAGATTGCGATCCTGACCCTGGTGACGATCCCCTACTGGGTCGACGTGATCGTCCGCAGCTTCTCCTGGCTGATCGTGCTGGGCGACAATGGCATCCTCAACAAGGCGCTGATGCAGATCGGCCTGATCGGGCAGCCGCTGCCGCTGCTTTACAATTTTTTCAGCGTGCTGCTGGCAATGGTCGAATCCTGCTGCCGATGATGATCGTCACGTTGTTCGGCGCCATGCTGCGGATCGATCGCA
>CAVSSN010000011.1:0-50885 GCA_963730645.1 uncultured Alphaproteobacteria bacterium | reverse complement strand
CCGGCGGCGTTACGCGCTCCGCCGGGCCGGTCTGGGGGTCGGGCCGTGTGCCGGACGATTTGCCTTGCAGCGCGGCGATCGCTTTCAGCAGTTTCCGGCGATGACCCAATGAAATGCCGAGCTTCTCGAAATCCGACTCGGTCAGATCGGGAAGAATGTCGAAATCAATATCATTGTCGGCCAGAACGCTGGCCAATGGTTCCAGGCCAAGAGTCCTGAGCCAATCTCTTAGGTCCCGCATCCGATAGGTCAGCCAAGGTTTCGCGACGTCTTGGTTTCGGCCGGCCGCTTGCGATCGATCAAAAATGCGCTCTCCGGGTCGACGAAGCACATGCCGCCCTTGCCGACTGCGTTCTCGCATTCGGCGACGTTCGTATAGCCGCACTCGACGACGGAATTGGCGCGCGTGGCGTAGCCGCACCACTCTTCGGCCTGCGCTGCGCTGGCCGAGCAAATGGCTGAGGCCGCTGTCAGCGCGGCGGCGGCAATGATCCCAAACCGCATTGAACAATTCTCCGGTTGGTCGCCCCGTCCGCACTTAAGCACGGAAGACGGCGCAAAAGGAGCCGACAGTCAGAAATGTCGCACCGCGCGCGATGCCGAAGGAAGAATCCGGAGAGACACAACGCCCGTCCATCCGACCGCGGGGCCGTCGTACTATTCGATCACGTCGTCGGCCGCCACCAGCAATCCGGGCGGCACGGCGAGGCCCAGCGCCTTTGCGGTCTTGAGGTTGACGACCGTTTCGAATTTGGTCGGCGCCTGCACCGGAATATCGGCGGCCTTTTCGCCATGCAGAATACGATCGACATAGGACGCCGCGATCCGGTACTGGAATGCGGCGTCGACGCTGTACGACATGAGACCGCCGGCGACGACAAAGAACCGGTACGGATAGATTGCGGGCAAGCGGAATTTTGCTGCAAGCGCAATTACCAGATCGCTGTGCGAGATCGTTGTCGCATCAGGAGGAAACATCAGGCCGCCATCAGGCGTCTGCGCGAACGATTCGATGGAGCGTTCAAGGTCCGACGCCGAATGGACCTTTTGCGGCACCAGTTCGATGCGCAGTTGGGGGCTCACGGCCGCGGCAGCTTGGAAGTAGTAGTCGAACGCGGAAGTATTCGGGTTGATCACCATCGCCACGCGCGTCAGGCTGGGCGCCATCTCCTTGAGCATCCCCAGCCACTTGCCGACGACCCCCGCCTCATAGTTCTGCGGTCCCGTGATGTTGCCGCCGGGTCGTGCCAGGCTTTTGATGAACCCAGCCCCGATGGGATCGGAGACGTCGAGAAGAACGATCGGGATGCTTTGCGTCTCCCGCTGCAGCACGGCGACGGCCGGCTGGGACTGCGCCAGGATCACGTCGGGTTGCAGCGCGATCAGATCTTTGGCCAGAACCACAAAGCGCGCCGCATCGCCGGCGGCGAAGCGATAGTCCACCTGGATATTGCTACCCTCTGTCCACCCAAGCCGCGCGAGGCCTTGGCGCAGGCTTGCGAGTCTCGCCTGCAGGTCCGCATCGTCTTCCGCCCGCGCCAATAGCACCGCGATGCGCGGCTTTCTGGCGGTTTGCGCGCGTGCTGCGATCGGCCATGTCCACGCCGCGCTGCCAAGAGCAGCAATGAATTGCCGTCTGCCAATGCTGTTGATCATATCGCCCGCCTGCTACTGCCGACGACGATAGCATGGGCCCGTTGCCCGGTCTGTGAGGTGGTTCACATTCGGGAAGCAGCCGTATGGTCAAGAGTGTCGCACGGCCGCGATGGCGGCGGCGAGGCCGGCCGGATCGGTGATCGGCAGCGAGCAGGTCTCGCCGACGCAGACGAACGCGGCGCCGCGGGTTCCGCCGCGATCTTGGCGCGCGCCGGATGCGAGGCCGGCAGCGCGTCGGCGGAGCGCGCGGCGAGCACGATGCGATCGATCGCCGGCAAGTGTCCGCGCCGCCTGCAGCAAGGCTTCGGCGCGCGGCCCCTCCCCCGTCACCACGATCTCGGCGGCGCGCAGCCGCAGATCGACGGCGTTGAGCAGCGACATGTGCATGAACAGGTTTTCGGTCGCGAGCGGCGCGATGGCGGCGATCAGCCGGTCGGCGCGCGCGCGCCATTGCTCGTCGCCGGCAAGCAGCGCGAGACGGACGAGGTTTTGCGCCGCGACGCCATTGTGGTTGGGCGTGGCGTCGTCGGTGGTGGCGGCGGGCCGCACCACGAGGCCTTCGGCGTCGGCGGCGGTGAGGTAGTAGGTGTCGCCATTGATATAGTCGCGGTCGAGCGCGCGCTGCCAGGCCAGCGCCTGTTCGAGATAGGCGCCCTGCCCTGTCGCCTCGTGGAGCGCGAGCGCGGCGCGGATCATCGCGGCGAAGTCGGACGCGAGCCCGGGGAATTTGAGCTGGCCTTCGCGCCACGAATGCCCGAGCCGGTCGCCGCGCGTCATCGCCCGCGCGATGAAATCGAACGCGCGCGCCGCCATGTCGAGCCATGATTTTTCGCCGAACACAAGGCCGGCGTTGGCGAGCGCGGCGATCATCAGCCCGTTCCAGTCGGCCAGCACCTTGTCGTCGAGCCCGGGCCGCACCCGCGTGGCGCGCACGGCGAGAAGTTTTGCGCGCAACGCCGCGAGGCGCTGCGTCATCGTCCCGGCGGTGCGCGGCTGCGGCTTGAGGCGGTTGAAGATGTTGTGGCCTTCGAAATTGCCTGCCGGTGTCACGTCGTAGTGGCGCGCGAAGAATTCGCCGTCCTCGACGCCGAGCTGTTTGATCACTTCGTCGTAGGACCAGACGTAGAACTTGCCTTCCTCGCCCTCGGAATCCGCGTCGAGCGATGCCGAGAACGCGCCCTCCGCCGGTCGTCATCTCGCGCCGGAGCCATTCCACCGTCTCATACGCGCGCGCGCGGTAAAGCGGCTTGCCGCCGCGCTGGTGCGCAATCGCCAGCAGCTCGAGCAGCTGCGCGTTGTCGTACAGCATCTTCTCGAAGTGCGGCACCAGCCAGCGCTCGTCGACCGAATAGCGCGAGAAGCCGCCGCCGAGATGGTCATAGATGCCGCCCTCGCAGATGTGGTCGAGCGTGATCTCGACCGCCGCGAAATAGCGCGCCTCGCCGGTGCGCAGCCCGGCGCGCCACAACAATTCGAACAACGCCGATTGCGGAAATTTCGGCGCGCCGCGCGTGCCGCCATGCACGGGATCGATGATGCCGCCGAGCTGGCGCGCGGCGTTGTCGAGCTCGGCTGCGCCGATGGTGGCGGTGCCGGCGGGCCGCGCCGCCTTGGCAAGCTGCTCCATCAGCGCCGCGCGGTTCTGCTCGATCTTGGCCGGCTCCTCGCGGAACAGCCGCGCGATTTCGCGCAGCACGTCGACGAAGGCCGGCTTGCCGTAGCGCGACGTCTTCGGAAAATACGTGCCGCCCCAGATCGGCTCGCCGGCGGGCGTGAGAAACATCGTCAGCGGCCAGCCGCCGTGCTCGCCGAGGTGATGCAGCGCCGCCATGTAGATCTGGTCGATGTCGGGCCGCTCCTCGCGGTCGACCTTGATGTTGACGAACAGCTCGTTCATCACGCGCGCGGTGTCGTCGTCCTCGAAACTCTCGTGCGCCATGACGTGGCACCAGTGGCACGCCGCATAGCCGACCGAGAGCAGGATCGGCTTGCCGCTGCGCTTGGCCTCGTCGAGCGCCTGCGGTCCCCACGCCCACCAATCGACCGGATTGTGCTGGTGCTGCAGCAGATACGGCGAGGTCTCCTGCGCGAGGCGATTTTGCGGGGCGGCGGCGTTTGGCGTCGACATGATGGCAACACTGGCGGTTTCGAGGAATGGGCTTTGTACAGATAAGGACGTTCTGTCATCCTAGCGAGCTGTCATCCTAGCGGCTTGCTAGGGGCTTGGTCCGATAGAATCCGGGGGCAATGCAATGAAAAAACTGATCGTCGCGGTTGCGCTGGCCGCCGGCATTGCCGGGGCGCAGGCGCAAACTTATCCGTCGCGCTCCATCACGCTCATCGTCCCGTTCCCGCCCGGCGGCTCGACCGACGTGACCGCGCGCATCATGGCCGAGAAGATGCGGCCCATCCTCGGCCAGCCGATCATCATCGAGAACGTCGGCGGCGCCGGCGGCAGCATCGCGGTCGGGCGCGTCGCGCGCGCGGCGGGCGACGGCTACACCATCGACATCGGCCAGTGGGACACCCACGTCGGCAGCATCATCTACAATATCAATTACGACCTGCAGAAGGATTTCGAGCCGGTCGGGCTGATCTCCGTCAATCCGCAGCTCATGGTCGCCCGCAAGGATTTGCCGGCCGACGATCTCAAGACGCTGGTCGCCTGGATGAAGGCGCATCCCGGGCGACGCGAAATTCGTCAACCAGAACGCCGCCGCGCAGGTCTCCGGCATCGTGATGCAGCAATTGACCGGCACCGAGGTGACGTTCATCCCCTATCGCGGCGCCGGTCCGGCCATGACCGACCTGATCTCCGGCCAGGTCGACCTGCTGGTGGTGCAAGGCGCGGCGGCGCTGCCGCAGGTGCGCGGCAAGACCATCAAGGCGATCGCCAACCTGTCGCCGCAGCGTTCCGCGTCGATGCCCGACATCCCGACCTCGGACGAAAGCGGCGTGCCCGGCCTCTACATGTCGGGCTGGTTCGGCTTCTTCGCCCCGAAGGCGACGCCGAAGGATGTCATCGCCAAGCTCAATGGCGCGATGACGCAGGTGCTCGCCGATCCGGCCGTGAAGGCGAAGTTCAGCGAGCTCGGCCTCGACGTCGCCTCACCCGAGCAGCAGACGCCGCAAGGCCTCGCCGCGTTCCTCAAGGGCGAGATGGACAAGTGGTGGCCGATCATCAAGGCCGCCAACATCAAGGGGTGACGTCTCGTATTCTCGTAGCCCGGATGGAGCGCAGCGCAATCCGGGAACGATGTGCCAGCTCAATCGCCGTCCCGGATGTCGCTTCGCTCCATCCGGGCTACAGTAGCGCAGCCTCACACCACCGCGCGCTTGTCCTTCGGCAGCGCGTCGAGGATCTGGCGGTCGATATTGAGATGCGCCTGCACCAGCTCGTGCGGCACGTTCGCCATCCACTGCGTCAGTGAAACGTCCGAGTAGTGCGGCGAATTGAACAATTCGAGAAACCGCAGCGGCTCGCTGCCGGTGTTCTCGACGAAATGCGGCATGGATTTCGGCACATAGCCGACGTGGCCGGCGCGGTAGTCGAACGTGCGCGAGTTGGTCTGTGCGCCGAACACCGTCATGCGCGCCTGGCCGGAGATGTAGTACTGCCATTCGTCAGAGTTCGGATGCCAGTGGATTTCCCGCATGTGACCGGGCTGCACTTCGACCAGCGCCGCCGCGATTTCGGTCGAGATCTTGAAGTTGCGGGTGTCGGCGATGCGCACGGTGCCGCCCGGGCTGGTTTCCGGCTGCATTTGCGTCATCTTGAACGACATGTCGAGCGGCACGCGGCCGTTCGGATCCTTGACGGTATCGTCCTGCAGCGACGGCGGCAGCGGCACCGGGAAGATGAATTTCTCTTCCTTCGGGATGCCGTTCAGCGCGGCCTGGTCGATACCGAAATTCTTGGCCAGCGCACTCTTTGGCATGTGGGCGAACATGTCGGTGATGGAGAAGGTGCTGTCTTCCGAAAAGCTGCCGCTCGAAAAGGCCAGCAGGAATTCGCAGCCGTCGGGTGACAGGCCCTGGATCGAATGCGGAATACCGGACGGGAAATACCAAAGGTCGCCGGGTCCGACGTCGGCGATGAAATTATGGCCGTCGGCGTCGACCGCGGTGATGCGCGCGGTGCCGTCAAGCATGAACGACCATTCGGCCTCCTTGTGCCAATGCAGCTCGCGCACGCCGCCGGAATTGAGCCGCATGTTGACGCCCGCGATGGTGGTCGCGACCGGCAGCTCGCGCTGCGTGACTTCGCGTGACCAGCCGCCCTCGCGCATTTTCACGTGCGTGTCCGCGAAGGCGAATTGCAGATTCGGGATCGAGCCGTGGTCGGTCTCCGGCGGATGGATGAAGTCGAGATTTTGTTTCGAAATGTCGGGATTGCGCGGCCCCAGAATGGTGCCGCCCTTGTTGCCGACGATGGGGTCGAGCGCTTTGTCCTGCGCGGCGGCAACGCCGGTGGCGGACAGCAGGGCGGCGCCTGCGAGCAGCGTGCGGCGGCTTGGTATCGACATGAAGGATGCAGATTTGGATGAACGGGACATGGATGCGTTCCTCCCGCCGACGCGTAATGCGCGCCCGCGGCATGACAGGTCGCCCTTTCCTCAAACGCAGAATGGGAACCCTGAGTTCCAGCGCGTGTCGTCGCGTGTCTGGCGACGACCGGCCGCGGTGTGCTGCTGCTCCTGCGCCCTATTCGTCACCGGCTAGCCGTTTCACCATCCGCCGGCTTTCGCCGGTGAAAAATCCGTCGACGGGCTGCCGCTAGTTCCGTTCCATTCCGCGGACGGCAATGAACACGACTCCCATGAGCAGCGCGGCGAAGCCCGTCATCTCCGGGTGGGCACAGAGTTCGTGTGCCCGATCGCAAACCTGGCCGGTCCAAGCCAGATAGCCGCCGCTGTGGATGCGGGCGACATAGAACAAGGCCGTGACGATGGCGAGCATGAGGGTGAACACGGCCGCACACGACGATGCCCAGCCCGCGATCGGGGCGGATTCGGTGATTGGCGGCTTGATGAATATGGAACGGTTTGGCGCGCCGGCCTGGATGGGTGCGGCGGCTTGCTGGTCCTGAATGGGGGCGCGGAGCGACGCCGGCGCGGGCGGGTTCTGCGCGCCAACCGGCGAGTTGGGTTTATCCGCTGCGGGCTTCGCCGATAATGGATAACGCGCCGGCTGCGGGGCCTCGAAGTCGGTATCGTCTTCGCCTAGCGCTTCGATGAATTGAATTCCGACCTGCGTATCGGATCGCCAGGCCACGCGGCAGAACCGCCGTGACTTGCCGTCCCGGCTCAGCAGCAGCGTGAAGGTGTCCGGCAATTTCTTCGATCTTGGCGCGGCGATCCGCGCGCCTTCCGCCGACTGGTCCCAAATGACACAGGGAATTCGCCCGCCCTGAAGGCCGATCCAGGCGCCTTGCCGTTTCGGCATGCGGCGGGAGCGGCGGGATTCTCGTAATCGTCGTGACGACATCGCGCGCAGCCGCCCTTACCTCGCCGTGAAAGCGCGTCGTCGCGTAATGACAACGCCGCGTCGGGTTATTTGAGCGCGGTCTGGACGCTGGTGAAGGTCGTGTTGAGGTTGGTGCCAAGCCCTTGCACGACGGCGATGATCGCAATCGAGATGCCGGCCGCGATCAATCCATATTCGATCGCAGTGGCGCCGGTTTGGTCGTTTAAGAATCGCTTAAGCAAAACGCGCATGGCTTACCCCTCGGTTTAAACTCTCTGCCCGGCCCATTTCTACAGACGTCTTATGTCAATTTGGTTGCATCGATCTGGAAAATTGTAGGGATTCACATCTTGTCACCGAAACAGGCGGCCCGACGATGCCAACGGCGGCTTTCGATCCATTTCGGCGCTCCAACTCGCTCAATCGGGCATTTTGCAGGGAATGACTTGGCGTCCGTGCCGGCGGTAGATGCGAAAGTCCCTGTCCGTCGTAAGCAGAATGGGATCGGGCAAGGTCTCGGTCATGCGCACGAGGCAGGCATCGGCGAAGCTCATCGGCACATCGACGTATTTGAGCATGAGCCGCAGGATCGCCTCGGTGTCCGCACCCAGGCTGAATGAAGGAGTGAGAGAGCGGCGCCTTAGCAAGGCCGCGAGACTACTGCCTCCATCGGCCTGAAGCAGATGGAAAGCTTCAGAGAGGACGGCCTCGCAGGTCATCCATGTCGGAGGGTGGCTCTGCGCTTGCTCCGCCGCCCAGCGATGGTTTGTTTCGCGTCGGCTTAGCAGTGTAACCAGGAAGCTTGTGTCAACGATGACGCTTGCGGCCATAACCCGTCGATTTCAGATAATGCTTTGTGCGCGCGCCGAGATCGGGCGGCAGGCCGTGAACTGAGCCAATCAGGTCGGCGATTGCTTCGAGCGATGCGGGCCGCGTGCGCGCGGCATCGTTGGTGCGCCCCAACCGCTCGCGCACGACGTCGGACTTGGAGACCTTGCGGTCGCGCGACTTCGGCTTCGATCTGCGCGACTAGGGCTTCCGGCAACCGGACCGTCAATGTTTTCATTGTATGCTTGTATTACGTTGGTGGCAGAAGCGCAATACGCGGAAGTTTGCCGCGGCGGACGGCCTTCGCTGAGTCAGCATGGATGCGCGGGTCGAGCCCGCGCATGACGAAGGAGAAAAGAGCGCCAGCGTGCTGTTGGAGCACACCAGCCGCTCGGTAAGGGCGTCCTCGTCGCATACTTCTCCGTCATTGCCGGGCTTGACCCGGCAATCCATGCGGAGCCTAAACCGGGTGTTACGTGTGCCCGGACGTTCATGGCCCCCAACCCCACCATCTTCGCCCTCTCCTCCGGCCGCCCTCCGGCGGCGATTGCGGTCATCCGCGTCAGTGGCCCGCGCGCCGGCGTGGCGCTCGAAGCGCTGATCGGCCGCCTGCCCTCCCCGCGCCAGGCTTCGCTCGCGCGCGTGCGCGAGCCGCAATCGGGCGAGATCATCGACGAGGCGCTGGCGCTGTGGTTTCCGGGCCCGCGCAGCGAGACTGGCGAAGACATGGCTGAGCTGCAGGTCCACGGTGGTCAGGCGGTCATTGCGGGTGTGCTCGATGCGCTCGGCAGCATCGAGGGCTTGCGGCCGGCTGAGCCCGGCGAGTTCACGCGCCGCGCGTTCGAGCACGGCCGGCTCGATCTCACCGCGGTCGAGGGTTTGGCGGACCTGATCGCGGCGGAGACTCCGGCGCAACGCCGTCAGGCGTTTCGTCAGCTCAAAGGTCTGATCGGCGATCGCGCCGAGGCGTGGCGGCGGCGGCTGATCGAGGCGCTCGCTTTGGTCGAGGCCCGTATCGATTTTCCCGACGAGACCGATGTGCCCGAGGATCTCATGGGCCCGGCGCTCGCGGCGGCGGGCGCGTTGCGCGACGAAATTGTGCAGGCGCTGGCGGATGGCGGTCGTGGCGAACGGTTGCGTGACGGCTTGGTCGTCGCCATCGCGGGGCCGCCGAACGCCGGTAAATCGACGCTGCTCAACCGCATTGCGCGGCGCGAGGCGGCGATCGTGTCGCCCTACCCCGGCACGACGCGCGACGTCATCGAGGTGCACCTCGACCTCGATGGCTATCCGGTGACGCTGCTGGACACTGCGGGTATCCGCGAAAGCGACGACCCGGTCGAGCAGGAAGGCGTGCGCCGCGCGCGGGAGCGTGCGGCCGGGGCCGACTTGGTGCTTTGGCTGGTCGATTCGATGTCAGTTGATAAGATCGGGGATAAATATGATCATTCGGCAGATAAATCAGCCATTTGGAGGATTAAGACCAAGGCTGATCTGGCTGTGGATATGTTGGGGATAACTAATGAACAGCGGTTCGGCAGCTGAATTAGAGTTCAGATTTTCAATCTCGGCAATCACCGGCGCTGGCATCGACCTGTTGGTCGACGCCTTGTCGGGCTATGCGAAGGATTATTTCTCCTCGGCCGAGGCCGCCATCGTCACCCGCGCCCGGCACCGCCATGCGCTGGAGGAGACGGCCGCGGCCCTTGGTCGTGCGTTGGCCGATCGGCCGGAGGGCCACGAAGACATCATCGCCGAAGAGCTCCGCGCCGCCGCAACCACGCTGGGCCGGCTCACGGGCCGGGTCGACGTGGAGGATATACTGGATGTGATCTTCCGGGACTTTTGTATCGGGAAATGACGGTTGAGCGATAGATTGGCTCAAGGTTATAAAATACCATCATATAACTATATGAAATATAACAAATATATGAAAAATTGTGTGCGAACGCCGGACCATTCGGCAAAATGTTTCACGTGAAACATTGGCAGTGCACCGATTTTGACCGCAGCCCTGCCCTTCGTTAAAATGCTGCCATTCGGAGATTCTAATGGACGTCCGCTTCGAC
Organism: uncultured Alphaproteobacteria bacterium; assembly: GCA_963730645.1. Classification (GTDB taxonomy): domain Bacteria; phylum Pseudomonadota; class Alphaproteobacteria; order Rhizobiales; family Xanthobacteraceae; genus BOG-931. Next base: position 40,866 of record CAVSSN010000011.1, on the reverse strand, counting down.
GTTATCGTCATCGGCGGCGGACACGCCGGCTGCGAAGCAGCGGCTGCGGCGGCCCGCATGGGCGCACGCACGGCGCTGGTCACCCATCGCTTCGCGACCATCGGTGCGATGTCCTGCAATCCGGCGATCGGCGGGCTCGGCAAGGGCCATCTGGTCCGCGAGATCGATGCGCTTGATGGGCTGATGGGCCGCGTGGCGGACGCCGGCGGCATCCAGTTTCGCGTGCTCAATCGCCGCAAGGGCCCGGCCGTCCGCGGTCCGCGCGCCCAGGCGGATCGCAAGCGTTATGCGGCGGCCATGCAGGAAGCGATCCGGCAAACGGCGAATTTGACGGTGATCGAAGCCGAGGTCGACGATCTTATTGCCGAGGCGTCTGTCAGCGGCGTGCGGCTTGCCGATGGGCGCATTTTCGGCGCCGGCGCAGTCGTCCTCACGACCGGCACGTTTCTGCGCGGATTGATCCACATTGGCGAGCGTCAGATTCCAGCGGGCCGAGTCGGCGAGGCGCCATCGCTCGGCCTGTCACGGACCCTGGAGCGTCTGGGCTTTGCCCTTGGCCGCCTCAAGACCGGCACGCCGCCGCGGCTCGATGGCACCACGATCGACTGGGCGGCGCTGGAAATGCAGCCCGGCGACGAGCCGCCGGAGCCGTTTTCCGTGTTGACGGATCGCATCGCCAATCCGCAGATCGAGTGCGGTATCACCCGTACGACGCCGGCGACGCACGACATCGTCCGCGCCAACGTGCACCGCTCGCCGATGTATTCCGGCCAGATTTCAAGCCGCGGACCGCGCTATTGCCCCTCGATCGAAGACAAGATCGTGCGCTTTGGCGAGCGCGATGGGCATCAGATCTTCCTCGAGCCCGAGGGACTCGACGACCCCACGGTCTATCCGAACGGCATTTCGACTTCGCTGCCCGAAGACGTCCAGCTGGCGTTGGTCGCCACCATTCCGGGCCTCGAACGCGCGCGCATGATTCGGCCCGGCTATGCCATCGAATACGACCACGTCGATCCGCGGGAGCTCAAGCCGACACTGGAAACCAAGCGGCTGCCGCGTCTTTTCCTGGCCGGTCAAATCAACGGCACGACCGGCTACGAAGAAGCCGCCGCCCAAGGCCTGGTCGCAGGCCTCAACGCCGCGGCGCGGGCAGGCGAGGGGCCGGATATCGTGTTCGACCGCGCCGAGGGCTATGTCGGCGTGATGATCGACGATCTGGTGACCCGCGGCATCACCGAGCCGTATCGCATGTTCACGTCACGCGCCGAATACCGGCTCACCCTGCGCGCGGACAATGCCGACCAGCGCCTGACCGATCGCGGGATTGCGCTCGGCTGTGTCGGCCCTGAACGCACACGGCGGCACCGCGCCAAGATGGCGGCGCTCGAAGCGGCGAGGGCGATGGCCCGGTCGCTGGTTTTCACGCCGAAAGAGGCCGAACGCCATGGGCTCACGCTTCGCCAGGACGGCCAGCGACGGACGGCCTTCGAGCTGCTGTCGTATCCGAATATCGGCATGACGGACCTCGCGCGCGCGTGGCCGCAGCTCGGCCAGCTCGATCCGAAGATCGCCGGGCAGGTCGAAATCGACGCCAAGTATGCGGTTTATCTCAGCCGCCAGGCCGCCGATATCGAATCCTATCGCCGTGATGACAGCTTCGCGCTGCCCGAGGACATCGACTATGCGGCTATGACAGGCCTTTCCAACGAGGCGCGCCAGAAGCTCACCGCAAACCGGCCCCGGACCGTCGGCCACGCCGCCCGTCTCGACGGCATTACACCGGCGGCGCTGATGCTGGTTGTCGCCCATGTTCGGCGGCATGGGCGCAGCCGGGGCAAACCCGCCAGCGGAGCGGCGTGATGCGGAGCGGCCCGCCAAGCGGGCAGGGTCTTAGGCCGGGTCTTGCCACGGACCGCGCTCATGCGCTCAAGCTGACGCCTGTTTCACGTGAAACATTGGCGCGCCTCGACATTTTCGTGGCGCTGCTGCTCGAATGGCAGAACCGGGTCAACCTTGTTGCGTCTTCCACGCTGGAGTCTGTGTGGACCCGGCACGTTGCCGACTCGCTCCAGCTCCTGGCGCAGGCGCCGGAGGCGCGAAGCTGGGTCGACCTCGGCTCGGGCGGTGGATTTCCCGGAATGGTGATTGCCTGTGCGCTTGCCGATGATCCGGCCGCGCGGATGCACCTGGTGGAAAGCAACGGCAAAAAGGCCGCCTTTTTGCGCGAAGCCGCCCGGGTTACGAACGCTCCGGCCGATAATCCACCCGGTGAGAATCGAGGATTTCGTCCAAAAATTTCGCGAATCCCCACAAATCGTCACCGCACGGGCATTGGCCCCGCTTGAGCAGTTGCTGGGAACGGCCTATCCGTTGTTGAAAAGGGGCGCGGTGGGCCTGTTCCCCAAGGGTCAAAATGTAGATGCCGAATTGACCGCTGCCACTAAATGTTGGAAAATTGAAGCGGCATTGGCGCCGAGCGTGACCGATCCGAAAGCGCGTATCGTTGTTGTGCGTAAGCTTGAGCCAGCGCCTCACTCACGCGGTGCCAAGCCGCCAAGCCGAACCGGAGGGGGAAGGTTTTCGCCATGACCGAATCGTCGCCAACGGCGGACCCGCCCGGCGTGGTGCAATTCCCCATCCCGAAAGCGGACACGGCGAAGCCGCCGCGCGTTTTGGCGATCGCCAACCAGAAGGGCGGCGTCGGCAAGACCACGACGGCGATCAATCTCGGTACTGCGCTCGCCGCCATCGGCGAGGAGGTGCTGGTCATCGATCTCGATCCGCAGGGCAATGCCTCCACCGGCCTCGGCATCGACCGCCGCAGCCGGCGCTATTCGACCTACGATGTGCTGATCGGCGAGGCGACGCTGCGCGACGCGGTCATGCAGACCGCCGTGCCGCGTCTGCATCTCGCGCCCTCGACGCTCGATCTGTCCGGTCTCGAACTCGAGATCGGCCAGGCGCGTGACCGCGCATTCCGGCTGCGCAGCGCGCTCGCGCCGCTCAATTCGCTGATGCCTGGCCGCACCAATTTCGGCTACGTGCTGGTCGACTGTCCGCCGTCGCTCAATCTGCTCACCGTCAACGCCATGGCGGCGGCGAATGCGATTCTCGTTCCGCTGCAATGCGAGTTCTTCGCGCTCGAAGGTTTGTCGCAACTGCTCAAGACGGTCGATCAAGTGCGCGACACGCTCAATCCCGAGCTGACGATCCACGGCATCGTGCTGACGATGTACGACGCGCGCAATAATTTGTCGGGCCAGGTCGTCGCCGACGTGCGCGAATTCATGGGCCGCAAAGTTTACGACACCATCATCCCGCGCAATGTGCGCGTGTCGGAAGCGCCGTCCTACGGCAAGCCGGTGCTGGTCTACGATCTCAAGTGCAGCGGCAGCGAAGCTTATCTGCGGCTCGCCACCGAGATCATCCAGCGCGAAAAAGAATTGTGCGTCGGATGAATGCGCGAGTCCAGCAATACCAACGCTGTCATCATCCGCGAAGGCGGATGATCCAGTAATCGCAGACGTGCTGGTGATGACGCGGCGTGCACGACCTCGATCGCCTGCGTTTACTGGATGCTCCGCTTTCGCGGAGCATGACAACGCGTGAGAAATTCGGACTGCCCGCGTGACAGAGCGTACTGGAGAAACCCCGATGGCGGACGAAGCGACGCGATCGCGATTGGGGCGCGGGCTTGCATCGCTGATGGGCGATGTCGGCGCGGAGACCTCGGTCGAGCGTCCGCGCGGACAGCGCAAGCTGCCGATCGAATTCCTGCGGCCGAACCCGCGCAATCCGCGGCGCATTTTTACCGATGCCGATCTCGACGAACTTGCGGCGTCGATCCGCGAGCGCGGCATCATCCAGCCGATCATCGCGCGCGCCGTGCGCGGCGCGGCGGACGCCTACGAGATCATTGCCGGCGAACGACGCTGGCGCGCCGCGCAGCGCGCGAGCCTGCATGAAGTTCCTGTTGTCGTCGTCGACGCGACCGATGAGGAAGCGCTGGAATTCGCCATCGTCGAAAATGTGCAGCGCACCGATCTCAATGCGATCGAAGAGGCGGAAGGCTATCGCCGCCTCAGCGAAGAATTCAATCGCAGCCAGGACGACATCGCGCAGATCGTCGGCAAGAGCCGCAGCCATGTCGCCAACACGATGCGGCTGTTGAAACTCAGCGACAACGTGAAGGCCTTTGTGCATTCCGGCAAGCTCAGCGCCGGACACGCGCGCATGCTGATCGGTCAGCCGAACGCCGACGAGCTTGCCGAACAGATCGTCGCGCGCGGCCTCAACGTGCGCCAGGTCGAAGCGCTGGCGCGCGAAAGCGGGCGCGATCAGGCGAAAGAGCTAAAGCCGAAACGGCGCGGCGGCAAAGACGCCGATACGGTTGCGCTGGAGAAGCGGCTGTCGGACGTGCTCGGCCTGCAAGTCAGTGTCGACCATCGCGGCGACTGGGGCGTGCTGCACATCCACTACCGCAATCTCGAACAGCTCGACGAGGTGCTGCGGAAATTGGAGAAGCGCTCGTAGCTCCTGTGCCGGCATGCGGCGCGGACGTTTTTGACAACATAGTGATTTCACTATATATGATCCTTGAATGATTGATCATCGCGATCTCAAGCCGGTGATCTGGGTAGGTTCGAGCCGAAGAGATTTTCGCGCTCTACCCATCGAAGTGAAGTCCCACATGGGTTATGCGCTCTACGTCGCGCAGCAAGGCGGAAAGCATAGAGACGCCAAGCCGCTGAAGGGATTTGGCGGCGCTGGTGTCGTTGAAATCGTGAGTGACTATCGCGGCGACACGTTTCGTGCCGTCTATACTGTCCGCCTCGCCGGATCAGTGTACGTCTTGCACGTTTTCCAAAAGAAATCGAAGAGCGGCCGCGAGACGCCAACGATTGAAATCAACCTGATCAAGCAACGACTACGCGATGCAGAACGCATCGCGCGCGGAGAAATCTAATGCGGAAAAAAGTCGGTTACGAGGTCGGCAGCGCAAACATTTTCGCTGATATTGGCCTGCCCAACGCTGAGCAGCACCTGATAAAGGCACAGCTTGTGCTGAAGATTGACGGCCTTATGAAGCGCCAAGGCTTAAAACAAGCGGAAACAGCCAAACTGTTTGGAGTGAAACAGCCGGACATCTCAAAGATGCTGCGAGGCGACTTCCGGCAATTCTCGGTCGAGCGGCTGATGCGTTTCCTCGTGGCATTGGGACAAGATGTCGAGATCGTCGTTAAACCTCACCGCCGAGCCCGTGATTCAGCCCAGCTGAGGGTGGCTGATGCCCGATTCGGGCTCGCTCATATCCGGGCTAGTCGATTGTTACGCCGGCCATTTTGGCGACTGCGGACCACTTCCTGGTCTCGGCCAGAATGAACGCAGCGAATTCCTGCGGCGATTTCGGGTCGCCTTGCAATCCCATTTTGGTCAGCGTGTCCATCACCTGCGGTGATCTCAAGCCGTCGTTGATGGCGCCGTTGAGTTTTTGAATCGCATCGGGTGGCGTGCCGGCCGGTGCGACGACGCCGGTCCAGAATGTCGCGACGAAATCCGGGATGCCGCTTTCGATCATCGTCGGCACGTCGGGAAGGGCCGGATGGCGCTGCGTGCCTGTTACGGCCAGCGCCTTGATTTTCTTTTCAAGAATGAGGGGCAGCAGAATCGAGATATCGGGAAATGAGACTTGCACCTGATCGCTCAGGATCGACGTCACCATTTCGGCGCCGCTCTTGTAGGGGACATGAACGATGTCGACACCGGCCTTCAGCTTGAACAGTTCGGCCACGAGCTGCGTCTGGTTGCCCGCACCGGCGGACGAATAATTCAGCTTGCCGGGATGGGCTTTGGCATAGGCGATGAGTTCCTGCACTGTGTTCGCCGGAAACTGCGCCGGCACGACCAGAATGGTGGTGCTGTCCGCGATCTTTGCGATCGGCGCGAAACTCTTGAGGGGATCGTATCCGGGATTTTTATAAACCGCCGGCACCACGCCGAGCGTCGCGCTGGTGCCGAGCAGCAAGGTGTAACCGTCGGGATCAGCAGTGGCGACGGACTTCGATCCGGTGGCGCCGCCCGCACCGGCACGGTTTTCGATCACCATGTTTTGTCCAAGCTTCGCCGGCACGACCTGCGCGACCAGGCGCGCAGCGACATCGGTAGGCCCTCCGGGGCCGAACGGCACCACGAGCTTGATGGTCTTGGTGGGATAGGACTGTGCCAGAGCCGGCGCGGCGGCCGCGCAGATCGCCAAAGCGATCAGCGCAGGAAATAGAAGTAGCCCGGATGAGCGAAGCGATATCCGGGGTCTTGCTCTCGGTGATTCATCTCGCATGTCGCGGAGTTTACCATTGGGCGCGCCAAAGGCGCGACCCGATGGCTCGTGCGGGCTACAGGTGATGTGCATCACTCCTTCCTCCTTGCATTGACCGCGATCGAGAGCAGGGCGCGCTGCACGATGGTGTCGGCGAGCGCCGATTGGCGGCGCGATTCCAATGCGGTGTCGGCGAGCTGACTCATCGCACGCAGCAGGCGTTCGGCGGTCCATGATCTGAGCGCGGATTCAACCGCGGCCTTGCGGCTGAAATGGACCGGCGGCATGAGCGCTTCGACATTGATCCGCGCGCCGTCGCCGGCGGCGCTGCGCCATTTGTGCAGTTGGGCGACTTGGCGCTGCGCCGCGAACAGGATCGACCCCACCGACGTGCCGGCGGCGCGCGCTTTCGCAAGCTCGGTCTCCACCGCCGCCGGCTTGCCGGCGAATGCGGCGTCGACCATGTCGTCGAGCGCGAGACCTGACGCGTCCGACACCACCGCAATCACGTCGTCAACGCCGACCTGCTGTTTGCCGTGCGCATGGAGAATGAGTTTGCGCAGCTCGTTGCGCGAGGCCGCCCGGTCGCCGCCGATCAGCGGCATCAGCATGGCGCGCGCGTCCGGCGCAAGCGTGAGGCCGGCGGTGCGCATCTCTTCGTCGACGAGGCGTTCCAGCGCCTTTGAATCATCGGAATAGCACGGCAGCGCGGCGGCGTTCTTCGCCTTTTCGCACAGCGTGCGCAGCGGCGCGTTGCGCCGCAGCTCGCCGGCCTCGATGACGATACGGGCTTCGGGCGGCGGTGCATCCAGCAGCGCCTCGACCGCGGGCACGACGTTGAAGCGGCTGCCGGCCGTCTTCACCCACACCGCGCGGCGTCCGCCGAACAATGGAATCGTAAGCGCCTCATCGACCAGCCGCGACGGATTGGCCGACAGGTCTTCGGCTTCGAGACGCGCCAGCGCGAAAGGATCGTTGATATCGTCGACGCTGGCGCGGATGAGGGCGGCGCTGCGCTCGGAGACGAGGCCGGCATCCTCGCCGAAAACCAGCACGACCGGACGCGCCGGATCGGGGCGAGCGACGAATGCGTCGACGTCCGCTGATTTGACCGCGACCACTGCGAAGAGGTCAGGTCCCGGCGACGAAAAACGACGCCAGCCTGTTCCTGATGTTGTCGGAGATGATCTCGACCGCGCGGTCTTCGGCGTCGCGCTGGGCGCGCTGCTTGGCGAAGCGCTGCGCCGAACCGGGGATGTCGTACGACACGCGCGCGAAAGTGTTGTCGTTCAACACGGACTTGTTGGTCGCGAGTTCGGTCAGCGAGTAGCTTGCCGTAACGGAATCGACTTGCGCGTTCGCCCGGCCGCTGGTGACGTCGACGATGACGGACAATTGTGTTGTCGAAATTATTACATTGAGCTTGTGGGTCGGCGCGTTGGGGCCCGCTCCGCCGTTGAGGTCGAACTGCAGCGAATTGCGCAGAGCCACCGCAAGGCGCGCTTCCGGTGTGCCTTGGCCGGCCGGGATCTGTGGAATTTCGATCGCGCCGAGCCTGTCGCGGATGCCCTCGCCGCTGGCCGTCGGCCGCTCGCCGTAGAGCGGCTCGAAACAGCCGCCGGTCAGGCTCGCCGCGGTGAACGCGGCGGCCAGCCGGCCGAGCCGGAGCAACGCCGCACGGCGGTCACACGACCACATTGACGATCCTTCCCGGCACCACAATCACCTTCTTGGGCGTCTTGCCGTCGAGCGCCTTTTGTACCGCATCGAGCGCCAGGACGGCAGCCTCGATTTCGGCGTTGGCGGCTGCGCGGGACACGGTGACATCGGCGCGCTTCTTGCCGTTGACCTGGACCGGGAGCGTGACGGTGTCCTCGACCAGCAGCGCGGGCTCGACCGCGGGCCAGGGCGCCTGCGCCACCAGCGTGTCGTGGCCGAGCGCGGCCCAGCATTCCTCGGCCAGATGAGGCATCATCGGGTGGAACAATTGCACAAGGATATTAACGGCTTCGCGCATGGCCCAAGCGAACTGAGCATCGTTGTCCGGGGCGATCCCAGCCTCTGACGTGACCTCCCCGATGGCCGCGTTCAGCGTATTGGCGAACTCGTAGATGTGAGCCACGCAAACATTGAAGTGTAGCTTTTCAATGGCTTCCGATACCCGGGCCAGCGCGCGGTGGGTCGCCTTGCGCAACGCCAGCGCCTCCGGGCCGAATTCGGCCGGCCGGGCAGGGGGCGCGCCGCGCCCGATCTCGGCCGCCTCGCCGGCGAGGCGCCACAGCCGCTGGGCGAACCGCGATGCGCCCTGGACGCCGCGCTCGGTCCATTCCACGTCGCGCTCGGGCGGCGAATCCGACAGCATGAACCAGCGCGCGATGTCGGCGCCGTATTCGCCGATGATGTCGTCGGGGTCGACGGTGTTGCGCCGCGACTTCGACATTTTCTCGATGGCGCCGATCTCGATCGGCTCGCCGGTGGCGGCGAGCGTGGCGCGGCGATTGCCCTCGACGCCGTCGATCTTGACCTCGGCGGGGGCGACCCATTCGCCGTTCGCCTTGCGGTAGGTCTCGTGGACCACCATGCCCTGCGTGAACAGGCCGGCGAACGGCTCGTCGAGGCCGGCATGGCCGGTGGCCTTCATGGCGCGGGTGAAGAAGCGGCTGTAGAGCAGGTGCAAAATCGCATGCTCGATGCCGCCGATGTACTGGTCGACCGGGAGCCAGGCGTCGACCATCGGCCGGTCGGTCGGCGCGGTCTCGATCCACGGGTCGGTGAAGCGGGCGAAGTACCAGGACGAATCGACGAAGGTGTCCATGGTGTCGGTCTCGCGCCGCGCCGGGCCGTCGCATTGCGGGCAGGGGACGTTCTTCCAGGTCGGGTGGCGGTCGAGCGGGTTGCCGGGGCGGTCGAAGCGTGACGTCCTCGGGCAGCGTCACCGGCAAATCCGTGTCCGGCACCGGCACCACGCCGCACTTCTCGCAATGGATGATCGGGATCGGGCAGCCCCAATAGCGCTGCCGCGAGATGCCCCAGTCGCGCAGGCGGAAATTCACCTGCCGCTGGGCCATTGGCCGATTGGTCCGCTGGCCCGGCGCGGGCGTATTCTCCAGCCGCTTCGCCACCTCCTGCTTCGCCTCCGCGATGGTCATGCCGTCGAGGAAGCGCGAGTTGATCATGCGGCCGTCGCCGTCATAGGCGGTGTCGGTGATGACGAAGGTCTTCGGGTCCTGCCCGGGCGGGCACACCACCGGCGTATTGCCGAGGCCGTATTTGTTGACGAAGTCGAGGTCGCGCTGGTCGTGCGCCGGGCAGCCGAAGATGGCGCCGGTGCCGTAGTCCATCAGGATGAAGTTGGCGACGTAGACCGGAAGCTGCCACGCCGGATCGAACGGGTGCACCGCGCGCATCCCGGTGTCGAAGCCCAGCTTCTCGGCGGTGTCGATCTCGGCCTGCGCGGTGCCGCGATGCCGGCACTCCGCGATGAAGGCCGCGAGCTCCGGATTTTTCGCCGCCGCGGCCGCCGCCAGCGGATGATCCGGCGCCAGCGCCAGAAACTTCGCGCCGAACAGCGTGTCCGGCCGCGTGGTGAAAACCTCCAGCTCGCTCTCGCCGCCCGGCGTCGTCTTGCCGTCGAGCGCGAAGCGCACCAGCAGGCCTTCCGAGCGCCCGATCCAGTTCTTCTGCATCAGCCGCACTTTTTCCGGCCAGCGCTCGAGCCGGTCGAGCGCGTCGAGCAAATCCTGCGAGAAATCCGTGATCTTGAAGAACCACTGCGTCAGCTCGCGCTGCTCGACCAGCGCGCCCGAGCGCCAGCCGCGGCCCTCGATGACCTGCTCGTTGGCGAGCACGGTCATGTCGACCGGGTCCCAGTTCACCTTCGACTGCTTGCGCTCGACCAGGCCCGCGCGCAGGAAATCGAGGAACATCTTCTGCTGGTGCTTGTAGTAGCTCGGGTCGCAGGTCGCGATCTCGCGCGACCAGTCGAGCGACAGCCCTATCGACTTGAGCTGCGCCTTCATGGCCTCGATGTTCTGGTAGGTCCACGCCCGCGGCGGGATCCCGCGCTCCATGGCGGCGTTCTCGGCCGGCAGGCCGAAGGCGTCCCAGCCCATCGGATGCAGCACGTTGAAGCCCATGGCGCGCTTGGTGCGCGCCACCACGTCGCCCATCGTGTAGTTGCGCACGTGCCCCATGTGGATGCGCCCCGACGGATAGGGGAACATCTCCAGCACGTAGTATTTCGGCCGCGGGTCGTCGTTTCGCGTGGCGAAGATTTCGCGCGCGTCCCAGATTTTCTGCCAGCGGGCCTCGGCCTCGCGGGCGTTGTAGCGGTCGGATTTCTGCGATTCAGGCGGCATTTGCGGCTCTTTCTAGAGCCGGGCGAGCGGCTGGGGAAGGGGCTTACGCAGGCTCGTCCCTTAGTAGATGGGCGCAGTGTATACTGATGTCATGAGTCCGAAGCGTCAAAGAAATTCTCCGGCAGGTCGAGTCCTGGCCGGAAGAGGACCAGGAAGAGCTGGCCGAACTCGCGCGCGATATCGAGGCGCGGCGTACCGGCGTCTACCACGCCACGACGGAAGAGCTGAAAGCGCTGGACGCCGCCGAGGCGAGCGGCGTTGCCAGCAATGAAGAGGTGGAAGCGGCCTTCCGATCGTTTCGGCGGCAATGAACGTCGAGTTCACGAAGCGGGCCGTTCGCGATCTGCACGAAATTTCGAGGCTACACGCGCGAGCAATTTGGCGATCGCGTCGCAGCGGCACTCGAAGCTCGGATGCGCGAGATCGTCATGCAGATCGCCGACGCACCCGAGAGTGCTCCACGGGTCGAAGCAGCGGCCCGGCATGCGGGTGGTGCCGCTTGGGCCGTTACCCCTTTCGAGTCTTCTACCGGATTTCCGGGGACACGGTGAGGATTGTGCACATCAGACACACGGCGCGGCGAGCGTGGTGAAGATTCGTTGCCCCGCGGTCGCACCGTGGTTACGTTTGGGCACAACAACAAGACAGCACAGTGAGGAACGGCGCAAAATGCAATCACGCCGTCAATTCGCGAAAGGCATGGGCGCGAGCCTCGTGATGGCAACGCAAATCCCGCAATCCGTCGTGTCTGCCCTCCGCGCAGGGCGGCAGACGCCGCTTGATCGTCGATGCGCAGGCGCATCTGTGGAAGGCGAACACGCCGGACCTGCCATGGGTGCCGGGCGCGAAGCCGCCGGGGCCGACCGAGACATTCACCATCGAGCGCCTGCTGGGGATGATGGACGACGCCGGCGTCGATCGCGTCGTGGTCGTTCCGCCGACATTGACCGGCACGCGCAATGATTACGGGCTGGAAGCGGCGAAGCGTTATCCCAAGCGCTTTGCAGTCATGGGCCGCTTTCCGATCGATGACCCGAAAGCAGCGGAGCTGCTGCCGCACTGGAAGGACCAGGCCGGGATGCTCGGCATCCGGACCACATTCCAGGGCGAGAGCGGCAAACGACTCAAGGCGCAGGCGTATGACTGGTTCTGGGCGGCGGCCGAGACGTCTGCCGTCCCGGTGATGTTCCTCGCGCCCGGGCTCCTGCCCGACTTTGCCCGCATCGCGGAACGCCATCCGCAGCTCACGCTCATCATCGATCACATCGCGATGAACCCGTCGATTCCGATCGCGCAATCCGCCACCGATACGATCGCGCTCGCCAGATATCCCAACGTGTCGGTGAAGATGAAGGCGGGCGCTCAATACGAGGCGGAGCCTTACCCCTATCGCAACATGAACGTGCAATTGCAGCGCGTGTTCGAGGCCTACGGGCCGCAGCGCTGCCATTGGGAAACAGACATTACGCAGACGTTGAACGATGGCGGCTACAAGCACCGCATCGCACAATTCACCGAGGAACTGAAATTCCTGTCGGAAGACGACAAGGACTGGATCATGGGTCGCGCGATCCTTGCGCGATTGCATTGGGCGCCCGCGTCAGGCGCAGATTGACTGGCCGGTGACACAGGGGCAGCATGCGATGCATGGCAGCCCGGCATGGCAAGCCAACCAATCGACGTGATCAAGAATCACGCTCTCGAAAACATCGCCGGACAACGTCTGTAGGCACAGACACGCGACCGTCATCAGAGGAGGTTCCCGTGAGAACGCCGCGCAATTTTCCTTTCGCCGGTTTGCTGATCGGATTGCTTTCCACGTCCGCATTGTCCGCCATGACGGACGTGGCGGTGTCCGCGGGAAACTCGACATTGCGCGGAATCGTAACCGACGGCGCGGGCAAGCCCATTCGCGGCGCGATCGTGAAGGCTACGCTCGGAGGTAAATCAATCGCCCGCTACACCGACCAGGACGGGCGTTATCAAATGCCGGGATTGGAATCCGGCCGCTATGACATATCCGTCAATGCATACGGGTTTGCGGTCGAAAAGCAGAAGAAGGACACGTCCGATCCGGCCGAACTCGCGATCAAGTTGTCGCGCCCGAGCAATATGGCCGCCCTGACGAGCGCGGACCTCAGATACCTTTTCCCGACCGGCTCCGATGCGTACGACGTGTATACGACGTGCTCAACCTGCCACGGTCTGGAGACCGTGCTGCCCATGAGGGGCCTGACGGCTGAGGATTGGCAGAGCTTTCTGCCCGCCATGACGGTGAACCGCTGGGGCCGGAGCTTCTTTCCCAGTGAGGCCCGCAACACCAAGCTCGCGAATGGACTGGAGCAGGTGTTTGGTCCGGAAGGCGTGCTTGGACCCGCCGCCACGCCCGATCTTTCGAACGTCAAGCATACGTCGCTGTCGGACGCGGCGCTGCGGGCGACCATCACGGAGTACACAATTCCGTCGCCACACGCGATGGTCCACAGCGTTGTTGTCGACGACAGCAGCGGGACGGTGTGGTTCTCCGAATACGATGCGGCCTCGAACAAAGCCGCGCGGTTCAATCCTGAAACAGAAAAATTCGAACAGTTTTCCATCCCGGTCCCGCAGAGCAATGCGCATACCGGGACGGTCATGAGGGACGGAAGCTACCTGGTCGGCCTCGACAGACCTGGAAACGATGGCAAAGTGGTTCGCGTGGATCGCGACGGCAATTTGACGGTCTACGAATTTCCAGGAAAACCATCCGGCGCGCGGATGGTGGCGGTCGATCCAAGCCGGGACGACACCGTGTGGGCTGTGGCCGGAGAGGAAATCTGGCGGCTCAATACCAAGACGAAGACATGGGAGGTGTTCAAGAGTCCGGTCACCCACGCATTTCCCGAAGGCTCCTACGGCGGCATGATCGCGTTGCCCGGTCAACGGCCGACTGCCCGTGGCTATGCGGTCGCCGTTGACTCGAAGGGGTTCCCCTGGGTGACGCAACTCGACCTGGGAATCGTCTTCAAGCTCGATCCGGACACAGGAAAGACCACTGCGTATCGCGTGCCCGCGGTCCGGAGCGCGCGAGGCATCGCTATCGATGCCGAGGATAAAATCTGGTTCGGCGACTACTACGGCAACAAACTTGCGAGACTTGATCCGAACACCGGGGAGGTGAAGCTCTACCAACCCCCCACCGCGAACTCGTCTCCCTACGGAGTGACGTTCGATCCGCGCAGCGGCTCTATCTGGTTTGCCGATACGGTGGGAAATAACGTCACGCGGTTCGACCCCAAGTCGGAGCAGTTCACCGAGTATGCGCTGCCGACCAGAAACACCAGCATTCGATTTATGGGTGTCGATCGCCGGGGCCGGATTTGGTACGGCGGCTTTTGGAACGGGATCCTCGGCGTTGTTGATCCGGGTCCATCCGCAAATGGTGAAGCGACATCGACGTCGAACTGAAGTCCGCCGCGCCCGCTTGCTGCAGTTCAGAAGAACGGCCGGTTCGGATCGCGCCCGAGTCCAAGCTCGATGCGGCCGAAATGCGCGTAGTTGAATTCCGGGTTCAGTCCGATGTGCATTGACGCGAGGTGAATGTCCCTCCAGGCGCGCTGGATCGGGTGCGAGGTGGCAAAGGCCGCCGTTCCGCACAACGCGACGATGGTGTCGATCGACGCGACCACGAGCTCCGACGCGCGCGCGAAATCACGCACCGAGCGGGCGAGGACGTGCGGTGTGTGCGCGTCCGGTGCGTTCGGCATGTGCGTCGTGCGGCGGAGCAGCAGCTCGGCGGAGTCGAGGTCGGCGGCGGCGCGGGCCATGCGCATCTGGACGCTCGATTTCTCCGCCATCGCGGTGCCGTCGGCGGCCTTGCGCCCTTTGGTCCAGTCGCGGAATTGCTCGTAGGCGCCTCTGGCGACGCCGAGCATCGGCGCGGCGAACGTCAGCGGCGCGTAGTGGAAGAACGGCGTGCGGAAGATCGGGTCTGCGTTGTGCGCGCTGCCCGGCGTCTTGCCGGTGCGCAGCGCATCCAGGCTGAGCGCGTGCGTCTGCGGCACGAAGACGTTGTCGGTGACGATGGTGTTGCTGCCGGTCGCGCACATGCCCGTGACGAACCAGGTGTCGCGCACCGTGTATTCGCCGGGCGGAACGAGGAACAGCATCATCTCCGGCGCGCCCTCGCCCGGCGCGAGACCGCCGAGCATGACCCATGAGCTGTGGTTGACGCCGCTCGCGAACGCGGAGTTCTGCCCCGAAACGCGGTAGCCGCCGTCGACACGTTCGACCTGCGTGGTCGGCGCAAAAGACGCCGCGATCGCGACATCGGGGCCGTCCTTCCAGACCGCTTGCTGGGCTTCCTCGGGATAGCAGCCGATGAGCTGGGCATGGTGGATCATCAGGCTCGCGCACCAGCCGTGGGAGCAGTCGTAGCGACTGATCTCCAGCGCCACATCAAACCAGGTCTCGAAATCGAGCCCGTAGCCGCCGAACCGCGGCGGCACCAGAAAGCGCGCGAGCCCGGCGGCCAGCATGTCCTGCACCGAGGCATCGGGAATCCGCCGCGCCTGTTCGGCCGCCGCGGCGCGCTCGCCGAAGCGCGGGGCGAGGGTGCGCACGTGGGCGAGCATCGCCTCGCGGGTCATGGTTTGCGCAGGGGTGGCGAAGTCCGGCATCGTCTCCTCTTGCGGCTTTTCGTCCTGCGCGAAAGCCGGCATTCGAGTATGCCGTTCTTCCACGGCGCCGCCGGGTTACAATGGCGATCCCGAGACGGCGCGCAACGGCAGTAAAACTACAGGAACATCAAATGCACTACACCACCCTCGGCCGCACCGGCCTTCGCGTCTCGGTCGCCGGTCTCGGCACCGGCGGCTTCAGCCGGCTCGGGCTCAAGACCGGCCTCAACGAGGAGCAATCGGCGCGGCTCATCCACGAGGCCGTCGCCCTCGGCATCAACTTCATCGACACCGCGCCGTCCTACGGCACCGAAGGCGTGGTGGGGCGCGCGCTCAAGACCATTCCGCGCGATCAGGTCGTGGTGGCGACAAAGTCCTCCATCCACCGCAACAACCAGGTGCTGCCGCCCGCGGAGCGTGGTCGCGAGCCTCGACGATTCGCTGCGGCTGATGGGCACCGATCATGTCGACGTGTTCAATCTGCACGTGGTCGAAACGCAGCACTATGACCGCGTGCTGGAGACGATCGCGCCGGCGCTGCTGCGCGAGAAGCAGAAGGGCAAGATCAGGCACATCGGCATCACCGAGAACCCGATCGTCGATTTCACCAACGCGATGCTCAAGCGCGCGGTGCACGATCCGGTCTGGGAGGTGTTCATGGTGGGCTTCCACATGATGCACCAGAGCGCGCGGGCGAACGTGTTTCCGGTCACGCGGGAGAAGGGCATCGGCACGCTCTTGATGTTCGCGGTGCGCAACATCTTCGCCGATCCGCCGCGCATCGCACGCGAGATGCGCGAGATGGCGGCGCAGGGGCTGGTCGAGAAATGGCTGGGCGAGAGCGACGATCCGCTCGGCTTCCTCGTGCACGCGGGCGGCGCGGCGAACGTGATCGAGGCGGCCTACCGGTTCGTGCGGCACGAGCCGGGCGTCGACGTCGTGCTGTTCGGCACCGGCGACGCCGCGCATCTGCGCACCAACGTCGCCTCGCTGCTCAAGCCGCCGCTGCCGGAGGCCGACCGGGCGAAGCTCGCGGCGCTGTTCGGGCGCCTGACGAACGGCGTCGGGCTCGACGGCCATCAGGGGCCGGTGCGTGCAACGGGCTAGAGCATGATCCGGAAAGTGGATGCCGGTTTTCCGAAAAGATCATGCTCCGACGCTAAGTGACCGGGTCAGTGCGGCTTTGCGCCGGAGAATTTGACCACCTTGCCCCACTTCTCGGTTTCGTCCGCGATGAACTTGCCGAAATCGGCGGGCGAGCCCGCCAGCACCGACGCGCCGAGGCCGGTGAGCGTCGCGGTGAATTTGGCATCGGCGAGCGCCGCGTTGATTTCCCGGTTGAGCCGCTCGACGATGTCGGCCGGCGTATCGCGCGGCGCGCCGACGCCGGTCCACGAGGTCGCTTCGTAGCCCGGCAGAAACTCCGCGATCGCCGGCACATCGGGCAGCACGTTCATCCGCGTGCGCGCTGGTCACCGCGAGCGCCCGCAACGTGCCGGCCTTGACGTACTGCACCGCCGAGCCTGCGGTCGCGAACACGACCTGCACCTGCCCGCCGAGCAGATCGGTGAGCGCCGGCGCCTCGCCGCGATACGGCACGTGGGCGATCTTGATGCCCGCCATCATGTTGAACATCTCGCCGGAGACATGGCCGGTAGAGCCGACGCCGCCCGAGCCCAGGTTGATCTTGCCGGGATTGGCCTTGGCGTAGTCGATGAACTGCGGAACGGTCTTGGCCGGCAGCGCCGGATTGACCGCCATGATGAGCGGCATGCGCTCGACGCTGCCCACCGGCGCGATGTCGTGGATGAAATTGAAATTGAGATTGTCGTAGAGCGTCGCGTTGATGGCGGCCGGTGACCCGGCAAACAGAAGCGTGTAGCCGTCGGCGGGCGCGTGCGCCACCGTGTCGGTGCCGATGTTGGTGGCGGCGCCGGGCCGGTTCTCGACGACGAATTGCTGGCCGAGGTGCTCGGACAGCCATTGGGCGACCAGCCGCGCGACGATGTCGAGCGTCCCGCCGGGCGGAACGCCGACCACGAGACGCACCGGCTTTGCCGGATAGCTTTGCGCCCATGCGCGCCGCGACACCGCCGGCAACACGCCGGCGCCTGCGGCCAGATGCAGGAATTTGCGGCGCGCAAGTTTCATGGCGTCCTCCCGATCAGCGGCGCCATGTCGAAACCCGATGGTCAGCTCAGCCCGTCGGCGGAGCGATCTCGTCGAGGCTCTTCTGCTTCGCCTCCGGGCCGAGCTGCGTCACCGCAACCGCGGCAATCACCAGGACCACCGCAAGGGATACGAACACCGCCGTGAGACCGAAGCCGGTCCGGATCAGCAGGATGCCCGGAACGATACCGGCGGTCGCGAGCCGGCCGACGCCCGCGGCCCAGCCGAAGCCCGATGCCCGCGCGTTGGTGGGGAACACCTCGGACGCGAAAATCTGCATCGCATTGCCGGCGACCTGAACGAAGAAGATCATGATGAAGCCGGCGACCAGCAGCTCCGTATCGGTGCGGGCGTTCGCGAACACGATGGCCATGAGCCCCGCGGCCACGAATGCGCACACCGACGTGATCTTGCGGCCGAATTTATCGAGCGTGTACATCATGCAGATGCTGGCGCACGGCACCGCGAGGTTCATGCCGAGGGTGTAGGTCAGCGACTTGGTGATGGTGAAGCCCCGCTCGACCATGATGCTGGGCAGCCACGAGCCAAGTCCGATGGCGACGCCGAAGAACGCCGAGAAGCAGATCATTCCGGCGATGACGCGCGTCGGAAACTGCGTGAAGACCACCTCGAACGGATCGCTCTTGGTGTCGCTTGCGGCGTCGGTCGTCAGCGGCTCCTTGGGACCCGCGATGCCGAGCCGTCCGAGCACGTCGAGCGCTTCCTTGCCTCTGCCGTGCGTCGACAGATAGCGCGGCGATTCCGGCAGCGTGAAGCGGAACACCCAGACGATCAGCGCGCCGATGCCGAACACGATCCACACGCCGCGCCAGCCGATCTGATCGCGGAACGCGAGCACGAACAGCGTGCTGATGGGCCACACGCAGGCGCCGCCGATGAAGTGAATGATCGCCAGGATGCGGCCGCGGATCGCCTTGGGCGAATATTCACCCGCATAGGCGAAGGCGAGCGGCTGCTCGGCGCCCAGCCCGAGGCCGGCGATGAAGCGGCAGGCGACCAGCAGCGTGATGTTCGGCGCGAGTGCGCCGAGGATGGTGAAGACGCCGAACAGCAGCAGGTTGAACTGATAGACGAACCGTCGCCCGAACCGGTCGCTGAATTCGCCCTGCGCGCAGGTGCCGATGAACATTCCCAGGGTGGTCGCGCTCACGACGAGGGCAAAACCGCCCTCGTTCGCGAAACCGGACGCCTTCATGTCCGGGAACAGCGAACCCTGGACGATGTAGTCGATGACGTCGAAGAAATATCCCGCGGCGATGAGCGAGATGACCTTGATATGGAGCGGCGAGATTTTCGCGTCGTCCAACGACTGGCCGACAAAGGCCTCGATTGTCTGAGCCATGGTGTCCTCCCCGGATATTTTTTATTCCCCGGGCGAAGTATGGCGCAGATTCAACCCCCGGAATAGCCTCGGGAGGCGCGCGATTTACTCGATCACCTCGTCGGCGCGCAGCAGGATCGAGGTTGGCACCTCGATGCCGAGCGCCTTGGCGGTCTTGAGGTTGATGATGGTCTCGAACTTGGTTGCCCGCTCGACCGGCAGATCGACCGGCTTGGCGCCCTTGAGAATCTTGACGACGAACGTCGCCGCGCGCCGGAACAGGTCGGGAAAGTCCACCCCATAGGACATCAGGCCGCCGGCGGCGGCGAAATCGGACCACCCGCATGAAGGCAGGCGCTGCTTCAACGCGAGCGCGGCCAATGCTGGAGCGCTGGAGAGCAGCACCGCATCGTCGACGACCACGAGCGCGCCGACGCGTTTTGCTGCCATCGCCGCGAACGCGCTGTCGAACTCGGCCGGTCCGCGCACGCCGAACTCGTGAAGCGCGAGGTTGAGCGACCGGGCGGCTTGACGCACTTGGGGCACGAGCGGCTCGTTCATACGATTTGCCGGATTCAACAGAATGCCGTCGTCCAGCGATGGTCGCGGCATGGCTCTCGCTTGAGCAGTTAACGAGCCGCTGCCAGCGAGCTCTTCGGCGTGGAAGAATGACGTCGATCCGGTCGCCGCGCGCGCCGAGCAGCCTGCAAGATCTCGATCCCACTTGCCGCCCAAGCCGGCTTCAGACGATGGTGGCATCGGCGACCGTGGCCTCCGGGCCGCGTCAATACTGCCGGGCTTGAGACCCGGCGATCCGACCGGAGCGGAAGCCGATCGTACGGATCCGATCGTGATTTCGGGGCTCTCGCGCACGAGGGCGGCGGACGCCGGCGTGCTGCGAGCGAGACCTCGTCCGGCGCTGACGAGAATCGTGTTCGGCACGGTCAGGCCGAGCGCCTTGGCGGTCTTGAGATTGATCGCGGTACTGGAATTTGGTCGGCTGCTGGACCGGCAGATCGGCCGGCTTTTCGCCCTTGAGGATGCGATCGACATAGGCGACGGCCTGGCGGTACTGATCGAGGATGTCGAGGCCGTAGTAGATCAGGCCGCCGTCGTTGGCCGTCGTCGGGATGCCGTAGAGCGCCGGCAGCCGATAACGCGCCGCGAGATCGATGGCCAGTTTGCGATTGGTCAGAATGAAAGCGTCGGCGTTGAAGATCACCCCGCTGTCGGCGCCGAAGCCGGCCATGAGCGGTTCGATCTCTGCGGGCTCGCGTGCGGGCGCCAGGACCGTCTCGAGCGCAAGTTTTGCCGCGGCGGCCTCGATCGATTTGTAAAACAACGGGGCATACGGGCTCGCCTTCGGGCTGAAAATGTAGGCGGCGCGCTTGATGCCCGGCGCGATCTCCTTGAGCAGCTCGAGCCACTTCGCTCCGACCGTCGGCTCCAGATAGGAAAATCCGGTCGTGTTGCCGCCTGGATGGGCGAGGCTCTGAACGAAATTTTGCGCCACCGGCTCGGCCACCAGCACGAACACGATCGGCACCGTGCGGGTCGCCTGCTGCAGCGCCTGCACCGCCGGGCTGCCGCCGCACAGGATCACGTCCGGCGTGAGGCTCAGCAGTTCCGCGCCCGCGCGCTGCGCCCGCTCGACGTCAAAGGCGCCCCAGCGATAATCGATCTGAACATTGCGGCCGACCGTCCAGCCCAATTTTTCCAGGCCCTCGCGGACGATCGTCACGCGGGCTTGGGCGCCGGGATCGGATCTCGGGAACGAGATCAAGCCAGCCGATCCGCCGCATCCGCTCCGTCTGCTGCGCGCGGGCAGGCAGTGAGCGGAGCATCGGCATCGCCGCCGCGGCGCGAGGACGGCGATGAGTTCACGCCGGTTTATGGAACAGGTCGTCATAGGTTCCTCTCGCGAGCCGTCGTACGGTGCACTAGCACAACTCGGACCCGAGCACGTGTGAACAAGCTCACACTTACGAGGGTCGAATTGAATTTCGCTGCGAAAGTTCCAGATTGCACAGCCGCAGATCGGCATCCTCGATGAACCTGTGGTGCTATTCGATCAATATCCCCGCTGCCTTGATCGGCGCGCCGTTCTTCTCGATTTCGGTCACCACGAAGTGCTGCAAGTATTCGGTCGAACGGCGCTCGGGTGCGACCACGAAGGTGCCGGTGTCGAGCAGTTGCTTCTGCACCGCCGGCGTTTCCATCGCCGCGATGGTGGCGTCGTGAAGTTTCTGGATGATCGGCGCCGGCGTGCGCTTGGGCGCGAAGAACGCGAACCAGGTCGAGGCCTCGAAGTCCTTCATGCCCTGGTCGGCGGCGGTGGCGAGGTCGGGCAGCGACGGCAGGCGATAGGGCGTGAACACGCCGATGCCCTTGACCAGCTTGCTCTCGATCGGCGGCACCGCGGTCGCGCTGAGCGTGCAGAAATAATCGAAGCGGCCGCCGATCAGATCCTGCAGTGCCGGGCCGCCGCCGCGATACGGAATGTGCGGGATGTTGACGCCCATCGCGGCGTTGAGCAGCGCGCAGTCGACATGGCCGGTCGAGCCGGTGCCGGCGGAGCCGAATTTCATCGTGCTCTGGTTCGCCTTCACGTAGGCGATGAATTCCTGCAGGCCGTTGACCGGCATGGTGTTGCGCGCGACCAGCACCATCGGCTGCTCGGCGATCAGCACGACCGGCGCCAGATCGTCCTTGAGACTGTAGAGCGGCGTCTTGTAGAGCGTCTGGTTGATGGCGTCGGCGCGGCTGCCGAGCACGAACTGATAGCCGTCCGGCGGCGCCTTCGATCACGCGGTACGAGCCGATCATGCCGCCGGCGCCGCCGACGTTTTCGATCACCACCTGCTGGCCCAAGGTCTCGGACAGGCGGCGGCCGATGATGCGGCCGAGCACGTCGGTGCCGCCGCCGGCCGCGAACGGCACCACCATGGTGACCGGCCGGTTCGGCCAATCCTCCGCCGGGGCAGGAGCGATGCCCTGCAAACTTGCGGCAAACGCAAACAGCAGCAACCGCGACAGCCTCACCATTGAACCCTCCCCACAAAGGTGATCTTGATGCCAACGCGGATACTAGCAGCCGCAGCGCTGCCGGGTTAGGGCCATCCGCCATGTCGAGTGATGTAAATCGCGGTGCGGGCGCCGGAGAATTCGGCGAGCGCATTGTCGCGATGTGCGACCGGCTCGCCGAATTTTCGGAGACGCCGGGCGCTCTGACATGCACCTTTTTCACGCCGGCGCACAGAGCTGCGGCCGAACGGAACTGCGCGCGCAGTTTGAGGCCGCCGGCCTCGACACCGTCGATCGATGCCGTCGGCAATGTGGTGGGCCGCTTGCCAGCGCCAGCAAGCAACGCCAAGACGCTGATGCTGGCGTCGCACTACGACACGGTGGTCGATGCCGGGCGCTACGACGGCCGTCTCGGCGTGACCACGGCGCTCGCAGTCGCGGAGCATTTGCGCCGCACCGGGCGCGCGCTGCCGTTTCATCTCGACGTGATTGCGTTTTCCGAAGAGGAGGGCGTGCGATTCTCCACGCCCTATATCGGCAGCAGTGCGCTTGCCGGCCGTTTCGACATGGCGTTGCTGCAGCGGCGCGATGCCGGCGGCAGCAGCATGATGCGATGTCATGCGCAGCGGCTGGCCACGAGCCCGATGCCATTCCGGCGCTGGCGCGAAATCCGCAGGATTTGCTCGGCTACATCGAAGTGCACATCGAGCAGGGTCCGATCCTGCTGGGGGAAAATCTGCCGGTCGGCATTGTCACCGCGATTGCGGGCGCGGTGCGCCACAACATCGTCATTCACGGCACCGCCGGCCATGCCGGTACGGTGCCGATGGCGCTGCGCCATGACGCCGCCGCGGCTGCCGCCGAGATCGTGCTCGCGGTCGAACGGCGCTGCGCCAAAGCGCCGACGCTGGTCGGCACGGTCGGCCGGCTCGCGGTGCCGAACGGCGCCATCAATGTGATTGCGGGCCGCTGCGAATTGTCGCTCGACGTTCGCGCCAGCGATGACGCGACGCGAGACACGGCAGTCGACGACATCCTCGCCGAAATAAAGCGGATCGCGGATCGGCGCGGCGTGACGGCGGAGATCACCGAGACGTTGCGCAATGCCACCGTGCCGTGTTCGCCGAGGCTGCAATCGCTGCTGAGCGACGCCGTCGCGCGGCTCGGCATAAAGCCGCGCCATTTGCCGAGCGGCGCCGGCCACGATGGCGGAATGTTCGAAGGCCTGACCGACGTCGCCATGCTGTTCGTGCGCTGCGGCAATGGCGGCATCAGCCACAGCCCGCTGGAGACTGTGACGGCCGAAGACGCCGATGTCGCCGCGCGCGTCCTGCTTGACGCGATCCTGCATCTCGCCGGAGATTGATTGGCGCACATGCTGCAAGTCCGCGACGTATGCAAGACGTTTTCGGGCGAACGCGGGCGCGACGCGCTCGAAGTGCTGCGCCGGATTCGTTTCGACGCCGCCGCCGGCGAATTCGTCTCGATCATCGGCCCGAGCGGCTGTGGCAAGACCACGCTGCTGCGCATCCTGCACGGGCTCGAGCCGATGACGAGCGGCGAGATTTTGGTCTCCGACAGGAAGGTGGTGAAGCCATCGCCGTCGAGCGCGATGGTGTTTCAGCAGTTCAACCTGTTTCCGTGGCTGACGGTTGAGCAGAACGTCGCCTTCGGCCTCGAAGTCGCGAAGCTGCCGCCGGCGGAATGCCAGGAGCGCACCGCGCGGTTTGTGCGCCTGGTCGGCCTCGACGGCTTTGCCGGCGCATTATCCGCACGAATTGTCCGGCGGCATGCAGCAGCGTGTCGGCATCGCGCGGGCGCTCGCGCTCGATCCGCAAATTCTGCTGCTCGACGAGCCGTTCGGCGCGCTCGACGCCATCACGCGCGAGCAGCTTCAGCGCGAGATCGCCGACATTCTGGCGCAGTCGACCAAGACCGTCGTGTTCATCACCCACAACATGGACGAGGCGATCTTCTTTTCCGACCGCATCCTGGTGATGGGCTCGCGCCCCGGGCGCATCCTGGAAGAAGTCCGCGTTTCGCTGCCGCGGCCGCGCGAGGCCGACGCCGTGCGCGCGAGCCGGCAGTTCGGCGAAATGCGCGAACATCTGTGGTCGCTGCTGTCGCAAGGAGACCGCGTGTCGTGACCCCGGCGAGGCGAAAGACGCTGCTGATCCAGGCCGCCACGCACATCTCGGTGCTGGTGGTGTGGGAGCTCACGTCGACGTTCCTGGTGCCGCCGCAATTCCTGCCGCCGCCGAGCGCGATTGCGCGCGCGTTCGTCACCACGACGGTGTCGGGCGAGCTGCCGCGCCAACTGCTGCAGACCTCTTACGTGCTTGTTCTCGGCTTCAGCCTGGCCATCGTCAGCGGCATGGCGGTCGGCATCGCGATGGGAACGTTTCCGACGCTGCGCCGCATCCTCGATCCGTACGTCAACGCCTTCTACGCCATGCCGACCGTGGCGCTGGTGCCGCTGGTCATCATCTGGCTCGGCCTCGGCGACGAAGCAAAAGTGTTCCTGACCTGGCTGGTGGCGATTTTTCCCGTCATCATCAACGCGCAGATCGGCGTCGCCAACGTCTCGCCGGCCTACATCGAGACCGCGCGCGCGTTCGGCTGCGACCGCTGGCAGATTTTCCGCCGCGTCATCATCCACGCCGCGGTGCCGTTCTTCATCGCCGGCATCCGCCTCGGCCTCGGCCGCGCGCTGGTCGGCGTCGTGGTGGCGGAGATGTTCACGGCGCTGTCGGGCCTCGGCTACATGGTGGTGTTCTACGGCAATACGTTCCGCACCGCGGAACTGTTCGTCCCGATCGTCGTGCTCGCGGTGCTCAGCATCGTGATCACGAATTTGATCCAGCGGTTCGAGCGCTGGATGACGCCCTGGCGGGCGGTGGTGGAGTAGAGCTTTCACCTCTCCCAGCGGGGGAGTCGACTGCGCGAAGCGAAGGATGGTCCAGGGATCCGGACGTGTCGGTTCTGCGACGTCGACCCCCTCACCCCAACCCGCCCCTGCGGGAGAGGGAGCCCGCCTTCGCGGGCATGACGATCTCAATCCTTCGGCCCGAATTGCGCCTGCGCCACTGCGGTCGGCAGCGGCACGCCGAGACCCTGCGCGAGCGCCTTCTGATAAATGCTCCAGGCGATGCCGATGTCGTGCGACACCATGCCGGTGGTGTGGAGCAAAATGCGCTCGTCGTCGCGCTCGCGGCCGGGTTTCAATCCGGCGACCACTTCGCCGATGTCGGCGTGCAACTGCTCGCGGCGGAATTCACCGGCGTCGAGCATGGCGCGGAAATCGCGCACGCCCATGTTGCAGTCCCAGTCGTCGATCACGACCTTGTCGAACTTCGCCCAGCCGGCCGGGTCCATCTCGCGGCGCGCGAGCGACACGAACGTCGCGCCGCGCTTGACCCACGGCTCGCGGCTGACGATGTCGGTGCGGGTGGTGCCGCCGATCACGAGATCGGCGCTGCGCACCACCTCTTCGACGCTGTCGAGCGTGCGCACCGGGATGCCGAGCTTTGCCGACCATTTCTGCGCGAACGCCTCGCGCGTCTCCTTGCGCCGCGAGGTGCAGACGATTTCGCCGAACGTGTAGAGGTGCTGCAGGCAGCGCAGGCAGTTCTCGCCCATGGTGCCGATGCCGACGAGGCCGAGCGTGCGCGGCGCCTTCGGCCCGAGCCACTTCAGCGCCACCATCGCGGCGGCGGCGCTGCGAATCGCGTAGGTCCAGTGCTCGTCGAGAATGCAGAGCGGATGGCCGGTGCGCGGGTCGGCGAGCACGATATAGCGCGCGCAGTCGAGCTTGCCGACGGTGTTGGTGACGCCGTCGTCGTAATAGGAGTACAGCCGGCAGCCGGTGACCGGCGTGTCTTCGAGGATGACTTCCTTGACGTGCCAGTGATTGTGGAACGGCGCGCCGACGTCGAGCCGCTGGCTCGGCGGGTTCGACCACTGCACCGTCTTGCGCGCGTGCATGCGGAAGATGTCCTCGCAGATCGCCATCGTGTCGGCGACCGAAAGCAGCTTCACCGTCGTCGCGTAATCGATGAATAGAACGCTGTCCAAGAAGTCCTCCGCCTCGCGCTGTTGCCCGCCTCCGGCGAGTTCACTAGGATGCGCGATCGCTCCAGATAATCCGGGCGATCCAGCCAAAGCAACTGCGACAAGCGAGGTGTCTCATGTCCCGCCGCCATTTTCTCAAGGTCATGGCCGGCGCCTCCGCGGCGCTTGCTGCCCCCTCGGTGCTGCGCGCCCAGAGCGCGACGATCAAGATCGCGACCGGGGTGACGCCGCCGTCGATCCACAACATCTACATGCACGTCGCCTACGCGAAGGGCCTGTTCAAGGACAACGGCATCAATGTTTCGGAGTTCATCCAGTTGCGCGGCGGGCCGCTGGCGAACCAGGCGATCGCGGCGGGGCAGATCGATGTCACGGCGTCCGACCCGGAAGGTCTGTTGGCGGCGGCCGTTCAGGGCTTTGCGATCCGCGGCGTGACGGCGCCGGGCGCGCACCTCTCGTACCAGATTTCGGTGCGCAAGGAGATCAATTCGGTCGCCGACCTGCGCGGCAAGCCGTTCGCGATTTCGCGGCCCGCGGCGCTGTCGCAATACCTCATGTTTCCGCTGCTGGAGAAGGCCGGCGTGCCGCGCGATGCCGTGCAATGGGTCAGCGTCGGCGGCGGGCGCGAGCGCATGCTGGCGTTGCTCGCGGATCGGGTGAAAGGCGCGCTGCTCCACATCGACTACGCCATGGAGGCGATCGACAATCCCGACATCAAGAACATGATGGCGGTGTCGGAGATTTTCCCGAATTATCCGTTCGAGCTTTTGTTCCTGCGCAAGGACATGATCGACAAGAATCCGCAGGCCGCGACGGCGATCACGCGCGCCGTCATCCAGGCCTGCCGCTACATCGTCACCAACAAGTCCGGGACGCTCGAAGTGGTGGAGAAATACGTGCCCGGCGCCAATGTGAAAGTGGTCGAGCGCGCCTATAGCGAGCTGATCCGCATCCATGGCTTCGGCGTCAACGGCGACATGACCGAAGCCAACCTCAAGGTCGCGCACGATCTCGCGCTGGCGAACAAGGAAATCAAGCAGCCGATCCCGCTGGATCAATGGGTCGATTTCGGTCCGCAGCAGCGCGCGATGGCGTCGCTCGGGCCATTCACGGGATAAACGAATTCGGGGCAGTATGACGCGGCGCGTTCTGTCATTTGCTCTGGGGCTTTTGTCGCCGTGATTTCAGCGGCGCGGCCGAGCCGTTCAAGCTTCGCGTCGGATCGGTGAGCGTGCCGCCGTCGATGCATACGCTCTACATGCAGGTGGCGTACGAGGAGGGCATCTACAAGAAGAACGGCCTCGCGGTCGACGGCATCATGCAGCTGAACTCCGGGCCGCTGGTGACGCAGGCGCTGACCGCGAACCAGCTTGACGTCGCCGACACCGACGCCGAGGGCGCTCAATCGCCGTCGCCGGTTTCAAGGTGCTGGCGTCGTCGCCGCGAGCATTGACCTTCGTGATGGTCCGGTCGTCGCAAGGACTGGCGGAAGATCCGATCACGGCGGTGACGAAATCGATCATCGAGGCCTGCCGCTTCATCGTCAGCCATCGCGAGCGCACCGTCGAGCTCTACAAGAAGTACACCGGCGAAACCGATGCCAAGCTTGCGAACGCGGCCTACGACGCGCTGCTTGCCATCCACGGCTACGGCGTCAATGGCGGCATGACCCGCAAGGGCATGGAAGAGGTGGCCAGGCTTGCGACGCACGGCGACAAATCGATCCCGCTCGAGGGCTGGGCGGATTTCAAATTTCAGGACGAGGCCGTTCGTCAGCTCGGGACTGTGCCGGAATGACGACGGCCGCGAATGGCGCCGACGCGGTCGCACAACGCGTCGCCGACGCCGTCGCCGAATGCGGCGTCACGCTGGTGGCGAGCCTGCCCGATGGCTGGATCACGCCGCTGATCGCGCGCTTCGCCGGTGACGCGCGGTTTCGCCACGTTGCGGTCAACCGCGAGGAATCCGCCATCGGTCTGTGCTCCGGCGCGTTCCTGAGCGGTGTGCACTCGTTTGCGCTGATGGGCGCGTCCGGTTTTCTGACCTGCATCTACGCCATCACCAAGATCAACTACACCTATCAGATCCCGCTGCTGATCGGCATCACGCTGCGCGGGCGGCCGGGCGACGGCGCGAAATTTCACCAGTCGAACGGCCTTTATCTCGAACCGGTGATGCAATCGATCGGCATGCCGTTCGTGCCGATCGAGCGCGGCGAAGACATTCCGCGTCTCGTCACCGCCTATCGCCACAGCCGCGTGATGTCGCGGCCGGTGGTGGTCGGCTTTACGCGCGAAGTGCTGCGAGGGGATGCGTGATGAATATCGAGGCCTGCTTCCGGCTTTTGGCGGAGCGTCTCAAGGACGAGGTCATCGTTACCTCGGCGGGCAACTGCTCCGAGCTGTGGTGGGAAATCACCGGCGAGACCGAGCGCGTGTTTTATCTCGAAGCCTCGATGAGTTTCGCCTCCGTGTTTGCGGCAGGCATTGCGCTCGGCGCGCCGGAGCGCACCGTCGTGGCGTTCAGCGGCGACGGCGCGTTCTGCATGAATCCCGGCATGCTTCTGGTCGAGCGGCAGCTGGCGTTGCCGAACCTCAAGCACTTCGTGGTGGAGAACGGCTGCTACGGTTCGACCAACGACCTTGCGCATCCGTTCGGCGAACTGATGGACTACGCCGGCATGGCGAAGGCCGCCGGCATCGCGCGGGTCTACGATTTCTCCACCGTCGAAGGCCTCGCGCAAGGGCTCGACGAAGTCGTGCGCGCGCCCGGACATGCGTTCGCGGTGCTGCATGTCGAGCCGCTCGGGCGTCACGCGGCGTCGCCGCCGCTCGACGGGCCGGAAGTGAAGTTCCGTTTTGGCCGCTATCTCGAACGCACCGGCGGCCGGCCGGTGTTCGACACGCCGCTGCATCGGCCGCAATCGCGCTAACTCTGGAATCATCGCCATGCCTGAACCGATTGCCACCGTCAGCGATGCGACCTTGATCGAATGGGCGCAAAAATTCGCCCGCTACCCGAGCCAGCAGACGGCGTTGTTCGAGCAGGAGCCGGAAGTCCAGGGCTTTATCGCCGATTGCGTGATGCCGCTGGTCGCCGAGCTCAAGCTGCCGATGCGCCGCGACGCCATGGGCAATCTTCTGGTCGAGATCGGGCCGGCGAATGCGGACGCGAGCCTCTTTCTGATGGCCTACGCCATGACGCATCCGGCGGCCGCGATGCAGAATCCGTTCGGCGGCGAGCTGATCGACACGCCGCAGGGCAAGGCGGTGCGCGGGCGCGGCATTTCAGAGCAGAAGGGATCGCTTGCTGCGGTGCTCGCCGCCACCGTCGCGGCGCATCGCGCCGGCACGCTGAAGGGGCGGCTGATCTTTGCGGTCAGCACCGCCGGCGAGACCGGCCGTCACGACGCCGCCAAGGCGATGATCGACGCGCTCGGCACGGTGCCGAAGCTTGGCATCATCGTCATCGGCACCACCAGCCGGATTTCGCTCGGCAACAAGGGCCGCCAGGACATCGAGGTGCACGTCATCGGCAAGGCCGCGCACTCATCGACGCCATGGGCCGGCGTCGATGCCATCGAGGGCTTGCGTCAGGTGCTCGATCAGATTTCGCGCATCACGCTCTCCGGTGGACCGCATCACGGCCTTGGCAAGCCGACGTTGACGCCGACCTTCATCGAGACCGTGCCGCGCGCCACCCACACCGTGCAGCGCGAGGCGGTGCTGACGCTCGATCGCCGGCTGCTTCCCGGCCAGGCGGCCGAGATGGCGCTCGAAGAGGTGCGCAAGGCGCTGCATCTGCCGGAGCCGTGGCGGCTGGAGATCAAGCCGGGGCCGTTCATGTATCCGGCCGAGATCAGGCCGGAAGGCGTGCTGGTCAGCGCCGTGAACGAGGGATGCCGCGCGGCCGGGCTGGCGCCGCCGGCGACATTCTGGAGTCACGGCGCGCTCGATGCCGGCTATCTCTGTCACATCGGCTGCGAGGCCGCGATGTGGGGCCCGGGGCCGATGGATTCATGGCATTCGAACGAGGAGAGCATCCTCGTCTCGGATATGCGCGATGGCGCGGCGGCGTATTACGCGCTGATCAAAAAATATTTGATGTGAGGCGTCGTACGGACTGTCCGGGATCGCGCGGTGTTTGTACCACTGCAATTGCGCTGCTTTATCGCGGCAGGCGGGAGGACCATGATGACCGACGTACCGACACAACGAAGGCCTGTTCCGCCCGGGGAGCCGCGGCTCATTCTTCCGTTTCTGGCCGGGTTCTACGACCAGATGCGTGGGCTGTCGTATCTGCTGATCCGGGTCACGGTAGGCGGGCTGCTGATTTTCCATGCCTACATCTCCGGCAAGCTGACCGGCGACACCACCATCGCGACGTTCACCGCGAGCCTTGCCAAGCGCGGTCTCGAACCGGCCGAGCCGCTCGCCTATGTGGTGTTCTTCAACGAGACGATCGGCGCGGTGATGCTGATCGTCGGGCTGCTGACGCGCGTGGTCGCGGCCTCGATCGCGATCGAGCTCGCCGTCATCACCTTCGTGGTCTACTGGCCGAACGGTTTCCGCTTCACCTCGGCGGGAGGCGGCGCCGAGACGACGTTTCTGTGGGGCCTGATGGTGTTCGCGGTCGCGCTGCGCGGCGGCGGACCCTACTCGCTTGATCGCAAGATCGGCTGGGAGTTTTAGCCGGCGAGTTACGCGGTCTGGAGACGGCGCCTCATTACGACGCGTGACTACGACGCTTATTACGACGCTTATTACGACGCCTGGGCAAACCGAATTGTTTCGTAAGCCACGACAGTGTTGCGGCAGCGGCGTTTGGCAGCGTAGAGGCCGGCGTCCGCTGCCTCGATCAGGCTGGCGGCGGGCTCGCCGGCATCCGGCACTAGCGCGGCGACGCCGATGCTGATGGTGACGCAACCGCATGGTGCTTCGGCGTGCGCAATGTCCAGGTCTTCGATCGCGCCGCGAGCCTGTTCGGCGATCTCGACTGCCTGCGCGCAGTCGATGCCGGGCAGCAGCAACGCGAATTCCTCGCCGCCGTAGCGCGCGACCACGATTGCGTCCTTGAGCGTGACGATCGACAGCGTTTCACCGACACCGCGCAGGCAGGTGTCGCCGGCGATGTGGCCGTAATGGTCGTTGTAAAGTTTGAAATGGTCGATATCGACCATCATCAGGGCGAGCGGCTTGTGCGTCTTCGCGGCCTTCTGCCACTCTTCCTCCAGCCGGATGTCGAAACCGCGGCGATTGGCAAGGCCGGTGAGCCCGTCGAGGCTCGCCAGCTCTTCGAGATGCTGGTTGGCGATGTGCAATTCTTCCTCGCGCACGGCGAGCTTGCGCGCCATGTCGTCGAGCGCGGCCGCGAGCGGCTCGAATTCGGCCAGCAGCGGCTCATGCGTGTCGTGCACCTTGAGGTCGCCGCGGCCGAACCGCGCCGCGGTGCGGGCGAGCAAACGGATCGGCTGCACCACAAGCTGCTCGCCGCCGAACCATGCGATCAGCAGCACCAGCATGCCGAACAGGCCGAATTGCAGATAGGCGATGCCGGTTTCGCGGTCGACGCGGCTCAGCACTGCGCGCTCGTCGAGGCCGACGGCGAGCCGCGCATCGGTCCACGGAATTTGCACATATCCGAAGATGCGGCGCATGCCGTTGAAATCGTTCGCCGTCACCGTGCCGTCGTCATGCGCAAGCATTTCCTTGACGAGCCGGCTGATCGCCGACCTGCTTGCCGATCCAGTCCTGTTCGGTCGCGGCGATGACGGTGCCGCGGCCATCGACCACAAAGAGCGCGCCGTCGTCGCGGCGACGCGCCGTGGCGAGCAGATCGTTGATCCATTGCAGATCGATCGAGGCGATGACGACGCCTTCGAGTCGATCGTCGTCCGTGCGCGCCGGGAACGCCGCCACGATGGTCGGAGTCCGCAGCGCGCGGCTGACGAGATAATTGCTGATGACGAATTCGTTCTTGGCGATGGCGTCCTTGAGATAGGCGCGATCGGAGACATCGAGACCGACCGCAAGCGGCGTGGTGGAGCACACGATGCGGCCGTTGTTGCCGACGATCGAGACGCTTCTGATCCACGGCACGTTGGCGGTGAAATCGGTCAGGAAGGCGCCGCACTTCTCGCCTTTGGCCGCCATCATGACGTAGCTATGGGCCAGCACCTGGACGAGCGCACGAACCGAATAGATCGCTTCGCGTTGCGCATCCGCGCCGCGCCGCGCCAGCCCGATGGCTTCGTTGTGGGCGTGCTGGACGTGGTCGGCGCGGGCCAGTTCCAGCCCGTGCATCCGCTCGAGCATGAGCGGCACGACCGCGAGCAAAGCCAGCACGATCAGCCGAGCGCGTATGCTCAGGATCGGCTTGTTCCGCCGTGCCGCCTTGTGAGATTCTGCGATATCGGTTGTCATCGCATTCCCCAGCCCTGCCTGGAAGGTAGTCGACAAGGATGAAAATGCCTTTCGTGCAGTCGATAAAAATTGATGCATTTGTCGGAGCATTTATCTGATGGAAACCATGAGCCGATCGTCCGGGATAGAGGCCGTGCGCGACGAGATCGCGCGCGCATGCCGCGACGCCGGCCGCGATCCGGCGGGCGTGACGCTGGTCGCGGTGTCGAAGACGTTCGGGGCCGAGGCGATCGAGCCGGTGATCGCGTCCGGCCAGCGCGTGTTCGGCGAAAATCGCGTCCAGGAGGCCAAGGCCAAGTGGCCGGTGCTCACGGCCAAGCACCCCGGGATCGAACTGCACCTCGTCGGTTCGCTGCAATCGAACAAGGCGAAGGAGGCGGTGGCGCTGTTCGACGCCATCCATTCGGTCGACCGGGCGAGCGTCGCCGAGGCGCTGGCCAAGGAGATCGCAAAGCAGGGCCGCAGCCCTTTGCTGTTCGCGGAGATCAATACCGGCGCCGAGCCGCAGAAGTCGGGCGTGCTGCCGCAGGACGCCGACGCATTTCTCGCGGCCTGCCGCGACCGCTATGGCCTGCGCATTTCCGGCCTGATGTGCATCCCGCCGGCCGACGAGGCGACGGCGCCGCATTTCGCGCTCACCGCCAAGATCGCCAAACGCAACGGGCTTGAGCTGCTTTCCATGGGCATGAGCGCCGATTTCGCCACCGCAATCGCCTTCGGCGCCACCCATGTGCGGGTCGGGAACGGCGATATTCGGCGGTCGCGCCGCAACGCCCTAGATATCTGAATCTCAATTGCTCGTTCTTGCGGAAAGCCGGCCGAGCAGGCGGCGCAGATTCGCTGGCCCGCAGCGCCACGCAGCCCGCCGTCGGCGCGAAGCCGGGCCGGGCGAGGTGGATGAACACCGCGCTGCCGCGGCCGGCGACGCGGGGGCGGGTGTTGTGGTCGATTTCGACGATGAAATCGTAGAGCCGGTCGTCGCGCCGCAGCCGGTCGCCTGGTTCTCTGGCCGAGCGGCGGAAGGGCCGGTTGTAGCGGCGATCCGCGGGGTCCTCGCACCAGGCGTCGTTCGGGCCGATGCGCCGGACCGGCAGCAAAGTGCGCGGGCGCAGCGAGCGATCAGCCCGCCACCACAGCCGCAGCGGGCGAAAATGGCCCCGCGGCGTGCCGCCGTCGCCTTCGCGCTTGTCGGCCCGGATGCCCGAGCGGCCGAGCGCCACCGGCAGGGTCAGCGGCCCGGCAATCATCAGGCCTTGTGATCGCCGCCCCGGCCGCGTGCGTATACGGATGGTCGAAAGCGAACTGGGCCGCATGGCGCGTCGATCGTCCCGGGAGCGGCGGGATCAACTCCCGCTTGCTCTTTTATCCCCGAATGCTCTACTTCGCGCAAAGCGGCCCCGGCGAGGGCCCGCTCAGGGCCGAATATTGATGGCGAATACCCGCAAAATCCTCATCGTCGACGACGATTCCGAGCTTCGCGACGCGCTCGTGGAGCAGTTGTCGCTGCACGAGGAATTTGAACCCGTCGCGGCCGAGAACGGCACCAAGGGGGTGCAGGCCGCCAAGGCCGGGCAGATCGACCTCGTCATCATGGACGTCGGGCTGCCCGACATCGATGGCCGCGAGGCGGTGCGCATCCTGCGCAAGAACGGTTTCAAGGCGCCGATCATCATGCTCACGGGTCACGACACGGATTCGGACACGATCCTGGGCCTCGAATCCGGCGCCAACGACTACGTGACCAAGCCGTTCCGCTTCGCCGTGCTGCTGGCGCGCATCCGCGCGCAACTGCGCCAGCACGAGGCGAGCGAGGACGCGATCTTCACCATCGGCCCCTACACGTTCCGGCCGAGCTCGAAGCTGCTGCTGAGCCCGAAGGGCAACAAGATCCGCCTCACCGAAAAGGAAACCTCGATCCTGCGCTACCTGTTCCGCGCCGGGCAGCGGCCGGTGTCGCGCGAGACGCTGCTGCAGGAGGTGTGGGGCTACAATTCCGGCGTCACCACGCACACGCTCGAAACGCACATCTACCGGCTGCGGCAAAAAATCGAAAAGGACGCAGCCAGCCCCGCCATCCTCGTCACCGAGGCCGGCGGCTACAAGCTCGTGCCGTGATCTCGGCCGCACATGACGATCGAGGACGACATCGGGTTTCTTGAGCGGGTGCCGACGCTGCGTCTGCTCGGCCGCGGCGCGCTGCGCATTCTCGCCATCGGGGCCGAGAGCCGGTACGTGGCAGACCGGCGCGGTGCTGTTCGCCGCCGGCGAGGACGCCGATGGCGGCTTCGTGGTGCAGCAGGGCTCCTTCAGCCTTCAGCCGGACGCGGAGCGGGGCGCCGAAATGATTGCCGGTCCCGGCACGCTGCTCGGCGAGCTGGCGTTGCTGACGGAAACCAAGCGGCCGGCAACCGCAACGGCGCGCGAGCCGTCGACGGTGATCCGGATTTCCCGTGCGCTGTTCCTGAAAATGCTGGAAGGCTTTCCGGACGCCGCGTACCGTTTGCGCGACCTGATCGCCTCGCGCACCGACCAGTGGACGCGCGAGATGCAGAACATCCGCGACGGGCTCGAGGCGGGACGACGGCGGCGGTGAGTTCATCGCCTTTTCGTCATTCCGGAGCGCCGCGAAGCGGCGAGTCCGGATCATTTCGCTGACCGGGGTTATGGATTCCGGGCTCCTCGCTGCGCTCGGCCCCGGAATGACGAAATATCGAATGTCATCACACTTCCAGCGTCGCTGTCACCGGCACGTGGTCGGACGGGCGCGCCGCGCCACGATAATTCTTCGCGATGACGATGCCGGAGACGCGGTCGGCGAGCGCGTCCGAGGTCCAGATGTGATCGAGCCGTCGCCCGCGGTCGGCGGCGCGCCAGTTGTCCATCGCGCGATAGCTCCACCACGTATAAAGCTTCTCGGGCTCCGGCGTGTGCACCCGCATGGTGTCGATCCATCGACCGGCCTTGCGCGCGGCGGTGAGCTTCTCGCATTCGACAGGTGTGTGCGAAACCACCCTGATCATCTGCTTGTGGCTCCAGACGTCGTGCTCGAGCGGCGCCACGTTGAGATCGCCGACCAGGATGGCGTGCTGGGACGTCGCGGGCCGAAGCGCATCGCAACCGCGTCATCTCGTCGAGGAACGAGAGCTTATGGGCGAATTTCGGATTGACGGCCGGGTCGGGCTCGTCGCCGCCGGCCGGCACATAGAAGTTGTGCAGCGTGATCGCGTCGCGCAGGCCCGCCTTCTCGCCCATGACGACTGAAACGTGGCGGCAATCGGTCTTGTCGCAGAAATTGCGGATGTCGACGCGTCGAATGGCAGCGCGCGAAAGTCACGGCGACGCCGTGATAGCCCTTCTGCCCGTTCAGCGAGATGTGCTCGTAGCCGAGCCGTCTGAAGCGCTTGAGCGGAAACCTGTCGTCCGGGCACTTGGTTTCCTGCAGGCACAGCACGTCAGGCCGCACCGCCTTGATGAACTTCGCCACGAGGTCGATGCGCAGCCGCACCGAGTTGATGTTCCAGGTCGTGACGGTGAGGTTCATTCGACTCATGTGGGGTCGACGGCAATCGCCAGCATCACCTCGTGTCATCATCCGCGAATCCGATGAGCCATATCCGAGCGCGATCATGGACGCCTGCGGTTCGAAGCCCGGCGGTGACGGTGTGGAATAAGCATGACCTGGAGAGTGCGGCGCTACCAATGCGCTACTGAATATTGCGCTGGTAATTGATCACGAACATGTTGGGATCGGGCTTCTTGGCCGTGTCGAGATTGTAGACCGCGACGGTGGTGTCGTAGCCCTGCGGATCGGTCACGGTCCATTGCTTGAGCTGCACGCTCTTGGCGTCGAACATCATGGTCAGCCGGCTGGTGCCGATCACGACGGTCTTCTCCTCGACCACGACGGTGATGAAGGTGTCGTCGGCCGTGATGCTGACCACGTCGGTGTCGCGCAACAGGTCGATGCGATCGGCGAGCAGATAGCGCAGCGGCGTCTGCGACAGCGGATAGAGATCCTGCGTCGCCAGCTTGCGGTCGCGCACGATGACCGAGGAACCGTCGGCCACGATATCGATCGGGCTCGGCGCGTTGTACTCGAAGCGCACCTTGCCGGGCTTCTGGATGTAGAACGTGCCTTCGGTGCGGCCGCCATCGGGCCCGACCTGGACGAAGTTTCCGACCAGGGTCTGCACGCTCGAAAGGTAGGCGCTGACCTTGTCGGCAAGCGCGCGCTGCTTCGCGTCGAAGGCCGTTGCGGCGGTCGTTCCCGGTCTTGCCGGTATCGGTTTTCGATCCGCCAAAAAACGGAAACTGGAACAGGCCATTGGATTGCCGCGACGGCGTGCTCGACCCGAACAGGCCGGGCTTATTTTCGGGGGCGGCAGATGGCGGCGGCGGCGCGGTGCCGGTCTTCGGCCGCGGAGCGGGCGTCGGCAGCGGCACGCTCTCGGCCAGCGCCGGGCCGGCCGCGAGCAGGCCGCACAGCATCGTCACGAGAATCGTCGATGCGCCCCGTCCCGCCATGTCCCTCTCCGCTGGTACGCCCGTGCCACAAACCCTTGGCGAACGCCAATCCGCTAGTCGCTCGATATGGCGAATTCGCGGCTGCCCTATTTCGGATTAGCGGCCAATCGCGCGATTCTCAATAGCGATCATCGTTCTCGGCTTCGATCAGGATTTCCCGCTTGCCCGAATGATTGGGCTGGCCGACGACGCCTTCCTTCTCCATCCGCTCCATCAGCGAGGCGGCGCGATTGTAGCCGATCTGCAGCCGGCGCTGGATGTAGCTGGTCGAGGCCTTGCGGTCGCGCAGCACGACCTGGACCGCCTGCTGGTAGAGGTCGCCGCCTTCGCCGCCGCCCATGCCGGTCGCATCGAAGATCGGGTTGCCGTCCTCGTCCTGCGGCTCCTCGGCGGTGACCGATTCGAGGTATTGCGGCGTGCCCTGCGACTTGAGATGGCGCACCACCTTCTCGACCTCCTCGTCGGAGACGAACGGCCCGTGGACGCGGCTGATGCGGCCGCCGCCCGCCATGTAGAGCATGTCGCCCTGGCCGAGCAGTTGCTCGGCGCCCTGCTCGCCCAGGATGGTGCGGCTGTCGATCTTGGAGGTGACCTGGAACGAGATGCGGGTCGGGAAATTGGCCTTGATGGTGCCGGTGATGACGTCGACCGACGGGCCGCTGCGTGGCGAGGATGACATGCAGGCCGGCGGCGCGCGCCATCTGGGCGAGGCGCTGCACCGCGCCCTCGATATCCTTGCCGGCGACCATCATCAGGTCCGCCATCTCGTCGACGATGACGACGATGTAGGGCAGCACCTCAAGATCGAGCTGCTCGTCCTCGTAGATCGCCTCGCCCTGTCCTTGTCGTAACCGGTGTGCACCGTGCGCGTGAGCTTCTCGCCCTTGCCCTTGGCTTCGGCGACGCGTGCGTTGTAGCCGTCGATGTTGCGCACGCCGAGCTTCGACATTTTCTTGTAGCGCTCCTCCATCTCGCGCACCGCCCACTTCAGCGCCACCACCGCCTTCTTCGGATCGGTGACGACGGGCGTGAGCAGATGCGGGATGCCGTCGTAGACGGAGAGCTCCAGCATTTTCGGATCGACCATGATCAGCCGGCACTGGTCGGGATGCAGGCGATAGACCAGGCTCAGGATCATGGTGTTGATGGCGACCGACTTGCCCGAGCCGGTGGTGCCGGCGATCAGCAGATGCGGCATGCGGGCGAGGTCGACGATGACGGACTCGCCGCCGATGGTCTTGCCGAGGCAGAGCGGCAGCTTGGACGCGTTCTCGGCGTAGTCGTGCGAGGACAGCAGCTCGCGCAGATAGACCTTCTCGCGCGTCGGATTCGGCAGCTCGATGCCGATGGCGTTGCGTCCCGACACCACCGCGACGCGCGCGGACAGCGCGCTCATCGAGCGGGCGATGTCGTCGGCGAGCCCGATGACGCGCGACGATTTTATGCCGGGCGCGGGCTCAAGCTCGTAGAGCGTGACGACCGGACCGGGGCGCGCGTTGATGATCTCGCCGCGCACGCCGAAATCGCCGAGCACGCCTTCGAGCGCGGTGGCGTTCTCCTGCAAGGCTTCGGTGCTGACCGTGGTGCGTCCGACCTTGCTCGGCGCGACAGCAGTTCGAGCGCGGGCAGCGCGTAGCCGCCGCTCGAGCGCCGTGGCTGCTTCGGCGCGCGCGGCTTGCGCGTGGCGCGCGGCACCGGATTGGCGACCTCGTCGTCGTCCTCTTCGTCGATCTCGGGCTCGATATCGGCATGCAGGTCGGGACCGTCGGCGAAGCGGGGCTCGATGCGGCGGTGCGAGGCTTCGGTGATATCGCTGCGCAGCGGCGGTCGCGATGGCGCGGCGCGGCCGAACAGACGCGCGAGCCGAGCCCGAATGCTGAGCACGCCGTGAGCGATCCGGCCGAGCGAAATCAAGGCCTTCTCCTCATCGTCCTCGTCGTCGTCGCGTCTCGTCCTCTTGTTCTGCTCCGCGTCGATCTGGCCATATGAGGCCCGCGGCGCCGGCGAAGGTGACGAGCGCCGCGGCGCCGATGACGGTCGCGATCACGATGCGGTAGGTTCCGGCGAGCGGCGCGCTCATGAACAATGGCCGGCAGCTTCATCACCGCATCGCCGACCACGCCGCCGAGACCATTCGGCAGCGGCCAATGCGCGCTGCGCGGCAGGCTCGATGCAAACGTTGCGGTCAGCGTCGTGCCACAGACCCAGAGCAACACGCGCAGCCGTTCATGGCTCAGCGGCCGGTGGCCGAGCAGCCGATAGCCCCATATCGCGATCGGCAGCAGCAAAGCGAGCGAGCCGAGGCCGAGGAGCTGCATCATCAGATCGGCGGCGACCGCGCCGGGCACGCCGAGCCAATTGTGCACGTGCGCATTGGTGGCGTGGCTCAGGCTCGGGTCATGCACCGACCAGGTGGCGAGCGCGATCGTCGCCAGGATGGCGAGACTGATGAGCGCGATGCCGCTCGCCTCGCGCAGCCGGCGCTTGAGCACGCTGCCGAGATGGCCGGAGAGAACGGCCATTCCGTCGAGGCTGCGGTCGATCATGGACATCGCGGACCCTCCCTTCATCCCCAGGGGGAAGCGACGAGCGAAGCGAACGAGCTGGGGTTCGCGCCATAGCGGCGTCAGACCCCCTCACCCCGACTCTCCCCCATGAAGACCTTCTGGCCTGCTGCATCGTCATTTCGCTAGCCCAGCACCGCGACGAGGCGATGCAGCGCCTCGGCGGTGGTCTCCTTGTCCTGCACCATGGCGACGCGGATGTAGTCCGCGCCGGGATTGCTGCCGTCCTCCTGCTCGCGCGCGAGATAGCGGCCGGGAACGACGCGCAGTCCGCCCTCGCGCCACAGCCGCAGCGTCGCCGCCTCGCTGCCGCCTTGCGCGGAGACATCGAGCCAGAGGAAAAATCCGCCCGCCGGACGGCGATAGCCGTAGCGGTCGCCGATGATCTGGTCGGCGAGATCGAATTTCAGCTTGTAGAGGCGGCGGTTTTCCTCGACGTGAGCCTCGTCGGCGTAGGCCGCGATGGCGACGTGCTGCGCCGGCATCGGCACCTGCGGCGCGGCGACGTTGCGCAGTTCGAGATAGGGCGCGAGGAAGCGGCGGTCGCCGGCGACGAAGCCGATGCGCAGCCCCGGCAGGTTCGAGCGCTTCGACAGCGAATTGAAAACAACGACGTTGGCGTAGTCAGGCGCGGCGGCTTCGAGCATGCCGGCCGGCGCGCGCTGGGTGTAGATTTCCGAATAGCACTCGTCGCTGAACAGCACGAAGCCGTGACGGCGCGCGAGCGCGACAAGCCGCGCCAGATAGGCACGGTCGGCGACCGCGCCCTGCGGATTTGCCGGCGAGGCGATGAAGCACGCGACCGTGCGGCCGAGCAGCTCTTCGGTCAGTGCGTCGAGGTCGGGCAGGAAGCCGGTCGCGGCGGTCGCCGGCAGGTAGACCGGCTCGCAGCCGGCGGCGAGCGCGCCGGCCGAATAGGCGGCGTAGAACGGATTGGGGATCAGCATCGCGGGCTTGCCGCGTCGGCCACTGACCCAGCGCGCGGCGGCGATGCCGGCGAGAAACAGCCCTTCGCGCGAGCCATTGAGCACCAGCACCTCGGTCGCAGGATCGATCGGCCGCGGCAGCTTGAAACGCCGGCCGAGCCAGCCGGCCGCCGCTTCGCAGAACGCGTCGAGGCCCTTGTTCATGGGATAGCGGCCGAATTCGTCGAGGTGTGCGGCGGTCACCGGCCCGACGAAAGCCGGGATCGGATGCTGCGGCTCGCCGACCGCCATCGTGATCGCCGGCTTGCCCGGCGGCGCATCGCCCAACAGCTCGCGCAGCCGCACGAACGGCGAGCGCGTATCGGGCGCCCGGGCGGGCGCTGGGAAAGGAGACTCTGCGGTCATCCTGAACATCAAAACCAGCGGGTCCGCCCGCCGCATTACGGTCGGGATACCATAGAAGCGCCGAGGTTAAGACCCGATTAACCA
>CAVSSN010000010.1:0-266627 GCA_963730645.1 uncultured Alphaproteobacteria bacterium | reverse complement strand
GATTCCTGCATACTTTGCCGCGATGTGCTGATAGCGACGCTCATGATCGGGAGATGCTGCTACTTCTGCGGCGGACGCGGCCAAGGTGGTCCAGTGTCCTGATACGCCTTCCCGAAATTCCTACGTACTCATCCACCGCTCTACGACCTTGCCTGTTTTCAACTGTCACCGCAAAGCGCGGGCCTATGAAATCACTCGAATAGCGCACCGTAAGCTCGTGAAATTCCGCAGGCGAACTACTGTGCTTCTTGCACAGACCAACCAACGCGCCACGGTACTTCGCGATCGCGCGGGTGAGGGAGGGCGAAGCGTTCCCTGCTATCACCCTTCCAGACAAAAAATCTACGACGATGCAACGCTGAGGACTTCGGCGCGCTTCGCCGAAGATGTCCATTTCGTAGACCCCAATAAGGAGACCTATGCCGCTTGCAAGGGAGTCGCGACGTTGTGGGCAATTGATCTGAGCTCGCCGAACTTCATGAATGAACATTAGTACGTACGCGCGAACTGCATCGCGGCTTCGCGCGCGCGACGCAACTTGCGCCGATGGATATGGCGCAGCGTCATGCGCTCGACCGCGCTCTTGAGCGACGACACGAAGCCGAACAGCATGAACATCGCCCATAAAATCCACA
Organism: uncultured Alphaproteobacteria bacterium; assembly: GCA_963730645.1. Taxonomy (GTDB): domain Bacteria; phylum Pseudomonadota; class Alphaproteobacteria; order Rhizobiales; family Xanthobacteraceae; genus BOG-931. The sequence goes on along the minus strand of CAVSSN010000010.1, from coordinate 265,992 downwards.
TGGCAAGGCTGAACGCGCCGGTCGTCAACGCAATTGCGCCGCGGCCGAGCAGCTTGACGATGGCGCGGGTCTTGCCGCCCTTGACCTCGGCGAGCCTTGCCATGCGCGATACGTCGCGCGGTCCTTCCGAGATTTTGAGACCGTCGAGTGCCGCCTGGGTGCCGGCCTTGGTCTGCACGCGCCCGACATTGCCGACAAGCTCGACGAGCCCGCCGGCTTTCTCCACCTTGACCGCCTCGCGTGCACTGCGCACGGCGAGCGCCGGCTCCGAAAACGCCTTGCCGCCCGCGCGCCCGAGCGCACCCCAGTCGACGATGTCGCGCAGCGAGCGGCCGATCCATGCCGTCATGCGCGCACTCAGCCGGCCGGTCCGCTTCGCCGCCTTGACGACCGAAAGGCCGATCCGCGCCGGCGTGCCGGCGCCGAGCGTGGCGTAGGTCCCGGCCGTGATGGCGAGGCCGACACAGGCGAGCCCGAGAATGAGCTGATCAGCCTGCTGACCGGTGGCGAGCCGCGTGCCCTCGCGCAGCGCGTCGCGGATATCGCCGAACACGAAGAAATCGCCGAGCGCCGTTCCTGCCAACCCGACAAGGTCGTCGGGCTCGCCGGTGATCAAGCCGCGCGCAAAACTCCCGGCATTGTGCGCCACCGAATTGGCGTCATCGCTCGCCGCCTTGACCTTGTCGGTGAGCGCAGGATCGAGCACCACGCCGCGGTCCTGCGCCAGCTCGGTGAAGCTCTGCGCCAGATCGGCGTCATCAGCCGCAAGCGCCTTCTCGATTTCGGTTCTGGCAATCGCGGGATCGAACTTCTGCGCCAGCGCGCGGTCGGCAAGCTCGACCGGATCGCCCTGCGAAATGAGCTGCCATTGCGCATCGAGCCCGCGCGGCACCACCGCGAGCGCCGCCACCGCGAACGCCATCATGCCGCCGAGCGCGAGCGCCGCGCGGCGGCTGCTCTTGCGCGCCGTGTGATGCAGCTCTTGTTGCCGCACGGCCTGAATGAAGCGCTCCTGCCGCACGGGCTGCATGCTAGCCTCTGGCTCTGCCGGCGCAGAATAGAGGGTGGAAAAACCCGGCGCCGGTCCTTGATCGCTCTTAAAACGCGAGCGAATCGAAGACGTTCCCACTGTCATGAATTTGCGGCTTTTTGACAACGGATTGCTAGGAATTGGCCGCGCCGGCCGTCATGGTGCTGCGCGAAATTTCCTCGCGCGACAGTTAACGTCCCATCAGGGTCCAAGCGTCCGGGCAACGCGGATGCCGGCGCCGTCACCGGGATCGCCGTTGGCCTTGTAGCGATAGGCCGAGCGGAGCATCTGCGATATGGCAGTCCAAGCCCCGCCGCGCAGGAATCGGAAACCACAATCTCCGCTCATCCAAGCCGAGCCGTCCGCCGGCGCGCCGATGTAGTTTCCGTTCGCGCAGTCCGCAATCCATTCCCAAACGTTGCCCTGCATGTCGTAGAGCCCGAACCCGTTCGGAGCGAAGCTGCCAACGGGCGCCGTATACGCAAAGCCATCGTTGCACGGCACGACTTGCCAGCTTGAAAAGCCGGGAACGCTACGCTTTGCGGTCAGATCGGCCCCGTTGCCGTAGCCGCATACGGCGCTTTCGTTTTCGCCGACATAAAACCGCGTTGTGGTCCCGGCGCGGGCCGCGTACTCCCATTCGGCCTCCCCCAACAAACGGTACGTCTTGCCGGTCTTCCGCGACAACCACGTCGCATAGGCATTGGCGTCATCCCACCCGATACAGGAAACTGGATGGGAGCCGGTTTGCGCGTACCCCGGGTTGCGCCAGGAGCGGTCGGAGCGCAGTTCCCACTTGCCTCTTTGGTTGGCCCAGCACTTCGCGCCAGGTTCGTAGCCGCTGTCTTTGACAAATTCGGTGAACAGATCGACCGTCACCTCGAAGCGGCCGACAGCAAATGGACGCGCAAACGAGACCGGGTGTTGCGGGCCTTCACTGGACTCTCGTCCCGCTTCGCCCGCTGGCGAGCCCATGACGAACCTGCCCGCCGGCACTACAACCATCTCCGGACACTTGTCGCACTCCTTGAACGCGTCCTTGGATTTGAGCGCGCATTCTTCGGCCGTTGATAAGGGCTGTGCCGGACGCGAGACCAGCGACACGGTCAGCGTTTTTCCTTCGCAAGAGCCCGAGGATGGTTGAGGCGCTTTCGGCGGCGCTGCCGGCGGTGCGACGACCGCGATCTGGCTCCGCTTGAGTTCGTCCAGCCGCGCCCGCGCCATGCTGCCATAGACTGTGGCGCCGAACTGCCGGATGAAGTCCTCCAGCACAGCAACACTGGTCGTGTTCGCTATTGCCGGCCATGCCTTGGCGGCGGAGTCTTCAGCCGATCGCCCATCCGTGGCGCTCGCGGGAGCGCCCGCAAAATAGAAGTTGCCGGCGATCGGCGAGCTCGAAACCCACGGCTGCTGGGAATTGCCGGTCGACTGCATCACCGCGAGGCCGACCTCATTGAACACGTCGAAAACGCCGAGCCCGGGCCGCTGCAGCGTTAGCGCCAGCGCCTTGGCGTAGGGGCTGTTGCCGTCCCGGCCGTCAAGCGCGACATTGCCGGGCTGCGTGGCGAAGGAGATTAGCGTACCTTCGGGCGCGCGCATTTGCGCCAGCCCCGCATCAGCACCGCGCAGCCCACGGCCGCCGAACGGATTGTTGCGGCAAGCATCGAGGATCACGAAGTTGAGCTTGGTGCCGGCGCTCTCCATCTGGCGCAGCAGAACGTTGGCGTCCACCATCTGGAAGTCGACATCGGCTTCGGTGGTCGGATTGGCGTCGATCGGCACCAGATAATTCGCGCCGCGCACCTGCACGCCGTGGCCAGCGTAATATACCAGTGCGACGTCGGCGCCCCGCAATTGCGCGCCGAAACTCTGCATTGCGCGACGCAGGCCGGCTTCGTCCAGATCAAGCTGTGCGTCGCCGCCGACGAGCGTGAACCCAAGCGAGCGCAGCGTGCCCGCCATCAGCTTGGCGTCGTTCGTCGGATTGGCGAGCCGCGGCACGTTGACGTAAGCCGAATTGCCCACCACCAGCGCCACACGCTTGTCGGCGAGCGCCGGCACGCCCGTCAGGACGACCACCAACAGGCAACCGAGGACCGCAGACCAGCCGCGTATCAAGCCCATGACGACCCCCCGCCTAGGACAGGCTGGTGTATTACCATCGTTGGCGAAAATCTTCCATTGGTCGCGCATTTGCAATGCCGTGTTCAGGCTCCAGCCACGTCCGAGCGGGCCTCGCTGCTCTATGAATCGGTGGCCGCCGCCGCTATGGTGCCGCGCGCTCATTCGGGCGCATCCAGACGCAGCAGCGGGCTTGATCATGGCGGACCATATCGTTCCCCATTTCCACAACGACCTGGGCATCCCGGTGATCGAGATCGGCGCCAGGGAATTCATGTGCATGGGCGCGAAGCCGCCGTTCGATCATCCGCACGTGTACTGCGACATGGGCGACGAGTCGGAGTTCATCTGCCCCTATTGCTCGACGCTTTACCGCTACGATCGAACGCTCGATCCGCACGCGGCGCGGCCGCCGGAATGCGCCTGGGCCGACGCCGCCTGAACAATCCGACCGAGCGCCGGCAGTGACATCCTCGCGCACAGTCGTTGTCGCCGGCGCCGGCATCGGCGGCCTCACGGCGACGCTGGCGCTCGCGCGCAACGGCTTCCGCGTCATCGTGCTGGAGCAATCCGAGCGGATCGAAGAAACCGGCGCCGGACTCCAGCTCTCGCCCAACGCAGCGCGCACGCTGATCGATCTCGGCCTCGGCGACCAGCTGCGCCCGCATGTCGTGGCGCCGTCGGCGCTGCGCGTGCTCGACGCCGCAAGCGGGCGCGAGATCGTGCGTATGCCGCTCGGCGAGGTCGCCGAACAGCGCTACGGCGCGCCGTATTGGGTCATCCACCGCGGCGACCTGCAGGCCGCGCTCGCGGCCGCCGTCAGCCAGTATCTCGACGTCACGATCCTGCTCGGCATGCGGATGGAGGATTTCGTCATGCATCCGAACGGCATCACGGTCTCAGGCCGCAGTCACGGCGCCATCGGCGACGAGCGCGGCATGGCGCTGGTCGCGGCGGACGGCGTGTGGTCGACCTCGCGCACGCGCATCGGCTACACGGAGCCGCCGCGATTTGCCGGGCGCACGGCGTGGCGCGCGCTGGTGCCGGCGAAGGACGTTGCACCGGAATTCCGCGAGCCTTTCATCCACCTCTGGCTCGGCGCCGACGCGCATCTCGTGCACTACCCGGTCAAGAGCGGCAACGTCATCAACATCGTCGCCATCGTGCCCGACACCTGGAACGAAGCCGGCTGGAGCGAACCTGCCGGCCGCGCCGACATCATGGCGCGCTTTCCACGCGCGCTGTGGTCGCCGCAGGCGCTCGGGTTGCTCGGCGTGCCGGAGGCGTGGCTGAAATGGGCGCTCTACGACCGCCGGCCGCTGCTGCGCTGGTCGCAAGGGCCGGTGACGCTGTTGGGCGATGCCGCCCACGCGATGCTGCCGTTTCTGGCGCAGGGCGCCGCGATGGCGATCGAGGATGCGGCGGTGCTGGCGCAGTCGCTCGCGCGCACGCCGGACGATGCAGTCGCGGCGCTGCGGACCTACGAAGCGGTGCGCCGTCCGCGCGTCTGGAGAGTCCAGCGGGCCGCCGCCCACAACGGCACGATCTATCATCAGACCGGAATGAAGGGCGCGCTGCGAAACGTCGCAATGCGCGCCTTGGGTGGCAAATTCCTGCTGCGCCGCTACGATTGGCTCTATGATTGGCGGCCGCCCGAAGCCCTGTCGATCCTCTGACCACCTCCACGAGTGCGCACCATGTTTCCCACCACGGTCGCCGGCAGCCTGCCGAAACCCGCCTGGCTCGCCGAGCCCAACAAGCTGTGGCCCGAGTGGCGCTCGAAGGGTGAGGAACTCAAGGCCGCAAAAGCCGACGCCACGCTGATCGCGATAAAACTGCAGGAGGACGCCGGCATCGACGTCGTCACCGACGGCGAGCAGTCGCGCCAGCATTTCGTGCACGGTTTCCTGGAGAATATCGAAGGCATCGATTTCGGCCAGCGCGTCGAGATGGGCATCCGCAACAATCGCTACAAGGCGATGTGCCCGACGGTCACCGGCCCGCTGCGGCTCAAGGGCCGCGTGCATGCCGACGAGGCCCGCCTCGCGCGCGCGCACACGAAGCACAAGCTCCGCTTCACCCTGCCCGGCCCGATGACCATCGTCGACACCATTGCCGACGCCCACTATGGCGACCGCGTGAAGATGGCGATGGCGTTTGCTGCGCTGCTCAACGAGGAGGTGCGCGGCCTGGCGCAGGATGGCGTCGACGTCATCCAGTTCGACGAGCCGGCGTTCAACGTCTACATGGACGAGGTTGGCTGCATGGGGCGTCGATGCGCTGCATCGCGCGATCGATGGCGTGTCATGCACCACCACCGTGCACATCTGCTACGGCTACGGCATCAAGGCCAACATCGACTGGAAGGCCTCGCTCGGCGCCGAGTGGAGGCAATACGAGAAGATTTTTCCGGCGCTCGCCGCGAGCAAGATCGATCAGGTTTCGGTCGAGTGCATCAATTCCAGGGTGCCGATGCGGCTGCTGTCGCTGCTCAAGGACAAGGACGTGGTCATCGGGGCAATCGATATTGCAACCGACAAGATCGAGACACCGCAGGAGGTCGCCGCAGTCATCGGCGAAGTGATGAAATTCGTGCCGAAGGAAAAGATCGTCGCCGGCACCAATTGCGGCATGGCGCCGATGCACCGCGACATCGCCGCCCGCAAGCTTGAGGCGCTCGCCAAGGGCGCGGCGCTGGCGCGCGAGAAATTCGCGTAGCCGCGTCCACAAGCACCGTATTACAATGCTGTCATCGTCCGCGAAGGCGGACGATCCAGTAATCCGTAGTGCCAGTCGTCACTTGGGTGCATAACCAAGGCGGCAGCGTTTACGATGCCCCGCCTTCGCGGGCATGACAGGTCAAGCTTTCCCAACTTCGCGCAGCACGCGGCCGTGGCTCAAATCGAGTTCGCTCGTCGCCGTAAGCAACGTCGCAACGCGGCCTTTGACGAGTTTGCGCAGTTCGGCGAGTTCGTCCTTGTGCTGCGCCAGCTCAGCGCGATAGCGGCGGCGAAACTCGGAATAGCGCGCCGGATCGTGGTTGTACCATTTTCGCAGCTCCGTTGACGGCGACAATTCGCTCGGCCAGGCATCGAGCTTGAGCTTTGCCTTCGGACAACCCGCGCGGCCACAGCCGGTCGATGAGGATGCGCAGCCCGTCGCCGGGCCCGAGATCGTCATAGACGCGCTTGATGCGCAGCAATTGCTGCGCCGGCTTTGATTTTGCGCGTGGCTTCGGCTTCGCGCGCTTCGTTGCTGTCATCGGTTCGCCCGCGACAGCACGTCGATAAGCTCGCTCACCTTGCGCCGCTGCTCGGCCTTGTTGCCCGACGTGATCGCGTGCTCGACGCAATGGCCGACATGGTCCTCGAGAATTTCTTCCTCGGCGCGCCGCAGCGCGACGCGCACGGCCGAGAGCTGGGTGACGATATCGATGCAATAGCGATCATCCTCGACCATGCGCGCGAGACCGCGCACCTGGCCTTCGATCCGCTTCAGGCGCTTGAGCACCGACGTCTTGGCATCCGTTCGCATCGCCGCTATATACCCCCACCGGGTATCCGTTTCAAGCGGGTTGGTCGATGGAACAGATGGCGCATCATCAGGCGGGCGGCAGCGCCATCGATCCCGTGTGCGGCATGAACGTCGATCCGCACACGACGCCGCATCGTCACAGCTTTCACGGCCACCGCTATTATTTCTGCTCCGCCGGCTGCCGCAGCAAGTTTGCGGCCGATCCGGAAAAATATCTTTCAGCCGATCAGCGCGCACAGCAGCCGGCGCCGGAAGGCGCGATCTACACCTGCCCGATGCATCCCGAGGTTCGCCAGGAGGGCCCCGGCTCGTGCCCGATTTGCGGCATGGCGCTCGAACCTGAGCTTGCAGGCGCCAGCACGGAACCCGATCCCGAGCTTGCCGATATGACGCGCCGCTTCTGGATCGGGCTCGCGCTTGCGCTGCCCGTGGTGGCGCTGGAAATGGGCGGGCATCTGTTTGGGCCGCTGCTTCCCGCTCGCGTGTCGAATATCGTGCAATTCGCCTTCGCGACGCCGGTCGTGCTGTGGGCGGGGTGGCCGTTCTTCGTGCGCGGCTGGCGATCGCTCGTGACCCGCAACCTCAACATGTTCACGCTCATCGCCATGGGCACGGGCGTGGCGTATGCCTACAGCGTGGTCGCGATGCTGGCGCCCGGCCTTTTCCCGCCGGCGCTTCACGTTCCGCATGGCGCGGTTGCCGTCTATTTCGAGTCCGCCGCGGTCATCACCGTTCTGGTGCTGCTCGGCCAGATGCTGGAGCTGCGCGCGCGCGCATCGACCTCAGGCGCGATCCGCGCGCTGATCGAGCTTGCGCCGAAAACAGCGCGGCGGATCAAGGACGATGGCGCCGATGAGGACGTGGCGCTCGATGCCGTCAATGTCGGCGACAAGCTCCGCGTGCGGCCGGGCGAGACGGTGCCGGTCGACGGCGAAGTGATCGAAGGCCGCTCCGCAATCGATGAATCGATGGTGACCGGAGAATCGATGCCGGTCAGCAGGGGCGTCGGCGCGAAGGTGATCGGCGGCACGCTGAACCAGAGCGGCGCATTCACGATGCGCGCCGAGAAGGTCGGCCGCGATACGCTGCTCGCGCGCATCGTGCAGATGGTGGCGGCGGCGCAGCGCAGCCGCGCGCCGATCCAGCGCCTCGCCGATCAGGTATCCGGCTGGTTCGTGCCGCTGGTGATCGTGGTCGCGCTGATTGCATTTGCCGCCTGGGCGGTATTCGGACCGGAGCCGCGCTTCACGTTCGGCCTCGTCGCCGCCGTCACCGTGCTGGTCATCGCCTGCCCCTGTGCGCTCGGGCTTGCGACGCCGATGTCGATCATGGTCGGCGTCGGCCGCGGCGCGCAGATGGGAATCCTCATCCGCAATGCCGAAGCGCTCGAGCGCATGGAGAAGGTCGACACGCTCGTTATCGACAAGACCGGCACGCTGACCGAAGGCAAGCCCAAGGTGGTCGCCATTGTGCCGGCGCAAGATTTCGACGAGGCGACGGTGCTGCGCCTTGCCGCCAGCGTCGAGCGTTCGAGCGAGCATCCGCTGGCCGCCGCGATCGTCGCCGCCGCGGCCGACCGCAAGATCGAGCTTGCGCGGCGTCATGGGCTTCGATGCGCCGGCGGGCAAAGGCGCGGTCGGCATGGTCGAACGCCGCCGCATCGCGCTCGGCAATGCCAAATTCCTGCGCGAACTCGGCGTCAGCGCCGATCCGCTCCATACCGAGGCCGAGCGCCACCGCGGCGAAGGTGCGACGGTGATCTTCATCGCCATCGACGGCAAGCTTGCGGGCCTCATCGCCATTGCCGATCCGCTCAAGGCCACCACGGCGCAGGCGCTGCGCGCGCTCAAGGCGGACGGCATTTCCATCATCATGCTCACCGGTGACAATCGCACCACGGCGCGCGCGGTCGCGCGCATGCTCGACATCGACGACGTCGAGGCCGAAGTGCTGCCGGAGCACAAGGCCGAGGTGGTCGAGACCTGGCGCCGGGCCGGACGCGTCGTGGCGATGGCCGGCGACGGAGTGAACGATGCACCGGCCCTCGCAGCCGCCGACGTCGGCATCGCCATGGGCACCGGCACGGATGCCGCGATGGCGAGCGCCGGCATCACGCTGGTGAAGGGCGACCTCACCGGCATCGTGCGCGCGCGGCGCCTGTCCGCCGCGACCATGCGCAACATCCGGCAAAACCTGGTCTTCGCCTTCATCTACAATGCGGCCGGCGTTCCGATTGCGGCCGGAGCGCTCTATCCGTTGTTCGGAATCCTGCTGTCGCCGGCGATCGGCGCGGCGGCCATGGCGCTGTCGTCGGTCAGCGTGGTGATGAATGCGTTGCGGCTGCGGCGCGCGGCGCTTTGATCAGCGCACGATGTTGTCGCTCTGGTAATTCGATTGCGGCACAAGATCGCATTTCTTTTCGACGGCGGCGCGCTTCAGCATACGCTTTTCGGTGAGGATCTGCTCGTACTCGGGCCTGTAAGCCATCGCCCCGATCACCGTGCCGCCGGTTCCCTGGCTCGCCCTGAGCATCAGGTCGCCCAACAGAGTCTCGCGCTTGTTGAGAGCGACCCAGCGATCGGCCATATCCTTGCAATGGAAGGCCGAATAGCGGCCGGGATCGGCCAGGATCGTGCCGATACCGTCGCCGCTGGTGCAACCGGCAAGCACAATCGCGGTCACTGCCCAAGCCAGTATCGGCCCAGTCAGGGCGCATGGCGGCGGCATTTGACGGTCCGCAGGGGTCTTCATCGGCATCGTCGGCACGCTCGCAGGCATCACGCTCATCTTGCCGGACCGAGCTTAACAAACCCGGCGCCCGGAAGGCATTCGGATGAGTCACTCGGGCCGGCCGAAGTCCTGCCGCGCAAATGCGGCAAGCTGGTGAGCATCGCAACAGGCCGGTCGCCCGCCGAGCGGCTCAGTCAGCGTCGCTGACGAACTTGAGGCCGACCGTCGTGCCGTTGCGCCAGACGACTTCGGCACAGACGCCGCGCGCTGCCGGTCGAGGTGAGCAAAAGAATGAATTGCTCCGGCAGCTCTTCCGCGCTGTCGAGCGTAACCTTTGCGCCGCTTTCGGAAATGTCCGCAATCGCGCAGGAGCGCGGCGCCGGATCGCCTTCCAGGAGAATCGATGCGCGATAATGGATCTGCTGGCGGGCTTTTCGGCGATGCTCAGAGCCCGCGCGATGATTTCCGGCGTTAGCCATGAGCGTCATTCCTGGGGCCGCAACACTACCGAAACTACATTAAGGGCCGGTAAATTGGGCCGGCACGAGGGGATTCTAGTCGACACAAAACCCCGCGCGAATCAATGGCGCGGGACATGAATCGCATATCCAGTGTCGAAAAAGAACATGCGATGGCGTTCGATGAACAGGCTGAAGCTTGCGTGAAATGAAATCGGGGTACACGATACTCAACGATGCGAGGGCGATGTCATGACTGCCTACCTCACGCTCAGACTGTTTCGCATCCTCCTATGGGGAGCGTTCGTAATCTCGCTCGGCGGAGCGACCGCATGGAAGGACGACGTGACCAGTATTGGCATGGTCGCCCGCTACCTGCCCCCTGCATTGCTCGCGCTCGCTCTCATCGTAGGGCTCGTAGAGCGGCTCTATCGAACCAGGCATGGAATTGCGCCGCTGCGGTTTGGCCGCGGTTAGCATCTTCGTCTGCACGCCTACGTGAAAAATCGCTGCGCGTGAAGCGCCGGTAAAGACGCGCCGCAGCGCCTATCTTTGTCGAGATTGGCAAGTCTGGTGCGGACGGTGGGACTTGAACCCACACGGGGTTTCCCCCAAGGGATTTTAAGTCCCTTGCGTCTACCGTTTCGCCACGTCCGCGCCGCGCGGTTCTAGCACAGCCGGGGCGGCGGCGGCGTTGCTCAGTCGTGGAGGACGTGACCCCACAGGCCGTCCCAGTCGACGCCGGAGACATCGGTGATGCGGCCGTCTTTCTCGTAGAACTTGTTCGGCACCTGGAACATGGCGAGCATCAGGCCGCCCTCCGGCGTCCAGGCGACGTGGCGGCTGCCGGCCTCGCGCCAGACGAATTCGCCGGGGCCGACGGTGAGACCTTTGGCCGGGCCTTCCTTGTCGACCAGCTTGCCTTCGAGCACGTAGGTCTGCTCGATCCGCACGTGCTCGTGGTCGGGCAGCACCGCGCCGGGCGCAAAGCGCATCAGCGCGGTGACGAGCCCGGTCTCCTTGTCGAACAGCAGGCCCTTCACTTCGCAGCCGGGGAACCGCGTCTGCTTCCATTCCATGTCGGCGGCGCGCACGACGTGCGAGTGGGTGTCGGTGGTATCGTGCTTGCCCTTTGGCGTGACGGCATCCATGGCGGTCCTCGTTTGTTGTCGCATCTGCGGCATTGGCCGAGCGTTGGCCCATGATAGCCGATCACCGCGGTGCGTGCGCTATAAACCTGCCTCGCGGATCGGCGGCACGAAGGCGAGCCCGGTATCCCAGGGGAAGTAGATCCAGGTGTCCTGCGACACCTCGGTGATGAAGGTATCGACCATGGGGCGGCCCATGGGCTTGGCGTAGACGGTGGCGAAATGCGCGCGCGGCAGCAGCTCGCGCACCACCTTGGCGGTCTGGCCGGTATCGACGAGGTCGTCGACGATGAGCACGCCTTTGCCCTCGCCGCCGCCGAGCGCCACGATCGAGGGGGCCACGTCCTTGAGCACCTTCACGTCGCCCTGCGTGGTGTGGCTGTAGCTCGCAACGCACACGGTCTCGATCACCCTGATGCCGAGCTCGCGCGCCACCACCGCTGCCGCCACCAGCCCGCCGCGCGTGATGCAGACCACCGCCTCGAACGGGCCGGCGCCATTGAGGCGCCAGGCGAGCGCGCGTGAATCGCGGTGAAACTGATCCCAGGAGACCGGAAAAATCTTTTCCGGGCTCGGCGGCTGCGCCGGATCGGGCTGCGGCTTCGCCATGCTGTCCTCGCGGCGGCCGCACCAGCGCGGCCGTGCGTTATCTAGCGCAAGTCGAGGACGAAATCGAACCGTGCCGACAGGCTGTCCTGCGCCTGCGCCATCCGCATCAGCAATTCGCGGCGATAAAGCCCGTCGCGGGCATTCATCGGCTCGTCGGGAAAATAGAGCTGCGTCGTCAGGAGCCGCTGGCCCGGCGTGAAGACCTTGACGTGATAGTGCCGCGTGCGGCCGGGATACAGCGCCGGCATGATGGTGTGAAAGCGAAAGCTGCCATCGGCGCTGGTGAAGACGTGGCCGCGATAGCGGAAACCGGCCTGATCGTAGTTGCCGTTGTCGTCGGCGTGCCAGAGGTCGACCAGCGCGCGAGATACCGGCTTGCACGAGCGCGTCAGCACGGTGCCCGCAAGCTCAACCGGCCGCCCGCCTGCACCGGGCTCGATCAGGTCGGCGCGCTCGGGCGATTTCGGTTTGTAGAACGGACCGTCCATCTCCGGCAGCGTCGGATGATCGTTGCACGCCGGCGTCGCGCTCAGATTCCCCTCGGCGAACGCAGGCCCCGCGCCAATTCCCGTGGCGGCAAGTCCGGTAAGAACAAAGCGGCGGCGTGTGGTGTCGGTGCGCATGTCGTGCTCCACGGCAGCAGTCAGGGAATTTCGTAAACCGTCGTCTTGTCGGCAATGCCGCGCAGCGCCGCGCGCTGCATCGTCGGCTGCAATCCCGAGCTCTCCAGGATTTTCGCCGACTTCGGATCCTCCACCACCGACTTCGTCACAAAGATCGCGCGCGAGGACGCAAGGCCCTGCACGCGCGCGGCCATGTTCACGGTCTGGCCGAAATAGTCCTGGCGGTCGTTGAGCGTGACGGCGAGGCACGGGCCTTCGTGGATGCCGATCTTGAGCAGCAAATCCTCGTTCTGGCGCTCGGCGTTGATGCGCGTCATCGCCTCGCGCATGCGCAATGCGGCGGCAATCGCCCGGTCGGGCGTGGCGAATGTCGCCATCACCGCATCGCCGATCGTCTTCACGATCGCGCCGGCCTCCGACGCGACGATGTCGTGCAGCACATGGAAATGCTGGCGCACGATATCGTAAGCGACGAGGTCGCCGACGCGCTCGTAGAGCTCGGTCGAGCCCTTGAGATCGGTGAACAGGAACGTAAGGCTGGTGATCTTGAGACGCTGATCGACGTCGAGCGTGTCGGTCTTGTAGATGTCGCGGAACGTCTGGTTGGTGAGCAGGCGCTTGGCCGTGACGAACGGCTTGCGCTTGCCGAGCAGATCATGAAGCGGGCCCGCCGGCGATCCACAGCGCCGGCAGCACGCGGCGGTCGGTGCGATTCTCCAGCGACAGCCGCAGCGGTCCGGGCCGCATCTCGACGGTGCCGATCGGCGCCTTCACCTTGTTGAACACCATCGACAGCGTCTGCCGCTCGCGCGTCGGCTCGCCCTTGACGTCGAGGAATTGCGTGCCGTGCGTCACCGGATCGAACACGATGACGAAATCGTTCGGGAGTTGCACCGACAGCACCGCCTTTTCGCCCGGCGGCAGTTCGATCGAATCGACGGTGAACTCGTCGAGGCTCTCCCCCAGCGTTTCCGGCAGATCGACGCCCGAGCTCCAGAAAATCTGGCGGTAATATTCGACTTCCGGAAGCGTATCCGGATCGTGGGCGGCGATGCGGCGCACACGCTGGCTCACCGTGAAGGTGACCTCGACCATCTCGTCGAGCGTGGCCTTGTAGCCCGAGGCGCACAGCCCGCAAGCGTATTCCTCGCGATCGACGGTCTTGAGCGTCGCGCTGTGCGTCGAGCACGCCGCCGCAGCCGGGGCACAGCACGTTCCACGACAACTCGAACAGGCCAAGCCGTGAGGCATGCAGGAATGCCGCGAGCGCACGCTCTTCATTGAGGCCGTGCCTGGCGGCGAAATCGAGCACATTGATGCGGCAAAGCTCGCGATCCGGCGCGTCGCTGACCGCGCGCTCGATCGCGGCAACGCTGTCGGCATCGGCCGACTGCCGCAGCACGCTGAAGAGGGCTTCGGTTTCACTCACCGGTTGAAATCCCTGCCGAGCCTCTAGTTAGGCAGCCGGCGCCACCACAGCAAGGCGCATCGCCGTGAACGCGCACCGCCGCGCGCTCACAGCGATTTGAGCCAGTCGATGACCTGCTTGCGGGCGGCGAGCGGCGTCAGCATGTGGCCGGCGAACACCTCGATGTAACGGCTCTTGGGATTCTTCGCGCCTGCCGTGAAGGCATAGTCGCGGCCGCGGCGGTAGATCGGGTCGAGCACGCCGACGACCCACAGAAACGGCACCGGCCCCATGGCGGCGGCGTTCTTCGGGATCACCGCGGGACCGTTGGGGTCGAACATGCTGAGGTAGACGTTCGGGGTCGTGGTGGTCGACAGCGGAATCCCTTGCGCCATGTCGGGGAAGTGCTTCGGCACATCGCCCTGCCCTGCGGCGATCAGTTGCTTGGCCTCTGCGACCGCCTCGCGCGTGTAGCTGAGCATGCCGTCGACTTCCGGCAAATGGCCCGGCGCGAGCGCGATGACGGCCGTAAGGTCTGGATGGCGCGCCGCGTAGCCTATGGCCGCATTGGCGCCGAGCGAATGGCCGATGACGACGATCTTGCGCGCGCCGTCCGCCTTGAGGCCGGCGACCGCCTTGTCGATCTCGGCCATCGCCTGGTCATAGGTCGCGCCGTATTTGCGGTGGAACGACCACGGCATTTCCGGCGTCGCCACCAGCGCGCCTGCCTCCTTCAGCGAACTGAGGATGCCGCCGTTCATCGCGCCCGGCCAGCCGCCTTTGCCGTGCAGATAGACGACGCCGTAACCGTCAAAGCTCGCACTATGCGCCGGCGGCGCGGCGCACAGCGCCGCAAGCGCCCCAAGGCCGAGCGCAAGGAAATGCCGCCGTTTCATACGCATGGCGCGATCTTCGCGCGCGGAAGTGGACGAATCATGGCGGGCCATTGCGCCCGACGACGATGCGGGCGTCAACGCCTGCTGGGCAGCGCTTCCTGGGGCCCGCGGCAGCGCGTCCTCAAGGAAAAATCAATCTTATCTCACTGAAAAATCAGGCGCCGGACAAAGTCTTTCGCCTCGGCTCCAGCCATATGTGTCGGACCTTGATCGATCCGACATTCGCCGGCGAACGCGGTCCTGCACATGGAGATGCAAAATGTCTGATGAAAATCGTCTGCTGTTTCTTCGCATAGCGTTGGTCGCCGTCGGCCTGACATTCATATTCGGCATCTATCTGCTGGGTGTTGTCTGGCCCTCGGGCTGGACGTGGGGACATGGACATTCCCACTATCTGATGATGATCCTCGGCGTGTATGCGACGCTGGGCGTGTTCCTGCTCCTCGCCGCACGGGACCCTTACGCCAACAAGAGCATCATCTGGTTCACCGTCTGGTCAAGCGTGGTTCACGCAGCAATCATGGGCGTTCAGTCCTTCAGCGACGAGCACGAGTCCGGTCATCTGATCGGGGATGTCCCTGCGCTTGTTATCGTCGCGATCGTCCTTGCGGTGTTGATGCCGCGGACCGCGCGGACCACGGACACCTTGGCGCTGGCGCCGCAACGTCCGTAACCTCCCGAACGAAGGCCATGATCCGATTCAATTCGATCGGATCTTGGCCTAGGCTCGCAGCCCGGCCTTCACCCGTTGCAGCATGGCCTCGACGTCGGCCTTGGCTGCGGCGAGCTTTTGCGCGTCGCGCGAGCGCATCACCAGGTGGGTGTTGCCGCCGAGCCTGGTGTCCTGGAACGGATAGGAGCCGATGATCACCTCCGGGATGGGCCTTGGCGACCTGGCCGAGTTCGGTACCGATGTCGCCTTCGCGGCAGTCGGCCTGCACCGATTCCGACAGCATCTTGGCGCCGGTCTTGAGCTTCGGGGTCACGAATTCGAGCATCACCTGCATGATGTGCGGCACGCCGGCCATGACGATGACGTTGCCGAGCCAGAAGCCCGGCGCCGCTGAAACCTTGTTGAGCACCAGCTCGGCGCCGGCTGGAATGCGGGTCATGCGCATGCGGGCTTCGTTCATCTGCCCGCTGGTCTGCGCCACGCGCTCGGTCATGATCCGAACCGCTTCCGGATGATAGCCGATGCTGACGCCGAACGCCTTGGCGACGCACTCGGCGGTGATGTCGTCGTGGGTCGGGCCGATGCCGCCGGTGGTGAACACGTAGGTGTAGCGCGCGCGCAGCGCATTGAGCGTGGTGACGATCTCCGGCTCCTCGTCGGGGACGACGCGGACCTCCTTGAGGTCGATGCCCAAATTGGTCAGGTATTCGGCGATGTAGCCGATGTTCTTGTCCTTGGTCCGGCCCGATAGAATCTCGTCGCCGATGACCAGCAATGCGGCGGTCACAACCTCGCCGTCGGTATTCGACATGTGGGCACTCTCCCGCGCTCGCTTTCTCCTAGCGCGCCGCCAAGCGGGGCTCAAGCGCGATGGCCGGGAAACTTGATCGTCAGGCTGCTCGGGCATATCAGCAATATCAACCGCCATCCCGACGCAGCGAGGAGGCCGCACATGCCCATCCGTCATTTTTGCCTGTTGGCGTGTCTGGCCCCTGGCCGCCATGACCTGTTGCCTTGCGCCGTCAAGCGCCACGCAGGCCGCCGAAACCATCGACCATCCGATCACGATCTACGTTGCCGGAACCGCCGGCGGCGGCATCGATCTGTTCGCACGGCTGGTCGGACGCCACCTCGGCCATCATATCCCCGGCAATCCGACGGTGACGGTGCAGGACATGCCCGGCGCCGGAGGCATCCGGGCCGCCAATTTCCTGGCGCAACAGGCACCGCGCGACGGCACCGCGATGACGACGTTCGCCAATGGCCCGATCATCGAGCCGCTCATCGGCGCGCGAAATCCCGGCTACGATGCAAGCCAGTTCACCTGGGTCGGCGCGCTGACGAAGGATGTCGGCCTTTGCATTTCCTGGGGCGCCTCGCCGTTCAAGACGATCGACGACGTGCGCAAGAACCAGATGGTCGTGGCCGGCACCGGAGCAGGCTCGGAAACCGATACCTGGCCGATCATCCTCAACGAACTCCTCGGCACCAAATTCAAGGTGGTGACCGGCTATCTCGGCAGCCAGGAGACGATCCTGGCGATCGAGCGCGGCGAAGCGCACGGCCGCTGCATCTTCAGCCTGTCGGCGCTCAAGACCGCGAAGCCGGATTGGCTGCCGGAAAAGAAGATCAATATCCTGCTGCAGGTCGGGCTGGAAAAGAGCCCGGAATTCCCCGACGTGCCGCTGCTGCTCGATCTGCTCAAAACCGATGCGGACCGGCAGATGGTCGAGCTTCTGGTCGGCGCGACGGCGATGGCGCGGCCGTTTGCTGCGCCACCGGGCCTGCCCGAAGCCACCGCGACGCTGCTGCGCCGCGCCTTCGACGCGACGACGAAGGACCCGGAATTCCTGGCCGACGCGCAGAAGATCAAAGGCCGACATTTCGCCGACCAGAGGCGAAGACGTACAGAAAATCGTGGCACGCATCTACGCGACGCCGAAGCCGGTGATCGAGCGCGTGAAGAAGTACTTCACGAAATAGAATGCCTGGCTGCGGTCTACTCCGCCGCCTGCGCCGGCACCGTGCGCGCGGCAACCGCTGCCGCCTCCGCCGCCTCGACGGCCTCCTTTTCGCGAATGAATTCGTCAACCTTGATGCGCTCGGCGCGCGGGAGCGCGAAGTGGTCGTAGAGGATCGGCAGCAGGAAGAGTGTCAGCAGCGTCGCGGTGACGAGGCCGCCGATCACCACGATGGCCAGCGGTTTCTGGATTTCTGAGCCCGGGCCGCTGGCGAACAAGAACGGCACCAGGCCGAGCGCGGCGATGCTCGCGGTCAATGTCACCGGGCGCAGACGCCGCTTGGCGCCTTCCATGATCGCGTCGCGGAATAGGCGGTCGCCCTTGGCGACACTCTCATTGATGTAGGAAACGAGCACGACGCCATTGAGCACGGCGATGCCGATGAGCGCGATGAATCCGACCGACGCCGGAACGGACAGGAACAGCCCGGATGCCCACAGCGCGATCACGCCGCCGATGGTGGCGAACGGCACGTTGCAGAACACCAGCACCGCCTGACGCACCGAACCGAAGGTCAGATAGAGCAGCAGGAAGATCATTGCCGAGCGCGATCGGCACCACCAGCCGCAGGCGCGCCGCGGCGCGCTGCTGGTTCTGGAACTGGCCGCCCCACTCGAGCGAATAGTCTCGCGGGCAGCTTGACGTTGTCGTTCGACCGCCGCCTGCGCCTCGGCGACGAAGCCGACGAGATCGCGGCCGCGCACATTGGTGAGCACGGTGGCAAAGCGCTGGCCACCCTCGCGGATGATCTGCACCGGGCCGTCTTCGACGCGGATGTTGGCAAGCTGCGATAGCTCCACCGTGCCGCCGTTAGGACGCACCACCGGAATACGCGCCCAGATCGACCGCCGACGTGCGCAGCGCTCTCCTCGCCGCGGATGACGAGCGGCGTGCGCACTGACGCCTTCGAGCACGATGCCGATCTGCTTGCCGTCGATCCAGAATCGCAGCGCGTCCTGGACCTCCGTTACGTTGAGCCCAAGCCGGCCGGCTTTGGAAGCGATCTATCTTCACGGTGAGATATTTCACGCCGGAATTGCGCAGCGCATAGACGTCGGTCGCACCGGAAATCTTGCGCATCTGCACCGCAATATCGCGCCACGACGCGATTGAGCGTTTCGATGTCGTCGCCAAAAGCCTTGACGACGACATCGCCGCGCGCGCCTACGATCATGTCCTGCACGCGCATGTCGATCGGCTGCGAAAACGCGTACGACATGCCCGGAATCTCGTCGAGAACCTTGCGCATCTCGTCCATCAGCCAGGTCATGCTGCGTCTTGCGCCACTCCTTGCGTGGCGCGAGCGTCAGATACATGTCGGTCTCGTTGACGCCAGCCGGGATCGATGCCAAGCTCGTCCGAGCCGGCGCGCGCCATGATGCGTTTGATCTCCGGAATCGCGCGACATCAATTCCTGCTCGATGCGCAAATCTGTCTGCGCAGCCTCAGCGATCGAGATGGTGGGAAATTTCCGCAGCGAGATGATTGGCGTTCCCTCGTCCATCACCGGCATGAAGGTCTCGCCGATGCGGTGAAATGCACCGACTGCGGCGGCAACCCCGATCGCGACCAGCACAGCGACGATGAGTGGCCGGCGCATCGCCGCCGCCAGCAGCGGGTCGTAGACGGCGTGCAGCTTGCGCACCATCCACGGGTCCTTGTGCTCGCCGGAGCGCAGCACATAGGCCGCGAGCGATGGGAATCACGGTGAGAGACAGCACCAGCGCCGCCCCGAGCGCAAATCCGATGGTGAGCGCCACCGGCCGGAACAGCCGGCCTTCGAGGCCTTGCAACGCAAGCAGCGGCATGAACACCGTGATGATGATGACGACGCCGGACACGAGCGGCATCGCCACCTCGCCGGTCGCTTCGAGCGTCAGCCGCAGCCGCGTCCTGACGTCAGGCTTTCTGCACCTGCGTGAAGCGGTGCGCGACGTTTTCCACCACCACCACCGCGCAATCGACCAGCAGGCCGATGGCGATGGCGAGCCCGCCGAGCGACATGATGTTCGCCGAATAGCCGGACAGCCGCATGATGATGAACGTCGACGAGCACCGCGAGCGGCAGGATCATCGAGACCACCAGCGCGGCGCGAAGATTGCCGAGAAACAGCAGCAGCAGGAACATCACCAGCACAACCGCCTCGATCAGCACCTCCTGCACCGTGTCGACCGCCTTCTCGATCAGGTCGCTGCGGTCATAGAAGATCGACGATCCTGGCGTCGGCCGGCAGCCGCGGTTTAAGTTCGTCGAACTTCTTCTTCACCGCCCGCACGACGACCTTGGCGCTCGTCCCGCGCAGCCCGAGGACCAGTCCCAAGATACCCTCGCGCTCGGCATTGGTGGTCACGACGCCGTTGCGCGGCAAGGCGCCGAAGCGCACGTCGGCGACGTCGCCGACCCGCACGATCGATGCGCCGTGCAGCGCGACCACGATATTGCGCACGTCGTCGAGCGTGCGGATGCGCCCTTCGGAACGCACCAGCAGCGCTTCCTCGCCATCGCGCACGCGGCCGGCGCCGTCGTTGCGGTTGTTGGCGACGAGCGCGGTCTCCAGCATCGCGTCGTGATGCCGCGCGCCGCCATCGCCGGCGCCGACGGCACCACCTCGAAGGTGCGCACGAAGCCGCCGAGCACGTTCACATCGGCTACGCCCGGCAGCGCCGCGCACGCGCCGGGCGGATCGTCCAGTCGACCAGGCTGCGCACCTCCTGCGCGTTGAGCTTTTCCGACTCGATGGTGAACATCAGCACTTCGGCAAGCGCGCGTCACGACCGGCGCGAGGCCGCCGTCGGCACCCGGCGGCAGCTGATCGCGGATGTCCTGCAGGCGCTCGTTGACCTGCGCGCGGGCCCAGAAAATATCGGTGCCGTCCGCGAACTCGAACGTCATCAGCGACACCGCGTAGCGCGTGGTCGAGCGCATCTGCACGAGGTTTGGAACGCCGCGCATCGCGATCTCGATCGGCGCCGTGACGCGGCTTTCGAGTTCCTCGGGCGTCAGCCCGGGCGCCCGCATCGAGACCAGCACCTGCACCGGCGCGACGTCCGGGAAGGCGTCGATCGGAAGCTTGAGATACGAACTCACGCCCCAGGCCGCGAGCGCGATGGCGCCAAGGAACACCAGCAGCCGCTGCTTTAGCGCTACGTCGATGATGCCGCTCGAGCACGGATCAGTCCTTGTCGGCTTCGGCGAGCGCGGAGAGCAGCGACAGGATTCCGCGCACCGCAACCTGATCGGTCGTCGGCAAATTGCCCGCGGATCGAGACCGCCCGTGCGCTTTCCGCCACCACCTGCACCGGCCGGGCGCGGAAGCCGTCGGGCGCTGCGCAGGAATACCCAGGATCGCTCGCGATGACGCACGACCGACGACGCCGGCATCGACCATTGCGCAGCCTCGCCGTCGGCAATGTGGACCGTCACGTCGACCGCGAGGCCCGGGCGCACGCTGCCGCCGTTGCTGCCGATTTCCGCCACCACGGTGGCCGACTGGGTCGCCGCGTCGACGGTGCGGCCGATGCGAATGACGCGGCCGCTGGCGCCATAAGCCGGCAGCGTCACTGCGGCGCCGGGCAGGATGTTCGCCAACCGCGACGCCGGCACCTGGATGTTGACCCAGAGCGGCTCAAGCTCCGCGATGGTGTAGAGCGGCGCCGCCGCGCTCGACGCGCTCCCCCGGGCTGATGTGGCGTTTCACCACCGTGCCGGCGATCGGCGAATTCACGGTGACGCCGCCAAATATCTTTCGCGACGTGCGCAGCGTCTCGACGTCGGCGTCGCTCAGATCCATCAACAGCAGGATTTGCGTGCGCTCATCGAGACGAGACTTGGCCTGCACCGCTTCGGCTCTGCGCGACGCGCAGTTCGCGCTCGGGCGTGGCCTTGCCGTCGAACAGAAGCTGCGTGCGCTTGAGGCGGTCCTGCGCCAGCGCCTCGTCGGACAGCGCCGAGAGGAACTCGCGTTGCGCCTCGACGATCGCCGGCGAGCGCAGTTGTGCAATCGCCTGGCCGGCCTCAACCGGCTCGTCGGCCGCAAGCGCCATGGATTCGACCGAGGCCGCCGGCCGGCGCTGCAACCACGCGGATTTGCTGCTGCGGAATGGCGACCGTTCCCGGCAAGAACAAGTCGGTGCCGCCGCGCTCGCGCTCGATGGCGGCCGTCGAGATGCCCGCAGCCCGTAGTCCCCGCGCGTCCATCGGCAGCGCGATGTCCACCGCGCGTGTTGCCGCGGCGGGAGCCGGGCCTGGAACCGGCTTGAGCGCCTTCGGCACCGCGGCGGGAACGTGGATCGTCTTCTCGGCCGGAGTTGCGTCATCGGCGACCTGTGCGGCGCCGAGCTGCGGCAGCGCCACCGCGCCGATGATCACCATCGCTGGCCATATCGGCCAGCATCGTCGATTGAATTGAAAAGTCACGCGCATCGCCCCGCATGCGCGCCAGCAGACGCGCAACGACAAAATTACCCGAAATCGCACCGGCACATCAGTCAAGTGGCTATTTGCCGCGGCAATTGCTGCACAGCTCGAAATGGAACTTATGTCCGCAGGGCACCACCGCGCCAAAACATGTGCAATAACGCGCCGTTGCCGCCGCAACATCGCCCTCGCTATAAAGACGACATAGGAGCGACCGGCATCGATGACCTATTGCTGCGGCATACTTGTACGCGACGGGCTGGTGATGTTCGGCGACACGCGCACCAACGCCGGCGTCGACAACATCTCGACGTACCGCAAGCTGCACGTGTTCAAGCAGCCCGGCGAGCGCATCATGGCGGTCGCGTCATCCGGCAACCTGTCGATCAGCCAGACGGTGCTGAGCACGCTGACGGAAGGCCTGGAGGATCCGGACACCGGCGAACGCGAAACGCTGATGAATTCGCCCACCATGTTCCAGGCGGCGCAGCGCGTCGGACGCATCATCCGCGACCTCCGCAACACCGAAGGCAAGATGCTCGAAGGCTCCGACGTGAGTTTCGACGTCTCCTTCCTGTTCGGCGGGCAGATCAAGGGCGAGCGCATGCGGCTGTTCATGATCTACTCCGCCGGCAACTTCATCGAATGCACCACCGACACGCCGTACCTGCAGATCGGCGAGCACAAATACGGCAAGCCGGTGCTCGATCGCGCCGTGACCTATGATATGGACCTCTACGATGCGCTGAAGGTCGGCCTGGTTTCGGTCAACTCCACCATGCGCTCGAACCTGAGCGTCGGCATGCCGATCGACCTCCTGGTTGCGCGACGCGACACCTGCGATGCGGAACTCACCTACCGCATCGAGCCGGGCGAACCGTATTTCTCCGACCTGCGCGAGCGCTGGTCCGCGGCGTTACGCGCCGCCCACCTCGCCATTCCTCGTCCGCCCTACAGCAACCAGCGCTGACCGCAGCGCAGCCGCCGGCGCATTTACCGTTCGTTAACGCCATTGGCCGAATCCGCCGCAGCCTCGGGCAAAGCGCAGCACTACGCGCGAGAGGCAAGCGATTTGCAAGCTTTCGTCCCTAGCTTTGTCCTGTCGAGAAATACCCTATAGGTGGGAACGTGTTGGCTTCGGCGCGCTCGCGAATCGCCGAGCAACGCAGTCAATCCCGGTGGGATCGCGGGCGCCTGAGCGTGGTCATGCCGATCGGCGTGATCGTCGCCGTGGCGATCGTTTGCGTTGTCGTTGCGGTGCTTACGTCTGCCCAGCGGGCGGACGAGGTTTCGCTCGACCACGAACAGGAGCTTTTCAAACAGGCGATCACCACCCAGGGCGAGCGCGTCCTGCGCGAAATCGAGAGTGTCGCGGAATCGGAACGCGGCATGGCGAAAATCCGGCTCGAGTACGATCCGCAATGGGTTGAAAATCGCATCGGCCTCGGTCTGCAGGCATTCTTCAACCACGACATCGTGGTCGTCCTGGATGCCGCCGATCGCGTCAAGTATCAGCGATTTGGCAAGCACAACCCGGACCCCAACTGGATCAATGCCATCCGGCCGGGCCTCAACCCGATACTCCATTACATGCGCGGAGGCGCGCAGGGCGTGGCCGGCGGCGCCCTTCTGCTGGTCGGTCCGAAAGATTCATCGGCGGACCCGCGCAAGCGTGCCGCGCTGGTGCAGAATGTCCTCGATCGTCCGGCGATCGTTGCGGCGGTCGCGGTGGGATCGGCCAGCAATGTCGGCGCCGTGACCGAGCAGCCGCCGATCGCGCTCTCCATCAAATTCATCGAAGACCGGATGCTCGACGGAATCGGCCGCCGTCTGCAGTTGCAGCACCTGCGCAAGATCAACGATCCTGCCAAGGCCAGCGGCGACCACGTCATCGATCTGGCCGACGATCGAGGCAAGACGATCGCGAGCTTCGCCTGGACCCCGAGCCGGCCGGGCGCCCAGATCGTGCAAAGCGTGATCCCCTTCATCGCAGTGGCGCTGGCCGGCTTTGCGCTGCTGGTCGGCCTGGTGCTGCGCTACATGCGGCGCACCACGGAGACGATCGAGGCCGGCGAAACGCAATTGCGCCATCTCGCGCTGCACGACCCGCTCTGCGGCCTGCCCAACCGCATTTATTTCAGCGAGCGGCTGGAAGCCGTCATGACCGAGGTGCGGCGCGGCGGCCCGACCGCGGCCGTGTTCTATATCGACCTCGACCATTTCAAGGACGTCAACGACACGCTCGGCCACCATGTCGGCGACGAACTGATCCTCAACGTCACCCAGCGGCTGAGCCGCACGCTGCGCGGCAACGATCTGGTGGCGCGGCTCGGCGGCGACGAATTCGCCATCATCACCAGTTGCGCGCTCCGACTCCTATTCGCTCCAGGCGATCTCCGGCCGCATCATCACCGCCGTATCCGCGCCCTACTCCATCAACGGCCACAACATCATCATCGGCGCCAGCGTCGGCATCGCCGTGATCGATCGCCGCTCCGGCGAAGCCGCCGACATCCTGCGCTATGCCGACATGGCGCTGTATCGCGCCAAGAACGAAGGCCGCAACCGCGCCTGCATCTACGATGCGGCGATGAACGCCGACCTTTCGCACCGCAAGCTGCTCGAAGGCGATCTGCTCCATGCGATCGAGAACGACGGCCTGCGCGCCGCCTACCAGCCGCTCGTCAACGCCTCGGGCGACACCGTGGTCGGCGTCGAGGCGCTGTGTCGCTGGACCCACCCGGTGGCCGGCGAAATTCCGCCTTCGGATTTCATCCCGATCGCCGAGCATTCCGGCCTGATCATCGAGCTCGGCGAGTGGATGCTGCGGCGCGCCTGCCTCGACGGCAAGGGCTGGCCGGGGATCATGGTCGCGGTCAACGTCTCGCCGCTGCAATTCCGCCGCACCGATTTTGTCGACATGGTCGAGCGCATCCTCAAGGAAACCGATTTCGACGCCACGCAGCTCGAGCTCGAGCTCACCGAGAGCACGCTGCTCGGCAACCTGGAAACCGCCGAATTGAGCATGCTGCGGCTCAAGGCCATCGGCGTGCGCTTCGCGCTCGACGACTTCGGCACCGGCTATTCGAGTCTGCTCTATCTGCGCCGCTTTCCGTTCGACAAGCTCAAGATCGACTCGAGTTTCGTGCGCAGCATCGAGAAGGCGCCCGACGCGGCCGCCATCGTGCACGCCGTCGTCAGCCTCGGCCGCGGCCTCGGCATGAAGGTCACCGCAGAGGGCGTCGAGACCGCCGAGCAGCACCTGTTCCTGCGCGCCGCGGGCGTGCATTCGATGCAGGGCTATCGCTTCGGCAAGCCCGGCACGGCAAGCGAAATCAGCGCGCGGCTCGCCACGCCGGACGCCTACCGCGTGCGCAGCCCCGACGAGGAAATCGCGCTCGCGAGCTGAGCGGGGCCGCAACGGCGATTGCTTTGCCCACATCATTTCGTCCACTCTGTCCCGCACTCGAATGCATGACGGGAGGAATGGATGGCTTCGCAGAAAGTCGCATTGGTGACGGGCGCCGGGACCGGAGTCGGTCGCGCTGTCACGCTCGCGTTGATGCGCGAGGGCTATGCGGTGGTGCTCGCCGGGCGGCGCAAGGAGATGCTGGAAGCCGTCGCGAAAGAAGGCGCGCAGACGCCGGGCCAGGCTCTGCCGGTGCAGACCGACGTTGCCGACCCCGAGTTCATCAAGGCGGTATTCGCAAGAACCAAGCAGGAATTCGGCCGGCTCGACCTGCTCTTCAACAATGCCGGCATCGGCGCGCCCGCGATGCCGATCGAGGATTTGCCGCTCGATAAATGGAAGGCCGTCGTCGACACCAATCTCACCGGCTTGTTCCTGTGCACGCAGGAGGCAATCAGGCTGATGAAATCGCAGGACCCGCGCGGCGGCCGCATCATCAACAACGGCTCGATCTCCGCGCACACGCCGCGCCCGGGCGCCGCCGCCTATACCGCCACCAAGCACGCCGTCACCGGGCTCACCAAGCAGACCGCGCTCGACTGCCGCAACTACGACATCGTCTGCGGCCAGATCGACATCGGCAACGCCGCAACGCCGCTCACCGACCGCATGGTGCAAGGCGACGGCGTGCTGCAGCCCGACGGCCGCAAGATGATCGAGGCGCGCATGAACGCCGACGACGTCGGCCGCGCCGTGGTCTACATGGCCGGCCTGTCGCTCGACACCAACGTGCTGTTCATGACCGTGATGGCGAACAAGATGCCGTTCGTCGGACGAGGCTGAAGCCGAGGCGCGTGCGAATGCTCGAACATTGGCATGAATTCTACATCCTGCTCGGCACCGCCGCGGCGGCGCTGCTGGCGCTGCTGTTCGTCGCCGCCTCGATCGGCGCCGGCCTCCTCAGCAAGGAGAACGCCGGCGCGACCCGCACCTTCATGAGCCCTATCGTCTTCCACTACGCCAACATCGTGCTGTTCGTCAGCCTTATCGTCCTGATCCCGACGCATACTCCCAATCGCTTGAGCCTGAGCATCGGCTTCATTGCCGCTTTGGGGAGCTTAGCCTACTGCGATTTTCATTTTCGTCCGGATGATGCGCAACGCCATGGCCGATCTCGCGGACAAGCTCGGCTACGGCGGAGCCCCTGTCGTGGTCTATGCAGCCGCGCTGGTCGTAGCCGCCCTCATCCAGTTCGGCGCGACGACTGTGGGCCTCAATCGTCCTTGCTGGCGCGGCGTTGCTTCTGCTTGTGGTCAATATCCGCAACGCCTGGGACACGACGCTGTCGCTCGTGCGGCGGGCGACGGAGCAGCGCAGCAAGGATGAACGCTAGGCGGCGCGCCTAGGTCGCCGCCGTCACCTTGATCTTCGTCCCCGCCTTGACCTTGCCGAGCGTCTTCACATCGCCAAGCGCCTTCGCCCAGATGTTGCAGGGGCTGGCGAGCCGCGTCTCGTCGCCCTTCGAGATCGGCGTGCGGCCGAAGCCGATGGCGATGGCGTGGCCGTCGGGCCAATAGGCGATCTCGCCGGGCGTGACGACGGCCTTGGCGTCCTTCTCGCGCGCGACCTTCACCGGGATGTCGAAATAGACCTCCTCGCCCCAGGTCATCGCCGCGCCGGTGATGGGCAAGCGCCGCGGCGATGGCCTTCGCGGTCGGTGTGTCGAGCAGTTCGGCGTCGAGCGTGAGCGAACCGAAATCGAAGCGGATGCGCGGCATGAGTAGCTCCTCTTTATCCTGCCCCGCGAAGCGGGCAAGGGGGACCGCCCTGCGCCAGCAGGGTGGTGGAAGGGGCCTCGGCCGCGACGACAACGTCATCGCCGCAGGCCCCCTCCACCGCGCTAACGCGCGGTCCCCCTCCCCCGCTTCGCGGTGGCGGATAAAAGCAGGATACACTTGCCCGAGGGAATCGGGGCTCGGTCCATCATGCAAAACTTGCAGTCGGCCGCGGGCGTGATCGCGCTCATCGGCATCGCCTGGCTCATCAGCGAGGATCGCCGCGCGGTGGCGTGGCGGCAGGCGGGCATCGCGCTGGCCGTCACGTTTGTGCTGGCGCTGCTGCTGTTGAAGGTGCCGCAGGTCAAGATCGCGTTCGCCTGGATCAACGACGCGGTCGATGCGGTGGCGGCGGCGACGAGAGCCGGCACTTCGTTCGTATTCGGCTATGTTGGCGGCGGCACGCTGCCGTTCGAGCCGAAGGTGCCGGGCTCGGAATTCATTCTGGCGTTCCAGGCGCTGCCGGTCGTGCTGATCATGAGCGTACTCAGTACGCTGCTGTTCTACTGGCGCATCCTGCCGCCGATCGTGCGCGGATTTTCCTGGGCGCTGGAGCGCACGCTCCAGGTCGGCGGCGCGGTCGGCCTGTCGACCGCCGCCAACATCTTCGTCGGCATGGTCGAGGCGCCGCTGTTCATCCGGCCGTACCTCGCGAAGCTGTCGCGCGGCGAATTGTTCGTGGTGATGACCGGCGGCATGGCCGGCATCGCCGGCACCGTGTTCGTGCTCTACGCCACCATCCTCAGTCCCGTCATCCCGGACGCCGCCGGAAACATCGTCATCGCCTCGGTGCTCGGCGCGCCGGCCGCGATCCTCATCAGCCTGATCATGGTGCCCAACCCGGGCGCGTGGCGCACCGGCGGCGAACTCGGCGAGGTCGGCGCGGTGGCGGAAAGCACCATGGACGCCATCATCAAGGGCACCGCCGGCGGCCTCGAGCTCCTGCTCAACATCGTCGCCATGCTGATCGTGTTCGTCGCGCTGGTGCATCTCGCCAATGCCATCCTCGGCCTGTTGCCGGATATCGCCGGCGCGCCGATCACGCTGCAGCGCGTGCTCGGCGTGATCATGGCGCCGGTGTGCTGGCTGATGGGCGTGCCGTGGTCGCAGGCGCCGACGGCCGGAGCGCTCATGGGCATCAAGACCATCCTCAACGAGCTCGTCGCCTATCTGCAGCTTGCGGCGTTGCCGCCCGGCGCGCTCGACGAGCGCTCGCGGCTGATCATGCTGTACGCAATGTGCGGCTTCGCCAATTTCGGCAGCCTCGGCATCATGATCGGCGGGCTCTCCATCATGTGCCCGGAGCGCCGAGCCGACGTCGTCTCGCTCGGATGGAAATCGATCGTGTCGGGCACGCTGACGACGTGCCTGCTCGGCGCGATCGTCGGCGTGCTGACGCCGTAGGCTTCTCCGTCATTGCGAGGAGCGAAGCGACGAAGCAATCCAGAGCCGTAGCTCAGAGGACTGGATTGCTTCGCTTTCGCTCGCAATGACAGACGAAAATTCAGTGCAGCCGGAACACGCCGTCGACGGCGCGGATTTCCGCCGGCTTGATCAGCTTCGAATGCGCGACGGTCACCGAATGCAGCGGCCCTTCGAGCTTCTCCAGCCAGAAGTTGAGAAACTTGTTCAGCGCCGGAAACACCGGGCAGAGGTCATAGTCCTGCCAAACGTAGTTTTGCAGCAGCCAAGGGTGGTCAGGCCGCCGATACAGGATGCTGGCGGTGGTCAAACCGTAGCCTTGGAGTTGCCGGCGAAAGTCCTGCGAAGCCATTTTGATTCTCCATCCCCACCACGGGATTGTTCCGAGACTCGCCCCTCCATTGCAAGCCTCAAAAGTGAATAACCTGTTTATTATCAAGGCACTAGCAGCATCATGGCGGCATTGCTAACAGCCACGACGGAACTGGCGTCTGATCGGCGATCTGGCAACAGGAACTTCCGGGAACTGGTTCCTCAGAAGGCCTCGCGAAATTTTTGCGGGATGCCGGAACTTCGGCCTGAAAGATCACTCGTCGATTTTGTTGGCAGTCCATTCAGAGGAGTGCTAAAAAACCTCATCGGTCCCCTTGCGGGGCAGCAATACAGCCCCATTTCGGACCTAAGCGGCCGGCGGCGCCCGCATATCGAAGCGCCGCTAACGCTCAAAGCCAAAATATCTTCAACAACTTAGGAGGACACCATGAAGTTTCGCCCGCTTCACGACCGCGTCGTCGTCAAGCGCATCGCTGCCGATGAGAAGACCTCGGGCGGCATCATCATTCCCGACACCGCGCAGGAAAAGCCCAGCCAGGGCGAAGTCACCGCGGTCGGTCCGGGCGGCCGGGACGAAGCCGGCAAGCTCATCCCCATCGACATCAAGGTCGGCGACCGCGTGCTGTTCGGCAAGTGGTCGGGCACCGAGGTCAAGATCGATGGCCAGGAGCTCCTGATCATGAAGGAGTCCGACATCATGGGCGTGCTCGACGAGCCCGCTGCCGCCAAGAAGAAGGCCGCGTAACCCCTCATTCCTCGTCCTGAGGAGCGCCCGCAGGGCGCGTCTCGAAGGACGCGGGCAACAAGTCACAGGCCTCATGCCTTCGAGACGCGAGCTTCGCTCGCTCCTCAGGATGAGGATCAAAATGGAACGGAGTTGAAAAAATGGCTGCCAAGGACGTCAAATTCTCAGTTGACGCGCGCGACAGGATGCTGCGCGGCGTCGACATTCTCGCCAACGCGGTGCGGGTGACGCTCGGCCCCAAGGGCCGCAACGTCGTGCTCGACAAGTCGTTCGGCGCTCCCCGCATCACCAAGGACGGCGTCACCGTCGCCAAGGAGATCGAGCTCGAGGACAAGTTCGAGAACATGGGCGCGCAGATGGTGCGCGAGGTCGCGTCCAAGACCTCAGACATCGCCGGTGACGGCACCACGACGGCGACCGTGCTCGCCGCCGCGATCGTGCGCGAAGGCTCCAAGGCCGTCGCCGCCGGCATGAACCCGATGGACCTCAAGCGCGGCATCGACCTCGCGGTCGAGACCGTGGTCGAGGAGCTCAAGAAGAACTCCAAGAAGGTCACATCGAACGCCGAAATCGCCCAGGTCGGAACCATTTCCGCCAACGGCGACAAGGAGATCGGCGACTATCTTGCCAAGGCGATGGAAAAGGTCGGCAACGAGGGCGTGATCACGGTGGAAGAGGCCAAGAGCCTCGAGACCGAGCTCGACGTCGTCGAGGGCATGCAGTTCGACCGCGGCTACATCTCGCCCTACTTCATCACCAACGCCGACAAGATGCGCGTTGAGATGGAGGACCCGTACATCCTCATCAACGAGAAGAAGCTCTCCGCGCTCAACGAGTTGCTTCCGCTTCTGGAAGCGGTCGTTCAGACCGGCAAGCCGCTTCTGATCGTCGCCGAGGACGTCGAGGGCGAGGCGCTTGCCACGCTCGTCGTCAACAAGCTGCGCGGCGGCCTCAAGGTCGCGGCCGTGAAGGCGCCGGGCTTCGGCGATCGCCGCAAGGCCATGCTGCAGGACATCGCCGTCCTGACCGCGGGCCAGGCCATCAGCGAAGACCTCGGCATCAAGATGGAAAACGTCACGCTCGCCATGCTCGGCCGCTGCAAGAAGGTGATGATCGACAAGGAGAACACCACGATCGTCAACGGCGCCGGCAAGAAGAAGGACATCGAAGACCGCATCAGCCAGATCAAGGCGCAGATCGAGGAGACCACCTCGGACTACGACCGCGAGAAGCTGCAGGAGCGGTTGGCCAAGCTCGCAGGCGGCGTCGCGGTGATCCGCGTCGGCGGCGCGACCGAGGTCGAGGTGAAGGAGCGCAAGGATCGCGTCGACGACGCGATGCACGCGACCCGCGCCGCGGTCGAGGAAGGCATCCTGCCGGGCGGCGGCGTGGCGCTGTTGCGCGCCAGCGAAGCCCTCAAGAAGGTGCGCACGCACAACGACGACCAGAAGACCGGCGTCGAGATCGTGCGCAAGGCGCTGCAGGCTCCGGCCCGTCAGATCGCCACCAACGCAGGCGAGGACGGCTCCGTGATCGTCGGCAAGATCATGGAGAACAACAACTACGCCTTCGGCTTCGACGCCCAGGGCGGCGACTATGTCGACATGGTCAAGAAGGGCATCATCGACCCGACCAAGGTCGTGCGTCAGGCCCTGCAGGGCGCGTCCTCCGTGGCCGGCCTGCTCATCACCACCGAGGCGATGGTCGCCGAAGTGCCGAAGAAGCAGTCTCCGATGCCGCCCATGCCGGGCGGCGGCGGGATGGATTTCTAAGTTCGAAATCCCAAGCCCACGTCAGGCGACGTGAATGCGGAGGCCCGGGAGCAATCCCGGGCCTTTTGCTTCCTCTCCAGGCCCGGATACGCGGTCGGTTGTCGCCTGCAAAATGCAGAAAACCGACCACGAGCGAGAGGCGCGCGTTCATCCGGCGTCGCCTGATCTCACCGTGGCCGTCAGGGCGATGAGGGCTTACAGTTACAAATCCTCATCGCCACTTGAGCGATGATCTAGCATGGCTCCGTGACGGTCTCATGACAGCGAAATCAGGACAAATCCGCATCGGCATCGGCGGCTGGACGTTCGAGCCGTGGCGCGGCGTTTTCTATCCGAAAGGTCTGCCACACGCGAAGGAGCTTGGTTACGCCAGCGAGCGCCTGACCTCGATCGAGGTCAACGGCACGTTCTACCGCTCGCAGACGCCGGCGACATTCCGGAAATGGGCGAGTGAGGTCCCGGCGGGATTCGTGTTCGCACTGAAGGGCCCACGCTTTGCCGTAAACCGCCGCGTCCTGAAGGACGCGGGCGACTCCATCAAACGCTTCCTCGATTCCGGCGTGACCGAACTTGGCGAGCATCTTGGTCCGCTGCTCTGGCAATTCGCCCCGACAAAGAAATTCGACGAGGCGGACTTCGGCGGCTTCCTCGAACTGCTGCCCGGCACATTCAATGGGCGCGCGCTGCGCCACGTCATCGAGGTCCGCCACGACAGCTTCAAGACGCCCGAGTTCATGACGCTGCTGCGCAAATTCGCGATGCCGGTCGTGTTCACCGATCACGCCAAATATCCCAACATCGCCGATCTCACCGGCGATTTCGTTTACGCGCGGCTGCAGCAAGGCGAGGACAAGGTGCCGACCGCCTACCCGCCGAAGCAGCTCGACGCCTGGGCTGGCCGCCTGCGAACCTGGGCGCAAGGCAAAACGCCGGACGACCTGCCGCGCGTCGATCCAAAACATAAGGCCAAGGCCGCGCCGCGCGACGTGTTTGCCTATGTCATCCACGAGGGCAAAGTCCGCGCGCCGGCAGGAGCAATGGCGCTGATCGAACGATTGAAGACGTGAAGACCATGCGGCGTGAACGCCGCTGAAAATGCTAACGGCCACGTTGCGAGGAGGTGCGCGTACATCCGGCGTCACCCGCTCAGAACCGTGGCCGTCACGCGATGGAGCCTTACGGCATCAACATCGCTGCAAGAGATATGGGCGCCCACTGTGGCTTATTCAAGGGCGTCCATTTCACCGATGCCGGCGTTCGGTCGTAACAACCTGATCTATTGGAACAATCTCTGCGTAAACATGTTGGATTGGCGCCGTATTGAATACGCGGCCGGGCCGAGCCGATCATGATATGATCGGGACCGGGGTTTCGGTTTTCCGCGCCAATTCATCTGGCAACGCCTTACGGGGAGCAAGCCATGACCATGAACCAGCCTATGAACGTCGACCAAGTGCAGGCCGCGATCACCCAATCGATGCGCGATCACTGGAAGCTGTTCCTGATCGAGGGCATCGTCCTCGTCCTGCTGGGCATACTCGCCATTGTGCTGCCGCCGCTGGCGACGCTCGCGCTCACCATTGTGTTCGGCTGGCTGCTCCTGATCAGCGGCGTGGCCGGGCTGATCACCACCTTCTGGGCAAAGCACGCACCGGGCTTCTGGTGGTCGCTGTTTTCGGCACTGATTGCGATCGCGGCCGGCATCACGTTGCTTGGATGGCCGGTGAGCGGATCGGTCTCCCTGACGCTCGTCCTGATCGTGTTCTTCGTCATCGAAGGCATCGTCTCGATCATGTACGCCATCGAGCACCGCAGGCAGTATTCCGGCCGCTGGGCCTGGATGCTGGTCAGCGGCATCATCGACCTGATTTTGGCAGGCATCATATTCGCCGGGCTTCCGGGCACGGCGCTGTGGGCGCTGGGCCTGCTGCTCGGCATCAACCTGCTGTTTGGCGGCACGTCGCTGATCGCGATGGCGATGCACGCGCGAGCCGCAACGTAGCGGTCGCGCCGGCTGTCAGGGACTCGCTGGATAGCGGAGCTGTCAGCGCCGGCCTTCAGCCGACGGAGCAGATCTTCGTCAAAATCCACACGAAGACCGCCGCATTCATCAAACTCGACATGACGAAAATATACATCGATCCGACCTCTTGGGCCCGCCACGGCAAAGGTAAAAGAGTATGGTTAATGAACGGTAAAATATGCGGGCGCGCGATCCGTTCACTCGGCCGGTTGCACCGCGCGCGCCCGCTCGACGCCGTTCGCCAGCAGCGCAATCATCGCCACGGCGATGACGAAGCCGAATGCCACCACCGCGGTCGTGCCGAGCACGAGATCGAAGCCGCCGCGGCTGTAGAGCACCGCGATCATCGAAACCGCCGCGCCTGAGACCAGGAACGTGAGGAAATAGCGCACCGCATAGACGCGTCCGCGCCAGGCATCGGCGGTGTAGCGGGCGATGACGAGATCGTTCACCGTCACCTGGGCGTAGGCCGCCGCCATGGTCAGCGCCAGCGCCGCGAGCAGCATCGGCCCCTGCGCATAGGCCGCCCACACCACGCCGACGAACTGCAGGAACGCCATCACCGCGAACAGGATATGCGGCGCGATCCACTCCACCAGCCGCCCGACCGCGAGCTGCGCCAGCGCGCCGCACATGAACACCGCCGTCGCCACGCCGCCGACCGCGTAGAGCGGAATGTTGAGGCGCTCATCGACGATCTTCGGCAACGCCACCGAAATGGTGTTGAACGCGAGCCCGGCGCTGAGCGCCACGACGACGAAGAGCGCGAAGATCGCCGCCGCGACCCAGGGCGGCAGTCTGACTTCAGGCGACGATTT
Organism: uncultured Alphaproteobacteria bacterium; assembly: GCA_963730645.1. Lineage (GTDB taxonomy): Bacteria > Pseudomonadota > Alphaproteobacteria > Rhizobiales > Xanthobacteraceae > BOG-931. Next base: position 231,967 of record CAVSSN010000010.1, on the reverse strand, counting down.
GCGCGTCACCACGTGATGGCGATCGTCGGGAATGAGCCAGGGATAAATGAACCCGGTCGCCACGCAGAGCACGGCCGGAATCAGGAACGCACTGCGCCAGCCGAAGATCGAAATGAGCGCCGCGGTGACGCCGGCCGCGAGCGCCGCGCCGATGTTGCCGCACACGCCGTTGAAGGCGAGCGTGCGCCCGCGCTGCGCCGACGCAGCCGACTCGATCACCATCGCGGTGCCGACCGGATGATAGATCGCGGCGAACATGCCGAGCGCGAACAGTGCGACCGCGAGCGCGGTCAGCGTCGGCGCGAACGCGGCCATCGTCAGCGACAACCCGCAGCCGAGATAGAACGCCACCATCATGTTGCGCCGGCTCCAGCGATCGGCGAGCCAGCCCGCCGGCAGCGAGAACAGGCCAAAGGCGACGAACGAGGCGGTGCCGAGCGCGATCAGTTCCGCGTAGGAGCGTCCGAAGGTGACCTGCAGGCTGATCACCACGGTCGGGTAGATCAGCATGACGAAATGGTCGATCGCATGGGCCCAGTTGAGGAAGCCGATGGACAGCCGCCGCGCCGATTGCGCGTGCGCCTGGGCTGACGGCTGCATCTTGAACGGCCATTGATCGATCCTCGTGGATTCGCGGCAGATATAGCGTGTTCACGGCCCGCTACCTACCTGGTTTTTGCAGGGCAGATCGGCAGCACATCCCCGGCATTGCGGCCCGGGATTGCTGCGCCGGATGACCGGCGAAAACCGCTGCAATCGGACGCAGCGCGTAGCCTTCCGCTCACGATGCAACTGCGATAGCGTTTTGCAAAGAGCGCGTCGACGCAAGCGCCGGTGCCGACAATGGGAGGAAACACATGACGGTGCATCGACTGTCGTTCAATATCATGGCGCTCGGGTCTGCTGGCGCTCGCGATCGCTGCCGGGTCGGCGGCACACGCGGACGATTATCCGACCAAGCCGGTCAAGATGATTTCGGATTCCGCGCCCGGCAGCGCCGTCGACGTCACGTTCCGGATGGTGACGGATCGGCTCGCCAAGCTCTGGGGCCAGCAGATCGTGACGCTTGATCAGCCGGGCGCCAGCGGGGCGATCGCCGCCCACGCGGCCGCGACAGGCGCAGCCCGACGGTTACACGCTGTTCGCGCCCGCTTTGTCGCTCTTCATCGCCGTGCCCGGCAAGGCAACCAACCTCCCGGTCATGCTGCCGCGCGATTTTCTCCCGGTCGGCTCGCTGTCGGCACAGCCGATGTTCATCTGCGCGAGCCCCGACACCGGCCTCAAGACGTTGCCGGATCTGATCGCGCGCGCCAAACAGCATCCCGGCGAACTTTCGTTTGCGGCGACCGGGGTCGGACGAATAACGCACCTGACCGGCCTGCTGCTGCAAAGCCTGACCGACATCAAATTACAGATGGTGCCCTACACCGGCGGGCCGGCAAGCGCGCTCAGCGACGTTTTCGCCGGCCGCGTCCAGTTGATCATCGAAGGCTATTCAGGCCTCGCCGGTGCGATCCAGGCGCACAAGATCAACGTGCTCGCCGTCGCATCGACGCATCGGCTGCCTGAATTTCCCGATCTGCCGACGGTGGCGGAGACATTGCCGGGCTTCGCCGCGGGCGGATGGCAGGGCATCGTGGCGCCGCTCGGGACGCCGACGGCGATCATCAACAAGGTGAACGCCGACCTCGGCAAGGTGCTCGGCGAGTCTGACCTCGCCAAGCAGTTGTCCGACCGCGGCAGCTACGTCAATCCGATGTCGCCGGCCGAAGTCAACGCCTTCATCAACGCGCAGCAGACGCAGTGGCGTCCCGTGCTGGAAGCGTTCGCCGCGACGACGAAGTGACGGTGCAAACATAAGAGACGGGTGCGCACACGGCTGCGCCGTCTGGTCGCGCACCCACTGTGATCCGGTTCACACAATGCGCGACGCCGGCGTGCTATCGTCGCGCCAGCGCAACGGGGGCGTTGCCCCGACGCGAGGGCGAATGACGATCCGGATCGAACGACGGCGATTTCTGGCCGCGCTCGGCGGCGCGACCGTTGCGTGGCCGCACGCCGGACACGCACAGCAGGCGAGCCGCGTCTACCGCGTCGGCATCATGGGCAGCAATCGCGCCGGCGCAGTCACCGCCACCGGCTACGATGTGTTTGTCGCCCACCTGCGCCAGCTTGGCTTCATCGAAGGGCGCAATCTTGTGCTCGACTATCGCGATTTCACGCATGGCGAAGCGCCTTCGGCGCTCGCGGCGGATCTCGTGCGGTCCAAGGTCGACGTCATCGTCACCAGCGGACCCGAGGTCACCCTGAAGGCAGTGGTCGGCGCGACCCGCAGCATTCCCATCGTCATGATGGCCATCAATTTCGACCCGATCGCGCGCGGCTATGTCGCCAGCCTGGCGCGGCCCGGCGGCAATGTGACCGGACTGGTCTATCTCCAGACCGAACTGGCGCCGAAGCAGGTGGAGTTCCTGACACAGGGGCTTCCGCACAAGAAAAGGCTCGCGGTGCTGTGGGACGAATATTCTGCCGATCAGTTTCGCGCCGCTGAACAAGCCGCCGGGTCGCTGCAACTCGAGGTCATATCGCTGAAGCTCGAACATCCGCCGTACGATTTCGCTGCCGCGTTTGACACGCTCGCCGCTGCGCGCGCCGAGATGGTGTTGCTCCTCTCTAGCTCCTTCTTCGGCGTCCAGCGCGAGCGCATCGCCGAGCTCGCGATCGCGCACCGGCTGCCGACCATGTTCATCTTCAAGACCTACGTCGCGGTCGGCGGCTTGATGTCCTATGGCGCGGAATTCCCTCCGATCTGGCGGGCGTGCCGCCGACTATGTCGTCAAGATTCTCAACGGGGCGCAGCCGGCCGACCTGCCGGTCGAGCAGGCGACGAAGCTCGATCTCGTCGTCAATCTGCAAGACCGCGAAGGCGATCGGCGTCGAGTTGCCGACCGGAATTCTGCTGCGCGCTGACGAGGTGATCGAGTGAACGCGATCCATCGCAGGCAATTCATCGTCGGCAGTACGGCAACTACGCTCGCCTACTCATGCGTAGCGCGCGCGCAGCCCTGGCCCTCGCGCTTCGTCCGGCTGGTCTGCCCGATCGCGGCCGGCGGCACGATCGACGGCACGGCGCGCATCGTGGCGGCCAAGCTGTCGGAAATCTGGGGCCAGCAGGTCGTGGTCGAGAACAAGACCGGCGCCGCCGGCAATATCGCCGCCGAAGCCGTGGCGCGCGCCGATCCCGACGGCTACACCATCTACATCGCAACCTTCGGCCACGCCGCCAACACGTTCCTCTACCCTTCCATCAATTACGATCCGGTCGCCGATTTTGCGCCGGTGTCGCTGATCGGGCTTTATCCCAACATCATGGTGGTGCCGAATTCCTCGCCCGCGCACAGCGTCGGGGAATTCATCGCCTACGCCAAGGCCAACCAGGGCAAGCTGACCTACGCATCGGCCGGCCACGGCTCCTCGCTGCACCTTGCCGGCGAACTGTTCCAGCGCATGGCCGGCATCGAGATGAAGCACGTGCCCTATCGCGGCGCGGCGCCCGCATTCAACGATCTCATCCCCGGCCGCGTCGACGTCATGTTCAACCTGGTGCCGTCGGGCCTGCCGCTCGCCCGCGCCGGGAAGGTGCGCGCGCTCGGCGTCGCCACCGAGCAGCGCATCGCAGCGGCGCCGGACTTGCCGACCATCGCCGAATCCGGCGTGCCTGGTTTTGAGGTGTCGTCGTGGTCGGGATTGTTCGCACCGGCCAAAACGCCGCCGGAGATTGTCAAGAAAATCAGCACCGACACGATCGCCGCCCTCGCCGATCCCGCATTCAAGGAAAAGCTGGAAACGCTTGGCGTCGTGGTCATCGGCTCGACGCCTGAGGGACTGGCAAAATTCCTCAAGTCCGAAATGGACAAGTGGGGACCGCTCATCAAGGACGCCGGCATCAGGATGAACTGAAGCAAGCTCGCGCGGCAGGGATGCCTGACGCGCAATGCTTCTGCTCCTCGAACTCTCGGTGGAAGCTCGCTTAAGTTGTCCCTCGTCGGTAGTGGAGTACGGCGAGGGCGGCCTCCATGCGGGGCGGGGGAATTCCGGTTGCGGCGGCGCTTGCCGTCGCAGTGTTGGTTGCGTCTGCGTGTTCGGCCTTCGCACAAGCCGATGGCGCGGCAAATCCTTCCGTTCTTTTCTTCGCCGGCACCGACTTGTGGCGCCAGGGACAATTCATCCACGGCGGCGCGCTGCTCGCGCCCGCGGGACTTGATGCCGACGGCTTCACGCTCAAGCTGCTGATCGGCGGCGGCCGCTACAACTATTTTTCCGGCGCCCTGGCGCAGGACGTTGACGGCCGCGTGCTCTCCGCCGCGGCGTTGCCGGGCTGGCGATTCCGGCGCGACGCTTTCACCTTCACGGTCTTCGCCGGGCCCGAGGTGCAGGACCATCAGCTTGCGCCGGACGATCTCGGCAGCCGGCTGCGCGGCTTCTATGTCGGCGCGCGCGTCGGCGGCGATATGTGGTACCAGCCCAACGCGGAGCTGATGGTGGCGGCCGACGCCTCGTTCACGACCATCGGCCCGACGACGTCGCTGCGCGCCGCGATGGGCTGGCGATTTTTCGACGCGGTGTTCATCGGCCCCGAGACGCAGATGTTCTGGTGCGCCGATTATCAGCAACTCCGCCTCGGCCTGCACGTCACCGGCCTGCGCACGGGCCAACTCGAATGGACGGCCGCGAGCGGCTGGGCCAAGGATTCGGACGGCCGTGACGGGCCGTATCTGCGGCTCGGAGTCATCATGCGGTATTGAATCTTCGTAGCCCGCATGAGCGCAGCGACATGCGGGACCGCCGCCCCGGATATCGCTTCGCTCATCCGGGCTACAATTCAATCCAGCGTCCGGCGGAACCGCGTCACCGCGATGGTCATGGCGACAACCATGAGCGCGGCGAGCGCCAGCGTGTCGTATTGCAGGTGCGCGAGCGTCGCGCCCTTGAGCATGATCGCGCGCACGATGCGCAGGTAATGCGTCAGCGGCAGGCACTCGCCGACCCACTGCGCCCATTGCGGCATGCCGAGGAACGGGAACACGAAACCGGACAGCAGCATGTTCGGCAAAAAGAACATCATCGACATCTGGATCGCCTGAAGCTGGTTCTGCGCCAGCGTCGAGAAGGTGTAGCCGAACGACAGATTGGTGGCGATGAACAGCGTGGTGAGCGAGGCGAGCAGAAAGAGATTGCCGAAGATCGGCACGCCGAACACCACCACGCCGGCGGTCAGGATCAGCGCCGCCTGCATGAAGCCGACCAGCACATAAGGCGCGATCTTGCCGAGCATGATCTCGACCGGCGTGATCGGCATCGCCAGCAGGCTTTCCATGGTGCCGCGCTCGGTCTCGCGCGTGACCGACAGCGCGGTGAAGATCAGCATCGTCAGCGTGAGGATGGTGCCGAGCAATCCCGGCACGACATTGAGCGCGGTCGAGGCCGCGGGGTTGTAGCGCGAGTGCTCGCGGATTTCGAACAGCGGCTGGCCGGCGTCCGGCAGGCCGCGATCGTTGAGCAAGCGCGGTCTGCACCACCTGCGACAGCGCGGCGACGGCCGAGCCGGTCGCCACCGGATCGGTGGCGTCGGCGGCGATCAGCAGCGCCGGCTTGTCGCCGCGCCGCAACGCGCGCTCGAAGCCGGCCGGGATTTCGATCGCGAACAGCACCTGCGCCCGACGCCAGCACCTGGTTGAGCTCGGCGTCGTCGCGAAGCTGGCGCGTGACCTTGAAGAATTTGGTGTTCTGCAACGCCGCGAGGATGGAGCGGCCGACGTCGCTCGATTCCTGCAGCAGCACCGCGGTCGGCAGATTGCGCGGCGTGGTGTTGATGGCATAGCCGAACAGGAAGAGCTGCAGCAGCGGGATCGTGATCATGGTGGCGAAGGTGACGCGGTCGCGCCGCAGCTGCAGAAATTCCTTCAGCAGCATGGCGCCCGAGCGCCGCCAGAAGCCGTTGCCGCCAAATGCTGCGAGCGCGCTCATGGTTCCCCTCCCCCTTGTGGGGAGGGGTTAGGGGTGGGGGTCGCGAGGCGAGCGTGAGAGCGTCGACGATCTGCGCCTGACCTCCCGACCCCCACCCCATCCCTCCCCGCAAGGGGGAGGGAGGAGACATCGTCCGCTCGCTGCACCACCTCATTGGTAATTGTCCTTGGCGCGGCCCATCAGGTCGATGAACACATCCTCGAGCGAGGGCGTAGCGCGCTCGACATCGAGCGCCCGATCGTCGCGATAGGGCGCAATCGCTGCCTCGAGCGCCGCCGGATCGCGGCCCGACACATGCAGGCTGGTGCCGAACGGCGCCACCATCTCGACGCCGGGCTTTGCCGAAATTTCCGCCGACAGTTTCGACAGGTTTTCGCCGTTGGTCGTGCTCACCGTCCAGGTCGCGAGATGCGAGTTCGCGATCACCTCGTGGACCGTGCCGCGCGCCAGCACCTCGCCGAACGCGATGTAGGCGATCTCATGACAGCGCTCGGCCTCGTCCATGTAATGGGTCGAGACCAGCACGGTGAGGCCTTCGGCGGCGAGCGCGTGGATCTCGCCCCAGAAATCGCGCCGCGCCTTGGGGTCGACGCCGGCGGTCGGCTCGTCGAGCAGCAGAAGCTGCGGATTCGGCAGCGTACAGGCGCCGAGCGCGAGCCGCTGTTTCCAGCCGCCCGAGAGCGAGCCGGCGACCTGCTCCTCGCGGCCTTTGAGCCCGAGCCGCGCGATCATGTCGCTTGCGGCCTGCTTCGGCTGCGGCAGCCCGTAGATGCGCGCGACGAATTCCAGGTTCTCGCGCACCGACAAGTCGTCATAGAGGCTGAAGCGCTGCGTCATGTAGCCGACCTGCGTCTTGATCTTGGCGGCCTCGGTGCGGATGTCGTAGCCGAGGCAGGTGCCGCTGCCTTCGTCAGGCGTGAGCAGGCCGCACAGCATGCGGATCGTCGTGGTCTTGCCGGAGCCGTTGGGGCCGAGGAAGCCGAAGATGGTGCCGCGTTTGACCTGCATCGAGAGGTCATGCACCACCGCGCGGCCGTCGAATTTTTTCGTCAGGCCGTGCACATCGATGACGATGTCGGGCGCGCTCATTGCGCCGCCACCTTGGGCATGAGCGTGACGCTGAGCGGCTGGCCGACGCGCAGGCTGTCCGGCTTTTGCGGCAGCGCCTCGATCAGGAACACGAGCTTGGCGCGTTCCTCCAGGCTGTAGATCACCGGCGGCGTGAATTCGGCCTGCTTGGCGATGAAGCTCACCTTCGCGGTGAGATCGGCTTCGCACCCGTCGCAATTGATTTTTATTTCGTCGCCATAAGCGATGCGCGGCAGCATGGATTCCGGCAGGTAGAAGCGAACCTTGACGTTGCCGGGCGGCAGCAAAGCGAGCACCGGGCGGCCGGCCGGCACCATTTCGCCCGGACGGAAATAGACCTGCTGCACGGTGCCGTCGACCGGGCTGAAGACCTTGCGCCGCGTGAGCCGCGTCTTCGCGTGCACCAGCCGTGCCTGCGCATCGCGCAGCGTCATCTGCGCGGCGTCGAAATCCTTCTGCGTGCCGGAGCCGGTCTTGGCCAGCGCCTGCGCGCGGGCGAAGGTCTGCTCCGCATTGGTCAGCGCGGCTTCGACCTGTCCAAGGTCGGCGCGCTGCAAATCGTCGTCGACCGTGAACAGAGCATCGCCGGTCTTGACCGTATCGCCCTCCCGCACCGCGAGCGTCTGCACACGTCCGACCTCGTCGGGCGCGACGAAGATGAGATTGGCCTCGACCCAGCCTTGCCAGGAATCGTCGTGATTGTTGCAGGCCGCGAGCAGCAGCGTGAACGCCAGCACCGCGGCGCGACATGGCGGACGATCGCAATGTCATGTCGCCCTCCTCTCGCCGAAAATGAGATCGAAATGCGTGCGCATCATCGCGCCGACGTCGAGCGGCTCGAATTTGTCGAACAGGCCGTTCCAGACAATGGCGATGATGCCGGGCGCTGCGAGCAATTGCGGAAAGCGCACGATCGCGTCGTTTGCGAGCTCGCCACGCTCGACCGCGCGGCGCAACAGCTCGCGCACCGCATTGATCACGCGCGAGAGCACTTCGCGATAGTAGAACTCGGCGATCGCCGGGAACCGCGGCCCCTCGCTGATGATGAGCCGGATGACCTGCTTGCGTTTGGTGCCGTAGATTTCGCGCACAAAGAGCTCGACGACCTGGTCCATGATCGCCCGGAACGGAATGTCGGTGTGGAACGCGGTTTCGAGCGTGCCGACGAAGGGCGTGAGCTGCGAGCGCACCAGTTCCTGGAACAGCGTCTCCTTGTCGGCGAAGTAGAGATAGATCGTGCCCTTGGCGACACCGGCGCGCTTGGCGACATCGTCGAGCCGCGCCGCGGCAAACCCGCGCGCGGAAAATTCCTCGAGCGCCGCGTCGAGGATCGCCGCGCGCCGCGCCGCCGCCTTCGCGTTGCGCGCGTCCTGCCGCGATGACGCGATGGCGCCGCTGTCTGCCGCCGCCGGGGCGGCGACGCCTGCGCGCACGGCGGCGCGTCGCCCTTTGCCCGCTACGGGCGCCGGCCTGACGGGACGTGAACGCGATATCGGCGAGGGTCTTTGCATGAAATTGAATATGACTGACTGGTCAGTCATATTCAATTCAACTTTCGTTGCGCGAGCCCTTGACAATATTCCTGTATATGGATTATATTCATATCACTTCCATCCACCATGAGGCGTTTTCATGAAGCGTCGTGACTGCGGGATGGAAGGGCGGTGGCCGCTTGCGGGTGCAAAACGCACACCCGATGCGGCGGCCCAAGCCGCAAAATCCCGGCGCGCCGACCGCGCGTCACGCGGGAGCCTTCGGCGCAGCGTCGTACAGCGGAACCGACCGCCAGATGCTGCTGGGCCCCGAAAGCGGTGGATAGGTTCCTGTGCCGCGACAGCGAGACGGAACCTGAAACGGTAAGTCCACCGGGGGTTTTGCGGAGCAAGCCTAAAACACCGCGCGCGGGACGCCGGAGAGAAGGCGGACTTGCGGAAGACGAAACGAATGGACGGCGATTGATCGAGAATTGCCGTTCCGCCTTGGTCTCGCGAGAGGCCGAGGCCCGTGGGTCCGCCGGACCCAGGCGTCCCGCGCACCCTCATTTTATGGGTGCGCACCGAAGGCGGGCGTACCCGGCGCCCGGAATCAAACAACACGGGCGGCGGAGCTTTGGCTATTTCACCTCTCCCCGCGCGCGGGGAGAGGTCGAGTGAGCGAAGCGAGCGAGGGTGAGGGGGCCTCTCCGCGATTCTGAGCCCGGCGGATAGGCCCCCTCACCCCAACCCTCTCCCCGCACGCGGGGAGAGGGAGCAGCGAGCGGCCGCGCTTTGATATTTCGCCGACGCCCGCACCAAGGCATTATCGATCACAGCTAACAAATTCGGGGGATTTTCCATGCAACGCCTCCCTGCCCTGTTCGGCGCGCTCCTTGTTGCCGCCGGCGTTATGCTGCCGCCGCGTTCATCGCTCGCCGGCGCGTTCAACGATCCACGCGCGGAGCGAAACGAAGCGATCGAGACCGCGACCGCGCAGGAGGCGCGCGATCCGGCCTGCTTTGATACGAAGCTCGTTTCCACCGGCGGGCCGGCGCCGCATAATCCGCACACCCTCGCGGTGCGCTGGAACGGCGTGTCGAATTTCGAATTGGCCTACAAGGGCCGCATCATCCTGCTCGATGCTTATTTCGACCGGCCGGCCACCTTCCGCCCGCTCGGGTTCAAGGCCGCCGACGTCGCCAAGGCCGATGTCATTCTGCTCGGCCACGGCCATTTCGATCACATGTCGGATGCGGCTTCCGTCGGCGCGCGCACCGGCGCGATGGTCGTCGGCGCGCCGGTGACGACCGAGAAGCTTCTGACCCAGCCGATCCCCGCAAAGCAGGTGAAGACCGTCACCGGCCGTGGCGGCGAACTTCTCGACTTCGGCGATTTCACAATCGAGCCGATCCTGGGACGCCACGGCCAGCCGTCAAAGGACATCACCGCGGTCATGGAGCATGCCGTCAATTCGTTGAGCGCGCAGCCCACGCCGGAGCAGAAGGCCGAAGAAGCCGCGATCGTGGCGCGCGGCACCAACGATCGTCGCGTCATCGAGGAAGGCACGATCGCGTATCTGATCACGCTCGATGATGGATTCCGCATCATGTACCGCGACAGCGGCGGCAAGATTACGGATTTCGAAAAGGCCGCGATGGCGCGCATCGGCCGCGTCGATCTCGCGCTCGCGGCAACGTCGGCGGATTATCTTTATCCGCTGATGACCGAGCAGGCGCTCGAATATCTGCACACCTACAAGCCTGCGGTGTTCATGCCGGCGCATCACGACGCGCCGACGAGCGGTCATGTCCCGCTCTGGCGCGCATCCGAGCCGCTGTTTCAGGCCTTGAAGGACGAGGACCCAAGCCTCGTGACCGTGTCGCGCGAATACCGCGAGCCGGTGTGCTTCAACACCGAGTTCAATGTTCAGAAAAAGCAGTAAGCCGAAGCGCCGTGCGCGCTCAGCCCTTCTCGTCGCAGGCCCAGGCGCGCACCACGCAATCCTTGCCGCCGTTGTCGTAGCATTGCCGCAGCGAGCTGTTTTCCGCCTTGCCGAGGTGCGAATTGATCGCCCAGCCGAACGAGCCGCACGGGTTCTTGGCGTCGACCGCCATCGCAGCGCAGCCGCGCCGCATCACGCCGACGACCTTGCAATCGCCACCCGAGCACTTGCCGACCGCGGCCGCCCGGGCGTCCGTCACCTTGCGGTAATCGAAGCCATAGCCATAGGCGCCGCAGGCGCCGACCGCCAGGGCGCCGGCCGCATAGGTGGCGCCGAGACCGGCGATGAGAACACACGCCGCCACAACGGCACGCGTGGAAGCACGCGAAAAACGGTTCATGTAGCCCCTCCCCCGAGGAATGGGCCAAGGCTACCGGCGAAGGGTTTCCAGTCGGTGAATCGGGCCTCAAGTGCCCTCAAGCTCGGCCTTCACGGCCCGCAGCGCTTCCGGCGTATCGACGTCGGTCATCGCCGCCTTGCCGCTGACCGGCACCTCGACCACCGCCTCGGGGTAGGCGCCGATGAGATGGCGGGCGCCGACATCGCCCTCGACCGTCATGAGATCGTGGAAGAAGCGCCGCGACCACACCACCGGATTGCCGCGCTTGCCATCGAGCGTCGGCACCACGACCAGCGCGCCTTTTTCCGGATCGAATGCGGCCGTGAGCCGATCGATCAGGGCGGCATCGACCTGCGGCATGTCGCCGAGGCAGACGATGACGCCGTCGGCCTCCGCCGGCAGCGCGGCGATGCCGGCCTTGAGCGAGGTGCCGAGGCCGTTGGCAAAATCCGGATTGTGCACGAACTTCACCGGCAGCCCCGCGAGCGCCGCCTCGACGCGCTCGCGCTGATGGCCGGTGACGACGATGACCGGCCGCGCGCGCGAGGCGAGCGCCTCGTCGACCGCGATGCGCACCAGCGGCTTGCCGGAAATTTCGGCGAGCAGCTTGTTCGGCCCGCCCATGCGGCTCGATTTGCCCGCGGCGAGCACGAGGGCAGCGACGTTGCGGCCCTTTTCCGGCGCAGGTTCGACGCGGGGCTGCGGCCGCGTGACGATCTCCATCAGCAAGCCGCCGACGCCGAAGCCCGGTGATGTCCTCGCGCGGCACCGGCAAGCCGGCGAGAAGCCGCATCAGCACCCAGTCGAAGCCGTTCTCCTTCGGGCTGCGCGCGCAGCCCGGCGCGCCGAGCACCGGATGGCCGCGCGCGTCGCCGATCATCAGAAGGTTGCCGGGATCGACCGGCATGCCGAAATGCTCGATGCGCCCGCCGATGGTTTCGAGCGCGGAGGGAATGACATCGCGGCGGTCGGCAATCGCGGAGGCGCCGAACACGATGGCCAGCTCGGCGCCTTCCTTGAGCACTTCGTCCAGCGCGCGCGCGAGCGCGGTACGCTCATGCGGCACGCGCCGTTCGGCGATGATGCTGGCGCCCGCGGGCGCGAGCCGCTCGGTGGTGATCTTCAGCGTCTTCTCGATCACCTTGGGCGCGAGCCCCGGCAGCAGCGTCGACACCACGCCGACCTTGCGGATGCGATAGGGCGCAACGCGCATCAGCGGCTTCTTGATGCCGGCCAGCGCCGCATCGCGCGCGGTCTTGGCGACCGCGAACGGAATGATCTTCACGGTCGCGATCATCTCGCCGGCGACGACGGGCTTGTAGGCCTGCAACGTCGCGAACGTGATCGCCTCGTCGATGCGGTTGAGCGCATCGGTGCCGTCCTTGTCGACGACCAGCACGCCGGCATTCTGCGCGAACAGATTGCAGCGCCCCGTAAAGGCGCGATCGACATGCACGCCCTCGCCCGCGACCGCCTTGGCGATCTCGGCCGCAGCGACGTCCTCGGACACATCGCCCGGCTCGAGCCGCGCCACCACGATGTCCTTGATGCCGGCCGCCTCAAGCGCGGCCACCTCGGCGGCGCCGATCAGCGTGCCCTTCTTGAGCACCAGACCGTCCTGCCGGATGCTGTGCACGGCGGTCGCGCCGAGCGCCTCCTTCGGCGAGACCGCGCCGAACTTCATGACGCCGCCTCCGGCTCCTGCCGCAGCCGCGCGGTGATCTCGCCCATGATCGAGACCGCGATCTCCGCCGGCGAGATCGCGCCGATGTGGAGGCCGATCGGCGCATGAATACGCCCGAGATTGTTGTCGGTGACGCCCTGCTCCTTGAGCCGCGCGAGACGGCGCGCGTGGGTCTTTCGCGAGCCGAGCGCGCCGATATAGAAGCACTCGCGCGCCAGCGCGTGCGTGAGCGCCGGATCGTCGATCTTGGGATCGTGCGTGAGTGCGACGAAGGCGGTGTAACGGTCGATGCCGAGCGGCGGCAGCGCCGTCGTCCGGCCACTCCGCGATCACCTTGACGTCGGGGAAGCGTTCCGGCGATGCAAACGCCGTGCGCGGATCGACGATGGTGACGTCGTAATCGAGCAGCCGCGCGATCGGCGCCAGCGCCTGGCTGATGTGCACCGCGCCGATGGCGACGAGCCGCGGCGACGGCACATGCACGGTGAAAAACACGCGGCCTTCCGGCGTCTCCGCCATGCCGCTCTTGCCGCTGCGCAGCCGCTCGGCGAGCAGGTCCTTGAGCGGATCGTTCGCGCGCGTCGGCAGCCTTGACGAGCCGCTGCTTGCCGCTCGCGACATCGGTGACGACGATCACCGCGCGGCGCTCGGCGCGTTCGGCGTTGAGCGCAGTGAGAATATCGAGGCGCACCGGCGGTTACTCCACCTTCTCGACCAGACCCGGATGGTGCCGCCGCACGACAGCCCGACCTTCCAGGCGGTCTCGTCGGCGACGCCGAATTCCAGCATCTTCGGCTTGCCGCTCTCGATCACGTCGATGGCCTCGGTCACCACCGCGCCCTCGACGCAGCCGCCCGACACCGAGCCGAGGAAGTTGCCTTCATCGTCGATGACGAGGTTCGAGCCGACCGGCCGCGGCGCCGAGCCCCAGGTCTCGACCACGGTCGCGAGCGCGACCCCGCGGCCCTTTTTGCGCCAGTCCTCGGCGGCCTTGAGGATGTCTTCGTCGCGCGCAAGCGTTTCCATGCAATCTCCGTCCTTCTCCATCGCTTGTCATGCTCCGGTCGGAGGCGGAGGCATCCAGCTAGCTCACCATGCGCGGAGTTATACCCCGACAGCGACAATGGGTCGCTCGGATCGTCCGCCTTCGCGGACGATGACAGGGAATATAGGCTCGTCACGCCACCTTTTCCATCCAGACCTTCGGGTCGCCCGCGCGGTCGTCGCCACGCGTCAGCGCCTTCACCAGCTCCGCCATGGATTCCAGATTGTGGATCGGGCGGAATTCGTCGACGTGCGGCAGCATGGCCTTGATGCCGCGCGCCCTCGCCTCGAAGCCGTCGAACCGCAGCAGCGGATTGAGCCAGATCAGCCGCCGGCAGGAGCGATGCAGCCGGTCGATCTCGAAGCCGAGCGTGTCGTCGGCGTCGCGTTCGAGCCCGTCGGTGATGAGCAGCACGATCGCGCCCTGGGTGAGCACGCGCCGCGCCCACAGCTTGTTGAAGGTATGCAGCGACGAGGCGATGCGCGTGCCGCCCGACCAGTCCTGGACGCTCGACGTGCAGGCCGTCAGCGCGTCGTCCGGGTCGCGCGCCTTGAGCGCGCGGGTGACGTTGGTGAGCCGCGTGCCGAACAGGAAGGTGTGCACGCGCTTGCGCGCATCGGTCACGCCGTGGAGAAAATGCAGGAACAGCCGCGTGTACTGGCTCATGGAGCCGGAAATATCGAGCAGCGCCACGAGCGGCGGCGCCTTGGTCTTGGGGCCGAGATATTTCAGATCGATGATGGCGCCGCCGGCCTTGAGGCTCGAACGCAGCGTGCGGCGCATGTCGATGAGATGGCCGCGCGGATGCGGCGCGAGCCGGCGCGTCTTGATCTCGTCGAGCGGCAGCACGAGACGCTTCATCGCCTCCTTGGCGGCGGCGATCTCGGCGTTCGTCATCTGCGCGAAATCCTTCTTCTGCAGGACTTCGCGATCGGACACCGTCATGGTCGCGTCGACCTCGACCTCGCGCTCCTTTTTCAGCTTGTCGTCGAGGCCGGAGAACAGCGCCTCGTGCACGCGCGTCGCGCCCGCTTGCGGCGCCTGCGGCGTGTTCGGCGCCTGCGGCATCATCATCGCCATCAACTGGTCGAGATAGCCGCGCTTGCGGAAGAAGATGCGGAACGCCTGATCGAAGATCAGCGAATGCTCGTGCCGCTTCACGAACACGGCGTGCAGCGTCCAGTAAAAATCCTCGCGCGTGCCGACGCCAGCGGTCTTCACCGCTTCGAGCGCGTCGAGCACCGAGCCTGGGCCGACAGGAATTCCGGCCGCGCGCAACGCGCGGGCGAAGTAGAGGATGTTTTCGGCGAGGCGGCCCGACTGCTCATCCATGTTCGGTCACTCCGCGGCGCGCAGCTCCGACTTCACCTCGTCGAGCAGTTCCTTGACCTTGCTGCCTTCGAGCCGCGCGATGTCGTCCTGGTATTTGAGCAGCACGCCGAGCGTGTCGGAGACGGTCGCCGGATCGAGCGCCACCACGTCGAGCTCGGACAGCGCGGACGCCCAGTCGAGCGTCTCGGCGACGCCCGGCGACTTGAACAAATCCTGCTTGCGCAGCGTCTGCACGAACGCCACCACCTGCTCGGACAATTTCTTGCTGATGCCCGGCACCTTGGTGCGCACGATCGAAAGCTCGCGCTCGGCGTTGGGATAGCCGACCCAGTGATAGAGGCAGCGCCGCTTGAGCGCGTCGTGCACCTCGCGGGTGCGGTTCGAGGTGATGACCACGATCGGCGGATGCGCGGCCTTCACCGTGCCCATTTCCGGAATGGTGATCTGGAAATCGCCCAGCACTTCGAGCAGGAACGCCTCGAACGCCTCGTCGGTGCGGTCGATCTCGTCGATCAGCAGCACCGGCGCGCCGGCGGTATCGGGCTCGAGCGCCTGCAGCAGCGGCCGCTTGATCAGGAAGCGATCGGAAAATACGTCGTGCTCGATGCGCCCGCGGTCGTGCTCGCCTTCGGCCTCGGCGACGCGGATCGCGATCATCTGCGCGGCGTAGTTCCACTCATAGACGGCGGCGGCGACATCGAGCCCTTCGTAGCATTGCAGCCGGATCAGCCGGCGGCCGAGCGTCGACGACAGCACCTTGGCGATCTCGGTCTTGCCGACGCCGGCCTCGCCTTCGAGGAAGATCGGCCGGCCCATCTTGAGCGCGAGGAACAGCACCGTGCCGAGCGAGCGGTCGGTGAGATAATCGGCCTCGGCGAGGAGCTCGACGGTGGCGTCGATGGAGGCGGGCAACGGGCGGGGCGTGGTGTTCATAGGCGCATTGGATATAAGCCGTCAGGCCCTGATTCAGAACATTTTGCGTTGGCACGCCGATCGCGCGACAGTGCGGCGCTCCTCGTGGGCGCCCCATGCGCGGGCGGCCACAAGGGCCGCCCGCTACGAACGCAACGCATGGGCCGCCAATATCGCGGCATCAAATCCGCAACGTACCGGCGATCTACTTCGCCGCGGCGTCCGCAACCGCGCGCCGCGCCAGCACGCCGATGAGATGGGCGCGGTATTCGGCGCTGCCGTGGATGTCGCTGTTCATGTTGGTCGGCCGGCATGGTCAGGCCTTCGAGCGACTTCGGCGAGAAGCGCTTCTTCAGCGCCTCCTCGAAGGAGGGCACGCGGAACACGCCGTTGGCGCCCGCGCCGGTCACGGCGACGCGGATTCTCGCTGCCGCGCTTCGACACGAACACGCCGACCAGCGCAAAGCGCGAGGCCTGGTTGCGGAATTTCTGGTAGGCCGCCTTCTTCACCAGCGGGAAGCTGATCTTGGTGATGATCTCGTCGGCTCCAGCGCGGTCGAGAACATGCCCGTGAAGAAATCGTCGGCGCGCGATGCGGCGCTTGTTGGTGATGATGGTGGCGCCGAGCCCGAGGCAGGCGGCCGGATAATCCGCGTTCGGATCGTTGTTGGCGACCGAGCCGCCGATCGTGCCCAGGTGGCGCACCGCCGGATCGCCGATCATGCCGGCGAGCTGCGGCGAGCGCCGGGATCGCCTGCTGCACCACCGGCGAGGTGGCGACGTCGACATGCCGCGTCATCGCGCCGATGGTGAGCGAGCGGCCGCGTGAGCTCGATGCCGGCGAGCCCCTCGATCTTCGACAGGTCGATGAGTTGCGGCGGACCGGCGAGCCGCAGCTTCATGGTCGGGATCAGCGTGTGCCCGCCGGCGAGGAGCTTCGCTTCCTCGTTCTTGGTCAGCAGATTGACCGCCTGGCGAAGCGTCTCCGGGCGGTGGAAAGTGAAGCTGTACATCGCAGTCTCCTGTTATGCCGCTTGCGGCATTTTCGATTTCTGCAGCGCCGCCCACACTGTTTGCGGCGTTGCCGGCATTGCCAAATTCTCGGTGCCGATCGCGTCGGTGATGGCGTTGATGACGGCCGCCGGCGCGGCGATCGCGCCGGCCTCGCCGCAGCCCTTGATGCCGAGCGGATTCGACGGGCACTTGGTCATCGTGGTGTCGACCTTCAGCGTCGGCAAGTTGTCGGCGCGCGGCATGCAGTAATCCATGAACGAGCCGGTCACGAGCTGGCCGTCCTTGTCGTAGACCGCGCCCTCGAACAGCGCCTGGCCGACGCCCTGCGCGATGCCGCCGTGCACCTGGCCCTCGACGATCATCGGATTGATGACGATGCCGAAATCGTCGACCGCGGTCCACGCCACGATCTCGGTGTTGCCGGTCTCGGTGTCGATCTCGACCTCGCAGATGTGGCAGCCGGCCGGGAAGGTGAAGTTGGTCGGATCGTAGAACGCGCCTTCCTTCAGGCCGGGCTCGAGCTCCTGCGCCGGTGAATTTGTGCGCGATGTAGGCGTTGAGCGTGACGTCGCCCCAGGCCGCCGACTTGTCGGTGCCGGCGACGGTGAACTTGCCGTCCTTGAACTCGATGTCGCCTTCGGCGGCTTCCAGCATGTAAGGCCGCGACCTTCTTGGCCTTGGCCTCGACCTTGTCGAGCGCCTTGACGATCGCCGACATGCCGACCGCGCCGGAGCGCGAGCCGTAGGTGCCCATGCCGAACTGCACCTTGTCGGTGTCGCCGTGCACGATCGAGATGTTGTCGATCGGAATGCCGAGCCGCTCGGAGACGAGCTGCGCGAAGGTCGTCTCGTGGCCCTGGCCGTGCGCGTGGCAGCCGGTGAGGACTTCGACCGAGCCGGTCGGATTGACCCGCACCTCGGCGGATTCCCACAAGCCGACGCCGGCGCCGAGCGAGCCGACCGCCTGCGACGGCGCGATGCCGCAGGCCTCGATGTAGGTCGAATAGCCGATGCCGCGCAGCTTGCCGCTGCGCGCGGACTTCGCGCTTGCGCTTGCCGAAGCCCTTGGTGTCGGCGATCTCCATCGCCTTCTTGAGCGAGGCGTTATAGTCGCCGGCGTCGTACATCATGATCACCGGCGTCTGGTGCGGGAACGTCTTGATGAAGTTCTTGCTGCGCAGATCGGCCGGGTCCTGTCCCATCTCGCGCGCGCCGACCTCGACCAGCCGCTCGACCACGAAGGTCGCCTCCGGCCGCCCGGCGCCGCGATAGGCGTCGACCGGCACGGTGTTGGTGTAGACCGCGTCGACCTCGCAATAGATCTGCGGGATGTCGTACTGGCCCGACAGCAGCGTGGCGTAGAGATAGGTCGGCACCGACGACGAGAACGTCGACATATAGGCGCCGAGATTGGCGATGGTCTTGACCTTGCAGGCCGATGATCTTGCCCTCGGCGTCGAACGCCATCTCGGCGTGCGTGACGTGATCGCGGCCGTGCGCATCGGAGAGGAACGCTTCCGAGCGGTCCGACGTCCATTTCACCGGCCGCTTGACGCGCCTCGACGCCCACAGCGCCACGACCTCTTCGGGATAGATGAAAATCTTCGAGCCGAAGCCGCCGCCGACATCGGGCGCGATGACGCGCAGCTTGTGCTCGGGCGCCATGCCGACGAAGGCCGCGATGACGAGGCGCGCGACGTGCGGATTCTGCGTCGTGTTCCACAGCGTGAGCGTCTCGGTGCCGGAATCGTATTCGCCGATCGCCGCGCGCGGCTCCATCGCGTTCGGCACCAGCCGATTGTTGACGATGTCGAGCTTGGTGACGTGCTTCGCCGACTTGAAGGCCGCGTCGACGGCTTTGGCATCGCCGAGGTGCCACTGATAGATCGTGTTGTTCGGCGCGACCTCGTGGATTTGCGGCGCGCCGTTCTTCTGCGCCGTGGCCGGATCGGCGACCGCCGGCAGCACGGCGTAGTCGACCTTCACCTTCTCGGCGGCATCGCGTGCCTGCGCCAGCGTCTCGGCGATCACCACCGCGACCGGATCGCCGACATGGCACGCCTTGCCGACGGCGAGCGCCGGATGCGCCGCCATCTTCATCGGCGTGCCGTCCTTGGAATGGATCATCCAGCCGCAGATCAGATTGCCGATCTTGTCGGCCGCAAGGTCCGCGCCGGTGAGCACCGCGAGCACGCCCGGCATGCCGGACGCGGCCTTGGCGTCGATCGATTTGATGGTGGCGTGCGCGTGCGGCGAGCGGACGAAAATAGGCGTAGGTCTGGCCCGGCCGGTTGATGTCGTCGGTGTAGTGGCCCTTGCCGGTGATGAAGCGGCGATCTTCCTTGCGGCGCACCGAGGCGCCGATTCCGGTCGCGCTCATGGCGGTTTCCTCCTTGGGGAAGCCTCCTGCCCTATTCTGCAGCCTTCGCTCCGGCGCCCGAGCCCTTCATGGCGTGCGCGCCGGCCGCGATCGCCTTGACGATGTTGTGATAGCCGGTGCAGCGGCAGATGTTGCCCTCGAGCTCCTCGCGGATGGTGTGGTCGTCGAGCTCGTTGCCCTTGCGGCGCACCATGTCGATCGCCGTCATGATCATGCCCGGCGTGCAATAGCCGCATTGCAGCCCGTGATTTTCGCGGAACGCCTCCTGCATCGGATGCAGCGGCCCGTCGGCGGGGGCGACGCCCTCGATGGTCAAGACGTTCGCGCCCTCGAGCTGCAAGGCCAGCATCGTGCAGGACTTGATCGCCTTGCCGTTGATATGGACGACGCAGGCGCCGCATTGCGAGGTGTCGCAGCCGACATGCGTGCCGGTGAGCCGCAGGTTCTCGCGCAGGAACTGCACCAGAAGCGTGCGGGGATCGACATCGGCGGTGACGGCCTTACCGTTCACCGTCAGGGAAACGGCTGCCATGGGGCTCCTCCTCGAAAAATTGCGTCCAAACGTTTCGAATTCAGGCGCCGGTCCGGGAGACCGGCTGTCCCAAAGGTTGAAATCGGGGCGTTTTTGCCCACTTTCGGTCCCTGGAACAAAAATAACTCTGAACCCGAGCCCTATCGCTGGTCAAGGGAGTTTCGACGGCAATGCCGTCGCATGATGGGGCGGCGGCGCGGCTCGTGGGCTCAATCCGGGCCTAGCCTGTGCCGACGCTCTCGACGAATTTCAAAAAGAAATCATCGGCGACCTTCTTGGCTGCGCCGTTGACCAGGCGCTGGCCGAGCTGGGCGAGCTTGCCGCCGATCTGCGCCTCGACGTCGTAGGTCAGCAGCGTGCCGCCGTCCTTCGGCGTGAGCTTGACGACGGCGCCGCCCTTGGCGAAGCCCGCGACCCCGCCTTCGCCCTGGCCGGAAATCTTGTAGCCGTTGGGCGGATCGATGTCGGACAGCGTCACCTTGCCTTTGAACTTGGCCTTGACCGGGCCGATCTTGATCGTGGCGACGGCCTCGAATGAGTTGTCGGAGGTCTTGTCGAGTTGCTCGCAGCCCGGAATGCACGCCTTCAGCACGGCCGGATCGTTGAGCTTCTCCCACACCACCTCCCGCGCGGCCGGAAGCTGAACCTCGCCGCTCATCGTCATCGCCATATTGCGTCGCTCCTGTCGGGTCGCTGCTGACGGCGCTGCCAAAAGGTGCGTCGCCTCGCCAACGACTTAGCCCCTCGGTGCCGCGGTGGAAAGGGCGTCCTGCAGTGCGGCCATGCGTGCCTGGATACCTGCCTTCCGCCGAGGGGTTGGCGTGCGGCGCGCGGGCCGCTAAGGGTGTGCCGGTTTCCGCGTGCAGCCAGATATGACCAATCCCGTTCCCACCCTGCTCGGCCCGCTGTTCGGCAGCAAAGCGATGTGCGCGATCGTCGATGACCGCGCGCGGCTGCAACGCATGCTCGATTTCGAGTTGGCGCTGGCGCGCGCGCAAGCGTCCGATCGGCATCATTCCCACGCTCGCAGTCGATGCGATCGCGCCGGCCTGCCAGGCCGACCGCTACGACATCGCCGCCCTGGCCGAGGCCGCGGCGCCTGCCGGCAACATCGCGATTGCGCTCGTCAGCGCGCTCACCGCCGAGGTCGCCAAGGCGAGTGACGAAGCCGCGGGCTTCGTGCATTGGGGCGCGAGCGGCCAGGACGTCATCGACACCGCGCTGGTGCTCGAGCTGCGCGCCGCAATCGACGCGCTCCTCGCCGATCTCGATCGCGCCATCGAAGGCTTCGCGACGCTGTCGGGGCGCCATCGCCGCACGCCGTTCGTCGCGCGCACCATGCTGCAGCATGCGCTGCCGATGCCGTTCGGACTGAAGCTTGCGGGCTACGCGGCGGCGCTCGGACGCTCGCGCGAGCGGCTGAGGCGGCTGCGCAAGGAAGCGCTGCTGATCCAGTTTGGCGGCGCGGCTGGCACGCTGGCGGCGCTCGGCGAACAAGGCTTCGAGACCGTGCAGCGCACCGCCGCCTTGCTCGACCTGCCGCTGCCCGACGCGCCGTGGCACAGCCATCGCGATCGTCTCGGCGAAGTCGCGGCCGCCTTCGGCATCCTGTGCGGCACCTGCGGCAAGATCGCGCGCGATGTATCGCTCATGATGCAGGCCGAGGTGGCGGAGACCTCCGAGCCTGCCGCGGACGCTGGCCGCGGACAGTCGACCCTGCCGCACAAACGCAATCCGGTCGCCGCGGCCAAGGCGCTCGCGGCTTCGACCATGGCGCCCAATCTCGTCGCCACCATTCTCGCAGGCGCGGTGCAGGAGCACGAGCGTGCGCTCGGCGGCTGGCAGGCCGAATGGCCGACATTCCCCGCACTCGAACTCGTCACCTCCGGGGCGCTCGCGGCGATCGCCGACATCGCGCAGGGGCTTGAGATCGATGTCGAGCGCATGCGCGGCGCCGTCGACACCGCGCGCGGCCTGATCATGGCGGAAGCCATAACGTTCGCGCTCGCCGCCAAGATCGGCCGGCGCCCGGCGCACAAGCTGGTCGAAGAGCTGGCGAAAAAGACTGCAACCGAAAAATTGCAATTCCGCGAAGTGCTGGCCGCCGACCCGCGTGTTACCGCGCAATTGTCCGCGGGCGAACTGGTGCGCCTGTTCGAGCCGATGAGCTATCAGGGCACGGCGCAGGTTTTCATCGAGCGGCTGGTCGCGCCGCTGCAGCAGCGCAGCGCCAAGCGATCCTGAGGGAGGAAATCACAATGCCCGAGATCAACTCCGGCGGCTGCAATATCCATGTCGAGGTCGAAGGACCGCAGAACGCGCCCGTTCTGATGCTGTCGAATTCGCTCGGCACCACGATGCAGATGTGGGCCGGCCAGGTCGGCCCGTTCACGCACCATTTCCGGCTGGTGCGTTTCGACCGGCGCGGCCATGGCGGCTCCGACGTGCCCGCCGGGCCTTACAATATGGACATGCTCGGCCGCGACGCGCTCGCGGTCCTCGACGGCCTCGGCATCAAGAAGGCGAACTGGTGCGGCCTGTCGATGGGCGGCATGGAAGGCATGTGGCTCGGCGCCAATGCGCCGGAGCGGTTCGAGAAGATCGTAATCACCAACACGTCGAGCTATTTCCCCGACAAGAACGGCTGGAACGACCGCCTCAAGCTGGTGCGCGAGAAAGGCGTTGCGTCGTTCGCCGCGACCAACATGGAGCGCTGGTTCACCAAGGGTTTTCGCGAGCGAAATCCGCAGGTGATCGCGCGCGTGCAGGAGATGTTCGCGGCGACGCCGCTCGAAGGCTATTGCGGCTGCGGCGCGGCGGTGCGCGACATGGACCATCGCGACCTGCTGCCCAAGGTCAAAGTGCCGACACTGGTGATCTGGGGCAAGCACGACGGCGCGACCACGCCGGAAATGGGCGAATACCTCGCCAAGAATATTCCCGGCGCGCAACACACCACGCTCGATGCCGCGCACCTCTCCAACATCGAGCAGCCACAGGCCTATACCGACGCGGTGCTCGGATTTCTGCTGAAGAAATAATCGTCGTAGCCCGGATGAGCGAAGCGACATCCGGGACCGACCTTGCGGCTCAAACGCCACCCCGGATTTCGCTTCGCTCATCCGGGCTACGAAGGGCGACACCATGGACGAGAAGCAGCGCTACGACAGCGGCATGGCGAACGCGCCGCAAGGTGCTGGGCAAGGCCTATGTCGACAAGTCCACCGCCGGCGTGAACGATCTTCAACCGCGAATTCCAGGATTACATCACCCGTTGCGCCTGGGGCGAGGCGTGGACGCGTCCGCACTTCGACGAGCGCACCCGGCGCATCCTCGTCATCGGCACCATGGTCGCGCTCGGCCACTGGGAGGAATTCCGCCTGCACGTGCGCGCGGCGCTGACCGAGGGCGGCTTCTCCGCCGACGACATCAAGGAAATCCTGCTTGCAGCAGGCGGTCTATTGCGGCGCACCGGCCGCCAACAACGCGTTCCGCGAAGCCGGAGCGATCCTGGTCGGAACTCGGCAAGCTCAAATAGTTTGCAGCGTCACGCTCAACCGCCGCGCTGCTCGCGGAATTCGTGCGGCGTGATGCCGGTCTGCTTGCGGAAAAATCGCGCGAAGTGCGACGGGTCGGCGAAGGCGAGATCGTAGGCGATGTCGTGGATCGGCTGCGTGGTGAACACGAGCTGGCGCTTGGCCTCGGTGAGCACGCGCTGACGAATGAGATGGCCGGCGGTGACGCCGGTCGCGCGCTTGACGTGATCGTTGAGGCGGTCGACGGTCATCGTCGAGCTTGTCGGCGTAGAAAGTCAGCTGACGTTCGTTGCGGAAATGGTCCTCGACCAGGCGGCGCAGCGCATCGACGGTGCCGTCCTCCGGCTGCAACGTCACGCTGCCGGTGCGCGCGCGGCTGGCGGCGAGGCGCGCGACGCCGACGGCGATCAGCGCCAGCAGGCCGCGCATCGCGAGGCGATAGCCTTCACGGGCGAGAAAACGCTCGTCGTGCAGCGCCGCACACAACTCCGACAGGCGGCGCGTTTCGGCTTCGTCCGCGAGCGGAACAATCGGTTCGGCCGCAAGCGTGCGCAGGCGGGCGAGCGCCTCGCCCAAACGTTCGCCGAGCGCGCCGGCGACATCCTCGGTGAAGCTCATGACCCAGCCGTCGGTAGCGTTGGGCTCGAAACGGAAACCGTGCGCAATGGTGGCCGGAACGAGGATCGCGACCGGCGCGGTGAACGGCAGCGTCGCCGCCTCGAAGGTCATTTCGCCGCCGCCGCGCTCGATCAGCAGAATCTGAAACAGATTGCGGTGCCGGTGCGCGCGGATGGTCCAGTCATGGATGGAGGAGCGCGATGAAATGGTCTCGACGTGAATGAAATCGAACGCCTGATCGTCCGGCGGATCGCCGTACAGGTGGAACAACGGCAGCGCCTGGACATTGGCCATGCCTAAAGAATAGGCCAGCCGCTGCTCCGATGAAATGCATCGCCGCAGTTTCCCGGTGAGGTGCTGTGGATCACGCAACAAAAGGCAGCCCGCCGCAGCGGACTGCCTCCCGTTCACGCTTCGCAATCGTTGCGACTACGCGCCGTGCTGGCCACCCTGGCCGCCTTGACCGCCCTGGCCACCTTGGCCGGGCTGCTGCTGTTGCTGGCCGGGCTTCTGCTGGCCGCCGCCTTGCTGCTGCTGGCCGGGTTTCTGCTGGCCGCCGCCTTGCTGGCCCCGCCGCCTTGCTGACCGCCTTGGTTCGGGTTCTGATTGGTCATTTACTGATCTCCAGAGATGCCACTCACCGTCAAATAACAACTCCGAGGATCACCCTGAAGTTCCTTACGGAACACGATGCAAATGCAAGCAAGGATGCGGAAAATTAAGGCCAAATCGGGCGAAACCGCGCCAGCGCCGAGGCCTCACACCGGCTTGTAGGCGCGATCGTGATAGACCAGCGCCGGCCCGCTCGGCCCGAGCCGGACCGCCTCGATCGCGCCGAAGATGACGTTGTGCGACGCCACCGCCTTGATCTCGACGGTGCGGCAATCGAACGCCACCACCGCCGAGACCAGCACCGGCGCGCCGGTCTTGAGCGTGGTCCACTCTCCGACGCTGAAGCGCTCATCGAGATGCACGCCGGTGCGGCCCGCAAACGTGTCGGCGATGCTCGCCTCCGCGGCTCCGAGCGTGTTGACGCAGAACACGCCGTTTTGCGACAGCAGCGGTGCGCTCTTGCTGCCGCGGTTGAGGCACACCAGCAGCATCGCCGGCTGATCCGTCACCGAGCACACCGCTGTCGCCGTGAAACCCGTCTTGCCGGCAGGACCGGCCGAGGTCACGATATGAACCGCGGCGCCGAGCCGCGCCATGGCCTCGCGAAACGCCGGCACGTCGATGGACGCGATCGGGTCCGGCGCCACCACGGTGAAGGCGCCGTCCATGGCATCGTCGGGGCGTTGGTCGATCCAGCTCATGCGGTCACTCCGCCGCCAGTGCGTCGGGCAGGCCCGGATAGGCGACATCGTCGGGATCGAGCCAGGTGTCGTCGGTCCAGCCGTTC
Organism: uncultured Alphaproteobacteria bacterium; assembly: GCA_963730645.1. Taxonomy (GTDB): domain Bacteria; phylum Pseudomonadota; class Alphaproteobacteria; order Rhizobiales; family Xanthobacteraceae; genus BOG-931. The sequence continues at coordinate 206,582 of CAVSSN010000010.1, read as the reverse complement.
TCATCGTATTCCGACATGCATTGCTCGGCGAGCGCCGTCATCTGGTCGAGATTGCCGGTCGCGCGTGCGTGCCACAGCGCCTGGATGCGGATGTCCTCGTGGTTGCCGGCGTAGTTGCGCTCGTAGAGTTCGTGGCGCCCGCCGAATTCGGTGCCGATGGCGTCCCACAGGAGTTTCATCACCTTGATGCGCTGCTTGTAGTCGATGCCGTGCGAGCCGCGCACATAGCGCGCCAAGTACTTGTCGATCGCCGGATTCTTGAAGTCCTTGGCGGAGGACGGCAGATAGATCAGCGAGGAGGCGATAATCTTCTCCACGATCTCCTTGACTCTCCCATAGGCGTCGCCGGCGAACACGCGGTAGCTCGACCCGGATTGCAGGTTCGGCAGCACCGCGCCGTCGACCCACGGCATCGGGTTCATCGCCATGGCGTCGGTCAGCGCCCAGAACAGATTGCGCCAGGCGATGATCTCGCCGAGCATCGCCTGGTTGCCGCGGAATTCGTCGGAGCCCGCGGCGCGCAGCGCCTTGGCGATGACGCCGGCGAGGAAATCGAGCTTGACCGCGAGCCGCGTGCAGCCCTGGAACTGGTAGCCGGCGAGAAATCCCGATTGCGGGAAGAAAACCTTGAGCTTTTCGAGATCGCGGTGCAGCAACACGTCTTCCCAGGGAATGAATACGTTGTCGAATACGAAGATGGCATCGTTTTCGTCGAACCGCGACGACAAAGGATAATCGAACGGCGTGCCCATCACGCTCGCCGCCATCTCGTACGAAGCGCGGCAGAACAGCTTGACGCCCGGCGCATTCATCGGCGCGATGAACATCACCGCGAGGTCGGTGTCGTGCAGCGGCACGGCGGCGTTCTGGCCGAGGAAATTGTAATGCGTGAGCGCCGACGACGTCGCCACCACCTTGGCGCCGGAAATATAGATGCCGGCATCGGTGTCCTTCTGGATGGTGATGAACACGTCCTTGACCTGATCCGCCGGCTTGGCGCGATCGACCGGCGGATTGACGATGGCGTGGTTCATGAACAGCACATTTTCCTGCGCGCGGCGGTACCAGGCCTTCGCGTTGTCGGCGAACTTGCCGTAGAACTGATGATTGGCGCCGAGCGTGTTCATCAGCGACGCCTTGTAGTCGGGCGAGCGCCCCATCCAGCCGTAGGACATGCGCGCCCAATGCGCGATGGCGTCGCGTTGCGCGACCAGGTCCTCGCGCGAATGCGCGGCGCGGAAGAATTTATGCGTGAAGCCGCCGGAGCCGGTATCGGTCGGCGCGGTCAGGATGCCTTTGGACTTCTCGGCGTGCAGCGCATCGTAGAGCCGCGCGATCGAACGCGCCGCATTGCGGAACGCCGGGTGCGTGGTGACGTCCTTGACCTTTTCGCCATAGATAAAGACCTCGCGCCCGTCGCGCAGGCTTTCCAGATACTCCGCGCCCGTGAACGGCCGCCCCTTGGCGCCGATCGCGTCCTCGCTCTTGATCCGGTCCATCGCGGCCGTCTCCTTTCGCACCATTATGCCGTATCCTGCGGCGGGCGTGACGACAAGTCATCGTCGCTGCGCGGCCCGCAGCGTTGCCGCTCCTGCGCCCCCCTGTTAAGACTTTGCGCCGAATCGACACAAAGCGCGGCGGCCGCATGGAATATTTCGTCCAGCAGCTCATCAACGGCCTGACGCTGGGCTCAATCTACGGCCTGATCGCCATCGGCTACACGATGGTCTACGGCATCATCGGCATGATCAATTTCGCGCACGGCGACATTTTCATGGTCGGCGGGTTTTTGGCCTTGATCGCGTTCCTGGCGCTGGTCGCCATCGGCGTGACCGCGGTTCCGATCGCGCTGCTGCTGGTACTGCTGATCTCGATGGGACTGACGGCGCTCTACGGCTGGACCGTCGAGCGCATCGCCTACCGGCCGCTGCGGCAGTCGTTCCGCCTCGCGCCGCTCATTTCCGCCATCGGCATGTCCATCGTTTTGCAGAACTACGTGCAGATCGCGCAAGGTGCGCGGACAAAGCCGCTGCCGCCGCTGATCCGGGGCGGGCACACGCTGTTCGAGGGCCACGACTTTTCGGTGCGGCTGTCCAACATCCAGATCATCGTGGTGGTCACCACGTTCGTGCTGATGTTTGCGTTCTCCTGGCTGGTCGCGCGTACGCGGCTTGGGCGCGACATGCGCGCCTGCGAGCAGGACCTCAAGATGGCGGCTTTGGTCGGCGTCGATGTCGACCGCACCATATCGCTCACCTTCGTCATCGGCGCGGCGCTGGCGTCGGTCGCCGGGTTGATGTTCCTGCTCTACTACGGCGTCGTCGATTTTTTCATCGGCTTTCTCGCCGGCGTGAAGGCATTCACTGCGGCGGTGCTCGGCGGCATCGGCTCGCTGCCGGGCGCGATGCTTGGCGGGCTATTGATCGGACTGATCGAGACGCTGTGGTCTGCGTATTTTTCGATCGAATACAAGGATGTCGCCGCGTTTGCGATCCTCGTCATCGTCCTCATCTTCCTGCCGACCGGCATCCTCGGCCGGCCGGAAATCGAGAAGGTGTGACGTGGCCGCTGCCGCGCCACCCGAACCGCCTCCGTTCTTCACCGTGTCGATATCGCCGCCGCGGTGAAGGAGGCCGCGCTCGCGGCTCTGGTCGCGTTCGGCCTGTTCGTGCTCATGATCGGCGTTCGCACCGACCAGGGACCGAATGGCGGCGCGCTCGTTCTCACGACGCGGTTCGGCTGGGTCGCCGTGTTCGTCGCCGCAGTGTTCGCCGGCAGCCTCGTTCGCGCATTGGTCTGGCGTGACGGCACACTGCCGTTCAGCATCGTTCCGCCACAGGTGACAGCGCTGGTATCGGGCTGGTCGGCCTATGCCGGCATGGCCTTCCTCGGCTTCGCGCTGATCGTGCCGGTGCTGTTCTACAGCAACCGCTATCTGCTCGATCTCGGGATCCTCATCCTCACTTACACCATGCTCGGCTGGGGATTGAACATCGTCGTCGGCCTCGCCGGCCTGCTCGATCTCGGCTACGTCGCGTTCTACGCGGTTGGCGCATACTCCTATGCGCTCATCGCGCAGTATTTCGGCGTGTCGTTCTGGATCTGCCTGCCGCTCGCCGGAATTCTGGCGGCATTCGCGGGTGTGCTGCTCGGCTTCCCGGTGTTGCGGCTGCGCGGCGACTATCTGGCCATCGTCACGCTCGGCTTCGGCGAGATCATCCGGCTGATCATCCAGAACTGGCAGGACCTCACCGGCGGCCCGAACGGCATATCCGGCATTCCGCGGCCGTCGTTCTTCGGCCTGCCATTCAACTCCGACGACAATGGCTTTGCCGCAACGTTCCATCTCGACTATTCGCCGACGCACCGCGTGGTGTTTCTCTATTACCTCATCCTTGCGCTCGCGCTCATTACCAACTGGGTGACGCTGCGGTTGCGCCGGCTGCCGATCGGCCGCGCCTGGGAAGCGTTGCGCGAGGACGAGATCGCCTGCCGCGCGCTCGGCATCAACACCACGGCGACAAAACTCACCGCATTCGCCATGGGCGCGATGTTCGGCGGTTTCGCCGGATCGTTCTTCGCCACGCGCCAGGGCTTCATCAGCCCGGAATCCTTCACCTTCGGCGAGTCGGCGCTGGTGCTGGCGATCGTGGTGCTCGGCGGCATGGGCTCGCAACTCGGCGTTGCGGTCGCGGCGGCGGCAATGCTCGGCGGCTTCGAGCTGTTCCGCGAGTTCGAGCAATACCGCATGCTGGTGTTCGGCGGCGCCATGGTGGCGATCATGATCTTCCGCCCGCGCGGCCTCGTCTCGACGCGCACGCCCTCGGTGTTCCTGCGCGAGCGCAAGACCATTCCCGCGACCATCGTGCAGCAGGCCCGCGCGGAGACGCCGTCATGAGCGGCCAAGGAGTGCGCGAAGCCGTCCTCACGGTCGAACACCTCACCATGCGCTTCGGCGGCCTCCTCGCCGTCAACGATCTGTCGTTCGTCGCGCGCAACGGCGAGATCACGGCGCTGATCGGCCCGAACGGCGCCGGCAAGACCACGGTCTTCAATTGCATCACCGGCTTCTACAATCCGACCGTCGGCATGTTGCGCCTCATCCATCCGGACGGTCGCGTCTACCTGCTCGAACGGCTGCTCGACTTCCGCATCGCGCAGATCGCGCGCGTCGCGCGCACGTTCCAGAACATCCGGCTGTTTGCCGGCATGACCGTTCTGGAGAACATGCTGGTCGCCCAGCACAACCCTTTGATGGTCGCCTCCGGCTTCACCGTGCTCGGCCTGTTCGGCTCGGGCGCGTATCGCCGCGCCGAAGGCGAAGCCATCGACAAGGCGAAATACTGGCTCGACCGCATCGGCCTCGGCGAGCGCGCCGACGATCCCGCCGGCGCGCTGCCCTATGGCGGCCAGCGCCGGCTCGAGATCGCGCGCGCGATGTGCACCGATCCGGTGCTGCTCTGCCTCGACGAGCCCGCCGCCGGCCTCAACGGCCACGAAAGCGCCGAGCTCAACGAATTCCTGCTCTACATCCGCGAGCAGCACGGCACCTCGATCCTCTTGATCGAGCACGACATGGGCGTGGTGATGGAAATCTCCGACCACATCGTGGTGCTCGACTACGGCCAGAAAATCTCCGACGGCGCGCCGGCGGACATCCGCAACGACCCAAGGTGATCGCCGCCTATCTCGGCGTCGAGCACGACGACATCGAGACGGCAACGGCGGAGGTCAGCCCGTGAGCGCGCGCGCTTCCTTTACCTCCCCCTGCAAGGGGGAGGACGGCTGCGAAGCAGCCAGGTGGGGGTCCGCTGCGCTTTATTTTCACCCACGAAGCGAGCGGCACGGACCCCCACCCTGCCCTCCCCCTTTCAGGGGGAGGAAAAAGAGGCGGTGGTGGCCATGACCGAGCCGCTGCTGGCGCTGCGCGGCGTCAAGGCCGCCTACGGCAACGTCGTCGCGCTCAAGGGCGTCGACGTCGAGGTCAACGAGGGCGAGATCGTCGCGCTGATCGGCGCCAACGGCGCCGGCAAGTCGACCTTGATGATGACGGTGTTCGGCAATCCGCCCTGCCACGACGGCCGGATCATATTCGACGGCCGCGACATCACGGCGCTGCGCGGCCACGAAGTGGCGCGGTTGCGCATCGCGCAATCGCCCGAAGGCCGCCGCATCTTCCCGCGCATGACGGTGCTGGAAAACCTTCAGATCGGCGCCAGCGTCGCGCACGTCTCGCATTTCGACGACGACCTTCAGCGCGTGTTCGCGCTGTTCCCGCGCCTCAAGGAGCGGCTCATGCAGCGCGGCGGCACGCTGTCGGGTGGCGAGCAGCAGATGCTGGCGATCGGCCGCGCGCTGATGGCGCGCCCGCGCCTGCTCCTGCTCGACGAGCCCTCGCTCGGTCTCGCGCCGCTGCTGGTGCAGCAGATTTTTGCGGCGATCCATGCGCTCAACGAACGCGAAAAGCTCACCGTGTTCCTGGTCGAGCAGAACGCGTTCCACGCGCTCAAGCTCGCGCATCGCGGCTACGTCATGGTCAACGGCGAGATCACGCTCAAGGGCGGCGGGCGCGAACTGCTGCAGCGGCCGGAAATCCGCGCCGCCTATCTCGAAGGCGGGAAGCGCTGAAATGGACGCTGCTCTACGCCGGCGAGCGAATCGGACACATCATTCTGGTCAGTGGCCTGCTCGGCGGCCTCGCCGCCTGGTTCACCGGCCGCGCCATCGCCAAAACCTGGCGGCCGGCCTGGCACGTCGCCGTCGCCACGATACTGATCTGCGCGGCGGCGCGGTTCATCCATTTTGCCTTGTTCCACGGCAATCTCCTGTCGGTCACCTCCTTCGTCAGCGACACATGCATCTTCCTGATCATAGGCCTGCTGGCGTGGCGCACAACGCGCGCCGCGCAGATGGTGCGGCAATATCCGTGGCTCTATGTCCGCACCAGCCCGCTGAGCTGGCGCAAACTTGAGCTTGAAAAGTGATATCGTGGTGGTGACTTCGTCCCGAAACCGGACAAAATGTCGGCTAGACCGGTTGTGCGTTGCACACTGCATCGGCCCACAGATTTCACTCAGAAGGGGGTAGACATGAACAAGCTGCGGCTTAGCGCATTCGCGCTGGCGTTCGGGCTCACGGCCGTGCCGGCGATGGCGCAGGACATCACCGTCGCCGCCGCCGGACCGATGACCGGCGGCCAGGCGACCTTCGGCCGCCAGATGAGGAATGGCGCCGAGCAGGCCGTTGCCGACATCAACGCCGCCGGCGGCGTGCTCGGGCAAGAAGCTCAAGCTCGAGATCGGCGACGACGCCTGCGATCCGAAGCAGGCCCGCTCGGTCGCCGAAAAGCTGTCCGGCATGAAGGTCGCCGTCGTGTTCGGGCATTACTGCTCGTCGTCGTCGATCCCGGCGTCCGATGCCTATCTCGACGGCAACATCCTGCAGATCACGCCGGCCTCGACCAATCCGCTCTTCACCGACCGCAACATGTGGAACACGTTCCGCACCTGCGGCCGCGACGATCAGCAGGGCGCCTTCGCCGCCGCCTACATCGCCAAGGCCTACAAGGGCAAGAACGTCGCCATCATCAACGACAAGACCACCTACGGCAAAGGTCTCGCCGACCAGACCAAGAAGGCGCTCAACGGCCTGGGCGTGAAGGAGAAGCTCAACGAATCCTACAACATGGGCGACAAGGACTTCACCGCGCTGGTGTCCAAGCTCAAGCTCAACGCCATCGATATCGTCTACGACGGCGGCTACCACCAGGAGGCCGGGCTGATCGTGCGGCAGATGCGCGACCAGGGCCTCAAGACCGTGCTGATGGCCGGCGACGCGCTCGCCGACAAGGAATTCGCCTCGATCACCGGGCCGGCCGGCGAAGGCGTGCTGTTCACCTTCGGCCCCGATCCGCGCAAGCGGCCGAACGCCGCCGCCATCGTGGCGAAGTTCAAGGCCAAGAACATCGATCCCGAGGGCTACACGCTCTACACCTACGCCTCGGTGCAGGTGTGGGCGCAGGCGGTCGCCAAGGCCGGCACGCTCGATCCCAAGAAAGTCGCCGCCGCCATGCACGAAGGCACCTGGGACACCGTGCTCGGCCCGCTCTCGTTCGACAAGAAGGGCGACATCACCGCCATCGGCTGGGCCGTGTTCCGCTGGGACAGCAAGGGCGACTACGACGAGATCACGGAAGGGTCGAAGACCTAAGAATAATTTGATCCGACACTCGCGGCGTTCGATACTGCCCCAAACGTGCTGTTGCTTCGCAATGGGGCGGACCATGCGGCTTGTGACGCTCGGCGGTTGCGGCTTGGCCCTTGTGGGTCTGCTGCTTTTGCCGTGGACGGCGCCGAATGCTGCGCCCGCGGCCAACCTGCCGCGCCGCGAAGCCGCTGAGCGCGGCGATGATCGAATACCACAAGAAACTGGAGGCCTACACGCGGGCGCATGATGCCTACGAGGCGCAGGCGCAAGCCTATTGGCAGTCGATCACTGACAAGCGCGCGTTGCGCAACAGCAAGCGCAGCAGCAAAGAGGAAATTCTGCTCGACGACTACGTGCTGACCCAGCCGCCGGTTTATTCCGGCCCGGAAAAGCCGGTCAATCCTTCCCCGCCGCCCGAGAAGAAGCCGCCGGCAGAGCGAGCGCAAATACCGGTCGTTGCCGATTTTCTGCATGCCGCGTTCGAGCAGTACAAGTTTGTGCCACAACGGCCACAAGCCGAGATCGAATACAAACGCGCCTACGCGAAGGTCGCGGCGGCGGCCGGGCTGACAAAAGAACAAGCCATCCGGATTTACGGTTTCGAATTGGGCGGCAACGGCGGCTACGAGGTGCAGGCTGGCCTCGAACATCCGCGGCCCGGCGCGCACGCGATCTCGACCGCGCTTGGATACAATCAGCTCCTCACCACCAACAGCGTCGAACTGATGGCGGAACACGGTCACGATTTCATCACCGCCCTGACATGCAAAGGCCGCGCGCCTGACCGGTGCGCCGAAAATGGCCATGGAAGACAAGATCAAGGTCCTCGACGCATGGTCGCCTACAGCCGGACGGTCGCGGACGAATGGGGCGCCCACGGACGATTGGCCAAGACGCCCAAGGGCCTCGCCATCCACGCGATGAATCTCGACATCGACGTTGGCCCGATGCTGCAGACGCAAAAGCTGATGACGTCCGTCGTCTTCGCCCGCCGCAAGGGCTACAATGGCGCGCTGAGCGCCGCCGACCTCGAATTGATGAATCTCACCGGCGACGGCAACGGTTTCGATATGGTGACGATGCCCGCGGCCATGCGCGATCAGGTGCCGACCGCAAATTTTTTCCAGCGCGGCGGCTATCAGCGCAATCCGGTCGCCATTCGCCACAACGTGGTGGCGAAGCTTGTGGCGGCCATGAATGCGGTCATGGACCGCGAGATCAAGCTGCAGGGAGCACAGGACCTGGCGGCCGCATTCTGACGCAATCGACCCAGCGGCGGTCCAGCGCACCTGCTAGGATGAGGCGGGCAACACCCTGGGGAGGCAACGATGAACATCCGCAGAACCATCACGACAGCGCTTGTCGCGGGCACGGCTTTGGTCGCGTGGACGGCAAATGGCATCGCTAAGGAGTGCTATGCACCCGATGCACGCTCACAGGAGCGCGCCTTCTCCCGCGCCGTTACCACCGAAGGCGGCAAGACGGTCTGGCTCGGCGGACAAACCGGCTCTGCCGAAAAAAACTTCGAAGGCCAGGCGCGCGACGCCTTCGCCGAGCTCGACAAGACCATCAAGGCGGTCGGCGGCACCGGCATCAAGGACATGGTGACGATGACCGTGTTCATCGTCGACGTTCGCTATGGCGATCGCCTGACCGAAATCCGCAAGGAGGTTTTCAAGGACTGCTTCCCGGGCAGCGCGCTCATCACCGTCACCGGCTTGGCCCGGCCCGGCCTCCTGATCGAAATTCAAGGCATGGCGGTGATTGGCGGCAAGTGATGCAGGCAAGTGACGCCCGCGTCGGGCACAATGGCATGTGAGGCATAGCATCAATGACCGCGAGCAAAAGAAAAGCGCCGGCGGCTGGCACCGGCCAACCAACAATTCCCACCGATCTGCTGCGGACGTTTGTGGCCGTTTACGAACTCGGCAGCTTCACCAAGGCCGCGCAACTGCTCGAAATATCGCAGCCCGCCGTCAGCGCGCAGATGCGCAAGCTCGAAGGCATCATTGGCGCTGATCTCACCGAAAAAAAAGCGTCAGGCGTGCGTTTGACCAACCTCGGCTCCGAGGTTTTGAAATCGGCCCGACAGATGCTCTCGGTCAACGACCGGATGGTTGCCCAGTTCGGCAATACCACCGGCCTGGAACTCATCAGGCTTGGCGTCCCGAACGCTTTCGCCGGCAGCCTGCTGCCGCACGATCGTTGGTGAACTGCGGACCAGAAATCAGGATGCGCGGCTGCAAGTCTGTTGCGATGGTTCGCGCGGCCTGATGCGCAGCATTCGCTGCGGCTACCTCGATATCGCCTTCGCGTTTGGTGATAATGATACCGTCGTCGACGCCGTGCGGTCATGGCCGGAGGAACTCGTGTGGGCGCGCGCTCCTGCGCTGCGACTTCAACCGGACCAGCCGTTGCCGCTCATCAGTTCGCCGAACCAGTTCATTGCCGACCGCCATGCTGCCGCGGCGCTGGAGCAAAGCCACCGGCCCTATCAGATCGTTTTTTCCGCATTCGACGTCGGCGCCCGATGCGCCGGTGCAGTCTCGGGGCTCGGCTACCTGGCGGTCGCCGCGGCGGCTGGTGCCTTCGAGCCTTGTGATCGAAGAGCCTGACGTTCTGCCGCCGCTGCGCCCCATCACCATTGGCATATTCACCAGCGGTATGTTGGAGCCCGTAACCGAGGAAGGGCTCGTCGCGGCGCTCGAACATATTCTTCGATCGCCGCGGACACGCACCGCGTCGTCGACGCCATAGGCAATTGGCTATCCAATCTTGCCCAGCATCGGGAATGTATCGAGCAGCCAGAAGCTCGCCTGGCTGATGAAGCCGGTCAGGAAGGCGATGCCGGTGAGCACAAGCAGGCCGCCCATCGCCTTCTCGACCATGCCGAGATAATTGCGGAACCGGGCGAGGAACGCGGCAAACGGCTCGACGGCAAACGCGGCGACGATAAACGGGATGCCGAGACCGAGGGAATAGACGGCGAGCATGCCGGCGCCCTTCGCCACCGTCGCTTCCGAGGCCGCGACCGCGAGGATCGCTGCGAGGATCGGGCCGATGCACGGCGTCCAGCCGAGCGCGAAGGCCAGCCCATCACATAGGCGCCCCAGATGCCGACCGGCCTCGCGACTTCGAGCCGCTTCTGCCGCATCAGCCACTCGATCGGCGCCAAGCCGAGGAAATGCAGGCCCATGATGATGATGGCGATGCCGGCAACGATCGCGAGGTCGCCGGAATAGACCCGCAGCACCGCGCCGACCGCGCTGGCGCTGGCGCCGAGCGCCACGAACACCGTGGAGAAGCCGAGGACGAACAGGATCGCTGCGCCCACCGTCTCGCGCCGGACCGCGGGCGTCGCCTCCCGATCGGCGAAACGCTCCAGCGAGGTTCCGGTCAGGTAGACAAGATAAGGCGGCACCAGCGGCAGCACGCACGGCGACAGGAAACTCAGCATGCCCGCGATCAGGGCGGCAAGGAGAGAGACGTCAGGCATAGGCCCTAGATGCGCCGCGGGCGGCGGAGATGGCAAGCGGGCCGTAGCGGTATAGCTCGGTTGTGAACACGGCTTGATCGATGCCGATGACGCTGACGGGTGCACGGCCGATTGATTTGTGGCCAAATGCCAGCCCACGCGTCGCCCTGCGGCGAACCCGGGAGCAAGTCCTGCGCAACCTCATCACCGACGTCCCGGGCGTTCTGGTCGGAAATGCCGAAGACATGCGCCTTGGCTCCGGCGTCACCGCAATCGTATTCGAGGAACCCGCCGTGGCGTCGATCGATGTGCGCGGCGGTGGGCCGGGTACGCGCGAGTCCACGCTGCTCGATCCTGCGACCGACCGTGCCGGGCATCGATGCCATCGTGCTGTCCGGCGGCTCGGCGTTCGGGCTCGATGCCGCCTCCGGTACGCACGCGTGGCTGCGCGAGCACGGCCGCGGCTTCGCCATTCGCGACGCGCTGGTGCCGATCGTGCCGGCCGCCATCCTGTTCGACCTGCTCAATGGCGGCGACAAGAAATGGGGCCGATATCCGCCCTATCGCGATCTCGGTTATGCGGCGGCCGCTGCAGCCGCGCCCGGATTTCGCTCTCGGCAGCGTCGGCGCCGGCACAGGCGCGACGGTTGTCGACCTCAAGGGCGGTCTCGGCTCGGCCTCGATGATCACGCCACAAGGCCACGTGGTTGGAGCGATTGCGGCAGTCAACGCGGTCGGCAGCACGGTGGTCGGCGGTGGGCCGTGGTTCTGGGCGGCGCCGTTCGAGGTCGGAACGGAGTTCGGCGGCCGCGGTCTGCCCTTCCCGATGCCGCCCGCGGCGCTCGACGCGCGCATGAAAGGCGTGTCGAACGAAAGCACCACCCTGGTCGTGGTTGCGACCGACGCCATCCTGACCAAGGCACAGGCCCACCGGCTCGCAGTCATGGCGCAGACCGGCTTTGCCCGCGCCATCTATCCTGTCCATACGCCGCTCGACGGCGACGTGGTGTTTGCGGCCGCCACCGGCAAAAAGCCGCTCGCCGATCCGCTGTTCGCCCTTGCCGACCTCGGCACCCACGCCGCCAATGTCGTGGCCCGCGCCATTGCGCGCGCCGTCTACGAGGCGACAGCATTGCCCTTCCGCGATGCGCTGCCGAGTTGGAAGGACAAATTCGGCCGCTGACGGCCGCCTCCGCCAGGTGGAACTGTGGCAAGCGGGGCATATCGGGAACGATCAGACAGCAGTCCGTTACCGCAACGCCTCACTCCCTCTGCGATCTTTCCACGCGAGAACGCGCGAACGTTGACTTGCGCGGCGTTTGCCCTTTCACTCGGAGCGGGTGGGTCGCTTTGTGGTGGAGGGTTTGATGCGGTTCGTCGGAGTGATGGCTGCTGCCGGAATGACGCTTGGGCTGGCGGCTTTCGGTGTCGTTGGGGCGCAAGAAGCGGTTGCGCAGAACGGACCCGACCATGGCGGCCGCGCCTGCGACCGGACCGTCGGCGTCGCCATCCACCATTCCGCCCTGCGACAAACCCGGCGCCATGGGCCTTTCGCGCATCGTCGAGATCGACACCACGGGCGGCCCGGGCTTCGGCTTCGAGCATTTCAAGCAGTACGACTTCCTGCGCCAGAACGAAGTGGTGCTGACATTCGACGACGGCCCGTGGCCGAAGAACACCGAGATGGTGCTCAAGGCGCTTGCCGACCAATGTGTCAAGGCGACGTTTTTCGAAATCGGCAAACACGCGACCTGGTATCCGGAACTCACGCGCGAGGTTGCCGCCGCCGGCCACACCATCGGCAGCCATACCTGGGGCCACCAGGATTTGTCGAAGAAGCCCTTCGACACCGATATCGAAGCCGCCAAGGCGGAAATCGAAATGGGTGTGAGCGCCGTGCACATGGCGCTCGAAGGAGTCGACGCCGCGCCGTTCTTCCGCTTCCCGGCGCTGAAGCATCCGCCGGAACTGGTCAAGTATCTCGGCGAGCGCAATATCGCCATCTTCTCGACCGACTTCGACTCGTTCGACTTCAAGATGCGCAAGCCCGAGCAGGTCATCAAATCGGTGATGGACAAGCTCAAGAAGCACGGCAAAGGCATCGTGCTGATGCACGACTTCCAGCACGCCACCGCCGAGGCGCTGCCCGAACTGCTGCGAGCAGATGAAGGCCGGTGGCTACAAGATCGTGCAAATGAAGGCGCGCGACCCGGTCGTCTCGATGGCGCAGTACGAGGACATGGTTCGCAAGACCGAAAAGCTGCCGATGACCAACGTGCGCCCGACATCGAGCGTGGTGCGCACGATCGGCGAGTGATCGCCTTCGTCACCGCATGAAGCGATCCGCCCCGTAAGGTTTCGGATCGCAGAACGGCGTCGCGCCCGTCATCATTTCGGCCATGAGACGGCCGGTCGACCGGGCCGAGCGTCAATCCGGTATGGCCGTGGCCGTAGGCGAGCCACAGGCCGCGCTGATTTGGTGCGCGGCCGATCACCGGGCGAGAATCCGGAAAGCACGGCCGCGATCCCATCCACGGCTCCGACTCGACCGGCTCGCCAAGCGGGAACAGTTCGCGCGCCGCCGGCATCAGCCGCTCGAACTGCACCGGTGTCGGCGGCGCATCGCGCGCTGCGATCTCGACGCCGGTGGTGAGGCGGATGCCCTGCTCCATCGGCGCGAGCACGTAACCGGTTTCGGCGTCGAGCACCGGCCGCGTGAGGCCGGCATTGCCGTGCGGGCGGAAATGGCGGTGATAGCCGCGCTTGAATCCGAGCGGCAGCTTGAGGCCGAGCGGATTGAGCACATCGGGCGCCCACGGGCCGAGCGCCACGACGGCGTCGCCGGCATCGAGCGGCCCGGCGTCGGTATCGACGCGCCAGCGGCTGTCATGGCGATGCAGCGTGCGCGCATCGCCGGTGAACGAAAGCCCGCCAAGCGCGGCAAAGCGTGCCGCGTAGGCGCGCGTCAGTGCCAGCGGATTTGTGATGCTGACCGCGCCGGTCCAATGCACCGCATGGCTGAACACCGGCGCAAGCGACGGCTCGAGCGCGCGCGCGGCGTCGCGATCGAGCGGCGACATTGGCGATGCCTAAGGTCGTCGCAAGATCGAGTTCGCGCGCCTGCGCCGCGAAGCCGCGATCGCTGCGATAGAGTTTCAGCCAGCCGTGCCGGTTGAGATAACGCGCGCCGCCGGACTCCGCCATCAGCGCCTCGTGCTCGGCGATGGCGCGCGCGTAGAGCGGCCGCATGGCTTGCACCGTCTCGATCAGTCGCGCCGGCTTCGACGCAGCACGAAACGCCATCAGCCACGGCAACGCCCGCGGCAGGTATGAGAGGTGATAATTCGCTTCCGGTGTTTTCTTGAACGCGATCCGCGCCAGCGCCGCCCAATTCGAGGGAAACGCCGGCGGAAAGATCGTGTTGCCCTCGATCACGCCGGCATTGCCGTAGGACGTGCCCTCGCCCGGCCCGCGCCGGTCGACGAGCGCGACGGCAAGCCCGCGCTTGACGAGATGCAAGCCAATCGAAGTGCCGACAATGCCGGCACCAAGCACGATGACGTCGGTCCGCGCCACGGAGGCTCCTGCTCAAGCGGAAGCCCTAACGTATGCGCAGGACGATGCCGGACCGCAAGGCCGCGTGACCTACGACGTTGCCCGCGCGGGAATGGCGTGTTAGGCGAACGGTGAATTGCGGAGAATGCGATGTCCCGCCCGCTCATGATCTCGCCATCGATCCTCGCCGCCGACTTCGCCAAGCTCGGCGAGGAGGTCCACGCGGTCGATGCGGCCGGCGCCGACTGGATCCATGTCGATGTCATGGACGGCCATTTCGTGCCCAACATCTCGATCGGCCCCGACATCGTGAAGGCGATCCGCCCGCACACCAAGAAGCCGCTCGACGTGCACCTGATGATCGCGCCGTGCGATCCCTATCTCGAAGCCTTCGCCAAGGCCGGCTCCGACATCATCACCGTGCACGTGGAAGCCGGCCCGCACATCCACCGCTCGCTGCAGGCGATCCGCGCGCTCGGCAAGCGAGCGGGCGTCACCATGAATCCGGGCACGCCGGTATCGAGCGTCGAGAATGTCATCGACCTCGTCGACCTCATCCTCGTCATGTCGGTCAATCCCGGCTTCGGCGGGCAGAAATTCATCCCGACGCGATCGAGAAAATCCGCAATCTGCGCGCCATGGCCGCAGGGCGCCCGATCGACATCGAGGTCGACGGCGGCATCACGCCGGAGGTCGCGCCCGATGTCGTGCGCGCCGGCGCCAATGCGCTGGTCGCCGGCTCCGCCGTGTTCAAGGACAGCACGCCGGCGAGCTATCGCACCAACATCGCCGCAATCCGCAATGCGGCCGCGCTGGCGCGCGGTGAAGCGGCGTGACCATCGCGCGCTACACACGGCCCGAGATGGCGGCGATCTGGACGCCGGAAACGCGCTTCCGCATCTGGTTCGAGATCGAGGCGCATGCCGCCGACGCCATGGCCGACATCGGCATCATCCCGAAAGCGGCAGCGAAGAAAATCTGGGCCAAGGGCAAGGACGCGAAGTTCGACATCGCGCGCATCGATGAGATCGAGCGCGAGGTCAAGCACGACGTCGTCGCCTTCCTGACGCATCTCGCCGAGATCGTCGGCCCCGAGGCGCGCTTCGTGCACCAGGGCATGACGTCGTCGGACGTGCTCGACACCTGCCTCAACGTGCAGCTCGTGCGCGCCGCCGACCTCCTCATCGCCGATGTCGACAAGCTCAACGCCGCGCTCAAGCGCCGCGCGCAGGAGCACAAGCTGACGCCCACGATCGGCCGCTCGCACGGCATCCACGCCGAGCCGACCACGTTCGGCCTGAAGCTCGCCTATGCCTACGCCGAATTCACGCGCGCCAGGCAGCGCCTCACGGCGGCGCGCGCGGAGGTCGCGACTTGCGCGATCTCAGGCGCAGTCGGCACTTTCGCGCAGGTCGACCCGCGCGTCGAAGCCCACGTCGCGCGCAAGATGGGGCTCGTGGTCGAGCCGATCTCGACCCAGGTGATCCCGCGCGACCGCCACGCCATGTATTTTGCGACGCTCGGCGTCGTCGCCGCTTCGATCGAGCGGCTCGCCACCGAAATCCGCCATCTGCAGCGCACCGAGGTGCTGGAAGCCGAGGAATTCTTCTCCGAGGGCCAGAAGGGCTCCTCCGCCATGCCGCACAAGCGCAATCCGGTGCTGTCGGAGAACCTCGTCGGGCTCGCCCGCATGGTGCGCGCCTATGTGACGCCGGCGATGGAGAACGTGGCGCTGTGGCACGAGCGCGACATCTCGCATTCCTCCGCCGAGCGCATGATCGGCCCCGACGCCACGGTGACGCTCGACTTCGCGCTCAATCGCCTCGCCGGCATCGTCGACAAGCTGATCGTCTATCCCGAGAACATGCGCGCCAACCTCGACCGGCTCGGCGGCCTCGTGCATTCGCAGCGCGTGCTCATCGCGCTGACGCAGAAGGGCGTAGCGCGCGAGGACGCCTATCGGCTGGTGCAGCGCAGCGCCATGAAGGTCTGGCGCGGCGGCGGCGATTTCCTCACGCTTGCTCAAGGCCGACAAGGACGTGCGCAAGCACATGAGCGAAGCTGAGCTCACGGCCGAATTCGATCTCGATTATCATCTCAAACACGTCGACACGATTTTCCAGCGCGTGTTCGGGCGGGCGTGATTCGCGCCGCTTCAAGTCGCTTCGCTCGCTATCCACAATTCATCCAATTCAGCGCCGCGACGCGTCCACAGCTTTCGCGGTGCGGTCGTTTGCTCGACTCAGTGTGCCTGACTTAACGTCACGCAACTTTCTGGGGAGCACATCATGGGCCGACTGGTACGTAAGCCGCAGGCGCCAAGTCTCGACCTGCAGATCGCCGGGCTCGAAAGCATGTTGCAGTCCGGCATCGGCGGCATGCCGGCGGCGGCGGCTGGGATTGCCGGTGACAATTACCTTGAACGCGTCGTGAAATACGTGCCGGCCGAAGTCATTGCGTTCTTCATGGTGATCAACGCCATCCTCGATCAGGCGATGAAGACCGGCGGCAAGACCGCGATGATGGCGGGGTTTCCGGTCACCGGCATCGCGGCGGGGGCGCTGGTGCTGGCCTGTGTGCTGACGCCGATGTTCTGCTGGTACGTGCGCGAGCCGGGCGACGCCTGGATTACAAACGCCTTCGTCTCGACTTTGGCGTTTCCATTCTGGGCCTACCTGATGGGCGCGGTCGCATTTGCCGATTATCGTGATGGCAATCTTGCGGTGATATTGGTCCTGACTTTCACGGTCGTGAGCGGCCTGATCTCGCCGCGCGCGCGCAGGCCCAAGCGTCGCGCCGAGCGCCAGGACAGCAACGCCAAGGACGGGCCACGGCTGGTCGAGGCCATGCCAGCCTAGCTGCGCCGTCGATCGTTATTGCGGGACGTTTGAAGCCGTTGCCAGCGGCCGTTTCCTCGTGGCATTTCCCGGCCCATGTCACGCGCTGCTCCGACCATCCTGGTGTTCGATTCAGGCCTCGGCGGCCTCACCGTCTACCGTGAGGTCGCCGCGGCGCGTCCCGACGCGCGCTACGTCTATGTCGCCGACGACGCGGGGTTCCCTTATGGAGCGCTGGCGGCACGCGATCTCGTTGCCCGCGTGACGGCCCTGATGGGCGAGCTGATCACGGCCCATGAGCCCGACCTCGTTGTGGTCGCCTGCAATACCGCCTCGACGCTGGTGCTGCCCGATCTGCGCAAGCAGTTTTCGGTGCGGTTCGTCGGCACGGTGCCGGCGATCAAGCCGGCTTGCGCGGTTTCCGTCACCGGCCGCGTTTCCGTGCTTGGCACCGAGGCGACAGTGGCGCGCGAATACACCCGCGCGCTGATCCGCGACTTCGCGCAAGGCTGCGAGGTGACGCTGGTCGGTTCGCCGCGGCTTGCGGCTTACGCCGAAGCAGACCTGCGCGGCGAGCCGGTCGCCGACGCCGCGATCCGGGAAGAAATCTCGCCGTGCTTTCGCGACGGCGACAAGCGCACCGACGTGATCGTGCTCGCCTGCACGCACTACCCGCTGCTGCTCGATCGCTTCGAGGCGCTGGCGCCGTGGCAGGTGAGCTTCGTCGATCCTGCGCCCGCCATCGCGCGCCGTGTGGTCGAGCTGATCGGTGCGGACACGGGCGCGCGGCCGCCTGTACCGGCTCAGATGATCCTGACCTCGGGCAGGCCCGCCACACCCCTTCTGGCGGCCGCGCTCGCCCGATACGGCCTGCTCACACACGAGGCCGCGCGAAGCGGCTGACTGGGCGGTGGATTTCAACGCGCTTCGGCTTGTTCCCGCTCCGTAGCGGGAATACCGTTTGGTGGGGTCAAAAGGGGGGATCGAACATGGCCATCGCTGTCGAAACGCCACGCGCGTGGTATCTCAATCGCTGGAACCAACTGCTGCTCGGCTTGATCGCCATGATGTCGATCTCAAGCCCGCAATACGTCTGGACGCTGTTTACCGGACCGCTCAATACCAAGCTCGGCACGTCGCTTGCGCAGCTGCAGTGGACGTTTTCACTGCTCATCATACTGCAGACCTGGTTCTCGCCGTTTCAGGCCTATCTGGTCGACCGCTTCGGGCCGCGGCTGCTGATCTCGATCGGCGCGCTGATGTCGGGCGGCGGCTGGGTGCTGTCGAGCTACGTCGACAATCTCTGGGCGCTCTATTTCACCTACGGCGTGATCTGCGGCTTCGGCACCGGCATCATCTATGTCGGCATCATCGGGCTGATGGTGCGCTGGTTTCCGGATCGGCGCGGGCTCGCCACCGGCCTCGCGGCGGCGGGCTACGGCTTCGGCGCGTTCTTCACGAGCTTCCCGATCGACAGCATGATCAAGAGTTCGGGCTACGCCCACACGCTGATGGTCTGGGGCATCATCCAGGCCGTCATCGGCGTCGTCGCGGCGCAATGGCTGCGGATTCCGCCGGAGAACTGGCAACCGGAAGGCTACACGCCGCAAACGGCGTCGACCGCGCAATCCGGCCGCAGCTACACGCCGCGCGAAATGCTGCAGAATCCGATCTTCTGGCTGCTGTTCGTCATGATGAGCATGATGTCGACCTCGGGCCTGATGGTGACCTCGAACGTCGGCCCGTTCGCCAACGAGTACAAAGTCGCCGGCGTGCTGGTGCTCGGGATGGCGGCGCTGCCGCTGTCGCTGACGCTGTCGCGGGTGACCAACGGTCTGACGCGGCCGTTCTTCGGCTGGGTGTCCGACCACATCGGCCGCGAGATGACGATGGCGCATCGCCTTCTCGCTCGAAGCGGTCGCGATCCTGGTGCTGTTCGCCTTCATCGACCAGCCGGCGATGTTCGTCGTGCTGACCGGCCTGGTGTTCTTCGGCTGGGGCGAGATCTTCTCGCTGTTCCCCTCGACGCTGACCGACACGTTCGGGCCGAAATTCGCGGCCACGAACTACGGCTTCCTCTACATCGCCCAGGGCGTCGGCTCGATCCTCGGCGGGCCGGCGGCGGCGTTCCTCAAGCAATATACCGGCAGCTGGACGGCGGTGTTCATCGTCGTCGCGGTGCTCGATGCGTTGACCGCGTTCCTTGCGATCACCGTGCTGCGGGCCATGCGGCAACGGCATCTGACGGCCAAATAAGCAGCCGGGACCGATCCGGCGGGTTTGACACCCCGCCGGATTCCCCCTAAAAACCGCGCACTTCGCGGGCCATGACGGCCCGCGCAGTGTTTCGCGACCCGCGGTTTTAGCCGGCGCTTCGGCCCAAAACCTGTCGGTTCCGGCAAGTCCGGGACAGAGGAGGGCGCGATCCTCAAACGCTGACACGAGGACGCGAATGACCAAGCGCCACGAGGCGAAATACAAGCTCGATCGCCGTATGGGCCAGAACATCTGGGGCCGCCCGAAGAGCCCCGTCAACAAGCGCGAATACGGCCCCGGCCAGCATGGCCAGCGCCGCAAAGGCAAGGTCTCCGACTACGGCGTGCAATTGCGCGCCAAGCAGAAGCTCAAGGGCTACTACGCCAACCTGTCGGAGAAGCATTTCCGCGGCATCTACGACGAGGCCCGCCGCCTCAAGGGCGACACCGGCGCCCACATGATCGGCCTGCTCGAACGCCGGCTCGATGCCGTCATCTACCGCGCCAAGTTCGTGCCGACCGTGTTCGCCGCGCGGCAGTTCATCAACCACGGCCACATCAAGGTGAACGGCCGGCGCGTCAATATCCCGAGCTTCCGTTGCAAGGTCGGCGACACCATCGAGGTCAAGGAGGCCTCGAAGCAGCTCGCTCTGGTGCTCGAAGCCAAGGCGCTGGCCGAGCGCGACGTGCCCGATTATGTCGACGTCGACCACAGCAAGATGACGGCGAAGCTCGCCCGCGTGCCGACACTCACCGAAGTGCCCTATCCGGTGGTGATGGAGCCGCACCTCGTGGTCGAATACTACTCGCGCTGATGCGCTGAGCGATCGCCAAGCCGACACACCGCCAAACTTGGCCGGGGCGCGATTCGCGCCCCGCGGGTTCCGCCCGGGCGGCGGTGGCTTGCCCTCAAAAGGGGCATGCTGTCTGCATTTGGCCCTATCTTTAGGGCTGCACTTGAGAATTTTGCCTACATTTAGTAGTATGAATCGTCAATCAGTCGTTTTGTGCCGTTGAACTGCGTCAGTGGGTCTTCTCAACAACTGAAGGGGAGAACGCACATGGATGCGTTACGCACGGTCAAGAACTGGATTGGTGAGCTGACGGAAATTGGTTTGATGCTGCTGGCGCTCGGCATCGTCATTGCGCTGCTGGTGGGACAGAACACGCCGTTCATCGGCAATGTTTCCGCCAACATCGTAGCTCTGGTGAAGGATCTCGGCGCCAATGGCCTCGCTGGCCTGATCGCGATCGGCATCATCGTGTGGCTGTTTGGCAATCGCAGGATCGCCTAGGCGGCCGTAACGCGGCGCGTTTTCGCAGACCCGTTGGGTGAGAGCGGCGCTTTCACCCAACGCTTCAGAGTCCGTCGATGCTTGACTATCTGCAAAAAGCGAAACTGGTCCTTTGGACCTTCGTCGAGATCGGCTTTCTCGCCGTCCTGTCGATTATTTTGGTTTATCTGATCCTTGGACAGGATTCCGGCGTGTTCATCACCGGTGTCGCCGACAACGTCACCCACTTCGCGAGCGCTGTCCCCGCGCAAAGCCTCGTCGGCCTTGCGATCGTGCTCGCGCTCGTCGTGCTGATGGCGAAACGGGTGCGCTAGGCCGGCTCGATGTGGGCGCGCGGTCAATGCTTAGGTCTTAGTCGGGAATGATCCGCTTCAGGAGCGCAACCCACGTAGGAGCGCCAACTGTCATGGATGGCGCCATTCCCTGTCCAAGCGATACCTTCTTGGACTCGCCTACCGCATAGGTTCCTGAGATCGCCTCCCACCCTTCACTGCCAAGCTTGTTGAGCGCGGATTGAAAGGTCTCAACGACATCCGCTCTGACGATTTGATATTCCCATTTGATTTGGGCCATCGGATGCTGGCCTCCTCTCCAGCCAGCATCTTGAATCAGACCCCGCCTGATTTGGGAATCCCCAATCGATTCAATCCAATGAATCGGACGCCAGGGCGGCGCAGCTAAGCCTGGTCAGCTTAGGCTTGCGCGCTCTCCTTCACCGGAATGCCCTTGTCCTTGAACAATTGCTGCAATTCGTTGGCCTGGAACATCTCGCGAATGATGTCGCAGCCGCCGACGAACTCGCCTTTGACGTAGAGCTGCGGGATGGTCGGCCAGTTGGAATAGCCCTTGATGCCGTTGCGCAGCTCATCGTTCTCGAGAACGTTGAGGCCCTTGTAGGGCACGCCCAGGTGGTCGAGGATCTGCACGACCTGGCCCGAGAATCCGCACATCGGGAATTGCGGCGTGCCCTTCATGAACAGCACGACGTCGGTTCCCTTCACCTCGTTCTCGATGAATTGCTCGATGGCCATCGCAATATTTCCCTGTTGGCGCCGCGGGGCCGCTTCCGGCCATGCGGGCTGAGTCCTTTCGCTTGTCGCTATATGTAGCGCAGATGACGCCGAAAGCCCATGGGCGTCCATTCAAAGCCGCGTTATGGCAAAGAACGTAGCGTTCCAAACGCGGTAGAAGGAATGGGATTTCAACAGGGCGGCCAATCGGGAAAGCAACCACTGCCCCCGATGCCGCTCAACTCTCCGGCGTGCCAGTCTGCAACGCCAGCGCGTGCAACACTCCGCCCATCTGGCCCTTGAGCGCTTCGTAGACGATCTGGTGCTGCTGGACGCGCGACTTGCCGCGGAACGACTCGGCGATGACGGTCGCGGCGTAATGGTCGCCGTCGCCGGCGAGATCGCGGATCGTGACTTCGGCATCGGGGATGCCAGCCCGGATCATGCGCTCGATTTCGCTTGCAACCATTGCCATAGGCGCCGTCCTGCCGTGCCGTTCTGTGCCGGTAAAGCACTGACGTGCATTACCAGATCGTCCGCTTATGCGGCAAAGGGTCCAGGCGCTGCGGCAACGCGCCGGGGTGCTGGACGCGCGCGCCGCGACTATGCATTCTTCCGAGGAAGAAGGGACGGAGAAGATCGATGGTATCATTGGATGGCCGCAAAACTGCAGCTGCTCGTCGGCCTGGTGCTTGCATTCGGACTCGATCAGGCCTCGGCCCAGCAACCTTCTTCGGCGCAGATCAACGCCATCCGTCAATCCTGCCGATCCGACTTCATGTCGAACTGTTCCGGCGTTCAGCCGGGCGGCAAGGACGCAATCGAGTGTCTCGAGCGCAACCTCGGGAAACTGTCCGCGCCTTGCAAAACGGCGGTGAGCGCTGTCGCGCCAAAGCCTCCAGCGCCGGCTGCGGCGGCAAGCCCTGCGCCAGCGCCGGCAGCAACCACCCCTGAGCCGGCGTCATCGACAGCGCCCGCAGCCATTACGGCTTCGCAGCAAGAGCAGGTCAGGGCGATACAGGAAGCCTGCACGATCAGCGATTTCACCTCGCACTGCTCCTGGATCAAACCTGACAGCCCCGAAGTGCTGCTCTGCCTTCAGGCCAATGCGGCGCAACTTTCGCCAAATTGCCAGACCGCCGTGCGCGGACTGCCGGCTGCCGAAGCGCCGGCCGCCACGGCAATCGCGCCGACGCCTGGGACGGCGGCTGAGCCCGCTGCACGACCGGCTGCTCCGCGGCCGGCTGCGCTTCCGACCAGAACGCCGCAGGCGGTTGCACGCCCGGCCGCGCGCCCGCCGGCCGCTCCCGCGGCT
Organism: uncultured Alphaproteobacteria bacterium; assembly: GCA_963730645.1. Classification (GTDB taxonomy): domain Bacteria; phylum Pseudomonadota; class Alphaproteobacteria; order Rhizobiales; family Xanthobacteraceae; genus BOG-931. The sequence goes on along the minus strand of CAVSSN010000010.1, from coordinate 183,634 downwards.
GCAGCCGCCGCACCGCAGCAGCCGACACCCGAACAAACTGCCGCGATCCGCGCTGCCTGCCGCTCCGACTTCATGTCGCATTGTTCCGGCGTGCAGCCCGGCGGCGCGGAGGCCCTGCAGTGCCTGCAGCGCAATTCAGCGCAGCTTTCGGCGCCGTGCGGGACCGCCGTTTCGGCAATCGCCAAAGGTGGAGCAGCCGCGCCCGCCGCCGCTGCGGCGACCGCTACCGCTCCTGCGCCGGCTGCTGCTCCATTCGTGCCGAGGCGGCTTCGGCTGATCGAGGAACTTGCAATTCTGAAGTCCTGCGGCGCCGATCAGCGCGCGTTTTGCGCCGGCGTTGCGCCCGGTGGCGGCCGTGTCGTCGGCTGCCTGGCCCAAAACGCATCGAGCCTGTCGCCGCAATGCGCCGGAGCATTGGCCGCGGCGCGCTGACAAGGAACAGAAGCTTAGGCGGCGCCGGCCATATAGTCGGGCAGCCAGCGCTCGAACCGTTCGATCAGGGCTGCAACCGCCATCGCACGTTCGCCCGCGATTGCGACCGTCGCGCTGCCGGTCGTCCCGAGCCGGGCGATCGGGATGCTGGCGGCGGCAGCCCGTGCGATGACAGCATCCACCGCATCCGGCCTTACGGTGAGAAGGTAACGCGCCTGGTCCTCACCGAACCAGAAGGCGTGAGGCTCGATGTCATCCGGCGCGGCGGCGAGCGTGGCGCCGATGCGCGAAGCCATCGCCATCTCGGTTAGCGCGACCAGCAGCCCGCCATCGGAAAGATCGTGCGCCGCCGTCGCGGTGCCATCGAGGATCAGCGCGCGGACGAAATCGCCGTTCTCGCGTTCCTCGATGAGGTCGACGGGCGGCGGCGCGCCGTCCTCGCGTCCACAGATGTCGCGCAGGTAAAGTGACTGGCCGAGCCAGCCTTGCGTTTCACCGACCAGCAGGATCGTCTCGCCTTCGCGTTTGAACGCAAGCGTCGCCGACTTGGTGAAATCATCGAGCAGGCCGACACCGCCGATGGTCGGCGTCGGCAGGATCGCGCGGCCGTTCGTCTCGTTGTAGAGCGAGACGTTGCCGGACACGACCGGGAAGTCGAGCGCCTTGCAGGCCGCGCCGATGCCGCGCACGCAGCCGACGAACTGGCCCATGATCTCCGGCCGCTCGGGATTGCCGAAATTGAGATTGTCGGTGAGCGCCAGCGGGCGCGCGCCGACGGCGGTGAGATTGCGCCACGCCTCCGCCACCGCCTGCTTGCCGCCCTCGAACGGATCGGCCTCGCAATAGCGCGGCGTGACATCGGCGGTCAGCGCCAGCGCCTTCGGGCCGTCGTTGACGCGCACCACCGCGGCGTCGCCGCCGGGCCGCTGCACGGTGTTGCCGAGGATGACGTGGTCGTATTGCTCCCAGACCCAGCGTTTGCTGCACAGCTCGGGCGAGCCGATCAATTTTTCCAGCGCGTCGGCGATGTCCATCGGCGGCTTCACCGATCGCGCATCGATCACCGGCAGCTTCGGCGTCTCGACGAACGGCCGATGGTAAACCGGAGCCTCGCTGCCGAGTTCCTTGATCGGCAGGTTTACCACCTCGTCGCCGCCATGTTTGACGATGAAGCGTTTGGTGGGCGTCGTTTCGCCGATCACGGCGAAGTCGAGACCCCATTTGCGGAAGATCGCCTCCGCTTCCGCCTCCTTCTCCGGCTTGAGCACCATGAGCATGCGCTCCTGGCTCTCCGACAGCATCATCTCGTAGGCGCTCATGCCGGTTTCACGGCACGGCACATTGTCGAGGTCGAGGGTGACACCGAGATCGCCCTTGGCTCCCATCTCGGTCGCAGACGAGGTGAGCCCGGCCGCGCCCATGTCCTGGATGGCGATGACGCAGTCGTTCGCCATGATTTCGAGACAGGCTTCGAGCAACAGCTTTTCCGAGAACGGATCGCCGACCTGCACGGTCGGGCGCTTCTCCTCGGCGTCAGCGCTGAACTCGGACGACGCCATGGTGGCGCCGTGGATGCCGTCGCGCCCCGTCTTGGAGCCGAGATAGACGATCGGCATGCCGACGCCGGACGCCGCCGCGTAGAATATCTTGTCCGTTTCGGCGAGGCCGACCGCCATGGCGTTGACGAGGTTGTTGCCGTTGTAGCGCGCGTGAAAGCGCACCTGCCCGCCGACCGTCGGCACGCCGAACGAATTGCCATAGCCGCCGATACCGGCGACGACGCCGGAGACGAGATGGCGCGTCTTCGGATGATCCGGATCGCCGAACGAGAGCGCGTTGAGGCAGGCGATCGGCCGCGCCCCCATGGTGAAAACGTCGCGCAGGATGCCGCCGACGCCGGTTGCCGCACCCTGATAGGGCTCGATGTAGCTCGGGTGGTTGTGGCTCTCCATCTTGAACACGACGGCGAGCCCGTCGCCGATGTCGATGACGCCGGCGTTCTCGCCCGGCCCCTGGATCACCCACGGCGCCTTGGTCGGCAGACCGCGCAGGTGCACCTTCGAGGACTTGTAGGAGCAGTGCTCGTTCCACATCGCCGAGAAGATGCCGAGCTCGGTGAAGCGTCGGCGTGCGGCCGATGAGTTCAACGACCCGCGCGTACTCGTCCGGCTTGAGGCCATGCGCGGCGACGAGTTCGGGCGTTATGGGAGGTTCGTTGCGGATCACGGGCTATATGTAGTTTAGGCCCTGCGCCTATTTCACCCGTCATGGCCGGGCTTGTCCCGGCCATCCACGTCTTAATTTCGGCACGGCGAGAGCGCCCGCGATCAGGCCGCTCTTGCAAAATGGTCCGACAGCCCCGCGAACAGCCCGCGCCCGTCGGTGCAGCCCATCGACGGCTCAACGTGGTTTTCCGGATGCGGCATCATGCCGAGCACATTGCCGCGGTCGTTGACGATGCCGGCGATGGCGTTGATGGCGCCGTTGTGATTCCAGTTCGGATCGATCATGCCGTCGGGCGCGGCGTAGCGGAACAGCACCCTGCCCTCGCCTTCGAGCCGCGCGATGGTCTCGCCGTCGGCGATGTAATTGCCCTCGCCGTGCGCGACCGGCACGCGGATCACCTGGCCGGCATTGTAGCCGCGCGTGAACGGCGTGTCGGAGCGCTCGACGCGCAGATAGACGTCGCGGCAGATGAATTTCAGCGCCGCGTTGCGCATCAGCACGCCCGGCAGCAGGCCGGATTCGCACAGAATCTGAAACCCGTTGCAGACGCCGAGCACGAGGCCGCCCTTCGCCGCATGGCTGCGCACCGCGTCCATGATCGGCGCCCGCGCCGCGATCGCGCCGCAGCGCAGATAATCGCCGTAGGAGAAACCGCCGGGGATCACGACAAGGTCGGTGCCGCCCGGCAGCGCCGTGTCGGCGTGCCAGACCATCGCCGGCTCGCGCCCGGACACGAGCCTGAGCGTGCGCGCCATGTCGCGCTCGCGATTGATGCCGGGAAAGACGACGACGGCCGATTTCATCACGATCCGAGTTCCGCCGCGGCCCAATGCAGGACGAGTTCGCCGTTGAGGAATTTCAGCGCCTCGCGCTCGGCCGTTGGCAAATCGCTGGAGGCGGTGACCGTTGCGACGACCACATCGCATTTGTCGTTGAAGGCAATCGCAAGCGCGGAGCTGCGCGGCTGATAAGGCCCCTCAACGGTGAATGCGCGGCTTCTGCCCTTCATCCAGCCGACCGATCACCGGACGGCCTTCGGCCCGGCCTGCGAATTGCGGGCCGAGCAGTTCGAGATCGCCGACACGATCAAGCTCGCCGTCGTCGTAGACACCATCGCTGCAATTGCAGAACCCGATCTTCGGCCGCAGGTAGACATTCACCTCGACACCGCAATTGGCCGCGCCGCATTTGAATGCGCGGCCGGTGCCCCATTGATCGAGCGGGAACGGCCACTTCACTTCCGCCCATTGCGCGCGCGACGGAGCCGTCGGTGCGCCAATGCCGGCTGCGCCATCACCGCCAAGCGCGCCGGCGAGCGCAACGATGAGCGGCAGGGCCTTGATCGCGGCCGCTGTCATCCGGTGACCTCGATGCGGTAATTCTCGATCACGGTATTGGCGAGGAGCTTTTCGGCGGCGGCCTTGAGCGCGGTCTCGGCGCCCGCTTTGTCCGCGCCCTCGATCTCGATGTCGAACACCTTGCCCTGGCGCACGCTCGCGACCCCGCTCACGCCCAGCGATCTCAGGGCGCCTTCGATGGCCTTGCCCTGGGGGTCAAGGATACCGGATTTCAGCGTTACGGTGACGCGGGCTTTCATGGACGCGCTCCAGCTGCCATTCAACAAGCCTCGCGCATTCAATATGGATGAATCGCGGCGTTCGCAACCCGGCCGGCAGCTAATGGACCGGCGCCGTCGACTGTTCCAGCAGCCGTCCGCAGCCGGCGACATGGCCGCTTTCGCCGACGAGGCGCATCGCCGCCCAGAACGCCGCCTGCGTCGAGGACACGACCGGAATATCGTGCTGGGCCTCGATCGGCTTGGCGACGCCGAGCGTGCGCAAGCCGCCGCAGGAGATCAGCAGGCCCTCGGCCTGCCGGCGCCTCGCCGCAAACCTTGTCGCTCAGCGCGATGATGTCCTTCTCGCTCTTGCTGCCCGGCTCGCCGAAGCCCGAAAGGCCGAAGCCTTCCAAGGCCAGCACCTCGAAGCCCGAGGCTTCGAGAAAATCCGACAGCCGCTTGTTCACCTCGTCATTGTAGGCGGTGCAGACGCCGACCTGGCTTTGCGCCGAAGAACTTCAACCCGTCGACGATGGCCTTGCTCATGGTGCTGACCGGCAGCCCGGTGCGCGTGCGGATGTCTTCCATCAGCTTCTCGTGCGCCTCGTAGCCGCGGTAGAACGTGAGCGAGGTGCCGATCACCATGATGGCCGCGACGCCTTCCTTGGCGAGCGCGTCGGCGGCGGCATGGATTTTCGCCCATGCCACGTCGTAGCCCTCGGGCGTGAGCGAGCGCACGCCGACGCCGCGCGGGATGAACCGGGCGTTGGGATACATGGCCAGGCCTTCGTCCGGAACCTTGTCGGTTTCGAATGGCACGACGAGGCCGATGGTGACGTCTTTGGTCATGAGGGCGATCCCTGCCTGCTTGCTGCATCGTCATGGCCGGGCTTGTCCCGGCCATCCACATCTTTCGTTCGCCAGTTTCTAAGACGTCGATGCCCGGCACAAGGCCGGGCATGACGGAATTCCGATAACTCGGCTGCGTGTCGTTTGGATCAGCCCTTGACGAGAATCGGCCCCGTGCCCTGCGGCCGCTCGCCCTCGTTCATGATGCCGAGGCGCTTGGCCACTTCGGTATAGGCCTCGAGCAGGCCGCCGAGGTCGCGGCGGAAGCGGTCCTTGTCGAGCTTGTCGTTGGTCTTGATGTCCCAGAGCCGGCAGCTATCGGGCGAAATCTCGTCCGCCACCACGATCCGCATCAGATCGTTTTCCCACAGCCGCCCGCACTCCATCTTGAAATCGACGAGACGGATGCCGACGCCGAGGAACACGCCGGAGAGGAAGTCGTTGACGCGGATGGCGAGCGCCATGACGTCGTCGATCTCCTGCGGCGTCGCCCAGCCGAACGCGGTGATGTGCTCTTCCGACACCATCGGATCGCCGAGCTGGTCGTTCTTGTAATAGAACTCGATGATCGAGCGCGGCAGTTGCGTGCCTTCTTCGATGCCGAGGCGCTGCGACAGCGAGCCGGCCGCGACGTTGCGCACCACCACCTCGAGCGGAATGATCTCGACCTCGCGGATCAACTGCTCGCGCATGTTGAGCCGCTTGATGAAGTGCGTCGGAACCCCGATGTCGTTCAAGTGCTGGAAGACGTATTCGGAGATCCGGTTGTTGAGGACGCCCTTGCCTTCGATGACTTCATGCTTCTTGGCATTGAAGGCGGTCGCGTCGTCCTTGAAGTGCTGGATCAGTGTTCCAGGCTCCGGTCCTTCGTAAAGGATCTTCGCCTTGCCTTCATAGATGCGGCGACGGCGGCTCATGGGAGTATACCGTGTCTTGGTGAAGTCCATGGATTTGCCGGGGCTCCAGTTCCGATGTCGTGGTCCGCGGCGGCGGAAGTGAGCGGCGCGACTCAAACAACGCGACGACCGGCCCCTCCGCGTCCTTGAAGCTAGCCGAACGTGGCGCGGAGCACAATCGGCATAGCCCCGCACGGCGTCCGCCGCAATGACGATGTTGAGCGCCGTCGCACGGTTGCCTTGACGACGTCCAGTCGATATGCAAGGCGCGACATGAGACTCGTTCCACGAAATATCGAGGCGGCAGCATGACGACCTTCGACAAGCGCGAGGAAGGCTTCGAGAAGCAGTTCGCGCACGACGAGGAACTTCAATTCAAGGCGACGGCGCGGCGCAACAAGCTGCTCGGACTGTGGGCGGCGGAAAAACTCGGCCTCGCGGGCGCCGAGGCGGAGGCTTACGCCAAGTCCGTCGTCATGGCGGATTTCGAAGAGGCTGGCGACCATGACGTGTTTCGTAAAATCCGCGCGGATTTCGACGCCAAGAAAGTTGAGCAGTCGGACCATCAGATCCGCCGCACCATGGACGAGCTGCTGGCGAAGGCGGTAACCGAGATCAAGGCCGGGAAGTAGAAGCCCGCGCGCCGGACTGCCTGTGCACTGACCTGTTTGCCGGATTCATTAAATAAGGGCTGCATCCATGGCCATTCCCGCCTTCACCCTTGCGGCACGGCTGCGCGCCGGCGAAACCGTCCACAGCGGCTGGTGCGGCCTGCCCTATCCGATCGTTGCGGAGACGATCGGCCGCGACGGCTTTCCCGCCGTCACGCTCGATAGCCAGCATGGGCTGTGGGATATCAATGCGATCATGACCACCATCGCGGCGGTGCGTCAGGCCGGTGCAGCGCCGGTGGTGCGCGTGCCGGTCGGCGAATTCGCGACGGTGAGCCGCGTGCTCGATTTCGGCGCCGAAGGCATCATCGCGCCGATGATCAACACCGAGGCCGACGCGCGCGCATTGGCCGCAGCGGCAAAATTCCCGCCGGTCGGCGAGCGCAGTTGGGGGCCGCACCGCGCGACGACGCTCGCCGGGCTTGTCCGACCAGTCGGTCTATCTGCGCGAAGCCAATGACCACATCGTCACGCTCGCCATGATCGAGACGCGCACCGCGCTCAAGAACCTCGACGCGATTGTGGCGACGCCGGGCATCGACGGCGTCTTCCTCGGGCCGTCCGATCTTTCGATCGCGCTGTCCGACGGCAAGCAGGTCGACCCGATGTCGAAGGACGTCGACGGCGAGATCGATCGCATCGTCGCCGCCGCGCAGAAGGCCAAGAAAATTCCCGGCGCCTATTGCCACACGGCCGACCGCGCCGTGCAACTTGCCAAGCGCGGTTTCAAGTTCCTCGCGGTGACGAGCGATCTCGCCTTCCTGCGCGCCGGCGCAGCCGCCGCATTGAAAACTGTCAAAGGCTGATTTTCGCGGCCAAGGCATCGAGCACTTTGGCGATGTCCGCATCGACGTCGTTCGTCGTGACCTCAACGACGGCGTAGTCGCGCGCCGCAAGCCAGGCGCGCCTGTCAGCGCGCGCCTTGAGCGGCGGCCGCGCTCTCATCGGGCGGCACGAGATCGATGCACGACGTGGAGCGGGAACGAGACGAAGTCGCAGATGTGCGGCCCGATCGGCGTCTGCCGCTTGAAGCCGCGGCCGGCGAAGCGGCGGTCGTTCACCAGCGCGTTCCACAGCGTCCGCTCGGCCTCGGTCGGATTGCGGCGCAGCAGGCGCGACAGGCCGCGCACCGGCCCGCGCTCCAGATCACGGTCTCCCGCCGTGCTCGGCGAGCAGCGTGCGCAGCATCTCGGCCTCCTCGCCGTCGAGCACGCCGCCGCGCGCCGGTCCCTTGCGGCCTTCGGCGATCGCCGTGACGACGCCGTGCAGCGTCTGGATGTCCTGCTGCGTCGGCGCCATGCGCGAAAAGATGTTGCGCAGGTTGATCTGCATGGTCTCGCGCTTGTCGGGCGGGCGGAAGAACTCGACCTTCTCCAGCTCGCGTTCGAGGGCGGCGAAGAATGCGAGCAGCTGCTCCTTTGGCGCCGGCGGCGACTTCTGCGGCATGCCGAACGGCAATTTCTCCGCCGCTGACGAGCTTGAACCACTCGTAGGCGACGATCACCACCGCCTGCGCCGAGGTTGAGCGAGGCAAAGGCCGGGTTGACCGGCAGCGTGACGATGCGGTCGGCGAGCGCGACCTCGTCGTTCTCGAGGCCGTTGCGCTCGCGGCCGAACAGGATGCCGACGGTCTCGCCGGCAGCGACCCGCGGCGCCATCAACGCGGCCGCCTCCGCCGCCCCGACGACAGCCTTCGCCTGGTCATGGGCGCGCGCGGTCGTGGCCAGGACGAAGCTGCAATCGGCGATGGCGGCCTCGACGCTGTCGTAGAGCACGGCGCCATCGAGGATGCGGTCGGCGCCCGCCGCCATCACGCGGGCCCTCTCGTTCGGCCAGCCCTGCCGCGGCTTGACGAGGCGCAGCCGCGACAGGCCGAAATTCCCCATGGCGCGCGCCGCCGCGCCGATATTCTCGCCAAGCTGCGGCTCGACCAGGATGACGATCGGGACCGGCCGCCATCGATCCAGTTCTTGGTCTTGTCGGTGCCGGCACCTGGCATGCAAGGCTCCTCGGCGGGCAAATGCCCTGAAGGCGCAGCCCCTGCCCAAGCCGGCCGCTTGCGTCAAGCGGCGGCACCGCCGAAACGGTATTTCGCACCTGCTGACAAGGCTTTTACCAGCGGAGTGCGGATGCTATAGGGCGCGCGCCGAACTCCCGTCAGTCGGATTCCCGGTTGGCGATCTCCGCGCCGAGAACAATTCATTTGAGGGCCCGAGGGAGAAGCCTTCCCCGCGCCCATCAATGGTCAGTTTCCGGTCGGCCCAAACAAGCACGGCGACCAGAGGTGCTAGCATGCCAAATCTCGAAATCATGTGGACAAAGGTCGATGAAGCCCCGGCGCTCGCGACCTATTCCCTGCTGCCGATCGTCGAAGCCTTCGTGGGCGCGGCGGGTGTGTCCGTGAAGCTGAAGGACATCTCGCTGGCCGGTCGCATCCTCGCCACTTTCCCCGAGAAGCTCACCCCTGCGCAACGGATCAACGACGAACTCACCGAACTCGGCGAGCTCACGTTGAGGCCCGAAGCCAACATCATGAAGCTGCCCAACATCTCCGCCTCGATCCCGCAGCTCAAGGCCGCGATCAAGGAACTGCAAGGCAAGGGCTACGACGTTCCGGACTATCCGGACAATCCGACGACGGACGCCGAGAAGGAGATCAAGTCCCGCTACGGCAAGGTGTTCGGCAGCGTCGTCAACCCGGTATTGCGCGAGGGCAATTCCGACCGCCGCGCCGCCGGCGCCGTCAAGCAATACGCCCGCAACAATCCGCACAAGATGGGCGCCTGGAGTTCCGACTCCAAATCGCATGTGGCGTACATGTCGGGCGGCGATTACTACGGCTCGGAAATCTCGACCACCGTCGCGTCGGCGACCAACGCCCGCATCGAGCTGGTCGGCGCCGACGGCGCCGTCACGGTGCTGAAGGCGAAGACGCCGATTCAGGCCGGCGAGATCATCGACGCGGCGGTGATGAGCCGCAAGGCGCTGCGCGCCTTCTTTGCCGAGCAGATCGAAGCCGCCAAGAAGGAAGGCGTGCTGTTCTCGCTGCACGTGAAGGCGACCATGATGAAGATCGCCGATCCCATCATATTCGGCCATGCCGTTTCCGTCTTCTTCGCCGATGTGATCGAGAAGCACGCCGCCACGCTGAAGCGTCTCGGCGTCAATCTCAACAACGGCTTCGGCGATCTGCTGACGAAGATCGAGACGCTGCCGGCAGCCGAGAAAAAAGCGATCAAGGCCGACATCGCGGCCGAGTACGCGAAACGACCGGGCCTCGCCATGGTCAATTCCGACAAGGGGATCACCGGCCTGCATGTGCCCAGCGACGTCATCATCGACGCTTCGATGCCGGCGATGATCCGCGAGTCCGGCCGCATGTGGGGCGCCGACGGCAAGCTGCACGACGTCATCGCCGCGATCCCGGATCGCTCCTACGCGAGGCTGTTTCAGGCGGTCATCGACGACTGCAAGGCCCACGGCGCGTTCGATCCCAAGACCATGGGCTCGGTTCCGAACGTGGGGTTGATGGCGCAGACGGCCGAGGAATACGGCTCGCACGACAAGACGTTCGAAGTTCCCGCGGCCGGAACGGTTCGCGTCGTCGCCGATGACGGCAAGGTGCTGCTGGAGCGTCCGGTCGAGACCGGCGACATCTTCCGCATGTGCGAGCTCAGGGACGCGCCGATCCAGGACTGGGTCAAGCTCGGCGTGCGCCGCGCGCGCCTCACCGGCACCCCGGCGGTGTTCTGGCTCGACGCCAAGCGCGCGCACGACGCCCAGGTCATCGCCAAGGTCGAGAAGTACCTGAAGGATCAAGACACCGCGGGGCTCGACATCCGCATTCTGCCGCCGGTCGAAGCGATCAAGTTTTCGCTCGAGCGCATCCGCAAGGGGCAGGACACGATCTCCGTCACCGGCAACGTGCTGCGCGACTATCTGACCGACCTGTTTCCGATCATGGAGCTCGGCACCTCGGCCAAGATGCTGTCGATCGTTCCGCTGATGGCGGGCGGCGGTCATGTTCGAGACCGGCGCCGGCGGCTCGGCGCCCAAGCACGTGGAGCAGTTCCAGCAAGAGGGCTATCTGCGCTGGGATTCGCTCGGCGAGTTCCTCGCGCTCGGCGCGTCGCTCGAACATCTGGCGCAGACCTACAAGAACGCCAAGGCGCAGGTTCTCGCCGAGACGCTCGACACGGCCATCGGCAAGATCCTCGAGTTCAACCGCTCTCCTGCGCGCAAGGTCGGCGAAATCGACAATCGCGGCAGCCATTTCTACCTCGCCCTGTACTGGGCTCAGGCGCTGGCCGCGCAGACCAAGGACGCGGAGCTGCAAGCCCGCTTCAAACCGCTGGCCGAGACGCTCAGCCAAGAACGAAGCCAAGATCAATGGCGAGCTGATCGGCGCGCAAGGCAAGCCGGTCGACATCGGCGGTTACTACCTGCCCGATTCCGCCAAGACGTCGGCCGCGATGCGGCCGAGCGCCACGCTGAACGCCGCGCTCGCCGCGCTCTGACGCGGATCCGCGCGTCATTGCGAGGAGCGCAGCGACGAGCTCTCGAACTTGGCGATTGCTTCGCTCGCTCGCAATCGCAAGCGACTGCGCTGCCGGTCAAAGTTCTATGGCGAAAATCAAGGTCACCAACCCCGTCGTCGAGATGGACGGCGACGAGATGACCCGGATCATCTGGCAATACATCAAGGACAAGCTGATCCATCCCTATCTCGACATCGACCTGCTCTATTTCGACCTCGGCATGGAGAAGCGCGACGAGACGCGCGACCAGATCACCATCGACGCCGCGGAGGCGACCAAGAAGGTCGGCGTCGCGGTGAAATGCGCCACCATCACGCCGGACGAGGCGCGGGTGAAGGAATTCAACCTTCAAGGAGATGTACCGCTCGCCCAACGGCACCATCCGCAACATCCTCGGCGGCGTCATCTTCCGCGAGCCGATCATCTGCAAGAACGTGCCGCGGCTGGTGCCGGGCTGGACCAAGCCGATCATCATCGGCCGCCACGCCTACGGCGACCAGTATCGCGCCACCGACTTCAAGGTGCCCGGCAAGGGCAAGCTCTATCTCACCTTCGTCGGCGACGACGGCCAGAAGATCGAGCGCGAGGTGTTCCAGTTCCCCGGCGCCGGCGTCGCCATGGCGATGTACAACCTCGACGATTCGATCCGCGACTTCGCCCGCGCCTCGATGAACTTCGCGCTCAACCGCAGCTATCCGCTCTATCTCTCGACCAAGAACACCATCGTCAAAGTCTACGACGGCCGCTTCAAGGACATCTTCCAGGAGGTGTTCGACAAGGAGTTCAAGGACAAGTTCGCGGCGAAGAAGATCACCTACGAGCACCGCCTGATCGACGACATGGTGGCGTGCGGCGCTGAAATGGTCGGGCGGCTACGTCTGGGCCTGCAAGAACTACGACGGCGACGTGCAGTCGGACACCGTCGCGCAGGGCTACGGCTCGCTCGGCCTGATGACCTCGGTGCTGACGACGCCCGACGGCAAGGTGGTCGAGGCCGAAGCCGCCCACGGCACCGTGACGCGGCACTACCGCGAGCATCAGAAGGGCCGCGAGACCTCGACCAACTCGATCGCCTCGATCTTCGCCTGGACGCGCGGCCTCGCGCATCGCGCCAAGCTCGACAACAACCCCGAGCTCGCGAAGTTCGCGGCCACGATGGAGAAGGTCACCGTCGACACCGTCGAGGCCGGCGACATGACCAAGGACCTCGCGCTGCTCGTCGGCCCCGACCAGAAGTGGCTCTCGACCACCGCCTTCCTCGACAAGGTGTCGGACAACCTGCGCAAGGCGATGGCATAGGCGGATTTGGGGCGCGGCGCCGTCCGCGACGCAGCCTGACCGCCCCGCCTCACAATTGCTTGCGGACGGCATACATAGCGGTCATGGCCAAGTATCTCCTCATCATCCCACTGTTTGCGATCCTGGCGGCGGCGCTCTGGTACGCGATCGGCATGTCGGGGCCGGCCGATGATCCTGCCATGCCACTCACCGGCTATCTGGCGATGGGGCTCGGCATCCTGTTTTCGCTTGTGGTCGGTTGCGGGCTGATGGCATTGCTGTTCTACAGCAACCGTCATGGCTATGACGATCAGACGGGCCTGCCGGACGACCGGGATTGAATGATTGTGGCGCGGCATCGCCGGTTCATTGTCGCTTCGGCACTCCCGGCGCGCTACTGGCCGCGATGCTGTTCGGCGAACGGCCAGTGGCGGCACAGGATGAGCCCAATTGGCATGAACTCGCCGGCCTTTCCGGCACGCCGCAGATTCCGGGTCTCAAGATCGTCTACCTGCATCCGCTCGGAAAGCCGGCCGAGGCCAACAGGTGGAAATACATCCTCGCGCATCAGACCGAGGGACCCGCCGGATCGGCCCACAGCGGCGCCATCGCACAGGCCGCCAATCCGACGCGCAGAGGGGTCATGGTGTGGGTGGAGACGGACGGCACTGTGTACTGGGCGACCGCGGAAAACGCGATCCCGACCCACGGCGACGGCGCCAATCGCAACGACAACAAGTATGTCGACAATTCCCGGACCTACCACACCGTCATCAAGACCAACACGGTCGGCGTCGAGTTCGCCGGCAACTTCCCGGACGTCACAAAGCCGCCCACGGCCGAGCAAACCCGCGCCTGGCTGATCCTGGTGCGTTTCCTGCAGGAGCGCTACGGCATCCCGGCCGAGCGTATCTACGCCCACAACTGGATCGACTACAAAGACTCGCGCTATTGCGAGGGCTGCGAACTGGCGACCCAGGCGCGAAAGCTGGGCTATCGGCCGACGACGGACGCGCCACGTTCTACCGGATCGAATTGAACGCAAACGCCGCCGCTGCGGCGAGCATCACATCCGGTGAGGCGAGACGACTGCGACGGAGCCTGATTTGTCGGCGGACCAGCCAGCAGCGTGAATGTTCAGGCTGCGGCGGCTTGATGAAATCTAACGGCGAAATTCACAACGACATGAGCTTGATGGAATGAGCCGGGGACGCATCCTCCAGAAAAGAGGATGCCCCCGGCGGGGAAGTCGCCGGGGGCGAACCCCCAGGGGGAAGCTGAAGATGGTGAAAAGCCTTCCCTCCGGGGGTTAACGCTTATGCTTTGATCAGACGATCAAGGCAGGAAGTTGTACTGAGCGCGGATGGCCGCGGTGATGACGTCGTAGTTGGAGATGTTGAACGCGCCAGCCGGACGACCGCCGTAGGTCGTCGTCCCGGAGTTGAACACTCCGGCGTTCGGCCGAATTCAGACGATTCCACGCAACGTCGACACCGAGATCGAGGTTCGAGTTCGGGTTCCACTGTGTGCGGGTGCCCACCGACCAGTACGACAGGTTCGGATCGCAGCTCGACAGTGAACTGCCGGACGTGCCGGTCAACACCGGTGCTGCCGCACCAGCTGTCGTACCGCGTCCCCAGCCAACCGAGAACGAGCCGTTGCAGATGTAGTTGGCCGCGGTGTCGTTGTAGGTGTACTTGTTGTAGCCACCGTAGACCGACGTCTTCAACTGCGGGTTCCAATGGTGCTCGATGGCGCCGCCAGCAGTCCAGCCGGTCGTCAGCTCGATTGCGCTGCCGGTCGCGGCAGTGCCGCCGTTGCTGGTGAAGACGCCATCGTTCGCGTTTCCGAAGGCGATGCTGTTGCCGAGCCCGTTGGCGCCGCCACTGAAGCCGGCCACCGCGCCAGAGCCGGCACCGGTGAGGTAGCTTATGGCGCCAACCGCGTAGTTCGCCTGCACGACAAACGTATCGCCCTGCATGCCGAGGAAGTTCTTCAGCTGGAAGCCAGCGCCCGCAGCCCAACCCCACTTGTCGTCCGGATGGCCGTTGTTCTGCAGTTCGGTCGTTGTCGAGAGCCCGTAGTAGCTCGCCTTGACGGAATGGAGGCCGCCCATCAACTGGGCCGAGCCCCAAGCCTGATCGGCGCGCAACGCTCCGACGATGTCCGGAATGCGGTAGCCCGCATTGGCCGTCGTGTTGGCGCCCGGAGCCAATGCGGCAGCGACGCTGGTGTTGACCACCAGGCACTTGCGGCCAGCACCCGTTTGCGGTCGTACCGTTGTTGGCACCGCCGATGTTCTGCGCAGCGTCTTCAGCCGACAGCGTGGCCGACAGGCCATTGCCGAGTTGCGCCGTGTAGGCAAACACGTCGATGCCGGTGGCGCCGGTGTTGCCGAGGTTGGAGCGGATGTTCGACAGCAAGGCATACGGGTCGGTGCTGAAGAAGTCGAAGAACGACACCGCACGGCCGATCGTGAAGCCCGCGAACTGCACGAAGCTGCGGGTGAAGTACAGCGCCGAGTTGACGTCGTTCGGAGTCGTCTGCTGGCCGCCGAATGCCGTGTAGGCGCGGATCGTGCCGAACGACGATTGCTCGCGCACGTCGACGGAGATCACCGAACGGGTCCGGAACGATGAGTCGCTGGTGTTGCCCCGCGTCCACGTCGCCGTTGGTCGTATCCATATAGGCCAGACCGTCGCCGGCGCCGTGGATGTCATACTGCTCGCGCAGGTAGCCACCGATCTTGATGCACTTGTCGGTGCCGGGGATATAGAAGAACCCAGCACCATACAGGCTGCAGACCTTCACGTACTCGACCGGCTTGGCCTTGACGGGAAGATCGGCTGCCTGCGCCCCTGTTACAGCCGCGATTCCCGCGGCAGACCCGAGGAGTAGGCTTTTTCCGATTCGCATAGTGACCCTCCAGGTTGCTTGTTACCGGGAGGGTTTTGTTGCCCATCGCCCCCCCTCCTCAGATGCCGTCAGTTAAAACGTTTCAGGAATTTTCCTGCTATTTGATGTAAACGTTGTATAACTTTTTGTTCCGGACTCGCAATCAAGATACGGCCGTCCACAGCCATCCAGCACCGTTTTTGGAGAGAGTGTTGCTCAAACATCACGTCTAGCGCACAGCCGACGCTCGCTCGATGGATAAACTTTAGTATAATCAGCGTGTTAAAATGGGAGACACTTGCATGATCAGAAGGGGCAAATATCCCAAAAGACCCCTCGCAGCCACCGCAGGTGCGTATTCTTTCCGTAATCTCGGAAAGAAAATTCTCATAAATTCTGAGTCCAATATCGTAATCTTCATACGCACAACTTCGCCATCACAATCCCCACTGTCGCTCATCGACGCCGATTCGGACGCGGCCCGATACGCCCTGCCGAATTTGCACCGCTGCGCTTGCACGCCAGGCGAAGAACAAGCACGCACTCGGATACGATTTGCACGATCGCGTCAGCATGGCCGAAAAAGATGGTTCGGCAGCACTGCGCGTAATATTCTCCATGCACGGATTGCTGCATGGATCATCTCGAATCGGCACAGCGGGTGCGCTCGAAATTCAGGCCTGACCTGATGCGGCGCGAACTGCGCGGAATCGCCATCGCCCTGCTGCTCGTCGCCGCGATGACGATCGTCGGCCTCGTCTTGCGCAGCTACTTCGGCGTGCTGCGCGGGTCGGTGCTTTTCCTTATCCCGGTCATGGTCGCGGGCTATCAGTTCGGCGTAATACCGGCGCTGGTAGCGGCCGTCGCCGGCGTGCTGTGGTCCGGCTATCTGTACTTCGCGCCTCAATACAGTCTCTACATCGCGCGCCCGCAGGAAATCATCAATCTGGTGCTGTTCATGCTGGTGGCGCTGGTGGTCAGCCACCTCGCCAAGGCGGCCAGGCAACAGACCCTGATCGCCCGCAAGCGCGAGCGGGAGATGAGCGACCTTTACGCATTCTCCCGGCGATTGGCCGCAGCTCCCAGCGCGGCCGAAATCTTCACCGCCATCCAGCATCACCTGGCGAACCTCGTTCAACGCAAGGTCGCACTGTTTGGAGCCGCCAATCCCGGCAACGAGAGCGATGCGCCCGAACGCGTGCGCGCCGAGATCGCCCGCATCGAGCGCGATCAAGGGCTCGATGCCACCGTCGCGGATTTGAGCGGCAACACCTGGCTGATCCGCCGCGTCTCGCACAAGACGCCCGATTTCGGCGTGGTCGCGGTCGATCTCGGCAATGTGTCGGGCGAGGCGCTTGCCACGCTGCGCAAGCGCATCGACGACGCGCTGGCGGACGCCGCCGCCACGCTGGAACGTCTCGACGTTGCGAGCGCGCTTGACGAAGCCAAGATGCGTTCGGAAACAGAGCTCCTGCGCGAGGCGCTGATCGGCTCGGTTTCGCATGAGCTGCGCACGCCGCTCGCCTCCATTCTTGGCGCAGCGACAGTGCTGTGCAACGCGCCGGCGCTGCTCCAGGACCAGCGGCTGACCGCGCTCGCGGGGGTCGTGCGCGACGAAGCGGAGCGCCTTAATAACGACATCCAGAATCTGCTGGATGCGACCAGCATCAGCCGCCACCAGGTGAGGCCGAAATTGCAGTGGGTCGAGCCGGTCGACATCGTCAATGCGGCCATCGAGCGCCGGCAGCGGTCGCTTGCCGGCCATGCCGTGCAGCTTGATCTCGATTCCAATCTTCCCATCGTCCACGTCGATCCGGCCCAGGTCCATCAGGCCCTGGTGCAGATCCTCGACAACGCGGCAAAATACTCCAATGCCGGCTCGCCGATCGACGTAACGGCGCGGCCCAACGGCCACGCCGTCGTGCTCTCGGTCCACGATTGCGGCGCCGGCCTTACCGAAAACGAGAGACTGCAGGTCGGGGCACGTTTCTTCCGCGGACCCCGTCACGCCGCAAACACGTCCGGCTCGGGCCTCGGCCTGTGGATCGCCAACGCATTCGTTTCCGCCAATGGGGGCAAGGTCGAGGTCGAAAGCGAGGGCGCCGACCGCGGCACGACGGTATCGATCTATCTGCCGCTTTCCCCGCACGCCATGCAAAGTGAGGTTGCTACCGATGACTGAAATTGCCTCCTCCGTGCTCGTCATCGACGACGAGATTCAGATCCGGCGTTTCCTGCGCGCCGGCTTCGAGCTCGATGGTTTCGCAGTCCAGGAGGCGGAGACGGGCGCGGACGCGCTGCGCTCCGCGACGCTGAAGCCGACCGATCTCATCATCCTCGATCTCGGGCTGCCCGACATGGACGGCGCCGACGTGCTCGAACGATTGCGGTCGTGGTCGAGCGTGCCGCTGATCGTGCTGTCGGTGCGCGCCAGCGAGAACGAGAAGGTGAAGCTGCTTGAGCTCGGCGCCGACGATTACGTGGTCAAGCCGTTCGGCATGGCGGAACTGCTGGCGCGGGCGCATTCGGCGATGCGGCGGCAAATGCGGGCAACGAGCGGCGAGCCGGCGGTCACATTCGGGCCGCTCACCATCGATTTCGCCGCGCGCGCGGTCTACATCAACGAGCAGCGGGTGACGCTCACGCCCAAGGAATACCGGCTGCTGCAGATCCTGGCGCAACACTCCGGCAACGTGGTCATGCACCAACATCTGCTCAAGGAAGTGTGGGGTTCCTCGCACATCGACGACACGCACTATTTGCGCATCTTCGTGCGCAAGCTGCGGCGCAAGATCGAGGCCGATCCGACCCAGCCGCGCATCCTGCTCACCGAGCTCGGCATCGGCTATCGCATCGTCTCGTCCGATTCGCCGCCGCAGCGATTGACCTGAACGCTGCGGCACGAATCACCGAACGGTGAGGTCGACGTCGCGTCGGCCTTATGACGTCGCCGCCGTGGTCTTCGGCTCCGTGAGCCATAGCGCGATGCGCCAGGACACCCAGAAATTCAGGAAGAAGCAGGCGAGGAAGACCGGCAGGCTGGCGGTCTCCGAAAATTTCTCGACCACCAGGCCGATGCCCCAGCATGCCAATGCGCCGAGGATGACGATGACGATGTAGTAGGCCATGACTTTCATGATGTGCCTCCCTAGCGCTGCACGCGCGGCGCTCCCGCCTCACACGTTACCCGGTTAATACCACGACTCCCAGCGCCGTGACGAGATCGGCCATGTCTGGCCGGCATTTGCAGGCACGCTGATTTTTGCGGACCAAAAGCATTTAACAGTTGCGGCAATTTTAGAGCTGATTTCAACGGCTATTGAACCTTTTTCTGCCACAAAGCGACTAACGGGGCGATGGACGGAACCCACGGGTCGGGCAACCGTTGCCAAGGCTAAGAACGGGTTTACATCCCACCTCGAGCACAGGGAGAGGCTGCAATGAATCGTTCACGACACTTTATCCGCTATGGCGCCGCCGGCGCGCTGTTGGCAGCGTCATTCCTCATCGGCTCGACGTCGTCCTTCGCCGTGCCGCGCTATGACGGCTTGTGGAGCGTCTCGATCGTCACCGAGAAGGGCGATTGCGACCGCGGCTATCGCTATCCGATCCGAATTTCCAACGGCACGCTGGTCAATGCCGGCGACTCCGTGTTCAAGATTGGCGGCAACGTCAATCCCAACGGCGCCATCACCGTGAGCGTCAGCGCCGGCGGCAAGAGCGCCAACGGTTCCGGCAAGCTCGCCGGCGACAGCGGCGGCGGCTCCTGGCGCGGCGGCGAATGCTCCGGCAGCTGGACCGCGGAGCGCCGCGGCTCGTAACGCCTGCGTGACCTTACAGCGTTTTAATTTGTGTTCGACGGGTAGCGCTCCATCTGGTGGAGCGACCCACCGGCATAGCGCGCCGGCAGGAACCAGCCGACGACTTCGGCGTTGGCCAACATCGATACAGAAAATAAAAGGAAATAACAGATGAAAAATGCACTTCTGGCTCTCGCAGTGGTGGCCGCAGTTGGCTGCACCGCGGGAACATCGGCCAGCGCCGCTTCAAGTTCCGCTTCGGCCGGTGCACGGGCGCACCACGCCAAGATGACGGATGTTTCTTCGTCCTCGCGCCGACATTACCGGCATTATTGGCATGCCTATCGCGGCGCCTATGGTTCAGGCTACGCCTATCGCGCGCCCTATGGATACCGCAGTGGCATCGGCCCCGGCGACCCGACTGCCGGGCCGAATTCGACACTCAGTTTCTATCGGCAACACAACATCTGCGCCATCGACGAGGGCTACGGCCGCGCGACGCGGTGCGACTGACAAGGCGGCATCTGTCCGCTGAAAAATGCGCGGGTTCAGCCCGCGCATTTTTTTATCCGGCATTGGCGCCGCGCTCCTCTACCGTGCGGATATCGATCTCCGACTTCAGCGTCTGGTGCACCGGGCACTTGTCGGCGATCGCCATGAGGCTTGCGCGCTGTCCCGCGTCGAGGTCGCCTTCGAGCGTGATGGCGCGTTCGATTCGATCGATCATGCCCTCCTTGGTTTCGCACTCTTCGCAATCGGTGGCATGGATTTTGGCGTGCCGCAGCCGGACCTGCGTCTGCGACAACGGCAGCTTCTTGCGGTCGGCATAAAGCCGCAGCGTCATCGACGTGCAGGCGCCGAGCGCCGCCAGCAGCAGATCGTACGGACCCGGTCCGCTGTCGAGCCCGCCCGACTTGACCGGCTCGTCGGCGAGCAGGCGATGTGACCCGGCGACGATCTCCTGCTGAAACGTACCGCGGTGCGTCTCGCGCACCAGCACAGTGCCGGGCTCGGTGTCGGTCGGCCGGCTGCACGTCAGCCGCCATGTCGAGATAGCGCTCGGCCCAGGCCGCGATGACGTTCGCCACATAGGCGGCATCGCCGGCGCGGCTGATGAGATGATCGGCGCCGGTCAGCGAGATGAAGCTCTTGGGATGCTTCGCCGCGAGGAAAATGCGGCTGGCGCTGTCGATGCTGACGACGTCGTCCTCCGGCGCGTGGAAGATGAGCAGCGCCTTGTGCAGCTTGGCGACGTGCGCGGTGAGATTCTGCTCGGCGACGTCGTCGAGGAAGGCGCGGCGGATGCGGAACGGGCGGCCCGAGAGCGACACCTCGACCTCGCCCTGCGCGGCGATGTCGGCGACGCGGTCGCCGAACAGGCCGGTGACGTGCGCCGGATCGCTCGGCGCGCTGATCGTCACCACGGCGCGCGCCTCGGCGATGCGGTGCGCGGCGGCGAGCACCGCGGCGCCGCCGAGGCTGTGGCCGATCAGGATCGCGGGCGCGTGCAGCGTGCGGCGCAGATGATCCGCCGCGGCAACGAGATCGTCGACATTCGACGAGAACGTGGTGTTGGCGAACTCGCCCTCGCTGGCGCCGAGGCCGGTGAAATCGAAGCGCAGCACGGCGACGCCGTGCATCTTCAGGCCGTCGGCGATGCGGCGCGCCGCCCGGTTGTGCTTGCCGCAGGTGAAGCAGTGCGCGAACAGCGCCACCGCGCGCGGCTCGCCGTCCGGCCGGTCGAGCAGCGCCGCGAGCTGCTGGCCTTGGGCGTTGGGAAAATCGAAACGTTCGGCCGGCATCGGCGCCTCCTGCGCGGGGTTTGCGGCTCACATGTGGACATTGTGCGCGCCGACTGAAAGCGGCGGCGGACGATGGGGCAATAGCCAACGCTCCGCTGCCCGTGTTGTTTGCGAGGCGCCGGCATATCAGAGCGTTTATTGTTCAGATGGGCAAATAGCTGCGGGAGGTCGAAGCAGTTTAGTACCCGACCCTTTGGGCACAGCTCCTTTCCGTGCCATTTTCCACACCTGTGTGTGCCGAAAATTAGTTTCTGGCAGTATCGATGGTGAAGGTCTAATTTTAACCGGAATTTGTGAACACGGGAGACGTACAGAGCGTGTCGGGCAGGCTCGTACGGCTTCGCTCTCCGGGGACGGTCTCCCTTGGGTTAGCCTTTCGGAGATTTGGGTTAGGTTTGCTTGGGCGGCCTTACCAATTGGCTGGGGGAACAATGAAGGCCACGCAGTTCGCATGCCTGATGGGTTCCATTGCAATTGGTGGCGCCTGTCTCGCGATCGTTGGCAAGACACCGAGCGCCAATCCGCCGAATCCTGCGGTCGGGGCTGCAATCGACACCGAGCCGACGAATTCCATCGCGTCATCCCCGGTGGACTTATTGCTCCCACGCGACGAAGTGCTCCAACGCGAACAGCAGGCGGCCCTGGAACCTCCCGCGAAAGAACAGACAAGGGTGGAGGAGGATAATTCCACGCCCGAGGATCAGCGACCCGAGCCAGCGGCCGGAAAGCAGGACTTCTCCTACCTCGCTTACTACGTTTATTCGGAACTTCCACCGGACCCAAAGCCGGCGGATATTGTCCTGGAATTGCTCAAGACCATTTCCATAGGAACGCCGATCGAGGAGATCAAACTCGCGTCGGATGCTTTCGGCCTGGACTTCATTTTCATGAAGGCAGTTGCCAGGATCGAGTCCGGTTTCAATCCCAAGGCGCGTACGGGATCGTACATCGGGTTGTTCCAGCTGAGCAATTACGAGTTCGCCAAGTATGGATCCGGAGAGATTACCAATCCCCGCAACAATTCTGTTGCGGCCGGCTACAAATTTCTCAGCGAGGCGACGCTGTTTGAAAGAGACGTACGCAGGAAACCGACTTTCAACGATCTCTACCTGATTCATCAGCAAGGATGGCAGGGAGCGGCCGAACACACGAGCCATCCGGAACGGATCGCCTGGAAGTCCATGTGTGCGACCGACGAAGGCAAGGAAAAGGGCGTCAAATGGTGCAAGCGCGCCATCTGGGGAAATACGCTTCCGACCATCAAACGCGTTTGGAAGTCGGTCGACAAACTGACTTCCGGCGCGTTCGCCGGTATGTGGCGTCAACGCGTCGATACGCTCTACGCCCGCTATTCTGCAGCGGCCGCCGCTGAGCCGAAGCCTTGACCTAACGCACCTGCCGGACAACCCTAGGCTACCGTTCATGGTGGCGGTGCCCTCACCCCGAATAATTCCCCGTCGCCTGATTGAGCGAGGGCGAGGGCCGGAGCGGTTTCCCGTTGAGCACGTTCATGCTCCAACGCTCGTATCGTTGGAGATGGCTTGCGCGAAGTCTCAGAAGATCGCGGCACTAAAGCGTCTTCAGATACTCAACGATCGCCCAACGCTCATCTTCGGTAAGGCTGGTCCCATATTCGTGCCCGCCATTGCCGTTGCCGTTCGTATTATTCGGATCGGTCACGAAATTGGCGTTCTTAAGCGGTGATTTATCGGTTGCGAAGCCGACGTTCTTAGGATCGAACACACGGCTTCCAACCATGAATGACGACATGCGTTGCTTGGGCGGCTTGAGGAGTTCCCACAGGTTTGGCACCGAGCCGTTATGAAGATAGGGCGCGGTCGCCCAGATGCCGCTCAGCACCCGCGACTCGTAGGCCGCCTCGGTTCCGGCCGCTCCCGGTCGCTGGAATATGCCGCTGAGGTTTGCGAGGATAAAGTCCTTCGCCCGCACCAAGTTGGCGGGAGTAGGAGTGAAGTTGGGAATCGCAACGGCTAGGTCCAGCCGCAACGCGCGCCATACGCCGTTATTCGGGTTCAATGACGTCGCTTCGCCTAACAGGCTTCCGACCACCGCGGTGGCGAGAATTTCACCGGTCTTCGCCGGATTCGGCAACCGAGCAAAAACCGGCGGTGGCGGCATCAACGCGCCGGCGAGTAGCCCGGAACCGGACATGCGTTCCGAGTTGATGATCATTCGCGGATCGGTCCCCACTGCTTTTATGGGCGTATCCCAAACATCGTGGTTCAGAATCTTGTTTGACGGCCGTTCCGCATGACATTCACCGCAATGCGTTTCGAACAGCGGCTTGCCTCTGGCCACGAGATTTTCGTCGAGAGGATAGGCGTCGCGAGGCCACGGCGGCGGCTTGAGCGTAGCGATTTTCTCCTCAAGTGTTTGCAGACCTGAAAAACTTGCCGAATTATTCCGAAAATTGATAACTGGGAGATTGATCGGTGTGCCAGCCGTGAAGCGTTTGGGGCTGAATTCCGCGAACACGCCGAATACTTCTCCGGTGTTGCGCCCAAGACCATGGATGTAGAGCCCGTTGGGCACACCGCCGTTCCACTGCGTGCGATCTTGCCGGGGGGCATTCCACAAAAACGGGTAACTGACCGGCGCATCGGCAATCTTGAAATTGTTAAGAATGCCAATATCGCGGCCGGCAACCCGATTGAAGATCATGCCAAAGGCATCGAGGCGGCCCGGCCCCCATGGCGACGGAGGAAGGCTC
This sequence comes from uncultured Alphaproteobacteria bacterium, assembly GCA_963730645.1. Lineage (GTDB taxonomy): Bacteria > Pseudomonadota > Alphaproteobacteria > Rhizobiales > Xanthobacteraceae > BOG-931. The sequence continues at coordinate 159,958 of CAVSSN010000010.1, read as the reverse complement.
AAGTCCATGAATTCGCCGAACTGATTTACCCACGCGCCAAATTCCTTACTAAGCCGATTGGCGTTGGCAGTCGAATAGCCGACCCCGAGCACCGCTTTGGCGAAAGCGTCGAACCTGGCTGGCTGTTTCATCGTGGCCCGCACGACAGCCGTGAGATCGTTGAGGAACTGCTGGAAATCCGCGTGCGCCGGCGCGCCGTCGATCCGCAGTGCGCGAGTAATGCCACTTTTCTGGTATTCCAGTTGCGCGGTGTGGCACGCTGCGCAGGTCATGCCGAGCTGACCGGACGTGGGGTCGCCGTCAACAACGAAGCCAATCGGCAGGTCTTCGAATGCTTTTTTCGGAAACTCATTTGAAAGATAGCCGTAGCGCTGCAGCCGGTCGCCGCCAAACGGTTCGTCGACATCGAGCCTGCGCAGCGCCTTGAACCAGGCATAGCGCATCATGTGCGAACCTTGACTCGTCGTGTAAAAGGTATCGCGATCGGCGGGCAACCAGCCCTGCACGGCGTAGTCTAATGGCGGCTCGGACGTTGCGCTTGCCGCAGGCTGGGCTGACGATAGACCGGTCGAATAGATCAGCATCAATACCGGAAGTGCGAAGGCGCAAATTCCGATCGACCTTTGTCTAAACTGGCTCATAATGGCCCCTTCGTTCGCGATCGAATTTCTGTCAACACGACATTGTCTCGTTTCTACCGTCGCCTTGTCAGATGCACCCCGGACGACTTTGTCACGTTGTTGGGCTTGTCGACGGTGATCCCCGGCGCCAAGCGTGAATGCCATGATCCGATATTCTCACGAACAGGGTATTACCGATCGGCAGTTCTCCATAGAGGAACTGTTCGTCGTCGGATTGGACGCGGGAGCCAAAATATGAGTCTTCACAAGATCTGGCCTTCATCGCAAACCTCTTATCGAATCCCAGAACGTGGCAAGGGCAAAGCTCACTGGTTTGTGATCGCCGTTTCGTGCGCGCTTGCAAGCGTGGCGTGGGCCCAGCCCGGACCCGAGCCATTCAAGGGCGAAACCATCAACATCGAGATCGGCTATGGCGCCGGCGGCGGCTACGACACTTATGGGCGTGCGCTGGCTCGGCATTTCGGGCGATTCATCCCGGGCAATCCGTCGGTCGTGCCCAAGAACATGCCGGGTGGAGGGTCGTTGCGGGCTGCGAATTATATCTACAATGCCGCACCGAAGGACGGCACCGAGCTTGGCGTATGGGCGGCATCCACCATCATGGAGCCGCTCATGGGCAACGATCTGGCCAAATTCGACGCGACGAAATTTGGCTGGATCGGCAGTATGAACCAGGACATCTCGTTCTGTGGATTGTGGGTCCGCCCGGGCGCGCCAGCATCTTTGGCGGACATGCTGCAAAACGAGACGATATTCGGCGCCGCCGGGCAAGCATCGATCAGCTACCAGCACCCAATCATTCTCAAGCATCTGCTTGGCGCCAAGATCAAGGTCATCACCGGATACAAAGGAAACCGGGAAGTAAATCTCGCGATGCAGCGCGGCGAGGTGAGCGGGACATGCGGATTATTCGTTTCCAGCATTAAATCGCAATTCCTGAGCGATGTGCAGGAGGGCCGTCTCAAACTGGTCATCCAGATGGGTCCCAAGGTAACGCATGAATTTGGCGAAGTTCCGAGCATATTCGAGTTTGCGAAGTCCGATGCGGACCGCCAGGTGATGGAATTACATTTCAAACAGATTTTGCTCGGACGTCCGGTCGCAGCGCCTCCTGGCTTGCCGGAGGCCACACTTGAAACCCTGCGGACCGCATTCATGCAGACCATGCAGGATCCTGAATTTCTGTCGGATGCGAGGAAGATGAACATCGATATTGATCCGGCGTCGAGCACGGAGGTCGACAAGCTGCTTGCTCAATTTTCAAATTACCCCGCGAGCGTGATCCAACGGGCGAGAGCGGCGATCGAAAGATGACTGATGAGCTGGCAGCAGTCTTGCTGTCGTAACTTGGAGGACCTCAAATTGCTTTTTCTCAATAACGAGGATGTCGCAAAAGTACTCGACATGCCGCTTTGCCTCTCGGCACTCGATGATGTGTTTCAGGAATTGGCAATTGGCGACGCCGTCGGGATGGGGCGGATTGACCTCTATGTTCCGTCGAAGGTCGAGAAGGCCCCGTATTATCGCTGGGCGGTGATGACCGGCGGCAGCAAACGCGACGGGCTCGTCTGCGCCCGCATGTTGTCCGACATGGTCGCGTGGCCGCGTGAATACGGACGGATCAGAGAAAACAAATATGCTCGTGCGCCCGGTACGTTTTGCGGGCTGCTGTTCTTGTTCAGCGCCCAGGATGGGACGCCTGTCGCGATGATCAACGATGGAATTCTGCAGCATATTCGCGTGGGCGGAGGCGCAGGCTTGGGCGTCAAGTACATCTCGCGCGCGGACAGCGAATCAGTCGGCATGATTGGCTCCGGCGGTATGGCCCGCACCTATCTCGATGCAATCTGCGAGGCCCGGAACATCAAGAAGGTAAAGGTCTACAGCCCGAACAGGGACAACGTCATGAAATACGTGCGCGAAATGTCCGCACGCCATGACCTCTCTGTAGAAGCGGCGACGAGTGCGCGCGAGGCTGTTCGCGGCGTGGACATCGTGTCGATCTGCACGTCGACCAACGAAGCCGTCTTCGAAAATGCCTGGCTCGAGCCTGGCATGCATGTCACCAATCTGACGTCAGCCGATATCGAACCTACCCTGCCTCGTGCGGTCGATGTCGCCATACGCGCCGGCGAAGCAACACCGAGGCTGGAAACGACAACGCAGCAAAAATTTTATGGCCGCGCGGGTTTTTTGGGTTACGTCGCCGGCAATGAGCAGGAACGGGACACGGTGCCTCATGTAGACCTGCCGCGGGACATCATCGACATGCCCAGTCTGGTCGATGTCATCGCCGGGCGCACCAAGGGGCGGACCGATGATCGGCAATCAAGCTTTTTCCTCAATGTCGGCTCCATCGGCGCTCAGTTCGAGGGCGTCGCTGCTGCGGTCTACAATAGAGCCCGCAAACAGGGCCTGGGGCACGAGATACCCACTGAATGGTTTCTTCAGGACGTTCGCGACTAGGACGAGACGCCCTCCTCCCATGCGACGCGTACCGAGTGTTCGGCCGAGCACCGTCGTTTGGAAGGAATCCGCCATGGAGACCGAAAGGAGCTAGTAGATGTCTACGCTCGACGAGGCGCGCACCAAACTCGCGCTCGCCAACCGAATTCTCGCCCACGAGGGTGTTCTCGATGCCTTTGGTCATGTGAGCGTGCGTCACCCCTCCGATCCCGGGCGTTATCTGCTCGCGCGCTCGCGCAGCCCGGAATTGATCGAGCCCGACGACATTCTCGAATTCACGCTCGACTCCCATCCCGTCGTGCCGCCGACGGGATTTCTTTATGGCGAGCGTGTGATCCATGGCTGCATCTATCAGGTACGCCCCGATGTACACGCCATCTGTCACCACCATTCGCGCGCGATGATGCCCTTTTGCATTTCCGGGATGCCGCTCCAGCCCGTGGATCATTTGGGAGCGACGATGGGCTCCGTAATCCCCTTCTGGGATCAGCGTGACGAATTCGGCGACACCGATTTGATCGTTGCGAAGCCGGAGGAAGGACAATCGCTCGCGCGCGCGCTTGGACCACATTGGGTTGTCCTGATGCGGCGGCACGGCGCGACCGTCGTCGGGACCTCGATCGAGGAGATGGTCTTTCGCGCGGTCTTCTCTTGCCGCAATGCCGAGATGCAGCGTGAGGCGCAAACGCTCGGTGGCGTCAGCACCGCTGACGCCCGTTGAGATTCAGAAGGCAGGGTGCGTTCAATCTCGAGCCTCGACCGATCGCGCGGGCTTGGGAATATTGGACGACGCGACTGCGGAAATCCGAAGCGGCCTGATACTGGAACACCATGAACGATCAGGCTCCCCTGGCAACGCCTGTGCTGATCGCCGGCGGCGGTCCCATCGGGCTTGCGCTTGCGGCCGATCTCGGGCGGCGCGGCGTCGCGACGCTTCTGGTGGAGGAGCGCGAGAACAAGCTCAATCCGGCCAAGATGCTGGAGGTCAGTGTCCGCACCATGGAGTTCTGCCGCCAGCTCGGCATCGTTGGAAAGGTCCGCACCTGGGGATTTCCGCACGACTGGCCGCTCGATAGCGTGTTCGTGACCAATCTGCAGGGCTATGAGCTCGGCCGCGTGCGCATGCCGGCGCTGGCGGCCCAGGCCCATTTGCCGGTCAGTCCAGAGCGCGGCATGCCATGCCCGCAGACCTGGTTCGATCCGATCCTGCAGGATTACGCACGGTCGTTTCCGCACGTGACGTTGCGGCACAAGGTCAAGCTCGAGAGCTTCGTGCAGGACACCGAGGGCGTGACGGCAACCTTGCGCGACCAGCAGAGCGGCCGTCCGGAAACGGTGCGCGCCCAATATCTCGTAGGCTGCGACGGCTTCGCCAGCACGGTACGTGAGCTGCTGGGCATCGAAATCCGCGGTGAGCCGCATATCGACTGGTCGATGACGATCTATCTGCGCATTCCCGACTTGCCGGCCCAGCACGACAAGGGAAAGGCCTTCCGCTACGTCTTCGTCGGTCCCGAAGGGACGTGGTCGTTTCTCTCGATCGTTGACGGGAAGGATTTGTGGCGGCTTCAGCTCGTCGATCTCGACGAAGGCCGGCTGCAGAGAGCCGACATCCCCGAGCTGGTGCGCCGCTTCATGGGCGGCGCCCTCGCCTATACGATCGAGGACACAAACCTCTGGGTGCGCAAGCGAACGGTGGCCGATCGCTTCATGGACGGCCGCGTATTCCTCGCCGGTGACGCCGCCCATGCCCACCCTCCGAACGGCGGCCTCGGCATGAACACCGGCATCCAGGACGCTTTCGATCTGGGCTGGAAGCTCGCTGCCGTGCTCGCCGGCTGGGGCGGCGAGGCGCTGCTCGAAAGCTACGATTATGAGCGGCGTCCGGCTTCCGCACGCGCGGCAGAGGTCTCGCTCAAGAACTACCGCCGCCTCGTGAGTGCCGGGCAACGGGCCGAAATCTATTCACCGACGCCGGAGGGCGACGCCGCGCGTCGCGCCATTGGCGATCGGCTGGTCGAGGAGAACGAGAAGACCTGGAATCCGGTCGGTGTGCATCTCGGCTACATCTATCATCCGTCGCCGATCGTGCTGCCGGATGGGTCTCCGAAACCCGAAGACGACACTTTCGGCTATCAACCGACTGCGTTTCCCGGCGCACGGGCGCCGCATGTCTGGCTCGCTCCGCAAAAATCGATCCTTGATCTGTTCGGCGACGGATTTGTGCTGCTGAAATTCTCAGACCTGCCAACCGACGCCATCGAGCGCGCGGCCGCGAGCCGCGGGGTACCGCTGCAGGTGCATCGGATCGAACATCAGGATGCCCGGGCACTCTACGGACGCGCGCTGGTCCTCGTGCGGCCCGACGGACACGTTGCCTGGCGCGGCGACAATCCGCCCGCCAATCCGTTTGCATTGATCGACACCGTGCGCGGTGCCGGACCGCGCATCGCCGCGCGCCGCGCCGATGCGGAGTTCGCCCCGGCAAGCCCTTCAGCATCGGCGTCTTCATTGGGTTCTTGAAATGACAAAATCGAACACGGTCGTCGTCATCGGCGCTGGCATAGGCGGGCTCACGACCGCGCTGGCGCTGCTCAAGCGCGGCATTGATGTGGAGGTCTACGAGCAGGCGTCGCGGCTCGGAGAAGTGGGTGCCGGCATCCAGATCAGTCCGAACGGCACACGCATTCTGTATGCACTGGGGCTCGCAGAGGCGCTCGGCGCCATTCAGGCCACTCCGCTGCGAAAGGAACTCCGCCATTGGCGCACCGGCAAGACCTGGAACTGGTACGACCTCGGGGCCACCACCAATCAACGTTACGGCTTTCCCCACGTTCTGCTCCACCGCGGCGATCTGCACGGAATTCTCGTCGACGCCGTCCGAAGCCTCAAGCCGGATGCGATCCACCTTGCGAGGCGCTGCGTCGACGTCATCCAATCCGACGAACATGTGGAAGTCCGGTTCGAGACCGGTGAAACCGTGCGCGCGACGTTCGTGATCGGAGCAGATGGCATTCACTCGAAGATTCGAGAAAGCCTGTTTGGACCGAGCCGACCCGAGTTCACCGGCTGTGTTGCGTGGCGCGCCGTCGTGCCGATGCAGCGCCTTCCTGCCGCTGTCGCAACAATGGTTTCCACGAATTGGCTCGGCCCGCGTGGCCATCTCTTGCACTATCCCATCCGCGGCGGCGAGCTGATGAATTTCCTCAGCATTGTCGAACGCGGCGACTGGCAGGTGGAATCCTGGACGGTCCAAGGCACGACCAGCGAATTGGCCAACGACTTTCCCGGCTGGCATCCGGACGTGCAAACCATCATCCAGAACATCGACACGCCCTACAAATGGGCGTTGATGGTGCGCGGACCGATGCAGCAATGGTCCAAGGGACGAGTGACCTTGCTCGGCGATGCCTGCCATCCGACGCTGCCTTTTCTCGGGCAAGGCGGCGTCATGGCGATCGAGGATGCCTATGTGGTCGCGGCGTGCTTGAAGAAATTTTTCGACGACCCCGCGGCTGCTGGCGCACGTTATGAAGCTATCCGCAAGGAGCGGACCTCCGCGGTGGTTCGGAAATCGCACGAAAACAGGAAGCAGGCGTTCAATCCCGCATTGGCTGAACAGGATGAGGCGGTGGTATCCGTGGCAGAGGAATGGCAACAATCGCTTGCCCGTGAGCGATTGGATTGGCTCTACACGTATGACGCTACGGCAATCCAGATTTGAGAGAGAAACGAAAAGACCGCACGTCTGGTCACGCCATCCCCACGTACGAGTCTATTGTTTGATTCCCATGGGTTACGACATCACGCCTATCCACATTTAGGGCGTATCGACAGATTTGCGGAAAAGAGACTTGAATACTGTCCGAATCCACTGACTACCGGCATCGCGATTAAATCGATCGTGCCAGTATTGGAAGATGTCGATCTTTGGCAACTTCATCGGCGGCTTGAATATCTGCAGATCAAGATCCTGCGCCAGCATAGTGGCGATGGACAACGGCAGGGTCGCGATGGCGTCCGTGTGTTTCGCGAGAACGGCTGCACCGATGAAGATCGGGATTCGGCAAATGACGTTTTCGCGTGGAATCGAGGATTCCAATACTCGCTCCATGACCTGGTGCGCATGACCGCTGCCTTCAATCGAGACCAGGACATGCTTCTCCGCAGCGAAGGCGCGCAGCGTCGGTTCCGACGTAATACGCGGGTGGCCACGCCTCGCGACGCTGACATAGCGTTCGACCCAGAGCGGCTGCCGACGGATGCCCTTGGTCAGCGACGGGAACGAGCCCATGGCGAAGTCGAGCTTCCCGGATTCGAGCCACGGCTCGAGATGCCCCTGCTCGAGTTGCAGGACATTAAGCCGCACATTTGGCGCCTCGGTGAAAAGCCGATCGACGAGGGGCGGCAGCAGCTTCAGGAGTCCTGCATCCACCACACAGAAGTTGAAGGTACGAGCAGAAGTGCGCGGATTGAAGGATACGTGTTCGCTGCGCAGCGACTGCATTTGTGAAAGGATTGCCTTTATGGGAGCCTGAAGCTGCAGCGCCCTGGGTGTCGGCTCCATGCGCAACGCGACCCGCACAAACAACGGATCGTCGAAATATCGTCGCAGGTGAGCGAGCGTCTTACTCAAGGCGGGCTGCGTGACGTCGAGTTCCCGCGCAGCGCGCGTGAGGCTGTGTTCGCGCAGCAAGATGTCCAGGACCCGCAGATGATACAGGCTGGGGTCAGCATCATTACTATTTGGAATAGTGGGCATATAAATCAGTTTATATTCTAGCCCGTGGCGTGGGGGTAGGCTAGTGCATCGCGCCGCCGTCAAAACAACATGAAAAACAAGGGTGCGCATGGATTCGCGGGAGGAACGGTATGCTGCGAACCGGCAAGCAATATCTCGATGCGTTGAACGACGGTCGCGTCGTCTGGGTCGGAAACGAGAAGATCGACAACGTTGCGACGCACCCGCTAACGCGTGACTACGCAACGCGTACCGCCGAATTCTTCGATTTGCACAATCGCCAGGATTTGCAGGACATCCTCACCTACGTCGATGAAGGCGGCGTGCGGCGGTCGATGTGCTGGTTCCAGCATCGCAACAAGGAGCAGCTCGTCCGCAAGCGCAAATATCTCGAATTCATCATGAAGCATTTCGTCGCGGCATCGTGCCCACGCACGCCCAACTCGCAGAATTACATGCTGGTCACCTACATCGACGATCCCGAGCCCTGGGAGAAGGCGTCGATCGGCGCGGATGGCCGTGGGCTGGCCGACAACATCCGCAATTTCTGGCAATACGCGATGGATCACGACCTGGTCGTTGCGCCCCATTTCGTCGACCCGCAGGCTGACCGTTCCGATCCCAATGCGCACGCGACCTCGCCGGCGTTACGCATTGTTTCGACCAATGACGACGGCATTCTCGTCAACGGCGTCAAAGCGATCGGCACCGCGTCGGCATTCGGCGACTTTCTGCACCTCGGCGTGTTCTTCCGCCCCGGCGCCAAGGGCGACCAGATCATCTACGGCGTCTGCCCCGCGAACTTGAAGGGCATCACGATCGTTTGCCGCGAGAGCCTCGTCGCGGCCGATCCGATCGAGCATCCGCTTTCATCGCAGGGCGATGAGCTCGACGCCACCGTCATGTTCGACAACGTGCTGATCCCGTGGAAATACGTCTTTCACATCGGCAACCCGGACCACGCCAAGCTCTATCCGCAGCGCGTATTCGACTGGGGCCATTATTATGCGCTGGTGCGCCAGGCTGTGCGCGCCGAACTGCTGGCCGGTCTCGCCATCCTGATGTGCGAGCATCTCGGTACCAGCAAGATCGAGGCCGTACAGGCGCGGCTCGCCCGCATCATCGCCTTCCAGCAGACAACCTACGCGCATGTTCTCGCTTCAGAAGACCAAGGCTTCTATACGCCCGGCGGGCTCTTCAAACCCGACATCCAGTTGTTCAACTGGGGCCGCGTGTATTTCCTGCAGAATTTTGGCGCCATGGTCGACGAGCTGATCGATCTGTGCGGACGCAGCGCCATCATGTTCCCGACCGAGAAGCAGTGGCAGGACCCGGCGCTACGGCATTGGTTCGAAAAATTGAACAAAGGTGCGACCGGCGAAGCATATGATCGCGTCAAGATCGCCCGCGTCATCCGCGACCTTTACCTCACCGATTGGGGCAGCCGGCTGTTCTTGTTCGAAAATTTCAACGGCACACCGCTGCAGACGCTGCTGTCACTCACGATGAAGCGTGCGGAATTCACCGGGTCGGGGCCGTTTGCGGAATTCGCGCGCAAAGTGTGCGGCATCGAAGCCAAGGACACGATGACCGAATACAAGGCGACGGTCGACTATGCCAAGGCTCAGGACGCCGGCCGGCGCAGCCCGGCCAATGTCCAGGCAGCAGAGTAAATCAAAGGCTCGGCGGCATAGCCGTCGAACAGCGAAGGAAAGGCAAAAAATCAGATGGCCAAACAACGGATCAGCTACGTCCCGCTGGAAAAGATGGACGCCAGGATGCGCGCCGAAATGGAGCGCTGCCAGCGCGAAGGTACGCCGCGCCCCGAGAGTACCGCGGTGCGCGCGCACGTGGCGGCCTGCTTCTGGTTCTTCGCCAATTCCTGGAACAATATCTTCCGCAACGGCGTGCTCGACCACGCGGTCAAGGAGCTGTGCCGGCTCTACGTCTCGCGCTCGGTACAGTGCGAGTATTGCGGCAATCAGCGCTCGGTGAAAGCGACGACCAGCGGCGCACTGATCGAAGACCACGTGATGGATCTGCTGAACTTCGAGAAGTCGCCCAAATACAACGAGCGGCAGAAGGCGGCGCTCGCTTATGCCGAGGCGATCGTCTGGCATCTGAACACCGACGATGCGTTCTGGGAACGCATGCATCGCAATTTCAGCGAACCGGAGCTGGTCGAACTTGGCTGCATGATTGGTCTCACGATGGGACAGCAGAGCTGGCTTCGGCTGCTCAATATCGAGCACCACGAGGTGATGGCCGGCACCTCCGCGTCGATGGCGCCGGGCTACGAGGACGCCAATCGCCTCGCGGCGACCAAATCGGGGTCGGACTATTGGGCTAAATCAAAGCCGACAAAACAATCGGAGAGTGCGGCCTGAGCGGCCGCTTGCGGTCTGCGTAAAAGCTGGAGCTGCATTCTCTAGCGCGCAGCAGCGAAACCGCGACTGGGAGGAACTGGCATGTATGTTCAGGATGCATCTTGGCTCGATACCGCCGGGCGACTGCTGATCGTCGCGTTCTTTCTGACGGTTGGCATCAGGAATTTACAGCGGCATCACGTCGACGATCACGTCAAGCGCCTGACAAATTCCAAGGCGCCCTTCCCGACCCTGACTTTCTGGATCGGCCAAACCATGGAATTCATCGGCTGCGCCCTGGTGCTCATCAATTGGCACCCGGCTGTAGGCGTAGTGCTGCTCCTTGTATTCACTGTGGTCGCATCCGCGCTTCTGCTGCGGTTCTGGGAGGTTCAGGGCCCGATGCGCACCGGCATGCAAAACGGGATGCTCGCAAACATCGGCGTCGTCGGCGGACTGCTGTTGCTGCTCCAGAACGTCCGCTAACGCGAGGTAACGCGCGTTGCAGGCCCTTGGCGGTGGGCGACAAGCATCTTCGCCCGCACGGCCGGCGCCCGCGTGCACCAGCGGTGACGCTATTCGGCCGAGCCGGTATGGTTCACATTGGAGCTTAGAGCGCAGCACTGAACGCTATCCAGCACGAGGAGGAGGAAATGCCGATCACGTTCCGCATCAACGGGCAGGCGGTAAGTTCCGACGCGCCGCCGCAAACTCCGCTGCTTTGGATCATCCGCGAGCAGGTCAAATTGACCGGCACCAAATTCGGTTGCGGCGCCGGCCTGTGCGGCGCCTGCATGATTCACCTCGATGGCAAGCGCGCATTTTCGTGCCAGACGCAGTTATCGGAGGTCGAAGGCCGCGCCGTGACGACAATCGAGGGACTGTCGCAGGACTCCTCGCACCCGGTCCAAAAAGCTTGGCTCGCCGAGCGAGTACCACAATGCGGATACTGTCAATCGGGGCAGATCATGAGCGCCGCCGATCTCCTCAAGCAAAAGCCGCATCCCACGCGTGAAGAGATTGTGGAACACATGAGCACGAACATCTGCCGATGCGGGACCTATCCGCGCATCGTTCGCGCGATCGAACGCGCCGCCAGGGAGGCCTGAGCCATGACAACGCATGTGGCTGACAGGCTCAACGCTTCCGTTTCGCGGCGTCAGGTGATGACCGGCGTGGCCGGTTTGACCTTCGCGATCGCACTGAACCGCAGCGACTTCGCTGCCGCCGCCATTCCGGCAACCGATATGACAGGCAAGAGCCTGAGCCCATGGGTAAGCATCGCGCCCGACGGCACGATCTCCATCATGTCGCCAGCGACGGAGATGGGGCAAGGATCGATGACCTCGCTGCCTTTGATACTTGCAGAGGAACTCGATGCCGACTGGAGCAAAGTGCGTGTCGTGCCGGCGCCGGTGGTGGAAAAAATCTACGGCAATCCCGGCTTCGGCGGCATGATGTACACGGCCGGCAGCAATGCGGTGACGAGTTACTTCAAGCCGCTGCGCACCTTCGGCGCGCAGGTGCGGCGCGTGCTCCTCGACAACGCCGCCAGGAAATGGGACGTGCCCGTCGAGGAACTCAGCACTGGGCCGAGCATCGTCTTGCACGGCAAATCCAATCGCAGACTGAGCTATGGCGAGATCGCTGCCTTCGCCGAAGTGCCGGCGACAGCCCCTGAAATCAAGCCGGAGCAACTCAAAAAGCCGAGTGAATTCCGCCTTATCAGCAAAGACGTCATGCGCGTCGAACTGCCGAACAAGGTCAACGGCAGCGCCACCTATTCGATCGATGTCCAGGTGCCGGGTATGATCTACGGTGCTGTCGTGCGCAGCCCGGTCGAGGGCGGCACGCCGGACAAGTTCGACGAAGCCAAGGTCAAGGCCATCTCCGGCGTGATTTCTACCGTGCGCCTGCCGTACGGCATTGGCGTGCTGGCCGACACCGCCTGGGCAGCCTTCGCCGGCAAGGCGGCCGTCGAGCAGACCATCACCTGGAACCGCACCGGCAACGCCTGGGGCTTCGATGGCGATGCAGGCATGGAGAAATTCGCCGCCGATGCGCGCGATCTCAATGTGCCGGTCACCAAGGACTGGTTCAAACAGGGCGATGCCGAAAGCGCGCTCGGCAATGCCGCGACTGTCGTTGAAGGCGAGTACCGCTGCGACTACGCCTACCACGCCCAGATGGAGCCATTGAACGCGATCGCGTCGGTTTCGCCGTCGGGCGATGCCGTCGAAGTCTGGTGCGGCTCGCAGAGTCAGACCATGGCGCTCGAAGCGCCCGCCAAGGCTCTCGGCATTCCGCGCGAGAAAGTCACCCTGCACTACACTTTGCTAGGCGGCGGCTTTGGCCGACGCGGCCACCGCGATGAGGAATTCATCGTCGATGCAGTGCTGCTCTCCAAGGAAGCCAAGCGTCCGGTCAAGATGATGTGGACGCGCGAGGATGACGTGCACAATGGCCGGCTGCGGCCGATCACCGCGCACTACATGCGCGCCGGGCTCGACCCATCCGGCAGGATCGTCGCGTGGCACCAGCGGCTCGCAGGCGATCGCGTGACGCCGTACCAGGATCCGGTGCGCTACAAGGGTGCCGGCGAGAAGGACTTCATCCTGATGCTCGGGGTCGAGTTGCGCAGCTACGACATCGCCAACCAGTATTGCGGCCAAATCTACCGCGACACCGGCGTGCGCACGTCGTCGCTGCGCGGCATCGGGTTCACCGCCAATAAGTTCGTTACAGAAGCGTTCATGGACGAGATCGCGCAAAAACGCGGCATCGACCCGGTGCAGCTCAGGCTGGAGCTCCTGAAAAACACGCCGCGCGGCCGCGCCGTGGTGGAGCGCGTGGCGCAAATGGCAAACTGGGGCAGGAAGCCAGCCGACGGTCGCGCGCTGGGCTTCGCCTTCATCGACTATTCGAACTCGCTGCTGGGCGGCATCGCGGAGATATCGGTGAACCGCGGCACGGGGGCGATCAAGGTGCATGATTTCTGGTGCGCAATGGACTGCGGCGTGCCGGTGCAGCCGGACAACGTGGTCGCGCAGACGGAAAGCAGCATCGTGTATGGCCTCGGCATGGCGCTGACCGAACGCATCTCGATCAAGGACGGCGCCGTCGAGCAGTCGAATTTCTACGACTACCAGGTCATGCGAATGAGCGACGTGCCACAGCTACACATTGAAATTCTCGCCACCGACAATCATCCGACCGGGGCGGGACAGATGGCGACGCCGCTGGTGGCTCCTGCTATCAACAATGCCTTTGCGGCCTTGACGGGCAAGCGGCTGCGGGAAACACCGATGACGCCAGAGCGCGTCAAGAAGGCGCTGAGCTGACCGTGATGTTGAAGCTGGGGACGACCATGACTCGCAACAATGCGCTCCGAGGATGTGCCGCGGCGGCGGTGACAATCGTCTTGTCGACGGCCCTGATGTCGGCGGCGCATGCGCAGGCCCCCAACGGCCGCTACGAATGCTGGTTCTTCGGCTCGCCGCGCGGCGGGCTCAATTTCGTGCTCAACGGCGCGAGCTATACCGGCTCCGACGGCGCCTCCGGCACGATCACCGGTTCGAGCTTCAAGGGCGGCACCAACGACGGCATACGCTATCAGTTCAAGGGCGGCAGCCCGGCGACCTTCAGCATCCTCGGCCCGCGCGGCGACGAAGTCTCGGTGTGCCAGCGGGCGAATTGAGGCGTGGCGGACGTCCTGCGGCAGAGCATCGCGGCCCGTATCGCTGGCGTGTCTTCGCGTACCTATATCTACGGCACCGCGATCCCGCAGATGACAGGCGAAAATCATGCCGCAATACCGCTTCCGGATCGTTCAAATCCCGCGCTGGCAGCTCGTTGTGCTGACGGCCGTCGTGCTCGCCCTCGTAGCCGCGCTGACCGTCGTCACGTTCGGTCTCTTCTTGCTGGCGCTGCCGGTGTTTCTGGTGCTCGGTGCGCTTGCTTATCTGTTCGGTGGAGCGCGACCCGTGAGCCCGCGCGCCGATGCGGATCCGCGAACGATCGATGTCGACTACCGCGTGGTCGATGAGAAGAAGATCGAGCGACAGCGCGATCGTTGAGCGGCACCCGAACGCGGGCTACACCCGGGCGGTCACAGGGTCCGCTGGTGCATCATTCTGGCCCAGGCGTACACCAATGTGAGAGCCAGCCCGCAGATTATGCCTCTCAAGAACCACGCCCACTGCGGGTCAAGGAAAAATGAGATTGCGCCAAGCGCCACCGTGCCGACGATTGCAAAGTAGACGAGCTCGATGACGTGGGTCCGGTGAAATTTGACCTGCTCGATGCGGTATTCCCGCTCGCGCACAGCCTCGGGCCTGACGTGCGGGGGTTTCACCATCTCAGTATTCCCATTCATCAGTCGTTGCGTTTTCGCCAGGCAGGCGCTGAAACTGCGGGAACACTGCTTGAAATGTCATGTTCTTTCAAGCGAGCATGTAGCCCGCATGAGCGAAGAGACATGCAGGGTCACGAGAGGCGAGGTCCGCCCCGGATATCGCTTCGCTCATCCGGGCTACGCTTGATCACCGCACCAGTTCCCGCATCGCCGCATCCAATCCCTCCAGCGTCAGCGGATACATCCGCCCGCGGCGTCGTCTCCTGCCAGCGGCGGCGGTTCTCCTTCCAAATTTTCTCGTGGAGGCAATTGTGGAAGTAGAAATGCGCACGTGCCGGTACGATCAACGACCTGAACAAAAAATGGGTCGACAAGAAAATATGGCGCTGCCAAGCTGGCGTTGTGCCTGGAGCAGCTGGGTAAGTCTATTGGCTGGGTATGTATAGCGTGAATGACGAGGCAGACGTTGCTCTGGCGACTTGTTTCGAGCACGTAGCGGAGACGTTCGGCTCCCGTACAGCCCTCGTCTCGGATGGCTGGCAGCCGACCTACGCGGAGCTCAACGCCGTCGCCAACCGTCTGGCGCACACCATCATCTCGCATGGCGGTGCGCCGGGAGACCGCATCGCCATTCTCATGCAGCACGATGCGCCCGCCATCGCTGCGATGCTCGCGGTGCTGAAAACCGGCCGGATCATCGTCGCGCTCAATCCAGCACACCCACCAGGAGGGCTGCGCGAATTGATTGCGGAACTCCGAACCTTCCCTCGTGATCACCGAAGCGGCTCTGCAAAGCCTCGCAATTGAAATCGCCGGAGGCTCCTACTGCACGGTCGTCGTCTTCGAGCAGCACAGCACCAAGGGACCCGACCACAATCCATCGATCGAGGTCCTGCCGCAGCAATTGGCCAGGATCGGCTATACCTCAGGTTCGACCGGTCGTCCCAAGGGCGTGATGCAGACGCACCGCCAAATCCGGCGGAACGTCATCCACGCCACTGAAGGAATGCAATTTACAGCGAATGACCGCATTCCGCTGTTCGGCTCGTTGAGCGGCGGCCAGGGAATGAACATCGCATGCTGCGCACTGCTCAATGGCATGGCACTGGCCCCGTTTCCGATCATGATCAAGGGCGTTACGGGTCTCGCCGACTGGATGATCCGGCGCAACATCACTGTGTTTGCATGCACCTCTTCGATCTTCCGCAATTTCATGGAGACCCTCGACCCGGATTTCAAGTTCTCCGGCATACGCGCTGTGCGTCTTGGCGGGGAGCCGGCAACTTCGGATGACTTCAAGCTGTTCCAGCGGCATTTCACGCAGGATTGCTGGTTTGTGCATACCTTGACGTCTTCAGAAGCATCCAACATCGCCTGGTCGCGCCGGCTGTATACGGACACTGTTCCGGAAGGCCGGCTTCCGATCGGAGCTGTGTCCAAGGGGCAAGACGTTCTCATCCTTGACGAGGACGACAGGCCGGTTGCGGCGGGCGAGGTCGGCGAGATCGTTGTGCGCAGCCGGTATTTGGCTGAGGGCTACTGGCGCAGTCCGGAGCTGACGGCCGAGCGCTTCTCCGATGACGTCGAGGGCGCCGGAACGCGCCGCGTGCGGACCGGAGACCTGGGCCGCATCAATGCCGATGGCATGCTGGAGTTCTGCGGACGCCGGGACGATCGGGTCAAGATCCGTGGCAACCGCATTGAGCTGTCGGAGATTGCGGGTGCGCTGCATCGGCTGGACGGCATCGAACATGCGGTCATCGATGCTGTGCCGCGCGCTGGCCAGGAGCCCCTGCTCGTGGGTTTCGTTACGGTCGGGCGCAGTCACTCCTGGACACAGCCCAAGTTGCGCCGCGCGTTGCGCGCCGTCCTGCCCGATTACATGGTGCCGTCGGAGTTTGAGATTTTGCAACGCTTCCCGCTCACGCCGGGCGGCAAGATCGATCGCGAGAAACTCCGGCAAGATTTTCATCCACGGCGCCCATCGCCATCGGACAAGCGGCCAACGACACAAACCGAATCGCTGCTCGCGGACGTCTGGGCAGAGGTTTTCGGCCTCTCTGACATCGGCCCAAGCGATGATTTCTTCGCGCTTGGTGGAGACTCGCTCATTGCGGCCGTTATCGCATCAAAGCTGTATGCCAAGCTCGGTGTCGAGTTCGATCTGCAGTCGTTCGCGGACTTTCCGACGCTTGCAGACTTTGCTTCTTGCATCGACGAGCTTCGTGCCGTGCCGGCGGAAAAAAGCACGCCGGGACTCGTTGCTGTGCCGCGCGACAAGCCTCTGCCGCTGTCATCATTTCAATTGCGCACCTGGACCGGTTCGCAGACGCCCGAAGGACTGTCGGCTTACACCGATGCCCACTGCTGGGCCATCTTTGGCCCGCTTGATCGTGGCGCGTTCTGTGACTGTTTGAGCTATATCACCAAGCGCCATGAGATTCTGCGTACAACGTTTTCCTGCGTTGACGGCCAGCCGGTCCAGATCGTTCATCCGCCAACGCCGCTGCCGGTCGGCTTCTTCGATGTGGCCGACCGTCCTGACGCTCAAGAAGAGGCTTGGAGGATTCTGGCCAGGGAAGCAAAGAAACCGATCGATCTGGAGCGGGGACCGCTGGTCCGATATTCCCTGGTTCGTGTGAGAGAGAACGAGCACTGGTGGTTGCGAGTTATCCATCACGTCATCAGCGACGCGTGGTCGTCAAACTTGCTGATGCAGGAAATTGGGCTCCTGTACAAAGCGAAGTTGAGCGGAAACGATCCGCCGCTGCCGGAACGCGAACCGCTGCAATATGGCGATTTCGCAGCATGGCAGCAAAAAGTCATCAATGCCGAAAGCGGTGCTTACCGAGCCGCGGTGCAGTGGTGGAAGGAACGTCTCTCAGGTGCACCGCCTGTTTTCAACTTGCCCTGCAAGCGCCCCGAGCCGCTCGCGGATGTCGAAGCGGCTCAAGGATTCGTATGGTGGGGTATCGGTCCTCCGGTCTCGGAACGGCTTAACGACCTCGGCCGGCAACACAACGCGACCTTTTTTGCGGTGCGAGTGGCCGCGCTTGTCGCGTTTCTCGCCGAGACGACGCAACAAAGGGATGTTGTGCTCGGCACCTATGTGACCAATCGCACGCAGGTCGCGTTACAGAGCATGATGGGGTTCTTCGCCAACTTGGCGACGCTCAGATTTGCGTACAACCCGCGGCAAAACTTTCATGAACTGTTGTCAAGGATCAGTGACGAAACCAGGGCTACGGCCGTCCAAGGCAGCATTCCCTATGAAGAACTGCGCGGCGAACTGGAACGAACCGGAAGTGTTCCGCCCTACATTCAGATTATTGTCAGCACCGGTCGCAGGAGCTCTCCCAATCTGAGTGGGCTTGTAACAAGGAAATTGGAACGGCCTCCCGTCAGGATGCCCTGGGGTTTCAGCATAAACTTCAGCGAGAATGATGAAGAAAACGACTGCCACATGAACTTTGACGCCGGCATTTATGACCCGGCGGCGGTGCGCGCGTTTATCGATCGCTTCCGGCGTTTTCTCGACGCTGTCTCACGCCATCCGGATCGGACGCCCTCGGAGTTGCTGAGGACGAGCGATCCTGAGCCCAAGCCGTCCGTGCCGCCCTCGCAACCGATCCGAGCAACTTTATGAACTCGGTTTTCAACTTCCTCGCCCCGTAGGGGAGAGGAAGAGGGTTCGAAAGGTTGAGCAAAGACCGAAACATCCGGTACTAGCGCACCAGTTCCCGCATCGCCCCATCCAGCCCCTCCAGCGTCAGCGGATACATCCGCCCGCCGAGAAGATTCCGCATCATGCGGATCGACTGCGTGCCGCCCCATTCGTGCTCGGCGACGGGATTGAGCCACACGCAGGCCGGATAGGTGCGCGCGATACGCTCCATCCAGGTCGCGCCGGCCTCCTCGTTGAAATGCTCGACCGAGCCGCCCGCGGCCATGATCTCGTAAGGGCTCATCGCGGCATCGCCGACGAAGATCACCTTGTAGTCGTGCGGATAGGTGTGCAGCACGTCCCAGGTCGGCGTTGTCTCCTGCCAGCGGCGGCGGTTCTCCTTCCACACCTTCTCGTAGAGGCAATTGTGGAAGTAGAAATGCGCCATGTGCTTGAACTCGGTGCGCGCGGCGGAGAACAATTCCTCGGTCGCCTTGATGTGCCAGTCCATCGAGCCGCCGATGTCGAAGAACAGCAGCACCTTCACCGAATTGTGCCGCTCCGGGCGCATGAGAATGTCGAGATAGCCCTTGTGCGCGGTGCCCTTGATGGTGCCGTCGAGGTCGAGTTCGTCGGGCGCGCCGGTGCGCGCGAACTTGCGCAGCCGCCGCAGCGCGATCTTGATGTTGCGGGTGCCGAGTTCGACGTCGCCGTCGAGGTCCTTGAACTCGCGCTTGTCCCACACCTTCACGGCGCGGAAGTTGCGGTTCTTGTCCTGGCCGATGCGCACGCCTTCGGGATTGTAGCCGTAGGCGCCGAACGGCGAGGTGCCCGCCGTGCCGATCCATTTCTTGCCGCCCTGGTGGCGGCCCTTCTGCTCGGCGAGGCGCTGCTTGAGCGTTTCGAGCAGCTTGTCGAGGCCGCCCATGGCCTCGATCTGCTTTTTCTCTTCCTCGGTCAGGTATTTTTCTGCGAGCTTCTTGAGCCACTCGATCGGGATTTCGGCGGCGAGCGCCTGCTCGACCAGGTCGAGGCCCTTGAAGACGTGGCCGAACACGCGGTCGAACTTGTCGAGGTTGCGCTCGTCCTTCACCAGCGCCGTGCGCGAGAGATAATAAAAATCCTCGACGCGGCGGCCGGCGACATCCTTCTCCATCGCCTCCATCAGCGTCAGGTACTCGCGCAGCGTCACCGGCACGCCGGCCGCCTTGAGCTGATGGAAGAAGGAGACGAACATCGTCAATCGCTCTTGATCTCGGCAGCTTTGATCGCCGCGTCGATGATAGGCTGCTCCTCGCGGATGGTATCAGCAAACTCCGCTTGCGTGCTGCCGCGCGGCTCGATGTTGAAGCTCTCGAGCTTGGCCGCGATGGCGGGATCGTGCGCGGCGGCGATCGAGGTTTGCGTCAATCGATCGATAATGTCGGGCGGGGTGCCGGCAGGCGCCATCAGGCCGTTCCAGGTCGACATCTTGAATCCGGGCAGCACATCGGCGATCGGCGGCACGTCGGGAAACTGCGGCGAGCGGCGCTCGCTCGATATGCCGAGCAGCCTGATGCGGCTGTCAGCTTTGAGCGACACGACTTCGAGCGCACTGCCGAAATACATCTCGAAATGGTGCGCGAGGAAATCGATCATGGCCGGGCCGCCACCGCGATAGGGCACATGCACGAGCTTGAGACCCGCGCGCGAGACGAACAGCGCCGCGGCAAGCCGCGAGATCGTGGCGTTGCCGCCGGAGCCGTAGCTCAGCTTGCCGGGGCGCTCCTTGGCGTAGGCGATGAATTCGCTGGTCGTCTTCACCGGCAGGTCTGAATTCACGCTCAGCACGAAGGTGCCGATGCCGACGATGCTGGTCGGGATGAAATCCTTCGCCGGATCGTAGTTCACCTTCTGCATGCGCGGCACGACCGAGATTTGCGGCGAGGCGCCGAACAGCAGCGTGTAGCCATCCGGCGCCGCGCGCGCCACGGCTTCCGCGGCGATGGCGCCGCTGGCGCCGCCGCGATTGTCGATCAGGAACGGCTGGCCGAGCTTCTCGCCGAGATACTGCGCGAGAATTCGGGCGACGGTGTCGGTATTGCCTCCGGCCGCAAACGGCACGATGACGGTGACGGGCCGCGCCGGCCAATCGGCGGCCTGCATCGGAGCGCAATACAGAAACGCAATGACGCCGCAGATTGCGGCCTTCGTCAGTCGGCGCACGTCGCGCTCCCGATCTTCGATTTTCGCGCGGCTTATAGCAGCCGGATCAAGCCCGGACAAACGGACAACGCGATTGCTGCATGCAGGTCGGCGGCTTAAAGTTCGCACCGACGCGCTCATTTTCATTCGCCGCAAAGGAATTCCCGCGATGTTCTACGATACCGCGAAGAACGACCACGGCCTGCCCTACAATCCGTTCAAGGCCTGCGTCGTGCCGCGGCCGATTGCCTGGGTGTCGACGCTCAGTCACGACGGCATCGTCAATCTCGCGCCGTTCAGCATGTACAACCAGCTCGGCTACGATCCGCCGTTCGTGTGCTTCTCCGGTTCCTGCCGTCCGACCACCGGCCAGGCCAAGGACAGCGTGACCAACGCCGAGGAAACCGGCGAGTTCGTCGTCAACATGGCGACCTACGGATTGCGCGAGCGCGTGAGCGCGTCGGCGCAGTTTGTCCCCCCTGAGGTCGATGAGTTCGACATCGCGGGCGTCACCAAACTGCCATGCCGGATGATCAGGCCGCCGCGCGTCGCCGAGTCGCCGGTCAACATGGAATGCGTCTATTACAGCACGCTGACGCTGCCGGCGAACCGCCGCGACACCGTGCATCGCGTGGTCATCGGCCGCGTTGTCGGCATCCACATCGCCGACGATGCGCTGACCGCGGAAGGCCGGCTCGACATCGCCAAAATCCGCCCGCTCGCCCGGCTCGGCTACACCGATTACACCAGCGTCACCGACGTGTTCTCGATGAAGCCGCAAGGCACCGCGGCCGGCCAGATCGGCGAAGCCGTCGCCGAACGCAAGAAGCTGCAGCCGGCCTGATACCGCGCGCTGATGGCCGGCGATCGTGTCGTTCATCGTTCTCGCCTTCCTCATCGTCCTTCTGGCCCGGCGTTTCCTCGGCCGCAACACGCCGCGCGTCGGCGGCAAGGTCGGCGGCAGCCGCGCCATTGTCCCGGCGATACCGGTTCCGGATGGATTTTCGCGCGTCGAGGGCCGCGCCGCGACGATCTTCACCGCGCCGTTCGAGGCCGCGAAATTTCGCAGCCTGAAGTCCTATCTCCGCCACGGCACGGTGCGACAGCCGGCGCTGATGCACGTCTATCGCGTCGCCGGCTGCAGCACGCGGATCGAAATTCCGGCCGAGGCGCCGAACTACGAGCGCATCGACGCGGCGCAGGCGCTCGCGCTGCTGCGTGAATTGCCCGATCCGCGGCTCGTGCGCCGCCTGCATCTGAGCGACGAGCCCTGCTTTCTCGACCCGTGGATGCGCAGGATGACGGGGCGCGAAATCTACCACCTCGGCAATGCGACCAATCGCGGCCTCGTCGTCCTGTATCGGCCAGATCGCCACCAAGGTGCGGAGCTCGGCATCACGCTGCTGCACGAGTGGCTGCATCTCGTCGGTTTCAAACGGCCGCGGTTGCTGCGCCGCTTCAAGCGCGCCAACGCGGTCGAGCCGATGGCGCCGATGTCAAACGAGCCGGTATCGTTCGGCGATCCCAAGACCCCGGTCTACGAGGCTTGGTCCGACCTCGGCGAGCGGCTGTTCGGCTATGACGACGCGGCCGCCCGGCAGGCAGCGCTGGCGGCGCCGGTGCACAGCATGATCCTGTGGCGGCAGGTCGAGACAATTCTCCGCGCGGCGCCGCCGCACCTGCGCAGCACGCGTTTCGCCGAATTCGAGGCCCGCGGCGCGTTCATCCGCAACGACGTGGCGCCGAAGGCGCGCGCAAGCCGGACGCGTTTTTGGCCGGGACTGTTGCGGAGATAGCCGGGCGCGGTCGGCACCCGCTCTCCTCCTTCCCTTCTTCCGAGCATCCAGCGCTGAGCGGCAAAACCCCGAGAGGCTAGGGTAAAGAGGTAAAGATATATCTTGCGCTACATCTCAATATGAGCTATCTAAAGATATATCGAAACCAAAAGGAGAACCATTCGATATGTTTGGACATTGCGAATCCCGCCACGAAAGGCACGGGAAATGGGCCGCCGGGCGGCATCGTGGCCGCCATTTCGGCCGCCACGGCATGGGCGGCGGCGGCCGCCATGGCACGGACTCCGACGACATGATGCGCGCCGGGCGCATGCTGGCGCAGGGCGACCTGCGGCTGGTCGCGCTCGCCTTCATCGCCGAGCAGCCGCGCCACGGCTACGAGATCATCAAGCTGGTCGAGGAGAAAACCGCGGACTGGTACAGCCCGAGCCCCGGCATCATCTACCCCACCCTGACCTATCTCGAGGAAGCCGGCTACGTCACCGCCAGCACCGAAGGCAGCAAGAAACAGTACGCCATCACCGACGAAGGCCGCGCCTACCTCGATGCCAACCGCGACGTGGTCGACGCGGTTCTGGAACGGCTCGCCGCGCTCGGCGAACGCGTCAGCCACTGGCGCCGCTCCGCCCGCCGCGAACGTGGCGAGGACGACCGCCGCAGGTTGTCGCCGCTGCTCGAAGCCGCCATCGACAACCTGCGCGACGCCGCAGCCAAACGGCTCGAAGGCGACGAGGACGCCGAACCGCGCGCTGGTCGAAATCCTCGCCCGCGCGGCGACCGATTTGCGGCGGACGTAAGCGGCGACAGTCGCACCATTACACTGCGCGTTGAGGCGGCGCGCCCGAGTTGGCGCACCGCTCTATCTACGCAATCTCCGGCGTCCGCACATGCTCGGGCCGGATGCCGAGGCCGAGCAGCCGGGCCGGGATGCGGCGCAGGACCGGAAATATCCTGAACAGCTTGAACAGCAGCGGCGGCTTCGGCCGCTGCTCGGCTTGCAGCACGCGGCTGATCACCTGCTTCTGGATCGTGAGCTGAAGCCATTGCGTGAAGCGCACCGGCAGCGTGCGCCGTTGCTCGACCGCCCGAAGGTCGTCATCCGTCACGCGTTCCGGCCTTGAGCGGCGCGGCGAGACGGTTGGCGGCGGCGACGGCGTCCTGCACCGCAAGGTTGATGCCGACGCCGCCGATCGGCGACATCGCGTGCGCGGCGTCGCCGATGCAGAGAAGGCCCGGCCGCCACCATTGTTGCAGCCGGTCGACCGCGACGCTGAGCAGCTTGATGTCGTCCCAGCTCTTCAGTTCGCCGATGCGGTCGGCGAGAAACGGCGACATCCACACCACCCGCTCGCGGAAGGCGTCGAGGCCCTTTGCCTTCACGCGCTCGATGCCGCCCTTCGGAATCACAAAGGCGCATTGCCAATAATCGCCGCGGTCGAGCATCACCAGCATCATGCCGGCTTCGATGTGGCCGAAGGTCTCGGTCTCGTCGCTCGCCTTGCGCGACAGGCGAAACCACAGCACATCCATCGGCGCACCGTAGTCGTCGCCCTTGAGACCTGCCTGCTCGCGCACGGTCGAATGCCGCCCATCGGCGCCGATGACGAGATCGGCGCGGATGTCGAGCGCACCGTCCGGCGTGTTGGCGCGCAGGCCGACGATGCGTCCGCCCTCCTCGATCAAGTCGGTCGCTTCCGTCTGCATGCGCAGATCGAAGGTCTTGTAGCGCTTGCCGTGATCGGCGAGGAAATTGAGAAAGTCCCATTGCGGCATCAGCGCGATGTATTTGCAGTGGGTCGGCAGATGGGTGAAATCGGCCATCGTCACGCGCTCGGCGCCGACCTGACCGCTCAATGTCTCGATTTTCTGGTGCGGCAGCTTGAGAAATTCGTCGAGCAGCCCGAGCTCGTACATCAGCTCGAGCGTCGAGGGATGCACGGTGTCGCCGCGGAAGTCGCGCAGGAAGTCCTTGTGCTTTTCCAGCACCACCACGGGCACGCCGGCACGCGCCAGCAGGAAGCCGAGCATCATCCCGGCAGGCCCGCCGCCCGCAATGCAGCACCGGGTTGTGATCTGTTCGGCTGGCATGATGTTGCAATCCTGGGTCTCGATTCACCGCTGCCCGAAGACCGGCGGTGAACCTTAGCGGGAAACGCGCTAGACTAGGAGTAGCTCCGCCCCATTGGGGCCTATCCGGCCTCACATTTCTGCCGCAACCCGCGTGCTACAGAACGAGCGCCCACGCTCCCGGACGAAAATGCGCGTACCTTTCATTCTGGCCTTCAGCGTCCTTCTTGGCTTTGCCTACACCGATTGTGCCATCGCACAGGTTGCCGCTCCCAACGACTTTCGCATCGTCTGGGAAGTCAAGAACCGCTTCCGCCTGTTCCGCAACGACATCGACTTCCTGCACCAGGTCGCAGCAAGCCGCGGCGACGGCGTGCTCGCTGCCGAGCGCCGGCTGGCGCGCGACACCGACGGCTTCGGCTGGGCCAAGGACGTGCTTGGCAACCTGTGCGTCGATGGCTCCGGCAAGCTGCTCGATCCCTGCGACCGTGACGGCGTGCGCGAGAACTACCTTGCTCCGAAGGACCATCGGGTCGGCGTCCTGGTGTCCGGCAACGCGCCGCCCGGCGCCGTTTGCGCCTGGACCTTCGACGACGGCCAGTCGCCGCTGCGGCAGATGAACGTGCCGTGCGAGGAGGAGGTCAAGCTGCGCCTGCCCTATCACCGCGCGACAGTCGCGACGGTCGACATCCCGCTCGGCGACGGCACCGCGCAGCGCGTGGTGCGCGAGCTTGAGGTCCGCGACGTACTCATCGCCGGCATCGGCGATTCGATCGCGGCCGGCGAAGGCAATCCGGACAAGGCGGTGACGCTCGAAGGCGGCTTCTGCTTCAAGCGCTTCCTCGGCGGCGGCGCCAGTCAGTACTTCCGTCCAGGGCGGGCGGGTTACGGCGGCGACCGCGCCTGCGAGAACGCACCGTCAAGTGCGACCGCGGCGGCAGACTGGGCGCGCCACGCGGCGCGCTGGATGAGCCCGGCCTGTCATCGCTCGCTCTACGGCTATCAGGTGCGAACCGCGCTCGCGCTCGCGGTCGAGAACCCGCACCTCGCGGTGACGTTCGTTCCGCTCGCCTGCACCGGCGCCACCATCGATGCCGGCCTGTTCGACAGCCAGCAGGCTGACGAATGCCCGACCACGGCGGTGACCGGCTGCGACAGTTCGGTCCCGGGTCAGCTCGGTGCCTTGCGCGCCATACTCGCCTCGGCGCGCCGGCAGCAGCCTGATCGCAAGCTCGATCTGCTGCTGCTCACCGTCGGAGCGAACGACGTGAAATTCTCGCCGCTCGTCGCCAACGTGATCGTGGAAGCGACCACGGAACGCTTGCTGCTGCGGGGCGGAGGCGGGCTCGCGAGCCCGGAGGACGCCCAAAAGAACCTCGACGCCGATCTGCCGGGCGATTTTGCCCGCCTGCGCGCTGCGCTCAAACCGATGGTCGGTGGCAATCTTTCGCGTGTGGTCTATGTCACCTATGGCAACCCGGTGATGCAGTCGGCCACGGTGCCGTGCGCCGGCGGCCGCGATGGCTTCGACGTGCATCCGGCGTTCGCGGTGGATCGCGACCGGCTGGCCAAGGCGATCGGCTTCGTGTCGACGAAATTCCTGCCCCGGCTGCGGGCGCTCGCGACCTGCGACGGCAAGGGCGTCTGCAAGGATCCGATGACCGAGCGCATGAGCTTCGTCGACGGCCATCAGGCGGCCTTCGTCAATCACGGCGTCTGCGCCCGCGCCGCGGACGATCCCGAGTTCGACCGCGAATGCTTCTCGCCCAAGGGCGAGAGCTTCTCGACCGATCCGTCCGCCGCCGACGATCCGCTGGCCTGCTCGATGTCGGCCGAGCGATTTCCGCCCCTATGCCTCGCGCGCGCGCTGGATCAGGACCGCGAACGACAGCTACTTCGCCGCCATGACCTATCCGGAGGCGCTGCCCTCGACGCTACGGCCAAGCGACATTCATGACGCCACCTGGGGCGTGCTCAGCGCCGTCTACGGCGGCGCCTTGCATCCGACCGCCGAAGGCTATGCCGCGATGGCCGACGCCGCGATGCCGGCCGTGCGTCAGGTGCTGGACTTGCCGGCGCCCGCGGCGATCCGCACCGAGCCGCTGCCGCCGCCGTCCGGCACGCCCTGAGCGGCGCGCGTCACCACACGTAGCGCAGCGTGGCGTTGCGAAAACTGCCAGCACCGTTCACGCCACGCCGAGCTTCTTCTGCAGGCTCGACGACGACGTGGTGTACTGGAATACCAGCTTCTTGTCCGGATAGACGTAGCGGTGCGCCTTCTGCGCCATCAGCGCGCCTTCGTGGAAGCCGGACAGAATGAGCTTGAGCTTGCCCGGATACCAGTTGATGTCGCCGATGGCGAACATGCCGGGCACGCTGGTTTCGAACGCCGCGGTCTCGACCGGGATGTATTCGTTGTTCTTGAGCTCCAGTCCCCAATTGGCGACCGGGCCGAGCTTCATCGTCAGGCCGAAGAACGGCAGCAGCGCGTCGCAGGCGATCTCGAAAGTGGAGCCGTCATTGGTTTTGACGTTCGCCCTGCTGAGCTGACCGTCAGCGCCTTCGAGCGACGTCACCTGGCCGAGCACGAAATCGATCTTTCCCTCGCCGACCATCGCCATCATCTTGTTGACGCTGTCGGGCGCGGCGCGGAATTCGCTGCGCCGGTGCAGCAGCGTCATGTGGCTCGCGAGCGGCGCGAGGTTGAGCGTCCAGTCGAGCGCCGAGTCGCCGCCGCCGACGACGAGGACGCGCTTGTCGCGGAACGCATCCATCTTGCGCACCGCGTAGTGCACCGACTTGCCCTCGTACGGCTCGATGCCCGGGATCGGCGGACGCTTGGGCTGGAACGAGCCGCCGCCCGCCGCGATCACCACGATCTTGCACTCGAATTCCTTGCCGCCGTCGGTCTTCACCCGGAACAGCGGCTCGCCGATCTTCTCGATCGTCTCCACCATCTCGCCGAGATGGTACTGCGGGTTGAACGGCTTGATCTGCTGCATCAGCCCGTCGACCAGACCTTGCGCGCTGGTATAGGGGATGCCCGGGATGTCGTAGATCGGCTTCTCGGGATAAAGCTCCGCGCACTGGCCGCCGACCTTGTCGAGGATGTCGACGAGGTGACATTTCATGTCGAGCAGACCCAGCTCGAACACGGCGAACAGGCCGATCGGGCCTGCGCCGATAATGAGGACGTCGGTCTTGATCGTTTCGGTCATGTCTTATCCAGGCTCGTTCCGGCCTTCCTGCCCAGGCCTTCTGACAATGTCGGGAGTGGCGACTGTCTAGCGTGCTCGGTGCGGCAGGGAAAGAGGATGAATTCGGCGATAGGGCTGGGACAAAAAGTCGGCCGCGGCCCGGTGAAATCATCCGGTCGCCGCAGACCGGATTGGCGCGATGCGTTCCTATTCGTCGCCGGCCGGCGTGGAAGTTTTTTCTCGTCCGTCTCAAGCCTGACGTTCCGGCGTCGTCACCACCAGCCCATCGAAATCGTCGCGCACCTTCATCTGGCACGACAGCCGCGAGTTCGGCTTCACCTCGTAGGCGAAGTCGAGCATGTCCTCTTCCATCGGCGAGGGCTCGCCGACCTTTTCGCGCCAGGCCTCGTCGACATAGACGTGGCAGGTCGAGCAGGCGCAGGCGCCGCCGCACTCCGCCTCGATGCCGGGAACGGAATTCTTGATCGCCGTCTCCATGACGGTCGCGCCGACCTCGCCCTCGACCTTGCGGGCGGTGCCTTCGTTATCGATGAAGGTGATTGCGACCATGGACTGCGGACAATTGACAACGCCGGCCCACGGCCGGCGGGCCCCCTATATCGGGTCGCCGTCAGGCGCGCCAGTGCGCAATTCCGCAGTCGCGATCAATGGTCGCGCAGCATCTCGGCGATGGCGGTGCGCGCCTCGGCGCTTGCCGCGGCGAGTTCGTCGGTCGGGCCGCTGATGTCCATGTCGTTGGTCGCGGCGACTTCGAGCCGTTCGGCGGCTTGCGCCACGCGCCAGGCGCCGATGCCGCGGGCCGAGCCGTTGAGCGTATGGGCCGCGGCCGCAACCAGCGCCGGTGCCGCCGCCTGCGATGCGCGCCAGCATGATCGAGGTCTGGCGCACGAACAGCTGCAGCACCTCGCGCTCGAGGCCGCGATCGCCGAGCGTCATGCGCGCCAGGTGCTGGTGGTCGATGACATCCGGCACCAGCGGTGGCGCCGCCACGCCGACGCAGCCCCCAACATTGATCAAGCTCATGAGCAACCTCCCCAGGGGGCTCTGACGTCCCCACTGCGCGTAATGTGCAGCAACAGCCGACAAGGCCTGGTAAACGCGCCGGGGGCTCGGGCCAAAGCGATGCAATTCCTTCCATGCCGTTGGTTATGAATGGGTTATTTCGGTCCAGCAGATTGTCGACATGCGTAGACGTGAGCGCGAGGCCGGCCGCCGAACTGATGGCGGCGCGTTTTCCACCGGCCGCCGCCAGACCCGCCGTTCGGGCGCGCTGCCGCCGTTCGGCCGCACGCTGGCCGCAATGCCGACGGTAACATGGCAGGTCAAGTCTCCCGGCCCGGGGTCGCTGATGGGCCGCGGATATGGTGACTGAAACGTTAACGATGATTAAAAAGACCTTACCGGTCCCGGTTTCCTATGCTCCGGCAGACCGATAGGATGGCTAACGGCAGTGTGACTTTAGGGGTGGGACCACACCCTGCTGCCGGATGGGGATCAGACGATCACGCGCTCGTGGCGCGGTCCGAGGGTTATTCGGGCCGCTGTCCTAGTCCAGCGTACAACGCGAGGCGACGACCGATATGGCCAACTACCCGAAGAAGATGACGGACCCGACAGAAGCGGCGCTGTCGGCAATCCAGGAGGCCCTCAACGTCCGGGATGGGGATGACCAGTCTTCCGGTCGGCCTGCCGGGGTCGTCGATCCGCTCGATCCAACGAATACGGCAAGCGAAGGCCGCCGGCGCGGCGCGCGCATGGCGCCCTCGATCGACGACGACCTGTTCCACGACGATGATGTCGGCTCGCGCGACGGCCAGTCCGGCGCCCGCCGCGTCGCCAACGACGACCAGCAGTCGATCGGGCACATCCTGCACGCGTTGCAGCGCCGTCCGGCGCGCACATCCTATGTGGTCGCGGGCGCGTTTTCGGCGGTGTGGGTGATCGGCTGCCTCGCTTTGTCGTGGGCCTATCTGTCGGATCTGCACGCGGCGCTCGGCGCCGACAAGTCGCCGGCCGCAATCATGATCGGGCTCGGCGCCGCGGCGCTGCTGCCCATCATCTTCTTCTTTGGCGTCGCGCACATGGCGTGGCGCTCGCAGGAACTGCGGCTGATCGCGCAATCGATGGCGCAGGTCGCGATGCGGCTTGCCGAGCCCGAGAGCGTGGCGCGGGACTCCATCGTCTCGGTCGGCCAGGCGATCCGCCGCGAAGTCGCGGCGATGGGCGACGGCGTCGAGCGGGCGCTCGCGCGCGCCGGCGAGCTTGAGACACTGGTGCAGAACGAAGTGGCGCAGATCGAGCGCGCCTACAACGACAACGAGGTTCGCATCCGCGGCCTGCTGCAGGAACTCGCCAACCAGCGCGACACGCTGGTCGGCCAGGCCGAGCAGGTGCGCAGCGCCATCACCAACGTCCACATCGATCTCACCCAGGACCTCACCACGATCAGCGACCTCGTCGGCCAGCAGGTCAACGAGGCGGCGCAGCGCATCACCCATTCGCTGGCCGAGAAGGGCGAGCACATCACGCTCGCGCTCGGTCAGGTCGGCGACAACATGATCCAGCAGCTCGGCGAGCGCGGCGGCGACATGCTGGAACGGCTGGAGGCCGCATCCGACGAGACCTCGCGCGCCATCGGCGGCGCCAGCGAGCGCCTCACCGCGAGCCTCAATTTCAAGACCGACCACATCAACGAGGAGTTCGCCGAGATTGCGCTCTCGCTCGAGCACATGATGACGTCGCGGCTCGACCGCGTCAGCGAAGGCTTCTCGGAGAAGTCGGTGGCGATCGTCGACATGATGGTCGGCCGCTCGCAGGAATTGACCGACCTTCTGACCAGCCGCTCGCAGACGCTCACCGACACCATCATCGACACGTCGAGCCGGCTCGCCGAAACCATCGCGGTGCGCGCCGACGAGGTCAACAGCACGCTGAAGACCTCCGGCGAATCGCTGATCCTCGATCTCAACCTGCGCGGCAGCGACGTCGTCACCAAGCTCGAGCAGACCGGCGCGCGCATCACCGACGCCATCGTCTCGCGCGGCACCAAGGTCACCGACTCGTTCCGCGAGAGCGCGGAGCACCTCGCCGAAACCATCGCCACGCGCGGCGACGCGGTGCGCGAAATGCTGGTGGCGCGGCTCGCCGGCTTCGAGGAAATGTTCAACCACAACGGCGCCGAGCTCGGCGAAAAGATCTCGCGCGATTCCTCGACGCTCGGCAACCTCATCACCCGCCACCTCGCCGAGTTCGACCGCACGGTGAAGACCTACGGCTCGGAGCTGGTCGAACGGCTCGGCGCGCGCACGCAGGACGTCTCCGAGTCGATGCGCAATTACGTCGACAGTTTCGACAACCGCGTCACCTCGAAGTCGAACGAGGTCGCCGGCGCGCTCGACACGCGCCTGATCCGCTTCCAGGAAGCGCTCGACAGCCGCACCCAGACGCTCAACGATGCCTTGTCCTCGCGCGTCATGGACATCGCCAAGACCCTGGCCGAAGGCGGCAAGGAAGTCGTCACCGCGCTCGACAAGCGCATCACCGACGTCACCGGCGTCATCAATACGCGCGGCGCCAAGCTTGCCGAAACCGTGGGCGAGAAGATCGCCGACATCGACAAGGCGCTCGGCACCCGCGCGCTCGAAGTCGCCAACAATCTCGACAGCCGCATCGGCCAGTTCGAGCAGCTTCTGGTCGGGCGCGCCGAAGCCGTCGCCAACCAGATCGAGACCCGCAGCCGGGCGGCCGCCGACCTGCTCAATTCCCGCATGGAAGAGCTGACCGACTCGATCAAGAACAACACCGGAACCGCGGAAC
The DNA here is from genome assembly GCA_963730645.1 of uncultured Alphaproteobacteria bacterium. Lineage (GTDB taxonomy): Bacteria > Pseudomonadota > Alphaproteobacteria > Rhizobiales > Xanthobacteraceae > BOG-931. The sequence continues at coordinate 128,645 of CAVSSN010000010.1, read as the reverse complement.
GCACCATCGTCCAGCTTACAGCCACCACCACCGACGCCATCGGCAAGAGCGCCGCGGCGACGGCCGAGACGATCAACCGCAGCGCCACGGCGGCGACCGAATCGTTGAACCGCAGCGCCGCGGAAGCGACCGTCGCGCTCAGCCGCAGCGCCGGCGCGCTCAACGACGCCATCGGCAAGAGCACGGCGGCGGCGACCGACGCCATCGGCAAGACCACCACCAGCGCGACCGACATGCTCGGCAAGAGCGCGGTCGCGACCAGCGAAGCGATCGGCCGCAGCGCGCAGGAGGCCGAGCGCTCGCTGTCGACGCTCTCCACCGGCGTCAGCAACGTCATCAAGCAGAATGCCGCCGACGTCGAGCGCACGCTGCTCGGCGTCAGCGCCGAAGTGGCGCGCAACTTCGTCGGCAAGGCCGACGAGATCAACGCCGCGGTGAGCCAGCGCTCGAACGAGATGACCCGCATCCTGGACGAGAAGTCGAGCGTGCTGCTCTCGGCGCTTGCCAACAAGAGCGGGGAATTCGCCGGCGAGGTCAGCCGCGTCACCGAGCACGCGGTGAAGTCGATCGAGGCCAAGGGCTTTGCCTTCACCCAGTCGATGATGGACAACAGCGAGGAGATCGCGCGGCTCATCAACGAGGCGAGCTCGAACGCCACCGGTACGATGACGCGCACGCTGCGTCAGCTGCAAGAGGGCACGCAGGGTGTCACCGAAGCGGCCAAGTCCACCGTCACCCGCACGCTCGAAGACCTCCAGAACACCACCGCGGCGGCGATCGAGCAGTCGAAGCAGACCGCGTCGGCGACGGTGGCGGAGATGCTGGAGACGCACGGCATGCTGCGCTCCGACACCACCGCGCTGTTCGAGCGGCTGCGCGAAGCCAACATCCTGCTGCAGGAAGTCTTGAGCGGCGCGCACGAGAACATGAGCTCGCTCGAGCACACGATGGTGACGCGCGTTTCCGAGTTCGTCTCGACCATGAACGACGTCAGCAACAAGAGCGGCACCGCGACCGCCAAGGTCGAGGAGCAGATCGGCCAGTTCAACAACGTCACCGCCAAGGTGCTCGAAGACCTCGGCGAGCTCGCCGGCCAGTTCACCGTCCACGGCCGTTCGCTGGCCCAGGCGGTCGAACTGCTGGAAACCAGCAATCGCCGCACCGAAAATTCGATGGGCGAGCGCAAAGCAGTGCTCGACACGCTGGTCTCGACGCTCGACATGCGCACCGACGACTTCGAGCAGCGGCTGCGGCGTTTCTCCGGCCTGCTCGAAGAATCGCTCGATGCGGCGACCGGCCGCGCCCGCGAGATCGCACGCATCGTCGCCGAAACCAGCAACGAAAGCGTGCAGACGATGTCGCAGCAGTTCGACCTCGTTCGCACCACCTCCGAGGACGAGCGCCGGCGCAACAGCGAGGCGCTGCGCCAGGTCTACGAGCAGTCGTCGGGCGAAGCCCACGCCATGTTCCGCCAGTCCGCGGACCGCTTCGCCGAGATCATGCAAGGCATGAAGTCGATGGCGGGCGAGATGCAGCGCGAGCTCGAGACGACACGCGCCGAATTGCGCCGCGGCATCCTCGAACTGCCGCAGGAGACCGCCGACAGCACCGCGCAGATGCGCCGTGTCATCGTCGATCAGATCGAGGCCTTGGCCGAACTCAATCGCATCGTGGCGCGCCATGGCCGCGGCATGGACACGTCCGAGGTTGCGCGGCGCGAGCCCGAGCCGACAGCGCGCCGCATGCCGGAGCCGGCATTTGTCGCCGGCGCACGCGCCGAAGTGGCGCCGCCACCGCCGCCTCCTCCGCGGGCGCCGGTACGATCCGACATTACCGAAGTCCCCGCGGCCGGCGATGCGCGGCGACATCACCGGCGCTCCGCCGCGACGGCAGGATTCGCCCTCGCTGTCGCCGGGCCAGAATGGCCAGAATGGCGGCAACCGCAGCGGCTGGCTGTCGGACCTGCTCACCCGTGCGTCGCGCGATGAAGGCGGCCCCGCGCCGGTCCCGCCACAGCCCGCACGCGAAGCGCCGCGTGGCGAGGAGCGCGGACCGCGCGACAGCATCGAGTCGCTCGACTCGCTCTCGGTCGACATCGCCCGCATGATCGACCACGACGCCGCCGCCGAATTGTGGGACCGCTACAAGCGCGGCGAACGCAACGTGTTCACGCGGCGGCTCTATACGCTGCAGGGACAGAAGGCGTTCGACGAAATCCGCCGCAAGTATCGCGCCGACGCCGAATTCCGGCAGACGGTCGATCGCTACGTGCAGGAATTCGAGCGGCTGCTCGAAGAGGTCTCGCGCGGCGACCGCGGCCAGGTCGTGGCGCGCACCTACCTCACCTCGGAGACCGGCAAGGTCTACACCATGCTGGCGCACGCCGCGGGACGGTTCGATTCGTAGGCGGCGCGAGAGCCTCACCGCAGAACAAAGTTGTCATGCCCCGCGAAGGCGGGGCATCCAGTAAGCGCCGACGCCGAGGCAAATATTCCGTTGTCCGTGATCACTGGATCATCGCGCCTTCCCGGCTGATGACAGTGAGGAGTGGACTGGCGACAGCCGTCGCTACCGCCCGAAAATCAACCTTGTCGGGTGCTGGTCGAGATTCTTGATCGCCTTCTGCAATTCGGCGAGCGTCTTGCGGCCGTCGACGGCGAACAGCTCGAATTCCTTCAGGCCTGAGTTGGAGAAGCGCGCGAGGCCGGTGGAAATCTCCGCGGTGCGCTTGTCGAGATTGTCGGTGAGCTTGCGCATCGAGTCCGCCGCTGCGCCGATCTGGCCCTTGCCGTCGGCGCCGCCGGACAGCGTTTCGAGGCCGGCCATCACCTTGTCGAAGCGTTCCGAATTCTGCGCCAGCGCCGCGGTCACCGTCTCGATGTTGTGCAGCGACGCGTGCAGCGCCATTTCGTTGTCGGTGACCATGCTGTCGATGCGGCGCATGACGTCGCGCGCGGCCTGGGTCACGTCCGCGGTGGCGTTGGGATCGGCCTTGAGCGTGACCGGCCCGTCGGTCGAGCCCGTGACCTCGGCGTCGGCGGAGCCGCCGGTGAGCGAGACCGATGCGAGGCCGGTCAGCCCCTGGAATTCGAGGCCGACCTTGGTATTGGCGCGCACCGGCACCGAACGGTCGACGGCGATGAGCGCGATGACGCGGCTCGGCTCTTTCGGATCGAGCTGCAATTTCGCGACCTCGCCGACGCGAAGGCCGTTGAACAGCACCGACGCGCCGGTGCGCAGCCCCGACACCGAGCCGTCGAACAGCACGCGATAGCTCACGCGATCCGAACTGCTGCCGGTGTCGTGGAACCAATAGACGAAGCCGAATGCGCCGACGATGACGGCGAGCGTGAACAGCCCGGTCACGACGTAGTTGGCTTTGGTTTCCATGGGTCGTCTCTCTGTGCTGTCTCAGTGTTGAACGCGCGCGCGCTTGCCGCGGAAGTAGGATTTCAGCCACGGGTGCTCGGACTTGAGCATCATCTCCATCGGACCGGCGGCGATGATGTTGCGGTCGGCAAGCACCGCGATGCGGTCGCAGACCGTGTGCAGGCTGTCGAGATCGTGCGTGACCATGAACACGGTCAGGCCGAGCGTGCGCTGCAGGGTGCGGATCAGTTCGTCGAACTCGGCGGCGCTGATCGGATCGAGGCCCGAGGTCGGCTCGTCGAGGAAGACGATGTCGGGATCGAGCGCCAGCGCACGCGCAAGCGCCACGCGCTTGGTCATGCCGCCGGACAGCTCGGACGGATATTTGTCGCAGACGTCGGCGTGCAAGCCCGACCATTTCCAGCTTGGCGACCGCGATCTCGTTCATCAGCCGGGTCGACAGGCCGAGATATTCGCGGATCGGGAACTGCACGTTCTGGCGCACGTTGAGCGAGGAGAACAGCGCGCCTTCCTGGAACAGCACGCCCCAGCGCCGCTCGATCGCCTGCCGCTCTTTTTCGTTCGCCTCGTGCATGTCGGTGCCGAACACGCTGATCGAGCCGGTGCGCTTCGGGATGAGGCCGATGATGGTGCGCATCAGCACCGATTTGCCGGCGCCGGAGCCGCCGACGAAGCCGAGCACTTCGCCGCGGAACACGTCGAGCGTCACGTGGTCGAGCACCGTCACGTCGTTGAAGCCGACGACAAGGTCGCGCACGCTGATCACCGCTTCGTTGCCGATCATCGTCACATTCCGATCGAGGCGAAGAACATGGCGAAGATGCCGTCGAGCACGATGACGAGGAAGATCGATTTCACCACCGAGGACGTGGTCTGCAGCCCGAGCGATTGCGCGCTGCCCTTGACCTGAAGCCCTTCGACGCAGGCGACGAGCCCGATGATGAGCGCCATGAACGGCGCCTTGATCAGGCCGACCGCGAAGGTCTGCAGCCAGATCGCCTCGCGCAGCCGCGCCAGGAAAACGTCCGGCGTCATGCCGCCGTAGAGCCAGCACACCATGCCGGCGCCGTAGAGCGCCGCCATCGAGCCGAGGAACGTGAGCAGCGGCACCGCGATCACGAGCGCGAGGATGCGCGGCAGGATCAGCACCTCGACCGGGTCGAAGCCCATGGTGCGCAGCGCGTCGATTTCCTCGCGCATCTTCATCGAGCCGAGCTCGGCGGTGTAGGCGCTGCCGGAGCGGCCCGCCACCATGACGCAGACGATCAGCACGCCGACTTCGCGCAGCACCAGGATGCCGACCATGTCGACGACGTAGATGTCGGCGCCGAAGGTGCGGAAATGGAAGATGCCCTGCTGCGCCAGGATGGCGCCGATCAGGAACGTCGAGAGCAGGATGATCGGCACCGCGCGCCAGCCGACGCGGTCGAAATGATGCACCATCGAGGTGAGGCGCAAGCGCGACGGCCGGGCGACGACGCCGAGCACGACCGTCGTGAGCGCGCCGAGCATCTGCGCCAGCAAGACGAGCGAGCGGCCGATCTCGGCGGTGGCGCGCCCGACGCCGTCGAGCACGATGAAGATGCGACCCGGCGCAACGCCGCGCTTGCCGTCCGACTGGTTGACGCTGCGCACCTCTTCCATGAGAGCGCGGTCATTCTCGGACAGGCCGACGATGCGCGCCGCGCAGCCCTGCGTCCTGAACGCGCGCGCGAGCCGCTCGATCAGCCAGGCGCCGAACGTGTCGAGCCGCTCGACTTGCGCCATGTCGATGTCGACGCGGCGCGCGGCGCGGTGCTGCCGCGCCGTGGCGTCGACGAGTTTTTCCAGATCGGCCGCGCGATCGGACGTCCACGCGCCGACGGCGGCCAGCGCGAGGCGCTCGCCCTCAAGCGTGCCGATGAGCGATTGAGCGCTGCTCACGGTCTTGAGTCCCGCCGGATCCACCGGTCATACTCGCCACGCATGGCTCTTTCGCTCTCCGTCCGCATCGAGCGCTGGCCCATCGCCGGCGCGTTCACGATCAGCCGCGGCTCCAAGACCGAGGCCGTCGTGGTCGTGGCTGAACTCTCCGACGGAACGCACCGCGGCCGCGGCGAATCCGTCCCCTACGCACGCTACGGCGAAACCCCGGACGGCATTGTGGCGGCGATCGAAGCGATGCGTCCCGCATTGGGACACGGCCTCGATCGCGCCGCCCTGCAAGCCGCCATGCCGGCCGGCGCCGCCCGCAACGCGCTCGATTGTGCTTTATGGGACGTTAACGCCAAGCAAACGGGCCGCCGGGTCCATGAATTGGCGGGGCTTTTGGCGCCAAAATCCGTGGTCACGGCCTATACGATTTCGCTGGGCTCGCCCGCCGAGATGGCCGAGGCGGCGGAAAAGGCGGCCGGACGCACATTGCTCAAGGTCAAACTTGGCGGACCGGACGATCCCGCCCGCATCCGCGCGGTGCGGCGCGCGGCGCCCAGGTCCGAGTTGATTGTCGACGCCAACGAGGGCTGGGACGCGGGCAATCTCGCGCAAAATCTCGCGGCCTGCGCCGACGCGGGCGTCACGCTGGTCGAGCAACCGCTGCCGGCCGGCGCCGACGATGCGCTGGCGCGCATCAGGCGGCCGATCGCGGTCTGCGCCGACGAGAGCGTGCACGACACGTGCATCGCTTGCGGCGCTCGCGGGCAAATACGACGCGGTCAACATCAAGCTCGACAAGACCGGCGGCCTCACCGAGGCGCTGGCGATGGCGGCGGAAGCCGAGCGCCGCGGCTTCGCGCTGATGGCCGGCTGCATGGTGGCGACCTCGCTGTCGATGGCGCCGGCGATGCTGGTGGCGCAGCGCGCGCGCGTCGTCGATCTCGACGGCGCGCTGCTGCTGGCGAAGGACCGGCCCGACGGCCTGCGCTACGAGGGCAGTCTCGTGCATCCGCCCACTGCGGCGCTTTGGGGCTGATGCCCACTCTCTCGCGTCGTCATTCCGGGGCGACGCGCAGCGGCGAGCCCGGAATCCATAACCCCGGTCAGCGAGTATGGATTCCGGGCTCGCGGTCAAAAGCCCGCGCCCCGGAATGACGAAGCGGCGCATCGCGTCTAAGATCGGCGCAGGCGACCGCAGCGTCGCGCCTTCCGGGAGGTCGATCATGAACAACAGACGCATTTTTCTCGGTGGCGTCGCCGCCGCCTCGCTCGCCGCGATCGTACCGGCTGCCGCGCAAAATTATCCCGACAAGCCGATCAAGATGATCGTGCCGTTCCCGCCCGGCGGGCCGATCGACACCATGGCGCGCGTGGTGGCGCAGGAGCTGACGACCCGCGTCGGCCAGGTCATCGTCGAGAACCGCGCCGGCGGCGGCTCCACCATCGGCGTCAAGGCGGTCGCCGGCGCCGATCCCGACGGCTACACGCTGCTGTTCGGGTCGTCCGGATCGCTTGCGGTCGCGCCCTCGCTCTACACCACGACCGGCGTCGACCCGCGCAAGGTTTTTGCGCCGATCGCGACCGTCGCTTTGCTGCCGCACGTGTTCGTCGTCAACAATGACGTGCCGGCGAAGTCCATCGCCGAATTCATCGCCTATGCCAAATCCCGTCCGGGCCAATTGAATTACGGCGCCGGCCTCGGCACGCCGCCGCATCTGCTCAGCACGCTGTTCAAGACCAAGGCCAACCTCGACATGGTCTACATCCCCTACAAGGGCGCGGCGCAGTCGATCACCGATCTGCTCGGCGGACGCACGCAATTCACCATCGACGGCCTGACCGTGCTCTATCCGCTGATCAAGGAAGGCAAGCTGCGCGCGCTCGCGATCGCGCGCGGCACGCGCTGGCCGCCGCTGCCGGATGTGCCCACTTTGGTCGAAAGCGGCTTCCCGGACTTCACCATCGATGCCTGGACCGCCGTCGCCGCGCCGATCGGCACGCCGCAGCCGATCATCACCAAGCTCAATGCGGCGATCAACGACGGCCTGCAATCGCCGGAGGCGAAAACGGCGCTGGAAAAATTCAGCGCCATTGCCAAGATCGGCACGCCGCAGGATTTTTCCGCCTTTCTCGAAGACCAGATCCACAAATGGGCGGCGCTGGTGCAGCTCGCGGACGCGAAGGTCGATTGAGCCGCTCGAACGTCAATCCATCGTACTCACAGGGAGGTTGTGATGGCGAAATCGAAACGCAGGCCCGACCGACGCACCGTTCTCGCCGGAATGGGCGCAGGCATCGGCACCATGAGCGCATTTGCGCCGGCACAGGCTCAGGCGCAGACCGCGGCGCAGGAATTTCGTTCTGGTCCATGGCTCGTGGCACGGCGGCTGGTGCTGGCGCCGCGTCGCCGATCTGCTGGAAAAGCGCGGCCACAAGGTTTTCGCGCCGACGCTCACCGGCTTGGGCGAACGCTCGCACCTGATGAGCGCGATGATCACGCTCGACACCCACATCACCGACGTCGCCAACGTCATCAAATGGGAAAATCTCGACAACGTGGTGCTCGTCGGCCACTCCTATGCCGGCTTCGTGGTGTCGGGCGTCGCCGAAAAAGTGCTGCCGCAGATTTCCTCGATCGTATTTCCTCGACGCCTTCCTGCCGGAGAACGGCGAGCGCGTGGTCGACACGGCGCCGCCGGAACTGCGCGCGACCTCGCTCGCCGCCGCGGCCAGAAACGAAGTCGGCCGGCCGATTCCGCCGGCCAAGGCGTTCCAGGTCAACGAAAAGGATCAGGCGTGGGTCGACTCCAAGACGACGCCGCAGCCGACCTTCGTTTCGCTGCAACCGATCGCGCTCACCGGAGCACGCGAAAAGGTAGCGAAGAAGACCTACATCCGCGCGACGTCGTACCCCAATCCGAATTTCGACAGGAACTTCGAAAAGCTCAAAGCCGATTCGACCTGGCGAACCTACGGCGTGCCGTCCGGCCACGACGTCATGGTCGACATGCCGGAGCGGCTCACGGAAATTCTGCTCGAAGTGGCGTGACCGCCGGCGCTACACGATGACATGCGACGCGCCGGCGGCAATTTGCCGGCACGTGCGTTCCAACCTCCAACGGCAAGCGGTGAACAGGATGATGCGCATCGATCGACGATGGCTCCTGCAGGGCCTTGGCGCGGCTGCAACCGCTGGCGTCGCCCGCGACGGCGTCGCGCAGGAGTCCTACCCGACGCGCCCGGTGCACATCATCGTGCCGTTCACGCCGGGCGCGCCCTACGATCTCATCCCGCGGCTGATCGGCGACTTTTGCGGCGTCAAGTACGGCTGGAAAGTCGTCGTCGAGAACCGCGCCGGCGCCAGCGGCATCATCGGCGTGGTCGCAGGCAAGCAGGCGCCGCCGGATGGCTATACGCTCGTCCTCACGAGCGCGGGGACGCACGGTTCGTGGCCGGCGTTCAAACAGACTTTGCCCTATGACCCCTACAACGATCTCGCGCCGATCGTGCTGCTGGCGCAAGGCGCGCTCGTGCTGCTGGTCCGCAAGGAGACGCCGGTGCATTCCGTGGCGGATCAGATTGCAGCCATCCGCGCGCATCCGGGCGAGCTCAAGTTCTCGAGCGCCGGACACCTGACGCAGCAGCATCTCGCCGCGGCGATGATGCTGCAACGCGCCGGCCTGCCGCCGGACGCCTGCATCCACGTGCCCTACAAAGGGTTGCCCGAAGCCGTCACCGCGCTGCTCGCGGGCCAGGTCGATTTCATGATCGTCGGCACCGGAACGGTGAAGGGATATATCGAAAAGGGCGATCTGCGCCCGCTCGCGATCACCTCGCCGACCCGTTCCGCGCGCTGGCCGGATGTGCCGACGTTCGCCGAGATCGGCTATCCGGGATACCAGATCATTGCGTGGTGTGGCCTCGGGGCACCGGCGCACACGCCGCAGCCGATCCTCGATCGCTGGAATACTGCGGTCAACGAAGCGTTCGCCGACAAGGCGCTCAGCAAACGCGTCTATGACATGGACTATGACGCCTGCGGCGGGACGGCGGCGAGCTATACGGAATTCTTCACCCACGATATCGAAACCTACAAACAACTCGCCCAGGCGACCGGTCTCAAGGACAACTAGGCGCAACAGAACGAATTTTTGAGAATGCACCGCTAGTGCTCCGGCGATGAGTGCGTGCGATAGGCGATGAGTGCGATGACGCCGCCGGCAGCGGCGAGCAACGCCATGGCGCGATAGGCGCGCGTTCCGAACGTCGCGTAGAGCACGCCGGACGCGGCCATCGCCGCCGCCATGACGAGGCCGAGCACGACGGCGAGCGCGCCTTGCGCCGTCGCCGCCGCGCCGGGCGGTGCTCGCGCGGCGAGAAAGCTGACGCTGCCGAGATGCGTCGCGCCGAACGACAGTCCGTGCAGGCCTTGCAGCGCCGGCAGCAGCCACACCGGCGGATCGAACGCCATCGCGCCCCAGCGCAGCGTCGCTCCTGCCCCTCCGATCGCAAGCAAAACCGTCGGGCTGATCCACGCCGGCAGCCGGCCCGACAGCGCAAACAGCGCAATCTCAGCGACCACGCCGAGCGCCCACAGCGCGCCGATGGTGGTGCCGTCGAGTCCGGCGGCGCGCCAATCGAGCGTCGAGAAGCCGTAATAGACGGCGTGGCTCGCCTGGATCGAGGCTCGCCGCCGCCAACACGGCGAGCAAACCCGGCAAGCGCAGAAATAAGCTTCGGCCGTTCCGATCTTGACGCCGAGGCCGCCTGTTCGAGCGGCGCGAGCGCGAGCGACGCCGCCGCGACCCGACCATGACGCCAGAACCATGAACCAGATCAGGTTGCCGTCCCGGAACAAGATCGATCAGCACGCCGGCGAGCAGGCTCGCCGCGATGAAGGCGGCCGAGCCCCACAACCGCACCGGCCCATAGGCCGGCCGCGCGCGCGCAGTCCCTTCAGCGCATAGGCATCGGTCGACCGACACACCGGCGTCCATGCGATCGAGCCGAAGACGAAGACCACGACGATGGCGAGCGGTCGCCGTCGCGAAGCCCGAGACAGCGTAGATCGCCGCCGCCGCGACCGATAGCAGCACCAGCGCACCGCGCATCGCGTCGCGCCGGTCGGCCTCCCGCGTCACCAGCGGGATCGGCACGCGATGCGCACCACCTGCGGCAAGGCGAGAACAAGTCCGATCAACTGCGCATCGAGCCCCTTGGCCGTCAGCCACAGCGGGAACAAGGGCATCTGCATTCCCATCGCCGCGAAGCTCGCGGCATAAAATAGCGCCAATCTCGGCGCAAACGCCGAGTCGGTCGGTATCTGTGGATGACGCGTGCTCAAGCCGATTGCGCTCTCTGGCCGCTCGTGCTGTTGGGATAAACTGATTGCGGTGATGTAGCGATGTCCGAGGACCCTCTGGCGTTATCGAAGATTTCAGCCGCGCCGCCGGCCGAAACGGACTACGAGGCGATCTGCGCGGCGGTCATGGAGACCGAGCGCGGCCGCTGGTTCCTGACCGAATACGCCCGCCGCAACCGCCACGCCGACACCAACGTGATTCTCTCCGCCATCGAGCGCATCGAGGCGGCGATTCGCGGCGAGGAAGTATCGCCCGATTCCAACCATTTGCGCCTCGATCTTCTCGATATGGCCGAGGTCATCGCCCGCACCGAGGCGGAGATGGCCGCGATCAAGCCCGAGGCCGGGCCGCGCGGCAATCCCGATGACGCCGCGCAACGCAAGGCCAGCACATCGGCCGAGGTGCTTGCCGCCGCCGAACGCGTGCTCGACATCGTCTGGACTCTGCGCGAGCGCGACGTCGATTCCGAGCTGTGCGATGCGCTCCACGCCGCGGCAAGCGAACTCCACGCCGCAAGCGAGCACCAGAATTTCACTGCGCTGCGCGCCGACAAGGCGATGCAGGTGCTGCGCCACCTCGAAGGCCGCATCATCGCTTTGATCGATGTCTGGGGCGGCCGGCCGTCGCCGGCTAAGGACGCCGCCAATGGCGCCGGCGCCACCGAACACGAGGCGGCCGATATTGGCGTGGCGACGGCAGATCGCACCGATAGTGCCGCGCCCGAGCCCGAAGCGCGGCATGACGAGGAACCGGCGGTCTCCGAACCGCTCGGGCTCGGGCTCGGGCTCGGGCTCGACCTCGATCCGCTGATGCCCGCTGAAGTGCCGCGTGAAGCCGAGACCGAAACCGACGTCGAAGTCGAGACGGCGGCGTCACAGCCGATCGAGGAAGCGAACCTGATTGACGAGGCGGCCGCGATGATCGCTGCCGCGTCGGAAGCTGCCGCGGTGAGCGAGCCCGTTGTCGATCGCGAGGCCGAGCCGGAACCGGCGCCCGAGACGTCCGCCGAACTTGAAACCCATGTTTCCGATCCGGACGCGCATCCAGAGCCGCCGGCCGGTTGCTGCAAACGGTCCCATCGTCTTTGCCGCGGCGCGGCCGCATGTCTTCGTTGTGTATCAGGCGAGCGAGACCGTCGCGGACGAAGCGCCACTCGACTCACCGGAAGCGCCGCCGACTGAACCGCCGATCGAAACGGACGTCGATGCGGCCGATGCGCCTGCGATGCTGGAGCCGGAACCCGCCGTGGCGATGGTCGATGAATTGGTTGCTGCCGATGCGAACATTGCGGCAGAGCCTTCGATTGAATCGCCAGTCGCGCCGCCAGCCGAATACGCGGGATTGTCAGAACCGGAGCAACCGCCATCGCAGGCGGACGAGGCTGCGGCAGATGCTTTGGACGTTGCTGCGGACGAGGCTACGGCAGATGCGGTGGTAGCGGCTGTCGCGGAAGCAATGGCGGAGGCTGCGGTCGAAACCGAAGCCGCATCAAACGTCGCCGAAATCGAAGCCGCTCATGGTGCGACCGAACACGAAAAGACCGACGTCGCAGCGTCCGCCGCATTGGAAATCGAACAGGCTGCTGTATCCGAGCCCGTCGCCCATGTGCTGATCGAACCAGAACCCCCGCACGACCCCGACGATCATGAACTCGATATGTCAGTCCAGCCGACAGCGGCGGCCGAAGAACAATCCGTCACCGCGGAAGCACCGACCGAGGATGTGTATGAGGCTCCGGCGGTCGCATTGCCGGACCACGACTCCGAGCCGCCAACCGTCGAAATCGCAACGGAACCCGAGAACGAAATTGCGGCCATTGAAAGCGGTGTGCCGGCGGGTTTGGACGCTCTTCCCACGCAGACGACCGAAAATCCGGATGCGCCGCCACTGGGCGAGGCGACAGCGCCAAGTGCAGTCGACGACATCGAATTCCTGCTCGAGCCACTGCCAAGCCTGGACGCGCCGGCGCCGGAGATAGCCGTACCCGCGCCGGAACTTGTCGCGCTAGCGCCGGAGATAGCCGTACCCGCGCCGGAACCTGTCGCGTCAGCACCGGAACCTGCCGTGCCCACACCCGCGGCCGCCGCATTGCTGCCCGAGCCCGACGAGGATCCGGCCGATCTGTTCGAAATGCTGCCGGAGCCGCAATTGGCCGCCGCCGAAATTCCTGCGCCGCCGCTCAGCGTCTCGTCGGCGGAGTTCTGAATTGATCGACGCAAGCCTGGATGCTGCCATCGCGGCCAGTGCCGCCGCCATCCCCGAACCCCCATTTGCGGCGCCCTCGCCTGCTTCGGCGGCGGTCCAGGCCGAGACGCCGCCAAGTTCTGCCGTCGCTGCGCCGTCAGCCGCACCACCATCACGCGTCGCAACGCGGCCGATCCTGACGCAGCGCGTGACGCCGAACGACCCGATGGCCGCCGTGCGTGCGCTCAGCGAAGACGAGTTGATCGCGCTGTTCAGCTAACTAGGCCACCAGCCGATAAAACAATTCCGGATCGACATTGCCGCCGGACAAAACGCCGACCGCGACCTTGCCCTTGACGTCGATCTTGCCTTTCATCAGCGCGGCAAGCGCGACCGCGCCGCCCGGCTCGACGACCAGCTTCAATTCGGCAAACGCGAACGCGACCGCGGCGGCGACTTCCTCGTCGCTCGCCGAGACCCCCTGCCCGACCAGTGTGCGATTGATGGCGAAGGTGATCTCGCCCGGCGTGCGCGCCATCAGCGCATCGCAGATGGTGCCGGAGAGCGCGGCGTTCTTCTCGCGCCGGCCGCTGCGAAACGAGCGCGCATGGTCGTCGAAGCCCTGCGGCTCGGCGGTGTAGAGCACAGCCTGCGGCACACGCGCCTTGACGGCAATCGCGATGCCGGCGGTGAGGCCGCCGCCGGATGCGGTGACGACGACGACATCGGGCACGAGGCCGAGCGCCGCCAAATCCTCGACGATCTCGCGGCCCGCGGTGCCCTGCCCGGCGATGATCAGCGCATCGTCATAGGGCGGCACCAGCACCGCGCCGCGCTCCGCGGCGATACGTCTGCGCGATGGCTTCGCGATCGTCATGCTCGCGATCGTAGAGCACCACTTCGGCGCCGAGCGCCGCCGTGCGCTCGCGCTTGGGCTTGGGCGCATCGCGCGGCATGACAATGACGGCCGGCATGCCGAGCAGCCGCGCCGCCGCCGCGACGCCCTGCGCGTGGTTGCCGGAGGAATAGGCGACGACGCCGCCCAGGCGCTGCTCCAGCGGGATGGCCGCAAGCTTGTTGTAGGCGCCGCGGAACTTGAATGAGCCGGTGCGCTGCAAGGTTTCCGCTTTGAGAAAGATTTGACCGCCGGTCATGGCGTCGAGCACCGGCGAGGTCACGAGCGGCGTGCGCAGAGCGACGCCCGCAAGCCGCAGCGCCGCTGCGTCGATATCGGCGGCGGTCGGCAGCGAAATCAGGTGACTCAGGCGATGCAGCCATTGACCTGGACCGTAGCGCCGCGATCCGTCGTGGGGCAAGGGCTATATGGAGGTTTAACCGCTCGTCCCCGCGCAAGCGGAGACCCAGCGCACAATTCGGTGGCCCGAGTAACCGGGTCAGGATCTCCGCTTGCGCAGCGACAACTGAGCATCAGGTATGCAGGGCACGCCGAAGGATTTATCGCGGCGCCTAACGCACACAATGCTATGAGGCGCCTGCGTCCCTTCAAGTCACCGAACTGCCGCGCGCGTTATTCGATCAATTTGTCAATTGCGGCCGGTAAGACTCTCGGCTTCAAAAATGGAGGTTCGTCATGTTGCGCATTTCGACAGTCCATCCCGGCAAGCACAAAAACATCTTGGCGTTGGCGGTCCTGCTCGCCGTGTCGGGCGGCGTGGCCCTGCCGCACAGGACCGGTTCACGCTGCAGGTGCCGAACGGGCTCGCGTTTTCCGACTTCAAAGGATACGAAACCTGGCAGGACGTCGCCGTCAGTCAGACCGAAAAGAGTTGAAAGTGATCTCGGCGAACAGCGAAATGATCGATGCGTACCGGCAAGGCGTGCCCGGCGACGGCAAGCTTTTTCCCGACGGCTCCAAGATCGTAAAGATCGAGTGGGGTTCGACAAAGAGCTCCGAGTCGCCCTATTTCGTCATGGTGCCTGACATCCTGAAAACGCTTTCGTTCATCGAGAAAGATACCAAGAGATTCCCGGATACGAACGGATGGGCGTACGCGCAGTTTGCCTATGACGCCGCGTCCGACACGTTCAAGCCGAATGGCAACGACGCCAAATGCGGCTATGCGTGCCATACGATTGTCGCCGCAAAAGACTATATCTTCACGGCCTATCCCAAGCGGTGAACGCGGGCCGCCTCACTCCGCCGCGACCGCTGTACGCGTTCGGACCGCCGAACGAAACGCCGTGCGCCTCGCGCCCGAGTATGGTGATCACGGCGACCGCGATCGCCACCACGCCGGTGACCAGCGCCATGGCAAAGCGATAGTCGTCGCCATGGCTGTGCGCGAGCCAGGCCTGCAGCGTGGCGTTGACCGAGGCGAACAGATTGCCGAGCTGATAGGTGAAGCCGGGAAAGGTGCCGCGCACGTCGTCGGGCGACAGCTCGTTGAGATGCGCCGGCACCACGCCCCAGGCGCCCTGCACCATGAACTGGATCAGGAACGCGCCGAGCGCGAGCATGAACGCCGTCGTGCCATAGGCCCACAGAGGAATGATCGGCAGCACCAGCAGGCTCGCGATCACGATCGGCGTAGCGCCGGCCGATGCGCTGCGACAGCGCGCCGAAGAAGATGCCGCCGAGGATGGCGCCGATATTGTAGATCACGGCGATGATGCCGACGGTGTCGGGTGTCGAACTTGTGCTGCTCCTGCAGGAAGGTCGGATAGATGTCCTGCGTGCCGTGGCTGAGGAAATTGAACGCCGTCATCAGCACCACGGCAAAGATGACCAGCGGCCAATGCGCTGGCGAGCGTACGCAGCACCGACATCGCATCCTGCTTGCCGGCCTGACGCGCGGCCCAGGCGGGCGATTCCTTGACGCTGGTGCGCAGATACATCACGAGCAGCGCCGGCACGACGCCGAGCGCCAGCATGCCGCGCCAGCCGATGGTGTCGAACAGCAGGTCAGTAGACGATCGCCGCAACGAGATAGCCGGCCGCGTAGCCTTCCTGCAGAATGCCGGAAACGACGCCGCGCGTCGCCGGCGGCACGCTCTCCATCACCAGCGACGCGCCGATGCCCCACTCGCCGCCCATGGCGATGCCGAACAGCGCGCGCAGGATGATGAGCGTCGTGAGATTCGGCGAAAACGCCGACGCAAGCTCAAGCACCGAAAACAACAGCACGTCGATCATCATGATCGGGCGGCGGCCGTAGCGGTCCGCGAGCCAGCCGAAGATGAACGCGCCGACCGGCCGCATCGCCAGCGTCACCAGGATCGCCAGCGTCACGTCGGTCACGCTGGACTGGAAATCCGTAGCGATGGCGTGAACGATGAAGACCACGATGAAATAGTCGAACGCGTCGAGCATCCATCCGAGGAAGCTGGCGATGAAGGCATTGCGGGCGCTCGGCGAAAGGGTCTTCAGGACGGTCAGGCTGGCGAACATGAGGACGCTCGGTTCCGCCCCGTCTCACTAACCCTCCTCCGAGTTCCCGGTTCCATGCGTCGCCCGCTCGGCGATAGCCTCGATCGCGGCCGCCGTCGGCGGGAAAATCCGCCGCGATCCATTCATGCTCGGCCGCGCGGATGGCAGCGCCGAGCGCCGGCCCCTTGGGCACGCCGCGGCGGATGAAGTCCGCGGCCCGCAGCGGGAAGCTCGGCGCCTGCCAGCGCTGCGGCAGCGTTGCAAGATCGTGCCAGGCGGTGTCGGCCGCGCCCGTAGCGCGAGCGCGTCCAGGCGACCAGCACGCGATCGGTGAACGCGATTGGGCCGAGACCGTAAAGCAGCGCATGCGCGGCGCGCTCGCCAGCGGCGGGCGTCACGTGCCACCAGTACTCGAACGCCAACAGCCGCTCGGATTCGGCATTGGACAGCCGCAGCCGCTGCGCCAGCCGCTCCGCGTCTTCCATCACCTGCACGCCGAGCGCGCCGAGCCGGCGCGCCGCATCGGCCTCGACGCCGATCGCGGCCTCGACCTTGACCATGTTCTCGAAGCTCGCCAGCAGCGGCACGCCGCCGAGCACCGTGCCGAGCAGGCCCGCCTCCGCCATCACCGCGAGCGTCGGCGTCGCGTGCGGCGCCAGCACAAGCTTCAGCAATTCCATCCGCACCCGCTCGCGCGAGAGCTGGTCGAGGCCGGCGCGCGCCTTGATGCAGGCGTGCAGCCCGGCGGCGTCCGGCGCGCCTTCGCCGTACCAGGCGTGGAAGCGGAAGAAGCGCATGACTGCGCAGATAGTCTTCCGCAATGCGCGTCGCCGGATCGCCGATGAAGCGCACGCGCCGCGCCGCGATGTCGGCGCGGCCGCCGACATAATCGTGGATACGCCGGTCGGCGGAGACCGACAGCGCGTTGATGGTGAAATCGCGGCGCTGCGCATCCGCCTTCCAGTCGCGGCCGAACGCGACCTTGGCCTTGCGGCCGAAGGTCTCGATGTCCTGGCGCAGCGTCGTCACCTCGAACGGACGGCCGTCGATCACCGCCGTGATGGTGCCGTGCTCGATGCCGGTCGGCACCGCCTTGTGGCCGGCGGCCTCGACGCGGCGCACGACTTCTTCGGGCACGGCTGTGGTCGCAACATCGATCTCGCCGACCTTCTGCCCGAGCAGCGCGTTGCGCACCGCGCCGCCGACCACGCGCGCCTCCTCGCCGTCGCGATCGAGCAGCGCCAGCAATTGGCGAAGCGCCCCGTCATCGAGCCATGGGGCGTGATCGAGCGTGCCGCCGTCCGTCACTTCGTCTCTTCCGTCGTCTGTCCCGGCACGAATTTGCCGTCCTGCACGTGCGCCGGCACGTAGGTCGAGCCGGGCGGCGCGCCGGAGAATTGCGCCAGCACCAGGAAGCTGCCGACCATCAGCACGAACGAGGCGATCACCAGCAGCGAAATCTTCGGCAGGCTCCAGGCGTCCGGGTGCAGCGCACCCGCCCGCGTCGCCAGCAGGAACATCGCGTAAAGCGCGAACGGCGTCGAGGAACAGCGCGACTTCGGTGGCGATCGGGCGGAACATGCGGATTCTCCGTCGCTCCCGGTGAGCAGAGCCTGGCGCGTCAGCGCACAGTATCTGATCCGGCCCGCCGAAGCACTAGACGTGGGTGGCGCAATGCACCGCGCTATCATTGCCCGACTGGGCACAGGCTGGGGGACGATCATGGCGGGGCCGACACCAAAACCGTTTCAGAAAGCGTTTGCGTGTGCCGCTGTGGCGTTCGTCGTCATCGTCATCGCGGTCGTTGCGACCTTGGGCCTGCCAAGGCGACTCTCGGTCCGGGTCGGAAATGGCGGGCGATTTGTTCGCCTATGTCGTCATTCCAGCGCTGCTGGTCGGGATTTTTCGCGCGCCGCAGTGCAAAGGTGTGGTCGATCTGGAAGATCGCCGCGTGGTATGTCGTCGTGCTGCTCATCATTCTGCGTCATGCACGTCGCCAACAGCCTGATGATGAAGACCGACAGGCTGACACGATCATGCCGCGCGTCACGCCGGCCGTACACGCGCTTCGTACAGATTGCGCAGGATTCCCGCGGTCACGCCCCAGATGTAGCGCTCGCCGAACGGCATGGCGAAATACTCGCGCGGAATGCCCTTCCAGTCGCGCGACTTGCGCTGGTGATTGTCGACATTCATCAGGAACGCGAGCGGCACCTCGAACGCGTCGTTGACCTCGAACGGGTTGAGCACGAGCGTGTAGTCCGGCCGACACGCGCGCCACCAGCGGCAGGATGCGGAAGCCGAGAAGGTCGAGATAGAGGTCGAGATAGCCGATCGGCTCGACGAGCGTCGCGGGCAAGCCCGATCTCCTCCTCGGCTTCGCGCAGCGCGGCGTGGCGCGGGCTCTCGTCGTGCGGATCGATCTTGCCGCCGGGAAATGCGACCTGCCCGGCATGGTTCGAGAGGTCGTGCGTTGCGCTGCGTCAGCAGCACCATCGGCTCGGCGCGCGCGACGATGGGCACGAGCACGGCGGCGGGCTTCGATCGCCGTGACGCCGGCGCGCGCCCACATCTCCGGGTCGAGATCGAGATCGCCGCGCGCGCCGGGCGCAGCCGGATCGGTCAGCGCCGGCGGCACGTCGAGCGTGAGCCGCGCGCGCGCGCGGGCGAAGAAATCGGCCGCATCGATGACGGCGCGGCGGCGGCGCGACGTGATCGTTCACGCGAATTCCCTCACTTCGTCGGCCGGCGCCATGGCGTAAAACTCTGCGCCCGAGGCGACGCCGAACATCAGCGTGCCGTCGACCTCGCGCTCCTCGCCCAGTTCGACCAGATCGTAGAACAGCGCGCGCGTCACCTTGGCCCACAAATCGCGGCGGACGTGCAGATAGGGCTTGAGACCCCCGGTGCCGGCCTCCGGCTCGAAGCGCAGCGCATGATCCGGCCCGCAGGTGACCCAGTCGTCGACATTGGTGCGGAAATGCAGCACGCGGCCGGCCGGCGTGTCCTCGATCTTGAGTTCGACGGCGAGGAACGGCGCATCGTCGACCACGATGCCGCACTTCTCGACCGGCGTGACCAGAAAATACTTGTCGCCCTCGCGCTTGAGCACCGAGGCGAACAGTTTGACCAGCGCCGGCCGCCCGATCGGGGTCTTGAGGTAGAACCAGGTCCCGTCGGTGGCGATGCGCATGTCGAGGTCGCCGCAGAACGGCGGATTCCACAGGTGCACCGGCGGCGGCCCCTTGTGGCCCTCGCGCCGTGCCGTATCTGTGATCGCCTCCAGCCCGGATTGCCCTTGCTTCGCCATGGTTTGCCTGGAACGTGCGCGTGGGGCGGACCGTAATCCTCGCGCGTTCGTGATCGGTAACGGGCAACAGTCTCGGCCGAAATCCTGATTAAGTTTCCGGTGGATGAGAGCAACCAGCCGCCGCGGCGCGGGTTGCATACGACGTATATATTGCATGTTTGCTGCCCAGGTCTGCTACCCGCGCGCGTGCAATTGCTTGCGGGCCAGTGCTCGTGCATATGACGCGAAACGAAAAAACGGCTTGATGACAAGGAGCTAGCAATGGCGGTAGCGACCGGAGACGGGCTCGAAAAGCTCGAAGACATGATCGTGCGGTCGGCCGAATCGACCGCCGCCCATGTGCGCGCAGCCAAGGCTGCCATCGGCAACGTGATCTTCGGCCAGGACAAGGTGGTCGAGCAGGCGCTCATCACCGTGCTGTGCGGCGGCCATGCCCTGCTGATCGGCCTGCCCGGCCTCGCCAAGACCAAGCTGATCGAGACCATGGGCATCGTGCTCGGCCTCGACGCCCGCCGCATCCAGTTCACGCCCGACCTGATGCCGTCCGACATCGTCGGCAGCGAGGTGCTGGAGGAAGGCGTCGGCGGCAAGCGCAGCTTCCGCTTCATCCCCGGCCCGATCTTCGGCCAGCTGCTGATGGCCGACGAGATCAACCGCGCCAGCCCGCGCACCCAGTCGGCGCTGCTGCAGGCGATGCAGGAGCTCCACGTCACCGTCGCCGGCACCCGCCACGACGTGCCGCGGCCGTTCCACGTGCTCGCGACCCAGAACCCGATCGAGCAGGAAGGCACCTATCCCCTGCCCGAAGCCCAGCTCGACCGCTTCCTGATGCAGATCGACGTCGACTATCCCGACCGCGACAACGAACGCAAAATCGTGTTCGACACCACCGGCGCGGAAGAGAGCAAGCCGAAGCCGACGCTCACCGCCGACGAGCTGATCGCCGCGCAGCGGCTGGTGCGCCGCCTGCCGGTCGGCGAATTGGTGGTCGACGCCATCCTCACGCTGGTGCGCTCGGCCCGTCCCGGACCTGAGACCGGCGATATCGGCAAGCTGATCTCGTGGGGACCGAGCCCGCGCGCCAGCCAGGCGCTGATGCTGGTGGTGCGCGCCCGCGCGCTGATCGACGGGCGGCTGTCGCCCTCGATCGACGACGTCGCCGAGATGGCCGAGCCGATCCTCAAGCACCGCATGGCGCTCACCTTCGCGGCGCGCGCCGACGGCGAGAGCACCGAAGGCGTCATCGCCAAGCTCAAGAACCGCATCGGATAGTCCGGATGGCGGCGCCGCGGCGAGCTGACAAGAGCGAGATCAAGGCGACCAGGCAGGCCAGCGGCCAGGCGCCGCTGCTCGCGGAGTCGATGCCGCGTCTCATCCTCGAAGCGCGCCGCATCGCCGCGACCGTGATCCACGGCCTGCATGGCCGCAAGCGCGCCGGCCCGGGCGAGAATTTCTGGCAATACCGCCGCTTCCTTTCCGGCGAGCCGGCGCGGCGCGTCGACTGGCGCCGCTCCGCGCGCGACGATCATCTCTACGTCCGCGAGCTGGAATGGGAGGCAGCGCACACCGTCTGGCTGTGGCCCGACCGCTCGCCCTCGATGCAATTTCGCTCCGCGCTGGCGAATGAATCCAAGCTCGACCGCACGCTGGTCATGGCCTTCGCGCTGGCGGAGGTTCTGGTTCAGGCCGGCGAGCGCGTCGGCGTGCCGGGCGTGATGCGGCCGACCGGCAGCCGCAACGTGCTCGACAAGCTGGCCAACGCCGTCATCCATGACGTCGGCGAACGATCGAGCCTGCCGCAGGGCTTCGCGCCGTCCTCGCTCGCCGAAATCGTCATGATCTCGGATTTCTGGAGCCCGATCGCCGAGGTGCGCAAGACGCTGGCGCAACTGTCCTCGACCGGCGCGCATGGCCACGTCGTGCAGGTCGTCGATCCGGCGGAAGAGACCTTCCCCTATTCCGGCCGCGTCGAGTTCGTCGAGCCGGAAGGCGCCGGCTCGATCACCGCCGGCCGCGCCGAGAACTGGAAGACCGACTACGTCGCCCGCGTCGCGCGCCATCGCGCCGAGATCAGGGCCGAGACCGACAAGCTCGGCTGGAGTTTCGCCATCCATCGCACCGACCGGCCCGCGACCGAACTGCTGCTGGCGCTGCACGCGCGCCTGTCGCAGCCGCCGCCCGGAGCAGCGATTTCCGGGCGCACACGGACGGCGAGGTACGCATGATCCCCGGCATACCGCTCGCCTTCGCCGAGCCGCTGGTGCTGCTCGGCCTCCTCAGCATCCCGGTGCTGTGGTGGCTGCTGCGGCTCATTCCGCCGCAGCCGCGCCGCATCGATTTCCCGCCGACGCGGCTCCTGTTCGACATCGTGCCGAAGGAAGAGACGCCGTCGCGCACGCCGTGGTGGCTGACGCTGCTGCGCCTCACGCTCGCCACGCTCGTCATCCTCGCCGCCGCCGGCCCGCTGTGGAATCCGCCGGTCGCGGGCACGTCCGGGCGCGCGCCGATCGCGATCCTGATCGACGACGGCTGGTCGGCCGCCGCCACCTGGGACGCGCGGCTGCGCACCGCCGACGACATCATCGCGCGCGCCGATTCCGACCGGCGCGCGGTCGCGCTCATTCCGCTGTCGGAGCCGACGCGCGACATCTCGCTCGAACCGCCCGGCGCCGCGCGCGTGCGGCTGCACAAGCTCAAGCCGAAGCCGCACACCGATCGAGCGCGCCGAGGCGTTGCCGACGATCAAGCGCTTCCTCGCCGCGACGCCCGACGTCGAGCTGATCTGGCTCTCCGACGGCGTCGATCTCGGCGACGGCGCCGATTTCGTCAACGGTCTCGCCGGCACGATCGACAAAAATCCGATCACCGTGGTCGAAGGCGGCATCGCGCCGGCGCATGCGCTCGCCGCCGCCGACAACGCCGCGGCGGCGCTCGGCGTAAAGGTGCTGCGCGCGACCACCGGCAGCGCCGAGACCGGAACGCTGCGCGGGCTCGACCTCAAGGGCCTGCCGCTCGGCGAGGCGTCGTTCGCCTTCAAGCCCGGCGACCGCGAGGCCGATGCCGAGTTCGACCTGCCGGTCGAAATCCGCAACGACATCGCCCGCATCGAGATCGCCAACGAGCGCTCCGCCGGCGCCGTGCAGTTGCTCGACAAGCGCTGGCGCCGCCGCACCGTCGGCGTCGTCTCCGGCGCGTCGACCGACACCGCGCAGCCGCTGCTCGCCTCGACCTATTACCTTTCGCGCGCGCTCAATCCGTTCGCCGACGTGCGGCTCGCCGACACGATTTCGCCGACCGAGGCGGTGGGCCACTTCCTCGAGCAGAAGCTGCCGATGATGATCCTCGCCGATGTCGGCAATGTCGCCGGCGAGACGCACGACAAGCTGGCGCGCTGGATCGAGGACGGCGGCGTGCTGGTGCGCTTTGCCGGCCCGCGGCTCGCGGCCGCCGACGACGATCTCGTCCCGGTCAAGCTGCGGCGCGGCGGGCGCATCCTCGGCGGCAGCCTGAGCTGGGACAAGCCGCAGCCGCTCACCGGATTTTCCCGCGGCAGCCCGTTCGACGGCATGGCGGTCCCGAACGACGTGACGGTGACGCGTCAGGTTCTGGCCGAGCCCGATTCGACGCTGACCGAGCACACCTGGGCGACGCTCGCCGACGGCACGCCGCTCGTCACCGCGGCGCGGCGCGGCAAAGGCATGATCGTGCTGTTCCACGTCACCGGCGACACGCGCTGGTCGGACCTGCCGCTCTCGGGCGCCTTCGTCGACATGCTCAAGCGCATCGTCTCGCTCGCCGGCGCGACCGCGGCTGCGGACACCGAAAACACCGATACCCAGACCGACACCCAGAACGTGCGCGAGGTCGTGCCGCCGAGCCGCGTGCTCGACGGTTTCGGCAGCTTCGAAGCGCCGCCCGCGACCGCGCGGCCGGTTCCGGCTGGCTTTACCGGGCGCGCGACCGCCGAGCATCCGCCCGGATTCTATGGACCGCCCGAGGGGCTCCTTGCCGTGAACACGCTCGCTCCCGCCGATCGCCTCAGCCCGCTCGATTTTGCGCCGCTCAAGGCCAGCCGCGAAGTCTATCGCAGAGTCGAGCCGCAGGATCTGCGCGGCCCGATCTTCCTCGCCGCGCTCGCGCTGCTGGTGCTCGATGCGCTGGTCGTGTTCTGGCTCGCCGGCGGCCTGCGCCGCCTCGCGCCGCGGCGCCGCGCGCCGGCCTCCGCCGCCGTCGTCATGGTCATTGCGGCGGCCGCGCTGGCGTTCACGGTCTCGCACGCCGCCGCGCAAGACGCCGACGTGCCGAAATCGGCGCTGGAAACCAAGCTCGCCTATGTCGTCACCGGCGACAGCGAAGTCGACACCATCAGCAAGGCCGGGCTGCAGGGCCTGACGCTGTTCCTCGCCCAGCGCACCGCGCTCGAGGCCGGCGAGCCGATCGGGCTCGACCTCGCGCGCGACGAACTCGCGTTCTATCCGCTGATCTACTGGCCGATCGTGCCCGGCGTCGCCAAGCCGAGCGAAGACGGCGCTCAAGCGTCTCGACACCTACATGAAGGACGGCGGCACGGTGCTGTTCGATACCCGCGACGCCGTCGTCGCTCCGCCCGGCCCGGGCGGCGAAACCAACAGCCCCGGCATGGTCGAGCTGCGCACCATCCTCGGCTCGCTCGACATTCCGGAGCTCGAGCCGGTGCCGCGCGACCACGTGCTGACCAAGACATTCTTCCTGCTGCGCGACTTCCCCGGCCGCTTCAGCACCGGCCAGCTTTGGGTCGAGGCGCTGCCGACCGGGAATCAGGACGAAGCGTCGAACCGCCCGGTGCGCGCGAGCGACGGCGTGTCCTCGATCCTCATCACCTCGAACGACCTCGCCGGCGCCTGGGCGCTGCGCGCCGACGGCCAGCCGATGCTGCCGATGGTGCAAGGCGAGCCGCGCCAGCGCGAATTCGCCTTCCGCGCCGGCGTCAACATCGTGATGTACACGCTCACCGGCAACTACAAGGCCGACCAGGTGCACGTGCCGGCGCTGCTCGAACGGCTGGGGCAGTAGGAGGACGGATTGAACTTCGGTGT
Source organism: uncultured Alphaproteobacteria bacterium (assembly GCA_963730645.1). GTDB lineage: Bacteria > Pseudomonadota > Alphaproteobacteria > Rhizobiales > Xanthobacteraceae > BOG-931. The sequence goes on along the minus strand of CAVSSN010000010.1, from coordinate 104,021 downwards.
CTCGTTCGCGCCGCTCGTCCCTGCCACGATCCTGTGGGCGGCGCTCGCTGCTGCGATCGTGGTGTCGATCGCGCTGCTTGCCGTGCGCAGCCGCGGCGCGCATCGTGCGCACCTTCGCGCTGGCGCTGTTGTTTCTCACGCTGCTCAATCCGTCGCTGACGCGCGAGGATCGCGACCCGCTGACCTCGGTCGCGGTCGTCATCGTCGACAAGAGCCCGAGCCAGAATTTCGGCGAGCGCGCGCAGCAGACCGAAGCCGCACGCGCGGCGGTCGTCGAGCGGCTCAACCATATTCCGGGCCTCGAAGTGCGCGTCGTCGAGGCCGGTCAGGCCGACGGCGAGACCGACGGCACGCGGCTGTTCACCGCGCTCGGCTCGGCGCTCGCCGACGTGCCGTCCGACCGCGTCGCCGGCGCCATCATGATCACCGACGGGCGCGTCCACGACGTGCCGGCGGAAGCCGCCGCGCTCGGCTTTGCAGCGCCGCTGCATGCGCTCATCACCGGCAACAAGAACGAGCGCGACCGCCGCGTCGCGCTGACCGCGGCGCCGCGCTTCGGCATCGTCGGGCAGTCGCAGACCATCGGCTTCAAGGTCGAGGATCAGGGCGCGCGCGAGAGAACCGCGCAGGTCACGGTGCGCCGCGATGGCGAAGAATTGGAGACGCGCGAAGTCAAGTCGGCGAGGCGACCAACGTCGACATCCCGATCGCGCACGCCGGACCGAACATCGTCGAGATCGAAGCCGCGCCGCTCGACAACGAACTGACCAACGGTCAACAACCGCGCCGTGGTCTCGATCGACGGCGTGCGCGACAAGCTGCGCGTGCTGCTGGTCTCCGGCGAGCCGCATGCCGGCGAGCGCACCTGGCGCAACCTGCTCAAGTCGGACGCCTCCGTCGACCTCGTGCATTTCACCATTCTGCGGCCGCCGGAAAAGCAGGACGGCACGCCGATCAACGAGCTCTCGCTGATCGCGTTCCCGACGCGCGAGCTGTTCCAGCAGAAGATCAACGAATTCCAGCTCATCATCTTCGACCGCTACGCGCGCCAGGGCGTGCTGCCGATCATCTATTTCGACAACATCACGCGCTACGTGCGCGACGGCGGCGCGGTGCTGGTCGCCGCCGGGCCGGACTACGCCTCACCGACCAGCATCTGGCGCACGCCGCTCGACGCCATCCTGCCGGCCGAGCCGACCGGCAACGTCACCGAGAAGAGCTTCTATGCGAGCCTGACCGACCTCGGCAAACGCCATCCGGTGACGCGCGACCTCGAAGGCGCCAACACCAGCCCGCCGCACTGGAGCCACTGGTTCCGCGTCGTCGACACCAAGGATCCGACCGGCACGACGGTGATGCAGGGCCCCGACAACAAGCCGCTGCTGGTGCTGCAGCGCGAGGGCGAGGGCCGCGTCGCGCTGCTGCTCTCCGACCACATCTGGCTGTGGGCGCGCGGCTTCGAGGGCGGCGGGCCGCATCTCGATCTGCTGCGCCGGCTGTCGCACTGGCTGATGAAGCAGCCGGAGCTCGAAGAGGAGGCGCTGAAACTGGTCGTGAGCGGACATCAACTCCTGGTGCGCCGCCAGACCATGGCGGACGATGTGTCCGACGTGACGCTGACGACGCCGTCCGGCACAGAGCCGCACGATCAAGCTTGCACCCAACGAGCCCGGCGTCTGGCAGAGCACGGTCGACGCCAGCGAGCTCGGCCTGTGGCGCGCCACCGACGGCAAGCTCACCGCGCTGGTCAATGTCGGCCCGGCCAATCCGCGCGAATTCGCCGAGGTCACCTCGACGACGGACGTGGTCGGCCCGCTCGCGGCGGCGACCGGCGGCGACGCCCGCCGGCTCGACGACGGCTCCGGCCTGCACATGCCGCGCATCGTCGGCGTGCGCTCCGGCGACGCCTACAAGGGCGAAGACTGGATCGGCATGAAGATGCGCGACGCCAGCGTGGTGCGCGGCATCGGCGTGCTGCCGCTGTTCGCGGGATTGCTCGGCATGCTGCTGCTGATCGGCAGCCTCGCCGCGACGTGGGCGCGCGAAGGCCGGTAAACCGGCCTTCGATGGCGCGCGAGCGGCGGTAGACGGCGAAGATCAGGCGCCATCCCACTCCGGCGTAATCGGGCCGGAGACTCCGTCGAAGCGCGCCATCGGCCAATTCGGCGACCAGCAGCCGCGCCGGATCGACCGGGCCGGGCATCGACGCGCGTCCGCGCGGGATGCGCTTGAAACCGCATTTGCCGTAATAGGGCTCGTCGCCGACCAGCACCACGAGGCGATGGCCCTTGGCCCTGGCCTCGTCGAGCGCGCGCGCGATCAGCGCCTGGCCGATGCCCTTGTCGCGGAACGCCGGCTCGACGGTGAGCGGGCCGAGCAGCAGCGCCCTGGTTTCGCCGATGCGGATCGGCGAGAGCCGCACCGAGCCGACCATCAGCGTGCCGACGCGCGCGGTGAACGACAGATCGGGCCAGTGCGCGACGCCCTCGCGGATGCGGTAGGCGGTCTTGGCGTAGCGGCCCGGGCCGAATGTGCGCTCGTGCAGCCGCTCGATCGCAACGGCGTCATCTGCGGTTTCGGTCAGAATGGTGAGGGAAATATCGGTCATCGCCTGCCGGGTCCGGCAGGCGATTACCATCTGGGGGTATCAAGGTCCATGCTGCGTTTGGTGCATGGACCTTCGCCGCCGGACCAAAGGGTCAGGCTGGAGTTGACGGCGCGTCAGCCGCAAACCCAGACGCGGGCCCAAACCAGGCCGTACGGGGTCGGGACGGGCCGGCGCTGATAGCAGGCGCTATAGCCGTAGTAGGCGTATGGCGCGCCGAGAAAGATGCCGCCGCGGAAGCCAGGGCGGAAATGACCGCCGCGGAAGGCAAAATGGCCGCCGCCGAAGTGACCGCCGCCGAAATGAGCGCCCATGGGGCCGCCGCGCATGGGGCCGCCACCCATGTGCGCCGCCGCCGACATGTGCGCCGCCACCCATATGGCCGCCACCCATGTGACCGCCGCCACCGTGGCCGCCGCGCGCCAGCGCGCCGGTCGAAACTGACCCGGCAGCGAGCGCCAACACGGCGGCGAGTGCAATCGTAAGCTTGCGCATTCTGTAGTCTCCCTGTGTCCACTCGCCCCAGTGAACGATCAACACCTTGGCGAGAGGATTGTTGCCCCGGTTAGCGGCCGCAACAACGGCGAAATGTCGCGCACTGCGGACGAAACGCGATCACAATTTCGGGAGAACGTGCTCGCCGAACAGTTCGACCGTGCGCACGGGATCGGCGGCGAGGCTCACCGTGAGCATCAGGCGCTGCGCGCCGGCGTCTCTTGGCGGCGCGCGCCTGCGTGAGACATTCATCCGGCGTGCCGCAGATCGCGAGCCGCCGCGACAGATAATCGAACAGGCCGAGCTCGCGCACGAGACGGATGTCGGCATCGCCCGGCCGCGTGCTGTAGCGCCGCCGCAATTCGAGCAGCGGCGCGCGCATCGGCTCGGGCACGCCGCGGGCTTCGAGATTCTTGTCGCCGATGACATAGCCGGCGAGAAACGCCAGCATCGCGCCGATTTTTTGCCGCGCGAGATCGCCGTCGTCGTTGCAGTCGAGCGCGCCGATCTGCCAGATTTCGAGCGCCTCGGGCGAGCGGCCGGCGGCCTGCGCCGCATTGCGGATGTGCGCTTCCGAATCGCGGATGGTGTCGGCTCCCAGCCCGTAATTGGCGAAACAACCGTCGGCATTTGCGCCCGCGGCCGCGAGCGTCTTCGGATGCGACGCGGCCAGAAACACCGGCGGCGCGTGCTTGACCCACGGCAAATGCGCGCTCGCCTCGCCGAGCTTCGCAGGCTCGCCGCGCAACAATTGCCGGATGAAGCGCGCGCCCTCGCCCTGCTCGCGTCGCGGTCGACTTGCCGAGCCCGATATTGCGCGTGCCGCTGTGGCCGGCGCCGATGCCGAGCACAGCGCGGCCGCTGGAAATATGGTCGAGCGAAGCGATCGCCGCCGCGCTGACGGAGGCATGGCGGCTGACCAGATTGGTGACGCAGATCGCAACACGCGCGCGCCGCGTCGCCCGCGCCACGAGAGCCGCAGACACCCACGGGTCCATGGCATTGCCCGGCGTGTCGGCGATGCCGATCATGGCGTAGCCGTAGCGGTCGGCACAGCTCGGCCATCCGCTCGACGAGCTCAAGCGTGTAGGGCCAGAAGAAGAAGCCGACCTGCATGGCGAGGTTCTCTCAGTCCGTCATTCCGGGTCGCCGCGCAGCGGCGAGCCCGGAATCCATAACCACAGGTCAGCGAATATGGATTCCGGGCTCGCGGGCAAGAGCCCGCGCCCCGGAATGACGATTCACAATCACCTCACGGCGCGGTCACGACCAGCTTGTTCTTGTCGATCGGCTGGGTGACCTGGCCGAGCTCGGTGAGCACATCGACCCAGACCCCGAGCTGCTCGGGTTTGATCGGGAAGCGATAGGTCGGGTACGGGATTTTCTGCACCACCGCTTCGGGCAGCTTGGTGTACTTCGCCAAAATGGCGCGGGTCTCGGTGTTGTTGGCGTCCATGAACGCCTTGGCTTCGGTCAGCGAGGCGATCCACGCCGCGATGGTGGCGCGGTTGGCGCGCGCCCAGGCGCCATCGGCGACCCAGAACACGAACAGCACTTCTTCCGGCGACGGCGACAGGATCGGATCGCCGAGCGAAACGTTGCCGGCCGCAAGCATCGGACCGACAAAGGGCTCGAGCCCTTCCACCGCATCGACGCGGCCGGCCTTCAACTGGTCGCCCATGTTGGGAAACGGCACCTCGACGCCGCGGATCGAATTCGGATCGACGCCGCTCTTCTTGAGCCAGTACAGCACCGATATGTGCAGCACGGCGCCGATCGTCGGCGAGGCGATGGTCTTGCCCTTGAGGTCGGCGATGCTGTTGATGCCGGAATCCTTGCGCACGATGAGCTGCGCCGTCGGATTGGTCTTGGTCTCGATGGCTTCGCTGGAGATGGCGACGATGTCGAGGCCGCTCGCCACCGGCTTGATCAGGTCGGGCGCGGTCGAGGCGATGATATCGAATTGCTTGCCGACCGTCTGCGGCAGCAGCGAGATGTTCTGCGCTCGGCGTCAGCGTGACGTCGAGGCCGTGCTTTTCGAAAATGCCCTTGTCCTTGGCGACGTAGGCGGGAAGCCACGTGACCACCGGAACGTAGGCGACGCGGACTTGAGTCAATTTCGGCTGCGCCACGGCGACGTTGCCCGGCGACGCCACGCACATCATGGCAATCGCGACCAGCAACGCGGCAATCGGCTTACACAATGGATGCACGGCTTCCTCCCGCCTGTTCATGTCACGCGATGGTAGCGGGCGTCACCACTGCTCCGCAACGGGGACGCCATGCAACACCTCGGCGATGCGTTCGCGCGTGCCGCGCGTGGCGTCCGCCGGCAGGGCATCGGGCGCAAAAAAACCGTGCGCGACGATCTCGCGATTGGGCGCAGGCGGCGCGTCCTGGCGGAACGCGCGCACGACGTAGAGCGCGACGTGGTCGCGTCGCGACACGCGCTGATTGAAATAGACGCCGTGCAGCGCCGGCTGGGCGGTCAGCTCGATATTGCCCTCCTCGCGCAGCTCACGCGCGAGCGCGGCCAGCACCGTTTCGCCGGTCTCGACGCCACCGCCCGGCAGGTACCAGCCGGAGACGTAGCTGTGCTTGACCAGAAACACGCGGCCCTCGCCGTCGATGACGAGCCCACGCACGCCAAGCGTCATGCCGCGCGAGAACCGCCAATAGAAGTGCAGCACGCGGCGCAGCAGCGGCTCAAAGGCGCGGCGGATAGCGTCCATGCCGTGATCCTGTCCGAGCTTGCTGCCCAAGATTGCGGTCCAGAGCGCGCGCATTCAGCCCTGCCTTGCGTCGAAAGCCTTGTCAAAGGGCGACTTTTCGTCTTTAGAATCGTTCCAATAACTATCCGGCTTTCCAGGGGAACGACGTGAAGCGCTTTGCCGATCTGAGCGAGCAGGAAATCCTCGCGCTCGCCATCACCAACGAGGACGAGGACAACCGCATCTATCGCAACTTCGCCGACGGCCTGCGCAGCGCCTACCCGGACACGGCGAAGAGCTTCGACGAGATGGCGGAGCAGGAGATCGGCCATCGCCAGATGCTGCTCGACCTGCATCGCGATAAATTCGGCGACTGCCTGCCGCTGGTCCGCCGTCAGGACGTGAAGGGCTTCGTCGCGCGCAAGCCGATCTGGCTCAATCGCCCGCTCGGACTCGATGCGGTGCGCAATTTCGCCGAAGAGATGGAATTCGAGACGGCGCGCTTCTACCGGCGCGCTGCCGAGACCGCGCGCGATGCTGCTATCAAGGAATTGCTCACCCAGCTCGCCAAGGCCGAGGACGAGCACAAGGACATCGCCCATCACCTCGGCGAGCAGCTCACGCCGAAGGAACGCGCGAGCGAGGACGAGACCGCGCGCCGCATGTTCATGCTGCAATATGTGCAGCCGGGGCTCGCCGGGCTGATGGACGGCTCGGTGTCGACGCTCGCGCCGCTGTTCGCCGCGGCGTTTGCCACCCACAACACCTGGGCGACGTTTCTGGTCGGGATGGCGGCATCGATCGGCGCCGGCATCTCCATGGCCTTTGCCGAAGCCTTGTCGGACGACGGCTCGCTGACCGGCCGCGGCGCGCCTGTGGTGCGCGGCGCAGTGACCGGCGCCATGACCGCGATCGGCGGGCTTGGGCACACCCTGCCCTATCTCATTCCGCACTTCGTCACCGCGACCAGCGTCGCGGTCGCCGTGGTGGCGATCGAACTCGTCGTGATTTCCTGGATCCGCACCCATTTCATGGATACGCCGTTCCTGCACGCGGCGTTTCAGGTCGTGGTCGGCGGCGTGCTGGTGTTCATCGCCGGGATATTGATCGGGAGTTCGTGAGCATCTATCAGGCGCCATAATTCATAAGTCGTCATGCCCGGGCTTGACCCGGGCATCCACTGCAGTCTCACCGGCCCGATGGATTGCCGGGTCAAGCCCGGCAATGTACGGGAAGGGTGAAACTCGCGGCTATCATGCGCCGATGTTCGCGCTCGCCCATCTTTCCGATCCGCATCTTGCGCCGCTGCCGCGGCCGACGCTGCGCGAACTCGCCGGCAAGCGCCTGCTCGGATTTCTCAACTGGCAGCGCCGGCGCCGCGCCATTCATCGCCGCGACATTCTCGACGCACTGGTGCGCGATCTCAAATCGCAGCCGCAGCGATCACATCGCGGTCACCGGCGATCTCGTCAACATTGCGCTTGAAAGCGAATTCGCGCCGGCGCGTGCGTGGCTCGCAGACGTTGGGTACGCCGTCAGACGTCACGCTCGTCCCCGGCAACCACGACATCTACGTGCGCAATGCTGCGCATTGGCCCTCCGCCCAATGGGGCGACTACATGCGCAGCGATTCCGGCCCCGAGACCGATCTGATGCGATTTCCATTTGTGCGCCGGCGAGGCAACGTGGCGATCATCGGATTGTCGTCGGGAGTGCCGACCGCGCCGTTCATGGCGACGGGATGGCTCGGCGACGATCAGCTTCGGCGTCTGGCCGACACGCTGCATCAACTCGATGGCATGTTTCGTGTCGTGCTGATTCATCATCCGCTTGCGAGCATCCACGGACGCCTCAAGCGCCTCACCGATGCAGCAGCCCTGCGCGCAGTGCTCGCAGAGCACGGCGCCGAGCTGCTGCTGCACGGCCACGATCACGTGCGTTCGCTGAATTGGCTCGACGGGCCGCGCGGGCGCATCCCCGCGGTCGGCGTGCCGTCGGCTTCGGCGCTCGCGCACAAAGGCGACGATCCGGCCGGCTACAATATCTATCGCATCGACGGAAATGCCGGCGCCTGGCGCTGCGAGATGACGATGCGCGAAGTTGCAGCAGACGGCACGGCGCGCGAAATCGCGCGCGCAGAACCTGGCCTAGAATCCCATCGCCAAAAGCCACGCCGCGGCAAACAGCGCGAACAGGCCCATCACGAACCCGAACACCAGCGCGCGGAATGCGCGCCAGCGCCGCCGCTTTCGCTCGCGTGCGGCTTCGGCGCGGCCGATGCGCAGGAACAGGCCGGGGTCCTCGGCGAGCGCGCGGGAGCGCTCGACCAGACGTCGCGCCACGTAGGAGGTGATGGCCTCGACCAGATCGTTGATCTCGTGCGATTCGGCGAGCACGCGGCGGCCGACGCGCGTGTCCTGCAGCAGCCGATAGATGCGCTTGTCGCGCCCCATCGCGACATGGGTCACGGCATCGATCCACAGCCGCGGCGTGTCGCCCCGCGTGATGCCGCGGTCGAACAGCTCGACCTCGCTCGGCACCTCGGCAAACACCGGATCGAGCGCCTCGTTCAACAATTCGAGCCGCGCCACCTCGGCGTCGCGCAGGTCGACGACGATGCTGGCGCGCTCGGCCGTTTCCAGCCGCGCGTTATGGATCGCCTGTTTGAGCCGCGACGGATTTTCGTCCTCGTCCGGCTCAGCCGCTTTTCGCTTACGACCCCACATGACCCCGTCCGTTCCCTTGGCCGAAGATACACCAACGGATAGGCTCACAGAAGATGTCCCGGAAGGGGCCCCGGGCGTGGCATTGCATTGCCAAAACAGGGTGGAAAATGGCGATTTCGGCCGGAAACGGGAGCCAAGGCGCTGGTCCGCTGCTCGTCGCCGACAATGTGACCCTGCAATACAAGACCGAAAAGCACCTCGTCACCGCCACCTTCAAGGTCAGCTTCGAGGTCCATGGGGGCGACCGCTACGTGCTGCTCGGCCCGTCCGGCTGCGGGAAATCGTCGCTGCTCAAGGCCATCGCGGGCTTCCTGCCGCCGGTCGGCGGCGAATTCCGGCTCGCCGGCAAGGTCATCGAGCGGCCGGGCTCCGACCGCATGATGGTGTTTCAGGAATTCGACCAGTTGCTGCCGTGGAAGACAGTGCTCGGCAACGTCATGTTTCCGCTGCTGGTCAACCACCGCATGCCGCGCGCGCAGGCGCGCGAGCACGCGCGCTCGCTCATCGCCAAGGTCAATCTCGGCCAGTTCGAGAACATCTATCCGCACATGCTCTCCGGCGGCATGAAGCAGCGCGTCGCCATCGCGCGTGCGCTCGCCATGGAGCCGGCTGTGCTGCTGATGGACGAGCCGTTCGCCGCGCTCGATGCGCTGACGCGCCGCAAGATGCAGGAAGAGCTGGTGGCGTTGTGGGAGGAGGTCCGCTTCACCGTGATCTTCGTCACCCACTCGATCGAGGAGGCGCTCCTGATCGGCAACCGCATCCTCGTCATGTCGCCGCATCCCGGCCGCGTGAAGGCCGAGCTCGATGCCGGCCATATCGGCTTTGCCGATCTCGGCAGCGCCGCGTTCGAACTGCTGCACCGGCGCATTCACGGATTGCTGTTCACCGACAAGATCGAAACCGCGCTCGCCACGGGGGCAAGCCATGGGTGACTGCCAAGGATAACTGCCATGCATGAACGCACGCCGCAGCGCGCCGAGCGCGAAATCGCGCTCGAAACACTCGGCATCGTCGGCGACGTGGCACGCCCGCTCGGGCCGCTGGAGCGCATCGCCAACAACACGATGGTGCGCCGGATCGTCGTGTTGATCGTGCTCGCTGCCGTATGGGAGGCCTACGCGCGCTATAGCGCCAATCCGCTGCTGTTCCCGAGCCTCACCGACACGCTCGCGGCGTTCTGGGACGCGACCGTGCATGGGCCGCTGATCGACCGCACGCTCACCTCGCTCAGCGTGCTGGCGATGGGCTACGCCGTCGGGCTCACCGCCGCAGCGGTGTTCACGACGCTCGCGGTGTCGACGCGGGTCGGCACCGATCTGCTCTCGACGCTCACCGCGATGTTCAACCCGCTGCCGGCGATTGCGCTGCTGCCGCTTGCGCTGCTCTGGTTCGGGCTCGGCGCCAAGAGCCTCGTCTTCGTGATCGTGCATTCGGTGCTGTGGGCGGTCGCGCTCAACACCCATTCGGGCTTCATGTCGGTGAGCCCGACGCTGCGCATGGCCGGGCAGAATTGCGGCCTGCGCGGGTTGCGTTACGTCACGCAATTGCTGGTGCCGGCCGCGTTCCCATCGATCCTCACCGGCCTCAAGATCGGCTGGGCGTTTGCCTGGCGCACGCTGATCGCGGCCGAGCTGGTGTTCGGCGCAAGCTCACGCTCGGGCGGGCTCGGCTGGTTCATCTTCGAGAACCGCAATCAGCTCGAAACCGCGTCGGTCTTCGCCGGCCTGCTCACCGTGATCCTGATCGGGCTGTTCGTCGAGAGCGTGATCTTCCGCGCCATCGAGAACGCCACGGTGCGCCGCTGGGGCATGCAGAGCTGACGGCAAATGAAGGAGAAACTTCCTGATCTCCTGGACCAAAATCTCAAGGTGGTCTTTTGTGGAACGGCGGCCGGACAACGATCGGCCGAACTCGGCGCTTATTACGCCGGCAAAGGCAATAAATTCTGGCCGGTCTTGCATGCGACCAGCCTGACCGATCGCCGACTTGAGCCCACTGAATACCGCCTTCTCCTTGATTACCGGATTGGCCTGACCGATCTCGCAAAATTTGTCAGCGGAGCCGATGCCATTCTCAAGCATTCCGATTTCGACGCCGCCCGGCTGCGCGGAAAAATAAACAAATTCAACCCATTGGCCCTCGCGTTCACGAGCAAAAAGGCCGGCAGGATTTTCTTCGGCGAGAAGCGCGACTACGGGCGGCAACCGGACATCATCGGGCGTACGCGCCTATACGTCCTGCCGTCGCCGTCCGGCCTTGCGAGCGGCTTCTGGTGCGAACGGTGGTGGCGTGAGCTTGCAGACGAAGTCCGCGCCGGATGACGGCGGCCGCCGGCGCCTAAAGCCCCTTCGGATTTCCCTTCAGGATTTCGTAGCGCGTGCCGGCGCCCTTCTGGTCGGTGAACGTCACGGCGGTGCCGGTGACCTCGATCTTGTAGCAATCGATGTCCTCGTCCGGATACTTGAAGCACACCGTATCCCCGACCAGCGCCCACTGCCCGGTCGAAATATCGTTGCCGGTCATCGACTTCGCGGTGCCGTCCGCGGCGTAGAACTCGACCACGTCCTGGCCGTCATCCTTGCCGGAGATCGAGTTGCCGACCAGCGCATTCCACGCCGCCAGGCCGACGAGCTTTTGCGGCGCCGCGTCGGGCGTGGCCTGTGCGATCACCAGATTGCGTTCGGCCGCCGTGGCACCCGCGCTCACTGCCACCGAAGCAAGAAGCGCGACCGCGGTTACGAAAAATTTATTCCGCATCGGGAACTCTCCAATTGTCTGACAGGCCTTGGTCGAACCAAACTTGAGGCGATAGCCAATCCTGTTCAGAATTTGCAGTCAACTGCCAATCACGTAGCTGTAAAAATTTTCGTCAAACGCTGCGGCCGCCATCGACTTCGACGATATTGCCGGTGACGAACTCGGCGTCGGCCGACGCAAGGAACAGCGCCGCATTGGCGATGTCCTGCGGCAGCGCCAGGCGGCCGAGCGGCACGGTGGCAATGAATTTTTCCCGCATCCCTTCCGCCGGGCCGAGGAACGATGGCAACAGCGGCGTGTCGGTCGCGACCGGCGCAATGGCGCAGACCCGGATGCGGTCCGGCGCCAGCTCGACCGCAAGCGATTTCGTCAGCATATGCACCGCGCCCTTGGTGGCGTTGTAGGCCGAAAGGCCCGGCCGCGGCCGCAGCCCCGCCGTCGAGCCGATGTTGATGATGGCGCCGGAACGCTGCTTGCGGAAATGCGGCACCACCGCCTGGCAGAACAGGAAAATGCCTTTGACGTTGACGGCATAGATGCGGTCGAACTCGGCCTCGTCGATCTCCATCATCGGCTTGTTGACGTGGGTCGCGCCGGCATTGTTGACCAGGATATCGAGCGCGCCGAACGCCGAAAGCGTTTCCGTCGACCGCATCGGCGATTTCCGCCTGCTTGGTCACGTCGCAGCGCACCGCGATGGCGTTGTTGCCGATCGCGCGCGCCGCGGATTTCGCCGCGTCGAGATTGATGTCGGCCAGCGCAACGCGCGCACCCTCCCGCGCATAGGTTTCGGCGATGCATTTGCCGATGCCCGAGCCGGCGCCGGTGACGAGAGCGGTCTTGCCGTCGAGACGCATGACTTCAACTCCGTTTTGGCGCGAGCGCCATAGGCCTTCGCCCAGCCGAGCCCTTCCTCGGTGCGCGTGCGCGGGCGGTATTCGCAGCCGATCCAGCCCTTGTAGCCGGCGCGATCGATCGCCTCGAACAGCGCGGGATAGTTGATCTCGCCCTCGTCCGGCTCGGCGCGCGAGGGCACGGCGGCGATCTGGACGTGGCCGATGACCGGGAAGATGCTTTTCGAAGCGGCGGATGCAGATCGCCGCCGAGGATCTGCGCATGGTAGAAATCGAACTGGATGCGCACGTTCGGCGCGCCGATCTTGGCGATGATGTCGGCGGCGTGCTCGGCGCGATTGAGGAAATAGTCCGGCCGGTCGCGCGGATTGATCGGCTCGATCAGCAGCGTGATGTTGTGCTTCGCCGCCGCCTCGGCGGCCTGCGCCAGATTGCGGATGAACACCGTCTCCGCCGCCGGGCGCTGCTCGGGCGGGACAATCCCCGCCATGCAGTGGATCGCGCTGCCGCCGATCGCGGTGACGTAGTCGAGCGCCTGCTGGAACGACGCCTCCCAGTCGCGCTCGCGCCCGGGCAGTGCCGCGAGCCCGCTTTCGCCTTGCCGGCCCCGCACCGTGTTGATGCCGAGCTGGGTGAGCCCATGCCGCTCCAGCTCCGCCCGCACCGCGGAGGCCGGCACGTCATAGGGAAACTGCAGCTCCACCGCCTTGAAGCCCGCTGCGGCCGCCGCGCCGATGCGCTCGATCAGCGGGCGCTCGGTGAAGAGGTAGCCGAGATTGGCGGCGAAGCGGGGCATGGGCGTCCTCGATACGGTGCTTGCGCGGACGGGCGATGGCGTATTCATTAGCGCGCCTCTGCCATCACAACGCCACATGCTCGCCAACGACAGCTTCCACATCGCCGTGCTTGCCGGCGACGGCATCGGCCCCGAGGTCATGGCGCCTGCGCTCGACGTGCTGCGCCGGATCGAGGCGACCACGCCCGGGCTGAAATTCCGCTTCACCGAAGCGGCGGCGGGCGCCGGACATTATCGCGACACCGGCAAATCGATGCCGGAGAGCACCGATAAAACTGTGCCGCGAGGCCGACGCCATCCTGCTCGGCGCCTGCGGGCTGCCGGAGGTGCGCTATCCCGACGGCACCGAGATCATGCCGCAGGTCGAACTGCGCTTCATCTTCGACCTCTATGCCGGCGTGCGGCCGTGCCGGCTCATCCCCGGCGTGCCGAGCCCGATCGTCGGCGCGGACGCGCGCGGCATCGATCTCGTGCTGATCCGCGAGTCGACCGAAGGCCTGTTCGCCTCCATGGGCAAGGGCGTGGTCACGCACGACGAGGCGCGCGAAACGCTGCTGATCACGCGCAAAACCTCCGAGCGGCTGTTCGAGTTCTCCTTCCGCCTCGCCGAACGCCGCAAGGCGCGCGGCCGCCCGGGCAAGCTCGCCTGCGTCGACAAGGCCAACGCGTTCAAGGCCTATGCGTTCTTCCGCCAGATGTTCGACGAATGCGCCGCGCGCCACGGCGCGGTCGCGACCGAGCGGCTTTATGTCGATGCCTGCTCGGCGATGCTGGTGCGCAAGCCGTGGGACTTCGACGTGCTGGTGATGGAGAACATGTTCGGCGACATCCTCTCCGACCTCACCGCCGGCCTGATCGGCGGCATGGGCATGGCGCCCTCGGCCGACATCGGCGACACCCACGCGGTGTTCCAGCCCTGCCACGGCACCGCGCCCGACATCATGGGCAAGGGCCTCGCCAATCCGACCGCGATGATCCTTTCGGCCGCCATGATGCTCGACTGGCTCGGCGAGCGGCACGATCACGCACTGGCCATGCAGGCCGCGCAGCGCATCGAACGCGCCGTCGACGACGCCTTCGCGTCAGGCATCAGACCGTGCGAATTCGGCGGCAGCGACGGCACCGCGGCGGTCGCGAAGGCGGTGATCTCTGCACTCGACGAACGCGGCCCAGCCTAGGTGCCAAATTGCCCACTTTTGATGGGCAATGTCCCAATTCCGAGGCATCAACGGCTTCCCAGCGCCTGCCCGGTCGGCATCGCGACCTCGGTTAATTTATTGAAATATGGCCATTAAACCTTATATTGGGAAATTGCCCATAAATTAGCCCACTACGGCAATGGGATGTTTTGTGGTTGACGAAACTGCGGCGGATTGGTTCGCTGGGCCCAATCACGCGCCACAGAAGCAACGATGCGTGAGGTCGAGGAAAGCCCGGAAACTAAAGACAAAACCAAAGATCGGCGTTGGCCATGAACGCCCAGGAACTGCTGCAGGAAATCGCGGACTATTGCCGCCACACCGGGCTCGCCGAATCGACGTTCGGCCGGCGCGCCGTCAACGACGGCAAGCTCACCGCGCGGCTGCGCAACGGCGGCCGCATCACCACCGATACGCTCGACCGCATCCGCGGCTTCATGACCGCGAACCGCACGGTCGCGACGCGCCCCACCATCATCGAACGCCCACGCGAGCCTGGACCCGCCCCGATGCACCCACCGGCCCCGCTCGCCGCGCCCACCAAGCCGGGCGATCCGCAGCGCAACTTCCGCTTCTTCGACAACCGGCAGAAATATCTGCTGTTCGTCAACACCTGCAGCGAGAAGTGGGAGGTGGCGAGCCGCGTCTCCGACGAGCTCTCGCACATCCATCCGCGCCCGCCGGCGGTGCGCGTGTTCGACGCCGGCGTCGGCGACGGCAGCGTGCTGGTGCGCGTGATGCGCGCGATGCACGACCGCTTTCCGCACATGCCGTTCTATATCGTCGGCAAGGAGATCAGCCTCGAAGACGTGCGGCTGACGTTGCAGAAGATGGCCGACCGCTTCTTCGAGCATCCGGCGACGGTGCTGGTGCTGACCAACCTCGCCTACGCCGACGCGCCGTGGCTCGCGGTGAAATCGCTCAGCGCCGCATCGAGCATGGTGTGGCAGGAACTGCCGCTCACCGGCAACTCGGCGCATCGCTTCGAGCAGCAGATCATCGATCTCGAACCGTTCCTCGCGCTCAACTGGAAGGCGGGCGTGAGCGCGCGCACCGGCAACCCGGTCTACGACCGTCCCGTGGTGCTGGTGATCTACCGCGAAGACCACAAGTTCCTGCTCGATCCGATCATCCCGAAACCCGGCGGCACGGTCGCCAACTACGACCTCGTCATCGCCTCGCAGCCGTATCGCGCGCGCGCCTCGCTCGACTTCAAGGCCAAGCGCGTGATCGCGCCGCTGGCGCGCGCGCTCGGGCCGGGCGGCCGGCTCATCGCCATCCATTCGCACGGCCATGATCCCGGCATGGACATCATTCAGAAGGTGTGGCCGGGCGACAATCCGTTCATCCACGACCGCCATCAGATCCTGAAGGCCGCGAAGCAGGAGCTCGGTCCCGCCGGCCGCGATCTCAACTTCAACGCCTACGCCGACAACCGCGCGCTGTTCCGCTACGACATGCACACGCTGCCGTCCGAAATCTCGGAATCGATCGGCACCTCGACGCTGTTCGCGGCGTGGAACGCGGCGATCTACGTGGCGCAGGTCGAGGACGACCGGCTGGCCGAGGTCACCGCCGACGGCCGCTATCTCGACGCCACCCGCGAAGTGCTGCGCGAGCACGGCGGGCTGTGGTTCTACGACGAATCCTACGTGATCTCGCGACGGCGGGATTGATGCTCTTCATCCTCCCCCGCCAATTGCGGGGGAGGGGCCGCGCGAAGCGCGCGGATGGGGGCGTGCGGCCGCGAGGCTCGCGCAAGCCATGCCCCCTCCACCGCCCGAACGGGCGGCCTCCCCGCTCCGCTGCGCTGCGCGGGGGCGGATAAGAAGTTTAGAATGCCGCTCCATCAGGAGCCGGCCATGCTGTTCGTGGTTCACGCCATCGACAAGAAAGACATCCTGCCGACGCGGGCGAAGCATTACCGCGACCATCGCATCCATCTCGATGAATCCGCCAAGCATCAACGTCGACGTGGTGACCGCCGGCACACTGGTCGCCGACGACGGCGAGACGCCGGTCGGCAGCGTGTTCGTCATCGACGCCACAGACCGCGCCGCTGCCGACGCCTTCACCCGCAGCGATCCGTATTACGTCAACAAGGTGTGGGACCGGCTGGACATCCACGGCTACGCCAAGAAGCGCGGCACCGCGATTGCGAGCAAGCGGTAACGTCACCGTCATTCCCGGGTGCGTGAAGCGCGAGCGCGGAGATCCGTAATCAGAATCGTGCAAGTTCCTGCACCACCGGCGTTACGTTCGGACACCGCTCCGCGCTTCGCGGGATGACGGTGAAATCAATACGCCGCCGTCAGGATCGCGCGAACGTCGTCGGCCGAAGCCGCGCGCGGCACGGTGATATTCATCTTCGCCGCTTCGTTGGCGACGAAATCGATCTTGGCCTTGTCAAAGCCGACGTCGCGCAATCGCTGCGGGATCGGAAATTTTTTCAACATTGCGGCAAGCGCATCGGCCGCATCGCTGCCGCCCAGCGCATCCGCCAGCCGTGCGCGGGCTTCCGCGGCCGCGGCGAGATTGAAGCGCGCGACATGCGGCAGGATGATCGCGTGGGTTTCGGCATGCGGCAGGCCGAGGCCGCCGAGCACGTGGGCGAGCTTGTGGTGCAGTGCGGTGCCGGCGCACAGCACCGCGCCGGACAGCCAGGCGGCGATCAGGCATTGCTCGCGCGCCTCGCGGTCGGAACCGTCGGCGATGACGCGCGGCAGGTGCACGGCGAAACGCCGCATCGCCTCGGTCGCGAGCGCGACCGTCACCGGCGTGCGCTCGGCGACCCACAGGCCCTCGACGCAATGCGCGATGGCGTTCATGCCGCTCGCGGCGCTCACCGCGGCGGGCAGGCCGAGCGTCAGGTCGGGATCGTAGACGATGGTGCGCGGCAGCACCTTGGCATCGCGGCCGGTGATTTTGCGTTCGCCGTCGGTGCTGCCGAAAATCGGCGTGACCTCGGAGCCCGAATAGGTCGTCGGCAGCGCGAGGATCGGCAGCCCGGTCGCGAGCGCGATCGCCTTGGCGAGCCCGATCGCCGCGCCGCCGCCGACGGCGATGAGGCCGTCGGCCCTGGTCTCGCGCGCGGCCGCAAGGCCAGCTTCCGCCACCGCCTTCGGCACATGCACCACCGCCTGCGCATGCAGACCCGCGGCGCGCGCGCCGAGCGTTTCAACGACGGATTTGCCGAGCCGCGCGCCGCTCCCGGGCGTCGCAATGACGAGCGCGCGCGACATGCCGAGACGCGCCGCCTCGTCGCCAATGCGCGTCACCGCGCCGGCTGCGAACACCACGCGCTGCGAGGGAACGTCATGGATGAACGCCGCTGACATGCTCACATCCCTCAATCGTCATTGCCGGGCTTGACCCGGCAATCCATGGGGCATCACGCAACACGAGTGCAGAAAAATGGACCCCCGGGTCAAGCCCGGGGGTGACGATAGAGTATGCGGCGGGTGACGATGGCGTGGCAGAAACTGCGACGCAGCAAAGCGCCGGCTAGTTCGCCTTCTCGCGCCAGATGCCGAGCGCCTCCTGCGCCGGGCGGTCGGAGATCGAGAACAGCACCGATTCCTTCGCCGCATCGTGCGAATATTGCTTCCACGGCGGCACGACGAACACGTCGTTCGGGCCCCATTCGAGCACCTCGTCGCCGACCTTGGTGGTGCCGCCACCCTCGACGCAGACGAAAATGGTGCCGTCGGTCGCCTTGTAGGGCTCGCCCTTGAAACCCTTCGGCAGCATCGCGAGCCAGGCGCCCATGGTCGGCAGCACCGGGCCGCCGTTGATCGGGTTGGCGTAGCGCACGCGCGCGCCGTGGCGCTTGTCGATGTCGCCGGCCTTCTTCATGCGCTCGACGATCGGGCGCGTGCGCGCGTAGGTGTAGTTGATGACGGGGCTGCTGTGCGGGCGGGCCGGTGTGCCGTCGGGCAGCACGCCCGAGCCGTAGAACGCCAGCGAGTCGCCGTCCTTGCGGCTCGTGTCCTGCACCTGCTCGTCGAACTCCTCGGCGAACGAGGTCTCGTAGAAGTTGACCGCCGGGAAATCGAGCACGTCGAGCCACAGCATCGGCTTCTTCGACGGGTTGCCGTGGTCGTGCGGCGCCCAGTTGGCGGTGATGACGAAATCGCCGGGCGCCATGAACGCCTTCTCGCCCTCGACCGCCGTATAGGCGCCCTCGCCGTCGAGCACGAAGCGGATGGCCGAGGAGACGTGGCGATGGGCCGGGCGCGACCTCGCCGGGCAGGATCATCTGGATGCCGGCGAACATCGTGTTGGTGGCGCGCGATTCGCCGGGCAGCGCCGGGTTTTCAAGGATCAGCACGCGGCGCTTGGCTTCCTCCGCGCTGATCAGGCCGCCGGATTCCATCACCAGGGCTTTGACGGCGTCGTAGTGCCAGACCACGGGTTTGCAGCGCGTCACCGGCTCCTTGGTGACGACGGAGTTCATCACCTTCCACAGCGGCGCCATGTCGTGCTTGGCGATGCGGTCGTAGAAGGCCTGCCGCACGGCATCGATATTGTGCTTGGAATCGGGCTTGCCGTTGGTTTTCTTCGCGGTGGCGACCGGCATGGCGTTTCTCCGTGAATCTCGACCTTTGTTACGGGGAATATAGTCAATCCAGCGCGCCGCGGAAACACCACATTATCGGCAGGCTGACGGGTCCGCCATGCAACCTAGGTATTGGTCGCGCCGCCGTCGACCGCGATGGTCTGGCCGGTGATGAAATCGCTGTCGGCGGAGGCGAGGAACACCAGCGACCCCAGCAGGTCCTCGGGGTATTGGTCGCGCTTGAGGGCGCGGCGCACCAGCGAGGGCGCCCGCGAATGTTCCATATGGCCGGGGTTTTCCTTGATCACGCTGTCGCTCAGCGTGAAGCCCGGGGCCAGGCTGTTGACGCAGATATTGTGCTCGCCGAGCTCGCGCGAGATCGAGCGCGTGAATGCGGTCACCGCCCCCTTCGAGGTGACGTAGTGCGCGAACAGCGGAATGCCGCGCGCGACCGTGCCGGAGCTGATGTTGATGATCTTGCCGTAGTTCTGCGCGATCATGTGCGGCGCGACGTGCTTCGCCATCAGGAACACGCCGCGGATGTTGACCGCCATGACGCGGTCCCACAGCGTCGACGTCGATATCGGTGAACTTCTGCTCGGCGAGCGGCGCAAACAACGCCGCGTTGTTGACCAGCACGTCGATCTTGCCGAACCGCTCCATGGTCTTGGCGACCAGGGCTTTCACCGAATTTTCGTCGCTGACGTCGGCGATGGCGCTGGTCACCGAATTGGCGCCGTGCTTGGCGGCGATCTCGTCCGCCACCTCCTTGCCGTCGGCGACATCGGCGATCATCACCCGCGCGCCGTTGGCCGCGAGCGCCACCGAGTAATGCCGGCCGATGCCCTTGGCGCCGCCGGTGACGATGGCGACGCGTCCGTCGAGTCGCGCCATGCTTACGCCCTTGCCGTTGACGCGGCGGATGTATTTTTCGAATCCGGCGAGCTGCTGCTTGACGATGTCGATGGTCGGCTGGTCGGTCAGTTCCAGCGTCTTCTCGTCGAATTTCTTGGCCGCGAAGGTGACGAGGATTTCCGGCTTGCCGAACATGTGCGCCTCGATCGCGGTCAGGCATTGGCGCAGATGATATTGCATGCGCGCGCCGCCGAGCACGCCGCCGGCGCACGACTGCAGCGCCACCGGCTTGTCCTTGAACGGCACGTCCTTGAGGCGCGAGCACCAGTCGATGGCGTTCTTGAGCCCTCCCGGAATGCTCCAGTTGTACTCCGGCGAAACGATGATGACGCCGTCGGCGTTGCGGATCGCGTCCGACCAGGCGGTCACGTCGGCGGGGAAACCTTTCTCCTGCTGAAGATCGAAATCGTAGACCGGCATATTGCGCCAGTCCGGCGCCGGGCTGATGGCCATGCCGTCCGGTGCGAGCTTCGGCAGCGCGTGCATGAGCGCGTGATTGAACGAGCCCTTGCGCAGGCTGCCGCTGATGCTGACGACGTTGAGCTTGTTGTCGGACACGTTTGATCCCCTCTCAGTTTTCCGTCGTCATTTCGGGGCGCCGCGAAGGCGGCGAGCCCAGTAATCGCATATTCAGAGCACGGTGGTTCTGGATTGCCTGGGCTCCTCGCTGCGCGAGCCCCGCGATGACGAATCAAGATACCTCAGGCCTTGCCGCCATGAACTTCGATGAATTTCGCGAACGCCGCAAGCTGCTGCTTGATGAAGCCCACCGTCGCCTCGTCGGTGATCTTGCCGGTCTTGTCGTCGATCCGCGAGGCGCAATTGTTGACGAAGATTTCGGGCTTGTTCAGCGTCAGCGCGTCGAGGAAGACCATGCATTTGCGCAGGTCGTATTGCACCCGCGCGCCGCCGACCGGCCCCGGCGAGGCCGACGTCAGCGCGATGGGCTTGCCGGCGAACGGCTGGTTCTGCACCCGCGACACCCAGTCGATGGCGTTCTTGAGCGCGCCCGGAATGGAGAAATTGTATTCCGGCGTGCAGAAGATGACGCCGTCCGCCGCGCGGATCGCGTCGGCCAGCGTATTGACGGGCGCCGGGAAGCCGGTCGAGTTCTGGACGTCGGCGTTGTAGAGCGGGAATTCGGTGAAGGGCGGCGCCTCCTTGATGCTCATGCCGGCAGGCGCGAGCGCGGGGAGCGCGTTCATGACAATGCGGTTGAAGGAGCCTTTGCGCAGGCTGCCGCAAATAGTGATGACGTTGGCCATGATGTACCTGTTCGTTGAAATGCGATCGCGTGCAGGTTTCTATATCAGCAGCGGCCGGCGATGACTCAAGGCAATTGCAAATGCTCAGAGCAAGCCAGCCCCCTCCACCGGCCTTCGGCCGGTCCCCCTCCCCGCTTCGCTGCGCTACGCGGGGGCGGAAAGAGCAAGGCGCGCAACTGACTTCATCCTCCCCGCAACTGCGGGGGATGGGGACCATGCGCAGCATGGTGGAGGGGGCCTCGGCGACGCGGCGAATTCTCAATTGTTGAGGATCGCCGGAATATCCTTTGCCGCAGTCGGGCCCGACAGCGTCTGCAGGTACGCATAGATGTCGGCGACCTGCTGGTCAGACAAAATCACCTCCGGCATAGGCCGGCATGTCATGCGACGGATTGCGAAGCTGGCCCTTGAAGCCGTCGAACGGCACGATCGTCTTGGCGAGGATGCGGCGCGGGCCCGTTGAGCGCACCGCCCTGCCCGGCACGGCCGTGGCAGGTGAAGCAGTGATCGCTGAGGTAGACCTGCTTGCCCTTGGCGGCATCGCCGGGCGGAGCATCCTGCGCCCGCGCCGTCGCCACCGCGCCGACGCCGAGAGCGGCCACGGCAACGGCCGTGGCCAATACACGCACGAAGTTTTTCATTGTCCTGTTCCTCAACGCGGATCGGTGACGACGTCGACCACCGCCGGCTGGCCGGCCTTGACCGCGGCGATGGCGCGCTTGAGCGCCGGCGCGAGGTCCTTCGGATCGATGATCGGGCCCTCGCCATAGCGCGCCCATGCCGCGCGCGACGGTGGCGTAATCGACATTGGGATCCTTGATCGTGGTGCCGATGTCGACCTTGTCGACGCCGCGTCCGTGCCGCGCCGCCATCACCGCGAGGTACATGTACTCCTGATGGTAGGCGCGGTTGTTGTGGATGATGTAGAGCATCGGGATCTGGTGATGCGCCGCCGTCCACAGCGTGCCGGGATTGAACATGAAGTCGCCGTCGCCGCCGAACGACGACCGTGAAGCGCCCGTGCTTCTTGTTGGCGAGCGCCGCGCCGAGCGAAGCCGGCAGATTGTAGCCGACGCCGGCGCCGCCGGAGCCGCCGTTCCACTGGTAGGACTTCTTGATGTCCCACAGCCGGTGCGGCCAGGTGTTGCGGATGGCGTTGCCAACGAGCGACCAGTCCTCGTCCTTGATCTGGGCGTAGACTTCGGCCGCCATGCGCGCGGTCGTGATCGGGCTTGAATCCCAGCCGATGGTCGCATCGATCTTCGATTGATTGACCATGGCGAGATGCGAAGCCGCGAACTTCTTGCCGCGCGCCTCGAACGCCGCCTTGCGGCCTTCGTCGACAAGCCGCTTCACGGCCTCGGTCAGCGCCGGCAGCGAGGCCTCGCCGTCGCCCGCGATGTTGAGATCGGTGTCCTCGTAGCGGCCGAAGTCCTGGTAATTGCCCTTGAGGTAGAGGTCGCGCACGCCGAGCGTGATCAGCTTGGCGCCCTTCTTCACGTTCGAGCGCGAACTGCGGTTGATGCGGTCGTTGAACGTATTCAACGCGCCCCACAGGTCGTTCATCTCGATCGCGAGGATCACGTCGGCCTGGCCGATGACGCCGCGGCGGAAGCTCTGGTTGAGCGGATGGCGCGAGGGGAAGTTCATGCGGCCGGCATTGTCGACGACGGCGCATTGCAGCGTCTCGGCAAGCTCGACGAGGCGGCTCATGCCGGCGGGCGTGCGCGCCACGCGATCGCAGATGATCACCGGATTTTCCGCCGCCACGAGCATCTTGGCGGCTTCCGCGAGCGCGCCGGCGTCGCCCTGCGGCGGGATCACGGTGGCGAGCTTCGGAATGCGCAGCTCGTCGCGATCCGGGATCGGGTTCTCCTGCAGCTCGGCATCGAGCGCGAGCATCACCGGCCCCATCGGCGGCGTCACCGAGATCTTGTAGGCGCGCACCGCGGACTCGGCGAAGTGCTGCAGCGAGGCCGGCTGGTCGTCCCACTTGGTGAACTCGCGCACGATCTGGTTGATGTCGACCGCCGAGTGCACCCATTCGGCGCCCGGCGCGCGCTTGTTCGCCTCCATGATGTTGCCGCCCATCACGATCATCGGCACGCGGTCGCACCAGGCGTTGTACATCGCCATGGTGGCGTGCTGGATGCCGACCACGCCGTGGCCGATCATGGCGATCGGCTTGCCTTCGATCTTGGCGTAGCCCTGCGCCATGTGGACGGCGATGTCCTCGTGCGGGCAATTGATGATTTCGGGCTTCTTGTTGCCGCCGTAATTGATCACGGCCTCCTGCAGGCCGCGGAAGCTCGAGGCGCAATTCATCGTCAGGTATTCGACGTCGAGCGACTTGAGCACGTCGACCATGAAATCGCCGCCGCTCGAGGTCTGATGTCACCGGATCCTTGTTCGGCGGCATGGTCTCGGCCGCGATCTGGCGCGGCCCGGGCACGGCGGCCTTGGCGCGCTCAAGCGGCGCGGCCGGCAAGGCATTGGCGGCGACCGGCGGCGTCAGCGCGGCGGCGGCGCCGGCGAGGCCCGCACCTTTGAGGAAGTTGCGGCGGCTGGATTTAGGCGAATTGCGGCGCTTCGACATGAATTCCTCCCGTGAATTGGCTGAAATATCGAAGTAGACCGGCGGACTCGACCGTTCGACAAAGTGTCGCGCCCGGCCCGAAGCCCGTCAAGGCGGCGCCACGGCGCAGACGCATGAATGACCGGCGAAAACGGAGGCGCCGCAGCGCGCCGCGGTGCGCGGCAGCAACCGCCTGCACGCTAGGCGCCTATCGGCGCCGGTCACATGCCTTTCATGTTCATCGCGACCGACGAATAGGCCTGCACATTGCGCTTGGCGACCATGTCCTTGGTCGCGGCCTGGTATTTCTTGAAGTGGTCGGTGGTGCGGTGCGCATCGAGCGCCGCCGCATTGTCGTACACCTCGTACAGCAGAACGTGGTGCGGTTCCTTCTGCGACACCGAGATGTTGAACTCGCGGCAGCCCGGCTCCTTCACCGCCGCCGCGCCGTTCTCCTTGGCCGCGGCGATGTATTTGTCGAACTCGGCCGGCACGATGTCGAGTTCGACCGAGTTGACGAAGAGCGGACCCGATTGCGCCGTCGCCTGCTGGCCGCGCATCGGCAGCAGCATCCACGCCGTGACGGCGAGCGCGACGGCGGCAGTGCTCAACGATACTGACTTCAACATGGCAGTTTCCTCCCCTTGATTGTTTGTCAAGCGTTGTTCGACCGACGTGCGCCGCATTCACCGCGTCGGCGCACGCTCACGGACGAGGCCGCCGATCGTGGCGGCCTCGCCTCCTGAGTGCCAAGCTACTGGTTCACCGCCTCGACGGCATAGGAGCGCAGCTTCGAGTACTTCTCGCCGATGACGCGCAGCGCCTTGTATTCGGGGTCGCTCTGGAGCGCCATGAGCTGATCCATGCTTTCCCAGAGCTGGATCGCCACGCGTTTCGGCGCGTCGCCGTTGACGGCCTTGGGGTTGCTGGCGGCGGCCAGGAGCTTGCCGCCTTTGGCTTTGACCAGCGCCTGCACCTTGGGGACGTATTCCTTGATGTAGGCGTCCGGGTTGGTGACGTCGACTTCGGCGACGTAGTAGACCTGCGGCTTGGCCTGGGCATGCAGAACCTGAACCGCACCGGCGCCAAGCGCGACGCCGGCGAGCATTGCCAATGTAATCGTGGTGTACGTTTTCATGGCATTTCCCTCTGCATTGTGCGAGCGGATGCTTGGCAGTCGCCCTCCCCTGCTCGCGTCCGGGGCTGGCATAGCAATGATCTCCCTATTCCGATTGCGTGGCACTCATTCGATCACCTCGTCGGCGCGCAGCAGAGCAGATGTCGGGACGTGATGCCCAGCGTCTTGGCGGTCTTGAGGTTGACGATCAACTCGACCTTGGTAACCTGCTGCACCGGCAGGTCAGCCGGCTTGTCGCCTTTGAGAATCCGTCCAGTGTAGACGCCGGCCAAGCGATACGATTTCCGCAATGCTGCTGCCGTAGCTCATGAGGCCGCCCGCTGCGGGAAACGGCCGATATTGAAAGATCGCGGCCACCGAATGGTGAAGCGTCATTGCGCCCAACCGTTCACTTTGGCTGATGAAAAACGCGTCAGGTCCGATGACGAGAGCTTCTATGCGTCGCTGGGACATGGTTGCGAATACTGTCTCGAAATCGCCCTCGGTGCTCGCGTTCAAGACATCGAGTGTAAGGCCGAGAATGCGAGCCGCCGTTTGCGCGTCTCGTATTGTGGACTGCGCCAACGCGGGAGCCGTCGGGTTTACCATCAGGGCGACGCGCCCAGCTTTGGGCGCGACTTCGTTCAACAGCTCCAGCCGCTTTGGCCCGACTTCGACATTCAGCGAGGTCACACCGGTGACGTTGCCGCCCGGCCGATTGAGGCTGGTGACGAGCTTGAGCTGCAACGGGTCGCCGCCAGTGAAAAAAACGACGGGAATCGTCGTGGTCGCGGCCTTGGCCGCAAGCGACGCCTGCGCGCTGCCCAATGCGACGATCACAGCAACAGGCCGGCTGGCCAGATCGGCGGCGAACGCTGGCAGCCGATCATATTGACCATGAGCCCAGCGAAACTCGATCGCAACGTTTTTGCCCTCGTTGTATCCAGCCTCGCTCAAGCCCTGACGGTATGCACGCAGGCGATCTTCGAACAGCGCAGGCGTCTCAGCGCCGAGAAATCCAATCACCGGCAACGCCGCCTGCTGCGCGCGCGCCGCGAACGGCCACGTGATAGCGGCGCCGCCGAGAGCGCAATGAATTCGCGCCGCCTCACTCCTCATTCGATCACCTCGTCGGCGCGCAGCGCCAGCCATGCCGGCACGTCGAGCCGAGCGCCTTGGCGGTCTTGAGGTTGATCACCAGCTCGAACTTGGTCGGCTGCTGCACCGGCAGGTCGCTCGGCTTGGCTCCGCGCAGCACCTTGGCGAAGCCGCCGGACGAATTGCCGTCGCAGCTCGGTCGAGCGTGGCCCGTAGCCGATCAGGCCGCCCTCTTCCGGATTTTCAGGCCATTGGAAGATCGTCGGCAGGCGCGATGTCGTTACGCGCTCGTCGATCGTCGCGGCGCCGATCGTTGAGGATCGGCGAGGCCAGCACGTTGAGAGCTTCGGCGCCCTGGCGCTTGGCTTCGTCAATGGCCGGACCGACCCGCTCCTGCCGCTCCACGGAATAGGCCATGAATTCGACGCCGCGCGCGCGCGCGCCGCATCCTGCAAAATCTTCACGTCCTGCGCGGTTGTGATGTTGGAATTGACCAGCGCCGCGATGCGGCGCGCCGAGGGCACGAGTTCGAGCAGGATTTCCTGGCGCTTGCCGTCCAGTTCGCGGGCAAGAATGCTCATGCCCGTAATGTTGCCGCCGGGCCGCGCCAGCGACTGAGCTAATCCTTGTCCGACCATATCGTCCGTCAGGGTGAGGATCGGGATCGTGCGCGACACCTCTTGCAAGGCACGCGCGGCGACCGCGCCGCCGCAGAAGACGGCGTCGAGGCGGGCCTTGGCCAGCTCCGCCGCCAATGCAGGAAACTGCTCGGTGCGCACCGCATAGCCGCGGCCATCGACGATGAGATTCTGGTTCTCGATGAAGCCGGCGCGGCCCAGTTCGTCGAAAAAATGCGGGAATTGCGGCGCCTGGCGGCCTTGGTTGTGCAGGACGCCAATCCGATAGCTGCGCCCTGCGTCTTGCGCGCGGCGCGACGCGGCATCGCCAGGGTCGCGCTGCCAAGAAGCCCAAGAAACTCGCGGCGCGCAATTTTCATTCGATCACCTCGTCGGCGCGCGTCAGCAATTGCACCGGCACGTCGAGGCCGAGCGCCTTGGCGGTCTTGAGGTTGATGACGAGTTCGTATTTCGTCGGCGCCTGCACCGGCAGGTCGGCCGGCTTCTCGCCCTTGAGGATGCGGTCGACGTAGCCGGCGGCGCTTCGATAAGGGGCGAGCGCATCGGGACCGTATGCCATCAAGCCGCCGTCGACCGCGTAAAGCTGAAAAGCGTAGATCGCCGGAAGCCTGTGCTGGGCTGCGAGTTCCAGGATCAGGTCTCGATGAACACGGGCGAGCCTGCTCGATGTGACAATCAGACCGCCTCTGGGCTCGCGCGCAAACTGCACGAGATCATGCTCGATTGCGTCGCCTCGCTCGGATCGATCGGTCGAACATCTACGCCAAATGACGGCGCGACCCCCTGGATTGCTCCAAGCTGTCCGCCTCCGCTACGCGCTGCCGGGTCACGAACGACCGCAACTCTGATTATGTTTGGCGCAATCTCTTTGAGCAGTTCGAGCCATTTCGCGCTTATGCCGAATTCAAATTGCGTGAACCCGGTGGCGTTGCCTCCCGGGTGTGCCATGCTTGCCACAAGTCCGCCGCCGACGGGATCGGTAACATTGACAAAAACAATGGGTACGCTGCGACTGGCGCGCTGAAGCGCGGCGACAATAGTACCCCCCGCGCCGATAACGACATCCGGTTTCCTGGCTAACAGCTCACTCACGATTGGTCGGAGAACTTCAGCTTCGACGGCGCCCGATTTGAAGTCGATGACAATGTTATGACCGTCAACCCATCCAAGCTTGGAAAGCGCATCGCGAAGAGCGGAGATTTGTGTCCGCCCCTCCGGGTCTCCTTCTTGATAATCGTGGAGTACGCCGATGCGCTTAACCTGCTCGCGCTGCTGCGCGCGCGCGGCGCGCGGCCATACGACCGCACCTCCCGCAAGCGCAATGAATTCGCGCCGTTTCATTCGATCACCTCGTCGGCGGCTACTTGCAAGGTGAGCGGTACTTTGAGGCCGAGCGTATTTGCGGCCTTGAGGTTGATGACCAACTCGAACCTCGCCGATTGGACGACTGGAAGTTCGGCAGGTTTCACGCCCTTTAGAAATCTTGCCGACATAGACGCCAACCTGGCGCTCCGCGTCTTCAATGCTGGTGCCATAGCTGATCAATCCACCGGCCACAGCGTACTGGCGCAGATAGTAAATCGTGGGAACCGCATAGCGCGCCGCGAGCGCGACCAACTCGTCGCGGCGGTAGAGAAAAAGCGGATCGGAGCCGACAAAGAGCGCACTCGCCCGCTGCTCGATCAAGGTTTGGAACGCCTGATCGAAATCGCGCTCGCCGCGGGCATTGAGAACGAGGATCTGAAGCCCGAGTGCGCGTCCCGCAGCCATCACGTCTTCGATCTCGTTATTGAAGTTGTCGGGATTGACGAGATAGCCGACCTGGGTCGCAGCGGGTATCAGCTCGCGCAGTATTTCGAGCCTCTTCCCGACGGTCGCCGTGATGAGAAAGCTCACCCCGGTCGTATTGCCCTCGGGTCGATTGAGGCTGGTGACGAGGCCCAGTTTCACCGGGTCGCCGCTGACGCTGAAAACGACCGGGATCGTTGTGTTTGCCGTTTTGAGCGCCAGCGCCCCACGGGTGTCTGTGGCAATCGCGCCCACCTGACGGCCGATCAAATCGGCAGCAAGCGCTGACAGACGATCGGTCTCGCCATCGGCGAAACGATATTCGACTGTAACGTTCTGGCCTTCGATGAAGCCCGCTTCCTTCAAGCCATTGCGAAATGCGGTCACGTAGAACGCGTTGCCCTTAAGTGAGGTGCTGTGCAGGAATCCGATCACCGGCCTCGCCGGCTGCTGCGCGTGCGCTGCGAGCGGCCACGTGACAGCGGCACCGCCGAGAAGCGCAATGAATTCACGCCTTTTCACTCGAGCACCTCGTCGGCGAGCAATTGCATCGAATTCGGCACCGTCAATCCAAGCGCCTTGGCGGTATTGATGTTGATAACAAGCTGAAACTTCACCGGCAGCTGCACTGGAAGCTCGGCCGGATTTGCCCCGCGCAGAATGCGATCGACGTACGACGCGGCCTCGCGCACCAGTTCGGTCTGATCGATGCCGTAGGAAATCAGGCCGCCGCTCGCCGCGTAAAAGCGAAACGGGTAGATTGTCGGCAAGCGCAGGCGCGCCGCGCAGTCGACGATCACGCTCCGCCTGGTCGCGGTGAGCGGACTTGGAGTTACGATGACGCCGCCGTCCGGCTCGCTTGCGAACTCCGTGAGCACCCGCTCGATGTCGGCGGCGCTGCGAACCCCGGCGCCCGACACCGTGATTCCAAGCGAAGCAGAGGCGGATTGGGCCACGCGCACGAATGCGACATTCGGGATGATTTCCGGAACATGCAGTACTGCTACACGACGGACGGCGGGCGCGATCTCCTTGAGCACGCCCAGCCATTTCCCGGCAATCGCGGTTTCGAAATTGTGAAACCCGGTAATGTTGCCTCCCGGGCGCGCGAGGTTCGCCATATATCCGCTGCCCACCGAATCGGAAACCCAGGTGAAGACGACAGGGATGCTGCGGGTCGCCTCCCTGACAGCGTTCACCACCGGATTGGTGGAGACGAAAATCAAATCCGGCGACAGCGCCACCATCTCGGCGGCAGCGGCGCGCATGCGCTCGGTGCTCTCGCCCGTGAACCGGTAGTCGAACCGGATATTGCGGCCGTCTCGCCATCCGAAGTCCTCGAGACGCTGCCTGAAGGTCGCGAGGTAGTCCTGCCAGACCTCATCGTCCTCGGCGAAGCCCATGATGACGGCGACGCGCCGCACGCGCTCACCCTGCTGCGCACGCGCTGCGACAGGCCGCAGCAACGGCGATGCCGCCGAGCCAGCGAGACTTGCAATCAAAGTCCGGCGGGAAGAGTCATTCGATTACCTCGTCGGCGCGCGCGAGCAGCATCGGCGGCACATTGAGGCCGAGCGCCTTCGCGGTCTTGAGGTTGATGATCAGCTCATACTTGGTCGGCTGGACCACCGGGAGATCGGAAGGTCTTTCGCCCTTCAGGATGCGGCCGGCATAGACTCCCTGTTGGCTGTAGCCTTCAGCGGTGCTCGATGCGTAGCTGATGAGCCCGCCGGCATCGACCAGCTCTCGGCGAAAGTACATGGTCGGCAGCGCATGACGTGCGGCGAGCGCGATCAATTTCTGAGTTTGTGTCACGAACATTGCGCCCGGAGTCACCAGCAGCGCGTCGGCTCGCTGTTGAACGAAGGACGCGAAGCCCGCGTCGATGTCGTCCGGGCTGCTGGCTTTGACGATGATGATCTGCCGCCCAACCGTGCGTCCAGCGGCCGCCAGCTCGGCAATGCGGGTCGCGGTCCTTGCTCCCATAATCTCCGGATTGAGCAGCACACCGATGACGGCCGCTTTGGGCAACAGCTCTGCCAGCAGCCCAAGCTGTTTGGGCACTATATTGCTCAACAGGCTGCTCACGCCTGTGAGGTTTCCCCCTGGCCGATTGAGACTTGCGACGAGGCCTGACTCAACGGGGTCGCCGCCGACATTGAAGACGACCGGGGTGGTCGAGGTCGCAGCCTGCGTCACAAGCGCCGGGGGCTCGCCGCCGCTGGTGACGATGATTGCAACGTTGCGGCGAACCAGATCATCCGCCAACGCGGGCAGGCGATCGTAGCGGCCCTCAGCCCAACGGAATTCGAACGCAACGTTCTTGCCCTCCTGATAACCCGTTTCGCCGAGGCCCTGACGAAATGCGGTCAGCATCGGCCCGTCGGTCGCCAAGGATCTGGCGCCCAAATAGCCGATCACCGGCAACGTCGGCGCCTGCGCGCGCGCGCCGAGCGGCCCGAGCATCGGCGTTGCCGCCGCGCCGGCGAGCAGCGTGATGAAATCCCGCCGCGGAATTCTCATTCGATCACCTCGTCGGCGCGCGCCAGGAGTTGCGCCGGCACGTCGAGGCCGAGCGCCTTGGCGGTCTTGAGGTTGATCACCAGTTCGTACTTGATCGGCGCCTGCACCGGCAGGTCGGCGGCTTCTCGCCCTTGAGGATGCGGTCGACGTAGCCGGCCGCTCCTGCCGGTACTGGTCGATGTGGTCGGCCCATAGGAGATCAGGCCGCCGGCGGCGACGTAGTAGCGTAACGGAGTAGACCGCCGGCAATCGGTGCGCGGGCCGCCAGCGTGATGATCAGTCACGATGTGATAGCTGCAACCCGTTTCCGCGTTAGCGATCAGACCGCCATTCGGTGCGCGCGCAAACGCCGCAATGGCGCGCTCAATCTCGTCGGCGTCGTGCATGTTGATCGGACTTGCCTCCACCCTGAGCGACTGCGCCGTGGCCTGGATGAGCGGCAAACTCGCTGGTTCCGGAGCCTCGGCTGGCATCGCGAAGGACCGCCACCCGCGTCACGCCTGGCGCGATCTGCTTGAGCAGCTCCAGCCATTTCCCGCCCATGCTGTATTCGACAGTCATGAATCCGGTGGCGTTGCCGCCCGGCCGTGCCAGGGTGTCGACGAAGCCGGCGCCGACCGGATCGACGACGATCGCGAACACGATCGGCACGGTGCGGGTCGCCTGCAGCAGTGGCGCCACGCGTCGAGGCGCCATGGGCCAAAATGACGTCCGGCGTGAGCGCGGCCAGTTCCGCCGCGTGTCTGCGAATGTCGGCGGCATTGGCCCCGGCCCAGCGGGTGTCGATGCGACGTTGCGGCCGATCTTCCAGCCCAATTGTCCCAGCCCCTGCAGGAACGCTCCGACGCAGGTCTGAAATTGCCGATCATCCGAGGTTGCGGGCAGAAGGATGCCGATGCGCCGCATCCGATCCGGCTGCTGCGCGACGGCGGCGAGCGGCCAAGCCGCCGCCGCGCCGCCGAGCAGCGCGATGAACTCCCGCCGCGTTTTCATTCGATCACCTCGTCGGCGCGCGCGAGCAGGGTCGGCGGCACGTCGAGGCCGAGCGCCTTGGCGGTCTTGAGGTTGATGGCCAGCTCGTACTTCACCGGCGCCTGGACCGGCAGGTCGGCCGGCTTCTCGCCCTTGAGGATGCGGTCGACATAGCCGGCGGCACTCCGAAACTGGTCGATCCGATCAGCCCCGTAAGAGATCAGGCCGCCGGCAGCGACGAAGAAGCGTTCGTAGTAGACCGCGGGCAGTTTGTGCCGGGCCGCCAGCTTGATGATCAGGTCGTGATGCAAAACCGCCAACCCGCTCCCCGTCAGGAGCAGACCGCCGTTCGGAGCGCGCGCGAATGCCGCGATGGCGCCCTCGATCTCGTCGGCGTCGCGCATATTGACCGGAGTGATCTCCACCCCAAGCGACGGCGCCGCGGTCTGGATGGCTGCGAACTGGCCGGTGCCGGATTGTGTGGTGATATCCCGAAGCACGGCCACGCGCGTCACGCCGGGCGCGATCTCCCTGAGCAGTCCCAGCCATTTCCCCGCGAGGCTGTATTCGAACAGCAGGAAACCGGTGGCATTGCCGCCCGGCCGCGCCAGACTGTCGATAAAGCCGGCGCCGACCGGATCGACGACGGTCGGGAACACGATCGGCACCGTGCGTGTCGCCTGCAACATCGGCCCCACGGTCGAGGTACCAGCAGCCAGAATGACGTCCGGTGCGAGCGCGGCAAGTTCCGCGGCGTGTCTGCGAATCTCGGCGCCATTGGCCGTTGCCCAGCGGGTATCGATGCGCACATTGCGGCCGATGCTCCAGCCCAGTAGCGCCAAGGCCTGCAGGAACGCCCCGACCCAGGCCTGATATTCCACGTCGTCCGAGGCTGCGGGCAGCAGCACGCCGATGCGCCGCATCCGATCCGGCTGCTGCGCGCGCGCCGCGAGCGGCCGCGCAAGCGAAGCCGCTGCGGCACCAACCAGTCCAAGGAATTCGCGGCGATTGCTGTGAGTGTCATCATCCGCGAAAGCGGATGATCCAGTAATCGCCG
The DNA here is from genome assembly GCA_963730645.1 of uncultured Alphaproteobacteria bacterium. Classification (GTDB taxonomy): domain Bacteria; phylum Pseudomonadota; class Alphaproteobacteria; order Rhizobiales; family Xanthobacteraceae; genus BOG-931. Next base: position 71,369 of record CAVSSN010000010.1, on the reverse strand, counting down.
GCGGCTGGGATCGGCACAGCGCGCGCAACACCGCGCGGTCGGTGTTTACTGGATACCCGCTTTCGCGGGTATGACAGGAATGGGTTCATTCGATCACCTCATCGGCGCGCGCGAGCAATTGCGCCGGCACGTCGAGGCCGAGCGCCTTCGCGGTCTTGAGGTTGATGACGAGCTCGTACTTCGTCGGCGCCTGCACCGGCAGGTCGGCCGGCTTCTCGCCCTTGAGGATGCGGTCGACATAGGCGGCGGCGCGGCGGACCGGATCGTGCGTGTCCGGCCCATACGAAATCAGGCCGCCGTCAAGAGTGTAATAGCGGAACGGATAGATCGCAGGCAGCTTGTGGCGCTCCGCAAGTGCGATGAACACGTCGCGATGAAACCCCGTCCCCGCCCGCGGTCACCACCAGGCTGCCATTGGGCGAGCCCGCAAATGCCGTTACGGCGCGCTCGGTTTCGGCGCTGTCACGCACGGCGACAGGGGTCAGCTCAACGCCAAGCGATTGCGCCACCGCCTGGATTGCGGCGAATTGGCCGATGCCGGCCGCCGAGGTCGGATCGCGAAGCACCGCCGCGCGCGTCACGCGCGGCGAAAGCTGCTTGAGCAATTCCACCCATTTTCCGCTCATGCTGTATTCGAAATTGGTGAAGCCGGTGGCGTTGCCGCCCGGCCGCGCCAGGCTCTGGATAAATCCGGCGCCGACCGGATCGGCAACGTTCATCATGACGATCGGGATCGGTGCGGGTCGCCTGCAGCAACGGCGCGACGGTCACGCTGCCGACGCTCACGATCACGTCCGGAGCAAGCGCAACCAGGTCCGCGGCGGAGTCGGCGCAACCGGTCAGGATCGCCACCGACGAGGCCAAGATCGATCTGCAGGTCGCGACCGATCACCCAGCCCAACTGCTGGAGGCTCTGCTCCAGCACCGCTTTGCGCGTCGTGGCCTCGATGTCGCCGGCGAGGAACGGCATGATCACGCCGATGCGCCGTATCCCGCCCGGCTGCTGTGCGCGCGCGGCGGGCGGTGCAAGCGAAGCCGCCGTCGCGCCTCCGATCAGACCGAGGAATTCGCGGCGATTGCTGTGACTGTCATCATCCGCGAAAGCGGATGATCCAGTAAACGCCGGCGGGTGAGATCCGCACAGCGGCGCAACACCGAACGTGCGGTGTCTACTGGAGCCGCGCTTTCGCAGGTATGACAGGAATGGTTTCATTCGATCACCTCGTCGGCGCGCGCGAGCAGTTGCGCCGGCACGTCGAGGCCGAGCGCCTTCGCGGTCTTGAGGTTGATGACGAGTTCGTACTTCATCGGCGCCTGCACCGGCAGGTCGGCCGGCTTCTCGCCCTTGAGGATGCGGTCGACGTACCGGCCGCGCGCCGGAACTGATCGATCCGGTCGGGTCCGTAGGACGTCAGGCCGCCGCTGGTGACGAAAAGACGATCCGAGTAGATCGCGGGCAGCCGATGCCGCGCCGCCAGCGTGATAATCAGTTCGCGATAATCGCTCGCCAGCGAACTGCCCACCACGATCAGGCCGCCATTCGGTGCGCGCGCGAATTCGCCGAGGTCGCGTTCGATTTCGCCTGCGTCATGCATTCCGATCGCGTTCAATTCCACCCCGAGCGAGGGCGCTGCCGACTGGATGGCGGCAAACATGCCAAGCTCGGCCGGCGAGGCGGGATCGCGCAGCACGGCCGCGCGCGTCGTGTGTCGGTGCGATCTCCTTGCACAGTTCGAGCCACTTCCCGCTCAGGCCGTATTCGAAATTGGCGAAGCCGGTCGTGTTTGCGCCAGGATGCGCCATGCTGGCGACGAAGCCGGCGCCGACAGGATCGACGACGGCAACGAACACGTAGGCACGGTGCGGGTAGCCTGCTGCAATCGCCGCGACGACACGCTGCCGCTGGCGAGGATCACATCCGGCGCGAGCGCCGCCATTCTGCGGCATACCGGCGAAATCGGTCGGCATCACCCGCCGCCCAGCGCATTTCAACCTTGACGTTGTCGCCAATGCTCCAACCCAATATCGCAAGGCCCTGCAGGAACGCACCAATGCGCGTCTGATATTCCGCATCGTCCGCCGCAGCCGGCAGAAGCACACCGACCCGCCGCATGCGGTCGCGCTGCTGCGCGCGCGCGGAAAGCGACGGCAAGAGCGATGCCGCCGCCACACTACCGATGAGCGTCAGAAATTCGCGGCGTCTTGGTCGATCGAACATGCCGCCCCCGCAAAAATTCGTGCAAAAGCCTAGCATACCTGCCGCGCACCATGTGTGACCTTGCTCACACTGCACGCGGCATGCGACGGCAAAATAATTTCGGCAAAGCATCGCCTTGACAAAATTCCTATAGGAATATAAGTGGTTCATCGGCCATCGCATCCGCGAGGCCATGAAGGCGGTTGGCGTTGCGCCGCTCGGTGGCGCTGGCAAAGACGTTGAGGCTGACGAAACCTACTTCGGCGACAAGGACGTTGTGACCAAGCGGACCAAGCGCGGCAAGGCCAGTCAACTCGTCATAAGCGTTCAATCGTTGCGCTTGTCGAACGCGGCGGTTCTGCTCGCACCTTCCACGTTGATCGCGCCAACCAAGAGACCGTTGGCAAGATCGTTGCGCGAGAACGTTCACCTGCGACAGCACGCTCTACACCGACGAAAGCGATCTGTACTCTATGTGGAACCGATCATTTCGCTGGTCATCACACTGTGAAGCATTCGGCTGGCGAGTATGTGCGCTACGAGCAAGACCGCGCCGTGCATACCAACACGGTCGAAGGCTACTTCTCAGTGTTCAAGCGCGGCATGAAGGGCACCTATCAACACTGTGCGGAGAAGCACCTGCACCGCTATCTTGCTGAGTTCGATTTCCGACAAATCACCTCGTCCCATTCGAGGGCGCGCTCGAGGGCGCTCAAGTGCGGGGACGGCGGGGAGACGGCGCTGGAGATGCGGCGTCGGGCTCTTTGGGTCAGATCCGGGCGATAAGCCCGGCTTGGCTGGTGCGGTGGCCGTGGCGGGCGTTCGCAGCGCGCGCCGTGGCGGCCCAAGCCGCGGGGTCCCGATGCGCCTGACCGCGCGTCACGGGGGACTTTCGGCGGCAGCGTCGTACCGGCGGAACCGACCGTCAGACGCTGCCATGGTCCCCTGAAGCGGTGGGTAGGCCCTGCTCCGACAGGAGCAGGCCTGAAACGTAAGCCCACCGGGGGTCTCGCGGAGCAAGCCTCAAACACCGCGCGCGGAACGCCGGACGTGCTCCGGCTCTCCGTGATTGCTACCTCCTGTGCACTCTAAAACCATCGTGCACAGGGTCATGGGGCGCTTGCGCCCCGGCGTTCCGCGCGCCCTCATTTATTTCGGGCGGGAATGCGAAGAGGACTACGGGCGATCCCGGCGCCCGCGCAAACAAATACGGGCGGCGGAGCGTTGCGCTGACCTCTCCCCGCGCACGGGGAGAGGTCGACCGCGCGAAGCCGGGCGTGAGGGGGCCATCCATGCGCGCGATTTGAGCGCAGCGGCAGACGCCGCTCTCACCTCAACCCTCTCCGCCGCACGCGCGGGAGAGGGACGGAGCAAGCGACGTGGCGTGGCGGAAAGCTTACTCATCCGCGATCGGATTGCGCAGCACGCCGATGCCCTGGATTTCGACTTCGCAGGTGTCGCCGTTCTTCATCCACACCGGCGGCTTGCGCGCATGGCCGACGCCGGACGGCGTGCCGGTGAAGATGACGTCGCCCGGCTCGAGCGTGATGCCCTCGGTGATGTAGACCAGCATCTCGACCACGGGAAACATCATGTTGTCGGTGTTGTCGGACTGCATCACGGTGCCGTTGAGCCGGCTTTCGATCTTGAGTCCCTTGGCGGCGTTGGGCAGTTCGTCGGCGGTGACGAGCCACGGGCCGAAGCCGCCGGTGCGGTCGAAATTCTTGCCCATGTCCCATTGCGTGGTCTTGCGCTGATACTCGCGCACCGAGCCTTCGTTGGCGCAGGAATAGCCGGCGATGCACGCAGTGGCGTTGGCGGCGGTGAGATGCTTGGCGCGCTTGCCGACGACGAGCATCAGCTCGGCTTCGTAATCGAGCGTCTCGGAGGCTTTCGGCCGGATGATCGGCTGGCCGTGCGGCACCATGGAGGTGAGACCGCGCATGAAGATGGTCGGGAAATTTCGGAATGTTGTCGCGCTGCGAGCCTTCCTTGACGTGCTCCAGATAATTCAGCCCGAGACATATGATCTTGCCGGGCCGGCCGACCGGCAGCGCGTATTTCAATCCCGCCAGCGGGCGCCGCGCACTCGCCGGCGCGCGCTTGGCGATGTCGGCGAGCGGTTTCATGTCGCCGTTGTTCTTCGCCAGATACTCGCCGAGATCGGACGGCACCTTGCTGTCGGCGGCCTGCAGATCCACCACGACGTCGCCCTCGACCAGTCCCAGCCGGTTGCCGCCTTGCGCCTTCGAATGCAACGATTTTCATGAGCGTTCGTCCTTCAATGTCATGGATGGATGTGGGAAGCCGCGACTATACCGAGGCCGCGTCGGCGAGAAAATGCGCCTTGAGCCGCTCGCGCGCGGCAAGCGCCGCCGGCAGATCGAAGCCGTTGACGATGGCGAGCCGGAAGCCGCCGGGCGGCATGGCGTGGCGTTCCGGATCGCGGTCCTCGTGGAAGGTGATCTGCACGCTGGTCACGCCCGGAATGCGCTTGACCTCGTCGACCAGCGCACGCGGCGGATGGCGGTAGCGAACACCGTTCGGGCCGAACAGCACGACGCTGTAACCTTCGCTGCGATCGTCGTCATAGGGAAAATCCCACTCGCCCTGCTCATAGAGGCCGACGACCGCATCGACCCAGCCGGGACCATAGAGATCGGGCCACTGATCGGAGAAGCGCAGATGCGCCTCGATGATGGTGCCGCCGATGGTTTCGAGGTTGAGCATGCCGGTATAGCCGGCGAGATGCCTGCCGATCCAGGCCGCGCAGCGCGCTTCGATGTCGGCATCGGGCTCCGCATGCACGGTCCAGTAATCGAACGTCCCCTCGCCTGCCGGCTTGCCGGTGACATGACGCCACCAGCGCGGCGCGCCGTCGACCACGGCAACGTCGGAGCTGACGTGGCGGCCCTCGCAGCAGCGTCATCCAGAAATGGCCGGGCGCGTAATGCTCGTCGTATTCGGCCGCCGAATTGCAGCACGCGGCTGCCGACGCCCATGCCCTTGAGATTGACGATCGGCTTCGAGAACACCGGAAAGCGCGGCGGCGTCGTGCCATGCGGGCCGGCATCGAGGTCCTGGCTCAGCGCCACCGCGAGCTTGTCGTAGACCCAGCGATGCGCCGGATTCCACAGCCAGGCGTCGCTGTCCTCGGTCGGAATATTGGCGGCGCACTTGACGTGCGCGAAATACTGGAAGCGCCAAGGATCGATTTCGCAGATCGGCATGCGCCGCGACTGATAGCACTATTTGCGCGGGCGCGGGGGCTCGTCGCCAAAGCTGAGCGCGTGCACGGCAAAAAGCCCGTCGGTCCACACCTTCCGCGGCGTCCAGCCGGTGGCGCGCGCGAGCGCACCGAACGACGCCACGGTGTACTTGTAGCTGTTCTCGGTGTGGATGGTTTCGCCGGCGCGGAAGTCGATCGTCATGCCGGCGACATGCACCTTCTGCCGCTTGCAGCTGGCGAGATGCATTTCGATGCGATGGCGCTCGCGATTGTAGAATGCATGGTGCTCGAACGCCGCGAGATTGAAATCGGCGCCGAGCTCGCGGTTGATGCGCGTCAGCAGATTGAGATTGAATTCGGCCGTCACGCCAGCGGCATCGTCATAGGCAGCGTTGAGTATTTCCGGTTCTTTCTCCAGATCGACGCCGATGATCAGAACCGCATCGGGCCCGAGCACGCGGCCGACATGACGCAAGAAGCTCGCCGCATCGTGCGGCTCGAAATTGCCGATGGTCGAACCCGGGAAAAAGCCGACGCGCGGCAGCGCCGCGATCTCGGCCGGCATCTCGAAGGCTTGCGTGAAATCGTCGGCCACCGGATGCACGGCAAGCTGCGGATAGTCGCGCCGCAACTCCGCGGCCTGCTGCTGCAAAAATTCGCCGGATATATCGACCGGAACGTAGGCCGCGATGGCGGGCGCCGCGTCCAGCAGGATGCGCGCCTTGCGGGTCGAGCCGCTGCCGAATTCGATCAGCGCGCAGTCCGAAGGAAAGAAGGCCGCGATCTCCGCAGCATTGTATTGCAGGATGCTCAGCTCGCTGCGCGTGGGATAATATTCGGGAAGCTCGGTGATGCGCTCGAACAGCGCGGAGCCGGCATTGTCGTAAAAATATTTCGGCGGCAGCCGCTTCGGATGCGCGGTGAGGCCGGCGATGACATCGGCCGCGAAAGGACTTGGTGGCTCAATCGGACGCGGAACGCGCAGCGCAGTTTGCGCACGAATATTCATCAGACCTTCTCAGCTTTCATATTGGGCGAGACGCAGCCCGCTGAATTGCCAGCGCGCCGGTGGATGGAAGAAATTGCGGTAGGTCGACGCGCGAATGGCCGGCGGGCGTCGCCAGCGAAGAGCCGCGCAGCACCATCTGGTTGACCATGAACTTGCCGTTGTATTCGCCGAGCGCGCCTTCGGCCGCACGGAAATTCGGATACGGCGAATAGGCGCTGCGCGTCCATTGCCAGACGACGCCGAAAGCATCGTCGAGCGCGCCGCTGTTCGCCGCGACCTCCCATTCCGCTTCGGTCGGCAGATGCTTGCCGGCCCAGCGCGCGAATGCGTCGGCTTCGTAATAGCTGACGTGGCAGACCGGCCGTTGCGGATCGATCGGCCGCAGACCGCCGAGCGTCAGCGAATGCCATTGCCCGTCGATGCACTGCCAATAGCCGGGCGCGTCCCAGTCTTCGGCCTCGACTGTCGCCCAGCCGTCCGAGAGCCACAGTGTCGGCGTCGTGTAGCCGCCGTCCGCCATGAATGCGAGCCACTCGGCATTGCTGACGAGGCGGCGATCGAGCCGGACCGGCTGCAGCAGCACCTGATGCGCCGGCTGCTCGTTGTCGAAACAGAAATTCTCGCTGTCGTGTCCGATCGAATGAATTCCCGCGATCAATTCGTTCGCGCCCGCAAGACCGGTGTTCGATGCCGGCCATTGCCAATTGGAATCGTAGGCCGGATGCGTGGGATTTTGTGCGAACGCGTGCAGGATGTCGGTAATCAGCAATTCCTGATGCTGCTGTTCGTGATTGAGGCCGATCTCGATGATGGCAGCGATGTCGCGCAAGATCGTTGGTCGATTCGATCAGCTTCACCACGGCGGCATCGACATGGGCGCGATAGCCGGCGACCTCGGCGGCGTCGGGCCGGGTGACGAGGCCGCGCTCGGGTCGCGCGTGCCGCGGGCCGGCCGACACGTAATAGGAATTGAAAAGGAAGGCGAAGCGTTCGTCGAAAGCACGGTAGGCGGACGCGTGCGGCTTGAGCAGGAATTGCTCGAAGAACCAGGTCGTGTGGGCGCGGTGCCACTTGGTCGGGCTCGCGTCCGCCATCGACTGCACGACCTGATCTTCAGGCGAGAGCAACGCGGCGCGGCGTTCGGTCTCGCCGCGCACCGTGCGAAAGGCCTCAAGCCAATGTCGCGCGGATCGACGAAAGTGTCAGCGGCAGCTGCGGCCGGCGGCTCGACAAAATCGATCGAATTCCCGGCGGCGGATCGGGGCAACGGCCTGGCGCAACATCGTGACTTCCGCAGAGTGGCCGGGAATGGATTTCACGACTCAATGGTCCTGGTCGCCAATAGTTCCAACTAGCCATATACGGCTGAACTGCAATGTAGTTTTGGCGCGCTAACGGGAATGTGACCGAAGGCTGGCCCGCCCAATGTAGGCGTGGCACCGGCATTGTCGCAACCGACGGCCGGCGACGTATGTGTCAGCCCGCGCGGCCGCGGTCGCGACGGCCCACGGAGCGCCCCATGTCCAGTCCGATGCTGCCGCGCGAGCGCTGCGACTTCTCGGCCATCGTCGACCGGCCGCCGCTGAAGCTGCCCGGCGGCGCGCGGCTGGTGTTCTGGACCATCGTCAATCTCGAAGTCTGGGATATCGGCAAGCCGATGGCGCGCCAGGTGCTCGCCCCGCCGGCCGGGCAGACCTACCTCCCCGACGTGCCGAACTGGAGCTGGCACGAATACGGCATGCGGGTCGGCGTTTGGCGCTTCTTCGAGCTGTTCAAGCGGCAGAAAATCCGGCCGACGCTCGCGATCAACGCGCGCGTTTGCGAGGACTACGCGCGGGTGGCGCAGGAGGCCAAGAACGACCGCTGGGAATTCATGGGTCATTCCTACGAGCAGGGCCCGATCCACAAGGAGCCCGACCAGACCGCGATGATCGCGCGCTCGCTCGATGTGCTGGAAAAGTTTTGCGGCACGCGGCCGGTGGGATGGCTCGGGCCGGGCCTGACGCAAACGCTGGAGACGCCCGACCTGCTCGCAGCGGCCGGCATCAAATATATCGGCGACTGGGTCTATGACGACGAGCCGTCAACGATCCGCACCACCAACGGCCCGTTGGTGACGCTGCCCTACACCATGGAGCTCAACGACATCCCGATGATGGCGGTGCAGCACCACGAAAGCGATTATCTCCTCAAACGCACCATCGACCAGTTCGACCGGCTCTACGCCGAGGGCGAAAAGCGTGCGAAGATTCTCTCGCTCGCCATCCATCCGTACCTGAGCGGGCAGCCGCACCGGATCAAATATCTCGAAGCGATCTACGACTACGTCACGGAAATTCGACGGCGTGCTGTATTGGACCGGCGACGAAATTCTCGACTGGTATGTCAAATCCGCCGCAGTGGCGATTCGTCAACGTGACCCGCTAATGCAGTGCATGCGCGCCGGCAGTCGCGGTATGGCCATCCTGGGCGCCGGTGCCGCCGCTCACGCCGATCGCTCCGACAACCCTGCCGCCGACCACGATCGGCACGCCGCCGTCAGATGCGATGACGCCATCGAGTGTCAGCACGGCGAGGCCCGCTCCGCCACCTGCGACCCGTTCGTCGAACGTCTTGGTCGGGCGGCGGAATGTCGCAGCCGCCCGAGCCTTGTGCTGCGCAGATCGGGACCGAAGCGTATTGCGTGCCGGCCATCTTTTCGAAGTAGACGAGATCGCCGGACGGCTCGACCACGGTGATCGCCATTCTCCAGCCGTTCTTCATGGCTTCCGCGACCGCGGCGGCGGCGGCGATCTTGGCCTGCTCGGTCGTGATGGGCATGCCGTAATCCGACGGGCGGCGGTGGCGCCGGCGGTGCGGCCGCTGGCCTCTGCTGGGCCTGCACGGCGCCAGAAAATACCAGGGCGGCGCCAAGCGCCAAGGCTGTAACGACGGAAGTCCGCATGATTAGTCCTCCCCTGCTGACGCTCGCCGTGTTCGGTCGAGCCACGTGTCCAAGATACGCAGCGATCCGAAGCATCGGCAAGGACTGCGTGAGCGAATAGCATTCCAGCGGCGCGGCCATCGCGGCTATGATCAGGCCGATAGGGAGCGACGATCGATGCGGCTTATTGCATGGATTGCAACAGCGCTGCTGCTCGCCACCAACGCGGCGAACGCCGCGGTGGCGAATTGCCGCAACACCGGCAGCTTCGACGCCTGGCTCGCCGGCTTCAAGCGTGACGCCGTCGCGCAGGGCATCTCGCAGCAGGCCATCGCCGCGGCATCGCCCGGCATGGTGCTGGACCAGCGCATCATCAATATCGATCGCGGCCAGCGCGTCTTTACCCAGACCTATCTGCAATTCTCCGATCGCATGGCTGCGGCCTATCGCATCCAGCGCGGCAGCCAGCTCATCCAGACCAACAAGGCGACGTTTGCACGCATCGATCAGCAATACGGCGTGCCGGCGCCGGTCATCGTCGCGTTCTGGGGGCTGGAAAGCGATTTCGGCGCCAACCAGGGCAAGGAGCGCACGCTGAGCGCCATCACGTCGCTCGCCTACGATTGCCGGCGCGGCGACAAGTTTCGCGAGCAGTTGCTTGACGCATTGCGCCTCATCCAGCGCGGCGACCTGCGGCCGGACGAGATGATCGGTTCATGGGCGGGCGAGCTTGGCCAGACGCAAATGATGCCGAGCGAGTACATGAAGAACGCCGTCGACTATGACGGCGACGGCAAACGGAATCTCCTGCGCAGCACGCCCGACGTGCTTGGCTCGACGGCGGCCTACCTCGTCAGCCTTGGCTGGAAGCGCGGCGAGCCGTGGCTGCAGGAGGTGCGCGTGCCGGCCAACCTGCCGTGGGATCAGGCCGACCTCGCGATCCAGCTTCCGCGCTCCAAGTGGGCCGGCATGGGCGTGACGCTTGCAGACGGACGTCCGCTGCCCTCGGACAACCTCCCGGCATCGCTGCTGCTGCCGATGGGGCGGCTCGGGCCGGCGTTCCTCGCCTATCAAAATTTCCAGGTCTATCTGCAGTGGAACAACTCGCTGGTCTATTCCACCACGGCTGCCTATCTCGCAACGCGCATCGCCGGCGCGCCGGCGATGCGCCGCGGCGCAGCGCCGCCAAGCCTCGCCTTCAATGACATCAAGACGCTGCAAGGTTTGCTGGTGCGCGCCGGCTACGACGTCGGCGCCGTCGACGGCTTTCTCGGCCTGAAGTCGCGCCAGGCGGTCAAAGCGGTGCAGGTGAAATACGGGCTGCCCGCCGATTCCTATCCGACGCCCGACCTGCTCGCACGCATGCGCGCTGGGCGCTGAACTTCATCCCGCCGGCCCCGCCTCACCTTCTTCCGTGATGCCGAATACCGTCTGCTCGGCGGAAAAGCCTGCAAGATTGAATTTGCCGACATGATGGAGGTCCGCGGCGCAATGCCGTGCGAATTCCGGCGACGCAAGGATCGTGCGTTTGCAGCTTTCCGGCAAGCTGCTCAAGGCGCGCCGCCAGATTTACGGCAGGACCGATGCAGGTAAAATCCAGCCGATTGCCGCTGCCGATATTGCCATAGAGCACCTCGCCGACATGAAGCCCCAATCCGAAACTCATGCCATCGACGCCATCGATGCCACCCGATCGGCCAAGCGCAATCGCCAGTGCGCGGGCCTCGCGTCGCGGCAACCAAAGCGCGGCCACAAACATCGTCGGCATCGGCCTGATCGGCCGAGATCGGGAAAATTGCCAGCAACCCGTCGCCCATGAACTTGAGCACCTCGCCGCCGTTCTCGACGATCGCCGGGACCTGACAATCGAAATATCTGATTGAGCAGATCGACCAGCGTCTGTGGCGGCAGCCGCTCGGCGTGCGCGGTAAAGCCGCGCATGTCCGAAAGCCATATCGCCGCGTTGATCGCCTCGGTATGGCCGCGCCGGATGCGTCCCGCGAGAATGCGCTCGCCCGCCTGGTTGCCGACGTAGAAGTCGAGCAGATTGGATGCGGTGCGCCGCAGCGCCCAAATCTCGGCGACACGCGCGAACGGCGGCACCACCGCCTCGAGACCGGCGAGCTGGGCATCGCTGAAACCGCCCGGCTGCATCGTCGACCATGTTACGACGTGAACCGAATCGTCCATGAAGAAAAGCGGCGACGCGAGGTAATCGGTCGCACCCTGCGCCCGAATTTCCGCCAGCCAGGAAAAGTCATCCGGACAGTCCGGATCGGCAACCCGGCGGCGTATGGGCTGCTTGTTCTTGAAAACCGCGACAATCGGACTGTTCTACGAATTCGTCTTTGTCATAGAGATCGAAAGAGCCCGAAGACACAACGACAGGCGTCCCCGGCTGCCATATGAACCGGCGGCCGATGATGTCCGGATGCAGAGTGCGCACGAACACCGCCACGCGCGACAGCGGAATCCCGGCCGCGACGAGACGGTCGCACAATTGCTCCAACACGAAATCCGGTCTCGGCGCCGAACGCGCGCCGTCGATGAGCCAGTCAGCAATCGCTCGGGTGTCAGTCATTGATCATCGTCTCGCCCGTAGCACGACCCAAAGTGCCTCGCTAGGATACCAGCACTGCTCGTGATAACGCAGCAACTCTGTCGGAGGAAAGCACGTGCGATTCTTGCCGTTTTCATTTCTCATCGCCGCGCTGCTTTCCGCGCCGGCGTCCGCGCAGCAAATCTCCATCGTGGTGGTGCCGAGCCTGCCGGGCGGCTCGACCTACATCGCCGCCGACAAGGGCTATTTCCGCGACGCCGGGCTCGACGTGAAGATCGAGCGCATCGACTCGCTCGGCAAGGCGGTGGCGTTTCTCGCCTCCAATCACGTGCAGGTGGCGCTCGGCGGCATCAATGCCGGATTCTACAACGCGCTGGCGCAAGGGCTGCCGCTCGTGCTCGCGCTCGAGGCCGGCTCGACGCCGATCTATCACCAGATCCTCATCCGTCCCGACCTCAAGGACACGATCAAGACGCCGGCCGATCTCAAGGGCCGCACCGTCGGCCTGAGCTCCGTCGGCTCGACCTCGATGTACGAGATATCCGAGGTGCTCGCCTCCGCCGGACTCACGCTCAAGGACATCGACGGCAAGAACCTGTCGTTCTCGCAGATGGCTGCGGCGATGACGAACGGCGCGCTGGACGCGACCTTTGAAGTGGCGCCGTTCACGCAACGCATGATCGAACAGAAGATCGGCCTGCGCTGGATCGATCCCGAGCAGTACATCCGCACGCTGCCGATGACCAACATCGCCTACATCGCCAACCGCGACTGGGTGAAGGCCAATCCCGAGGCGGCGCGAAAACTGTTCGTGGCGCTGGCGCGCGCCGGCCGCGACTATTGCCAGGCCTATCATCACGGGCCGAACCGCAGCGAAGTCATCGACATCATGATGCGCGAGAAGATTGCCACCGACCGCGGCCTGCTCGACCGCATGGACTGGCAGGCCCGCACCCCGAACGGCGAGTTCAATCTCGCGAGCCTTGTCGACATGCAAGCGTTCTTCAAGAATACGGGCGTCATCGACAAGACCGCGCCCGACGACGCGATGGTCGATCCGAGCTTCGCCAAAGCGGTGGCGAAGGAGCTTGGACCGTTCGAACTGATCAACAAGGCAAGCCCGCTCAAGGGCTGCCGCTAGCGAGCAAATCGCATGAGCAAGTCCGTCCGCCGCGTCGTGACCGGCCACAACGCCGCCGGCAAATCCATCTTCGTCTCGGACGGCGCGACGCCGCACGTCTTCTGCCGCACGCCGGGGAGCACCGTCGTCCACGAACTGTGGGAAACCAGCGGGACGCCCGCCGACAATCAGCGGCAACGACGATGCGATCCGGCGCGGCGCCCGTCTGCCGCCGCCGAAAAACGGCTCGGTGTTCCGCATCATCGAATATCCGCCGGACGACGTGCGGCTCGCGGCGATCACGCGGGAAGGCACCATGCCCGACGACGGCTCCGAGCCGAACGTCACACGCGAGCGCCACAACCCCGCCACGCCGGTTTCCACAAGACCGACACCATCGACTATGCGATCGTGCTTTCCGGAGAAATCTACGCGCTGATGGACGAAGGCGAGGTGCTGCTGAAGACCGGCGACGTCTTGATCCAGCGCGGCACCAATCACGCCTGGAGCAACCGCACCGACGCGTCGGCGTACGTCGCCTTCGTATTGATCGACGCTGATCCGGTGTGATGCGATCCGATCTGTTGTACCGATTTGGAAAAAGGAAAACCGAAATGGCCCTGAGCAATGATGTTCGCCGCGTCGTCACCACCGTCGATGCCAGCGGCAAGGCCGTCGTGCTGTTCGACGGCGCCAATCCGCACAAAAACGTGCGTCCCGGCCACAGCACCGTATCGCGCCCGCTGTGGGTGACGGACCAGAGTCCGGTCGACCTGACCGGTTCAGCCGACCGCGCCACGCAGTCGAAAGGCATCATGCCGCCGCGCAGCGGCTCGGTGTTCCGCATTGTCGAATTCCCGCCGGATGCGGGCGAGACCAAAGGGCTCGACAACGACTATCTGCACAAGCAGATCGGCGCCGACGCGCCGAAAAAGGGGCTGCCGCCGCGCCACCCGCTCATGCATCGCACCCGCACGATCGATTACGCCATTATCCTGCAGGGCGAAATCGACATGCTGCTCGACGATACCGAAGTGCACTTCAAGGCCGGCGACGTGCTGGTGCAGCAGGGCACCAATCACGCCTGGGTCAATCGCGGCAAGGAGCCGTGCCGGATTGCGTTTATTCTGATCGATGCGAAGGAGATGTGAGCGAGGCGCTTCAGCGCGAGAGCCCGCCGAGCTCCTTGGGCAGCAGATATTGATCCGGCGTAATCGTGGTGCCCTTCGGCACCGCGCCGTTTTCCGCCATCACCTTGATCTCGTTCTCGACGCCGGCGACCTCGATGGCGCCGTCCTCGTTCATCAGCTTGGTCTTGCCGATGAAGAAGTCGTAGTTCGCTTCCATGACCGGCCGCTCGCGCTTGCTGTATTTCTGCAAGATCGCAATCGCAGCCTCGCGATTGGCCGGGTCGAACAGCCATTTGTGGGCGCGCACCAGCGCGCGGGCGACGCGCTTGCCGCGATCGTTCACGGCGGCCCACTTCCGGCTCACAGCGTAGATGACCGGCGGAAAGCGCGGTCCATCCGCATAGCGATAGAGCGTCGGAAAACCCATCTGCTCGACGGTGATGCCGAGCGGCTGGAACATGACCGCCGCCGCGATCGAGCCGCGCTGCAATGCCGCGAATTTCGATGGCGTGGTGCCGACGTTGATCAGTCCGCACTCGCTTTCATTGCAGCCCTGTTGCTTGAGCCAGCTCCGCGTCAGCCACGCCTCGCCGACCTGCAGCGATGCGACGCCGATGAGCTTGCCCTTGAGATCGGCCGCGCTCTTGATCTCCGGGCGGGCGCTGAGGAACCAGTCGGGCCGGTCAAGCGGCGCGGCGATGAAGCCGATCTCGCGCGAACCGCGCAGAACCGCCGAGAGAAACGGATCGATCTGGCCGACCGACAACTCGACGCTGCCGTTGATCAGAAGCTGCGCCGACTGGATGGCGTTCTGGAAGGTGAGCCCCTTGGGCTCGAAGCCCTCGTCACGAAAGAAGCCCATCTCGATTGCGGTGTTGATGTCCCACGGAATCGAATTGCTCGGCACGTAGCTGATTCCCAGCGGCTCCGGCTGCGGAGGTGCGGCACGCGAGGCACCTGCGGCGACGGCGAGCAAGAACGAAATGACGACGATGGTGGCCCATCGATTGTGAATACGCTTCATCATCTCTTATCCAACTCCGGCACGTCATAATCCTCCCACCCGGGCACATCGGCGACATCGTAGAACGTCTCGCCGAACGGCCGCGTGGCGTCGATCCCGATCGAGGATGAAATCCGCATGGTGCGCTCGCGCGTGAGATCGACCGACGGGTCCGACGGCCCAGCCGGCACGTTCTCGATCACGATGACGTCGCGCTGCGGCTGCACCCGGAACGCCATCGCCCATTCGACATCGGTCGATGAATGCACGTCGATGTCGGGATCGACGATGATGGTCCATTTCGGCCTGATGTTGCTCGCCATCGCGGCGAGGATCACCTGCCGCGCTTCGCCGGCAAAGCGCGGCTCCATCGCGATCACGACGTAGAACGACACGCCCGCCGAGGCGCGCACCGAAACAGCCTTGATGGTCGGGAACTGGCGCTGCAGCGTGCGATAGAACGATGCCTCGAACGGCACCTGCTTGAGGATATGGTTCTCGGTCACCGGCTTGCCGGTGAGCAGGCCCTGGAAGATCGGCTGCTTGCGGTGCGTGATGGCGGTGATGCGCGCCACCGGCTTCTGCGACGGACGCGTGTAGTAGCCGGTGTATTCGCCGAGCGGGCCTTCGAGCACCGTGTTGTTGAGATCGACCTCGAACTCGATCACCACTTCGGCCGTCGCCGGCACCTCGATGTCGCTGGTCTTGCAGCGTGTCAGCTCGACCGGCGCGCCGCGCAATCCGCCCGCGACGTGCCAGTCGTTTGTCGTGTCGGGCACCTGCACCTGGCAGGTGTAAGCGAGGATCGGATCGACGCCGATGATCAGCGCCGCTTTCGGCACGATGCCGAGCTTCTTGCACTTGGCGAGATTTTTTCCGAAGCGATGGAACGGCTGCGCCGAATACGAAAACGTGTCCTTGCCGAGCACGAGAAAGCGGTAATGGCCGATATCGGGCACGCCGGTTTCAGGATCGACCGAGACGACGATGCCCGGCGTGATGTAGCGGCCGCCATCCTTCGGGCTGTATTGCGGGATGGGCCAATCGCGGATGTCGATGGCGTCGCCGGTGATGATTTCTTCGTGGCAGGGCGCGGCGCCCTTGAATGCGACCGGCGCGATCGGGTTGTCGAGGCCGTGCAAAACCTTGTCGAAGATCGTGTCCTCTTCGGCCTCGAACGCCAGCAGCGCCTTGCTGCGCGTCGAATAGACGCCGGCGACCAGCGGATAATCGGTGCCGTTCCTGGTGAACATGATCGCCGGCCCTTGCCGGACGTAGCTCTGCTTCATCGCCTTGCCGACGTCGTTGAGCTCGATCGGCCGGTGAACGTCGATCAGTTCGCCGTGCTGGCGCAACACGTCGAGGAATTGGCGAAAATCCTGGTACGGCATTTTGTAGTTGTCTCCGAAAGTAGCCCGGATGGAGCGAAGCGCAATCCGGGATCAGCTTACGAGCCGTGCGATCGTTCCCGGATTTCGCTTCGCTCCATCCGGGCTACGCGAAGCGCGGGAAGAGCTTGAGCGCATTGTCCCGCTCGATCGCGGCGCGGCGTTTGGCGTCAAGCATCTTGTCGTCGCCGAGCGCGGCGATCATGTCGTCGGCCATGTCGCCGGGGCAATACGGCCAATCGCTGCCGAACACGATGCGCTGCGGATCGGCCACCGCTTCGAGCGAGCCGAACGATGAGGGGCCGGCAGCGAGCGCGGTCTCGTACCAGAAGCGGCGCAACTGCGCGAACACCACCTCCTTGGTCATTTTGCCGGCGTAACGCTCCATGAACGGCGACGGATACTGCGTGTCCCACGGCGGCACGATCATCTGCCGATGGATGATGTCGGCGAGCCGCCACGACACGTAAGGCAGCGTGCCGCCAGCATGCGCCAGGATGAAGCGGATATTCGGATAGCGGTCGAGTGCGCCTGTGAACATCAGGTTGAGCGCCGAACGCGTGGTGTCGAACAGGAACTCGATCAGGAAGTTGCCGATGCCGGGCGAGATTCCTTTTTTGACCTCGACCGTTGTCGGATGGTTGTTGGGATGGATCAACACCACTGCGGAATGCTTGTTGAGAATCTCGAACAGCGAATGGAATATCGGCTGGCCGAGATAGACGCCATCATAGCTGGCAAGCAGCCCGACACCGTCGAGCTTCATGACACCGAGAGCGTGGATCGCCTCCTCGCACGCGCCGTCCATATCCGGCACCGGCAGCGTCGCATAGGCGCCGAGCCGCTTCGGATTTTTCGCGACGTATTCCGCCGCCTCCTCGTTGACGCGCCGCGCCAGCGTGCGCGCCTTGGCGTTGTCGCCGTGATGGGTGCCGGGCACCGACAGCGAATAGATGCCGGCCGCGATGCCGTGCGTGTCCTGGAAATCGAGCGCCATCTGCGGCGACCAGTCCGGCGTGCGGATGATGGCGCCAAGGTTCTGGATCGCCGACCGATAGGCCGGCGTCATCGAATGGCAATGGACGTCGATGCGGCCGGCGGTGGTCGGCATGGCGTTTCTCTTCCTTTACGTTCCTGTCATCGTCCGCGAAGGCGGACGATCCAGTAAACGCGGAGCACGAGACGGTTCACAGCGTCATGCCCAGCGTCGGTGTTTACTGGATGCCCCGCTTTCGCGGGGCATGACAAGAGGGGAATGGTCGCGGCAGTGGTGCGAACGTCACATCACGTCGCCCATCACCACCTCGCCCTCGGCCGGCGGGCGCTCGTAGAATTCCTTGTTCATGCGGCTGTCGACGCCGTTCTGCCGCAGCGTTTCCGTGAACTCCTTGCGGATTGCCGGGTCTTCCTGGTGATACGGAATGGCGCTGCCGCCCTTGCTCAGATCGATCGCCCCGTAGTCCATGAGCTGCTCGCCCGGCACGCCGGGCTTGCGCGCGCGCTGGTTGTTCGGGCCGTGCCACGCGCTGATGCGCAGGCCTTCCTTGCCGATGCCGAAATGCTGGTGGTACCAGTCGCCGCTCATCGGCGCCGCGGAGACGAGGCCAACCGGCTCATAGTCCTGGCGCTTGATGAATTCGGCCTTGCCGTTCTTCCACGGCGTGGTGCCGAGCGCCTCCGGCCAGGTGTAGGTGTAGCCCTTGCCCTTGACGCAGACGAGCACAGCCGCGGACGCGTGCTTGTGCGCCTTGGAGTAGCGGCCGGTCTCGTGCTGGCCGATCCAGAGATAGAAGCGATTTCTCGCCATCGCCGGCTCGACGCGCCGGTAGCCGGGCGAGCGCCGGTTGTCGAGCGGCAGATCGCAATTGACGATGTCGGGGATGAGATTGGTACGCCGCATGGCGAGGCCACGGATCGGATCGGGCTCGATGTCGTCGTTCGGCTTGAAGAAGTCTTCCGCGCCGGAGAAGCGCTCGCTGAACGTGTACGGGCAGTTGAATATGAAATCCGGATTGTCGAGCACGTTCATGACATTCGGCGCCGTCGTGCCGCACAGCAGCAGCGCCGGCGAACTCGCGGCGTTGACGATGCGATGGTAGGCGTTGAGCGGAATGGTGAACAGCGATCCCTTCTGCCACTCGAATGCGTGCTTCTTGTTCTGTCCTTCCTGCCAGACCTCGGTGGTACCGCGGCCTTCGATCACCAGCACGACCTTCTCGTAAAGATGGCGGTCGATATTGAGCGCGCCTGCGCCCGGCACCTCGACGACGTAGAGGCCCCAAAGGCCCTCGGTGCCGAAGAGCTGGATGTAGGAGCCACGCCCGCCGAGCCGCTTCCACGGCACCAGCGGCAAATCCTGCACCCGGCGCACGCCGATACCGCGATAGACCGGCACGCCCTCGTTTTCCATGAACCGATCGTACGGCAGCGGCGCGCGCTTGAACTTGCCGAAGCCCGCGTTCTCGCCGGCCTTGGGCTCATGCCAATGGACGTCATCGGGTGTGTCATGCATGGCGAATTCCTCCGTCGTTCAACGCTCAGCCGCCCTTGTCGCCCGCAAGCAGTTTCCTCACATAGTCCAGAATTTCAGGCGATGCACCCGCCATCTTGTCGAGGCTCTCCGCCAATTGCTCGGCGCTGACCGGACTGATCTCGACGCCGACGGCGGCCGCGTCGGCAATATATTGCGGATCGCGATGGGCCGCATCGAAAGCCGTGCGAAGCGCCTGCGCGCGATCCGCTGGAATTCCGGGCGGCGCTGCGAATGGCCGCGACATGGTCAGCAACGGCTGTTCGGTGAATTCGATCAAGGTACGCGCAGCATCGCTGGTCGCGAGTTCGCGCGCGGTCGGCACATCGGGAAAATCCGGATGGCGCGTCAGGCGCCCAAACGCGACGAGAAGATGGAAATCGCTGTCGGGTTTGAGCCAGGCCGGCCGGGTCGAGCGGATGGCCGAGAGATCGGTGGTGCGGCCCATCACCTCGCCGCGCTCCATGGCGAGGAAGATCGCGGCGGTGTCGCGATAGCCGAGCACCTGCTTGATATGAAGGCCGAGCGCATCGCGCAGGATCTTCGGCACGTCGCCGCCGGTCGCGCCTTCCGCCGTGCCGCCAAGGAGCAGTTCCGGGCCGCCCGGCCGGCGCGCATCGTCGATCGTCTTCACTGGCGCGTCCTTGCGCACGATCAGCACGTAGGCATCGTTGGCAAAGCTCGACGACGAGCCAAGCCAGGTGAATTTGCGCGGGTCGTATTGCACCGCGGAATTCTTGCCGAGCAGGCCGAGCAGCGGCATGTCGCGGGCGACGAGGCCGAACACGGTGCCGTCCTTCGGTGCAACGTTGTAAAGGTAATTCGCGGCGCGCAGGCTGCCGGCGCCGGGCATGTTCTGCACGATGATGTTCGGGTTGCCGGGAATGTATCTGCCGAGATGGCGCGCCAGCAGCCGCGCGAACACGTCATAGCCGCCGCCCGGACCGTAGCCGACGATCAGCGTGACCTGCCTGCCCTTGTAGAAGTCCTCGACCGGATCGGCGCGGCTTTCGGACCGCATAAGCATCGCGAGGGCAAGCAGGGCCATCGCGGCGGCGAGGAATTTCTGGCGGATGACCACTGCGTCGGGCATTGCGCGTCAATCTACGCGCGGGCGCGTCAATGCTCAAGAACCGCCATAACTTCAGCCGCCCTTGTTCGCGGCAAGCAGTGTCTTCATGTACTGCAGCAAGTCCGGTGGCGCATTGGCGATACGTTCAATCGCACGCAATACCTCGTCGCTGCCGACCGGACTGACATCAATCCTCAGCTTCGCGGCCTCATCAAGATATTGCGGGTCGCGGTGCACAGCGAGAAACGCCGCCTGCAGCGCCTTGGCGCGTTGCGGCGGCACGCCGGGCGGCGCCGCGAACGGCCGCGACAGCAGGTAGGGCAGTTCGGCAAGCTCGATCAGAGCGCGTGACGAGTCGTTGAGCGCGAGTTCCCGCGCCGTCGGCACATCGGGAAAATCGGGATGCCGGGTCGTGCGGGCGAATTGCACCAGCACGCGCATGCCGCCGTCCGGCCCCAGCCATTGCGGGTGCGACGAATGCACCGCCGATAGCCCGACAAAACGCCCGTCGACCTCCTTGCGGTCGATGGCAAAGAACAGCGCGTTGCTGTCGCGATAGCCGACCACCTGTTTGATGCGGATGCCAAGCGCGTCGCGCAGCACGATCGGCACGTCATTGCCCGAGGCGCCTTCCGCGGTGCTGCCGAGCAGCAGTGTCGGCCCGCCGGCGCGGCGCGCATCCTCAATCGATTTCACCGGCGAGTCGTTGCGGAGCATCAACAGATAGGCGTCGTTGCCGTAGCTCGATGACGAGCCGAGCCAGGTGAATTTGCGCGGGTCGAACTGGACGCTCGGATTGTTGCCGATGATGCCGATGAGCGGCATGTCGCGCGCAAAAATGCCGAACGCACTGCCGTCCTTGGGCGCGACGGAATAGATGTAGTTCGCCCCGCGCAGGCTGCCGGCGCCGGGCATGTTCTGCACCACCACGGTCGGATTGCCCGGGATGTATTTGCCGATATGACGCGCAAGCAGGCGGCCGTAGACATCGTAGCCGCCGCCCGGGCCGTAGCTGCTGATGAAGGTGACCTGCCTGCCGCGGTAGAAATCGGCGACTTCGTCGGCGCGCACGGCGAGCCGTCGTCAGCGCCAGCATCGCGAACGGCACGATTGTTCGTCGCAACATCCGCAGCCGTGCCGCCGATCGAGACATCGGACAATTCAAGACGAATTTCGGATTGGGCACCAGCGCGTCCGGCGCTTGCGCACGGATGACCTCGCGCCTGCGCTTCGCCGTCGACGCAAAACTGTTGACAGTCCTGACGTTGCAGATCGTCCTCAGACTAAATTAATTCCTGCAAAGAACGAGAATCCATTTTGGCAGTATAAATTCGAATGTAACGGAGCCGTTATCCTCTATCCATCAGTTTGGAATGATTTAAATATGGGATTTCATGTCGAGACCTTAACCTTGCCAATGAGACTGCTATGACGGCAAGATAAAAGCTGGAACTTTATTGTCCATCAACAGGTCCATGATGAAAAATGGCAACATCGAAACGTTACGCCGATTGTGGCGCAACGTTCACCTTTGCATCGGCGCCGGCCTGTTCGTGCTGCTCGTCCCTATCGCGATCTCAGGCGCGCTTCTGGTGTGGAAGGAACCGCTCGACGCACTGATCCATCCGGCGCGCTATGCGGCCACACCCGGTGCAGCCCAGCCGGCATCGGTCTATCTCGCGCGCGTGGTCGGCGCCGGCCTCGAGCCGATGTCGGTGCGGTTTCCGGATAGCGACGGCTGGCCCGTCGTCGTTAACGCGCGGCGCCCCGGGCGCGAGAGCAGCGCGCGGCCGAGCCTCGTTATGGTCTACATCGACCCGCCGACCGGTCGCATGCTCGACGTGGTGGATTTTCGCACCTCGCTGTTCGGCTTGCTCCATCGTTTCCACGAGAACCTGACGATCCCGGAATATTACGGCCGCTCGATCGTCGGCTGGACCGGTATCGGGATGCTGACGTCGGTGCTGACCGGGCTTTATCTGTGGTGGCCGCGAAGCGGCGGATTTCGCCGCGGCATCCGATGGCGGCGCGGCTCCGGCACGCTGTCGAACCTGCATCACATGGTAGGAATTTGGATCGCGCTTCCGCTCGCGGCGGTAGCGGCGACCGGCATCTATCTCGGCTTTCCGCAGCAGGCGCGCAGTCTGCTATCGTCGCTTGCCGCCATGAATCCGCCGCAGCGCGGCGGCTTTGCCGCACCTCTCTTGGGGTCGACCGCACGGACGATTGACCAGGCGCTTGAGGTCGCCCTGGCCTCGGCGCCCGGAATGCGGCCGGCGGCGATCTTCCTGCCCACGCGGCAGCAGGCGGCGTGGCGCATCGAGGCGCACGGCCCAAGCATGGACGAGTCTGCGACCTTGATGGTAGATGATGCCAGCGGCGCGGTAAGCCGCGCGGGGCGGCAGCTAACCGGGGACCGGATCGCGGCACGGATCCGGTGGATTCACGAAGGCAGCCATGCCGGATGGCCCTGGCGCGTGCTGGTATTTCTGTGCGGCCTGTTCCCGCCGATCCTGGGATTGAGCGGTGTCATCATTTGGCTGCAACGGCGGAGCATCGGGAAGTCGCCGAAGCTTCGGGAAATGACGGCCGGTCTGCGACCGGCGGAATGATCGCCTTTGGTTTGACCGGATGTGGTTGGAACGATGTTCAGTGGTACGCGAGACCTCGAAGTAATGCGCCCGCCCTCCCGCCGGCATCGGAGCGTAGCCGCGCTCCTTGCAGTCATCATGCTCGCGGCGCAGCCGCTTGCGGTGCTGGCGCAGGAAGCCTCGCCGTCTCCGGCGCCCCCGGCTCCGGCCGCAACGCCGGCAGCTCCCGCGGCCTCGCCGGCGACACCCGCCGCACCTCAACCACCGCGGCCGCAGCGCCGTCCGCTCCGGCCGGCGAACCTGCCATCGCCACGCTGCCACAGGACCTTTCGCCGTGGGGCATGTTCCTCAACGCCGATATCATCGTGAAGCTGGTGATGATCGGGCTCGCCTTCGCGTCGCTGGTGACGTGGACGGTGTGGGTTGCCAAGAGCCTTGAGCTGCGCAGCGCACGCGGCCAGGTGCGCTCCGGCCTGAGCATCCTCAACAACTCGACCACGCTCGCCCAGGCCCACGATCAGATGCGCGGCGAGGAAGGCCCGGTGGCGCAGATCATGCAGGCCGCGGGCGCGGAAATCCGGCTGTCCGCCAATCTGCGCAGCGAAGGACTCAAAGAGCGCATCGCCTGGCAACTGGAACGCATCGAGATGGCGGCGAGCCGGAAAATCGCGCGCGGCACCGGCGTCCTTGCCACCATCGGCGCGACCGCACCCTTCGTCGGACTGTTCGGCACCGTGTGGGGCATCATGAACAGCTTCGTCGGCATTTCGCGGGCGCACACCACCAACCTCGCGGTCGTGGCGCCGGGTATCGCCGAGGCGCTGCTCGCGACCGCGCTCGGCCTCGTTGCGGCAATTCCCGCGGTCATGATCTACAACGTGTTCGCACGCTCGACGGCGCAATATCGGGCGCTGCTCGGCGACGCATCTTCGCAGGTGATGCGCTTGACGAGCCGCGACCTCGACCGCGCCAAGATGCCAATACCGCAAGCCGCGGAGTAGCATCGTGGCGATCCGGCTCGATCACGGCGAAGACGAACTTTCCGAAGTCCACGAGATCAACGTCACGCCTTTCATCGACGTGATGCTGGTGCTGCTGATCATCTTCATGGTGGCGGCGCCGCTTGCCACGGTCGATGTCGCGGTCGACCTGCCCTCTTCCACCGTGCAGCCGCAACAGCGGCCGGACAAACCGGTCTATCTCACGCTGAAAGCCGATTCCACGCTCGCGGTCGGAGACAATCCGATCAGCCGCGACGCGCTGCCGTCGGCGCTTGCCGCCGCCACCAACGGCAACAAGGACGAGCGCATCTTTCTGCGCGGCGACCGCGCCGTCGCTTACGGCGAGGTCATGCAAGTCATGAACGACCTTCGCTCCGCGGGCTATTTGAAGGTTGCCCTCGTCGGCCTTGAGAATCGCGAAAGCAAATGACGGCGCTCGCACTCACATGGTTCGAAGACGAAGATCGCGCGCGATCTCAAGCGCTGGGGCATCGCTGCGGGCATCGTGCTGGGGACCCATGCTGCGCTGATCGCGGGCTTTCTGCTGTTTCAGCCGGCGCGAGGAGCTTGACGCCGGAGACCCGGTCGCGTTCGTCGAACTGGCGCCGATCGACAACACACCTGATGCCCAGCAGAGCGACCTCGCCCCGGCGCCCGAGGCGGTGATGGAGTCGAAGCCGACCGAAGTCGAGAAGCCGCCGGAAGACAAGTTCGAGCCGGCGCCGCCGCCCGAGGTCGCGCCGACGATCGTCCCGGAGGAAGTGCAGAAGCCGAAAGAGGAAAAGGTCAAGAGGAAGTAAAGCCGCCGGCTCCGCAAACGACGCGCCTGCACAAATCAAGCGCGCGGGGTCGGCGATTGCGCCGGCGTGGCGCGATAGGCTGATCGCGCATCTGCAACGCTTCAAGCGCTACCCATCCGCAGCGGAATCGCGCGGCGAGCAGGGCGTGGTTGTCCTGAGCTTCAGCATGGACCGCGGCGGCCACGTGCTCGCACGCCGCATCTCGCACAGCTCCGGCTATTCCCAGCTCGACGAGGAAGTGATGTCGATGATCGATCGCGCCCAGCCGCTGCCGCCATTCCCGGCGACGATGGCGCAGCCGCGGCTCGATCTCACCGTGCCGATCAGATTTTCGATCCGGTGACGGGCCGCGTCGGCAAACAGGTCAAAGTGTCCTATACCGACAGCATTAAATCGCGAAGCCGTTCGCCGCTCACGCGGCGCTTGTGAGGAAGTATGAAAAAGCTGCTTGCCGCGTGCGCCATCGTCGCGGCTTTTATTTCGACGGCCTGCGCGCAGAGTTTCCCCAGCCAAGACCATCCGCATCATCGTGCCGTTCACGCCGGGCGGCTCCAACGATGTGGTGGCGCGCGAGATCGCGAACGGGCTGCAGGACCGTCTCCAAGCAGACGCGCCATCGTCGAAAACAAGCCGGGCGGCGGCGGCACCATCGCCTATTCCTTCGTGGCGAAGTCGGCGCCAAATGGCTACATCCTGATGATCGCGCCGGCCTCGTTCACCATCGGCCCGCATCTGACGCGCAATCCGGTCTACAATCCGGTCACCGATTTCGCGCCGATCGATCTGGTCGCCGACGTCCCCTTCGTCATGGTGGTGCCGGCGAATTTGCCGGTGCGTACGGTTCAGGACTTCATCGAACTGGCGAAGAAATCACCGAACAAATTGACGTTCGCCTCGGTCGGCCCTGGCACGCCGCAGCATCTTGGCGGCGAGCTGTTCAAGATGAACGCCGGGGTCGATCTCATCCATGTGCCGTTCCGCGGCGCCACGGCCGCCCTTCCGGATCTTGCTGGCCGGGCGCGTCGACATGTTCATCGGCGCCATCAACTCGCTGCTGCCGCTGATCCAGGACGGCAAGCTGCGCGCGCTCGCCGCGACCGCCAGCAAACGCATCGCATCCTTGCCGGACGTTCCGACCATGTCCGAGGCAGGTCTTCCGGGCGTCGAGGTCGGCTCCGGAGTCGGCTTGGTGGCTCCGGCCGGCACGCCGCCCGACATTGTCGAGACGCTCAATCGCGAGATCGCAAAAATCATTGCCGAGCCCGGCTTCCACCAGCGCATGACCGCGATCGGAGTCGACGTGGTCGGCACCACGCCGGCGGCCTATGCGAAGATCATCAGCGACGACTACGCGAAATGGGGCAAGGTGGTCGCGGCCGCCGGGATCAAGCCGGAGTGAGCGAGCATTATTTGATCAGCGCACCGATCCGTTCCACGATCGGCTTCGGCGTCGCGTAGATTTTCTTGATCAGCCGTTCGAGATATTCGCCGGTCTGCGGCTCCAGGTTCAACTTGTGCGCCTTGGCTTCCGCCCGAAAGTCCGGATCCTGCCATGGTGGCTTCGAAGGCATCGCGCAGCATGCGCACGCGATCGACCGGCAGGTCGGGCGGCGCCAGGAACGGGCGGCCGATCCCCTGTCCGGCATAAAGGAATTCGATTGCCGTGCGGTCGTCGGCGGTCTTCGCCAGGTCGGGAACGAACGGCACGCCTGGCAGATCGGCATGCGGATGCGCACCGCCCTGCAACAAGACGTTGACGGTCCTGGTCGCGATCCAGTCGGGCCGCTTGCCGATGACGCTGTCGAGGCTTTCGCAATAGCCCTCGACCTCGCCCCGCTCCATGGCGAGAAGCACTTCGGCGGAGGACGAATAGCCGCCGATCATGCGGAATTTCAGGCCGAGCAACGCATTGAGCGCCCTGGGATAGTTGCCTGTTCCGGTGCCGGGGCCGTTATCGCCGACCGTCAATTGTTTCTCGGTCAGGTCCTGCACGGTTTTCACCGCTGCGGTCTTGTAGGACATGCAGATGTTGGTCTCGAGCGTCGGCGTGCCGAGCCAGGTCAGGCTCAGCGGATCGAACTGAGCGCCCGGCGCGCCGGTGATCGGCCCGAGCGCCGCGTCGCGCGCAATGAGGCCAATCACCGTGCCGTCGCGCGGCGCCACCTTTTGGAGGAAATTGGCCAACCGAAAGCTGCCGGCACCCTCCATGTTCTGCGCGACTACGTTCGGATTTCCGGGCAGATGTCGGCCCATGAAGCGGGCAAGCGTGCGGCCCCAAAGGTCGTAGCCGCCGCCGAAGCCGAGGCCAATGATCAATCGTACGGTTTTGCCGGCATAGAAGTCCGGCGCCGCTTGCGCCGCTATCGGCGCGCCAACCACGGCGAGTATGGCGCGCGAGGCAGATTGTGCTGCGGCTGCGCATGATCGAGAGCTTACGAGCACGAGCCGTCACGACGCGACGCGGTTGCCGTATTCCTCCGTCAGCAGATCGAGCCGGCGCAACACCTCGCGATCGGTGACGATGAACAGGCGCGCCGGGCCGCCTTCGGCGCGGTGGCTGATCCAGTTGCCGTGCGGCAGGCTGATGATGTCCTTCGGTCCCCATGTCAGCGTGTCATCGCCCACCTGGCTCGAGCCGTGGCCTTCGACCACCGCGCAGACGGCATTGCTGGTCGTGCGATAGGGCGTCGTCGGCGCCGCGGATCGAGCTCGGTGAGGTAGCAGTCGAGCAGCGTCATCACCGCGCCGCCGGTCATCGGATTGACGTAGCGCACGCGCCGCGCGCCGTCCTTGCCGATCGGAGCGGCGTGCACGGCCTTCGCCGTCGCCGACCATGGATAGCGGAACACCGGCGAATAGGCCGGCTGCGCCTCGGCAAGCTCGGGCACGACATTGGGCGCGGCAAACGCCGAATCGTCCGCGCCGTTCTCGACGTCGATGGCCGGGCCGGGCTGGAACAGGTCGGTGCCGAGATAGCGGTGCAGCGGCGCATCGAGCGCATCGAGCCAGACGATCGGCGCGTTGCCATGATGGACGTGCTCGTGCCAGGTCATGCCCGGCGTGATGACGAGATCGCCCTCCTCCATCAGGCAGCTGCGGCCGTTGACGATGGTGGCGGCGCCGTTGCCGTCGAGCACGAAGCGCAGTGCGTTCATGGAATGACGATGGGGACGCGCGGTCTCGCCCGGCTTGAGGATTTGCAACGCCGTCGTCAGATTGGTGGTGGTGTGGTCGTCGCGTTCCGGCGGCACGAGCGTCAGCACGCGCCGCTCGATCGAGGCCAGCGACTTCATGGCGAGCACGTCGGTGATGAGCGGGCGCATCACGCTCCATTGCCAGACGTGGGCACGTTCCTTGTGTTTCTGCGCATTGTGCGCGGCCGTGTTCTCCCACAACGGCTGCACGTGCGCCTCGCGCCAGGCCTTGCGGATTGCTTCGTCGGTCGAGCCGGATTGCGCTGAAATCGTGTCGGTCGCGGCCATCGCATTCTCCATCGCCGGATGGCTTGACTATACAGGATCGCGATACCGGCGGACGAATGAATTCATCGCGGTTTCGACCAATGGCAATCGTGGACCGGCTGAAACGGCCGCGTGACGAGGTCGCGGGCCCACTCGAACCGCGCGCACAAATGCACTAACCTCCCCGCTGCCTTGATCCTAAGGTCCAGATCCAAGCGGCCATTTGAGGAAGCACCATGCGCAACAAGCCCTGCCTGACATCCGCCGACGTGAAGAAGTTGCTGGCCGCCTGCGAGGCCGAGGCAGCGAAGAATAAATGGAACGTCGCGATCTCGATCGTGGACGACGGCGGCTACCTGCTGGGCTTCACCCGCTTGGACGGCTGCGCGGCGATTTCGGCCGAGGTCTCGCTCGGCAAGGCGCGCATGTCGGCCATGACCAAGCGGCCGAGCAAGTTCTTCGAGGACCGCATCAAGGAAAGGCCTGGCTTCGTCACCTTCCCGGCCGGCCTTCCGATCCAGGGCGCGGTCCCGCTCATTCACCAGAACGAGTGCGTCGGCGCCATCGGCGTTTCCGGCGTGCAATCGCACGAGGACGAGCAGGTCGCGCAGGCCGGCGCCAGCGCGCTCGGCTGAAACCCATTCATCGCCCGAGCGCGCCGTGCAGCCGAACCGGATCGACGTCCATCATCATATCTACCCGCGTGTCTACATGGACGCCGCGGGCGACGTGCTGCGCAAGACGACGCACGCGCTCTATCCCAAGCTCGTCGCCTGGACGCCGCAGGCGACGATCGAGTCGATGGATCGCGACGGCATCGCGCGCGCCATGGCGTCGATCTCGTCGCCGGGCGTGTGGTTCGGCGACAACGCCAAGGCCTGCGCGCTGGCGCGGGCCTGCAACGAATACGCCGCCAAGCTCGCGGCCGACCACAAGGGCCGCTACGGCTCGTTTGCGATCCTGCCGCTGCCGGACGTCGACGGCAGCCTGCGCGAGATCGAATACGCCTTCGACACGCTGCACGCCGACGGCGCCTGCCTGATGACGTGCGTTGCCGACAGGTGGCCGGGCGATCCAGCCTTTGCGCCGGTGTTCGACGAACTCAACCGGCGCAAAGCGGTGCTGTTTTTCCACCCCTTTGTGGCGAGCTTCATGACCGACGTGCTGCCGGGCATTCCGCCGCCGACCATTGAATTCCCGTTCGAGACCACGCGCGCGATCACGAGTCTGCTGTTCAACAGCACTTTGACCCGCTGCCCCGACATCCGTTTCATCTTCTCCCATGGCGGAGGGGCACTGGCGATGGTCGCGCAACGCCTCGTCGGGCTCGCCCGAAACCGCGCCGACCTCGCGCCGCGCGTCCCCAACGGCGTGATGACGGAACTCAAGCGGCTCTACTTCGATGTCGTCGGCCTTGTCACGCCCGCCACCTACGCGGCCATCGAAGAACTCGCCGGTTCGTCGCATCTCCTGTTCGGCACCGATGTCCCGTTCTGGTCAACGGACGCCGCCGTCTCCGGGCTCGGCGGGCTTGGGCTCGATCCGGCCAAGCTTCTGGCCATCGAACATGGCAACGCGCACGCGCTGCTGACGCGATAGATCGCGATCACGGCTCCCGCGACGTTTGCGCGTGGATTTCGAGCAGCCGCGTCACGACGTCCGGTTTGCGCGCCCGCGCCATCCCGCATTCGGTGGCGATGCCGAAGTCCGACGCATATTTGCCGGCGGCGGCGATCCGCTTCCGGGTCCCCTCGGCGCCGTCGGCCGCATGGACCAAGCCGAGATAAAGCTCGGTGCCGGGCTTGAGCTTGAGATCGCGGAGCGGCTGGAAAAAAGCTTCGTCGCTGCGCGCGACCGGCACGGGCATGTGAATATAGGCGAGCGGATGCACGATGTTCGCCGCCAGCGCATTGGCGAGGTCGACCATCGCGGCGGCATCCTGCGGGTCGACGAAATGGCGGCCGTCGAAATCGCCGTAGCACAGGTGGATGCCAAGCTCGACATCGGCCGGCACGGCGGCGGAAAGGCGCACCATGCGCTCCGTGATCGCGCTCTTGGAGATGCTGGCCGACGCCGGGTAGCGCGACGCCAATTGGCCGTCCCACATCACCATCTCGGTGCACACATCCCACTGAATGCACAAATCCTTGTGCGGGATGGCGCGGCACACCGCCTCGACCTCGCGGATCATGGCCTTCTCGTAGGCCGGCTCGATCGCGGCAACGTCGTTGCGCAAGCAAAACGAATAGATCACCGCGAGTGGCGTCGGCAGGCACACCTGGAAGCGGACATCCGCGGGTAATTGCCCGGCCTTTTTGGCGGCGAGGAAATCGAGATAGGAGGCGCGCGCCTCCCGCGCATAGCCGAGTTCGCCGAAGTGAACATCCGCCGCGCCGACGCCCTCGCCCAGCGCGATGCGCAGCGACTGGTTGGTCGGGATTCGCTCCCCGGCCGGATCGGCACGCAGGAACGGATTGGCCCGCAGCAGCGGGTACTGCCAACTGATCCACAGCCGCCGTCCGCCGGGCTCGCCATCCGGCACGCGGCGCAGACGGCGGCCAAGCATCTTGCCGACCGTACTGAAGACCTCCTCGACGTTGTCGAGTCCGACGCTGCCTACCAGATGAACCTTGTTCGGGATGCTATTCGAGTCCATCGACGTGTCCCTAATGGTGCATTTCGTCCGTCGGCATGATGCCCCAGAGGTTCGATGCCGACGGGTCTTTCGCCCACACTTTCGGCTTTTGCGGATTGTCGCGATGCCACGGCCGCGGCTCGAAATAGCCGAGCTCCTCGTTCATGCGATCGAGCTCGGCGAACAGCTCGGTGATGAAGCCGGCCGGGCTGCGGTGATAGGTGAAAAGATTGTGGCCGATGCCGTGCCGGCCCGGGCCCCACAGCAGCTTGTAGCCGTTGGTGCTGAGGAAATCGCACGCGGTCTGCATGTGGCCCCAGTCGCGCAGTTCGAACGCGGTGTGGAAGTGGCGATTGGAGCCGGTCTGCATCAGATTGATGGTGTGGTGGTCGGGCCCGCAGCGCAGGAACGAGAAGAAATCCGCCATCCAGTCGGATTCGCGAAAGCCGAGCACGTCGCAATAGAATTTCGTCACGTGCTTGACGTCGGTGACGTGGAACGCGACGTGGCCGAGCTTGTGCGGCACGATGCCTTTGGCCTGGAATTTCTGGTGCGAGAAGTCGGCGCGCTTGAACACCTCCATGACCGTGCCCTTCGGGTCCTCGAAGGTGAGCAGGTCGGAGATCGTCGGCTCCGGGTCCTTCTTGCGCTGGGTCTTGATGCCGTGGCCCTGCACCTGTTTCTCGTAGGCGTCGAGATCGTCATCGGCTCCGAGCTGGAAGCCGACACGCACGCACTGCGCCTGCGCGCCCTTGCGCAGCACGACCGAGTGATGGTCGACCGTATTGGCGAGAAAGGTCGCGTCCTTTTCCTTGCCTACCATCGTCATGCCGAGAATGTTGATGTAGTACTCGGCCTGCTTGTCGACGTCGGGCATCTCGTAGCTGGCGTGGGCGATCTTGCGTACGCGGATCATGACCGTCCTCCTTGTATTGCTTCACGTCTTTGGCGCGGGGCAGCGCACCGATGACATCGACCATTGCGGCGACATCCTGTTCGTTCGAGGCCCATGGCCATGAACTTGATCGTAAAGCTCGACGGCGCGGTCGAGCATCGGCGTCGCGACGCCGACGCTGTCGGCGAATTCGCCGATCATGTCGAAATAGTGCGCGAGCTGCGGAACGGTGCCCTGCGCCGGCAGGAAGCGCCGCTGCGCCATCCACGGCGCGCGGATGCCGAACTGGGTCGAGCCGCCGCTGCCGGTCGCGATCGCCTTGATCATCAGGTCGACATCGACGCCGGCCTTGAGGCCCAGCGCCATCGCCTCCGCCGTGGCGGCGATATTGATGGCGACGAGAAGATTGTTGACCAGCTTGACGCGGCTCGCGGCGCCGAACTTGCCGAAATAGAGACAGGAATCGGCAAAGCCCGCGACCACGCGCTCGGCTTTCTTCGACGCCTCGGCATCCCCGGCGAGATAGATCACGCCCTTGCGCGCCACCACCATGCCCGGCGTGCCCGAGACTTCGCCGTCGATGAACGCCGCGCCCTTCTGCGCCAGCGGCGCAAGCTGGCGCTCCTTGACCGGAACCGGATGCGAGCCGAGCTCGACGACGACCTGTCCCGGCCGCGCTGACTGCACGAGCCCGTGCGGGCCTTGCACCACGTCGTCGAGCGCCTCCGACGAAGGCAGGCACGAGAACACGATGTCGGCCTGCTCGCCAACGTGGGCGGATGAACGCGCCGGCACGCCGCCGATCTTCTCGAATTCGGCGAGCGAAGAGCGGCGATAGCCGACGACGCGATAGCCGCTCTTGATGAGATTTTCCGAGATCGGCAGGCCGATCTTGCCGACGCCGACGAAGCCGATCGTTTCCAATTATTCCTCCCGGGTCCTCACGCTACTTCGACCGTTTGATCGGAAAAGTTCACCTTCAAACCGAACGAGCCTTCCATCAGCGTCCATTCGCGCAGTTCGAACGTGCGCAGCCCATTGACGAAGAACGGATCGGCTTCCGCGATCTTGCGCGCCTCCTCGGCGCTCGCTGCGCGCAGGATGGTCATGCCGTCGCCGCGCGGGCCGGCGCCCGGATCGGCCACGGGTCCCGACGCGAACACCATGCCGCGCTTCTCCAGGCCGATCATATATTCGAGATGCGCGGCGAGATACGGCTTCATTTTATCCGGGCCAGCGTGCGCCTTGGACAGCACGACGTAAAGCTTGCGCTTCAGCATCTTTTCCGTGAGCTTGGCGATGCGATCGTCCTCTGTCATGGCTGGCCTTTCGCGGCAACTCATCGAGCCGGCCTATCGTTCGGCCGGCGAACTTGACATGTCAATATCGCCCGGTTGATCGTTCCTGCGCACGCTCACGGAACCACCATGGCGCCCATTGCCTCGCTCACGACCGGCGGAGCCCCGCGCGAGCGCGGCCTCGCGCATGGCCGCCGTTTCGCGCGCGAAATCTGCCGACAATATCGAGACCTATTTGCGCCGGTTTGCCGCCTCCGGCCTCGGCCGCGATGCGGCGTTCGCGGAGGCGGGACGCTGGCGCAAAGCCATGGCCGCGCAGAACGCGGAATACACCGAGGAAATGGCGGGCATCGCCGATGGCGCCAGCCAAAGCCCGGACAGCATCGCGCTGCTCAATGCGCGCTATGAGGTCGCTTTCACCTTGTTCGGCAAGGATGCGCGCAGCGAGGAGTTGCTGGCGATCGGGCCGGACGGCTGCACCACGTTCGGTCTCACGCCGCAAGCGACCGCCGACCGCCACACCTGGCTCGGCCAGAACTGGGATTGGCTCGAAGGCGTGCACGGCCGCACCTTCGTGCTGCGCGTGCGGCGCACGGACAAGCCGGGCTTCGTCTGCCTCACCGAGGCCGGCATCGCCGGCGGCAAGATGGGCGTCAACGCATGCGGCATCGGCCTTGTCGAGAACGGTCTGGCGTCAAGCCACGACGGGCGCAACGCCTATGAGAAGCCGTTCCACATGCGCTGCCGCGAGGTGCTCGACGCCGAGCGCTTTGACGACGCGATGACAGCCGGTGACGGCGACGCGCCGCACCTGTTCGGCCAATTTCGTCATCGGCCACGCGGGCGGCGACATCGTCGACATCGAAACCAGTCCTGACCATGCGACCACGCTGCATCCCGACGACGATGGCATCCTGACCCATTCGAACCATTTTCTTAAGTCCGGCCACGGCGAGTCGCTGATGGAAAAAATCTCGCCGAACACGCTCTACCGCGCCGACCGCATGCGCGAACTGCTGGAGCCGCATCGCGGCGCGCTCACCTTCGACCACATGCGTCACGCCGTGGCCGACCATTTCGGCGCACCCTACGGCATCTGCCGCCATCCCGATCCGCAGCAGCC
The DNA here is from genome assembly GCA_963730645.1 of uncultured Alphaproteobacteria bacterium. Lineage (GTDB taxonomy): Bacteria > Pseudomonadota > Alphaproteobacteria > Rhizobiales > Xanthobacteraceae > BOG-931. The sequence continues at coordinate 37,404 of CAVSSN010000010.1, read as the reverse complement.
CGATGCCAAGCGCACCATGACCGTCGGCGCCGTGCTGATCGATCTCGACGCCCGCACGATGCACGTCGCCAATGGGCCGCCTTGCAGCAATGAATACGTGGCGTTCAGCGTGGATGGTGAAAATTAGCGCGCGAACAGCCGCGCCTGTGTTTCCTTCGCGGCGTCTTCCATGGTCATGAACACCGCGCCCGCAGCCGTAAGTTTCGCCACCAAATCTTCCAGCGCCAGCATGCGATAGCCGCGGCCGATCACGTAGGGGTGCATGGTGTAGGTCAGCACGCCCCAGTCGACGCTCTTCTGCATGTAGCGGAACTCGTCGAGCCAGTTCTCCATCACCGTGCGCGCCGATTGCAGGCCGGGCAGCACAGTCGTCGCCGTGCGCACAAACTCGAAATGCGGATAATCGTCGAGCGACCAGCTGATGGGCATTTCGATCAGCGTTGGTTTCCTCGCCGTTGCGATAGGGCTCGCCGAGCACAACATGATCGCCGCGCCGTGCGCGATAGGGCCAATAGTCGGCGCCCATCAGGCTTGAATCGTAGACAAAGCCGTGCGCGAGCAGGAGATCGATGGTGTGCTCGCTCAAATCCCATGCCGGTGAACGGTAGCCGCGCGCCTTTTGTCCGGTGAGCCGCGCGATTGCCTCGTTGGCGCGGATGAGATCGGCCTCCTCCTCGGCCCGGCTCTGCGTCGCGGGCGGAATATGCGCCCAGCTATGGTGGCCGACTTCGTGGCCGGCCTCGACCACGGCCTCGCACGCGCGCGGATGGCTCTCGATGGTGAAGCCCGGAATGAACCAGGTCGCGCGGATGCCGTTCGCCTTGAGCAAGGCCAGAATGCGCCGCGCGCCGACGAGTCCGAATTCGCCGCGCGACAGCGGCGTCGGCGTCGTCATGCCGCGCGCGATGAAGCCCGACTGGGTGTCGAAATCGAACGTAAGGCAAACGATGTGACGCGGCACGATCCCCTCCCGCGGCGTGGACGCCAGGCGCCCGGCATAGCATAGTTGCGCCATGGCGGCCCGCACGATCGGCATCATCCTCAACGGCGCGACCGGCCGCATCTGCTCCACGCAGCATTTGCAGAATGCGCTGGCGCCCATTCGCGACGAGGGCGGCCTCGCGATCGGCGACGATCGTGTCGTGCCCAAACTGCTGCTTTGCGGCCGCAACGCCGAGCGCGTCGCTGCGGTCGCGCTCGCTCACAACGTCGCCGACTGGACCACCGACCTCGACACGGCTCTGGCCGATCCGGCATACGCCATCTTCTTCGATGCGGCGGCGACGCAGCAGCGCGTCGGCGTGCTGGAAAAGGCGATTGCCGCCGGCAAGCACATCTATTCGGAGAAGCCGGTGGCGCCGACGGTCGCGCAGGGGCTTGCACTGCTGCAGCAGATCAAGGCGCGTGGGCTCAAGCACGGCGCGGTCGAGGACAAGGTCCACCTGCCCGGCCTGCAGAAGCTCGCGCGCCTGATGCAAAGCGGCGAACTCGGCCGCGTCGTCGGCTTCCGGCTCGAATTCGGCTGGTGGGTGTTCGACGGCACCGGCCAGCCGTGCCAGCGGCCGAGCTGGAACTATCGCGCCGGCGGCGGCGGTCTGATGCTCGATATGTATCCGCACTGGCGCTACGTGATCGAAGCCATCGTCGGCCGCATCGCGCGCGTCTCGTCCGCGGCATGGACCGCGACGCCGGAGCGCATCGACGAACAGGGAGAGCGCTACCGCGTCGAGGTCGACGATTCCGCCGCCACGCTGGTGGAGCTCGAAAGCGGCGTCTGCGGCACGATCCTGAGCTCGTGGGCGACGCGCGTGCGCCGCGACGACCTGTTCACCTTGCAGGTCGATGGCACGAATGCCTCCGCGATTGCGACGCTGCATCATTGCCATGTGCAATCCATGGCCCATACTCCGACGATCAAGGGCTTCAGCGTGATGACGGATATCGCGGCCGATTATCGCGAAGGCTGGACGGAAGCGCCGCCGCTCGACGTCTATCGCAATCCCTACCGCGTTGGCTGGGAGCAATTCCTGCGCCATGTCGTTGCCGGCACGCCACTCGCCTCGAATTTCGCCGCCGGCATTCGCGACGTGCAGTTCGCCGAGGCGTGCGAGCGCAGCAAGGCAGAGCGGACGTGGATTGCGCTGCCGCAACTAACGGATTGATCGCTGCGCCTCACTTGGCGGTGACGACCATCCGCGCGGCATCAAGATCGCCGGAAATCTGCCCAAGCTCGCGCACGACCTTGATCCATATGTCGAGCTTTGCCGGCGTGAGCGTGGTGTCGAAATCCGGCACCGGCAGCTTCTGCACCACGGCTTCGGGCAGCTTGGTGTACTTCGCCGAGAATCGCGCGCGCTTCGGCCGGCTTGGTTTTGATGAAGTCGACGGCCTGAGCGACCGAAGCATTCCACTTGGCGAGTGTAGCGGGGTTGCTGCGCGCCCAGTGGCCTTCGGCGATCCACAGCGTGACCATGGTGCGGTCGGCGATCTCCAAGATCGGATCGGCGATCGACACGCCGCCGTTTGCCATCAGCGCGCCGGCGAACGGCTGAATCACCTCGGCCGCGTCAACGCGTCCTGCCCGCAACTGATCGCCCATGTTCGGGAACGGGACTTCGACGGCACGGACCGAGTTGGGATCGACGCCGTTCTTTTTGAGCCAATACAGCGTCGAGACGTGCATGATGGCGCCGATGGTCGGCGCAGCGATGAGCTTGCCTTTGAGATCCTGCGCCGTCTTGATGTTGGAATCCTTGCGCACGATCAGCTCGACCGCACGGTTTTCCGCCACCTCAAGCGTGCCGCCGGTGATGCCGACAACGTCGAGGCCGCTCGCGGCCGTCTTGACGATATCGGTCGGCGTGGTCGGCGCGACGTCGATCTGCTTGCCGAGCGTGGCCGGCAATAGCGACAGGTTCTGCACCTGAGTGAATATCACATCGAGGCCGTTGCGATCGAAAATGCCGGTGTCCTTGGCGACCCAGATCGATAGCCACGGCACCGCGGGCGTGTAGGCGACGCGCAACGGCGTCTTGGCACCCTGCGCGAGCGCCGAGCCACCTCCGGCCAACGTGCCAATGCACAGGAATGCCGCGAGCACGGCGGAACGAACGCGCTGCTTGCCGAACATGATTCCCTCCCAGGATATGTTTTCAGCCAGTATAGCGCGTCTGGCGACCCGTCGGTAGAAGCCAGCAGGTCGTCGATGTGACGTCAGTCCCGCAAATGCGGCATCACGTCGACGGCGAAGCGCTGCATGTTGCGGCGCGCCAGCTCATCGTTCATGACGCCGAATTGCAGCATGGCGACGATGATGTTGAGCCCGGTCGCGTCGCGCATGCGCTCGAGCGCGTCGCGCACCGTGCGCGGGCTGCCGGCGACCACCGTGCCGCTTGCCATGAGCCCTTCGATCGTCGCGCGAGGAGCCGCGCCGAGCGATTTCCGCAGCTTCATCGTGTTCTTCATCGACGCCAGCGACGTGTAGCCCGGCGGCAGCAGCATCTCCCACGGGTTCGCCAGATAATCATTGAACAGCGATTCCGCCGGCGCCTTCGCTTCCGCCTGTGCCTGCTCGTCGGTGTCGGCGACATAGATCGGCGCCGCCCAGCCGAGCTGATCGCCGGACGCTTCATAGCCGTGTTGTCGCGCCTGCTCGCGGTAATTGTTGAGATAGCGCGTCACCAGTTCCTGCGCGCTGAAGGTGACCAGGAACGGATATTTGCGCTCCGGCGCCGACGCCCAGCGGATGGTTTCCGACGAGCCCATCGAGGGAATCCAGATCGGCGGATGCGGCGTCTGGTAGGGCCGCGGCCACAGGTTGACGTAGCGGAAATTGTAATGCTCGCCTTCGAACTCGAACGGCCCCGGCCGCGTCCAGGCGCTGACGATCAGGTCGTGCGCCTCCTGGAAGCGTTCGAGCGAGAACGCGGGATTAAGCCCGGTGGCGTGATATTCGGTGCCGATGCCGCGCACGAAGCCGGCGATGATGCGGCCCTTCGACAAGTTGTCGAGCATCGCGAATTCTTCCGCGATGGTGATCGGATTGTTGGTGAGCGGCAGCGCGCGGCCGAGGATCGCGATCTTGACCCGCTTGGTGCGCTGGATCAGCGCGCTCGCGATCAGGTTGGGCGCCGGCATCATGCCGTAGGCGGTCTGATGGTGCTCGTTGACGCCGATGGCGTCGAAGCCGAGTTCTTCGGCAAAGGTGAGCTGATCGAGATAGGACTGGTATTCCTCGGCGCCCTTCTTCGGATCGTAGAGACTGTTGGGCAGCACGACCCAGGCCGAGCGGTGTTTCTTGCGCTCGGCGAAATCGAGCGGGCGATACGGCATGAGATGGAAGCAGGTGAACTTCATGGCCGGCCTGCTTTCAGGAAGCCAAGCACTTTTGGAGCAACGACGTCCAGCTTCTCGATATGCGGCGAGTGCCCACACTCCGGCACGATCTCGACCCGCACATCCGGCACGCAACGCTTCCACACCGCGGCGTAGGCGCTCGGCAACAACTTGTCGTTCTCGCCCCAGACGACGAGCGTCGGAACACTGATGCGGTGCAGCCAGCGTTCCAGCGCCGGGTTGAACCAGCGCGGCTGCCAGCCGAGCCGCGCGGCCATGAAGCGGTTCGCCATCTGGCGGTCCGCCTCTTCCTCGGACGGTTCCTGCGCAAGGATTTTGTCGGCGAAGGACTGGTCATAATAGACGTTGCGGACCGCCTCCTCCGGCGACCATATGAAATTGTCGCCGACCGGCACGCCTTTGACGCGCACGCCCGCAGGCGCGATCAGCGTCAGGCTCTTGAGACGCGTGCAGTTGCGCACCGCCACTTCGGCCGCGGTCCAGCCACCCAGCGAATGACCAACGATGTGCACGCGGTCAGTGCCAAGGCCGTCGAGAAAATCGAGGTAGTACATCGCCAGGTCGGCGATGTCGCGAATGCTGGCGGCATTGTCGGGCGTGCCAAAGCCCGGATGCTCCGGCACCCACACCTCATAGTGCGTCGCCAATGTGTCGAAGAACGGCAGCCAGCCTGGAAAGCCGCGGGCGCCATGCAGAAATACCAGCGGCTCGCCTTGGCCCGCACGAAGAATGCGGACGGAAATATCGCGGACCTTATGCAACGACTCGTGCGCGGCCATTTTCTTTCCAGTGTCATCGTCCGCGAAAGCGATACGGCCGGCATTATTCCGCGGCCGCGACCTGACCGGTAGCCGCCTGTTCCTCAGCATGGAGCCGGTCGATGATGCGGCGGGCCTGGATCACGCCACTGTCGGCGTTGATGTCGACTTGCGGCGCGTTAGGATAAAGCATCATCGAACGCTGCTGCGCAGTGAAGACCGCGACGTCCTCCAGGAATGCCATCTTGATCTGCTGGAAAACCTTCTCGGTCATCTCCGCATTGTTGACGTCGAAATCGTGCGCCTGGCCCCAGAAATAATGGCTGGTGGTCTCGGTCTCCGGCGTGATGGCGTTGAGGTTGCGCATGGAGATGCCACCGACGCGGCGACCTTCAGGCGCGCCTGTGCCGGTCGGCGTCGCGCCGACATCGAGCCGCAGGAACGCCGGCGGCGCGAAATCGATGACCTGCCAGCGGTCGACATTGCTGGTGAACCCGCCGACCTTGACGAAGGTCGGCGGCGCCGGCTGGTCGATGATCCAGCGCGACACGACGACGTTGTTCGGCGCACGCTGTACCTTGACGGCCGCGTGCTCGACCAACGCCATGTTGCCGATCGTGGTCTCGTGCACGAAGGCGAGATGCGTGAGATCGAGCAGGTTGTCGACGACAAGCTGCCAGTTCGCCTCGACGTGCAGATAGGAATGCTTCGCGCCCCAGTTCGGATCGCTGAACCAGTGGAAGTCCGTGATCTGGTCGGGGTCGGCCAGCGCCGGATCGCCCATCCATATCCAGATCCAGCGATAGCGCTCGACCACGGGATAGGATTTCACCCGCGCATTCATCGGGATGTGGTCCTGCCCGGGCACGCGCACGCACTTGCCGGTCTTGTCGTAGCGCAGGCCGTGATAGTGGCATTGCAGCGTATTGCCGACGATCTTGCCCATCGACAGCGGCAGATGGCGGTGCGCGCAACGGTCTTCGAACGCCATCAGCGCGCCGTCCTCGCCGCGCGCGAACACCAGCGGCTCGCCAAGGATCATGCGGCCGAGCGGCTTCTCTCCCACTTCCTCTTCGGCGGCGGCGACATACCAGTAGTTTCGCAGATACATGGCGTGCTCCTGGTCGGATGCTAGGCCGACAACGGCCGAACTATAGCATATCCTTGATGGCGCGGATGAGGGTGCGGTCGACGCTGATCATGTCGGCGTCGGCCGGCAGCGAGAGGTCCGCGCGCTCCAGCGCCGAGATCGCACGCCCGCGCAAAATGACGCGGCCGTCGGACGTCAGATAGATCGACGACCCGGCCTCAGCGTCATTGTCCTGCCAAACGAGTTCCACCCGAAATTTCACGATGATCCCTCGTGTCCATGTGCCCGTTTAAGGGCACCGGGTTTCTAGCCTTTGAAGCTGCCAAGCGCCGCGAGCGCCTCGTCGATGTCGGCTTCGGTATGATCGGCGCTGATCTGGAACCGGATTTCCTCCTGCCCCATCGGCACGACAGGGTAGCCGAGGCCGGTCGCAAGAATGCCATTGCGCCGCAGATGCGCCACCAGCGCCGACGTGCGCGGCGTGTCGCGCAGCATGAGTGGCACCACTGGATGCTCGCCTGGCAACGTCTCAAGTCCGAGCCTGGCGAGGCCAGCCCGGAAGAGGGTGCACATCGCATGCAAGTGACCGAGGAGCATCCGGCCCTCGGAACTGTCCAGAATATCCACCGCCTTGTGGGCCGCGCTCGCCTCCGCCGGCGTGATGGGATTGGAATAGATGTAGAACGGAGAAGTCTCGCGCAAATAGCGGACAAGGATTTCGCTGCCAGTCACATAGCCGCCGTTGACGCCAAAGGACTTCCCAAGCGTCGCAACAAGCACATCGGCTGGATCGGATTCCGTCACCTCCTCGGTACCGCGCCCGGTACGGCCGAACGCGCCGACACCATGCAAGTCGTCGACCACCACGACGACGTTCTCCGAGTACGCCGCATCGAGCCGGCGCGCCATTGCAACGATCCGGTCGAGCGGCGCGTGGTCGCCACGCATGCTGAATACACCATCGGTCACGACAATCGCCCGCGCGCAGGTCTTGGCACACTCCGTCAGGCGCCGCTCAAGATCCGCCAGATCGACGTGGCGATAAATCCGTTTCTCCGCCGGCCGCGACAGCGCGATGGCGTTGATGATGCAATTGTGGTTGAGCTCGTCGCTGATCACCGCAGTCTTGTCAGTGATGAGCTGCGGCAGCACGCCCATGATCGTGGCGTAGGCCGAACTGAAGACCATCGCAGCCTCGCGCTTGTGGAACGCCGCCAAGCGACGCTCAAGCTCGACATGCGGCGACCACGTGCCGCTGATGAAACGCACCGCGCCCGGGCCGGTGCCATATTTTTGAACGGCCGCCTCCTCTGCGGCCATCATGTCGGGGCGAAATGACATGCCGAGATAGCTGTTCGAATTCAGGCGCAGGAACTGCTTGTAGCCCTCGCCCTCCAGCAGGAAGCGCGGCCCCTTGCCATCGCGCGGCGGAAGAACTTTTGCGATGACGCTTTCCTTGCCCTTCAGCCGGCCGCCATACTCAAGCTCGCCGAGCCGCAGCATTAGAATTCTGTCAAGGGCATCGGTCGGCATGGAACCTCGCTAGCGGCGATCAACCTTCGTTTGGCGCGATGTATTTCTCGCGCAGCCGCGCGAGCATGTCCGCAGTCGTCGCCGCGAGATCGAACCGCGGCGACCAATCCCATTCGGCCCGCGCGGCGCCGTCGTCGAGCGAGCGGGGCCATGATTCCGCGATCGCCTGCCGCATCGGATCGACCCGATAGTCGATGACGAAATCCGGAATGTGCTTGCGGATCTCGTCGGCGAGTTCGGCGGGCGTGATGCTCATCGCGGTGATGTTATAGGCGTTGCGGTGTTCGAGGCGCGCCGCATCGGCGGCCATCAGCTCGACCATGGCGCGGATGGCGTCGGGCATGTACATCATGTCGAGCCGCGTCGCCGCGCCGAGGAAGCAGGTGTAGTGCTTGTAGCGCAGCGCCTGGTGGAAAATTTCGACGGCATAGTCGGTCGTACCGCCGCCCGGCGGCGCGACATGGGAAATCAGCCCGGGCAGGCGCAGCCCGCGCGTGTCGACGCCGAAGCGCGACCAGTAATAGTCGCACAGCAGTTCGCCGGACACTTTGGTGACGCCGTACATCGTGGTCGGCCGCTGGATCGTGACTTGCGGTGTGCGATCGCGCGGCGTCGACGGCCCGAACGCGCCGATCGAGCTTGGGAAGAACACTTGGCAGCCGTATTGGCGCGCGACTTCCAGGATGTTGTAGAGGCCGCCCATGTTGAGGTTCCAGGCGACCTGCGGCCGTTCCTCCGCCACCGCCGAAAGCAGCGCGGCGAGGTGATAGATCGTGCCGATCTCATAGCGCCGGACCACCTCAAGGATCTGTCCCGCCTGCGTGCAGTCGACGTGCGCGTATTGTCCATGCACGCCCGGCATCTGCGGCGGCACCATGCGAAGATCGGAAGCAACGACGAGGTCGGAGCCGTAGCGCTGGCGCAACGCGAGCGTCAGCTCGGAGCCGATCTGTCCCAGCGCGCCGGTGACCAGGATTCGTTGCATCGCTTCGCGCTCAGATCAGTCGCGGATGGATCGGCATGCCAAGGTAGTACTGCCCGATCGCCTCGAACACCGAGTAATGCGCCTGCACCTGCTGGGACACGGTGTGCATGTCACGAAAGCGGCGCGCGAACGGATAGCTGTCGAAGATCGCGGTGCCGCCGGCGGCGTGATAGGCGGTGTCGACGACCTGCTTCGAGACATGCGAGGCATGGCTCGAAGCCATGCGCAACGTCACGCGCTGCTCGATCGTCGTGACGCCGGATTGGCGCGCGCTGTCCCACATGTCGCCCAGCGCGTGCAGCAGGAACACGCGGGCCGCGGCGAGCTGCGCTTGCGCGAGGCCGATCTGCGACTGGATCATGGCGCTGTCGCGCAGCGGGGACTTCGCGTTGGTCGCCGTCTTGCCGCGGGCAAGCTCGACGAATGCGTCGAGCGTCGAGCGCGCAATGCCGAGCGCGACGCCGGCAAAGCTCGCGCCGAAAAGCTGGAACACCGTGAACTTGTAAAGCGGGCCGCGCTCGCGCCGCTCCGCCGGATTGCGCCCGAACGCGGAGACGGCGTGATCGGCCGGCACAAACAAATCGGTCACCGAATAGGTGTCGCTGCCGGTGCCCTTGAGCCCGATCACGTGCCAGGTATCGGTGATCTTGGCGCGCTCGCGCGGAAACACGAAGGTCATCTCGACCGGATTGCCGTTGGCATCGCGGCGCGGCTGGCCGTCCGGCTCGAACACCGGACAATGCGCGCCGAGCCAGGTCACATGCCGGCTGCCGCTCGCGAACAGCCAGGTGCCGCTGAGCCGATACCCATTTGCTTCGGCCACCGCCTTGCCGGTTTTTCCCGGCGGGCCCCAGCCGAACACGCCGCGCGGATTGTTGACGTAAATCTCGCGGCCCGTTTGCTCCGGAAGGCTCGCGGCAAGGGTCGAACAGACCGAGGTCTGGCCGAGGCACCACGCAGTGCTGGCGTCGGCCTTGGCGATTTCCTCAAGCGTCTGCACGTATTCGAGCGGCGACACTTCCTCGCCGCCGAGCGAGCGCGGCACCAGCATGTGAAACAGGTGCGCATCGTGCAGCGCCGACACCAGTTCAGGCGGCAATTCGCGATTGGCGTCGATCTGCGGCAGCGCCGCGGCAATCGCCGGCGCGAGCGCCCGGGCCCGCGCGATGCAATCGCCATGCGCGCGCTGATCCGCCGAACCGGCGGCTCTCGACATCACCGTGCTGTCATCGCTCATTGTTCGGACATGTGTTTAACCGCGAGATAGCTGAATGTCATGGCGGAAGCGAGATTGAGACCGGCCTGATAGCCGGCGCCAAGCTCGGTGCGCGCGGCGACGACGCCGGAGGCGTAGAGGCCCGGGATCGGCCGCCGCCGCTGATGCATGACCTGGCCGTGCTCGTTGGTCAGCAGGCCGGCCGACGACGTGCCGAGACTCGGGTGCAGCTCGATGCCGTAGTACGGCGGCTTGTCGATGGCGCCGAGGCTGCCGTTCGGCCGTTTGGCCTCGGACCTGCTGGCGAGGCCCCAGCGCAACTCGCCGCGATGAAAATCCTCGTCCTTGCCGGACGCGGCAAAGGTGTTGAAGCGCACAACGCTGCGCGCCAGACCGTCGCGATCAATTCCCATTTTCTGCGCAAGCTCGGGCAAGCTGTCCGCGCGCACCACGGAATCCGGAACCTTGGTCCCGGCCGGAAGATGCGCGAGCGCATAGCTCGCGGCGTATTGCGCGTCGAAAATCAGGAAGCACGGCAGATTGGCGTGCGAATGCGTCATGGTGTCGAACTTGCGCAACGCCGGAACGACGCTCTGGAAATAGGACTCGTCGGCGAAGCGCTCGCCCCTCTTGTTCACGACGATGGTGTGCGGGCTGCACATCTCGCTGATGCCGGCCATGCACTGGATCGGCGCGGTGTTCGGCGCATCGGGAACCAGCGCGAAGCCCAGCATAAGATTGAGATTGTTCTGGATCCGCCGGATCGCGGCGCCTTGCTCGGCGGCCATGATGAGCCCATCGCCGGTGAGGCTCGGCGGCGACAGCGGCTCGAGCCCGGGCAGCGGATCGAAATCGCGCATCAAGTCTTCGTTCCATTCGTAGCCGCCGGTGGCGAGCACGACGCCCTTGCGTGCAGCGATTTTTCGGCCATCTGCCAAGGTCACGCCCGTAACGCGCCCCTGCTCGATCGACAGATTTTCAACCGCCTGGTTCAGAACGATCGGCACGCCGCGCGCCGCGAGCGCCTTGACGAAATGCGAGACAAGTCCGACGCCCTTGCCGCGGATGTCCTTTTCGCGCCGCTCGCGAACGAGGTTTTGGTCCCAATAGGAAAACCGGTTGATGCCGCCCCACGCGGTCTGCTCCGCCGCGGTGACGAAATACGGCGCGTCCTTCGGCGTGCGTATGCGCTCGCGCCACTCGCCGAGCTCATAGCCGGAGATCAAATCCGCCTCGACCGTCCGCCCGGCGCCGCGCGCGCCCGACGCGACGCCGAAATAATGATCGACGATGCCGCCGACGAGGCGGAATTTGATGCCGCAGCCTTCGAAAAAGCGCAGCACCTCGGGCGAACGGTCGACGAGCGCGGTCATGCGCTTGTCGTCAAGTTCGCCGCCGCCGAGGAACGTCATGTAGGCGATCACGTCGTCGCGCGTATCGTCCTCGCCGGCCGCTCGCATGAGATGGTTGCCGCCGATCCAGATCAGGCCATACGAGTCGGTCGTCGTGCCGCCGATCGTGTCCGCCTTCTCGATCAGCACCGGCCGCAGCCCTGCCTCATGCGCAGCCAAAGCCGCGGCAAGGCCGGCAATTCCGGAGCCAAGCACGACGACGTCGTATCCTTCGCCGAGCGGCATCAATTATGTCCCCGTTGCGCGAACGACGGAGCATACCGCAACGTGCGCGATGCGCTATCATGGTCCCGAAAATCGCAAATGCCGCGCGCAGCCGCGAACTGCCGGAGAAAGACGATGCAAGCACTGACAAGAGCCATTCGCGCCGCCGCGATCGCTTGGTGTCGCCCTCTGGCCTCGCTCTCCACCTGCGTGGCCCAGGATTGGCCGACCAAGCCGGTCAAGATCGTGGTCGCGTTCGGCGCCGGAGGCACGGCCGATGTGCTCGGCCGCCTGCTGGCGGCGGAATTGTCGAAGGCGTTCGGCCAGCAGTTCTACGTCGAGAACCATGCGGGCAATGCCGGCGCCATCGGCTCGGCGCAGGTCGTGCGCGCGGAGCCCGACGGCTACACGCTGCTGATCGGCGGCGCCGGGCCGCATCTCACCGGTCCGGCGATCAATCCGAACGTCGGCTACGTGACCATGCGCGACTTCACCCACATCGCCATGATCGCGGGCGACAGCTTCATGCTGGCGGCGAGCAACTCGCTCGGCGTGAAGACCTTCGCCGACCTTGTGAAGATCGCGCGCGACAAACCGGTGAGCTGCGGCTCGCCCGGCGCCGGATCGCAGGGCCATCTGATCCAGCTTCTTATCAATCGCGCGGTCGGCATCCATCTGCAGCCGGTACCATACCGGGGCGCCGCCGAGAACATGACCGACCTCGTCGGCAACCACGTGTCGCTCGCATTGCAGCCGGCGATTTCGGTCGCCGAGCAGGTGAAAGCCGGTAATGCGGTCGGGCTCGCGGTGACCGCGGTCGAGCGCAAACCAGCGTTGGGCGATGTCCCGACCTTCATCGAGCTTGGCTATCCGGCCGTGCGCGGCGTGGCGTGGTTCTGGCTGACGGGGCCGAAGGGCATTCCCGCCGACATCGTTGCCAAACTCAATCTTGCCGTGCGCAAAATCGTGCAATCGCCGACCATCAAGGAGCAATTTGAACGCAACGCATTGTCGACCATGGATGTCGATGTCGATGGCCTCAACAAATTTCTGGCCGAGGAGGTTGCGCTATGGGGAGGCTTGGCAAAGGACGTCGGCCTGAAGGTCCAGTAGCAGCCCTTGCCGCCGGCCCTGAATTACCTGCGGGCATGAAATACCTGCGGCCCTGTTTTCTCATAGCTTTCTCATTGACTTGTCGCAGCGGCGGGAGCCGAATGCGGCTACTGCCGACAGCGTGACGAACGCGCGCCACATCGCTTTGCCCAGCGGATTGCGCGCGACCACGACAAGAACGGCTGAGGGAAACGCGAGGGAAGCGCCATGCAGTCACTAGCTCGCCTTGGAATTCTCGGAATTTTCGCATTCGCCGCGTCGTATGCCGATGCCGCGACCATCACCGGCACCGTGACCGGACCGGACGGCACTGCGTTCCGGGCGGCCTTCGTGCAAGCGAGTCACGCCGGGCTGCACATGACCGTCAGCGTGCTCTCGGACAATCAGGGCCGCTACACGATCGAGAACCTGCCGGCCGGCGACTACCGCGTCCAGATCAGGGCGATCGGCTACAAGGCCGATGCGAAGCGCGGCGTCAAACTGACGGCCGACCAGAATGCCTCGTTCGACTTTGCGCTGCAGACGACTCCGATCCGCTGGAGCGACCTGACCATTGATCAGGGCCGGGTGCTGCTGCCCGACGCGCGGGGCAAGACGACCCTGTTCCAGAACTGCATGAGCTGCCACGGCTTCCAGTCGCGGATGGCCGCGGTGACACGCGACGAGGACGGCTGGCGCGACCGCGTAAGCTACATGCGCGAGGCGATGCGCTCCTCGCTCGCCGACCGTCAGGGTTTCAGCGACCAGCAGGCCGAAGACGTCATCTTCTATCTCAACAAGATGTTCGGCGAGGAATTGGCGCTGCCAAAATCGCCGACGGACGTGCCCGGCTACAAGGACACGCTGATCTCGTTCAGCGACGAGGCGCTCAAGATCGTCTACGTGGACTATGACATGGCGGGACCGAGCCGCTTTCCGTGGACGGCCAATCCCGACAAGGACGGACTGTTCTGGACGCCGCAATACGGCGCCTCCAACCGGATTTCCCGCCTCAACGCCGCGACCGGCGAGATCAAGGAATTCCGCGTGCCGAACACAGGCCCGGCGCTGATCCACTCGGCAGTTCCCGCAGCGGACGGCTCAGTCTGGATCACGGAAGCCGGCGCGAAGAAGCTTGGGCATTGGGACCCCGTCACCCAGCAGATCACCGAATATCAGGATGACTGGCGCAAGCACACCATTCGCCTGCATCCCGACGGCTCGATCTGGTCGACCGGGGGCCTGACCCGCTTCGATCCGAAGACCGGAGTGTTCACGCACATCAAGGATGTGCCGAGCGCCTACGGCATCGCGATCGACAAGGCGGGCAACGTCTGGTTCACCGAAATGAACCGCAACGGGACGGTCGGCAAGGTCGACCCGAAGACGCTGATGGTGACGAAGTACATCCCGCCGATGCGCGATCGGCCGCGGCGCATCCAGATCGATGACGACGGCATGGTCTGGTTCGCCGTCTACGACGACGGCAGGATCGGTCGCTTCGATCCGAAGGCGGAGACGTTCAAGGACTTTCCGCTGCCGAGCCCGCGGGAGACACCCTACGCGCTTGGCGTCTCGCCCGATCACAAGATCTGGTATTCATCCGAGCACCGTGACGTTCTCGGCCGTCTCGATCCGGACACCGGCAAGGTGACGGAATTCCCGATGCCATACACCGACAACGGCATGCGCGACTTCTTCCTCGATAAGGAAGGCCGCTTCTGGTACGGCTCGCCGCCGAACAATCGGGTCGGCTACTTCTACCTTTCGGGCAAGCAGCGCAGCGCCGAGAGCCGCTGAACAGCGGGACAATTACTGCGGCTGAAGGTTGAGCGCCTTGGCGATCGCGGCCACGCGATTGCGCTGGTCGTCGAGCATGGCAATGAAATCGGCGGTGGTGCCGACCCGCACCACCTGCCCGAGCGCAGCCAGCCGGTCGGCCGGCAGCTCTGGCGCGACGGCGCGGACATCGGACGCGATGCGCTCACGCAAGTCCGCCGGCATGTCGCGCCAGCCGAAGAAGCCCTGAAAGCCCTCCGCGATTGCATCCGGGAAACCGGCTTCGGCGACGGTGGGAATATCCGGCGCCGAAGGCGCGCGCTGCTTGTTGGTCACCGCAAGAATACGCACCCTGCCGCCCTGCCCGAGCGGCGTCAGTCCGAGCAAGCCTGTCGAGACGACGTTGATGCGTCCTTCGGTTACATCCTGCAGCGCCGGCGTAAAATCCTTGTAGGCGACCGGCACCATATCGATGCCGGCGCTTTTGACGAAGCCGACGAAGCCGAACTGCGGCATGCCAGGCGTCGAGGCCCAGGTGAGCTTTCCCGGCTCCGCCTTCGCGCGTTTGGCCAGGTCGGCAAGCGAGTGGATGTCGAGCGAAGCCGTGACCGCAAAAGCGATAAAGGAATCCGAGGCGGAGACAATCGGAACGAGATCACGCTCGGGGTCATAGGACAGCTTGGCGTGAAGCACCGTGTTCAGGGTGACCGGCGCGCCGAACGAGAACATCAACGTGTGGTCGTCGCGCGCGCCGACGAACGCATTGACTGCAACGAGCGCGTCCGCTCCGGGCCGGTTCTCCACAATGACCGGCTTGCCCCAGCGCTGCGAAAGCCGATCGGCATAGAAGCGCGCGGTGACGTCGGTCGCGGTGCCGGCCGGGTTTGGCACGATCATCTTGACCGTCCGATGCGGCCAGGATTGGGCCTGCGACGTTGTCGCGAAGATGAGCGCGGCCCCAATGATCAGAGCACTGGCAATAAAATGTGCACGACGCATGAATTCTCCCGATGTTTTCAGGAGAACATGCCTTAACCGTGCGAGCGGTCAAGCCCGGCCAAAATTCGATTTCAGCTAATCGCTGTCGCCGGTCAGCTCGCGACGGCGCGATTCCAGCGCGGCCGAATAGCGGCGCAGCACGTAGGCCTCGGTCAGAATTCCGACGACCTGGCGCTCGACGTAGGAGTTGACCACGGCGAGCGCCTCGGCCTCGGTGCGGTCGAAAGCCTGCACCGATTCCTTCACCGTCATGCTCGGCAGCAGCACGTCGTCGACCAGGCGCAGAAGGTCCTTGAGCGATTTTTCGCCGACGACTTCGCGGCGCATGCGCCTCCGCGACCACGACCATGCCGGCATAACGGCCTTGTTCGTCAACGGCCACCACGTGCGTCGCGGACCCGAGCGGAAACGCTTCGCGAAACGCGGAAATGGTGGTCACGGCGAGAGCCGTCCTCACGTCCTCGCGCATCATGTTGCGCACCGTGAGATCGCGCATCCAGCCGATGTCGGCGGCGCTGCGTATGGTCTCGCCGCGCAGATGGAAACGCCAGGTCGCAAAGGAATATCCGAACACCTCCCGCGTCACCTGCGCCGAGATGATCACGGCGATCAGCACCGCCGTCGTCAGCCAAAGATCGCTGGTGGTTTCCAGCGCGATGAAGATCATGGTCAGCGGCCCGCCGATCACCGAAGCCGCAAGCGCGCCCATGCCGATGACCGAATAAATATTCGGATCGAAATAGAGGCTCGGCCACAGGCTGGTGAGAACGACCGCGAACAGATGCCCGCCCAGCGCCCCGAGCAGCAGCGACGCGAAGAACAGGCCGCCGCGAAATCCCGAGCCGAGCGAAACGATCGAGGCCAGTGCTTTCAGGCCAAACAGAAGCGCGACCGTTGCCAGCGGAAGGTCAAGCACGCTGGTGAGATGCAGCGCGCCGTGGCCGGACGACATCACTTGCGGCGAGGCCACGGCGAGCGCACCCACGATCGCTCCGCCGATCGCCGGCCGCAGACCGGGCCGCATCCGCACGCGAATGAACAGCGCTTCGCACAATGCGACGCCGCGCATCAAAATGATGCCGAACACCGCCGCCAGCAAGCCGAGCGTCGCGGCGATGACGAGGTCATGAACGGCGACAACTCGCGTTGCATGCGATGCGACGACGACAAACTCGGCAGGCGAAAAAGCCCCGGCGACGAGATAGCCGATCAGCGCGGCGATGCCGACCGGCGCCAGGCTGGTCGGCGAATAGCCGCCGATGATCAGCTCGAAGCCGTAGAACGCGCCGGCAAGCGGCGCCCCAAAGGCCCCCGCGATCGCCGGCGGCGGCGCCGCATCCGACCAGGATGCGCAGATCGCCGCGCCGCAGCCGGAAGGCATTGCCCATGCGCGAGGCGATGCCGCTGGCGAGCTGCGTATAGCCGGCCTCGAGGCCGACCGAGGCCCCCACCCCGCTCGACCACACGGTCTGCGCCGCCACGATGACGCTGCCGACGAGCGACATGCGGCCGCCATGCAGCGCATTGGCTTCGATCGGGTCGACCTCGCGGCCGCGCCGCCAGCGCCCGATCAGTTCGACCGAAGCGCCGAACGCGATGCCCCCAAAAAAAGGCACGCAGAACGCAACCCAGGGATCGAGCTTGATGGCCGCCGATAGCCGTTCACCCAGCGCCAGACCAAAGAACAGCCGGTGCAGGCTATCGACACCCAATCCCATGACCGCCACGACGAGGCCGGCGATAGCCCCGACCGCCGCCGCCAGGCCGATCAGGCTCGATTCCCGCGCCCGCACCATGGCACGGAGGCGGCGAGGTATCTCGAATGGAGCCTTTGGCATGGAAATCTGGATGGTCGGCAGGCCGGCGACGCGGACCTGACGGAAAGTCGAGCGCCCGTGCGGCGTGTCTAACCGTTCTGATTCCCGCGGTCCATTTGCTAACGGTCGCAGGGCTTTCCCGGCTGTGGCTGGTGCGGGCCTCATGGTTCCCCAACGCACGAGTACCGGAACAGTGCCCGACGGCCGCCGGGTTGTGCTAGGATTTGCGCGCAACACCAACCAGCGTAAGGCGCGAGCGATGAACACCGCCGGCAAGTTCAACTCCACCACGTCCAAGATCGATATGGACAAGTACCGGCTGCGGCGCTTCGTCGACCGCCTCATCGACATGGGCGAGGTCGAAATTCATGAGGAGCCGGTGTCGCTGACCGGCCTGAGCACCATCATCGAGCGCTCGGAAAAGGTGCAACTGTTCAAGAAGGCGGGGCCCGAGCAGTGCGAAATGGTCGCCAAGACGGCCGGCAACCGCAAGCGCCTCGCCGCAGCATTCGAGACCAGCGAAGACAAGCTCTACGACGAATATTTCAAGCGCCTCGCCAATCCGCAGCCGCTGGTCGAGGTGCCGTCCGGCGACGCGCCGGTGCACGAGGTCAAGATCACCGGCAAGGACGTCGATCTCACCAAGCTGCCATTCCATCCGCAGCATGCCTACGACGGAAGCTGCTACATGAGTTCGGGGATCGACTACGTTATCGATCCAGCGACCGGGCGACGTAACGTCGGCTCGCGGCGGCTGAGCCTGCGCAACCGCTACGAGACCGGCACCAACGTCACGGCGCCGTCCGATCTCAAGCGCATCTACACCGCATGCGTTGCCCGCGGCGAAAAGCTCCCGGTGACCTTCACGATCGGCGTGCATCCGCTCGACTTCTTCGCCGCGACGACCCGTCAGCCGGGCGACGAGCTCGCGCTGGTCGCGAGCTTCCGCGGCGAGCCGGCTGCCGTCGTCAAGAGCCTGACCAACGACATCCTGGTGCCGGCCGACGCCGAGATGACGCTCGAAGGCTATCTCGACGAACGCGGCTATGTGGAGCCGGAAGGGCCGTTCGGCGAATACATGGGCTATTACGGCGCCATCCACATGGACCCGGTGTTCCATTGCACCGCGATCACCATGCGCCGCGACGTGCTGCACCACACCCTGCTGCACGGCTCAGCCTTCGTGCTCGACCAGACCGACAGCGCCAACATCTCGGCGATGCGGCTCGAAGCCGAGGCGATGAAAATTTTGAAGACCGCGGTGCGCGAGCCGGTCGCCGTCTATCTGCGTTCGGTCTCCGGCGGCGCCAACACGCTGCGCGTCTCGATGAAGCAGCGCTCTTTTGGCGAAGCGCGCCAAGCCATTGCGGCGCTGTTCGGCGGCATCATGCGGCTCAAGCACGTCTACGTGTTCGACGAGGACATCAACATCCACGACGACCGTCAGTGCGATTGGGCGCTCGGCACCCGCTTCCAGGCCGACCAGGACCTCGTGCTGCTGACCGGCATGTTGGGGATGACGATGGACCCCTCGCTCAACGGCCGGCGCACCGGCGCGAAGTCCGGCTTCGACTGCACAAAGCCGTTCGGCCGCGACGGCCAGGTGCCGCTGATGCGATGCGCGGCGAAGACGTTCAAGGGCCCTGCCCGCTTCCAGACGGTCGAGCAGGCGCTTGGCATCAGCGCCGATGTTCTACGCCGACATCGTCGAGTCGCTCGGCAGCGACGACGGCCGCGAGGTCGCGTGCGCGCTCGACGCGCTGCGGCAGGAGGGCCGGCTCGGACGCGACCGCGACGGCCGCTATCATCTTGCCAACGCCGAGCCGCGGCGTGACCGGCATCGTCGGCGAGCTTTATCACGATCCGAACGACGGGGCGTAACGCGCAGCGGTTGCGATCAGCGATCCGCTGAACCCACGGCAGCCCTGGCTTTGGCGACGATGTCCGGCGGCGCGTTGACCGTATCGTGCGCGATCTGTGCCGTTTCATCGCCGTTCATGGCATCGACCTCGAAGCGGATTTTCTCCGCGTCGGCGAGAAACGCCTTGTCATGCAAGCGTCGCATCGAACGCCTTGCGCAGGACGGCGAGACGATCCGCGGGCACGCCGGGCGGCGCGACATAGGGCTGTCCGATCGCAGGCGCCGACGACACGAGCTGAAATATTTTGCGCTGCTCTTCGTTCTTCGCGAGTTCCGTCAGCAGCGGGACGTCGGGCAAAAGCTTGTCGCGCCGGGCGCCGGCCTGCGCGAGAAACGAGACCTTCTTGTCCTTGAGCCAATCCGCGGTGCTGGCTGGTGATCGAGCCGAAGCCGAAGGCGCGCGCCTGCACCTCGCCGCGCTCCATCCCGAGATTGACATCCTCCGACGTGCGGTAGCCGGTCACGATCTTGAACCTGGTGCCGAGCAGCTTGTTCATGACCGTCGGGATGATGACGATGCCCGATCCCGCGCCAGTGCCGCCGAGGATGACCTCCTCGCTGCGTGACTTGTTCGATCGTAGTGATCCCCGCGGTATGCCAGACTAGGATCACCTCGTTCTGCGGACCGGTCGAGCCGAGCCAGTTGAACTTGTCGGCGTCGTAGCGCACGCCCTGGCCGTCGAGCACCTGGTGCAATGGCATGGCGCTGTGGATGGTGGCAATCGCGGTCCCGTCCTTGGGCGCGATATTGTACATGTAGTTGGTCGCCAGCACATTGCCGCCGCCCGGCATGTTCTGCACGATGATGGTCGGATTGCCGGGGATGTAGCGCGGCATATGGCGCGCAACCAGCCGCGCAACGGCATCGTAGGTGCCGCCGACGCCGGTGCTGGTGATCAGCGTGATGGTCTTGCCCTTGTAGAAATCGGCCGACGCCGCCGTCTGCGCGCGCGCGGTGCAGCGCGGCGAATGCGAGAGCAGCGCCGAAAACGATGCGGGCGAGCATGAGCCCTATTCGGCCGCGATCGGCGTATCGCGGCGGACGTAGCGTTCCATCGCGTCCGCGAACGGTTCGCCCTTCGGCGCCTCGAAACGGCCGGAGCGCACGCGGTAGCTCGTCGGGGTCCATGCCGGGCAACGGCTTGCCGGCGGCATGATCCTTGAGCGTCTGCAGCAGCAGGCGGCGGATTTTGGCGATCGCCGCGTCGCACGCGAGCAGATGCTCGGCGCGTGCGGTCGGCGATCGGCCCCATCGATTCCTGGATGGCGCAATCCTGCGTGCCGAAGCCGATCATGCCGGTATAGGACTGCGCCGCTCGCCTGCAGCGCGCGATCGATCATGTAATCGTTCGCCCTGTTGCGCAGCGCATGGTCGGTGCCCGGGATATTTTCGGTGTGGATGCCGTCGCCGCACTTCGAGCGGGCGAGATCCTCTTCCGTGAACGCGCGCTTCGGATTGAAATCGACGCTGTAGAGCATCGTGTTTTCGTCGTCGATCGGCGCCCACACATGCGCGCCGTGCGGGATCGACGAGATGATCTTGTGGAACGGCATCAGCATCACGTTCATGTTCCACATGATGCTGCCGTTGCCGGGATCGCGGCCGGTGCCGACCACGAAGCCGAAATCCGCCGGCAGCACGTCGTAGAGCGTCGCGACGATGCGGCGGGTGGCGTCGGATTCGCCGCCGTGCAGGAACGTCAGATGCGTCGCGTCGAAGCCGCCTTCGAGCGCCTGCAGCCAGTTGCATTCCTGGACGTGGCGCGTGGCGTAGCGCTGCGATGCCGGCAGCAGCGTCCATTCGAGCTCGGGAAATTCCGGCTTGAGCTCCGGCGGACCCATGTAGGTCCACACCACGTCGCCGCGCTCGACGCACGGGTAGGACTTGACCTTCAACTGCGTCGCTGCATTGGCCTTCTGGATGTCGGTCATCTGCGGCACGCACGGCAGGTCGACGCACTTGCCGTCGACGTCGAATTTCAGGCCGTGATAGACGCAGCGCAGCCCGCTCTCCTCGTTGCGGCCGTAGAACAGCGACGCGGTGCGATGCGGACAGCGCTCGTCGAGCAGGCCAATGCGTCCCTGCGTGTCGCGGAACAGCACGAGGTTCTCGCCAAGCAGCCGCACGCGCAGCGGCGGCGAGTCCGGCTTTGCGATCTGGTGCGAGAACGACGCCGGGATCCAGTAGCGCCGCATCAACTCGCCCATCGGCGTGCCGGGGCCGACGCGGGTGAGCAGGTCGTTGTCTTCCTTCGAGAGCATGCGCGCGCTCCATCGATGATCGGGTCGTTGCGGAATCTCAGGCGCTATTCTCGCGCGGGCCCGGTCCTAATGCAATTCGTGCCCTTCACCGCTTGCGGCCGAGCAATTGCGCGGCCCTTTCGGCAACGGCCGAGGGGGTCCGGTACACCTCGTCGATGAAGGCGGCGATCTCCTTGCCGCTCATCGGTTCGTAGGCGAGCGACGCCTTGTCGATATCGGCCTTGAACGCCGCATCGTTCATGGTCGCATCGAAGCCGTCGCGCAGCGCCTCGACGATGGCCGCCGGCACATCCGGCGGCGCCGCGACCGGCCGTTCCATGACCTCCCAGCCGAACACGAGTCGCATCACCTGGCGATCCTGCTCGGATTTGGCGTAGTCGAACACCATCGGGACGTTCGGGAGCACCGGACTTTTCTTCTGCGCGAGCTGAACCAGGATGTTGATGGTGGCGTCGGTGAGGCCGAGGGTGCGCACGGAGGTCAGTCCCACGCCGCAGAAGCCTTCGATCTCGCCGCGTTCCAGCGCGAGGCGCAGCCCGGAGCTGCCGTTGTAGCCTTTGACGATCTTGAACTTCGTGTTCAGCAGGCTGTTGAGAACGATCGGAAAATCGTAGGTGCCGGTGCCGGCCGCCCCGGTCACCATCTCGCGCGCCAGCACATCGTCGAAGGTCTTGAACGACGTCGTCTTGGCCGCAAGGCACACGGCGGTTTCCGACGCCGGCGCACCGATCCAGTTGAATTTGCGCGCATCGTATTTGGTCGGCACCCCGCCGATCACCGGATCGACGGCGATGTTTCCGGCGAACAGACCGATCGTCGAGCCGTCGTGCGGCGCGACGTTGAAGATGTGATTGGCAGCCGCGATGCTGCCGGCGCCCGGCATGTTGCGCACGATGACGTTCGGATGGCCGGGGATGTGATTGCCGAGATGGCGCGCGATCAGCCGCGCGTAGAGGTCGGCGCCGCCGCCGACATTGAAGCCCGCGACCAGACTGAGATTTCGGCCTGCTGTAGAATGCGGCCACGTCCTCAGCCTGCGCGGCTTGCAAGGACAACAAGCCGAGCGCCAAAGATGGCGCGATCAAACGGCGCAGTCGGGTGGCAGGCCTCATCGTGATGCCATGCGCTTTTTGCACATGTCCCGCGTGGCGGCCACGATACCTGCTTCATTCACAATGACAAGAAACGAATGCGCTGTATAAGCAACCTCCCGTCCCAGCGTTTCCGGGCCTGAGCCGGAAATCTCAAGGACTTCCGACGACCATCATGACCGCAACGCCCGGCCCGCTGTTTGCGTTGGCGCTCGCCTCGATTTCGCTGATCGGGCCGCTGGCGGTTCACCTTTTCATGCCGGTCATTCCGGCCGTGAAGGCCGCGCTCGGCCTGTCCGATGCGATGGCGCAGCTCACATTCAGCATCGCGCTGTTCAGCATGGCCTTCGCCACGCTGGTGTACGGCTCGCTCTCGGACCGTTACGGGCGGCGGCCGGTGCTGCTCTCGGGCCTATGTCTGTTTCTCGTCGGCAGCGCAATTTCGTTGGCTGGCAAATTCGGTGTCTCGTGCTCATCGTGGGACGAATGGTTCAGGCCGTCGGCGCCGGTTGCGGCATCACCCTGGTTCGCGCCATCGCGCAGGACGTCTACGGCCCTGCCCGTCTGGTCACCGCGATCGCGTACCTCACGATGTTCTACACCATGGGCCCGATGATATCGCCGATGGTCGGCGGCATCCTGATCGATGCGTTCGGCTGGCGAAGTGTCTTCAGCTTCGCGCTGCTGCTCGGAAGCGGCATTTTGGTTACAGCATACCTCGGCAATATTCGAATCCCGTCCAGCCTCGCCGGCAAACCGAACCAGCGGCAACGTGCTGCGAAATTATCTCGACCTGTTCCGCCATTTGCGCTTCACTGCGTTCGTTCTGCAAACCGGATTCTGCACCGCATCGTTCCTGGTCACCGCCACGGCCGCGTCAAGTTTGATGAAGGAATTGCTGCATCGGCCGTCGACCGAATTCGGCATCTACTTTTTGCTGTTTCCGTTCGGCTTTCTGTCCGGCAACTTCATCACCAGCCGCATCGGCAGTCGCGTCGCCAACGAAACCATGGTGCTTGCCGGATCGGTGCTGTCGCTCGCGGCCGTCACGACCCAATCCGCTCTTATTGCTGACCGGTCACGTCACGCCGCTGACATTGTTCATGCCGGGATTTTTCATCACCATGGCGCAGGGCATTTCGCTGTCCTACGCGCAGGCGGGCGCCATGGAGACGAATCCTGAAGCTTGCGGGCACTGCCGCCGGCGTCGGCGTATTCGTGCAGAATTTCTGCGGTGCGGCATTCGCGCAACTGTACGGAATGCTGGCGAACGGTACTCCGGTACCTTTGACCAGAACGACCGCGATCAGCGCGCTGCTCGGACTGATTGCCGGCGCGGTGCCATTCATCATGGCGCGCAAACGCGCCGCACAACCGACATAATTGACAGGTGAACGATGGCGTTCCTGGTTTTCCCGGGCCAGACTGGCCGTATCGATTCGGTCCGGAAATTACGCGGAATTCAAACGTCAACGCATCAGGTGCGCGTCGCCTGCGAGGCTAGCGCACCGAGGGAGGTTTTGATGCTCGTAGGCCGAGGCAACGTGATCGTAGGCATGGTGCTGATAATTTTTGGTCTGGTCGTTCGTCGACGGACCGATGGCCGGACAGTGCTGTGGCGCAAGGCACCGCGCAGCAGCAAATGGCCTGCCAGAGCGATGCCTTCCGGCTATGTGGCCAGTTCATTCCCGATGCCGACAGCGTCAAGGCCTGCATGGTCAAACAAATCCGCAACCTCAGCCCTGACTGCCGCTCCCAATTCAACGAAGGACGGCGACGGCGACGAAGAAGGTGCTCAACACCGGCTCCCAACGTCCACCCGACGACTCGATCGGTTTCAACCGATGTAGTCGCGCTTTGCCCATCGCGAAAAATTGCGGCGGCGCAAGCCGACCACGCTGCGCGGTGTTTCGAGCCATGTTGGGAAAGCTGGTAGCGGAGGACGGATTTGAACCGCCGACACACGGATTATGATTTAGGCTCTTATCTGTTGCAGTGATTTAGACGAGCCGCCCGGTCATTCGATCAACCGTTGTGTTTGGCGAAATGGCACGCGGCGGCGTGGCCTGGGACGATAGGTACAAGCGCTGGCATCGTCGCGGCGCAGCGCGGCTCGGCCTGTGGGCAGCGGCCGTAGAAGCGGCAGACATGCGGATCAGCGTCGATCGGGCTTGCGGGCTCGCCCTCCAGGACGATACGCATGCGGCGCGCGTGCGGCGAGA
Source organism: uncultured Alphaproteobacteria bacterium (assembly GCA_963730645.1). Lineage (GTDB taxonomy): Bacteria > Pseudomonadota > Alphaproteobacteria > Rhizobiales > Xanthobacteraceae > BOG-931. The sequence goes on along the minus strand of CAVSSN010000010.1, from coordinate 12,667 downwards.
GACTCGGAATGGCGGAAACGAGCAGCGACGTGTAGGGATGCAATGGCGCATCGAAGACCGCCGATGTCTCGCCGCTCTCCACGATCTTGCCGGCATACATGACAAGCACCCGATTGCAGAGCAGCCGCACGATATTGAGGTCGTGGCTGACGAACAGATAGCTCAGCCCCAGCCGTTCCTTGAGGTCTTGCAGCAGATGCAGGATCACCACCTGGACCGACATATCGAGTGAAGATGTCGGCTCGTCGAGCACGAGAAGCTTTGGCTCGATCGCCAGAGCGCGGGCGATGCCGACCCTCGCCTTCTGGCCGCCGGAAAGCTGGTGCGGAAAGCGGCCAAGCAGTTCTTCGGGCAAACCGCACAGGCCCGCGACCTCGACGACGCGGCGTCTGATCGCCGCAGCGCCTGCCGGCCGCAGACGGCGGATCGGATCGGCGATGAGATTGAAGGTCGTGAATCGCGGATTGAGTGAATCGGTCGGGTCCTGAAACACGATCTGAATGTCGGCACGTTCTGTCCGGCGGCCGAACAGCCGCGCCGGGATGGTGCCAATATCCGTGCCGTCGAAACGAATTTCGCCCGCCGTGGGATCAATCAAGCGCGTCAGAAGGCGCGCAAGCGTGGACTTGCCGCAACCGGACTCGCCGACGAGCCCGAGCGTCTCGCCGTCCTGCACCGTGAAACTCACGCCGTCGACCGCATAGACCTGCGGCCGCGCCGCAGACAACCGGGCCGCCTTCGCGTTCACCGGAAAGCGCTTCACCAGATTGCGGACCTCGACCAGCGCGTTCACAGCGGCCGCCAACAGGCCACGGAATGCTGCGGCGCCATCTGGCGCAGCGGCAGCGGGGCGTCGCATTCCGGCTGATAACGCTCGCAGCGCTTGCTGAATCGACAGGGTGGGAGATCGTCGCGGCGCAGGTCCGGCAGGCTGCCGGGAATCGAGGCGAGCGCGCGCAGCTTCGCGTGCGGCTCAGGTGTCGCCGCGATCAGCCGCTGGGTGTACGGATGGCGCGGTGCGGAAATCAGCTCGGCAGTCGGCGCGATTTCGACGACGTGGCCGGCATGCATGACCGCGATCCTCTCGGCCTGCTCCGCCGCCAATGCAAGATCGTGCGTGATCAGCAGCGTCGCCATGCCTTCGGCCGCAGCGAGCTCGGCAATCAGCTTCATAATGACCGCCTGGATGGTGACATCGAGTCCCGTCGTCGGCTCGTCCGCGATCAGCAAAGCCGGTTTGCACGACAAGGCGGTCGCGATCATGATGCGCTGGCACATGCCACCGGACAGTTCGAACGGATAGGCACGCGCGCGGCGCTCCGGATCGGCGATCCGGACGCTGCGCAGCACGTCGATGGCACGCCGCTGCGCCTGCGCGCGCCCGAGGCCAGCATGCTGCTCAAGGACGTCAGCGATCTGCTTGCCGACGGGCCTGATGGGGTTGAGCGCGGAGCGTGGGTTCTGAAAGATCATCGCCAAATCCCGGCCGCGAATATCACGTAGACGGCTCTCCTTTTCGGCCAGAAGATCGTGGCCACGAAACAGGATGCGGCCAGACGTCACCTGCGCGGTGCGCTCGAGGATACCCATGATCGCCAGCGACGTGACCGACTTCCCGGATCCGCTCTCGCCCACGAGACCGAGAGTTTCGCCGGCTCTGATGTCGAAGCTCACGCGATCAAGCGCATGCACCGTTCCGGAGCGGGTGCGGAACTCAACCGAGAGGTCCTCGACGGACAGGAGCGGTGCCGGCTCGTTCATGTGCGCATCCGCGGATCGACGATATCGCGCAGCCCATCGCCGATCAGATTGAAGCAGAACACGGCCAGCATCAGCGCGAGTCCCGGGAACAGTGCAACCCACCATTCGCCAGAAATGATCGCGCTCGCGCCTTCCGCAACCATGATCCCCCACTCGGCGCTCGGCGGCCGCACGCCGAGGCCGATGAACGACAGTCCGGCCACGTTGAGGATGGTATAGCCGAGCGTCAGCGAAGCCTGCACCAGCATGATCGGCAAGATATTCGGCAGGATGTGCGCGAGCACGATCCTGAATTCGGAATTGCCCGAAACCCGCGCGGCCTCGACATAGCCGGCGTCGCGCCGAATGTTGGTCTCGACACGTGCGAGGCGGGCATAGAGCGGCATGCCGATGATCGCCGTAGCATAGACGATATTGGCGACCGTGTTGCCGAGCGCGGCGACAATCCCCATCGCCAGCACAAATAACGGAAAAGCCATGACCGTATCGGTGATGCGGCTGATGATGCGGTCGACCCAACCGCCGAAATAACCGGCGGCAAGGCCCATGCCGGTGCCGGCGACGAATGCCAGCAGCGCGGACGCGGCGGCAATGCCGAGATCCAGCCGCGCGGCAACGATGATGCGGCTGAGGATATCACGTCCCAACTGATCGGTTCCGAACCAATACTGGCTGTTCGGCGGACCCAACGCATAGGATGCGTTGCTGGCCAACGGATCGTGCGGCGCGATCGCGGGGCCGAACACCGCAAGCGTGAGCAATCCGGCCAGCAGGGCGAAAGCGAAACCTGTCACCGGGTTCTCGCTCACCACATAGCGCGCGTGACGAAGAATGTCCGTCATACGGAAATCCCGATCCGGGGGTCGAGGAGGCCATAAAGGATGTCGATCGCGAGATTGAGCGCGACATACATCACCGCCATGGTGAGGACGAAACCCTGAACGGGTGCGTAGTCAGAGGCGATCAGGGCATCGATCGCGTAGGAGCCGATGCCGGGCCACGAAAACACTTTTTCGACGAGGATGTTTGCGCCCAGCAGGAACGAGAACACCATTCCTAACACGGTCACGACCGGCAGCACGGCATTGCGAAAGGCATAAACGCCGACGACCTTCCAACGCGACAGCCCGTTTGCGCGAGCGGTGCGCACGAAATCGCTCGACAGCGTGGTCAGCATCGAGGCGCGCGTGATGCGCGCGAGCGGCGCCAGCGAGAACAGCGCGAGCGACAGCGCCGGCAGCAGCAATTGCGAGAGCGACGCGCGAAACAGCGTCAGGTTTCCCGCCAGCAGACTGTCGATGAGATAGAACCCGGTCCGCGCCGGGGGCGCCGAATACAGCACGTCCAACCGGCCGAGCGGCGGCGGCGACCAGCCGAGCAGGTAGTAGAAGATGTAGACCAGGAACAGTCCGGTGAAGAACGGTGGCAGTGAAATTCCTGCCGTGGCGATGATCCGGCACACATGATCGATTGCGGAATTGGGCCGCAGTGCGGCTGCGACGCCAAGCGGCAGCGCAATAGCAGCCGATATCAGCAGCCCGAGCAGCGTCAGCTCTGCGGACGCCGGCAGCCGCGCCGCGATCTCCTCGGTCACCGGCTGTCCGGTGGTCAGCGACTGGCCGAGATTGGCATGCGCGAGGTCGCGCACGTAATCGGCGAACTGAACCGGCCAGCTCCGATCGAATCCGAGCCGGTGCCTCACGTCCTCGATCGCCTCCTGCGTGGCCGCGGGACCGGCGAAATAGGCGGCGGGATCGCCGGGCAGCGCCCGCGTCAGCAGGAAAGTCACGACGATGACGCCGATCAATGTCGGGATCGCAACGGCCAGGCGGCCAAGAACGACACGTCCCATGTCCCCTCGCCTTCTTGTGCCTGCGTCCGTACCACTTCTGTACGGGCGCGCCGACCGATCCGTCAACGTTGCGGCGACAGGGCGCAAGGTCGCAACCTCGGTCGCATGCAATCTCGCGCACGATCTTGCACCACCCGCGCTTTTCCTGAACTGTGCGGCCGGAACTGGAGCGCGAGACGACACCATGAACGAACATTCTCCGATTGCGCCCCCGACGCGAAATGTCGCAGCAGCCCACGGGCAGTCCGCAGATGCGCCGGTGGAACGAGCAGCGCTGGCTCATCGACAACATCATCCGTGCCAACGGGCCGGAATGGGATCAGCCCCGCCTCGCGAGCCTCAATGCCGCGCTCGGCCCGGAATCGACCGCCGACGTCGCGATGCTGCGGCAACGGATCCAGAAACTGGCCGATGCCGCGCCTGCGTTCGAAGCGGTTGCGCAGCGGCGCGAAGCCCGAGCCCAGGCGGCGGACGACGCCGGCGAGCACGTCACCGCGCGCGAGAACTACTACATGGCGGCCAACTACTGGGCCTCGGCACAATGGCCAATCGACGAAAACAACGCTCTCAACCTGCACTACAACGAGCGCAAGCGCGCGTGCTACATGCGCTATGCGCAGCTCGCCGATCACCGCATCGAGGCGGCATGGGTTCCTTTGGACGGCAAGGCACTGCCAGGCTGGCTGCATCTTCCGCCCGGTGAAGGCCCCTTTCCCGTCGTCGTATCCATTCCCGGAATGGACGGATTCAAGGAGCGCAGCGTCGCGCTCTACGGCGACCCCTGGCTCAGCCGCGGCGTCGCCGTGCTGGTGCTTGAAGGGCCTGGCCAATACGAAAGCGCCGTGCTCGGCATTCACGTCAGCATGCCGGCCTGGGCGGCGACCGGCCGCGCGGCATTCGACTGGCTCGCGGCGCGGCCCGACATCGATGCGCGCCGCATCGCCATCACGGGGCGCAGTTTTGGAAGTTTCTTCGCCACCATCGCGATGGCTCACGAGCAGCGCTTCTGCGCCGGTGCGATCATGGCGACCTGCCTCGAGCCCGGCTGTCATACGATCTTCGAAGAGGCTTCGCCGACCTACAAGAAGCGCTTCATGTACATGGCGGGCTATACCGACGAGACCTCTTTCGACGCGTTCTGCAAAACCCTGACCTGGGAAGGCCATGTGCAGGGAATCAAGGCGCCATTCCTCTGCATCGCCGGCGAATCCGATGAGTTGAGCCCGCTGCGGCACACCGAGCGCTTGTTTGCGACGCTCACGGCACCACGCCTGCTCGTCGTCTATCAGGATTCCCGCCACACGGTCGGCGGCGTCCCGGCGACGAACCTTGGTCCAGCGCCGGCAGGCCTGCTCGCGGACTGGACCATCGCGCGCTTCGCCGGAAAGCCGCTGCCGAGCGAACGCTGGTACGTCGACGCCGCCGGCCGCATCGCCAAGACTGCATTGGCGTGACGGCGGCGCCCCAAGCTCACGCCTTCTCGAAGCGGCGGTAATCGATCTGGCGAAAGAACCAGTAGCAGAAGCCACTGACATTCTTGCGCGAGGCGACGTTGAGATAAGGCTGCAGCAACGGAAGGCTCGGCACGTCGTCGAGCGCGATCTGGATGTACTGGCGCGCCGCCTCATCGGCGCTCTTCGAATCCGGATTGTAATGCGACTCGTCGATCAGCTTCCGCATGGCTTCGTTGTCATAATTCATCGAGTCGTACATCGACTTCGGGTCGTAATAGAGCCAGGCGAAATAGAAGTATGGATAGGACAGCCAGCCGCCGAAGATATTGACGAGAAGCGGCAGTTTCTTGTTGGTCATCTCGCTGCGCCAGTTGGACCCCGGCACCTTGTTGAGCGTCGCCTTGATGCCGATCTGGGCAAGATTGTTCTGCAGCAGGACACAAAGCGGCTCGGCGGTTACGGCAGTGCCGAGATCGTAAGACAAGGTTGTCGCAAACCCATCCGGATGGCCCGCTTCGGCGAGCAGTTGCTTCGCTTTCGCGAGATCGGTGGTGTAGCGGTGCTGCTGCGGCCAATCCGGCGTCGTCACTTTCTCCGGTCCCCCGCCCAGAGCACGCGCGCGATTGAAATAGGCGAGTTGCACGATGTCGGCATAAGGCACCGCATAGGCGATCGCCTCGCGGACCTTGATGTTGTCGAACGGCGGCACCCTCACATCCATGCTGAGGTACTGCACCGTGTTGTCCATCGGCGTGCTGATCGTGTGGAGATCCTTGTTCGACGATAGGTCGACTGCATCCTTGGGCGGCATATCGAACGAGAAATCCGCGTTGCCCCGCTCGAGCAGCGCGCGCCGGGTGCCGGACGCCGGAACCACGCGGGCGACGACCCGCGATATCTTCGGCAGCGGCCCGCACTTCCACTTGTCGTTGCGCAGGTAGGTAATCTCCTGCCCCGCCGTCCATTTTTCGACGGTGTAGGCGCCGCCGCCCGCCGTGTTCTTCTTGGTCCATTCCAGGCCCCACGGGTCGGCAGCGCTCACGTGTTTCTTGACCAGCTCCGAGTTGTAAACCAGGCCGACCGGCGAAGCGATGTAGGGGATCGTGTAGTTGTCGCGCTTGTCGTAGTCGAAGCGGAAGGTGTGGTCGTCGACGACCACGAATTGCTCCGGTTTTTTCATCGACACCGCGTCGAAGATGAATTTCGGGTAGCCCCCGACGCCGATCGCCCGATCGAATGACCACTTCACGTCCTTCGCGGTGACCGGCGTGCCGTCGTGGAAGGTCGCGTCCTTGCGCAGCTTGAAGGTCACCGACATGTCGCGGTGATCCCATTCCTCCGCGAGCTCCGGCTGCAGCTTGCGGTAATCGTAGTAGTCGTTGCCGTCAGCGTCCTTCTTGACGCCGAAGGTGAGCAGCCGGTCGTAGGTGTTCCAGGTGACCTCGTAGGCGGGACGGTTGGCGCCGATGACCTCGCTGTCGAGACTGTTCGGACCGTTCTCGGCGACAGCGAGGAGCGTATCCTTGGCGTCCTGCGCGCGTGCGGGCAGCCTGGGGAACGCCGCCGCGATGGCGCTGCTGGCGGTTGCTGCGAGGAATTGACGGCGTCTCATGCTCTATCACCTGTGTCGCGGGTTCCGGACGTGTGCCGGATGGCGGTCCGGTATTTGCAAATGTTGCGTCCGTGCAAGCGTCGCCGCTTGTCCCGCCTGACGCAAGACCATCAGTGGTTGCTGCAGCGATTTGTCACCGTACCTTGCTGGCGTCGAGTGGCTCCGCCTACACTGGCGTCATGGCCGGACAACCTTAGGATTGAGGGCGCTCATGAAACGGCGGGATTTCATCAAGGGCACGACTGCGCTGGCGGCTGGCGGGACAATCGCCGGCGAGCGCTTTGGCGTGCCGCGCGCGTGGGCGCAGGACAAGTCAGAGACACTTCTGGCGGTGTTCGAGAACGGACCGAACAGCCTCGATTTCCACGTACCCGGCGCCAATCGGCTCGTCTACGAGGTGGTCTGGAACATCTATGACCGGCTGCTCACCTTCGGCGTCAAGAAGGATGCCAACGGCAACGACTATTACGACGTCGACAATCTGGTCCCCGAGCTGGCGGAGGAATGGGACCTCCGCGACATGTATGTGACCCTGAAGCTGCGCAAGGACGCGACCTTCGCCGACGGCACGCCGGTCACCGCGAAGGACGTGAAGTGGGCGTTCGACCGCACCATGGCGATCGGCGGCTATCCGAAATCCGCGGTCGCCGCAGCCTCGATGGTCAGCGCCGATCAGTTCGTCGCCGTCGACGACCGCACCTTCCGCGTCGATTTCGTCAAGCACGACAAGCTGACGATGCCGTATCTCGGTGTACCGCTCGTCAATGTCTACAATTCCGAACTGGTGAAGAAGCATGCCACGGCCGCCGACCCGTGGGGCCTGGAATGGACCAAATTCAATCATGCCGGCGGCGGCGCCTACAAGGTCGAGAAGTGGACGCCCGGCCAGGAGATCGTCTACCTCCGCAACGACAACTGGAAATGCGGACCTTTGCCAAAGTTGAAGCGTATCATCGGCCGCGTCGTGCCGTCGGCCGGAACCCGGCACGCGCTGCTTCAGCGCGGCGACGTCGACCTCTCCTTCGACATCACCCCGAAGGATGCCTCGGACCTCGCGGCCAATAAAAATCTGAAGGTCATCAGCTCGCTGATGGAAAACACGGTCCAGTTCCTCGGCATGAACGTGAAGATGAAGCCGTTCGACAACCTGAAGGTCCGCCAGGCGGTCGCCTATGCCATCCCCTATCAGAAGATCATCGACGTCGCCGTGTTCGGCCGCGCCCGCCCGCTGTTCGGCGGACCGGCGAAGGTGTCGACGGCCGAATGGCCGCAGCCGTCGCCTTTCGTGACCGACGTGGCCAAGGCAAAACAGTTGCTCGCCGAGGCCGGCTATCCCAACGGCCTCGAGACCACCCTGTCGTTCGACCTAGGCGCCGCGGTCGTCAATGAGCCGCTCTGCGTGCTTGTGCAGGAAGGCCTCGCCGAGGCCGGCATCAAGGCCACCATCAACAAGATCGCGGGCGCCAACTGGCGCGCCGCCTTCACCAAGAAGACGTTGCCGCTGCACAACCAGATGTTCGGCGGCTGGTTTAATTACCCGGACTTCTATTTCTTCGTCGTCTACAACGGAGCCGAGGCGACGATCTACAACAGCATGGACTATCACAGCGCGGAGATGGACAAGGCCATCGAAGGCGCTCACTTCACCACCGACCAGAATGTCTACAAGGAGAACGCGATCAAGTTCATCCAGCTTGCGTTCGACGACCTGCCTGCGATCCCGCTGTTCCAGCCGTACCTGAACCTCGCGATGCTGCCCAACGTCACCGGCTATCGCTACCTGTTTCACCGCCAGCTCGACTATCGGCATTTCGCGAAGGTTTGATTTCGGCGCCGCCTCCCCCTATCCCTCGGTCGGGACTCCGGTTGAACACACAGCCATGCGCATCAGCGTCTATTTCGACGGCTTCACGCCCATCGCCGAGATGCTCGAATCCGCCCGGGCGGCCGAACAGGCCGGCGCGTCCGCGTTGTGGTTCGCGCAGCACATGGGCTACCGCGACGCCTTCCAGAGCGCCATGGCAGCCGCCGCCGTGACGCGCAAAGTGGAGCTGGTGCCGACGGCGATCAGCGCCTACCTGTCGCCGCCGCTGCAATCGGCGATGTCGATTGCCACCATCGGCGAGCTAGCGCCGGGACGGGCCGTGCTGGCGGTCGCCGTCGGCAACATCCTCAACCTCGCGGAATTGGGCTTCGAGCCGATCAGACCGCTCCGGGTCATCCGCGAATATGTCCAGTCGTTGCGGGCGCTGCTGGACGGCGCAAGCCGTGCGCCTCGACGGTGCATTCAGCACGTTGCGCGACGCGCATATGGAGTTCCAGAAGGGCATCGCCGTCCCGATCTTGATCGCATCGACCGGGCCGCGGATGCTTCAGCTCGCCGGCGAAATCGGCGACGGCGTCGTGCTCTCGACCGGGCTGACGCTCGCGACCACGCAGCGCTGCCTCGCCGATGTCGCCGCCGGCGCGCAACGGCGCGGCGGATTGCCGCCCGGATTTCGGCGGGCCGGCTTCATCAATATCGCGGTGTCGGAGGACCGCATGGCGGCGCGCGCGGCGGCGCGGCGCAAGCTCGCGTTTCTGTTCCGCAGCCGCAATCATGCCGACAACATCCAATCGTCGGGGCTTGATATCGACCACGCCGCGATCATGGCGGCGGTGGCGCGCCGCGACCTCGACGCGGCGGTGGCGCTGCTGCCGGACGCAGCGGCGTCGGCATTCGCCTGCGCCGGCAATCCGGGCGAGTGCCGCGAACGCCTGCAGGAATATCTGGCCATCGGCCTTGACGAAGCCGTCATCGAAATTTCCGGCGACGCAGAGGGGCGCAGGCTCGCGCTCGACGTGATCCGCGACGTGGCGGCCGCGCGCCGCTGACGTCAGCCGACGCGAATAAGCAAATCGTTCGGCGCGATCGCGCCGGTGATGGCGGTGAAGCCGGTCGTCGTCATCCTGTACATGTCCTCCACATGAAAGCCCATGCGGCCGGGGATCATGTAGAGCGGCTCCATCGTGAACGTGATGTTCGGCTGCAGGATCACCGCGCGCGACTCGGCGATGTAGGGCTCTTCGTGGATGGTCTGGCCGATGCCGTGGCCGAGGAATTTCAGCGTCGGCTCGATATTGTGGGCCCGCAGATGGCCGGCATAGCTGCGGTAGAGATCGGCCACCGCGGTTCCCGGCTTGAGCATGGCCTTGCAGCGCTCGCGCGCGCCGATCATGACATCCCAGATGCGGCGCTGCTCGTCGGTCGGCTCGCCGACGACGGCGGTGCGGGTAACGTTGGAGCGATATTGCTCCATGTCTCCCAGAATTTCGATGCGTATCACGTCTCCCGGCTCGATCGCCTTGTCGGTCGGCGCGCAATTGGTGATGCCGCTGCGCACGCCCGAGCCGACCTGATACTTCAAGCCGTCGCAGCCGCCGCTCATCATCCGGTCGTTGATGATCTGGCCGACGGCCTTCTCGGTCATGCCGGGCCGGATTTCGGCCAGCACCTCGGCGGCGACCCGCTCGGTGAGCTCGCCGACCTTCGTCAGCCGCGCGATCTCATCCTCGGTCTTGATCATGCGCTCGGCGAAATAAAGATCGCGGCAGTGGACGAATTCGGCCTTCGGCATGCGCTCGCGCAGCCGGATGTAGTCCTGCGCCGGCATGTAATCGAGCTCGATGCCGATGCGCCCGGCTCCGGCGCCGGCCTCGATCAGGGCGTCGGCCAGCACATCGGCGGGATCCTGGGAAAACTGGTCGTAGACCCGCACATCGGCGAAGCGCGAGCGTTGCCGCGCGAGGCTTTCCTCGACGGTGACGACGATCTGCGTGGCGAAGGCGCTCCCGGCCAGCACGGTGATCGTTCGCCGGAACCGGTTGAGCGCGTGGCTCGGAACGAGAAATCCGGCCGTATAGGTGACATTGTCCTGCGACAGCGCCACGAGCGCGTCGAAGCCTGCAGCCTTCATTGCCGCGCGCAGCCGCCGGATGACCTCGTGGTCCATGCCGATCCTCATTCCCCTTCAAGCACGAAGCGTAGCAGCTCGGGCGCGGTCTTGCCCGCAAGCCCGAGGCGTTCAAGCGTCAGGCCATCGCGCCGGTAATCGATGCCGACGGCGAGACCGGCAAGCTGGATGATCGCGTCGATTGTCGGCGTCTGCACGCCGGCGACCGCGCCGAGCGCCGCGAACGGGACGAGCCCGAATCCGACGTCCTCGTGCATGTAGCGATGGTCGAGCGACGGCGGCGACTTGATCGTCTGGTTCGGCTCGCTCTCCTTGCAGGCCCGCGAAATGTCGCCGCTGTCGCGCGCCGCCGGCGTGGTCAGGCCTGCCGCACAGAAGATGTCGAGGAACGGCACCACGGGGATATTCAGCCCGCGCGCCACCGCCATGCGGTCGGCATCGACGGCGGCCGTGACCCTGCCGACCGCGTCGGTGATGCCCTCGCGATAGAACAGGAAGTCGCCGCCGGTATGCTCTATCCAGCCCGCATTCATGATCATGCCGGGCGGATGGAACACCGCATTCATGTTCGACAGCGCGGTTTCGAGCACGCTCGAAGCGGGCTCGATCTCCGGATAGAGCGGCTTGTAGAGCGCCAGAAGCGCGGCGGTGTCCTTCGCCGGCAGTGCGGCGAACCGCAGCCGCTTGTTGTAGCTGTAGATGCCGACAAGTGCCGGGCCTTCCATGCGCGTCACATAGGTCAGCGTCACAGCCTCGCAGAGACGGACCGCGCCGCGATAGCCGGCCTGACGCAATTCGCGCAGAAAATGCAGCCCGCCGCCGGTGTGGCCCGGATTGATGAAGATCGGCTGGCTGCCGTCGAGCAGCGGCGCGAGCTGTTGCGCGTAGTACGCGTGCGCAGCCGATGGCACGACCAGCATGATCAGGTCGGCGCCCTTGACCGCTTCGGCAACGCTGGTGGTCATCATGTCGATGGCGAACAGGCCCTGCGCGACGCCGCGGGCCTCGATACCGCCGCGCGCCCGCAGCGGCGCAAGACGCTCGGCATTGCGGGCGTGCAGCCGCACGGAAAATCCGCGATTGGTGAGATCGGCGGCGGCGGCACAGCCACCGTGGCCGGCTCCGAGGATTGCGACGGACGTGGCGCTCATCGCGTCAGCCCCGCGTTCGCACCTGGCCGCTGCGAGCAATTATCGTAGAAGTTCACAAGCATCCGGTTTCGTGGTCACATCCGCGTTGCCGATGCGAAAGTGATGGTGGGGCGCGCCGTTTGTCAACGCGCTCCGGGTCGCCGAAGCTGGACGGCAGCAATGCAGGACGCGGCAATGTCAGTACGGCTTGGAGTGTCATTCGACGGGTTCGTTTCAACCGCGGAGGCCGTGGCGCTCGCTGAACGCGCGGTCGAGGCCGGAGCGAAGAGTCTCTGGGTCGCCGAGCACCTTGGCTATCGCGAAGCAATTGCGACCTGCGTGGCGTTTGCACTGAAGACGCCCGACGCCCTGCTCGTTCCGACCGCGGTGAGCCCCTATTTGTGGCACGCGACGCCGACTGCAATGGCGATGGCGACGCTCGACGAGATTGCGCCGGGCCGGGCGGCGATCGCTTTGGGGACCGGCAATCCGCTGTTCCTGCAGGAATCCGGACAGGCTGTCGTCAAGCCGGTGCGCGCGACACGCGAGTTCACGGAGGCACTGCGCAAGCTGTGGACCGGCGAGGCCGTGCATACGGACGGAGAATTCATCAAGCTCGCAGGGGCGCGCATGGCGTTCAAGCCCAGCGCGCCAATCCCGATCTATATCGCCGCGATCGGCCCGGACATGCTGCGGCTCGCCGGCCGGATCGGCGACGGCGTGGTGCTGTCGGCCGGACTGTCGACGGACTCGGTACGTCAGTCGATTGCGATCACGGCGGAGGGCGGCGCCCGCGAAGGCCGCGTCATGTCCGGATATCGCTGCGCCGCCTACATGTTCTTTGGCTGCTCGCGCAACGGCAAAGAAGCGGTCGATGCCGTGCGGCAGAAGCTCGCCTTCGTCAT
>CAVSSN010000009.1:0-281457 GCA_963730645.1 uncultured Alphaproteobacteria bacterium | reverse complement strand
GCGCCGCTTTCGATTGCGTCCGTCGGTGCGCTGATGCTCGCGTTGGCGGCTGGGCAACCCCACGCCCAGTCGATGCAGAAGGTGAGCTTCATCGTCGTCAACAACCTGTTCAGCACGCCGGGCTACGTGGCGGCGGAGAACGGCTACTGGGCGAAGCAAGGCCTCGATGTCGCCGTCAAGCTCACCGGCAGCGGCCGCGCCGTCACCCAGGCGGTGCGCGCGGGCGATGCGCAGTTCGGTCACGCGGCGTTTTCGACCACGATCTCCTCGGCGCGCGCCGCCGGCAACCTGCTCAAGGGCGCGGTCGCCTACTACAACGCGGCCGATTACATCGCCAAGGCCGGCGGGCGCGCCATCATCGGCCGCAAGGATCGCGGCATCGATGCGAAAAATCCGCATTCGATGGAGGGCAAGAAGATCGGCTATCTCGCCGGCAGCACCAACGACGTCTATCTGCGCGCGTGGTTTCGCAAGAACAAGCTCGACATTTCGAAGTCGGAGCTGGTCAGCCTGCCGGTCGAGAACATGCCGATCACCATCAGCCAGGGCCAGGTCGACGCCGTGGCGCCGTGGGAGCCGTATAACGCGCAGGCGATCCGGCTGCTCGGCGACAACGCCGTCGTCGTCAGCCGCGGCGAAGAGGGCCTTGTGACCGATGTGATCGGGGCTGTCGCCAACGAGGACTGGATCACCAAGAACTACGATTTCGTCGAAAAGTTCGCGACCGGAATTTCCGAGGCCAATGCGTTCGTGCGCCAGCATCCGAAGGAGTCCGTCGACATCGCCACGCGCTATCTCGACGGCCTCAATGTCGCGGACGGCGTTGATGCCATGAAATGGATTGCGTGGGATCCGCGCATTTCGGTGTGCACCTACGAGGGGCTGGTCGAGACCGGCAACGACATGGTCAAGACCGGGCTCTTGAAGAAGAGCACGCCGTTCGTGGCGTCGGACTTCTATGACGATACCGTGTTCAAGCGCATCGTCGCACAAGCATCCGGAATTTTTCGCCGACCTGCCGCCGCTGCCGAAGACGCTCGCGGAATGCAAGGGCAAGCTGGATTGACGCACTTCGTCATTGCCGGGCTTGACCCGGCAATCCATTGTGCGCGTGAGGCTGCATGGATGCCCGGGTCAAGCCCGGGCATGACGGGTTGATGATCAATCATGTCGAGCGTCACACCCACCCCCGAAAAAATCGTCATCTCCGGCTTCCGGCATTTTTTCGAAACCGCCGACGGCCCGGTGCAGGCGACCGGGCGCGTCGACATCACGATCTGCGCCGGCGAGTTCGTCACGCTGGTCGGGCCGAGCGGCTGCGGCAAGACCACGCTGCTCAAGGCCATCGCCGGTTTCATCAAGCCGAGCGAGGGCACCATCACCTGCGACGGCAAGCCGGTGCGCGGCCCCGGGCGCGAGCGCGGCGTCGTGTTCCAGGAGATCGCGATTTTGCCGTGGCGCACCGTGCGCCGGAATATCGGCCACGGGCTCGAGATCGCCGGGCTGCCGCGCGCCGAGCGTGCGCGCATCGTCAAGCGGCTGATCGATCTCACCGGCCTCACCGGATTCGAGGACCGCTATCCGCACGAACTGTCCGGCGGCATGAAGCAGCGCGTCGCGGTGGCGCGCACCTGGGCGGCCGATCCGGACGTGATCCTGATGGACGAGCCGTTCGCCGCGGTCGACGCGATGACGCGGCTGACGTTGCAGGAGGAGCTGGCGCGGCTGTGCGCGGCGACGAACAAGACCGTGTTCTTCATCACCCACAGCGTCGACGAAGCGGTGTTTCTGGGCGACCGCGTGCTGGTGATGACGCCGCGGCCCGGCGAGATCAAGGCGCGCATCGATGTGCCGCGGCGCGCGCCGGGCGGGCGCGACTGGGAATCCTTCAGCGCCGATCCGCAGATGCAGGGCATCGTCGAGCAGGTGCTGCGGCTGGTGCGGCCCGAGCGCGGCGCGACGTCACCTCGCCCCAGAGGGAGAGGTCGCGCGCGAAGCGGCCGGGTGAGGGCGTCGGACGCATGAGTTTTGCTCGGCGCTCGAACCCCCTCACCCCAACCCTCTCCCCTCCGGGGAGAGGGGCGCGCCTCCGCAGACTGGCGCGACTGTGGCACGCGTCAGCGGTCTCAAAATCCTGGTGCCGTTCGCGTTCCTCATCGCGATCTGGTGGGCGATCAAGGCGAGCGGCAATTATCCCGAGAACGTGCTGGTGTCGCCGCTCACCGCGTGGCGCACCTTCGTCTATCTCGTCACCCACGGCGTGATGGCCGAATACGCCTCGACCAGCCTCGGCATGATCGGCGTCGCCGCCTCGCTGTCGATGCTCGTCGGCGTGCCGATCGGCTTCGCGGTCGGCGTCAACCGTTACGCGGCGCATTCGCTCGAAGCGTTCCTGCGGTTCCTGCAGGGCATTTCCGGCATCGCCTGGCTGCCGATGGCGATCGTGTGGTTCGGTTTCACCTACACCACCACGCTGGTCGTCGTGATGTACACGCTGGTGGTGCCGATCGTGTTCAACACCATGATCGGCGTGCGCGCGATCCCGGAGAACTACGTGCTGGCGCTGCGCTCGCTCGGCGCCGGCCGGTTGCGCCTCGTTACCGACGTGTATCTGCCCGGCGCGCTGCCGTCGATCGTCGTCGGGCTGCGGCTCGGCATGGGCTACGGCTGGCGCGCACTGATTGCAGCCGAGATGCTGGTGCGCAAGGGCGGCCTCGGCGATCTCATCTTCGGCGCGCGCACCTTCGGGCAGGTCGACCGCATCATCGTCGGCATGATCATGATCGGCCTGCTCTACATCATCGTCGATCGCCTGATCGTGCAGCCGATCGAGAACCTCACCTTCGCGCGCTGGGGAGTGCTGCGGAAATGAGCGCATGCGCATATCGACTTTCTCCCCCGTGCGCGGCAGGGGGACCGCGCAAAGCGCGTGGAGGGCGTGCGGCGGCGAGGATCGTGGGCGCAGTGATGGCGCGCGGCCGAAGCCCCTCCACGGCCTACGCCGGTCCTGCTTCGCGGTGCCGCATCGCCTGGCGATTGCTTCCGGCGCTGCCGTTCGTGCTTGTGCTGCGCGTGGATCGTCGCTTGGCACGTCATCCATCCGATCGAATCGACGCTGCCGTCCGTCAGCGATGTCGTCTCGGCGATCTGGGAGCGCGCGCTCGACGGCGAACTGTGGAAGCATATTTCGGCGAGCCTCTATCGCCTGTTTCTCGGCGCGTCGATCGGCATGATCACCGGCATCGTCGGCGGCTTCATCGCCGGGCTCTATCGCAAGGTGTCCGATCTGCTCAATCCACTGGTGGTGTTCTTCAACGCCATTTCCGGCATCGTCTGGCTGCCGCTGATGATCGGCTGGCTCGGCATCGGCACGGCGCTCGCCATCTTCGTGATCTGGAACACGGTGTTCTTCATCGTGTTCCAGAATACCGTGCTCGGCGTGCAGCTCGTGCCCGAAGTGCTGGAGCAGGGCGTGCAGGCGCTCGGCGGCGGTCGCTGGGAGACGATCCGCAGCGTCATCCTGCCGGGCGCGCTGCCCTACATCCTCACCGGCATCCGCTCCGGCCTCGGCTTCGGCTGGCGCGCGCTGATCGCCGCGGAGCTCGTCGGCACGCCGGAAGGCCTCGGCCAGATGATATTTTCGGCCGCCGAGTATCATCGCTCCGACATCATCATCGCCGGCTGCCTGATCATCGGCCTGATCGCCATCGCCATGGACCGCTGGCTGCTGGCGCCGATCGAGCGGCGCACCATCGAGCGCTGGGGACTGGTCATCGACACGGCGAAGGAGAGCTGAGCCGTGAGCGTGATGACCGAAACACCGCCCGGCGGCGCCAGCGCTCCGCATCGCGTCCTGTTCGGGCCGGAGGTGCGCAAGATCGTCATCGGTGTCGTGCTGATCGGCCTGACGCTGTTCGGCCAGCACCTTTACGGCGTGGCGACGGCGTCGGGCCGCCTCGCGCCGGCGCTGCACGATGCGACCGGGCCGAGCAACGTCATCGTCATCCTCGATTTCCAGCCGGAGCGTTTCCACAGCGAGCGCATCCAGCAATACGGCGCCTTCGCCGGCCGCGACGGCGCGCTCAACCGCATCCGGCTGCGGCAGGTGAGCGTGGAGAATTTGCACGCGCTCGCCGACATCCCCTGGGTGGCGCGCATCGAGCCGATGAAGTGATACTCTTCTTCCCTCCCTCCTTGTGGGGGAGGGCAGGGTGGGGGGTCGGGAGGCGAAGTGGCATCCTCGACGCCTCGCCCGGCCTCACGACCCCCACCCCTGCCCCTCCCCACAAGGGGGAGGGGAAGTACGCGCGGAGCGCGGAAACATGACCGACGGCGAAGTGCGTTACATCCGCGACGGCGACGTGGCGACGGTGATGTTCGACCGCCCGGCCGCGCGCAACGCCATGACCTGGCGCATGTACGAGCAGCTCGGCGAGGCGTGCGAAAAAATCCGCGCCGACGGCGTGCGCGTCGCGGTGTTTCGCGGCGCGGGCGGCAAGGCGTTCATTGCCGGCACCGACATTGCGCAATTCCAGAGCTTTCGCCACGGCCGAAGATGGCATCGCCTACGAGGCCAAGATGGAAGGCTATATCGGCGGAGTGGAATCACTGCCGGTGCCGACGCTTGGCGGTGATCGAGGGCTTTGCCATCGGCGGCGGCCTCGCCATTGCCGCCGCCTGCGACCTGCGCATCGCGACGCCCGGCTCGCGCTTGGGCGTGCCGATCGCGCGCACGCTCGGCAATTGCCTGTCGATGGCGAACTACGCACGCCTTGTCGCCGCGCTCGGCGCCTCGCGCGCCAAGCGCGTGCTGCTGCTTGCGGAAAATCTCTCGGCCGAGGAGGCGCTCGCCGGAGGATTCCTGCTCGATATCGTCGACGCGGCAAATCTCGACCGCCGCATCGCCGAACTGACCGATCGCCTCGTGCACAACGCGCCCATCACCATGCGCGTGAGCAAGGAGGCGATCCGCCGCCTGACGCATGCCGGCCTGCCGCCCGACGACGATCTCGTGCGCGCGTGCTATGGCAGTGACGACTTCCGCCTCGGCGTGCGCGCCTTCGTGGACAAGAAAGAGCCGGTGTGGACGGGGAAATGAATTTTCAGCGTGTCATTCCGGGGCGCGGGCGTAGCCCGCGAGCCCGGAATCCATATTCACAAGCGGTGCAATTCCTGCTTCGTCTGTGGTTATGGATTCCGGACAGCCGCTACGCGGCTTCCGGAATGACATATCAGGAGGCGACATGGTCCCCTACGACAAGCAGAACGTCATCGTGGTGCGCCAGAAGCAGGTCGGCGTCGATGTGACCTACGAGCCGCCGCTGCGCGTCGGGTTCGGCGTCAGCGACGCGACGGTCGATCTTGCCAACGCCGTGATGGGGCGCACCGTGCTGGTGCCGGGCGCGGGGCCCAATCCGACGCACTATCACGCCAAGAATGACGTGTGCTGGTACATCATGTCCGGCAACATCCGGCTGCTCGCGGCGAAGAGCGACGGCGGCGACCGCAAGGAGATCATCCTCGCGGCCGGCGATTTCGTCTACATCCCCAGCGGCGCCATCCATGTCATCGCCAACGCCTCGCAGACCGAGGAGGCGTCGCTGGTGTTCTGCTATATCGGCGTGCCCAACGTCGAAGCCTCCGGCAATGTCTGGCTCACCGAGATGCACGACACATTCGTGGCGCCACGCTCATGATCGACGCGCATCATCATTTCTGGGGACCCGGGCGCAGCGCGCACCATTGGCCGGACTCGGCGCGCGACATGCTTTCGCGCGCCTACATGCCCGGCGACCTGCGGCCCGAGTTGCAGCGTTGCGGCATCGACGGCTCGGTGCTGATCCAGGTGGCGCAGGCGACCGATGAGACCGTCGAATTCCTCAAGATCGCGCGTGAGCATCCATTTGTGCGCGGCGTGGTCG
The DNA here is from genome assembly GCA_963730645.1 of uncultured Alphaproteobacteria bacterium. Lineage (GTDB taxonomy): Bacteria > Pseudomonadota > Alphaproteobacteria > Rhizobiales > Xanthobacteraceae > BOG-931. Next base: position 275,536 of record CAVSSN010000009.1, on the reverse strand, counting down.
GCTGGGTGCCGCTCGCAGATCCCGACGCCTGCGGCGCGTGCGCTCGAAAGCCTGCGCGACGACAAGCTTGTCGGCATCCGCCATCTCATCAGCTACGAGCCCGATCCGGCGTGGCTGCTGCAGGACAAGGTGATCGAATCGCTCAATCTGCTTGCCGCCGCCGGCCTCGCCTTCGACGCCATCCCGATCAACACCGCGCAGTTCAAATCGGTGATCGAAACCGCGCGCCGGCTGCCGAAGCTGCGCATCGTCGTCAACCATCTCGGCCGCCCGCCGATTCCGGAGCAGGGCTGGGAGCCGTGGGCGTCGCTCGTCACTGCCGCTGCCGCGCACGACAACATCTCGATGAAGCTCTCGATCGGCCTCGACATCATCGTGCGCTGGAAATGGGCGACGGAAGCAGGTGCGGCGCTATTCCGATCACGTGCTCGGCTGCTTCGGCGCAGACCGCGTCATGGCGGCGAGCAACTGGCCGGTGATCCTGGTCGGCGCCAGCTTTGCCGAATGCTGGGCGGGATTGACCGATCTCGTCCGCGGGCTGTCGGACGCCGAACGCAAATTGGTGATGGGCGGGACGGCGGAGCGCATCTACAGGCTCTGAATGCGTCATGGCGCCTCTTGCCCTCCCCCTGCAAGGGGGAGGTCGACCGCGCAGCGGTCGGGTGGGGGTTCCGCGGCGCTTCGGCGGAAGACGGACCCCCACCTGGCCCCTTCGGGGCCGTCCTCCCCCTTGCAGGGGGAGGATCAAGCAGGGAGAGGGCAAAGACACTTGACGTTTGCGCTGCCGCGCGGGATTAGTGCCGCCGACCAAGGAGAATTGACGAATGTCCGACGAGGAAGACAAGAAACCGGGCGGCCACACACTGACGGACCATATTTACGGTCAGAATCTCGCGCACGAGCACGACGAATATTCCGACCACGACCACGATCACGACGATTACGACGAGTGACGACGGCCCGATCGAGGACAACCCGCTGTGGCGGCAGGACAACGTCTCGCTGACGACGGTCGGCATCGACATCGGCTCTTCGGGCACGCAGGTCATCTTCTCGCGCGTCAACATGCGCCGGCTCGGCGAGGATCTGACCAGCCGCTATTACGTCGTCTCGCGCGAGACCCTGTTCCAGTCGCCGGTCGCGCTGACGCCGTACCAGAGCGAGGAGCGCATCGACGACGCCGGGCTCGGCAAGATCATCGACGACGCCTACGAGGCGGCGAGGCTGCATCCCGACAACATCGACACCGGCGTGGTCATCCTCACCGGCGAAGCGTTGCGGCGCGAGAACGCGCAAGGCATCGCCAAGATCTTGTCGGAGCAGGGCGGCGAGTTCGTCACCGCGACTGCCGGGCACCACATGGAATCCATGCTCGCCGCCTACGGCTCCGGCGCCGCGCGCGTGTCGAGCGACGAGCACAAGCGCATCCTCAACCTCGACATCGGCGGCGGCACCACCAAGATCGGCCTCGTCGAGAAGGGCAAGGTGATCGCGACCGCGGCGGTGCACATCGGCGGGCGATTGCAGGTGGTCGAGGACGGCAAGATCGTGCGGCTCGATCCGGCCGGCAAGCATCACGCCAAGCGCGCGGGCTTCAACTGGGAGAAGGGCGACAAGATCGATGTCGCCGATCTGGACAAGGTCGCAGACGTGATGGCCGACACGCTGGTGGCGGCGATCAAGACGCGGCCGATGCCGCACGATGTCGAGCACCTTTATCTCACCGACGCGATCCTCGATTTCGGCCACATCGACGGCATCATGTTCTCCGGCGGCGTCGCCGAATACATCTACGAGCGCGAGAGCCGCGATTTCGGCGACATGGGCCCGCGGCTCGGCCGCGCCATCCGGGATCGTATCGCCTCGGGCGCGTTCGGCTGGCCGGTGCTGCCGGCGGGCGAATGCATCCGCGCCACCGCGCTCGGCGCGTCGGAGTACAGCGTGCAGCTTTCCGGCAATACCAGCTACATCTCGGCGCCCGGGACGCTGCTGCCGCGCCGCAATCTTCAGGTGCTGCAGCCGACTTATGAGATCGGCGAAGTCATCGATGCCGAACAGATCGCGAAGGCGATCCGCACCCACATCACGGCGTTCGACATTCAGGACAGTGAACGCGAGATCGCACTCGCGCTGCGCTGGACCGGCATGCCGTCCTACGAGCGGCTCGCGGCGTTCGCCGAGGGCATCAAGCGCGGGCTTGCCGACCGCATCGCGGAGCGCAAGCCGCTGTTCATCATGCTCGACGGCGACGTGGCGCAGACGCTCGGCCACATCCTGCGCGAGGAGTGCCATGTCGAGAGCGAACTGCTGGTGATCGACGGCGTCGTGCTGTGGGATTTCGACTACATCGACCTCGGCCGCATCCGCATGCCGTCCTACACCGTGCCGGTGACGATCAAATCGCTGGTCTTCAACGAGGACCCGCGCGGCCCGCGCCCGCGCCAGCGCATTCATCATCACGAGCACGATCATGAGCATGGGCATGATCACGAGCATGGACATCATCATCACCACGATCATGACCATCATCACGATCACGATCATGACCATCAGCACGATCACGTGACGCCGACTCGCAGCTAGCCTGCTCGGCCGCAGCCCCCTCCACCGGCCTTCGGCCGGTCCCCCTCCCCCGCTTCGCGGGGGCGGAAAGAAAGTGCACCATGCTTCATCCGCCCCCGCGCAGCGGGGGAGGGGGACCATGCGAAGCATGGTGGAGGGGGCCTGCTGAGGAGAGGCGATGTCGGCGACCGACACGCTGGCGCATGTCGAATATGCGCGTGACGATGCGCGGCCGCGCATCGAGTGGACGTGGCTCCCGATCGCTGTCGCCATTGTGCTTGTCGCATGGCTCGCGCTCGTGCCGCTGGTGTTCCTGCTGTGGCAGAGCTTTCTGTCGCCTGAAACGGCAAGCGCTGCGGCGAAATTCACCTGGCAGAATTACGAAGCCGCCTACACCAGCACCGACACGGCCCGCCTGTTCGCCAACTCGCTGCAATTCGCGCTCGGCAGCGCGGCGCTCGCCTTCAGCCTCGGCGCGTTCTTCGCCTGGATCAATGAGCGCACCGACACGCCATTCAAGACGCTGTTCTTCGCGCTCGCGCTCATTCCGCTGATCATCCCGGGCATCCTGTTCACGGTGTCGTGGATTTTCCTCGGCTCGCCGAAGATCGGCATCATCAATCTCGTCTTGCAGCACGCGTTCGACACCGACGCCGTGTTCATCAACGTCTATTCCATGCCCGGCATGATCTGGGTCGACGGCCTGCATTATTCGCCGATGGCGTTTCTGCTGATGACGGCGGCATTCCGCGCCATGGACCCCTCGCTCGAGGAATCGGCGCTGATGAGCGGCGCTACGGTGCCGCAGATCGCGCGGCGCGTGACGCTCAAGCTGGCGTGGCCCGCGACCGTCGCGGCGCTGCTGATCCTGTTCGTGCGGGCGCTGGAATCGTTCGAGGTGCCGGCGCTGCTGGGGCTGCCGGTCGGCATCGAGGTCTACACATCGGCGATCTACGACGCGATCCACAAATATCCGAGCGAGGTCGGGCTCGCCTCGGCCTATGCGGTGACGCTGCTCATCATCACCTCGGTGTGCATCTATCTGCAATCGCGCGTGGCGCGCGGCGGCGGGCGCTATGCGACGGTGACGGGGAAGGGCTATCGCCCGCGCGTGATGAACATCGGCCGCTGGCGCTACCTCACCGCGGCGATCTTCATTTTCTATTTCACCATCGTGGTCGTGCTGCCGTTCCTGGTGCTGGTGTGGTCGTCGCTGCAGCGCTTCTACAGCGTGCCGTCGTTGGCCGCGCTCAAGAATCTCTCGTTCGATTCCTATCGCACGGTGCTCGCCTATCCGCAGATCGGCACCGCGATCTGGAACAGCCTCCTGCTCTCGCTCGGCAGCGCGACGCTGATCATGCTGGCGACGTCGGTTTTGTGCTGGATCGTGGTGCGGACCAAACTGCCCGGCCGCTGGCTGATCGACAACCTGGCCTCGCTGCCGCTGGTGTTTCCCGGCCTGGTGCTCGGCCTCGCGATCATGACCTGCTATCTGATCCTGCCGATCGGGGTCTACGGCACCATCTGGATCATGCTGATCGCCTATGTGACGCGTTTCCTGCCCTACGGCATGCGCTACAATGCGCGCCTCGATCCTGCAGCTTCACAAGGAGCTTGAGGAATCCGCGGCCATGAGCGGGGCGTCATGGGGGATGGCGTTTCGCCGCATCGTGCTGCCGCTGCTCAAGCCCGGCCTGATTGCCGGGTGGATCTACATCGTGATCGTGTCGATCCGGGAGCTGGCCAGCTCGATCCTGCTCTATAGTCCCGGCACCGAGGTGGTGTCGGTCATGATCTGGGAATTGTGGCAGAATGGACAATATGTCGAATTGTCAGCGCTCGGCGTCATGATGATTCTGGTGCTGTTCTGCTTCGTCGTGCTGGCGCAGCTTATCGGACGAAAATTCGGCGTCGCCGAAGCCTGAGGGGGATATCGCGTGCTCAGCGTAAGATCGCTCCATACCGAGTATCCGACCGCCGGCGGCGGCTCCGTCAAGGCGGCGCAGGACGTGTCGTTCGACGTGCCGGACGGCGAGCTGTTCACGCTGCTCGGGCCGTCGGGCTGCGGCAAGACCACGACGCTGCGCTCCATCGCCGGGCTGGAGCGGCCGACCTCGGGCGAGATCGAGGTCGCCGGGCGGGTCGTCTATTCGTCCGCCCAGGGCGTGTTCGTCGCGCCCAACCGGCGCAACTTCGGCATGGTGTTCCAGTCCTACGCCATCTGGCCGCACATGAACGTGTTCAAGAACGTCTCGTTTCCGCTGGAGGTGCGCAAGCAGCGGCCGAGCCGCAAGGAGATCGAGCAGAAGGTCATGACCGTGCTCGCGGCGGTGCAGCTCGAAGAGCTTGCGCAGCGCGACGCGACGAAACTCTCCGGCGGCCAGCAGCAGCGGCTCGCGCTCGCCCGCGCGCTGGTGATGGAGCCGCAGCTTCTGCTGCTCGACGAGCCGCTGTCCAATCTCGACGCAAAGCTGCGCGAAAAAATGCGCTTCGAATTGAAGCGCATGCAGCGCGATTTCGGCCTCACCACCGTCTATGTCACCCACGATCAGAGCGAGGCGCTCGCGCTCTCGCACGAGATCGCGGTGATGAGCGAGGGCCGCATCGTCCAGATCGGCTCGCCGCGCGACATCTACGAGCGGCCGGGCAACAAGTTCGTCGCCGATTTCGTCGGCAACACCAATTTCCTCAACGGCACGGTGGTCTCGGCCGACGCCGGCAACGGCCGCTGCCGCATCGCCACCCCGCTCGGCGAGCTGAGCGTGACGTGCGTCGAGCGCATGACCACCAACGCGCCGGTCGTGGTGTCGGTGCGGCCGGAGGATGTGGAACTCAGCGAAAAGCCCCCCGCCCGCGAGGAGGGCGACAACATTTGCGTCGGCACGGTGGATGCAAAAGTATTCCTCGGTGACTATCTGGATTTTCAGGTCAAAGTGGGCGAATTTGTCCTGCTTGCGCGCGTGCACCCATCGTTGCGGACGCCGACCGGCGACGCTATCCATGTGCGCATGCGGGCCGAGAAATGCGTCGCGATACCGGAGGCGGGGGCTCCACGGGTTGCGGCCTAGATACCTTTAAGGAGAGCCAATATGGCCAAGAACGCCGTCGTTTCCGAAGATCTGGCGAACAAGTTCAAGACCGAGAAAGAAACCCCCTATACCCGCTGGGTGAAGGACGAGGGCCTCGATATCGTTCCTTCCCATTATGTGAAAAATCTCCGCACGCAGGAACTCAAGCCGTGGGCGCGCCGCGGCGGCAACGCCGTGTTCCTCAACCATGAGGCCTCCCGCACCTCGAACGACTGCTACGTGATGGAAATCCCGCCGGGCAAGAGCCTCGCCCCGCACCGGCAGCTTTACGAGGAAATGATCCTGGTGCTCAGCGGCCGCGGCTCGACCACGGTGTGGAACGATGCCGGTGCCCGCATCACCTTCGAGTGGAAGGAAGGCGCGCTGTTCGCCGTCCCGCTCAATTGTCACCACCAGCACTTCAACGGCTCGGGCAAGGAGCCGGCGCGCTACGTCGCCGTCACCAACGCGCCGCCGGTGATCAACCTCTACGAGGACATGGATTTCATCTTCAACACCAAATACGACTTCAAGGACCGCTTCTCCGGCGAGCCCGACTATTTCAGCAACAAGGGCGAGCAGAAGGGCTTCATGCTGACGACGAACTTCGTGCCGGACGCGGTCAACATCCCGCTGATCACGGCGGCGGAGCGCGGCGCCGGCGGCGGCCATATCCGCTTCAACATGGCCAAGGGCTCGATGCCGAGCCACATCTCGCAATTTCCGATCGGCACCTACAAGAAGGGCCACGCCCACGGGCCCGGGCGCGCACGTCATCGTGCTCTCGGGCGACGGCTTTTCGCTGATGTGGCCGGAAGGCGAAGCGCCGCAGCGCTACGAGTGGGAGGTCGGCACGCTGATCGTGCCGCCGAACATGTGGTTCCACCAGCACTTCAACTCCGGCAACGCGCCGGCGCGCTATCTCGCCTTCAAGCACGAGGGCGTCGCCATCCGCAACGCGCAGGGCGTGCCGAAGGCGTGGATCAGCAAGCGCGTCGGCGGCGACCAGATCGACTACGTCGACGAGCGGCCGGAAGTCCGTCGCATCTTCGCGGAAGAGCTAGCCAAGAACGGCGCCACCTCGCGCATGGACGCCGCCTACGAGAAGGAACTCGCGACGCTGCCGCCGCTGCCCGGCGAAGGCGGACAGGCTGAGCGCGGCGGAATAGCAGCGGTTGCGCACAGTAGATCGGGGAGCCCGGAGGCTCCCCGATTGTTGCAGACCTGACGTGCAGCGAAAGGCCGTTTCAGACGTTATGGCTTCTGCGCCGGCGTCACCGGAGCGCTTGGGAGCCGCAGTGCCTGGGGTCGTCGGCGCCATCGGCGCCGGGGCATTCATTCCGGGGGCCGGTTGGGTGGTGGTGTTGCTGGCCACATTGGTCCGCGTTCCATTGTAGCCGTAGACAATCGCGGCAATGATGATGATCGCGATGATCACGGCGCCAATACCCCAGCCGCCAGTGCTTCTGCGCGCGGGGGCGACATAGGGGTCGCGGTAGGCCGGGTCGGTCGGGCGGGCGGGATCGTCTCGGTAGCGTGGATCGCTCATGAATGATCTCCTTTCAGGCGTTGCGAGACAACGCGCGAAGGGCCGCCGCGTTCCCCCGAACAAGGGCGCCGCGGTCGGATCGCATCCCCTCACTCGATCACCTCGTCGGCGGCCGCCTGCAGCGTGATCGGAACGGTCAGGGTCGGCTGTCGCACGGTGAAAGAGCCGCGTCCGCGCATCACTGCTTCGGCTTCATCCCGAGCGTGGCCGCCACCTCGGCCACGCGGGCGCGCTGGTGCTCGATCGATGCCGCGAACTCGTCCGGGCCCTCGGCCCCCACCACCTGTCCGATCGTTTCCATGCGCGCGACGATCTTCGGATTCTCGGCCAGGACGGCGCGGATATCGGTGGCAATGCGCTCGCGCACGTCGCGCGGCATGCCGCGCGGCCCGAACAGGCCGGTCGGCGCGTCGAAGGCGAGTTCCGGAAAGCCCGCCTCGGTGACGGTGGGAACATCGGCGGCGGCCGGCGACCGCAGGCGATTGGCGACCGCAATCACCTTGCTCTTCCCGTTCTGCGCTGCCACCTGACCCATCGCCAGCGATGTCGCCATCAACTGGATGCGTCCTTCGCCGAGATCGGCGGGCGCCTTGGTGATGTCGCGATAAGGCACCGCCGTCACGTCGAGGCCGGCCTTCTTGAAATAGGCGGCGAGCACGAATTCGCTGATGCCGGCGGCGGTGGCGTAGTTCAGCGCGCCGGGACGCGCGCGGGCAAGCGCCATCAGGTCTTTCAGCGAACCGACGTTGAGCGATTCGGGCACCGAGAACGACACCATCGTTTCGGCAATCTTGACGATCGGCACGAGATCGCCCGGCGTGTAGGGCAGCTTGTCGTGCATGTAGGGATGCACCGTGAAACTGCCGACCGCGGCGTAGAGCAGCGTGTGCTCGTCGTTGGCGTTGAGCAAGGCGTTGATCCCGACGATGCCGTCGCCGCCGGGACGATTGTCGATGACGATCGGCTTGCCCCAGCGCGCGGCGAGCGGATCGGAAAACATCCGCGCCACGATGTCGAGGCCGCTGCCGGCTCCGAACGGCAGGATGAGCCGGACCAGGCGCTGCGGCCACGCCGGTGTCTGGGCGTGCGCCGGTGCCTGGGCCGCCGCGGCGGCGGCGAGGAGCGCGATGAATTCCCGTCTGTGAAGTTTCATTCGATCACCTCGTCGGCGATGGCGAGCAGCGACGGCGGCACGGTGAGGCCGAGCATGCGGGCGGTCTGGGCGTTGATGACGAGTTCGAATTTTGGACGACTGCACCACCGGCAAGTCCGCGGGCTTTTCGCCCTTGAGGATGCGGCCGACGTAGACGCCGACCTGGCGGAACGAGTCGTCGAGATCGGCGCCGTAGCTCATCAGCCCGCCGATCTCGGGATAGTCGCGCGCTCGCGTAGAGCGGCGGGATCGCGTGGCGCGCCGCGAGCTGGACCAGTTGCACACGCCGGCTGTTGAAGAAGCGGATCGCCGTGCGACGAACAGGGCATCGGGCCGGCTCTGCGCGAATGCCGCGAAAGCCGCATCGATCTCGCTGCGGTGCCGGTCTTGACAATCTGGATTTGCAGGCCCATGGTTTGCGCGCGGCCTGCCTGCACTTCCCGCGTTGTCGCTTTCGGTATTGGCGGCATTGGTCGGATTGTCGAGCGCGCCGACGCGGGTCGCGCCGGGCACCAGATCGTGCAGAAGTTCGAGCCGCTTCGCCACAAGCTCGATGCCGAAGAAATTGACGCCGGTGAGGTTGCCGCCGGGCGGGCGAGGCTGGCGACAAGGCCGAGTTTGACCGGGTCGTCGCCGACCGAGAAGACGATCGGGATCGTCGTGGTCGCCGCCTTGGCGGCCAGCGCCGCGCGGCATTGCCGCGCTCGCCGCGATCACCGCGACGTTGCGGCGGACAAGGTCGGCGGCGAGTGTCCGGCAGCCGATCGAGCTGGCGCGTCGGCCCAGCGGTATTCGATCGCGACGTTGTCGGCCCTCGACATAGCCGGCTTCCTTCAGGCCCTCGGCGAAATCCGCGCAGGCCGATCCATGTGACCGCGGGCGATCCGGTGTTGAGGAACCCGATCACCGGCACGCCGGTTGCTGCGCGCGCGCGTGCGACGGCAATGCGGCGCAGCCGCTGAGCGCGGCCATGAATGTCCGCCTTCCGATGAGTGTCGCCATCGGACCCTTGCCCCCGAGGATCGCAACCGCATTGCAGGATAGCACGCTTACAGTCCGGCCCTGTGTGAGCGGGATCACATTCGCCGCCGGTTGTCGCTAGCCGCCCATCAACTCCTTCGCCGCCGCCGCCACGCGCGCGCCGAACGCCTTGGTGCCGAGCGGGCCGCCGAGGTCGGCGGTGCGCCATTGCGGATTGGCGATGACGCGGTCGAGCGCGGCTTCGATCGCGGCGGCGGCGCGCGTGAGCCGCTCCTCGCCGCGGCGCTCGCCGAGCCAGGCGAGCAGCATGGCGGCGGAGCCGATCAGCGAGGACGGATTGGCGCGGTCCTTGCCGGCGATGTCGGGCGCCGAGCCGTGCTGCGCCTGCGCCACGGCGTGCTCGGCGCCGGCATTGAGCGAGGCGGCGAGGCCGAGGCTGCCGGCAATCTCCGCCGCCTCGTCGGAGAGGATGTCGCCGAACATGTTTGTGGTGACGATGACGTCGAACATTCCGGCGTCGCGCACCAGCAGCGCCGCCATGGCGTCGACGATGCGTTCCTCGTATTCGACCTGCGCATAGCGCTTCGCCACCGCGCGCGTGCATTCGAGGAACAGTCCGTCGGAGATGCGCAGCACGTTGGCCTTGTGCACGGCCGTCACCTTGCGGCGGCTGCGCTGCGTGGCGAGGCGGAACGCTGCCTCGGCGATGCGGGTCGAGCCGTCCCGCGTGATCTTGCGCAGCGACATCGCGAGGTCGGGCGTCGGCATGAATTCGCCGTTGCCCCAGAACATCGAGCGGTCGGCATAAAAGCCTTCGGTGTTCTCGCGCACGATGACGAGATCGACCGGCACGCCGCAGCGTGGTGCGCCGCGCGAGCGCGCCGGGCGGATGTTGGCGAACAGGTCGAGGCGCTTGCGCAATTCGCCGGACGGGTTGATGCCGCCCTGCGCCACCGGCGGGTAGTCGTTGTGCGAGACCGGCCCGAGGATGATGCCGTCGGCGGCGCGCGCCATGTCGAGCGCGCGGTCGGGCAGCGTGCTGCCCTGCGCGTCGAGCGCAGCGAGGCCGATGGTCGCGCGCTCGAACGCGAGGTTGAGGCCGAGGCCTTCGAGCACGGCTATCGTCGCGGCGGTGATTTCCGGCCCGATGCCGTCGCCTTCCAGGACCAGGATACGAACGGGCGCGCTCGCAGAGGGCATGATCAATCTTTTGGGATCATCGGTGCGGGAACCGCAGGATATCCGACGGCATGGGGCCTGTCCCAGCGACTACGGAATGATCCGGAGACTTGAAAGGGTATGACCGCCATGGCACTTGCCGTATGGTGCCGGCAACGGCCCCGCGTTCCTGTTGCGTACTCACCAGTTGCATCTTTGCCATGAAGCCCGCCCCGTTCGATTACCACGCGCCGAGCGGCCTCAAGGAGGCGGTCAACCTTTTGACGACGCTGACCAATGCCAAGATTCTGGCGGGCGGCCAGTCGCTCGTGCCGATGATGAATTTCCGCTACGTCATCGTCGATCACATCGTCGATCTCGGCGGCGTCGGCGACCTGCGCGGCATCGCGGTCGGCGACGGCAGACTGCGCATCGGCGCCATGACGCGGCAGCGCGACCTCGAATTTTCCGACGAGATCGCCACGCACTGCCCGCTGATGCGCGAGGCGCTGCGCCACGTCGGCCATCGCCAGACGCGCAACCGCGGCACCATCGGCGGCAGCCTTGCGCACGCCGATCCTGCGGCCGAACTGCCAGCCGTCTGCGCCGCCTATGACGCCGTGCTGCATCTCGCGAGCATACGCGGCATCCGGCAGGTGCCGTTCCGCGAATTCAGCGCGGGATACATGGCGACCGTGCTCGCGGTCGATGAAATGATCGCGGCCGTCGAGTTGCCGCTGTGGCCCGAGGGCTCCGGCTTCGGCTTCCAGGAATTTGCGCGCCGCCACGGCGATTTCGCCATCGTCGGCGCGGCGGCGCTGATCGATGTCGATGGCGACGGCATGGTGCGCCGTTGCGCGCTGGCGCTGTGCGGCGTCGCGCCGGCGCCGGTGCGGGTCGATGTCGCCGAAGCGACGCTCAAAGGGCGCAGGCTCGATCATGCGACGATCCGCGAGGCCGCCGCCGCGGCGTGGCTGATCGATCCGATCTCGGATATCCACGGCAGCGCCGATTACCGGCGCCATCTCGCGCAGGTGCTGAGCCAGCGCGCATTGACGGAAGCGGCGCGTCGCGCGGGAGTGGTGCTGTGAGCGAACCGCGCACCAACAAGCAGGCGACGCGGCTCACTGTGAACGGCAAGTCCTATGCGCGATTTGCCGAGGCGCGCATGACGCTCGCCGATTTCCTGCGCCATGAGCTGGGCCTGACCGGCACCCATCTCGGCTGCGAGCACGGCGTGTGCGGCGCCTGCACCGTGCTGGTCGACGGCCATTCGGCGCGCTCGTGCCTGATGTTTGCGGTGCAGGCGAACGGTTGCGAGATCACGACGGTCGAGGGTCTCGCGCCCGACGGCAAGCTCAACACGCTGCAGCAGGCCTTCGTCGATAATCACGGGCTGCAATGCGGCTTCTGCACGCCGGGGATGCTGATCACGCTGACCGAATTGCTGCGCGACAATCCCGATCCGACCGAGCAGGAGGTGCGCGAGGCGATCAGCGGCAATCTGTGCCGCTGCACCGGCTACGCCGGCATCGTGGCGGCGGCGCTCGATGCGGCGAAGCGAATCCGTGACAGCGGCGAGGGCTGAACCATGGGCGTGAAGCAATTCGGCGCGCGCGTCACGCGGATCGAGGACCCGGCGCTGCTGTCCGGCCGCGGCCGTTTCGTCGACGACGTGAAGCTTGCCGGCACGCTGCACGCCTGCTTCGTGCGCAGCCCGCACGCGCACGCCCGCATCCGCTCGATCGACATCAAGATCGCGACGATCATGCCGGGTGTCCACGACGTGATCACCGCCGATAATCTGCCCGAGCCGATGCGCAGCGCGCGCATGCCGATGCTGCTGCCCAATCCCGCCATCGCCGCGATGCGGATGCAGCATGCGCTGGCGCGCGAGGAGGTGAACTATGTCGGCCAGCCGGTCGCGGTCGTGGTTGCAGACACGCGTTATATCGCCGAAGACGCGGCCGCCGCCGCTGAACGTCAATTACGATGTGCTGCCGCCGGTCGGCGATTGCCGTGCACGCCGTTCGCGATGGCGCGCCGCGCGCGCACAGCGATCTCGACTTCAACGTGGTCTCCATCGTTCCGCCTCGGCTATGGCGATATCGACGCCGCCTTCGCCGCCGCGACGCACGTGTTCGAGGAGGAGATCTGGCAGCACCGCGGCGGCGGCATGGCGATCGAAACCCGCGCCGTGCTCGCGAATCACGATGCGGCGAGCGACATGCTCACGGTCTGGTCGGGAACGCAGACGCCGCATATCGGCCGGCGCATGCTCGCCGACCTGCATCGGCCGCGATCTCGAATCGATCCGGATGATTGCGCCCGACGTCGGCGGCGGCTTCGGCCCGAAGGCGATTTTCTATCCCGAGGAGGCGGTGATCCCGGCGGCGGCGATGAAGATTGGCCGGCCGGTGAAATGGATCGAGGACCGGCGCGAGCATTTCCTGTGCGCGACGCAGGAGCGCGACCAGTACTGGAAGGTCGCCATCGCGGTCGATGCGCAAGGCGGCATCCGCGGCGTGCGCGGCGCGATGCTGCACGACAGCGGCGCGTTCGTGCCGTGGGGCATCATCATGCCGTACATCGCGGCGGCGACGGTGCCGGGCCCTTACGTGATCCCGGCCTATGCGCTCGACACCACCGTCGTGCTCACCAACAAGGTGGCGACCACGCCGGTGCGCGGCGCCGGCCGGCCGCAGGCGGTGTTCGTGATGGAGCGGCTGATGGATCGCGTCGCGCGCGAGCTCAAGCTCGATCGCGCCGACGTGCGCCGGCGCAATTTCATCCGCCCGGAGCAGATGCCATACCAGGTCGGGCTGACCTTCCGCGACGGCAAGCCGCTGGTCTACGACAGCGGCGACTATCCGATGGGCCAGCAGACCGCGCTCCGGCTGGCGGACTATGACGGCTTTCGCGAGCGCCAGGAGCGCGCGCGCGGCGAGTTGCGCTTCGTCGGCATCGGCCTCGCCAATTATGTCGAAGGCACCGGGCTCGGCCCGTTCGAGGGCGTCACCGTGCGCGTGCTGCCGAACGGCAAGGTCGCGGTCGCGACCGGCGCCACCAGCCAGGGGCAGGGCACGCGCACGACGCTGTCGCAGATCGTCGCCGACAATGTCGGCTGCCGCATCGAGGACATTGTCGATGACGATCGGCGACACCGCGGCGATTTCGCAAGGCGTCGGCGCGTTCGCCAGCCGCCAGGCGGTCAATGCCGGCTGCTCGGCGCAGATCGCCGGCGACAATGTGCGCAAGCAGATCATCGCGCTCGCGGCGCGCACGCTCGACCTGCCGGAGAGCGACATCGATGTCGAGGACGGCCACGCCATCGCGCGCGGCGGCAACAAGCCGTCGCATTTCGTTCGGCGATCTGGCGCGGCTGGCGCAGGGCATTCCCGGCGTGTCGCTGCCGGCCGGGCAAGCGGCCGGTCTCGAACACACGGCGTATTTCACGCCGCCGCAGGCCGCCTATTGCTCCGGCACGCATGTCGCCGAGGTCGAGGTCGATGTGATGACCGGCGGCGTCAAGGTGCTGAACTACACGGTCGCGCATGACAGCGGCCGCGTCATCAATCCGCTGATCGTCGAAGGCCAGGTGCAGGGCGGCGTCGCGCACGGCATCGGCAACGCGCTGCTCGAATGGATGCAATACGACGACAATGCGCAGCCGCTGACGACGTCATTTGCCGACTACATGCTGCCGATGGCGACCGACGTGCCGACCTGCAAGATCGCGCATGTCGAGACCGTCAATCCGTTCAATCCGCTCGGCGTCAAGGGCGCGGGCGAGGGCGGCACGATTCCGGCGCCGGCGGCGATCGTCGCGGCGATCGAGAATGCGCTGTCGCCGTTCGGCGTCACTTTTTCCGAAACGCCGCTGACGCCGGAGCGCATCGTCGCGACGTTGCGCGCGGCGGGCGCCTACGAAAAGCTGTTCGCGGCATGAGGGCGAACGCGTGAGTGATGCTGAGCCCAAACCATCGACGACGCCGTTCTGGCGGTTCTCGCTGCACTTCTACCGGCAGGCCGGCGTCGCGGATGCCTGCATCGCGTTGCAGGACGGATGCGGCGTCGATGTCAATCTGCTGCTGTTCGTGATGTGGCTCGCCGCCGCGCGGCAGCGCCTGTCGCAGCATGACGTGCAGAGGCTCGACGACACGGTGCGCGACTGGCGAAATCTCGCGATCGTTCCGATTCGCAACGCGCGCCGGGAACTCAAGGGCCAGACAACCTTGATCGAGACCGGCAAGCAGGAGGCGTTCCGCAATCGCATCAAGGCGGTCGAGCTCGAAGCAGAGCGGTTGCAGCAGGAAGCATTGTTCGAGATTTCGCGCGGCGGTCCGCTGGGGAAGCCGGCTTCGCCTCAGGAGGCGGTGCGGGAAAATGTCGCCGCCTATGAATTGGTCCTGGGCAACGCCTTCCCGAAACAGGCGGTTGATGCGCTGGTCGTGGCTTTCGACGGTATCGACCACGGCGCGTTTGCGCCATGACGACTGAAGGAAATTCCTGACCAGCCTTCCGACCCGGCTGGAACGGCGCATCGCTCCATGGCACAAGGCGGCCCAGGGCGAGTGAGGAAAAATGGCCAAGATGGCGACCAATACTGCTCAGCGGCTCATTGTCGGCATATCGGGCGCATCCGGCACCGTCTATGGCGTGCGGCTGCTCGAATTGCTGCGCAAGGCCGAGGTCGAGACGCATCTCGTCATGAGCAAATCGGCCGAGTTGACGCTGGTCTACGAGACCGACCTGAAGCCCAAGGACGTGCGCCTGCTCGCCTCGGTGCACTATCCGGTGGCCGACATCGGCGCCGCCATTTCGTCCGGCTCGTTTCCGACCATGGGCATGGTCATCGCGCCGTGCTCGATCCGCACCATGAGCGAGATCGCGACCGGCGTCACCGATACGCTGCTGACGCGCGCCGCCGACGTGGTGCTCAAGGAAAAACGCCGCCTCGTTCTCGCCGTGCGCGAAACGCCGCTGCACGGCGGCCACCTGCGCACCATGGCGACGCTCGCCGACATCGGCGCCATCATCGCGCCGATCGTGCCGGCGTTCTACAATCGGCCGCAATCGGTCGACGACATCGTCAATCACACCTGCGGCCGCCTGCTCGACCTGTTCGGCATCGACACCGGCATCGTCAAGCGCTGGAAGGGCGGACCGGCGGAGACATTGAAATCGATATTTGCTCGCACCCGTGAACCGTCATCCTGAGGTGCGAGCCGCCAGCGCGTTTACGCGCGTCTTCGACGCGCTATGGCGAGCCTCGAAGGGCGACGGCCCGGGCAGAGCAGCATCCTTCGAGGCGCGGCTTCGCCGCGCACCTCAGGATGACGGCAAATGAGGAGGACAACGTCATGGATCAAAGAAATGTACGACACCGGTCTCGCTCAGCGCCGCAAGGTGTTGGGCAAAGACTATGTCGATCGCGCGCTGCAGAATGTCGACGATTTCAATCGCGACTTTCAGCGCATCGTCACGCAATATTGCTGGGGCGAGGCGTGGGGCGACGATACGCTGACGACCGCGAGCGTTCGATCCTCAACCTCGGCATGATCGCGGCGCTCGGCAAGATGGAGGAATTCCAGACCCATGTGCGCGGTGCGCTCACCAACGGGCTCACGCCGAACGAAATCCGCGCCGTGCTGACGCAGATCGCGGTCTATTGCGGCATCCCGGTCGGCGTCGACTGCTTCCGGGTGGCAAAACCCATCGTCAACGAGCACGAGAAGAACAAGAAGTAGCGAGGCGTCATCGGCCGGCTTCGCCGGCCCGATCAGGTCCGCGGGAGCCCGGAAGCATCCGGATGACCGGGCTCGCCCTGGCGGCGCCCGGAATGACGGAAAGGTCGTCTATGCTCGATAAGCCCGCCACCGCTGCGCCGCGCCAAAAACCGGCGGCCCGCCGCTCGATTTCCAGGAGCATCTCGCGCGTCTCGAAGCCGCGGGGCTTCTGGTGCGCGTCGACCGCGCGGTGAACAAGGAAACCGAGCTGCACCCGCTGGTGCGCTGGCAATTCCAGGGCGGGCTCGCCGAGGATCAGCGCCGCGCGTTCCTGTTCACCAACGTGGTCGATGCCGAGGGGCGCCGCTACGACATCCCGGTCGCGGTCGGCGCGCTGGCGGCGTCGGAGCGCATCTACGCGGTCGGCATGGGACGGCCGGTCGAGGAGATCGAGACCGCGTGGATGAACGCGATCGCGCATCCGATTGCGCCGGTGACGGTGACGTCGCCGCCCTGCCAGGACGTGGTCATCACAGGGCGACGATCTGCGGCGGCCGAATGGCGGCCTGAAAACTCTGCCGGTGCCGGTGTCGACGCCGGGCTTCGACGCGGCGCCGTATCTCACGGCGACGCTGTGCATCACGCAGGATCCGGAAACCGGCATCCGCAACATGGGCACCTATCGCGCGGCGCTGAAGGCGACCGACCGGCTTGGCGTGCGCATGGCGGCGCGCATCGGCGGCGCCGGCGGCTACCTGCATTGGCAGAAATACCGCAAGCTGAAAAAGCCGATGCCGATCGCGATCGTTGTCGGCTGCGCGCCGGTGGTGATGTTCACCGGCCCGCAAAAACTTGCCATCGATCAGGACGAGATGGCGGTCGCGGGCGGGCTTGCGGGCGCGCCGATCCGCACGGCGCGCTGCGTCTCGATCGATCTCGATGTGCCGGCCGATGCGGAGATCGTGGTCGAAGGCTTGATCGATCCCGAACTGCTGGAGCCCGAAGGTCCGTTCGGCGAGAGCCACGGCCACGTCGCGCTCGAAGACTACAACATGTCGATGCAGGTCACCGCGATCACGCACAAGCGCGCGCCGGTCTATGTCTCGGTGCTGAGCGAAGTGACGCCGAGCGAATCGAGCGTGATGAAACGCGTCGCCTACGAGCCGCGCTTCCTCGCGCATCTGCGCGACCAGCTCTCGATCAAGGGCATCATGCGCGTGGTGATGCACGAGCCGCTGACGCAATCTGCGCAAGATCATCTTCCTGCAATTCCGCCCCGGCGTGCCGCGCACCGAAGTCTGGCGCGCGCTGCATGGCGCGGCCGGCCTGCAGGCCGACTGCGGCAAATACGTCATCGCGGTGAGCGAGGATATCGATCCGGAAAATGCCGACGCCGTGTTCTGGTCGATGGCCTATCGGGCCAATCCGGTCGACGATGTTTTCATCTCGCCGCATCGCGCTGCCGGTCACGGTCCGAAATCCGGCCCGCGCGGTGAGGAGTCGACGCTGCTGATCGATGCCACGCTGAAGGAGCCTGCGCCGCCGCTCGCGCTGCCGAAGCGCGAATTCATGGAAGCGCGCGAAGGCGATGTGGGAGGAGCTCGGCCTGCCGGCGCTGACGCCGCAGCCGCCGTGGTTCGGCTATTCGCTCGGCGATTGGGATTCGGTCTGGGACGTCTACGCGGACCGCGCCGTCACCGGGAAATGGGAAGAGAGCGGCAAGGAGACGTTGGCGAAGCGCCGCGGCGGACTGACGCCGGAGACGCCGGTGCGGAATGTGAAATAATGATCACGCGTCATTCCGGGCGCCACGAAGTGGCGAGCCCGGAATCCATATTCGCTGACCGTGGTTATGGATTCCGGGCTCCTCGCTTCGCTCGGCCCCGGAATGACGAATGGAGGATATCTCTCATGAAAGACATCCGCCGCATCGGCATCGTCGGGCTCGGCAAGATGGGCATGCCGATGGCGCGTCTGTTGCGCGAGCGCGAGTTCACGGTGACCGGCTATGACGTGGCGCTGCCTGTGATCAAGGCGGCTGCCGGCATCGGCATCCAGCCGGTGAACTCGCCGAAGGCGGTGGCGGCGGCGAGCGATCTCGTCATCATCGCGGTCGGTTTCGATTCCGAAGTCGAGACCGTGATGTTCGGCGACAACGGCGTGATGGCCGGCGCCGCCGACGACACCGTGGTCGCCATCGCTTCGACCGTCGCGCCCGCGACCATGCGCAAGCTCGCCAAGCGCTGCGCCAGCCGGCCGGCGGTGAAGCTGCTCGACATCCCGCTCTGCCGCGGCGAGCGCGCCGCGGAGCTGGGCAAGCTGCTGATCATGGGCGGCGGCGACAAGGAAGCATTCGACGCCTGCCGCCCGGCGTTCGCGGCGTTCGCCGACTCGGTGTTTCATCTCGGCCCGGTCGGCTCCGGCGAGGTCGGCAAGATGGTCAACAACCTGATCCTGTGGGCGTGCATTTCGGCGAACGAAGAGGGCCTCAAGCTCGGCGACAAGCTCGGCGTCAACCGCGAAGCGATGCGCGAGGCGCTGGTTGCGTCGAGCGCCAGCAACTGGGCGCTCGCCTCGCGCATCGAAGAGCAGCCGATGCCATGGGCCGAGAAGGACATGACCATCGTGCTCAAGGAAGCCGACAACGTGCGCATGAGCGTGCCGCTGTGCGGCGTCGTCAAGGAAGTCGTCAAGACCGTGAAGTTCGAGCGCAACTGGCCGACGCCGCACGCGCCGGAGGATTAGTGTAACACTCGTGAGCGCGCGCCGGTTTCATTAGCCATTGTCATTGCGAGGAGCGAAGCGACGAAGCAATCCAGTTCTGTGGCTCGCACTGGATTGCTTCGCTTCGCTCGCAATGACGCCGTCAGTAAACCCGGAGAAACCATTCATGCTTGCATCCTTGCTTGCGCTGCACCTTCTTGCCGCCGCGTTCTGGGTCGGCGGGATGGCTTTCGCCTATTTCGTGCTGCGGCCGGCTGCGGGCCCGCTCGATCCGCCGGCGCGATTGCCGCTGTGGCGGCGCGTGTTTGCAAAATTCCTGCCGTGGGTCGGCTTGAGCATCGTCGTGCTGCTCGGCAGCGGCTACGCCATGCTGTCGATGTATTTCGGCGGTTTTCGCGCCGCGCCCTTGTACATCAACATCATGCAGGGTCTCGGCATCGTCATGGTGCTGTTGTTCCTGCATCTGTTCTTTGCGCCGTGGCGGCGTTTCCGCGCCGCAGCGGATCAGGGCACGCTGCCGGTCGCGGCAAAGTACCTCAACCAGATCCGCATGATCGTGGCGATCAACCTCGCGCTCGGCATCGCCGTGCTGCGTGATCGGCGGCACCGGGCGCTATTGGTGATCGCTGACCTGGTCCGCCCCCGCTGTCGTCGCACCGGGTACGACGGTACGAGTGATTACTTCTCCGGGACGATCGCCGGCTTGCTCGGATCGGAGACCTGGATCACGAGATACTTCACCGGCTCGGTCGCGCTGGCGTTGCGCGACACGGCGTGCAGCGCGTTCGGCGGCTCGAAGAACACTTCGCCGGCGTGCAGCGTGCGCAGCGGGCCGTCGTTGATCTTCACCTCGTAGGCGCCGGACACGATATAGCCGACCGTGTAGCTGCCCGGATGCCGGTGCGGCCCGCTGGCGTTGCCGCCATCGCGCTCGGTCAGACGCACCGTGAATGTGCGGCCGACGTCGTCCATCGTCTGCTTGAACAGCTCGGTGCTCTTTTGCCCGGACGGCGCCTGCGCCTGCGCGAAGGATGGCAGGAGGCTGACGTGGCCGGCGGCGAAAAGATAAGCGCCCGCCGCGGCGGCGCAGCCGACGGCGGCGTGCGAAAGTATGGTTCTGGTCTGCATGGCTTCCCTCCCTGTGATCGGAGGCAAGCGTAGGCGCGGCGTATTCGTGCGCGCAATCGTCCGTATCCCTGCCCCGCTTGCGGGGGAGGGAGGCGAGGGGCGCCGCGGCTGCGAAGCTTGCGCATGCTGTCGATCGCCGCAAGCCCCCTCCCGCCGCGCTTCGCGCGTCGACCTCCCCCGCTATGCGGGAGAGGTAAGAAGGATCACCGCGGCCGCACCACCGTATCGACCAGCGCCGGCTTGCCGGCCTTCACCTGCGCGATGGCGCGGCGCAGCGCCGGCGCGATATCGGCCGGCTTCTCGATCGGGCCTTCGGCGTACCAGCCCATGCTCTTCGCCAGCGTGGCGAAATCCGGGTTCGGGCCGGTGATGTCCTGCGCGATGTAGGCGCGCTCGACCGGCGTGCCGCGGTGCTGCGCGACGCGGATCTGGTGCTCCCAGTCGTTGTAGTAGGCGCGGTTGTTGTACATCACGATCAGCATCGGGATGTCGTTCTTGGCCGCGCTCCACAGCGCGCCGGCGTCGAACATCAGGTCGCCGTCGGGCTGGATGTCGACGACCAGCCGTCCGGTGCCGCGATGCGCCAGCGCAACGCCGAGCGAGGTGCCGATCTGCGTGCCGGTGCCGAGCGCCTGGCCGGCGTGGCGGTACGGCTTGTCGAAGTCCCACAGCTTGTAGCACCAGTCCTGCAGATTGGCGCCGGTGAGCACCCAGTCCTCGTCCTTGATCACGTCCCAGATTTCGGTCGCCAGCCGCGGCAGCGTGGTCGGCAGGCCGTCCCAATCCTTCTTCGCGTCCTTCGCCCATTTGTCGAACATGTCGTCGTGCTTCTTCGCGACCGTCTTGGTGCGCGCGTCGATTTTCTTGGCGAGCGCCGGATCCTTCTTGATGCGGGCGCGGCAGATTTTCGTGAGCTCGGGGATCGCGGTGAGCGTGTCGCCGAGCACGCGCAGGCGCACGTCGGCATGCGCGCGTAGTCCATCGACCACTTGCTGATGTTGATCTCGCCGAAGCCGATCTCGATCATCTCGCAGTGCGGCGGATAGTGCGGCACCACCTGGCGCTTGGTGCGGTCGTTGAAATGCGTCGACTTCTCCCAGTCGCGGGTGTCGAGCGACAGGATCAGGTCGGCGTCCTTGAACATTTCCTTTTCGCAGGAGAGGTTGAGCTTGTGGCGGTTGGGGAAATTGAGCCGCGCGTGGACGTCGAACACCGCGGCGCCGACGGTTTCGGCGAGCGCGACGAGATTGTTGAAGCCGTCGGCGCTGCGCGCGACATATTCGGCCATCAGCACCGGATATTTCGCCGTGAGCAGGCGGTCGGCGACTTCCTCCAGCGCCTTGGTGTCGGCCGCCATCGGCACCGGCACCTTGTTGGTGGACGGGCTCGGCAGCGCGACGTCTTTGGTGAGCTTCTGCTCCTGCAGCCAGGCGTCGTAGCACATGTAGATCGGGCCCTGCGGCTCGGTCATCATCGCCGCGAATGCGCGCGCGAAGCTGTCCGGCACGCCCTCGATGCTGGCGGGCTGATAATCCCACTTCACGTAATGGCGAAGCTGCTCGCCGTTGACGTTGGCGGTGTGGATCCAGTCGATGAACGGCCGCCGCCGGCTTTCGTCCATCGGCCCGGTCGCGCCGATGACGAAGATCGGGCAGCGGTCGATATAGGCGTAATAGATGCCCATGGTGGCGTGCAGCATGCCGACGACGTCGTGCACGATCGCGACCATCGGCTTGCCGGTCGCCTTGGCGTAGCCGTGCGCGATCTGCACCGCGATCTTCTCGTGCTGGCACAGCAGGATCGGCGGCTGGTTGCCGCCGTAATTGACCAGCGAGTCGTGCAGGCCGCGATAGCTCGCGCCCGGATTGAGCGCGATGTAGGGGAAATCGTAGTGCTTGATCAGGTCGACGATGACGTCGGATTGCCAGGCCTTCTGCGCGTAGCTCGATTTTGTTGCCGGTTTCTTGGTGACGTCATCCATTGTCTCGACCCTTATCGCTGGTTACGCGGCGGACCATACGGGGCGAAGCGGAGGCGGGCAACGGCACTTCATCCTCCCCCGCGCGCTGCGCGCTTTCTAACCCTCCCCCGCTTGCGGGGGAGGGCAGGGAGGGGGCCTGCGGCCGCAACGCTTGCGCAAGCGTCGATGCCGCAGGCCCCCTCTGGCTTCGCTTCGCTCGCCATCTCCCCCGCATGCGGGGGAGAATAGTCTACGGCCGCACCGCCGGCGTCTCCATCGCCATGCCGCGGGCGCGCCACATCAGGAACAGTTCGAGGTTCACCATCTCCGGCGCGCCGTAGCGGATAAAGCTCCATCCGCATCCCGCTCATGCAGTTGCGCAGCCGTCGCTGCAGCGAGCCGAGGTTCTGCCATTCCAGCCGGTAGATCGGATAGCCGGTCGGGTGCGCCTGCGGCACCAGGTTGCCGTTGATGCTCTTGCCCCATTCGTCGTTGTGGCATTGCGCGCAGGAGAGATTGAGCTGGCCGAGCCGCGCCTCGTAGAGCTTGCGCCCGGCGTCGATGAACGGCTTCGTCTGCGCGTCATCCTTGACCGCGATCGGCATGCCGCGCGACTGCTGCGCGACGTACGCGGTGATTTCGAGCAGCTCCTTGCTTTCGAACGCGAACGCCGCAGCCTTCTGATCGTCGGCGCGCGACATGTTGATGCGCTCTTCGAGATCGACCGGCCGTCCCTTGCGCGCATCGAACGCCGGATAGCGTGCGGCGACGCCTTTCATGCTGGTGGCTGCATCGCCGTGGCAATCGGCGCAGGATTTTCCAGTGCCGCCGGCTTTCTGGTTCCACAGCGCCTCGCCGTCGAGCACGCCAAGCATGCCGGGATTGGCGGTGTCGTCGTCCTGCATTGCGCGGGTGTCGCGGCTCATGAACTCGCTGCCGGACTTGCGCTGGTCGAGCGGGATTTCGGCGGCGAGCGCCGCGCCGATCAAAATCGGCAACGTCAGAGCGACGATGCAAGCGCGGGGCGGCATCATTCACTCATCGCGCAAGGTCATGAGGTAAGCAACGACATCCTCGATCTGCTCGGCCGTCAGCACCGGCTTGCCTTGAAATGCCGGCGCGACGCGCGTCAATCCATCGATCCGGTAATACGGCGGCATGATGGTGTCGGGATTGAGCTTGCTGGCGTCGACGACGCGCAGGCGCAATTGACCTTCCGTCGATCGGCTGCCCGCGCCTTTGAGATTTGGCGCGATGTTGCCCTGGAACTTGTCTTCCGGAAACGGTCCGGAGTGGCAGAGCAGGCACAGCCCGAGCGTATGATTGGCGACGATCGCGCGCCCGCGCGCGGCATCGCCCTTGGCGCCGGTCAGCGAGGCCGGGATGGCATCGCCGACGATCTTGTAGGGCACCAATTGCGCGTGCGCGCATCGTGCCGAATGCCGCACAGCAGCCGAGCGTGGCCACGGCGACCGACGCCTTAGCCAAAAAGTTCTGTCGTCGCGGTGTTGAACCAGACATCGGCGAATTTCGCTTCCTGGGCACGGAACGAGCGCGGCGCGTCCTGCGGGCTGATCCCGCCGGCGCCGTCGACTTCCAGATATTGGCCGCTGACCGGATGATACACGCCGGCGATCGAGATGGCGTAGCCGGGCGCGATCAGCGAGTAGCAATTGGAAATCAGCTTCGGCTCGTCCGGCTTTTCGCCGGCGAGGAGCCGCAGGATCGCCGCTGCGCACAGCTTGCCCTCGACGCCGGCCGCGAACGCCGATTTCGGCATGGCGCCGGCGATGGCGGCGTCGCCGATGACGTGGATGTTGGGCTGCTGCAGCGACTCGAACGTCGCCGGATCGATCGGACACCAGCCGGTGCGGTCGGCGACGCCGGCGGCGACCGCGATCTTGCCGGCCTTTTGCTGCGGAATGATATTGGCGACGGCGCATTTGTATTTGTCGAAGTCGGTCTCGATCGTCATCGAGGCGACATCGACCGAATTGGGATTGCCGCCGCCGGAGAGCCCGACCCATTCCAGCACGCCGGGATAAAGCTCCTTCCACGCCGCCTGGAACAGCCGCTGCATGGTGAAGGTGTCCTTGGCGTCGAGCACGAGCAGTTTCGAGCGCGGCTTCTTGGTCTTGAGATAATGCGCGATCATGCTGGCGCGCTCGTAGGGGCCGGGCGGGCAGCGCGCCGGATTGACCGGCACCGTGATCGCGACCACGCCGCCGTCTTCCATGGCGTCGAGCTGGCGGCGAAGGAGCGCGATCTGCGCGCCATCCGCCGTCCACGCATGCGGCATTTTTTCCGCGGCGGCTTCGCTGTAGCCGGGCAGCGCGTCCCAGCGGAAATCGATGCCCGGCGCCACCACCAGCCGCTCGTAGGGCAGCGTGTCGCCGCTGCTCAGCGTCACGCTCCGCGCCTTCGGATCGACGGCGGTCGCACGCGCGAACGCAACCTTGATGCCGCTCGCCGCGATCTTGTCGTAGCCGAATTGCTGCGCGGAGAGTTCGCGCAGGCCGCCGAGCACGCCGTTCACCAGCGGCGGCACCGTATAGGTGCGGCTTGCTTCGACCAGCGTGACATCGACGCGTTCATCGAGCCGGCGCAGCGCGCGCGCGCAACTCGCGCCGCCAAAGCCGCCGCCGACCACGACGACGCGCGGCGCCGACTGTGCGAATGCCGGAGCGCAAAGCAGCGAAGCCGCAGCGCCGGTCGCGCCGTGCAGTATGTCCCGGCGGTTCGGTAACGTTTTCATTTCTGCGCCGCGTACCACGCGGCGATGGCGGCTACTTCGTCATCGCCAAATCCCTTGGCGATGCGGTCCATCACGGTCGAGGGCCGCTCGCCAGAGCGAAACGCTTTCATCGCCGCGACGATGTCGGGCGCGCTGCGGCCGCCGAGGTGAGGGAATTCGCCAAGCGACGCCGGGTGGCAGCCGCTGCAGGCCGCCGCGCCGGGCGGCGGCGCGGGCGTGGCGGCGTCTGCGCTCGCCAACGGAATGGCGAACGCAAGCGCGAGCACGAGGCGCGTTGCCACAATCATGCGGACATTCAAAAAACAAAGCGGCGGCCGAGCGGAATGCCCGGCCGCCGCTCGCGTCGTTTAGGCCTGCTTGAGGTCGTTGTTCTTGAGCGGGAAGTTGCGGATGCGCTTGCCGGTCGCCGCCGCGATGGCGTTGAGCACGGCCGGCGCCGCGACCGCGATCGTCGGCTCGCCGACGCCGCCCCAGAATCCGCCCGACGGCATGACGATGGCCTCGACCACCGGCATCTCGTCGATGTGCATCACCTGGTAGGTGTCGAAGTTGCGCTGCTCGATATGGCCAGCGCGCACGGTGCACTCGCCGTACATCATGGCGGAGAGGCCATACACGAACGAGCCCTCGATCTGGCGCGCGATCTGCTCCGGATTGACGGCGTAGCCGCAATCGGTGCCGCCGACGATGCGAAGAATCTTCACATGGCCGTCGGTCACCGACACTTCGGCGCAGGCCGCGACATAGCTGCCGAAGCCCATGATCTGCGACAGGCCGCGGAACACGCCTGCCGGCGCCGGCTTGCCGTAGCCCGCCTTCTCGGCCACCGCCTTGAGCACGGCGGCATTCTTCGGCTTGAGATATTTCAGCCGGAAAGCGAGCGGGTCTTCGCCGACCGTCTTCGCCAGTTCGTCGACAAAGGTTTCGACGTAGATGGCGTTGTGGTTGGTGTTGACGCCGCGCCAGAAGCCTGCCGGCACGTGCGGATTGCGCATGGCGTGGTCGATCAGGATGTTCGGCACGTTGTAGCCGAACGCCGCCTCAGCGCCGCCGGCATTGAGGCCCTGGAACGTGACCCCGTCCTTGCCATTCTCGAGACGGTCGGGGGCGACCGTCGCCAGGATCGACTGGCCTGAAATGCGCATCTGAAACGCAATCAGGTTGTTGTTGGCGTCGAAACCGGCCGACATCTTGCACTGCGTAATCGGGTGATAGAAGCAGTGCGTCATGTCCTCTTCACGCGACCACACCAGCTTGACCGGCGTGCCGGCCATCTCCTTGGCGATCAGCACGGCCTGGGTGACATAGTCGGTCCGGCCGCGCCGGCCGAAGCCGCCGCCCAGCATCGTCTTGTAGACCTCGCACTTTGGCACCGGCAGGCCGCATGCCTCGGACGCGGCCGCGAGCGCGCCTTCGCCGGTCTGCGTCGAGCACCACACCTCGCAACGCTCCGGCGTATAGAGCGCAGTGGCGTTCATCGGCTCCATCGGTGCGTGGTTCTGGTACGGATAGGAGTAGACCGCCTCGACCTTCTTCGCCGCGCCTGCCATCGCGGCCTTGGCATCGCCGGTCTTGTTGCCGACGAAGGCCTGCTCGGCGTCGAGGCCTTCCTTGATGAAAGCCGCGATCGTCGCGCTGGAGACCTTGGCGTTCTCGCCTTCGTCCCAGACGATCGGAAGCGCGTCGAGCGCCTTCTTCGCCCGCCACCATAAATCGGCGACGACTGCGACCGCATTGTCCTCGACGCGCACGACTTTCTTGACGCCGGGCATGTCGTGGATTTTCGCTTCGTCGAAGCTCTTGAGCTTGCCGCCGAACACCGGGCAGGCATTGATCGCGGCGTACAGCATGTTCGGCAGCCGCACGTCGATGCCGTACACGGTCTTGCCGATCAGCTTGTCCGGCGTGTCGAGCCGCGCCAGCGGCTTGCCGGCGATGGTCCAGTCCTTCGGGTCCTTGAGCGGCACGTCCTTTGGCGCCTCAAGCTTGGCGGCGGCTTCCGCCACCTTGCCGTAGGTCGTGGTGCGATTGGACGCCTTGTGCGTGATGACGCCTTTCGACACGCTGCATTCCGACGCCGGTACGCTCCATGCGTTGGCGGCGGCCTGGATCAGCATGACGCGAGCGATCGCTCCGCCTTCGCGGACATATTTTTCCGAGGCGCGGATGCCGCGGCTGCCGCCGGTGGAGAAGTCGCCCCACACGCGTTTGCGCGCGACGTTCTGGCCGGGCGTCGGGAATTCGGTCGTGACTTTCGACCAGTCGCATTCAAGCTCCTCGGCGACGAGCTGCGCGAGGCCGGTCTGCGTGCCTTGTCCCATCTCGGAGCGGGCGATGCGGATGACGACGCTGTCGTCTGGCTTGATCACCACCCAGGCGTCGACCTCGGGCGAGCCGTCCGCGGCGCGCACGACCTTGGGTCCATAGGGCAGGTTGAAGCCGATCGCGAGGCCGGCGCCGGCAGCGGCGCTGCCGACGATCAGGGAGCGGCGATTGAATTTGGGCATGGCGTTCATGGTTGCTGCTCCCCTTACGCGTTGGCCACAGCGTGGATGGCTGCGCGGATGCGCTGATAGGTGCCGCAACGGCAGATGTTGGTCATTGCTGCGTCGATGTCGGCATCCGTCGGCTTCGGCTTCTGCTTCAGCAGCGTCACCGCCGCCATCATCATGCCGCTCTGGCAATAGCCGCACTGCGGCACGTCGAGCTTGAGCCAGGCTTCCTGCACCGGGTGCAGCTTGCCGTCCTGCGCCAGCCCCTCGATGGTGGTGACCTTCTTGGCCCCGACGGTGCCGACCGGTATCTGGCACGAGCGCTGCGCCACGCCGTCGATGTGCACCGTGCAGGCGCCGCATTGCGCAATGCCGCAGCCATACTTGGTGCCGGTGAGGCCGATCGTGTCGCGCAGCACCCAGAGCAATGGGGTGTCGGACTCCACGTTGACGTCGTGGGATTTGCCGTTGATGGACAAGGCCGTCATTCTCTACCTCCCAATTTCGTATGGCGTCGAAGGCTGGGCCGGTCGCTGAGGACACCCTCGCGCCGACGGTGGCGAACCTTAGCCTGTTCCAATTCCAATGAGAAATCGCAATTGCGCGACCTGCGCGGGGCGATGTGAGGTAGTGCTGACAGTGGGTTCCTTGGCCCGGGGACCTTGAATAAACATTCTATTATCAACCGATTAGGCGAACCCCCGGCCCGGATTCAACGGATCGGCGGTTCTAGTCGGCGGCATTTGAATGTATCGTCGGCGCGGCCCGACCGACATCCAACCGGGGAGCATGAAAAATGGCCGACACTTTTGAAGATCATTGCTGGCAGGACATCGTCACGCCTGCCGATCTGGAGGTCTATGCCTGCTACAAGCGTAAGACCTTCGTTGGGCCATCGCCCGCACTGCTGGCGATCGATCTTTACGAACTGGTCTATCGCGGTGGGCCGCACGATCCGGCGAAGCTCGCCAAGGAGTTTCCCAACACCTGCGGCAAGTTCGCCTATGAGGCGATCGAGCCGACCAAGCGCCTGTTCGCCGCGGCGCGCGCCGCCGGCATTCCGATCTTCTATTCGACCGGCGATGTGCGCAACGAAAGCCGCCCCGCCTTCGTCAGCGCCACCAAGCGGGTGAAGCCTTCGATCGATGCCTCCGATTACGTCATCCGCCCGGAGTTCAAGCCGCAGCAAGGCGACGTCGTCATCACCAAGCAACGCGCCAGCGCGTTCTACGGCACGCCGCTCACCGCGCATCTCACGCAGCTTGGCATCCAGACGCTGATCGTGTGCGGCGAGAGCACATCGGGTTGCGTGCGGGCGAGCGCAGTCGACGCCTATTCGCATGGCTACCACGTCGTGCTGGCCGAGGAATGCTGCTACGACCGCGTCGCGTTGACCCACAAGGTCAATCTGTTCGACATGCACCACAAATATTGCGACGTGATGCACGTCGACGAAATCGTCGCGCACCTCGGCAAGACTGCTGCGGTCAGGAAGGCGAGCTGACATGAAGCCGGCGCCGTACGGTCCGTTTCCCTATTCGCCGATCATCCACCGTCCGAAGCTGGAATGGCCGGGCGGCGCCCATGTCGCACTCTGGATCATTCCCAACATCGAGTTCTTCTCGCTGCAGGAGAAAGTGCCGGCCGGCTCCGGCGGCACCGGTGTGCCGGTGCCGGACATTCCGTCGTGGTCGACGCGTGACTACGGCAACCGTGTCGGTGTGTTCCGGCTGATGCAGGTGATGGAGCGTCACGGCATCCGCGGCACCGTCGCGCTCAACAGCGACCTGTGCGCGCAGCATCCGCAGATCATCGAAGAGGGCAACAAGCTCAAGTGGGAATGGATGGGCCATTGCGAGAGCAACACCCGCCGCCTCAACGAAGCGCCGCCCGGCGACGAGCCGCGGCTCATCAAGAACACGTTCACGGAAATCGAGCGCGGCACCGGGCAGCGCCCGCGCGGCTGGCTCGGCTCCGGGTTGCAGGAGACCTGGGATACGCTCGACCTGCTCGCCGCCGAAGGGGGCGACTATGTGTGCGACTGGACGAACGACGACCAGCCCTACATCATGACGCTGGACCAGGGGCGGACGCTGGTGTCCGTGCCCTACAGCCATGAGATCAACGACAAGCCGGCGTTCGAGAAGTTTCATCGCACGGCGGACGAGTTCCGGGAGATGATCTGCCGGCAATTCGATGTGCTTTACCGCGAAGGCGCGGAATCGGGGCGCGTGATGGCCATTGCGATCCATCCTTATCTCACCGGCGTGCCGCACCGCATCGACGCCTTCGACGCGGCGCTCGGCTACATCTGCCGGCACGAGCGCGTCTGGAAGACGACCGGCGCGGAGATTGCGCGGCACTACCGCAAGCAGGCCGGAAAGAAATAGTCGGAGGGCGTCATGCGGTGTGAAGCAATTCTGCGTCGCTGCGCGGCATTTTTGGCCATCGTGCTGGCCGCCGGGTCGGCCGCGCGCGCCGAGGATGTGTCGGTCGGCACCGTGGGCCAGGCTTCGGCCAACATGTGGCCGACCCTCATTGCAGATGCGAAGGGCTTCTTTGTCGCCGAGGGATTGAAGGTCGATATCGTCTACGTGCAGTCGGGCGCGGCGCTTGCGCAACAGCTTACGGCCGGATCGATCGGCGTCAGCATCCAGTCGAGCCTGTCCGACACGTTACGCGCTGTCAGCATGGGCGCGCCGCTGTCGATCGTGCGCATCGAGGTGCAGGCGCCGCCGTACGATCTCGTCGCCAAGCCCGGCATCAAGAGCATGAAGGAGCTCAAGGGCAAGATCATCTCGCTCGGCGGCCCGAAGGACATCACCCGGATTTATGTCGAGCGCATGCTGGAGCCGAACGGCGTCAAGCCTGGCGAGTTCGACATGGTGTTCGCGGGTTCGACGGCCGCGCGCGTTTCCGCCCTGATGGCCGGCGCCGTCGATGCCGCCATTCTACTGCCGGCATTCAATTTCCAGGCGGAGGCGAAGGGATACAACAGTCTCGGCCTGACGGTTGACTACCTCAAGGACCTGCCGTTCACCGGATCGGCGGTCAACAAAAGCTGGGCGCTTGCCAACAAGGCCACGCTGGAAAAACTGCTGCGCGCACAAGGCAAGGGCGTCGCCTGGTTTGAGGATCAGAGCAATCGTGGCGAAGCCGTCCAAATCCTCAAGACAGCGAGTCACCTCACGCAAGAAGACGTCGAGAAGTCCTACGACTTCTTCCGCAACGGCCATTTCTTCGAACCGACCGGCAAGGTGTCGCGCTCCAAGCTCAGCGCCTTGGCAAAGGCGATGGAGAGTCTCGGCGACTTGCCGGGTGCACTCGATGTCGACAAGGTGATATTGCCGGGGGTCACGCAGATGACGGATTGACGGCAATGGTATTGGCCATAATCCGGGGCGGAGATCGCGCGGCACGATCGCAATCAAGCGCGCGGCAAATAGCGGGAGAGACCAAAATGCGCTCACAACTCACATTGCGTCGAATTGCCGCGCTGGGGGCCGTCGCGGCCACGATGCTCGCCGCCCCGCACGCGCGCGCGGAGGATGTGACCCTTGGCTCGGTCGGGCAGGCGTCCGCCAATCTCTGGCCGGCCCTGATCGGGATCGAGAAAGGTCTTTTCGCCGCCGAAGGTTTGAAGGTCGATATCGTCTACGTGCAGTCGAGCGCGGCGCTGGTGCAGCAGGTGACGGCCGGGTCGCTGAACATCAGCATATCGACCGGGCTCGCCGATCCGTTGCGCGCGGTCGGCATGGGCGCGCCGATTTCCATCGTCCGCATCGAGGTGCAGGCGCCGCCTTACGATCTCGTCGCCAAGCCCAGCATCAAGAGCATGAAGGATCTCAAGGGCAAGGTGATCTCGCTCGGCGGCCCGAAGGACATCACGCGCATCTATGTCGAGCGCATGCTGGAGCCCAACGGCGTCAAGCGTGGCGACTTCGATATGGTGTTTGCGGGCGCAACGGCGGCACGCGCGTCGGCGCTGCTTGCCGGCGCCGTCGACGCCGCCATTCTGCTGCCGGCATTCAACTTCCAGACGGTGGCAAAGGGTTTCAACAGTCTCGGCCTGACGGTCGATTACGTGAAGGACCTGCCGTTCTCGGGAACGGCGGTCAACAATGCCTGGGCCAAGGCCAACAAAGCGACATTGGAAAAAGTGCTGCGGGCGCAAAACAAAGCCGTCGTCTGGTTCGAGGACGAGAAAAATCGTGCCGAGGCCGTCCAAATCCTCAAGAACGCCAGCGGGCTGACGCAAGAGGACGTCGAGAAGTCCTACGACTTCTTCCGCAACGGTCATTTCTTCGAAGGCACCGGAAAGGTGTCGCGCTCCAAGCTCAGCGCGCTCGCAAAGGCGATGGAGAGCCTCGGCGATTTGCCGGGCGCGCTCGACATCGACAAGGTGGTCCTGCCGGGGATCACGCAGATGACGGATTGATGGCTATGGTGGCGGCTATGATGCGTAGAAGGACGATTGCAACGCTGCTGGTCGGCGCGACGCTGGCGTTGGCGCCGGCGGCGCGCGCGGCCGACATCGTATCGGTCGGCTCGGTCGACGCCGCCTCCGCCAACCTCTGGCCGCTGCATATCGCCACCAGGTACGGCTACTTCGACGCCGCGAATATCAAGATCGACCTGGTGTTCGCGCAATCGAACGCCTCGGTGATCCAGCAGCTTGCGGCGGGCTCCTACAACGTTGCGCCGGGCGCCGGCATGGTCGATCCGATTCGCGCCATCGACAAGGGCGCGCCGGTCGCGCTGGTGCGCATCGTCATCCAGGCGCCGCCCTATGCGCTGCTCGCCAAGCCTGAGATCAAGAAAATCGAGGACCTCAAGGGCAAGACCCTCATCGTCGGCGGCGCCAAGGACATCACCCGCATCTTCACCGAGCGCATGCTGGAGCCGCATGGGCTGAAATCCGGCGATTACGACCTGGTGTTCGCCGGCGCCACCAGCGCGCGGTTTGCGGCGCTGAAATCCGGCGCGGCCGACGCCGCGCTGCTGACAATGCCGTTCAATTTTTTCGCCGAAACGGCGGGCTACAACAATCTCGGCTTCACCTTCGACGTCTTGCCCGACATGCCGTTCGCCGGCCTTGCGGTCAACCGTCCGTGGGCGGAGGCCAATGCCCCCCTGCTGAAACGCTTTCTTGACGCATGGGACAAGGGCGTGGCGTGGTTCTACGATCCGAAAAACCGCGAAGCCGCCGTCAAGATGCAGGTGGAGGTCAGCAAGATCAAACAGGACGAGGTGGAAAAGGCCTACGCCTTTCTCCACGACAAGAATCTGTTCGAACCGACCGGAACCATCTCGAAGAAGAAGGTCCGCACCGTCACCGATGCCTTGCGCCAGCTCGGCGACATTCCGGCCGATTTCAATCTCGATCGTCTGATGCTGCCGGGCGTGACGCAGGTAACCGACTAAGTGTGACCGATTGACCATGAGCGTATCGAGCGAAGGCATCAAGGTGGCGGCCCCGTCGCAGGCGCAGCGGGACGAGCCGACGTTTTCGGCCCAGGTTCTCGACGTGATCCGCCGGCGCTATCTCGCGGGCTTGCTGTCGGTCGTCGGCGGGCTGGCTGCTTTGGGAAGTGGTGAGCCGGTATCTGATCGCGAACGCGTTGTTCCTCGCCTCGCCGTCACAGATCGTCGCCGCCATCTACAACCTCGCGGTGACGGGACAGCTCTGGCACCACGTCGGCATCAGCGCCGCTGAATTTGCGCTCGGCTATGTCATCGCCAGCGTCATCGGCATCGCCTTCGGTCTCGCGCATGGCGTCGAGCGCCACGCATGAAGCAGGCGCTGCAGCCGTGGATTTCCGGCCTCTATGCCACGCCCACCATCGCGCTCGCGCCGCTGTTCATCCTGTGGCTCGGCATCGGCATCTGGTCGAAAGTGCTGGTGGTGATCTTCCTCGTCACGTTTCCGGTCACCATCAACACCGAGGCGGGGCTGCGCACGACCAGCGAACGGCTGATCGAGATGCTGCGCAGCTTTGGCGCGACGCGCCGGCAGATCTTCCTCAAGGTGTCGCTGCCGTCGGCGGTGCCGTTCATCCTGGCCGGTCTCAAGCTCGGCATCGGCCGCGGCCTGATCGGTGTCGTGGTGGCGGAACTGTTCGGCTCGCGCGCCGGTCTCGGCCGCCTCATCAGCCAGTCGGCCGACGCCTTCAACATGCCGGAGCTTTTTGCCGGCGTCATCATCCTGGCGGTTGCCGGGATCACCATGACCGCGGGTTTCGGCTGGATTGAAACCCGGCTCGTGCCGTGGACGCGGGATTGAGCATGGCGCCGAAGCTCACGGTATCGCATCTCAGCAAGTGGTTCGGCGATCTCGAAGCGCTGCGCGGCATCGATCTCAAGATCGAGCGCGGCGAATTCATTTCCGTGGTCGGGCCGAGCGGCTGCGGCAAGACCACGTTCCTGCGCATCGTCGCCGGCCTCGAGCACGCGACCGGCGGCGAGGTGATGCTCGACGGCCGCGTGGTGCGCGAGCCCGGCGGCGACCGCGGCTTCGTGTTCCAGAACGACAGCCTGCTGCCGTGGCGCACCGTGTTCGCCAACGCCATCATCGGGCGCGAGGTGGCGGGCGCGATCGGCCCGGCGGATCGCAAGCGCACCATGGAGCTGCTCAAGCTCGTCGGGCTTGAAGGCTTCGAGAATTATCACCCGCGCCAGCTTTCCGGCGGCATGCGCCAGCGCGTCAACCTCGCCCGCGCGCTCGCCATCGATCCCGAAATCCTGCTGATGGACGAGCCGTTCGCCGCGCTCGACGCGCAGACGCGCGAGATCATGCAGTCCGAATTGCTGCGCATCTGGGAGCGCGGCCAGAAGACCGTGCTGTTCGTCACCCACCAGATCGACGAGGCCGTGTACCTCTCGGACCGTGTGCTGGTCTTCGCCCGCCGTCCCGGCCGGCTGCAGGAAGAGGTCAAGATCGCGCTGCCGCGCCCGCGCTCGCTCGACATCAAGCGCACCCCGGAGTTCGTCGCCATCGTCGACCGCATCTGGCGCCTGATCGAGGACGACGTGAGGGCCGCGGCGCTTTACGAGAATGCGTAGTTACGATCCGCCCCGCGTATAGTCCTTACCCTCCCCCGCTTGCGGGGGAGGGTAGGGAGGGGGCCTGCGGCAATCCGCGCTTGCTTGCGCGAGCGGCATGCCATGCCCCCTCTGGCTTCGCTTCGCTCGCCATCTCCCCCGCTTGCGGGGGAGAGTTAGTACGACTTCGGCATTCCCAGCACCTTCTCCGCGATGAAATTCAAAATCATATGCGGCGTCACCGGCGCGATGCGTGGGATCAGGCTTTCGCGGAAATAGCGCTCGACCTGATATTCCGCCGCGTAGCCCATGCCGCCGTGCGTCATCACCGCGGTCTCGCACGCCGAAAACGCCGCTTCCGCGGCAAGATATTTCGCCGCGTTGGCCTCGACCCCGCACGGCGCGCCGGCGTCGTAGAGCGTCGCTGCCTTCATCGCCATCAGGTCGGCGGCTTCGAGCGCCATCCAGCATTTCGCCAGCGGATGCGCGATGCCCTGGTTCTGCCCGATCGGCCGGTCGAACACGACGCGTTCCTTGGCGTAGTTGGCCGCGCGCCGCAGCGCCGCGCGGCCAAGCCCGACGGCTTCCGCGGCGATCAGAATGCGCTCGGGATTCATCCCATGAAGGATTTGGCGAAACCCGTTGCCCTCCTCGCCGATGAGATCGGCCGCCGGCACGACAAGGCGATCGAAGAACAGCATGTTGAAGTCGACCGCGTGGCGGCCCATCTTGTCGATCTTGCGGATTTCGACGCGGCTGCGGTCGAGGTCGGTATAAAACAGCGAGAGGCCGTCGGTCTTGCGCTTGACCTCCTCGCGCGGCGTGGTGCGCACCAGGATCATCATCTTGTGCGCGACCTGCGCGGTCGAAATCCAGATTTTCTGGCCGCTGATGACGTAGCTGTCGCCGCGGCGCTCCGCCTTGGTCTTGATCCGCGTGGTGTCGAGGCCGGCGTCCGGCTCGGTGACGGCGAAGCAGGTCTTGTGCTCGCCGCGAATGAGCGGCGGCAGCATGCGCGCCTTCTGCTCGGCGCGTGCCGAACACGACGACCGGCTGCAGCCCGAAAATGTTCATGTGGATCGCGGACGCACCGCTCATCGCCGCGCCGGATTCCGCGATCGCCTGCATCATGATGGCGGCCTCGACGATGCCGAGCCCCGAGCCGCCGTATTGCGCCGGCATGGCGATGCCGATCAGGCCGGCATCGACGATGGCGCGATAGAACTCTTCCGGATATTCGCCGCTCATGTCGTGCGCGAGCCAGTACGCGTCGTCGAATTTCTGGCAGACTTTCGCCGTCAGCTCGCGGACCTGCTGCTGCTCGGGGGTGAGGGAGAAATCCATGGTGACACCGTCTGCGGCTGCCGCGATGCTGGCGCCGACCGGCACGCTGCGCGTCGGCGTCTGGATGGTGCCCTATTTCGCCGTCGAGGGCACCGGGGCGCTCGCGGGCGTCATTCCCGATCTTGGCCGCGAACTGGCGCGCCGGCTCGGCGTGCCCTGCGAGCTCGTGCGCATCAAAAATCCGGCCGGGATGATCGCGGCGTTCCGCAACGGCGCCGTCGACGCGACCTTCATCGGCATCACCGCCGACCGCGCCGCGGCGATCGAGTTTGGCCCGACGGTGATCGGCATTCAGACCACGTTTCTCGTCCCGGCCTCGTCGCCAATCAACGAAATCAGCGAAGTCGACCGCCCGGGCGTGCGCATCGCCGTGCCGCAAAACAGCGCGCAGGCGGCGCACCTCGCGAACATCATGACCCACGCGCGCCTCATCCCGGTGCCGGCCGAAAGCCCGGCGCAGGCCATCGCGCTGCTCGCGTGCGGGCGAAGCCGACGCCTTCAGCCACGTCGTCGCCGATGCTGGCGTCGGTGCAGGGCAGCCTGCGCGGGTTCGCGCATCCTGCCCGGCAGCTATTACGATGTCCCGATCGCGATCGGCTGTGCCAGGGGCTTGCCGCCCGCCGCCGCCGAATTCTGCAAATCGTTTGCCGCCGACGTGAAAGCCTCGCGGCTTTGTCGCGGAGGCCATTGCGCGCATGGGCGCGAGCGCGAAGGGGCTCATCGTTGCCGACCCATGATTGACATATTGACATATCATCGATATGTCTTGACATATGATCGAACGAACCACCGTCCGGCTGCCTCCAGAGCTGCTCCGCCGCGCCAAACGCAAGGCCGCCGACGAGGGCCGCACTTTGACTGTCGCTGATCGAAGACGGGCTGCGGCTGGTGGTGGGAGGCAAAATGGCCGCGAAGGCTGAGCGCGTTCTGCCGCGTTTCAGCACGGCCACCGGCGGGCCACTGCCGGGCATCGATATTTCCGATTCGGCGGCGCTGCAGGAGATGGAAGACCTGGAATACGTCGAGCGCATGAAACACTTCAAATGATCTTTGCCGGACGTCAATGTCCTCATCTACGCCTTTCGGACGGAGGTGCCCCACCATGCGCGCTGCCGCGCTTGGCTCAGACAGCGTGGATCCTCGGCGACGTCCCATTCGGCCTTTCGCCGTCTGGCACTGAGCTGCACTGGTTCGGATCACCACGAATCCCCGCACCTAGTTCCAGCGAGTTCGCTGGAGGATGCATTCGGCTTTTGCGACGACTTGCTGCGGCCAGCCGCACTGCCAGATTGTCGAGCCCGGCGAACGGCATTGGGATATCTTCAAGCGCCTGTGCATCGAGACCAATACGCGCGGCCCGCGCGTCACCGACGCCTGGTATGCCGCGCTCGCCATCGAGTGGGGCTGCGAATGGATCACGCTCGACCGCGACTATGCGCGGTTCCCCGGATTGAAGTGGAGCACGCCGGCCGCGGCATAGCGCGTGTGTACGCGCTCGATGCCGCTATTCAATCTTGATATTCAGCTCGCGTATCGTGCGCGCATATTCCTCCGATTGCTGGCGGATATGTGCGGCGAAATCGGCGCCGCACTTCGCATTCGGATAGAGCGCCTGCACGGCGAGCTTCGATGTCACCGCTGGCGCCAGCAGCGCGGCGCGAAACCAGTCGATCAGTTGTGCGACCACGGCGTCGGGCGTTTTCGCCGGCGCCACCAGGCCGAACCAGACATCGGTTTCGAAGTCCGGGAAGCCGGATTCGGCAATCGTCGGCAAATCCGGCAGCGCCTCGATGCGCTTTGCCGACGCGGTGGCGAGTGCACGCAGCGTGCCCGCGCGGATTTGCTCGCCGGACTCGGAGTAGTTCTGCAGCACGGCGGTCACGTGATTGCCGAGCAGCGCATTGATGGCGGGAGCGCCGCCGGCAAACGGCACGTAGATGATGTCGATGCCGGCGAGCTTCTTCAGCCGCTCGATCGCGATATGCTGGGTGGTGTGCGGGCCGACGCTCGCGATCGAGATTTCGCCGGGCTTGGCGCGAGCCGCCGCAATGAAGTCAGCGAATGTGCGATAGGGCGAGGCGCCGTTCACGACCAGCACCTGCGGCGAGCTGACGAGATCGCAGACCGGCTCGAAGCTCTTGACCGGATCGTAATTCACCTTGCGCAGGTGGGCATTGATGATCATGCCGTTGGCCATGATCAGCAGCGTATTGCCGTCCGGCGGCGCGTGCGCGACGGCGTCGGCCGCGATGATGCCGCCGGCGCCGGGCCTGCTTTCGACGATGACGGTCTGGCCGTTCGCCTTGCCGATCTGGTCGGCGAGCAGGCGAACGAGCAGGTCGATGGTGCCGCCCGCCGGCACCGAGATGACGACCTTGATGGTCCGCGCTGTCTGCGCCGACGCCGTTGGCAGCGCAAAGGCAAGGCTCGCGAACCCGACGATCGCAAGAGTGCGAAGCAGCCGCATCATCATGCTCCGTTGCTAGAGCTGCGCCAAACTATCATATCGTGCGTTCGCGGTTCAGGCCGGTTCCAGGCCCTTGGCCGTGATGACGTTCTTGCGCGGCTGGCGTCCGCAGAAACGCGATCACGGCCTTGCCGCCGTCGGCATTGCTCGCGCTCGTCGGTATCCCGGCGGTGAACGGCGTGACGTTCTGCAATTGCGCTGGCAGTGGGCCGACAAGGTCGATGCCCGCGACGCCCATCAGCTCGGCGATCTGCTGCATGCCGATCTCGGCTTCGCCATTGCGAATGATCAGGCCGACCAGCCCCGTCGGGCCGCCGACGCCGTATTTCGCCTTGGCGTGCATCGCCTCCGCGATGCCGAGCTGCTCGAACACTTTCGCCATGTGCACGCCGCTCTGGCCGCCGCCGACGGGCTTGCTCACCGCGATCGATTTCGCCGCCAGCAGCGCGCGCTTGAACGCTTCGACCGATGAAATATCCGGTTTCGCCGCGCCCTTTTGCACCGCGACGCCGAGCGAAGAGCGCGCCACCTCGACCAGGCTGCCGGCGACGATCTTGCCGCGCGCGATCATCTCTTTGGCGCCGCCTGTGGTCAGAATCGCCACGTCGGCGGCCTCGCCGCCGCCAAGCCGCGTTTCGAGCTGCAGTGACGGGCCGAGGCTGACGGCCAGCCGGTTGCCGGTCGCCTGCTCGAATTGCGGTGAAAGCTCCTCGAACACGGTCTTCATCGCGGTCGTGCTCAGCACCTTGATTTCGATTTGCGCCACGATGCGATCCTTCCACTGCTGCGATGACAATCTAGCCCGGCTCCATGCCGCGCGCCTTGATCGCCGCGATGGCGCCGGGCGTGGCGAGGAATGCGATCAAGGCTTTGGCCGCGTCGGCGTGCGCCGCATTGACGGGGATGGCCGCGACATAGGCTGTCGGCGCCTGGAGTTCGTCCGGCAACGGGCCGACGAAATCGACGTCCTCGAACGAAACCAGTTCGGGAATTTGTTGCACGCCGATCTCGGCCTCGCCGCGCGAAAGGATTGAGCCGACGAGGCCGCCCGGCCCGCCCGCGGTCAGCTTCGCCTTGGCCTTGACCTCGTCAGCGATGCCGAGCTTTTCGAGAATTTTGACAAACGTGACGCCGCTGGCGCCGCCGCGCGCGGGATCGGAGAAGGCGACGCTTTTTGCGGCGATCAGCGCGCGTTTGAATGCTTCGGGCGATGAAATATCCGGCCGCGGCGCGCCCTTGCGCACGGCGACGCCGATTTTCGAGCGCGCGATGATTCCGCTCGTGAAGGAAATCCGGCCCTGCTTCCCGAGTTCCGAAATCTCAGGCTGTGCGCAGATCAGAACATCGGCGGCCTCTCCGTCCGCGACGCGCTTCGTCAATCCGCCGGACGGCCCGAAGGTGAGGTCGAGCGTGTGCGTGCTTTCCTGCTCGAACTGCGGCGCGAGCTGTTCCAGCACCGTCTTCATGGCCGTGGTGCTCAGAATTTTAACGCTCGCGCCCATGATCGTCGCTGCGTCAGATGACGCCCGGAATCCAGCGTTTCACCCGGCTGCAATAATCCACGTACGACGCGCCGAATTGCTTGAGCAAATTTTTCTCGTCGCCGAGCACGCGAAAATGAAACCACGCGATGTTGATGAGCAAGATTGCGAGCGCCAGCCATGACCAGAACGTGATCGCGAGGCCGGTCAGGAAGATCAGATGACCGAGATACATCGGGTTGCGGGTGTAGCGATACAGCCCGCTGCTGATGATGCGCTGCGGCAGCACGTCCACGCTCGGCCCGCCGCCGCCGTGACGCCAGCGGAAGCTGCCGACGATGCGGTATTGCAGAGTAACCCCAGATCATCAGCAGCGCGCCCCACGGGATGATCGTGAGCGTCCAGTCCTGCCGGATCAGTTCGAACGCGATCACGACCAGCGGATAGATCAGGAAGGTGCGCACCGGCGTGCGCGCCAGCCAGCGCAACAGCCGGCCACCGAGACCGACCCTGGGTGGCGCCAGGACATCCGGCTGATCTGCTTCAGTGCTGCGGGGCTCTGCCATCAGGGTGCCGATCGATTTTTCGTCCTCGACCACACATGCACGGCCGCACGCGAATTGTGCTGGCGATGTCTCGCGTCTGGGGCAAAGAGGCCGTCAACGCTGGCGCAACGGCAGGCGGATGGTCGAGGGGACGACATTTTTCGACGGCTCTCACATCTCCGACCCGATGTCGGCCCTGGCAGGAGCAGCGCGCTTCATGATTGAAATTTTCCCAAACGTGCATCCGCGAAATCACCCTTGGACAATATGCTGTCGCGCGCAAACAGTCCATATATTCAGATGTTTAAGGCGCATAAAGTCGCCAGGGCAGGTCTGTGGATAACGCTGTGGAGCGGCGGTGAATAACCGGTGCTCCGCATAACGGCCCTTTCACCATGGCTTTCGAGAGTATTTCATCCCGTGGGCATCGCGAGGTGGTGCAGGCCTTTTTCAACAGTCTGGTTCAGTGGCGCTGGGTTTGGGGGGCGGATGCGTTCAGTGGTGGCGTTCGTCTTGTGCGCGGCGGTGGCCCTGTTGCTTGCGGGCTGCAACATTTCCGATACGCAATATGTTCGCGAAGGCGTCGGCACCAACCTGTATCGGTCTGACCTTCCCAACGAAACCGATCTCTTGAACCAATACGTCGATTACATTTGTCAGCAAGGCAATCTTTCGCCAGATGGTGTCGTGCTGTCGTGTAACGACGGCAATTTAAGTCCAAGCCAGTGGATGATTTTCGTCCAGACCGGCATGAATGACATCGATCGACGGTGCGATGCCTACCTTGCGTGGCTTGACAACAAGAAGCGATGGACTGGCCCAATTTTACAGGAGATCACTGACGCACGAAATGCGACAGAGGCGATCATGTTGGGCACCGGTGTTGGAGCCGTTCCCATTGCTGTCGTAGGTGCGGCATTTGGTTTTGGAGCTAATACTTTCACGAACGTGACGTCGCGCCTCGTTTTGGAGGTCAATCATTCGACGGTGCAATCGTTGGTGCTGGCGCGGCAAAATAAATTCCGCATGGACCTCGTCTCCGATCCAGTCACAAGAAGGTCCGCCATTTTCTCGAATAGGCCCGCTGCGATATATGCACTCCGCAGTTATTTGCGCATTTGTATGCCGTTCAGCATCGAGATGGAGATCAATACGACGCTGACCGCCGTCGATCAGGGTTCCGGCAATCCGCTCTATCAAAATGAAAGCCCGCTGACGCGGGCCGCCTCTGTGGCCACCGCCACCGCATTGCGCCAATCGATTCCGCCGCAGGGTCCTCGCGGACCGCTGCCGGGCGTGGGCAAAAATCCATCTGTGCCAAAGGGCGAGACGACCTCGGACTTATCGATCCCCGATGCGAAAAAGAATGGAGTCGAGGATCGTATGTCCCAGGATCAACTGGGCACCATTCAGGCGAACCTTTGCGTCAGTACAACGACTCGTTTCGATAATGACACCAGAGAGGCAATTCGGCAGGCCAAGCTGGCCGCCCGGCAGTCCGCACAAGACCTGGCTACAGCACCTTTGTTCGACAATTCAGTTGGTGAGATCGAATCGAGACTGGAGGCCCAGAAATTCGCGGACGCAAGAACGTGCAGCAAGGATTTCTCGGGTATGGAACGCGGATACTTAACGGCATTCGAAAAATTCCGTCTTCCCGGTCCGGTGGCAATAGACGGATTGCGAAGCCGTCTCAACAAGTGCGACCCCAATCCAAATTTGCCGGCTTCGGGATTGTTTGATCAGCCGATGCGTAACGCCATCATGACGATCAAGGCAAATGCTTCCGGCGTCAGAACAGGCAAAATTTGGCGATCCGAACGCGGGTGGGCTGAACAATCAATCATACAGCTACATCCTCAAGGACATGCGTTTTATGATGGCCCGTGCGCATGAGATGCAATCGAATACCGGAGCCAAGCCATGGCAGAAGCCACCAAAAAGGTGCTTTCAAATGACGTTTTGCGCAAAGAGCCGCGGCGCGACTCGGATTCTGTGCTCTCGCCGGCGGGGGAAGAACTACAAGTGCAGGCCGGCGAGGTCGTAAATACCGGCACAAAGCCCTCGCAAGACGAAGTGCTCCCCGAGCGGACAATCACCTGGGTATTTGTCGAAGCCACTGGGGGCCAATTCCAAGATCTGAGAAAGGGCTTCCTCTCCAGCGGGAACCTCGTAGCTACGGAGACCTCCGTCCCGAGGGGCGAGGTGGCCCAGATTTTTCCGGAGCAAGTGGACAGGGAGGATTTTGCGAGTACCTGTTATTTGCAGGCGATGTTGAACGAGACCAATCCGGCTTATCTTTATGCCTTGGCTTTCGCATTGAGCGGCGATCAATGGAGCGCTACCGAGGTAAAGACCAACGATCCCGCTGACGCGCCGGCTTTCGGGGCGTTTCGCTTCCCAAAAGAGACGTGGCAGCTTCTGCTATCCGAGCCTGACGCGACAGGTATTTTGCCGGACGACATCAAGTTTCCGGAGGTTCAATGCATCGTCGCGGCAATTCTCGCCGCGGAGTCGGCGCCCCTGCTCGAGAAGTCTAATCACGGATCGCGGTTTGAGCGCCGTCGATCTCTTCCTTGCGCATCTTTTCGCTGACAACAAAGGTTTCGGATCAGATGCAGCGGCGATGATACTCCAGGCTGAGAAAGACAATAAGACGCAGCCGTCCGAGGCCGTCATCAAGGCGATTTATCCAGATAGTGCCGCACGAGCCGCATTCTTCAAGCGTAACGCAAACATTTTCAAAGAGGACGGATCAGCAACTATCGAACAAGCACTGGCGGCGTGCGCGACCAAGCTTGAGTCAGGTTTTGATGTGGTCCGTAAATTGTCGGACGATATCGAGGCTGACGTATTTGGCGACAGCATTCCCTCAAAGTCGACCGGCCCGATTTTGGGCGGCGGTGGCGATGACCACACCGGCACGAGTGCAGGTGGCGGCGCGAGCGGTGCGACGGGAACCGTTACCGGTGCAGGTGGCGGCGCGAGCGGCGCGACGGGAACCGTTACCGGTGCAGGTGGTGGCGCGAGCGGTGCGACCGGAACCGCCACTGGTGCAGGTGGTGGCGCGAGCCGTGCGACGGCAACCGTTACCAGTGTCAACAATGGCATCGATCGCAGGCAGTTTCTTGACGAGCTTAAAAACCCAGCCATCGTCAAGAAATCGGCAGACATGGTGAAGGGCGAGGTTGGCTGGAGCGCTCCGCACAACACCAAAATCGTTCAACTTGAAACGGCGTTCAATCGTGCCATGGCGCGCGGCCATTCTCTTGCGCAAGCTTTGTTATCAACCTCAGAAGACGGGAGACGCGGCTATTACCAGGGCGGCCGGAACGGGACCTATTCGCGTCCGGTGACTACCGCAGAGTTCGAGGATTTCAAGAAAACCATTCTCCCGGAACTTGTCGCTGGTTCGAACAAATCGGAAGAACTGCTTGGCTTCATTGCGACCGGCAACGCTTCACCACCGACGTCTACAGCGCAGTTCCGTCGCGGCACGCAAGGCGGAGATCTTCCGACAGCACTCCCAGGGCATCCGGAAAGCTATTTCCATGAACCCCCATTTCTGTTTCCG
The DNA here is from genome assembly GCA_963730645.1 of uncultured Alphaproteobacteria bacterium. Lineage (GTDB taxonomy): Bacteria > Pseudomonadota > Alphaproteobacteria > Rhizobiales > Xanthobacteraceae > BOG-931. The sequence goes on along the minus strand of CAVSSN010000009.1, from coordinate 231,825 downwards.
TTCAAACGTCTTCAGGGCGGGGAATCTATACCGCTGCCAAGTGGACTATCGTCATCAGGGCCGACTGGACCATCGGATCCGGGTGAGCCGCCCGAGCATATGGACGGCGACACGGAGGGCGACGGGCCATCCGGGGGCAAGTTCAACGTGAAAGCAAACACGCCAATTGCTCCGCAAGGCGACCGCGTAACAATCACACTCAAGAACCGCGCAAAGGTAACGGTCAATAAAACGGTGGCCGAACAGTTCCGCGGATTTTTCAATGATCTCATCAAGTTCGGGGCGCCCGTCCGTGGCCTTGGTGGGTTCGGAGTGCGCGGAAATCCTTCACAACATCCGATCGGATTCGCGGTCGATTGGGCACAACATAGCCGCGACGTTGTTGATGCTGATGTGCGCAAATGGGTGGATAGCAATCGCGACACGCTCAAAAAGCTGGAACGGCGTTGGGGAATGAGTGGCGGCGAGAACTGGCACAATGCCGATACCGGTCATTTCTCCGTCGAACGTATCTTGGGCGAGCAGCACTTGACGGCATCAAAAAAAGCGAGCGACGGGGGCTAATCGCCCCACGATACGGGTCCGACGATACGGTCGATGGTATATCGGTTCCCGTCTCGCCGTTTCACGTGCGCCCTGAATGTGCAGAAGTCATCGTCGTTGCACCACTTCTTGATCTGCAACCATGCTCTGCTGGTGTTGGGGATATCGCACGCTGGCGCCTTCTTGTCGTTGATGTCCAGCGTGACGACGTCGCGGACCCTCATCCCGTAGCGATAGCCGTTGCAGTCGATCTCGCTCGCGTGCGCTGGCGCCGGCAAGGCCAGCAAACAGACAGCAGCAAGCAGGGCGTTATGCATTTGCTGTCCTTTCTTTGCACCGCGGCCGCCAGAGGCGACACCGGCATCGCATAAAGATATTCGTCCACCTTGGCCGACTGCGGGTTGGACCTACTCTCCCCGCTACCGATCCCGCCCCTGCGTAATCACATTCAGCAGCGCCGGCGTGCCCGAACGCACGGCCTCGAAGCAGCGCTTGAGCGCGGGAAGCACCTCGCTCGGCTTTTCCGCCTTCTCGCCGTGGCCGCCGCAGGTGGTGATCAGCTTCTCGTAGTCGGGCGTCGGCTTGAGCTCGGTGAGCGGCATGGAGTTCGCCTTGGCGGCGTAGCCGGAAGGATAGATGTCGAGCGCCGCCGCGCGCACCGCGTGCCACGACTGGTTGTTGGAGATGATGGTCAGCGTCGGCAGTTTCTCGGCGCGGCCGACGTAGTGGAACGGCAGCGGGTTGCCGAACATGTAGGAGCCGTCGCCGACCACCGCGATCACCTCGCGCTCCGGCGCGGCAAGCTTGGCGCCGAGCGCGGCGCCGAGGCCGAAGCCGAGCCCGCCGGCGAGATTGCCGCCCATGTAGCTTCCCGGCTTCGTCATATTGAGCTGGCTGATCGGGACGCCAAGCTCGTTGATGATGATGGCGTCCTCGGCCTTGAGCTCGTTGAGGCAGGCGGCGATCCAGCCGGTTGAGACGTGCGGGCGGGCCTTGGCCTGCTCGAGCGCGCGGCTGCGCGCAGCGTCGATCTCCGCGCGCAGTGCGCCGATTTCCTTGCGCCGCTTGTCGTGGCCGTTGCCTTTCATCTTGCCGCGCAGGCTGTCGCGCAGTTGCGGCAGCGCGCCCAGTGTCGAGCCTGCGATCAGGAGATCGGCCTCGAAATCGCGGAACGGATATTTGGTTTCCAGAGGATCGGACGCGATGTGGATGATCTTGGCGTCGCGATTGGGCGTGACGATCTGCGGCATCCACGGCACCGCGGCGTCGAGCACCAGCACCACGTCGGCGCGCGGCAGCATCGCCTTGACGTCGAAGCCGATGTTCATCGGATGGTTCGACGCCATGTTGAGATCGTTCGGCTCGGCCTGCACCACGGGAATGGCGAATTCCTCGGCCAGCGCAGCAAGGTCGGCGAACGCCTGCGGCGAGCGCCCGAGCGACGACGTGACGATGAGCGGAAACTCCGCCTTGGCGATTAACGCCGCGGCCTCATCGATGGCCTCGCGCGACGGCACGGCGGCTGTCGCGCCCATTTGCCTCGTTGACCCATTGCGCCGCGTCGGCGTCGCGTCGTCGGCCAGCACTTCGCGCGGCAGCGTGATGTAGACCGGCCCGCGCGGCTCGCTCATGGCGATGTCGAGCGCGCGGTCGACGACGCTGCCGACCGGCTGGCCGGAGCGCAGCTCGTAATCCCACTTCACGAACTCGCGCACGATGCCGCCCTGGTCGAACGCCTCCTGGCCCCAATGGATCGGCCGGTTGCGCGAGGCGGCGTGGCCGTGCTCGGTGATCGGCGTGCGGCCGGCGGCGAGCAGCACCGGGATGTTGTCCCGACAGGCGTTCATCAGGCCGTTGACGGCGTTTCCGGTGCCGACGGTGACATGCACCATGACGGCGGCCGGCTTGCCGGACGTCTTGTAGTAGCCGTGCGCCATCGCCATGGCGACGTTCTCATGCGGAACGATGATGGTGCGCGGGAATTTGCGCCGCCCGTCGGCATTGCTCGCCAGCGCCTCGATGATCGAGGCGAAATCCGTGCCGGCATTGGCGAACACATACTCGATGCCGCGTTCGGCGAGCCGCCCGAGGTAGGCCTGGGCGGTGATCAGCTTGTCGTCTGCACTGCTCATTGTTGTTGTCCGTTACCTGTTTTCCCGCGTGTATTCGGCGGCAGAATAAAGGGCAATGGCGGGGCGGGATAGCCCGCGGCGAGGTGCATCTTCCCCCTCTCCCCTCCGGGGAAAGGGAGCCCGCATCAGCAAGCCTGCTGCCGGGACACCCAAGTACGCTCAAATCAGTCCAAAAATTTCCCTTTGGCTGCGTGACCAATATCACAGACGGCCACGTCCCGATCTGGCATCTTTGTGATTGCTTCGCCGACCGGGATAAGGCCGATGATACGGCCAAACCGGGACCGGGCCGCGGTTTTTCACGAATCAGTTCGCGTGCACGTCGTGACGAGGGGGGCCTTGCATGAACACCGTCCAGGACACCAGTGTCAGTGATTCAGTGGCGCAGATCGCGGCCGAAGGACGAGCCGAAACGCCAGGCTATTCTTCGTCTCTTGCGGTCTTGGCTTGCTCGTTTCTGCCCTTCGCTGCCGCCTACTTCATTTCGTATCTGTTTCGAACCGTAAATGGGACGATTGCCGGCCGCCTCATTGTTGATCTCAAGCTCGATGCGCAGCAACTTGGCTTGCTGACATCCGCATATTTTTTCACCTTTGCCATCGCGCAGCTTCCCCTCGGCATTGCCATCGACCGGTACGGCCCGCGTCGTGTCCAGATGTGCCTGCTCTCGTTGGCAGTCGCAGGCGCATTTCTGTTCTCCAATGCCACGGATTTTTGGGATCTCATGTGGGCGCGTGCGCTCGTGGGCGCCGGCGTTGCCGGAGCGCTGGTTGCCGGGCTGAAGACAATTCAACAGACAATTCCGCGCGAACGCCAACCGCTGATGAATGGATTGTTCATTGCGATCGGAACGGCTGGCGCCGCAACGGCGACACTTCCAGTCGAGATGTTGCTGAAACATATGACCTGGCGTGGTCTGTTCCTGCTGCTCGCCGTGTCGACCGCGGTGATCGCTCTTATGATCGGCTATCTCGCGCCCAAGGATCGGTCACGCCCGGATTCCGGCGGCCAAGTGCGGCCGAAACTGCGGGACATCGTCACGGATCGCCGCTTTTGGCGCCTCGCACCACTCTCGGCAACTTGCATCGGAACGGCGTGGGGCTTGCATGGCCTTTGGGCGGGCCCGTGGTTGACGGATGTCGCGTCGCTTGACCATCAGGCCGTCGTCAAGCACCTGTTTCTGATGGGGATGGCGTTGTGCGCAAGCGCGCTTGCCTTGGGTGTATTGTCGGACGCGCTGCGGCGATTGAACATTTCGATCGAGACCATTCTGGCAGCTGCGGCCCTCATCTTTATCGTTGCCCAGATTGCTCTTGTCGTTCGCGCGTCTATTCCGCTGGTGGTCTTGTGGTCGATTATTGCCGGGATGGGCGCGTCGACCGTTCTGAGTTACGCGATCCTGGCAAAATATTTCCCAAAAGAGGTCGCCGGTCAGGCCAATGCCGCACTCAATATCCTGCATATCGGCGGAGCGTTTGTGATCCAGGCTTCAATCGGAATCATTGTCGGGACCTGGCCCCACGACGAGGAAGGCCACTATCCGCCATCCGCATACGCTTCGGCCTTTCTGTTCCTGGTTTTATTGCAGATTGCAGCATTGGCCTGGTTCATGATTTCGCGGCGGCGAAGCCCCGCCGCCGTGGCTGCGGCGCCGGGGTGAGAGCGGGCGCCTTGGCGGTCATTATTCCTGCCGGATGCCGAGCTTTGCCAGCAGCGGCGGCCATTTCCTGAATTCGGCGTCGAGCAGCGCCTTGAGCGCGGCCGAGCCCTTTGGGACCGGCAACGCCGGAGACGGCAAGCTGCGCGGTCACCTCCGGCGAGCGCAGCACGGCAAGAACGTCCTTCTCGAGGCTGTCACGGATATCGGACGGCACGCCCGCCGGCAGCAGCAGCGCGTACCATTGCGGCATCACCAGATCGGGATAGCCGAGCTCGGCAGTCGTCGGCACGTCGGGGAGTTGCTCCGAGCGTTCGGTATCGAACACGGCGAGCGCGCGGGCGGTGTTGCCCTGCACGTATGGCAGCACGCCGATGATCGAGGTGGTGATGCAGTCGATATGGCCGCCGAGCAGCGCGTTGAGCGCCGGCCCAAGGCCGCGGAACGGCACGTGGGTGATACCGATGCCGGCGGCGTGGTTGAGCATCTCGCCGGAAATATGCGGGCTGGTGCCGAGCCCGGGCGAGCCGTAGGTCAGCGGTGTGCCGCTTTTGGCAAGCGCGATCAGTTCGGCGAGCGATGCGGCCGGCAAGCTGGCGCGCACCGCGAGCGCGCTCTTGACCGAGCCGACCAGAGCGAGCGGCTCGAACGCGCTCACCGGATCGTAGGGCAGATTGTGCGCCAGCGCCGGATTGATGACGATATTGCCGAGGGGCTGAACAGCATGGTGCGGCCGTCCGGCGCCGCCTTGGCGACGGTGTTCATGCCGATCATGCCGCTCGCACCGCCGATGTTCTCGACGATGACGCTGTCGCCGCGCACGTGGCTCAGGCCGTTCGCGATGATGCGCGCGATCGGATCGAGCGCGCCGCCGGGCGCATATGGAATGACGATGCGCAGCGTGTCGGCACGCGCCGGCGCGCCGGCCAGGAGCAGCGCGACGATGCAGCGCGCCAGCCAGCGCATTCAGCGCTTCAGCCAATATTCGGGATTGGTCTTGAACAGCTTCTTGGGAATCATCCCGTAGATCACCTGCGTGCTGTCGACTGCCTCGGCGACGCGGAAATCAACGCCGACGCTGGCAAGCGCATAGGCGTCGGCCGCGGAAAGGTCGAATCGTTCACGCAGGAAATCCACCGTCTGTTTGGTGGCTTCCCGCATCGCGACGTTCGAGATCAACGTCAATTCCCATCGTGTAGTAGTTCGCGGCGTCCTCCGCCCGCGGCCAGATCATGGATTTCCCAGCGCCCTTGTGGACGATGAACTGCAGCGTGGCGGAGAGCGAGGCCTCGATCGCGGTACCGTCGACCTCGCCGTCGCCCTGCACGGCATGAGAGTCGCCGGTGAAGAACTGCGCACCATTGTGGAACACCGGCAGGTAGAGTGTCGCGCCGGTCGTGAGCTTGTTGAAATCCATGTTGCCGCCCCAGTGCGAGGGCGGCCGCGAACTGATCAGCCAGGCTTCGCGCGATGGCGCGACCGCCATGACCCCCATGAAGGGCGACAGCGGCACCTCGATCTCGCTGGAGAACAAGGCGACGTTTCGCGCCAGGTCGAACTTGATGACCTTGGCGGCAGGTCCGGACAGCAGGTCCGGCAGCACGCCGGTGCCCTTGTTCGAGTTGTTGACGCCATAGGGCACGCGGTGCTCGAGCGCGAGGATGCGGACTTCGAGCATGTCGCCGGGTGCGGCTTCGTCGATGTAGATCGGCCCGGTCAGGACGTGCGCGCTCGCGCCCTTTGGCCGCTTCACGGATTTGTAGATGTCGACAGCGTCCTTGAGGACCTGATCGGGCGGAATCCCGGCCTTGCCGAAATAGGTCACCGGATCGTCCGCGAACAGGAGGCCGCTGTGCGAAACGGTATCGATTTTCACCGTCTGCCCCGACTTGATGCGGAGCGCCGGCGCAATGTCGGCGGCGAAATAACCCCATATGACGGTGTCGGGCGTCGAACGCAGCGTCGCGTCCGGTGTGTTGTTCGGCGGCGCCGGCTGCGCAGAAGCGGCAAGGGAGGAAACCAGCAGCGCAACGGTAACAAGCGACCCGTTCAGCCATTTGCACATCGTGATGCTCCGTATTCGCGATTTGCGAACGTCTCGGACATCATGACACATCCGCAGACGCCAACGTAGTAGGGAGTGGCCGGGCTTCAGCGGCCGAACCAATAGTCGGCATTCTGCCGAAAGAATTTTTTCGGAATGCTGCCGTAGATCACTTTCACGGCGTTGACCGCTTCGGCGACGCGGAAGTCGACGCCGATGCTGGTGAGCGCATAGGCGTCCGCGGCGGACAGCCCGCGCGTGCGGCGGAGGAAATCCACGCTCTCCTGCACCGCGTCTTTCATGGCCACGTCGAGATCGAGGTCCATGCCCATGACGTAATGATGCGCCGCGTCCTCGGCGCGTGGCCAGCGCATGGCGCGGCCGGCGTCCTTGTGCACGATGAATTGCAGCGTCGCCGTCAGCGACGCCTCGATCGCGGTGCCGTCGATCTCGCCGTCGCCCTGCACCGCGTGGCCGTCGCCGGTGTAGAACAGCGCGCCGGTATTGAAGACCGGCAGGTAGAGCGTCGCGCCGATGGTGAGCGCCTTGCAGTCCATGTTGCCGCCCCAGCGCGACGGCGGCCGCGAACTCACCATCCGCAGGTCGGCGGGCGGCGCAACCGCCATGATCCCCATGAACGGCGATAGCGGCACTTCGATGCCGTCCGCGAACAGCGCGACGTTGCGGGCAAGATCGAGCTGGATGACCTTGGCGAACGATTCCGCGAGCAGATCGGGCAGCACGCCGACGCCGCGATTGGAATTATTGACGCCATAGGGCACGCGATTTTCGAGCGCGCAGAATGCGAACCTCGAGCATGTCGCCCGGCTCCGCCCCCTCGATCGCGATGGGCCCCGTCAAGACGTGCGCGCTTGCGCCCTTGGGGCGTCTGACATCGCGATAGATGTCGCTCACGTCCTTGAGCACGCCGCTCGCCGCAATCCCGCCGCGGCCGTAGAACGTCACGGGATCGTCCGCGGTGGTGAGGCCTGCCTGCGAAATGGTGTCGATCCGCACGGTCTGCCCTGACTTGACCGTCAGCACCGGCGGCGCGTCGGAGGTGAGATAGCCCCACACGACCGTGTCGGGCGTTGAGCGCAGCGTTGCGTCCGGCGCTTTGGCCGCCGCCGCCGGTGACGGCGCGACGGACGAGGAGTGCTCGTTCATGTTCCGACCTTCAGCTCAGCCACCAGCCCGCGCAATGCCGCGACCGTGCTCAGCGACACGATGCGGCCGGTGCGCGGATTTTCCGATGGGATGTTTTCGATGCTCATCGAGAACCGCGCGGTGTCGGCGTCGACCTCGATGCGGTGGGTGTTGCGGTCGAGCGCCGGATCGGCCCAGATTTCGAGCCGCGTGCGATCCGGGCCGATGCCGGCGAGACTCAGCGCCGCGGCGACATTGACGTTGGCGGGAAATCCGCGCGCGCCTTCGCGCGCCGAGCCGTCGAACACTTTGCGCGGCCCGTTGAGATTTTTCACCGAAATCTGGTTGGCGACGAGATACGGCGCGCCTTCGAGCCCGTTCGGCGGCTTGCGCGTGATCATGGTGACGGAGTGGATCGTGCCCTCCGCGGCGGCGCGCACGGCATCGAGCCCGATCAGCGCGCCGGTCGGCACCAGGATGCGCGCGCCGGTTTCCTTCGCGCGCGCGACGAAATCCCAGTTCTCCAACAATTGCCCGACGCTGAGCGGCATGAAGATGCGCCCGCGCTCGATGGTGGCTTTTGCCACGTCGCGGAACAGCGCCGGCGGCAGGCCTTCGACCACGATGTCGCAGGTTTCCGCGAGCTGTTCGAGCGGCATGACCGCAATGCGCCCGCCGACGCCGGGCAGATTGCGCTTCGCCTTGTCGACGTCGCGCACCGCAACGGCGGTCAAGCGCAAGCCCGTCGATACCGGCCTCGATCCGCCGCCCCACATCGAGCCCGACGGCGCCGAGGCCTGCCAATCCGACTTCGAGGGCCTGTTTCGGCACGGGCGCTTCCTTGGTGGGTGGCAGTTGCGAGCTTGTACCGGTAAAGTCCTATTCGCCGGACGGCCGGCGCGCAACAAGCGGTTGGACGCATTTTATGGGCAATATCAATCCGAATCCGTTCACCACCAGGCCCGAGATCGAGGGCACCTTCGGCGTCGTCACGACCACCCACTGGATCGCGACCGCGGTCGGCATGGCGACGCTGGAGAAGGGCGGCAACGCGTTCGATGCGGCGGTCGCGAGCGCATTCACGCTGCAGGTGGTCGAGCCGCATCTCAACGGCCCGGGCGGCGACGTGCCGGTCATCCTCTACGACGTGAAGCGCGGCAAGCCGGAGGTGATCTGCGGGCAGGGACCGGCGCCGGCGGGCGCCACCATCGCGCATTACCGCAGCGAGGGTCTCGACATGGTGCCCGGCACCGGCCTGCTCGCCGCCTGCGTGCCCGGCATGTTCGACACCTGGATGCTGCTGCTGCGCGACTACGGCACGATGCGGCTCGCCGACGTGCTCACGCCCGCGATCTCCTACGCGCAGAACGGCCATCCGCTGGTCGAGCGCGCCAACGCCACCATCGGCACTGTCGCCGACCTGTTCCGCAAGCATTGGCCGACCTCGGCCGCGATCTACCTGCCCGGCAACAAGGTGCCGCCGACCGGCACATTGTTCACCAACCCGACGCTCGCCGCGACCTACGCGCGCGTGCTCAAGGAGGCCGAGAGCGCGGGCGGCGACCGTGTCGCGCAGATCGAGCGCGCGCGCAAAATCTGGTCGCAGGGTTTTGTCGCCGAAGCGATCGACCGCTTCTGCCGCACGCAGGATGTGATGGACGTGAGCGGGCGCACGCATCGCGGCGTGCTCACCGGCGACGACATGGCGCGCTGGCACGCCACCGTCGAGGCGCCGCTGACCTACGATTACAGGAACTACACCGTGTGCAAGACCGGTCCGTGGGGGCAGGGGCCGGTGATGCTGCAGCAGCTCGCGCTGCTCAAGGGGTTCGATTTCGACAAGCTCGATCCGGCCGATCCGGAGTTCATCCATCTGCTGGTCGAGTGCTCCAAACTCGCCTATGCGGACCGCGAGGCGTTCTACGGCGATCCCAAATTCGTCGAGGTGCCGATGGCGACGCTGCTGTCGGATGCCTACAACGCGCAGCGCCGCAAGCTCGTCACCGACAAGGCCTCGCTCGAACAACGCCCCGGCTCGGTCGAAGGTTTCGGCGCGGTGGTCAAACTGCGCCGCGCCGGAGAGCGTGCCGATCGCGGCCGGCGCCGGTGAGCCGACCGTCGGCCGGATGGGCGAGGTTCGCGGCGACACCGTGCATTTCGACATCGTCGATCAGGCCGGCAACATGGTGTCGTCGACGCCGTCGGGCGGCTGGCTGCAATCCTCGCCGGTGATCCCGGAGCTTGGCTTCTGTCTCGGCACACGCGGCCAGATGTTCTGGCTGGAGGAGGGCCACCCGGCCGCGCTCGCGCCCGGCAAACGGCCGCGCACCACGCTGTCGCCGACGCTGGCGTTGCGCGACGGCGAGCCCTACCTCGCCTGGGGCTCGCCCGGCGGCGACCAGCAGGACCAGTGGACGACGCAGCTTTTCATGCGTCACGTCCATGCCGGGCAGAACCTCCAGGAGGCGATCGACGCGCCGTCCTGGCATTCCGAGCATTTCCCGATCTCGTTCTGGCCGCGCACCGCGCGCCCCGGCGTGCTGGTGGTCGAGGGCCGGGCCGGGCGCGAAACCATTGCCGAGCTCAATCGGCGCGGCCATATCGTCGAGGTCGGCCCCGACTGGTCCGAGGGCCGGCTGACGGCGGCGTCCCGCGACGGCAAGCGCCGCCGCGCCGCGGCCAATCCGCGCGGCATGCAGGGGTATGCGGCCGGGCGATAATTTCCCTGCTGTTGTCGTGGAAAAGGGCCGTCGTGCGGTGGGTCGGGGCCGCGTTCCACGCTAGAAGCATCGGGACCGCGCGAACGGATTCGGACCGAGGCCAACCGGAGAGCGCCGATGTTACGCTGGTTTCACGCGCTGATGCCGCGAGAGGAAAAGTTCTTCGATCTGTTCGCGCGCCATTCCGTGGCGGTGGTGGCGGGCGCGGTGGCGTTGCGCGCCATGCTCGACGGCGGCGACGCGATTTCCAGCAACTACAAGACGGTCATGGACCGCGAGCATGACGCCGACGACGCCACCCGCGAGGTGCTCATCGCCGTGCGGCGCACCTTCATCACGCCGATCGATCGCGGCGCCATCCGCAACCTGATCACCTCGATGGACAACTCCATCGACCAGATGCAGAAGACCGCGAAGGCCATCGTGCTGTTCGAGGTACAAACCTTCACGCCGGCGATGAAGGAGATGGGCGACGTCATCGTGAAGACGGCCCATCTGGTGAGCGAGGCCGTTCCGCTGCTGCGATCCATCAGCAATGAGGCCGGCCGCATCAGTTCGTTCACCGAGCAGATTTCAAAGCTCGAAGGCCGCGCCGACGAGCTGCACGACACCGGCCTGCGCGAACTCTACAAGGAAAAAGGCAAGAGCGACGCGATGGCGTTCATCGTCGGCAACGAGATCTACGATCACCTCGAGAAGGTCGTCGACCGCTTCGATGACGTGGGCAACGAGCTCCACGGCATCGTCACCGAGCACGTCTGAGCGGCAACGCACAGGGCCGCGATGGACATCACCGCGCTGCTGTTTCTCGTCGGCCTTATCGCCGTTGCGCTGGCGTTCGATTTTCTCAACGGCATGAACGATGCCGCCAACGCCATCGCCACCATCGTCTCGACCCGCGTGCTGCGGCCGCAATATGCCGTCGCCTGGGCGGCGTTCTTCAATTTCATCGCCTTCCTGTTCTTCGGGCTGCATGTCGCCGAGACCATCGGCAAGGGCATCATCGACGCGACCATCATTGATCCGCGGGTCGTGTTCGGCGCGCTGGCGGGCGCAATCGTGTGGCAGATCATCACCCAGCGGCTCGGCATTCCCTCGTCGAGCTCGCACGCGCTGATCGGCGGCCTGGTCGGCGCCGGCATCGCCAAGGCCGGCTTCCACGCAGTGGTGTGGAGCGGTGTGACCAAGACCGGCCTCGCGATCTTCATGTCGCCGATCGTCGGCTGCATCCTCGCCCTGTTTCTTATGCTGCTGTTGTCATGGATTTTCGTGCGCTACACGCCGTTCGGCGTCGATCACATCTTTCGCCGCGCGCAATTCGTCTCCGCGTCGCTCTATGCGCTCGGCCATGGCGGCAACGATGCGCAGAAGACGATGGGCATCATCGCCGTGCTGCTGTATTCGCAAGGTTATCTCGGCGCTGATTTCTACGTCCCGTACTGGGTCGTGCTGACGTGCCAGGCCGCCATGGCAATCGGAACGCTCGCCGGCGGCTGGCGCATCGTCAAGACGATGGGCTCGAAGATCACACGGCTGACGCCGGTACAGGGTTTTTGCGCCGAGGCCGGCGGCTCGATCACGCTGTTCACCGCAACCTATTTCGGTATTCCGGTTTCGACCACGCACACCATCACCGGCTGCATCATCGGCGTCGGCGCGGCCAAGCGCGTCTCGGCGGTGCGCTGGAGCGTGGCGGGCAATATCGTCATCGCGTGGATTCTGACCATCCCGGCCGCGGGAATCATGGGCGCGCTGGCCTACACGATCGCGGAATTGGTGCACTAGATCGTGTCATTCCCGCGTAAGCGGAATCCATACCGCCGTCCGTGCAATATTATTGCGCCTGGGTATGGGTCCCCGCCTTCGCGGGGACGACGTCCGTGGCGCGCCTACACGGCGACCTTGCTCAAAAAGCCTTCGACCTCCGTGCGCAGATTGTCGGTCGCCTTCTCCACCGCTTCCGAGGACGCGAGCACGGTTTCGGCCGAGCAGCGCGTCTGCGTCGCGCCGCCGGCGACCTCGTGCAGCACGGCGACGACGGCCTTGGTGCCGGCCGCCGCACTTGCGACGTTATGCGAGATTTCGCCGGTCGCCGCTTCCTGCTGCTCGATCGAGGCTGCGACCGCCGACGTGTAGCGGTTGATGTCCTGCATGCGCTGGGTGATGTCGCGGATCGCGGTGACGGCGTCGCTGGTGCAGGTCTGCACCGCGGCGATCTGGTGGCGTGATGTCCTCGGTCGCCTTGCCGGTCTGCACCGCGAGCGATTTCACTTCCGAGGCGACGACGGCGAACCCGCGCCCGGCTTCGCCCGCGCGCGCGGCCTCGATCGTGGCGTTGAGCGCCAGCAGGTTGGTCTGGCCGGCGATGTCGCGGATGAGCTTGACGACGTCGCCGATCTTCTGCGCCACCTGCGCCAGCGAGGCGATGTCGTCGTTGGTCGAGCGCGCCTCGGCGGCGGCGCTGCGCACGACGTCGTTGGCCTGAACGAGCTGGCGGCTGATTTCCCGGATCGAGACCGAAAGTTCGTCGGCCGCGGTGGCGGCGGTTTCGACGTTGCTGGAAGCCTCGTTCGAGCCGTGCACCGCGCCCTCGGCGCGCCGCAGCGTGTGGTCGGACGATGTCAGCATCGTTTTCGCCGCCGTCTTCATCGCCAGCGCGCTTTCGCCCACGGTCTTGAGGACGCTCTCGACCCGCGCGCGAAATGCCGCGATGGCCTCTTCGATCACGGCGCGGTTCTGTTCGCGCTCGCGCAGCGTATCGCGCTCTCGTTCGGCCTCCAGCCGCTTGGTGACGTCCGAATGCGTCGCCACCCAGCCGCCGTCCGCCATCGGCCGGCTGGTGAGCGAGATGATACGGCCGTCCTTCATCTCGATCGATTTGCGCTCGGTGCGGTCCTCGGCGACCTGCCGCAGGCATTCCGCGACATATTTGTCGGGATCGCCGAAAAACGTGCCGGCGGCGATGCGATGCATGAGCAGCGTTCGCAGCGGCGTGCCTGGCTTGGTCTGCTCCGTGGTCATTCCGTACAGTTCGCTGTAGCGTTCGTTGCACAGCACCAGCCGCGCCGCGCGGTCGAACATGCAGAGGCCTTGCGTCATGTTGTCGAGCGCCTGCGTCACAAGCTGCGTGCGGGCGCGCAGACGGTGATTGACGATGAGCGCGCCGATCGCCATTCCGGCAAGCGCGAGCAGGATGGCCATGTCGAGCGCGATGCCGAGCAGGAATCCGGCGCCGCTCGTCAAAGTGACGAGCCGCCATTCGTTCCAGATGGTGCGTAGGTCGGTCCCAGCAATCATCGCTTGCGCGCCCGGAAGGGTTTGCGCAAGCTATTCCCAAACCCGTTGTTTTGCGGTTAACGAAGGGTCAACAAAGTCCTAAACAAGTTCTAAGCATAACGATCATGTTTGGTATTTTACGTGCGGGGGACGAGGATGGGCGCGCTCAATCGGTCGGCATTCGGCCTGCTTGCGCTGGCGGCACTTGTGCTGCGCCGCCGCAGGTCCAGGCGCAAAGCGACTATCCATCGCGGCCGGTGCACCTCGTGCTCGGCTTCCCGCCGGGCTCGGCGGCCGACATTTCAGGGCGCGTGCTCGCCAGCGGCATGGGCAAAATCCTCGGCCAGCAATTCGTGGTCGAGAACAAGCCCGGCGCCGGATCGAGCCTCGCCGCCGAATACGCCTCCCGCGCCGCCAAGGACGGCTACACCTTGTTCCTCGGCTCGTCCGCCAACATCACCAATCAGGCGATCTCGAACCTGTCGTTCGACATGGCCAAGGATTTTGCACCGATCGCGCTGGTCGATACCGGCGCCGTCGTGCTGGTCGTGCATCCCTCGATCAATGTTCACAGCGTGCAGGAGCTGATCGCGCTGGCGAAGTCGAAGCCCGGCGAGGTGCTTTATGCCTCGACCGGCGTCGGCGCCGCGCCGCATCTCGCCGCCGAATTGTTTTCGCAGCGCGCCGGCGTCAAGCTCGTGCACGTGCCCTATCAGGGCAGTCCGCAGGCCGTGACCGATCTCGTCGCCGGCCGCACCATGATGATGTTCTCGCCGGCCTCCGCGGTGCTCGGCCAGATCGAAGCCGGCAACCTGATCGCGCTGGCTTCGGCCGCCAACAAACGCCCGAGCGTGCTGCCCAACCTGCCGACCATGGCGGAAGCCGGCATGCCGGATTTCGACACCAGCATCTGGTTCGGCCTGATGGCGCCCGCCGGCACGCCGGGCGCGATCATCGACAAGCTCGCACAGGCCGTGACCGAAGCGATGAAAGCGACCGAGGCGCTGGAGCCGCTGCGCAAGCAGGGCTTCGATCCGCTCAGCGGCGGGCCCGAGGTGCTCGGGCCGTATATCCAGAGCGAGCTCAAGCGCTGGTCGGATGTCGCGAGGGCCGCGGGACTGAAGAAATAGGGCGATTGAAATGCGAAAGCTTGTGATCACTTGCGCTTGGTCTCGCCATCGTCATGCCGGCGACGGTAGTTGCGCGCCGACGATTATCCCAACCACGCGGTGCGCATCATCATCGGCTTCGGCGCGGGCGCCGCGGCCGATACGCCGGCGCGCTTGCTGGCGGCGAAATTCAGCGCCGCGCTCGGGCAACAATTCATCATCGAGAACAAGTCGGGCGCCGGCAGCAATCTCGCGGCTGAATATGTCGCGCGTGCGCCGAAGGATGGCTACACCATCTTCATGGCGACCGCGCGCGCAGACCAATTACATGGGCATGACGATCCATCCGACCTACGACGTGGTCAAGGATTTTGAGCCGATCATCCGCGTCGCCGCCGTGCCGAACATTCTTGTGGCGCATCCTCTCGCTCGGCGTCAGCAATCTGAAGGAGCTGATCGCGCTGGCGAAAACCAAGCCGGGCGAAATTTTCTTCGGCTCGTCGGGCGTCGGCACGACGACGCACGTGGCGGGCGAGCTGATCAATATCATGGCCGGCATCAAGCTCGTGCACGTGCCGTATCCCGGCAGCGCGCAGGCGCTGACCGACGTGCTCACCGGCCGCATCCAGTTGTGGTTCGCGCCGGCTTCCGCCGTCGTCCAGCAGGTCGAGAAGGGCGAACTCAAGGCGCTCGCCGTGCACGACGGCGCAGCGCGCCAGCATCGCGCCCAACGTGCCGACCATGGCGGAGGCGGGGCTGCCCGGCTACGACCTCGGCCTGTGGTTCGGCCTGCTCGCGCCCGCCGGCACGCCGAAGGACATCGTCGACAAGCTTGCTCGCATCGCCAGGCGACGCGCTGCAAGATGGACGACGTCGCCAGGGCCGCTGCGCAAGATCGGCATCGACCCGGTCGGCGGCACCTCGGAGGATTTCGCGCGCTACATCGACGCCGAGGTGCAAGAAGGCGACCGAAGTCGGCCATCGCCGCGAAGATCAGGATGTAAACCTGAATCTTTCCGCCCCCGCGACTAGCGGGAGGCGCGAAAGAGCTAGAGCTATCAGCTCTCCTGGAACGCCTCTTCGCGCTTGCTGCGGATCGTCGGCAGCGCCACCAGCAGCAGCAGCACCGCCGCGGCGATCAGCAGGCCGAGGCTGATCGGGCGGTTGAGGAAGATCATCGGATCGCCGCCGGAGATGCGCATGGCGCGGCGCAGATTGTCCTCCATCAGCGGGCCGAGCACGAAGCCGAGGATCATCGGCGCCGGCTCGCATTCGAGCCGCATGAAGACGTAGCCGCAGACGCCGAAGCCGGCCGCGAGCAGCACCGCGATCGGTGATGTTGGCGACGGTGTAGACGCCGATGCCGCAGAACAGCAGGATCGAGAGATAAAGGAAACGGTACGGCACCTTGAGAAGCTGCACCCACATGCCGATCAGCGGCAGGTTGATGATGACCAGCATCAGATTGCCGATCCACATCGACGCCACCATGCCCCAGAACATTTCGGGGCGCTCGGTCATGATCTGCGGGCCGGGCTGGATGCCGTGGATCATCAGCGCGCCGATCATCAGCGCCATCACGGCGTTGCCGGGAATGCCCAAGCGTGAGCATCGGGATGAACGAGGTCTGCGCGCCGGCGTTGTTGGCCGATTCCGGCCCGGCGACGCCTTCGACCGCGCCGCGGCCGAATTGCTCCGGCGTTTTCGAGACCTTCTTCTCGAACGCGTAAGCGGCGAACGAGGACAGCGTCGCGCCGCCGCCGGGCAATACGCCCAGCACCGAGCCGAGCGCGGTGCCGCGCAGCACCGCCGGCCACGCGCGTTTGAAATCATCGAGCGTCGGCCACAGCCGCGTGATCTTTGCCGAAACGATGGTGCGGCTCTCCTCCGGCTGCGCCAGGTTGGCGATGATCTCGCCGACGCCGAACACGCCGATGGCGAGCGTCGCGACGTCGATGCCGTCGGTCAGCGCCGTGATGCCGAAGGTGAAGCGCGTGCCGCCGGTATTGCCGTCGGTGCCGATGAGCCCGATCAGCAGGCCGAGCACGATCATCGCCACCGCCTTGAGCACCGAGCCGTGCGCCAGCACGACGGCGGCGATCAGGCCGAGCACCATGAGCGAAAAATATTCCGGCGCGCCGAACGATTGCCCGACGATGGCGAGCGGCGGCGCGAAGGTCGCGATCAGCATGGTCGAGACGCAGCCGGCGAAGAACGAGCCGAGCGCGGCGATCGCCAGCGCCGAGCCGGCGCGGCCCTGGCGCGCCATCTGGTGGCCGTCGATGCAGGTGACGACCGACGACGTTTCGCCCGGCAGGTTGACCAGGATCGCCGTGGTCGAGCCGCCGTACTGCGCGCCGTAGAATATGCCGGCGAGCATGATGAGGCCGGACACCGGCTCGAGATGGAACGTCAGCGGCAGCAGCATGGCGATGGTGGCGATCGGGCCGATGCCCGGCAGCACGCCGATCAAGGTGCCGATCAGCGCGCCGGCCAATGCGAAGAACAGATTGGCCGGCGTCAGGGCGACGCCGAAACCGATGGCGAGATGCTGCAGCAGTTCCATCTACCACTCCGGCCAGACCGGAATCGTCAGGCCGAGCCCGACGATGAAGATCGCCCAGGACAGAATGATCAGCACGATCGCCGCGATCAGCGTTTCGACCGGCTTGCAGCGAGCGCGCCGCAATGGCGCCGATGCCGATGAGCAGGAAGATGGAGACGACGAGGCCGAGCCACTCGATCGTAAGGCCGAACACCACGAGGCTGGCGGTGACGAAGATCACCGGCCGCAGCCCGGACATTTCCGCGCGGGGCGGCAATGTCGCCGCCGACTCGCGAATGCCCTGGATCAAAATGATGCTGCCGAGGCCGATCAGCGCCCAGCACAGCAGGCGCGGCACGTAGCCCGTCCCCATGCGCAGCGCCGTGCCGACCGGATAGTGGCGCGACTCCCACAGGCCGATCAGCGCGACGCCGATGAACATCATCCCCGCCAGCACGTTCTTGCCGGTGAGAAGATGCACGATGCGGTTTGGCGCTGCCGAGTGATCAGTCATTTGCAAACGTTCTTACTCATTGTCATGCCCGCGAAGGCGGGCATCCAGTATACGCGGTCGGTTCCGTGGGGCACCGCGATGCTATTTCTTCCACTCTGTGATTACTGGATCATCCGCCTTCGCGGATGATCCGTGGCATCGCTCAGGAAGACTTCCTCACGTCCTCGCCGGAATCACCGGCAGCAGCAGATAGGATTCGTACTCGCCCCCGGCATAGATCGTGTTCGTCCCGGTGTTGTAGTCGGCATGATAGTGCATGTAGGACTGGCTGCCGACGCCGTCGCGCGGCTGCACGTCGAGGCGGATGCGGTGGCCTTTCTTGAACACCATCGAGGTCGGCCAGATTTCGACGTGCACCTGCACGATCTCGCCCGGCTTCAGGTAGAGCCGCCGCGTGTGCTTGTGATACGGGCGATAGGGCAGCGACAATTCCGCATCGAGCTCGCGATGCGACGCGCGCAGCCAGCCTTTCGCCACCGGCACCGGCGTGCCCTGCTGGCCGGTTTCCATGATCTCGTTGCCAGTCGGCGTCGATGTTGCGCAGCGTGAGGAACAGATCCATGTCCTCGGTCTCGCTCGACACCCAGAACACGGCGGCGAGCGGGCCGGTGATCTCGGTATCGGCGGCGAGCGGCGGCGTTTCGAACGAGACGCCCATGCCGGGCCTGATCCCGCCGCCCATCACCTGCGAGGACGCCGCCGAGGTCGAGCCCATCGAGCCGAGGCTCGACGCCGGATAGGTCGCAGGCGCTTTGCTTGACGGGATTGTTCGCTGCGAGCTTGCCGGTTCTCGGCTCCTTGCCCGGCGCGGCCTCCGACAGGTCGAAATAGAATTTGGTCCACTGCGTGCGCTTGAGCGGCCACTCGTGCTCCTCGCGCCATTCGATCTGGTCGCGGCCCTTGCGGATCGCGAGCTTCACCGGCGGCTCGTCCATCACGCCGTTGTCGATGCCCTTGAGCCAGTAATCGAAGAAGCGGAGCTGATCGCGCCGGCCCTCCTCGGTGTAGAACGGATGCACGTGCGTGCCGGCATGGATGCGCAGCTTCTTGTGCTTGCGTCGCCGCGCGCATGAACGCTTCGGTGTTGCCGCGCAGATGCAGCGCCAGGCCCGACCAGTTGCCGACCGTGAACATCGGCACGGTGATCTTGTCCCACTGCGCCTGCGCGCCGCGCAACGCGCCGCTGTCGAGGCTGTTGTGCAGCCAGAACCACAGCATGTTGGTCTGCCATGCGTCCGGCAATTGCTGCGACGCGCGGCCGACGGTGTGATGCATCAGGTGCGCGGTGAACCAGTTGGTCATGAACACGCTGAGGATGCCGCCGTGGTAGAGCGCGTCGCGGTAGATGTCGGCGAAGCCTTCCCACGGCATGATCGCCTTGAGCGACGGCGGCTGCAGGTTGGCGACGAACCATTGGTTGATGGCGTAATAGGAAATGCCGGAGAGCCCGACCTTGCCGTTGCACCACGGCTGCGCCGCCGCCCATTCGATGGCGTCGTAGAAATCGATCGCCTCCGCGAGCGACCACGGCTCGCACTGCCCCGGCGATTTGCCGCTGCCGCGCCCGTCGACGCGCACCGCGGCGTAGCCGCGCGGCACCCACCATTCCGGGTTCACCGTCTCCCAGTTCATGTAGGGGTTCGGCTTTTCCTCCAGCGTCGGCGGCGGAATCCAGAGCTTGTCCTTCTGGTACGGCCCGAGATTGAGCAGCGCGGGGAAGCGCCCGCCGTCATCCGGCCGGAACACGTCGGCCTTGAGCCGCGCGCCGTCGCGCATCGGCACGTCGACGTCCTTCTCGACCAGCAAGCTTGTAGGCCGCCGCCGCCGGCGTGGGCTCCATTTTCATTGCGTCACGTCCTCGCATTGTGGTGCGCGCGAAGCGAGCATCGTAAGCAGCGAGCAGCCCGGTCTGGCAGCATCGCTATCGAGGCCCGCGATTCGGCGGGCACCTCAGGATGACGGACCATGAGCTGCACTTGTCACCAAGTCTCACTCCGCGGCTCGATCTTCACCTCGCTGGTGATCTTCCTCCAGGATTTGATCTCGCCGGCGTGCCAGGTCTTGGCGTCGTCGAGCGATTTGTTCGGCACGACGTTGAACATTCTGCTTGCGAACGCATCCTTGCGCCCGGTCGAATTGAGCGCCTGCACGGTCGCCTTGCAGAGCGTCTCCAGCACCTCCTTCGGCGTCGCGGCGGGCGCGTAGAGCGCCGGCCAGCAGCGTTCCGACGCCGGGGTAATCCAATCTCCTTCAGCGTCGGCAGGTCGGGATAGTCCGGCATCCGCGTCGTGATTGACGACGCGAGCGGCTTGAGCTGGCCGGCCTTGACCATGGCGCGCCGAGTTGCCGCGTTGACGAACGACGACCTGCGTGTCGCCCGTCACCATGTCGTTGATGATGGCGCGCGCCGCGCCTTGTTCTGGATCGTGACCATGTCGAGATCGCCGGCCTTCTTGGCGAAGAAGGCCATGTCGTAATGGGGATTGCTGCCGGCGCCGACGCTGCCGTAGCGCACCTTGCCGGGATTTTTCTTGGCGTAGTCGATGAACTCCGGCATCGATCTTCACCGGAAAGTTCGTCGTCGTCACCAGCAAGAATTCGCGGCACATCGCCGAGCCGCGTCACCGGCACGACGTCCTTGTCGTAATTGATCGTGAACTTCTTCGTTGTAGATGATCGGCGTGATCGCATTGGTGCCGGACGTTGCCGACCATCAGCGTGTAGCCGTCCGGCTTCGGGCGCGCCATTTCCTCGATGGCGATGATGCCGAACGCGCCGGGCTTGTTCTCGACACACGGAGCTGTGCCGAGCGATCTTGCGCGCATCTGCTCGCCGACGATCGCGCGACGTGATGTCGGTCGCGCTGCCCGGCGCATAGGGCACGATGATCTTGATCGGCTTCGACGGATATTTGTCCTGCGCCCGCGCGGCTGGCGCCGCTCAAAGCAAGGCCAACGGCCGCGAATGCGAATAAAACCAGTCGCCTCATGTCGTCCTCCCGATTATTTGCGCGCCAGTTTATTCGCACCGGCTCGCGCGCGCGCGTGCGGTATCGTCACGCAGCTTTTATGCCGTGCAGGCTGTGCGAGGCGTCCTTGACGGTGAAGAAGACCACGTCGCGATCCGCGCGTCGCCTTGCCCGAATGCACGACGTTCGAGGGGATGTAGAGCACGCTGCCCGCCTTGGCCTCGACGTCCTTGCCGCCGACATTGGCGCGGAACGTGCCTTCGAGGATGTAGATCCACTGCTCGTTGGGATGCGAATGCGCCTCGGCGCCGGTTCCCGCCGCCATGCGCATCAGGCCGACGATCATGCGCTCGCCCTCGACGCAGGCGCCGTTGGCGGTCGAATAGTCGGGTCCGCCCAGGATGTGATTGACCTTGGCGAGATCGAACAGGTATTCGCCCGGCCCCGCGCGGGTGGCGCCGGGCGTGCGGGCGGCGGCTGGATCGGGCATGGTCGACTCCCTGGGGGCGTTCTTGT
The DNA here is from genome assembly GCA_963730645.1 of uncultured Alphaproteobacteria bacterium. Classification (GTDB taxonomy): domain Bacteria; phylum Pseudomonadota; class Alphaproteobacteria; order Rhizobiales; family Xanthobacteraceae; genus BOG-931. Next base: position 210,655 of record CAVSSN010000009.1, on the reverse strand, counting down.
TCTGAGGCGCGGGATGGTAGTGGAGGGGTCTGGGCACGCGCTAGGTCGTGTCGCGCCCAGTGCGCCCGCATCGTTCATGGTTCCGTCACTTTTTCCCGTCATGTCGTGCAGAATCGAGGGTTGGGGGTTTTAGCCGATGCCGGTCCGGCCGTTTGCCGCCGCGTGCCTGTGTGCTGCCTTTCTGGCCGCGGGGCTTACCGCCTGCGCCGATCACGATCCGCCGTCGAGCCGAGCAGCCGACTTTCTACCTGAGCCTCGCGCATGCCGACGCCCAGGTCGACGCCGCGGCGGCGCAATCGATGATCTCGGGCTACCGCAGCAACAACGGTCTCGGTCCCGTCATCGTCGATCCGGAATTGATGCGGCTCGCGAACGATCAGGCGCGCACCATGGCGGCGCGCAACAAGCTCGATCACGACGTCGGGCGCCCGTTCCAGCAGCGCATCAAGAAGTCCGGCTTCGACGCCAGCGTCGCGGTCGAGAACATCTCGGCCGGCTATCACACGCTGGCCGAGGCGTTCTCCGGCTGGCGCAATTCGCCGCCGCACCGCGCCAACATGCTCAACCGCAATGTCACGCGCATGGGCATCGCCGCGGTCTATTCACCGCAGTCGAAATACAAGGTGTTCTGGGCCCTGATCCTGGCCGCGCCCGACGAGCGCAAGGGCTAGCGTGCGGCGCTACGCCGCCGGCTGCAGCTTCCCGTTCGGGCTGGCCTGGTCGACGGCGGTCGGCAGGTGCTGCGCCAAGAGCTTCAAGGCTTCGTCCACCGGAACGCCGAAGTGCTGCGCGAGCTGCTGCACCTGCGCGTTGCCCAGGACAGCGCGGAGCTGGTCGGCCGTGATCGGCATGTTCTTGCCGTCGCCGAGCCATGAGCGGACCTGATCGCCGAGACCGCCCTGCTGCAGCTTGGCGACGAGACCGTTGAGATCGCCGAGATCGGTCTTTGCCAGAACGGCGGAGATCAGCGCCGGTACTGCGGCGGCTTCGGCCTGGCCCAACACGCCTTTGAGCGAGCCGCCGAGATCATCGAGTAGTCCCATTGGATTCTCCAATAGTCGTCATGCCGCCCCGGTTTTGCGCGAGCAGATGCAGCCGCTTCTGATGCCACTCCCTCTCCCCGAAGGGAGAGGGCGAAGCGTCGATGCTCAGGTTCCGGTAGCGTCGGTGACGCACTTCTTGGTGAAGCTGGTGCGCGCCGCGCCGGCGAGCTTCTTGCCGTCGGCTTGCGTATTGCAAGACGTCGTCGCGTCCGTCTGGCATTTCTTCATGAAGCTCGTCATGGCGGCGCCGGCGAGCTTCTTGTCGGTCGCCTGGATCTTGCACGACGGAGTTGGCGCGGGCGGGCTTTGCGCATAGGCGCTGGCGGCGATCGAAGTGAACAGGGCAGCGAAAATAATCCGACGCATTGTTTCCTCCAATGTTGAATGGGCCTCGCCGATTACGGCGCGTACTACATGCCCTCGGCCTTCTTGCGCTTGTCGCAGTCGCTCCAGTACTTCGGCCAGGTCATGCCGGCGGCGACCTTGCCGGCGGCCTTGTCGGCTTTCCAGTCCACGCCGCAGGCGCGCTCGCGCGCCACCATGGCCTGCCGGCCGGTGCTGGGCTTCGCGGCTGTTGTCGCCGCCGGGCTGTGCGGTCGTCGTCGTAGCGGCCGGCGTGGCGGCCGGCGTCGTCGCCGCAGGCGTGGCGGCCGGTGTCGCCGCCGCAGGCGTGGCGGCTGGCGTCGCGGTATCGGTCGTGCGCGCGAGGCATTCCTTCTGGAAGTCGCGATACTTCTTGCCTTCGGTCTGCTTCGCGGCCTTCATGGTATTCCACTCATCCGCACAGGCTTTCATGCGGTTGCCGCCTGTCTGGGCGTAGGCGGAGCTTGCGGTCAGTACGGTTGCGAGCGCCAGCGAGAGCGTCGTTGCGAGTAGCGGAGATTTCATGATGGATCCTCCCAGGCTGACAAATGGAAATTGAACAGCATCAATGCTCGTCACTATGACGGGAGCTGACATCCGAATTGTGACCAAGTCTGGTCGCAATGAGAAGTATCACAACATAAATTTGTAATAAAGACGGGGTGCGCGTTCGAGCGGGCTATGGCTCCGCTCGCCCGCGCTGGCTGATGCTCACCGCCGTGCCCGACACGCTGAGACTGAGCGCAACGAGGAGCAGGATGCCGGCGGCCCCGGTGGCGGCGGCGACGCCGCTCGCCAGCAGCGGAATCACCGCCTGCCCGATGCGATTGCCGGTCAGCCGCATCGTCAGCGCCGTCGCGTGCGCTCCGGGCGGCGCGACCTCCATGATGCCGCTGAGCGTCAGCGTCGAGGCGATGCCGATCGCCGCGCCCAGTGCGATGATGACGCCGTAGAGGACGGAAAGCGGAAACGGCGCCGCCAGCAGCGCGAAGGTGGCGCCCGACATCAACATGCTCGTCAATGTAAGCGCGCCGGCGGCCGACGAAGCGCAGGATGCGCACGAAGAATATGCGCACCGCCAGCGCCGACAGCGAGCGTGCCGTGAGCAGCGCGCCGACATGGCCGGCGTCGATGCCGCGCTCGGTGCCAAGCAGCGGCAGATAGATCACCAGCAGGTCGAGCGCGGTGACGGTCGCGACGCTCGCCGACATCATCGCCGGCAATCCGCGCAGCCGCAGCAGCTTTGCCAGCGGAATGACTTCGCCGCCCTGTGCGCGTCCGGCCTCGCGCCGCGCCGGGCGCAGCGACAAGGACAGCACCAGGCAGACCGCGGCGCCGATCAGGCCGTAGCGGAACAGCGGGCCGGTCGGCGGCACCAGCGCCGCTCCGCCGAGCCAGCCGAGCATGAACGGCCCGAGCGACAGCCCGACCGACACCGCGACCACGTAATTGCCGAACACGGCCTCGCGGCTGCTGCGCGCCGGCGCAGCGCACGATCATGGTCTGCTGGGCGGCAATGGTGCAGGTATGGCCGAGGCCCATGATGACCGAGAACGCGAACAGATGCAGCGCCGAGTCCGGCCACGCCCAGATGCCGAAACAGCCGATCAGGATCAGCACCGCGCCCATCCATACCGCGCGGCTGTCATTGCCGCGGTCGATGTAGCGCCCGAGCGGCACCGCCGCCACGATCGGCAGCATCGCAAAGCCCGCCGAGATGATGCCGAGCCAGATGACCGGAAGCTCGAGCTCGATCGCGCGGTACGACGTGGTGACGCGCACCATCACCACGGTCATCTGCATCAGCGTGACGTGGATCAGCAGCGGCACCAGCAGCGCGAGGTTGATATCGCCGCGCATGAAACGGGAGCGCGGCTCGGTGGGCGTCGGAGGATTCATCGACTGCGCTTGCGCTGCCTTACTTGCCCGGCACCATTGCGAACATTTTTTCGCCGTAGCTGCGCCGCGCGTCGGCGAGCAGCGGCGCGACCGCGGCCGCGAATGCTGCGTGCTGGTCCGGCGTCACTTCGGTGATCTCGCAGCCCTGCGCCAGGATCGCGGCGCGCGCCTCGCGGTCTTCCTCGACCGCGAGATCGCGCTGCACGGCGACGGCGTGCTGCACGGCCTTCTGCATCGCGGCCTGCAAGTCCGCGGGCCAGGACTCGAACGCCTTGCGATGCAGGAAGATCGGCCGCGAGATGTAGAAATGATTGGTGACGGTGTGGAACTTGTGGAACTTGTGCACGCCATAGGTCACCGTATTGGCGAACGGGTTCTCCTGCGCGTCGATGGTGCCGGCCTTGATGGCGGCGATCGCCTCGGTGAGGTCCCAGCGCAGCGGCTCGGCGCCAAGCAGCGCAAAGGTGCGCGCCTGCACCTCGCTCGGCAGCACGCGCATGCGCATGGCCTTGAGGTCGGCCGGCACGTGCACCGGGCGCAGCCGGTTGGAAATCTGGCGGAAGCCGTTCTCGAACCAGCCGAGGATGCGATAGTCGACCCGCTCCTCGATTTTTTCCGCGAGGAATTTTCCGAGCTTGCCGTCCATCGCGCCGCGCGCCTGCGCGTTGCTGGTGAACAGAAACGGCAGATCGACGAATCCGAGCTCGGGAACGCGGTCGGTCAGATAGCTCGACGACTGGTAGCCGAGCGTGAGCAGGCCATGCTCGACCAGCCACAAAATATCCTCGGCGCGATAGCCGAGATCCATGACGTTCCAGACATACTTGACGTCGATGCGGTCGCCGAACTCGGCCGTGAGCGCATCGCCGATGATCTTGAGCGCGCGCGAGAAGCCCGTCGTCGGCGGCCCGTAGCCGCCCATGCGAATCTGGATCGGTTTGGTCATTCGGCTCCTCAGCGCCTTGCCAGATCAGATTGATAGCCGTGCACTCCGCCACTGTCATCCCGGTGGCTCCGGTCACGCCACAGCTTGGCTGATGTGCAAGGGAGTTGGCCGAACCGTACACGTTTGCTCTATCATGACGGACTCTGTTTCATGGAGGTCGCGTCGATGCCTGTTTTTCGGCCTGCCCGCGCCGACGAATTGCAGCGGGCGCAGGAGCTTGTCGTTGGCAGCATCAACGACTTGACCGGGCGTCACGGCTTTGGGCCCATGGCCAGCGTGCGGCCCCCGGATTTTCAATCGTTTTCCCTGAAGGATGATCCAGACGGCTTATGGGTGGCCGAGGCCGATGGAGATATCGTTGGCTTCGCCCTGAGCTGGGTGTGTGGCGACCTGTGGTTTCTGGCGGAACTGTTCGTCGCACCCGGTCATCAAGGCCGCGGCATCGGTAACGAGCTGCTGGCGCGAACTCTTGAGCACGCCAGGAAGGCAGGCGCCACCAACAAAAGCCTCATCACCTTCACGTTCAATATTGTGTCGCAAGGATTGTATATTCGGCACGGACTGCTTCCGCGGCTGCCGATCTATTTGTTCAGCGTCGCACGTGACGCGTTGATGCCCCGTCTGAATGGCGAGAAGCTTTCCGTCACGCCCATCGAACCGACGGCCTCGCATCTCACGGCTCTGGCAGAGCTCGATATTGGCGCGTTGGGCATCTCGCGCGAGAAGCATCATCGCTACCTTCTCAGCGACGGCACCATGAAAGGGGTCCTGCTTTACGACCGTAGCGAGTGCATCGGCTACGCCTACGTTTCCGCGACCGGTCACGTGGGTCCGCTCGCGGTCGCACAAGCGCGCGGGATGGACGCCGCCTTCAGGACAGCGCTGAACTTGGCCGCAGGCGGCGGGGCCGCGCAGGTCTCGGCGTTCCTTCCCGGCGTGAGTGAGGCCGTCGGCATTGCTGTCGAGCACCGCATGCGGATTACATTTCCGATGGTGCTGCTGTCGACACGCGATTTCGGCGATTGGACCCGGTATCTCCCACGAAATCCGGGGTTCATGTAATCGCCGCAGAACGGGCGTTCGCTCACCAAGCGCAATCGGTGTTTTTTTGCCCATCGGGCTCCATTCCGTTCCAGAAAATAATCCTTGACATAATAGGATTTATTACATAGATCGCCGTCACCTCGTCCCATTCGAGGGCGCGCTCGAGGGCGCTCAAGTGCGGGGACGGCGGGGAGACGGCGCCGGAGATGCGGCGTCGGGCTCTTCGGGCTGAAACGGGCCGCAAGGCTCGGGTCGGCTGGTGCGGTGGCCGTGTGCGGGCGTTCGCAGCGCCCGCACGGCGGCCCAAGCTGCGAGGTCCCGGCGCGCTGACCGCGCGTCACGGGGGACTTTCGGCGGCAGCGTCGTACCGGCGGACCGACCGTCAGACGCTGCCATGGTCCCCGAAGCGGTGGGTAGGCTCTGTCTCCGACAGGAGCACGGCCTGAAACGGTAAGACCACCGGGGGTCTCGCGGAGCAAGCCTCAAACACCGCGCGCGGAACGCCGGACGTGTCGGCTCTCCGTGATTGCTACCTCCTGTGCACTCAAAACACATCGTGCACAGGGTCATGGGGCGCTTGCGCCCCGGCGTTCCGCGCGCCCTCGATCTATTCGGGCGGGAATGCGAAGAGGACTACGGGCGATCCCGGCGCCCGGCAAAAAATACGGGCGGCGGAGCTATGCCTTTCACCTCTCCCCGCGTGCGGGGAGAGGTCGATGGCGAGGAGCGAGGGTGAGGGGGCCTCTCCGCGATTCTGAGCCCAGCGGAACGCCCCCTCACCCCACCCTCTCCCCGCGTGCGGGGAGAGGGAGGAGCGGCGGCGAAGCGTTGGCTGCGTCAGCAGCGCAATTCCAGTCTGCCGCAATCTGCAATAACGTGGTCCCGTGAATTATTCTCCGCCCGTCCTTCCCTCCGCCCGCGACTACGACGCGCTCTATCGCGAGTTCCGCTGGCGCGTGCCGGCGCGCTACAACATCGGCGTCGACGTCTGCGACACGTTCGCCGCGCGCGATCCGCGGCGCGTTGCGATCCTGCACATGCACGCCGGCCACATCGAGGAGGTGAGCTACGGCGCGCTGCGCGAGACCTCGAACCGGCTTGCCAACGTGCTCGCAGCGCACGGCGTCGGCGCGGGCGACCGCGTCGCCATCCTGCTGCCGCAGTGCCCGGAGGTCGCGGCCGCCCATATCGCGATCTACAAGCTCGGCGCCATCGCGCTGCCGCTTGCGATGCTGTTCGGCGTCGATGCGCTGACCTATCGGTTGGAAAATTCCGGCGCCAAGGCGCTGATCACCAACGCGCAAGGGCTGGCGCGCCTCGCCGGCATCCGCGACAAGCTGCCGGGCCTCGCCTTCGTGCTCTCGCTTGATGAAGCGGCCGATGGCGCCCAAAATTTCGCCGACATGCTGGCGCGCGCGTCGGCCGAATTCACGCCGCGCGACACCTCCTGCGACGATCCGGCGCTGATGGTCTACACCTCCGGCACCACCGGCCCGCCCAAGGGCGCGCTGCATGGGCATCGCGTGCTGCTCGGCCATCTGCCCGGCATCGAAATGCCGCACGAATTTCTGCCGCAGCCGGGCGACCGGCTGTGGACGCCGGCGGATTGGGCATGGGCGGGCGGCTTGCTCAACGTGCTGCTGCCCGGCCTGCATTACGGCGTGCCGGTCGTTGCCGCGCGGCTCGAAAAATTCGATCCGGAGGAAGCGTTCGCGCTGATGGCGAAGACCGGCGTGCGCAACGCCTTCATCCCGCCGACGGCGCTGCGCATGCTGCGCTCGGCGCCAAGCCCGCGCGGCCGCTTCGACCTCCGCCTGCGCAGCATCGCCTCGGCCGGCGAAGCGCTCGGCATCGAGGCGTTCGAATGGGGCAGGGAAGCGCTCGGCCTCGCCGTCAACGAATTCTACGGCCAGACCGAATGCAACATCGTGCTGTCGTCGTGCGCCGCGATCGGCGTGACGCGGCCCGGCGCGATCGGCAAGCCGGTGCCGGGCCATGTCGTGGCGGTGATCACGCCCGACGGCACGCCGGCGGCGGCGGGAGAGCTTGGGCAGATCGCGATCAAGCGTCCCGATCCGGTGATGTTCCTCGAATATTGGGGACGGCCGGATGCGACGCGCGAAAAATTCATCGGCGACTGGATGACGACCGGCGACCAGGGCCGCGTCGACGAGGACGGCTACGTGCATTTCGTCGGCCGCGACGACGATGTCATCACCTCGTCGGGCTATCGCATCGGGCCGAGCGAGATCGAGGACTGCCTGATCCGCCATCCCGCGGTGGCGCTCGCCGCCGCCGTCGGCAAGCCGGACGCGGTGCGCACCGAGATCGTCAAAGCCTTCGTCGTGCTCAAGCCCGGCGCGGCGCCGAGCGAGGCGCTTGCCGCCGATATCCAGGCGTTCGTGCGCACGCGGCTCTCCGCGCACGAGTATCCGCGCGAGGTTGCCTTCATCGACGCCATGCCGATGACGACGACCGGCAAGGTCATCCGACGTTTGCTGCGGGAGAAGGCCTGAGGAGGAAGAAGAAACCGGGCAAGGAGAGCCCCGGGAGAATCCGGGGCTGTCTGCCTCCTGTCCTGATCAGACTGAGTTGCGTTAGTCGGTTGAACCAGCGTCGTATCCGCGAATGATTTCCGAGCGGATCGACGGATCCGGATCGGTCATCAGGTAGCCTCGTTTGACGACGCTCGGAGGATCATTCTGTGTCGCGGCCGGTGCGGCCTCGTTCTGGTACATATAAAGATGCCGCGGCACATGGTGGGACGCAGTTTTGCGAGGGCAGGCGTCGCGACAAGCGAAGCCAGCGCCACAGATTTGCAAGCGCAGGCGTCGCGACAAGCGAAGCCAGCGCCAGCGCCGTGAGAAGCGATCTCATTGCTTTTCTCCATTGTTGAGCAGTCGATGCTCGGCTGCATGCGCGTACGTAGTGCGCTGCAGCATCTATACAAATGCAGATCGGCGATGAAGGGTTGCAGTTTTTGAATGTCACAAAGTCGGCGTGACGATTGGACAGACATCCGAATTGCAAAAAGTTCCAAAATTTTCTGAAACATTACACGCAGGTCATCTTCGTCTCATCAATTCGCGCAATTTCTTTGCCGCGGCGATGATTGTGCGGCGCAAGTCTTTCCAGCCGGCGCGCACGCACGAACGGCGCTTCAGACCGCACCGCGATCAGGCGATCCTGCAGCGCCAGCCGCTCGCGCCAGACGTGGTCGATCATCGGATGATCGGCGGTGGCGCAGGAATCGGTGCGCGCGATCTTGCCGTTTTCCAGCAGTTGCTCGGTCAGCGCGACGGTGAGCATCACGCCCGGCGAGAAGCGGGCGAAACGCTCGTCATAGGCGATCTTCCAGAACCAGGCCTCGTCGCCGCTGAGCAGCGCGATGGTCGCCGCAATGGCGCGGCCGTCCAGCATGATGCGGTTGATGCGGGCTTTGCCTTCGGACGCGAGCCCCGTCACGGCCGTTTCGATGAAACGGCGGATGCCGTCGTGGTGCGCGGCGGCGGTGCCGGCCTCGCCCTTCCAGCCGCCCGCTTCGAGCGCAAGGAAATCCCCGATCTGTTTTGCAACGGCCGGCACTTCGGTCGCGGCGGTGAACAGGACCGCGCCCTTGTCGGCGAGCCGCCGCCCGTTGCGGCGCAATTCCTTGAGCCGGCGCGTGCCGAGTGCGCGCTCGACGTATTGCGCACGTTCGCCGGCCGGCGCCAGCAGCGCACGGCGATGGCGGTTGAAATCGGCGGCCGGCATGCCGCCGCGCGTCAAAATCGATTCGAGCGCGGCTGCGAATGGCCCATCCTGCGGCACGAACGGCAGCAGCACGAGATCGGGCAGCGCCGGATCGCGCGCGACGTGTTCGAGCCAGGCGGCGATGACCGGGCCGGCCGCATCGCGCTCGACCAGCGGCGTGCCGAGCGGCGCATAGGGATGCGTCCAGCCGACCAGCACCGGCAGGCGCAGGCCGTAGCGCCGCGCTTCGATCCGGGCCGGAAACAGGCCCAGCAATTGGCGCGGCGTCGTCCCCGACCAGACCAGCACCGCGCCGGCGTCCTGCCCGAACACGGGCGCCGCGGCGAGCGCGAACGCCGGCTCATAGAAGACGTTGGGCTCAAGCGATCGGCTCGCGAGCGCGCGCCATTGTTCGGCGATCGCTTCAAGTTCCGTCAGCGGCCGCCATTCGACGTCGAAGGCGGTCGTCGCATAGCGATCGGCGATGGTCGCGCGGCGCGCGCTGGCGATGACCGACGACGTGCGCTCGAGCGCGGAAATCGGCGCGTGATCGGTCGAAACGCTGACCGTCATGGGCAAGCGCCTCAGTGTTCCTTCGGACGTCCGAGAATGAAGCAATGATAGCCGAGCCGGACTTTTGCGACGAAGAACAGGCAGATCGACTCGGTCACCAGGGCGACGGCGTTGGCGATGGCCGCGCCAGCAAGGCCCAATCGCGGAATGAGAACAATGCAAAGGCCGAGATTGATCGAGAACGAGCCGGCATAAACCAGCGCGCACGAGTGCCGTTCGCCGAGCATATTGAGCAGCCGTTCGGCCGGGCCGACCGACGCGCGCGCCAACAGTCCGATGGCGATGATGAACATCAGATAATAGCCGGAGACGAAGCTGCGGCCGAACAACAGCAGCAATGGCTCGCCGAGCGCGAGGATGACGACGATCGCGCCGAGCGAGGGCCAGAATGTCAGCCGGATCGCATGAGCGAGAAAGTCGGCCAGCCGTTTGCGGTCGCCGCCGACGTGGTATTCGGCGAACTTGTGGGCGAGAGTCTGCGCCACCGAGAAATAGATAAAGGCGACGAGCGCGAGTGTTTTCGCCGACGCGTAGTAGATCGCGACCTCGTCCGGCGGACGGAACTGCTTGAGCACGATCACGTCGGTATAGGTGAGCAGCAGATAGAAGCCCTCGACCAGGAAGATCGGCGCCGAGGTCGAGAGCCAGGTGCGCACCGCATAGGCCTTCGCCCCGCGCGCGATGGTGGTGCGCAGGCGCCGGTTGAGCACCAGAGACTGGCCAATTATGACGCTCCACAGTGCGATCAGGCCGATGATCGTCGCCGTCACCGCGTCTGTCGGCAGGCCGAGCAGGTAGGCGCCGCCCATCAGCCCGAGCAACACGACCTGGCGCAGAACAAAGATCGGCGTGAGCCCGAGATTGATCCAGTTGTAGGATCGTGCAACGCCGCTCTGAACTTGCACCAGGCCGTAGATGGGCAATGCCCCGCAGGCGAGATAGAGCGGGACGATGGTTTCGGTGTCGAGATACGGCGACAGCGCCATCACGCCGAGCGCGCCGGCGGCGGCGATGACGATCGCGATGATGGAAGCGAGCCAGCGCGCGCTCGACAGAAAGCCGCGCAGCAGGTCGAACGATTTGTGCTCGGTATATTCCGGAATGAAGCGCTGTGCCGCCGAGCCGAGACCGAGATCGACCATGCCGCCGATCAGCAGCACCCAGGTCCAGACGTAGACGTAGATGCCGAATTCGAAGCTGCCCATCCAGCGCGCGAGAAATATCTGCGAGAGGTAGGCGAGCAGCGCACTGACAACGCGGATCAGAAAAGCGGCGCCGGCAAGACGGCGGGCCAGCGAGGAATCGCTACCATCGGTAAACATCGCGCGCGCGCGCGTAACCATGTCGGCAATCGGCGGACGCAAGGACGAGCGCCAATACGACCGCGACGCGGACTGTAAACCGACTGATGTCACAACATGCCTTTGCACCCGCCATCAACGCCGGCGGGACGAAGAAGGCGGCAGCTTTAGCAAGGAAGCGTTAAGAATCGGTTGGACGAAATTAACAATTGCGACGGGTCGCGGGTCTATGCCGCCGCTGATTCTGCGACGTCCGCCAGCGCGGCCTTTACGGCGCGGCGCTCTTCGGTACTGAGCGCGGCCTGCGGCGGCACCGGATCGCCGACGTCGTAGCCTTGCGATTGCAACGCGGCCTTGATGCAGGCGGCAAGGTTAAAGCGCGCGAAAACTTCGTTAATGCCCCACAGCCGGCGCTGCAGCGCCATTGCCTCGCTCCAGCGGCCGGCGCGGCAGAACTCGTAAAGCCGCACGCTCTGGCGCGGGATCACGCAAGCCGGTCCCGCCATCCAGCCGACGCCGCCGATCAGCATCACGCAGGCTGGGATATGCGCCGATGCGGAAAACACCGCGAGCCGTTCGCAACGGTTCATGATCGAAAGCAGGCGCCCGGTGTTGGTCGAGGCATCCTTGATGTAACGGATGCGCGGATGTTCGGAGAGCCGCGCGATCACATCGAGCGACAGATCGGTGCGCTGGAATTGCGGATTGGTGTAAAGCACCACCGGCACGTCGACGGCGTCGGCGATGGCGCGGAAATAGGCCTCGACCTGCGCATCCTTGAGCGGGAAATAGGATTCGAGGATGGCGAGAATGCCGTCGGCGCCGAGGCGTTGGTACGTGCGCGCTTGCGCGACCGCGTCGGCGGTTGCGGTCGCCGCGACGCCAGCGACAACCGGAACGCGGCCCGCCGCGGCCTCGATCGTCGTGCGCACGACGGCCGTGCGCTGCTCGTTGTCGAGATAGGCGAACTCGCCCGTTGAGCCGAGCGGCGTCAGGCCATGAACGCCGGCGGCGATGAGATCATTCACGAGCCGGCCGAGTACGTCGGATTTGACGTGCCCGGCGGCATCGATCGGCGAGACGAGATACGGAAAGACGCCGTGGAAATCCGCCATGCAGAAGCTCGCGCCCGCTTTCAATCGAGCGTGAGCTTGTCGAGCCGCCAGGCTCAGTTCCTCGGCGGCGTAGACCGTGTGCTCGTCGGGACAGGCGACGCCGTGGACCCAGTCGAACATTCCGGGCACGCGGCCGAACTTGCCCATGACGCCGAGCACCTTGCCGTCGAGGCCGACCTTGAAGATCTTGCCGACGCTGCCGACGAACATCACCTGATTGGGACCCGGCGTGATGCAGATCGACCACGGCGGCCCGCCGATGCGGAACTCCTGCTTGAAGTTGCCGTCGCCGTCGAACACCTGGATGCGGCCGTTGGCGCGGTCGGCGACGTAGAGATTGCCGTTGGCGTCGCTGACGATGCTGTGCGGCGTGTTGAATTCGCCTGGGCCGGTGCCGCGCTCGCCCCAGTGCTTGACCAGATTGCCGTCCTTGCTGAATTTTGCGATGCGCGAATTGCCGTAGCCGTCGGAGACGTAGATGCTGCCGTCGGCGCCCCACGTCACGTCGGTCGGCTGATAAAAACTCGACGGCGCCGGGATCGCGTGTTCGATCACATGCGTCTGCCAGGTCCAGGGCTCCGGCCGCCGGCCGAGCACCATCTGGATGCGCCGCTCCTTGTCGAACTTCACGACGAGATTGGTCGCGGCGTCGATGTACCAGAGATTGTCCTGCGCATCGATGCGGACCTGGTGCGGGCCTTCGAACAGCGGGAAGCCATCGGCAATCGTGCGCACGAAGGCGCCGTCCTTGTCGAATTCCATCAACGGCCGCGGACCGCGATTGACGACGAAGATGTGGCCGTTGCGAATTGAGAGCGCACGCCGACGACTTCGGCCATGTAGACGTTGTCCGGCAGCTTGAGAAAATTATCGGCGACGTGGAACGACAATTGCGGTGGCGGCGACTGCGCGAACACCGGCGACGCGAGGCTTGATGCAAGCAGCGCCGCGCTGACGACTGCGACCGTTCGATTGATCATTGTCTTCTCCACATGCTGACTTCGCTAGAACACCCAGAGCGCCTCGGGCGGAAACTCGACGTGATAGGCATCGTGGCGCAGCGGTTCGGTGATCAGGGCGCGCACGGTCAGGCCGGCGACGCTGTCATGCGAGAACACGGCCTCCCAGCGTTCGCCCAGATACATCTGCGCCGTGAGCCGCATCGGGATGCGGTTGGCGCCGGGGCCGCCCCCGATACGCACGCGCTCGATACGGATCACACCCGTCGCCTTGTCGCCCGTCGCGCCACCGCTGCGCGCCATGCCCACGAGCCATTGCTTGGCGACATCGATCACCGCACGGTTGCCGGAGGATTTCGACGAGCACGCCCTCCAGGCGGTTATTGCTACCCATGAACTCGGCGGCGAACAGCGACTTCGGCTCGGTGTAGAGTTCCGTCGGCGTGCCTTCCTGCTCGATCAGGCCGGCATTGAGCAGCGTGATGCTGTCGGCGATCGCCATCGCCTCGATCTGGTCGTGGGTGACGCACAGCGCCGAGAGATTGAGCGTGACGATGAGCTGACGCAGCCACGCGCGCGCCTCCTCGCGCAGCTTTGCGTCGAGATTGGAGAGCGGCTCGTCGAGCAGGATCACCGCCGGCTCGTAGACCAGCGCGCGGGCGAGCGCCACGCGCTGCTGCTGGCCGCCGGAAAGCTGGTGCGGATAGCGCGCCGCAAGATGCGCGAGGCCGATTTGCGCCAGTGCCCGTTCGACGCGCGCCTTCATCTCGTCTGCGCCGACGCCGCGCAGCTTGAGGCCGTAGGCGACGTTGTCGAACACGGTGCGGTGCGGCCACAGCGCGTAGGACTGGAACACGAGGCCGAGGCCGCGCTGTTCGGCCGGCAGATCGATCTTCTTGGCGCGCGTCGAAAAACACGGTGTCGCCGACGCGAATCGAGCCGGTATGCGGCGCTTCGAGGCCGGCGACGGCGCGCAGCAGCGTGGTCTTGCCACTGCCGGAAGGCCCGAGCAGCGCGACGACTTTGCCCTGCGGCACGGTGACGGAGACGCCCTTGAGGATCTCGTTGTCGCCGAGACGCAGGCCGAGATCGCTGACGACGAGTTCAGCCATGCAGACGTACTCCGAGACGCACCGCGATGAGGAGTCCCACCGCGATCATGGCGACATTCACGACCGACAACGCGGAGACCAGATCGACCGCGCCCGTGCCCCACAGCGAGACCAGCAGCGAGCCGATCACCTCGGTGCCGGGGCCAAGGAGATAGATGCCGGTCGAATATTCGCGCACGAAGATGAGAAAGATGAGCAGCCAGCTCGCCAGCATGCCGTATTTGATCAGCGGTACGGTGACGTCGCGCGTCACGCGCATCTGGTTGGCGCCGATTGTGCGGGCGGATTCTTCGAGCTCGGGGCCGACCTGCAGCAGCGTGCCCGAGACAAGCCGCATGCCGTAGGCGAGCCACACGATGGTGTAGGCGAGCCAGACCGATATCAGCGTCGACTTGAGCGGCGTTCAGCGGCCGCACGAACAGGAACACCCACAGCATCGCCAGGCCGGCGATCAGGCCCGGCATGGCGCGCGGCACCATGACGAGGTAGTCGACCACGTATGTCCACCTGGACGGCCAGCGGTGGATCGCGAGCGCAATCGCGGTGTAGCACGCGACCGCCATGGCGCCGCCGATCACGCCGATGGCGAAGGTATTGATCATGCCGCGGATGACATTGGGATAATCGAGCAGCTCGCGGTAGTGATCGAGGGTGAGCACTTCGGACAAATTCACGCCTTCGCCCCAGCCGCTGACGAAAGAGCGCAACGTAATCCCGGCGAGCGGCACGATCACCGTGAAAGCGAACCAGCACACGATCGCGGCGAAGGCCGGCCAGCGCCAGCGCGCGAGCTTGAGCGGCGCGACGCGCAATCCCTTGCCGCGCATCGAGACGTAGCGCTGCGATTGCCCGAGCAGCATGCGCTGCAGGAACACGAGCGGCGCCGTCACCGCGACGATGACGACCACGACCACCGCCATGAGCTGATAGGACGGCACGCCGAGCTTGTTGGTGAGCTTGAACAGGTAGGTCGAGAGCACCAGGATGCCTTGCGGATCGCCGAGCACCAGCGGCAGGCCGAACAGCTCGAAGCCGAGGAAGAACACCAATACGCCGGCGAACAGGATCGCAGGCAAAACCATCGGCAGGCTGACGTCGATTGCGACCTTCCACGGATTGGCGCCGACGACGCGCGCGGCCTCTTCGAGATCGCTGCCGAGCCCGCGCAGCGCCGCGGCGGTGTAGAGATAGACGTGCGGCACATGGGTGAGGCCGGCGATGATGATCAGCGTGAACAGCGAATAGAGATTCCACGGCGTGAAGCCGATGAGCGATTTCACCCAGATCGAGAAGAATCCGACCGGCCCCATCGCCACCACATAGCCGAAGGCGATGACGACGGCGGAAACGAAGATCGGCACCAGCACGAACGGCTCCAGCCAGGAGCGGCCCGGCACATCGGTGCGCACCATCAGGAAGGCGAGCATCGCGCCGAGCGGAACCGCGATGACGGCCATGCCGGCGGCGATGAGCAGCGTCGTCCCGAATGCGCTCCAGAAGTCGCCGTCGGCGAACACGAAGCGGTAGGCGTCGAGGCTCAGCTTCGCCGACGGCTGGAAGAACGGGCCGGTGAGAAAGCTCTGGTAGAACACGAGCGACAGCGGCGCCAAGACGGCCAGCGCCGTGAGGGCGATGACGAGGATACGGTAGAACACAAACGGGACGGCGAAGCCCCTTTTTCCCGTCCCCGCTCGCGGCAACAGCCCTGCTCACCGACGCCTCACCAATAAGCCTGTCATGCCCGCGAAGGCGGGCATCCAGTAACCACCGAGGATCAATTTATGGCACGACTGCGGGACCCATGCACGACTGCGTATACTGGATCGCCCGCTTTCGCGGACGATGACAATCACTGCCCCTTCATCGCCGCCTGCCACTGCTTGATGAAAGCAAGCCGTTTCGTCTGGTCGAGGTAGGACAGCAACTCGTCGCTGATCGGAACCGGGCGCGCCTTGTCGCCGATCAGCTCGGCGACTTTCTTGACGGTGGCCTCGCCGTCGACATCATCACGCAGCGAATAGAGCTCGGCCTGATTGGCGATGATGGTCTGCCCGCGCTTCGACAGCAGGTAATCGAGGAACAGCTTCGCCGCATTCGGGTTCTTCGCCTTCGCGGAGATAAAGGCGACGCGCGAGGTGACGAGCGTGTAGTCCTTCGGCGTGACGATGCCGAGGTTCTTGTCCTTCTTCGAACGGCCGAGCGCATACGAACCGAAAATCCCGTAGCCGATCGTGTGCTCGCCGGACGTCACGCGCTCCATCATGGCGCCGGCCGAGGTGTAGAGCTTGATGTTGACCTTGCCGAATGCCTTGAACAGGTCCCAGGCCTGCGGGAAATATTTGACGTCCTGATTGACGAACAGGAAGCCGACGCCCGACTTCTCCGGATCGTAGGCCGTGACCTTGCCCTTGTAGGCGTCGGGCTTGGCCTGCAGCAGCTTGAGCAGCGCGGCGTGGTCCTGCGGCACGTCGGCCTCCGGCACCAGGCGCTTGTTGTAGACGAAGGTGATCGGCTCGTAGGTCGTGCCGTAGGCCTGGTTTTTCAGCACCGCCCATTTCGGCAGGCCGGGGATTTCCGGCGACGCGTAGGTCGCGGCGTAGCCGTCGGCCACGAGCTTGACCTGCAAGTCCATCGCCGACGACCACATCACGTCGCCGGTCGAGCCGGCCGCGACTTCGGCGATGAAGCGATTGTAGAGTTCGGTCGAATTGACATCGGAGTATTCGACGCTGATGCCCGGATAGAGCGCCTGGAAATCCTTGACCAGCGGGTTGGCCGCGACCGCGTCAGTGGTCGCGTAGACCACGACCTTGCCTTCCTTCTTCGCGGCCTCGACGATCTTGGCGTAGTCCGCAGGATAACCCTGCGGCGCCTGCGCGTGGGCGCCTGCATTGAGCAGCAATGCCGCCGCGGCGGCGAGAATGATTGTCCGCATCACGTCCTCCGTTCGGGTCTCATGGTAGCGCAATTTTGGGGGATGCATCAGCCGGAAAAGCCGCCGCCGTCGAGGAACGCCTGTTCCTCCGTCGGTCATTTCGCGGCCGAGCATGGCGTTGCGATGGGGAAAGCGGCCGAAGCGGCGGATGATGTCGGCGTGACGCTCCGCCCATTTCAGCAAGTCCGCATCACCCGTGGCGCGGCACAGTGCCGACGCAACGATCCTGGTCGGCCGTGTCCTCGGAATGCTCGAACGGCAGATAGAAGAAAGCTGCGCTCGGCCGGCGCAAAGTGCTGGTCGAAACCGCGCGCGATGGCGCGCGTCGGCAACGGCGCGGGCAAACGGATCGGCGGCGAACGTGCGCGCATCGCCGCGGAACATGTTGCGCGGGAACTGGTCGAGCACGATCAGCAGTGCGAGCGCGCCGTCGGGCGTCGCTTCCCAATCGCTGAGCTTTCCGGCAGCGGCCGCTTCGTATGTCGCGAGGAAGCGCGTCCTGATGTCGGCGTCGAACGCGGCGTCCTTCTTGAACCACTTGTCCGGACCGGCCTCGCGCCAGAAGGCAAGGATGTCGGCGGGATTGGCTATCGGCGTATCCATCACACGATCCATAACCGCACCGTGCCATTGCATATCCGCTCGTAAAGCGCCTTCGCCGAGCGGGACGAAGGCCTGGCGTTCGCGGTCATTGAAGCAGATCACGTCGCGCGTGCGCGATGGGTCGAAGCCGTCGCGGACGAGATCGAGCTTCCTCGGCTTGAAGGTCGATGTCACCGCGATCTCGCTGCAGATGCGCACGAACAGCGGCTGCGCATAGTCGGGCAGGCGCTGCGTGAGGTGTTCGCGCAGTGCCGCGAGATCGAAGCCCGCACCGGCCGCAATCGCCGCCATGCCGGCGCGGCCGTCATGCCCTGGCACCGCGACGCCATAGACGATGGCGTGGGCGACGCCCGGGAACGCGCCGATCGTCTCGGCCACCTCCGACGCCGACACGTTCTCGCCCTTCCAGCGAAACGTGTCGCCGGCGCGATCGACGAAATAGAAATAGCCGCGCGCGTCCTGTTTCATCAGGTCGCCGGTGCGGAACCAGGCGTCGCCTGGCTCGAACACGTCGCGCAGGATTTTCTGCTCGTCCTCGGCCTTGTCGGCGTAACCGTCGAAACGCCCGCCGTTCTGCGCGGGATCGTCCAGGATCTTGCCGATGGCCTCGCCGGTTTCGCCCGGCTTGCACGCCACGCAGAAGCCGTGTGTAGTCGCGAACCGGCTGTTGCCTGTCATGATCGAAAGCGACGATCGCGGCCGGGAAGCGGCGCGCCATGAGGGCCGGCAAGCGGCCTATGGCGCCCGGCTTGCCATCGAAATTGAACAGCATCACGTTGCCTTCGGTCGCGGCGTAAAATTCGACGATGCGCGGAATGCGAAAGCGCCGCTGGAATTCGCTCCCACACGTCCGGCCGCAGGCCGTTGCCGCAGGCGAGGCGGATGCGGTGACGCTGCTCGTCCGGGCCGGGCGGCGTGTTGACGAGGTAGCGGCAGAGCTCGCCGATATACTGGATCAGCGTGCACTCATGGCGCACCACGTCGCGCCAGAATTCGTGCGCGGAAAATTTTTCGCGGATGACGACCGAGCCGCCGGCCACGAGCAGCGAGCCGATTGCGCACAGCCCGCCGGCGGTATGATACATCGGCAGGCAGTCGTACATGCGGTCGGTGCGCCTGGTGTTCATCACGCCGGCGAAGCCGTAGCTCGCCAGCATGATGCGATGATGATTGACGTTGGCGGCCTTCGGCATGCCGGTGGTGCCGGAGGTGTAGATATAGAGCGCGCGGTCGTCGATCGTGAGCGCGCGGCGTTCGGCGGCGGCGAGCGCCTCGCCCGAAATGTTTTCGATTTCCCGGTCGATGCGTTGGCAGTCTTCGGCGCGCTCGCCATGCACCCAGACCTTGGCCTGAGATTTCAGCAGCGGCCGCACGGCGGCGAAAATCTCAAACATTTCGGCCGCCACCACAATGTGCTTCGGCGCGACGATGTCGATGCAATGGGCGAGCGACGCGCCGACCAGGTTGGTATTGAGCAGCGCCGCGATACCACCGACCTTGGTGATGCCGAGCCAGATCGCCAGGAACTCCGGCCGGTTCGGCATCAGCACGCAGACGACGTCGCCCTTGTCGATATTCTGGCCGAGCGCCCAGCGTGCGTACTTGTTGGTGCGTTCCGCCAAGGTGCGGTAGCTGAAGTTTTCCCGCGCGCTCAGCAGTGCCGGCGCGTCGCCGTATTGTTGCGCCAATTCGTCGACGACATAGGGAAACACCCGCGTCGGATTTTTGACGATCGGCAGCGTCCGCCGCAGCGAGCGCAACGCGCTGCTGAAGAAGACCGCGTCAGCCCTGATGCGCTCGATGATGTTCATGCGCGCACGCTTACGGGCAAGCCGCTCAGCGATCGAGCCCGCCGAACGGCACCAGCGGATTGTCGATCAAAGCCGCGCGGTCGGGCCGGTCGGGTGCGCTCACGCCGACGATGGCGTCGAACAATTTCCGGATCGCCTGCGGATCGACATCGCGGGTGATGCAGACAAAGCGCGTGCGATGGTCGTCATCGGGCCATTGCGCGAGGCGCGCGGGCGGATGGAACACGTGCTGCACGCCGTGCACCACGATCGGCGTCAGCGGCTCCTCGGCAAGCTTCACCACGCCCTTGACGCGCAGCAGGTTCGGCCCATGCATCGAGCGCAACAGATCGAGGAACGCATCGAGCGCCGACATCGGAATCGCGCGCTCGGTCGCGAGCACGAAGGCGCGGATACGCTCGTCGTGACGATTGACGTCGTGGTGATGATCGTGCGCGTGCGGCGCGTAGGATTCCTCCGCCAGCCAGCGCGCGACATCGGGACTCTTGCCGGCGGGATCGTAAAGCCCGCAATCGAGCAGGCGCCCGGGCGTAGCCTCGCCGTTCGCGGCATCAAGCACCGGCGCCGCCGGATTGAGCGCGGCAAGACGCGCGCGCAGCCGCTCGCTGTCGGCAATACGCTCCGGCGTGTCGAGCAAATCGGTTTTGGTCAGCACGATACGATCGGCGACCGCTGCCTGCTTCACGGCTTCGGCGTGCGCGTCGAGCGTCGCAAAACCGTTCACGGCGTCGACCACGGTGACGACGCCATCGAGCCGGTAGCGCATGACGAGATAAGGGTGCGCCATCGCGGTTTGCAGCAACGGGGCGGGGTCCGCGAGCCCGGTCGTTTCCAGCATCACGCGGCGGAACGAGGCGCGGCCATTGTCGAGGTCGCGCAGCAGCCGCTCCAGCGCGTCAACCAGATCGCCGCGCAGCGTGCAGCACAGGCATCCGCTCTGCAGCAGCACGACGCCGTCGTCGACTTTCCGTACCAGCAGATGGTCGAGCCCGATCTCGCCGAATTCGTTGATGATGACGGCAGTGTCGGCGAGCGCGGGCTCGCTGCAGCAGCCGGTTGAGCAGCGTGGTCTTGCCGGCGCCGAGAAAGCCGGTGAGGAGCGTCAGCGGGATGGGCGGAACCGGGCCCAGCTTTTGGACCGGGCGTGGCTCGCCCGCGATCATCTGGCGGCCGATGTCGCCCTGATCTTCGGCCGCGGCCGCGGCAGCGGCACGAGGCGGAGCGGTTCAGTTGCGACCAGTTCGGCGGGCGGGCTCGCGGCCAGGGCCGAAGACGAGAAGGCATTCCACGGGCCTGCGCTCGCGGCTGCCACGCCCTTTCTTGCCCCGGGATGGAGCGGAGGCAAGCTCAGGCTTGCCGGTGCTGGCAAGCTGCGTCGTCGGCTCCTTCCGGGTCGGGCCGGTATAGACCAAAATCGGCGTGACCGGTCCGAGATCGCCAAGCAGCGGCCCAGTCCGGGTGGGCGCGCGCAGGCTCAGCGAGAATTGCGCGCCGGCGTCACCACCCCGGTTCCGTTGCTGGCTTCCTCGTCCTGGTCATCGTCGGCTGCGGGGCGTTTGCGATGTTTGCCGCACATTTCGTCGCGCAGATTGGGCGGCGCGGCGTCGATCGGCACCAGCGAATTCACGCTGCCGAGCGAGGGCGTCAGCCACGACAGCGGATTTTGCGCAAACCCGCGCTCGAGCATTTGCGCCGCCTTCTGGGCGCGCACCGCGCCCGATGGTGCGCCGAGCACGACGGCGATCAGGCGCTTGTTGTCGCGGGTCGCAGTGGCGACGAGATTGAATCCCGAGGCGCAGATGAAGCCGGTCTTCATGCCGTCGGTGCCGGGATAGCGCCCGAGCAGCGTGTTGTAGTTGCGCACGACGCGCTTGCCGATCTGGATCGCCCCGATGTGCCAATAGGAATCGTATTCGGGAAACTCGCGAATGAGCGCGCGCGCCAGAATCGCCATATCGCGCGCCGAGACGATCTGGCCGTCGGCCGGCAGTCCGTTGGGATTGACGAAACTCGATTGCGTCATTCCGATGCGATGCGCGTTGCGCGTCATCTCGTCGGAGAAATTTTCGATCGAACCGGAAACGCCTTCGGCGAGCAGCACCGCCATGTCGTTTGCCGATTTGACCAGCAGCATCTTGAGCGCGTTGTCGACGGTGACCTGGGTGCCGACCGGGAACCCCATCTTGGTTGGCGCCTGCGCCGCGGCATTGCGCGAAACCGTGAACAGCGAGTCGAGGGTGATGCGGTGTTCCTTGACCGCGCGCAGCACCACATAGGTGGTCATCAGCTTGGTGATGGAGGCCGGATACCACGGGTAGGTCGCGTTCTCGGCGTGCAGCACCTTGCCGCTATCGACATCGACCAAAAGCAGGCGACTCGGACCGTGCCGGGCTTACCGCGAGAAGGGAACCTGCCGTGAGACCGAGCGCGAGCGCCCGCAGAGAATTTCGACAAATCACGTGGTGCGGTCCGTTCACTGGGGCGGGCCAAATGTGGCAAAGGGTTCCGAAAGGTGTTGCGGTAGGCTATCTAAACCGAAGCGAGGGCCAACGCAAAGCCCAATGCCGCTAGCGTTAAGGTCGGCGCAGACTTGCGCCCGGTCATCAACAAGGAAAACGACGAAAATTCGGCAAGGGAGCAATTATGACAGCTTGCATCGTGGGTTGGGCGCATACCCCGTTCGGTAAGCTTGATGCCGAATCGGTCGAGAGCCTCATCGTGCGGGTCGCGACCGAGGCGCTGGCCGACGCCGGCGTTGCGGCGAAGGACGTCGACGAGATCGTGCTCGGCCACTTCAATGCCGGCTTCTCGGAGCAGGATTTTACCGCCTCGCTGGTGCTGCAGGCTTCGCCCGATCTGCGCTTCACGCGCGCGACGCGCGTGGAGAACGCCTGCGCCACGGGTTCCGCCGCCATCCATCAAGGCCTCAAGGCGATCGCGGCCAAGTCGGCGCGCATCGTGCTTGTCGTCGGTGCCGAGCAGATGACGACGACGCCGGGCCCGGAGATCGGCCGCAATCTGCTCAAGGCCTCCTACGTGCGCGAGGAAGCCGACATCGAAGGCGGCTTCGCCGGGATTTTCGGCAAGATCGCAGACCTCTATTTCCAGCGCTGGGGCGACCAGTCGGATGCGCTGGCGCGCATCGCCGCCAAGAACCACAAGAACGGCGTCGACAATCCCTACGCGCAGATGCGCAAGGATCTCGGCTACGAATTCTGCCGCACCGAGAGCGCGAAGAATCCGCGCGTCGCCGGCCCGCTCAAGCGCACCGATTGCTCGCTCGTCTCCGACGGCGCCGCCGCGGTGGTGCTGGCGGATGTCGAGACTGCGCTCAAGCTCGGCAAGGCGGTGGTGTTCCGCGCCGCCGAGCACGTGCAGGATTTCTTGCCGATGTCGCGGCGCGACATTCTCAAGTTCGAAGGCTGTGCGCTGGCCTGGCAGCGGGCGCTGGCGCAGGCCGGTGTCGCGCTCAATGAACTCTCGTTCGCGGAAGTGCACGACTGCTTCACCATCGCCGAATTGCTGGTGTACGAGGGCATGGGCCTCGCGCCGCAGGGGCAGGGCGCCCGCGCCATCACCGAGGGCGTCACGGCGAAAGATGGCGCGCTGCCGGTGAACCCGTCGGGCGGCCTCAAGTCAAAAGGCCATCCGATCGGCGCGACGGGGGTCTCGATGCACGCGCTCGCCGCGATGCAGCTCACCGGCACCGCCGGCGGCATGCAGGTGAAGGACGCCCGCCTTGGTGGTATCTTCAACATGGGCGGCGCGGCGGTCGCGAACTACGTCAGCATCCTCGAACGGATCAAATGATTCTCAGGGGAAGGGCGGTGCATCGCTACGCTCCGAACTCCATTTCCGCCTCCCAATCCCGGTTTGACTATCGATTTCAAGTCTCCACCAGCGGAACCGGCTGCTCGGCCGCCAGCGCCGCCTGCGGCTCCGGCGCGACCATGAACTGCGCGCGCGCGAGTTCGGCAAAGAAGCCGCCACGCCGCACCAGTTCGTCGAACGTGCCGGTTTCGATGATGTGGCCGCCCTGGAAAACGAGGATGCGGCTCGCCCTGCGCACGGTCGCGAGCCGGTGCGCGATCACGAACGTGGTGCGGTCCTTCATCACCTCTTCGAGCGCCAACGTGATACGCGCCTCCGTCACCGCGTCGAGCGCGCTGGTTGCCTCGTCGAGGATGAGGATCGGCGGGTCCTTCAACAGCGCGCGTGCAATCGCCAGCCGCTGCCGTTCGCCGCCGGACAACAGCCGTCCGCGTTCGCCGGCGCGCGCCTCGAAACCTTCGATGTCGCGCTCGATGAATTCCAGCGCCTGGGCGCGCGCGGCGGCCTCGTGCATGTCGTGCTCCGTGGCGTCGGGTTTGCCGACGCGCAGGTTCTCGGCAATCGAGCGGTTGAACAGCAGCGTCTCCTGGAACACGACGCCGATGTTGCGGCGCAACGCCGTCAGCTTCAGAGCGCGGACATCCATGCCGTCGATCCTGACGACGCCCGACTGTGGATCGAACACGCGATGCAGCAGCGAAAGCGCCGTCGACTTGCCGCTGCCGGTCGGGCCGACGAGCGCCACCAGTTCGCCGGGCAACGCCGTGAAGTCGAGGTCGGCGACGGCAGCGCGCTTGCCGTCGTAGGAATACGACACGCCCTTGAACTCGACGAGGCCGCGCACGCGGCCGGGATCGACCGCATCCGGCCGGTCGCGCACGGCGGGCGTGGTGTCGAGCACATCGAAAAATTCGGCGAGCCGCGGCGAATCCATGAACAGCCGGTTGGAAAAGCTGATCACCTGTTCGAGCCGGCCGATCAAAAGCGTCGCAATGTTCATGAACATCACGATGTCGCCGACCGAGGCCTGACCGTTGAGCTTCAGCCAGGTCCCGAGCAGCAAAATGACGACCATCGTCAGCATCGTCGCCGAGCGCGTCAGCACCGCGGCGACCGCCCACCACGACAGCACCGGCATCTGCGCGCGCAGCAGCGAGTTCACCACGCTCTTGAGGCCGGACACTTCCTGGTCGATGCGGGCGAAGCTCTGCACCAGCGCCACGTTGCCGAGCGCATCGGAGGCGATCTCGGCGAGATCGGAATAATGCTGCTCGACAGTACGCTGCATCGCATCGGTCTTGCGCATGACGACGAGTGTGAGCAGCGTGAATACGAAGCACAGCGCGATCAGCGGCAAAGCCAGCCGCCAATTCAGCAGCAGCGAAAACGGCAGCAGCACGAAGACGGACACGAAGGCGGCGAAGTGCTCGCGGAAAAACTGCACCCACAGCCACCACAGCGTGTCGGTGCCGGCGAGCATGATCTTCACCAGCCGGCCGGAATGGGCGCCGCTGTGGTAGCTCTGCGGCAGCTCCAGCACGTGCTCGAAATATTCCGTCAGCACCATGTTGCGGCGCCGATGCGCCAGCCGGTCGGCGTAGAGCGCGATCAGCGTGCCGGCGACGATGATGAAAAGGCCGAACGCCACCCAGCCGCCGATGAGCGGCGCGAGCGCGGTCCAGGCCGGCAGATCGCCCGCCGGCAGCGCCGACGACAGTGCATCGACGATGCGACCGAACAGCACAGGCTCGGCGAACTGCGCCGTGGCCAGCGCCAGGTTGGCAGCCGCCAAGGCCCACGCCAGGCGCGACTCGGAGCCGAGCAGGTGGAGGACGCGGGAATAGACGCGTACGAATGTCATTGTGCTGTTACGGACGGCCCCTGACACGCCAATCTACCGCACTCAACCGGTCCGACACGAGCCCTGCCCGGCGGGGTGGCCTCAACTGCCGAAATGTGATCGGAAAATGTGGCAGCGGCTATGCGTTACGCCCAGTTGGTCGAACCGCAGAAATGCTGTAGGGCGGGTTGGTATGCCGGCTGTGTTTCGCGTACCGGATCAACAGCCTAATGCCGCCGTTCCGGGTGCCAACGGTGGAGGGGGGACAACAATGAAGAATATTCCAACCGACCTGCTACGAACTTTCGTCTCCGTCGTCGACCTGCGCAGTTTCACGCGCGCCGCCGAGGCTCAAGGGATAACGCAGCCCGCGGTCAGCGCCCAGATCAGGCGACTGCAAACTCTGATCGGCGCTGAATTGCTCGACAAGAACAACCCCGGCGTCAGCCTGACGCCCACCGGCGAGTTGGTCATCAATTCCGCACGCCGGATGCTGTCGATCAACGATCAGATCCTTGGCATCTCCAAGCGGAATCCGACCGCCAAAACGGTGCGCGTCGGACTCCCCGGCGACTGCATGGGCGTCGATCTTGCCCGCATGCTGGCGGGCGCGCGCACGCAATGGCCTCAACTGCACTTCGCCATCCAGGGCGGCGGACACCGGCGACTGTTGCAAGCGTTGAAGGAAGACGACCTCGATATCGTGCTCGCCCTTGTCGTCGATGAGCCGGGGATCGAGGCACGCCAATACTGGACCGAACAGTTGGCCTGGGTGCGCGCTGAAAAGACTGCGCTTGACGCCGACGCGCCGGTGCCGCTGCTGTCCTACAAGGACATCTGCGTGTGCCACCGCGCCGGCGTCTCGGCCCTCAACAAGGTTGGACGCAACTCCGAACTTGTACTTCGGGCAACCAGTGCCGAATGGCTGCGCAGCGCTGTCATCGAGGGCGTCGGTGTCATGGTGGTGCCGCGGCGCCGCGTTCCGCCCGAATTGACCGTCTGGGATAACGGGCCGCTGCCGCCGCTGCCGGACGTCTATTGCGGAATCTTCCTCGGCGAAGACTGCGAAGACGAAACGATCGTGCAGTTCGCGGATCACATTGGCGCGGCGATGCGTCCAGCGGTGTTCGCGCCCAAGGCCGCGTAGCCTGTATCCACTGGCGATTTCACTTGCCACCTGAGCGGCTCGGCACGCCGGCGGCAGGAATGAGTTGTCGAATGCGCCGACGGCCATTGGCCTGTCCTTGAACTGATAGGTCTGTCCGATCTGCTCGATCGCCTGGTCGAGCCGCGCCGAGTCGACGCCGCCGTAGCCGTTTGCTTTCACCGCCGGGGTGAGAATGTTGTCGCGCAGCGCCATGCGCAGGCGCTCGAGCTCGACGTCTTTCTTGGCGCCTTCGCTGCGTTTCACCACCGCATCCACCGCGCGTGCCGGATCGCGCACTGTCTCCCGGAGGGCCTTCACATAGGCGCGCAGGAACGCCTTGACGGCTTCCGGCTTTTCGTCGGCGAATTTGGTGTTGACCATGATGGCGTTGCCGTAGACCCGCACGCCGTAGTCCGCCATCAGCAGCACGACGATGTCGTCGACCGGGACGCCGCGGTCCTTGAGATCGATGTAGGAGGTAGAACGAGTAGCTGGTCACGGCATCGACCTGGCCCGCGGCCAGCATGGGGTCGCGCACCGGCAGGCCGACGTGCTCGATCGTCACCTTGGCGGCATTGATGCCGTTCGCCTGCACGAAGATCGGCCAATATGCGAATGCGCCTTCGGTGTTGGGCGCCCCGAGCTTCTTGCCCTCCAGGTCCTTCGGCTGGCTGATGCCACGGCTCTTGCGCGCGACGACGGCGTAGGGCGGCTCGTCGTAGACGATGAAGACGGCTTTCACCGGCGTCTGCGGCTTGGCATCGCGCAGCTTGATGAGGGCATTGATGTCGCCGACCCCCATCTCGTAATTGCCGGACGCAAGACGGGCGATTGGCTCGGCGACGCTGGCGCCCGGCTCTATGCTGACGTCGAGGCCTTCGGCCTTGAAGTAGCCGCGGTCGATCGCGACGAAGAAGGGCGCTGCCGGACCTTCGATCTTGCGGTCCAAGGTGAATTTGATGGCGGTTTCTGCGGCGGCCGGGCGCGGCCCATGACAACAGCGCAATCGGCAAGATCAGGGACCGGCGCAGCCGAGCGAGTTCGACGATGGCCATGTCCGTTCCCTTGATCGCAATTGTCGCTGCGTTACCGCCCGCCCCGCGGTCCCTGTGACTGCGCCCGCTGCTGATAAAGAACAAGCCGCCGCAAAGCGCAAGCACTAGCTTGCGATGCAACCCGGTTTCTCCGGCGCGCGTGACTGCTACGATGCCGCACGTGTTCGATCGGGAATCACATGGCTGGGCCTGAGGCAAGCTTGCCGCCGTTGCGGGCGCCCTACGCGCCGCCCGACGAGGAACTCGCGGCCCGTTTCATCGCTGAGGCGGCGCGCGACAGCAAGGCCGAGAACCGGATCGACCGCCAGGCGCGGCGGCTCGTCGAGAGCATCCGCGCCAAGACCGGCGGCCTCGGCGGCATCGAGGATTTCCTTCATGCCTATTCGCTTTCCACCAAGGAAGGCCTCGCGCTGATGGTGCTGGCCGAGGCGCTGCTGCGGGTGCCCGACGCCACGACCGCAGACCGGCTGATCGAGGACAAGCTCGCGGCTGGGCACTGGCTCGAGCGCGAGGTCAAATCGAACGCGCTTCTGGTCTCGGCCTCGGCCTGGACGCTCGGCATCACCGCCCGCATCATCCATCCGGGCGAGACGCCGGAGACGATCCTCGACAGCGTCGCAAAGCGGCTCGGGCTGCCGGCGGTGCGGGCGGCGACGCGGCAGGCGATGCGGCTCCTTGGCTCGCATTTCGTGCTCGGGCAGACCATTGAGGAGGCGCTCGGCCGGGCGCGCACGCATGGCGAATTTCGTTATTCGTTCGACATGCTGGGCGAGGGCGCGCGCACGGCGGCGGACGCCGAGAAATATTTCGACGCTTATGCCAATGCGATCGAAGCCATCGGAGCGAGCGCCGGCAATGCGGCGCTGCCGCAGCGGCCCGGCATCTCGGTGAAACTCTCGGCGCTGCATCCGCGCTACGAAGCGATCTCGCGCGGGCGCGTGCTGGCGGAACTCGCGCCGCGCCTGCTCGATCTGGCGCGCATGGCGCGAACGCACGACCTGCAATTCACAATCGATGCCGAGGAGGCCGACCGGCTCGAACTGTCGCTCGACGTGATCGGCGCCGTGCTGGGCGATCCATCGCTTGCGCGGTTGGGAAGGATTTGGCCTCGCGGTGCAGGCCTACCAGAAGCGCGCGCCACAGGTGATCGACTGGATCGCGGACACGGCGCAGGCGAGCGGACGGCGGCTCACCGTACGGCTGGTCAAGGGCGCCTATTGGGACACCGAGATCAAGCGCGCGCAGGAGCGCGGGCTCGCCGACTATCCGGTGTTCACCCGCAAGGCCATGACCGACCTCTGTTACATGGTCTGCGTGCGCAAATTGCTGGCGCTGCGCGCACGTGTCTTCCCGCAATTCGCCACGCACAATGCGCTCACTGTCGCGAGCGTCATCGAGGACGCCGGCGGCGTCGAGGGATACGAATTCCAGCGCCTGCACGGCATGGGCGAGTCGCTCTACGAGGCGCTCATCGCCGAACTGCCCGCCATCGCATGCCGCGTCTATGCGCCCGTCGGCGGCCACCGCGATCTGCTGGCGTATCTGGTGCGGCGGCTACTGGAGAACGGCGCGAATTCCTCGTTCGTGTCGGCCGCGGCGGATTCCAGTGTGCCGATCGGCGATATTCTGCGCCGGCCGCAAAGCTGGATCGCCGACGCGCGTCACGCGCGGCATCCGAAAATTCCGCTGCCGCGCGATCTCTATTTGCCGGAGCGGCGCAATTCGATGGGTGTCGAGTTTGGCGACAGCACAAGCTTCGCGGCGCTGCTGGCGGATGTGCGCGCCGCCATGCCGGTCGATGCGCAAGCTGCGCCGCTGGTCGACGGCATCGACCTTGCCGGTATCGAGCGCGCGGTGATCTCACCGATTGACGGCAGGCCGATCGGCCACGTGCGCGAGGGCGACGACGCCATTGCGCTTGCTGCGATGGCCGCGGCGAACGCCGGCTTTCCCGCCTGGGCCGTGACGCCTGTTGCCGAGCGCGCCGCCGCGCTCGAACGCGCTGCGGACAGCCTGGAAGAAAGCCGTGGGCGGTTGATCGCGCTGCTTCAGATCGAAGGCGGCAAGACGCTCGACGATGCGCTTTCGGAAGTGCGCGAGGCCGCCGACTTCTGCCGCTATTACGCGGCGCAGGCGCGTACCGCGCTGGCGCCGCAGCCGATGCCCGGGCCGACCGGCGAAAGCAACGAACTGCGCTATCGCGGCCGCGGCGTGTTCGTCTGCATCAGTCCGTGGAATTTCCCGCTCGCGATTTTCCTCGGCCAGGTGAGCGCCGCGCTTGCCGCGGGCAATGCGGTGGTGGCGAAACCCGCCGAGCAGACGCCGCTGGTCGCCACGCTTGCCGTGCGTCTCATGCATGAGGCCGGCGTGCCGGTTTCCGCGCTGCATCTGGTCCCGGGCGACGGCACGGTCGGCGCGAGCCTTGTCGCCGACCGCCGCGTTGCCGGCGTTGCGTTCACCGGCTCGACCGCAGTCGCGCGCGCGATCAACCGTTCGCTTGCCGCCAAGGACGCACCGATCGTGCCGCTCATCGCCGAGACCGGCGGCGTCAACGCCATGATCGTCGACGCCACGGCGTTGCCCGAGCAGGTCACCGACGACGTGATCACGTCCGCGTTCCGCTCCGCCGGCCAGCGTTGCTCGGCGCTGCGGTTGCTCTGCCTGCAGGAAGACGTCGCCGATCGCATGCTCGACATGGTGATCGGCGCGGCGCGCGCGTTGCGCCTCGGCGATCCGCGCGAGCCCTCGACCCATGTCGGCCCGGTGATCGATGCCGAGGCAAAGGAGAAGCTCGACGGCTGGGTCAACGACATGGCCGGCCAGGGACGGGTGAGGTTCTGCTGGGATATGGACCAGACACTGCCGGCCGCCGGCACCTATGTTGCGCCCGCCGTCATCGCGCTCGACCGCGCGCGCGACCTCAAGGAAGAGGTGTTCGGCCCGATCCTCCACGTCGTGCGCTGGCAGGCCGACGAGCTCGATCAACTGCTCGACGACATCGCCGGCAACGGCTACGGCCTCACGCTCGGCATCCATTCGCGCATCGACGCCACCGTCGACCGCGTTATCGCCCGCCTCGCCAACGGCAACGTCTACGTCAACCGCAGCGTCATCGGCGCCGTGGTCGGCACCCAGCCGTTCGGCGGAACTGGGCTCTCCGGCACCGGCCCCAAGGCCGGCGGCCCCAATTATCTCCGCCGCTTCACCACCGAGCAGGTCGTCACCGTCAACACGGCAGCCGCCGGCGGCAATGCCAGCCTGCTGGCACAGCAGGAATGACGACGCGTGAGCCGCCCGCTTGTGGTGGCCACATG
The DNA here is from genome assembly GCA_963730645.1 of uncultured Alphaproteobacteria bacterium. Taxonomy (GTDB): domain Bacteria; phylum Pseudomonadota; class Alphaproteobacteria; order Rhizobiales; family Xanthobacteraceae; genus BOG-931. The sequence continues at coordinate 180,032 of CAVSSN010000009.1, read as the reverse complement.
CGTTAACACTATATCTATGAGATCGCGCTATTGTGCTGGTCCCATGGCTGATTCGGTCTCACGCCTTTATCAAGCTGTTGTCGCGAGCCGCCACGACGATCCGTCGACCTCGCGGACCGCCCGGCTGATGCGCGCCGGCCGCAGCAAGATGGCGAAAAAGCTCGCCGAGGAAGCGGTCGAGGTCGTGATCGATGCCATGCACGGGGACCGCGACGCGGTCGTGCGCGAGAGCGCCGACCTCGTCTACAATCTGGTCGTGCTGTGGGTCTCCTCCGGCATCCGTCCCGACGACGTCTGGAAAGAGATGGATCGCCGCGAGCGGCTGTTCGGCATCGCGGAGAAAGTTCCGAAAAAGCTCCCGGACGGCGCGACGCGGCGCAAGGTCGTATCGCTCGAAGGCCGCCGCGCCCGCAAACGGCGCTGACATCAAACACAGATGTCATTGAGTGCCGCGACTCTGCTGGCGTAGACAACTCGCGCCCGCGCCGCTAAGCAGCCCCGCCATGCTCCGCCGCCTCTACAACTGGTGCATCGACGCCGCCGGCAAACCCCATGCGTCCTGGATCATGGGGCTGGTGGCGTTTGCCGAAAGCTCGTTCTTTCCCGCGCCGCCGGACGCGATGCTCATCCCGATGGTGCTGGCGCGGCCCGACAAGGCCTGGTTCTTCGCGACGCTGTGCACCGTGTCGTCCGTCGCCGGCGGACTGCTCGGTTACTTCATCGGCGCGGCGCTCTACGACAGCGTCGGGCATTGGCTGATCCATCTTTACGGCTATGGCGACAAGGTCGAGGCGTTCCGCGAAGCCTATGCCAAATGGGGCGCATGGATCATCCTGCTCAAAGGGCTCACGCCCATCCCCTACAAGATCGTCACCATCACCTCGGGATTCGCCGGCTACAACATCGTCCTGTTCGTGCTGTTCTCGATCATCGCGCGCGGAACGCGGTTCTATCTCGTGGCCTTCCTGCTCTATCGCTACGGCCCGCAGGCGCGCGCCATCATCGAAGAGCGGCTGGGCTTTTGGGTCACGATCAGTTTTGCCGTTCTGGTCATCGGCATCGTCGCTGCGGTATACTTGTTCTAGGCGCGTCTTCCGGGCGCAGCCTGCCGACCTCATTTCTGCCATGCGGCCGGCCCAAAGGCGTTGAGCGGCGCCCGATTGGAACATCCAACTGGCGCTGGGACTCCGTCAGATGATGACGAGATTTTGCAGGGGTCCTTGGGCGGCGGCGATGCCATTGTTGCTGGCAGCGATATTGTTTTTCTCCATGGTTGGCGCTGCTGCGGCCGACGACGCCCCCGCTCCGTCCAGTGCTGCCACGGCGCCGCAAGCCGCTCCTGCGCCGCCCGCGACAGCCCAGCCCGCGCAACCTCCAGCGCCGGCGTTTCCAGTTCAGCCCCCTCCGGCCAACAGGCCTGGCTTCCTGCATGTGTTCGGCCACTGGTGGGAGGAATCCGTTGCCAATTTCAGTGCCCGCATGAAGGATTCGCAAAGCAAGATGGATGACTTCAATGCGCGCGCGAACCAGGCCTCGAAGGATGCCGCCGTGGCATCTCAGGAAGCCATGAAGAAGGCCGCCGACGCCGCCAAGGAGGCTGCAACGGCCGTCGTGCGCCTGCCGAATACGCGGGTCATCGAGGTACAGGAAAAATGCCAGACGGCGACCAATGGAGCGCCCGATTGCCGCACCGCCGCCGATGCGGCTTGTCGCGGCAAGGGCTTCAGTACCGGACAACCGGCCGACATCCGCACCGCGCAGAAGTGCCCTGCGACAGTATGGCTGTCGGGGCAGGCGCCAGCCGAAGGGGAATGCGCGCTTGAATCCGTGGTGACGCGCGCCGTTTGCCAATGAACCGGGGGTTCCCGGCGCGCGACCAAGGGCTGCAGCGGGTCGCAAAAGGTGGTAGTTTTACGGTTCAACCCATGCGCAACGTCCTTGGTAGGAGGGCAACCATGACACAAGCCATCAGGAAGTTTGGAATGACCGTCGCGGCCGTGGCGCTTGGCCTCGTGCTTGCCGCTCCCGTTTCGGCGCAGTCATTGCAGGATCAGATCAGCAATGCGCTGAAGGCGCAGAACCCGCCGCCGCCCGCGGGAGGCATGACGCGTGGCCTCACCGTGCAGCGGCCGGCCGATCCCAATTCGCCCGACCAGCAGAAGTTCATCAACACCCTGCGCACCCGCTCGATCTCGATCGAGCCGACGACGCCGGCGTCATCGAACGCGCCACCGCAGGCGATCGTGATCGCGCCGGAGGAAAAGGCGAAGATCGTCGAGATCGTGGCGTCGAAGCCCAAGATCGATCTCGAAATCTTCTTCGACTACAATTCGTGGGTGGTCGGTCCCAAGGCGCTGCCGGCGCTGATTGCTCTTGGCAACGTGCTGTCGAATCCGGACTTCAAGGGCACGGTGTTTTTCATCAACGGCTACACCGACGCCCGCGGCAGCCCCGATTACAATCAGGTGCTGTCGCAGCATCGCGCTGACGCCGTGCGCCGCATCCTCGTCGATCAGTACCACCTGGCGCCGGATACGCTGATTGCGGTCGGCTTCGGCAAGGATCAGTTGAAGATGCCGGATCAGCCTTACGCCGATCAGAACCGGCGCGTGCAGATCGTCAACACCGAGATGAAGGGCGCCGCAAAATAGCGCGCTGCTTTTGCCGCGCTTGCGCTGCGATTACGGGCTCGTCACGGGCAATGCGCCGGTCACACGGCATTGCCCGGGTCGAGCCCGTAGCGTTTGCACATTCTCTTTATGACAGGAATGTCGGCGCCGCCCGCAATGGCGCCGACGACTGCCGACGTCACGGTTCCACCCGAGGATCCGAGTTCGACAATGTATGCCTGCCATCCGCTGTAGGCGGGGTATTGGCTCTTGGCGTTTACCATCGCGCAGTAATTGGTTGATCCACCCGCACTGCGCGGCAATTCTCGCCCATTTGTACTTCGCCGCCGCCGGGTCCCGGACCGCGGTCGCGACCGCGTCCATGATCACCTTTTTTTCCTCGGGCGACAGATCGCGAAGATCGCCACTGTTGGCGGTAGCCGCCGCCGAGCCGAGATTGAGAATATCATTGGGCGAACGCGCCGATGTGCCGCGTAGTGTTGTGGGCTGGGGCGAGCCGGCACAAGCCGCCAGCATGACGGCCACGGCAATTCCAAGCAATGTCTGACGCGCATGCAAGGGCATAGTTGCCCACTCTCTGGACGTTGTTATTGGAACGAGCGACGGAAACAATGCGACCCAACGGTGACGCAAATAAGTTTCCCGAGCGCAGGGAACTCATACGATTCGCACAGCGGCCGGCTGTGCCGCATCGCTACGCGGCTGAACATGCAAAGTCGACGAAAACTGCTATTGCCGCACTGACGATCAACGTGCGTCCGCAGAACGTTCCGCGCTGGTCTCCGCCCGGATGTTTCCGATGGTGACGGTGGCGCGGGGCGCAACCGGCCGGCTCTCCCGGCTCTCGTGGACCACGTGAATGCCGCTCATCGCCATCGCCTGCCCGTCGCGCGTCGGACTCTGCATTTCCTTCATATTGTCGCTGACGAGCGTGTCGGGCTGGTTCGGGTGTGTATTGATCTGGCGCAGGTTGGTGATGAACACCTTCGGATAGATCAGCGTCGATTTTGGCGTCTTCAAACCCATGAACTGGGCAATGTCGGCGACGAACGCGTTGCAATTGTACAGTTCCGCGCTCCACGTCGGCGACGTCGCCTGCTTGTGCCGGATATATGCCACCACGCGATCGAATTGCGCCTTGTTCATCGTCACGCGATAGCGCGCGGAGACGTATTTCTCCTCGGTGTCGCCGTCGCTGGCGCCGGTTTCCGACGGCACCGGCATGAAATGGCCAATCACCCAGTTGGTCGAATTCTTCTCCGACGTCGTGGGGGTGAAGACCCGCGACATCCCTCGCGGTGATGCGCTGTCCGACCCGTCCAAAAACCACAAACGTGTGGCCATAGCTCTTGGCGTAGCGTGACCGGAACTCGACGAAATATTGCCCACCGCCGCCTCCGGCTGCAGCTTGTCTTTGAGTCGGCGCGGTTGTGGCGGCCCGTTCAGGCGCCATGATCGAGGCCATCGAGTCCTGCGCCCTGGCCGCGGACCCGGCCGAAACAGCAAAACTGCACACGGCCGCCAAGAATAAGAGGCCGAGCTTGTTTTTCCGATTGTTTTGCACCCTGACCTCCGGGAGCAGCTAAGGTTGCTGCGCGGCCTCCAGCCCAGCCTGCGCATCGCGCCCCGCATTCCTGTATCTGATCGTACAGCATTTCAGGTCGCCCGGCCTCCCTTTCCGGGACACAGATTGTGGATTTTTCGCAGTGCGGCATATTTGCCACGGTCCGCCGTGAAATCCGAATCGCCGCCAAATCGCGCCAGCATCGGCGTCAAAGAATCAGGCCGCGGATGCCAACGGGTTCAACGACATACGATTTCGAGTTGACGGCGGGCATTCGTCTCGCCAGGCCTCCCGCTGCGCCCTCGCCGACGCGGCTCCAGGGCTCGAAAAGGGCATTCCCATGTGGGCTGCGTGCATTCGGGGAATGACTGTGTCTTTCCTGCACTAGTTAAGCGTTTGGTCACCCTGTTATGGTTAACTCGTCATGACAAAGGGGGAATCTTCATGAAGAAGATCGCTATCGCAACGGCCGCGGTGCTCGCGCTTCTGAGCATTGCCGGTTGCGCTAACGTCGGAAAGGGTAAGGCCCCACCGCCGGTAGTGACCAAAGGCTAAAGCTACTGCTTCAAGCTAAAATGCGGAAGGGCCGGCTCACGCCGGCCCCTTTCTTTTGTGGGGTAGCAGAACGCCGTCTGAGGCGAATCGGCGATTACTTCCCCCAGCCGAATTTGTAGTTCACGCCCGCGCGGAAGATATTGGCGCGGGATGAAACATTGTCGGTTGGCGTGCCGCCGCAGTTGGTGCCGCAATCGAATCGGCCGAGATCGACGTGCAGGTATTCGGCCTTGGCGGTCCAGTTGCCGGGCAGGGCAACCTCGACACCGCCGCCGATCGTCCAGCCGGCATTGGTCGAACTGCCGCCGGGCAATCCGGGCGTGCTCGCCTTGATGTCGCCGACGGCAAGGCCGCCGGTGACGTAAGGCATGATTCGGTCGAACGAATAGCCGGCCCGGCCGCGCACGGTGCTCAGCCATGAATCGCTTGAGGTGCAGCCGAATGGGCAAAGCGTGCTGGTCTTGGTGCCCTGGAGGCCGGACCAGTCCAGATCGCCTTCCACGCCGAGCACGGCCTTGCCGAACTGCCAATTGTAGCCAGCGGTGCCGCCGGCGAGCCCACCCGACGTATTGATTCGGCCGGCCGTATCCCAATGCGAGCGGCCCCAGCCGCCGCCGCCGTTGGCGCCAAGGTAGAAGCCCGACCAGTCATACGCCGGCGCCATCGGCGGCGCTTTGTAGAGCGGCGCCAAGGAAAGATCGGCCGCGTCGGCGCGATTTGCTGCTGCGAGCGCAACAAAAGCGAGAGCGGCAACCAGGAACTTCGATACCATCACCATCCAACCTCATGACTGCCCGCCGCATGCCGGCAGCCGAATTACGCGCCCCGCCTACGCTACAGACCCTGTTTCTACCATTGCCGGCTTAGCATCGGAGTTAACGCCGCAGACCGGCAGCGCGGCGTGGTTACTGTATTGGCCAGAAAGGCGAAATTACGCCCGGCGGGGGGCGTCACGGTGGCCGGGTACGGCCGCAGGATTACAAAGCGGAAAGCAAGCGCCGGCAGTCACGCAATTGTTCCGGCAATGGAACCTATTGCGGCGCCTTGGACGCCAGCGCGTCGCGCACGCGCTCCACGAGCGGCGCGGGCGTGTCGTAAAGCTTGCCGACCAGCGCCTCGACCTCTTCGCCGGACAAGCGGATTGATCTCGATGAGCGCGGCGTGGGCTTCGGCGAGCAACTGCTTGTCGTGCAGCGTGTCGATGAAGGCCTTGCGCAGCGCCGCGACGCGATCGGCCGGTGTGTCCGGCGGCAGGATATAGGGCCGGCCGAAGGCCTGCTGCGCATAGGCGAGCGCCATGACCTCGCGGTCGGCGCCTGATCGCGCGTATTCGGTCGCGAGCGGGGCGCCCATCTTGGTGGCGAGCGCCGTGCCCTTGATGTTTTCCTGCACCAGAATATGGACGACGCCCTTCGGAATCCAATCCGGGCGCTGCGCCGACATGCTGCTGAAGCTCATGCCGCAGACGCCGTCGACCTCGCTTTTCTCGATCGCCGCCAGGATGTCGCGAGTCTCGCGATATTTGGCCTCGACGCGAAACCGGCTGCCGATCAGGTTATTGAGCAGTGTCGGATCGTCGCGGGTCGGCCCGCGGTCCGCCGTCGCGCCGAGCACGACCTCGCGCGCCAGCGCGTCGCGCATGGTCTTGATCGGTGTATCGGAGCGCACGAAGCAATCGTAGCTCTCGGAATTGGCGCTGGCCAAATAGATGAATTTTTGCGGATCGTGCTGCACCTTGCCCATGCCGAACCACAACGGCTCGGTGATGGTTTCGGGCAGTACCGCGCCGATCGACGGTGCCATCCTTCGGCGCCTCGTTGTAGATGTGGGCGGCCGCCACATGGCCGCTGGTGCCCGGCATGTTGGCCGGCACGACTTTCGGGTTGCCGGGGATGTGTGCGCCGAGATGCTTGCGCGATGAGACGTGCGTAAGTGTCGTATTCGCTGCCCGGAGGCGAGGCGACGATCAGGCTGATCGTCTTGCCGCGGAAGAAATCGGCGACGTCCTGCGCCCAGGCCGGGCCGATGGCGCAACCCATGACGGCGCTGGCCACGATCGCACGGGCGAGGCATGACGTCGGCGGCATTGCGTCCCCAACCCGAATCAATTGCCGCGATCTTATACCGAGGACGAAAACGTCAACACCGAACCCGTTGTCCTGATGAGTCAACTCCAAAATCAGATCGCTTGGCGATAAGCTTGCCGCAGCGGATGGGAGCACCACATGGCGACGCCAGAACGCGACACCGGGACCGGCTACGAGCGCAAGCCGTCGACCTACAATGCCGACCTGACCGAAGTCGGCCACGGCACGCCGGCGGGCGAACTGATGCGGCGCTATTGGCATCCGATCGGGCTTGCGGCCGACGCCGGCGATACGCCCAAGGCGGTGCGGGCGCTGGGCGAGGATTTGATCCTGTTTCGTGACGGCGAGGGCCGGCCCGGCCTGGTCACGGCGCGCTGCTGCCACCGCGGCACGACGCTCTATTACGGCCATGTCGAGGAGCGCGGCATCCGCTGCTGCTATCACGGCTGGCTGTTCGATGTGCACGGCCACTGCCTGGAGCAGCCGTGCGAGCCCGGCGGCGGGCGCATTCGCGAACGCATCCGCCAGCCCTGGTATCCGGTCGAGGAGCGCTACGGATTGATTTTCGCCTACATGGGGCCGCCCGACAAAAAGCCGGTGCTGCCGCGTTACGAATGCCTGGAGAATCTGGACGCCGGCGAACTGGTCGAGGCGGACGACACCAGCATCGGCAGCGGCGGCGCCGCGATCGTGCCGTGCAACTGGCTGCAGCACTGGGAGAACATCCCGGACGTGTTTCACGTCCCGATCCTGCACGGCTCCTTCAGCGGCGTGCAGTTCGTCGCGCAGATGGGAATCATGCCGAAGGTGAAATGGGATTATACGCCGACGGGCGTGAAGACCATCTCGGTTCGCGAGCTCGAAGACGGCCGCGCGCACTATCGCATCACCGAGATTTCGATGCCGACGATGCGCGTCGTGCCGAACCCGCGGGTGGCCGCGTATGTGCGCGTGGAATCGCTCGGCTGGACGCTGCCGATCGACGACACCCATTTCCGCATCTACACCGCCGGACGCGTCAAGGCGAAGGGCGAACTGGGCAAGAAGCGCTCCATGATGAACGGCAAGCCATGGTCGGATCTGACCGAGGCGGAGCACCAGAAATTCCCGGGCGACTTCGAAGCGCAGGTCGGGCAGGGCCCGATCAGCCTGCATTCCGACGAACATCTCGCCACCTCCGACCAGGGCGTCGCCATGACGCGGCGGTTCCTGCAGCGCCAGCTCGACGCCATCGCGGCCGGCCGCGATCCCGCCGGCGTCAGCTTCGATCGGAGCGCGCCGCCGGTGGTGTTCGAGGCCGGCAACTACATCATGGAAAAGAGCGACCAGAAGGTCGCCGAAGTGCTCAATGCCTAGGGCTTATGGCTGAGACGCGGTGAATGGGAGTTGGTCCCGTTCGCACGCCGGGAGGAACGGACATGCGGCGCATACTTCACTGCGTCTATACCCTTTGCATCGTTGTCGGTGCAGCGGCTGTTGCGAATCTCGCGCAGGCGGGATGGAGCGACGCGCCGCAGGTCGCGCAGCTTTATGAAGCCGCCAAGAAGGAGGGCACGGTCGTCGTCTGGGGCACGCACCCGCGCGAGGTCGGCTGGATTCCGGCGGCGTTCGGCAAGATGTTTCCCGGTATCGAGGTGCAGACGCTCGGCGACAACGACATCGCGGTCAAGGCCATCGCCGAGGCGCGGGCCGGACGCCACCAGGTCGACGTCTATTGGCATTCGATGACCGGCCATCTTCCTGTCGTCCAGCGCGACCTGCTGGTGCCGAACGACTGGTCGTTGTTCGAAATCGACAAGCGCAACACCGCCTTTGACGGCAAGATGGGGTTCACCAGCAATATCGTTTACGCCATCGCCTACAACACCAAGCTGGCCAAGGAATCCGACGTGCCGACGAACTGGGCCGGCACGGTCGACGAGCGCTTCAAGGGCAAGGCCACGGCGAGCACGTTTCTGCTGCCGCGACTCGTCGGTGCACTCGGCATCGCCTGGGGCGAGGACAAGGCGCTCGATTTCGCGCGTGGTCTGAGAGAGAAAACCGACATCCTTCTCACCCGCGCGCCACGCGAGTCGCTGTTGCAATCGGGCGAGCGCATCTTTGCGTTCGGCGAAATCGATTCTCAGGTCCGCAGCTTTGCCGCTGACGGCCTTCCGGTTGGCATGGTGGTGCCGGAGCCGGTGGTGATGGGGCAGTTCGGCACCAGCGTCATGAAAGATGCGCCGCATCCGAATGCCGCGCGGCTGCTCGCCGGATTCCTGGCGTCGGCCGAGGGCAAGCACAGCCGGGAGCAGGCAACAGGCCAGCTCGACTACGGACCGACAGCGGACAACGATCTCGCGAAGAAGATTCATTCCGGCAAGCTGCAGGTCGTGTTCGACGCTGCGGACAACATGGTGGCGCGCGAGAAACTGTTCGGCAAGGCGGCAGCGGTCCTGACCGGCCAGACGCGCTGAATCCAATTCGATGCAATCCGGACGTCGCTCGCGGGTTCGATGCCGAAAGCCAACAACCTCGACTGGACGGCCCGCCTGGTCATGGTGGCGGGCGTTGGCGCGGCGATTTACCTGATCGGCGTGCCGCTGACGATGCTGGGCGTTCGCGGTGCTTCGCGGCCCGGCGGATTTTCTACCGCTCGAGCCCGGAGCCCAATGGACTTTCGACAACATCCGCCACCTGCTCAGCGATCCGTTCATTCTCACGCGGATTCTTCCCGACACGCTGGTGTTTGTCGCCGGCACCGTGATGCTGGTGTTCTGCATCGCCTTCGTGCTCGCCTGGCTGGTCGAGCGCACCGATCTGCCCGGCCGCGAGGCGTGGTATTCATTTATTCTGTTTCCGCTGCTGGTGCCGACGCCGGTGCTTGCCATTGCCTGGATCCTGCTGATGGGTCCCAATGCCGGCTGGTTCAACCTCGCGATCCGCGCGCTGACCGGCAGCGGCGGGGAGGGGCCGATCAACATCTTCAGCATGGGCGGCCTCATCGTGTGCCAGGCGCTTGCCTCGACGCCCTACGTTTTCCTTTTGTTGTGCGCCACGCTGCGGTCGATGGACCCGGCGCTGGAGGAGGCAAGCGGTGCATCCGGCGCTTCGCCGCTGTCGACGTTTCGCCGCATCACGCTGCCGGTGCTGCTGCCGGGCCTGCTCGCGCCGGCCGTGCTGATCACGCTCATCACCGCCGAACAATTCGAGCTGCCGCTGATCATCGGGCTGCCGGCCAAGGTGACGGTGTTCAGCTATCGCATCTATTTCGAGCTCAATCCGCTCGGCAGCCTGCCGAACTACGGCGCCGCCGCCGCGCTGTCGCTGCCGTTCCTGGCGTTCGGGATCATGCTTCTGCTGCTCTACAATCACCTGATCCGGCGCGCCGACAGCTATGTCACGGTGACGGGAAAGGCGTTTCGCCAGCGGCGGCTGCCACTGCGGAAGTGGCGCGTGCCGGCGCTCGGGTTCGCGACACTTTATGTCGCGGTCGCGGCGCTGTGCCCGGCGGCGGTGCTGCTATGGACGAGCTTCTTCGGCTACACCTTGCCGCTCAACGCCAAGCCATCGGATTTCAGCCTCGACGCCTATCAGCATCTGTTCGCCAATCGCACGTTCTGGATCGGGTTGAAGAACACGCTCGAGGTCGCGACGCTTTCGGCGTTGATCGTCACGGCGATCGGCGCGCTGCTGGGATGGATCATCACCCGCTCGCGCAGCCGCTGGCGGCACCTGCTCGATTTTCTCTCGGTGCTGTCCGTGGGCATCCCCGCGGTGATTGCGGCGCTCGGCGTGATGATCCTTTATCTCTCGCTGCCGATCGGTATCTACGGCACGGTGTGGATTCTGGTGCTCGCCTATTCCTTCCGGTTCGCGACGACGACGCGGCTTGCGCGCGCCGGCTTCATGCAAATTCACCAGGAGCTCGAGGAGGCGTCCGCGACCTCGGGGGCGCGCTGGATCACGACGCAATGGCGCATTCTCATCCCGCTCATGCTGCCGGTTCTGATCTCCGGCTTTGTGCTGCTGTTCATCGTCGGCGTGCGCGAATTCACCATGCCGCTGGTGCTGTTCAGCTCGGACAACGTGGTGCTGTCCGTGCTGTTGTGGCAGTTGTTTCAATACGGACAGCCCGCGCCGTCGGCAGCGCTCGCCTCGCTGATCATCGCCGTGGTGCTGCCGGTGGTTATCGTCGCGCGGCGGTACCTCACCGCACGAACGATTGCGGGATAGCATGCTGAAGGTCACCGGGCTCTCGAAGTCGTTTGCGCTCGTCCGATGGCGCGGTGCCGGCCGTCGATGACGTCAGCTTCGAAATCGCGGATGCGCAGTGTTACGCGCTGCTCGGTCCAAGCGGTTGCGGAAAAACCACCGCATTGCGCTGCGTTGCCGGCCTCGAACAACCCGAGCGCGGCCGAATCGAGATCGGCGGGCGCGTCGTGTCCGATGCCGCAGCCGGCATCTTCGTGCCGGTGCATGAACGCTCGATCGGCATGGTGTTCCAGTCCTATGCGATCTGGCCGCATCTCGACGTGTTTGAAAACGTCGCCTATCCGCTGCGCGTCGAGCGCCCGCGCCTGCGCGAGGACGAGATCACGAAGCGGGTCACGGATGTGCTCACGGTCGTCGGCATGCAGGCGATGGCAAGCCGCCCTGCGCCGCGGCTGTCCGGCGGCCAGCAGCAGCGCGTGGCGTTCGCGCGCGCGATCGTGCGCAATCCGAGCCTGCTTCTGCTCGACGAGCCGCTGTCGAATCTCGATGCCCGCCTGCGCGACGCCATGCGGCGGGAGCTTTCGACGCTGATCAAGCGGATCGGCATCACGGCCTTGTTCGTCACCCATGATCAGGTCGAAGCGTTGTCGCTTGCCGAGCAGGTCGCCGTGATGAACCACGGACGCATCCTGCAGGAGGGCGCGCCGGCCGAAATATATCTTCGTCCAGATGAACTCGTTCGTGGCGCAATTTCTCGGCGCCACGAATGTCGTGCTCGGGCGCGCCGATGCGCGCACCGACGACGGCAAGACGCGCATCGCGCTCGATTGCAACGGAAAGACGCTGATTTTCGACGCCGCTTTCCAGCCCGGCGACCTCGTCGAAATCGCACTGCGGCCGGAAAATCTGACGCTGATTGCGCAGCCGCCCGTGGACCCGATCAACACGGTGCCGGGCACGATCGCGGCGCTGACGTTTCAGGGCAACGGGGTGGAATACGATGTCGATATCGGCGGAGCGACCTTGCGGGTATTCTCGCCGATGCAGACGCCCACTGACGCGGGGCGCCTCGGTATGGGTCGGCGTCCTGCCGTCAGGCAGCGCGGTGTTCAAGCGCGAAACGGGCTGAGCCTCGACGTGGCAAGCGCCCCTACCCGTAAGTCTTCAGCACATGCCGCGCGATCACCATCTTCATCACCTCGCTCGCGCCTTCGGTGATGCGGAAGCTTCTCTGCTGACGCCAGAATTTCTCGATCGGCAGGTCGGTGGTGAGCCCGATGCCGCCGTGGATCTGCATGCACATGTCGGCCGCCTTGAACGACATCTCGTCGGCAAAATATTTGCACACATAGGCGTCCTGCCGCGCGTCCTCGCCGGCGTCGAGCCGCGTCGCGGCCTTGTAGACGAGCAGGCGCGCCGCCTGCAGCTCGATATACATGTCGGCGATCATCCACTGCACCGCCTGGCGGTCGGCGAGCGGCCGGCCGAAGGTCGAGCGCTGCTTGGCGTAGGACGTCGCCATTTCGAGGCAGCGCTCGGTGACGCCGAGCGAGCGCGCGCCGTGCTTGACGCGGCCGGCGCCGAGCCATTGCTGGGCGTGGCGAAAACCTTCGCCCTCTTCGCCGACGCGGTGGCTTAGCGGCACGCGGACGTTTTCGAGCACGATCTCGCACGGCCTGTCGCCCATCATGGTGTTGTAGCGCGCGCCGATCTTCACGCCGGGCGTGTCCATGTCGACGAGGAAGCACGAGATGCCGCCATGCGAGCCCTTGGCGCGATCGGTCGCGGCCATGAGCTGCATGAAATCGGATTCGCCGGCCGCGGTGATGAAGCGCTTGACGCCGTTGATGACGTAATGGTCGCCGTCGCGCACCGCGACGGTGCGCATGCCGCCGGGATCGGAGCCGGCGTCGGGCTCGGTCTGCGCGAAGCACGCCGTCTTCTCGCCGCGCAGCACCGGCATCAGATATTTCTCCTTCATCTCGCCCTTGAGCGAGAACAGGATGGCGCGCACGCTCGGCCCCATGATGTGGCCCTGGCCGCGCGCCGGCAGCGCGATGGTGCGGCAGAGCTCTTCCTCGACGATGACGCGCGCCAGCACCGACAAGCCGCCGCCGCCCAGTTCCTCCGGGATGTCCATCATCCAGATGCCGAGGTCCTTGGCGCGCTTGCTGAAGCGCTCGTAGTACTCGGGCTTGAGCTTCTCGGCGCCCTCGACCATGGTCTGGCGCTCGATCGGGATCAGCTCGCTGTCGACGAAACGGCGCAGCGAATCCTTGAACATGCGCAGTTCGTCGGGAAGATCGAAATCCATCACGCCTTCTCCTTGTCATCGTGCCACAGCACGCGCACGTCGACGGCGACGGCGCCGGACGCGCGCACCATCAGCGGATTGATCTCGATATCGCGAATGCGCGCGCGGTGATCGAGATAGAACTGCGCCAGCGCCGCCGCCGTTTTCTCCAGCGCCTTGCGGTCGGCCGCCGGGCGGCCGCGAAAGCCGGCCAGCAGCTTGTTGAGTTTCAGGCCGTCGATCATGGCGGAAATATCCTGCGCGCTGACCGGCAGCAGCCGCAGCGCCACGTCGCGCGCCAGCTCGACCAGAATGCCGCCGGCGCCAATCAGCAGCATCGGACCATAAAGCGGATCGTTATTGGCGCCGACGATGGCCTCGACGCCGGAGACCATTTCCTGCACCAGGAAGCCGTCGATCTTCGCCCCTGGATGCGCCGCGCGCGCCGATTTCACCAATTCGTCGGCGGCTTTCTGCACCTCGTCGCGGCTCTTGAGCCCCAGCATGACGCCGCCGGCTTCGGTCTTGTGCACGATGTCGGCGGAGCGGATTTTCAGCGCGACCGGAAAACCGATGGCTGCCGCCGCATCTGCAGCTTCGGCCGCGGTGGCGACTTCGCGGCTTTTCGGCAAGGCGATCCCGTATTTGGCAAGCGTCTGGTCGAGATTTCCCGGCGTAAGATCGCTCGTCGGCGCAGGCGGCGGCACGGCCGGCGCGCGGCCCACTCGGCTTGCGCTGAACCACAATGCGTTCATCGCGCGCAACGTCGGTTCGAGGCCCTGCAGGAACGGAATTCCGGCGTCCTCCTGCACGACCAGTGTCTCGGGCAGCACCTGGTACATCATGCGGCCGAAGCCGAGCACCGGCTTGTCGGTCTCGGCGAGCAGGCGGCGGAATTCCTCGATACCGTCCCAGCGTCCGCCCTTGCCGGGCAAGGCCGCGGCCCAGCCGACAATGTCGACCTTTGGATCCTTCGCCACCACCGCGCACTGGTCCACCGCGTCCTTGAGCGTGGTCGGGATGCCGACGTCGAGCGGATTTTTCGGCGCGATGCCTTCCTGCATGTAGGGCATCAGCGCCGCGTTGGTCTCCGCGGAATATTCGGGAATGACGGCGCCCTCGTTCTCGGCATAGTCGAACAGCAGATCGACCGTCCCGCCCGAAGTCGTAACGAAGCCGATGCGCGGACCTTTCGGCCGCCGATTGCATTGGAACGCCAGCGCGGTCTCGACCATGTCGTCGAGCGAACGGCAATTGCAGATGCCGTAGCGCTCGCACATGGCGAGATAGGCCGCATAGTCGCCGCCGATGGCGCCCGTATGCGACTGCGCTGCCGCGCGCGATTTCTGCGTCGCGCCGGTCTTGATCGCCATCACCGGCTTGCCGGCCTCGAGCGCGCGTCCGGCGGCGCGCATGAAGGCTTCGGGCCGGCGCAATCCCTCGATGAAGAGGACGATCTGCTTGGTGTGCGGATCGTCGACGAGAAAGTTGAGATAGTCGGCGAGATCGAGATCGGCCTCGTTGCCCGACGACACGAGGTAGGAAAACTTCAGGCCGCGATCCGACGCGGTCTTGGCCCAGAACTGCAACGTGCCGCCGGACTGGAACAGGCCGCCCACCGGACCCGCCGGCAAGCTGCACAATTCCGAATTCGGATAGGCGAACAGCTTGTCGGGAAAGCTGTAGTTGCCCATGCAGTTCGGCCCGCCGACGCGCAGCTTGCTGGTGGCGACGAACTTCTTGAGCCACGCGCCGCGCTCGCGCGAGGCCGGGCTGTCGCCGTCGCCGAATGCGGCGGCATAGACGGTGGCGGATTTGACGCCGGCCGCCTCGGCGTCGGTGAGCACATCCTGCACGAACGGCGCCGGCACGATCACCATCGCATGGTCGACCGGCCCCGGCAGGTCGCGCAGCGACGGCAGGCAGCGCTCGCCGAACACTTCACTCTGCCGCGGGTTGATGAGATGAATTTTGCCCTGATAGCCGAACTTGCGCAGGTTGCCGAAAATCATGCTCGACCATCGCGCCCGCTCGGACGCGCCGACGATCGCGATCGACTTTGCCCGCAACACGCTTTCCGTGGAGCGGAATACACCCTCACTCGCCACGCTCGTTTCCCCCTGTGACACAAACCCGCCTTAGCCCCTGACGTTTGGTATAGTATTTCGCTTCGGCCAGCTATGTCTTGCGGGCGACGATGGTCCGCAAAAAACGCGAACGGGATAGACGCATGGGAACGCGACGCCTCGCAGGCCTGCTTACCGCGCTCGGCGTGCTCGCAGGCGTTGCAGCCGTTGCGCCCGCTGCGAGTGCCGAGGATTTCTACCACGGCAAGACGCTCACCGTGATCGTGGGCTTCGCGCCGGGCGGCGGCGTCGATACCTCGGCACGGGTGGTGGCGCGGCACCTGGTGCGCTTCATCCCGGGCCAGCCGGGGCTCGTGGTGCAGAACATGGAAGGCGCGGCGGGCCTCGTGGCGACCAACTATCTCGACAAGCGCGTCGTCGCCGACGGCCTCACCATCGCGGTGCCGGGCCGCTCCTGGTTTGTCGAAGGCGTGCTCAAGGGCCCCGGCGTCCAATTCGACATCAACAAATTCAGCTTCATCGGCAGCCCGGGCGCGGTGAATTCGGCGCTGTTCGTGCGCCAGGCGACCGGCGTCACCACGCTCGCCGAGCTCAAGGCGTCGCCCAAACCGTTGATCTTCGGCACGCTCGGATCGACGACACCGACCGCGATGGTGCCGGCGTTGCTCGCGTCGCACGGCTATCCGATCAAGCTCATCGCCGGCTACGTCTCGACGTCTCGCATCCTGCTTGCGCTCGAGCAGGCCGAGGTCGACGGCTTCTTCACGGTCGAGGACTCCTTCGCCCGCCGTCACGACCTGCTCGACAAGAAGATCGTCGCCCCGATCCTGCAGACGCGTCCGCATCTGCCCGGCCTGCCGTTGCTGCACGACCTGCTGCCCGAGAGCGAGCATCCGTTGCTGTTGCTGCTGGAAGCGCCGGAGAATTTCGGCTTGCCGCTGGTGGGACCGGCCGGCATCCCGAAGGAGCGCGTCGAGATTTTGCGCAAGGCGTTCCTCGCGATGGCGGCCGACAAGGATTTCCAGGCGGAGGCGATCAAGGCCGAGCAGCCGGTCGGCGCGCCGATCGACGGCGCACACCTCGAAGGCATGATCCACGACATGGCAAGCGCCGCCACGCCCGACATCGTCGCCGCCTACCGGAGGCTGGGAGCGGCGAAGTGATCGCGGATACGTTCCCGGGCCGTCTGTTTCTTGCGGCAAAAGCGGAAAAGTAGCACTCTGCCGGCTCGCATTAGGGCCGTATCGCGATGGCGGGCAGAGCAACAATGTCTCCAAAAACACGTCAGATGCATCTCGGCGTGTTCTGGCTTGGCACCGGAAATCACCTGGCCGGTTGGCGCTCCGATGGCGCTTTCAGCAGCAACAGCAGCTGGGCTGCCGTCGAAGCGGGGGCGCGCATCGCGGAGCGCGGAAAGTTCGATCTGTTCTTCATCTCCGACTCGGTGTCGATGGAGTACGAATTTCCGCCGTCCTTTATTTCACGCTTCGAGCCGACGACGCTGATCGCGGGGCTTTCGCTCACGACCAAATACGTCGGGCTCGGCGCCACGGCATCCACCAGCTTCAAAGAGCCTTACGACGTGGCGCGCACATTCGCGACCGTCGACCACATGAGCGGCGGCCGCGCGGCCTGGAACGTCGTCACCAGCACGCGCGATTCCGCGGCGCTCAACTTCAGCCAGGACAAGATCAAGGATCACGATCTGCGCTACGAGATTGCCGAGGAGTTCGTCGATGTCGTGCGCGGGCTGTGGGATACCTGGGACGACGGCGCGATCGTCGCCGACAAGAAGACCGGCCAGTTTCTCGATCGCTCCAAGGTCCGGCCGCTCGATCACAAAGGACGCTTCTATTCCGTGCGCGGACCGCTCAACATCGAGCGCTGTCCGTCCGGCCATCCGCTGATCATTCAGGCCGGCGGCTCTCCGCCCGGTCAGGAATTGTCGGCGCGCTGTGCCGATCTGGTGTTCTCCGTCGTCAACGGCGACACCGCGACGGCCAAGGCCAATTACGACAGCCTCAAGCAGCGCATGGCCAAATACGGCCGCGAGCCGGACGAGCTTGCGATCCTTCCGGGCGTGATGCCGATCGTCGGCGAGACCAACGAGCAGGCCAAGGAGCAATTGACGCAGTTGCAGAGCTGGCTGCCGCTCGACGAGAAGCACGCGCTGACCATGCTGTCGCAGCGCCTGCACTTCGATCTCACCTCCTATCCGTTCGATGGCCCCGTTCCCGAGGTTCCCCACACCGAGCGCGGCCAGTCCTTCAACAGGGCGCTGCTGGACCGGGCTCGCCGCGAAAAGATGACGCTGCGCGATCTTTACAATGTCGGCCTCGCGGCGCGGGGCCATTGGGCCGTCTACGGCACGCCGAAAGAGATCGCGGACATTTTCGAGGAATGGTTCGTCGGCGGTCTGTCGGATGGTTTCACCATCCTGCCGCCGTACTTCCCGGGCGCGTTCGATGACTTCGTCAATCTCGTCGTGCCCGAATTGCAGCGTCGCGGCCTGTTCCGGACGGAGTATTCCGGCGCGACGCTGCGCGACCACCTTGGCCTGCGGCGGCCGGACGCGCGTTTCGAGGCCCAGCGCGGCGCGGCGGAATGACGATCTGAGGGTGCGGACATGTCAAATTCACGCGACCGGCAGAATCGCTTTACTGCGATAGCCGTGCTGGCGCTCCTCGGCGCGACGACAATGTCGGCAGCGGCCGCGGATTTCTACGCCGGCAAGACCATCGAAATCGTGGTCGGGTCCGCCGCCGGCGGCGGCTACGACATCTACGCGCGCGCGCTCGCGAAGTACTGGGGCAATTACATCCCGGGCCATCCGGCCTTCATCGTGCGCAACATGCCGGGCGCCGGCAGCGCCCGCTCGCTCGCCTACATCAGCACCAACGCGCCGAAGGACGGCACGGTGATCGCCGCGCCCATGCCGGGCGCCATTCTTGGCCCGCTGCTCGACGACAAGCCGCAAACCGGCTTCGATCCGACCAAGGTGATCTATATCGGCACCGCCGACAGCGGCGTGCGGGTCTGCGTCACCAGCGAAAAATCGAAGATAAAGACCTTCGACGATGCGCTGAAGCAGAAGACCATCATGGGCGCGACCGGCGGCCATGGCTCTTCGAGCGACTACGCCTATCTGCACAAGCACACGTCGGGCGCAAAATTCGACGTCGTCACCGGCTACGTCGGCATGGCCGATACCAGCCTGGCGATGGAGCAGGGCGAGCTCGACGGCACCTGCGGCTGGGACTGGTCGAGCCTCAAATCGATGAAGCCCGATTGGGTCAAGAACAAACGGATGAACATTCTTGTCCAGGTCGGTCTCGACACCGACCCGGAGCTCGACAAGCTCGGCGTGCCGAAGGTCTGGCAATACGTGCCGGCCGAGGACGACCGCAAGGTCGTCGAACTCATCGCCAGCCAGCAGGTGTTCATGCGCTTCTTCATCGCGCCGCCCGGCACGCCGCCGGAGCAGATCGCCACGCTGCGCCAGTCGTTCGACAAGGCCGTGAAGGACGAAAACTTCCTCAAGGACGCCGAGCGCCTGCACATCGCGATCGAGCCGCTGCCGGGCGAGAAGGTCCAGAACCTGGTGAAAAAGATCTACGACACGCCCAAGGATATCGTCGAGCGCACCAAACGCGCGATCAATCCGTAGGCCGTTTTGCTCAACAATTGGCTATACCGATCGGATCACTCATAGTGGTAACATGGGATCGGATGTTTTGCGTTCCTGAGAATCCCCAGTCGGCTCGTTCGGACGAGCAGTGAAGCTGTGAGGCGTATGTTGGTGCCGCTTCTGCTTTGGGCGATGGGCCTTGCCGGCGGCTGCCTGGTCGTCGCCGCATGTATCGGCGCTCTCGTTTATACAAACAATGTGCCGGTATTTCGCTTCGGCGGCGATACGCCGCCCGCCGCCGTAGCGGAACCGGCCGTTCCAAAGAAAAAATATTCTGCTGCCACCGTAAGGGCGATGCGGGAGGCGATGCAAAAGATCACGCAAGTGCTCGACCACGAAGGCATGAACGCCGTCCGCGAGATCGAAACGGTTGCGAGCGGCCCGGGCACGGCGGGCACAAAGCAGCAAGTCTACGAATTGATCGGGCGTCTCGATCGGATGCGCAACCTGGCGCGCGCTGTTGAAAGCATCATCTGGATCGACGTGCTTCCGGCGTATCCAAAAATTTCCAGCGAGTTGCAGGACATCGTCAAGGAGAGAGGTTCACTGCAGAGCTTTGAAGCCGCCAGCAAGCTCTATTTCGACGGCCTGACGACCGTCGTTTCGCTGTACGACAAGGTCGATGCCGCCGGGAAGGAGAATCTGCTTCAGCTTTTGAATCCCACGCGGGAGGCATTTCGCCAGGCAGCGTCGAATTTCCAGACTTGGATACAGGACTGCAAATCGCGCATCGAGGAAAAGCAAAAAGCGTTGACCTGATTGAAGCAGGCGCGGGCGCTTGTCAGCCGGTCCGCGGATTGCTGAAGACCTGTCGAAATACGACGCGTCCTAGATCGACGGAATGACCTTCAACGCCGGCCACACCGAGCCCACCAGCGTCGGCGGCCACGGGATTGCCATGAACCAGTCGAACGCGATGACAATTCCGGCGATCAGCACCACCGCGTAGGGAATGATCAGCGACCAGCGTTCGTTGCCCTCGTAGCGCATGAAGAACACCACGAACACCGCCACAGTCGGGACGAGCCCAATCACCGCCATCACGCCCATGAAGACGAGCAGGTAGGCGAAAAAGCGCGCCGCGCGCAGGATGATGGTGCGCACTGGCAGATGGCCGGTGTCCGAGGTCAGGTCCATGTGCATCTTCTGCCCGACCTCTTGCTGCGCATGTTCGGCCATGCCTTCTGGCGCGGGCGCGGTGGTCTTGCGGCACATATCGTTGAACAGGCTCAGCGCCGCCATGCCGAGCGCGATGCCGCCGACGACAAGCGGCACGATCTTGGCCGAAAATCCCCAGTCGAGCGCCGTGATCACCAGTACGGCGAGCACCGCGATGACGAAGATCGTGAACAATTGCGGCACCCGGAATGTCGGACCCTGGAAATCCGTCAGCATGTTTCGCAGCCCGCCGTGGCTTTTCACGTCCTGCAGCAACGGCCGCACCAGGCCGTAGATTGCCATCAGGAACAGCACCGCCACCACCGGACGCGCGAACCAGTCGATGCCGTAGCGCTCGATCGAGATGAAGAGATAGCGCTCGATGCTGTCGCCGAGCACGACGCCGAGAACGAGCGGCGGCCGCGGCCACTTGAACTGCTTCATGATCCAGCCGATCAGGCCGAACACCAGCAGCGAATAGAGATCGCCCCAATTACGCGAAGCTTCGAACGCGCCGATGTAGATGACGCCGAGCACGGCGGGCAGGATGAGCGTGTAGCGCAGCGTCGCGAGCTTGGCGAATTGCGGGCTGAAGGCGTAGCACATGCCGGCGCCCAAAATATTGGCGAGCGCCACCGACCACACCATGGCGTAAGTGATGTCGAGATGTTTGGTCAGCATGTCGGGGCCCGGCACCAGGCCGTGGATGAGGAAGGCGCCCAGCAGGATCGCCATCGACGCGCTACCGGGAACGCCGAACGCGACGGTCGGTACCAGCGCGCCGCCTTCCTTGGCGTTGTTGGAGCTTTCCGAGGCGATGACGCCGCGCACGTCGCCCTTGCCGAAGGTTTCGCTCGCGCCCTTTTCGGTCTTGAGCGCGTGGCCATAGGCGAGCCAGTCGACCACCGAGGCGCTGATGCCCGGGATCGAGCCGATGCCGCCGCCGATCCACGAGCAGCGCAGGATCAGCCACCAGTGCTTGAAGCAGTCCTTCACGCCCTGCCACTGGCCTTTGTAGACGTTGGTATTCTCGAAGCCGGCGGCGATCGCGACCTGCGCGATCAGCAAGTCGCAAAGCTCCGGCAGCGCGAACAGGCCGAGCAGCAGCGGCGTCAGCGGCAGGCCATCCCACAGGTAGAGGCTGTCCATGGTCCAGCGCAGCGTGCCGGACTGCGGATCGGTGCCGATCATCGCGATCATGACGCCGAGGCAGCCGGCGGTGATACCGCGCAGCGGCGCGTTGCCCGAGAGCACAGCGACCATGGAAATCCCGAGCACTGAAAACGCCAGCAGTTCCGGCGAGCCGAGATAGAGCATCACCGGTCGCAGGATCGGGATGGTGAAAGCCATCAGCAGTGCGCCGAACACGCCGCCCATCAGCGAGGACATGTAGGCGGCGCTGAGCGCACGGCCGGCCTCGCCCCTCTTGGCCATCGGATAGCCGTCGAGCACGGTCGCGGCCGAAGCGGCGCCGCCCGGCACGCCGAACAGGATGGCCGGGATCGGGTCGCCGGTGGCCGTTGTCGCGCCGAGGCCGAGCAGCAGCGCAAACGCCGTGTACGGGTCCATACTGAACGTGAACGGCAGCAGCATGGCGGTGCCGGTCAGCCCGCCGATACCGGGCACGATGCCGAGGATGAGCCCCATCATGCAGCCGGCCGCGAGGAACATCAGCCGCGTCGGGTCCATCAAGATGACGAAGGCTTTGCCGGCCGCCGCCGCCATGAAGGCGGCATCGCTCGCGAAATTTTCCATGGCACCGCCGTGCGCTTTCGGCCGCCGCGCGCTTACGCGCCGGCGCCGGTCAGGTCAGCAGATTGCGAATACAGACGCGTTAAGCCATCGCGGCAGGTCAGGGACCAGCCGTTGACGGCGGCCGCCCCGCAGGACGGCGTCGCCTTGGTTCGTACATGGAAGTCGCCCCTGTTCCGGAACAGTCGCCCTTAAACCGCCCGCCGGAACACCCGGGACGGTTTTCCTTCCAGTGTTCCTGATGTAAGCAGAACCAAGGGCAGCGCGATAGGCGCGCGAAGCGGCCGATGCGGCACATGGTGACGCACCACCGCTGCGAGCACGGCGGCGTAACGAAGGAAGGGTGAGACATGCATCTCGACAAGCCGGAAGGCAATCCGGACGACAAAGTGGCCTGGGGCTCGGATATCGCCGCGCAAATGCTGCGGCGGTTCAACATTCCGTACATCAGCCTCAACCCCGGCGCGAGTTATCGCGGCTTCCACGACAGCCTGGTCAATCACCTCGGCAACGACAATCCGGGCATCGTGCTGTGTCTGCATGAGGATCATTCCGTCGCCGTCGCGCACGGCTACGCCAAGGCAACCGGCGAGCCGATGGCGTGCGTGCTGCACAGCAACGTCGGATTGCTCCACGGCATGATGGGTCTGTTCAACGCCTGGTGCGATCGCGCGCCGATGTTCGTGCTCGGCGCCACCGGCCCGGTCGCGGCCGAGAAGCGCCGGCCCTGGATCGACTGGATCCACACCTCGCGCGATCAGGGCGCCTTCATCCGCTCCATCATCAAGTGGGACGACCAGCCGACCTCGCCGGACGCTCTGGTGGAATCCATGGCGCGCGCCAACCAGATCACGCGCACTGCGCCGACTGCGCCGGTCTACGTCGTGCTCGATGCCGGCTTCCAGGAGCAGCGGCTCGACAAGGAGCCGGAGTGGCCTGACGTGAAGCGCTTCAGCCCGCCCAAGCCGTCGCGGCCGTCCAAGGAAGCGCAGGACGAAGCCGTCGCGCTGCTTTCAGGCGCAAAAAAGCCGGTGATCATGTTCGGCCGCGGCTCGCGCAAGGCGGAATTCTGGCAGCCGCGGATAAAACTCGCGGAGCAGCTCGGCGCCGTCGTCGTCACCGACCTCAAGCAGGGCGCGATGTTCCCCTCCGATCACCCGGCGCACTATTGTCCGCCGTTCAACGTGCTCGGCAAGGACGCGCGCGAACTGATGTGCGAGGCCGACGTCATCCTCGCGCTCGACTGGATGGACCTCGGCGGCGCGCTGCGGCAGGCCAAGGCCGCCGGCAAGGTCGGCGCGAAAATCATCGCCTGCTCGCTCGACCAGACCCTGCACACCGGCGCCAACATGGAATACCAGTCGCTGCCGACCGTCGACGTGATGATGGCTTCGACCGGCGACGTCGTCGTCGCCGAGCTCTCGGCCGCGCTCAACGGCGGCCGCAAGGACCCGTGGAAAGTGAAGGTGCCGTCCAAGGCCAACGGCAGCGGCGGCACGGCGCTCACCATGGAGCACATCGCCAAAAATCTGCGTGACCAGTTCAACGATCCGGAGAACGTCACATTCTGCACGCTCGGCCGCGGCTGGCCGTTCGATGTCTGGCCGATCCAGAACGGCATGGCGTATCTCGGCAAGGACGGTGGCGGCGGCCTCGGCTCCGGCCCCGGCATCTCGGTCGGCTCCGCGCTCGCGCTGCAGAAGCAGGGCCGCTACGCCATCTCGATGCTCGGCGACGGCGATTTCTGCATGGGCGCGACCGCGATCTGGACGGCGGCGCGCCATCGCATCCCGCTGCTCGTGCTCATCAACAACAACCGCTCCTACTTCAACGACGAGCTGCACCAGGACAACGTCGCGCGCACGCGCGGCCGCAACACCGCCAACCGCTGGATCGGATTGCGCATGGAAGACCCGATGCCCAACATCGCCAAGCTCGCCGAGGCGCAGGGCGCCGTCGGCATCGGCCCGGTGACCAGCGCCGCCGACGCCGTCATCGCGCTCAAGAAGGGCGTCGACGTGCTCAAGAAGGGCGGCGTCTGCGTCATCGACTTCCACGTCGACCCGCCGGCCGAGCGGCAATCCAACGCCGCGCTCGGCCACCGCGCGACCGGGGATTGATTGCACCGGCTGTCGATTTCGGTGGACCAGCATCGTCATGGCCGGGCTCGTCCCGGCCATCTACGTCTTGCGCCTGCATTGAGTGTTACGGTCATCTCCACAATGCGGACGTAAAATTTTCAGGCTGTATGGAACCTAATGTTCCCTTCGCACTTGATGCATGGAACATTGGAACCCAATCATGAGCCTGCTCCTTATCATTGTCATTCTCATCCTGATTTTTGGCGGCGGTGGCGGTTATTACGGCTACAATCGCGGTTATTACGGCGGCCGGGGCCACGGCCTCATCTGGCTGATCGTGATCGTCGTTGTTCTGGTGCTGCTATTCGGCGGCGGCCATTTGCGGGTTTAGCCGCTCCTGCGTCGTTGCTGATTATCCTGAAGGCCTGCCGAGCGGCGCGTCACGTGTCGTCCGGGCGCGTCTCCGGCATGAGGCTCACGACGGCGGTCAGGCCGACGATCGCAACAGCAGACAATTCGAAGAAGGCGGGCGCGCTGCCGAAGTGGTCGCTGATATATCCGGCAAATATCGTGCTCAGCGCCGCGCCGATTCCAGTTGCTGTGCCCACGATGCCCTGGCCGAGATTGAAATGTCCGGTGCCTCGGGTGATGTCGGCAACGATCAGCGGCACCATCACGCCGAGCACTGACGCGGTGATGCCGTCAAGGATCTGCACCGCGACGAGGGCGATGGGATCGTTGATCATTGCAAACAGCAGCCCGCGCACCGGCAGCGCGGCAAAGCCGATGATCAACAGCGGCCGGCGTCCCCAGCGCTGCGCCTGCCGCCCGACCAGCGGTGAAAACAGGGCGACAACGAGTTGCGGCACGACGATGCAGGCCGCGATCTGAACCGTCGCCCATTGGCTCGACCGCATCGTCAACACGCTCCCCATCAACGGCAACATCGCGGCGTTGGCGAGATGGAAGAACAAGATACAGCCGGCAAGGATCAGGAGCGGCGGCATGCGCAGGAGATCGGTCAGCTTGGTGCTCGGCCGATCCTTCGGCGCTGCCGCGTGCATTCCGTGCGCCCTTTCGGCATCGATCTCCTGCGGCGACATCGAATGCAGCGCCCAAAGCGCCGGCACCAGCAGGATGGCGGTCACGAAAAAAACGGCGCGTGCGGAAAAAAAATAGCCACAGGCGCCCATGGCCGCGGCTGCCAGACCGTTGCCGATGGATGCGAAGCGCGCGTTGCGTCCGAACCGCTCGCCGATGAACGCGTGTCCGACCAGTCCGAGGCTGATCGCCGCAATCGCCGGGCCCAGCACGCAACTTGCCAGCGCGTGCAGCACCGAGGCCGACAGCACGACCGGGAAAGTCGGCGCCGCCGCATAGCCCAGTGCGCTGAGGGCGATGATGGCAATCGCAATGCCGGCCACCCGCCGTTCCGACTTGGCCGCATCGACCAGCGCTCCGCCCGGCATTTGCCCGGCCAGGGCGACAAGGCCCGAGGCCGACAACACGAGGCCGATGTCGACCTGCGTCCATTTCTGAGCGGTCAGATAGGCCGAAACGAACGGCCCGAAGCCG
Organism: uncultured Alphaproteobacteria bacterium; assembly: GCA_963730645.1. Lineage (GTDB taxonomy): Bacteria > Pseudomonadota > Alphaproteobacteria > Rhizobiales > Xanthobacteraceae > BOG-931. The sequence continues at coordinate 154,368 of CAVSSN010000009.1, read as the reverse complement.
GTCTGGACGTCGGCCACGAAAAAGATGAACCAGTCGAGCCCGCGCAGGCTTCGACGCGACGGATGCGGCGGTGGTTCGCCCGCGGCCGCCTGAGTTGCGGCCCCGACGGGAGGCGCATGCTCGTCGGTCGTCCGGCGGAAGCGATCCGGCCTGTCGCTATGGTGCCGTGATGGGTCCGCGGACAGGGGCGCTACTCCGGCACTACAGATTACGGATACGGCAACGGTTCAAGCTTGCCCAATGCGCCGAGCACCACCACCGGCTTTCCATCCTGATATTCCGGCGCGGCTTTGACCTGGTCTGGCGTCAGCTCCAGCGTGATCTGCTCAGTCTTTTTTGCAGAAGCGGGAAAGCTCAGCGCATTCCAGTCGACTGCAATTTTTCGGCTGCCGACGCCGAGAAATCCGCCGAAGTCGATGATCGCCGCGCGAACCTGGCCCGATCTGTCCACGATGACGTCGACGATGCGGCCCATATCCTTGTCGGCGGTGCTGCGGACTTGCCGCCCGAGGATGCCCTCCACCTCGTGGCTGTTGAGGATCGTGACCGCAGGCGGGTTTGTACTGGGGCCGCCTCGACGGGGCTGTTTTCTTGACCGGGCGCTGGGGGCGCCGGGGCATTTTCCGCCATGGAGAGAGCGGCTGCGGTGCAAAGCACCACCAATGTGATGGCTGCAAGCGCCACTCGACGACGATCGGGCATAGAACCTCCGCGCACGCGGACGACGCTCTGATGACTAAATCAATCGAGCCGCCGAAGTTCCATGCAACTTGCTCATTGATGGCTGATTGCCGCGATAATCGCGGCCGACGCTCAAGACGAAAGCACGATGGAAATTTGAATTTCGCCCTTGGTGCGCAAAATATCGAGCGAAATGGCGTCCTTGTAGCGGCGCACCGTTATATCAGCGCTGGCAGCGCCGAGCCGCAAATTGCGCAACAGCACTTCATCCATGAAGGCCGGCAGCATCGGATTGCGCAGGCGTATCTCTTGCGACGGCAAATCGAACTCCAGCCCAAGCGACGCCTCGAGCAGCGTAAACGGCGTCGCACTCGCCCATGCCTGCGGCGAGCACGCAACGGGATAGAGCGTCGGTCCATGACCGCGTTGGCGTGGGAAGCCGCAAAACAGCTCGGGCAGCCGCCGCAGGTCCATGTAGGCGGTGGCCTCGAATACGCCCTGAAACAGCTGCTTCACCAAATGCGTCTGACCATAACGGGCCAATCCGAGCGCAATAATCGCGTTGTCGTGCGGCCAGATCGAGCCGTTGTGATACGACATTGGATTGAACCGAGCTTCGCCTCGCGCCACCGTGCGGATGCCCCAGCCGGAAAAGAAATTGTTGTCGAGGAGCCCTCGTGCGACCTGAATGGCGCGATCGGGCTGCGCAATGCCGGTGAAGAGCACCTGTCCCGCATTCGACGTGCGCACGCGGCAGGACTGCTTGGCGCCGTCGAGCGCCAGTGCATAGGTCTGCAATTCGGGGCACCAGAATGCGGCCTCGAAGCGTGCGGCGAGACTGTCAGCCTCGGCGTCGAGTTTGCGATGCCTGTTCTGCTCGGCCCAAACGCCGGGCACAGCGGGCGGCCACCCGCTTGGCGGCAAACACGTAACCCTGGACTTCGGCGAGCGCGATTGGACCGTCGGCGAGACGGCCGTCCGCGTGAAAAACCGCGTCCTGCGAATCCTTCCAGCCTTGATTCGCGAGGCCTTGGTCGCTGGCGCGGCTATATTCGACGAAACCGTCCTGGTCCGGATCGCCCGGCCCGTCGATCCAGCCCAATGCAGCCTCCACTGCAGGCCATAGCTCGGCGATGTTTTGATCGTCTCCCGTACGTTCCGCATGCAGTCCGGCGAGCAGCACGAACAACGGCGTTGCGTCGACGCTTCCGTAATAAAGTCCGAACGGTACCTCGCGCAGCGCCGCCATTTCGCCGCCGCGCATTTCATGCAGGATCTTTCCGGGCTCGGCGTCTGATAGCGGATCGAAGCCCTTCGCCTGGTAAGCCGCCAGCCGGCGCAGTACGCCGCGCGCGACATCAGGTTTCCACCACAGCATTTGCAATGCCGTGATCAGCCCGTCGCGTCCGAACGTGGTCGAGTACCAGGGGATGCCGGCGTAAGGGTAACGTCCCTGCGGCGTATGCGTCATAAGCATAGCGAGATCGGCCGCCGATCGGCACAACACTTCGTTGAAGACGTCATTCGAGGTCACGACCGTCGTGTCGTCGAGAGCCGTACTGCGCACGGCGCGGCGCGACGTGAGCAGGCCACGCCGGAACGGCACCGGACGCGGCTCCGGCCGATCGCATCCGACCGCGACGTAAATCGGCTTTGCTTGGTGCCGCCCGAGACTCAGACGGTATGTTGCCAGACCGGTCGTCAGCCGGCTCGGCGCCGGATCGAACGTCAGCGTGGTGCGCCGCGTTTTGTGGTCAAGGCCGTCATAGCTCAGCAGCACCTGGTCAGGACCCGTCAGCATGGGTGTCGCGGTGCCCCGGCGGGCGCGGTGCAGGCCGCGGACCTCGAACAGGTCGGCAAAATCGCTGTCGAACAGGATGCCGAGCTGAATGTCCACGGCATCGTCACCGAAGTTGCGCACGCCGAGCCGCTGATAGGCCGTTCCCTGCCACAGGAAGATGGTGCGTACGATATGCAGCGTGTCCTTTTGCAGAACGATGCGCGGGCCGTCATAAACATCGGGGTTGGTCAGGTCGACCGTGTAGAGCGCATTGTCGTCGCTCTGGTTGGAGCCGAGCAGCAGCGGCTGCTGCTCGTTGACGGAGAGTTCGAGCCGCGACAGAAACCGCGTGTCGTGATGGAACAAGCCGTCCGATCCGCCCGCGGAGGCGCCGACATCGCCGTGACTGTCGACCACCAGAAAAGTGTCATCGCATTTGAGTGAACGCCGCGGCCGGCTCGCCGGGCCGGTGGCAGGAATATAAAACGGCGTTTCGGCAATCGTTTCGACCGGCACTATCTGGACTGCGGCGCCAGGGGAGGTCATCGCTCTTGCTCCTGGGATAGCGGCGAGGCGTTACGCAACGCCTTGGCCTCCGCCGTCACATTCAGAATTTCCGACCGCCCCCTTTACTCGGACTACATCACGCGACGCGCCGTTGCAATAAAGCGATGATCCGCGGGCAACGGCGTCAATTCGCGGTTTTTCGGATGACCTCGACGACTCGCATCCGGGTCGGATCGACGATCACCACGTCGCCCTGAACAAGGGTGAACTGGTACAGCTTTGCCGCGGCATTGTTGTTCAGCGCTTCGATCGGCAGCGCATAAAGGTTGATCGAGGGTGGCACGTCGCCGCCTACGGTCGCGGAAAATGGAATATGAGTGGCCTTCGATTTGTCGGTTCCGACCGTCTTCAGGATCGCGCTTTTCTGCTCGTGCGTCAGCGCGAGCTGCTGGTTCACGGATCCATTCGGACCTGGAGCCTCGATAGGACCCGTCGTCTGGGCCGCAGCAACGCTCATGCTTGAGGCGAGCAACAGTGCGGCGGTCGCGCCGCGCGAAAGGAATACCGTTTTCATCGTTTTCTCCTTTTTTGAACGTCGGACCGCGCGCGTCGGCGTGCAGTCCGTCTGCTCACTCACACCTGGTCACTGCCGAAGCGCGGCCATCACGATGTTGGTATTGGGATCGATCAGCAGAATCCTGCCGTTCACATAGGCGTAGCGGTAGCCCGACACGCTTGGCACATGGGCAATGGCCGCGGGTGGCATCGCGTAGACTGGGATTGTTGATGGCAGCTGGTCGCCGATTGTTATGGCGACGGGCGGCGTCACGACCCGTTCCACCACAACGGGCGGCGGTGGGTTCACGACCTCGGCTTGCGGTACGACGACCTGATCGGGATATCGGTCGGATTCATAATAGCGGTCGGAATCATAATAGCGGTCGGAATCGGACCACTCGCCGTAACGATAACGCGGTTCCGGCACGGCCTCGGTATAGGGCGCCGGCTCATATCCGGGCGCGACGTAGGCGGGCGGCGGGTAGGCGGGAGCGGTGACGACACGTTGCACCGGCGCCGTGACAACGCGTTCGGTGACGATCTGCGCCGGCACCACGCGTTCGCGCCGGATCACGCTGTAGATTGTGCGCTGCTGCGCCGGGCTGAGGCTGGCGCTGCGGATTGTGGATCGCCGGACTGTTCGCGCCGACTTTCGGGTGGCGGCCAGGGTGCCTGGCGGTTGTCACCTGGCTTGTTGTCACCCGGCGCGTGATCGTGCGGGCGGGGCGTGTCGTCTGGATCGTCTCGACGGTCTCATAAGGCTGCTCGACCACGGTTTCCGCTGGTACGGTGGCGACCGGTTGACGGGTAATCACGGTCCCCGCCGGCTGCTGGGTCACGACGGTGTCAACCGCAGGATTGACGACCTCGCGGGTGATCACGGTCTGTGCATACGCTGGTCCGGCACCGGCACCGGCGACGACGGCCAAGCCGATTGCTGCGTAATAAAGATTCATTTTCTTGTTCATGGTCTGCTCCACGTATCGCTTCGGCGTTGAGGGCAAACGCACGATTTAGGTTTCTTGTTCCTGAATTCTTGCTGCACTGCGCTAGCGGTGCGCTATGTTCCATTCTGCGCAGAACTGCCGCGCTCGTGCCACCGCTCGGAGCCGCATGGATGGCGGCAGGGCGGACGTGCATGGAACCCGGTGACGAACCGCGGTTCCACTTGAAACCGATCCGCTGCTGAGACGTTGGCGTTTTGCGCTAGCGCGGATGCCGGGCGCGTTTCCCTAGCCCCCGAACTACGAGACCACCCGGCACGGCCCCGGTCAGCATCACACCCGCTGACCGGGGCACTAGCTTGCCCCGGGCGTAGCGGCCTTTGAAAAATAAATGGGGCCGTCGGAACCAATGGCCGGACACCGCGTTTGCTTTCGCGGCAGTGGGGGAGCTTGGCGGCATGCCATGTGCAGAAGTCATTGATATTATTGTAGATTTTAACGGCGACCCGCCCTCACCAGGTGGGCGCGTTGCTATTTGCGGTGTCGTCCGTCACCTGCAGTGGAAGATCAAACATCGCTCCGACCCGCCAAGCGGCATCAACTGACACGGCATGCGGCGCGGAACCGAAGTCAGCAGACAGCGCCGGGAGGGTGGCATGGAACGCGAAGCCGAACTGATCGAAGAGTCCCAACGGTTCGGTTCCGCCGCCTACGCCAGCCAGCATTCCGCAGCATTCCGGAAACGGCGCCAGTTCGTTCGAATACGAGCTGCTGCAGGCCTTGCAGGCTATCCGCATGGGTGAGTTCTCGGTGCGGATGGGCGGCGAGCAGGTCGGGCTGAGCGGAAAGATCGCCGACGCCTTCAACGAAATTGCCGCTGCGAACCAGCGCATGGCGCAGCAACTGGAGCGCGTCGGTCAGGACGTTGGGCGGGCCGGCAACACCCGTCAGCGCGTCAAGCTCGGCGTCGCCAACGGTTCCTGGGGCGAGATGGAGGATTCGATCAACACGCTGATCGACGATCTGCTCTGGCCGACCACGGAAGTCACACGCGCGGTCGCGGCGGTCGCCAAAGGCGACCTGCTGCAAACCGTTCGTCTCGACGTTGACGGGCGGCCGCTGCAGGGCGAGTTCCTGCAGGCGGCGACCATTGTCAACACGATGATCAAGCAGCTCAACGTGTTCACGTCCGAAGTGACGCGCGTCGCGCGCGAGGTGGGCACCGACGGCAAGCTCGGCGGCCAGGCGCAGGTGATCGAAGTGACCGGCGTGTGGAAGGAGCTGACCGAAAGCGTCAACTCCATGGCGTCGAACCTCACCGCGCAGGTCCGCAACATCGCCGAGGTGACGATCGCGGTCGCCAACGGCGACTTGTCGAAGAAGATCACCGTCGACGTGCGCGGCGAAATTCTGCAGCTCAAGGAAGCCATCAACACGATGGTGGACCAGTTGCGCTCGTTCGCTTCGGAAGTGACGCGCGTGGCGCGCGAGGTCGGCACCGACGGCAAGCTCGGCGGCCAGGCCATCGTGCCGGGCGTCGCCGGCACCTGGAAGGACTTGACCGACTCGGTGAACGCGATGTGCGGCAACCTCACCGACCAGGTGCGCAACATTGCTCAGGTGACGACGGCTGTCGCGCGCGGCGACCTTTCGCGCAAGATCACCGTCGACGTACGTGGCGAAATCCTCGAGCTCAAGGACACCATCAACACGATGGTGGACCAGCTCAACTCATTTGCTTCGGAAGTGACGCGCGTTGCGCGCGAGGTCGGCACCGAAGGCAAGCTCGGCGGTCAGGCCCAGGTGCCCGGCGTCGCCGGCACCTGGAAGGATTTGACCGACAACGTCAACTTCATGGCTTCGAACCTCACCGCGCAGGTCCGCAACATCGCCGACGTGGCGACCGCCATCGCCGGCGGCGATCTGTCGAAGAAGATCACGGTGAACGTCTCGGGCGAAATTTTGCAGCTCAAGGAGACCATCAACACGATGGTCGATCAGCTTAACGCCTTCGCCGGAGAAGTGACGCGCGTCGCGCGCGAGGTGGGCACCGACGGCCGGCTCGGCGGCCAGGCCAACGTGCGCGGCGTCGCCGGCACGTGGAAGGATTTGACCGACTCGGTCAACTCGATGGCGTCGAACCTTACCGCGCAGGTGCGCAACATCGCCGAGGTGTCGACCGCCATCGCCACCGGCGACTTGTCGAAGAAGATCACGGTCGACGTGCGCGGCGAAATCCTGGAGCTCAAGGACACCATCAACACCATGGTGGACCAGCTCAACGCGTTCGCCGGCGAAGTGACGCGCGTTGCGCGCGAGGTGGGCACCGAAGGCAAGCTCGGCGGTCAGGCGCTGGTGCGCGGCGTTGCCGGCACGTGGAAGGATTTGACCGACTCGGTCAACTCGATGGCGTCGAACCTTACCGGGCAGGTGCGCAACATCGCCGAGGTCGCCACCGCCGTGGCGCGCGGCGACCTTTCGCGCAAGATCACGGTCGACGTGCGCGGCGAAATTCTGGAGCTGAAAGATACGCTCAACACCATGGTCGATCAGCTCAATGCCTTTGCGGCCGAGGTGACGCGCGTCGCGCGCGAAGTCGGAACTGAAGGCAAGCTCGGCGGCCAGGCTGCCGTGCCCGGCGTCGCCGGCACGTGGAAGGACTTGACCGACAGCGTGAACTCGATGGCCGGAAACCTGACCGGCCAGGTGCGCAACATCGCCGAAGTGGCGACCGCCATCGCCGGCGGCGACCTTTCGCGCAAGATCACGGTCGACGTGCGCGGCGAAATCCTTCAGCTCAAGGAAACGCTCAACACCATGGTCGATCAGCTCAACCGCTTCGCCGGCGAGGTGACGCGTGTTGCGCGCGAGGTCGGCACCGAAGGGCGCCTCGGCGGTCAGGCCAACGTGCCCGGCGTCGCTGGCACCTGGAAGGATTTGACCGACTCGGTGAACTCGATGGCCGGCAACCTCACCGCGCAGGTGCGCAACATCGCCGAGGTGACGACGGCCGTCGCGCGCGGCGATCTTTCGCGCAAGATCACGGTCGACGTGAAGGGCGAAATTCTCGAGCTCAAGAACACCATCAACACCATGGTGGATCAGCTCAACGCCTTTGCATCGGAAGTCACGCGCGTCGCGCGCGAGGTGGGCACCGAAGGCAAGCTCGGTGGTCAGGCGCAGGTGCCCGGTGTCGCCGGCACCTGGAAGGATTTGACCGACAACGTCAACTTCATGGCGTCGAACCTGACCGCGCAGGTGCGCAACATCGCCGAGGTGGCGACCGCCATCGCCAGCGGCGATCTGTCGAAGAAGATCACGGTCGACGTTCGCGGTGAAATCCTGCTGCTCAAGGACACGCTGAACACAATGGTCGAGCAGCTCCGCTCGTTCGCCGCCGAAGTGACGCGCGTTGCGCGCGAGGTCGGCACCGACGGCCGCCTCGGCGGTCAGGCGGTGGTGCCCGGCGTTGGCGGCACCTGGAAGGATTTGACCGACAACGTCAACCTGCTGGCGGCGAACCTGACCACCCAGGTGCGCAACATCGCCGAGGTGACGACGGCCGTCGCGCGCGGCGACCTTTCGCGCAAGATCACGGTCGATGTGAAGGGAGAAATTCTTGAACTGAAGAACACCATCAATACCATGGTGGATCAGCTCAACGCCTTCGCGTCGGAAGTCACGCGCGTCGCCCGCGAGGTCGGAACCGAAGGCCTGCTCGGCGGTCAGGCGCAAGTTCCTGGCGTCGCCGGCACCTGGAAGGATTTGACCGACACCGTCAATGTGATGGCCGCAAATCTCACCGAGCAGGTGCGCGGCATCGTCAAGGTGGTGACCGCCGTCGCCAACGGCGATCTCAAGCAAAACCTCACGGTGAAATCGAAAGGCGAAGTGGCCGCGCTCGCCGAGACCATCAACAACATGACGGACACGCTCGCGACCTTCGCCGAACAGGTGACGACCGTGGCGCGCGAGGTCGGCGACGAAGGCCGCCTCGGCGGCCAGGCCAACGTGCCCGGCGCCGCCGGCACCTGGAAGGACCTGACCGGCAACGTCAATCTGCTCGCCGAGAATCTCACGACGCAAGTGCGCGCCATCGCCGAGGTGGCGACCGCCGTGACCAAGGGCGACCTCACGCGCTCCATTCAAGTCGAGGCGCGCGGCGAAGTGGCCGAGCTCAAAGACAACATCAACACCATGATCGGCAACCTGCGTCTCACGACCGATCACAATACCGAGCAGGACTGGCTCAAGACCAACCTCGCCAAGTTCACCAACATGTTGCAGGGCCAACGCGATCTCGTCACGGTCGGCCGCTTGCTGCTGTCCGAGCTCACCCCGCTCGTCAACGCCCAGCAGGGCGTGATCTACCAGATGGCCAGCGAGGAGGGCTCCGGCCTCCGGCTGCTGTCGGCCTACGCGGATGACGGCGCCAATGGTCATCCGATGACGCTGCGTCCTGGTGAAGGACTGATCGGCCAATGCGCGCTCGACAAGAATCGCATGCTGATCACCGAGATGCCGGCGGGTGTGGTTCCCATCGGCTCCGCCTTGTTCAAGGCTCAGCCGCAAAACGTCATCGTGTTGCCCGTTCTGTTTGAAAATCAGGTCAAGGCCGTCATTGAACTCGCCTCGATCAGCGCCTTTACGACGTTGCAGACAATGTTCCTGGAGCAGCTCACCACCAGCATCGGCATCGTTCTCAATTCGATCGAGGCGACGATGCAGACCGAGGGTCTGCTCAAGCAATCCCAGCAGCTTGCCGGCGAATTGCAGACCCAGCAACGCGAGCTGCAACAGACCAACGAACAGCTAGAGCAAAAAGCGCAACAACTCGCCGAACGAAACGTTGAAGTCGAGCGCAAGAACCAGGAAATCGAGCAAGCGCGCAAGGCCGTGGAGGAGAAAGCCACCGAACTTGCGCTCACCTCGAAATACAAATCCGAGTTCCTCGCCAACATGTCACACGAATTGCGCACGCCGCTCAACTCGATCCTGATTCTGGGCCAGCAGCTCAGCGACAATCCGGATCACAACCTGTCGCCCAAGCAGGTGGAATTCGCCCGCACGATTCACGGCGCGGGAACCGATCTGCTCAACCTCATCAGCGACATTCTCGACCTGTCGAAAATCGAGTCCGGCACCGTCACGGTCGAGGCCGACGAGATCTTCTTCTCGAACCTGCTCGACATGGTCGGGCGCCCGTTCCGGCACGAGGCGGATACGCGCCAGCTCTCCTTCGAGGTTCACATCGATCCCAATCTCGGCCGCAGCATCACCACCGACTCCAAGCGCCTGCAACAGGTGCTCAAGAACCTGCTCTCCAACGCTTTCAAATTCACGGCGCAGGGCGGCATACGACTCAATGTTTCGGCCGCGCTCAACGGCTGGAGCCAGGAGCATCCGGTGCTCAACCAGGCGCGAGCCGTGGTGGCGTTCGAGGTCTCCGACACCGGCATCGGCATTCCACTGGAGAAGCAGAAGCTCATCTTCGAAGCGTTCCAGCAGGCGGATGCGTCCACCAGCCGAAAATACGGCGGCACCGGCCTCGGTCTCGCCATCAGCCGCGAATTGTCGAACCTTCTCGGCGGCGAGATACAATTGCGCAGCACGCCGGACGTCGGCTCGACCTTCACGCTCTATCTGCCGCTGCAATATGTCGGCCCGTCGATGGCGATCAGGCCGCCGACCGGCACGCCAAGCCCCTCGATCCAGCCATCGGCGCTTCATGCGGCGACTGCGGAGCGGGCGTTCGAGCAGATTCCGGACGATCGTCTGGACATCCAACCCGGAGATCCGATTCTTCTGATCGTCGAGGACGATCCGCACTATGCGCGAACCTTGATCGATCTTGCCCGCGACAAGGGCTTCAAGGCGCTGCTGGCGATGCGCGGCGACGATGCGCTCGATCTTGCGAAGCAATACCAGCCGACGGCGGTGTCGCTCGACGTTTTCCTTCCCGACATGCTGGGCTGGAACGTGCTCAGTGAGCTCAAGCACAGTCCGTTGACGCGCCATATCCCGGTCCAGATCGTGACTCTCGATGAGGATCGACAGCACGGTTTGGCGCGGGGCGCGTTTTCCTTCGTCATCAAGCCGACCTCGACGGAGGGGATTTCTGCTGCGATGACCAAGATCAAGGATTTTGCGCAGCCGCGCCGCCGGCGGCTCCTGGTCGTCGAAGACAATCAGGCAGAGCAGGTCAGCATCGAGGCATTGCTCGCACACGACGATATCGAGATCCTCAATGTTCCGACCGGCGCCGATGCGCTGGAGATGCTGCGTACGCAGCCGTGCGATTGCGTCGTGCTCGATCTGCGGCTGCCGGACATGACGGGTTTCGAGGTGCTCGAACAGATGCGCAATGACTCGGCGCTTGCCGACATTCCCGTCGTGGTCTTCACCGGCAAGGAACTTTCGGCGGACGAGGATGCGCGACTTCACACCATGGCGCGCAGCATCGTGGTCAAGGGCGTGGAGTTGCCGGAGCGGCTGCTCGACGAGACCGCATTGTTCCTGCATCGCGTGGTTTCCGATCTGCCGCTTGAAAAGCAGCGGATGCTGGAACTTCTCAACAGCTCGGACGAGGACCTCGTCGGCAAAAGCGTGTTGCTTGTTGACGACGACTCAAGGAATATCTTCGCGCTGTCGAGCGTGCTGGAGCGCCGCGGCATGAACGTGCTCACCGCAACCACCGGCAAAGAGGCGATCGACCTGATCGAAAGCACGGAAAACTTGGCAATCGTGCTGATGGACATCATGATGCCGGAAATGGACGGTTATCAGACCATCAGGAAGATTCGCGAAGAGCCGGCCTTCCGCCGCTTGCCGATCATCTCACTGACGGCAAAGGCGATGAAGGGCGACCGCGAGAAATGCCTGGAAGCAGGCGCTTCCGACTATCTCGCAAAGCCGGTCAACACCGAGCAATTGTTGTCCGCGTTGCGAATGTGGCTGCACCGCTAGGACAGCGCCTTCATGGCACAAACCGACAAGGTCAACGTCCTCCTGGTGGACGACCAGCCGGCGAAACTGCTCGCCTACGAGGTGATTCTGAAGGAACTTGACGAGAATCTCGTCAAGGCCTCGTCGGCGCGCGAGACGCTGGATTTTCTGCTCAAGAACGAAGTCGCTGTGCTCTTGATCGACGTCTGCATGCCGGACCTCGACGGCTTTCAGCTTGCCGACATGATCCGACAGCATCCGCGCTTTGCCCAGACGGCGATCATTTTCATTTCGGCCATCCACCTGACCGATGTCGACCTGCTGCGCGGCTATTCGATGGGCGCGGTGGACTATGTCTCGGTTCCGGTCGTGCCCGAAGTGCTGCGCGCCAAGGTCAGAGTCTTTGCCGAGCTCTACCGCAAGACCCGGCAGCTTGAACACCTTAACCGCGACCTTGAGCGGCGGGTGGCCGAGCGCACCGCCGACCTTGAGGCGTCCAATGCACGGCTGCTCGAAAGCGAGCAGCGCCGGACCCTGGCGCTGGCGGCGGGGCAGATGGGCTCGTGGGATTGGGCGCTTGGCAGCGGTCAATGTGTTTGGGATGAAGGGCAGTACCGGATATTCGGCGTTGAACCCGAACGTTTCGATCCGACATTTGCCAATATCCGCCGGTTTATTCACGGCGAGGATCTCGCCAAGATCGAGACGATCGTAGCGAAGGCCGCGGGCCCCAAGGACACGTTCCAGATCGAGGCGAGAATCATACGCCCTGGCGGACAGACTCGCTGGTGCATCTGTGCGGCAGCGATGACGTCGGATGCGCACGGGAAGGTGCAGCGCGTCAGCGGCGTCACGATCGACATCACCGATCTCAAGGAAGCCGAAGCGCGGCGCACGCTTCTGATCCAGGAGGTCGATCACCGCGCCCGCAACGCGCTTGCCGTGGTGCAATCGATCATCCGCCTGACCAAGGCGGAAACGATCGGCGCCTATGTCGAGACCATCGAGGGCCGCATCCGCGCGCTTTCGACCGCGCACGCGCTGCTGTCGGAATCGCGCTGGGAGGGCGCCGATCTCGGCAGGCTCGTCGATGAAGAACTCGCGCCTTACCGGCAGGGCGAGCTTGATAGGATCGCCTGGTCGGGACCGGCCGCGTTCCTGCAGCCCAGCAGCGCCCAGATCGTCGCGCTCGTGCTGCACGAGCTTGCGACCAACGCCGCGAAATATGGAGCAATGTCGACGCCTCCGGGCCGTGTCAGCGTGAGCTGGCAACTCAGCCAAAACGTGCTGACGATGACTTGGCAGGAAGCGAACGGACCGCGCGTGCAAGCGCCGAAGTCGAAAGGCTACGGCACCAAGGTCATCAACGCGAGTGTCGTGCAGCAGCTCGGCGGCACCATAAATTTCGACTGGCAGGAAGATGGGCTGCGTTTCACCATGACAGCCCCTATCGGCACCGCCGAGCCGACCCGGGTCGCCACGCAAAAGCGCCGCAAGGCGCCGAACGACCAAATTCATTTGGCGGCCGACAAGAATTCCGAACGGCGTCTGTTGCTGGTCGAAGACGAGGCGCTCGTCGGCATGATGATGAAGGATGCGCTGACCGAACTCGGATTTATCGTCCTCGGCCCGTTTGGCCGCGTTGCCGATGCGATGCCGGCAGCCCACAAGGAGGCGTTCCACGCCGCTATTCTCGATATCAACGTCAAGGGCGAGCTGATTTACGGCCTCGCCGACGCCATTGCCGCGCGCGATATCCCAATGGTGTTTGTGACGGGATACGGCGCGGAGACTGTCGAGGAACGCTTCAGGGCTGTGCCGGTTCTGCAAAAGCCGATCGATCGGAACGCCTTGGAGCGCGTCCTTGCATCCAAAAAAATCGGCACTTGGCGCTTCGGCGAAGTGATCGCAGCATCCGGCGAACCGAATGCCTGACAATGGCATGCCGATCTAGCGGCTGCGCTAGATGTGCGACGAATGATGAGCGAGATACCAGGTCGCGATCTGCTCGCGGCTTGGATGCCAGACGTTCGATACGCCTTTGACATATTCGATGAACTCGCGCAGCGCCGCGATGCGGTGCGGCTGGCCGATGACGTGCGGGTGCAGGCCGACATTCATGATGCGCCCGGTCGTAGCGCCTTCGGCATAAAGCTGGTCGAAGCACAGCTTGAGCATGTCGAAGCCGTCGCGCGTCGACAGACTGCCGCGCGCGAACATGTTGAAGTCGTTGACGTCGTTGGAATAGGGCACGCACACGATCGGCCCATGCGTGGTTTCGATCAGATAGGGCTGGTCGTCGTTGAGGTAATCGCAATAGGCGACGAGGCCGAACTCCTTGAGGAAGGCCGGCGTGTGCGCCGTGCCGCGAATGGCCGAGGACAGCCATGCCTTGGCCGGACGGCCGACGACTTTCTCGTAGATGTCGAGCGTTCGCCGGATGACGGCGCGCTCCTTCTCCGGTTCATGCGCGTAGTACGTCAGGAGATCGTTCTGCGCCCAGTTGTGCGGCACCAGCTCCCAGCCGCGCGCGTTGACTTCATCGACGATGCGTCGGCGCTCCTGCATGATCATACCGTTGCAGGTGCACGACGGCGCGATCTTCATCTGGTCGAATACATCCATGATCCGCCAGATGCCGATGCGCTGGCCGTATTCGCGCCAGGTCCAGTTCGCGGTGTCGAGCACGTCGCCGGGCAGCGCATGTGGGATCGTCGCCGGCCCACCCGGGAACATCGGCTCTTTCTGGCCAGGACGAAACGGCTCCCAATATTCGATATTGATGGTGAAGATCAGCGCAACGCGTGCGCCATCGGGAAATTTCAAAGGCCGCCGGTCGGGCAGCGGCACGAACTTGTAGGACGATGGCGGTTGTTGCGGCATCAGTATTGTTCTCGTGCGATGGCTTGGCGTTCGGCGCGGTCGAGACGCCATGTCGTGAGGCGGCGCATGAGGTCGGGCGCATCGAGCACGGCGATGACGACCAGGATCGCGCCGGTGACGATCTCGTGCACGTGCGGCGCAACGCCGATGGCGCCCAGGCCCGAGCGCAGGATGCACAGTGTCAGCACGCCCGCGGCGATGCCCATCGGCGTGCCGCGACCACCGACGACCGAGACGCCGCCGACAATCGCCGCCGCGGCGGCCGGCGACAGCACGTCAGCCAAGGCGGCCGGCGAGGCGGCGCCGAGGCTGTAGCTCAACAACACGCCGGCAAGGGCGGAGAATGCGCCGGAGGCGGCGAACACGCCAATCACCACGCGGTCGGTCTTGACGCCCGCGATCATGCTGGCGCGGCGGTCGCTGCCGGTCGCGATCACGTCGCGGCCGATGTGGGTAAAGGCCATCACCAGTGCTGTGATCACGAACACGCCGAGCGCGACTGCGCTGCGCACCGACAGCAGGCCGCCGATTGGCGCATTGAGGCCGAGCGCTACTGTCATGTTGGGATAGCTGATCGTACGGTTTGCGGTCAGCACATAGGTGATGCCCTGCAACGTGAGCAGTCCGCCCAGCGTGACACCGACCGAACTCAAGCCAAGTCGTGTCATGATGAATCCTTGCAGCGCGCCAGCGAGGACACCGGCGCCAACGCCGAACACCACGCCGATCCACGGGTTGGCGACGCCTGTCATCACCGCGATGCACCCGGCGAGGCCGACCATGCTGGCGACCGAGAGATCGAATTCGCGCACCAGCATCGACAGACCGAGGCCGAGCGCGACGAGCCCCAACGTGGCGAACAATTGCATCACGCTGAACACCGTCCCGAGGCTGAGGAAGTAGCCGGTGCCGCGGTCCATCAGCGCGAGGACGACAATGGCGCCGATCATGATTGCGAACGGCCGCATCTTTGGAGCAAACAGGAAGGCAAGAATGCGCATCGCCTTCAGTTCCTCTCGCCGAGCGTGTGCAGCATGATGACACCGAGCACGATCAGGCCGGTGATGAGATACTGCAACTGCTCGCTGAAGCCGCGCAGCAGCAGGACGACCTCGACGATCGCGATGACCGTGACGCCGACCAGCGTGCGCACCACCGAGCCCGAGCCGCCCGACATCGTCGTGCCGCCGACCAGCACCGCGGCGATGGCGCTGTAGTCGTATCCGGCGCCAAGCTCCATGTCGCCCGAGCCGTAGCGCGCCGCGAGCAGCATGCCGGAAACGGCTGTGAACGCGCCTGCGAGGCCATAGGCGACGGTGACGGCGAAGCCGGTCCGCATTCCGGCGGCCGCCGCCGCCCGCGTATTGCTGCCGACCATCACCATGACGCGTCCGATCCGCGTAAACGACAGGATAAATTGGCCAACGACGACGGTGGCGAAGAAGATCATCGCCTCAACCGGGATTCCCGCGATGCGGCCCTTGAACATTGTCAGACCGGCGCCGCCCGGATAGATGCGCGCCCCGCCGGTGATGAACTCGGAAATGCCGAGCAGAAGGGAGAGCGCCGCAATGCTCACCAGGATCGGGTTCGCCCGGAGGTAGCCGACCAGCGCGCCCTGGACCGCCGAAATCGCGACCCCAAACAGCACGGCGATCACGAAGGCGACAGGGACGCCGAAAGACAGGCACGCCAGAAACATAAGCGCGCATGCCGACAAGGTCGCGCCAAGGCTGAGTGACATGATATTGCCGGTCAGCGTAATGAAGGTCATGCCGACGGCGACGCAGCCAATGAAGGAAATGGCGTTGAGCAGCGCATAAAGGCTCAGCCACGAGGTGAATCCCGGCGTGGCCAGCGCCCATGCGGTCAGTGCCACCAGCACGACAGCACGGATACTCCAGACAATGCGCCGCCGCAGCATACCGCTGAGGCGAAACCGGTCACGCAGCGAAGCAGAAGGCCTCGCCGTGGTCGCCGGTAGCGCGTGGACTTCGCTCATGCGGCAACGGCGGGGTGGGTGATGTCGGCAAGCACCTGTTGCATCGTCGCCGTGCCGCGACGGTAGGCGCCGACCTGCCGGCCGCGGTACATCGTGACGACGATGTCGGCCATGCCCAACACTTCCTCGATGTCGGACGACGCCATGACGAGAGCATAGCCGCGGTCGCAGAATTCGCGAATAAGGCGGTAGATTTCCGCACGCGCGCCGACATCGACGCCCCGCGTCGGCTCGTTCATCAGCAGGACGCCGGGTTGCTGCCGCCCGATCGAGCGGCCGAAGGCGAGCTTTTGCTGATTGCCGCCGCTGAGCTCGTCCGCGCGGGAGCGTAGCCGCGCCGCATCGACGCCGACTGCGGACGCGAGCCGCGCCGCCGTTGCGTGAAGCCTTCCGTGGGCCAGCAGTCCAAGCCGGCTGTTGTCTTCGAGACGGGTGGCGACAAGATTCTTCGCCACGTTGAGGCGCAAAAAAATGCCTTCGCCGGCGCGGTCCTCCGAAATGAACTGAACCTTCGCCGCCCGCGCTTTCGGCGCCGCGCGGAGCTGCAATTTCCGGCCGGTGACGGTGATGTCGCCGGTCGCCTCGGCAACGAGCCCGGCCAGTGCGCGAAGTACCTCGATAGCGCCCGAGCCGACCTGGCCGGCGATGCAAACGACCGTGCCGCGCTCGGCTATGAGGTTGAAGTCGTGCACGATATCGGGCACGCGCAAGTGCTCGACCGTCAGCATCGGCTCGCCGCTCTGCGATTGCCAGACTGGATACAATTCACCCATGCTGCGCCCAAGCATCATCGCCATCAGATGCTCGCGATCGATATCGGCAATACGGCGGGTGCCAACCAGTTCGCCGTTGCGCAGCACCGAGACAGTATCGCAAATGTCGAACACCTCACCGAGCCGATGGGTGATGTAGATGATCGACTTGCCTTCGGCGCGCAGCGCACGCAGCGCCGCGAAAATGCGTCCGATCTCGACGTCGGAAAGGGTGGCGGTCGGTTCGTCGAGAATGAGGACGCGCGCATTGCGCGCAAGCATGCGGGCGATTTCGACGAGCTGACGCTGACCGACACTCAGCCGCGATACTGGCGTCTCGAGCGCAAGATTGTTGAGCCCGACCTTGTCGAGCGCCGCCCGCGCGCGGTCGCGGAGATATTTCCGGCGATGGAAGAGCGGCACCTCGCGGTTGCCGAGCCAGATGTTGTCGAGCACCGAGAGGCCCGGCGCCAGGCTCAATTCCTGTGCGACCAGTGCGATGCCGAGATCCTGCGCCTGCTGCGGATGGCGGATATCGCGAACCTCGCCGTCGACACGCACGATGCCCTGATCGGCCTGATGCACCCCGGTCAGGATTTTGATCAGCGTGCTCTTGCCCGCGCCGTTCTCTCCGCAAATGGCGCGAATTTCGCTTCGGCCGAGCGACAAGGAGACATCTTTCAGCACCGCGATCGGGCCGAACCGCTTGGTCACCGCCTCGAAGGCGACGACCGGTCCCGCCGGATCGGCAGCCGCCTCGTCTAGTACGAGCATCCCTTGGCAAACTCCCCAACGTTCTGCTTGGTGATGCCGTAGGTCTTTACGATTTCGTATTTCTGCAGCTTCTCGCCGTTGAAGTAGGCGACGACTCTTTTCGCTGCGAGTTCGGCCTCCTCGGTCGGGATTTGCGTGGCCGTCGCGTATTGCTCGCCGGAATTGATGTGGACGATGCCGTCCTTCATGCAGTTGCTGGCGACCACCACGATGCCCTTGTTGGCGACGCCGAGCTTAAGCCCCGCGGTCTCGACGGCCTGGATGGCGCCTGCCGCCTGATTGTCCGCCATCGCGAAGATGCCGTCGATGCCGCCCTTGCCGCTGAAGCGCACCAGCAGCTCGCCGGTGACCTTCTCGCTCAGTGGCACCTGCCACTTGCCGTCTTCCTCCGCGACGAGGTCGATGCCGGGATGCTTGGCGAGCACGGCCTTGAAGGCCTTCATGCGCGTCTGCGTGTGCAATTGCTGTGCGATGCCGGTGACGGCGATGACCTGCGCCTTGGTCTTGCCCTCGGCGGCGAGGCCCGCGACCAAATTCTCGCCGGCAAAGCGGCCGAGATCTTCATGGTCGGTGCCGATGTAGGACATGAAGAGGTCCTCGCGCGATTTGTCGAGCGGCGTCGCCCACAGCACGACCGGCACTCCTGCGGCCTTCGCGCGAGTGAGCGCGGGGAGGATGGCCTGATCGTTGATGTAGTTGATGGCGATGAGATCGAATTTTTGCGCGATCGCGTCGTCGACCTGCTGCGATTGCAGCGCCGCGTCGTAGGGCGAGGTCAGGTTCGTGACCTTGACGCCGGCCGGCGTCACAAACTTTGTGAAGGTCGAAGTCCAGCCGCCGATATAGGGATTGACGTTGATTGTGCTCAACAGCACCACGCGTTTGCCCTCGGCGCCGGCGAAGGCATTGCCGCCGCAGAGCGAAACGCAAGTCAGGACAGCCGCGAACAGCGTAATGACAAAATGCATTTTACTTTCCTCGTCTGTGTGTGTCGTCTCGCGCCCGTGGCCGCAACGTCTAGTACGAGCATCCCTTGGCGAACTCTGCGACATTCTCTTTGGTGATGCCGTAGGTTTTGACGATTTCACTCTTTTGCAGCTTCTCGCCGTTGAAGTAGCCGATGATCTTTTTCGCCGCGAATTCGGCCTCCTCGGTCGGAATTTGCGTTGCGGTGGCGTATTGCTCGCCGGAATTGATGTGGATGATGCCGTCCTTCATGCAATTGCTGGCGACCACCACGATGCCCTTGTTGGCGACGCCGAGCTTGAGCCCCGCGGATTCGACCGCCTGGATGGCGCCGGTCGCCTGGTTGTCCGCCATGGCGAAGATGCCGTCGATGCCGCCCTTGCCGCTGAAGCGCACCAGGAGTTCGCCGGCGATCTTCTCGGTAGGCGGTATCTGCCACTTGCCGTCCTCTACCGCGACGAGGTCGATGCCGGGATGCTTGGCGAGCACGGCCTTGAAGGCCTTCATCCGTGTCTGCACGTGCAACTGCTGTGCAATGCCGGTGATGGCGATGACCTGCGCCTTGGTCTTGCCCTCGGCGGCGAGGCCCGCGACCATGTTCTCGCCCGCAAAGCGGCCGAGGTCTTCGTGGTCGGTGCCGATATAGGACATGAACAGATCCTCGTGCGACTGGTCGAGCGGCGTCGCCCACAGCACCACCGGCACGCCGGCGGCCTTCGCGCGAGTCGAGCGCGGGGATGATGGCCTGATCGTTAATGTAGGTGATTGCGATGAGATCGAATTTCTGCGCGATCGCGTCGTCGACCTGCTGCGATTGCAGCGCCGCATCGTAGGGCGAGGTCACGTTCGTGACCTTGATGCCCGCGGCTGCCACCGCCTTGGTGAAGGTCGAAGTCCAGCCGCCGATGTAGGGATTAGCGTTGATCGTGCCCAACAGCGCCACGCGCTTGCCTTCGGCGCCGGCGAAAGCGTCGCCGGCCACGAACGAGAGACCAGTCAGCACAACTGCAAATAGGGTGACGACAAAACGCATCGAATCCTCCCCGTCTGTGTCTCGCCGCTGCGTGCGGCCGACCCACGCGCCGCCGCGTATAAAAATTCTATTCTGCATCGCACTCCGGCGCCAGAAGGGAATAGGCTCGCCGGTGACGATTGGCCGCGGCTATGCAATCGTGCGGCTACCGCGGGGCAAACGCCAAGGTTACACTTTCGCGCCCGCACAACGCGCGGCCAAAACGCCGCCGAGGAAAAGGAGCCGCCACGTGGCACCGCATATCAAAGGACCGCTGTATTACGAGCGGATGGGACGAACCGGGCCCGTGATCGCCTTCGTGCATCCCAATCCGATGGATCAGTCATGCTGGATTTTCCAGATGGCGCACCTGTCGACCTGGTACCGCTGCATCGCCATCGACATTCCCGGCTACGGCCGCTCGCCCAAGGCCGAGCCGGGCCTCACCATGGACGACATGGCGCAGGCATGCTGGGAAGCGATCGATGATGCCGCGCCCGGCGAGCGCGCCATCCTGGTCGGATGCTCGGTCGGCTCGGCGCTGGTGCCGTATATGCACCACCAGCATCCGAAGCGCACGGCGGCGCTGGTGCTCTCCGGCACCGGCTATAATCCGGGCAAGGAGTTCACCGGCCGCCGCATCGCAGCCTACAAGGAGCAGGGCGTCGATTATCGCTGGGGCTATACGTTCGAGGATTTGAGCCCGCACTTTCGGGCGACGCCGCTCGCACATTTCTTCGCCGACATGTTCGCCGAGCGCAACCCGCATGCCGATGCGCAATCGATCATCTACCAGTTCGAGGCGCTGGCGAAGCCGGATGCGGATGATCACCATTCGAAAGTTGCGTGCCCGACCATCATCCTCACCGGCAGCGAAGACGGCTCGCATCCGCGCGCCGCGGCTTTGCAGGCGCGTATTGCCAATTGCGAAATGAAAATCCTCTACGGCGCCGGTCATGCCTGCCAGATCGAGCAGCCGTGGTTGTTCGATCGCTTCATGATCGAGTTTCTCAAGAAGCACGGGCTGTTCCCGGGCGCGAAATAGCGAGGCGAAAGCTGAATGTGCGACAGCGAATATGAACGTTGGCAGACCCGCTTCGGCGCTTCCGAGTATGCCTTCGGCAAGGCGCCGAATCATTTTCTGGCGTCCTGCAAGCCGTTGCTGCCGCGCGCAGGACGCCTGCTTGCGGTTGCCGACGGTGAAGGCCGCAACGGCGTCTGGCTCGCCGAGCAGGGGCTTGACGTGCTCTCGCTCGATTTTTCGCCAAATGCCCAGCGCAAGGCCGAGGCGCTGGCGCGCGAGCGAGGCGTGACCAACATCAGATTCGAGCAGGCCGACGTCCACACCTGGGCCTATCCGGAGGCGGCATTCGATGTCGTCGCCGAGATATTCACGCAGTTCAGCACGCCGGCCCAGCGCGCGCAGAAATGGGCCGGCATGCGCCGCGCGCTCAAGCCGGGCGGCTTGCTGATCGTCGAGGGCTATACGCCAAAGCAGCTCGAATACGGCACCGGCGGACCGAAGGAACGGGAAAACCTCTATACACGCACCATGCTCGAAGAAGCCTTCACCGGATTTACCGATATCAAGATCGCGGAGGAGGAACTCGAGATGCAGGAAGGCGCTCATCACAGCGGCATGTCGGCGGTCATCGGGCTAACGGCGCGCAAGTAGTTCACAATCGGAAGTGCAATTGGTCGGGGAGTTTGACGTGGCATTCGATAACGAAGCAGCAAAAAAGGTCCTGGCGCAGATCGACCGCAACGAGTTGGCGCAGCTCGGGTGCGACCTCACCAGTATTCCGAGTCCGACCGGCCAGGAAAAAGGCATGGCGGATTTCATCCTCGACTGGTTCGCGAAGAACGGCCTCAAGGCAGTGCGCCAGGATGTCGAGGAGGGCCGCCCGAACGCCGTCGGCGTGCTCAAGGGCGACGGCTCGGGCCTGAGCCTCGGCTTCAACGGCCACACCGATACGAGCTTCACCGGCACCAGTGCCGACCTGCGCATGGTCAACGACACGCAGCCGGATTCCGAGCTCACCGGCCGCATCGTCGGCGACAAGGTTCAGGGGCTCGGCATCTCCAACATGAAGGGCGGGCTCGCCTCGTTCATGATGGCCGGCAAGGCGCTGAAGAAGAGCGGCATCAAGCTCAAGGGCGACGTCATTCTCGCCTGCGTGGTCGGCGAGATTTCGCGCTCGCCGATCAACCAGTGGCAGAGCCAGGAATATCGCGGCGAAGGCGTCGGCACACGGCACCTGCTCACCCACGGCATGCATTCCGACTACGCCGTGTGCTGCGACGGCTCCGACCTCAACATCGTATGGACGCAGACCGGCGTGGTGCAGATCAAGATCACGACGTTCGGCAAGGCCGAAGCCGCGTGGGGCACCAAGCGCGCGGCCTATCCGACGGAGAAGGTCAACGCCATCGTGAAGATGACGAAGATCATCGCCGCGCTGGAGCGATGGGGCGAGGTGTTCGAGGAAAAGTACATCTACAATTCGCCCAACGGCCCGCTGTGGCCGAAGGTCAATATCGGCGCCATCGAAGGCGGCGCGCCGTACCGGCCGAACTACTATCCCGGCCTGTGCTCGATCTATGTCGACGTGCGCATGCCGCCGCAGGTGCGCCCGCTGACGATCCAGCGCGAGGTGGAGGCGGCGCTCAACGCGATTGGCGTCGACTACGAAATCGACGTCTACAAATCGCTGCTCGGTCACGAGGGCAAGGAGGTCGCGCCGCTGGTGAAATCGGCGGAAGACGTCTTTCAGCACCTGTTCAACAAGAAGATCGAGAACGAGCCGCCGGACCGCGCCAGCATCTGGACCGATACCAACATCTACAACGAGCTCGGCATCCCGTGCATCAAGATCGGCCCGCGCGGCCGCCGCATCGGCGCGCGCAACGAGGAGATCGACATCGACGTGATGGTGAAGGCGGCGCAGCTCTACGCGCTGATGGCGCTGGATATCTGCAATCGGGAGCGGAAGTAAACGCTACTGATTATCCTCACGCTGGCGCACGAGATCGCCGGCAAGGTCGGTCAAAGCCGGGCGTGCCAAGGCGGCGAACGGCAGCGGCCGCGTCAACTCCATGGCCGCCAGGCCGAGACGCGCGGTCAGAAGCCCATTGAGTACGCCTTCGCCCAACCGTGCGGAAAGCTTTGCCGCAACGCCGTGGCCGAATACCTGCTGGATCAGGCTGTCGCCGGCCGCAAGCCCGCCTGTCATCGCCATATGCGAAATCACGAGGCGCATCAGACGCAGCAGCCCGAGCGTACCGGGACGACCGCCGTAAAGCAGCGACAGCCGGCGTACGAGGCCAAGCGTATTCGCCAGCACGAACAGCATGTCGACAATGGCGCGCGGGCTTACCGCGGTCACGATCGAAACGCGCTTGGCGGCCGCGCCGACCAGCGCGCGCGCCTCCTGATCGAGCGGCGCAATCAGCGTGCGCTCGGCCATCCGCACCCTGTCGGCGCCGTCGATGATGTCGTCGAGATGCTCGGTGATGGTGGCGCGGGCGCGGGCGAGGCGCGGCGTCCTGCGCGTCAACGCGATGAGATGTTCGGCGATGATCTTGCCTTCG
Source organism: uncultured Alphaproteobacteria bacterium (assembly GCA_963730645.1). Taxonomy (GTDB): domain Bacteria; phylum Pseudomonadota; class Alphaproteobacteria; order Rhizobiales; family Xanthobacteraceae; genus BOG-931. The sequence goes on along the minus strand of CAVSSN010000009.1, from coordinate 130,973 downwards.
CGGCGGTCGTCGCTCGCAAGCGTCGCGGCGGCGCGCTCACGAAGCTTGTCGATTTCGGCGAGCCGGATGAGGCCGGCGGCTTCGCGTCCGACGATGACGAGAAGCGAGACGACCGCGAGCGCCGCGAGCGCAAGCCCGAGTGCGCCGAGCTCGGCGTTGCGGGCGAAAAGGTCTTCAATGACGCTCATCGCCGCGAGACCGAGGCAAAGCAGGAGGAGTCCGCCGGTCGCCGACCAGAACAGCGCTCCCCATGGCAGTCCGCGCCGGCCTTGCGGGCTCGCAATCTCAACGGGAACGGGCAACGCCAGTTCAGGTTCAAGCGCGACCTGCACCTGACGATCGATCGCGGGGGCGATGCTTTCTGGCGCCGTGACGACGACGTGAGGATCATCGATCCGAAAGGCCGCCGGACGGCGACGTGCGCTCATGCGAAGTCGATCTCCGATCAGGAATTGAAGCGCACGGTCGAGGCGAATGTGGGGCAAAGCAGGGATGCCGTCGCTCGTGCGCTCCAGCGCCGGTGGCCGGAAGCGAAGGAATCTGAAATCGGCGTCCTGCGGCGACGTGGCGGTGAGGCCCCGGAAAGCCAGCGGGTTGCGGCCGAACAGGGCGTTCGGGTCCAACGGCAGATCGCCCGGAAACATCGCCGCTTCGGTCAACCCATCGAAGGTCTCGCCGCCGGCGACTTCGCCCGCTTCGGGCATGCCGATGATGGATGGCAATTCCTCGCGGCCGCGCCGCACCCGCGCCTCGCGCGTGGCGCGGACGGCAGCCAGCGCGACGACGTCGATGTGCGCACCGGTCAATCCCCGCCCGTTCCACGATCCGTTCGGCCATGCGCGCGAGAATGGCTTCGAGCCGGTCATGATTGTCGTGGTGCAAATGGTCGGCCTTGGTGGCGGCGAGCACGATCTTGTCGATCCGCGGACCGATCAGCGCGCTGAGCAAGGAATTCTGCCCGACACTGAAACAGTCGAGGATCGCCGCCAGCGCATTTTCGAGGTCGAGCACGGCGTCCGGCCCGGCATTGAACGCCGCCAGTGCATCGACCAGCACGATCTGGCGATCGAGCCGGGCGAAATGCTCGCGGAAAAACGGCCGTACAACGAACTCGCGATAAGCGTCGTAGCGTCGTCGCATCATCGCCCACAGCGACCCGGTGGGCGGCAAATCCTGGTTCGGCAAATCCAACGGCGCGAAGGTGAGAGCAGGGGAACCCGCCAACTCGCCCGGCATCAGAAATCTGCCGGGCGGCAGCAGGCTCATCGCATAGCGCTCGTCCCGGCAAGCCTTGAGGTAAGTGGTGAATAGCCGGGCGGCGGTGAGCGCCGCCTGCTCATCCTCGGGGCCTCCGGGATTGAGCGTCGTGAGATGACGATGCCATTGCTCCGCAAGCTGGGCGCGTGGTGCCTGGCGCGACAATGCGAGGCTTTCGGCCGCCCACTGCTCGTAGCTCTTGGTCAGCAGCGGCAAGTCGAGCAGCCACTCGCCCGGGTAGTCGACGATGTCGAGCGTCAGCGTGCGCGCCGCGCCGCGCAGCGATTCGTATTCGATGATGAGGCGCAGCTCGCTGATGCGGGTCGTGGATTCCGGCCAGCGCCGTTCGGCGACCAGTGCATTGACGTGGCTCTCGTAGTCGAAGCGCGGCACCGCATCGTCCGGCTGCGGCGCAAGGCGGCCGCGCACGATGCGTCCGCCTGCCAGCGCCTCGAACACCGGAAAGCGTCCGCCGCGCACCAGCCCATGCACCAGCGCAGTGATGAACACCGTCTTGCCGGCACGCGACAGCCCGGTCACGCCGAGCCGGACCGTCGGATTGAACAAATTCTGCCCGAACTCGACGAATGCGCGCGCGGCGAGCCGGGTCCGTTCAATGAATTCGGAGACGGTCGTGGTCACGCAACGAGTTCGTAGGGAATTTGCGTCGGGCCGTAGCGCTCGATCACGGTGTTCTTGTTCGGATCGTAGGTGTGCTGCAGCACGGTGCCCTGGCCGAGCTTCTGGCTGCGCACGATCATCGCCACGGAGCGCGTCGGGCCGCCTTGCTCGGCGTGGATGGCGTGTGGCGGGACCAGATCGACCTTGCCCTGGCTGCCGGTCGTGACCGAGGAGAGTTGGACTTCGGCGTAGCCGGGCCGGCTGCCGTCATCGATGCGCTCGTAGCGTTCGAGGCTCTCGCTGCCGTCGAGCATGCCGTAGAGCACCCAGGCATCGGCGTGGTCGTGGACGCTGCCGGTACGCCCCGGCATGCGCACCACGGCATTGACGACAAAGGCGTGGTCGGGATCGACATAGAGCAGCAGGTTCTTGTAGCCGTCGGTGCAGGGCCACTCCGCCGAATGCGCCTTGAGGCTCGGCTCCATCACCAGCTTTTCGAGCAGCGGCTTCGCCCGCTCCATGCGGCGCTGGTCCTCGGTTTCGCCGGCCCAGACGACGCGCAGGTCATCGATGAATTTCTGCACCACCGGCAATCGTGCGCTCGACATGAATGTCGTCCTCTATGCGGAAAGCGGCTCGCCTTCGACCGTGCAGCGGCGCAGCAGGCGGCGCTCCTCCTTGGGAAAGTCGGTGCGTGCGTGAATGGTGCAGCGGTTGTCCCACATCAGGAAATCGCCGAGCTTCCAGACGTGCTCGAAGATGAACTCGCGCCGCTCGCCGATGTCGTAAAGCTCGTTCAGGATCGCATCGCTTTCCGCCGGCTCGAAGCCTTCGAGACGCGTCGTCATCAGCCGGTCGACGAACAGCGTCTTGCGGCCGGTGTCGGGATGCGTGATGAAGACCGGATGGGCGTAGTGCGGAATGCCGCTGATGTCGCCCCATGAATTGGCCTGCTTGGCGCGATTGTATTCGTGGATGTGCAGCGCCTTTTTGTCCTTGAGCTTCTGCTTGAGCGCAGGCGGCACGGCTTCGTAGGCCTTGTACATGTTGGAGAACATGGTGTTGCCGCCGGTCGACGGCAATTCGAGCGCATAGAGGAACGTGTACTTGTAGGGCCGCGACGTGTAGCCGGAATCGATGTGGAACCAGAACTCGCCTTCGCCGAACGCACCGATCGGCACGCCGTCGACCTTGATATTGCTGACCAGCAAGCACCTTCTCGTGGTCCTGCTGCACGCCTTCGGTGCGGGCTTTCAGCGCGTCCGGCGCCTTCTTGCGGCTGCCAAGGTCGCCGAAATAGGAGGCGAAGCGGAGCTGGTCGTCCTGCGTGAGCGTCTGGCCGCGGAACACCAGCACGAGATGTTTCGCCCAGGCGTCCTTGATGGCCTGCACCGTTTCGGCGGTCAAAGGCCTGGTGAGGTCGACGCCTTTGATCTCGGCGCCACAAGCGGCCGAAAACGGCGTGACCTCGATATCGATGACATCCTGCATGGGCGGTGCCTTCCGAACGGAACACGTGCGTGATTCAATTAAAATCATACGCCACGCCTGAGGCCTAGGCCAGCGGTCCGCAGGTTCGCCGGGAATTGCTTATCACGCATTAGACGGATGATCGAAAAAATGCGAAAATGGAGCTACTCGCTCATAAAAGGGCGCCGTGATCCGGCGCAGCCCCCGCGATGGCCGACATCGCCAGCAAACCACGCACCAAGACCCGGCTGAAGACTGAACGGCCGCGTCTGCACAAGGTCATTCTGGTCAACGACGACTACACGCCGCGCGAGTTCGTCGTCTCGGTGCTGAAGTCGGAATTCCGCATGGGCGAGGAACGCGCCTACGCGGTGATGCTCACCGCGCACAGGCGCGGCGTCTGCGTCGTCGCCGTCTACACCAGGGATGTTGCCGAGACCAAGGCGACGCGCGCGACCGAAGCCGGCCGCAGCAAAGGCTATCCGCTCCAGTTCACGACCGAGCCGGAGGAATAAGACGGCTTTCTAGGCCGACGCCCGCGCCGCAATGGCGTGCAATTCGCCGGCGTAGCTTGAGGTGTCGCCCTTCGGCCGCTCGCCGGCTATGGCGTGGCCTTCGACCATGTAATACACGGCTTCGGCGATATTGGTGGCGTGGTCGCCGATGCGCTCGATGTTTTTGGCGCAGAACAAGAGATGGATGCACAGCGAAATGGTGCCGGGGTCCTCCATCGTGTAGGTCAGCAGTTCGCGGAACAGCGACACGTACATGGCGTCGATGTCCTTGTCGCCCTCCCACACCCTGAGCGCCTTGCCGGAGTCGCGGCTGACGAAGCTGTCGAGCACCGCGGACATCTGCGCGACGACGAGCGCCGACATGTGCTTGAGGCCGCGCATGAGGGTGCGCTTCGAACCTTCGCTGCCGATCGCGATGACGCGCTTGCCGACATTTTTTGCCAGATCGCCGATGCGTTCCAGATCGTTGGCGATGCGCAGCATGGCGACAAGCGCGCGCAGGTCTATGGCCATCGGCTGTCGCAGCGCGATGGTCGCAACGACGCTCTCCTCGATCTGACGCTGAAGTGCGTCGACATTCAGGTCGGTCGCGATGACCGTACGGGCGACCTCGGCGTCCCGCATCGCCAGCGCGTCGATCGAGTTCGATGATCTGTCTTTGTACCAGTCCGCCCATCTGGGCGACCAACTGGGTGAGCTTGCCGAGATCAACATCGAAGGCCTTGGTCGTGTGTTCGGATACGTTCATGTGTTATTCGCGATCCTTGGCGCGCCGCGAAATCCAATGCGTTGATTACGCTACGAATTCGTTCATCGACTTCTGGGATGACACGCTGTGTCATCAAACCCACATCGACCCGCTCATAAAGTTCCGCTGAATTCGCATCCCGCAGGAGGGGCCGTTTGTCAGCCGACGCAATCGCTGCGCGCAATGAACGGCTCCGGCGGGCCGTTCGCCGAAGTCCAGCCTTCTCGCCCGCAGGCCTGCTCGAAACCCTGTTTGCGACGGCCTTCAAGGGCCTCGTGTACGCGCAAATCTGGGAAGACCCCGAAATCGACATTGAGGCACTCGCGATCACGCCCGATTGCGACATCGTGGCGATCGCCTCCGGCGGCTGCAATATCCTGTCCTACCTGATCGCCGATCCAAGGAGCATCACGGCGGTCGATCTCAGCACGGCGCACGTGGCGCTCAATCGGCTCAAACGCGCGGCGGCGATGCATCTGCCGGATTGGGAGGCTTTCTACCGCTTCTTCGGCTCGGCGCACGACGTTGCAAACCTAGACGCCTACCGGCGCCATCTAGCGCCGCAACTCGATCGCGACACGCGCACCTACTGGGAGCAGCGCGGAGTCTTCGGCCTTGGACGGCGGCGCATCTCGATGTTTGCTCGCAACATCTATCGGCACGGCCTATTGGGCCATTTCATCGGCTTCAGCCATGCCGTCGCGCGAGCCTACGGGGTCGAGCCGAGCGATTTCCTTCGCGCCAGAACGCTGGACGAGCAGCGCAGGTTTTTTGATTTGTCGCTCGCACCCATATTCGAGAAGCGATTCGTGCGCTGGGCGACCGGACGGCAGCTCGCGCTTTACGGGCTCGGCATACCGCCGGCGCAATTCGACGTTTTGGCCCCGGCCGGCGATATGGCGAACGTGTTGCGCGGCCGGGTCGAGCGGCTGACATGCGGCTTCAGCGTGCACGAGAACTATTTTGCCTGGCAGGCCTTCGGCCGTGCCTATGCCAAAAACGCGGGTGAACCACTGCCGCCTTACCTGCGGCCGAAGAATTTCGACGCCATCCGCGCGCGCGCCGGACGTGTCGAAATACTCAATCGCTCATTCACCGAATATCTCGAAACGCGAGCGTCCGGTTCGATCGATCGCTTCGTCCTGCTCGACGCGCAGGACTGGATGACGGACGCGCAGCTCAACCATCTCTGGCGCGAAATCACGCGTACGGCGCGGCGCGGCGCGCGCGTCATCTTCCGCACCGCCGCCGAGCCGAGCCTGCTGCCCGGCAGGCTGCATCCCAGCCTGCTCGATCGATGGTGCTACCAGGCCGAATGTTCTCTCGCGCTCACTGCGCGTGATCGCTCCGCCATCTATGGCGGCTTCCATCTCTACATCATGGGAGACGCACTATGACCTCGACGGCCGCCACCACGGACACGATGAACCGGATGTACCGGCGCCAGCGCCATGTCTACGACGCGACGCGGAAATACTATCTGCTGGGCCGCGACGACCTGATCGCGGGGCTTTTGCCGTCTGCCGGCGAACGCGTGCTTGAAATCGGCTGCGGTACCGGGCGCAATCTCATCGTCGCAGCGCAGCACTATCCCGGCGCAAAATTTTTCGGCATTGATGTTTCCACCGAAATGCTGACCACGGCCATCGAGAAGATCGCGCGTAACGCGCTGGCGTCCCGCGTGCGCGTGGCGCATGGCGAGGCCACCCTGTTCAATCCGCTCGTGCTGTCGGGGAACACGCAGTTTCAGCGCGTTTTCCTGTCCTATTGCCTTTCGATGATCCCCGGCTGGTACGCCGTTCTCAACCGCGCCGTGGCGCTGCTCGCGCCGGGTGGCGGCCCTCTGTCAGCCATTACCGCGTCACCAGAATGACGCCGACCGCGACGAGAATCGCGGCGGCGCCTTTTTGCATCAATTCGCGGGCCGTCAATTGTTCGCGGCCGAGACTTGGATAGAAAAAGCTCAGCGCGGCGCCAATTGCAAACACGAACAGGCTCGTCGTGCTGCCGATGGCCTGCACAATGCTGAGCGGTGCAAACATCAAGGCGTAGCGCATGCTCAGGCTGCCGCCGAGATTGATGACCTCGTTGGCGCCGCCGATCGTCAGCAACGGCGCTCTATAGGATCTGAGCAGTCCAAGGAATTGCCGCCGGTATTTTGTCACGGTCAGCACGGCAAGTCCGGCCAGGGCCTGACCCGCGAAACTCCAGAATGTCGTTGTCCAGAATTCGTCGCGCAGCGCGAAGAATTTGAAGATCAGCGCGCTCAACGCCAGCATGAAACCGCAGCACAGCATCAACAGCGCCAGACGCCACTTGAACTGACCGGCCGAGCCGCCCCACCGGATCGATACCGTCAGTGTGCCGCCGACGATCAGCGCGCCGCCCAGCATCTGCCTTGCCGACAGCGTCTCGCCGAGCACGAAATAGGCGAGCACATAGCCGATCAGCGGCGAGGCCTGGAAGAACGGCGCCACCACCGAGGCTTCTTCGGATTGCAACGCCGCCAGATAGAACAGGATGGCCGACATATAGAGCACGCCGGACAGCGTCATCAGCGCAATGCTTCCGGCATCGCGGTTGAACACCCCAGGCTCGTGGAGCCATATGAATGGCAGCGTCGCCGCGCCGATCAGCGCCGTGAACACCAGCAGCACGGCGACGTCGCTATGCTTGAAGAAGCGCTCCACCAGGTACTTGTCGAGATGGGTCGAGATGGCCCATAGCACCGGGCCGGAAAAGGCGAAGACGAGCCACGACATTGCGCTGGAATTCTCCCTGCGGGGCGCATCGATGCCACGCCGCCCGCCGCATCGGCAAGCCGGGATTTGGTGATTGAGGCCTTTGGTATAATGTCGCGCGCATCGCCGCGCGCTTGGACCGTGGCGAATATTCATCCGATCAGGTGCCGGGATGCCGACTTCGGCCAGCGCGTTGCTCACCGATCTCTACCAGCTCGCCATGATGCAGGCCTATCTGGATCATGACGAAACCAAGCCTGCCGTGTTCGAGTTCTTTGTCCGCAAGCTGCCGGCCCGCCGCGGTTTCCTCATGGCGGCCGGCCTCGATCAGGCGCTAGACAGTCTCGAAAATCTGCATTTCTCCGCGGACGAGATCGAATGGCTGGCAGGCACCGGCCGATTCAACGAGGGGCTGATCGAGCATCTCAAGACGTTCCGGTTTTCCGGCGACGTCCACGCCATGCCGGAAGGCTCGGTGTTCTTCGCCAACGAGCCGATCCTGCGCATCACCGCGCCGATGCCGCAGGCGCAGTTCGTCGAGACGCGGCTGACCAACATTCTCCATCTGCAGACGCTGATCGCCAGCAAGGCAGCGCGCGTCATGCTCGCGGCGCAGGGCAGGGTGCTGGTCGATTTCGGCTTGCGCCGCGCCCACGGCGCCGAGGCGGGCCTGATGGCGGCGCGCGCGAGCTACCTTGCGGGATTTGCCGGCACCGCGACGGTGCTCGCCGACAAGCTGTTCGGCGTTCCGATTTTCGGCACGATGGCTCACTCGTTCGTGCAGTCCTACGACGACGAAAGCAGGGCGTTCGAGGATTTCGCCCGCTCGCGCCCGGACAGCCTGACATTGCTGATCGACACCTACGATACCGAAGCGGCAGCGCGAAAGATCGTGGCGCTGGCGCCAAAACTCAAGGCTGACGGGATCACCATCCGCAATGTGCGTTTGGACAGCGGCGACCTGATCGCGCTGTCGAAGAGCGTGCGCAGCATCCTCGATCAGGGCGGCCTCAAGGATGTCGGCATTTTCGTCAGCGGCGGCCTCGATGAGGATTCGGTCGCTGCGATGATTGCGGCCGGCGCGCCCATCAACGGCTTCGGCGTCGGCACCAGCCTGACCACGTCATCCGACGTGCCGTCGCTCGATTGCGTCTACAAGCTGGAAGAATACGCCGGATTGCCGCGCCGCAAGCGCTCGACCGGCAAGGCGACCTGGCCCGGACGCAAGCAGGTCTGGCGCCGCTACGGGCCCGACGGACGCATGGCAGGCGATGTCATATCGCTCGAAACCGAAAAGCAGGATGGCGAGCCATTGCTGCAGCTTGTGATGCGCGACGGCAAACGCGTCGGGCCACATCCGACACTCGACCGAAAGCCGCGCGCGCGCCGCGAAGGATCTTGGGCGACTGCCTGAACCGCTGCGGCGGCTCGAACCGGGCGCGAGCTATCCGGTCGCAGTCAGCGACGCGCTGGAACGGCTTGCCGCTGAGGTCGACCGCCGCCTGGCGAATTAGTGCGACATCAACACCGGCACCGTCATCGCTGCGAGCACGCCGCGCGTCGCGCCGCCGAACAGGAATTCGCGCAGCCGCGAATGGCCGTAGCTGCCCATCACCATGAAATCGCTGGCCGTGTCGGCGGCGATCGACAGGATGTTGTTGGCGACGTCGACATCGCCCGGCGCGACGCGCCGCGCCTCGACCTTGATGCCATGGCGCGCAAGGTTCTGCGCGATATCGACGCCGGGAAGTTCGTCGTCCTTGTGCTCATCGGCGGCGATGGTCACGACTTCGACGAGCTTGGCGCGCGTGAGGAACGGCATGGCGTCGGCGACGGCGCGCGCAGCGTTGCGGCTGCCGTCCCAGCACACCATGACGCGGTCGAGCTTGAGGCCGGCCTTCTGCACATACGGCACGATCAGCACCGGCCGGCCGGAATCCAGCAGCGCCCCTTCGGCGATCAACTCTTCGGGCAGCGCCTTGCCGGGCTCAACCTGGCCGACGATCGCCAGATCGAAATGCCGGGCGATGCGTCCGAACACCTCGGATGCGCCGCCGACGCTCGCCTCGACCATGCGCGATTGCCCGGAAATTCCCGCGCGCTGGACCGCCGCGTTGAATTTGTCGAGCGCGCCCTTGGCGTTCTTTTCATTGTCGGTACGTTGCGACTCGATCAGGTCGACCGGAATGCCGCCCATGTCGGTCGGCGGGATGATCGGCTCGTAGGAAAAGGAAATGCCGGTGAGATGCGCGCCAAAGGCGCTGGCGACAGACACGGCATATTCGCCCGCGGCGTTGGTGCTTTCGACTGGAAGATTGACGACAATGTCCTTGATCATGGTGCTCACCGATTTCCTGGCCCGTCATTGCATTATATATGGATAGCACTGGACGAAATTCCACGCGCTCAATCGTAGACCGTGTCAACGTAATGGTCGGAATCGACCACGGCTTCGATCACGGTCGGTCCCCTGGCGGCGAGCGCCGTCGTTCACGGCCGCTTCGAGCGCATCGGGACTGCGCACGCCGACGGCCGGGACGCCGAAGTAATGTGCCGGCGGCTCGCGATAGTCCTCCTCCTGCAACTCGGTGCCATAGAGCGGAAACTGGCGGCGGATCTGCTTCACCTTGATGAGCGCGAGCCATTTGTCGTCGAGCACGACGATGGGCAGCGTGATGCCGAGGCGTTTCGCGGTCGCGACCTCGCCGCAGGTCATCTGGAAGCAGCCGTCGCCGATGAGGCAGACCACCGGCAGATCGGGCCGCGCCAGCTTTGCGGCGATCGCGCCGGGGAGTCCAAAACCCATCGACGACCAGCCGTTGGTGATGAGGAAGCTCTTCGGCGCGTGCGCGGGCCATTGGCTCGCGATCTGGTGGGTGTGCGCGCCGACATCGAACGACAGCACGCCCTCGCGCGGCAGCGCGCGGCGCACCGCGTCGATCGCGGCATGCGCGGTGAATGATGCGCTCGCCGGCCGCAGCGCCGCCTGGAATGCGCGGCGATGCTCGGCGATTTTTTCCGGTGTCCACGCCATGGGTCGAGGCAGGGAGCGCCGCGAGACGCCGGAGCGAGGCGTCGAGATCGCCGGTCGCCTGATGCGCGAGCTTGACCGACGGCGCGATGTCGACCGGCTCGATATCGATCTGCAGCAGCGGCACATCGCCGATCCAGGCCTCGTACTCGACCTCGATGGTGTCGTAGCCGAGGCCGACGATGAGGTCGGAGGAGCTGCAGCACCTTGCGCTGCACCTGCCGGCAGGCGCGCTCGATGCAGCCGAGCGACAGGGGATGATCCTCGTCGATCATGCCCTTGGCCATGGTCGTGGTGGCGAACGGCAGATTGTGGCGCTCGATGACGTTGCGCAGCAGCGCCGGGTCGGCGATGCGCATCGCCGACGAGCCGAGCACCGCGATCGGCCGCCGCGCGGCGGCGATCAGTTCGCCTGCGCGCGCGATCGCGGCATCGGACGCCGGAGCGATTTTTGCGGGCGTCGCCAGCGCCGGCACCGGCTCGTTGGTCGGCGCGACCGCCACATCTTCCGGCAGGTCGAGATGCACCGGCCCCATCGGCTCGGAGAGCGCGAGGCGGATCGCCTCGACCAGCGTCTCGCCGATGCGGCCCTTCTGCAATTGCAGCGTCGCCTTGGTGATCGGCTTGAACAGCGCGTGGTGGTCGATCCACATCTGGATGCGGCGGCCGAGCTGATCGGTGTTGAGGTTGCAGGTGATCGCGATCATCGGCGAGCGATCGAGCCAGGCGTTGCCGACGCCGGTCGCGAGGTTGGTCGCGCCCGGGCCGAGCGTCGCGATGCAAAGCCCCGGCGCGCCCGTCATGCGGCCGGTGACATCGGCGGCAAAGCCCGCCGAGCCTTCATGCGCCGTCAGCACGAAATCGACGCCGCCCTTGCGCATCGCCTCCATCAGCGGGAGCACGTTGCCGCTCGGAATGCCGAAGCCGCGGGCGATGCCGGCGGCTTTGAGCGTGGCGACGATGAGATCGGCGTTGTTCATGACAGTTCATCATTGCGCATGGGTTGAGTCGACGAAGACTTGAGCGAGGCTTTCAGGAATTTGAGAAACTCGGTTGTCTTGGCGGGCAGGCGCTTGGCTTTGACGTGGTACGCGCACATCCGTTCGGGCGATAGCGAGGTGTTTTTGAATATCGCTTCGAGCTTGCCGTCGGTTATCTCCGCCTCCACGGCATGTAACGGCGCTCTGATAATACCGCAGCCATGCAGAGCCATTTCAATGAGCACAGCATTGCTGTTGGACGACAGCGACCCCTTCACCTCGACAAGCAGGGGACGAGGCGAATTCTTGAACGGCCAATGCATTCTTCCGGAATAAAGATTGACGAGGCAATTGTGCTCGCGAAGGTCCTGCGGGATTTTCGGTCTGCCGAACTCGCGAAAGTATGCAGGCGACGCGCAGATCACGTGTCGAACTGCGCCGAGATCGTGACCGACCACGCCGGGCAAAGACGGTTTCTGGCTGCTCACGATGATATCATGCGCATCATCGGACAAAATGGCGCTCTCCGGCGCGACGGAGAGGTGAACACGGACGCCGGGCCGGCGATGGGCAAACTTGATTGTGAGAGGTGCCAGTACAAACCGGGCGAAATCGCCCGTGGCTTGAACGCGCAATGTGCCGAATGGCCCGATTTCGATATTCCTGCGCTCCGTGATGTAATCGTCGAGATCGGCAAGCATCCCGGTACATTGTCGAAGCAATCCCTCGCCTGCTTCCGTCAAGACGAGGCCATGCGTTGAGCGGCTGATGAGGCCAAAGCCCAGCGCCTCCTCCAGCTCCTTCATGCGTTTGCTGACGACCGAGGGCGTGGTCCGTAATTCGGTCGCTGCCCTGGTGAAGCTTCGGCACTGTGCCACGCGGACGAACGTATTGAGCTTGTTCAAGTCTCTGAGCGCTGCTGTCAGCGGCATCGCAGGTTGGCCTTATCGGAAGTGCTGGGGTTGAGTTTAAATGGCCTCTCGTCGCCAAGCGAGGTACGTCAGGGCCGTTTCGGGAACAACTGTTGTGCCGAAATGTGAGCTACCGAAATAGGTCGCCCGGCTGTAAGATGAGTCAATCAGGCGTGGAAACGGCCGTGCCATCCGTTTCCGCCATGCAGAGGACGCACCATGCTCAAGGAATATCATTACGATCATCTGGTTCGCTGGCCGAAGGGCGAGCGGGCCGCTGTATTGCTCACTTTCGATTTCCAGGGCGGCGAGGATGTGAAGCCGGACAAGGACGGTATCCTGAATTACGAAAATTGGAGCCAGGGTGAATACGGTCCACACCACGCGATCTATCGCCTGTTACGGATTTTGAAGGAAGAGAACATCAAGGCGACCTTCCTGACCTGCGGCGCCATCGCGGAGCGTTTTCCGAAGGCGGTGCAAGCGATCCTCGATCACGGACATGTCGTCGAAGGCCACGGCTACAATCACGAAATCGCCCGCTATTTGCCGCGCGACAAAGAAGATCAGGTGATGAAGAAGACCATCGCCATGATCCAGAACCGTACCGGGCGGCGCTGCTACGGCTGGCGCTCGTGCACGCAAAGCACCAATAGCATCGAGCTCCTGATCGATAACGGCTTCGTCTTCAACACCAACTGTTTTCACGAGGAGCTGCCGTTCCTCTGGGAGAAGGACGGCAAGCTGCTGGTCGAGTTGCCCAGGCAGCCGTTTGGCGACGGAACGTTGTTCGGCCACCGCCATGGTGAATATGGCAACCCGTATCATGGGCTCGAAAGCTGGAAGGCCTATTTCGACGAGCTTTATTCGGAGAGCAGCGTCGAGCAGCCAAAATACATTCCGTTCACGATGCACCCGTACATCATCGGGCGTCCGGGGCGCACCTTGGCGTTGCGCGGCATCATCCAGCACATGAAAAAAACCGGAAGCGTCTGGTTTCCAACCGGTGTCGAACTGGCCGAGTGGTGCCTCGACAACGTGTTCCAGGCCGAGTGTACAAAACTGCGCGCCGCCGCGGGGTAGCGCCAGGCGTCGCTCGCGCAGACGCGCTATTAATTCGTGATAGAATGACCGGCGCGGCAATTCGCCGGTCATCCCTTTCGCAGCGGGGCCGATTGCCCGACGTCACGTCACGAGGCCCCGTGGCGTGCTCAACAAGATGCGACTGGAAGCATGGTGCAGATCACAAGAATGCTCGGCGTTGCATGCCTAGTCGCGATCGCGACCCTGTGTCTTGCTCCTGTCGCCCAGGCCCAAACGGCCCAAACCCAATCCGATCTCCGATTTCTATCACGGCAAGACGCTGCGCATGCTGATCGGCTATGGCCCCGGCGGCGGCTACGATCTCTATGCGCGCCTTGTCGCCGAGTTCCTGCCCAAGCATCTGCCGGGCAATCCGACGATCCTGCCGCAGAACATGCCGGGCGGCGGCAGCTTCGTCGCCGCGAAGTACATGGCCGAGGTCGCGCCGAAGGACGGCACCGTGCTCGGAAGTCTCGCGCAGACGCTGGCGCTCGACAGTGCGGTGGGCGGCTCAGGCAAGGTGAGCGCGGCAAAATTCCACTACATCGGCCGCGTCACGACAAACATCGATGTCGGCGCGGCGCTGCCGTCTGTCGGCATCAAATCGTTCGAGGATGTTCGCGCGAAGCAATACACCGTCGGCGCATCCGGTGGCGGCTCGACCACGGTGCTTTATCCGGCGGCGCTCAACGCCTATGGCGGCGCCAAATTCAAGATCGTGCGCGGCTACAAGGGCACCGCCGACATCCTGCTGGCGATGGAGCGCGGCGAAGTCGACATCGTCGGCGCTTATGGCCTGCCCGGCATTCTTGTCAGCCACCCGGGCTGGGTCGACAAGGGCGATGCGTCGATCATCTATCAGGCCGCGCTCAAGCGGCACCGCCTTCTGGCCAATGTGCCGACGCTGCCCGAGCTTGCGGTCAGCGACGACGGCAAGGTGATCCTGCGCGCCATTGCCAGCACAGCCGAGATCGGCCGCTCGATCATCACCGGCCCCGACGTGCCGCCGGAGCGCCTCGCCGCATTGCGCGCTGCGTTTCAGGCGATGCTCAAGGATCCGGCCTTCCTCGCGGCCTGCGAGCAGCGCCACTTCATGGTCGATCCCGGCACTGGCGAGGAGATGGATGCGATCGTCCAGGAGACGTTCGCATTGTCTCCGGCCGTCGTCACCAAGATCGGCGAGATTTTGGGCGGGACGTAACGAGCCACGCGCAACCCACACTCACTGTGCATCATTCGCGAAAGCGGATGATCCAGTAATCACCGCAGTTGCGTCGATCGCTGAACGTTTGCGATTACTGGATGCCCGCCTTCGCGGGCATGACAAGCTTGTATATGACCGGCTCACACCGAAGCGTGCGCGACGCCTGCCTTGGCCTTGAGCGCATCGCCGGCGGCTTCGGCAAAGTTCGCATTCTCCGGCAGCAGGATCGATGCCGAGCGCACCATGTGGGTCGCCGGATCGAGACCGTCGGGCTCCTTGCCCTGCTGCGCCGCGAGCACTGCCTTGCGCAGGCGCTGCCGCGCCATGATGACGCCGTTGTCGGTGGAGACGAGGTTCTCTGTCGAGCGGTCCTGGATCGGCCCCATGCTTTCCTGGATGGCGGAATCCTGCATGGCGATGCCGGCGACGCCGCAATACGACTTGTGATGCTTCTGCGCCATGCGGTCGATCATGTAGTCGTTGTCTTTGTTCACCACCGGCCGGAAGCTTCCCGGGATCAGCTTGACGTGGATGCCGCCGCCGTTGCGCATGGTGGTGAGCTCATGCTCGGAGAGCGGCCGCGCCGGGTGGTGCGTGAAGCACCACGACATGCAGTTCTCGTCGTCGGTCGGCACCCAGGCGTGGCCGTTGAGCGCGTTGTCGCCGTAAGGCGGGATCATGGTGTGGAACGGCATGATCCATTGCGTCACGCGCCAGTACAGATTGCCGGGCGTCGCCGGCCGGCGCACGCCGATCGTCATGCCGCCCTTGGTCTCGATCACCTCGAAGCGTGCATCGGTCTCGCGCGTGAACTCGGCGCCCTGGCCGCCGTGCAGCGGATCGCTGCGCAGATCGTGGCGGTGCAGGAACGACACGTGCACCGAATCGATGCCGCCCTCCATCGCCTGCATCCAGTTGCACTCCTGCGTGCGCTTGGAGATGAAGCGGTGCGCCTGCGGCACCTGCGTCCACTCGAAGCCTGGCAGCGGCGGCTTTAATTCCGGACGGCCCCATATAGGTCCAGATCACGTCGCCGAGTTCGACACAGGGATACGACGTCAGCTTGATCTTCTTGCAGAAGCCCGACTCGGCCGGCTCAGAGGGCACCTCGATGCACTGCCCGGTGACGTCATATTTCCAGCCATGATAGGGGCAGCGCAGCCCGTTCTCCTCGTTGCGGCCGAACCACAGCGAGACGCCGCGGTGTGCGCAGAATTCATCCATCAGCGCGATGCGCCCTTGCGTGTCGCGAAACGCGAGCAGGCGCTCCGAAAGGAGCTTTACGCGCACCGGCGGGCATTCCGGCTCCGGGATTTCCGACGACAGCAACGCCGGAATCCAGTAGCGCCGGAACAGGTCGCCCATCGGGGTTCCGGGGCCGGTCAGGGTGAAGAGATCATTCTGCTCGCGCGTCGTCATGGGCTGCTCTTACGTTTGTGTTCGGCGATCATTCTACATCATTCGTCGCGACCGCGCAGGCGGCTTTGCCGCTCCACCGTCCGTAGGGGCACCCCTTGTGGGTGCCCGAATCGCGACGCATGGGGCGGCCACGAGGGCCGCCCCTACGGATGCCACGATACGAAGCGCCCCTGCGGATTTGATATGCACTGTGATAATGTCCGGCCAAACTGGAAATGGAACCAATGACCAAGCTCGTTCGCAATCATTCCCACTATGGCGCCTATATCGCCGAGGTGGAGGACGGCCGCGTCGTCGGCGTGCGGCCGTTCGAACACGATCCTAATCCTTCGCCCATCATCGAGGGCGTGCCCGAAACGGTGCATTCGCGCACGCGCATTCCGAGTCCGATGGTGCGCGAAGGCTGGCTCAAGCACGGCGGCGGGCACGGTGAAGGCCGCGGCCGCGAGCCGTTCGTGCCGGTGTCATGGGAGCGCGCGCTCGATCTCGTCGCCGGCGAGCTTGCGCGGGTGAAGCGCGACCACGGCCACGAGGCCATCATGGCCGGCTCGCAGGGCTGGAGCTCGGCCGGAATTTTCCACGAAGCCCGCGCCCAATTGCGCCGCTTCATGTCGACCTTCGGCGGCTTCGTCGATCAGGCGTCCAATTACAGCTTCGGCACCGCGCTGACGTTTCTTCCGCACATTCTCGGCAGCGCGCAGCCGGTCACCGGGCCGCTGACGTCATGGTCGTCGATCGCGCGCCACGCCAAAATGATGGTGCTGTTCGGCGGCTGCAATCCCAAGAACATGCAGGTGACCAGAGGTGGCTGCGCCGGCCATTATAATGAGGATCATCTCGCCGACTTGGCGCGCCACGGCGTCAAGGTCGTCACCATAAGTCCAAACCGGGAAGACGGCCCTGCCGGAGTCGACGCGGAATGGATTTCGATTCGCCCGGGCAGCGATACCGCGATGCTGCTGGCGATGGTCCATACCCTGGTGACGAGCGGGCTGCACGACAAGGAATTCCTCGCGCGCTACTGCGTCGGGTTTGAGCGCGTGCTGCCCTACATCATGGGCGAAACCGACGGTCAGCCGAAGGATGCCGAATGGGCGGCAGCGATCACAAGCGTCCCGGCCGAAACGATCCGATCTCTTGTTCATCGCATGGCGGCCACTCGCACCATGGTCACAGCGTCATGGTCGCTGCAACGCGCCGATCACGGCGAGCAGCCGTTGTGGGGCGTCGTCCTGTTGGCGTCATGCCTTGGCCAGATCGGGCTTCCGGGCGGCGGTTGCGGATTCGGCTACGGCTCCGCGACCGGCATCGCCGAGCCGCCGCTCGCGTTCTATTCGCCGACGATGGAGGCGCTCGCCAATCCGCTCGCCCGCGCCATTCCGGCGGCGCGCATCTCCGAATGCCTGCTGCATCCGGGCAAGGCCTACACCTTCAACGGCCGCAACAGCACCTATCCGGACATCAGGCTGGTGTACTGGGCGGGCGGCAATCCGTTCCACCATCATCAGGACACCAACAAGCTGCGCGCCGGTTTCCGGCGGCCGGAAACTGTCATCGTGCACGAGCCGTGGTGGACCGCGACCGCGCGCCATGCCGACATCGTGCTGCCGGCGACGACTTCGCTCGAGCGCAACGATTTCGGCGGCGCGCCGCGCGACCGTTTCGTCGTGGCGATGCATCAGGCGATCGAGCCGGTCGGCGAGGCGCGCAACGACTATTCGATTTTCGCGAACTGGCGCGCCAGCTCGGCTGCGAGGCCGAATACACGCAGGGCCGCGACGAGATGGCTTGGCTGCGCCACATCTACGACGGCTGGCGTGAAAAAATTCGCACCAACCAGGCGTCGATCCCCGACTTCGACCAGTTCTGGGCCGACGGTTATCTGGAAATCCCGCAGCGCGCGGAAGAGTTCGTGATGTTCGCCGATTTCCGCGCCGACCCGGAGCAGAAGAAGCTCGGCACACCGTCGGGCCGCATCGAGCTTTATTCCGAGAAGATCGCGGGCTTCGGCTATGACAATTGCCCGCCGCACACGACCTGGATCGAGCCGTCGGAATGGCTTGGCGGCGCGGCGGCGAAGACCTATCCGATCCATCTCATCTCCAGCCAGCCGCGCTATCGCCTGCACAGCCAGATGGATGCCGGGCCCGTCAGCGCGCGCGGCAAGGTCGCGGAGCGCGAGGCGCTCACCATGCATCCCGACGACGCCAGGCGGCGCGGGATTGCCGCGGGCGATGTCGTGCGCATCTACAATGCGCGCGGCGCGTGTCTCGCCGGCGTGGTGCTGTCGGACGCGATCTCGCCCGGCGTCGCCAGGCTGCCCTGCGGCGCCTGGTACGATCCGGCCGGCACCGAGGACGGCGCGCTGTGCGCTCACGGCAACGCCAACATGCTCACGCACGACAACGGCACGTCGAAGCTGAGCCAGGGGCCAAGCCCCGGCAGCAACATGGTCGAGATCGAGCGCTGGGTTGGCGAGTTGCCGCCGGTGCGCGCGTTTGTGCCGCCGCAGGTGGTAGGCGCTGCGGTTTAATTCAGTCCGTCATTCCGGGGCGCCGCGCAGCGGCGAGTCCGGAATCCATAGTCCGCGGATCGTGCGAATATGGATTCCGGACTCGTCCGCTTGCGCGGCGATCCGGAATGACGGGCTAGCTGAATTTCTTCTTCAGCAACTTCTCCGCATTGCCGGTGAAAATCTTGCGCTTGTCGGCGTCGGAAATCTCGAGTTGCCTGAGCACGTCGATCGCCGGCTTGATCGGGCCAAGCGGCGTGTCGGTCGCGAACACGACCTTGTCGGCGCCGAAGAAATCGAGCCCGCATTTGATGGCGCCGATGCCGCCGCCGAACATCGCGGTGTCGGCGTAGAAGTCGTGGAAATAATCCATGTGCGGCCGCTTGAGCCCGGGCAGGATGCGCGAATAGTCCTCGTCCGAGGTGCGCGCGCCGAGCACCTGCAGGCCGGGGCCGACACGGCCGTCGTAATAGGGAATCATGCCGCCGAGATGGTGGGTGACGATGTGCAAATTCGGATAGCGGTCGAAAATCCCTGAGAACACCAGCCGCGCCATCGCGACCGAGGTGTCGTAGGGCCAGCCGAAGCACCACCACATTTCAAACCGCGATTTCTGCTCCGCGGCAAAATCCGGCATCGAAGCCGTGCGCGCGGGATGCAGCCAGATCGGCCGATCCATCTGCGCCATCGCGGCGAACAGCGGCTCGAACGCGGGCTCGTCGAGCGGCCGTCCGGCAAGCGGCGAAAAAATCTGCACGCCGGCGGCGCCGAGATCGTTGATGGCGCGCTTGGCCTCCGCGACCGAGCCCATGACGTCGGTCAGCGACAAGCGCCGCGACGAACCCGGCGAAGCGGTCCGGATGTTTCTGGCAAAGTTCCGCCATGGCGTCGTTGGCGACACGCGCCAGCATCAGGCCCTGGCCGCCGGTTGCAAAATCCTCGATCGGCGGATTCGGCAGCGACACCACCTGCTTGTAGTCGCCGAACTGGTCCATCTCGCGAAACCGCTCGTCGAGATCGTAGATCTTGCGCACGCTGCGCAGCCGCGCCGCGATATTGCCGAGCTTCGGCGCCGTCTTGTTCATCTCCTCGAAGAATCGCTCCGGGTAGATGTGGCAATAAAAGTCGATGAGCGTTGAGTCGCCCATGGTGTCCTCCTGGCGTCGTCGCTCGGGAAACGGACGTGTTTGCGGCCCGCAATGGCTCGACAATTGAAGGTAATGGGCCTCCCGGCGCAAGACCCCTCGCACCGCGGCAAAAGACGGCGAAGTCCGTCGCAAAAGCGTTGGAATATGTGAGGCGGATCACACACGCCGGTTCGGCGCTGTGCTACCATTTCAGCACTGTGGGGCGGACCCTGGCGTAGGGGACGAGCGCATGCGTCGGCGCGAATTCATCGAGCTGTTCGGCGGTGCGCTGATGGCGTGGCCGCTGCCGGCGCAGGCGCAGCGCGGCAAGATCATCCGCATCGGCATCATCGACAACGCGCCGATCTGGGACAATTTCCGCAAAGGCCTGCGCGACGTCGGCTATATCGAGGGCCAGAATTTCGCCTACGAATATCGCGCCACGGACGGCACGCCCGAGGCGCTCGCTCAGGCGGCGGCGGAACTGGTGGGCGTGCCGGTCGACCTGATCGCGACATTCGGCACGCCGCCGTCGCGCGCGGCGCAGCAGGCCACCACGACCATTCCTATCGTGGTCATCGGCATCGGCGATCCGGTGCGGGCCGGGCTGGTCCCGAACCTTGCCAGGCCCGGCGGCAACGTCACCGGCAACACCATCCTCGACCTTCGACATCAGCCCCAAGCGGCTGCAACTCCTCAAGGAGGTGCTGCCTTCGATCTCCCGCGTCGCCTTCCTGTGGAATCCGGACAACGCCTCGCATGCGGTCACGCTGGAGGAACTCAACGCCGCGGCGCCGGGCGTGGGCATCAGCCTGATCCCGGTCGAGGCGCGCAGCGGCGGCGATTTCGATGCGGCGTTCGCTACGATCCTGCGCGAGCGTGCCGGCGCGTTCCTGATGACCAACGATCCGCTGCATCAGCTTTTCATCGAGCCGCATCCTCGAATTCCTCGCCCACAACAAGCTGCCCGGCATGTTCCAGATGCGCGAGAACGTCGTCGCCGGCGGCCTGCTCTCCTACGGCGCGAACATGCCGGACCTCTACAGACGCGCCGCCGTCTACGCGCACAAAATCCTGACCGGCACCAGGCCCGGCGACCTGCCGGTGGAGGGGCCGACCATCTTCGAGCTGGTGGTGAACCTCAAGACCGCCAAGGCGCTCGGGCTCAAGATTTCGGAGGCCTTCCTGCTGCGCACCGACGAGGTGATCGAGTGATATCGCGCCGCGCATTCGTCGAACTGTTCGGCGGCGCCTTGATGACGTCGCCGATGCTTTGGTCGATGCCGGCGCTGGCGCAGCAGACCGATCGCGTGCGTCGCGTTGGCATCCTGACCTCCTACAACGAGACCGATCCCGAGGGCATCGCCGCTGTCGCGTTCGTCAAGAAGGCGCTTGAAGCCGCCGGCTGGACCGAGGGACGCAACGTTCTGTTCCTGGTGCGATGGCGCAGCGAGGACAACGCGATCGACGCCGCCGCGAAAGAGATGGTCGGTCTCGCACCCGATGTCATTCTCGCCGGCACGACCCGGGTGGTGAGACCGTTGCAACGGCAGACCGGCAGCATTCCGATCGTATTCACCGGCGCGTCCGATCCGATCGTGCAGGGTATTGTCACCAGTCTCGCTCGTCCCGGCGGCAATACCACGGGATTTTCAAACCCGCCATTCTCGCTGCTCGGCAAATCAATCCAGATGCTCAGGGAAGTGGCTCCGGAGATGAAACGCATCGCGGTGCTGGTCACCACGGGCAACGGAGCGACTCCCAGCTATTTCCGCACCGTCGATGAGATCGCCGGTCGGGTCGGCATCGCGTTGGTGAAATCGCCGTTCGATAATCCTGACGATCTTGTGCGCAAAGTCGAGCAATTCGCCCGCGAACCGGACGGTGGATTGTTTGTCCCACGCGACCTGCTCTCCGAGCAGCTCCACGGCTTCATTTGTCGCGCTCGCCGGCAAAACACCGGCTGCCCGCAATCTATGCCCACCGCGTCTACGTCGACGCGGGCGGGCTGATGTCCTATGGCAGCGACCCCATGGACGCGTACCGCGGCGCTGCCGCGTATGTCGACCGCATCCTGCGCGGCGAAAGGCCCGGCGACCTGCCGGTGCAGGAGCCGACGAAGTTCGAATTCGTCGTCAACCTGAAGACGGCGCGGACGCTCGGCCTCAAGGTGCCGCTGCCGCTGCTCGCCGCCGCCGATGAGGTGATCGAGTGAGGGCTTAAGTCATCACCCGCACCGGCTTGCCGTCCAAAAAGCCGCGGATGTCGTCGACCACGCCGGCGAGATAGTGCCGGTAGTTCTGCTCGGCGACGTAGCCGAGATGCGGCGTGAGCACGACGTTGTCCATCTTGCGCAGCGGATGGTCGAGCGGCAGCGGCTCGACGTCGAACACGTCGAGGCCGGCGCCGGCGATGCGCTTTTCGCGCAGCGCCGCGAGCAGCGAGGCCTCGTCCACGATCGGGCCGCGCGAGGTGTTGATCAGGAAGGCGGTGGGCTTCATCGCCGCCAGTTCCTTGGCGCCGACGACGCCGCGCGTGCGATCCGACAGGATGGTGTGGATGGTGATGAAGTCGGATTGCTTGAACAGCTCTTCCTTGCTGACGTGGCCGACGCCGGCTTCCTGGCATTTCTCCGCCGTCAGGTTCTGGCTCCAGGCGATGACCTTCATGCCGAACGCCTTGGCGACGTTGGCTGTGCGGGTGCCGAGCTTGCCGAGGCCGAGGACGCCGAGCGTCATGCCTTCGAGCTCCGGCCCGATGGTCGACTGCCAGGCCGCGCCGGCATGCAGCCGCGCGTTCTCGTAGCCGATGTGCCGGGTCAATTCGAGCATCAGGCCGATGGCGATGCCGGAGGTCGGGCTGCCGAACGACGGCGTGCCGCACACCGTCACGCCGCGCGCCTTCGCCGCATCGGTGTCGATCGAGGCGTTGCGCATGCCGGTGGTGATCAGGAGCTTCAGATCGGGCAGGGCGTCGATCACCTGCTTGGGAAAGCCGGTGCGCTCGCGCATGGCGACGACGACGGCGAAGCCCTTGAGCGCGGCGATGACCTTGTCGGGCCCGCCGAGATGCTCGTTGAATACCTTGATCTCAAGGTCGTTCTTCACCTTCGACCAGTCGGCGAGCTTGAGCACCACGTTCTGGTAATCGTCGAGAATTGCGCAGCGAATCGCCATGTCCCACCCGTGCGTTCATCCGGCGCAGCGACGCCGGACGTTCCTTTGTTGACCGCCTAAGGCGTCTCACAATAGCCTGTCGAAAACAAGCGCATGCCATTCGAGGGGGTGGGATGCGCGAAACGCGCGTGCCGAGCGCCGGGGAGGGCGTCTTGAGCAGTCGATTGAGTCCGGTCGCCCCGGCGCGCGAGGTCGCACGCGACGTGATCGCCGTGCGCCGCCTGTCGAAATCCTATGGCAGCGGGCCCGGCGCCATCGTGGCGCTGACCGACATCGACTTCGCGGTCGCCGACGGCGAGTTCATGTCGATCGTCGGTCCGTCCGGCTGCGGCAAGTCGACCTTGCTGAAAATTCTCGCCGGCCTCATCCCGTCGGACGGGGAGGCGCTGCTCAACGGCACGCCGATCGACGGCCCGCGCCAGGACATCGGCATGGTGTTCCAGTCGCCGGTGCTGTTTCCATGGCGCAGCGTGCTCGGCAACGTGCTGCTGCCGGTCGACGTGCAGCGCCTCGGCCGTGAGCGCATGACGCAGCGCGCGCTCGACCTTATTTCGCTGGTCGGTCTCAACGGGTTCGAGAAGCGCTACCCGTGGGAGCTCTCGGGTGGCATGCAGCAGCGTGTCGCGCTGGTGCGCGCGCTGATCCACGATCCGGCGCTGCTGCTGATGGACGAGCCGTTCGGCGCGCTCGATGCACTCACCCGCGAGTCGATGAACGCCGAGCTGCAGCGCATCTGGCTGGAGCGACGCAAGACCGTACTGTTTGTCACCCATTCGACCTCCGAGGCGGTGTTCCTCGCCGATCGCGTGCTGGTGATGTCGGCGCGGCCCGGCCGCATCGCCGACCTGCTCGAAATCGATCTGCCGCGGCCGCGCACGCTCGATGTCATGACCACGGAAGCGTTCGGCGCCTACGTCCGCCGCATCCGCGGCGCGCTCAATGCCGGCGGAGGCATCGAATGATCGCGGGCCCGAAGAATTTCATACTGCGCCTCTTGCTGATCCTGGCGTCCCTCGTCGTCTGGGAAGGGATCGTGCGGCTGTTCGCCATCCCGGCCTTCATCCTGCCGGCGCCGACGAGCGTGTTCATGGCGCTCTATCGCGGCACGACCTCGATGCTCTATGTCGATCATCTCTGGATCACGCTGACCGAGACATTCCTCGGCTTTGCGCTCGGCACGACGCTCGCGTTCATGCTGGGCATCGCGGTCGCGATCAGCCGCCGGGTGGAATATTTCCTCTACCCGTTCATCGTCATGTTCCAGTCGATGCCGAAGGTGGCGCTGGCGCCGCTGATCATCATCTGGTTCGGGCTCGGACTGACGTCGAAGGTCGTGAGCGCGGCGCTGGTCGCGTTCTTCCCGCTCATGGTCAACACCATCGTCGGGCTGCGCTCGGCCGAGGAGGATCGCATCAACCTGATGCGCTCGCTCGACGCCACGCGCCTGCAGATCTTCTGGATGCTGCAACTGCCGAACGCCATGCCCTATATCTTCGCCGGGCTGGAAATTGCGATGATCTTCTCGCTCATCGGCGCCATCGTCGCCGAATTCGTCGGCGCGCAAGCGGGACTCGGCATGCTGATGCAGAGCATGAATTTCACCATGGACGTCGCCGGCCAGTTCTCGGTGCTGATCATCCTGTCGATGCTCGGCCTCATCCTCAACAGCATCGTGTCCGAGGCGCGCCGCCGCGTGCTGTTCTGGGACCCGTCGCAGAAGCTCGATATCGCTCGATCGACGACCAAAAAGGGAGGCGTATCATGAAGCGGACATTTACCGTCGCACTGCTGGTGGCTGCCGCCGTCATGTCGGCCGGCGCGGCGAGCGCACAAACCAATATCCGCATCGGCTGGTGCGCACGCACGGTGTCGTCGGCGGCCTCGCCGTTTGCGATCGCGACCAAGATGGGCTGGTTCGCTCAGGCCGGCATCAAGGTCGAACTGGTGCCGTTGCCGGGCTCGACCGACTGCGTCAAGACCGTCGCGACCCGCGACGTGCAGTATTCGCTGCCATCGATCGAGCCGCTGGCGATCATCCGCCCGCAGGGCGTCAAGGCGAAGAATTTCTATACCGCCTATCAGGGCAACATCTACGGCATCGCCGTGCCGGAGGACAGCCCGGTCAAGTCGTTCGCCGACCTCAAGGGTAAACGCATCGGCGTGATCTCGATGGCGTCGGCCGGCGTCATCATCGCGCGAGCGCTCGCCGCCATGAACGGCATGGACCCCGACCGCGACATCTCCATCGTGGTTGCGGGTGAAGCTGCGCAGACGGCGGCGCTGCTGCGTTCGCATCAGGTCGATGCGCTGTCGCAGTTCGACACTCAATATGCGCTCACCGAGAATGCCGGCGTCAAAGTACGCCTGCTCGACACCGGCGCCATTGCGCATTACCCGGCCAACGGGTTCATCGCGCTCGAGGAGACGCTGGCGAACAAGCGCGCCGAGTCGGTCGCTCTGGCGCAGGGCTACGCCAAAGGCACGGTGTTCGCGATCGCAAACCCGGAAGCTGCGGTGCGCATCCTGTGGGAGGTGTTCCCGCAGACCAAGGCGACCGGCAAGGATGAGGCGGCGGCGCTCAAGGACGACGTCAAGACGCTGGAGGCGCGCGCGAAAAACTGGCCGCCGTCCGCCGGCGGCGTGACCAAGTGGGGCGAGAATTCCGTTGCGAACTACAACGCCTATGTCGACTTCCTGGTGACGAACAAGGTGCTGAAGGAAAAAATCGACGCCAACGACCTCGTCACCAACGACCTGATCGACGACATCAACAAGTTCGACCAGGCCGCCGTCACCAAGATGGCGAAGGACTACAAGAAATAACGGCTGAGCCGTTCACGCCCCGACTTCGGCTGTCCCGGAAAGCTGGCCCGTGGCCGGCATAACAACCGGCGCGTGTGCGGCGTGCCATTTCGGGCCGGGCCCGCGCATGTAGTGAAGTTCCGGCCGGTAGGGATCGCAGATATCGTGCAAAATCTGCCAAAGCTCGCGGCCTGCTGCGGCTAAATTTGGGGCCATCCGAGGCTGGTTCATGACGTGCTCCCGTCGGCTCGTTCGAGCCATCGATCCTGCCTGCCCCCAGGTTGCGACGTGACGCGGCCGTGACCTGAGGCGGCAGAGTTCGGGAGCAATGGTCGGCCCGCGATCGTTAAAATGCGTTACAAATGCGCGATTGAATGAACTTTGTTTGTCGTCAGACTTTCTAATGTTTTACCGCAATGGTGGAACCGGCCGGGTGTTACCCCCGCGCTGGTTTGTCCCGGTTACCTCGCGTCTTCTTGATATCGCCGCGGTGCGGTCGGCGTATAATGCGGTTCGTCGGCAGGGGTTTGGCGGAGGCTCCATGCGATACCATCTCACACTCATATTCGGTCTGCTGGTGGCGGCGATGGCTTCCACCCAGGCCTTTGCCGAGCGCCGCGTCGCGCTCGTCGTCGGCAATTCGCACTACGTCAATACCGTGGCGTTGCGAAATCCAGACAACGATGCCCAGGATGTTGCCGCGAAGCTGAAGCAACTCGGCTTCCAGGTGATGCTCGGTCTCGACCTCGATCAGAGAGATTTTGCCCAAAAGGTCGAGGAGTTCGGACGCGTGCTTGATGGCGCGGATGTCGGATTGTTCTTCTACGCCGGTCATGGCGTGCAGGTGAACGAGCACAATTATCTGGTTTCCACCGGCGCCAAGCTCGAAAGCGAGTTCCTCGTCTCCGCGGAGGCCATCGAAGTCGACGGCATCGTGCGGATGATGGAAGCGCGATCGGCGACCAACATCGTTTTCCTCGACGCCTGCCGCAACAATCCGCTCGCCGAAAATCTGCGGCGCAGCGCGGCGGGAAGCCGTTCCCTCGCCGTTGGATCGGGTCTCGCCAAGATCACGCCCAACAATCGCGACACGCTGGTCGCGTTCTCGGCGGCCCCCGGCCAGACCGCCTCCGACGGCGCCGGACGCAACAGCCCGTTCACGACGGCGCTGCTCAAGCACATCGCCGACCCGAATACCGAAGTCTCGGTCATGCTCAAGGAAGTGGCGGGCGAGGTGCGCGACGCAACGCAGAATTCGCAGCGGCCGCAGGCGGTCAGCGACATGGCGCGGACGTTCTTCTTCGCCAAGGCCGATATCGCGGCGCCCGCGCCACCGCCGACCGCCGGGAGCGACAAGTCGGTCGAAGTCGCGTTTTTCCAGTCGGCCATCGCCGCCAACGATTGCGGATCCATTCAATCGTATCTGAGCCGCTTTCCCAACGGCACGTTCGCCGATCTCGCCAAGCTGTCGGAGCAGCGTCTGTGCGCAGCGCCGCCAGCCGCGCCGGCGAAACCTGTCGCCACGGTGACGCCGCCCGCGCCGGTGGTCGCGGCGTTGTCGCCACCGACGGCGCCCGTGCCTGCTGGGCCGTCTCCCACCGACATCGCCAAGAATCTCCAGAGCGAACTGATCCGCGTCGGCTGCGGCGGCACGGAATTGAAGATGAGCGGCGATTGGGATTCGGCCTCGAAATCGGCGCTGCGGCTGTTCAATCGCTACGCCAAGACCAACCTGTCCGCCCCGTCGCAGGATTCGATTGCCTCCGTCCACAGTCATGACGGGCGCGTCTGTCCGCTGGTGTGCGGTTCCGGCATGCAGGCCCAGGGTGACACCTGCGTCGCGATGCCGGCCAAGCCGGCAGAGCCGTCACAGCCTCCGCCGCCCAAGCAGGCGTCGCGGCCGCGGCCAAGCTCTCACGACGACGATTCGCCACCGCCACGTGCCAAGGCCATGCGACCATCACGATCCGGCGGCTCGCAGGCGGGCGGTGGCGGCGGCGGCGGAGCGCCCTTCGCGCCGGAGGGTGGCCAGCAGCGCGGCACGCGCGCCAACAACGCGATCAGCCAATCTCCGATCACGTCGGGCGGCCAGAAGTGCCAAACCCTCGATATTCAGGGCCAGGCGCCGCGGATCGTCTGCCCCTGACGGCGAAGCACGGCTGACGGCGCCTTGCCCTTGGCGCCGTCGCTCGCTACATCAGCGCGGACTCCCCACACCAGCGCCCGCGCATGACGACCGGCGCCAACCAAAAAGGGCAGGGCGCCAATGGCCCGTCAATTCATCTATCACATGCAGGGCCTGACCAAGAGCTTCCCTCCCAACCGCAAGGTTCTGGAGAACGTCAACCTGTCGTTCTATCCGGACGCCAAGATCGGCGTGCTCGGCGTCAACGGCTCCGGCAAGTCGACACTGCTGCGCATCATGGCCGGCATCGACAAGGAATTTACCGGCGAGGGCTGGGTCGCCGAAGGCGCCCGTGTCGGCTACCTGGAACAGGAGCCGACGGCTCGATGCCGGCAAAACCGTGCGCGAGAACGTGATGGAAGGCGTTGCCCCGCAGAAGGCGATCCTCGACCGCTACAACGAGATCGCGACCAACTATTCCGACGAGACCGCGGACGAGATGACGAAGCTGCAGGACGAGATCGAGTCCAAGGGACTGTGGGATCTCGATTCCAAGGTCGACCAGGCGATGGATGCGCTGCGCTGCCCGCCCGACGATGCCGAGGTGGAGAAGCTTTCCGGCGGCGAGCGCCGCCGGGTGGCGCTGTGCCGGCTGCTGCTGGAGGCGCCGGAACTCCTGCTGCTCGACGAGCCGACCAACCATCTCGACGCCGAGTCGGTCAACTGGCTCGAAGGCCATCTGCGCAATTATCCGGGCGCCATCCTCATCGTCACCCACGACCGCTACTTCCTCGACAACGTCACCGGCTGGATTCTCGAGCTCGATCGCGGCCGCGGCATCCCCTACGAGGGCAACTACACCGCCTGGCTCGGCCAGAAGCAAAAGCGGCTCGAGCAGGAAGGCCGCGAGGAAGCCGCCCACCAGCGCACACTGGCGCGCGAATCGGAATGGATCGCCTCGTCGCCGCGCGCACGGCAGGCAAAATCCAAGGCCCGCTATGAGCGCTACGAGGATTTGCTCAAGAAGGCCAATGACAAGCAGACGCAGACCGCGCAGATCGTCATTCCGGTCGCCGAGCGGCTGGGGCAGAACGTCGTCGACTTCACCGATCTCCGGAAAGGATTTGGCGACAACCTGCTGATCGACGACCTCACCTTCAAGCTGCCGCCGGGCGGCATCGTCGGCGTCATCGGCCCCAACGGCGCCGGCAAGACGACGCTGTTCCGCATGATCACCGGCCAGGAAAAGCCGGACAAAGGCACCATCAAGGTCGGCGAGTCGGTGCACCTCGGCTATGTCGACCAGTCGCGCGACTCGCTCGACGGCAAGAAGAACGTCTGGGAAGAGATTTCCAACAGCCAGGACATCATCCTGCTCGGCAAGCGCGAGATGAACAGCCGCGCCTATTGCTCGGCGTTCAACTTCAAGGGCGCCGACCAGCAGAAGAAGGTCGGCGCGCTCTCCGGCGGCGAGCGCAATCGCGTGCATCTCGCCAAGATGCTCAAATCCGGCGCCAACCTGCTCCTGCTCGATGAGCCGACCAACGACCTCGACGTCGACACCTTACGAGCGCTGGAAGAAGCGCTCGAAGACTTCGCGGGTTGCGCCGTCATCATCAGCCATGACCGCTGGTTCCTCGACCGCATCGCGACGCACATCCTTGCCTTCGAGAGCGACAGCCACGTCGAATGGTTCGAGGGCAACTTCCAGGATTACGAAGCCGACAAGATGCGGCGGCTGGGCGTGGACTCAACGATTCCGCACCGGATCAAGTACAAGAAATTTTCGCGCTGACTCGCCTGCTGTTGCCATGCCCCGCAGCCTGTTCACACCGCTTCGGCGCGGTGGTAATTTGCCGTTTGCCACCTGCTTGCCGATTTTGTGCGATGATCCGGATTGGCGATGTGCGCGTGAATTCTGGCGAGCCCCCTATGGATCGCGTTTCCGAATTGCTTGCGCGGTTTCCCGGCCCGGTGACGCTGGCGGCTTCGAAATGGAAATGGTTTGCTCTCCTGGCTGGCGGCGCAGTGTTTACGGGCGACGGTATTGCGGAAGGCATCAACTCAGGCGGCCTTTTGAATTGGCTCGGCGTAGTTTTCTTTGGCGTATTGACCGCCGGCGGCGCGGTGGGAATTTTCTTCGGCGGCTTCAAGATAGCGCTTGACGGTGATGGATTCACCTGTCGTCTCGTGCGCCAAACGGAGCGATGGCGGTGGAGCGACGTCTGCGATTTTGCAGTTGTCGAATATGCTGCGGGCATGCAGGGCGCCTCGTTGCGAAAGCAAATCGGATTCAACGACAGGCGGCTGAGCAAAGGGACCTCGCAACGGCTGGGCGAGCAAATGTCCGCCGCAATGACGGGCCGCGATTGCTTCCTTCCGGACATCTTCGGCTCTTCCTCTTTCGGTCTGCCGATGGAGGATTTGGCGCGTCTGATGTCACAGTGGCAGGAGCGCGCGCTGTCCACGCAGGGCACACCGCGCGCGTAACGAGGTAGAGCGCGATCACCAGGCCGACACGGTGCGGCGGCTGGATCAGCGGTTCATCTCACGTCAGGCTCGTTGGGTCTTACGTCGCCGCCAATGCCGGCACGCTGGCAGGGCCGCGCAATGCGGCGGCCGCGCCGATCAGGATTCCCGCGGCGGCGACGAATGAGGCCAACGCCAGCGTGGAGAGGCCGGTCAGTCCCTGCCCGATCGAGCAGCCGAGCGCCATCGCGCCGCCACAGCCCATCAGCGCCGCGCCGCCGACCGAGCGCAGCATGTGGCGCGGCGAGCTGTAGCCCTCCCATTGGAAGCGGCGGGTGGCGAGTGCCGTGACGAAGCTGCCGATCAGCACTCCGGCGACAACCGCGATACCGAAGCTCAAATTCGTTCCGGTCGAGAACATCACGTATTTCAGTGCGTCGGAGAGCGGCGCGATGAACGTGAGCGAGGCCAGCGCCGTGGGCTCGAAGTCGTCGGCGCCGAGAGTCCCGGTCGCGAGCCACCCGGCAGGGACCAGGAGCCCGATCGCGACGCCGGCCGCGATTTGGCCGCCCGATTTCCGGAACGGGCCATACGACAGCGCAAACGCCAGCAAGGCGCCGCCGACGATCACCGCCGCAAGCAACCGCGCGATCGAAGCGTCAAGGCCAGTCGTGGCGATCAGGGCCGGCAACGAGATCGCGTGCGGCGCCGCCTCGGACCAGCGCACGACCGCGATGCGCGCAGGAGCGATCAGTCCCGTCAACGTCATCTGCGCGGTGATCGCAACCGTGGCGACCACGGCGAGCGAGCGCAAATTTCCGCGCCCCAGCAGCACCAGCGAGCGCGACGGGCACGCGTTCGCCATGACCATGCCGTAGCCGAACAGCAGGCCGCCAAACAGCATGACGGGCGCGGAGAACGACGGCAGCAGGTAGATCGACTTGGTGAGATCGACAACGCCATCGCCCGCCAGCAACTGCGTGGCGAATATCGCCGTGGCGAGCGCCAGCGCAAAAGTGCGGATCATGCGGCCGTCACCCTGGATCCACCAGTTGCGCAGCCCGCTCGTCAGGCAAAAGCCGCTCAACAGACCGACAACCCCGAAGCCGAGGCCGATCAGAAATCCCGCAGCGACGACAGCGTTCGGAAGGCTGGGCAAAGCGGCACCTTGAACTCGTTCGGCCGTGTTGGAGGGATGAATTGGAGCATTGGCAGCCTTTGCGCAATGGGTCGCCGGAGCCAGTCGCGCGTCTTATTTACAGCCGCTCGGCGGAAAATTCCGCTTCACCTTCCGCTAACTGTTCACGCACTTCATTCGCAATTCTTATGCCGCTGCGTCCGGTGTTAATGGCATTGAAGCGGTCTTGTCGTACGAACGTGTCGGTTCAAACGGCATGGGGCTTGTCGTGAAAAACCTTGCGACGCGATTTCTGCACGACGAGTCCGGCGCGACCTCGATCGAATACGGTCTCATCGCCGCTGGCATTTCGGTGCCGATCATCGCGGTCGTCTCGGGGCTAGGGACGAAACTCAAGACAACATTCACGTCGGTTCAGACCGCGCTCAAATAGCGCGGCCGGATGGGGGAGGCGAGGAGTGGGCGAGAAACTGTCATCGGGCGGATCGGTGGAGCGCGGCGCTGCGCCGCAACATCAGGCGGTCAAGGCCGGCGATTTCGCCGTGCCGGAGCGCTCCTACGATTGGTTGCCGCAATTTGACGACACGAAGGTCGTCTGCCGGTCCCACCGCATCTCGATCTTGCGGTCTGGGGAATAATTGCGGACATCTGACCCGCGTGCTGCGCGAGGATGTACGCGGGCGATCTAACGATCAAATGCCGATGCCGGATTTGCGCTTTAGTGCGGCCTTGGTGTGCGCCTCAGTGTGCGGCCTCGCCGGGGACCGAGCATGGCCCCGACGAGGCGCGCATTGGATTTACTTCTTCTTCGTCTTTGTCTTTTTCTTCTTTGTCTTCTTTGCCATAGCGCTGCTCCGCTCTCTGAGGTTGAATCTCAACTCGGGAAACGCCTACGCGCACGCGAATCGATAAAACTGTAACACGTCAATCCAAAAGATCGCGCTCTGTTATGCAACTGCCCACCGGCAAATTGTCCGACCGGCGCGGCCCTGATTGACACGCATCCGATCCGCGATGTTATGGATCGCCCGTATCGAAGGGTTGCCTGCCGATGGAAGACTGGAGCGCACAGCAATATCTCAAGTTCGAGGACGACCGCACGCGGCCGCCGCGCGACCTGCTGGCGCAGGTGCCTTTGCGCCAGGTGCGCCGCGCCGTCGATCTTGGCTGCGGGCCGGGCAACTCGACCGAGCTTCTGGTCGAGCGGTTCCCGGACGCCGACGTCATCGGCCTCGATTCCTCGCCCGACATGCTCACGAAGGCTCGTACCCGGCTGCCCGCCTGTAAATTCATCGAGGGCGACATCGCGACATGGAAGCCGGACGCGCCCACCGACCTGCTGTTCGCCAATGCGGTGATCCAATGGTTGCCGAACCATACCGCGGTGCTGCGGCGGCTCGTTGAGTTGCTGCCACAGGGCGGTGTGCTGGCGGTGCAGATGCCCGACAACACGCAAGAGCCGGCGCTGCGGTTTCAGCGCGAGGTGGGAGAGAACGGACCGTGGGCGAGCCATCCCGAGGTCAAGGCGGCCGCGCGCGACGACCTGCCGAAACCCGAAGCCTATTACGACCTGCTCAAGCCCGTGTGCACGCACATCGACATCTGGCACAGCGTCTACAATCACGTGATGGCGAGCCCGCAGGCCATCGTCGAATGGTTCAAAGGCTCCTCGCTGCAGCCATTCCTGTCGCCGCTCGACGCCGCGGCGCGTGAAAAATTTCTGGCCGCCTATGCGGAAAAGATCGCCGGCGCCTACAAGCCGCGTTTCGACGGCAAGGTGCTGCTGCGCTTTCCGCGCCTGTTCATCCTGGCGGTTCGATGAGGCTGCTGCGGGCCAGCTTTTGCGTCGCCGTGCTGATTGGCGCGCCGGGCATCGATCGCGCATGTGCCGCCGATGCGGCATTCCAGGCGTGGCTGCAATCGATGTGGCCGCAGGCGCAGCAGCTTGGCGTATCGCGCGCCACCTTCGACGCCGCGACGCGCGGCCTCGAACCCGATCTGTCGCTGCCGGACCTCGTGCTCCCCGGCCGCGCCGAAAAGCCACCGCCCGGCCAGGCTGAATTTGTGCAGACGCCGGCGAGCTATCTGAAGGAGGCGACGTTCGATCGCCTCGCGGCGCAAGGGCGCAAGCTGCTCGATCAGCATCGCGCCGACGCTCACCGCGATCGAAAAACAGTTCGGCGTCGCGCCGGCCATCGTGCTCGCCATCTGGGGCCGTGAGACCGATTACGGCCGCTACACGCTGCCGCACAGCGCGGTTCGCGTGCTGGCGACGCAGGCTTATGTCGGCAAGCGCAAGGAGAAGTTCGGCGAGGAATTTCTGCTGGCGTTGAAGATTTTGCAGGAAGGCCACATCAAGCTCGCCGACATGAAGAGCTCCTGGGCCGGCGCCATGGGCCTGACGCAATTCCTGCCGTCCGAGTTCTACAAATACGCCGTCGATTTCGACGGCGACGGCCGCCGCGACATCTGGAATTCGGTGCCGGATGCGCTGGCGTCCGCGGCGAAGCAACTCGTCGCCAAGGGCTGGCAGGCGGGCCAGCACTGGGCCTACGAGGTGCACGCACCGGCGAATGTCGATTGCAGCATCGGCGTGCCGGAGCACACGCTGCCGCTCGGCGAATGGCTCAAGCGCGGATTTACGCCTGCCTACGGCCGCAAGGTCGCGCCTGCAGAACTCGCCGCGCCGGCTTCGCTGCTGCAGCCGGAAGGCAGCTACGGCCCGGCCTTCCTGACGCTGAAGAACTACTACGTCATCAAGGAATACAATTTCTCCGATCTCTACGTGCTGTTCGTCGGCCACCTGAGCGACCGCATCAGCGACCCGCGCCCGTTCGAGACGCCGTGGAGCAAGGGCGCGCAGTTGCGCACGCGCGAGGTCGAAGAGATGCAGCGCACGCTGACCAGGCTCGGCATCTACAAGGACAAGATCGACGGCAAGGCCGGCATGCTGACGCGCTCGGCGCTCGGCGAATATCAGAAGAAGAATGGCCTCAAGGTCGATTGCTGGCCGACCGCCGCGGTGCTCACCCACATGCAGGGGCAGGGCGCGCGTTGAATGCTGCGGGTTCCACCGCCGGCAATATCGTGATCTCGGCGTGTATCGATGATTCGTCTCGACAACATCAGCAAGCAGAATGGCCATCAACTCCTCTTCATCGAGGCCTCGGCGGCGCTCCAGAAGGGGGAAAAGGTCGGCCTCGTCGGTCCCAACGGGTCCGGCAAGACGACGCTGTTCCGGATGATCACGGGCCAGGACCAGCCCGACGAGGGCCAGGTGGCCGTCGATCGCGGCATCACCATCGGCTACTTCAGCCAGGACGTCGGCGAGATGTCGGGCCGCAGCGCCGTGGCGGAGGTGATGGACGGCGCCGGCCCGGTCAGCACCGTCGCAGCCGAGTTGAAGGACCTGGAGATCGCCATGGCCGATCCGGCCCAGGCGGAGGACATGGAGAACATTGTCTCGCGCTACGGCGAGGTGCAGGCGCGCTTCGAGGAACTCGACGGCTACGCCCTGGAGGGCCGGGCGCGCGAAGTGCTCGCCGGTCTCAGCTTCAGCCAGGAGATGATGGACGGCGACGTCGGCGCGCTGTCGGGCGGCTGGAAGATGCGCGTCGCGCTGGCCCGCATCCTGCTCATGCGGCCCGACGCCATGCTGCTCGACGAGCCGAGCAACCACCTCGACCTGGAAAGCCTTATTTGGCTTGAGCAATTTCTCAAAGGCTACGAAGGCGCGCTGATGCTGACCTCGCACGACCGCGAGTTCATGAACCGCATCGTCACCAAAGTGGTGGAGATCGACGGCGGCGCGCTGACGGCCTATGCGGGCAACTACGAGTTCTACGAGCAGCAGCGCGCGCTGAACGAGAAGCAGCAGCAGGCCCAGTTCGAGCGTCAGCAGGCGATGCTCGCGAAGGAGATAAAATTCATCGAACGCTTCAAGGCCCGCGCCTCCCACGCCGCGCAGGTGCAGAGCCGCGTGAAGAAGCTGGACAAGATAGAACGCGTCGAGCCGCCCAAGCGCCGCCAAACGGTGGCGTTCGAATTCCTGCCGGCGCCGCGCTCCGGGTGACGATGTCGTGAGCCTGAAGAACGTGCACAAAGGCTACGGCAACCGGCGCATCTATGACGGGCTGGACTTCTCAGTGCGCCGCAGGGAGCGCTGGTGCGTCATGGGCGTCAACGGCGCCGGCAAGTCCACGCTGCTGAAGCTGGTGGCAGGCTCCACGCCGCCGGACGACGGCGCGGTCTCGCTCGGCGGCAGCGTCAAGATGGGTTACTTCGCGCAGCACACCATGGATCTGCTGGACGGCGAGCGCACCGTGTTCCAGTCGCTGGAGGACACCTTTCCCCAGGCGGGGCAGGGCTCGCTGCGCACGCTGGCCGGCTGCTTCGGATTCTCCGGCGACGACGTCGAGAAGAAATGCCGCGTGCTGTCGGGCGGTGAGAAGGCACGGCTGGTCATGGCGAAGATGCTCTACGACCCGCCGAATTTCCTGGTGCTGGACGAACCCACCAACCATCTCGACATGGCGACGAAGGAGATGCTGATCACGGCACTATCGCAGTACGAAGGCACCATGCTGTTCGTCTCGCACGACCGGCATTTCCTGGCGGCGCTGTCCAATCGGGTGCTGGAACTGACGCCCGAGGGCATTCATCAATACGGCGGCGGCTACACGGAATACGTGGCGCGCACCGGCCACGAGGCGCCCGGCCTGCGCAGTTGAGCCGAAAGGCGCCGGCGCCAAGCACAGCGTTGCGCGCGTCGATGATCTTCGGTGATCAGGTGTCCTCTGCCCGCGGCGCGTTCGCCTAGTCCTCGCCCGGGATCGCGAGCGGCAGGCGGCCGTCGTTCTCTTCGTTATATCCGAGAGGATGCCGGTAGGCCTTCCTCCTGATCGAGCCGGTGACGCCCGGATCGCCGCGTTGCGCCGCAAATTTCGCCCGCGCCCGCTCGGCGACGACATCGCCGGGGATCGCGGCCGGCTGGCAGATGCGCCGCCCGCTGGACCGCCGCATCAGATCAACGTGGATGTGGTTGTAGTGATAGACGTTGGCGCCCGGAGCCAGCACGGTCGTGAACTGCTCGCAGGCGGCGCCCTGCACGTCGTGCAGGAATCCTGCCTCTTCGGGCTTGCCGTTCCAGCCATATTGCACGACCACCTTGCGGCCATCGGCCAGAATGAATGCGGCGATGTCGAGCGCGTTGCCGAAGGCGTGCTCGGAAATGTGCGCGTTTGGATTGCCGTTCATGCCGCGACAGGAATAGGCGGAGATCTGTTTGATCTCGACCACCGGCTGGTGGAACCAGCGCTCCGCCGCGGGCTGCACCGCTTCCGCGATCCAGCGATCGAGCGCGGAGACGATCGGGCAGGCGAGTGTCGCCGCCGGCTTCACTTCGACCGGGCCGACCGAACCGGTGACCTGCGGCGCGCGCGCGGGTCCGAGCGAGGGCACCGGCTCCTGCCGTTCCGGCGGCGGATAGGCCTCGCGCGTGCGGTAACCCGGCTGGCCCGGATAGGAATCCTGAACACCGAATTCAGGCCGTGCAGGCGCGGCCTCGGGCAATGGCTCGTCGTTGTCGGGGTCGGCAACGCCGGGCGGCGTCAGCGAGACCGGCGCACCCGGCTGCGCCAGCATCCGCGCGGCCGGTGTCTCGTAGCGCGGCTGATAGGGCGGGGGCTGTGCGCTGTAGCGCGGGCGCGGTGACGGCTGATACGGCGCCGTCGTCTGCGGATTGACGGCCGGCAGCGGGCGCGTGTCGACCGGCGCGGAATATTGCGGCTGCGGCGGCGGATTCTGGCTCGCGCCCGGCCAGCGCTGCGGCATCGATGCGCCGTTGGGGATGGAGCCCGGCGGCCGCATCGACTCCTCGTCGTAGCCGATGGGCGCGGTGTCGCCGAGGCCTGAGACCTTGATCGGAAAATCCGCGCCGCACATGCCCGGGCCGTTGATCGGCGAAATGCGCACCTTCTCGGCGCCCTCGTGCACGGCGCCGGAATTGAGGCAGGCGACTTCCGCCTCATGCCGCCACGGCTCGCGCTGGGCGAGCCAGTGCGTGCTGCAGCCGGCCAATGCGACGAGCGCGCCCAGCGCTGCGCCGGAGCCGACGAGATACCAACGAACGCCGCGCGACATATGCGGAGAATGCGAGGAATTCCGTTAAGGACTCTTCAATCCTCGCCATGCTTGCGGCCGTTAACCAACCTAAGTCTCTCTCCCGCTGACCGACCTCAAATCCCTCCCCCGCCTGCGGGGAGGGTAGGGAGGGGTCCGCGGCCGTGTCGCTTGCGCCAGCGTCAGCCGCAGGCCCCCTCCGGCTTTGCTTCGCTCGCCTCCTCCCCCGCAAGCGGGAGAGGAATTACCGGCGCTTGATCCATACGCCGCTTTGCGATCACATCCCGGCGCTCAGGAGGGTCCTATGGGTTGGAAGGCGCGGTTGGTTCATGTGCTGCTGATGTCGAGCGTCATGGTCGCCATGGTG
Organism: uncultured Alphaproteobacteria bacterium; assembly: GCA_963730645.1. Lineage (GTDB taxonomy): Bacteria > Pseudomonadota > Alphaproteobacteria > Rhizobiales > Xanthobacteraceae > BOG-931. The sequence goes on along the minus strand of CAVSSN010000009.1, from coordinate 93,157 downwards.
ACGCTGCTCGTCACCTATCTCAATCTCGGCCTGCGGGCAGGCTTCGTGGTGCAGTGGGTCAAGGCCTATTTCATCGCCTGGCCGGTCGCCGCGGTGACCGGTTTCACGATCATGCAGCCCGCCCGGCGCCTGACCGACCTGATCCTCGCGACTGATCGGCGGGAACGCCTGATGCTCTCAGCCCTCGACCTTGCCCGCCGGATCGAGGCCGGCGAGTTCACGCCGCGTGCCGCCGTCGAGCTTTGCGCCGAGGCGATCGCCGCACGCGAGGCCGAGATCGGCGCCTTCGTCGTGCTCGATCTCGATGGCGCCCGGCGCGCTGCGGAAAATCCCGCGGCGGCGTCGGCGCCGCTGCGCGGACTTCCGGTCGGCATCAAGGACATTTTCGACACCGCCGATCTGCCGACGCAATACGGCTCGCCGATTTTTTCCGGATACCGGCCGCGCGCGGATGCCTCCGCCGTGGCGATGGTGCGCCGCGCCGGCGGCATCATGCTCGGCAAGACGGTGACCACCGAATTCGCGTCGCTGCAGCCCGCCGCAACCCGCAACCCGCACAATCTCGCGCATACGCCGGGCGGCTCGTCCTCGGGCTCGGCCGCGGGCGTCGCCGCGGGCATGTTTCCGATCGCGCTCGGCACCCAGACCGGCGGCTCGATCATCCGGCCGGCCGCGTTCTGCGGCGTCGCCGGGTTCAAGCCGTCCTACCGGCTTATTCCGACGCCGGGCGTCAAATGTTTCTCCTGGCATCTCGACACCGCGGGACTGTTCGCTGCCGGCGTTGCCGATGTTGCGTTCGCCGCCGCGGCGATCACGGATCGCGACCTGCGCGTCGATCGTGCTGAGCCGGCTGCGCCGCGCATCGCGCTGGTGCAATCGCAGGTCTGGGGGGAACCGAGCGCGGCGATGCGTCAGGCGATTGAAACGGCCGCACGCGCGGCGCAGGCCGCGGGCGCGACGGTTGCGGAGGTGACGCTGCCGGCCATTCTCGAAGAGGCCTATCGCGCCCAAGGCACGCTCCAGGACTACGAAGCCTGCCGCGCGCTCGCGTTCGAATACGACCGTCATCGCGATCAGCTTGGCCCGATCCTGCGCGCGCAGCTCGAACGCGGCGCCGCGATCTCCGCCGACGACTACGACGCCGCGCGGCGCACGGCGACGCGCGCGCGCAAGGCGTTCGCCGACATGATGTCCGGCCATGACGTGGTGCTGACGCCGTCGGCGCCGGGCGCCGCGCCGCATGGGCTTGGCTCGACCGGCAGCCCGGCGCTTCAACCGGCTGTGGACGCTGATGGGCACGCCCTGCGTCAACGTGCCGGGGCTCACGGAGGACGGCCTGCCGCTTGGCGTGCAGATCGTCGGCCGGTTCGGACGCGATCGCGTTGCGCTCGAAGCTGCGCTTTTTCTGGAGCGGGCACTCCAATACCGCTCGCGCGCCTGAATTCGCGAGGCGTGCGGAGGAATTGCGGGCTTATCCACAGCCTCAATATTGCGCTGTATTGCCTGGGTGGGCGTGCGGATATCTTATGCTTTACGCGCGAAAGTCCCGCTATTGGCAAATATATTTCATGTCTTCGCTGGCATAAGCAGATGTTTTGACCCAGAAAAGCACAACAATTTCGCTGAATTCTCAGGGCCTTGCTAACAAAAACCTGACCAAATTGCTGTTTTGCAACGGACTCCTTCGGCAATGCAGCATGGGAACCTCTTTGGCGCCGGCCAAGCCTCTGCTAATCTGTCGCCAGTGCAATGGTGGATGGAGGCATGACGCGTGGACGTAACCTTGAAGCTCAATGTTCTGGCGGTATGCGCCGTGTTCTTTTTTGTTGGCGCGATCTTGCTGGGTGCGTTCTGAGTTCGGGAGTCCAAACGCCAGAAACCCTCGAGGGCCGTCGCGTCCAACCGGCGGCCAAAGTTCAGAGACACCGGAGCGGCATCCGCTCCGGTGTTTTCGTTTTTGTTTGCTGTTACTCCGCCGCGGTGCGGGCGATCGCCAGCGGATCGTAGTTGAGGATCGGCGCCAGCCACTTCTCGGCTTCGGCCATCGTCCAGCCCTTGCGCCGCGCGTAGTCCTCGACCTGATCGCGCTCGATCTTGCCGACGCCGAAATAGTGGCTGTCGGGATGGCTGAAATAGAGCCCGCAGACCGATGCGCCCGGCCACATGGCGAAGCTCTCCGTCAGCCGCACGCCGATCTGCCGCTCGCCGTCGAGCAGCGCGAACAGCGTCGCCTTCTCGGTGTGGTCGGGCTGCGCCGGATAGCCGGGCGCCGGGCGGATGCCGCGATATTTTTCGCCGATCAGTTCCGCGGTTGCCCAGCGTCTCGTCGGCCGCATAGCCCCAGAACTCCTTGCGCACGCGCTGATGCAGGCGTTCGGCGAAAGCCTCCGCGAGACGGTCGGCGAGCGCCTTGACCAGGATCGACGAATAATCGTCGTTGGCGAGCTTGAAGCGCTCGGCGATCTCGTCCTCGCCGATGCCGGCCGTCACCGTGAAGGCGCCGATGTAGTCGCGCAGCCGCTCGCGCGGCGCGACGAAATCGGCGAGCGCCACATTGGTGCGGCCTTCGCGCCGCACGAGCTGCTGGCGCAGCGTATGCAGCACGGCGAGCGGCGCGCCGCGCGCCTCGTCGGCGAATATCGCAATGTCGTCGCCGTCGCTGTTGGCCGGCCAGAAGCCGACCACGGCGCGCGCGCGGAACCAGCGCTCCTTGGCGATCCGCGCGAGCATCGCCTGCGCATCGTCGAACAGGCTGCGCGCCGCGGCGCCGACTTTGGCGTCGTCGAGGATCGCCGGGAATTTTCCGGCGAGCTCCCAGGTCTGAAAGAACGGCGTCCAGTCGATGAATGGCACCAGCTCGGCGATCGCAAAATCGGCCAGTACGCGCGTGCCGAGGAAGCTCGGCGCGGCGGCACAACAGCGCCGGACCAGTCGAGCTTGAGCGCATTTTTCGCGCGCGGCATCGAGCGAGAGGCGCTGCTTGTTCTCTTCGGCGCGCGCATGCGCGGCGGCGATGCGGGCATATTCGCTGCGGATGTCGGCGACGTAGGGGCCGCGGTTCTCGCGCGACATCAGCGACGATGCGACGCCGACGGCGCGGCTCGCGTCGTTGACGTAGACCGTCTGCCCGCGCCGGTAGTTGGGATGGATCTTCACCGCCGTGTGCACGCGGCTCGTGGTCGCGCCGCCGATCAGCAGCGGCACGTCGAAGCCCTGCCGCTCCATCTCGGCGGCGACGTGGCACATCTCGTCGAGCGACGGCGTGATCAGGCCGGACAGCCCGATGATGTCGGCGCGCTCCGTCTTCGCCGTCTCCAGGATCTTCGCCGCCGGCACCATGACGCCGAGATCGATGACGTCGTAATTGTTGCACTGGAGCACGACGCCGACGATGTTCTTGCCGATGTCGTGCACGTCGCCCTTCACCGTCGCCATCACGATCTTGCCGTTCGAGCTGCGAGTGCGAGCGGCCGTCCTTCTCCTCCTCCATGAACGGCATCAGGTAGGCGACCGCCTGCTTCATCACGCGCGCCGACTTGACCACCTGCGGCAGGAACATCTTGCCGGAGCCGAACAGGTCGCCGACGATGTTCATGCCGTCCATCAGCGGGCCTTCGATCACGGCGAGCGGGCGCGGCGCCTTGAGCCGCGCCTCCTCGGTGTCGACCTCGATGAAATCGGTGATGCCGTGCACCAGCGCGTGCGACAGCCGCTTCTCCACCGGCCATTCGCGCCAGGCGAGATCGGCCTCCTTCTTCTCCTTGCGTCTGGCCGACGAAGCGCTGCGGCGAGCGCGAGCAGCCGCTCGGACGCATCGGCGCGGCGATTGAGCACGACGTCCTCGCAGGCCTCGCGCAGCTCGGGATCGAGATCGTCGTAGACCGCCATCTGCCCGGCATTGACGATGCCCATGTCCATGCCGGCCGTGATGGCGTGATAGAGGAACACCGAGTGCATCGCCTCGCGCACCGGCTCGTTGCCGCGGAACGAGAACGACAGGTTCGACACGCCGCCGGAGACGTGCGCGTGCGGCAGGTTCTGCCTGATCCAGCGCGTCGCCTCGATGAAGTCGACGCCGTAGTCGTTGTGCTCCTCGATGCCGGTCGCGATGGCGAAGATGTTCGGATCGAAGATGATGTCCTGCGGCGGGAAGCCGACCTGGTTCACCAGGATGTCGTAGGCGCGCTTGGCAGATCGCGGTCTTGCGCTCGCAGCGTGTCGGCCTGGCCCTGCTCGTCGAACGCCATCACCACGACGGCGGCGCCGTAGCGGCGCACGATCCGGGCGTGCTCGATGAACGCCTCCTCGCCTTCCTTCAGCGAGATCGAGTTCACCACCGGCTTGCCCTGCACGCACTTGAGGCCGGCCTCGATCACCGAGAATTTCGAGGAATCGATCATCACCGGCACGCGCGCGATGTCGGGCTCGGCGGCGATCAGATTGAGGAACGTCACCATCGCCTTCTCGGAATCGAGCAGGCCCTCGTCCATGTTGACGTCGATGATCTGCGCGCCGTTCTCGACCTGATCGCGCGCGACGTCGAGCGCGGTGGTGTAGTCGCCGGCGGTGACGAGCTTGCGGAAGCGCGCCGAGCCGGTGACGTTGGTGCGCTCGCCGACGTTGACGAAGGGGATTTCCGGCGTCAGCGTGAACGCTTCGAGGCCGGACAGCCGCAGCCGCGGCGGCACTTGCGGGATTTGCCGCGGCTTGTGCGCCGCGACGGCGTGCGCGATGGCGCGGATATGCGTCGGGCGTGGTGCCGCAGCAGCCGCCGACGATGTTGACGAGGCCGGCCGCGGCGAATTCGCCGATCAGGCCCGCCATGTATTCGGGGCTTTCGTCGTAGCGGCCGAATTCGTTGGGCAGGCCGGCATTGGGATAGGCGCAGATCAGCGTGTCGGCGACGCGCGAGAGCTCGGCGATGTGCGCGCGCATCTCGCTGGCGCCGAGCGCGCAGTTGAGCCCGATCGAGAGCGGCGCCGCGTGCGCGCATCGAATTCCAGAACGCCTCCGGCGTCTGGCCGGACAGCAGCCGCCCGGAGCGGTCGGTGATGGTGCCGGAGATCATCACCGGCACGGCGGCGCCGCGCGCGTCGATCGCCTCGGCGATGGCGTAGATCGCGGCCTTGGCGTTGAGCGTGTCGAAGATCGTCTCGATCAGAAGCAGATCGGCGCCGCCGTCGAGCAGGCCGCGGACCTGCTCGGCGTAGGCGATGCGCAGGTCGTCGAACGTGACGGCGCGAAAGCCCGGATTGGAGACGTCGGGCGAGATCGACGCGGTGCGGTTGGTCGGGCCGATGGCGCCGGCGACGAAGCGCGGCCGGCCGTCCTCGTTCGCCGCGATGTCGGCCGCCTCGCGCGCGAGCCGTGCGCCGGCGACGTTCAGTTCGTAGGCGATGTCCGACATGCCGTAATCGGCCTGCGCGATGCGGGTCGAGGAGAACGTGTTGGTCTCGACGATGTCGGCGCCGGCGCGGAAATAGGCGAGATGGATGTCGCGCATCGCGTCCGGCTGGCTGAGGTTGAGCAGATCGTTGTTGCCGCGCACCTCGCGGTTCCAGGCGTCGAAGCGCGCGCCGCGATAGCCGTCCTCGTCGAGCCCGAGCGCCTGGATCATCGTGCCCATGGCGCCGTCGAGCACCAGGATGCGCTCGGCCGCGCTGCGCCGCAGCGCGGTTTCGGCGGGGGATTTTTTGATGCTGTACGCGGCACTGACACGGCTAGTCCGCTCGACTGCCCTGCGGGGCGTCAGCGCCGCGCTTTGCTTGCGGCCGGGCGCAGCCCGAGCAGATGGCAGACCGCGTAGACCAGATCGGCGCGGTTCATGGTGTAGAAGTGGAAATCGGTGACGCCGCGGTCGACGAGATCGAGCACCTGTTCGGCGGCGACCGCGGCGGCGATCAGCTTGCGCGTCGCGGCGTCGTCGTCGAGGCCGTCGAAGCGCTCGGCGAGCCAGTCGGGCACCGAGGCGCCGCAGCGTGCGGCGAAACTCTTCGTCTGCTTGAAATTCTGCACCGGCAGGATGCCCGGCACGATCGGGATGTTGATGCCGCGCGCGCGCACGCGGTCGAGATAGCGGAAGTAGAGATCGTTCTCGAAGAAGAACTGCGTGATCGCGCGCGTCGCGCCGGCATCGACCTTGGCCGCGAGCATGTCGATGTCGGCCTCGACGTTGGCGCTGTCGGGATGCTTCTCCGGATAGGCGGAGACCGAGACCTCGACATCGGCGATGCGCTTGATGCCGGCGACGAGATCGGCCGCGTGGCGATAGCCGCCGGGATGCGGCGCGTAGCGCTCGCCGACGCCGCCGGTCGGATCGCCGCGCAGCGCCACGATGTGGCGCACGCCCGCCTCCGCATAGGTGCGAATGACGTCGTCGATCTCCGCGCATGTCGCCGCGACGCAGGTGAGATGCGCGGCCGGCGTCAGCGCCGTCTCGGCGAGGATGCGCTTGACCGTCGCGTGCGTGCGCTCGCGCGTCGAGCCGCCGGCGCCGTAGGTCACGGAGACGAAATTCGGCTTGAGCGGCGCGAGCCGGCCGATCGCCTCCCACAGCGTCTGCTCCATCTCCTCGGTCTTGGGCGGGAAGAATTCGAACGAGACGCGGATGCGCCGCGCCGCGCCGTTGCCGACAAAGCGGCTGGCGCGCACGGCGCTCATCACGCCACCTCGCGCGCGGCGGGGCCGGCGAGCGCAATGCGCGGATCGCGCGCGAGCCAGAGCGAGACTGCGATCTTGCCGTCCGGACCCGGCGCCAGCGTTTGCTGCTTGACGAGGTCGAGGCCGGCGGCGTCGATCCATTGCGCCACCGTCTCGGGCGCGAAGCCGAGACGGCGATGGGCGTGCTCCTCGCGCAGGAATTCGAGATCGTGCGGCGCGAAATCGATGACCAGCAGCCGGCCGCCCGGCCGCAGCACGCGCGCCGCCTCGCGCGATCGCGCGCGGGCAATCGTCGAGGAAGTGCAGCACCTGGTGGATGATGACGACGTCGAAGGAATCCTTCGGCAGCGCGAGATCGTAGATGTCGCCCTGGCGCACGCTGCAATGCCGCAGGCCGGCGCGGTCGAGCCGCGCACGCGCGAGCGACAGCATGTCGAGCGACATGTCGAGGCCGAGGCCGCGCTCGATGTCGGCGCCGAACAGTTCCAGCATGCGCCCGGTGCCGGTGCCGAGATCGAGCAGCGAGCGGATGGGTTTGTCGGCGAGCGCCGCGCGGATCGCATCCTCGACCGCGGCGTCGGCGACGTGCAGCTTGCGGATGCGGTCCCACTCGGCGGCGTGACGGCGGAAATACGCCTGCGCGGACGCGGCGCGCGCCGCGCGCACGGCGGCGAGCCGCTCGCGGTCGCGCGCGATCACCGGATCGGCCGGATCGAGCCGCGCGATCAGCGCGTGCGCGATGTCGGCCGCGCCGCCGCGCTCGCCGAGCCGGAAGAACGCCCACGAGCCTTCGCGGAAGCGCTCGACCAGGCCCGCTTCCGCGAGCAGCCGCAGATGGCGCGACAGCCGCGGCTGCGACTGGCGCAAGATTTCCGTGAGGTCGGACACCGTGAGTTCGGCCTCGGCGATGAGCGCGAGGATGCGCAGCCGCGTCGCTTCGCCCGCGGCCTTGAGGGCCGCGGTGAGGGCAGGGAAGGGGAGTTGGGCAGCGTCCATGGCGATAGCCGAGTTGAGAAACGCCCAAACCAAGGGCTCTGAAGCTACATAAAGATATCTTTATACGTTTAATCGAAGAGGGGCAAGAGGGCAATCGTGGGAAATTTCCCAATGGCCTTGGTGCGTGGCGCCGTGCTGGCGGCCGTGCCATCAGCATGCGAACCTTTGCGCCATGACAAATGATCCATACGCGCTCCGCGACGGCGAAGTCGCCGTCGAGTTGCCCAAGCAATTCGACGCCTCGCTTTATTTCATCGGCCGCATCCACACGCCGTGGAAACGGCGCGAGGATTGTCCGAAGAACGGCCGCGAGTCGGACGCCGTGTGCACCATCGAGCTCGACCCGCGGTGGGCGCAGGCCCTCAAGGGGCTGGAGACCACAAGCCACGTCCTCGTGCTGTACTGGATGGACAAGGCGCGGCGCGATCTCGTGCTGCAGGCGCCGCGACATTATGCCGAGCAGCGCGGCACCTTCGCGTTGCGCTCGCCGGTGCGTCCCAACCCGATCGCGGCGAGCGTCGTGCGGCTCGTGGGCATCGAGGCCAACACGCTTTCCGTCGTCGGTCTCGACTGTCTCGACGGCACGCCGCTCCTCGACATCAAGCCCTACTTCGCCTCGACCGACGCCGTGCCCGATGCCGTCGTCGGCTGGCACGCGGCGCGCAAGGGTTGACCGCGGCTGAAAGTCGTGGCCAAGAGTCGTCACATGATGGCGCGTCGCAAATTTCAGCGAGCCGGATGATGATGCGTGTTGGTGTAATGGCGGCGGGCGCCGTCGGCGGCTATTTCGGCGCGCGGCTGGTCGCGGCCGGGCACGATGTCGTGTTCTTCGCGCGCGGCGCGCATCTCGAAGCGATCCGCAAGAATGGCCTCAAGGTCGAAAGCCCGCTCGGCGATCTGCACCTGAAGAACGTGCAGGCGACCGACGATCCGGCCGGCATCGCGCCGGTCGATCTGATTTTTTTCGCCGTCAAGCTTTGGGACACCGAGCGCGCGGCAGAGCAACTGCGCCCTCTGGTCAAATCCGATACTCGCGTGATGACGCTGCAAAACGGCGTCGACAGCGTCGATCGCCTGGCGCCGATCCTGGGCGACGCCGTTGTGATCGGCGGCTCGACCTATGTCGTAACCGTCATCGCCGAGCCCGGCGTCATCCGCCAAACCAGCCCGTTCGCGCGCATTCGTTGCGGACGGCTCGATGGCAAGCCCGACAGCGTGCTTGCCGGATTACGTCGAGCAAATTCGCGCCGCGGGAATCGAGATCGTGTTGTCCGATCAGATGCGCACCGAGCTCTGGAAGAAATTCGTGCTGCTTTCGGGAACGTCCGGCATCACCTCCAGCACGCGTCAGCCGCTCGGGCCGATCCGCAGCGATCCCGACATGCGCGCGTTCTTCTTCAAGCTGATGGGCGAAGCCTTCGCCGTCGGCAAAGCCTCCGGCGTCGCGTTTCCGGGCGATTACATGGCGGAACTGGAGCAGGAGGTCGAAGCTTTTCCGCCGACCATGAAGGCCTCGATGGCGCACGACCTCGAGCGCGGCAACCGGATGGAACTCGACTGGCTTGCCGGCACGGTGGTGAAGCTCGGGCGCAAGCTCAATGTTCCGACGCCGGCCAACGAGGCGGTGTTTGCCATCCTCAAGTCCTACCGGATGGGCCGCGCGCTGACGGACACGCCGATGAAACGCAGCACCGATCGCTTTCTCACCACCCACACCGGCAGCCTGCCGCGGCCGGACGATCTCGTGCGCATGATGTACGCCAAGGAGGAGGGCGTGCCGGTCGCGCCCGAGGCGCTCGCGGCGCGCATCCGCGCTGCGGTCGAGGAGGTGGTGCAGACAGCAGGTGCAGTCCGGCGTCGACATCGTCAACGACGGCGAAATGTCGAAGCCGAGCTACGCCACCTACATCAAGGATCGGCTCAACGGCTTCGGCGGCACCGGCAACACCTTCGTCTATCAGGACCTCGCCGAGTTTCCGAGCCTCGCCAAGCGCGTGTTCGGCGATCCGGGCCGCTCGCGGCGCAAGACGCCCGCCTGCAATGCCGCGATCAGCGTGCGCGATGCCGCCGCCGCCAAGGCCGACGCCGACAATCTCAACGCCGCGCTCGCCAAGGTCGACGCCGCCGAGGCCTTCATGAGCGCGGCCTCGCCCGGCGTGGTGTCGCTGTTCTTCCGCAACGATCATTACCGCAGCGAGGAGGATTACCTGTTCGCCATCGCCGAGGCGATGCGGCACGAATACGAGACGGTTGCGAACGCCGGCATCGTGCTGCAGATCGATTGTCCCGATCTCGCGATGGGCCGGCACATCCAGTACGCGGATTTGAGCCTCGAAGAATTCCGCAAGCGCGCCCGCGCCCACGTCGAGGCGCTCAATCACGCGACGGCCAACATTGCGCCCGACCGATTGCGCATGCACGTGTGCTGGGGCAACTACGAGGGCCCGCACCATCGCGACGTGCCGCTCGGCGATATCATCGACATCGTTTTCGCGGCGCGGCCGAGCGCGATTTCATTCGAGGCCGCCAATCCGCGCCACGCGCACGAATGGACCCTGTTCGAGCGCGTGAAGCTGCCGGACGGCAAAATCCTGATCCCCGGCGTCATCGAATCGAAATCGAATTTCATCGAGCATCCCGACCTGATCGCGCAGCGCATCGCGCGCTACGCCAACCTGGTCGGCCGCGAGAACGTCATCGCCGGCTCCGATTGCGGCTACGGCACCTGGGTCGGCCAGGCCGCGGTCGATCCCGACGTGGTGTGGGCGAAAATGGCGGCGATGGCCGAAGGCGCGCGCATCGCGTCGCGGCATGTTCTGGAAGTAGCGGCGATTACTGCACATTCTTCAATGTCATCGTCCGCGAAGGCGGACGATCCAGTAATCACCGCCCTCATGGAATGCGCGCAGCCTGCACCGCTTGCGTTTACTGGATGCCCCGCTTTCGCGGGGCATGACAATTCGAGGTGATCGGCTGGCGAATCGCGCCTCACTTCGCCAGATAGAAATACCCGACGCGGTCATTCGCCGGCGAGCCGAACCACATGCGGCCTTTGTCGTCGAGGAAGAAATCGCGCATGGAGTTTTCGGCGCGCGGAATCGGATATTCCGTCACCTTGCCGGTCGCCGGATCGAGCCGGCCGAGCACGTCCTGCCATTCGGATGAATACCAGATCATGTGATCGCTGCCGACGCCGAGAGCGTAGGGCGTCGGCCGCGGGCCGGGCAACTGGAATTCCTTGAAGCGCTCCGATCTCGAGTCGAACTGGCTGATCTTGCCCGCCTCGAATTCGGCAAACCAGACCACGCCGTCACTGTCGACCTCGATGCGCCGCGGCGTGCCGGTCGCCGTCGGCGGAATCCACTTCGTCACCTTCAAGGTCTGGGCATCGACCTTGCCGATGCGGCCGTCGCGTTTCAGCTCGGCGAACCAGGCATTGCCATCCTTGTCGAGTGAGATGCCGTAGGCGGACGGCACTTCCTCGATGTGCGTGAACTGCTCGGTCTTGGGATCGAACCGCGTGAGACCGCCGGTCGACCACACCATGCCGGTCTTGGGATCGACGGCCACGGTGTGCTTGCCCCAGTCGTCAGGATACTCGGTGACCGTCTTGGTCTTCGGGTCCCAGCGTCCGAGCTTGTTCGAGCCCTGCTCGGTCAGCCAGACGCTGCCATCCGGCGCCGGCACGGCGGAATGGATCGCGGCTGTGCCCAGATTGGGCACGGCGAATTCCTCGATCTTCCCGCTCACAGGATCGAGATGTCCGATCTTGTTCGCCTTGCCGTAATAAGGAATCCAGAATGTGCCGTCCTTGTCGGGTTTTGCGCTCCACGGCATGCGGTTGGGGCCGGGCATTTCATATTCGACGTAGACGATCTTCATCGCCTCGTCGCTGAACTGGTGCAGCGTGTCCTTGTATCCGGGCATGTCGGCCGGCGATTTCGGCAGCACCGAGTCTTCGCCGAAGACGTGATTGATGTAATAGACGATGTCCTCGGCTTTCTGTTCGGTGAATTGCCGCCGCGGGTCCATGATGAAGTAGCCCATGGCGTCTTTCATGTAGTTGACGCGATCGCGCCAGCCGTCTTCATCGCGTGTCACTGCGGCCATGCGCGACTCGAAGCCATGGCAGGCCATGCAATGGGTGAAGAGCAGGTCCTTGCCGCGCGCATCCGGCAGCAGCGTCTTGCCCTGCCAGATCGAGAGATCGCTCCAGCGCACGAAACTCTTTTGCAATGCGATATCCTGCGTCAGGCTCTGATCCGCCGTGAGCGCGATGCCGCTCTTCGGATCGGCCTTGAAGCCAGGCGCGTGGATCGAAACCCGATAGTCGCCCGCCGCCAGGTCAGGCACCTGGAAATGCCCTTGCGGGTCGGACAACACGCTGACCGTGATGTGGGTTTTGGCGTTGCGGGCCTGGACGAAGGCGCCGCGGAACGGCGCGCCGTCGGGCCCTGTGACGGTTCCCGTGATGCTGGCCGCATCGGCGTAGGGGGCGGTGAAGACGAGAGAGCCGAGAATTCCAAGGGAAAGCGACGCTGTGAGCCGCATGGCGTTTCCTCGTGTTTGCAATTTTCAAGCTTTCGTTGCGCAAATCAGACTGGCGACGGCCGGTGATGTCAAGCGGCAGCCAGTCAAATCTCGCGGGGAACTATGCAAGAATGCACCGCAGCCGACGCCACGAAACGGCGGCCTGACAGGGAGGAAGACATGAAGGGATCGTCTGCCGGAATGCCGGTTTGGATGCCGTCGCTGTGCACGCTGGCGCTGCTTTGCTCGGCGGCGAGCGGGCAGGCGCAAGGCACCGACCAGCTTTACGAGAAGGCGAAGCTGGAAAAAACCGTGGCGCTCTACGGCGCGGGGCCGTCGGACCCCTACAAGCGCTGGATCGCGGATTTCGAGAAGCAATATCCCGGCGTGACGGTCGCCTTCACCGGCGGCTTGAGCAATTCGCTCGACAAGAAGATCGAGCAGCAGCTCGCCGACAAGAAGATGGAAGCCGACGTCGGCATCTTCCAGACCATCCAGGATTTCGTGAAGTGGAAGAAGATGGGCGCGCTGATGCTGTATAAGCCCGATGGCTCCGACACGATCGATCCGGCGTTCAAGGACGAGGACGGCGCCTTCACCGCCGTCTCCGTGAACCTGGTGACCTACGCCTACAACACGCAGCACGTCGCGCCGGCCGATGTGCCGAAATCGGCGCTCGATTTCCTCAAGCCGATATTCACGGGCAAGCTCATCACCACCGACCCGAGCGACGATGACGCCGCCCTGATCACCTACAAGGGCATCGTCGACAAGTACGGCTGGGACTACATGGACAAATACATCGGGCAGAACCCGCGCTTCGTGCGCGACGGCCACGCCACGGTGTCGAACGCCATCGCCTCGGGCGAGATGCTGGCGACGTTCGATTCGACCTCGACCACGCCGCGCCTGATCGCGGCCGGCAAGCCGATCCAACTAGTGTTGTCGGAGCATGACGCGACGCCGCTGTTCCTGGTGGCTGGCGCAATCTTCAAGGAAGCGCCGCACCCCAACGCCGCCAAACTCTTCCTCGACTGGTATCTCGCCCCCGAGCAGCAGAGCCGCACCGGCGCCTTCTCGCCGCGCTCCGACGTGCCGCCGCCAAAGGGCTGGCAGCCGCTCTCGACCTACAAGCTCGACCGCGGCTTCCGGGCGCTGCTCTCGGACGAGCCGAAGCTTGTCGCCCTGAAACGGCGGTTTAACGCCTCGATGGAGCAGCACTGAGGCACGTCATCGTCATTACACGCCCTGGCGGGCCTCGCGCGGCGTCTTGCCGGTCCAACGCTTGAAGGCATTCGTGAATGCGCTGACGTCCTGATAGCCGAGCAGCCACGCAATCTTCGAAATTGACAGGTCCTTTTCCGTCAGGTGGTGCTCGGCGAGATCGGACCGAAGTCTCCGCAGCACCTCGGCGAACGTCAGGCCCTCCGCCGCGAGCCGCCGCGCGAGCGTTCGCTGAGCTCATGCCGAGATTGCGCGCGACTTCGCTCGACTGTGCCTTGCCATGAGGCAGCAGCACCGCGATCGCATTTTCGACATTGAGGCCGAGCGAGCTGCGTCCGGCCTGTGCGGTTGGCGAGAGCGTCCTCGCAATATTTGATCAGCATCTTGTTGAGGTAGGGGTCGGCGCTGGTGACCGCGATGTCGCGGATCGACGGCGAGAATACCGCTTCGTCAATCTCGGCGCCGAACTGGACGTCGCAGCCGAAGAATGTGCTCAGCTCGGGCGTCGCCTTGCGTGTGTGAGCGAAGCTCACGCGGTCCGCACTCAGACGGCGATTGGTCAGACTCCCGGCACCATCCGGATGAAAGCTGCGATCCAGAACTCGATCTGATGCCGATCCGAACGGCGCGGTACGCCGACGTATTCGAACAGAAAGCGGATCTCGTTGCCCTCACGAATCGTCAGCTTCATGCCTTCATTGACGATGGAGGTGTATCTTGCGGAGCGCCGCAGTGCTTCGCCCAGCATCCCCGATGATGCGAGCACGTAATACAACAATCCGACCATTCGCAGATCGAAGTTTTGCGACAGGTGAAATCCGAGCAGGTCGTCGTCGAGAGCGTCCGCGACGAGGTCAAGAAACTTGATCTGGCCGTGAACGCGCAGGCGCGCGTCGGCCTCGTCGATCTGCTTTCGCGTAAGGCCGGCTTTGCGCAGCAAGGTCTCGACCTCGATGCCGTCCTTTTCCGCGCGTGCGCAGGCCAGACGGGAAATACCGCCACTCGCGCTGGGGGAACCGAGTTTGGTTTCGCCGTCGCCCATGAATTGGCCATCCCGTTTCGAGAGCCAAATCCAGCTTCAATGACCGTCCGGTTTGGCGGTCAGTCGCAAAACATTGGCGCATTATAGCAAGTCGGACGGGGATTTGCGCCCATATCCAGTGCTGCGCCGCTGCCGCTCGCGGCCTGCACACAGGAGATGGGTATCGTGTACCGGCTTTGTCAGGCTTACGTCGGTCTGGTGCTTGCGCCGACGGCCGAAGACGGGTCAAGGACCACGTCAGTCGCGCGCTTTGGCGCGTTCGAGGTGCGCCTGATCGAGCTTGCCGTCTCAGCGCGGCGCTGGACGCTGCGGGCTTCTGGATCGAGCTGTACCGCCATGACACCCGCTCGTCGCTGGACAGCTTCCTGTGTCACGACCTCGATGACGGGGAGTCCGTCGTCGAAGCAGCTTGATCGCGCGTGCAAGACAGCTCAGCGAGTCTCAGGGCGCGTCCGGCCTGTCGCCTCCTTTATCGCCGGGCAATTTTTGCGCCAGCAATTCATAAAACAATCGAAATTCTGCGAGCGCCGCGCGCAGCGTGCGGCGGCGCAGGTCGAGCCGGTCTATCAGGTCGAGGCAGCGCGAACGGGCGCGCTCGATCGACTTCGTCGTGGCGCCGGGATTTGCGGCCCTGATCAAAGGCGCCAATCGAAACGCGGACAATCCGACATTGCGCGCCTTGATGATGAAAAACAGCCGGGCGCAGTCGTCCCATTGGTAGACGAAACCAAGTCCGAAGCGGTTGCGCCGCTTGATCAGGCCAAGACGCTCATAATACCACAGCCTGAGCTTCGAAACGCGGAATGCCTTCGACACGTCGTCGATCGACAGCGTCACGTCCTTCGGCATCGGGACTTCGCCCCGGTCGTCGAACAGGCGCCTGCGACTGTCGTCGCGGTTGCAATCGTTTGATTCGGAAATCATTCGCTTGAAACGACAGGTTGAAGCGGCCGGTTCGCCGCTGCCGAACGGCCCGATTTAAATGATCGTCCACGCAGGTCTTGCTTTTGCGCGCCAAAAATTTGCTCATCGATGCCGCCGCTTGCGGGCGGTATCCCCGCCAAATCCGGGCTTGCCGCTGCCTCACCAGACGCTCGACCCCGACGAGGCACCCGGATTCGGCAACTGAGGGCTGCGCCGGCGCGCGGGCAGACGGCCCAAAGTCAGCCCCCGTCACATTGACACCCCGCCGCGACGGCCTAAATTAGCGTTGTTCCGAGGGGAGTTCCGGCAGGAGCTGAGAGACCGCAGTGGCGGTGACCCTTTGAACCTGATCCGGGTCATGCCGGCGAAGGGACAGGACATCCATGGCAACGTCGATTTTCCTCGCCAGATTGATCGGGCCGATCGCGCTGCTCGCGGGCCTGGCGCTTGTTTTCAACCGCACCGCCTATCGCGCGATGACGGACGAGTTCCTGCGCAGCCATGGGCTGATCGTACTTGCGGGCGTGATGACGCTCGCGGCCGGGCTGGCGATCGTGCTGACGCACAATATCTGGACTGCGGACTGGCGCGTCGTCATCACCATCCTGGGTTGGCTGTTTGTCATTTCCGGCATCGTCCGCACGGCATTGCCGCAGCATGCCGCCGCCTTGGGACGCCGCGTCCTTGCCAGACCAATGACGCTCTGCATTGCTGGCGCATTCGATATCGCGATCGGTGTGCTGCTTTGCATCTTTGGCTATAACCGCTGACAACCCGCACTCAAAAATGAGAGCACTGCCATGAACAAGCCACTCTCCGAAACCGATCTCGCCACCCCGACGGTGACGACCGGCCCGATCGCGGGTTCGCGCAAGATCTTCTCGGTGCCCGAGACGGCGCCGGACCTGCGCGTGCCGCTGCGCGAGATCGTGCTCGATCCGAGTTCCGGCGAGCCGCCGCTGCCGGTCTACGACACGACCGGCCCCTATACCGACAACGATGTCGCCATCGACGTCGAGAAGGGCCTCAAGCGCACGCGCATCGAATGGGTCAAGCAGCGCGGCGGCGTCGAGGAATACGAGGGCCGCGCCATCAAGCCGGTCGACAACGGCAACGTCACCGGCAAGCACCTCGCGCGCGATTTCCCCAACACGCCGAAGCCGCTGCGCGGGCTCGACGGCCATCCGATCACGCAGCTCGAATGGGCGCGCAAGGGCGTCATCACCAAGGAGATGATCTACGTCGCCGAGCGCGAAAATCTCGGCCGCAAGACGATGCTCGACGGCGCCCAGGCGGCGCGTGACGACGGCGAGAGCTTCGGCGCCTCGGTGCCGCTGTTCGTGACGCCCGAATTCGTGCGCGACGAGGTCGCGCGCGGCCGCGCCATCATCCCGGCGAACATCAACCACGCCGAACTGGAGCCGATGGCGATCGGCCGCAACTTCCTCACCAAGATCAACGCCAACATCGGCAACTCCGCCGTCACCTCTTCGGTCGAAGAGGAAATCGAGAAGATGGTGTGGTCGATCCGCTGGGGCGCCGACACGGTGATGGACCTCTCCACCGGCCGCAACATCCACAACACCCGCGAATGGATCATCCGCAACGCGCCGTGCCCGATCGGCACCGTGCCGATCTACCAGGCGCTGGAGAAGTGCGACGGCGATCCCGTAAAGCTCGACTGGGAGTGCTACAAGGACACGCTGATCGAGCAGTGCGAGCAGGGCGTCGATTACTTCACCATCCACGCCGGCGTGCGGCTCGCCTACGTCCACCTCACCGCCAACCGCGTCACCGGCATCGTCTCGCGCGGCGGCTCGATCATGGCGAAGTGGTGCCTGGCGCACCACAAGGAGAGCTTCCTCTACGAGCGCTTCGACGAGATTTGCGACCTGATGCGCAAATACGACGTGTCGTTCTCGCTCGGCGACGGCCTGCGTCCCGGCTCGATCCGCGACGCCAACGACCGCGCGCAGTTCGCCGAGCTCGAGACGCTGGGCGAGCTCACGCAGGTGGCGTGGAAGAAGGGCTGCCAGGTCATGATCGAGGGCCCCGGCCACGTGCCGCTGCACAAGATCAAGATCAACATGGAGAAGCAGCTCAAGGAATGCGGCGAGGCGCCGTTCTACACGCTCGGCCCGCTGACCACCGACATCGCGCCCGGCTACGACCACATCACGTCGGGCATCGGCGCCGCGATGATCGGCTGGTTCGGCTGCGCCATGCTCTGCTACGTCACGCCGAAGGAGCATCTCGGCCTGCCCAACCGCGACGACGTCAAGGAAGGCGTCATCACCTACAAGATTTCCGCCCACGCCGCCGACGTCGCCAAGGGCCACCCGGCCGCGCAGATGCGCGACGACGCGCTCTCACGCGCGCGCTTCGACTTCCGCTGGCAGGACCAGTTCAACCTCGGCCTCGACCCCGACACCGCGCGCAGCTACCACGACGAGACGCTGCCCAAGGAGGCCCACAAGGTCGCGCACTTCTGCTCGATGTGCGGCCCGAAATTCTGCTCGATGAAGATCACCGCGGACGTCCGCGAATACGCCGCGGGGCTCGAGCGACAACGAGAAGGCGGCGCTCTATCCGGAGGCGGCGGAGAAGGGCATGGCGGAGATGTCGAAGAAGTTCCTCGACATGGGGGCGGAGGTTTATGTCGAGCGCGATGCGGTGAAGGAGAGCAATAAGGCGTTGTGACTCCTTTAATCCCGCGTGGTTGCACGTGATCGCGGCAGCTAGGCAGGAGCTTTGGTATCTGTTATGCCCGGCCTTATGCCGGGCATCCACTTCTTTGTTCTTTCGGTGCTCGTTCTCGGCTAAGCACTAGTCACATGGCGATCAGCGACGATCCGACAGGGGCCGATTGGAGCGCCGGCGAAATCGATCTGATCGTCGCCGATTATTTCGACATGCTCCGGTTGGAACGTGCTGGCGAACCGTACGTGAAGGCGGAAAGGAATCGGGCGCTCCAGGAGCTGACACACAGGTCGCGTGGATCGATCGAGTTCAAACGCCAGAATATTAGTGCCGTTTTGCTCAGGCTTGGGATGGATTGGATTCCTGGCTACAAGCCTATGGCGAATTTCCAGAAGGCGCTGATCGGCGGAATTGAACGCTTTCTTGACCACCAAATCGACATTCTCGTGCCGCCTTCTCCATCGATCATCACCGGTGTCGCGGACGACAGCACACTGTTTATCGAGCCGGCGCCGACTGTCGCAGCGAATTTGTCCGAGCCGAAGTCGCTCACCAGATTGGTAAGGAAGTTCGATCCGGCGGTGCGTGACGCGGCAAACCGGGTATTAGGCAAGCGCGGCGAGGAACGAGTATTTTTCTCTGAGCGATCGCGCCTTAAGGCCGAAGGACGTAACGACCTTGCCAGCAAAGTCCGTTGGGTTTCGGAGGAAGACGGTGACGGCGCCGGTTACGATGTTCGATCTTTTGACGTATCCGGCTTCGAAAGGCTTCTTGAGGTCAAAACGACAATCGGCGGCGACATAACGCCGTTCTTTCTGACTGAAAACGAACGGTCACTTTCGGCCGAGCGGCCAGCAGAGTTTCGGCTTTTCCGCTTATACGATTTCAATCGTAACCCGCGAGCGTTTGAACTCGTCCCACCCTTAGAACATGCGATCGCTTTGCGACCGACAATCTATAGGGCGTCTTTTAGCGACTGAGCCCGAACGGCGGTAGCGTAGCCCGGATTGAGCAAGTAGCCCGGATGAGCGTAGCGATATCCGGGATCAACCTCCCGGCATGTTACCCCGCATGTCGCTGGCGCTCATGCGGGCTACTTCCTCGGTGCCCAACCTTCGGGAAGCCGAAGGGCTGCCACCGATTTCGCTGCGCTCGATCGGGCTAAGCGGTTTCACCTTTCCTCCATGTAGTCGTGTCGCTTGACGATTTCAGTCATCAAATAAAACTGATTGATGCCCCGGTAGCCAATAGCGATCCAGAACAATCCACCGAGGATTGTCCAAATCGAAAACGACACAAGCACGCCTCGATAGATTGCGTACAGTCCAAAGAACACGATGACGTAGATCAAAAAGAGGTATGGCAGGAAGCCGAGAAGCAGCAACAAGTTCTTCCAACTGCGCTTGCTCAGTGATGGCGACACAACAAGCAGATAGTACGTGAGAAGCCCGCCCAAGCCTGCCATGCCGCCCACGGTGGACGCGTAGGTGTACAGGTAATGATCTTGCGCAACGCCCAAAACAGTGAAGTTGTAGAGGCCATAAATGATGGCCCCCAAGATCGGGACGGAAACGCGGGCGGCAAGCATGTCACCCTTTTTGCCCTTTAGTTGTTCGGGAATGGTCATGTCCCGAAAGCCCTCCCGGCACAAAGTAGCGGCGGATTAGCGAGCGTAGCCCGGATGGAGCGCAGTGAAATCCGGCGTCCGCTTTATCGGAGAATAGGAACGACGTCAGCCGATGGGGTGGACGGCAAAGCTTCGCGGGGCTTTCAACACGAGCTTCAGTTTTGGTGGTCGGCCTTTCGGCCAAGGAGCGAGGCCGTACTCTTCGAACCATATCCCAATCTCTTTATTGATGAGTTCGCGGCAGGTGTCATTCCAAAATGACCTCTTGTCGATATTAACTTCGATCGGTTCACTTCTTCCCGCGAGGTGGAGATTAACTGTCCGCCACTCCCTTTGCAGAAAGGCATCCCTGTTCTTTGCCGATATCTTCAAGCCATACCCAGTTTTACCGTTATTCCAAGCAACGGCCTCAAATTCTTGATTGCTCATGTGACCTCTCCCTGGCCAGGGCGGATTAGCAAGTAGCAAGCGTAGCCCGGATTGAGTGAAACGAAACCCGGGATGTGCCTCGCGGTTTAATCCCGGATTTCGCCTTGCTCAATCCGAGCTACTTCACTCGCTTGCGCCCGATGATGATACCATGTTTCCTAGGAATATTTCCTCCATACTTCCGCCGCATTTCAGGATTTAATTCCGCGCCACCTTGCTCAGCGAGGGGCGTCTCACCGGTGACGCTCTGAGATGGGGCAAGGCGCGGCGCCTGCGGGTCCGGCTTGTCGGCCGGGCACTCGGGCGGCTCCGGGCATCGCGCCGGGCGGCATTACGACCGCTCCGCAAGGTGCTTGCTGGACTGGGACTGGGTGAAGGAGCCCTCGTCCCAGGAAGCCCGGCCCGGAGCTGAGGCGGATGGCCCCCAACGGGGCGCCGCCGAGTGCCGCCGGCGGAGCGCCGGGAGGCGAGCGCGCGCAAGCGTGCGCCGCCTCCGGCAGTCGGGCGGTAGCGCGCCCGGCTGCATGGCGCGGATGGCTGGATGCGCCTCCCGGCGCTCCGCCACCCCTCGCATTGTTGCGAGGGGGATTAATGCAAACCCCGGGCGCGCTCGCGCCGCGGGAACGATGGAGGCTGCCTGAAATGAAAAAATGTAGCCCGGATGGAGCGCAGCGTAATCCGGGGCCGGCGTACAGGCGCAAACTCACATCCCGGATTACGCTGCGCTCCATCCGGGCTACGGATAAGTGGGCTACGGATCGGCGCGGTCTCCTAAGCCTTCGGCGGCAGGATCGCGATCAGCTCCACCTCGAGCTGAAAGGCCGGATTGGCGAGCCGCGAAATCTGCAGCAAGGTGTGGCCCGGCAGCGCCGCCTTGTTCGGGAAATAGGAGCCGCGCACCTCGCGATAGGTGGCGGCATTGGCGTCGAGATTGGTGTGATAGGCCGTCATCTTGACGATGTGCTCGAAGCCGCCGCCGACCGAAGCCAGCGCGATCTTGATGTTCTCGAACACCTGCACCGCCTGCGCGCGAAAATCCGCGCCGACCTTGCCGTTCGCATCGGCGCCGGTCTGGCCGGCGAAATAGACGACACGGTGCGGCCCCGTCACCTCGATGACATGGCTGTAGCCGGGCGGGCTCGACATGCCGGGCGGGTTGGAGAAGCGCAGATTGGACGGCGTCTGCGCTTGCGCGCCCGTTGCGGCGCCGCCGGCGGCCGCCATCGTGACGGCCGCCGGCAACGAAGTCGCGGCGCGAGGCGGTGGCTTCGGACGGAGCCGGCGATGCGGGGTTGGTCTCGTTGGTCATGATCAGCTCCTCAGGCTTGATGGTTGATGGGAACGAGCATCATGGCATCGCCCCCGGCCGCAGCAAGTAGCAAGTAGCCCGGATGAGCGAAGCGATATCCGGGATCAACCTTTCGGCATGTTGCCCCGCATGTCGCTACGCTCATGCGGGCTACTTACGCAGCCCTCTGCAATGACCAGCAAGCGTAGCCCGGATTGAGTGAAACGAAATCCGGGCCTCGCCTTTCGGTTCAACCCCGGATTTCGCCGTGCTCGGCTACCGCTGAATGCTGACCCACGGACGCGCTGTCGCAGGCAAGCCCTGAGTGATTGACCGGCCATCGCCGCGTCCCGATACTGTTCGCGGCGACGGAGGACGACAGCTATGGCAAAACGAAAGGTTGCGAAGAAAACACGCAAGGCTACGAAGACAACACGGAAGGTTGCGAAGACAAGCAAGGTTGCGAAGAAGAAGTCGGCGGCGCGGTCGACGGGCAAAGGCCCCTGGCCCGCGGCGCAATTGCGCGACTACAAGGCGCTCGAGAAGCGGGCGGCGACGCTGGGGAAATCCCTCACGGACGCCGATTTCGACGCCAAGGGCAATCCGGTCAAACCCGCCTGGTCGCGCCTGCTCGGCGACCTCGATGCCTGGGCCGCCAAATACAAAGTGAAGCTCTCAAGGCAGGAGCACGATCACGCCGACGGCGGGACAGGCCCGGCGCCAAGGTCGCTCGGCGGCGGCTGCCCCGGCTCGTTCCAGACCAAGCCCGTCGTATCATACGACGCTGCCGAACGGCGACGTGCTGATGGAGCAAACCTCTTGCACCCTCACGCGCAAGACGCTCCTCGGCCGCTGTGTCTATTCGTGTACCGACGCGGTATTCACCGCGTAGCCCGTAGGGCGGATTAGCGAAGCGTAATCCGCCGATTTATCTGAAACAAAAAGGCGGGTTACGCCTTCGGCTAACCCGCCTTACGTGCTTGCTTCGCAGGAATGAGCGGCGGCGCCGCCTACCTCACCGTAATCGCCAGCCCGTTGAGATCCGCGCTGACGATGGCGCCAACCGAGCTGCCGCTCAGCCTCAGCACGGCGCCTTTCCCGTTGGTGAGCACGATCGCCTGCGCGCCGCGCCCGACGGCAGCGCCGACGTTGCCTGCGACATAGACGCCGGCGACATCGCCCGGGCTGCGGATGTTGGTCACGGTGCCGCGAAAGCGCGTCTCGGAAGCGCCGAAGGTGAAGCCGTAGCTGATGCCGCCGATGCCGAGCGCGTACTGCCTGCCGTGGAAGCTGAGCGTGCCCGAGCCGGCCGAGCCGCCGATGACAATGCCCGCCTTGACGACACTGAAGCTGATGCCGCCGCTGTCGGCGTATGCGGCGGGCGCGAGGGCGAAGCCGGCCAAGGCCAGCACTGCAATCAGGCTTGCACGAAAGGCGGATAAGGTACGCATGCGGGTTTACTCCTGGAACGTGTGAGGAATGCGATCGACATGGCCGCCCGGAACCATACAGCGCGGGTGACTACGGCCTGTTGTAGCAGCATATCTTGGTGCGACCAACCCAAGGCCTGGCCTTGTCGCCTCGCCGCCTCCCGCCTAT
Source organism: uncultured Alphaproteobacteria bacterium (assembly GCA_963730645.1). GTDB lineage: Bacteria > Pseudomonadota > Alphaproteobacteria > Rhizobiales > Xanthobacteraceae > BOG-931. Next base: position 70,138 of record CAVSSN010000009.1, on the reverse strand, counting down.
CTGCCTGCGATGCCGATCGCCGCTGTCACCCGCTTGCGCCTGCGCAAGCTGCGCCTCGTTCCGGCCCTGATGGTCTACGCCTTCCGTTCGCGGCGGCAGGCGCGGGCGAGCGAGGGCTGCCTTGCCGCCGACATGCGCATGCAGGGCGCCCGCCTGTTCTGGACGCGCACGCTCTGGCGCGATGCCGGGGCGTTGCGCGATTTCATGCGCAGCGGCGGCGCCCATGGCGCGGTGATGCCGCGGCTGCAACACTGGTGCGACGAAGCGGCGGTGGTGGATTGGGAGAACGACGCGCTGCCGGAGTGGAGCGAGGCCGAAGCGCAAATGCGCAGCGCCGGACGCGTCTCGCGCGTGCGGCATCCTTCCCCCGCCCACGCCCGCGGCGAAACCGTGCCCGGCGGATAGCGAATCCCGGATTTCGCGTTGCTCAATCCGGGCTACCTGATATGGAATCCGTTCTGCACGGACATTGAGGAGAATAGCGATGGCCGACACGTCCATGTCACGCGCGGAACTCGACGACCGCATCGCCATCCTGCGCGACAATATCCGGCAGCTGACCGAACAGGCGGCGGCGTCCTCGGGCGCGGCCGACGAGGCGCGCAACGCAGACCGGATCGCGCAACAGAATGACGAGCTGCAACGGCTGATCAAGCAGCGCGACGCGCTGCCGAAATAATCCGTCGAGTGGCCGCCCATAAATCCGAGGTCCGATAATGGCGTCACACACTGCGAACGCGCACTACACGCCGACAGCCAAGCTGCTGCACTGGCTGGTGGTGGCGCTCCTCGTCTTTCAATTCAGCGTCGCCTGGACGATGCCGCATATCGGGCGCAACACGGTGCCGAACGATCGGATCAATCTCCACTTCTCGCTCGGCGTCGTCATCCTCGCGGTCATCGTGGCGCGGCTGATCTGGCGCTGGACCCATCACGAGCCGGCGCCGCTCGACGGTCTGCCGCGCTGGTACGCCACCGCCGCCTGGCTGGTGCATTATCTGCTGTATGTCTTGCTGCTGATCATTCCGCTGCTCGGCTGGGCCAATGCCTCGTTTCGCGGCTACGACGTGACATTGTTCGGCGCCGTCACGATGCCGAAGCTGCTGGCGACACGAGCGCCGGGCTTTGCCTGGACCGGCGACGTCCACGTCTTCATTGCGACCTATGTGCTGCTGGCGGTGATCGCCCTGCACGTCGCCGCGGTCTGCTATCATGCGGCGATCCGGCGCGACGGCGTCTTGAGCCGGATGTTGCCGGCCGCGTGGCAGTGATGCCGGCGTAGCGAGCGAACCTCAATCGAACTTGATGCCCGCAGCCTTCGCCACCGCGGTGTACTTCGGAATGTCGCGGGCGATGCGATCGCGGAACGCCGCGCCGCTGCTGCCGTCGGGAATGAGGCCGAGCGTCTCGATGCGTCTCCTTCACGTCGGGCAGCTTGGCGATCGCCATGACCTCGGCCTCGAGCTTCTTCACGATCGCCGCCGGCGTACCCTTGGGCGCGACGAGGCCGATGAAGCCTTCCACCACCACGCCGTCGATGCCGACCTCGGCGAGCGTCGGAACGTCGGGAAGCGCGGGCAGGCGTGTCGTGCCGGTCGAAGCCAGCGGCCGCAACGTGCCGGCCTTGAACAGAGGCATCGCCGGCCCGGCGTCGGCAAAGGTCATCGCCGTCTGCCCGCTGATCACGGCGGTGACGAGCTCGGCGCCGCCCTTGAACGGGATGTGCTGGAATTTCGCGCCGGTCTTCTGGTTGAACAGCTCGGAGACGAGCTGGAACGGCGCGGACGTGCTGGCGTAGTTGGCCTTGTCCGGATTGGCCTTGCCCCACTCGACCAGTTCCTTGACCGAATGGATGGGCAGCGTCGCACTGACCGTGAGCACGAGGTGGTAGAGCGCGATGTTCGCGATCATCTCGTAACTGGTCAGCGGATCGTAGGGCAGCTTGGAATAGACGGCGGGATTGACCACCATCGAGCCGGCCGGCGCGACCAGCAGCGTGTAGCCGTCGGGCGCCGCGCGCGCGACCATCTCGGCGGCGATCGTGCCGCCGGCGCCCGCCTTGTTCTCGACGATGAACGTCTGTCCCATGCGCTCGCTGAGCTTCTGCGCGACGACGCGCGCGATGACGTCGTTCGAGCCGCCCGGCGCGAGGCCGACGATCATCCTGATCGGGCGATTCGGATAGCCGGACGCAGGGTCTGTCTGGGCAAAAGCGCCACCTGAATGCAGGAGCGCCGCTGCGCCAACGACGATGATGGCCGCCAACCGAAGGTGCCGTCGAAGCATAAGCTCAAGCAATCTCATCACCGTTTCCTCCCGGGGAAATCATTGTTCATTCAGGATCGTCGACGCCACTTTCTCGCCAATCATGATCGTCGGCAAGTTGGTGTTGGCGCATGGTACGCTGGGCATGATCGAAGCGTCGGCGACGCGCAGGCCCTGGACGCCGAGCACGCGCGCCGACGCATCGGTGACGGCAAGCGGATCGTCCGCCCGCCCCATGCGACAGGTGCAGGACGCATGCCAATGTCCGAGCACGGCCGAGCGAATCCAGGCGCGGCATGCGTACTCATCGTTGACCAGGTCGTCGACCGAGGGCGCGTCCGCGATCATCGAGCGGATGATCGCGCGGCGCACGACGGCGGATGAATCCATCGCCTGCGCGCCAATCCAGGTCTGCGTCGCATTCCAGCGGCTATACATCGCGAGCTTCTGGGCAAAGTCCGAAAAGCTGATCGGGAACACCTCCTCGACGGCTTCCTGCACGGCTGGATGGGCTTGCAGTTTAACCAGCAGCTTCACGCCTTTGACGATACGAATCATGTCGCGTTCGTCTGAGCACATGTTGAAATCGATGTCGGGCGGCGCGCCCGCTGCGGCCGACGACAACCTGATCTCGCCGGTCGAAAACGACCGGTTGACCCACATCATGATGATGCCGAGGCGCTGGCCGATGGCATGCCACTGCGCCTTGTTGGTCGGGATCACATACATGTCGCCGGGCGGACAGCCTTCGAGGCCGGACGACCAGCGCAGCCCCGCAAACATCTGACGCCGCAGGTCCGCGGGCAGACGGGCCGGACGCCGGAGGAAGCAGCCGAAATTGACGCCCGGATGCTCCATCAGGTGCTTGCCGACGCCGCGGCGGTCTGCCGTAACGTCGATACCGTGCGCGCGCAACTCGTCGGCCGGTCCGATGCCGCTGCGCATGAGCAGCACCGGCGAATGGATCGCGCCGGCGGAGACGATGACCTCGCGGGCCCTGATCTCGCGTTCGCCTTGTGGTCCGCGTGCGCGCACACCAATGCAGTGGCTGCCTTCGAAGACGAGCCGGTCCACCTGTGTGGCGCCCATCACCGTCAGATTGGGCCGGCGCTCGCACCTCCGCGGTCAGGTAGCGCCAGGCCGCGCCCATCCGCATGGTGTCGGTGTGGCTGTAGGCGACGGGAAAGAAGCCGTCGTCGAAGCGCGCATTCTGGTCGGCGATGTTGGACCAGCCGTGGTCTTCGATCGCGTTCATGACCCCGCGCGTGAAGCCCGGCCAGCGGTCGGGCGCATAGCGCTGCAAGCGGATCGGCCCGTCGCTGCCGTGCAGCGGTCCGTCGAAGTCGCTGTCGGTTTCGAGTTTCCTGAAGTACGGCAGCACGCCCTGCCAGTCCCAGCCGGTGGCGCCGGCTTTGGCCCAGGCGTCATAGTCGGATGGCAGCCCGCGGTTGGCCGCCATCCCGTTGATGGAGGAGCCGCCGCCGATGACGCGACCGGCCGGATAGCGTGCCCGCCGCCGTTCATCGGGTGCATTGCCGGGTCTCGGCCCGAACGCGGCCTTGAGGCCGTTCCAGACAAACCTGGGATCCGCATAGGCCGTCGCCGCAAAGATATCGAGAATTTCCGGCGGCTCCTGACCTGGCGCATAGTCGGCGCCAGCCTCAATCAACAGCACGCGGATGGAATTGCGCTCGGAGAGCCGTGCCGCCAGCGGGCAGCCGGCGGCGCCACCGCCGACGATAACGTAGTCGTATTGACTCGACGCCGGCAGCCGCCACCTCAGGCTTCCTCCTCGCACATTAGGCGGCCATGCTGCATTATCGCGCGCGGCTCGGCAACGAGAGTCGCTCGCCGAACACTTACTGCATGATGCGTGCGTTCCTCTGGATACCCGCCGTTCCTCGCAAACGACTTCTCGCTTCAAAATTTGTCCGCCGATACGCGGTCCCGAGCGAAGCGAAATCCGGTACAAGCCTCGCCGCTCCGCTATCATGCGGAGCCGGATGTTGCCGGCGGCGGGACTGATGCCCAGCAGCGCTGCCCGGCGTGCACGACCAGCGGAACGCAATCGGATGTGGCAACCCTTCGAGGACGGCGGCACGATCGGCACCGAGGGCTCGGAATCCGGCACCGTCCTGCGCGACGAAGAACATGACGGCGGCGCCCGCATCACGCTCGAACGCGGCGGCCGATCGGCACCGTACGCGATCACCTGCGGCATCTACGGCACGATGGTGCACACGCGCCAGTACGGCAGCGAGAGGCAGGCGGCGCGGGCCTTCGAGGACATGAAACAGCGGCTCGACCGGATCATGCAGGCGATCCCGGCGCTGGGCGATCCGGACGTCGAGACGAAGCATGAGATCGCCTCGAACATGATCACGGCGTTCATCGATGAATACGCCTTGGCGCCTGCCGGGTTTTGGCGCCGCCTCGTGGCCTGGCGCTTCGGCGCGACGCCGAAACCCCGCACGCGCAGCGTGATGCGCTGGATCATGGCCGCGTTCTACATCGCGGCCGGCATCGGCCATCTGCTGCGGCCGGAGGCGTTCCTGCCGATCGTCCCGGACTGGGTGCCGTTGCCGCGCGAGGTTCTCCTCGTCACCGGCGTGTGCGAACTCGCGGGCGCCGCCGCGCTGCTGACGACGCGGCTGCGATGGATCGCCGGCGTCATGCTGGCGCTCTACGCGCTGTGCGTCTTTCCCGCCAACATCAAGCACGCGATCGAGCATATCGTCGTGCCGCCGATCCCGGATAGCTGGTGGTACCACGGTCCGCGGCTCGCGTTGCAGCCGGTGCTGATCTGGTGGGCGCTGTTCTGCGCCGGGGTTATCGACTGGCCGTGGCGTCTGCGCCGCGCTATAAACAATTTGCAAGCCGACGCGGCGAAGGGGCGTAATAAGGCGTCGTCGTCGCAGCGCAATCATTCGGGGGTTACCATGGTCCAGTCTTCGATCGCTGCCGCAATGTTTGGTCTCGCTATGGCGCTCGCGCCGATCGCCGGCGCGAAGGCGGCCGAGCTCAAGGTGCTGGCCGGCGGCTCCATGACGGCGAGCCTGAAGGAACTCGGCCCGCAATTCGAACGCGCCTCGGGCCACAAGCTGTCGATCCACTTCGACTCCACGCCCAACCTGATCAAGCTGGTGATCGGCGGGCCGTTCGACCTCGCGGTCGTGCCGGTCGACGTCTACAAAGACGCGGCCGCAAAGGCGAAGTTCGCACCCGGGCCGACCATCGACATCGCCCGCGTCGGCTACGGCGTCATCGTGCGCGCCGGCGCGCCGAAGCCCGACGTCAGCACACCCGACGCGCTGAAGCAGACACTGCTGAAGGCGCAATCCATCGCCTATCTGCCGGCGAGTGCGGCCGGCGCTTATGTTTCGAGCGTGTTCGACCGTCTCGGCATCGGCGACGCGATGAAAGCCAAGACCAAGGCGCAAGCCGCGCCGGCGGACATCGCCAAAGCTGTCGCCAACGGCGAGGCCGAGCTTGGCGTGTTTCTCACCAATGTGCTGATCGCGCCCGGCGTAGAGCTTGCCGGTCCATTTCCCGCGCAATTGCAGAACGATCTGGTTTTCACGGCCGGCATCGCGGCCGACAGCAAAGACGCTACAGCCGCCAAGGCGCTGATCGATTTCCTCAAAACGCCCGAGGCCGTCGCGGTGCTCAAGGCCAAGGGCATGAATCCGGGTTGAGCAGGCGCGCCGGTGATATGAAATGATCACGCTCTATTCCTATCCCGAGCTGTTCGGCGTCGCCGACAACAACGGCTATGGCCTCAAGGTGTTTGCATTCCTGCGGCTCGCCGGCGTGCCGTTCACGCACGAGCACATCTTCGACGCCTCGGCGGCGCCGCGCGGGCAGCTTCCCTACATCGTCGACGACGGCGAAACGGTCGGCGACAGCGAGACGATCATCGCCCATGTCATCGCGAAATACCGCCTGAGCATCGACGCGGCGCTGACGGCGGCGCAGCGCGACACCAACCTTCTGGTCACGCGCATGCTCGACGACCTCTATTGGGTGATGTCGTATTCGCGCTGGAAGGATGAGCGCTACTGGCCGGCATTCCGCGACGCGCTGCTCACGCAGCATCCGAGCCTGACCGAAGCCGGCCTGCTCAAAGCGCGCGAGTTCAATTTCCAGCGCTACCATTACCAGGGCATCGGCCGCTATGCGCCCGACGCCGCGATGGCGCGCGGCCTCGCGGATTTGCAGGTGCTGGCGCATCTCATTCCCGCGGACGGCTATGTGCATGGCGGCAAGCCGACCGGCATCGATGCCGGCATCTACGGCTTCATCGCCAACATCTATTTTTTCGATATCGAAACGCCATTGAAGCAGTTCGTCGTGGCGCACGGAAATATCGCGCGCCATTGCCGCGCCATCCACGATGCCGTCATGGCAAAGCCAACGTAGCTTCGAACATGCCAACACCGGATTCCGAACGCCGGATGGCGGCGCGCCTCAAGCTCGTCGAGGAGCACGTCAGGCTGGAAAACCAGCACGACCTCGAAGGCATCATGACGACGTTCGGGGCAACGGCGCGTTACGACGACGAGCCGTATGACGGACATTACATCGGCCGCGATGGCGTCCGCACCTATTATGAGGATTTGCTCCGCGCCATGCCCGACCTGACGATCGACGTGCAGCATCGCCACGTCAGCGAATTGGCCGTGGTCCTCGAAGTCATCATCAGCGGCCATCACCTCGGCGCGTGGCGCGGCCTGCCGCCGACCGGACGCCCTGTTCGATTTCCGCTCTGCGGCATCTATACATTCGACGATGAGGATCGGCTGGCGGGCGAGAAAATCTACTACGACCGCGCCACGGTGCTGCGGCAACTCGGGGTCTTTCACGAGCCCGAAGGCGCGTTGGGCCGCATCGCAACCATGCTGATGCACCCGCTCACGATATTACGGATCGTCGGGCGAAAGATTTTCAGGCAATAGCAAGCGCGGCTACGGGCGCTTCCTTTCCAATTTGTAATCGAACGGTGTGAACCGTCCGGGCCATCGCCTGCGTCGAATCTACGAGGGCCGGTTGTTGCGGATGGAGAATTGCCATGAAACGCACAATCCTCGTTGCATCTGCTGCTGCTCGGCGCCACCTTTGGCGCGCAAGCCGACAACACCGTCTACAAAAATGTTCTCAAACAGCCGCGTAACGACGACGCCCTGCACGCCGATGGCACCTACTGCGACTGGCAAGTCGGCCAGGACAGGAACGGCGTGCCCACGTCGTCTGCATACAAGAAATGCATGATTAGCCGCGGCTGGCGCTACCAGTACACCACGCGCACGCCTGCCGAGAAAACCTGGATCGATCCGGAAACCGGGCTGACCTGCCACGACATCCTTGGCGGCTTCGGCTCCGCCTGCTCAAATTTTTAGCCGGCGTGTAGCCCGGATGAGCGAAGCGACATCCGGGGTTGACCTCGCGGCTTGTTACCCCGCATGTCGCTACGCTCATGCGGGCTACATTTACGACAATTACTTCTCCGGCTTGTAAACGATATCGATCAGGCCCTTCTGCACATCTTCGACGGAGAGCGGCGAGGTGATGTATTTGTACTCCAGCGCCTGCTTCAGCGTCAGCTCGAGCCCGCGGACCTCGGTGAGCTGCAGCGACGCCTTGGGATAGAACTCGTCGCGCGTGCGCTGCGCGAATGCGCGCGGCACCTTGGCGAGCTCGGCATAGGCGTCGATCGCGGCGTCGCCGGTGTAGGCCCAGTCGATGGCGCGGCTCATCGCCCGCATGAAGCGCACGAAGGCGTCGCGCTTCGTCTTGAGCGCATTGGCGTTGGCGACATGGACGCGGATGGTCTGGTCGCGGATCGCCGCGACGTCGCTGCCGCGCGCGATGATCTGCAGGCGGCCCTCCGCGAGATCCTTCAGCACGAACGGCGGCACCGACCAGCCGACGTCGATCTGGCCGGTCATCACCTGCGTCAGTGTTCCGGGCAGGCCGCCGGTCGGGACGAGCTTCGGCGTCACCTTCTCCTGGTCGACAAGCTGCAGGACGATGAGATTGGTCGAGGAGCCGGGCGAGGAGAACGCGACCGTCTTGCCGTTGGTGTCCTTGATGGTCTTGATGCCGCTCTCCGGCCGCGCATACCAGAACGCGTCGGGGGCGCCGGTCGCTTCCGCCGAGATGATCTTCACCGGCAGGCCCTTGGCGAAGGCGGCGATCGCACCGAGCGTGCCGTTGGTCATGGCGATGTCGAGCGAGCCGGCGATGACGGGCGTCAAGGTCGAGGCGCCGCCCTCGGTGTAGAGAATCTCGATGTCGAGCCCTTCCTGCTTGAAGAAGCCCTGCTGCAGCCCAAATTCGATAAAGGAGCTATTCCAGAAGCCGCGCTGCGCGACCGCGACCTTGAGCGTCTCGGCCGTCGCGCTGCCGGCGCAAATGGCCGAAATCGCGGCCGCGATCGTGCCGATGAGAAGTGCGATCGTGCTGCGCATGGCGTGTCCCCGTGTTGCGTTTTCCTTGCACCGGAGCACAGCATAGCAAACGCAGCCCGGATGTCTTTACCGTTCAGCCAGTGCGAGCTTCACCCCGAGCGCGACAAACGCCGCGGCGAACGTGCGCCGCATCCAGGTCAGCACGCGTGGCCGCGAGATGACGTGTTCGCGGATCGCGGAGGCGAACAGGCCGTAGCCGACAAAAACGACGAACGTCAGCGCCATGAACACCGCGCTCAGCAGCGCCATGTGCGCAAGCGGATGCGTCTCGTCGCCGGTGACGAACTGCGGCAGAAAGGCGAAGAAGAAAATCGACAGTTTCGGATTGAGGATATTGATCAGGATGGCCTCGATCGTCACCTTCAACGCAGAGCGCGCGCCGATCTCGCGCTCGACGCGTAGCGCGCCGTGCTCCTTGAGCGCGTTCCAGCCCATGTAGAGCAGGTACGCAACGCCCAGCCATTTGAAGGCCTGGAACGCGACCGCGCTGGCGTGCAGCAGCGCGGCGAGGCCGAGGATCGCCGCGGCCATGTGCGGCACGATGCCGAGCGTGCATCCGAACGCCGCAATGATGGACGCACGCGACCCGCGCGAGAGCCCGGCGGCAAGCGTGTAGAGCACGCCCGTGCCCGGCGACACGATCACGATCAATGAGGTCAGCAGAAATTCGATCGACATGGCGGCCCTCCTGGCCCGCCAACGTAGCCCGGATGGAGCGAAGCGCAATCCGGGACCTCCCCGCGCCACCCGAACTTTTTCGCTATAGGCTCGTTGAAGTTTGGCGCTTCAAAACGACTGGAAACCCAATGTCGCACGTCACCTACCAGATCGTCCGTCACGACGAAGGCTGGGCCTACAAGGCCGAAGGCGTCTTTTCCGAGCGTTTTCCGACCCACGCGGCTGCGCTTGCGGCGGCGCGGCGCGCCGCTGCCGAGCAGCGCGTGCCTGGGCGCACCGAGGCGATCGAGTGGGAAGACGAGCACGGCAAATGGCACACCGAAACCGCAAGCGGCAGCGATCGCCCGGAGACCGAGGTCAAGGACAGCGCGGGTTGAGCGATCTGCACCTGTCTTGCGCCGGCCTTATCGGCTGGACGCGTCGCAAGTTGCGCTAGCCGGCGTCTTCCATCGTGAATCCGACTTTGAGCGTCACCTGGTAATGGGTGACCTTGCCCTCGTCGATATGCCCGCTGGTGCGCGCGACCTCGAACCAGCGCAGATTGCGCAGCGTCTTGCCGGCGCGCTCGATCGCCGAATTGATCGCATCCTCGATGCTGCGGTGAGAACTGCCGACCAGCTCGATGACCCGGTAGATATGGTCATCCTCGGCGGTCGCCTGATCGATGAACTTGTCCTTGAGGGCGAAATCGACCGCCCCGTCCCGGCCGGTGCGAGATCCGACTGGTCGCAACTCGGCGCGCCGCGCGGCTTGGGGTCGTTTCATGGTGTCCTCCAGATCTCGGGGTTTTGTGCCAAATGCTCGGGCCGTGCAAAATCAGGCAATTGCGAAGACAACGCACGAACACCGGCCACCGGTTCCATCGTGTTGCCGCGAAGGAGACTATTAAGGCCCATGCGGTAAATCGGGCGTCGAACCCGGCGGCATGTGCATCTGGTTGCCGGCAGCAGCAGTGCCCAGTGCGCCTTTGCCATGAACCCGTTCGACGCCGTCATCTATGCCGTGGCTCTCATCGCCATCGTGCTGGGCTTCCACTCCGGGCTGCTGCGCAGCGTGGCGACGATCCTCGGCTACCTGATCGCCGCGCCCATCGCGGTTGCAATCACGCCCGGTGTGACGGCTCTGGTGGCCGGCCAATTCACGCTACCGCCGGACAAGACATGGATCGCGCTCTGCGTTGTGTTTGTCGCGGTCGGCATTGTCGTCAGCGCGCTGTTGCGCTACGCGGTCCGCGAGTTCACCGGCCACGACGTCAATCTGCTCGACCGCCTCGCCGGTGCGTTTCTTGGCGCGGCGCGCATCGGCCTGGTCGCGGTGCTGATCGTTGTCATCTTCGATCGCATCATTCCCGCCGACCGCCAGCCGTCGTTCCTGCTCGATTCGCGCCTGCGGCCGTACCTGTCCGCCGCCGGACAAAAGGGCCTGAAGTCGCTGCCGCCGGATATCGAGGATTACATCGACCGCCTGAAACGTGAGCGCGGCATTTGAGCGGGCGGGGCGTAATTAAGATGCATGCTGCACGAGGAAAACCGCCGATGTTCCGCCGAATTCCCGCCTTGGCTCTGGTTCTCACGGTGAGTTTCGCGATGGCGAGCCGCGCGCTTGCAGCAGGACGCGAGCTATCCAGCCGTGCCGCTGCTTTCGACCGGCACCAGCATCGTCGGCGAAACGCTGCACTATCCGGCGACCGGCGCCGCGCACGTCACGGCGGCGATCGTGACGCTGGCGCCGGGCGCCAGGACGATCATGCATAAGCACGGCGTGCCGCTGTTCGCCTACATCCTCGAAGGCGAACTCACCGTCGACTACGGCGACCATGGCAAGCGCACCTATCGCAAGGGCGACGCCTTCATGGAGGCGATGGATGTGCCGCACTACGGCGTCGACACCGGCGCGCAGCCGGTACGCCTGCTCGCGGTCTATATCGGCGCGGAAGGCGCCTCGGATGTCGTGCCGGTGAAATGAAGCAAAGCCGCCGTCACGCGGCGCGCCCGACCCCATTGCCCATATCGCGTGAAAGTTGCAAACTGCCTGCCGGTATCGGGGTGGGGCGTTGTGCGTACTGGAATGATTGCGCGTTGCGTCGTGCTGGTCGCTGCGGCCGCGTTTTCGAGCGGCTGCGCCAAGCGCGATCCTCTGGTTTCGACCGCGGGCGCGACGCCGGCCGGTAACTGGCGCATCGAGAAGCAGGTCGACCGCATCACCGGCGCGCCGCTGTCGAGCGCCTTTCTGATGACGCGCAACAGCTCGAATGCCGCTGTCGCGTTTGCCCAGCCGGCGCAGCTTCAACTGCTTTGCTTCGAGGACCGGCCGGTGGTCCGCTTCGCTTTCGATTTCAAGATCGGCACCAACAGGAACTCGACGCTCGGCTATCGTTTTGACGAAAAGCCCGGCCACGAACCGGGCGCACGGTTTCTGGCAAACAACACGACGGCCGTGATCGAGGACAAAGCCGACGTGGCGCAGTTCGTGGGCGAACTCGCCACGTCCACGGTGCTCTATGTGCGCATCCGCTCGCTCAACGCCGGGCGCTCGACGGCGGAATTCCGCCTCGACGGCGCGCCGGCGGCGATCGATGCCGCGTTCGCCGGCTGTCCGGTGACGCCCGGCAAGCCGCATTCCTGAACGCGCGACAGGCTTGCGTCGTACAGTCCCGGCTTCACTCGCATTTCAGCAAATCGTGCTTATGTGTCATAGACGTTTCTGCTGAAGCGTTTGTCGTTCAAATCCTCGTAAGCGAGGTGTGAAACCGCCAAAAAGGCGAAAAAGGGGACCCCATTGGCCGATAATTCAAAAGGACATACTGCAAACCTTCAGTTCATGAAGTTGCAAAGAGCTGAAGACGGAAAGAAGGCCATGTCCGAATACGAAACCGCCGCTGCGGCACTTCGCGCAAAGACAGCGCGATTAAAGGCACTCCGATTGGCGAGGGACGAGGAAGAAAAAACCGTGGCCGCCACGGCGCCAGCAGCCGCGAAGACGAAGCCTGTGAAGAAAAAGAAAGCACCGTCGTCGACCTTGTCAGAATGGCTGGCCGAACAGAAAAAAGACGGGCACAAAAGTTGACGTGAACCTGCGCCATATACGCCTATCGGAACTTGGCTCCCCTTGTTAATGTCTTGTGCATTCCAGGCTTCAACCGCGGGAGCAATCATCATGAAACGTTTGTCCGCTATCGCCATGGCGTTGCTGTTTTTCGGCTTCGCCGCCGTCTGGCACGCGCAGGACGCATCCGGCCAAGTCGGCAGCGACTGGATCACGCTGCTCAACGTCAAGAATCTCGACAACTGGACGCGAACCGGCGACGCCAACTGGCGCGTTGAAGACGGCGTGCTCGTCGCCGACAAATCGACCGTCATCAGCTATCTGGTGTCGAAGGAGACCTGGACCAATTTCCAGATCAAGGCCGAGATCTGGGTCGACGCCGACGCCAACAGCGGGATTTTCATCCGCGCGACCGATCCGGCGAAGATCAGCAGCAAGTCCGGCTACGAGGTCAACATCTTCGACAAACGTCCCGACCCGTCCTACGGGACCGGCGCGATCGTCGATGTTGCCAAGGCGGCGACCGTGCTGAAAGCCGCAGACAAATGGAACACGCTCGACATCGAGGCTGCGGCCCAGAGATTCACCGTGGTGCTCAATGGCACAAAGACGGTCGACGGTGCTTTCGACGGCAAGTTCCCGGCCGGGCACGTCGCGCTGCAATACGGCAAGGGCGTCGTGAAATTCCGCAAGGTTGAACTCAAGAAGCTCTAGGCGCAAACCACCAGCTTCGTCATTCCGGGGCGCGGGCTCTTGCCCGCGAGCCCGGCTCCTCGCTTCGCTCGTGCCCCGGAATGACATCAACATTTTGAGCGCTATGGCAGGCCAATCGTTGCCGTCATAGGTATACTCCGCAATCGCCGCCGGCATCCCGGCACGAAAGGGTCTTCCCATGGCGAAGCGTCAACTGCATTTCAACGCCTTCATGCGGCCGGCGAGCATCCACACCGGCGCGTGGCGCTATCCGGGCGCCTGGCCGGACATGAATTTCAATTTCGAGCGCATCAAAAGCGCGATCAGGATGCTGGAGGCGGCGAAGATCGACGCCTTCTTCATGGCCGATCACATGGCCGTGCTCAACATGCCGATGGACGCGCTCAAGCGCAGCCACACCTCGACGTCGTTCGAGCCGTTCACGCTGCTCTCGGCGCTGTCGCAGGCGACCGAGAACATCGGCCTCGTCGCCACCGGCTCGACCACGTTCGACGCGCCCTATCACATCGCGCGCCGGTTCGCCTCGCTCGACCATATCAGCGGCGGACGCGCCGGCTGGAATATCGTCACCACCTCCAATCCCGATGCCGCGCTCAATTTCGGCATGGAAGAGCACATGGAGCACGACGAGCGCTACAAACGCGCGCGCGAGTTCTACGACGTGGTGACCGGGCTGTGGGATAGCTGGGCCGACGATGCCTTCATCCGCGATGTCGAGAGCGGCATATTCTTCGAGCCCGAAAAGATGCATGTGCTCGACCACAAGGGCGAATACCTGTCGGTGCGCGGGCCGCTCAACATCGCGCGGCCGATCCAGGGCTGGCCGGTGATCGTGCAGGCCGGCGCCTCCGACGCCGGCCGCCAGCTTGCAGCCGAGACCGCGGAGATGGTGTTCACGGCGCTGCCGAACATGAAGGCCGGACAGGAATTCTGCGCCGACGTGAAGGGCAGGATGAGAAAGGCCGGCCGCAATTCCGATCACATGTCGATCTTGCCGGCGTGCATGGTCGTGCTGGGTGAGACCAAGGAAGAGGCGCACAAGAAGCGCGACCTGCTCGACAGCAAGGTGAACTACGCCAACGCGATCGCTTCGCTCTCGATCGCGCTCGGCCACGACGCATCGAAGTTCGACCCGGACAAGCCGCTGCCCGACGACATTCCGGAAACCAATGCCTCGAAAAGCGGCCGCGAGCGGGCGATTGCGCTCGGCAAACGCGAGAACCTGACCGTGCGCCAGCTTGCGCAGCGGCTCGGCGGCTACGGCGGGCTCGCCATGATCGGCACAGCGAAGAGCGTGGCCGACACGATGGAGGAATGGCTGACGACCAACGCTTCCGATGGCTTCACGCTTCAGTTTCCCTACCTGCCGGGCGGGCTCCAGGATTTCTGCACGCAGGTGATCCCCGAGTTGCAGCGGCGCGGGCTGTTCCGGCGTGAATACGAGGGCAAGACGCTGCGGGAAAATCTCGGGCTGCCGCGGCCGGAGAACAGGTTCTTTGCCGAGAAACACCAGATGGCCGGCGCTGCAGAATGATCTGACTGTCACCGATGGAAAACAACATGAGCGCCATCAACGGCTACCACGCCCACGTCTATTACGACGCCGCGACGCGCGCGCAGGCTGACACGCTCTGCAAGGCGGCGGGCGAAACGTTCGGCGTGAAAATCGGCCGCATGCACGATAATCCCGTCGGCCCGCATCCGCGCGGCAGTTGCCAGCTCACGATCGGCACCGATCAGTTCGCCGAGGTTGTTCCCTGGCTGATCCTGAATCGAAAAGGCCTGACGGTCTTTACGCATCCGCAAACCGGCAACGCGCTGCGGGATCACACCGAGCACGTGATCTGGCTCGGACCGTCGGAGACGCTGGAGCTTTCGGCGCTGTCGTAATTTGCGCCAGCGCGGTTCACGGAGTCGCGTTGCTGACAGGAGACCGCCATGCGATGGCTTTACTTCACCATTATTGTCGTGTTCGTCCTCGCCGTTGTCATTTTCGCCTTTCAAAATTTCGAGGCGGTCACGGTGTCTTTCCTCGGCTTGCGCGCACGCGCGCCGTTGGCGGTCCTGGCGACGGGCTTCTACATTCTCGGCATGGTGACGGGCGGCAGCCTGCTCGCGCTGCTGCGCCGTTCGATCGCGGGATACCGGCAGGCGGCGTGACGGGCGGCTACATCCTTTCCGGCCCGATGATCTGTCCGAAGCCGATGCTGTAGCCGTCGAGGTCGAGGGCGGCGAACTCGCGGCAGCCGTAGGGCTGATCGCAAGGTCCGTAGTGGATTTTTGCGCCACGCTGCATGAAGTCCGCGAGCAAGGCGTCGGCGTCGGACACCCAGAAATATGCGTTCCACAAACCCTCGGATACGGTCCAGTGCGGAACGATGAGCTTTTGATCTGGCACCTGCTTGAGCATCAGGTACATGCCGTCGCGGCCGAGGATAGTGAAGACGGGCGGATCGCCATGGAACTCGTCGTAGCCGAAGCCCATCGCGTCTCGATAGTGATTGGCGGCAGCGACCACGTCCTTGACCAGCAGGACGGGTGACGATGCCGTTAGTTTCGATGAATACGCAGCAGCCATGGCGCTCAGGGCCAGTTGGCTCGCGTGCGCAGCGCCGCGATCGTCTCGTTGGCATCCGCCAGCACCTTGGCGTGATCGAGCGCGGTGAACTTGTTGCTGCGGCGCAGGATGCGGCCGTCGACCACGACGGTGTCGACGTTGACCGGCTGCGCCAAGGCGACCAGCGCATCGAACGGATCGCCGACCGGCGCCATGTTGATGTCGGTGGTGCGCACCGTGATCAGATCGGCGCGCTTGCCCGGCGTCAGCGAGCCGACCTTGTCGGCGATGCCGAGGTCGCGCGCGCCTTCGATGGTCGCGAGCTCGATCAGCCGCCGCGTCGTCAGCTTGATCTTGCCGCCGAGGCGATGCTGATGCAGCGCATAGAGAATGCGCATGGCAACGAACAGGTCGCAGTTATACGTCGTGTTGTGATCGATCGAGAGCGAGACCTTGCAGCCGTCGTTGAGCAGCTCGCCGACCTGAATCTCGCCGGCGCTCGCGGGACGGCGCGCTTCGCCCGTCGGCGAGGATGAATAGCTCACGCCGCGCGCCTTGAGGATGGCGCGTTCCTCGGCGCTCGTTTTCATCGGATGCACCAGTTGCACATCCGGCCCGAGCAGCTTTGCCTTGTCGAGCAGAAGGACCACGCTGTCGCCCGATGAGTGCAGCGTGATGGTGAGGCCGAGGTCGCGCGCGGCGCCCCATTCCTTCTGCGCCATCGGGATGGTGACATTGCCGCGCAGCGGATTGGGATCGTCGCCGACGTTGCGCGAACAGATGCCGAGCGTCAGCATGCCGTCGTTCGGCAACTCGCGCTTGACGCGGGCAAGGTCGGCGAGGTCCATCGGCTTGTCGTTGTCCTCGCCCTGCGGGTTGCCGTAGGCGAAGCGGCCGCGGATGCCCATGTCGCGCATGGCGCGCATTTCGGCGTCGGCGTGCGCGGGGCTGCGCACATTGTGCGCCCAGTTCTGCGTCGAGGTGATGCCGGCCGCGAGCGCTTCGGCGAGCCCGAGGCGCACGCTGCGATAGCTGTCCTCCGGCGTGAAGTGCGGCCCGAGTTTTGCGGTGACCGGAAAATAGCCGCGGGCCGGATTGTCCTGGCTCACGATCGGCCGGCACACGGTGGTCCACAGATGCCAATGCGTGTCGACGAGGCCGGGCATGCAGATCATGCCGTGGCCGTCGATGACTTCGGCGCCGGGCGCGGGCACGCTTGCCGCGACCGCGACGATGGCGCCGTTGCGAACGTGCACATCGCCGCTCGGCAATTCGCCGAGCGCGGGGTCCATCGTCAGCACATGGGCGCCGCGCACGACGAATTCGCCGCGCGCCGGCAGTCCGGCCGCTGGCGCGCCGGCCTGGGCGAACGCGCGCTGCGGCAGCAGGCTGGCCGCGCCAAGCAAGGTCGATCCCGCAAGTACGCTGCGCCGGTCGATGTGATCCTGCGACATCGAATTCCTCCCTGCTGTCGCCCGCCGGCCTTCGGGGCTGCTTTGTGCAGGCCGGAATGCCGCATCGTATGCGTTCGGCGGCGCCATTTCACCCTTCGTTCATCCGAATTGCCCACGCTCGCCCACTGCGCCGCTTCTGCGCGCGCAACCCGTGGGAGATGACGCCATGCGGATGAAGGCACTCATCGCCGCTGCCGCGATGATCGCGGCCTTGGCCGGCGCGACGCGGCCTGCCGTAGCCTACTGGTGGCCGTGGTATTCCTACTATGGCTATGACTACACGTTCGGCTATTACGGCTCGCCCTCGGCCGGTCCGATGTCTTTCTACGTCCCGCCAAAGCCGGAATATGCCGGGCCGGTATGCGTCACGCGACGGGTCTGGGTTGCCGGGCGCTGGCAGTTGGTCTGTTCCTGACCAAACGCATCATCTGACACTTCGGCCGTTCCCGGATTTCGCCAAGGCGCCATCCGGGCTACGCTGTGGCTGCCTGCCGGAAACGGGTGGGCGACGCGCGTCGGCTTGCCCACATTGGTTCCCATCAAGGACAAATCATCACCATGAACCGCACGCTTGAAATTCCGCCGGAAAAGCTCACCGCCGAGCAGAAGCAGATCTTCGACCAGCTCACCGCCGGCCGCGGCCGCATCCTCGGGCCCTACAAGGTCTGGATCCACTCGCCGACGGTCGCGAGCGGCATGGAGCATATCGGCACATTCCTCAACAAACGCTCGTCGCTGTCGACCCGCGAAGTCGAGATGTGCATCATCATCATCGCGCAGCACTGGAAAGGCGAATACGTCAAGACCGTGCATATGAAAGCCTGCCTCGCCGCCGGCCTCACGCAGCCCCAGATCGACGCCATCCTTGCCGGCGCCGATCCGAAGCTGACCGATCCGCACGAGCGCGCCGTGCTGCGCTTCACCACGTCGCTCCTCGGCGGCGTCAAGCTGTCGGACGCGGACTTCGCCGAGGTCGAGAAGGCGATCGGGCGCAACGGCATCGCCGACGTGCTGGCGCTCATCGGCTATTACTCATCCGTGGCGCTTTGCATGAAGGTGCACGAGGTGCCGCTGCCTACCGGGTAGCCGCGCGGGGACTTATATGCAGGCCATGACAGCACAAGCCCAAACCCAAACCGGTCAAGCGCACTACGTCGTGTTCGACACGGCGATCGGTGCGATCGGCCTCGCCTGGAACGATCGCGGCATCACGCGGCTGCGGCTTCCAGAAGCCGACCGCGGCGCGATGGACCGGCACATGCAAAAGTTCGGGCGCGCGTGGACCGGCGATCCACCGCAGCCGATCGCGCAGCTCATCGCCGACATTCGGCGTGCGGCGACGGGGAGGGCGGTCGACTTTACGTCGGTCGCCGTCGACCTGACGCGTGTCACCGACCCGTTCTACCGCAAGGTCTACGACGCGCTGCGCAAGGTCGGCTGGGGCGAGACCGCGACCTACGGCGAACTGGCGCGGCGCGCCGGCTCGTCCGAGCCCGAAGCCGCGCGCGAGGTCGGGCAGGCGATGGGGCGCAATCCGGTGCCTGTCATCATTCCGTGTCATCGCGTGCTGGCGAGCGGCAACAAGATCGGCGGCTTCTCCGCGCCTGGCGGGACGTCCACCAAGGAAAAACTGCTGGCGCTCGAGGGCGTGCATTTCGATGGCGGTCAGCCGGCGCTGCCGGGAATCTTCGACGCGCCGCCGCGTCATGCCGGATCGTAACCATCATGCCGAAACGCATCGTCTCATCGGATCGTGTGCGCAAAAGCTCGCTGCCGTTTGCGCAGGCGACGATCGCGGGCGGCTTCATGTTCGTGTGCTGCGTCGGCACCGACCGTGACGGCAATTTCGCTATCGGCGACGCGCGCAAACAGACGCAAGCGTGTCTCGACAATATCCGTGCCTTGATCGAAGAGGCCGGCGGCAGCATGAAGGACATCGTCAAGTGCACGGTCTACGTCACCGACCGCGCCTATTGGCAGCCGATGAACGATGTCTACTTCGCCAACTTCACCGACGATCCGCCGCACCGCGTCTCCTGCATCGTGCAGGGCCTCGGCTCGCCCGATTGCCTGGTCGAGATCGACGCCACGGCTTATCTGGGCAAGGACTAGCCTTCGCAATCATTCGTCGACCTGAATGACCCCGACCGGCATCGTCTCGTCCTCGTCGAACACCGCCGCAGTGAGCGGGCCGCCGTAGACTGCGCCGGTATCGATGTTCAGCCGATTGATGCGCAGGTCGGGCTCGCCGTCGTCGGTCGGCGTGTGGCCGTGCACGATCAGGCGGCCGTAGTTGCGCGCGTCCGACAGGAACGGCTCCCTGATCCAGATGAGATCGACGTCGAGCTGCGCATCGAGCGGCGCTTCCGGATTGACGCCGGCATGCACGAACAGGCGCCGGCCATCGTCATAGCTCATCCGCAGCGCGTTGAGCCATTCGATGTGCTCTCGCGGCAGCGCGTGCGCGCGCTTCACGCCATAGCTGCGCAGCGTCGCGACGCCGCCTTCCATCATCCAGTGCTCGGCGGCTGCGCTGTCGTCGATCGCCGCCAGCGCCATCGCCTCGTGATTGCCCATCAGCGTCGTCACCTGCCCGGGCATGCGCGCCTGCAAATCCATCAGGGTGGCGATGACGCCGCGGCTGTCCGGTCCGCGGTCGATGTAGTCGCCGAGAAAGACGAACGCCATCGGGCGGCCGCCGGCGTCGCGCTCGCAGCTTGCGACGAGGCTGCGAAGTTTTTCGACCATGCCGTGGATATCGCCGATGGCGTAAATGCGGGCCATGAATGCTATTGATTTCGCCGCTGCGTGGTATTGCAGACGTATCAATTCTCGATCCTGATATTCGCCTGCTGTACGATCTTGCCGAATTTCTCCGCCTCCGCGAGCACGAACGTGCGGTAGTCCGGCGCGGTCATCAGCCGCGGCACGATGCCCTGTACTTCGAGCGTGTGCGCGGTGGTCTTGTCGCCAAGCGCCGCATTCACCACTGCGTTGAGCCGCGTCAGGATCGGCTCCGGCGTGCCGGCCGGCGCGAACATGCCGAACCAGTTGAGCAGCTCGTAGCCTTTGAGCTCCGGCGCCGCTTCCGCGAGCGTCGCCACGTCGGGCAATTGCGGCATGCGCTCGCGCGAGGTCACGGCGACGGCGCGCAGCTTGCCGCCCTGCATCAGCGGCAGCGCGGCGGCGAGACTTGAAAAGCTCATCGTGACAGCGCCGGTCGCGACGTCGGTCACGGCCGGCGCCGAGCCGCGATAGGGCACGTGCAGCACGTCGGTGCCGGCCATGCTGTTCATCAGTTCGCCGGCGAGCTGTTGCGGATTGCCGACGCCGGACGAGGAGAACGACAGCTTGCCGCGATTGGCGCGCGCGTAGGCGACAAGCTCGGCGGCGGTGTGCACCGGCGACGTCGCCGCGACCACCACCACGCAGGGCACGATGCCGATGAGCGACAACCGGAGTGAGCTCGCGCAGCGGGTCGTAACTCATCTTGTCCTTGTAGAGATGCTGGTTGATTGCGACCTCGCCCGAGGCCGCCATCAGCAGCGTGAGGCCGTCGGGCGCCGATTTCGCCACCGCGTTGGCGGCGATCATCGCGCTCGCGCCCGGCCGGTTCTCGATCAGCACGGGCTGGCCGAGCTCAGCCTTCATCGGCTCGCCGACCAGCCGCGCCACGATGTCGACGCCGCCGCCCGCCGGATAGCCGACGATGATGCGGATCGGCCGTTGCGGGTAAGCGCCTTGCGCACGTGCGCTGCGGCTGCCCGCGGCAACGGTGAGCCCGGCGGCCGCCACGAATTCACGTCTGTTCAGCACGTGTCGATCTCCCTCGGCCGTCGCGCCATCGTCGCAAGCCTATCCCGGATGGCATTGCTGCAACACCGGCGCATTCGACGCAGTTCACAATCGTGGCAGCATTCGGCTCGCCTGTTCAGTCCGCATTCAGCAGGAAATGAGACCTTAGGGCCAGGGACGACGTTGGCTCAATTGGCCATTACAAAACTGGTCGAGGTGACGTCATGAGAAAAATTCTGACTGTGCTGATCGCGGCGGCCACGATCGCTGCGGCGGCAATTGCCACACCAACCACGGCGGATGCGCGCTGGGGACGAGGGTGGGGGTGGGGAGGCGGCGCCGTCATCGGCGGATTGGCGGCCGGCGCCATCATCGGCGGCGCGCTGGCGCGGCCTTACTACTATCCGCGCTATGCGTATTACCCCGGCTATGCGCCGTATTATGCCGCGCCGGCCTGCGCCTGGCGCAGCGTCCCGACCGCGTACGGGTGGCGGCGCGTCTGCTACTGAGTTCCGGCGGCCTCACCGCTTTGACGGCGACATGGTGTCCCATTGTCGCGGGACACCATGATTCTTTGTGCACGCCGGCGCACGGAAACCATTCGTACACCTAATTTTCGCCAAATAGACCGGGCCCAATCGTTCCGGGGGTCGCTAGCAGAGCCGGGGGTTCAGGGGACTCCTTCTATTCACGCATCCCGCGCTCGGCACCCGGCCGGGCGCACCAGGAGAACACATGCACAAGACTTTAATCGCGCTTGCCGCGGCCACGAGCCTCGGGGTCGCCACGTTGGCGGTTCCGAGCACGGCGGACGCACGTTGCTACGGCTGCGCTGTCGGCGCCGGCGTCCTCGGCGGGCTTGTCGCCGGAGCCATCATCGGCGGTGCGGTCGCCAATGCGCCGCCCCCGCCGCCGCCGGGTTACTATGGGCCGCCGCCGGGACCGCCGCCCTATGCGGTGGCGCCTGGCCCGGCATACGCTGAGTTGCCGCCGGGCTGCCATTGGGGCAAGCGCAAGGTCTGGGTCGAAAACGTCGGCTACCGCATGCGCACCGTTCAGGTCTGTCGCTGACAAGGCTTGGTCGGTGACCGCGCGGCGCTGCGCAGAATTTTTCCGGCCGGCTCGCGAGAGTCGGCCGGAATGTTTTCACGGCTGCGGCGCTACTTCTGTGTGGCAGGCTCGGTGAGGCGCAATGCGAGCTTTCAGCCGAGGTGACCAATGGCCGCGGCCGATAGGTCTGATACTGGCTGGATGGGAGAGCGTGGCGCGCATTTGGCCAACGCGCCGCGGCGGCGTGCTATCAAACGCCATGCTGGTGCTGAAATGGCTCCTGGTTGCGATCCTTTGCGGCTACGTCGCGCTGGCGTTCCTCATCTATTTCGGCCAGCGCACGATGATGTATTTCCCCGAGACCATCCGCACCACGCCCGAGCAGGCCGGGCTGCCGTCGGCGCAGGAGATGACGCTCACGACCGCGGACGGCGAGCGCGTCATCGTCTGGCATGTGCCGCCGCGCCAGGACAAGCCGGTCATCCTGTATTTCCACGGCAATGGCGGCGCGTTGAAATACCGTGTCGATCGTTTCCTCCAGCTCATCGCTGACGGCATCGGCCTCGTCGCGCTCGAATACCGCGGCTATGGCGGATCGAGCGGACGCCCGAGCGAGGCGGGCCTCATTGCCGATGCGCAGGCGGCCTATGCGTTCGCCGCCGAGCACTATCCGGCGAAGCAACTCGTGCTCTGGGGCGAGTCGCTCGGCTCTGGCGTCGCCGTCGCGCTCGCGGCGGAAAAGCCGGTCGGGCGCGTCATCCTCGAAGCGCCGTTCACCTCCGCGGCCGACGTTGCCGCCCAGCAATACTGGTTTCTGCCGGTGCGCCTCTTGATGAAGGACCAGTTCCGCTCCGACCAGCGCATCGGCAAAGTCTCGGCGCCGATCCTGATCCTGCACGGCGTCAAGGACCAGGTGGTGCCGTTCGCGCAAGGCGAGCGGCTGTTCGAGCTGGCGCACCAGCCCAAGCGCATCGTGCGCTTCCTCGATGGCAGCCACGACGACCTCGACAAGAACGGCGCGCTCGACGCCGTTGCGCGCTTCCTCGCCGGCGATCTGGATTAGCCGCCGAAGGCTCACATCCAGAGCGGGATGATTTTAGGTCGTTTACTTTGGATCGTCATTGCGAGCGAAGCGAAGCAATCCAGCCTGGCCGTGGAGAGTATGGATTGCTTCGTCGCTTCGCTCCTCGCAATGACGATGCCAAATTCAGCCCAACGCCTACTGCGGCACGGTCATCAGTTCGAGCACGTGGCCGTTCGGGTCCTGGAAATAGACGCCCTTGCCGCCGCCCCAATCGTTGAGCTTGCCGTCGTCGAGGCTCCACGGCGCGCTGCCGTATGTGATGCCGGCCTTCTTGATGCGCGCGAAGATCGCCTCGAACTCCGCCTTGCTGACGTGGAAAGCGAGATGGTGACTCTCGAACTTGCCGTCGTCGTCGAACAGCAGCGTCAGCGTCTTGTTGACGCGCACCGGCGCGAAATAGTCGGTGCGCCCGCGCTTGAGCCCGAAGATTTTCGCGAAAAATTTTGCCGCCGCGACCTTGTCGCGCGCCGGCACGATGGTGTGGTTGAGCGTGATGGTCATCGCGCATGTCCTCCCTTCAACATGGCGACGCAATTCGCGTCATTCAATCACCTCGTCGGCGATGGCGAGCAGTCCCGGCGGCACCTCGATGCCGAGCGCACGCGCGGTTTGAAGGTTGATGACGAACAAGAATTTGGTCGACTGCAACACCGGCAGGTCGGCCGGCTTTGCGCCCTTGAGAATGGTGCCGGTATAGACGCCGACTTGATGAAACATATCCGAGAGGTCGGTGCCGTAGCTCATCAGGCCGCCGGCTGCGACCGTGTCACGGCTCGAATAAGTCGCCGGAATCCGTTCGCGGGCCGTCAAGGTGGCAAATTGCACGCCGCGGCTGTTGAAGAACCCGTCGGGAGCGACAAAGAGGGCATCGGGGCGCTCGCTGCGCAAGCGTGGCAAACGCCGCATCGATTTCGGCGATCGTCGTGGCATTGAGGACATGGATTTGCAGTCCGATGGTGGGGGCAGCGTCCTGCACCTCCCGCAACGTGGTCTCGGCGCTCGAAGCATTGCTGGGATTGATGAGCAAGGCAAAACGAACGGCCTTGGGCACCAGCTCATGAAGGAGCCGCAGCCGCTTGGCCGCTACCTCCTGGGAGAAGGAATTGATGCCGGTCGCGTTGCCTCCCGGCCGGGCAAGGCTGGCGACAAGACCATACCGGACCGGGTCCTCGGGGACGCCGAACACAATCGGAATGGTTGCTGTTGCAGCTTTGGCGGCGAGCGAAGCGACGATGCTGCCGGGCGTGGTGATCACGCCGACTTGACGGCGGACCAGATCGGCCAGAAGCGCCGGGAGGCGATCATATTGGCCTTCCAGCCAATGGTATTCGACCGTCACGTTCTGGCCTTCAACGTAACCGGTTTCGCTGAGGCCTTTGCGGTACGCGATCGCATCGCGCGGCCGGCCCTCGGCCGATCCACCGTTGATAAACCCGACCACCGGCAGCGCCGCCTGCTGCGCGCGTGCACCGAGCGGGGAGGCGAGCGTCGCGCCGCCGAGAAGCGTGATGAAATCCCTGCGCGGAATTTTCATTCGATCACCTCGTCGGCGATGGCGAGCAGCCCCGGCGGCACCTCGATGCCGAGCGCACGCGCCGTTTGCAGGTTGATGACAAACTCGAATTTGGTCGACTGCAGCACCGGCAGGTCGGCCGGTTTCTCGCCCTTGAGGATTCTGCCGGTATAGACGCCGACTTGATGAAACATGTCCGCGAGGTCGGTTCCGTAGCTCATCAGCCCGCCGGCCGCGACATAATCACGATTCGAATAAGCCGCCGGAATCTTGTTGACTGCCGTCAAGATGGCAAATTGCCCGCGGCGGCCGCTGAAGAACGCCATCGGGAGCGACGAAGAGGGCATCGGGGCGCTCGCGCGCGAAGTGGCAAAGGTCGCATCGATCTCGCCGATCGTCGTGGCGTTGAGAAAATCTGGATTTGCAGCCCGATGGTGGGGGCGGCTTCCTGCACTTCTCGCAACGTAGATCTGGTGACCAGATCATTGGCCGGATTGACGAGCACGGCAACACGAACGGCCTTGGGCACCAGGTCATGCAGGAGCCGCAGCCGCTTGGCCGCCACCTCCTGTTGGAAAAAATTGATGCCGGTCGCGTTGCCGCCCGGGCGAGCGAGGCTGACGACAAGGCCAAGCTGGACGGGGTCTTGAGCGACACCGAAAACGATCGGGATCGTCGCTGTTGCAGCTTTGGCCGCGAGCGCAGCGGCGCTGCCGCCGGGCGTGGCGATCACAGCCACGCGGCGGCGGACCAAATCCGCCACCAGCGCCGGCAGCCGATCGAACTGGCCCTCTAGCCAGTGGTACTCGACCGTCACGTTCTGGCCCTCGACATAGCCGGTTTCGTTCGAGGCCTTTGCGGAACGCGGCCACAAGGAGTGCAGAGGTATCGGCCGACCCGCCGTTGATGAATCCGACCACCGGCAGCGCCAGCTGCTGCGCGCGAGCCGCAAATGGCAAAGCGATCGCTGCGCCACCGACAAGGTTGATGAACTCGCGCCGTCGCATTGATCGCCCCGAAGGATCAAAGCCGGATTTCGATGACGAAGGCTAGCACGTCACGGCGGGAAGATATGTGAACTGGATCACATCCGCCGGCCGGTGCCGCTGCTCAAAACGTCGGATAGGTCTGCCCGAACTTGCCGCCGACGCGCACGAAGCCGGTCTTGGCCGGCGCGTAGTTGCCGTTGATGTTGAGCGCCTTGGCGTAGGAGCCGGCGGCCTTGTCCTTCTGCCCGAGGCGCTCGTAGGCGAGCCCGCGGCTGGTCCAGGCTTGCAGGTTATTGGGCTCGAGCTGCACGGCGTCGTCGAGATCGCTTGTCGCTGCCTTGTTGTCGCCGACCGCGAGATAGCTCAAGCCCCGCGCGACGAACGGCTCCGCCTTTTGCGTCGACAGGCCGATCGCGGTGGAGAAATCGTCGATCGCGAACTGGTGCTGATGCTGGGTCTGATAGAGCAGGCCGCGATTGTAATAGGCCTCCGCATTGTCGGGCCGCAGCGCGACCGCCTTGTTGAAGTCGGTCAGCGCCTGTGTGCTGATGCCCTGCAGGCGGTAGACGATGCCGCGCCCGAGATAGGCCGGCGGGTACGAGGGATCGAGCGCGATCGCCTTGTTGTAGTCGGCCAACGCGAGGTCGAGTTTCTTGGTCTGGCGGTAGATCAGGCCGCGATTGGAATAGGCCTGCGCGTAGTTGGGATCGAGGCCGATGGCCTTGTTGAAGTCCGCGAGCGCCAGTTCGGGCCTGCCGGCCAGCCCGTAGACCGAGCCGCGGATGTTGTAGGCCTGCGGGTCGCTCGGATTTTTCTCGATCACCTCGGTGAGCGAGGCGAGATTGGTCTGCGAGGTGGCGAGCAGCGGGTCGACTTTTTCAGTCGCTGCCGGTCCGCCGAGCGAAGCGCAGCCGGCAAGGGTCAGGACAGCGGACAGCGAGAGCGCGAGAGCGACGAGCCCCCCACATCGGCATGGCCGCCCGATCGCTGGTCCTGTCATCCGATGCCTCGCTGGCACCGCCTGGTTGAAAAATCTTTGCGCGCCAAATGTTTGGCGTGCCAGATACTTGGCGCGCATACAGCAATCACGATAGCGCCCGGCGGCGCAAAATAACAGCGCGGGCCGCAGCGGCCCGCGCCAGCTTCGATCAAAAGTCCGGCTTTAGCCGAAGCGCGGGGCGCGCGGCGGGCCGCCTCGGCCGCCGGCAGCGCCGGGGATGACTTTCGGCTTCATCGGCAGCAGGCCCTCGCGCTGCATGCGCTTGCGCGCAAGCTTGCGGGCGCGGCGGATCGCTTCCGCCTTTTCCCGGGCCTTTTTCTCCGAAGGTTTTTCGTAATGACCGCGAAGCTTCATTTCGCGGAAAATGCCCTCACGCTGCATCTTTTTCTTCAGCGCCTTGAGGGCCTGGTCGACGTTGTTGTCTCGGACGAGAACCTGCACGCGGGCTCCTATGGCAGTGGGTTCGTTGAAACCGGTTCCTGGAAATGCCTGGAGAGCGCATGCGTTCACGCATGCGCCACCTTGCCGCGGCCTGTAACAGAATAGCGTTGAAAAGTCCACACGGGCCGCCGGTTCGGCTTGAATTGCCGTTCCGGCGGGGGGAAGCTTCCCCTGCGCAGGGCGGCCACGCGGCGAAGAGCACGCATCGGGTGCAAGACGTGCCGCGCAGCCTTATCAGTCGCTCCGTACTTGTGGCGCCCCGCGCACCATCATTTTGAATAAATATTGCTGCACGCGCCGCATTCCGCGTTGCGCGCGCTCAGACGCGTCATCTCCGCGAGGCTGAGCTATGTCCTCAGCGAGGCTGAGCCATTCACTAAGGGTTGAAGGCGAGTTGGACCGCACGATAGTATCGTAGCAGGGGGGAGCACCGCATGCCGGATGAATCCCGCTCAACCGCGCTCGATCCCGATCTGCTGACGGCGGAGATAGGCCTGCTGTTCGACTACCTGTCGGGCCTGCCCGAGCGCACCCTCACGTCCGGCCCACATGGGCCGCTGCCGCAATCCTGCGCGACCTACGACGAGGCCCTCGCACGCTATTTTCCCATCGACGAGAAAGTCCGCCGCGGCGAAGCCGTTGCGCCATCGGAGCTTCAGTTCCTGCTCGAACTGCGAGACTATCTCAACAGCAGGGCCGAACCCGCCACCGGCGCTTCGATCGCGTTCTCCACGCTCGTCATCCGCAAATCGCCGGAAGCCCTCAAGGGAAAGGCTGATGCCGAGCGGGCCTATCCGGAGTGGATCCCGATGGCGCGGGCGCTGAGCCGCACCATGATGGGGCTGCTGTTCCTGGCGGTGATCATCACTTTGTCGATCGCGGTACTGGCCGCCTATATCTATCTCGGCAACGCCAAGGTCGAGAACCTCGCCAGTATCAACAAGCAGTTCAAGGCGCTGGACCAGGAGATCATCCGCGACGAGATCGCAGCCAGCCGTCCGCCGCACACCGCCGTTTTGCCCTACTGCACAGACGTCGAGTCGGTGCCGAATCCCACCAATCCGGCTGAGATGGTTGAACAGTTTCGCTCAGTCTCCCAATCGCATCTGTGCACCCAGCTGAGCGATTTGCAGCGTAAGGAAGACCTGGCCTACGACAATCTGACGCCCTGGTTCCCGCGCGACGATCGCGCGCTGCCCGCCGTGCTCGACGTTCTGAGGGGCTACCTGCTGCCGGTCCTGATGGGCCTGCTCGGTTCGATGACCTACGTTCTGCGGCACTATCTGCGCTGCCTCGGCGAGCGTCTCCTGACCCCGCGTGACCTGCGCGAATACATCGTGCGGCTCGTGCTCGGCACGGTGTTCGGAGTGGCGATAGGCTTTTTCACCAGCGCCAGCGGCGCTCCGTCCGAGCAGGGCCTCGTCATTCCCGTCGGCTCGCTTGGGGTGCCGGCGCTTGCGTTTCTCGCCGGCTACGGCGTCGAAGTCGTATTCCGTATGCTGGATGGCCTTGCGGAACAGTTCTCGCCGAAAAGGAAGTGACGCAGCGGCCGGCGCGCCAGCTTGCATACGCGTTCACTCCTGGAACACCTGCGTCACGTGTCCCATCTTGCGGCCGGGGCGAACCGCGGCCTTGCCGTAGAGGTGGACCGAGGTGCCGGGGAGCGCGAGCCAGCGGCGATAGTCCTCGACCTCGCTGCCGATCAGGTTGGTCATCTCGACGCGGCCGTGACGGATGGGTTTTGCGAGCGGCCAGCCGGCGACCGCCCTGATGTGCTGCTCGAACTGCGAGACCGAGGCGCCGTCGAGCGTCCAGTGGCCGGAATTGTGCACCCGCGGCGCGATCTCGTTGACCAGGAGCACGTTGCCGTTGCCCTCGCGTAGCACGAACATCTCGACCGCCAGCACGCCGACATAATTGAATTTTTCCGCAATCGTCGCCGCGATCCGCCGCGCCTCGTCCGCTACCGTCTCGGACACCGCCGCCGGTACGCGCGAAATCTTGAGGATATGGTCGCGGTGCTCGTTTTCGGCGACGTCGAAGCATTCGACCCGGCCGTCATGCGAGCGCGCGGCGACGACCGAGACCTCGCGCTCGAACGGCACGAAGGCTTCGAGGATGCTGGGCTGGCCGCCGATCTCGCGCCACGCCGCCTCGGGATCGGCGCCGTTGCGGATCGTCGTCTGGCCTTTGCCGTCGTAGCCGAAGCGGCGCGTCTTGAGCACCGCGGGGCGGCCGATCTTCTCCAGCGCCGCTGCGAGCGCCGCAGGCGAGTCGACATCGGCGAACGGCGCTGTGCGGATGCCGAGGCCGGCGACGAAGCGCTTCTCGATCAGGCGATCCTGCGTCGTCGCCAGCACCTGCGGGTCGGGCAGCACCGCCACGCGCGCGGCGAGGAAGGTCGCGGTTTCCGCCGGCACGTTCTCGAACTCGTAGGTGACGACATCGACATCGGCGGCAAAGCGATCGAGCGCTTCGGTGTCGGTGTAGTCGGCGCACGTCACGCGGTGCACCACATCGAAGGCCGGCGAGTCGGGGCTCGGCGCGAACACGTGGCACTTGAAGCCGAGCCGCGCCGCCGCGAGCGCCAGCATGCGGCCGAGCTGGCCGCCGCCCAGGATGCCGATCGTGGCGTCGGGTTTGAGGGCGGGAACGGCTGCGCTCACGCGCCGCCTTCTTTCGGCTCATCGGCGACGGCCGCCGTCTGGCGCTGCCGCCAGGCTTCGAGCCGGTTCGAGAGCGTCGGATCGGTGAGCGCCAGCACGCTCGCGGCGAGCAGCGCCGCATTGATGGCGCCGGCCTGGCCGATCGCCAGCGTGCCGACCGGGATGCCGGGCGGCATCTGCACGATGGAATAAAGCGAATCGACGCCCGACAGCGCCTTGGATTCGACCGGCACGCCGAACACCGGCAGGCTGGTCAGCGAGGCCGTCATGCCGGGCAGGTGCGCCGCGCCGCCGGCGCCGGCGATGATGACCTTGAAGCCGGCGGCCTTGGCCCCCTTGGCGAAGGCATAAAGCCGCTCCGGCGTGCGATGGGCCGAGACGATGCGCGCCTCGTAGGGCACGCCGAGCGCGTCAAGCGTCTCGGCGCAATGCTTCATGGTCTGCCAGTCGGACTGGCTGCCCATGATGATGGCGACTGGCTTTGCTCCCGACGGAGGCACGAAAATCAACCCCTGCGCGAAGGAAGCGGCGCATTATAGGCACAGGACTTCGGCTGGCAAGGCGCGTAGACGGCCGCGCCGGGTTATCCTGTCGCTGATTCGCGCGGCGGGATGGCATGAAACGCAAGCTAGCGAGGTCGGAACGCGGCGCGGTGGTGCCGCTGCGGCCGTCGGGACCAGCCCCGCGGGCCCGCCCGGACCCGAATGAATTGGGGACGCCAAAGCCGCAGTCGCGCTCGGTTGCGAGGCGGCTTGCGGCCGAGGTGGAAAGGCTCGCGGCCGAGCTTTCGGCGACGCGCACAAAGGTCGCCGAGCTCGAGGCCCGCGCCGATATCGATCCCCTGACCGACACTTTCAACCGCCGCGGCTTCGAGCGCGAGCTCAAGCGCTCGCTCGCCTACGTCAAGCGCTACGGCGTCAGCGCCGCGCTGATCTATCTCGATCTCGACGGCTTCAAGCCCGTCAACGACCGCCACGGCCACGCCGCGGGCGACGCCGTGCTCAAGGCGGTGGCGGCGACGCTGGCGCGCAAGGTGCGTGCCTCCGACGTGGTGGCGCGGATCGGCGGCGATGAATTTGCCGTGTTGCTGTGGAATCTCAGCGGCACGCAGGCCGACGCTCGGGCGATGGCGATCGAGAAGGCGGTCTATTCGACGCAGGTTGCATGGGGCGCCTCGACGCTCGTCGTCGGCATGTCCGCCGGCGTCGCCTTGCTCGGCGCGCTCGATTCGCCCGCCGACGTGCTGGCGCGCGCCGATGCGGCGATGTACGCGCGCAAGGCGGCGCGCCGGGGGCGCTGAGCCTTACGCGATAATGTCGGGCGTGAGCTGGTCTTCGATGAAGGTGATTCGGTCCTTCAGGTGCAGCTTGCGCTTTTTCAACCGCTGCACCTGGATGATGTCGGAGCCGGGCGAATCCTGCAGGGCCGCAATGGCGGCATCGAGGTCGCGATGCTCCTGATGCAGGCGCGCCAACTGGGCCCGGAACTCGCGTTCTTCGTCTTGCGTCATTGCCGCCGCTTCATCGCGCCCCAGCACGGCCATCGGGCGGTAAAATCGCAGTGATTATCGCGTTTTGGTTAACCTCCCGCAAGACCGCACGGCTGTTGCTGCGACAATGCACAGCGGGGGACTTGCCGCCCAAATGGAACGTAGTATCGTTACATATGTTCGGGCTGGTGTAGAATGCCCTAGTCAGGCAACAATCTGACAACAGGAGATATACCACATGGCCATTGAGGCGCACCTTGCGGAACTTGAGCGACGGCACCAGGCGCTGGAAGACGAAATAAACGAAGCGCAGGCACATCCGTCGACGGACGATCTAACACTCGCCGAGTTGAAGCGTCGCAAGTTGCAGGTGAAGGACGAGATCGCGCGCATGAGGCAGGAAGTCGGAGTCAGCGTTCACTGAACGCGCGGATCGTCAAAGGTCAATCAAGCAACCGCCGGCGCTCGTTGATCGAGGCCGGCGGTTTTATTTTCGGGCCGCAGCGTTTTGCCGGCCCAAGGAGGGCGCGCATGGTCACGCGACGAGATTTCCTGGGGGCTGCCGCCGCGGCCATCGTCGGTCCGTCCGGCCATGCGTTTGCCGAAGATTATCCGACGCGGACGATCACGCTGATCGTTCCTTATCAGGCTGGCGGCGGCGTCGACGCCATGGCGCGGGTCGCTGCGGAAAAGCTTTCCGTGGCGCTCGGCCAGCAGGTGATTGTTGACAATCACGCCGGCGGCTCCGGCCTCGTCGGCACCCGGGCGGCAATCAAGAGTGCGCCCGACGGCTACACGCTGTTTCTCGGCCACACCGGCTCGCTCGCGATCAACCCGAATCTCTATGCCAGTGCCGGGTTCGACCCGCGCAAGGATTTCCAGCCGATCGGGTTGATGGCGTCGATGCCGGTTGCGCTCCTGGCGCATCCATCCGTGCCGGCCAAGACCATCGGCGAAATCGTAGCACTGGCAAAGAAGGATCCGAAAAAATTCAATATCGGCACTTCGGCGGTCGGCACCGGCGGCTATCTCGCTGCCGAACTGTTCAAGGCGCGCGCCAACCTCGATGTGACGATCATTCCCTACAAGGGCACCGGCCAGGTCATGAACGACCTGCTTGGCGGCCACGTGCCGATCGCCTTCGGCGTGCTGCCGCCTGCGCTCGGCAATATCCAGGCCGGATCGCTGCGCGCCATCGCCATGCTGAGCAACACGCGCTTCAGCCTGCTGCCCGATGTGCCGACCGCCAACGAAACCGGCATGCCGGGCTTCGAGGCTGTGCTGCATTACGGCGTGCTGGCGCCCGCCGGCACGCCGCGGCCGATCGTCGATCGGCTCAACAAGGAATTGCGCGCGCTGGTCACATCCGATGCGGTCACGCAGCGCATCCACGCCGAAGGCGGCGATCCGCTGACGTCGAGCCCGGACGAATACGCCGCCGATATCGACGGCGAGGAGACCAAATGGGGCGCGCTGGTGCGCAAACTCAACCTCAAGGTCGATTGAGCGGATGAAAGTCGCGATGCGGATTTTTGTTGTTCGGACGCTCGTCGCTCTCGTCGCTGCAGCGTGCTGCTTCGGCAATGCGGGCGCAGAGACTTATCCATCGCACCCGGTCACGCTGATCGTGCCGTTCCCGGCGGGCGGCGGCGTCGACGCCATCGGGCGCATCGTGGCGGAGAAACTTTCCGCCGCGCTCGGCCAGCAGGTCATCGTCGACAATCGCGGCGGCGCGGCCGGCGTCATCGGCACGCGCGTCGCGGCGAAGGCCGCGCCCGACGGCTACACGCTGGTGATGAGCCACACCGGCACGACCTCGATCAACCCGAGCCTCTACGTCAATCCCGGCTACGACCCGCGCAAGGATTTTTCGCCGATCGGCCTGATCTCCTCGACGCCGATCGTGCTGATGGCGCATCCGGCGTTCGCCGCAAAATCGGTCGCCGACATCATCGCGCTCGCGCGCAAGATGCCGGGCAAGCTCGACGTCGGCACGCCGCCGCCCGGCACCGGCGGCTATCTCGCCGCCGCGCTGTTCAACGCGACCGCGAATGTCGACACGACGATCGTGCCTTACCGCGGCACGGCCGCGCTGACCACCGACCTGCTCGGCGGCCATGTCCCGATCGGCTGGAACGTGATGGCGCCGGCGATGGGCAACCTGCAATCCGGCGACATCCGCGCGGTTGCGGTTGCGGGCCCGAAGCGATCGAGCCTGCTGCCCGATGTGCCGACCGTCAGCGAAGCCGGACTGCCGGGGTTCGAAGCCGTGCTGCACTACGGCCTGATGGTTCCCGCCGGCACACCCCAGGACATCGTCGTGCGCCTCAACACGGCGCTGCGCGATCTCGTCAATTCCGACGACGTGAAGCAGCGCATCCACGCCGATGGCGGCGACCCGCTGCCGTCGAGCCCGCAGGAATACGCCGCCGACATCGACCGCGAGGAAGCGAAGTGGTCGGCGCTGATCAAGAAGCTCGGGCTCAAGATCGAATGAGAGCGGCACTCGCGCTCGCCGCGTTGTTCGCGGGCGACATCGCGCTCACGCCGGCCGTTGCGCAGGACTATCCGACCCATCCCGTCACCATCGTGGTGCCGTTCGCGGCGGGCGGCGGCAACGACGCGATGGCGCGGCTGATTGCGCAGCGGATGGGGCCTGCGCTCGGCCAGCAATTCGTGGTCGAGAACCGCCCCGGCGCCGGCGGCAATATCGGCGCGCGCCAGGTCGCGCACGCCGCGCCCGACGGCTACACGCTGCTGGTCGGCAATTCCGGCGTGTTCGGCGTCGGCCCGAGTCTCTATGCCAACGCGGGCTTCGATCCGCGCAAGGATTTTGCCGCGATCGGCTTGATTGCATCTTTCCAGCAGGTCGTCGTCGTGCATCCCTCGTTGCCGATCCATTCCATCACCGAACTGATCGCCTACGCGAAGCAAAATCCCGGCAAGCTGAACTACGCCTCGGCCGGCGTCGGCTCCGGCTCGCACATCTCGACCGAACTGTTCACGTCGATGGCCGGCATCGTGCTCACCCACGTGCCCTATCGCGGCACCGGCCCGGCGATGAGCGACCTGATCGGCGGCCATGTGGCGATGACCATCACCACGATCGGCGGCGCGCTCGGCCAGATCCGCGGCGGCCTGCTGCGCCCGCTCGCCGTCACCGGCGCGGAGCGCTCGCCGGTTTTCCCCGATTTGCCGACCGTCGCCGAATCCGGCGTGCCGGGTTATGTCGCCGTGATCCACTACGGCCTCGTCGCGCCCGCAGGCACGCCCGCAGCCATTGTCGCAAGGCTCAATGGCGAATTGCGTAACGCACTCGCGAGCGACGAAGTTCGCACCCGCATCGCCGCAGGACGGCGGCGAGCCGCTCATGAGTACGCCGCAGGAGCACGCCGCCGATATCGACGCCGACGAGACGAAGTGGGGCGGTCTGGTGCGAAAGCTGGGGTTGAGAGTGGAATGACGGCGTTGCTTTCGGCCTCCGAAAGCGACGGTCAGCCAAAAAAGCGATCAGCCGCGATAGGCCCCATGCCGACATGATGCAGCAGTGTGAATTGGCTCACATATCGTACGAATCGAACGTGCTATAGTCTGCGCAGAAGAACGATCCCCGGTGTGCGGCGGCCAGCATGAAGCGGCGCGGATTCATCACCCTTTTGGGCGGCGCGGCAGCAGGTTGGCCCCTAGCGGCGCTCGCTCAGCAACCAGTGAAATTCGCACGCCTAGGGTTTCTGGGCCTCAATTCCTTGTCCAGTCATGCCAGTCGGATTGAGGCCTTGCGCGCAGGACTCGGACACCTTGGCTACATCGAGGGAAAGAACATTGTCATCGAGTTCCGGTGGGCAGAGGGCAAGTATGATCGGCTGCCTGCTCTGGCCGCGGAACTGGTTCGTCTTAAGGTCAACGTCCTTGTCACGCACGGGTCGGCGGGCGCCCTTGCAGCCAAACAGGCGACGACGACGATCCCCGTCGTGGTTACGGCGGTCGGCGATATTCTTGCCCTGGGTCTTGCACAGAGCCTCTCGCACCCGGCAGGCAACGTAACCGGTTTGACGTTCTTCAACCCGGAACTGGCCGCGAAGCGGCTTGAGCTGCTCAAGGAGACGGTCCCGCTTCTTACCAAGGCGGCTCTGTTGTTAAATCCGGACAATCCATTGAATGGGCCAATCGTTCAGGCGATGGAGCAGACCGCCAGATCGCTCAAGGTGGAGCTTCAACTATTCGAGGCCCGGGCGCCGAGCCAATTCGAAGCCATCTTTTCGGCGATCGCCAAGGCCCAGGTCGGCGGCGCCGTAATTCACGAAGACACAATGCTGACAGTCAATGCCAAAGCGATTGCAGATCTTGCGGCGAAGCAGCAACTCCCGGCGAGTGGTTTCCCGGAGTTCGTAGCGGCCGGCGGCCTGATGGGCTATGGAATAAATTTTCCTGACATGGATCGTCGTGCGGCAACCTTCATTGACAAGATTCTCAAAGGCGAGAAACCCGGCGACCTGCCGGTTGAGCGGTCGACAAAGTTTCGCCTGGTTCTCAATCTCAAAACTGCCAAGGCAATCGGCATCGAGGTGCCGACTTCCATCCTTTTGCGCGCCGATGAGGTGATCGAATAAAAGGGCGCCCCACGTCCGCAACGGGTCAAAGCGGAAGTGACGGCTCCGATCTTGATTGTTCGCTCCTTCACCGCAAGCAGATGTCCAAGCAGGGAAGGTTCACGGCTTGATCGCCCGCTTCGCCTCGTCGACCACATCCTTCGGCGTCGCGTAGAGCTTCGTCACCAGTTCCTGCACCTTCTCGCCCGACAACGGCTCGATCGCGATGCGCATGCGCTCGGCGTCGGCGAGGAATGCCGGGTCCTTCACCGTCTGGTCGAACGCCTTGCGCAGAATTTCGATGCGGTCCGCCGGCGTACCGGGCGGCGCGATGTAGGAGCGCATGAACACCTGCTGGCTCACAACCAGCTCGACGATCTTGCGCGCCTCTTCGTCCTTGACGAAATCCCAGATCGGCGGCACGCCCATCCTGGTCAGCTCCGGATCGGGATCGAGCCCGACCTGAACCAGGATGTTGACCTTGTCGTTCTTGATCCAGTCGGGTTTCTGCGACTTCACGCTCGACCAGTCCCAGCCGCAGACGCCGTCCAGCTCGCCGCGCTCCATGGCGAGGCCGATGCTGACCGTGCCCTGATAGCCCCCGACGACGTCGAACTTCGCGCCGGAGGTGTGCTTGTGAAGGTTGGCGTAGTCGTTGGTCGCCGAGTTGCCGCCACTCGCCCCAACGATGGTTTTTCCCGTCAGCGCCTCGGCGAATGTTTTGGTCTTGGCTTGCTTCATGGTGAGGCAGACGCGGACGCCGCTGTCGGCGGTGCCGAGATAGGTCACCTTGGTCGGATCGAATCCGGCTTGCGGCTTGTCGTCGAGCAGCGGGCCGACGATCGCGCCCGGCATGATGGCCCCGATGGCCGTGCCGTCCCTGGGCGCGACGGTGCCGATGTAGGAGGCGGCGCGGCCTGAGCCCGCGCCCGGCATGTTGCGCACCACAATGGTCGGATGGCCCGGGATGTATTTGCCCCAGTGCCGCGCGACGGCGCGCGCGTAGATGTCATAGCCGCCGCCGGCATCGGCGCCGACCAGGAAATCGATGTTCTTGCCGGCGTAGAAATCCGCGGCGCGCGCCGGGATCGCCGCGATGGCGATGAACGCAGCGATGAACATTTGCAGCATCTGTAGCCCCGATGGCTTCATCCCGAGCTGCGAAGCAAGAAGCCTAAGGCTTGATCGCCTCGCGCGCGCGGGCAACGATTTCCTTGGGTGAAGCATAGAGTTTGTGCACCATCTCCTGCACCTTGGCGCCGGGCAGCGGTGAAATGGCGAGGCGTGCGCGGTCGGCGTCGGCGAGGAATGCTTTGTCGGCCATGGTGGCGTCGAACGCGTTGCGCAGAATCGCGATCTCCGCGTCCGGCGTGCCGGGCGGCGCGATGTAGGAGCGCAGGAAGACCTGCTGGCTGACGATGAATTCGACGACCTTCTTGCTGTCGTCGTCCTTGACGTATTTCCACACCGACGGCACGCCGAGGCTGGTCAGCTCGGGATCGGAGTCGAGCCCGACCTGGAGAATGATGTTCGCTTTCTTGTCGCGCAGCCAGTCCGGCTTCTGCGACTTCAGGCTCGACCAGTCCCAGCCGCAAATGCCTTCGACCTCGTTGCGCTCCATGGCGAGCGAGATGTCGGTGGTGCCTTTGTAGCCGGCGACGATGTCGAACTTCACGCCGGTGGTGCGCTTGAGCATGTACGGATAGTCGCGCGTCGAGTCGTTCGAATGCGAGGCGCCGATGACGGTCTTTTGTGCCAGCGCTTCGTCGAAGGTCTTGGTCTTCGACGGATCGAGCGTCGCGCAGACGCGGATGCCGCTGTTCGCGGTGCCGACAAAGGATACCTTGGTCGGGTCGAACAGTGAATCGTGCTGCTCCAGCAGCGGGTCCATGATCGCGCCCGGCATGATGGCGGCAATCGAGGTGCCGTCCTTGGGCGCGGTGGTGCTGAGATAGGCTGCCGCGCGCGACGCTGCCGGCGCCGAGCATGTTCTTGACCAGGATCGTCGGATGCCCCGGGATGTGGTCGGTGAGATGGCGCGCGACGGTGCGCGCGTAGATGTCGTAGCCGCCGCCGACATCCGCGCCGACGATCAGCTCGATCGTTTTGCCGGCGTAGTAATCCGCGGCGTGCGCCGGTATCGCCGTGACGATCGCGCAGGTGGCGGCGAATACTTGTAGCCCGGATGGAGCGAAGCGAAATCCGGGGTGAGCCTTCCCGATTGCATGAGCGCCAATGTTCATCGTAAATCCTTGCGTCTTGGTTTTCTTTATCTCTACCCCGGATTACGCTTCGCTCCATCCGGGCTACGAAGGGCAACGAAGGACAAATCGCCGCGCTGTCCGCAACCCTCCCCCGCTCGCGGGGGAGAGCTGAAGGCTACGGCTTTATCGCTTCCTTCGCCCGCGCGACGATGTCTGGCGGCGTCTGGTAGAGCTTCGCCACCATCTCCTGCACCTTGGCGCCCGTCATCGGCTCGACGACGAGGCGCTGCTTGTCGGCGTCTTCGAGGAATTGCTTGTCCTTCATGGTGGCGTCGAAAGCCGCACGCAGAATGCCGAGTTGCTCCGGCGGCGTTTCCGGCGGTGCGATGTAGGAGCGGATCATGACCTGCTGGCTGGCGATCAGTTTCACCGCTTTGCGGTCTTCGTCGGTCTTGACGAATTTGTCGAAGCTCGGCACGCCCATCTGCGTGAGTTCGGCATTCGGCTCGAGGCCGACCTGCACCAGCACGTGCACCTTGTGGTCGGTAATCCAGTCCGGCTTCTGCGCCTTGATGCTCGACCAGCCCCAGCCGCACGCGCCCTCGACCTCGTTGCGCTCGATCGCAAGGCCGATGTCGACCGTGCCCTTGTAGCCGGCCGACCACCTCGAACTTCGCATTCGACAGGTGCTGATGCATGAAGGCGTAGTCGCGCGTCGAATCGTTGGTCGAGGTCGCGCCGATCGTGGTCTTGCGCGTCGACCGCATCGTCGAACGTCTTTGTCGCGCTCGCCGCATTGGTGATGCAGACGCGGCTGTCGTTGCTGGCGGTGCCGATATATTGCACCTTGGTCGGGTCGAACAAGGTCGCGGTGCCCTCGACCAGCAGCGGGTCCATGATCGCGCCCGGCATGATGGCGGCGAGCGAGGTGCCGTCCTTGGGCGCGACGGTGGCGACATAGCCGGCGGCGCGCGCCGAGCCGGCGCCTGGCATGTTCTTCACCAGCACGGTCGGATTGCCCGGAATGTAGCGGCCGATGTGCCGCGCCACCGTGCGCGCATAAATGTCGTAGCCGCCGCCGGCGCCCGCGCCGACCACGACCTCGATGGTCTTGCCGGCGTAGTAGTCCGCGGCGGAGGCGGGCGCGGGCGGCAGCGCCACGCCCGTCGCGGCGGCAATTGCAAACCCTCTGAGATGGAAATCAGTAGTCGACGACATGAACCCTCTCGCCCGCTCGGAGTGGATGTGCCCGAAAGCTAGGTTATCCGCTCGCGCGCGACAATGCGTTTACCCTTGCCGCCGTTCGACGCGCCGCGCTATCCGCGTCCGGCGGCCAGCCGCGGGTCGAAGCGGGCAAATGCCGGAAAGAGCAAAGGGAGCGCCTACACCCCTTTTGCCATGTCCCGTAGCTTGAATTTCTGAATCTTGCCGGTCGACGTCTTCGGGATTTCCGCGAACACCACGAAGCGCGGGCACTTGTAGGCCGCCAGATTTTTTCGGCACCACGCGATGAGCTCTTCCGCGCTCGCGCTCTGGCCAGGTTTCAATTCCACGAACGCGCACGGCGTCTCGCCCCATTTGTCGTCGGGCTTGGCCACCACGGCCACCACCTGCACCGCGGGATGCTTGTAGAGTGCATCCTCGACTTCGATCGACGAAATATTCTCGCCGCCGGAGATGATGATGTCCTTGGAGCGGTCCTTGAGCTGGATGTAGCCGTCGGGATGGATGACGCCGAGATCGCCGGAATGAAACCAGCCGCCGGCAAACGCCTTCTCGGTCGCCGACTTGTTCTTGAGATAGCCCTTCATCACCACGTTGCCGCGGAACATGACTTCGCCGAGCGTCTCGCCGTCGCGCGGCACGCGTTGCATGGTGTCGGGGTCGAGCACGTCGAGCGCTTCGAGCACCGGATAGGCGACGCCCTGCCGCGCCTTCTTGGCCGCCTGCTCGGAGGCGGAGAGTGCGTCCCATTCGCCGTGCCAGTCGTTGACGCTCGCCGGCCCGTAGGTTTCGGTGAGGCCGTAGACATGGGTGACGTTGAAGCCCGCGGATTTCATCGCCGCCAGCACGGCCTCGGGCGGCGGCGCGGCGGCGGTGACGAACTCGACCTGGTGCGGCAGCGGCTTGCGCTCCTGCGCCGAGGCGTTGAGCAGCGTCGACATCACGATCGGCGCGCCGCACAGGTGCGTCACCTTGTGGGTGGCGATGGCGTCGAAGATCGGCGCGGCGCGCACCGCGCGCAGGCACACATGCGTGCCGGCGACGATCGAGATCGTCCAGGGAAAGCACCAGCCGTTGCAATGAAACATCGGCAGCGTCCACAGATAGACCGGATGCTTGCCCAATCCCCCGGCGCCATGCCGCAGGTGATGACGTTGCCGAGCGCCAGCAGCGCCGCGCCGCGGTGGTGATAGACGACGCCCTTGGGATCGCCGGTGGTGCCCGAGGTGTAGTTGAGCGCGATCGCGTCCCATTCGTCGCCCGGCATCTGCCAGGCGAAATCCGGATCGCCATCGCGCAGAAAGTCCTCGTATTCGATTTTGCCGAGGCGTTCGCCTGCGCCGCTGAATTCGGGATCGTCGTAATCGATGACGAGCGGCTTCGCCTTGCAGGTCGCGAGCGCGTCCTTCACCACCTTGGAGAATTCGCGGTCGACGATCAGCACCTTGGCCTCGCCATGGTCGAGCGTGAAAGCGATGATCGCGGCATCGAGCCGGGTGTTGATGGTGTTGAGCACGCCGCCCGCCATGGCGACGCCGTAATGCGCCTCGAGCAGCGCCGGCGTATTGGCGAGCACGGCCGAAACCGTGTCGCCGCGCTTTATCCCGTGCCGCGCCAGCGCCGACGCAAGCC
Organism: uncultured Alphaproteobacteria bacterium; assembly: GCA_963730645.1. GTDB lineage: Bacteria > Pseudomonadota > Alphaproteobacteria > Rhizobiales > Xanthobacteraceae > BOG-931. Next base: position 29,282 of record CAVSSN010000009.1, on the reverse strand, counting down.
TTCGGGCGCGCGCGTAAAATTCCCGATAGGTCCAGGTGCGCGGGCCGTGGATGATGGCGGTGCGGTCCGGATACACGCCCGCCGCCCGCGCCAGGAACGACAGCGGCGTCAGCGGCTGGAAATTCGCCGCGTTGCGGTCGAGATCGGTTTCGTAGGGTGACGCCATTTGTCGCTCCGGCGCCTTGCAGCATAGGGAAGGGGAGTGGCTTCGATCAATGCGCGTTCTAGAATGTCGGTGTAGAGAGGAGGGAGCAAGGAGAACGCCATGGACGCCCGGCCGAGCCGCTACCACGAGGTCTACGCGCGCTGGCAGCGCGACCCGCAGGGCTTTTGGGGCGAGGCGGCGGCCGAGATCGACTGGATCGAGAAGCCCCGAACCATCTTCGACCCAAAGGCCGGCATCTACGGCCGCTGGTTTCCCGACGGCGTCTGCAACACCTGCTTCAACGCCGTCGACCGTCACGTCGATGCCGGGCGCGGCGAGCAGGCGGCGATCATCTACGATTCCCCGCTCGCCGGCGAAAAACGCACCATCACCTATCACCGTCTCCTCACCGAAACGCAGGTGCTCGCCTCCGTGCTGCGCGATGTCGGCGTGACCAAGGGCGACCGCGTCATCCTCTATATGCCGATGGTGCCGGAGGCGATCATCGCGATGCTCGCCTGCGCGCGCATCGGCGCCATCCATTCCGTGGTGTTCGGCGGCTTCGCACCGCGCGAACTGGCGACGCGCATCGACGACGCCAAGCCGAAGCTGATCCTGTCCGCGAGCTGCGGCCTCGAAGTCAACCGCATCGTGCATTACAAGCCGCTGCTCGACGAGGCCATCGCGCTCTCCGCGCACAAGCCCGACGCCTGCCTGATCCTGCAGCGCCCGCAGGCGCCGTGCGAGCTCATCGCCGGCCGCGACTACGACTGGGCGAAGCTGCGCGACGCGGCCATCGTGTTCGCGCGCTCGGTGTGGGACTGCGTGCCGATGGCCGCCACCGATCCGCTCTACATCCTCTACACATCCGGCACCACCGGCCGCCCCAAGGGCGTGGTGCGCGACAATGGCGGCCACATGGTCGCGCTGAAATGGTCGATGAAGAATCACTACGGCGTCGATCCCGGCGAAGTGTACTGGGCCGCCTCCGACGTCGGCTGGGTGGTCGGCCACAGCTACATCGTCTACGCGCCGCTGTTTCACGGCTGCACCACGATCCTCTACGAGGGCAAGCCGGTCGGCACGCCCGACGCCGGCGCGTTCTGGCGCGTCATCTCCGAGCACGGCTGCGCCGCGATGTTCACCGCGCCGACCGCGTTCCGCGCCATCCGCAAGGACGACCCGGACGGCAAGCTTTTGCGCCAATACGACCTGTCGAAATTCCGCACGCTGTTCCTCGCCGGCGAGCGCGCCGATCCGCCGACGGTGGAATGGGCCGAGCGGCAGCTCAATATCCCGGTGATCGATCACTGGTGGCAGACCGAAACCGGGTGGGCCATCGCCGGCAACCCGATGGGCCTCGGCATGCTGCCCGTAAAGCACGGCTCGCCGACGGTGGCGATGCCCGGCTACGACGTGCGCGTCGTCGACGAAGCCTGCAAGGAAGTCGCGCCCGGCACCATGGGCTCGATCGTGATAAAGCTGCCGCTGCCGCCGGCGAGCCTGCCGACGCTATGGCAGGCCGACGCGCGCATGCGCGAGAGCTACCTCGACGAATTCCCCGGCTACTACAAGACCGCCGACGCCGGCTACATCGACGACGACGGCTACATCTTCGTCATGGGCCGCACCGACGACATCATCAACGTCGCCGGCCACCGGCTCTCGACCGGCGGCATGGAGGAGGTGCTTGGCCTCGCACCCCGATGTCGCCGAATGCGCCGTGCTCGGCATCGCCGACGCGCTCAAGGGCGAAGTGCCGGCGGGCTTCATCGTGCTGAAGTCCGGCGTCAACCGGCCGCCGGCGGAGATCGAGAAGGAATGCATCGCGCTGGTGCGCGAGAAGATCGGCCCGGTGGCGAGCTTCCGGCTGGCGATCACGGTGGCGCGGCTGCCGAAGACGCGCTCGGGGAAGATTTTGCGCGGGACGATGAAGAAGATCGCGGACGGCGAGGCGTGGACGATGCCGGCGACGATCGACGATCCGGCGGTGCTCGACGAGATTGGGGCGGCGTTGAAGGGGAAGGGCGTGGGGGCGTAAAGCAAATGTAGCCCGGATGAGCGCAGCGAGATCCGGGCGGCTTCCCCGCCGCATCGTGATCGCGCGCAGGTCAGGCGCCGACATGTTTACGACTTGGGCATACGATTTCAGTTGCGAGCAACCGATCAGGGCCATCCGCGACGCGTTCAACGCCGCCGGTCCGTGGCCGTGGCAGGTGCGCGAGAGCGAAATTTTCGGCGATTACCTCAACACCCGCCCCGATGCGCATATCCGCGTGAGTGTGCATCAATATACGCAGATGTGGTACGGCCAAGCGGCCGGGGCTCGCAGCGACAAGGATTTTGCCGCCTCGCTGCAAATCGACGACACGGGGTCCGCGACGCGTGCCGATGTCGACAAGGTGTTTCTGACCCTGCTGCAAGCCATCGATGCAGAAAACGTCACCGAAATCGCGCCGTATGATTGATGCGGTAGCGCGTAGCGCGCAATAAGCGAAGCGCATTGCGCCGTGTGAAACACGCTTCATCTCCGCTGCGCAAGCATCCGCACGATCTCGTTTTGCTGCGCTTTCGCCTCTGGCGAGCCGGTGCCGCCGCGGCCGGTGTTCTGGGTTGCGAGCAGCATGGGCGTCGAGCCGCTCTTGTTGCGGCGCCGGGCATCGGCGCCAGCGGCGAGGAGCGCCGCCACGGCTGCGGCACAGCGCGCGCGCACGGCAATGTGCAAAGGCATCGCGCCGTTGGCGTCCATGGCGTGAGGATCCGCGCCGGCCGAGACGAGACAGGCGATGGTCGCCGCCTGCGCGGGCGGATTCCAGTGAGAAGAACCGGGCGTGCCGGCAGCAGCAGCATGAAGCGGCTCGGCGCCGCGACGATTCCTGGCGCGGACGTTTGCTCCCGTCGCAATCAGCTTCGTCGCGATCTCCGTCCGGTATGCGGCGGCAGCGATATGCAGCGCAGTGTCGCCGGCGTAGATATAGCGCCCGATCTCATCGACGAAGTACGTCTTCGCAGCGGTGCGCGATGCGCCCTCCGCAAAGCACGCGGTCGCCAGCGCGGGAGATGCAGCGAACAGGCGCGATGCGGTGGCCGCATCCTCGCCGACAATCGCCCGCACCAGTGCCATCAGCGCGGAATTGGATGTGGGCGCGCCCAATGTTCAACTCCGCGACTTCCGGCACGGCGTTTCCCGCATGTCGCTACGCTCATGCGGGCTACTGCTACTACTTTGTGCTACGCCCCCGCCGCGCAGCCCCACTTCCGGTGGCGCGGCCCTTCCTGCGCATGAAGTCGAGAAACACGCGCACGATCTCGTCCTCGTAGGGCGCCCAGTCCGGGAACGGAATGAGCGGCACCTCCTGGTCTGCGATCGGAAGCTGATGCAACTCGCTTCCCGGAATCTGCTGGTGCGCGATGCGGCCGTTGGCCGAGGCGTGGGTCTGGTCGTTGCCCGGAATGATGATGGTCGGCGCCTTGATCGAGGCCAACTGCTCCGGCGTCACGCCCATCACCGGGTGGTGGGCGCCGGCCTCGAACAACTCGCGCCAGCGGCGCATCTTGGCGAGATAATCCTTCGGGTCCATCGCCATCAGCACGTCGCGATTTTTCGCATTGGCAGCAATGCGCTGCTGGTAGTCTTCGGTGGCGCACACCGCCGCCATGCCGCCCTGTTCGCAGGCGCGAATAAACTGGCTGTAATACATTTTCCGGCAGGCGCGCTGCTGCGAACTTGCCGCCGGTGACGCGCAACAGCAGCAGCGCGCGCACCGAGTCCGGATGGCGAATGGTGAACAGGATCGAGGTGCGCGCGCCCGAGGACGAGCCGCCGATGAACGCGGGCACGGCGCCGAGCTTCTCCAGCAGCACCTGCAGATCGTCGGCCCAGGTGATCTCCTCGACCTCGTCGCGATCGAGCAAAATTTCGGAGGCGCCGGTGTTGCGCCGGTCGTGCAGCAGCACGCGATAGCCGCCGCCGGCGATCTTCGTCGCGAACGGAATGAACTCGTTGTAGGCGCGCCGGCCGCCGGTGATCAGCGCCACCCAGGGGCCGCGTTCGCCGATGACCTGATAGTTGATGTTGACGCCACGGATTTTTTCAACCGGCATTCCATTCCTCCCACGCGAGTGTCGGATTTACCTGCTCCCCGTGCAGCGGCGACGGTCGCAGCGAAGCGAGGTGAGGGGGTTAGGACGCCTCGGTTCTGTCTCAGGCGTCCGAGCCCCCTTACCCCACCCTCTCCCCGTTGGGGAGAGGGAGTCGAAGGCCGAATTGTAGCCGTCTCGCTGGGTCAAGGAAAACGGCGTCCGTCTGCGGGAAATAATCCTTGACATGGGCATAATGTAGGATTATTTACCGCGACGCCTCGTCCCCGACGAGGGCGCGCGCTCGAGGGCGCTCGACGCGGGGGACGGCGGGAAGACGGCAGCGGAGATGCGGTGCCGAGCTTCCCGGGCGGTCCGGGGACACCCGGATCGGCTGGTGCGGTGGCCGTGGTGCGCGTTCGCAGCGCGCGCACGGCGGCCCAAGCCGCGAGGTCCCGGCGCGCTGACCGCGCGTCACGGGGGACTTTCGGCGGTAGCGTCGTACCGGCGGGACCGACCGTCAGACGCTGCCATGGTCCCCGAAGCGGTGGGTAGGCTCTGTCTCCGACAGGAGCCGGCCTGAAACGGTAAGCCCACCGGGGGTCTCGCGGAGCAAGCCTCAAACACCGCGCGCGGAACGCCGGACGTGACCGGCACGCCGTGATGAATTCTGCCTGTGTGGCATTTTACATTTCCACACAGGATCACGGGGCGCTGTGCGCCCCGGCGTTCCGCGCGCCCTCACTTTGTCTCCAGGGCGGGAATGCAAGGCAATTGACGGGCGATCCCGGCGCCCAGACAAAAAACACGGGCGGCGGAGCTATGCCTTGTTTCATCCTCCCCCCGCGTGCGTGGACCCCTCCCCCTTGTGGCGAGGGTGAAGGGGCTGCCGCGAGTCGGGAGGCAAGATGCACGACGTCGACCCTTTCGCCCAGCCCCCGATCCCTCTCTCCCTAACCCTCCCCCACAAGGGGGGAGGGAACGCGCACAGCGCGCATCCGCACAGCCGGTTTGCTAAATTCAACGCGATGAAATCGATTCCGATATCGCTTGCGGTCATTTGTGCGGCAGTTGCCGGCGGGCTCGCGCTGTCTTTCGCGCAGCCCGCGGTGGCGCCGCCAGCTGCTGCGCCCAGTGTATCGACGCCGGCGCCGCCGAACGCCGCGCCGGCTCCGCAGCCGGACAAGCCCGGCGCGAAAAAGGTCGTGACGTCCGAGGACATCTGCCGCGCGGTCGAGCAATCCGCCGCCGAAAGCGATCTTCCGGTCGAGTTCTTCGCCCGCGTGATCTGGCAAGAGAGCCGCTTCAATGCGCTCGCGGTGAGCCACAAGGGTGCGCAGGGCATCGCACAGTTCATGCCGTCGACGGCGGAATATCGCGGGCTTGGCAATCCGTTCGATCCGATCGAGTCGCTGCATTTCGCGGCCGGTTATCTGCGCGACCTGCGCAACCGCTACGGCAATCTCGGTCTCGCCGCCGCGAGCTACAATGCCGGCCCCGGCCGCGTCGGCGAGTGGCTTGCCGGCCGCAAGGCGCTGCCGAGCGAAACGCGCAATTACGTTGCGATCATCACCGGCTGGACCGCCGACGAGTGGAAGTCCGCCAACCCGCCGAAGACGCCGGACACCACAATCCCGCAGGGCATTCCGTGCGCGCGCCTCGCCAACATCATCCTCGCCCACCCCGCGGAGGCGCGCCGCATCGCCGCCTACCTGCCGCGCTGGGGCGCACAGCTCGCCGCCAACTGGTCGGAAAGCCGCGCCTGGGCGACCTATCGCGCGCTGCAGAAAAGATATGCCGGCCTGATCGGCGACCGCGAGCCGCTCGTCATCGAGGGCCGCAGCCGGGGCCTGGCGGTGCGCTACATCATCCGCATTTCCGACGACAGCCGCGGCTACGTCGACAATCTATGCTCGAAACTCCGCGCCGCAGGCGGGCCGTGCGTGGTGCTGAAGAACGGAACGCGCGGATAAGTTCACGCACATTCAATTCATTGTCATGCTCCGCGAAGGCGGAGCATCCAGTAAACCGTCGTTTCAATTGGTGTTCCGCCGCGGCAAAACTCAACGGCGGTGATTACTGGATCATCCGCTTTCGCGGATGATGACAGCGGAATGAATAGCGACAGCGGAAACCCGCTACTCGCTCTTGCTGCCGCCGAGCTGCTTGAGCTTGGCGAACACGGCGTCGACGTTGAGCTCTTCGCTCGGCTTCTTCGCCGTTTCGGCTTCCGGTTCGTCCTTCGGCGCCGTGGTGACAGAGGCGGGCAGCAGCGTCGCGCCCTGGTCCTCGATCGGGATCGGCTTCTCCTTGGCGGCGCGCTGCACTTCGAGATCGAGCTCGATCTGCGAGGACAGGCCGAGCGTCACCGGATCCATCGGCTGCAGCGTGGACGCGTTCCAGTGGGTGCGCTCGCGGATCGCCTGGATGGTCGACTTGGTGGTGCCGACGAGCCGCATGATCTGCGCATCCTTGAGCTCGGGATGATTGCGCACGAGCCACAGGATCGCGTTCGGCCGGTCCTGCCGGCGCGACACCGGCGTATAGCGCGGGCCTTTCTTGCGCTTGGGCTCCGGCAGGCGGACTTTCGGATCGGCGATGTGCAGCTTGTAGTCGTGATCGGCCTCGCCCTTGTCGATTTCCTCGCGCGACAATTGTCCAGTGACGATCGGATCCATGCCCTTGATGCCTTGCGCGGCGTCGCCGTCGGCAATGGCCTTCACTTCGAGCGGATGCAGCGTGCACAGATGCGCGATCTGGTCGAACGACAGGGCCGTGTTCTCCACCAGCCAGACGGCGGTCGCTTTCGGCATCAACGGTGCGTTGGCCATGAATAAATCTCCCTTGTGCTCCGCCCGCCCCTTGGGCGAAGCCCTTCGTCATCAACGATGACTGGAAAGTGGCCAGAATATAGGCAGAGCAGCAAATTCACGCAAGGATTCCAGCCAAGCCAATTAGCCACGCCAATTCAGTCAAGAGTGGGGTCGAGCACGATTTTGCCCTGCGATTCGCCCGATTCCACCAGCCGATGCGCCTCGACGGCGCGCGAAAGCGGCAAAACGCGCTCGATCTGCGTCCTGATCTTGCCCTCGGCCGCCGCGGCAAAGCAGTGCGGAATGTCGGACCATGTGTGCCCAGGCATCCCCCTGATCGTGATGCGCTTGTGATAGAGGTGCGAAAAATTGACGGTGACGTTCGGCCCGGCATGCGCGCCAGCAGTCACCAGGCGCCCATCCATGCCGATGGCCATGAACGCGAGCGGCAGCACCTCGGGATTGGCGATGTTGTCGTAGAGCACGTCGACGCCCTTGCCGCCGGTGAACTTGAGCACCTCGTCGCGGATGTTGTGGGTCTTGTAGTTGACGCCGTGATCGGCGCCGAGATCGAGCCCCATCTTCACGCGCTCATCGGACCCCGCCGCTGCGATCACCTTCGCGCCGATGACGTTCTTGGCGATCTGGATGCCGATCGAGCCGAGATTGCCGCCGGCGCCCATGATCAGCACGGTCTCGCCCGCCTTGAGCTTCGCGACGTGGAACAGCAGGTTCCACGCCGTCGGCACGTGACGCATGACGACGGCGGCGTGATGGAAATCGAGTTTTTCGGGGATCGCGACGCCGGCGCAGGCCGGCACCGCGACCAATTCGGCAAACCCGCCCGGCCGCTTGATGCCCATCATGCCCTGCGGGCCTTTATAGGCTTCGTCATTCTCCGGGCAGACCTCGAGCGGCATCACGCCGGCGGCGGCAACGCGATCGCCCTTGCGCCATCGCGTTACGCCCGGCCCGATCGCATCGACGACGCCCGCGCAATCGACGCCGGGAATGACCGGCAGCAGCGGCCCGCGATAGGCCTCGCGGCCGGCGCGCAGACTGACATCGAGCACGCGATTGACGGTCGCGGCGTGGACCTTGATGCGGATTTCGCCGTCGCGCGGAATTGGATCCGCGACGGTCTCGTATTGCAGCACTTCGGGAGGTCCGTATTGGTGGATGACGATCGCCTTCATGCATGTCCCTTGTTGTCAAATTCAGTCGAGCCTGACGCCCGACGCGCGATTCTGCGGTCAGCCGCCCTGGCCCGGCGGCCGGCTGCGCAGATAGTCCGGCGCCGGCGGTACGCCCCAGACCTGGCGCGAGCCTTCACGCTCCCACACTTTCGGCCGTTGCGGGCGATCCTCATGCCACGGCCGCGGCTCGAAATAGCCCAGCTCCTCGGACTGCATCCGGTCGATCTCGGTGAAGAACTCGACGATGTGATCGTCCGGGTCGCGATGATAGAGCGCGATGTTGTGGCCGACGACGTGACGCATCGGTCCCCACAGGATCGGGCGCTTGTGCCTGCCGAGCGCCTCGCAGGCGACGTGCACGTGGGCCCAGTCCTGCAATTCGAACGCGATGTGGTGCATGTAGATTTTCGGCCCAGTGCGGAAATTGACGGTGTGGTGGTCGGGCCCGCAGCGCATGAAGACGAAAAAATCCTCGATCCAGTCGGACACGCGGAAGCCGAGCGTTCCAATATAAAATTCCGATATCTTTTTGGCATCGGCGACCAGATGCGCGACGTGGCCGAGCTTCATCGGCGCGGCGCCGTCAATGCGGCCGGGCTCGTTGTCCGCCTTGCAATCGGAGTAGAGCTCGATGCGGGTGCCATTCGGGTCCGCGAACGCGGCGATGGTGCTGACGGCCGGTGTCACATTGCTGCGGCGTTCGCTCTTGATGGCGTGCTTGGCGAGTTGTTGTTCTGCGTCACGCAGATCGAAATTGGGCGACACCTGAAATGCGAGCGCCGCGCAGCGCGCAGCCGTGCCATGCTCAAGCACGATGGCTTCTTCGCCGAGACGCGTCTTGAGCACCGCGCGTTTGCTGGTGCTTTCGACCGGGGTGAGGCCGACGACGTGCGTGTAGTAGTCGAGCAGGCGCGGCAGGTCGGGCGTCTCGAAGGTCGCATGCGAAATGCGCTGCACCGGGATCATCGCGGTTGGTTCCATATTGTCGCACCATGGTGGCATTCATCGCGCTTGCACGAAAGAGCATTTGCCGCCCAAGTCGGCGCTGCCTATGATTCTCTGAGTCGGGAATGATTTGATGCAAGCAACGCGCAGAACACTCCTTCAACTCGCCACGACGCTGACGGCGGCACGCGCGCTGCCGCTGCGGGCCGACGACTGGCCTTCGCGGCCGATCAGGCTTCTGATCGGCACCGCGGCGGGCGGTAGCCCGGACATCATCGGCCGGCTGATTGCCGACAAGCTGTCAGATCGGCTTGGCCAGTCGGTGGTGGTCGAGAACAATTCGCAGGGCGCCGGCGCCGTTGCCTACCAGACGGTGTCGAAATCGCCGCCGGACGGTTACACGCTCGGCATTCTCACGGCGGGATTCCCGCCGCAGGCCGCGATGCGCCCACACACGCTGCAATTCGATCCGATCCACGGCTTCGAATTCATCACGCTGCTGTGCGGCTATCCGATGGCTTACGTCGTCGCCCCGGATTCGCCGATCAAATCGTTCCCCGATCTGATCGCAACAGGCGAAAGCGAAGCCCGACAAGATCACCTATTCGATCACCGCGCTCGGCTCGATCTATCACGTCCTGACCAAATGGATCGAACTCGAAGGCGGCGTGAGCATGACGCCGATACCCTATCGCGGCACGTCGCTCGCCCTGACCGATGTCTTGTCCGGCCGCGTCGATCTCATGGTCGACGCCGCGACCTCCGCCTTCCCGCGTATCCAGAGCAAGCAGTTGCGCCTGCTCGCGCTGTCCTCGCCCACGCACTACCTGCTGATGCCCAACGCGCCGATCGTCGCCGAGACACTGCCGAAGATCGAGTTCATGTCCTGGCTCGGCCTTGCCGCGGCGCCGCGCACGCCGCGCACGATTATCGATCGCCTCAACAAAGAGGTGAAAGACATCCTCGGGTTGCCGGATATCAAGGAGAAGCTGATCGAAAGCGGCAACATCGCGACGCCATCGACGCCCGACTTCATGCGCGATCGTATCGCCGACCGAAATGACGCGCTGGACCCAGGTGATCCAAGCCTCCGGCATCAAGGCCGAGTGAGCGCCGTGGAACGCGACGACAAACTCGCCTGCGCCGAATTGATCCAGGCCTGGGGCACCTATCGCGACCAGGCCAGATGGGCCGAGTTGGGCGCGACCTTCACGCCGGACGGCCAAATATCGGTGTCGTGGTTTCGCGGGCCGTTTCCGGAATTCGTCGAGCTTTGCCGGATAAGTTTCGAGGCCGGAACGACCTGGTCGCGGCATCACCTTTATCCTCGCGAGCGTGCGCATCAATGGCAGCCGGGCGGTCGCCGAGACCAGCGTCGTCATCCGCGTGCGGCAGCCGTTCAACGGTGTGCCGGTCGATCTCACCTCATGCAGCCGTTTTCTGGACCGGCTGGAGCGTCACGGCGGGCATTGGCTGATCGCCGAGCGCGCAGCGATCTACGAACGCGACCGGCTCGATCCGGTCGAGCCGTCGCGGGCGTTCGACGAACTGTTCAAGGCCGGCGACACGGCGCGCTATCCGGAACAGTATCGCTACATGGCGTTCCGGCTGGCGCATGCCGGCCGTGCGCTCGCGTCCGTGATCTATCGCGATGGTGGGCCGGAAACGACGGAATTGGCGGCGCGATTCGACGAATGGCTCGCCGCCAAATAGCGTTGTACGAGAAGATGTCTTGACGACGGCGTGGCAGCCGGGCTAGCGGCGGAGGCCGCTGGAGCGTTTTATGGCTGTCTACACCGATGTCACGACCGAGGACCTTGCGCCGTTCCTCGCCGGCTACGACATCGGCGAACTGCTTGGCCTACAAGGGCATCGCGGAAGGCGTCGAGAACTCGAATTTCCTGGTCCATACCAGCCGCGGCTATTTCATCCTGACGCTCTACGAGAAGCGCGTCGCGGCGCCCGACCTGCCGTTCTTCCTCGGCCTGATGGAGCATCTCGCGAGCCGCGGGCTGACCTGCCCGCAGCCGGTGAAGACCCGCTCCGGCGAAACGCTCGGCACGGTCGCCGGCCGGCCGGCCGCGATCGTCACCTTCCTCGACGGCATGTGGATTCGCCGCCCGAGCGCCGCGCATTGCGGCGCACTCGGTGAAGCCTTGGCGAAGCTTCATCTCGCCGGCGGCGATTTCGCAATGAAGCGGCCGAATACGCTTTCGGTCAGCGGCTGGCGCTCGCTCTACACGGGTTGCTGCGATCGCGCGGACGAGGTCCAGCGCGGCCTCAAGGATTTTTTGGCCGCGGAGCTTGGCGTACTCGAACAGGCTTGGCCGCAGGGATTGCCGCAGGGCGTCATCCACGCCGACCTGTTTCCCGACAACGTGTTCTTCCTCGGCGACAAGCTGTCGGGACTGATCGACTTCTATTTCGCCTGCACCGACACGCTCACCTACGACGTCGCCATCTGCCTCAATGCATGGTGCTTCGAGACCGATCATTCCTACAACGTCACAAAGGGGCGTGCGCTGCTCGCGAGCTACGCCAAAACGCGCCCGCTGTCGCCCACGGAATGGGAGATGCTGCCGCTGCTCGCGCGCGGCGCTGCGCTGCGTTTCCTGCTGACGCGGCTGGTCGATTGGCTCGACGTTCCGCCGGGCGCGCTGGTGCGGCCGAAGGACCCGCTCGAATACGTGCGCAAGCTGCGGTTCCACCAGGCCGTCAAGGGCGCGGGCGATTACGGGATCGCCGCATGAGCGGCGAGCAGCCCGACAAGCCGCATGTCATCGTGCACACCGACGGCGCTTGCTCGGGCAATCCGGGGCCGGGCGGCTGGGGCGCGATCCTCACTTTCGGCGATCACGACAAGGAGCTCAAAGGCGGCGAGGTCAACACCACCAACAACCGCATGGAGCTGATGGCGGCGATCGCTGCACTTGAGGCGCTCAAGAAGCCGTGCGTCGTCGACCTGCACACCGACAGCCAGTATCTGCGCAACGGCATCATGTCGTGGATCAAGAACTGGAAACGCAACGGCTGGCGCACCGCCGACAAGAAGCCGGTCAAGAACGTCGATCTATGGCAGCGCCTTGAGGCCGCGTTGGCGCCGCATCAGGTGCGCTGGCACTGGGTGAAAGGCCACGCCGGCCACGACATGAACGAGCGCGCCGATCAATTGGCGCGCGACGCGATTGCGGAAATCCGCGCGGCGGGAAGAGTGGCGGCGAAGCGGTAACTTCTTTCCGCCCCCGCGCAGCGGGGGAGGGGGACCGCCCGCTTGGGCGGTGGAGGGGGCTGGCTTGCTCGGAGCAAGCCACACGGGCCCCCATCCGCGCGCTTCGCGCGGCACCTCCCCCGCAATTGGCGGGGGAGGAAAGAAAAAAATTACATCGAGCTGAGCAAATTCTCGGCGCTCGACGTTTCGGCCTTGCCGGGCGCTTCCTCGATGTTGAGCTTCTTCACCACGCCGTCCTCGACCACCATGGCGTAGCGCTTCGAGCGCGTGCCGAGGCCGCCGCCGGAGCCGTCCATCGACAGTTCGAGCGCCTTGGCGAAGTCGCCGTTGCCGTCGGCGAGGAAGTCGATCTTGCCGCCGGCGCCGGTCGACTTCTTCCACGCCTCCATGACGAAGACGTCGTTGACGCCCGTCACCGCGATCGCGTCGATGCCCTTGGCCTTGATGGCGTCGGCGTTCTTGAGGAAGCCGGGCAGATGGCTGTTGCTGCAGGTCGGCGTGAAGGCGCCGGGCACCGCGAACAGCACGACCTTCTTGCCTTTGAACACCTCGTCGGTGGTCTTCCAGGCCGGGCCTTCAGGCCCCATGACGCGGAATTTTCCTTCGGGCAATTTGTCGCCGACCTTGATGGTCATGATTATGTCCTCTCGCGTTCGTGATTGGGAACTAATTGTCGTCCGCAGTGCGGCCGTGGGCTTAAACTAACGCGGCCGGCGAATTAGTCGAGATGGGATGAGACCTCGATCGCTTCACTGCCGGAAACAGCGGTGAAGGTCAGGGTCGCGCCGGCGGCGTGCGCGCCGGGGGGCAAACCGTCGAGGTCGAATGCGAAATGATGCGTCATTCCCGAAGCCGGCAGCGGCTCGGGCAGCGGCAGCCCCCATTCCGGCGTCGGACCCTCGACATAAAGCTCGACAGGCGCGCCGTCGGGTGCTGCGACATCGACGACGACGCGTTCGTGTGCGCCACCCGGCTCGCGATGGAACGATTTGATGGCGAGGTTGCCGCCCGCGCCGAGCGCGACCGGCTTGGGAACCTGAGCCTCGGCGGCAGCAAGCGTCGCGTCCTCGGCGCCGGCATTGCCGGACAGCGTCAGTTCGGTTTTGGCCTCCGCCGGGACGCACAGCTTCTCGCACACGGCGTAGGTGATTTTCACCTTCAGCGAGGCCGGTTTCGATGCGTCCTGCGGCACGATGTGAACCGGCAGCACGAAGTCGCCCTTGTAGCCGATCGAGTTGCCGCCAGCGCCGTCGGGAAACCGGTGCGGCGCCGGCCATAAGACGGTGGCGGATTTCACATTGACGGAGCCGCCAAAATCGAACGTCGGCGGCACGCCGGAATCACCCGGATAGCGCCAATACGTATGCCAACCCGAATCAAGCCGGATTTCGATACCGGCGCGCACCGGCGCTGCGGCCTTGGGGTTCAGCGAACCGGCAATGAGCCGCGCTGCCGAATGGGTGTCGGTGTCCCACGCCGAAGCATCCTGGGCGCGTGCCGGTAACGCGGTGAGGAAGTATGTCAGCGCCGCGGCGGCGGTCGAAACCCGGATGCTGGTCGTGGGGCGCATGGCTGCTCAGTATGCATTAATCCCGACACGCGCCACTGACATGATCGTGAGTCGGACATTCTGCCGCCCCGTCGGCCGGGAAAATGACACAGATGAAACATCAAATGGGAGTGGCTCGAAAATCACAGGGTAAATCGTGAACTTTCGGCCTCGGTCTTCGTTTTCAAACGCAGGGCGATCGGCTAGCATTTCGAGGATGAAGTTGGCACGCAAGATTTCAAGCAAGGGCGGCGGCGGGCGCGGCTATCTGGACGGCCAGATGCTGATCGCCATGCCGGCGATGAACGATGAGCGTTTCACGCGCTCGCTGATCTATGTCTGTGCCCATTCGTCGGAAGGCGCGATGGGCATCATCGTCAACCACCCGGCACGGAACATCAATTTTCCCGATCTGCTGGTGAAGCTCGACGTCATTCCGGCGGCCGATCTGATCCAGCTTGCCGAACAAGGCCGGCGCCGTGAAGGTGCTCAAGGGCGGGCCGGTTGAGACCGAGCGCGGCTTCGTGCTGCACAGCGCGGATTTTTTCATCGAGAATTCGACGCTGCCGATCGACAACGGCATCTGCCTCACCGCGACGCTGGACATCCTCAAGGCAATCGCGCGCGGCGACGGGCCCGCAAGCGCCATCCTTGCGCTCGGCTATGCCGGCTGGGCGCCTGGCCAGCTTGAGAACGAAATCCAGGGCAACGGCTGGCTGCATTGCTCGGCCGATTCCGAACTCGTCTTCGGCACCGATGTCGGCAGCAAGTACGAGAAGGCGATGAAGAAGATCGGTATCGATCTCGGCATGTTGTCGAACGAAGCCGGCCACGCCTAGGCGAACCCGTCATTGCGAGAAGCGAAGCGACGAAGCAATCCAGCGCTGCGCCGCCGCTGGATTGCTTCGCTTCGCTCGCAATGACGCGTGAATGCAGCCGTCGTCCCGCTACCTTACCATTTCCACGCTGCGCTCGGTTTGCAGCAGGTCGCGCGCCTGATCCGCGGTCATCGGTTCGCCGAACACAAAACCCTGCGCGTATTCGCAGCCAAGCTGATAAAGCTCGACCGCATCCGAATCGGTTTCGGCGCCTTCCGCCACGACCTCCATGCCGAGATCGTGCGCCATCGCGACGATGGAGCGCAGCAGGACTGGGCGCGTGCCCTTGGCGGTCGTGCGCACGAACGACTGGTCGATCTTGATGGTGTCGAACGGAAAGCGCTGCAGATAGGCGAGCGAGGAATGGCCGGTGCCGAAATCGTCGAGCGCGAGACCGGCGCCCAGTTCGCGAATGCGGGTGAGCATTTGCGCGGCGTGCTCCGGATTTTCCATCACCAGCGATTCGGTGAGCTCGAGCTTGAGCGAGCCGCGCACCAGCGATGTGCGCGACAGCACCGTGCGCAAATCCTGGATCAGGTCGTGGCGCAGCAATTGCCGCGACGAGACGTTGACGCTGGCGAACACCGGATCGCGCTGGCGAATCGTGCGCTGCCATACGCTGAGCTGGCGGGCCGTGCGTTCGAGCACGAACAGGCCGAGATCGACGATGAGACCGATCTCCTCGGCGATGCTGATGAATTCAGCGGGCGACATCCGCCCCATTTTCGGATGATCCCAGCGCGCCAGCGCCTCGAAGCCGGCGACCGAGCGGTCCTCGAGCCGGATGATCGGCTGATAGAGGATGGTGATCTCGTCGCGCTCGAGCGCGCGCCGCAGGTCGGATTCAAGCGACAGGCGGTCGGTCTTGCGCGAGCGCATGGCGGTCTTGAACACTTCGATGCGATCGCCGCCGATGCGCTTGGCGTGATACATCGCGAGCTCGGCGTCCTTGAGAACCTCCTCGTTGCGGTGCGGCTGGCCGTCGCCGAGCGCGAGCCCGATCGAGCCGGTCAGGAAGATTTCGCGGTCGTTGAACATGATCGGCGCGCGCACCGTGCGGCGGATGGTCTCGGCGAAGGCGATGATGCGGGCCGGCTCGCGCTCCGAAAGCAGGATGAGGGAGAACTGGTCGCCGTCGAGCCGGGCAAGCGTGTCCTGCGGCTTGAGCAGCCGTCCAAGCCGCCGCGCCAAAGTCAGCAGGATCGAGTCGCCAACCGCCATGCCGACGGAATCGTTGACCTGCTTGAAGCGGTCGAGATCGATCACCATGACCGTCGGCCGGATGTTTGGATCGGCCTTGGCATAGCCGAGCACGGCCTCGAGCCGATCCAGGAACAATTCGCGATTGGGCAGGCCGGTCAGGTTGTCGTGCACGGCGTCGTGCAGCAGGCGTTCCTCGGCAGTCTTGAACTCGGTCACGTCGCTCAGCGTGCCGACCAGCCGCACCACTTCGCCGTCGGAGCCGACCACCGGCCGCGCCCGCAGCGCGAACCACAGATAATGGCCATCCGGCGTGCGCAGGCGGAAATCCTGCACCACGCGCCCGCGCCGCTGCTCCAGCACGCTGTCGAGCGAGGCGCGAAAACGGTCGCGGTCGAGCGGATGCAGGATGTCGAGCCAGCGCGCCGCCGGACCTTCCAGCGCGCCGCGCTTGAGCCCGAGCATGGTCTCGGTCTCGGGGCTGGTGAAAATCTTGTCGGCCGAAACGTCCCAGTCCCAGATCATGTCGCCGGCGCCCGTCAGCGCGAGAGCGCGTCTTTCGACGTCGGACACGATGCCGTGGGTGATGCCCGATGCGAACGCATGCTGCATCACCGTGAAGCCGATCAGCATGACGATGAGCACGAGGCCGCCGAGCAGCGCCGGCCCGACGATGTCATTGGTGACCCATCCCAACACCGTCAGCGCGGCGGCGATCACCCAGGCGACCAGCAGCAGCCAGGTCGGGATCAACAGCACGGCGCGATCGAAGCCGTGGGTCGAGAGATAGACGACGAGGCCGAAGCCGAGCACGGCGACCAGGAACAGCGAGAGGCGTGCGATGCCGGAGGCGACCGATGGCGCGACCAGTGCGACCGCCACCAGTGCGCCGAGGAAGGCGAGCCAACCCACCGTGATGTGCGCATAGCGCACGTGCCAGCGGTTGAGATTGAGATAGGCGAACAGGAAAACGAGCAGCGTTGCCGCAAGGATCGCCTCGCCCGAGGCGCGCCAGACGCGCTCGGCGCCCGACGACATGTCGAACACCTTGCCCCAGAATCCGAAGTCGATGCCGATATAGACAAGCACCGCCCAGCCGAGCGCGGCCGCCGCCGGAAACATGACGCTGCCCTTGACCACGAACAGGATGGTGAGGAACAAAGCCAGCAGCCCGGCGATGCCGATGACGATGCCGTGGTAGAGCGTGAGCGAGTTGACCTTGTCCTTGTAGGCGTCGGGCTCCCACAGATAGAGTTGCGGCAGCTTGTCGGTGCGCAGCTCCGCGACGAAGGTGATCACCGTTCCCGGATCGAGCGTGATGCGGAACACATCCGCAGTGGCGCTGTCCTGACGCTCGGGCGGATCGCCGGACGACGGCGTGATGTTGACGACGCGCGACAGGCCGAGGTCGGGCCACAACAGGCCGGAGCCGACCATGCGGTAATGCGGCGCCACGATCAGGCGGTCGATCTGCTCATCGCCGTTGTTGGAGAGCGCGAATATCGCCCAGTTGTTGCCGGCCTCGCGCGCGCGCACTTCGATGCGGCGGACAATGGCGTCGGGCCCGGGCGCGGTCGAGACCTGGATGCGGTCGCCCTCGGTGCGCTGGCGCTCGACGGCGTCGGTGAGATCGATCGCGGCGGCGTCGGTGCGCACGTTGACGGACTCGACCGCATGCGCGGCGGATGCGCCCAGCATGGTCGCAATCGCCAGCGCGGCCGCGGCACGGAAGAATCCCAAGAGGCAACCTCCGAGCTCAGACGCATCGCGCGGCGATGACCGCAGCTTCCCAGCCGACGTAACCCTGCCAACCTAGCCCACTTTGCGCCGATTTCGCGGCCTTTTTGCCGATATAGCGCCACCGAATCCAGCGCGGATGCCGCGGGCGATGAGTAGCCCGTGAGGCGGCTGAGAGCAAGATATCCGCGTAATTTCAAAGGGTCAGGACGATCTTGCCGATATGGTTGCTGGCCTCCATGCGAGCGTGAGCGGCGGCCGCCTCAGCCAGCGGGAAGGTCGAATCGATGACCGGCTTGACCCGACCTGAGGCAATCAGCGGCAAAACCTTGTCCCGGATCGCGCTGGCGATGACGCCCTTGTCCGCCACCGAACGGGCGCGCAGCGTCGAGCCGGTATGGGTCAGTCGCTTGAGCATGATGCGGCGGAAATCGACGGTCGCCTTGGGTGAGCCCTGGAACGCGATCTGCACGATGCGGCCCTCGACCGCGGCGGCTTCGTAATTGCGCTCGATGTAATCGCCGCCGACCATGTCGAGCACCACATCCGCGCCGTGCCCATTTGTTGCCTGCTTGGTGATGGCGACGAAATCCTCGGATTTGTAATTCACGGCGACGTCGGCGCCGAGCTTGCGGCAGGCTTCGCATTTTTCCGCCGTGCCTGCGGTCGTGATCACCTTGGCGCCGAATGCCTTGGCGAGTTGAATGGCGGCGGTGCCGATGCCGGACGAGCCGCCATGAACGAGCAGCGTCTCGCCGGCTTTGAGATGGCCGCGCTCGAACGTGTTGTACCAGACGGTGAAGAAGGTTTCCGGAATAGCCGCGGCTTGCGTCATTGAAAGTCCGGCCGGTATCGGCAGCGCGTGGCTCTCATGTGCCGGGCAGAATTGTGCGTAGCCGCCGCCCACGACGAGCGCCATGACCTTGTCGCCGACTTTCCAACGCGTGACGCCGGAGCCAAGCGCCGCAACCTCGCCGGCGATTTCGAGTCCGGGAATATCGGTCGCACCCTTCGGCGGCGGATAGAGTCCCATGCGCTGCATCACATCCGGCCGGTTCACGCCGGCCGCCGCGACCTTCACCAGAATTTCGCCGTCGCCGAGCGCGGGAATTGCGCGTTCCTCCGGCACCAGAACCTCGGGCCCTCCTGGCGTGCGGATCGCGATCACTGTCATGCGGGCGGGCAGGGCAGTCATGGGTCGGCCTCAATATCTGGCTGGGCCAGGCAGTCTTAGTGGGGTGGCCGCGGTGTGACAACCGCCGCCGCCGCCGCTAAAATTTCCGAAGCAGGGAGGCCAAGATGCCCGCGATTGACGAGGACGACCGGCCGAAAAAGAAGATCACGCATGAGATCGGCCAGGAGCTGGCGCTGCTTTCGGTTGGTGAACTCGCCGAGCGCGTCGCTCTGCTCAAGGACGAAATCGCGCGGCTTGAGGCCGCGATGAGCAGCAAGCAGGCGTCCAAATCGGCCGCCGACCAGTTCTTCCGGAAATGAGCCGGGGTGGTCTAAGCCATTCGCGCAACACGTTAAAAAAATGATCAGAAGTTTTTGTGCTTTGTTAACTTGTCGTTAAGCTTTCTCGTTCATTACTGGCATTGTCCATCTTCTGGACATTGAGTGGCTCCTGTCCACTCTGTTTGACGCCTCCCTGTTATCACCTTGAGCCGCCGGAAACGGCGGCTCTTTTTTGTGCCAAATTGGGGCACGGCGTTGCAGCGCGGCAACTATGTCGCAAGCTTCGATTTTTGGCGGCTGGACAGACGGCGCGACGCGGGCAATGGTGCCGCGTGGTGTGAGGCGTACATGTCCGATCAGTTTGCGACCGATATCGGTCCTGTGTCATTCAGCGAGCGGATCGCGAGTTCACAGGCGTTCGCGACGCTGTTTCGCGACGGCATGGCGCTGGTCGAAGAGACCGCAAGTTATCTCGACGGTCCCGGACGCCAGGAATCCAAAAAGCTCGAACGCTCGGCCGCGCTCTCCTACGCCACCGAAAGCATGCGGCTCACCACCCGGCTGATGCAGCTTGCGTCATGGCTGTTGCTGCACCGCGCGGTCAAGGAAGGCGAGATGTCGCTCGCCCAGGCCAACAAGGAAAAGAGCAAGGTCAAACTCGCGGCCGGCGAGCCCGGCGACGAGAAGGCGGTCGCCATGCTGCCGGTGAAGCTGCGCGAACTGATCGACCGTTCGGTCAAGCTGCAGTCCGACGTGCGCCGGCTCGACTCGACGATGCATGCGCCGCCGCCGATGCGGCCCGCGATCGGCAATCCGGTCGAGCGCCAGATGGGTCTGCTCAAGGCCGCGTTCGAGCAGGACGCCTCGTAGCAAAAACCCCGCGCGAGCGCGGGGTGCTGCCAACCGGCGGTATCTGGCCGGCTTACTTCTCGGTCTTCATGAAGCCCGAAAATTTCTTATTGAAGCGCGACAAACGGCCGCCGCGGTCGAGCAGATGCTGCTGCCCGCCGGTCCAGGCCGGATGCGACTTCGGGTCGATGTCGAGATGCAGGGTGTCGCCGGGCTTGCCCCAGGTCGTGCGGGTGGTGAATTCGGTACCGTCGGTCATGATCACCTTGACGGTGTGATAGTCGGGATGGGTGTCGGGTTTCATCGTGTTTCCGGCTCGGTTTGGCTTGATTTGCGGCACTCATACCCGAGCCGCCCGCCGCAGACAAGCGCAGCCGCGCGATTGCCACTGGGGTGCGGGGTGGGGCATTGTCGACCCGGCGCCACGGCGGCGGGGCTTGGTAAAGGGTATCGCGTCGCATGAATTATATGGCCGGGGAGAAACAGGGCAGCGCCGCTGCGCCGACGCCAGACGGCGTGCCGGCCGCGGCGGAGACGCCGGCCGTGGCTGCGGCAGTCGACGCAGTTCCAGCCAAGCGCAAGCTCAACGTCCGGCCGCTGGCGTCTCTCGTGCCTTACGTCGGGCGTTATCGCGGGCGGGCGCTCGCGGCGCTTGGCGCGCTGATCCTCGCGGCCCTCACCACCCTCGTGGTCCCGATCGCGGTCCGGCGCATGATCGACTTCGGCTTTTCCGCCGAAGGCGTCGCGCTCATCGACAGTTATTTCACCGTGATGATCGCGGTTGCCGGTGTGCTCGCGCTGGCGAGTGCGCTTCGGTATTACCTGGTGACCACGCTCGGCGAGCGCATCGTCGCCGATCTGCGCGCCGACGTGTTCAGCCATATCACCGCGCTCTCCACGGCCTTCTTCGACGAGGCCAAGAGCGGCGAACTGGTGTCGCGGCTCACCGCCGATACCACGCAGATCAAGGCCGCCGTCGGGGCCTCCGTTTCGGTCGCGCTGCGCAACCTGGTGCTGTTCATCGGCGCCAGCGTGATGATGGTGATCACGAGCCCGCGGCTGTCGGGCTTCGTGCTGGCGGCGATCCCGATCATCGTGCTGCCGCTCTACGCCTCCGGCCGCGCGGTGCGGCGCCGTTCGCGCTCGGCGCAGGACACGCTGGCGGAAGCCTCCGCCTATGCCGGCGAACTGATCGGCGCCATCCGCACGCTGCAGGCCTTCACCAATGAGCGCCTCGCCACCGCGCGCTTCGGCGCCGCCGTGGAGCGCGCTTTCAACGCCGCCTGCGAGTCGGCGCGCGCGCGCGCGATCCTGACCGCCTTCGCAATATTTCTTGTCGCCGCGAGCGTCGTCGTCGTGTTGTGGATCGGTGCGCAGGACGTGCTCACGCAGCGCATCACGCCCGGGCGCCTGAGTCAGTTCGTGCTCTACGCCGTGTTCGCGGCCGGCGCGCTCGGATCGCTGTCGGAGATCGGCGGCGAGGTGGCGCAGGCTTCGGGCGCCGCCGAGCGACTGTTCGAAATCCTCGCGATCGAGCCCGTGATCACGCGGCCAAGCCACCCGATCCCGCTGCCGTCGCCGCCGCGCGGCGAAGTCGCGTTCGAGAACGTGCACTTCGTTTATCCGACGCGGATCGATGCGCCGGTGCTCGACGGCGTGTCCTTTGCCGTGAAGCCCGGCGAGAAGATCGCGATCGTCGGCCCGTCCGGCGCCGGCAAGAGCACGATCTTCGCCCTGCTGCTGCGGTTTTACGATCCGATCGCGGGCAGCGTGAAGTTCGACGGCGTCAGCCTCGCCGACGCCGACCCGGCCGAATTGCGCGCGCATATTGCATTGGTGCCGCAGGACGTCGTCGTGTTCGCGACGACGCTGCGCGACAACATCCGTTTTGGCCGGCCGACGGCGTCCGACGCCGAGATCGAGCGCGCGGCGGAGCTTGCACGCGCCGCCGAGTTCATCGCGAAACTGCCGCAAGGGCTCGACACCAATGTCGGCGAGCGCGGCGTGACGCTCTCCGGCGGCCAGCGCCAGCGCATCGCCATCGCGCGCGCCATCCTGCGCAATGCGCCGCTGCTGCTGCTCGACGAAGCGACCTCCTCGCTCGATGCCGAAAGCGAGACGCAGGTCGCCGCTGCGCTCGAACGGCTGATGCAACAGCGCACCACCATCGTGATCGCCCACCGGCTCGCGACCGTGCTGTCGTGCGACCGCATCCTGGTGATGGATCAGGGCCGCATCGTCGAGCAGGGCACGCACCAGACGCTGGTCGCCGCGGGCGGCCTCTACGCGCGGCTGGCGAAGCTGCAGTTTCAGGGGGCGTAGCCGCCGCTACGGCCGCCAGCTCATGCGGTGAACCGGCTTGCCGGAAATCGGGTTCACGTCCGCACCGCTGATCGCAAATCCGTGCTTGAGATAGAACGAAATTGCGCGCGCGTTGTCCTTGTTGACGTGTAATTCGAGGCCCGGGGGCGAGATTCGCTTCGCCTCGCCGATAAGTGCCGCGCCGACGCCCGAGCGCCAGTGTTCCGGAGCGACGACAAGCTGATCGAGATAGAGCGTGCGCGGGTCGACGGTGACGAAACCGATCATCGCGCCGTTGTGTTCGGCAACGGCAATCTCGGTTGTCGGCAACGAGTTCGTTGCGCCAGCGCTTGCGCCACCAGTCGAGTCGTTCGGCAAAATCCAGGTCCGGGTAGGCCGCCTGCCAGGTCCGCAGCCACAAGCGCGATGGCGGCGTCCTCGTCGTGAGGCGACGTACGGCCGCAGCGAAGCGCCTGCGTCGCTCACCGTTCCGTCAGCTTCAGCTCGATACGCCGGTTGCGGCTGAAGGCTTCCTCGGTATTGCCCGGGTCGATCGGCTGGAACTCGCCGAAGCCGGCGGCGACGAGGCGCTGCGGCGAGACGCCCTTGCTGATGAGGTATTGCACCACCGAGATCGCGCGCGCCGCGGAAAGATCCCAGTTCGACTTGAACTGCGAGCCTGCCGACACCGGCCGCACGTCGGTGTGGCCGTCGACGCGCAGCACCCAGTTGATCTCCGACGGTATCTGCTTGTCGAGTTCGAGCAGCGCGGTCGCGAGCTGGTCGAGCTCGGCCTTTCCTTCAGGCCGCAGCACCGCCGCGCCGCTGTCGAAGAACACTTCCGACTGGAACACGAAGCGGTCGCCGACGATGCGAATGTCCGGGCGGTTGCCGAGGATGGCGCGCAGCCGGCCGAAGAAATCGGAGCGATAGCGCGACAATTCCTGCACGCGCTGAGCGAGCGCCACATTGAGCCGCTGGCCGAGATCGGCCATGCGTGACTGCGACTCCTTGTCCTTCTTCTCGGACGCGTCGAGCGCGTCTTCGAGCGCGGCAAGCTGGCGGCGCAGTGCCGTGATCTGCTGGTTGAGCAGCTCGACCTGCGCCACGGCGCGCGCCGTCGCCTCCTTTTCGAGATCGAGCTGGACCGTGAGCTTGCCGGTCTCCGCCTTCTGCGCATCGGCGTTCTGGCTGCCGGCGATGACGCCGCGCAGGCGGTCGCGCTCGCTCTCTGTCGTGGAAAGGCTCGAACGCAATTGCGCGATCTGGTCCTCGAGAGTGGTCTTGCCAGTCTGTTCAAGCGAGAGCAGTTCGGAAAGGCGGCTGATCTGTGCGTTGAGGCGCGCGAGCGCGGTGTCCTTGCCCGACACTTCCTGCGACAGGAAGAATTCCACCACCATGAAAATCGAGAGCAGGAAGATGATGGACAGGATCAGCGTCGACAGCGCGTCGACGAATCCGGGCCAATAGTTCATGCCGCTGTCACGGCGGCCGCGGGTGAGCGCCATATCTGTTACTGCCTACTTGTGCACGCTCTCGCGCATCAGCATTTCGAGCAGCCGCCGGATTTCGCCGTGCTGCTGGGCTTGCGCGTCGGCCCAGTCGCGGATCATCTGCTGCTCGGTGCGCATGTGGTGGACCAGCCCCTGAATGGCTTCGGCGAGATTGGCCATGGCTGTGGTCGCCGCCTTGTTCGATCCGGTGTCGCCGATGATCGCGCTCAAATGATCGATCGCGGACTGAAGCTCGGTGGATACCGCACCGCCGGCCGGCTGGGCGCTGGTGCCGAGGTCCTGCACCGTGGTCGCAAGCCAATCCTCGAGATCGGTATAGAAGCGGTTCTGCGCCTGGCTGGCCTGCAGATCGAGGAAGCCGAGGACAAGCGAGCCGGCGAGCCCGAACAGCGAGGACGAGAACGAAATGCCCATGCCGCTGAGCGGAGCCGCAAGGCCTTCCTTGAGCGCGTCGAACACCGAACTGGCGTCGCCGCCGACCTTCAGATTGTTGATGATGCCGCCGACCGAGCCGACGGTTTCGATCAGGCCCCAGAACGTGCCGAGCAGTCCGAGGAAGACGAGCAGCCCGGTCATGTAGCGCGAGATGTCGCGCGCTTCGTCGAGGCGGGTCGCGATGGAATCCAGGATCCCGCGCATGACCTGCGCCGACATCGCCATGCGGCCGATGCGTTCGCCGCCGAGAATGGTCGCCATCGGCGCCAGCAGTTTTGGCGCGCGTTTGACCTCGAGGCCGGGGTCGGCCAGCCGGAAGCTGTTGACCCAGGACACTTCCGGAAACAGCCGGATGACCTGATGGAACGACAGGATGATACCGATCCCGAGCACGAACACGATCAGTCCGTTGAGCCAGGGATTGGCCAGAAACGCGTTCCCGATCTGCCGCTCGAGCACGACGACAAGCAGCGCACAAAGGATCAGGAACACCAGCATCCGGAACAGGAAGATGCGGGGCGAGGACAATTTGTGATCGAGGTCGCGGGCCATGGCGTCTAATCAATGCTCAAGTCAATGCCGCGGAATCAGCGCAATATGCCATAGGCGTGCCCGAAAGAGAAAAGTGGGTTGACGGATGGTTGACATCGCGGCCGGTCTTCGCCGGCGTAACGCACGCTGCTAAGTATTTGCGGCACACGCAATATAGGGTGGTTCCGGCCGATTTCCATTTTGGCCGTGACGATCTGGTGCAGACTTTGCGGCTGGTTAATGGCGGCACGCCCTGTGCGGCTATTCGCCCCCGTGCTTTCCGGTCAGGCCTTGGCAGCCTCCCGCAGCAGCCGCAGCACCTCGCGGTGCATGGTGTCATTGCCGGCCGCGATGTGGCCCTTGGTGAACATGTCCTCGCCGCCATCGAGATCGGTGACGAAGCCGCCGGCTTCGCGCACCAGGATGACGCCGGCGGCCATGTCCCACGGCGACAGGTCGCGCTCCCAAAAGGCGTCGACGCGCCCGGCTGCGACCCAGGCGAGATCGAGAGCCGCCGCGCCGAAGCGGCGCAGGCCGGCAAACCGCGGCTGTATTTCGGCAAGCTCCTTGCGTGAAAGCTCGAGGTCGCCGCGGCCGAGATGCGGCAGCCCGCACGCAACGACCGCTTCGGCGAACCGCTGCCGCGCGGCGACGCGCAAACGCTGGTCGTTGAGGTAGCAACCCTTGCCGCGCTCGGCGAAGAAGATGTCGTCGTTCACCGGGTTGTAGACCAGGCCGGCCACGATCGTGCCGTCGCGTTCAAGCCCGATCGAGATCGCAAAATGCGGAATGCCGTGCAGGAAATTCGACGTGCCGTCGAGCGGGTCGACAATCCAGCGATGGCTCTTGTCACTGCCCTCGCGCGCGCCGCCTTCCTCGCCGAGAAAGCCGTAATTCGGCCGCGCCTTGGCGAGTTCCTCGCGCAGGATTTCCTCCGCGCGCCTGTCCGCCGCCGTAACGAAGTTCGCCGGGCCTTTGACCGACACCTGCAAATGCTCGACTTCGCCGAAGTCGCGCTTGAGGCTTCGCCCGGCGCGGTGGGCGGCCTTGATCATGACGTTGAGGAGCGCGGAGCGGAGCATGCAGACGGCGGTCTGCCCGGCAGGACGGCTGGCGTCAAGAGCGCGACGCGCGCGCGGCCTTGATGGCGTCGAGCCAGGGCTGGGCCGCTTTCTCGCCGGCGGCGCGCTTGTCGGGGTCGAGCTTGCGCACGAACTCGTCAAGAAAGAGATCGGTCTCGCCATGCGCCTTGGAGATCAGGTGCCACTTGGTGGCGGCGAT
The DNA here is from genome assembly GCA_963730645.1 of uncultured Alphaproteobacteria bacterium. Classification (GTDB taxonomy): domain Bacteria; phylum Pseudomonadota; class Alphaproteobacteria; order Rhizobiales; family Xanthobacteraceae; genus BOG-931. The sequence continues at coordinate 3,144 of CAVSSN010000009.1, read as the reverse complement.
CGGGTCGACGGCGGCGCCGCGGCCGGTAGCGAAGATGATCGCGAGCCGATCCTGCGCAATGGCGCTGTTTTTGCGCGCGGCCTTGCTGAAAAGCACCGCTGCCGCGTTCTCATTCTTCGCGATGCCATTGCCGTTGTAGAGCGCAATACCGTACTCGACCTGCGCGTCGATGTTGTCGGCGAGCGCGGCGAGCGACCACTGCCGCACCGCCTCGCGCATGTCCTGCGGTACGCCACGGCCGTCCTTGTAGAGCGTGCCGAGCGCGTATTGCGCTTCGGGGCTGCCGGCCTGCGCGGCGGTACGGAACAATTCGGCCGCGCGCTTGAAATCCTGCGGAAACAACTGCCCTTCGATGTAGAGCAACCCGAGGTCGTAGGCGGCAGCGGCATGGCCGAGCTTGGCCGCGGCGGCAAGCCACTTGGCCGAGGTCTCGCGGTCGCGCGGGCCGGCGCGGCCGGCGAGACTGAACATCGCCAGCGCGAACATCGCCTCGCGGTCGCCGCGGTCGGCGGCAAGCTTGTACCACTCGGCCGCCTTGGCGTCGTCGCGCCCGACGCCGAGGCCGTTGGCATAAAGTTCGCCCAGCAGCGTCATCGAATGCATGTCGCCCTTGTCGTCGATGCGCTTCGTCGCCAATCCGAATGCGGTGAGGTAATAGCCGCGCTGGTAAGCGCCGTAGGCAAGGTCGAGTTCGGGTCCGGTCGTGCCGGCCGCAGGCACAGCCGGTTGCGCCGCCTCCGCAGGCTGCTTCGGCTTTGCCGTTGGTCTCGGATGTTTCGGTTTGGCGGCTTGCGGCTTTTGCTGCGCCTGCGTCTGAGCCGGGGCGGGGAAACTCCGGACGCGGCGATGACCGCCGCCAACGCCGCAATGGCAGCGCATCGCATCATGCCACCGGCTCCGCCAGACGTTCGGCTGCAGCCGCAATCGCGGCGGCGGCGCCGTGCGCATCCGTCCATACCCAGTCGCCGAGCGCGACGAAATCGGCGCCGGCCTGAGCGAGCGGCACCACCTCGTCGAGGCTTGCGGCGTAGCCGACGCAGGGCGGCTGGAACAATTCGGCCCACCAGCCGACGCGCTCTTCGATCGCAGCGAAATCCGGCCGCCTTCCGATGCGGTCGGGCTCGCCGAACATGACGTAGTCGGCGCCCTTCTCGCCGGCGACCATGGCGTCGTCGCGGCTTCGCAGGCCCCCGGCGCCGGCAATGCGATCGGGCTTCAGTGCCGAAATTGCCGCTTCCAGCGCCTCGATGCCGCTGAGATGCGCCCCATCGGCGCCTGCGCGGGCCACCAAATCTGGATAACCGTCGATCAGGAGCGCAACGCCCCTATCCTGGACGGCCGGGCCAAGGGCGCGGATCCTGTTGACCAACTCGCGTTCGCCGGCCTCCGCGAGGCGCAGCAGCACCGCGGCGATGTCTGCTGTCTGCATCGCCGCGTCGAGAACTCGCGGCAATCGCAGACGGCTCCACGATCACGGGCGTCACGAGATAAAGGCGCGGCGCGGGAGGTCGGGACTGCGTCTGCTCCATGACCAGGACATTATCATCGATAGAGGCATGACTGGGGCGATTCCCGGACCCATCGTATGCGCAACGGCGGCGGCGCCCAACGGGTGCGTAGCGACGGCAAACGGCCGCGGCCGATCCGGGAGAACTCCATATCTCAATGATGTTGTGGCGGATGGCGTCGGCCAGACCGTCGGGGCGGTGACTTTCTGCACCCATCCTGTCTGCGGCCAAATCCTGGATCATCCGGGGCATCTGGGTTAAATTGCTCCGAACATTTGGCTGGCCCGTTGGATGCTACAGGCCGACACCTCGGAGACCGCCATGCTGCTGTCGCCGGATCAACTCCAGCAGTTCGACGAGCAAGGCTTCTTGTTCTTTCCGAACTGTTTCAGCGAAGAGGAAATTGCGCTGCTACGCGACGATGCGGAGGCGATTCTCAAGCTCGATCGCCAGGAAGTGTGGCGCGAGAAGACCGGCGCGCCGCGGACCGCCTTCGCCGCCCATACCTTCAATGAGACGTTCCGCCTGCTTGCTTGCCATCCGCGGGTGGTCGAGCCGCTGCGCCAATTGTTCGGTGAAGACGTCTACGTGCATCAGTTCAAGCTCAATGCCAAAGCTGCGTTCGAGGGCGACGTCTGGCAGTGGCACCAGGACTACGGGACCTGGGCGCGCGACGACGGCATGCCGCAGGCGCGCGCCATGAACATCGCGGTGTTCCTGGACGAGGTGATGCCGATCAACGGCCCGCTGTTGCTGATCCCGAAGAGCCACAAGCAGGGGGTGCTGGCGGCCGGGCACGACACGCTCACCACGTCCTACCCGCTGTGGACCCTGGACAAGGAGACGGTGACCCGGCTTGCGGCCGAAGGCGGCATCGTCGCGCCGACCGGCAAGCCCGGTTCGATGCTGATGTTTCACGGCAATCTCGTGCACGCCTCGCCGCCGAACATCACGCCGTATCCGCGCAAAATCGTCTATCTCACGCTGTGCGCCGTCTCCAATCACATCACCCGGTTCACACGCCCGGAATGGATCGCGCATCGCGACTTCACGCCGATCGTCGCGGTCGCCGATGACGCCCTCTTGGCCTATGCGCGCACGCACCGCGTCGCTGCGGAGTAATAGGAACACCGGTCGAGGACAGTGCTCTTATGGTCCGTCATCCTGATGTGGCTGCGAAGCGGCCGTCTCGAAGGATGGACGGCCCGGGCGGTCGTCCATCGTGGCTCGCTGCGTTCGCTCCTCAGGGTGGCGGAACCGCAAGGACGAAAAGATAAATGAATCTGCAATCCATGCTCGCCGAGCGCGTCGCTGCCGGCAAACCGGTCCGCGTCGGGCTAATTGGTGCGGGAAAATTCGGCTCGATGTTTCTCGCCCAGGTGCCGTCAATCGCCGGCCTCGAAGTCGCGGTGATCTCCGATCGTGATTCCGATCGCGCCAGGTTCGCGTGCCGCAATGTCGGCTGGGACGCCTCGCGCATCGGGCGCACGCGTTTCTCCGAACGCGGGAGTGATGCTTGTCTCGACGAACGCGTCGAAGTGGTCATCGAGGCAACCGGCGATCCGGCGGCGGGCATTGTCCACGCGATTCAGTCAATCGAGGCGGGCAAACACATCGTCATGGTCAATGTCGAGGC
>CAVSSN010000008.1:0-165648 GCA_963730645.1 uncultured Alphaproteobacteria bacterium | reverse complement strand
TCGGGGCGGGGTCGCCAATCAGCCGCTATTTGTCGAACTCCGCGAAGACCTCATCAAGATCACGTCGCCCATCAAGGACTCGGACGACCTCAGCCTGATCATTTTGCACACGGTAGAAAACGACGTGCGGGTTGATAATAATGGAGCGAAGACCTGGCCGGAGTTCGTCTCTGGCTCGGCCGGCAAAGGGGTGGTCTTCGATCAGGACACATGCGTCGAGAATTTTGCGGACGATGTTATCTGCCGTGTTCTGTCCGGCGACGTTCGAAAAGTGGTTCCATATGTCGGTCAGGTCCGCGCGGGCGAAAGCCGACCAAACAAGCCCTCGTTCAGGGTCCGGCATTGCGCATGTGCGCTTTTCGAAGGAAGTCTTCGATATCTAAATGCTCGCCCTCACCGGCATCGAGAGAGCGAATACCTTTGTCGATTTCCACGCGGAGTTGACGAAGTTTTTCGATATGCGCCAGTAGTTGCCGACCGATCTGCTCCTGATCGGAATCCGGCAAGCGCGATACTTGGGCAATTGCCTGTTCGAGTGTCTTGACCATTGCGGGTATTATAGCACGCGAGCGGGATGTTGCGAGCTTGATATTCAAGAGAGGCAACACGTGCGTTGCCGCGACGCCTCAATTCCCCGTCACCATCCCCGCGTCCTTCGCCACCTTCGACCACTTCGCCACCTCGCTCGTCATGCGCGCGGCGAACTGCTCCGGCGTGCTGCCCACCGGGTCGGCGCCTTCGCGCGACATCCGGGCGCGGACGTCGGGAGCGTTGACCATGCGGACAAGCTCGCTGCCGATCTTGGCGACGATGTCGTTCGGCGTGCCGGCGGGCGCGAACACGCCTTGCCAGGAGCTGATCTCGTAGCCCGAAAAACCGGACTCGGCGAAGGTCGGCACGTCGGGAAGATAGGGCAGGCGCTGTTCGGTGGTGACGGCGAGCACGCGCAAGGCGCCGGCCTTGACGTGTTCGAGCACGGCGGGCGCCAGCGCAAAATAGGTTTTCACGTGGCCGCCGAGCAGCGCGTTCATCGCCTCGGCGTTGCCCTTGAACGGCACGTGGACGAGATCGACGCCGGCCATGGATTTGAACATCTCGGCGGCGAGATGCGTCGAGGTGCCGACGCCCGAAGAGGCGTATTCCAGTCCGCGCGGGTTCGACTTGGCGAGCGCGATGAACTCGGCAAGATTCTTCGCCGGAATCGAGGGATGCACCACCAGCATCAGCGGAATGGACGCAAGCTCGGCGATCGGCGTGAAATCCTTGAGCGTGTCGTAGGGAAGCTTTTGCAGGCCGGCATTGATGGCGAACGCGATGGTGGTGACCATCAGCGTGTAGCCGTCGGGCGCGGCCTTCGCGACCGCGTGCGCCCCGATCGTGCCGCCGCCGCCGGGGCGGTTGTTGACGACGACGGTCTGCGACCAGCTCTCGGTGAATCGCTGCGCGATCAGGCGCGCGATGTTGTCCGTGGTGCCGCCGGCGACGAACGGGACGATGAGATCGATCTGCTTTCTGGGATAGTCCTGCGCGGCGAGCGGCGTTGCGAGCATTGCCGCGGCGAATATGGCGACGGCAATTCTTGACCCATGATGCATCGCGGATTCTCCACGGCCTGGCTCGAATAATCGCAAGCGGGCAACGGAGAATCTACCGCGTCTGCGGTGCTCCCGACAGCCAATCGCAAAACGAAAGAGGCCCTGGTTTGCACCAGGGCCTCCCCGACGGAGGGGGCGGAGCCGGGTGTCCGCCCCAACCGAATAGGATCAGGTGTTCAGTGCACGACCTCGCCGTGCAGCGCGAGGTCGAGCCCTTCGCGCTCCACCTCCTCGGGCACGCGCAGGCCTATGACCATGTCGATGATCTTGAGGATGATCAGCGAAACCACGGCGTCGTAGACGAACACGGTGCCGACGCCGATGAACTGGTTGATGAGCTGCTGCACGTTGCCTTCGAGCAGGCCGCGCGGTTCCGCCGTATGCTTCGACCGCGAACACGCCGGTGAGGATGGCGCCGGCGGCGCCGCCGACGGCATGCACGCCGAAGGCGTCGAGCGCGTCGTCGTAGCCGAACATGTGCTTGAGGCCGGTGCAGCCCCAGTAGCAGATGATGCCGGCGGCGACGCCGATCACCAGCGATCCGACCGGGCCGACGAAACCCGAGGCCGGGGTGATGGCGACGAGGCCGGCGACGGCGCCCGTGCAGATGCCGACGACCGTCGGCTTGCCGCGCATGCACCCACTCAACCAGCATCCAGGTGAAACCCGCCGCTGCGGTGGCGAACTGCGTCACCGCCATCGCCATGCCGGCCTGCATGCCCGCCGTCACGGCGGAGCCGGCGTTGAAGCCGAACCAGCCGACCCACAGCAGCGAGGCGCCGATGAAGGTCAGGATCATGTTGTGCGGCGGGCCCATTTCCTTGCGCTTGCCGAGCATGATGCAGCACATCAGGCCCGCGGTGCCGGAGTTGATGTGCACGACCGTGCCGCCGGCGAAGTCGAGCACCTTCACCCAGCCGGCGAAGTTGCCCTTGTCGTCGGTATTGGCGACGCTGAAGATGCCGTCCGGTCCCCACACCCAGTGCGCGACCGGCGAATAGACGAAGATCGCCCACAGACCGATGAACCACAGCATCGCCGAAAATTTCATGCGCTCGGCGAATGCGCCGGCAATCAGCGCCGGTGTGATGATCGCGAACGTGAGCTGGAAGCAGATGTAGACCGTCTCGGGAATTGTCGCGGCAAGCGGATTGGGATTGCCGATGCCTTTCGCGATGTCGCTGACGATGCCTTGCAGGAAGGCGCGATCGAGCCCGCCGATGAACGGCGTTCCACCGCGGAAGGCCAGGCTGTAGGTGCAGACCACCCAGAGAATGGTGATGAGACACGTGATGGCGAAACTCGTCATGATGGTGTCGCCGACGTTCTTCTTTCGCACCATGCCGCCGTAGAACAGGCCGAGGCCCGGAATGGTCATCATCAGGACGAGCGCGACCGAGGTGAGCATCCAGGCGGTGTCGCCGGAATTCGGCGTGCAGTTCTCATGGACTTTGGCGTCGCAGGCGGGCGGCGGCGCTTCGGCCGCCGGCGCCGCCGCAGGAGCGGCTGCGCGGCGCGGGGCGCCGGCGCCTGTGCGTAGGAGGAATGGAAAGTCGGCACGCTCAGCACCAGGCCGAGCAGGATCCCGCACGCCAGAGCGCAGAGCCCGGCCCGGGAAAATTTCTTCAACGTCATCTCAGAACTCCTGTCCGTCGACGATAAGGGTGCGGGTTCTAGAGGGCCGCAGCGTCGGTCTCGCCGGTGCGGATGCGCACGGCCTGATCGATGCCAAAGACGAAAATCTTGCCGTCGCCGATCTGCCCGGTCTTTGCAGCGGCGGTGATCGTCTCGATCACCTTGTCGACCTGATCTGTCGCGCAGGCGATCTCGAGCTTGATTTTCGGCAGGAAGCTCACGGCATATTCGGCGCCGCGATAGATTTCGGTATGACCCTTCTGGCGCCCGTAGCCTTTCACCTCGGTGACGGTCAGCCCCTGAACGCCAATCTTGGTGAGCGCGTCGCGGACCTCGTCGAGCTTGAACGGCTTGATGACGGCCATGACAATTTTCATCGGTTCGATCTCCGCCTCATCCGCCCGTGCGTTATGCCGGGCGGCGACCCGTTAGCGGGCCTGCGCGCGTGAAGTGATGCCTTCCGCGGCATTCCTGAGCAGGGAGAATCAAACGCCGTGCCAGTTCTGGGAACGGACACTAACAAATTGTGATTTAAACAGAATTTTGATGTGCGGGGCGCGCGGCGCCGCGGCCGGCGGCCGGTGCCGCATGCAACCAGCCCAAACGGCCACCAAGACTGCCCAAATATTGGGCTGCCCCGCTTCGTCGTCGTCGCCGCATGCCTATGGCATGGCGCGAAGGCAGTTACTGCAGGGCTTCGCCGTGCTGGGTGACGTCGAGGCCTTCGACCTCGTTCTGCTGGCTGACGCGAAGCGGGATGAAGAATTCAATCGCCTTGAGCAGCACGAACGTGGCGACCCCCGACCACACCAGCGTAACCGCAATGCCGTAGAGCTGGATCACGACCTGGTGGGCGTTGCCTTCCAGCAGGCCTGCCGTTCCGCCGATGGAAGCGGTCGCGAATACGCCCGTGAGCAGTGTTCCGGTCGCGCCGCCGATGCCGTGCACGCCGAAGACGTCGAGCGAATCGTCATAGCCGAGACGGAGCTTGAGCTTGGTGCAGCTCCAGAAGCAGATCGCGCCGGCGATCACCCCGATGACCACGCCATGCCACGGCAGCACGAATCCCGACGCCGGCGTGATGGTGCCGAGGCCCGCGACCGCGCCGGAGATCATGCCGAGCACCGAAGGCTTGCCGCGCGTCCACCATTCGAGCGCCATCCAGGTGAGCGCGCCGGCCGACGCCGCAAGGTGCGTGGCGACGATTGCGAACACCGCGCGCGAATTGGCGCCGAGCGCCGAGCCGCCGTTGAAGCCGAACCAGCCGACCCACAGCAGTCCGGTGCCGATCACCGCCAGCGACAGGTCGTAGGGCGCAAGGTTTTCGCTGCCGTAGCCGCGGCGTGACCCGAGCATCAGCGCGCCGACCATGCCGGCGACGCCGGCGTTGAGGTGCACCACGGTGCCGCCGGCGAAATCGAGCACGCCCGCAGTCGCCAAAAATCCGCCGCCCCAGACCCAATGCGAGATCGGCACATAGACCACGATCAGCCAAAGTGCGGCGAACCACATGAACGCCGAAAAACGCATGCGGTCGGCTACCGATCCGCTGACAAGCGCCACCGTGATGACCGCGAATGTCATCTGGTAGATCATGAACAGCGCTTCCGGGATGGTCTTGGCGAACGGACTGATCGAGTCCATGCCCATGCCGATGAGCAGCACGCGGTCGAGCGTGCCGAGCGCCGGTGCGTCGCCGCTGAAGCTGAGCGAATAGCCCACCGCCATCCACAGCACCGAGCACAACGCCGTCGCGGCGAGACTTTGCGCCATGGTGGCAAGCACGTTCTTCTTGCGCACCATGCCGGCGTAGAACAAGGCGAGGCCCGGGATCGTCATCATCAGCACGAGGGCCGTTGCGGCGATCATCCAGGCGGTGTCGGCCGCATCGATTTTCGCCGCCGTCTGCGCCCAGGCGGGCGTGGCGGCGAGCGCGCCGAATACGCAAGCGATGAACGCGACGCCAACCCGCGACGCTGGAATCGTCATGATATCCCCCCTGGAATAGAATGCAGCCGCTCAGAGCGCGTCGGAATCGGTCTCGCCGGTGCGGATGCGGACCGCCTGCTCGATCGGCATGACGAAGATCTTGCCGTCGCCGATCTGCCCGGTTTTTGCCGCGGCGCCGATCGCGTCGACGACCTTGTCGGCCTCGTCTTCGGCGACGGCGACTTCGATGCGCACCTTGGGCAGGAAGTTCACCGCATATTCGGCGCCGCGGTAGATTTCGGTATGCCCCTTCTGGCGGCCGTAGCCTTTGACCTCGGTGATGGTCATGCCGTTGATGCCGATGGCGGTGAGCGCGTCACGGACATTTTCGAGCTTGAACGGCTTGATGATGGCGACGATGAGCTTCATGGATTGGACCCCGGCGGTCGCGGCAGTTTCGGTGCGCACGTTATCGGCATTGCGCCGAAAAAATAAGCCGCTTGTTTGCCGAACCAACAGGCGAAACGGTTAACCCCCAGGCATGGCAGGGCAGCAATTCTGTCCTATGTCGGCTCGCCGCGGCGCTCGCGCAGCAGCCCCTCCTGCGCCACCGAGGCCACCAGCGTGCCGTCGCTGGCGAAGATCAGGCCGCGGGAAAAGCCGCGTGCGCCCGAAAGGTTGGGGCTGTCCTGTGCATAGAGCAGCCATTCGTCGGCGCGGAACGGCCGGTGAAACCACAAGGCATGGTCGAGGCTTGCCGCCATGATGTTCTTGTCGAAAACGGTGCGGCCGTGCGGGATGAGGGCCGCGTCCAGCAGCGTCATGTCGGAGGCATAGGCCAGCACGCATTGGTGGATCGCGGGCTCGTCCGGCAGCCGCCCGGTGGCGCGAATCCAGACGTTGAAGCGGCCGTCTTCCGATCGTTCGCCAAGATAGCGGCCGTATTCGACCGGCCGCAATTCGATCGGCCGCTCGCGCTCGAAATAGCGCCGCACCGGCTCCGGCATCAGCGGCAGGATGCGCTCCTTCGAGCTCGGCTTCGCCCGGCAAAGCGTCGGGCTTCGGCACATCGGGCATTTTGGCCTGGTGCGTGAGGCCTGGCTCGGAGCCGTGGAACGACACCGCCATGGTGAAGATGGCGTGGCCGTGCTGGATGGCGACGACGCGCCGGGTGGTGAAGCTCTTGCCGTCGCGGATGCGGTCGACCTCGTAGATGATCGGCACCTTGGGATCGCCGCCGAGCATGAAATAGGCGTGCAGCGAATGCGGCGGCCGCGTCGCCACGTCGTCGACGGTGCGGCAGGCGGCGACCAGGGCCTGGCCGATCACCTGGCCGCCATAGACGCGCTGCCAGCGCGCTTGCGGCGAGCGGCCACGGAACAGGTTTTCCTCGAGCGGTTCGAGGTCGAGGATGTCGAGGACTTCCTGAATGGCGGAGGGCATGCGTGTTTCCGTCATGCCGGCTTGACCCGGGCATCCAACCTGCTCGCTGGATTGCCGGGTCAAGCCCGGCAATGACGATGATGATAGGATAAGGCCATGGCGCGCAATGACATCGACATCCTGATCGGCGGCGGCGGCTTCGCCGGCCTGGCGCTGGCGATCGCGCTGCGCCAAAGCCTCGGGCCGTCGTTTGCCGTCGTGGTCGCCGATCCGGCGCTGGGCGCGAGCCACGCGGACGATGACCGCGCCTCGGCCATCGTGGCGGCCGCGCGGCGATTGTTCGAGGCGATCGGCGTGTGGGAGCGCATGGCGGACGACGCGCAGCCGATCCTCGACATGGTGGTGACCGACAGCCGGCTCGACGACGCGGTGCGGCCGGTGTTCCTCAATTTCGCCGGCGACATCGAGCCCGGCGAGCCGTTCGCCCACATGATCGAGAACCGGCGCTGGTCGATGCGCTCGCCGCGAAGGCGAAGGACATCGGCGTCGCATTCCGGCCGGTCGCAGTCGCGGAATTTGCGCACGAAGGCGAGCGGATCGACGTGCGGCTTGCCGATGGCGCGACGTTATCGACAAGACTGCTGGTCGCCGCCGATGGCGCGCGCTCGACCATTCGCGAGCGCGCCGGCATCGCCACGCATGGCTGGAGCTATCCGCAGTCCGCCATCGTGACCAATGTCAGCCACGAGCGCGATCACGACGGGCGCGCCGAAGAACATTTCCTGCCCGCCGGGCCATTTGCGATCCTGCCATTGAAAGGCCGTCGCTCCTCGATCGTCTGGACCGAGGCGGAGGGCGAAGCGCAGCGCATCGTGGCGCTGCCGGATGACGATTTCCATGCCGAGCTTGAGCGGCGTTTCAAGCTGCATCTCGGCGACATCGAAACGATCGGCGCGCGGCGTGTTCATCCGCTCGGATTCTTCGTTGCGCGTTCGTTCATTGCCGAGCGCATTGCGCTTGTCGGCGATGCCGCGCATGTCATTCATCCGATCGCCGGGCAGGGGCTCAACATGGGTCTCAAGGATGTCGCTGCGCTCGCCGAGGTGATCGTCGATGCGGCGCGGCTCGGCCTCGATCCCGGCACGGCGTCCGGTGCTGGAGCGCTACCAGCGCTGGCGGCGCTTCGACACCATGGCGATGGGCATGGCGACCGATGGGCTCAATCGCCTGTTCTCCAACCGCTCCGATGTGCTGCGGTTTGCGCGCGATCTTGGACTCGGCATGGTGGACCGTCTGCCGGGCCTCAAGCGCCTGTTCATCCGCGAGGCTGCCGGTCTTGTCGGCGACGTGCCGAAGCTGCTGAAGGGCGAGGTGCTTGTAGTATGCAAATCGCCATCGTCCGCGAAGGACGGACGATCCAGCAACGCAAGCGCGTCGGGATGCTGCGTGCTGAATTCGGTGACTTCCCCACCCTGCGCTGCGCTCGCCTTCGCGGCGCCTGACAGGGTCATGGCGCGGGTCAATTACGACAGCGGCACGGCGCCGACCTGATCCTTGAACGGCTGCCGCGCGGAGATTGCCGCGTACCAGCGCTCCAGATTTTTCAGCGGCGGCCGGTCCGGCACGAGCTGGCGAAAGCGGTAGGTGATGATGCCGACCGGGATGTCGCCGTAGGAGAACGCGTCGCCCGCCACATACGCGGTCTTGGCGAGCTGGTTGTCGAGGATCGTCATCGCCTCGGTGGTTTTCTTCTTCGACGCGTCGATGGCCGCATGATTGCGCTTCTCCGGCGGCGTGCGGATAAGGCCCCAGAAGCATTCGAAGATCGCCGGCCCGACGACGGAAAGCTGCCAGTCCATCCACTTGCTGGCGTTCGCCTGCCCGCGCAGATCGGCCGGCTGCAACACGCTGGAGCGGTGCTTGGCGGCGAGATAGCGCACGACCGAGTTCGATTCCCACAGCAGGAAGCCGTCCTCTTCCTCCAGCGTCGGCACCAGGCCGTTGGGGTTCATCGCCAGATAGGCCGCTTCGCGGTTCTTGCCGAACGGCCCGGCGATATCGATGCGCTCATGCGGCAGCCCGATCTCGCTGACCGCCCACATCACCTTCTGCACATTGGACGACGTATTCCGCCCCCAGATCTTGATCATCGATTGCCTCGCCTTCCATCCATTCGTCATGCCCGCGAAGCGGGCATCCAGTACACGCGGACGTTCGAGCGGATTCTCGGACGGCGGTGATTACTGGATCATCCGCTTTCGCGGATGATGACAGAAGGCGGATGATGACCGAAGATGGATGATGACAGGATTGAGAGTGCGATTGGCGCGCTCAATCCAGCTTCCGCGCTTCCTCGGGCAGCATGATCGGGATGCCGTCGCGGATCGGATAGGCGAGCTTGGCGCCGCGCGAGATCAGCTCCTGCTTCTCGGCGTCGTATTCGAGCGGCCCCTTGGTCAGCGGGCAGACCAGGATTTCCAAAAGCTTCGGATCGACGGTGCCGGCGGGTCGCTCGGCGGGCGGCATGGACATGCGGGGCTCCAATGGCGTCAGCGCATCTTACTGCAACGGGGTCTCGCCGGAGGTATTGTTTTTGGCAAGCTCGATCTCGGTGACGGCGATGAGGATTTCGGCGCGGGTCTTGAGGTCCGGTGCCTCCAGCAGCGCCTGCTTTTCGGCGGCGCCATACGGCGACATCATGGCGAGCGCGTTGACCACGGCCTCGTTCGGCGCGCTCTCGATGCCGGCCCAGTCGGCCTTGAGATTGTTGGCCTTGAGGAAAGCGGACAAGGACTTGAGCAGCGACTCGCGATCGACCTCGTCCTCGCCCTTGCGCGCGGTGAAGTCGTCGGCGAACGGCGCGTACGCGACGCGGCACTGCCGGTAAGGCGTGGTGACGGCGAGCTCCTCCTCGATGCGGAAGCGCGAAACGCCGGTGAGCTGGATGAGGTAGCGGCCGTCGCCGCTTTCTGCGAATTGCGTGAGGCGTCCGACGCAGCCGACCTTGAACAGATTGGGTTTGTTTTCATCCGGGCCGGCATGCACGGCGTCAGGCTGGATCATGCCGATCAGACGAAGGCCCGAGCGCAGCGCATCGTCGATCATCGCCAGATAGCGCGGCTCGAAAATGTTGAGCGGCATCTGCCCGCGCGGCAGCAGCAGCGCGCCCGCCAGCGGAAAAATCGGAATCACGGCGGCAACGTCGCCGGGGCCGTGGTAGATGGTGTTCATCGGCATCGTCGCTCTCCGCAACCACACCTTTCTTGTCATGCCCCGCGAAGGCGGGGCATCCAGTAATCACAGAAGTTTGCGTCATGCGCTGCCGTGCCCCACAACACGCACTGTGATTACTGGATCGTCCGCCTTCGCGGACGATGACAACTTCCAATTACGCGAACAAAATCGACGACAGACGCTTGCGCCCGGCGATCGTCGCCTCATCGGTCGGGCCCCAGGCGTCGAACAACTGGACCAGTTGCTTGCGCGCGCCGTCGTCGTTCCATTTGCGGTCGCGCTTGACGATCTCCATCAGGTGGTCGAGCGCCTCGCTGCGCTGCCCTTTGCCGTTGAGCGCGAGCGCGAGGTCGAAACGGGCCTGATGATCGAGCGCGTTTGCGGCGACTTTCTGTTCCAGCTCCGTGACCGGGCCGAGCGACTGCGCCTGTTCGGTGAGTTCGATTGCGGCACGCGCGGCGGCGACCGACGCCTCGTTGCGCTTGGCTTCGGGCACCAGCGCGAGCGTCTGCTTGGCCTGCTCGATCGCGCCGGTCTCGACGTAGCAGCGCGCCAGGCCGGCGAGCGCCGGGACGTTGGCATTATCTTCGGCGAGAATCTGCGCATAGAGCTCCGCTGCGCCCGCAGCATTGCCGGCGGCCAGCGCGTCGTCTGCCTCCTTGAGCTGATCCTTGGTTTCGGCGCCGACGCTGCCCTTGGTTATGCGCTCGATGAAGGCGAGCACCTGGCTCTCCGGCAGCGCGCCCATGAAGCCGTCGGCCGGCTGGCCGTTGACGAAGGCGATCACGGCCGGGATCGACTGGATGCCCATCTGGCCCGGGATGGCCGGATGGTCGTCGATGTTCATCTTGACGAGCTTGACCTTGCCCTTGGCGGCCTTGACCACCTTCTCGATCACCGGGCCGAGCTGCTTGCAGGGGCCGCACCACGGCGCCCAGAAATCCACCAGCACGGGCTGGCGCTTGGATTCCTCGATGACGTCCTTGACGAAGGTCTGGGTCGTCGTGTCCTTGACGAATGCGTCCGCCGTGGCGGTCGCCGTTCCAGCATCTTGCAGCATATGCCCTGCCTTTAACCCCGGCCCTCAGACGCGGCCGGGGCGAAATCTGCCCTATCCACCTGATTAAATGGTGACTTCGGGTCCGAATGCAATCGCGATCTCAGGCCTCCGGGGCCGGATCGGAAACCGCCACGATCCGCGGCGTATGTCCCGTGGCCTCAAGAAATTTCATCAGACCATTCCGCGGGATGGCGGTGGTGCGGGTGTTTTGCAGCGGATGAAAGTTCAAGGTGTCGTGCGTCATCATGGCGGCGTCGAGGATGACCGTGACCCGGCCGGCCGTGTCGTTGATGGCGGCGAACGGCGTCACCGAGCCGGGCTCCACGCCCAACGTCTCGCGCATCAGCTCCGCCGCGCCGAACGAGAATCGTCCGGAAGCGCCAAGCAGCCGGTGCAGCGATTTCAGCGCAATCGGCGCATCCTCGAGCGCCACGACCAGGAACAGCGCCCCCTTCTTGTCGCGCAGGAACAGGTTCTTGGTGTGCCCGCCGGCGATCTGGCCGCGCAGCGCGCGGGATTGCTCGACCGTGAACAGCGGCGGATGGGTTACCGTCTGTGTGCGGGATGCCGAGACGATCGAGATAGGCGAACAGATCGTCTGGCGAAGCGGGCATATGGGGCTCTAACGGGGGCTCTATAGGGCCGGGCCGGCGCGGTTGCAAAGCCGGCCGCCATTTGGCATAGCTTCGCCGCGGCCCAGGTTGCTAAACGTGGGCCGCCATACTCTCTCGGATGCGGGTGTAGCTCAGGGGTAGAGCACGACCTTGCCAAGGTCGGGGTCGAGGGTTCGAATCCCTTCGCCCGCTCCAATTATCGCCACCGCCGGTTAGCCTGCCGGTTCCGCCTTTTCCTCGAGCCGGCCACGCAATGTCGGCTGGGCCGGCTGCGGCACGGATGTTTGCGGCGCCGGCTCTTTCGCGGCGGGTGCGGCGGGGTCCGGTGCGGCGTGCTTCGCGGCCGAAACGCTCGACGGCGCCTGCTTGTGCTCCGGGGCTCCGACCACGCTGCGGACGTAAGACAACACCAGCGCGTGCAGCCGCCGCGATTTGTCGATGGTGATGTGATCGATGTTCGGATCGCCGCTGACATCGACATTCTTGAGCGTGCCGTGGAACCCGGCGCCCGGACGCATGTAGGCATATTCGCGCTGGGTGAGATTGAGGACGCGCGCCACATTCCTTGGCGCCCGGAACGACTGGGTGCCGTCGAACGGCACCAGGAGAGCGACCGGCACATTGTTGCGGTTAAGCATCTGCGCCATCTGCATGACGGCATCGGCGCCCAGCGAGTGTCCGATCAGGATGATGGGACCACGGTCTCCCGCGCGATAGCCTGCGGTGAGCTGCGCAACGAGAGCATCGCCATTGGTGTAGCCCTCGACAGTCGCGGGAATTCCGGCGCGCTGGATCTCGGTCGCCAGTTCGTCCATGCCCAGCGAGAAAATATTCATGAGCCCGCGCAGCAGATAGACGTGGGGGTGCGACTGCACCGCCGTCGTACGCTGGGTGGGGGAACGGGCCAGACTCGATTGCGGCCCGAGCGGCAGCAGGATCGACCCGATTGCCGCCAACGCGCCGGCAAGCGCGTAACGCCTTAGTGCCGCAGATGAAATTTTGAGGGAGGACGGATTCCAGCCGGGTCTGAATGCTTCGATCATGCCAACGCCCTGCAACTGCACAGGTTTTTGATTATGAAGAAATACGGTAAAAGAATTCTTGTCGTAATTGTGTGAAACCTCGCGACCGGGCCTGCGGCAAAGCGCCCAATGTGGATGGCGTGCGGTATCTGCGTCCGGGACGGGGCGCCCTAGGCGCCTTTACGGGCGCGTGCGGCGGCCCGGACGGCCTCGATGATTTCCGGGTAGGCCGCGCAGCGGCACAGGTTCCCGGCGAGATAATGCCGGATCTGATTGTCGTCTGGATCGGGGTGCTCGTCGAGCAGTTGGCGGGCCATCAGGATGAAGCCCGGCGTGCAATAGCCGCACTGGAACGCGCCGCTGGCGATGAAGGCCTCCTGCACCGCATCGAGCTTGCCGTCGCGGGCGAGGCTTTCGATTGTGGTGACCTCGGTTCCATCGAGGAACGGCGCAAGATAGAGGCAGCCCGACACGGCGCGGCCGTTGACCAGCACGGTGCAGCAGCCGCACAGGCCCTGGCCGCAGCTCTCGCGCGCGCCGGTGAGATTGAATTCGCCCTGCAGCACGTCGACGACATTGTGATACGGCTTGACCTCGGCCGTGACCGGCTCGCCGTTGAGCGTGAAGCTGATGCTGCGCGTGCCGCTCACGTCACGCATCCTCCAGCGGCTTGCCGGCTTTTTCGCGCAGCGCGCGGAACACGGCCTCGGGATTGAGCGGCAGCTCCATCAGCCGCACGCCGACCGCGTCGTCGATGGCGTTGGCGATCGCGGGCGACAGACACAGCGTCGCCGACTCGCCGACGCCCTTGGCGCCGAATGGCGCGTTGTGCTGATAGGCATCGATGGCGTCGTTCACCATCACCGGCGGCACGTCGAAGAATCCGGGAATCTTGTAGTCGGCGAGCGAGGCGTTGGTCACCTGGCCGCCGTCGAGGTGCATCTTCTCGAACATGGTGAAGCCGAGCTGCATGATCGCGGCGCCGGAAATCTGCGTCTCGACGATGCGCGGATTGACCGGCTTGCCGCAGTCGACGACGTTGATGATCTTGGCGATGTGGACGTGGCCGGTCTCGGTGTCGACCTCGACCTCGGCGCCGGCGGCCGCGCACATCCAGAACGGCGTCACGTTCGGCGTCAGGCCGGTGTCGTGGTCGGGCGCGATGTAGTCCGGCTTGTAGTTGCCGGTGCCGACGATGTTGCCGGCCTGCATGCCGTATTTTTTCCGGAACAGGCCGGCGATCGGTGTGTTGCTGCCTTCCGGCTCGCCGACCTCTTTGCGCAGCGCCGCGATCTTGTCGCGCGCCTCTTCGGACGCGAGGCGCACGGCGTGGCCCATGTGGAACAGCGAGCGCGAGCCGAGCGTGCCCATGTCGTAGGGCGTGACGTCGGTGTCGCGCGCCACCACCTTCACGGATTCGGCCGGCATGTTGAGAATCTCGCCGACGATCTGCGCCATTGCGGTGTCGGAGCCCTGGCCCATGTCGACGGTCGAGATGTAGAGGATCGCGCTGCCGTCGGCGCCGACGTTGAGGATCGCGACCGACGCGGTCGGCGAGATCGCGGCCTTGAGCGCGATGGCGAGGCCGCGGCCGCGCTTGATCGTGCCGCTGCCGCGATCGAACGGCTGCTTCCAGCGCAGCCGGTCGGAGACATGATCGAGCAAGGCTTCGAGCGGCGCATCCTTGAGGATGGTGCCGGTCGCCTGCGGGCGGCCGTCGCGCAACAGGTTCTTGCGCCGGAACTCGACGGCGTCGAGTTTCAGCTCGCGCGCCATCATGTCCATCTGGCTCTCGTAGGCCCACGCGAGCTGCGGGATGCCGAAGCCGCGCAGCGCGCCGGCCGGCGTCGTGTTGGTGTAGAGCGCGTAGGAATCGATCCAGACGTTGTCGATGTCGTAGGGGCCGGACGCGGTGAAGCCCGATTTGTGCGTGACGCGCGGGCCGACATCGGCGTAGGCGCCGCCGTTCCAGAACACTTCGCATTTGCGCGCGGTGATGCGGCCGTCCTTGTCGAGGCCGGTCTTGAGGCGGAACGTGCTCGGGTGCTTGGTGATCTGGTAGAACTGCTCCTCCATCGTCAGCGCGATCTTCACCGGCCGCCGCACGATCAGCGAGCACGCCGTCACCAGCGCTTCGAGCTTGATGTAGAGCTTGGAGCCATAGCCGCCGCCGAGGAACGGCACTTTTATGCGCACGCGGTTTTCCGGCCACTTGAGCAGGCGCGCGATTTCGCTGCGCACGAACGAGGGGCCCTGCGAGCCGGTGTAGATCGTGATGCTCGACTCCTTCGCGTCGGCGATCGACGCGAACGGCTCGAACGCGAGGTGCAGACACTTCTGCGTGCGGAATGTGTGCTCGAACACGTGCGCCGCATCCGCAAAGGCCTTGTCGATATCGCCGCGCCGCAACTTGGCGCCGAGCGCGAGATTGGTGTTTTTCTGTCCCTTGAGGTGCTTGAGGTCGGCGAAGGAGCCCGCAGGCTTCAGCTCATCGTGCACGTAGACCGACGAAGTCATCGCCTCGACCTCGTCGTAGACGGCCGGCAACTCCTCGTATTCGGCGACGATCTCCTGGGTCGCGGCTTCCGCGACGTGCGGATCGGCGGCGAGCACGACCGCGACCGGTTCGCCGACGAACCGGACCTTGTCGAGCGCCAGGATCGGCTGGTCGTGGAACGCAGGGCCGTAATACGGATCGGGAATGACCTTGGCGACGTCCTCGGCGGTGATGACGCGATAGACGCCCGGGATTTTCTTTGCCGCGCTGGTGTCGATCGATTTGATGCGCCCATGCGGCACGGTGCTGCGGAAGATTTTTCCGTGCAGCATGCCGGGAAGCCGCATGGTGTGAGTGTATTCGGCGCGTCCCATCACCTTGTCGCGCGCTTCGAGCCGCGGCAAGGAGCGCCCGATCTGTCCGCCCGCAATCGGTGTCGACGCCATCAGCGCTGTGCTCCGTTGCTTGCCAGCGCCGCCTTGACGGCGCGGCCGATGTAGACGCGCAGCAGTTCGCGCTTGTAGGGCGCCGAGCCGCGCACGTCGCCGAGCATCTCGACTTCGCCGACGGCCGCATCGCCGGCGCGGGCGAGCAGCTTGTCGTCGACGCTCGCGCCTGCGAACAGCTTTTCGGTTGCCGCGAGCCGTGTCGCTTTCTCGGTCGCGGCGCTGACAACGATACGCGCCGATTTGACCGCAGACCCGTCGGCAACGAGCGCGACCGCGACGCCGAGCGCGGGCCAATCGTCGGCCGAGCCGGTGGTGACTTTCATGTACGCCGCGCGCTTCTTGCCTTGCGCCGGAATGTGCACGTCGGCGATCAGCTCGTTCTTCGCCAGCACGGTCTCGTAATAGCCGGTGAGCAAATCCTCGACCGCCAGCGTGCGCCGGCCGTTCGGACCCGCGACCGTGACGCTGGCGCCGAGCGCGATGAGCACCGGCGGCAGGTCCATATGTGGATCGCCATGCGCCAATGCGCCGCCGACCGTCGCGACATTACGCACGCGGATGTTGGAAAGCCGCTGCATGGTGCGCACGATCACCGGCGCGCTGGCGGCAACCTCGCGCGAGCGTTCGAGCGTCGCGAGCGGCGTCATGGCGCCGACGGTGAGATCGCCGTTCGGCACCGCTCGCGATGCGCGTGAGTTCGCCGCCGGCCCTGGCGAGACTGACGAGACGCGTCGGCCGGAACACGCCGGCCTTCATCATCAGCATCAGTGCGGTGCCGCCGGCGATCGGCCGCACGGATGAATCGTCCGGATCGAGCAGGCCGATGGCCTCCTCGAGCGACGCCGGCATGTCCAGTTCGAACGGCGTCATTGCGCGGTTCCGCGGACGCTCGGCTGCTGCGGCGTTTGCTTACTTCGACGCCGTCTTCTTGACGTACGGCCCGAGCGCCTTCGATGCTTCCTTGACGAAGCTGAGATCGACCACGTCGTCGACCTTGACCGAGCCGTCGATCTCGCCGGTGTCTTTGAAGAACTGCCAGGACTCCTGCAGGCTGTCCATGTTGAGGTGGCCGTCCGGATCGACCGCCTGCGAGATGATGGCGCGATGTACCGCCGGATCCTTGATGAAGGAATATTCGGTGAGGATCGAGATGATCTCGTCCGCGCCCACGCCGGCGATATGGCCGTCCTTCAGCGCGTCGTTGTAGGTGCGCATGCCGCGCACCAGCGCCTTCATGAATTTCTTGGCGTCCTCCGGCTTGTTCTTGATGAAATTGGCGCCGTAGAAGATCACCGCGGTCTGGGCATCGGGATAAATGTCGTCGATGCCGACGAGCTTCACGGCGGTGCCGAGCTTGAGAAGCTGCGAGACGGTCGGCTCGACCGTGACGCTGGCGTCGACGGCGCCGTTCTGCATGGCCGCGATGTGCGAGGGGAAGCCGAGATAGACCGGCTCGACATCGCTCCAGGCCAGCCCGACCGTCTTGAGCGCGTGATTGAGGATCGCGGCCTCGCTGTTGCCCTTGGCGGAGATCGCGACTTTCAGGCCCTTGAAGTCCTTCAGGCTCTTGATCTTGCCGCTGTCGACTTCGACTTTGCGCGCCATGATCGCCTCGAAGCCATAGCCTTTGGCGTTGCGCGCCTTGTCGGCGACGATCTTGATGCCGATGCCGCGCTTGACGGCGTTGTAGAGGCCGGCCGAGGTCGCGCCGCTGCCGACATCCACTTCGCCCGAGCCGAGCGACGGGATCATCTTCGCGGCGGAATCGAAACGGACGAATTTGACCTTGAGGCCTTCGTCGGCGAAGTAGCCCTTCTTGTCGGCGACGAAGAACGGCGCGTCGCTCGATGCCCCGATGGTGCCGATGGTCAGCTCATCCGCGTGAAGGCGGCCGGAGAGGCCGACGACTGCGCCAATTGCGATGGCGGCGAGGAGGAATTTTTGCATCGCTGTTCATGGCAACTCCTGCTGATCGATGCCGGGACCGGGTGCGCCAAGCGTGGTCGCGCGGCCAGTTGCGAAAAACACTAGTTGAGACGGCGCGCGGCGCCAGTGCGCGGATGCCGCGGTGCTATGTCAATTCGGCACGACGGCGGTGGCCTCGATCTCGAGCCTCGGCCTGGTCCTCCACCAGCGCCACGACCTGGACCAGCGTCATGACCGGGAAGTGCTTTCCCATCACGCCGCGGTAGGCCTGCCCCAGCTCGCTCAACCGCGACAGATATTCCTTCTTGTCGAGCACGAACCAGGTCAGCCGCGTGATGTGCTCGGGCCCACCGCCGGCTTCGTGAACGAGCGCGACGATGTTGGCCAAGGCCTGGCGGGTCTGCGCGACAAAGTCCTCGCTGTCGAATTGCTGATCGGCGTTCCAGCCGACCTGGCCGGCGAGGAAAACCGTGCGGCCTTCGGCGGCGATGCCGTTGGCATAGCCCTTCGGCCGTTTCCAGTTTTGCGGGTGAAGAAACTCGTGTGTCATTCGTGCGGCCTCGTTCATGACGCGTCCGGCCGCAGCCGGAAGCGCTGGATTTTTCCGGTCTGCGTCTTCGGCAGTGCCTCGATGAATTTCACCGAGCGCGGATATTTGAACGGCGCGATCGTCGCCTTGACGTGGTCCTGCAGCCGCTTTGACGGTGTCGGCGCCGGCCGGCAACGCCATCCTTCAGCACGACGTGCGCCTCGCACGATCTGGCCGCGCTCCTCGTCCGGCGACGCCGATCACCGCGCATTCCTTCGACGTCGGGATGCGACAGCAGCGCCGCTTCGACCTCCGGCCCGGCGATGTTGTAGCCCGACGAGATGATCATATCGTCGGTGCGCGCGGCGAAATGGAAAAAGCCGTTCTCGTCCTGCGTGAAGGCGTCGCCGGTCAGGTTCCAGCCGTCGCGCACGTATTTGCCCTGCCGGTCGTCGGCGAGATAGCGGCAGCCGGTCGGGCCGCGCACCGCGAGCTTGCCGACCTCGCCGCGCGGCTTCTCCTTCATGTCGTCGTCGACGATCTTGGCCTGATATCCGATGACGGGCTTGCCGGTGCACGCCGGCGCGGCGTCGCCGAGCCGGTTGGTGATGAAGATGTGCAGCATCTCGGTCGAGCCGATGCCGTCGAGAATGGGCTTGCCGGTCTTCGCCACCCAATCCTTGAACACCGGCGCAGGCAAAGTCTCGCCGGCCGACACCGCAACGCGCAGCGACGACAGGTCGGCGCCGTCGTGCATCGCCGCCAGCATGGCGCGATAGGCGGTCGGCGCGGTGAACGAGATCGTGGCTTTGTAGGTCTCGATGATCTCGACCATGTTGGCGGGCGATGCGTTTTCCAGCAGCGTCGCGGTTGCGCCGAAGCGCAGCGGAAAGATCGCAAGGCCGCCGAGGCCGAAGGTGAAGGCGAGCGGCGGCGAGCCGACGAAGATGTCGTCGGGCGTCACGGCCAGCACTTCCTTGGCGTAGCTGTCGGCGATGATCAGCAGGTCGCGATGGAAATGCATCGTCGCCTTGGGCTCGCCGGTGGTGCCGGAGGTGAAGCCCAGCAGCGCGACATCGTCGCGCCCGGTCTTCACCGCGTTGAACTTCACGTCCTTGGTCAGCGCGATGCGATCGAGCTCGGCGTCGTGATTGGCGGTGCCGTCGAAGCCGATCACCTGCTTGAGGAACTTGCTGGTCTTGGCGCAGGTGACAAGCTCGTCCATCAGCCGCGTGTCGCACAGCGCGAGCTTGACCTCGGCCTTGTCGACGATCTTGCCGAGTTCGCCCGCGCGCAGCATCGGCATGGTGTTGACGACGACCGCGCCCGCCTTGGTGGCGCCGAGCCAGCACGCCACCATCGCGGGATTGTTGGCGGAACGGATGAGGATGCGGTTGCCGGGCTTGATGCCGTAATCCTCGACCAGCGCGTGGGCGATGCGATTGGTCCAGTCGGACAGCTCCTTGTAGGTGCGGCGGCGGCCGTTGCCGATCAGCGCGACGTGGTCGCCGAAGCCCTGCGCCACCATGCGGTCGGTGAGTTCGACGCCGGCATTGAGTTCCTCGGGATACTCGAAGCCCGCGAGCGGAATTTCCGGCCAGTGCTGCGATGGCGGAAGATTGTCGCGGCTGAACGTATCGGTATGTGCGGTTCGCCCAAGAGTCGCATGAGACTGCATGGTCATGCTCCCGAAAGCATCTGTCGTGCGATGACGACCTTCTGGACGTCGGACGCGCCTTCATAAATCCGCAGCGCGCGGATTTCGCGGTACAGCCGCTCGACGATGTGGCCGCGGCGGACGCCGTCGCCGCCATGAAGCTGCACCGCCTTGTCGATGACATCCTGCGCGCGGTCGGTGGCGATAGAGCTTCGCCATCGCGGCCTCGCGCGTGACGCGCGCGGCGCCGTTGTCCTTGGCCCAGGCGGCGCGATAGACCAGCAGCGCCGCCGCATCGACATCGACCGCCATGTCGGCGATGTGGCCCTGCACCATCTGCAGATCGGCGAGCGGCGCGCCGAACAGCTGGCGCTCTTTCGCGCGCGCTGATCGCTTCATCGAGCGCGCGGCGGGCGAAGCCGAGCGCGGCTGCGCCGACGGTGGCGCGAAAGATGTCGAGCACCGACATGGCGATCTTGAAGCCTTCGCCGGGCGTGCCGATCATCGCGGACGCGGGGACGCGCGCGTTGTCGAATTTGATCCGCGCCAGCGGATGCGGCGCGATGACCTCGATGCGCTCGGCGATGGAGAAGCCGGGCAAATCCGCCGGAACGAGAAATGCCGAAAGCCCGCGCGCCCGGGCGCTTCGCCGGTGCGCGCGAACACCACGTAGATGTCGGCAATGCCGCCGTTGGATATCCAGGTCTTCTCGCCGTCAAGAATGTAATCATTGCCGTTGCGGGTCGCGCTCATCTCGATATTGGCGACGTCCGATCCGGATTTCGGCTCCGAAAGCGCGAACGCAGAAATTGCCTCGCCCGCGCGCGTGCGCTTGAGCCATTTGCGCTGCTCCGCGCTGCC
This sequence comes from uncultured Alphaproteobacteria bacterium, assembly GCA_963730645.1. Classification (GTDB taxonomy): domain Bacteria; phylum Pseudomonadota; class Alphaproteobacteria; order Rhizobiales; family Xanthobacteraceae; genus BOG-931. The sequence continues at coordinate 145,257 of CAVSSN010000008.1, read as the reverse complement.
GAACAGGCTGATGGCGCCGGCGCCGAGGCCCTGCATCGCGAAGGCGAAATCGGCGAGGCCGTCGTGGCGCGCCAGCGTCTCGCGGATGAGGCAGAGCGTGCGCACGTCGAGCGGCCCGGGCGCATCCGGATCGATGGCGGAATGCTTGAGCCAGCCATCGCGGCCGAGCTTTTTCACGAGATCGCGGCAGGCGGCATCGACATCGTCGTGATCGACCGGCAGATTCGCCGCGCTCCAGCGCTCGATCGCCTCCGCGAGCGCGCGATGGCGATCGTCGAAGAACGGCCAGCGGAGGAAGCTGTTGTCCGGCATAGGCTAACTCCGCTCATTCCCGCGCAAGCGGGAATCCAGAGGCTGCATGCTCGGGCTTCGTGCTGGGTCCCCGCTTTCGCGGGGACGAGCGGTACAGGGCTCGTCATTGCGAGGAGTGAAACGACGAAGCAATCCAGCAAGCGGCATTGCCGGGTGGATTGCTTCGCTTCGCTCGCAATGACGCATGACTAATTGCCCTCGAACACCGGCTTCTGCTTCGCCACAAACGCCCGATAGGCGCGCTCGAAATCCTGCGTCTGCATGCAGATCGCCTGCGCCTGTGCTTCGGCCTCGATGGCCTGATCGAGGCTCATCGACCATTCCTGATTGAGCTGCGTCTTGGTGATGCCGTTGGCGAAGGTCGGGCCCGACGCGATGCGGCGCGCGAGCGTGAGCGCTTCCTGCTCCAGCGCGCCGGCCTCGACCAGTCTGTTGAAAAATCCCCAGCGCTCGCCCTCCTGCGCCGTCATCGCGCGGCCGGTGTAGAGCAGCTCCGCGGCGCGGCCCTGGCCGATGATGCGCGGCAGCATCGCGCAGGCGCCCATGTCGCAGCCGGCGAGGCCGACGCGGTTGAACAGGAACGCGGTCTGCGCTTGCGGCGTGGCGATGCGAATGTCGGACGCCATGGCGATGATCGCGCCGGCGCCGACCGCGACGCCGTCGATCGCCGCGATGATCGGCTTGCCGCAATGGAGCATCGCCTTGACGAGGTCGCCCGTCATGCGCGTGAACGCGAGCAAGTCTTTCATGTCCATCGCGACCAGCGGGCCGATGATGTCGTGCACGTCGCCGCCGGAGCAGAAGTTGCCGCCGTTGGGCAGAAAGACGACGGCATGGACATCGTCGGCGTCGCGCAGAGCGCGGAACGTGTCGCGCAACTCGGCATAGGACTCGAATGTCAGCGGATTTTTCCGGTCGGGCCGGTTCAACTGGATGACGGCGACGCTGCCGTCCATGCGCCAGAGAAAGTGCGTGGGCTTTGCGGCGGCCATCGCGGTCATGCTTCGCCCTCCCAGTCGCTCCTGAACGATTTCAGCTTCGCCGACATCTGCTCGGCGTCGCGCACCGGGACGCCACCAAGGAGTTCGTCGACCCAGCGCTCATGCGCAGCCGCCATGTCGGCGAAGGCGGTGCGGCCTCCGCGGGTCAGCCGCACGAACGAGGTGCGGCGGTCGCCGTTGCGCTGCGCGCGCACGACGAAGCCGTCGGAGACGAGGCGATCGACGATGCCGGTGACATTGCCGTTCGACACCATGAGGAAGCGCGAGATTTCGCTCATCAGCATGCCGTCCGGCTTGCGGAACAGCGCCGCCATGACGTCGAAGCGCGGCAGCGTGGCGTTGAACTGCGCTTTGAGGCGTTCGCGCGCCACGGCTTCGATCAGCCGGCTGGCGCGCAACAGCCTGATCCACAGCCGCAGCCGCGCCTTGCTGTCGGCTTCGCGGCGCGAGGTGGGAAGCGGCGCGCTCACCATGGCTACACCTGCACGGCGATGGGCTCGCCGGCGGCGGAGAGCCGATAAAGCTGATCGCGGCCGGGGTAATACGGCGGCGGCCAGGTCTCGCCGCGGTCGCCGAGCTTCGCGGCGGCGTGCAGCGTCCAGTACGGATCGGCGAGATGCGGCCGCGCCAGGCAGACGAGATCGGCGCGGCCCGCCATCAGGATCGAGTTGATGTGGTCGGGCTCGAAAATATTGCCGACCGCCATCGTCGCCATGCCGGTCTCGTTGCGGATGCGGTCGGAGAACGGCGTCTGGAACATGCGGCCGTAGACCGGCCGCGCGCCGATCGAGGTCTGGCCCGCCGACACGTCGCAGATGTCGACGCCGGCCTCCTGCAGCATGCGCGCGATCGCGACCGCGTCGCGCGGCTCGATGCCGCCATCGCCGACCCAGTCGTTGGCGGAGATGCGCACCGAGATCGGCTTCTCCGCGGGCCACACTGCGCGCACGGCATGAAAGATTTCCAGCGGATAGCGCATGCGGTTTTCGAGCGAGCCGCCGTATTCGTCGGTGCGCTGGTTGGTCAGCGGCGTGATGAAGGAGGACAGCAGATAGCCGTGCGCGCAATGGATTTCGAGCATGTCGAAGCCGGCGCGTGCCGCCATCTCGGTCGACGCGACGAACTGGTCGCGCACGCGGTCCATGTCGGCGCGCGTCATGGCGCGGGCGCGCTGGTTGCGGTCCGACCATGCGGTCGCCGACGCCGACATCACCGGCCAGTTGCCGTCCTTCAGCGGCGCGTCCATTTCCTCCCAGCCGAGCTGGGTCGAGCCCTTGGCGCCGGAATGGCCGAGCTGGCAGCAGATTTTCGCGTCGGTCTCGGCATGGACGAAATCGACGATGCGCTTCCACGCCGCCTCGTGCTCCGGCGTGTACAGGCCGGTGCAGCCGGGCGTGATGCGGCCTTCCGGGCTCACGCACGTCATCTCGATGCAGACGAGGCCGGCGCCGCCCTTGGCGCGTTCGGCGTAATGCACGAGGTGCCAGTCGGTCGGGCAGCCGTCGACCGCCTTGTATTGCGCCATCGGCGAGACCACGACGCGGTTCTTGAGCCGCATGTCGCGCAGCCTGAACGGCGCGAACATCGGCCGCCGGGTGATGTTGTCGCCGGCGCCGGCGAGACGCTGGAACCAGGCCTCCGCGCCTTCGAGCCAGTCCTTGTCGCGCAGCCGCAGGTTCTCGTGGCTGATGCGCTGCGAGCGCGTCAGCAGCGAATAGTTGAACTGCACCGGATCGAGATGCAGATAGCGCTCGACGTCCTCGAACCATTCCAGCGAATTGCGCGCCGCCGATTGCAGCCGCAGCACTTCGGTGCGGCGCGCGTCCTCGTATTTGGCGAACGCCGCCTGCATGGTCGGCTCGCTGTGCAGATAATCCGCCATCGCGACCGCGCTCTCCATCGCGAGCTTGGTGCCCGAGCCGATGGAGAAGTGCGCGGTGGCGGCGGCGTCGCCCATCAGCACGATGTTTTCGTACGACCATTTCTCGCACAGCACGCGCGGGAAATTCAGCCACGCCGAGCCGCGGATGTGCGCGGCGTTCGACATCAGTTTGTGGCCGCCGAGATATTTGGCAAAAATGCGCTCGCAGGTGCGGCAGCACTCGTCCTGGCTCATCGCGCCGAAGCCGAATTTCTGCCACGTCGCCTCCGAGCACTCGATGATGAACGTCGCGGTGTCGGCATCGAACTGGTAGGCGTGCGCCCAGATCCAGCCGTGCTCGGTCTCCTCGAAGATGAACGTGAAGGCGTCGTCGAATTTCTGATGGGTGCCGAGCCAGACGAATTTGTTCTTGCGCAGATCGATGTTGGGCCTGAAGTGCTGCGCCAACTCGGCGCGCGTCCTTGAATTCAGCCCGTCGGCGGCGACGACGAGGTCGTAATTTTTCGCCAGCTCTGCGGCGCTCGCCACCTCGGTCTCGAACCGCAAGTCGACGCCGAGTTCGCGCGCGCGCTGCTGCAGCAGCATGAGCAGTTGCTTGCGGGCGATGCCGGAAAAGCCGTGGCCGGTCGAGACGATGCGCTGGCCGCCATAGTTGACGGCGATGTCGTCCCAGTAGGCGAAGTGGCTGCGGATCGCCTCGGCGCTGACCGGATCGTTGGCGGTGATGTTGTCGAACGTCTCTTCGGAGAACACCACGCCCCAGCCGAACGTGTCGTCGGGCCGGTTGCGCTCGAACACGGTGATGTCGTGGCCGCGATCGCGCAGCTTCATGCTGATGGCGAAGTAGAGGCCCGCCGGGCCGCCGCCGAGGCAAGCGATCTTCATGCGATGCCGCCCTGTTGCTCGAATGGCGCCACCATGGCACCTTTGTCGATATGCTTCAAGCTTAAATATTTAAGGTTGAAGGTTCTGGCCGCCGCGCGGCTTGGCGTTGCGAGCGCGGGCGGCCCTATGCTCTAGTCGCGATTGGGTCAGGCACGCGGCGATCATCAGGCTTTGCCGCCGCGGACGCAGGCAAACGGGGAGGGTTTTATGCGTAACTTATTGTCCACGGTGCTTGCGGCATTCTTGCTGGCGACCGCCGCCGGCTCCGCAGGCGCGCAGGAGGTGACCCTCAAGGGCATCACCTCGTTCGCCGAGCAGACGTTCTACTCGCGCGGCTTCGAGAAATTCATCGCCAAGGTCAATGCCGACGGCAAGGGCGTCATCCAGATCAATTACATCGGCGGGCCGAAGGCGATGCCGCCGTTCGAGGTCGGCAACGCGCTCAAGGGCGGCGTGGTCGACATCGCCAACGTCACCGGCGCCTTCTACACCAACCTGATGCCCGAGGCGGACGCCTGGAAGCTGACCGAGCGGCCGATGGCGGAGATCCGCAAGAACGGCGGCTTCGATTTCATGGCCAAGCTCTACGACCAGAAGCTCAACGCGATCTTCCTCGCGCGCCACATCGACGACAATCCGTTCCACCTCTATCTGAACAAGCCGATCGACAAGGTCGACCTCACCGGCCTCAAGCTGCGCATCACGCCGGTCTATCGCGATTTCTTCCAGGCGCTCGGCGCCACGGTGGTGCAGACCGCGCCGGGCGAAGTCTACACCGCGCTCGAACGCGGCGTGGTCGACGGCTACGGCTGGCCGATCACGGGCATTTTCGATCTCGGCTGGCAGGAGAAGACCAAGTATCGCGTCGATCCCGGCTTCTACAGCGCCGAGGTCAGCATCCTGATCAACAAGAACACCTGGGCCAAGCTCAACGACGCGCAGAAGAAGGTCATCAGCGACGCGTCGGCGTGGCTCGAGGCGCAGGCGGCGGACACCGCGAAGGAGAATGAAACCGACACCGCGCGGCAGAAGGCCGCCGGCATCCAGGTGATCGCGTTCAAGGGCGCCGACGCCGCGGCCTGGCACGACAAGGCCTATGAAGCCGGCTGGGCCGGCGTCATCAAGCAGAGCCCCGAGAACGGCCCCAAACTGAAAGAGTTCTTCGCCAAAGCGAAGTAGGCGCGCAGGCCGCCGGCATGGACGCGTTGTCGGCCCGGTTCGGTTGGCTGCTCGATCGCCTGCTGGGCGTCGCCTGCCTGCTGCTGCTGGCGATGACGCTGCTGATCGGCGCCGACGTCGTCACGCGCAATACCGGGCTCGGCGGCATCGCCTGGAGCAACGAAGTCTCCGAGGACATTCTCTATCTGCTCACGCTGCTGTCGGCGCCGTGGCTGCTGCGGCAGGGCCGGCACATCCGCGTCGACATTGTGCTGCGCGCGCTGCCGCCGCGTGTCGGCTGGACGCTCGAATGGGTCGGCGACCTGCTCGGCCTTGGCTGCTCGCTTTATTTCGTCTGGTACGGCTGGCGCGTGCTCGCCGCGAGTTTTGAGGCCGGCAACGTCTCGATCAAGACGCTGGTGATGCCCGAATGGTGGCTGCTGTGGCCGCTGCCGGTCGCATTTCTGCTGCTCGCCATCGAGTTCGTGTTCCGCATGCAGCGGCTGAGCGTGGCCGAGCGCGCGCCGCGCACCGACGCGGTGTCGGCGATCATGACGCTGGCAGCTTTCGGCGCTGCTGCTGCTCGGCGGATCGACGGTGCTGCTGTTTATCGGCATGCCGGTGGCGCTCTCCTTCGTCACCATCAACATCGTCGGCGCATGGTTGTTTCTGGGCGGCGAGCCCGGGCTGACGCAGATCGTGCGCAACAGCGTCGTCTCGGTGATGAGCTTTTCGCTGACGCCGATCCCGCTTTTCATCCTGATGGGCGAAATCCTGTTCCACACCGGCCTCGCCATCCAGGTCATCGACGGCGTCGAGCGCCTCATCCGCCAGGTGCCCGGACGGCTTGCGGTCGTCGCCGTCGTGGCCGGCACGGTGTTCTCGGCGATCTCGGGCTCCACCATCGCCACCACCGCCATGCTCGGCTCGCTGATGCTGCCGATCATGCTGGCGCGCGGCTATCACCCGACCATGGCGACGGGCCCGATCATGGCGATCGGCGCCGTGGACATGCTGATCCCGCCCTCGGCGCTCACCGTGCTGCTCGGCAGCCTGTCCGGCATCTCGATCTCAAAGCTGCTGATCGGCGGCGTCGTTCCTGGGCTGATCCTGTCGGCCGCCTTCATCGCCTACATCATCGTGCGCGTGTCGATCACGCCGTCGCTCGCGCCGCGCACCGACGCCGTCACGCGCCCCGGCTGGGAAAGCTGGCGGCTGCTCGTGCTCTACGTCATCCCGCTGGTCGCGATCTTCGCCGTCGTGGTCGGCGCGATGTCGGCCGGCTTCGCGACGCCGACGGAATCCGCCGCGCTCGGCGCGCTGGCGACCATGGCGATGGCCGCGCTCTACCGCGCGCTTACGTTCGACGCGCTGATGAAATCGCTGCGCGGCACGGTGGCGATTTCCGGAATGATCCTGTTCATCATCCTCGGCGCCACCACCTTCTCGCAAATCCTCAGCTTCTCCGGCGCGACCGAAGGGCTGGTCGCGGCCATTCTCGGCAAGGGCCTGTCGCCGCTGGCGCTGGTGGCCATGATGATGGCGACGCTGGTGTTCCTCGGCGTGTTCGTCGATCAGGTCAGCATGATGCTGATCACGTTGCCGATCTTCATGCCGCTGGTGCAGAAGATCGATGTCGACCTGATCTGGTTCGGCGTGCTGTATCTCATCTGCATGCAGCTTGGCCTGCTGCTGCCGCCGCACGGCTTGCTGCTCATGACCATGCGCGGTGTCGCGCCGCCGGAGGTGACGTTCACCCACATCTTTCAGGCCGTGGTGCCCTATGTCATCATGAGTCTCATCCTTCTCGGGCTGCTGCTGCTGGTTCCCGCCATCGCCACATGGCTGCCCGACCTGCTGATGGGATGAAGGCGGCGGCAAAAGCAGCCTCACCGAAAAGGACGACGGCATGAACGGCAATCCAACGGTCGCGGCCGTGCTCGCGCGAGACCTCGCCGGCGTACGGGGCGCGCCGCTGCTTCGGCCTGCTCGGCACCGCGAATTTCAAGATTTCGCATGCGCTGGTCGAGAACGGCGTCGAGCTGATCTCCGCGCGCCACGAATGCAACGCCGCCAGCATGGCCGACGCCTACGCCAAGGCGACCGGCGAGCTGACGCTCGTCAGCGTGCACTCCGGCCCGGGCCTGACCAACGCGCTGACGGGCATCGGCGAGGCGGCCAAGAGCCGCACGCCGCTCGTCGTGCTCGCCGGCGATGTGCCGACCGGCGCGGTGAAGAATAATTTCTATATCGAGCAGGCCGAGATGGTGCGCGCGGTCGGCGCGGTGTCGGAGCGCGTGCATACGCCGAACTCTGCGCGCGAAGACACGCTGCGCGCCGTCACGCGCGCCTTGCGCGACCGCCAGACCGTGGTGCTCAGCCTGCCGCTCGACGTGCAGCATGCGTCGCTCGCCTCGAATTTGCCGCCGCTCGAACTGCCGCCCGCCCCGGGCCGCCTGTATCCCGATCCGCAGGCGGTGCAGCGATTGGCCGAAGCCTTGGCGCGCGCGCAGCGCCCGCTCATCCTCGGCGGCCGCGGCGCGGTGCTGTCGGACGCCGAGCCGGCGCTGATCGCGCTCGCCGATCGCGTCGGCGCGCTGCTGGCGACATCGGTGTGCGGGCACGGTCTGTTTTCCGGAAATCCGTGGTCGGTCGGCATCAGCGGCGGCTTTTCGTCGCCGATCGCCGACGAGCTGATCGCGGAAAGCGATTTCATTCTCGGATTCGGCGCGAGCCTCACGCAATGGACCACCAAGAAGGGCAAGCTGATCGCGCCGGGCGCGGTGGTGGCGCAGGTCGACATCGAGGCGCCGAAGCTCGGCTATCAGATGCCGGTGCAGCTCGCCGTGCACGGCGACGCCAAGGCAACGGCAGAGGCGTTGCTGGCGGAACTCGATCGGCGCGGCGTGAGCAAGCCCGGCCGCCGCAGCGACGCGATGCGCGAGCGCATCCGCGACGGCGACAATCATCACTTCCCGCATCCGGACGAATCGCTCGGCGCAGTTCATCGATCCGCGCGCGCTGAGCAAAGCCGTCGACAGCATTTTGCCCATCGATCGCGTCGTCGCCTCCGACTCGGGCCATTTCTGCGGCTGGGTGCCGCGCTATCTGCGCGTGCCGAATGCGCGGGCCTCGTGCCTCAGTCATTCGTTCCAGTCGGTGGGCCTCGGCCTCGCCTCGACCATCGGCCTTGCCGTGGCAAATCCGGGCAAGCTCGCCGTGCTCGGCGCCGGCGACGGCGGCTTCATGATGTCGATTGCCGATCTGGAGACCGCGATCCGTCTGGGCCTGCGCATGTGCATCCTCATCTACAACGACAGTTCGTATGCGGCCGAGGTGCACTATTTCCGCCGTCAGGGTTTCTCGATCGACATCGTGCAATTCCCGGACACCGATTTCGCCGCCATCGCCCGCGGCTACGGCGCGCGCGGCGCGACGGTGCGCACGCTCGATGATCTGGAGCCGCTGCGCGCATGGGTCGCCGAAGGCGCGCCGGGCGTGTTCGTCGTCGACGGCAAGATCAACCCCGACCTCGAAGCCGATTGGCACGCCGAGCATTTTCCGAATTGATTTCTCCCTCCCCCTGAAAGGGGAGGACGGCGCCGAAGGCGCCAGGTGGGGGTCAGTCATCCGCAGCGCCGCAGAACCCCCACCCGACCGCGTTGCGGTCGACCTCCCCCTTGCAGGGGGAGGAGATTAGAGATTTCCGCCCAGCGCGCGCGCCGGTAGGTAATGCAGCACGCGCCGCTCGACTCAGGATGACTCCGAGATACGCGATGCCGCCGACGACGGTGAGCATCACGATCGAGACGAACACCATCGGCGTATTGGCCTGGCCCTCGCCGAAGGTCAGGAGATAGCCGAGCCCGCGATTGCCGCCGACCAACTCGCCGACCACGACGCCGACGACGGCGAGCGTCGAGCCGATGCGAAGCCCGGCGAACATCGGCGGCATCGAGGTCGGGAATTCGATCTTCCAGAATATCTGCGCGCGCGTCGCCTTGAAGGCGCGGGCGAGATTGATGAGGTCGGGATCGACGGTGCGAACGGCGGTCAGCACGTTGACCATGACCGGGAAGAACACGATCAGGATCGCGACCAGGATTTTCGGATAGACCGTGAAGCCCATCCACAGATGAACAGCGGCGCGAACGCGACCTTCGGCGCGATCTGCAGCGCGAGGATATAGGGCGACAGCGCGAACTCCGCGATCGGCGACATGCCGAGCAGATAGCCGACGACGGCGCCGAGCAGGCTGCCGAGCACAAAGCCGGCCAGCACTTCGGCGGCGGTCACGCCGGTGTGCATCAGCAGGTGGTTGACCTGCCATGCGCGCACGAACTCCGCCGCAACGGCGGAGAGCGGCGGCACGATGAACGGCGGGATGCCGAGCAGGCCCGGGCCCCATTGCCACGCCGCCAGAAACAGGACGAGCAACGCAACGCTCGCGGCGGTTCCCATCAGCACGAACGAGGATCGCGCGGCGCCGTTCATGCGCTGCCTCGCGCCGGCTGTTGCTCGATCGCAACGGGACTGATGTCGAGGCGATCCATCAGCCGCGCCACGTAGTCGGCGACTTTCGGATTGTGCCGGCGGGCAATCGGATTGTCGCGTTCCGGCATGTCGATGACGATTTCGTCGATGATGACGCCTGGGCGTTGGCTCATGACAAGCACGCGGTCGGACAGCGTCACGGCTTCCAGCAAATCATGCGTGATGAGCAGCGCCGTCTTGCGCGCCTGCTTGAGCGTCTGCGCCAGATCGCGCTGCAATGCCATTCGGGTCTGCGCATCGACCGCCGAGAACGGCTCGTCGAGCAGCAGCACGTGCGGATCGACAGCGAGCGTGCGCGCGAGCGCGACGCGCTGGCGCATGCCGCCCGACAATTGATGCGGATAATGGCCGGAAAATTCTGCAAGATTGAAATTGGCGAGCAACGTGCGCGCACGGTGCTGGCGCTCCGGCAGCGGGACGCCCTGGATTTCAACGCCGAACATCACGTTCTCGGCGACGGTGCGCCACGGCAGCAGCAAATCCTTCTGCAGCATGAAGGCGACCTGGGCATTCGGTCCCTCGACGCGTTCGCCGTCGACGAACGCCGCGCCTTCGCTCGGCGCGGTGAGGCCGGAGCCGATGTTGAGCAGTGTGCTCTTGCCGCAGCCGCTCGGGCCGATCAGCGAGACGACCTCGCCGTCGCGGACCGAGAAGCTCACGCCGCGCACGGCCGTGAGGACGTCGCGGCCGCCGCTTGCCGCGAAGCGCATCGTCACGTTGCGGTATTCGAGGCGTACGACGTCGGACATGGGCTGCAGCTCGACCGCCGGAATAGCTTCTGTTTGGGCCGATTGCGCGCATATCGCCGCCCAGCGGCGTCAAGTATAGTGGCAAATGCCGGTATCGCCGATAGTCATGGTCGATAGTCTGGCGCGCGATCTGCGACAGCGTATCCGCGCCTGCGCACCAGGGGAGCTGCTTATGTCCGTCCGCGTGAATACACGTTTGTCGCGCCGTCGCGTGCTTGCGGGGGGCGCCGGCGCCGCGCTTGGCTTCGGCGTGTTCGGCGCGGCATCGCCCGTGCGGGCCGACGAGAAATTCACCTATCTGTTCCCGGCGCCGCCGATCTTGCCGGCGTTCGGCCCGATCCGGCTCGCGCAGGGCAAAGGCTATTACAAGGAGGCCGGGCTCGAAGTCGAGTTTGCGGTCGGCCGCGGCGGCGTCGACGTGGCCAAGCAGGTCGGCGCCGGCAATGCGCCGCTCGGCGGCATTGTTGCCGACGCCCCCATCATGGTGCGCGGCAACGGCGTGCCGGTGAAGATCGTCTGCCTGTTCGGCGGCAAGGGCTTCATGCAGCTCGTGGTGCGCGAGGACTCCGGCATCACGAAGCCGGCCGATCTGAAGGGCAAGACCATCACGGTCATGTCCTATCAGGACACGACCTTCTATGCGCTGCTCGGCCTGCTCGCGAGCGCGGGCCTGACGCAGGACGACGTCAACATCCAGTCGGTCGGGCCGACGGGCGTCTGGCAGTTCGTGGCGGAGGGCAAATCCGTCGGCATGGCGGGTGTGCCGGACTGGATTCCGCCGGTGCAGGCTGCGGGCGTCAAGGTGAGGGTGATCCCCACGGAGGAATTCTTCCCGCACATGGCGCAGGCGGTTGCGGCTTCCGACCAGATCATCAAGGACAAGCCCGATCTGATCCGCAAGTTCGTGCAGGCGTCGCTGCGCGGCATGAAGGACATCATGGCCGATCCGGACAAGACCGCGCTTGAGTTCGCGTCATTCGTGCCGGAATGGAAAGGCAAGGAGGGCGGCGTCAAATACGCCTTCGAGATGTATGCCAAGTCGGTCTATCCCGGACAGAACGTTCCGGGCGAGGTGGATCCGGTTCGCCTTGCCAAGCTGCAGGACTTCTATCTTTCGAAGGGCTTCATCCAGAAGGCGACCCCGGTGGAAGAGCTGTATACCAATCAGTTCGTCAAGTAGGCGCTACGCACACCTTCACTGTCATGCTCCGCGAAGGCGGAGCATCCAGTAAACGCAAGCGTGTGTCGCATGCGCGCGGCCGCGAAACCCGTGATTACTGGATCGTCCGCCTTCGCGGACGATGACAATAAGGACGTTACTTCTTCTGTAGCTGTCCGTGCCCTGCCAGCCGTGCTTGGAAATATCGAAGATCACGCCGTCGGGGTCCTTGAACTTGCGCTCGAAGTTGCCCGCGCGTTCGTCGCCGAGGTCGAAGAAGAACTTTCCGCCGTTCGCCTCGATGCGCTTCTGGGTCTCGACGAGATCGTCGACCTGAAAGCCGAAATGGTGCGCGCCGACGAAGCCGCCGGGATTCTTGAGGTCCGACGCCTTGCTGCCTTCGCTGCCCTTGAAGTTGAGCAAGGCGAGATTGATCACGCCGTCGCTCATGTAGATGGCCGAGCCGATATCCAGATCCTCCCGCGCAATGCGCTTGAGATCGAACACGGTCTGGTAGAACGTCGCGGCCTTGTCGAGGTCGCTCACGCAGACGGCAAAGTGGCGCAGCCGGGCCATGCTATCCTCCGCACGGGCGAGTATCGCCCTTTGTGGCGATTATAATATGCGAGCAGCGTAGGGGACACCATGGCCAGGCGACACGCCGAGATCGTCGGCGCCGGATTTGCCGGCCTCACGGCGGCGTGCGCGCTGGCGCAGCGCGGCTGGACCGTGCGCGTGCACGAGCGCGCCGACAAGCTGCGCACCACCGGCGCCGGCATCTATATCTACGAGAACGGGCTGCGCGTGCTCGAGGCGGTCGGCGCCTATGAGGCCGCGGTCAAGGGTGCGCCGTTCGCGCACACGCGCGAGGTCCGCGACGGCCGCGATCGGCTGATCTCGGTGCACAAATGGGCGGGCAGCCGCGTCTACAGCATCGTGCGCCAGAATGTCATCAACGCGCTCGCGGCGGCGGCGACGCGCGCCGGCGTCGTGATCATGACCAACTCGGAGGCAGCCGGTGCGACGGCCGAGGGCGAACTGATGCTGGCCGACGGACGAAGCATCAAGGCCGATTTGATCGTCGGCGCGGACGGCAGCAATTCGCGGCTGCGCGATTCGCTCGGACTGTTGGCGAAGCGCAAGTATCTGGTCGATGGCTGCACGCGCCTGCTCATGGACAAGACGGAGGCAGAGCGCGGCAACACCGACGGCGCGAAGACCATCGAATATTGGTCGGGCACGCGGCGTCTGCTCTACACGCCGTGCAGCGAGACCGACATCTATATCGCGCTGACGATGCTGGACACCGACGAGGCCGCGAAGGCGGTGCCGGTGCGCAAGGACATATGGATGCGCGCTTTCCCGCACCTCGAGGCGCTGATCGACCGCATCGGCGAGCAGGGGCGCTACGACCGTTTCGATCTGATCAAGGTCAAGCGCTGGTCTTCCGGCCGTGTCGCCATCGTCGGCGATGCGGCGCATGCGCTGCCGCCGAACATCGGCCAGGGCGGCGGCTGCGCGATGATGAATGCGCTGTCGCTCGCGGTCTATCTCGATCGCGAAGAGGATGTCGCCGCCGCGCTTGAAACCTGGGAGCGCGAGGAGCGCCCGATCACCGAGCACACGCAGCGCATCTCGTACTTTCTCGGCCTGCCGACGACATGGCCGCCGGCGTTGCGCGCCTTTGCCCTCGGCGTTGCCGGCCGCTCGAAATGGCTCACCGCGCAACGCACGCGCACCGCGCTGCACCGGCCGACGGGGACGTAAGATCTCGCAGCCCGGATGAGCGCAGCGACATCCGGGTGGGCGGCGTTCGCCGCATATCGCTGCGCTCATGCGGGCTACGAAGAGGAGACGATCAAAACGGAATCGTGATTCCGTCCATCGGCGCGTCGCAATTGACGAGGTTCACGCGCTTCCACGCGATCATGATGCGGCCGTTGGCGTGCACCAGGCGGTGAAGCGCCGTGCCGCCGAAGATGCGCTGCTGCTCCCGGCGGTATTCGATCATCAGGAATTTGGATCGCACCGTGCAGGAATTCTTGTCCGAGTCCTCGATCGTGACATTGCCGACCATGCGGCTGGTGCGCGAGCGCGGCTCCTGCGAATACATGCGCGGGCTGGCGAGGCGGCGCACGCGCGTCTCCAGCAGGCGGCGATCGTCATAGATCAGCGACACGGTGTCGACCGGATTGGCCTGATCGGGCTCGCTCGGCACCCAATACCACGCGTCCGCGAGTGAACAACGCGAGCCAGTCGTCGAACTTGCCGTCGTCAAGCAGCCGCGCCTCGTGCAGCAGGAATTGCTCGCAGCGGTGGACATCGAGCGGCTGCTGCGCCGATAGCCGCGCCGTTCTGCCGCGCGTTGCGATCGGCCGGCGCGAGCGCGCGGCGGGCCGCGATGTACGTTTCGGCTTTTTCCCCATCGGCCGGCGTCACTCGGCGGCGCGCATTTCGGCGTGGCCGTTCGTCATGTAGCCCAGCCAGGCGTCGAGCATGTTGCGGATGTAGACCTCGCTGGTCGAGTTCTGGCCGCGCCGGCCGTCATGGGCGTCGGGCACATCGGTTTGCAGCCCGCGCCCGATCTCGATCCATTCCGCGCCGGCGCTCGACAATCCCATGCCGATGCGATTGTAGATTTCGAGATCGTCGGTCAGCACCAACGAGCCGGTGCCGTTGACGATGTTGGCGAAGCTGATGGTGTTGCGGAACATCTGTTCCGGCGCGCCTTTGAGGCGGAAATTGTAGGTGTAGACGACCGTGCGATTGACCGAAATCGGATGCACGACGCGGAGCTGCTGGAACTGGCTCATGAACGACAGGTTCGGATAGACGTTGCTGTTCCAGCGCCGCACTTCGAGCACGCGCCTGGTCTCGTCCTTGCCCTTCTTCTTCTCCAGCGCGGCGATGTATTCGCGGAACAGCGGGTCCTTGAGCGCCGCGACGAGCTTGGCGTCGTCGTGATAGTCGCCGAGATAGCTGTGGCCGTTGGGATAGGTCCAGATGCCGACCTGCGATTCCCAGAAGCTGTAGGGCGCGCCGTTCTGGCGCATCTGGCGGATCGCGATCTCGCCGGAGCCGTCGGAATGCACGTCGTCCGACTGCTGCAGCGAAGCGTCGATCGACGAGCGATGCGTGAACAGCGGATGCGCTGCATCGCAGAGGTTTTCCAGATAGAGCTTCCAGTTGCCGTCATAGGCGTGCTTGAAGACGCCGCCGGCGATCTCGATCTCGCCGTCGGGCGCGCGATCGATCATGTCGTCGAGCGACGTCGTCATGTGACCGAGGAATTCCTCCAGGCCCGGCCCGTCGGCCGCTTCGCTGGCGAAAACGAATCCGCGATAGCTCTTGACGCGCGGCACCTGCACCATCGCGGTGTTCGGATTCTGCGGATCGAAATCGCGCGGATAGCCGTTCTGCAGCGGCACCCTCTTGAGCCGGCCGTCGAGATGATAGGTCCAGCCGTGGTAGCAGCACGTGAATTCGCCGGCATTGCCCGTGTCGTTGGCGACCACCATCGAACCGCGATGCGCGCATTGATTATGGATGACGCGAATGGTGCCTTCGGCATCGCGCACCAGAACGACCGGCTTGCGGCCGATGAAGGTGCGGAAATAATCGCCGGGATTTTTCACCTGGCTTTCGTGGCCAATGTAAATCCAGGCGGTGCCGAAAATGCGCTTGAGCTCAAGCTCGAAAATTTCAGGATCGGTGTAGATTTGCCGATGCACGCGGCCGGGCTGAAAATACCGTGACAAATCTTCGGTCATGGCTGGACACACCTGGTTCCGCTCACATCTGCTTCTTCAGCCCGATCGCACCCATGAGGCCGGAGAGATACGCGTCCTCCTTGGCGATCAGTTGGCCGAAATCCGCGGCTGACAGGAACGTCGGCTTTGCGCCAAGCCGTTCGCAGCCTTGCGTGAATTGCGGGCTCTCGACGGTCTTGCGGATCGCCGCTTCGAGCACATCGATGACCGCTTTCGGCGTTCCTTTCGGCACCGCGATGCCGCGCCAGGCATCGAGCGCAACGTCGTAGCCCTGCTCGCGCGCGGTCGGCACGTCCGGAAAGGCCGGATCGCGATTGGCCGTCATCGTGGCGAGCAGGCGGACCTGGCCGCTCTTGACGTATTCCGACAATGCAGACGGCAATTGCACGACGGCATCGATCTGCGCGCCGAGCAGGCCCGTCAACACCTGCGCCGCGCCGAACGGCACATCGAGCACCTCGATCCCTGCCGCCTTGGCGAGCGCGACCGACGTGATGTGAGTGTGGCTGCCGGCGCCGGAATTGGCGACCGTGATCGCCTTGGGCCGCGCCTTGGCGTCGGCGACGAAATCGGCGAGCGTCTTCCATTTGGCATCGCTGCGCACGCCGAGGACGGGCGACTCGACCAGCACGCGCGCCACCGGATCGAATGCCTGGTAGTTGAACGCCAGCGTGCCGGAATAATACGTGGTCGAGATCGAATTGGAGTTCCAGACCAGCGAATAGCCGTCGGGCTTCTTGTCGGCGACATAGCGGTAACCGAGCGCACCGCCTGCGCCCGGCCGGTTGAACACGATCACGTTCGTGCCGAGCTGCTTGGACATGCCGTCCGCAAGGAGCCGCGCGGTCACGTCGGCCGACGAGCCCGCCGGAAACAGCACCGTGATCTCGATCGGGCCTCGTTTCGGAAACGGCGGCTCTTGCGCCTGCGCTGCGCTGGCTGCGGCGACGAACGCGGCACAGCCGAGCGCGGCAAGAACTTTGGCGAATGACATCATGACGTGCTCCGGTACGAGCTATCGCCTTCAGCCGGCGTTCGGGAAGTTGAGCTCGACCATCACCTTGTTGGGATCTTCGACGAACAAGCTGGCGGAGGCGGATGCTCGGCACATCCTGCTCGCGGAATGTGATGCCGAGCTGGCCGAAGCGCTGCGCGCATGCTGTCGAAGCCGTCGCACGTGAACGCGACATGATCGAAATTTCCGGTGTCGGGCGACGCGCCGCCGCCGATGCCGTTGCTCTTCGGCACCAGGTGAACCACCGGCATTTCGCCGCAGTAGAGCCAATAGCCCGGGAACGCCAGCGGCGGCCGCGGCGCCGTCCTTGAGGCCGAGGATGTCCTGGTAGAAATCCCTTGTGCCTTCGAGGTCGTCGGTTCGAACGGTCACATGGTTGAGTTGCGTGAGCGGCATGGTTTCCCTCGTTGTTCGCTTCAGACGGGATCTGGCGGTGAGCGTTGCGCGACGGCCCGCCCGGGTCAATAGCGGCGAAAGGCGCGCCGGAACGCCGCGATCCTGTTCCGATTTCCGCGACGGATGATATAGGTTGGCGGCAGGGCGCATGCTGGCCGTCACGGAGGATGATGTGAAAAGAATATGTTGGGCGGGCGCATTTGCCTTGGCGGCTGCCGCCTTGCTGGCCTTCCAGACGAGCGCCGGGGCTCAGGGTTATCCGAACCGCGCCGTGCGCCTCATCATCTCATTCGCCGCTGGCGGCAGCATCGATACGCTCGGCCGCATCGTTGCGCAGAAGCTCGGCGAGGGCTGGGGCCAATCGGTGTTCATCGAGAACCGCGGCGGCGCTGGCGGCAATATCGGCGCGGCTGCTGCGGCGCAGTCGGCGCCGGACGGCTATACATTGTTTCTCGGCGGACAGTTTCTCGCCGCCAACGTCACCATTCAGCCGATGAAGGGGTTTCGATCCGGTGCGCGATTTCGATCCCGTCGCCATGATCGCGACCGGCCAGGATGTGCTGATGGTGCCGCCGAACTCGCCGTTCCATTCGGTCAAGGATCTCATCGATTACGCCAAGGCGCATCCGGGCGAACTCAACTATGCCTCGCTCGGCACCGGTTCGAGCGGCCATCTTGCCACCGTGCTGTTCAGCGAGGTGACCGGCATAAAACTGCAGCACGTGCCCTATTCGTCGTTCAGTCAGGCCGTGACCGACATCATGGCGGGCCGGATTTCGGTGTGGCTCGCAACGCTCGGCGGCGCCGTCGGCAATCTCCAGGCCGGCAAGATGCGCGCGCTCGCGGTGTCGGGGCACACCCGCTCCTCGCAACTCCCCGACGTGCCGACCTTCAACGAGCTTGGTGTCGCCTATGGTGACGACACCAGCTGGTACGCGCTGTTCGCGCCAAAGGCCACGCCGACCGACATCGTCGCCAAGATCAATGCCGACACCGCGCAAATGCTGACGACGCCCGACATGAAGCAGCGCGCCGACCAGCTCGGCTTCCGGCTTGTCGGCGGTTCGCCGGAAAAGCTCGGCGACTATCTCAAGAGCGACGTCGTCAAATGGGCCGACGTCGCCAAGCACGCGGCGCTTGTGCCGAATTGAGGGACGTTCTAACGACAGCGACGCCAGCGTCGGCGACCTGAGCCGGTCAGCCAACAAACACATCTCACCAGCAAGGACGGCCGCGTGCTCGGAATTCTGCTTTCGCTGCTATCGGCGGCGACCTTCGCCTTCAACAATGCCAGCGCGCGGCGCGGCGTGTTGTCGGGATCGGCGATGCAGTCGCTGGCGATCACCGTGCCGATTGGCGTACCGCTGTTTTTCATCGCTGCGCTGGCGAGCGGCAATATCGGCCGGCTTGCGGACTTTTCGCTTCGCGGCCTCGGCTTTCTGTCGCTGGCAGGCCTGCTGCATTTCATCTTTGGCCGCTACTGCAATGTCCGCGCATCCAAGGCTATCGGGCTCACGCTGTCGGCCCCGATCGTCCAGCTCAATCTCATTGTCACGCTGATTCTCGCGGTCTTTGTTCTCGGCGAGCGGCTGACACCGCTGCGCATGATGGGGATTGTCCTGATCATCATTGGCGCGGCGCTGATGCGCCAGCGCGAGAGCAACCCGGTCGAAGCCGCGACCGCCGCGGCCGCGCCTGACGGCGCGGAAGCATTTCGTCCGCATTATGCGGAAGGGTATCTGTTCGCCCTGCTGTGCGCGGCGGGGTATGGCACCACGCCGATTTTGGTGCGGTCGGCGATCGGCGGGGGCGGACCTGGCACGGCGATCGCCGCGGGCGTGGTGTCTTATGGCGCGGCGACCGTGCTGCTCGCGATTTTCATGCTGCTGATCAATGGCTGGCGGCACGCGCTCGACATCAAGCCGGACGCGCTGAAGTGGTTCACCTCGTCGGGGGTGTTCGTCTGCGTCTCGCAGATGCTGATCTACATGGCGTATTCGCTGGCGCCGCTGTCGGTGGTGGTGCCGATCCAGCAATTGTCGCTGCTGTTTCGCTATTTGTTTGCCTACATGCTGACGCCCGAGCACGAAATCTTCGGCAAGAGGGTGATCATCGGGACGGTGTGTTCGCTGGTCGGGGCCGCCTCGATCTCGGCCAGCACCGAATTCGTGCTGTCGCTGGTGACGCTGCCGCCGTCGGTCGTCGATATCGTGCGCTGGCAGTGGCCTTAATACCCGGCCGCCAGCGCGCCGCGCGTGCGCGGGTCGGCGGCGCCGACAAATCCCTCGGGCGTGATCGCGATCGAGTTGGCCGACGTCACCGGCCGCCGCACCGAGACCGTGTGGCCGCGCGCCTCGAGCGCCTGCACCAGTTCCGGCGCAATGCCGCGCTCGGCGACGACCGCGTCGGGCATCCACTGATGATGCACGCGCGGCGTCGACACCGCCTCCGCGACGCTCATGCCGCGATCGATGACGTCGACCACGATCTGCAGCACCGTGGTGATGATGCGGCTGCCGCCCGGCGACCCGGTGACCAGGAACGGCTTGCCGTCCTTGAGCACGATGGTCGGCGTCATCGATGACAGCGGGCGCTTGCCGGGCGCGGGCGCGTTGGCTTCGAGGCCGAGCAGGCCATAGGCGTTGGGCGCGTCGGGCTTGACCGAGAAATCGTCGAGCTCGTTGTTGAGCAGGATGCCGGTGCCGCCCGCCACCAGGCCGACGCCGTAGCTGAAGTTGAGCGTGTAGGTGTTCGACACCGCATTGCCGTCGCGGTCGACGACGGAATAGTGCGTCGTGTTGCGGCCTTCGTGCTGCACGGTGCCGCCGGCGCGAATGTCCTGCGACGGCGTTGCGTGCGCCGGATCGATGGTGGCGCGCCAAACTGCGCGGCGTAGTCCTTCGAGGTCAGCCGCGCGACCGGCACATCGACGCGGTCGGGATCGCCCAGAAACACCGCGCGGTCCGCATAGGCGCGCCGCATCGCCTCGATCATCAGATGCAGCGCCTGCGCCTCGTCGGCGCCGTGCATGTCGTAGCCTTCGAGGATGTTGAGCATCTCGATGAGGTGCACGCCGCCCGAGGACGGCGGCGGCATCGAGACGATGTCGTAGCCGCGATAGTTGCCGCGCACCGGCGTGCGTTCGAGCGCGCGGTAGTCGGCGAGATCGCCGGCCGTCATCACGCCGCCGGCCGCCTGCACCGCCGCGGCGATCTTGAAGGCGGTCGGGCCTTGATAGAAGGCCTGCGGGCCGCCTTTGGCGATGGCGTCGAGCGTGTCGGCGAGGTCGCTTTGCACCAGCGTGTCGCCCGCCGCCAGCGCGCCGCCGTCGGCTTGAGAAATATCTTGCGCGATGACGGCCAGCGCGCGATGCGCGAATGATCGTTCGGCAGCGAGTCCGCAATGTCGGCCTCGACCGGAATGCCGTCGCGCGCCAGCGCAATCGCCGGCGCCAGCAGTTGCGCCAGCGTGAATTTGCCCGAGCCGTATTTTTCGTGCGCCAGCGCCAGCCCCGCGACCGTGCCCGGCACGCCGACCGCCAGCGCCGAATCGCGCGATTTCGCCGGATCGGCGTTGCCGCTGGCGTCGAGGAAGGTCTTGTCGTTGACGCCTTGCGGCGCGGTCTCGCGATAGTCGATCGCCGCGTCGGTTCCGTCGGCGCGGTGGATCACCATGAAGCCGCCGCCGCCGATATTGCCGGCGCGCGGATACGTCACCGCCATCGCAAACCCGACCGCGACCGCCGCGTCGACCGCATTGCCGCCGCGATGCAGGATCTCGACGCCGATGCGCGCCGCGCGCGCCTCCTGCGCCACCACCATGCCGTTCTGCGCGACGGCCGGGACCGCTTGCAGCGTGTCGGCGTCGCCGCCGCGATCCTGCGCCAACGCCGCGGGCAGCGCCGAAAGCAGCATGACGAAGGCGAGAACGGTGTGACGGATGCGTGTCATCGCGTGCATGCGTTGAGGCGTGAGGGCTATAGCTGACACAAATAACATCGCATGTCATCGCCCGGAAAATTTCGGTCGTGTCTCGGTTTGAATTTTCGCAGCAGCGAAATGGACTCATGGCCCTCCGGCATATTAGGGTTGGGCTGAAAGGTCTGTTTGCCCGTGACCACTGTTTCGCGGATAGCACTCTTGTTGCTGGTTGCGATCAGCGCCTTCAATCTTGGGCGATACAGTGTCGCATTTAACGGTAGCGGATGGGCTTGGGCAGCAGTCATTCTTAACATCCTCGGCCTGCTTGTCTGTGGTTCGACGCTGATCTACGAGTTTCGGAAATCCGATGCCCCGAGGCCCTGACCTTTCCTGTCATCCCTTTCTGTCATCGTCCGGCTTGACCGGACGATCCAGTAAACGCGGTCGCCGGGTGATCGCACAGACATCGACCGCGCTTTCCGTGTTTACTGGATGCCCGCCTTCGCGGGCATGACAAGTGCGCAACGCGCAAAGCTCCGCCGCCCGTATTGTTTGATTTCGGGCGCCGGGTACGCCCGCCTTCCTTGCCCGCTCGCTGCGAAGCGAGGGGGCGGAGCGCCGAAAGGCGCACCGCGTAGTCTCCGCCGCAGCCTCCGCGCGCGAGCGCGGCGCTTGCGGCAGGCGCACCGGCAATCCGGCCGGCGCGTCGCCTTTCGGCGCTCCACCGCGGCGATTTTGGGCCTCGGGACCGTGCTTCCGGGACCGGACGGGGGGCGTGCTGCCGCCCCTGATCCCCCAGGCTTTCGCCCGGGTTCGTCCGGTCCTCGTCCAGCCCTTACGGGCAGCCCCACGTAGTTGGGGCGGACGGTGACCCGGGGCCTCCCGGAGATGTGGTTGCGAGCCACACCCGCAGGCGCCGCCTTCCCCACTCCGCCTGCGAAACGCCTCCGGGGGCGCCCTCGGTGAGTGAGGATGGGTGGAATATAGTCCTAATTCCTTTACTTGTCAAGCACAAGGGAATCGCTTCTCGTCTCCACCGCAACTTGCTGGAGCGTGCAATGCGAATTTTAAGGGTAGAAATCGAGAATTTTCGCGGCCTCGAACGCATTCACATCGACGCCGACAAAGACTTCAATGTTATTGTGGGCCCGAATGCCGTTGGAAAGACGAGCATATTGGAGGCCATTCGAACTCGTAAAAGCGCTTTTGGCCCCACGTTACTTTCAAGAAACGCAACAAACTTTAATATCGCTCGGCGCGCTGTCACCAAATTTTCAATTTTTTGGGACGAATCAAATTGAGTATTCAGCTCTAGCCGGTGACGCAACTAAAAATATACGCATCGAGCTTGGCTTGATCTTAAGCCCAGCAGAGGTCGAACTCCTAAAGGCCCGCGCCGCGAATATAGCAATGGGGCTAGTCCGAAGTCGACACGCACGAAATGACGAGCAGGCACAATTCGTATTAGCACAACTCTTGTCTTCTCCTGGCGGACAAGAGGAGCTTCAAAAAGCTCAGAATGAGACTGCAGCTCAAATCGAACGCCTCGCAAATATACCGACCCTAAAGATCGAATTAATTTTCGACCTTAAGACGCAGTCGTATTACGGAACCGACTTGATTGCCCAACTAGCGTTTGCAGAGTTCGAGCAGCGGCAGCCGGCCCACACCACATCATTGAGTTATTTCCCCGCAGACAGAGCTTTTCCTGCCGGCGAGGTCAACATTCAGTTGGGTTCAGCTGATGCGGGTAATCAAGTTCAATCATATATCGGTCAACCCGCCACAAAATATCAGCGGTTGAAGCAGACCCTTGTCCAAGGAATCGTCACCAATCAAATCAATAAGGACTGGATCGAGCGGGAGTTCGACGCAATTCTAACGAATCTTCTTCCAGGTAAGAAATTTCACAGCCTTGCAATTAGTCCCATTGGTCAACTGAAAATCTTAATTTCAGATTCAACCAACAACAGAATTTTTGACATTGATCATCTTAGCAGCGGTGAAAAGGGTGTCATACTCACATTTTTGCTCATTCGCCAAACGATGGCCGAGGAGGGAATTCTCCTTATCGACGAGCCGGAGCTTCATCTATGCGGGGTTTTATTGCGGTGCGCGGCAGACCCCGGATGTCGCTTCGCTCATCCGGGCTACGAAAAATCTCATCGTCCAATCAGCCGTCCGCCCTGGACGTCCTACAGATGTCCATGACGTCTCGCCCATCGCACGGTATCGACAATCACCCAGATAACCGTCCATGCAAAAATGATGGTGATCAGATCAACCACCAGCAGAATCGGCAAATGGCGACTGTTCTTATCAAGTTCGCTCGGCGAATTGGGCGCTTTCCTTGTCCCGACACTCCTTGTACTCAGCCGCATTTGCTGTCCCGTCGCCCGAAAATCGCAATGAATTGGTGCGGCAGGTGCTGATGGCCTCCTTGTAATTTTGTCGCAACTCTTCGACGGCGTCGTTCCACCCCCAGGTTGCAAATCCCACAAACCATATGACCGATAAAACGATCCCGAATTGTTGCCACCCATTCAACTCGACACGCATCGTCGAACCCACCCGGGTTACGAAAAAGATTTCACCGCCCCATCAGCCGATCCGCGAACAGCCCGATGGTCTTGCGGTAGACCTCGGAGTGATTCCACTCGCGCATCGCGGCGAAATTTCCCCCGCCTTCGTGGTAGTCGCCGCCGGGCGACCAGCCGTTGGTCTTGAGCAGGTTGGCGGTGGAGGCGAGCACGTCGGGGACGCTGTGGCGCAGGTCGACGTGGCCGTTGCCGTCGTAGTCGACGCCGTACTTGATGTAGGACGACGGCAGGAACTGGGTCTGGCCGATCTCGCCCGCATAGGCGCCGATCAGGTCGCGCAGCGGCAGGTCGCCGCGCTGCAGGATCTTCAGCGCGGCGAGCAGCTCGCGCTGGAACAGGTCGGTGCGGCGGCAATCGTGCGCCATGGTGGCGAGCGTGCGGATGACGGGGAGCCGGCCCATGTCGCCGTGGCCGAAATCGGTCTCCAGCCCCCAGATCGCGACCACGATCGCGGGCGGCACGCCGAACTGGCGCTCGACGCGCGAGAGCAGCGCGGCGTGGCTCTGCATCATGGCGCGGCCGGTCTTGATGCGGCCGCCGGTGACGCGGGTCGCCGCATAGGCCTCGAAGCTTTTGCGGAAGGTGGCGTGCTGGCGGCGGTCGAACGACAGCACGGCGCCGTCCTGGGTGACGCCCGCGAAGGCCTGGCCGACGACGCCGGCCGAGATGCCTTGCGCGGCGGCTTCGCGCGACATCGAGGCCAGGAAGGCGTTGAAGTCGCCGCCGCATTGCGCGGCGTGCGCGGGGGCGGCGACGAGCAGAAGGAGAAGGCAGGCGATGACGCGCGTGTGCATGGGGTTACCTTGGGGTTACCTCGCCTGCGCATGATAGACGCTATTGGGCCGCATGTCGGTAGCCGAGGCGACCCGATTGGTCATGTTGAAGAAACCGGCCACGGCGGCGATGTCCCAGATGTCGCGCTCCGAAAATCCCGCCTTTCGCAGCGCCGCGCGGTGGTGCTCCTCCACCGTCCACGGCTCCGCCGTGAGCCTCACCGCGAAGTCGAGCATGGCGCGCTCGCGGGCGTTGAGCCGCGCGGCGCGGTAGTTCATCGCCATCAATTCGCCGAGCACCGGATCGCCGGAGAGCGTGCGCACGGCGGCGCCGTGGGCGACCAGGCAGTAGTAGCAGCGGTTGTGCGCCGACACCGCGACCGCGATCATCTCGCGTTCGAGCTTGGAGAGGCCGGACGGCGCCAGCATCAGGTCGTTGTACATGGCCACGAAGGCGGACAGCTTCGGCATGTCGAAGGCGTAGGCCTTGAGCACGTTGGGCACGAAGCCGAGCTTCTCCTCGCACTTGGCGAAATAGGCCGCCATCTCGGGCGTCAGCGCGGCCGGTTCGAGCTTGAGCTGCGTGATCGCGGTGTCGTCGCCGGCGGCGGCGCTGGCGGCGCGCCTTGTCGGCGGCGCGCGGGCGGGGATCGGGTTTCCTGCTGGATTTGGCCATGGCGTTTCCTTCCGTCTTTCCGGCGTCGGCACGGGCGCGGTATGAAGACAGTCTAGCACCCGCGGATGGCGCGGCGGCGGTAGCGGATCGGCCGGCGGCGAGACTAGTATCGCGGGCGATTCGGCGCTTGCGGGCCCCAGGGGCACGCGATGAACGTCCAGAACGTCCAAGACACTCCGCAGCCCGGCGACGAGGGTGCGGCGCAAAAGCTCATCGCGGCGGCCGCGGCCGTGCTCGCGGCGCGCAAGCCCGACATCCCGGAGGACTTCTTCGCCGCCCTGTTCTCCCATGCGGATCCGGAGGATCTGGCGCGCTATCAGGCGCACGAACTGGCGTTGCTGGCCGCCGACGCATGGTCGTTCCTCGGCCAGCGCAAGGCCGGCGCGGCGAAACTCCGGTTCGAGGCCTCGGCGGCGCGGCGCGAAGTCTCGGTGCTCGAAATCGTCAACGACGATATGCCGTTCCTGGTCGATTCGGTGCTGGGCGAGCTCAACGAGCGCGGCCTCGATATCCATCTGGTCGTGCACCCGGTCCTCACCGTCGAGCGCAATGCGCTGGGGACGCTGACCAGCTTCAACGGTCTGCGCACCGGCAGCGGCGCGCGCGAAAGTTTCATTCACATCCACGTCGAGGGCATCGACGACGCCGCGCGGCGCGCCGAAGTCGTGCAGGCGCTGGAGCAGGTGCTGGCCGATGTCCGCATCACCGTGCAGGACTGGCGCGCGATGCTGGCGCGGGTCGGCGAGATCATCGCCGACCTCAAGACCACGCCGCCGCCGCTGCCGGTCGACGAGATCGCCGAGGCGATCCAGTTCCTCGAATGGCTGATGGCGAACAATTTCACGCTGCTCGGCGTGCGCAACTACGTCTGCATCGCCGGAACCGACGCCCTAGAGCCGGTGTTCGACGGCGCGCTCGGCCTGCTGCGCTCGCCCGATCTGCGGCTGCTGCGCCGCGGCGCCGAGTCGGTGACGATCACGCCGGAGATCCGCGCATTCCTCAACGAGCCGAAACTGCTCATCGTCACCAAGGCCGCGGTGCGCTCGCGCGTGCACCGGCGCATCTACATGGACTACATCGGCGTCAAGCGCTTCGACAACGACGGCACGCTGATCGGCGAGGTGCGCATCTGCGGCATGTTCACCTCGACCGCCTATACGCGCTCGACGCGCGCGATTCCTTATCTGCGCCGCAAGATCGACGGCGTCATCCGCCGCGCCGGCTTCGATCCGGACGGGCATTCCGGCAAGGCGCTGGTCAACGTGCTGGAAACCTATCCGCGCGACGAGCTGTTCCAGATCGACGAGGACACGCTCTACCATTTCGCCTTCGCGGTGCTGCAGCTCGACGAGCGGCCGCGCGTGCGCGTGCTGCCGCGGCGCGACCGTTTCAACCGCTTCGTCTCCATTCTGGTCTATGCGCCGCGCGAGCGCTACGACAGCCACATCCGCGCGCAGATCGGCGACTATCTCGCCACGGCCTATCGCGGCCACGTCAGCGCGTTCTATCCGTACTTTACCGAAGGGCCGCTGGTGCGCGTGCACTTCATCATCGGGCGGCGCGACGACGACACGCCGAATCCCGATCGCTTGAGCCTGGATCGCGCGGTCGAATTGATCGTGCGCAACTGGACCGACGGCCTCGAAGACGCGCTTGGCGCGGCGCACGAAACCGGTCAGGCGCACGCCCTGTTCGAACGCTATCGCGACGCGTTCCCGATCGACTATCGCGAGGTCTATCCGCCGGAAACGGCGGTCGCCGACATCCGCATGATCGAGGCGTTGTCGGCGGACAGCGCGCTCGGCGTCGACTTCTACCACGACAGCGGCGAGCCGCCGAACTGCGCCGGACTGAAGGTGTGGAGCCACGGCAAGCCGATACCGCTCTCCGATCGCGTGCCGGTGCTGGAAAACATGAGTTTCCGCGTGGTCGACGAGCGCACCTATCAGATCCGGCCGCAGGGCGCGGCGGAAGTCTGGTTCCACGACATGACCATCCAGCGCTTCGATGGCTGGCTGATCGATCTCGACGGCGCCGGAGAACGGCTCGAAGAGACGTTCGTCACGGTGATGCGCGGCGGCGCCGAGAGCGACGGCTACAACGCGCTGGTGCTCATCGGCGGCATGGTCTGGCGCGACGTTGCGCTCATCCGCACGATCTCGCGCTACCTGCGGCAAATCCGCGTGCCGTATTCGCAGGACTACATGTGGGCGACGCTGCGCAAGCACGCCAGGATCGCGGCGCAGATCGTCGCGCTGTTTCACACGCGGTTCGATCCAAAGCTCGACGAGACGAAGGGCGACCGCAAGGCGCGCGAGGCGGAAATCGCAACGGCGATCGAGACGGCGCTGCAGGCGGTCGAAAGCCTCGACGAGGACCGCATCCTGCGCCACTTCGTCAACGCGGTGCGCGCCGCGATCCGCACCAATTTCTACCAGCGCGGCGCCGACGGCCAGCCGAAGGAACTGATCGCCATCAAATTCGCCAGCCGCGAGGTCGACGGCATGCCGCTGCCGCGGCCGCTCTACGAAATCTTCGTCTATTCGCCGCGGCTCGAAGGCGTGCACCTGCGCTTCGGCAAGGTGGCGCGCGGCGGCATCCGCTGGTCCGACCGGCCGCAGGATTTCCGCACCGAAGTGCTCGGCCTGGTCAAGGCGCAGCAGGTCAAGAACGCCGTCATCGTGCCGGTTGGCGCCAAGGGCGGCTTCGTGCCGAAGCAGATGCCCACCGGGCGCGATGCGGTCCAGGCCGAAGGCGTCGCCACCTACAAGATGTTCATCTCGACGCTGCTCGACATCACCGACAACATCGGCACCGGCACCGCAGGCGTGATTCCGCCGCCGGACGTGGTGCGCCACGAGGGCGACGATCCCTATCTCGTGGTCGCCGCCGACAAGGGCACCGCGACGTTCTCCGACATCGCCAACGGCATTTCCGAGCAACACCAATACTGGCTCGGCGACGCATTCGCGTCGGGCGGCTCGGCCGGCTACGACCACAAGAAGATGGGGATCACCGCGCGCGGCGCGTGGGAATCCGTGAAGCGGCATTTCCGCGAAATGGACATCGACATCGGCAAGACGCCGTTCACCGCGGTGGGCGTCGGCGACATGTCGGGCGACGTGTTCGGCAACGGCATGCTGCGCGAGAAGACGACAAAGCTCGTCGCCGCATTCGACCACCGCGATATCTTCATCGATCCCGAACCGGATGCCGAGAAGACTTTTGCCGAACGCCAGCGGCTGTTCGATCTGCCGCGTTCGAGCTGGCAGGATTTCGACAAGAACTTGATCTCGAACGGCGGCGGCGTGTTCGCGCGCACCGCGAAGGAGATCAGGCTGTCGAGCAAGGCGCAGGCGCTGCTCGGGCTCGGCGACAAGGCGACGCCGCAGGACATCATCCGCGCGATCCTCAAGGCGCCGGTCGATCTGCTGTTCTTCGGCGGCATCGGCACCTATGTGCGCGCCTCCGACGAGAGCGACGAGGCGGCCGGCGACCGCGCCAACGATCCGATCCGCGTCGCCGGCGCCGATCTGCGCTGCAAGGTGGTCGGCGAGGGCGCCAATCTCGGCATGACGCAGCGCGGCCGCATCCAGGCGGCGTCGCGCGGCATCCGGCTCAACACCGACGCCATCGACAATTCGGCCGGCGTCAACACCTCCGACATGGAGGTCAACATCAAGATCGCGTTCAGCATCCCGGTGCGCGACGGCCGCCTGACGATGCCGGAGCGCAACGCCTTGCTGGCCGAAATGACCGACGAGATCGCCGGCCTCGTGCTGCGCAACAATTATCTGCAATCGCTCGCGCTCTCGCTCGCCGAGCGGCGCGGCATGGAGGATTTCGGCTTTCTCCAGCGCATGATCCAGACGCTGGAAGCGCGCGGCCTGCTCGACCGCGCCGTCGAATACCTGCCCGACGACATGGCGCTCGACGAGCGCCGCCGCCGCGTGCAGCCGTTCACGCGGCCCGAGCTCGCGGTGCTGCTCGCCTACGCCAAGCTGTCGCTCTACGACGACCTGCTCGAATCATCGGTGCCGGACGATCCTTATCTCGCGCGCGAGCTCGGCCGCTATTTCCCCAAGGAAATCGCGGCGCGCTTCCCGGATGCGCTCGAGCATCATCGGCTGCGGCGCGAGATCATCGCCACGCATCTGGCGAACTCGATGATCAATCGCGGCGGCCCATCGCTGCTGGTGCGGATCGCCGACCAGACTGGCGCGACGGCGTCACAGACCGCCTATGCGTTCACCGCGGTGCGCGACAGCTATGGCATGACCGACCTCAATGGTGCGATCGACGCGCTCGACAACAAGATTTCGGGCGCGTTGCAGCTCGAACTCTACGCTGCCGTTGAGGACCTGCTGCTCGATCGCATCGTCTGGGCTCTGCGCAACGTCGATCGCTCGCGGGGCCTCGCCCCCGGTGTTGCGCACTATCGCGAGGGCATTGCGGCGGTCGAAGCTGCGCTTGATACGCGCGCTGTCGGAGGAAGCGCTGCAGGTATGCGCCGAGCGGCAAAACGAGTTGCAAAAAGCCGGCGTGCCCGAAAGCCTGGCGCGAAAAATTGCAAATCTTGGCCCGCTCAAGGCTGCACCCGACATCGTTCTGGTCGCCGAGCGTACCGGCAAGCCGGTCGCCGAGGTGGCGGCGACCTACTTCGCCGCCGGTGCGTTCTTCCGGCTCGACCACATCGCGAGTGCTGCGGGCACGATTGCGGTCACCGATTATTTCGACCGGCTCGCGCTCGACCGCGCGCGCGATTCCATCGGCGACGCCGAGCGCCGTCTCGCCGCCGCCATGGTGGCGACCGGTGCGAGCGGCGCGAGACGCAGTGGAAGCCTGGGTTGCGCCGCGCAACGCCGAGGTCGAGCGCACCCGCAAGGCGATCCACGAGATCGCCGGCTCCGGGCTGACCTTGTCCAAGCTCTCCGTCGCCGCCAGCCTGCTTGGCGATATGGTTAAGAGCTGAGCCGTGTCATTCCAGCGCTGTCATCATCCGCGAAGGCGGATGATCCAGTAATCTCAGAAAGTTAGGGACTGAACCGCGCGGTGCGGCACCGAGCCGGTGGCGGTTACTGGATGCCCGCTCTGCTCGGTTCCGGAATGACAAGTTGCCGCTTCCGGCCACAAAAAAGAACCCCAGGCAAGATACGCGCCTGGGGTTCAGAGTCGTTGCCTCTTCTTAGGCTTATTGGGGCCGAGCGGTCGGGGTGTCGGGGGATGGGGAGACCGCTCGGTCGGCCTAATGTTCAATAACTATTCCTCCTGCTTTTCCGTTCAATCCCGTTCACGGATTAGTGTTACTCGGTAAGCGTCTTTTGGCGCCGCGCGACGGCGTGCCGCAGGCGCCCTGGCGCGCGCGCTGTCGCGCTGTTCCGCACATGAAACTCAATGCCTGAAATGCCGCGTCGCGGTGAAAACCATCGCGATTCCATGGTCATCGGCAGCCTTGATGACTTCGTCATCGCGCACCGATCCGCCCGGCTGAATCACGGCCGTGGCGCCGGCCTCGATCGCGACCAGAAGTCCATCGGCAAACGGGAAGAACGCATCCGAGGCGACCACGGAGCCTTTTGTCGCAGGCTGCTTGAGCTTGGCTTCGCGGGCGGCGTCCTCGGCCTTGCGGGCGGCGATGCGCGCCGAATCGACACGGCTCATCTGCCCGGCGCCGATGCCCACGGTCGCCAGATCCTTGGCGTAGACGATGGTGTTGGACTTGACGTGCTTGGCGACGCGGAAGGCGAAGCGCAGATCGCGCAGCTCGGCATTGCTCGGCGCGCGTTTTGTCACCGGCTTCAAATCCATGTCGTCGACCACGGCATTGTCGCGCGACTGCACCAGCAAGCCGCCAGCAACTGTCTTCGCCGTCAGTCCAGTGGCGCGCGGATCGGGCAGGCCGCCGGCCAGCAGCAGGCGCAAGTTCTTCTTCGCGCCCACGATGGCGATGGCTTCGTCGGTGGCGTCGGGCGCAATGATGACTTCGGTGAAAATCTCGGTGATGGCGCGCGCCGCGTCGGCATCGAGCGTGCGGTTGAGCGCCACGATGCCGCCGTACGCCGACACCGGATCGCAGGCGAGCGCCTTGCGGTAGGCGTCGAGCAAACCGTCGCCTTCGGCGACGCCGCACGGATTGGCATGCTTGATGATGGCGCAGGCCGCGGTGCGCTTGGGGTCGAATTCGGCGACGCACTCATAGGCCGCGTCGGTGTCGTTGAGGTTGTTGTAGGACAATTGCTTGCCCTGCGCCTGGCGTGCCGATGCGACGCCGAAGCGCACATCCGGCGTGCGGTAGAACGCCGCCGACTGGTGCGGATTTTCGCCGTAGCGAAGACGCTCCACCAGCCGCCCGCCGAAGGCGCGGTAATCCGGCGCGGGATCGTCGAGTTGCACGGCGAACCAGTTGGAGATCGCGGCGTCATAGGCGGCGGTGCGCGCATAGGCCTTGGCGGCGAGCCGGCGGCGCAGCGCGAGCGAAGTCATGCCGCGATTCTGTGTCAGCTCGGCAAGCAGCGCGTCGTAGTCGCTTGCATCGACGACGACGGCGACGTCGTCGTGGTTCTTGGCGGCGGCGCGGATCATCGCCGGGCCGCCGATATCGATGTTCTCGATGGAGGTCTCGAAATCGGCGCCGCGCGCGACCGTCGCCTCGAATGGATAGAGATTGACCACCAGGATATCGATCGGCCGGATGTTGTGCGCCTGCATCGCCTCGACGTGCGCTGGGATTGTTGCGCACCGCGAGCAGGCCGCCGTGCACGCCCGGATGCAGCGTCTTGACGCGGCCGTCCATCATTTCCGGAAAGCCGGTGACGTCCGACACATCGAGCACCGCAAGCCCGGCATCGCTCAGCGCCTTGCGGGTGCCGCCGGTCGAGACCAGCTCGATGCCGTGGCCGGCCAGCGCGCGTGCGAACGCGATGAGCCCGGTCTTGTCGGAAACGGACAGCAGCGCGCGAGAGCGCGGCGCAAATGCTCGGTCACAGCGGCAGCTCCGGCTCCTCGCCGCGGGCGCGGCGCGTGGCCGAGGCGGCGACGGTGGCTGGCTGGGTGGACTGCTGGATCGTCCACAGCACGCGCGGCACTTTGCGGGCGTGGCCGTAGATCACCATCTGGACCGTGCGGCGCGGCCCCTCGGCGCCGCCGAGATAGACGCTTTCCTCCAGCTCGACGCGGTCCTCGTGCGCGCTGAAGGTCCACACTTCCCGGTTCGCCGTCATCAGCATGACGCCGTGGCCGTCGGTGAGCCGGTTGGCCTTGATCGTGGGGTGCAGATGAAACCGCACCGCATACTGGTCGTATGAGGTGCGCAGTTGCGGGCTGCCGTCGGCGGCGAGGAACAAATCCTCGCCGTCGAGCCGCGAGCCGTCGATGGCGAGAACGAGCGTGCGCTCATGCAGTACGCCGTAACGGTCGGCGTAGCCGTCGTGCGAGGCACGCAGCACGATGGCGTCGGGCCGGTCCTCGCGCGTCACCGAGACGTGCTCGGGTCCGCCCAGCATCGGCGAGCCGCCGAGCACGCGCTTGAACGCCGCCGACTCGATGAAGCGGGCGGAGGACGTGTCGTTGAACGTGACCGTCGAATGCGCCGCCGTGGCGCGGGCCACCTGCCGCCAGTTCTCGCGTCCGGTCGCCGGCATGCCGCAATTGACGATGACGGGGCTTTGCTTGGCGGACGAAAACTCGAACGACAGGCAGCCGGCGTGGGCCTCGGCGCTCATCTCGATCGGCGGCGTGCGGCCGGTATCCATCATCAGGATTGCGCCGCCGGCCTCCAGCCGCTGGTAGCCGGAATGCGGCGCGTTGGTCAGCGGCAGGCCGCGGGCATCGTCATAGGCCAAGAGCGTCACCAGCACATCGACAGGCGTGGCGCCCATGCCGTTGAAATGCGCGAACGAGCCGTCGGACAACCGGAAGAACCGCAGCATCGGCATCATCCGATCGATCGCGTTCTGCAACGTCGGCGGCGGCGGAATATTGCGCGACGCGAACGCCTGACGCAGCGGCAGCAGT
Source organism: uncultured Alphaproteobacteria bacterium (assembly GCA_963730645.1). GTDB lineage: Bacteria > Pseudomonadota > Alphaproteobacteria > Rhizobiales > Xanthobacteraceae > BOG-931. The sequence continues at coordinate 112,394 of CAVSSN010000008.1, read as the reverse complement.
TCCAAAAGGAGTTCGACCACGGCGCCGGGATTGCGGCCGGCATGGCCGCCGTCGGGCAGGATCTGGTGCTCCAGCTCTTCGCTCAGGCGGTCGGTTGCGCTCTTGATGTGGCGCGACTGGCCGGCAAGGCACAGCGCAGCGTAGGTCAACGCGATGAGGCTCTGCATCTTGGCGACGCCGCCGCGCGCATCCTGTGCGGTGTGGCGCAGATAACGCACCTGGCGCATCAGGCTGCGCAGAAAGCGGCGATAGAACCGCACGTCGGAGTCGTTGAGCATCAGCATCGACTGGCTGAGCCAGGAGATGATGCGCCGCGACAGCACATCCGGGCGCCACGCGATCGCGTTCCAGGAGCCTTGCAGCGCGATCCATTCGTCGACCAGCGCGCGTGCATTGGCGCGGGTGATGCTGGACTCGGCCGCGCGCAGATGGCGCAGCCAGCCGAAGCCGAGCAGCGCCGTCGCCCATTCGTCCGACGGCGGGGCCATTTCGAATACCGAGCGGCCGTCGCAGATCACGACCTTGCCGGCGAAGGCGAAACGGCCCGAATAGATTTCGCTCGCCCTGGTTGCGTCGGCGGTGCGCAAATCCTGCGGTGCGATCAGCAGGCGATCGGTCCGCATCGGCAGCAGCGGCCAGCGGATCAGCGGATGGCCGTTGACCCGGCCGGCGACGCGCCGCATCCCGCCGCGCAACACGAGCCAGGACAGCTTGGCATGATCCGCGACCGCTACGCGTGACATGGACGCGCTTGCCCCTCCGTGACGCGGGTGCCCCTGTCCCGCCGGCGGCCACCATAGCGAAACGGTGAGCCGAGGGACAACAGGACGATAACCGCACGGAATATCTACGCCTTTTCGAGCCTCGCGGCGTAAAAGCCGTCGAGGCCCGCGAGCCGCGAATCGGCATTCGGCAGATGACAGGGCAGGGTCCGCAAGTCGCCGTCGGGGGAGATGAGCTCGGCGAGGCCGAACACCTCGTCCGCCGTGACCGGCCGCCGCCGTAAGCCGGACGAGTTCGCCAGCAGGCTCGCGATCGGCGCGATGCCTTCTTCGGGCTCAAGCGAGCAGGTGCAATAGACCAGCGTGCCGCCCGGCTTGGTCAGTGCAACCGCGCGTTCGAGCAGCCGCTGCTGCAGCGCCACCAGCTTGGCGATATCGGTCTCGTGCTTGAGCCAGGGAATGTCCGGATGGCGCCGGATGGTGCCGGTCGACGAACACGGCGCGTCGAGCAGGACCATGTCGAACGGCTCCGTCTGCCATTCGGTGACATCGGCGCAGACGAGCTCGGCGGAGAGGCCGACGCGGGCGAGATTGTCGCGCAGCCGGTTAAGCCGCGCCGGCGCGCGATCGACCGCGGTGACGTTCGCGCCCGCCAATGCCAGTTGCGCGGTCTTGCCGCCGGGCGCGGCGCAGAGGTCGGCGACGCGCTTGCCGCGCACGTCGCCGAACAGGCGCGCGGGCAGCGCCGCGGCGGCATCCTGCACCCACCATGCGCCCTCGGAAAATCCCGGCAGCAGCGTCACGGCGCCATGCGCGATCATGCGCACCGAGCCGGTCGGCAGCACCTGGCCGCGCAGACGCGTCGCCCAGGATTCGGCGTCGCTCTTCAAGGTGAGATCGAGCGCCGGCTCGTTGCTGTTGGCGGCCGCAATGGCGCGCGCGGTTTCGGCGCCGAAGGTTTTGATCCAGCGCGCCATCAGCCATTCGGGCGTATCAAGCGCGGCGGTATCGATTTCGGCGAGGCGTTGCGCGCCATCGCGGGCGATGCGCCGCAGCACCGCGTTGACGAGCCCGGAAAAGTGCACGGCGTGGCGATCGGCCTGCGCCACCCGCACCGCGAGATCGACGGCGGCATGATCGGGCACGTCGAGCCACAGGATTTGCGCGGCGCCGATCAGCAGCGCGGTTTCCGCGCGCGGCGCCTCGGCCGGCAGGCCGCGCTCCAGATAGAGGCCGAGCAGATGGCGCAGCGTCCCGAGCCGGCGCAGCGCGGTGGCGACGATCCGCCGCGTCAGTGCGCGGTCGCGGTCGGCGAGCCCCACGAGGCCGGGATGGACCTGCGCGCCGTCGAGCTGCTCGTCGAGCGAACGGCTGCGGCGCAGCACGCCGTCGAGGATGTCGGCGGCAATCCTGCGCGCGGCGATGCCGGGCGCGGCTTCCGGTGCGTTGCGAGGACGAGGCATCGGCGCCTTCCTCGCATGGATCGGACGGAACGGCGAGTGGTGGTTTCGTAATTCTTGACGCTATTGCGTTTGCTGCATAGCGACGAAAAACGACGAGGCCGCCACGACGGACGGCCTCGTTTCGGCAGTGTGTGGGTGGACGGTCACGCCTGCCAGAACGGCTTTTGCATTTCGGTCCGAATGTCGAAGCGGCAGCCGAGGTCGCGACGTTCTACCGTGCTGAAACGGGTCAGTTCCTGACGCGAACGGCTGCGACGGCGCCATTCCTTGAAAGCGGTGCGGGCGACAGATGTGAAAGTGCTGAACATGGATGCCTCCATAAGTCTCGAAAGCGCGTCGTCTGAATGTGACGGAGACAATACGACCGGTTTCAAAACGATGATGTGACGGCAATCACCATTCGTCGCTTTGCATCCAAGGCATTGTAATTTCTATTGAAAATAGGAGCGCGCGGCGGATTGCGGCATAATTCACACGCGTCGGCCGTGTAATTGGCGAGGTCTATTCCCAGGGACCGCGCCGGGGCGATTCTCCTGCCGCGCCGCGGCCCCAGGGGCCATGGGTCGGTGTCGCCGGCGCCCGCGAGGCCGTGGCCGCGCCGAAGCGGGCTTGGCTGCTGCCCTGGAAGTCGCCCTGGAACCCGCTTTGGCCCATCTCACGCGCGACCTGCTCAAGCGCGGCGATGCGATTTTCGGTCGAGGGATGGGTCGAGAACAGATTGTCCATCGCCGATCCCGACAGCGGGTTGATGATGAACAGGTGCGCGGTCGCCGGATGGCCCTCGGCCGTTTCGTTCGGGATTGCGTGCGCGGCGTTGGAAATCTTGGCAAGCGCGGAGGCGAGCGACGCCGGGCGGCCGCTGATTCGCGCGCCGAGATCGTCGGCGGCGTATTCGCGTGTTCGGCTGATCGCCATCTGCACGATCATGGCGGCGATCGGCGCGAGGATCATCATCAACAGCGAGCCGATGAAACCGGTACCGTTGTTGTCGCGATTGCCGCCGAAGAACATGCCGAACTGCGCCAGCATCGAGATGGCGCCCGCAATCGTCGCGGTGATCGTCATCGTCAGGGTGTCGTGATTTTTCACATGCGCCAGCTCGTGGCCGATCACGCCCGCGACCTCCTCGCGCGTCAGCGTGTTGAGCAGGCCCGTGGTGGCGGCGACGGCGGCGTGCTGCGGATTGCGCCCGGTGGCGAAGGCGTTCGGCTGCGGATTGTCCATCAGGTAGACGCGCGGCATCGGCAGCCCGGCGCGACCGGCAAGCTCGCGCACCAGCGCGTAGAATTCCGGCGCGCTCTGCGCGTCGACCTCCTGCGCGTCGTGCATCGACAACACGAGGCGGTCGGCATTCCAGTAACTGAACAGGTTGGTCGCAGCCGCGATGAGGAACGCGATCGTCGCGCCGGCCTGCCCACCGATCAGGAAGCCGACCATCATGAACAGCGCCGTGAGGCCCGCGAGCAGAATGGCGGTGCGCAGGTAGTTCATGACACCCTCCTTGCGGCGCCCGGGTTCCGGCGCCAAGTCAAGTGATCAAGGCACAGGCAACAAGCCATGCCCGGTGCGGTCACTCTCGGGACAAAATGTCGGGAGAGACTTTGGCACCTGCAAGACCAGCGGCGCGGTGCCGCGCCTGGGTGCCCGCGCCGGCTGCGAACGGGAGGTGCTGATGAGCAAGCAGCCCGAAAATACGTCAACGACCGTGACGCAAACCTCAAATCCGGCCAGCGATCCGGCTGCCAAACCGGCGCTCTCGCCGGCTGCGGAGCGTGCCCTCGCGGAAGCCGCCGTCCGGCGCGCGGAGGCCGCGCGCACGGAGGTTGACCGGCCGAAGGAAGTCCGCGGCCGCCACGGTCTCGACCCGACCCGCTATGGCGATTGGGAGGTCAACGGCTTGGCGTCGGATTTCTAAGCCCTCGCGCGTTTTGAGCGGATAATGGCGTTACCGCCGCTGGGGTCGTCGCGGCGGTTGACAAGCTTCCTATTTTCCAGAATATAGTCCTTTACGCATACGTTGAGTCGTTTCGAGTTACAATTTATACGAGCGGACCGAGACGTGCACCATCGCCTGTCATTCGCGACCTTTGCGCAGCCGCAGCGCGGCGGGCTGCTGCTGTTGGCGGCGGCGACGTTCGCGCTTGGGCTCCTCGCGGGGATGAAGATCGCCCCGGTCTCAATCGTACGCAGCGAATTGCCGGCGGCTCCTGTCGTTCGCGAGGTGACGACGTCGGAATTGCGATCCGGCTATCCGGCCCAGGTGCTGCGCGTGCTTGACGGCGATACGTTCGAGGCGCGGGTGCGGGTCTGGCCCGGCCTCGACATCACCACGCGGGTGCGGCTGCGCCGGATCGATGCTCCCGAAATGCACGCGCGATGCAGCGACGAGCGCGTGAAGGCGGAAGCCGCGCGCGCCGCGCTCGATGCCATCCTGGCGGAGGGCGGCATCGGCATCTCGGGCGTGACGCTCGACAAATACGGCGGCCGGATCGATGCCGACGCTTCGACGCGCAAGACGCCTGATATTTCCGCCGCGATGCTGAGTTCAGGCCTGGCTCGCAGCTATGACGGCGGCCGGCGCGGAAGCTGGTGCTGAGCGCAACAGGCGCTTCTACACGCGTCCGAAAAAACAGAAGACCGAAGGCTTGCGCCCCCGGTCTTCCGTCCCCAACCCCCTCGAAAAACCTTGAATTAGCGCGTCACCACCACGCGGGTGCCGACGCTGACGCGACTATACAAATCCATGATGTCTTCGTTGAACATGCGGATGCAACCGTGTGACACGAAGCCGCCGATCGTCCCCGGCGCATTGGTGCCATGGATGGCGTACTCGCCGCCGTTGAGCGTCATCGCTGCCGCGCCCATCGGATTGCGCGGCGAGCCGCTCGGAACCACGAGCGGCAGCGAGCGGTAGTCTGCGCGGATCGAGGCCGGCGCCTGCCATGCCGGCTTGATGAATTTGCCGTCGATGAAGGACGAGCCTGCCCATTGCATGCCGGCCTTGCCGACGCCGACCGGATAGCGGATCGCCCTGCCGCCGCCGAGCGACAGATAAAGCCGGCGCTCGTGCGTCTTCACCACGATGGTGCCGGCTCCGTAGCTGTCACCCGATCGAGACCATGGACCCGCTCGCAAGCGCCGGAGCCGGCGTCATCGCCACGGAGCCAAAAAGGGCCGCTACGGCGGCCGCAATCAGTATCTTTCCTCGCATCGTCCAATTCCCTGACTCATGACTGCCGTCGCCCCCGCTTCGCGGCCGTCATCCACCACCAACCATCATAGGTCGAAAGACCGGGGCCGCTCAGTCCAATAGCCCCCACACGGTAAAATTTTCACCAATTTTTCCGCGAGTGTGTTCTGCGTGCACCAGTTTGGGACGGGGCGGACTGTCCTGCGTCGAGGACGCTTTCGCGGGAACAGCCGGACAGCGATCAAGCCCCGCCCCGCCGGTATCGAGGCAGATCGGGGCCGCTGGATCAGGGCGTGGACACTCCATGCGACGGCCTCTACGCGCTTTTGCGGTTCTGCCGGTTATTGACCAGGTCATCCACCACGGCCGGGTCGGCCAGCGTCGAGATGTCGCCGAGATTGCCGGGCTCGTCCTCGGCGATCTTGCGCAGGATGCGGCGCATGATCTTGCCGGAGCGCGTCTTCGGCAGGCCGGGCGCGAACTGGATGACGTCGGGCGAGGCGATCGGCCCGATCTCCTTGCGCACCCAGCCGGTCAGTTCCTTGCGCAGGTCCTCGCTCGGCTTCTCGCCCGTCATCAAGGTGACGTAGGCGTAGATGCCCTGGCCCTTGATGTCGTGCGGATAGCCGACGACGGCGGCCTCCGACACTTTCGGATGCGCAACCAGCGCGCTCTCGACTTCGGCGGTGCCGAGCCGGTGGCCGGCGACGTTGATGACGTCGTCGACGCGGCCGGTGATCCAGTAATAGCCATCCTCGTCGCGGCGGCAGCCGTCGCCGGTGAAATATTTGCCCGGATAGGTCTTGAAGTAGGTGTCGATGAAACGCTGGTGGTCGCCGTAGACGGTGCGCATCTGGCCCGGGCCAGGAATCGGCGATGCAGAGATTGCCGCTCGCTGCGCCGTCCTGCAGCTTGCCTTCGGCGTCGACGATCTGCGGCACGATGCCGAAGAACGGCCGCGTCGCCGAGCCGGGCTTCAGGCGCGTCGCGCCCGGCAGCGGCGTGATCAGGATGCCGCCGGTCTCGGTCTGCCACCAGGTATCGACGATCGGGCAGCGGCCGTCGCCGACCACGCGGTGATACCACTCCCATGCTTCCGGATTGATCGGCTCGCCGACGGAGCCGAGCAGCCGCAATGACGCGCGCGAGGTCTTCTTCACCGGCTCGTCGCCCGCCTGCATCAGCGCGCGGATCGCGGTCGGCGCGGTGTAGAAGATGTTGACCTTGTGCTTGTCGATCACCTCCCAGAACCGCGACATCGACGGATAGTTCGGCACGCCTTCGAACATCAGCGTGGTGGCGCCGTTGGCGAGCGGCCCGTAGACGATGTAGCTGTGGCCGGTGACCCAGCCGACGTCGGCGGTGCACCAGTAGATGTCGCCGTCGTGGTAGTCGAACACGTATTGGTGCGTCATCGCGACATAGACCTGGTAGCCCGCGGTCGTGTGCAGCACGCCCTTCGGCTTTCCGGTCGAGCCCGAGGTGTAGAGGATGAACAGCGGATCCTCCGCGTTCATTTCCTCGCACGGACATTCGTCCGTCACCATGTCGGCGGCCTCGTGGTACCAGACGTCGCGCACCGGATCCATGTCGACGGCGCCGCCGGTGCGCTTGACCACGATGACGTGGTCAACGCCGCCGCACCTTGGCGATCGCAGCGTCGGTATTGGCCTTGAGCGGCACCTTGCGGCCGCCGCGCAGGCCTTCGTCGGCGGTGATGACGACGTTCGACTTGCAATCCTCGATGCGGCCGGCGAGCGAGTCCGGCGAGAAGCCGCCGAACACCACGGAATGGATGGCGCCGATGCGCGCGCAGGCGAGCATGGCGTAGGCCGCCTCCGGAATCATCGGCATGTAGATGGTGACGCGGTCGCCCTTCGCGACGTTGCGGTTACGCAGGATGTTGGCGAACTTGCAGACCTCGTCGTGCAGTTCCTGATAGGTGATGTGCTTTGAGTCTTTGGGGTCGTCGCCCTCCCAGATGATCGCGATCTGATCGCCGCGCTTTTCGAGATGACGGTCGATGCAGTTGTAGGCGACGTTGGTCGCGCCGTCCTCGAACCATTTGATCGAGACATCGCCGGGGCCGAACGACGTGTTCTTGACCTTGGTGAAGGGCGTCATCCAGTGGATGCGCTTTGTCGCTTCCTCGCCCCAGAACCCGTTCGGGTCCTTGATCGAGCGCTCGTACATGGCGCGGTACTTGGCGTCGTCGATGAACGCGCGCTTGCTCCAGTCCGCCGGAATTTCATAAATCTTATCCGACATATCGTCCTCCACGCCGCGCCAACTTGCGCACGTTGTCTTTGGTTGGCGGCCATTATGCGATGGCGCTCCCACGGCGGACAAGCGGGCCAAAGTGTCTCAATGGCGCAGCATGCCTGGATGGCTAGAATGATGTCCGGCAGGGGAACTGGGCATGATCGACCTGAGACGTTTCGTCGTCGCGCTAAGCTTGGCCGCGGTTGCCGGAACCGGCACCGCCCTGGCGCAATCCTATCCGACGCGTCCGATCCGGCTGCTGGTCGCCTTTCCGCCGGGCGGTTCGACCGATCTCATCGCTCGCGTCATCGGCCAGCCGCTGGGCGAGCGGCTCGGCCAGGCGGTGGTGGTTGAAAACCGGCCCGGCTCCAACGGCAACATTGCCGCCGACGCTGCCGCCAAGGCCGCGCCTGACGGCTACACGCTGTTCCTGGCGCCGGACAGCCTGTTCGGCATCAATCCGCATCTTTACGCCAAGATGGCGGTGGATCCGTTCAAGGCCTTCGTGCCGATCGCGAACCTGGTTACAAACCAACTGGTGCTGGCGGTGAATCCAAAGCTGGTGCCGGTCAGCAATCTGCGCGAATTCGTCGCCTTCGCGCGCAAAGCCAATCCGCCGCTGACTTACGCCTCGATCGGCAACGGCAGCCAGCATCATCTGGCGATGGAGATGCTGAAGCAGCGCGCCGGCATCAACATGCTCCACGTGCCCTACCGGGGCGGCGGACCCGCCGCCTACGCCACCATCGCGGGCGAGACCGTGGCCTTGTTCGCGGGCGGCGCCGTCGTGCCGCTGATCAAAGACGGCCAGCTGCGCGGCCTTGCGGTCACGTCGTCGCAACGCTCGCCGTCATTGCCCGACTTGCCGCCGGTCGCCGACGACTATCCGGGCTACGAGCTGACGCTGTGGCAGGGTCTGTTCGCACCGGCTGGCACGCCGCAGCCGATCATCGACAAGCTGCGGACCGAGGTGGAGGCGGTGCTCAAGCTGCCCGAGGTCGCCACGCGATTTCTTGCTGCCGGTTCAGGCGAGCCTTCGTTCCTGACGCTCGAGGAATTCAACGCGCTGATGCACAGCGATTACGAAAAGTATGGCAAGATCATCAAGGACGTCGGCGTGAAGGTGAATTAGTCCGCTGGCGTCGTCGATGCATTTTATTGCCGTGCGGAAAAATCCTGGTTCGGGAAGTTCGACGCGTCGGGCGCCTTGATGACCACGAACTGGTGGTCCGCGGTGGCGTGGCAGGCGTTGCAGCCCTGCGTGAGCTGCGCCATAGGCCTCGGCGAATTTCTGCGTGTCTTTCTGCTTGATGGCGGCAATGACCGCCTTGATCGGCTCGCCCACGGCCGCTTCGACCAGTGCCGGCACCGGCAGGCCGCGCCAGCGCGGGATCGACTTGGTGATGGCCGTGAAGCCTTGCTGGATTTCGCGAATGGCGTAGCCGGCGAGCGGCCAATTCTCCTCGTGCCCGGCGAGACCGAGCTTGGCGTGCCGCGGCTGGATCAGCGTGTTCATCATGTCGCCCATGGTCATCTGGAACGGCACCGGCGCATTGTTCGCGGCGGGTGGCTCAGGCGGCGCAGTTTGCGGCAAGCTGCGTGCTGCCGGACGCCAGCACCGCGACAGCGGCGAGCAGGGTGATTGTGGCCACGCGATTTTTCATGATGCGATGTCCTCCATTCGTGGCGCGTTGCCGCCCGTCAAACGCCGATCGCGCCGATCACGGCTCCGATCAGCATCAGCACGACCAGCCAATGGCCGCCGTCGATCAGCAGCAGACGCGGATCGCGCCGGGCAAAAGTATTGTTGGCCACCATCGTGGTGATGACGAAGCCGAACCACAGGAACGCGCCCGTGATGATGCCGTTTCGCAGCGTCACCTGGCCGGCGCCGAGATGGGCGAGCACGCCTGCCAGCATCCAGGCGATGATCAGGTCGCAGACAAACACATAGATGAACGGCAGGTAGGCGCCGGGCTGCTTGCGGTTTTCTTCCATCTGCGCGGGCGTCATGCCGATCGCCGCGGTCCAGATTTTGCCGAGCGTCATGTACCACGCCGCGCCGGCGAGCCACGCGACGACGGCGGCGATCACGATGGCAACATAGTTGATCCCGGCGAATGCCATGGCGTTCCTCCCTTCGCCTCGTATGGCGTCAGCCTAGCGCGGAACTGGAGCCGCGCGGGAGGGACCGGATCGCGGGTTGTCGTCGACAGTGAAATTCACGCCTTCACGCCGCCCATCTTGCAGATGGCCTTCCACTCGCGCGCCGTGACGGGCTGCACCGACAGGCGGCCATATTTCACCAGCGGCATGTCCTTGAACCGCGTATCCGCCTTGATCGCCGCGAGCGTCACCGGTTTCGGCAGCGGCTTCACGGCGCCGGTGGTCACGGCGACCCAGGGTTCGCCCGTTTCCGCGGTCGGATCGGGGAAGGCATCCCGGATCACCTCGCCAATGCCGACGATCTGCTTCTCGTCGCCGGTGTGATAGAAGAAGAACTTCTCGCCCTTCTTCATCTCCTTGAGATGTTTGCGCGCGGTGAAATTGCGCACGCCGCTCCACGGCTCGCCCTTGGTGCCGCGCTTGACCTGATCGTCCCAGGAAAACTCCTCGGGCTCCGTCTTCAGCAGCCAGTACGCCATGGTCAATCCCTCCGCCCGGAATGGCCGAGTCAGCAGCGACTCGATGGCTTCGTCCACGCTCATCTTCTCCTCCAGCAGCGCGGCGACGGCGGACGAGATCGGCATGTCGACGCTGCGCGCGCGCGCCATTTCCAGCAGCACCGGCGCGGTGAAGGCGCCTTCGGCGAGCTTGCCGTGGTTCGCGTTGGCCGGCGCTTCGCCTTTGCCGAGCGCGACGCCGAAAGAGAAATTGCGCGACTGCGGGCTTGAGCACGTCAGCAGCAAATCACCGAGGCCGGACAGGCCCATCATGGTCTCGGGCTTCGCGCCGTACGCCATGCCGAAACGCACCAGCTCGGCAAAGCCGCGCGTGGTCAGCGCCGCCGCGGCGCTGGCGCCGAGCGCGCGGCCAGTGACGATGCCGGCGGCGATCGCGAGCACGTTCTTGGCCGCGCCGCCGATCTCGACGCCGCGCACGTCGGTGGAATGATAGGGCCGGAAGCTCGCCGAGCCGATCGCCTGCGCAAGTTCTTTCGCGAGCTTGTCGTCGCTCGCCGCGAGCGTGACCGCGGTCGGCATTCCGCGCGCGACGTCGGCGGCGAAGCTCGGGCCGGACAGGATCGCCGGCACCGCGTCGGGCGCGCATTCGGCGATCACGTCGGTGACGAATTTATGCGTGCCGCGCTCGATGCCCTTGGCGCAGACGATCACCGGCGTGCGCGGTGCCATTGCGGGCGCCAGCATCTTCGCCACCGCGCGCACCGCCTGCGCCGGCACCACCAGCAGGATCGCCTGCGCCCGCGCGGCCGCGGCGAGATCGCGGGTCAGCGTGATGCCGTCGTCGATCCGCACGCCGGGCAGGAACAGGCTCTCGCGTTTTGTCGCGAGCTGCTCGGCGTTTGCGGCGTCGTGCTCCCACAGCGTGACGCTGCGTCCGGCGCGCGCGCAGGTCAGCGCCAGCGCCGTGCCCCAGGCGCCGGCTCCGAGCACCGCGATCCGTTCAAAGGCCATGGTTCAGCCGCGCCTGCGCATCGCGGTCAGGGCCGGCGCCGCCTTGGCGGTCACCTGTTCGAGCGGCCAGCGCGCGCGGGGCGCGAAATCGAGCGTGTCGGTGAGGCCGAGCGCGAGCCGCTCCGCGCCGGCCCAGGCGATCATGGCGCCGTTGTCGGTGCACAAGGCCGGCGGCGGCGCGACCAGCACGGTGCCGGATTCGAACGCCAGCCGGTGCAGGACTTTGCGGATCGCCTGGTTGGCGGCGACGCCGCCGGCGCAAACCAGCGCATTGGGCGTGCCGACGCGTTCGCGGAACAGCTTCATGCCGACGCGCAGCCGGTCGCCGACGACATCGACCACGGCCTGCTGGAACGAGGCGCAGAGGTCGGCAACATCCTGGTCGGACAGCGGCGCGATTTTCTCCGCCTCGAGCCGCAGCGCCGTCTTGAGACCGGACAGCGAGAAATTGGCGTCGGGACGCCCGGCCATCGGCCGCGGCAAAGCGAAGCGTGCGGCATCGCCGGTGGTGGCCTCCTTCTCCACCTGCGGGCCGCCCGGATAGCCGAGGCCAAGGAGTTTTGCGGTCTTGTCGAAGGCTTCGCCGATGGCGTCATCGACCGTGGTGCCGAGCCGCAGATAATCGCCGACGCCGCGCACGCCGACGATCTGGGTGTGGCCGCCGGAGGCGAGGAACAGGCAATAGGGGAACGGCGTGGCGTCGGTGAGCCGGGCCGTCAGCGCGTGCGCCTCCAGGTGATTGACGGCGACGAGCGGCTTCTCGTGCACCAGCGCGATCGCCTTCGCGGTCGTGAGCCCGACGATGACTCCGCCGATCAACCCAGGCCCGGCTGCCGCCGCAATGCCGTCGACCGATTCGAAGGAAAACCGCGCCTCGGCCATGCACTTGGCGATGATGTGGTCGAGCGCCTCGACGTGGGCGCGCGCCGCGATCTCCGGCACCACGCCGCCGAACTCGGCGTGCTCGTTGACCTGCGACAGCACGATGTTGGACAGGATGCGGCCGCGGCCGTCCTCGATCCGTTTGACCAGGGCCGCGGCGGTCTCGTCGCAGGTGGTTTCGATGCCGAGAATGACCATCTAGGTTCCAGTGCGCGCCGCCCCTATGATCGCGCGCTCGCGGGTGCAATACACGGCAAATCCGCGAATTATGGGCCGTTTCCACATGTGAATCCGGCCTAGCATTGCAAGGTCCCATGGCGCAATCCTCGGCCGCGACGGAACTTTTGCGCATCGGCTCGCGCGGCTCGCCGCTCGCGCTGGCGCAGGCGCGCGAGGTGCAGCGCCGGCTCGCGGCGGCGGGCGGGCTCGATGCCGAACGCATTGAAATCAAGATTATCCGCACCACGGGCGACGCCATCCAGGATCGGCCGCTCGCGGAGGTCGGCGGAAAGGGCCTGTTTACAAAGGAGATCGAGGAGGCGCTGGCGGCGGGAGCGATCGACCTTGCGGTGCATTCGTCGAAGGACATGCCGACCGTTCTGCCGCCCGGTCTGGTGCTGTCGGCGTTCCTGCCGCGCGAGGACCCGCGCGACGCCTTCATCAGCCGTACGGCCAAGAGCCTGCGCGATCTGCCGCCGGGGGCGACGGTCGGCACGGCCTCGCTGCGGCGGCAGGCGATGGTGCTGCGGCTGCGGCCGGACCTGCGGGTGACGCCGATGCGCGGCAATGTCGAGACGCGGCTGCGCAAGCTCGACGCCGGCGAATGCGACGCCACCCTGCTGGCGCTCGCCGGCCTGAAGCGGCTGGGCCTTGCCTCGGCCGCGACCGCGATCCTCGACGTCGACGAATTTCTGCCGGCGGTGGGGCAGGGCGCCATCGGCATCGAGACGCGCGAGGACGATGCCGCGACGCGCCGGCTGGTCGCCGCCATCAACGATCCCGACACCGCGACGGCGCTCGCCGCCGAACGCGCCTTTCTGGCGGTGCTCGATGGCTCGTGCCGCACGCCGATCGGCGGCCACGCGACTGTCAGCGGTCACGAGGTGCGGTTCCGCGGCATGATCGTGCGGCCGGACGGCAGCGAAGCGTTCGAGGCGACCCGCGCCGGCAGCCGCGACGATGCCGCGCAGCTTGGCGCTGACGCCGGCCGTGAATTGCGGGATCGCGCCGGCCCCGATTTTTTTCAAGGCTGAGCCGTGCGGCTTCTGGTCACGCGGCCTGAGCCCGACGCACAGCACACCGCGGCCGCGCTGCGCGCGTGCGGTCATGAGACGATTGTCGCGTCGCTGCTGTCGATTGAAGTTGCGTTCGACGCCGATCTCGGCCCCGGGCCGTGGTCGGCGGTCTTGATCACGAGCGCAAACGCCGTTCACGCCGTCTCGGGCCATGCGCGTTTTGGGGAACTACAAGCCGCGCCGGTTTTCGCCGTCGGGCGGCGTAGCGCCGATGCGGCACGCACGGCCGGCTTCGCCGATGTCACTTCGGCCGACGGCGGCGTGACCGATCTGGCGCGGCTGGTTCGCGCGCGCGTCGCTGCATCCGCGCGCGTCCTCTATCTCGCGGGCGAGGAGCGCTCCGGCGATCTTGCGGGCGATCTCGCTGAGTTTGAGACGCGGACGGTTGCGATCTACCGCGCGGTCGGTGCCGCTTCGCTGCCACGCACCGCGCACGAGGCGCTGACGGCCGGCGACATCGGCGGTGTGCTGCACTACTCGCGCCGCAGCGCGGAGATCTACGTTAACGCCGCGCGCACCGCCGGCCTGCTCTCCCGCGCGCTCGCGCCCTCGCATTATTGCCTTTCGGCGCAAGTCGCCGAACCGCTCGCGGCAGCGGGCGCAAAGGATATCCGCGTCGCCGCGCGGCCTGACGAAGCGTCGCTGATCGCACTGATCGGTGCCGCATGAGGCGCCACGTTGCCGCCACCCGCGCACCGCAGTATGCCATCGCCGCGAGCCGGCTCGGCCGACTCGCCCGGGAGACCGCATGAGCGAGCCTGACGACAAACCGCGGCGCCGGCCGCCGACCATCGACCTGACCGCGACGGAAGTCGAAGCCGAGCGGACGGCCCAAGCTGGCGCGTCAGAAGCCGGCGCGTCCGAAGCCGAGGCCGCGCCGAAGCCGGACGCGCCCTCGCCCGATCGCGTCCGGCCCTACGCCATCGGCGCGGTTGGCGGCGCGATCCTGGTCGTGCTGATCATCGGCGGGCTGTGGTCGGCGGGTTTGTTGTCGCCGCGCGAGGCCGCCACGCCGGCGCCACTCGCCGCCAGCCCGGATAATAGCAAAGCAATCGATGCGCTTTCGGCCCGGCTCGCGAAAATCGAATCGGTCGTCGCGACGCCGCGCGGCGATCCGGCGCTGGACGCGCGCCTTGGGGCCGCAGAAGGCCAGACGAAATCAGTTGCCGATGCGCTCGCCGCGCTCAATCGCCGCCTCGACACCGTCGATGGCGCAGCGCGCGATGCGCGCAATCGCGCCGACGAGGCATCGGCTGCGGCGGATGCGGTTCGGCGCGCGGGACAAAACAACGTCCAGCGCAGCGATATTGACGCGCTGGTCAATCGCGTCGCTGCGCTCGAACGCTCCGTGAAGACGATAGCCGACGAGTTTGCGAAACGCACTGCGGCCTCCGGCGACAGCGCCGCGCGGCTGGTCGTCGCGGCTGAGGCGCTGCGCACCGCGGTCGAACGGGGCGATCCGTTTGCGCCCGCGCTTGCGGCGGTTAAAGCGCTCGGCGCAAACGCGAACGCCTTGTCGGCTCTGGCGCCGTTTGCCGGTTCGGGCGTTCCGAGTGCCGCCTCGCTGGCGCAGGAATTGTCGGCGCTGATGCCCGCGATCCGGCAGGCTTCGGGCATGACGCCCAACCGAGGGCGGTTTCCTCGACCGGCTGCAGGCCAATGCGCAAAAACTCGTCCGCGTGACGCCGATCGATGCGCCTGCCGGCGATGACCAGAGCGCCGTGATCGCGCGCATCGAAGTCGACGCTGCACGAGCCGATATCAATGCCGCGATCGCCGAAATCGCCAAGCTGCCCGCTAACGCGCGCGCCGCCGCGGCGCCGTGGATCGAAAAAGCCGAGGCGCGCAACGCCGCCGTCGCGGCCGGCCGCCGCGTCGCCAGCGATGCGCTTGCCGCGCTTGCCAAGCCTGCGCCCACACAACCGGGCGCGCAATGATCCGCGTCGTCTTCTATCTCGTGATCGTTGGTGCGCTCGCGCTCGGCGCGGCGTGGCTTGCCGATCGGCCGGGCGAGGTCGTCATCACCTGGCAGCATTGGCGGATCGAAACATCCCTCATGGTGATGGGCGCCGCGATCCTGGTTGTTGTCGTGGTGCTGATGCTGCTGTGGGCGCTGGTGCGCGCGGTTCTGAATTCTCCGGGGCTGGTCTCGCGGTTCAGACAGAACCGGCGCGGCGAGCGTGCCTATGCGGCGATCTCGCGCGGCCTGGTTTCGGTCGGCTCCGGTGACGCCGCCGCGGCGCGAAAATTCATGGCCGAGGTCAACAAGATCGCACCGCACGAGCCGCTCGCCTTGCTGCTCACCGCGCAGGCGGCGCAGCTTTCCGGCGACCGCGAAGCCGCCGAGCGCGCGTTCCGCGCCATGGCGAGCCGCGCCGACACAAAGGTGCTCGGCCTGCACGGCCTCTACATCGAAGCGCAGCGCCACGACGATCACGCAGCGGCGCACGCCTATGCGGAAGAGGCGGTGCGCACCGCGCCGTCGCTCGGCTGGGCCGGGCAGGCGGTGCTCGAATTCCGCTGCGCCACCGGCGACTGGGCGGGCGCGCTTGCGCTGCTCGAACGCAGCAAGGGCGCGCTCGACAAGGCGACCTATCGGCGCCAGCGCGCGGTGCTGCTGACGGCGCGTGCGCTCGCCGTCGAAGACAGCGACCGCGACAACGCCAAGGCGTTCGCGCTTGAAGCCGTGAAGCTCGCGCCGACGCTGGTGCCGGCGGCGGCATTCGCGGGACGCGTGCTCGCCGAAGGCGGCGACCGGCGCAAGGCGACGCGCATTCTCGAAAAAGCCTGGCGCGCCAATCCGCATCCCGATCTGGCCGACGCTTATGCGCAGATTCGCTTCGGCGATTCGGCGCGCGACCGGCTGGCGCGCATCGAAGCGCTGGCGAAGAAGGGCCCCGACGATATCGAAAGCGCGCTCGCGGTGGCGCGCGCCGCGCTCGATGCGCAGGAATTCGCAAAGGCGCGCGCGGCGCTCGCGCCGCTGCTTGCTGCGCCGACGCAGCGTGTGGCTTTGCTGATGGCCGAACTCGAACGCGCCGAGCGCGGCGACGAAGGCCGCTCGCGCGAATGGATGGGGCGTGCGCTCAACGCTGCGCCCGACCCCGAATGGTCGGCCGACGGCTTCGTGTCCAAGCGCTGGCTGCCGGTGTCGCCGGTCACCGGAAGGATCGATGCGTTCCAGTGGAAGGTGCCGGTTTCCGGAATCACAGGTGCCGGGCCGTTGCTTGAACCCGCGGCTGGGACATCAACATCCATTCAGGCGATCGACGTTGCGCCGGCTCAGTCGGCGGCGAACGAAGCGCCACTGGCGGAGCCCGCCTCGCGCCGCCGCGGCAAGCGCGCGCAGACGAAGCCGGAGCCCAGGCCCGACGCCGTGATTCCGTTGGTGCATGCACCCGACGATCCAGGACCCGAAATCGTCGAGGAGCCCGAGCCGCTACCCGAACCGCCGCAGGATGGCTGGCGGAAGATGTTCAAGTAGGTGTTCGACCATGCCGTCATCGCGGCGTGCGAGGATCGGTTGTCGTCATCCGTCATTGCGAGGCCCGCAGGGCCGAAGCAATCCAGGGCGCTGCCGCTGGATCGCTTCGTCGCTTCGCTCCCCGCAAGACGCGGTGACGTGATGTCAATCCAGCGGTTCGACCTTGACGATCGAGGCGCCGTGGTTGCTGCCGACCCACAGCGTACCGGGAGCCGTCTTGTCGTCGACGAAGACGCGGCGGATGTTGGTCGGGCGCGGCAGCGGGTATTCGGTGTACTGCCCGGTCTTGATGTCGAGCCGCGACACGCGGTCGGTGTTCATCGAGCCGGTCCACGCTTCGCCGTTCGTGCCCTCGACGGCGTCGTAGGGCGACGACCACGGCGACGGCACTTTCCACTCCGAAATCTTGCCGGTCTTCGGATCGAGCATGCCGATGGCGTCGCCGAAATATTCGGCGAACCACAGCCGGTCCTGGTCGTCGACGCGCCCGCGCCGCGGATGCGAGTTCGGCGTCGGCGTCAGGAACACCGTCGGCTCCTTGGTCTTGGCGTCGATCTTGACGATGTTGCCGGCGGAGAAATCGAGCAGATAGAGATTGTTCGCGGAATCCGAATGGATGCCGTAGGTGCCGATGCGCTTGCCGGTGCGCGGGTCCTTCTGCGAGCCGAGATCCTCGAACTTGTTGTTGGCGAGATCGAGCCGATAGATGTGGCCGCCGTCGGAATTCTTGATCCACACCTTGTTGTCGACCGGCGTGTTCTCGACCGCGAGATGGCCGAGCTGGCCGGCATCGGTGTCCCACGCCTTCGGCGTCTCCCACATCGTGAACTTCTCGGTCTTCTTGTCGAACTTGGCGATGGCGCTCTGGTACATCACGCCGACCCACGGATTGTCGTTGCGGTCGAATTCGAGATTGAGCGTGCCGAGCGACCAGCCTGGCTTCACCACCGGAATCGGATATTGCGTCACCTTGCCGGTCTTCGGGTCCATCTTGCCGAGGAACATCTGGCCGAAATCCGAGTACCAGACGGTGCCCTCCTTATCGAGCATGACGTCGTGCGGCTCGATCAGTTTGTTCGGCAGGTCGTACTCGGTGATGATGACGTGCGTCGACTTGCCGGTGAGCCGCGGCAATGTCTTGAGCTGCCAGTCCCACTTCTCCTGCGTGCTGAGATTGATGCTGGCGAGCCACTCGGCCGCCTTCTGCGCCTCCGCGCCTTGGGCCATGGCGCGGCCCGCGTTGCCGGCGAGAGGCTGCGGCTTGAGCGGCGTGCTGCCCGGATAGTAGTGGCCCATCCGGTTGAACACCTGCTTGAACTCGTCGGCGTCGTGGGTCGATTTCACGATGCGCTCGAGCGTGTGGCAGGAATTGCAGTTGAGCAGGAAGCGCTTCTGGTCATCGGTGCCGGGGATGCTCATCAGCCATTCGGCGTTCGTCATCTGCCCGGTGAGATTTTTGGTCGGCTTGAGCTTGATGTCGGCCGTCGCCGCCTGGCCGGCCGCGATGTCGGCGGCCTTCGGTCCGTCGAGGTCGTAGCCGATGGCGCGGGCCGCGAGCGTGTAGTGGCCGGGCTCGAGCCGCGAGGCCGGGAAGCTGAAGTGGCCCTTGTCGTCGGTGACGACCGAGACCGTGATGGTGGAGCCGTCCTTCCTGGCGCTGACGACCACGCCCTCCATCATGCCTTCCTTGGCCGATGAGACCTGGCCTTGCAGCGCCGCCGCGTTCTGCGCCTGCGCGGATGGTGCAGCCTGCAATACGAAAGCCGCCAAAGCGGCGGCCGTGGTGAGCAACAAAGTCCTGATTTGCATGGAAACCTCCCGAATTCTGCCGCCAGATTTGCCGCGATGGCGCGATCGGCCCATCCGAATCTTGTTGGTCTTGTTGTGGGTCGCCGGAACCGTAGGCCGGAAGCCGCTGCTATTCAAGAACGCGCCCCGGCTGAGGTGCGCGACGCCGGCGGGCCTGCCTTGCGTTTACGATTGTCGGGGATTAGTACGGCAGCCGTCCGGCCATGCTTTTGGGCCGCGGTAGCTCAGCTGGTAGAGCACCGCATTCGTAATGCGGGGGTCGTAGGTTCGAATCCTATCCGCGGCACCATTGTTCAAAAATGTCTCGAATCGGCTTGCCGATCCGCTCGTCCCGTGAAAGCGCACTCGGCGACTTGTGATGGGACTGGGCCTGTGTCCAGCCTGTCGCGATCCGATCAATTTTTTATAAGTCCAGCCTCTTCTCCGGCCTTGGCCCATTTCTCGATTTCGCTGGCGATATAGGCGGCGAATTCGTCCGGGCTATTGCCTTGGAGAATCATCCCTTGGCTCGTCAGCTTTTGCTGCACGTCGGGGTCGCGCATCGCGTCTACGGTCGCCTTGTACAGCCGGGCGATCACTTCGGGCGGCGTAGCGATCGGCGCCACCATGCCGTACCAGTTCTCGGCCTGGACCTGGGGAAAGCCGAGTTCGGCGGTCGTCGGCACGTTGGGCAGGGTCGAGGCCCGCTCAGGGCTCGCCACCGCAAGCGCCTTGAGCTTGCCCCCCTCGATCAACGGCAACACGGTCGGCAAATCGAAAAACGCCATCTGCATCTGCTGAGCGAGGAGGTCGTTCAGTGCCGGCGCGCCGCCTTTGTAAGGCACGTGAACGAGGTCGATCTTGGCGGCCAATTTCAGCAACTCGCTGGTCAGGTGCGACATGCTGCCGGCGCCGGACGACGCGAAATTGAGGCTGCCGGGCTTCGAGCGCGCCAAGGCGACAAGATCGCCGAGATTGTTGACCGGCAGGCTGGTCGCGGTGACGAGTACCTCCGGAACACGCGTCATCAGCGTCACCGGCTTGAAGTTCTTGAACGTGTCGTAGGGCAGTTTCTCCTTCAGCGCGATCGCGATGGCCAAGGTGCCGGCGCTGGTGACGGCGACCATGTATCCGTCCGGCGGCGCTTTGGCGACCGCGTCCATGCCGATGGCGCCGGCGCCGCCGCCGCGGTTTTCAACCAGGACCGGCACCTTGAGCGTTTCGGAGATCTTCTGTCCCACGACTCGAGCCAAAATGTCATTGGCGCCGCCCGGCAGGAAGGGGACAACGATCTTGATGTTCCTGTTGGGAAACTCGGCTTGGGCCTGCGCCGGACCCGCAGCCGCCAAGATGAAAACGAGAACGACCGCAGCCCGGGACACGGCGGCGTCCCAATGGCTTCCCGTGGGCGTGCCCGCGCGGTGTCTCCCGCCCCGGGACATGACGCCGCGATTAAACATCCGGATCACCATTGATCTAGGCCGCTGCTCGGTAGAAGGGCCTGTCACCCTGTACGCATGTCCGATGCAGTCGACGCAGATCGTCGAGCGTATAGCCACCACAGGCGCGATGATTGAGGCAGCGATTATCCCACATCACCAGATCGCCGTCCTGCCACTTGTGCCGATATTGGAATCTTTTGTCTTCCGTGAATGCGAACAGCTCGTCCAGCAGAGGTTGAGCTTCGGAATCGTCCATTCCTTCGATGCCGATGGTAAATCGCGGCGAGATGAAGAGGACCTGACGTCCGCTCTCTGGATGAGTCCTGACGATCGGCTGGACCGAGCCCAATTTGTCGTCGTTGACGCGAGCATAATATTCGGCGGCTCCGGGCCGATTGGCCGAAATCGTCACGCGCGGATTGCGCAGTTTGCTCAGGTGATGGACGCCATTGAGACCGTTGATGCGCTTCTTGAGGTCGCCAGGAACGGCGTCGTAGACATTGTAGAGATTGCAGAATTCGGTATCGCCCCCGCGACTCGGACGCTTGATCAGCTGCAGGATCGTGGCGTAGGCGGGAGCCGGCTGATAGGACAGGTCCGAGTGCCACTCCTCGCCGGCATCAACGACACCCACGGCAGCGCCGTCTTTTGCGATCTCGTTGGAGAGGATCAATACATCGGGATCGTCGGCATGAGTTAGGTCCTTGCGCGTGTCATTGTGCTCGAGCGACCCCAATTTCCGGGAGAACGCAACTTGTTGCTTCGGGGTCAATTTCGAGTTGCGCACCGCCAGGATCGGGTTCTCCAGAAAGGCTCGCTTGAACGCCGCGAATATTTCCGGCTCGTCTATTCTGGACCAATCGAGCCCGATAATTTCGGCTGCGCCGGTTTCGGAAATCTTGTTGACCGTGAAAGGCATCGATGGCGCCATTGCTCTGCTCCGTCATTTGTCCGGTTGAGGCCTGTCCGGACTCTGGTCGAACGTGCTCGGTGAGGCACTACGATACTACTCGGCACTCAATCCACTCAACAAATGGAGTCGATGATTTCCGGCGGCTCAAGGCCAGCGTTCGGGCGGCCGTGCGCACGGCGCTTGAGACGCATCTGAGACACGAGCCGGGAAAAACGAGCCGCAGTCGCATCAAGCGGTTGCGGGGTCTGCGCCGGCCGCAGTATCGGCTGCGCGTTGATGAAGTTCGGGTGTTCTATGATATTTCCGGCACGATCGTCGAGGTCTTGGCGATCGTGGCCAAATCGGAGGCCGAGTCATGGCTCGCACAGTTCGCAAATCCGGAGTGAAGGAAGTTCCCTTGTCCGAAATCAAGGACGATCTGTCCCGATTTCTTCGCGAAGCGGAAACGCAGGAAATCATCATCACGCGTCATGGCAAGCCGGCAGGCGTGCTGATTGGCTTCGAGTCCGAAGATGATTGGTTCGAGTACCGCCTCGAGAACGATCCGCGATTTCTGCAGCGGATCGATCAGGCCCGGCAGAGCTTACGCACCGGGCGTGGCGTCAAGATCGAGGACCTCGATTAGTATCTGGATCAACCGTTCCGGTCCGACCTGCATCGTTGCTCCTCGCAAAACTGGAGATTGCCTTGCCCGCCATGTCCGGAAAGCGCGCCTTCCTGGAGCTGCTCAAGCAGGAAGGCGTCGACATCATTTTCGGCAATCCCGGCACCACCGAATTGCCGCTGATGGACGCGCTCGCGGTCGACAACGAGCTGCGCTACGTGCTCGGCCTGCAGGAGGCGACCGTCATCGGCATGGCGGACGGCTATGCGCAGGCGTCCGGCAAGCTCGCGGTGGTCAATCTCCACGTCACGCCCGGCCTCGGCAACGCCATGGGCATGCTCTACGACGCGCAGAAGGCGGGCTCGCCGATCCTCGTCACCGCCGGTCAGCACGACCAGGAATTCAACGCCACCGAGCCGATCCTGTGGGCCGACCTGCCGCCGATCGCGCGGCCGCTGGTGAAATGGTCGGCGGAAGTGCATCGCCTCGCCGACCTGCCGCGGCTGGTGCATCGCGCCGCCAAGACCGCGCTGGCGCCGCCGACCGGGCCGGTGTTCTTGTCGCTGCCCGGCGACATTCTCAAATCCGAAGGCGAGGTCGATCTGCTGGCGCCGACGCGCGTGGCGCCGCGGCTGCGCGGCGATCCGGCGGCGGTCGAGGACGCGGCGGCGCTGCTGGCGCAGGCGAAGCGGCCGCTCATCATCGCCGGCGATGCCGTTTCGCACAGCCGCGCGCATGCCGAACTGGTGGAGTTGGCGGAGCTGCTCGGCGCGCCGGTCTACGCCGAGTTCGTGCCCAGCACGGCGTCGTTCCCGGCATCGCATCCGCTGTTCCGCGGCGGCATGCTGCGGACGCAGAAGGCGGTCCGCGAAATTCTCGACCAGTACGACGTGCTGTTCTCGGTCGGCGGCGACCTGTTTGCGCTGTCGCTGCCGTCCGACATCGAGCCGATGCCGAAGGATCTCGCGCTGATCCATCTCGACACCGATCCGTGGGAGCTGGGCAAAAATTATCCGCCGAAGGTCGCGATCCTCGGCGACCCGAAGACGACGCTGCCCGATATCACCAAAGCGCGTGCGCGAGCGCATGACCAGCGGCGCACGCGGCGCGGCGCGCGAGCGGCTCGAAACCGCAAAGCAGGCGACGCTCGCCGAGCGCGAGGCGCTCAAGGCCAAGGCGCGCGCCATGGCGGGCGAGACGCCGGTGCAGCCGCTTGCGCTGCTCAACGCCATCGGCGAGATGCTGCCGAAGGATGCGGTCGTCATCGACGAGACGATTTCCTCGGGCGTCGGCATCCGCTCGCTCATCCGCAGCGACGATCCGCAGAGCTTTTACGGCCTGCGCGGCGGCGGCATCGGCTGGGGCCTGCCGGCGGCGCTTGGCGTCAAGCTCGCGCTGCCCGACCGGCCGGTGGTGGCGCTGGTCGGCGACGGCAGCGCCATGTACACCTGCCAGGCGCTGTGGACGGCGGCGCACGACAAGATCGCCGTGGTGTTCGTCATCTTCAACAACACGTCGTACCGCATCCTCAAGCAGCGGCTGCACGCGCAGCGCGGCCTCGCGGCGCAAGTCGACCGCTTCGTCGGCATGGAGCTTGTCGATCCGGCGATCGATTACGTCGGCCTCGCGCGCTCGCTTGGCATCGCGGCGGAGCGCGCCAAGACGGTGCACGAGACCACCGATCTCATCGCGCAGGGATTGAAGAGCAACGCGCCGCTGCTGATCGACGTGCCGCTCGACCGCACCTACAAGCCGATGTGAGTCGTCATTGCGAGGCCCGAAGGGCCGAAGCAATCCAGTGCAGCGGTCTGGATTGCTTCGTCGCTGCGCTCCTCGCAATGACGGAGTGGGGTCTTCAATGCGCGCCACTTCCACCGTCAGCGGCACGTCGGCGAAAATTTTGTACTGCTGCGTTTTCGGCTTGGCCTTGTCTTCCTCGTTGAGATATTCGACCGAGCTTTTGCCGACATACGACACCGGCAGCACCATGACGCGGACGAAGCGCGTCGGCCGCTCGCCCGCCTGCGCGAAAACCGGGTCGGGCCCGCTCTCGTACCAGGCGCCGCCGGGGCCGTAGGATGTCGAGCGGCCGTGGGTGTCGATGCGGATGCCGCCGTCGACGAGGCAGCGGATGCCCGGCCCCTGATGCCGGTGCAGATAGGCGCAGCCGCCCGGCGGGAACGCGACGCTGTCGCCGCGCAAAAGCAGCCGGCCTTGCGGCAGCGTTTCGAGCCGGGCGGAAAGCTTTTCGCGCGACGCGACGCCCTTGCCGGATGCTGCGCTGTCGCCGCCATCGCCGGCCAATTCAAAACGCCACAGCGTCGCGCCTTCCTTGCCGGTCTTGAGCGTCACCGCGTCCTCGCCGTGCCAGGCCTCGTCGTCACGCAAGGTGCGTTCGGCGATGGTCAGCGCGCCATGCACCACGTAGATCAGGCGCGGCAGCGCCGGCAGCCGCACCTCCGCGGCGTCGTTCGACAGCACGTCTTCGTAGAGCCGCAAGCACCGGGGGCATGATTTCTCCTCATTCAAACCTCTCTCCCGTCATGCCCGGGCTTGACCCGGGCATCCATGCAGCGTTGCCGTCCTATGGATTGCCGGGTCACTCGCCCGGCAATGACGATGAGAGTGAGTTTACACCTGCTCTCGCCCATTGCTAAATCGCCTTTGGCTTCGATCAACCCGCCTAGGCGTCGCGAGGGTGCCATGGCTTCTGTCGATAGGCCTGCCGTCGATACCGAACGCTTCCGGTTGCGCAATTTCGTCGACCGGCTGGTGCAGCTCGGCGAATGCGAGGTGCACGACAAGCCGATCGATCTCATCGATGTGGCCGCCGTGCTCGACGGCAATCCGAAGGCGACGCTGTTCAAGTCCGCCGGACCGGAGAAAGCCGAGCTTGTCGGCAACGTCATGGGTTCGCGTCGGCGGCTGGCGCTTGCGCTCGATACCGACGAGCGCGGCTCTGCTCGGCACGCTGCAACAGCGGCTGACGAAGCCGCTGCCGCCGACGAAAGTGTCGTCGCAGGAAGCGCCGGTGCAGCAGGTCGTGCTCAAGGGCGACGAGGCGGACCTGTGCGCGCTGCCGGCGCATCTGCAGCACGGCGCCGACGGCGCGCCGTACATCTCCGCGAGCATCGACTACGCGCTGTTTCCCGACACCGGCTTCACCAATGTGGGCTGCCGCCGCATCATGCTGCGCGGGCCGCGCCAGGCCGGCGTCGACCTGATCGCGCCGAGCGACATGCGCGCGATCTATCTCGATGCCGCGGCGCGCAAGGAGAAGGTGCCGGTCGCCTACGCGGTCGGCTCGCATCCGGCGGATTTTCTGGCCGCCATGAGCGCGCTGCCGAACGTCAACGAGCTCGACATCGTCGGCGCCGTGCGCGGTGCGCCGATGCCGGTGGTGAAGTGCGTGACCAACGATATTTTCGTGCCGGCCGATGCCGAATATGTGCTCGAGGGCTATCTCGATCCGGCCGGGCATGTCGAGGCGGAAGGGCCGTTCGGCGAATATGTCGGCTATTACGGCGTGGTGAAACGCAATCCGGTGTTTCACCTCACCGCGATCACGCATCGCGAGGATGCGCTGTTCCAGACCGTGACCATCGGCGGGCGCTCGCTGGCGCGCACCGACACGGCGCAGCTCACGACGATGAAAACGGAGACGGCGGCGTGGGCGGCGCTGCTCGCCTCGGTGCGCGAGCCGGTCGCGCTGTTCGCGACGCCGTCGAGCGGCGGCATGTACAACGTGCGCGTCTCGCTGCGCCAGCGCGTGCCGGGCGACGCGCGCAACGCCATCGCGGCGATTTTCGGCTCGCACGCCGAAGCCAAGCACGTGTTCGCGTTCGATGCCGACATCGACGTGTTTTCCGAGGAGGAAACGGATTGGGCGTTCGCGTCGCGGTTCCAGGCCGATCGCGATCTCATGCTGGCGAACGGCATGCGCGTGGTGCCGCTCGATCCCTCGCTCGGCGGTGCGCGCACCGGCGCAAAAATGGGATTTGATTGCACGATCCCGTTCGGCAAGGCGAACACGCTGGAATTCTCGGTGCCGACGCCGCCGGTCGCGAAGCCGGGCGCGCAGCATAAATCGGCCGCGGATGCGCTGGCGGCTGGCCCGGCGAGTTTCCTCGAACTCATGGCCGCGCGCGGCAGCAAGGACGGCCGCGAAATCGTGCGCGAGCTTGATGCGCTCTACGCCGCGCAACGGCTCGGCAGGAACGAGGATGGCCGTTACGTGCTGAAGGAAAATAAAAAATGATCCGCGCCCGTCATCCTGAGGTGGCCGCGAAGCGGCCCTCGAAGGATGCTGCTCCGCCCGGGCCGTCGTCCTTCGAGGCTCGCTGCGCTCGCGCCTCAGGATGACGGAAAAGGACGGTTTGCGCATGACCAACAGCAACGGCATCGGCAAGCCGGTCCGGCGCAAGGAGGATTTGCGCCTCATCACCGGCCGCGGTGAATTCAGCGACGATCTCAACGCGCCCCATCAGGTCCACGCCATCGTGCTGCGCTCGCCGCATGCGCATGCGCACATCCGCGCGATCGATGCGTCGTCCGCGCTGGCGATGCCGGGCGTGCTCGCCGTGCTCACCGGGCGCGACTATGTGGCCGACGGCCATCAGTCGATCCCCAACCAGTCCAATCCGCGCGACGTGCCGGTCTCGAATTTCGACGGCCGGCCGGTGTCGCAGCCGCCGGATTATCCGCTCGCCGTCGACAAGGTGCGCCATGCCGGCGAAGGCGTCGCGCTGATCGTGGCGCAGACGCGCGCCGGCGCAATCGAGGCGGCCGAGCTGGTCGCGGTCGACTATGAGCCGTTGCCGGCAGTCATCGATGCCGCGGGCGCGCTGGCGTCAGGCGCGCCGACGATCTGGGACGAGGCGCCGGGCAACGTTTGCGCCGATGGCGGGCGCGGCGACAAGGCGGCAGTCGACGCGGCGTTCGCGCGCGCCGCGCATGTCACGCGCATGGAGATCAAGAACAATCGCGTCACCGGCTTGCCGCTCGAACCGGCCGCCGCGATCGGCCTCTACGACGATGTGACGGGCGGCTATACGCTGCGCGCCGGCAGCCAGGGCATTTTGATCCAGAAGCGCGCGCTGTGCGGCTGCTTCGGCGTCGGCGACGACAAGGTGCGGGTGATCTGCCGCGACGTCGGCGGCGGCTTCGGCACCAAGAACCTGATCTATCGCGAATACGTGCTGGTGTGCTGGGCGGCGCGCAAGGTCGGGCGGCCGGTGAAATGGCGCGGCGAGCGCAGCGAGGCGTTCTTCTTCGATCCGTACGGCCGCGATCTTGTCAGCACGACGGAGCTTGCGCTCGACAAGGACGGAAAATTTCTCGCCATACGCACGCACAACATCCAGAACCTCGGCTCGCAGACGCTCCATCTCGTGCCGCTGGCGCGCGGCGCCGCGGTGACCAACGGCGTCTACGACATTCCTGCGGTGTATGCGCGGCTCGCGGCGGTGTTCACCAACACCGCGCCGACCTCGACCTATCGCGGCGCCGGACGGCCGGAAGCCATCTTCGTCATCGAGCGGCTGATCGACACCGCGGCCGTCGAGATGGGAATCGATCGCATTGCGCTGCGTCGGAAGAATTTCATCCAGCCGGCGATGTTGCCCTACGTCAACTCAATGACGACACGCTATGACAGCGGCGAGTTCGACGCCAACATGATGCGCGCGCTGGGGGCGATCGACGCCAAAGGCTTCGCGGCGCGCCGCAAGGCGGCAAAGAAGCGCGGCAAATATCGCGGGCTCGGCTTTGGCAACTATATCGAGACCGCAACCGGTATTCCGCCGGAGCGCGGCGTCATCAAGGTGCATCCCGAGGGCCGCGTCGACATCACGATGGGCACGCAGGCGAGCGGGCAGGGGCATGAGACCGCGTTCGCGCAGCTCATCACCGACTGGCTCGGCGTGCCGTTCGAAAGCATCACGCTCATCCACGGCGACAGCGACGTGGTGACGATGGGTTCAGGCTCGCATTCCTGCCGCTCGATGCGGCTTGCCGGATTGCTGCTCGGCCGCGCGGCGGCGGAGATCGTCGACAAGGGCAAAAAACTCGCGGCCCGCGCGCTGCAGGCGGACGCGGGCGCCATCGAATTCGCGGATGGCAAGTTCCGCGTCGCCGGCACCGAGCGCGCGATCGGCCTGTTCGAGGTCGGCGGCGCTTCCGGCCGAATTGAAGGAGCCGCAGCTGACGCTCGAAGCGTCGTCGGAAACGACAGCGATGCTGCCGACGTTCCCGAACGGCTGCCATGCCTGCGAGGTCGAGATCGATGCGGACACCGGCGCGGTGACGATCGAGCGCTACGTCGGCGTCGACGATGTCGGGCGCGTGATCAATCCGATGATCGTCGACGGCCAGATGCACGGCTCGACCGTGCAGGGCGTGGGCCAGGCCTTGCTGGAAGAAGGCGTCTACGATCGCGATACCGGGCAACTGCTGTCCGGCTCGTTCATGGACTACGCCATGCCGCGCGCCGATATGTTTCCGTCGTTCCTGTGCGAGAACAACGAGGTGCTGGCGCCCAACAATCCGCTCGGCGTCAAGGGCGGCGGCGAGGGCGGCACCACCGGCGCGCCGCCCGCGGTCATCAACGCGGTGGTCGACGCACTGCGCGATTTCGGCGTCCGCGACGTGCCGATGCCCGCGACGCCCGAGCGCGTGTGGCGGGCGATGCAGTGCTCCTCCCTCTCCCCGCGTGCGGGGAGAGGGTTGGGGTGAGGGGGCGTCTCCGCTGGGCTCAGAATCGCGGCAACGCCCCCTCACCCGCCGCGCTTCGCGCGACGACCTCTCCCCGCGCGCGGGGAGAGGTTATTTCCTCTTCTTCGCCTTCGCCTGCTCGGCGAGGAATCTCCGCAGCCGGTCGCGCACTTCCTCGGCCTGCGCCGGCGTCCATGTGCGCATGCCTTCGCCGGTCTTCATGCCGAGCTTTCCGGCCTTCACCTTCTCGACCAGGAACGGATGCGGCCCCGCAGTGCGGTCGAGGTCGGCGACCAGCACTTCGGCGATGTCGAGCGTGAGGTTGAGGCCGACGAGATCGGATTGCTCCATCGGCCCGAGCACCGCCATGCGTGCGCCGAAACCTTCCTTGACGACGGTGTCGAGCGTCTCGGCGTCGCACACGCCGGCGGCGACCAGCGCGATCGCCTCGCGCTTCATCGCGTGCTGCAGCCGGTTGCCGACGAAGCCCGGGATATCGCGGCGCACATGCACCGCGACCTTGCCGGCGTCGCGCAGCAGATCGATGGTCTTTTGCACGACGGCGTCGCTTGTCTTTTCGTTCTGGATGACCTCGACCAGCGGCACGAGATGCGGCGGATTCCAGAAATGCGTGCCGATGACGCGCTCGCGATGCTTGAGATGGCGTCCGATCTCGGTCGAGGGAATCGCCGAACTGTTGCTGGCGAGAATGGTGTCCGGCGCGGTCAGGCTTTCCAGCTCGGCAAATATCTGCTGCTTGAGCGGAAGTTTCTCCGGCGCGGCCTCGAAGACGAAATTCGCATCCTTCATCGCCGGCGCAAGCTGATCGTGCGTCGAGATGCGGCGCAGCAGCGCCGGATCGCCGCCGAGCAGGTCGACAATCGATTGCAGCCGCTGCTGCATCGAGGCGCGAAGGTCCGCCGCCGGCTCGAACACGCCGACGCTGTGCCCCGCCGCGGCGAGCAGATACGCAATGCCGTGGCCCATCAGGCCGCCGCCGACCACGCCGATTTTTTGGCTGTTCATTTATCCCGCCGTGTAGCCGCCGTCGACATACATGATCTGCCCGGTGCAGAAATCCGACGCGGGCGAGAGCAGATAGATCGCCATCCCCATCAAGTCCTCCACTTCGCCCAGACGGCCGAGCGGAATGCGCGCCAGCGAGCGCGCGCGCGTCGCCTGGCCGAGTTCGTTGTCGCCGTACATCCATGCCGTGAGCTTCGAGCGGAAAACCGTGGGTGCGATGGCGTTCACGGTGATGCCGTGCCTGGCCCATTCGGTCGCCAGCACGCGCGTGAGCGAATCCGTCGCGCCTTTCGAGGTGCAATAGCCGGTGTAGCCCGAGACATTGCCGTGGCGTCCGCGCACCGATGACATCGTCAGCACCTTGCCGCGCACTTTCTTCTCGATCCAATAGGTGCCGACGGCCTTGGCCATGAACCAGATGCCGCGCACATTGGCGTCCATCACGGCCTGCCAGTCCTCGTATTCAAGCTCGTGGATGAAGCCCGGCTTGTTGAAGCCCGAAGCGACGACGAGCTGATCGACGCGGCCGAATTTTTTGAGCGCCGTGTCGAGCATCGCCTGTGCGTCGGCGAGACTGTCCGGCCGCTTCACCATCACGGCGGGATCGCCGCCGAGCTCGCGCACTTCGTTGGCGACTTCATCCAGCTCCGATTGCGTGCCGGAGGCGAGCAACACCTTGCCGCCGAGCGAGGTCAGCGTCAGCGCCGTCGCGCGGCCGAACGTGCCCGACGCGCCGGTGATGATCGCGACCTTGTCCTTGACGTCGAACAGCGACAGCGGATGGCGCAATGGTTCGGAGATCATTTATTGGTCCTCGTCTCATTCTCCATTGTCATCATCCGCGAAAGCGGATGATCCAGTAAACGCCGAAGTGTCGGATGTGGCACTGCCGTGTTTTTGACCGCGCCGCCTGCGTTTACTGGATGCCCGCCTTCGCGGGCATGACAGTTCTATTTCCCCGTCTCAAATCGAAATGCCTGCTTCGGATCGAGCACCGCGACGACGCGCAGCGCGCAGCCTTCGCCTTCGGGCCAGCGCCACGGGAACGCGAAGAAGGTGCAGCGCTTGCCGGTGATGCGGTCGATGTCGCCGCCGATGTTCTCGATGCCGGGGATGCCGTTCGTCATCATGATCTTGTGCGCCGGCTCCCAATACGGAAAGTCGTCGATGATGTGGCGGCCGGTCTGCGCCTTGTACTCGTCGTCGAGATGCGGCTGCGCCGGGCCGGGCCCGTGCGGGCCGAGGAACGTGCCGAGCGGATGGTCGAGCGCCTGCACGTCGATGCCGACGAGTTTCACGCCGCGCTCGACGATCCATTCCGCGGCTTCCTTGTAGAGGCCGGGCGAATAGGCGAAATAATCCGGATTGTCGCCGTAGTTGCGATGGCTGCCGGTGTTGATCATCACGATGTCGTTCTTCTGGATCTTCGGCTCGGCCTTCTCCAGATCCTTCGGCGTGATCACGCCCCACTTGCCCTTCGGGATCGACACCGCGACGCCGGTGCCGAAGAAGCGCCACAGCGGATAGCCGGTCAGCGTCGGCTGGTTCTCCTGCACGTGGATCGGCGCGTCCATGTGGGTGCCGCGATGCATGATGCCTTCGAACTGCTGCACCGAGAGGCCATCCCGGGCGTGGAATTCGAGCACGCGCACATTGAGATTGGCGCGCGAGGGCCATTGCGGCATGCCGTGGCCCCAGTCGGTGCTGAGGTTGATCAGCTCGAGGCCCTTGGTGCTGTTCGATCCCTTGGACGACTTCGCGGGCGATGATTTTTTCGCCGCGCCGCGTTCGAGGCGATAGTCGCCCGACGGATCGAGGATCGCGACCAGCCGGATCACGCAGGCGTCGCCTTCGTGCCATTTCCACGGAAAGCCCTGGAACGTGCAGCGCTTGCCGGTGACGTCATCGAGATCGCCGCCGACATTCTCGATGGTCGGGATGCCGGCCGCGAGCAGCGTCTTGTGCGCCGGATTCCATTCCGGGAAATCCTCGATCGCCTCGCGCCTGGTCGCCTGCTTGTATTCCGGCAGCAGATATTTGATCTGCGGCCCGTTGCGGTGCGGCCCGAGCGATGTTGCGAGCGGATGATCGACGCACGCGGTGTCGACGCCGACGAGCTTCACCTTCTTCTTCACCAGCCACTCGGCGGCGCGCTTGCTCAGGCCGGGCGCGTAGCCGAAATATTCCTTGCTGTCGGCATATTTGCGATGCCAGCCGGTATTGATCAGCACGATGTCGTCGGCCTCGATCTTCGGCGTTGGCGCGTTTCGAGATCGGCCGGCTCGATCAGCTCCCATTTCTTCTTCTTGATCGAAACGACGACGCCGGTGCCGAAGAAGCGGTCGAGCGCGAGATCGCCGACGGCGTCCTTGCCCGGCAAGAGATGGATCGGCGCATTCACGTGCGTCGAGGTGTGGAAGATCGTGGTGATCTTGTGCGTCATCACGCCCTGCTTGGCGTGGTGCGTGATGCGTTCGAGCTTGATCTCCTCGTAGCCCGGAAAGATCGGCGTATACATGCCCCAGCGGTGACTGAGCTCGTAGAATTTCAGCCCGCTTTCGGGATCGGTGACGGCCGGCATTTCGTTCCCCTGTCGACACGCGTGATCGCGCTTAAGCGTGGCAATCCGCGTCCAATTGTCTTGCGCCGCGGCGTGTATCGCCGCTTGTATCGCCGTTTGGGCGGTCTGTATCATGATCCAGAACGGCGTGACAAACCATCGCCGAAAACATGCTCAGCAGGAGGAGCGCCGCCGATGCGTCGAATGAGACTCTTGGTCTGTTCCGGTGTGCTTGTCGGCTCGCTCGCGGTCGCGCAGGCGCAGAGCGTGAGCATCGTCTCGACGCCGTCCGGCTCCTTCACCAATTCGGCGGGCGCGGCGCTTGCCAAGGTCATCAGCGAGACCACCAAGGTTCACGCCATCCTGCAGGCGCAGGCGCAGCAGGGCATGATCCCGGTCGATGCCGGCACCGCCGAATTCGGCATGGGCAATTCGTTCGACACGACGTTCTACGCCGAGGGCAAGGGCGAATACGAAGGCCAGCCGCCGCGCAAGAACCTCCGCCACGTCGCCGCGCTGCTGCCCTATCAGGTCGCGCTGCATGTGCGCGCGGATTCCGACATCAAGACCATCGCGGACCTGAAGGGAAAGCGCGTCTCCGCCGGCTTCAACGCGCAGAAGACCATCGGCCGCATCATCGCCGCGCATCTCGCCTCTGCCGGGCTGAGCTACAAGGACGTGAAGCAGGTTCTGACCCCGAACGTGAGCCGCTCGGCGGAGGATTTCTCGTCCGGCAAGACCGACGTGCTGTTCTTCGCGCTCGGTTCCGCGGCGGTGAAGCAGGCGGCCGCGACCGTCGGCGGCCTGCGCGTGTTGCCGATCGACGATTCGCCCGCGGCGCTGGCGCGGATGGAGGAGGTGTTGCCGGGCTCCTATGTGATGGAGGTCAAGCCCTCGCCGCAGTACGACGGCATCACCCAGCCGACCAAGGTCATCGCGTTCGACATGGTGCTGTCGACCAATGCCAGCGTGTCCGATGATGTCGTCTATCAGGTGACGAAGGCGATCCACGACAACAAGGCCGCATTGGCGGCGACGTTCCCGCCGTTCAACCTGTTCAAGCCCGACGCCATGGCGAAGGTCGTGAAGGACGTTCCGTTCCATCCCGGCGCGCTGAAGTACTACCAGGAGGTCGGGCTCGCGCCGAAATCCTGACTGTGGCGATGCGGCGAATTCCCGTCCTTATCGCCGGCGGGGGGCCGGTCGGGCTCGCGCTCGCGGTCGAGCTCGGCTGGCGCGGCGTCGCCTGCGAACTCGTCGAGCAGGGCGACGGCAGCATCGCCACGCCGAAAATGAACGAGGTCAACACCCGCACCATGGAGTTCTGCCGGCGCTGGGGCATCGCCGACGCGGTGCTCGATTGTCCGTTTCCGGCCGACTATCCGCTCGACGTGGCGTTCGTCACGACGCTGTCGGGATACGAACTCGCCCGCGTGCCGCGGCCGCCGCGCGGCAGCCAGACGCCGGAGCCGCACAGTCCGCACCGGCTGCAGGCCTGCTCGCAGATCTGGTTCGATCCGATTTTGCAAAGGCTTGCGCGAACATTCCCGACGGTTCGCCTGCGCTATGGGCGCCGTCTCGAATCGTTCACGCAGAGCAGGGCAGGTGTGACCGCCGAGGTGGTCGATGCCGCGACCGGTGAGCGCGAAGAGATCGCGACGGATTACCTGGTCGGTTGCGATGGCGGCAACAGCCTGGTGCGGCGCATTCTCGGGATTGAGATGGTCGGCGCCGGCACGGTCAGCAATTCGGCGAGCATGTTCTTCCGCACGCCGAACCTGCTGGAGCGGTGCGGCAGGAAGCCCGCGACCTTCTTCTTTCCCATCGATCGTCACGGGCTGTGGTGCAACGTGCGCTGCATCGATCCGCGCAACAACCTGTGGCGGCTGATGGTTGATTCCGTCGGCGAGGACGCCAGTGCGGACAGCATCGATCGGGAAAAATATCTGCGGCGCGCGCTCGGCTATTCGCTCGACGTCGAATGGGTTGGCATGAACGTGTGGAAGCGGCGCAGCATGGTGGCCGAGCGCTTCGGCAGCGGCCGCGTGCTGCTGGCGGGCGACGCGGTGCATCAGCTTTCGCCGACCGGCGCGCTCGGCATGAATTCGGGCGTTGCCGACGCGGTCGATATCGGCTGGAAGCTCGCGGCGCTGCTGCAAGGCTGGGGCGGCGAGGGACTGATCGAGAGCTACGATCGCGAGCGGCGTCCAGTCGGCGTGCGCAACGTACGAATGGCGACGGGCTTCTACATGAGCATGGCGGATGTCCGTGAGGCCAATGCAGCGATCGATGACGACACCGAAGAAGGCGCGCGCGCTGCGTGGCGAACTCGCCGAGAAGCTGATGCGCGAGATCGGCCGCGAGTTTCGCACTATCGGATTGCAGATCGGCTACCGCTACGATGACTCGCCGATCTGCGTCCCCGACGGCTCGCCGCCGCCGGCCGACGATCCTGCGACCTACGTGCCGAGCGCACGGCCGGGTGCGCGTGCGCCGCATGTGTGGCTGCGTGACGGCCGCTCGATCCTCGACCTTTTTGGCCGCGGCTTTGTGCTGCTGCGGTTCGGCGATGCCGATGGCGCGCCACTCAGCGCCGCGGCAGAGCAGCGCGGCGTGCCGCTGACGATCGTGGATGTCGAAGAGCCGGAAGCTGCCGAACTCTACGAGCGCCGTCTCGTTCTGGTTCGCCCCGACGGCCACGTCGCGTGGCGCGCGGACACACTGCCCGAGAATTGCGAAGCCCTGATCGATCGCGTGCGCGGCGCGATGTAACCCATTTCCATTGTCATCATCCGCGAAGGCGGATGATCCAGTAATCACGGAGGACAGGGCGCGGCGATGCGGTGCGGATACAATTCCGCGCGGTGATTACTGGATGCTCCGCCTTCGCGGAGCATGACAGTTTAATGGAGTCCGATTGCGATCCTACGCCCCCTCGATGGTGCCGTGGATGCCCATGCGTTCGAGCATTTCGTCGTGGCTGCCCGCGGCCGCGACGGGGCGCCGGTTCCGCGGCGCGTGCGGCTTCCTCGCGCGCGCGGTCCGCAGCGCCGCTGCGGAGGAAGCGCTCCCACACGACCAGCATCACGGCGAGCCCGACGCCCGCGATGTTGAGCCAGCGCCAGGTGCCGAGCGTATTGGCGGGCAGGAAAATGAGGATGCCGGTGACGGCGTAGTACAGCCGCTCGAAGATGTTCAGCGGATGCCGCGCGTAGCCCATCATGGCGGCCGCCACCAGCCACACGCCGACGATGGCGGCGAGGAAATCGATCGCGATCTGCAGCGGCGGGCCTTCGAGCAGCAGCGTCGGCGAATAGACGAACAGGAACGGCACCACGAACAGTGTCCAGCCGAACGCCATCGCCAGCCAGCCGGTGCGGTTGTGGTCGGCGCCGGCGAGATTGGCGGCGACGAAGGCCGCGATCGCGACCGGCGGCGAGATCATCGACAGGCAGCCGTAGTAGAGGATGAACATGTGCGCCGCCATCGGGTTGATGCCCATCTGGATCAGCGTCGGCGCCACCAGCGTCGCCAGCACGATGTAGCAGGCGATGGTCGGCAGTCCGAGCCCGAGCACGATATTGGCGATGGCGGAGAGAACCAGCAGAGCGAACAGGCTGCCGCCGGCGAGATGCACCAGCATGAAGCTCATGGTGAAGCCGGTGCCGGAATAATTCAGCGCGCCGATCATGATGCCGGACGCCGCGCCGAGCATGAACAGGTCGAGCACCGAGAGGCCGGTCTCGCGCAGCATCTCGTAGAGGTCGCGCAGCGTGATGCGATGGCCCTTGAACGGGAAGATCACGGCGAGCGCCAGCGCGACCACGACCGCAAGCAGTCCCGCCTCCTCCGGCTCGTAGCCGAGCCAGAACAGCGCGTAGACCAGCACCGCGAATGGGATCGGGAAGTACCAGCCGTCCTTGAGCACGCGCCACAGATTCGGAATCTGATCGGGCTCCATCGGGCGGATGTTGCTGCGCGCGGCTTCGAGATCGACCTGCACGAACAGCGCGACGTAGAACAGCACCGCCGGGATGATTGCCGCGAGCGCGACTTCGTAGAACGGCACCTGCAGAAATTCCGCCATCACGAAGGCGGCGACGCCCATCACCGGCGGCATCATCTGGCCGCCGGTCGAGGCATTGGCCTCGATGGCGGCGGCGAGGTGCGGCCTGAAGCCTACGCGAATCATGAGAGGGATGGTGACAACACCCACCGTGAGCACGTTGGAGACGACGTTGCCGGAAATCGACCCGAACAGCGACGAGCCGAGGATGGCGATCTTGGCCGGGCCGCCGCGGTAACGGCCCATCAGCGCCATGGAAATGTCGGTGAAGAACGTCGCGCCGCCGGAGCGGAACAGGAGCTGGCCGAAGAACACGAAGATGGCGACGACGGTTGTTACGATCTTCAAGCGGCGCGCCGAGCGTCGCGGTCGAAGTCCCAGATGACGTAGTAGGTCAGCCGGTCGAGCGGGATCGACTTCGCGGCGAACTCGCCCGGCAGTTGCCCGGCGAACAGCGCGAGCACGAAAAATCCGACCGTGGTGTAGAGCAGCGCCGAGCCGACCGTGCGGCGCAGGCCTTCGAGAATCAGAAGGCTCATGACCGCCGCCACCACCAGGCCGTTCCAGGGGTGGACGGCGACCAGTTCGGACAGCGTCGGGAATCGCACCGCGACATACATCATGCCAAGGAACGACACGATCGCGGCGAGCGATGTCGTACCACGGCACCGGCGCGGTGCGCTTGCGTCCGCCGTGCGCCGGGACGGCAAGGAACAGCGTCGGCATGGCGAGCGCGGTCAGGCCGGCGAGATATTGCTCGGTGTAGAGCGAGACGCCGAAGCGGCGGAACAGGTCCGCCGACACCGCAATGACGGCGCATGTGAGCACCGCCGCAAGCACGTTGACGAATTTTGCTCATGGTTCCCCAACCCGCGTAGCGCGGTCAGGGGCATTCAAGCGCAGATCGGTCGATGGTGCCAATCATCGATGGTGTCACATCAAACACCACCGCGGCGAGGTGTTACCCCGCCGCGGTGGTGACTCTCACGCTATTGGCTGATTACCAGATGCTGAATCCGACAAACGGAAGCGAGACGTAGGCATGCGGACCGCCATAGTAGGGGCCGTAGCCGCCGCCGTAACCGTAGGCCGGATAACCGCGGTAGCCATAGTGACGATAACCGCCGCGATAGCCGTAGTGACGGTATCCGCCCCGATAGGCGTGGGCGTAGCCACGGCGGGCAGAGCTAATATCCGTGCTCGCGCTCTTGGCCGCCATCGGGTGATGAGCCGGCGCTGCCAGCGCCGTGACAGGAAGCGACATCGCGGCAACCAACGCGGCGGCCCCGATGCCGGCAGCAAATCTTGGCATCGACATTTGAAATACCTCCATACGCGCCCCCGTGGATCAGGGGGATAACGCATGACGGGCTGATCGGGTTCAGGGTTGTGCGACGATTTGGAGCAGCGTCCGACGGCATTCAGCCCAGGATTTCCGCCAGCAGATCGAGCGCCGCCGCCGAGAAGGCGCGCATGTTGGCGGCGCGATCGGCGCTGCCGGTCTCCAGCGTGATGGCGCGTTCGCTCGCGCCCACGATGGCAATGCAACTATGGCCCGCCGCATCGCCGTAGCGGTTGCCGGTCGGCCCGGCGGCGCCGGTCTCGGCGAGCGCCCAGGTGGCGCCGAAACGCTGTCGCGCCGTGCGCGCCTTGAGCAGCGCATAGGCCTCGGTCGAGGCGCGCATGCCGAGCGTCGATATGTCGGGCAGGTCAAGCAGCGCCCGCCGCGCCACCTGCGTGTAGACGACCGCGCCGCCGAGGAAATACGCGGACGCGCCTGGCACGGCGAGCAAAGCCGCCGAGATCAGGCCGCCGGTCGAGGATTCGGCCACCACGATGGTCTCGCGGCGGCTCTTGAGCAGAAGGCCCGCCTTCTCGGCGCGCGGCAGCAAATCCTGCATTGGCGGCAATCTCCCTGTTGGCTAACCTTGGCTCGAAACGAAGGCGCATGTGCAAGCGCCCATCATGCGGGAGGAACGTCACCATGTCACATCGAGGTCGTGTGTGCGTCATGCTGGGCATCGGTATCGTCACGGTGCTCGGAGTTTGGAGCCTTTCATTCGCCCAGACCGTGGCGCCGACCAACTCGGCGCCAAATCCGTATCGTTCGATCGACAACTGGGCAAAACTCCCCGATGGACGGACCTGGGGCTCGACAGCCGGCGTCGATATCGACCCGGACGGGACAAGCGTCTGGATCGCCGAGCGTTGCGGGGCTTACGCGCCGCCATCGCAGTTCAAACCGGGCGAGCCGTTCGCCTGCGACGGTTCGAACCTCGATCCGATTCTGAAGTTCGACGCCTCCGGCAAGCTGGTGAAAAGTTTCGGCGCCGGCATGTTCATCCTGCCGCACGGCATCCACGTCGACCGCGCCGGCAATGTCTGGGCGACCGACGGCATCGGCGGCAACGGCAAGGGCCACCAGGTCATCAAGTTCAGCCCGGACGGCAAGGTGCTGATGCGGCTGGGCAAGGCCGGCGTCGCCGGCAGCGGACCGGACGAATTCAATGCGCCGTCCGCCGTCTATGTGGCGCCGAACGGCGATATCTTCGTCGCCGACGGCCACGGCGGCAACACCAACGCGCGCATCGTGAAGTTCTCGCCGGACGGAAAATTCATCAAGACCTGGGGCAAGAAGGGATCGGGGCCGGGCGATTTCGACATCCCGCATGCGCTCGCAATGGATTCGCAAGGCCGGCTGTTCGTCGGCGACCGCCAGAACAACCGCATCGAGATTTTCGATCAGGACGGCAAATTCCTCGACCAGTGGTCCCAGTTCAGCCGGCCGAGCGGCGTCTTCATCGACAAGCACGACGTCATCTACGTCGCCGATTCCGAATCGGAATCGGTTTCCAAAAATCATGATGGCTGGAAGCGCGGCATCCGCATCGGCAAGGTCAGCGACGGCGTGGTGACGGCGTTCATTCCCGATCCGGTGGAGAACGATCAAAAGCACCAGCGCCGCCGAGGGCGTCGCCGCGGACGCGGCGGGCAACATCTACGGCGCCGAGGTCGGGCCGAAACGATTGATGCGCTACGTCAGGAACTGAGAGTGCTTGCGGCCCAATTGAATGGGCGCAGGCTTGCGTCATTCAAGCTGTCCGAGAACAGCGCAAATCGACAATGTATCGAGGGAGGATATGACATGCGTGCACGTGTGAGCTTGCTGCTTGGCTTTGCAGTTGTCGCGGTTATCGCGGTGTCGGGCGGGCGGGCCAAGGCCGAAGACCCCAATGGCGCGCCCAATCCGTACCACGTGGTGGAGAAATGGGCGCAGCTTCCCGAAGGCCGCATGTGGGGCATGGCGATCGGCGTCGATATCGATCCCGACGGCACGAGCCTGTGGGTCTACGACCGCTGCGGCGCCAAGACCTGCGAGGGCTCGAAGCTCGATCCGATCCAGAAATTCGACGCCTCGGGAAAATTCATCAAGAGCTTCGGCGGCGGCACTGGTCAACTGGCCGCACGGCTTTTTCGTCGACCACGACGGCAATGTCTGGGTGACCGACGGCCGTGGCGGCAACGGCAAGGGCCACACCGTCATCAAGTTCAGCGCCGACGGCAAGGTGCTGATGACGCTCGGCAAGCCCGGCGTCGCGGGTGACGGCAACGACACCTTCAATTCGCCGTCCGACGTCGTGGTTGCGCCCAATGGCGATATTTTCGTTGCCGATGGGCATGGCGAGCAAGACGAATGCGCGCATCGTGAAGTTCTCGAAGGACGGCAAGTTCATCAAGACGTGGGGCAAGGTCGGCAAGGGGCCGGGCGAATTCGACGTGCCGCACGGGCTCGCCATGGATTCGGCCGGGCGCCTGTTTGTCGCCGACCGCTCCAACGATCGCATCCAGATTTTCGATCAGGACGGCAAGTTCCTCGCCGACTGGCGGCAGTTCGGCCGGCCGAGCGGCATTTATATCCGCAACGACATCCTCTATTCGGCCGATTCGCAGTCGGGCGAGAAATTCAACAAGGCGTTCCGGCAGGGCATCCGCATCGGCAGCGTCAAGGACGGCAAGGTGACCGCGTTCATCAATGACGGCGGGGCGAAGATCGAGATGCCGGAAGGCGTCGCCGTCGACAAGGATGGCAATGTGTTCGGCGGCTTCACCGCCAATCAGGATGTGAAGAAGTTCGTGAAGAACTAACGGCTCGCTTCGTAGCCCGGGTGGAGCGGGCAGCCGTAACCGCTGCCGGGATTCGCCGCCCCGGACGTGCTACGCTGCTGCTCCATCCGGGCTACAAGATTCAATTATTCAGCTTGATCCCCGTCTCGCGGATCACGCCGCCCCATTTGTCGTAATCCTTGCGCATGAACGCCGCGAACTCGGCCGCCGTTGTGCCTTTGGCGATGGCGCCGAGGTCCTGGAATTTCTGCTGTATGACCTTATCGTGCACGATCTGCTGCAGGTCGGCTGATATTTTCGATTTGATTTCCGCCGGCGTTCCGGTCGGCAGCAGGATGCCGAGCCATGAACTCACGTCGTAGCCGGGCAGCGTCTCGGCGATCGAGGGCACATCCGGCACGAACGGGATGCGTTCCGCAGTGGTGACGCCGAGCGCGCGCAGCTTGCCGCTCTGCACCTGCGGCCAGATCGACGGCATGGTGTCGAACATCATGTCGACGTGGCCGCCGAGCAGCGCCGGCAACGCCGGCGCGCTGCCGGTGAACGGCACGTGCAGGATGTCGGTCTTGGTCATCAGCTTGAACCATTCGGCGGCGAGATGCGGCGAGCCGCCGTAGCCGGAGCTGGCGTAGCTGTACTTGCCCGGATTGGCGCGCGCGAGCGCGATCAGTTCCTTGACATCCTTGGCCGGAATTTCGGGCCGCACCACCAGGATGTTGGGGAAGGTACAAAGCAGCGACACCGCCTCGAAATCGCGCATGCGAATCGAACGTGCAGATTGCTGCGCAGGTGCGGCAGCAGCGTCGTGGTGGTGCCGGTGCCCATCGTGAGCGTGTAGCCGTCTGGCGCGGCCTTGGCGCCCTGCGCGGTGCCGAGCGCGCCGGCAGCGCCGGCGACGTTCTCGACCACGACCGGCTGCTTCCACAGCGCTGCTCAGCCGATCGGTGACGAGACGGCCGATGACATCGGTCGCGCCGCCCGCGGGGAACGGAATGATCAGCCGCACGGTGCGGTCGGGATAGGTCTGCGCTTGTGCTGGCGCGTCGCAGACGCACAGCGCTGCGACGATCGAGGCGGCCAGAACCAGGCGCGGTGTCATGCAGCCCTCCCAAGTTATGCGGCGTATACTAGGTCAGAAGAACATTTGCCGTCATCCGGCGTTAACGGTGGCCGCATTGGCGCGCCTGCATTTTGTTCCCACATAGGATCAGCATGGGTACGATGGTTCTTCTCGATCTGATGGGCGGCGTCGCCCTGCTGCTGTGGGGCCTGCACATGGTCCACAGCGGCGTCTTGCGCGCGTTCGGGCCCGATCTGCGGCACCTGTTGTCGAAGGCCCTGCGCAACCGCTTCTCTGCATTTGCTGCCGGACTTGGCCTGACCGCGCTGCTTCAGAGCAGCACCGCGACGGGGATCATGACGTCGTCGTTTGCCGCCGAAGGCCTGGTCGGCCTCGTCCCGGCGCTCGCCATCATGCTCGGCGCCAATGTCGGCACGACGCTCATCGTGCAGTTGCTGTCGTTCAACATCGCGGCCGTCGCGCCGGTGCTGTTCGTCGTCGGCCTCGTGGCGTTCCGCAGCGGCGCGCGCACGCGCATAAAGGACCTTGGCCGAGTCGCCATCGGCTTCGGCCTGATGCTGCTCGCGCTGCATATCCTGCTCGACACGCTGGCGCCGGCCGAGAACGCGCCGGCGGTGCGCACGCTGCTCAATGCCATCACCGGCGATCCCGTGCTGTGCATCGTGATTGCGGCCGGCGCTCACCTGGGCGGCGCATTCGAGCGTCGCCACCGTGCTGCTGATCATGTCGCTTGCGTATTCGCAGTTCGTGACGCCCGCGGCCGCATTGGCGCTCGTCCTCGGCGCCAATCTCGGCAGTGCGATCAATCCGGTGTTCGAGGGCGGCCGCCGCGACGATCCGGCGAGCTATCGGCTGCCGGTCGGCAACCTCATCAACCGCCTCATCGGCGTCGCGCTCGTTGCGCCATTTCTGAACCCGCATTGTCGATCTCTTGCGCAGCATTCAGCCCGACATGGCGCAAGCTGCCGGCCGAGTTCCACATCGCGTTCAATGTCGCGACTGGCGATCGT
This sequence comes from uncultured Alphaproteobacteria bacterium, assembly GCA_963730645.1. Lineage (GTDB taxonomy): Bacteria > Pseudomonadota > Alphaproteobacteria > Rhizobiales > Xanthobacteraceae > BOG-931. The sequence continues at coordinate 70,135 of CAVSSN010000008.1, read as the reverse complement.
CTTCATCGGCCTGCTTGATCCGCTCGCCTGGCTGCTCGTCAGAATCTTTCCCAGCGCGCAAGCAGGCAGGCCGATACGTCGAACGCCGCGCTACCTCGATGACAGCGCGCTCGACACGCCCTCGCTGGCGCTGGCCGATGCGGCGCGCGAAACGCTGCGGATGGGCGACGTCATCGAGGTCATGCTGCGGCAGGTCATGGCGGCGCTGATGACGAACGACCGCGCGCTGGCCGCCGAAGTCTCGCGCATGGACAACGCCGTCGACAAGCTCGACGAGGCGATCAAGCTCTATGTGACGAAGCTCACGCGCGGCAGCCTCGATGAGCGCGAAGGCCGCCGCGCCACGGAAATCATCTCGTTCTCGATCAACCTCGAGCACGTCGGCGACATCATCGACAAGAACCTGAGCGAGCTTGCCGCCAAGAAGATCAAGCGCAAGCTGCAGTTTTCGAGCGAAGGTGCGGCCGAGCTCGCGGCGTTCCACAAGCGCATTCTCGACAGCCTGCGGATCGCGTTCGGCGTATTCATGTCGGGCGATGTCGGCGAGGCGCGCAAGCTGATTGCGGAAAAGGCGCAGTTGCGCAGCGCCGAGCTGGCGGCGGCGGAGAGCCATCTCGATCGGCTGCGTGAAGGCCGGCCGGAGACACTGGAAACGACATCGCTGCATCTCGACGTGCTGCGCGACCTCAAGCGCATCCATTCGCACATCTGCTCGGTGGCCTATCCGGTGCTCGCCGCCGCCGGCGAGACTGCCGCCGCTGATGTGGCCGAGAGCGACCCGATCACGCTCACGGCGCCGGATACCAGGCCGCTTACGTCGTAAGCCCGCATTGACGCGCTGCGGATTGTGCCGCCAAATGACTGGCGCGCAGAGCAACGGGAGGATTTCGGCGTGATCATCGAGTGGCACACCCATGTCTATCCGCCCGAAGAGGCGGCCGCCGACGCGCTCGCCTGGGATGGCAAGAGCGGTCCGACCTGGGCCGGCCGCTGTCCGATGGTGCTCGAGAATGTGCTCGACGCGCATTACCGCAACGGCATCGACATCAGCCTGATCACCAACGCGGCGCATTATCTGCGCGGCAAATCGGACAACGAAGAGCTCACCGCGATCAAGCGCTGGACCGACTACGCGGCCGAGATCCAGGAAACGCATGCCACGATGCTCTACGCCTTCGCCACCATCCTGCCGTGCGGCGGGCCGGCCTATCTCAAGGAGGTCGAGCGCGCCATCGTCGAGCTCAAGCTCAAGGGCATCTTCATCAATTCGAGCCACAAGGGCCATTATCCCGACGACGACGAGGCGCGGCCGTTCTGGGAAATGATCCAGGCGCTCGACGTGCCGGTGATGATCCACCCGCCGCATATCGGCTTCGGCGAGGAGCGCATGAAGGACTATCGCCTGGCGTCGAGCGTCGGGCGGCCGTTCGATCTGTGCCTGTCGCTGTCGCGCCTGATCGTGCGCGGAATTCTGGAGGATTTCCCGAAGCTCAAGATCGTCGCGTCGCACGGCGGCGGCGGCATCTGCGAGGTGATCGGGCGCATGGATTACGCCTACGAGCTGCAGGATGAATGCTATTTCCTCGGCCCCTACACGCCGATGAAGATCAAGCACAAGCCGAGCCATTATCTGCGCATGCTCTATCTCGACACCGTGACCTACAATCCGGCCGCGGTGCGGCTGGTGCTGGATTCGGTTGGCCCCGACCACACCATCTACGGCAGCGATGCGCCGCCGCTCACGTCGCTCAAGCCGCGCGCCATCAAGCTGATCGAGGATTTGAACCTGCCCGAGCGCGAGAACGAGGCGGTGTTCTGGCGCAACGCCGCAGGCCTGCTGAAGCTGCCGATCGGTGCGGCGAAGGCGGCGTGATAAACGACTTTGCTGTCATCATCCGCGAAGGCGGATGATCCAGTAATCGCGAGCGATCGAGAACGATTGCCACGATGGCGGGTACTGGATGCCCCGCCTTCGCGGGGCATGACGAACTACTGCAACGCCAGCGATGTGATCGCCACGTTCACGGTGCCGGTGGCGTCGGCGATGATGCGCAGCGTCTTGGCGTCGTAGGCGATGCCGACGAGGCGAAGGTCGTTGATTTTGACGTTGGCCTGCACCGCCGGGCCTTGCTTGGTGAAGTCGCCAACGGCCGCAGCCATTTGTTTCTTGGCGTCCGCGGCAAACGGCTTGAGGTCGATGACGGCCTTCTCGGCGAGCGACTTCTGCAGATAGGGTACGGCCGCCTGCGCCGCTGCGCCCAACAGTCCGAATGCGGCTTGCGGATTGAACGTCGAGCGCAACATCGGTGAAGCGCAGGATCTGGTTCTTGCTGATCGAGCACCGGCCGGCCATACACATGGACGGTCGCTTCGGCGCCGAAACTGAAGAAGCCTTTCCGCTTCACCTTCGCAAGCAGCGAGATCAGGAGACGATCGCCGGAGGCCGCGATGGCGGCTTGCTCGATCGTGGTCTCGTACGAGCCGCTGCCGTCTTCGGGAAATTTGCGCCCCTTGAGCTGCGCCTCCAGAAGTTTGCTCACTTCGGTGAACGGCATGTCGATCGGCACGCCGATGCTGATCTCGCCCTGATTGGCTTGCGGCACGATTTCCAGTTGCGCCGGGAACGGGCATGTCGGCTTGGTCTCATTCGGCACGATGCGCGTTTCGGCCTGCACGCCGAGCAACAGCGTGACCGCATTGGCGTCGATCTTCGGCTGCGCCGCGATTGCCTTCGTCGGCCGCAACTCGAGCCAGAGATTCGGCATACCCTGCTGGCCCGCGCCGAGCGAAATGGAGCGGCACATTTTGCTCCACTGTTCGCGCGCCGACTTTTCGATGAACGGGTCGTTGCGTATGCGCGCCTCCAATGCCGAGGTCTGCTCGCGCACCGCGTCGTCCATGAACGGCTTTACCTCGTTGGCGACGCTGATCTTGACGCCGGCGATGATCGGCATCGCAACGTCGGCGATATTGACCTGCGCGGTGAGATTGGGCGCGAGCCGCCAGTTTGGCGCGATGGTCGGGCGTCGATGTCGCAACCACGGTGCCGCGTATGTCGGCATGCTGGTCGAACGCCTTGCCGACCAGCCCCTGCACCTGCTGGCCAACATTGCCGCCGATGATGCCGCCGAGAGCGCCGCCGATGGCGCCGACTTCGCCGGCGATCGTGCCCTTGGCCTGAAACGCGCCGGAGAGCGGCGTGGAGACGGTCAGCCCATCAGGACGTCCCGGCGACCGTCAGCGGACCGCGCGCGATCGTCCAGTTGATGTCGGCGTTGGAGAGCAGTTGCGAAATCGGATTCTGGCGCTTGCCGGCGAGATTGCGGGGCGACTGTGCCTCCAGCGCATCGCGAATGGCCGTCATGGCGATGGCGGCTGGCGCGAGCACCGTCGAGGTGCGGGACAGTGGCTGCAGCGGTGGCACCGCGACCAGCGCCGGGCGGCCCTGTTCGAGCGAGGGCGGCCACAGCACGTTCATGAGCAGGGTCGCGCCGACGAAGGACACGACGACGACCAGGACGCCAAGGATCACTCTACGCATGACAATTTTGAACCGCTTGGGTTTTCCCGAACCCGGATATTATACTTTGTCGTCGCGGGAGCGGAGCGGCATTTTGTTCCGTCTGGTCCGCAATGAAGGGGGAGCATCACGTGAGCGCCGCAGGCGAGAAACGATTGACCGGCCGCATAACGGCCGATCGCATCCGAATGATGGCGACGCCAAGTCCGCCGCAGGGTTCCGTGGCGCGCGTCATGGCGCTCGGCGACCCGACCGGCGTCATTTCCGACGCCATGGACGAACTTGGCATCCCGCCGGGCGTCATCGGCGCCTCGGTGCTCAAGCCGACGATCCCGGGCAAGACCATCGCGGGCCCGGCGCTGACCGTGCGCAACATCCCCCAACGTGTCGATCCGCTGCCGGCGGCGCGGGCGCACGTCAACAAGATGGCCGAATTCGAGGCCCACAACCTGGCGCAGCAGGGCGACGTGCTGGTGATCGCCGGCGTCGCCGACATCTCCAACATGGGCGGCATCTCGGCGCAGACCGGCAAGCGCCAGGGCGAAGTCGGCGCCGTGGTGATGGGCGGCGTGCGCGACGTCGCGCACGCGCGCGCGGTCGGCTATCCGATGTGGGCGAGCGACATCACGCCGGTCACCGGCAAGTGGCGGATCCAGACGGTCGAGATCAACGGCTCGATCGAGATCGGCGGCGTGCGCGTCGAGCCCGGCGATCTCGTCGTCGCCGACGACACCGGGGTGTGCTTCATCCCGCGCGACAATATTCTCGAAGTGCTCGACCTCGCCGAGCAGAAATCCAAGGCCGAGGAGGCGCGCTGCAAGGCCATCGACGACGGCATCTCCGTGCCGGACATCGCGCGCGCGACCTATGGGGAGAAGTAAGCGACACCTTGCCCTCCCCCTGAAAGGGGGAGGACGGCGAGCGAAGCGAGCCAGGTGGGGGTTCGTCTTCGTTCGCCTCGCCACTGACCCCCACCGCGATCCTCGCTGCGCTCGGATCGGTCCTCCCCCTTGCAGGGGGAGGTAAAAAACTTACGCGTTCGCCTTGTTGCGCTTGAAGTGGCCGTAGCCTGGGCGATAGCTCTTGTCGTCGAGGAACTGCTTCATGCCTTCCTCGCGGCTCTTCTCCTTGTCGATGAAGCGCAGCGCGTCGCTCTTGGCGTTGAGGTAGTCCTGCGCCTGCGGCTCGTTCATGAAGCGCACGGCGCGGATCGCTTCCTTGGTGTAGCGCATCGCCGCCGGGCTCTTCTCCATCAGCTTCTTGGCGCAGCTTGATTGTCTCTTCCTTGCAGCTTCTCCTTCGGATGGGAAAAATTGACGAAGCCCATCTGCTTCGCCTGCTTGCCGTCGAACGAGTCGCCCGTCATGGCGTAGTAGAGCGCGTCGCGATAGTTGAAGAGCTGCGCCACGTTCCACGACACGATGCCGCCCGGCAGGATGCCCCAGTTGATTTCCGACAGCCCGAACATGGCGTCATCGGCCGCGAGCGCGAAATCGCAGGCCGAGACCTGCGTGAACGCGCCGCCGAAGCAATAGCCGTTGACCATCGCGATGGTCGGCTTCGGGAAGGTCGAACAGTTTGGCCCAGCGCCAGTTGTTCGATGCGCGGCGCAGCTTGGCGCGCGCCTTCGGATCGCCCTGGTTGGCGCGGAAGTAGAGCTTGATGTCCTGTCCGGCCGAGAACGCCTGGCCGGCGCCGGTGATCACCAGCACCTCGGTGTCGTCGTCGGTCGAGAGTTCGTCGAGTACATCGTCCATGTCGAGATGGAGCTGCGGGCTCATGGCGTTGCGCTTGTCGGGCCGGTTGAACGTGACCCAGGTGATGCCGTCATGGTTCTCGACCAGGATGGCTTCGTATTTCTTCGTTATGGACATGGTCTTTTTCTCCCTACGTGTATGGAACTCTCATGCGATCGGGCGCGACAGGGCTATCATGGCGCGCCGCCGCGGTCACGTTTGCGGCAGCACGATCGCGCGCTCCGGCGTAAACAGCAGCGTAACTTCGCCGTCACCCGGCAGCGGCACGTCGGCCGGGACGGTGACGTGCAGGTGGATGCCTTCGCTGACGACATCGACGCGGCGCACGGCGCCGAGAAACGTGACCTGGCTGACACGGCCGGAAAGGCAATTGTCGCTCGCACTCGACGGAGCCGACGTCGGCGCCGCGAGGCGAATGGTCTCCGGCCGGATCGAAACCGAAACGGTGCCGCCGCCCATGCCATTGGGAACGACGCATTTGATTTTGCGGCCGCCCGCGAGTTCGACTTCGCCTTGCCCGCCGCTGGCGCCGAGGAGGCGGCCTTCGAGCAAATTGGTGGCGCCGACAAAGCGCGCCACGAAGGCGTTTGCCGGACGGAAGTACACATCCTCCGGGCTGCCGATCTGCTTGATGCGGCCCTGATCGAGGATGGCGATGCGGTCGGACAGCGCCAGCGCCTCCGACTGGTCGTGGGTGACGTAAACGGTCGTGATGCCGATCTGGCCTTGCAGGCGCTTGAGCTCGCCGCGCATTTCCTCGCGCAGTTGCGCGTCGAGGTTCGACAGCGGCTCGTCGAGCAGCAGCAGGCCGGGCTGCTGCACCACCGCGCGGGCAAGCGCCACGCGCTGCTGCTGGCCGCCTGACAGGCGGGTCGACGGCCGCTGCTGGAAGCCGTCGAGCCCGACGATGGCGAGCGCGCGCTGCACACCGCTCTCGATCTCTGCGCGCGAATAGCGCTTGTGCTTGGCGACGGTGAGCGGGAACGCCACGTTCTCGGCGACCGTCATGTGCGGCCAGATGGCGTAGGACTGGAACACCATGCCGATGGCGCGCCGGTCGGGCGGCACGTTGATGCGCTTGGCGCCATCGAACAGCGAGTTGCCGTCGACCTCGATCAGGCCTTCGTCGGGCGTCTCGAGGCCGGCGATGCAGCGCAGCGTCGTGGTCTTGCCGCAGCCGGATGGGCCGAGCAGCGTGAAGAAGGTGCCATTGTCGAGCGTGAATGACGCATCGCGCGTCCCGCCTGAAATCTGGTCGGTGGTGTTGATGAAAATCTTGCTCAGTCGTTCGACGCGCAGCATGGTTGGCCCTCACGCCTTCCCCGATAGCACAACAAGGCCATCCAGCGCGAAGCCGCCGCGCTGGCGCAGCAGGAACGGATTGATGTCGATCGACTCTATGCGTGGGCCGGCATCGACGACAAGCTGCGACAGACCGATGAGCGCCTTGACCAGCGCCTTGCGGTCGAGCGCCGCGCGGCCGCGATAGCCTGCGATGATTTTCCCGGCACGCGTGCACTCTATCAACTCATTGGCCTTGCGTTCGTCGAGCGGCGGCGCTGCCAGCGCCACGTCACGTGTGAGTTCGAGATCGACGCCGCCCGCGCCGAACAGGATCACCGCACCCATGTCGGGATCGCGGTGTGCGCCGAGCACAAGCTCCATCCCGTCGGACAATTGTTCGGCGATGAGCACGCCATCGAGTGCGCCCACGCGTTTGGCGATGCTCGTCGTGAGCTTCTGGTACGCTGCGCGCACGGCGCGGGCGGAATTCAATCCGAGCATGACGCCGCCGATATCGGACTTGTGCGCGAGCGTCGCGCTCACGGCCTTCGCCACCACCGGGTAGCCGATGCGTTCTGCGAGCGCGACTGCTTCCTTTTCGCTTTGGGCCACGCCTTCCTTGGGACAGCGGATGCCGTACGTCCGCAGCAGCGTCTTGGATTCAACTTCGCTCAATATTCTGCGGTTGTCCGGTGTTTTCCGGCCGAGCATTTTGTCGAGGCGAAGCTTGGCCTTCGATCGGCGAGGCGGCGCGTGTCGCAGGCGCTGCGCTGCGCGCCGCATAGGTCGCGACCGCGCGCACCGCCCGCATGGTCTTGTCGACCTCCTGCAGGAAGGCGATGCGCGGTAATTGTTCGCGCAGCGCGCGGCTGTAGTCGTTGTTGCCGTACGAGATCATGCTGAAGAATACGATTGGTTTGCGGTTGTGCGCCGCCAGCGCATTGATGGCGTGGAGATTGGACTCCTTGCGTTCGGAGCCCGGACCCCGCGGCAACTCCTCCTGAAGCAGCAAAATATCGACGGCGGAATCGTCGAGCATCGCCTGCACGCACTCGACGTAGACCTCCTGGCTGCCCAGCGCCGCGAAGCCGGAATCGAGCGGATTGCCGACGATCGAGCCGACGCCGAGCACGGCTTCGAGCCGCTTGCGCGTCGCGGGCGCGAGCGGCGGAAACTTCAGCCCGTTGGCGGAAGCGCCATCGAGCAGGAGCCCGCGCAGCGCGCCCGAGAAAGTGATGCCGCCGAGGTTTGCGCCTCCCGGCAGCGGCGCGTGGGTGAAATATTCCGCCGCCTCGACGATATCATCGAGCGTGCGCACGCGGATGACGCCGGCCGCGCCGGCCACCGCATCGAATGCTTCCGTCGCGCCGGCGAGCGCGCCGGTATGCGCCAGTGCCGAGGCGCGGCCTTCCGCCGACGTGCCGAGCTTCACCACCACGACCGGCTTGCCGGCTGCGCGCGCCATGCGGCACGCGGCGAGGAACGCATCGGCGTCCTTCACCGTCTCCAGATAGGACACGATCACCTTGATGTCGGGGAGGCCGGCGTAATACGCGATGTAGTCGGCGGTCGACAGCCCCGCCTCATTGCCCGATGTGACGAGCGACGCGACGCCAAGGCCGCGCTCTTCGAGCGTGCGCTTGATCGCCATGACGAGACCGCCGGACTGGCCGACCAGCGCGATCGGACCCGGCGCAACGCGATGCGGCCGATCGTCCGTCATGGTCATGAGCCGCGACGCGGCGTGGATATTACCCATGCAGTTCGGGCCGGAGACGGCGAGGCCGGTCTCGGCGATCACGCTGTTGAGTTTTTCCGACAACGCCTTCGCGGCCGGGTCTTCGGATTCGCCGAACCCGGACGACATCACGGTCGCGCTGCGAGCGCCGGCGCGCGCGGCGTCGCGCAATGTATCCGGCACGAACGGCGCCGGGATCATGACCACCACGTGGTCCGGCGGCTCCGGCAGCTCATCGAAGGAACGATAGCAGCGCGTGTCCCACACCCGTTCGCGGCGCGGATTGAATGGGTAGACGGGGCCGGGAAAATTGTAGCGGCGCAAATTTTGATAGGCTTTCAACGCCCAGCTTTCCGGCGCATCGCTGGCGCCGACGATCACCACGTTGCGCGGATTGAGCAACGCTTCGACCTTGGCCTGCGCGGTGCTGAACGAAGGCGGCGGCTCGAAGCGATTCACAGAGAACTCCAAAGAGAACTCACGCGCGGCCAAGCGCTCCCGCGGCGGAGCGACGGGCGATGACGTAGAACACCACCGCGATGGCCGCCATCATCATCGACCACAGCAGGCCGAGCGCTGCAAGCTCGTTGCCCTGACCGTTGCTCCACAGATCGAACATCGCGACCGCCATGGTCTGCGAGCGCGGCCCGGCGAGCAGGATCGCGAGCGAAAGCACCCGCGCCGCCATCAGGAAGATGAACAGCCAGCCGGCAATCAGGGCGGGCGCGAGCAACGGCGCCACGATGCGGCGCAAGCGCGTCAGCGGCGAGGCGCCGCAGATTGCGGCCGCCTCTTCGAGCTCGCGATGGATTTGCAGCATGCCCGAAGACGAATAGCGCATGCCGTAGGGCAGGTAGTTGATGACGAAGGCCCAGACCAGGATCGCCAGCGTGCCGTAGATCGGAATCGGGATCGCCAAAAACAGCTGCATCACCGCGATGCCGAGAATGAGTCCCGGAAAGACCAGCGGAATTGTCGTCAGCCGCTCGACCAGCCACCCGCCCGGCGCGCGGCGCACCGCCAGCCAGCCGGCGAAAAATGTGATTGCGACGGCGATGGTCGCGGTCGCGACCGCGACCATGAGGGTGTTGGTGACGAGCCCAAGATAGTCGGGCGACAACACAGTGTAAAAGTTGCTGAGCGACATGAGCTTGAACGCGGCCACGCTGACCGGCTGATTGAACGGCAGCAGTGCGACCCAGATCAGCATCGCGATCGGTGCAACCAGCAGCAGGATGAAATTCAACACCAGAATCGCTGCCGCGACATAACGCAGCCGGCCGAGATCGAATGGCCGCGGCCGGAAGCCTTTGCCGGTGACGGTGACGAAGCGTTCGGCGTTGCGTGACAGGCGGCCGTAGAGATAGAGCAGTACAAGAACGACGATGAGCATCAGCACCGACAACGCGCTGGCGCCGCCGAGGTCGGGCGGCGCCTTCGCCACCATGTTGATGTAGATGTCGGTGGTGAGCACCGAGATGCGACCCGGCATGCCGACCAGCGCCGGCACTTCGAACGCCTCGACGGCGCGGATGAAAACCAGCATCGCGAGCGCCAGGATCGATGGCAGCGACAGCCGCATGGTAATGCGGCGGATCGTTTCCCACACCGTGGCGCCGCAGACGCGCGCAGCTTCTTCAAGCTCCGGGTTGGCATTGCGCAGCGTCGCGCCCACCAGCAGGAAGGCGAGCGGTGACCATAAGAAACCTTCGACCAACACCATGCCGGGCATGGAATAGATGTCGATCAGGACACCGGTCGATCCCGTCAGTTGGCGGAACAGCTGATTCACCGGCCCGGCTTTGCCGAAGAAGAGCAGCCACGCGCCAACGTAAAGAATGAACGGCGTGCCGAGCGAGATGATGGCGGTGAGATAGGCGAGCCCTTTGAGCGGCGCGTTGGTGCGCTCGACCACCCAGGCGCTGATCCAGCCGAACACCAAAGCCACCACCGCGCCGCCGGCGGCGAAGACCAGCGAATTCATCGTCGTCGTGAAGAAATGCCGGCTGCGCAGCACCGTGGCGAAATTGGCCATGGTCCACCCGGCGTTCGGGGAATCGCTGGCGGTCGATGCTGCCTTGCAGCAGGAACAGCAATGGCGGCAACACCAGCGCAACGAGCAACACGATCAGCAGCGCCGCGATCCACGCCGGCTGGCGCGCCGTGAAGAGCCACCAGCCCTGCGGACGTCCGCGCCTCGCGGGTTCGAACGCGCATGAGCCGGAATGTGGTTCAGCGGAAGAGGTCATTGAAGATCTTCAGCCATTTCGGCATGTCGTCTTCGGTCTGTTCCGGCGAGAAAAAGCGGGCGCGGAAATGGCCGTCCTCGGGCTTGAGCTCGGGTTCAAGCGCCGGGACGGCGGGATCGGCGGGCAGGTAGTGGACCTTGCGGAAAATCTCCTGGCCCTCACGCGAAGTCTGAAAATCGACCAGAAGCTTCGCCGCGTTCGGATGCGGCGCGTTCTTGTGGATGCCGGCAACATTGAGCGCCCCGGTCACTGGCTCCATCGCGATCCAGTCGATCGGCGCGCCCTTCGCCGCACTGATGACCGTATGGTGATTGAAGATTTGCAGCGCGATGGAGTATTCGCCGCCGATCACCTGGTCCAGGACCTGCCGCGCGGCCGTCGCCACGTTGGCGATCTTCTGTTTCGACAGTTCGCGCAGATAGGCCATGCCCTTGTCTTCGCCCATTTCGGCCAGCACCACGCCGATAAGTCCCGGTGCGCCGGAGGCGGCCGGTACGGAGCTCCACACCAGCTTGCCGCGCCATTTGGGATCGAGCAGGTCCTGATAGGTTCGCGGTTCGGTGCCCTTGGGGACGAGGCGTGGTGTTGTAGCCGGGCGTGATGACGTAGAGATTGGTCGCGATCCAATACCCCTCCGGCATCCTTGTATTCGGCCGGATAGTTTTTCGCGGCATCAGGCAGCCACTTGAGGGCATAGCCCTCCCGCTTGATCGGCACGACGGTCGTGCTGCCGTCGAAAACATCGACCTGTACCTTTCCGGCCCGGGTCTCGTTGATGACCTTGACGGCATTCTCGGTGGCATTGGCGCGCGCGTAGAGCACCTTGATGCCGTATTTCTTTTCGAACGCCGATGCGACCGGCCGCACGAGCTGATCGACAATCAGCGTCGAGTACCAGACGACCTCGCCTTCCTTCTTTGCGGCCTCGATCAGGGCCGCGTCGGCGGCGAATGCGGCATTCGTGGCGAAAGCCGCAACACTTGCGATCAATCCGGCGACCAGCGATCGATGGCGTGACATCACATGACCCTCCCGGCGAGCACAACTGAAGGCAAGCATAGCCGACGCCTTAGCATCTGCGAACCCGGGGCTGCTGCCCACCACCCGGACGAATTGACGCTCACACCGCATTGCGCTCGCGGCCGACCTGAACCACGATAGGCGCTCGCGAGTCCGCTCAGCCGGAACGTGTGGGAGGGAACAGATGCAAACTATTGTCCGCCGTCGCTTGGGCATTCTCTTAGGCTTGGCGCTGACGACGTTCGTCGCCGCTTCGGCCAATGCGCAGGGAACCGTCAAGATCGGCATCATCCTGTCGTATTCGGGCCAGTTCGCCGACACCGCAGCGCAAATGGACAACGCCATCAAGCTGTACATGAAGCAGCATGGCGACACGGTCGCCGGCAAGAAGATCGAGATCATCCGCAAGGACACCGGCGGCATCGCGCCTGACGTCGCCAAGCGTCTCGCGCAAGAGCTGATCGTGCGCGACAAGGTCGACATCCTGGCCGGCTTTGCGCTGACACCCAATGCGCTCGCGGCGGGCGATGTTTCGGCGGAGGCGAAAAAATTCATGGTGGTGATGAATGCCGCGACCTCGATCATCACGACCAAGTCGCCCTACATGGCGCGCACCTCGGTCACCACGCCGCAGTTGAACCAGACGCTCGGCACCTGGGCCGCCAAGAACGGCGTCAAGAAGATGTACACGATGGCGTCCGATTACGGCCCGGGCATCGACGGCGTGCAGGCGTTCGAGCTTGGCTTCAAAGAGGGCGGCGGCGAGATCGTCGGCTCGGTGAAAATCCCGGTGGCGAATCCGGATTTCTCCGCTTTCGTGCAGCGCGCCAAGGACACCAATCCGGACGGTATCTACATCTGGATTCCGGGCGGCGCGCAGCCGGCCGCTGCCGGCAAGGCGCTCGCCGAGCGCGGCGTCGACGCCAGCAAAACCAAGGTCATGGGCCAGGACGTGCTGACGGACGACAGCGCGATCAAGAGCATGGGCGACGCCTCGATCGGCATCATCACGGTCGCCAACTACGACTACAATCACGACTCTGCGCTGAACAAGACGTTCGTGAAAGCCTTTAACGATGACTACAAGCGCAATCCCGATATCTTCTCCATCGGCGGCTATGACGGCATGAACCTGATCTACGAGGCGCTGAAGAAGACCGGCGGCAATGCCGATGGTGAGGCGCTGATCGCGGCCGCCAAGGGCATGAGCTGGGAAAGCCCGCGCGGACCGATCTCGATCGATCCGGATACGCGCGACATCGTCCAGACGGTCTACATCCGCCGCGTCGAGAAGGTCGGCGGCCAGTTGCGCAACGTCGAGATCGACAAGGTCGAGAAGGTCAAGGACCCCGTGAAGGAGCGGATGTCGAAGAAGTAGGATTTGACCGAACCCGCTGCACAGTACCGTCACCCTGAGGTGCCCGCGCGTAGCGCGGGCCTCGAAGGGCGACGGCCCAGGCGTCTGGGCCGTGCATCCTTCGAGCCGCCGATCAAGTCGGGGGTCGCACCTCAGGATGACGGATCAAGGGTGAGTGAATATCCGTCCCTGACCGCCGACGAGAGCTGATCCAAAGATGATCCCTGCCTTCGGCGTGCTGTTCGACGGTCTGGCCTACGGGATGCTGCTGTTCCTGCTCTCGGTCGGCCTGTCGGTGACGCTGGGCATGATCAATTTCGTCAACCTGGCGCATTGCAGCTTCGCGATGCTCGGCGGCTACGTCACCGTGACGCTGATGAACGAGCTGCATTGGCCGTTCTTCGCCACGTTGCCGTTTGCGTTTCTGGCGGCGGCAGTGGCGAGCGTGCTGCTGGAACGCACATTTTTTCGTCCGCTCTACCGCGCCAGCGATCTCGACCAGTGCCTGCTGACCATCGGCATCGTGTTCATATCGATTGCGACGGCCGCCTATATCTACGGCACCATCCAGCAACCGGTGCAGCTGCCGTCCTACCTGCGCGGGTCGTTCGTCGTTTCCGGCATCAATATCGGTGTCTATCGGCTTTTCCTGGTCGGCACCGCGCTGGTGATCACCATTGGGCTCGTCATCGCGCTCGAAACCACGCGCTTCGGCGCGCAGGTGCGCGCCGCTGTCGACAATCAGCGCATGGCGCGCGGGCTGGGCATCGACGTCGACCGATTGTTCGCGATCACCTTCGCGCTCGGTAGCGGGCTGGCCGGCCTTGGCGGCGCGCTCGCGATTGAAATCGTCGGGCTCGATCCGTCGTTCGCGTTCACTTATCTGGTCTACGTGCTGATCGTCGTCTCGGTCGGCGGGCTCGGCTCGATTGCCGGATCGTTCGCCGCCGCCATGGTGCTCGGCATCAGCGATGTCGCCGGCAAATATTACGTGCCGCAGCTCGGCGCCTTCCTCATCTATCTCGTCATGATCGTGCTGCTGATGTGGCGGCCCGCCGGCCTGTTCGGGAGACGCTAGGCGATGGCGAGCGACGCAGTCGCCACACCGCACGAATATCTGCAGGCGCAAATCCGCTGGCGCTGGAGCGAGGTGGCGTTCTGGCTGGCGACGCTGCTGCCGTTTGTACTCACGCCGGACTATCTCGTACTGGCGAGCCAGATCGCCATCACCGGCCTGTTCGCGATGTCGCTCGATCTTATCCTCGGCTACGCCGGCATCGTTTCGCTTGGGCACGCGGCGTATTTCGGCATGGGCGCCTATACGGCCGGTCTCCTCGCAAAATGGGGCTGGGGCGAGCCGCTGACTGGGCTGCTGATCGCCGGTGTCGCGGCGGGCGTGCTGGGCTATCTCACGAGCTTCATCATCTCGCGCTTTCGCCATCTCGCGCTGATCATGATCACGCTCGGGATCGGCCTGGTGCTGCAGGAATTGGCAAACACCGCAAGCTGGCTCACCGGCGGCAACGACGGCCTGCAGGGCGTGCACATGTGGCCGCTGTTCGGCACGTTCAAATTCGATCTTTATGGCTATACGGCCTACAGCTATTCGCTCGCCGTGCTGTTCCTGATGTTTCTCGTCGCGCGGCGGCTGATCCATTCGCCGTTCGGCCTTTCGCTGCGCGGCATTCGCGAGAACGCCGTGCGCATGCCGGCGATTGGCGCGCCGAGCCATTCGCACATCCGCACCATCTACACCATCGCGGCCGTGATCGCGGGCATCGCCGGCGCATTGCTGGCGCAAACGACGGAGACCGTCTCGCTCGAAGTGCTGGGCTTCCAGCGTTCGGCCGACGTGCTTGTGATGCTGATCGTCGGCGGTACCGGCCGGCTCTATGGCGGCCTCATCGGGGCGGTCATCTACATGGTGGCGCGCGACCAGTTTTCCGGGCTCAATCCGCAATTCTGGTATTTCTGGATCGGTCTTCTGCTCATCGCCGTCGTGATGGCGCTGCCGAATGGCATCCTTGGCGGTCTCGCGCGGCTTCGCGCTCGCTGGTGGGGCGCATCGTGAGCACCGACGCTCTCGCCGCGCGCGGCCTGAACAAGAACTTTGGTTCGCTCGTCGTCGCCAGCGACGTCAACCTCGTGCTGCCGGTCGGCGTGCGTTACGCGCTGATCGGCCCGAACGGCGCCGGCAAGACCACGCTGATCAACCTCATGACCGGCATGCTGCGGCCCGACGGCGGCCAGATCGTGCTCGGCGAAGCGGACATCACTGCGCTGCCGGCAGAGCAACGCGTGCGGCGTGGCCTCGTGCGCACCTATCAGATCAACACGCTGTTTCCAAATCTCACCGCGCTCGAGGCGGTCACGCTCGCGGTGTGCGAGCGACGCGGCGTCGCCCGCAGGTGGTGGCGACGGCTGACCGCATTTCGCCATGAAGTCGACGAGGCGCATGACATTCTCGTCTCGCTGATGCTGGGCGCAGTGTGTTACCGGCCGACGCGCGAACTGCCCTATGGCCAGCAGCGGCTGTTGGAGATCGCGCTGGCGCTCGCGACGCGGCCCAAGGTGCTGCTGCTCGATGAGCCGGCGGCCGGCGTGCCGCGCGACGAGAGTTCGGAATTGTTCGCCGCCATCGCCGGGCTGTCGCACGACATCACCGTGCTGTTCATCGAGCACGACATGAACCTGGTGTTTCGCTTCGCCTCGCGCGTCATCGTGATGGTCGGCGGCCGCGTGCTGGTCGAAGGCAGCCCGCAGGAGATCGCCGCCGATCCGCTGGTGCGCGAGGTCTATCTCGGCAAGGCGCGTCATGGCTGAGCCGTTGCTTTCGCTCACCGACATTCGCGCCGGTTACGGGCCGGCCGTCGTGCTCGAAGACGTGTCGTTCGCCTTGCCCGAGCACGGCCGCCTCGCCGTGCTCGGAAGGAACGGCGTCGGCAAGACGACGCTGCTTCTCACCATCATGGGCTACACCCGCGTCAGCCGCGGCCGGATCGCGTGGCGCGGCGAGGACATCACGCGCGTGCCGCCGCATCGCCGCGCGCGGGCGGGTATTGGCTGGGTGGCGCAGGAGCGCGAGATTTTTTCCTCGCTGACGGTCGAGGAAAATCTCACAGTTGCGGCGCGCGACGGTCACTGGACTCTGGCCGCGGTCTACGAACTTTTCCCGCGTCTCGCCGAGCGCCGGCGCAATCTTGGCCGCCAGCTTTCCGGTGGCGAGCAGCAGATGCTCGCAATTGCGCGCGCACTGATGACCAATCCGGCGCTGCTCCTGCTCGACGAGCCGCTGGAAGGTCTCGCGCCCATCGTGGTGGAAGAACTCGCCGCCGCGATCCGGCGTATGGCCGAGCAGCAGCACACCGCCTTCGTTCTGGTCGAGCAGCAGGCCGAACTAGCGCTTGCAATGACGCAAGACGCCATCGTGATCGAACGCGGCCGCATTGTGCATCGCGCCCCATCGGCCGAGCTGCTCGCGGATCACGCCACGCTCGACCGCCTCATCGGGCTCAAGCTGTCAGACGCGTGACGTTCTTATCCTCCCCCGCTACGCGGGGGCGGATAAAGGCAATGGCATAGCGACGGCAAGTTTCTTGGCGATACCCTCCAGCTCCGCCCACAGCGTCGCGGGAATCGGAATGCCGCTTCTTGCGCCGCATGGCTTCGGTGCGATCGCCGCGCTCGCCAGGCATCAGGATTTCGTCAAATCCCTTTTGTCGCGGCAATCCCTTGAGCGTGTCGGCCAGCGTATCGGTATCGTGCTCGAAATCGGCTAACGCGCGAAAGGTCGCGATATCTACGGCGATGATCGCGGTGTTGTTGGTGTGACGCGTTCGCTTCTCGGGCCCAAGCGCACGCGACTGGATCGGCGACGCGGCAAGAACGCTCGCGAACAGCTCGAACATCAGGCCGAGTCCCGGAACCTTTCGGCCCGCCGAGCGGCAGCACGATCTCCGCCTTGTTCGGATCGGTCGTGGCCTCGCCCTCGGCAGTCAGCACCGTGCCCTCCGGCAATTGCCCGCCGGTCGCGAGCGCCTGCAAAATCTTGCCGTTGGAAATCGTGCTGGTCGCCATGTCGAGCACGATCGGGCCGCGGCCGCTTGGGACCGCCATGGCGATCGGGCTGGTCGCGAGGCTCGCGGCGCGCGTGCCGTGATAGGCCATCAGCGCTGGCCCGCCGCCCATGATGATGGCAGCGCAGCCGTGCTCCGCCATCCATTGCGCGTAGCGGCCGATGGCGCCGGTGTGCGTCGTTTCGCGCAGCAGGCCGTAGCAGGAGCCGGCCGCCTTGGCGCGCTCGACCGCGATCGGCAGCGCCTGCATCATCGCCACCGCGCCGAAGCAATGGCCGCAATCGAGCACGAACGCCGCGGCGCGATCGAGCGTGAGGCGCGGCCGCGCCCTGGTGTCGATCTCGCCGCGCTCGATGATGCGGATGTAGCGCGGCAGGCGCGAGACGCCGTGGCCGTCGGTGCCGCGCAGGTTGGCCCACACCAGTCCGTCGGCGACGAGCGCGGCGTCTGCCTCGCTTGTCCCCTTGGCCTTGAGCACGTCGCGGATGAAGCGATCGAGGTCCTCGTGGCGCACCACGATCTTGTTTTGGGCTCACGCGCGTCTCGTTCACTTCGCGGCCGGGAAGTAATTGTCGAGCCAGTTGCGCATCACGCCCCACACACGCGCGCTGTTCTCGGCGAACAGGAAGTGGTCGAGGCCGCTGAACAGGTGCAGCTCGGTCGGCTGGCCGGCGCGCTTGAACATTTCGACCGACTGTTCGGTGGGTGTCACCGAATCGTTGGCGGAGTGAATGAGCAGCAGCGGCCGCGGCGCGATCTTGCCGACCACATCGTCGGCGCGGAAGTCGTACATGCTCTGCGCGGTCTCGGCCGGGAACATGTCGACGTGGCCCGGCGTGAACATCTCCACCTTCTGCTTATCCAGATTGTCCTGCACGTGCTGCGGGATCGGCACGATGTCGTAGCGCGGCACCATCAGCGATTTGCCGGTGCGCGCGCGGTGCTCGCGGCCTTCCTTGAGCATGTTGGTAAACTTCGCCCACTTCTCCGGCCCCACGTGCTGGCCGCGGAATTTTCGTTCGCCGTCGCCCCAGCCGCCGTTGGAGACGACCGCGGCGATGCGCGGATTGGTGCCGCCGCCGTAGACCGCGACTGCGCCGCCGAAGCTCGAGCCGATGACGCCGATGCGGTCCGGATCGACGGCCGGATGCTTGGCGAGGAAATTCAGCGCATTGCCAAGGTCCTCGACCTGATCCATGCAGATGATGCGGCCGAACTCGCCTTCGCTCTTGCCGCAGCCGCGCATGTCGAAGCGCAGCGTCACATAGCCGTATTCGCCGAGCACGCGCGTCGGCTGCATCGTGTTCTGCGATTCGCTGTTGCCGCCGAAGCCGTGCAGGACCAGGAATGCCGCGCGCCGCTCGCCGGACTTCAGGCCGTCCGGAACGCGCACGATGCCATGCAGGTGCAAGCCAGCCGAGGGAATGGATACGACTTCTTCGTTCACGTGAATTTCCTTCTGCTTCGAATTGCCGCGACGTCACCCGCGCTTCGGTTTGTCGAGACCGAGTTCGCTCCAGCGTGCCTGAGCGGCGGCGATGTCATCTTTCCCCGGCCACACGGTCGGCGGGAAGCGGGCGCCGCCGAGATCGGGATCGGGGTCGTAATCGAGATTGATGGTGGCATCGATCAGCATCCGGTTCCACTTGCCGGTGCCGAACAGCGTTACATTGCGGTCGCGGCGCCGCATCGAGGGGTCGAGCCCCGCGCCGAACGTCGCCGGCATGATGACGATGTCGTTCTCGCCGGCATTGACGCGGTAGGCGATGGCCCAGTCGACGGCGGCATAATCGTGGATGTCGATGTCGTCGTCGACAACGGTGACGTGCTTGTAGCGCACGTGCGCCGCGGAGCTTCCCCATAGCGCATTCGCCGCCTGCTTGGCCTGGCCGCGATAGCTCTGCTTCATCTGCACCAGCGTGTTGACGCCGGCCTGAACCGGCGGGCACCACACGTCGGTGATGCCCGGCACGCCGGCGCGGTCGAGCACGTTCCAGGCCGTCGCGGCGCGCATGATCGACGAGCACACGCCGTTCTCGGAAAAGCTTCCGGGCATCGAGCCTTCGATGGTGCCGCGCAGGATCGGATCGGTGCGGTGCGTGATGCAGGTGACGCGGATGCTCGGCTTTGGCGATTTGTCGCCGGCGACATAGCCGGTGAACTCGGCGTATGGGCCCTCCATCACGTAGCTCTCCGGATCGAGACCGAGATAGCCCTCGATGACGATCTCGGCGCTCGCCGGCACATGGAGATCGACCGTCTCGCATTTGACGAGATCGACCGGCGCGCCGCGGATCGCGCCCATGACGTCGTACTCGCACACGCCCTTGGGCACCGGCGAGCCGCCGACGAAACCAAGCGACGGCTCCCACCCGATGGCGACCGCGATCGGCATCTCCTTGTGCCCCGCCTGCTGCCACGCGGTGGCGTGATGGCCGATGTGCTGCGCGCGCCACATCAGGATCGGAATCTGGTTTTTGCCCGCCACCATGCCGCGGTAGATTCCGACGTTCATGACATTGGTGTTGGGATCTTTGGTGACGACGCCGCCGTAGCTGAGGATGTAGCGCCCGCCGTCGATGCGATTCCATTGCGGCACCGGAAATTCGTTGAGATCGACGTCGTCGCCTTTGATGACGTTCTGTTTGACCGGCCCATCCTTGACGATCCTGGGCGCGATGCTGCCTTCGAGAACAGTGCGGCCGATCTTCACCAGCTCGCGCGGATGCGTGTCGGGCGCGAGCCCCAGCATCATCGCGACGCGCCGGTAGTTGGCGAGGCCGCCGACGAACACCCGGCGGCAGCGGCTGTTCGCGCCGTAATCGCGGATGTTGTTGAAGACCAGCGCCGGCCCGGTGCCGGGGCCGGCCGCCAGCCGCGTGATGGTGCCGAGCTCGACATTCCAATCGACCTCGGCGTCGATGGCCTGCAATTCGCCGGCCGCGTCGAGCGCCTGCATCCAGCCGCGCAGGTCGCCGAAGGCCGTCGGCTTACGTTCACTGATCATGGTCTGTTCCGAATGAAAGGAGTGATGGTTTCTTGCGCTCGGGCTCCCGGGTCTGTCAAGAAAAGCGGCACGATCCCGGCGCACGAACGAGAGAGTGCCTTCGCGGATATTCCCGCGGCCGGATTGTTGAGCGTCGGGATGCGCTTGCCTATAGTCCGCGGCGAATGGAGCACGTTCCAGCCGACATAACCACATCGTCGCGGCCGCTGGCGCCTCCCGGCGCGCTGCAGCGCCTCGGTCGCAAGCTGCGGCAGCCGCAGGTATGGCGGCCGCTCATCTCGCTGGTGGTCGTGCTGGTCGGCTGGGAATTGACCGGGCGCTATATCCTGACCAACCAGCTCTTCTTCGTGCCGGTGTCGCGCGTCATCGTGGCGCTCATCGAGCTCGCGCAGACCGGCGAACTCGAGCGCGATTTCGCCGCGAGCTTTACCGCCATCTTCTACGGTATGGTGCTGGCCGTCGTGGTCGGGATCGCGTTTGGCATCCTGATCGGCGCCAGCCGAACGATCAGCGATTATACCGAGCCGTATCTCAACGCGCTCTATTCAACTCCGCTCGTCGCCATCGCGCCGTTGCTGATTCTCTGGCTCGGCATCGGAATCGCCTCGAAGGTCGCGGTCGTGTTCCTGATCTCCGTTTTTCCGATCATCATCAGCACCGCGTCCGGCGTGCGCAATGTCGACCGCAATTTCATCGACGTGGCGAAAAGTTTCGGCGCGACCAAATCGCAGATCGTCTGGCGCGTGCTGGTGCCGGCCGCGTTGCCGTTCGTGCTCACCGGCGTGCGGCTCGCCATCGGGCGCGCCATCGTCGGCGTCGTGGTCGGTGAATTGTTCGGCGCCAATGCCGGCCTTGGCTATCTCATCTACACGTCCGGCCAGACGTTCGACGTGCCGAGCCTGTTCGCCGGCGTGGTCAGCCTTGCCTTTGCGGGCGTGGCGCTGACCTGGATGCTGCGCAAGCTTGAAGACTATTTCCTGCGTGGCCGGCCGCGCACGACGCTCGGGGATTGAGATGGACGAGCGCGCACAGCCGGGCGTGAAGCTTGCGGTCGAGAGCATCAGCAAGAGCTTCGAGCGTCCCGGCAGCACGCTCACCGTGCTCGACCGCATCAGCTTCGAGGTCAAGGCCGGCGAGTTCTTTGTCATCGTCGGCCCGTCGGGCTGCGGCAAGACGACGTTCCTGCGCATCGTGCAGGGGCTCGACCAGCCGACCGGCGGCACGATCAAACTCTCCGGCGTGCCGCTGAAAGGTCCCGCGCAGGACCGCGGCTTCGTGTTCCAGGCGGATTCGCTGTTTCCGTGGCGCAACGTGCTGCGCAACGTCACCTTTGGGCCGGAGCTCAACGGCACGTCGCGCGCGGCCGCCGATCAGGACGCGCGCAGCATCATCTCGCTCGTCGGTCTCAAGGGGTTCGAGGAGCACTATCCGCACGAGCTCTCCGGCGGCATGCGCCAGCGCGTCAATCTCGCCCGCGCGTTCGCGGTGCATCCCGACATCCTGCTGATGGACGAGCCGTTCGCCTCGCTCGACGCGCTGACGCGCGAGACCATGCAGCAGGAACTGTTTCGCATCGTTGCCGAGACGAAAAAGACCGTGCTGTTCATTACCCACCAGATCGAGGAGGCGGTGTTCCTCGCCGACCGCATTGCCGTGTTCAGTGCGCGGCCGGCACAGCTCGCGCGCATCATCGAGGTCGACCTGCCGCGTCCGCGTTTGCTGCAGATCAAGCGTAGCGCGCGGTTTCAGCAACTGGTCGAAGAGGTATGGGAGCTGATCGCGGCGTCGCATGAGACCAATTGATGCCAACGCCGTCAAAATTGAATTGTCATGCCCGCGAAGGCGGGCATCCAGTAATCACCGCCGGTAGAATTGTTTTACCGCGGTGCCAGATTTCAGCGGCGGTGGTTACTGGATCATCCGCTTTCGCGGATGATGACACTGAATAAGAATTATCGCTTATCGCCTTTCCCGAACCGTTCCGATGGCGGCGCGATTTCAGTCACGAGATCGCGGATCAGCTTCTTGTTCGACAGCGGCGCGAGCGTCATCTCGCGCGCTTCGAGCCGTGCGGTGCAGGCGTAGACCGTCTGGCCGTCGAGCTCGATCATGCACTCCTTGCAGGCATTGGCGTTGATGCACGAGAACCGCATCGCCAGCGAAGGGTCCTTGTGAATGCGCACCCAGCGCAGGCCGTCGAGCACCGATTGTCCCGGCTCGAACGGGATGTCGTAGCTTTCCCACCGTGGTGCGTCGGGTTCGCTGCCGCGCCGGATCTTGAGCGTGGCCGTTGCGGTCATGGCGCAACCGCCTCCGGCACGGCGACCGGCGCGCCGGACAAACGAATTTCGCCGCCGTTGAACCGCACGACCTGATTGACCTGCCACTGCGGCAGCATGTCGGGACAATCTTCGCGCTGATGCGCGCCGCGGCTCTCCGTGCGCGCGAGCGCAGCTGCGGTGACGCAGCGCGCAACGAGCAGCATATTGCGCAGATCGAACCATTCGAGGCGGCGCAGGTCGAACGCCGCATTGCCGCCGGCCGGACGGTCGCCGAGATCGCTCGTCAGCCGCGCGATTTCGGCCAAGCGCGCGACGAAGTTTGGTCGCGGTGCGGAACGGCCCGACGTCATCGGCCATGGCGGCCTGCAGGCGCGCGACCATCTCCGCCGTGTTCGGGCCATCGCGATCGGGCTCACCGGCGCGAACGAGATCGAGCGCATGGCGCGTGTCCTCGTTGCGCAGCGGCTGAGGTCGAACGCGGCCAGCATATTCGGCTGCGCTCTTGCCGGCGCGGCGGCCGAACACCAGCGCTTCGGTGATGGCATTGCCCGACAGCCGGTTGGCGCCATTGGCGCCGCCGACCACTTCGCCCGCGACCAGCAGGCCCGGCACCTCCGTCGTCATGCGCGCATCGGCCACCACGCCACCCATGTGGTAGTGCGCGATCGGTGCGACCTCGACCGCCATGCTGGTGAGATCGATTCCATTTGCCGCGAGCTTGTCGATCACGGGCCCGAACGCGTCGCGCAGTGCGGCGGGCGAACAATGCTCGAAGCTCAGATAGGCGCCGCCATGCGGCGAGCCGCGGCCGGCCTCGACCTCCTTGAAGATCGCGTAGGTCGCAAGATCGCGCGTGAGCACGTATTTGCCGTCCTCGTCGGAGCCATAGCGCGAGGTGAATTCCTCCATGCGGCCGTTGAGCAGCCGCCCGCCGAGCTTGTAGCGGAACGGGTCCCACATGATCGGGTCCATGCCGATGAGGCGCGGCGCGAGGTGCCCGATGGGGAAGAACTGCACGAATTCCATGTCGATGAGCGGCGCGCCGGCGCGCAGCGCGAGCGCATAGCCGTCGCCGCCCATGTTGGCCGAGGCGCTGTTGCGCCGGTAGAGCCGCGTCAGGCCGCCGGTCGCGAGGATCGTTGCCTTGGCGGCGATGACAACCGGCGCGCCGGTGCCGAGATGGAACGCGACGGCGCCCGTCACTTCACCGTCGCTCACCACGAGATCGACGACGCAGAGATCGCCGGCTTTGCGGATCGTCTTGTTGCGCGCCATGACGGTGCGCAGCGTTTTGGAAACCGCCGGCCCGGTGTTGATGAAGTCGACATAGACGCAGCGCGGCCGGTCATGGCCCGGCGCCATCGCCGCCGTAATGTGTCCGTCCTTGCGCGCCCAGCCGACGCCCCATGCGTCCATCTCCCGGATGCATTCGGGCGCTTCCTCGCAAAGCAGGCGCGCCAGCGGCTCGTCGCACAGGCCGCGCCCGGCGGCGATGGTGTCGTCGTAGTGGTGTTGCCAATCGTCCGGCGTCTCTTCGCCGAGCGCGACCGCGACCGTCATCTGCGCCATCACGGTGGCGCCGCCGCGGCCGATGAGACTGCGGTCGAGCAGCATCACGCGGCAGCCGCGGCGCGCTGCCTCGATCGCGGCGTACATGCCCGCGGCGCCAGCGCCGATGACGAGCACATCGGTCTCGACCTGGGTGGTCTCGGGCGAATTGGCCATGCGCTGTTATATCAAAGCGCGGCGAAAAGGTCGCAACCGGTCACGGCGCCGGCGCGGTCTGGGTCTCGAACGCTGCGCGCAGCCGCGCGGCGAACTGCCGTTCCATTTCCTTCGCCTTCGCGCGCAGTACCGGCTGTCCGATGCTGCCGAGCTTGCCGGTCAAGGCGGACTCCACGGCATATTCTATTTTGGTCTCATCGCCGGCTTCCGTCAGCGTCGTCTTCGACGTTGCGGTCAGCCGGCCGACGACGCCGAGCGGCGTGCCCTCGACCTTGGCCTCGATCTCGCGCGGCTCCTCGGCGCGCACCACCTCGACGTTCACCTTGAAGCTGAATTTCAGGTAGGCGACCTTGGTCTCGAACACGGCGGAGTAGCGGTCCGGCGCAATCTCCTCGAGGTTGCTCACGCCGTCGATGCACGAGGCGAAGAAGCGCGCGTCGCGGATCGCCTTGTACACGGTCGCGCGCGGCGCCTTCACGGTCAGTTCGCCGGTGAATTTCATTGCGGCCTCCTAGGCCTTCGCCTTCAGCATGGCCGCCAGCGGGCTCGCCGGGTCGGCAAGCTCAGCGGCGTCGACCGGAATGCGGCGCTCGATCAGGCGGCGGGCGGCGGCGAGATCGCGCTGCACGTTGATGCCCATCGCGTAGGTGACGACGCCGTTGTCGGTCTCGAACACGAGGCGGCTCTTGCCGGGAAGCGGCCGGCGGATGCGCGCGGCCGGCTGCGGCGAGGGCCAGCCGACGCCCTGGATGTAGAGATCGTATTGCTCGGACCAGAACGACGGCACCGTTCGGTAGGCCTCGCTCGCGCCCGCCGCGTTGCGGCCCGCGACTGCACCCTGGTCCTGCGCGTGGCGCCAATTCTCCTGCCGCACCGAGCCGTGCGGCCCGGGAAAGCGCACAGCGTCGCCGGCAGCGAAAATATTCGGATCGGAGGTGCGGCATTGCAAGTCGACAATGATGCCGTCCTGCGTCGCAAGCCCGGCGGCGGTGGCGAGCGTGTCGTCGGGCTTCACGCCGGTGCCGACAATGACGACACCGGCGGAAAATGTTTCGCCGCCGCCGGTTTCGAACACCACCCGATCATTGGCGTGCTGCACGCGCGTGATCGAAGTGCCGAGCCGGATGTCGACGCCATGTTTGCGGTGCTCATCGAACACGAAGGCGCCCATCTCCTCGTCACACACGCGCGCAAGGATGCGCGGCGCCATTTCCAGCACCGTCACCTTGATACCCAGCTCCGCGGCTGAAGCCGCTGCTTCAAGGCCGATGAGTCCGGCGCCGACCACGATCAATTCGCGGCTTCCTCGCAGCGCCGCTGCGAGCGCGCGCGCATCGGCCTCGGTGCGCAGATAATAAACGTGCGGCGCACCCACAGGCAGCATTGGCAGTTCCCGCACCACGCTCCCGGTCGCGAGCACGAGCGTGTCGTAGGCAAAGCGCTTACCGGATTCGCTGACAACCTCGCGCGCTCGCGCGGTCGATGGATTTGCAGCGTGCCTGCATCTCGATCACGACGTTGTGCGACTTGGTGCCGCCCGGCCCGGCGATCAGTGCGTCCTCAGGGAGTGATTTGCCGAGCAGGACGGCCTTCGACAGCGGCGGCTTTTCATAGGGCTCGCACGTCTCGTCGGTGAGCAGGATCACTTCGGCTGCGGCATCCGTGCGCTTGGCCTCGATGGCGGCGAATACGCCCGCGGGCCCGCCGCCGATCACCAGGATTTTACGCGGATCGCTCATGCGGCGGATCGATCAGGCGCGCAGCGCGGTGAGCATGTCCTCGATGTATTCGTCGGCGCTGGAAATGACGAGCATCATGACGTGCGGCCGCAATTGCGCGAGCATCTTCGACAGCGCCTCGTCGCTCGACGACGGGCCGGAGAGAATGAGCGCGGTCGTCATCACGCGTTTGACGCTGCAGGCTTCGCCGATGATGGCGGCCGCGGCCGCGCTTTCGCCGGCAGTCGCCACCATCACCACGAGGTCGGCGCTGTCGACCTCGGCGATCAAATCCTTGGTGCGGCCGGCAAGGTCGTTCAACCAGCCTTGCATGGAAAAGCGCTCGTCCTTGCGGGGCGCGCCGGAGAACGCCGATGCGGTGAGGAAGGTGGCGCGGTTCCAGTGCGATTGCGCCAGCCGCTTGACCACGTTCTCGCTTGGCGTATCGAGCGCGATCACCTTGACGGCGCGCGGCTTCGAATTCGGCGCATTGATGCGGAATTTGGCTTCCGCCGCCGAACTCATCCGCGCCGATTCACTTTCCATCGTCCGCTCCCGGCATTAAATGTCCCGCAGAAGGCATGCTATTCCATCTTATGAGTTCGGATATAACTGCCGGATCGCTTGAGTCAATTGAGGGCCTTGCAAATGTCTTCCGCCGCCGCAAAGCGCATCGAGCTCTGCAGCACCGCCGATGTCGCACCCGGCGCCGTCCCTGAAGGTCGAGAGCCGAGGACCTGGACGCTTGCGGTATTCAATCTCGACGGCGAGTTCTACGTCACCGACGATCTGTGCACGCACGGCCCCGGCTCGCTCTCGGAAGGCTACATCGACGGCGACGTGGTCGAGTGCAATTTTCACAACGGCCAGTTCAATATCAAGACCGGCGAAGTGGTGCTGCCGCCCTGCATGGTGCCGATCAAGACCTACCCGACCGTGGTCGAGGACGGGAAAGTCTTCATCGAGGTGTGATTTCGCTCTTTCCGCCCCCGCGAAGCGGGGGAGGGGGACCGCCCGCTTGGCGCGGTGGAGGGGGCCTCGGCGCATCCGAACATATCGCGATTGAGAACGGGCGTCGCCGCCGCGCCCCCTCCACCATGCTTCGCATGGTCCCCCTCCCCCGCTTCGCGGGGGAGGATAGGCAAGCGAGTTACTTCGCCGCGGCCTTTGCCTTGGCGATGATGTCGGCCGGCGTCGCGTAGACTTCCTTCACCAGCTTCTCGACCTCTTCGCCCGACACCGGATTGATCTCGAGCTGCGATTTTTCGGCGTCGGCGAGGAAGTCCTTGTCCTTCATCGTGTCCGCGAAGGCCTTGCGCAGCAGGGCGACGCGGTCGGCCGGCAATTCGGGCGGCGCGAGATACGGGCGGCCCATGACCTGGCGGGCGAACACGAGCTTGAGGATCGCCCGCTGCTCGTCGTTCTTGGCGAGGTCCATCACCAGCGGCACATCGGGCAGTTCGGGGTGCTTGTTGAGTGAGAGCTGCGCCAGCACGACCATCTTCTTTTCTTCGATCCACGATTTGTGGGTCGACTTCACGCTCGACCACGACCAGCCGCAGCGGCCCTTGACCTCGCCGCGCTCCATCGCCAGCACCACGTCGTTGCCGCCCGGATAGCCGGCCACGATCTTGAATTTCGTTCCCAGCACGTTGTTGAGCACGCGCGGAAACTGGTCGGTGTCGGCGCTCGACCCGGTGCCGCCGACCGTCAATTCCTTGGTGTAGAGATCCTCGAACTTGGTGATGCCGGAGCCCTGCATGGCGACGCAGACGCTGACCTCGTTGTTGGCGCTGCCAAGCCAGTTGAATTTCGTCGCGTCGAACTGATCGCCCTTGCCGACCAGCAGCGGATCGAACGCAATGCCGCGGCCGATGGTGCCGATCGCAGTGCCGTCCTTGGGGGCGACACGATAGAGCCAGTTGGCGAGCCGCAGGCTGCCGGCGCCCTCCATGTTCTTCGGCACGAAGGTCGGGCTGCCGGGGATGTCCTTGCCCATGTGGCGCGAAATGACGCGCGCATAGAGGTCGTAGGCGCCGCCGACGCTGTAGCCGATATACATCTCGATATTGCGGCCCTTGTAGAAGTCGGCCGAGGTCTGTGCGGCGACGATTGCAACCGGCATGAGGGCCAGCATTGCGGCCGCGCGCGCTATGGCATTGATACGCATAAAGTTTCTCCTCGGCCGCCGGCGCTCACGTGGCCCCGGCCATGCCCATTGAGTTCGCCCACCCCCGTGCGGCAACGCGCCATTCTAGCATGACCCCGCTGGGCTTGACGCTGCGGCAGATTTTGTCGTCGATTGGCCGGCCGAGGGGCCGAGGAAAAAAATGCAGCCGGATATGCTCCAAAGCGCGGTGCACGCGCTGCACCTTCTGCTTGAGCCGGCGCGGCTTGGCATCCTGTTCCTCGGCGTGCTGATCGGGCTGGCGATTGGCGTGCTGCCGGGGCTCAATGGCATCGTCGGCCTGGCGATGCTGATCCCGTTTACCTACAACCTTGATGCCTATACGGCGTTCGCACTGCTGCTCGGCATGGCGGCGGTGATCACGTCGTCGGATTTCATCACTGCCGTGCTGTTTGGCGTGCCGGGCCATGTCGGAGCGGCCGCGACTGTGATCGACGGCCACGCCATGGCGCGCAAGGGCGAGGCCGGCCGCGCCTTCGGCGCCGGCTTTGCCTCCTCGCTTGCGGGCGGGCTCTGCGGTGCGTTCGTGCTTGCGATCAGCATCCCGATCCTGCGCCCGGTGCTGCTCGCGATCGGATCGCCTGAGCTGCTGGCGTTCACGCTGTTCGGCATGTCGATGGTGGCGACGCTCTCCGGCCGCGCGCCGCTCAAGGGGCTTACCGCTGCCGGCCTCGGCCTGATGATCGCCATGATCGGCTCGCGTGCGCAGAGCGGCACGCTGCGGTGGACCTTCGATTGGCTCTATCTGTGGGATGGCGTGCCGCTGGTGCCGGCGACGCTCGGCATTTTCGCCTTGCCGGAACTCGCCGAACTGGCGGTGTCGCGCAAGCGCATCGCTGGTGACAACGCCCCGACGTTCGAGATGGCCGATCAATGGCAAGGCGTGCGCGACGTCGGCCGGAACTGGTGGCTGGTGCTGCGCTGCGGTGTGCTCGGCACGGCGCTTGGCGCAATCCCGGGCATCGGCTCGGCGGTGATCGACTGGATCGCCTACGGCTACGCACAACGCACCGAGAAGAACGCCGAAACCTTCGGCAGCGGCGACGTGCGCGGCGTCATCGCGCCGGAGGCCTCCAATAACGCCAAGGAGGGCGGCCACCTCGTCCCCACGATTGCGTTCGGTGTGCCGGCGGGCGCCTCGATGGCGATCCTGCTCGGCGCCTTCCTGATGCACGGTCTCACGCCCGGGCCGGAGATGCTGACCAAGCATCTCGACCTGACCTACACGATCATCTGGAGCCTCACCCTCGCGCACGTGATCGGCGCGGTCATCTGCCTCAGCTGCAGCCGCTGGCTGGCGATGGTGTCGCGCATCCGGCCGGAAATTCTGCTGCCGATCATTGTCGCGCTGGTATTCGTTGCGGCATTCGAGGGCTCGCACGATTGGGGCGATCTGTTCTCGCTGCTGTTCTTCGGTGTCATCGGCTGGATCATGAAGCGGCTTGGCTGGCCGCGCCCGCCCATGGTGCTGGGGCTGGTGGTGGGCGCGATCTTCGAGCGTTACCTGTTCATCTCGGCCGAGCTTTACGGCTGGGGCTGGCTGCTGCGTCCGGTGGTGATGGCGATCCTCGCCGGCGTGGCCTGGGCGCTTTACCGGCCGGTGTCGCAGATCGTCATGAGCCTGATCCACGAATTCAAGGACGTGCGCACCCATCGCATCCGCTTCGGCGCGGCGCCGACATTCACGCTGGCGATCGTCGTCCTGATCGTGGCGGCGATCATCTCGTCGCAGGAATGGCCGCACGACGCCAAGCTCGTGCCGCTTACGGCGTGCGGCATGGCGCTGGTGGCTGCGCTGCTCAACCTCATCAACGAGCTGTTCGGCAGCGACCAGGCGGCGGCCGTGCGCGCGCATGCGGATTCGGGCGTCAACGTGCAGGCCGAAGGCTTCGACTTCGGCGTGACGCCGGATGTCGTACGCTGGCGCGCGACCTATTTCTTTCTCTGGATGGCAGCGTTCATCGGCGTCGTGGCGCTGATCGGCTTCATCCCCGCCATCGCCGTGTTCGTGTTCGCCTACATGTGTTTCGGCTTCGGCGAGCCCGTCATCTCGTCAATCGTGTATGCGGCGGCCACCACGGCGCTGTGCTGGGTCGTGTTTCACTGGGCGCTCGGCGTCGCCTGGCCGCACTCGTTCCTCGGCGATGCCTTCCCCGACCTGCGCTCGTATACGGGCTTGCTCTGATTGCGGTCTCTTCCCTCGCTTCCCCTTGCGCAGCATTCTGGCGAGTAACGCGCGGCCCTAAACGCGGCCAGTCGCAGCGCATGGGGCGGCGTTGCGCGTGCGGTGGAAATCCCGTAATGACCACCACGAAGCGCCAATTCGGCGCGTTTTCCCCGGCAGCGCGGTGGGCGGCCTGCGTCCGGTCGGAGCGCGGCGATTTGGAACAGGGAGCGCGCAATGACCGGAATGCTGGAATACGAAACACCCGGACTCGGCCATAACAAGCCGTCCGACGAAGACGCCGACGAAATCAAGCACGGCAAATGGGATCGCTGGGCGAAGAAGCGCACCTTCGTGCGCGCGCTCGAAGGCACCTACAGCCATCTCTACAAGAAGCTGCTCGAAGAGCCGCGCGTCTATTCCTCCAAGGATCATCCCTGGAAGGGCGGACCGGCGATGTACGGCAAGCACATCATCAGCCCGCAGTCGGTCTCGATCGTGCAGTCGATCGAGTCGCACATCGAGGTCTACGCGCCGCTCAACGCCGGCCAGAAGCACGGCCACCTCAACAGCGCGGTGTTCTACGTGCTCAAGGGCCACGGCCATGACGTCCACGACGGCCGCTACATGAAGTGGGAAGCCGGCGACGTGATGCTGGTCGAGAACGGCTGCGTGCACCAGCACACCAACGACGATCCGAAGGAGTCCTGCATCCTGCTGGTGTTCAAGGCGAAGCCGCTGTTCCTGTTCATGCATCTCCTGTTCCAGAAAATGGTGGAATGGCCGACCGACAAGCTTCCGGACGGCATCAAGGAATTCCATCCGCCGACGGAAATTTGAGCCGGGAGATCAAAATGCCAGTGTTCGAAGACAAGCAGGCCGCGCTGTCCGGCTCCGGCACCAGCAATTTCCTTGCCGAGTCGATCGTCGAATTGGAGAAATTTCGCGAGGAATACGCCAAGCTGCCGAACGTCATCAAGGCCAAGGATATGCCGTGGGAACGTTCGCCTGACGGCCTCATCAAGCATCTCGTGAACAAAAAGATGCAGACGCGCGAGTGCTGCATGGAAGCCTACATGCAGTTCCTCAAGGACGGCGAGCGTTCCGGCAAGCAGCGCCATATGTGGGAGGAATTGTTCTTCGTGGTCGAGGGCTCCGGCTACGACCTGCACTGGGATTTGAAGTGGGACTGCCTCGAAGCGTTCGACTGGCAATGGGCGGAGACGCCGAAGAAATACGAATGGAAGATGGGAGACTATGTCTACATCCCGCCCTTCACCATGCACCAGCACTTCGCCAATGCGGGCGAGGAATGCCGCATCATCGTGATGAGCAACCGCATCGTCAAAGACATGGGCTTCGACTGGCTCGACCAGGTCGAAAACGCCCCGGGGTTTTGACCGTCCTGTCATCATCCGCGAAGGCGGATGATCCAGTAATCACCGACGTGCGGGATTATTTCTGACGCGCGGCGTTTACTGGATGCCCCGCCTTCGCGGGGCATGACAATTGGTGGGCCGCTACTGCAGCGCCACGTGATTTTCGGTGATCACCTTGCCCCATAGCGCCGTCTCGTCGGCGAAGAACTTCGCCGCGTCCGTGCGCGTGCCGCCCATCGGGTCGAGCCGCAGGTTTTGAAGTTTCTCGGCCATCTCGGGCTTCTGCAAAAACTCCGCGACATCGTGATTGACCTTGTCGGCGATGGCCGCCGGCGTTTCCGGCGGCGCCACCAGCGCGAACCAGGTGATCGAGCGGAAGTCCGGCAGACCTTGCTCGGCGATCGTCGGGATGTCCGGCACGGCAGGCGCTCGCTCGGCGCTGGCAACGCCGAGGATCTTCACCTTGCCATCGCGAAAGAGTGGGACCGACGTGGTGAGCGTGTCGAAGAACATGTCGACGTGCCCCGCGAGCACGTCGTTGAGCGCAGGCTGCGCGCCGCGATACGGCACGTGCACCATCTTGATGCCGCCGAGCATCTCCAGTTCGCTCGCCGACAGGTGCGCGGTCGATCCGGCGCCTTGCGAGGCAAAGGTGAGCTTGCCGGGATTTTTCCTGGCGTAGTCGATCAGCTCCTGGATCGTGTTCGCCGGCAGGTCCTTGCGCACGGTGAGCACGTTGGCGATCTTGGCGAGCATCGCGACGGGGACGAACTTCGTCGGCTCGTAGGCGAGGTCGTGATAGAGCAAGTGCTGGATCGTCACCGGCGCCGGCGGGCAGATCATGAATGTGTAGCCGTCGGGCGCGGCGCGGTAGACGCGCTCGGCGCCGATGTTCATGGCGGCGCCGCTGACGTTCTCGACCACG
The DNA here is from genome assembly GCA_963730645.1 of uncultured Alphaproteobacteria bacterium. GTDB lineage: Bacteria > Pseudomonadota > Alphaproteobacteria > Rhizobiales > Xanthobacteraceae > BOG-931. Next base: position 37,746 of record CAVSSN010000008.1, on the reverse strand, counting down.
ACCGGCTTGCCCCATTTCTGATTGAGCTGATCGGCGACGATGCGGGCGAGAATGTCGGTCGTCGAGCCCGGCAATGACGGCACCACGATCTTCACCGCACGCGAGGGGTAGGTTTCCTCCGCCCGGCTCGCGGCGCAGGCCAGCAATCCGATGAACAGGGCGATGATGCATGAACGTGCGCCGATCATGTCGATTCCTCCCGGCCGATATTTCCGGTGATGCGAGCATTTGCGCGCGCTGTGCCGCAGACTATAGGAAATCGGTGCCGCCAGAGCCAAGCGCGCGCGTCCGGCGATTTTGCCGCAGAGCCGCTTCGCATTATGGTGACGTTATGTGATGAGGGAGGGAGCGATGCTGTTCGGGCGCGTGCTGTTGATGGTCATGCTGGCGCTGCCGGGCGCGGCGCTGGCCCAGACTTCGCAAAGAGCCATGCAGATTATCGTGCCGTTCGCGCCCGGCGCATCGGCCGACGGCATCGGCCGCATCGTTGCGATGGGGCTCGCGGACCGGCTCAATCGCCAGGTCGTGGTCGAGAACAAGGCCGGCGCCGGTGGCGCGCTTGGCCTCATGGCGGTGGCGAAGGCGCCGCCGGACGGCGACCTCCTGACGCTCGCGGCGCCCGGCGCGCTGGTTGTCGCGCCCCATATGCCGGGCGCGCCTCCGATCGATCCGCTGCGCGATGTCGCGCCGCTTGCCAAGCTGATCGATATTCCGATTGTGCTCGTCAGCAATCCGAAGATCGGGCCGAAGTCGGTCAAGGAACTGCTCGAGCGCGCGAAGGCCAATCCGAATGGCATCAGTTTCGGCTCGATGGGCGTCAACAGTGGCGCACATCTGAGCATGGAGCTGCTCGCCAGGGACGTCGGCGTCAAACTCGTCCATGTGCCCTATCGCGGCAGCGCGCCGGCTGTCACGGACCTGCTGGGCGGACAGATTCCCGTGGCCGCGGTCGATCTCACCTCGGCGTTGCCGCATATCCAGTCCGGGGCGCTGATCGCGCTCGGTCTTGTCGACGATCGGCGCACCAGCGTCGCGCCCGATATTCCGACCATCGCGGAGGCCGGAGTGCCCGGCTTCGGCAAGGAGCCCGGTTTCATCGGCATCTTCGCGCCGCCCGCGACGCCGCCGGATGTACTGAAAAAGCTGACTGGCGAGATAGCAGCCGTACTGGCGATGCCGGATGTACAAAGCAAAGCTCGTCTGCTGGGGGCGCAGGTCGCCTATCTCGACAACGTGGCGTTCGGCAAATTCCTCGCCGAGCAGTCGGCGAATTGGAAAAAGTCGCTGGTGTCGCTCGGCCTCGCCAACTAGAAACGGCCGCGTGAAGCTGGTTGAGCGGTAATCATGTCCAAGCGCTTTCGTCTGGGTGTCGACGTCGGCGGCACCCATACCGATCTGGTGCTGCTCGACGTCGCCGACGGCTCGCTCGCGGTCGAAAAGGTTTCGACCACGCCCGCCAATCCGGCGCTCGGCATCATGCGCGGCATCGAGAAGTTTGCCACGCGTGGCGTCGATGTCGGCAGCATTGAATTTTTTTCGCACGGCACCACGATCACCACCAATGCGCTGCTGGAGATGCGCGGCGCCAAGGTCGGCTTGCTGATCAACCGCGGCTTTCGTGCCATCCAGGAGACTCAAGGCCAGGCGCGCGACGGCAATCCGTTCGATTATTTCTACCAGAAGCCGGCGCCGATCGCGCCGCAGAGCGTCACGCGGGAAATCGGCGGCCGTGTCGACTACAGCGGCGCGGTGCTCGAACCGCTCGACGAGGACGCGGTGCGCAAGGCGGCGGCGGAGCTGAAAGCCGCCGGAGTCGTCTCGATCGCGGTGAGCTATCTTTTCTCATACATGAACCCCACGCACGAGCAGCGCACCGGTGCGCTGATCCGCGAGGTCTTCCCTGACGCGCACATTTCATTGTCGAGCGAGGTGCTGTCGCGCGTGCGCGAATGGCCGCGATTGTCGGCGACCTTGCTCAATGCCTATCTTGCGCCGGTGCTCGTCACCTACATCGCCGATCTTGAAAAGCGTCTTGATGCCGCCGGCGTCACCACGCAGCAGCGCTTCCTGATGCAGTCGAACGGCGGCGTGATGCCGTTCGCGGCCGCCGTCACCGGGCACAAGACCGTGCACAGCCTGCTGTCGGGACCGGCGGCGGGCGCGCAGGCGAGCGCGTATCTGCCTCACGACGACGCGCGCGGGATCGTCACGCTCGACATGGGCGGAACGAGCTGCGACATCGCCTTCATCGAAGGCGGCGCGCCGCTGGAGGTGACCGAAGGGGTGGTGGCGCGCCGCCAGCTCGATATTCCGGCGCTCGATCTCACCACGATTTCGGCCGGCGGCGGCTCGATCGTGTGGATCGACCGCGCCGGCTTTCTCACTGTCGGCCCGCAGAGCGCGGGCGCCGATCCGGGGCCGGTGTGCTACGGCCGCGGCGGATCAAACCCGACGGTGACCGACGCCGACATCGTCTGCGGCTTCCTTAATCCGGATTATTTTCTGGGCGGCAGCCAGAAGCTCGACTCCGACGCCGCGCGCGCCGCGCTCGAAGCAAAAATCGCCAGGCCGATGACGATGAGCGTCACCGAAGCCGCCACCGGCATCCGCCGCATCGTCGACATGCGCATGGCCGACGAGGTGCGGGTGTTCGCGGCGCGGCGCGGCGTCGATCTCGGCGAGTTCGCGCTGTTGCCGTTCGGCGGCGCGGGCGCGGTGCACGCCGCGGCGGTCGCCGAGGAACTCGGCATGCGCCGCATCATCGTGCCGGCGCGCCCGGGCGCATTCTCGGCGCTGGGATTGCTCTGCACCGACGTCATCCACGATTACATCCGCTCTGAACTCGGCGCGCTTGATCGGCTCGACCCCGCGCACGCCGAGGAGATTTTCAGCGAGATCGAAGCCAAGGCGGCGACCGAGTTGGCCGAGGAAGGTCTCGACCCGAGTGCCGCCGTATTCGAGCGCGAACTTGACCTGCGCTATGCCGGTCAGGGTTACGAATTGCGCGTGCCGCTGACGGGGCTGTGGCAGAAGGCGCTCGACAAGGACGCGCTCGCGCGTGCGAGAAAAAGATTCGACGAGGTGCATGAAAGAATTCACGGCCATGCCGCCAGCGAGAAGGGCGTCGAAGTGGTGAGCTATCGGATGCGGGTGCGCGTCGCGGTGCCGAAGTTCAAGCCGCAAGCGGCGCCGGCACGGGATTCAGCGCCACCGCCCGCCGCAGCGATCAAAGGAACGCGGCGCGTGTTCTTCGATGCGCAGCAGGCGCTGGAGACGAAAATCTACGATCGCGACAAGCTCGATGTCGGCGCCGCCTTTGCCGGCCCCGCCATTGTCGAGCAGTTCGACGCGACCACCGTCGTTCCGCCAGGCTGGCATGCATCGGTCGATCGCTATCGTAATTTGATTTTGCAACGGGCGTAATGAGAGCAAGGGTACATCGTTCATCTTCCCCCGTGGAGGGGTAGCGGAACGGGGAGGGGAACCGCACGAAGTGCGTTGGAGGAGCCCGCGCAGCCGCTCCCCGCGGCCAAGACGCCGCATTGCTCGATCGCAATGATGGGTTGAAAATCTCGGCGGGCTGCGGAGACAAACAGGAGGAAAGACGATGCGAGTTGGTCTCAGCGGGGCGCTGGTCGCTCTGATGTTGCTGGCAGGGCAGGCTGCACGCGCGGAAGACTATCCGACGCGCAATGTCACCATCATGGTGCCATTCGCGCCAGGCGGCGGCACCGACGTGCTGGCGCGCGCCGTCGCGCAGCAACTGGAAAAGAAGCTCGGCAAATCGTTCATCATCGAGAACCGGCCCGGCGCCGGTACCACGATCGCCGCGACCGCCACCGCCCGGGCCACGCCCGACGGCTACACGCTGATGCAGGCGACCAGCGGCACCATGGCGATGAACCCGACCATCTTCAAACATCTGCAATACACACCGGACAAGGATTTGGTGCCGGTCTCGCTGATCGCGGGCGTGCCTTTCGTGCTGACGGTCAATCCGGAGCTGCCGGTGCACAGCGTCGCCGACCTGATCAAGCTCGCCAAGGAGCGGCAGGCGCAGGGCAAGCCGCTCACCTACGGCTCCGGCGGCGTCGGCGCGTTTCATCATCTCTGTGCCGAACTGTTCTCAAGCCTGGCCGGCATCAAGATGACGCATGTCCCGTACAAGGGCAGCGCGCCATCGACCATGGCGCTGATCTCGCACGAGATCGACGTACTGTTCGTCGACCTCGGGCCGATGCTGCCGCAGATCAAGGCCGGCAAGGCCCGCGCGCTCGGCATCACCAGCGACAAGCCGTTCCCAACCGCGCCCGATATCAAGCCGCTCGCCGAGGTCGGATTGCCACAATGGAAGAACACCCTGGCGTGGCAGATGCTGGTTGCGCCGGGCGGCACGCCGCGGCCGATCCTGGAGAAGCTCAACAAAGATGCGAACGAGGCGGTGCGCTCGTCCGGCATGGAGCAGCCGTTGCAGAAATCTCGGCATGATCCCGATCGGCACTGGCTCGCTTGACGAACTCAGCGCCTATGTGAAGTCGGAACACGCGCGCTGGGAGCCGGTCATTCGCAACGCCGGTCTCGCCGGATCGGAGTAGTCATTCGGCTCGCTGGCGGCGCGCGGCGCCCGGCTAGCGCGTCGCCGTCGATTGGTTTGATTGCGTAGGGGCGCCCCTTGTGGGCGCCCGCGATGGGTGGGCGGCCACAAGGGCCGCCCCTACAATCCCCGAGGAGGCACACAGCGAGCATGGTCGACGCCATCACCACCCAGGTCGTGCGCAACCGCATCGGCAGCCTGATGCAGGAGATGCACTATCATTTCTATCGCTCGGGCTATTCCACCATCATCCGCGAGTCGCGCGATTTTTCCTGCGTGATCCTCGATCGCAACGGCGGGCTCCTGGTCGCGCCGCCGATGTTCTTCCACGCGCCGGTCTATCGCCATCTGGTCGGAAAAATTCTGGAGATTTACGGCGACAAAGTCGCCGAGGGCGACATGTTCGTCTGCAATCACCCTTACGAGGGCGGGCTGCCGCATGTCTCCGACATGGCGTTCGTCTCGCCGATCCTCAGCGGCAACACGCTGGTCGGCTTTGCCGGTTCGATCGCGCACAAGGCCGACATCGGCGGCGCCAGCCCGGGCTCGACGTCGGCGAGCGCCACCGAGATTTTCCAGGAGGGCCTTTTGCTGCCGCCGGTAAAAATCTATTCGCGCGGTGCGTACAACGAAGACCTCGAACGGCTCATCCTCGCCAACAGCCGTCAGCCTGAGCTTGTGGCCGGCGACATGCATGCGCAGATGGCGGCGACCCGCATGGGCGCGGAACGCATCCAGCAGGTGTGCGAACGCTTCGGCGCTTCGGTGGTGATGGAGGCGTTCGCGGCGCTGCTCAAGGGCGCCGGCGAGGAATTGCGCGCGGCCATCAAGGCGCTGCCGGATGGCGAGGCCACGGCCGAAGGCTGCATGGACAACGACGGCGTCGAGCTCGACCGGCCGGTGCGCTTCGTCGTCACCGTGCGGGTCGAGAAGGGCGAGATCACGTTCGATTTCACCAAGAGCGACCGGCAGGCGAAGGGGCCGATGAATCTGCGGCCCTCGATGGTCGAGGCCTGCGTGTTCTATTCGCTGATCGGCGCGCTCGATCCGCGGCTGCACTTCAATGACGGTATGCGTGAGGTGGTGCGCTTCGAATATGCGCCGAACACCATCACCAATGCGAGCGCGCCCGCCCCAGTGAGTTCCTATCAGGCGGCGAATCTCAAACTCGTCGACGTCATCCTGGAAGCGCTGGCGCCGTTCCGGCCGGAGCGCGCCGTCGCCAATGCCGGATCGAGTGGCGCGCTGCTGATCTCGTGGAAGGGCGGCGGCCGGCCGGGCCAGCCGTCGATGCAATACGAAATCCTCGGCTCCGCCTATGGCGGCGGCAAGGGTAACGACGGCGCCTCGGCGCTGGCGACGCATCTGAGCAACTTGCACATCACGCCGATCGAGATCCTTGAATCCGAATTTCCCTGCCGCATCACCTCGTTCGAACTGGTGCCGGATTCCGGCGGCGCTGGCGAATACCGCGGCGGGCTGTCGTTCCGGCGCACCTACGAGCTGCTGCAGGATGCGACCGTGGTGCGGCGCTACGATCGCGCGAAGTTTCCACCCGGCGGAGTCAACGGCGGCAAGCCCGGCAGCCGCAGCCGTTTCGTTATCCGCCTGGGCGACAAGGACGAGCAGGAGACGCCAGCCTCCGGCCGCTACGAATTGCGCGCCGGCGAACGCTTCCTGTTGCAGAGCGCGGGCGGCGGTGGCTACGGCGATCCAAAAAAGCGCGATGGCGCGGCGCTCGCGCGCGACATCGCCGAAGGCTATGTCTCGGCCGCCGCGGCCGAGCGCGAATACGACAGCAAGGATTGATCATCATGGTGGACGGCAAGAAGGAACGAGTCGGCATCGTGGGCGCGGGACGCATGGGCCTTCTCGATGCTCAAGCATCTCGTCAAGAAGGGCTACGCGGTCACGGTCTGCGACATCAGCGACAAGCAGCTTGAGGCCGCGCGCGCCGTTGGCGCCGCGACGGTGAAGACGCCCGCCGAGGTCGGCAAGGCGAGCGACATCGTCATCCTCGGCGTCGGCTACGACGACGAAGTCAACGACGTGGTGTTCGGAAAAAATGGATTGCTGGAAACGCTGGCGTCCGGCTCGATCATCGCGGTGTCGTCGACGGCGAAGCCCGATACGGTGAAGTCGGTCGCCGAACGCGTCGCCGCGAAGGGCATCGAGGTGCTCGACGCGCCGATCTGCCGCGGCCGTTTCGCCGCGGACGAGGGCACGCTGCTGGCGTTGGTCGGCGGCAAGCCGGAGGTCGTGGCGCGCGCGCGTCCGGTCTACGGCACGTTTGCGTCCGACATCATGCATCTTGGCGATGTCGGCCACGGTCAGGTCGGCAAGACCATGAACAATCTGCTGCTCTGGATAAACGCCATCGGCCTGATGGAAGCCGGGCGGCTTGCCGAAACCACCGGCATCGATCTCGTCAAGCTGCGCGAGGCGCTGATGATGAGCTCCGGCGCCTCCGACGCGCTCAAGGAGTGGGACATGATCTCCTTCACCTGGGCGCTCAAGGACATGCAGATCGTCACCGACATGACCGACAAGGCGACCCTCTCGCTCCCCATCACCGGCGCCATCAAGGAACTGGTGAAGGACGCGCGCCGCATCAAGGCGAGCAACCCGCCGAACTGGACCGGGAAAGGGCCGACGAAGTACGGGTGATGGGTGCGGTGAACACTGTAGGGGCACCCCTTGTGGGTGCCCGGAACACGAGGGCGGCCACAAGGGCCGCCCCTACGCGAATTACGACAAATCCATCGCCGAGACGCCGCCGTCGACGAACACGTTGGCGCCCCAGACGAACGACGAATCGTCGCTCACCAGGAACAGCACCGCCTTGGCGGCTTCCTCCGGCTGGCCGGCGCGCTTCGCCATGTTGGGCACCGGACGCGACGGATCGAACTCGTCCTTGCCGACCGGCGAGCCGATCTTGTTCGGCACGATGGCATTGACCCTGATCTTGTGCGGCGCGAGCTGCACCGCCATGGCGCGCGTGAGGTTGGCGACGCCGCCCTTGGCGGCCGAATAGGCGACGGCGCGTCCGCGTCCGGTAAAGCCCGAGGTCGAGCCGATATTGACGATGCGGCCGCCCGAGCCCTGCGCGGCCATCTGCTGGCCGACATGCTTGCCCATCAGGAACTGGCTCTTCAGCGTCACCGACAGCACGCGATCCCATTCCTCTTCGGTGATGTCGAAGATGTGCTTGTTGTCGGAGATGGCGACATTGTTGACCAGGACGTCGATGCGCCCGAAGCGCGCGACGATGTCCTTGACCAGCTTCTCGACGTCGCTGCCCTTCGACACGTCGGCCTGGAACAGCGCCGCGTCGCCGCCGCCCGCCTTGATCGCGGCGGCGACGCGCTCGCCGCGCGCCTTGTCCATGTCGACGATGGCGACCTTGGCGCCTTCGGCGGCGAACAGTTTGGCGATCTCTTCGCCGATGTTGCGCCCGGCGCCGGTCACGATCGCCACCTGATCCTTGAGTTTCATAAAGCTTCCTTCCCTTCTACGGCACGTGATGCCGATGCGGCATGCCGCCGGTGGGCACGATAACCCTCTGATTTTCCGTATTCAATCACGCGGCATTGTATTTGTGTTTACCGATCAAGATCATTGTCTGCGACGAAACGAACGGGGAGGCGCGTTGTGGATTCGGACAGATCGGGGACCGGCGTTGTCGGTATGAAGACGGCTGCAATCGCGTTGCTGGCTTTGCGTTGCTGCTTGGCGGCGTTGCGACAGTGCCGCGACCTATCCGATCGGAGGGCAAATGGGCCTACGACAACTCGGCCGACCCTGGCGCGACGAAATGTCAGGGCCACAACACCATCGAGTTCGCCGGCGACCGCCGGTTTGAGACCGGCGGCAAGGCGCCTCCCGGATTATCGCAACGTGTCGATCGAGCACACCAGCGCGACGACGTATCGGGTCGTCGACCGGTTCTTCAGCGGCATGCAGAATGGCAAGGTGGCCTACACGCTTCGCCTCATCGATTCCGCTCACATCGAGATCAGGCACGAGATGGGCGGCGCGACGTTCAAGTTGCGTATCTGCGATTGAATCGCGCGCTCCAGCCGTGCCAAAATGCCCGCTGGGGGACATTTAAGTGCCGGCAATGTTGCGGGGCTGCTGCGCGTCGCTGTTGTTTCTTGTGTGCGGCCGCGCGTTCGCGGCCGACGCTGCGCTCCCGGTGAAGGCGCCCCCGATCCCGTACGCCTATGACTGGACCGGCTTCTATGTCGGCGGCAATTTCGGCTGGGGCCTGAGCACGCAGCGGATGGAACTGACGGCGGCGCCCGGAGAAGCGCTGAACAAGCCGTATCTTGCCAGCGGAATGATTGGCGGCTTTCAGGCCGGCTACAATTATCAATTGCCCAATCACGTCGTGCTCGGTGTTGAAGCTGCCGTCTCCTTCGCCGATTACTTCGGCAAGCGCACGTTCACCGATCCGAATGGCGACACCGGCCAGTTCATTTCCAATCTGCAGTATGTCGGCACTGCGCGTGCGCGGCTCGGCTACGCCCTGGGCGCAGGTTGGGGCTGGTTCATGCCCTATGTCACATTCGGCTTCGCGGTCGGCGAGAACAAGGCCGAGGTCGATTATGCCGACGGCGTGGTGCAGCAGAAACAGCTCGCGCATCTGGGCTGGACCGCGGGCGCGGGCGTCGAATTTCCGCTTGGCGATCGCTGGAGCGCGCGGCTCGATTATCAGTACATCGATCTGAGCACCAAGACCTACAACAACTTCACGCTTGACGAGATGCGGCCGGCGGGGAGTTCCAGCTTCGCGCCACAGGTGCACGCCTTCACGTTGGGCCTGAATTATCACCCGACCGCGCAGCCGCTGCCGACGGATCGATGGCCGGGCGTCGATTGGGAGAACTGGAGCATTCACGGCCAGGCGACCTACATCGAGCAGGGCTATCGCCGTTTCAATTCGCCCTACGAGGGCACCAACAGCCTCTCCGGCGACAGCCAGATCAACAACACCATCACGGCGACCGCCTTCATCGGCCGCAAGCTCTGGAACGGCGGCGAGTTCTACATCAATCCCGACTTCGCCCAGGGTTTCGGCCTGAGCAGCACGTTTGGCCTCGCAGGGTTTTCCAACGGCGAGGCGCAGAAGTCGAACTTTCCGGTGCCGCGCGGCAATGTCGGACGCATATTCCTGCGCCAGACATTCGGTTTCGGCGGCGAGCAGGAAACGATCGAGGATGGTCCCAACCAGATCGCCGGCAAGCAGGACGTCTCGCGGCTCACCGTCTCGGTCGGAAAGTTTGCCGTCAACGATTTCTTCAATGGCAACACCTACGCAGCCGATCCGCGCACCACTTTTCTCAACTGGAACATCTGGGGCGGCGGCTCGTGGGACATCACCATGGACCAGCCCGGCTGGACCTGGGGCGCGCTGGCCGACTTCAACCAGAAGGATTGGGCATTTCGCGCCGGTTATTTCCTTTTGCCGCTCGAATCCAACGTCAACAATTTCGACACGCACATCCCGCAACGCGGCGAATACATCGCCGAACTTGAATTGCGATATGCGTTGTTCTCGCAGCCCGGCAAGCTGCGGCTGATGGGTTGGGTCAATCGCGGCACAATGGGCGGATATCTCGACGCGTTGAATTTGCCGATGACGGACCCCGATTACCCCGACATTACGCAGACGCGCCAGATACGGACGAACTACGGCTTCGTCGCCAATCTCGAACAGGCGATCACGGCCGACCTCGGCGTTTTCTCGCGCGCAACCTGGAGCCCCGGCCACACCGAAATCATCGGCTGGACCGATGTCGATCAAAGTCTCTCGTTCGGCGCGGTGCTAAAGGGAACCGCTTGGGGTCGACCGGACGACAGGGTCGGCGTCGCCGGCGTCATCGAAGGACTGTCCGCCGAGGCGCAGGCCTTCTTCGCCGCCGGCGGACTCGGCATCCTGATCGGCGACGGCGCCCTCAATTACCGCACCGAACGCGTGCTGGAAGCCTATTACGCCATCGCGCTCGCCAAATGGGCGACGCTGACGCTCGACTATCAGTATTTCGTCAATCCGGCCTTCAACGCCGATCGCGGACCGGTATCCATTTATTCCAGCCGCTTGCATCTGGAATTTTAATTCCGCTGCGGCGCCGTCGTCATAGGCGGGCTTGGCCCGACTATTCACATCTTATCATGTCGCGGCCGTACGAACAGAACGATGTGGATGGCTGGCACAAAGCGGGGAATGACGCATGAAAATATGCGACGCTTGAGTTTGGCTGATTGTACGTCGGGGGGCGTTGCAAAATATCGCTGTCACAAACAGCAATGAGAATGCCGGAACCGAGCGTGGGGGAACGGTGACAAAGTCCGCCGTCCAAGTTGCCATAGGGATCGCACTCGCGACGATTTCCCCCGCGTTTGCGGCCGATGCCCCCATGCCGGTTAAGGCGCCGCCGATCCCATACGCCTACGACTGGACCGGCTTTTATGTCGGCGGTCATTTCGGCTGGGGCCTGAGCACGCAGCCGATGAATCTGAGCATGGCGCCGGGCGATGTGCTCGACAAACCGTACCGGGCAAGCGGAATGCTTGGCGGCTTGCAGGCCGGCTACAATTATCAGCTTCCCAACCGCGTCGTGGTCGGCATCGAAGCGGACGTGACTTTCGCCGACACTTTCGGCAAGCGCGCCTTCACCGATTCGAATTTTGGCGGCGGCCAATTCATTTCCAACCTGCAGTATTTCGGCACCGCGCGCGGGCGGCTCGGCTACGCGTTGAGTTCGGGTTGGGGCTGGATGATGCCGTACATCACCGCCGGCTTTGCCTGGGGCGAGAACAAGGCCGAGGTCGATTTCGCCGATGGCACAGTGCAGTCCAAATCGCTTGCGCATGTCGGGTGGACCGCGGGAGCTGGCGTCGAATTCCCGATCGGCGATCGGTGGACCGCAAGGGCTGAGTATCGATACGTCGATCTCGGCGCTAAGACGTACAACAACTTTTCGCTCGACGAGATGCGGCCTGGATCAAGCTCAAGCATGGGGCCGCAAATCCACGCCTTCTTGCTGGGCTTGAACTATCGACCGTTCGCAAGCCCGCTGCCGAAGGATCAGTGGCCCGGTCCGGACTGGGACAACTGGAGCATCCACGGTCAGGCGACTTACATCGAGCAAGGCTACCGAAGCTTCAACTCGCCGTACCAGGGAACGAACAGCCTCTCCGGCGCCAGCCAGATGCGCAACACAGTCAGCGCGACAGCGTTCCTTGGCCATAAACTCTGGGACGGCGGCGAAGTTTTTTTCGATCCGGAAATCAGTCAGGGCTTCGGATTGAGCGACACGGTTGGCGCGGGCGGCTACCCAAACGGCGAAGCGCAAAAATCAAATTTCCCGGTGCCGCATCCCAACGTGGCGCGGATGTTCCTGCGTCAGACATTCGGCTTCGGCGGCGCCCAAGAGGACGTCGAGGACGACGTCAACCAGATCGCCGGCAAGCGCGATATCTCGCGGCTCACATTCACGGTCGGCAAAATGTCGGTCACCGATATTTTTGACGACAACACCTATGTGCACGATCCGCGCACGACTTTCATGAACTGGTCGATCTGGGAAGCCGGCGCATTCGATTATGCCGCCGATCAGGTCGGCTACACCTGGGGCGGGGTAGCCGAGCTCAATCAAAAGGAATGGGCCGCGCGAGGCGGCTATTTCCTCGAACCGTCGGTGTCGAATGTGAACACGTTCGATACCCGGATTGGCCACGGCAGCTACGTCGGGGAGCTCGAACGGCGATATTCGCTGTTCTCACAGCCCGGCAAGCTGCGCGTGCTCGGTTTCGTCAACGTCGTCAATGCCGGCAGTTACAGCGAGACGCTGGCCGACCCGGCGCTCGGGCTCGACATCGCCCAAACCCGCAAGACGCGATCCAAATACGGCTTCGTCGTCAACGTCGAGCAGGCCGTCAGCGACAACCTCGGCGTCTTTTCCCGCGCAAGCTGGAACGACGGCCACAACGAAATCATGGCCTTCACCGACATCGACCGCAGCGTTTCGCTCGGCGCCGTCGCCAAGGGCGCCGCATGGGGCCGGCCGGACGACAGGATCGGCGTTGCGGGGGCGGTCAACGCCTTGTCGGGTCCCCACCGCGATTTCATCGCTGCCGGCGGCCTCGGCGTTCTGATCGGCGATGGCAAGCTCAATTATCATCCGGAACGGGTGCTGGAGGCCTATTACGCCATCGGGCTCAGCAAATGGGCGACGCTGACCCTCGACTACCAGTATCTGGTCAACCCCGCCTACAACGCCGACCGCGGCCCGGTCTCGATCTACGCAACCCGGTTGCACGCCGGATTCTAGTCGCCCTGGGCTATTGCCCCCCGGCCACACCCCGCCGCATTCGTATCCAGTCGGGTGGCGCGCTGTGGCGGGCTCGGGCAATATGGTTAACGTGTAGCGTTGCCGGCCAGGGGTGCGTCGTCTCGCGTAGGCCAGGTTCGTATTCATGTGCGTGCCGAAGTGTTGTGGCGTCGCGTCCGGCGGACTGGCGGCTTTGCCGCGCTGTGCCGCGCGGCGGAGGATTCGGCCCGCTGTAGCTCTGGCTGCGCTCATCATTCTCACAGCCTTTTTCGCCCTTGATGGCGCTCGCGCGGAGACGCTGCCGGATGCGCTGGTGCGCGCTTATCAGGGCAATCCGCAGCTCAATGCCGAACGGGCGCGGCTGCGCGGCACGGACGAGAACGTCCCCCAGGCGCTCGCCGGCTACCGGCCGCAGCTTACCGCGACGCTCAGCGCCGGCCTGCAGCAGGTCCGCAATCTGCTGCCCGACAACACCATCCAGACCGCCTCGCTCAAGCCTTGGACCATCGGCCTCACGGTCAGCCAGACGCTGTTCAACGGTTTCAAGACCGCAAATTCCGTGCGCCAGGCCGAAGCGCAGGTGAAGTCCGGCCGCGAGGCCTTGCGCAATGTCGGGCAGGAAGTGCTGCTCGATGCCGTCACCGCCTATGCCAATGTCTACAGCAACCAGGCGCTGGTCGAGGCGCAGCGTGTCAGTGTTACATTCCTTCGCGAGACGCGGGATTCGACCAAAAAACGTCTCGACGCCGGCGATGTGACGCCGACTGACGTGGCCCAGAGTGAGGCGCGCCTGAGCCGCGGCACCGCCGATCTCAATGCCGCCGAAGTCAACCTCGCGGTGAGTCAGGCGACTTATGCGCAGGTCATCGGCGCGCCTCCGGGCAAGCTCGCGCCGCCCGCGCCAGTCGATCGCTTTCTGCCGCACGGCCGTGATGAGGCCATCACCATCAGCCGGCGCGAGCATCCGGCGATTTTGGGCGCCATGTACGACGTCGATGTCGCGCAACTCACCATCAGTATCGCCGAAAGCAGCCTGTGGCCGAATGTCAGCATGCAGGGCTCCGTTTCGCGCAGCCGCGACAACGACACCACGCTCGGGACTCAGCGGGACCGATCAGGCTTCCATCGTCGGCACCATGCAGGTGCCGATCTACGATGGCGGTACTGCCGCATCGCAGACGCGCCAGGCCAAAGAACTCACCGTGCAGAGCCGAAATGTGCTCGATCAGGTGCGCGGCCAGGCGCAGACCGCCGTCATTGGCGCCTGGGTCACCAACGAGGGCGCCCGCGTCGCGTTGGCGGCATCGGAATCCGAGGTGCGCGCCGCCGACATCGCGCTGACGGGCGTGCAGAAAGAGGCGCAGGCCGGCCAGCGCACCACACTCGACGTGCTCAACTCACAGCAGGATCTGATCTCGGCGCGTGCGCGCCTGATTGCCGCGCAGCGCGACCGCGTGGTGGCGTCATACACCCTGCTGAGCGCGATAGGGCGTCTCGACGTCAAGACGCTCAGCCTCAAGACGCCGGATTATCTGCCGGACACGCACTATCACCAGGTGCGCGACGTCTGGCACGGTTTGCGCACGCCCGACGGGCAGTAGCGAGAAGATGGCGGCTGCTCCTCACGCGCGCGAACCGAGCCGTGCTTCGGCTCTGGTCGGCTCGAACAGCTCAACCGGATTGCCGGATGGATCGTCGGCGATGATCTGCTTGCCGCCGACACCGGTGACGATGTCGCTGCGAAAGTGAACGCCGGCCTTGCGCAGCGTCTCGACGGTCGAGGCGAGATCGTCGACTTCGATCGCGAACCGGTTCCAGCCTCCAGGCTGAGGTTTCGTTCCATCGGGCATCGACTGTCCGCCGCCGCCCGATGGATTTGGCGCGCTGAGCACGAGCCGGAGATCCCCACGCGACAACATCGCAAACGGCGGGGCAGGGTGCATGTCGAGCTTGAAGTTGAGCTGCGTCGTATAAAACGCAATCGCGGCGTCGACATCATGGACGATGTAGCGGACTTGCACGGTGGCCATACGCGGTACTCCACAGTTCGATCTACGGTAACGCCGAAACTTATTCAGCCGCCCGTGCAATAATGACGCTGCGCGAATCGCCGTGGTCAAGTTCCGGCCGATGCGCGGTCGAAGAACAGGCTGCCCTTGGTGATTATTTTTTCGCCGGGGCGTAGGCCGTCCTTTATCTGCACCACATTGCCCACGATCAAGCCAAGCTTGACCTGGTGCAATTCGATGGCGTTGTCGTCGCGCACCACCCAGACGCGGGCGGCGTCGCCGTCGTAGACGACGGCGTCGCGCGGCACGGCGGGGGCGGCACCGCCCTGGTCGATGAAGATGGTGACGTTGGCGAACATTTCCGGCTTGAGCAGGCCGTCGCGATTGTCGATCGTGGCCCGCACCAGCAAACGCCGCGTGTTCGGATCGAGCGCTGCGTCAACGTAATTGATCTTGGCTTCGAACACGCGACCGGCAACGGCCGGCACGGTGAAATTGATGCTCTGGCCGAGTTGCACCTGCGGCGCATCGGTTTCGCGCACGAAGGCGGTCATCCAGACGGTCGAAAGATCGCCGATGACGAAAACCGGATCGCTCGATCCGGTGCTGACATATTGGCCCGGCCCGACCTTGCGCTGCACCACCGTACCGCCAATCGGCGCGTACGCCGGCGTATCGGGACTGATTTGCCCCTTCTGCTCGAACGCTGCGATCTCCTCGTCGGTGCGGCCGAGGATGCGCAGCCGGTTGTGCGCCGCCTCGAGCGCCGTCGCGGCAGAGCGCGTATCGTTCTCCGCGGCGAGGAGCGCCGCTTGCGCCGATTGCACATCCTTGAGCGGCACCGCCTTGCCGGCAAAGAGATCGTCATTCCGCTTCGCGGTGATCTTGGCAAAATCGAGCGTCGCGCGCGCCTTGTTGGCGGCGGTGCTGGCGGCGATGAAATCATTGAGCGCCTGCACCGTGTCGGTCGCTTCGACCACGAACAGGAGCTGGCCGCGTTCGACATTATCGCCGGCCTTCGCCATGAGCTTGGTGACGCGGCCGGAATACGGCGAGAAAATCGGCGTCGACCGATCTTCGTTGACCGCGATCTTGCCCTCGGTCGAAAACGCGGAGCGAAATGTCTGTTGTTGAACGGGCTCGACCGTCAGCGTCGCCCATTGCGCGGGCGTCGGATAATACAGGCGCGGGGATCGCTTCTGGCTGGAGACCTCGGTGCCGGCGGTCGTCGCCTTGCCGTCGCGGAATACGCCGGTGAGGAACCACGTGGCGCTGACCGCAACGATTCCCAGCACGCCGACGATCGCCAGCGTCCGCTCGCGGCGCGACGCCGCGCGCGGCCCCACGGCTGGATCGACCCGGTCGTTGCTCAAGGACGGCGTCCCCTCCGATGGGGGCAGGTTAATGTGGCACGTGTATATCAGCGATAAGAATACGCACAATCGGATAAAGCAACGGCTAACCCAAGCGTGAAGCATTGTTAATATTGCGGCAGGGTTCGTCTGCGGCAATATTCGCGCAAACGCGTTGTCCTATCGGCATCGAGCGGATGTCATGACGCCGGCCGGCGCCAATGCGAAGGGCCGCTGCGCCATCGAATCTGTAAGTCATCTTATTGATATTATTTATTTATTTGGCAGCCAGCCGCGACGAGGCCGCCGCAACATTCTGCAATAAACTTGTGATCGCCGCGCCACGGACGTGTAAACTGGCAACGGGCCTGGCCCTGGAACGAGACCAAACGGCGGAACATCCATGTCCTTGTCCTTGATGAAGACGCGCCGCTTCGCGCCGTTGTTCTGGTGCCAGTTCTTCTCGGCGTTCAGCGACAACTTCCTGAAGAACGCGCTGGTCTTTCTGATCCTGTTCAAGCTTTCGGGCTCGAATTCCGAGGCGCTGATCACGCTCGCGGGCGCGACGCTGATTGCGCCGTTCTTTTTCCTTTCGGGCCTCGGCGGCGAATTCGCCGACCGTTACGACAAGTCGCTCGTCGCGCAGCGGCTGAAATTCGCCGAAATCGGCATTGCGGTGCTCGCGGTGGTGGGCTTCGCGGTGCACTCGCTGGTGCTGCTGTTCCTGGCGCTGTTCTGCTACGGCGTGATCGCCTCGCTGTTCGGGCCGATCAAGTACGGCATCCTGCCCGACCATCTCAAACGCGAGGAATTGCCCTCCGGTAACGCGCTCGTCGAAGGCGCGACATTTCTCGCGATCCTGCTCGGCACCATCGTGGGCGGCCTTGCGGCCAAAGGCGGCGGCGATCCGATTTCACTTCGCCTGGCTGATGATCGTGTCGGCGCTCGCCTGCTGGGGCGCGAGCCTGTTCATCCCGCACACCGGCGAGGGTGCGCCGAACCTCGTCATCAATCGCAATATTTTTGTTTCGACTGGCGCGCTGCTGAAACACCTGCGCGCCGACCCGCGGCTGTGGTGGGGCTCGCTGGTGGTGAGCTGGTTCTGGCTGGTCGGCGCCATCGTGCTGTCGATCCTGCCGCCGCTGGTGAAATTCCAGATCGGCGCCACCGAGGAGGTCGTCACCGCCTACCTGACGATCTTCTCGGTTGCGATCGCGATCGGCTCCGGACTTGCGGCGTGGCTTGCGGCCGGACGAATCGTGCTGCTGCCGACCGTGATCGGCGCCGTGATGCTGGGCTTGTTCGCGCTGGATCTCGGCTGGACCACGTACGCGCTCGCGCCGGCGACGACGACGCACGGGCTTGCGGACGTGTTCGAGGGGCGAAGCGGGCTCCGCATCGCCATCGATCTCGCCGGCCTCGCGATCGCGGGCGGCTTGTTCATCGTGCCGTGCTTCTCGGCGTTGCAGGCCTGGGCCGGCGCCGACCGGCGCGCGCGCGTGATCGCCGCCAACAACGTGCTCAATGCCGCGTTCATGGTGGGGGGCGCGATCCTTGTCGCGATTGTTCAGCAACTCGGCGTCGGCACGCCGGCCTTGTTCATGGCCATCGGCGTCGCCAACATTATTGTCGCGGTCGCCATCGGCCGCACCATGCCGGCGAGCTGGGTGCACGATTTTCTTTCCATCGTGTTCCGCGCAATCTTCCGGCTGGAAGTGAAGGGCCTCGATAATATCGCCAAGGCCGGGCCCAACGCCATCATCGCGCTCAATCACGTGAGCTTCCTCGATCCGCCACTGGCGATGTCGTTGCTGCCGCGCAATCCGGTGTTCGCCATCGATGTCGCGATGGCGCAGCATTGGTGGATCAAGCCATTCTTGAAATTCGTGCGCAGCATGGCGCTCGATCCGCTGCGCCCGATGCAGACGCGCACCCTCATCAATGCCGTCAAGGATGGCGAATCGCTCGTCATCTTCCCGGAAGGCCGCATCACCGTGACCGGCAGCCTGATGAAGGTCTACGACGGCGCCGCGCTGATCGCCGACAAGTCGGACGCCATGGTGGTGCCGGTGCGCATCGACGGCCCGGAGGCGACGATTTTCAGCCGCCTGAAAAGCACGCAGGTGCGGCGCCGTCTGTTCCCGAAGATCAAGGTCACGATCCTCGAACCGGTGAAGCTCAGCGTCGATCCGGCGCTCAAGGGCCGCAAGCGGCGGCAGGCCGCGGGCGCGGCGCTCTACGAGATCATGTCGAACCTCATCTATGCGACGACGTCGACGGATCGCACCGTTCCCGAGGCCGTGGTCGAGGCGGCGCACCTACACGGCATGGGCTGGACTGCGGTCGAGGATCCGGTCAGCGGCCGGCTGAGCTATCGCCGCCTGTTGCAGGCGACCGCCATTCTCGGCGCCAAGCTGATGCCGCTCGCGCTCGAAGGCCGTGCCGTCGGCGTCATGCTGCCGACCGCGAACGGTGCGGTGGTGACGCTGCTCGGCCTGATGTCGGCCGGCCGCGTGCCGGCGATGATCAATTTCACCGCGGGCGCCGCCAACATCCTCGCCGCGTGCCGCGCCGCGGAGATCGACACCATCGTTACGGCGCGCGCCTTCGTGGAAAAGGGCAGGCTCGGCAATCTCGTCGCCGAACTGGAGAAAAAGGTCCGCATCGTCTACCTCGAAGACGTTCGCCTGACCGTGACGTTTGCCGATAAGCTGCGCGGAATTCTCGGCGCAAAAAAGCCGCTGGTGGCGCGCAAGCCTGACGACTGGGCTGTCATTCTTTTCACCTCCGGTTCCGAGGGCGTGCCGAAGGGCGTCGTGCTGTCCCATCGCAACATGATGGCGAATGTCGCGCAGGCTGCGGCGCGGATCGATTTCGGCCGCGAAGACAAGCTGTTCAACGTGCTGCCGGTGTTCCACTCGTTCGGGCTCACCGCCGGCGTCGTGCTGCCGCTCGTGTCCGGCGTGCCGATCTATCTTTATCCGTCGCCGCTGCACTACCGCACGGTGCCGGAGCTGGTCTACGGCGTGTGCGCCACGATCCTGTTCGGCACCGACACGTTCCTCAACGGCTACGCGCGCGTTGCGAATCCGTATGATTTCCGCTCGCTGCGCTACATCGTGGCCGGCGCCGAGCCGGTGAAGGAGTCGACGCGGCTGATCTATCTGGAAAAATTCGGCCTGCGCATCCTCGAAGGCTACGGCGTCACCGAGACCGCGCCGGTGCTCGCGCTCAACACGCCGATGTTCAACAAGTTCGGCACGGTCGGCCGCGTGCTGCCGGGCATGTCGACGCGGCTCGACCATGTCGAGGGCGTCGAGGAGGGCGGCCGGCTCTATGTCAGCGGGCCGAACGTGATGCTCGGCTACCTGCGCGCCGACAAGCCCGGCGTGCTCGAGCCCCCGCCTGAAGGCTGGCACGACACCGGCGACATCGTCGCCATCGACGAACAGGGCTTTATCGCCATCAAGGGCCGCGCCAAGCGCTTCGCCAAGATCGGCGGCGAGATGATCTCGCTCGCTGCCGTCGAGATGCTCGCCGCCGAACTGTGGCCGAACAACGTCTCGGCCGTGGCGTCGATCCCCGACGCGCGCAAGGGCGAGCGGCTTGTCCTCGTCACCGACAAGCACGCCGCGACGCGCTCCGAATTCCAGGTGTACGCCAAAGGCAAGCACGCCTCCGACCTGATGATACCGGGCGACATCATCGTGCTCGACAAGATGCCGATGCTCGGCTCCGGCAAGGTCGATCACATGGCGGTGCAGAAGTTCGTCAACGAACAGGCCGCGGCGAAATTGGCGGCGGCGGAGTGAACCTTCTCCCTCTCCCCGCTTGCGCGGGGAGAGGTGAACTCAGCTTCTTCCCCGCATCGCCAGCACCCGATCCACCATCTCGCCGGCCTGGCCGAGATAATTCGCCGGATCGCACAGCTTCGCCAGCGCGGCGCGGTCGAGGTGTTTGGTGATTTCCTCGTTCTCCGCCAGCAAATCCACCAGCGGCCGCCCGGTGGCGACGACCTTGCGGCAAATGTCGTAGACGAGATCGTGCGCATATTGCCGGCCGAGGTGCGGGCCGAGCCCCATCATCACCGCCTCGGATACGATCAGCCCCTTGGTGATGTCGAGGTTGGCGCGCATGCGCTTCTCATCGACCTGCAGGCCGGTGAGCACGAAGCGGGTCTGCGCCAGCGCACCGGCGCTGAGGCAGAAAATCTCCGGCAGCACGATCCATTCGATTTCCCAGGGGCCGGTGGCGCGCTCGTGGTCCTCCTCCATGGCGTTGAGCAGCGCGGCGACGTGCTGGCGCACGACCGCGGTCAGCGCGGTGATGTAGACCGACGAGATCGGGTTGCGCTTCTGCGGCATGGTGCTCGACGAGCCGCGGCCTTCGTGGAACGGCTCGTAGAGTTCTTCCACCTCGGTCTGCATCATCAGCTTGACGTCGAACGCGATCTTGCCGCAGGTGCCGGTGACGAGGCCGAGGAAGCAGCCGATCTCGGCGATGCAGTCGCGCACCGTGTGCCACGCGATCGCCGGCTGGCCGAGCTTCAGCTCCTTCATCAATTCGGCCTGCACTTCGAGCCCGCGCTTGCCGAGCGAGGACAGCGTGCCCGCCGCGCCGCCGAACTCTCCCACGAGCACACGTGCGCGCATTTCCTTCAGGCGCTGCTTGTGGCGCTCGAACGCGGCGAGCAATGTCGCCATCTTGTAGCCGAAGGTGATCGGCACGGCCTGCTGCAGATTGCTCCGCCCGGCCATCGGCGTGTCGCGGTACTTTTTCGCGAGCGCGGCCAGCGCATCGGCGATGGCGTTGATCTCCTGCTCGACCAATGCCAGCGCCTCGCGGATCTGCATAATTGTTGCGCTGTCGGTGATGTCCTGCGTGGTTGCGCCCCAATGGCACCATTCGCCGAGCCCGTCCTTGCACAGCGCGACGAGCTGCTGCACCACCGGCAGCACCGGATAGCCGATGCGTTCGGTCTGCGTCTTGAGCTTGGCGTAATCGATCTCGCCGGCGTTGCAATGGCGGACAATCTCTTCCGCGGCGGCTTTCGGAATCACATCGAGTTTGGCCTGCGCCCGCGCCAGCGCCGCCTCGAAGTCGAGATATTTCTGCACGCGGTTCTCGTCGGAGAAGACCTGGCGCATCGGCTCGGTCGAGAAGATGTCGCGGAACACGGCGGAGTCGATGGCAGTCGATGGCATGGGCGAAGGTCTCCTGATCGGGCGCGCAGTTGACCCTGTGCGGCAGACAGGGATAAGTCGTATTGCGGTCAAGTCCTCGCCGGCACAAAAGGGGCAGACGGCCTCAATTGACACGTCGCCCCGCTTGCGGCTGAACTGGCCCCATGAGTTTGCGTTCGAACCTGGACCTCGAGACCGCCGCGCTGGTGCTACCCGCGCACCTGCAGGACATCGTTGACGCGGAGTATCCGCGCTTCAGCGACGGCGAGATGGCCAGGCGCCGCGCCGCGATCGAGGACCTGCTGGTTACGGAAGGCCTCGACCATCTGGTGTTCTGTGGCGCCAACCGCTTCGGCTCCGCGGTGCAATGGCTGACGCGCTGGCCGGTGACGACCGAGGCGCTCGGCATCTTCACCCCCGGCAAAGCCGACACGCTGTTCGTCCAGCACGTCAATCACGTGCCGCTCGCCCGGCGGATCGCCGAAGATGCCGAGGTCGCGTGGGGCGGGCAGTCGTCGATCCGCGCCCTGATCTCGGCGCTGGAAAGCCGCGCGCGCGCTGTCGGGCCGCGTCGGCGTGATCGGGCCGATGACATTCGAGCAGCACGCGATGCTGTCGGCGCGCTTCGGCAAGATCGCAAACCTCAACCGCGCCTATGTGCGATTGCGCCAGATCAAGTCGGCCGAAGAGCTCGACTGGATGCGCATCGGCGCCGCCTTCACGCGATCGCGGCATGACGTGGCTGCGCAACAGCCTGCGGCCGGGCCTCACCGAGCGCAATCTCGCCGACGTCGTCGAGCGCTCCTACGTTTCGGAGGGCGGCACCAACGTCATCCACTATTTCGGCGTGACCTCGATGTTCGACGCGCATGTCGCTGTTCCGGCGCAGTACGCGGCCAATCGCAAGGTCAAGCGCGGCGACATCGTGTTCGCCGAGATCAGCGCTGCGTTCTGGGAACACCCGGGCCAGGTGCTGCGCAGCTTTGCGGTCGGCGAGGATCCGCCCAAGCTTTATCGCGAGCTGCACGCGGCCGCCGACGCCACCTTCGACGCCATCGCCAGGGTGCTCAAAGACGGCGCGATGCCGAAGGATGTGATCGCGGCCTCGAATGTGATCGAGGACTGCGGCTTCACCATCATCGACGATCTGCTGCACGGCTACGGCGGCGGCTATCTGCCGCCGGTGCTGGGCTCGCGCAGCCGGCCCGCCGGCATGATCCCGGACGAGCCGTTCCGCGCCGGCATGACGGTCGTGATCCAGCCCAACGTCGTCACGCTGGACGGTCAGGCCGGCGTGCAGACCGGCGAACTGGTGCTCATCACCGAGACCGGCGTCGAGCCGCTGCACAACATTCCGCGCGGTTTCGTGCGGGTGTGATCGATTCTCAAACCGTACATCCATTCGACCTCATGGTGAGGAGCATGCGCAGCATGCGTCTCGAACCATGGCGGCCCCCATATCCTTCGAGACGCGTCCTTCGGACGCTCCTCAGGATGAGGTTGCAGGAGGTGCACGTCAGCAGACTGTTGTGATTCAATCGACGCGTTCGTCGCGGCGGTACCACGGCAGGAAGCGCTTCGTGCACCATTTGATAATCGCCTCGAACGACACGCCGAACGCGGCGAGCAGCAGCACGCCGACAAACGCCTCGTTGTGGTGATAGGTGCGCGACTGATAGAGGATGAAATAACCGAGGCCGCCGATCGCGGTGAAGAACTCCGCAACCACCGCGCCGATCAGCGCGCGGCCCGCGGCAAGCCGGAAGCCGGCAAGGAAATACGGCGTCGCTGCCGGCATCACGATATCGATCATCGCGCGCAGCCGGCCGGAGCGGAACGAGCGCGCCACTTCGAGATATTCCCGCGGCACCGATTTGGCGCCATCGGCGACATTGACGATGATCGAGAACACCGCGGCGAACACGATGGTCGCGAGCCGCGCCGCGCCCGTGTAGCCGAACCACAATGACACCAGCGGCAAGATGATGATCATCGGCATCGCGTAGAAGCCATTGATGTAGTGGCGCAGCGACCGCTCGACCATGACGCTGCGGCCCATCGCGAGCCCGATCAGGGTGCCGAAGACGAGCGCGATGGCGAGGCCTTCGGCGACCGCCAGCAGTGTCACGGCCGTCGCGTTGAGGAATGCCGGGTCGACCAGCACTTTGGGGATCGCGACGATAATTCCGCTCGGCTTGGCGACAAACGGCGGCGCGAACGCGCGCACGACACCTTCCCATATCAGAAGGATCGCGAGCCCCGCCGCGAGCCGCGGCGCCAGCGTGCCAAGGTGTGCCGGGCGCGGGCGTGTCGTGGTGCGGAGTGCGAGATCGGCCATGGTCACTGCCGCCAGCGCGCGAAATGCTGCTCGATCATCAGGCCGACACGCATCAGCGCGATGCCGATCAGGCTGATCACCAGGATCATGGCGAACACGCCGGCGGTATCGAAGCTCTGCGACGCCATCATGATGATCTGGCCGAGCCCGTTGGAGCTGAGAAAGAACTCCGCCGCCACCATTCCGACGAGTCCGCGCCCGATCGCCTGGCGCACGCCCGTCATGGTGAAGGGCAGCGTGTAGGGCAGCATGACCTCGCGCCACAGCGCCCATTCGCCGGAGCGGAACGAGCGCGCGACCTCGATCATTTCCGGCTTGATGCTGCGCGCACCCTCGACGGTGTTGTAGAGAATCGGAAACACCGCGAACAGGAATACGACCAGCACCTTGGGCACGAAGCCAAATCCCATCAGCGACAGGATGAACGGAATCAGCGCCACCATCGGCGTGGCGTAGAGGATCATGATGTAGGGCTCGAGCGCGACGCGGAGGCCTTGCACACGCGCCAGCAGCAGGCCAAGCGGCATGCCGACCACGAGCGCGAGAGCCATCCCGGTTACGAACAGCGTCGCCGAATTGAGAAACTGAGCGATGAAATTGCCATCGGCGACAAGCTGCCAGAGCCGCACCAGCGTGTCCGACAGCGGCACCATGAACGCCGGGCTGGTGTTACGCCCGATCACCTCCCACGCCACGATGCCGGCCGCGAGACTGAGCAGGAGCGGCACGTGGTGTTCGAGGCGGCGGCGCAACGCTTTCATGGCGCCGTTTCTTATTTCTTCGTCATCGCGACGGCATCGTTCCAGACGCTATGATCGACCAGGCGATCGTATGTCACGGCCTCTTTGTCCGGCTTGATGCCGCCGGTCTTTTTCATGACCTGGATCAGGCCTTCGAGCCGCTTCTGGTCGAGGCCGTCGTCGTTCACCGGCCAGTAGTCGATATCGAGCAGCGGCTTGATCGTCGCCTTCGATACTTCCTTGGTGTGCCCGGTCGGCGAGGCGTCCTCGGCCACCTTGTCCCAGTTCTTGGGATCGTGGATGAACAGCGCCGCCTCGTGCAGTGCCGCCATGGTTCGCACATAGGCGTCGCGGTTTTCCTTGAGCTTGTCCTGGCGGACGATCCAGACAAGGTAGTGGCCGTTCGGACTGGTCTTGGTCACGGTGAGCAGCGTGTTCACCTTCTTGCCTTGAAGCGCGACGGTGGCGACATCATCAAGATGCAGCACGCCGAACTTAAGCTGTCCGGCGATCATGGCGGGCCCGACGTTCGAACCGACCGCGACCTGTTGCACATTGTCGATCGTCACACCCGGGCAGCCGCCCGCCAGCATGATGCGAAGCGCAATGGAGCGCGCGCCGCCGATCGTATCGACGCCGACGCCCTGCCCGGAGGCATCCTTGCAATCGGTTTTCGACGTCTCCGTCGTGGCCAGCAGGAAGTCGGTGTTGGTCAGGCCGTAGATCGCCACCACGGGCGCGCCAGTGTTGGAGATCTGGTTGATGAGCAGCGCCGAAGGCGACAGCGACATTTCGATATCGCCCGAGATGACCGCGCGCGATGCCGCGGTGCCGGTGTCGAACGGCCGCACCTCGACATTGGCGCCGTACTTCTTGAACAGGCCTTCCTTCTCGGCGACGTAAAGGACCGTCGAGGCGAACACCGGCGGGATGCCGGGCGCCGCGATCACCATTTTCTTGCCTTGCGCCATGGCCGGATTGATGGACGCCATCGCGAGCACGGCGGCGAGTACGAAGGCGCATTCAATCAGGGGTGTCTTGCGGGTCATCGGTCCCTCCTTTGGGTTCGATTTGTTACGGCCGGGCGTCGTGTGCATCGTCGAGCTGGAATTCGGCCTTGCGCGCCTCGCTCATCAGCGTGCCCCAGACGCGCTCGCGCAATTCGGCGAAGCGCGGCAGCCGCAGCGTGTCGCGCGTGCGCGGCCGCGGCAGGTCGATGGCGATGGTGTCGGTGATGTTGCTCGGGCGGCCCTTCAGGACGAACACGCGGTCGCCCATCAGCACGGCTTCCTCGATGGAATGCGTGACGAACACCATCGAGGTCGGCTTCTGTTCCCAGATACGCAGCAGCTCGAATTGCAAAATCTCGCGCGTCTGCGCGTCGACCGCGGCGAACGGTTCGTCCATCAGCAGCACGCTCGGCTCGATCGCGAGAGCGCGCGCAAGCCCGCAACGCTGCTGCATGCCGCCCGACATTTGATACGGGTAGGCCTTTTCGAAGCCGGCGAGACCAACCAGGCCGATGAAGTGCGGAACGCGGCGTGCAATCTCTTCGCGGGGGACGCCCGCCATGCGCAACCCGTATGAGACGTTGTCGTACACCGTCTTCCACGGGAACAGGCCGAAATGCTGGAACACCATCGCGACGCCCGCGATCGGGCCGTCGATGCGCTGGCCGCCGACCAGGACGTCACCCTCGTCGACCGGAAGCAAGCCGTCGAGGCAGCGCAGCAACGTGGTCTTGCCGCAACCCGAAGGGCCGACGATGGCGACGATCTCGCGCTCGCCGACCTCGAATTCGATGCCGCGGAATACTTCGAAGTCGCCGTAACGCTTGGCGAGGCGCTCAACGCGGATGCGCGCCGGCCGTTCTACAACCTTTGGCAATTCACGCGCCGCCACACTGGTCATTAGAAGTGTTACTCGGCCGCTTGGGTCGCGGGCTTGACGTTGCTGCGTGCCCAGTAGTCGGCAGCCTGTTTCGATTTTGCCAATGCGTCCGCGGTCTCGAAGCCGGGCGCCATCGAGGCGTCGGTGCCCGCCATGATCTCGTGGTGCTCGATGTTGAGCGTGCGCAGCCAGCGCTGCTGCCCCATGGTCAATCCGACGAAGTAGCCGATCTCGACCAGTTCCGGCTCGCTGAAATGCTTGTGCAGGCGCGCCCAGAACTTGTCGTCGACCGGCAGGTCCCAGGTGATGGCCTCGGCGTAGGACAGCGCGGCCTTCTGGCGCTCGTCGTAATTCTTCGACGCCTCGAAATTGAT
Organism: uncultured Alphaproteobacteria bacterium; assembly: GCA_963730645.1. Classification (GTDB taxonomy): domain Bacteria; phylum Pseudomonadota; class Alphaproteobacteria; order Rhizobiales; family Xanthobacteraceae; genus BOG-931. The sequence continues at coordinate 10,930 of CAVSSN010000008.1, read as the reverse complement.
CAGATCGCGATAATCGTCCTCGATCAGGCCGGCGCTTGCGGCTTTCATCGAACGTTGGTTACCGCAAAATTCACACTTAACGGATCGTGAAACGTAAACCCGGCACAGCTCCTTGATGGAGTGGTCGGCGACGCCGTTCTTGAACACGTCGCGCCAGGAATTGGCGAACGCCCAGAACACGGCCGGAACGTGCGCCCGCACAGCCTGGCTCTCCGGCCGCGGGGTGCCTTCGCGCGCGCAACGTTCGAACTCGGCGAGCATCGCCGTGTCCTTCACGGTCGCGGGGTCGACATAGCTGATCCGGGGCTTGGTCATTTGCGTATTCCTTCGCTGATATCGGCACGGCAACGTCCAAAGCTTGGCCATTTTAACAGCCTTCTGCTGGATTTATTCCAGATCGATAAGGACCAATTGCCGCGCTGTTGCTCCTTGAATGTGCGCCCGACGCAAGGCCTGGCGATCGTAGTTACCGGATCGTGCGTCGCCGCCGCGCGTCACGTTCGTGCGCTGGCACGGACAAACACTACGCCGGCGATTTTGTAAAGGTTATCGCTCCACTTCGAACGAAAGAATACACGCCGCATAAAGAATACCGCTTCAACCAATCTTCAGCATAGCGCCAGAACCCCGCGCCGTTTCACCAATTCAACACTACCGGCGAACCTATACTGCCGGCGAACGAAGAAGATTTGGGCGTCACCAGGGGACAGACGTGCGTACCAGCACAATCGTGATGATCGGCTTTGCGGTCCTGTTCGGACTGCTCGCGGTCTTCCTCGCGCAGACCTGGCTCAACAATCAGGCCGAGCAGAGCAGGAAGAACCTCGAAGCGCAGAAGAAGAATCCGACGCCATCGCGTGTGATCGTGGTCGCAAGCAAGCCGCTGCGTTTCGGCAACGAGCTTTCGCCGTTGTCGTTGCGCGAGTTGCCGTGGCCGGAAGACGCGCTGCCGGCGGGTTCCTTCGGTTCGATCAAGGAGCTCACTTCAACCAAGCGCGTGGTGCTGACGCCGATCGAGACCAACGAGCCGATCCTCGCATCGAAGATCACCGGCTCCGGCCAGCGCGCCACGCTGTCTGCGGTGATCAAGGACGGCATGAAGGCCGTCACCATTCGCGTCAACGACGTCGAAGGTGTTGCCGGCTTCGTGCTGCCGGGCGATCGCGTCGACGTCGTGCTCACGCGTCAGGGCGACAAGCAGGGCGACAAGACCACGGCGATGAACGACGTCGTGATCCAGAACGTGCGCGTGCTCGCAGTCGACCAGATCGCCGACGAGCGCTCCGAGAAGCCATCGGTCGTCAAGGCCGTCACACTCGAAGTCGACGAGACCGACGGGCAGAAGCTCGCCCTTTCGGCTTCGGTCGGGACACTCGGTTTGCTGTTGCGCAAGTCCGGCGAAGTCGCGATGTCGCCGGCGCGCCGGGTGACGCTCACCGATCTGAACGGCGGCGGCGCAGCGTCGGCCGATTCGAAGTTCGCCACCGTTGTGGTCACGCGCGCATTGACGCCGAGGGCATACAGCGTGCCGGTCGAGGGCAGGGGCTCGCACTCCGTCGCCGCTTCCGCGCCAGCGCTGGCAAACAATTGAATTGGGGCAAGACAGAGACTGGACTGAAGACGACCCGACGCGACTACGACTTGCGACAAGACTTGTGCGGGAAAAACTTGGGACACGCGTTGGGACGAGAGCGACTCGGGGACAACAAGCAGCGGCGGGGAGGCCGACGTGAAGCATCAGTACAACTGCAATGAAGCCAAAGGCTCCGGCCGGCGGCATGCGGACAGGATCATCGAAGACGGAGGGCGCCTTGTTCGCGGCCTCGCGGTCGTCGCTGCGGCGGCGCTGGCGATCGCGGCGGTGTTCGCGATCGTGTTGACGCCAAGCGCGGCGCACGCCCAGCGTCTCGTCGCCTTCACCAACGCTCAACGCACGGTGACCATTACGGTGACCGTCGGCAAGTCGGAGGATATTCGCACCGACCAGAGTTTCGTCGACATCATGGTCGGCGATCCCGAGGTCGCGGATGTCACCCCGCTGACCGATCACGGGCTGTCGGTCCTCGGCAAGAAGATCGGCACCACGCGCGTTACCGTCTACGGCGAAGGCAAGAAGCTGATCGGCATCTTCGACGTCGAGGTGTCCTACGATATCACGCGCCTCGCCACGGAGATCGCGCGGTTCACGGGCGGCGGCATCAAGGTTTCGTCCGTCAACGGCCGCGTCATGCTCTCGGGCAATTCGCCCGATGCCGTGACTCTCGACAAGGCTGTGACCATGGCGCGCCAGTTTGCGCCCGAGGTCATCAACACGGTGCAGGTGATGCAGCCTCAGCAGGTGGTGCTGGAGGTGCGCTTCATCGAGGCCGGGCGCCAGGCAACCCGCGATCTCGGCGTGCAGTGGAACATGTTCGGCAACAGCGTGCTTGCGAACATCGGAAACAGGACGGCGGCGAGCAGCCTGCCTACAACGTCCGCCGGCGGATCCCTGAATACAGCGGCGTCCGTGACGGCCGCTGGCGTACTTACAACGGCTGCGTCACCGTTCGGATTCCTCGTCGGTCGGCTGGTTGGTGGTCCGAATCCAATCGATGTGTCGCTCAATGCGCTTGAGGTGAAGGGCCTCATCCGCAACCTGGCAGAGCCCAACCTTGTCGCGTTGTCGGGTGACACGGCGAGCTTCCTTGCGGGTGGCGAATATCCGGTTCCGGTTCCCGGTGCGCTCGGTCAGATCATCATCGAATACAAGAAATATGGCGTGGGCCTCGCCTTTACGCCGACGGTGCTGAAGGACGGATTGATCAATATGGTCATCAAGCCCGAGGTGAGCCAGCTCGATTTTGCCCATCCGGTGACGATCTCCAGCACTTCGGTGCCGTCACTCATCGTGCGGCGCGCGAGCACGACGGTCGAGCTGCGCGACGGCCAGAGCTTCATGCTCGGTGGCCTGCTGCAGAACAACAGCCAGACGGCGCAGCAGCAGATGCCGTGGCTCGGCGACGTCCCGGTGCTTGGCACCCTGTTCCGCAGTTCCGACTACCAGAAGCAGGAAACCGATCTCGTCATCATCGTCACACCGCACATTGTGCGCCCACTGAAACCCGGTGACACCATCCACACGCCGCTCGACAACACGTTGCCGGCCAACGACGTCGACTTCTTCCTGATGGGTCAAGCGGAAGTCAGCCCGTCGCTCGCACGGCTCGCCGTTGGCGCGCTGAATCGGCCGTACGTGGGCCACGTCCTCGATCTGCCAAAAAAGGGAGCGACCAATGTCGTCTCAGCCAAAGACTGAACGTGCGGCGCGCGGCATCGCCGCCGCCGTGGGGTTCGGAATGCTGCTCGGCGCCTGCTCCGATATTTACTGGGATCGCCGCGAAACGCTTGAGCTCGGCGCCGACGATGCCGTTGCCGCCAACCTGGTGGCGGAGATGGTCGACCCCTGGCCGCGTCACAGCAACAACAAGAACATCGCGTTCAACGGCGAACGAATGCAAAGGGCGGTCGAGTGTTATCGCGCCAATAAGGTCACGACTCCGGAAGACCTCAACACCTCATCTACTTCCTACCAGTCGGGCGCGCCGGCAACGCCGGCGACCAAATGCGCCGGACAAATGGGCTCGGGTGTCGCGCAGCCGGCGGCGGTGTCACAGACCAATGGGCAGACCGGCAATTCGGTAACGCAAATCAACCCGTGATGGCGGCTTATCTGCAGCAAGAGCTTGAGTGATGCGTATCGGACGATCCACATCCCCGACGACCCAGACCCGCGTGGTCGTTTTGACCGCAGACGACGGATTGGAGGAATCCGTCCGCGACACGTTCAGCGCGAGTCCTCAGATCGACCTCCATATCGTCAAGGACACGCTGTCTCGTCTGGATCACGAATTCCAGTTCGACGGCGCAACCATCGTCGTCGTCGACCTCGATACCGGCGAGGACGCCGAGATGCTGGCGCTCGAACGTCTGATGCTACGGGTCGGAAACTGGCCCCCGGTCGTTGCCGTCACGCCGAGCTTCGACGCGAACGTCGCGCGCCAATTGCTGCAGATGCGTGTCGCCGATTTCGTCGTCAAGCCGGTTTCGCCGATCGAGCTGGTGCAAACTTGCGCGCGCGTCGCCAAGGCGCCGACCAGCGCCGAGACCACCGAGGCGGAGATTTGCACCTTCCTTCCGGCCGTCGGCGGCGCCGGCGTCACGACGCTCGCGATCCAGACCGCGATGCTGCTGCTCAACAGCAGTGCGCGCGGCAAGTCCTCGACCTGTCTGGTCGACCTCGACTTCCAGCACGGCGCCTGCGCCGACTATCTCGACATCGAGCCGCGCCTCAACCTCGGCGAGATCGAGCCGCGGCCCGAGCGCCTCGACCGGCAATTGCTGGAAGTCATGCTGTCGCATCATCCCTCCGGGCTCGCCGTGATCTCGGCGCCGAACCGGCCGGCGGAAATGCGCTCGTTCGATCCCGACGTGGTGACGCGGTTGCTCGATATGGTGTCGACCCACTTCGAGTACGTGGTGTTCGACATGCCGCGCACCTGGTTCTCGTGGACCGACAGCGTGCTGCTCGGTTCCAACAAGCTGTTCATCGTCAGTGAAATGACGGTGCCGGGCCTGCGCCACGCCAAGCAGCTTGTCGAAGCCATCCGCGAGCGGCTGGGCGAAGGGCCAAAGCCCCAGGTCGTCATCAATCGCTTCGAGCAGAGGATGTTCTCGCCGGGATTGCGGCGCGCCGACTGCGAGGCGGCGATCGGCGACGCATTCGCGGCCTGCATTCCCAATCATTATAGCCTGGTGCGCGAGGCGATCGACCGCGGCGTACCGCTCGACGAGATCAAGCCGGGAAACAAGATCACGCTGCAGCTCAAGAAATTGATCCTGCCGCAAGGTACCGGCAAGGCGACGAACACGGCCGGCGCTGTGGCGAAAAAATTCAAGCTGTCCTGGGCGCGAGGGTGAGACCGTAATGGCTGGTCGATTCACCACGCGTCGCGTTACCGGTCCGGATCTTGTTCCGGCCGAGGAAACTGGCCTCGACGGCGTGTCGTGGACGGTGTTTCCCGATGGTGTGCCCGAGCCGGCTGCATCGGCCGCGTCGTCCAATCCGCTGCTCACCGACAAGCTGCTCGACGCCAAGGTCCGCTTGCACCGGCGGCTGATCGAGGAGGTCAACCTTTCGGCGCTGGAAAAGCTCAGCGAAGACGATATCCGCCAGCACATCCAGCAGCTCGTGTCGCAATACGTCCTGGTCGAGCGGCTCGCGCTCAACTCGCAGGAGCTCAACGACTTCGTCACCGAAATCCTCGACGAGATGACCGGGCTGGGGCCGCTCGAGCCGTTGCTCAAGGACCCCACGGTCAACGACATCCTGATCAACGGCCACGAATGCGTCTACGTCGAGCGCATGGGCATCCTTGAGCCGACCGGCGTGCGCTTCAAGGACGAGCAGCATCTGCTGCGCATCATCAACAAGATCGTCTCGGCGGTCGGCCGCCGGGTCGATGAATCGCATCCGATGTGCGACGCGCGCCTGCTCGACGGCTCGCGCGTCAACGTCGCGGTGCGCCCGGTCGCGGTCGACGGGCCGCTGATGTCGATCCGAAAATTTTCCAAGAAGCCGTTCAATCTCACCAAGCTGGTCGATATCGGCGCGCTGCGGCCGCAGATGGCCGAGGTGCTCGCTGCCGCCGTGAAGGCGCGCGTCACATTGATCATCTCGGGCGGCACCGGATCCGGCAAGACCACGATGCTCAATGCGCTCTCGGCCTTCATCTCCGAGAAGGAGCGCCTGCTGACGATCGAGGACGCGGCCGAGCTGCAACTGCAGCAGCCCCACGTCGGACGCATGGAGACGCGCCCGCCCAACATCGAAGGCAAGGGCGAAATCCGCCAGCGCGATCTCGTCAAGAACGCGCTGCGCATGCGGCCCGACCGCGTCATCCTCGGCGAGTGCCGCGGCGAAGAAGCCTTCGACATGCTGCAGGCGATGAACACGGGCCACGAAGGCTCGATGGCGACCGTCCACGCCAACACGCCGCGCGACGCCATCTCGCGGCTCGAACAGATGATCGGCATGGCCGGCCTGCCCATGACGGTCGCGTCGATCCGCAGCCAGATCGCCTCCGCCATCAAGGTGATCGTGCAGCTCTCGCGCCTGTCCGACGGCAAACGCCGGGTGATGAGCATCGCCGAGATCACCGGAATGGAAGGCGACATCATCCAGATGCAGGAAATCTTCAAATACGTGCGCACCGGCACCGCGCCGGACGGCACGATCCAGGGCAACTTCGTGGCGACCGGCGTGCGCCCGCGCTTCCTCACCGATCTCGTCGCCATGGGGATCAAGATTCCCGGCGCCTACTTCGATCCGTCGCAGCCGCTGGCCGCGCCCCAGTCTTAACGCCGCAACGCCTGACCGCACATGAGTTTCGATTTCGACCCGATCTATCTGGTGTGGCTGTTCGTGGCGATCTCGGCCGGGCTGACGGTCGAGGCGATCTATCTGATGTGCTTTTCGACGGCGTCCTACCGCAGCCGCATCAACCGGCGGCTGATGCTGTCGAAGGACCGCACCGATCGCGAAAGCATTCTCATCGAACTGCGGCGCGAGCGCGGGCTTACCAGCGGCGGCGATTTCCGCCTCAACATGGTCTCGCTCAACCGGCTGGTCCTGCAGTCCGGGCTGACCATCGGCTTTGCGCGCCTGATCCTGATCATCGCGATCACGACCGTGACCGCGTTCGGCGTCACCATGTTCTTGCGCAACAACATCATGCAGGCGCTGCTGGCTGCGCTGTTCAGCGCGACGGTGCTGCCCTACATGGCGTTGAAATTCCTCCGCGGCCGGCGTCAGAAAAAGTTCGGCGCGCAATTTCCCGACGCCATCGACATCATCGTACGCAGCCTGCGCGCCGGCCATCCGGTGCCGATCGCCATCAATATGGTGGGGCGCGAAATGCCCGATCCGATCGGCAGCGAGTTCGGCATCGTCACGGACGAAATCACCTACGGCGCCGATCTCGAAACCGCGATGCGCAACCTGTATTTCCGCATCGGTTCCGACGACCTGCCGCTGTTCGTCACCGCCGTTGCGATCCAGGGCTCGACCGGCGGTAATCTCGGCGAAATTCTGGAAAACCTCTCCGGCGTCATCCGTCAGCGCTTCAAGATGCGACGCAAGATTCGCGCGCTGGCAGCGGAAGGCCGCGCTTCGGCGATGATCCTCTCGGCGCTGCCGATCGGCATGTTCCTGGTCATCCAGCTCATCGCGCCCGACTTCTACGCCTCCGTATGGCACGAGGACCTCACCAAGATCCTGCTCAGCGTCGCCGGTGCGTGGATGGGCATCGGTAACCTCATCATGTTCAAGATGGTCAACTTCAAGATTTGACGGAGACGGGCGAATGAACCCAGTGCCTTGGCCCATCTGGATTGCTTCGCCTTCGGCTCGCAATGACGGCGATCGGCTGTCATTGCGAGAGCGCAGCGACGAAGCAATCCAGATTTTCAGTGCGTCACGGTCGATACGATCTCGAGATACTGCACTGGCTATGAACGCACTCGGCACATTCAGCATGCTAGGCGACAGCTCGACCATGATGGTCGGCCTGATGGTATTCCTCGCCGGCGGCACGCTGGCGTTTGCGCTGATGATCGGCATCCGCGCCCAGGGCGCGATCAGGCGCCGCGCCGCGCGCATCGGCATCGACGAGGACTCGCTCAACAATCGGCGCTCGCTGCGCGGTTCGAGCATGCGCGCCGCCGAGAAGCTGGTCGCGTACACGACCAAGCATTATTCGTCCGTCGACAACAAGGACATGAAGATGCTGCGCCGGCGGCTGCTGCTGGCCGGCATCTACGATCCGCGCGCGGTGGCCTATTTCTTCATCACGCGCACGGTGCTGGCGGTTGTGCTCGCACTTGCTTCATTCTTCATTCAGCAGATGTTCCACCTGGAGGCGAAGTCGTCGTTCTGGCTGTTCGTCGGCCTCGGCGGACTGGCAGGATATCTCGGTCCGAGCCTGTATATCGATCAGCGGATCAAGAAGAAGCGCCTCGAACACCAGGCCGGCTTTCCCGACTTCATGGATTTGCTGGTGGTATGCGCCGATGCGGGGCTCGCCATGGAATCGGCGCTCGACCGCGTCGGCCGCGAGCTCGGCGATTCCTACCCGTCGCTCACCGCCAACATCCACATGGCGAACCTTGAAATCCGCGCCGGCCGCACGCTCACGGAGGCGCTCGAACATCTCGGCGACCGGCTCGGCCTCGAGGAGGCGCGCGCCTTCGCCACGCTGATCCAGCAATCCGACGAGCTCGGCTCCAGCATCACCGACGCGCTGCGCGTCTACAGCGACGACATGCGCCACAAGCGGCTGTCGCGCGCCGAGGAGAAGGCCTACAGCCTGCCCGCCAAGCTCGCGCTGCCGATGATGGTTTGCATTTTCCCGGTGCTGTTCGTGGTGATTTTGCTCCCGGTCATCGTCCGCATGTCGACCGGCAATTGGTGATTTCTCTTCTTTCCTCCTCGCACAGCGGGGGAAGGTGCCGAGCCAACAGGTCTGGCCTCTGGCCGGCCCGATGAAAGGCACCGCGCGCGGATGGGGGCTCGTGGCTGGACGGGAAACCGGACCTCGCGCCATGTCATGTCGCTGGTCCCGAGTGGCCCCCTGCGGCTTAACTAGCGGGTTCTTATTCGTGTTTTTCGTCTGAAGCGTGTGCTTGCCACTTCGCGTGCACAATCCAAAAATAAGTTCACCACTGGGCTCAGGTTTCGATTGCGCAACGTGACGACGGCAACAGGCCACCGAGGGGCCGGCAGGTGAATTGGCAACATCTTGAGCTTGAATCTCTCCGCTGCAGGATCGAATGTCGATTCCGCCGTGGTGGCAATGAATCGACCGGTTGCGGCCAGATTGTTGCGAAGGTGAAGCGAGAACGTCGCAACGTACCGCTTTGGAAACGCCGCACCTTGGGCGCGGAACAAGTCGGCCAGCCACGTCACCCCTGGTGTATCGGATAGCCCAACGATCCACGGCTCCTCGCTCAGCTCCTTCAAGTCAATCGTCTTCCGACGGGCCCATGGATTAGTGCGGCCGGCGACCACGCATAGTCGTTCTTCAAACAGAATTTCCACTTGGTAGTCCCGGGGAACGCGCTTGGCGTCCGGCACGGCAAGCAGCGCTAGCACGAGGTCGAGTCGCCGTTCGTCCAACTCGCGGAATTCAAGCGTCGGGGTATTGGTTTGAACGACGACAAGAGAAACGCGCGGATACCTTTTCGACAACAGATCAATGACTGCCGGCAAAAAGCCGGCTGCGATAAACTCAGGGCAGCCAATTCTGACTTCTCCAGCATCAGGCTCACTCAGCAACTCGACATCGCGGATACCCTGACGCAATTCGTCGAAGGCGGCGCGACCCCGCACCAACAAAGCTTGTCCAACTCGCGTCAGTTCGACACCACGTGGACTCCGCTCGAACAACCTGGCGCCCAAGGAAGTTTCCAGGCCGGAAATCACGCCGGAGACCGAGGGCTGCGTCACGCCAAGGTCGGCCGCCGCCTTTGCCATGCTGCCGCGGTCGGCAACGGTAAAGAACACCTGCAGATCGCGCAGCTGGAAGCGCCGCCCGATGTTCTTTTCCCAGCGGATGTGGCCAGCCATAGCCATCTGCCTATATGGGTAGTGGTAGATTCCGGCTTCTGTTTATCGCCGCCCGAGGCATGCTTGCAACTCGAAAACCGATTTACGCGCCGTGGATTCTACTCAGCGCCTTCCAGAGGGGATGCGATGGCGAATCTTCGAAAATTGGCATCACGCCGCTGGCTTCGAACGTGTTTGCCAAGCAGCGACGTGGATCACCGTCAATACTGACGGCATTGACGAGGTCGCCATGAACCTTCTCCACCGAAGAGAGTTTCTGCATCTTGCCGCGGGCGCTGCCGCGGTGCCGGCCGTCCCGCGCTTCGGTTGGGCGCAAGCCTATCCGTCGCGCCCGGTGCGCATGATCGTCGGCTTTCCCGCTGGCGGCGGTGCCGACGTTGTCGCGCGCCTGATCGGTCAATGGCTGTCCGAGCACCTTGGCCAGCCTTTCATGGTCGAAAACCGGGCGGGCGCTGGCAGCAATCTTGGCACCGAAGCGGTCGTGCGCGCGCCGCCGGACGGCCATACGTTGCTGCAAGCCACTGCGGCCAACGCGTGGAACTCGACGCTGTACAACCACCTGAATTTCAATTTTCTCCGCGACATCGTACCGGTCGCCAGCATCATCCGCGTCCCGCTCGTCATGGTCGTAAATCCATCGGTTCCGGCCAAAACGGTTCCCGAGTTCATCGCTTATGCCAAGGCCAATCCCGGCAAGCTCACCATGGCGTCGGGAGGGAACGGCAGTCCGCAGCATGTCGGCGGCGAACTGTTCAAGATGATGACCGGGGTCGACATGCTGCACGTGCCCTATCGCGGTACAGCGCCTGCGGTTACCGACCTGCTTGCCGGACAGGTCCAGGTCATGTTCGACCCGATCCTGTCGTCAATCGCGCACATCAAGGCGGGCAAACTGCGCGCGTTGGCGGTAACCAGCGCGACGCGGTCGGAATTGTTGCCGGATATTCCGGCCGTCGGTGAATTTGTTCCGGGCTACGAAGCGACCGGCTGGCAGGGAATTGGCGCGCCGAGAAACACGCCAACAGACATCATCAATAAGCTCAACAGCGAAGTCAGCGCCGCACTGGTCGATTCCAAATTCAGGGCCAGCCTAGCCAGTTTAGCGGTCACGCCGTTTGCAAGTTCGCCCGCTGATTTTGGCAAGTTCATTGTCGAATACACCGAGAAATGGGCCAAGGTAATCAAGTTCGCCGGCATCAAACCGGAGTGAAGGCGTCCACACTCCATAATTTTTGATAGGTGAGCGATCTGCCGCCCATGTCGCAAATG
>CAVSSN010000007.1:0-159682 GCA_963730645.1 uncultured Alphaproteobacteria bacterium | reverse complement strand
CGGGCGCTGCCCCAGAGGCCGAGCGCCGCCAGGTCACGGTGTTGTTCAGCGACCTTGTCGGCTCGACCGCACTTGCGACCGCGCTCGATCCCGAGGACATGAGCCAGTTGATCCGGCGCTACCAGGACGCCTGCGCCGGCGCGGTCGCCCGTTTCGACGGCTATCTCGCCAAGTTCATGGGTGACGGCGTGCTCGCCTATTTCGGCTATCCGCACGCGCATGAAGATGCCGCCGAGCGGTCGGTGCGGGCGTCGCTCGCCATTATCGACGCCGTCCGGCAGATCGAGCGGCCGGACGGCCCGCGCCTTGAGACCCGCGTCGGCATCGCCACCGGCCTTGTGGTGGTCGGCGACATCGTCGGCACCGGCGCCGCGCGCGAAGAATCGATCGTCGGCGAGACACCCAACCTTGCCGCCCGCCTGCAAACGCTGGCCGAACCCAACACGGTGCTGGTCAGCGAGAGCACATATCGCCTGCTTGGCCGCTCATTCGAATACGACAGTCGCGGCGAACATGAGCTCAAGGGCTTCGCCAGGCCGGTGCCGGTCTGGCGCGTATTGCGGGAGGCGTCGGTCGCAAGCCGCTTCGCGGCGGCGCGCACGGCAAGTCTCGGCCCGTTCGTCGGCCGCGTGCAGGAAATGGGAATGCTGCTCGACCGCTGGCACTTGGCGCAGCAGGGCGAGGGCCAGGCCGTGCTGCTCACCGCCGAATCCGGCATGGGCAAATCGCGGCTCATCGAAGCGTTGTTCGAGCGCATCGGCGAGGAGCCGCATCGCCGGATCGTCACGCAATGCTCGCCTTATCACAGCAACACGGCGTTCTATCCCATGCTGCGCCAGGTCGAGCAGGCTGCCGGTTTCGTGCTGGAGGATTCGGCCGCGCACAAGCTCGACAAGCTCGACGCCTTGCTCGCGCATGTCGGCACGCCGGCGGCTGCTCTGGCGCCTCTGCTCGCCGATCTTCTCTCGTTGCCGGCCGACGGCCGCTACCAGCCGCTCGAACTCGCACCGGCACAACGCAAAGGCGCGACCGTGTCGGCGATCGTCGAACATATCTTCCGTCTTTCCGAGCACCAGCCGGTGCTGTTCATCCTTGAGGATGTGCACTGGATCGACCCGACAACGCAGGAATTGCTGACCCGCCTCATCGACTCCATCGCCTCGGCGCGCGTCCTCGCCATCATCACTGCGCGGCCCGAATTCGCATCGCCCTGGTCCGGACGCGATCACGTCGTCTCGCTCGCGCTCAGCCGGCTCGGCAAGACGCAGTGCGCCCAGATCGTCGCCGGCATCGCCGCGGAGCAATCGGTCGCGCCGGATTTGCTGGAGGAAATTCTTGCAAAGACCGACGGCGTGCCGCTGTTCGTGGAGGAATTGACGCGGACGATGACGGAATCGCAGTCGCCGAACCGCCTTGCGGTGCCGGCGACGTTGCAGGATTCGCTGATGGCGCGTCTCGACCGGCTCGGCCCGGCCAAGGAGATCGCGCAAATCGCTGCCGCGATCGGGCGCCAATTTTCGCACGCCCTGCTGGCGGCGGTCGCGCCGGTCGGCGCTGGCGAACTCGACACGGCGCTGGCGCGATTGTCGGAAGCCCGGCTGGTTTTCCCGCAAAACCGGGCGATCGAGCCAACCTACAGTTTCAAGCACGCGCTCACCCGCGACGTGGCCTATGACAGCCTGCTGCGCACGCGCCGCCAGCAACTGCACGAGCGCATTGCGCGCACTCTCGAACAGAGTTTTCCGGAACTGGCCGAGGCGGAGCCGGAAATTCTGGCGCATCATTTCAGCCGCGCCGACCTGCCTGGTCCGGCGAGCCTCTACTCCGAGCGCGCCGGCGATCGCGCTGTCGCCCGCTCCGCCTACGCCGAGGCAGTCGCCCATTTCAATGCCGCGCTCGCCGAAGCCGGCCGTATGCCGGCGGGACCGGAGCGCGACCGGCGGGAACTGATGGTGCTGCTCAAATACGGTCCGGTCATCATTATCTTCAGGGGGAACCGAAGCCCTGAGGTCGAGCAGGTCTATCGGCGCGCTCACGATATCGCAAAAGCACTGGGTGACGATCACACGCTGTTCAAGGCCGTGTGGGGATTGTGGTTCTTCGCCAACATGAGCCGCCGGATCGACGTCGCGCGCGATCGTGCCGAAGAGCTGGTCGTGCTCGCGCAACGCACCGCCGACGAGGCGCTGTTCCTCGAAGCCATCCATTGCCGCTGGTCTGCCGCGCACTTTCGCGGTGACGTGTCGCGAACTCTGGCCGACGCCCGCGAAGGCATCAAGCACTACGATCCTGAGCGGCATAGCCGGCTCGGCGCCGAGTTTGGCGGACACGATCCCGGCGTGTGCGCCCATGTCGTAGCTGGCGTGGCCCTGGCGCAATCCGGGAATTCGCGCGAGGCCGCTGCCAGCATCGAACGAGGGCTCGCGCTTGCACAGATGCTCAACCAGCCGTCGAGCCTGGCGCATGCGATCATGAATGGCTTTCAGGCCTACCAAATTATCGGCGATCGGGCCGCCGTCTTGCGATTGGCGTCGCGCATGATCGAAATCGCGGACAAGTTCAATCTGCCTTTGCAACGCTCCATTGCCAACTTCTACACGGCGTGGGCGAACGCACGCGGAGAGGGCCTCATTGATGGCCTCCAGACGATGGCAACCGAATCCGCGCGCATTGCACCGACTGCTCCGCTGCCGCAGCAATATGCGGGTCTTCTCGCCAGCGTACGGCTCGAATCCGGGCAGGCGGCGCAAGCGCTTGAAACGCTGGACACGCTCTTGAGCACAGTCACCGAGGCTGGCCTCGGCTTTTATTTGCCGGAAATCCATCGGCTGCGTGGCGAATGCCTGCTGCGTCTCGATGCTGGCCATTCCGGCGAAGCCGTGCGCGAATTCGAGGCGGCCGTCGCGTCGGCGAAGCAGCAGCAAGCTCACGTCTTTCAATTGCGGGCGGCCATCAGTCTGGCGCGTGCCTGGGACGCAATGGGAACGCCTGAGAAGGGCCCGGCGCTGCTGCATGAGGCGCTCGGCGTATTCGGTACAGACGATGATGCTCCGGAACTTGCAACGGCGCGGCAAATTCTTTCCACGCGCTGACCTTGTCATCTCGCAACTTGTTCCATCTTGTCATCTCGCAACTTGTTCCATCCGGAAACAAAAGTTTTCCGCTTGTCAAAGGGCGGACATCAACATTCAATGGCCGGGTCCGACTGGACGAGGGGCGTCACGTTTCATGCTGGCGTATTGTTGCAGCGTTCGCGGGATCCTTGCAGCAAACATCATCGCGTGTGCGTTCGGTCTGACCGCATATCCGGCCGCTTACGCGCAGGAAAAGCCCCCCGCATCCAAAGCCGAGCCTTCACAAGCCGAGCCTGCGCAGTTGAGCCTGCACAAGCCACGCCTTCACAAGTCAAGCCTTCACAAGTCAAACCTTCACAAGCAACCCCGCCGGCGCCGCCCCACGAGACAGCTCCCGACAAGTCGAAGGCTCCAATTGCGGAGCCGGCGCAACCTCCCGCCGCCCAGTCAAAGACGCCTCCCGCAGTCACCGACACGAAAGCACAGGAGAAAATCAAAAAAGCCGAGACCCCGGCGAAGGAAGAAAAGAAGGAAGAGCACGAGCCGGCCGACCCCGACACCGGCACCAGCACATTGTCACCGGAAACACTCGGGCTGTTGCCGAATCCATACGAGCGGCAGGGCATCAAGTTCACCCTGTCCTACGTCGCGGACGCCTTGGCGAACGTCGACGGCGGGCTCAAACGCGGAGCCGTTTACGACGGCCGCCTCAACGGCGCGATCGATCTCGATCTTGCCAAGCTTGCCGGCGCGCCGGGACTGGTTTTCCACGCCAACGCTTTTCAAATTCACGGCCCCGGTCTGTCGCGCGACTATATCGGCAACCTGATGCCGGTGAGCAGCATCGAGGCGCTCGCAACCACGCGCCTCTACGAAGCATGGTTTGAGCAAAAATTCTGGAACGACAAATTTTCAATCCGGGCCGGCCAGCTTGCCGCCGATGCCGAGTTCATCACCAGCCAATACACCGATCCGTTCATCGGCGGCACCTATGGGTGGCCAGCGATCACCGCCATCAATCTTCCAAGCGGCGGCCCTTCTCCGCCGCTGTCCGCCATGGGTGCGCGCATCAAGGCGATCATCAATGACAACTTCACTTTCCTCGCCGCGGTTTTTGACGGCAACGCGGCCGGGCCGGGCATCGACGATCCGCAATCGCGCGATCGCTACGGCGTGAACTTTCGCGTCAACGACCCGCCATTCGTCATCAGCGAGATGCAATACGCCTACAATCAGGAAAAGACCTCGAAGGGTCTGCCCGGCACGCTGAAGCTTGGCGGCTGGTATCATGCCGGTCCGTTCGACGACCAGCGGTTTGCCGCGAACGGTCTCTCCCAGGCCGACCCCAACGCTGCGGCGACGCCGGCGCAACTGACGTCGAATTTTGGCGTGTATTCGGTGTTCGAACAGAAACTGCTTTCCTTTGCGGAAAGAGAGAGTGCGCGCGGTATCGGCGTCTTCACGCGCATCTCGGGCAGTCCGGGCGACCGCAATCTCATAAACTTTTATGCCGACGGCGGTGTCGTCGCCACCGGGCCGCTCGCGTCGCGGGAGAACGACAAGCTTGGTCTTGCGGTCGCGTATGCCCGGATTTCCGACAGCGCACGTGCGCTGGACCGCGATTATCAGATTCTCGCCAACGACCCACGCCCCATCCGCGATTATGAGCTGCTCGTTACGGCGACTTATCTGGCGGAAATCCGCAAGGGATGGATTGTCCTGCCGACACTTCAATATGTCGTCCATCCGGGCGGCGGATATGTGATGGATAACGGCGCGGCGAAGCCGGTCAGGAACGCAACCGTCATTGGCATGCGTACCGTTTTGAAGTTTTAGGCTGCGGCTCTGGAGAAGGGCAGAAGCAGTGCCCCGCGGCCAGATGCTGAACCGATTGTTAACGCGGTCGCCTTACTGCCGGACCGTTCGGGCAAATCGGACGCACCAGGCTTCTCAAGCAAGCTGCCACCAATACTGCGCCAGCGGCTAACGTCATGGCTGACGAAAGTATGTGCACGCTTGCGATTGCCCGTAAACACAAGAAAACGCAACGCCTTTCAATCAATTCTTATTATTAATTGGCGAATTCCACATCTTGAAAACGACTTTTGGATAAGTTCGATGGTGAATGATCGCCATATAATGCCAGGTCGGCGCGATCATCGGCACATTGACGCAACGGGTTTTACGAATGTGCGGGATATTTGGCTGGGTCCTGTCGTCGCAGAAGCGGCAGAGCGGCGAAACGCTGAGGCGTCTCACCGACCTCATGATCCACCGCGGCCCGGATGGCTCAGGCTATTGCCTCGACGAATCGGCTGACGGGCGCTTCCAGATCGGTCTTGGTCATCGCCGGCTTTCGATCATCGACATCGATGGCGGCGCGCAACCGATGTGGAGCGCGGACGGAACGATCGCGCTCATCTTCAACGGTGAAATCTACAATTACGTCGAACTGCGCCAGGAGCTGAAGGCGGCCGGTCATTCGTTTCGCTCCAACTCCGACACCGAAGTTATTATCGAAGCCTATCGCGCTTGGGGGCCAAATGCAGTCCGCCGTTTTCGCGGCATGTTCGCCTTTGCACTATGGGACCTCGAACAGCAACGTCTCTTGCTCGCGCGCGACCAGTTCGGCAAGAAGCCGCTCTTTATCGCCGAGCGCCCGGGCACCTTGATTTTCGGATCGGAGATCGAGCCGATCGTGCAATTTCCCGGAATGGAGCGACGCTTCGATCCGACTGCGTTGGGACATTACCTTCTCAACCGCTATGTCCCCGGTCCTTCGACGTTCTTCCGCGACGTGAAAAAGCTGCAGCCGGGCCATTACGCAACGTGGCAGGACGGCAATCTTGTCATGACACGATATTTTACCGCCCCATTTGCCACCACCGAGCCAGATATTCTGCACTTTGACGACGCCGTGACGATGTTTGCCAAGACCTTTGACGAAGCCGTTCGCATCCGCATGCGCAGCGACGCCCCGTTCGGCGCATATCTGTCCGGCGGCATCGACTCCTCGGCCATCGTCGCGACCATGATGCGGCACAGCTCTCGCCCGGTGCGCACCTTCTCTGTCGGATTTCACGAAAAGGAATATTCCGAGCTCGAACACGCTCGCACGATCGCAGCGCAATTCAAGACCGATCACCACGAACTGGTTGTCAGGCCCGAAGACTTCATCGCCGAATGGCCCGAGGCCGTGCGCCGCCGGGGCGCGCCGGTCAGCCAGTCATCCGACATTCCGATCCTGATGCTGTCGAAAGCAGCATCGAGCACAGTAAAAATGGTGCTGACCGGCGAGGGCGCCGACGAGCTGATGGCCGGATATCCCAAACACCACGCCGAGCAATGGACCGAACTCTATCAGCGCCTGGTACCGCAATTCCTGCACGATCATCTGGTCGCACCAGCTTTGCACGCTTTGCCCTACGGGATGCGGCGCGTGCAGATGGCCGGAATCGCGGCTGGCGAGCGCGAACTCTCAAACCGGATGCAGGTCTGGTTCGGCGGCATCTCGATTCAGGAAAGAGACGTCATCCTCGGCCGCGTCGCGTCTTTGACTCCCCCCGATCTCTATCCATTTTCTTCGCACATCGGCTCGAACATGCGACGAACTTTATTCTTCGATCAGACCTCCTGGCTGCCGGACAATCTGCTGGAGCGAGGCGACCGAATGATGATGGCCGGCTCGATCGAAGGCCGCATGCCTTTCATGGATACCGAGCTCGCCGCCCTGGTGGCCCGATTTCCCGACCATTTCCTGATTGGCCGCAAGGGCGGCAAGGCAGTGCTCCGGGCGGCGATGGAGAAAATCCTGCCGCCGCAAATCCTGAGCCGGAAGAAAATCGGATTTCGGGTTCCGTTCAATCAGTGGTTTCGCGGGCCCCATGCCGATCTGGTGCGGGAACTGCTGTGCAGCAATGCGTCCGAGGTTGCCCGGCTTTGCGAGCGCACTACGGTGCACCGGTTTGTTGATGAGCACATTTCCGGAAAGCACAATCACGAAAAAATCCTGTGGTCACTGGCGAATCTCGAAATGTTTCTGCGCACATTCAAACCGTCGGGGGTCGAAACGCATTACGACAAAGCGGCCTGAAAAGACGTCGGCCGCTGCGACAATTCCATATCAATGATTTGCAGCCGTTCTAGCGGACGCCGGAACGATCGGTTTGGTGCAAAAGGCCGCTACGATCCACAGCGCGGGCATTGCCGACATCGAGATAAAGAGCACGCAACGCTGCGGCGAATGTTTGTATCCGGAATCGCTTGCGATAGATTTCACGCGCCGCAACTTGCATACGAGCCACACTGTCTCGCTGGCTGATCAGGCGCTCGAGCGCGGTTGCCAGCGCGTCGGGATCGGCATCGATCAGAATGCCATTGACGCCGGTCTCGACGATCTCGGAAATTTCGCCGACGGAGGTCGCCACCAGGACGGCTCCCGCGCACGCGCCTTCAATCAGCGTCAGCGGCAGGGCCTCGGCGCGTGACGGCAGCACCACGACATCGCTTTCACGCGCCAATCGATGCACCTCGTCAGCATCGACCCAGTTCGAGAACCGCACCCGGTCCCCAAGACCGAGCGCGCGCGCCAAAGATTGAAAGTGCGCGACGTCGCCATTGCCTGCAACCACACAGCTCCAGGCTTCGGTGCGTTGCGCGAGGCGGGCCAGCGCGTTGAGCAGGATATCGACACCCTTGCGCAGGCCGACCTCGCCGAGAAAGACGAGCTTAAGCTCGGCGTGCGCTGGCTTCGGAAGACGAATGTCTTCGGCAAAATCCGGAATTCCATTGGGCACGATGACGAGCTTGTCGGCTGGCACGCCGATAAGCTCGACGAAAGCCTGTCGATAGAATTTTCCCAGCACGATGATGCGCGATGCGTGCCGGCATAAGGGAAACAGCAAATAAATCCACGGCGACCATCCAGCAACGTCCTCGGCCGTGAATTGACCGTGGAAATGCATGACGGTTTCGGCTCCGAACAGCTTGGCGATGCGCAAAAGCACATATTTGCGCAATATGCTGCCGCCATTCGAGAAATTGAGGTGAACAATATGAGGCCGCAAGGCCGCCATGCGGGCGATGAAGAGAATAACCCGCCAGGGAAAAGCTGCCGCCCAGAGCGCGCCCGGTGCACTGCCACGCGCGGCGAAATAGCCAAGCTCGATGCCCGCAGGAGCGTTGGCATCATGGAGCTGCCGCAAATAGTAATAAAGACGGTCGATGCCACCGCGACCATCAAGGCCGCAGGGTGTGACACAAAGAACGCGAACCGATCCGTTCATTCATGAACTCGAGCCATATCGGACGGCGCATTTGTAATTCGAACCCCCTCGTCCTTAAAGTTAATGGCATCGCTGGACGGGCTGGGCGTGCCTTTAAGGTAAACTTGCCAACGGCTCATGACTTTCGCGCTCGCGACCAGCCGGCATTCGATTTCACGACTTCACGGGCACATTCGATGAAGCGCTCGACCACCGGGCTCAAGGTGCGATTCTTCAGCGTCACCATGACGACCGGCCAAGGCCGATCCGGCAAATCAACGGGCAGCACTTTCAGCCCGTACCGGTTGGCGATGGACTTCGGGATCGCCGTGATGAACCGGCCACCCGCCATCATATGGTTGCGAAGATGCACGGACACGGTCACAAAGCCGATCCGCGGCATGTCGAGCCCTAGCGCCTGATAAGCCTCTGCCACGCGCGCGTAAGCCCAGGTATCAGGCGGCGATACCGTCCACGGCTCATCGATCAGTTCGGCAAGCTTGATGTTGCGGCGGCGGGCCCATCGACTGCTGACGTGAGTCGCCACGACCAACTGGTCGTCGAACAGGATTTCGACATTGAAATCCTCCTCATCGCCGCGTGGCGTTACTGTACGCGCCACGATGAGATCATGTTTCCGATCGCGCAATACGGCAAGCGCGGTAGATGGCACGTCGTCCACCTGCACGACCACGCGCGGATATCGCTGAGCAAAACGTTCCACAATTGACGGAAGCACAGCGGCCGCAATCGATTCGGCGCATCCGATCTTCAATTCGCCGACCGTCGGGTCCGCCAGGAACTCGATGTCCTTGGTGCTTTGCTTCAATTCATCAAATGCCGCGATGCTGCGTTTGAGAAGTGCGCTGCCGTAAATCGTCGGCTCGACGCCGCGCGCAACCCGATCGAGCAGCCGCACGCCGAACGTATGTTCGAGGTCCGAAATGACCTCCGACACCGTCGGCTGCGAAACGCCGAGCTGCGCTGCGGCCTTTGCCATGCTGCCGCACTCCACGACCGCGAAATACACATGCAGATCGCGGAGCTTGAGCCGCCGGCCGATCCGGCCTTCCCAATTGATCCTGCTGACCATAGGGCAGACCCTATAGGGCTAGAGGAAAATAGGTAGTTCTCCTATAGGAATTGCAGCTTCAAATTGCAATCCAGCTTGCACCCTGCAAGCGCGGGGCGATCACGATCGCGGACCAAACCGGAGCAGGGAGAAGGCCATGAGTGGCAATCGAAATGCATCAATGGACGCCATCGGACCGACCGTTGCTTTCGCGATCCTTGCGGCGCTGGCCTTGCCGTCGGCGGCGTGGGCCCAAGCCGACCAACGGCTTCGTGATGAAGCTCAGCACCGCCACGGTCAACGATCACCAGCACGAATGGATGAAGCGCTTTGCGGCCGCAGTCGAGAAAGATTCCGGCGGCCGGATCAAGAGCGAAATCTATCCGGCGAGCCAGCTCGGCTCGATTCCCCGGCAAATCGAAGGCACGCAGTTCGGATCGATTCAGGGCTGGGTCGGGCCGCCGGAATTCCTCGCCGGCATCGATGAGCGCTATGAGGCGCTGAGCGCGCCCGGTCTGTTCACGAGCCAGGAGCAGGCCGCGCGATCGATCAACGATCCTGCGGTCCATGACCTCATTCTCGGATTGGGCGCGAACAAGGGCCTGCTCGGGGTCGGGATGTATGCCGTCGGTCCGTCCTCGATCATCATGCGCAAGCCGGTCCATCATCTGGCTGAGTTCAGGGGTACGAAGATTCGCGTGCTGGCCTCGCCGTTCCAACTCGAAATGATCAAGCGGATGGATGCCTCGCCTGTGGCAATGACGCTGGGCGACGTCCTGCCGGCCATCCAGCAGGGCACCATCGATGGCGCGCTCGCCATCATTCCGGTCTACACCACGATGCACTATCAGGATGCTGCGAAATACGTCACCGAGACCGGCCAGCCCTGGATCAACGTCACGGCCGTGCTGAGCAAGAAATGGTTCGATGGGCTGCCGGGAGACCTGCAGAAAATCGTCCGCGACGACGCGACGGCAGTCTCGACACAGTTCGTTCCTTTCGTGAACGGCTTTTTCGCCGCGCAGCGCAAGGCGTGGACCGACACAGGCGGCGAGCTGATCAGCCTTCCGCCCGCCGAGCAGGATGCGATGATCGCCAGGATTTCCGGCATCGGCAACGATCTGTCGCAGTCCAAGCCGGAGCTCAACCACGCGGTCAAGCTGGTCTTCGAGTTCGGCCGCGCGGAATAAATAAGCCGGCCGAGTTTTGCAGGAGTGTTGCTCTCCGAGCCGGCGCCTTACGACCGGCTGGTGGCTGCCGGCCCGCCAGTCTCACGGCTCAGGCCTGACGCCATAGGCGCACAGTTTCTGGCATGGTATCATTCAACCGGGGACGAGGGTTCAGGCTTCGATAATCATCGACCGTGGTCGCGCGTGTCCTGCGCGAACACGAAACCATGCGCGTCATCGTCAAGCCGATGGAAGCCATGAGCGAGCAGCACGAGCCGATCAGCGTGCAGGTTCCGCTGCTCGACCAGCCACGTGGTGCACGCGCCGACGCCTGGTCGGGCGCCATCGCGGTCAGCCGCGACGGTCTCAGGGATACCATCGCGGGGCTGGTGGCGTCGGTGGTGCTCATCGCCAACATCGTCTCGTTCGGCGCACTGATGTTTCCGGGCGAGCTTGCCGCCGGCATCCCGACGGCAATCTGGGCCATGCTGATCGGCGGCTGCATCGGCGGCATTTGCATCGCGCTGGCAACCTCGCTGCCGCCGCTCGCGACCGGCATCGACTCGCCCACGGGTGCTGTTCTCGTGCTGTTGAGCGCCGCGGCTGGCTCTAACATTCTGGCGACCGGCGGTACGCCCGAGATGGCGGTCCAGACCGTGATGCTGATCTTCACGGCCGCGACGGTGTTGACGGGAGCGACTGCTGTTTGGTCTCGGCACATGCCGCTGGGGCACGTATTTCCGGTTTGTGCCCTATTTCGTCGTCGGCGGATTTCTGGCCGCGACCGGCGTGTTCCTGATCGTCGGCGCCATTCGCATGACGGCCGGAACGCAGAACCTCGGCAGCCTCGCTGAAAAATGGACCGCCGCCGAGACCGAGAAGCTCGCATGCGCGATCGCCGTGCTGGCACGTGCTGATGGCGCTGCGCCATCGGGTCAAATCCGCCTTCGCCATGCCGGTCGCGCTTGTCGCAATGTGGCTTGCCGGCGTCATCGTGTTGCAAAAGCTCGGCCTGTCGGAGCCCGAGCACGGCTGGTACTTCCGATCGTTGGGAACCTTGACGCGGTGGTCGCCATTCGAAGCGGCCCGCACCACGCCATTGACCTGGCACACCATCGCCGGCCTTATCCCCGAATTGCTCGCAGTGACCATCGTGTCGCTCATCTCGCTCGTGACCAAGGTGTCGAGCATCGAGGTCACACGACAGACGGCCGGCGATCTCGATCGCGAGTTTTGGGCGCACGGCATCGGCAGCCTCGTCGCGGCGCCGTTCGGCGGTCTCACCAGCAGTCTGCAGGTCGGCACCAGCCGCCTGCTCGAGCAGGCCGGCGGCGCGACACGGATGAGTGGCGTGGTCTGCGCACTGGCGCTCGGCGCGGTCGGTCTCGCGAATTTCGACCTGCCGGGATTGATCCCAAAGCCGATCGTCGCCGGCCTGGTCTTCTATCTCGGCTGCACCTTCATCATCGACGCCCTGAAGCGCCCTTACGCGCAGCGCGCCTGGCTCGATCTGCTGTTCGCGCTCGTCATCATGACCGTGTGCCTCCTGGAGGGCTACCTCATCGGCGTGCTGGTCGGAGTGGTCTGCGCCTGCATCGTGTTTGCGATCAGCTACGCGCGGCTCGGCGTCGTGCGGCGGCACTCGTCACGGGCGCAGTTCGCAAGCTACGTCGACCGCTCGCCTGACGCGTCCGATTGTCTGCGCAACACCGGCGAGGCCATTCAGATCTATTGGCTGTCCGGCTACATCTTCTTCGGCTCTTCCGAGGGCGTGTTCGAGCGCATACGGGACGACGTCGAGAAGCTGCGGCCGCAGCGCGTCGCGTATGTCATTCTCGACTTCGGCATGGTGTCGGGCGCCGATTCCTCGGCCGTCGTCAGCCTGACCAAGCTGCGCAATTTCAGCAACCAGCACGGCATAACGCTGGTGTACTGCGCATTGTCACCGGCGGACCACCAATCGCTCAAACGCGTCGGGTTCTTCGGCGACAAGAGCCCGCACCGGGCTTTCGCCGACTTCAACATCGCACTCACCTGGTGTGAGGAGCAGCTGCTCGCCAAGGCCAATCTCACGGCCAAAAGCGGCCTCGCCGGTTTCGAACCCTGGCTGCAGCAACAGCTCGGCAACGCCGTCAAGGCGGCCGACCTTATGGCCTATCTTGAACGCAAAGATACTGAGAATTCCCAGGTTCTCTATCGCCAGGGCGAGCCGGCCGACAGCCTTGATCTTGTCGCCGCCGGAGACGTCGTCGTCGATGTCCTCGGCCGTGACGGCAAAGCCCTGCGCGTTCGCCGCATCGCCAAGCAGACGGTGATCGGCGAAATGGGCTTTTTCCGGCGCTCGGTGCGCTCCGCCACGGTCTCGTCGGACGGACCGGCCGTGCTGTTCACCCTGCGCCGTGGCAGCTTCGAGCGCATGCGCCGCGAGCGCCCCGACCTCGCCAGCGCGTTCGACGATTTCATCAAGTGCGTCCTGGCCGACCGCATCGACGTCGCCAATCGCGAGATCGCGGCGCTGGAGCCGCTGGTGACGTTGTCCGTGCCGCTGGTAGCGACCGCGTAGCGCGGCCGCACCAACTTTTACGTATTCATCAACTCGAAGAACTCGCCGTTGCTCTTGGTGTTGCGCAGCTTGTCGAGCAGGAAGTCGATGGCGTCCATGGTGCCCATCGGATTGAAGATGCGGCGCAGCACGTACATCTTCTTGAGCTGATCGGGCGCGACCAGCAGTTCTTCCTTGCGGGTGCCGGAGCGGGTGATGTCCATCGCCGGGAAGGTGCGCTTGTCGGCGACCTTGCGATCGAGGATCAGTTCCGAATTGCCGGTGCCTTTGAACTCTTCGAAAATCACTTCGTCCATGCGGCTGCCGGTGTCGATCAAGGCGGTCGCGATGATGGTGAGCGAGCCGCCTTCCTCGATATTGCGCGCGGCGCCGAAGAAGCGCTTGGGCCGCTGCAGCGCGTTGGCGTCGACGCCGCCGGTGAGCACCTTGCCGGAGGAGGGCACGACGGTGTTGTAGGCGCGCCCGAGCCGCGTGATCGAATCCAGCAGGATCACTACGTCACGCTGGTGCTCGACCAGGCGCTTGGCTTTCTCGATCACCATCTCGGCGACCGCGACGTGGCGCGAGGCCGGCTCGTCGAAGGTCGAGGACACGACCTCGCCCTTCACCGAGCGCTGCATGTCGGTGACTTCCTCCGGCCGCTCGTCGATCAGCAGCACGATCAGGTAGCATTCCGGATGGTTGGCGGTGACGGCGTGGGCGATGTTCTGCAGCAGCACCGTCTTGCCGGTGCGCGGCGGCGACACGATCAGGGCGCGCTGGCCTTTGCCGATCGGCGCGACGATGTCGATGACGCGCGGCGACAAATCCTTTTTGGTCGGGTCTTCGTGCTCCATCTTCAGCCGCTCTTCGGGATAGAGCGGCGTGAGGTTGTCGAAGTTGACCTTGTGGCGCGCCTTCTCGGGGTCCTCGAAATTGATGGTGTTGACCTTGAGCAGCGCGAAGTAGCGCTCGCCCTCCTTCGGGCTGCGGATCTGGCCGTCGATGGTGTCGCCGGTGCGCAGGCCGAAGCGGCGGATTTGCGAGGGCGAGACGTAGATGTCGTCGGGGCCCGGCAGGTAATTCGCTTCCGGCGAGCGCAGAAAGCCGAAGCCGTCGGAGAGCACTTCGACGACGCCTTCGCCGATGATGTCGGTCTCGCGCGCCGAGAGCTGCTTGAGGATGACGAACATCAGCTCCTGCTTGCGCATGGTCGAGGCGTTCTCGACCTCGAGCTCCTCGGCAAACGAGACAAGCTCGGCTGGAGTCTTGGATTTCAAATCCTGGAGTTTCATTTCCCGCATGCGGGTTAGTCCTGTGGGGATTGGGCAGCGGCGCAAAAACGTGTGCCGCTGACGTAAGGGGAAGGAAGGATCGCAGGTCGTGGCTTTTGGAAGGGGTTTACGCCCCGGCCCCGATGCATCTGCCGATTCCAGCTACCTGGAACCGTTACGCGACTGCATCCGCCTGCGTTCGGTGGGATGAGCCAAACATATGGAAAGACAGCGCGCGGCGCAAGAGCCGACCAGGAGCTGCCGCTGAATTCGGCCGCCGGGCCTGTGTTCATTGTGCGCAACTCAGAACGGCTTGACCACCGCGAGCAGCACGATGAGGATCATGAGCAGCGTCGGCAATTCATTGATAATACGGTAGAATTTCTGAGAATGCTGGTTCTGGTCGGCGGCAAAGGCCGTGACCCAGCGGGCAAACAATCCGTGCACCGCCGACATCACGACAACGAGCGCCAGCTTGGCGTGGAGCCAGGGCGCTGCGAACCATCCGCCTTGCCAGGCAAGCCACAGACCCAGCACCCAGGTCGCCACCATCGCCGGATTGATGATGGCGCGAAGCAGCCTGCGCTCCATCACCTTGAAGGTCTCGGACTGCTTCGAGCCCGGCTCGGCCTCGCAGTGATAGACGAACAGCCGCGGCAGATAGAGCATCCCCGCCATCCAGGCGATGACGGCGATGACGTGCACCGCCTTGACCCAGGGGTAAAGCGAGTTCGGCACCGACAACACCGAGCACGCCCGCGAGCGCCGCCGTAACGGCGATGGCGATCTCGGCGCGGAGGTAGCGTCGGAATAAATTTTGCACGGGCGTAACGAGCCTCAAGTCCGGCAGTTCATGCCGCAGTCCGCTTCAGCGTCGGTATTTTCTTGATCTCCGCCGCCAACTCGCGCTCGGCACGCCATGTATCGTACTGCGGCCTGCATCCGCACCCAGACACCCGCTCCATCGCCGAACAGCTTGCCGAGGCGAACCGCAACCGACGGTGAAACCGGTTTGCGCTCTTCGAGGATATCGTAGAGGTGCTGGCGGGAAATTCCGAGCAGCGCCGCGATCTCGGTCTTGGTCTTGCCGGTCGCAGGGATCACGTCCTCGCGCAGCAATTCGCCGGGATGCGTCGGGCACCGGTTCGGGTCGCGCTTGGCGGCATATTCAGCCATCGTTTGGCTCCTCAATGGTATTGCTCGAAATCGACACGGAAAGCGTCTCCGCTGTCGAATTCAAATGTTATGCACCACGGTCCGTTGACGTGGACGGTGTATCTGGTTGGAACGAAGCCCTTGAGCGCGTGAAAACTAAACCCCGGGATGTTCATCTGCTCCGGCGCTGTCGCGACGTTCAGACGATCAAGACGAAGCAGGATTCGCTTGATGCAAATTCGCATCGATCTTTGCCGCGCGGCCCTTCGACCACAGATCGGCCAACGGCTTGCTGCGGAACGTCCTGATCACGCCGCAATGTAAGCTACCTGCTGACGCTTGTCAACAGATCGCTTACACCGGCTTCCATCCACGTACCCGGGCGACCAACCGCTCGACATGCTCGACTGGCGTCTCCGGCAAGATGCCGTGGCCGAGATTGAAGATGAACGGGCCGGCCGCGAAGTCCGCGAGAATGCCGTCGATGGCGCGGTCGAGCGGCTCGCCGCCGGCGAGCAGCACCAGCGGATCGAGGTTGCCCTGGATCGGGCGGCGCGTCTGGATTTGATCGCGGGCGTAATTGCGATCGATCATCCAGTCGAGACCGATTGCATCGACCGGCACGCCCGCCATATAGCGCTCAAGCGCGGTGCCGGCGCCGCGCGGAAAGCCGATGATCTTTGCGCCCGGGATGCGCTCGCGCACTTGCGCGATGATGCGCGCGGTTGGTTCGACGCACCATTTGTCGAATTGCTCCGGCGGCAGCACGCCGGCCCAGGTGTCGAAGATCTGCACCGCGTCGACACCGGCTTCGAATTGAGCGATCAGATAGCTCGCCGAAGCGTTCACCAGGATATCGATCAGCCGCGCAAACGCGTCCGGATGCCGATAGGCAAAAATCCGTGCCGGCGCCTGGTCGGGCGTGCCGCGACCGGCGATCATGTAGGTCGCGACCGTCCACGGCGCACCGCAAAAGCCGAGCAAGGCGACCGCCGGCGACAAGCTCTGCTTCACCCGCGCAACAGTCTCATAAACCGGCGCCAGCACCTCATGGTCGATCGCCTTGCGCAGCCGATCAATCGCGGCAGGTTCCGTCAGCGCATCAAGCCGCGGACCTTCGCCGGTCTCGAACGAAACATTTTGGCCTAATGCGTGCGGCACGACCAGAATATCGGAAAACAGGATCGCGGCATCGAACTGGAACCGGCGCACCGGCTGCAAAGTTACCTCCGCGGCAAGCGACGGGTTGAAACAGAGATCGAGGAACGTTTCAGCTTTTTGCCGGATCGCCCGGT
The DNA here is from genome assembly GCA_963730645.1 of uncultured Alphaproteobacteria bacterium. Lineage (GTDB taxonomy): Bacteria > Pseudomonadota > Alphaproteobacteria > Rhizobiales > Xanthobacteraceae > BOG-931. The sequence goes on along the minus strand of CAVSSN010000007.1, from coordinate 142,837 downwards.
AGGCTGGCATGTAGCGCCCCGCCTGGCGCATCAGCCAGATCGGCGGCACGGCTTCGCATTCGCCTGCAAGCACCCGGAGCAGAGGACTTTTCACCAGTGTTTCGGACACGCGCTCTTCCTGAATCAAAACTATCTAAGATTCTTTGTTGTGATTCTTTAACCGTGGATTGGACTCATACATCGGTGTTCACAAGTGATCCTCGTTCTGTCCACATATTAGAGTCCACGACCAGGCCAGTTGGATATGATAACTCCACAGCTTTCCCGGCCCGTCTGCACGGTTTTACGTTGTCACCGCCCAAGTTACCCACATTCCACCACTAACCGATCCGAACAGCGAAAAATGTCGCACCGGAGGCAGGCATGTGGAAGCAAAGCCGGGTTCGAGGTCACGGCGCTTGCACCGGGGCCTGAGCCATGGCCTTCTCCCGTTAAGTCCACAGGATATCCATGGCTCAGGCCCCGGGTTATTTCCATCTTCACCTCGTCTCCGACGCGACCGGCGAGACGCTGATCGCGGTCGCGCGCGCGGCGGCGGCGCAGTACGTCAAGGTCGCGCCGGTCGAGCATGTGCATCCGCTGGTGCGCACCCAAAAGCAGCTCGACCGTGTCCTGGCCGACATCGAGGAATGGCCGGGTATCGTGCTCTACACGCTGCTCGAAGATAACCTGGTCGGACGGCTCGACGCGAAATGCAAGGAGCTTGGGCTGCCGAGCATGTCGATCCTCGGGCCGGTGCTGCACCTGTTCCAGTCCTATCTGGGCGCCGAATTGACCCACAAGGTCGGTGCCCAGCATGCGCTCAATGCCGAATATTTTCGCCGCATCGACGCGCTCAACTACACCATGATGCACGACGACGGACAGCAGACCGACGATCTCGAAGAGGCCGATGTGGTGCTGGTTGGCGTGTCGCGGACGTCAAAGACGCCGACGTCGATCTATCTCGCCAACCGCGGCGTGAAAACCGCCAATGTGCCGCTCGTTCCCGGCGTGACATTGTCGCCCCACGTGGAGCGGCTGACCAAACCGCTGGTCGTCGGTCTGTTCGCCACGCCGGAGCGCATCGTGCAGATCCGGCAGAACCGGCTGCTTGGCCTCAAGGTGCAGCGCGACGATGACCAGTACATCGACCGCCAGGCGGTCACCGAGGAAATCGCCGCATCGCGCAAGCTGTGTAATCGGCATAGTTGGCCGCTGATCGACGTGACGCGCCGCTCGATCGAGGAGACGGCGGCGGCTGTGCTCGCGCTGCTGGCCGAGCGGAGCCGGCAATCGATGGCGTGAGCGATGTCGCTTTGGCTTGCGAGCGAACCTTTGGTGCTGGCCTCGCGCAGCGAGGTGCGAAGAACGATGCTCGAAGCTGCCGGAATTGCGGTCGAGGTGCGGCCTGCAGACATCGATGAGCGCGGTGTCGAAGCCACTGCGCCAGCCGGCGATGCCGGCGCGGCCGCAGCGCTGCTGGCGCGCGCGAAGGCGAACGCCATTGCGGCGGCGATGCCCGGACGGCTGGTGCTCGGCGCCGATCAGACGCTCGCTCTCGGCGCGCAGCGATTTTCCAAGCCCGCCGATCGAGCGGCGGCAGGCGCGCAGCTTCGCGCGCTGGCGGGGCGCACGCACGAGCTGCATTCCGCGGTTGCTTTTGTGCGCGACGGGGCGGTGCTGTTCGAACATGTCGGTGTCGCACGGCTCGCCATGCGGCCGTTGTCGGAGGCTTTCATTGACGCCTATCTGGATGCCGCGGGCGCTGCGGCGACCGCGAGCGTAGGCGCCTACCAGCTCGAAGGTCTCGGCGTGCAACTGTTCGACCGCGTCGATGGCGACTATTTCACTGTGCTTGGGCTGCCGCTGCTGCCGGCGCTCGAGTTTTTGCGGCGTCAGGGATTTTTGCTGCAATGAATGCCATGCGGCCTTTCGTGATCGGTCTGACCGGCTCGGTCGGCATGGGCAAGTCGGCGACGGCGAAAATGTTCGCCGAGGAGGGCGTGCCGGTGCATGATTCCGATGCCGTCGTGCATCGACTCTATGCCGGCGAAGCGGTCGATGCGATCGAGCAGGCGTTTCCGGGCGCGACTGCGGACGGCAAGGTCGACCGCGTCAGGCTTGCCGCCATGGTGCTGGGCGACGAGGCGGCGCTCGCCCGGCTTGTCGCCATCGTGCATCCGCTGGTGCGCGCTTCGAGCGAAACGTTTCTGGACGACGCACAGGCGCGCGGCGATGCGGTTGTCGTGCTCGATATTCCGTTGCTGTTCGAGACCGCGCAGGACGACCGTTGCGACGCCATCGTGGTGGTCTCGGCGCCGGCCGCGGTGCAGCGTCAACGCGTATTCGAGCGGCCCGGCATGACGGAACAAAAATTCGCCGCCATCCTGGCCAAGCAGATGCCGGATGCGGATAAGCGCCGCAAAGCCGACTTTGTCGTGGATACATCGAAGGGATTCGATGCAGCGCGCGCCCAGGTGCACGACATTTTGCGCGCAGTCGCTAAAATGCCACGGCGGTGATTCGGCCGCTAGGGTAAGCATTGGATCGTAATGCGCGAAATCGTCTTTGACACCGAAACCACCGGCCTCGACCCGTGGCAGGGCCACCGCCTGGTCGAGATCGGCTGCATCGAGCTCGTCAACCGCATTCCGAGCGGCAACAGCTTTCACCGCTACATCAATCCCGAGCGCGACATCCCGGAGGAAGTCATCGCGATTCACGGCATCACTCTCGAACGCGTCAAGAACGAGAAGGTGTTCGCCGCTATCGCTGACGATCTGATGGCGTTTCTGGGCGACGCGTCGCTCGTTGCGCACAACGCGATGTTCGATCTGGGCTTTCTCAATGCCGAGCTCGAGCGCGCCGGTAAGCCGCAGGTCGGCCGCGACCGTCTGGTCGACACGCTGATCCTGGCGCGGCGCAAGCATCCCGGCGGATCGAACCGGCTCGACGACCTCTGCGCCCGCTACGCCATCGACAATTCGCGCCGCACCAAGCATGGCGCGCTGCTCGACGCCGAACTGCTGGCCGAGGTCTATCTCGAGCTGATCGGCGCGCGCCAGGCGCAGCTCGTGCTGTCCCAGACGTCGCTCGCGGCGGACGGCACAGGTGCGGGTTTCACCGTCCTGCGGGTGCGCGCGGTGCCGCTCGCAGTGTTCGTCACGGCGGAAGAACGCGCCGCCCACCACGCGTTCGTGGCAACGCTCGGCGCAGACGCGGTCTGGCGCGACTACATCAGCCCGGAGAACCTATCGCCGGCCCAACCTGGTTAGAGGCCAGGCGCTGGCGGTAAAGACTGACGAAATCGACCGGGTCGAGCAGCAGCGGCGGGAAGCCGCCGTTGCGCACCGCGGTGGCGATGATCTCGCGCGCGAACGGAAACAACAGCCGCGGACATTCGATCAGGACGACCGCCTGCAGGCTGTCGGCTGGCACGTTCTGGACGCGGAAGACGGCGGCAAACACCAGATCGAAGCTGAACAGCACAGTGTTGTCATGCTCGGCTTTGCCTTCGAACCGGAGCGTCACCTCGTAGTCGTTCTCGGCGAGCGAAGCGGCATCGACGTTGATTTGCACGTTGATGGTCGGCGGTTGCGGCGTCGCCGCCAATGAGCGCGGGGCGTTCGGGTTCTCGAACGAAAGGTCCTTCACGTACTGCGCCAGGATGCCGATCTGCGGCATTATCATTTCCGGTGCCGCGGCTTCCGCCGGGCCGCCGTTCGTCGTCGTCGTCATTGCTGTTCTCCGGACCGACCTGCGTGCGTGCGGCGTTGGCTAACACACGGGCTGCAGGCGAACAATGCAGGCCGCTCAGGGCCGGCGCTTGCGGGCTGGCTTGTTGGCGCGCTTTCGGCTGTTGATTTCGTGCCACTGGTCGGGCTCGAGGTCGATCACTGCGTTGGAGTCCGCGCTCCGGCCGTACCGCGTCAAAATATGGCGGACCAGGGTGCCAAGGGCGCGGCGCAGCGGCGGCACCAGCAGGGCGACACCCACCGCATCGGTGATAAAGCCCGGAATGAAAAGTAGAATGCCGCCGGCCACCTCGGCGCCGCCGGCGCCAAGCCCCGAAATGGTGCCGGCGCGTAGCCCGGCCTTCCAGCGCGCCAGCCGGACCTTGCCCGTGCGCTGCAGCACGAACAGGCCCGCCGCCGAGCACACAAGCTGGAGCAGGAAGGCTTGCAGGAAGCCGATCTGCGCCGCCACCACGAGGTAAACGGCCAGTTCGGCCACCGGAAGCGCCAAAATCGCGATGATGATCCATTTTAGTGACATGTTCGGTACATATGCACGGGCTTGGACGCAGGCTTGGCGTCGGCGTTTCGGGTAAGGTTGCCAAGACTTGCGAAGACTTACGATGTTGGCGCACGGGCGGTGATCGTCTAGAACTCCCCGGTTGGGCATGTGGTTTTGACGGGCCGGCCTCTGGATCGCGCCCGTCAGGTGCCTACATAGTAGCGGCGGAACCGGGTTTCCTCTCGCGGATTGGTCCCCTCGAACCGCCAGCAGGCTAAGCCGTCCTTGCCGCCGCGACTGCCGAGAGACCTGTGTTCGACATTTACACCATCATCTTTCTGGCGCTCGCAGTCTTCATTTTCCTGCGACTTCGCAGCGTATTGGGCCAGCGCACGGGGCGCGAGCGGCCGCCTTACGACCCCTATTCGGCGCGCGACGCGGTGCGAAGCCCGGCGAGCGACAAGGTGGTCGCACTGCCGCCGCGGCCGGCCTCGGCCGACGCAGCGCCGCGCCCTGTCGAAGCCGCCCAGCCGCCGGCCGAGCGCTGGAAGGGCATCGCCGAGACCGGCTCAGCTCTGGCGACCGGCCTCGACGCCATCGTTGCGGCCGAACCGACCTTCGATGCCCAGCATTTCCTGGTCGGGGCGCGTGCCGCCTACGAGATGATCGTCACCGCCTTCGCGGAAGGCGATCGCAAGCAGTTGCGCAACCTGTTGTCGCGCGAAGTCTTCGAAGGCTTCGACCACGCGATCGGCGAGCGCGAAGGGCGCGGCGAAACCGCCGAGACGCGCTTCGTCTCGATCGATGCCGCCACCATTACGGGCGCCGAAATGCGCGCCCGCACCGCCCAGGTCACGCTGCGCTTCGTCTCCAAGCTGGTTTCGGTCACGCGCGACCGCAACGGCGCGGTGATCGACGGCAATGCCGAGAAGGTCACCGACGTGACGGATGTGTGGACCTTTGCGCGTGATGTATCCTCGCGTGATCCGAACTGGAAGCTGGTCGCGACCGAAGCCGGACAGTGAGGCCAATGGCAGCGCGGTGCCGGGCTTTCCGATTTGTATTGGCGCTGGCGGGCCTCGTCATCGCGACGGCCGCGTGGAGCATGGCGGCCTGGAGCACGGCCGCTTGGAGCCATGACGGCGCGCGGCTCAATTTTCCCAACACGCAGTACGAGCCGGTGCAGTGGTCCGACCTCGACGGCTGGACCACCGACGATCATGCCACCGCGTTCGCGACCTTCCTGACAAGCTGCAAGGCGATCGGCACCAAGTCGCGTCCCGGGCGCGACACGACGACGGTCACGGTGCCGATCCTGCGCGACATCTGCCAGCGCGCGCGCGCCGCAATCCCGCTCGATGAGGACGGCGCGCGAAAATTCTTCGAGGATAATTTCCGGCCGCTGCGCATCACCAAGCTGGGCGATACCGAAGGGTTTCTCACCGGCTATTACGAGCCGATCATCGACGGCTCGCGCGTGCCGACGGCCGAGTTCACCGCGCCGCTGTACCGCCGGCCGCCCAATCTCGTGGTGTCGGGCCGGCGCAAGCTCGGCGACAATTTCCCCAGCAAGGGCGTCACCGTCGGCCGCCGCGTCGGCCGCCGCAAGATCGTGCCGTTCTACGATCGCGGCGAGATCGAGGACGGCGCACTCGACGGCTGGCATCTCGAAATCTGCTATCTGCGCGACCAGATGGACGTGCTGTTCGCGCAGATCCAGGGCTCGGCGCGCATCAGGCTCGAGGACGGCACCATCCTGCGCGTCAACTACAACTCGCATAACGGCTGGCCCTACACGCCGGTCGGGCGCGTGCTGATCGACCGCAAGCTCGTGCCCAAAGAGGAAATGTCGATGCAGCGCATCCGCGAGTGGATGCTGGCCAATCCCGACCAGGCCCAGGAACTGCGGCGGCAGAACAAGTCCTATGTGTTCTTCCGCATCACCGACCTGTCCGAACAGGACGAGGCGGTGGGCGGCGAGGGCGTGCCGCTGATGGCCGGCCGCTCGATCGCGGTCGACCGCTCGCTGCATGCCTATGGCACCCCGTTCTTCATCGAGGCCGATCTGCCGATCGCGAATTCGAAGACGCCGGTGAAGTTTCACCGCCTCGTCATCGCGCAGGATACCGGCTCGGCCATCGTCGGGCCGGCGCGTGCCGACATTTATTTCGGCGCCGGCGACGAGGCCGCGCAGATGGCGGGCCGCATCCGCAATCCGGGTACGTTCGTCATGCTGGTGCCGCGCGTGCTCGATCCGGTCGAAGCCGCGCGCGACACGCCGCTGCCGCTGCCGCGGCCGGCCGATCTCGGCATCGCGAAACTCGATTTTGGTCTCACGCCCGATCCGACCGCAGTCGATACGCCGACGCCGGAAGCGAAGGCAGATGCGGCGCCCGAGCCGCCGGCGAACGCCACGCCCAACCCCGCCTCAACCAAGCCCGCCGCAAAACCGAAATCACGGCACAAGAAGCGATGAGCCGGCGCCGCTCCGTGAGCGACGACGAGCGCGCGCTTTGGGCGAACGTCACGCGCTCGATCGCGCCGTTGCGGCCGCGCGTGCGCCTGCCCGCCGCGCCTTCGATCGACCGTGCCGAGCCGGCATCGAAAGCCACGCGCAAAGCAGCGCCACCCCGTGTCGCGCCGTCCCATGTCGCACCGCCCGTCAAGACTGCGCCGCCGCTCGCGCCGCTCGGCCGGCGGCTGAAGCAGCGCGTCGCGCGCGGCCGCGAGCCGATCGACGCGCGCATCGACCTGCATGGGCTCACGCAGGCGCAAGCGCACGCGGCGCTATTGCGATTCCTGCATCGTGCCCAGGCCGATGACGTGAGAATCGCGCTGGTCGTGACGGGGAAGGGCGCGCGCGACGGCGCCGGCGAACGTGGCGTGCTCAAGCGGCAGGTGCCGATGTGGCTGCGGCTGCCCGAGTTTCGCTCTTTTATTGTCAGCGTCGAGGACGCCCATATCGGCCACGGCGGCGAGGGCGCGCTCTACGTGCGCCTGCGGCGGCCGCGATAGCGGCGGTGCAGGTGCGCTAGACGTAGTGGTTTTAGGTGGCCTTAGCCCGCCAAAAACAAATGTTTGTCCTTAAATCACAAGTTTTCATCACCCGAACTTAGTACCTCAGGCGCATCGGACGGCTGTCGGACATCGCGGCTCAAGCAGCGCTTTGTCACGCGCCCAAGCACATCAATCCAGGAGTATCTAATGGTGTTGCGCTTGAGCGCCGCGATTTGCGGCGTTGGAATCATATTGCTTTGTTCCTCCGCCACAATGGCTCAATCGAAAATCTGCGTCAGTCATTTCTGTTCTGCCGATCGAGCAGCGCTTGGCACTACGATCGTTGGCACAGCATCGACGTACAATCCCTTTCGGCCCGGATATCGAGAGGGAGGAATAGAGACTGCCTCAGGCGAGCGCTATGAGTCGTCTGCGTGGGCGGCAGCGATCCAGATAAATCTGCGTGAAGCTTTTGGCGGGGTCCGTTATGGCAAAAGCCCAAGCTACGCTCTGGTCGAAGGCATGAACAAAAAGGTAATCGTCAAAATAAATGATGTCGGGCCATTACAAGCGGGACGCATAATCGACTTCAATGAACGAACAATGCGCTATTTCGATCCAAGCCTGCAACTCGGACTGATCCGAAATGTCAGGGTTACACCTTTGCGGGGCAACGATTGGACAGTTGGACCAGTCCCCGAAGGGTGAATGTCGATCGGAAGCTGCGTTGTGCGGTGCTGAGCACCGCGGCCGCATTTTCATTGAGATTGAACGGTCCAGCCGCAAGGAGACCTAATCGATCTTGATGCCGATCTTCTTGATGACCGTGCTCCACTTGGCGATTTCCGCCTTGAGCAGCTTTGCAAGTTCCTCGGGCGAAGAGCCGCCGGCCACGTAGCCATTCTTTGTCAGCTTGTCCTTGATGGCCGGATCGGTGAGCGCAGTGTTGGTGTCGGCGCTGATCTTGCGGATGATTGCGGGCGGCGTCTTTGCTGGCACGAACAGCGCCTGCCACGCGGTCACGTCGTAACCCGGCACGCCCGCTTCCGCGATGGTCGGCACATCCGGCGCTGCCGCATCTCGCTTTCGATCCGCTCATTCCCAGGACTCGAACCTGGCCCGAGTTGGAATACGAGAGCAGCGTGCCGCTGCCGAAATAGCAGTCGACGCGGCCGGGGATGAGATCGGTGAAGGCCGGCGACGCACCGCGGTAGGGCACGTGCGTCATTTGGATATTGGCCATGTCGATGAACACCATCTCGGCCAGATACGGCGCGCTGCCGGTGCCGGGCGACGCCATCGTGAGGTGGCCCGGTCGCGATTTCGCATAGTCGATGAACTGCTTGACCGAATGGGCCGGCGAGGAGTTCGGCACGAACATGTAATAGGCAAGCTCGGTGACCAGCGAGACCGGCGCAAAATCGGCAATCGGGTCGTAGCTGAGCGAGCGGTAGAGGCTGGTGTTCACCGCAAGCGACGCGGTGGCAAACAGCACCGTGTAACCGTCGGGATCGGAGCGCGCGACATACTCGTTGCCGATGTTGGTGCCGGCCCCGCCGCGATTCTCGACCACGACCTGCTGGCCCCACATCTTGGACAGCTTGTCGGCGAGCATGCGCGCGACAATGTCGGTCGGCCCTCCCGCCGCGACTGGCACAAGGAAATGCACCGGCCGATTTGGGAAATCGGTCGACGGCGTTTGCGCGTTCGCGCGGCGTACGAAAGGGTTTGGCGCAAGTGTCTGCGCGGCGGCAAGTGTCTGCGCGGCGGACAGTGCAATCAGGTGGCGACGCGTGAGCATGATGCGAACTCCCGCTGTCTCGGCAATTTCTACCACTGGCTGAGATCCGCCCAAACGCGGCAAATGGTGGCATCCCACTGACCGGGGCGCGGGTGGTGCTGGAGCGCCGTTGGCGCGTGCAGAGCCGCCATGCGCCAATGTGGCTATGACGGCCAGAATTTCGTCCTCATATCGTCGGTTTCGAGGACCCACATATCGGCGGTGGCGGTGCGGGCGCGCCTGCGACGCGGGCGATATGAACAAACCGGTAACCCTAACGTTTGGAAATTCGGGGCCGGTGCAAGATTTGGTCAACCTTGTTTGCGACAACAGGGTCGTTCATCGGAGCGTCGATCATGTCCGATATCGGCAAGACCAAGGCTGAAATCATGGCGGATGCCGCGCGGGACAAAGCCCAGTCCTACGACAACCACGCGCGCGAACTGGTCGAGAAATGGCTGGAAGAAATCCGCGCCATCAGCACCGAGCGCGACGAGCCGCCGTTGATGCGGTCGTGACGGATAACGCGACTGCGATTTAGGCCGGCTCAGATTTGGCCTGCCGGGCTCAAGCGCCTCCGTCGTCGTCCTCCTTTTGCCCCATAGAACTTTTGGATTTGCGCTGAGGCCGCTCCAGATTGAGCAGCCGCGATCGACCGCGTTCCTCGTACGCTCCGAGGACGCGCGACGCGATCATCAGCAGGATCGACGCCTCGTAGCGGTCCAGCGCCGCGCCGGCAGGGGGGTGGTCGGCCTTATCTGGGTCGCCGGTGTGCAGCGGCCGTCCGCTCTTTCTGGTCATGGGTTGCCTCCCCGGCATCATTGGGCATCTGCGCGATGGCTCGGCATCGCGAATGCAACGTCCGCGCGAGCTGAATGTTGTTGAAAACCGCTCGCCCTATGGGCAGCCTATTTCCGGTTGAATTATCTGTCAACTACAACTAGCATCTCTTTGACAACCCAAATCAGTTCAATGTCGTTATTTTCTTATAGTCATTCGTAGGGGCCATGTAGGTCATGTGCCCCGTCAGCATGAGCACCAGGTCGTCAGGCCGCTCCTGCAATTGCTGCGCAAAATTCTGCAGCGTGATCCGGGCTGAGCGCTTCGGCAGATGCAACAGCACGGGCTTGCCGCCGCGGAGGCCGACAATCGCATTGTCGGTGTCGTCGAACGACAGCCCGAGCGTCGCCAGCGCCGCGTGGCATTCCTCCCGCGACAACAGCAACTGCTCCGCAAGCTCATTCACGAACGCGTCGTAGCGCTCGTTCTGCGGCGTGCGCAGGCCGGGATTGTTGCGCAATGCCCGCAGGCCATCGAGCGCCGCGGTGACGACGCTGGCGATGGCGGCTTGCTCGGACTGCTCGTTCATCGCGATGTCGAGCTGCCCAATTCGCGCGCTGATAGCGCCGGCGTTAGAAGTGGTCCGTACCTGCTTGTAAAAAAAATCGCGTATCAGCCGGCCACACAGTTCCGGATCGGCATATCCCTGGAAATGAGTCGCGACATCGTCCCGGCTGTCGCCGGTGTCGAACGTCCTCGCCGCCGCCGGATCGACGTGCGGCAAGGCTGACAGCGGGATGATTTCCAGGCTGATGATCGGCTCCTTGCTGCGCAACAGAAAGGTGCTTCCGCCCGCATTAAACAAGCAGAATTGCAGGTATCCCTTGAAGCCGGGATCGACCTGCAAGCCATGCGACATGATGATCCCGTACTTCGCCACCTCGGTCATCGCGCCGACGCGGCCGATGTAGTCGAGCGGAAACTCGACCCATTCGCGGGTCTTCACATTGACGGTCTCGCCGCTCCGCAACGGGAAGCTTTGGCCTTCGCTGATGTCGACGCGCCGGCCGGCCGTCGTGATGATGAAATCATCAAGCGTAAGGTCGACCGAGGCGCGCTGCACGTTGTCCTTGGTGAACGGGTCGATGCCGATGACGCCATCCCGGACTGCGGCGACGATCTGGTGGTTGACCAGAACCGAATTGAAGGCGGGCCGCCGCGCTTCCTGCGGCTCGGCGAAGAAACCTTCGACATTGGGCAACGACGCGTCCGGATAGCTCGACCGCAGCCAGTAATCGGAGCTTTGGCCGGTGACGCGCGCGAGCTTCGCCGCCATCGACCGCGAAATGGGCTGCCGGTCGTTGACGATGTTGTTGATGGTCTGCCGCGAAACTTCGGTCTCGCTGGCAATGACGCCCTGGTCCAGTCCCAGCCGCTGAATTTCAGAACGCAAATGTGCGCCGGGGGTCACGTTTAACTCCTGCAATAAGGATACGCACCCAGGCACCTTTTATGGCCGTTCGGTGCAGGGGAGTAAATTGAAATTTGTCAGGCTGGCCGAACGTGTGCCACCGAGACAAAATAATATGACCTGTTCAATAGCTTACAATATAATCATTTCCCGACAAGTTGCGCCGTGCGCTGGCGCTTACAAAATAAACCGGCTCAAATCCGCGTTCTTGGCGAGGTCGCCGACGTGCTGCTGCACGTAGGCGGCGTCGATCTTCACGGTGTCGCCGGAACGGTCGGGCGCCGAAAACGAGACGTCGTCGAGCACGCGCTCCATCACGGTCTGCAGCCGCCGCGCGCCGATGTTCTCGACGCTCGAATTCACCGCCACCGCGACGTCCGCGACCGCGTCGATCGCGTCCTCGGAGATTTCCAGCGTCACGCCCTCCGTCGCCATCAGCGCGATGTATTGCTTGATCAGCGAGGCCTCGGGCTCGGTGAGGATGCGCCGCATGTCGTCGCGCGTGAGCGGCTTCAGCTCGACGCGGATCGGCAGCCGGCCCTGCAGCTCGGGCAAGAGGTCCGACGGCTTGGAGATATGGAACGCGCCCGACGCGATGAACAGGATGTGGTCGGTCTTCACCGAGCCGTGCTTGGTGGCGACCGTGGTGCCCTCGATCAGCGGCAGCAGGTCGCGCTGCACGCCCTCGCGCGACACATCGGCGCCGCCGACGCGGCCCTCGCGCACGCAGATCTTGTCGAGCTCGTCGAGGAACACGATGCCGTTGTTCTCCACCGCCTTGATGGCTTCCTGCGTGAGCTGGTCGGTGTCGAGCAGCTTGTCGGATTCCTCGTTGATCGAGGATCTCGTAGGATTCGTGCACGGTGACGCGCCGCGTCTTGGTGCGGCCGCCGCCCATCTTGCCGAAAATATCGCCGATATTGATGGCGCCCATCTGCGCGCCGGGCATGCCGGGGATTTCGAACAGCGGCATGCCGCCGCCGCTCGCCTGCACCTCGATCTCGATCTCCTTGTCGTCGAGTTCGCCGGTGCGCAGCTTCTTGCGGAACGCATCCTTGGTGGCGGCGCTGGCATTGGCGCCGACCAGCGCGTCGACGACGCGCTCCTCGGCGGACTTCTGCGCCTTGGCCGCAACGTCCTTGCGCTTCTTCTCGCGCGTCAGCGTGATGGCGACCTCGACCAGGTCGCGCACGATCTGCTCGACGTCGCGGCCGACATAGCCGACCTCGGTGAATTTCGTCGCCTCGACCTTGAGGAACGGCGCGCCGGCGAGCTTGGCGAGACGGCGGGAAATTTCGGTCTTGCCGACGCCGGTCGGCCCGATCATCAGGATGTTCTTCGGCAGCACCTCCTCGCGCAGGCGGTCGTCGAGCTGCAGCCGCCGCCAGCGGTTGCGCAGCGCGATTGCGACGGCGCGCTTGGCGTCGTTCTGGCCGACGATGAAGCGGTCAAGCTCGGAAACGATTTCGCGGGGGAAAAGTCGGTCATGTCGGTCGCTCGTGCTGATGACTAGTGCGAAAATGCGCTGCCATGTTCTTGCCAGGTGCGGATGGCTTCGAATGGATAGATAAGCATGATCATATTCAGTGTCAGGTTGTCGCGGATCATATAGCCGACGAAAGCCTCCATCAGGACCGCGAGCGCGACGATGCTCCAGACCGGCAGCCAGCGGGCAAGCGCGAAGCCGAATATCATGCACAGCGTATCGGAAACCGAATTGACGACGCTGTCGCCGTAATAGTCGAGCGAGATGGTTTCGGCCCGATAGCGTTCGATGATGAAGCTGCTGTTCTCGAAAATCTCCCATGCGGCTTCGACCGAGACCGCGAGGGCAAGCCGCAGCAGGACCGGTGCGCGCGGCGCCACCAGCCAGGTCAGCAGGTAAAAACCAAAGCCGTGGATGACATGGGAGAACGAATACCAATCCAGGATTTGCTGCGAGTTTTCCGAGCTCTGCACGACGCCTTGCCACAGCTTGATGGTGCCGCAGGTGCACATCGGGACGCGGCCCATCGCCAGCAAGGCTGCGGCCTGTACGGCGATGAGCGCAACGACAATCGACACGCGGAAGCGAGTGTCGAGATGCGCGCGTCGGCTGTCACTCGTCGGCTTCCTTGCGTGTCGATCCGGTCAGACCGTGCGGAACATCAGCAGCGCGGGCCCGTTGGGCGTGTCGACCAGACGCTCCCTGCGGAAGCCGGCCTTTTCGTAAGCGCGGACCGCGCGGCTGTTCGCAGGATCGGGGTCTGTGATCACGCACGGCGTTCCCGACGCCAGCAGGCCGTCGATGAAGCGGCGGATGAAGGCCGAGCCGTGGCCGCGCTCGATCATGTCGGGTTCACCGATGAACTGATCGATGCCGCGCGTGCCCTCCGGCAGCGCGCCGAAGCCGTTCTCGGGCCACGCCGCCGGATCGTAGCATTGCAGATAGGCGAACGGACGTTCGTCCTTCACGACGATGAACTGATCCATCGCCGGATGTTCGAGATCGCTCGCTGACAAGCCCGAATTGCTTGTCCGGGTCGCCCCACCATTGCACGACGTGCGGCGCGCCAAGCCAGCGCCGCACCAGCGGCAGGTCGTTTTCCGTCATCGGACGAAACCCGTAAGCCTGCGGCGTCATGGGTCAGGCTTTCAGCGTCTCGATGGTGACGTTGCGGTTGGTGTAGACGCAAATGTCGGCCGCGATGTCGAGCGACTTGCGCACGATCGCCTCGGCGTCGAGCGGGCCGTCGACCAGCGCGCGGGCGGCCGCGAGCGCGTAATTGCCGCCGGAGCCGATGCCGACGACGCCGGCCTCGGGCTCGAGCACGTCGCCGGTGCCGGTGAGCACCAGCGACACGTCCTTGTCGGCGACGATCATCATGGCTTCGAGCCGGCGCAGGTAGCGGTCGGTGCGCCAGTCCTTGGCGAGCTCGACGGCGGCGCGGGTGAGCTGGCCGGGATACTGCTCGAGCTTGCTTTCGAGCCGCTCGAACAGCGTGAAGGCATCGGCCGTGGCGCCGGCGAAGCCGCCGATCACGTCGCCCTTTGCCGAGCCGGCGCACCTTCTTGGCGTTGGCCTTGACGATGGTCTGGCCGATCGAGACCTGGCCGTCGCCGCCGACCGCGACCACGCCGCCCTTGCGGACGGTCAGGATGGTGGTGCCGTGCCAGAGGTCGGACTGAGGAGACTGCATGCGCCGAAATGCCCTTGTGCCGGTGAAATGTAGGAATTGCACAATAGCAATGCAAATTCGCACCTTTTACCTCTCCCCGCGTGCGGGAGAGGTCGAGCGAGCGGAGGGGAGAAGTGCTGCGGTGGCGAATCCCGGTCACCCCTGTTAAAAGGCGCGCGAATTGAGCGGAGCAGGCCATGCGCAAGGGCGCGGTGAAGCGCAAGACCAAGGAGACCGACGTCGAGGTCGCGGTCGATCTCGACGGCACCGGCGCGTCCTCGATCGCGACCGGCATCGGCTTCCTCGACCACATGCTCGACCTCCTGGCGCGGCATTCGCGCATCGACATCGACGCCAAGGCCAAGGGCGACCTGCACATCGACCACCACCACACCACCGAGGACGTCGGCATCGCGCTCGGCCAGGCGGTGAAGCAGGCGCTCGGCGACATGAAGGGCATCACCCGCTACGCCGACGTGCACGTGCCGATGGACGAGGCGCTCACGCGTGTGGCGATCGACATTTCGGGGCGGCCGTTCCTGGTGTTCAAGGCGACGTTCGTGCGCGACAAGGTCGGCACCTTCGACACCGAGCTGGTGCAGGAATGGTTTCAGGCCTTCGCCATGAACGCCGGCATCACGCTGCACGTCGAGACGCTCTACGGCACCAACGACCATCATATTGCCGAGTCCTGCTTCAAGGGCCTGGCCCGGGCGCTGCGCGCCGCCGTCGCGATCGATCCGCGCGCCGCCAACGAGGTGCCCTCGACCAAGGGCTCGCTGGGCGGGTGATCGATTTGCCTCTCCCGCATGCGGGGGAGGTCCGCGCGAAGCGTGACGGATGGGGCTCAGGCACTCGAGCAAGCCGATCCCCTGCGCACGCTCCCTCGCAGCGGGGAGGACAGCACGGCTTCGCGAGCGATTGACGACCAGTGACATAAGTGGATTAGCATCATGTCCGTTTACACCGTGCACGAGCCGCCGCTGCTGCCGGGTGAGGCATCCGCCGACCCTGAGCGCTTCGCGTTCGTGCGCGACGGATTCTATCTCTGGGCGTTTCTGCTGACGCCGCTGTGGATGCTGTGGCGCCGGATGTGGCTGGTGTTTGTCATCGCCATCGCGCTGGTCGCCGTGGTGGATGCGGCCGCGATTTTGCTCGGCGCGTCGAGCGCGATGGTGTTCGTCATCAACGCGCTGATCTCGCTGCTGGTCGGCATCGAGGCGCGGCACGCTGCGGCGCTGGACGCTGGCGCGGCGCGGCTGGAAGAATGTCGGCATCGTCGTCGGCGACGATCTCGAATCGGCCGAGCAGCGGTTTTTCGACACCTGGGTCCCGCCGGGCGCTGCGCCGCGCGCCGAGCCCGCGGCGGCGACGGCGTCGGGTGCGCCTGCAATGCCGGCGACGCGCATGCCGCATTCGCCTGATGTGATCGGCCTGTTCCCGCAGCCCGGAGCGCAGCGGTGAGCGTCGCCATCGTCGATTACGGCTCCGGCAATCTGCATTCCGCCGCCAAGGCGTTCGAGCGCGCCGCGCGCGAGGCCGGCAGCGCGCAGCCGATCGTGGTGACGAGCGATCCGGACGCGGTGGCGCGCGCCGACCGCGTGGTGCTGCCGGGCGTCGGCGCCTTCGCGGATTGCCGGCGCGGGCTCGACGCGGTCGACGGCATGGTCGAGGCGCTCGACGAGGCGGTGCGCCGCAAGGGCCGGCCGTTCCTCGGCATCTGTGTCGGCATGCAGTTGCTGGCCGAGCGCGGGCGCGAATACGAGGTGACGGACGGCCTCGGCTGGATTGCCGGCGAGGTCGACCGCATCGCGCCGTCCGATCCGAGTCTGAAAATCCCGCACATGGGCTGGAACACGCTCAACGTGGCGCGGCCGCACCCGCTGCTCGACGGCATCGCGCTCGGGCCGCAAGGCCGGCACGCCTATTTCGTGCACTCGTATCAGCTCAAGCCGGCGCAGCGCGCCGACCTCGTGGCCGACGCCGACTACGGCGGCGCCGTCACGGCGATCGTCGGCGCGCGACAACATCGTCGGCACGCAATTCCATCCGGAGAAGAGCCAGCGGCTCGGCCTCGCGCTGATCGCGAACTTTTCTGAAGTGGACGCCGTGATCCTCTTTCCCGCCATCGACCTCAAGGACGGCGAAGCGCGTGCGGCTCGAGCAGGGCGACATGGCGCGCGCGACCGTGTTCAACCGCGATCCGGCGGCGCAGGCGCAGGCGTTCGAGGCGCAGGGCTTCGAATATCTCCACATCGTCGATCTCGACGGCGCGTTTGCCGGCAAGCCGATGAACGCCGCGGCGGTCGAGCGCATCCTCGATGCGGTGAAGATCCCGGTGCAGCTCGGCGGCGGCATCCGCGACCGGGCGACCATCGAAGCCTGGCTCGGCAAGGGCGTCGCGCGCGTCATCATCGGCACCGCGGCGGTGCGCGATCCGGCGCTGGTGAAGGACGCGGCGCGCGCATTTCCGGGCCGCGTCGCGGTCGGGCTCGACGCGCGCGACGGCAAGGTCGCGGTCGAAGGCTGGGCGGAGACGTCGCAGCTTTCCGCGCTCGACATCGCGCGAGCGCTTCGAGGATGCCGGCGTCGCCGCCATCATCTACACCGACATCGCGCGCGACGGCCTGCTCAAGGGCCTCAATCTCGACGCCACCATCGCGCTCGCCGATGCGGTCTCCATTCCGGTCATCGCCTCGGGCGGGCTCGCCTCGATCGACGACGTGCGCGCGCTGCTTGCGCCGCGCGCGAAAAATCTCGCCGGCGCCATCGCGGGCCGCGCGCTCTATGACGGCCGGCTCGATGCCGCGGCGGCGCTGGAGCTTCTTCGCGCGCGGCAAGGCGGCGTGATGTTCAAGGTCCGCGTCATTCCCTGCCTCGACGTGAAGGACGGCCGCGTCGTCAAGGGCGTCAACTTCGTCAACCTGCGCGACGCCGGCGATCCGGTCGAGGCGGCGATCGCCTATGACGAGGCCGGCGCCGACGAGCTCACGCTTCCTCGACATCACCGCGAGCCACGAGAACCGCGGCATCATGCTCGACGTGGTGCGGCGCACCGCGGAGGCCTGCTTCATGCCGCTCACCGTCGGCGGCGGCGTGCGCACGGTCGAGGACATCCGCGCGCTGCTGTCCTCCGGCGCCGACAAGGTGTCGATCAACACCGCGGCGGTGGCGCGGCGCGCCTTCGTGCACGAGGCGGCGGAGAAATTCGGCGACCAGTGCATCGTGGTGGCGATCGACGCCAAGAGGGTGTCGAAGCCGCCCGAGCCCGACCGCTGGGAGATCTTCACCCATGGCGGGCGCAACCCGACCGGGCTCGACGCCATCGCCTATGCCCGGGAGGTCGTCGCGCTCGGCGCCGGCGAAATCCTGCTCACCTCGATGGACCGCGACGGCACCCGCGCGGGCTTCGACATCGCGCTGACGCGCGCCATCGCCGACGCCGTGCCGGTGCCGGTGATCGCCTCGGGCGGCGTCGGCAATCTCGACCATCTGGTCGAGGGCATCCGCGACGGCCATGCCACCGCCGTGCTGGCGGCCTCGATCTTCCATTTCGGCGAGCATTCGGTGCGCGAGGCCAAGGAGCACATGGCGCGCGCCGGCTTGGCCGTCCGGCTTGATCGGTGATATGGAACGCCCATGTCGGACTACACCCTTCATGACCTCGAAAAACGCGTGCAGGAGCGCGCGCAGGCGAGCGCGGACGTGTCCTATACGCGCAAGCTGCTCGACCGCGGCATCGCCCATTGCGCCAAGAAGCTCGGCGAGGAGGCCGTGGAGGCCTCGATCGCGGCCATTGCGGAGGATCAAGAGCCGCATGATCGCCGAGGCCGCCGACGTGCTCTATCACCTGCTGGTCGTGCTCCATGTCCGCGGCATCACGCTCGACGAGGTCGAGGCCGAGCTCGGCGCGCGCACGCGCCAGTCGGGCCTCGACGAGAAGGCGTCGCGCAGGGGCACCTGAGGGCGGTGGGAATGGAGCAGCGCACCGAGCAGGACGTGTCGCCCTATCGCGTGTTCTCGCGCGACGACTGGGCGGCGCTGCGCGACGACATGCCGATGACGCTCGAGCCCGCGGAGGTGGCGCGGCTGCGCTCGGTGCACGACCGGCTCGACATGTCGGAGGTCGAGGAAATCTACCTGCCGCTGTCGCGTCTGCTGTCGCTCTATGTCGCGGCACGCAGGACCTGTTCCGCGCGCAGCAACGCTTCCTCGGCACCGAGGACGCCAAGATGCCGTACATCATCGGCGTCGCCGGTTCGGTCGCGGTCGGCAAGTCGACCACCGCGCGCGTGCTGCAGGCGCTGCTGGCGCGCTGGACCAACGTGCCCAAGGTCGATCTCCTCACCACCGACGGCTTTCTCTATCCCAACGCCGTGCTCGAGCGCGAAGGCCTGATGGAGAAGAAGGGCTTTCCGGAAAGCTACGACCTGCCGGCGCTGCTGCGCTTCCTCTCCGACATCAAGGCCGGCCGCCGCCCGGTGCGCGCGCCGGTCTACTCGCATCTCGTCTACGACGTGATGCCGAACGCCTGGATCGAGATCGACCGGCCCGACATCCTCATCGTCGAGGGCCTCAACGTGCTGCAGACCGGCCGCATGCCGAAGGACGGCAAGGCGATGCCGTTCGTCTCCGACTTCTTCGATTTCTCGGTCTATCTCGACGCCGCCGAGGACGTGCTGCTGTCGTGGTATGTCGAGCGCTTTCTGACGTTGCGCGGCACGGCGTTCTCGCGATCCGAAATCCTACTTCCACCGCTACTCGAAACTCTCCGACGCGGAAGCGGCCGCGACCGCGACCTCGATCTGGACGCGCATCAACCTCGTCAATCTGCACGAGAACATCCTGCCGACGCGCCCGCGCGCCGATCTGATCCTGAAGAAGGGCGAGAGCCACCTCGTCAACGAGGTGGCGCTGCGGCGGCTGTGAATCCCACCACTGTCATGCCCGCGAAGGCGGGCATCCAGTAATCGCAATCGACCGAGTGCAATTTCGATGATTGCGATTACTGGATCGTCCGCCTTCGCGGACGATGACAATGGCTGGATTGTGAGGAATTACGCCGCCAATGCCGGCGACTTGCGCGCTTGCCAAAGCTGCCGCGAGGCGCTCACGGTCGAGCGGCTTGACCAAGAACGCATCCATCCCTGCAGCGAGGCACGCCTCGCGATCCTCGGCGAACGCATTCGCGGTCAGCGCGACGATCGGCGTGCGCGGCGCGCCGTGCTCGGCCTCGATGGCGCGGATGTCGCGCGTCGCCGCGATGCCGTCGACGCCAGGCATGTGCAGGTCCATCAGCACGAGGTCGAACGGCGTGCCGGCCGAGCGTGCGGCAATGTAGGATTCGAGCGCCGCGCCGCCGTTCACCGCGATGGTCGGGCGGTGGCCGAGCTTCACCAGCAGCGCGCGGGCAAGCAGCGCATTGATGTCGTTGTCCTCGGCGACCAGCACCGAAAGGCCGCGGCCGGCCGGCGCTTCGCGCGGCGCTTCGTTCGCGTCGGCGGCGGTCGCGAGATCGAAGGCGTCATCGGCGGAAAAACGTGCGGCGAGCGAAGCGGCGCGCACCGGCTTGATCAGGTAGCCGGTAAAGCCCGCGGCCTTGAGCGCGTCGAGCTCGTGGCGCATCGCCGGCGTCACCAGCACGATGCGGCGCGGGCTTGCGGCGGCAAGACGCGCCAGCGCTTCGCTCGCGACCGAGCCGAGCGTATGATCGACCAGCACGGCGCTCCACGATTGCTCGGGGATCAGCGCGGCCGCGACTTTCTCGTCGGGCACGATGGTGGTGCGCGCGCCCCAGCGCCGCAAGCGCCGCGCCATCAGGTCGGCCTCGATCGCGGCTGGTGCGACGATCAGCACTTCTTGTCCGGTGAGGTCCGGCGCCGCGAACGCGGTTTCGCCGGCATCGTCGGCGCGCCGCAACGGCAGCGTGACGCGAAACGTCGAGCCCTGGCCCGGGATGCTTTCGACCGAGATCGCGCCGTCCATGCTTTCGACGATGCGTTTGGAAATGGTCAGCCCGAGGCCGGTGCCGCCGAATTTGCGCGTCGAGCCGCCGTCGGCCTGCTCGAATTCGAGGAAGATGCGCGTCTGGTTCTCGGGCGTTATGCCGATGCCGGTGTCGCGCACCACGAAGGCGACTTCGTCCGGCCAGGTGCCCGGCTCGACGATGATCGAAACGCCGCCGCTCTCGGTGAACTTGATGGCATTGCCGGCGAGATTGAACAGCACCTGGCGCAGCCGCGCCGCATCGCCGACGACGCGCGCCGGCAGCCGCTCGTCGACGTAGCCGCCGATCTCGAGCGCCTTCGCCTGCGCGCGCGGACCGAGCAATTCGACCGCCTCCTCGACGAACGCCGTCAGCGCGAACGGCCGTGCCGCGAGGTCGAGCTTGCCGGCTTCGATCTTGGAGAAATCGAGAATCTCCTCGATCAGCGACAGCAGCGTCTCGCCCGATGTCTTCACCGCCTTGGCGTAGGTCGATTGCTCGGGCGACAGCGGCGTGTCGATGATGAGGTCGGCCATGCCGAGGATGCCGTTGAGCGGCGTGCGGATCTCGTGCGACACCATCGCCAGAAAGCGCGACTTGGCGCGGTTGGCGGCCTCGGCCTGGTCGCGCGCGCCGGCGAGCGCGTGCTCGGCCTCGACCCGGTCGGTGACGTCGTGGCCGACGCTCTGCATCTCGGTATTGGCGTCGTCGCGCACCGCAAGCTTCGCGCCAGGCGATCCAGCGCGCGCCCTCGGGCGTCGCGATCTTCTGGTCGTGCGTGCGCGAGCCGTCGGGCAGCCGTGCGGGGTCGCCCTGCTCCAGCACCGGCAGCGCGTACGTGGTTCCGAGCAGTTGCGCGCGCGGCGTGCCGGCCAGCGTGCAGAACGCGTCATTGACGTAGGTGATGGCGCCGTTGCGGTCGCGGCGCACGATCATGTCGCCTTGCGCCTCGACGAAGCTCTTGGCGCGCTCCTGCTCTTCCTTGAGCTCCCAGTTGCGGTCCGCGGCTTCCTCGAGGCGCTTCTCGAGGTCGCGCAGCTCCTTCTTCATGCCGCGGATTCGGGAGATGAGAATCCCGATGGCGCCGCACGAGGCGCCGAACAGCGCAGCGACGCCGACCGCGAACATATAGGGATCGTAGTGGGCGCCGGGCGCCGTCGTGCCCGACAGGAAGCCGAACGCGAACGCAAACGACATCGAGGCGATGACGGCGGAGCGGACGAGAGCGGAAAGTACGCGGCGCGTGACGATGGCGGGCTTGCGCAGAATGGCGAAACGAGCCCGCATGGCCTCTACCCCCCTGCCCGGAATGGCTTGCGGCTGCGGGCTATCGGCCCGTTGCGCTTGCGCCGGACTTATCGATGTGTTTGGGGTGAATTCTGCCTGCGGAACCTTGCCATTCCCCTGCAACCATCTGGCCGCATTGGAGACAGGGTTGATGCTTTGTTAACATCGCGCGGGCGACATCGATAAGACATCCATATATTGCTTGTTTCGGGTGGCACGGCCGGAGAAATACGAATGGATAAATTGACGAATCGCCAAGCGCGCGGCCGCGAAAAACGGGTGGGGCAAAGCGTCTCACCAAGCCGTCGCGGTCGGAGGCCGAGGCCGCCGTGCGCACGCTGATCCAATGGGCGGGCGACGATCCCGCGCGCGAGGGGCTGCTCGGCACGCCGGCGCGGGTGGTGCGCGCCTACGAGGAGTGGTTCTCCGGCTACGGCGACGATCCGCGCGAATACCTCAAGCGCACGTTCGAGGAGACCGGCGGCTACGACGAGATCGTGGTGCTGCGCGACATCCGTTTCGAGTTCGCATTGCGAACACCACATCGCGCCGGTGATCGGGCGGGTGCACATCGGCTATCTGCCGCGCAACCGCGTCGTCGGCATTTCGAAACTGGCGCGGCTGGTGGAAGTGTACGCGCGCCGCCTGCAGATCCAGGAGAAGATGACCGCGGAGATCGCCGCCTGCCTCGACGCGGTGCTCAAGCCGCATGGCGTCGCGGTGGTGACCGAGGCGACGCACCAGTGCATGACCACGCGCGGCGTGCACAAGACCGGCGTCAGCATGGTGACGAGCCGCATGCTCGGCGTGTTCCGCGACCACGCCGAGACGCGGCAGGAGTTCTTGACCGCGATCAATCTGCGCAGCGCCGGCGACTCGTTCGAGGGCTGAGCGTCACGCCGCGCGGCGGATTTCGTCCGCGAGCGCGCGATAGGACAGCGCCTCGGCGAGATGCACGCGGCCGACTTTCTCGGCGCCGTCGAGATCGGCGAGCGTGCGCGCGACGCGCAGCACGCGGTGATAGCCGCGCGCCGAGAGCCGCATGGCGTCGGCGGCGTCGCGCAGCAGCGTCAGTCCGCCCGCATCGGGGCGGGCGACGTCTTCCAGCACCGCGCCCGACGCGTCGGCATTGGTGCGGATGTGCGGCAGGCCGATCGCGGCGTAGCGCGCGGCCTGGCGCTCGCGCGCGGCGGCGACGCGGGCGGCGATCTCGCGGCTGCCTTCGGTCGGCGGCGGCAGGATGAGATCGGCGGCGGTCACGGCCGGCACCTCGATGTGCAGGTCGATGCGGTCGAGCAGCGGCCCCGACAGCCGGCCCTGATAGTCGGCGGCGCAGCGCACGTTGGCGCCGCGGCGGCAGGCGAAGCCGGGCTCGCTGGCGCGGCCGCAGCGGCACGGGTTCATCGCCGCGACCAGCATGAAGCGCGCCGGATAGGTGACGCGATGATTGGCGCGCGCGATCGCGACCTCGCCGGTCTCGAGCGGCTGGCGCAGCGAGTCGAGCGCCTGCGGCCGAGAACTCGGGAAACTCGTCGAGGAACAGCACGCCGTTATGCGCGAGCGAAATCTCGCCCGGCCGCGCCCGCAGGCCGCCGCCGACCAGCGCCGGCATGCTGGCGGAATGATGCGGCGCGCGGAACGGCCGGCGGTTGGTCAGCGCGCCGCCTTCGATCTCGCCCGCGACCGAGGCGATCATCGAGACTTCGAGCAGTTCCGCCGGCGCGAGCGGCGGCAGGATCGACGGCAGCCGCGCCGCCAGCATCGACTTGCCGGAGCCGGGCGGGCCGACCATCAGCAGATTGTGCCCGCCCGCCGCCGCGACTTCGAGCGCGCGCTTGGCGCTCTCCTGGCCCTTGATGTCGCGAGGTCGAGCAGCGTCGCCCTCGACCTCGCGGATTTTCGGCTGCGGCCGCGACAGCACCTGCGTGCCCTTGAAATGGTTGGCGAGCTGGATGAGCGAGGACGCCGCGACGATCTCGATCTCCGGGCTCGCCCACGCGGCCTCCGGCCCGCACGCGGCCGGGCAGATCAGGCCTTCGCCGCGCGCGTTGGCGCCGATCGCCGCCGGCAGCACGCCCGCGACCGGCGCGATCGAGCCGTCGAGGCCGAGCTCGCCCAGCACCGTGAAGCCCGCCACCGCGTCGTGCGGGATGGCGCCGATCGCCGCCATCAGGCCGAGCGCGATCGGCAGATCGTAATGGCTGCCTTCCTTCGGCAGGTCGGCGGGCGCGAGGTTGACGGTGATGCGGCGCGCCGGCAGCGCGAGGCCCGAGGCGATCAGCGCGGCGCGCACCCGCTCGCGCGCTTCCGACACCGCCTTGTCGGGCAAGCCGACCACATTGAAGGCCGGCATCCCGGGCGCGACCTGCACCTGGACGTCGACGGGGCGGACCTCGATGCCCTCGAACGCCACGGTGGAAACGCGCTGGACCATGACTGCCCCTGCCCGGATGCAACCATAGCGGTATTCAATATCGGCCGCAAGAACATTTCATGAACAGTCGGCCACGCAGGCCCGTCACGCCGGCGGCCGTCAGTTCATGACGCTCTGAAGGGTCCAGGCGAGGTCACCGCCGATGTCGTTGCGATGCAGCGTCAGTGTCCCGTTGAGCCGGCCGTTGACGAGCTGGCCTTTGAAGGTTGCGAGGGCGTGCGGCGCGTTGCCCGGCGCCGGATTGAGCTGAAGCGTGATCGGTCTTGCCGTCGACCGTGCCGGTGCCGGTGTAGGAGTGGGCCTTGCTGCCGAGCGGGGCGAACGGGCATTTGCCAACCGTGCTCTCCACCATGGTGCCGGTGAGATTGGCCGCAACGACATTGCCGCCGCCGTCGACGGACGTGGTCAGCTTCAGGTCCTTCATCAGCACGTTGTACTTGCAGAACGGCGGCCCGCCGAACTGGGTGCCGGCCGGGCTTCCCGAACCGCTCCAGTCTCCGGCTGCCGGATTGGTCAGACGCGCGGTTTGCGCTGCGGGCGACCGGTCGGCCCCCGATTGGCCGCCGCAAGCTCGGTGAGCCGTGCGCGTGCGAGTTCTGCGTAATATGTCCCGCCGAACTGTTTGATGAATGCTTCCAGCAGCGCCGGGTTTGTGGTGTCCCGGGTCAGAATCCAGGCGCGTTCGGCTTCGCTCGCGTTCGCGACGATCGCGGGTGGCGACATCCGGCGCTGGCGCCGCCGCGGATCCGGCCGCAAACTGGAAATTGCCTGAGATCGGCGACGACGACACCCACGGCAGTTGTGCGCCGCCGGTCATCCGCTTGACCGCAAGACCGACCTCGTTGAACGCCTCGAAGATGTCGAGGCCCGGTCGGCGCAGCGTCTGCGCCAGCGCCTTGGAATAGGGGCTGTCGCCATCGCCGCCGTCCTGCGCGACGTTGCCGGGCTGGGTCGCGTAGGAGATCAGCGTGCCCTCGCGGCGCCTGCATCTGTGCGAGGCCGCCGCCGGTTGCACGCAGGCCTCGCCCGCCGAACGGATTGTTGCGGCACGCGTCGAGGATGACGAGATTGAGCTTGGTGCCCGCGCCGTCCATCTGGCGGAGCACGAGATTGACGTCGATCATCTGGAAATCGACGTCGGCCTCGCGGGTCGGATTGGCGTTCACCGGCACAAGATAGTTGCTGCCGCGAACCTGCACGCCGTGACCGGCGTAATAGAACAGCCCGACATCGGCGCCCTGCAATTGCTGGCCGAAGCGCTGGACGGCGTCATCGAAGGCGTTCTTGTCGAGATCGAGCTGTGCGCCGCCGCCGATCAGGCTGAAGCCGTCGCTCAGCAATGCGCTGGCGACGAGCTTTGCATCGTTCGTCGGATTGTCGAGCCTGCCGACATCGCGGTAGGCCGAATTGCCAATCACAAGCGCGACGCGCTTTTCGGCGTGGGCCGGCTGAATGACAAAACTGCCACCGAGAATAGCGAACAAGGCGACGATCGAAGCGCATGGTCGGACCACTGATCGTTGATGTCGCCCCGACCAACTATATGGCGGAAAAATACCGCTGGAAATGGGTACGGCCTGCCCGGCGGCCGGGAGCTTGCTGGCCTTCCCGTGCCGCGGGTTCTGCGCGATGATCGGCGAAGATAGTGTAACCCAGGAGCCCGCCATGCTGCCGACCGCCCGCAAGCTTGCCTTCACGGATGTGCCGGTGGTCGATCTTGGCCCGGCCTGGTCGGGCGACGCCGCCAAGCGGCGCGAGCTGGCGGACGAGATCGCGGAGGTCTGCGGCCGCGTCGGCTTCATGTACATCAGCAACCACCGCATCGCGCCGGCCGACGTCGACGCGATCTTCCAGACCGCCGCCGATTTCCACGCCCTGCCGCTCGACGCCAAGATGCCGTCTGCGATGTCGCGCAATCCCGATGCGCAGGGCCAGGGCTATCTGCCCGGCATGATGAAGGGCACCGGCAAGGCGCTGTCCGAAAATACGCAGGAGGCGTTTCAATTCCGCCGGCCGCTCGCGGACAACGATCCCGATCTGCTCGCCGGCAAGCCGTTGCACGGCCGCATCCCGTGGCCGCAGGCGATGCCCGATCTCAAGCCGCGCATGATGGCGTATTACGACAAGATCAATCTGCTCGGCTACGAGATGCTGAAGCTGTTCGAGATGGCGCTCGACCTCAAGGAGGGAACGCTCAAGCAGTACTTCGGCAAGGACATGAACTCGCTGCGCATCCTGCACTATCCGCCGCAGCCGCCGGAGGATGACGGCGTTCATCTCGGCGCGCGTGCGCACACCGACACCAACGCGTTCACGATCCTGGCGCAGGACAACAACGGCGGTCTCGAAATCCGCAATCGCGACAACGAATGGGTGGCGGTGCCGCCGATCGAGAATACGTTCGTGGTCAATGTCGGCGAAGTGCTCAAGGTGTGGACCGACGGCATTTTTTCGTCGACGCTGCATCGCGTCATCAACCGCTCCGGGCGCGAGCGCTATTCGATTCCGTTCTTCATGTATCCGAGCTACGACGCGCTGATCCAGCCGCTGATGAAAAATCCCGATCCGGCCAACGTCGCGCCGGAAAACCTGCACACCTCGATGCCGCGCGACAAGCCGTTCGTCTACGGCGAGTTCAAGGCGGCGAGCACCGCGCGCATCATGCCCGGCAAGGTGAAGGTGGCGGATACCGCCGCGAAGTGAGCCGCGGATGAAGACGGCCTATGTCATCGGTGAAGCGCCGCTTCGATCCTGAGCGATGACGGCGACGGTCCTGATCGTCGCTCGAGAGTCGGGCGTATCTGGCTCGCGCGCCGGCCCAGGTGCCAGCGGCCGGCGCCAATTCTCATCTTCGAGTTCGTACGGCGCCGCGGTTGCATCGCCGACCAGGCCGCAGGCGCGCAGCACAATCGCGTGCGCCTTCGTCAAGTCACCTGGCTGATCGGCATGCGCTGCTTTGCTTCGCCTTTGCGGGCGCGCAAGCCGCCGACAAATATCCCTCGCGCACGGTGAAGCTCGTGGTCGCGTTCGCGCCGGGCGGCGTCGCCGACATCATGGGGCGTCTGCTGGCGCAGGCGTTGCAGCCGCGGCTCGGCCAGTCCGTCGTTGTCGAGAACAAGGCCGGTGGCGATGGCCTCATCGGCATGGGCGAAGTCGTGCGCGCCGCGCCCGATGGCTACACGCTGCTGGTCGGCGGCTTCGGCGGCCAGATCGTGCCGCCGCTGATGCGCGACGATTTTCCGTTCGACGTGCGCCGCGACCTCGTCAAGATCGCGCTCACGGCCGAGTTCGGCAATGTGCTGGTGGTCAACAAGTCGCTGCCGGTGCATTCGGTGCCGGAGCTGATCGCCTATCTCAAGGCGCGCCCGGGCGAGTTGAACTTCGGCTCGTCGGGGCGCGCGACCTCCGACCGGCTCGCGGCCGAGATGTTCATGCTGGAGACCGGCACAAAAATGCTCAACGTGCCGTACAAGGGCGGCGGCGTTGCGCTCAACGACATGATGGCCGGCACCACGCAGGTGATGTTCCCGCAGCTTCCCGCGGTGCTCGGCCTGGTGAAGTCCGGCTCGGTGCGCGCGCTCGCGGTCACCAGCCGCTATCGGCTGTCGCAGCTTCCCGATGTGCCGACGCTCGCCGAGACGGCGCTGCCGGGATTTCATGTCACGAGCTGGAACGAGCTGTTCGGCCCGCGCGGGCTGCCGGACGACATCCGCAAGACGCTGAGCGACGAGCTGGTCGACGCCGTGCGCAACGACAAGGACGATCCGCGAACGCATGATCACGCTCGGCGTCGAGCCGGTCGGCGAGCCGTCCGACAAGGCCGAGGCGTTTTTCGATGCCGAGCTTGCGCGCTGGAAGGACGTGATCGATCGCGCCGGCATCAAGCTGCAACGCTAGAAATTATTACGATCGCGCAAGCGTGCCGTAACCATATCCGCGTACGCGGAATCACCGATCAAATGCTGCTTGTCGGGCCTAAGAAACATTTAGGACGGCTGCGCCTAGTTTCCAATTCACAGACCCAGAACGGGTTATTGCAACCAAGGAGTGACTGGCAATGCAGAAGCAATTGGCGCGTTTTCTTCGCGACGAATCCGCGGCGACCGCGATCGAGTACGGCCTGATCGCGGCGGGAATTTCCGTTGCGATTATCGCCGTCGTTCAGGGCCTGGGTACCAATCTTAACACCACGTTCACCAGCGTCCAGACGGCGCTGAAATAACCACTTGCGGTGATCGGGGCGAGAAAAGGCTCCGGCTGTGCCGGAGCCTTTTTTGCTGTGCCGGACTTTGGCTAGACCTTGAAGCCGCCGCGCTTCCTGCCCTGCGATACATCGAGGAACAGTTCGTCGAGCGGAATTTTCCGCGAGGTCAGGCCCTGCTCGTGCGAGTAGCCGGCGAGAGCTTCGAGGTTGTTGCGGTTCTGCTCGCCGAGGCCATAGGCCCACGGGTCGGGACCCAGGATTTCCTCCTGCTCCTCCCAGGTCTCGCGATACCACGCGAGCGGCACGATGCGGGGATTCTCCATGCGCTTCATCGCATTGGCCTTGGCGGCCTCGAAGGCGATGAAGAGGTTGATCGGCACCCACGGATAGCGCTCGACGATCTCCTGCCGGATGCCCATCACGTGCATGATGGGGAAAATGCCGGTGCGGCGGAAATAGCCGATCTCCTCTTCCTTGTAGTTCGGGAACAGCCGCGCGACGCGCGGGTCCTTGTCGACGAACGGCTTGATCAGATAGGGATCGAATACGGCATCGAGCTCGCCCTCCGCCAGCATGGTCTCGATCGACTTGTCGTGCGGCAGCCGCGTCAGCTTGAGATCCTTGGGCGGCGTGAAAGCGATATCCTCGTCGATCTCCGCGCACCATTCGATCGAACGGTGCGGCACGCCGTATTCGTGCTCCATGATGCCGCGCATCCACAGTGTCGCGGTGACGATGTAGGAGGTGACGCCGATCCGTTTGCCGATCAGGTCGGCCGGCTTGCGGATGCCCTTGCCGGTGTTGATGAACATGAAGCCGTGGCGAAAGCGGCGATGCAGGAACACCGGGATGGCGCGGAACGGCAGGCCGTTGTCACGCGCCGCCAGATAGCCGGAGCCGGACACCTCGGCGGCGTCGAATTCGTTGTTGCGCAAAAAACGCCAGTGGCGCGTCGAGGAATCCATATTGGTCAGCACCGTGAGGTCGATGCCGTCGGGCCGTATGTTGCCTTCCTTGAGGTCGCGCACGATCTCGTAGTCGCCGCACGCCAGCGTCAATTCGATCCGCTTTGTCATTCCCGGTCCCTTTTGGTGTTGCCCGGCTCCGCGATGCCGTCGAGCAGCCCGTCGACGATGCCGTGGAATTTCTCCCACGGCGCTTCGCGGTCGCTCTGGTTGCGCACGATGATCGAATTGCCGGCGTAGAATTTCTCGTACAGCATGTGGCGGCCGGCGAATTCCGAGCCGATCAGGTCCCACACCAGCTTGTAGAGCTTGTAGCGCGCGTGCGCCTTCATGGTCGCCGTGCCCCACCAGCGCTCGAAGCGGTCCTTGAGTTCGGGGTCGGCGACGAGGCCGATGCTGGCCGGCATCTGCAACGGCGCCGCGCCCGCGAGCGTGCGCAGCGTGTCGATGATCTCGGTGTGGTGCTCCTGGCACCAGTTGAGCGTGGCGTAGACCATGCGCCGGTTCGGCGTGGCGAAGCCGTCCGGCCAGTTCTCGCAGGCCTCGATCTGGCCGTGGACGAGGCCCGCGATGGTGGCTTCGAGCGCGGCGAGGCGGCCGAGCGTCTCGCGCACCGCCGGCACCTTGTCGACGCCGTTGGCCTGGCACATGCGGCTCGCGAGCCCGACGATCAGCCCCATCTTGGCCCAGAAGCGGATGTTGGACTGCTGGTTCTGGTAGACGTTCGCCGGCGTCTCGATGTAGATGCGCCGCGACATCGCGCCGTTGTTGTGCAGGAACACGCGCTCCCACGGAATCCTGACGCGGTCGCACACCAGCACCGCGTCGTTCTCGTCGAAGCGGTAGCTCAGCGGATAATCGGCCTCCTCGCGGGCGTGGCGCTCGTAGGGCTCGCGCGCCCAGAACGAAACGCCGGGCGCGTTGTTGGGGATCGCCGCGGTGATGCTCTCGCTCTGGCGCTTGTCGTCGATGGCGGTGAGATTGCCGATATAGACCTCGTCGCCGAACACCGCGCCGGTCGCGAGCATCTTCATGCCCGACACGATGACGCCCGCATCGTCCTCGCCCACCACCTGCAAGGTCGGATCGTCGCGCACCACGCCGGTATAGATTTCGCGATCGCGGATGCCGGATGGCGGCGTCACCGCGAACGAGAGGTAGAGATCGTCGCGGCGCGCGCGCTCGTAGAAACGCATCAGATTGTCGCCGAAGCCGGGCCGTGAGGCCGTTGAGCAATTCCGGCCGCATCGCCAGCCCGGTGATGAGCCCCGCGACATGATCGGGCGAGCGCCCGATCAACCCATAGGTCGCGTCCGCGATCGCCTTCATGGCGCGCATGCGGCGCGCGAGATCGTCGCGCGTGCGGCAGCGCAGCCATTGCACGCCGAAGCGGTCGCCGTTCTCCTCGACGGTGAACAGATCGCGTCTGCGCCGGATCGGCCTTGAGATCGTACAGCGCCGCAATCGTGCGCGCGCCATTGCGGAACGCCGGGATGGGTCGTGACATCGTCGACCCGCTCCGCGCCGATATAGACGACGCGGCCGTCGCGCATGCGTTCGAGCTTTTCGCTGCCGGTGATCAGCATTGCCACGTCCCCGAACTGTCATGCCCGCGAAAGCGGGCATCCAGTAAACACAGGCTTGTAGGATAATGCACGTACACGGAGTTCGGTGTTTACTGGATCGTCCGCCTGCGCGGACGATGACAAGAAGAGTACGGCTACTTCCGCTTCGCCTCGATCTTGTCCCAGATCAGCGCCGCGATATCCGCGCCGCCGCATTCTTTTTTGCCGTCTGCATTCCCAAGCAGCTAATGGCCAGCACCGCACTTTTCGTTCAGAACGCTCCACAAATCGATGCCGCCGATCGGTTTTGCCCTGGCGATGGTCGTTGGGCCGAACAGATTTACTTGCTGCTGATTTTTCCCGGACCCATAGCTCACCGAGACATCTTCTGCGTGCCAGTTGCCGTCAGCACTGTGCTTGAAGTCTTTACACTGGATCGCATCCTTCAACGTGACCTCTTGTGTCAGAGCCACGGCAGGCGCCATTGCGCAGGCACCGATAACCAGGATGCGGAGCGGCACACGGAGCGCGGCCAAATTCGACTGTCTGCTCATGTCGTCTCCTCTACGATTGTTTATTTCCGCTTCGCCTCGATCTTGTCCCAGATCAGCGCCGCGATATCCGCGCCGCCGAGGTTCTTCACCGAGCGGATGCCGGTCGGCGAGGTGACGTTGATCTCCGTGAGCCAGTCGCCGATCACATCGATGCCGACGAACAGCAGGCCGCGCTCGCGCAATGCCGGGCCGAGACGCTGGCAAATCTCGCGCTCGCGCGCGGTGAGGTCGGTCGCCTTCGGCGAGCCGCCGCGCACCATGTTGGAGCGCAGGTCGTCGGCGGCGGGCACGCGGTTGACGGCGCCGGCGAATTCGCCGTCGACCAGGATGATGCGCTTGTCGCCCTGCTTCACGGCGGGCTCGAACCGCTGCACCACCCATTGCTCGCGGAACGTCGGCGCGTGGCGGCGTTGGTCTCGCGCGTGGGCACGTCACCGCGAACATGTCGTAGAGCGAGCCGAAATTGAGATCGTCGCGCGTGATGCGGAACACCGCGCCGCCGCCGTGGCCGTAGAGCGGCTTCATGACGATGTCATGGTGCTCGGCGCGGAACGCCTTGATGGCGTCGAGGTCGCGCGTGATCAGCGTCGGCGGCATCAGGTCGGGAAATTCGGTGACGAAGACTTTCTCGGGCGCGTTGCGCACGTGCGCCGGGTCGTTGACCACCAGCGTCCTCGGGATGGATGCGCTCCAGCATGTGCGTGGTGGTGATGTAGGCGAGGTCGAACGGCGGGTCCTGGCGCAGCAGCACCACGTCGAAGGAGCGAGATCGGTGAAGCCGCGGCTCGCCCAGGGTGAAATAGTCCCCCTGCCACATCGCGCACTTCGAGCGGCCGCACCGCAGCCGAAACCGTGCTGCCGCGCAGCGCCAGCCGGTCGGGCGTGTAATAGGACAGTGCGTGGCCGCGGTGCTGTGCTTCCAGCAGCAGCGCGAAGGTCGAATTACCGCGGATATTGATCCGCTCGATCGGGTCCATCTGCACGGCGACGTTCAGCGGCATCGGCCACCCGGGGATGGGTTCCGTCAGGCGTGAACTCTACGTTCACACTTTCGCCGCCGTCGCAAGGCTGCGATCGATACTTTTCCGTATCGCTGATCTCGGAGGGCGCGGCCAGTACCGGCCAAACGGCCCGGCTACTTGAGATGGGCGTTCGCAACGGTGCGGGCGGCGTCGATGACGGCCTGCCTTGCCTCGGTGGGCTCATCGCGGCTCACGAGGCTGAGCTGCTGCTGGATCGACGCGATCCATCACCAGCTCCGGCAGGCCGCTTTTCTGCAGGATGCCGAAACTGGGCCAGCCCCAGCGCCCCCGGCTCCTGGGCAACCGCTTGGACGACCTGGTCGGCCAGCCCGACCATGATGGGATCGTGCGGCTTCATATGCTTGCCGTCCAACAGCGCGCCTTCGACCGAGAAGCTGGACGCCGCCGCCCTCGCGGACGACCACGACCTTGAGCGCAAGATCGGGCCCGCCGAGCATTTTCCAGTTGCCGATCTCGCCGAGCAGGATGCGTCGCATCGTGCGCGGCATCCAGCGATCGCACCGGATTGCTCGGGTGGACGGCGAAAGCGGCGCGCGTTTGCGATATCGGGAAGCCGCTGCAGCGCTCCAGGGCATGCGTCGGATTGGATTTTTTCAGCAACGCGACCTCGCTTTCAAGCGAGGTCGAGATCATCGCCAGGTCGGTCCGTTCTTCGAGCAGCGCCAAAAGACCGACGCTCGACTTGTTGGGAATGACGACCAGCTTGTAGCCGGAGTGGCCTCGATTTCGGCCTGATACGGCACGACCAGGCGGCTGTTGAATGTGGTCGAGCCCTGGATCATCAAAACGTCGCCGGCTGCCGGCAACGGGCTCGCCGCCAGCAATCCGAGGCCCAGCACGCATCCCGCCGAGCAGAAGGTGCCCGGCGATATTGCGCATTTCCGTCGCTCCTGCGCATTCCCAACCGACGGTTGAAGTTTGCCGCAAAGCGGTTAACAGATCGCTCGCGAGGGGCGCGCCGCCGCGAAACCAATTGGTAACGCCAACGAGAAGTTAAGATTTTACCGGCCGCCGTTCCGATCAGCGAACGTGCCCGCCGGGGACGCAATGCGGCTGCCGCAATTATCGATAGCGACCAAGCTCTACGCGATCTTCGTGCTGCTCGCCGCGGTCGACCGTGGGGCTCGGGCGCCGCGGCGGTCATCAGCGCCCATCGCCACGCGGTGCTCTGCCGAGGAATACCAGACACGCCTACGCGGGCGCGATGAACGTCGAGCGTGTCGATGCGCTGATCTACGCGGTCGTCATGGAGTCCCGCGGCATCTACATGTGCGTCGGATATCGCTACTGCCAAAATTTATGGCGACGGCCTCCTCGTCTTCAACAAGCGGATCGGCGAGGTGGTGAACGCGTGGCGGCGCTCGGTCGGATCCGAGGATCAGGCCCTGTTCGAGGCCTTCTCCCAGCGCATCAGGCAGTTCCAGGAAATTTCGCCGCGAACTGGTGCGCCGCGGCGTCGAGGCGAGCCCTGCCGAGGGGCGCGAGTGGGGCGACAACGACGCCAACCGCACCGTCCGCAAGGCGCTCAACAAGGACATGGAAGCGCTGGCCGAGGTCTATGCCAAACGGTCGCAGATCATTTATGAGAAGATCGATCGAGGCATCAATCAGACGGCCTGGTGGCTCAGCCTGTCTCGCGGTTGCGGCGGTCATGCTGGCGGCGTTCGGTGCCTTCATCATCTGGCGATCGATCGCGCGTCCGCTCGCTGCCATCACGCACGCTGACCGAGGAGGTCGCCGGCGGCGACATCGCGCTCACCGTGCCTTACCGCGACCGCCGTGACGAGATCGGCGCGCTGGCGCGCTCTATCGCGGTGTTCCAGGACGCAATGAGGCGCAATGTCGAGCTGAACAGGACCGTCGTCTCGGACGCGCAAGCGCGCGCGCAGCGTCAGGAGCAGATTTCGGCGGAAATTGCCCGTTCGGCATCGACATCGAAGCCAGCCTGTCCGAGCTCGGGCGCCTGTTCGATCACATGCTCGGCGCATCGTCGAAGCTCACCGAGGTCGCCGATCACGCCTCCGCCAAGACTGCGGGTGCGACCGCGGCGTCGAGCGAGGCCTCCGCCAACGTGCGCGACATCGCGTCCGCGGCCGACGAGCTTGCGGTCTCGGTCAACCGAGATCGATCGGCAGGTCGCGCAGTCCAACGCCATTGCGGAGAAGGCGGTGGGCGAAGCCGCGCGCACCAATACGGCGGTCAAGGAGCTCGACCAAGCGGCGGGCCGCATCGACGACGTGATCAAGCTCATCACCGACATCGCCGAGCAGACCAACCTGCTGGCGCTCAACGCCACCATCGAGGCGGCGCGCGCCGGCGACGCCGGCCGCGGCTTCGCGGTGGTCGCGGGCGAGGTCAAGGCGCTCTCGGCGCAGACCGCCAAGGCAACGGACGATATCGGGGCGCAGATTTCGGCCATGCAGGGCGCAACCAAGCGCTCGATCCAGGCGCTCGGCGCCATCGACGCACCATCCGCGAGATCGGCGAAATCTCGAGCGCGATCGCGACCGCGGTGACCGAGCAGGGCGCCGCCACGACAGGAAATCGCCCGCAGCGTCGAGATCGCCGCGCGGCGCACCAACGACACCGCGGCCGAGGTCGTGCGCGTCGGTGAGGCGACGGAGAATACCCGCGCCAGCGCCGCGTCGGTGAAGACGCTCGCCGACGACCTTGCCGCCGCCACCGGCAACATCCGCGCCCAGGTCGATGGGTTCTTCAAGAAGCTCCGCGCCGCGTAACCCCTCCCCATCCGCCCCCGCGCAGCGGGGAGGGGACCGCCCGCTTGGGCGGTGGAGGGGGCTGGCTTGCGCGAGCGCCGGCCAATGCGCCCCCTCCGCGCGCTTCGCGCGGCACCTCCCCCGCTTCGCGGGGGAGGATAAGAGTTCAGTAGCATCGAACGCGTTGGCGATGTGCGCGGCAATTTGCCGGGCGCGACCATGATGGCGTCGAAGCGGATCTCCGCCATCGCGTCGTCCGGATGCGCGGCGAGCCAGGCGTGCGCCGCCGCGACGATGCGGTGTTTGGTGCGCTCTGTCACCGCTTCGGCTGCGCGTTCGTCGAGACGCGCGCGCGCCTTGACCTCGACGAACACCAGCGCGCGCCGCCGCCGCGCCACGATGTCGATCTCGCCGACCGGTGTTTTGAAGCGCCGCATACGATGCGGTAGCCCTTGGCGATGAGAAAGCGGCGGCGCGGCTCTCCGCCGAGATGCCGACACGGAACGCCGCCACGCGCTCCGGCCGCGGCGCGGCTTTGCGCGGCGCGGACTTGAGCCATCTTGCGGTTCAGGGCGTCGCGCCATCGCCGCCATCCTTCGCCAAGGCGAGCGCACGCTGGTAGACCTCGCGGCGCGCCACGCCGGTCGCGTCCGCGACTTCGGCGACGGCGTCCTTGAGCGAGACGCGCGCGAGCGCCTGACGCAGCATGGCATCGATGTCGCTTGCGGCCGGCCGTTCGTCCGCCATCGGCGGCGCGATCACGAGCACGATTTCGCCGCGCGGCTCGGCGCGCATAGGAATCCGCCAGCGACTGCAGATCGCCGCGCCTGACCTCCTCGTGCAGCTTGGTCAGCTCGCGGCACACCGCGGCCTCGCGCGGCCCGAGCCCGCCGCGAGGTCGGCCAAGTCGCGCCGAGGCGCGGGCCGGTCTCGAACAGCACCAGCGTCGCCGGAAAGCGGGCCAGCTCGGCGATGCGCGTCCGCCGCGCGGTTTGCTTTGGCGGCAAAAATCCCTCGAACAGAACCGATCCTGGCATCCCGCGAGCGTAACGGCGGCGAGCAGGCCGAGGCGCCCGGCCGGCCGTCACGGTGTGGCCGGCGTCATGTGCGGCGCGAACGAGCTTGTAGCCGGGATCCGAGACGAGCGGCGTGCCGGCATCGGACACCAGCGCGATCGCGGCGCCTTCGGCCAGCTTCTTGCAGCAGCTTCGGCCGCGCCTCGCCGGCATTGTGGTCGTGGTACGGAGTCAGCGGCGTCGCGATGGCGTAGCGGTCGGTGAGCTTGCGGGTGACGCGGGTATCCTCGCAAGCGATCAGGTCGGCGCCTGCCAGCGTCGCGAGCGCCCGCAGCGTGATGTCGCCCAGATTCCGATCGGGGTCGCGACGATATGCAGCCCCGGCGCGAGCTTGCCGGCGTCGACGGCGTGCCCGTCGATGGTATAGGTCCTGGCGCGGTCGCTGCTGTGGCCGGGAGGGGCTTGCCGTTCCTTGCTCATTGCGGCCACTCTAGCCTCGGCTCCGGGCCGCGTCCTAGCCGTGGCGAATTCATTATCCTTTTCATTTGGTTAACTATTGGCCGCCAATATGCCAGATTACTGCCGCGGAGTGGCTTCGGCGACAAAGCCGCCGCGAGGAGAACGGCTATGCCCCGGTTAACGCAGGCTCCACGGCCCGCGGCACTGCCATCGAGGCGAACCTGGCTGGCGGGCATGCTGGCCAGCGGCGCCGCTTGGCCGGGCGGTTGTTCCGGAAACTCCAACCTGTTCTCGTCGTCACCGCCGCCGCAGAGCTCGGCCGCGCCCCCCGGAGCGACGCTCGGCGCCGGGCGTCAAGGCCGGCCTGATCCTGCCGTTGTCGGCCAGCGGCAATGCCGGCCTCGCCGGCCAGTCGATGAAGAACGCGGCCGACATGGCGCTCGCCGAATTCAGCGCGCCCAACATCCAGCTCCTGGTCAAGGACGACGGCGGCACCGCCGAGGCGGCCCGGCAGGGTGCGCAGCAGGCGCTCGACGAAGGCGCCGAAATCATCCTCGGGCCGCTGTTCGCGCAATCGGTCAGCGTCGTCGGACAGCTCGCGCGCGCCCGCAACGTGCCGGTCATCGCGTTTTCGACCGACGCCAATGTCGCCAGCCACGGCGTCTATCTGTTGAGCTTCCTGCCGGAATCCGACGTCGACCGCATCGTCCAGCACGCCACCTCGACCGGCAAGCGTTCGTTCGCCGCGCTGATTCCCGGACAATGCCTACGGCACGGTGGTCGAGGCCGCGTTCAAGCAGAGCGTTGCGCGCCGCGGCGCGCAGATCGTGGCGCTGGAGCGCTATCCGCACGACCCGGCCGCGATGGCGGGGCCGGTCAAGAATGTGGCGCAGGGCGCCGGCCGCGCCGATTCATCTTCATTCCCGACGGCGCCGACGCCGTGCCGAGCGTGGTCGAGGCGCTGGCCGCGAACGGCGTCAACACCAAGCGCAGCCAGCTCCTCGGCACCGGCCTGTGGGACGATCCGCGCATCTTCTCCGATCCCGCGCTCGACGGCGGCTGGTTTGCCGCGCCCGACGCCGGCTGTTCCGCAATTTCGCTGGCCGCTACCGCGCCCGCTTCGGCCAGGATCCGGTGCGCACCGCGACGCTGGCCTACGACGCCGTTCGCGCTGATCGCCCCCTGGTGAAGACGCAGGGGCCGGCGCGCTTTTCATCCGAGGTCTTGACCAATCCGTCCGGCTTCGCCGGCATCGACGGCCTGTTCCGCTTCCGCCCCGACGGCACCAACGAGCGCGGCCTCGCCGTGCTGCGCGTCACGCCCTCCGGCCCGCAGGTCATCGCCCCGCCGCCGCACGCGTTCGGCAAATCGGCGGCGTGCGTCCGACCGAATATCGCGAATGAAGGCTGGGGCCCGCGTCGTTCTACTCGGATACGACAGGGTCGCGGACGAGGAGCTTTAGCTCCTGCATCTGCCCCCGAGTTTTGCTTCGCGCAAAGCGTCGGCGAGTTTGCGACGCGCCGCCGCGATTCTCGGCACGTCCTTGAGGCCGCGCTCAATCAGATCAGCCATTTCCTGTGTCGTGAGTTCGGTCACTTGCAACCTCTTCGATTAGTCGCCAGCGATCTTGATCGTAGACCACGAGTGAGGCGTTCGCGCTGACCGTTCCGCAATCTTCACCGGTCCTTGGTCGGAATTGTAGTAGACGAAGGCTGAATCAACCAGCGGAGATATTCCGCATGTTGCGAATCCCCAAGACGTATCTCCTGGCCACAACATCCTTCGGAATATTGTGGCCGCCTTCGCTGACCCGTTGCGCGACGCGCGCCAATGCAATTTCGGGCGACGGCAGCCAGAGAAACAACAGGGTAAGACGGTATCCGAGCGTGCGACACATCCGCAGGAACTGAGCATGGCCGCGCGCCGGCACAGGTCGTTTCGAAAGCAAAACTTTCGCCTGCCTTGGCGAGCGCATGCATACGCTCAATCATCAGCTTTCCCGCAGCGATCGCGCCAACGTCCGGGATCAGGGGTGAAAGACCGCGTGCGATCTCATCTGCGTTCACGAATTCCTGAATGCCAAGTAGATTTCGCACAATGACAGAAGCTGCGGTCGTTTTTCCCGCACCATTCGGACCGCCAAGTAGTACGACCGTCCTTCATTGTCCGCCCATTCATCACGCCGCCAGATCCGCCACCACCGCATCGAGAATTGGAAAGCCCGGTGGCGTCACGCGCGAGCCGCCCCTCGGCCGTCGTCTCGATGAAGCCGTGCTCGCGCAGCGTGGCGATGCGGTCGGGATCGAGCGGGCGGCCGGCGAGGGCGGCGTAGCGGGCGGGGTCGATGCCTTCGGCGAGGCGAAGGCCCATCAGCAGGAATTCGTCGGCCTGTTCGGCGCGCAGCAGCGTTTCGTCGGTGACGACGCCGTGGCCGAGCGATTCGACGCGCATCAGCCAGGTCTCGGGGCGTTTCTCGGTCGCGATGGCGTGGCGATCGCCGTCGATGTCGAGGCGGCCATGCGCGCCCGGGCCGATGCCGGCATATTCCTGCGTGCGCCAGTAGACCAGATTGTGCCGGCATTCGGCGCCGGGCCGGGCGTGATTGGAAACCTCGTAGGCCGGAAGGCCGTGCGCCGCGCAGACCTCCTGCGTGGTGTCGTAGAGCGCGCGCGCGGTGTCCTCGTCGGGCGTGACGAGTTTTCCTGACGCATGCAGCGCGGCGAACGGCGTTTCCTGCTCGATGGTCAGTTGATAGAGCGACAGATGTTCGCCCGCCTCTGCCGAGCGCGCGCTTGAGTTCGGCGCCCCATTGCTGCGGCGTCTGCTTCGGGCGCGCGTAGATGAGATCGAACGAAAATCGCTCGAAATTCGCGCGCGCGATGGCGACGGCGTCGAGCGCTTCCTGCGCGGTGTGCATGCGGCCGAGCTCGGCGAGCGCGCGATCGTCGAGCGCCTGCACACCGAGCGAGACGCGATTGACGCCGGCCGCGCGATAGCCGCGAAAGCGCGTCGCCTCGACGCTGGTCGGATTGGCTTCGAGCGTCACCTCGGCGCCGGGCGCGATGCTCCAGTGCTTCGCAACGGCTTCGAGGATCGCGCCGACCGTCGCCGGCTGCATCAGCGACGGCGTGCCGCCGCCGAAAAAGATCGTCGACACGGTGCGGCCCGGTGCGCGCGCGGCGGTCGTGGCGATCTCGGCCGTGAACGCGCGCACGAAGCGCGCCTCGTCGATCGCGGCGTGGCGCACGTGGCTGTTGAAGTCGCAATACGGGCACTTCGACAGGCAGAACGGCCAATGGATGTAGACGCCGAAGGCCGTGGAGAGCTTCCTCGGAGCTCACGACTTCCCCCACCCGGCGCGCTATGCGCGCCGACCTCCCCCGTAAACGGGGGAGGCCAGCAGGCACGCCTCCGCGAGTTTTGCGAACGCGCGCGCGCGATGCGAGAGGCCTTTGCCGCGCGGCGGCAGGCCGTGCTTCTCGTCGCTCGGCATCTCGCCGAAGGTGCGGGTGTGGCCGTCCGGCAGAAACATCGGATCGTAACCGAAGCCCTTGTCGCCGCGCGGCGGCCACACCAGCGTGCCGTCGACGCGCGCTTCGAATTCCTCGATGTGCCCATCCGGCCAGGCGACGCACAGCGCGGAAACGAATTGCGCCGTGCGCAACGCGGGGCGGGTCGCTCCGTGGTCCTGAAGCATCGACTCGATCAGCTCCATGGCGCGTCCGAAGTCCTTGTCCGGGCCGGCCCAGCGCGCCGAATGGATTCCCGGCACGCCGCCGAGCGCGTCCACGCACAATCCGGAATCGTCGGAGAACGCCGGCAAGCCGGAGGCCTTCGCGGCGGCTTCCGCCTTGATGCGCGCGTTGTCACGGAATGTCATTCCGTTTTCGTCCGGCTCCGGCAGCCCCAGCTCACCCGCCGATATGGCGTCGATGCCGTAAGGCGCAAGCAGCTCGCGCATCTCGGCGAGCTTGCCCGGATTATGCGTCGCGATCACGAGCCGGCCGGTGATGCGGCGAGGCATCACTCACATCACCGCCAGCTTCTGCAACTCGACGAGCCTGGTCGATGCCCTTGCGCGCCAGCGCCAGCAGGGTGAGCATCTGCTCCTCGGAAAACGGCGTCTTCTCGGCGGTGGCCTGCACTTCGATGATGTTGCCGTTGCCGGTCATGACGAAATTGGCGTCGGTGTCGGCCTGCGAATCCTCGGCGTAGTCGAGATCGAGCACCGCGACGCCGTTGAACACGCCGCACGAGATCGCCGCGACGTGATCGCGCAGCACTTCGCCGCCGCGCAGCATCTCGCGGTTCTTCATCCAGCCGATGCAGTCGTAGAGCGCGATCCAGGCGCCGGTGATCGAGGCGGTGCGGGTGCCGCCGTCGGCCTGGATGACGTCGCAGTCGATGGTGATCTGGCGTTCGCCGAGCGCCTTGAGGTCGACGATGGTGCGGAGGCTGCGGCCGATCAGGCGCTGGATTTCGACGGTGCGGCCGCTCTGCTTGCCGGCGGACGCTTCGCGCCGCGTGCGCTCCGAGGTGGCGCGCGGCAGCATGCCGTATTCGGCGGTGATCCAGCCGCGCGCCTGGCCCTTGAGCCACGGCGGCAGGCGGTCTTCCAGCGTCGCGGTGACGAGCACGTGGGTCTCGCCGAATTTCACGAAGCACGAGCCCTCGGCGTATTTCACCACGCCGCGCTCGAGCGACACGGGTCGCAGTTCGTCGGGTTGTCGGCCGCTTGGCCGCATTGCGGTCTCCTCGATGCGCGCGAAGCACTGGCGGAGCGAGACTTGTAGTGGCGGGATATGGCCGCCACAAGGGCGCAGCGTGGGCATCGCGGCGGCCAATTGCCAGCGGCGGCGGCTTGCCGCTAGGCTCCGGCCGGCCGAGGTACGCAGGGAGAGCGATATGGCGCAGGAAGTGACGCAAACGCTGGCGAAATTCGCCGCCGGGCTGCGCTATGACGAGCTTCCGCAGAGCGTGCGCGACCATTGCAAGAACCTGCTGCTCGACGCGCTCGCCTGTGCGGTCTCCGGCCGCCTCGGCGAGGAGACCGGCCAGATGGCGGCGCTGGCGTCCGGCCTGGCGCAATCGAGCGAATCGAGCGTGATCGGCGGCGAGCGGCTGTCGCTTGCGGGCGCCACGCTGCTCAACGGCTATCTCGTCACCGCCACCACCATGTGCGACGTGCATCGCGAGACGATGACGCACATCATGCCGGAGGTGATGCCGCCGGCGCTGGCCATCACGGAGCGCGACGGACTCTCCGGACGCCAATTGCTGGTCGCCATCGCGGCCGGATGCGAGGTGACGACGCGCGTCGGCCTCGGCCTCGATTATCCGTCGTCCCGCGCGCGGGGCTGGCATGGGCCCGGCATCCTCGGCCCGTTCGGCGCGGCGGCGGCGGTGGGCTCGCTGCTCGGCTTCGACGCCGACACCATGGCGCGCGCGTTCGGGCTCGCCGGCAGCCAGGCGGCCGGGACCTTTGCGGCGTGGGGAACGCCGACGGTGAAATTCCACCAATGCCGCGGCGCGCTGTCGGGCCTGATGGCGGCGCTGCTGGCGCAGCAGCAATTCGTCGCCACGCGCGAATTCCTCACCGCCAAGGACGGCGGCCTGTTCAACGCCTACGTCGATGGCGGCAAGCCGGACGCCGTCGGTCGCCGATCTCGGCAAGCGCTGGGAGCTGGAGCAGATCGCGATGCGGCTATGGCCGTCGGCGTCGCTGATCCAGGGCATGAATTCGGCGCTGTTCGAACTGGTCGACAAGCACAAGATCGATCCGGCGCGCGTGCGCAAGGTTCGCATCGCGCTCGGCAAGCAGGCGTTCAACATGCACGGCACTTTCGCCACCTACAAAGCCAAGTTCGAGGCGCTGCTGTCCGCGCACTACACCGCCGCGGTGATCCTGCACGATCGCGCGCTGACGCTCGCGCAGTTCGAGCCGGCGCGTTACGACGATCCGAAGCTGCGTGCATTTGCTGCGCAAAAAGTCGAAGTCCGCCACGATCCGTCGGTCGACGGCTCGCAGGCCATCGTCGATATCGAGACCGCCGACGGCACGCTTTCGGCGCGCTGCGAGCATCCGCTCGGCTCGTACGAGAATCCGCTGACGCGGGCGCAGATCGAGCACAAGTTCCGCGCCTACGCCAAGGGCGTGCTGC
The DNA here is from genome assembly GCA_963730645.1 of uncultured Alphaproteobacteria bacterium. Lineage (GTDB taxonomy): Bacteria > Pseudomonadota > Alphaproteobacteria > Rhizobiales > Xanthobacteraceae > BOG-931. Next base: position 100,042 of record CAVSSN010000007.1, on the reverse strand, counting down.
CGGAGGCTCACATCGCCGACGTGATCGGAGCGGTCGACCGGCTGGAGGATTTCGGCTCGGTGCGCAAGCTGATGGACCTGCTGCGCGCCGCCCCGCGTGCCATGGCGGCGGCGGAGTGATATATCTCCACGTATTAGTTCGTCATTCCGGGGCCGAGCGCAGCGAGGAGCCCGGAATCCATAACCGCCGTTCGTGACATATGGATTCCGGGCTCGCCGCTTTGCGCGCGCCCCGGAATGACGAACGAAGGAGTGTCTTTCTTGGCCACCCACGACGTTCCCATCGGCGCCAGCCAGGTCGGGCTGGCGCAGCTCAACGAGCGCTCGCGCGAAATCTTTCGGCGGGTGGTCGAGAGCTATCTGGCGACCGGCGAGCCGGTCGGCTCGCGCAATCTTTCGCGCATCATCCCGATGACGTTGTCGCCGGCTTCGGTGCGCAACGTCATGTCCGACCTCGAACACCTCGGCCTCGTCTACGCGCCGCACACCTCGGCCGGCCGGCTGCCGACCGAGCTGGGCCTGCGCTTCTTCGTCGATGCGCTGATGCAGATCGGCGATCTCACCGAGGTCGACCGCAAGGCGATCGAGGCGCAGGTTGCGGCCACGGGCCAGGCGCAAGTCGGTCGAGACGGTGCTGACGGAAGCCTCGCACCTGCTCTCGGGTCTCACGCGCACCGCCGGCGTGGTGCTGACCGCGAAGTCCAACGTGCGGCTCAAGCACGTCGAGTTCGTGCGGCTGGAACCCGAGCGCGCGCTGGTCGTGCTGGTCACGGAGGACGGCCAGGTCGAGAACCGGGTGCTGCCGCTGCCGGTCGGATTGCCGACATCGGCGCTGAACGAAGCCACCAATTTCCTCAACGCGCATATCGCCGGCAAGACGCTGGCGGAAGCCAAGGCCGAGGCCGAACGCGTGCTCGAAGCGCGTCAGGCCGAGCTCGACGAGCTGACGCAGAAGATCGTCGCCGCCGGCGTCGCGAGCTGGTCGGGCGGCGAGAGCGACGAGCGCAAGCTGATCGTGCGCGGCCAGGCGCATCTGCTCGAAGACCTCAAGGCGCTCGACGATCTCGAACGCGTGCGGCTGCTGTTCGACGATCTCGAGACCCGGCGCGAGGTGATCGACCTGCTCGGCCGCGCCGATCAGGCCGAGGGCGTGCGCATCTTCATCGGCTCGGAGAACAAGCTGTTCTCGCTGTCGGGCTCCTCCACCATCGTGGCGCCCTACCACGATGCCGCGGGCCGCATCGTCGGTGTGCTCGGCGTCATCGGCCCGACGCGGCTCAATTACGCGCGCGTCATTCCGATGGTGGACTACACCGCCCGCGTCGTCAGCAAGCTGCTCGGCGGCTGACGATTCGCAGAGGCAAAGCCATGATCCGCACAGAAACGATCGCCGCCGGAGCCGTGAACGGCCACATCGCGCACGCCGAACGTCCGCGTGGCGGAATCCTTTTGCTGCCGACGATCACCGGCGTCGATGATTTTACCCGTGACTACGCCCAGCGTCTGGCCGCGGCCGGGTTCACGACGCTGGTCTGGGACCCTTATCCGGGCGAGACGCCGCCGACCGAATTGGCTCCGGCGCAGGCGCGCGCGTCGAAACTCTCCGACAGCGCGGTCGATGCGATGTCCGACTGCGTCAGCCACATGCTGGAAAAATTGCGCCTGCCCGCCGTGGCCGTGCTCGGCTTCTGCCTCGGCGGGCGCTACGCCGTGCTGCTCGCCGCGCGCGACCGGCGGCTGTTCGCCTGCGTGCCCTATTACCCCTCGATCCGCGTCCCGGCGAAACCAAACGAGACATTGGACGCGATCGCGCTTGCGGCCGACATCGCGTGCCCGGTTCACCTGGTGCATGCCGGAGCCGATCAGGTCTTCGTGCCGGCGGTGTATGTACAATTGCGCGACGTGCTTGAGCGGCGCAGCGCGGCCACGTTCGTGCAGGTCCACCCCGGCGCGGTGCACAGTTTCATGCGGCCGGATATTCAAGATGTGCCCGCAAATGCTGCGGCCACGAGGCTGTCCTGGCCGCCCGTGATGGCCTTCCTGGAAACCGCTTTGGCGAGCCGGCCGGCCGCCGCCGAAAAAGTCCCGGCTTGATTTTTAACCGGTCTGCCCTGATATCCCGGACGACATGACCGACACACACCCATCGGACGACGCCGCCCTGCAGCCCGACGAACCGGCCGCCGCGGCGCCAGAGCCCAGACCAGAGCCCAAGCCCTCCACCTCGCTCGATCGCGAGCTGGCCGACGTCAAGGACCGGCTGCTGCGCACGCTTGCCGAGATGGAGAACCTGCGCAAGCGCACCGAGCGCGAGGTCGCCGATTCGCGGCTCTACGGCATCGCGACCTTCGCGCGCGACGTGCTCACCGTCGCCGACAACATGCACCGCGCCATGGAGGCGGTCGCGCCGGAGCTGCGTGCCGACCCCAACGGCAACACGCTGGTCGAGGGCGTCGAGCTGACCGAGCGCGAGCTGCTTGAAGGCGCTGGAAAAGAACGGCGTGCGCCGGTTCGATCCGCAGGGCGAAAAATTCGATCCCAACCTGCACCAGGCGATGTACGAGGTGCCGGACGCCGTCGGTGCCGGCCGGCAGCGTCGTGCAGGTGGTGCAGGCGGGCTACATGATCGGCGACCGGGTGCTGCGTCCGGCGCTCGTCGGCGTGGCGAAGGGCGGTCCCAAGATGGCGCCAAGCACCGCGCCCGGCCAGCCGCCCGTCAACGACAACGCGACCGCACGCGACTCCTGAAACATCACTGCGTATCGAGGCTGTCGCGCACCGCGCGCATGCGCGCGAGCGCGTCGACCCAGCCGTCGGCCGGCGCGATCCCGACCATCTGCATATAGCCGCCGGCGCCGAAGCGCAGCCACTGCACCACCTTGACGTTCGCGCCGGTGCGGACGTCCTTGGCGTCAGCCATGATCTGGTGGCCGGACTGGTTATTCAGCCGCAACGGCTCCGCCACGGTGATGCGGACGTCGCCGATGTCGCCGATGTCGCCAAACGCGATCCGGGCGAAGTTGCTGCGGTCATCCGCCTCCGCCGGACCGCCCGGAAGCGCAGCCACCAGCAGGCGCGCCGGCAGCTTGTCCTTTGGCGCATCCTTTTGGGCGTCGGTCAGGATAAGCGCGCGTCCCGGCACCACCCCCTCGACGTGGAAGCTGCCCAGCTCTCCGATCTTGAACGGCACCAGCGCGAGCTGTTCGTCGTCCGGCACGGTTGCGCGCACCGCCAGAGTCGTCAGTGCGGCACGCATGGCGGCATCCGGATAGGCGCTCTTGGCCTCGTCCGGCACTTGCGCGGTGATCAGCGCGGTGAAGTCGCCCGCGGTCGCGAACAGCAGCCATTTGCGGTAGCTCTTTTTCTCCGCCACCTGCCGCCCCAGGATCAGAATGCCTTTGCCGACGGCGAGCTGGATCGACTCGCGTTTCTCGACGGTGACGCCCTGGGCCTTGATGGCGGCGTTGTTGATGGTCTTTTCGATCTCCGGGAATGCTGCGGCGGGCAGCGTCCGCATGATGATCGCGGCGTCCTTGTCCGGGTCCACAAAGCCGAAAAAACTCTTGCTCGGCATCATGCCGGGCGGCGGCACGAGGCCGAGCGGCGAGCCGACCGGGAATGTCGGATCGGCCGCGCGCGCCGGTACGGCCAAAGCCGCCAGCACGGCGAGAATGATTATCAGGCGCGGGATCGCGCGGGTCATTTCGGCCTCATGTGCAAACTGTCACGGCTGCGACCTGCCGGCATCGGCCCGCGTCACCCGCCGCAATGTCAGATTGATCCTTCCGCCTTCGCCCAGCAAGCGTGACGTGCCGGGATAAATCCGGTCGACGCCGTGGAACGCCAGCCGCGCCGCGCCGCCGAGCACCAGCGCATCGCCGGAACTCAGGCGGATCGAGCGCGTCGGATCGTTGCGCCTCAGGCCGCCGACGCGGAACAGGCAGGCGTCGCCGAGCGAGAACGACAGCACCGGGGCGTCGAAATCCTGCTCGTCGCGGTCCTGATGCAGGCCCATTTTGGCCGTGGCGGCATAGAAATTGATCAGGCAGGCCTCGGGCCGGTGCGGGTAGCGGGCAAGCTCGTCCCAGGCCTTGAGCAGGATATCCGGCATCGGCGGCCACGGCCGGCCGGTCTCGGGGTGGGTCGGCTGGTAGCGGTAGCCGGCCTCGTCCGAATACCAGCCGAGCGGCCCGCAATTCGACATCCGCACCGACATCGGCCGGCCGGATTTGGGCATCCGCGCCGTGTAGAGCGGCGCGGCCGCGATCACCTCGCGCAACGCCGCAAGCAGCGCCGCCTGGGCGTCGGGGCCGAGGTAGCCGGCGTGGATGCGAAGCCCTCATGCGGTCGCGGCCAGCCTTCGGTGCGGCGGATGTCGGCGCGAAGGTCGGTTTGCTGCGACATTGCCACCGTTTTTCACCGCGCCTTTACGATTGCCCGCCACTTTGGCGTCATGGCCGACACCGCGAAGCCCGCCCGCCCACCCGACGAGCTTTACGTCAAGTTCACGGTGGCGGCGGCGGTTTTCTTTGTGGTCTTCGAATTGAGCTTCTTTGCGGTCTCCAGGGCGCCGTCGTTCGGCTGCCGTCGGTGGATATCTCCGGCTACGCGGTCGGCCGCGACTTCCTCAATACCTGGATGGGCGGCCGCGCGGCGATCGAAGGCCACACGGCCGCCTGGCTCGACTTCGAAACCTACAACACCGCGCTGCGGGACATGCTCGGGCCGACATTTCCGGACCATTTCTGGTCCTATCCGCCGCACCTTCTGCTCTACACGTGGCCGTTCGGGCTGATGCCCTACCTGCCGGCCTATGCGCTTGTGGTGCGTCCTCGGCCTCGCCCTCTATCTGTGGGCCGCGTGGTCCGGCGGGGTCCAGCGCCAGCACCTGCTGTTCCTCGCGGTGGCGCCCGGCGTCGCGGTCAACGTGTTCTTCGGCCAGAACGGCTTTGTCACCGCGGCGCTGCTGATCGGCGGCCTGGCCAACCTCGACCGCAAGCCGGTGCTTGCCGGCGTCCTGTTCGGCATCCTCACCATCAAGCCGCAATTCGGCCTGCTGCTGCCGGTGCTGCTGGTGATGACGGGGCGCTGGCGCGTCATTGCGGCAGCGGTCGTGACCACGGCCGTGCTGGTCGCGCTGACCTCGCTGTGGTTCGGCGGCCGATATCTGGCTCGAATACGTGCGCAAAGTCGTGCCGCAGCAGCAATGGCTGATGACCGCACGGCGGCGGACTGCTGGTGCCGATGGTGTCGTCGGCCTTCGTCAATGCCCGGCTGGTCGGCCTGCCGCTCGATGATTTGCTGGTGCGATCCAGGCCGCAGTCGTCGTGCGGCGCGCTCGCGACGGTGATCTGGACGTTCTGGCGCAGGCGCGATCCGGTGCTTTCGCTGGCGCTGTTCGTCACCGCGACCTTCCTGTTCTCGCCCTGGATGCTCAACTACGACATGGTGGTGTTCGGCTTCGTCGTCGCTTTGCTGCGCCAGCGCGACGACAACACGATCGCCGACCATCGGCTCGCGCTCGCGGTCTGGACGCTGCCGGTGACGATGCTGCTGCTTGGCTGCGGCGCATATTCCGGTCGCCATGCTGGTGCTGCCGGCATTCGCGGGGCGGCTGATCTGGCGTCTGGCGCATGGCCAACAGCGGGCGCGCGGTTAACGCGAGCCTGCACGGTCCGCCCGTGCCGGCCGGCCGACCATATGCAGGGTCGGATAGCTGCCTTCAAGGTCGAGCCGGATGGCCGCGACGTTGTCGCGGTAGTCTTCGTCGTAAACCGGATAGGCCTTGGGCTGGCGCACCACGCAGCCGTCAACGACATCTTCGGCGCGCACGAGGGCGATATGCTCGCAGTTCCTTTTTGGCCAGCGCGATCAGCTCGTCGTCGGGCGCGTTCCACAGGCCGTCATCCTCGAAACAGAAATATTCGAGGCCGAGGCAGCCCATGCCGGCGGGCACCATCTCGGGCGACCAGGAGCCGAAGTTCTGCACCCGGCCGACCTTCACGCTCGGGTCGTGGATATAGATCCAGTTGTCCGGAAACAGCTCGTTCCTGCGCACCATCAGCGCGACGGTGAGGAAGTCGCGATAACGCAGCGCGCGCGCGTGCAGGAGCGAGATCGGGGTCGGCCGGATGCGTTCCACCACGTCACGCAGCGGCGCCGAGCTGACGACGTGACGCGCCGTATAGCCTTCGCGCCCGCCGTGCGCGGTCGCGACCTCGATGCGCCAGAGTCTGCGCGCGGAGTCGAATTCGAGCCGGACCAGCTCCCGCCCCATCAGGATGCGGCCGCCCTGCGCCCTGATCTTGCGCGCCGCCGCCTCCCACATCATGCCGGGCCCCTTGCGCGGGTATTGAAAGCTTTCGATCAACGTCGTGACGGTGCCGCCGGAGTTGGCGCGACCGCCGAATCAGCAGCGAGCGCTTGAGCCCGTTCATGACAGCGGTGATGAGATCGAGCCCCTTGATGCGCTGCGCGGCCCAGTCGGCCGAAATGTCGTCGCACGACATGCCCCACACCTTCTCGGTGTAGGTCTTGAAGAAGATCTGGAATAGCCGCTCGCCGAACTGGTTGCGCACCCATTCGTGGAATGTGCGCGCCGGCGCGATCGGCCGGAGCTTGGCGCGGGCGTAGGATGCCATGCACGCCGCGCTGGTGAACAGGCCAAGCTTGAACAGGGCCTCGAATGCCTTGAGCGGATAGGAGAAGTATTTGCCGTTGTAATAGATACGCGACAGTCGTGGCCGCGTGATGAAATCCTCCGGCAAGATCTCCTGCCAGAGTGCGACGACCTCCTTCGACTTGGAGAAGAAGCGGTGGCCGCCGATGTCGAACAGGAAGCCCTTATAATCGACGGTGCGGCTGATGCCGCCGACATAGATGGGGTCGCGCTCGATCACGACGACGGAGCGGGCTTCCTTGGTCAGGCAATAGGCCGCGGTGAGGCCGGCGGGCCCCGCGCCGATCACGAACACCTCGGCATCGACGTCCATGGCGCGGCCCTCAGATGCGCCCTTGCGGGCCGGCCGGCGTGCGGGGCCGGAAGGTGAACAGCGCCTGCCCGGCATAGGAGGCGAACGCACCGCAGGCTGCGCCGATGAGCACGGCGAGTTGCGGCAGTGCGCTCAAAGCGGAGACCACGAGGGTCGCAAACACCGCATAGCTCACGGTCTGCGCCGACGCCGCGACGGCGGCATAACGCATGGCTTCATCGGTCGGGCGGCGGCCGCTGCGGTCGAAGGTGAGGGCGCGGTTGAGCCGCCAGGTCACGAGCGTTGCGACGGCGAGCGAAACCAGCCGCGCGGGCAGCGGGTGCGGGCTGTACGCCAGAACGAGGGTGAAGATGGCAAGGTCGGTCATCAGGCCGAGACCGCCGACGCCGAGAAAGCGCAGCGGTCGCGGCAGCACGTCGACAAGCCGACGAACCGCATCGCGGCCGGGGGCCGAATGCGCGGCCATTGCGCACGGCGGTGCGCCGAATTCGATATTGCTGGCGCGCATGACGTCTCCCCGCCGCGGGCCGTTGTTCTGGCGTCGATTGCGGCCCGGCGCTGGCTGTTACCCCTTCGCCTGCGCTATCCGTGGCAGCTCTTCATTAATGCCGGGCTAGCGCGGCGGTGCGGATGGGAAGCTCTGCGCGACACCGTTAAAAGAATCTCAACCGGTGTCCGCCGTGCAAAGACGGCATCTCAGGCTTGCGGCCCAATACCGCCCTCCTATATGAGCCAAGGACGTCGTCGGGGGAGACGGCGCCAATAATGGGGGTCGGCCATGGACGCCAACAGGGTCCAACCGGCCTGCCGAGAAAGAGAGGAATAAGACCATGGGCAAGGTCATTGGTATCGACCTCGGGACTACGAATTCGTGCGTTGCCGTGATGGAAGGCGCGAGCCCGAAGGTTCTCGAAAACGCAGAGGGTATGCGCACCACGCCGTCGATCGTCGCCTTCACCGACGACGGCGAGCGACTCGTCGGCCAGCCGGCCAAGCGCCAGGCGGTCACCAATCCGGAGCGCACCATCTTCGCGGTCAAGCGCCTGATCGGGCGCCGCTACGACGACCCGATGGTGGAGAAGGACAAGAAGCTCGTCCCCTACAAGATTTCGCGCGCCTCCAACGGCGACGCCTGGGTCGAGGCTGAAGGCAAGACCTATTCGCCTTCGCAGATTTCCGCGTTCATCTTGCAGAAGATGAAAGAGACGGCGGAATCCTATCTCGGCCAGAAGGTCGAGCAGGCCGTCATCACCGTCCCGGCCTACTTCAACGACGCGCAGCGCCAGGCCACCAAGGACGCCGGCAAGATCGCCGGCCTCGAAGTGCTGCGCATCATCAACGAGCCGACCGCGGCCGCGCTCGCCTACGGGCTCGACAAGACCAAGACCGGCACCATCGCGGTGTACGACCTCGGCGGCGGCACGTTCGATATTTCGATTCTCGAAATCGGCGACGGCGTGTTCGAGGTGAAGTCGACCAACGGCGACACGTTCCTCGGCGGCGAAGACTTCGACATGCGGCTGGTCAATTATCTGGCCGACGAATTCCAGAAGGAGCAGGGCATCGATCTGCGCCGCGACAAGCTCGCGCTGCAGCGGCTCAAGGAATCCGCCGAGAAGGCCAAGATCGAACTGTCGTCGACCACGCAGACCGAAATCAATCTGCCGTTCATCACGGCGGATGCGTCCGGTCCGAAGCATCTCACCATGAAGCTCACCCGCGCCAAGTTCGAGGCGCTGGTCGACGACCTGGTGCAGAAGACGATCGATCCGTGCCGGCATGGCGATCAAGGACGCGGGTCTGTCCGCGGCCGAGATCAACGAGGTCGTCCTGGTCGGCGGCATGACGCGCATGCCGAAGGTGCAGGAGGTGGTGAAGCAATTGTTCGGCAAGGAGCCGCACAAGGGCGTCAACCCGGATGAAGTCGTGGCCATCGGCGCGGCGATTCAGGCCGGCGTGCTGCAGGGCGACGTCAAGGACGTGCTGCTGCTCGACGTCACGCCGCTTTCGCTCGGCATCGAGACGCTCGGCGGCGTGTTCACGCGCCTGATCGATCGCAACACCACGATCCCGACCAAGAAGGGCCAGGTGTTCTCGACCGCCGAGGACAATCAGGGCGCGGTGACGATCCGCGTGTTCCAGGGCGAACGCGAGATGGCGGCCGACAACAAGATCCTCGGCCAGTTCGACCTGGTCGGGCTGCCGCCGGCGCCGCGCGGCGTGCCGCAGATCGAGGTCACGTTCGACATCGACGCCAACGGCATCGTCAACGTGTCCGCCAAGGACAAGGGCACCGGCAAGGAGCAGCAGATCCGCATCCAGGCTTCGGGTGGTTTGTCGGAAGGCGACATCCAGAAGATGGTCAAGGACGCCGAGGCTCACGCCGAGGAAGACAAGAAGCGCAAGGCCGCCGTCGAGGCGAAGAACCACGCCGAGGCGCTGGTGCATTCGACCGAGAAGGCGCTCGCCGAGCACGGCTCCAAGGTCGGCGAGCCCGAGCGCCGCGCCATCGAGAACGCCATGGCGGACCTCAAGGAAGCGCTGAAGGGCGACGACGCCGACGTGATCGCCGCCAAGACCAACACGCTGGCGCAGGCGTCCATGAAGCTCGGCGAGGCCATGTACAAGCAGGCCGCCGAACAGCAAGGCGGCGGCGAAGGCGGTGATGGCGGAGCCGGCGCGGCCGACGGCAAGAAGGAAGACGTCGTCGATGCCGAGTTCACCGAAGTCGACGACGACAAGAAGAACAAGAAATCGGCTTGAGCGGCGAGGGGACTCGTGCCGGCTTTCGACATCAGGCCAAGCCAGCTTATCCGAAATCGTCACCCCCGGGCTTGACCCGGGGGTCCATCTTTATCCAGAAGTGAAGTTGGATGGCCGGGTCACGCCGTTGGCGGCCCCGAATGACGCGGTAGCTGGCATGCAACGGGTGGGGATTGATGGCCAAACGCTGCTTCTACGAGGTTCTTTCCGTCGAGCGCACCGCGGCCGACGGTGAGCTGAAGACGTCCTATCGCAAGCTCGCGATGCAGTTTCATCCCGACCGCAATGCGGGTGACAAGGACGCCGAGCACAAGTTCAAGGAAATCAACGAGGCCTACGAGGTCCTCAAGGACCCCGACAAGCGCGCGGCCTACGACCGCTTCGGCCATGCCGCATTCGAGCACGGCGCCGGCGGCGGAGCGCACGGCTTCAGCGCGGATTTCGGCTCGGCTTTCTCCGACATCTTCGAAGGCATCTTCGGCATGGGCGGTGGCGGCGGGCGCGGCCGCGGCACCGGCCGCGAGCGCGGCGCGGACCTGCGCTACAACATGGAAGTCAGCCTGCAGGATGCCTATGCGGGCAAGACCGCGCAGGTTCGCATTCCGACCTCGGTGACCTGCGAGGTCTGCTCCGGCAGCGGCGCCAAGGCCGGCACCAAGCCGAAAACCTGCGCGACCTGCGGCGGCCACGGCCGCGTGCGGCATCAGCAGGGCTTCTTCACGCTCGAGCGCACCTGCGTCTCCTGCCAGGGCCGCGGCCAGGTGATCGATACCCCATGCCCGTCATGCGCCGGCGCAGGCCGCACCACGCGCGAACGCACGTTGTCGGTGAACATTCCGCCGGGCGTCGAGGACGGCACCCGCATCCGGCTCGCCGGCGAAGGCGAGGCCGGCGTGCGCGGCGGGCCATCGGGCGACCTTTATATTTTCCTCTCGATCGGCTCGCACCCGTTCTTCCAGCGCGACGGCGCCGACCTGCACTGCCGCGTCCCGGTGTCGATGGTGACGGCGGCGCTCGGCGGCGAATTCGAGGTGCCGACGATCGACGGCGGCAAGACCCGCGTGAAAGTTCCCGAGGGCACGCAATCCGGCCGGCGCTTCCGCCTGCAAAGCAAAGGCATGCCGGTGCTGCGCGCCAAGCAGACCGGCGACATGTACGTCCAGGTCGTGGTCGAGACGCCGCAGAACCTCACCAAGAAGCAGCGCGAGCTGCTGTCCGAATTCGATCGCCTGTCGTCGAAGGAGACGCAGCCGGAATCCGCGGGCTTCTTCAGCAAGGTGAAGGACTTCCTCGGCAGCCGCGCGAGTTCCGGCTAGGCGTCGACGTGCTGGCCTTCGTCGTCGAAATGTTTTAAAATTGCCACGAATTGGTCGCGTAGCGCGATATTGAGATAATGCCGCCGCATCCCGCCTTTCAGAAGTTTGAAAAACAGATCGAGCGGCAAATTCGAATTTTCGAATTCCGCAAAAACGTCATCGAACGCAAGATCGGCAAGCAGATCCGGCTGTTCGAGCAGAAGCCGCGACCGCATCGGGCAGAAGATCGACGAGCAGATCAAGAAGTTCGAGCAGAAGAACGGCATCCGTCTCGACGACGAGGTGCGCTTCATCCGCTCCTGGGTCGAGCGCCCGCTATCGATCGGCGCGGTGACGCCATCGAGCCGTGCGCTGTGCCGGACCATGGCGCGCTACGTCGACCCCAACGGCACCGGCCCGGTGATCGAGCTCGGCCCCGGGACTGGACCGATCACCGAGGCGCTGGTGCAGCATGGCGTCGATCCGGCGCGGCTGGTGCTGGTCGAGTTCAACCCGAATTTCTGCCGGCTGCTGCGCACGCGCTATCCGGCCGCGACCGTGGTGCAGGGCGATGCCTACAGCCTGCGCCGTCTGCTCGAAAGCCTGATCCTCGAGCCCGCCGACGCCATCGTTTCCGGCCTGCCGCTCGTCACCAAGCCGCTGAAGCAGCGGCTGCGGCTGATCTACGACGCCTTCGGCCTCATGATGCCCGGCGCGCCATTCGTGCAGTTCACCTATGCGATGCTGCCGCCGATCCCGAAGACCTTGCGCGATATCACCGCCGAGGCATCCGGGCGCATCTGGATGAACATTCCGCCGGCGCGCGTGTGGGTCTACCGCAAGGCGTGAACGCTTCTTCACTGCTCATGCAGTCCGCGAAGGCGGACGATCCAGTAATCGCGAGCGCTTGAGCACGAGTCCGCAAGACTGGATGCCCGGCATTAGCCGGGCATGACCGTCTATCGATGTGGTCCGTCGACCGTCCAAGGTTCCGAGCCGCCGATGCCCGCGCCGAAAATCCTCGTCATTCCAGGCTCGCTGCGCACCGGCTCGTACAATGTGCGGCTGGCGGCGCTCGCCACCAAGGAACTGGCGCTGGCCGAGGCCGATGTCACCCGCATCTCGCTCGCGGATTATCCGTTGCCGCTCTACGATGCCGATCTCGAAGCCAAATCCGGCGCGCCGCACAACGCGATGCAGCTCAAGCGCATGCTGGCCGCCCATCAGGGCGTATTCATCGCGACGCCGGAGAACAACGCTTCGGTGCCGGCGCTGGTCAAGAATGCGATCGACTGGATTTCGCGCGTGCGCGAACGCGGCGAGGCGCCGCTCGCCGTGTTCAAGCACCGGGTGTTCGCGCTCGGCGCCGCCTCGCCGGGGCCGTTCGGCGGCATGCGTTCGCTGCTGGCGATCCGTCAGATTTTGGAAATCGGTTGCGGCGCGCTCGTCATCCCGGAGCAGGTGACGGTCGCGCGCGCCGATCAGGCGTTCGACGACATGGACAATCTCAAGGACGAACATCTCGCCGCATCGCTGAAAGCCGTCGTGCGGCGGCTCATCGACATGGCGAGCCAGATCGGGGAGCCCGCACGGTGAAGCACGACGCTCGCGACCGCCTGATCGTTGCGCTCGATGTGTCGTCGGTCGAGCAGGCGCAGGCCATGGTGGCGCGGCTCGGCGACGCGGTGTCGTTCTACAAGATCGGCTATCAGCTCGCCTTCGCGGGCGGCCTTGAATACGCGCCCAGGCTCGTCGGCGCCGGCAAGCGCGTGTTCCTCGATCTCAAGCTGCACGACATCGGCAACACGGTGGCGCAGGGCGTCAAAAGCGTGGCGCGGTCCGGCGCCACGTTCCTCACCGTGCACGCCTATCCGCAGACCATGAAGGCCGCGGTCGACGCGCGCGAGGCGGGTCTGCGCATCCTCGCCGTCACCGTGCTGACCTCCTATGACGATTCCGACCTCGCGGCGGCCGGCTACGATTTCACCGTGCCCGAACTCGTCGCCGAACGCGCCGCGCAGGCGCGCGACATCGGCGTCGACGGCCTTGTCTGCTCGGCCGAGGAAGCCGCCAATCTGCGCTCGATCGTCGGCACGAAATTGTCGCTCGTCACGCCCGGCATCCGTCCGGCGGGCGCCGAGGCGGGCGACCAGAAACGCATCATGACGCCGTCGGCCGCGATCGCCGCCGGTGCCGATTATCTCGTGGTCGGCCGCCCGATCGTCGCGGCGTCCGATCCGAAGGCCGCGGCGGACGCCATCGTTGCCGAAATCGCCGTCGCCGCAAAACAATCCTGAAGGGAGCACGCCATGCCGAAGGGCTACTGGATTCCGCACATCGATGTCAGCAATCCCGAAGGCTACAAGGCCTACATGGCGGCGACGCCGCCGGCGCACGAGAAGTACAAGGGCACCGCGCTCATTCGCGGCGGCAAGATGGAGGCGGTCGAGGGCCGCTGCCGCTCGCGCAACGTGCTGCGCGAATTCCCCGACTACGCCACCGCGCTCGCCTGCTATCGCTCGCCGGAATACCAGAGCGCGAGGCCGCTGCGGCTGCCGCATTCGCAATGCGATTTCATCATCGCCGAGGGCTACGACGGCGCGCAGCCGACGCCGGGCGCGAATCCGCCCGCGGCCGCGGCGCGCAAGGGCTACTGGATCGCCCATGTCGATGTCACCGGGCCCGAAGGCTACAAGGCCTATGCCGCCGCCATCCAGGCGCCGTTCAGCCAGTTCGCGGGCCGCTATCTGGTGCGCGGCGGCGCCTACGAGGTCGTCGAGGGCAAGGCGCGTCCGCGCACCGTCGTGGTGGAATTTCCAAGCTATGAGGCGGCACGCGCCTGCTACCATTCGCCCGAATACCAGGCGGTGAAGAAGCTGCGCGAGGGCAACGCCGAGGTCGATCTCTTCGTCATCGAAGGCGACGAAGGCGCGCGGGCTTGAGGGCTGTGCTCGCGCGTGCCGCGCCTCGGCGCGCTCCCTCTCCCCAGAGGGGAGAGGGTTGGGGTGAGGGGGCTCGGACGCTTCGGATGAACCCCAACGTTCGAACCCCCTCACCCTCGCTCGCTTCGCTCGCTCACCTCTCCCCTCGGGGAGAGGTGAATAGTCGCTGCCGTGCTGGCATAGTCGCGTCGCAGTTATACCCGCGCCAGACCGAGGAGCCCAACCCATGTCCGACATGCGCATCGTGATCGCCGGCGCCGGCGGGCGCATGGGACGGACGCTCATTCACGCCGTCGCGGCGCAGAAGGGCATGACGCTCGCGGGCGCGGTGGAGGCGGCGGGCTCGGCCGTGATCGGGCGCGATGCCGGCGAGCTCGCGGGGCTCGGGCCGAACGGCATCAAGGTCACGAGCGATGTCGCGCCGCTGCTCAAGCAGGCCGACGGCCTGATCGAATTCGTCATCCCGGCCGCGACGCTTGCGTTCGCCGAACTCACCGCGGCGGCCGGCATCGTGCACATCATCGGCACCACCGGGCACAGTCCGCCGAGGAGGAGAAGCTCATCGCCAAGGCGGCGAGCCGCGCGATCATCGTCAAGTCCGGCAACATGAGCCTCGGCGTCAACCTGCTTGTCGCGCTGGCGAAGCGCGTGGCGAAGACGCTCGACGACGACTACGACATCGAAATTTTCGAAATGCACCACAACAAGAAGATCGACGCGCCGTCCGGCACCGCGCTGATGCTCGGCCGCGCGGCGGCCGAAGGCCGCGGCATCGATCTGGCGCAGCATTCCGCGCGCGGACGCGACGGCCTCACCGGCGCGCGCAACACCGGCGACATCGGTTTCGCCTCGCTGCGCGGCGGCACCAATGTGGGCGAGCACAGCGTGATCTTCGCCGGCCCCTCCGAGCGCGTCGAGCTGGTGCATCGCGCCGAGGATCGCATGATCTTCGCCCGCGGCGCGCTCAAGGCCGCGCTGTGGGCGCACGGCAAGACGCCGGGGCTTTATTCGATGGCCGATGTGCTCGGGCTGAAGGATATTTGAAAGCTGTCATTCCCGCGAAGCGGGGATCCGTAGACGCAGGCGCCGCGTTCGTGGGCGCCGCGGTCAATTTCGCAGCGAGCGGCGATCACGGGGTCGCCCCTACGTTGCCGAATGACAATGAACGGCATGGTGATGAGATGATCACCCCGCCAGCAGCGAGTGGCCGGTCATCTCCTTCGGCTTCGGCAATTCCATCAGTTCGAGCAGCGTCGGCGCGATGTCGGCGAGGCGGCCTTCCTTCACCAGCGCGCGGTTGCGCGCGCCGACGCAGAAGCAGCGGCACCGGGTTGGTGGTGTGCGAGGTGTGCGGGCCGCCGGTGACGGGATCGCGCATCATCTCGCAGTTGCCGTGGTCGGCGGTGACGAGCAGCGCGCCGCCGGACTTCGTGATCGCGTCGGCGATGCGGCCGAGGCCGGTGTCGACCGTCTCCACCGCCTTGATCGCGGCCGGCAGGCTGCCGGTGTGGCCGACCATGTCGGGATTGGCGTAGTTGAGCACGATCAGATCGTATTTGCCGGAATCGATCGCCGCCACGGCCTTGTCGGTCAGCTCCGGCGCCGACATTTCCGGCTGCAGGTCGTAGGTCGCGACCTTCGGCGACGGCACCATGATGCGGTCCTCGCCGCGATAGGGCTCCTCGCGGCCGCCGTTGAGGAAATAGGTGACGTGCGCATATTTCTCGGTCTCCGCCATGCGCAGTTGCGTGCGGCCGGCCTTCGCGACGACTTCGCCGAGGATGTTGGCGAAGCGTCTGCGGCGGGAAGATCGTCTGCATCAGCTTGTCGAGCTGCTTCCGAGTATTGCGTCATGCCGACGGCGGCGGCGAAACGCACGGCGCGCTTGCGCGGAAAACCGGAGAATTCCGGATCGAGCATGGCGCCGAGAATTTCGCGCACGCGGTCGGCGCGGAAATTGAAGCACAGCACGCCGTCGCCGTCCTTCATGCCGCGATAGTCGCCGACCACGGCCGGAACGATGAATTCGTCGAATTTCTTGTGAGCATAGGCGTCGGCCACGACGGCGGGCGCATCGGGAAAACGCGGCCCGTCGGCTTCGACGATCGCATTGTAGGCTTTGGCGACGCGGTCCCAGCGCTTGTCGCGATCCATCGCGTAATAGCGCCCGCACACCGTCGCGACCGTCACCGATTTCGGCAGCGCGCCCAGCAAGCGCTTGATGTCTTCGGCGGCGGATTGCGGCGGCGTATCGCGGCCGTCGGTGAATGCGTGCACCAGCGTCGGCACGCCGGCGTCGGCGAGGATTTTGGCGAGCGCCGCGGCGTGGTCCTGATGCGAATGCACGCCGCCGGGCGAAACCAGGCCGATGAGATGGCAGGTGCCGCCGTTCTGCTTGAGCGTCTTGATCAGATCGACCAGCGCCGGCGCCTGCTTGATCTCGCCGCTGGCGATGGCGTTGCCGATGCGCGGCAGATCCTGCTGCACCACGCGCCCGGCGCCGATGTTGAGATGGCCGACCTCGGAATTGCCCATCTGCCCGTCCGGCAGCCCGACATCCTTGCCGGAGGTATGCAGGAAGGCGTGCGGGCCGTTCTCCCACAGCCGGTCGAATGTCGGCGTGTTGGCCTGGCGGATGGCGTTGTCGGCCGCCTCTTCGCGCCAGCCCCAGCCGTCCAGAATTGCGAGCATGACGGGGCGACGCTTCTGCATGGTGCCGGTCTTTCTGACATCCCACCGCGGGACGGTTTTCGGAGATCGCGGCGGGCGCGTCAATCGCGAGCTCGCCGGCTCATTGATGTAATGAATGGTAGCCGGAGAACGGTTCCGCGTCGTGATGACCGGCGGCAGAAGTTCAGCGCTTCACCGGATCGTTCACATCCGGATTGGCGAACGAAAACGCCTCCTTGAACGCCGGCCGCGCCTGCGTGCGCGCCCACCAGTCCGCCACCTTCGGCCGCCGTGCGGCGCCGATCATTTCCGGCCGCGCCAGCACCTCGATGCGGTTGATCATCGGCGCCATGGCGATGTCGGCGAGCGAATAGGATTTCCCGGCAAGCCATGGGCCGGCGCCAAGCTCGCGCTCCATCTGGTCGAGCATGTAGTCGAGCATGGCGTAGGCCTCGTTTTCCTCCTCGACCGAAACGCCCTTTTCCAGCCGGTGCCGCAGGCGCTTGCCGATCATCGGATTGGGGCAACTGTCCGCCAGCCTTCAGCATGTCCTCCATCGAGGTCTTCTTCTGCGCGTGGCGCTTGGCGTGGCGTGGATTGTGCGAGCAGGTGTTGACGTTCCAGTGCGCCAGTTCCTCGGAATTGTAGATCCACAGCCGCATCTTCGAGCGCGCATAGAGATCGTCGGGCCGCAGCGGGGTCTCGGGGAAATTGTCTTCGAGATATTCGAGGATGATGTTGGATTCGATCAGGATATGGCCGTCGTGATCGAGCGTCGGCACCACGGCCTTGGGATTGAGCGCGGTGTACCACGGCTGTGTAATTCTCGAAATTGAACAGGTCGACGTGCTGGCTCTGCCATGACAGCTTCTTCTCGGCGAGGCAGGTGCGCACCTTCTGCGAGCACACCGAGCTCCAGTAGTGATACAATGTCAGCATATCGAACCCCTTGTTCTTTTCGCGCGGAACATTAGAGCATGATGGCGAAATGTGGAATCGCGAAGCCCTAGCGCGCCCGCCCGACAACGACTATCTCCCGCCGGTCTGACCACCCACCTGCTCATTCGCCGCAGCGACACGAATTCGCACCGGCTATCGCAAGCTCCAATAATCCGCCACATGACATCAGCCATTTCGGTTTCGAATCTCTCCAAGACCTATGCGTCCGGGCTTTCGCGCGCTCCAGAACATCAATCTGGACATCCGCCACGGCGAGATTTTTGCGCTGCTCGGCCCCAACGGCGCCGGCAAGACGACGCTGATCAACATCATCTGCGGGATCGTGAAGCCGTCCGCGGGCACCGTGACGGTGGACGGTCATGACATCATCGCGGACTACCGCGCCGCCCGCGCCATGATCGGCCTGGTGCCGCAGGAACTCACCACCGATGCCTTCGAGACGCTGTGGGCGACGGTGAGGTTCAGCCGCGGGCTCTTCGGCAAGCCGCCGAATCCCGACCATATCGCCAAGGTGCTCAAGGACCTGTCGCTGTGGGACAAGAAGGACACCAAGATCATGACGCTGTCCGGCGGCATGAAGCGCCGGCTGCTGATCGCCAAGGCGCTGTCGCACGAGCCGCAGATTCTTTTTCTCGACGAGCCGACCGCCGGCGTCGACGTCGAACTGCGCAAGGACATGTGGCAACTCGTGCGCGCGCTGCGCGCGTCCGGCGTCACCATCATCCTCACCACGCATTACATCGAGGAAGCCGAGGAGATGGCCGACCGCGTCGGCGTCATCAACAAGGGCGAGATCATCCTGGTCGAGAACAAGGCCGAGCTGATGCACAAGCTCGGCAAGAAGCAGTTGACGCTCGAACTGCACGACCGCATCGACGCGATCCCGGCCGCGCTCGCCGCGCACGGGCTGACGCTGGCGGCGGACGGCAAGGAACTGATCTACACCTATGACCGCCAGGGCGAGCGCACCGGCATCACCGACCTGCTCGACGATCTCAATCGTCGCCGGCATCCGGTTCAAGGATCTCCACACCACGCAAAGCTCGCTGGAGGACATCTTCGTCGGCCTGGTGGGGCAGCGGCCATGAACCTGTACGGCGTCCGCGCAATCTACCTGTACGAAATGGCGCGCACCGGGCGCACCTTGCTGCAAAGCATCGTCTCGCCGGTGATCTCGACCTCGCTCTATTTCGTGGTGTTCGGCGCCGCCATCGGCTCGCGCATCACCGAGATCGACGGCGTCAGCCTACGGCGCCTTCATCGTGCCCGGCCTGATCATGCTGATGCTGCTGACGCAGAGCATCGTCAACGCCTCGTTCGGCATCTACTTTCCGCGCTTCGTCGGCACGATCTACGAAATCCTCTCGGCGCCGGTGTCGTCGTTCGAGATCGTGCTCGGCTATGTCGGCGCGGCCGCGACCAAGTCGATCATCCTCGGGCTGATCATCCTGGCGACCTCCGGCCTGTTCGTGCCGCTGCACATCGCGCATCCGGTCTGGATGATGGCGTTCCTGCTGCTCACGGCGTTCACGTTCAGCCTGTTCGGCTTCATCCTCGGCATCTGGGCCGACGGCTTCGAGAAGCTGCAGGTGGTGCCGCTGCTGATCATCACGCCGCTGACGTTTCTCGGCGGCACGTTCTATTCCATCAGCGTGCTGCCGCCGCTCTGGCAGAAAATCGCGCTGTTCAATCCGCTGGTCTATCTGATCAGCGGATTCCGCTGGAGCTTCTTCGAGATCGCCGACGTCAATGTCGGCGTCAGCCTGGCGATGACCATGCTGTTCCTGGCGATCTGCCTCGCCATCGTGTGGTGGATGTTCAAGACCGGATACCGGCTCAAGAACTAGTGCGTTCGGTTGAAATGACCAGACCGGATTACCACAATGATCGCGACGCACTCGCGATCGCCTCGCCTGATCGGCTGGACCCGGGTAAAGTGAAGCACCCTCGTTCATGAGCCCTCTTTGATGTTCCGGCCATCAATCAAGAGAAAGATCGTCGGCATCGCCGTGGGACTGATCATCCTGATGGTGATCACATCGGTGCTGTCGATGCTGATGGCGACCACAGTCAGTCATCTGCTCGATGAGCTGATGACGAAATACGTCCCGGCCTACAGCGACCTGGCGCGGATGAATGTCCGGTCTCTGGAGCGCGCCCTCGCGCTTCGCCGGATGGTCATCGCGAGAATGCAGATTCCGCCGGACGACGAAGGCTATGCGGCACGTCGGAAGCTTTTTGAGCAAAAAGCCTCTGAAGTCGACCACGAAGCGGAGGCCGCTCGTAAGCTCATTATTTCGATCATCGATGACGTCAGCACGCCGTCGGACAATGCAGCGCTGGCGCGGATTGAAACCCGGATAGAAGCCACCGCCAGCGATATCCGCCATCATATGAGCGAAGAATACGCTCAACTGCTCGCCCACCTGGACGCCAAGGATTTCGCGGAAGTCAAACGTGACCTTGCGAGAGTCGATGAGTTCCGCGACGAAACCAACCAAAAAATCGATGCGATCCGCGCCGACATGATCAAGCAGGTCTATGCAAGCGCGACGACCGTTATTGCGCAATCAGCATAGAGCGATACTGATCTCCGCGATTGTGACGGCGCTTGCTGCAATCGTTGGACTGATTTTTGCGATCCTTGTCAGCAGTGGCATTACCCGTCCGGTTCGCCTCCTGTTGGAGGGCACGCGCGATGTCGAAGCTGGTCATCTCGACCGATCCATCAATGTCACCACGCGGGATGAGATCGGCCAATTGTCGACCGCGTTTAATCGCATGATCGAACAATTGCGGCACAACGAACGAATTCGAGAAACCTTCGGCAAATATATCGATCCGAAAGTCGTTGAAGGATTGATCGATCAACCGGCATTGGCCGGCGCCGAGGGTCAGCGCCGGGTCATGACGGTGATGTTTTGCGACATGAAGGGATTCACCGGCCTGAGCGAAGGCATGACGCCGCAAGGTCTCGTCAAGGTCATGAACCGCTACCTGTCGACAATGTCGGAGCCAATCCGGCGTCAACGGGGGATCATCGACAAGTATATTGGTGATGCGATCATGGCCTACTGGGGCCCGCCGTTCGTCGACGAAGCGGACCAGGCGCGTTTGGCATGTCTTGCAGCAACCGAGATGATCGGTCGCGTTGCGACCCTGCGGAGAGAACTGCCGGAGCTGCTGGGAGTGCGCGCGATCCCGATCGAATGCGACATACGCATCGGGATTGCTACCGGAGAAGCGCTGGTGGGCAGCATCGGTTCGGAATTCATGATGAGCTACACCGTCATGGGCGACACGGTGAATCTCGCGGCTCGGCTGGAGACGGCAAACAAGACATACGGCAGCCGGTGCCTGACTTCAGAAGCCACTGTCGCCGCGGCCGGTGCTGCGATCGAGGTGCGCGAAATCGATCGCGTCGTGGTGGTTGGCCAGACCCAGTCCCAAGTCGTATTTGAAGTGATGGGGCGCAAGGGAGAACTTGCGCCGGAACAAACATTGCTGCGGAGCCGATATTCCGAGGGTCTCGCGGCATATCGAGCGCGCCGTTGGGATGAGGCGCGCCGCTCCTTCATTGCTGCACTGGAAGCGATCCCCGGCGACGGACCCTCGATGACACTGCTGAGCCGTATCGAGACCTTGCAAAACGGTCCACCGGCCGCTGATTGGGATGGCTCGTGGCGCCTTGATCACAAATAACCGTGACAATAAGTCGTCCCTTCTCGATTTGTGAGTACACGACCGAGGTGGGCCAAAATGGCCCGAAACGATCTCTTGGGCCGAGTCGCTCGGTGAAGTTCCCTTTCGCGGTTCCACCGCGATACGAGGTGATGGGCCATCAATTGCACAGGATTGTGTATCTAATGGGTTCTCGCTTTTTTACGAAAGCGCACTATATTTCAACCATCACCGACAGCGGCTCTGTGCCAGGCGTCGGTGGCTGAGAGTCGGTAGTGCTCCCGCCTGTACGGCAAGGGAGTGCGCGATGCCAGAACCTCAGCAACCCGATTTTTCATCGCGTCCGCCGCCGCCCTGCACCTCTTGTGGCAGACCCATGCGCCTCACGCGTGTCGAGCCAGACCAGCGCTTCATCAATCTCGACCGGCGCAATTACACATGCGAGTGCGGTCACAACTCGGGCGATTTCCTGGTGCGCAAGGAACATGCCGATCACAATGATTCCCCCGGCCGGGCATCGTCAAAATTACCAACGACAGACGACATTGCCCATTACGTAGCGGCGGTTAACGGTGGCGTTTTGCCTGCCATGTCAGAGGTGGCCCCAATGTCCTCGGTCGTACCATTTTTGAGAGATAGTGGATTCGACGCCGAAGCGACGCAGAATCTGGGCAAGGCCTATGACATTGCCTGCCAGTCCCTTCACCCCAAAGGCCGGCCGCCAGTATTTCAGGAAATTCTGGCCAAGAAGATCATCGAAGCCGCGCAGCGCGGTGAGCGCGATCCCGACCGGCTTGCGGCGCTTGCTCTGGGAATCCTGGGCCCGTTTTACCGCGACGTAACGCGCCGCTTCGGGCTCGTTCCCCATTTCTTCATGTCGGCTCCCGATGCGCCGGAGATCGTCGAGAAGCTTTGGGACTTTGCCAAGTCGGCGTATCTCGAAAACCCGATCCCCTCGCTCTTCAAGGAGCGCCTGTTCGTCTTCCTGTCGCGGTTCTGCCAGGCCCGCTACTGCATTGTTCGCCACTGCGGATTTCTTGTGGGTTACGGCCATGCATCGGGCGATGCAGAGGCCGCGCCGCAAACCATCGAGCAGGCGCTCCGGCTCCTCAAGGCGCCCCCGCCATGGCGGCGCCAGCTCGATCCGGTCTATCAAGGTTTGACGGCGATCAGGACGCCGATCGACTGGCCCGCCCCTGAAAGCGAGGCCGAAGACTGGATATTTGCAGCGTCCGCTCTGATCTTTGTCGAACCGGCGAAGTCCGAGCGCGCCCAGCAGGCATTGCGGCAAGCACTCGGCGGCAAACGCCTTGAGTTTCTCCTCGCGCTTCTCACATTTATCAGAGCTGCGCATTATTGGACCGTCGTTCATCCCGGTCTCGAAATCGAGGACGACGTCAGGGAGCTGATGAGCTCGCACAAGGAGCTCGCTTATCTGCTCCTGCAAGAGCCCGATCTTGCTGATACGAAATGACGGCTTATGGTCCGTCCGGTAGAGCGAGCTGCGTGCGCTCCTCGTAAGATCATCAGCCGGAGTGCACCCGCTCGATCGCCTCCGCGATCGCCACCGTGCGCCGCGCCATGTCGGCGTGCATGCGCTCGACCATGCGGCCATCGATCTGCACCACGCCCTTGTGCGCGTTTTCCGGCAGGTCGAACGCGGCGATGATTTTTCGCGCCTGCTCGACCTCCTCGGGCGCCGGCGAGAACGCGGTGTTGCAGGGCCCGATCTGGTTCGGGTGAATGAGCGTCTTGCCGTCGAAACCCATGTCACGCGCCTGCGCGCATTCCTGCGCGAAGCCGTCGGCGTTGCCGATGTCGTTGTAGACGCCGTCGAGGATGTCGATGCCGTGGGCGTGCGCCGCCAGCAGGCAGCGCGCCAGCCACGACAGCATCGGCGCGCGGCCCGGCACGATGCGCGCCCGCGTCTCCCTGGCGAGATCGTTGGTGCCCATGACGAAGCCGGCGAGCCGCGTCTCGGAATCGTGCGCCTCCGCCGCCAGCGCATTGATGTTGAAGATCGCCGCCGGCGTCTCGATCATCGCCCACACCCGCGTCCTGAGATCGATCTGCATGTCGAGCAGGCGCTGCCCGACCATTTCGAGCTGTTCGACGGTGGATATTTTCGGCACCAGGATGGCGTCCGGCGCCGCATGCGCGGCGGCGGTGAGATCGTCGGCCATCCACGGCGTATCGATGCCGTTGATGCGGACGAACACTTCGCGCGCGCCGAAGCCGCCCGCCTTCACCGCCTCGATCACCTGATGGCGCGCCTGCTCCTTGGCGTCGGGCGCGACCGCGTCCTCGAGATCGAGGATCACGCCATCGACCGGCAGCGTGCGCGCCTTCTCGATCGCGCGCGCGTTCGAGCCCGGCATATAGAGCACGCTGCGGCGCGGACGGATGGTCATGGAGAGCCCCCGGATCGGAAATTGGTATGAGCCTAGCCGCACGGCAAAGGCGGTGCCAGCGGCCTCAAAACATGTCGAAATATTCGTTCTGCTCCCAGGCGGTCGGCTCGGCCTGTTCGCCGGCTTCGGCCTTGAAGCGCGCCAGCTCGGCGTTTTTGATGTGGGCGAAATAGTCGACGAAGGCCGCGCCGAAATGTTTCCGGAACAGGTCGCTTGCGCTCAGCGCCGCGACGGCTTCGCCGAGACTCTTCGGCAGCGGCGGCGCGTCCGTCTCGTAAGGCGCATCGGCCGAGGGGCCGGGATCGCTGCGCCGCGCGATGCCGTCGAGCCCGGCGTAAATTTGCGACGCCATGTAGAGATACGGATTCGCCGCCGGCTCGCCGACGCGATTTTCCAGGTGCGTCGACGGATCGCCCGGCTGGCCGAGCACGCGGATCATGACGCCGCGATTGTCGCGCGCCCAGATGGCGCGGTCGGGCGCCAGCGAATAGGGCCGGAAGCGCTTGTAGCCGTTGACGGTCGGCGTGGTGAAAGCCGCGGCCGCCTGCGCGTGCGCCAGCAGGCCGCCGAGATAATGCAGCGCGAGGGTTGAGAGCCCGCCGCGCTCGTGGCCGACAAACGCATTGCGTCCGCCTTTGCGCGCGATCAGCGACTGGTGCAGATGCCAGCCGCTCGAAAACAGGTTGGGCAGCGCCGGCCGGCACATGAAGCTCACCAGCGTGCCGTTTCGGCGCGCGATCTGCTTCGCCGCCGCGCGGAACAGCACCATGGTGTCGGCGGCGTCCATGCCGGACTGCGGGCGGAAGGTGAATTCGCACTGGCTCGGCCCGAGCTCGATCTCGAGCGAGCGCAGCGGCATGCCGAGCGCCACGATGCCGCGCCGGATCGGCGCCAGCGCCGCGTCGACCTGATCGAACCGCGCCTCGGTGAGATACTGGTAGCCCTGGTTGAGCAGGCTGACCTCGGGCGCCTGCGGCGGCCAGGTGGCGTCCGCCGGCGCGAGTTTCGGATTTTCAAGCTTGAACAGATGGAATTCGACTTCGAGCCCGGCGAGGAAATCGTAGCCCTCGGATTCCAGCCGCCGCAGCGCTTCGCGATAAATCTGCCGCGCCGAGAACGGCACCGGCTTGCCGTTGGTGAAATAGATGTCGCACAAAATCCATCCGGTGTTCGGCGCGCCATCGCTTCCGGTCCACGGCAGCACGCGGAACGTCGCCGGGTCGGCCACCATGACGAAATCGCCGCCGCCCTGCATCTCCGCCATGTCGAAGCCGCCGCCGGCGCTGAACACCGGATAGACGGTGCGGTGCGCGGTGTCCTTGGCGAGCAGCGTCGTCGTCATGGTGACGCCCGAGCGCATCAGCGCGGGCGCGTCCTGCGCCATGATGGTCTTGCCGCGCAGCACGCCGTGCTGGTCGGCAAAGGAGAAGCGCACCAGTTCGAGCTTTTGCTTCTTGATCTGCTGCTCGACCGCCTTCGCGGCGCGCGCCTGCTCGTCGCTCCACAGGCCGTGACGCGCGACGAAGCTTGCGGTAGCGGATCGTCGGCGCGACGCCATTCTTACCTCCCCCTGAAAGGGGGAGGCCGACGCGCAACGCGCGTCAGGTGGGGGTCAGTCTTCGCGCACGCGGTACCGGCGCGCACGGACCCCTCGCCGCCATGCTGCGCATGGCGACCCTCCCCTTTCAGGGGAAGGTGAAGATGGTCAATGCCCATTCGCCCAGCTTTTCGTCTTCCGCCGGCTCTCGTCCGTGCGCTGCCAATAGCCCTGCCAGTCGCCGCGCCGGGCCGATGCCGTCGACGCAGGCCGGGCCGGTGATCTTCGCCGCCTGCGCCGGATCGAGCGCCAGCATCGGCGCGCCGTCTTTGCCCGCGTCATCGAGCGCGGCGCGCAGCACCCGCCGATAGGCGCTGATCGCCTTGTCGGACGTGCCGAGATGCTCCTGCGTGCGGTCCTGGATCGCGCCCATCGATTCGCAGGCCCACTGGTCGTGCACGTTGATGTCGGTGCCCATGCCGGTGAAGGTCGCGTGCTCCTGCTCGTGCGGATCGAAGCCGTAATCGTTGCTCTTGTTCTTGCGCGGCACGTAATCCGGCAATTGGTAAAGCTCCAGCCGCTGCCGCCGCATCTCGTCCTTGTCGACCGGCGCGCCGAACGAGGTGAAGATCGCGTACCAATAGTGCCGCGTGTCGTCGATCGGCACGTGCCATTGCGAGATCGTCATCTCGCGGCTCATCGGGATGATGAAGGCGTTGGGGAAGATCAGGTTGGTGACGCGCACGTGCGCCTTGGCGTCGCCGATCTCGCGCAGCGTGATCAGGCGGAAGCCGTAATCGGTCGGCTCGACCTCGATGCGCGGGTGCGTGAACTCGCGCATGATCTTCGTCATCGGCATGTCGGAGTCGATCGAGGTGTCGCGGAACATGCGGCCGTAGGCCTTGTCCGGGTCCTCGTCCTCGAAGAAGCGGTGCAGGAACGAGGTGTGCACCGGATCGATGCCGACTTCGAGCGACTGCAGCCAGTTGCAATCGATCATGCCCTTGAACGCGAAGGTGTGCGTGCCGGGCGCGACGAAGCAGTCGAAATCCGGCAACGCCGGCGGCGCGCCCGGCCCCAGATACGCGAACAGGATGCCGCTCTTCTCGATCACCGGATAGGATTTCTGCCGGATGTTCTTGCACAGATTGCTGTCGTCGGGCTCGGCCGGCGTCTGCAAACACGCGCCGTTCACATCGAACAGCCAGCCATGAAACGCGCAGCGCAAGCCGCCATCCTCCAGCCGCCCATAGGCGAGATCGGTGCCGCGATGCGGACAATGCCGCCCGATCAGCCCGTAGCGGCCGGTGTCGTCCTTGAAGATGACGAGGTCCTCGCCGAGGAGCCGCACCGGCTTTACGGGACGGTTGCCCGCGAGTTCATCGACGAGAGCGGCCGGCTGCCAGTAGCGGCGCATGAGGTTGCCCGCCGCGGTGCCGGGCGCCGTGCGGGTGATGAGATCGTTCTGCTCCGCGCTGAGCATCGGCGGCGTTCCTCGTCGCGGGTTTCTCTGTCCCAACGTTTATACGACGATCGCCAGAGTGCCGGAAGCGATGCGCCAGTGTCGCAAGATGGCCCTCAACCTCACCGTCATGGCCGGGCTTGTCCCGGCCATCCACGTCTTATTCAATGCGCCGATGAAAGGCGGCTGGTTCTATTTCATGACCAATCGGCGTAACGGCATTCTCTACGCTGGCGTCACCAGCAATTTGCCGCAACGCGTCTTCCAGCATCGCACGGGGATTCTCGACGGATTTACCAAACGATATGGGCTGAAGCAGGTCGTCTACTATGAACGTTTCGACGACATTCGCCTCGCCATTCAGCGCGAAAAAACAGTGAAGCATTGGCCGCGCGCCTGGAAGGTTCGGCTGATCAACGCGCAAAATCCCGACTGGACGGATCTGTACGATACGCTGATCTGAATCGCGCGGCTTCGGTAAACGATGTGTTCGTCATGCCCGCACTTGTTGCGGGCATCCACGCCTGCATTAAACGCTGAAAGAAAGGCGTGGATGGCCGGGACAAGCCCGGCCATGACGCGTGGAAAGTCGCTAAGCAAATAGGCTCGCATCTTGACAAAGATACGGATTATTAACACATTACCGTCTCACCTCGTCCCACCCGAAGGCGCGCTCGAGCGCGCTCTCGGCGGGACGGCGGAGAGACGGCGCCGGAGATTCGGCGTCGGGCTCTCTGGGCCAAAGGGCGAAATGCCCGGCGGCTGGTGGAGCGCCGGGAGGCGCAGCGTCCGGCCGGCAGGCCTCGCAAACCTGCCGGATTTGGGCGCGTGCGCCTCGCCGCCGGGCCTCGCAAACCCGGCGGTCTGGCGCGCGAAACCGGGGCCTCGCAAGCCTCGGAAAGGGGTCTCGCAAACCCCTGGCGCCTCCCGGCGCTCCATCGCCTCCCTCGCGGGGGGCAGGAAAAGGGGAAACGGGCGTACCCGGCGCCCGATTCAAAAAATACGGGCGGCGGAGCGTTGGCTTCTTTCCCCTCCCCCTTGCGGGGAGGGGCAGGGGTGGGGGTCGGGAGGCAAGGGTGACGCTCGAAATTTTCGCCTGGCCTCCCGACCCCCTCCCTACCCTCCCCCACAAGGGGGGAGGGAAAATTTAGAGCAGCGGACGAAGCGGCCGGCACGCAGCCTCACACATTCAGCCGATGCATCTGCCCGGCCGGATAGCGCGTGCCGGCGGCGGCGCCGGGCGGGACGGCGGCGTCGATGGCGTCGAGATCGCTCGCCGTCAATTCAAGCTCCGCGGCGCGAACGTTTTCCTCGAGATGCTTGCGCGACTTCGCCCCGGGGATCGGCACGATCTGCGTTCCGGTTCGCTGGCCCTGCGCGATCGTCCATGCGATCGCGAGCTGCGCGAGGGTTGCGTTCCTGCTGCCGCGCAATGTCCTCCAGCACCGAACGCAATCTGGAATTCCGTTCCACATTGTCCGGATGGAAGCGCGGCAGTTTTGTGCGGATGTCGTTCGCCTCCATGTCGGCGAGCTTCGGCGCGTTCGCCGTCAACTGGCCGCGGCCGAGCACGCCGTAGGCCATCAGCGCCATGCCGAGTTGCTTGCAGGCGGCA
The DNA here is from genome assembly GCA_963730645.1 of uncultured Alphaproteobacteria bacterium. Taxonomy (GTDB): domain Bacteria; phylum Pseudomonadota; class Alphaproteobacteria; order Rhizobiales; family Xanthobacteraceae; genus BOG-931. The sequence goes on along the minus strand of CAVSSN010000007.1, from coordinate 71,715 downwards.
AGCTGATCCTGCGCCTCGGCATCGCGCGAAAACATCGAATATTCCATTTGCAGCGATGCGAGCGGATGCACCGCGCTGCCGCGTCGGAGCGATTGCGCCGAACATTCCGAAAGCGAAATGAACCGCGTCTTGCCTTCCTTGATGAGGTCGGCCATGCCGCCGACGCTTTCCTCCACCGGGATGTGCGGATCGACGCGCGACATGCAGAAGATGTCGAGCGTTTCGATGCCGAGATTTTTGAGACTCGTTTCGCAGGTCTGCCGCAGGTAAACCGGATCGCTGCCGCCGCGCACCGCGCTTGGGCCGCCGTCGCGCGGACTGCCGGTCTTCGAATGGATGATGACGTCGCCCCTGCGGCCGCGGATGGCTTCGCCGATCAGCCGATGATTATGGCCCTGGCCATAGCTCGCGGACGTATCGAGAAAATTGACGCCAAGATCGAGCGCGCGCCGGATCGTGGCGATCGATTCCGCGTCGTCAGCCGCGCCATAGACGCCCGACATGCCGTAACAGCCCAGACCAATGCTCGACACATCGAGATCGGTGTTGCCGAACTTGCGATACGTCATCATCGGTCAATGTCCCGGCAGCACCAGCACCTTCGGGGTTTTCGGCAAGGTCGTTTTCGACACCAGCGTCGAAGGAACCTCGGCGTACTCCACATCCCACTTGTCGCGCACGCGGCTGAGGAAACGGTTGAGCGTGAAGGCGCTGAAATAGTGCATCGGGATCATCAGCGGCGCCTTGAGCGCGGTCAGCACCTCGATCATGCCATCGAGATCGAGCGTCATGTTGCCGTCGACCGGCACCATCACGACGTCGATCCTGCCGATCTCGTTGAGCTGCTGCTGGTCGAGCGTGTGATGCAGATGCCCGAGATGCGCGATGCACATGTTGGCGATCTCGAAGATGAAGATCGAGTTGCCGTGGCGCTCGGTGGCGCCGCTCCAGCTGCGGATATTGGTCGGCACATTGCGCACGCGCACGTCGCGCACGGTGATGTCGTGGCGCGCCGGCTGGTCCGGGCTCGGGCCCCAGCCGCGCAGCACGTGCTGGATCGCCGGATCGGGATGGTCGGTGTAGTGCGTGTCGTGGGCGTGGTTCATCGTCACGATGTCGGGCAGCACCGGCGGCCTGACGTAGTCGTTGTAGTCGGTCGCGATGCGCACGAGCTGCGGGCTCTCGATCAGGAAGGTCGAGTGCCCGACATAGGTCAGCCGCACCTGGTCGCTGGCGAGCGCCGCGAGATTGAACGCCGCAGGATCGAATGCGGCAGGCATCACGCGCGGGCGGCCGGACGCCACCAGCCCGGGGCAATTCTCCATCATTTCCGGCTTCGGCGTCGCGCCTTCCGGGGTCTGCGCGGACGCGAGCGGAGCGAACGCTGCGGCGGCAAATGCTGTCGCTATGATCCGCGGCAGAACGGCAAGGACGCCCATGAACCACACTCCTCGAATTGCCTCGAATCGCCTCGGATTGCGCGTGGAAAAATCACGCACAAGATCAGACGATCAAATTTGGCATGGAATGAGGCGGCGAGCCACGGGTGCGACAGGGCACAAAAAACCCGGCGGGGGCGACCCGCCGGGGACTTCATCCATCACAAGCGTTGGGCAGCCGGTGATAGCCTTGTCAGTGATAAGCTTGCCAGTGATAGCCTTGGATCACGCCGCGCGCGGTCACGACCATCCAGTGGCCGTCCTGGCGCTTGATCTGCTCGACGCGGCCGACGCCCGGGAGAAATCCGCCGGCGGCGATATCGAACAGGTTGCCGAAGCGGCTCTCGACCAGCGCATGGCCATTGGCCACCTGGTGGATCACCCAGCCTTCGAGCACCCGGTCGGCCAGCTTCGGCTCCGTGGCGGGGGACGATGGGGTGACGATCGAGCCGGTCGTCTCCGGCGCGGCCACGGCGGCGGTGCGTTTTTCCAGACGGTCGAGCGCTTCCGCGATGCGGGCGATTTTCGCCGTGGGATCGACCTGCGCGCGCTGGGGGTCGATGCGGTCGGCGATCTTGGCGAATTGCGAACTGGCGTTGCGCGCCGCGGCGTCGATATTGGCCTTCAGCGCGTTCATCTCGGCGGCGATCAGCGCGGTGCCATGGTTGTTGTTTGCGACCACCGGCGCAGCGTTGCGCGGAAAGAGATGGGCGACACCCATCGCTCCAAGCGATCCAACGAAGGAGCCCGCCGCCGCCACAATCGCAATCGAGGCTGCCAGCAAGGCGAAACGCGACGATCCGCGTGGCGCTGCCGCGGTGGCTGCTGCGGCCGCTGCGATAATTTCGGGCGCAGGAATCGCGGCCGTCTCGGCGCTGGCGTCGGCGACCGCCTCGGAGCCGTCAAGCTTCGGCGACTCGACCAGCGGCAGTTCGATCGGTGCCGAATCCGGCATTATCGGCCCGATCTTGATGGCTTCGGCCGGCGGCGTTCCGCCGATGCGGCCTGGACTTCGCTGGCGGCTTCCGGCGGCGTGGGGGTGGATTCTCCGGCGGCCGGCACGGCGTCGTCGGCCTGGTCCTGGACGTCTTTGCGCTTGCCCATGGCGGGGGGTCTCCGGTTTCACGGCTCCCCGTCGGTAACCATGTTTGGTTATTAATTGGTTACCAGCGCCCGGCCTGGAACTCGGGCGTGATAGGCTGGCCACGGCCTTGACGTTCGGATTCCCCCGACCCGATTGGCCTACGGAGCATGAGGCGTCGGGTTACCGGCGCCTCATGTGATTCAGCCGTCCAGCCCGTTGTCGCGCGCCAGCGCCTGCAGCGAAGCCTCCGGCCGCGCACCGATATGCCCGATCACCTCCGCGGCCGCGAGCGCGCCGAGCCGGCCGCAGGTACGGTCATCGGCGCCGCGCGCGAGCCCGGTGAGGAACCCGGCCGCGAACAGGTCGCCCGCGCCGGTGGTGTCGACCACGCGCTCGACCGGGAATGCCGGCACCGCTTCGGTGCCATCGCGGCTGATCACGATGCAGCCCTTCTCGCTGCGCGTCACCACCGCGACGTCGATGTCGGCGCGCAGCGCTTTGACGGCGGCATCGAAATCGGACGACTGGTAAAGGCTGCGCAGCTCGGCTTCGTTGGCGAAGATGAGATCGACGGTCTTGGAGCGCATCAATTGCAAGAACTCGTCGCGCCAGCGATCGACGCAGAACGCGTCCGACAAGGTCAGCGCCACCGCGCGCTGCGCCTCGTGCGCGATCTTGGCGGCCTTGAGGAACGCGTCCTTGGCGTTCTTCGGGTCCCACAAATAGCCTTCGAGATAGGTGATTGCGCTCGCGGCGACGACATCGGCGTCGATATCGTTGGGATGCAGATCCTGCGCGGCGCCCAGATACGTGTTCATGGTGCGCTCGCCGTCCGGCGTCACCAGAACGTAGCAGCGCGCGGTCGAGGCGCCATCGGACGCGGGCGGCGTGTCGAACGCCACGCCCGCGGCGCGGATGTCGTGCGCGAAGGCGCGGCCGAGCTGGTCGTCCCTGACCTTGCCGACGAACGCCGCACGCGCGCCGAAGCCCGCGACGCCGACGATCGTATTTGCCGCCGAGCCACCGGAGATTTCCACGGCCGGGCCCATGGCGTCATAGATCGCCTCCGCGCGCGGCTCATCGATCAGCGCCATGGTGCCTTTGCGCATGCCCTGGCGGATGATGAAGTCTTCCTCGGCGCGGGAGATGATGTCGACGATGGCGTTGCCGATGCCGAGCACGTCGTAGCGGTGGGATGCCATGCGAATACTCATGAAGTTTTGCGGCGCGCACTATAGCGGGCGGCACCATCGAGGCAATGCCGGGTGACGGCGCGGCGACGACACGGATAGAATGATCCGCGGAGGCTATTTCCATTCATGGCGCTTGCGCGCGATGTCACCACGGTGGGCGGCGGCACGCTGATATCGCGGCTGCTGGCCTATGTCCGCGACGCCGGCATCGCCGCGATGCTTGGCGCCACTCCGTTCTCGGAAGCCTTCTTTGCGGTGTTGCAGGTGATCAATCTGTTCCGCCGCCTGTTGGCGGAAGGTGCGCTCAACAGCGCCTTTGTGCCGATCTGGCTGCGGCTGCGCCAAGGTGAGGATGGCGTCGCCAGCGCCGATCGATTGACCCGGCAGAGCCTGGTGGCGATGCTTTGCATCGCCGGCGTCGTCACCATGCTGGCGATCGGATTTGCGTATTTTCTCATTGTCGCGGTTGCGCCCGGTTTCGATGAGCCGCGCCGCGAGGTGGCGGCGTTTTATCTGCCCATCGCTGCGCCCTATATTGTGTTGGCCGGACTTGTCGCGGTGATTTCCGCCGCGCTGAACGCCGAAGGCCGCGTCGTTGCCGTCACCATCTGCACGATCATCTTCAATCTCGTCCTGGTTCTGGCCGTGGCGCTCGCGTTCGGCCAATTGCATCCGTTCCTGGTCGGCGTCTGGCTGGCGGCAGCCATTACGGCCGCGGGTGTCATTCAGTTTGTCTTCATCGCTGCAACCTGGCTGTGGACCGGCAAGCGATGGACGAGCGCGCGTGTGCGCAACGCCGGCGACGTGCAATCGCTGTTCAGGCGCGCGGCTCCTGCTCTGATCGCCGCGGGCATTCCGCAGCTCAAATTGATCGCGGCTTCGGCCGTCGCCTCGTCCGCGCCGGCGGCGGTGTCGTGGCTCTACTACGCCAACCGGCTCTACGAATTGCCGCTCGGCGTCGCCTCGGTCGCGATTGCGTCCGTGATGGGTCCGCGCATCGCCGCCAGCGTGCTCGGCCGTGACGGCGCGGCGGCGGCTGTCGCGCAATCGCGCGCCTTCGAGATCGCGCTTGGACTTGCACTGCCTGCGGCTGCGGCATTCGCGGTGCTGGCGGTGCCGATCACCGGCGCTCTGTTCGAGCACGGCGCGTTCGGGCCTCACGATACGGCGGCGGTGGCCGGGGCGCTTGCGGCGATCTCGGCCGGGCTGCCCGGACACGTGCTGGAGAAAGTCCTGGGCGCTGTCTCGTTCGCGCACGAAGATACCCGTACGCCGATGCTGGCGGCGCTCGCCGGGCTCGCCACGGCAATCGTCGGCGCGCTGCTGCTGTTCCCGCATTATGGCCATGTCGGCATCGCGGCGGCGATCGCCATCTCGGGCTGGGTCGGCGCCACGCTGCTCGCGGTGATCCTGTCGCGGCGGCGCCTGCTGCGCATCGACCGCGACGGCCGCCGCCGCATTCCGCGCATCATTGTGGCGACGGTGGTGATGGCGATTGCGATCCTGCTGGCGCAGCACGGTCTCCCCGCACTGTTCGGCGTCGCCACCTTTGGGCTCGCCGCGCGTCATTCTGCTGACGGTGCTGGTTGCGATCGGGCTTGCCGTTTATCTGGCCGCGATCCAGACGCTCGGCGTGGCGCGGCTGCGCGACGTCATGGCGGCCATAGGCCAGCGCGGGGTGGACGGGCCCTAGCGGTTTGCGCGGAAGGGCGGCATAATAATAAGCATGTCAAAGCTGGCCCGGAACATGCGCATCCTCATCCAGGCCGCGGCGATCACCGCCTTGTTGGCGGGCGCCGCCGCCGCCCAGACGCTTTCGCCATTCCAGGCTGCGCCCAAGCGTCAGTTGACCGAAGAAGAAATCGAGAAGCAGAAAAAGCTCGACGCCGACTACAAATCAACGATCAAAAAGCTTCCCGACCAGAAAGTCGTTGATCCGTGGGGAAGCGTCCGCGCGGCTCCGACTAAAACGACCAAGACCAAGCAACCGTAGATATTTCCAGCCGGCCATCGCCGACCGGCCGGCGCCCTTGCGAAACCGCGTCCCATCGTGGCATGTCGGGCGCAATTCTCAGGGGTTCGCGCCATGGCGTTCAAGCAACTGGTCTTTTCCGGCGTGCAGCCGACCGGAAACCTGCACCTCGGCAATTATCTCGGCGCCATCAAGCGCTTCGTCGAGCTGCAGGATCGCTTCGACTGCATCTATTGCGTCGTCGACATGCATGCCATCACGGTGTGGCAGGACCCTGCGGAACTGCCGAAGGCGACGCGCGAAGTCACGGCCGCGTTCATCGCCTGCGGCATCGATCCGAAGAAACACATCGTGTTCAACCAGAGCCAGGTTTCCGGCCACGCCGAACTTGCGTGGGTATTCAATTGCGTCGCCCGCCTCGGCTGGCTCAACCGCATGACGCAATTCAAGGAGAAGGCCGGCAAGGATCGCGAGAATGCGTCGGTCGGGCTTTACGTTTATCCGAATCTGATGGCGGCCGACATTCTGGTCTATCGCGCGACGCACGTGCCTGTCGGCGAGGACCAGAAGCAGCACCTCGAACTGTCACGCGACATCGCGCAGAAATTCAACAACGATTTCGGCGACTCGATCCGCACCCACGGTTTCGGCGACGCGTTCTTCCCGCAGCCCGAGCCGCTGATCACCGGCGAAGCGACGCGGGTGATGTCATTGCGCGACGGCGCGAAAAAAATGTCGAAGTCGGACGCGTCCGACAATTCGCGCATCAACCTCACCGACGACGCCGACGCCATCGCGCAGAAAATCCGCAGGGCCAAGACCGATCCGGAACCGCTGCCGAGCGAGGAGAAGGGTCTCGAAACGCGCCCCGAGGCCGACAACCTCGTCGGCATCTACGCCGCGCTTGCCGGCACGACGCGGGCCGGCGTGCTCGTGCAATATGGCAATGCGCAATTCTCCACGTTCAAGACCGCGCTGGTCGATCTCGCAGTCGACAAGCTTGGCCCGATCGGCGCCGAGATGAAGCGGCTGGTGCAGGACCCGGCCGCCATCGATGCGGTGCTGGCGGATGGCTCGGAACGGGCGCGTGTGATCGCGGCCGAAACCATGAAGGCGGTCAAGGACATCGTGGGATTCGTGCGCAGCTAGGGGACATTCAATCCGCTCGTCCGCGCGAAAGCGGGGAGCCCAGAACTGGATTCCAGCTTGGGCGGGAATGAGCGGAAGATGCCTTGTCGCGCCACCCGGCGCCGTGGCAGCATTGCGGGTTGGTAGCGTTGCGTTGGATTCGTGGAGATTGATCTTACCGGGCAACCGGATTGAGCCATGGCCCGCACACGCCGCAGCTATGAAGCTGGACACAAGCCGAAATTCCTTGTCGTCATCGACGACACCGAGGAATGCGACCGCGCCGTCTATTTCGCCAGCCGCCGCGCCGCGCGCACCAATTCGACCGTCCTCATGCTGCGCGTGATCGAGACGCATGACCACGGCCAGCAATGGCTCGGCGTCGCCGACATCATGCGTGCGGAGGCGCAGGACGAGGCCAACGCCGCGCTGGAAAAATACGCCGCGCGCGCCAACGGCGTCGCCGGCATCACGCCGGAGCGGGTGGTGCGCGAAGGCGCCAAGGCGCAGGAAATCCTCGACCTGATCGACGAGGACGAGGACATCTCCATCCTCATCCTGGCCGCATGCGTCGGTTCGGAGGGGCCGGGTCCGCTGGTCGCCAATCTTGGCAAGACCGCGGGCGACTACCCGATTCCGGTCGCCATCGTCCCCGGGCACCTCAGCGACGAAGAGCTCGACGCGATGTCCTAGCGCTGCGGCGCAGGCCTGGGGAGCCGGCGCGACCCTTGAACTTCCTTTGAAAACCGCCACGTACTAGACTGGATTCGACAGGTCCCCGCGCCGGCCGCGCCGCGCGAGGTGACGGAGGAAGCCATGTTCATCCAGACCGAAGCGACGCCCAACCCCGCGACCCTGAAATTCCTGCCGGGGCGAGCGGTGCTCGAAACCGGAACCCTCGATCTGCGCGACCGCGGCGAGGCGGCCCAATCGCCGCTGGCCGAGCGGCTGTTCGGCATCCCGGGCGTCGGCGGCGTGTTCTTTGGCTCCGACTTCATCACTGTGACCAAGGCCGATGGCGACGAGTGGCATCAGCTCAAGCCGATGATCCTCGGCGCCATCATGGAACATTACATGTCGGGCGCGCCGCTCCTGGCGGCCGGGAATACGGCTGAGCCGGCCGACGGGGCTGAGTTCTTCGACGCGGCCGATGCCGAGACGGTGGCCACCATCAAGGAGCTGATCGAGACGCGCGTGCGTCCGGCCGTCGCCAACGACGGCGGCGACATCACGTTCAAGGGCTTCAAGGACGGCGTCGTCTATCTCAACATGAAGGGCTCGTGCTCGGGCTGCCCGTCCTCGACCGCGACGCTCAAGCACGGCATCCAGAACCTGCTGCGCCACTTTGTCCCGGACGTGACCGAAGTCCGCCCGGTGTGATGGTCCGGCCGCGTTTGCGGCCGGTATCGAAGTGGACAAGTCCGCTTAGCCGTTGAAAGGCCCTGGCGGCTGCTTGCCGGGCGTCCGGTTTCGCGGGCACGCGTGGCCGGTCAGCGGGCGGGTCATCCAAATCATGCGTGTGCTGGCCATCGATACTGCGCTTGAAGCGTGCTCCGCGGCGGTGCTCGACACCGAGCACGGCGGCCTGCTGGCGAGCGAATCCCTGTCGATGGTGCGCGGCCACGCCGAGGCGCTGCTGCCGCTGCTCGCGCGCGTGATGGACCAGGCCGATCTGACGTTCCACGACATCGACCGCGTCGCGGTGACGACCGGGCCCGGCAGCTTCACCGGGCTGCGCGTCGGCATCTCCGCCGCGCGCGGCATCGCGCTCGCGGCCGAGAAACCAGCGGTCGGGCTCTCGACGCTGTCCGCCTATGCGGCGCCCTACATCGCCGCCGACGACACCATACGGGTCGTCGCTGCGATCGACGCGCGTCACAATCATGTCTACCTGCAGGTGTTCGGTCCCGGTGGGCGCACGCTGGTTGCGCCGCGTCTCGCCAGCGTGCATGAGGCGGCACGGGCGGCCGCCGGCGCGGCCGCGTGCATCGTCGGCTCGGCGGCAGACGCGGTGGCGGCGGCGTGGACGGATTCGTCGCGGCCTCCCACGGTCGTCGATGCGCGCGTCGCGCCCGATATCGTCTGGGTGGCGCGCATGGGCGCCGTCGTTCCCGAAGGCACCTCGCCGCCCAAGCCGCAATATCTGCGCGCGCCCGACGCCCAGCCGCAGGACGCCGCCCACCTGCCGCGCCGATGATGAATTTCGTCTCACGCCTGTTCACCCGCGCCGCGCCGGTCCTGTCCGAAGCCGGGCCGCGCGACGCCGCCGCCATCGCGGTGCTGCACGCGGCGTCATTTCAGCGCGGCTGGGGCGAAGACGAGATCCACGGCCTGCTCATCGACCGCGCGGTCATCACCCATCGTGCAGCAATTGGTCGCAAGCTTGTGGGATTTATTCTGTCCCGCGCGGTCGAGGACGAGGCGGAAATCCTGTCGGTCGCCATCGCGCCGGCCTGGCGCGGACGCGGATTTGCCCGCCCGCTGCTCGATCTGCATCTGCGCCGGCTGTCCGGGCTGGGCGCGCGGGCGGTGTTTCTCGAGGTCGACGAGCGCAATCAGCCTGCCCGCCGGCTCTACCGCCGCGCCGGTTTTGCCGAAGTCGGCCGGCGGCAGGGCTATTATGACAGCACCTCCGCGGCGCTGGTGCTGCGACGCGACCTCGGCTGACGCACGGCGGCGGACTGACTATAATGGCGGTCGCGGGCGGGTCGGTCGGAGAGTCCAACGGTGACATCGAGCAAGATCGAATCGCTATGCGCCGCCAAGGGCATGCGCATGACCGAGCAGCGCCGCGTGATCGCGCGCGTGCTCGCGGGGTCGGAGGATCATCCCGACGTCGAGGAACTGTACCGGCGCTGCGCCGAGGTCGACCAGCACATCTCGATCTCGACGGTCTATCGCACCGTGAAGCTGTTCGAGGACGCCGGCATCATCGAGCGCCACGACTTCCGCGCGGGCCGCGCTCGCTACGAGCCGATGGGTGAGGCGCATCATGACCACCTGATCAATCTGCGCACCGGCGAGGTGATCGAGTTCCAGTCGGAAGAGATCGAGAAATTGCAGGCCGAGATCGCGCGCAAGCTCGGCTATCGGCTGGTCGATCATCGGCTGGAACTCTATGCCGTGCCGGATGAAGACAAATCGCGCCGGGGATGACGATGACGACACGGTCGCTCTGCATCACGCTCGGTGTTGCCCTCGTACTGGGTTGCGCCGGCGAAGCCGCCGCGCAGTCGTTTCCCAACCGGCCGCTCAAGATGGTGGTGGGCTTCTCCGCCGGCGGCGGCACCGACGTGGTCGCCCGGATTGTCGCGAACAAGATGACGGATGTCCTCGGCCAATCGGTTGCTGGTCGAGAACCGCGCGGGCGCGAGCGGCATGATCGGGGCGGAAGCCGTGGCGAAAGCCGCTCCCGACGGCTACACGCTGATGATGGGCAGCCAGACCACGTTCGCGGTGGCGCCAAATCTCTACAAGAAGTTTGCGCTCGATCCCGCCAAGGAATTCGCGGGCGTATCGATGACGGGCGCGTCGCCGCTCGTGGCAGTGGTGAACCCGTCGTCGCCGGCGCACTCGATCAAGGATTTGATCGCGATGGCCAAGGCGAAGCCGGGTTCGGTCAACTTCGCGTCCGGCGGGCTCGGCACGACGCCGCACATGGCGGGCGAGCTGTTCTCGATCCTCGCCGGCATCAAGATGGTGCACGTCGCCTACCGCGGCGAAGCGCCTGCCATCAACGATCTGCTCGGCGGCCAGGTGCAGGTGATCTTCGCCAACCTGTCCGCGGTGATCGGCAATGTGCGGGGCGGGACGCTGCGCGCGCTTGCGGTGACGAGCGCCCAGCGGTCGCCCTCGGCGCCCGACATCCCCACGGTGGCGGAGGCGGCCATCCCGGGATTCGAGGCGGCGACCTGGTTCGGGGTGGTCGCGCCGGCCGGCACGCCGCGCGACATCTTGGTGAAGCTCAACGCTGCAGCGAAGCAGGCGCTCGCCGATCCGGATACGGGCAAGCGCCTCGCCGAAATCGGCATGACCAACGGCAGCAGTAGTCCCGAGGAACTTGATGCCTATATCAAGTCCGAGATCGCCAAGTGGTCGAAAGTGATCGCCGACGCCGACATCCATGCCCAGGAATAGGCGGCATTCCTTTTTGCCGGGAAACCCGGTAAGACAAAGGGCGCACGCGGCAGCGCCGCCACGAGGCGGAATTTGCGAGCTACAATAAAGGCTTAGGCTCGGCCACCACCGGCATGAACGGACCCCGCAAGCTCTACGTCAAATCGTTCGGCTGCCAGATGAACGTCTACGATTCCCATCGTATGGCGGACACGCTGGCGCCGCAGGGCTACGTCGAGACCGCGAGCCCCGACGACGCCGATCTGGTCATCCTCAACACCTGCCACATCCGCGAGAGGGCGGCCGAGAAGGTCTATTCCGAACTCGGCCGCATGCGGGCCTGGAAGCAGGCCCAAGGCACGAACCAGGTCGCGCGCCGTCTCGTCGTCGCCGGCTGCGTCGCGCAGGCGGAGGGCGAGGAGATCATCCGCCGCGCGCCGGCGGTCGACCTCGTTGTCGGGCCGCAGAACTATCACCGCCTGCCGGACCTGCTGGCGCGCGCCGAGCAAGGCGACAAGGTCATCGACACCGAATTTCCGCTCGACGACAAATTCGATCATCTCGCTTTGCCGAGCCGAACCGCGACGCGCGCGCGCGGCGTAACCGCTTTCGTCACCGTGCAGGAAGGCTGCGACAAGTTCTGCACCTTCTGCGTCGTGCCCTATACGCGCGGCGCCGAAGTCTCGCGGCCGGTCGCAAAAATCATCGCCGAAGTCGAGCGGCTGGCGGACGCCGGCGTGCGCGAGGTCACGCTGATCGGCCAGAACGTCAACGCCTATCACGGCGACGGACCGGACGGACGAACGTGGACGCTCGCGCAACTCCTGCATCGCGTCGCCGAAGTGCCCGGCATCGACCGGCTGCGCTACACCACCAGCCATCCGCGCGACATGGCAGACGATCTGATCGCGGCGCATCGCGATCTGCCGCAACTGATGCCGCAACTGCATTTGCCGGTGCAGTCCGGCTCCGATCGCATTCTCGACGCCATGAACCGCCGTCACACGCGCCTCGATTACCTTGCGGCGGTGGCACGCGTGCGCGCTGCGCGGCCCGATATCGCGTTCACCTCCGATTTCATCGTCGGCTTTCCGGGCGAGACCGATGACGACTTCGACGCGACGCTCACGCTCGTCGATGAGATCGGCTTTTACGGCGCGTTCTCGTTCACGTACTCGCCGCGGCCGGGTACGCCCGGCGCCGAGATGGACGATCAGGTGCCGGAGGACGTGAAGTCGGCGCGGCTGCAGGTGTCTGCAAAAGGCGATCGACCGCAACCAGGCGGCGTTCAACCGGCGCTGCCTCGGCCGCACGCTCGACGTGCTGTTCGAGCGCCCGGGCCGCTATCCGGGCCAACTTGTAGGTCGCTCGCCTTATTCGCAGCGCGTGCAGGTGATGGCGCCTGCTGCGCTCATCGGTGAAATACGCGCAGTGACCATGACCGAACTTTCCACCAACAGCTTGTTCGGCGCGCTCGCGGCAGCGCCCGTGCAGCAGCCCCAACTCGCCGCCGCAGGAGCCTGACGCGTTGCGCGCACCCGGAACGGAAAGCGATTCATTCGTCCCCGCGGAAGGCAGCGCGCCGGCGCAGGTCGTTCTCACTTTCGACGATAATCGTCTCGCCTCGACCCTGTTCGGGCAATACGGGCAGCATCTCGCGCTGATCGAACGCCGGCTCGGCGTCATGGCGGACTCGCGCGGCAATCACGTCACAATCGAGGGCTCGCGCGATGCCTGCGCGCAGGCGCGCCACGTGCTCGAAGGCCTTTACGAGCATCTCAAGCGCGGCAAGGAACTGGCCGCGGGCGATGTCGAAGGCGCTATCCGGCTTGCGATCACGCAAGGCTCGCTGTTCGATTTCGATCCCGCAACCCGCCCGAACTTCGAGGAGATCAACCTGCGCAAGCGTTCGGTGCGCGCGCGCACCGCCGCGCAGGACGCCTACATCCGCGCGTTCAAGCGTCATTCGCTCGTGTTCGGCACCGGCCCCGCCGGCACCGGCAAGACCTGGCTTGCCGTCGCGCAGGCGGTACAGTTGTTCGAGCGCAAGGAAGTCGACCGCATCGTGCTGTCGCGGCCGGCGGTCGAGGCGGGCGAGCGGCTTGGCTTTCTGCCGGGCGACATGCGCGAGAAGGTCGATCCCTATCTGCGGCCGATCTACGACGCGCTCTATGATTTGATGGACGCGCGCATCGTCGAGCGCGCCATGCAGGCCGGCGAAATCGAGATCGCGCCGCTCGCGTTCATGCGCGGACGCACGCTGGCGAACGCCGCGGTGATCCTCGACGAGGCGCAGAACACCACCTCGATGCAGATGAAGATGTTTTTGACACGGCTCGGCGAGAACAGCCGCATGATCGTCACCGGCGATCCGAGCCAGGTCGATCTGCCGTCGGGCCAGACCTCCGGGCTCGCCGAAGCGGTGCGCCTGCTCGAAGGCGTCGACGACATCGGTCACGTCACATTCACATCCGCCGATGTCATCCGCCACGAGCTCGTCGCGCGCATCGTCGAGGCCTACGACAAGGCCGCGGCGCAAAAGCGCGAGAAACGCGAATGACGCGGGCAGCCCACGCGGCGCCGGAGATCGACCTCGTGGTCAACTCTGCGCTTTGGAACGCGCCGGAGGCCGAAGTGACTGTGCGGCGCGCGGTCGCGGAGGCGGCAGACGCGCTGTCAACAAAGTCTGCCGAGCTTGCTATCGTGCTGACCGATGATTCGGCCATCCGCCTGCTCAACCGCGACTGGCGTGGCGTCGATGCCGCGACCAACGTGCTGTCGTTCCCGGCGAGCAGCCATTCACTCGCGCGGGACGAGGGCAGGCGCGCCGCGCCGCGATTGCTTGGCGACATCGTGCTGGCCTACGAGACCATCGCGCGCGAAGCGCGTGACGAGGGCAAGCCATTCGACAATCATCTCGCGCACCTTGCGGTGCACGGCTTTCTGCATCTTCTCGGCTACGATCACGAACGCGACGCCGACGCCGACCGCATGGAAAAAATCGAGCGTGACATCCTGGCGCGGCTCGCCATCCCGGATCCCTATCGGCGTGTGGCTGAGGCCTGATCGCCATGTCTGAAACCATGTCTGACAACCATGTCTGACATCCCCAGTCGCAGCGAAAAGATCGAGAGCGAGCAGCCCGGCCTGCCGGCGATTGCACCGGAGCCGCACGACGTATCCGACGAAGGCTGGTTTGCGCGCATCGCCCGCATCCTGTTCGGCTGGAAGGCCGCCTCGACGCGCGCCGATCTCACCGTGGTGCTCGACTCCGGTGGCGCCGAATCCGGCTTCTCGCCGCAAGAGCGGACGATGCTCAAGAACATCCTTGGGCTGCGCGACCAGCGCGTCGAGCCCGTGATGGTGCCGCGCGTCGACATCGTGGCGGTACAGCAGGACATTTCGCTCGGCGATCTCGTCAAGGTATTCGAGGTCGCCGCGCATTCGCGGCTCGTAGCCTACAACGATACGCTCGATGATCCCGTCGGCATGGTGCACATCCGCGATCTCATCGCTTTCATGACGGCGCGTGCGGCGATTAATCCTGCCGACAATGCGCAGAACGAAAAGCCGCTGGCGGCCGATCTTGATCTCACCAAGATCGATCTTTCAGTGCCGCTGTCCTCGACCAATATCATCCGTGAACTTCTTTACGCGCCACCGTCGATGCCGTCGATCGATCTGCTCGCCAAGATGCAGGCGACGCGCATTCACCTCGCGCTGGTGATCGACGAATACGGCGGCACCGACGGCCTGGTCTCGCTCGAAGATCTGGTCGAGCTTGTGGTCGGCGACATCGAGGACGAGCACGACGAGGAAGACGGGCCCGCCGTCACGCGCCAGAGCGACGGCTCGTTCATGGCCGACGGCCGCGCCAATCTCGATGACGTGCGCGCCGTCATCGGCACCGAGTTCGAAGTCGGTGAAGCTGGCCGTGAAGTCGACACGCTCGGCGGCTATCTGGTCACCAAGGCGGGCCACGTTCCGGTGCGCGGCGAATTGGTGCCGGGGCCCGGTGCATTCGAGGCCGAGGTGCTCGATGCCGATCCGCGCCGGGTCAAGAAGGTCAAGATTTATCGCAGCAAGGATCGCCGGCCGGCGTCCGCCAAGACTGCCGCGTCGCCGCCGAAACAGGCCCGAGACGACATGAGCCGGCTCAACCCGAAATCGTCGTCCCCGCCGTGAAGCTGAAGGGACTGATCAACGGCATCGTGCTGGCCTGGGGCTGGCGCCGCGCGGCCATTGCGCTGGTCGCCGGCGCGGCATCCGCATTGGCGCTGGCGCCGATCAATGCCTGGCCGGTGATGTTTCTGACTTTCCCGGTACTGGTCTGGCTGACCGATGGCGCGGCAGTCGGACGCTGGGGCGGCGTGGCGGTCGCCGGCGTCACCGGATGGTGGTTCGGTTTCGGCTATTTCATCGCCGGCCTGTACTGGATCGGCAATGCGCTGCTGGTCGACGCGCCGACCTTCGGTTGGCTGTTGCCTTTCGCCGTAATCGGCGTGCCGGCCATGCTGGCGATCTTCACCGGGCTCGGCGTCGCGTTCGCGCGGCTGCTATGGACGCGCGGCGTCTTGCGCATCTTCGCGCTTGCCGTGGCGTTGACTGTGACCGAATGGCTGCGCGGTCATGTGCTCACCGGCTTTCCCTGGAACGTGTTCGGCTATGCGCTGACCAATCCGCTGCCGCTGGCGCAGAGCGCATCGATCTTCGGGCTGTGGGGCCTGACCTTCATCGCCATCGCGGTTTTCTCAAGCCCCGCGACGCTCACCGACGATCCGGCCGAGACGCGCCGGCCGTGGTTGCCGCTCGCGTGCAGCGTCGCCGTGCTGATCGCGCTTGCCGGCTACGGCGAATCGCGGCTGCGTCGCACGCATACGAACTTCGTCGATGGCGTGCACCTGCGCATCATGCAGCCGAACCTGGCGCAGGATACCAAGTTCAATTACGCGGCCAAAGACGAAGTCATGAAGCGTTACATTACGTTGTCCGACCGCGCCTCAGGGCCGAAATCGTCGGGCATGAGCGACGTGACGCATTTGATCTGGCCGGAATCGGCGTTTCCGTTTTTTCTCACGCGCGAGCCCGACGCGATGGCGCAGATCGCCGCGCTGCTGCCGGAGCGCGCCGTGCTGATCACCGGCGCGATCCGACTCTCCGAACCGGTCGATCCGAAAAATCCCGCCGCCTACAATTCGATCTACGTCATCGACCATGACGGTTCGATTCTTGCGCTCTACGACAAGGTCCACCTGGTGCCGTTCGGCGAATATCTGCCGCTCGAGCGCTATCTCGAACGCCTCGGATTGCAGAACCTCGGCAAGATTCACGGCGGCTTTCTGTCCGGCGACCGGCGCCGGCTGATCGCAGTGCGCGGTACGCCGCCGATGCTGCCGCTGATTTGCTACGAGGCCATTTTTCCGGACGAAGCGGTGCCGCGCGGCGACCGTCCGGGCTGGCTCGTCAATGTCACCAATGACGGCTGGTTCGGCATGAGCAGCGGGCCTTACCAGCATTTTCAGCAGGCGCGCGTGCTCGCGATCGAAGAAGGCCTGCCACTGGTGCGCGCCGCCAACACCGGCATCTCCGCCGTCATCGATCCGCTTGGACGCATTCTCCAATCATTGCCGCTGGGAACGCAGGGTGTGCTTGACGCGGCCTTGCCGAAGCCAATTCGACCCACGATTTATGTTCGTACCGGCAATGGTCTGGCGGGGCTGATGGTCGCGATCGCGCTTGTCGTCATCGTTCGCCGTCGCCTGCAGCGCATGAAGATTTAGGATGAACGCGATCGGTAAACCGGTGCGGCGGACAGCGCGTATAGGCATATGTTAGCGACATGCGTGAGCCGCCCTTGTCGACTCAATCTTTACGTGTAGCGCGACTTTCTTCCTGTATACAAATAAATTCAATCCTGTATACAAATAAAGAGAGAAAAATTTTCACATATTGGGCTGATTTCTTGCGACGCATATCTGGTTTGTTGGAATTCGAAAGAATTGTTTCGTAGCTGCATTTGAAATCAGAAGCCATTACGATAAAGAGGGGCGACATAGGAGCTGGTTATGATGGCCAAGAAGGCACCTAACCCGATCGACAGGCACGTCGGGTCACGGGTGCGCATGCGGCGAATGATGCTGTCGATGAGCCAGGAGAAGCTGGGGGATGCACTCGGCCTGACCTTCCAGCAGGTGCAGAAGTACGAGAAGGGCACCAACCGCATCGGCGCCAGCCGGCTGCAGCAGATTTCGATCATCCTGCAGGTACCGGTCTCATTCTTCTTCGAGGGCGCGCCGACCGTGGCGGTGCCGGGTGCGACGCCAGGACGGCATGAGCGAGGCGCCATCGCCAGCCTACGTGTCGGACTTTCTCGCGACTTCGGATGGGCTCGCGCTCACCAAGGCGTTCATGCGGATCGGCAACGCCAAGCTGCGGCGGCGCATCGTCGATCTCGTCGAGCAGATCGCCGGCGAAGACTGACGCCAGCGGCTACGCGCTGCGGGCGGGTTGGCGACCGCCCACCTTGCCCATGTCGTGTGCCCACGTCTTGACCCGGCGGGATGACACTGCAAGAAACACGGCCGGTGCCACCCGGGCACAGGTCGTTTTCTGAGGGGAGTGTCTTTCCGTGTCGCACGCGAACTATGTCTTCACCAGCGAGTCCGTCTCCGAAGGCCACCCCGACAAGGTCTGCGACCAGATTTCGGACGCCATTCTCGACGCCTTCATCGAGCACGACATCAAGCTCGGCATCGCCGACGACAGTCTGGTGAACACGCGGCTCGGCTGCGAAACGCTCTGCACCACCAACAAGATCGTCGTCGCCGGCGAAGGCCGCGGCCAATTGTTCCACAAGCACGGCAACAAGTCGGTCGTCGATCGCGAGATGATCAGCAAGATCGCGCGCGGCGTGGTCAAGGACATCGGCTACGACCAGGACGGATTTTCGTATTACGGCGCCGATGTCGAGGTGCTGCTGCACGGCCAGTCGCCCGACATCGCCATGGGCGTCGACGCCAAGAAGAAAAAGGACGGCGAGCAGGAGGGCGCGGGCGATCAGGGCATGATGTTCGGCTATGCCTGCACCGAGAGCGAGGTCTACGAGAAGGGCTCGTTCATGCCGGCGCCGATTTATTTCGCACACAAGATTCTGAAGGTGATGTCGGAGCGCCGCCGTTCCAAGCAGCTGTTCGATCTCCAGCCGGATGCCAAGAGCCAGGTGACGGTGAAGTACGTCGACGGCAAGCCGGTCGGCTGCACCAAGGTCGTGGTCTCGACGCAGCACAATGCCGAGACCCGCAACGGCAAGAAATACAATCCCGGAATGGTCAAGGACCTGGTCGCGGACGCAGTGACGCTCGGCGCTGCCGGATGGCTGGATGCCGAAGAAGCCGTCGGACTTTCTCGTCAACCCGACCGGCAACTTCGTTGTCGGCGGCCCGGACGGCGACTGCGGCCTCACCGGCCGCAAGATCATCGTCGACACCTACGGCGGCTACGCGCCGCACGGCGGCGGCGCGTTCTCCGGCAAGGACCCGACCAAGGTCGATCGCTCGGCCGCCTATGCGGCGCGCTATCTCGCCAAGAACGTCGTGGCGGCCGGACTTGCCGAACGCTGCACCATCCAGATCGCCTACGCGATCGGAGTCGCCGATCCGATGTCGCTCCTCGTCGACACCCACGGCACCGGCAAGGTCGAGGAAGCGAAGCTGGCGAAAGTGCTGCCGGAGATTTTCCCGCTGCGGCCGACCAGCATCCGGCGCGGGCTGAAGCTCAACCGGCCGATCTACCGCCGCACCGCCGCCTACGGCCATTTCGGCCGCGCGCCTGAAAAGGACGGCGGCTTCTCGTGGGAGCAGACCAACCTCGTCAGCCAGCTCAAGAGCGCGCTGCGCTGATTCTTCGCGGCCGCTCATTCCGCCGCCATCGTCGCGCGATGGCGACGAAGCAATCCAGCCTTTGCGACACTGGATTGCTTCGCTACGCTCGCAATGACGAGTGCTGCGATGTCGCCTCCCGATGAATCTGAAGACAAAAGCGCGCGTTCTTCGGCCGGCGCAAAGGGCACAAGCTGCGTCCGCACCACGCGCGGCTGATCGAGCAATTGCTGCCGCAGCTCTCGATCGATTGCACTCGCTCCGCGCCCGCTGATCTGCGTACGCTGTTTCCGAAGCCGGTCACCGAGGTTCGACTCGAGATCGGCTTCGGCGGCGGCGAGCAAATGATCGCGGAGGCCATGCGTCATCCGCACGCGGGCTTCATCGGCGTCGAGCCGTTCGTCAACGGCATGGCCAAGGCGCTGGCGGCGATCGAAGCTGAGGGTCTTGCAAACATCCGCCTGCACTTCGACGATGCGATTCACCTGATCGATTGGCTGCCCCCTGACGCGCTCGCTCGCGTCGACTTGCTGTTTCCCGATCCGTGGCCGAAGCGGCGGCACTGGAAGCGGCGCTTCGTGCAGGACGAGATCGTCGCCAAGCTCGCGCGCATCCTGCGGCCGGGCGGCGAATTCCGTTTTGTCACCGACATTGCCGATTACACCGCCTGGACGCTGCAGCGCATGCTGCGGTCGTCCGAGTTCGAATGGACCGCGCAATGCGCCGACGATTGGCGCCAGCCATGGCCCGGCTTTTCCGGCACGCGCTATCAGGCAAAGGCGATGCGTGAGGAACGCGCGCCGTGTTTTCTGATTTTTCGGAAGCTATAAGTCGGCTACGCCGTCGCGTGCTTGACGTCCTGCCGGATTTGCCAGAAGCGCACGACGCGCTGCGCGGTCGAGGCCGAGAGCCGGTCGAAATTGCCGTAGGCGATGTCGAGGCCCTGGCCGGAGGTGCTCTTTCCGTTCGGCCGCACCAGGATGAGGGCCTTCACGGTCGCCCAGCCGAAGCCCGCGGCCTTGCACAGGATCAGCACGGGGTCCGGCCGGTCGCCGCCCATCAGCCGTTCGGAGACATCGACCGGCACCTTGCACAGCGACGACAGCGCCACCACCGCCTCCTCGTATTTGCCGTCCTTGCAGAACTCCAGCAGCGTCGCTTCGTTCATCTTGCCGGCTTTGTGCAGGCCGAGCACGGTGCGCTGCGCGGCGCTGAAGTCGCGCGGCTTGGCGCGTGCGCCGACTTCATCGGACACCTTGGCGAGCACGCGGAAAATTTCCGCCTGGGTATCGGGCTTGGCGGAGGCGAGCAGGCGCTTCTGCACCACCTCGGTCGCCTGCACCACCAGATCACGGAACATGTGCGCAGGAATGTCCGGCCGCAGTCCAACTTTCTCAGCCAGCACGCCATCCATTTCGGCGCGTTTGACCAGATTGGAGAAACTGGTGTCGGAAATGCGGGCGCCGCGATTGTCGGCGACGCAGTGCGCGACCGCGCGGTCGCCGCGCCGCACCAGCACGTCGGTCAGCGCCTCGCCGATCGCCGGCCGCTGCGAGATCGCCTGCAGGTGCGCCTGACCTTTGGTGTTGGCGACATTGACGAGATCGGCGTCCGCGAGTCGCGGCGCTTTCGTCAGCACCGGCCCGGCGACCGAAATGTCATCGTCGTTGGCGAGCGTGCGCAGCACTTTCACCGGCGCGTTGCGCACCGGCGCGAGATGGCTGGAGAGTTCGGCGCGCGCCTTGGTCTCGATCTCCTCGATCAAGCGCACGAAGACATCGTCGAACAGGCGGACGTGCTCGTCGTTGTAATGGCTGGCGCCGTCGAGGAAGAGGCGGGTGATGCGCTGGAGCGTTGCCACGCGCTTCTCGCGCGAGCCGTGCTGGATAACCTCTTCGAGTTCCGGGATCACCGAAACGGCGGCGCCCATCCTCAAATCCCTCGAAATACATGTGAATTGCGTGCCGGTGGCCGGCGAAATAAAAAATAGACCGTGAATCTGAAGGAACTGTTAGCCGTTCATGGCCCGCCGTGAACCGCTGGCCGTGCCGACCTGCAACCCTTGCTTCGGCAAGGCAAATCGCTATATTGGCGGCATCCATCTTGGATACCTCATAACGGTCGGTTGATCCGAACGGTTTGAGAGTGGGCCCCCCGGGACCCGCTCTTTTTTATTACCTGAGGGCCGGATGGCGTTGGCAGTGGAACAATCGCACGACGCGCATGAACGACACGCTGGTCACGACGTTTGCCGATGAACCGCGGCTCATCACCGAGCCGGGGCGGGCGGCGCGCGTCGCGACGATAGCGGAGCCCGTGCTCGCCGAGCTCGGCTATCGGCTGGTGCGGGTGCACATTTCGGGCCTCGCCGGCTGCACGGTCCAGATCATGGCGGAGCGGCCGGATGGAACCATGGCGGTCGAGGATTGCGAGGCGGTGTCGCGCGCGTTGTCGCCGGCACTCGACGTCGCCGATCCGATCGAGACCGCCTACCGGCTGGAAATCTCTTCGCCCGGCATCGACCGTCCGCTGGTGCGGCGATCCGACTTCGAACGCTATGCCGGTCACGTCGCCAAGATCGAGATGAACCTTCCGGTCGATGGCCGCCGCCGGTTCCGCGGCGTGTTGCTCGGCATCGACGGCGACCGCGCACGCCTGCGGCGCGATGACGCCGCGTCCGGCGAAGCCGCCGACGTGCTGCTGCCGATCGAAGACATGACGGAAGCCAAACTCGTGCTGACCGACGCGCTTGTCACCGAATCGCTGCGACGGAGCAAGCAGGCCGCGCGCGAAATGCGCGACCGTGAATCACCGCAATCCGACCACGACCGGCCGGCGCGCCACGCGCGCAATGGCCACCACAAAGGAGAGTGACCGATGGCCGCCGTAAGCGCCAACCGGCTCGAACTGTTGCAGATCGCCGACGCGGTCGCCCGCGAAAAGTCGATCGACCGCGGCATCGTCATCGCCGCCATGGAAGACGCGATCCAGAAGGCGGCGCGCTCGCGCTACGGCAGCGAGACCGAGGTGCGCGCCGAGATCAACCCCAAGACCGGCGAAATGCGGCTGTCGCGGCTGCTCCTTGTGGTCGATCTGGTCGAGAACGACTCGACCCAGATCGCGGTCGATGACGCCAAGAAGCGCAATCCCGCCGCCCAGGTCGGCGACTTCATCGCCGAACCGCTGCCGCCGCTCGAATACGGCCGCATCGCCGCGCAGTCCGCCAAGCAGGTGATCGTGCAGAAGGTGCGCGAAGCCGAGCGCGACCGCCAATATCAGGAATACAAGGACCGCATCAGCGACATCGTCAACGGCATCGTCAAGCGGGTCGAATACGGCAACGTGGTGGTCGACCTCGGCCGCGGCGAAGCCATCGTGCGGCGCGACGAAATGCTGCCGCGCGAAGTGTTCCGCAACGGCGACCGCATCCGCGCCTTTATCTACGACGTGCGGCGCGAGCAGCGCGGGCCGCAGATTTTCCTCTCGCGCACGCATCCGCAGTTCATGTCGAAACTGTTCGCGCAGGAAGTGCCGGAAATCTACGACAACATCGTCGAGGTGAAAGCGGTCGCGCGCGATCCCGGCTCGCGCGCCAAGATCGCGGTGATCTCGCGCGATTCATCGGTCGATCCGGTCGGCGCCTGCGTCGGCATGCGCGGCTCGCGCGTGCAGGCCGTGGTGAACGAATTGCAGGGCGAGAAGATCGACATCATCCCGTGGTCGGCCGATATCGCGACCTTCGTGGTCAACGCACTCGCGCCCGCCGAAGTCGCCAAGGTGGTGCTCGACGAGGATCGCGAGCGCATCGAAGTCGTGGTGCCGGACCAGCAGCTTTCGCTTGCGATCGGGCGGCGCGGCCAGAACGTGCGGCTCGCGTCGCAGCTTACCGGCTGGGACATCGACATCCTCACCGAGCAGGAGGAGTTGGAGCGCCGTCAGGCCGAGTTCGAAAATCGCACACGCGTTTTCATCGACGCACTCAATGTCGACGAAGTTGTCGGACAATTGCTGGCGTCGGAAGGTTTCACCTCGGTCGAGGAACTTGCAATGGTTGATGAGAAAGAGATCGCCGGCATCGAAGGCTTCGATGACGAGACGGCGCAAGAGCTGCAGGCGCGCGCGCGCGAATACCTGGCCAAGATCGAGGCCGAGCTCGACGACAAGCGCAAGGAACTCGGCGTTGAGGACGAGCTCAAGGACGTACCCGGCGTCACCACCGCCATGCTGGTCAAATTCGGCGAGAACGGCATCAAGAATGTCGAAGACCTCGCCGGCTGCGCGACCGACGATCTGTCCGGCTGGACCGAGCGCAAGGACGGCGAGACCAAGCGCGAGCCGGGCATCCTCGACGGCTTCGAAGTCTCGCGCGAGGAGGCCGAGGGCATCATCATGCAGGCGCGGCTCAAGGCCGGCTGGGTCACCGAAGCCGATCTCGCTCCGCCGCCTGTCGAGGAGGAAGCCCCGGCCGAGGCGGAAGCCCAGGCCTGAGGGAGCCAACCGATCGCATGACCGCCCTGTCCCCCCAAACCGAGCTCGATAGCGGGCACCGCACACGCGAGGTCGAACGCCTCTGCGTCGTGACCCGCACGGTGCGGCCGGTCACGGACATGATCCGGTTCGTGGTCGGGCCGGACGGGGAGGCTGTGCCCGACCTCAAGAACAAGCTGCCGGGACGCGGCATCTGGGTCACCGCCAGCCGGGACGCCCTTGGCGAAGCAGTCAAAAAGCGGGCCTTCGCCCGCGGGTTTCAAGCGCGACGTGCGGGTTCCCGCGGACCTGGTCGAGCGCACCGAGGCCCTGCTGGAGCGCGCCGTGTGCGATGCGCTCGCCATGGCCGGCAAGGCGGGTCTGGTCCTGACCGGGTTCGCCAAGGTCGAGGCGGCGCTGGAGCGTGACCGGATGGTCGCCGTGCTGCACGCCTCCGATGCCGCCCCGGATGGGGTTCGAAAGCTCGAAGCGGCACGCCGGCGCGGGCAAAACAGCCCGGTCGGCGTCGTCAACGCCCTTTCTACGGCACAATTGGATTTGGCATTGGGCCAGCCAAATGTGGTACATGCTGGCCTGCTCGCCGGCCCAGCGAGCGATACGTTTTTGGCACGTTGCCAGCGGCTTGAACGGTTTCGGACCGGCGATTGGGGCGAACAGGACAACAGGGCCGCGCCGAATTAGGCCCGGCCGAGGAAGAGTATGACCGAGACGAACAAAAATACTGGCGAGAAGCTGCACGTCGCGTCGACCAAGACGTTGACGCTGAAGCCGCGCGGCGTCGAGCAAGGTGTCGTGCGCCAAAGCTTCAGCCATGGCCGCAGCAAGGCGGTCGTCGTCGAGAAGGTCAAACGGCGCCTCGGCCCGGGCGAAAGCGCTGCCGCTCCGGCCCCGGTTGTCGAAAAGACGCCCGCGAAGCGCGCCGTTTCAGGCAGGGCCGCGACGGCGGCTCCCGCGCCCGCACCGGCGGCCGCTGTTCCGGCGGCATCGCCGTCCACCAAGCCATCCGGCGTGGTGCTGCGCACGCTCACCGACGAGGAGCGCAACCGGCGCGCCCACGCGCTCGGCGATGCCCGGCTCCGCGAGGCGGAAGAACGCAAAATTGCCGAGGAAGATGCCCGTATCCGCTCGCTGCGCGAGGAATCCGAGCGTACCGAGCGCGCGGCGGCTGAAGCGCGCAAGCGCGGCGAGGAAGACCGCCGCAAACACGACGAAGAAACCAAGCGCAAAGCCGACGAGGTCGCCAAGAAGCGCTTCGGCGGCGACGAAGCTACGGCCGCCAAGCCGAGCGGTGCGCGTCCCGCCCAGGAAGCCGACGACGACGAAGCCCCGCGCGTGCGGCGCGGTGTCGGTGGCGGTCCTGCGCGTCCGGCGCCGCCGCCCAAGCCGACGCGCGTCACCGCCGAGAAGCGGCGCGGCCGCCTCACGGTCGTCACGGCGCTCACGGCGGACGAAGTTCGCGAACGCTCGGTCGCCTCGTTCCGCCGCCGCGTCCAGCGCATGAGCGGCCATCGCGACGCCGAGCCGAAAGAAAAGATTGTCCGCGAAGTGATCATTCCAGAGACCATCACCATCCAGGAACTCGCCAACCGCATGGCGGAGCGCGGCGTCGACGTCATCCGCATCCTCATGCAGCAAGGCCACATGGCGAAGATCACCGACACGATCGACGCCGACACCGCCCAGCTCATCGCCGAGGAACTCGGCCACACCGTGCGGCGCGTCGCCGAATCCGACGTCGAAGAGGGCATGTTCGACGCGCCCGACGATCCGGCAGACGCTGCAGTCGCGCGCGCCGGTCGTCACCATCATGGGCCACGTCGATCACGGCAAGACGTCGCTGCTCGACGCTATCCGCTCGACCAACGTGGCGGGCGGCGAGGCTGGCGGCATCACCCAGCATATCGGCGCCTACCAGGTGACGTCGCCGTTGGGCAGCAAGATCACCTTCATCGATACGCCCGGCCATGCCGCCTTCACCGCCATGCGCGCGCGCGGCGCCAAGGTGACCGACCTTGTCGTGCTCGTGGTCGCGGCCGATGACGGCGTCATGCCGCAGACGGTCGAAGCCATTCATCACGCCAAAGCGGCGAAAGTTCCGATCATCGTCGCCATCAACAAGATCGACCGGCCCGACGCCAAGCCGGAGCGCGTTCGTACCGAACTGCTGCAGCATGAGATTCAAGTGGAATCGCTCGGCGGCGACGTGCTCGACGTCGAGGTGTCGGCGAAGGAGAAGCGCAATCTCGATCGGCTGCTGGAGACGATCGGCCTGCAGTCCGAAATCCTCGACCTCAAGGCCAATCCGAATCGGCCGGCCGAAGGCACCGTGATCGAGGCGCGGCTCGACCGCGGCCGCGGTTCGGTCGCGACCGTGCTGGTGCAGCGCGGCACGCTCAAGCCGGGCGACATCATCGTCGCCGGCACCGAATGGGGCCGCGTGCGCGCGCTCGTGTCCGACACCGGCCATTCGGTGGTGGCGGCCGGGCCGTCGATGCCGGTCGAGGTGCTGGGATTCAACGGCACGCCCGAAGCCGGCGACCGGCTTGCGGTCGTCAACGGCGAGGGTCGCGCGCGCGAAATCACCGATTACCGCGCGCGGCAGAAGCGCGACAAGATGGCGGCGCGGCAGACCGGCATGCGCGGCTCGCTCGAGCAGATGATGAGCCAGCTCAAGACTTCGGGCCTCAAGGAATTCCCGCTGGTGATCAAGGGCGACGTGCAGGGCTCGATCGAGGCGATCCTCGGCTCGCTGGAAAAGCTCGGCACCAGCGAGGTGGCGGCGCGCATCATTTACTCCGGCGCCGGCGGCATCACCGAATCCGACGTCACGCTGGCGGAAGCCTCCGGCGCCGCCATCATCGGCTTCAACGTGCGCGCCCACAAGGAAGCGCGCGAGGCGGCCGAGCGCGCCGGCATCGAAATCCGCTACTACAACATCATCTACGACCTCGTCGACGACGTGAAGAAGGCGATGTCGGGCCTGCTCGCGCCGACGCTGCGCGAGACCATGCTGGGCAACGCGACGATTTTGGAAATCTTCAAGGTGTCGAAGGTCGGCAACATCGCCGGCTGCCGCGTCACCGACGGAACGGTCGAGCGCGGCGCCAATGTGCGGCTCATCCGCGACAACGTCGTCGTGCACGAGGGCAAGCTGTCGCAGCTCAAGCGCTTCAAGGACGACGCGCGCGAAGTCGTTGCCGGCCAGGAATGCGGCATGGCGTTCGAGAATTATCAGGACATGAGGGCCGGCGACGTTATCGAGTGTTACCGCGTGGAGACGATCCAGCGCTCGCTGTGAGTTCGAAGCTCACACGGACGCCGATACTCCGCATTCGTCATTGCCGGGCTTGACCCGGCAATCCATGCAGCACCAGCCGTATTTCGACAAAGTTAGTTGGATGCCCGGGTCAAGCCCGGGCATGACGGAACAATGAGTAAATGGCACGACGTCAACACCGCGATATGTCGTCCGGCGGCTCGCAGCGCCAGTTGCGCGTCGGCGAAGTCATTCGCCATGCGGTCGCCGACATGCTCACGCGCGGCGAGGTGCATGATCCGGTGATCGAGGGCCACCTGATCACGGTGCCGGAAGTGCGCATGAGCCCAGACCTGCGGCTGGCGACGATCTATGTCATGCCGCTCGGCGGCCGCGATGCGCAGGAGGTGGTCGACGCGCTCGAGCGCAACAAGCGCTTCCTGCGCGGTGAGATCGCGCGGCACGTTAACCTAAAGTTTGCACCTGAGATTCGATTTCGCGTCGACGAACGATTCGCGGAAGCGGAACGAATAGAGAAGCTTTTGCGAACGCCTGAGGTCCAGCGCGACCTGGAACCGCGTTCGAGCGAGGACGAATGAATTTCAAACCGAATCAGGACTTTTCGGCCCTCGCTCATCCGCCTCCCGACGAGGCGGCAGAAATAAATGCGAAGGCGGCGGACGTGCCCGCGCCAGAAGAAGCGCGACAAGCGTGACGTGCACGGCTGGATCATCCTGGACAAGCCGGTCGGCATGACCTCGACGCACGCGGTCGCGGTGGTCAAGCGGCTGTTCTCCGCCAAGCGCGCCGGACACGCCGGCACGCTCGATCCGCTCGCCTCCGGCTGCCTGCCGCTCGCGCTCGGCGAGGCGACCAAGACCGTTCCGTTCGTGGTCGATGGCCGCAAGGTCTACCTGTTCACCGTGCAATGGGGCGAGGAGCGCGACACCGACGACGCCGAAGGCCGCGTCGTGGCGTCAAGCGAGACGCGCCCGACCGCCGAGGCGATTCGCGCGCTGCTGCCGAACTTCACCGGCACGATCGAGCAGGTGCCGCCGCGCTACTCGGCCATCAAGATCGGCGGCGAGCGCGCCTACGATCTCGCCCGCGACGGCGAAGTCGGTGGAACTTGCGCCGCGCCCGGTCGAGATCCACCGGCTCGACCTCATCGATGTTCCCGACAGCGATCATGCGGTTTTGGCGGCCGAATGCGGCAAGGGCACCTATGTGCGCTCGCTCGCCCGCGACCTCGGCCGTGCGCTCGGCTCGTTCGGCCATGTCTCGGCGCTGCGCAGAAGCCGGGTGGGGCCGTTCGGCGAGGACACCATGATTTCACTGGAACAACTGGACTCTTTGTGTCATAGAGCCGCTGTCGGCGAGGGAAACCTCGCCGATGTGCTACTGCCAGTTGAGACCGCGCTGGACGACATCCCGGCGCTGGCCGTCAGCCAGGCAGATGCGGCGAGGCTCCAGAGGGGCCAAGCCGTCTTGTTGCGCGGACGGGACGCTCCCATTTTCCGCGGCATGGTCCACGTCACGGCCTCCGGCCAGCTTGTGGCCATTGCCGAAGTGGACCACGGCGAGATCGTCCCCAGGCGCGTGTTCAACTTGGCCGGCCTCACGGGGCGCGCCAGCAGAAAAGAAGGTTATTGACGATGTCGATTACGACCGCGCGTAAAGCGGAAGTCATCAAGACGTACGGGACCAAATCCGGCGACACAGGGTCGCCCGATGTCCAGGTTGCGATCCTGTCGGAGCGCATCAACAATCTGACCGAGCATTTCAAATCTCACGTCAAAGACAATCATTCCCGGCGTGGTCTGCTCAAGCTCGTGTCGCATCGCCGCCAGTTGCTCGACTACCTGCGGCGCACTGACGAAAAGCGTTACAAGGACCTGATCGAGCGGCTGGGTATTCGCCGCTGAAGCGTTTGCGCGCGGGAGGCCCCGCGCGTTCGTGGGCGGATTGCAATGTGCATCCGCCGTTTTGTCCGGCAGCACAGGCTGCCGATTAGAGCGACGGGCCGATGCCCGTCCGTATCAGTGGAAGGTCCGAGGGCCATGGCAGGATCGCCGGATGCTGTTTGGATTCGCAGCCGAGCTGCGAACGACAGCGTCTCGCCGTCTTGCTCATGGCTTTCGCGCCGGCCCGAAAACCATGAGAGACAATCGCAATGTTCGATATGCATCGAGTTCAAATTGACTGGGGTGGACGCAACCTAACGCTGGAGACCGGCAGAGTAGCGCGTCAGGCCGACGGAGCCGTGCTCGCCACCTATGGCGACACCACCGTGATCGCCACCGTGGTGGCGGCCAAGCAGCCCAAGGAAGGCATCGACTTCCTGCCGCTGACCGTCAATTACACCGAGAAATATTACGCAGCAGGCCGCATTCCCGGCGGCTATTTCAAGCGCGAACGCGGTCCGACCGAAAAGGACACGCTGACCTCGCGCCTGATCGACCGCCCGATCCGTCCGCTGTTCGCCGACGGCTGGCGCTGCGACACGCAGGTGATCATCACCGTGATGTCGCACGATCAGGAGAACGATCCCGACATCGTCGCGCTGGTGGCCGCTTCGGCGGCGCTGACAATCTCGGGCGCTCCGTTCATGGGCCCGATCGGCGGCGCGCGCGTCGGCTTCACCAACAACGAATACGTGCTCAATCCGACCATCGACGAGATGAAGGAGAGCCAGCTCGACCTCGTCGTCGCCGGCACGCAGGACGCCGTGCTGATGGTGGAGTCGGAGGCCAAGGAGCTGTCCGAAGACATCATGCTTGGCGCCGTCATGTTCGGCCATCGGCATTTCCAGCCGGTGATCGAAGCGATCATCAAGCTCGCCGAAAAGGCCGCAAAGGAGCCGCGCGAACTCACGGTCTCCGACAACGCCGCGCTCGAGAAGGAGATGCTCGGCCTCGTCGAAAAGGATCTGCGCGCCGCCTACGCGATCCCCGACAAGATGGCGCGCCACAAGGCGGTCGACGCCGCCAAGGAACGCGTGATGGGGCATTTCTTCCCCGCGGGCGTCGAGAATCCGAAACACCCGAAGCTCCAGATCTCCGGCGTGTTCAAGGACCTCGAAGCCAAGATCGTGCGCTGGAACATTCTCGACACCGGCAACCGCATCGACGGCCGCGACGTCAAGACCGTGCGCCCGATCGTGGCCGAGGTCGGCGTGCTGCCGCGCACCCATGGCTCGGCGCTGTTCACGCGCGGCGAGACGCAGGCGATGGTGATCGCCACGCTCGGCACCGGCGAGGACGAGCAGTGGATCGACGCGCTGCAGGGCACCTACAAGGAATCGTTCCTGCTGCACTACAACTTCCCGCCGTTCTCGGTCGGTGAGACCGGGCGCATCGGCGCGCCGGGCCGCCGCGAGATCGGCCACGGCAAGCTCGCCTGGCGCGCGATCCATCCGGTGCTGCCGGAGAAGACCGAGTTCCCGTACACCATCCGCGTCGTCTCCGAGATCATGGAGTTCGAACGGCTCGTCGTCGATGGCGACGGTGTGCGGTACCTCGCTCGCGCTCATGGACGCCGGCGTACCGCTCAAGCGGCCGACCGCCGGCATCGCCATGGGGCTCATCCTCGAAGACAAGCGCTACGCGGTGCTGTCCGACATTCTCGGCGACGAGGATCATCTCGGCGACATGGACTTCAAGGTCGCCGGCACCGAGCGCGGCGTCACCTCGCTGCAGATGGACATCAAGATCGCCGGCATCACCGAAGAGATCATGAAGGTGGCGCTCGGCCAGGCCAAGGACGGCCGCATGCACATCCTCGGCGAGATGGCGAAGGCGCTGACCTCGGCGCGCGCCGAGCTTGGCGAGCATGCGCCGCGCATCGAGGTGTTCTCGATCCCGACCGACAAGATCCGCGAAGTGATCGGCACCGGCGGCAAGGTGATCCGCGAGATCGTGGAAAAGACCGGCGCCAAGATCAACGTCGAGGACGACGGCACCGTCAAGGTCGCGTCCGCCAAGGCGGAGTCGATCAAGGCGGCGATCAACTGGATCAAGTCGATCGCGTCCGATCCCGGAGATCGGCCACATCTACGAGGGCACGGTCGTCAAGGTGATGGACTTCGGCGCCTTCGTGAACTTCTTCGGCGCCAAGGACGGCCTCGTGCACATCAGCCAGCTCGCGTCGCGCCGCGTGCAGAAGACCTCCGACGTCGTCAAGGAAGGCGACAAGGTGAAGGTCAAGCTGCTCGGCTTCGACGAGCGCGGCAAGACGCGGTTGTCCATGAAGGTCGTCGACCAGGCGACCGGCGAGGACCTCGAAGGCAAGCAGAAGGCCGAGGGCGACCAGCCACGCGAAGCGGCGGCCGGCGGGGAGTAAGCCCGCTCCACCCCATAATCCGTGCGGAAGGGCGGCCTCTGGGCCGCCCTTTTTGTCGATCGTGAGCGGTTTCCCGATACCGTCGCGATTGCCTGCGGCGAGGCTCACCGCGCTCGCAATTTCTTAAAATTGTAAGGAATATCAAAATATTAACAGCGAAGCGACAATCTGTGACGGCCGTCACTTCGTGTTGCGACTTGGTGCGGTATGGTTAGGCAACATTCAAATCGGACCGCAGGAGATTCCCATGACCGCTCTCATCACCAAAACCGGTTCACGCGTAACGCGCTTCTTCCGCCGGGTCACAAAGGCCGGCCAAGACCCGCTGGTACGATTGCGACACGGCTTCGCGCGGCATGTAATTGAACTCGCTTCGGAATGGACTGAGGAGGCACCGATGTCGACCTTCGTCCGCGTCCGCAGAGAAATAATGACGGCCGCGACATCGCGGCCCGCTACGACCGGCTCTCACGCACGTCACGCAACGAACTTGTGCTTGGCTTGTCCCGCGGCGACTTTGCCCGCGCGCCGCTTAACGGCTTCTGATCGCGAGTCTGCACGTTCCCCTCCGTTGTGACCGCCCGCCCGACTTCCCCCCGGGCGGGCATTTTATTGGCCGCGCTTCGTCCCGATCTTGCGCTATGATTGCCGCGCCTGACCCCCGGAGTTGCGACAGGCTTGCGATGGACGCACCCAACCGACCGAGTTCGAGCCTGCTTTCGGAGTTGCCCGAACACGTCTCCACGGACCTGTTCGAGAGCGCGACGCTCGGTGAAAATTTCCGCCGACGAAGTGCTGTTCCTCGCTGGCGATGCCGGCGATGGCTGCTATCGGGTCGAGGATGGCTTGCTCAAGGTCACCATGGTGTCGCGTTCGGGAACGGAACGCATCCTCGCGTTTCTCGGCCGGGGCGCGATTGTCGGCGAATTGTCGATCATCGATGGGCTGCCGCGCTCGGCTTCGGTGGTCGCGGTGCGCGATTGCGGAGTTGAGCTTCATCAGCCGCGCCGCGTTCGACCAGTGCGCCAACAAGCATCCTGATGTCTACAAATCGCTGGTGACCGTGCTCGCCACACGGCTGCGGGAAACCGACGAGGTGATCGCGGCGGAGAGTTTCCTGCCGCTCAAGGGAAGGGTCGCCTGCACGCTGCTGGAATTGGCGCAGACCTTCGGCCAGGACGTCGGCTCGGGCCGCATCGTCATCCGCCAGAAGATCGGCCAGAGCGACCTCGCCGCCATGGCGGGCATCGCGCGCGAGAACGTCAGCCGCATCCTCAACGACTGGAAGCGGCGCAAGCTGGTGAGCCGGCTATCCGGCTATTATTGCCTGGAGGACAAGGCGCAGCTTCAGCACGAGGCCGACCTTTAAGGCGCGCGGGGCCATCCCGCGCATCACGCGCGCACCTGCGTCAAAAAGAATGTCCGCGTCACGCCGATACTCTTGATGTCGGTATTGCCGCGCTCTTCGAACGCGAACGCACCATCGGTCATGTTGCGGAACGTCTCGCTGACGTGGATGCGGTCCGGCACGCCGTGCGATTCCATGCGTGCGGCGACATTCACGGCGTCGCCCCAAACGTCGTAGGAGAAGCGCGTGTCGCCGATCACGCCCGCCGTGGCCGGGCCGCAATGCAGCCCGACCCGCAACCGCATGCGCTGCCCGCCGAGCGTCGGACGGTGTGCGTTGGCGTCCAGCATCGCCAGCGCGAGACAGCCAAGCGCCTTGGCGCCGCCAGGTCCATCGCCGTTGAGGCCGGCGACCGCCATGTAGCAATCGCCGATGGTCTTGATCTTCTCGGTGCCGTGCTTCGCGCTCAGCGTGTCGAAGGTGCGCACCAGCTCGTCGAGATAGGCGACGACCTGATCGGGCGGCAGATCGTGCGCTGCCGTGGTGAAGCCGACGAGATCGGCGAACAGGATGCTGAGGCATTCGATGCGGTCGGCGATGCGCTGATCGGGGCCGGACTTGAGCCGCGTCGCGATCGACGCCGGCATCATGGTGGTGACCAGAGCTTCCGAGCGCATCGTACTCGTTCTCCAGATCGATCTCGGCGCGGCGCAGCGCCGCCACGGCATAGAAGATGATGACGGCGTTGATCGTAATGGTGTTGATCATCGCCTGGCTGGTCAGCATGTCGCGCAAGCCCGTGTCCTGCGGCATGATCAGGCCCTCCACCGGCGCATGATCGAGCGTGATCAAGAGCGCCGCGACGAACAGCACGAAAAAGACCGCAAATAATTTCCAGTTTTGCGTGCCGACCAGAAGCAGCATCGCGCCGATCTCGGTGAAATATAATTGCAGGTGGCTCGCCGTGCCGAGCAACCAGACGATGAGCATCGTTCCCAGCATGACCACCGTCGCCAGCGCTATGGCGGCGGCGTTTTCGCCATAGCGATGCAGCCACGGGATCATGAGCACCAGCAGCGCAAACACCGCATTGTAGATGTGGACGACGATGAGACCGCCCGGATCGTGCAGCGCATTGATCACGAGGTGCGACAGCCCGTTGGCGGCGGCCGCGAAGACGGCGATGTTGGTGATCCGCTGGCGTCGCGCAACCTCCGGGACCGTGGTGACGATGCCGACCGAGGCGATACGCTCGAGCCAGTGCGGCACGTGAAGGCCGCGCTTTGGCTGGTGGCGAATGAGTTCGCTCAGTCGCGTCATGGCCTGATTATGCACGCGGCATCATGCCGATATAGCACGCGGTATCATGCCCGGGCTTGCGGCGCTATTCCGCTTCGCCCGCGGCCTCAGCCTTCAGCGCGTCCGGATGCGGCATCGAAATGACGTTGTAGCCGGAATCGACAAAATGGACTTCGCCGGTGACGCCGGTCGATAAATCCGACAGCAGATAAAGTGCCGCGCCGCCGAGCTCGTCGAGCGTTACGCCGCGACCGAGCGGTGAATGCCGCTGCTGGAATGCGAACATCGCTCGCGCATCGGTGATGCCGGCGCCGGCGAGCGTGCGGATCGGCCCGGCCGAAATGGCGTTGACGCGGATGGCGCTCGCCCCGAAATCGACCGCCAGATAGCGCACCGAGGCTTCGAGCGCCGCCTTGGCGAGGCCCATGGCGTTGTAGTTCGGCATCGCGCGCAGCCCGCCGTTATAGGTCAGCGTGATCATGGCGCCGCCGTTCGGCATCATGGCGGCGGCGCGCCTCGCCGCCTCGGTGAAGGCGAAGCACGAGATCACCATGGTGCGCTGGAAATTTTCGCGCGTGGTGTCGGCGTAGCGGCCCTTGAGCTCGTTCTTGTCGGAATAGGCGACGGCGTGGACAAGAAAATCCATCGAGCCCCAGACGCGCTTGAGCTCCGCAAACACCGCATCGACCGTGGCGATATCCTCGACGTCGCACGGCAGCACGAGGTCGGAGCCGAGCGAGGCTGCGAGCGGCTTCACGCGCTTGCCGAGCGCCTCGCCCTGATAGGTGAAGGCGAGTGTGGCATCGTGCGCAGCCAGCGTCTTGGCGATACCCCAGGCGATCGAGTGGTCGTTCGCGACCCCCATGATCAGCCCGCGCTTGCCCTGCATCAGCCCCGGCATGCGGCGGTCACGCTTCCGGCCGCTTGAACACCACGGAGGCGTTGGTGCCGCCGAAGCCGAACGAGTTCGACAGCACGCAGCCGAGCGTCACGTTGTCCTGGCGCTTGCGCACGATCGGCATATCGGCGAACGCCGGATCGAGAGTTCTCGATGTTGGCGCTCTCGCAGATGAAGCCGTTGTTCATCATGAGGAGCGAGTAGACCGCCTCCTGCGCGCCGGCGGCGCCGAGCGAATGGCCGGTGAGCGATTTCGTCGCCGAGATCGGCGGCGATTTGCCGTTGAAGACTTCGCGGATCGCCTCGATCTCCTTGAGGTCGCCGATCGGCGTCGAGGTGGCGTGCGGATTGATGTAGTCGACCGGCGCCTTGACGGTCGAGAGCGCCATCTTCATGCAGCGCATCGCGCCTTCGCCCGACGGCGCGACCATGTCGTCGCCGTCCGATGTCGCGCCGTAGCCCGCAACTTCGGCGTAGATCTTCGCGCCGCGCGCCTTGGCATGCTCCATCTCTTCGAGCACCAGCACGCCGGCGCCGCCCGCGATGACAAAGCCGTCGCGGTCGGCGTCATAGGCGCGCGAAGCCTTGTCGGGCGTCTGGTTGAAATGCGACGACATCGCGCCCATGGCGTCGAACAAGACCGACAGCGTCCAGTCGAGCTCCTCGCAGCCGCCGGCGAAAATAATGTCCTGCTTGCCGAGCTGGATGATCTCCGACGCATTGCCGATGCAATGGTTCGACGTCGCGCACGCCGACGAGATCGAATAATTCACGCCCTTGATCTTGAACCATGTCGCGAGCGTCGCCGAAGCGGTCGACGACATCGCCTTTGGCACCGCGAACGGCCCGACGCGCTTGGGCCCTTTGGTGCGCGCGATATCGGCGCTCTCGACGACCGTGCGGGTCGACGGTCCGCCCGAGCCCATGATGATGCCGGTGCGCTCGTTTGAAATTTCGCCCGCTTCGAGCCCGGCGTCGCGGATCGCCTGCTCCATGGCGACGTGATTCCACGCCGCGCCGCCGCCGAGGAAGCGCATGGCGCGGCGGTCAACCGCCTCGCTTGGATCGAGCGTCGGCGCGCCGTGCACCTGGCAGCGGAAGCCGAGCTCGGCGTATTTGTCGGCGCGCACGATGCCTGATTTGGCTTCGCGCAGCGACGCCAGAACTTCCTGCGTGTTGTTGCCGATGGACGAGACGATGCCCATCCCGGTGACGACGACCCGTCTCATGTTCGCCTCGTCCGCATCATCTGCCGCGCCGCTCAGGCGCCGCTCGCCTGCGGCTCCGCGTCGCGGAACAGGCCGACCTTGAGATCGAGCGCGCGGTAGATCACCGAGCCGTCCGCCGACAGCCAGCCGTCGGCGATGCCGAGCACCAGCTTCGAGCGCATCACGCGCTTGATGTCGATGCCGTAGACGATGTTCTTCATCGTCGGCAGCACCTGTCCGCTGAATTTGAGTTCGCCCATGCCGAGCGCGCGTCCCCGTCCGGGTGCGCCGACCCAGCCGAGAAAAAATCCGAGCAGTTGCCACAGCGCATCGATGCCGAGACAGCCCGGCATCACCGGGTCGCCCTTGAAGTGGCAGGGGAAGAACCAGAGATCGGGCTTGAGGTCGAGCACCGCCCGCACCAGTCCTTTGCCGTATTCGCCGCCGACTTCCGCGATCTCGGAGATGCGGTCGAACATCAGCATGGGCGGCAGTGGAAGCTGCGGGCCCTCGGCAAAAAGTTCGCCGCGCCCGCAGGCGAGCAAGTCGTCGTAGTCGAAATTGGAGCGCCGGTCTTCCGTAGCCATCAGTCCTGCCCATCCGTCCTGCTGCGCGCGGATCAAGCGCGTGAGTGGCGATTCCCTAACATATGGGCGCAGGGGGGCAAAGCGACACCCCCCGGCGGCCGGGGCGGCGGTGGGCAACGCCGGGTGCGGCCCTTGTTGCAAGGGAGTTGCAACGGCTGTTGGAGGGGCGTATAATGATTTCACTTGCAACAATCTCGTATGGCCCCCGCTCGGGGCCGGCCGGTGCTTCGATGACACAGCCGCGTACCAATGCCGTTTTCGGCCTC
This sequence comes from uncultured Alphaproteobacteria bacterium, assembly GCA_963730645.1. Taxonomy (GTDB): domain Bacteria; phylum Pseudomonadota; class Alphaproteobacteria; order Rhizobiales; family Xanthobacteraceae; genus BOG-931. The sequence continues at coordinate 35,215 of CAVSSN010000007.1, read as the reverse complement.
GCCCCAACCGCCATGGAACAGCGCCTCGCCGGCGACTCGCCCCGACCTCACGGGCTGCCCTTGGCATGACGTCAAGGCCAAGCTGCGCGAAGTCGGCCTGCGGCCAACCCGCCAACGCATGGCGCTCGGCTGGATCCTGTTCGGAAAAGGCGACCGGCACGTGACGGCGGAAATGCTGTACGAGGAAGCCACCCACGCCAAGGTGCCGGTGTCGCTCGCCACCGTCTACAATACGCTGCATCAGTTCACCGAGGTCGGCCTGCTGCGCCAGGTCGCGGTCGACGGCTCGAAGGCCTATTTCGACACCAACAATTCCGAGCACCATCACTTCTTCATCGAAGGCGACAACGACCTGATGGATATCCCCGGCACCGACGTCGATCGTCGGCAAAATGCCGACGGCGCCGGACGGCTACGAGATCGCCCGCATCGACGTGGTGGTGCGGCTGCGGCGCAAAGGCGGCTGAGACTCGATCAGCCTGCCGGCTGTCATTTGAGTTCATTCAACCTGGATTTCGCTTCTTCGAAGCCCTGCTCGGCAGCCTTGCGGTACCACGCAAGGGCCTGAGCATTGTCTTGCCCAACGCCTTGCCCCTTCTCGTACATGACGCCGAGTTTGTATTGCGCCCTGGGCAAACCCTGATCGGCAGCTTTGCGCAACCACACGGCGGCTTGCGCATCGTCCCGCGCAACGCCCTGACCGTCCGCGTACATGAAGCCAAGATTGGATTGTGCCGGCGAGTAGCCTTGTTCGGCCGCCTTGCGGACCCACAGCGGCGGCTTGCACATCGTCATGAGGAACGCCTCTGCCATTGGCGTACATTCCGCCGAGATTGTTTTGCGCTAACGCGTGACCGTGCTCGGCTGCATTGCGATATTGAGCCACCGCCGCCTCGAAATTCTTGGCTCTGACATAGGCGCGGCCAAGCTGGAACATGAGCCGGCCGCTGTCGGGATATTGCCGCACCGCAGCTTCACATGCCGGGATCGCCAATGCGGGATTTAACGTGTCGCTGTCGACCCCTTCAGCCTTGTGCTGCGGATCCGCATCGGATGCCGCATAGGTATCGCAATCGGTGACGGGAGCATCGTGCTGCAATGCCGATTGAGAAAATGCGTCCCCGACGAAAATGAGCTGGAGAATATAAAGAAATGCGAGCCGAGCAGGCATCGCCGTCTACTCGCTGCGGGGTTAAGACTGGCGCGTTATCGAAGATTATTCGATCTTTTCGTTCGGATAAACGCCCCACAGGTGGGTCTGCTCGATCCAGCCATCAAATCCGTCGCCGCTGATCCGGCACCAGGTTCCGGTGCAGCGCTTGACCGTGGCGACCACTCCGGACTGCAATTCCGCCACCACCCCGCTTTTCGCGTCGTCCTTGGGATGAAGCGGCGCAAGGTCGGTCTTGACCTTGAGGTAGACGACCGCGGTGCGTTTGCCGGACAGCATCGAGTGGTAGACCCAGCCTTCGGAACCGTCGGAGTCGCGGATACGGCGCCAGTTCTCGAATTCGGCGGTGATCTCGACCGGCAGCCCGGACCGCGTATAGACCCAGGCGACGTCGTGGTCCTTGTCGGGGCCGCCGCGCACGTTGATGCGATCGGCCTTGAGGCTGACGAAGCGCGGAACCGGAAGGCCGCTGGTGATGTTGTCGTTACCGGCTTGTGCGCTGACCCCCGCCGCCAGCATCAGGGAGAGGGCCGCTGCCGCGGCGCCCGGCCACCTCATCATCATTCCGTCACGCTGCAACGCCATCGTGAATCGCCCGAAGTTGCAATCAGTGCGCAAAACGCCAAAGCCCCCGGCGCTTTGTGAGAAGCCCGGCCTTCTGGTAGAGAGGAATTGATCTACCGTCTCCCGTTCACAGTGTCGGCGAGGGCGGTTAACGAGGCCTGAACGGCGGACGTGGCCCGGCTCCGCCCCGGATGCGCATATGGCAACTCGCAAAAGACCACTGGTGGTGGTGACCCGGAAGTTGCCGGACGGCGTCGAGACGCGCATGCGCGAGCTGTTCGATACGCGCCTCAACGTCGACGACAAGCCGATGAGCCATGCCGAGCTGGTCGACGCCGCCAAGACCGCCGACGTGCTGGTGCCGACCGTGACCGACGAGATCGACGCCGCGGTGCTGAACCAGTCCGGCCAACGGCTCAAGCTCATCGCCAATTTCGGCAACGGCGTCGACCACATCGATGTCACCACCGCCGTGCAGCGCGGCATCACCGTGACCAACACGCCCGGCGTCCTCACCGAGGACACGGCCGACATGACCATGGCGCTCATTCTCGCGGTGCCGCGGCGATTGTCCGAAGGCGCGCAGGTGCTCACCGGCGACAAGGAATGGACCGGCTGGAGCCCGACCTGGATGCTCGGCCACCGCATCTGGGGCAAGCGGCTCGGCATCATCGGCATGGGCCGCATCGGGCAGGCGGTGGCGCGCCGCGCGCGCGCGTTCGGGCTGCAGATCCACTATCACAACCGCCGCCGCGTCGCGGCGAAGATCGAGGAAACGCTCGACGCCAATTACTGGGAGAGCCTCGACCAGATGCTGGTCCGCATGGACATCATCTCGATCAACTGCCCGCACACGCCCGCGACCTATCACCTGCTCTCGGCGCGCCGGCTCAAGCTCATCCGCCCCGACGCCTACGTGGTCAACACCGCGCGCGGCGAGGTCATCGACGAGAACGTGCTCGCGCGCCTGATCGAGGCCGGCGACATCGCGGGCGCGGGGCTCGACGTGTTCGAGCACGAGCCGGCGGTGAACCCGCGGCTGCTCAAGCTCGCGCGCGCCGGCAAGGTGGTGCTGCTGCCGCATCTCGGCTCGGCCACCATCGAAGGCCGCATCGACATGGGCGAGAAGGTCATCATCAACATCAAGACCTTCATGGACGGCCACAAGCCGCCGGACCGGGTGCTGCCGTCGATGCTGTGAGGAATCTAGGCCGTAGCCCGGGCTACGGTCGCTACGCGCCCCGCCCGCGCCGCGCGCCAACCGGGCCACGCTTGCTGCGCTTGCTGACCGTCTTTCGCACCGCCGCCACCTTCTTGCGCGCTGCCGCGGGCTTTCTTCGCGCTGCCGCGGGCTTCGGCGGGCCGCAAGCCGCCGGCGGCGTTCTTGATCTTGCCGCGCGTGAGTTGCCAGCCTTTCCAGTTGAGGTCGAAGACGATGCCGTTGGGGTCCTTGAACTTGCGCTCGAAGCCTTCGTCCTCGGGCTCGCCGAGATCGTAGAAGAACTCGGCGCCGGCCGCTTCGACCTTCTTCTGCTGCGCCGGCAGGTCGTCGCACTGGAAGCCGAAATGGTGGATGCCGACGTAGCCCTTGGGCACGCCGGCGTCGACCTCGCTCTTGTACTGCAGCAGCGCGAGATTGACCTCGCCGTCGCTCATGTAGCAGTTCCACGCGGTCTTGCCTTCGCGGATCGGCGTGCGCTTGAGCCCGAACGCCTTCTCGTAGAAATCAGCGGTGGCCTTGATGTCCTTGACGCAAAGCGCGATGTGGCGGATGCGGGCTGCCATGGCGGGGTCTCCTCGGATCACGAGCCGAGCCGCAGTGTGTCAAATCCGCCGGGCGAGGGATAGCGCGTATCCACGTCGTCATGGCCGGGCTTGTCCCGGCCATCCACGTCTTCCATGCTGTAGCGTCTTTAAGACGTGGATGCCCGCGACAAGCGCGGGCATGACGACAAGGTTAGGAGACATCAATGGTCGATCGAGGTCCGGCTGAAAAGGCCGAAAACGGAGCGGCGCGCTATCGCCAGCGCTATCCGACCGTCGATGACCTGCGCCGGCGCGCGCGGGCGCGGGTGCCGCGCTTCGGCTTTGATTTCGTCGATGGCGGCGCCACGGAGGAATATTGCATCGCGCGCAACACGTCGGCGTTCCAGTCGATCGAACTGCTGCCGCACTACTGCATCGACGGCAAGGTGACGACCGACACCGAGATTGTTCGGAAAGCAAATATGCAGCCCCGATCGGCGTCGCCCCGATGGGCTCGGCCGGCCTGATGTGGCCGGGCGCGGAAAAGCTGTTCGCCGCCGAGGCGCAGCGCCAGCGCATCCCCTACGTGCTGGCGACGCCCGGCAATGCCTCGATCGAGGAGATCGCCGCGATCGCGCCGGACGTGTTCTGGTTCCAGCTCTACCGCTTTCCCGACAACGACCACGCCATCACGTTTGACCTCGTGCGCCGCGCCGACGAGGCCGGCGCGCACGTGCTGGTGCCGACCGTCGACTCGGCCGGCAAGTCGAAGCGCCCGCGCGACATCCGCAATGGCTGCCGGGTGCCGTTCCCGATCAATCCGTGGACCACCTGGCAGGTGCTGACCTCGCCGGCCTGGACCATGCAGCTCCTGCGCAACGGCATGCCGATCACGGCGAACCTCGTGCCCTACGCCGCGAAAGCGAGCCAGAACGCGACCGCCGAAGTGATGCAGCTGCGCTCCGGCGGCAGCCACTCCTGGGAGGAACTCAAGCGGTTGCGCGATCGCTGGAAACGGCCGTTCGTGGTCAAGGGCATTTTGCATCCGGAAGACGCCGAGCGCGCGGTGGCGATGGGCGCCGACGGCATCTGGGTGTCGAACCACGGCGGCCGGCATTTCGATGGCGCGCCGGCCTCAATCGACATGTTGCCGGCGATCGTTTCGGCGGTCGGATCGCGCGCGACCGTGGTGATCGACTCCGGCATTCGCGGCGGCCTCGACGTGGTGCGCGCGCTCGCGCTCGGCGCGAAATTCTGCTTCACCGGACGCTGCTTCGCCTACGGGCTCGGCGCGCTCGGTCCCGCCGGCGCGCCGCACGTGGCCGATCTGTTCCTCGACGAGATCAAGACCGAGCTCCTTCACGTCGGCGCGCGCTCGGTCGCGGAAGCCGCCAACGTCAAGGTGCGCCACCCGAACGCCTGGCGGCTCGACAATTACTGACGCGCCGGTGTGGCGTCGAGCCGTAGCCCTACGGGTTGCGGGCTCCTACTCGGCTGCGGTCGCGGCCGGGCGCTGGCTCTGCAGCTTCGCAATCAGGTCGTCGGTCGACTGCACATCGCCGAAGGTGACCAGGAATTTGCCGAGCGTGTGATTGTGCAGAGTGTCGGTCTGGTCGGCGTTGCCATCCGAGACCATGATGGTGCGATAGCCCCACATCGCCGCATCGCGCGCCGTCGATTCACAACACGTACTGGTGGCGGTGCCGGTGATCAGCAGCGTGTCGATGCCATGCTGCTTGAGGATCGTGTCGAGTTCGGACGGATACGGAATAAAGGCCGAGTAGCGGACTTTGACCGCGATCTTGTCCTCAGGGAGCACCTCGCAGGTTTCATAGATCGGATAGCCGGCGCCATCCTTCGCCAACAGCGTCTGGCGGCGGCGCCACCCGTCGACGCTTGTGGCCTCCTTGCGATTGGCCCAGTCCTCGGGCTCATCTTTCAGCGCCGCGGTCTGGATCCATATGACGAGGCCGCCCGCAGCCCGCGTCGCCCGCGCCAGCCGATTGATGTTGGCCGCGATGGCCTTCGCGATCGGCGCGGCGGATGGCATGCCGTCCTGCACGAAATAATTCTGCATATCGACGACCACCAGCGCTGTCTTTGCCGGGTCGAGCCGTTCGTAGGCGTTGAGCCGCCCACCGCGGATCAGTTTCGCCTTGGTCACAAACCAATCGTCGATGTTGTGCGCGTGCATGGGAGTCCCGCATGATGATTGAGGTGGACGTAAGCCTGGTTGACGCAGAAAGCTCAGCTGTATCAGCGTCCACTATTTCCCATTGGATTACAATCGCCCGCGTTACCCGTCAGCGCGGCTTCTTCTGTTCGAGCGAATTGATATATCTGGCCCACAGCACGGGCATCGTCAGGTAGGCGAGGACCGCCGCGGGAATTGCGATGAACCAACTCAGCTCGAAGAAACTTTGAAAGATAATCACCGTCGCCGTAGCGGCGACCATACTGAGCGCATAGCCAATTGCGGTTTTATAGGCAAGCAAAGTGGCCGCGCCAAACGGATGCCGGCTCATTTCATCACCTTGCCGACGCTGGCGCGCAGCAGCGCAGCTTGACGATACGAATTCACGGGGCTCAATCCGGTTATGACGGGTTGTCGGGCGCTGCTTATCGTCGATTTTATTGGAAAAGTCACCACCGCGAAGCCTTGCACGACAAGCCCTTTTCATTGCCCCGGTCCTGTGCCACACTCGCTATATACGATGGAATATAGCGTAGGTTTATGTCGTCACGTGCGGAGTTACATTCGATAGTGCCGCTGGCCATGGGGCCGGCAGTCCGATCCTTGGCCGCGGACATCGCGGCGCTGCGGCCGCGCGCAAATATCGAGGTGCGGGCCGTAACCCACGCTCCGGCTTCGCCGAAGCAGCGGACACGAATTTGGGACCTCCACAACAGTCTGCATTGCTCGATCATCGGCACGTGCCTGACGTCCGGCGAGTTGCGGCGGCTACTGGTTCGGCTCAACGTCAAGGGTGCGGATACGGCTGACGACCATGATCTGCATATGCTGGGTGTGATGCTCGCCAGCCGGCCGCAGGCCGGCGCGAAAATCCTGCAAAAGACACTCGACCGGCGTCACGAAATGGCGCTGCGCCAATTCGCCAGAGCAAAAGACACCGCGGCGATCTGCGCGCTGTGGGAGGACGCCATGCGCCGCGGCGACATTCCGGGCGCGTATTGGGCGCTGCTGACGCATCCGGTGACGACGGACGCCATGGTGAAACAGGCGTTCGGCGAGGTGCACATGCTCTCGCACCTTGTCGGTGCGGCGAACCGTGCGGACATTCGCCGCCTGCGGACGTTGGAAGAGGACAACGCCGCGCTCGCCGCCACGCTGGAACGCCAGCAGAAGCAATTGCGCGACGGTTTCACGTCACGCGACGAGACCATCAGGCGGCTCACCGATGCGCTGGCGCGAAAGGCAGGCGATGATGTTGCGGCGGCCGGGACCGCCGATGACGTTGGCGCGCTCGTGTCGGCGCTTGCCGAGCGCGAGCGGCGTCTGGCCCAGGAATTGATCCGCCGCGAACGGCTGGAGCGCCGGCTCGCCGCCGCGGCTGCCGAATGCGACGAGCACAAGCGCGCCAGCCGGGACAGCGAACGGACCTGCGAGGCGTTTCGCACGGAACTGGCATCGCTCGAAAGCCAGATCGGGACAATGCTGCGGAGCGAGGATGACGCGATTGCCGCCCATCCGGCGGGCGCGCTCGACCTTGGCGGCTTGACGGTGCTTTACGTCGGCGGCCGCGCCAACCAGACGCCGCAACTCAGGAACCTGGTGGAGCGCACCAATGGCCGCTTCCTGCATCACGACGGCGGCCTTGAGCACAGCGCGGCGCTGCTTCCCGGCCTCATCAGCCGCGCCGATCTGGCGGTGTTTCCGGTCGACTGCGTCAGCCACGATGCGGTCGCATCGCTCAAGCGGATTTGCCGCCAGATGGGCAAGCGCTATGTGCCGCTGCGCACCGCGAGCCTTGCGTGCCTGCTGTCGGGGCTCGCGGCCATGCAGGTCGAGACCGTCGCGACGCCGTAATCAACACCGGGCTGAAAATCGGTCCAAACGTCTCACCGTTGATGCTAGCCTGCCGGTCGCTTTCCCGGCGCGAGGTGTCCGATGGGCGGAATCCGGCTGACGGTGCGTGTCGATTTCGGATCGGACCGGGCGCTCGGCCCCGGCAAGATCCGGCTGCTTGAGGCCATCGGCAAGACCGGCTCGATCTCGCAAGCCGGCCGCTCGCTCGACATGTCCTATCGGCGCGCCTGGCTCCTGGTCGACGATATGAACCGCTGCTTCCGCGAGCCTGTCGTCACGACCCAGCCGGGCGGCGCACAAGGCGGCGGCGCGGCGCTCACCGCTTTCGGGCAGGAGTTGATCGAAAAATATCGCTCGATCGAGACGCAGGCGATGGAAGCGGCCAAGCCGCAACTGCACGCGCTCGAAACCTCATTGCGCGATCGTGCACGCCGCGCGCAGAAGCCGCGCAAGACGTCGATCCGGTCAGCCACTGCGCGGCGCTGAGGGCACTCCGCTCAGGCGTCCGACGTGATGATCGGCAAGTAACACCAGTCGCGTTCTGGGGATTGCTGCGACCGACTGCCGTCTGTCCGCGTGCGACGACTTTGCGTATGATTGCGAATCATTTGCGCGGAGATTCGCAATGCGCGTCATTGCAGGCTTCGTACTGCTCGCCCTTGTCGCCGGGTCGGCGCTCGCGGCGCCGATCAGCAAGCTCGCGCCCCCCGACATCCAGGCGGCGTTCTTCACCGGCCAGGCGTTCACCGCCTCGACGCCGTCGAACGTCAAATACAAGATGACCTTTACGGCGGACGGCAAGGTGACGCGCGAGCCGATGGCCCGCGGCGGCGCCAAGGGCGAAGGCACCTGGGCGCTGTCGAAGGACGGCTTCTGCACCACCTGGAAAAACGCCAAGGCGAATTGCTTCACGCTGGTGTCGGCCGGCGAGAACAAGTGGTCGGTGATGAAGGGCTCGACCCTGATCGCGGTGTGGACGAAGTAACGCGCGTCAGGCGTGCACCGACAGATCGCGGATCGTCGGCTGCTCGCCGGATAGCGGGTTTTCCGGGTCCCATTCGTAGCGCAAGGTCTCGAAGCGCATGGCGCGCGCGTCGATCATGAGCAGGCGCCGCACCAGGCTTTCGCCGAAGCCGACGATCTCGCGGATCACTTCGAGCGCCATCATCGAGCCGACCACGCCCGCGAGCGCGCCGAGGATGCCGGCTTCCGCGCACGCCGGGACCGTGCCGGGCGGCGGCGGCTCGGGAAACAGGCAGCGGTAGGTCGGGTTCGGCTTGCCGTCCGGCCCGCGCTCATGGGCACGGATCGTGGTCAGCGTGGCGTCGAAGGTGCCGAGCGCCGCCGACACCAGCGGCTTGCGGGCGAAATAGCAGGCGTCGGACACCAGATAGCGCGTGGCGAAATTGTCCGAGCCGTCGGCGACGATGTCGTAGCGGCCGATCAGATCGAGCGCGTTTTGCGCCGTCAGCCGCGCCGCATGCGCTTCGACCGCAACATTTGGATTGAGCCGACGGATCGCCGCGGCCGCGCTCTCGACCTTGGGCGCGCCGACCTCGGGGGTGGCATGGATCACCTGCCGCTGCAGGTTCGACAGCGACACCGTGTCGTCGTCGATCACCCCCAGCGTGCCGACGCCGGCCGCGGCGAGATAGAGCAGCACCGGCGCCCCGAGCCCGCCCGCCCCGATGACGAGCACACGCGCGCGCTTGAGCGCCGCCTGCCCGGGCCCGCCGACCTCGCGCAGCACGATATGGCGGGCATAGCGTTCAAGTTCGTCCTCGGTCAGCATGCGGCCACCATACGCCGGAGCGCGGCATCCCGCGACGGCTGCGGCGGCAGCATATTTGCCTCTCCGCGCTGTTCGGCTAGGGTAAATCCGGCCTTGGCGGATGCGGCGTATGGGTATGCGGTTGGTCGGTATCGCTATCGGCGTCCTGATTGCAGGACTGCCGGCGTCGGCGCAGGAATCCAATTTCCCTAAGCCCGTCGCCGCGACGGCGGCCAAGCCCGCGGCGCCAACGAAAAAGCCCAAGGCTGCCGCCAAGCCTAAGCCCGCCACAGTAGCCGCCCACAACGCGACGGCGCCCGCGTCGCCCGCGGCCGATCCTGCCCCCGCGGTCGAGCACACCGCGGCCGTGGCGCGCAAAAAGCCCGCCGCCGCGGAGAAGAAGCCAGCGAAGACGCCCGCGGCTTCGGAGGCCTACGCGGCCATGCCGGAATCGGACCGGCTCGGCATCCAGTCCGACCTCGCCTGGATCGGCGACTACGAGGGCACGGTCGATGGCGATTTCAACGACCTGTCGATCGCGGCGGTCAAGGCGTTCCAGAAGCGGCGCAAGGAAAAGGAGACCGGCATCCTGACACCGGAGCAGCGCACGTCGCTTGCCGCCGCCGCCAAGCCCCACCAGGAGGCCGTCGGCTGGCGGCTGACGGACGATTTTGCCACCGGTGCCCGCCTCGGCCTGCCGACCAAGCTCGCGCCCAAGGCCAGCACGGTGCAGAACGGCAGCCGCTGGGCCTCGGCGCAGGGCCAGATCCAGATCGAGACATTCCGGATTCGCGAAGGGTCGCTGCCCGCCTTGTTCGAGCAGATGAAGAAAGCGCCGGCGCAGCGCCGGGTCGAATCCAGCGCGCTCAAGCCGGATTCGTTCGTCATCTCCGGCATGCAGGTGCTGAAGAAATTCCAGGTCCGCGCCCAGGCCAAGGGCAGCGAAATCCGCGGCATCACCGTCCTGTACGACCAGGCGACCGAAGGCACCATGAACCCGGTCGCGGTGGCGATGGCGAACGCGTTCCAGGGTTTCCCCGGCCCGAACGCCGGGCCGCTGCCGGGCCAGCGGCGGCGGGTCGAATACGGCACCGCCATCGTGGTGAGCGCCGCCGGCGACCTCATTGCCGACCGTCAATTGACCGGCGAGTGCCAGTCGCTCGTCGTGCCGGGCTATGGCCATGCCGACCGCATCGCCGAGGACAGCGCGAGCGATCTCGCGCTGCTGCGCATCTATGGCGCGCGCAATCTCGCGCCCGTTGCGCTCGCGGGCGATGCCGGCGCGGCAACCGATCTGAAGCTTGTCGGGATCGCCGATCCGCAGGGGCAGGCCGGCGACGGCAAAGTTTCGACGGCCGCGGCCAAGCTCAATGGGCCAAGCGTCGAGCCCTCGCCACCACTCGGATTTTCCGGCGCGGCGGCGGTCGATGCGCAGGGCAGGCTTCTCGGCATGGTCGAACTGAAATCGCCGGTCATCGCCAGCAACGGCGCGGCGAGCCCGCAGGCGGTGCTGGTTCCGGCCGCGGCCATCCGCACGTTCCTGCAAGCGCGCAAGATCGCACCCGCCGCCAACGGCAACGGTGTCGATCGCTCGGTGCTGCGCGTGATCTGCGTGCGGCGATAGCTGAAGTCGCCATGTCGTCGCTCGCCAAGCCCCAGATTTCCGAACTGCTGGCGCGAGCACGCGAGATCGCAGACGTTGCGCGCGAGCGGGCGCAGCAGACCGAAGCCGAGCGCCGCGTCAGCGAAGACATGGTCGCGCGCATGCGGCGGGCGGATTTGCTCCGCATCATGCAGCCGCAGGCCTACGGCGGATTCGAGTACGGCTTCGAGGTGTTCGCGCAGATCGAGACGATACTGGCGAGCGGCTGCGGCTCGACCGGCTGGGTTTACGGCTTGCTTGCATCGCACCAGTGGCTGATCGCATGCTTTTCGAAAGAGGCGCAGGACGAGGTCTGGCGCGATCGCGAAGCGCTGGCGGCCGGCAGCTACGCGCCGGTCGCGCAGGCGGTGGCGGTTGACGGCGGCTATCGCGTGTCCGGGTCGGGCAGCTTCTGCAGCGGCTGCGACAATGCGCAGTGGCAATTGCTCGGCGGCATGATCCCGCAAGCCGGCGGCCCGCCGCAGCCCGGATTCTTCCTGCTGCGCACCGCGGACATCAGCATCGACGACAACTGGCGCACCATGGGTCTCGCCGGCACCGGCAGCAAGACCATCGTCGCCGACAACGCTTTCGTTCCCACCCATCGCGCGCTTGCCTTCGCCGAATTGGCCAATGCCACCGCGCCCGGGATGCGCGCGCACAAAAATCCGCTCTATCGGCAGTCGTTCCTCGCCGTGCTGCCGATCACCATCGTGTCGCCGGTGCTCGGCATGGCAGAAGGGCGCGCTCGCGGCTTTTCTCGACATGGCGAAAGTGCGCACGACGCGCGGCGCGGTGACCGGCGGCAACCGCCGGATGGCCGAACTCACCACCGTGCAGTTGCGCGTCGCCGAGGCGGCCGCCTGCATCGACGCCGCGAAGCTGATGATGTTTCGCGATCTCGCCGAGGCTTTCGACATGGCCGCGCGCGGCGAAGCCATCAGCATCGACGTGCGGCTGCGCAATCGCCGCGATCAGGCGTTCTGCGTGCGGCTGCTGATCCAGGCGATCGATGCGCTGTTTCTCGCCGCCGGCGGACAAGGGCTTTTCCTCGACCATCCGATTCAGCGCTTCTGGCGCGACGCGCACGCGGCGTCGTCGCACATCAGCCTCAACTGGGATGCGACCGGCAGCATGTTCGGGCAGTCCATGCTTGGCCTGGAACCGAAGGGACAGTATTGATGATCGTTCCGCGCGCGAACGGCAACGGAGGCCGAGCTGGGAGACCCTTTGTGAAAGGCTTTTCAAGAATTCCTGGTGGCCAGCGCAATTTTGTCTGGCCTGGTCGCCTGGATCGCAATTCCGCAGAGCGCCGCCGCCACGGATTGGCAAGGCCACAAGCTTCCGAATATCCCGACGAATTTCATTTTTGGTTATGGCTCGCTGATCAACTCGGCGTCGCGCAATTCCTCGGTCACGACACCGATTTCCGCCATTCCGATGCGAGTCTTGGCGACGTTCGGCTATGTCCGGACCTGGAACGACCGTTCGGTGTCGGGCTTTACGGCGCTTGGTCTGCGCAAGACTTGACGCCGGCCAGACCGGCCACACGATCAATGGCGTGCTCTATCCGGTCGAAGGCGCAGACATGTCGAACTTCGATGTGCGGGAGAAAGGCTATGTGCGGATCGAAGTGCCGATAACCGAGATCGAAGCGGTCGGTTGGCAGCGTCTGCCCGAGACAGGTCACATCTGGACGTATGTTCCGGTGCTGTCCGTCGACCACAACGGAATCGGCATTCCGGGCCAAGGGTTGCCCGAGCCGGATGCGATGTTTCCGTTGCTGCAGTCCTATATCGATGTCGTGGTGGAAGGCGGCCTGGAATACGGCCAGGACTTTGCGCGCGAAATTCTTGAAACGACGGAGGGCTGGAGCCGCTTTTGGCTCAACGACCGCGAGCTTGCCCGCAGGCCCTGGGTCCATGACCCTCGATCCGACATCGTGGACGAATTACTGACCGGAAGTCCAGCCTCGGCGGCGGAATTCTCGTCACGCGCGTTTCCCGAAATGTACGGCGAGCGGTTGCGCTCCGGCTCCAGCAAATAGGTCTGGATCGCCGAGATCGTATTTTATTTGTTCTCGAACTTCGCCGGCCGCTTTGCGACAAACGCCGCCATGCCTTCCTTCTGATCGGCGGTCGCGAACAGCGAATGGAACACGCGCCGCTCGAAGTTCACGCCTGCGGCAAGCGACATCTCGAATGCCTGGTTGACCGCTTCCTTCGCGGCCAGCACCGACGGCAGCGACATGCCGGCAATTGTCTCGGCGATTTTCATCGTTTCGTCGAGCAGGCTCGCAAGCGGCACGACGCGCGCGACGAGGCCCGCAGCGCTCGGCCTCCTGCGCATCCATCATGCGGCCGGTGAGGATGAGGTCCATCGCCTTGGCCTTGCCGACGGCGCGCGTCAGGCGCTGCGTGCCGCCGATGCCGGGAATGACGCCGAGCTTGATTTCCGGCTGGCCGAACTTCGCATTGTCCGCCGCGATGATGAGATCGCATTGCAACGCAAGCTCGCAGCCGCCGCCGAGCGCGAAGCCCGCGACCGCGGCGATCGACCGGCTTGCGCGCATGCGCGACGCGATCCCACCCGGCGATGAAGTTGCCGAGGAAAACATCGATGAACGTCTTGTCCGCCATCTCCTTGATGTCGGCGCCGGCCGCGAACGCCTTGTCCGAGCCGGTGATGACCATGCAGCCGATGTTGGCGTCCGCCTCGAACGCATCGATCGCGCCGCTCAATTCGCCGATCAGCGCGCTGTTGAGCGCATTGAGCGCCTGCGGGCGGTTGAGCCGGATGAGGCCGACCCTGCCGCGCGTTTCGACCAGGATGTTTTCGTAGCTCATCGAACGTCCCCGGATTGGCGATGGAACCGATCTTTCGGATTTCGTATCATCTTCCGTAACGACAAAGAAGGCGGCGGCATAACACCGTCACGCTTGTGCCAATGAGTATACGGGGAGGGCGATGATGCGGCGACGTTGGCTGATTTCGGTTGTGCTGATGCTGATCGGTCCGGCCAACGCATGGGCGCAATCCTGGCCCGCAAAGCCGATCAAGGGCGATTGTGCCCTATACCGCCGGCGGCGCCATCGACATCGTCTCGCGCACCGTTGCGCAACAATTGTCAGTCCAGCTCGGCCAGCCCATCATCATCGAGACCCGGCCCGGGCGCCGGCGGCACCATCGGCACAAATGCCGTCGCGAAGGCGGACCCGGACGGCTACACCATCCTGCTCACGGCTTCGAGCCACACCGTCTCGCCGTGGGTCTATGCCAACCTGCCCTACGACACGGCGCGCGATCTCTCGGCGATCACGCCGCTCGCCAACTCTTCCCAACGTGCTCGTGATCGCACCGGAAAAGAACATCAAGACCGTCCAGGAACTCGTCGCCGCCGCGCGCGCGAAGCCGGGCGCGATGACCTACGCGTCCGCCGGCGCCGGCAGCGCGACGCATCTCAATGCCCAGCGCTTTTTGCTCAGCGCCGGGGTCACGGCCGTTCACATCCCGTTCAAGGGCGGCCCGGAAGCGCTGCGGGAGGTGATCACCGGCCGCGTCGATTTCTACTTTGCGCCGCTCCTGATCGCGCTTCCGTTCATCCAGGCGGGCCAGGTGCGCGCGCTTGCGGTCAGCAACGCGACTCGCGTGGCCGCGCTGCCCGATGTTCCGACGACCACCGAGGCAGGCTTTCCCAATTCCGACTACAATTTCTGGGTTGCGATGTTCGTGCCGTCCAAAACGCCACGCGAGATCGTCGACAAGCTCTATCAGGAGACCGCCAACGGTTCTGCAACTGCCGGAAACGAAGGACAAGCTCGCCAAGCTCGGCGCCGTGCCGATGATGATGAAACCCGCGGAGTTCGACGCCTATGTGAAGAACGAGATCGCGACCAATGCGGCGCTCGTCAAAGCCGCCGGGCTCGCGACGCAATGACAATACGCCCGGAACGCCGATGCGACATTCAAGACGGAGGAGAAAACCTATGCCGACAGCCGCACATAAAACGGCACTCGCCATCATGATTGCGGGCGTTCTCAACGCCGTCCTGGCGCTATTCGGCGCCGGCACCGCCAAGGCCGCCGACGATCCGCCGATGGTGCTCAAGACCCAGGGCTTCTTCTACGTCGGCGGCAAGCCAGCCGACATCAACGGCCACACCCACGTGGTCGGCCAGATGTACGTCGACTTTTTCATTCCGGAGAAGCAGGCCCATCCCTATCCGATCGTGATGGTGCACGGCGGCACGCGCACCGGGACGACCTATCTGGGCACGCCCGACGGCCGCGAGGGCTGGGCGCAGTATTTTGTGCGGCGGGGCTACGCCGTGTACGTCGTCGATCAGCCCGGGCGCGGGCGATCGGGCTATCAGACGGAAGTCTACGGGCCGTCCAAGGTCGCCGACATGGAAGGCGGGCAGAAGCGTTACCTGTCGCAGGAAAAATACAAGCTGTGGCCGCAGGCGCATCTGCATACGCAATGGCCGGGCAGCGGCGCGCCCGACGACCCGGTCTCGGTGGAGATGGTTTCCGGCTACGTGCCCGAGATCGCAAGCTTCACCAAGCAGCAATTCCTCAACCGCGATTCGCTGGTCGCTTTGTTCGACAAGATCGGTCCCGCAATCCTGATGGTGCACTCGCAGGCCGGCGCCTTTTCCTGGCCGGTCGCCGACGCGCGGCCCGATCTGGTGAAGGCGATCGTCGGCGTCGAGCCCAGTGGACCGCCGTTCTACAACGTCGAGTTCACCGGCGCGCCGGACTGGTTCAAGCAGGGCGAAATGGAGCGGCCGTTTGGCCTCTCTGCCGTTCCGTTGACCTATTCACCGCCGGTGAAGGACGCATCCGAGCTTGCCTTCGTGCAGGAGGACAAGGCCGACGGGCCCGACCTCGTCAAATGCTGGATGCAGAAGGCGCCGGCGCGGCAATTGCCGAACATCCAGAAGATGCCGGTGATGGTGCTGACCACGGAGGCGTCCTATCACGCGCCCTACGACCACTGCACGGTGAAGTTTCTGCAGCAGGCGGGCGTGAAGCCGACGCATATCAAGCTCGCCGACCTCGGCATCAAGGGCAACAGCCACGTCATGATGAACGAGAAGAACAACAAGGACATCGCCGCCGTCATTGTGCAGTGGCTGGATAAGACATTCCCGGCGAAGGAGTAGCTGGTCGCAGCCACACACCAACATCGTCACCCCCGGGCTTGACCCGGGGGTCCAGTGCCGAGCACGCGGTGCTATCGCATGGATTGCCGGGTCAAGCCCGGCAATGACGACTGGGAGGGTGTGCCGCGTGTTCTACTTCTGACACGTCGGGCAAAAAAACGTCGAACGCCCGTTCTGCACGATGCGCTTCACCGTGCCGCCGCAGCCGCGTGTCGGGCAGGGCTTGCCTTCGCGGTCGTAGACGCGGAAATGGTGCTGGAAATCGCCCAGCCCGCCGTCGGTGCGCTTGTGATCGCGCAGCGATGAGCCGCCGGCCTCGATGGCGTCCTTCAGCACCGCCTTGATGGCGTCGACGAGGCGCTCCGCGCGCTCGTTCGGCGCGCCGGATTGCGTCGCAATGGTTGACGCCTTGCGCTTCGGCGACAGCAGCGCGCGATTGAGAGCCTCGCACACATAAATGTTGCCGAGACCCGCCACCACCGTCTGATCCAGCAGCGCCGCCTTCAGGCTCGTCTTCTTGCCCTTGCAGGCACGCGCCAGCATGGCGGCGTCGAATTCGTTGCCGAGCGGCTCCGGCCCGAGCGAGCGCAACAGCTTCTCGTCGTCGAGCTTGTCGCGCGGCACGATTTTCATGAAGCCGAAGCGGCGCGGATCGTTGAAGGTCACGACCGCGCCCGACGACATGCGGAACACAACGTGATCATGTGCTACGTGCTTCGAACGCTCGTGATAGTACGAACCCGGCGTGCTCTTGTGATGCTCATGAAACACATAGAACGATCCCGACATGCCGAGATGCATGATCAGCACATCGCCCGAGGAAAGATCGACCAGCAGATATTTCGCCCGCCGCCCGATGCCGCTCGCGGTCTCGCCCGTGATGCGCCTGGCAAAATCCTTCGGCAGCGGCCAGCGCAGATCGCCACGCCGCACCTCGACCGCATCGAACCGCGCACCCTCCATGACCGGCTGCAGGCCGCGCCGCACGGTTTCGACTTCGGGGAGTTCAGGCATTGTTTGACGTTAACCTTCGGGCTGGGTCGAGACATAGCGCCCTTGCCGCTGCCGCGCTATGGTCTTGGGCGAAAAGGAATACCGATGCCAGGCGAAACGCATTTCGGTTCTCGTCAAGTGCCGCTCGAAGACAAGCAGGCGCTGGTGGACGACGTGTTCCACAGCGTGGCGGGCCGCTACGACCTGATGAACGACCTCATGTCGGCCGGCCTGCACCGGGCCTGGAAGGACGCGCTGGTCACGCTGATCAATCCGCCGCGAAAGGCCGTCCCGGCGTCTTGACCAAAATTCCGCGGCCGTTCGCGCTGCTCGATATCGCGGGCGGCACCGGCGACATCGCGCTGCGCGTGATCGAAGCGGGCGGCGCAGGCGCGCGCGCGACGGTGTGCGATATCAATCCGGAGATGCTCGCCATCGGGCGCGAGCGCGCCATCGAGCGCGGACTCGACGATGTCGTTGTTTTCGCGGAGGGCAATGCGGAGGCGTTGCCATTCGCCGATCGAAGCTTCGATGCCGTTACCATCGCATTCGGCATCCGCAACGTGCCGCGCATCGAGCGCGCGCTTGCGGAAGCGTATCGCGTGCTGAAAATCGGCGGCCGTTTCGTCTGCCTTGAATTTTCCTCCGTCGATGTGCCTGGCCTCGACCGGCTCTACGACTTCTATTCGTTCAACGTCATTCCCGCGCTCGGCCGCGCGGTCGCCGGCGATGCCGAGGCCTATCGCTATCTGGTCGAATCGATCCGCCGCTTCCCGAAGCCGCAGGCGTTCGCCGCCATGATGCGCGAGGCGCATTTTTCGCGCGTCACGTTCCGGCCGATGACGGGCGGCATCGTCGCATTGCATTCCGGCTGGCGTTTGTGATCTCCGGCCCCGCACATCTGCTGCGTCTCGGCCGCGCCGGCTTCGTGTTTGCCCGCGAAGGCGTGCTCGGCCTGGTCGATCCGACGCCGCTGCCGCTTGCCGCGCGGGCGGCACTTCGCATTGCGCGTCTCATCGAGCGCCCGGCACGCGGCGCTGCCGATGCGCGGCTTTCGACTGCGCTCACCAGGCTTGGCCCGAGCTACGTCAAGCTCGGCCAGTTCCTGGCGACCCGGCCCGATGTCGTCGGCGTCGCGCTCGCGCGCGATCTCGAAAGCCTGCAGGACAAGATGCCGCCGTTTGCGCAGGCCGAAGCCGAGGCGGCGATCGCGGCGTCGTTCGGCAAGCCGCTGCGCGAGGTGTTTGCGAGCTTCGGTCCCGCTGTCGCCGCCGCCTCGATTGCGCAGGTGCATCGTGGCGAGGTCGCGACCGCGGAGGGCCGGCGCGCGGTTGCGGTGAAAATCGTGCGGCCCGGAATCGAGCGGCGCTTTCGCGCCGATCTCGACGCCTTCACATTTGTGGCGCGCAATGCGGAAAGTTTTTCCGCCGAGGCGCGCCGCTTGCGGCTTGTCGAGGTCGTCGAGACATTGCGCCGCTCGGTGGCGCTCGAAATGGATTTCCGTCTCGAGGCCGCCGCGCTCTCGGAAATGGCGGAGAACACCAAGGCCGATCCCGACTTCCGCGTGCCGACGGTCGATTGGGACCGCACCGCCAAGGATGTGCTGACGCTGGAATGGATCGACGCGACGCCGCTGTCCGACCGCGCGCGGCTCGAAGCCAGAAATCTCGACCTGCCGAAACTCGGCCGTGCGGTGATCCAGACATTTCTGCGCCACGCGCTGCGCGACGGCTTCTTTCATGCCGACATGCACCCCGGAAATCTGTTCGTCGACGACGAGGCGCGCCTCGTCGCCGTCGATTTCGGCATCATGGGCCGGCTTGGGCCGAAGGAGCGGCGGTTCCTGGCGGAAATCCTCTACGGCTTCATCACCCGCGATTATCACCGCACCGCCGAGGTGCATTTCGAGGCCGGCTACGTGCCGCCGCAGCATTCGGTCGAGAGCTTTGCCCAGGCGATCCGCGCCATCGGCGAGCCGATTCACAACCGCACCGCCGAAGACATCTCGATGGCAAAGCTGCTGACGCTGCTGTTCGAGGTCACCGGCCCTGTTCGACATGCGCACGCGGCCGGAGCTCATGCTGCTGCAGAAGACCATGGTGGTGGTCGAAGGCGTGGCGCGCTCGCTCGATCCGAAGCTCGACATGTGGACCACGGCCGAGCCCGTGGTGCGCGAATGGATGGAGCGCAATCTCGGCCCCGCCGGCCGGCTCGAAACCGCCGCGGACGGCACGCTCGAAATCGGCCGCTTCCTCAGCCACGTGCCCGGCCTGCTCACGCGCGGCGCGCGGCTGGTCGATCAGCTTGATGCCATCACGCGCGACGGCCTGGTGCTCGCGCCCGAAACCGTCGCCGCCATCGCCGCCGCCGAGGCGCGGCGCAATCGCTGGCAGGTCGTCGCGCTATGGATGATCGTCGCGCTGCTGGCCTGGATTGCCTTTATGATGTGGTGACTTAGCATCGAGTTGATTGCATTGATTGCATTGCAATCATGAGCTATAATATCCTATGGCCAGCCTCACCGTCCGCCAGCTCGACGACAAGCTGAAACGGCAACTGCGCCTGCGCGCGGCGAAGCACGGCCGCTCGGTCGAGGACGAGGTGCGCACCATTTTGCGCAGCGCCGCCGGCGATGCTGAAGCACTTCATCGGCGCAGCAGAACCCAACGAAAGCGAAAGCGCCGTGCGCGCGCGAACCCGCGAAGACGCGGCGACGCGCATCCTCCTCATCATCTCCGGCGGCATCGCGGCCTACAAATCGCTCGATCTCATTCGCCGCCTGCAGGACCGCGGCGCGCGCGTGCGCTGCATTTTGACCGCGGCCGCACAGAAATTCGTCACGCCGCTCGCCGTCGGCGCGCTGTGCGGCGAGCACGCCTTCACCGACCTGTTCGATCCGCAGAGCGAATTCGATGTCGGCCACATCCGTCTCGCGCGCGACTGCGATCTCATCGTCGTCGCGCCCGCGACCGCCGACCTCATGGCAAAAATGGCCGGCGGTCACGCGGACGATCTCGCGACCGCGGTGCTGCTCGCGACCGACAGGCCGATCCTGCTGGCGCCGGCGATGAACCCGCACATGTGGCAGCGCAAGGCGACACAACGCAATCTCGCGCAGCTCGTGAACGACGGCATTCGCATCATCGGCCCGAATGCCGGCGAAATGGCCGAGCGCGGCGAAGCCGGCGTCGGTCGCATGGCGGAGCCGCTGGAAATCGTCGCCGCCGTCGAGGCCATGCTGCGCAAGCGCGGGCCGCTCACCGGCAAGCGCGTGCTCGTCACATCGGGGCCGACCCACGAGCCGATCGATCCGGTGCGCTACATCGCCAACCGCTCGTCGGGCAAGCAGGGCCACGCCATCGCGACCGCCGCGGCGGCATGCGGCGCCGATGTGGTGCTGGTCTCAGGCCCGGTCGATGTGCCGGACCCGCCCGGAATTTCCGTCGTCAAGGTCGAGACCGCGCAGCAAATGCTGGCCGCGGTCGAAAAGGCGTTGCCGGTCGATATCGCGGTGTTCGCCGCGGCGGTCGCCGACTGGCGCGTCGAGCGAGCGAGCGAGAACAAGATCAAAAAGCAGGCGGGCCGGCCGCAGCAGCTTGGCCTCGTCGAAAATCCCGACATCCTGTCGACGATCGCGCATCGCAACTCCGGCCGGCCGCACCTCGTCATCGGCTTTGCGGCCGAGACCGAACACGTCATCGCCAACGCCAAAGCCAAGCTCGCGCGAAAAGGCTGCGACTGGATCGTCGCCAACGACGTGTCGCCGCAAACCGGAATCATGGGCGGCGATTCCAACACGGTTCACCTCATCACCGCGAACGGCGTCGAATCCTGGCCACCGCAGTCGAAAGAGGACGTCGCGCGCCGGCTGGTGGAGCGCATCGCCGCCACGCAAGCGGGACCAACGCCGTGAGCATAGAAGTCCGCATCGCGCGGCTGCCGCACGGGGCCGATCTGCCGCTGCCCGCGTATCAGAGCGCGCACGCCGCCGGTCTCGATCTTCTCGCCGCAGTGCCGGCCGATGCGCCGATCGAGATTGCGCCCGGCGGCCGCGCCATGGTCCCGACCGGCATCGCCATCGCGTTGCCCGCAGGGTTCCGAGGGTCAGATTCGGCCGCGGTCCGGTCTGGCGGCGCGACACGGGGTCACGGTCCTCAACGCTCCCGGCACAATCGATGCGGACTATCGCGGAGAAATACAGGTCATTCTTGTGAATATTGGTGCCGAGCCGTTCGTTGTCACAAGGGGAATGCGCATCGCGCAATTGGTGATCGCACCCATTCAACAAGTAAAACTTGTTGAATCAACCAACTTAGACACAACTTCACGGGCAAGTGGTGGCTTCGGTTCCACCGGATTGGGAACAAAGATTGTCGACAACAGTCATTAGACAGAGGTTTAGCTAGACCAAACAATGGATGTAATATATTACCGCTCGATCACTACATATTCGCTGTTCCCCGGGTCTTCATGGCGCTGCTCCCGCGCAAAGCTGTCCTTGCGATTGCTGCTGTGGTCGACGTGGCGCTTCAGGGCCGCGGCCGCCCGGTATCCGCCAAGACGCTGGCGTCCCGGCACGGCCTGCCGCCACGCCATCTCGAGCCGGTGCTGCAGGCGCTCGTCCGCGACGGCATCCTCAAAGGCATCCGCGGCCCGCGCGGCGGCTACGAGCTGGCGCGCGAGCGGCGCCGTGTATCCGCCGTCGATATCTTGCGCGCCGCCGGAACGGTCGATGAAGACGGCGAGATGCGTGTCGGCGGCTCCGATCTCCTGGAAAAAGTGGTGCTTGCCGGCGCTCGCCAAGACCGAACACGAATTCGAAGTGGCGCTGAGCCGCATCAGCGTCGAAGACATGACACGCAGCGCCGAGAAAATCATGCCGCCCGCGGACGAGGCCGAGCTCGACGCCACCGCGTGATCTGCGCGCGCTGATTTCGGCGTTCACGGTCTGGACTCTTTCGGCGCGATTCCCCTTGAGAGTAAAGTCGAAGCAATTCGTGGGCGTAGGGGTCGTGGGCGCAGGTGCGTCCGCGATGAAGTCCGCTGGCGAAATGGTGGTCGCAGCCAGCAGAGGCGAAGGGGCATGCCGGACACGATCCGGGCGAGGAGCGGAGGCTGCGCTCATGTGCAGCGCGGCGGCTGTCTGATGGCCGCCGGCGCGATCGTCGCTGGCGTCTGGGCCGAACCCGCACGCGCCGAAGACGAAGCGCTCCACACGCCTGCAAAATGCCATCGTCACCGCCTTTGCCAACCTCGATCGGCACGAGATTGTGACGCTGGCGCTGATGCTCGGCCTGCTGCTGTTCGCCGTGGTGACCGCGATCATGCTGGTGCGCGCACGCGCTCGCGCGGCCAAAGCTGAAACGGCCAGTCGCGACGAGATCGCGGCGCTGCGCGCCGAGATCGATCGTGCCAATGCCTTGCTGCTGTCGGAGCCGCAGATCGTCGTGGACTGGGCGGCGGCATCGGACGATCCGGGCATTGCCGGCGACCCGGGCATTGTCGGCGCATCCGCGCCGCATCGCGTGCTCGCCTTCGGCACCTGGCTCGACGCCGAAAAGGCGCGCACCATCGAACACGCGGTCGAGGCCTTGCGGGCGCGCGGCGAAGCCTTCGCGATGACGCTGCCGACGCTCAACGGCGGCGCGATCGAGGCCGAAGGCCGCGCCATCGGCGGCCGCGCCGTGCTGCGCCTCAAGGATGCGAGCGCCGTCAAGCGCGACCTCATCGATCTCGACGCCCGCCATCAGAAGCTCATCACCGAAATCGAGTCGCTGCACACCTTGATCGAAACGCTGCCGTCGCCGGTGTGGACGCGCGATGTCATGGGCCGTCTGGTGTTCGTCAATGCCGCCTATGCGCGTGCGGTCGAGGCGAACGATGCCGCCGATGCCGTCGAGCGGCGCATAGAGCTGCTCGACCGCGCCGCGCGCGAGGACATCACGCGCACGCGCACTGCGGGCGCCGCCTATGCGGGCCGCCTTCCGGCGATCGTCGCCGGTGCGCGGCGGAGCTTCGACGTCCACGATTTCCCCACCTCCACCGGCAGCGCCGGCATCGGCATCGACGCCACCGAAGCGGAGACGATGCGCGCCGAGCTGGCGCGGCTGGTCGACGCGCACCGCCGCACGCTCGATCAGCTCGCGACCGGCGTCGCCATGTTCGGCGCCGACCAGAAGCTCACGTTCTACAACACGGCCTATCGCGCGCTGTGGGACATCGACACCGGCTACCTCGATCAAAATCCAAGCGACTCGAGTCTGCTCGACCGGCTGCGCGCCGCGCGCAAACTCCCGGAGGAGCAGGATTTCCGCCAGTGGAAGGCGCAGCTTCACGAGGCCTACCGCGCGATCGAGCCCAGGGAGCACACCTGGCATCTGCCGGACGGCCGCACCTTGCGCGTCGTCACCACGCCCAATCCCGACGGCGGCGTGACCTATCTGTTCCACGACGTCACCAAGCGGCTCGATCTCGAACGGCGCTTCGAAGAGCTGATCCGCGTGCAGGGCGAAACGCTCGACAACCTTGCCGAGGGCGTCGCCGTGTTCGCGAGCGACGGGCGCGTGCGCCTGCACAATCCGGCGTTTGCGCGCATGTGGCGGCTGACGCCGGAGGCGCTGACGGCGCGGCCGCACATCGAAACCCTCACGTCGCTGTGTCAGCCGCTGCACGGCGATGACGCCGTCTGGCAGACGCTGCGCCGCGCCGTGACCGCGATGGAGAGCCGCGAGCCGGTGGCGGGCCGGCTCGAACGCCGCGACGGCAGCGTGGTCGATTGCGCGACGGTGCCGTTGCCTGATGGCGCAACGCTGGTGACATTCCAGGACGTCACCGACTCCGTCAACGTCGAGCGCGCGCTGCGCGAGCGCAACGAAGCGCTGGAGGACGCCGACAAGATCAAGATCGATTTCGTCCACCACGTGTCCTACGAGCTGCGCTCGCCGCTCACCAACATCATCGGCTTCGTCCACCTGCTGGGCGATCCCGCGACCGGGCCGCTCGCCTCGAAGCAGCGCGAATATCTCGACTACATCACCGTCTCCACCAACACGCTGCTCGCCTTGATCAACAACATCCTCGATCTCGCCACCATCGACGCCGGCCGCATGCAGCTCAATCTCGGCGCCGTCGACATCCGCGGCACCATGGACGCGGCCGCCGAGGGCGTGCAGGACCGGCTGGTCAGCAGCGGCCTCACGCTCGATATCCAGGCCGCGGGCGACATCGGCTGCGTTTACCGCCGACGAGCGGCGCGTGCGGCAAATCCTGTTCAACCTTCTGGCCAATGCGGTGAGCTTTTCTCCGGCCGGCGGGACGGTTACGCTGTCGGCCGAGCGGCGTGCGGACGCCGTGCTGGTTTCGGTGACCGACAGGGGGCCCGGGATTCCACCCGAGGTGCAGGACAGAGTGTTCGACTGGTTCGAATCCCATTCGCTCGGCTCGCACCATCGCGGCACGGGGCTCGGCCTTTCGCTGGTGCGCTCGTTCGTCGAGCTGCACGGCGGGACGGTGAGCATCGACTCCGAGGTCGGTCGCGGCACCACGGTCACATGCGCATTTCCGCTCGAGCAGGCCGCCAAGCTGACGGCGGCCGAGTAAGCGGGGCAAGTCGATGCTTCCGACCACCTCCGGTGGCGCCAGCTTCACGATGGTGTTGCCGAACGAAACGGCGATGCACCGTTTCATGACCGACATTGCCGCCGCGCTCGAGCCCGGCGATCTGATTACGCTGTCGGGCGACCTTGGCGCCGGCAAGACCACCTTCGCGCGCGCGCTGATCCGCCATGTCGCCGGCGACGACACGATCGAGGTGCCGAGCCCGACCTTCACGCTGATGCAGACCTACGAGATGTCGCCGTTTCCGATCGTTCATGCCGATCTCTACCGGCTGTCGGGCACATCGGAACTTGTCGAGCTTGGCTTCGACGATCTGCCGGAAGGCGCGGTGGTGCTGCTCGAATGGCCGGATCGCGCCGGCGGATTTTTGCCGCCGGATCGACTCGACGTGACCTTCACGCTGGCGCCGCAGTTTGGGCCCGACGTGCGCAACGCCCGCTTCACCGGCTATGGCCGGTTCGCCGTTGCGCGCCGAGCGCATTGCGGCGGTTCGGAAATTCCTCGACGAATCCGGTTTCGGCGACGCCGAGCGCCAGCGCATGCAGGGCGACGCCTCGACCCGCATCTACGAGCGGCTGACGCTCGACGGCCAGACCACGATCCTGATGAATTCTCCGCGCCGCGCCGACGGCCCGCCGGTGCGCGACGGCAAACCCTACAGCGCCATCGCGCATCTCGCCGAGGACGTCGTGCCGTTTGTTGCGCTCGCGTCTGCGCTGCGCGACCGCAACCTGTCGGCGCCGGCGATCTTCCATGCCGACCTCGATCAGGGCCTGCTCATCATGGAGGACCTCGACGACGATCGCATCGTCACCAGCTTCGATCCGCCGGCGCCGATCGAGCACCGCTATCGAAGTCGCGGTCGACGCGCTCGCGGCATTGCATTCGCAGGAACTGCCTGAGGTGCTGCCGGTCGCGCCGCACCTCGACTATCACATCCCGCCCTACGACATGGACGCGTTCTGATCGAGGCCGAGCTGCTGCTCGACTGGTACCTGCCGAGTGTCGGCGGCGAGATCACCGACACCACCCGCTCGGCATTCGTTGCGCTGTGGCGCGAAGCGCTGCAGCCCGCGATCGACGCGCCGCGGACCTGGGTGCTGCGCGACTATCATTCGCCGAACCTGCTCTGGCTGCCGGACCGCTATGACATCGGCCGCATCGGCGTGCTCGATTTCCAGGACGCGCTGATTGGGCCGGCCGCCTACGACGTCGCCTCGCTGCTGCAGGACGCCCGCGTCACCGTGCCGGAATCGATGGAGCTCGCGCTGCTCGGCCGCTATGCGCGCGGACGCCGCGAGACCGATCAGGATTTCGACGCAACGGGCTTCATCCGCATCTATGCGGCGCTCGCGGCGCAACGCGCCACCAAGATCCTGGGTATCTTCGCCCGGCTCGACCGACGCGACGGCAAGCCGCAATACCTGCGTCACATCCCGCGCGTATGGGCCTATCTGCTGCGCTCGCTGGCGCATCCGACGCTGGCGCCGCTGCAAGGCTGGTACGGCGTCAACGTTCCACCGCCGAAACCGATGCGATGACCGACGGGCCAGACGCGATGATGCCGAAAAGCGCGATGGTGCTGGCGGCCGGCCTCGGCACCCGTATGCGGCCCTACAACGGGCATATCCCGAAGCCGTTGGTGCAGATCGGCGGCAAAAGCCTGATCGACCACGTGCTCGACCGTCTCGCCGACGCCGGCGTCGAACGCGCGGTGGTCAACGTGCATCATCTTGCCGACGAGATCGAACACCACCTCACCGCGCGGCAGCGTCCGCGCATCGTCATCTCGGACGAACGCGGAGCGCTGCTCGGCACCGGCGGCGGCGTTGCCAAGGCATTGCCGCTGCTCGGCAACGCGCCGTTCTTCCACGTCAATTCCGACACCGTATGGATCGACGGAGTGAAGCCGAATTTTGCGCGTCTTGGCGACGCCTTCGATCCGGCCGCGATGGATGTGCTGCTGCTGCTGGCGCCGACGGCGGGCAGCATCGGCTATGCCGGGCGCGGCGACTTCGCCATGGTGTCCGACGGCCGACTGCGGCGACGCGCGGAAAACGAGGTCGTGCCGTTCGTCTATGCCGGTGCGGCGATCCTTGCTCCGGCGCTGTTTGCCGATGCGCCCGCCGGCGAATTTCCGCTGACGCGGCTGTTCGACCGCGCCGGCGCGGCCGGCCGCCTGTTCGGGCTGCGGCTCGAAGGCGTCTGGATGCACGTCGGCACGCCCGACGCCGTCGCCGCCGCCGAGGCCGCCATTGCCGCCAGCGTGGCGTAGCCTATCTTCACGGCGATGCCCTCCAGCCCGCGCGTCTTCACCATTCCGGCCTCGGCGCCGTTTCTGCCGACGCTGATCAAGGCGTTCAACGACGGCACGCTGGTGCAGGGCTTTTCCGCCGCGCGCGATCCATTGGCGCTGGCGAGCGCAACGCTTTATCTGCCGACCCGGCGCGCCTGCCGGCTCGCGCGCGAAGTCTTTCTCGAAAAGCTCGACGGCGACGCCGCGATCCTGCCGCGCATCGTCGCGCTCGGTGATATCGATGAGGACGAGATCGCGTTCGCGGAAGCCGCCGCGGGCGACATCGCGGCCGATGCGCTCGCATTGCCGCCGACGCTCGACGGACTCGAACGCCGGCTGCTGCTGGCGCGGCTCGTGGAAAAATGGGCGGCGTCGCCGGAGGTGCGCACCGAGAGCGGCAGCCCGCTGGTCGCCAGCACGCCGGCCGCGGCGCTGGCGCTCGCCGACGATCTCGCGCGCCTGATCGACGACATGACGACGCGCGAAGTGTCGTGGGAGCGGCTCGACAAGCTCGTGCCGGACAATCTCGATCCGAATATTGGCAGAACACATTGCGGTTTTTGCAAATCGCTCGCGACGATCCGTGGCCTGGCGCTGCTTGATGAGCGCCATGCGATCGAGCCCGCCGAACGCCGCGACCGGCTGATCAAGGCCGAGGCGGCGCGGCTCGCGCGCAAGACCGACGGCCCGGTGATCGCTGCCGGCTCGACCGGCTCGATCCCCGCGACTGCGGCGTTGATCGCGACCATCGCGCACCTGCCGCACGGCGCCGTGGTGCTGCCCGGTCTCGACACCGATCTCGACGCGGACTCGTGGCGGCTGATCGCCGGCGAAGACAAGCCCGATGGCGTCGCGGCCGCGTCGGGACATCCGCAATTCGCCATGCAGGCGCTGCTGGCGCGGATCGAAATCGATCGCGATGGCGTCGAAGTGTTGGCGAATGCAACCGGTCGCGAGCGGCTGCTGTCCGAAGCGATGCGCCCGTCTGCCACGACCGACCTGTGGCGCGAGCGATTCGCCGAGGCGGACTTTCGCGTCATGCCGATGCCGCGATCGAAGGCCTGTCATGCATCGAAGCCGCCAACGCCGAGGAAGAGGCGCTCGCCATCGCGGTCGCGATGCGCGAAGCGGTCGAGCAGGGAAAAACCGTTACGCTGGTCACGCCTGACCGCGCGCTTGGACGCCGCGTGCATGCGGCGCTCGCGCGCTGGAACATCGAGGCCGACGATTCCGGCGGCGACGCGCTCGCTGAGACGCCGCGGGAGTTTTCGCCAGGCTTGCGGCGGAGGTCGCGCTCGGCGAGCTTGAACCGGTGACGCTGCTTGCCTTGCTCAAGCACCCGTTGCAGCGGCTCGCGCCGACACGAACGCAGTCGCGGCGCTCGAACGCGCGGTATTGCGCGGGCCGCGTCCGCGCGCCGGCACACAGGGTCTCGCGCATGCGCTGACGTCATTTCGCGCCGAGCTTGAAAAATTCCGCCGCCGCGAACCATCGGACCTGCACCACTCCGATCCGCGCACCGATCTCACCGAGGCACAACTCGATGCGGCAGCCGATCTGGTCGCGCGGCTGGCGACGGCCTTGTCGCCCCTCGAAAACCTCGGTCGCGAGCCGCGCCATTTGACCGACCTCGCCGCGCGCCATCGCGAAGTGGTCGCGGCATTGTCGGGCGGTGGCGACGATGTGATGGCGTTTTCCGGCCCAGCGGGCGTCAACACTCGCTGAGGCGTTCGAGCAGATGGCGACGAGTCGGGCCGAAGCCGATCTTGCGATCGAGCCGGTGCGATTATGCGGAGCTGTTTCCTCGCCGCCATCGCCGACCGCGTGGTGCGCCGTCCGGGCCTGCCGGGCCGGCGCGTGCGCATCCTCGGCACCATCGAGGCGCGTCTGACCGACAGCGACCGTGTCGTGCTCGGCGGCTTGGTCGAAGGCACCTGGCCGCCGGAGACGCGCACCGATGCGTGGCTGAGCCGCCCGATGCGGCGCGACCTTGGCCTCGATCTGCCGGAGCGCCGCATTGGGCTGTCCGCGCACGATTTTGCGCAGATGCTGGGCGCGCCCGAGGTGATCGTCACCCATGCCGCAAAGCTCGCCGGCGCACCGACGGTGCCGTCGCGTTTCGTGCAGCGGCTTGCCGCGGTCGCGGGCGAGCGGTGGAAGGGCGCAGTCGAGCGCGGCAGCACCGTATCTCGACTGGGCGCGCGAACTCGATCGGCCCGAAAAGGTCAAGGCGGCGGAGCGCCCCGCGCCGAAACCGCCGCGCGCGGCGCGGCCGACGGGGCTCTCCGTCACCGAGATCGAGCACTGGCTGCGCGATCCCTACACCATCTACGCCAAGCACATTCTGCGCCTCGCGCCGCTCGACGCGGTCGACACGCCGCCCGGCGCCCGCGATCGCGGTACCGTCATGCACGGCGCGATCGGCGACTTCACGAAACTCTTCGCTTTGGGTCTGCCAGCCGATCCGGTCAGCGAGCTGCTGACGCTTGGCCGCGAAAAGTTCGCTGCGCTCGATGACTATCCCGAAGCGCGGGCGTTCTGGTGGCCGCGCTTCATGCGCATCGCGCGCTGGTTCGTCGAGTGGGATCGCGTGCGGCGTAGCGACATCGCGGCGATCAGCGCCGAGATTCGCGGCGAATTCCCGATTTCGCTCGGTGAGCGCACCTTCAAACTCCGCGGCGTCGCCGACCGCATCGAGCGGCTCACCGACGGCAGCTTTGTCATCCTCGACTACAAGACCGGCGCGGCGCGCACCGAGAAGCAGGTGCGCACCGGTCTCGCGCCGCAGCTCACGCTCGAAGCCGCGATGCTGAAGCAAGGCGGCTTCAAGGACATTGCGGCCGGCGCATCCGTCGCCGCGCTCGCCTATGTGACGCTGCGCGGCGCGCAGCCGCCCGGCAGAATATGAGCCGATCGATTTCAAGGATGGCACCGCGGACAGCCAGGCCGATCACGCGCTGGCGCGACTGACGGAGCTCGCGATGAAATTCGAGGACGAGAGCGTGCCTTATCTCTCGCTCGTGCATCCGATGTGGAAGACGCATTACGGCGACTACGACCATCTGGCGCGCGTGAAGGAATGGTCGATGATGGGCGGCGACGACGACGCGGAGGGCGAATGAGCGCTCCGCGCATCATTCCGGACACGGTGCGCGAGCTGCAAGCCGCGGTCTCCAATCCGGACACGTCGGCGTGGGTTGCCGCGAACGCCGGTTCCGGCAAGACCCACGTGCTGGTGCAGCGCGTGATCAATCTGCTGCTCGACAACGTCGATCCGGCAAAAATCCTCTGCATCACCTTCACCAAGGCCGCCGCCGCCAACATGGCGAAGCGCGTGTTCGACCGGCTCGCCGAATGGACCACGCTCGACGACGCCGCGCTCGACGCCGCAATCCGCGCGACATCGAATGTGCCGGTCAATGCCGCGCGTCGCGCGCTGGCGCGGCGGCTGTTCGCCAAGGCGCTGGAGACGCCGGGCGGCCTGAAGGTGCAGACGATCCACGCATTCTGCACGCAACTGCTGCATCAGTTCCCGTTCGAGGCCAACGTCGCCGCGCGCTTCAACGTGCTCGACGAGACTGCCGAAACGCAACTGCTGCAGGACTTGAGCCTTGAGGTTCTGCTCGCTGCAGCGGGCGCGCCCGACAGTGCTGCTCGGCCGCGCACTGGCGACGGCCATCACCATGGGGGCCGACCAAACCTTCCGCGATGTCGTCAACGAAGCAATCGGCAAGCGCGACGCAATTCTGCAAGCCGTGGAACGCACCGGCAGCGTCGAGGACGCAATCGCGGCACTGTGCGGAGCGCTCGGCGTCGCGGCCGGCGACACCATGGAGGCGGTCGAAGCGGAAATGTTCTACGGCTTCGCTGATCGCCAAGGAGGAATGGCCGGCTGTGGCCGCCGCTCTGGCCGAAGGTTCGAAGGCCGATGGCGAGCACGCCAATCGACTGGTCAAACTCGCCGCGCTTGGCGCCGGCGAGGGCCTCGACCTCTATCTCGGGATTTTCTGCACGGACAAGTTTGCGCCGCGCAAGAACATCGTCACCAAGGCGATCCGCGACAGGCATCCCGCCCTGTTTCAGCGCCTCCTCGCGGAACAGGAGCGCGTCTGCAAACTTCTCGATCGACGCCGCGCCATTGCGTGCCGCGACCGCTCCGCGGCGCTGCTCACCGTCGCCCATGCGGTGCTCGACGCGCTATCAGTCGGAGAAAGACCGCCGCGGCCTGCTCGATTATGACGACCTCATCGACAAGGCGCTCGATTTGCTCGGCCGCGTCGATGCCGCCTGGGTGCACTACAAGCTCGATCTCGGCATCGACCACGTGCTGATCGACGAGGCGCAGGACACCAGCACGAAGCAATGGGAGATCATCTGCAAGCTCGTCGCGGAATTTTTTGCCGGCGCAGGCGCCCGCACGGTCAAGCGCACGATCTTCGTCGTCGGCGATGAGAAGCAGTCGATCTTCTCGTTCCAGAACGCCGCGCCGAAGGAATTTGCCGACAAGCGCGGCTATTTTGAACGCCTGCATTCGGCGGCCGATCTTCCGTTCATTGCGAAGGAAATCAAGCAATCGTTCCGCTCCGGCGAGATCGTGCTCGGTGCCGTGGATGAAGTCTTCAAGCGCGAGGACATTCGCGGCAGCGTCACGACCGATACTGTCTTTCCGGCACACGTCGCGTTGCCCGATGCAGCGCCGAGCCTGGTCGAAATCTGGGAACCCATTCTGCCGCCGGCCAAGAAGGACGGGATCGAAGGCTGGGACGCACCATTTGATACGACCAGCGAAACCACGCCGCGCGTAAAACTTGCGCAGCGCATCGCGCGCACGGTGCGCGGCCTGATCGAGCGCCGCGCGCCTGTCGGCCGGGCGACCGAGCGCAAGCCGGTGCGGCCGGGCGACATCCTGGTGCTGGTGCGCCAGCGCGGGCCGCTGTTCGAGGCCATCATCCGCGCGCTCAAGAACGAGGGCGTCGCGGTCGCGGGCGCCGACCGTCTCGTGCTCACCGAGCACATCGCGGTGATGGATCTCATCGCGCTCGCCGACGCGCTGCTGCTGCCGGAAGACGATCTCGCGCTCGCCACCGTGTTGCGCAGTCCGTTGTTCGGTTTCACCGACGATGATTTGTTCAAGGTTGCGTACGATCGCGGCCGTTCCTCATTGCGCGCCGCGCTCGTGCGCAAAGCCGCAGAGAATGCGCTATTCGCGGCCGCCGCGGCGCGACTCGACGAGCTCGCCGATGCGGCCAGCCACGAAACACCCTTCACGTTCTACGCGCGGCTGCTTGGCGCCGGTGGCGCGCGGCGCAGTTTCCTTGCGCGGCTCGGGCTTGAGGCCAACGACGCGCTCGACGAATTCCTCAACCTCGCGCTCGACTACGAGCGACGCGAAACGCCGTCGCTGCAGGGCTTCGTCGCCTGGCTGCGCGCGGCGCAAGCGGAGATCAAGCGCGACATGGAAATTGCGCGCGACGAGGTGCGCGTGATGACCGTGCACGGCGCCAAGGGCCTCGAAGCGCCGATCGTCATTCTGGCCGACACGATGACGCCGCCGTCGGGTCCGCGCCCGCCGCGCCTGTTGATGCTGCCGGGCGAAAACGCTTCGCCGTCTCACCTGATCTGGGCCGGCCGCAAGGACGACGACGTGACGGTCGTTGCGGCGTCGCGCGCGTCTGCGCTCGCCGAAGCCGAGCACGAGTATCGGCGTCTCCTCTATGTCGCGATGACGCGCGCGGCGGAGCGGCTGATCGTGTGCGGCGCCGAGGGCGAACGCGGGCGGCCCAAGGGCTGCTGGTACGATCTCATCCGCGAGGCGCTCCAGCCGGCCCTGGTCGAAGCGCAGGATGGCGACGAAAAAATCTGGCGCTATCGCAAGCCGGCCGACGACGTCAGCAACGACAACACACCGCCGGCGACCGCTGCGCCCGCCGTGCGCGGCAAAATCCCGGCCTGGCTGCGTTCCAATGCGCCCGTCGAAATTCCGCGTGCAACGCCGCTTTCGCCTTCGGCCGCCTATGACGAGGCGGTCGCTGCGCGGCCCGACCGCGCCGTATCCGTTGCCGATCGCCGCAAGGCGCTGGCGCGCGGGCGCCTTGTGCACCGGTTGATGCAGTCGCTGCCGGATATTGCGTCGGCGCATCGCGGCGCCGCGGCGCAGAATTTTCTCGCGCGCAATGCCGCGGACTTCACCGCCGACGAGCAACAACAGATCGCCGCGCAAGTCCTCGGCATACTGGCGGATTCGCGTTTCGCCGCGCTGTTCGCGCCGGGCAGCCGCGCCGAGGTTCCCATCGTCGGCCGCATCGCGCGCGGCGGCGCGTCCATTCCGGTCGCCGGCCAGGTCGACCGTCTGGTGGTGACCGACGAGGCGGTGCTGATCGCGGACTACAAGACCAATCGCGACGCCCCGCGGCGGCCCGAGGACGTGCCGCAGGCCTATGTCGTCCAGCTCGCGCTTTACCGCGCGGCGCTGGCGCAGCTCTATCCGGGCAAGCCCGTGCGGGCTGCGCTTATCTGGACGGATGTGCCTGATCTGATGGAGATTTCTCCGGCCGCGCTGGACGCTGCGCTGGCCGAGGCTGACGCCGAGTGTCACGGCCGGGTGAAGTTCCCTTGACGCCTCGGGACGCGGTTCATAGGTTGGTTTTTCCCGCGGGCGCGAGATTCGCGCGACCCCCAGCAACGGCGCAACAACGAGGTATTCCATGTCCGTCGGCAAGGTGTCCGATTCGACGTTCGAGAACGACGTGCTTCAGGCGAGCGGCCCGGTCGTGGTCGATTTCTGGGCGGAATGGTGCGGCCCGTGCCGCATGATCGGCCCTGCGCTCGAGGAGATCGCCGGCTCGATGGGCGAGAAGGTCAAGATCGTCAAGCTCAACGTCGACGAGAACCAGGCGACGGCCATCAAGTACAACGTCCAGTCGATCCCGACGCTGATCCTGTTCAAGGACGGCAAGATGGCCTCGCGCCAGGTCGGCGCCGCGCCGAAGCAGAAGCTCGAGCAGTGGATCACCGCGGCCGTCTAGGCCGAGCGGCAGCCCGAGATTTTTCTCTCGTTTGGCCGGCCGAAAGGCCGGCCAATTGCGTTGACGGCGTGGTTGGAGTTGCCGTCATGCCCCTTGCCTTGCGTCCGCCGTTCGCGCCCATGGAGGCGCTTTCCGTCGATGAGATTCCGCAAGGCAAGGACTGGCAATACGAGCCGAAGTGGGACGGCTTTCGCTGCCTCGTGTTCCGCGACGGCGCCAAGGTCGAGCTGCAATCGAAGGCCGGCCATTCGCTGACGCGGTATTTTCCCGAGCTGGTCGAAGCCGTCCGCAAGCTCAAGGCGAAAATGTTCGTGCTCGACGGCGAAATCGTCGTGCCGCAGGGGACGGCGTTTTCCTTCGACGCCTTGCTCCAGCGCATCCATCCGGCCGCGAGCCGCGTCAAGACGCTCGCGCACGACACGCCCGCCATGCTGATCGTGTTCGACCTGCTGGCGGGGACTGACGGCCGCTCGCTCGCCGACGAGACGCTCGCCGCGCGGCGCAAGGCACTGGAAAAATTCGCCGGCCGCTTTTTCGGCGGGGGACAGATATTGCTGTCGCCCGCCACGGTACGGCTCGCCGACGCGAAGGGCTGGCTCAAGCGCGTCGGCGCGACGCTCGACGGCATCATCGCCAAGCGCCGTGATTTGCCCTACCGCTCGGGCGACCGCAGCGGCATGCAGAAGATCAAGAACTATCGCAGCGCCGACTGCGTGGTCGGCGGCTTTCGCTACAACGAGGGCACGCGCGTGGTCGGCTCGCTGCTGCTCGGCCTCTACGACGATGCCGGCCTGCTGCATCACGTCGGTTTCACGTCGAGCATCAAGGGAATCGAGAAGAAGGCGCTGACGGCACGGCTCAAAAAATTGATCGCACCGTCGAGCTTCACCGGCAATACGCCGGGCGGCCCGAGCCGGTGGTCGACCAAGCGTTCGGCGCAATGGCAGCCGATCAAGCCGAGTCTCGTGGTCGAGGTCTGCTACGACCATTTCACCGGCGACCGCTTCCGCCACGGCACGCGGCTGATGCGCTGGCGTCCCGACAAGGCGCCGCGGCAATGCACGATGGATCAGGTGAAACAGAAGCGCGCGAATTTGCTCTCGCTGCTGGCGTGATCGTTACATCGGCGGCGTGCCGTTGGCGGCCAAGACTTCGCCGGCGAGATAGAGCGAGCCGG
>CAVSSN010000006.1:0-95803 GCA_963730645.1 uncultured Alphaproteobacteria bacterium | reverse complement strand
GACATCGCCGCGTGGGAACAGCGCGCCGCCGGCGAGCGGCCTTGGCTGCAGACGGCGGTCGATCGCCGGCGCTGATCTACTCTTCGCCGGCCTGCGGCCCGATGTCCGGCTGCTCGCACAGGCCTTCGCAGCAATGCGCGATGGCCTGCCCGCCGCACTCGGGACATGGGATAAACTCGGGCGCGCCGACAGGCTCGGCGGAGCGGCGGACGAAGCCGGGCCGTTCGGTCCAGCGGCAGGTGTCGCAAAGCATGGTCTGCCCCCCGAAAGACGTGACAGATCATCCAATTCGCGATTTGCTGGGAAGGCCACGGAACAAGGATACGGATATGCGCCTCGGCCTGTTCATGATGCCGCTTCATCCGCCGACGCGGACGCTCGGCCGCCTACCTGGCCGAGGCTGC
Source organism: uncultured Alphaproteobacteria bacterium (assembly GCA_963730645.1). Classification (GTDB taxonomy): domain Bacteria; phylum Pseudomonadota; class Alphaproteobacteria; order Rhizobiales; family Xanthobacteraceae; genus BOG-931. Next base: position 95,399 of record CAVSSN010000006.1, on the reverse strand, counting down.
CGAAAAGGCGCTGCTCGCCGAGCGGCTCGGCTTCGACGAGTTGTGGCTGGGCGAGCATTTCTCCGCCAGCAGCGAGCCGATCCCGTCGCCGCTGATGTTCATGGCGAGCCTCGTGCCGCAGACGAAGCGGCTCACGTTCGCGCACCGGCGTCATCAACCTGCCGAACCGGCATCCCGCCGTGATCGCCGCCGAGGTCGCGCAGTTCGATCACATGAGCGAGCGGCCGCTTCATGTTCGGCATCGGCACCGGCAGCCTGCCATCGGACTACGAGCTGTTCAATGTTGCCGACGAGGCGAGCGCCGCCGCATGATGGTCGAGTCGATCGACATGATCGAGCGCATCTGGGCGCAGGACCCGCCCTATGAGTTCAAGGGCGAATACTGGAGCTTTGCGATCCAGCACGCGATCAACCAGGAACTCGGCATCGGCTATCATGCCGAAGCCGCTCCGCAACTGGCGGCCCGCCGGTCTGCATTTCGATCTCCAGCCCGAATTCCCAGACCGCCCACCTTGCCGGCGTGCGAGGCTGGGGGCCGATCTCGAGCGGCCTGATCTCGCCCGCGGCGGTCGCAAGCCATTGGGACGCCTATCAGAAGGGCTGCCGCGAGGCCGGCCGGGCGCGCGGATGGTCAGGATTGGCGGGTCGTCCGCTGTGTCCATGTGGCCGGCTCGGACGCCGAGGCGCACAACGCGCGTTTTCAGCGCCGAGAGCGCCTATCGCTACTACTTCAATTACCTTTTCGGCGTGCTCAAGCGCGCAAACCGTATCGCGTCGCTCAAGCCGCGCCCGGACATGCCCGACGAGGAGGTGACGGTCGACGGCATCATCGAGGCGCGGGTGATCTACGGCTCGCCGCAGACGGTCGCCGCCAAGCTCGCTGGGCTTCGTAGTGAGGTTGGCCCGTTTGGCCATCTGCTGATTACCGGCGTCGATTGGGGCGGTCCGAATGCCGCCTGGGAGCGGGAGTCCATGCGCCGCCTGGTCGAGGAGGTTATGCCCGCCTTAAGGGAGCCGGCCGAGGCCCGGCAGCGTATCGCGCAGCCAGCGTCGTAATACCTTTGGCGGCGATACGGGCTTTTGCCGTGGCCGCTCAATGGCATACCGTCCAACTGGCGGCGGCAAACAAATAAGCGACAAAGCCGGAACTATCCCTCGCAAAAAAGTCTTTTTGTAACGTTGTGATGCCTATAAGGGGCGTATCTTCCAACGGGGCTGTCAGTCTTTCGTCCCATCCATGGAATCGATCCTCATCAAGATTTTTGCGACTGCGCTTGCGCTCAGCCAGGTCATGACCCGGCCGGACGCGGTGAAGACGCAATTCGATCCCGCCCGGGACCAACCCGAGGTGGTGCAGCTTCTGCGCGACGGCTGCGCCCATATGCGCAAGGCCTTCGACATTGAAGCGATCAATCTCGATGACCTCATCGCCACCGCGATGGACGACCCGAAAGCGGTCGGCGCCGACATCAAGGCGTTTCGCGGCATCAACCTGAACGACCTGAACACGGCCTATCACCAGTTCTGCAAGAACGAGAACGTCGACAAGCCGGTGGTCGATCTCGGCCAGGTGATCGACTTCTACAACAAGGCCGCCGCCGACCTGCCGGACCAGAGCCGCCTCAAGGGCACCCGGCTTCCCGGCATGAGCACAGTCCTCGACGGCAAGGGCCAGCGTTTCGCCGATGTGTTCGAGCCCGGCAACCGCCGTGTCTGGGTGCCGCTCAGCGACATTCCCGATTACGTGCAGAAGGCCTTCATCGCCGCAGAAGATCGCCGCTTCTACCAGCACCATGGCATCGACGAACGCGGCATCATCCGCGCCTTCATCGGCAATCTGGCTGAGCCCGGCCGTCCGCAGGGTGGCTCGACCATTACCCAGCAGGTGGTGAAGAACAACCTGGTCGGCGAGGATGTCACCTACGAGCGCAAGATTCGCGAGATGATCGTGGCGTCGCGGGTCGAGGCCACGCTCAGCAAGAATGAAATTCTCGAGCTCTATCTCAATTCGGCCTATCTCGGCCGCGGCTCGTGGGGCGTCGAGATGGCTGCGCGCAGCTATTTCGGCAAGCCGGCGAAAGAGCTCACGCTGGGTGAGGGCGCGATGCTGGCGGGGCTGCTGAAGGGGCCAAACTACTTCAATCCCGACCGGCATCCCGATCGCGCCAAGGAACGGCTGGCCTACGTGGTTGGCCGCATGCAGGAAGACGGCTTCATCGGTGCCGACCAGAAGAACCAGGCGCTGGCTGCCATGCCAAGCTTGGTCACTTATGCATTGGCCCACCGCGACAGCGGATTCGATTTTACCGATTTCCTCGCACGCGAAGCCAAGACCGAGGGCGTCAAGAACCTGACGGCGGCGTCCTATACCGTGCGGTCGACCATCAACGCATCGCTGCAGCGGGCGACCGAGACTGCGCTGCAGGAGGGCCTCGCGGAATACGAGATCGCCAACGGCCGCATGCAGTTCCAGGGCGCGGAAGCCAACGTCGCCGAGGCCGTGCAAAAGTTTCAAGGCCAGAATGCCACCGGTGCACCCGCCGGCATGGCAGCAGGCGCTGGAGACGGTCCGGCTGCCGCTTTACGACGTGCACTGGACGCCGGCCATAGTGGTGTCAAAAGGTGGCGGCAAGAGTGGCGGCGACGCCTTCAAGGTTGGCCTGCTCGACGGGCGGGTCGTGCCGCTCACGGCCTGGACCGGCGAAATCCGCCGCCAACTCAGTCTCTATGATGTCGTCTATGTCCGCGTGGTCGAGCACAAGGCCAAGGCGGCGGCGAAGCCGAATGCAAAACCAAACGTGCGGACGAATGCAAAGCCCGAAGTCAACGTTTCCGCGGGCGCAATCGCGCAACTGCGCGTGCGGCCGACCGTGCAAGGCGCGGCACTCGTGCTGGAGAACAAGACTGGCCGAATCCTTGCCATGGCGGGCAGCTTTTCCTATCCGCTGAGCCAACTCAATCGCACGTCACAGACACAGCGCCAGCCGGGTTCCGCCATCAAACCAGTCACGTATCTCGCCGCGCTGCAAAAAGGGATGCAACCGAACACGCTCGTGCTTGACAACCCGATCACGCTGCCGCCGATCGGCAGCGCGGGCTCAAGAAGTGACATCATCGCGCGCGAATACAACAGCAACGCGCGCGACGACGATTACTGGACGCCGAAGAACGCCGACGGCGGCATGGGCAGTATCTATACGCTGCGCCGGGGCTTGGAGAATTCGCGCAACATCATCACCGCCCGCCTGCTCGACGGCGGCATTGAGGCGGACCCTGAGGCGAGCCTCGACAAGGTCTGCAGCCTCGCCATCGAGGCCAAGATCTACAACGAATGTGTGCGCTACTACCCGTTCGTGCTCGGCGCGCAGCCGGTGCGGATGATCGACCTCGCGGCATTCTATGCGGCGATCGCCAACGAAGGTGCGCGGCCCGCGCCCTACGCCATCGACTCGATCGAGCAGGATGGCAAGTCGGTCTATCAGCACCCAACGGCGCCGCTGCCCATGATCGGTTCAGCCGACCGCACGTCGTTCTATCAGCTCAAGACCATGCTTCAGGGCGTGGTGGCGCGCGGCACCGCGCGTTCGATCGCAAATCTTTCGCCCTACGTTGGCGGCAAGACCGGCACCACCGACAACGCGGTCGATGCCTGGTTTGTCGGCTTCACCAATGACGTCACCGTTGCGGTCTGGGTCGGTTACGACAACGCCGACGGCAAGCGCCGCTCGCTCGGATCGAGCGCCACCGGCGCGCGCGTTGCGCTGCCGCTGTTCAGTTCGATCATCGACGCCATCTGGACGCTCCAGGTCGCTCCGAAGGTGGCGCTGAGCGGGCCTTCCGCGGAAGCCAAGAAGCACCTGATCGACCTGCCGATCGATTATAGCTCCGGCGACCGCGTGACCAGCGGCGGCCGATCCTTCGTCGAGCATTTCCGCCTTGGCGCCGACGGCCGCTTCAACGAGACGCAATACCAGCTCGTGTCTCGCGACGAAGCCTACGCCGCGCGTGAACAATATCCGGGATCCGGTCAGTGGACGGTGGGTGATCAAGGTTCGTATTGGGGCCGGGCGTCGAGTGGCCTCGAGCGCGCGCCGAACCGGTCGTTCTTCCCGTTTGCGCCTTGGCAGGCGCCGCAGTACCAGCCGCAGCAGCAGACGCGCCAGCAGCCCCGTGGCCTGTTCGGGCAACAGCGCTATGAGGAACAGGACGAGGTGCGCCAGCGTGCTCCGCGGCGCGACCCCGATTATTTCTGGGGCGGGCGCTTCAACTGAGAGATCGCGGATGCCGCGGATGACGACGTGGCTGCTCGGCCTGATGGCGTTTGCGTCCGCCGCAAGCGCACAAACCAGCGCACCGGAATTCCGCATTGAGGAAGCGAACGCGCCGAGCGCCTGGGACGTCGCTCAGATCAAGCCGAAGACGGTGGTGTTTCGCGATCAGCCGGCCGAGGGCCTGTCCGACCCCAACATTGCGCTCATGCGGTTTGAGGATTGGGCGCGCGCCAAGCCGACGCAGAAGAAGTTTCTTGCGCTTTTTCCGAGCTTACACCGAGCCGACCATCAGCAAGCCGGCACGCGGCGGCGAAAAGACCGTCCCCGACAAACTCTACATCTATCTGGCCGAGGCACGTTTTGCCCTGCCCAGGCCTCCAGCGGCTGTCGACCTTGCGAGGTTCACCACGCTGCCGTTTCTCGAACGCATGGATCCCGCGATCAAGCACAAGCTGATTACAGCGGCTGACGTTATTGCGCTCAACGATTCGAAGAATGCCAACAATCAGAACCCGGATCGCAAATGGTGCGAAGCGCGCGCTGCCGCGATCTGCATCCAGTCGAGCTACAAATTCGAGGGCAAAATCCCGATTGGCATCATGTTGGTCAACAAGCTGCGCGACAGCGCCAAAAAGGTTTTCGACCATATCGATTTTCAGAGCGAGCTGTCATCGCTTGCGCCAGCCGAGATTGACCAGGCCGGCCTGCAGGAGCTGACGGCGCTTAATGCGCCCGTGACCGCGGTGTTGGTGCAGAATATTTTCTACATCAACCAGATCATGAAATTCGGCAAGTTCCTCGCCGTGTTCCAGAACCATCCCACGGATGCCAGCAAGACCTTGGTCACCGCCTACGTGGTACTCGGGATCGAGGCGAGCGTGCTCGACAAAAAGCGGGAGTACGAGAAGATGCCGGTGCTGCGCAATCTGGTGCCGGCTCAAGTGCTGATGGGAAAGTCCTCGTTCAATTCCGGTAATTCGATCAGCGCCGGGCTGCCTGCTTACGCCCGCAATGAAATCAGGACCGTCGCCGGCATTCTGGCGCGCGATCCGGCGGTGCGCTAACCGCTTACGTCCCGCTTGCGCCCGGCAGTGGCACGAAAAGCTCCTCGATCGGCATCGCCTTTGCAATGAAATGCTGCTCGACCAGGTACTGGACCAGCGCTTCCAAGGTCGGCCGGTTGGGCTCGATGCCGTAGGGGAAGGCGTCGCCGCCGAAAACCTCGTCGATCTCTTCAACTTCATCTTGAATCCACGGCAGCATGGCGGCGAGCGAACCGTTGTAGCGCATGCGCGCGCGGGCGATGCGTTTGGATTCGACGAAAGCGGCATAGAGACTGCTCGCTATCCAGCGGTGCTTCTCGTAAAGCGTGCGGCGGATCGCGATGAGATGCATGATCGGAAATATTTTTGCGCGTTCGTAGAGCTCGCGTTCGAGCGCACGGTAATTTGGCAACAACCGCACCACGTCGGGATCTGTGCCGAAGTTCGTCGGCTTGCGCGAGCCGAGATAGGCGTCGATGTCGCCGCGCGCCAATAGCTCGCCGAGCGGGAGGCCGCTGCTGTTCTGCTCGATTTTCACGGGCTTCAGCATTGGCGGCGCATGTGGCTTGCCGTGCGTGCCGCCGGACTCGACCGAACCCTGTACCCAATGAACATTGTCGAGGTTGACGCCAAACTGATGCCTGAGGATGCCGCGCAGCCACACCATCGCCGTTTGGGTATAGAGCGGAAGGCCGATGCGGCGTCCTTCCAAGTCCTTCGGCGTGCGGATGCCAGCGCGCGTATTGACGAAAATATAGCCGTGCCGGAACACGCGAGACGGAAATACCGGCAGCGCCACGAACGGGCAATCGCCGCGCCCCATCAGGCTGATGAACTCGGAGCTGGAGAGCTCCGAAATATCGAATTCCTGTCCGCCGACCATGCGATCGAAAATCTGCCGGCCGGAGGGCAGCACGATCATGTTGAGGTCGACGCCCTCGACCTCGACTTCGCCGGAACGCAAGGCCTCCATGCGGTCGTACTTGCAGCTTGCGAAGGTGAGGCTGAGGCGAGGCATGCGCGGCCCATTGATCCTGTCTGCACATTCGCTGGTCGCTTTCGACCGCCCGCGATTGATCATCGTGGGCGCGCCGGGCATTGTGTGCCATCACACGAGGCGCCGGCAATGGCGTCTGCTTCACCGCGAGGGACATCCCCACAATGCGGCTCACAGGCGGTCAGGCCCTTGCGCGTCAGCTCGCGCTCGAGGGCATCACCGATGTTTTTGGCATTCCCGGCGTGCAGCTCGACTGGGCCGTCGACGGGCTGCGCCAGGTCGGCAACCAGATCCGCTACGTGGTGCCGCGGCACGAGCAGACTACCGCGTACATGGCCGATGGATACGCCCGCACCACCGGCAAGATCGGCACCTGCATGGTGGTGCCAGGGCCGGGCATGCTCAATGCCATGGCGGGCCTTTCGACCGCCTATGCCTGCAACTCGCGTGTGCTGGCGATTGTCGGCAACATCCATTCCAAGTCGATCGGCAAGGGCGTCGGTCTGCTGCACGAAATTCGCAACCAGTCGGAGATTCTCGGCTGCGTCACCAAGTGGCAGGCGCAGGCCTGGTCGCCGAAGGAGGTTCCGGGCCTCGTGCGCGAGGCAGTGAAGCAATTGCATTCAGGCCGGCCGCAGCCGGTTGGCCTCGAAATCGCGCACGACGTCTTGCAGGCATCCGACGACTTCGAGCTGGCGCAGCCCGACCCGCATGAGGACGGCCGCGTGCGGCCCGATCCGGCGGCCATCGACAAGGCGGCGGCGCTGCTGGCGAAGGCCAAGCTGCCGGTGATCTACGTCGGCGGCGGCGTGCTCGCGGCGCACGCGTCGGCGGCGCTGCAGGCGCTGGCCGAGAAGCTGCAGGCGCCGGTGGTGATGAGCGAGAACGGCCGCGGCGCGCTGTCGGATCGGCATCCGCTGGCGCTCACGGCGCTGGCGGGGCGCGGTGCGTTCGCGCATGCCGATGTCGCCCTCATCGTCGGCAGCCGCTTCGCCGATACGAACTCCGGCGCGTCGCTGTGGGTGGGCGATAATCTGCGCTACATCTGGCTCAACCTCGATCCGAAGGCGTCGGAGTCGCCGCGCAATGCCGAGATCAGCATCGAAGCCGATGCAGGCCTCGGTCTCGAAGCGCTGAACGCCGCGCTGACCATGCCGCGGCCGTCGCGTGCGCTCGATTTGGCCAAGCTGCGCGCCTGGGCCGACGAACAGCTTCAAAACGTCGCCGATCTCGTCGGCTGGATTCGCGCGCTGCGCGCTGCGCTCCCCGACGATGGCATTTTCGTCAACGAGCTGACGCAGGTCGGTTACCTGACGCGCTCGGCCCTACCCGTGTACGGGCCTTACACCTACATCACGCCGGGCTATCAGGGCACGCTTGGCTACGGCTTTCCGACCGCGCTCGGCGTGGCGTACGGCAATCCCGGCCGCGCGGTGGTCAGCATCAATGGCGACGGCGGCTTCGGCTGGGGCATGCAGGAACTGGCGACGGCGAGCAAATACGGTCTCAAGCCGTCGGTCGTGGTGTTCAACGACGGCCATTTCGGCAACGTCAAGCGCGCGCTGCAGGATCAGTTCGGCGGCCCGCACGGCACCGATCTGCACAATCCGAAATTCGACCGCCTGGCAGCGGCGTTCGACGTCGACTTCGCGCAGGTCGACACGCCGGCCGATCTGGAAAAGGTGCTCAAGCGCTCGCTCGGCTCCGCGGCGACGTTGATCGAAGCGCGCGTCGGCGACCTGCCGAGTCCGTGGCCCTACATGCGGCTGCGCGGCGGCAAGGCGGACGAGGCGCTGCCCGATCCGCGGATGTGACGCACGATGCACGAATCCGATTTCTTCCATGAACACATGGAAATGACCGAGGCCGAGCGCGCCGATCTGGCGCGCACGATCTGGAACGAAGAGAATATCGAGCTCAAAACCGTCGGCATCGACATCGGCAGCTCGACCTCGCATCTTCTGTTCGCCAAGGTCGCGTTGCAGCGCCAGTCGCAGGGCCTGTCCAGCCGCTTCATCGTCATCGGCCGCGAGATCGTGTGGCGCTCGCCCATCCTGCTGACGCCGTTCCTGCCGGACGGCACGATTGATGCGCAGCGGCTCGGCGAATTCATCCAGCAGGCCTACCGCGACGCCGGTTTTGCGCGCAGCGAGATCGACAGCGGCGCCGTCATCCTGACCGGCGAGGCGATCAAGCGGAAAAACGCCCGCGCCATCGACGAATTGTTTGCCGAGGAGGCCGGGAAATTCGTCTGCGCGACGGCCGGGCACAAGCTCGAAAGCCGGCTCGCCGCGCACGGCTCGGGCGCGGTGGCGCTGTCGAAGGCGCGCGGCGAGCGCGTGCTCCATGTCGACATCGGCGGCGGCACCACCAAGCTTGCGTTGATCGACAACGGCGTAACCATCGGCCTTTCGGCTTTCGCGGTTGGCGGCCGGCTGCTTGCGACCGACGCCAGCGGCGCGTGGACGCGGGTCGATGATTCCGCGCGGCTCGTGGCCGAGGATTTGAAACTGTCGACGTCGCCGCAGGCGCTTGCCGATCCGGCGGTGCGCCAGAAGATCGTGCAGCGCCTCGCGACGATTGCGGCCGATACCATTCTCGGCCGGCCGCTCGATGCTTTGGGCGAGGCGCTGCAACTGACGGAGAAGCTGCCCGCCGCAATGCCGCCTTCGGCACTGACCTTTTCCGGCGGCGTTGCCGAATACATGTTCGGCCACGAGAGCGAAGAGTATGGCGATATCGCCAAAATGCTGGCGGCTGCGATTGCCGGAGAATTGAGCCGGCGCACGGCGCTGCCGCTGATCGATCCCGGTCAGCGCATCCGCGCCACCGTCATCGGCGCGTCGCAATTCACCGTGCAGGTCAGCGGCAAGACGATTTATCTGCCCGACCCCTATGTGCTGCCGGTGCACAATGTGCCCGTGGTGCTTGTCGGCCTCGACCTCTCAGGCGATATCGATACGGACACGGTCGCGGCCGCCATTCGCAGCAAAGTCGCGCAGATGGACCTCGACCGCCACGCGCGCATGGCCATCGCCTTCGCGTGGCACGGCGACCCGGAATACTCCCGCATCCGGGCGATGGCGCAGGCCATCGTGCAGGCGCTTGAGCCGGGCGGCAAACGTGACGAGCTTCTGCTGCTGATGATCGACGGCGACGTCGGCAAGACGTTCGGGCGGCTCCTGCATCGTGAATTGCACTGGCCGGGCAAGATCGTGTCGATCGATGGCGTGCAGTTGCAGGAGCTCGATTATGTCGATGTCGGCGAGCTGATTGCGCCGCCGGGCGTGGTGCCGGTGGTCATCAAGTCGCTGTTGTTTGCATAGCGGTAACGCGTGCGCCCGTGTAGTATGGCCCAAAGCAGGCGATGCCGGAGGAAGCAATGAACGTCCGAGAAAATCCGCAACAGATGGCGCAGGAAAAGGCCCGCTACGGCATCGACCCCTATCTCGACTGGCTCGCCAAGGAAGGTATCCCGCTCACCGAGGATTACGGTGTCTATCTGTTCGATGTCCCGACCGCGCCGTGGCCGCGCTATGGCGTCAATGGCGGTGCGGTGCACCTCAAGGGCCGCGGCGATTTCGCCAACATGTTCGTGTTCGAGATTCCGCCGGGAAAATCCACCACGCCGCAGCGCCACCTTTACGAAGAAGTCGTCTACGTGCTCGAAGGCAGCGGCTCGACGCAGGTCGAATTCAACGACGGCACCAAGCGCAGCTTCGAATGGGGCGCGAAGAGCCTGTTCGCCATTCCCCTCAACGCCAAGCATCGGCATTTCAACGCCAGTGGCACCGAGCGCGCACTCATCGTCAGCACCACCAACCTGCCGATGGTGATGAATGTCTTCCACAACGAAGACTTCGTCTTCGCCAGCGATTTCGATTTCATCGAACGCGCCGGCAAGAAGGAGTATTTTTCCGGCGACGGCGATCTCATCACGGTGCGGCCGGGCAACCACATGTGGGAGACGAATTTCGTCCCCGATCTGACCGGCATCGAGCTGAAAACCTGGGGCGACCGCGGCGCCGGCGGCACCAACATCATGTTCGTGCTCGCCGACGGCACCATGCACGCGCACATTTCCGAGATGCCGGTCGGCACCTACAAGAAGGGCCACCGCCACGGGCCGAGCTTCCACGTCATGTGCGTGGTCGGCCAGGGCTACTCGCTGATGTGGTACGAGCACGAGAAGGACTTTCGCCGCATCGACTGGAAGCATGGCATGGTTCTGGTGCCGGCGGACCAGCAGTTCCACCAGCACTTCAACACCGGTGCCAACCCGGCGCGTTATCTGGCAACGGCCGTCGGCGGTCTGCGCTATCCCACCACGCTGACGCAGCGCATGTCGCTCCTCGGCGGCGGCGAGGGCGATCTGCCGGGCGTGTCGAAGAGCGTCAAGGATGGCGGCGGCCAGATCGAGTATGAGGATCAGGACCCGCGCATTCATCGCATCTGGCTCGAAGCCATGCACAAGAACGGCGCGCCGCCGAAGATGGAGAAATTCATCCCGACGCCTGAGGATCTGAAGGCGCTCGCGGGCTGACGCCAGTTTGTCATTCCGGGGCGCCGCAAAGCGGCGAGCCCGGAATCCATATTCACTGACAGGGGTTATGGATTCCGGGCTCCTCGCTGCGCTCGGCCCCGGAATGACGGACGCAGGCATGCAAGAGTCGACCGTCGCGGTGAGGGATTGGCGGCTCCGCGTGCTTGAAGCGGGGCAGGGGCCGACGGTGCTCTATCTCCATGGCGCCACGGGCGCGTCGTGGAATCCGCTGCTGGAGCGATTGAGCGCCAACGTACCGTGTCATCGCGCCGGAACATCCCGGCTTCGGGCATTCGCAAATTCCCGATTGGATGATGAGCGCCGGCGATCTGGCGTTCTTCTACCTCGACGTTCTGGAAGCGCTCGATCTGCGCGATGTGCATCTCGTCGGCCATTGCGTCGGCGGCTGGATCGGCGCCGAACTGGCAGTGCGCAGCACAGCGCGGCTTAGCACGCTGACGCTGATGGCGCCGGCGGGTGTCGGCAGCGCGGAGGCGGCGTTCGGTGACGTTTTTTTGTGGACCCACGAGGAGTTCGCCCGCCACCAGTTCCACGATCCGGCGCGTTCGCAGGAAGACATCCGCGCGCTGGCCGGGGCCGAGATCGATGTTCTGCTGCAGAACCGCACCGCGGTCGCGCGCATCGGCTGGTCACCGCGGCTGGAGAACCCGCAGTTGCGTCACTGGCTGCATCGCATCGATGTCCCGACCTTGCTGATCTGGGGCAAGGATGATGAGATTGCGCCGTTCGCCTGCCATCGGCCCTATGTCGAGGAAATCCGCGGCGCCGAACTTCTGGCGCTGCCGCAATCGGGGCACGCCTTGCCGATCGAACGCGCCGGCGAGATCGCGCAGCGGATGGATGCCTTCATCAATGGAGCACGAGGATGAAGACGTTCTTTTTCCACCTCATGCCATACGCGGACCTCGATCTGTCCTACACCGAGCGCCATAACTCGGCGTGGGTGACGCTGCCGAATTCCTATTTCGATCCCGCGGTCGGTACAAAGCTCTACCGCCGCTACATCGGCGAACTTGAGCTCGCTGACGAGCTCGGCTTCGACGGCATCTGCGTCAACGAGCACCACCAGAATGCCTATGGCCTGATGCCGGCGCCGAACCTGATCGCCGCATCGCTGGCGCGCACCACAAAGCAGGCCAAGATCGCGATCCTCGGCCGCGCGCTGCCGCTGGTGAGCAATCCGGTCAACATCGCGGAAGAGTTCGCCATGCTCGACCAACTGAGCGGCGGACGCATCATCGCCGGCTTCGTGCGCGGCATCGGCGCGGAATATTATTCCAACGCCGTCAATCCCACGCTGTCGCACGAGCGCTTCTACGAGGCGCACGATTTGATCCTGCGCGCGTGGAAGGAGATCGGCCCGTTCCAATATCGTGGTCGGCACTACCAGTTCGATTACGTCAATCTGTGGCCGCGGCCGGTGCAGCAGCCGCACCCGCCGGTGTGGATTCCCTCGCAAGGAAGTTCCGAGACCGTGCTGTGGGCCGCGGCGGCCGAACGCAAATACACCTATCTGCAGACGTTCAGCCCGGTGAAAACGGCAAAGAAGGCATTCGATTTTTATCGCGAGGTTGCCGAGAAGGAAGGCTACGAGGCGCAACCGTCGCAGCTTGGGTGGGCGGTTCCGACCTATGTTGCCGAAAGCGACGAAATCGCGCGGCGCGAAGTCAAGCCGCACATCGAGGCGTTTTTCAACAAATTCCTGCGCATGCCGATCGAAATGCGGCTGCCGCCCGGCTATTCCTCGATCGCATCGACCAAGGCGCTGATCCAGAACAAATATGCCGTGCGCGCCAGCGCTCAGACGATCGATGCGCTCATGGAGCACGGCATGGTCATCGTCGGCAGCGCCGCCACGGTGCGCGAACGGCTGGCGGCAACCAGCAAGGAACTCGGCGTCGGCAATCTGATCGCCATGTTGCAGATGGGTACGCTGCCGGCCGATCTGACCGAGAAAAATCTGCGCCTGTTTGCGCGCGATGTGATGCCGTATCTGCGCGAAGGCGTACACGAGCGGCAGCGCCAGACCGTACCCGCAAAGTAGAAGCGCGGGGGAGAAATCGATGCGTCTATGTCGCCTGGGAACGATCGCAGCGGCCGCGATTTCACTCGCGTTGTCTCAAGCCGCCGTTGCGGAAACGCTGAAGATCGCTTCGCCGCAAAAGGGAAGCTGGGAGGGCGCGATCCCGGAGCTCGGCAAGCAGGCCGGCATATTCCAGAAGCACGGCCTCGATCTCGAAATCCTCTACACCCAGGGCGGCGGCGAAACGCTGCAAGTGGTCGTTTCCGGCGCCGTCGACGTAGGGCTTGAGCGCCGGCACGCTTGGCGTGATGGGCGCCTTCGCCAAGGGCGCGCCTATTCGCATCATCGGCGGCAGCTCGACCGGTGCGCGCGAAGTGTTCTGGTTTGTGCCCGCCAAATCACCCTTGCATTCGATGCGCGAGGCCGAACGGCAAGACCATCGCCTATTCCACCGTCGGCGCGTCCTCGCACATCAACGTGCTGCGCTTCATCTGGCGAATATGGTCTCAATGCCGCCAAGCCGGTCGCGACCGGCGACGTGACATCGACCATCACCCAGACCATGTCGGGTCAGGTCGATGTCGGCTGGTCGGTGGCGCCGTTCATGCTCGATGCGCTCGACAAAGGAGAGATTCGCATCGTCGCCCGCGCCAGCGAACTTGCCGCTGCGCGCGAGCAGACCATCCGCGTGCAGATCACCAACGCCGAAATCCTGGCGAAAAAGAAGGACGCCATCGCGCGCTACATGAAGGCCTACAACGAGACGCTCGACTGGATGTACACAAGCCCCGATGCCGTGCCGCGCTACATCGCGTTTTCCGGGCTGTCGGAAACCTCGGTGCGCCACATGCTGCGCGACTTCATCCCGAAGGAAAGCCTGCAGACCGGAAAAATCGACGGCCTCGCCAGCAGCGTCCAGGACGCAATCCAGTACAAGTTCATCCAGACGCCGCTCAGCGACGATCAGCTCAAGCAGCTCATTCAGATCGTGCCGGCGTCGTAGCCGTTTGGCGGCCGGTCATTTCACCCCGCCGCGGTTGACCACCGGCCCGGTGTAGCCCTCGAAGCGCTTGCGCAGCGCCACGAGCCGCGCCTCGTCGCTGACGAAGTCGCGATAGCGGTTTGCCGTCTTGTAGGAAGCGAACGGTTGCAGCCCTTGCGGCGGCGGCACGTCGCTGCGCGGTGAGAACACGCCGATGCGGCTCTGCTGCTCCTTCGCCATGTACCATTGCAGGTACAGCTTGGCGACGTTCGGGTGCGGCGCGTCCTTGAAGATGCCGGCCGTCACGGTGAACACCGGCGTGTCGTCGGTGGGCGAGAACAGGATTTCGATCGGCTGGTTTTGGCGCTTGAGCCCGCCGGCGGTCGAGTAGGTGGCATCGAAGGTGGCGAGACTTTCGCCCGTTGCGACGCTGCGCGACACCAGCAGATGGCCCTGGATGAATTTTGGCTTGTTGGCCATGTATTTGTCCATGTAGTCCCAGCCGTATTTCTCGACGATGGTATTGAAGAGATACAGCGCCGCATCGTCGTCGGACGGATAGACCGTGATCAGCTTGTCCTTGAACATCGGTTTCAGGAAATCGAGCGCCGATTTCGGCACGTCGGCAGGCGAAACCAGCTTGGTGTTGTAGGCGTAGGCGATCGGGTTCGCGGCGACCGCCGTGTAGGCGCCGTCCTCGTCGCGAAAGGCCGCATCGACCTTGTCGAAACCATCATATTTGAACGGCAGCAGCACGCCCTGCTTCTTCCAGCCGATGAAATCCTGCACCGTCTGGAAATAGGCCATGTCGACTTCGAGCTTCTTGTCCTTGAGTTGCTGGGTGATCTTCTCGTTGAGCACGTTGCTGAAGCCGCCGGTGTGGGTCACGGTGAGTCCGGGAAAGCGTTGCTGGAATTCCTTGATCCAGCGCTCGTAGGGCTCCGAAGGCCCGGCGCCGTAGAGCGCCAGCGTCTTCTCCGGCTTGGCCTTCTCGTAAAGTTCATCGAGCGTTTCGGCGCGCGTCTGTGCCGCGACCATCAGCGCCGCCGCGGCGAGAAGTACGATCCCGATGCGTGACATTGTTGTCATTTTGACCCCCTGAAATAATCAATGTCACTGCGCCGGTATCGCGCGCAGCACCGGCGCGTAGGTGTTGATGGCCTGGCGCAATCTGGCGATGGTCGCTTCGAAATCGGTGCCCCAGATCGGGTTCAGCTCGAATTTCTGCGCCTGGAGATAGGCAAGACCGTCGCCTTGTTCGACCGTCTTGCGGAATGCGGCGATCAGCACGCTCTTGATCTCGTCCGGAACATGCGGTGGCGCGATGACGCTGCGGTGATTGAGGATCAGCGCCAGCTCGGGATGCCCGATATCCGTGAGCGTGGGAACGCCCGGCGCGCGCGCGTCGGGCTTGGTGTCCCACACCAGCAGCGGCACGACCTCGCCGGCCGCGACGGGCTTGAGCAGGCTCTGCAAGCCAAGCGAGCCGACGTCGGCATCGCCGCGCTTGAGAGCCGCGATGAAATCGCCGGGCGTCGCGACCTTGACCTGCGTGAGCTTGAAGTCCGTGGCATGGGCCAGCAGCACCATTTGCACCAGCGGCGGGCCGAGGTTGAAGCTCGCAAAGCGCAGCGGCTGCTTCGACGCGCGCATCTGCGCGAACGACGTGATGCCGGACTGCTTCGACGCCACCACCAGATTGACCGCGCCGGTGATCTGCCCGATCCACGTCATGTCATCGAACTTGTAGGGCGGCGGACTGATGACGGCCTGCACGAACTCGCCGCTCGGCGACGCCATGCCGATGGTGTAGCCGTCCGGCTTCGCGGCGTAGATCTGCCGGTAGCCTTCCGCGCCTGGAATGTTCTCGACCTCGACCGGAACACCGAGGTTTTTGCTCAGGATCGGGGCGAGCGCGCGCGCCAGCAGATCGAACGCGCCGCCGCTGCCGACCGGGACGATCCAGCGCACCGCATGGTCCGGATACGCGGCGTTGGCGGAATTGATCGCGGCGAATGCTGCCATGACACCGAACGGAACGCACCACCAGCGCAATCGGCGGATGTTCATCCCTGCTCCCCGGGTTGTCGTTCCACGCCCGACTAGCACAGACGATTTGGCCGGTTGAATCAAGCCGCGATGCACGCCCTAAACTGCGACAGAGCCCGTGCGGCGACGCGTCGATTTACGCTTCCGTGCGGCATGCTATGCTGCCCTTACGTTCACAATAACGGGCCGGAATTCCGGGCGCTCGTCGCGGTCGGACACCGGCTTGCCGGGGGAAAACATGAAAACGCTCCTTCGCATAGCCATCGTCCTGCTCGCAATCTTTGCCGTGCGGCCGGCCCCCGCCGCGGATGCAGCCCTCATCGAGGCCGCGAAGAAGGAAGGAACGGTCGTCTGGTACACGACGCTGATCGTCAACCAGATCATCCGGCCGCTGAAGGATGCCTTCGAGAAGAAATATCCAGGCGTCACATTGCAATACACGCGTTCGGACGACCTCGTGGTCTCGGCTAAAATTCTTGCAGAAGGCAAGGCGGGCCGGGTGCAGGCCGATGTCTTCGATGGTCTTGCCAACATGCTGCCGTTGAAAGAGGCGGGGCTCGCCGCACCATTTCATGTGCCGAACGAGGCGGACTATTCGGGCGAGCTGAAAGACAAAGACGGCTACTGGGTCGCGGTGATCATGTATGTGTTCACCCCCGGCATCAACACGACGCTTGTGCCCAAGGATCAGGAGCCGAAGACGTTCCAGGATCTGCTCGATCCGAAATGGAAGGGCAAGATGGCGTGGAACGGCAGCTCGATGGCGGGCGCGTACGGCTTCATCGCCAACATTCTCAATACCATGGGCAAGGAAAAGGGAATGGAATATCTGCGCGCGCTGGCAAAGCAGAACGTCGTCAACGTCGAGGCGTCTTCGCGCGCGGTGCTCGATCAGGTCATCGCCGGCGAATACGCGATGAATCTGATGGCGTTCAACCATCACACCGTGATCAGCGCGCGCAAGGGCGCGCCGTCCGGCTGGATCAAGATGGAGCCGGCGCCGGTGGAACTCGATGCCCTCGGCCTGGTCAAGGATGCGCCGCATCCCAACGCCGCGAAGCTTCTGTTGGATTTTTTGCTCTCGGAGGAGGGGCAAAAGGTGTTCCAGAAGTTCGACTACCTGCCGACGTTGCCGAGCGTCCCGCCGACCGTTGCCGGGCTGCGGCCGAACGAAGGAAGCTTCAAAGCCGACTTCCTGAATCCGGAATTTATCAACCGCGGTGTCACTGAGTGGCAGAAGATTGCGCAGGATCTGTTCCGTTGATCGTTTTGGTCGCACTCGTTGTGGTGAGGGATTTCTCGTGACATTGCAGACGCTCAGCGTCGAGGTCTCGCAGCGCGGGATCGCGACGATCATGTTCAACCGTCCCGACCGCAGCAATGCGCTTAGCCCGCAACTGATGGATGAACTCGGTGGCGAGCTTGCGAAACATGCCGCCGACGATAGAACCCGCATCGTCGTGTTGCGCGGTAGCGGCAAGCACTTCTGCGCCGGCGCCGACCTCGCCGCGCGCGGGTCGGAGCCGGGCGCGGCGCTAAAGCATTTGACCCTGGTCGAAATCCTCGCCGCGGTCGACACCTTTCCCAAGCCGACGGTCGCTGTGGTGCATGGCGCGGCGATCGGCGGCGGCGCTGGCATTGCGGCCTGCTGCGATGTCGTGCTGGCGACCGACAGCGCATTTTTCTCAATTCCCGAGGTGCGCATCGGCATGGCGCCGTACGGCGTCATGCCGTTCCTCATTCGCGCCATGGGACATCGCAGCTTCCGCCGCTATGGTCTTTCGGGCGAGCGCATCGCCGCCGCCGAGGCATTGCGTATCGGCCTCGCGCACGAAGTCTGCAGCGCGGAAAAACTCGACGAGACGCTTGCGGCGATCGCCGATGCACTGCTGCACGGTGCGCCAGGCGCCATCCGCGAATTGAAGGCCGATATGGACCGCTTCGCCTCGCCTCCGGTTGCGGACATTTTGGCCCGCAGGAAGCCGCACGACCCGGCAAATTCCGAGGAAGCACGCGAAGGCATTGCGAGCTTCAAGGAAAAGCGCAAGCCGAGCTGGTACCCACAATGATGCCGGACGGGATGACGACCAAGGAGAAACGCACCATGCGCCACCAGCGTCGCGCCGTCGGGATGTTGTGCTCCGGCTTGCTCGCGTTCGCCGCGCTGACCTCTTTTGCGCGCGCCGCCGACGACAAGGCGCTCTACGACGCGGCCAAGAAGGAAGGCGAGGTGGTCTGGTACACGTCGTTGATCGTGAACCAGGCGGTGCGGCCGCTGATCGAGGCGTTCAACAAGAAATATCCCGGCATCGAGGTGAAATATTCGCGCGCCGACAGCGGCCCGAACGCCATCAAGGTCATGAACGAGGCGCGCGCCGGAAAAGTGCAGGGCGACGTGTTCGATGGCATCGACACTGCGCCGGCGTTGCTAAAAGCCAATCTGGTCGACAAGTTCGTGCCGTCGGCGGCGGACAAATATCCGCTGACGTTGCGCGACGCCGAAGGCCGCTGGAATGCGCTGATCGTTTATTTCCTCACGCCCGGCATCAACACCGAGATGGTGAAGAAGGACGAGATCAAGACCGCGCAGGACCTGCTCAATCCGAAATGGAAGGGCAAGATCGCCTGGAGCACGGTGCCGTCGTCGGGCTCGGGCGTCTATGTCGGCTCGGTGCTGCAGACCATGGGCGAGGACAAGGGCATGGAATTCCTGCGTGCGCTCGCCAAGCAGGACATCGTCAATGTCGACGCCACAAACCGCGCGATTCTCGATCAGGTGATTTTGGGACAGTACGCGATTGCGCTCAGCATCTTCAATCATCATGCGCTGCTGAGCGAGCAGAAGGGCGCGCCGGTGACGTGGCTCAAGGTCGAGCCGATACCGGCGCCGACGCATTCGATCGGCCTCGTCAAGAACGCGCCGCACCCGAACGCCGCCAAGCTGCTGATCGACTTCCTGCTGTCCGAGGAAGGGCAGAAAACTTTCGCCGCCGTGGAGTACATTCCGGCGATGCCGTCGGTGCCGGCGAAGACGCCCGAGTTGAAGCCGGAGGCCGGCGGCTTCAAGGCGAACTTTCTTTCGCCTGCAACGGTAACGGAAAATCTCGATCGCTGGGTGAAGATCAAGAAAGAGCTGTTCAATTGAGTTCACCTCTCCCCGCGCGCGGGGAGAGGTCGTCGCGCGAAGCGCGGCGGGTGAGGGGGCGTTGCCGCGATTCTCGAGCCTGGCGGCGACGCCCCCTCACCCCAGCCCTCTCCCCGCAGGCGGGGAGAGGGAGCAGGTTTTGATCCCACGACAATTCTTGTCGCAGTGCTCGCGATCGTGCTGGCGCTTCTTGTCATCCCGCCGCTGTGGTTTCTGCTCGAAGGCAGCCTGCACACCACGACCGTGACTGGCGCGGTCGGTGATTTCACCTGGGCGCACTATCAGCGCCTGTTGTCCGATCGCCAGTTCTTTCGCAGCCTCGGGAATTCGCTGATCTTCGCTCTCGGCAGCATGGTGCTGGCGCTGTGCTTCGGCGGCCTCGTGGCCTGGCTGGTCGAGCGCACCAATGCGCCGTTCAAGGCCTTTGCCTATCTCACCGCGATCATCTCGCTCGGCACGCCGTTCGTGCTCTACGTCATCGCCTGGATTTTTTTGCTCGGCCGCAACGGGCCGATCAACGATGTGCTGCTGTGGCTTGGGGCGGGTCGCTTCAACGTGTTTTCCATGACCGGAATGATTCTGGTCGAAGGCTTCCTGTGGTCGCCGCTCGCGTTTCTGCTGCTGTCGTCGGTATTCCAGGCGGCCAATGCCGAATATGAGGAGGCGGCGCGCATGTGCGGCGCTGGCATGCTGCGCACGGTGATGCGAATCTCGTTGCGGCTCGCGTTTCCTGCCTTCATGGCGGTGGCGCTGCTCATCGTGGTGCGTTCGGTCGAGGCATTCGAGGTGCCGGCGCTGGTCGGGCTGCCCGGCAACGTCAGGGTGCTGACGACCAACATCTATCTCGACATGAAGCAGAACGTGCCGCCCGATCTCGGCTATTCGAGCGCCTTTTCCATGGTGCTGCTGCTGCTCGCCGGCGCGCTCATCGCCCTCTATGCGCGGCTGTCGCGCCATGCGGCGCGCTATCACACGGTAACAGGGCGCAGCTTTCGTCCGCGGCAGTTCGACCTCGGCCGCGCGCGCCATCTCGGCGGTGCCGCGATCCTGCTCAATTTCTTCGTGATCCTGTTGGTGCCAACCGCCGGGCTGCTCTGGCTCTCGGTGATGCCGTTCACGCAAGGCATCAGCCTGCGCGGCCTTCATCTCCTTACGCTCGAAAATTTCCGCACCGTGGTGCACTCGACCTTCTATCTCACTCTGGTGTGGCAGACCTTGTTCATGAGCGCCGGCGCCGCAACCGGCGTCATGGCCTTGACGATCGTTTCCGGCTGGCTCGCGGTGCGGCACCGCCCGGGCGCCTGGCTGCTCGATCAACTCGCCACCGCGCCGCTGATCTTTCCCGGCATCGTGCTCGGTGTCGCCATGATCCAGATCTATCTCGCGACGCCGATCGCGATCTACGGCACGCTGTGGGCCTTCATCATCGCGTTCGTCATCCGCTATCTGCCGTTCGGCATGCGCTATTCCTCCGCCGGCGTCCTGCAAATCCATCCCGAGCTGGAAGAAGCTGCCGCCGTCGCCGGCAGCTCGCTCGCGACCGTGCTGCGGCGGATCATCGTGCCGCTCGCCACGCCCGCGATCCTCGCCGGCTGGTTGTTTGTGTTTCTCATCGCGGCGCGCGATCTTTCGATGGCGGTGATCCTTGCCTCGCCGTCGGCGCAGCCGGTTTCGGTCGCGATGTACGATTTGTGGGCCAATGGGCAGGCGACAGAGCTTTCCGCCTTCGGCCTGGTATGGACGGCCATCATGACTGTAATAGCCGCAGGCTTCTATCTCATCGGACGAGGAAGCGCCGCATCCGCCTTGCGCTTGTGAAAACAGATTCAACGAACGTCAGCAAAATCAACGGGAGAAAATCGATGGCTGATACATGGAGCACGCTCAAGAAATGGCCGGAGCTCATTCTGGAGCGGCTCGACGGTGGCGGCGTCGCCCGGGTGATCCTCAACCGCCCGGAGAAGCGCAACTGCCTCAACGAGCCGCTGGTGACGGCGTGGTTCGAGGCGCTCGACATCGTGCGCGCCGACCGCGAAATCAAGGCCGTCATCACCAAGGGCGCCGGGCCGTGCTTCAGTTCCGGCCTCGATCTGCATTTCCTGCGCAAGGTCAGCGAAGAGCAGCGCGACTGGGACAACCCGACGCCCACCATGCAGATGGCGGAATATCTGCGCGGCTTTCCCGCGCATCATGATCGCGCAGGTGCACGGCTATTGCCTCGGCGGCGCGCTCGGCATCATGAACTGCCACGATCTCGTCTTCGCCGCGCACGACGCACAGCTCGGCATGCCGGAAATATTGCGCGGCAGTTTCGGCCAGCTCGTCACCTCGACGCTGGTGCACGGCGGCATCCCGATCAAGAAGGTGACGCTGATGCAGCTTGTCGGCCGCAATATTTCCGGCGAGGAGGCCGACCGCTGGGGCGTCATCTCGCAGGCGCTGCCGGCGGCGGAACTGGAAGCGACGGTGACCGGCATTGCGCGCGAACTCGGCACGCGTCACCTCGGGCCGCTTGAACACTCCAAGATCACCGTGCAGATGGGCCGCGACCTGTCGGTATCGCAGGCGATTCAACTCGACCAGCTCGTGTCCGCGCGCATGCGCCGCTACGTCGATCCGACGGAGCACGTCGAGAATTATCTCAAATCGCAGAAGGGCGGCCCGAACCTCGAATACAAACGGCCGGATGTGTGACTACTATTTTCCTCCCCCGCGAAGCGGGGGAGGAAAATATGTTCGCTAAGCCTTGTCCAGCGCCGCCTTCACGCGCTCAGGCGTGAACGGCACGCGGCGAAGCCGCACGCCGGTGGCATCGAACACCGCATTGCCGACGGCGGCCGGCACCAGGCCGAGCGCCATCTCGGCGGCGCCCGACGGCGCTTCCTCCGGCCGGTCGACCAGCACGATGTCGATCTGCGGCAGCGGGAAGTCGGCGAACAGCACCGGATAGGTCAACCAGTCGACGCTGGTCACCATGTTGGCGTCGAACTTCAGCTCCTCGAAGAACGTGCGGCTGGTGCCGTAGACGAGCTGGCGGTCGATCACGTGCCGCAGCGTATCGGGATTGACGATCAGCCCGACATCGTGCGCGCAGACATAGCGGATCGGCTCGATGACGCCGGTCTTGCGATGCACGCGCACCTCGGCGACGAGACCGATGAAGGTGGTGAAGTGCCGCCGGAACGCGATGCCGCGGCCGACCGCCACGTCCGCATCCTTCTGGTCGTTGCGTGGCGACGGCCGCTTGTCCCAGCCGTAATGCTCGGCGGCGATGCGCACCGCCTCGCGGTCGCGCGGATGCGTAAGATAGCGCAGCCGGAAATCGACCGGGTCGGTGTTGGTGGCGGCCGCGACCTCGTCCAGGAACGACTCGCTGCCGAACAGGATGGGCGGGCCGTAGGGATCGCGCAGATGCGTGGTGCGCATCGGCGAGGCGCGGTCCATCAGCGGCGGCACGATCTCCCAGCCGCGGCGCTGGTGGTCGAACGTGTAGGACGCAACCGGGATCTCCAGAACCTGCTCCGGCTTGAGTGGGACGCCGAGCAGATGCCCGGCGAGCACGTCGGCGGCGCGGCCCTCGTTGGTTGCGACGTTCTGGCGCGAGAACGCCTTGCCGATGTTCTCGTAGGCAATGATCTTGCCGGTGGCGTCGAGGCCGACCTTGCTGCGGTTGACGGAGGCCGTGCCCTTGGGATCCCAGGCAATGCCCTCATGGCGCATGTATTGCACGCGCACCGGCTTGCCGAGATGTTTTGACAGCACGGCGGCGTCTGCCGTCGCGTCGCCCTGGTCGTTGCGGCCGTAGGAGCCGGTGCCGAACATCCAGATTGCCCGCACTTTTTCGCGCGGCAATCCCAACAAATCGGCGACGCCCTCGGCGGCGTAATGCGGCTTCTGCGTCGAGGTGTAGATCGTGCATTCGCCGTCGCGATAATCGGCCAGGCCGCATGCCGGGCCGGTCGAGGCGTGCGACTGCGTCGGGAATTCGTATTCCCCTTCGATGATGCGCACCGCCTGCTTGATGCCTTCCTCGAAGTTGCCGTGCTGCATCTGGAATTCGCGCTTGATGATCGGCGCCTTGCGGATGTAGTCGTGCAGCTTGTCGTGGCCGGGGAAGTTCGGCTTCGACTCCGACCACGTCACCTTGAGCTTGTCCGCGGCACGCACCGCGTTCCACTCTTTCTCGCGCGACGACCGCGAGCAGGTCCTTGATGTGGACCACCTGCGCGCCCGGAATATCCTTGATCGAGCTTTCGTCGACCGACACCGGCACGGCGCCTGCGACCTTCGGCCGGATCATGCGCGCATGCAGCATGCCGGGCAGGCGCAC
The DNA here is from genome assembly GCA_963730645.1 of uncultured Alphaproteobacteria bacterium. Classification (GTDB taxonomy): domain Bacteria; phylum Pseudomonadota; class Alphaproteobacteria; order Rhizobiales; family Xanthobacteraceae; genus BOG-931. The sequence goes on along the minus strand of CAVSSN010000006.1, from coordinate 71,995 downwards.
GTCCGGCGCCATTTCCAGCGTGCCGAACACTTTTCCGGGCAGGTCGCGGCGCGGCGGCGATTTGCCGATGATCTTGAAATCCTTCGGCTCCTTGATCTTGGCCTTGCCGTCGACCGCAAGGCCGAGGCCAAGCTGGCCGTTCCACTTCACGGCCGAGTCGAAATGCCCGCCGCCGACCAGATCGGCGTAGGAAATGCGTTTGGTCGCATCCGCCGTGTCATGGATGACCCCGTCGGTCACCGTCAGCCGCTCGGCCGGGACGCCGAGCTTGGTCGGCGGCATGATCGATCATCAGGCGGCGCGCCTCGGCCGCCATCTTGCGCAGATTCATGCCGGCGCGAGACACACCGGTCGCGGCGCTGGCGCCGCCCATGTTCACGGTGCGGCCGGTGTCGCCCATGACGAGGTGCACGCGGTCGAGCGGCACGTCGAATTCCTCGGCGATCATCTGCGGGATCGATGTGCCGAGCCCTTGGCCGCCGTCGATCTTGCCGTAGTACGCCGTGATCGTGCCGTCCTTGTCGATGGCGATATAGGAATCGAGCTGGTCGGGTTTGAGCGAACGCGCCGCGGCGAGTTCATGCGTCGTTGCGTTGGCCCAATCGGTGGCGCGCGAGCGCGACGACGAAAGCGCCGGTGGAGGAAATGAAAGCGCGGCGGCTGAATTGTTGTGTCATGTCCGCCTCCCTCAAATCGCCTGCGCGGCGCGCTTGACGGCGCGGATCGCGGCACCATGGGTGCCGCAGCGACAGATCACGTTCGACAGCGCGTCCTTGATCTCCTTCTCGGTCGGGTGCGGCTTCTCGTCGAGAAAGGCTGCCGCCGTCATGATCCAGCCGTTGATGCAATAGGCGCATTGCGAAACCTGCTCCTCGAGCCACGCCTTCTGGATCGGATGCGGCTTCTCCGGCGTGCCGAGGCCGGCGAGCGTCGTGACCTTGCTGTCGCCGATCGATGACACCGGCGTGATGCAGGAGCGCGCGGGGCGTCCGTCGATGTGCACGGTGCAGGCGCCGCACTGGCCGAGCCCGCAGCCAAAGCGCGGATTGTTCAAGCCGAGGTCGTCGCGCAACGCGTAGAGCAGCGGCATATCGGGATCGTCGATCTCGATCGCCTGCGTCTTGCCGTTGACGTTGAGTGTGAAGCGTTGGGTCATGCTGTCCTCCCCGGACATCGAACGGATGCTTCGCCGCAAACGCAAAGTGAGCGGCATCGATTGAATGCAATGATTCTAGGGTCCGACTCGGAACGTGCGCAAACGGAATCGGAGTTGTGGCGGGCGTGCGCTCGGCTTTCTTGCCGCGCGCGACCGAGTGCGGTGCACAAAATTCGAGCGGATTGCTTCCAAACGGGCAGCAAAGGAGGGCCGCGGGTTTTAGCAGGCGTTGTTGGCGTGACGGTTAAATATCTGAAAAGACGTGGAAAAATGGTGCGATCGACTGTGGCATATCATTTGAATAACGACCGTTATGACAGCACTCCCGATTCCAGGCGGAGAATTCACCGGCGAGCAGAAGCGCTACCTCGAAGGCTTGGCGTCCGGCCTGCAGATCGCGCGGGCCGCTGGCGGCGCCAATCCCAATGCGGCCGCCGCGCCGGCCGCTGTTGCGCCGGAGCCGATCGGGCCTGACGCTGCCGCCATCAAGGCGCAGGATCGTACCGTCGCGGCGGGCGGCAAGCTTTCGGATCAGGAAAAATTCAAACGCGATCTTCACCCGTTTGACGGCTACGAAAAGCTGAAGGAGTTGGCGGCCAGCAACACGCCACCGAAGCCAGACGATAATTTCCGCTGGCGCTTTTTCGGCCTGTTCTACTGCGCGCCGACGCAAAGCTCCTACATGTGCCGGCTGCGGCTGCCGAACGGCATGCTCAATGCCTGGCAATTGGCCACGCTCGCCGACCTCGCCGAGCGTTACGCCGGCGGCTATTGCCACATCACCACGCGCGCCAACATCCAGATGCGCGAGATCGAGCCGAAGAACGCGGTGGCGATGGTCGAGGCGATCCAGGACATCGGCCTGTGCTCGCGCGGCTCCGGCGCCGACAACATCCGCAACGTCACCGGCACGCCGACGGCGGGAATCGATCCGCAGGAGCTGATCGACACGCGGCCCTACGCGCGCGAGTGGCACTTCCACATTCTCAATGACCGGTCGCTCTATGGCATTCCGCGCAAGTTCAACGTCGGCTTCGATGGCGCCGGTGTCATTCCAGTGCTGGAGGATACCAACGACATCGGCTTTCAGGCCGTCGAGATCGCCGACGGTTCCGGCATCGAGCCGGGCGTGTGGTTCCGCCTCACGCTCGGCGGCATCACCGGACATCACGATTTTGGCCGCGAAACCGGCGTGGTGGTGAAGCCCGCCGACGCGACCAAAGTTGCCGATGCGGTGGTGCGCGTCTTTATCGATCACGGCGATCGCACCAATCGCACCAAGGCGCGGCTCAAGTACGTGCTCGACAAATTCGGCATCGACAAATTTCTCGAACTCATGGAGGAAAAGCTTGGCGCCAGGTTGGCGCGTGTGCCGCACGAGGCCATTCGTCCGCGCCCGCCGTTCGACCGCGCTGCGCATATCGGCGTCCATGCGCAGAAGCAGCCGGGCTTGAATTGGATCGGCGTCGTCTTGCCGGTCGGAAAGCTCACGGCGGCACAGATGCGCGGCGTGGCGCGCGTATCGCAGGATTTCGGCGACGGCGATATTCGTCTCACCGTCTGGCAGAATTTCTTGATTTCCGGAGTACCGAGCGAAAAAATTGCCGATGCTGAAGCTGCGATTGTCTCCCTCGGGCTCGCGACCACGGCGACACCGATCCGCGCTGGCCTTGTCGCCTGCACCGGCAATGTCGGCTGCAAGTTTGCGGCCTCCGACACCAAGCGTCACGCCGATGAGATCGCGCGCTGGTGCGAGGGGCGCGTCGAGATCGACACGCCGCTGAACATTCACCTCACCGGCTGCCACCATTCCTGCGCGCAACACTACATCGGCGACATCGGCTTGCTCGCGTGCAAGGTGCAAACGTCGGAGGAGGGCGACACCGTCGAGGGCTATCACGTCCTCGTCGGCGGCGGACACGGCCCGGATGCGGCGTTGGCGCGCGAAGTTTTTCGCGATGTGAAGGCGGACGACGCGCCGGCGACAGTCGAGCGCATGCTCAAAACCTATCTCGCTCATCGCGCCGCGCCGGAGGAGACGTTCCTCGCCTTCAGCCGCCGCTACGAAGTCGATGCGCTCAAGGACCTGTTCTTGGCTGCGGCGGACGGGCGATGAGACATTTCTCCGTATTCGCCATTCTCGGAAAATATCTATCGTATAATTGTTAGATTGGAGAAAATAATGTCAATATCGCGAGATATATTTGCGAATGATAGAAAATTATTCCATATCCTGTTTGGCTGTGGATGACTCGGAATGACCAGCGCACCGTCGCAAACTCCATCTGCGCGAATGAACCGGCTGTCTCGCCTGCCGGCGTTCTTTGCGCTTGAGGGCAAGCGCGCGGTCGTTGCTGGCGACACGGCAGCCGCGGCCTGGAAGGCGGAACTGCTCTCTGCAGCCGGCGCGACAGTCGATGTGTTTGCGCCCCACCCGGCCGAGGAAATGCTTGCCGTTGCCGCCGAGGCGCCGCATGGCGCGATCGTACTGCACGCGCGCCGATGGGACGCCGCTGAACTTTCCGGCGCCGCGATCGCGGTCGGCGATTGCGCCGACGATGACGAGGCCGCCGCATTCGCCGCCGCCGCGCGCGCCGCGGGGGTGCCGGTCAACGTCATCGACAAGCCGGCGTTCTGCGATTTCTCCTTCGGCGCCATCGTCAACCGCTCACCGCTTGTCATCGGCATTTCGACCGACGGCGCCGCGCCGGTGTTCGGCCAGGCGATCCGAGCCAAGCTCGAAGCGCTGATCCCGAAAGGCTTTGCGCGCTGGGCCGAGGCTGCACAAAGCTGGCGCTCGCGCGTGCAGTCGCTTGGGCTGCCGTTTCGTGGCCGGCGGATCGTTTTGGGAGCAATTCACGGAGCGCGCCGTTGCCACTCCGGATCGTGCACCAGGCGAAGACGACCTGGATGCGCTGCTGACGCAGGCGCACGCGCCGCATGGCGGATCGGTCGTGCTTGTCGGCGCCGGTCCCGGCGATCCGGAACTCCTGACGTTGCGTGCGGTGCGCGCGCTGCAATCCGCCGACGTCATCCTGTTCGACAATCTGGTGTCGCCGGAAATCCTCGATTTCGCCCGCCGCGAGGCAAAGAAGATGCTGGTCGGCAAGACCGGCCACGCGCCCTCGTGCAAGCAGGACGACATCAACGCGCTGATGGTGTCGCTCGCCAAGGGCGGCAAGCGCGTCGTGCGGCTCAAGGGCGGCGATCCGATGATCTTCGGCCGCGCCGCGGAGGAAATCGCCGCCTGCCGCGCGTCAGGGATCTCGGTCGAAGTCGTGCCCGGCATCACCGCCGCACAGGGCGCCGCGAGCAGGCTCCTTGTGTCGCTGACGCAGCGGGCCGAGGCGCGACGCGTGCAATACGTCACCGGCCACGGGCGCGACGGCCGCTTGCCGGACGATCTCGACTGGGCAAGCCTTGCCGATCCTACGGTGACGACGGTCGTCTACATGCCGGCGAAAACATTGCCGGAGCTCGTCGCCAAGGCCATCGCGGCCGGCCTTGATGCATCAACGCCCGCCGTCGCGGTCGCACGCGCGACGCGCCCCGATGAGGTCGTGATAGCCGATCGCATCGCCGATCTGCCCGCGCGGCTTGCGGCCGAAGCGCCAGCGGGGCCGATTATCGTGATGATCGGCCGTGTGTTCGCGGATCACGTCGCCAGCGCCACTCCCGTCGAGTCCCTGCAAAATTTCACCGGACAGAGCGCAATCGGATCGTGATAGGGTCACCTCGGAAATTGTAACGAGGACGCCCGATGCTCGACCAGCCCGCCGATCAGCGCCGAACGACGTCGAGTGCCGGGCCGCGGCTCGATTTCCAGCAGCATCTCGCCGACCTCGAAGCCGCCGGCCTGCTGGTGCGCATCGACCGGCCGATCAACAAGGACACCGAGCTGCATCCGCTGGTGCGCTGGCAATTCGTCGGCGGCGTGCCGGAAGACAAACGGCGCGCGTTCCTGTTCACCAACGTGGTCGATTCCAAGGGCCGCAAATACGACATCCCGGTCGCGGTCGGCGCGCTCGCGGCCTCGCCGGAAATCTACGCCATGGGCATGGGCCAGCCCGTCGACAAGATCGGCGAAGCCTGGATGCAGGCCATCGCCAATCCGATTCCGCCGGTTTTGGTGACTTCGCCGCCCTGTCAGGAGGTTGTCATCACCGGCGACGGGCTCAAGGCGCCCGGAGGACTTTCGGCGCTGCCGGTGCCGATCTCGACGCCCGGCTTCGACTCCGCGCCATACCTGACGGCGACGCTGTGCATCACGCGCGATCCCGACAGCGGCATCCAGAACATGGGCACCTACCGCGCCGCGCTCAAAGCCTCGGATCGTCTGGTCGTGCGCATGGTGGCGCGCGAGGCGAGTGGGGCGGGCGGTTATCGGCATTGGCTCAAGCACAACAAGCGCCGCGAGCCGATGCCGATCGCCATTGTCATCGGTGCCGCGCCGGTCGTGGTGTTCACCGGCCCGCAAAAGCTCGCGATCGATCTCGACGAGCTTGGCGTTGCCGGCGGGCTCGCGGGCGAGCCGATCCGAATGGCGAAGGCGAAGACGGTTCCGCTCGACGTGCCGGCCGATGCCGAGATCGTCATCGAAGGCCTGATCGATCCGGAGAAACTCGAGCCTGAGGCGCCGTTCGGCGAGAGCAACGGCTACGTCGCGCTCGAAGCCTTCAACATGCCGATGCGGGTAACGGCGATCACGCGCAAGCGCGCGCCGGTGTTCACCTCGATCATCAGCCAGGTGACGCCGAGCGAATCGAGCGTGATCAAGAAGGTCGCCTACGAGCCGCTCTTCCTCGCGCACCTGCGCGATCATCTCGCCATCAAGGGCGTGCTCCGGGTCGCCATGCACGAGCGGCTGACCAACCTGCGGCCCGTCATCTTCGTTCAGCTCGCGCACGGCACGCCGCGCACGGAAGTCTGGCGCGCGCTGCATGGCGCATCGACCCTGATGGCCAATTGCGGCAAGATCGTCGTCGCGGTGAGCGACGACATCGATCCGGCGAGCGTCGATGCGGTGCTGTGGTGCCTCGCCTATCGCACCAATCCGATCGAGGACGTGCAGCTTGTGCCCTATCGCGGCGGCGTGCAGGGCGCGCAATACGGGCCCAGGCAATCGGATTCCAGCATGCTGATCGACGCCACGCGCAAGCGGCCGATGGCGCCATTGGCGCTGCCGACACGCGAGCACATGGAGCACGCGCGCGCGCTGTGGGAGGATCTTGGGCTGCATGCGCTCAATGTGACGTCGCCGTGGCATGGCTACCATCTCGGCGACTGGACCGAGACGTGGGAGACGTTCGCCCAGCGCGCCGCGGCCGGCGACTGGGAACTGTCGGGGATCGACACGCTTGCGCGCCAGCGCACGGGCGTGACGCCGGAGACTTCAGTGCGTGCCGTTGAAAAACCGGCGAAGCCGTCTCAGGAGCAGTGATGGCGCGCGTACCCTATCTCGACCGGGCCGACCTCGCTCCGGAACATCGGGACCTGCTGGATCGTAATATCAATCTATTTCGCGCGCTGGTGCACAGCCCCAACGCGGCGCGCGCCTTCGGCGTGGTCGGCCATTTTATCCGCTTCGAAAGCAAGCTCGATCCGCGGCTGCGCGAGATGGCGATCCTGCAGGTCGGTTACCTCGCGCGCTCGCCGTACGAATATTCCCATCACGTCAAGATCGGCCGCGATTTCGGCGTCAGCGACGACGATATCCGCGCCATCGCCGACGAGACCGCGGGCCGCGCCACCAGGCTCGATCCGCTGAGCCGCAATGTGCTGCGCGCCGCGCGCGAGATGACCAGCGGCCTCGCAGTTTCCGACGCAACTTTCGCGGCGCTGAGCAAGGACCTGGATACCGAACGCCTCACCGATCTCGTGGTCACGATCGGTTTCTACACCGCCGTCGTACGCGTCCTCGCGACCATGCAGATCGATGTCGAGGACGAGTATCGGCAGTATCTGGATGAATTTCCGCTGCCGAAGGATTGACGCGCCGCGCGCTATTCGCTCGCCTGCAGGTGCGCGGCTTTCACCACGGTGGTCCACTTCTCACGCTCCTGGGTGAGAAATTTGCCGAAGGCCTCAGGCGGGCCGATTTGGGGCTCGACGGCGAGGGTCTCCAGCGCCTTTTTTACATCGTCGCTCTGCAAGCTCGCATTGATCGCTTCGTTGAGCTTGTTGATGATCGCAGTCGGCGTCGCGGCGGTCGCCACAACGCCGGTGAACGAAATCGAGGTGAAATCGGGTACGCCGGCCTCGATCATGGTCGGCAATTCGGGCGTCTGCGGATTGCGCGCCGCACTCGTCACGGCAAGCCCTCGTACGCTGCCGCTGCGTACGAACGGCAGGGATGCGGCCGGATTCTCGAAGCTGAATTGAGTCTCGCCCGTCATCACCGCCTGGATCGACGGCCCGCCACCCTTGTAAGGCACGTGCACGATATCGAGGCCGAGCCTTTGCTTGAACATTTCGCCGATCAGGTGCGGCGGCGTGCCGATGCCGGCGGAGGAGAAGTTGAGCTTGCCCGGATTCTTGCGCGCATAGGCGATGATGTCCTGCACCGACGTCATGCCAAACTTCAAGTTCGTGATCATCACATTGGACGTGGTGCCGAGATTGGCAATCGGCGCGAACGCCTTGGCGGGATCGTAGCCGACGTTCTTGTAAAGCAACGGAGCGACGACGAGCGTGCTGGTGTTGCCGAGCAGCAGCGTATAGCCATCGGGATCGGATTCGGCGACGAAGCGTGCGCCGATCGTGCCGCCCGCGCCCGGCTTGTTCTCGATATAGACGCTCTGCCCGAGCACCGAAGGCATGTGGGCCGAAATCAGCCGGGCCATGACGTCGGCCGGCCCGCCCGGAGCGAACGCCACCACGATCTTGATCGGCTTGTTGGGATAATTCTGCGCCGTCGCCAAGCCGCTCCAGGCGCAGACGGCTGTAACGATCGCCATAAGCAACGCGCGCTTGATCATTTCTACCTCGCTTCGCGTCAGGATCATTCGCGCCGATGGTTGCTGCCGCCGGCCGCTGCGGTCAAGCCGACCAGGCGTCGCGGCAATCGCGTCTTCGCGGTCAATTGCCGCCCAGCATGGTCTCGTCGACGTACTTGTGCAGGTCGCCCTTGGGAAAGGCTGGTAGCTCTTCGCCTTCGACCATGATCTCGATCACGCTTTTGAGCACGTCAAAGTCGACTTTGCCATCGAGCGGATAGGTGCCCTTGGTGTTGACGATCAACTCCTCGTAGGTCTTTGCAGCAATGTCGGGCGCGATTTTCAACTCTTCGGACAGGATTTTCTCGGCCTCTGCACGGTTTGCCGGTTCGTAGAGCCAGGCCACGCCCTGCAGCCACGCCTTGGCAAAGCCCTGTGCGACCTTGGGTTTGGACTGGACCCAGTTGGTGTTGACGGCAAAGCAGACGAAATAGAATTTCGGCGCCACTTCGCGGAACGTGCCAAGGATCGAATAGCCTGCATTGGCCGCGATGATCGATTGCGGCGGCACCAGCCAGATGGCGTCGTAGGCGCCGGCCTGCAGGCCCTGAAAAATCTGCGCCGTGCCCTGGCCGGCGACGAGATCGTAATCCTTGTCGCCAAGTCCATGCGCCTTCAGCAGCCGCCGCAGCAAGATGGTCGAGCCGGATTTGATCGACGACGTTCCGATCACCTTGCCCTTGAGCTCGCTGATGCTTTTGAGGCCCTTCTTACCGACCAGCACCCCCGGATGCGTGGCAACCGTCGCCAACGATATCTTGGTGCCGCTACCGCCCGACTCGATGAAGCTGATGACGGCGTTGACGGTATTGTGCATCACGTCGAGCGATCCGGAGGCCACGGCCTGCATGCCGGGCGACACGCCGATCGAGACCGTGTCCATCTCCACGCCGTTGGCGGCGAAGAAGCCCTTTCTCTTCGCAACCATGCCCGGCCAGCCGGTTGCGGTCGGCGAAACCTGGCCGAACACGACCTTGGTGAGCGGTTGCGCGTTCGCCGGCTGCGATGCGATGACGGCGAGCGCGGCGGCGAGATGGATCAATCGGAAACGCATTTTCTTCTCCCTGGGATTTTTCTTTGTCGGGATAGGGCAGATCAGGCGGCCTGGGCCTTGGCGCGGACCGGAAAGTAGGCGTCCAGCCAGTTGCGCACGACCTCGCGCACGCGGGTGTTGCTCTCCGCGAACATGAAGTGGTCGGTGTCGGCGAACAGATGCAATTCGGTCGGTTGGCCGGCGCGCGCGAACATCGCGATCGACTGCTCGGTCGGCGTCACCGAATCGGTCGCGCTGTGCAGCAGCAACAGCGGCCGCGGCGTAATACTGCCGACCACGTCCTCGGCGCGGAAATCGAACATGCTTTGCGCGGTCTCCGCCGGGAACATCTGCACCGAGCCGGCGACGACATGTCCACGCAGATGTTCGGGGATCGGCACGATGTCGTAGCGCGGCACCATCAGCGATTGGCCGGTGCGCTCGCGGTGGCGTTTGCCTTCCGCCAGCATGGCGGTGAATTTGGCCCAGCCTTCCGGCGTCGGATGCTGGCCACGAAACTTGCGCTCGCCGTGGCCCCAGCCCGAGGCGGAGATGACGGCAGCGAGTCGTTTTTCCACGCCGCCCGCGTAGACCGCGACGGCTGCGCCGAAGCTCGAACCCATAACGCCGATCCGGTCGGGATCCACATTGGCGTGCCCGGTGAGCAGCGTGACTGCGCCGCGCACGGCCTCGACCTGATCGAGGCAGATCAGCCGGCCCTTTTCGCCATCGCTTTCGCCGCAGCCCGGCATGTCGAAGCGCATCGTGACGTAGCCGAGCTGCTCGAACATCGCGCATGGCTGGCGCACATTGCCGGCGTTCATGTTGCTGCCGAAACCGTGCAGCACGATGAGCGCCGGCCGCCGCTCGCGCGCCGCGATGCCTTCCGGCACGCGCACGACCCCGGAAAGGCTGAGATTGCCCAGCTTGAAACTGACGCGTTGCTCCATTCCCACCTCCGCGGGCGCCGTACCAGCCGTTCCGGGTTTTGTACAGGAAAAGCGGCCACTTTGGCGATATCGTCGGCGTCGCAGAGCATCTGAAAGGCGCATGCCAAAGTACCGGTTGCGCAATCCCACTGGGGCTGACTATCTATGCCTCGTCATGGCGACTGCGACCGAAACCACCGCCGCGTCCGCGGCTTCATCCGAAGGCTTGATCGATGTCCGGCTGACCGACATCCGGTTCGCGGCGCAGGACACCAATCTCTACGAGTTCCGGCGCGTGGACAGTGCGCCGCTGCCGGCGTACGAGCCCGGCGCGCACATCGACATGCACCTGCCGAACGGGATGGTGCGGCAATATTCGCTCATCCTCCCCGACCCGAAACCCGAAAGCTACGTATTCGGCATCAAGCGCGACGCGGCGAGCCGCGGCGGTTCGAAATACATTCATGACGAGATGCACGTGGGCGCAACGCTGAAGATCAGCGCGCCGCGCAACAACTTTCCTCTGGTCGAGGACGCCGGGCACGTGATGCTGTTTGCCGGCGGCATCGGCATCACGCCGATCTGGTGCATGGTGCAGCGCCTCGGCGCGCTCGGGCGGTCGTGGAAACTTTTCTACGCCTGCCGTTCGCGCGCGGACATGGCGTTTCTGCAATCGCTGGAGAAATTCGAGGCAAAGTATTTCCATCTGCATTTCGACGACGAGGCCGGCAAGGTGTTCGACATCGCCGCCGCCGTCGCCGGGGCGCCGAAGGATGCGCACCTTTACTGCTGCGGGCCTGACCCGATGCTCAAGGCGTTCGAGGCTGCCGCCACCAACTGGCCGCGCGCGCAGGTGCACATCGAATATTTCACGCCGAAAGCGGAGCCGGCGACGCAAGGCGGCTTCTGGGTCGAGCTCAAACGCTCCAACGAGGAATATTTTATTCCGCCGGGCAAGACCATTCTGCAGGTGCTGTACGACGCCGGCGTTGACGTCGACTATTCCTGCGAGCTCGGCATCTGCGGCGCGTGCGAGACCAAGGTGATTTCCGGCATTCCGGAGCATCGCGACTCGGTGCTCAGCGAAGAGGAGCAGGCCTCCAACACCAAGGTCATGATCTGCTGCGCCGGCTGCAAGAGCGATCGCCTGGTGCTGGATATGTGAAGATCGCTCTCCCCGCACGCGGGGAGAGCGAGAAGAGTTACCCCGTCTTCCATGGAATGGCTTTGCGTTCGAGTTCCTGGAATAGCGCCGACGTGATGAGGCCGAGGAGGCCGATCACCACGATGCCGACGAACATGTAATCGACCTGCAGCAGCTCCCACGAATTCCAGATCAGATAGCCGATGCCGTTCTTGGAGGCGACGAACTCGGCCGCCACCAGCACGATGAAGGCGACCGCGAGCGCGATGCGCAAACCGGCGAAAATCATCGGCAATGCGCCGAAAAACACCACGCGGGTGAACAGGATGTAGGTGCTGGCGCCGTAGTTCCTGGCGACGTCCCAGTAGATCTTGTCGATGGTGGCGGCGCCGGTGAAGGTGTTGATGATGACCGGAAAAAATACGCCGATGGCGACGACAGCGATTTTCGAGGCGTCACCGAATCCGAACGCCAGCAACAGCAGCGGCATCAGCGCCACCTTGGGGATCGGAAACAAGGCCGCGATCAGCGGATCGAAGAAAATGCGCACCGGCCGGAACATCGCCATGAACAGCCCAATCGCGATCGCCGGTATGACGCCGATGAAATAGCCGGCCAGCACGCGCCACAGCGTCACGGCCGTATGCAGTTCGAGCTCGCCGTTGATCGTGAGCTGCCAAAACCGCACCGCAATGTCGCTCGGTGTCGGGATGAAGCGGCGGTCGCCGAAGCCGAGCATAATCAGGACCTGCCACAGCAGCAGCAACCCGATTGGCGAGATCAGGTAGAGCAGGCGCTCGCGGGTCTTTTCCGACAGGCGGGTCATCGCTCGATCTCCGCGCGTGCGCGCGTCACCTCGGCTTCGAGGATGCGCCAGATGTCGAGCTTGAGCCGCCCGAACTCCGGCGTCGCCGACAGCGCCATGAGGTCGCGCGGATGGGGGAAGGGCACGTCGATGATTTGCTTGATGCGGCCGGGCTGCGCCGTCATCACCACGGTGCGGTCGCCGAGCAGCAGCGCCTCTTCGATCGAGTGCGTGACGTAGACCACGGTCTTGCCGGTCTCCTCCCAGATGCGCACCAGTTCCGCCTGCAGGATGGCGCGGTTCTGCGCGTCGAGCGCCGCGAAAGGCTCGTCCATCAACAGCATTGCCGGATCGGTGACGAAGGCGCGCGCAATGGCGCCGCGCTGGCGCATGCCGCCGGACAGCTGGTGCGGATAATGGTTGCGGAATTTCGACAGCCCGACGAGCTTGAGCGCGGCCTCAATGCGGGGCGCAGCCTGCGCCGCCGGCACGCCACGCGTCAGCAGGCCGAAGCCGACGTTTTTCTCGACGCTCATCCACGGAAACAGGCCGCTGTCCTGGAACACCATGGCGTTCTGCACCGACCAGCCGGTGGCGTTGACCGCAATGGTGCCGCTCGACTGGTGGTCGAGACCGGCAAGGATGCGCAGCAATGTCGACTTTCCGCAGCCGCTCGGCCCAACGATGCAGACGAACTCGCCGGGTGCGACATTGAGATCGATGTCGTCGAGCGCGACCAGCGCGCCGTCGCCGTCGCCGTAAACTTTACGCAGACGCGTGATTGCGATCGCCGCGCCTCGCCGCTCGATAGCCATCGGCCGTTGTCCTCCCGCAGCCGATCTTAGCATGCGGGCGAATGCGGTCTCCCATCGCCAGGGCTCAGCCGATTCCGGCGGGGCTCAAGATGTCATGATGAATGGGTGTCCGGTAGGCCGGCAGCGCGTTCACAGCCGCCCGTACTTCTTGAGCACTGCGCGACAGCCGCTGCCCACGCGCCAACTATGGGCAGCGAGTGTCGCGCTGCAATGAAGCAGGTTGCTCCAGGTCATGCCGCCGGAGCGCTCGCAAAACCTGGCGGCAGCCGGGCGGCACGGTGCGAGTTCGGCGAGATCAATCGCGCCGGCGCCCGTAGCAGTCAGGCCGAGAAGAAAGCATGCAGTTACCATCGTCTTCATTCTGGGTTGTCCCTCATGATTGCTGGAAACGGTTTGCTTACCGTCTTGCCGCCCGAAAGGCCAGCATTTTGTGCGTCGCACAAAATAGGGTTAAGAGGCTGATGGAAATTGGGATATTCTCGAAAATGGCCGATCGCCTCCGCGCGGCAAGAGCCACACTGGACCGCATTCGGCAGGTTCCTACCGGTCGCAGGCCATGATTCTGCTTACTTCGGCGGCGTGTAGACCAACGCCTGCCGCGCATGCTGGATGATGCTTTGCGGCAGCGCATAGAGCTTGGCGATCAGCGCCTGCAATTCCTCGCCCGGCATGGGGTCGAGATCGAGCTGCATTTTCCCGGCATCCGCCAACAGCGCCTTGTCGTGGAACGCGTCGACAAACGCCTTGCGCAGCGCTGCCACGCGATCCGGCGGCGTGCCGGGGGGCAGCACGTAGGGCCGGCCATAAGTGCCCTGGCTGAAGACCAGCTCCATGACCTGGCGATCCTCGTCGGTTTTGGCGAAATCATAGGCACGCGGCACACCCATCTTGTTGAGATCGGGATGTCCCTTGACGCTCAGTTGCGTCATCACCCGCACCTTGTCCTGCGCGAACCAGTCCGGGTGCAGCGTCGGCAGTCCGGTCCAGCCAATGCCGCAGGTGCCGTTCACCTCGTTGCGCTCGACGGAGAGCGTGATCTCCTTGCTGCCGGCATAGCCGGTGACGATGCGGAATTTCGTCCCGATGAGGTTGTTGAGCATGGCGGGCAGATCGCGCGTGGTGCCACCCTCGGCGCTCGCGCCCAGGATCACCTCGTGGGTGAGGGCGTCCTGCAGGGTCTTGGCCGGCGAGTCGCTGCGCACGATGCAGATGTAGGTGTCGCTATTGGCGCTGCCGAGATAGACCAGCTTGCTCGGGTCGTGGCTTCCCATCTTGGTCTCGAGCAGCGGCTGCAGAATGACCGGCGGATAGAGCGCCGCGATGTAGGTGCCATCCTTGGGCGCGACCGAGTAGATGTAGCCGGCCGCCTTGTTGCTCGCCGCGCCCGGCATGTTCTGCACCACCACGCTGGGATTGCCGGGGATGTGGTTGCCGAAGTAGCGCGCCAGCAGCCGGGCGTAGGTGTCGTAGCCGCCGCCGGCGGACGAACCGACCAGGATGTTGATCTGCTTGCCCTTGAAGAAATCTGCGACGGCGTCTTGCGCTGCGGCGGCGGTCACTGTGCAGAGGCCTGCCAGCAGCGCGATAGCTGCGCTCAGGCACCAGGTATTGATCGCCCGTTGGCGCTTCATGCTCGTCCTCTTGCTTATGCAGCAGTGCTCAACGATCAGTTCGGCGGCTTGTAGACCAGCGCCTGCTTTGCGCGCGCGACGATGGGCGGTGGCAGAGCAAACAGTTTCGCCACCAGCGCCTGAAGGTCCTCGCCCGCGATCGGATCGAGGTCGAGCTTCATCTTCTCGGCCTCGGCCCGCAGCGTCTCGTCACGCAACGTGGCCATGAACGCCTTACGCAGCGCCGCGACGCGGTCGGCGGGCACGCCGGGCGGCAGCACATAGGGCCGGCCGAATATGCCCTGGCTGTAAAGCAATTCGAAAATCTGGCGATCCTCGTCGGTCTTGGCGAAATCGGCCGTGCGCGGCACGCCCATGTCGTTGAGCTTGGAATAGCCGCGCACGCTTTCCTGCACGATGATGTTGATGAAGCGCCGGGTCAGCCATTCGGGGTGCTGCGTTTCGAGGCTGGTCCAGCCATAGCCGCACACGCCCTGCACCTCGCCACGCTCGATCGCGATGGTGTTCTCGCGCATCCCCGGATAGCCGGATACGATTTTGAACTTCGTGCCGAGGAGATTGTTCTCCACCACCGGCAGGTCGTGGGTCGTCGCGCCCTCGGTCGCGCCGGCGATGATCAGTTCGTGCGACAGCAGGTCCTTGAAGTTCTGCACCGGCGCATCCTTGCGCGCGACGCACATGTAGGCGTCGCTGTTGGCGCTGCCGACGTAGATGAACTTGCTCGGGTCGTGCGGCGTCGGCACGGTGCCGATCAGCGGCTGGAGGATGGTGCCGGGAAAGATGGCGCCTATGGTGGTGCCGTCCTTCGGCGCCAGCGCGTAGATGTAGCCGGCGGCCTTGTTGCTGCCGGCGCCTGGCATGTTCTGCGGCACGACCGTCGGGTTGCCGGGGATGTAGCGGCCGATATGCCGCGCGATCTCGCGTGCATAGGTGTCGTAGCCGCCCCCTGCCGACGAGCCGACCACGATGGTGACCTGCTTGCCCCGGTAGAACTCCTCGACGGAATCCTGGGCGCTCGCGGGAGCGGTGATCACCGCGGCACCAGCAGGCATGTCCACCTCAGCAGGACTTTCCGCCCCCGCGAAGCGGGGAGGGGACCGCCCGCAGGGCGGTGGAGGGGGCGTCGCTCGCATGACTCGAAGGAGCGCGCGCCTTTTGGGTGCGGCCCTTGGTGATCGCATTTGTGGGCGCTGTCACGATTTTATCCATGACTCGAAGCCCCTTCCACCATGCTGCGCATGATCCCCTCCCCGCGTCGCGGGGGAGGATAAGGAAATGCCCGGCTCGAGGCCGGGCATCACAATCCCAAAATATGCGCAGACCGACAAGATCGGGCCCTGCGGCGTTGTCGCCGCAGGGTTCCGCCAATCAGGCCGCGGCGGCGGTGAGATTGCCGAACTTCTTGAGGTTCGCTTTCTGCTTCTCGTTGCGCGGCGGCAGCTTGAACAGCCGTGCCGCCGTGCCGCCGAGGATGTTGTGCTTGCCCTTCTCCGACAGGAACGGCAGGTCCCAGATCGTCGACGGCAGGTCGAAGTCCCAATGCGGGTAGTCGGAAGCGTACAGAAGCTGCGTTTCCGCGTTCATCATGCGGAACGTCACTTCCATCGCCTCGTAGTCCTGAATCTCCATCGGCTGCGACGAGTAGTACATGTCGCGCATGTATTCCGACGGCTTCTTCTTGAGCAGCGGGCACTCGGACGGCCGCAGCATGTATTCGTGGTCGAGCCGCTGCATCAGGAACGGCACCCAGGCGAGGCCGGATTCGATCCAGACCACGGGGAGCTTCGGGAACCGCTCGCCCATGCCGTTGATCACCCAGTTGGTGCAATGCACGACGTTGTACCAGGTGAAGCCGAGCGCGTGCGCCGAGATGAAGCGGTTGCAGCTCCGGTAGATCGGCTCGCCCCAGTTCGGGCCGGAATGGAACGACAGCACGAGCCCGCGTTCCTCGATCGCCCGGTAGACCTTCATGTAGGCGTTTTCCTGCACGCCCATGTTCGAGCGCACGGTGGTGACCATGAAGCCGCCGACATGCTTGCGGTCGCCGAAGGTCTCGACGTGGCGCAGCGCCATGTCGGGATCGTTGAACGGCAGGCACAGCATCGAATAGAAGCGGCCATTCGCCTCCGGCATCACCTTCTCGGTGAGCCAGCGGTTGTAGGCCCAGCACAGCTCGTGCTCCATCTCCTTCTGCGGATGCAGACCGATGTTGAGCATGCCGGTCGGGAACAGGCAGGAATAATCGACGCTCATCGCGTCCATCCAGCGATAGCCGAGCTGCACGTCGCGAAGGTGGCCGTTCTCGTCGGTCTTCTCGGTGAAGCGCATCGGATAGCGCGTCACGCGACCGCCCATGTCCTGGTAGCCGACCTGCGTCGGCATGATGCCCGAGCGGTTCTTGGTGCGTCCTGACAGCATGAGCTGGCGCAGAACGTCATTCTCCATGAAGGGGAGAAATTCGTTGTAGTTTTCGTTCTCGTAATGATGCGCGTCGACGTCGACGATCAAGACATCGTCGAAGTTGCGCTGGTGCGCCTGCTTGCGCGCGTGCGCGAGCAGCCGGGTGGTGTTGAGCTCTTCGACCGTTACGCGTCGACCGCGGTCAGCAACGAGATCCATGGTGCTTCTCCTGACGTTCCAATTTCAATCCGGACGCAGCCTAGCGGCCCGTCCAACTTTGCCACATCCCAAGTTCGAAGACGGCGAGGTCAGCAGCCTTCAGCAGGCCGCTGGCCGTGACCATGACGTCGGTCGCCGTAACGGAATTCTTCGCCAGCGGTATGAATTGCTCGCCGGCCTCGGTTCGCGCCGCATAGACCCGGCAGGCTGCCGCCATCAGCGATTGCAGAGCTTGTGTCGACACGACGTCGAGTTTCCCGTCTGCGATGCCGCGTTCCATCTCAGCGACAATCCGGAGTGCATCGGCAGAGGTGCCAGTCGCCGGCTTGTCGTCCGACTTTGCCACCTTGAGGGTCGGCTTCGGAATCTTCACGATCGGCTTTGCCGCCGGCCGTGCAGCGGTCCGCGGGCGGCTTGATTTCGCTGCGGCGCCCTTAGGCGATGACATAGAGGTCTTCCCCCTTTTGCACCGTCTTGTATTTCTTCAGCTTCATCTTGCGGTCGCTGACGCACTCGCCCGTCTTCATGTCGTATTCCATGCCGTGCCAGGGGCAGACGAAGTGCATCTCGGTGTCGGAGAAGAACAGGCCCTGCGAGGTCTTGTCTTCCCGCAGCCGCTCTTCGACCTTGGCGATGGTGAGGCCTTCGCAGGCCGGGCCGCCCTGGTGGAGGCAGAAATTGCTGTAGGCGAAGAACTCGCCGCCGTGGCGGAACACGCCGATCTCGTTGTCGCCAACGAACACGATGCGGCGGTCGCCGTCCTTCATTTCCTCAAGCTTCGCTACGAACTTCTCGGCCATGCGCGTCAAACCCTCCCTGGGGCGAATGTGTGTCCTGCCTTTGATCCGCCGGCTGCTGGGGCTCTTACGGGCCGCCCGACTGCCATTGGCATGCTGCCTTCTAGCATGAATCAAGGCGCGGCGCGATTGCCACATTTCGGCGTTGGTAACTTTCTTAGACCCATTCTGACGTTGGACAAGCGGAAATGTGCCGCCGACAGGGGAGCCCAGCCGAGGCGGCATAACTGCCCTCCAAGCCATGTTTTCCGGGGGGTCTAGGCCATCCGGTTGGTCAGTTCGCCGATGTCCTCGATCCAGAGCTTCACCACGTCGCCCGCCTTGAGGTACTCGCCGCGCGCCGAACCGACGCCGGCCGGGGTGCCGGTGAGAATCAGCTCGCCCGGGTGGAGCGTCATGCCGTCGGACAGGCGCGCGATCTGCTCGGCCAGGTTGAAGATCATGTCCTTGGAGTTGGAATCCTGCTTGAGTACGCCGTTTACCCATAGCTTCAGGCCGAGGTTCTGCGGATCCTTGATCTGGCTTGCCGGTACGATCCAGGGCCCGAGCGGGCAGGCGCCGTCGAAGCTCTTGTGCTTGGTCCAGTCGGATGCGAACGGCGAGCCTTCGCCGGCGCCTGAGCGGCGGCCGCGGTCGCGGGCCGACAGGTCATTGGCGATGGTGTAGCCGGCGACGTAGGACAGCGCCTTGTCCTCGGAGACGTTGCGGGCCGTCCTGCCGATCACCGCCGCGAGCTCGACCTCCCAGTCGACGTTGTCGGAGACGCCGGAAATCTTCACCGTCGCGCCGGGGTCGGCGATGGCGCGCGGCGCCTTCATGAAGTGCCAGGCCATGAGCCCCTGGGTATGTGGATCGGCCGGCGGCGGCCGGTTGGTGCGCCGCGCCATCTCGGCGGCATGGTCGGCATAGTTGGCGCCCGCGCAGTAGACGGCCGTCGGCCAGCGCAGCGGCGCGAGCAGCTTGGTCTTGCCGAGCGGCTGGCTTTTGACCCGGCTTTTCGCCGCGTCAGCGGCGGCCTTCTTCAACGTCGCCTGGGCCGACTTCCAATCCTCGATGATGGCGAGCACCGCTCGCGTAGGCCGCCTTGCCGGTGAGCTTGGCGGCATCGAAAACCTTGTCGTCGACAAT
This sequence comes from uncultured Alphaproteobacteria bacterium, assembly GCA_963730645.1. Taxonomy (GTDB): domain Bacteria; phylum Pseudomonadota; class Alphaproteobacteria; order Rhizobiales; family Xanthobacteraceae; genus BOG-931. The sequence continues at coordinate 52,943 of CAVSSN010000006.1, read as the reverse complement.
GATTCCCGCGCGCGGGCCTTCCTTAGATTGATAGGTCGCCAACTTGTATCCGGCCATGTGCATTCTCTCCCTCGTGAAGTGTTGGCTGCGACAAAACCGCGATCCTGTGCGGTTGGCAAGAGTGGGCTATAGTGGCGCGCTGCCGAGGCCGACGGAGGTTTCATGCGCCGCGCTATCCTGTTCGCCGTCGTTGGCTGTTTGCTCGCGGCATCGGAAACGGCTCGGGCGGCCGACAAGATCCAGGTTGCCGTCACCAAAGTGTCCTCGCTGGCTCCGGTCTTTATCGCCAAGGCCAAAGGCTTCTTCGACGAGGAGGGGCTCGACGTTACGCTGCTCTATTCGCTTTCGGCGCAGACCGTGGGAATGGCGGTGGCCTCAAGCGATGCGCAATTCGGTGTCACCGCGTTCAGCGCCGGCATCTACACGCTGGCGGGCAAAGGGCGGCTCAAGATCGTCGCCGGCGGCTACGAAGAGGCGCCGGGCTTCAAGGGGCTCGGCATTCTCGTCAGCCATGCCGCCTACGAGCGCGGCGTGCATACGCCGGCCGACCTCAAGGGATTGCGGATCGGCACCACGGCGACCGGTGCGCCGATGGAAAACCAGATGGCGAGAGTCGCGAAGAAATATGGCTTCACGTACTTCGACATGACTTTCGTGCCGATGCAGACACTGCCGAACCTCGTGTCCGCCATCAAAGGCGGCCAGGTCGACGCTACCGCGATGCCGGCGACGCTGTCGATCGCCGTCGACAAGTCGGGGACCGCCAAGATCATCGGCTGGATGGCGGATGAAGTGCCAGGCCCGCTCGGCGGCGTTTTCGCCAGTCCGGCCATGATCGCGCAGCACCCCGACCAGGTGGCGCGCTTCCTGCGCGCGTATCTCAAGGGCATCCAGTACTACGACCGCGCCTTCCAGCAGAAGGGGCCGGATGGCAAGCCGGTCAAGGGCGACAATTACGACGAGACGCTGAAGATCCTTGCCGGATTTCTCGAACAGCCGATCGCGCAGGTCGAGCTTGGGCTGCCGTACTTTCATCCCGCGGCGCGTCTCGACGCGGCCAAGCTCGCGGAACAGCTCGATGTCTGGCAATCCATCAAGCAGGTCGACAAGACGATGACGCTGGACACGGTGATCGACCCGACGTTTTTGGCTGCTCTGGCCGCCAAGAAGTGAGGCGACGCCGAGATGGCCTTCGAACTCGTCGTCTCCGGCCTCAACCATCAATACGGGTCGCTGTCGGTCCTCGAAGACATCGATTTCACCATTCGTCAGGGCGAGATTCTCGCCATCGTCGGACCGTCGGGATGCGGGAAGTCGACGCTGCTCGGCATCCTTGGCGGTCTGCTCAAGCCGACCAGCGGCTCGGTGTCGGTGCGCGGCGACATGCCGGCGGATTCGCTCAATCCGTTCACCTATATTTTCCAGGATTTCGCGCTGCTGCCGTGGCGTTCGGTGGCGGGCAACGTCGCGCTTCCGCTTGAGCATCATCCGTTGTCGCGCTCCGAACGAAAGCGCCTTGTCGACGGCGCGCTCAGCCGCACCAACCTCACCGATTTCGCCGCAGGCTTTGCCGAAGCAGCTTTCCGGCGGCATGCGCCAGCGCGTCGGCATTGCACGCGCGCTTGTCGTCAAACCGGCGGTGCTGCTGATGGACGAGCCGTTCTCCGCGCTCGATGCGCAGACGCGCGACCTGCTGATGGACGATTTCGAGGCGATCTGGGCGCGCGAGAACACCACCGCGGCCTATGTCACCCACAATCTGCAGGAGGCGCTGCGCATGGCCGACCGCATCATGATCCTGCGCCGCCGCCCCGGCCGCATCCGCGAGATGGTCGCCGTGCCGATCCCGCGCCCGGAGCGCCATACGCCTGCGGCCGAGCAGGAGTTGTTGCGCCTTTACGATGGGCTGTGGTCCCATATCCGCGAAGAAGCCCTCATCGCCGACCGGGAGATGACCCATGGTTGACGCCACCTTTGGCAGCCGATCGAACTTCGTCACCTTCCGCGGCGGCGGCTTCGAGCCGGTGACGCAGCGATGGGTGGCGTGGATTTTCTTCGCGCTGGTGCTGATTGGCTGGCAGGCGGGGAGTTCCGCCGGCGTGATCGATTCGCTGTTCCTGCCGAGCCCGCTGCGCATTGCGGATTCGCTCGGCGAGATGATCGCGAGCGGCGACCTGTTTCGCCATCTCGGCGCGTCGTTGATGCGGATCGGCGCCGGCTGGTTCATCGGCAGCATCGCGGGCGTGATCATGGGCGGCTTCATTGGGCTGTCGTGGATGTGGCGCTCGGCCGGCCTGCCGTTCATCTCGGCGCTGTTCCCGGTGCCGAAGATCGCGCTGCTGCCGCTGCTGATCCTGTGGTGCGGCATCGGCGAAACATCGAAAATCGCCACCATCGCGCTCGGCGTGTTCTTTCCGATGGCGGTGAGCACCTATGCGGGCATCGACAACGTGCAGCGCAATCTCATCCGCATGGCGCAGAGCTTCAACATCCCGTTCCCGTCGATCCTGTGGAACGTGGTGCTGCCGGGCATGCTGCCTTCGATCCTGTCCGGCTGCCGCATCAGCGCCTCGATCGCGCTCATCCTGGTGGTGTCGGCGGAGATGATCGGCGCCCAGATCGGCATCGGCGCCCTGCTGCTCCAGGCCGGCAATCTGATGCAGACCGATCAATTGATGGCGGCGATCGTCGCCATCGCGATCCTCGGCCTGCTGATCGGCGCGCTGATCAGCTGGCTGGAGCGCACGCTCTTGAGTTGGCGTTGACGCAGTGATTTGATTCCCGAAACTGACGGCCGGAGAGCGCCATGATCAAGCCGAGACGGATTGGGCACGCGACTTTCGAGACGCCCGACCTGCAACGGGCGATCGATTACTACACCAACACGATGGGGCTGGTGCTCGCCGAACGCGACAAGGATCGCGCATTCCTCGCCACCAAGGTCGGGCAGCTTGCCGTCCAGGTGAACACGGGCGACGTCGAGCGCTGCGTCAGGCTGTCGTTCGAAGTCGCGCCGAGTTCGGATTTCGGCGCACTCGCGAAGGAACTTGAAAAGGACGGCATCAAGAGCGAACTGCGCAACGATTCCATTCCCGGCATGGGCCCGGTGCTGTCGTTCACCGATTGCAAGGGCACGACCATCGATCTGTTCAAGGAATGGAGCTATCTCGGCAAGCACGAGCAGGTTGCCGGCATCGGTCCGCTCAAACTCGGACACGTCGCCTTTGTCGTGCAGGACCCGCAGGCGACGGCGAAATTCTATGAGACGGTGCTCGACTTCAAGGTCTCCGACTGGATCGGCGACTTTTTCGTGTTCATGCGCTGCAATCCCGATCACCACACGGTGAATTTCATCAAGGGCAACAGCAGCAAGATGCATCACATCGCCTACGAGCTGAAGGATTTCATCCATCTGCAGAATGCATGCGAGCTGTTCGGCCAGAGGCAAATCCCGATCATCTGGGGACCGGTGCGGCTTGGGCCGGGGCACAACGTCGCCGTCTTTCACCGCACGCCCGACGATCAGGTCGTCGAGCTTTATGCCGAGCTCGATCAGATGCGCGACGAAGAACTCGGCTACTTCGAGCCGCGCCCGTGGCACCGCGACACGCCGCAGCGGCCCAAGGTCTGGGACCCCAAGCGCAGCACGATCTGGGGCACGCCGCCCGCGCCGGACTTTTTCCGCGGCAGGGATTAGCTATTCTTTCCGCCCCCGCGCAGCGGGGGAGGGGGACCGCCCGCTTGGGCGGTGGAGGGGGCTTCGGCCGCCGAGAAATATAATCGGCGCTGTTTGAACTCCGATCGGTTCACTTTCTTTGCTTTACCTCGCCGTTGATCGCGTCCTCGACTCAGAAGCCCCTTCCACCATGCTGCGCATGGTCCCCCTCCCCCGCTTTGCGGGGGAGGACAAGGAAATCACTGCGCGATCTTGATTCAGCAGCGCCGGCAAGCAGCGCGCACGCAGCGGCGAAACGCCGCAAATGCGGTAACGGGCGCCGTGCCATTCTCCGTGAGGCCGCAAGCATGAGAGCGCGGCCGAAGGAAATACGACAGCGGGGCGCGCCAGCAAGAGGGCGGTCGGGAGGGCTCGACCGCTGCTGCAACTGATGTTGTAATCAACATCAAAGCCTTGCAGCAATCATCAGGGAGGAATTCCGTGCGCCGAAGCCTCACAACCGTCGCCGGACTTTCCGGCGTCATCGCCATGCTGCTCGCTTGCGCGCCCGTGCGTGCGGAGGACGCGCATGCCTGGCTCGATCCAAAGCTGCTCGCCGCCGCCAAGGCGGAAGGCGGCGAGATGATCATCTATTCCTCGACCAACGAGGGCGAAGGCCTGCCGCTGTTCAAGCTGTTCGAAGCGGCGACCGGCATCAAGGTGCAATATGTGCGCGCGGCCGATTCGACGCTGATGTCGCGCATGGCGCTGGAATATCGCGCCAACCAGAAATCGTGGGACATCGCCCAGACCGCCACCATCAACAAGATGCCGCCGCAGCTTCTGCTGCAGTTCGATCCGCCGGAGGCGAAGAACATTTCGCCCGAGGCGCACGATCCGGGCCGGCGCTGGTACGGCGTCTACGCCAACTACAATTCGCCCGCCTACAACACCGAGCACGTCAAGGCGTCCGATCTGCCCAAGACCTACGAGGAATTCGCCCAGCACAAGGAATGGGCCGGCAAGATCGCCATCGACGGTACCGACAACGAATGGCTCAAGGCGCTGACGATTTTTTACGGCGAGGACAAGGCGATAAAGATCGTCAAGGAGCTGGTTGAGGCACTCAAGCCCGTGGTCACAGTCGGGCACCTCGCTTTGGCGCGCTCTGTCGGGTCGGGCGAATACTGGCTCTCGCTCAACAACTACGTCAACCTGACGATGAACGTGAAGCTCGCCAAGGGCCCGATCGATTACTGGGCGCTCGATCCGGTCGCGTTGTTCTTCGGCCAGGTTGGTGTCAGCGCGAAGGCGCCGCATCCGAACACTGCGCTGCTCGCCGCGAATTTCATGCTCAGCCAGGAATGCGAGACCTTCCTCGCCAAGTTCGGCCGCATCCCGACGCGGGCGGACGTTGAATCCAACCCGCCCGGCATCGTCGCCGCGCTCAGCAAGAAAAAGGTGGTCACCACGCTGCTGACGCCCGAGGAAGAGAAGAAATGGCAACGGCAGTTCGACCAGTTGTTCAAGGTGCGATGAGGTTGGCGGCAACGGAGTCTTGAGCGTGAGCGTTGCCGAGGGACCTGCGGATCTGCTGCCAAGCCTCGGGCCGCACAGCCGCGGCGTGTTTCGTTGGCAGATGCCCAATCTCGCCTTGGTCGTTTGCGTGGTGGTGGCGGCGTGGCTGGTGCTGGTGCCGTTGGCGGCGCTGTTTCTTACCGCCTTCACCGAGGATACCGGGCTCGGCTTCGGTGCCTGGACGTTGGACAATTTCGCCGAAGCCTATTCCGACGCGCATGTGCTGCGGCTGTTTGGAAACTCGCTCATCTACGCCATCGGCTCGGCCATCGTGACCTTCTGCATCGGCGGCTTCGTCGCCTGGGCGGTCGAGCGCACCGACGCGCCCGGCGGCGCGCTGTTCCACAATCTCGCGCTGATGTCGTTCGCGGTTCCGGGTCTGCTGATGGCGATGGCGTGGATTTTCGTGCTCAGCCCCAACATCGGCTGGGTCAATGCGGTGCTCAAGTCCACGTTCGGGCTCGCCGACGCGCCACTCAACATCTATTCGATGGGTGGCATGATCTGGGCGCTGTCGAGCCATTATTTCCCGCTCGCCTATCTGGCCCTCGGCCCGGCATTGCGCGCGCTTGACGTTCGTATGGAGGAGGCCGGCCTCGTCTCCGGAGGGCGCTACTGGCAGGTGATCCCGAAGATCACGCTGCCGCTGCTGCGGCCCGCGATCCTCTCGACCATGCTGCTCCTCTTCATCATGGGCATGTCATCCTACGAGGTGCCGCGGCTGATCGGCCGCCCGGCGCGCATCAGCGTGTTCACCACCGACATCCAGGGCGCGACCACATCGACGCCGCCCGAGTTCGGCGTCGCCAGCGCGCTGAGCATCGTGTTGCTCGTGATCTGCATCATCGCCGTCTACTTCTATCGCCGTGCGACGCGCCACGCCGAAGCGTTCGCCACCATCACCGGCAAGGGCTATATGCCGACGCGCGTGGAACTCGGCCGTTGGCGCTGGCCGGTAGCGGCGATGATCGGCCTTCTCTTCCTCATCGCGCTCGGGCTGCCGCTGTTCACGCTGGTCTGGCAGTCGTTCTTCCGCAACCTGTCGCAGCCGCTGATGGGATCGAACGTGCCCGCGACGCTCGAAAATTATATTTTCGTCCTCAGTTACCCGGTCTTCCTTGGCGCCGTACGCACGAGCGTTGTCGTTTCCGCAATGGCGGCGACGGTCGTCGTCTTGCTCACGCTGGTGATGGCATGGATCGTGCAGCGCTCGCCATCGCGCTTCGCCTGGCTGCTTGACGCATTGGCATTCGCGCCGATCGCCATCCCGAGCGTGATCGTCGGCGCCGCCATCCTGTTCACCTATCTGGTCGTGCCGATCCCGGTCTACAACACGATCTGGATTTTGCTCATCGCCTACGTCACGCTGTATCTGCCTTATGGCATGCGGTTCGCGTCGAGCGGGCTGACGCAAATTCACCGCGAACTCGAGGAGGTGGCCGAAGTCTCCGGCGCGCGGCTTGGCCAGACCTTCCGGCGGGTGCTGTTGCCGCTGATCATGCCGGTGCTGCTGGCGGCGTGGATTTACGTCTTCGTGCTTTCGGTGCGCGAGCTTGGGGCGTCCATCTTCCTGATCGGTCCGGGTACCCATGTACTCGGCACCATCAGCCTGACCATGTGGGAGGAGGGCGTCAGCTACGGCGCCGTCTCGGCGCTTGGTGTGCTGCAGATCCTGCCGCTGCTTGCCATCGTCGCCTGCCTGCGCTGGATTGAGCTGCGCGTGCGGCGTCATACCCAGGCGACGGGCGCCAGGCAGCGCACGGCCGTGACGGGTTGATGCATGTTCGCCATCGAAAATCTGACGAAGAAGTTCGCCGCCTCCGGCGCCGAAGTGCGCGCGGTCGACGGCATCAGTCTCAGCATCGAAACCGGCAAGATGATCACCCTGCTCGGGCCATCCGGCTGCGGCAAGACCACGACGCTGCGCTGCCTCGCGGGTCTCGAACGTCCGGATTCCGGCAATATCGTCATCGGCAACAAGGTCGTGTTCGATTCGGCGAGCCGCATTTTTGTGCCGGCAAGCGACCGCGGCATCGGCATGGTGTTCCAGTCCTATGCCATCTGGCCGCACATGACCGTTTTCGAGAACGTCGCATTTCCATTACGCGTCTCGCGCGCGAAAAAATATTCTTCCGCCGAGATCAAGGAGCGCGTGCACCGCATGCTCGACATGGTGCAGCTCAATGGCCTGGAACAGCGCGCCGCAACGCAGCTCTCCGGCGGCCAGCAGCAGCGGCTCGCCTTCGCGCGCGGGCTGGTGCACGAGCCGACGATCCTGCTGCTCGACGAGCCCTTGTCCAACCTCGACGCCAAGCTGCGCGAGCAGATGCGCTTCGAGCTCAAGCGCCTGCAGCGAACGTTCGGCATCACCACGGTCTATGTCACCCACGACCAGTCCGAGGCGCTGGCGCTGTCCGACGAGATCGCCGTATTCAACGCCGGCCGCATCGTCCAGCGCGGCACGCCGCAGGACATCTATCGCCACCCGAAGAACCAGTTTGTCGCCGACTTTGTCGGCTCGGCGAATTTCATTCCGGGAACGGCGAAGGCAACGAACGGCAATATCGTCGAGGTCGAGACCGCGCATGGTCTCATGCGTTGCAGCTTCGGCGAAGCCGTCAACGCCGGCCAGGCTGTACTGGTGACGGCGCGGCCCGAAGACCTCATGCTGTTCGAGGCGCAGCCGCCCGAGGGACTCAATGTGCTGAGCGGTAAGGTCGCCAACCGCGTGTTTCTCGGCGAGGTGGTCGACTACGTCGTCGATCTCGGCGATGGCGAGCTGCGCGTGCGCGCGCGCCCGGAATTCGATTTCCACATTGGCCAGGCCGTGAACATCGGCGTCTCGCCGCAAAAATGCGTGGCGCTGCCGCGCTAACTTTTTATCCCTCCCCCGCTTGCGGGGGAGGGTACGCCGCGAGGCGGCCGTGCGGGCTCGTCGCTTGCGCAAGCCTCGTGCTGCACAGCCCCTATCCTGCTCGCTTCGCGTCGCTGTCCTCCCCCGCAAGCGGGAGAGGATGAATGTTACCCCGTGTATTCCAATATGTGCATGCCCTGGCCCCAGCGGTCGATCAGGTAGAGCCTGCCGTCGGCATCGGCGCCGATGTCGTTCGACTGGATGCCTGGCTTGCCTTCCGCCGTCTCCGGCACATAGCAGCCGACTTCCTTGGGATGCAGCGGATCGCTGACGTTGACTGCGCGCAGGCCGGCATTGAAGTAGGTGAGGAACACGAGGTCCTTCCACGGCCCCGTCGCCGGCAGATTCTCCAGAATGTTGTGCGCGCCGAAGCGGCCGGGACGGTCGTAATATTTCTCGCGATCCGGCATGAAGGTTGCGATCGGGAGCGGATTGGTCTCGTCGCGCGCGTCGACGATCCACATGAACTGCGCATCCCAGAATTTCTCCTTGGCGCGCGCCTCGTCGGTGACGACGAGATAAGGCCGGTCGCCGATCGGCCAGCAGGTGTGCGTCGATCCCGGAAATGGCGGCGACCATTTGACGTGGCCGACGAGCTTCATGTTGCGCAAATCGCTGCAGTCGATGATCGCCATGCCGCCGCCCCACCAGGCGCAATACATGCGGTTGCCGCGGATCATCGGCGGCCCGTGCAGCGTGATTGCCTCCTCGTGCGGCATCGGATTGTTGCCGAGTTCGTCGCTTTCCGACTTCATCCACGGCAGGCCCCAGATGCTGACGACTTCGGGCTTGAGCGGGTCCTTGATGTCGAGCGTCCAGATCACGCGCTGATCCCAGCCCGGCGCGTCGCACGGCATGAAGGCGAGGCTGCGCTCGAGATCGACGCCGAAGCGGTGCGGTCCGCCGCCCGGCATGTCGTAGAATCCGATCGGCTTCGGCGTGCTCGGCGTCGAGACGTCGAAGATGAAGAAGCCGGCGCGCGCATTCTTGCCCTTGTCGCCGGCGAGCCGCTCGGAATTCACATAAAGCAGGTCGTCGCCGACGATGCGCAGCTTGTGGCAATGGATGCCGGGCGGCGCGCGGAATTCGCCGACCTTGTGCGGCTTCTTCGGATCGCGCACGTCGTGCACGGTGAAGCCTTCCGGCCCGTTGTAGCTCGACCCGCCGACCGCGCCGACATAGGCATGCCCCTTGTGCACCTGCACCAGGCTGCCGCCGCCCCACGCCGCTTCAGGATCGTGTCCGATGAGGCGGAAGCCTTTGGCTTCTTCGGGGTAGGTGGCGGGCATGGGCATTTCTCCTCGCGTATTATTGTCATGTCATCGTCCGCGAAGGCGGACGATCCAGTAAACGGTGACTCACGATATTGTACTCATAGTCTGAGGTTACTGGATGCCCCGCCTTCGCGGGGCATGACAAGGGGGGTCACCGCAGCGCCTGCGATTCCGTGCTCTGGTCGAGACGGGTCGCGGTCTTGGCGATCACCAATACCACAAGCGCGATCATCACCTGCAACATCGTCAGCGCCGAAAGCAGGCGGAAGCTGCCCTCGCCGTACATGTCGAAGATGACGACCGAGAGCACCTCGAGCCGCGGCGAATAGAGCAGGACCGAAGCCGAAAGCTCGCGCGTGAAGGCGACGAACAGCAGCGCCCAGCCGGCGAAGATGCCGGGCCGCAGCAGCGGCAGCGTCACGCGCCAGAACGTCTGGAACCAGTTCGCGCCGGAAGACAGCGAGGATTCCTCAAGCTCGGGATGAATTTGCACCAGCGTCGCCGAAACCGTGCGTACGCCGATCGGCAGGTAGCGTGTCATGTAGGCGACGTACAAAATCCAGATGGTGCCGTAGAGCACGAGCGGCGGCGCGATCCAGGCGTGCAGAAGGCCCACGGCGAGCACGATGCCGGGAAAGCCCATCGGAATCATGGTCAGCGTGTCGAGCAGCTTGCGGCCGGGCAAGCGGGTGCGTGACGACAGGAAGGCGATGAATGCGCACAGGAGAATCGTCGCCGTCGCGCCGGTCGTGGCGATGAGCAGACTATTGACGATCGCGCGTTGCGCCGCCGGATAGTCGAACAGCACGCGGTAATAGTTCGCGAGCGTGAACTGCTCCCAGCGGAAATCGGCGGTCCATAGCGTGCGGATCGATGACACGAAGATGGTCGCGATCGGCAGCACCACCGCGAGCAGGAGATAGAGCAGGCAAACGCCCAGCATGGGCCAGCGCAGCGGCCCGAGCGGCATGCGGCGCGTCGCGGTGCGCTTGCCGGCGACGGTAACGTAAGAACGGGCGCCGAGCGCGCGCTTGTGCAGCCACAGCCCGGCGAGTGCGATGACGAGCAGCGTCGTGCTTAGCGCCGCGGCGAGCCCGTCGCGCGACGGATAGACCGATTGCGCCTCCCAGATTCCGGTGGTCAGCACGCGGATTTTGGCCGGTGTGCCGAGCACGGCCGGCACGCCGAACTGCTCGGCGGCGAGGATGAAGACGAGCAGCGCCGCGGCGAGGATCGAGGGCAGCATCAAGGGTAGCGTCACGCGCATCGCGGTCGCCACGATGCCGCCGCCGGCAGACAGCGAGGCCTCCTCCAGCGTCGGGTCCATCGAGCGCAACGCGCCAGCGACCAGCAGGAACACCACCGGCGTCTCGTACAGCACCTCGACGAAAATGATTCCGCTGAGCGAATAGGCATTGAACAACGCGTCCACGCCACCGAAAAAGCGCCAGGCCTGGTTGATGAGCCCGGTCTGCGGGCTTGCCAGCAATATCCAGGCGAGCGCGCCGATCAGCGGGGTCGAGATGATCGGCGCGATCGATGCGAACTCGACCAGCCAGCGTCCGGGCATATCGGTGCGCGCCACCGCCCAGGCGAGGAACGTGCCGACCACGATGGCGATCGCCGCCGTGCTCGATGCGATGATGATGGTGTTGAGGATGGCCTGGTAATTGCGCAGCGACGTGTAGGCCTGGACGTACCACGTCAGCGACAACGCGCCGCTGTCGTCGCGGACCGACTGGTTGAGCACGATGAGTGCCGGATAGAGGATCAGCACGCACAGAAATGCGATGACGATAAGATACGCCGCGAACAGCACGTGCTGCCCCGACACGCGCCACGGCGCCCGGCGGCTCGATCGCAATTCGCGGGCAGCGGAGAGGGTCATCGCTCTACTCGATGCGCTGGTCGCGCTCCCCCCCCGCGTGCGGGGAGAGGGTTGAGGTGAGGGGGCGTCGCCGCGAGGCTCACGAATCGTCGGTGACGGCCCCCTCCGCGGATTGCTTCGCAATCCGACTTCTCCCCGCACGCGGGGAGAGGATTCCTGTCTCACTTGAACAGATTAATCCACTCGTCGAGCAGCGCGCGCTGGTTGACGAAGCTGTCCTCCATGTCCGCTCCGGTGGAGGCCATCAGCTTGAGGTCCTTCATGGTGCGGCGGCCGCGCACGGCCTTGATGGGCGTGAGGTCGTCGCGCATCGAGCGCGTGCCGTGCTTGTCCTGCCAAAGCTGTTGCGCCTCCTTCGATAGCGCGAAATCGATGAACTTCTTTCCCAGCTCCGGATTGGGCGCCGCCGCCGGCATGCCGATCACCTCGAACGTCGCCGGCACGCCGACGTCGGGCTGGACGACGTAAAGGTTGGCGCCCTTGTCCATGGCGTCGGCGATGTAATATTCGAGCACCATGGCGGCGAGCGGGCGTTCGCCGGAGATCAGTGTCTGCGTGGTTTCGCCCGAACCGTTGCGGACCAGGATATCCTGCTTGGCGAGCTTCTCCACGAACGATTTGCCCAGCACCTTCTTGAAGGCGGCGAAGGCCTGAACAATCGCGCCGCTGTAGAGCGCGTCCGACATGCACATCTTGCCCTTCCATTTCGGATCGAGCAGGTCTTCCCACTTCTTTGGCGCTTCCTCGGGCTTGATGTGGTCCGCATTGAAGGCGATCGTCACGGTGAGTGCATTGACCGGCGTCCAGAAGCCGGGCATGCGCGCGTCCGCCGGATAGTGCGCTTGCTCCGGACTTTCGTATTTCGTCAGCAGGCCCTTCTTGGCCCAGTCGCTCATCAGGCCGGGAATCGACATGTCGACGGCCGAGAATTTGACCTGCTTGGCCTTGAACTCCTGCTCGATGCGCTCGGTGAGCTTCACGCCGCCGATGCGGAAGAATTCGACCGTGCCGCCGGTCTTGGCCTTGAACATCTGCGACCAGTCCTCGTCGGGCTTGGAACCCGAAGCGGAATACCAGACCATCGATTGCTGGGCGTTGGCGCGAAGCGGCAACGTCAACGCGGCAGCCGTAGCGCCAGCCGCTTGCAGAAGACGGCGGCGCGAAACGGGTTGAAGAATGTTCATGGGCGAATTTCCTCTTTGGTGTTCGTTGTCGCCGCCAGCGTCCCACATTTGCGCGCGCCGCACCAAGGGACAAAATGTCCATGCGCCTTTACCGCTCGTCATGCCCGGGGCTTGACCCGGGCATCCATGAGGGCCGTCGCCGTCGAATGGATTGCCGGGTCAAGCCCGGCAATGACGAAGGGAGCAGTTACTTCACCAGCTTCATCGCGCGATCGTAATAACTGAGATCGATGAGCCGCGACGGATCGAGCACCGGACCGCCTTCGATCTCGGCGCGCATCGCCAGCACGTTCTTGAATCCCTCCATGTTGAACTTCGCGTCGGGCGCGAAGCCGAACGCCGGATCGGACATGAGGTCGTAGCTGTTCTCGGCGATATCCTTGGGCAGCTTCAGCTTGTCGACCAGCATGGCGACGGATTCGGTGCGGTTCGCCTTGTCGAGCGACCAGCGCAGCGACTCGACGAACGCGGCGATGTATTGTTCGAGCGTCGCCGCATGCGCGCTCGCCCATGAGCGCAGCACGAAGGCGCCGCCGGCCTGATAGGGGCCGAGCATGTCGATGGTGCGTCCCAGGCTCTTCATTCCCATCGCCTTGGCCAGCAGCGAGTAGGGCAGGTTCATGATCGCGGCGGCGTTGTTCTTGTCCTCCTTCATATTCTTGAAGCGCAGCGAGCCGTTGCCGACCGCGTTGAGCTTGTAGTCGACGCCATCCTTGAGGCCGTGCTTGAGCAGTATTTTCTTCGCCTGCAGCGCATAGGCGGTGTTGGTGGCGTCCACCACCACGGCATGGCCGCGGATATCGGAAAAATCCTTCACATAGTCCTGGACGTAGAACTCGTTGGTGCCGCTGTCGCCGCCGCTGACGATCACCACGTCGACCTTGGCCACCTCGACCATGGCGACGGCGTTGTCGACGGCCGAATGCACGATGTCGACCTTGCCGTTCGCGAGCCCGGTGCGCTGGCGCTCCGAGCTGTCGGTGAACTCGAGCTCGACCTTGAGCCCGTGTTTGGCAAAAATGCCCTTGTCGACGCCGACATAGAACGGCAGCGAGCGCGCGGTCGGGAAGGTGTTGACGTGCAGCAAGATCGGATCGGCGGCGTTGGCCATCGAGGTGAGGCTCCACAAACCGGATAGCAAGCAGATCGATCGGAACAGCATGGCGCATTTCCTCCGTGGCGTTTCGCCGCTTTTATTGTCATCATCCGCTTTATTGTCATCGTCCGCGAAGGCGGACGATCCAGTAATCACCGCCGCCAGGGATATTCAAGTACCGTTTGCGTTTACTGGATGCTCCGCTTTCGCGGAGCATGACAATAATGAGGGTGGCAGCAGTGGCCGAGCAGTCACGCATCGAAGTCAAAGCCGGCACGGCGCCATCCGCTGAATTCTTCGGCCATCCAAAGTGTCTCGCCTTTCTGTTCGGCACCGAGATGTGGGAGCGCTTCTCCTATTACGGGATGCGCGCGCTTCTGGTGCTCTACATGGTGAAATACCTGCTGCTGCCGGAGCACGCCGGTACTGTACTGGGGTTCGGCGCCTTCAAGAGCGCGCTCGAATTCATTTTCGGCCCGCTCGAGATGCAGCCGCTGTCGTCGCAAATCTATGGCTTCTACACGGCGCTCGTCTATCTCACCCCGATCTTCGGCGGCCTGCTCGCCGACCGCGTGCTCGGCCAGCGCCGCACCGTCATCGTCGGCGCGGTGCTGATGGCGATCGGCCATTTCATGATGGCGGTGGAGCAGCTTTTCCTGCTGGCGCTCCTTGTGCTCATCCTCGGCAATGGCGCGTTCAAGCCCAACATCTCGACCCAGGTCGGCGGCCTCTATCCGCCCGGCGACAAGCGGCGCGACCGCGCGTTTTCGATTTTCTATGTCGGCATCAATCTCGGTGCGTTCCTCGCCCCGCTCGTCTGCGGCACGCTCGGCGAGGAAGTGGGGTGGCACTATGGTTTTGCCGCCGCGGGCGTCGGCATGTTGCTCGGGCTCGCGATCTATCTCTACGCCATGCCGATGCTGCCGCCTGACGAGCTGCAAAAAGCGAAGGCGGCGCATGTCGAGAACAAGCCGCTCACTCGCAGCGAATGGAGCGCTGTCATCGCGCTGCTCGTGCTTTTCGTGCCCAACACGCTGTTCTGGGCGACGTACGAGCAGCAGGGCAACACCATCGCGCTGTGGGCGGACGCCAACACCGATCGCGCCATCGCCTTGTTCGGCTGGACGGCGGAAATTCCCATCACCTGGTTCCAGGCCTTCAATCCATTCATGATCTTTGCCTTCACGCCGTTCGTCGTCGCGCTCTGGACCCGTCAGGCGGCGCGCGGCACGGAGCCTTCGACCATCGTCAAGATGGCGCTCGGCTGCTTCGGCGTCACGCTGGCGAACCTCATCATGGCGCTCGCCGCATGGCATGCGGGCGCCGGCAAGGCGAGCTGGGTGTGGTTGTTCGGCTACTTCGTCGTCATCACCGTCGGCGAGCTTTATCTGTCGCCGATAGGCTTGTCGCTGGTGACCAAAGTGGCGCCGGCGCGCATCCTTTCAATGATGATGGGCGTGTGGCTGGCGACCAGCTTTGTCGGAAATTTTCTCGCCGGCTGGCTCGGCAGTTTCTGGAGCGGCATGGAAAAGAAAGAATTCTTTTTGATGATCGCCGCTATCGCCGCGCTGGCCGGCGTCGCGATCTGGCTTTGCCAGCGCCCGCTGCGCGGCGCGCTGAGGGAATAGCTACCCGCCGATCGTCGGCCGCCAGCGCTCGAAGCGGCGCTCGATCAGCCGCAGCAATTGCGTCAGCGCAACGCCCAGCGACGCGATGATGATGATGCCGACCATCACCTTGTCGGTCTGGAAGCGCGCGCCGGCGACGGCGATCAGAAAGCCGATGCCGTGCGTGGCGCCGTACATCTCGCCGACCACGATGCCGACCAGCGCATGCGCGAGGCCGAGCCGCAGCCCGGTCAGCAGCATCGGCACCGCGGATGGCAGCGCCACGGTCAGGAACAGTCTGCCGGTCGTTGCGCCGAACGAGCGCGCCACCTTGATGAAGTCCGCGTTCATGGTGCGCACGCCGGTGATGGTGTTGACCAGGATCGGAAAGATGGCGCCGAGGAACACGATCGCGATCTTCGAGGCGATGCCGATGCCGAACCAGATCATCACCAGCGGCAACAGTGCAATGCGCGGCGTCGCGTAGAGCGCGGTGACGAACGGATCGAGCACGGCGTTGACGCGGCCGTACCAGCCCATCAGGATGCCGAGCGGCACGCCGATGACGATCGCGATGCCGTAGCCGACGATGAACTCGTGTCCGCTGACGGCGAGGTCGTACCAAATACTTCCGTCGGCGAACATCTCGATGGCGGTGGTGACGATGCGGCTCGGCGAACTGGTGAACAGCGGATTGACCCAGCCGAATGACACCGACATTTCCCAGAACACCAGGAACAGGCCCATCGACATCGTGCCGAGCAGCGCGTGCTCGTTGCGTTGCCAGAACGATCGTTCCGCCGGCGCGCCCAGCGTGGCGCGCGGCTTGGTATCCAGCGATGTGGCGTGATGTCCATCATCGAGTCCGTCAGTGCGTCGCGCTTTTCATCTTATCCCGCCGTCACCATGCCGGTCATTTCCGCCTCTTCCTCGATCAGTCGCCAGACGCGCTGCTCCAGCGCGACGAACTCGGGCTCAAGTTTCACGTCCAGCGTGCGCGCCGCCGGCAGGTCGATGTCGATCACTTCCTTGATGCGGGCCGGTCGCGCCGAGAACACCACGACGCGGTTCGCCAGAAAGATCGCCTCATTGATCTGGTGCGTGATGAACAACGCCGTGGTCTTGGCGCGGGCGAGGATTTTCAACAACTCGACCTGCATGAACTCGCGCGTCTGCGCGTCGAGCGCAGCGAACGGCTCGTCGAGCAGCAGCAGCTCCGGCTCCATCACCAGCGCACGCGCGATGTTGACCCGCTGCCGCATGCCGCCCGACAGCTCGTGCGGATAGTGCTCGGCAAAGCCGCGCAGGCCGACGAGATCGATCAGCGCGTTCGGCGCGCTCCGACATCTCCGCGCGCGCCAGCTTGCCCTGCAGCTCCAGGCCGTAGCTCACGTTCTGCGCCACGGTTCGCCACGGGAACAGGCTGTCGTGCTGGAACACGATGGCGCGGTCCGGCCCGGGCTGTTCGACCGCGCGGCCGTCGACCCGGATCTCGCCCGCCGTCACCTGGACGAGCCCGTCGACGGCATTGAGGAACGTGGTCTTGCCGCAGCCGCTCGGGCCGACGATGGAGACGAGTTCGCCTTCGTACACCTCGAGATCGATGCCGCGCAGCACTTCGAGCGTGCTGCTTGGTGCGCTCGTTGTAGTGCGTCGAGCGAGACGTGCCGCGCGTCGAGCTTCGGCCGGCGCGGCGCGTCCATGATGGCTCAGTTCGTCGCCTTGAGCTTGGCGAAGAAGCCTTCGCGCTTGAGCTCGTCGAGCGTCGAGGTGTCGACGAACTGCTCGGGCTTCATTGCCGCCACCTTGGCGATCCTTCTTCGCCAGCTCCTTGAGCACCAGCTCCGATGCCCTTGAGCGACGGCCGCAAATCGTCGGGATAGACCTTGATGTAGCTCTCGTAGGCCGCGCGCATGTTGTCTGCATCCTTGACGCTGAGGAATTTCTGCGTCAGCGGGATCGCGATCTCCGGATTGGCCTTGTACTCATGCACCGCCGTCGCCATCGCCATCATGAATTTCTTCACGATGTCGGGATGGTTCTTCAGGATACGTGCGGCGGTGACATAGGAGGTGTTGGGATAGTCGCCGCCGATGTCGGTAACGTCGACCAGCACGTGGAATCCGTGGCGCGAAAGCTCGGCGCGTGTCGGGCTACTGCTCCATGGTGCCGGCGACCTGCCCGCTCATGGCGGCGGCCATGCGCGTCGCCGGCGCCGCCGAGCTGGAGCACCTTCACGTCGTTGCGGGTGAGCCTGAGATGCGCGAGCGCGAAATCCGCGGCCGTGTCGGTCGACGAGCCGTAACGGCTGATGGCGATGCTCTGGCCCTTGAGATCGCTCGGCGCTGGTGATCGCATTCTTGACCACGAGCTGGAACGGCAGCTTGTTGGAGATGCCGCCGATGATCACGATGTCGGCGCCCTGCACGGCGGCGGCGAGCGCCGGCGTGTAGCCGTTCTGCGCGATATCGAGCGAGCCGCCGACGACCGCCTGCGTCAGCATCGAGCCGCCCTCGACGAAGGTCGGCGTGATGTCGAGACCGAAGCGTTTGAAAATGCCCTGCTTGTCGGCATAGGTCAGCGGCCCCGACGTCATCGAGAAGCCGTCGAAGGCGACGCGGACCTTTGCCAGTTCCGTCTGTGCCGCGGCCGCAGCCGCGAGCATCGCCGACATCAGCACCAGAGCTAGGCGTTTCATTGGTCTGCTCCTTGCCTCATTAACCTCTCGCCGCGCGCGGCGAGAGCTCGTCGCGCGAAGCGCGGCGGGTGAGGTGGCGTTGCCGCAATTCTGAGCCGAGCGGCGACGCCCTTCAGCTCGCCGCTCTCCCCGGCATGACGGGGAGAGTGTGCGATTACGACAGCAGCGCCTTCATCTTGTCCTGGTTGATCTGCTTCACCAGCTGATCGACCAGGCCACCGAGCGGCATCGGAACCTTGGCGGCCTGCGCCAGTTCAAGCGCCACGTCCATGTCCTTCTCCGCCCATTTACCAGTGCTTTTGCCCCAGCGCGAGAGCGACCAATTGGCGCCGCTGCCGTGGCCGAGCGCCGCGACCAGCCGCGGGATGTCGGCGCCGAGCTTTTTCGCCAGCGTGAGCGACTCAAGGTTCGCCGCCATGCAGGACCACAACAGCATGTTGTTGATGGTCTTGGCGATCTGCCCGGTGCCGACGCCGCCGAGATGCAGCACCTGCTGGCCGAAGGCGGAGAGCACCGGGTCGCGCGCGCTCGATCCATTCGTCCTCGCCGCCGACATAGACCGTCACCGCGCCGTTGTTGGCGGCTTCCTGGCCGAGCACCACCGGCGTATCGCAGCACGCCGATGCCCTTTTCCGCCGCGAGCGCGGCGAGGCGCCGGCAGGTTTCCGGCGCGACCGAACTGGTGATGCAGATGACCGAGCCGGGCGCCAGCGAATTGAGCAGGCCCGAAGCTTCGATCACGCGTCTCCACCTGCTTGTCGGTCGCCACCATGACGACGACGACCTCGGCGTGCTTGCCGACCTCGGCCGGCGAGCCGGTTTTCTTGACGCCGTGGCTCTCGGCGCGCCGCATCGCCTCGGCATCGACGTCGTAGCCGGCGACGTCGAAGCCCTTGCGCCACCATGTGGCGGCGCCATCTGCAGGCCCATGGCGCCGAGGCCGATCATGCCGGTGCGCTTCACTGGATTTTCTTGGTCATTGTCAACCTCTGCTCTGTCATCACCGCGAAGCGATGACCAGTATTCGCTATGCGCTGCAATCTTTCGCGCGCTCCGCCGTTGCGGTCTCGATCGCAGCTGTCACGCGTCGCCGTCGCTCGTCACGTCGACCGTCCGCGCTCAGCACCACACCATAATCGCGTTCCGCCGCCTCGCGGCGACACATATCCTTCGCGCACGTCGGCGAGCACCTGCTCCGGCGGGCGCGCCAGCCGGATCGCCGTGGCCGCCGCCGCCGGGCGTATCGAGGCGGAAAATGTCGTCCTGCTTGAGCGGATAATCGGCGTAGCGCGTCGGCAGCCGCTTCGCGCCATCGGTTTCGGGATTGATCCAGATGTCGCCGGTGCGGCCCGTGCCGCCGCCGCCCGAACCGTTCGGCGGGATGATGTGCTTCATCGAGCGGATCGAGAATCGCGCGTCCGCGAGATTGAGATATTCGCGGCGGATGCCGAGGCCGCCGCGGAACTGTCCGGCGCCGCCGGAATCGGGGATCAGCTCGAAGCGCACCACGCGGGTCGGGAATTCGCTCTCGATGATCTCGACCGGCGCGATCTTGGCGTTGCTCTGGTTCACGGTAATGCCCGACGCGCCGTCCTTGGTCGCGCGCGCGCCGGCGCCGCCGCGCGATGATCTCGTATTGCACGTAGCCCTTGCCGGTGTAGGTGTTGCGCCCGCCGATGATGATCGAGCGGCTGCCGCTGCCGTCGGCGCGCACCTTGCCGGGCACGATCGGCCCGAGCGCGCCGAAGATCGCATCGACCAGCGCGTGGATGGTCGGATTGTAGGTGTTGACCGGCGCCGGAAAGCGCGGATTGAGCACGCTGCCTTCGCGCGCCGTCACGGTGAAGCCGCGCAGCAGCCCGCTCGACACATACATGTGCGGATCGATCATCGAAATGAGCGCATAGGCGCAGGCCGCCTGCACCAATGGCGGGCGGATGTTGGCCGGGCCCTTGGTCTGGTCGGCGGAGCCGGAGAAATCGAAATGCAGCCGGTCGCCCTTTTTCTCCGCGACGACGTGGATGCGCACCGGCTTTTCCAGATCGATGCCGTCGTCGTCGACGAAGCGCTCGGCCTCGTAGCGGCCGTCCGCCCATTCCGCGATCGCGGCCTTGACGCGCGCCTCGCCGATCTCGAACAGCCGCGCGTAGCTCGCGAGAACCTTGTCCTTGCCGTATTTGGCGACCAGCTCGCCGAGCCGCCGCTCGCCGAGCCGGTCGGCGCCGAGCTGGCCGCGGATGTCGCCGAGCACCAGCTCGGGCGTGCGGCTGTTGGCGGCGATGATGCGTTCGATGTCGGTGTTGGGCTTGAAGCCGTTCTGGTAACGCACCGCCGGAAGATGCAGGCCCTCGTTGAACATCTCGCGCGCCTGTCCGGAGCAGCTTCCCGGCACCGGGCCGCCGATGTCGCTCTTGTGCGCGATCGAGCCGCAGAAGCCGAACAGCGCGCCGTCGACGAACACCGGCGTGATCACGGCGATGTCCGGCGCATGCGGGCTGCCGCCGTGATACGGATGGTTGATCAGGAACGCGTCGCCTTCCGCGATGTCGTCGCCGAATTCCTTCGAGCACCGCGCGCGCAGCACGCCGGGAACGCGCCGATGTGCAGCGGCAGCACGACGTGCTGCGCGACGACCTCGCCCTGCGCGTTCATCAGCGCGCAGGAGGCGTCCTGCGACTCGCGCACGATGGTGGAGAAGCCGGTGCGGAACAGCGAGTTCTGCATCTCCTGCACGATGCCGGAGAGGCTCGCCTTCACCACTTCGAGATCGACGGCGTCGATGTGCATAGGTTCCTTTCTCTCGTCCTTGATGAACCCGTCATTGCGAGCGAAGCGAAGCAATCCATTCTTGCGCACCGCAAGGTCTGGATTGCTTCGTCGCTTCGCTCCTCGCAATGACGTTCATTTCTCCCCCGTCACGATCAAATTCTTCCACTCATCGACGCGCGCCGTCTGCCCGGGGCAGATCACGGTGGTGCAGTCGAATTGATCGAGGATTGCCGGCCCCGTCAATGTCAGGCCGACATCGAGACTTTCGCGCTGATAGACCGGGCAATCGACCGTCGCGCCGTCGAAGCGCACCTTGCGGGTTTCGCGCAGCGCATCGGACAGCGTTTTCCCGGTGCGCGTAAATTTCGGCAGCGATACGGCCGGCACGAGGCCGATGCCGCGAACGCGATAGGAAACCACCTCGACCGGCTCCTCCGGCGCCATATGCCCGAACATGTTTTTGTGCTGCTCGTCGAAGCTGCGGCGCAAATCCGCAAGCGCATCCGTGTCCAGACGCCCGCAGGCAATCGACATCTCGTAGCCCTGGCCGGCATAGCGCATGTCGAGCGCGCGCTCGATGCGGATTTGCTGATCGCCGAATCCGTCTTGAACCAGATCGGCGCGCGCCTGCGTCTCCATCTGCGCGAACATGGCATTCACGTCGTCACTTGTGAGTTCGCTGATCTGCGTCATGCGCGAACGGATGTAGTCGTGCTTGACGTCCGACATCAGCAACCCGATCGCCGAGTAGACGCCCGGATAGAGCGGCACGATCACGCCCGCCATGCCGAGGTCGCGCGCGATACGGCCGGCATGCACCGGCCCGGCGCCGCCGAAGGCGAGCAGATAAAAATCGCGCAGATCGTGCCCGCGCATGGTGGAGATGGCCTTGATCGCCTCCTCCATCTTGACGTCGATGATGCGCACGATGCCTTCGGCCGCCGCCACGGCGTCGAGCGCCAGCGGTTTCGCCACGCGCTCGACCGCCGCAAGCGCCTGCGCGCGATCGAGCCGCATGCGGCCGCCGAGAAAATTATCTTCGCCGAGATAGCCGAGGACGAGGTTGCAGTCGGTGATGGTCGGCGCCGTGCCGCCGCGGCCGTAGCACGCCGGGCCCGGCACCGCGCCGGCGCTCTCCGGCCCGACTTCCAGTTCGCCGAAGCGGTCGACCTTGGCGATGGTGCCGCCGCCGGCGCTCACCGTGTTGATGTCCATCATCGGCACGGCGAGGTCGCGGCCCTCGATCTTGCCGCGGCTGGCGATGGCCGGCTCGCCGTCCTTGATCAGCGCGACGTCGCACGACGTGCCGCCCATGTCGAAGGTGATGATGTTCTGGCAGCCTGTCATGCGGCAGGCATAGGCGCCCGCGGTCACGCCGCCGGCGGGACCTGACAGCACCGTGGTCACGGCGGTGCGCGCGGCGGCATCGAACGTCGACATGCCGCCGTTCGATTGCATGATGTATTTCTGCCGCGTCGCGACGCCGGCGTCGTTCAGCCGCTTGTCGAGCTGCGCGATGTAGTGCGCGAGGATCGGCTGCAGATAGGCGTTGATCACCGTCGTGCTCAGCCGGTAGTACTCGCGGATCTGCGGCAGGATTTCCGACGACAGCGAGATGTTGCACGCGGGCATTTCCTCGCGCGCGATCTCACGCACGCGCAACTCATGCTCCGGATGCAGGAACGAGAACAGGAGGCACACCGCGAGCGACTCGATGCTTCTGCGCCTTGAGTCGGCGCAAGGTCTCGCGCAGCGCCCCCTCATCGAGCGGCCGCAGCACCGTGCCGCGGAAATCGACGCGCTCCTTCACCTCGCCGGTCAGGCTCTGCGGCACCAGCGGCGCAGGCTTGTCGTACATGACGTCGAAGATCGCGGTGCCGTAGGGCCGCGCCTGCTCGGCGACCTCATAAATTCCGCGAAAACCTTCGGTCACCAGCAGGCCGGTCCTGACGCCCTTGCCTTCGAGCAGCGCGTTGGTGCCGACGGTGGTGCCGTGGCAGAAATAACCGACATCGGCCGCCCGCACGCCCTGCGTCAGCAGTCCTTCGACACCCTGCAGGATCGCGCGCGAGGGATCGTCCGGCGTCGACGGCACCTTGGAGATCGTCACTTCGCCCTTGTCCTCGTTGAGATAGACGAAGTCCGAAAACGTCCCTCCCGTGTCGACCGCAATCCGGTAGCGAGGCATGCGACAGGCTCACCATTACATCGTCATGCCCGGGCTTGCCCCGGGCGCATCCACTGCTTCGGGCATCGCTTTGCCGCTGAATGGATTGCCGGGTCAAGCCCGGCAATGACGGGTGTTAGGTTTTTGCCATCGCTTCGACCAATGGCGCAACGTTTTGCATGTCTTCTACCGCCCACAACCGCACTGCAAGTTCGTCCGCCCGCGCAGCGCCGTGCACCGGCGCAACAAGGTCGTGGAATTTCGCCTTCAGCCCGGCGTCGTCGAGTGGCACCAGGCGCGAGCCGAGCGCCTCGTCGGCCTGCCGCGTAAAACTGCCGCGCGCTGTCGTCACCGTGACGCGGGCAGGGCGAAGCTGCGGATAGAGCCGGTCGATGTCCGGCGGCGCTGTGACCGTGAGCTTGCGGGCGAACTCCGCAAAGAACGGGTCGCGCCGCGTCGTCTCGTCGAAGTGCTCCATCTTGACCCAGCGAAAACGCGCCGACGACCCCCATCAGGTAGGGGAAACTCAATTGCGCGCTGGCGAAATCGTCCCAGCCGGTCTGCGCGTGCTCGGCGGCGATCTTGTAGGTCTCAACCTCGACACGCTTGATGTCCTCAGACGCAATGTTCTCGTCGTTGAGCAGGCCGAACAGCGCCTCGACTGCGGGCTGGATGTGCCGGCAGCATGCGTAGGGTTTTATATAGCAATCGGTGATCCCGAACGGCACCGCGGGCGGAAGCGTGATCGCGCGCGCCTTCTCCGGCCGGCCGAACGCGAAGGCTTGCATAAAACCGTCGCGCGCTTCGATGACGTCGGGCGGACCTTCGACGCCCTGCTCGGCGAGCAGCGCCGCCTGCAGGCCTTCGCGCGCCGCATGGCCGGCGTGCAGGCGCTTGATGTCGCCGCCGCCGTTGACGAAGGCGAACAGCCCGGCCGAACTGGATGCAGCAAGGCCGAGCGCATGCGCGATTTTTTCCGCAGGCAGGCCGCGCAGCTTTGCCGCGGCGACCGTCGCGCCGAACACCGACACTGCGCCGGTCGGATGGAAACCGCGCTGGCGCAAGTCGGGATGCACGGAGCGGCCGATGGCGGTGACGATCTCGTAGCCTGCGACGATCGCTTCGATCAGCGCCTTGCCGCTCACCCGCTGCGCGAAGCCGAGCGCGAGCGCGGTCGGCACCACGGCGCAGCCGGGATGCACGGAGCCTTGCCGGTAGCCATCATCCAGCTCGATGCCGTGCGCCGCCGTGCCGCCGAGGAACGCGGCGTCGATGACATCGGCGCGCCGCGCGCGGCCGGGCACCGGCACGGAGCCAGCGGGCCGCACCGACGCCAGCACGGCCTCGGCACGATCTGCGACGTCGCCGTTCGCGCCTGCAATCATCACGCCCACGGTGTCGAGCAGGTGGCGCCGCGCGTAGTGGCGCACCTCGTCGGACAGCGCGTCGTGGCGCAGTGCGCCGACGAACGCGACCAGCGCGGCGGTCGCGCCGGCGGCCGGATGCAGCGTGTGCACCGCTTCGGCGTGGGACATGGGATTTCTCCGTGGCGCGAAGATTAGGCTTTCCCGGCGAGCTTCACCAGCGCATCGACGGCGACGACGCCGTCAGCGCGCACGATCAGCGGATTGATCTCCGCCTCGGCGATTGCGGGATCATCCGCGAGCCGCGACAGGGCGACGATCGCCTGCGCCAGCGCGTCGAGATCGCCGGCCGGCTTGCCGCGGAATCCCTTGAGCGGTGCGAGGCCGCGCACCTCTGCAATCATCTCTTGCGCCGTGTCGAGATCGACCGGCGCGAGACGCAGGCTGCGGTCGCGATAAATCTCGGTAAAAATCCCGCCCGCGGCCACCATGACCAGCGGCCCGACATCGCGATCGACGCGATAGCCGACCAGAACCTCGCCGAGCCCCGTCACCATCGGCTGTACCAGCACGCGATCGACAGCCGCCCCTGATCGATGTGCGCCAACGGCCGCGCGGATTTGCCGGATCGCGGCGAGCAGGCCTTCGCCATCGCGCACGCCAAGCACGACGCCGCCGATGTCGCTCTTGTGCGCGATCTCGGCGGAGAGCACCTTGACCGCGACCGGGTAAGGAAATGGCAGCGTTGGCGTGCTTGCAATATGCCCGTCGAACGCAACGCACGGCGCGCGCGGAATTTTGAGGCGGTCGAGCAGTGCGCCGGCTTCGAGTTCATCGAGCATCCGCCCATCGCCGCTGGCGCCACGCGGATGCGCCGCGATCTCTCGTGGCCCGCGCCGCGCCAGGGCAGCCGCGATGGCGTCGGCGCACGCCTCCGGCGTGCGAAACGCCGGCACACCGGCCTTGCTGAGCGTTTCAAGCGCCTGCGGCGCCTCCGGCGCGATGTAGACCGCGATCGGCTTGTCCGCGCCCGCGCTGTCGACGATCGGCTGCACGGACGCCTCCGGATAAAAGCGCGCGGAGCTGCCGGCGACGACCAGCACCAGATCGAATTCCGGCGCGGTGGTCATGACGTCGAGCGCCGCCTTCATCGTGTCGTAGCGCGCGCCCGCGACGGTGAGGTCGATCATTCGCGCCGGCTTCGCGTCTATTCCGGCGGCGCTCAGGCGTGCGAGCGTCGCCGTACTTGCGGCCTCGATGGTGACGCCGCGTGTCGCCAGCGGATCGACCACCATAGTGGCGCCGCCGGCGGTCGTCGTCAGCACGCCGACGCGCCGCACGCTGCGCTTCGCCGCAGGCACGCGCGCAAGCAACGAAAAGCCCTCAATCAAGCCGTCGAGCGTTTCCACCCGCGCGATGCCGCAATCGGCGAGGAAGGCGTCGGCGACATCGTCCTCGCCGGCGAGCGCGCCGGTGTGGGAGACGGCAAGCTCGCGCGCCGCTGCCGAGCGGCCGAGCTTGTAGGCGATGATCGGCTTGCCGCGCGCGGCGGCCGCGAGTGCGAAGCCGCGCAGCGTATCGGCCCGGCGCAGCGATTCGAGGAA
This sequence comes from uncultured Alphaproteobacteria bacterium, assembly GCA_963730645.1. Classification (GTDB taxonomy): domain Bacteria; phylum Pseudomonadota; class Alphaproteobacteria; order Rhizobiales; family Xanthobacteraceae; genus BOG-931. The sequence continues at coordinate 27,145 of CAVSSN010000006.1, read as the reverse complement.
CAGCATGTAGCCGTCGATCCCGGGATCGTCGAGCGTCGCGGCGCAAATCTCGCCGAGCGACAGGTCGACTTCGTTGCCGACCGAGACCATGCCGGCAAAGCCGACGCCGCGCGCCTTGCCGCGCGAGAGCAGGGCGCCGATCATGCTGCCGCTGTGCGAGGCCGCGAAGATGCGCCCTGCGGCGAATTCCTTTTCGTCGAATGAGGCATTGGCGGTGAGCAGCGCCTTGGTGCGCAGATCGACGATGCCGAGGCTCGACGGGCCGACGATGCGGATGCCGGTTTTTTCGCGAATGTCGCGCAGCCGCGCCTCGCGTGCCTCGCCTTGCGCGCCGGCCTCGCCGAAGCCGTCGGCCAGCACAGTCGCGACCGCAACGCCTAGTCGGCCGCACTCCTCGACCGCCTCGATCGCGGCTTCAGTCGGCGTCACGATGTAGACGTGCTCCGGCACCTCGGGCAGCGCGGCGACCGACGGCCACGCGCGCTCGCCCAGCACCGTCTCGCGCCGCGCATTGACCGGATAGACGCGGCCGGCATAGCCCGCCTGGCGCAATATCTTCAGCGGCCGGCCGGCGGTTTTGCCCGGATCGTCCGATTGCCCGATCAGCGCCACGGATTGCGGCGCGAACAGAAGCTGGCGAAGACTCATTCCGCCGCTTCTCGCGCCCGCGGCTTGCGCTGCTCGAAGCGGCGGTCGAACACGTGTTCGGCGATGCGGTTCTTCAGCATCTCGATAGAGCCGCCGGCAATCATCCAGCCGCGCGTGCGCCGCATGCAATATTCGACCAGGCTCTCGCGGCTGTAGCCGAGCGCGCCCATGATCTGCACCGCCTCGCTCGCGACCTCGAAGCCGGTCTGGTTGCACGCCGCCTTGGCGACGGCGGTCTCGTAGGCCGAGGGCAGGCCGTTGTCGGCGTTGGTCGCAGCGCGATAGAGCAGAAGCTGCGCGCTTTCGAGCTTGATCGCCATCTCGGCGAATTTCCATTGCAGGCCCTGGAATTCGCACAGCGGCCGGTCGAACTGCTCGCGCGTGAGCGCATGGTCGCGCGCCTTGGTGAAGGCGTAGCGGCCATAGGCGAGCGAGCGCGCCGTGTTGCCGAGCCGTTCGACGTTGAAGCCGGACATCTGCTTCTTGAAGCCGCCGGGCCCGAGCAGGACATTCTCCGCCGGAATGCGGCAGTTGTCGAAATGCAGCTCGCACCATTCCTCGCCGCTCATGAAGCTCGATGGCTGGCCGATGGTGAAGCCTGCCGCGCCGCGCTCGACGATGACCGAGCCGATACCGCCGAGGCCAGGACCGAAGCGGACGTAAATCAGAAAAATCTCGGCATCAGGACTGAAGGTGGAAAACACTTTGGTGCCGTTGATGACATAGTGCGAACCGTCCGGGCGCGCACTGGTGGTGAGGTCCGTGACGGCCGAGCCGGCGTCGGGCTCCGACATGCCAAGGCTCATCACCATGCGGCCGGCGAGCAGATCGGGCAGCCAGCGCTTCTTCTGCGCATCGCTGCCGTATTCGGCGAAGGTGCGGATCGGCCCGAAATTTCCGAACTGCACCACGTCAGCACTGCGCGGACACACGGATGCCACTTGCTCGATGGCGATGACGGCGTCGACCAGCGTGCCGCCCTGTCCACCATCGGCTTGCGGCAAAGTGATGCCCATGAGGCCCTGCTCGGCCATCTTCTTCGCCACGTCGAACGGGAAATGCGGATCGTGAGCGCGCTTGAGCGAATCCTTTTCGAGATGCGCCAGCGCGAAGCGGCGGACGGAGTCCGCGAACAGTTTTTGTTCCTCGGTGAAATCGAAATTCATGACGTCCAACCTTTTTCACCGTCATGGTCTGGTCGAGCCCGGGCATGACGATCGGGAGTAGCGGGCCGTATTCTACTCCGCTTTCGCGCCTGACTTCTTTATGATTTCCGACCAATTTTGCCTCTGTCGGTTTGGCGATGTTGGAGCAAATTCCGACGTTGCAATCGAAGGGTTCCGTTTTCTTCAATTACGCATCTCGACGATGCGCAACAGCGCTGACCGGTTTGATCATCGGGCTATCAGGCTATGGCACTGGCTGGTAATGTTCGCGCCTATGGACTGGCTCTCGTGGGGGTTTCGGCTTGAATCAAATAAGCAAAATCGCGGAGAGTTCCACGTGGAATTGCCGATAAATGTTCTGATGCTTCACCGCGATCCTGGCCGGCACCAGTATTTCTCCAGGACGGAAAGCCGAGAACCTTTTTTTGATACTGTCGCGAAGGCGTGGATCATCACGGACTCCGCCCAATGCAGGGAGCTCATTGGATCAAGCAAGCTGCATCCGGCCACATATGCGGAGGACTACAAGGTACTGGAGCAGCGCCTCGGACTTGATTTTTCAAGCCTGAGCTTTGCGTTCGCACACATTCCAATTTGTTTGCATGGCGATCGCCATGCGCGCGCCCGGCGTCGGGTGAGCGAGTTCCTCGCCTCGCGCAAGACTGCGCTGAATGCGCGCATTCCAGACGCGGTTGCAGTGCATTTCAATGCCATCCGGCAGGAGGGTCGGGTCGAGATCATGAAGGACGCGATCCTGCCCCTCGTGCTCGACATCATCTCCACGGTCATTGATATCGATATTTCCGATGTTGACTGCCAGAATGCGTCGCTCGTTTTCGATAAATCGATCAGCGTCAACAAGCGACGCAACGTCGCTGCGGAGATCGCAACGCTTCGTGATTTAATCTCCGGCCATCTTGGTCCGAATGCTTCGGAAGATGATATCGGAATGCGACTGGCTCTTCTCATTCTGGGCAAGGATGCCCTCATCGGAACCCTTGGCGAGAGCCTTCATCGGTTGCTGGAGGCCAATCCTGGTCGCCGGCTGACCGATATCGAATATCCGGACTTCCCGCCGGAAACCGGAGTTCCATTTATCGAGCGCGTGGTCGTCAATCCCTTTATGCTGGCAGCCAAGAACTTTGCATTGGGTGACCGCGTGCGGATATTCCTGCAAACATTTGCCTACGAAGGTGAGCCGAGAAGCCGCACGAATTTCTTCGGTGCCGGTCCTCACGCCTGTCTTGGGCGTCCCGTTTCACTTGAAATCTGGAACGCAATCACTGCGCTTCTGTCCGCTGTTCCGCTTTACGCCACCGTGCTGTCTTATTCCCCGCGAGCATCCGATTATGTTTTTGCGTGTCCCGAACATCTGGAAGTCGAGTTGTGCCGATGAAAGACAAAGACGTCCGTAAATTGGTTGTCGACGCGCTTTTAAAAGTCACGAAAGGGCTCGGCAACTCCGAACTGGCAATGCGGCTGAAGGATCCCAAAGTCGACGTCGCTATTGCGGATTTGGGGATAGACAGCCTGGACGTGGTCGAATGGTGCATGGAGATCGAGGCCCGCGCTGCGGTGGAGCTTGATCCCGTTGAACTTACCACCCATCGTTCAATCGATGCGCTGGTCGGCTTGATCGTCGACCGTTGTCGTCATGTTGCCGTCGCGACTGGTACATCCCCGCAACTGGTGCGCGTTTCGCGCGATGGACCATTGCCGCTGTCTTTGGCTCAGGAAAGCATCTGGACGTATTGTCAGACATCCGAGCGTCCTCCGACTTATGCCTTGGGCATGAGGGATCACATTCTTGGCCCGCTTGATGTCGGGGTATTGCGTGACTGTCTGAGCGAGATCGTAAGGCGGCACGAAATTCTGCGCACGACCTATGCCTTGCGGAACGGTCAGCCCGTGCAGATTATTCACCCTGCGGAGCCGGTCGCGTTGCCGGTCATTCGATGTCGGCGGCGAATCGGAGCCGGACGAGGCGGTGGCGCGCATCGTCAGGGCCGAAAGGTCCCTCGTCGCCGATTTGACTGTGGGGCCGTTGGCGCGCTTTTCGCTGGTGCGGTGCAGCGAAAACGAACATTGGCTGCTACGCGCTTGCCACCATATCCTGTGGGACGCCTGGTCCGCCAAAATAATATTTGATGAACTCGCGCTGCTCTATAGCGCCAGGATCGAGGGCGCGGCTGATCAGATTTTGGAGCCCGAACCGCTGCAGGTCGCCGATTATGCGGTGTGGCAGCGTAAGAATTTTCGGCCCGACGGGCCGCTCTACCAGGACACCATCGCCTGGTGGAAAACGCAATTCGAGCAATGGCAGCCGATGCCCGATCTCCCGTTCAAGCGGCCGGCACCGCTCGCCAATGTCGATCGCTCCGAGGGCAGGATCGCCTGGCCCGTCGAGGCTGAGCTCGTAAAGCGCCTGAACCGGCTGAGACAGCAAGAGTATGCCACGCCTTATACGGTCTGGTTGGCGGCTCTGGTCGCGCTGCTGGCGGCCGAAACAGGACAGCCGGAGATCGTTGTCGGGAGCTATGTCGCCAATCGCCGTCGCGAAGTGCAAAACACAATCGGCTACTTCATCAATATCGGCAACGCTGAGCTTCCGAGTCGACAATTCGATGTCATATCGTGACTGGTTGTCCAAGGTTCAAATCCGCGCAACGGAGGTAGAGGCGCGCTGCGAAATTCCTCAAGAGACATTGCGACAGGAACTGCAGCGGTTGGACGTTACGCTGCCGAGCGTTTCTGTGATCTTCGGTGCGCCAATGGGTCGTAACAGCGCGGCAATCGAATTTGCCGGCCTGAAGATGATCCGGCAATACAATCCCATCGGTGTTCGCATGCCGTGGGGCTTCAGCATGAATCTGCTTGAAGCCGATGATCATCAAACCTTGGGAATAACCTTCGATGCTGGAATCTATGATCCCGCCGGCGTGCGACGATTTGTAGCCCGTCTGCATGACCTTCTCGATGCGATCTCGTATCGACCCGATCGGCCGATCGGTGAGTTGCTTGCGCTGCGCAATGCAGAGCTGGTGTAAGAGTCAGAACACGGTGCAAGCCGCAAATTCTCGCTAACGCGCGACATCGCGAATCGGTGCATTAATCCGCTTTCGCGCCGGATTTCTTCAAGACCGCCGACCACTTTGTCTCCTCGTGATCAATGTCGGCGGCGTATTGCTCCGGCGTTGAAGGCAAGCGTTTCGGCGCCGTCGACGGCGAGCCGCCGTTTTACGTCTTCATTGGCAAGCGCTGCGTTCAGCGCGCCGTTAAGCTTTTCCACAACCTCATGCGGCGTTCGCGCCGGCGCGACGATGCCGTAGTGCAACACCGCCTCGTAACCCGGCAATCCGGCTTCGGCGACTGTTGGCAGGTCGGGAAACAGCGGCGAGCGTTTGGTCGCCGTGACCGCGAGCGCGCGCACCTTGTTCTCGCGCACCAGGCCGACCGCACCCGCCATCGGACTGAACATGATGGCGACGTGGCCGCCGATGAGATCGGTGAGCGCAGGGCCGGTCCCCTTGTACGGCACCGCGTTGAGCTTGACGTCGGCCATGGCGGCGAACAGCTCGGCGGAAAGCTGCACGCTCGAGCCCGCGCCGGTCGAGGCGAAGTCGAGCTTGCCGGGCTCCTTCTTCGCCAGCGCAATCAATTCCGCAATCGAGTGCGCGGGCACCGAAGGATGCACCATGACGACGTTGGCGCTGGTTGCGATCAGTCCGACGGGCGAAAAATCCTTGCGCGGGTCGTAGCCGATATTGGGATAGAGCGAGGGATTGATCGCGAGCGAGCTTGTGGCGATGAGCAATGTGTAGCCGTCAGGCTCGGCTTTCGCGACCTGACGCGTCGCGATGGTGCCACCGGCGCCGCCGCGGTTCTCGACCACGATTTGCTGGCCGAGGTTTTGGCTCATCTTGTCGGCGACGATGCGCGCGATCACATCGTTGCCGCCGCCGGCCGGATAGGGGACGACGAGCATGATCGGGCGGCTCGGATATTCGGCAGCCGCAGCGGGCAGCGGCGCCGCCAGCAGGAAAGCAAGCAACGTCAGTGCGCGCATTCCCGAATTCACTCCGCCTTTGCGCCCGATTTCTTCACCACCGCCGACCATTTGGTCTCCTCGTGGTCGATGTCGGCGGCATATTCCTCGGGCGAAGAGGGCAGCGGCTCGGCGCCGTCGGCTGCGACCTTTTCCTTTAGCTCCGGCGAACTTACAGCCGTGCGCAACGCGGCGCTGAGCTTTTCGATGATCGGCCGCGGCGTACCGGCGGGCGCGACAATGCCGTAATGCAGCACGGCGTCGTAACCCGGCAATCCTGCCTCCGCCACCGTCGGCAAATCCGGAAAAATTGCCGAGCGCTTGCTGTCGGTGACCGCGAGCGCGCGCACCTTGCCGTCCTTCACCAGCCCGACCGCGGGCGGCAGCGAGGAGAAATAGATCGCGACATGGCCGCCGATCAGATCGGTCAGCGCCGGGCCGCTGCCCTTGTAGGGAATGTGCGTCATGGTGATGCCGGCCATCATTTCGAACAGCACCGTGCCGAGATGGATGCCGCTGCCCGTGCCGGCCGAGGCGTAATTGAGCTTGCCGGGGTCTTTCTTGGCGAGCGCGATCAGCTCGGCAATGGAATGCACCGGCAGCGCCGGGTTCACCAGCACGACGAGCGCGCTCTTGGCGATGAGGCCCACGGGCGCGAAATCCTTGCGCGGATCGTAACCGGCGTTCGGATAAAGCGTCGGGTCGATCGCCAGCGTGCCGGTGCCGCCGAGGCCGAGCGTGTAGCCGTCGGGCGCAGCCTTGGCGACCTGGCGCGTGGCGATGGAGCCGCCGGCGCCGCCGCGATTCTCGATCACGATTTGCTGGCCGAGCGTCTTGCTCATCAGCTCGCCGGCCATGCGCGCCATCAGATCATTGCCGCCGCCGGCCGTGTAGGGCACCACCAGCGTGATCGGGCGGTTGGGAAAATCCTGCGCCAACGCCGGAGCGGACGCGGCGAGGGCCACGGCAAGCAACGGACAGAACTTGATCATGATTGGCGCCTTCATTGCGGCTTGAGCCCGACCGACGTGATGAGTTTCGACCATTTGGTCGCATCCCGGTCGATTTCGTCGGCATATTGTTGCGGCGTCATCGGCACCGGCTCGGTCCCTTCGATAGCGAGATGCTCTCTGACCTCTTTTGTCGCCAGCGCCGCCATCAACGCCTTGCTCAGCCGCGCGATGATTTCAGGCGGCGTGCCCGCGGGAGCCACCAGGCCGTCGTTCAGAACCATGTCGTAACCCGGGTATCCGGACTCCGCCACGGTCGGTATCTGCGGCAGCAGGGACGAACGCTTGCCGCTCGTCACCGCGAGCGCGCGCAACGTGCCCGCGCCGATATGGCCGTGGACATTCGGGATGGCGCTGATGACCAGCGGAATATGGCCGCCGAGCACATCGTTGAGCGCCGGCGCCGCGCCGCGGTAGGGAACGTGCCGCAACTTTGCGCCCGTCTCGATGGCGAGCAACTCGCCGGAAAGATGATTGACGGTGCCAACGCCGGGAGTGCCGAAGTCGATGATCTGGCCGGGCTCCTTGCCGATCTTGATGAGGTCGCCGAGCGTCTTCGCCGGATAATCCGGTTTGACCACCAGCACGCTCGGAATCGCGCCGATGAGGCCGATCGGGGCGAAATCCTTGCGTCCGTCGTAGCCGACGTTGAGCTGGAGATTTGGCACGATCCCAAGTGTCGCGTTGGTAGAGAGCAGGATCGTGTAACCATCCGGCGCGCTGCGCGCGACCATGCGGGCGCCAAGCGCGCTTCCGGCCCCGCCATGATGGTCGACGATGATCCTCTGACCAAGCTCGGCGCTCATTTTGTCGGCGACAATCCGCGCCATGACGCTCGCGCTGCCACCGGGAACAAACGGGACAATGAGCGTGATCGGCCGGCTCGGATAATCCTCGGCGACGGCCGCAGCCGACATGACGATGGCTGCACCCAACGTGAGAGCCCGTAGCGCCAATTTCCTTATTATCATTTTCTTTTGCCTCGTCCTCATTGCGGACTCAAGTTCGCCGCGTGGATGATCTTCGACCACTTGGTTTCCTCGCGATCGATGATGTCCGCCTGGCGTTCCGGTGTGCCCGGCTCCGGCTCGCCGCCCTCCTTGATCAGGCGTTTGCGCACCTCTTCGGTGGCAAGCGCTGCGTTGAGCGCCTGGTTCAGCCGATCGATGATCGGCCGCGGCGTTCCGGCGGGCGCAACGATGCCGTAGCTCAGAATGGCGTCGTAACCGGGCAGGCCCGATTCCGCCAGCGTCGGCACATCCGGCAGCAAGGTCGAGCGCTTCATCGAGGTCGCCGCAAGCGCGCGGATAAGCCCGCTCTCGATGGCGCCGTACGACACCGGAATCGGATTGAAGCCGACCTTGACGTGGCCGCCGATCAGGTCGGTGTTGAGCGGATTGGAGCCCTTGTACGGGATCTGCTCGACCTCGAGGCCGGCCTGCTGCGCGAACAAAATCGACGCGAGGTAACTGACCGTGCCGATGCCCGGCGTGCCGATCTGATACGGCTCCTTGGAGCTCTTCATCAGCGCGATCAACTCAGCGACGGTCTTGATCTTGATGCTCGGATGCAGAAGGAGCAGCCCCGGCGCCGTTGCGATGATGCCCACGGGCGCAAAATCCTTGCGCGGGTCGTAGCCGACGTTGCGGTACATGCTCGGCGCGGTTGCGAGGTTGGAGGTGTAGCCGAGCAGCAGCGTGTAGCCGTCGGGCTCGGCACGGGCGACCGCGCGCGTGCCGACCGTGCCGCTGCCGCCTGCGGCGCGGTTCTCGATCACGATCTGCTGGCCGAGCGCGGCGCTCATCTTGTCGGCGACGGCGCGCGCCATGATGTCGTTGGTGCCGCCGGGCGGCAGCGGGATGACGAGCGTGATCGGCCGAGTCGGATAGGTCTGCGCCGTGGCCGGAACGCTTAAAACCGTGAGACCCGTGAGGGCGGCAGATGCGATCGCTTTCCACCTGCGCATGTCGCTCTCCTCGCGTTGCGTCGGCCTCGGTTATTTTTTGCTATTCTACTCCACCTTTGCGGGCGGCTCGTCTACTGTCATCGGCGACGCACCCATTTAACATCGTCATCATCCGCGAAAGCGGATGATCCAGTAAACGCAGGCGCTGATAATTTTTCTCGACGCGCGGCGATTACTGGATGCCGCTTTCGCGGGCATGACAAATCGGCCCTGTTGTTTGCGGCGCGGGCGCGCCGGTGTCCCTTTTCCCATCCCGGAAGGAATGGAGCGCCGGGGAGGCGCTTCGGGTGCGTGCGCTACGCGCACCCTTTGACATTTCCTGCGCTCACAGGAAATGCCGCGCGTCTTGCGAGGACGCGCGCCCTGTTGAGTGGGCTCGCCTCCCCGGCTCTCCATCCCCGATATCGGGCTTGCCCGATATCGGCACCCCACGGCAGCCGCGCGCATGAAGCGCGGCCGCCGGGGCCCTGACTGTGCCGCAGGCGCCTCATGCGAGCGCCCGCAGTCAGCTCAAGACGCGGGCCTTTAGCATGTCATAGGAATAAAATCAAGACAATTCTACCGCGCCGCCCGCTTCACTCGATCACCTCGTCGGCGAGCGACAGCAGGTTGTCGGAGAATTTGACGCCGAGGGTTTTGGCGGTCTTGAGGTTGAGGACGAATTCGAACTTGACCGGCTGCAGCACCGGCAGGTCGGCGGGCTTTTCGCCCTTGAGCACGCGCCCGGCATAGACGCCGTTCTGGCGATACACGTCGGCGAGATCGATGCCGTAGCTCATCAGGCCGCCGGCCGCGGCATAGTCGCGAAAGGAGTACATCGCCGGCACGCGGTGGCGCGCGGCGAGCGCGGCAATTTCGGCGCGCCGTGTGTTGAAGAACGGGTCGGCCGCCACCAGCAGCGCGGCGATGTGCTGCTGCGTCAGCGTCTCGAACGCAGCCTCGATCTCGCGGTCGTTGCTGGCGCGCAGGACATGAAGCTCAAGGCGTGTGGTCTTCGCCGCCGACTGGATGTCCTTGAGCTGATCCTCGGTCGTTGGAAAATCGGGGTTGAGCAATGCGCCGAAGGCTGTCGCCTGCGGCACCAGCTCGTGCAGCAGGCCGACCCGTTTCGGCTCCATCGCGGTGGACAGGTTGCTGATACCCGTGAGGTTGCCACCCGGCCGGCTGAGGCTGGCGACGAGACCGCTCTTGACCGGATCGGAGCTGAAGGCGGCGACCACGGATATCGTCGTCGTCGCCGCCTTGGCGGCGCGCGCCGCCGGTTCGCCGCCGGCGGCAACGAGCACGGTGACCGGCAGCCGCACCAGCTCGGCCGCCAGCGCCGGCAGCCGGTCGTATTCGCCACGCGCCCAGCGATACTCGATCGTGACATTGCGGCCCTCGACGAAGCCTGCCTCGGACAGGCCGTGGCGGAATGCATCCGTCAGATGCGCACTGTCGTCGGGAGCACGCGCGCTGAGAAATCCGATCACCGGCAGCGTCGTCTGCTGCGCGCGCGCGGCGAGCGGCCACAGCGCCGTGCCGCCGAGCAGTGCGATGAATTCGCGCCGTTTCATGCGATCACATCGCCATCCAATTCCGCAATCAGGAACGGATGGTTCCCCGCCAGATGGTGGCGACAATAGCACGGCCGAGAGCGGGGAAGTGTGAAGCAAGTCACACTCGCGCGATGCGCCAGCTCGTTTTCCTTTTCCGCCCCTGCGAAGCGGGGGAGGGGGACCGCCCGCTTGGGCGGTGGAGGGGGCTGGCTTGCGCAAAGCGTGCCGCGCTTTCTCGTTCGGCCAGTTCCGAGCGAGCCACGCGCCCCCATCCGCGCGCTTCGCGCGGCACCTCCCCCGCAACGCGGGGGAGGAAAGAGGGTCATTCCACCGGCGGCAAACTCAGCGCCTTGTCGACCAGCGCGGTGGCGCGCTTGAAGTCGAAGTTGCGGTAGACGTTCTGCTTCACCAGGAACGAGGCGCCGCCGTAGAATTTTTCGTATTGCTGATGGCGGCTGCCGAATTCGGAGCCGAGGAAATCCCAGATCAGCCGCATCAGCGCGATGCGCGTCCTGGCGTCGGAGGTCGGCCGAGCGCATGTAGCGCTCGATGTCGGCGGCGATTTCCGGATTGCCGAAGTCGGCCTCCGACGACGGCAGCGTGATGAAGGCCGCGCCGGCAAGCTCGCGGACGGATTCCAGCATGCGGCCGTTCAATTCCGATTGCAGCGCCATCGCCGCATAGAGGATGGTCTTCGACGGCCACAGCACGCCGTTCTCGATCGGCGCTGCGGTCTCGTGCGCGAGCAGCATCAACTCGTAGACCGTCACGAGAGACGCAAGCTCGCCCATCATGATCTGCACCGGCGGCTGCGCGGCGTTGCCGGTCATCTCGTTCATCTTCTGCGCCAGGCCGATCATGAAGCGCAGCTTGGTCACGTAGCGCACCTGCGCCTGGTGGTTGCCGAGCAGATGCGACGGCGTCTTCCACCACTGGTCGCGGCTGACCTCGAGATTGCGATAGATGAACACGCGCTCCCACGGCACGAACACGTTGTCGAAGATGACGTAGCTGTCGGATTCGTCGAACCGGCTCGACAGCGGATAGTCGTAGGAGCTGCCGGCGCGCGCGAACGGCCGGCGCGGATAAAGCTTCACGCCCTCGGCGCCGACCGGGATGGCGACGCAATTGGCGTAGTTCTCGTCGCCCGGCTGCAACGGATGGATGCAGCTCAGATGGATGTAGTCCGACAGCACGCCGCCGGTCGCGAGCTGCTGCGCGCCGGAAATGACGATGCCGTCGTCGCGCTCCTTGACCACGCCGGCGTAGAGCGTCGGGTCGCTCTGCTTGTGCGCGGGCTTCGAGCGGTCGATCTGCGGCGGCACGATCGCGTAGCTCGCATAGATGTGGTTGTCGCGCATGTACTCGTAGAACGCGACGACATTGTCGGCGAATTTCTGGCCGCCCGCCGCCAGCACCTGCGGCGTCGCCGCATAGCCGCAGAAGAAGCCGGCGACGTGATCGGGCGTGCGCCCCATCAGGCCGAAGGTCGCCTCGGCCCAGGTCTCCGAGAACAACCGCCGCGCGCGTAGGTCGGCGTGCGTGTGCGGGATCTGCCAGGCCCGCCACACCGGCTCGCCGGTTTTCGGCGAGGTGAAGGTCATGCGCTCGCGCATCTCGGGCGCCGCCGCGATGTCCATCAGGCTGGCGATCGAGCGCGCCGCCTGGCGGAACGCCGGATGTGCGGTGACGTCCTTGACGCGCTCGCCGTCGACGAAAACACCGCGGCCGTCCTTGAGAGAGCGGAGATATTCGGCGCCGGTACGCATCATGTTTGCTCCGTTTCCTTGTCATTCCGGGGCGCCGCGAAGCGGCGAGCCTGGAATCCATATTCACGAATCGTGGTTATGGATTCCGGGCTCCTCGCTGCGCTCGGCCCCGGAATGACGAACGATGACGTCCACCTTCATCACGACCGTTTTAGCCCGAGGCTGCCGCACGTGTCATCGACCAAAAACTGCATGCTTGCCAACTGCGCTCCGCGCGGGTTTGGTGGGGCCAGGGTCGGAGGATTTCATGCTTAAGCGAGTGATGGCTACTGTCGCCGGGTTGTTGGCGCTGGCATGCGCGGCGACGTTGGCGTTCGCGGCCGACTACCCGACGCGGCCGGTCACGCTGGTCGTCGGATTCACGCCGGGCGGGCCGAGCGACGTGCTCGCCCGCATCGTCGCGAAGAAGATGGGGACCATCCTCGGCCAGACCTTCGTCATCGACAATCGCCCGGGCGCCGGCGGCAACATCGCCGGCGAGACCGTCGCGCACGCCGCGCCCGACGGCTTGACGCTGCTGATGGGCAACAACTCGATCCTCGCCACCAATGCCAGCCTCTACAAGAAGATCGCCTTCAATCCCGAGAAGGACTTTTTGCCGATCTCGCTGATCGGCACGCAGGCCAACATCCTCGTGGTCAATCCCAAGGTGCCGGTGCAGACGATGGCGGAGCTGATTGCGCTCGCCAAGGCCGAGCCCGGAAAGCTCAATTTCGCCTCGTCGGGCTATGGCGCGGCGGCGCATCTCGCCGGCGAATTGTTCAAGACGCAGGCCGGCATCGACATCGTCCATGTCGCCTACAAGGGCGCGGCGCCGGCGCTGCAGGATTTGATCGGGGGCCAGGTGCAGATGATGTTCGCGACCGCGGCATCCGTCGTCGGCCACATCAAGGCCGGGCTGGTGCGTCCGCTCGCCGTGACGACGCTCAAGCGCACCGCGATCCTGCCGGACATTGCGACCGTCGATGAACTCGGCCTCAAGGGCTTCGACGCCACGACCTGGCATGGTCTCGTCGCGCCGGCCGGGACGCCGCCGGAGATCATCGCAGCGCTGCACCGCGCCGCCGTTGCGGCGCTTCACGATCCTGAGGTGAGCAGTTCGCTGCAACAGCTTGGCGTCGACATCGTCGGCGATACGCCGGAGGAGTTTTCCGCCTACATCAAAGCCGAAATTCCGAAATGGGCGGCGGTGATCAAGGCCTCAGGCGCGAAGCTGGATTAATACCGGGTGCATCTCCGGTGTCATCATCCGCGAAGAGCCGGATGATCCAGTAATCACCGCAGAGTAGAGTGGCGCGAAAGTGCCACTCGGCTACGATGGTGTTAGCGATTACTGGAGCTCCGCCTTCGCGGCAGCATGACAATTCATGGAGGTGCACGATGAGCAAGATCGCTGCCAAGAAACATGCCGAAACGGCGGCGCCCAGCGAGCAAAAGCTCCGCGAGCAGGTCGCAGCGTGCACGCTGCTGCTCAACGACCTCGGCCTGCTGGGCTACAGCGGCCACGTCAGCGCGCGGCTGCCGGGGCGCGATGCGCTGCTGATCCAGTCGCGCGATCATCCGCGCGCGAGTCTCGGGCCCGATGATCTGCTGGTGTGCAATCTCGATGGCGAGATGCTTTCGGGCCCATCCGATGTGAGGCCGCCATCGGAAGTCTACCTTCACACCGAACTCATGCGGGCGCGGCCTGACATCAATGCGGTTGCACATTTCCATCACGATCGCACCACGACCTTCACCATGGTCAAGGGCGCGACGATCAAGCTGATCAAGAACCACGCCATCCGCTGGACCGGCGGCATTCCGGTTCATCCCGAGCCGGGGCACGTCAATACGCATGCGCGCGGCCGGGCGCTCGCGAAAACGCTCGGCGCCGCACATGCGCTGCAAATCCGCGCGCACGGGCAGGTGATTTGCGCCGAGACGGTGCCGGCGGTGCTGGTCGACAGCGTGACTTTCATCGAGAACGCCGAGGCGATGATCCTCGCGAGCCAGCTCGGGCGCGTTCTGCCGCTCACCAAAGCCGAGATCGCCGACTTTGCGGGAAGCCTTAACCGCGAACATTTCATCGGCAAGGCGTGGGAATACTACGTCACCGTCGCGAAGAAGCGCGGCGTGCTGCCGGAGGCGTGGAAGATTTGAATTGTCTTTCCGCCCCGCGAAGCGGGGGAGGCAGTAACCGCCGCTGCGCGGTGGAGGGGGCTCGCTTGCTCAAAGCGTGCCGTTCGTGCTCGCTTCATCGCTCGAGCGAGCCACTGGCCCCCATCCGCGCGCTTTCGCGGCACCTCCCCCGCATGCGCTGGAGGAGATTACGTCGCCGCGGCCGCTTCGCCGGCGCGTTCGGCCTGCCAGTCCTTGCCCAGCCCGGCGCTGGTCGGGAAGATCAGCGACTTGATCACCACCGGCACCGCGCCCGAGGTGTCGAGGATGGCGCCGATGTCGATGTAGTCGAACTCCTTGAGTTCGAGGCCGTCGATCGAGACGATGGGATTGGTCACCTTCATCTCTTCGCAATAGTGGATGCCGATCAGGCCGCCGACGTCGCCGTCGCCGGCGAGCACGATGGGGTGGCCGTTGGCGAGCAGCGCGGAGAGGCCGTCGGCGGCGCCCTTGCAGAAATCGTCGAGCCGCCGGAACGTCGCCGAGCCGCGCCACGGCACGAAGATCGCGACCGGGCTCTTGCCGTCGCCGAGATCGAGCCGCCGCAGTGCGCCCTTGATCGCGGTGGCGACGGCGGCGGAATTGATCGTTTCCTGATCGAGCGTGAAGGACGGCGCGATCACCGGCACATTGCGCAGCGGCAGCGTGTCGAGCGGCGACACGAAGATCGTGCTGCCGGAAACCTGCATGGTGTATTGCGAGGCGCCGATCACGGTGGCGCGGATGCGCGCATCGGGGCGCTGCAGTTGCGGACCCCAGCCGGGCAGCCGCTCGCGGACTTCCTTGGCGAGCTGCGGGCCGATATCGCCGAACGCCTTCGCCTCGCCGCCATAGATGTATTCGGACACACCGCCGGAGAAGCTCACGTCGGCAATGGTGTCGCGGAAGCTCAACGGATCGAGCCGTAGCAGCTCGGCGCCATCGGCGCGCGGCGAACCGCCGCGCATGGCTTCGAACAGACAGTCGGCCATCAGCGCCGCGAGCGCGCGCGTCTGATCCGGCCGTGACCGCGACGCCGGGCGCGAGTTCGAGACCGAGCTCGGCGCCGAAGCGCGGCCGGCCTCTTCGAGGCGCACGATCTTGCCGTCGGCGTCGAGCACGACGAGGCGCGCGCCGACGTCGATCGCGGTGACATCGATCACCTTGCCGTCGGCGCAGACCGCGATCTTCGAGGTGCCGCCGCCGATGTCGACATTCATCACCGGCGCTGCGCTGCGGATCGAGCGCGCCGCCGCGCCCGAGCCATAGGCGGCCATCACGGTTTCGAGATTGTCGCCGGCGCTGACAGCGACCATCTTGCCGGCCTGCTTCGCGAACAATTCGCCGATGCGCCGCGCGTTGCGCCGGCGCACCGCGACGCCGGTGAGGATCAGCGCGCCGGTGTCGATCTCGTCGGGATCGATCTTGGCGTCCTTGTACTGCTTCTCGATGAAGGCGCCGAGCGCGTCGGCGTCGATCGTCTCCTCGGCCGAATACGGCGTCAGCAGGATGTCGGACTGGTAGAAGCTTTCGCGCTGGGTGACGACATAGCGGCTGTCGAGCCGCTCCAGCACGATGCGCGAGAACACGAGATGCGAGGTCGATGAGCCGATGTCGACGCCGACCGAGAGCACGCAGAGTTCGTCTTCTTCGCCGAACGTGCGGCCGGTTGAGGAAAAGAAAACGCGGCCGCCCTGGGCTTCCTCGGTCATGCGTTCGACGCTCCGGTCACGGTTGTCCTTGAAACAATTGCATTGTCATCGTCCGCGAAGGCGGACGATCCAGTAATCACCGCCACTGGATGAATGCCGTGTACGACCCGCGCGTGCGGTGAATACTGGATGCCCGCCTTCGCGGGCATGACAGTGAAGGGACGACGCGCTGCACTCATTCCTGCGGCAGCACGCCCTGGTAATCGCGCTCGTAATATTCCGGCCGCATGCGGTTGTCGGCGTTTTCGCGCTTCATCGTCTCCGCATATTCGCGGCGCAGGAACGGATCCTCCATGTAATAGGGGATCGCGGTGCCGCCTTCCGGAATGTCCATGGCGGTGTAGTCGGTGTGCTTCTCGCCGGGCGGGCCGGGCTCGCGGCCGGGATTGTGCGGGCCGAACCAGGCGGTGAGGCGGAATGCTTCCTTCGACGCGCCGAAGTGCTGGTGATACCAGCGTGCGCCGCCGGGCGCCGCGGACACCATGCCGCCGGGCTCGTAGTCGACGCGTTTGACCTCCGCCATCTTGCCGTCCTTCCACGGCGTCAGGCCGAGACGTTCGGGCCAGGTGTAGGTGTAGCCCTTGCCCTTGATGCAGATCAGCACGGCCGCCGAGGTGTGGGCGTGCGCCTTGGAATAGTGGCCGTTCTCGTGCTGGCCGATCCACAGGTAGAACGTATTGCCGGTCATGAACGGCTCGACGCGCCGCCAGCCCGGCGAGCGCCGGTTGTCGAGCGGCAGGTCGCAATGGACGATGTCGGGAATGAAGTTGGTGCGCCGCATGGCGAGGCCGCGCACCGGATCGGGCTCGATGTCGTCCTTGTACTTGTAGAAATCGTCCGCGCCCGAGAAGCGGTCGCGGAACTGGAACGGATTGTTGAACACCGCCTCGGTGTTGTTGATGAGGTTCATCAGGTTCGGCGCGGTGGTGCCGCCGATCAGCATCGCGGGCGATGAGCTGGCGTTGACGAGGCGGTGCATGGCGTTGACGGGGATCGAGAACATCGAGCCCTTCTGCCACTCGAACACATGGCGCTTGCTGTCGCCGTCGAGCCAGACCTCGGTCGAGCCGCGGCCTTCGACCACGAGGTAGACTTCCTCGTACATGTGCTTCTCGGGATTGAGCGCGCCGGCGCCCGGAATCTCGACGACGTAGCTGCCCCATTTGCCTTCGGTGCCGTGGAGCTGGATGTAGGTGCCCTTGCCGCCGGTGCGCTTCCATGGCGCCAGCGGCAGGTTCTGCACCATGCGCACGCCGATATCGCGGTAGATCGGGATGCCCTCGGACTCCATGAACAGGTCATAGGGCGTCTTCGGCCGGTTGAACTTGCCGAAGCCGGCGCGCTTGAATCCGGCGGGTTCATGCCAGTGGGTTGCTCCGGCGATTTCATGCATGGCGTGGTGTCCTCTTTGCTGCGACCAGGGAGCGCATGCGCGGCTGCGGCATTGCGCGCCGCGCTTGCGTTCCAAGCGATCTGTACCGTCGCTTGATTGCGTCGCCGATTACCCCATGTACAATGCGCCCCGAGCCATTGCAACGCCAGCCGCAACGGCGACGCGCGACCGCGAAAATCGGCGTAAACCGTATTTGGCGTAAGACGTTTGGGAATTCTGGAGGTCTCGTGTCGGCGCGTGTTGTTCCGCTTTTATTGTACGGCGAGTCTGGACCGGTGCGGCGCAGCGTCCAGGTCGATCACGCGGTGATCGCCGGCTGGACCGGCCGGGATGCTGCCGCGGTCGAGAAGCACATCGCCGAGCTTGAAGCGATCGGCGTCAAGCGGCCGGCGACGGCGCCGATCTTCTATCGGGTCTCCGCGGCGCGGCTCACCACCGACGACAGCATCGAGGCGCTCGGCGAGACATCGAGCGGCGAGGTCGAGTTCGTGCTGCTGCAGCATGACGAGCGGCTGTGGGTCGGCGCCGGCTCCGACCACACCGACCGCGAGGTGGAGAAATTCGGCGTCACCGTCTCCAAGCAGATGTGCGACAAGCCCATCGCGCCGGCGTTCTGGGCCTACGACGATGTCGCGAAGCATTGGGACAAGCTGATCCTGCGCGCGCACGTCCACGAGAAGGGCCAGCGCACGGTCTATCAGGAAGGCCCTGTGACGGCGATGCTCGACCCGTTGGACCTGATCGAGCGCTTTTCCGGCAAGCCCAAGCTTGCCGAAGGCACGATGATGTTCTGCGGCACGCTCGCGGCGCACGGCGGCGTGCGCGCGTCCGAATATTTCGATTTCGAGCTCGACGATCCGGTGCGCGCGCAGAAAATCCAGCATCGCTATCGCGTGCGCAGCCTGCCGGTGCTCGGGATGAATTCGAGAAGGAAGTTCTTGACCATGCCGATGAACAAGCCACATCTCGAATTCCACAAGGTCGACATGAAGCAGGGCTGGGCGACGCCGCCCGGCTATCCGGCCGGCATCCAGCAGAAAATCCTGGCGAGCGATCTCGACGAGACGCGCAAGATGGGCAGCCGCACGCGGCTGTTGCGCTTCGAGCCCGGCGTCTACACCACCGCGCCGTTCGTGCACGACCATTGGGAAGAGGTCTACCTCGTCTCCGGCGATCTCATCGTCGGCAACGACGACAAGGGCAAGGGCGGCGAGCCGTTCGACGCGCCGACCTACGCCTGCCGGCCGCCGGGCGTCCATCACGGCCCGTTCAAGTCCGACAAGGGCTGCGTGCTGTACGAAATTCACTATTACGACGAGAGCAAGAAGTAGACGCATGTGTCGCCGCGCACTTCCAAATTGTCATCGTCCGCGAAAGCGGACGATCCAGTAATCGCCGGCGCTAGAGATTTTTCTGTAGCGTCTGCGATTACTGGATACCCGCCTTCGCGGGTATGACAGTGAGAGTGAACGGGAGGACCGATCATGCTGGCGCCGGATCAAAAGCCGACGATGCGTTCGTACCTCGATGCGACGAAAAACTTTGCGTCGGGCAAGGAAACGCCGCGAGCGTTCCTGGAGCGGAGCCTCCAACTGCTCGACTCCTGGGAGCCGCGCATCGGTGCCTTCGTCTGCACCAACCTGCCGGCGGCGCGGGCAGCGGCGGAGAAGTCCACCGAACGCTGGCGCGCCGGCAAGCCGCTGTCGCCGATCGACGGCATGCCGGTCGGCATCAAGGACATCTTCGAGACCGTCGACATGCCGACCGAGATGGGCTCGCCGCTCTACGCCGGCTGGCAGTCCAACAAGGACTCCGCGAGCGTGCGGGCGCTGCGCGACGCCGGTGCGGTCATCGTCGGCAAGACGGTGACGACGGAGTTTGCCGCATCCGAGCCGCGCGGCACGCGCAATCCGTGGAACGTCGCGCACACGCCGGGCGGATCGTCGAGCGGCTCGGCGGCTTCCGTCGCGGTCGGCGTCGTCAGCGCGGCGCTCGGCACGCAGGTGATCGGCTCGACGCTGCGGCCGGCGAGCTATTGCGGCTGCGTCGGTTTCAAGACCAGCGTCAACGCGCTCAACCGCCAGGGCAGTCACGACTACCAGAGCCAGAGCTGCACCGGCATCCTCGGCGCGACGCTCGAAGACACCTGGCAGGTCGCCTACGAAATCGTCGCGCGTGTCGGCGGCGACGCCGGAACGCCCGGCCTGCAAGGTCCCGACAAGGCGCCGGCGGCAAAGAAGCCGAAGAGCCTCGCGGTGCTCGAAACCGCTGGCTGGGATACGGCGTCCGCGGACGGCAAGAAGCGCCTGGAGGCATTGGCCGCGAAGCTCAAATCCGCCGGCATCGACATTCGCACCCGTCACAACGACAAGAAGGTCGCCGCGCTCGAAGCCGAGCTGGTCAAAGCCACGGAGCTGTCGCACCGCTGCAACGGCTGGGAAGCGCGCTGGTTTCTCCGCACCATGAAGGACAAGGACGCGAGCAAGTTGAGTCGCCTCCTGCTCGATCGCACCGACAGGTACGAGACGTTGACGCTGGCCGAGCATCGCGCCGATCTCAAGGAGCGCGCGCGCGTTCGCGCCGTGTACGCCGAACTTGCCGCGTCCTGCGATGCCTGCCTGACGCTCGCCGCGCCGGGCGGTGCGCCCGAGGGCTTGGCCTCGACCGGCAATCCGGAATTCGCCGTGCCGTCGTCGCTGCTTGGCGTGCCGTCGCTGTCGCTGCCGCTGTTCGAGGCCGACAACATGCCGCTCGGCCTTCAGGTCATGGGCTATTTCGACCGCGATGCCGATGCGTTCGCGATTTCGTCATGGCTCATGCAGAACGCGCACTGACGCGCCGCCATCGGATCAGCGACCGAAGAAGAAGCCGAATCCGTTATCTCGACGCTCGGCATAGTCGGGCTCGCGGGGCGGATCCTGCGACACGGCATCAGGCGACACTGCTCGGGCTGTTGCACCCTGGAGCGGGCTTTTCGCTTGTGTCTTTGCGAACTGGTGACGCGGTCGGCGTTGTCCGCCGCGCGCTGTTCGGTCGCCGCCGGGTCGGCCGAGGTTTCGACCGCGCTGGAATTCTCTGCGGGCTGCGGCTGCGCGGTCTGTGGCGCCGCGGTCTGTGGCGCTGTGGCGCGACGGTTCCGCACGGCGGGAGTATCGATACTGGTGCCGCTCAAGGCGTCTGCTGATATCGCTCGGCGCGTCGCTGGTCTCGCTCGGCTCGTCGAGATCTCCAAGTCTGACGCAGCCGGTGGCATCGGCGGGACCTCTCTTATTTGTTCATGAATCACCGGTGCGACATCTCCGCCTCCGGATGTCTCCGACCACGATTTTATTCTGATTTGGTGCGGCGGCTTGCTCGGCGGCGGGAGCGGGTGCCGGGGGCGCTGAATTCGATGCAGCCGGTCTGCCTGTGCCGGATTCGGCCGGGTTTGAAGCCGCGCCGATCGAACCCGCGAGGTACGGAACCGAAGTTGCGGCGGCTGCATCACTTTGGCCTGAAGCCTGATTTTCCGTGCTCGCAGGCAGGCACGGCGGCCATGCCTTGTCACTGCAGGAGCTGCTTTGTGAGGCATTCTGGCGGCGGCGCTGTCGGTGCGACAGTGGCGGCCGGTGCTTTGGCGGCCGTGGTATCCTTTATCGAGGCGACAGCCAGCCGCTCTTTCGCCGAGGCGTCCCGATGAGCGGACGGACGATCCATCAAGCCGATGGCCGCGCCGACGACAGTGACGATGCACGCCGCGCCCAAAGCGGCGCCGATTGCCGTTGCAATCACCGTCTCGCGAATTCTCCGGCGAATGCCTCGGAACATCTGGTGCGCGGCCATGGCGAAATATCCTTGTTGCTCTTTGAAAACACACGAGCGCTCCGGAGTGTTCCTTTGGAACTGGATTTTAGCGCGGGTTCCATGAAAGTTCCTTCGGCGCGTCTACGCTGTTAAAAGACCTGGATGGAGCGCCGCACGCCGCGTGCGCCACTTTGACGTGACGATGGAGATAAGGGATGAAGATTGCCGTACCCGATCTGGTTTCGAATTCGTATTTTCCCGCTGCCGCGGCGGTCGAACTCGGGTTCTTCAAGGAGGAAGGGCTCGATGTCTCGCTCGAGCTCGTTTATCCGGTCGACAATTGCTACAAGGCGCTGCGCGACGGCGCGGTCGATTTCGTCGGCGGCTCGGCGCATTCGGTGCTGGTGGCCTTCCCCAAATTTCGCGGCGCGAAGCTTTTGTGCGCGCAGGGGCAGGGCATGTACTGGTTCCTGGTCATGCGCTCCGACATCGGCGCCAAGCGCGGCGACGTTTCTTGCGTCAAAGGCCGCCGCATCGGCGCCGCGTCGTGGGTCGACCTCGGGCTCATGCGTCTGTTGAAAGAGGCGGGCATCGATCTCAAGCGCGACAAGGTCGATATCGGGCCGGTGCCCGGCGCCGCGCCGGTGCCGGGGGCGGTGGTGAATTTCGGCATGACGGCGGCGAAGGCGCTGGAGGACGGCAAGGTCGACGGCTTCTGGGCGAACGGCATGGGCGCGGAGGTCGCGGTGCGCAGCGGCGTCGGCACCGTGGTGCTCGACGTGCGCCGCGGCGACGGGCCGAAGCCGTGCTTCAACTACACCATGGCCTCGATCGCGACGACCGACGCGCTGATCGCGCGCTCGCCCGAAGCCGCGGCCGGCGCGGTGCGCGCCATCGTCAAGACCCAGGCCGCGCTGAAGAAGGATGTCGCGCGCGCAGGCGATGTCGGCAAGAAACTGTTCCCGCCGGAACCGGCGGCGCTGATCACCGAACTGATCCGCCGCGATCTGCCGTACTACGATCCGACGATCTCGCGCGAGTTCGTCGCCGGCATGACGCAGTTCGCCCGCGACATGGGCGTGCTCGACGGCGAATTGGCCTACGAGGACGTCGTCGCGACGCAAGTTCAGCAATTTGTGGAAGGGTAGGCTTCCCGCCGCTTGCGCTGCCAAAAGCCCTCCCCCGCTTGCGGGGGAGGGTAGGGAGGGGGCCTCGGCACTCGCGCTTGCTGCATGGCGTCCCTGCGCGAGCCCCCTCCCGTCACGCTTCGCGTGCCGACCTCCCCCGCAAGCGGGAGAGGTGTTAGACCTGCAGCGCCCTCGTGGTGTCGTCGAACAATTCCTCGACCGAATAGCGCCGCGGAATGATCTTCATCTCCAGCGCGTAGCCGCTCATCAGATCGAGCGCCGGCTTGAGATTGTCGTAGCCGAACGGGATCGTGTCGATCGCGCCGGGCTTCGGCAGGCCGGCGGCCTTCTTGCTCTCATGCAGCATGCGGAACACTTCGCGCACCGCGCCGGGGTCGGACTGCGACAGCCTGTTGGTGACGACCACCATGTGGTTGACCGGCACGGTGTGGTGCGTCTTGTACCAGCCCTGCGCGGCGTCGGCGGCGTCCGGGATCACGCTCTTGAGCCGCGGGTCGGTCGGCATCGCGCCGCCGAAGATCGCGGCGTCGAGTTCGCCCGCGAGCAGCATCTTGGTCATGTCCTTGCCGTCGGCCGCGCGCTCGACGCCGGGCGGATCGCGGAATTCGGCGAGGTGGGCGTCCTCGAACGTCACCCATTTCACGCGCGACAGATCGAGGCCGTAGTCCTTCCACAAGATGCCGCGCATCCACACGCCGGTGGTCTGCGCGAACGAGCGCACGCCGATGCGCTTGCCGGGCAGATTTTGCGGCGTCACCGTTTCGCGCTCCGAGTTGTAGAGCAGCGTGCCGTGCTGGAAGCGGCCCATCATGGTGGCGGGCATCAGGGTCAGCGGCTTGCCGTAGGCCTTGGCCTGCAGATAGGTGACGATCGCCATTTCGCTGATGTCGAACTTCTGCTCGCGCGCCATGGCGAGGAATGCCTTGTAGACCGGCTCGATCTCGGTGAGCTTGAGCTGCACGCGGTCGGACTTGATCTCCCCGCTCTTGAGCGCCTTGGTGTGCGGATAGGTCCCGAAGCAGGCGTGAATGGTTTCGACTTTTTCGGCGGTCATCGTGCTCATGGCGGGCTCACCTCTCGTTTTGATCGATCTTATGATCCAGTGGCGTATCCTCTTCTAGTGTCATCATCCGCACCTCTCTAGTGTCATCATCCGCGAAAGCGGATGATCCAGTAATCGCCGACGCCGAGTTTTATCCGTGCCCGCGATTACTGGATCGCCCGCCTTCGCGGGCATGACAGGCCCACGGGGAGGCCCTCTTGGACAGTGCCGATTTCGACGCGCTCGAAGCCAAGGCGCGGGCGCTGCTGCCGCCGGGCGCATTCGCGTTCGCCGATACCGGGGCCGACGATGAAATCACGGCGAAAGAGAATGTGACGGCGTGGCGCGCGCTGCGGCTGCGCCCGCGCGTGCTCAACGACATCACCGCGGTCGGACACCAGCGTGAGCGTGCTCGGCGCGCGCGTCGCGACGCCGATCATGGTGGCGCCGACCGGCCGCCACCGGCTGTTTCATCCGGACGGCGAACGTGCGACCGCGCGCGGCGCGGCTGCGGCCGGCGCAATCTATTGCATGGCGACGACGGCGACCGTGAGCATCGAGGATGTCGCTGCCGAACGCGGCGCAGCGCCGCAATGGTTCCAGCTTTATCTGCCGTCCGATCGCACGGTGACGGAGGGTCTGCTCGATCGCGTCGCGGCGGCTGGTTTCCGCGCGGTCGTGCTCACCGTCGACCAGCCGGTCTACGGCGCGAGCCCGCGCGCGGCGCGCGCACCACTCGAAATATCACGCGATATTCGCTCCATGAACTTGCCGGGCCAGCCGGTGGCGGGCCACGGCTACACCGCCGGCCATTCCGGCACCGTCACATTTCCGGCGACCTGGCGCGATCTCGAATGGCTGGTGAAGCGTTCGCCGCTCGACGTTTTGGTGAAAGGCGTGCTGCGCGGCGACGATGCCGTGCGCTGCGTCGAGGCGGGCGCGAAGGGAATTCTGGTTTCCAATCACGGCGGCCGGCATCTCGATACGACGGTGACGACATGTGCCGCGTTGCCGGAGATTGTCGCGTCGGTCGGCGGCAAGGCCGAGGTTTTCGTCGACGGCGGCATCCGCCGCGGCACCGATATCGTCAAGGCGCTGGCGCTCGGCGCGCGCGCCGTGCTGGTCGGGCGGCCGATGGTGTGGGGTCTCGCGACGGGCGGCGCCGATGGCGTGCGCGAAGTGCTGGAGCATCTGCACGCGGAGCTCAAGCGCGCCATGGCGCTGTGCGGCGCTGCAAAGCTGGATGAATTAACATCCTGACCTCGTTCGCCAAAGCCCCTAATTGTCATAACCCCCTTGATTGTCATACCCCGCGAAAGCGGGGTATCCAGTAATCACCGAGAGTTCGGTGGATACTGGATCGTCCGCCTTCGCGGACGATGACAGTTTGAATACTGACGATGACTTCTTTGCCGACGATGACACCGAGGTGAAAAGGATGTCCGAAACAATCGCAGCACCGGCGCGCGTCCATGCCAAGCCGCTGATGGAGTTCATCACCCGCGCCTTCACCAAGGTCGGCGTGCCGGCGGCGGATGCCGACACGCTGGCGCAGCTCATGGTCGAGGCCGATCTGCGCGGCGGCGACACTCATGGCGTGATCCGGCTGCCGCTTTACGTGCGCCGCATCCGCGCCGGCGGCGTCAATCCGAAGCCCGACATCCGCGTCGTCAACGAGCGGCCGTCGGCGGCGCTGATCGACGGCGGCAACGGCATGGGCCATCTGGTGATGCGCCGCGCCGCGCAGATCGCGATCGAGAAGGCGAAGGCGACCGGCGTCGGCTGGGTCGGCGCGCGCATGAGCAACCACGCCGGGCCGGCGGGCCTCTACGCCATGATGCCGCTCGCGCACGACATGATCGGGCTCTACTTCGCCATGGGCAGCAACAATCACCTGCCGCCGTGGGGCGGCGCCGAAAGCCTGCTCGGAACGAGCCCGATGGCGATCGCGGTGCCGGCGCAGGACGAGCCGCCGGTGGTGCTCGACATGGCGCCGACGGTGGCGGCGTTCGGCAAGGTGCGGCTCAAGGCGCAGATGAACGAGCCGATGCCGGTCGGCTGGATGATCGACAAGGAGGGCAAGCCGCTCACCGATGCCAAGAAGGCCGACGAGGGCCACCTGCTGCCGATCGGCGACTACAAAGGCTCGGGGTTGAGTCTGATCATCGGGTTGCTCGCCGGCGCGCTCAATCGCGCGGCGGTCGGGCGCGAGGTGATCGATTTCGTCAAGCAGACCGACAAGGCGACCAACACCGGCCACGCCATCTGCGCGCTCGCGATCGACACGTTCGTGCCGGTCGCAGAATTCAAGCGCGCGGTCGACGGCATCATCCGCGACATCCGCAATTCGCGGCGGCTGCCCGGCGTCGAGCGCATCTGGCTGCCCGGCGAGCAGAGTCACGCCAAGCTGCTGGAGCGTCGCGCCAGCGGCATTCCCATGCCGAAACCGATGCGCGACAGTCTCGACGCCGTCGCGCGCGACCTCGGCATCGAGCCGCTGGGATAATTGGTCAATCCGATCCCGCCATCGTCCGCGAAAGCGGACGATCCAGTAATCGCGAACCTGTCAGAACTGGCGCAATTTCCTCGCACGCTTGTGATTACTGGATGCCCGGCTCCTCGCTGCTCGGCCTGGAATGACCGAAGCGATAGATCTAATGCCTGAGCAATTCCCGTCGGCGTCATCGGCATCGGCCTCATGGGCGAGGTCTGCGCGCGGCGATTGCTTGACGCCGGCTTTGCGGTGATGGGTCACGACATCGACGCGGCGAAAAATGCGCGGCTGGAAAAAATGGGCGGGCGCGCGGCGGCGCTCGCCGATATCGCGGAAAAATGCGATCCGATCGTGCTCTGCGTGTTCTCGACCGATCAGGTCGAGGATGTGATCGAGCGCGCATTGCTGCCGGCCGCGGCGGGCAAGATCGTGATGGTCACCAGCACCTGCGATCCGGACCGCATCGCGGCGCTCGGCGCCCGCGTCGCACGGCGAATACGTTTTCTCGAAACGCCGGTGTCGGGGACGAGCGAGCAGGTGCGCCGCGGCGAGGGCGTCGGCCTCATCGGCGGCGATGCGCAGATCGCGGAGGCTGCCGCGCCGGTGCTCGATGCGCTGTTCCCGTCGCGTTTTCACATCGGCAAGGTCGGCGACGGCGGGCGCGCGAAGCTTGCGGTCAATCTTATCCTCGGCCTCAATCGCCTTGCGCTCGCCGAAGGGCTCGTGTTCGCCGCGCGGCTCGGGCTCGATCCGGCGGCGTTTCTGCGCGTCGCGCGCGGCTCGGCAGCGGCATCGCAGGTGATGGACACCAAGGGCCCGAAAATGCTCAGCGGCGATTTCGCGCCGGAGGGCCGCGTGCGCCAGACGCTCAAGGACGTGCACCTCATGCTCGACCAGGCGCGGCAGGCCGGCCAGAAACTGCCGCTGCTCGAAATCCACGCCGACGTGCTCGAAGCCTGCGTGCGCCATGGCGATGCGGACAGGACAACAGCATCGTCGTCGAGGAAATCCGGCGGCGGAAATTGTGAGACTGCGATAGCTTCAATCAACGTCTTCCGCCTCATCCTGAGGAGCGCCCAAAGGGCGCGTCTCGAAGGATGCGGGCCACATGGTTCGAGACGCACGCTGCGCGTGCTCCTCACCATGAGGAAACTAACTTCGTAAGCCATTGCGGCCACGTGGCAGACGGCATTGTGTCGCAGCAATTCGCCAACGCTTGCTGACCGGCCTCGGCGGCGGCCTTTGATGCGCATTACAAAAACGGAGGAACGTCCATGCGTCTGACCTGGATT
>CAVSSN010000005.1:0-165872 GCA_963730645.1 uncultured Alphaproteobacteria bacterium | reverse complement strand
ATGCGGCGGCCGCATCGTGGCGGACACGGCCTCGACGTCCTCGCGGACTTCGCGCACCAGGTCGATGATCGATTTGCCCTGCACCGACATCTTGGTGAGGAGCTCGCGCATGAACACCGAGGTCGGCTCAGGGTCGCTGTCGCTCAGCCGGTCGGCGGCCGTCTGCCCGATGCCGGCCGAATAGGTGATGAAGGTGCCCTTGGGCCGGCGGGGCTGCTCGACCAGGCCGCCTTCGATGCCGATCGAGCGCGTCGAATTCTTGGCGTAGGGATTGTCGCGGCATGCGTCGATGAAGAGAAGCTGCGCGCTGGTGCCCGGCGCGCGCATGCGCTCGATGACGCCTGAGAGCGTGAAGCCGGATGATTTCAGCAGTTCCTTGTCGGCCGTCGCCGGCGACGGCACGTCGGCGGGAAGCAGATAATTTTCACCGTCGAGCGCAACGCCGTGGCCGGAGAAATGCACCAGCGCCACGTCGTCGCGCTGCAGTTTTTGCGCAAACGCCGACATGCCAATATTGAGCTGACGATAATCGGGATTGAGCAGCAGATCGACCTTGAAGCCGAGCGCTTCGAGCTTGGCCTTCATGGCCTGGGCGTCGCCGACCGCCTTCTGCAGCCGCGGCACGTTCTGATAATCGTTGATGCCGATGATGAGCGCGCGGCGCGCCTCGGCCACGGCCTCGCCGGCGAGCGCCGCCAGCATCACCACGCCAAGCAAGAACGCTGACGCCCTTCGGACCATGGCGCACCTTTCACGCCACTGTCCTACAATCGCAAATCCGAAACAACCGCCAGCGGTTACCACAGCGATAGCACCGTCGCCGCGGCCTGCATCTCGGCAAAACGAAAGGCGCGGCGTTGAAGCGCGAGTTCGTCGCGGCCCCACAACTCCATGTTCCAGTCCTCGTCGACATGGGCCGCCTGCCACGCCTGCTCGACCGACAATCGCCCGTGCGCGAGAGCGAGCGCCAGCAGGCCGGAGCCGGTCAGCGTCGTGACCACGTGCAACGCGCCGAGCCGCCATGGCTCGCGCGGAAGCGCCACGATGGCCGCGGCTAGGGCCGCTTCCGGCTGTGCGACATGGATCACGCCATGCGCCAGCGCGAAAGTTGCGCCCAACGCGTCGCGCGCCCAATCCAGTACCGGGTCCCAATGCTGCGCCTGGCGTTCCGCCAGTCCGGGCGGCTCGCCGGCCCGATAACAAAGGAGATCAGATGCGAGATATTTGCCGATTTCGTCGGCCACCGGCCCCGGCGCGTCGACAACGCCGTCGATGATCGAATTGGCGAGGCGCGTGAGCGGCATCGCGGCTGGATCGACGAACTCGCGCTGCGCTTCCCACTCGGCCGCGATGGCCTCGGCCAGCTTCAGCGACGGCGCCGCGAGCGACCGGCGTGCGGGTGTGCGCACCGGCTTACCATCAAGCAGGACGGCGTACGGGTTCGACCCGCCAGCTTCAGCCGTGCTGTAAAAGCGCTTCCGTCGCGTCGCCCGAATGGACCGGCGTGCCGCCGCGACGGGGTCAGGCGCCGGGGTAAAGATGTCTTCGAACAGGTCGCGCATAGAGTTCCATCGGTCGCCGTTGCCGGGCGATAGCACATGCCTAAGACGTACGCCCGATTGGGCAGATCGGGCGCCAGCCTCAAGATGACGCGGCGCTTCCCCTGACCTATATGGGCACTATTTTGGCAGTCAAGAACAATCGCAATTTCAATAACTTACAAAGGTCTGGCATTGCAGCAAACCGCCTGCATCAAATTTGTCCAGTGACTACTATTTCAGTCGCGGTTTTGTTAAACGCGCGGTAGATAAATCGTTGTTTAAACGCCCTGAACCGGTGGCAATCCCTGCTCCGCTCCACTAGTATCCCGCGCGGATTCGGCGCACCAAGCCGCCTTGGGGGAGACACGCCGGATTACGCGGCATCATGCGCAAAGCATGGGCATCGCGCGGCGCACCGCGCACGAGGAGTAAATGAAGTTCACCGACATTGCGGCGCCTGACTACTTCCACAAAGTCGTGGATTGCCAGTGGGCCTGCCCGGCCCACACGCCAGTTCCCGAATACATCCGGCTGATCGCGGCGGGCCGCTACGGCGACGCCTACATGATCAACTGGGAATCCAACGTGTTCCCGGGCATCCTCGGGCGCACCTGCGACCGGCCGTGCGAACCTGCCTGCCGTCGCGGCCGCGTCGAGAAAGAGCCGGTCGCGATCTGCCGGCTCAAGCGCGTCGCCGCCGACTTCAAGGAAGACATCCGCGACCGCCTGCCCAAGCCGGCCGCGCAGAAGAACGGCAAGCGCATCGCGCTGGTGGGCGGCGGCCCGGCCTCGCTCGCCGTGGCGAAGGACCTCGCCCCGTTGGGTTACCAGTGCGTCGTGTTCGACCAGGACCCGAAGTCCGGCGGCATGATGCGCACGCAGATCCCGAAATTTCGCCTGCCGGAAACGGTGATCGACGAGGAATGCGATTACATCCTCGGCCTCGGCATTGAATTTGTCGGCAACAAGCGCATCGACAGTCTCAAGGCGCTTGTCGCCGAAGGCTGGGATGCGATCTTCGTCGGCTGCGGCGCGCCGCGCGGGCGCGATCTCGACGTTCCCGGCCGCAAGGAAGCGGCCAAGAACATCCATATCGGCATCGACTGGCTGTCCTCGGTTTCGTTCGGCCACATCACCAAGATCGGCAAACGCGTCATCGTGCTCGGCGGCGGCAACACCGCGATGGACTGCTGCCGCTCCTCGCGCCGTCTCGGCGGCGAAGACGTCAAGGTGGTGGTTCGCTCCGGCTTCGAGGAGATGAAGGCGTCTCCCTGGGAGAAGGAAGACGCCATGCACGAGGACATACCGATCCTCAACTTCCTCGTGCCGAAGGAATTCACCCATGACAACGGCAAGCTCACCGGCGTCATCTTCGAAAAGGTGAAGGCGGTGCGCGACGAAAAGGGCCGTCGCGACCTCGTGCCGACCGGCGAGCCGGATGAGCATATCCCCTGCGATGACGTTCTGGTCGCGGTCGGCCAGGAGAACGCGTTCCCGTGGATCGAGCGCGACATCGGCATCGAGTTCGACAAGTGGGACATGCCCAAGGTCAATCCCACGACCATGGCCTCGACCAATTCGAAGATATTTTTCGGCGGCGACAGCGCGTTTGGTCCCAAGAACATCATCTGGGCGGTGGCGCACGGCCACGAAGCCGCGATCTCGATCGACCGGATGTGCCGCGGCGAGGACGTGACCGTGCGTCCGGCGCCGAACGTCGCGGTATCGAGCCAGAAGATGGGCATCCACGAGTGGAGCTACGACAACGAGATCACGCTCGATAAGCGCTTCCGCGTGCCGCACCGCGACAAGGTGGTGGCGCTGCGCGACATCAAAGCCGAGGTCGAGCTTGGCTATGACGTCGAGCTTGCGCTGAAGGAAGCCGAGCGCTGCCTCAATTGCGACATCCAGACCGTCTTTACCGGCCAGCTCTGCATCGAATGCGACGCCTGTGTCGACATCTGCCCGATGGACTGCATCACCTTCACCGCGAACGGCGAGGAAGCCGATCTACGCACGCGTCTTGAAGCGCCGGCGAAGAATCTCACGCAGGACCTCTACGTCGCCGACAATCTCAAGACCGGCCGCGTCATGGTGAAGGACGAGGATGTGTGCCTGCACTGCGGCCTGTGCGCCGAACGCTGTCCTACGGGAGCGTGGGACATGCAGAAATACCTCATCGATATGACTCACGCGGAACAAGCATGCCACTCCAAAGCGTAAACGACTTCGTCGTCCGGTTCGCCAACGTCAACGGCTCTGGCTCGGCCAGCGCCAACGAGCTGTTCGCCCGCTCGGTGCTGCGCATGGGCATTCCGGTCGCCCCGCGCAACATCTTCCCGTCCAACATCCAGGGCCTGCCGACCTGGTACGAGGTGCGCATCTGCGAAGCCGGCCACCTCGGCGCGCGCGGCGGCACCGACCTCATGGTCGCGATGAACCCGCAGACCTGGGACAAGGACGTCGCCGGCATCGAGCCGGGCGGATATCTGCTTTACGACTCGACCAAGCCGATGCCGGCGTCGAAGTTCCGCAGCGACATCACCGTGATCGGCGTGCCGCTCACCGCCATCACCAATCGCGAATACACCGACCCGCGCCAGCGGCAGTTGTTCAAGAACATCATCTATGTCGGCGCGCTGTCGGCTCTGCTCGACATGGACGTGCCGACCATCGAGCAGCTCATCAGCGAGCAGTTCAAGGGCAAGGAGAAGCTGTTCGACGCCAACAAGCACGCGCTGCATCTCGGCCGCGACTGGGCGCTGATGAACCTCGACTGCCCGATCGGCATCAAGCTCAAGCGCGCCAACGCGGTCGGCGACCGCATCTTCATCGAGGGCAACTCCGCCGCCGCGCTCGGCGCCGTCTATGGCGGTGCGACGGTGTGCGCGTGGTATCCGATCACGCCGTCCTCCTCGCTTGCCGAGGCGTTCACCCGGCATTGCCAGAGGCTGCGCGTCGATCCGGAAACCAAGAAGAACAATTTCGCCATCGTGCAGGCCGAGGATGAATTGGCCTCGATCGGCATCGTCATCGGCGCCGGCTGGAACGGCGCGCGCTCCTTCACCGCGACCTCGGGCCCCGGCATTTCGCTGATGCAGGAGTTTCTGGGCCTTGCCTATTTCGCCGAAATTCCGGCCGTGTTGTTCGACGTGCAGCGCGCCGGCCCCTCGACCGGCATGCCGACGCGCACGCAGCAGACCGACATCACGTCCTGCGCCTACGCCTCGCACGGCGACACCAAGCACGTGCTGCTGCTGCCCGAGAACCCGGCCGAGACGTTCGAGTTCGGCGCCGAAGCCTTCAACCTCGCCGACCGCTTGCAGACGCCGATCTTTGTCATGATGGACCTTGAGATCGGCATGAATCACCACCTGTGCCGGCCGCTCACCTGGGACGACAAAAAGGTTTACGACCGCGGCAAGGTGATGACTGCGGAAGACCTCGAGGCCGGCAAGGATTTCGGCCGCTATCTCGATGTCGACGGCGATGGCATTCCCTACCGCACCCTTCCGGGCACGCACCCGAGCAAAGGCTCGTTCTTCACCCGCGGCACGTCGCGCGACCGCTACGCGCGCTATACCGAGGAAGGCGCGCCCTACGCCGACAACATGCAGCGGCTGTTGCGCAAGTTCGAGACCGCAAAGGACCTGGTGCCGCGTCCGCTGCAGGCGAACGCCAGCAAGCCGACCAAATACGGTGTCATCTATTACGGCTCGACCTCGCCGGCGATGGACGAGGCCATCCTGATGCTCGAAGCGAACGGGCAGCACGTCGACCGGCTGCGCGTGCGCGCCTTCCCGTTCCATTCGAGTGTCTCGAGCTTCATCGCCGACCACGACTTCGTCTTTGTCGTCGAGCAGAACCGCGATGCGCAACTGCGCTCGCTGATCGTCAACGAATGCAACATCGATCCGGTGCGGCTGGTTCCGATCCTGCACTACGACGGCACGCCGATCACCGCGCGCTTCATCGCGCGCGCCATCGGCGACCATCTCGATGCCCTGAAAATCACTCCGCTGCGCAAGGTGGTGTCATGACCTACGTCGTCAAGCCGAAATTCCACCACCCCGAGCTGCCGAAGAACAAGCTCGGCTTCACCCATCGCGACTACGAGGGCTCGGTGTCGACGCTGTGCGCCGGCTGCGGCCACGACTTGATTTCGTCCTCGATCATCGAGGCCTGCTTACGAGCTGTCGCTCGAGCCGCACCGGGTGGCGAAACTTTCAGGCATCGGCTGCTCGTCGAAGACGCCGACCTATTTCCTCGGCAATTCGCATGGCTTCAACTCGGTGCACGGGCGCATGCCGTCGGTGCTCACCGGCGCCAACCTCGCCAACCGCGACCTGATCTACCTTGGCGTGTCGGGCGACGGCGACAGCGCCTCGATCGGCTTCGGCCAGTTCGCGCACGCGCTGCGTCGCGGCGTCAACATGGTCTACATCGTCGAGAACAACGGCGTGTATGGGCTGACCAAGGGCCAGTTCTCCGCCACCGCCGACCGCGGCTCGAAGTCAAAGCGCGGCGTCACCAACACCGACAGCGCCATCGACATGGTCGGCATCGCCTTGCAGCTCGGCGCCAGCTTCGTCGCGCGCTCGTTCTCCGGCGACAAGAAGCAGCTCACCCCGCTCATCAAGGCGGCGATCGAGCACGAGGGGGCGGCCTTCATCGACGTGATCTCGCCCTGCGTCGCTTTCAACAATCACGCCGGCTCGACCAAGAGCTTCGACTACGTGCGCGAGCACAACGAGGCGGTGAATTTTCTCGATTTCATGACCGGCCGCGCGCCGATCCATGTCGACTACGCGCCGGGCACAGTCGAGGTGGTGGAGCAGCATGACGGCACCACGCTTGCGCTGCGCAAGCTCAACGCCGAATACGACGTGAACGACCGGCTTGCCGCCATGAGCTTCCTGCAGCACCACGCCGCCAAGGGGCAGATCGTAACCGGCCTGCTATACGTCGAAAGCGACTCGGAAGACCTCCACGGCCACCTCAACACGGTGGACGCGCCGCTCAACAAGCTCAGTGAAAAAGAGCTGTGCCCCGGCTCCGCGGCGCTGGAGAAGATCAACGCCAGCTTGCGGTGACTGTCTTGTAGCCCGCATGAGCGCAGCGACATGCAGGACCGCCGCCCCGGATGTCGCTTCGCTCATCCTGGATCATGCTTTCACGATGTGATTATTCACATCGCGCAGGTGTGCATGTAGGTGCTGGCCCCGCTGCCCGGCACGCCGAACAGCGCCTGCTGATGCGCGCAGCGCGAGGCGCGATCCTGGAACGACTCCGGCGTGCTGTGCGGCAGGTTCGGCACGGCCGCGCCGTTCGGAAGGATGGTCGGCCCCGGACTGCTGGCGTAGCCACGATGCGGCGTCGGAATACGGGCGCTGGGCGGAGGGATCAACTGCGTCCGCGGCAGCGGCGTCGGCAGCACCGATCCCGAAGAGCCGCGCGAAACCGATCGCACATGCCTGTGGCTCCGGGCCATCAGCCGCTCACGCCCGCGCGACGTCGTATGGCGGCTTGCGCTGTGCCGCGCCACCGCCCGGTGGTGGCTCACGGAGCCGGGCTCGGGCGTCATGATCGAATAAGGGTAGTAGTTCTCGATCGCCCGCGCCGGCACGGCGGCCAAAGCGGCCAGAGCCAGCCCCAACAGGATTCCGGAATGCCGATAGCGGCGTGCTTGGTGCTTGCGCGGTGTCATGGCGTGCCTCGCTAAGTCGCGCGTTCGCCCAGAGATATTAACATCCGGCGGACGGCTTTTGTTCCCGCCCCGGGTCTCACTCCTGTGGCGCCTCGACGATCGGATCGTAGCGCGTGGCGTCGAGTCCGAGCAGATTCCACGATTGCAGCATGTGCGGCGGCAGCGGCGCGGTGATGTCGATGACGCCGCCGCGCGGGTGCGGCACGGCGATGCGGCGAGCAAGCAGGTGCAGCCGGTTCTGCATGCCGCCGGGCAGTTCCCAGTTTTCCTTCGAGAAATATTTCGGATCGCCGACGATCGGGTGTCCGATATGAGCCATGTGCGCGCGCAACTGGTGCGTCCGGCCGGTCACCGGCTTGAGCGATATCCATGCCATCATGTGCGCCGATGTTTCGACCACGGCATAATACGTCACCGCATGGCTTGCGCCCTTCTCGCCATGCTGCGCGATGCGCATGATCGACTCGTCCTCGCGCTCCTCCTTGGCGAGGAACGTGGAGATGCGGCCCTGCTGCGGCTTCGGCACGCCGACGGCCAGCGCCCAATAGGTTTTCCGCGCCGAGCGCGAGCGGAAGGTTTTCGCCAGCGCCGTCGCCGCGAAACGCGTCTTGGCGACGAGCAGGCACCCGGCCGTGTCCTTGTCGAGCCGATGCACCAGCCGCGGGCGCTGGCCCTGCGCGTCGCGCAGCGCGTCGAGCATGCCGTCGAGGTGCCGCGTGGTGCCGGAGCCGCCCTGCACCGCAAGCCCCATCGGTTTGTTGAGCACCAGTACGTCGGCATCCTCGTGCAGCGTGATCGATTTGAGGAACGCGCGATCCTTTTGCGCCGCCGGCGCATCGTCGCGCGGCTTGGGCGGCGCAAGCGTGAGCGGCGGAATGCGCACCGCCTGCCCGGCCTCAAGCCGCTGCTTGGGCTGTGCACGGCGGCCGTTCACCCGCAGCTCGCCTTTGCGGATGATGCGCTGGATGTGGGAGAACGAAAGCCCCGGAAAACGTGCTTCGAGGAAACGGTCGACGCGCATGCCGGATTCGTCGGGGGTGACGGTGGTGGCTTGAACGCCGGTCGGCGTCGCAACTGGTACTTTCCGTTGTCCGTCATCCTGAGGCGCGAGCGAAGCGAGCCGCGAAGGATGTCGGTCACCGATCTCGGGTTTACCCGAGGTCGGCTTTGGATTGCCGAATCGGCCGTGGTCGGGGCGTCGCCCTGCAGGCCGCGGGCCACCTCAGGGTGACGGGAAGCGCTTTGCCGATGAGCTTGCCGTGGCCCAGCGATCTGCCGTCCGCCGCCCGGCTGCCGCGCGAGCGCCATTTGGTCCGTGACTGCCGCGCATCAGCTCTCGCCCCGCTCACTGCGCAGCTTCGCCCAGTATTCCAGCCGCTTCCTGATCTCGCGCTCGAAGCCGCGCTCGGGCGGATCGTAGAATTTCCGGCGGCCGAGCTGTTCGGGGAAGTAGTCCTGGCCGGAGAACGCGTCCGGCGCATCATGGTCGTAGTCGTAGCCCGAGCCGTAGCCTTCGGTCTTCATCAGCTTGGTCGGCGCATTCAGGATGTGCTTGGGCGGCAGCAGCGAGCCCGCCTCCTTGGCGGTGCGCATCGCCGCGCCGAACGCCACATAGGTGGCGTTCGATTTCGGCGCGGTGGTGATGTAGATCAGCGCCTCCGCGATGGCGAGCTCGCCTTCCGGCGAGCCGAGAAAATCGTAGGCGTCCTTGGCGGCGTTGGCGATCACCAGCGCCTGCGGGTCGGCAAGCCCGATGTCCTCGACCGCCATGCGCACGATGCGGCGTGCGAGATAGAGCGGGTCTTCGC
Organism: uncultured Alphaproteobacteria bacterium; assembly: GCA_963730645.1. Classification (GTDB taxonomy): domain Bacteria; phylum Pseudomonadota; class Alphaproteobacteria; order Rhizobiales; family Xanthobacteraceae; genus BOG-931. Next base: position 156,816 of record CAVSSN010000005.1, on the reverse strand, counting down.
CGGCGTCGAGCATGCGGCAGAGGTAGTAGAGCGCGGCGTCGGGATCGGAGCCGCGCACCGACTTGTGCAGCGCGCTGATGAGATTGTAGTGACCGTCCTGCTTCTTGTCGTAGATCGGCGCGCGGCGCTGCACCACCTCCTGCAGCGCGGCGGCGTCGAATGTCTCGCCCTTGCGCGCGGCGCGCCAGACTTCCTCGGCGAGCGTGAGCGCGGCGCGGCCGTCACCGTCGGCCATGCGGGCAAGCGAAGCGCGCGCCTCGTCATCGAGCGGGAGTTTCTTGCCCTCGATCGTCTCGGCGCGGGCGAGCAGCCTTTCGATCGCCTCCGCGTCGAGCGATTTGAACACCAGCACGCGTGCGCGGGAGAGCAGCGGCGCGATCAGCTCGAACGACGGATTTTCGGTGGTGGCGCCGACCAGCACGATGGTGCCGTCCTCCATCACCGGCAGGAATGAATCCTGCTGCGCGCGGTTGAAGCGATGAATCTCGTCGACGAACAGCAGCGTCCCCTGCCCGGTCTCGCGCCGCGCGCGGGCGGCGTCGAACACCTTCTTGAGGTCGGCGACGCCGGAAAAGATCGCGGAGATCTGCTCGAAGTGCAATTCGGTCGCCAGCGCCAAGAGCCGCGCCACGGTGGTCTTGCCGGTGCCGGGCGGGCCCCAGAAGATCAGCGAGCCGAGCGAGCGCGTCTCCAGCATGCGGGTGAGCGCGCCGTCAGGGCCGAGCAGATGATCCTGGCCGACGACCTCGGCGAGCTTGTCCGGCCGTAATTTATCCGCAAGCGGGCGCGGCGCGTCGCGATCGAGACCCGCAGCCGCAAACAGGCTGGGGCCGCTCTTTTTCGCCCGCGTTGTCATCCGCTGAACATGACGGAAATCTGCTGACCGCCGCGCTGGATGGTGATCTGCCATTGCCGCTGGGCGGCGCGGGTGATGCGCTCGAGGTCGGCGGTCCTGGCGATCTTTTCGTTGTTGACGGAGACCACCACGTCGCCCTTCTGGAATCCGATCGACTGCGCGGTCGACCCCGCGCCGACATCGACGATCACCACGCCATGCGTCGCGGTATCAAGCCGCAATTCGTCGGCGAGCGCCGGCGATAAATTCGCCACCTTGGCGCCGAGGAACGGCGAGCGCGACTTGATCAGGACCTCGTCGCGCGGCGATTCGGGAAGTGCGCGCAAGGCGACCGGGATCGTCATCTCGCGGCCCTGCCGCAGCACACCGATCTGCGCCGTGCCGCCAAGGGCCTTGGTGGCGTAGCGATAATCGAACGCGTTGGGGTCGTCGACGGCCACGCCGTCAATGGCGGTGATGAGATCGCCGGTCTTGAGGCCTGCCTGCGCCGCCGGGCTGCCGTCGCTGAGGCTGGCGACCAGCGCGCCGGTCGGGCGCTTGAGGCCGAGGCTGTCGGCGATCTCCGCCGTGACGTCCTGAAGCTTGGCGCCGAGCCATGGCCGCTTCACCGCGCCGCCGCCGCCTTTGGCCGACGTCACAACCACCCGCACCATGTTGGCGGGAATGGCGAAACCGATGCCCTGCGAGCCGCCGGAGCGCGAGAAGATCGCGGTGTTGATGCCGACGAGGCGGCCGTTCATATCGACCAGCGCACCGCCGGAATTGCCGGGATTGATGGCGGCATCGGTCTGGATGAAGAACTGATAGTCGGTGATGCCGACCTGGGTGCGGGCGAGCGCGGAGACGATGCCGTGCGTCACGGTCTGGCCGACGCCGAACGGATTTCCGATCGCCAGCACAATGTCGCCGACCTGCAGCGCATCGGAATTGCCGAACTCAAGCGCGGGAAAGCGCTCGTGCACGCCCTTCAGCCGCAGCACCGCGAGGTCGCTGTGGGTGTCCTTGAGCACGATTTCGGCATCGAATTCGCGCTTGTCCGCGAGTGCGACCTTCACTTCGGTCGCGCCCTCGATGACGTGGACGTTGGTGACGACGAGTCCCGACGGATCGACGATGACGCCGGAGCCGAGCGAGCGCTGCACCTGCTCGCGCGGCATGCCACCGCCGCCGCCGAAAAACTGGCGGAAGAACGGATCGTTGAACAGCGGATTGCGGTTCTCGACGACGCGGGCGGCGTAGACGTTGACCACGGCCGGCGCCACGCGATGCACCACCGGCGCATAGGACAGCTGCACCTCGGCCGACGAGTTCGGCACACGCCGTTCCTGAGCGGTGGCAGCGGTCATGACCGCGATCAGGGTGAAGACGAGCGCGCAGAGCGCTGCGAGGAATCGCCGAGACATCGATGCTCCCGAATCAAGCGCAGGTCATATAACGCCGGTCATATAAGGACTTGTGCAAGGCAATTGAAGGGCAGCCGCAACGCCCGCAGAGCGGTTGTCACGCCGCGGCGGGCGTCGGCGGCGGGCCAGCCGGCGGCTGCGCCGCGCGCGTCAGGTGACGGCGAGCCGCGAGCCGGTGCAGACCGACGCCGGCAGCCACGCCGATTGCCAGCACCACCACCGAGACCAGCGGCCGGTACCACAGCCAGGCGACCGCGATCACAACCGGCCCGACCAAGACGGTGAAAGCGAGCGCGACAAGAGCCGCGCCGGCACCGAGGATGCTGCCGATGAAAGGCACCACATCGGCGACGACGACCAACGGCCGCAGGATCAAAACCGCCCCCAGCCACATCGCCACCATCCCGGCGAGGCGGACCAGCCAGGTGATGAGCCGATTCTCGTCTTCGGCCTCCTTGAACATGGCTGCCGCGGATTGGGTGCCGGGCTCGGCCATGAGGAGCCGGCTGCCCGCCTTGGCCTGATACTGGGCAAAACCAGAACCCGCCTGCTGGCCGATGACGCTGAGCGGGCCGACCGGGACCATGAGGTAGCTGATCCTGAAATCGCCGATCTGGGGTTTGTCGGGATCGGCGCCGATATAGATCTTGCCGTCGATCACCTTGGCATTGGCGATGCGCGTCTTGAGCTTGTCGGCCGCCTGCGGATTGACCGGAACGATCGGCGTTAGGCGACAGCAGGTTCAGCACACGCTCATCGAGCCTGAAGGCGCCAAGCGTGGCATCGGCCGCGTTGACATCGATGCGGCTGTATTTCTTCGGCGGGTTTTCGTGGTTCTCGCGCCGGCGGAAATTCTGCGAGTTGATGGTGCGGTCCGACCAGGTCTTGTTGTAGCTGTAGGTGGTGGTGGTCGTTTCCGATCCGCCGGTGGACCTGTGGTCTCCTCGTGCTTTTCCTCCTCCCATTGGTACATCTCGGCAATGCGCGCCATGCGCAGGCCTTTCGTCGAGATGTCGAACTCGGGGTCGGCGAGCGGCGTTGTGGCATTGCTGATGCCGCTGACGTGGATCAGCTTGCCTTCGTTCGCCGCATCGATCTGATCGGGCGCGGCATCGATCACCACCTTGCCGCCTTCGATGAGCGACCGCTCGGTCTGGATGGCGTGGCCTTCGTTGAGAAACAGCACCAGCGCCGAGCCGAGAATAAGCACGATCCCGAATAGGACGCCGGTGATGGATCCGACGATCCGCGAACCCCAGGATTTCGTCGTCGTTTCGGTAAAGGTGTCGGACATGAACACGCCCCCGCGCAAAGCCTGGCCCGGATAATCTCAAATGCGGCAGGGCTCGCGCAACGCGGCGGGAAGGATGAGCGCTGACAAAAACCTCTCCCCGCGCGCGGGGAGAGGTCGAGCGAAGCGAGGGTGAGGGGGCGTCGCCGCGATTCTGAGCCAAGCGGCAACGCCCCCTCACCCCGACCCTCTCCCCGTAAACGGGGAGAGGGAGCTAATCACTCCTTCGCGGGCAGCGTGCGGACCCAGGCAATGACCGCGTCGAGGTCGGCGTCGGTCATGTGCGCGTAATAGCCGTAGCCCATCGGCGGATTGAGCTTCTTGCCGTCCTTGTCGATCCCCTGCGTGATCGCCTTCTTGACCTCGGCGTCGGTCCAATCGCCGATGCCCTTGGTCTTGCTCGACGTGAGGTTTCGCGAGATCGATTTGCCCCACGGGCCGGGGAATTCGCGGCCGCCGGCTCCGAGCGAATTCTGGAAATCGAGTTGCCCTTTCACCATCGGCGTGTGGCATTCCATGCAATGGCCGATGGTCGCGAGATAATGGCCGCGCTTGACCTTGTCGTTGAGATCGGCCGGATTGATCGGCTTCTCGGCGCCAGGGAAAATCTCCCGCGGCACCGCCATCTTGTAGATCGGATCCGGCACCTTGTTCTTCACCGGCTTGACGGTGTGCAGATAGGCGACGATGGCGTCGAGATCGCTCGGCAGGAGAATGCCGTAGAAGCCGGTCGGCATCACGACCGCGAGCGGCACGCCGTTTGGTCCGACGCCGTCATGCAACGCCTTCTTGATGTCGGCGTCGCTCCATTTGCCGATTCCGGTGTCCGGATCGGGCGTGATGTTCGGCGCGGTGACGTCGAACGGCGGCTCGTCGAAGCGCAAGCCGCCGGAAAAATCCTTGCCCTCGACCGCGGCCGGCGGCCCCTTCGGGCTGTGGCAATTGCCGCAGGTCATGATGGTGTTGACGAGATAGGAGCCGCGCTCGACCGGCGTTTCCGCCGAAGCCGCGCCGGCGATGAGCATTGCCGCAGCAGCGGCGGTCGCGAGCCGAATCATTGATTTCCCCTCCTGCCATTTTCAGCCGGACATTATCGCGGCGACGGGTCGACGCCAATCGGTGGGAACGTCGCGCGCGGGGAAAACTTTGCGCGCAGACAGCAAAAAGGGCAGCGCGAGGCTGCCCTTGCTTGTCGCTTCGGATGCGCGGCGACTTTATGCCGCTGCGGACGCCGTTTCCTCGGCCTTGGCCTGCACCGGCCCGGAATCCTTGCCCTTGGCCTCGACGTCGCGATCGACAAACTCGATCACGGCGACCGGCGCGGAATCGCCGTAGCGGAAGCCGGCCTTCATCACGCGGGTGTAGCCGCCGCTGCGATCCTTGTAGCGCGGCCCGATGACCTCGAACAATTTCTTCACCATGGTGAGGTCGCGCATCTGCGCGATGGCCTGGCGGCGGGCGTGCAGGTCACCGCGCTTTCCGAGCGTGACCAGCTTCTCGACGATCGGACGCAAATCCTTCGCCTTCGGCAGCGTGGTCGTGATCTGCTCGTGCTTGATCAGCGAGGCGCAGAGATTCGCCAGCATCGCCTGCCGGTGGTCCGACCGCCTGCTGAACCTGCGGTGGGCTTTGCCGTGATGCATTTGCGAACTCCCGCCCTCTTAACTCGTCTCAGTAGTGATCTTCGAACCGCTTGGCCAAGTCCTCGATGTTCTCAGGCGGCCAGCCGGGGACTTCCATGCCGAGATGCAGGCCCATCTGCACCAGCACTTCCTTGATCTCGTTGAGCGACTTGCGGCCGAAGTTCGGCGTGCGCAGCATCTCGGCCTCGGTCTTCTGCACGAGGTCGCCGATGTAGACGATGTTGTCGTTCTTGAGACAGTTCGCCGAACGCACCGAGAGCTCGAGCTCGTCGACCTTCTTGAGGAACGCCGGGTTGAAGGCGAGATCGGGGATGATCTCCTGCGTGGTCTCGCGCTTGGGCTCCTCGAAATTCACGAACACGTTGAGCTGGTCCTGCAGGATGCGCGCCGCGTAGGCGAGCGAATCCTCGGGGCTGACCGCGCCGTTGGTTTCGATCGAAAGCGTGAGCTTGTCGTAGTCGAGGATCTGGCCCTCGCGGGTGTTCTCGACCTTGTAGGAGACCTTGCGCACCGGCGAGTACAGGCTGTCGATCGGGATGAGGCCGATCGGCGCGTCCTCGGGGCGGTTGCGCTCGGACGGCACATAGCCCTTGCCGGTGTTGACCGTGAATTCCATGCGGATTTCGGCGCCCTCGTCGAGCGTGCACAGCACGAGGTCGGGATTGAGCACGACGATGTCGCCGACGGTCTGGATGTCGCCCGCCGTCACCGTGCCGGGGCCCTGCTTCTTCACCACCATGCGCTTGGGGCCTTCGCCCTGCATCTTGATGGCGATGTCCTTGATGTTGAGCACGATGTCGGTCACGTCCTCGCGCACGCCGGCGATCGAGGAGAACTCGTGCAACACGCCGTCGATGTGGACCGACTGCACCGCCGCGCCTTGCAGCGACGACAGCAGAATGCGCCGTAGCGCATTGCCGAGCGTCACGCCGAAACCGCGTTCGAGCGGTTCGGCGATCACGGTCGCGCCGCGCCGGTGGTCGGTGCCCGCGGTGACGTGCAACTTGCCGGGCCGGATCAGTTCCTGCCAATTCTTCTGGATCGTCACGTTATCACCCATCGATTTGAGTGGCGCGTAGTTGTCGCGCGCCCCGCTCCGCTCCGCGGGGTTTAATTCGAGCGGCGGCAAATGTTCATTCATCGGCCGGACCTAAACCCGCCGCCGCTTGCGCGGCCGGCAACCATTGTGCGGGATCGGCGTCACGTCGCGAATCGACGTGATGGTGAAACCTGCTGCCTGCAGCGAGCGCAGCGCCGACTCGCGCCCGGAGCCTGGCCCGGCAACCTCGACTTCGAGGGTGCGCATGCCGTGCTCCTGCGCCTTCTTGGCGGCGTCTTCGGCGGCGACCTGTGCCGCATAAGGCGTCGATTTGCGCGAGCCCTTGAAGCCCATGGTCCCCGCCGACGACCAGGCAATGGCGTTGCCCTGCGCGTCGGTGATGGTGATCATGGTATTGTTGAACGTCGCATTCACGTGCGCGACGCCGGACGCGATATTCTTGCGTTCGCGCCGGCGGACGCGGGTGGCTTCCTTGCCCATTCTTGACCCTTTCGCGGAACGGCACCGGCGGGTCCGGCGACGTCACAAATTCCCTGCTCGAAACGTTATTTCTTCTTGCCGGCGATTGCCTTGGCCGGCCCCTTGCGGGTGCGCGCATTGGTATGCGTGCGCTGGCCCCGGACCGGCAGGCCGCGGCGATGCCGCAACCCGCGATAGCAGCCGAGATCCATCAGCCGCTTGATATTCATCGCCACTTCGCGCCGTAGATCGCCTTCCACCATATAGTCGCGATCGATCACTTCGCGAATCTGCAGCACTTCCTGATCGGTGAGCTGCGATACCCGGCGCTCGTCCGGAATCGAGACTTTCTGCATGATTTCCTTGGCCTTGGATTGTCCAATGCCGTGGATGTACTGCAACGCGATCACCACGCGTTTGTTCGTCGGTATGTTGACGCCGGCGATACGGGCCACGTCCGCTACTCCTTTATCCGGCCGGTCATTTCGCCCGGCGGTTGTGCATCGGCTTGAATGTCACCTGGGAACAAGTAAAGCACGTAAAAAACCAACGTCCTGCCCTGCCTTCGCGGCCCGGGCATCGTTGCCATAATCTCCGACTGGATTCACAGGCTTATTAATGGATTACTCTCGCTTTCGTCAACCTCGGCTAGCGATTTCGTGTAGGCGCTTTTGCAGATCGGGCCGATTTACCCTGTTTGGCCTTATTTGTCGCACCTTTTGCACTGGTCGCGGCCGGACGTGAGATCGGCTTTCGGACGGCCGCAGGCTTCTTGACGGCGGCGTGAGTCGCCTTCCCCACAGGCTTTTTGGCTGGCTTGCCCGGCTTGATGGCCGTTTTGGCAGGCGGATGACGTCTTGACCTGAGTCGGCTTTTTGGCCGCGCCAGGCTTTGCCGGCGCGAGCAGCTTGTCGATTTCCGCGGCCACGTCCGGGATGCTGGCCATACCGTCCACCGTGCGCAGCACGCCCTGCAGCTTGTAATAGGTCACCAGCGGCGTGGTCTGGTCGCGGTAGGCCAATACGCGCCGGTGCAGCACCTCGGGACTGTCGTCGGGCCGCAGCGGCTCACCACGGGCCTGCATCTGCTTGACGCGGCTCTCGATGCGCTTGACGAGCGCGCGCTCATCGACCCGCAGCTCAATCACGGCCTCGAGCTTGAGGCCCTTGTTGGCCAGCATGCGGTCGAGCGCCGCCGCCTGCGGCACGGTGCGCGGGAAGCCGTCGAGGATGAAGCCCTTGGCCGCGTCGGGCTCCTCGATGCGGTCGCCGACGATCGCGACCACGAGATCGTCGGGGCAGAGCTCGCCGCGCGCCATGATGTCTTGCGCCTCACGCCCGATCGGCGTGCCGGCCTTGACCGCTGCGCGCAGCATGTCGCCGGTGGAGAGCTGGATGATGCCGTATTTATCGACGAGACGCTGGGCCTGTGTACCTTTGCCAGCCCCCGGGGGGCCCAGCAGGATCAATCTCATCTACGCCGCCCCCTCAGCTTCGAGCGTTTGATCAAGCCTTCGTACTGGTGGGCGAGCAGATAGCCCTGGACCTGCGCGACCGTGTCCATGGTCACGCTGACCACGATCAGGAGCGAGGTGCCGCCGAAATAGAACGGCACCGCGGCGTAGGAGATCAGGATTTCCGGGACCAGGCAGACGATGGCGAGGTAGGCCGCGCCGATCACGGTGATGCGCGAGAGCACATAGTCGATGTACTCGGCGGTGCGCTCGCCGGGCCGGATGCCCGGGATGAAGCCGCCGTGCTTCTTGAGATTGTCGGCGGTTTCCGTCGGGTTGAAGACGATCGCCGTGTAGAAGAATGCGAAAAACACGATGAGGCCAATGTAAAGCAGCAGGAACGCGGGCCGGCCGTGTGCGAGCTGCGTGGTGATGATGCTCAGCCATTCCGGCCCCTGGCCGGAATTGAAATTGGCGACCGTCGTCGGCAGCAGCAGCAGCGAGGAGGCGAAAATCGGCGGGATCACGCCTGAGGTATTGAGCTTGAGCGGCAGGTGCGAGGACTGGCCCTCGAACATGCGGTTGCCGACCTGGCGCTTGGGATACTGGATCAGCAGCCGGCGCTGCGCGCGCTCCATGAACACGATGAACATGATGACCGCGACCGCCATGATCAGCACGGCGAGGATGAGGCCGGTCGACAGCGCGCCCTGACGGCCGAGTTCAAGCGTGCCGGCAAGCGCGGAGGGCAGTTGCGCCACGATGCCCGGACATGATGATGAGCGAGGTGCCGTTGCCGATGCCGCGCGCGGTGATCTGCTCGCCGAGCCACATCAGGAACATGGTGCCGCCGGTGAGCGTGATGACGGTCGAGATGCGGAAGAAGAAGCCGGGGTCGGTGACGACGCTCGCCGCGCCCTCGAGCCCGAGCGAAATGCCGTAGGCCTGGAATGCCGCCAGCACCACGGTGAGGTAGCGCGTGTACTGGTTGATCAGCTTGCGCCCTTGCTCGCCCTCCTTCTTGAGGGCTTCGAGCGTCGGCGACACCGTCGTCATCAACTGGATGATGATCGAGGCCGAGATGTACGGCATGATGTTGAGCGCGAAGATCGCCATGCGGTGAATGCCGCCGCCGGCGAACATGTTGAACATGCCGAGAATGCCGCCGGCCTGGGTGTTGAAAATCTGCTCCCAGGCGTGCGGGTCGATGCCGGGCAGCGGGATATAGGTCCCGAGGCGATAGACCAGCAGCGCGCCGACGGTGAAATAGATGCGCTTCTTGAGCTCCTCGGCCTTGGCGAGCGCCGAGAAATTGAGATTGGCTGCAAGTTGTTCCGCTGCCGAGACCATGTGCCGAAGCCTCCGTATGCCGCCCGGCCGTTATATGGGGTTCAGGCCGCTTTTTCGCCGCCCGCTTCTTCCTTTTTCGGCGCCAGGATTTCGACCGAGCCGCCGGCCTTTTCGACCGCTTCGACCGCCGATTTCGAGGCGCCCCACACCGAGAACGCGACCTTGGCCTTGATCTCGCCGCCGCCCAGAAGCCGCACGCCGCCCTTCGCCCGCCGCATCAGGCCGGCCTTGATCAGGGCCGCCGAGTCGACCGTCCCCGCCGCATCGAGCCGGCCCGAATCGATCGCCTGCTGGACACGGCCAAGATTGACCTCGTTCAATTTACGCGCGAACGGGGTGTTCTTGAAGCCGCGCTTTGGCAGGCGGCGATGCAATGGCATCTGGCCGCCTTCGAAGCCCTTGATGCGCACGCCGGAGCGCGCGGTCTGGCCCTTGCCGCCGCGGCCGCCGGTCTTGCCCTTACCGGAGCCGATGCCGCGGCCGATGCGCTTGCGGGTCTGGCGCGCGCCCGGCCGGCCGGCGAGTTCATGAAGCTTCATCACACGTCCCTCATTCCTTGCCGACCACGCGCACCAGGTGCGCGACCTTGGCGATCATGCCGCGGGTCTGCGGCGTGTCGGGAAGCTCCGACACCCGGCCGATCTTGTTCAATCGCAAGCCGACCAGCGTCTCGCGCTGGGTGTGATGGCGCCGCTGCGCGCTGCCGGTCTGCTGGACCTTGATTGTCTTGCCACTGCTCATATCGTTTGCTCCGGCGCGCGCGCCAAAAATCAATCCGCGGTCTGATCGGCGTCGACGTCGCGGCGGCGCGACTGCAAGGTCGAGACCTTGATGTTGCGGCGGGCCGCCACCGAGCGTGGCGAATCCTGGTGCTTGAGCGCATCGAAGGTCGCGCGCACCACATTGTAGGGGTTCGACGAGCCGAGCGACTTTGCCACCACGTCCTGCATGCCGAGCGTCTCGAACACCGCGCGCATCGGGCCGCCGGCGATGATGCCGGTGCCGGCCGGCGCTGCGCGCAGATGCACGCGGCCGGCGCCGTGCCGGCCGTCAACGTCGTGATGCAGCGTGCGGCCTTCGCGCAGCGGCACGCGCGTCAGCGAGCGCTTGGCGGCCTCCGTCGCCTTGCGGATCGCCTCCGGCACCTCGCGCGCCTTGCCGTGGCCGAAGCCGACGCGGCCCTTCTGGTCGCCGACGACGACGAGCGCGGCGAAGCCGAAGCGGCGTCCGCCCTTCACCACCTTGGCGACGCGATTGATGTGCACGAGCTTGTCGACAAACTCGCTGTCGCGCTCATCATTCCGCCGGTGTGGATCACGTGCCATGATTCATGTTCCCGTTGGGCCTTGCGGCCATCGTCCGTTCAAAATTTCAGTCCGCCTTCGCGCGCCGCGTCGGCCAGCGCCTTGACGCGGCCGTGGTAGAGATAGCCGCCGCGATCGAACACGACCTCCTTGACGCCTTTTTCAGTCGCGCGTTCGGCGAGGAGCTTGCCCACCGCCTTGGCCGCATCCTTGTTGGCGCCGGTCTTCTTGCCGTCGCGCATGGTCTTTTCCATCGACGAGGCGGCGGCGATGGTGAGGCCTTTGTCGTCGTCGATCACCTGCGCATAGATGTGCTTGGACGAGCGGAACACCGTGAGGCGCTTGCGCTCTCCGGCGGCGCGCTTGATCTGTCCGCGCACCCGCCCGGTGCGCCGTACGATCCTGGTCTTGGGCCTTGCTCATGGGCGTCCTCGTTACTTCTTCTTGCCTTCCTTGCGGAAGATGTACTCGCCGGCATACCTGATGCCCTTGCCCTTGTAGGGCTCCGGCGACCGGTAATCGCGGATCTCGGCCGCGACCTGCCCGACCTTCTGGCGATCCATGCCGCTGATCACGATTTCGATCGGCCGCGGCGTCACAATCGTGATGCCCTCCGGGATCGGATAGACGATGTCGTGGCTGTAGCCGAGCGCAATCTGCAGGTTCTTGCCTTGCACCGAGGCACGATAGCCGACGCCGGTGATTTCGAGCCGCTGTTCGAAGCCCTTGGTGACGCCGGCGATGAGGTTGGCGACCAGCGTGCGCGCTGTACCCCATTGCGCGCGCGCGCGATTGGTGTCGACGCGGGGATCGACCTTGATCCCGTCCTTATCCATCTTGACGATGATGTCATCGTGCAGCGCCACTTCGAGTGCGCCCTTCGGTCCCTTGATCTTCACGGTCTGGCCCGCGACGTTCGCGGTGACGCCCGCCGGGACCGGGACTGGTTTCTTGCCAATGCGCGACATGACTTTTCGCTTTCGTTCCTTCGCCGCTGCCCTAGAACACCGTGAAGAGGATTTCGCCGCCGACATTGGCGTCGCGGGCGTCGTGGTCCGCCATCACGCCCTTCGGGGTCGACACGATGGCGACGCCGAGGCCGTTGTTGATGCGCGGCAGGTTCTTGACCGAGGTGTAGACGCGGCGGCCGGGCTTGGAAATCCGCTCGATCTCGCGGATCACCGGCGCGCCGTCGAAATATTTCAGCTCGATTTCGAGCTCCGAACGCCCTTCGCGCTCCGTCACCGAGAAGCCGCGGATGTAGCCCTCGGTCTTGAGCACTTCGAGCACGCTCTCGCGCAGCCGCGAGCTTGGGCTCGACACTTTCGATTTGTTGCGCATCTGCGCGTTGCGGATGCGCGTGAGCAGATCGCCGAGCGGATCGGTCATGGGCATTGTGCGATCCTCCTCACCAGCTCGACTTGACGAGGCCCGGGATCAAACCCTTCGACCCGAGATCGCGCAGCGCAATGCGGCTGAGCTTGTGCTTGCGGTAGAACGCGCGCGGCCGGCCGGTGATCTCGCAACGGTTGCGGATGCGGGTGGCGGATGAATTGCGCGGCAGTTCCGCGAGCTTGAGCGTTGCCGCGAACCGATCCTCCATCGGCTTCGACTTGTCGCGCGCGATCGCCTTGAGACGCGAGCGCCGACCCGAGTATTGCTTCGTCATCCGGCGCCGCCGGTTGTTCTTCTCGATCGAACTCTTCTTCGCCATCTACGTCTCCTAGCGGTTCCGCGTTTGAGGCCTTCGCCTCACTGCCGGAACGGAAAATTGAAAGCGGTGAGCAACGCGCGCGCTTCGTCGTCGGTGCGCGCAGTGGTGCAGACCGTGATGTCCATGCCCCAGATGTCGGCGGCCTTGTCGTAGTCGATCTCGGGGAAGACGATGTGCTCCTTGATGCCGAGCGTGAAATTGCCGCGGCCGTCGAAGCTCTTCGGGTTGAGGCCGCGGAAATCCCGCACGCGCGGCAGCGCGATATTGATCAGCCGGTCGACGAACTCGTACATGCGCGCCTTGCGCAGCGTCACCTTGCAGCCGATGGCCTGGCCGTCGCGCAGCTTGTAGGTGGCGATCGATTTGCGCGACTTGGTGATCACCGCCTTCTGGCCGGCGATGAGGCTGAGATCGGCGGCGGCGTTCTCGACCTTCTTGCGGTCGGCGACACCCTCGCCGATGCCCATGTTGATGACGACCTTGTCGATCGCCGGGATCTGCATTTTGTTCTTGTAGCCGAACTGCTCGGCAAGCTTGGCGCGGATCGCCTGGTCGAACTCGACCCGCAGGCGCGCGGGAACGCGCGGCTCCGGCTCGCGCGGCGCCTTCTTCTCGCCCTTCTCGGCGGCCTCGCCCTTTGGCGGCTTGTTGGGCTTTTCGCCCTTCGCGGCCTTCGGCGCCTTGTCGCCGCCCTCGCCTTTCGCCTGCTTCGGCGGCCGCGCGTCCTTGTCGGACTTGTCGGCTTTCTTGGCCTGCTTCTTGTCTTCCTTGTCAGCCATCGATCTCGACTCCCGAGCGCTTGGCGACGCGCACCTTCTTGCGGCCGTCGCCTTCACCCACAAACTTGAAGCCCACCCGCGTCGGCTTGCCGTCCTTGGGATCGGCGAGCGCGATGTTCGACAGATGGACGGTTGATTCCTTGGAAATGATGCCGCCTTCCTGCTGCGCCGATTGGCGCTGGTGGCGCTTGACCATGTTGACGCCGCGCACCAGCGCGCGCGCATCAGAGGGATGCACCTCGATCACCTCGCCGGTGCGGCCCTTGTCGCGCCCGGTGAGCACGACGACTTTGTCGCCCTTCCTGATCTTTGCTGCCATCACAGCACCTCGGGGGCGAGCGAGATGATCTTCATATGGTTCTTGGCTCTGAGTTCGCGCGGCACCGGGCCGAAGATGCGGGTGCCGACCGGCTCCATCTGCGGGTTGATCAGCACCGCGGCGTTGCGGTCGAAGCGGATGATGGAGCCGTCCGCGCGCTTGATGTCCTTGCGGATGCGCACGATCACCGCCTTCATCACCTCGCCCTTCTTGACGCGGCCGCGCGGGATCGCCTCCTTCACGGAGACGACGATCACATCGCCGATGGTGGCAAAACGGCGCTTGGAGCCGCCCAGCACCTTGATGCACATGACACGGCGCGCGCCGGAATTGTCGGCCACGTCGAGATTGGTCTGCATCTGGATCATGATGCTGCCTCTTCAACTTCCCTTACGGCGCACGGCCTGCGATGCCGGCGCCACGAGTTATGATGCCTGTTTCTTCTCGCCGCGCACCACGGCCCAGCGCTTGAGCTTGGATATCGGGGCGTGCTCCTCGATCCACACCAGATCGCCGACCTTGAATTCGTTCTTGTCGTCGTGCGCGTAATACTTCTTCGAACGCCGGATCGTTTTCTTGAATACCGGATGGGTGAAGCGCCGCTCGACGCGCACCACGATCGTCTTGTTCTGCTTGTCGCTGACGACAACGCCTGAGAGCGTACGCTTCGGCATATCGATCCTCTTACTTCTTCGGCGCGGCAGCGTGCTTCTGCCGTCCGATGGTCTTGAGCCGCGCGATATCGCGCCGTACTTCGCGCACCCGCGCCGTGTTCTCGAGCTGACCCGTGGCGCGCTGGAAGCGCAGGTTGAACTGTTCCTTCTTGAGCTTGAGCACCTCGTCGTCGATCTGGTCGACCGTCATGGCTCTCGCGTCGGCGGATTTCATGGCGCTACCCGTTCCTAATCGTGCAGGTCTTAATCATGAATGCGTTCGACGAAACGCGTCTTGATCGGCAGCTTGGCGGCGGCGAGCGCGAGCGCCTCTTTGGCGATCTGCAGCGTCACGCCGTCGATCTCGAACAGGATGCGGCCCGGCTTGACGCGCGCCACCCAGAGTTCCGGCGTGCCCTTGCCCGAGCCCATGCGCACTTCGAGCGGCTTCTTCGACACCGGCACATCCGGGAAAAGCCGGATCCAGACCTGGCCGGAACGCTTCATGTGGCGCGTCAACGCGCGACGCGCGGCTTCGATCTGGCGCGCGGTGACCCGCTCGGGCTCCATCGCCTTGAGGCCGAACTGCCCGAACGCGAGGTTGGCCGCGCTGGTCGCGAGGCCGTGGATGCGGCCCTTGTGCGCCTTGCGGAATTTGGTTCGCATCGGTTGCAGCATGACTAAGCTCTTTCGCTACCCTGTTTCGCGCCGATTCAAGCCGCGTCGCGGCGCGGCCGGCCGGCCTCGCCCTCGGCCATCTTCTTGTCCTGCGCCATCGGGTCGTGCTCCATGATCTCGCCCTTGAAGATCCAGACCTTGACGCCGCAGGTGCCGTAGGTGGTGAACGCGGTGGCGACGCCGTAATCGACGTCGGCGCGCAGCGTATGCAGCGGCACGCGGCCCTCGCGATACCATTCCATGCGCGCGATCTCGGCGCCGCCGAGCCGGCCGGAGCAGTTGATGCGGATGCCTTCGGCGCCGAGCCGCATCGCCGACTGCACGGCGCGCTTCATGGCGCGGCGGAACGCGACGCGGCGCTCGAGCTGCTGCGCGATCGATTCGGCGACAAGCTGGGCGTCGAGCTCGGGCTTCCGGATTTCGACGATGTTGATGACGACGTCGCTGTCGGTGAGTTCGGCGACCTTCTTGCGCAGCTTCTCGATGTCGGCGCCCTTCTTGCCGATGACCACGCCCGGCCGCGCCGACTGGATGGTGACGCGGCACTTCTTGTGCGGGCGCTCGATCACGATCTTGGAGACCGCGGCCTGCTTGAGCAGTTCCATCAGCGCCTTGCGGATCTTCATGTCCTCGTGCAGCAGCGTGCCGTAGGTCGACTTGCCGGCATACCAGCGCGAGTCCCAGGTACGGTTGATACCGAGGCGAAGCCCGACCGGATTGACCTTCTGACCCATGTTCTTTCCTAACTCGCCTGTGCCTGCGCCTCGACCTCACGCACGATGATGGTGAGATGCGAGAACGGCTTCATGATTGCTCCGGAGCGGCCACGGCCGCGCGCGGCATGGCGCTTGATCACCAGAGCCTTGCCGACATGCGCTTCCGCGACGACGAGATCGTCGACGTCGAGGTCGTGATTGTTTTCGGCGTTGGCGACCGCGGATTCGAGGCACTTGCGCACCTCCTTGGCGATGCGCTTGCGCGAGAATTCGAGATCGGCGAGCGCCGACGCGACCTTCTTGCCGCGGATGAGCTGCGCGACGAGGTTCAGCTTCTGCGGCGACACCCGCAGCATGCGGGCCACCGCCTTGGCCTCGTTGTCGGACAGCACGCGCTCGCGCGGCTTCTTGCTCATGACTCCCGCCTCACGACGTTGTGGCTGGCTGCGGCGGGCGCGGTGCAGCCGCCGGAGCGGCCGGTCCCGACGCGCGCTTGGCCTTGCGATCCGACGAATGGCCGTAGAACGAACGCGTCGGGGAGAACTCGCCGAACTTGTGGCCGACCATTTCCTCGGTGACCATCACCGGGATGTGCTTTTGCCCGTTGTAGACGCCGAAGATCAGCCCGACGAACTGCGGCAGGATGGTCGAGCGCCGGCTCCAGATGCGGATCATCTCGTGCCGACCCGACGAGCGCGAGGCCTCGGCCTTCTTGAGCAGATAGCCGTCGACGAACGGACCCTTCCAAACAGAACGTACCATGGTCGTTCCTAACCCTTCTTCTTCCGCGCATGGCGGCTTGCCATGATGAACTTCGAGGTGGACTTGTTCTTGCGGGTCTTCTTGCCCCTGGTCGGCTTGCCCCACGGCGTCACCGGGTGACGGCCGCCGCGCGTGCGCCCGCCGAGCGGATGGTCGACCGGGTTCATGGTCTCGCCGCGGACATGGCCGCGGCGGCCCATCCAGCGCGTGCGCCCGGCCTTGCCGATCGAGATGTTCATGTTGTCGGGGTTCGACACCGCGCCGATGGTCCCCATGCAGCGCCCGTGCACCAACCGCTGTTCGCCCGAATTGAGCCGCAGGATGACGTATTCACCGTCGCGGCCGACGATCTGGGCGTAGGTACCGGCCGAGCGCGCGATCTGGCCGCCCTTGCCGATCTTCAGCTCGATATTGTGCACGATGGTGCCGACCGGAATGTTGGCGATCGGCATGGCGTTGCCGGGCTTGACGTCGACATGCTCGCCGGCGACCACGGCGTCGCCCGGCGACAGCCGTTGCGGCGCGAGGATGTAGGCAAGCTCGCCGTCCTCGTATTTGACCAGCGCGATGAAGGCGGTGCGGTTCGGATCGTATTCAAGCCGCTCGACCTTGGCCGGTGCGTCGAACTTGCGGCGCTTGAAGTCGATCACGCGGTAGGCCTTCTTGTGGCCGCCGCCGCGATAGCGCGAGGTGATGCTGCCGCCGTTGTTGCGGCCGCCGGTCGAGTGCTTGCCTTCGGTCAGCGCCTTGACCGGATCGCCGCGATGCAGGCCCGAGCGATCGACGAGGACGAGCTGGCGCTGGCCTGGCGTGACCGGATTGTAGTTTTTGAGTGCCATGGCGCCTTTCCCCTACAGACCCGTGGTCACGTCGATGGTGTGACCCTCTTCGAGCGTCACGATCGCGCGCTTGGTATCGGATTGCTGGCCGAAGCGGCCCTTGAAGGCCTTCCACTTGCCGTAGCGGATCAGCGTGTTGACGCTCTTGACCTTGACGTCGAACAGCTTCTCGACCGCTTCCTTGATCTGCGGCTTGGTCGCGTCGCGCGCGACCTTGAACACGACCTTGCCGTGCTCGGACGCCATCGTCGCCTTTTCGGTGATGACCGGGGCGATGAGCACGTCGTAATGACGCGGATCGGTGGTGCTCATTTGAACCGCGCCTCCAGCGCATCGATCGCGGCCTTGGTCAGCACCAGCTTTTGCCGCCGCAGGATGTCGTAGACGTTGATGCCGGCGACCGGCAGCACGTCAACATTGGGGATGTTGCGTACCGCGGTGCGGACGTTGGCCTCAAGCTCGGCGCCATCGATGATGAGCGCATTGGCGAAGCCAAGCTTCTCGAAATGTCCACGCAGCGCCTTGGTCTTGGCGTCCTTCAGCTTGAGCTCGTCGATGACGACGATGCCGCCGTCCTTGGCCTTGGCCGACAGCGCGTGCCGCAGCGCAAGCGCGCGCACCTTCTTCGGCAAGCCCACGGCATGGTCGCGGGTGTGCGGACCGAACGAGCGTCCGCCGCCGCGGAACAGGTTGACGCGCGCCGAGCCGTGACGCGCCGAGCCGGTGCCCTTCTGCTTGTAGAGCTTCTTGCCGGTGCGGTGGATGTCGGCGCGATTCTTCACCGCGTGCGTGCCGGCCCGGCGCTTGGCGAGCTGCCAGATGACACAGCGATGGATCAGGTCGGTGCGCGGCTCGAGGCCGAAAATGGCGTCGGACAGCGTGACCGAGCCCGCCTCTTTGCCTTCGAGCGTCGTGACTTTCAAATCCATGTCACGCGCCCTCCGTCTGCTCGGCAGCGGCCGGTTCTGCCGGCACCGCGGCCACCGTCGGCGAGCTTGAACTTGCCGGGATGCGGCACGCCCTCGGGCAGCTTCTTCTTCACCGCGTCGCGCACCGTGATCCAGCCGCCTTTGGTTCCGGGCACCGCGCCCTCGACCAGGATGAGGCCGCGCGCGACGTCGGTCTGAATCACTTTGAGATTGAGTGTCGTTACCCGGTCGACGCCCATGTGGCCGGGCATCTTCTTGTTCTTGAAGGTCTTGCCGGGGTCCTGGCGGCCGCCGGTCGAACCGATCGAGCGGTGCGAGATGGAGACGCCGTGGGTGGCGCGCAGACCGGAGAAATTCCAGCGTTTCATGCCGCCGGCAAAACCTTTGCCGGTCGAGATGCCGGTGACGTCGACGAACTGGCCGATGACGAAATGATCCGCCGTGATCTCGGCGCCGACCGGGATCAGGCCGTCCTCCTCGACGCGGAATTCGGCGAGCTTGCGCTTGGGCTCGACCTTGGCGACCGCGAAGTGGCCGCGGTCGGCCTTGGTGGTGCGCTGCACCTTGCGGGTGCCGGAGCCGAGCTGGAGCGCGACGTAGCCGTTCTTGTCCTTGGTGCGGTGGCCGATGACCTGGCAATTGCCGAGGCGCAGCACCGTGACCGGCACGTGCTCGCCGCCCTCGGTGAAGACCCGAGTCATCCCGACCTTTTGTGCGAGAACGCCGGAACGCATTGTCATTCCCCTCTCGTCCCGAGCCCTAGAGCTTGATCTCGACGTCGACGCCGGCGGCGAGATCGAGCTTCATGAGCGCGTCGACCGTCTGCGGCGTCGGGTCGACGATGTCGAGCAGGCGCTTGTGGGTGCGCATCTCGAACTGCTCGCGGCTCTTCTTGTCGATGTGCGGCGAACGGTTGACCGTGAACTTCTCGATCCTGGTCGGCAGCGGGATCGGACCGCGCACCTGCGCGCCGGTGCGCTTCGCCGTATTGACGATTTCGCGCGTCGACGCATCGAGGATGCGGTGATCGAACGCCTTGAGCCGGATCCGGATGTTCTGGCCGTTCATTGCCTGTTGCTCCAACGCAAAGGCCGCGGCGAACCGCGGCCCATTGCACTTCCCTACTCGATGATGCTCGCCACCACTCCGGCGCCGACGGTGCGGCCGCCTTCGCGGATGGCGAAGCGCAGCTTCTCTTCCATGGCGATCGGCACGATCAGCGTCACTTCCATGGCAATGTTGTCGCCCGGCATCACCATCTCGGTGCCTTCCGGCAACGTCACCACGCCGGTCACGTCGGTGGTGCGGAAGTAGAATTGCGGCCGGTAATTGGTGAAGAACGGCGTGTGGCGTCCGCCCTCCTCCTTGGTGAGGATGTAGGCCTCGGCCTTGAACTTGGTGTGCGGCTTGACCGAGCCGGGCTTGCACAGCACCTGGCCGCGCTCGACCTCTTCACGCTTGGTGCCGCGAAGCAGGCAACCGACGTTGTCGCCGGCCTCGCCTGCATCGAGCAGCTTGCGGAACATCTCGACGCCGGTGACGACCGTCTTCACCGTCGGCTTGATGCCGACGATCTCGACTTCCTCGCCGACCTTGATGACGCCGCGCTCGATACGGCCGGTGCACACCGTGCCGCGGCCGGAGATCGAGAACACGTCTTCGACCGGCATCAGGAACGGCTGATCCTTCGGACGCTCCGGCTGCGGGATGTATTCGTCGACCGCCTTCATCAGCTCGTGGATGGATTCCTTGCCGAGCTTCGGATCCTTGTCCTCGAGCGCCATCAGCGCCGAGCCCTTGATCACCGGAATCTTGTCGCCGGGGAAATTGTACTTGGAGAGCAACTCGCGGACTTCGAGCTCGACCAGCTCAAGCAACTCCGGATCGTCGACCATGTCGACCTTGTTGAGGTAGACGACGAGCGCCGGCACGCCGACCTGGCGCGCCAGCAGGATGTGCTCGCGGGTCTGCGGCATCGGGCCGTCGGCGGCGGACACGACCAGGATCGCGCCGTCCATCTGCGCGGCGCCCGTGATCATGTTCTTGACGTAGTCGGCGTGGCCCGGGCAATCGACGTGCGCGTAGTGGCGCTTGTTGGTCTGGTATTCGACGTGCGCGGTCGCAATCGTGATGCCGCGCGCCTTCTCCTCCGGCGCCTTGTCGATCTGGTCATAGGCCGTATAGGTCGCCTGACCGGTCTCGGCCAGGACCTTGGTGATGGCCGCCGTCAACGACGTCTTGCCGTGATCGACGTGCCCGATCGTGCCGATATTGCAATGCGGCTTGTTGCGAAGGAATTTCTCTTTGGCCATGGGGCTCTCCGTTCCGGCTCTTTGACCCTAAGGAAGTGATCGTCAGGCGTACGTTGTCAGGCGTACTTGGCCTGAACCTCTTGTGCGACGTTCTGCGGGACTTGCTCGTAGTGATCGAACTGCATCGTGAATGTGGCTCGCCCCTGGCTCATCGAGCGCAGGTTGTTGACGTAGGAGAACATGTTGGCGAGCGGCACCATCGCGGTGACGACGTTGGCGTTGCCGCGCATGTCCTGGCCCTGGATGTGGCCGCGGCGCGAGTTGAGGTCGCCGATGACCGAGCCGGTATAGTCTTCCGGCGTCACCACCTCGACCTTCATGATCGGCTCGAGCAGCACAGGGCCGCCCTTCTGCAGCGCTTCGCGCAACGCGGTGCGCGCGCAAATCTCGAATGCCATCGCCGATGAATCGACGTCATGCGAGGCGCCGTCGATCAGGCTGACCTTGAGGTCGACCACCGGGAAGCCGGCGACGACGCCGGAGCCCAGCAAGCCTTCGAGGCCCTTCTCGACGGCCGGGATGAACTCCTTCGGCACCGATCCGCCGACGATCTCGTTCTCGAACACGAAGCCGGAGCTGGGCGCACCGGGCTCGGCGACGATCTTGACGCGCGCGAACTGGCCGTGGCCGCCGGTCTGCTTCTTGTGCGTGTAGTCGACGGTCGCGGGCTTGGTGATGCGTTCGCGATAGGCGACCTGCGGCGCGCCGATATTGGCGTCGACCTTGTAGGTTCGCCGCAGGATGTCGACCTTGATGTCGAGGTGCAGCTCGCCCATGCCCTTGATGATGGTCTGGCCGGATTCCTGATCGGTGTGGACGCGGAACGACGGATCCTCGGCCACGAGCTTGGCGAGCGCGACGCCGAGCTTCTCCTGGTCGGCCTTCGACTTCGGCTCGATCGCGATCTCGATGACCGGATCGGGGAATTCCATCTTTTCCAGGATCACCTGCTTCTGCGGGTCGCACAGCGTGTCGCCGGTGCGCACTTCCTTGAGGCCCGCGAGCGCCACGATGTCGCCGGCGAATGCTTCCTTGATGTCCTCGCGGTTGTTCGCATGCATCAGCAGCATGCGGCCGACGCGCTCACGGCGGTCCTTGGTCGAATTGTAGACGCCGGAGCTGGCCTCGAGCTTGCCGGAATAGATGCGGCAGAACGTGATGGTGCCGACGAACGGGTCGTCCATGATCTTGAAGGCAAGCAACGCCATCGGCTCGGTGTCGGACGGCAGACGCACGACCTCGTTGCCCTTGGAATCGATGCCCTTGATCGGCGGCACGTCGAGCGGCGACGGCAGGTAATCGACGACGGCGTCGAGCAGCGGCTGCACGCCCTTGTTCTTGAAGGCGGAGCCGCACAGCACCGGAAAGAACGCGCCGGTGATGACGGCCTTGCGGATCAGGCGCTTGAGCGTCGCCTCGTCCGGCTCTTTGCCTTCGAGATAGGCGGTGGTGGCGTCGTCATCGAGCTCGCACGCGGCCTCGACCAGCTTCTCGCGATATTCCTTGGCCTGATCGAGCATATCGGCCGGAATTTCGATGTCGTGATATTTCGCGCCGAGCGTCTCCTCGTCCCAGACCACGCCGACCATGCGCACGAGATCGATGAGGCCCTTGAAATTGCTTTCGGCGCCGATCGGAAGCTGGATCGCCACCGGCTTGGCGCCGAGGCGGTCGACAATATCCTTGAGGCACTGGAAGAAATCCGCGCCGATCTTGTCCATCTTGTTGGCGAAGACGATGCGCGGGACCTTGTACTTGTCGCCTTGCCGCCACACCGTCTCGGTCTGCGGCTCGACGCCCTGGTTGGAATCGAGCACGCATACCGCGCCGTCCAGCACGCGCAGCGAGCGCTCGACCTCGATGGTGAAGTCGACGTGGCCGGGCGTGTCGATGATGTTGAGGCGCTTGTCGTTCCAGATCGCGGTGGTCGCGGCGGACGTGATCGTGATGCCGCGCTCCTGCTCCTGCTCCATCCAGTCCATCGTCGCGGCGCCGTCATGCACCTCGCCGATCTTGTGGCTCTTGCCGGTGTAATAGAGAATCCGCTCAGTCGTCGTCGTCTTCCCGGCATCGATGTGGGCCATGATGCCGAAGTTGCGATAGTCTTCGATGGGATGAATGCGGGGCATGGGGTTCCTTCGCTGTCGCCGGCGTTACCAGCGATAGTGCGAGAACGCGCGGTTGGCTTCCGCCATCCGGTGCACGTCTTCGCGCTTCTTCACGGCATTCCCCCTGTTATTGGATGCATCGAGCAACTCGCCTGAAAGCCGCTCGGTCATCGTCTTCTCGTTGCGGTCGCGCGCGGCCGAGATCAGCCAGCGGATACCGAGCGCCTGGCGCCGCGTGGTGCGCACCTCGACCGGCACCTGATAGGTGGCGCCGCCGACGCGGCGCGAGCGCACTTCGATCGACGGCATGACGTTATCGAGTGCCTGCTGGAATACGCCGATCGGGCTCTGCTTGGTCTTGCCCTCGATCTGGTCGAGCGCGCCGTAGACGATCTGCTCGGCGACGGACTTCTTGCCGGCGTGCATGATCGAATTCATGAACTTGGTGACGATGATATTGCCGAACTTCGGATCCGGCTGAATCTCGCGTTTCTCGGCACTGTGGCGGCGGGACATCGGTCAGGCTCCAATCACTTCGGACGCTTCGCGCCGTACTTCGAACGGCGCTGCTTGCGGTTCTTCACACCTTGCGTGTCGAGCACGCCGCGCAGGATGTGGTAGCGCACGCCGGGCAAGTCCTTGACGCGGCCGCCGCGGATCATCACCACCGAATGTTCCTGCAGGTTATGGCCTTCGCCCGGGATGTAGCCGATCACCTCGAAGCCGTTGGTGAGGCGCACCTTGGCGACCTTGCGCAGCGCCGAGTTCGGCTTCTTCGGCGTCGTGGTGTAGACGCGCGTGCAGACGCCGCGCTTCTGCGGGCTCTGCTGCAGCGCCGGCACCTTCTTCTTCGCATGCTGCGCGACGCGCGGCTTGCGAATGAGCTGATTGATCGTCGGCATCGCTCGCCTTAACTCCCGTTCGAGGCGCGGGCCTCGTTTTGCCGCGCGAAAAGCAAATCCCCTCGCGCAACGCGAATGCGCGCCATTCCGCTTCCGTCGCGGAGGGCGCTTGGCCTTCGCAGAGGACCACGATGCGCGAGCACCGCGGTCATGCCCTGGTCGTCTGACTTTGTTCGAGTCAGTGACAGCGTTTGAGCTTCATTCGTCGAGGCGTTGGCGCCGTTTCCGACGAGCCAAGAAAGCAATTTACTTTCAATGACTTAACGGGGACCCGGGCAGGCCGTTCCGACGGGCGAAGCTCACCGCCTGCCGTAAAGTTCGCGGTATGTATCGGCGCAACCGCTTCAAGTCAAGCCGATATGGGCACGAAAGTGCGATGGCGCAAGCACATCTGCGGCTGCGGGCGGATGCGAAATCCGGCCGCCGAGGGCTTCCAGCCGATGCCGTCAGCCCGGCTCCATGCCCATGCTTTGATCACCCGCACAACGTCCGGCGTGGCCAGGAACTTGACGAACGCCCGGGCCCCATCGGCCTGCTTGGCAGCGGCGCCGATGCCTGCCGCATAGACGATGATGTTTTGCAGTTCGTCCGGCAGCGGACCGAGCAACTCTGCGCCCTTCACCGGCAGGATTTCGGTGATCTGCTGCATGCCGATCTCGGCCTCGCCCTTGGCGACGAGGTCGGCCACCGGGCGGCCTTGGGCGAGGCGGGTCTTGGCTTTCATCTCGTCGGCGAGGCCCAGGCGCTGGAGCAGGCTCGCGATGTAGACGCCGCTCGGGCCGTCGCTATACGAAATCGTCTTGGCGTCCTGCAGCGCGCGCCTGAAGGCGTCGGCGGTCGCGATATCCGGCTTCGGTGCGCCCGCGCGGATCGCGACGCCCACGGCTGAACGTGTCACGTCGATGGCGCTGCCTGCGATCCTGCCGTTTCGCGCCAGGTCATCGATCACCTCGCGCGGCAGCAGCACAAGGTCGAATGCCTCGCCGTCCTCGATCAGCTTTTTCTGGGTCAGGGTCGGCGCAAACTGCAGCGTCACCTTGTGGCCACTGGCGCGCTCGAACTGCGGCGTCACCTGCTCCATGAAAAGCTTCATGGCGCCGCCGCTGAGCAATTTGATTTCCATAGCCATCGTCACAAGCTAATCGGGCCGCCGCGCAAAAGAAAAGGGCCGCCCCAAGGGCGGCCCTGATGCCTTGTGTCAAACGACAGAGGGTTACTCCGCCGCCGGCAATGCGGCCGGCTCGGGCGCCGCTGCCGCCGCGGCCTTGGCGGCCGCTTCCTTCTCGCGCTCGGCGAGAATGAGCTTGTCGCGCATGGTGGCGACCTCGCGCAGCCGGTTCATCATCGCGCCTGTTCCCGCCGGGATCAGGCGGCCGACGATGACGTTCTCCTTGAGGCCGTCGAGCGTATCGACCTTGCCGTTGACCGAAGCTTCGGTCAGCACGCGTGTCGTCTCCTGGAACGACGCCGCCGAGATGAACGAACGCGTCTGCAGCGATGCCTTGGTGATGCCAAGCAGCACCGGGTGTCCGGTCGCCAGCTTCTTGCCCTCTTCCGCGGCCTTGGCGTTGGCTTCGTCGAGTTCGACCTTGTCGATCTGGTCGCCGTGGATCAGCTCGGTCTCGCCGGTGTCGTCGATCTCGACCTTCTGCAGCATCTGGCGCACGATCACTTCGATGTGCTTGTCGTTGATCGCCACGCCCTGCAGCCGATAGACGTCCTGGATTTCGTTGACGAGATAGCCGGCGAGTTCCTCGACGCCCTTGATCGCCAGGATGTCGTGCGGCGCCGGGTTGCCCTCGACGATGTAGTCGCCCTTCTCGATCAGGTCGCCATCCTGCAGATGGATGTGCTTGCCTTTCGGGATCAGGTACTCCCTCGCCTCCTCGTCCTTGTTGCTCGGCTCGATGGCAATCCGCCGCTTGTTCTTGTAGTCGCGGCCGAACCGCACGGTGCCGGAGATTTCCGCGATGACCGCGGATTCCTTCGGACGGCGCGCCTCGAACAGCTCCGCCACCCGCGGCAAGCCGCCGGTGATGTCGCGGGTCTTGGCGCTCTCGGTCGGAATGCGGGCAATGACGTCGCCCGCCTTCACATGGCCGCCCGGATCGACCGAGATGATGGCGTCGACGGCAAGCAGATAGCGTGCATCGCCGCCGCGGGCGAGCTTGAGAATCTTGCCGTCCTTGCCCTTGAGCACCATCGCGGGCCGCAGATCCTGCTGGCCGCGGGCCGAACCGGTGCGCCAGTCGATCACCACGCGCTTGGCGATGCCGGTTGACTCGTCGACCTGTTCCGACAGCGACAGACCATCAACGAGATCCTCGTAGCCGACCGCGCCCTCGACCTCGGTGAGGATCGGCCTGGTGTAGGGGTCCCATTCGGCGATGCGCTGGCCGCGCTTGATGTGGTCGCCGTCGTCGACCTTCAGCCGTGCGCCATACTGGATGCGGTGCACGGCGCGTTCGGTGCCGTCCGGATCGACCACCGCCACGATGAGATTGCGGCTCATCGCGATGAGGTCGCCGTCGGAATTGCGCACCACGTTCTTGTTCTTGATCTTGATCGCGCCCTCGAAGTTCGACTCGATGAACGACTGCTCCGAGATTTGCGCAGCGCCGCCGATGTGGAACGTCCGCATCGTGAGCTGCGTACCCGGCTCGCCGATCGACTGCGCGGCGATGACACCCACCGCTTCGCCCATGTTCACGGGCGTGCCGCGAGCGAGATCGCGTCCGTAGCAGGCTCCGCAGCAGCCATTGGCGGCCTCGCAGGTGAGCACCGAACGGATGCGGATCTCCTGCACACCGGAGTTGACGATGAGCTCAACCTCCGGCTCGCCGAGCAGCGTGGCGTTCTTGATCACGATCTTGTTGTGGTTGGTCGGATCGCGCACGTCCTCCGCCGTGGTGCGGCCAAGGATGCGGGTCGCCAGCGAAGCCACGACCGTCCCGGCATCGATGATGGCGCGCACCTTGATGCCCGCCTTGGTGCCGCAATCCTCGGTCGTGATGATGCAGTCCTGCGCCACGTCGACCAGCCGGCGCGTGAGGTAGCCGGAGTTCGCCGTTTTCAGCGCCGTGTCAGCGAGACCCTTGCGGGCGCCGTGCGTCGAGTTGAAGTACTCGAGCACCGAGAGGCCTTCCTTGAAGTTGGAGATGATCGGGCTCTCGATGATCTCGCCCGAGGGCTTGGCCATCAGGCCGCGCATGCCGGCGAGCTGCTTCATCTGCGCGGGCGAACCGCGCGCGCCGGAATGCGCCATCATGTAGATCGAATTGACCTGCGCTTCGCCGCCTTTCTCGGTCGGCGGTCGCATCGCCGAGATTTCCTTCATCATCTCCTCGGCGATCTGGTCGGTGCACTTCGACCAGGCATCGACCACCTTGTTGTACTTCTCGCCGTGGGTGATCAGGCCGTCGTTGTATTGCTGCTCGAACTCCTTGGCGAGCTCGCGCGTCTTGTCGACGATCGCCCACTTGGAGTGCGGCACCACCATGTCGTCCTTGCCGAACGAGATACCGGCCTTGAACGCGTGATGGAAACCGAGCGCCATGATGCGGTCGCAGAAGATCACGGTGTCCTTCTGACCGCAGTGGCGATACACGGCGTCGATCATCCCGGAGATTTCCCGCTTCGTCATCAGCTTGTTGACGACGTCGAAGGGAACCTTGGTGCTTTGCGGCAGGACCTGGCCGAGAATGACGCGGCCCGGCGTGGTGTCGTACCACTTCGTGCCCATCTTGCCGTCGGCGTCGAGGCCTTCCCAGCGGTACCTGATCTTGCTGTGCAGGCCGACGACCTTGTCCTGCAGCGCGTGCTCGATCTCGGCCATGTCGCCGAAGCCCTTGAGCTTCTTGTCGGCGGGCTCGTCGCGCATGATCGAGAGGTAGTAGAGGCCGAGCACGATATCCTGCGACGGCACGATGATGGGCGAGCCGTTCGCGGGATGCAGAATGTTGTTCGTGCTCATCATCAGCACGCGCGCTTCGAGCTGCGCTTCGAGCGACAGCGGAATGTGCACGGCCATCTGGTCGCCGTCGAAGTCGGCGTTGAAGGCGGCGCAAACCAGCGGATGAAGCTGGATCGCCTTGCCTTCGATCAGCACCGGTTCGAACGCCTGAATGCCGAGGCGATGCAGCGTCGGCGCGCGGTTGAGCAGCACCGGATGTTCGCGGATGACCTCGTCGAGGATATCCCAGACCTCAGGCTTTTCTTTCTCGACCAGCTTCTTGGCCTGCTTCACCGTCGTCGACAGACCCTTGGCGTCGAGCCGCGAATAGATGAACGGCTTGAACAGTTCGAGCGCCATCTTCTTCGGCAACCCGCACTGGTGCAGTTTCAGCTCGGGTCCGACCACGATGACCGAACGGCCGGAATAGTCGACGCGCTTGCCGAGCAGGTTCTGGCGGAACCGGCCCTGCTTGCCCTTGAGCATGTCGGCGAGCGACTTCAGCGGCCGCTTGTTGGCGCCGGTGATGACGCGGCCGCGGCGGCCGTTGTCGAACAGCGCGTCGACCGCCTCCTGCAGCATCCGCTTCTCGTTGCGGATGATGATGTCGGGCGCGCGCAGCTCGATCAGCCGCTTCAGGCGGTTGTTGCGGTTGATGACGCGGCGGTAGAGATCGTTGAGATCGGACGTGGCGAAGCGTCCGCCGTCGAGCGGCACCAGCGGCCGCAGATCGGGCGGGATCACCGGCACCTGCGTCAGGATCATCCATTCCGGCTTGTTGCCGGACTGCACGAACGCCTCGATGGTCTTGAGCCGCTTGGCGAGCTTCTTCGGCTTGAGTTCGGACGTCGATTCCGCGATCTCGACGCGCAGATCGGCGGCCATCTTCTCGAGATCGAGCGCCTTGAGCATCTCGCGGATGGCTTCGGCGCCGATCATGGCGGTGAAGCTGTCGGCGCCGTAGGTGTCCTGCGCCTTGAGGAAATCGTCCTCGGACAGGAGCTGACGGTCCTCGAGCGGGGTGAGGCCCGGCTCAAGCACGACGTAGTATTCGAAATAGAGGATGCGCTCGAGGTCCTTGAGCGTCATGTCGAGCAGCAAACCGATGCGGCTCGGCAGCGACTTCAGGAACCAGATGTGCGCAACCGGCGCCGCGAGCTCGATGTGGCCCATGCGCTCGCGCCGCACGCGGCTGAGCGTGACTTCGACCGAGCACTTCTCGCAGATGATGCCCTTGTACTTCATGCGCTTGTACTTGCCGCACAAGCACTCGTAGTCCTTGATCGGGCCGAAGATGCGCGCACAGAACAGCCCGTCACGCTCGGGCTTGAAGGTGCGGTAGTTGATCGTCTCCGGCTTTTTGATCTCGCCGTAGGACCACGACAGAATCTTCTCCGGGCTCGCGATCGAAATCCGGATTTGGTCGAAGACCTGCGCCGGGACCTGCGGGCTGAAGAGATTCATAAGTTCTTGGTTCATTGTCTTCTCCGCTTGCCGACCATGTCGGCCGCTGTCGTACTAATTGCTCTGACCGTGAATGGCCGGGATCACGCCTGATGCCCGGCCATGAGGCGGCTACTCGGCCGCCTCGGACATGCCGTCACCGCCGCGCTGCTGCTTGGAATTGTGCAGGTCGACGTTGAGGCCGAGCGAGCGCATTTCCTTGACCAGCACGTTGAACGATTCCGGAATACCGGCCTCGAACGTGTCGTCGCCGCGCACGATCGCCTCGTACACCTTGGTGCGGCCGGCGACGTCGTCCGACTTCACCGTCAGCATTTCCTGCAAGGTGTATGCCGCGCCGTAGGCTTCGAGCGCCCACACCTCCATTTCGCCGAAACGCTGGCCGCCGAACTGCGCCTTGCCGCCCAGCGGCTGCTGGGTGACGAGACTGTAAGGCCCGATCGAGCGCGCGTGGATCTTGTCGTCGACGAGATGGTGCAGCTTGAGCATGTAGATGTAGCCGACCGTGACCTTGCGGTCGAACACCTCGCCGGTGCGGCCGTCGAACACGCTGACCTGGCCGGAATGGTCGAGACCGGCGAGATCAAGCATATGCTCGATGTCGGCTTCCTTGGCGCCGTCGAACACCGGCGTCGCGATCGGAACGCCGTGGCGCAGGTTGCCGCCAAGCTCGACCAGCTCTTTTTCGCCGAGCGACTTGATGGTCTCTTCCTCGCCGTAGATCTTCTTCAGCAGCTCCTTGAGCGGCTTGATATCCTTCTTGCTGTTGTAGAGGTCGACCGTCTGGCCGATCTTGAGACCGAGGCCGGCGCAGGCCCAGCCCAGATGGGTCTCCAGAATCTGGCCGACGTTCATCCGGCTCGGCACGCCGAGCGGATTGAGCACGATGTCGACCTGCGTTCCGTCTTCGAGGAACGGCATGTCTTCGAGCGGCACGATCTTCGACACCACGCCCTTGTTGCCGTGGCGGCCGGCCATCTTGTCGCCGGGCTGGATCTTGCGCTTCACCGCGACGAAGACCTTGACCATCTTCATCACGCCGGGCGGCAACTCGTCGCCGCGCTGCAGCTTCTCGACCTTGTCGAGGAAGCGCTGCTCCAGCCGCTTCTTCGACTCGTCGTACTGTTTGCGAATGGCCTCGATCTCCGCCATCAGCTTGTCGTTGGGCGAAGCGAACAGCCACCATTGCGAACGCGGATGCTCGTCGAGAATCGCGCGGGTGATCTTTGAGTCCTTCTTGAAGCCCTTGGGCCCGGCGATGCCTTGCCGGTTCTCCAGGAGCTCGCCGAGGCGGCCGTAGACGTTGCGATCGAGGATCGCCTGTTCGTCGTCGCGGTCCTTGGCGAGGCGCTCGATTTCTTCACGCTCGATGGCGAGCGCGCGCTCGTCCTTGTCGACGCCGTGACGGTTGAACACGCGCACCTCGACGACCGTGCCCTGCACGCCCGGCGGCACGCGCAGCGAAGTGTCGCGCACGTCGGATGCCTTCTCGCCGAAGATGGCGCGAAGGAGCTTTTCCTCCGGCGTCATCGGGCTCTCGCCCTTCGGCGTAATCTTGCCGCACAGGATGTCGCCTGCGCGCACCTCGGCGCCGATATAGACGATGCCCGCCTCGTCGAGGTTTTTCAGCGCCTCTTCCGAGACGTTCGGAATGTCGCGCGTGATTTCCTCAGGGCCGAGCTTGGTGTCGCGCGCCATCACCTCGAATTCCTCGATGTGGATGGACGTGAACACGTCGTCTTTCACGATCCGCTCGGAGAGCAGGATCGAGTCCTCGAAGTTGTAGCCATTCCACGGCATGAACGCGACGAGCACGTTTCGGCCGAGCGCAAGCTCGCCGAGTTCGGTCGAGGGACCGTCGGCGATGATGTCGCCCTTCTTGACCTGATCGCCCACCTTCACCAGCGGACGCTGGTTGATGCAGGTGTTCTGGTTCGAGCGCTGGAACTTCATCAGCCGATAGATGTCGACGCCCGACTTCGACGGATCGTTTTCCTCCGTCGCGCGGATGACGATACGGGTGGCGTCGACCTGATCGACCACGCCGGTGCGGCGCGCGGCGATCGCGGCGCCGGAGTCACGTGCGACCACGCCCTCCATGCCGGTGCCGACGAACGGCGACTCGGCACGAACCAGCGGCACCGCCTGGCGCTGCATGTTCGAGCCCATCAGCGCGCGGTTGGCGTCGTCGTTCTCGAGGAACGGGATCAGCGCCGCAGCGACCGAAACAAGCTGCTTGGGCGAAACGTCCATGAAATCCACCTTGTCGGGCGGAATCATCTGCACGTCGCCGGCATGGCGCACCACGATGAGGTCTTCGGTGAAACGCCCCTTCGCATCGATCGCCGAATTGGCCTGGGCAACGGTGTAGCGGCCCTCCTCCATCGCCGAGAGGTACTGCACGTCGTCGGTGACGCGGCCGTCCTTCACCTTGCGGTACGGCGTCTCGACGAAGCCGTACTTGTTGACGCGCGCGAAGGTCGCGAGCGAATTGATCAGACCGATATTCGGCCCTTCCGGCGTCTCGATCGGGCAGATGCGGCCGTAATGCGTCGGGTGCACGTCGCGCACTTCGAAGCCGGCGCGCTCGCGGGTCAGACCGCCCGGGCCAAGCGCCGAGAGACGACGCTTGTGCGTGATCTCGGACAGCGGGTTGGTCTGGTCCATGAACTGCGAGAGCTGCGAGGAGCCGAAGAACTCGCGCACGGCGGCAGCCGCCGGCTTGGCGTTGATCAGATCCTGCGGCATCACCGTGTCGATATCGACCGACGACATGCGCTCCTTGATGGCGCGTTCCATGCGCAGCAGGCCGATGCGGTACTGGTTCTCCATCAGCTCGCCGACCGAGCGGACGCGCCGGTTGCCGAGATGATCGATATCGTCGATCTCGCCCTTGCCGTCGCGCAGGTCGAGCAGCGTGCGGATCACCGCGACGATGTCCTCCTTGCGCAGCACGCGCATGGTGTCTTCGGCGGTCAGATCGAGCCGCATGTTCATCTTGACGCGGCCGACAGCCGAAAGGTCGTAGCGCTCGCTGTCGAAGAACAGCGAGTTGAACATCGACTGCGCAGTGTCCAGCGTCGGCGGCTCGCCCGGGCGCATGACCCGATAGATGTCGAACAGCGCCTCCTCGCGCGCCATGTTCTTGTCGATGGCGAGCGTGTTGCGGATGTAGGCGCCGACATTGACGTGATCGATATCGAGCAGCGGCAGTTCCTTGTAGCCCGCCTCGTTCAGCGTCTTGAGCGTCTTCTCGGTGATCTCTTCGCCGGCTTCGGCATAGATTTCACCGGTTTTCACATTGACGAGGTCTTCGGCAATGTAGTGGCCGATCAACTCCTCGTCGCTCATGCGCAGCGCCTTGAGGCCCTTCTCGGCGAGCTGGCGCGCCTGGCGCACCGTGAGCTTCTTGCCGGCCTCGACAACCACCTTGCCGGAGTCGGCGTCGACGAGGTCGTTGACGGCCTTGTAGCCGCGCAGCCGGTTGGCATCGAACGGAACGCGCCAGCCGTCCTTGGCGCGCTTGTAGTGCACCTGCTTGTAGAAGGTGTTGAGGATTTCCTCGCCGTTCATACCCAATGCGAACAGCAGCGAGGTCACCGGAATCTTGCGCCGGCGGTCGATGCGGGCGTGCACGATGTCCTTGGCGTCGAACTCGACGTCGAGCCAGGAGCCGCGATACGGAATGATGCGCGCGGCGAACAGCAGCTTGCCCGACGAATGCGTCTTGCCCTTGTCGTGGTCGAAGAACACGCCCGGCGAACGGTGCATCTGCGAGACGATGACGCGCTCGGTGCCGTTGACGACGAAGGTGCCGTTGTTGGTCATGAGCGGAATGTCGCCCATGTAGACGTCCTGCTCCTTGATGTCCTTCACCGAGCGGGCGCCGGTTTCCTCGTCCACATCGAACACGATCAGCCGCAGCTTCACCTTGAGCGGCGCAGCGTAGGTCATGCCGCGCTGGCGGCACTCGTCGACGTCGTATTTCGGCGGATCGAATTCGTAGCCGACAAAGTCGAGCTGCGAGGTGTTGGAAAAATCCTTGATCGGGAATACCGACTTGAACACGGCCTGCAGGCCCTCGTCGGGCCGGCCGCCATGCGGCTCCACCACCAGCAGGAATTGGTCGTAGGACGCCTTCTGAACCTCGATGAGGTTCGGCATCTCTGCGACTTCCTGGATTTTTCCGAAAAACTTGCGAACGCGCTTCCGACCGATAAACGTCTGCGCCATCATGTCCTCTCGCTCAATCGTAATGTTGAGGCGGTCGAGACGACTCTCCAGACGGTCACAATCCATCGCGACCGTCGGGACAGGCGTCGGACGCCTTATTCTCAAGTGATTCGGCAAAACCGCCGAATCTCAGCACCGCACCGCTTTGTCATGGTCGGACTTGTTCCGGCCATCCACGTCTCACGCCTTGCTGGATCCCCGGATCGCGCTGCGCGCGTCCGGGGATTTCGCTTAAATAGGCATCCGCCTATTTAAGCTCAACTTTCGCGCCGACCTTTTCGAGGGTGGCCTTGACCTTGGCCGCCTCGTCCTTGTTGACGCCTTCCTTGACCGCCTTGGGCGCGCCCTCGACCAGGTCCTTGGCCTCCTTGAGGCCGAGGCCGGTGAGCGCGCGGACTTCCTTGATGACCTCGATTTTCTTCTCGCCGGCGGCCATGAGCATGACCGTGAACTCGGTCTTTTCCTCAGCCGCAGGCGCGGCCGCAGCCGCGGGACCAGCCGCAACCGCAACGGCGGCGGCAGCCGATACGCCCCACTTCTCTTCGAGCATCTTCGCGAGTTCAGCCGCCTCGAGAACGGTGAGGCTCGACAGGTTTTCGACGATATTCTGTAGATCAGCCATGGGTTACTACGTCCTTTGGTTCGAACCTTTGAGAAGACAGAGGCTTCAAGCCGCTTCACTAGCCTCGCTCGTCTCGCTCTTTGAGGCATACGCCTGGATCACGCGGGCGACCTTGGCGGCAGGGGCGCTAACCACCTGCGCGATCTTGGTCGCCGGAGCCTGGACCAGCCCGATGATCGTTGCCCGCAACTGATCGAGCGACGGCAGGGCGGCAAGCGCCTTCACGCCGTTCATATCGAGTGCGGTCTTGCCCATCGCCCCGCCCAGGATCACGAACTTTTCGTGCCCCTTGGCGAAGTCGACGGCGACCTTCGGCGCCGCTACCGGATCGCCCGAGAAGGCGATGATGGTCGGCCCCTTGAGCAGGGACGCGATCGAAGCGACGTCGCTGCCTTCAAGAGCGATCTTGGCCAGGCGGTTTTTCGCGACCTTCACGCTGGCGCCCGCCAGCTTCATCTGCTTGCGCAGATTCTGCATCTGGACGACCGTGAGGCCGGAATAGTGAGCGACGACGACGACGTTGGCGGTCTTGAAGACCTCCCCCATCGCGGTCACCTGCTCAGCTTTTGCCGCGCGTTCCACTGCAAGCTCTCTCCGGTTGGCGGGCCGCCTGATGCGGGAGCCGCCGGGTTGATGCCGGTCGTCCCGCCACGGTGGGACGACGAGGAAGCCTGCCCCCCGATGCGGCAACGCCGCCCCGGGTTTACGAGGTTCGAACCAAAAGGCATCCGCCCCGAAGGAACATAGGTCCCAAGGCGCGCTTACCCACGGTCTTCACCCGTCTATGCAGGCCCTTGCGAATTAAGCCGTTTCCGGCGCCAGCAGTCTCGGACAGGGTTGGCCAATCCAGAATTCGCCGGAATGGCCATACGCGTTCAAGAATATCCAGTAAGCTCCGCCACCTCCTAGAAAAATCCCGCAGAATGGGCTCTAAGAGAGGATGTCACCACCATGATTTTCGAGGAACGCGTAAAAGCGCGCCGACAAACCGGGCCGGCACGCCCTGACGGCTATTTAGACCGTCAAAGGCGATTTGCCAAGCCTTGTGTAGCCGATTTCCCACCGATTTTCGCGTTGTAACGGGCAGCCGGGCTGGCTGCCGCTGACGGACTAAAGTGATATGAACGAAGCCGCGTGAAAATGAGGCGCTTTCCATGCCTAACTATCCAGATCGCATCTTGGCCACCCATGTCGGCAGCCTGCCCCGGCCGCCGAAGCTGATCGAGTTCTGGAAGGCGATCGAAGGGCGGCAGCCCTACGACGAGGCCGCGTTCGAAGCCTGCCTCGCCGAATTGGTCGCGGAAGTGGTGCGCCAGCAGGCCGAGGCCGGTGTCGACATCGTCAGCGACGGCGAGTTCAGCAAGGGCGTGAACTGGGCCTTCTACATCTTCAAGCGGCTCAGCGGCATCACCGTGCGGCCGGCGACGCCGGAGGAACTGAAAGACCCGATGGCCTCGATGACCGGCGGGCGGGATCGGGACGCTTTTCCGGAATTCTATGCCGAGTACGACGTCGCCTCAGGGCTCGGTAAGCGGCTCGGCAACCGCGTCGTCTGCAACGGGCCGATCAGTTATCGCGGTCAGGCCGAGGTCGCGCGCGACATCAAGAATCTCAAGGCCGCGGCGGCGAAGGTGAAAGTGCATGGCGCCTTTCTGCCGGTGGTAGCGCCGGCGAGTGCACTGCCCGGCGCCAAGATCGAGCATTACAAGGACGAAGAGAGCTTCCTGTTCGCGCTCGCCGACGCGTTGCACGAAGAATACAAGGCGGTGGTCGACGCCGGGCTCTTTGTGCAGATCGACGATGCCTTCCTGCCCTACATGTACGAGCGCATGGTGCCGCCGATGTCGGCCGCCGATTACCGGCGCTGGGCGCAGATGCGTATCGACGCGCTCAATCACGCGCTGCGCGGCATCCCTGAAGAACGCTCGCGCTATCACATCTGCTGGGGAAGCTGGAACGGGCCGCACGCCTTCGACGTGCCGATGAAGGACATCGTCGACCTGCTGCTGCAGGTCCGCGTCGGCCATTATTCATTCGAAGCGGCCAATCCGCGCCACGCCCACGAATGGCGGGTGTGGGAGACGGCGAAACTCCCGGCAGGAAAGGTGCTCATCCCCGGCGTCATCAGCCACGCCACCAATATCGTCGAGCATCCCGAGCTGGTGGCGGAACGCATCGTGCGGCTGGCCAAGATCGTCGGCCGCGAGCACGTCATGGGCGGCACCGATTGCGGCTTCGCGCAAAGCCCGTTCGCGCGGCGCGTTCACCCGACCATCATGTGGGCGAAGCTGCAATCGCTCGCCGAAGGCGCGCGGATTGCGACGCAGGAACTGTGGGGCCGGCGCTCGGCGGCGTGAGCAATCGGGCGAACGCAGGCTCTATTGAACCACGTCGTCGGCCAGCGCGAGCAGCGTCGCGGGAATCGCGATGCCGAGCGCCTTTGCGGTCTTCTCGTTGATCACCAGCTCGAATTTCGCCGCCCGCACCACCGGCAGGTTGGCGGGCTTCTCGCCCTTGAGGATGCGGCCGGTGTATCCGCCGGCGAGTTCCATCGCGTCGGCGAAGTCCGCACCGTAGCTCGCGAGCCCGCCAGCATCGACGTATTCGCGGACATCGAAAATCGCGGGTACCTCATAGCGGGCAAGCAGCGCGGCCAATTGCGTACGACGGCTATAGAAATATTGATCCGGCCCAAACACCATGACGTTGCCGGGCTGGTGGGGCAGAGCGGCGAATCCGGCGTCGATCTCGTCCGCGGTGCTGGCGCGAAGCAGGTCAACGTGAATTCCGAGGCTCTCGGCACCCACCTCCAGGTCCTTGATGAAAGCCGCGGTCAACGCTGAGGTCGGGTTGACGAGCGAGAAATAATGCGCCGCCTTGGGCACAAGCTCGCGCAGCACGCCGAAGCGCTTCGCTGCAACATCGGCATTCAATGACGTTGCACCGGTGACGTTGCCGCCGGGACGGCTGATGCTGGCGACGAGCCCCATTGCCACGGGGTCGCCACCGGTGGCGAAGACGATCGGGATATCGGTCGTTGCCCGCTTCACCACCAGGCCGCCGGCGTGTTGGGAGCGGCAATCACGTTGACCCGCTGGCGGATCAAATCAGCCGCCATCTCCGGCAAGCGGTCTTCATGGCCGTTCGCCCAACGGTACAGGACCGTGACGTTGTGGCCCTCGACAAATCCGGCGTCGCTCAGACCCTTGCGGAACGCCGCCATGCGCTTGACGTTCTGCTCCTCCGAGGTGGCATGCAGAAATCCGATGACCGGCATAGACGGCTGCTGGGCGCGCACCATCAGTGGCCAGGCAACGGCGCCGCCGAGAAAGGCCGTGAATTCTCGACGCTTCATTCCTGTCGCCGCTGCCTAGGCCGGAACGCGCTCGCGCTTCTTTGCCTCGCCGGCCTCGTCCGCACCAAAGCCCGCGACCGCAAGGTCGAAATTATTGCCGTCCGGGTCGGTCGAGCGGGTCTCGGCATAGCGGCCGTCCGCGGGACGATTGACCGGGGCGCGCACGCCCGCCTTGGTCAGGCGCTTCGCCATCGCCTCCTGGTCGTCGATCTGCCAGCCGAAATGATTGAGGCCTGACGGCTTGCCGTCGGCCTTGTTCTCCAGCAGCGCGAGCGTGATGTAGCCGTCGGACATATAGATCGCCTTGCTGGTGGGCGCGCCTCGTTTGGGCAGGCGCGTCATGCCGAACACCTCTTCGTAGAACTTCGCCAGCTTCTCCGGATCGAGCGTCATGATGGCGAGGTGACGGATTTTCGGCTTGCTCACTTGCTCCTCCTGCAATCGGCGTGTGGACTTAGTTGACGGAAGCGTTCGGGAACAGGGTCGCGAGTTCCACCTTCACGCCCGGCCCCATCGTCGAAGAGACCGCGACCCGATTGATGAAATGGCCCTTGGCCCCGGCGGGCTTGGATTTCTGCACCGCGTCGGCGAAGGCAAGGATGTTTTCGACCAGCTTGTCCTCGGAGAACGAGGCCTTGCCGACGCCGGCCTGCACGATGCCGGCCTTCTCGACGCGGAATTCGACCGAGCCGCCCTTGGCGCCCTTGACCGCGTTGGTGACGTCCATCGTCACCGTGCCGACCTTGGGATTGGGCATCAGGCCGCGCGGGCCGAGCACCTTGCCGAGACGGCCGACCAGCGGCATCAAGTCGGGTGTGGCAACGACACGATCGAAATCGATATTGCCGCCCTGCACCTTCTCCACCAGGTCTTCCGCGCCGACCACATCGGCGCCGGCCGCTTTGGCTTCGT
Source organism: uncultured Alphaproteobacteria bacterium (assembly GCA_963730645.1). Taxonomy (GTDB): domain Bacteria; phylum Pseudomonadota; class Alphaproteobacteria; order Rhizobiales; family Xanthobacteraceae; genus BOG-931. Next base: position 118,748 of record CAVSSN010000005.1, on the reverse strand, counting down.
CGGCCTTGGCGCCGCGCGCGAACACCGCGACCCGCATGGTCCGGCCGGTGCCGTTCGGCAGATTGACGACGCCGCGCACCATCTGGTCGGCGTGGCGCGGATCGACGCCGAGATTCATCGCGATCTCGATGGTCTCGTCGAACTTCGCCTTGGCGCGTTCCTTGACCATCTTCACCGCTTCGGTGAGCGTATAAAGCTTCTCGCGGTCGACACCTTCGCGCGCGGCGGTCGTGCGTTTTCCCATGCTCATGGCTTACTCCTTCACCGCGAGGCCCATCGAGCGGGCGGAGCCTTCGACCATCCGCATCGCGGAGTCGATGTTGTCGGTATTCAAATCCTTCATCTTCTTCTCGGCGATCTCGCGCACCTGCTCTTTGGTGACCGAGCCGGCGACGTCGCGGCCGGGGGTTTTCGAGCCGCCTTCGAGCTTCGCCGCCTTCTTGAGGAAGTGCGAGACCGGCGGCGTGCGCATCTCGAACGCGAACGAGCGGTCGGCAAAAACCGTGATGACGACAGGGATTGGCGAGCCCTTCTCCAACTGCTGGGTCTGCGCGTTGAACGCCTTGCAGAACTCCATGATGTTGAGGCCGCGCTGGCCGAGCGCCGGCCCGATCGGCGGCGACGGGTTCGCGGCGCCGGCTGGCACCTGCAGCTTGAGATATCCGGTGATCTTTTTCGCCATGTCTCTCTCCTGTTAGTGGTGCGGACTTGGGCGGTTGGCAGCCACCCTCACCTCCCACGGCTTTCCTCACCCGTCCTGCCCGGGCTTGACCCGGGCAGTCCATGCGGCGTCACCGCACCATGGATTGCCGGGTCAAGCCCGGCAATGACGACTTCATAATAAGTTCTATAGCTTCTCCACCTGCGCGAATTCCAGTTCGACCGGCGTTGCGCGGCCGAAAATCGACACGGCGACCTTGACGCGCGAGCGGCCCTCGTCGACTTCCTCGACCGTGCCGTTGAACGAAGCGAACGGGCCGTCGGACACGCGCACCTGCTCGCCGACCTCGAAGGTGACCGAGGGCTTCGGCCGCTCGATGCCTTCCTGCACCTGGCGGATGATGTGCTGGGCCTCGTTCTCCGACAGCGCCATCGGCTTGTTGTCGGCGCCGAGGAAGCCCGTCACCTTCGGCGTGTTCTTGATCAGGTGGTAGGCCTCGTCGGTGAGGTCCATCTTCACCAGCACGTAGCCCGGAAACAGCTTGCGCTCGGCGTCGACCTTGCGCCCGCGCCGCACCTCGACGACCTTTTCGGTCGGCACCATGATCTCCTCGAACAGGTGCGCGAGCCCGCGCTGCTTGGCCTGCTCGCGGATCGAATCCGCGACCTTCTTCTCGAAGTTCGAGTAGGCGTGGACGGCGTACCATCGTGTCGGCATGGCAATATCCAAAATATCAGCTACCGAGGCCAAGCAGCGTCGTGACGGCGATGCGCATGATCTGGTCGGCAACGAGGAAGAAGATCGAGGCGACGATCACCATGATGAACACCATCACGGTGGTGATTCCGGTCTCCTTGCGGGTCGGCCATGTGACCTTCTGCGCCTCCGCGCGCACTTCCTGCAGAAACTTGAACGGACTGACTTTCGGCATTGCGAATTCCAAATAGACGCGCTCGCCAAATAGGAACTCCCGGCCCAACCTGTAAGGATGAGACCGGCAAAAGCCGTTCCTTTGGGGAGAATGCTCGCCGCGGAAGTCCGTTACCGGGCCGCAGACGATGGCAGCTTAGTAATGCCAGCCCGCCGCAGCGTCAAGCGAGGCCAAAGCGGCGCAGGAAGTCCGCAAGCGGCGCCAAGTGCTTAACGGGACCGCGGCGCCTGGCAAGTGGCAGGACTCGAACCTGCAACCCCCCGGTTTTGGAGACCGCAGAGGTCAGTATTAGGCAGTTATGGGCGTGTCACCGCGTGCGGAGGAAGGCACGCGCGCCGGCGGGCCATCAGCGCGCGCCACATTTGCGGCGTGTCATCGCATCCGTCAGGACCGGGTGAGGCGGTTTCCAATAACCCCACCCGGTCGCCGACTGGCGGGGACCCGCAAAGGTGCCCTGCGTATCTAGGTAGCCGCCAACACTTAGTTGGTTCATTCAGTGAAATGGACCGGCGCCACGACTCTGGACGGACTTGCCTGGGCGAGTGCGGGCATATTTTTGCGGCGTGTGGCTGCTCGCTAGTTCGCCCGGGCCTGACTGAACAGCAATGACCGGACGGTGAGCCAGGCCCAACATGGATAGCCCGGGCCTCTCGGCGTCCTTACCAGCAAATCCAGAACGTGCCTGATTACTGGCAGGAGTGGCAGGACTTCGAACCTGCAACCCCCGGTTTTGGAGACCGGTGCTCTAGCCATTGAGCTACACTCCTACAGGCCGGCGCAGCACAGATATAGCTGGTCGCCGCGGCGATTTCATGCCCGCTGGCAGGGCGCAGCGCAAGTGCGGCCATCCTGGTCGCCGCCCAAGGTCTTGTGTGAACCAGTTCATAGACCGCCCGGTCCAGCGGCTGGTACCAATCACTGCCTCAACATGTTGTCCTTGCATCGGGGGCGATCGAATGAGACGCCGCGAGTTCATCGAACTGTTCGGCGGCGCGCTGATGGCGTGGCCGCTGCCGGCGCAGGCGCAGCAAGCCGAGCGCATGCGACGCATCGGCCTCATGGGGAATTTGCCCCTCAAGCCTATACAAACTTTCAGAGACCAATTGCGCAAACTGGGCTACGCCGAAAATCGAAATCTCGCGATCGAATTCCGGTTCGCAGAGGGCCACGACGACCGCTATCCCGAATTCGCCGCCGATCTTGTCGCCTCGAATGTGGAATTGATCGTAACGTGGGGAACGCCGGCAACGTTTGCAGCGAAAAAGGCAACAACAACCATCCCGGTCGTGCTCGTGGCCGGCGACGTGATGAACACGGGAATCGTTTCAAATCTGGCGCGGCCGGAAGCAAACCTCACAGGATTTGTGGCTCTCAATGTCGAACTCGAGGAAAAACGCCTTGAGTTGCTCAAGGAGGTCGTCCCCGGTCTGCGACGCGTCGCGATACTGAGTAACTCGCTCAATCCTCTGAACCGCTTCAATCTGGAAACGGCGCGTCGTGCGGCAGAAAAGCTGTCGATCGAAATCGACACCTTCGAGGTTCTCAGCAGTCAAGAGGTGGAAGCAGCGCTTCGGCGGCTTGTCGAAAAGCGACCTGACGCTGTGCTCGTGGCATCGGACACGCTGCTCATGAGTGAACGGCAGCAGATCGTCGACACTATGAAGCGCCAAAGAATTCCCGCTATCTATCCATTTCGCGAATACGCGGACGTCGGCGGCCTGTTCGCATACGGTGCCAATATCTCCGCATTGTTCGAACACGTTGCCGAATATGTCGATCGTCTGCTGAAGGGCGAGAAGCCGAGCGACCTGCCGGTGCAGCAGGCGACATCATTCGAATTGATTATCAACCTGAAGGCTGCGGCCGAGCTTGGCTTGACCGTGCCCCCCATTGTTCTGGTCCGCGCCGACGAGGTGATCGAGTGACGCGCCGCGAATTCATCGAGCTGTTCGGCGGCGCGCTGATGGCGTGGCCGCTGCCGGCCAGCGCGCAAACGCCAACGATCGCGCGCGTCGGCATTCTCGATCCGGGCGCCGTTGGATCGTACAGCGATACTTTTTACTGGAGCGCTTTTCGAAAGCAGATGCACGCCCTCGGCTATGTCGAAGGCCACACGATCGCGTTTGAAAATCGTTGGGCGAACGACGATCTCGCACATCTGCCCGCATTGACGAATGAGCTCGTGAACCTTCACGTCAACGTCATACTGGCGCGCAGTACGCCCACCGCGCTTGCGGCAAGATCCGTCACATCGAAGATTCCCATCGTGGTGCCGCTGATGGCCGATCCGGTCGGCATCGGCCTCGTATCCAGCCTCGCCCGTCCAGGCGGCAATGTGACCGGCCTCTCGACAATTTCCGCGGAATTGAGCGCCAAGCGGCTGGAACTGCTGCGCGACATCGTGCCGAATCTTTCGCGTGCTGCCATCCTTTGGGACGACACCAATCCCGCGTTTGCCTTGTCGGTGCGCCACACCGAGGCCGCCGCCACCGCGTTGGGATTGTCATTGCAGGTGATCGCCGCGCGTGCAGCGGGCAGCATCGACAACGTGCTCGCCGCCTTGGCAAAGGAGCGGGCGCAAGGACTGATCGTTGCGATACCGATCGGCAGCTCTCAATTTGGCGGTGACTTCGCGCAATTCACGGCGGCTATTGCCCGTCAAAAAATGCCCGCGGTCTACGCCGAGAAGGAATACGTCAAAGCCGGAGGCTTGGCCTCGTACGGGCCGGACTATGTCGATCTGTTTCGCCGCGCCGCAATTTACACCGACAAGATCCTCAAGGGCGCTGCGCCCGCGGACCTCCCGGTCGAAGAGCCGGTCAAATTCGAGACCGTCGTCAACCTGAAGGTCGCCAAAGAACTCGGGATCGCCATATCGTCGATGCTGCTGGTTCGCGCCGACGAGGTGATCGAGTGAGCGGCGGCGGCGCGCCCTGCCCTAATCCACCACGATATGGTTCGCCTTGATCACCTCGCCCCAGCGCTGCGCTTCTTCCTTGAAATATGCGGCGGTTGCGGCCGGGCTCTGCCCGCCAGAGGTGATGCTGACCGTGCGAAATCTCTCCTGCACGTCTGGCATTTTCAGAACTTCGATCACCGCGTCGGCGATCTGGCTTTGCAGCGCCGCCGGCAGCTTCGGCGGGCCGGCGAAGGCAAACCAGCCGGTGGAGACCAGGCCGGGCAGCCCGGCCTCGGCGGTGGTCGGGATCTCCGGCAGGTCAGGCGAGCGCTTCGCATCGGCCGTCGCCAGCACCTTCACCTTGCCGTCGGCGTAAAGCGCCTTTACCGCGCCGACATTGCCGAAGAACAAATCGACGTGGCCGCCGATCATATCCTGAAGCACCAAGACCTCGCCGCGATAGGGCACGTGGATCATCTGCGTGCCGGTCAAGGTCTGGAACATCATTGCGGTGAGATGCGGAGTCGCGCCGTTGCCCTGGCTGCCGAACGGCACCTGGCCGGGCCGCGCCTTGATGTAGTCGATCAGTTCCTTGAGCGAATTGACCGGCAGCTCCTTGCGCACGATCACGACGTTTGGCACCGAGCCGACGACCGTGATCGGCACGAACTCCTCCGGCTTGTAGGACAATTTCTTGTAAAGCGTCTGGTTGACCGCGAGCGGTCCGGGCGGGCTCAGGAACAGCGTGTAGCCGTCGGGCGCGGCCTGATACACGACATCGGCGCCGATGTTGCCGCCGGCGCCGGTCTTGTTCTCGATCACGATCGGCTGGCCCCATTTCGCCTGCAGCTTGTCGCCGATGATGCGGGCGAGGATGTCATTGAGCCCACCGCCGGGGAACGGCACGATGAATTTTATCGGACGGGTCGGATATGCACCTTGCGCCGACGCCACGCCCGGAACGATCGCCGCCGCCAGCGTGGCGGCCATGAGCATCATCGCTTTTTTCATTCGATATCCTCCCTCTCTCCTTGTCGCCCATCGTGGCGCGCGGCCGACGACGTCCTTCGGGCGCGTGGGCGCGCGTCAGCGCCTTTGCGATCGGCGCCCGCGCAGCGCTGCATATCTTAGCCCGGGAGCGGCGATAAGACACAGCGTTTGCATGCCGCTGCGGCAGTGCGCGCCTTCGACGCGATCCTTGTCACCTGCGCTCGGATTGTGCCAACGTCCGCCCAACGGATAGGGAGGCCAGCATGGTCATGAAGTTTTTCGCCAGATGCATTGTTGCCGGCACGGTCGCGACGGTCGTCCTTGCGCTCGCCGCCGACGCCTCATTCGCCGCCAAGCAGCGGTCGGGCCCGGTCGCGCCAGGCTCGTGCAAGGTGTCGGGCGGATATATCCCGAGCGGTCAAGCCTGCACGAGCGCGCCGAACCAATACGGTATGAGCCAGCTCAACTGGTGCAGCTTTGGCAGCCTGACGCCCGGCATCTGGTGCGGCGGCGGCCTTTGCTCTGCCATCAAGTGCTGAACAGCCGTCCTCGCAAAGGCGCCCGCGGCGGCAAGTCTGCGGCGGTCGGACGGCACGGTGAGACTCGATCTTTCGGCGGCCCGGCTCTGTTCGTGCGTGCTGATCGATGCAAACGCGACGTAACATCGTCCTGCTGATTGCGCTCGCGGCGCTTGCCGCGGCTGCGCGGACCCGCGCGGCGGATGCGTCGGCGCGCAGCTTCGTCGCATCCCTCTACAATGCCTATAAAGGCAAGACGGGCAACGGCATCTCGCTCGACAAGGAAGCCAATGTCCGGCGCTATTTCGAGCCGTCGCTCGCAGCGCTCCTCATCAAGGACCAGAAGGACGCCGCGCGCCGCGGCGAGGCGCCTACCCTCGGCAGCGACCCGTTCGTCGACGGTCAGGACTGGGAAATTGCCGATTTCGACATCGCCATCCGCGATACCGCGCCCGGCAAGGCGCGCGCCACGGTGACGTTCCGCAGCTTCGACAAGCCCAAGACGATCGTGCTCGACCTCGTCAAGCTCAAGAACGACTGGCGCGTGGCCGATATCGCCTGGCAGCGCGAGGGCAAGACGGCGACGCTGCGAGCGCTGTTCGCCGGCCGATAGGCTTACGGGCTACGGCGCGCCTGCGACGTCTTGCTGCCGACGCCAAAGTCGCTGGATTTGCTGCCGTTCGGCGCCGCAATAAATCCTTCGGCCGCGAGTCCGCGCTTGAAGAGTTCGCGCACCGCCGCCGCACGGCTGGGCATGCGCCTCTTGAAGCGGAAATCGTCGACCAGGCCCAATTCATCAGGCGAGAGCATGATTTGCAGCCGCTCGGCTCGCGTTCGAGTGTCCGACATGACAGTCCCCGTATACGCTTTGTGAGTAAGTCACGCTTGTTAGTAGAATTAGCTTGCGACAGCTTTACCGTCAAGGGCTAACTTGTCGTTTTCCACTCCAAGCACTTACAGGTCATCGGGGCCGCACAATCAGGTCAATTACGCCTGTTATTAAATATACTAAAGTTCTTGTTGGTATGACGATAAGTTAAATACGCCACACGCAAGTATTAATTGACAAACGCCTTGCATTTTTGCGAATATATTACTTACCGGCAAAGGCGTGGCGCCGTCATACCGACAGCAGTCACACCCGCCAGTGAAGGGACCCCATGGCCGACATTCTTCCGTTCCTGGAAGTTGGCGTGTTCGACCCCGAAACAATCAATGCGATGTCCGGCGCCTTCGATGAGGTTTGCCAAATCCTCAAGGTGAACGGCAACGTGCGTGAGCGCGAGGTCGTGGCAACGCGGATCATCGAGCTGGCCCGGCGTGGCGAGCGCGATCCCGCCCAGCTGCGCGACAGAAGTCTTGCGCGAGGCTGGCTCGGAGAACTCAGCGCCTTAGGAACGCACGCGTGCGAGAGCAGGCGGTGCGGAAGCGCACGCGCCAGTGCCTTGCTGGCCTGGCCTGGTGGCTGGAGCGGGTGAAGGGAATCGAACCCTCGTCATAAGCTTGGAAGGCTTCTGCTCTACCATTGAGCTACACCCGCGTGGTCCGGCTCATAGCGGAAACGCTCGCGAAAATACAGCATCTCTGCCGTAAGCGAAAATCGCCGCTCTAGGCGACGCGCAGAACGGCGCGCCCGGTAATTTCGCCGCGTTCGACGAGCGCATGAACAGCCTCAGCCTCGGCCAACGGCCGGATGTCGGTGACGAGCGGCCAGACTTCGCCGCGCGCAACGATGTCGAATGTCTCCAGAATTTCGCGGCGCGTGACGTAGCGGCTGCCGAGGACGGCCTGCTCCTTCAACAGCATGTCGCGCGACGAAATCTGGAATGGCTGCGCGGCGCCGCCCAATATGACGAGGCGGCCGCGGCGGCCGAGCGCCCTGGCGCCGGCTTCCAGGGTCGATTGCGTGCAAACATAGTCGATGGCGACATCGACCCCTGCCCCGCCGGTCAAATCATAGAGCGCGTCGGCGACATCGCCGTCGCGCGGATTGACCACCGTGTCCGCGCCGGCCTTGCGGCAAGCTTCGAACTTGCTGGCCGCCGTATCGATGGCGATGACGCGCGCCTTGGCCCATTTCGCCAGCATCACCTGATGGATGCCGACGCCGCCGCCGGCGCCGAACACGGCCACGGTCTCGCCGGCCTTGATCCCGGCGCGGCGCAGCACCTTGTACGGCGTCGCCAGCGCATCGGTGACGACGCCGATTTCGGCCGGGTGTGCCTTGTAGTCGAGGCGCTCGGGCAACTTTATGAAGATGTGCGCCGGCAGCTTGATGTATTGCGCGTAGCCGCCGTCGCAATCGAGGCCAACATTGCCGCCGGTGTTGACGCACAGCGGTTCAAGATTGGCGAGGCAATACCGGCAATGACCGCAGTTGAGATAATAATAAGCCGTGACGCCATCGCCGACGGCGACGTTCGATACGCCCGGGCCGACCTCGACGATCTCCGCCGTAATCTCGTGGCCGATGATGCGCGGAAATTTTCCGGGCCTGCGCCCGGCCTTGAAATGCTGGATGGTCAAGCCGCAGCCGCAGGTGATGACGCGGGCGACCGCCTCGCCCTCGCCGGCCACCGGATCGGGCATTTCGACCGGCTCGAACGGCGTGTTCGGCGCCCGCAACACCATGGCCTTCATGCGTGCGCTCCCAACCGTCCGATGCCAGCGATCAGTTTGCGAGCCGCCGCGCGACCTTCATGCGCTGCACGGAATCGCCGGCAAGATGGCTCCAGATGATGGAGTCGCGCACCAGCTTGTCGGCGTGGTGGTCCATCGAACAACCCTCGACGCCGCGAATATCCATGTAGAGCTCGGTCACCTGCTGCACGACGTCGGTCGAGAAATTCATGGCGAGGCCGGCGTTGCAGGAGCGGATTTTCTTGTCGTGCTCCCACGCCACACGCAGCACGAACGAGCGCAGCGCCTCGGTCAGCATGTGCATCTTGTTGATCTCAAGCTGCACGATCTGCTGCTCGAACAGAATTCGTCCGCCCTGTTTCGTCGTGCGCGCGTAGCGCAACGCCGTCTCGCAGGCGTCGTCGCAGATGCCGAGCGCGTTGGCGCAGAGCTCGAGGTCGCCGAAAATGTCGCCGCCGGTGGTATCGCCGCCACCGCCGCCGGCCTTGCGCGCCCCGCCGTTGATCTCGCCGACGACGTTGGCGTGCGGCACGCGCGCGTCCTCGAAGATCATCTCGCCGTTCTGATAGAAGCGCCAGCCGCTCTTGTTGAACACCTTGCCGATGCGGAAGCCCGGCGTGTCGCGCGGCACCAGGAACAGCGTGGTGCCCTGCTTCAGCGGCGCTGCCGGATCGGTGCGCGCATCGATGAAGAACAGTTTTCCCACCGGCGCATTGGCGATGAAGCATTTCTCGCCATTGAGGATCCATTCGTCGCCCTTGCGCTCAGCGCGCAGCTTCAGGCCGGCCTTGGGATCATCGGCCGGCGGCAGGCGGTTGTCGGAGCCGGCGCCTGGTTCGGAGATGCCCTTGCCGAGCAGGAAGGTGTCGTCCGCGACGAACGGCTTGAGGAAGCGCGCCTTCTGCTCGTCGGTGCAGGCGTGAGAAATCAGATGGCTCCACTTCCAGTTCTGGCTGAAGGTTTTTGAAATGGCGCTGTCGGCGCGGGCGAGTTCGGCCATAACCAGTGCCTGCGTGACGAAATCGGTGCCCTCCCCGCCATATTCCTTTGGCACCGCCATGGTGCGAAATCCGAGCTTCGAACCCTTCCTGACGATCTCCCAGTCGAAGGTTTCGTGCGCGGTCGGAATTTCGTCGCGCGCGAGCGAGATCGGGCGGATTTCCTCCTCGGCGAACTTGCGCGCCGTCATCTGCCAGTCGCGCTGCTCGTTGCTCAATGCGAAGTCCATGAGGACATCCTCGTGTGTATGGAAGGCTATTCCGCCGCCACTGCCGCGATCGGAGGCCGGCGATAGCCGACCAGCGCCTCGGCGATGCGCAGCTTGGCGTCGCGATTGCCGTCGCCGCTGTGCAGACAGATGCGGGCGTCGTGGACGTATTTCTGCATCGGCATGTCGCGCATGACGCCCATGGCGCCGAACACTTCGGCAGCGTCCTTGGTTGCGCTCAGCATCATCTCGGACACGAACACTTGCGCCATCGCCTGCAGCGGCAGATCGGCAACGCTGCGGTCGGCATAAGCGCCGGCATGATCCGACGCCCATGCCGCCTGCCAGACCGCGGCGCGCGCCACTTCGAGCTTGATGGCGATCTCGGCGAGCTTCGTGCCGATCGCCTGATGCTCGACGATGGGCCGCCCGCCCTGCACGCGCAGCCTGGCGTAATCGACCGCCGCCTCATAGGCGGCGCGCCCGACGCCGAGGTTTATCGCCTGCATCAGCGGATTGGCCCGCCCCGACGCTTCGTCGCGCGCAAGCAGATGGCCTGCGTCATCGCCCAGGAGATTTTCCGCGGGCACGCGGCAATCCTTGAACATGACCTCGCCGCACGGGCCGTGACGCCAGGCCCGCTCATGTGCGCGCACAGTGAGCCCCGGCGCGTCGGCTGCCACGATGAGGACGGCCTGCCCTCTGGACGTGTGGACCAAAACGGCGAACAGTCCCGCGACCGGCGCGTTGGCGACGCACGACTTGATCCCGTTGACAATCCAGTCACCGTTCTCTGCCTTCACAGCCGTGGTCTTGACGTCATTTCCACCCGTGGCTGGCCGATGATAGTTGACGCCGAGCCGCGTATCGGTGTCCGGCTCGTGTTGGGCGAAGGCGAGCTGGCAGCGGTCGTTGTCGAGGAACGACGGCAACAAGCGCTCGCGCTGCGCATCGCTCATCGCCCGATCGAACAGGATGTGACCAAGCCGCGCGGTTTCCGCGAGCGTCGCGGCGATGTCGGCATCGCCGGCCGCCAATTCCTCGGTCACGATGCAACAGGTGAGATTGTCGGCGCCCGCGCCGCCGCGCTGTTCGGACAGCGCCAGCGTGCGCAGGCCAAGCTGCGAGGCCTTCTCGATCAGCGCCATCGGCAGCCGGCGGTCGCAGGCATCGAGCCGGTCGGCCTTGAGCACGACCGGCTTGACCTCGCGCGTGACGAAGCCACGGACCGTGTCGCGGATTTCCAGTTGCTCGGCGCTGAGATGGAGGTTGTACATGGCTCAAGCCTGTCTGGCTGTGTCTGGAATGTTATGCGACGGCTGCGGCGATGGCGTCGCCCATTTCCGCCGTGCCCGACTTGCCGCCGAGATCGGCGGTTAGATGTTTGGCATCGGCGATCACCTTCTGCACGGCCGCGAGGACGCGCTGCGCCGCCGCCGTCGCTTTCGGCTCGGCGTGCTTGCGGCCGAGCCAGGCGAGCAGCATCTGCCCGGACATGATCATGGCATAGGGATTGGCGATGTTGCGCCCGGCGATGTCGGGCGCCGAGCCGTGGGTCGCCTGCGCCATCGCCTGGTTCTCGCCGACGCCCAACCCCGGCGCGAGGCCGAGTCCGCCGGCGAGACCGGCGCCAATGTCGGTGAGAATGTCGCCGAACTGGTTTGTCGTGACCACCACGTCGAACTGCTGCGGCGCCATGACCAGCTTCATCGCGATGGTGTCGATCAGGACTTCTTCGAATTCGACGTCCGGATACTCGCGCGCGAGCTTGCGGCATTCCTCGGCGAACATGCCGCAGGCGAGACGATAGACCGGCTCCTTGTGCGCCGCAGTGACCTTCTTGCGCGGCCGTGTGCGTGCGATCTCGAATGCCTCGCGCGCGACCCGGTTCGAGCCCTTTCGTGTGATCACGCGCATGGCGACCGTGATGTCGTCGTTGGGGCGGAATTCCGGCGCGCCGGCGACCACTGTCTCGGAATAGAGCATCCCTTCGGTGATCTCGCGCACGAACACGATGTCGACGTCCTTGTGGACCGATTTGACATTGGCATGCGAGAGCGCCGGCCGCACCGCCGCGAACAGCTCGAATTTCTTGCGCACCGGCGGCATCACCCAGGTCGCGTCGCCGCGCGGATAGGCGTTGTGCCCGATCGGCCCCATGATCCAGCCGTCAAGGTCGCGCAGCGCCGCTTCGGTGACCGGCGGCAGCGTATGGCCATGCTCCTCGTGCCCGCGTTTGCCGATCGGCAACTGCGACCAATCGATGACGAGGCCGGTGCGCGCTGCGGCCGCCTTCATCACCTTGACGCATTCGGGGACGACCTCGAGCCCGATGTCGTCGCCCAGCAGAACGCCGATTTTCACGCCGATGACTCCCTTCGGACCCGTACGCAACAAAACTAGGGAAATTGCCACGGTGCGACAAGCTGGCGCGATCCCAACAAAAACTGCAACCGGCCGGCTCTTATGCGGTTAAATGGACGATCAACCCGGTCGCCACTGCGGGTGAATGCGCTTTGGCACGCCGACAATAATAACAACGAGGTTGAAGCGGGGCAGACGAGATCGGGAGGAAGTCATGTTCGCACGCCTTTCCACGCCGGCGCGGCTCGCTGTTGCGGCGGCCGGTCTGCTTGCCGCCACCGCCGTCGTCAACGCGCAAAACCTGACGCCGCAGGAACAAAAGCTCGTCGCCGGCGCGAAGCAGGAAGGCTCGGTGACAGTTCTCAACCCCCAATTCAGCGACCACACCGGCCAACTGCTCGGCGAAGGTTTCGTCAAGCGCTACAATCTCGGCCCGAATTTCAAATTCAACAATCTGCGCAAAGGCACCGGCGCCACCGTGGCGCAGACGCGCCAGGAAATCCAGGCCGGCAAGCACACCGCCGACATTCTCATCGTCAGCGCGCCGGGATTTTTCGACGAGGCGGCGAAGCGCGGCGCCTTCGAGGCGCTCGACAGCGGCTATTGGAAGGATCACGAGGAAGGCGCCAGGAAGGCCGGACAATATTTCAATTACCCGTATGTCGTGGTGCCGTTCGCCTATTCCTTCCAGTCGATCTGGAACAGCTCCTGCCCCGGCATGGAGAACTTCAACGCAACGTCATTGGCCGATGTCGTCAAGCCCGAGCTGAAGGGCAAGACCATCGCGTCCGATCTCACCAAGAGCTTCACCTACGTCAACACCGCGCTGTCCTTGCAGGAAGCCGGCGTAAATCTCGACGACCTGTGGACCAAGCTCAAGGCGACCGATCCGCTGATCGAATTTCGCACCGAGCCGAAGATGCAGATGGTGGTCTCGTGTCAGCGCCCGCTCGACATGTGGAATCTGACCGGACGCGCCTACCAGAACATTCTGGAAAAACCTGACCTCATCAAAGTGCTGAAATTCGGCACCTACAAGGAAGGCCAGGTCATGCTGGGCAACCAGGCCGCCGTGATCAAGGGCGCACCGCACCCGAACGCCGCCAAGCTTTTCATCGAGTACATGCTGAGCAAGGAAGGCGCCGATATCATGGTCGCCGGCGAAATGATGTTCACCTTCCTCAAGGACTATCAGCCGCCCGCCGAGGCCGCGCACTACCTGTTCGACCTGAAGACGACCAAGCTGATTGGACTGAAGGACTGGGTCGCAGCGGCCGCGACGTTCAAGGCCACGCGCGATGCGTGGCAGGCGAAGTTCCAGTAGCGAGGGGACACGCGTCACAGGCTCCGCCGTGCGCCGCACACCACGGACGATGCGATGAGCACGCAATCGCTGACGGAAACTGCGCCGCACGCGCCGGTTTCGGGCCGCTGGCGCAGCATGGTCACGCAGGAATTCGGTCGCGACCGTTGTCGTCAGCATCATTGTCGCGGCCGCCGTCATCCTTCCGCTGCTCGTGCTCGTCGTCAGCAGCTTCCAGGTCGTGGATTCCGGCGGCTTCGAAACCACCTGGGGGCTCGACAACTACAAGACGCTGTTCACCGATCGGGTCATCCCGAAGGCCTTCGTCAACACGCTGGTGATCTGCCTGGGCTCGACGATCATTGCGACATTCTTCGGCGTGTCGCTCGCCTGGATCAATGCCCGCACCAACGCTCCGGGGCGCGACCGGATGGAGCCCTATAATCTCATTCCGTTTTTCCTCAGTCCCTTCGTCGGCGCCATCGCCTGGCATAATCTCGCCGGCGGCAAGACCGGACTGCTCAATTCCTGGGCGCGCGATTATCTCGGCGTGCATGGCAATCTGTTCAACGTCGACAATCTTTACGGCGTCATCTGGGTAACCGGGTTGTTCTTTGCGCCGCTGGTCTATCTGTTCGTCGTCGGCTCGCTGCGGCGCATGGACCCTTCGCTCGAAGATTCGGCGCGCACAACCGGCGCCGGTCTCGTGCGCACCGTCATGACCGTGACGCTGCCGCTGGTCGCGCCCGGCATCCTGTCGGGCGCCATCATCGTGTTCGTCACCACTGCGGGCGAATTCGGCGTGCCGTTCAAGCTGAGCGCGCCCTACGGCTGGCAAACGCTCACCACCCAGATTTTCTCCAAGGCGGTCGGCGACGACGCCAATATCTACCTTGGCGCAGCCATGAGCATGGCGCTCGGCATCATCACCGTGATCCTGATCTGGATCCAGCAGGCCTACATCGCGCCGCGATCCTTCACCACGGTCACCGGCAAGGGATTTCGCCCCAACGTCATCGATCTCGGCCGCTGGAAGTGGGCGGCGTTCGCCTTCAACCTCGCCTACATCCTGGTCGCCGTCGCGTTGCCGATCCTGTGTCTCTTTATTGTGAGCCTGCATCCGGTTTGGCAGGCCGAGATCATTCCGCGCGACCTGACGCTGCACAATTACGTGCGCACGTTGTTCTTCTGGCGGCGCGATCACATCTCGGCGGCCACCAACGGCATCGTCAACAGCTTCATCCTCGCCTTCGCCGGCGCCACCATCGCGATGGCGCTGTCGCTGGTGGTGAGCTACATGATCCACCGCACCAAGGGTTTCGGCGCGCGGATGCTGGATTTCCTTTGCGTCGTCCCGGTCGGGTTTCCCGGCATCGTGCTGGCGATGGGCGTGCTGGTCACCTACATCAGGACGCCGATCTACGCGACGCTCTGGATCATCCTGCTCGGCTACATCACCCGCTTTTTTCCGTACGGGCAACGCAACGTCTCCGCCGTCATGCTGGCGATCTCGGAGGAGCTCGACCAGAGCTCCCGCATGGCCGGCGCGTCGTGGCTGACGACACTGCGGCGGATCACCATTCCGCTGCTCAAGCCGGGCATCTTTGCCGGCTGGGTTCTCCTGTTCATCATCTTCCTGCGCGAGTTGTCGATCTCGATCATTCTCTACACGTCGGGGACCGAAACGCTCTCCGTCGGTGTCTACTATTTGACCAACTACGAGAACGAGACGCTCACGGCGGCATTGTCGATGACGCAGACCGTGGTGCTCCTGATCTGCGTCTTCATCTTCCGGCGCGTCGCCGGGCGTGAGGCGTTGACGGCTTGACCGCGGGGAGCACACCAGGCGCGATGGGACCCTCGAACGATTTTGGCCAGTACATCGAGGTGCAAAACCTCGTCAAATGCTTCGGCGACGATCGCGCCGTGGACGATGTGTCCTTCAACGCGCCGCGCGGGAGTTTCCTCACGCTGCTCGGCCCGTCCGGTTGCGGCAAGACCACGACGCTCATGAGCATCGCCGGGCTGCACGGCATCGACGCCGGCACGATCCGGGTCGGCGGCGTGATCTACACCGCGCCGGCCGACGGCATTTTCCTGCCGCCCGAGAAACGTGACATCGGCATGGTGTTCCAGAGTTACGCCATCTGGCCGCACATGACGGTTAGGCAGAACGTCGCTTACCCGCTGGAAATCCGCAAAGTCGGGCGCTCCGAGACCGATAGTCGCGTCGCCGATGTGCTCCGCCTGGTCGGGCTTGGGGAGATGGCGGGCAAGCTCGCGACGCAACTGTCCGGCGGACAGCAGCAGCGCGCGGCGCTGGCGCGCGCCATCGTATCGCGGCCGCGGCTGCTCCTCTTCGACGAGCCGTTGTCGAACCTCGATCTCAAATTGCGCGAACGCATGCGCATCGAGCTCAAACGCATCCAGCATGAGGTTGGCATCACTTCGATCTATGTCACACACGACCAGGCCGAAGCGCTGGTCATGAGCGACGAGATCATCGTCATGAGCAAAGGCCGCATCCAGCAGAAGGGCGTCCCTCGCGAAATCTATGCCCGGCCGGTCAACGCCTATGTCAGCAACTTCATCGGCGCCGCCAACCTGCTCAAAGGGCGCGTGGTCGCCATCACCGCGCCGGGCCGCGGCGCCGTGGAGATCGCCGAAGGCGGCACGCGCATCCAGCTTCCCTGCCTGATCGGCGCGGACATCGCGGAAGGCGCCGAGGTGGTGGTTTCGGTGCGGCCGGAGAACGTCTCGGCGTCGCGCCAGAACGGCGATGGCGCGCGGCTCGAAGGCGAAGTGCTGCAGGCAATCTTCCTTGGCAATTGCATCGATTGCCGGGTGCGCTGGGGTGAATTCGAATGGAAGGTGCTCGCCCATCCGCGCATGCGCTTGCAAAAAGGTGAGCGCGTCTATCTGCGGCTTGATCCCGAGCATACGCTGGCGGTGAAGCCATGAACGACGATGTCATGGTTGCGATCGATCACCTGGGCAAGAATTTCGGCGCCGAGGCCGCGGTGCAGGATTTTAGCCTCGCCGTGAAGCGCGGGGAATTCGTAACGCTGCTCGGCCCGTCGGGCTGCGGCAAGACCACGACGCTGCGCTGTATCGCCGGGCTGGAGCGGCCGGACGCGGGTGAAATCCGCATCGGCGGCGAAATCGTCGCCTCGCCGGCGCGCGGCATCCACTTCAATCCCGAGGACCGCAACATCGGCATGGTGTTCCAGAGCTACGCGGTCTGGCCGCACATGACGGTGTTCGAAAACGTCGCCTATGGGCTGCGCGTACGGCGTGCGCCTCGCGCCATGGTGCGGGAGCGGACCATGCGCACGCTCGAACTCGTCGGCCTCGGCCATCTCGCCGACCGCTATGCCACGAAGCTCTCCGGCGGCCAGCGTCAGCGCATCGCACTGGCGCGCGCGATCGTGTACGAACCCAAGGTGGTGCTGTTCGACGAGCCGCTGTCGAACCTCGACGCCAAATTGCGCGAGCAAATGCGGATCGAACTGGTTCGGCTGCAGAAGGACGTCGGCATCACCTCGATTTACGTCACGCACGACCAGACCGAAGCGCTGGTGATGAGCGACCGCGTGGTGGTGATCAACAACGGCGTGATCCAGCAGATCGGCGATCCGCACACCATCTACGCGCACCCGGCCAACACCTTCGTCGCCAATTTCATCGGCGTCGCCAATCTGATGGAAGGCGTCCTGCTGGGCCGCAGCGGCGAGTTTTGCGATCTCGAAATTCCGCTCGGCGACGGCCGCGCGCCGCTGCGCGTCAAGGCCGCGGGTGGCGATGGCGCGGTTGCGGGGCAGCGTCTGATCCTGAGCCTGCGGCCGGAGGACATTTCAATTCATCTGCAAGCGCCGGCGGAAGCCCCAGAGGGCAACCTGTTCGAGGGCGAGGTCATCGATACCGTCTACCTCGGCAATTTTCTCGAATGCAACGTCAGGGTCGGCTGTCACGAGATCGATATCCAGATCGGCCACTACGAGCAACTTGCGCAACGGCAAAAGGTGTTTCTCTCGTTCCGCCCCGACCGCGGCCTGTGCCTGATCGAATAACGCCGACGTGCTTGTCACGCTGTCAGCCGCGGAATCAATGCGCGCGCATTGTCGTCGAGGATTTTCGCGACCTCGACGTCGGAGAAGCCGGCCTTGCGCACGGTCCCGACCGGATCGAGATCGGCCGGCGGAAACGAGTAGTCGCTGCCGAGCACCATGCGCTCGACGCTGACCGCCTCCGCCAGCCAGCGCAAATGCATCGGGCTGTGCAGGATGGTGTCGTAGTGGAAGCGGCGGACATAATCCGACGGCGCGGCCTTGGCGACATCGCCCTGCCCGACGCGATCCATGCGCGCGTGCATGCAGTCGAAGCGGCCGAGCAGATACGGAAACGTGCCGCCGCCGTGCGACAGGATCAGGCGCAGCCGGGGAAAGCGGTCGAGCACGCCGGAGAAGATCAGCGAGCCGACGCAGAGCGTGGTGTCGAAGGTGTATTGCGCGATCTGCGACAGCGCGAATTTCGCCGTCCGCGGCGCCGGCATGGCCTGGACCGGATGGATGAAGATCGGCGCATCGAGCGCAACGCAAGCGGCCCAGAATTCGTCGAGATCGATTTCGCCGAGATTTACGCCCTCGACATTGGAGGCGATGATCAGGCCTGCGGCCCCAAGCTGCTTCATCGCAAACTCCGCTTCGCGCGCGGCCGCCGCTGCATCCGGCAACGGCACCGAGGCGAACAGCGCGAACTGCTGCGGATTCTTCTGGCAGAACTGCGACAGGCATTCGTTCATCAGCCGGTGCCAGCGCGACGCGATCGGGCTCGGCAGGCCGTAGGCGAAAATGTCCGGCCACACCGAGAGGATCTGGCAGGTGACGCCCTGGGTCGCCATGCCGTCGAGCCGCTGCTCGACCGGCTCGATCAGCTTGGAAAAGAACGGACGTATTTTCAGCCCATAATCGAAATGCAGCGCGCAACTCGGCGGCGTCTTGACCAGCGACAAGCCGAAATCGTGCGCGCGCTCCTCGAGCGTCGCGAGGATACTGTTTGGGACGTAGTGCGCGTGCACGTCGATTGGCATGATCGGCCCTGCAACAATGGAAAAACACGATCTCAAGAGTTAAACGCAACGCGACACCGGGGCAATGGCGGCGCGCCATTTCACATGCCGGGCCGCGACCCCGGTGCGCTTGTGTTTTGCTTTCGAGCCAATAGACTTGTTGGCGACAATTCCGTGCCGCCGGTTGCATCGGCACCTTTATGCACCGCAGATCGATCCTGTCGAGGAGCATTCCGATGTGTAAACCTTCCATCGCCATTGCAGCGCTGATGCTTGCCGCGACCGCCGTCGTGTCGGCCCAGGCTCAAGGCACCAAATCCGTCGCCATCATCGTCATGAACGATACGCCGCAGCTCGTCGAAGTGAAGGACGGCGTCGTCAAGGGCCTCGCCGAGCGCGGCTATGTCGAAGGCAAGAACCTCAAGATCGATTTCAAGAGCGCGCAGGGCAACTTCGGCACCGCGCAGCAGATCGCGCGTCAGGTCGTCGGCGAACATCCCGACGTCATCGTCGCCATCACGACGCCGGTGAGCCAGGCTGTCGCCGCCGCCACCAAGGATATTCCGATCGTCTTCACCACGGTGACCGATCCGTTGCGCGCCAAGGTCATCACCAGCATGCAAGCACTCCGGCGGCAACGTCACCGGCGTCTCCGACCTCGTCCCGACCGAGCGGCAGATCGACGTGTTCCGGGAAATCGTGCCCAAGCTGCAGACGCTCGGCCTGCTCTACGACCCGAGCCTCGACAACTCGCGCTCCACCGTCGACAGCGTCAAGGAATTCGCCAAGGCGAAAAACTTCAAGACCGTGGAATCCCCGGCGATGGGTCTCAACAATGTCGCGGCGGCTGCGCAAAATCTCGTCGGCAAGGTCGACGCGATATTCGTGCCGAACGACACCACGGTCTACGGCGCTTTCGAAGCCGTGGTGAAGGTCGCGCAGGACACCAAGACGCCGCTGTTCAGCGCCGAACGCCGCAGCGTCGAGCGCGGCGCCATTGCGACGGTCGGCTACGACTTCGGCGACATGGGCAAGATCACGGCCGGCTATGTGGAACGGATGCTGAAAGGCGAAAAGCCCGGCGACATCGATTCGATGTACATGAAGGACGACCCGAAGGCGCTGAGCCTCTACATCAACAAGGCGTCGGCGGAAAAGATGGGCGTCACCGTGCCGCCAGCGGTGCTGAGCCGGGCCGCCCACGTCTTCTAGCATCCGGGACCAGCGCGACGCCGATGATCGACGATCTGCTGTGAGCCTTTACGCTTTTGTCGGTGCGCTCGAGACGGGCCTCGCCTTTGCGCTGGTCGCGCTCGGGGCCTACGTCACGTTCCGGGTGCTGGATTTTCCCGATCTTACGGTTGAGGGCTCGTTTCCGCTCGGCGCTGCCGTCTCGGCACAATTGATGACATCCGGCATCGATCCGTGGACGTCGATGCTGGCGGCAATCGCGGCGGGCTGCCTCGCCGGCTGCATCACTGCGTTTCTCAATCTCAAGCTGCGGATATTGCATATCCTCGCCGGCATCCTGACGGCGATCGCACTTTATTCCATCAACCTGCGCGTCATGGGCCGCCCGAATATCGGCCTGCTTCGCGTCGACACCGTCTACTCCGAAGTCGAAAAACTCGGCATCCCGTCGTTCTACGTTCCGCTCGTGGTCCTCACCACGGTGGTCATTGTCTGCAAGCTCATGCTCGACCTGTTTCTCGGCACGGGATTTGGACTCGCCATGCGTGCCGCGGGCGCAAATCCGCGCATGGCGCAAGCCAACGGCGTGCGCGTGCAACGCATGATCCTGATCGGGCTCGCCATCGCCAACGGCCTCACCGCGCTCAGCGGCGCACTGTTCGCGCAAATGATGGGCGCAGCCGATGTCTCCATGGGCATCGGCGTCATCGTCGTGGCGCTCGCCGCCGTGATCGGCGGGACCGCGATCATGCCCTCGCGTCGTCGTGCCGATCGCCACGCTCGCCTGCGTGCTCGGCTCCATCCTTTACCGGCTCGCAATCGCCGTCGCCCTCGACACCGGATGGATCGGCCTGACGGCGTCCGACGTCAACATCGTCACCGCGCTCCTTGTCGCCATCGCGCTGTTCGCGCCCGGCCGCAGGTTCACGCTGCGCAAAAGCTTCGGACGGGCGGCAAAATGATCCGCGCGGAGCACATCGGGATCACCTTCAACCACGGCACGGCGATGGCCATGCGCGCCCTGCGGGATATCGATATTGCCGTCCCCAAAGGACAGTTCGTCACCGTGATCGGCTCGAACGGCGCCGGCAAATCGACGCTGCTCAATATTCTTGCCGGCGAACTCATTCCCGACACCGGCCGCGTGCTGGTCGACGAGCGTCGATATCACCACCTGGCCGGTCCATCGCCGCGCCAGCATGATCGCGCGCATGTTCCAGGACCCGCGCGCCGGCATCTGCGAGCAGATGTCCATCATCGAGAACATTCGCCATCGCATCGGCGCGCACCGCCGCCGCGCGGCTTTCGCTTTGCGATCAACGCCGATATTCGCCGCAATGCCGTCGAACGGCTGGCCATGCTGGGGCTCGGCCTGGACAAGCGCCTCGACGATCGCGTTGCGCTGCTCTCCGGCGGACAGCGGCAGGCGCTCGCCTTGATCATGGCGACGCTCGGCCCGACCAAGGTGCTTCTGCTCGATGAACATACTGCGGCGCTCGACCCTGCGGCCGCGGAACTCGTCATGAAGCTGACCAACGAGGTGGTGCACACGCTTGGCATCACCACCGTGATGGTGACGCACAGCATGCGGCAGGCGCTGGAGTTCGGCACCCGCACCATCATGCTGCATCAGGGCCACGTGACGCTCGACGTCAGCGGCACGGAGCGGGCATCGATGACGGTCGAAAATCTGCTGCAGTTCTTCCAGCGCAAGGAAGGCACCGCGCTTGCCGACGATCAGCTCCTGCTGACGTGAGCGCCCCGTTCAACCCGACACGATCTGCCGCGAAAGCGCGTTGCGGGCGAGCACCTTGCCGTGCCGGATCACGACGTTCGGCGGCTGCTGCAGCCGCAGCACGTGCTGCCACGTCGGCGCCGACAGGATGTTGAGATCGGCCCAGCATCCGGGCTCGATCCCGTAATGGTCGAGACGCAGCGCCTTCGCGGCGTTGTGCGTCACGAAATCGAACACGGCGGACATTTCATTCGGATAAGTCATGTGGCAGGTGTGGCAGACATAGGCCGCCACCTCCTGCTGGTCATTGCGGCCGAACGGATAATACGGATCGTTGACGTCGTCCTGGCTGGAGAACAGGTTGACACCGAGCCGCCATAAATCCTTGACGCGCGTCACGCCACGCCGGATCGGCTCCTTGTCATAGCGTCCCTGCGCGACCAGGCTGATGTGCGGATTGGTGGAGATCGAAACGTCGGCCTCCTTCACCAGCGCCATCACCTTGTGCGCATGCACCGTGTCGTAAGCCGCGAGCGCGCCGCAATGGCTCGCCGCGACGCGGCCCTGGTAGCCTTCCCGCAAAGTCTTGATCGCCAGATACTCCAGCGAGCGGCTGTTGGGATTGTCGGTGTCATCCACCAGCATGTGGATGTCCTTGTCGTATTTTTTCGCCAGCGTGAAGCACAGGTCGATGTGCTCCTGCGCGTCCTGGTCGGTCCATTCGTGCCACGGCAGGCCGCCGACGACGTCGGCGCCCATGCGCATGCCTTCTTCCATCCGCTCGAAAGTGCCTTTGTCGCGGACGATGCCTTCCTGCGGAAAATCGACCGCCTCAATGCGTACGGTGCTTTTCCACTTGTCGCGCAGCGCGAGAATGCCTTCGAGCGGCTTGAGGCCGCCGATGCTGTCGACGTCGGCGAACACGCGAAACACCGTGGTGCCGTTGAGAATGCCTTCCTCGATCGCGCGGCTCGCGCGCGCCACGATATCGTCGACCGTGTAACTGCGTTTGTGTTCCCAGGTGATCTCGAGGCATTCCTGGAAGCTGTTGGTCTTGTTCGGCCGCATCACGTCGCCGAGATTGCATTTGTCGAGATGGACGTGGCCGTTCACGTAGGTCGGGGCGACAAGGTTGCCCTGCGCATCGATCTGCGCACCGGCATCTGCGGCGAGCTGGCGTTCGACCGCTGCCACGCGGTCACCCGCGATGCCGATGTCCCATTGGCCGTCTTTGGCCATGAGGCGCGCGTTACGAATGATGAGATCCATCGTCGCTCCCCCTGTTCGGCGCCGCGCCTAGCGGCACCGCGCCGCGCGCGCCTGCGCGATGGCCGCCCAGACGCGCGGCGGCGACAGCGGCAGCTCCGTCAATTCGGCGCCAAGCGGACGCAACGCGGCAGCAACGGCATTGCCCACTGCCGCCGCAACGCCGACGATGCCGCCCTCCCCGCCGCCCTTGATGCCAAGCGGATTCGACGGCGCGGTCTTGTCGGCAAAACTTACGCCGCGAACATTCGGAAAATCCGTCGCGGTCGGCACCAGGTAGTCCGCGAGCGAGCCGGTGAGAAGCTGTCCCTGGTCGTCATAGACGAGATGATCGAGGAAGGCGCCGCCGAGGCCCTGAACGATGGCGCCGATCAACTGGCCGTGCAGGATGAGCGGATTGAGCGCGCGGCCGATGTCCTCGACCGCAACATAGTCGACGACTTCCACATCGCCGGTGCGCACATCGACGGCAACATGCGCCGCGTGCGCGCCGTAGGTGTAAGTCAGGTCGGGATTGGAAAAGCTGCCGAGCGCCTCAACGGTGCGGCCACGCCGGGCGGCCTCGCGCCCCAGCGTGGCGAGATCGAACAGCTTCCCGCCATCATGCGTTGCCAGCGCGCCATCCTGCCACGTCAAATCGTTGACCGCGCGACCCATCATTTCAGCCGCAAATTTCAGCAGCGCCTCGATGAAAACCTTGGCGCCTTCGAACACGGCGCTGCCGCCCTTGATCGCACCACGACTGGCAAAAGTGCCGAAACCTTCGACGAGGTCCGGCGTCGAAGCATTGAAAATCCGAATTTGCTCGAGACCGACGCCGAGCGCATCGGCCGCGATCTGCGCAAACACCGTTTCGTGCCCCTGGCCGAGCGCCGAGGTGCCCATGTGAATTGCGATGCGGCCGTCGTCTTTGAGGACAAACCGTGCGTTCTCCTTTGGCCCGCCACCGGTTGATTCGACAAAGCACGCGAGCCCGACGCCATGGCGGCGTCCCTCGATCTCCTTGCCGTTGAGCGCGCGCAGCCGCTCGTAGCCGATTTCTTTCAGGATGCGTTCGAAACCGGCAACGTAGTCGCCGGTGTCATAAACCGAGGGCTTTTCGTACGGCACGAGATGGCCGATGGAATACGGCAGTTCGTCCTCACGGATGAGATTGATGCGGCGGAATTCCGCGGCATCGATACCAAGGTCGGACGCCGCGATATCGAGCAGCAATTCGCGGAAATAATTCGCCTCGAAGCGGCCGGGCGCGCGATAGGTGCCGACCGGCGTCTTGTTGGTGTGATAGATCGCGACGTCAAACGCGACATTGGGGATGCGATACGGCCCAAGCACGAACTGCGCCGCCTTGGCCGGAACGACGCCGCCGTTGGTGCGCGTATAGGCGCCCATGTCGGCATAGAACGTGCCGCGCAATCCGGCGATCCGCCCGTCGCGCATGCAGGCGATCTCGAGATCGCAGGCGATCTCGCGGGAATGGTTCGTCGCCATGAGGTGCTCGCGGCGGTCCTCGATCCACTTCACCGGCCGCTTGAGCGCGCGCGCCACGAACGGCACCAGAAAATCTTCCGGATAAAGTTCGCCGCGCACGCCGAACCCGCCGCCGACTTCGGTGCCGATCAGATCGACCTGCTCGGGCGCAAGGCCGAGCGCCTTGGCGATGGCGGCGCGGTTGTACCAGAGCACTTTGGTCGAGCCCCACACCGTAAGATGGCCACGCGTGTCGTCCCACTCGGCGACGAAACCGCGTGTCTCCATGGGCAGCGCCGTCTGGCGATGACAGCGGAACATCTCGCGCCGGCGATAGTCGGCGCCGGCGAACGCCGCATCGGCATCGCCGAACCCGACCGGATAACGTGCGGCAATATTGGTGCCGTTTTCCTCAAAGAGGAGGCTGGACGCATTTGACGCCGACTCCCAGTCGACCACCGCCGGCAGCGGAGAAATATCGAGCTGGATCAGTTCCAGCGCATCCTCGGCAATCTGCTGGGTCGACGCTGCAACAACCGCTACCGGCTCGCCAACGTAGCGGACCTTGTCGCGCGCGATCGGATGTTGCAGAAAACGTTCGACGCCGGAAATCGGCGCAAGCCGCAGCGGAATGACCGGCAGCGAGCGAAATTCGTCGGCCGCGAAAGCCGCGACGACGCCGTGGAGCGCGCGCGCCGCCGCGAGATCGATCTTTTCGATCCGGCCGTGCGCCATCGGGCTTCGCAGCACCGCGAGATGCAGCATGCCGTCGCGGTGCACGTCATCGACGAAGGTGCCCTTGCCGCGCAGCAGCCGCAGATCCTCGAACCGCTCGATCGGCTGGCCGACGAAAGCGTTCACCGCCCTCACCCCGCGCCTTTGTGGGCAAGCCAGCGGCCGGATTCCACTGCCGCAAACAACTCGGCCAATGCGGCGTTGAACACGGCCGGCTCTTCGCTGGTGATGGTGTGGCCGCTGCGCGGAACGACCAGCAGCGCGGCCTTGGGCGCCGTGCGCTTGAGAAACACGCTGCCATCGAGACAAAGGTCGTCCTCGTCGCCGACCACGACGAGCAAAGGCACCGACAGCGTCTTGAGCTCCGCCTCCATCTCCCACAGCGTCGGGCGCTTGAGCTGCAGGTTCAGCATGGTGTGGGCATGGCCCTCGGCCGAATGCTCGGCCGAGCATGCGCGCGAATTCGGCCCAGCCGCGCGGGTCCTTGTTCTTGTGGGCCTGGCGCATCGGCGCATCGGCGTATTTCGCGGCCGCTGAGGCGATGCCTTCCGCGGCAAACATTTTTCCGGTGTCGGCCGCCAGCGCTTTCATCGCCTCGCGCTGCACCGGATCGGGCGTCGAGCCCCAGCCGCAGCCCGCCGCCGTGATGGAAAGGCAGCGCTTGGGATGATGAATGCCGACGTGAAGCACGGTATAGCCGCCCATCGAATGACCGACGATGTGCGCCTTGTCGATCTTCAACGCGTCCATCACCGCGATGACGTCATCGCGCGCGATATCCTGCGAGTAGCGTTCCGGATCGCGCGGCACGTCGGACGGCGGATAGCCGCGCTGGCTGTAGGTGATGCAGCGGTGTGAGCGCGAAAAAAACCGAAGCTGCGGCTCCCAGGTCCGATAGTCGCCGGCATATTCGTGCACGAACACGATCGGCGTGCCGCTGCCGGTCTCCTCGACGTAGAGCTTCGTTCCATCCGCCGTTGCGATTGTCGCCATATCCCCTCGCGCCGTTGACCGGCCCTTTCAAATCGTCCGCGCCGTCATTAGCATACATTACCTTCCAGGCCGCTCCCCGCGCCACGCATTGCAACGTGCAGCCGCATGACCGTCACCGCCGGCTCCGGAATGAAATGGGTAGGCCGCGCCATACGGCGTCTGGAGGACCCGGCGCTGGTGGCTGGCCGCGGCCGGTTCACGGCCGACCTGCCCGCCGCGAATTGGGTTCGTTTTATCCGCAGCCCCGTTGCGTCCGGCCGCATCGTGAATATTACGGCGCCCGAAGGCGACAGCATCATCCGTGCGCAGGACCTCGAGGGCATCAAGCCGATCCGCCCGATGCTGCACAAGTTCAATTATGTGCCGATCGCGCAACCCATTCTGGCCGAGACGGTCGTGCGCTTTGTCGGCGAGCCCATTGCGGCCGTGGTCGCGCCGAACGCAGCCGAGGCCGAGGATTTAGCCGATCGGGTCACCGTCGAGATTGACGAATTGCCGTCGATCATCGATGCGCGCGATGCGCTGGCGACGGGCGCGCCGGCGGTGCATCCGGAAGCGGCGTCAAATGTGATTGTCGAGGGAAAAGTCAAAACAGACAATTTCGACGCGACGCATGGCGGCGCGTTCAAACGCATTCAGGTCGATGCGCGCTCGCGCCGTCAGAATGCAACGCCGCTCGAGGCGCGCGGCGGGCATGCGGCGTTCGATCCGGCGACGGGCCGCATTACGCTGACCTGCGCCACGCAGATGCCGCATCTCACGCGCACCGCCATTGCCGATGTCCTCGGCATGCCTGAGTCCGACCTTCGCGTCGTTGCGCCGGATGTCGGCGGCGGCTTCGGCCAGAAAATGTCGCTCGCGCCCGAATACGTGCTGCTGGTGTGGCTGGCGCGGCGGCTGCGCAGTACCGTCGCCTGGAGCGAAGACCGGCGCGAAAACCTGATCGCCGGATTCCACAGCCGCGACCAGCATGTGCAACTCGAAGGCGCCTTCGACGCGCAGGCGAAACTCGTCGCGTTGTCTGCCGACATCGTCGCCAACATCGGCGCGTATTCGTGCTTTCCGACGACGTGTGGCGTCGAGCCGCTGATGGCAATGGCGGAACTGCCCGGGCCGTACGACGTGCGCGCCTATGCGTGCCATGCGCGCGGCGTCGCCACACACACCTGCCCGATGGCGCCCTATCGCGGCGTGTCGCGGCCGGTCATCACCTTCGCGCTCGAACGGCTGATGGACAAGGCGGCCGCCGCGTTCGACATCAGCCCGATCGAAATCCGGCGCCGCAACCTGATCGATCGCTTTCCGTACACATCGGCAACAGGCCTCGTGTTCGACGAAGGCAGCTATCGCCAGACGCTGGAGATGGCGACCAAGGCGGTCGATGTGCCGGCGTTCCGTGCCCGACAGCAAACCGCACGCGCGCAAGGCCGACACCTCGGCATCGGCTTTGCGACCTTTTCGGAGCGCACCGGCTACGGCAGCCCGGCCTTCGCCGCGCGCGGCATGGAGATCACGCCCGGCTGGGAAACGGTTGAAGTCACGATGGACCCGTCCGGTTTCGTCGAGGCGCGCATCGGCGCGAGCCCCCACGGCCAGGGCTTGCGAACGACGCTGGCGCAGCTCATTGCCGAAGAGGTTGGCGTTTCGCCGCACGACGTCCGAATCGTGCACGGCGATACCGACCGCACGCCCTATGGCTGGGGCACATTCGCCAGCCGTTCGCTGGTCATTTCCGGCGGCGCGACAGTGCTCGCGGCACGCAAAATCCGCGACAAGCTGGTGATGATCGCGAGCCACATGCTCGAGGCCGCGCCGGACGACATCGTGCTGGAAGAGCGCGCCGCCAAAGTCTCCGGCACGGATCGCTCGGTGCCGATCGAGGCCATTGCGCGCGCGGCCTATCATCAGACCTATCGCTTCAAGGACATGACGCCCGGCCTCGTCGAGAACGGCCATTACGATCCGTCGGGCACATTCTCGAACGCCTGTCATGTCGCGATCGTCGAGATCGATATCGAGACCGGCCGCGTCACGCTCGAAAAATTCCTCGTCGCCGAAGATGCGGGGCGCATCATCAATCCGATGATTGCCGACGGCCAGGTGCACGGCGGCATCGCGCAAGGGATCGGCAACGCGCTGCTCGAAGAGATCGTCTATGACGCCGGCGGCAACATCCAGACCGCGACGCTCGCCGACTATATGCCGCCGACGGCGCGCGAGGTGCCAACGATCGAGCTGCTCCACATGGAGACGCCGACGGAGGCCTCGATCACCGGCGCCAAGGGTCTCGGCGAAGGCGGCGCGATCGGTGCGCCGGCCGCGGTACTCAATGCCATCAATGACGCGCTGGCGCCGTTCGAAGTCTCGATCGATGAAATACCGGCAACGCCGCAGCGCATCCGCGCGGCGCTGCGCGCCGCCGGTCATAAAATGCTGTCATGCCCGCGAAGGCGGGCATCCAGTAATCACCGCGTCGACGATGGCACCGCGTACCGCAGTGATTACTGGATCATCCGCTTCGCGGATGATGACATAATTCGAGCTCGCAATCACATCGTGAGATAGGCGCGCTGGATTTCATCATTGGCGGTCAATTCGGCCATCGTCCCCTGCCAGCGGATTTGGCCTTTCTCCAGCATGTAGGCGCGGTCGGACACGAGTTGCGCAAACTGGACATTCTGTTCCGACAGCAGGATCGACAGGCCCTGCCCCTTGAGCGCGACGATCGTGTTGGCGATCTGCTCGACGATCAGCGGCGCAATGCCCTCCGACGGCTCGTCGAGCAGGATGAGCGTCGGATTTCCCATCAGCGTGCGGGCGATGGTGAGCATCTGCTGTTCGCCGCCGCTCATGCGCGCACCAAGGCGGTGTCGCATCTCGCCGAGGTTTGGGAAAAGCTGGAACAACGTTTCCGGGGACCACGTCGGCGTGACGCTGCCGTCCTCGAAATGCCGTGCTTTCTGCCGGCCGATGTCGAGATTCTCCAGCACCGTGAGGTCGGAGAAGATGCGGCGGTCTTCCGGGGTGAAGCCCATGCCCAGCCGCGCGATCTCGAACGGCTTGAGGCCGGAAATGTCCCGCCCGTTGAAGCGCACCGATGCCGGATCGTCGCGCGATCAGTCCCATGACCGCCTTCATGGTCGTCGACTTCCCGGCGCCGTTGCGTCCCATCAGCGCGACGACTTCGCCGCGACCGACGGTGAAAGCGAGGTCGTAAAGGATTTGCGCCGCCCCATACCAGGCATTGAGGCCTTCGACTTCGAGCGCGGGCGAGGTCGTCATGGTGCCTTCCCCGCACGCTCGAAACTCTTTCCGGTGCCGAAATAGACCTGCTGCACCAGCGGATCGTTGCGGATCGTCTTGGCGTCGCCATCGGCGATCAGCTTGCCGCGCGCCATCACGATGATGCGGTCGGCGAAAGCGAACACCACATCCATCGAGTGCTCGGTGAACAGCACCGAGATGCCGCGCTCGACCACCAGCCGCTTGACCAGCGCGATCAGTTCGTTGCGCTCGCGCGGCGCCATGCCGGCCGTGGGCTCATCCATCAGCAGCAGGCGCGGCCCATTGGCGAGCGCGATCGCGAGCTCGACGCGCTTGACGTCGCCATAGGCAAGCTCGCGGCACGGCCGTTCGGCCGCATCCGCCATGCCGACCTGATGCAGCAGACCGTGGGCTTGCTCACGATGATGCGCCGCCGCAGGCCGCCACAGGCCGTAGGTTTCGCCATTGTGCGCGATCAGCGCCATCTGCACGTTTTCGATCACGGTCATGGAGCCGAACGTGGCCGCGATCTGGAAGGTGCGGCCGACGCCGAGCCGGCAAATATCGCGCGGCGGCAAGCCGGCGATGTTCTTGCCGGCAAAACGGACTTCGCCCGAGTCCGCCGGAAGCTGACCGTTGATGACGTTGAAGCACGTCGTCTTGCCCGCCCCGTTGGGGCCGATCAGCGCCAGAAATTCGCCGCGCGACACCGCAAAGCTCACGCCGTCGACGGCGCGCACGGCGCCGAAGGCTTTCGTGAGCGAGACGACCGACAGCTCCGTCATGGCCGCGCCCTGCGCCGTGTGAATTGTGCGAACGCGCCGACGAGGCCTGCAGGAAAAGCGAGCACCAGCACGAGAATGATGCCGCCGAGCATCGCGCGCCAGTATTCGGTCTGCCGCATCACCATGTCCTGCAGCACCGCGAACACGGATGCGCCGACGATCGGGCCGGTCAGCGTCTGGATGCCGCCCAGCAGCACCATCACCAGCCCGTCGATGGAGCGCCCGATGCTGATCGTTTCCGGCGAGATCGAGCCCTTGGCGAACGCAAACAGGCCGCCGGCGACGCCGCAAAACGCGCCCGCCATGGCGAAAGCGAGCCAGTGCACACGCTTGACGTTGATGCCGATGGCTTCGGCGCGCAGCGGGGAATCGCGGCCAGCCCGCATCGCATAGCCGAACGGCGCAAACAGCATCCGCCGCAGCAGCAACACGCCGGCGGTGACGAGCGCGAGCGCAAGCAGATAGTACGCGCCGAGTGCGTCGAATGGCGCGCTTGGCCAGACGCCAAGGATGCCGTTCGAGCCGCCGGTGATCTCCTGCCACTGGAACACGATCGACCACACGATCTGCGCGAAGGCGAGCGTCAGCATGGCGAGATAGACGCCGGAAAGCCTGACCGCGAACCAGCCGAAAATCAGCGCGCCGATCGCGGCCGCCACGGGCGCAATGGCAAGCCCAAGCATCATCGGCGCGGCAAACCATTTCACCAGCAGCGCGGCCCCGTAAGCGCCGAGCCCGAAATACGCGGCGTGCCCGAACGAATGCATGCCGCCCGGTCCCATGATGAAGTGCAGGCTGGTCGCGAACAGGATGGCGATCAGCACATCGATGCCGAGGACGAGCGTGTACGGCGACGAGCGTGCCAGCAGCGGCAGCACTGCAAGCGCAACGAGGACAACCAGCGCGAAGATTTTCAGCGCGCCCGAGGCCGGCCGGATCGGGTCCTCGGGATCGGCGATGCCACGCACCGCGATCTGCGGCCGTCCGAGCAAGCCGTGCGGGCGAACGATCAGCACCACCGCCATGACCAGAAATTCGGCGACCAGCGTGAACTTGGAAAAATTCACCGAGATGCCGGCGAGATGCACCACGCCGATGCCGATGCACAGCGCCTTGACCTCGGCGATGACAATTGCGGCGACATAAGCGCCGACGATCGAGCCCATGCCGCCGACAACGACGACCACGAAGGCATCGCTGATGGCGTTCAGGTCCATCGCCAGGTTGGCCGGCTCACGCGCCATCTGCAGCGCGCCGCCGAGGCCGGCAAGAAACGCGCCGAGCGCAAACACGGCCGTGAACAGCATGGCCTGGTTGACGCCGAGCGCGCCGACCATTTCGCGGTCCTGCGTGGCGGCGCGCACCAGCCGGCCGAAGCGCGTGCGCGTGAAGGCGAGATGCAGCGCGTAAAGAACAGCCGGCGCGACGGCGATCAGAAAGGCGTCATAGGTCGGCAGCCGGCGGCCGAGGATTTCGACCGCACCGCGCAAACCCGGCGCGCGCGGACCGAGCAGGTCTTCCGGTCCCCACAGCCAC
This sequence comes from uncultured Alphaproteobacteria bacterium, assembly GCA_963730645.1. Lineage (GTDB taxonomy): Bacteria > Pseudomonadota > Alphaproteobacteria > Rhizobiales > Xanthobacteraceae > BOG-931. The sequence goes on along the minus strand of CAVSSN010000005.1, from coordinate 87,192 downwards.
AGCGTCGCGTCGTTGATGACCAGCACCAGCGCGAAGGTGGCGAGAAGCTGAAACAGCTCCGGCGCGCGGTAGATGCGGCGAAGCAGCACGACCTCGATCGCGACGCCGATCAGCCCGACGATGATCGCCGACGCCAGAATGCCGCCCCAGAAGCCGAACGCGCCGCCGACATGCGTCGCCAGGCTCACCGCGATGTAGGTGCCGAGCATATAGAGCGAACCGTGCGCGATATTGACGATCCGCGTCACGCCGAAGATCAGCGAAAGCCCCGCCGCGACAAAGAACAGGCCGGAGGCCGAGGCCAGCCCGTTAAGCGCCTGGAACAGGAGGCCTTCGAAGCTCATGCGGGGACGATATCAGCAATTGATGTGCGTCATCCCATTTGCCGTCATTCCGGATCGCCGCGAAAGCGGCGAGTCCGGAATCCATATTCGCTGGCCTTGTAGGTTATGGATTCCGGGCTCCGCGCTGCGCGCGGCCCCGGAATGACGATGCGTGCCTCACTCCCCCGCAGGCCGCAGCTTCTTCACCTCGGCGTCGGAGGGCAGCACGGAAGCGCCGTCGACGAATTTGAAGTCGACCATGGTGCCGGTGCCGTTCTTCAGACCGATCTTGCCGACGAAGGCGCCCATCGTCGCCTGATGATCGGAAGCACGGAATTCGAACGGCCCGAACGGGCTATCCACCTTGAGGCCGCGGAAGGCGGCGATCAGCTTGTCGGTATCGGTCGAGCCCGCCTTGGCGATGCCGGCCGCGAGCGACTTCATGGTGACGTAGCCGACCACCGATCCGAGCCGCGGATAATCGTTGTAGCGCTTCTGGTAGGCGGCGAGGAAAACCTTGTGTTCGGGGATGGTGACAGCGTCCCACGGATAGCCGGTGACGATCCACCCGACCGGCGCCTCGTCCTTGAGCGGATCGAGATATTCCGGCTCGCCCGACAGCAGGCTGACGACCGGGCGATCCTTGAATACGCCGCGCGTACTGCCCTCGCGCACGAACTTGGCGAGATCGGCGCCGAACAGCACGTTGAAGATGGCGTCAGGCTTGGCGTCGTCGATCGCCTGCACCACGGCGCCGGCGTCGACCTTGCCGAGCGGCGGCGCCTGCTCGGTGACGAACTCGATATCGGGCTGCTTCGCCTTCATCAACGCCTTGAAATTGGCCGCGGCCGATTGTCCGTATTCGAAATTCGGATAAACCAGCGCCCAGCGCTTCTTCTTGGCCGCCAGCGCATCGGGCAGCAGCATCGCGACCTGCATGTAGGTCGAGGCGCGCAGGCGGAACGTATATTTGTTGCCGTTCTCCCAGGTGATCTTGTCGGTCAGCGGCTCGGAGGCGAAGAAGAACACTTTCTTCTTGCCCGCGAATTCCGTCACCGCGAGGCCGATGTTCGACAGGAACGTACCGGCGAGAATGTTGACGCCTTCGCGCGTCACCAGTTCGTCGGCAACGCGGACCGCATCGCCGGGATTGGCGCCGTCGTCGCGCGACACGACTTCGAGCTTCTTGCCCAACACGCCGCCCGCGGCGTTGATCTCGTCGATCGCCATTTCCCAGCCCTTCTTGTAGGGATCGAGAAACGCGGGCGCGGCCTTGTAGCTGTTGAGTTCGCCGATCTTGATGGTCTGCTGCGCGGCGGCCGGCGTCAGCGCGGCCATGCAAACCGCACCGGCGAGCGTAAGAATGACATGAGCTCTCATGATCTCTCCGAGCCTCCTGTTTGCGCTTTCCGCGTATGAATTCCTGAGCAGTTGAAAATGCTTAAGTGCAAAGTGTCCTGTTGCGGCTTTGCTTTGTCAAGCAAGCTCCCCGCGTAACGCGTCTCAGCGCCGGCGCATCACGGCGGATTCCAGCCATGATATCGCGAGATACATCAGCGACGACACGATCGCGAGGATGGTGACCGCCGTCATCACGATGTTCATCTTGAAAATCTGGCTGCCGTACTGGATCAGATAGCCGAGCCCGAGGCTCGCCGACTGGAATTCGCCGACGATGACGCCGACCAGCGACAGGCCAGCATTCACCTTGAGCGCCGCGATGAAGGTCGGCACGCTGCCCGGCAGCACAACCTTGGTCAAAATCTGCGCCTTGGTGGCGCCGAATGTCTGCGCCAGCTTGATCTTGTTGGGGTCGATGCCCTGGAAGCCCGCTGTAGATCATCAACACGGTGATGAACAGCGAGATTGCGAGCGACATGCCGTAGATCGAGAGCGTGGCGCCGAGCCAGATGTAAAAGATCGGCACGAAGGCGGTCTTGGGCATCGCGTTGGCCACGACGAGATACGGGTCGAGCACCTTGTAAAGATTCTCCCACCACCACAGCGCGGCGGCGATCGCCGTCCCCAGGACCATGGCGGCGGTGAACCCGATGACGGTGGCCACCACCGTCGACCATGTATGGGCGAGGATGCTGGCCTGCTGCGGCGTTGCGTGGAGCATTTCAAGGAATGTCGGCCAGATTGCCGATGGGTAGCTGGTGAACAGCGGATTGATGAATTGCTCCCGCGGCAGCACTTCCCACAGCACCAGGCAGACGACGAAGATCGCAAGCTGCGCGGCGCGCACGGTCAGCCGGCCGCGCCGTTCGCGGCGCAGCCATTCGCGATATTGCGGGCTCGCGCCCGTCCCCGCGGCAATGTCAGCGATCGACATGGACTTCGAGCTCCTGCCAAAGCGTGTTGAAATAGCCGTTGAATTCCGGCGCATTGCGCGCCGCAAACGGCGCCGGCCGTGCGCCGTCTGCGGCCGCGAAGCGGATCGGATGGTTCGATTTCACCTGCCCCGGCCGGCGCGACAATACGATCACGCGCTCCGCCATGCTGACGGCTTCGCCGATATCGTGGGTGACAAGGATGACGGTCTTGGCCTCGCGGCGCAGGATGCCGGTGATCTCATCGGCGAGCGCAAGCCGCGTCTGCGAATCCAGCGCCGAGAACGGTTCGTCGAGCAGCACAACATCCGGCTCGGTGCACAGCGTGCGCGCGAGCGCTGCACGCTGGCGCATGCCGCCGGAAAGCTGCCGCGGCAGATGATTGAGAAACTGCCCGAGACCATAGCGGGTGAGAAGCTGCGTGGCGCGCTCGCGCGCCCGCGCCAAGGGCACGCCCTGGATTTCCGCGCCGAGCACCGTGTTTTCCAGGATGGTGCGCCACTCGAACAGGTAATCCTGCTGCAGCATGTAGCCGACCTTGCGGTTCGGCCCGGCGACCGGCCTGCCGTCGACCAGCACCGCGCCGCCGGTCGGCGCGATGATGCCGGAGATCAGCGACAGCAGCGTGCTCTTGCCGCAGCCGCTCGGCCCGATGATGGCAACGAATTCGCCGGCCGCGACCGAGAGCGAAATGCTTTTCAGCGCCTCGGTCTCGCCCTCCAGGCCGAAGTAGCGCAGGCCGACATCGCGCAGTTCGACCTTCGGCAAAGCGGCGCCGACGCCTGCCGTCGCCGCCACGGATTACTTCGCCTTGCTGGCGAATTCTGTGCGCACGAGGTCGGCAAACTTCACGCGCTTGTTGTCGTCGAGCACGTGACCGTGGACGAGAATGTCCTGGAATTTGTCCATCGCCTTCGGTTCGATCACCGGGGAGCTCTTCCAGATTTTCAGCTTCTGATAGCGCTCGGCCGAAGCGGTGAGCGCCTTCGGATTGATGCCCGGGAAGAAGTCCGCGATCGCCGTCACGATGTCGGCCGACGACGCCGTGTCGGTCCACTTCTGCGCGCGGTAGATGGCGTCGGTCCAGCTCTGGATCACCGCGGGATTGTCAGCGATGTATTTGTCGGTCGCCATGAATGACGTGTAGTCGGCAAAGCCGACGGTGCCGCCGATCGAGGCGAGGAAAAACGCCTTGCCGTCGAGTTCGAGTTGCGAGGCATCCGGCTCGATGAAAATCGCATACTGGTTCTGGCCGGAGAGCCATGATCCCACGCGCGCCGGTATCGCGACATTGTTGGAAAGCTTGGCGTCCTTTTCCGGATCGACACCGTTCATGCGCATCGCCTCTTCGAGGAACAGAAGCGGCGTGCTGCCCGGCCGGAAGCCGAGGATGTCCTTGCCCTTGAGCATGCCCCAGTCGAACTTGTCGACCTTGGTGCGGCCGACCAGCATGAAGCCGTCGGTCGATGTCAGCCCGCAGAAGATGCGCGCCTTGGTGGTCGAGTCGCTGTTGACGACATAGATCGCCGACTCAGGCCCGATCAGGGCAATGTCGGCGCTGTTGGAAATGAGCGCCGCCATCGACTTGTCGCCGCCGTTCGCGGTCGACATCGTGATGTCGAGGCCGGCATCCTTGAAGTAGCCCTTGGTCATGGCGACGTAGCACGGCGCGTAGAGCAGCGAGCGCACCACCTCGTTGTAGCGGACCTTGACCAGCGGCTTGCCCTGCCCAAGCGACGGCAGCGGCGCGGCAGCGGACATTGCGCCGAGCGCGGCAAGACCACCTCGAATGACGCGGCGACGATCGAGCATGACGGTCCTCATGTGCTGTGCGGTTCTGAGCGCGTGCTGCGCTACAATCGCCCCGGTTCCAAAAGGTTAACACCCGCCCATTGACGTGGCTACCGCAGCCCACGCGCGCGCGACCATCGACGGCGAAATGCCGTCGGCCGATGTCTGGATATCAGGGGGACGGGAGGGTGGTGGGAGAGGTAGGACTCGAACCTACGAAGGCGTAAGCCAGCGGATTTACAGTCCGCCCCCTTTGCCACTCGGGACACTCTCCCGCAACCTCGTCGCGGACGCAGGCATGGCCGGGGGCCGGCCCGCGGCGCGTATATGGTTGGCCTGCAACGCCCAAGTCAATCGAAAATGGGCCAAATTGCCAAGGCAGGGCCTGCATGACACAACCGCGCATGCCCAAACGCGATTGGCAGCAGAAACGGCGGCCCCGGCCGGATTTTCGCCGCGAGCGGCAACCGCTCGATGGGCCGGTCATTCTCTACGGCTGGCACACCGTGAAGGCGGCGCTGGAGAACCCGGACCGCCGCATCCGCCATCTTTGGGCGACCGAGAATGCCGCGCGCCGGCTCGCCGAAGAGGGCGTAACGCTCGCGGCCGCCCCCGAGGTGGTGCGGCCGGACGCCATCGCGGCACGGCTTTCGCCCGATGCCGTCCACCAGGGCCTGTTGGCAGAGGCCGATCCCCTCTCCGCCCCCGAAATCGAAGACCTCGCCACGACCGGCGTCGCCCTGGTGCTCGATCAGATCACCGACCCGCACAATGTCGGCGCCATTCTGCGCACGGCCGCGGCGTTTGCGGTCGCCGCCATCGTCACCACCGCGCGCCACAGCCCGGAGGCGACCGGCGTGCTGGCGAAGTCCGCCTCGGGTGCGCTCGAGCTGGTGCCGATCGTCAGCGTGCAGAATCTCGCGCGCGGACTTGCGGCGCTCAAGGAGCGCGGCTTCCTCGTGGTCGGGCTCGACAGCGACGCGACGGACGATCTTGCGGCGATCGAAATGCAGGCGCCGCTCGCGCTGGTGCTCGGCGCCGAAGGCAAGGGCCTGCGGCAATTGACGCGCACGACCTGCGACCGCCTGGCGCGGCTCGACCTGCCCGGCGCGATCAAGAGCCTCAACGTCTCGAACGCCGCCGCGCTCTCGCTCTACATCGCGACGCGTCGCGTCGGCGGGGCGCCGTCATAAAGAATGCGCGGCGGCCTCGCAGCCGCCGCGCATCCGCAAGCTTGGTCGCAATCAGCCGCGCGAGTTCAGCGGGCGGCGATGAGCAGGCCACATGTGCGGCATCGGCATATGGCGCTCGCGATAGATGACGCGATCGCGATAGACGACGCGCGGGCCGCGCCACACCGGACGATGGTAACGGGGCCGCGGCATGATCGGTGCGGCATACTCGCCTTCGTCAGCATATCCCGAGACGTAAGGATAGTCGGAGGCGGGAGCAGCGTAAGCGGCGCGCGAATAGGTCCTGTACGGGACCATGATGCCCGCTCCGTCATAGCTCGGGCCCTGGTTGACGACGTAGATCGGCGACGGCGCGACCACGGTCGGCTGGACATAGGCAAGCGCGTGACTGCCGCAGCCGCAACCGCTCCAACCGCTCGAGGCATAGGAGACGACCGGCGCGGCATAGGTGATCGGCGCCGCATAGGCCGCGGTGCCGCAGCCGCCACAGCCGCCGGCGTAGGCGGCCGGCGCGGCGTAGACGACGGGTTGCGCCTGGACGCCCCAATCACAGCAGCCAGCGGACGCAATCGACGTCATGCCGGCAGTGAACAATATCGTTATGGCCATAAGGCCGATGCGGTGCAGAGACATGATACTCCCTTACAGATCAGCCCCCGCGAGGAGGCGTGGTATGGACAGGGACCGCCCTGCCCGGCGAGCTTGACGAACTGTGGTTCGGCATCCGGTGCCGCGTGGAATTGTGTTGATCGTCGCCGCGCGTGCCGTACCGTGGCGCGACGATGACCTGGGGCGGATCGTACGGCGGATATTCCGTCACCGGATTCGGGGCGGATTCGATTCCGTAGTCGCGGTGATAGCTCGGCGCCGGCGGCGGCAACGTCCGGTTGGCCGGCGGCTGGATTTCGTAGCGGCCATAGCCGGGCCGTCGTCCGGTTGCCGGATAATAGCCGCGCCCGTAGAGGTAATCGCCGCGCGCATAGAACGGCGCCGGGATCAGCGGCCCGTCGACGATCGTCGGCGCCACGTGACCGGGACGTTCGAGGCCCCAGTCGCCCTCCACCACGGCGCCTGAAACATCGTAGCCGTTGAGGATCACCGGCACGTCGGGACGGCCGGGAATGACGATCACCGGCTCGTGCTGGGCGAGCGCGGGCAACGTGCTTCCGGCAACGATCAACGCCGCGTAGACGATACGCATGGACAACCCGATTGTTCGCGGACAATTTACGGAAAACGGCGCGTGAATTCGTTTATTTCGGCCGGATCGCAATGGTGAATTGCGCGGTAACATTAATCATCAGCTACTTTTCGGCGCCGGCCGGCCAACGCGCCACCGCGCTATTCACAAGCGAATTGCGACTTTCGGCTTACGACCACTGGCGCACAGACATGATCCCGGTCGCAGACGGGCGTCTTGCCTTAGGGGGATCCGGGTGCGTCGGGCTTCACCTGAGCTCGCGTGCGGGCGGCCGCACGGTTCATCGGCCGTCGTGCAAAATGACGCGTCGCGCGATGAAATTACGTAGCGCACACGCGGCCGCACACAGCAACGCAAAAGCGAGCGCGGCACCGGCGACTTCGCGGGCGTTCGCCGCCAACGAATGCGGCTCGCCCCACGGCGCGAAAAGCTTGAATACAGCCGCGAGCGCGCCGATCAGCGCGCCGTAGCCCGCCGCGTGCATCGAATTCCAGATCTGCGGCGGCGAATGCGTGTCGGACGCGCGATAGAACAAGAGCGGCATCTACTCGGCGGCCTGCACGCTCTCCGGGCGGTGCATTTCGATACCGGCGAGATCGGGCAGCACGAGGCACACGATCTCAGTCGGCTCGCGCGCCACGAAACTCGCCTCCTCGCCTTCGTCGAGATGAAGCGCGGTGAGCGGGCGATAGGGTTGATCGTGAACGATGCCGGTGCCAGCCACCACGAGATACACGCTGCGCGCCTCGGCGCGATAGGTTGCGCCGGGCGCAAGCTGCACGAGCGTCGCACCGCATTGCCGCTCGGTGAACGTGCCGAGGAATTTCTGCGACACGCCCGGCATATCGGCGACCGGCAGCCAGTCGTAATGCGCCGGATCGACCATGATCGGATCGCGATAGCGCGGCTTGGGGTATTCCATGCGCTGGCCGTGCACGTGCTCCCAGATCGCCTGGTAGCCGTCGGTGTTGCGGCGGCCCTCGGCGTCGTCGTTGCGGCGGAAAATGCCGCCCTCGAACGTGCCGAATTTCTTCAACTCGTTCTGGCCGGCGAATACCTCCTCGCGCGACAAATATCCGCTACCGCTGGCGCTGCCGAATTGCAGCACCGCGGTGACGGCCTTGCCATCGGAGGACTGCGGGCCATAGGCCGCGCCTTCCGGGAAATAGCCGAACGTGCCGGCGCTCATCTTGCCGTTGCGGTCGAAATTCATCGTGCCTTCGATCTGGAAGCGGAACTGATCGAAGTTGTGCCGGTGCCGCGGCGAGGCAAAATCGCCCTCGAGCTTGCCGACGTTGAACTGGAAGTTGCCGAGCGTGCCCGGCGTGCCGTTGAGCAGATGCCGATAATGGAACGTTCCGCCGCGATGCTGCAGGCCGCGCTTCCATTCCACTTCATCGCCCTGGACAATCTGCATGGCCGTTTTCCTCATGTTTCGGTCGCGAGCAACCTCGCGACGAAGAATGCGTGCCACATCTTATTCCGTCTTCGTTCGGCTGTCAGTCCCTGCAACCCTGCATCCACTGCGACGCGGATTCGTCTGGCAGCCCAAGACGTTGACCACGGCGCGACCTCCTGGAATGACTTGACGCGAAGGTCAGGCGCCGCGGCACCACGCTCCTCCTCCGGGCAAAATGTCGCACGCAGAGGTAGTGCATCTCTGCCTTCGTCCCTGTGAAGGAGCGCACACGGATGCGACCACGCGTGACGCTGGCTCATAATTCATTCCTCCACTAACATCACCCCGGTCGATCGAGGGGGACGTAGGGGAACGGCACGCCCGGTGCGTGTGCCCGGCCGCGCAATGCGTCATCGCATGGTGCGCCATCTCCGCCAGTGAGGAGCGTTCATGGAAACGGACATGCTGCATTCGGCATGGCATGCCCTGCTGATCATTCTTGATCCAATGCGACTGGCGTATCTGTTCGGCGGCGTTTGCATGGGCCTATCGCTCGGCATCCTGCCCGGTATCGGCGGCGATTGCCGGTACCGCGCTGCTGCTGCCCTTCACCTACGACCTGGACCCGCCGACCGCCTTCGCGCTGCTGCTGGGTCTCGGCGCGACGACGACCACCGCCGACCCGATATCGGCGATCGTGTTCGGCGCGCCCGGACACGCGGCATCGGCGGCGACAACGCTCGACGGCTATCCGATGACCCGGCGCGGCGAGGCCGGCCGCGCGCTCGGCGCCTCCTATATGTCGGCCCTGATCGGCGGCCTGTTCGGCGCCGCGCTGATGGCCGTGGCGTTGCCGGTGCTGCGCCCGATCATCCTCTATATCGGTTCGCCGGAACTGCTCGTCGCTCGCCGTGTTCGGCATTTCCATGGTGGCGGTGCTGTCGGGCAACACGCCGCTGCGCGGGCTGACCACCGCCTGCTTCGGCATGATGCTGGCGATGATCGGCTCCGATCCGCAGACCGGCACGCTGCGCTGGACCATGGACAGCCTCTATCTCTGGGACGGCCTGCCGCTGGTGCCGCTGACGCTCGGCATCTTCGCGCTGCCCGAACTGTGCGACCTCGCGATCGGCCGCATGTCGATCGTGGCCGAGGGCCAGACCATCGACACCAAGACCGGCATGATGCTCGGCGTCAAGGATTGCTTGCGGCATTGGTTCCTGATCCTGCGCTGCTCCTGGATCGGCTCCGCCATGGGCGCGATCCCGGGCATCGGCGCCTCGGTGATCGACTGGATTTCCTACGGCCACGCGCTGCGCACCGAGAAGGGCGCGCAGCAGACCTTCGGCAACGGCGACGTGCGCGGCGTCATCGCGGCGGAAAGCGCCACCAACTCGCGCGAAGGCGGCGCGCTGGTCCCGACCGTCGTGTTCGGCGTGCCGTGCAGCGCCGGCATGGCGATCCTGCTCGGCGCCTTCCTGATCCACGGCCTGGTGCCCGGACCGGACATGCTGACCAAGCATCTCGACATCACCTATTCGATGGTGTGGAGCATCGCCATCGCCAACATTCTCGGCTCGGGCCTGTGCTTCCTGTTCAGCGGCCAGTTCGCGAAGATCGCGACGCTGCGCTACACGCTGTTCATGCCGGGCGTGCTCAGCCTGGTTTACATCGGCGCGTTCGAGGCATCGCGGAACTGGGGCGATCTGTTCTCGCTGATGTTCTTCGGCGTGCTGGGCTGGGCGATGAAGCACTTCAAGTGGCCGCGGCCGCCGCTCGTTCTCGGCTTCATCCTCGGCGACGTGCTCGAACGCTACATGTTCATCTCGATCGAGCGCTACGGCGTCTCCTGGATGCTGCGTCCCGTCGTCGATCGTCATGTTCGCGCATGGCGGCGCTCAGCCTGCTGCGGCCGTTGCTGCAGGACATCCGCATCCATGGCGGCCTCAAGAAGATGGTGTCCGAGTTCGGTCATCCCATCTTCGCGAGCGACAATCTGTTCCCGGCGGCGCTGCTGTGCCTGTTCGCCTGGATGCTGACGCAATCGTTCCAATGGAGCTTCGCGGCCCGCATCATCCCGACCATCGTCGGCGTGGGGGCGCTGCTGTTCTGCACGCTCAGCCTGCTGAACGAAATATTCGGTCTGCACGAACGCAATGGCGGGAAACCAATAATCGGCGCCGACGGCAAGGAGATCGAGCAAAAGATCCACATGGACATTGCATCCAAGACCGCGCATCTGCCCGGCAATGTCATTCTCGCGCGCGGCGGGCTGTTCTTCGGCTGGATGCTCAGTTTCATGGCCGTCATGGCGGTGATCGGGCTCATTCCGACGGTGCCGATCTTCATCATCTCCTACATGCGGTTCGAGGGCCGCGAGCCGTGGAAGATCGTCATCCCGATGGCAGCCGTCATGGTGCTGCTGATCTACGTCGTGTTCGATCAGCTGCTCGCGATTCCGTGGCCGCCGACCTTGGCCGGCCTGTTTTTCCCGGCGCTGAAGGTGATTCCCAGCGTATAGGCCGAGGATTGCGCACGCTGCCTTAACTGCGTGCTGGCGTAGCCGCCGCGCGGTGATTTCACCGCGCGCGCCGGCTATCCGTCTGCATATTTCTGAATCAATTCGGGCCGTGCAGAGCGGCCGCCTCTCACTGTCGGCGGCTGAGTCAGTTTTTCGACGGCTGTTCGGATTTGGGCGGCTGCGATTTGCGAATTTCCGCCTGCTCGGCAAGCTTGACCCAGGCCTCGGCCATGGCGACGAGCAGGGCGCGGTCGCTCACGTCGTCAGTCTCCCGCGCAAATCGTACGCACACGGCAGCCTGATCTTTGTATTTTTCCGCAAGCGTCATGAGCCGCCCCCGCACGCACTTCTCAAGGACGAAATTTCGCAGCACGAAATTCGTTCCCCATGGAACTTCGGCGCGGGTCCGTACCAAGCATCTACACGTGATAGGCGCGCCCTGAAGCGAGCGGCAAGGCGTCAACATGACGCGTGCAGCACATGTCGCAGACCGGCAAATCAACGACTTGACCGACCGCGGGCGCCACACCCGCAAATGTGGCCGCGGCCAAAAGCAAATCGTGGTACTATTGCGGCAGCGTGCGTCGTCTGGAATATTCGGGCGGCCAAATCCCGAGGATGTCCCGTCGATCATGATCGCAGAGCACAGGATTTCGGTGCGCCAGTAGTTTTGCCGACTGTAGCCGGCTGTCACAAGAGGCCGTCATGAAACGCTCATCGTTACTCACCGCGATTTTCATATCGCTCGCAGCGACGTTCGCCATATCGGCGCGCGCCGACTTCAACGACGATCAGAAGGCCTGCAACAGCAGCGCCACCGATCCGGATACCGGCATCGCCGCCTGCACACGCCAGGTCGCCTCCGGCCGGTTCAAGGGCCACGATCTCGCCACCTCCTATTACAATCGCGGAAATTTCTGGAACAGAAAGCCCGACTACGACCGCGCCATCGCCGACTACGATCAGGCCCTGCAGCTCGATCCGGACTATGGCTATGTCTACGGCAATCGCGGCCGCGCCTGGTACAGCAAGAACAATCTCGATCGCGCTCTCGCCGACCTCAACGATGCGATCCGCATCAATCCGAAAAACGCCATCGAGTACAATTCCCGCGGCAACGTCTGGAAGGACAAGGGCGATCTCGACAAGGCTATGGCCGATTACAATCAGGCCATCCGCTTCGACAGCAAATTCGCCATCGCCTACTACAATCGCGGCGTCGCGTGGGGGTCCCAGGGCAACGATGACCGCGCCATGGCCGACTATGATCAGGCCATCAAGCTCGATCCGAACTACGGCTACGCCTACGGCAACCGCGGCCGCATCTGGTACAACAAAGACAATCTCGATCGCGCGCTGGCCGACCTCAACGAGGCGATCCGCATCAATCCGAAGAACGCCCTCGAATATAACTCCCGCGGCAACGTCTGGCGCGACAAGAAGGACTTCGATCGCGCCATTGCCGATTACAATCTGGCGATCCAGTTCAATCCGAAGGATCCATTCGTATTCAACAATCGCGGCAATACCTGGACCGACAAGGGCAACTACATCAACGCCATCGCCGACTTCGATCAGGCGATCCGGCTCGATCCCGGCTACACGGCCGCTTTCACCAACCGCGGCCTCGCCAACGAGAAGAAGGGCGACGCCGACAGCGCGCGCGCCGACTACAATGCGTCCCTTGCCGTCCCGGAGAAATACAGCAACGGCAAATGGGCGCACGACACCGCCACCAAGCATCTGGCGTCGCTGCCTGCCACAACCGGGCGCGCCTCCTCCTCCGCGGGCCGTTCGCCGAGCGGCCCGGTTGCGGTCGTGACGCCGCCAGTGATCCCGCAAGTGCTGCCGCGTCCGGCCGCATCGGGATTCGATCCCGGCCGCCGCGTCGCGCTGGTGATCGGCAACTCGTCGTACTCCGCCGTGCCGCAACTGCCGAACCCGCGCCATGATTCCGAGACCGTCGCCGACGCGTTGCGCCGTGTCGGCTTCAAGACCGTGACGCTGTTGACCGACCTCACCCGCGAGAAGCTTGTCGACGCGCTGCGCAAATTCGCGCGCGATGCCGAGAACGCCGATTGGGCGCTGGTCTACTATGCGGGTCACGGCATCGAGATGAACGGCACCAACTACCTGATCCCGATCGACGCCAAGCTCGAGATCGACCGCGACGTCGAATTCGAGGCGATCCCGTTGAACCAGGTGATGAGCGCCGTCGAAGGCGCCAAGAAGATGCGCCTGGTGCTGCTCGACGCCTGCCGCGACAATCCTTTCGCCCACCAGATGCGCCGCTCGATCGGCACACGATCCGTCAGCCGCGGGCTCGGGGCTGTCGAGCCGGAAGCCGGCATGCTCGTCGTCTATGCGGCCAAAGACGGCCAGACCGCGCTCGACGGCGACGGCGGCAACAGTCCGTTCGTCTCCGCGCTGGTCAAGGAGATGACGACGCCGGGCCTTGAAATCCGCAAGCTGTTCGACCTCGTGCGCGACGACGTGCTCGACTCCACCAATCGCCGGCAGCAGCCCTTCACCTACGGCTCGGTGTCGGGCCGGGAGGATTTCTTTTTTGCCAAGTGAATCGTCCCGGCCGGCTGTCAGCTCCCTTTTTAGGACTGACTGCCGCCGTGTCGGCCATTATCGGGCCGGAGCTTCGATCGGGGCACAGTTCGTGCGGCCGGACATCACACAGTCCTGCATCTGAGCGCCGCTGTGGAGTTCGCGCGCCAGCAGCAATCCGGCCACGAAAATAAGCACCACCACCGCAAATCCGATGAGCGGGCCGCGCCTGCTTTCGTTCTCGCTGTCATTCCCGGCCATGCTGATCTCAAGCGTCGCGCGCAACGTCATCGCATTCGGATCATTCTGACCGAAGCGCCATCGGCCTCGCAAGCACCGGTGCCGGTGCCACCGCGGCCATAAATGCTGCTGCCCGAGTTCGAGCCGGGCGGGACTTTTGCTGATCCGGTCATCCTATGAGCCTCAGCTTCATATCGGCCTTCGGCTCGAAACGTGATTTGAAAATCGCGGCGTCCATCGGGTCTTTGAAGCAGTAGCGCACAAACGCCGCGTAATCATCGACCACGTACATGTCGAATTTGCCGACATGCGTCAGGAATTCCAAAATCTCGCTTTCATCCTCAAGCTGACGCCGTGGGAGCACCACCTGATACGGGCACTCCTCATCAAGTTTCTTGAGCCATTCGTTTCGTCTGTCCGGGTCCATGGTTGCCTCACCCATCTTGACTTAGACGGCCGAATGTTCACTTTTTGTTCCCATGAGTCAAGAGGATTTTCCGGATGGCTATTGAGACTATCGGTGAGGCTTTTTCACTGGGCTGGCGCGTCACCGCCCGTTGCTCCCGCGGCAAAGTCGACCACATGACCAGTTAGCGCGAGTGCAAAATTCCGCAGTGCGTTGGATATGGAGACGTGGACTGGATACGTGGAGACGCTGAACCGTGAACTGAGCCGGCGGAACGTCCATTGTGGAACATCGCAATGGCGACACCTCGAAGATGAGCGCGACATTTCTTGCGCATCTCGCGAGGGACTATCGCGCAAGCTTGCGCGAACCATGCACCCGTTCGCAAAAATAAGGGCGCACGCCGGCTGAGGATGCTTGGTGTCCGCGCCATTGTGACAGGCAAGATTCCCTCAGCCGAGCGTTTCGGGCGCGAAGAGTTCCTCGACATTATAGGAACGCTTGAGAATGCCCTGCTCCCGGTGATGGCGCAGGCAGGCTTCAAGCGTCTTGCGATTGGCTTCAATGCCGTAGGGCCAGAAATTCTCCCCCATCAACGCGCGGTTCTTGTCGCGCAGCGAGACAAACCACGGGATCATTGTTGGGGCATTGAAGAATATATCGGCGGCGTTGTAGGCCTTCGTGGCGAGCGCCTTGGCTTCCTCGAAGGCCAGCATCAAGGCGCGTGCGATCCAGCGGTTCTGCTCGTAGACATCCCGGCGGATCACCACCGTGTGCATGATCGGAAAAATGCCGGTGCGGCGGAAGTAATCGCGTTCGACACTCTCGAAATCGGGAAACAGGCGCCGCACGCGATCGGGATTCTTGCGCGCGCTCGGAGGCACATGCGCCGTGAAGAGTGCATCGATCTCCCCGCTCTCGAGCATCTCGATCGAGCCCCTGTTCGGCCGACAGACGATTGATGGTCACATCCGCCGGCGGATCGAACGGCGCCCAGTCGGGCCCCGTTTCGGTCCGCTCCATGCCGCCGACGTAATGAACCATGCTGCTGGCCTTGACGCCGAAGTCGTCGCTCAATGCGCCCTTGGCCCAGATGCCGGCGTCATGGCCATAGCGTTGCAATTCTCCGACCCGGCGGCCGGCAAGATCGCCAGGAGACTGGATGCCCTTGGTCGCATTCACGAAGATCGAGGAATGGCGGAAGAAGCGGTTGGGAAATACGGGAATGGCGATAAACGGCGCGCCTGCAAGCTCGAGGCTGCGCAGGTAATAGGTGATCCCAAGCTCGGAGACCTCAAATTGCCGGTGCCGGATCATGCGCTCCATGATCTCGCCGACATTGTACGTGCTCCACAACTCGAGATCGATCCCCTCTGGCCGGACCCGACCGTCGAACAGTGCGCGCGTGCGGTCGTAATCCCAGCAAGCAAGGGTGAGCTTCAGATTTGCCATCGGACCTCCTTGGCGCGGGTAGCCGGCCTGTTTATTCTCTGGAGCCATAAAGCGTCGTACGCTCGTGACCCATTCAGCCGATGTAGAGCCTCGAGCAGGTTTGATGCAAATCGTCGCCTCGCCAATGCGTCAGAGAATGCCGAGGCGCATGCCCGCCGAGAATCGATCCGGCTCGAGAATGTGAACAAGGCCTACCAGGAGAGCGCCGGCAGTTCGGTCGTGGCGCTCGACGAGATCAATCTGAATCTTCCGGCGAATTCGTTCGTCAGCCTGCTGGGTCCGAGCGGTTCCGGAAAGTCGACGCTGCTCAAGCTCATCGCCGGCATCGAACGGCCCTCAAGCGGCGTCATTCATTGCCATACGGAGGTGGTCGACGGCGTCAACACCGGCGTGGCCTACGTGCCGCAGGGGCGCGGTCTGTTTCCCTGGATGACACTGCTCGCCAACATCGAGTTTCCGCTGAAGATAGCCGGCGTTCGCTCCTGCCGAGCGCCGCCGCAAGGCATTGGAATGGATCGAGCGGGTGAAGCTGGGCGGTTTCGAACACAAGTTTCCGCGCCAGCTTTCCGGTGGCATGGAGAAGAGGGGTTCGCTGGCGCGCGCGCTCATCACCGACAAGCCGATCCTGCTGATGGATGAACCGTTCGGGCCGCTGGACGCGCAGACGCGCCTTAGCCTGCAGCAGCAATTGACGCAGCTTTGGGAGGACGTGAAAAACACCGTCGTCTTCGTGACCCACGACGTCATCGAGGCCATCGCACTGTCCGACCTCGTTGTCGTCCTGTCCTCGCGCCCGGGACGCATCCTGGATGTGGTCGCCGTGTCGCTGCCGCGACCGCGCAACGTCTTGTCGGTGCCCGACTGCGAAGGTTTTGCCGAGCTGCATGCGCGCCTGCAGGGGCTCCTGTTCCGCGAGCAGGCCTGAGCGGGAGACGAGCGGATGCGCATGGTTCAGGCCCTTCTTCCCGCGATCGTCATCATCGGCGCCTGGGAGCTCGGCGCACATTTTGCATTCGACCCGCGCTTCATCGGGCAGCCAAGCGATATCCTCCGCTATCTGCTCGATGAAATCACGCGGGGCGAGATATGGGCCGATGCCGCGATCACCTTCTGGGAGATCATGCTCGGATATGTCATCGGCGCGGTTGCCGGCGGCGCGCGTCGGCTTTGCGCTCGGTTTTCGCCCGCGCCTGGCGCGGATTGTCGAGCCTTACATCCTGGTCTTCAGCGCCATTCCCAAGATCGCGATCGCCCCGATCATCATCATCGCGCTCGGCATCGGCATCCAGTCGAAAGTCGCGATCGTCGTCTCGATGGTGTTCTTCCTGATGTTCTACGCGGTGTTTTCCGGGGTCAAGCAGATCGAGCCTGACTTCATCCATCAGGCTCGCATCATGGGAGCGAACCGCGGCGAGGTCATCGCCTACATCGTCATTCCGGCGATCGCCCCGAACATATTCGACGGCTTGAAGACCAGCATCATCTTCGCGGTGATCGGCGCTCTCATCGGCGAATTCATCGCCGCCAAGGCGGGACTTGGATTTTACATCCTCAATGCATCCGGCGCCTTCAACATCAACGGCATCTGGGTCGGTGTCATCCTGATCGTCGCGCTTGTGTTTGTCCTGACGACAGCAATCGGCATCGCCGAACGGCGCGTGCTGCGCTGGCTGCCGGATTTGGGCTCCGGACGAGGTGGAATCTGAGAGCGGTCATCGCATGGCGTGCGATGTAAGCGGTCTGCGGACAACAATAACAACAGGAGGATTTGTGAGACTGTTACGACTCCAGTCGCTGGCGCACGTCGCGGCGCGATCCTGGCGCATTTGCGCCATCGTAGTCGCCAGTCCGCTTCGGCCTGAAGCCCAGGAGCTGACCAAGGTCACCATCGCCCTTCCGGTCCTCGCATCGGTGGTCGATGCCGCTGCACTACGCGCGCGATGCCGGAATCTTCAAGAAGTATGGGCTCGACGTCGACCTTCCGGTGTTTCGTGGCGGCCCGCCGGCCAACGCCGCGCTGTTGTCCGGCGATGCTCAGTTCCTGGCCGCCGACCCTTACGAGTATCTCAAGGTCGCAGACAGCGGACGCGAGATTCGCGTCCTGACGCTCGTGCATTCGCTGACGCTCGATTTCGTGGCGTCTGACGCCTTCATCAAGCAACGCAATATCGACCTCAAGGCGCCGCCCAAAGAGCGTCTCGCCAAGCTCAAGGGAATGAAGGTCGGCAATAGCGCCGTCGGCGGGACCAACGAAGCCTTTGCGCGCTGGTACATGAAATACGGCGGGCTGGACCCCAGCCGCGACCTGGACAACGTCACCGTCGGTGGCACCGCGCAGCTCATCGGCGCGATTGAAGGCAGGCCAGATCGACGGTTTCGTCCAGTCGCCTCCGTCCGGCTACACCACGAAGCGGCTCGGCGTCGGACAAGTGCTGGTCGATTTCCGGGAAGTGCCGGAACTGGAGGGAGCGCTGTTCACCGGCCTGCAAACCCGCCGCGACTACATCCAGTCCAATGCGCCGGTGGTCGCCCGCGTGGTCAAAGCGCTGATCGAGGCAGGCAACGACATTGCCGATCATCCCGTGGAAGTCGGGCAAGTGCTCAAGAAGGGCGCGTACTCGCAATTCGACCTTCAAGACATCGAGCAGACGCTGAAGAATACCGGACATACGTTTCGTCCTCGCCAGGACACGGCAGCCGACTGGCAACACGTGCAGGAAATTTTTCGCCAGGCTGTCGGCGAGAATGCGGCGACGATGGCGAAGCTGATCGAGGGGCAGACCTGGACCAACCGGTTCGTCGAGGAGGCGATGCGGTAGACCTCGGCCACCGCGCTCAGATGCCCATGCGAGCGAAGTCGAGCCAGCGTGGACGACGGAAACGATGCCTCACCCAGCCCAACATTGGAAACCCCTATCCTGATCGTCGGCGGTGGTCCGGTCGGGCTTGCGCTCGCGTCGGATCTCGGCGCGCGCGGCGCGTCCTGTCTGCTCATCGAGCAGGGCGAAGGTCTACCGGACCATCCGCGCGCCACCGCGCTCAATTCTCGCTCGATGGAGTTCATGCGACGATGGGGCATCGCCGACGCCGTGCACGCGGCCGGTACGCCGGACGACTTTCCGCACACGGCGCTCTACTGCACGTCGTTTAACGGCTACGAGATCGCGCGCATCGAGCGGCCGACTCATGGAGGCCGTGAGCCGATCGGGCAAAGCCCGGAACGCCCGCAGCGCTGCAATCAGATGTTTCTCGATCCCATCCTGACGGAGCTCGCCAGGAGCTTCGACACGGTCGAGCTGCGTCACCGCTGCCGACTGGAGTCGGTCACGCGAAGCCCATGACCATGTCATCGCCACGGTGCACGACCGCGCGAACGACCAGCGGTTCGAGATCGCCGCTCGTTACTTGATCGATTGCAGCGGCGGCCGCAGCGTGATCCGCCCCGCGCTCGGCATCGAGATGAGCGGGTCGCCATACGTCGGATATTTCCTCAGCATATTCGTGCGCGCGCCGGAACTTGTGGACCCATCACCCGATGGGCAAGGCCGCGCTGGTCACGTTCGTCGACGCCAAAGGGCTGTGGCGCAACCTCATCAGTCTTGACGGCCGCGAGCTGTATCGTCTCGGCGTCAGCGGCAAGACGTATTACGACGCGCCGGAGCAGGTCGACGCCGAAGGCACTCTTCCGGGAAGCGATCGGCAAGGATGTGCCGCACGAAATCCTTTCCGTGCGGCGCTGGATGCGCGCGCAATGTGGTGGCCGACCGCTATCGGCACGGCCGCATCTTTCTCGCCGGCGATGCGGCTCACCTCAATCATCCGGCGGCCGGGCTTGGACTGAATACCGGCCTTGGGAGACGCGGTCGATCTCGGCTGGAAGCTGTCGGCGATGCTCGCCGGCTGGGGCGGCGCGGGGCTTCTCGACAGCTACCAGCCGGAGCGCCGCCCGGTCGGCCTGCGCAATATCGGTCATGCCGATACCAGTCACAACAGCGAGCGTGAGCAGCCGACGCATCCCGAGATCGCGATGGATACGCCGGCAGGCGCGGAAGCACGACGCAAGATGGGCGAGGATCTCGTCCGCATACAGACCAAGAGGGTCATCACCGACGGCCTGGCGCTGGGTTATCAGTACGCGCCCTCCCCGATCGTCTGCGAGCGACGGCACCGCGCCGACGCCGAGCTCGATCAGCGAGTATCACCCCACAACATTCCCCGGCAGCCGCGCGCCGCACGCCTGGCTTTCCGACGGACGCTCCACCATCGACTTGTTCGGGAACGGCTTCACGTTGCTGCGGCTTGGCGAGGACGCCCCGCAGCCGTCGGCTCTGGAGCGCGCCTTCGCCGAGCGCGGCGTGCCGCTGACGATCGTGAGCATCGCTGATCCTGCGATTGGCATGCTCTATGAGCGGGCGCTGGTTCTGGTGCGCCCGGACGGCCACGTCGCCTGGCGTGGCGACGACGCACCCGTTGATCCTATCGAAGTCGTCGACCACGTCCGCGGAGCAGATGCGGCCCCGTTCAACTGACGAGACATACGCGCTGGTCGTATCGTGTAAAGGGCCATGCGCGATAACCGCGCGGCAATATGGCAGCGCGATATACCGCGTGATTTGGCCGGGAAGTGCTCCCTCGCCTGGAGAAAGCGGTACTGCGCGCGGCCGTGACAGCCCGCAACTCTTAGCTAAGCGAATCCCAGATCATATCCGCACCGCGGAGGCTTCATGCCCGCCTAGCCGTCGGGCCGGCGGGACAGCCGTATGGACGACGTGGAATATCGACCTTCAAATTTTCAGATCAGTCCGCCTTGACGCCTGAGTACTTGACCACTTTGCCCCACTTCTCGGTTTCGTCTGCGATGAGCTTTTCGAAGCCGCCGGGCGTGCCCGAAAGCATCATGCCGCCCAAGTCGGCAAACCGCGCCTTCATCTTAGGATCAGAAAGCCCAGCGTTTATTTCCTTGTTCAATTTGTCGATGATTTCGGCCGGCGTGCCCTTCGGCACACCGATGCCGTACCATTGGCTCGCCTCAAAGCCAGGCACAAATTCGGCCACTGTCGTCAGCTCCGGCATCGCTTCCGACCGCATCGCCGTGGTCACCGCCAAAGCACGGATCTGACCGTCCCTGATGTACCCGATTGCGGAGGGCATAGAGGCGAACATGAGTTGCACCTGGCCGCCGAGCAGATCAGCCAACGCGGGCGACGTGCCTCGATACGGTACTTGGATCATGTTGATGTCGGTCAACATCTTAAACAGTTCGCCAGACACGTGGTCAGCGCCGCCAAGACCTCCGTTCGCCAAATTGATCTTGCCCGGATTCGCTTTGGCATACGCGATGAATTCGGGAACGGTCTTGGTAGGCAATGATGGATTGACCACCATGACAAGAGGTACGCGACTTAGGCCTGCAACCGGCGCAATGTCACGAATGAAATCGAAATTAAGCTTCGAATACAGCGTCGCGTTGACCGCGTTCGCCGCGGTGACGAGAAAAAGCGTATATCCGTCCGCGGCCGCATGCGTGACCGCCTCGGTGGCGACGTTGCTACCGGCGCCCGGCCGGTTCTCGATGATAAATTGTTGGCCAAGCCGCTCTGAAAGCCATTGGCCTATCAGACGAGCCGTGATGTCGACTCCCCCGCCCGCCGGATAGCCCACCACGATTCGAACCGCCCGTGTCGGATAGGATTGCGCGCTGGCCCTGCGCGATACGGCCAGGAGAGCGGCGATGGCCGTTGCCAAATGCAGGAATTGTCGGCGGGGAAGTTTCATCGATTACTCCCAGCGTTGTCGCGCCATGCGCGCCTGGACGCTCAAACGAACGATGGATGGAGCGCCCGCCGACGGCATTGGCGCTGCCGCTTGTAAGCAGGACTTCGGCACGTCCGGCAGGCAGCTCGCGGACCACTCAACGTCCGTATGCGCAGAATACAAGGTTGGATAAGCTGTCGGAAGGGGACCGACCTTCCGTCACGGCATCCGCATGTGTCGCCATCCGTGGGTTCTCGTCGCTTAGACGGAATACGATCATCTGCCCAACAGCTGTTGCACTCTTTCAAGCTGACGAAACCATATGCAAGCGGCCATGAGAGACTTGACCTCACGATCGATCGGTTGACGAAGAGCGTTGCCGCGGCGGAGCATTGCCAGCCCGTGGCAATCTTGGTTTACTGCCAAGTCGTTTCTGCAAAATTCGAGGCGTCCGATGGCCCAGCCATCTCTTGCGGCAGACATTGCCTTTGTTTGGCCCGGCGAAGGTACTTCGCGCGTTCCGTTTCAGGTTTATACCGATCGTGAGATTTACGCACTCGAGCAGGAGCGTATTTTTCAGGGACCTACCTGGAATTTTCTCTGCCTTGAGGCGGAGATTCCCAATCCAGGCGATTACAAGACGACTTATGTCGGTGAGGCGCCGGTGATCGTCGCGCGAAAGCCAGACGGACGCATAAGCGCAGTCCTGAACCGTTGTGCGCATAAAGGCGCGTTGCTCTGCTACAAGCTGCACGGCTCAGTCCACGAATACAACTGTGTCTATCACAATTGGACCTACGACCTCGACGGCAACCTGACGGGTGTTGCATTTCGCAAAGGCGTTGGCGGCAAGGGCGGCGTAGGGCCGGAATTCGACCAAGCGGCCCACGGCCTCGTTCGGCTGCGCACGGAGACCTACAAGGGAATCGTGTTTGGGACGTTCTCGGATCGCACGCCGCCGTTTGCCGACTATATCGGCACCGAACTGATCGCCAGCATCGACCGCGTGTTCATCAAGCCTCTCAAAGTGCTCGGCTACCACAGCCAGGTACTTCCGAACAATTGGAAGCTCTACGCCGAAAACAACAAGGACTCCTACCACGCCAGCCTTCTTCATGTATTCCACAACACGTTTGGCGTGGTGCGTCCCAACATGGGCGGTGGCATCAAAATCAGCGACAACGGCTGGCACCATTTGAGCTACACAGAGCGCGGTGCTCCCAACAACGATGCAACCGGGCGTGAGAAGGTCCGGTCACTCAAAGAACAGTACCGTCTCGAAGACGCTTCGATGATGGAGCACAAGCTCGAGCTTGGCGATCAGGTCACAAATTCGATCCAAACCGTCTTTCCGACGCTGGTTATTCAGCAAATCCTCAACGCGCTCGCTGTACGGCAGCTTGTGCCGCGCGGAGTCGACCGCTGCGAACTGCTGTGGACGGTGCTGGGCTTTGAGGACGACGACGCCGAGATGACGACGCTACGTATGAAAGTGAATAATCTCGTCGGGCCCGCCGGCTTCGTTTCCATGGAAGACGGATGCGTCGGCGGATTCATCCAACGTGCGGCGCAGGCCGATCGGAGCGCGACGACCATTATGCCCATGGGTGGCCGCGCCATCGAGCCGAGCCAAGGGTCGCGAGTCACTGAGGCGGCAGTTCGCGGATTCTGGAAGGGCTGGCGCGAATGCATGAACCTGTGAGAAGCGGCGGAAGCGGTGGGCCGATGAAAGACGTAGACGTGAATCTTAACGCCAGTCTCATCACGCGCTTGCGCGTCGAATCGTTTCTCGCCGATTACGTTCATGCACTCGATTCCGACCGGCTGGAGGAATGGCCGGATTTCTTTGTCGAGGACGCCAGCTATCAGGTCATCACCCGCGAGAACGTCGAGCGAGGTCTCCCGCTCGCTGTCATGTCGTGCCAGGGTCGCGGCATGTTCCGGGATCGGATTTCCGCCCTTCGGACGGCCAATATTTTCGAGCCGCACGTCTATTGCCATATCCTGGGCTCGCTACGCATTCTTGGCGAACACCGAAGGCGCCATCCAGACGGAGAGCACGTTCAACGTAATCCGAACGATGGCAGACGGGGCCATGAGCCTTTTTGCGTGTGGGCGCTCGCGCGACCGTTTCGTCGATGGCCCTGGCGGCCTTAAGCTCGCCGAGCGAATTGTCATTCTCGATTCGCGTCAAGTCGACACCTTGCTCGTCATTCCCCTCTAGGGTTCGTATGGCGTCCAACCATCGCGACGGGCGCCGCTTACGAATGTACACACCGGCCATTCAGCATGGAGCGCTTTCATGCCGGCGATCTTGAATTGGTTGAAAGCGATGGTGCTTGTTGTGGCCGCTCTCGCCGGTGGCGGGCAGATTGCCCACGCCGACGTCAATTTCCTCGGAAAGACGATTACGATCTTTATCGGCTACGGTGTTGGCGGCAGCTATCACTTCTACGCGCAACTATTCGCACATCATCTCGGCAGGTTTCTGCCCGGCCAGCCGGCGGTCATTGTCCAGTCGAGTCCGGGCGCCGGCGGCGTGCGCATGCTCAACGAAGCGGCCGTCAAGATGCGCGCCGACGGCACCAACCTTTTCATTCCGCCCGACACGATGGTCGTGACGCAATTGCTCCAGCCGACCGGGCTCGCCTATGACGCTCGAAAATTCCGCTACATCGGCACCGCGGATCAGCAGAATACATTCTGGGTGGTGCGCCGTGGGCCACATTCATCTCTCGAAGGAATGCGCGTGGGCGAAACCTTCATGGGCAGTTCAGGCAAGGGATCGACGGGTTATATGATCCCGGCGCTTGCCGCGCCTTTGCTTGGCCTGAAGATCAAGCACGTCGGCGGCTACAATTCCTCACGCGAAATGATCCTGGCAATGGACAAGAGCGAGATCGACGGGACGTTGCAGGCCTGGCAGGTCTGGAAGCAATCCCGTCCCGCGTGGTTCGAGCCAAATGGATTTGCCGTTCCTGTGATCCAGGTCGGGGCGATGTCCGACCCCGACGCTCCGAATACCCCGTTGCTGCGCGATCTCGTGGCGCCCAACGACAAGCCGCTTGCCAGCCTGTTCGACACGATCGGCGTTCTCGGACGCAGCCTTGCGGCGCCCGCCGGCGTGAGCGATGAGGACCTCGCGGCCTTGCGCGATGGATTCAACAAGATGTCGACCGATCCGGAATTCATCGAAGAAGCAAGGCGCAGCCAACTGCGCCTACTCCCAAGGTCTGGCGCGGACCTCGAGGCCGCGGTCGCAGACGCATTCTCCGGCAGCAGTCCCGATGTTGTTCGGCGCGCGCAGGTACTGACGCAGTGACGCGCCCCAGCCATCACATGATGCGCGGTAGTTCGCCCGAGCTTTGCTTTGCGCGGCCGATTCGGGCGTCCAGATCGAGCGTGTCATCCCAAAGGCTGGCGACGAAGCGCTGCCCATTGACGTCATTCAACTCGTCCGCCGCCAGCCATAGCAGCGGCGGCACCATGACAGTGGCAGGCAGGAATTTTTTGCCCGAACCCGCGACACCCGTTACATCCGCGGCCGTATCGACGACCCCGCCGGGGCACAGCGCGTTCATTGTTACGCCCGATCCTTGCAGTTCCTGAGACCAGACGCGGGTACAGGCCTCGACGAACGCCTTGCTGGGGCCATAGGGCGCAAAGCGCGACCGGATCATGGTCCGGTCGCTCGTCGAAATGTTGATGATCTTGCCGAAGCGGCGCTCAAGCATTCCGGGAGCGACGCTGCGCGACATGAAAAACACGCTGTCGCAATTGGTGTGCGCGACGCGCAACCAGTCTTCGGCGCGAATATTCCAGAAGGCTTCGCCTTCCCCGTTGTTTGGTATCGCTGCATTATTGACGAGAACATCGACCTGACCGAAAGCCGCAGTCGCTGTCGTCGCGACGCGATCGCAGTCGGCAGGATCGCGCAAATCGCCGAACGCGAAGGCCCATCGCGAACGAGGAGCGACGGCCTCGGCTCGCCTCAGCGTCTCTTCCAACGGAGCGCTGGGACCCGTGCAGGCGATCGTCACATTTGCGCCCGGCCGCCAAAAGCCCGAGCGCCATGGCCCGACCGAGACCGCGGCTCGCGCCAGTCACAATGACGCTGCGGTTCGCCAGCGAAGGGAAGGCAGACATCGAACCGACCCAGTCGAGGCGGCTATTCGGCAGGCTCCTCCTCCCTCTCGCGTAAAGCGTACAGATTTCGATCGCGTTGCCGTCTGCGTCGTGGAAATAGGCGTGGCGTCCCGGAAAGCTGCGATGCCCCCTGTCGGAATATTTGACGAGCGGAATGCCGCGCGCGCGCAGGATCTCCATGGCGCGGTCGAACTCGTCGGCTTCCACAAGGAAAGCGTGATGGTGCGCCTCCTCGCCCGGCTTGTTCGGATTTACATGATCGTCCATCTTCGTCAGAACGAAATAGTCGCCGTGGCAGTCCATGAACGAGTACCGGCTGTTCGAGCGCAGGTGCTTACAGCCGAGCACCTCGCCGTAGAACTTCGCTGCGGCAACATGGTCGCGCACGCTGATGGTGAAGTGCAGGATGCCGGTCGTCTTGATGCTGTCGCTTGCTTTGACGACCGGCGGCGGGTCTTTGCGCTTGTATTCCTGATTGACGGCGAGGATCGTTTCCAATTCGACTTGTTTGCTCATGGCCTAGTCACTCCATTCAGGATCGCGCCGCCTCGAATTCGGGTATGCGCTCTGTGGCACCTTGGGCCGGACTCAGATCGATCCGCTTGAATACCAATCGTTTTCATACTGTATTGCGACACTACCGAGATCAAGCCCCAGCGCGACGCGCAGAAGCAAGGAGAACACATGTCTGCTCTTCCCATTACGATGGCATGCGGACCCTACGATCGGCTGGACGCCCTTGCACACGGGGTCATTCAGCCGGAGGGCATCGCGTTGCGCTATCTGGCGATCCAGTCACCACCAGAAATCTTCGCTCGCATGGTCAAGACCCGCTCGTTCGACGTCGCGGAGATGTCGCTCGCCTATTACATGATTGCGCGCGCGCGCAGCAAATTTCCATTCGTGGCGATTCCCGTCTTCCCGTCGCGGATGTTCAGGCACGGCTATATTTTCATAAACAAAAACGCCGGCATCAAAGAGCCCCGTGACCTTGAGGGCAAGCGTATTGGTGTTCAGGAATACCGCCAGACGGCCGGCGTCTGGGTGCGGGGCATCCTGCAGCACGATCTCGGCGTCGATCTGAGCCGAGTCAAATGGTTCGAGGGCGGCACCAACGAGCCTCGCCGGCCGGACGATGATATGGACCTTCGCCCTGTCGGCGAACTGTCCCTCGAACTCATCGGGGAGGGCCGCACGCTCAGCGACATGCTGGAGAAAGGCGAGATCGATGCCTATTTCGGGGCCCGGCGCCCGGTCGCGTTCGACCATGGACGCAACGTCGCTCGGCTGTTTCCAGATTACCGGGCACGCGAGAAGGACTACTACAAGCGCACCGGCTTCCATCCGATCATGCACACTCTCGTCATCCACGAGGATCTGCATCGGCGGGAGCCGTGGGTCGCCGAAAGCCTGTTCAAGGCGTGTCAGGAGTCCAAAAAATGGGCGAGTGCAGCAGATGCGCTTTTCCGGTGCCCAGCGTTCCATGCTTCCCTGGCTTTACGACGAGATTGCCGAGATGGATGCCTTGATGGGCCCGAATCCTTGGCCCTACGGCCTTTCGGCCAATCGTCCAATGCTCGCCGAGTTCATGCAATATCTTGTCGACCAGAAGTTCATTGAGAAAACAACGCCGATCGACCAGTTCTTCGCGCCTATTGTCGAGTGGAGCGAATAGGCAGGGCCGATGCGCCAGGGCCAGTAAGCTGTACGGATGCCATCTACCGATCGTAAATGGATGCTCGCTTAACGTCCGACGAATGTCGCGCGTTCTCAACGCAATGGCTTCACTGGGCCGATCAAGCGAAATCAAAAAGCCCGGCAGCGAACCTTCCTCAAGTGGACTCAGGCCGCGACGTTCCCGGCCTGGGGATCGCAGCACAGCGTCAGCGGAGTGACAGCTCCGGTGGACCAGGGTGTTGCTAGCCACCGGTCTTGCCCATCGGCTCGTTGGCTCACCATCTCACCCTGCGGTAATCTCGATGGTCGAGCCCGCTGTTACAACCACTCATCGGCGCTTGACCTCAATTGCCCGGTCCGAGACATAAAAAACCAGGTCTCCGTAACATGAAACTAGGTTTGCTATTTTGCTCGTTAGTTTTGATCCTTGTCGCCTGCGACCGACAATTCACCGCTTCGGTTGCCAACGACGGGTACAAACCGCCCGAATTGCAGGACGCCCAAACTTCGAAGAAATCCAATTCCCGGAATGACCCGCATGCACGCACGATGATCCCAGACCCACATTGTCCCGGAACCGACAATGCCGCGCTTATGTGCCATCTTGTGAATGAGTATCGCGCCCAGCATGGTCTCAGACCGGTCCAACTGGACGATGCGGTTACCCGCGAGGCTCAATATTGGTCCGACCAACTGAATTCCCGGAACGCTTGCTGGTTTCTATATCACGAGCACGACTATCGCGCCCGAATGCAAGCTCGATTCCCGGGTCGTCGATTCCGCGAAAACGCCGCCTGTAGCGGCTCGACAGGCGGTGGGGCCAAATTTATTTTGCAGAAATGGATCGATTCTCCAGGCCATCGGGAAAACATGCTGACGCCTGAATGGCGAACAATCGGGGTTGGCGCAACAAAGAACATTTGGGTCATTGATTTTACGGATTAGCCAATTAATGACTGAAGAGCCCGTCTCGATAAGCTCCAGGCGAATTTCGCGGCCGGTGGATTTGAGGTCGTAAGTAATTCAAACGCCACTTCAGCTGCTGAATATCTCAACAAAGAAATTGTCCGCTGGCAGCCCGTCCTCGAGGAATTCAGTTTAAATCGACAATAGGCGTTTGCATCGGGGCACTCAACGCCGACTTCCTGCAAGTGCTCTCGTATCGTGGACCAAAAGGAAATCCAGTTCATCGAGCCGATGTGAACAAAATGCCACATCTCTCGATGCACGACCCGGTAGCGAATAGGTGTCCTGATTTCTCGGGACGTTCCTTCCAAACTTGAGCCGCCCAGACCTGCGGCTTTTTTCCTAAAGCCATCGTGAGACTGAGATCATCGCGAGCGAACCGCAGGCCTGACCGATAGGTATGTATGCGCCCTTGCTGAAATCGACCGCCTTATCGTCAATTTCGGCAATCAACGTAACCCAATCGGCAATTAACTAGGCTTTTGTGGGCCATTGGCCCTGGTTTCAACTCGTTAGCCATAAAGTAAAGCTCGTAAAGGGGATAATCGGAGGGCAACAATTTTACAGTAAGTATTTGCCGAATTCATAGTCAGCATTTCAAGATGCGGTACTGTAAAAATCTGCTCGAAATGGGAGCTCACTGGGTTCGCACCATCACGCAGGGTTCTACTCTGCTGGGCGCGATCCTGATTGTCCTGGTTTGGGTTGGCGTCCAGTTACATCTGGAAAGCGAACACACTCAAACTGAACAGTCGGCAATCCAGAATTCCGCGAATCTCGCCAGCGCATTCGAAGAACATCTATCCCGGACACTCAATGAAATCGATCGCTCGCTCAAGATCATTCGAACGAACTATTTGCAAAATCCTGACAAATTCAATCTCAAGGATTGGCTCGAGACTAGCCAGCTTTTTGACGATCAAACTTTGCAATCCACCATCATCGCGCCCGACGGCCTCATCAAACAAAACAGCGGCGGCAAATCGTCTATCGGTACCAATCTTGGGGATCGTGAGCACTTTCGCGTTCATGTCGATGCCGAGACGGACGCGCTATTCATCAGCAAACCGGTCATCGGTCGAACGACCGGAAAGTGGTCAATTCAGCTTACGCGTCGCATGACGGATGAGAACCAGTTGTTTGCCGGCGTTATCGTTGCGTCGCTCGACCCGGCCTATCTCGCGCGCTTCTACAGTTCCGTCGATGTCGGCTCTAAAGGATACATCAGGGTCGTCGGGACCGATGGGATTATTCGTGCAGTAGGCGGCGACACGGCCGGAATTATAGGAAGAGATTTATCCAGAGCAGACCTTTTCAAAAACTATCCCAAAGCCTCTACGGGGTGGTACTACACCGCAAGCAATTTCAGCGATCACACCGCCCGCCTTGTAACGTATCGCGCGGTCAAGAATTATCCGCTCATCATCACGATTGGATTGGCAACTGATGACATATTCGCAACCGTGCGCAGCAATCAGCGCACGTATTATCTTGTTGCCACCGTGGTCACCATTTTGATCCTTGTGGTAATGGGTTTCAATATCCGCGGTCGACGTACGCGCGAAAGGATTGCGGCGGAACGCGACCTGCAAAATATGCGCCTCGATGTGGTTATGACCAACATGCCGTTGGGCGTGTGCATGATTGACGGCGAAAGTCGTGTTGCCATTTCCAACGAACACTATCGCCGCATGTACGATTTTCCGGCAAACGCTGCGCGGCCAGGAACGTCCTTTCTCGATATTATCCGTCATCGCAAAACTACCGGGACATTTTCAGGCGACCCCGAAACGTTTTGTCGTGACGTTGGCGCAAGGCTGGCGCAAGGCTCTCTTGTCAAATTTTTGTCGCAACTGGACGATGGTCGTTTCATATCGGTATTGAACCAGCCGATAGTGGGTGGCGGATGGATATCAATCCACCAAGATAACACCGAACAGCAATTGGCAAAGGTCAGCCTGGAGCGAACCAAATCATTTCTCGATAAAATCATCGAGAACATTCCGGTATCGATCGTGGTCAAAGAAGCTGCCACACGGCGATTTATTCTTGTCAATCAAGCATACGAATCGTTCGTCGGGATGACGCGGGATCAATTGATCGGCAAAACCGTATTCGAAATCTTTCAGCCGAACGACGCGAAGCTGATTGCTCAATGTGACGATGAAGCAATCGCGTCAAAGGCGCGACTTATCAGCTGCCGATATATCGGTAGAGCCGCCCGCCAAAGGGCTCGCGCGCCATCACGACGACCAGGCTGGTGGTTTGCGACAGCGAGGACAAGCCACAATATCTGATCATTGTGATTGAGGACATTACTGAGAAGAAAAAGGCCCACGCGAAAATTGCCTTCATGGCACATCATGACCCCCTGACGGGCCTTCCCAATCGCGCTCAATTCACTGATCGTCTGAATGGCGCGCTGGTCGAGGATCAACAGCCGCAATTGGCAGTCTTGTTTCTTGACCTTGACCACTTCAAAATTGTCAACGACACAATGGGACATCTGGTCGGTGACGAACTGCTCAACATTGTTGCAGACCGTCTGAAGGGATGCCTTCGGCAGATAGATACCGTGGCTCGCTTGGGCGGCGACGAGTTCGCAGTCATCCTTGCCGGGATCAATCAGCCATCCGATGTCTCTGCTTTTGCAGATCGAATTCGGGCAGCCGTCAAGGCTCCTTACGACCTTGGCGGCCTCAGAGCCGTTGTGGATGTCAGTATCGGAATATCCTGTGCCCCAAATGATGGAACGACCTCAACCGAACTTATCAAGCGCGCTGATCTAGCTCTGTACAAAGCTAAATTTGAAGGCCGCAGTACCTATCGGTTTTTCGAACCCGAAATGGATATGCGCATGAAGAAGCGCCGTGAAATGGAGGTGGATCTTCGAAACGCGATCCTCAACGGCGAATTCGAGTTGTTCTATCAGCCGATCGTCAACATCAGAAACAACGAGATTACCGGATTCGAGGGGTTGCTGCGCTGGCACCATCCGCGCAATGGCATAATTTCACCTGGCGAGTTTATTCCGGTGGCGGAGGAGACCGGACTTATTGCGCCGCTCGGCGCGTGGGTCATACAGCAGGCTTGTTCGGATGCCGCAAATTGGCCTGATGACATAAAAATCGCGGTGAATTTGTCGCCGGCCCAATTCGCAAGGGAAAATCTGGCGCAAATCATTATCAATGCACTGGCCGTTTCCGGCGTTTCGCCAAGCCGACTGGAGCTGGAGATCACCGAAGAAATTCTTTTGGCGCAGAACTACGACAATCGTGCTGTGCTTGATCGACTGCGTGAACTTGGAATTCAGATTGTCATGGACGACTTTGGCAAAGGCTATTCGTCTCTCAATTACCTGCGTAGCTTTCCATTCGACAAAATCAAAATTGATCGCTCGTTTGTAAGTGAATTGGCGAGCAATGCCGAATGTGCAGCGATCGTCTCTGCGGTTGCGGGCCTCGGGAGGAGCCTCAACATTGCCACGGTCGCCGAGGGCGTTGAGACCGAAGAACAGCTTGCGCTTGTCCAGGCGGCGGGCTGCACATATGCGCAAGGCTACCTTTTCGCCCGACCGTGTCCGACATCCGAGATTGACTTCAGGCTGGCCGGAATGCGGAGATGGAAGGGCGAGGCTGCGTAATAGCGCCGCATACGAATCAATTAGTTAAGAACGCATCCTGCTTGATGTTCAACTAGGTTCTCGTTTCCGGGAAACGGGATTTCGCGGCCAGAGAATAAGGCGCCGAAACGACCCTTTGGGTCGTGGCCGTGGTCGATAAGATCCAGGACTGACTATCCCCGTGCACGAGCCAACATGTCGAGACAAAATATGTTCGATGTGCACTCCGTTCCGCTCGACGAAATCACAATGCACTCGCCAAAATGGGCGAGCGCGGGCGAACTCGAATCAACGACGATCAATTTGAATTTTTTGCCCGGTGAACAAGGCCCGCGCGGTGGCAATTCGGTGGCGATTAGGGTAGACGAATGGCCTAAGTCCTTGATTTGCCGGGTTAGCTCAGCGGTAGAGCAGCGGTTTTGTAAACCGTTGGTCGGGAGTTCAATCCTCTCACCCGGCACCACTTTTCGTCCATCGCGTCCAACGGGACCGAAGCCGTTGCGCGGCGCTAGATTTGTTTGCAGTGCGCTTCGTGCGAATTCATCCCGCCGAAGGCTTTCAGCTTGAGCACCAGGATCGCGTGGGATTTCGGCTCGATCGTCACGCGCTTCTGGCCCAGCTTCATGCCGAAGGAGGTGTAGATGGCGATGTTAAGCTGACAGCGAAGCCGGAAATCGCACTTGTTCTCGACGTCGTAGACGTAGGTTTTATGGCCCGCCTCGCCGCGATAGGACGAGGCCTCGTCCGACGTGCATCTTTGTTCCAGCGTTTCTTCCGCCGCCGCAATACCCGGAAATAAAATCGCCAATACGACAAGTATGTATTTCACCCGGCAATCCTCCGCCGCTGTTAGATGAACGCAGTCAGGTTTTGGTTCATCTCAACGCCGGGAACTCTTTCAGGTCTTTCACAGCGTCTTTTGCTTCGCCCCACATTCCTTGCAGGTGTAGGCAATCCGGCTTTGTCCCGGAGGGGCCGAGATGCGATTGGGCGCGCCGCACTTTCCGCACTTTTCCTCGATGCGGGTATTGCCCTGCTTAACGACGATATTTTTGCGCTCTATTGCCTCTCGCACCAGACGTTCGGTCTCTTCCCGCATCGCTTCCTTTGACATTTGTCGCCTTTCAATGATCGTGCTGCTGCCCAGGAGCCGCCAGTGTTTACCACTAACCGGCGTGGGCGGGTCAAACTTCTCCCCGCCGCGCCGCCGCATGAACCTCTCGGCGGCCTTGAGGGGCCCAGAGGAATAAGGTGAAACTTAAGCCACAGCCGGACGCGCCTGTCATCGTCCGGCCTCTGTGGCATCAACGCGCGAGGTTCATCATGCGGTTCCTGATCGGCGCGGTGCTCGGGCTCGCGATCGGCCTCGTCGTGGGCATCGTCGGCACGTCCTGGCACTATGAGCACCAGATTTTGGCTGGCTACACCCAATCGCCCGCCATCACCTCGGGAGGCACGGTTTCGCCGCGCACCAGCCCTTGAAAGCCAGGGCCGAAACGGGGCCGTACGGCGTCAAACAATTGAACGGGGAGGAGATCATGTCGAAACTGACGAGTCGCACGATCAGCAGACGCGCCGTTGTCATGGGCGCCGCAAGCGCCGCCGTCGCCGCGCCGCGTCTTGCGCGCGCGCAGAACTGGCCGTCGGGCAATATCCGTTTCGTGGTGCCCTATCCGCCGGGCGGATCGAACGACGTCATCGTGCGGCTGGTGCAGCCGATGCTGCAGCAGCGGCTCGGCGTCACCGTCATTGTCGACAATCGTTCCGGCGCCTCGGGCAGCGTCGGCACCGCCATGGTGGCGAAGTCGCCGCCGGACGGAAACACCTGGCTGATCGTGTTCGACAACCACGCCGCCAACCCGTTCGTGCTGCCGAACCTGCCGTTCGACACCGAAAAGGATCTCGACCCGGTGCTGCTGATCGGCAACGCGCCCTATCTGCTCGCCACCAGCCCCGACAAGCCGTTCAAGTCGCTCGCCGATGTCATCAATGCCGCAAAGGCCAAGCCCAATTCCGTCAGCTACGGCTCGGTCGGCAGCGGCAGCATCGGGCACCTCGCCATGGTGCTGCTGGGCAAGCAGGCCGGCGTGTCGATGGTGCACGTGCCCTATCGCGGCGGCGGCCCGGCCATGAACGACGCCATCGCCGGACATGTCGATCTGCTGGTGGGCAGCGTCGCGCTGTCGATCCCGCAGGTGCAGTCCGGCAAGCTGCGCGCCGTCGTGCACACCGGCAAGGAGCGCATCGCCGCCCTGCCCGATGTGGCCTCCGTCAGCGACAGCGGCTATCCCGGCTTCAGCGCCTATGCGTGGTGGGGCGTGTTCGCGCCCGCCGGCACGCCGAAGCCGATCATCGACCGCTTCGGCGCCGAGCTGGTCGCGGCGCTGCGCCAGCCGAATGTCTCCAAGCAACTGATCGAAACGCAGCAGATCAACGTGCTGCTCGCCGGGCCCGAAGAGCTGCGCAAATTCGTCAGCGAGCAGATGCGCACCTGGGGCGCCGTGGTGCGCGAGAACAACATCAAGGGCGATACGTGAACGATCTCACGCGCCGTTCGCTGCTTGCGGGCTCTGCGCTTGCCGCGCTGCCGGCGCTCGCGAGCGCTGCCGCGCCGGAGGCCGGCAAACAAACGCCCGGGCTTTATCGCTACAAGATCGGCACGTTCGAACTCACCGCGCTCTATGACGGCGTGTGGTATCGCCCGATCGACGACAAATTCATCCGCAATGCCCGTTTCGCCGATGTGCGCCACGCGCTCGCCGATGCCTACATGCCGGCCGACAAACTGGCGACGCCGTTCACGACGCTCGTCGTCAATACCGGGCAGCAAGCTCGTGCTGCTCGACACCGGCACCGGCGGCCAGATCGCGCCGACCGCGGGCTCGCTCGGCGACAATCTCGCCGCCGCCGGCATCGATCCCAAGGCGGTCGACGTCATCGTCATCTCGCATTTCCATCCCGACCACATCAACGGCATCAAGACCAAGGACAACGAACTCGTCTTCCCCAACGCCGAGATCATGGTGCCGGAAGCGGAATGGGCCTACTGGATGGACGACGCCACCATGAACGCCGCGCCGGCGGACGCCAAACTCACGTTCCGCAACCTGCGCCGCATTTTTTCCGACATCGCCAGGAATGTGACGCGCTTTGCGCCGAACAAGGAAGTCGCGCCCGGCATCCTCACCGTGCCGGCGCCGGGCCACACGCCGGGCCATACCGTGTTCGCGATCCAATCCGGCAACGAGCAGCTCATGGTGCTCAGCGATACCGCGCAGCATCCCGCCGTGTTCGCACGCCATCCGGACTGGCAGGCGGCGTTCGACGTCGACGGCGCCGCGGCGGTGGCGACGCGCAAAAAACTGTTCGATCGCGTCGCCGCCGATCGCATGCTGGTCACCGGCTATCACTTCCCCTTCCCCGCCTGCGGCCACCTGCGCAAGACCGCGAGCGGCTACGAGCACGTGCCGGTGCTGTGGCAGCCGACGCTGTAGGAGTTGTCATGCCCGCGAAGGCGGGCATCCAGTAAACACCGCCAATGCGGACGCCGCACGGCGGTGCCATATTGTAACGGTAGCGATTACTGGATCATCCGCCTGCGCGGATGATGACATTGGATAGAGCTCTGATGGCCAAAACTCCCGCCTCCCCCGCCGTCTACTACGCAGACTACCTTCAGCTCGGCACGCTGCTGTCGGCGCAACAGCCCGAGAGCGCGAAGCGCGGCCGCCCGGCGCACGACGAGATGCTGTTCATCATCGTGCATCAGGCCTACGAGCTGTGGTTCAAGCAAATCCTGCACGAGCTCGACCGCATCCAGGCCGAGTTCGCCCGCGTGCCGCTCAAGGACGAGGCGCTCGGCCGCATCGTGCACGGGCTCGACCGCATCGAGGAAATTCTGCTGCTGCTGGTGCAGCAGCTCGACGTGCTGGAGACCATGACGCCGCTCGACTTCCTCGATTTCCGCGACCTGCTGTCGCCGGCCTCCGGTTTCCAGTCGGTGCAGTTCCGCATGATCGAGATCAGGCTGGGGCTGTCGCGCGAACGACGGCTCGCGTTCGACGCAGGCTCGTTCGAGGCGCGGCTCAATGCACGCCGACAAGGAACGCGTCGCCGCGGCGGAAAAACGGCCGAAGCTGATCAACCAGCTCGACGCCTGGCTCGCGCGCATGCCGTTCGTGCGCGAGCGCGATTTTGATTTCTCCAAGGAGTACCGCAAGGCCGTCAAGCGCATGCTGGAGGCCGACGCCGCGCGCGTGCGCGCCAACGCGGTCGTGAGCGAGGACCAGCGCAAGCGCGAGGCGGCAGCGATCGAAAAGGCGCTGAGCGAATTCGAGGCGATCTTTTCAGCCAGCGCCGCAGGCGCGCCGTGGCGGATGTCGCTGCCGGCGATCCTCGCCGCGCTGTTCATCAACGTCTATCGCGACCACCCGGTGCTGCAGCAGCCCTACCGGCTGCTCGCCGCGATCATGGACATGGAGGAGACGCTCACCATGTGGCGCTATCGGCATGCGCTGATGGTTCAGCGCATGATCGGCGTCAAGGTCGGCACCGGCGGCTCATCCGGCCACGACTACCTGCGCGGCACCGCCGAGCGGCACCGCATCTTCGAGGACCTGTTCCGGCTCTCGACCTATCTCATCCCGCGCTCGAAGCTGCCGCGGCTGCCGGCGGAGGTCGAAGCCGCGATGGGCTACGTCTATGCCCGCAAGCCGGCGCCGCGATGACGCTCGACCTGCATGCGCATTTTTCGCAATTCCGCGAGGCCGCGCCCGGACGCATCCACCTCGCCGCGCACAGCCACCATTATTGGCCCGACGCCGCCTGCGAGGCGCATCGCCAGGCGGTCGCCGACGCCGCGCGGCTCGCCGACGGCAAATGGGAGAAGGTCTTCGGCGAGGTGATCCCGCGCGCGCAACGCGGCATCGCGGCGCTGCTGGCGCTGCCCGATCCGGCAACGATTGCGTTCGCGCCCAACACCCACGAATTCGTGCTGCGGCTGCTGTCGTCGCTGCCGTTGCGGCCGCTGCGCATCCTCACGAGCGACAGCGAATTTCATTCCTTCTCCCGCCAGATCGCGCGGCTGGAGGAAGACAGCCTGGTCGCGGTCGAGCGCATCGCCGCCGAACCGTTCGACAATTTCGCCGCGCGCTTTGCAGCCGCGGCGCGCCGCGGCGGCCACGACCTCGTGTTCGTGAGCCATGTGTTCTTCAATTCGGCAGCCACGGCTGGCGCGCTCGCAGACATCGTCGACGCCGTATCGGACGCGGACGCCCTCGTCGTGATCGACGGCTATCACGGCTTCATGGCGCTGCCGACCGATCTTTCGCGCATTGTGCACGCCGCGCGTTCTATCTCGCCGGCGGCTACAAGTACGCCATGGCCGGCGAAGGCGCGTGCTTTCTGCACTGCCCGCCCGGACAGGCGATGCGGCCGCGCGATACCGGATGGTTCGCCGAATTCGGCGCGCTGTCGGGCCGCGACGCCCACAAGGTCGCCTACGGCGGCGACGGCTCGCGCTTCATGGGCGCGACATTCGATCCGAGCGGGCTCTATCGTCTCGCCGCGACGCTCGACTGGATGCGCACGATCGGTCTCACCGTCGATGCCATCCACGCGCACGTCATGCAGTTGCAGAAAATATTTCTCGACGAAATCAAACGCCGCGGCGTGAAGCCTTTGTCCGACGCGCGGCTGGTCACCCCCGTCGGACCGGCGATCGAGCGCGGCCATTTTCTCGCCTTCGAGACCGGCGCGGCGGCGGCGATCCACGACCGGCTTGCCGGCGCCAATATCGTGACCGATCGCCGCGGCGAGCGCATCCGCTTCGGCTTCGGCTGCTATCACACGGAGAGCGATATCGCGGCAGGCCGCGCACGCCGTCGCGCGCGCGCTCGCCTGAACGATCGGAGGCCGGCCCTGCGGCCGGCCTCCCTGATTCCCGGCCCATTGTTGTTCTTGTTGTTGACGCAACGCTCTGTGCGTGCGCCTGGCCGAGACAGTTTCGGTCCGACTTGCGGGTTACGCGGGGTTACCGAATTCCCGCAAGCCGGTGCTCACAACCCAGCGGGCGGTTCGCGCCGTCAGTTGGTTCCCGTCCGGGTCGTGGGCAACTTCGCGGCATGCATCACGTGACGCTTGCTGATGCTCTTGCCTGCACTCTTGCTCGTGACCTTGGCGACGTGAGTACGATGCGTCTTGCTTGAGTGCTTGACGTGGCGCACCTGGTTCATTGCCACGCTCTTGGCCACGGCCTTGCTGCGCGCCGAATGCCGGCGGACGTGCTTGCGGGTATGCTTGGTCGTCTTCACCGTCTTGACCGCGGCCGGAGCCTTGATGGTGGTGCCGACGCTGGTGGGCGCAGGCGTCGTGCTGGCGGCGCCAGCGGCAAACGCCGGGCCGGCGATCAGCGAAGTCGCGAGCAGCACGGCGGCAAATTTCCTCAACATGGTCGTTTCCTTTTCTTGTTCGTCGGGCGCGCGTCGCATGTGACTCGTGCCGATCATGCGGAGGTTACGACGCAGCGGCTGAACTCAGTCTGAAGCGCGGCGCAGGCTATACGTTCACCTACGTGAACTCCTGGTAATCCCGCGACGCGTCGGCGGGTGGCTTCGCGGCGAAGCCGCGGGGGTTTTGCGGCGCTTTGGTGACGACGGCCTTGGAAGCGACCGGGCGAACGCTTCGCGTTGGCGAATCGCTCGGGCCGGTCTCTCACCGCGGCCGAAACGACGGCTGGTCGTTATCGATCACTTTCTCTCGATAAGCCGCTTTGGCTGCCGTCCGGCCGGGGGATGAATTCGTATACTGGTGGTGTTGATCACAGGCGCCCCAACCCGGAGGACGTCATGAGCCGATCCTGTTCACATGCTTTGGCCGCCGCGGTGCTGTTGAGCACCGTGTTCGGCGCATCCAAATTCGCGGCTGCCGTCGATACCAATAACCCGACACCCCCGGCCGCCACGCAGACCACCGCGCCGGCCGGGGCTACGGCCGCTACCCCGTCAGCCACACACAAGGCCCACAAGAAGGCGCACAAGAAGCCCAAGGCGACGGCTCAGAAGACTTCTTCGGCGGATGATTTCCTCTCCGGCTATCACGCCGCCCACGCCCTGATCTATGACCATGGCGACTATGAAGCCGGCATCGCGGCGCTGCACGCCATCGGCCACGACGAGCATCCCGACGTCGCCACCCTGCTCGGCTATGCCAGCCGCAAGCTCGGCCGCTACGACGACGCCAAATACTGGTACGAGCACGCGCTCGCCGCCGATCCCGACCACGCCGTGACGTGGTCCTACTACGGCATGTGGCAGGCCGAGCAAGGCAATGTGCTCAAGGCCAAAGACGACCTCGAAAAGGTGCGCACGATCTGCGGCACCGATTGCCGCGCCTACACCGAGCTCAAGGCCGTGATCGAGGGGACGCGGACGTATTAGCGCGCAAACGCGTCATTGCGCCCAGCAGGCAGTGGATGAATGTCCGCTTCGCTCCGAAGACGACATCTGCGCGCTGAAAAGCCTGATCTGTCGCCACACCCGGCCTCCCGCATCGCAGCAAACGGCGCGTCGATCGCACGGTTATTCAATGAGTTCGTCAGCAGTCACAAGGAGGGTCTGGGCGCACGGTTAGGCCGAGCGCCTTGGCGGTCTTGAGGTTGCATGACCATCTCGAAGCTTGAGCGGGGCCTGGACAGGAAGCTGGCTTGGCTTTTCACCCTTCAGGATACGATCGGCATAGGTCGCCGCGCGCCGGTACTCCTCGACAAGCATAGGGACCGTAGGAGATCAGGCCGCCGCCATCAGCGAATGAACGTGACCAATTGACGGCGGCGAGGCGATAGCGAACCGCGAGCGAAACAATTTCCGCGACATGGAGCTCGGTGAAAGCATCCGGTATCACGACCAGACCACTATTGGGCTCGCGTGCCTGACTGGTAACGCGTGATTTCGACACTCAGGCATGTCGTTAACGGGTGCAATAATCGCCTCCATGCCGAGCGGACAGCAGCGGCGGCTTTGAACGGGGTCAGATAACTCTCGATAAACGGCGCCGATGGCGGGTTGAACAACAACATGACCCGGGCGATCCGCGGCGCGATCTCCTTGAGCAACTCCGCCCACTTGCCGCCCAGCGAGGCCACGATAGGGGTGAAACCAGTCACGTTGCCGCCTGGTCGCGGCAGACTTGCTACGTATCCACTGCCGACAGGATCGGCAACCAATACGAAAATCGACGGGAATGGTAGCAAGTCGCTTGCACCATCGCTCCGGTCGCAGGCGCGTGGAACTCGTAAGAGATGAGGTCAGCGTTGAGCCGCGACGAGTTCCCTGGCAAATCGTTTCATCAACTCGACATCGGCCCCCGCCCATCGCACGTCGATGGTGATGTCTGCGGCCAACGGTCCAACCTGCCTCCTGCAGGCCTTGCAGAAATGCAGCGAGGCGGCTTTGCCCCTCCGGATCGTCCGCGGTCAAGTGCATCAACACGCCGATGCGCCGCATGCCCTCGCGCGGCTGCGCGCTCGCCGTGATTGGCCAGTTTGCCGCCGCACTGCCGAGAAGGGTGATGAAGTCGCGTCGTCGCATTGTCGCTCCCAAGCGCGGAAAGGCTATCACATAACGCCATGGCCATGTGTGAACTGGGTCACGTTCCGAGCGAACCTTTGCGATGAAATTTTCGGAACGACGCTTGTTTCGCAACGCCTCCCGGCGCGCGGAGAATTTTAGCCCTTCGCCGCTTCGGTCTCCGCCAGCAGCCACGCATGATACGCCGCATCGACGCTTTCGAGCGGCATCACCACAATGGCCGGCGTGGTGTAGGAGTGCATCTCCTTGACGGCGCCGCACACGTCCTCGGCGAGCGCGGCCCGCGTCTTGATGATCATCACCACCTCCTCGCCGCGCTCGATCGCGCCCTGCCACCAGTACAGTGAGACCATCCCGGGCAGAATGTTGACGCAGGCGCACAGCCGGCGCTCGACCAGCGCCCGGCCGGCCTGCTCGGCCTCGACAATCGAGGGCCAGGTCGTATAGACGAACACCGCCCGTTCCATTTTCACCTCCTGCGGCGCAGTGCCGCCGACCCCGCGAAGGGCCCAATGCGCCGCCCGCAACCGCGCCGCCAACAAGCCGGCTACGAACGCATCGCGTTTGTCGCCAGCGACGGACCCGAGGCGCTGCGGGCGCAACGCCGGCTCGCCAAGCGCTACGGCAACGCGCGGCCGGAAACGGCCGACGTCATCGTCGCGCTCGGCGGCGACGGCCTGATGCTGGCGACCCTGCAACGGTTCATGAATTCCGGCAAGCCGATCTACGGCATGCATCGCGGCACCGTCGGCTTCCTGATGAACGACTTCTCCGAGGACAAGCTCAACGAGCGCCTCGCCGCCGCCGACATCACCGTGATCCATCCGCTGCTGATGCGCGCGCGCGACGCCGCCGGCCGTGTGCACCGCCACCACGCCATCAACGAGGTGTCGCTGTTCCGCCAGACCTATCAGGCGGCGCGGCTGCGCATCCTGGTCGACGGCAAGGAGCGGCTCGGCGACCTCGTCGCCGACGGCGTGCTGGTATCAACGCCCGCCGGCTCGACCGCGTATAATTTCTCGGTGCAGGGCCCGATCATTCCGATCGACGCGCCGCTGCTCGCGCTCACGCCGATCAGCCCATTCCGGCCGCGGCGCTGGCGCGGCGCGTTGCTGACCGACCGCGCCCGCGTCACCATTGAAGTGCTGGATTCCGGCAAGCGCCCGGTCGCCGCCGTCGCCGACCACGACGAGGTGCGCTCGGTGCGCTCGGTCGAAATCACCATGGATCACAAGGTCGCCATGCACATGCTGTTCGACCCCGGCCACAGCC
Organism: uncultured Alphaproteobacteria bacterium; assembly: GCA_963730645.1. Lineage (GTDB taxonomy): Bacteria > Pseudomonadota > Alphaproteobacteria > Rhizobiales > Xanthobacteraceae > BOG-931. The sequence goes on along the minus strand of CAVSSN010000005.1, from coordinate 45,755 downwards.
TCGACGAACGCATCCTGCGCGAGCAGTTCGGATACTAGGTCGTTCGGCCGCACAGCCTAGCTGACCGGAATGGGTGGCTAGCGGACCTCCGGTATTCGTCACACCGATCAAAGCGGCGCGCAGTTTGTGCCCAACCTCACTCACGCATAACGGCGGCTCAAGTTATTCTGAAGAACCCGGGATGGAGATTTTGTAGCATGGCGAAGCTCGTCTTCGGATTGAACCAGTCCCTGGACGGCTATGTCGACCACCAGGAATTTGCGCCTGGTCCCTCGCTCTTTCGTCACTTCACCGAGCAAGTGCGCGACCTGGCCGGCAGCGTGTACGGTCGCCGCATGTACGAGGTGATGCGCTATTGGGACGAAGACCGTCCCGAGTGGGACGCCGAGGAGCGCGACTTCGCGGCGGCGTGGCGGAGCCAACCGAAGTGGGTCGTGTCGCGCTCGTTGAAGTCAGTCGGCCCCAACGCCACACTTGTCGAGGATGACGTCGAGGCGGTGATACGCGGGCTGAAGGCTCAGCTCGTTGGGGAGATTGAAGTTGGCGGACCAGACCTGGCACGAAGCTTAACCGACCTTGGTCTTATTGATGAGTATCGACTCTACTTCCGCCCCGTCGTGCTTGGTCGCGGCAAGCCATTCTTCGCTGGCCCCCGGCCGCCGCTCCGCCTTGTGGCCAGCGATTTAATCGGCGAGGACGCGATCAGGTTGACATACGTTCCTGCCTAATCACGCAACTCGTCCGACGGACTGCGCCGACGCGTCTGGTTCGCTTCAAGTCATTCGCGACCAGGCCGAATTGCAGCGTCAAAGAGGATCACACGGGCGGCGCTGGACGCGTCAATATCTGATGTCCGCCAAGGGTCGAACTCGTCGGTTCCGGTGGCATGTCCGCTTTCGATCTAATCGCTATCGAATATTGCGCCACAGCGAACGTCAAAATGGGCCAATAAGCGACGTTCCAAGCGAGCGGATTATTTGCGGTAATCCGCCCGCCTGCTCAGACAGCAAAATTGTAACGCGCCTTGTGATTGGCGCGTTCAGGGCATCAGTTTCTCGGCGTTGCCCGGAGCGGTTTTCACGATCTTTGCACGGGTCTGTCCGCTGCCGACGTCGATGACCGTGACGACATTCCCTGCCTTGTCATAGCGGACACATCCCGTGCCCGGCCTCTCCTTCCAATCGGTGCAATTCGTGTTGCCTTTGATCTCCCATTTTCCATGCAACATGGCTCCTGTAGGCGTTTTATAGAGGGCCGTACCATCCGCGGCCCAATAGATCGACGCCCTGGCCAGCTGCACCGCCTGCGGACGCCGAGGTGGCCTCCAGATAGGCGGTCTTTCCCGAGAGATATGCCTTGATCTCGGCACCCGTCATATCGGCAGCGAACGCCGAACTGCATGATGCCAACGACGCCAGTAACAACCATGATGGTACGGGCAACGATGCGCATGATCTTTCCTCCCTCAGATCAGGTCGCCCCCGAAGTATTGTTATCATGGAATCTAATCCGACCCAATGCGCGTCCGCACAGCGGACGTGTCGTCTTTGGTCATTCGCAACCGCTTCCGCCTCGCGCCGGAAAGCGTAAGGGACCAATTGATGTCGCATATGGGTCAGAGTAGACCGAGGAGTTTGGGCACAAAATCTGATGGATGAAAGAAACACCGTGAAACGTCCCCACCGAAGACAATTTCTGCATATGGCCGCCGGCGCCGCCGCGCTTTCCGCGCTATCGCGGCGTGCGAGCGCGCAAGCCTATCCGTCGCGGCCGGTGCGCTGGGTGGTGACGGCTGCGCCCGGCGGCTCGGCCGATATCCTCGCGCGCCTGCTGGGGCAATGGCTGTCGGAGCGGCTCGGCCAGCCCTTCATCATCGAGAACCGGACCGGGGCTGGCGGCAATATCGGCACCGAGTTGGTCGTGCACGCGCCGCCTGACGGCTACACGATTCACCTGACCGCAACATCGGACGCGATCAACGCGACGCTCTATGACAAGCTGAATTTCAGCCTGCTTCGCGACATTGCGCCGGTTGCGAGCCTGATCCGCGGGCCGTTTGTCATGGTGGTCAATTCGTCGTTTCCAGCGAAGACCGTTCCCGAGTTCATTGCCTATGCCAAGGCCAATCCCGGCAAGATCAATTTTGCCTCGGGCGGCGTCGGCTTCGCGACCCATATCGCCGGCGAGATGTTCAAGATGATGACCGGCGTGGACATGGTCCATGTGCCTTATCGCGGCCAGGCTCCCGCAATGGTCGATCTGCTCGCCGGCCAGGTGCAGGTCATGTTCGACCCCGTCCTTTCGTCGATCTCGAACATTCGGGCCGGCAAAGTGCGGCCATTGGCGGTGACGACGTCGACGCGCTCGCAAGCACTGCCGGATGTCCCGACCGTGGCCGATTTCGTGCCGGGCTACGAGGCGAGCGTGTGGTTCGGCGTCGGCGCGCCAGCGAACACGCCCGCCGAGATCGTCGACACGCTCAACAAGGAGATCAATGCGGGCCTCGCCAATCCCGGGATAAAGGCGCGGCTTGCCGACCTCGGCGCCGTTCCAATGACGATGACCCCGGCCGAATACGGCAAGTTCGTCGCCGACGAAGTCGAGAAATGGGGCAAGGTGGTCCGGGCGGCCAACATCAAGGCGGGCTAGAACGCGACTCATAAATTCGGTTCATGTCCGCTTCACTCCGAAAGCAACGCAATTGCTGCGTAGCTGCGGAAAGTCGCGAAGTGCCGGAACGGGATATCCCAACACTCAGGCTAGAGCCACGATTACGTGTGCCTGAATTTTGGCGGCAACCTCGCCGCCGCCATGTCTGTCTGCAATCGCGGAGGCGGCGTAGTCGGTTGCAGCTTCCAGTTTTCCCGGGTCTCTGGCCTCGATTTCGCTGCGAAGAACAGTTCCCTGACAATAGGCAACGGCCGGAAGGCGCGGCGAGGCTGCACGGCTTTGTTCGGCTCTCGTCTCGATAACCACACGGGAGAAACCTGCGTCCTCCAGGTCGCGACGGATCAGTGCCGTGTCGTGGTAGCCGTGCGGCGTGCGTGCCAGAAAGCGCGGCGGATCGTTCGGAAAAATCCTTGCGAGAGCATTCGTCACATCATCCGCAAATACATTCTCCTCGATGCGGTCCCATACGCTGAACAAAAAATGTCCTCCGGGCTTCAGGACTCGCTTTGCTTGGCGATAGGCAGATGAGCGGTCGGGAAAGAACATCGCGCCGAACTGACAACAAACGAGATCGAAGGCTGAATTTTCAAACGGCAGCGACAGCGCATCCGCCTGGCGCCATTTGATGCGACTGTCGGGAGCTTGCCGCGAAGCGGCGTAGTCGAGCATCGGCTGGTTGAGGTCGGTTACGGTATAGCTCGCGCCCGGGGACAGTTTTGGCGCCAATGCGCGGGCGACAACGCCGGTGCCCGCGGCGATTTCCAAAACGGCGCTTGGCGACAAGGACGCTGCTCGTTGCGCAAGATCCAAGGCGTACGGCTCGAAAATCAACGGCACCATATAGCGGTCGTAGTTTTCCGGAATCGAGCCAGCGAACACCTTGTCCGTTTCCAACATGCTATCACCCGCCGTGCGTTTGATGGCCCACGACACTAGCATATAATTGTCTGCTTTGAATCGTTGTCGACCGAGAGGCGAGCCTCTTACGGGACCCAACCGCGACAATGGCAGCGCACTGCGGCAATTGAAAAGAAGCGGCGCCCGGTTCATCGCCGGGCGCCGCCGCAGAATTAAGACATCAGCCTATTTCTGCGCGACGATCTCGTCGAGCGACGACTGCTTGTCGTTCGAGCCATGGCCGCCGGCGAAGGTCGCGCCGGTGATGCCGTATTTCTTCACCGCGTCGCTCACCGCCATGGTGCCGGGCGACTTGGTCTTGTCGCGCCCCGGCGACCAGATGTCGGTCACCCACACGACGTTGTCCTTGACGACGTGGCCCATGAGCATGCCCTGAACGTGCGGGTTGGGAATGTTGTAGAGCCGGATCTCGTTGCCCGCCTTGTCCTTGAGCGACATCTGATCCTTCACCTCGAGAACCTTCGCCGCCTTGTTGTGCTTCTTCTGCTGCTCATCCGGCACGACGGTGTGCGGATTGCGCGTGTCCTCCTGGAAGTAGGCCTTGTCGCCCTGCGGCACGATGACGGTGGCGCCTTCGGCCACGTAGGTGCGCATGCCGCCGGTGTGATCCATGTGGTGGTGCGTGAGGATCAGGTACTTGATCGGCTTGCCGGGATATTTCTTCTTGGCGGCGTCGATCACCCACTTCGACTGCAGCTCGCCATAGGGCGCGTCGAAGATGGCGAGCCCGTCGCTCATGGCGACGATCAGGTTGTTGGCGGTGCCGCCGAGCGCCTGCGACACGTTGGGGCCGAGCTCGATCAGCGACAGGCTCTTGCCGGGCGGCACGATGATGCCGTCGCTGTCGAGGAAGCGCGTCAGGAACAGCCGGCGGATCACCCATTGGTACGGCACGTTGCTGGCGCTCGCCGGCGCCTTGGCGGCAGCCTTCACGGCGTCGGGGGCGTTGAAGGCGTCGGCCGCGATCGTCGGGTTGGCCGTGACGTCCTTGTAGACGAGGTGCGCGACTTCGACGCCGTTGACCTGATAGGACAGCGTCTGCGCGATCTGCACGCCGCCGACCGCTTTCCAGTCGCTCAGCACGAGGTCGTAGTTCGAATCGCCGTCGATGTTGTCGTCGTCGCGCGTGCGGATGGCGGCGGGCAGATGGCTGCCGCGGTCGAACAGGATGGTGAAATGCGTGCCGCCGTCCATGAACGACGTTGCCGGCAGCGTTTGCTTGCCGAGCCGCTGCTTGCCGTCGGCGATGAGAACCCTCGCGTCCATCGCCTTGAGCAGGATGGTCGGCGAGGCGCGATGGAGCTCGCGCAGATGCGCCGCGATGCGGATCGACGACATCGCGGTCGCGCCCTTGTCGTCGGTGACGAAGCCCATCGTCGGCAGCGCGGTCTCGGTGTATTTCATTTTCGCCGGTGCGGGATATTTCTGGTCGCGGTCCCATTCGGTGCGCGCCATGCCCTTGGCCAGATCCCAGGTGGTGGCGAAGGTCGCATCGCCGAGGAAGCGCGGCTCGCCGCCCGCGACGAACGACTGCCCGGGCTCCCAGAATTTCGCCTCGCCCTTGATGGCGATGCCCTTCAGCGCCCGCAGCGCATCGGCGCCGCCTTGCGCCTTCACCGCCTGCGCGACCAGGTCGCTCGGCTTTTGCGCCAGCGCCGGTTGCGCCTGGCTGACGCCGAGCAGCAACGCAGCCGAAATCAATGCGTATTTCATTGCAATTCCCTCCCTGTCGTGTGGACGTAAACGCTGGTTTCTTCTTTTGTGCAGTCATTCTAGCCGCCCCCAGTTGGGCGGCCGCAATGGGCAGCATCACTATAGCGTGAAGCGCGGCGCGCATTGTAGCCCCGCGCCGGCCGGAATAATCTCGCGGCCAGCCAAACGATAAGGGGGAAGCCATGGGCGCACACAGGGGCACTATCCGCATGGAAATCATTCGCCGGCTCGCCGCCGCGTGTCTCGCGGCCGTCCCGTGGATCGCGGCGCGCGACGCCGATGCGGCCGGCCCGCCAATGGCGCTGGCGAAGTCCGGCTATCTGTTCGCCGGCGGCAAGATCGATACGTCGGTCGAGGGCTCGCCGATGGTCGGGCACCTCTACGCCGAATTCATGATCCCGCAGAAGCAGCTTCACCCCTACCCCATCGTCATGGTCCACGGCGGCAGCCAGACCGGCACCAACTTCACCGGCACGGCGGACGGCCGCGAAGGCTGGGCGCAATATTTCGTGCGCCGCGGCTACGCCGTCTACGTGGTCGATCAGGTCGCGCGCGGCCGCGCCGGCTACTGGTCGGCGAGCATGGGGCCGGTGTCGAAATCGAATCTCGAGCGCACGCTGCAGCGCTTCGTCGCGCCCGAGCGCTACAATCAATGGCCGCAGGCGAAGCACCACACGCAATGGCCCGGCGCCGGCAAGCCGGGCGATCCGGATTTCGACGCGTTCTACGCCACGCAGTTTCCCTCGCTGGTCAGCTTCGCCAAGCAGCAGGAGATCAACCGCGACGCGCTGGTCGCGCTGCTCGACAAGATCGGCCCGGCGATCGTGCTGACGCATTCGCAGTCCGGCTCGTTCGGCTGGCCGGTCGCCGACCAGCGGCCGAAGCTCGTCAAGGCGATCCTTGCCGTCGAGCCGAGCGGCCCGCCGGTGCACGACACCGAATTTCTGGGCGCGCCCGACTGGTTCAAGGACGGCGACGCGACCAAGATTTCCGGCCTCGGCGAAATCCCGATCACCTACGACCCGCCGCTCAAGGACGGCGACAAGCTTTCATTCGTGCGCCAGGACAAGGCCGACAAGCCCGACCTGGTGCGCTGCTGGAAGCAGGCCGAGCCGGCGCGCAAGCTGCCGAACCTCAAGGACATCCCGGTGCTGATCCTATCAGCTCGGAGGCGTCCTATCACTCCAGCTACGACCACTGCACCGCCGCCTACCTGACGCAGGCCGGCGTGCAAAACACCTTCATCCGCCTCGCCGACGTCGGCGTCCACGGCAACGGCCACATGATGATGATGGAGAAGAACAGCGACGCCATCGCCGCCGTGATGGACGGCTGGCTGAAGAAGACGTTCAATGGGAAGACGGCGCGGCGCTGACCTTCGTAGCCCGGATGAGCGAAGCGACATCCGGGGTCAACCTCGCCGCGCGCAACCCCGCATATCGCTGCGCTCATGCGGGCTACGTGCTGAGGATTTCAATTCGGAGTGAAGGGACCCCATGAAGTACATGCTCAGCTGGAACGAACGTTCGCAAGGATCGCCGATGGAATACGAGAACGCCCAGAAGCGCATTCTGGATGTTTTCACGCAATGGAAGGCGCCGGACAATTTCAAGATCGAGATGTTCGTCATCCGGGTCGGCGACTGGGGCGGCTATATGCTGCTCGACTGCGACGACCCGCTGGCGGTTCACAAGTTCTGCTCGATGTTGCCCGCGTTCTCGTTCGAGGCGCGGCCCGTCGTTCCGGTCATGGACGCGGTGCGGGTCGAGCTCGAAGCGATGGCCTTCCGCGACGGGCTCAAAACCAAATAGTATTGCGAAGATTCGCTTCGTAGCCCGGATGAGCGAAGCGACATCCGGGGCCAACCTCGCCGGGCGCAACCCCGCATATCGCTTCGCTCATGCGGGCTACTTGTTGAGGGGGAGACCATGCCGACATCGCGCCGCACGCTACTGACAATCACCGCAAGCGCCACGCTCGGCGCGCTCGCGCCGCGCGCCGGCTGGGCGCAGGCGCCGCGACCCGCGCCCCGCGTCGCGCCGCAGGACGCGCAGATCTATCTCATCCGCGGCCTGTTCGGCGTGTTCTCCACCGGCATGGATCAGTTGTGGTCGCAGTTCACCGCGCAGGGCTACAACCACGCCAAGCTGTGGATGTGGGACAACGTCGACGGCATCGTCAACGACATCGTCACCGGCAACCAGCGCGGCGACACCGCCCATATCGTGCTGATCGGCCATTCGCTCGGGGCCAATTCGGTGATCCAGGTTGCCGACCGGCTGGGGCGCCAGAACATCCCGGTCGATCTCGCCGTCACGTTCGACATCACCGAGGATTTGGTGGTGCCCGGCAATGTTGGGCGTTTCGTCAACATCTACCAGAACAACGGCGTCGGCCGGCCGGCCATCAAGCCGCCCGGCTTCCGCGGCGACTTCCGCAACATCAACGTGTCCGACCAGACGCAGATCGATCACGTCACCATCGACAACGCCCCGCAATTGCAGGCCTACGTCCGCGACCAGGTCTATGCGCTCACGCAGAATGTCGTCCGCACCACCGGCGCAAAGCGCAAGGCCAAGGGCGGGTAGCTTTGGTAGCCCGGATGAGCGAAGCGACATCCGGGCAGGTTCGCCGCAAGTCCCGAATTTGCACGTCGCCGTCGAACAATCCGTGGGAATTTGGCTCGACCCAGCTCTTCACCACTCGTCGGCTCTTGGCAATTTCGCTGATTGTAGTTGTCGAAGGCATGGCATTCGCGAATGCCTTCATTACCGCTGGAGCCGAGAAAGATCGGAGTCGTCTCGTACTCGAAAGCGATCGACGCGCCTTCGCTGGCGTCGAACCTCGTAAATAACGTCCGAGACTGCTCGATCGTCCACATGAGCGTCGGTTGCGAATGGCTTGATTGCCGACCGCAGACGCGTCTCGAGGTGAATGTTTTTATCGTGGAATAAGTGAACGTACCAACGCCGTCTTCTCCACGCGTATCAACCGTGGCTGACAGATTCTGTCGTAGCAGTATTCTACGGCAATTTCTCGCGGACTGCATGGCAGATATGCGGCCGAAGAACGACTGATTCGACAAGCTCGCTGTTAACTCGCTCGAGCACATTCGGCTCGAGTACTGCTGCCTTCTCATTGAAGGTCTCGAGCAAAGCTGCATTGCAAGTTGCCGCGTTGAGCTGAACCCGATGTCTATCCCATGTGAGTAGTTCTTACGAACAGTAAGCCGCTTCGAGCGATTGTCGTGATGCGCGCAAGCGATCCTGCAAGGCTTGATCCGATGAGCCGGAGTCCCTGCTTGCGCGCTTTCAGAAGTCGCACCATGCACGGGCGCTCGAGCAACGCAATCGGCATGACTGCGATGCCGGCCGGCTTCAGTTAAATCGAGAATGGCTTCGCAGCATTGATAATCGAAGAATCCACGATCACTGGCTTGCCGCGACCGCGCGTATCGCTTGCCGTCGTGCGAGCCTCACTTGCTTCTAAGTTCAGATCAAGCCGTCGGCGTGCGGAATTTGCTTTGGCTCACCGAAGATTCTCCTACGCTGCCAACTCGTCTCTAGCGGCTCAATCGCGAGCCTTCTGCTCATGCGGGCTGGTAGCTTCGGCTATCCCGCCTCCACAATTACTGCTGTAATGCGCCTGAACTCACCGAGCGGTGCTGCCTCGCCCGCCGAATTGGTCGTCAAGATGCCCTGCCGCTCATCGTCGCGATGCGTCCGATGCATGGGCCAGATCGGGAGCTGCGGCGAATGGACCGTGCTCCAGCGATATGTAACAATACCTGGCCGACGCTGCTCTCGCGCCGACGAATTGCCTTGCCGGAAGATGTCGCCAGAACGGCCGCTGCCATGATGCCGACGCTCGTCCGCGCTTCCGGTGAACCTTGCTTCGCTGCTCATACTTTGCGGATATCGCCTGCGAAGTGCGCGAGGCTTTTCAAAGCCGCGCACGTGAAGATCGGCTCGTCAGGCGGAACGTCCAGACTCGCGTGAAATGGCTCGGGCAGATTCCATTGCATCGCTGCGGACAGGAGCGCTGCTGCGTCTCGCCACTGCGTCACGCAAGCCTCGAGTGATTCGTGGCATCGCCCCGTGCGGTAAGCAGATCTCGCTCGTCGAAGATCCAGCCAACCACGCCGGACAAACGCTCCGATAGTTCGCGCAGGTCTGCAGGACTAGCCGGACAAACGGCGTGTTCGCAATACCGCTTCGTATTCGCGCCCTTAGCCAAGCGCCGCTTGACAGGACCGTATTCCTTGTGATTTAATTCCTTCACCTTGCCTAGCGAGGGGCGTCTCACCGGTGACGCTCTGAGATGGGGCAAGGTGCGGCGCCTGCGGGTTCGGCTTGTCGGCCGGGCACTCGGGCGGCTCCGGGCATCGCGCCGGGCGGCATTACGACCGCTCCGCAAGGTGCTTGCTGGACTGGGACTGGGTGAGAAAGCCCTCGTCCCAGGAAGCCCGGCCCGGAGCTGAGGCGGAAGGCCCCCAACGGGCGCCGCCGAGAGCCGCGGCGGAGCGCCGAGGGGCGAGCGCGCGTGCGGTTTCCGCACCTGCGCGCCACGCTCCGGCAGGCGGGCGGTAGCGCGCCCGGCTGCATGGCGTGGACGGTCGAGCGCCTCTCGGCGCTCCGCCACCCCTCGCATTTTCGCGAGGGGGATTTGGCAAACCCCGGGCGCATTGCGCCGCGGGAACGATGGAGGCTGTCTGAAATGCAGAAATGTTGCGCGGATGCGATGGCGCTTCTCCCTCTCCCCGCGTGCGGGGAGAGGGTCGGGGTGAGGGGGCGTGGCCGCTTGGCTCAGAATCGCGGTGAGGCCCCCTCACCCGCGGCGCTTCGCGCCACGACCTCTCCCCGCGCGCGGGGAGAGGTGAACTGCGCGTTCGCGGCCGCGCGCGCCGGCCTGCCAGAAGTTCCGATACTTAACTGCCCGTTAACGGCAAATCTTTACGTTTGTCACAGTGCGACGCAGGCCCCGCCTGCGCCGCCCGAGAATTCGTCATGGTCCGCATCGACTTCAACCGGCTGCGCTTCCTCGTCATCGACGACAATGCGCACATGCGGCGCATCCTGCGCACGCTGCTGCACGGCTTCGGGACGCGCGACGTGTACGAGGCCGAGGACGGCGCCGCGGGCCTCGAAGCCTTCACCCACTACATGCCGGACATCGTGCTCACCGACTGGGCGATGCCGATCTTCGACGGCCTCGAGCTGACGCAGATGATCCGCCAGCCCGGCGCCAACGGCAATCCGTACGTGCCCATCATCATGCTCACCGGCCATTCGGAGAAGAAGCGCGTGCTCACCGCGCGCGATGCCGGCGTCACCGAATTTCTGGCCAAGCCGATCTCGGCCAAGGCGCTGTACCAGCGCATCCTCAATGTCGTCGTCAATCCGCGCCCCTTCATCAAGACCAAGACCTATTTCGGGCCGGACCGGCGTCGCAACCTCACGTCGAACTATGTCGGGCCGGAGCGGCGCAAGGGCGGCAAGGCGGACGTCATCCGCCAGCAGCCGTTGCTCGACAAGGCCAAGGTCATGAGTTGAGCAGACTGGGATGAGTCAGTCACCGGGACGGCGCGTCCCGGGCTGACCGTCAGGAGCGTTCACTGCAATGGTCCAAGCAAAGGACGAGAGTCCGTCGGTCGCCACCTTCGCCGATCACGAGGTGATCACGCCGCCGCACAAGCTGCGCAAGGCGGTGCGCCAGGCGCTGCCGGGCGAGGAAGATCCGGTGGCGCGCGCCGAAGCGGCGCTGGCGCAGCTCGAGGGCGAATTCTCCGACTGGATGCATGCGGAGTGCGAGCGTCTCGACAACGCGCGCCACGACATTCATGCCCATGGATTTACCGCCAAGACGCACGAAGCCGTGTTCCACGCCGCCCATGACATCAAGGGCGAAGCCGCGACGTTCGGTTATCCGGCCGTGGCGGGCGTCGCCGACAGCCTGTGCCGGCTGGTCGAGCATTCGCCCGACATCGCCCGCATCCCGCTCGCGCTGATCGACCAGCACGTCGATGCGGTGCGCGCGATCGTGCGCGAGCATGGCCGTGCCGACAACGAACAGATGACTGCCGAGCTCACGCAGCGCCTGCGCGAGGTCACCGACGAATTCCTGCTGCACGAGAACCGCCACCGGCCGGATTATCTCGACGGCATCGTCGCCGTCGCCCCGCCGCTGGCGCCGAGCAATACCGGCGAATGATATAAAGACCTACGCCGCCGCCTGGCGCCGCGCGACGCCGAACGTTTCCGACACCAGCTCGTCGCAATACAGCCGCGCCTCTTCGCGCGCAGCTTCGGTGGCGAAACGGCGCAGCAGCGTCAGCAGCGGCTCGAGTTCGCCGAGCGCATCGTTGCCGCAGCGCGTGAGCACGCGCTCGATCATGCGGCGCTTGAGCCGGCGTCGCGCCGCCCGGCTCGCCGACGAAACCGCCCTCGCGCATCGCCTCGATCGCTTCCTTGAACGCCGGATATGTGGACGGTGGCAGTCCGGCCTTGTCGAACAGCGCGCGAAACGCAGCGCTGCCCCGATCGTGGATCAGCGCCGACACGCGCGACGTCGACATGTCCGCAAGCTCCGCCAAGGCCTCCTCGAACAAAGTCATGTTGCCGGACAGCAGCGCGCGCATGATCAGGCCGGAATTGAGCTGGCCGGTGACGCGCAAATGGCGGATCAAGGGGCGAATTTCCATCTCGGGCGTCTCGGCTGCAAGCGCCACGGTCGCCTTCTCGCACGCCTCGCGCGTGACCCGGCGGGCGCGGTCCTCGTCGAGCCAATCGCGCCCGGCCACGAAGTCGGCGAGCGTCTCCGACAGCTTGGCGACAAGCGCCTGACGGGTCGGCGCCGGAATGTCCTCGCGCGCCAGCAGCGCCTCGCGGATCGCCGCAAGATGGCCGTGGCGCTCGACGATGCGGTCGATCGAGAACGGCGCAATCTCCGCGCTGAAATTCTCGACCAGCACCAGGCAGGCCTCGGCCGCGCCGACCTCGGCGATGGCGGCGGCGATGGCGCACGGCACCGCGGCACGCGCGGCGACGGCGGCCTGCACCGCGGGCAATCCGGTCGCTACGGCGTCGACCAGATCGGCGTCGACGAACAACGGCGACAGCGCCAGAACCGGCGCGGCGATTTCGGGCTGATCGGCCGCGAGCGCGAGCACGATCGCGGGCGGCGCGCTCGGGCTCGCGGCCAGCGCATCGCGACAGCGCGCGGCGCACCAACGGCGACGGGTCGTCGAGCAGCATCAGCATCGCGCCTTCGGCGGCGGCGAGATCGTCGGGCGACAGCTCGGAATAAAGATAGGCGCGCGCGAGCGCGCTGGTGGCTTCGGCGCGATCGCCGGCCGGCGCAGTGCGGACCCAGTGGAGGAAATGTCGGACGATCATTCTTCGATCACGCAGCACGGGATTCGCGCTGCAATGATCCTACGGCCGCACGCTTAACAAAGCGTTCACCATAAATCTTCGGAATGGTTGCCGAGATGTTAAGACGGCGGCGATGCGAAAATGCCGCGCTACGACTTGTTGCCGAACAATCCGCTCGCGTCCGTTGGCCCGTCCTTGAACAGGTCGAGCGTACTGCCGGAGCTGGCCTTGTCCTTCGCGCCTGCAATGCCCCAGAGCTGACTCACGACCGGCGCGACGGGCGCACGACGGTCGGGATCCTGGAACAGGCCGTGGAACACGTCGGTATCGTCGGCACGCGCGATCGGAACCGCTGCGGCGAAGGCGTTGGTGATGCCGGCCGTATCCGGCGCCGCGGCGCGCGATTGCGGTACGACGTTCGCCGCCTGCGGCGTGGCGGACGGCGCCAGCGGCTTTGCGCGCGCCACGTCAAAGCGTCCGGTGAGCACGCTCGTCACCTGCGAGAGACTGCGCGCGTTGCCTTTGCTGTCATAGAAGATTGTCGGATTGGCCTTCGCGGCGCCGGGAAAAAAATTCGCCGCCGATGCGCCCGGCTGGCTGGCGCTGAGCGAAATCAGCCGTCCCGCACCGCCGGCGCCGAGAAAATGCGCGAGGTAGAGTTCGCCTTCATTCGGTGCGCGGCCGAGGCGCTGCCGTCAGCGCCGCCGCGTTGGCCTTGGTGAAGGCCCCGGCCATGGTTGCATTTGCGGTCGGATCGTTGCGCAGCTTGAGAATCTGGCTGCGCATCGTCGGGTCCTGCACCACGTAGCGCCCGGAATCGGTCTTGGTGATGGCATCGGCATAGCGGCCATAACCGAGGCCGGCCCCCGACTCCTTCATGGTAGCGAGCCAGGTCTGTTCGATAAATTGAAACAGGCCGCGCGCCGAGGTCGTCGATGCGCCGGCCTGCGGATTAAGGCCTGACTCCACCTGCGCGGTGGCGAGCAGATAGTTGAAGCTCGTGCCGGTGGCGCTCGCCGCCTGGCGGATGGCGCTGGCGACCGTCGTCCCTTGGGAATTTGTGGCGTCGACCAGCATGGCAGCCTGCGCCCTCGCCGGCCGCGCCGGCTGTCTGGGGCGCTACGAAACATTAACAATTATGGTAAACGAAGGCTTAACGCGTGATGGCGCTCAGGAGGCTTCGATGACGCAGGAAACGGCGGTGCGGCACAAGCGCGGCGGCCTCTACTTCGAGGATTTCGAGGTCGGCTCGCTCACCGAGCACCGCTACAGGCGCACCGTCACGCAGATGGACAACATGCTGTTCTCCAACATGACGCTCAACCCGCAGCCGCTGCACATCGACCGGCATTTCTGCGAGACGGAGACCGAGTGGGGCCAGCCGCTGATGAACTCGCTGTTCACGCTCGGGCTGATGATCGGCATCCAGGTCTCCGACATGACGGTCGGCACCACCATCGCCAATCTCGGCATGACCGACGTGAAGTTTCCGCATCCGCTGTTCGAGGGCGACACCGTGCATTGCAGCACCGAGGTCCTCGGCAAGCGCGAGTCGAAGTCGCGCCCCGGCGCCGGCATCGTCGAATTCCACCACCGCGCCTACAACCAGGACGACAAGCTGGTCGCCGAATGCCGCCGCCAGGCCTTCATCAACATGCGGCCGAAATAAGCGATGCGCTCCCTTCTTTTCACACCCGCAGACAGCGCGAAAAAGCTCGACAAGGCGATGACGAGCGGCGCGGACGCCGTGATCGTCGACCTCGAGGATTCGATTTCGCCGCAAGGCAAGGCCGCCGCGCGCGTCAGCGCGGCAGATTTCCTGAAAGATGCGGTCAAGCAGGCTTCGCGTCCGTACCTTCTGGTGCGCGTCAACGGGCTCGCGACCGGCCTCATCGACGCCGATCTCGACGCCGTCATTCCGGCCAAACCAGATGCCATCATGCTGCCGAAGGCGGAAGGCGGCGCCGCCATCATCCACGCCGACGCCAAGCTCAATGTGCGCGAGGCCATCGCCGGCCTGCCGCAAGGCCACACCAAGATCGTCGCCATCGCGACCGAGACTGCAGCCGCCCTGTTCCTCGCCGGCACGTATCGTGGCGCGAGCGAGCGGCTCAGCGGCCTGACCTGGGGCGCCGAGGATTTGTCTGCCGAGCTCGGCGCCGAGGCGAACCGCGATGCGCAGGGCCGATGGCTCGATCCCTATCGCTTCGCGCGCACGCTCTGTCTCGCCGCCGCGGCGCACGCCGAGGTGCAGGCGATCGACACCGTCTTCGTCGATTTCCGCAACAGCGAAGGCTTTCGCCGCGAATGCGAGGAGGCCCGCCGCGACGGCTTTACCGGCAAGATGGCGATCCATCCGGCGCAGGTGCCGATCATCAATGAGGTGTTCACGCCGACGCAGGAGGCCATCGCGAGGGCGCGCGCAGTCGTCGAAGCATTCGCCGCAAGCCCTGGCGCCGGCGTGGTCGGCATCGGCGGCGTGATGTACGACCGCCCGCACCTCGCGCGCGCGAAGCGGCTGGTGGAAGAGCAAAAATAGCGCGTCAGTGTGGCGCGGCTTCGATGTGTCCCGCTACTTGTCGTAAACGCGGGACGCTCCATCCAGGCTCACGGGCTACGGCGCTAATCACCCACGCGCTATTGATTGATTTCCGGCTCGACGAGGCTGGCGAGATTTCGCAACGAATCCTGCCAGCCGAGATAGCAGGCTTCCACCGGAATGGCGTCGGGAATGCCTTCCTGCACGATGTTCAACTCGGTGCCGACGGACACCTGCTTGAGCGACACCGTCACCTGCATTTCGCCCGGCAAATTGGGATCGTCGAATTTGTCCGTGTAGCGCAAGCGCTCGCCGGGCACGAGCTCCAGATATTTTCCGCCGAAAGAATGGCTCATGCCCGTGGTGAAATTGCGGAATGACATCCTGAACGTGCCGCCGACTTTCGCGTCGAGGTGATGCACGGTACAGGTAAAGCCGTTGGGCGGCAGCCATTTCGCCATGGCGTCCGGCTCGATGAAGGCGCGATAGACCTTGTCGGGCTTCGTCGCCAGGACGCGGTGCAATCGAACGGTGTTGGGCATGGTTGTTTCTCCTGCGTTCAGCGAGATCCGCGCTTGGAGGCAAACAGCGCCTAAGACTTGTCGCCGCCATAGACAGCCTTGGGATCGAACACGCGCTCATCGCGGAATTCGAGCGTCGCGGCGCCGGACTTCTGGCCAATCGGCACCGCGCGATAGAAGCATGAGCGCCGGCCGGTGTGGCAGGCGCCCTCGACCTGCTCGACCTTGATCCACACCGCGTCCTGGTCGCAGTCGATGCGCATCTCGATGACGCGCTGGGTGTGGCCGGAGGTCTCGCCCTTCCTCCACAGCGCGCGGCGCGAGCGGCTGAAATACCACGCCTCGCCGCTCGCGATCGTTTTCGCCAGCGCCTCGGCATTCATATGCGCGACCATCAGCACGTCGCCGGTGCCGGCATCGGTCGCGACGCAGGTGACAAGCCCGTCGGCATCGAATTTCGGCGTCAGCGCGCGGCCTTCCTCGAGCTCGGAAGGCGTGCCGGGTGCGGCGAATGGTTTGAGGTCTCAGACAAAGAAGCCTCTCTTTGTCATCACCCGCGAAGGCGGGTGATCCAGTAATCACTGTGCATGATGCGACGCGCAATCGTCGCCACTAACGTCGGTCTATACTGGATGCTCCGCCTTCGCGGAGCATGACAGGATTACTTCGCGTTCGGCACCGAATGCGACGCCGCACCGCCGCGCAGCAGCGAGATGAAACGGACCTGCTCCTGCGGGTCGTCGTGGAACGTGCCGAGGAATTGCGTCGTCACGGTCGAGGCGCCGGGCTTCTCGACGCCGCGGATCGACATGCAGGTGTGCTCGGCCTCGATCAGCACGGCGACGCCGCGCGGCTTGAGGATCTCCTCGATCGCGGTCGCGACCTGCGAGGTCAGATGCTCCTGCGTCTGCAACCGCCGCGCATAGACGTCGACCAGCCGCGCCAGCTTCGACAGCCCGACCACGCGCTCGACCGGCCGGTAGGCGACATGCGCCTTGCCGAAGAACGGCATCATGTGGTGCTCGCAATGCGAGTTGAAGGTGATGTCGCGCACCAGCACGAAATCGTCGTATTTGCCCATCTCGCCGAAGGTGCGGTCGAGCACGTCGGCGGGAATTTCACCGTAGCCGCGATAAAGCTCGTCGAAGGCGGCGACCACCCGCTTGGGCGTGGCTTCGAGCGCCCTCGCGCGCCGGATTGTCGCCGATATAGGCGATCAGCGTGCGCACCGCCGCTTCAGCCTCGTCCCGCGAGGGCCGATGCTCGGCGGCAGCAGGCGCCGCGCGCACGTGGTCGGCGGGGCTCCCCTTGCGCCAAGGCTTTATAACGGCGTCCATCGTTTCCCGGTCCTGCTACTTGCCACCTTAATACGCGCCGAAGCCGCATGGCTCCAAGCCAAAAGCCGGGACTCTCGCCCCGGCCGGCCAGCACCTATATATTCTATCGTGGCAGGGACACAATGAACAACGAGTCGCTGCGGACGGCAGATACCGTGGTTTTGCAATGCTGAACGAGGTCTACAACAAGCGCATCATCGAGCTGGCGGGCTCGATCCCCCGCATCGGCCGGCTGCCCGCCGCCGACGCCAGCGCCACCGCCCATTCCAAGCTGTGCGGCTCGACCGTCACCGTCGACCTCAAGATGGACGGCGACACCGTCACCGATTTCGCCCACGAGGTGAAGGCCTGCGCGCTCGGCCAGGCGTCGTCCTCCATCATGGCGCGCAACGTCATCGGCGCGAAGGCTGACGAGCTGCGCGCGATGCGCGAAACCGTGCGCAAGATGCTCAAGGAAAACGGCGCGCCGCCTGCGTCCGGCAAATGGGCCGACATCGCGGTGCTCGAGCCGGTGCGCGACTACAAGGCGCGCCACGCCTCGACCATGCTGACCTTCGACGCCGTGGTCGACGCCATCGGCCAGATCGAAGCCAAGCGCGGCGCGACCAAGCGCGGCGCGAGCGCCGCGGCGGAGTAGGCCGTTGCGCGGCGCCCCTCGCCTCGCCGGCCGCGCGCTGGTGAAGGCCTATCGCTATACGCTCTCCCCGCTCGTCGGTTTCCATTGCCGCCATCTGCCGACCTGCTCGGATTATGCCGACCAGGCGCTCGACCGCTTCGGCCTGTGGGCCGGCGGCTGGATGACACTGGCGCGCCTGATGCGCTGCCAGCCGTGGGGCACGTCGGGCGTCGATTTCGTCTGCGACGTCGTTGCCCGCACAGGCGCGCTGGTACATGCCATGGCGTTACGGGCGCTGGCTCGGGACGAATGGCGGCAGCGAACGCGCCGCGACGTCAATCGACTGATATCCCCGAAAGGTCGGTACTATTTCGCGTCGGTACAATTCGACGTCGACTCGATGGCCCGCCAAACGCGCTCGATCTGATCCTGATTTTGATTTTGATTCTTGTCGCCTTCGGTCTGCTGATGCAACAGAATTTGAATTGGCCGAGACAGCCACCAGCTCATCGACACCGGAATCGAGACCTTTTTCTCACCGGCGCCGGCAGGCGCCGGACGGAATTGCGGCCACACGCGGACGTGCGCCGTGTCATCCCCGCATTTCGAGGCTGTGATGCCGTCCATCACCTCTTCGAGTTGATCGACCGCGAGGCGGCCGCGCGAAGTACGCGTATTGGCGAACGCCTCGATCGGGATGGTCAGGTCAGTCAGCGCCGCGTCGTCGGGCACGTCGACCTTGGCGAGGTCGGGATCCTCGTCAGGATCGTTGGATATCACCAGCACGAACGGCGCGAGCCTCGGCTCGATGGCGTGAATGGCCTGCGCCAATTCCATGGCGCTAAGGGCGCCGTAGTTCTCGAAATAGCCGCCATCCACGATCCGGTCGACGATCTGATGCTGGCGGTTGCGCACAGCGCCCGGCGGCGAGATGATCGGGAAGCGGGCCGAGTTGTGCGCCGCCGTGCTCAATCGCACATCGTCGAGCCGCAGCGGCGCGAAGATGATCGACAGCTTTTCTCGCAGGTAATCCTTGTCGAAAAGCCGTTGAAACCAGCCGAGCCGGTCAGGCGGATCGTTGTTGGCCAGCAGCGCGTGAAAGCGCACCGTCTCCATGAAAATGGCGCAGCTCCAGGCCGGGCCGCTCACCGCCGACTTCAGGTTCGCGCGCGCCTTGTTCTTGATGACCGCGTCTGCCGCCATCGCGGCCTCCACGGGGCACTTGCCCTTGGGATCGTAGTCGATCGCCAGCACGGTGGTTGTAATGCGCCTTCCCGTCGCCGCCGACACACCGTTGAGTACCAGCAGCGGAAGCCATTGTTTTGGCTGCGGCCGCAGCGAAAGGAAGGGGCATCGCAGGTCGCCGGGACACTGGTGGTCCCAGTCCCTGTCACTGATCTTCATCAACTCCGCGAAACGATCTTCCCACGATTTCTCCAACGACGCAGCGCGGTCCTGCCACCAGCCGAAACGCACCATGTCTCGAAACACGAGGCCGACCGCGACCGAGGTGAGAAAGTCGCCGGCCATCAGCGCCTCCAGGCAGTCGCGCCAGTTGCCAATCGCTGCGCCATACCAAAGGCTCGGATTGCGCTCGGCACAGGGCTGCTGCGACTTGCCGTCCGCGCGCGCGATGGCGGCTGCCGTCATCACCGCCCCAACCGAACCGCCGGACACGCCCGAGATTGCAAACAACCGCTTGGCGACGGCAGCTTCGCTGAGACGCGCGTCGCGCTCCTTGGCCGTGTCAAGCAGATAGCCGATGAAGCTTGCGGTAAAGAACCCGGCCCGGCTCGCGCCGCCCGCCGCCGCAACGATGATCGGACGCGGACATTGCGACGGATCGCCGGCGCAGTCATTGGCATCGGTCCACAGTTCGACCGCACGATTGAGCGACATCGGCGCGAGGTCCGCGCCGTGTCCCAGGGTTTGAACCGCATCGATGCGACGAATGGAATGATTGTCACCAAACACAAACGTGGCCGCGGTAACGAACACCGCAAGACCGGCAATCAACGGCGCACGAAGATGGCGGCCGATACCGGATACGAACGACAGAAACGGCACCCACGCGCCAAGTATGATGGGGACCACAAGGCCTCGTGGAAACCATTCCGCAACCCGGTTCGGCGCGAACATCAGCACGATTGCACACAGCACGAACACCGCGACGAGCATGATCGGCCCGAGGTTGCTCGGCTCGAGTCGCGGTTCAATACCGATGCGGCGCAGAAAATCAGCGACAAATCCGGCCCGCAGTTCGATGTGGCGAAACAGCGGCAGATTTCCCAAGGATCGGCGCTTCATCACGTACCAGAGAAACAACGGCACCATGAGCGCAGTTAAAATCTGAAACATCCGCAGCGCACTGCTGATCGCAGGAACGACGCCGGGGTCGTCGATCACCGGCAGATTTTCGATGGACCGTTCGGTCGAGACCAGCACAGCGAAAAAGGTCGCGACGCCCAGGATTCGCGGGATAGATTCTTCCCAGCAATCAAGCACGTCGGATCGTCGGTCAGCGCTATACGCGCGAAACCGATCGTCGGAATTGAGCAGCAGGCGTGCCGCATAGTGCGTGACCGAGGCCCATGCCAGGAACAGCAGGCCGATAAACAGTACGACGTGCCAATAGCTTTCGATCAATTCGACAAGAAGGTCCTGCGCCTGCGGCACAAGACAAAGCAATGCGACACCGAGCGCCAGCGCGCAAAGCGGGACGCGCACGATCCAAAAAACCAGCGCAATATCGAGAACGTCACTCCAGGTGCGCGGCATGCACCGAAATCTGCGTTGAAGCTTGGAAGGCTTGTCTTCATGATCTGCGGTCGCCATGGCGTCTGCTCCCGGTTCAGCGGCGCCCTACCGCTGCAACGTTACGACGGCACGATTGGATTTCACAAATTAGGTCTGGCTATGGTGCATCAGCGGCAAATATGGACCGTGAAAAGCCCGTGCATTTTGCCGAAGTACGCCGAGGTTGCGCGCGGACTGCATGCCCGCGGATCAAAATCCGCTCTTTGATTTTGCAACCGCTCAGCGCAGCGCGAGCGCGCCGTCGATCTGGTCGTAATAGGCCGGCATCTGCACGTGGTTGACGCTGCCCGAAAGCTTCTTCACCTCGGTCTGGGTGATTTTGGCAAGCTCCTGCAAGCTCAGGCCGGGGCGATCCAGCAGTGGTACTAAGGTGCGGGTAAACACCGAGTTCGCGTTGGCGTCGTTGTCGGATAGCCGGTCGAGTGCGGTCTGGCCGAAGCCCGCCGAGTAAAGCACGAACACGCCTTCCGGCGCGCGCATTTCGCCGAGACCGCCACTGCTACCGACGCCGCGGCTGCCGGCCTTCTTGAACGGATTTTCGCGACAGGCATCGAGCACCATCACGATCACGCGGGCGCCGCGTTCCTGCAACGCGTCGATGATCGTATCGGCGCCGATGCCTTCGCGGGTGAGAAGCGACTCCTGGCCCTCGTTGACCTGCGGCGTGTCGGTCGGCAGCAGGTAGTTGCCGTCCTTGATGGCGACGCCGTGGCCGGCGTAAAAAACGAAAGCCGTGTCGCCGCGGCCGATCTTGCCCGTGAGCACGGTCAGCTTTTCGCTCATGGTGCGGCGGTTGGCGTTCTCCACCAGGATCACATCGAAGCCAAGCTTGCCGAGACGTTCGGCAACGGCGCGCGCGTCGTTGACCGCCTTCTGCAACGGCTGCAGGCTGTCGTACTTGTCGTTGCCGATGATGAGAGCGACGCGGCGTCCCGGCACCACTGCAAGCGACGACGCGTTGCCCGGCACGGCGACGACCGTCGTTGGTCCACGGGCTGCCGCAAGCCGCGATTCGACGCGTGCAATTCCCTCCGCCGCTTCCTTGCCCCCAAGCTCCCGCTTGTTCGGATCGTAGCTCAGCGCGACCCGAAAATCGGCGAGCGCCGCAGCCAGCTCTCCCTTGTGCTCATAGGTCACGCCGCGGTTCTTGTAGGCGTACAGATATTGCGGGAACAGCCGGAGCGCCTCGTTGAGTTCGACCAGCGCGCGATCGTAGTCTCCGGTCGCGTTGTAATAGACGCCGAAATCGTTGTGGACCGCGGCGCTGTTCGGGTTGAGCCGCAGCCCTTCATTCAGATCCGCGAGCGCGCGGTCGAAAATGCCCTTGCGCACGAAAACAGCGCCGCGAATCGCGAAGGCGGTGGCATTTTTTGGATCGAGCCGAATCACCTCGTTGAAATCGGCCAGGGCTCGATCGGGGTCATTTTTGATGATGACCTGACCGACGGCGCGCTGAAAAAACGCCTGGGAAAGATCGCCATTGCCGAGCTTGCCGGAGGAAATCAGGCGTGTGCACGCGGCCATCCTGTCGTCGCCGTTCGGCCCGCTGAAGCATGCGCCCCAATCGGCGGCGCCGATCGCGGCCACTGCCTGCTCGATGCGCTTGATTCCTTCCGCGGCCTCCTTCGCCGGAATCTGCTTTTTCTCCGGGTCGATGCTGATCGACTGGCGGAAGTCGGCAAGCGCTTTGCTGAAATCGCCTTTGCGCTCGTAGGCAAGTCCGCGGCTGCGGTAGGCGGAACTCCGAGCGCCCATTGAGCCGGATCGCTTCGTTCAACTCTGCAATGGCGCGATCGAAATCGCCCTTGCCGTTGTAATAAATGCCGAAGCCATTGTGCACGATCGATTCGTTCGGATTGATCGCAAGCGCCTGGTTGAGATCGGCGAGCGCGTGATCGTAATCGCCCGTGCGTGCCGAGCAGGTGCCCCGCAGTCCATAGCCCAGGGAGTTCTTCGGATCGAGCCGGACCATCTGCCCGGCGTCGAGGGTGGCGTGGCCGCAGTCATCCGCGAACAGAACAAAACTCAGACCCCGCATCAGGTAGGCGCGCACGAGGTCCGCGCCGGTGAGTTGCCCGGATTCGATCACGCGGGTGCACACGGCAGTCCTGTCGTCCGTGAAAGCTCCGGTCAGGCAGGCGGCGCGATCGGCAGGCGTCGCGGCCGTCGGGGCAATCTCGATCTGCCGCCCCTGGGCGGCGGCGGGTTGCGCGCTGGCGCCCGCGAGGGCCAACAGGACGCACACCATCGGCAGCAAAGACCGCATGATCGTCACCCCGCGAAGCCATTCAATATGAGTTGCGCCGATTGTAGGGCGGGTTCGAGCCGGGCGGCAATCGTCGCAACCCCGCAACCCCGTCTGCCGGCGGGCACAGTTATATTGTGCGCTGCGGCGAGCTTTGATATAGGCGCGCCACGCTTACCTGCGTTCGTAGGCAGCGAGTGAGCAACAGGAGTGAATGATGGTCGCCGTGACCTTTCCCGACGGCGCGCGCCGGGACTATCCGCAGAACACCACCGGCCTCGACATCGCCAAGGGCATTTCGCCGTCGCTTGCCAAGCGCACGGTGGCGATGGCGCTCGATGGCGCGGTCGCCGATCTTTCCGATCCGATCGATCACGATGCCAAGATCGAATTCCTCACGCGCGACGATCCGCGCGCGCTCGAACTCATCCGCCATGACGCCGCGCATGTGCTCGCCGAGGCCGTGCAAAGCCTGTGGCCCGGCACGCAGGTCACCATCGGGCCGGTGATCGAGAACGGCTTCTACTACGATTTCTTCCGCAACCAGCCGTTCACGCCGGAAGATTTCGTCGCCATCGAGAAAAAGATGCGCGAGATCATCGCGCGCGACAAGCCGTTCACCAAGGAAACGTGGTCGCGCGACGAGGCGAAGAAAGTGTTCCGCGACAAGGGCGAGAACTTCAAGGTCGAGCTGGTCGACGCCATTCCCGCAGACCAGCAGATCAAAATCTACAAGCAGGGCGACTGGTTCGACCTCTGCCGCGGCCCGCACATGACCTCGACCGGCAAGGTCGGCTCGGCGTTCAAGCTGATGAAGGTCGCGGGCGCGTATTGGCGCGGCGATTCCAACCGCGAGATGCTGTCGCGCATCTACGGCACTGCATTCGCCAAGCAGGAAGAGCTCGACACCTACCTCAAGCAGATCGAGGAAGCCGAGAAGCGCGACCATCGCAAGCTCGGCCGCGAGATGAACCTGTTCCATTTCCAGGAGGAAGCGCCGGGCTCGGTGTTCTGGCATCCCCATGGCTGGACGCTGTTCCAGCAACTCGAAGCCTATATCCGCCGCCGCCAGGTCGAGACCAATTACGTCGAGGTGAATTCTCCGCAGCTCATGGACAAGGAGCTGTGGGTCACGACCGGCCACATCCCGACCTTCTCGGACATGATGTTCCTCACCGCAAAGCGCGAAGAGGACGAGCGCGTCTACGCCATCAAGCCGATGAACTGCCCGGGCCATGTGCAGATTTTCAAGAACGGTCTGAAATCGTATCGCGACCTGCCGCTGAAACTCGCGGAGTTCGGCAAGGTGCACCGCTTCGAGCCGTCGGGCGCGCTGCACGGGCTGATGCGCGTGCGCGCGTTCACGCAGGACGACGCGCACGTCTTCATCACCGAGCAGCAGATCGCCGAGGAGGCGCTCAAGATCAACGATCTCATCCTCTCGATCTACGAGGACTTCGGCTTCTCCGACGTGCGCATAAAATTCTCCGACCGTCCGGAAAAGCGCATCGGCGAGGAAGCCGTTTGGGACAAGGCCGAAGCCGCGCTGATGGCGGCGCTCGAAGCCTCCGGCCGGCCGTGGACGCTCAACAAGGGCGAAGGCGCGTTCTACGGGCCGAAGCTCGAATACGTGCTGCGCGACGCCATCGGCCGCGACTGGCAATGCGGCACCGTGCAGGTCGACCTCAACATGCCGGGCCGGCTCGGCGCGTTCTACATCGACGAGCACTCCAACAAGGTGACGCCGGTGATGCTGCATCGCGCGATGTTCGGCTCGCTGGAGCGCTTCATCGGCGTGATGATCGAGCACTATGCCGGCCACCTGCCGCTATGGCTGTCGCCGCTGCAGGCGGTCGTCGCCACCATCACCGAGGATGCCGACGCTTACGCCCACGACGTGATCGCGGCGGCGAAGCGCGCCGGGCTGCGCGTCGAGGGCGACCTGCGCAACGAGAAGATCAATTACAAGGTGCGCGAGCACTCGCTGGCAAAGGTCCCGGCGCTGCTGGTCGTCGGCCGCAAGGAAGCGACGGAGCGCACCGTCTCGATCCGCCGCCTCGGCAGCGAGAAGCAGCAGACCATGCCGCTCGACGCCGCGCTCGCGGCGCTCGCCGACGAGGCCGTGCCGCCGGACGTGCGGCGCGTCAGGATGGCGGCATGAGCGACGGGCCAGACCGCCTCGCCCGTCAGCGCGCCACCACCTCGACCTCGCCGTCGACCCCGGTGATGACCTTGAAGTCGCGCTCGTAGCTCTTGCCCTCGTTGCGGGCGATGGCGCGGTAGTCGCCCTCGGCGAGCACGACGCGCGGAAACGCGCCGATCGATTCCTTGATGACGTCGCCGCCTGGCGTGAGCACCGTCCATTGCGTATTGGCGAGCGCCTCGCCGCCCGTTTCGCTTACCAGCTTGAGCGTGATCACCGCAGCGCGATGGGTGACGACGACGTCGGTGAGCTTGGCCGCCGTGACGCGCACGTCGGAGCGCACCACTGCGTTGCCGTCGCCGTAGTTCGAGACGATGTAATAGGTGCCATCCGGTATCAGCACGACATCGCCGGTCATCACGTTCTCGGCAAGCGGTCGGCGCTCTGCGGTATCGAACTGGCTGCCCTTGTAGATGTCGAACGAGATTTGCCCGGCCGGGATGCGCACGTCGCCGACACGGCCTTCGAGCCGCATGCCGCCGGCGGGAAGCTCGAACGTTTCGCGGACGGTCTCGGAGCGTAGTTCCACCGCCTTTGCGGCACTGGCCAGTCCGAAGGTCACATGCACGACATAGTTTCCCGACGGCAGCACGAAGGTCGGCGCCGCCGCCTTGTCTTCCTTGATCATGCGGTAGACGCCGGTCGTGTCGGCCTTGGCATTGTAGACGCGCCAGATCAGTCCGCCCGTGATCGGCGGCGTATCGCGGCCATAGCGCGCCGAAACGGCGAGCGCGACCTGTCCGGCCGGTACGATGGGGGCGGATTGCGCGACCGGCGGCAGCGCGGGCGGCCCCGGCTGGGGCAGCGGCACGATGGTCGCGCCGGGCGAGCCTATCCCGCCGGTCAGCGGCGCGGGCGCAAAGGACTGCGGCGCCGCGAGGCTTCGCATTTGCGCGGAAGCTGCCAATGGCGAAACCGCCATCAGCAGCAGCGCAAGCGCCAGCTTGGCGCATCCCCGACGTACGCGGCTCCCGTCCCCGAACATGAGAGCCGTTTTCGGGGGGAATCGCGGCAATTTCAAGCCGCCAAACCTAATTCAAGCCACCAAGTCGCCACCAGTCCGGCCACCATGCGTTTGTCAGCCCTGCCCCGCCGTGCTACTCGCTCGCCGCCGGGAGCAAGCCATGCGGGACGCCATTGATCTCTTGAAAACACGACGGTCGGTCAAGCCGATCGAGCTGACCGCGCCCGGGCCGTCGGCGGCCGACATCGAGACGCTGCTGACGCTGGCTTCGCGCGTGCCCGATCATGGCAAGCTGACGCCGTGGCGCTTCATCGTGTTCGAAGGCGACGCGCGGCGCACGGCAGGCGAAACGATCGCTTCCGTCTTCCGCCACAATCGCCCGGACGCCACGCCCGACCAGATCGCATTCGAGGAAAAGCGCCTTGCGCGCGCGCCGCTCGTCATCGCTGTGGTGAGCCGCGCCGGGCCGCACGTCAAAATCCCGGAATGGGAGCAGGTGCTCTCGGCCGGCGCTGCCACCATGAGCCTGGTCCTCGCCGCCCATGGTCTCGGCTTCGCCGCCAACTGGATCACCGAATGGTACGCCTACGACCGGCGCGTGCTCGATGCGCTCGGTCTCGCGCCGAACGAAAAGATCGCCGGATTCGTGCACATCGGCACGGCCGTCCGGCCCGCCGAAGACCGCGCACGACCGACGCTTGGAGATATCGTCACACGCTTCGGCTAGCACGCAACAATTTTCACTATATTTGCGTTAATTGCTTGTTGGGGGCCTCGGGCACCGCCCATCATGCATGGGCGGAGGAAGAAATTTGAACGTGTTGCAATCATTGCTGCGACGCAGTGGCGTCGGTGATCGCGCCGAGGACATGGATGTGGAGCCGGCGGCGGGCCGGCCGATGATCGGGCTTGCGCTCGGCGGCGGCGCCGCGCGCGGCTTCGCCCACATCGGCGTCATGCGCGCACTGCTCGCGAACGGTATCGTGCCGGACATCATCGTCGGCACATCGATCGGCGCCGTGGTCGGCGGCTGCTACGCCAAAAACGAGCTCGATACGTTCGAGCAATGGGCGCGCACGCTGACCTTACGGCGCGTGATGGGTTATCTCGACGTCGGCCTCCACGCCTCGGGCCTCATCAGCGGCGGCCGTCTCGCCAAACGCCTCGAAGACTCGCTCGGCGAGACCATGATCGACGATTTGCCGATCCGCTTTGCTGCGATCGCCACCGAAGTCGGAACCGGGCACGAGATCTGGCTGACGCGCGGACGGCTGGTCGAGGCACTGCGCGCGTCGTACGCGCTGCCTGGCATTTTCCCCCCGGTGCGGCTTGGCGGCCGCTGGCTGTTCGATGGCGCGCTGGTCAATCCGGTGCCGGTTTCGGCGGCGCGCGCGCTTGGCGCGCGGCTCGTCATCGCCGTCAACCTCGACGCCGACCGTTTCGGCCGCGGCGCCACCATTTCGAGCCACGGCTCGGACGACAGCGACGAGCAGGTGCTGGCGCAAAAGCCGCGCAACGGCCTGCGCGGCATGTTCGGCGCCGAACGCGCGCTCAAGCGCCAGCTCATGGGCAACAGCGCGCGGCCGGGTTTCTCGACGGTCATGATCGAGGCGTTCAACATCATGCAGGACCGTCTCACGCGCATGCGGCTCGCCGGCGATCCGCCGGACGTGCTGATCACGCCGCGCGTCGGCGGCATCGGCTGGTTCGATTTCCACCGCGCCACGGAAGCGATCGCGGCCGGCGCGGAAGCCGCCGAACGATCGCTCGCGCCGATCTCGGAGTCGATCGCCGCGCTGGCTTGATCGGCGGCCCTGACGATGCGAAGCCGTGCGGCTTCACCGCACGGCGCCTACCACCCCCGCGCCGCCACGCGCGTCACTCCATGATCAACGCCATGGTGTTCAATTGCTCGCTGCCGCCAAGCGCGATCTCCGCGTAGGCGATGCCGGCGGCAATCGACAGCGTCAAGGTGAGACCGAGCAGAATCTCCGCGGCAATCTTGCCGTAGTGTGGCGAGCGGTTCGACAGGCGCTCGCATTGAATGGTCGTCGGCATCGAGACCTCCTGTTGCTTGGTGTGTGTGTGGCCGGAAATGTCACTGGAACGCGTCGACTTCGATCGCGGACAGCGGCGGCGCCAACCGCGTGATCTCGTTGGGGTCGACGACAGTGGTCGCAGTCGCTCGCATCGCGCTCGATTGTGCGGGTTGTCTGATGTACATCGCACCGAGCAAGATCAACGCTGCAAAGACGAGAATGGTCGGCTTCCAGAATGTGGACATGACGTTCTCCTTTTGATGTATGGCGTGAGCGGCATGTGCGTGTCGTCAAAGCGGCGTTCTGCCTGACGGCGATCGGCGCTCATCTTGTGGACCCATCTTCGCCAGCATGAGTTTGCTGATGCGGGCACGGGAGATCGGTTGCGTCAGGCGAACGAAGAAGCCTCGCTTTTGCCGGCGCAATGCCAGCTCCGTCATTTCCGATTCGGTCGGTCTGATCCTGGTGGGACTGGCCATGCTTCCGCCTCCTCATTTTGGTTGGAGGTCGGCGCGAGCGTCCTGCCGTTCGCGTCGTATCTGTGGTTGGCCGATTTCGGTCTGTTCAACCGGGAGCGCAGCTTGCGGTTAGTTGCCGAGCACGCTGGCGCGGCCAAACAGCGGGTCGTCTACGTGCGCGGTCGGCTCGGCGTCCGTGAAGAGATTGTTGCCGTAATGTGCGGAACGGCCGGGCTGCGACCGCGTCAGGGTCGGTTCTGTTGCTGCCGGCGGCGTGAGGACGTGGTGCACGTCGCCACCGTTGCCGCGGTTCTCGTTCTCGTGGAGGCTCAGAATGCTGACTCCGCCAGCAATCGCCAAGCCCAGAGCAGCCGTAATCAGGTACGTCTTGATGAATGACATGACAGGTCTCCATCTTTCCTCGGGTGGCGAGTCGCTCATTCGCGACCTTGCCTTTCACGCGGGTGTGTAGCGGCGCGGCGCGCCCCAGGATGTGAAGCACCTCACACTGGCACCGATTTTTTTGATGACGTTTCGGTGAGCCGAACTTGCTCGGCAAAATGGCGAGGAAATGTTGGAGTTGGACCGACTGATCTGCAGAACAGGCCTATTTCGCCGTGTTCCGGATGTGACTTGCTTCACATTCAAAACTGAATGTGACCGGCTTCACACTCAAATTGCCTGGCGCCGCCGAAAATGATTCGCTGTCACGGCGAGGGCGACGTCCGGGCGCACGCGGTCTGGCAACTGAGCTGCGCGGTCGTGCAACTCATCAGGCACGCCGTGCTGGCGGTCGCGTTGCTGGTCGTCGTCGCCGCGCCCGTCGGCGGAGTGCCGGGAACAACACACGAAGACTGGCAACTTGCCGACGTCGCATTGCAGACCATCATGCAATTGGTCACGGTCGAGCTTTGCGCCAGCCTGATCGTTTTCGCGCTCGCCGCATCCGGCGATGCCAACGCCAGGACAGAGAAGGCCGACAGGGCCAAAAGGCTCACCGGAATTTTCATCGGACGCTCCGCGCGCGGGTGCTCAGCCGGCGCAATGTAGCGTTCCGCCGCCGCGATGGGAACGTGAATTGTAGCCGCCGGCTTGACGCGCCCGGCGTCTCACGCCGACTGGATGTAATCGCGCAGCGCCGCCGACTCGTGCTCCATCTCGTGCACGCGGTGCTTGACCACGTCGCCGATCGAGACGATGCCGATCACACGGTTCTGCTCGACCACCGGAACGTGGCGGAATTTGCCGGCGGTCATGCGCTCCATCACGCCGGCGACCGTCTCGCTCTCCGTGCAGGTGACGACCTTGCGCGTCATCACTTGCCCGACCGGCTCTTCGAGAACGGCGGAGCCGCGCTCCGCGAGCACGCGCACGATGTCGCGCTCGGACAGGATGCCGGCGATGCGGCGATCGGCGCCGAGAACAAGCAACGCACCGATGCGGCGTTCAGCCAGCAGGCGCACGGCAGCGGCGAGATTGGCGGTGGGTTCGATGCTGACGATGTCGCCGCCCTTGGCGGCCAGAATGGTCTTCACAGTCATGGCAACCTCCCTGGACTTCATCATTGGCGCATTCGCCGTGAAACGACGGTGAGCGTCGATGTTATGTCTTGGGTCGGCGCCGAGTTTCATGCGCAGGCAGCTGCCCGCCAATGCTCGTAGCGCAGGTCTTGTTCGCGTCGGTCCTGAGCCTTGCGTGTAGTCGCCCGTAAAACCTGCACCGACTCTAGAGGAGCGTCAGGCCGGAATGTGGCAGCCTCAAGATGGCAAGGTCGGCTCGCTAGGCTCGACCTCACGCTCGGGGTCGAGTTCCGCGTGCGGTGCAACAGGATCGAATGCGGCGAACAGCAACAGTCCGGCGAAAAAGCCGCCGATATGCGCCTGCCAGGCAACGTCCTGACCTTCGCCGGCGATCGGCAGCGTGCCGAGACCGAAGATCATGTTGATCCCAAGCCAGACACCGAGAAAAATCAGGAATCGCGGATCGCGCAAGGTCGTCATCAGCGGCGCAGCAGGTATGCGATAAGCGTCGCCGTCGTCCCGCCGCAGCAGGCCAAGCGGCCCGCCGCGTTGAAATACGAACCGCATCGACGCCGCCATCGCGCCGGACACCGCAGCAGACGCGCCGATCATCGGCACCATCTGCCCGATATGGCCGGCGAGATGCGCGGCAGCGCCCGCAGCGGCCGTGACCAGCATGAACGCCGAATATCGCCACGCCCCGAAACGGCGCGCCAGCGCCGTGCCGAACGGGATCAGCCACGCCACGTTGACGGCAATATGAGTAAAGTCGGCGTGGATGAATGCGTAGGTGAAGAAGGTCCAGATATCCGAAGCCCAGCCGCCGGGGAACGAGCCTGTTACCAGCAGATTGGAGTCGTAGCGCGCGGGAATGAACGCAAACGTGAGCAGAAACTGCACATCATCGGCCTCGTTGAGCGCAAACGTGCGCACGACATGCACGACAGCGAGCACCACCACCGTCGCAATGACGACCGGCGGAATATTGAACATCGGTTCTTTGGGATTGGTCACCAGAGGGCACCTGCGTCCTGCCGAAATAGGCCGCGGCGTTGCAATCGGCAAGCTGGTAAACAAATTTCAAACGGCGAAAACAGAAAGGGAGGGTCTTGGAACCCTCCCTTTCTGCAGCCTGTGCGGGGGATTTTTCCGGACGACGCCACCGATCGCGAGCAGTTGCGATCGGCAAATGCTGCCCAAACGACAAGCGCTGCCCAAATCGGCGATTGCCAACCTGGGTGGCGCTTGGGTGGCGCCGGTCACATCCCCTCGCCTCCCTCTAGTTCGAGCCCGCGGCCGACGACGTGGCAGCGCGGCGATGACGCTTTCGTGAGATCACCCTAGGTGCGCCGATCCGCACCGCCAACGGCAAGCTTTGATTAACGCTAACTCGGCGTCGCGCATCGCGCCGGGCGCCAAGCCGCTGCCGCGGCACGCCGACTGCTCCGTCCCAGCCAAATGCGCCGCACGCTCTGACACCTGTCCCGAACGGGGACAAAAGGTCCGGGTGCCGGCGCGAATTCTGCGACAGGGCGACCATGAAACACCCATCGAGCCGCGACCTCTACACCTATTGGGACGCGCAACGCGGCAAACGGCTGGCGCCGGAGCGCGCCGACATCGAGCCGAGACATATCCGACACCTGCTCGGAGACAGCTTCATTCTGACGGTGGACGCGGGCAGCGGCCATCCGTTCCGGCTGGCGGGCACGCGGGTCTGCGCGCTGTTTGGCCGCGAACTGAAGGACGAACCGTTCACTCCGCTGTGGAACGCGCTCAACCGCCCGGTCGTCGACGGCATCCTGGACGTCCTGGCCGAAGAGTCCGTCGGGGTCGTCGCCGGCGTCAACGCCGAAAATAGCGACGGCGCACCGATTGAACTCGAACTGCTGCTGCTGCCGCTTGGTGCGCGCCGGCCCGGCCAGGTGCGCGCCATCGGTGTGCTCGCACCGCTGCAAATTCCGGATTGGCTCGGGATGAGCCCGCTGACCGGCCTTGTCCTCGGCAGCCGCCGCCACATCGGGCCAGCCGTTGAAGCGCCAGCAGCGCCGCGCTTCATGGCGGCGGCGGGCCGCAGCCGGCGCGGATTCGTGATCTACGACGGCGGCCGTACCTAGGCAAACCAACCTGGGCCAAACCAAAATCGATTGTTCCAAATACGTATTAACGGCGGAACCCGGCGAATACTAACGGGGCATTAACGCGCCACGCCTAGGCTTTGGCCCGAACTGCGGCACACGCGAAGCATTTCCCATGGCCCTGGCGCAACGCTTACCGAGTCTGGCGAACTTGAGCGAGGAGCGCCGGCGCTTCCAGCGCGTGCGGGTCAATCTGCTCGGCCGCTACATGCTGGCCGATCGCAACGAATACCCTTGTCAGGTGGTGAACATGTCGCCCGGCGGCATGGCGGTGATCGCACCGGTCACAGGCCTGGAGGGCGAGCGCGTCATCGCCTATGTCGACCATCTCGGCCGGCTCGAAGGCAAGATCGCGCGCATGTTCCAGAACGGCTTCGCGATGACCGTTTCGGCGACGCCGCGCAAGCGCGACAAGCTCGCCGCCCAGCTCACGTGGCTAGCCAACCGCCACCTGCTGGACTCGCCGGAAGACCGCCGCCACGGCCGCTACGCGCCGAAGAATACCGCCGGGCGCCTGATCATGCCGAACGGCGTCAATCTCTCCTGCCGCATCATCGACATGTCGCTGTCCGGCGCCGGCGTCGCGACCGACCAGCGACCGCCGCTCGGCGCGCTCGTCACGCTTGGCAAGGTGCAGGGCCGGGTCGTGCGCCATCTCGAAGACGGCTTCGCCATCGAGTTCACCCGGATGCAACACCCGGACTCAGTCGAAGACAACGTCACCGGCGGGTAAACGCCGCGCGGCACCTTGCGGCGGTTCGCGCGGGCCGGAACGGTATCCGGTGCCGCGATAAAATCCTGCGGCCATCCCCCTCGCTACGCCTGCGCCTGTCTGTGAATCCTTAATGCCTGCGCGACGAGGGCTGCG
Organism: uncultured Alphaproteobacteria bacterium; assembly: GCA_963730645.1. Lineage (GTDB taxonomy): Bacteria > Pseudomonadota > Alphaproteobacteria > Rhizobiales > Xanthobacteraceae > BOG-931. Next base: position 12,816 of record CAVSSN010000005.1, on the reverse strand, counting down.
CCGTGCCCATCATTCGCACGCGTAGCGTATTAATCGATACAATTTTATTCAAAATTGAATAGATCGAATTTTATTCAATAATGCTGTAAGTAATAATCGTATTAGCCCGAGTATTTACCTGTTTTTGCTTCAAATTGAACTGTCTAGTTTAGCGGCACCTCAAAAGCTTTGTGGGAAATGTGACCCCGACGAGACGGGAAGGGGTCGCAAATGAAGTCGGGTGCAGAAAATTTCCTCAAGCGTGGCGTGACCGCGAGCCTCGTGCTGCTTGCGCTCATCGCTGGGCCCGGGGGCAGCGCGGCGGAGGAGCGTCCGCTGTTCATCTCGCTCGGCGACAGCGCCCGCCCACCGATCGGCTGGATCGAGTTCTGCACCGAACATGCGCGCGACTGCGCGGGCCACGCGACGGCGCCGCGCGACGTGGTGCTCTCGACGCAGGCCTGGAAAGACCTCGTGCGCATCAATCGCTGGGTCAACACCAACATCAAGCCGATGACCGATCTCGAGCATTGGGGCGTGGTCGAGAAGTGGTCCTACCCGGACGACGGCTACGGCGATTGCGAGGACTACGTCCTGCTCAAGCGCAAGATGCTGTTGAAGGCCGGCTGGCCGCGCGAAGCGCTGCTGATCACGGTGGTGCGCGACAAGCACGGCGACGGCCACGCCATCCTCACGGTCAAGACCGACAAGGGCGAGTTCGTGCTCGACAACCAGAATGAAGAAATTCTGCTGTGGTCCGACACCGGCTACCGCTTCGTGAAGCGCCAGTCGCAGTCCGATCCGAACGTGTGGGTTTCGCTCGGCGATCCGCGGCCGGCCGTGTCAACCGCGACGTCGCGCTGAGAAGCAAACAACGAAGGAGTTCCGCGTACCCGGTCACGTCCCCACCCCTCCCCGTCCCCAGACCGGGTTCGCGCGCGGCCGGTGCTTCCCCAGGCACCGGCCGCACCTTTTTTGGCCATCAAAACGCCGGCGTGGGAACCGCATTCGGTCAGGTTGCAGCGCTTCGATTGGAGATGCGCCTCGGCGATGAACCGGAGCGAGCTCTGCATCGACATATTGCTATCTTTCTCTCCCAGGTATTCATTGTGTCCACGGAGCATCACAGAGGAGCACCACCATGTCCCTGCCATCACGATGCATCCTGACCGCAGCGATGACGATTCGCCATGCTCGGCACCGCCGCCGCGCAAGGCACAACGCGCCAAATCCAAATCGTCCCAGCCGATACCTCATCGACGGCCCCCGCTGCGCCACAGGAGTTGGTGGCGCCGCAGCAAACCCTCGCGCCGGACACCACTCCGGCGCCCGTTACGACGCCTGCACCGGTCGCAGCAGCTCCCGCGACCACGGACTCGGCTCCTGCGACCACGGACACAGCTGCGCCGACCGTCGCCGCACCGGCGCCGACCGTAGCCCCGGGCGCAACTGACCAAACAGCCACCGCGGCGCCAACTCCGCCTGCGCCGGCATATGTGCCGCCATCGCACCGTCGCTACGATTACGGCGGACCGAACTACAGCTACAGTCCTCCGCCGGACTACGGGTCTCGCTACAACAATTCCGGACCGAGCTACGGCTATGGTCCTTCTCCAGGCTACGGTGGCGACAACTATGGTGGCGGCTATGGTGGCAACTATGGCGGCGGCGGCTATGGCGGCGGCAACTATGGCGGCGGCGGCTATGGCGGCGGCAACTATGGCGGCGGCAACTATGGCGGTGGCGGCGGCTATGGCGGTGGCGGCTATGGCGGCGGGCGGTACTGATCCCGTCTTGATCGCGAAGGCGCCAATAGCCTTCAGGAGAGCGGCAATTCGCGTTGCCGCTCTTCTGCTCGTCGGCGCATTGGCCATGTCGTCATTGGCCATGTCGTCATTGGCAATGACGTCCGCCGCCTTCGCGCAGGGTTTTATCGATCCGGCCGCCTTGTCAGTGCCGGAAACCGGCACGTTCGAGCTGTCGCTGCTCTCCGACAAGACGTCCTATCACCCGAAGGACAACATGGTGCTCATCGTGCTCGCGCAGGAAGCGTGCAAACTGACCCTCGCCGATGTCGATTCGACGGGTGACGGCACCGTCCTTTTCCCGAACAAGCTCCAGCCCAACAACGCCATCGAGGCGGGCAAGGTTCTCGTCATCGGCGATCGGGCGTCTCCGATCCGGTTAGTGGCCGGCGATACGGAATCTCATACCATCGTCGCTCAATGTGTCACCGCGTCGGGATCGCTGGTGCGTAAGACGATCAAGCTTGAGGTCAACTAAGCTCGCGTCCATCCGACGTTGCGCCGACTGAATCGGCATGCATCCTGCTGCACACGAGTGGCAATGACCCTCGTATATCGCGCGAGTATAACCGCCGCATAAACAACCGCTCGCCGCCGCCGATGCGCCGTGACACCTAGACCGGGCGCCAGCAACGCGTTTGTGAGTTGTTGAGAACCACTGAATTTCGGCACTATGACGCAGCCGCTTCGCGCGGCGCGGCGACATCCATCTCGCCGCTGGGGGTATCGTCATGCCATACATGCGGCTCGCCATGCTTCGTGACCCGGGGGCAACTGCCGCATGATCGCGCTCGTCCGCATCGCATTGCGGCGTCCTTACACTTTCGTCGTTCTGGCCCTCGTCATTCTTATCGTCGGTCCGCTCGCCGCGCTGCGCACGCCCGTCGACATTTTTCCCGACATCCGCATCCCGGTGATCGCGGCGATCTGGCAGTACACCGGCCTGCAGCCGGATCAGATGGCTGGCCGCATTTCGACTTTGTTCCAGCGCACGCTGACGACAACCGTCAACGACATCGAACACATGGAGGCCAATTCCTATACCGGCCTCGGCATCATCAAGGTGTTCTTCCAGCCTGGCGTCGACATCCGAATGGCCAATGCGCAGGTGACGGCGGTGTCACAGACATTGCTCAAGAACATGCCGCCCAACACAACGCCGCCCCTGATCCTCAATTACAACGCTTCGACCGTTCCGATCATCCAGCTTGCTTTGTCGGGTCAAGGTCTGTCCGAGCAGACGCTCGCCGACACCGGCCTCAACGTTATTCGCACGCCCCTTGTTACGGTCCCAGGTGCGGCCATTCCCTACCCGTATGGCGGCAAGGCGCGGCAGATTCAGATCGATCTCGACTCGGCGGCGATGCAGGCACGCGGCCTGTCCGGCCAGGACGTCGCCACTGCGCTCGCGAACCAGAACCTGCTCACGCCAGCCGGCACCCAGAAGATCGGATCGTTCGAATATACGATCCAGCTCAACAATGCCCCTACCAATATTCCCGCACTGGGCGACTTGCCGATCAAGAGCATCAATGGGGCCATGGTCTACATCCGCGATGTTGCCCAGGTACGCGACGGAAATCCGCCGCAGACCAACATCGTGCATGTCGAAGGCAACCGTTCGGTGCTGATGCAGGTGCTGAAGAATGGCTCGATATCGACGCTGGCGATCATCGACGGCGTCAAACAAAAAGTTCAGGAGCTCAAGGCAATTCTGCCGCCAAACTTCAATATCTCGCTGATTGGCGATCAATCGCTGTTCGTCAATGCCGCGGTGAGCGGCGTCATTCGCGAAGGCGTCATCGCGGCTGCGCTGACCAGCCTGATGATTCTTGTCTTCCTCGGCAGTTGGCGCTCGACCGTGATCATCGCCACTTCGATTCCGCTTTCGGTGCTCGGGTCGATCGCGATGCTCTCCGCACTTGGCGAAACGCTCAACATCATGACGCTCGGCGGCCTTGCGCTCGCCGTCGGCATCCTTGTCGACGACGCGACGGTGACGATCGAAAACATCAATTGGCATCTCGAGCAGGGCAAGGAAGTCGAGACAGCCATCATGGATGGCGCGGCGCAGATTGTTACGCCGGCATTCGTCTCGCTGCTCTGCATCTGCATCGTTTTCGTGCCGATGTACTTTCTCACAGGTGTTGCGCGGTTTTTATTCGTGCCGATGGCCGAAGCGGTGATGTCGGCGATGTTCTGCTCGTTCATTCTGTCGCGCACGCTGGTGCCGACGATGGCGAATTATCTTCTGCGCCAGCATAGTGCGCACACCGACATGCATGGCCTGGACGGCCCGTTACCGCCGTCGCGCAATCCCCTTGTGCGTTTCCAGCGCGGCTTCGAGAAAGGCTTCGAACGGTTTCGTCTGGGTTATCGCGAGCTTCTGATGATGGCGCTGCGGCACCGGCGCGCATTCGTCGCCGGCTTCCTTGTCTTCGTTTTGGGCTCGTTTGCGCTCGCGCCATATCTCGGCCGGGATTTCTTCCCGTCGGTCGATGCCGGCCAGATTCTCATGCACGTGCGCTTGCGCGTCGGCACCCGCGTCGAGCAAAGCGTGCAGCAATTCGCCGAAATCCAGAAGGCAATCCGCAAGATCATTCCGCCGGAACAGCTCAGCACGCTGGTCGACAATGTCGGCTTCCCGGTCAGCGGCATCAACATGACCTACAACAACACCGGCACCATCGGCTCGGCCGACGGCGAAATCCAGATCAAGCTGACCGAAGACCATCGGCCGACCGCCGAGTACGTCAAAATCCTGCGCGAGGAACTGCCGTCGCGCTTCCCGGGCGTGACGTTCTCGTTCCTGCCGGCCGACATCATCAGCCAGATCTTGAATTTCGGCGCGCCGGCGCCGATCGACCTGCAAATCCGCGGCCCCAATCTGACGGCGAATTTCGCCTATGCGCAGGATCTGTTGCGCCGGCTGCGTCACATTCCCGGTCTCGCCGACGCGCGCATCCAGCAATCGCTCAACGGTCCCGGCTTCAATGTCGACGTCGACCGTACGCGCGCGCAATACGTCGGCATCACCGAGCGGGACGTGACCAACAGCCTGGTCGTGAACCTCGCCGGCAGCAGCCAGGTTGCGCCGACATATTTTCTTAATCCCGAAAACGGCGTGAACTACGCCATCGTCATGCAGACGCCGCAGTATCAGGTGGACTCGCTGAATGCCCTGAAGAGTATTCCCATCACCGCCGCCGGAGCGTCGGCGCAAACGCTTGGAGCCATCTCCGACATCACCCGCGCAACCAGACCGGCAGTCGTCTCGCAGTACAACATCCTGCCCATGGTGCAAATCTACGGCACCACGCAGGGCCGCGATCTCGGCGCGGTCGCCGCCGAAGTACAGCAGATCATCGACGAGACCGCGAATGACGTGCCGAAAGGCGCTCAGGTCAGGCTGCTCGGACAAGTCCGGACGATGAACAACGCCTTTTCCGGCCTGTTGTTCGGCCTGCTCGGCGCCATTGTGCTGATCTATCTGCTGATCGTCGTCAATTTTCAGTCTTGGGCCGATCCATTCGTCATCGTGACCGCGCTGCCCGCCGCGCTTGCCGGCATCGTCTGGACGCTGTTCGCCACGCAGACGACGCTGTCGGTGCCGGCGCTCACCGGCGCCATCATGTGCATGGGCGTCGCCACCGCAAACAGCGTGCTGGTCATCAGCTTCGCCCGCGAGCGCCTCGCCGAGCTTGGCGATCCGGTGCAGGCGGCGATCGAAGCCGGGTTCGTGCGCTTCCGTCCGGTGTTGATGACGGCGCTCGCCATGATCATCGGCATGGCGCCGATGGCGCTCGGCCTCGGCGAAGGCGGCGAGCAGAATGCCCCGCTCGGCCGCGCCGTCGTCGGCGGCCTGGTTTTTGCAACGGTCGCGACGCTGATGTTCGTGCCGGTGGTATTTAGTATCCTGCACCGAAACGAAGGCAGGCATACTGCCCCTGCGATTGGAGAAGCGCATGCCGTCTGACCCAACTCCGTCCGTCCTGTCACGGCGGGGCCTGCGCTTCTCGGCCATTGCGGCGGTCGTCCTTGCCGTCATCATCGTCGTCACCGGCATCACCACACGCCGGATGGCGGACGCGCGTCTGAGCGAATGGACGGAACGCCAGGCGGTGCCCGTGGTCGCCGTCGCGACGCCGGACACCCGCGGCAAGCGCACCACGATCGAACTTCCCGGCCGGCTCGAAGCCTATTCGCAGGCGCAGATCTTTGCGCGCGTGGGCGGCTATCTCAAGGAATGGAAGGCCGATATCGGCACACCGGTGAAAACCGGTGAGCTTCTCGCCGAGATCGACGCGCCGGACCTCGACCAGCAGATCATGCAAGCCGAGGCCGCGGTCGCCAGCGCACAGGCCAATCTCGTGCTGTCCAGGGCGACGCTCGAGCGCGGCCACTCGCTGATCGTGTCAGGGTCGGTGTCGAAGCAGGACATGGACCAGAGGCAGGCCGATTCCGCCAACAAGCAGGGCCTGCTCAGGTCGGCGCAAGCCAATTACGATCGCCTCAAAGTCCTCGAAACATTCAAACGCATCACCGCGCCGTTCGATGGTCTGGTCACGGCACGCAACACCGACGTCGGTATGCTGATCAACGCCGGAGGCGGCGGGGTGCCGATGTTCGTCGTTTCGGACACCAGCAGGCTGCGCGCCTACGTCAACGTGCCGCAAAATTACGTTCCCAGCATCAAGATCGGCACCAAGGCCCAGATTTCGGTGCCCGAATATCCGGGCCGCAACTTCCCCGCCACCGTCGAAGCCTCGTCGCAGTCTGTCGACGTTGCGTCCGGCACCACACGTATGCTGCTCGTCGTCGACAACGCCAAGGCCGAATTGATGACGGGCGCCTTCGCCAACGTGAGCTTTGAACTGCCGCACCCGGAGATCGCAGTCAACGTGCCGGCGAGCGCGCTGATCTTCGATCAGAGCGGGCTGCAGATTGCGACGGTCGGCAGCGACAATCGCGTCGTTCTCAAGCCGGTGACGATCTCGCGCGATATGGGCAAGGAGGTCGAGATCGGGTCCGGCCTCACAGCCGAGGACCGCGTCATCACCAGCCCGCCGGACGGGATCGCGTCAGGCGACAGCGTGCGCATTGCCGGCACCGCTGAGGCGGCGGCAACTCCGGAAGCGACGAAGGCGGAATAAGGGCCTGCTCCTGCGCGGGAACCCCGGCGTCGCCACGCGACCACGTGACGCGCGTGCGCCATCGAATGATCAGAGAATTGCCGCGGTCTCCTGCCAATTTTGTTCAGCACGGGCGGAGCGCAATACTGCAGGAGAATACCATGCCCGAAAAATTCACCCCGCAAAGACTGGACGCCATGAAGGTGAGCCCAGCCATGTACAAGGTCATGGCCACACTGCAGGCCTACGTCGATGGCAGCGGCCTCGAACGGTCGCTGCTCCACTTGGTCGAAATCCGCGCCTCACAGATCAACGGCTGTGCATACTGTCTCGTGATGCACACCAACGCGGCGCGAAAGCACGGCGAAAGCGACGAGCGCATGCATCTGCTCAATGCCTGGCGCGAGGCACCGGTTTTTACCGCGCGCGAGCGCGCCGCGCTGGCGTGGACCGACGCGATCACGCTCGTCAGCGAGGATCATGCTCCCGACGAGGTCTACGCCGAGGTGAAACGGCATTTCTCCGACAAGGAACTCGTCGATCTCACGGCGGCGGTCGTTACGATCAACGGCTGGAACCGCGGCGCCATCGCGTTCCGCGCCACGCCGCAACTGACCAGCGCCAAGATCGCCGCCTGACGGCGGTTCGCCGGCGGATCATCCGATCCGCTTCAGGCCCTTCGCGTATTGCTGCCAGCGCCGGACATAGATGTCGGCGCCGGCGGCAATCTGCTTGACCGCCGCTTCGTCGAGCGTGCGGATGGCGCGCGCCGGCGTGCCGACGATCAGCGAATTGTCCGGGAACGATTTGCCCTCGGTGATGAGCGCGCCGGCGCCGACCAAACAGTTGGCGCCGATCTTCGCGCCGTTGAGCATGATCGCGCCCATGCCGACCAGGCTGTTGGCGCCGATGCTGCAGCCGTGCAGCACGACGTTGTGGCCGATGACGCAGTTCGCTCCGATCGTGAGCGGAAAGCCGGGATCGGTGTGCAGGGTGCAATTGTCCTGGATCTGCGAACGCTCGCCGAGCTCGATCCATTCGTTGTCGCCGCGCAGCACCGCGCCGAACCAGACGCTGGCGTCGCTCATGAGGCGGACGCGGCCGATCAGCGTCGCGGACTCGGCGACCCAATAGCGGCCGTCGGCCGGAAACTCCGGCTGCTGGCCATCTAGTTCATAGATCACGCGTGCAACAGCCCCATAACCTCAAGCGCGAGCACCACGACGGTGCCGGACATCAGGCTCCACAGTCCCGCGACGACAGTCGCGATCATGACGAACTCCAGGCGCCGCCGCTCGATGCGGCGGCCGCGGACGGTGTTGCGCATGATGATAAAGGGGGCGGAGAACATCAAAAGCGGCACGGCGGCGAAGCGCGCACCCGCGGGGCCGATCTCGAGCAATCGGAAGCTCGGAAATCGTGCGGTGAGCGCCCGGTAGCCGGTCGAACAGCAACCGGCGACGGCAAAGCCGATGGCAAGCGCGAAGAAGGAATCGATGGTGTCGGGCGACAGGACAAACGGCATGGCAAGCAACACAACTGGTGACACGGGATGGCTTTCGCCCAGCCATTGCAGATGCCAGCGGGCGCGGCTACGAAATGATTAAGGAAAGGTTAACGCGTAGGGTTTCCAGGGGATGGGTCATGGCTAAGGCGTTCCTCGGACTGGCAATTGCGGCGGGTCTCTGGTTTGGCGCCATGCCGGGCGAGGCCGCGACGCTCCACATCGTGGCGATCGGGGCCAGCAACACCTCGGGCTGGGGCGTCGGCGCGCAAAACGCCTATCCGGCGCAGTTGCAGGCGCTGCTCAGGAAGCACGGCATCAGCGCCAACGTGACCAACGCCGGCGTCCTCGGCGACGTCACCGCCGGCATGCTGCGCCGCATCGATACGGCAGTGCCCAAAGGCACCGACATCGTCATCCTGCAGCCGGGCGGCAACGATCTGCGCTTCTTCGGCTCGAAGCAGGCGCGCGCCGCCAATGTCGAGGCGATGGCCAAGCACCTGCGCGCGCGCGGCATTCGCGTCATCGTCTACGACCCGGAAATTCCGAAGGACTTTTACCAGTTCGACGGAATCCACTTCAACGTCGCGGCCCACGCCAAGATCGCAGCGACGCTTGCCGCGCAAATTGCCGGCGGCGTCAAGAGCGCCAGGGCACCGGAAGGCAAGCCGGCGGACAGCAAACCGGCCGACAGCAAACAGTAACGTCACTGACGGCCTTCGGCACTCGGTTCAGGACTCCATTGGGTCCTGACAACGCCGCACATCGTGCACGCCACCGGGCGCGTGGCATACTCGCGCCTGATTCGTTTCGGCGGAACCGGACGGCATGGCGATAGCGACGCAAACGACACGGGCCAGGCATCGTAAATCCCGGCGCGGCGCGCACAGCCTTCTGGCGCTGCCGTTCGCACTGCTTGTCGGCGTCATTCTCGCGGGCGCAGTGTTTGTTTCCTATGTGCTGTGGCCGACATGGCCGAGCGCGCCCATTTCACCGAACGCGCCCGCCGTGCCAATCACCGTGGCGGGCGTGCTGTTCAACGTGCCGCCGGCTGCGATCCGCGTCGCGGTGCAGCGCCAGCCCGGCCCTCACGATCGGGTCGACCTCGCATTCCTGTGGCCGTCGCTGACGCCGCCCACGCCGCAGCCAGCGGCAAAGCCGGAAAATGGCGCGCTTGCCGAGCCGGTCAAGGCAAGCGACCGGCTGTTCGTGACCATCGCCGGCGCCGGAACCCTGCTGCCGCCCGAGGAGCGGCTCAAAACCATCTACCCGCGCTATGTCGAGGCCGAGGCAAAGCAAGGTCCTGACGGCCTCGCCATCCTGCCGTTCCGCAACGGCACGCCCTATCAGGGCGAGGACCTCGTCTACGTCGCCGCGCTGCCGGAACAATTCTTCGCCCGCTGCACCCGGGCGGGCGCCAGCGAGACGCCCGGCACCTGCATGCACGAGCGCCGCATCGACGCGGCGGAGATCACGCTGCGCTTCCCGCGCGAGTGGCTCGAAGACTGGCACGGCGTTGCGGCCGGATTCGACCGTCTGATCGCGCAATTGCACCCGCAGACAAACTGATTAGCGGCGGATGGTGCGAAACGTCCGCTTCCAGCCGATGGTGTCGAGCAGAGATATCTGCGTGCTGCTGGTGCGCACGACGCTGCCGTCGTCGGCCAGCGTGAAGCGCACCGCGGTCTTTTCTTCGTCGGTGTGATCGAGATCGATGGTGTCGTAGTAGATGACCGAGACGGCCGGGTTGAGCTTTTCGACCGTGACGGAGACCGGCACCGGCGTCTTGGCAGTGTGCTGGTAGAGATGGACATTGACGGTGTATTCGCCGGCAAGAATGCCGCGGATGCTGACGATCTCCTGGCGGATCGGGCTCCACATTTTCTGGCCGTTGACGCGGATGAAGTCGTTGGTCTCGCCGCGGTCGTCGCGTTCGAGCGACATGAAGCCGACGCTGCGCTGGTTGTACCAGACCAGTTCATCGGCCGGGTCCCGGACATAAAGGTCGACGTCGTCGGGATGCATGTCCGGCCATGCCATCGTGATCATGAATTCGGCCTTGCGCGCGATCTCCTTGCCGTCGCTTTTCGGATTCATGGCGATGAGCGCCAGAAAGAACAGGAAGGCGACCACCTGCAGCGCCTTGAACAGCATGACGCTGAAGGGATCGAACCGAGACTCGGGCGCGTAGAGTCCAAAGCCGTCCATGACGGCACTATGTCATGCGGTGAGCAAAAAGCATCATGCCAAATGTGCTTTGGCGGCGCCGGAACTCACGCCAGGTCCATATCCAGAATTGGCATTTCAAGAATGTAGGACCGCTGTCCCTTCTCGTTTTCGACGAACAATACGCCGATAAATTCATCGCCGAGATAGGCTTCGAGCGAGTCCTGCTTTTTTGGGCGCGGCATCACACGCATTTTCTCGTTGTCGAACTTGCGCTTGAGGTAGGTGCCCAGGCGCTCGATCTGATCGACGGCGGCGGTCTCGCCCAAATTTATTTCCATTCTGAAATTATAGGAGCGATCGTCGTCTTCATCGTCGAGATTGAGATCGCCCAGTTTCTCCTCGCCCATATAGACCTCGGCCAGATCCTCCTTGGTCGGCCGCGGCACCACGCGAATGCGCGCGTTGCCGAACAGCTTCTTGAGGTAGGCGTCGAGTTTTTTGACTTCGAGGACGTCCAAAGGTGGCACTCCCAATTCTCGCGGCGCGGCATAGCACGCGCCCGCGCCGACAACAAATGCGCTGTGGTTAAAGCTCGCCGTAAAGCATCTGGTCCATGGCGCGCGAAGGCTCGGGACAGCCGGCTTCGCCGATCACCTTGGCGGGCACGCCGGCGACCGTGACGTTGTTCGGCACCGCATTGATCACCACGGAACCCGCGGCGATTCGCGAGCAATGGCCGACCTCGATATTGCCGAGAATCTTCGCGCCGGCGCCGATCATCACGCCGTGGCGGATCTTGGGGTGACGATCGCCGGCTTCCTTGCCGGTGCCGCCGAGCGTCACGTCGTGCAGGATCGAAACGTCGTCCTCGATCAGTGCGGTTTCGCCGACGACGAGGCCGGTGGCGTGATCGAGAAAGATGCCGCGGCCGATGCGTGCAGCCGGATGGATGTCGCACTGGAACACCGACGACGAACGGCTCTGCAGGTAGTAGGCGAAGTCCCTGCGGCCCTTGCCCCACAGCCAATGCGCCAGGCGCTGGGTCTCGATGGCGTGGAAGCCCTTGTAGTAGAGCAAAGGCTCGAGCAGGCGGTGGGTCGCGGGATCGCGGTCGGCGGTTGCGACGATGTCGGCGCGGAATATGTCCCCGAGCGAGGGCTGGTCCTCCAGCGCATCGGCGTAGGCCTGGCGAATGAGTTCGCCCGAGACCGCACCGTGGTCGAGCCGCTCTGCCAGCCGGTGGATGACGGCGGCCTCCAGCGTGTCGTGGTGCAGGATGGATTCGTACATGAAGGTCGCGAGCTCAGGCTCGCGCCGCGCCACGTCTTCGGCCTCGCGGCGGATGCGCGCCCAGACGGGATCGACCTTATCGAGCGCCGGCCGGGTCTGGTATTGGGCCATGGGGGTCTCCCGGGATCATGCCTCAGCCTAGCATATCTGGGGCGTCCGCAGCCCAGAGCCAAGGAGAGCCAAGCATGGGCGAATTGCGTGTCTGTTGCGTGAAAATGGGCGATTACGGCCGATTTGCCAGAAATTCCAGCACGCCCGCCTTATAAACCTTGTCGCCGACGGCCAGCATGTGGTCGCGGCCAGGGATCGGCAGCGCCTGCGCGCCCGGCACCAGCGCGGCCAATTCCTCGGGCGAGCCGGCGATCGGGTCCTTGGTGCCCACTGCGACCAGCATCGGCACGGCGATGCGGCCGACCTCGGCACGGCTGAGCGTCTGGCGCGAGCCGCGGATGCAGGCGGCAAGCGCCCGCAGGTCGGATTTGGTGAGTTCGGCGAAGGCGCGGAACATGTAGGCGGTCGGGTCGGAAACATCCGCAAGCGACGGCGCCTCGAGCGCCAGCGCAATCGATTCCGGCAGGCCCACGCCTTCGACCAGGTGAATCCCGAGGCCGCCGAGGATGGCCGAGCGTACATGCTCCGGATTGGCCAGCGCCAGGAACGCGGTGATGCGCGCGCCCATCGAATAGCCCATCACGTCGACAGCGGCCGAGGCCGAGATGATCGATCAGGGCGCGCACGTCCTGCGCCATGACGGCGCTGTGGTAGGCCGCGGGGTCGTAGAGCTTGGTCGAGCCGCCGTGGCCGCGATTGTCGAGCGCGATGACGCGGCGGCCGGCGCGCGTCAGCGTCGTCACCCAACCGGGCGAGACCCAGTTGATCTCCGCGTTGGAGGCAAAGCCGTGCACCAGCACGATCGGCGCGCCCTCGCCTTCGTCCA
>CAVSSN010000004.1:0-228381 GCA_963730645.1 uncultured Alphaproteobacteria bacterium | reverse complement strand
GAGTGAGATCGTTCGCGCAATTCCAGACCTTGCGGTTTGGCTGGCAAAGCTTTTGATTGCAATTACTCATTACCTTGGTCCCATTTAGGCACGCGATGGCACTGAAGCCTCAGCCCATCGTCGAGCACCGTTATGCTTTCGCGCCGGGCGGGCCGGAATGTAAAATCTTGCTGTGACGGGTCGCTCATCGGACCTGGGCGACTGCGGAACGTAACGTCCCTCTCAGGCTAGTCTACGTCGCTCATCGCAAGCGACTGTTCGATCGGCACGTCAGGATTGCACGAAAGCACGTCGACGAAGCGCTTCCAGCGGCCGACCATTGCACGAACTGCGACCGCATCGTAGATCGAGGCATCAAAGAAAAGCGGCAATCGCGCGTCTGCTGCAGAAGCTGCAGCGAGAATCCCCAAGGCATGCTGAGGGGGCGGGGGTGCCCAACCTCCACAGCAAACTCCAGTCCTGCGAACTGAATCGGCAGGTCGGGAGAATCGATCGAGTAAAGCATGCGCAGTTCGGCAAAATTTCTGCCATCGCGCTCAAACGATCGGCGCAGCTCTTCGTACGGCACTTCGGAATGAGCGATCGTTGATGTGAAAATGTCGCGCGTCGTCATCATCCAGGTTCGCAACGTCTTATCGAGTTCGCAGCGAAATCTTAGCGTCACCAGGTTGGAAAAATCGCCAAACATGCGCTGTAATTCAGGGCGTTTGCGATTCGATACATATGTTCCGATGATGATGTCCCGTCGACCGGTTTGCACGCACAGGAATGCAATGAATGCGGCGAGCCAGACGATATATGGGGTCGCGTTCTGCTGGTTGGCAAAGTCGGCCATGCGTTGCCAGGTCTCCGCGCCGACGCCCGTGAGAAGGTAGCCCTCGGATGCCGCGACGCCGGTGGCGGGTTCTGGCCTTCTCGCAGGCCAATCGAGCGGCTCAGGCGGAGCGTCGAGAGCATTCTTCCACCAGGCGATCATATTCTGGCACGCGGGCGCTTCTGCGCGAAAGAATTCCCGTTGCCAGCTGGCATAGTCGGCGTATTGCAGCGTTTCACTTTTCGGCAGCTGGCGATCTCCGCGGATTGCTGCCTCATACAATTGTGCGAGCTCATCCAAAAGCAATTTCCAGGAGAATCGATCAAATAGAAGATGATGAATGACCCGCACCAGCCGATGCTCGTTCTGGCCGATCTTGAAGAGCGTGAAACGCTGCAATGGCCCGCGGACCAAGTCCAATTGTTGCGTGGCAAGCTGCTTCATCAGCTCGAGCGCGGCGACGGCGGGATCCGGCGCTGTTGTAAGATCAAAGACCGCCAGCGGCGCTTCGCATGGCGGATGGACGATCTGCACCGGCCCGTCGTCTCCCGCCTCAAATGTTGTGCGAAGAAGTTCGTGCCGCTTGACGAGATGGTTCATGCACTCGCGGAACACGTCGGCATCGAGTGGCCCAACGATGCGGTAACGTCGGAAATGGGTGTAGCTCGCGAGACCCTGGCTGGTCTGCGAGAACTGCCAAATTCGCTGCTGAGCGAAAGAAAGCGGAAGTTTTCCATCGCGTGGCACGGAGCGAATCCGGAATTGCTCGATCATGTCCTGGCGTAGACGTTCAACGAGTTCCGCCAGGCTCGCGACGGTCGAATGCTGCACGAACGAACCAAGATTGAGTTCGGCCCCGGTTTCGCCGTACACGCGCGCTGCAATGAGGCTTGCGATCAGCGAGTTCCCGCCGAGTTCGAAGAAGTTGTCGTCTCGGCCCACCTCGGGAATGTCGAACGCCTCCGACCAGATGTCGGCAAGGATTGCCTCCGTTTCGGTCTCGAACGCGGTATGGGCTGTTTGCTGAGCACTGGGCGGGTAGGTCTGCAGCAATTTGTGGCGATCGACTTTGCCGTGCGGCATCAGCGGCAGGTCGTCCAAAATCTGGAAATTGGACGGTACCATGTGCTCCGGGAGCAGGGCGCGTACGGCACGCCGCAATGCCGGTGACGATGAGGTGTGGCCGCTGCGAAGCACGACATAGGCCGCTAGCCGAGTGCCATAGGCACCCTCGAAGGCACATATGACGGCTCTCTCGACGCCCGGAGCTCGGCGCAGCGCCTGCTCGACTTCGTCCAATTCGACGCTCGATCCATGAATCTTACGCGCGTGTCGCGGCGTCCGACAAATTCCAGCACTCCGTCCGAATTGATCCGGCCCCAGTCCCCGCTCCTGAGCATCGGCATGGCTTGGCTGTCGCGGCCGTAGCGTTCCGCGGTAAGCGCATCGTTGCGCCAATAGCCCTGGGACATGTAGCGGCTCTTGACGATGATCTCGCCGGCTTCGCCGTCTGCGACCGGCCGTCCGCTTTCATCCGTGATCTCAATTTCAATGTCATCGAACGTGCGGCCGACCGCCACCGATCCCTCGGGAACGCTATCGCGTCCGGACAGCCGCAAGTATGTGATGTTGCCGCCTTCCGAGGATGCGAGTGTGTTCACCATGATGCAGTCCGGGGAAAAATGCCGCTGGAACGCGGCGAAATCGTCCGAGGTCACAAGTTCTCCGCCGACCCGCACCACTCGCACCGAAGCGATACGCTGTCCTGGTTTCATCGATTTCATGAAGCTGCGAAACAGCGACGTCGAGGCGCTGAATGCCGTGATCTCATGGTCTGCCATCCATTCTGCGAGACCAGTCACGCCCCGTTCCATGACCGGAAAGGGGAGCAGCAACGCCCCATGCAGCAGCGCGCACCACAGGTTGTTGACGCCGTGAAGGCCGCTCAGCGACGGCAATAGTGCAATCCGGTCGGCGGCGGATAGCTCCATCGCGGATGAGAGTTTGAGCGCGTTATGGATGATCTGTTGATGATTTATCATCACGCCTTTGGGGCGACCGGCTGAGCCCGAGGTGTAGACAATGAAAGCGGTAGCCTCGGGATCGAGGCAAGGCGCAGGCACATGCGCGCCCGCGGGCGTGAAGTCGTCGCAACAGGCACATGCGCACAGCCCCTGCGCGATGTCGTGCCCGAGCTGCAGATTGGACGCGTCAGTGATAATCAGTGTTGGTGCGGCATCCGCGATGGTCAGCCGCAAGCGTGCAGGGGCATCCGTCGCATTAAGCACGACGACGATCCTGCCCGCCTTGAGAACGGCCAACACTGCGGCGACCTGACTCGGATCATGGCGCATCAAAATCGCAACGCGATCGCCCTGATCGCCGCCGAGCGCTGCCACGGCCTGCGCCCAGTGGTCAGAGGCACCGTTCAATTCACCATAGGTTGGTTGCCATGTTTCGGACGCGAGCGCAGGCCGGGAATTATGGGATCGTGCAATGCGTTCGAACCGATCCGGAAGAGTTTCATCGGGGGCCAGAACCTCCACTCTCCTCCTCGTTTGAACGCGCTTGTGCATCACGATACTACGTCGGCGGCGATTTCGGCGTGTGAAGGGATCGGCAGCCATCCCCGGCTATTGCGCCGGATTCCACAGTCTCGAATGGGATTTCCCGGATGCGTTCCGAACCCGCTTCAGTACTATCGCTTTTCCATCCTCGCTGGAAGGCAGATAGGTTGTGCGAAGGCTACTGACGCCGGAGCGGATTCATGAACCTCGACGGCGCTTAGCGAACATGCGAGATTTGGCTAGAGACCGTAAAAAGGAACTGTATTCCAAGCCTTGGAGCAATGTCTTGGCCGGGCGAAAGTTTTTGAGTGCGTTATGAACAGTCATTTCGAGGATCCCTTCAAAAATCGAATTGAGGATCTTGAAAATCGCATCGCGGAACTGGAAATTCGGGTTAATTCGCTTGCCAGCGCATTCTCCCGATCGCGACATCAGGCGCGCCGTGCCTGGTTGCGTCCGCCGCTGTGGACGTTCGAGCAATATAAGCCGAGAAAAATCCGGATTAACGCGGCTTACCCGAGCGAAGCGATTTCGTCTGACGCGATGTCGATTGCGATCGTCACGCCGAGCTTCAACCATCGGCAAATATTTGACGGCGACCATCGACAGCGTGCTGATGCAGGCCTACCCCCGCCTGAATTACTGTGTTCAGGACGGCGCCTCAACGGACGGAACCCCCGACGTTCTTCGGTCCTATGGTTCCCGGCTGATATGGCGAAGTGAAAACGACGACGGCCAGGCTCAAGCCGTCAATCGTGCGTTTTCGAAATGCGACGGCGACATCATGGCTTATCTCAATAGCGATGACCTGTTGCTCCCGGGAACGCTTGCCTATGTTGCCAGAGCATTCCGCGAGCATCCTGAAATCGACGTTGTCTACGGGCATCGAATCTTCATCGATCGGGACGGACTTGAGATTGGACGCGCCGTGTTACCGCGCCATGACGCGAAGACGCTTTGCTGGGCGGACTACGTACCCCAGGAAACGATGTTCTGGCGGCGCCGCGTGTGGGAGGCGGTAGGGCCGCTCGACGAATCCTTTCAATACGCGCTCGACTGGGACTTCATTCTGCGGGCGCAGCATGCTGGATTTAAGTTCCTGCGCCTGCCACGGTTTCTCGCCTGCTTCCGGGTCCACGACGATCAAAAGACGTCGAAGATTTACGATAAAGGACGAGAAGAAATGCAGCGGCTACGGCTCCGTTACCTCGGGCATGAACCCTCGCAATCCGAAGTTGAGCGCAACGTTGCGCCGTATCTGATACGACAGTTTGCTATCCACTGGATGTATCGGTTGCGACTCCTGCATTACTGATTGCAGTGTCGCCTCTCTCGACCCACGCGGTCGGTTAACGCCCGGACGACCATGTCGACAGCCCTGAACAACCGCATGGCACCGGCCCCGCCGCCTGAACGCATTTTGAGCGCGGGCCGCAGCAGCGCATTGCGGATGGCCCGAACGGATATCGTCGAGGGGCTGACGTTATGGCGGCTGTGGGGCCGGCTTGGCTGGAACGACATCTTGCAGAGGTATCGCCGTTCACAACTCGGCCCGCTCTGGCTGACACTCAGCATGGCGGTCATGGTCGTGGCGCTCGGCGTCGTCTATGCGGAGCTGTTCGAGGCTCCGTTGCAGGATTTCGTACCGTACTTGTGTGTTGGTCTGTTGGTCTGGAATTTCATTTCGGGTTTTTTCACCGAAGGCGGTACTCTCTTTACCGGATCGGTGTCCTACATCAGGCAAATTCGGCTGCCCTATTCCGTCTACGTGTACCGATCGACCTGGAGCAAAGTCATTATTTTTCTGCACAACTTCATCATCTACTTCGGTGTCCTGATTTACTTTGATCTGCGGCCTGGAGTCGTCGCGCTCTGGGCAATTCCCGGCTTCTTGCTTGTCGTCATCAATGGCGCACTTGTAAACACCTGGATCGGATTGTTGTCGGCACGATTTCGCGATATCCCCCAAGTCATCAACTCGGTCACACAAATCGTATTTTTCATAACGCCGATCATTTGGAAGCCCGAGCTGCTGCACGGCAAGCTCTACATTGCAGATTACAACCCGTTCTTTCATCTGACCGAAATCGTGCGGGCGCCTCTGCTTGGCAGCTTGCCGACGTTTCAGAATTACGTCTCAGTCTTGTTGATTACGGTCGTCAATGTCGCGGTTACGGGAGCACTCTTCACGCGCTTTCGGGCCCGTCTCTCATATTGGGTCTGAGATCGATGACGGCCGTCCCTGCAGTACCGGGCCATGCCGAATTGACCCTCGACAACGTCAGCGTCTCGTTTCCGATCTATCACGGCGGATCGCGTTCTCTGAAAAAGAACCTGCTGTTCCACGGATCAGGCGGGAGGCTTGCAAGCGACGCCAATCATCGCATCACGGTAGAGGCCCTCCGCGATGTATCGCTGTCACTGCACGCCGGAGACCGTCTCGCACTCATCGGTCCGAACGGTGCCGGCAAGACGACGCTACTGCGCGTGATGGCCGGGGTCCACGAGCCGGTCAACGGTACCGTGAAGAGCCGAGGCCGCATTTCACCTTTGTTCGACATCGGCCTTGGCATTGACGGCGACATCAACGGCTATGACAACATTCGTCTGAGCGGCTTGATCCTTGGCCTGAGCGCCGACCAGATCGAACAGCACATGGACGACATTGTTGAATTTACCGAGCTCGGCGATTTCCTGGACATACCCGTGCGGACCTATTCGTACGGCATGCTGATGCGGTTGACGTTTGCGGTTGCCACATGCTTTGCGCCGGAGATCCTGCTGATGGATGAATGGATCACCGCTGGCGATGCCGCATTCATTGCGAAAGCCGAGAAGCGTGTCAGCGCGTTCGTTTCCCAGGCCAGCATCCTTGTCGTTGCCTCGCACCACCTCGACATATGCAGGCAGTTTTGCAATAAGGCCGTCTGGATGGATCAAGGACAGGTCCGGGCCCGCGGGCGAAATCAGCGAAATCATCGACGCTTACCTTTCTTCAGCGAAATCATCGACGCCTGCATTTCTCGGGTTGGATAATTCTCCGTCCCGATGACCCGCTCCCGCAGTTTCTGAGTTTGCAGTTTGGCGGAACGACGCCAACGAACTGCTCGACCACTGAATCGCACGTCCCGCGTTTCCACGATCTGTAACAGTTGAATGCAAAGGTGTTCGCGACCTGGTCGATCGTGGCATCTTGGCTGCGCAAGCGGAGGCGGCATTCTCGGACCTACAGTCCGTTGCCGGCGGACGCACTGTTGCCGACGTGGAATCCCTATGTGGCAAACAACAATACGGCCGGTGTCCTGACGGTGACCGACAGTACGAACTCGGCAAATATCGCGCTCCTCGGCAGCTACATGGCCGCAAGCTTCGCCTCCGGCGAGCGACGGCCATGGTGGCACCGTGATCACCGCCGCACCGGCAACGGCGGACCAAACGCAACTCACGCAGGCCCATTCTTGACGAGCTTATCGCTGATCAAATGCTGGTGGTTTTACTGATCAGCGGCGACAGAATCCAGGTGCAGCCATTGCGGAAATGTTCCTATGCAAGGGTCCGGCGCGTCGAGGCGCGAGCGCAGATCTAAAAATAAAAGCTCGATGAGGTCACCCGTGTCAGTCTAACGGGTTTTCTGTGGCGGCAAGCGCCACAAAAAATCAATTTGTTTCCACGTGCATGGCAGAGCAAGAGAGTGAGCTGACCACGCGACTTGACGAAACTAACCCATTTCTCGTTAACCCCGATTTATGCCGATGGCTCGCCGCGGCGGCCGAGTTCTGCATCGATCGCGCAGATGGATCGGGGAACTCAATATTCGTTCCGTCCATCGGTCGGCAGGTGTTGCCGGCCACCGTTACGGAAGCGCCGCCCTCGATCTTGTGGGTTGCGACGATCCAATGCATCGAGGGCAAGCAGGATCTGGCCGGCTTGGCGCCAAAGGATTGCCTCATAGCGACTAAGCCGGTCGAGCGGGTAGCTGGGAAGATTGGCTAGACGCAAAAAGCAACGTACGAGGTCGGTCGCGGGATCAACGGAATTCGGCCCAGAGCTGGGCCTTTCCATTTCGTTTGTGATGCCATCCGATGCTCGATCTGGGTCGGAATCGACAGGATTAGTGCGGCCAAATCTTGCGTAGATAATTTCCTGCGACTTTGGTTGCGTTTGGCGGCGCTGCCTGAATTCACGCAGGTTATCAGCCTGGATGTCGAACAGGCCGGTTTCCATTGTGGTGGCGCGCCGCAGTCGCCATAGCAGGCTGGCTAACCGCAACACCAGCTCCCGCTCCACGGCTGATCGGACATCATAGTCAGCAACGATGGCCGCCTCGAACGCTTTGTAATCCTTCGCATCCTCGAGCGCACCGATTACCGTCTCGGCGGTCAGGCCGTGGCGCACGGCATTGCAGCGGGAGGTCTGCTTGCCTGCTTGAGTAATTGGACCGGTGCTTTTGAGTGCATTGCGGCGGTTGGCCTCGATCTGTCTGAAGGAAGTCATTGAGCGCCAGCCGCGATAATTGGCTTCGTTTTGCGATTTCGGGTGCCGCTGGGCAACGCGGCTGTTGAGTCCGACGCCGGTTTCGGAGCTTCAGTAACCGACCAAAGCGGGTGCGTCGTGATCCAGAGCTTGCGAGCGACGACGATCGCATCGACGCCGAGGTCCTTCCACCATGCGGCTTCATTGCCACGGCGGTGAACCTCGCGGTGGTGGACGCGGCACAGTGGGACGGTGAACTCGTCGCTCACCTTGCGGCCGAGCGCGCGGTGTTGTGCAAACCGGACATGATGAGCATCGGCCGGCTGGCGCCCACAGATCAGACACGGCTGGTTGGCGACAAATTTGAGGTGGTCCTTATCCCGGAGGCGACGTGGCTCCGGCAAGGCAAGGACGCTCTTGTCAATTCCCTTAGCGGCGACGCGATCGCTTGGCGGCTCGGCGCGCGGTCGGATCGGCGAAGGCGGTTGATCGGGTTTAGTCCGCGACAACGGCTCTATATCGCGGTTCCCGAGGGTTGCCAGCTTTGATTGAAAACCGTCCTCAACGCGCCGAGCGTCGGCTGCCGTCATGGTGTTCTTGGTACCCAAGATTTCGATGGGCCCAGGTGGCGGCTGCGTCAGGCGTGGTCAGAGCTCGCAGTTCGACCAGAAGCTGGTCGCGCAGCACTGCGGACTTATCGGGCTCCAAGATTGATTTGGTTGAAATCAAGTGGCCTCTGCCATTGCGATGGACTGACGGTCCCTGACAGTTGTGGTCGTGCCGACAATCTAGGAATGATTGTTGCAAAACAGCTCGTTCATGCCGCCCGACGTGATAGCGGTACACTGACGCCTATTGAAGCGCATGGTTCCAAAAAATCGGCAAGGTACGGACGACGGCGGCGGTCTTGCACCGCTGCACTAGACTTGCCATGCACGGTGAATTGCCGTACAAGCTTCCCAGGAGAGTGAGCATGCCGTCCGCGCATAAGAAGCCAGCATCGCCTAAACGGGAATACAAAACCCAACGGCTCGAATTGCGCTTAGCGCCATCGGCAAAGAAGGTGATCCAGCAAGCCATGTCGGTCACCGGTCTTGCCGCTGGCGATCTTGCCTATGAGGGTGCGCGCCGGCTTCTCGACGAGCATCAGCGCATGGTTCTGTCGGGCGCGGATCGCGACGCCTTCCTCGCGGCGGTCGGCCGGAACCCTGATCCATCCCCGCGTCTCGTCGAGGCTTTGAAGCGTCATCGCCATCTCTTCGGCTGATCGTGCATGATCAAAGCGATCGAACCGCTCGGCAAGCATGACCGCGCGGCATTTTCGTGCGGTGTGGCTGCACTCGATGATTGGTTCCGTCTTCGCGCTGGGCAGGACGAGAAACGTAATGTGGCGCGTGTCTTCGTCGCCATCGACGATCAACGCGGGATCGTCGGTTTCTACAGCTTGAGTTCCTTCACGCTCGCCATTGCCGATCTGCCGCCCGAACATGCAAAACGTCTGCCTCGCTATGACGCCATTCCGGCTGCTCTCATTGGGCGTCTCGCGCGTGACGAGAAAGTTCGCGGTGAAGGGGTCGGCGATCTTCTGCTCGCCGACGCGGTTCGCAGGGTGATTGGGGCCGCCCGTTCGCTCGCGGTTTTCGCCATTGTGGTCGAAGCGACGGATGAAAAAGCGGCGGTCTTCTATCGCGACTTTGGATTTGTGCCATTTCCGAACCGCCCGCTCAGACTGTTCATGCCTGCGTCCGAAGCGGCGGAGGCTGTTTCCCGCGCGCTGTCGCGGTAGCCGTCGTTCGCTCAGCGCACCTGATCTGAGGTTATCGCATCGAAGGGTGAAGCTGACGTCCGTCAAATTGATATCGAGGCCGCAGAATTGCGGGCATAAGACGATGACACAACGCGAAGTAAGGCTAGCCGAGCTAAAGAAGCGAATCGCAGCGCTGGATAACCAGCGCACGGCGATTGCTGCCGAGATTGAAGCGTTGGAGCAGGCGCAGATGCTAGCGATGCCGTTTCCGAACATCGTCTCTTTAGAGGGGGTCGAACATGTTGTTGATCGACATTCAGAAACTGATCAGAAAATTTCGTTGTTTCGGAAGATGTTTCGGGGACGTACCGATGTCTTTCCGATCCGTTGGGACAACGCCAGATCCGGCAAGAGCGGGTATGCGCCCGCCTGTCACAACGAATGGCAACGCGGTGTGTGCGAAAAGCCTCGTGTTAAATGTTCAGTATGTCCGAACCAAGCCTTTATCGAGGTCTCCGACGATCTTATTGAGCGGCATTTGCGGGGTACAACATCAACGGGTAGCCCCTTCGTCATGGGTCTCTATCCAATGTTACCTGACGGAACATGCTGCCTACTGGTGGCTGACTTTGACCGCGAAGATTGGCGTCGCGACTCGCTGGCTTATGTAGAAACTTGCGATCGATTGAACGTCCCGTGCGCATTGGAACGTTCTCGTTCTGGGAATGGGGCACATGCTTGGATATTCTTTGAAGAGCCAGTCCCCGCTGCGGCGGCGCGGCGTCTCGGTTCCTGCATCATCACAGATACGATGGAGCGGGTCCCCGATATCGGTTTTCGTTCTTACGACCGGTTCTTTCCGAGCCAGGACACGATGCCGATCGGCGGCTTTGGCAACCTCATTGCGTTGCCGCTCCAGGGACCAGCCCGCCGTAATGACAACAGTGTTTTTGTCGATCGTGTCCTCGCGCCTTACGCCGACCAATGGGGATACCTTGCTGGCGTTCAACGCATGTCTAGAGACAGTCTCGATCGTATTGTTGAGCAAGCAAGTGCCGGAGGCAGAGTGCTCGGCGTCCGGCTCCCATTGGAAGAGGGAGAGGACGAGCCATGGCTTCGAGCGCCTTCTCGACGTGGTCCGCAGCCGGTCATCGCAGGAGTATTACCCGCCTCAGTTCGCATAATTCTCGCCGATCAGATTTACGTGCCCCGCGTCGGATTGCCGGCCGGTCTCGTTGCCAGACTTGTTCGGCTGGCAGCGTTCCAGAACCCAGAATTCTACGCCGCTCAAGCCATGCGTCTATCGACACACAATACACCCCGAATCATCTCATGTGCCGAACTGACCGAAAAGTACATTGCGCTTCCACGCGGTTGCCTCGACGTGGTCCGGACGCTTCTCGATGAATTGCAGGTCCGGGTCGAATTCGCTGACGAGCGAAAGGCAGGCTGCGCCATCGACGTGAAATTCACTGGTACGTTGCGAGAGGACCAAGAACGCTCGTTCGAAGCGATGCGTAATTACGACACTGGCGTTCTAGCTGCCACAACTGCCTTCGGAAAAACGGTTGTGGGCGCCCGTATGATTGCCGAGCGTGGGGTAGGTGCGCTGGTACTCGTTCATCGGCGTCAACTTATGGATCAATGGGTCGAGCGACTATCCACTTTCCTCGATCTACCGCGGGCCAAGATAGGCACCATTGGCGGCGGCAAGCGCCGGCCGACCGGAGTCGTCGATGTGGCCCTCATCCAGAGCTTGGTGCGAAAAGGAGAAGTTGACGACATCGTTGGCGATTACGGGCATCTCGTCGTTGATGAGTGCCACCACTTGTCCGCGGTCAGTTTTGAACTGGTCGCCCGGAGGACTAAGGCGCGCTTTGTTCTTGGGCTGTCGGCGACGGTCACCCGCAAAGACGGCCATCATCCAATTATTTTCATGCAGTGCGGACCCGTTCGTTTTCGGGTCGACGCTCGGAATGAAGCCGCCAAAAGGCCGTTCCACCATCGTGTCCAGATCAGGGAGACCTCGTTTCAACTTCCCGAACAAGCAGATGGGAGTTTGCTTCCGATTCAGCGAATCTATAAAGCGTTGGCGAATGACGAAGCTCGCAACGCTCTGATTTTCGATGACGTTCTTGCCGCTCTCGAAGCAAAACGCTCTCCCGTCATCATTACAGAACGCTCGGACCACGTGGCGCTACTCGCCGAACGTTTTGAGAAATTCGCCAAGAATGTTGTCATCCTTAAGGGTGGACAGAGCGACCGGCAGCGCCGATCTGTGATCGAGCGCCTCGCGTCTATTGCTGATCACGAGGAACGATTGCTGATTGCAACTGGGAGATACCTCGGGGAGGGGTTCGATGACCCTCGACTCGACACGCTGTTTCTCGCGATGCCAATCTCGTGGCGGGGAACGCTTGCTCAATATGCTGGCCGTCTGCACAGGCTCCACGACAGGAAACGAGAGGTTATTATCTATGACTATGTCGATCCTCATGTCCCGATGTTGGCGCGGATGGCGGCGAGGAGACTCGCGGGATACAGCTCGCTCGGATATGAAACTGGTTTGAACCGTAGCGAACATAAGACGGGGCTTTTCGCGGATCACTGAAGACTGATCACATTCAGGAACGCAGCTGCACATTAACTCCGCCATGGCCCGCTACAGTATTTTGATTGATGCGGGGAGGCGACTCGGTATCCTGTGCACGATTCACGCTGCGCTGTTTTTAGCTCATCTCATATCAGCCAGCTTTTGGAGTTCGGTCATAATTTCACAGCGATGCTGAGCGAGGTATAGCAACCACTCGCGCATTGCTGAATCGCTTGGGCTGTGGATTGTCCTGGTCCAGGGCTGCATATTGATTGACGCGGCGCGGCCACGGTCTACTTTTTTGCAATGCTGCGGCGCGCTGATTCGAAGAGCAAGCAGAAACCGCTCCCGTCAGGAGCGGGGACGAAACGTCGTGTGGCTGGAAAGGCCCGCGCCGTGCTCGATCGACCGCCGCCGTTGCAGGGCTGGCGGACCACCGACGAGGACGAGATCGCGCTGCGCCGCTGGCGGGGCCGCACCGAGATCATCGCCATCGAGGCGCTGGAACCCAAGCAGCCGTTTTTCGGCACGTTCCGCGTGCAGTCGGGGAGCGGCGGCTTCTATGAGGTGGAAATCCGCGACCTCGACGGCTTCAGCAATTCCTGCGGCTGTATCGATCATCGCGCCAATGGCCTCGGGACCTGCAAGCACATCGAGGGCGTGCTCGCGGCGCTGCGCCAGCGCAGCGCCAAGGCGTTCCGTGAGGCCGCGGCCCGGGGCACTCCGCGCATCGAGGTCTTCCTGGATCGCCGCGGCGCCGCAACGCCGGCATTGATGTGGCCCGCGGGCGACGCGCCGCCATGCGCAACGCGGCGAGCCGCTGGCTCGCTGCGTTCATTGAACCGGATGGCACCCTTGCTTGCGATCCGAGCAAGGTCGAGGCGCTTGTTTCCGCATGGCGCGTTGCGCCCGCCGACATCCGCAGCCGGATCCGGGTGTCGCGCCACTTCACGCCGTGGCTCGAGCGGCTGCGCCGGGAGCGCTCGCGCGAGGAGGCGCGCGCGGCATTCCTCGCCGAGGTCAAGGACGGTGCCGCGAGTTTCGATCTGTTGCGCCACCCGCTGCTGCCCTATCAACGCGAAGGCATGCTGCATCTTGCATTCGGAGAGCGGGCCTTGCTGGCCGACGAGATGGGCCTCGGCAAGACCGTCCAGGCGATTGCCGCCTGCGAGCTCTTGGCCCGCCGCAAGGGCATCGAGCGCGTGCTGGTGGTGTGCCCGGCCTCGCTCAAGGCGGAATGGGAGGAGCAGATCGCGCGCTTCACCGACCGCCCGGCGCGCTCCGTGTTCGGGCCGCGGCCGGCGCGCCTTGCCGCCTACCGCGAGCCGACGTTCTTCACCATCGTGAACTACGAGCAGGTGCTGGGCGACGCCCAGGACATCAACGAGATTCTGCGTCCCGACGTGGTCGTGCTCGACGAGGCGCAGCGCATCAAGAACTGGCAGATCAAGACCGCGCGGCGGGTGAAATCGCTGCGCTCGCCCTATGCCTTCGTGCTGACCGGCACGCCGGTCGAGAACCGCATCGACGAGCTCTATTCGATCGTCCAGTACCTCGACCCGGAACTGGTCGGGCCGCTGTTCCGCTTCAACCGCGACTTCTACGAACTCGACGAGCGTGGCCGCCCGGTCGACTACAAGAACCTCGCCGAATTGCGCCGCCGGTTGCAACCGGTGATGCTCCGCCGCCGCAAGTCCGACGTCGAGTCCGAGCTGCCCGGGCCGCACGGTGAAGACCTATTTCGTGCCGATGGTCGAGGAGCAGAAGCTCCGCTACGACGGACTACAGCAAGCAGGCCGCCAGTCTGCTCGCACAGGCGAAGCGGCGGCCGTTGACGCCGAAGGAATTCGAGCGCCTGCAAATGCTGCTCGCCTGCATGCGCATGATCTGCGACACGCCGGCGATCCTCGATCCGACCTGCCGCGTGAGCCCCAAGCTCGAAGAGCTGGAAGGCATCCTGAGCGACCTGCTGGAAGAGCCGGACCGCAAGATCATCGTGTTCTCCGAATGGGAGCGGATGCTGGAACTGGTGCGCGAACTTGCCGGCGGAGCTGGGCGTGGAGGTGGCCTGGCATACCGGCTCGGTGCCGCAGCTGCGCCGCCGCGCCGAGATCGTCCGCTTCAAGCAGGATCCCGCCTGCCGGTTGTTCCTCTCCACCGACAGCGGCAGCGTCGGGCTCAATCTGCAGGTCGCGAGCGCGGTCGTGAACGTCGACCTGCCGTGGAACCCGGCGAAGCTCGAGCAGCGCATCGCACGTGCCTGGCGCAAGAACCAGACGCGTTCGGTGACGGTCGTCAATCTCGTCTGCGAAAATTCGATCGAGCACCAGATTCTGCATCTTCTCGGTCACAAGCAGGCGCTGGCCGACGGCGTGCTCGACGGCCAAGGCGATCTCGGTGCGCTCAAGATGCCGTCCGGCCGGGCGGCCATGATCGAGCGCATGCAGGCGATGATGCAGGTGGAGACGAGTGTCGCGCCGCGCATCCTATCGCCGGAAGAAGCCGTCGCCGAAGAGTTGCGACGTCGCCATGGCGAGCGGGCGCTGCTGATCGAAGCCCGGACGGGCGGCGATGGCCATGTCCGCCTCTTGGCCGTCCTCGACCTCGACGGCGCAGCGCTCGCGGCCGAGGCGAAACGGCACGAGGCGAACCGTGAGGTCGGGCCCGCGGTCGAGGTGATCGACCGCCCGAGTTGGCTCACCATGCGGCGACTGGCTGCGAGCGGCATGATTACGCTGGCCGAGGGTCAATCCCGCGTGCTGCACCAGTCGCCGGACTTTGTAGCCGCCGCCGATCCGAGTTTCGACCCGCAGGCGCGCGCAACCGAACTGCGCGGCGAGGCCGAGCGGTTGCTGCGCATGGCGCGCGTGCTCGCGGCCGGAGGTTTCCCCGAAGAGGCGCTGCCGCTCATTGCCAAGGCGATCGGAATTGGTGCGGCAGCGAGGCTCGCGGCGCTCGGCGAGATCGCGGCAGGAGTCTCCGTTGCGACGCCAGCACAGATTCGCGACCTGGTCGATCGTGGCATCTTGGCTGCGCAGGCGGAGGCGGCACTCTCGGACCTATCGTCCGTCGCTAGCGGGCGCACTGTTGCCAATGTGGAATCCCTCATCGGGATGGGAGCGCTCACTATCGCAGGGCTCGATGAAAGCAATGCCAAAAGAGCGGCATAAAGCCACCTTCGACCACCTACCAATCGTACAGGATTGGCGAAGGCGCACGGGCTCGCCTACGGATGCCACTGCACCAAGCAGCCGGGCTTTGGAAGCCGCCGGCGTCGAGTTCATCGACGAGAACGGCGGCGGCCCTGGGGTCCGGTTACGAAAGCGGCAACAGAAAAAAACTTAAAGTGCCAGCCGGTGCGCGAAGTATCCGTCAACACCAATGGACGTCGAACCAGGCTTGCGCACGGAACAAAAAATCAATAAATATGGGTTTATGGCTTTATGTCTGGAACCATGATGAAGACCACAGTTGAAGTCTCAGATGATCTTTACCGCCGGGCTAAATCGGAGGCGGCGCTGCGCGGCCGTAGGCTCAGGGATTTGGTTGAAGAAGGGTTGCGACTCGTGCTCGAAGCGCCGCCCGAACCACAGGGGCGCCAGAGCCTTGGTGGGTTGATGAAGTCCATGCGCGGAGTCGTGGATTCAGGTGTCGCGGACCTCGCATCCAATCCCAAATATCTCACCGGCTTTGGTCGCAATGGACGCCGCAATCGTTGACACTGGCCCGCTGGTCGCATTTCTCGACCGTGCGGAACGGCATCACCGCTGGGTGGCAGAGCAGATCGAGGAGTTGGAGCCGCCGCTGCTGGTCTGTGAGCCGGTTTTAACCGAGGCGATGTATCTGCTCGCGCGTTTCACCAGGGCGCAGGATGCCTTGTTCGGATTTCTCGAAAATGGTGCGCTCCGGATCGCCTTCCGAATCGACGAGCACGTCCCCGGCCTGCTCAAGCTGCAACAAAAGTATCGAGACAGGCCAATGTCGCTGGCCGACTCATGCGTTGTGCGGATGGCTGAAATCTATGAGCGGCACGCCGTGCTGACGCTCGATTCAGATTTCGCGGTCTATCGCAAATATGGACGCATCCCGCTCACGCTCATTCACCCGTCGCAGAGCTAGCCGCGATCGTGTGACGCTCGTCCTTGCCGGAGTTGTGCGATGCCAGGGACCCGCCGCAGATGCTCGAATCGGTTGGCGCCAATTTGGCCAACGAGAAACGACTGTCGCGCAGGGGCCCGCTAACGAAAGCGGATTCGTAGGAGGGCCAGCAAGGCGCGGTGGGATAGAGTCTTAATGTTCACTGCCCGGTGTTCAGCAGCCCAGCAATGGCGCCCCTGCCGCCAAAATTTTGGTTTGATGTCATGCTAAATGAGTATGGACAACTCTATAAACGCATTGTCCTTGATCAGCCGCACCGCCTCGAGGTTGAACGCGCTGGCAGCTCGACACCGTTTGCCCACCATCGATCGAGCGGACAGCTGGGCAAATTGGCGAGGCGCAAAAAGCAGCGCGCAAGGTCAGCGCCTGGATCGACAGGCTTTGGCGCAGAGCAGGGTACGTTTTCGCTTTCGTTTGTGATGTTCGTCAATGCTTGATCGGGCTCGGCACCGATCGAGTGAGCGTGCGCGAACATTTCATAGAGGAGTTGTCTTGGATCCTGGTGAACCTGACGCGCCTGCCTGAACGCGAGCAGATGTTCAGCCTGGATTTCGTATAGGCCGGTTTCCATTGTCGTGGCTCGGCGCAGCCGCCACAGCAGGCTTGCCAACCGTAGGACCAGCTCCCGCTCCACCGCAGACTGAGCGTTATAGTCGGCCGTAATGGCCGCCTCGAATGCTTTGTAGTCTTCTACATCTTCGAGCGGACCGATCACGGTCTCGGCCGTTAGGCCATGCCGGACCGCATTGCAGCGGGAGTGACGTTTGCCTTCCGGCGTGGCGGGACCGGTGCTTTTGCACGCGTTACGACGGTTAGCCTCGATCTGCCTGAAGGAAGTCATTGAGCGCCAGCCGCGATAATTGGCTTCGTTTTGCGATTTCGTGTGCCATTGGGCTGCCGCGGAACGGATGTTGAGTCCGAGGTAGTCGAATCCGAGGCGGACTTCGGGGCTTCAGTAACCGACCGAAGCGGGTGGGTCGCGGTCCAGAGTTTGCGAGCGACGAGGATCGCATCGACCCCAACGTCCTTCCACCACGCGGCTTCGTCACCGCGACGGTGAACTTCGCGGTGGTGGCCGCGACACAGCGGGACGGTGAACTCGTCGCTCACCTTGCTTCCGAGTGCGCGGGGTTGTGCAAACCGGAGATGGTGTGCATCCGAGGGCTGGCGTCCACAGATCAGACATGGCTGTTTGGCGACGAATTTGAGGTGCTCTTTGTCCCGAATGCGCCGTGGCTCCGGCAAGGCGAGGAGGCTCTTGTCGATTCCTTTGGCCGCGAAGCGGTTGCTTGGCTCCTCGGCGCGTGGCCTAGCCGGCGAAGACGGTTGGTCGGATTCCGTCGGCGACAACGGTGCCGCGGTCATGCCCGCATCGCCGTTTCCGAGGGTCGCCAGTTTTGATTGGAACCCGTCCTCCACGCGCCGAGCGTCGGCTGCCGTCATGGTGTTCTTGGTACCCAAGATTCGATGGGCCCAGGTGGCGGCTGCGTCAGGCGTGGTGAGAGCTTGCAGTTCGACCAGAAGCTGGTCGCGCAGCACTGCGGACTTATCGGGCTCCAAGATTGGTTTGGTTGAAATCGAGTGGCCTCTGCCATTGCGATGGACTGACGGCCGTGGAGTAACCGGTCCCTCGGCTCCGTTCATTCGTCCGTTTTGGCTCGAGGCATCCGGTCTCTCCGTCACCGCAGGCGGTCCGGTCGGTGCCGTGAGGTCCGGAGCATCGAGGTCGTCCTCGCCGGCAATCCCAACCAGCGTGAAGAGGGCATAGCGGCGCGCGTAGGTCAGTGCCGCTCCCATCCGACGCGGGGTCGCGGTATCGCTGATCGGGCAGACCGGCCAGTCGGAAGCGATCCATTCGCCGGAGGCGTGCGCCAGCACTGTGGTCAAATTGACCATTCCGGCGGCTCTGGTCGATCGCGGTCGTCTGTACCGTGGCGATCTCGTGTTGGCCTAATGTCTTGCGCACAATGTCGAGCCCGCTCGATAGCGGCGCATAGCGAAACGACCGCTCGGCTTCGCCATGTGATTGCGGGCGAATGGTCGCCACCAGGGACTTTTCCGGGTTGATAAGTTCAGCTTGGGCTTTCGCCAAAGCCCCCGCCAGGCTGGCAATCGATTCACTGGACCGGTGCATGGCTGGCCTCCACGTTGAGGAGGTCGAAGCTCACGGCGCCTGATTTCGAGCGCTTGGCCCGGATGCCGTGGCCGATGGCCTCCTTGGCGTCCTCCGGCATGAGGACCTTGAGTTCGGCCTTGGCGTGTTCGTGTTCGAGATAGGCAGGCCGGGTGCGTCCAAAGATGCCGGCGAATTCCGCCCAGGCATTGGAGGAACTCATATCGACGATGCGGACCGCCTCGATGCGCGGGCGTGGCGGCTCAGCCCCGAACACGCGTGGCGGCTCGCCGCTCTCGACACAGCGCCAGAACTTTTTCTCGGCGGTGATGATGAGATGCTGGTAGAGCGGATCCGCATGGGTGGTGATCTCGACCCATTTGCCGCCTCCGGTGATCACCGAAAGCACAGCAGCCTTGGAATTGACGACCCACATGTTGTGCTGAAGCTGCGGCATGTACTTCTCGGCTGCGGCTTCTTCCGAGAACGACCAGGGCAACATGAACTTGGCTTCAAACACTGCCCCACCGCTTTCCAGCCGACCATCAAGTGTCGCCGCCATCCACTGAATGATCGGGTGGCGAACGTGCCGCTGAATGTCTTTGACGACGTGACCAGTATTGTGTTCATACCAGCGTCGATTGAGATCCTCGGTCACAGTGCCGAGTTGGACAAGGAGATTGCCCGAGAGGTCCTCCGGTTCAATCTCGCCACGTTTCTCCCGCCAGAGCCTGATCAACGCCGGTTCATCGTTGCCCATTACAATCCGCGCGTCTGACCCGCCGATGAATGAACGGCGATCTCGGCGGCTTCGTCGAATTTGTTGTTGCATCACATTTTCTCGGTTTATCTAAAAAAGATATAAATGATTATAAACGATATAAATATGATGTCAAATTATATTAGACAGAATTGATGGAACGAGACGAATTTCGTATAAGCCGGTCATGATAACAGCGGCACAGTGTCGTGCGGCCCGCGGTCTGCTCGATTGGAGCCAGCAGGATCTGGCCGATCGGGCGGGAGTCGGGATTGTGACGGTGAGACAAATCGAAGCCGGCGTAAACGAGCCCCGCCGCTCCACTCTGGAAGTGGTTAGGCTCGCATTTGATGCGGCTGGAGTTGAACTTATCAATCCGAATGGCGGTGGAATTGGCGTGCGCTTCAAAAGTCCCACCGCATCTACCAAACGCAGATCATCCCGCTGAGGCTCACCTGCGTCTGCAAACGATGGATTTGCATTTTCAAGTTTGCCGCTAATTGCCCTTTGGGTCGCAATCAAAAAAATTGGGGCGCAATCGTATTTATTGTCGCTTGCCAAATCTGGCAACCGCGATGGCGGTAATGTTGAGCGTTTGCGACGAAGCGATGCGGCATGACGACTGGGCCTGAAATCGAAATCGTAAAATAATTTTGGATAACAATATGTGCGTGCTACCTCATCACTTATGACGATTCGAATTCCGGCTGAATGGGAACTACACGCATGCTGCTGGATGGCTTGGGCTGTTCACGCAGAATGGGGCAAGCAAGTCAACAAGGTTAAGGACGAACTTTGCGAAGTCGTGCTTACAATCGCAAGGTACGAACCTGTATGTTTGCTTGCGACCCCCGGTCGTGCATTCCGAGAGGCCAAACGGAAATTTTCTGCGTCCTCAAATGTCATCGTGATCGAAGCGCCGGTTGATGACATTTGGATGCGTGATATTGCACCTACTTTCGTCCTGAGACAGATGGCTTCGCGCCGGCAAAAAATCATTGCTATTGATTGGAACTTCAATGGATGGGGCGGAACGAAGCATAGGCCATCGCGCCCGGGCGACCGGCTGGCCAAAACTGCAGCGGATGTCTTCGGCGTCACAAGGATGTCGGTAAAATTTATAGGAGAGGGCGGCGCGTTTGTGACTGATGGACAGGGCACCATGATCACGACGCGAAGTTGTCTGCTTAATCCCAATCGCAACCCCTCGCGGCACGAAATTGACCGACGAAGGCTAATAGAGCGGGAACTGACAAAATTCGACATCCGGCGCGTGGTCTGGCTCCATGGCGACCCGCGCGAGCTAATCACAAGCGGGCATGCCGACGGCTACGTGTTAATTGCGCCATCGGGGGTGGTGTTGGTAGAGGCGGGTCACAGCAATACGCGCATGCGCGATATCGACGTGCTGCGGAATTCGATCGATGCCAGCGGTCAAAAATTGAAGCTCAGATTTGTACTCCCACCGCGTCGGCGATATTGGAGCAGCGACGCTGAAACATTCGCGCCATGCTACCTGAATGCATATGTAGCCAACGGCGCGGTGATCACTGCATGCTGCGGCGATCCTCAGCGTGACAAGTCCGCGAGGAGGGCAATCGCAAAAGCATTTCCGAACCGCGATGTCGTCATGTTGAGAATTGATAATATCATGAGTGGCGGCGGCGGAGTGCATTGTCTAGTGCAGCCGATGCCGGTGGCAAGAGATGATAAATGTAAAAGGATCCTGCAAAAAAACCAGATCGAATAGTGGTTTAGTTGATTTGGCTCGCGCGCGAGACGCTGTTCATAAATCGTGATCCAAACCTCTCTCGTCGATTGTTGCTATGTACGCTTGCTGTTGCACCCGCTGTGGGCTCGACGATCGTCTACGACAGAACTGCCAATGTTGATCGAGAATTGATCCGAATGGGGCAAGAGTTTTCTGAGCTCACGAGGCGGATTGACGACGCAATCGATCATCGATCAGAGCTCACTCAAGAAGTCCTTGACCGCTTGGATTGTCTTAACTCGGAAATTGTATCCACGCCAGCAAATACCGTTGCGGGATTGCGCGTGAAAGCGCAAGCGGCGTGCTGGGCCCTTCTCGGTGACATTAATCCGTGCCGTGAATTGACAACTGACAAACGAATGGCGCTGTCGATCGTTCTGGATCTCATCCGAATATACGACCCGCACCTAGAACAGCCCGGCGCGCTGATGAAGTGCGCGGACGATTGTTGATCAACGGTGCCCATTGGGCTTCGCATGCTGAGCTGCGGCCTGCGGCCACGCAGATAGAAAGCGGGCGGGGGGATTTGTCCGAATGCATGCGCGGCTGCGTGTCGGAAGCTGTGATCCGATCGATGCGTGCTCGAATTTCCCAAACAAAAAAAGAACTGAAAGTAATAATATGGATAAATCTGGCGACTGCGTCGACATATATTATATTGTCATAGTATAAATTAGTAATAGTTCGTCACATTTGGTTGAATGATCTTGATTGCGGTGCCGGTGTCCCTTATATGCGACTTGACGCAAGTTCGATTTTCGCTTGCGATTTCATCAAAAGGCTTTTCAACAGCTGAGTTAGGAGATTAAAATGACATCGTCGTACAACAAATTGTTCCCAGATACCTCGAACACCTCGAACACCTCGAACGCTATTGCAGACCAATTTAAGGAACTGATGGCGCGCGCTGAAAAGTGGTTGCCGCTAGTGTCGGCGCGAGATACGGCAGTCTCGACGGCGCAGCCGGCAAAACGCAATGCGCTTGTTCATGGAGTTTATTCTAACGAATTTGTCTTACCGTGGGAATCGGCGGAGGAGCTTGAAAATCTACATGCCGAATTTCGGGTGGAATGGGTCCCGAGCAGCTGCTCTGAGGAATATGCTGTTCTGGATTTGACGCGGTGGACATGGCTCAAGCGTCGGGCAATGCGAATGGCCCAATTGACCGCCCATCAGGATCCGTTCGCGATTGCGATCATGAAATCTGGCAAAAAATCGTGGGATGAAGTTTTGGATCATCAGCATACTGCGCCGCAGGTCGCTGAGAGTGCGATCGTGTCATCCGATCTTACCTTGTCCCTCCTAAATCTAATAATGACAGATATTCGGAAAATACCTTTTGACCCTGAAACCAAGGATGGCAAAATCGTTCAGTCCGAAGTCCACCGCCTAATGGGGGCCGTAAGCAGCCTGACCACCTCGATTGAGAAGACGGTCGTTCCGTATATCAAGAAATGGGGCATGATCGTAGATGAAAACAGCAAGATGTTCAATCAGGCTTACGAAC
The DNA here is from genome assembly GCA_963730645.1 of uncultured Alphaproteobacteria bacterium. Classification (GTDB taxonomy): domain Bacteria; phylum Pseudomonadota; class Alphaproteobacteria; order Rhizobiales; family Xanthobacteraceae; genus BOG-931. The sequence continues at coordinate 205,878 of CAVSSN010000004.1, read as the reverse complement.
CTGATAGCATCGAAAAGCAAGTACGGCTGGAGGCCGCAATCGATGCGCGGATCGAAAAGGCTATCTGGCGTCTAACAGCCCTTAAGGAAGCGAAGCAAATCTTAGCATCCCAGGCGCCAAAGCCAGCATTGACCATAAGCCCCTCGACTGCGCCACAAATCGAGGCTACGGCGGAGCCGCAAGTCATCGCATGATCAATAAATCATTGCGCTTGAATCTGTGTGAGGCGACAGTGGTGACGGACACAGGCCAACACCGATGCGCTGGACGTGCTTTCCAAACTGCGCGGCTCACACTTGTCGGCGTCGCTTTAATTTGCGGTGTGTGCGTGGCGTCACGCGGTGGGTCCAGCCTGCGATGAAGATCTCGAACGCCTAACTGGTCGAGGCGCTTTTGCTACCTTCGTCTTTGGCGCGATCAAGAGCGACCGACCGGTAAGGATGTCGTGTTCAATATTCCTCGACCGACACCCTACGTTATGGTGGCGCACTGCTTGTTCATGGCGCCAAGTTCCCGATTTCTAGTTATGGTATAGCATGTAAAAATTGCAACTTAATGGAGAGTTTTCTCGAAAGGAGAACCAGCGAATCACGCCTATCCGATCGTCGAGTGCCTGCGCTTGGGAGGTAGAAGCGCTCAATGTAATTGAACACGTCTGCCTTGGCCGGTCCGTATTGCCCGGGCGTCAAGCGGTCGGCGTCGCTTGCCCCATCGCGGCGTTCACCCACATCGCGACTTCTATTGCGTGCGGCTGGGGGAAAAAATATTTGACCAGAAAAGCCTTGGTCCCAAACTGGGACCAAGGTATCCATAGCTGATGCGGGTTATCGCGCTCAGCGCGCTTAGAGCGTTCCTCAACCAAGGCTTGGCCTATCGAGACGCCCGCGAGCCGCTGATGGCTTGGTATCGTCAGGTCAAGGCGGCTGACTGGGCGACGCCAGCAGAGGTGAAGCGGGCCATTGGCAGCGTGAGCATTCTCAAGGACGGTCGCGTCGTGTTCAACATCGCTGGCAACAAATATCGCATTGTGGTTTGGATCAACTATCCCTATCGGGTTGTCTACGTCCGTTTTATCGGGACGCACCGACAGTACGACGGGATCGACGCACAGATCATATGAAGGTTGGAGCCATGGACATCGCACCAATCAAGACCCAGCGTGACCACAGGCGCGCCCTCAAACAGATTGAAGGTTTGATGTCGGCGAAGCGCAATACGCCCGCAGGTGATCGTCTCGATGTACTGGTCACGCTGGTCGAAGCTTGGGAACGCCGACACTATCCAATCGACCTGCCGGATCCTGTTGAGGCGATAAAGTATCACATGGACCAGAATGGGCTTCAGCCGCGCCACCTCATCCCGTTCATTGGCAGCCGCAATCGAGTACACGAAGTGCTCAACCGTAGGCGCCCGCTGACGCTGAAGATGATTTGGCGACTGCATGAAGGGCTTGGAATTCCTGCAAAGTCGCTTATCAAAGTCGTGCAAGATCGCGCGGCCTGAGATAGAGACCGCCTTGAACGGGTCAGCATTCAAATGTTGATGATATTGGCCCGAGAAAATTGGTCGGCGTCGTCGATCCCGAGCGCACGCATCGCGATTTCGTCGTGCGCACGCTTGGGCTGCACCGCATTTGCCCGGACGCGATGCGTTGAACCGGCGCGCCGATATCGCGCGGGTAGCGTTGGGCGGCCGAACTCACGCAGTCCTCGCCAGTCATCAACCGGTATGAGAACGGCAGCCTCAATCCCGCGCCGGGTTACGACCTGCAGGCCCTTCCGCAGACAGCTTTCCAACGGCTCGCTGAAGCAAACCTTTGGCATCTTGGGGCTAGATTTTCATGCACAGACATCCTCGCAGACTAAACGAAGCCAAATTCGCGAATGATTTCAGACCGGAATTTGGCCCGCCGTGGATCGGAATGGCCCCTGTAAGCATTTGAATCAAAACGTGTTTGCAGCGCATTACCGACACGGTCGCCAGACGCCTCCGGTCATGCTAGGGGAAGATGGGGTTATGTTGAGTCCAGTGAGGGGCCATTCAAACCATGGCTGAAGCCGCGAAAGGTGGCGCGGACGGACCATTGCGCGTCGGGGTGGTGGGCGTCGGCGTCATGGGAAGCAACCATGCGCGCGTGCTGTCCGAATTGCCGGGCGTCAAGCTGGTCGGCGTCGTCGATCCCGAACGCAAGCATCGTGACTTTGTCGCCCGTGCCTTGGGCTGCGCCGCATTTGCCGAACTCGATGCGCTGATACGACGCGGCGTCGACGCTATCACCATCGCGGCGCCCACCCATTTGCATCGCGACCTCGCGCTCGAATGCACATCGCGCGGCATTCACATCCTGGTGGAGAAGCCCGTCGCCTCGACGGTCGAGGAGGGCCGCGCCATCATTGCTGCGGCGCGGCGCGCCGGCGTCACGCTCATGGTCGGCCATGTCGAGCGCTTCAATCCGGCGGTCGAAGCCATCAAGCAGGCGATCCAGCGCGAGGACATTCTGTCAATCGCCATCACCCGCGTCGGGCCGTTTCCGCCGCGCATGTCGAATGTCGGCGTCGTCATCGACCTTGCGGTGCATGACATCGATCTCATCCGCTGGTTCACGGAGTCGGAAATCGTCGAAATCCAGCCGCAAATGTCGAGCGCGGTCGCCGAGCGCGAGGACATCGCGCTGTTGCAGTTCCGTACCGAATCCGGCGTGCTGGCGCACATCAACACCAACTGGCTCACGCCGTTCAAGGCGCGCACCATCCACATCGCCACGCGCGACAAGTATCTCATGGCCGACCTGCTGACATTGCAGGTCACTGAGTGCTTTGGTTTCCAGCCGGACGGCAGCTATTCCATGCGCCACCTCTCGGTCGGTTATGCCGAGCCGCTGCGCGCCGAGTTGCAGGCCTTCCTGAATGCGGTCCGCACGGGCCAGTCTCCGCCGGTGACGGGCGAGGAGGGCGTCGCAAGCCTCGAAATTGCGATCCGTTGCCTCGAGGCGCGCACCGCGCACGCGGCGTCACCGCAACGCAAGGGGCCGCGGCGGGTCGCCGGTTGAAGCGTCGTCCGCGGAAGGATTATCGATGCGGCCGGCCTGGCCTTCACGCGCGATAGGCGCCGCATGATCGACCGCATTCTGACCGTCGGTGGCTTCACCTTGCTGTCGCGCGTGACCGGTTTCATCCGCGACATCATGCTGGCGGCGATCCTCGGCGCGGGGCCGGTGGCGGATGCATTTCTGGTCGCGCTACGGCTGCCAAATCATTTCCGCGCCATTTTTGCCGAGGGCGCTTTCAACGCCGCCTTCGTGCCGGCCTACGCGCGCATTCGCACCCAGGGTGGAGCGGAGGCGGCAAAATTATTCGGCGACCGCATCTTTACGCTGCTGTTCGCGAGCCAGCTCGTGTTGCTGGCGCTGGCGCTGCTATTTACACCGGCCGTGATCGCGGTGCTCGCACCCGGGTTCTCACGCGAACCGAACCAGTTTGCGCTCGCGGTCGAGCTCACACGCATCACCTTTCCTTATCTCCTGCTCATCACGCTGGTGACGCTGTGGGGCGGCATCCTCAATGCGCTGCACCGCTTTGCCGCCGCCGCGGCGGCGCCGATCCTGCTCAATTTGTCGATGATGGCGACGCTTGCGCTCGCGGCGTTTTTTCCGTCGACGGGTCACGCCGCGGCCTGCGGCGTCCTCATCGCCGGCGTGCTCGAAGCATCTCTCGTCGGAGCCGCCGCGCGCCGCGCCGGCGTGATGACGTATTTCCGCCGCCCGCGCTGGGATGACGATGTGCGGCGTTTCTTCGTCGCGTTGGGGCCCGCGACCGTGGGATCGGCGGGCACCCAGCTTGCGCTGTTTGCCGATACCATCATCGCGAGCTTCCTGTCGGCGGGCGCGCTGTCTGCGCTCTATTACGCCGACCGGCTTAACCAGCTCCCGATCGGCGTCATCGGCATCGCGGTCGGCACCGTGCTGCTGCCGGAGATGACGCGCCGCCTGGCGTCCGGAGACGAAGCGGGCGCTCGCCATGCGCAGTCCCGCGCCATCGAAATCGCGCTCCTGCTGGCGGTGCCATGCCTGGTTGCCTTTCTGACGGTGCCTGAATTGCTGATGCGCGCGCTGTTCATGCGCGGCGCGTTCACCGCCGCCAACGCGCATGCCGCCGCCATGACGCTCGCCGCCTATGCGATCGGGCTCATTCCGTTCGTCCTCATTCGCAGCGTCGTTTCCCCATTCCTCGCGCGCGGCGATACCGCGACCCCTGTCAAGGCCGTACTGATCGCAACCGCGGTGAACATCCTGTTCAAGATTGCGCTGATGGGTCCGCTGGCGCAGGTGGGTCTCGCGCTTGCGACCTCGATCGGCGCCTGGATCAATTTTACGTTGGTGTTGTGGTTTGCGCATCGCGCCGGGTTGTTCGCATTCGACGCGAACCTCCGGCGCTCGCTCGGCAAGCTGGCGGTCGCCGGCATCGCGCTCGCCATCGTGCTGTGGCTGGCCGAGCGGCCGGTCGCGGCCATGGTCTCGTCGTTGCCGAAACTGAGGAACGAGGCCGAGCTGGTTGTGCTGGCGCTGCTCGGGAGTTGCGTCTATGGCACCCTTGCGCTCGCCCTGTTCGGGCGGCAATGGATTTCGCTGCTGCGGCGGCGCACAAACGTACCGGTGCCGCCGGCAACCGGGTTTGAAGTCAGTTCATCACCCGGATCCGATCCGGTCTGAGCGAGGGTTCGTATGCGCGTAACAATGATCGGTGCCGGCTATGTCGGGCTCGTCTCGGGGGCGTGCTTTGCCGATTTCGGCCACCATGTGACCTGCGTCGACAAGGATGCGGCCCGCGTCGCAACGCTCAATCGCGGCGAGGTGCCGATCTTCGAGCCGGGCCTTGCCGACCTGGTGGCGAGCAACGTCGAACAGGGCCGGCTCAAGTTCGCAGTCGAAGCGGCGGCCGTTCGCGATGCCGATGCTGTCTTCATTGCGGTCGGCACGCCGTCGCGCCGCGGCGATGGTCATGCCGATCTCAGCTACGTCTACGACGCGGTGCGCGACATCGCGCCGCTGCTGTCGAGCACGACAATTGTGGTCACCAAATCGACGGTTCCGGTCGGCACCGGCGATGAGATCGAGCGCATCCTGCGCGACATGCGTCCCGGCGTCGACCTGCAGGTCGCCTCCAATCCGGAATTCCTGCGCGAGGGCGCCGCGATCCAGGATTTCAAGCATCCCGACCGCATCGTGGTCGGCAGCGATGACGAGCGCGCGCGCGAGGTGCTCGCCGACATCTATCGGCCGCTCTATCTCAACGCCGCGCCGATCCTCTATGTCGACCGCCGCACCGCGGAATTGATCAAGTACGCCGCCAACGCCTTCCTCGCCACCAAGATCACGTTCATCAACGAGATCGCGGACCTCTGCGAGCAGGTCGGCGCCGACGTCCAGCAAGTTGCGCGCGGCATGGGCCTCGACAACCGCATCGGCGGAAAATTCCTGCATCCCGGTCCGGGCTTTGGCGGATCGTGCTTTCCCAAGGACACCACGGCCCTGCTCAAGACCGCGCAGGACCACGGCGTCGCCTTGCGCATCGTCGAAGCGGTGTCGGCGGTGAACGACCAGCGCAAGCGCGCCATGGCGCGCAAGGTCGTCGCCGCGCTCGACGGCTCGGTGCGCGGCAAGACCATCGCGGTGCTCGGCCTCACCTTCAAGCCCAACACCGATGACACCCGCGAATTCGCCGGCGATCCCGCTGATCACCGCGCTGCGCGACCTCGGCGCCACGGTGCGCGCCTACGATCCTGCCGGCATGGAGCAGGCGAAGCCGATGCTGCCGGCCATCGCCTATTGCGACAGCGTCTACGCCGCCGCCGAAGGCGCCGATGCCGTCGTGATCGCGACCGAATGGGAGCAGTTCCGCGCCCTCGACTTCGGAAGGCTCAAGCGTGTGATGGCGCGGCCGGTGATCGTCGACCTGCGCAATGTCTATCGGCCCGAGGACATGGCCAAGGCGGAATTCATTTATTCAGGCGTGGGGCGCGCCTGAGGAGCGCGGCGCTTGCGCTCCTCCGGCGTGAGCGACACCGTCAGCCGCTCCGTTCCGCGCAGCACGTCGAGCGCGGCGCTGCGGTCGATCTTCTCGCCGGTCAGCGCGCGGATGAGATCGTCGGCGCCGGTGATGGTCTGGCCGTCGATAGCCAGCAGGATATCGCCGGCCTTCACGCCCGCGCGTTCGGCCGCGCTGCCCGGCTCGACCGAGCTGACCATGACCGCGCTGTCCTGCCGCAGCGATGCCGCATGCTGGAGCCGGCGCGGGATCGCGGTCTGCTGCGCGGCGATGCCGACGAAGGCGCGCCGCACGCGGCCGTGGCGCACCAGTTCGCCGAGCACGAAACTTGCGGTGTTGGCCGCAACGGCGAAACAAATGCCCTGCGCCCCCATGATGACGGCCGTGTTGACGCCGACGACCTCGCCGCGCGACGACACCAGCGGCCCGCCGGAATTGCCGGGATTGAGCGCCGCGTCGGTCTGGATCAGATCGTCGATCAGGCGGCCGGTGCGCGCGCGCAGCGAGCGGCCGAGCGCCGACACCACGCCCGTCGTCACCGTCGATTCGAATCCGAGCGGGTTGCCGATCGCGATCACGAGTTGGCCACGTTTCAGGCGTTTGGAATCGCCCAGCGCAGCGGCCGGCAGAGTCACCGGTGCGTCGATGCGCACCAGCGCGAGATCGGTATCGGGATCGTCGCCGACGACGCGTGCGGTCAGCCGTTGGCCGTCCGCGGTCGTCACCTCGATGCGCGAGGCGCCGCTGGCGACGTGGCTGTTGGTCAGGATGAGTCCGTCCGGGGCGACGACGACGCCCGAACCGGAGCCGGCGTGTTGCGGCGCGCGTTCGTTGCGCACCGCAAGGCCGACGACGGCCGGGCCGACCCGGTCGACGACATCGATGACGGCGCGCGAATAGGCGTCGAGGACGTCCTGGTCCTCGGGCGGAATTGCCCGCAGATCAGGGCTTTCAGCTTGAGGTTCGCGCCGGAGCGCGCTGCTCAGTGGGAGAATTGTCATGCGAATACCGCACGTTGGCCCGGTTGGGACCGGGGAGGGGTGAAGTTGCGATTAAGTCGCAGATATGGGGAGCCGGCCGTTTGTTGGGAAGACGGTGGTTCGCCCGGAATGGCCGGGCATTCAGGCTTTCTTGACTGGCGATTGACAGGACCGATCCCATATGGTGCCGGACGCGCCGAAACGTGTTGACGGAGCTTTTATGCCGAGCCCCCTTGCGGCGCGTCTTGCCGCCCCTTTGACTGCGCTCGCGCTCGCGCTTGCCGGCTGCGGCCAAGGTGGCCAGCAGCAGAAGGCAGGCGCCCCGCCGCGCCCCGACGGTGACGGTGGCGAAGCCGGTGCAGCGTACCGTGGTCGATCAGGACGAATATGTCGGCCGTTTCGTCGCCGTCGACTCGGTCGAAGTGCGCGGGCGGCTATCGGGCTACCTCTCGGCCATCCATTTCACCGACGGCCAGATGGTGAAGAAGGGCGACCTGCTGTTCACCATCGATCGCCGGCCATTCCAGATCGTGCTCGATCAGATGCGCGCCAATCTGGCGCAGTCGCGCGCCAATCTCGCCTTCACCGAGGCCGATCTCGCCCGTGGCCAGGAGTTGCGCACCAACAAGACCATCACCGAGCAGACCTTTGACCAGCGCACACAGGCCAAGCGCGTCGCCGAAGCGTCCGTCGCCTCGCAGGAGGCGATGGTGCATTCGGCCGAGCTCGACTTCAACGAATACACCGAGCTGCGTGCGCCGATCGACGGCCGCATCGGCGACCGCCGCGTCTCGGTCGGCAATCTGGTGACGGGCGGCGCCGGCGGCAATACGACGCTGCTGGCGACCGTCGTCTCGGTCGATCCGATTCGCTTCGAGTTCACCTTCGATGAAGCCTCGTATCTGCGCTATGAGCGTTTTGCTTCCTCCAGCACGGACGTTGCGAGCCGCGACGGAGGAGTTGCGGTCGCGCTCAAATTGCTCGACGAAAATGACTTCGTGCACAACGGCAAGATGGATTTCGTCGACAATGTCATCGATCGCTCGTCGGGCACGATCCGCGGCCGTGCGATTTTCCGGAACTCCGACGGAATATTTACGCCCGGCATGTTCGGCCGCATCCGCGTGCCCGGCTCGCCGCCATACGCAGCACTTCTGGTCACGGACGACGCCATCGGCTCCGAGCAGGCGCGCAAGTACGTTCTCGTCGTCGACGGCGAGGGCATCGTGCGGCAGAAATACGTGACGCTCGGCCAGATCGATGACGGCCTGCGCGTGATCAAGGACGGCGTCAGTGCCGACGACCGCGTCATCGTCAACGGCCTGATGCGCGCTCACGCCGGCCAGAAGGTGACGGCAAAAGAGCAGGGTGCTCCCGAGCCTGCGCCCAAGCCCGACGGCCAAGCCAATGCCGCTGGCCAAGCCAAGGCCGACTGAGACCACGCGATGCGTATTTCGCATTTCTTCATCGACCGGCCGATCTTTGCCGCCGTGGTCGCGATCGTTTTCGTGATCCTCGGCGGCGTGTCGTTTTCGCGGCTGCCGGTCGCGCAGTATCCGGAAATCGCCCCGCCGGTCATCAATGTCACCGGGCAATATCCGGGCGCCAGCGCCGATGTCGTCGCCTCCACCGTCGTCGCGCCGATCGAGCAGCAGATCAACGGCGTCGAGAACATGCTCTACCTGTCGTCGAATTCGACGGCGGACGGGCGCTTCTCGATCGCGGTGACGTTCGATCTCGGCACCAATCTCGATATCGCGCAGGTGCAGGTGCAGAACCGCGTGGCGATCGCGCAGCCGCGCCTGCCGGCCGACGTCCGCAACATCGGCGTGACCGTCAACAAGAGCTCGCCCGACCTGATGATGGTCGTGCATCTTTATTCGCCCGACAAGTCGCGCGACCCGCTGTTCGTCTCCAATTACGCCACGCTCGAAGTCACCGACGCGGTGACGCGCGTCGACGGCGTCGGCTCGGTCACCGTGTTCGGCAGCCGCGACTACTCGATGCGCATCTGGCTCGATCCGGATCGCCTGCAGTCGCTCGGCCTCACCGCGACCGACATCACGGCCGCCTTGCAGGCGCAGAACCTCCAGGTCGCCTCCGGCGTGCTCAACCAGCCGCCGGTCTCGCGTCCGGGCTCCTTTCAGATCGCGGTGCAGACGCTCGGGCGTCTCGCCAATCCCAACGAGTTCGCCGACATCGTGGTGAAGCAGACGCCGGGCGCGATCGTGCGGCTCAAGGACGTGGCCAAGATCGAGCTCGCCGCGCTCGACTATTCCTCGAACTCCTATCTCGACAGCGACCCGGCGGTGGCGCTCGCCATCTTCCAGCGGCCCGGCTCGAACGCGCTCGCGACCGCGACAGGCGTCATCGATCTGATGGCGGAATTGTCGAAGCGTTTCCCGCCCGGCATCAAATACGACATCGTCTACAACCCGACGCAATTCATCCAGCAATCGGTCGACGCCGTGGTCGAGACCATCGGCGAGGCGATCGTGCTGGTCATCCTGGTTGTGATCCTGTTCCTGCAGACCTGGCGCGCCGCCGTCATTCCGCTTGTCGCCATTCCGGTGTCGCTCGTCGGCACGTTCTTCTTCATGGCGGCGTTCGGATTCACCATCAACAATCTGTCGCTGTTCGGGCTGGTGCTCGCGATCGGCATCGTGGTGGACGACGCCATCGTCGTGGTGGAGAACGTCGAACGCAGCATTGCCTCCGGTCTTGCTCCGCGCGAGGCGGCGATCAAGAGCATGGACGAGGTCGGCTCGGCGCTGGTCGCGATCGCGCTGGTGCTGTGCGCCGTGTTCATCCCCTCCGCCTTCATTACCGGCATATCGGGACAATTTTATCGGCAGTTCGCGCTGACCATCGCGGGCGCGACCATCATCTCGCTGATCATTTCGCTGACGCTGTCTCCGGCGATGTGCGCGCTGCTGCTCAAGCCGCACGACCCGGCCCATCGTGACCGCTGGTGGGAGCGGCCCATTCGCGGTTTCTTCCGCGGCTTCAACTGGGGCTTTGACCGCCTGGGCCGTGGCGTCGGCTGGCTCGCTTCACGCGTGGTGCGTCGCGCGGCCCTCATGCTCGTCGTCTATGCGGTCGTGCTCGGATTCGGCCTCAACGAATTCCGCAAGACGCCGATCGGATTCATCCCGCAGGTCGATCGCGGTTACATTATTGTCGTCGTGCAGCTTCCGCCCGGCGCCTCGCTGTCGCGCACCGACGAGGTGCAGATGCGCGCGCTCAAGATCGCGCTCGGCGTTCCGGGCGTCGTGCATGCCGTGAATATCGTCGGCTTTTCCGGCGCGACGTTCACCAACGCGCCGAATTCCGGGGCGCTGTTCCTGGTGCTCGACGATTTCGCGAAGCGCTCCAAAGACCCGCGCCAATCCGCGCTCGCCATCCAGGGCGAGCTGTTCCGCCGCCTCTCCGCCGTCCAGGATGCCTTCATCATCGCGGTGCTGCCGCCGCCGGTGATCGGCATCGGCAATGCCGGCGGCTTCCGCATGATGGTCGAGGATCGCGCCGGCCGCGGCTCGCAGGCGCTGCAGACCGCGACCGCAGCGATGATGGCGCGCGCCGCGCAGACGCCCGGCCTGTCGCAGGTGTTCTCGCTGTTCGAGACCTCGACGCCGCAGGTCTATCTCGACATCGATCGCGCCAAGGCGCAGCTGCTCGGCGTCAACGTGCAGGATGTCTTCAGCACGCTGCAGATCGAGCTCGGCTCGTCCTACGTCAATGACTTCAACCTGTTCGGCCGCACCTTCCGCGTCACCGCGCAGGCACAGGACAAGCAGCGCCAGAACATCAACGACGCGCTCAAGCTGCGCGTGCGCAATTCGAGCGGCGACATGGTGCCGCTCGGCTCCTTCACCACCGTGCGCAACATATCCGGCCCCTACCGCGTGCCGCGCTACAATCTCTATCCCGCCGCCGAGCTCGATGGCGCCGCCGCGCCCGGCGTTTCGCAAGGCCAGGCGATCAAGATCATGGAGAAGCTCGCCGCCGAGACGCTGCCCGACGGCTTTGCGACCGAGTGGACGACGCTGGCGTTCCAGCAGCTGCGCGCCGGCAACACCGCGATGTTCGCCTTCGTGCTCGCGGTGGTGTTCGTATTCCTGGTGCTGGCGGCGCAGTACGAAAGCCTGACGCTGCCGATCGCGGTGATCCTGATCGTGCCGATGTGCCTCGTCGCCGCGATCACCGGCGTCATCCTGCGCGGGCAGGACAACAATATTCTCACCCAGGTCGGTTTCGTCGTGCTGATCGGGCTTGCGGCGAAGAACGCCATTCTCATCGTCGAATTTGCGCACCAGCTCGAGGAGCAGGGCCGCAGCCGCTGGGACGCGGCGGTCGAGGCGACGCGGCTGCGGCTGCGGCCGATCCTGATGACGTCGTTCGCCTTCATTCTCGGCGTCTCGCCGCTGGTCTGGGCGATCGGCGCCGGCGCCGAGCTGCGCCAGACGCTCGGCACGCCGGTGTTCTTCGGCATGATCGGCGTGACGGCGTTCGGGCTCATCTTCACGCCGGTGTTCTACATCGTCGCGCGCTGGATCGCCTCGCTTGGCGAGAAAGGCGCACAGCCTGCTGCCGCGCCAGTTCAGCATCCGGCGGAGTGATGCATTCCGCGTCATGCGGCACGCGGTCAGCCCAGCGCGACGGCGTTGCCGCCGATGCCGCGGCTCCTCGTCTGCTGCAGCACCAGCGCGCCGATGATCACCAGATTGACGAGATTGGCGCCCGCGCCGGAGGCGAAAGCCGGCGCGTAGAAGCCGTAGTGATCGTAGAGCGCGCCGGCGAGCCACCCGCCGCTCGCCATGCCCACCGCGCTCGACAGCAGCAATGTCGGGATGCGCCAGAACGCTTCCGAAGCCGCAAACAGCTCGCGCGACGCCAGCACGTAGGCCGGAATGATGCCGCTGAACCCCAGCCCGAATGCAGCGGAAACCGTGAACAGCCCGACCTCGTTCTGCGTGAACAGGAACGCAATCATGGCTGAACACTGGCACGCCGAGCCGATCAGCACGGTGGCGAGGCCGCCGAGGCGATCCGCGACATAGCCCCAGATCTGGCGGCTGACGAACGCGCTGGCGAGCAATGTCGACAGCATGGCGGTGCTCAGCGTCATGCTGATGCCGAGATCGTTGCAGAACGCGATCAGGTGCCCTTGCGGCATCGCCATCGGTACGCAGCACAACGCAATCGCCATGCACATCAGCCCGAACACGACATTGGACGGCCAGCCGAGTACGCGCGCCTTCGCATCCGGCGCAGCGGCCGCCGCCGGCAACGCCATCTCGGGCGGTGTCCGCAAATAGATGACGGCGAACGGCACCACGACGGCGACCTCGAATACCGCGTAGAGCAGCATCGTCTCGCGCCAGCCCACGCGCGATATCGCTGCCGCGAAGACGAGCGGCCACACCGTGCCGGCGAGATAGCTTCCACTCGAGATCAGCGCCAGCGCCGAGCCGCGGCGGCGATCGAACCAGCGGCTGACATAGATGTACATCGGTGCGTTGATGCCGCCGAGCCCCAGCAGGCCGATGAACAGCCCGTGCCCGATCAGCAGCGGCCATGTCGGCCCAAGCGTGGAGATCGACAAGGCCGATCGCGATCATCGATGAGCCGCAGATCACCGTCCAGCGCGCGCCGAACCGCTCCGCCAGATAACTCATCAGGATTCCGCCGACGCCGGAGCCGAGCCACACCAGCGCGCTCGCCAGCGCCGGGATGGACCGCCTGCCGTCGAGCTCGGCGGCGATATCCTTCAGGGCGACCGCGGTCAGCCAGCCGCCACCGAACGACATCATGATCGCCAGCAGGGCGACGGTGGCAACGATCCAGGAGTCGCGGGTTTCGATCGAGGGCGTGATGGGTGTGTGCATCCGGACAGTCCGCTGGCGTTATGGCAAAGGCGGCCGACCTTGGCCACCGTCCGTCATGGCCGGGCATGACGTGGGCGATAAGCGGCTTGACAATCTCCGTGCACTAGGAATATATCCGCATCACCCCGCTCAACGAGGGGCGCTTCATGGGCGTCTTGAGGTGGAGCGGATCGGGGTGAGGTTGGGGCCGGAGATGCGGCCCTCGGGCTGCTGATCAGGCCCGCCAACCTCCCCCGATGGCCATGCGGCGCGAGCCGCGGGTCTGGTGCGGCGCCTGCGGGTGTGCTTCGCACGCACATCTCCGGGAGGCCTTGGGTCACCGTCCGTCCCAAATACGTGGGGCTGCCCGTAAGGGCTGGACGAGGACCGGATGAACCCGGGCGAAAGCCTGGGGGATCAGGGGGCAGACGCTCCCGTCCGGTCCCGGAAGCACGGTCCCGAGGCCCAAAATCGCCGCCAGTGGAGCGCCGAGAGGCGAGCGCGCCGATCGCAAGGCGCGCACCGCGCCTCACACGCGCGGAATATCTGGTGCGCCTTCCGGCGCTCCACTCCCCTCACTTTATTTACGAGGCGGAGAAAACGACGACGGCGTACCCGGCGCCGCAAACAATACGGGCGGCGGAGCGTTGCCTTTCTTACCTCTCCCGCGTGCGGGGAGAGGTCGGCGGGCGAAGGCGGGGGTGAGGGAGGCCGTCTACGCGACTTTCCGAGCCTCGCGACAGGCCCCCTCACCCCAACCCTCTCCCCGCACGCGGGAGAGGGAGCAGCGACAAGCGGCGGAGCTTATGAGATGAAATTCGGTGTCGGTCAGGCGGTAACGCGCAAGGAGGACGATCCGCTGCTGCGCGGCGGCGGGCGCTATGTCGCCGATCTCGCGCCGGCGGGCACGCTTCATGCCGTGGTGGTGCGATCGCCGCACGCGCATGCGCGCTTTCGCATCGCAAATGTCGACAAGGCGCTTGCCATGCCGGGCGTGCGTCTGGTGCTGACCGGCGCCGATACGGAAAAACTCGGGCTGCTGCCGTGTTCGGTCGAGCTTCCGGACACGAAGCTCGTGGTGCCGCCCTATCCGGTTTTGGCGAACGATGAGGCGCGCCATGTCGGCGACGCGATTGCTTTCATCGTCGCGGCGACGCTCGAACAAGCGAGGGACGCAGCCGAGGCTCTCGCCATCACCTGGGAAACCTTGCCGCACGCGGTCGGAGCGGCGCAGGCGCTTGCGCCGGGGGCGCCGCAGGTGTGGCCGCAGCAAAGCGGCAATCTGGCTTTCGAAGTCACGCTCGGCGACAAGGCGGCAACCGGGCGTGCATTCGCGCAGGCGACGCGTGTCGTTTCGCTCACAATCGTCAACCAGCGCCTGGTCGCCAATTATCTCGATACGCGCGGCGTCACCGCCGAATACGACGCGACACGCGACCGAATAACGCTGACATTGTCGAGTCAGGGATCGCACATCGTGCGCGACGCGCTGTGCGATATCCTGCATATGCCGGCGGACAAGCTCCGCGTCGTGACGCCCGATGTCGGCGGCGGCTTCGGCACAAAACTGTTTGCCTATCGCGAATATGCGCTCGCGGCCTTCGCCGCACGGCAGTTGCGCCAGACGGTCACCTGGATTGCCGACCGTTCCGACCATTTCCTCGGCGATACCCAGGGCCGCGATAACGTCACGACGGCAAAGCTCGCGCTCGACGACAAGCACCGTTTCCTCGCGCTCGATGTCGATCTCATCGCCGACATGGGCGCATATCTGTCGATGTTCGCGCCGTTCATTCCCTTTATCGGCGCCGGCATGTCGCCCGGCGTTTACGACATTCCTGCCTGCCACGTGCGCGTGCGCGGCGCCTATACCAACACCGTGCCGGTCGATGCCTATCGCGGCGCCGGACGGCCCGAAGCGGCCTATGTGATCGAGCGCCTCGTCGATGTCGCCGCGCGCGAAATCGACATCGCGCCGGACACGCTGCGGCGGCGCAACTTCATCAAGCGCAACGCGATGCCTTACGTCACCACGATGGGGAAAAATTACGACACCGGCGATTTCGCCGGCCACATGGCGCGTGCCCAGGAGCTTGCCGGCTGGGAGGGCTTCAGGCACCGGCGCGCGCAATCGAAGAAGGCGGGCCGTCTGCGCGGCATCGGACTTGCGACCTACATCGAGGCCTGCGGCAATAACGGGCCGGAGACAGCAACGGTGCGGCTCGAACGTGACGGCTCGGTGACAGTGCTGATCGGCTCGCAGTCGACCGGGCAGGGCCATGCAACCGCCTATGCGCAACTCGTCGCCGAACGTCTCGGTGTGCCGCCCGAACGCGTCACGATGATTCAGGGCGACACCGACCGCATCGACAGCGGCGTTGGAACCGGCGGTTCAAGCTCGATCCCGTGCGGCGGCGCCTCGCTCGACGGCGCCGTGCAGAAGCTTGTCGAGAATCTGAAAGCGCTGGCCGGCGACGCGCTGGAGGCGAGCCCGGCCGATCTCGAAGTCGCATCCGGCATGGTGCGCGTCGCCGGCACCGATCGCGCGATCGCATTTGCCGATCTCGCGCAGCGCCCCGATGCCGCCGCGCGGCTGACGACGTCCGACGCCTTCACGCCGCCGCAGGCAACCTTTCCGAACGGCACTCATATCGCCGAGGTCGAGATCGACCCCGCGACCGGCGAGACGCATCTCGTCAACTACGTCGTGGTCGATGACTTCGGCGCGACGCTCAATCCGCTGCTGCTCGCCGGTCAGGTCCACGGCGGCGCCGCGCAGGGTATCGGCCAGGCGCTGATGGAGCGCACCGTCTACGATGCGCAGTCGGGCCAGCTGGTGACCGCAAGCCTGCTGGATTATGCGCTGCCGCGCGCCGCCGATTTGCCGGCCATCGCCTTCGAGACCCGCAACGTGCCCTGCCCCCATAATCCGCTCGGCGTCAAAGGGGCGGGCGAGGCCGGCGCCATCGGCTCTTGCCCCGCCGTGATGAACGCCATCGCCGATGCGCTTTGGCACGCCTACCGCATCCGCCACGTCGATATGCCGGCGAGCCCGGAACGGCTGTGGTCCGCGATCGAGCAAGGCCGGCGCCTGCACACGCTGTAGAGCGCACCCATGTGTGTTCACGTTTTCGTGAAGACGCGGTTCCGCAGCCATGGATTTTCCCTGCCGGAATAAGGCCGTTACGGCGGTGTTGGCCACGTTGGCGGGTCACGCAAGGTCGTCGGCCCGGCTGTCACGAGATGGGGCGTTCGCCCCGGCACAACAGGGGAAATCCATAATGATACGCTTTGTTCTCGCCACCGCCGTCGTCGCACTCGGTGTCACCGCTGTCGTCGCCCAGACCGATCCGATCGCAGCCCGCAAGGCGCTGATGAAAACCAACGGTGACACTACCAAGGCCGCCGCCGCCATGATGAAGGGCGAGGCCCCGTTCGATCTGGCCAAGGCGCAGGCAGCCTTCGCGGCCTATCAGGACTCAGCCAAGAAGATGCCGGAATTGTTCCCCGACACGTCCAAGACCGGCGGCGAAACCGCGGCGTTGCCCGCGGTCTGGGACCACATGGACGACGTCAAGGCGCGCTTCAAGAAGCTCGGCGATGACGCCGCGGCCGCGTCGGCGGCAACCAAGGACTTGGATACCTTCAAGGCCAGTTTTCCCGCCGTCACAAAAAATTGCGGTGGCTGTCACGAGACTTACCGCGCCAAGAAGAGCTGACGAAAGAAGTTCGGGAATGGCGTAGGCCAAGCGCCGGCAAGCGTGTATGCTAGGTGGGAGTTCGAGTTCCCCACCCATCGAAGGAGATTCGACAGATGAAGCGTATCCTGCTTGCCGTCTTGGTTGTCGCGCTCGGGGCGAGCGCTGCTGCCGCGCAGAGCTGTGACGACACCATCAAGAACCGTCAGGCGCTGATGAAGCGCAGCGGCGACATGGCGAAGCTCGGCGCCTCCATGATCCGCGGCGACACGCCGTTCGACATGGCCAAGGCGAACCAGATCTTCGGCGCTTTCCAGGACAAGGCGGACAAGCTGCCGACGCTGTTTCCCGACTGCTCCAAGACCGGCAGCAATACCCACGCGGCACCGGCGATCTGGTCAGAAGCCGGATGACTTCAAGGCGATCATCGCCAAGTTCGGGACCGACGTGAAAGCTGCCGAGGCCAACACCAAGGATGCCGACACCTTCAAGGCGAGCTTCCAGGCCGTCGGCAAGAACTGCAGCGGTTGCCATGAGACCTTCCGGACCAAGCTGGACTGAACGAATTTTGCAGCAATAGGCGAGGGCGGCCGTCCTGCGGGACGTGCCGCCCTTTGTCTTTTCTGGCGTCGGGGCAAAGCCTAGGATCAGCAAGGCCCGCGAACGGGCGGAAGGCGGCAGGAGGCAATCGATGGACTGGGGCAAGGAGCTCAACGAATGGCGCAACGCACTGCCGGCCTGGAGACGGCCGTGGACGTTGCGCAAGCTCGCGCTCATCGCCGCCGCCGCCGCGGTCGTCGGACTTGCCGTTTTCTGGATCGTCACGATTCCGGCGTCGGTGCCGGCCTCGGCGCTGGGGCCTTACAAGCCGAATGTCGAGAACGGCAAGACGATGTTCGACGCCGGCGATTGTGCGTCCTGCCATGCCAGTCCGGAAGGCGACCGCGACAAGGTCGATCGCACCCGTCTGCCCGGCGGCCTGGCGCTGACGACGCCATTTGGAACGCTCTACACGCCCAACATTTCGCCGCATCCGACCGACGGCATCGGCAACTGGACCGAAGCCAATTTCGTCACCGCATTGTGGGACGGCACCTCGCCGCGAGGCGCGCACTATTATCCCGCACTGCCATACACGTCGTATCAGCGCATGAAGCTCGAGGACGTCCGCGACCTGTTCGCCTACATCAAGACGCTGCCGCCGGTCGCCGGCAAGGCACGCGCGCACGCCATGATGTTTCCCTTCAGCATCCGCCGCACGCTCGGCGGCTGGAAATTCCTGTACCTCGACGGCAAGCGGTTCGAGCCCGATCCCTCGAAGAGCGCGGAATGGAATCGCGGGGCCTATCTGGTGAACGGCCCGGGCCACTGCGCCGAATGCCACAGCCCACGTAATTTCATGATGGCCATCATTTCGAGCCAGCGCTTTGCCGGCGGGCCCAATCCCGAGCCTGACAAGGACTGGGTGCCCAACATCACCCAGAAGGGCCTCGCCCATGGCCCCGATGACGGCAAGCCGTGGAGCAAAGCCGACCTCGAAGCGCTGCTCGCCGACGGCTCGACGCCGGATGGCGACTACGTCGGCTCACAGATGGCCGACGTCGTGCGCAACACCGGGCTCCTCAGCAAGCAGGACCGTTCCGCGATGGCGACCTATATCCTGTCGCTGCCGCCGGTCGACGGCCCGCCGCGCCCGGCGAAGAAAAAGAAGTAGCAGCCGACCTGCGATCGCCGCGCGCGCACCCGCATGAATACCGGCAAGGGCATCGCGCTCAAGCTTATTGCGGCGGTGTTCTTCGCCTTCATGTCGGCGATCGTGCGCTGGCTCGGCGTGCGCTATCCGCTCGGCGAAGTGGTGTTCTTCCGCTCGGCATTTGCGATCCTGCCGGTCGTGGTGGTCTATGCCTGGCGCGGCGAGCTCGCGTCCGCGGTGCGCACCGAACGGCCGCTCGGGCAGGCCGGACGCGGCGCGCTCAGCATCGTCGGCATGTTCTGCAATTTCGGCGCGCTGGCGCGGCTGCCGCTGGTCGAAGCGAACGCCATCTCGTTCACCTCGCCGCTGATCAGCGTCGCGCTGGCGGCGCTGATCCTCAAGGAGCGCGTTCGCATCTACCGCTGGTCGGCGGTCACGATCGGCTTCATCGGCGTGCTGGTGGTATTGGCGCCGCATCTGAGCGCCGAGGAATTGTCCGCAACCATTGCCACCACGGCGAGCGCCGCCGGTGCGGCCTACGGCATCGCAGGTTCATTCTGCAATGCGGGCACCATGATCCAGACGCGCCGGCTGACGCAGAGTGAGAAGACGGCGTCTATCGTGTTCTATTTTTCGCTGATCTGTGCGCTGGCAGGTCTGGTCACATTGCCGTTCGCGTGGCTGACGCCGACATGGGTGGAACTGTCCGCCTTGATCACGGCCGGATTGCTGGGCGGCATCGCCCACATTCTGGTCACCGAAAGCTACCGCTATGCCTCGGCTTCGGTGGTCGCGCCGTTCGACTATACGTCGATGATCTGGGCGCTGGTCCTGGGCTATTTCTTCTTCGACGAGATTCCGACTGCAACGATATTTACCGGCTCGGCTATCATTGTTGCTGCCGGACTTTTCGTGATCTGGCGCGAGCGTCAGCTTGGATTGCGCCCGCATGCGGCCGAGGGCTCACCGACCGGGACGTGACGCCGCGCGTCGCCGTCAGACTTCCTGGGCTTTGACGAACAGCGCGGTGTACTGGACTGTCGGCGGCACGCGATGCCAGCCCAGGGTGTTGTGTGTCGCAAGCACCGTGATTTGCACCAGCCGCAGGAAGCCGCTCGAAATCGAGACCTTGCTGATCTCCCTGGTCTCGACGAAGGCGCTATCGACGATTCCGCAGGCGGTCGAGTTTTGGGCCTCGGCGTTCACCGTCGCGAGCGCAGCCGAGGGCTCGGCGCCGGCGATGTGCAGGTTGAGATACCGTTCGATCTGCTGCGGCGTGTTGCAGACGATGCCGACGCCGGTCTTCGCCCCATTTGCGTCGGGCTGCTGCGCTGCGCTTCCATTTTCCTGAGCTGTCGCGCCGAGTGGAATACAGAACAATGTAACGACAAAAAACAGACGCCAAAGGAAGGCCACGGGTGCCTCCTGTCAAAGGCCTCTTGCCCGAGGCCATAATAAATTCCCGCACATCAAATGCGCACCGCCTGAAAAGTTCCCTGCACCGGAATGATTTGCGCGTTGTCACGCGAGCGAGCGGCGCGTTCCCGCGGAGCTCAGATCCTCTGGTGGATTTTCAGAATACCTTGAAGGTGATGATGGTGCGGGTGTCCTGGATGCCGGGAAGCGTCTGCACCTTTTCGTTGACGAAATGGCCGATGTCGGTCGCCGGGTCGACGTAGAACTTGACCAGCAGGTCGAAATCGCCGGCCGTCGAATAAATTTCGGAGGCGATCTCGGCGTCGGCCAGCTTGTTGGCGACTTCGTAGGATTTGCCGAGCTGACATTTGATCTGCACGAAGAAGGGGACCATGCGCACCTCCGGAACACGCGCGTGAACGCGCTGCTCGCAATCCAGCAAAATCGCCGTGCGCTGGCAAGTTGATCATTGCGTGAGCCGCAGCGCCAGCACCAGGATGGCGCTGGCCGCGATCCAGGAGCCAAGGATGCGGATGCCGATGCGCTGCCAGTCGCGCGTGCGATCGGCGGTGATCGCGGCGACGAGGATGAGGGTCACGGTAGCCGTTATCATGGTTCCAGCGAGCGCCAGGACCGTGGCCCGCATCGAAATCTCCTCCGGTACCGAGTCGAGCTCGATCGCCACTCCCGCGACCGCGGCAAGCGGCGCGGCGAGCAGCAACGGCGCCGGCCGGGCAAAGGCTGCGAGCAGACCGGCTGTCGCCGCGCAGAGCAAAGCAACCACATCGGCATCCTCGACCGCGAATGCCATGACGACTGCGACAAGACCGGCGAGCAGCCCGGCTGCAAAAGTCACCACCATTGCCCGGCGAACGCGCGCGACCTGCTGGCAGGCCAACAATCCGAGCCCGACCAGCGTGATCACGTGCGTCGGCACCAGCAACGGATGCAGCAGGCCTCCAAGCAGCGCGCTCATGCGACGCCGCTCAGGAAGGCGACGCCTGCGAGCGCGATTGCGGCGCCTGCGGTGCGCACCGCGATCCGGCCGGCCGGCCAGCGCGCAAGCAGGCCGAAGGCGATGCCGCACAGATGCAGCATTCCGGTCGCGATCACGAAGCCGAGCGAAAATGCGACGGCATCGGCGGCCGCCGGCAATTCGGCGCCATGGGCATGGCCGTGAAAGATCGCGAATGCGCCGACCAGCGCTGCCGCGACCCACAACGGCGGCCGCGCGGCCAGCGCGACCATGAGGCCGAGCACGATGGCCGAGGCCGCAATGCCGATCTCGACCCCTGGAATCGGCACGCCGATGATGCCGAGCACGCCGCCGAACGCCATCACCAGTGGAAAGGTGATCGGCAGCAGCCAGATCGCCGGCGCGCCGAGGAACGCGCCCCATAGCCCGACGGCGACCATCGCGACAATATGATCGGGGCCGAACAGCGGGTGCGCAAAACCGCCGGCGAAGCCGCCGGTCACGCTGCCGCTGTGGGCATAAGCTGGCGCGACTGCAATCGCTGCGCACAGGACGAGAGCGGCGAGGCGAAGGAGCAATGCCATCACGGCGGCGCGGCCTTTGCGCGATGATGAAAACGATAGAGCGGCCGGCGCACGCCGTGCAAGTGCCGCCGCGGACGGGCCTTGAATCCGGCCGCCCCGGGCGCTAGAAATCGCGTGCAATCTCGTGGGGTGTCCGGCGGATCGGCTGCCGGACTGAGAGGCGCAAGCCAACCCATCGAACCTGATCCGGGTCATGCCGGCGGAGGGAGCTGAGATGCACGCCCCGATCGAGCTTCCCGACCTTGCTGCCGATGTGCTCGATCGCGTTCGCCAGCGTTCGCCGCGCGTGCATTGCATCACCAACACCGTGGCGCAGGCGTATACGGCGAACATGCTGCTCGCGGCCGGCGCCGTGCCGTCGATGACGATCGCCAGCAACGAGATCAGGAATTTCGCCGCCGGCGCCGATGCGCTGCTGGTCAATCTTGGCACCTTCGACGCCGAGCGGCGCACCGCCGTCGATATCGCCGTGGGCGAATTTTCCGAGCGTCGCGCGCCATGGGTGCTCGATCCGGTGTTCATCGAGCGCTCGCCTGCGCGCGCCGATTTTGCCAGGGAGTTGTCGCGCCGCGGCCCGAGTGTCGTGCGTCTCAACCGGGCCGAGTTTGCGGCGCTTTCCGGCGCAGACGGCAGTGACGATGCCGTGATGCGCTTCGCCCGCAGCCATTCGACCGTGGTCGGGCCTCACCGGTGAGGCCGATCTCGTCACCGACGGGACGCGCCGCGCGGTGATATCGAACGGCCATGCGCTGATGCAACGCGTCACCGCAATGGGCTGCGCCGGCTCGGCGCTGGTCGGAGCCTTTTGTGCGGTCGAGACCGATCCGTGGCTTGCAACCGTCACGGCGCTGATCGCGTTCGGCGTCGCGGGCGAAGTCGCGGCCGAGCGCGCGCAGGGTCCGGGCAGTTTCGCCAGTGCGATCATCGATGCACTTTATGGTCTCGAACGCGCGACGCTGCGCGCGCGCGCAAAGGTATCGTCATGACCGTCGATCTCCGCCTCAACGCCATCGTCGATCCGGAACGCGCCGCCGGGCAATCGCTCGCCGATCTCGCGGGCCGCGTCGCGGAGGGCGGCGCGACACTCATTCAACTCCGCGACAAGCTCGGCGAGACACGCCACCTGGTCGAGGAGGCGCGCGCCATCAAGGCTGCGCTCGCGCCGTTTTCGGTGCCGCTCGTGATCAATGACCGCGTCGATGTCGCGCTCGCCGCCGGCGCCGATGGCGTCCATGTCGGGCAGGAGGACATGGCGGTCGAGGATGCGCGGCGTCTGCTCGGGCCGCGTGCGATCATCGGGCTGTCGATCAAGACCGTTGAGCAGGCGCAGGCCGCGCCGATCGATCTGTTGAACTACGTCGGCATCGGCGGTGTCTACTCCACGCTGTCGAAGCAGCAGAAGAGCAAACCCATCGGCGTCGAAGGCCTCGCGCGCATCGTTGCCGTGTTTCGCGCCCGCGCTCCAAAATTTCCGATGTGCGGCATCGCGGGGATCGACGCCTCGAACGCCGCCGCTGTTATCGCCGCCGGCGCCGACGGTGTCGCCGTGATCTCGGCGCTGTCGCTCGCGCCCGATCCGACCGCCGCCGCGCGCGAATTGCGCGGCGTGGTCGATCGTGCCTTGAAGGGCAGAAAATGACGCCGATCGCCGTCACCATCGCGGGCTCGGACTCGAGCGGGGGCGCGGGCATCCAGGCTGACCTCAAGACCTTCTCCGCGCTCGGCGTCTATGGCGCTTCGGTGATCACCGCGCTGACCGCGCAGAACACCAAAGGCGTCACTGCCATTCACGACGTGCCGGCCGAATTCATCGCCGCGCAGATCGACGCCGTGTTTTCCGATCTCAAGGTCGGCGCCGTAAAGATCGGCATGCTGTCGAATGCGCCGGCGATAGAAGCCGTGGCCGCGGGGCTCGAACGTCATCGCGTGCAAAACATCGTGCTCGATCCGGTCATGATTGCGAGTTCCGGTGACCGTCTGTTGCGTCCGACGCCATCGAGGCTTTGCGAAAACGTCTCATCCCGATGGCGCTCGTGATCACGCCCAATCTGCCGGAAGCCGCGGCGTTGCTCGATCGGCCGGTCGCCGAGGACGAAATGGCGATGCGCGGTCAGGCAGAGCGCCTGCTGCTCGCCGGCGCACGGACGGTGCTGATCAAGGGTGGTCACGGCAAGGGTCCTGACAGCGTCGACCTGCTGGTCGACAGCAACACTGTCGCGCGGCTTCGTGCTCCGCGCTTTCCCACCAGGAACACGCATGGCACCGGCTGCACGCTGTCGTCGGCGATCGCGGCGGGACTCGCCAAAGGCCTCGCGTTGGTCGAGGCCGTGCGCGAAGCCAAGGATTACGTCACCCACGCCATCGCTGCCGCGGATCAGCTCGCCATCGGCTCCGGCCATGGGCCGGTGCATCACTTTCACGCCACGTGGTAACGCCATCGCACAAGGAGATACACAATGACCAACATCACCCGCCGCACGCTCGCCCGCAGCGCCGCCATCGGCGTTGCCGGAGCCATCGCCGCGCCCGCCGTGGCGCTGGCGCAGACGCGCCGCTGGCGCATGGTGACGTCGTGGCCGAAGCGCCTGCCGGGCCCGGGCATGTCGGCCGAGCGCGTCGCCGAGCGCATCGGCGCACTTTCCGGAGGCCGATTCCAGATTACGGTGTCCGCCGCCGGCGAGGTGGTGCCGGCGTTCGAGGTGCTCGATGCCGTCGGCACCGGCGTCGCCGAGATGGGCCACACCGCTTCGTTCTACTGGCAGGGCAAAGAGCCGGCCGCCGCGTACTTCACCACGGTGCCGTTCGGGCTCACGCCCGGCGAGCACGTCGCCTGGATCGACGCCGGAGGCGGACAGGCTTTGTGGGACGAGCTTTACGCGCCATTCGGCGCCAAGCCGTTCATGGGCGGCAACACCGGCGTGTGCATGGGCGGCTGGTTCCGCCGCGAGATCAAGAGCCGTGACGATGTGCGAGGCCTCAAGCTGCGTTCGCTCGGCCTCGGCGGCGAAGTCTATCGCCGGCTCGGCGCCGTGCCGCAGACGACGCCGCCGGGCGAAATCCTGGTCGCGCTGCAATCCGGCGTGATCGACGGCGCCGAGTTCGTCGGCCCCGGCACCGACATCGCGCTCGGGCTCTATCGCGTGGCGACGCTCTACTACGGCCCCGGCTTCAACAAGCCGAACGGCACCGGCGAATGCATCGTCTCGCTCAAGGCGTGGGAGACGCTCGACAGCGAAGGCAAGGCGATCGTCGCGCACGCCTGCGCCGCCGAGGCCTCGTTCGCGCTCGCCGAGATGGAGCGGCTTAATTTCGAGGCGCTCAACGCGCTCACCACGAAGAACGGCGTGAAGCTGCGCACCTTCCCCAACGACCTCGTCGCCGCGGCGCGCGCGCAATCGGTCGATGTGCTCGGCGAACTCGCCGGGCGCAGCGAGCGGGCGCGCAAGATCCACGATTCCTACAAGGAATTCCGCGAGCGCGCCGGCAACTGGTCGCGCATCTCGATCCAGTCGGTGCTGGAGGCGCGGGACGCGTAAGGCTGCCTTGGCCGGAATGGGAGGTTTGCAGACCAACTTGTGATCGAATGGAGCCGGTACCCGATTGCGCTTCGCTGCATCCGGGCTACGCTTGCCCCGTGTCGGCGGAACGTCCTGGGGAGGGGCACCATGCGTTCGAGGCTCACCACCATCATCCTCATCGGCATGGTTTTGGGCATTGCGGTTGGCTATGCCTGCCACATGCTCTATCCGGATCCGGCCACGGCGAAAGTCGTCGCCGACTACATTTCGCTGATGACCGACATCTTTCTGCGTCTCATCAAGATGATCATCGCGCCGCTCGTGTTCTCGACGCTGGTCGTCGGCGTGGCGCACATGGGCGATCCGAAAACGGTCGGGCGCATCGGTTGCAAGGCGATGCTGTGGTTTGTCTCGGCGTCGCTCGTTTCGCTGCTGATGGGGCTCGTCCTGGTGAATATCCTGCGGCCCGGCGATAATCTCAACCTGCCGCTGCCCGACGCGCTGGCTTCAACCAACCTTAAAGTCGCTTCGCTCTCGGCCAAGGAATTCGTCGCGCATCTCGTGCCGCGCTCCGTCGTCGAGGCGATGGCGACCAACGAAATCCTTCAGATCGTGGTGTTCTCGATGTTCTTCGGCGTCGCCTGCGCGGCGCTCGGCGAGCGCGCCCATAAGCTGGTCGAGGGCATCGAGCAGCTGTCGCAGGCGATCCTGACCATCACCGGCTACATCATGAAGCTCGCGCCGATTGCGGTGTTTGCGTCGATGGCCGCCATCGTCACCACGCAGGGGCTCGGGATCCTGGTCACCTACGGAAAATTCGTGCTCGAATTCTATTTCGGGCTGGCGCTGCTGTGGGGACTGCTCGTCCTCGTTGGTTATTTGTTCTTTGGTAGTCACGCCTGGCGGCTGGTCACGCTGGTGCGCGAGCCATTCCTGCTCGCGTTCTCGACCGCGAGCAGCGAGGCGGCGTATCCGAAGATGATGGAGCAGCTCGAAAAATTCCCGATCAGCAAGAAGATCATCAGCTTCGTGCTGCCGATGGGCTATTCGTTCAATCTCGACGGCTCGATGATGTACTGCACGTTCGCGACGCTGTTCATCGCGCAGGCCTACAACATCGAGCTCACCGTCGGGCACCAGATCACGATGCTGCTGCTGCTCATGCTCACCAGCAAGGGCATGGCGGGCGTGCCGCGCGCTTCGCTGGTCGTCATCGCGGCGACGCTCGCGAGCTTCAATATTCCCGAAGCGGGGCTGCTGCTGATCATCGGCATCGACCAGTTCCTCGACATGGGACGCTCCGCCACCAACGTGATCGGCAACTCGCTCGCGACCGCCGTGGTGGCAAAATGGGAGGGCGAGGTGATACCGGCCACGCCGCCAGAGCCGGTACTGGCGCCTCGGCCGGCCTGAGGCGTGGCATGAACCGCACCGGACCGCTGTTCGGAATGCTGCTCGCGCTTGCGTTCCTGCCGCCGGCCACCGCGCAGGATGTGACTGTCGGTGCGTTGACCGGCACGCTCAAAAAGATCAAGGACTCCGGCACGATCACACTCGGCTACCGGGAAAGCTCGCTGCCGTTCTCCTATCTCAATCTGCGCCGGCAGCCGATCGGCTACGCGATCGACCTTTGTCGCGAGATTGTCGACGAAGTCTCCAGCGCGCTCGGCCGCGAGGACATCACGATCGCATTCGCGCCTGTCACCTCCGCGGATCGTCTCGACAAGGTGAAATCGGGTGCGGTCGATCTCGAATGCGGCTCGACCACGAACAACCTCGAGCGCCAGAAACAGGTGGCGTTCTCGCCGATCTTTTTCATCGCCGGCACCAAGCTGATGGTGCCCGCCGGCTCCGCCGTGAGTTCGTATCGCGACCTTGCCGGCAAGACGGCGGTCGTCACCGCTGGAACGACAAACGAGGCGGCGCTACGCGCGCTGTCCGACAAGCAGAACCTCGGCATCACCATTGTCACGGCGCGCGACCACGCCGAATCGCTGTCGATGCTGGCGGCCGGCAAGGTCGACGCCTTCGCCACCGACGATGTCCTGCTCTACGGCTTCATCGCCACCGACAAGGCCGCGCAGGACATGAAGGTCGTCGGCGAATATCTCTCCTACGATCCCTATGGCCTCGTCTATCGCCGCGACGATCCGGAATTTGCCGCGGTCGTCGAGCGCGCCTTCGCGCGCATGGCGGGCGAACGCCGGCTCGCCGAGCTTTACAACAAGTGGTTCATGCGCCGCCTGCCGACCGGTGAAACGCTCAACCTGCCGATGAGCCCGCAGCTTGGCGAAATATTCCGCCTCCTCGGCCAGCCGGATTAGGCTCGCCGTGAACCGTGCCAGCGCAAGCGGCTCATGCGCTACTGCGCTCCGGCCGCACGCCTGGACCTTAAGCCGCGCGACGCGGCGAACTGGTCGTTGTGGTTGCGTCGCGTTGCCGGATCGTCTGCAATCCCGACGCGATGACGGTAGACCATTTCCCACCTTCCAGCCGGTGAACAGCAGGATGCAGGTCACGATCAGCGAGAGGACCAGGCCCTTCGGCACGACGGCCGCGGTCCCTTCGGAATATCGCGCATACCAGTTATAGATTTCGATCGGACCACGATGACGTTTCCGCCGGCGTGCCACCAGGCATCGTTCAAGGCTCGAATGCGCTGATCGCCAAGACGTCGTTAGGCCGCGACCGCCGCAAGAGCGGCCATGACATGCCGCGCCAGAGCCAGTCGCGGCGTCGCCCACGCGACATAACCGGTTTGCCAGAAGACGATGTCGCATACGAAGGTCGATACGAAAAGGCGATCGGAAATGGAATGAGCATGGGATGGATCGGATGCCCAGCAATTTGCAGTGCTCTGAGGTTGGCCATGGCCACCTCCTTGAAAATCAGGTGCAAACAACGCCTTCAGAGCGCAAAAGTTTCACCCTGGCGTCAGCAACCGTGGAGGATGAGCCGAAGCGAGCCAACGTGACACGCTGCCTTGTCGAACGATTGCGGAAAATCCTCATCAACCGGAGTCCCTTGGAATGGCACTGCTCATCAAAGCCGAACAGCTCAAAGGCCGCATCACCGTCGCCGAGGCCATCGCCGCGGTGCGCGAGGGCTATCGCGATCAGGGCGAGAGGCCGGCCTATTCGGCGCCGCGCATTCGCATCCAACACGAGGACCGTCGCGTCAGCGTGCATCCGGGTGGCTGCCACCGGCTGCAAATCGCGGGCTGCTTCATTCATGTCGAGCGCTTCACCTTTCACGGCGGCGCGCAGCAATACGAGAAGGCCGGCAAGCGCGTCTATGTCGCCTATGACAGCGAGACGGCGGAGCTCAAGACCATCATCGTCGGCTCGCTGCCGCTGTTCGACGAGCCGCCGGAGGACTGGTTCGGCACCGAGACGCCGATCACCGGCGCGGTCGGCACCGACATCCTGGCGCGGCGCGATTGCCGCGTGCTCGGCCTCTACGGCACCGGGCGGCAGGCGCGGCGCCACCTCGTCGCCATGTGCACGATCCGGCCTGCGATCGAGGAGGTGCGCGTGTTCAGCCGCAGCGCGGAGAACCGCGCGGCATTCGTCAAGCGCATGCAGCCGCAAGTGTCCGCGCGCATCGTCGCCGCCGCGTCGCCGGAGGAGGTCGCGCGCGACGCCGACCTGATCTGCCTCGCCACCGGCAGCAATGTGCCGGTGCTGTTCGGCGCGTGGCTGAAGCCCGGCCAGCACGTCACCTCGATCGTCGCCAGCAACAAGGGCGTGCTGCTGCAGGGCTCGGTGTCGCGGCCGCGGCGCGAGTTCGACGACGCGGTGATCGCGCGCGCCGACCGCGTGGTCGCGACGCTCAAGGAGCAGGCGATCATGGACGAGCAGGCCGACCTGTTCGAGCCGGTGACGAGCGGCATCATCGCGTGGGACAAGATCGCCGACCTCGGCGAACTCGTCGCCGGCAAGACGCACGGGCGGCGCTCGGACGACGAGATCACCGTGTTCAAGCAGAATTCCGACCAGGGCGTCGGCTTCATGGCGCTGGCCAAGCTCGCGCACGACAAGGCGCGGGCGGCGGGGTTGGGGATTGAAATCTAGTTTCCACCCCGCGAAGCGGCGCGAGCGCGACCGCCCCGCGTGGGCGATGGAGGGGGCTGGCTTGCGCTAGCCTCACTGCCGCGACGCCCCCTCATCCTCGCCGCTTCGCTCGCACCTCCCCCGCGCGCGGGGGAGGAAAGAAAAACTCACGCCTTGAACTTCACGATCTTCTGCGTCTGCTCGCCGAGGCCGTCGATGCCGAGCTTCACGGTGTCGCCGGCCTTGAGCCACACCGGCGCGGGCTTCATGCCGAGTGCGACGCCCGACGGCGTGCCGGTGATGATGACGTCGCCCGGCTCCATGATGAAGAATTGCGAGCAGTACCAGACCAGGTGCGCGACGCCGAACACCATGTTCTTGGTCGAGCCCTTCTGCCGCGTGTCGCCGTTGACGGTGAGCCACATGTCGAGCTTCTGCGGATCGCGGATCTCGTCCTTGGTGACGAGCCATGGTCCGAGCGGGCCGAACGTCTCGCAGCCCTTGCCCTTGGTCCATTGTCCGGCGCGCTCGATCTGGAAGATGCGCTCGGAGACGTCGTTGGCGAGGCAATAGCCGGCGACGGCGTCCATCGCCTTGTTCTTGGCGAGATAGCGCGCGCGCGAGCCGATGACGATGCCGAGCTCGCATTCGTAGTCGAGCTTGCCGGATTCCTTCGGGATCATGGTGGCGTCGTTCGGGCCGCAGATCGAGGACGCGGCCTTGTTGAAGATCACCGGCTCCGCGGGCAGCTTCATGCCGGCCTCGGCGGCGTGGTCGGAATAATTCAGCCCGATGGCGATGAAATTGCCGACCTTGCCGACGCACGGCCCGATGCGCGGGTTGCCCTTGACCAGCGGCAGCTTGTCGACATTGGCCTTGCGGATTTTGGCCAGCCCCTTGGGCGACAGCGCCTCGCCGGAAATGTCGGGCACCACCTTCGACAGGTCGCGGATGGCGCCCTTGGCGTCGAGGATGCCGGGCTTCTCTTTGCCGGGTGCGCCGTAACGGACAAGCTTCATGGGGTGCTCCTTGGGGCTGAAAATTCGCGGTCGGGCGGGATCATGCGTCGGGGGCGGGGAGGGGCAAGGGAGGCGGGCATGTCAATACGTCATTCCGGGGCCGAGCGCTTTGCCGCGCCCCGGAATGACGGTTCAGAACATCCCCGGAAACGCCCCGCCGTCGAGCAAAAGGTTCTGCCCGGTGATGTAGCCGGCGTGCGCGGAGCACAGGAAGGCGCAGGCGGCGCCGAATTCCTCGGGCTGGCCGATGCGCTTTGCCGGCACGATGGCGATGCGCTCTTCCTCGGCCTGCTCCACCGAAATGCCGCGCTTCTTGGCGGTGACGACGAAGTTCGAGCGCAGCCGGTCGGTATCGAACGTGCCCGGCAGGATGAAATTGATGGTGACGTTGGACGCGGCGACCGAACGCGCGATGCCAGCCATGAAGCCGGTGAGGCCCGCGCGCGCGCCGGACGACAGGTCGAGACCGACCAGCGGCATCTTCACCGAACCGGAGGTGATGCAGACGATGCGGCCGAATTTCTTGCGCACCATCGGGTCGATCGCCTTCTGCGTCAGCTCGACCGCCACCACCATGTTGGCGATGACGCCGTCGATCATCTGCTGGCGATCGAGCTCGCGGAAATCCTTGAACGGCGGCCCGGCATTGTTGTTGATGAGGATGTCGGGCTCGGGACACGCCGCGAACAGCGCTTTCTGGCCCTCCGCCGTGGCGACATCGGCCGCGACCGGGATGATTTTCGCGCTCGTCTCCTTTGCGAGCTCCGCCGCGGTCGCCTCGACCTTGGCCTTGTCGCGGCCATTGATCACGACCTCGCACCCGGCTTCCGCCAGCGCCTTGGCGCAAGCGCGGCCGAGCCCGCGGCTTGATGCGCACACGATGGCCTTGCGGCCTTTGATTCCCAAGTCCATGAAAGATTTCCCCGGCTTTGCTCGCAACGGTCGCGACAGGCCGGCAATCTTCTCGTAACTCAAGCCTGCCGAGTCAACGGCGAAATCCCCTGTGCTCTCCGCCTTTGCCGATATATCGCTGCTGCAGCTCCTGCTCATCGCCGTCACGGCGCTGTTTGCCGCAGTGCTCGGCGGGGTCGCAGGTTACGGCACCGGCGCGCTGATGCCGCTTATTCTGGTGCCGATCGTGGGCGCCGAGCCGGTCGTGCCGATCCTTGCGC
This sequence comes from uncultured Alphaproteobacteria bacterium, assembly GCA_963730645.1. Classification (GTDB taxonomy): domain Bacteria; phylum Pseudomonadota; class Alphaproteobacteria; order Rhizobiales; family Xanthobacteraceae; genus BOG-931. Next base: position 174,859 of record CAVSSN010000004.1, on the reverse strand, counting down.
TCTCGGCGCTGATGAACAATTTCAGCCGGTCGCTGGCGTTCCGCGCGCTGATCGATTGGCGCCGCGTGCTGATCGTTCTCATGTCCGCCGTGCCGACCTGCATTGTCGGCGCCTACATCTACACGCTGCTCACGAGCTTCGGGGCGCTGATCGTGATCGGCACCGTGCTTATCCTGACCGTTCCGGCGCGGCGGCTGCTGTTGCGCAAATCTCTCCACATCGGAATGCGCGCTCTCGCCGCCAGCGCGGTGGGTTATGGGCTGCTTGCCGGCGGCACGACCGGAGCCGGCGTCATGCTGCTGTCGCTCCTGATGGCGAGCGGGCTGCAAGCCGCGGCGGTGATCGCGACCGACGCCAGCATTTCCATCGTCATCGGGCTGACGAAAATCACGGTGTTCGGGATTGCGGGCGCTGTTACGCCGCAGGTGCTGGGCGTCGGGCTGCTGATGGGATGCGTAGCGTTCCCGGGCGCGTTCCTCGCCAAGCGATTCGTCGAGACGCTGCCGGTGCGCGTGCATACCGCCATTCTCGACGCGATGGTGATTTTAGGCGGCGCGACTATGCTGGTCAGCGCGTTTCGGCACTAGAAGTCACGGCCACTTCACCACCGGCGGCAGCGAGGACAGGATGGAGTCGACATTGCCGCCGGTGCGCAGGCCGAAGATCGTGCCGCGGTCGTAGAGCAGGTTGAATTCGACGTAGCGGCCGCGGCGCACGAGTTGCTCGTCGCGTTCGGCCTCGCTCCAGGGCGTGGCGAAATTTTTTCGCACCAGCTTGGGATAGATGCCGAGAAGGGCGCGGCCGACGTCCTGCGTGAAGGCGAATGTCTGATCCCAGTCGGTCTCGAGATAATCGTAGAAAATGCCGCCGATGCCGCGCATCTCGCCGCGATGCTTGAGAAAGAAATATTCATCGCACCATTTTTTGTATTTCTCGTACGGCGCGACCTGCGCGTGGGCATCGCAGGCCGCTTTCATCGCGGCATGAAAGGCCATCGTGTCCGCATCGTCCTGCGTGCGCCGGCGGTCGAGCAGCGGCGTCAGGTCGGCGCCGCCGCCGAACCAGGCCTTGGTGGTGACGACGAAGCGAGTGTTCATGTGCACCGCCGGCACGTGCGGATTGTGCAAATGAGCGATGAGCGAAATTCCCGAGGCCCAGAAGCGCGGATCGTCGGCGGCGCCGGGGATGTCCTTGCGGAATTCCGGCGCGAATTCGCCGTGCACGGTCGAGACGTGGACGCCGACCTTCTCGAACACGCGCCCCTTCATCATCGCCATCACGCCGCCGCCGCCGGGCGTCCCGCTGTGATCGGCGCGGCTCCAGGGCGTGCGCACGAAACGGCCAGGCGATCGGTCGGCGAGCGGTGCGCCTTGCGGGAAGCGCGTCCTCCAACGCCTCGAACGCCGCGCAGATGTCGTCGCGCAGCGTTTCGAACCATGCCCGAGCCTGGGCCTTGTGCGATTCCTGTGAGCTTGCTTCCATGTCTCGCGGCCAGCCAAATGTTGCGCCGGGAGAATGCCGACGAGGCCTGTGGCATTGTCCAGGGCGTCACAATTCGGCGCTAGGCTTACGTTCGTGGTGGCCGTCAGCAAGGATCGCCTATGCCGTCCCATTCATCGCTGTTCACCCGACGCCCTCTGACGCGCCGCGGCTTCGTCGCCTCGGCCGGCGCCGGTCTCGCGCTGATCGCGGCCCCTGCCACGCTGCGCCGTGCCGCGGCGCAGAGTTGGCGCGCCGATCCGTTCAGCCTCGGCGTCGCGTCCGGCGCGCCGCGGCCGGATGGGTTCGTGCTGTGGACGCGGCTTGCGCCGGAGCCGCTGTTGCCCGATCCGGCAAGGCCGGGCGGCATGAGCGGTGGCGACGTCGCCGTCGACTATGAGATCGCGACCGATGACGCCATGCATAATGTCGTCCGGCATGGCACCGCGGCCGCCGAAGCGGCGTTCGGATATTCGGTCCATCTCGATGTCGGCGGGCTGCAGGCCGGGCGGCCTTACTGGTACCGATTCCTGAGCGCCAACGCGATCAGCCCGATCGGGCGGGCAATGACGTTGCCAGCGCCGGGCGCTGCCGTCGAAAAACTGCGCTTCGGCTTCGTCTCCTGCGCCCATTACGAGCACGGCTATTTCTCGGCCTATCGCCATCTCACCGACGAAAATCCCGACGTCGCGATTTTCCTCGGCGATTACATCTACGAGTTCATCGAGCAACGCCGGCCGACCGTGCGCCGCCACAGCGACGGTATCGATGCCGCGACGCTGCCGGCCTATCGCAACCGCTATGCGCAGTACAAGCTCGATCAGGATTTGCAGCGTCTTCACGCCGCGGTGCCTTCGCTCGTGACCTGGGACGACCACGAGGTGCAGAACGACTACGCCGACAAATGGTCGCAATACTTCGACGATCCGGAGCAATTCCTGCTGCGCCGCGCGGCTGCTTACCAGGCGTTCTATGAGCACATGCCGCTGCGACCGATCATGTCGCTCCCGAACGGACCGGTCATGCGGGTCTACGATCGCTTCACCTTCGGCGACCTCATCGAAATCTCACTGCTCGACGGCCGGCAATATCGCTCGCGCGAGGCCTGTTATGCGCCGCCGCGCAAGGGCGGCGGCCATTACGAGACCGATACGAGCTGCCCTGAACGCGATGCGGCGGGCCGCTCGATGCTCGGCTTCGCTCAGGAAGCCTGGCTGTTGTCCGCGCTGACGCAGTCGAAAGCGAAATGGAACGTGATCGCGCAGGACGTGCTGATGGCGCAGCTTCGTAAGAAGCAGGACGGCGGCGACGCGTTCTGGACCGACGCCTGGGACGGTTATCCGGCGAGCCGCAGCCGGCTGCTCAAGCGTATCAGTGAAAACAAAGTGTCCAATCCGGTCGTGATCGGCGGCGACATCCATTCTTTCTTCGCCAACGACCTGCGGCTCGATTTCAGCGATCCAGGCTCGCCCATTGTCGCGACCGAGTTCGTCGGCACCTCGGTCTCGTCATACCCCGCCCCATACGAGTTGATCGCGCCATTGATGCCCGACAACCCGCATGTCCATTTCTTCGAGAGCCGCAAGCGCGGCTATGTCTGCGTCGATCTCGAACCCAACAAGATGACGACCCGCATGCGGGCGGTGTCCGATGCCCATGACCCGAATGCGGGAATATCGACGCTGAAGACGTTCGTGGTCGAGGACGGCAAGCCGGGGCCGGTTGAGGCGTAGGCGACGCGGCTCAATCCGGCGCCATCATGCAGCCTTCTTGCCTTAGCGCCTCGCCGGCCACCATGGCGGCGGCCATCGCGACGTTGAGCGAGCGCAGGCCCGGCCGCATCGGGATCACGAGACGCGCGTCGGCCGCTGCGTGCACCTGCGGCGGCACGCCGGCCGATTCGCGGCCGAACAGCGCGATGTCGTCGGCGCGATAATCGAAGTCCAGATAGGGCGTGCTTGCTGCGGTCGTGAACAGCACGAGCCGGCCGCCGCGTTCACGTCGCCACGCCTCGAAAGCCGCCCACGAGGCGTGCCGCACGATGGCGACCGCATCGATGTAGTCCATGCCGGCGCGGCGGAAGGCGCGATCCGAGGTCGGGAAGCCGGCCGGCTCGATGATGTGGGCCTCGATCCCGAGGCAGGCGCAAAGCCGCAGAATCGTTCCGGTGTTCTGCGGGATGTCCGGCTGGTAGAGGGCGATGCGCATCGGACCTGCGGCGTAGCACTTTGTCGCGGCCGGGACAGGGCCGAAAAGCCTGCGGGCCGAACAATTTATGCGCGTCATGGCAGTGCGGGCGAGGGCGGGCTTGCGCTCTCCCGGCAAGGGTGCCAATAGAGCCTCGCCGGATTACGTCGCCTCTGGCCTTCCCCAGGTCGGAAGCGGCGAGCACATCCGCCGCCGCAGAGGTCTCACGGGGCACGGGCGGTTCGCAGCGCGGGTGGGCTGACCGACTAGACGGAAGAGGGACTATACCGTGACAGCTATCTCTTCGGCGGAACATACACGCCGCGACTTCCTTTACATTGCAACTGGTGTCGTCGGTGCGGTTGGCGCCGCTGCGACGCTGGTGCCGCTGATCTCCCAGATGAACCCGGATGCATCGACCATCGCCGCCGGCGCGCCGGTCGAGGTCGATCTCAAGCCGATCCAGGACGGCCAGATCATCAAGGTGTTCTGGCGCTCGAAGCCGATCTTCATCTTTCATCGCACCAAGCACGACATCGAGCTGGCGCAGCAGGTGGACTGGCATACGCTGCCGGACCCGGCGCCGGACTCTGCGCGTGTCAAGAAGGGTCACGAGGACTGGCTGGTTCTCATCGGAATCTGCACGCATCTCGGCTGCATTCCGTTGGCGCATCAGGGCGATTATGACGGCTGGTTCTGCCCCTGCCACGGCTCGCAATACGATTCCGCCGGCCGCATCCGGCAGGGGCCCGCTCCGCTCAATCTTCTTCTGCCGCCGTACGAATTCGTTTCCGACGCCAAGATCCGGATCGGCGCTGAAACCAAAAAGGGCAAGGCGTCGAAGGCATAAGGTTCCACAATGAGCGGACAATCGACCTATCAGCCGCAAAGCCGGTTCATGAAATGGTTTGAGCGGCGGCTGCCGATCGCGAGCCTCGTGCATTCCTCGTTCGTGGTCTATCCGGTTCCGCGCAATCTGAACTACTGGTGGACCTTCGGCGGCATCCTGTCGTTCATGCTGGGCGTCCAGATCATCACCGGCATCGTGCTGGCGATGCATTACACGCCGCACGTCGATCACGCCTTCGATTCCGTCGAGACCATCATGCGCGACGTGAATTACGGCTGGCTGCTGCGCTACGTGCATTCCAACGGCGCCGCGATGTTCTTCCTCGCCGTCTACGCACACATTGCGCGCGGCATGTACTACGGCTCCTACAAGGAGCCGCGCGAGGTGCTGTGGATCCTCGGCGTCATCCTGTTCCTGCTGATGGTCATGACCGGCTTCATGGGCTACGTGCTGCCGTGGGGCCAGATGAGCTTCTGGGCCGCGACCGTGATCACCAACCTGTTCTCGGCGATCCCGCTGGTCGGCGACCCGATCGTCTCCTGGCTGTGGGGCGGCTACGCGGTCGGCGATCCGACGCTCAATCGCTTCTACTCGCTGCACTACCTTTTGCCGTTCGTCATCGCCGGGCGTGGTCGTGCTGCACATCTGGGCGCTGCACATGGTCGGCCAGAACAATCCGACCGGCGTTGAGCCGAAAACCGAGCAGGACACGGTGGAGTTCACGCCCTATGCGACCGTCAAGGACGGCTTCTTCCTTACGCTGTTCTGCATCCTGTTCGCGTGGTTCGTGTTCTACATCCCGAACTATCTCGGCCATCCCGACAACTACATCCCGGCCAATCCGGGCGTGACGCCGCAGCACATCGTGCCGGAATGGTATTACCTGCCGTTCTACGCCATCCTGCGCGCGATCCCGAACAAGCTGCTCGGCGTCTGCGCGCTCGGCGCCTCGATCGCCATTCTCGCCTTCCTGCCGTGGCTCGACACCTCGCGCGTGCGCTCGGCGCGCTATCGGCCGCTCTATCGGCAATTCCTGTTCGTGTTCTTCGCCGTCGTCATCGGGCTCGGCTATCTCGGCTCGAAGCCGCCGGAAGGCGCCTATGTGATTACGGCGCGCATCTTCACGATCTACTACTTCGCCTACTTCCTGATCATCCTGCCGCTGCTCGGTTGGCTGGAAACGCCCAAGCCGCTGCCGAACTCGATTTCCGAGTCGGTCCTGGGCAAAGGCGCGGCCGCCGTCGTGCTCGCCATTGCGCTCGCCGCGCTGGCGGGCAACGCTGGGCCGGCCTCGGCGCAGGAGGCCGAAACGCCGCCGCCGCAAAAGTGGTCGTTCTCCGGACCGTTCGGCACGTTCGACCGCGGCCAGCTCCAGCGCGGCTTCCAGATCTATCGCGAGGTCTGTTCGAACTGCCACAGCCTGAAGCTTCTGGCCTATCGCAACCTCGCCGATCCTGGCGGGCCCGCCTTCACAGAAGCGCAGGCGGCAGCGGTCGCGGCCGAAGCCAAGATCAAGGACGGCCCTAACGACCAGGGCGAGATGTTCGAGCGGCCGGGCCGCGTCGGCGACCATTTCCCGCTTCCGTTCGCCAACGATCAGGCCGCGCGCGCGGCCAATGGCGGCGCCGTGCCGCCGGACATGTCGGTGCTCGCCAAGGCGCGCGGCGTCGAGCGCGGCTTTCCGCAGTTCATCTTCGACATGTTCACCCAGTACCAGGAGGGCGGCCCGGACTACATCCACGCCATCCTGAATGGCTACGAGGATGCGCCGAAGGGCTTCAAGATGCCGCCCGGCGCGCAGTACAACAAATATTTTCCCGGCCACGCCATCGGCATGCCGAAGCCGCTGAGCGACGGCCAGGTCGAATATACTGACGGCACGCCGGCGACGGTCGACCAGTACGGCCGCGACATCTCCGCCTTCCTGATGTGGGCGGCGGAGCCCACGCTGGAACAGAGGAAGCGCATCGGCCTGCAGGTCATGCTGTTCCTGATCGTATTCGCGGGCCTGATGTATTTCACCAAGAAGCGGGTGTGGGCGAACGCGCATTGACGCGGCCGCGCCAGAGATCTCCTCGCGCGTCAAAACGTAAATCGTCGCATCATGAAGAAGCTGCCGTCGCCGGCGAGCCCGGCGACAATGGCGGTCGCCAGCATGAGCAGAAATCCGACGATGATGGCTGCCGGGATGGCGGCGAGCGCCGCCTTGACGAAGAACAGCACCAGGCGAAGGAACGGGATGCGCAGGTCGACGATGACGATGCGTTGGCCGGGCTCGGGCATGACAGGTTCTCCGGTTGCGTCGGCCGCCATGGTTCGCCAGAGTGCGGCCGGCCGCAAGCGCTTACCGCGGCCGCGATGACATGAGACGCTGACCATGACCACTGTCGCGTTCGAGCACGACCTCAAGGCCGCAATCCGCAACATCCCGGACTATCCCAAGCCCGGGATCATGTTCCGCGACATCACCACGCTGCTCGGCGACGCGCGGGCTTTCCGCCGGGCGGTCGACGAACTGGTGCAGCCGTGGGCCGGCGGCAAGATCGACAAGGTCGCCGGCATCGAGGCGCGCGGCTTCATCCTCGGCGGCGCGGTGGCGCATCAGGTCTCGGCCGGCTTCGTGCCGATCCGAAAGAAAGGCAAGCTGCCACACAAGCGCGTCAGCATCGCCTATTCGCTCGAATATGGCCTCGACGAGATGGAGATGCACGAGGACGCCGTGGTGAAGGATGAGCGGGTCATTCTGGTCGACGATCTGATCGCGACCGGCGGCACGGCGGAAGCGGCTGTGAAACTGCTGCGCCAGCTGGGAGCCAACATCCTCGCCGCCTGCTTCATCATCGACCTGCCCGACCTCGGCGGCGCCGACAAGATCCGCAAGCTCAACGTGCCGGTGCGCACGCTGGTGAGCTTCGAGGGGCATTGAGTCGCGGCAGGTGCGATATTGCCGGCACGGCCGGTCCATCCGCAAACGGACACACACGGGTTGACATTGGCCATTATTGTTCGGTCATTATTGTCCGGCCATTAAAGTTCGCCCATTGTTCGTCCATAAATGTTCGTAATACCTCCATTTTGCTCCGGTCGCGAACTCCGAAGTGACGTACCATGCCCTTGGGAAAAGGTGGCATCATGGGACGCAATTCTTGGTTCCTTCTGTTTGCTTGCTTTTGCCTGACGATCACCGAGCCCGCGCTTGCCGACAAGCGCGTCGCGCTGGTCATCGGCAATGCGGCTTACAAAAACGTGACGCAACTCAAGAACCCGGTCAACGATGCGACCGACGTGTCGGCCGCATTGAAGCGTTTGGGTTTCGACGTCGTAACCGGTCTGGATGTCGACGCTTCAGGCATGCGGAGCCTGGTTCGCAGCTTCAGCGACAAGCTGGACGGTTCGAATGTCGCGCTGCTGTTTTATGCCGGCCATGGCTTGCAGGTTGCTGGCAAGAACTACCTTGTTCCGGTCGACGCCCAAATCGAAAGCCCGGCCGATCTCGATTTTGGCACCATCGATCTCGACCTTGTCCTGCACAGCATGGAAGCGGACACGCGCGTCAACATTATCTTCCTCGATGCCTGTCGAGATAATCCGCTGGCGGCAAACCTGGCGCGGCGCCTGGGGACACGTTCTGCAGCGGTCGGCCGTGGCCTCGCGCAAGTTGCATCCGGTGTCGGAACGCTGATCGCATTTTCTACCCAGCCCGGCAACGTGGCGCTCGACGGCCAGGGCCGCAACAGCCCGTTTGCATCGGCGCTGCTCAAGACTATCGAGCAGCCCGGACTGTCGCTCGGCGATATCATGATCGACGTTCGCAACGACGTGCTGGCAAGCACGGATCGCAAGCAGGTGCCCTGGGATAATTCCTCGCTTACCGGCCAGTTCTATTTCAAGCCGCTGCCGCCTGGCGCGGCAGCTCCGGCGCCGCGGAGCGACGAAAGTGTCGAGGTTGCGTTCTGGAATTCGATCAAGGACAGCAGAAACCCGCAATTGTTCGAAGCCTATCTTCGGCGCTATCCGAACGGCGCCTTCGCCGACATCGCCAAGATCAGCCTTGACCAATTCAAGGTCGCGGTCGCCAAGCCCTTGGCGCCGCCTGACCAGAAGGTCGTGATCAGCGATCCGGGCCTGCTGCGCGAGGTTCACGACCGGCTGTACGAATTGAATTACGATCCGACTTCGGCCGATGCCGCCGGCATGAAAAGCGCAATCCAGAAATTCGAGGCGCAAAGCAAGCTGGCACCGACCGGCGAGGTGACGCAGGGGCTGCTCGACCGGCTGCGCGACATCGGCGGCCTCAAGCCCTGGGGCGCGATCGTCTTCGACAATGCCGCCGGAAAATGGGGCATGGCGTGGGGCCAAGCCTCGCGCAAGGATGCAGTTGCGAGCGCGCGGATGCAGTGCCACTCGGGATCCTGCCGGGCCGAACTCAGCTTTTTCGGGACATCGTGCGGCGCTTTTGCCATTTCATCCGCAGGGGCTTGGTCGATCCTGTCCCGTGACGATATTCAAAAGGCCCGGCAGTCGGCCGTTGACGAGTGCGGCAAACACGGCAAGGGCTGTCGCGTTGCCGCGGCGTCGTGTGCCGACGGAACCAGCCCAGACCCAGTCGGGCAATTGACCCGGGGAGTGAGGGATACCCCGATTGGAATCCATGCTGCCTGGCGATATCGTCGAGCGTTAAATGAGCAGGCAATGCAGTGGCTGGTCGCGACTGCCGTTCGCCACATCGTCGCATCTGTCTACGCCTGCGGCTTCGACTGCCGACAGGCAGGAAACCAGGAGTCGTCGATGCATTCCACACCTGCAAATCTGTCAACGAAAGTTGCCCCTCGAAGTCCATCGGGGCTTCGGTACCTGAGCTTGGCAGTAGCGCTGATAGCTGCCGTCTGGGCGGGAGCAAATTCGATCGCTGGCGCCGCGCCGAGCCACATGGCGCACTATTCTGTGCCGGCAACGGACATCTCCGATCCGAATTCGGAACTGCCGATCGGGCTGCTCGCACAAGCGGGAAGCACAGGCGGCTCAGTCGGCCAGACGGACAAGTCCATCTCTGGCGAACCCGCAGTGCCAGCTCCGCCGCCGGCGGCCAAGCCGAGTAATCCGCCGCCGGCGGCCAAGCCGAGTAATCCGCCGCCGGCGGCTAAGCCGAGTACGCCGCCGCCTGCCGCCCGGACCAAGAGTTCAACCGGCGCAAGCAGCGACTGGCAACGGCTGCCGCAGCATCGTCGGCACTTGGTCGAGCTGGGCCTCCGGTATGTTTGGAGCGAACGATACAAGATTTAATGCGGACGGAACGATCACGCACCCCAGCAGCAAGGGTACTTGGTCCTGCGATAACGGACTATACAATCACGTCTGGGAGAAGTTCGGCCAGCGCGGACCTTACAAGCTATCGGCGGACGGCAAGCAGCTCATAAAAACTCAGGATGGCAGCGTTTCATTCTACCGTGGCGGTGCGGCACCCTCACAGCCCGCTCGGAATTGAGGCTGAGTAATGGGGTTGGTGCTCCAGTGATCGCACAGGCATCGGTTGGCACGCTAAGCATTTCACGGGAGCCGGCAGGATGAGATTCATTGCGGCGCTGTCAGTCGGCCTTTGCTGCTTTGGAGCGGGCACCGCTTTGGCCGGCGACTGCAGCCCGCACTGTGATTATTACCATGACTACGGGCCGTATAACTTTTCGTATGTTGAGCCGGGCCTGACGGGTTACCCGGTCTGCGACCGGCAAGGCAATTGTTCGCCCTATCTGGTCTATCTGCATTCCGGCCATCGGCGCGGCCAGGTTACGATCCGGCAGGTGACACGGCCGAAGGCGACACGATCGCGACCGTGAACCTGTGTTACGCGGCCCCGATGCGGCCTACGCGCGGCTGCGCCGCGGTGCCTGCGTGAGCGAATCGCTGAGCTTACCGAGCAGGAGCCGCAGTTCGAGTTCCCGGAACTCGACGAAAATCCGCGCAATCCATTGGTGGATTTCGGTCGGCCCGCCGGGCTGATTTTCCATGTAGGCGCCGAACGAGAAGCTCGGCCGGTCGATCACGCCCCGCACGATCGGCGATAGCCGTCCCATGCGCACGATGCCGCCTTCGCTTCGGGTCGGCGGGAAATCCTTTTCCTCGATCATGACCGAGACATGGTCGTTGTGCACCGGCACGATCGCGGTCGAGGAAAAATGCCGGCACAATTCGCTATAGGCGTAAACGGTCGCAGGAGCCGGATCGGCGGCGAACAGGACGATCGGCTCGATCCGACGACGCTTCGCTTCATGGATGAAACCGATCTCCCACATCACCTCGAAGAACCGGTCGAACTGGGCGTAGCTCAGGTCGATCACCTTGGTGCGCATGTCGTCCGCGATCAGCCGGTCGAACAGCGCCATCTGGCCTTGCGTGTCGGCAAGGTCGACGACCGAAACGAGGTGCGGGAAATGGCCGGCGAGACCCGGCTCGCGCGGGTGAAGGTCGAAGCCGGCAAGCGGCCGGCCGTTGGAGCGGAAAAATTCCAGCAGCAGCCGCGCGATCAGGGTCTTGCCGACGCGCGGGCGCGGCGAGCAGACGATGTAGATGGGGGTGGGGTCGGCCATCTGCTTCGCAACTTCGTAGCCCGCATGAGCGGAGCGATATGCGGGAGCGCCGCCCCGGGTATCGCTGCGCTCACCCGGGCTACAATTACTTCCGGGCTACATACAGTTACGACCGTCCGCCGGCCTGCGCGCGCGTCGGGGTATTGCTGGCGACGATGTCGTTGAGCTTGACGCGGTCGTACTCGGCCCAGACGTTGCCGAGCCAATGCCGCACATAGCCGCGCAGCACGAACGAATAATTGGCGGCCTCGCCCTTGGTGCCCTTGTTGGCGACGAAGGTCAGGAACGGCACCGAGGAGAGCTCAACCTGCTCGAACGCCATCTCGTTGAGCTTGGGAATGCTGATCTCGACCGCGTCCTTGAGTTTCTTGAAATAGGACGTGTGCGTGGCCTCGTCCCACTCGAAGAAACTTCCGGTGTTGATGAAGTTCTTCACCAGGAAATGCTTGGCGTCGCCGGTGAAAGCTGCCGTTTCCTCGATCTCGTTCAGCGATGCGATGGAGGAGCCAAGGATATGGAAAACCACGAAGGTGAGCTGGCCCTTCTTTGCCGCGTCGAGAAAACCGATGTCGCGCAGTGAACGCAGCGTCGGCGACATCAGTCCGGCGCGCACGTCGATCACCGTCACCGATGAGTCGGTCGTCGACAGCGTATCGAAGATGCGCATCTGATCCGGTACTGAGGTGACGTCGACGATTTCGGTCGTATCGGGATGGAACCGATGCAAGGTTCCCTTTGGCGACTCGGTGTCGAAGGCGCGTGCCGACACATGATGCGCCGTGAAGTAGTCGAGCAGCGTGCGGGTTACGGTGGTCTTGCCGACACCGCCTTTGTCTGCACCTACGACGACTACCGTTGGCTTGGCCATTGTCCCACCCCTCAATGCATCGTGCGGCCGCACGACGCGCTACGCCCGGCGCGAAAGCCTGACAGAAGACACGGGCCAAATCGAGGGCGCTTTGCCTCCTATCCCCAACGTGCGGCGGTTCTGCACACCCCAAGGCCCGATTCGGAAACTATTGCGCGATTTGCGGCGACCATAGGGCGGTCACGGCACAATCGCGATCAGGTTCCCTGCTTCGGTCCCCACGGGCCAGATAAAGGTGGCTGATTGCCGCTGCCGAGTTCGACTGGCGGCGTGGCCGGCAGGAACGGCTGATCGGTGGCCGGAGCTGCGGGCGCGGTTCCGGCGTGGTCGCCCCACGGGCCGGCCTCGCCGGCTGGACTGTCCTGCAGTCGCGGCGGTGGCGTCCTGCGGCTGGTCGGCATCCTGCGGACGGCGGCAGCGCGATCGGGCCGGGGTCGTGACCGCCGGCGAACTTGATCAGCGCCGCCACGCGGCTGTCGACCGTGGGGTGGGTGTCGAACAGTTCGCCGAACCCTTCGCGCGGGTTGTCGACGCACAATTCCATCACCGCCGAGGTCGCGCCCGGCAGTTCGCCGCGGCCTTCGATCTTGCGCAGCGCCGAGATCATGGCGTCGGGGTTTTTGGTCAGCTCGACGGAGCCGGCATCGGCCAGGAACTCGCGCGAGCGCGACAAGGCGAGCCGGACCACGAACGACAGCACCCATGCGACAACGATGAGGCCGACGGCGATGAGGATCACGACAAAGGCGCCGCCCTTGCGGTCGCCGCTGCCGGACGACGCGAGCCGCGGAAGCCGAAGCCGGTGTTGAACCACAGGCGGAAGAACAGCTCGGCGAAAAACGAGATCGCGCCGGCGATGATCACAGCGATCACCATCATGCGCACGTCGCCGTTGCGGATGTGGGTCAGTTCGTGGCCGAGCACCGCCTCGACTTCGGGATCGTCGAGCCGCTTGAGCAGGCCCGAGGTGACCGTGATCGAATATTGCTTCTCGTTCATGCCGGTGGCGAAGGCATTGAGCGCGTCGTCGTCCATCACCTTGAGTTTCGGCATGGTGATGCCGCGCGAGATGCAGAGGTTTTCAAGCAGGTTATAGAGCCGTGGCTGCTCGGTGCGCCGCACCTCGCGGCCGCCGGTGACCGCATCGATCATCGACTGATGGAAGAAATAGGCGATCGCGATCCACGCCGCCGTGCCAAGCGTCGCCCATGGCGCGGCGTGGATCAGGTCGATCCACGCCCGGCGCATCAGCGTGTTGATGTCGGCGTCGACGTGAGGCCTTCGGCCACCAATGCGCCGGCATAGACCATGACGTAGACGAGGACGAACAAGCCGATCAGCAGCATCACCGAGCGGCGGCGGTTCGACTGGATGTGGCTATAGAGACCGTAGGCGGCCATGGCGGCTCACTGCGCTTTCGCCACCGCTCTAGAACTTCACCTGCGGCGTCTCGCTCACCGTCTTGCGATCCTCGCCGAGGTCGAAGAAATCCTTCTGCGCAAATCCGAGCGATGTAGCGAACAGCGCCGCCGGGAATTGCTGGATGCCGGTGTTGTATTCCTGCACCGCGTTGTTGAAGAAGCGCCGCGCGGCGGCCAGCTTGTTCTCGATGTCGGTGAGTTCGGCCTGCAACTGCTGGAAATTGGCGCTGGCCTTGAGGTCCGGATAGCTCTCCGACAGCGCGAACAGTTGCCGCAACGCGCCCGAAAGCATGTTTTCGGCGGCGGCCTGCTGCGCCGGGCCCTGAGCCGTCATCGCCGCATTGCGCGCCTTGACCACCTCTTCGAGCGTGCCTCGCTCGTGGGCGGCGTAGCCCTTTACCGTCTCGACCAGATTGGGGATGAGGTCGTGGCGCTGCTTGAGCTGCACGTCGACGTCGGCAAACGCCTGGTTCACCCGCTGACGCATGGTGACGAGGCCGTTGTAGATCATGATGACCCACAGGATCAAAACGACGATCACGCCAAGCACGATCCAGGTCGAGGTTGTCATCGGGGGCTCCTTGGAGGCTCCTTTAGAGGTTCTTGCAGGTGCGGCAGGAATGTGGCCCGCGCACGGCGGCCCATGGCTGCAGTGTCGTAGTTAACCGGCCTATTAAGGTTAGCTCTTGTTTAACGTCGCGTCACCCGCGCCGCGCGCTTACAAATTGGCGAAACAAAATGCGGGTGAGCGTCATGTCAAAGGATGTTCTCGGCTCCATGCCGAAGGGCAACGCGGACTGGGATTCGGCCTTCGACGCCGTGCGCCGTCTCGATGCGGCGCGACGTACCGTCGAGGATGTCGTCGGTGAACGTCGCTCGACCACGCGGACGGATTCCGATCAGATGGCGCGTGACATCGCCGAGATCGAACGCGCCACCGCCGCGTTGCGTAAGGCGGAGCCGGCGCTTGAAGCCTGGACCGAACGGCCGCGCAGCAGGACGCGCCCGCCGCGCAAGCCGCGTTCGGTGTGGGTGATCATCGGCGCGCTGTGGCTGTCGACGGCGCTGGTCACCGCGGGTGCGGTTGCTGCAATCGCCAAGCTGGTCGGCTGAAGGCTCAAATATCGAGCCGATTTTTTTCCGCTCGTCCCCGCGAAAGCGGGACCCAGAACCATTGTCGCAACAATTGGCGAAGCCCTCTGGATTCCCGCTTTCGCGGGAATGAGCGGCGGATGAAGGGTGAAATTTCTCAATAAGCGTTGTGGTAGGCCGCGGGCGACAGCGCCGTGCGGATCACGATCTGCAGGTCGAGCCACAGTGACCAATTGTCGATGTAGTAGAGGTCGAACTCGACACGCTTGCGCATCTTGTCGTCAGTATCGGTTTCGCCGCGAAATCCGTGAATCTGCGCCCAGCCGGTGATGCCCGGTTTGACGTTGTGGCGGCGAGCGTAGAGCGCGATGCGGCGCGCGAAGTCGTGATCGTGCGACAGCGCGTGGGGGCGCGGGCCGACCAGTGACATTTCGCCGGTCAGCACGTTGAAGAGCTGCGGGATCTCGTCGATGTTCCAGCGCCGCAGCCACCGCCCGATGCGGGTCAGCCGCGGATCGTCGCGCGTCGCCTGGCGGATCACGGCGCCGTCGTCGAGGGTGCGCATGGTGCGGAATTTGATGATGCGGAACGGCTGCTGGTTGAAGCCGTAGCGGCGCTGCAGGAAGAACACCGGGCCCGGGCTGTCGAGCTTGATCAGGAACGCGACGGCGACGAGGAGCGGCGTGAGCGCAATGAGCGCGGCCGCGGCGAAAACCAGATCGAACAACCGCTTTTTCAGAACTTCGATGCGCGACAGCGGTACGCGGGTGAGCTGGAGGCTCGACAACGGTCCAAGTTTCGTAGAGCTGGACATCATCGAACTTGTGCAGAATCTGCTCCGGCCCGAGATGAATCTCGACCGGCAGTGCGAGGAACGTGTCCGCGCAGCGTTCGATGGTTGCGGTCGACGACCACGGCATCAGCAGGAAGATGGCGTCGGGCTCGAGGCTGCGCACGCTGGCGACCGCTTCGGCGAGGTCATGATCGAGCGCCTCGCGCCGCGCATCGCGCGAAGCGTCATGCGCCATCGGTGTGAGGAATCGGCAGCCGACGATGTTCACGCCGATCGACCATGGCTCGTAGCGATGGATGAAGGCGCCGACATGCGCGCCGGTGCCGATCAGGAACACGCGCTGCGCGGCGATCAGCCCGGCCGCGCTCGCGAGCGCGGTGATGCGCACCATCAGCAATCGCAGCGCGAGCAGCATCGGCAGCGTCGCCAGATAGAACAGCACGATCCAGCCGCGCGAATAGATCACCGAAATCTGCAACAGGAAGCCGAGCGCCAGCAGGAACACCGAGGTTACGTTCCACAATTGCACGGTGCGGCGCAGATGCGGCTTGAAGCGGAAATAGTTTTGCAGCCGATATTCGCCGCGGAACACGTTCGAGGTGACGAAGATGCTCGCCGCCAGCACGCCGACCTGGACGAAGGAGGCAATGTCGCCGATCTCGCCGTAGGCGGCGAGGTGGTAGCCGATGCCGGTGAGGCAGGACATCACGAGGATCAGCGCGACGTCGATGAGGATAATGCCGCCGGAAAACGTGCCGTGCGTCAGCAACGCCCAGCCGTGCAGAAATCGCCCTGTCTCGGGGCGGGACGCCAGCGTGTAACTCAAATGCGTGTTCATGCTCGCACCGCCGGCACGCGCTGCCGAGCGCCGCCCCGGAATGGGACAGCGTCCGCCGTGCCGTCGCTGCCTCGCGAAAAACATGCCAGCGGCGGAGGCGATTGCGGGGGTGGCCGCCGGACGTGTTAACGTTGACGTGTCGGTCATTGCGCCACCGCAGCGGAGGAACCATGCAAGGCAAGATTGCGCTCGAGGAGCATTTTGCGATCGAGGACACGCTGATGGATTCGCGTGGCTATTTTCCCGACCGCGTATGGCAGGAGGTCAAGAGCCGCGTGATGGACATTCACGACCGGCGGCTGCGCGAGATGGATGCGCACGGCATCGAGTTGATGATCCTGTCGCTCAATGCGCCCGCCGTGCAGGCCATTCCCGATCCGAAGCGCGCCACCGAGGTCGCGCGCAAGGCCAACGATTATCTCGCCGAGCAGGTGCGCAAGCGCCCGGACCGCTTTCAGGGCGTCGCGGCGCTGGCGATGCAGGACCCGGAGGGGGCGACCAGGGAAATCGAGCGCTGCGTCAAGGAGCTTGGGCTGCGCGGCGCGCTGGTCAACGGCTTCTCGCAAGTCGGCGATGCGGACACCGCGGTCTACTACGACCTGCCGCAATACCGGCCGTTCTGGGCGGCGATGGAACGGCTCGACGTGCCGTTCTATCTGCATCCGCGCAATCCGCTGCCGCAGCATGCGAAGATTTACGAAGGGCACCCATGGCTGCTTGGCCCGGTCTGGGCATTCGGGCAGGAGACGGCCGTGCACGCGCTGCGGCTGATCGGCTCCGGGCTGTTCGACGCCCATCCGCGTTTGCAGATCATCCTCGGCCATCTCGGCGAGAACCTGCCGTACGGCATGTGGCGCGTCGACAACGCCAATGCCTGGATTCCGGAGCGCAGCCACAATCCGTCGAAGAAGAAGTTCGGCGAATATTTCTGTGCCAATTTTCATCTGACGACGTCGGGCAATTTCCGCACCCAGTCGCTGCTCGACGCCATGCTGGAGATCGGCAGCGATCGCATCATGTTCTCGGCCGACTGGCCGTTCGAGAACATCGACCACGCCGCCATCTGGTTCGACGCCTGCGCCATCAGCGAGAACGACCGCCTCAAGATCGGGCGCGAAAATGCGATCCGTCTGTTCAAGCTGCCGCTGAAGTAACTTTCCCCTCCCCCTGAAAGGGGGAGGACGGCGAGCGCAGCGAGCCAGGTGGGGGTCAATCCTTGTGCGCGGTGCAGACGGACCCCCACCCCGATCCTCGCTTCGCTCCGGATCGGCCCTCCCCCTTTCAGGGGGAGGTAAAGGCATTGCGCGGAACGCTGCACGGCTGCGATCGTTTCCCTTGGGCAGGGAGAAGCGGATGGTATTGGCGATTGCACCGGCTGAAGCGGCTGACCCGGCACCGGCGCTCATCGAAACCGACATCCCGGCGCGGCTCGACCGGCTCACGTGGGGCGGCTTTCACACCCGCGTGGTGATCGGCCTCGGCGTCACCTGGATTCTCGACGGGCTCGAGGTGACGCTCGCCGGCGCCGTGTCGGGCGCGCTCAAGGCGAGCCCGGTGCTGCATTTCAGCAATTCCGAGGTCGGCCTCGCCAGCAGCGCCTATCTTGTCGGCGCGGTGCTTGGCGCGCTCTATTTCGGCTGGCTCACGGACCGGCTCGGGCGCAAGAAGCTGTTCTTCATCACGCTCGCGGTCTACCTCGTCGCCACCGCCGCGACCGCGTTGTCGTGGAGCGTCGCGAGCTTTTGCGTATTCCGCTTCTTCACCGGAGCGGGCATCGGCGGCGAATACACCGCCATCAATTCGACCATCCAGGAACTGGTGCCGGCGCGCTATCGCGGCTGGACCGACCTCGTCATCAACGGCAGCTTCTGGGTCGGCGCAGCGCTCGGCGCCGGGGCTTCGATCGTG
Source organism: uncultured Alphaproteobacteria bacterium (assembly GCA_963730645.1). GTDB lineage: Bacteria > Pseudomonadota > Alphaproteobacteria > Rhizobiales > Xanthobacteraceae > BOG-931. The sequence continues at coordinate 156,839 of CAVSSN010000004.1, read as the reverse complement.
CTGCTCGATCCGGCGCTGCTGCCGCCCGACATCGGATGGCGCTGCGCGTTCTTCATCGGCGCGGCGCTCGGCCTCGTCATCTTCGTCATCCGCATGTGGATTCCGGAATCGCCGCGCTGGCTGATGATCCACGGCCGCATTGACGAAGCGCGCGAGCATCGTGGACGGCATCGAAAGCGAACTGCATCAACCGATCAGCCGCTCCGCCGAGGAGCGCCTGTCGTCAATCCGCCTCCGAGACCCGCCGCTTCACGCCGCTGCGCGAAGTTTTCCGCACGCTGTTCCGCAACGAGCGCCGCCGCACATTTGTCGGCCTGAGCCTGATGACCGCGCAGGCGTTCTTCTACAACGCCATCTTCTTCACCTACGCGCTCGTTCTCACCGACTTCTATGGCGTCGCGCCCGATCATGTCGGCTGGTACCTTCTGCCGTTCGCCGCCGGCAATTTTCTCGGGCCGGTACTGCTCGGACGGCTGTTCGACACCGTCGGCCGCCGGCCGATGATCGCGCTGACATACGGGATTTCCGGCGTGCTGCTCGCGGTCACCGGCTATCTGTTCGCGATCGGCGTGCTCTCCGCCGCCGGCCAGACCATCGCCTGGATGGTGATTTTCTTCGTCGCTTCGGCCGCGGCAAGCTCCGCCTATCTCACCGTGAGCGAAACCTTCCCGCTCGAAGTGCGCGCGCTCGCTATCGCGTTCTTCTACGCCATCGGCACCGGCCTTGGCGGCGTGTCGGGGCCGTTCGTGTTCGGATTGCTGATCGACACCGGCTCGCGCTGGAGCGTGTTCGGCGGCTATCTGATTGGATCGGTGCTGATGCTGGCGGCGGCCGTGGTCGCCGCGCTCTACGCCGTCGCTGCTGAAAGGAAGCCGCTGGAGTCAGTGGCGCGCCCGCTGGCGGCGAGCGACTAAAACATTCATTGCCATCATCCGCGAAAGCGGATGATCCAGTAATCACAGAATTCGGAGATTTTGACCGCGGGCTTGCGATTACTGGATGCCCGCCTTCGCGGGCATGACAGGTACTACACCGCCTCGCGCAGCCGCACCGCGGCCTCAAGGTCGACCGAGACGAGTTGCGATACGCCGCGCTCGGCCATGGTGACGCCGTAGAGCCGGTTCATGCGCGCCATGGTGATCGGATTGTGCGTGATGATGACGAAGCGCGTGTCGGTCGATTTCATCATCTCGTCGAGCAGGTCGCAGAAGCGCTCGACGTTGTAGTCGTCGAGCGGCGCGTCGACCTCGTCGAGCACGCAGATCGGCGCCGGGTTGGTGAGGAACACGGCGAAGATCGAGCGCCAGCGCGGTCAGCGCCTGCTCGCCGCCGGAGAGAAGCGACAGCGTCGCCGGCTTCTTGCCGGGCGGCTTCGCCAGGATTTCGAGGCCGGCTTCGAGCGGGTCGTCGCTCTCGATGAGCTGCAGCTCGGCGTTGCCGCCGCCGAACAGCTCGGCGAACAGATGCTGGAAGTGCTTGTTGACGACCTCGAACGAGGCCAGCAGCCGTTCGCGCGCCTCGGCGTTGAGACTGTGGATGCCCTGGCGCAGGCGCTTGATCGCCTCGATCAGGTCGTCGCGCTCGCTGGTGAGCTTGTTGTGCTGCTCCTCGACCTCGCGCAGCTCTTCTTCGGCGCGCAGGTTGACGGCGCCGAGCCGCTCGCGCTCGCGCCGGATGCGATCGAGCGTGGCCTCGACATCGGCAACTTCGGGCAGCGGCTTGTCGGGCTTGATCTCGGCGAGTTCGGCAACCGCGTCCGGCCCGACTTCGAGTATTTCGTGGATTTCGTGCGCGAGATCGGAGAGCCGGCGTCGCGCGCTTTCGTGGCGCTCCTCGGCGCGCGCGGCCTCGGTGCGCGCTTCGCCCAGGATTTCGAGCGCGGCGCGCGCGGCCTTGTCGGCCTCGGCAAGTTCGTTCTCGGCCGCGGCCAAACGGTCGGCGGCGGCACGGCGCCCGGTCTCGGCGGATTCGATTTCGCCGATCAGATTGCGGCGCTGTTCGGCAAAGACCTGCGGCGCATTCTCAAGCTCGGCGCGCTCCTGTGTCGCCTCCTGCGTACGCGTCTCGATGGTGGCGATCTGGGCGGCGGCGTTGTCGTTGCGCTCGCGCCAGCTTTCGCTTTCGACGCCGATGGCCTGCAGCCGGCGGTCGGCAAGCTCGGCCTCGCGCGCGATCGCCTGCGCCTCGGCGCGCAATTCCGCCAGCGCGCTGCGCTGGTCCGTGATCTCGCCCTGAACAGCAGTGAGCTTGGCTTCGAGATCGGCGGCGGGCGGCAGCGCGGCGAGCGCCGCTTCGCGAGCCGGTACGGGAGGCGATGGCCTCGTCTCGGCTTGCGGTGATGCGGAGTCTTGCTTCCTGCAACGCCGAAATCCGGGCGGCATTGCGGGCGATCTCGCGCTCCGCTGCGGCGTGTTCCTCACGGACTTCGTCAACAGCACGCTGCGCGTCGCGCCAGCGCGTGCGCGCGTCGCTCTCGGCAGTCGCCCGCCGCAGCGAGGTGCGTTTCCGCTGCCTCGACCGCGCGACGCTTGGCCTCGGCCTCGCTGCGCGCCTCCGCAAGCTCGCTCTCGATTTCGATGAGCCGTCCGCGCTCGGCGAGCCGGCGCGCGGCGCCGGTCGGCGCATGGGCGTCGGCGGCAAAACCGTCCCAGCGCCACAGGTCGCCTTCGCGCGAGACGAGGCGCTGGCCGGGCTTTAGCTGCGCCGCGAGGCGGCCGCCGTCGGCGCGATCGACGACGCCGATCTGGGCGAGGCGGCGCGCCAGTTCCGGCGGTGCTTCGACGTATTGCGACAGTGCGGTCGCACCGTCGGGCAGCGCCGGATCGGTCGGATCGGCCGCCGCGCCGGCCCAACGCATCGGCGCCGAGGCGTCGACCGGCGCGTCGAGGTCGTCGCCGAGCGCGGCGCCGAGCGCCTTCTCGTAGCCCTGCTGCACGCCGAGCGTGTCCATCACCGGCGGCCACAGATTCTTGTTCTCGACCGCGAGCAGCTTGCGGATGGTCCGGGCTTCGGTATCGAGCCGCTGCGCGCGCTGCTCGGCATCCGCCAGCGGCGAGCGCGTCGCGTCGAGACTGCCGCGCGCGGCGGTGTGCGCGGCTTCGGCGGCATGTGCGGCTGCTCTCGGCTTCGGCAAGCGCCGTCTGCGCCGTCTCGACCGCGCTTGCGAGCGATGCAACATCGGGCTGGCCAATGCCGCTGGCGGTGAGGCCGGCTTCGATATTGGCGAGTTCGGCTACGAGCCGCTCGGCGCGCTGCGCCTGTTCGTTGACGGTGCTTTCGAGCTGATGGCGGCGCGCGGTGAGGTCGGCGAATTCGCCAGTCAAATCGCCGAAGGCCTTTTCCGACGCGGAGAGAACGGCGTCCGCCTGCGCGACGCGCTGGTCGGCGCCGGTGCGCCGCGCGGCGCTCGCCTGCACTTCGGCCCGCAGCGTTTCCTCTTCGGCGGCGAGCCGGCCGAGTGCGGCCTCGGCATCGGCCACCAGCCGGCGCTCGCGTTCGAGGTCGGCGGTGAATTGCACCAGCCGGCGGTCCAATTCGCCGATGCGTTCCTTGGCGCGCGCCTCCTCGCGGTCGAGCGTCTCGCGCGCGATGACGAGCCGTTGCAGCACGGCGGCGGCCTTGGCCTCGGCCTCGCGCACGGCGGGCAGGCCGGCCGCGATCTCGGTCTGGCGCGTGGCGACGTGCGTCTGCTCCACGGTGCGGTCGGCGACGACGCGCACGGCCTCGTCCTTGGTGCGCTCGGTATCGCTGACCTCGGCGTTGGCGGCGAGCCAGCGCAGATGGAACAGCATCGCCTCGGTGCGGCGCACCTGGCCGGAAATGTTGCGGTAGCGCACCGCCTGGCGTGCCTGGGTCTTGAGCGCCGCGACCTGCGCGGCGATCTGGTTGATGACATCCTCGACGCGCTGCAGATTGTGCTCGGCTGCCCGCAGCCGCAGCTCGGCCTCGTTGCGGCGCGCGTGCAGGCCGGAAATGCCGGCCGCCTCTTCGAGCACGCGGCGGCGCTGCTCGGGCTTGGCCTGGATGATCTCGCCGATGCGGCCCTGATGCACCAGCGCAGGCGAGCGCGAGCCGGTCGAGGCGTCGGCGAACACCATGCCGACGTCGCGCGCGCGCACCTCGCGGCCGTTGAGGCGGTAGATCGAGCCCTTCTCGCGCTCGATGCGCCGCGAGATTTCCAGCGCCTCGAAGTCGTTGAAGGCCGCCGGTGCCTTGCGATCGGTATTGTCGATCAGAATCCCGACTTCGGCGTGGTTGCGCGCCGGGCGGTTATTGTTGCCGGAGAAGATGACGTCGTCCATCTCGGCCGCGCGCATGGCCTTGTGGGACGACTCGCCCATCACCCAGCGCAGGGCTTCGACCAGATTCGATTTGCCGCAGCCGTTGGGGCCGACCACTCCGGTCAAGCCAGGCTCGATCTGGAAATCGGTGGGCTCGACGAAGGATTTGAAGCCGATCAGGCGCAGCCGCGTGAGCTTCATAAGGGCGTTATTCCATCAGCCGTCCTCGGCGGCAAGGAGGGCAGAATCGTTCTCTCTTCACGCCGCAAGGCGTGTCAGGGAGTGCCGCATCGGCGCGGAGAATAAATCGTTGCGGCGGCAAGAGCAACAGGACTGCCGGGTTATCCAGAAATACTATTGGCCGGCATCCGATAAATGGCGCCGACGGGTGTTCTCAACCGGCCGCGACAGCGGCTAAAAACCCTTATCCGCTCTTGAGATAGGGGTCGATCACCTTGGCGAATTCCTCGATCGGCAGGTCGCCGTTGATCTTCTTGCCGTTGACGAAAAAGGTCGGTGTCGAGTTGACGCCGAGCTTCTGCGAGGCGCGGTCGCGCACCGCCTGGATGCTGTCGAGTATCTTCTGATTCGCCAGGCACTGCCTCGAACGACTCCTCGGTGAAGCCGGCCTGCTTGGCGATTTCCTTGAGCGGATCGAGCGGCTTCTGCACCACCCAGTCCGCCTGCTTGGCAAACAGCGTCTCGACCATCGGCATGTATTTGTCCTTGCCGGCGCAGCGCGCCAGCATGAAGCCGGCGGCGGCGAGCGGGTCGAGCGGGAATTCGCGCATGATGAAGCGCACCTTGCCGGTGTCGATGTAGCGTGTCTTCAATTCGGGGAAGGTGGTGACCGAGAAATGCGCGCAGTGGCCGCAGGTCATCGAGGCGTATTCGATGATGGTCACCGGGGCTTTTTCGTCGCCGAGTACGACATCGCCATCCGGGCCCGGCTCCGCCAGCTCCTCGGGCGTCGGCGTCTGCGCCAGGGCGGAGCCGCCGAGGCCGGACAGGGAGAGGCCCGTGGTGCCCGCAAGGGCGAGGGTCAAGATCGCCGTGCCTTGGCAAAATTCGCGACGAGTGAGCTTCAAAGGACAACTCCGTGTAATTTTTGACCGGCGGCCCCACTTACAGCCCGAATGTGGCATTCGCGGGCCGTGCCGCCAAGTCCTGACGGGTCGGCGGCGGTCACGGTCGTTTGATTGGCGCCTGTTGAGGCGTCAGGGCCGCGGCTTTCAGCACGACGCCCCGGGCAAAGCGGATCGTGGTCATGCAGCCGATGGCACCCTCAGTCCCGCTTGACCGCCGCGCCGAGCCGCGCCAGCGCCGACCGCAACGCCTCGTCGTCGACTTTGCCGAGCGTCGCGGCGATGCGCGCCGCCGCCTCGGGATCAGGCGCGCGCACGGTCTTGCGCTCGCCGCGCCGCAGCGGTGCCTGGCGCAACACGATGCGCCCGATGGCACGCCAGCCGAGGAAGCGGTTGACCCGCTCGCAGATCACGTTCGACAGGTGCTGGACTTCGATTGCCGTTGGGCCCTCGACGCGCAGCACAAGCGTGCCCGGTTCCCGCTGCTCCCCATCCGCTGGACGCGGCCATTGGATTTTCATCGGTTCGCTGTGGGCCGCGATCTCATGGCCCACGATGTCGGTCCAGCGCGTCACCAGTTCGGCCGACGCGAAACCCTGCTTGGCAAAGCTGTCGGCCATGACCTTGCTGAGCAGGTCGCGAAGCGGTTTGGGTTGCCAGCGCGAGGGCTTGTTCACGGCACGGGGCTCTGTCATCGGTCTGGCCAAGGATCAATCATGACCGTAGCAGCGAAGACGGCGAGGCGACAACGCCGGGACGAGGGTGCGGCAAAACCATCACCGCAACCCACCGTCCTGCTCGCCTGGTACGACCGCCATCGCCGAAAGCTGCCGTGGCGCGCGGCGCCGGGCGAGCGCGCGGACCCGTATCACGTCTGGTTGTCCGAGATCATGCTGCAGCAGACGACCGTCAGGGCCGTGGCGCCGTACTACGCGCGATTCCTCGAACGCTGGCCCGACGTGCGCGCGCTCGCCGCGGCGGAACTCGGGGATGTGCTGCGCGTCTGGGCCGGCCTCGGCTATTACGCCCGCGCCCGCAACCTGCATGCCTGCGCCAAAGCCGTGGTCGAGCGCCACGGCGGACATTTTCCGCGCGGCGAGGCGGAACTGCGTGCACTGCCCGGCATCGGCGCATACACAGCGGCGGCGATTGCGGCGATCGCGTTCGACGCGCCGGCGAGCCCGGTCGACGGCAATATCGAGCGGGTGATCGCGCGGCTCTATGCTGTCGACGAACCGTTGCCCGCCGCCAAGCCAGCGATCCAGCGCCTGGCGGCGGCGCTCACGCCGCAGCGGCGCGCCGGCGATTTCGCCCAGGCGATGATGGACCTCGGCGCCACCATCTGCACGCCGAAGAACCCGGCCTGTGCGCTGTGCCCGTGGAACGACGCCTGTGCGGCGCGCGCGCGCGGCAATCCGGAGATTTTTCCGATCAAGACACCGAAGACCGAAGGCAAGCTTCGTCGCGGCGCGGCGTTCGTCGTGGTGCGGGAGGATGGCTTCGTTCTGGTGCGCACGCGGCCCGCCAAGGGTCTGCTCGGCGGCATGACCGAGGTGCCGACGACGCAATGGAGTCACGATTTCGATGACAACGACGCGCTCGCCGACGCGCCGCAGTTTTTAGGTAAGCGCAAGATTGCGTGGCGGCGCTTGCCGGGAAAGGTCACGCATGTGTTCACGCATTTCCCGCTGGAGCTATTGGTGCAGCTTGCATCGGTGCCGCGCGGTGCAAGGGCGCCGGACGGCACGCGCTGGGTCAAGCTCGCCGATCTCGGCGGTGAAGCCTTGCCGACGGTGATGCGCAAAGTCTTGGCGCACGGGCTTGGCTCAAACGCTTCGACGAGGTTGAATGCAGAAATGAAACCGAGAAAGGAACTGCCATGAAAATCGAACGTCACGACACCGGTCCGCGCATGAGCAAGGCCGTGATCCACGGCGACACCGTCTATCTCGCCGGCATCGTCGCCGACAGCCCGAAGGGCAAGAGCATGGCGGATCAGACCAAAAGCATCCTGTCCCAGATCGACGGCTTTCTCGCCAAGGCGGGCACCGACAAGAGCAAGCTGCTCTCGGCCAATATCTGGGTCACCGACATGGCGAATTTCGCCGAGATGAACGCAGTGTGGGATGCCTGGGTGTCGCCCGGCAACACGCCGGCGCGGGCCACGGTCGAGGCGAAGCTCGCCGCGCCCGACTACAAGGTCGAAATCATGGTGGTGGCGGCGCGCTAGGCTGTGAGCAAGGCTCGCAAGGCAAAGGCTGCGCCGGCTCGGGCGGGCGCACGCAGCCGCCGCACGGCCGAGCAGATGCTGGCGGACCTGAAGAGCCGCCTGCTCGAGATCAGCGACCTGCGTATGGCCGGCGCCGTGCTGGGCTGGGACCATGCGACCTACATGCCGGAAGGCGGCGCCGAGGCGCGCGGCCGGCAGGGCGCGGCGCTCTACCGGCTTGCGCATGAGCGGGCGGTCGCGCCGGCGATCGGAAAATTGCTCGACGCGCTTTCGCCGTTCGGCGAAAGCCTGCCCTACGATTCCGACGATGCGAGCCTGATCCGCGTGGCGCGCCGCGACTTCGACAAGGCGATCAGGGTCACGGCCGATTATGTCGCGCGCTCGAATGCGCACGGCTCCGCCTCCTACGACGCCTGGACGCGGGCGCGGCCGGCGAACGATTTCGCCGCGATGGTGCCGTATCTCGAAAAGACACTCGATCTCAGCCGCGAATACTCGGCTTTCTTCGCGCCGTACAAGCACGTCGCCGATCCGCACATCGACGACGCCGACGAAGGCATGACGACGGCTTCGATCCGCAAGCTGTTCGGCGAACTGCGGCGCGAGCTCATCCCGATGGTGCGCGCGATCTGCGATCAGCCGGCGGCCGACGATTCCTGCCTGCACCAGACATTTCCCAAAGCCGCTCAGTTCGATTTCGGCCTGAGCGTCGCCACGCGCATGGGCTACGACCTCAAGCGTGGCCGGCTCGATCTGACGCAGCATCCGTTCTGCACCAAGTTTTCCGACGGCGACGTGCGCATCACCACCCGCGTCAACGAAAACGATCTCGGCGACGCGCTGTTCTCGACACTGCACGAGGCCGGCCATGCCATGTACGAGCAGGGCGTGCGCGCCGCGCTCGGCGGCAAACCGCTCGGCGAAGGTGTCTCGGCCGGCGTGCATGAAAGCCAATCGCGGCTGTGGGAGAACGTGGTCGCGCGCAGCCACGGTTTCTGGGAGCATTTCTATCCGCTGCTGCAGCGCGCTTTCCCGGATCAATTCGCGCGCGTGCCGCTCGCGGCATTCCATCGCGCCATCAACAAGGTTTCGCGCTCGCTCATTCGCACCGACGCCGACGAGGTGACCTACAATCTCCACGTCATGCTGCGCTTCGATCTTGAACTGAAAATGCTCGAGGGAAAACTGCGCGTGAAGGATTTGCCGGAGGCCTGGCGCGCCGGGATGCAGGAGAGCCTCGGCATCGTGCCGCCCGACGATCGCGACGGCTGCCTGCAGGACGTGCACTGGTTCAGCGGCGGCATCGGCGGCGGATTTCAGAGCTATACCATCGGCAACATTCTGGCCGCGCAGTTCTACGCCGCCGCACTCAAGGCGCATCCGGAAATTCCGGATGAAATCGCGCACGGCGAATTCCGTACGCTGCATACGTGGCTGCGCGACAACATCTACCAGCACGGCAGCAAGTTCCCGCCGAACGTGCTGGTGAAGCGCGCGACCGGCTCGGCGATGCGCATGGAGCCGTATCTCGATTATCTGCGCGGCAAATACGGCGCGCTTTATCGGCTGCCGGCGGGCGGCGGCTAGGTCGCGCCCATCTCGGCGCGCACCTGGGCGCGCAGGGCGTCGATCGAGGTGAGGCCCTTTCCGCTCTCGACGTGCCAGAACGCCCAGCCGTTGCAGGCTTCGAGGCCTTGCGCCAACGCGCCGATGCGGTGGATCGAACCGACGGTCTCGCCGAACGTGATCGCGCCGTCGGCGCGAACGAGCGCGCGATGGCGACGTTTGGCGTCGACCAGTTTCGCGCCGGGCTCGACCAGGCCGCGCTCGATCAGCGCTGAGAACGGCACGCGCGGCGCCTCGCGTGCGGTCATGAAGGCGGCGAGCGCCGGCTCTGGCAGCGGTTCCACCGCGGCGACGCGGTTCTCCGCCGCCTTGGCGTAGCTTGCATCACGCTCCAGGCCAATGAATCGCCGCCCAAGCCGGCGCGCCACTGCGCCGGTCGTGCCGGTGCCGCAGAACGGGTCGAGCACAAGGTCGTCCGGCCGCGACGCCGAAAGGATGACGCGGGCAAGCAACGCCTCTGGTTTTTGCGTCGGATGCAGCTTCTTGCCGTTCTGCCCCTTGAGCCGCTCCTCGCCGGTGCACAGCGGGATCATCCAGTCGGAGCGCACCTGGATGTCCTCATTGCCGGCTTTGAGCGCCTCGTAGTTGAAGGTGTAGCCCTTGCCGCCGGCCTCGCGCGCCGCCCAGATCAGGGTCTCGTGCGCATTGGTGAAGCGGCGGCCGCGGAAATTCGGCATCGGGTTGGATTTGCGCCAGACGATGTCGTTGAGGATCCAGAAGCCGAGGTCCTGCAGCAGCGCGCCGACGCGGAAAATATTGTGATAGGAACCGATCACCCACAGCGTGGCGTTCGGTTTCATCACGCGGCGGCATGCCAGCAGCCAGGCGCGGGTGAAATCGTCATAGGCGCCAAAGCTTGAAAACTTGTCCCAGTCGTCGTCGACGGCGTCGACGCGCGAATCGTCGGGCCGCTTGAGGTCGCCCTGGAGCTGAAGATTATAAGGGGGATCGGCAAAGACGAGATCGGCCGAGGCGGCCGGAAGCTTTGCCATCTCGGCAACGCAATCTCCGACGAGAATGCGCGCGGATGCGGCGGACTCAAAACTCACGCGGGGCGCCCTTTCGGACGCCCCGCGACGCGACACTACCATGACTCAGAACTCTGACTCAGGCGACGCGGTCGGCGACGCGGGACCTACAACCGACAGTCAGGATCATGATCCGCTAAGGTAAAAATCGGCTTAACCGAAAACTCTTTTGACTAGGCAATAAATGCCGGGGAAGACTACCTAATTTCAAGGTCGCAAATGGTGATTTGATGGCTTGTGCGTTGACGACTAATACGTTGAGCGCGTGGCCTAGGCTTGGCAGTTAAGCCGGACGTAACCATATCGGCCGTCGAGCGTTATACGCTCAACAGCGTTGCGCGCTCACAGGGGAGAAAGATCATGCGCTGGGATGATTTTCGCCGCAGCGACAACGTCGAAGACGATCGTGGCGGCGGCGGCGGCGGCGGCTTTCGGATACCGGGCGGGACCGGCGGCGGCCTCGGCATCGGCACCATCGTCGTGCTCGGTCTGATCGGCTGGGCGCTCGGCATCGACCCGAGCGTACTGATCGGCGGCGCGGAAATCCTCAGCGGCGGTGGCGGCGGCACGATCACCCAGCAGTCAGAGCCGTCTCGGCCGGTGCAGACCGGCAAGCCGACCGACCAGACCGGCGATTTCGTCGCCGCCGTCCTCGGCGACACCGAGGATCGCTGGAAAGAAATGTTCGCCGCCAGCGGCAAGACCTATCACCCGCCCAAGCTGCGGCTGTTCAACGGCGTGGAGCAGGGCGGCTGCGGGCTGGCGCAGACGGCGATGGGGCCGTTTTATTGCCCGCGCGATCAGCGCATCTATCTCGACACTTCGTTCTTCAACGATATGCAGACGAAGTTTCGCGCCTGCGCCAGCAGCAACGCCTGCCGCTTCTCCGAGGCCTACGTGATCGCGCACGAGGTCGGACATCACGTGCAGGATGAGCTTGGCATTCTGCCGCGCGTGCAGCAGATGCAGCAGGCCTCCAACAGCAAGCCTGAGTTGAACCGCCTCCAGGTCCGTGTCGAACTGCAGGCCGACTGCTTCGCCGGCGTGTGGGCGAACCATGCCAAGCAGAAGCACAACTTCCTCGATCCGGGCGATGTCGACGCCGCGCTGCAGACCGCCTCCGCCATCGGCGACGACCGGCTGCAGAAGCAGACGCAAGGCTACGTCGTGCCCGACGCCTTCACCCACGGCACCTCGGAGCAGCGCAAGCGCTGGTTCTCGGCCGGATTCCAGAAGGGCGACGTTTCGGCCTGCAACACGTTCGAGGCCAATCCGCTGTAATGGCCGCCGCGCTTTTGGCGTTTCAGCAATGCATCGGTCGATCGTGTCGATCCGGGTTCATTGGATCTTGATGCCCGCCGCCTTGATGATCGGCCACCACTTCTCGATCTCGGCCTTATGGTACGCGCCGAGCGCCTCCGGCGTCTGCATCTCGCGCGGCACCGCCTCTTGGCCGAAGTCGCTGAGGCGTGCCTGCACTGCCGGATCGGCCAAGGCATACACGACCGCGGCATTGAGCTTGCCGATGATGTCCCTCGGCGTGCCTTTGGGCACCCAGGTGCCGTACCAGGACGCCGTGTAGAATCCGGGCAGCCCTGCCTCATCGACCGTCGGGATATCCGGCGCCGCGGCAAGGCGGCGCTTGTCGGTGACCGCATAGGCCTTGATCCGGCCCCCTTGAATCTGCGGCAGCGCCGTTGACGGGGATTCGATGCCGAAGTCGAGCTGCCCGGCTACCAGGTCCTGCATCGCTGGCGCCGAGCCCCGATAGGGCACCAGCTGAAAGCGGGTGCCCGTGAGGCTCTGGAAAAAAGCGTAGTAGACCTGCACTGAGCTTCCCACGCCCGGAGTCCCCGCCAGCCCCCGGTCCGGGTTGGCCTTCAGCCAGTCAATGAGTTCGGGCAGTGTGTTCGCCGGCATCGTCTTCTTGGCGACGATGATCGACGTGCTGGTGGACAGCATCGCGACGGGTTCGAAATCCCGCAGCACGTCATAGGAGAGCGTGTAGACGGCGCCGTTGACGACGTGCGAGTTGAAGCTCCCGACCCCAAGCGTGTAGCCGTCCGGCGTCGCGCGCGCGACCCGGCCGACGCCGATATTTCCGTTCGCGCCGGTAACGTTCTCGATGACGACCGGTTGACCGAGCGAAGCGCGCATCCGCTCGATCAGGATGCGCGCCACGGTATCGTTGGGTCCACCCGCCGCGAATGGCACAACCATCGTGATCGGGTGCGTCGGGTAGTTCTGCGCATCTGCGCCCGAACCTCCGACCGCGGCGGCCAGTGCGACGGCAAACATCAACCGTGTCATGTCTCCGTCTCCGTCGCCGGACCTGATCCCTGGCGCGGCACCTTGCCATCTGCTGGAGTCGTACCAAAGAGGTCGGCGGAGCGCCAAGCGATTGGTCAGGTGAGGGAGCCCCGACCTATGATCGTGCCGGCGAGCCATCGAGGTCCGCAATTGGCCCTCGCTGCATTCCGCGGCAGTGCGGCAATTCGGTCGCTTTCGGAGCAAAACGGCCATTCGGCGAGGCGCGCTTACAGAACTGGATTTGTGACTGCGCGCCCTAGTATAAATCCTCAGGGGATAACGCAGGCTCCCCTTCAGACGGTGCTTCCGTTCAAGCTCTGCGCAACACTCGATGCGTCGAGGAGTTTGCGCATGGACGAAAGAGCTTCCTTGTCATCCGCAGTGGCAGATCGGCCGGCCGACGCAAGGCGTCGCGACGTCGCCATCCTGTTCACCGCGCGGGCCGCGCGCGGGTTCGGCGACGGTTTCGCCATCATTGTTCTGCCCGCCTATCTTTCGGCGCTCGGCTTCGATTCCGTTGTCATCGGCATCGTGGCGACTGCCTCGCTGCTTGGGTCGGCTTTGCTCACGCTTGCGGTCGGCTACCTCGCTCCGCGTTATGAATTGCGCAGCATGCTGCTCGCCGGCGCAGTGCTGATGGCCGTGACCGGACTTGCCTTCCCGGCCTTCCAGGCGCTCGCCTTCATCATGGTCGTGTCGTTCGTCGGGACCATCAATCCGTCGGGCGGCGACATCGGCATTCTCATCCCGGTCGAACAATCGATGCTGGCGCACGAGGTGGCCGATCGGGAGCGCACCCGGATGTTTGCGCGCTACAGCCTGATCGGTTCGTTCGCCAATGCCGGCGGCGCGCTCGCCGCGGCGCTACCGGAATTTCTCGTCGCTTCGGGCTGGGGCAAGCTCAACGCGTTCGCGGCGATGTTCTACTTCTACGCCGCGCTCGGAGTCGTCAGCGCGGTGCTCTACCGCCGTCTGCCGCGCGCGCACGCGGATGCGCCGCGGGAAGCCGCGCCGCTCGGGCCTTCGCGCGGCATCGTCTATAAGCTCGCGGCCTTGTTCAGCCTCGATGCATTTGCCGGCGGCTTTGCCGTTCAGTCGCTGGTGGCGCTCTGGCTGTTTCAGCGCTTCGACATGTCGCTTGCGGCAGCGAGCCTGTTCTTCTTCTGGTCGACGGTGCTGACCGCATTCTCCTACCCGGTTGCCGCCTGGCTGTCGCGGCACATCGGGCTCGTCAACACGATGGTGTTCACCCACATCCCGTCGAGCCTTTGCCTTATCGTCGCGGCCTTTTCGCCCAACCTCACGATCACGCTCGGCCTGCTGCTGTTCCGCTCGCTGCTGTCGCAGATGGACGTGCCGACACGCACCTCCTACGTCATGGCGGTGGTGACGCCGGCCGAGCGCACGGCGGCTGCCAGTGTTACGGCGGCGCCGCGCAGCCTCGCGCAGTCCATCAGCCCGGGAATGGCGGGCATTATGCTGGCATCGTCGTTCTCCGGGCTGCCGTTCGTCGTCTGCGGCGTGCTGAAGATCGTCTACGACCTGGCGCTGTTGGCCTCGTTCCGTCACCTCAAGCCATCGGAAGAGCGTCCCCCGCCGTGACCGTTTGGGGCGGGTCGCGGGGACGTGCTTGGCATTGGGCAGCAATCCGACCTATTTTGTGGGCTTCGTAAGGTGTGCCATGCCCGGGCTCGATGAAACCAAGCAGTTCGTGCCGCTCAAGATCGCGGTCCTGACCATCTCCGACACGCGTGACGTGCGCGACGACAAGTCGGGCTCGACGTTGTCGCAGCGCATCGTGGCGGCCGGCCATGTCATCGCCGAACGCAGCATCGTCAAGGACGAGATCGAGGCGATCCGCGCCAAGGTCAAAAGCTGGATCGCCGACGCGCTGATCGACGTCATCATCACCACCGGCGGCACCGGCTTCACCGGCCGCGACGTGACGCCCGAGGCGGTCGAGCCGCTGTTCGAGAAGAAGATGGATGCGTTCTCGGCGCTGTTCCTGGTGGTGAGCTTCAAGAAGATCGGCACCTCGGCGATCCAGTCGCGCGCCACTGCGGGCGTCGCCGGCGGCACCTATATTTTCTGCCTGCCGGGCTCGCCGGGGGCCTGCAAGGACGCGTGGGACGAAATCCTGGTGCACCAGCTCGACTACCGTTTCGGCCCGTGCAATTTCGTCGAGATCATGCCGCGGCTCGACGAGCATTTGCGCCGGGCCAAGGCCCAGGGCTCGACTGTCTAGGCTTCACCGCGCGATCGATGCGGCGCATCCCAGCATGACAATCCGCCGCCGGCCGATCCGGCGCAGCAGGTCCGTTTCGGCATCCGCCGCCGTGTGCCCGCCGAGCGCGTCGTAGAACTGCCGGCCGATCAGCAGGCCCTGCTCGGGCCGCGGCCGTCGCGCCGAGCGCGGCTTTGAGCAGCGCCACCGCGGCTTTCAGGGGAGGCTGCGCGTGAGGGCCGGGCCTGAATACGGCGGCGTGCTGGCCGTCCGGGGGATGTTCGGTGAAGTGCCTTGCTTCGCCGATCCAGGCCGGTTCGGGAACAGTCCCGGGCTGCAGGAACAGGAGCCATGGCGCACGTGCCGACGCCGCGGCCGAATTCAGCCGCCGCGCCAATGGCGCTTCAGTCCGAATGAAATTGCAGCCGGCAACATCGGCGACGGCCTCGGTCTCATCGCGCGAACCGCCATCGGCGACGATCACTTCGCGCACGAGGCCGGCCATCGAGCCGGGCACGAGCGCCGCCAGCGTCCGCACCAGTGCGCGCTCCGAATCAAGGGTGGCGATGATTACGCTCAGCATGAAGCCCCATCCGGGGCCACTTTATCACGCAACCCGCAGGGTGCTTGCAGCGGCGCGTTCAGCTCGCGCGGTTCAGTCGGGCGCGGACCTTACGGTCGCCTGGCTGGAGCGGTGCGTCATAGCGCGGGTTGCGTCGGCACGCGAAGGAGGATGCCGTTCCGCGGCACTGGACGTAGCTCACGAAGCCGCAATTGCGCGTACTTGGCCCATAGAAGGCACACCACGGATAGACCACTTCCGCGGGGCTGGGTCTGACCTCGGCCATCAATGCGGCGACGAGAACGACGCCGAAAATCATGATTCGCATGGGGCTTCTCCCGGCCTAGCGCCTGAACTCCGCGCCCTCTGACGAGTTAGGTTTGCAAGCCCGCCTTTTCCAGAGTTCCATGCGTTTTGTTCTTGTTATGTTCTATATTTTCGACTAGGCTCACCGTCATGGCCAGAACCAATACGGCCCTCAAACGCCCGCCGGCACCGCTGCTGCCCTCCGCGCCGGCGGGCGAAGCTGGAACCGCCGTCGAGCGCGAACGGCGGCGCGGCCGCGGCGCGCATTCGAACGCCTCCGGGCGCTACGAGCCGACGGCGCGCGTGACGTTCGACGACGGCTGGCAGAATTTCGAGGATCTGCCGCCGTTCAAGACCACGGTGACGACGGATTCGACCCGCAAGATCATCACCCGCAACGAGTCGCCGGATATTTCCTTCGACCGCTCGATCAATCCCTATCGCGGCTGCGAGCACGGCTGCATCTACTGCTTCGCGCGGCCGACGCACGCCTATCTCGGCCTGTCGCCGGGACTCGATTTCGAATCGAAGCTGTTCGTGAAGCCGAACGCGCCTGAACTGCTGGAGCGCGAACTTTCGGCGCCGAATTATGTGCCGAAGATCATCGCCATCGGCACCAATACCGATCCGTACCAGCCGATCGAGCGCGACTACCAGGTGATGCGCGGCATTCTCGAAGTGCTGGACCGCGCCGGCCATCCGGTCGGCATCGTCACCAAATCGGCGCTGGTGCTGCGCGACCTCGACATTCTGGCGCGCATGGCCGAGCGCAATCTGGTGAAGGTCGCGCTGTCGGTGACGACGCTCGATCCGAAACTCGCCCGCACCATGGAGCCGCGCGCCGCGACGCCGCCGCGCCGGCTCGATGCGCTGCGGCAATTGTCGGCGGCCGGCGTGCCGACCTCGGTGATGGTCGCGCCGGTCATTCCGGCGCTCAACGATGCCGAGATCGAGCGCATTCTCGATGCCGCCTACGCCGCGGGCGTGCGCAGCGCCGGCTACGTGCTGCTGCGGCTGCCGCTCGAGGTGCGCGACCTGTTCCGCGAATGGCTGATCGCCAATTTCCCGGACCGCCATCGCCACGTGTTCAAGCTCGATCCGCGACATGCGCGGCGGCAAGGATTACGATTCGACGTTTGGCAAGCGCATGACCGGCTCGGGCCCGATCGCCTGGATGATCGGCCGCCGCTTCGAGATCGCCTGCGAAAAGCTCGGCTTCAACGTCAGCAAAGCCAAGATCACGACCGAGCATTTCCATCGGCCGAAGCCGGCGGTCGCAGCAGCTCAGCCTGTTCGGAGATTGATTGGATGGACGACGCCGCTCTGCGCATGACCGCGGTAACGCTCGGCGTCACGGACCTTGCACGCAGCGTGCAGTTCTACCAATCGCTCGGTCTTGTGCGGAACGCGCGGGCCAGCAGCGACGACGTCGCGTTTTTCGCAGCCGGCGCCGCGGTGCTGGCGCTCTATCCGTGGGACAAGCTCGCCGCAGATGCCGAACTGCCCGATGCGCCGAGGCCGAACGCCTTTCGCGGCATCACGCTGGCGTGGAATTGCGCCTCCGTAGAAGAGGTCGACCGCGCATTCGCCCGCGCGATCGCAGCCGGCGGGCGCGAGCTCACGCGCCCCCATAAGACATTCTGGGGCGGCTATTCGGGCTATTTCGCCGATCCCGACGGGCACCCTTGGGAAGTGGTGCATGCGCCGATGTTTCCGCTGAGCCCTCAAGGCGCGCTGCAACTGCCGGCGTAGCGATCTCATTTTCCGGCAAGCGCGGTGCCGCGGGTGATGTCATCCCAGGTCGCGAGCGCACGCTCGACCACCACCGGAGCATCTTCGCCGCGCAGATATCGCTCCTGCACCAGCTTCGCCGCGGCGTCGGTCACGAGCGCGCGATAGCGCTCGCGGCTGCCATAGCGTTCCTCGATCGAGAGGCGCGGATCATGCGCGGCCTCGCGCGCGGCCTTCGTCACCGGGAACGGGATGAAGGAGCCGGTGAGCGGCAGCACTTCATCCGGGCTGGCCGATCGAAGGGCTGCGGAAATTCCAGCCGGTATAGGTCGCAAGCGGCACCGCCACGTTCGGCAGACGAATGCCGGAAAGCTCGTTGCCGTCGGCGTCGACCTGCGGTCACCAGCAACGGCAACGGATGCGCGTCGTGCGGGCCCTCGAGATCGGCGCGATAGCCGGCCGGGATGGTCAGCGGCGAGTGCACGCCCGGAATCGCCGGGAACGCGATCTGGTCGCGCGGCACCAGCGTGTTGTCCGCAAGCCGTGGATGCGCGCTCGGCGGTGGCGCGACGCCATCGCGGACCCAGCGGTCCATGGCGACGAGCAGCGCGCGCTGCGCCCAGCCGTATTCGTTGCCGTTCGGTTTCTGCTGACCTGCGCCTTGCGACGGCAGATAGCCGCCGGGCACATGCTGCGTGCCGGCGAACAGATAGATGCGCACGTTGTCCGGCTCCTTGGCGTCTTCGCGGCCATCGAGCGTCGTGTGGGTCAGCGCCGCGGCGCGCCCGCCGCCCCAGTATTCGCCGGATGAGTTGGTGTAGAAGATTTTCGGGCGCTGCTCCGGCGTGAGCTTCATCTCGATGCCGTCGGTCTTGCCGGTCACCGGATCGTGCTCGTCGAAATCGAGATAGGGAAACAGCGACGCGGTGAAGAACGCGAGACCGTTCGGCCGCGCAAAGCGCGCGTTGAAGTCGCCGCCGCGCCCGGCGCCCGCGATGTGGGCGATCACGCCGTCGAAGGCGCGCCGGTCCTGCTCGTCGGCGTTGAAGCCTTCGTAGAGGAACTCCCGCAGCAAGCGGCCGTCCTGCGAGGGCCCGGAGGCATAGGCATAGCGCGCCGCGATCGGCAGGCCCTGCTGATGCTTCACGGCCGACGCCAGGTCGCGCAGCGCCGCGAATCCGACGCCCGTCACCACGGCGCCCGTGGCCTCGTAGCTCAACTCGTAGAAATGGCCGGGCTGAAAGCCGCTCTTGAGATAGAGCGACGCAATGTCGGGGACGACCTGTCCGTCCTTGAGGCGGCCGAACTGCCATTCGTCGCGCGGAATGGTTCGCGGCGCGCCGAGAAATCCGTCGCGCACCACGAGCGTGCTCGCGGCGCTTGCGGGATCGAGCGGCGGATAGTGCGTGGTGTCGGCATAGCGCCCCATGTTGTCGAGCGGGTAGGTCGGCTCGGCGGTGTTGGCGGTGAACGTGGTCGATATCCGCCCGGTCACCGGCTTGCCGTTTTCGAGAGTCGGCGGCGCGTCGAGCGCCATCAGGCCGCCGCGGCGCGGAATGTCGAACTGCCAGCCGACCCACACCAGCGTGTAGCCCTGCTGCATCAGGAAGCCGTCGCCAAGATCGAGCGGGGCATTGGGATCGAACTGCGGCGGCGCGCGGTTGAAGTCGCGCAGCATGTTCTTGCGCCCGCGGTTGAGCACGTCGAACAGCGCCGCGCCGTTGCCGCGCGCGGCGTCCTTCGGAGCGAGCACGTAGAGATCGGCCGAGAAGGTGACGCGGCCGGCGGCATCGCGCGGCGTCTTGTCGAGATCGACGATTGCCTTGTTGCGCGGATTGGCGGGATCGAGCGAGTAGTACACCTTGCCGACGATTGTCTCGTAGGCGTCCGGCTTCGCCGAATGGCTTGCCGCGCGAGCACATCGGTGCGGCCGGTCGACCTCGATGCGCGTGACTTCGGCGCGTGCGGCATTGTTCGCGCAAACAACCATAGCCGCGACCAGCGCGCAGGCGGCCCGCAACAGCTTCATGGCAATCCTCCCCGTTGTGCCGCCACTTCTTTCGAGGTCCGGCACCGGCACGATAGCAAATTGCGCAGCGTTGCGGCGAGCCATCAGGTCCCACGCTTTGCGAGCGGACAGCTATCCCCGCAATTCTTCGGCAAAATCGTTCGCGTTGCGCATCGCCGCGGAGCGTGGTCATCATGACCGCATGAGTCGCAACGGAACCGGTGCCGCGCGTCTGCCGCTCGACGAGGACATCGTCCGGCCGACGTTTCGCCGCGAGCGCAGCGCGCTCAAGCGCGGCGTGTGGCCGGTCGCGGGCTGCGACGAGGCGGGCAGGGGGCCGCTCGCCGGGCCGGTGGTCGCCGCGGCGGTCATTCTCGATCCAGCGCGCGTGCCGCGCGGGCTCGACGATTCCAAGAAGCTCGATGCGGCGACGCGCGAGAAGCTCTACGCCAAGATCTGCGCCAGCGCCGCAGGTCGCCGTCGCCATGGCGCCGCCCTCGCGCATCGATCGCGACAATATTCTGCGCGCCTCGTTGTGGGCGCTGGCGCGTGCGGTGGCGGCGCTGCCGGTGCGGCCGCTGCTCGTGTTCGTTGACGGCCGCGATCGCATCGCGATCGAATGCGAATGTCAGGCCGTGATCGGCGGCGACGGCATCGTTGCCTCGATTGCGGCGGCCTCGATCGTCGCCAAGGTGACGCGCGACCGGCTGATGGCGCGGCTTGGCGCCGCGCATCCCGGCTATGGCTTCGAGCGCCACATGGGCTACAGCGTGCCCGAGCATTTCGCGGCACTCGACCGGCTCGGGCCGACGATCCATCATCGCCGCTCGTTTTCGCCGGTGGCGATTGCGCTCGGCCTCATTTCAGCCGAACCGGACGATCCCGCCGCGAACGTGTTGCCTCTGCTGTTCTAGCGCCGTATTGCTCGGCGGTGCGTGTGTAAGCCGGGTCGCGCGGGGGCCGATGCTTTACGTCTCCCTCTATGTCGAAGGTCTGCGTTCGCGCCCGGCGCTGGTGTTTTGGCTGGCGGCGCTGGCGCAAGTCGTGCTGTGGGCGCTGGTGCCGACATTTTTCTATACGGCGCCGCCGGGCAACGTGCCGGAGGTGCTGGCGGTCGGCCACGAGTTCCGGTTCGGCACCGCATTCGGCCCGCCGCTCGCCTTTTGGCTGGCCGAAATCGCGTTCCGCGCGGCCGGCCTGTTCGGCATCTACGCGCTGTCGCAGATTTGCGTCCTTGTCACCTATTGGTGCGTGTTCGCGCTCGGCAGCGCGATGGTTGGACGGCCGCATGCCGCCATGGCCGTTCTGCTGATGGCCGGCGTCTCGGTCTTCACGGTGCCGACGCCGGATTTCGGCCCGCCGATCCTCGCGATGGCGCTGTGGGCGCTGACCCTGCTGAACTACTGGCGCGCGCTGGTCGAGGGCCGGCGTGCATCCTGGTACATTCTCGCGGTCGCCGGCGGGTTGCTGCTGCTGACGACCTATGTCGGTCTCATCCTGCTCGGCGTGCTGCTGGTGTTCACCGCCGCGACCGAGCGCGGATGGCATGCCGTCAACCACGGCATCGAGCCGTGGATCGCGGCCGGAATCTTCGTGCTCGTGCTGTTTCCGCACCTGCTCTGGCTCGAAGGCGCGAGCGACATGCTGGTGCCGACGCTCGATCGGCTGCATAGCGCGGCGGCCGCCAGCCAGAACATGACGGCGTGGGTGCGCCTGCTGGCCGGGTTGATCCTTTCGCACGCCGGGCTCGGCATCCTCGTTGCGCTGGCGAGCGGCTGGCCGCGCTTCTACCTCAGCGCGATGGCCACCATCGTGCGCGCGCCGGCCGATCCGTTTGCGGTGAGCTTCGTCAAGGTCTTCGCTTTGGTGCCTGCGTTGCTGGCGACCGTGTTCGCCGTCATCATCGGACGCTCCACGCCAATTGGCGACGCGGCGCCGTTGCTCGTGCTCTCCGGCCTGGCCGTGATCGCGTGCGCCGGCGACACCATCCATCTGCATCACCAGCGTATTCTCGGCTACGCCTGGGCCGGGCTGCTGCTGGTGCCGGTGGCGATTGCGGCGTCCGCAATCTTCATTTTGCCGTGGGTGTTCGGCGCGGATTTGAAAGTCGCCGAACCGGCCGCTGCGATGGGTGCGTTCTTCGCCGACAATTTTCAGCGCCGCACCGGCCGCCCGCTGGCGATCGTCGCCGGCGACGCTCACACCGCGGCGCTGGTCGCGCTCGCGGCGCCGAGCCGGCCGAGCGTCTATTTCGACGCCGAGCGCTCGCCATGGATCAACGCCGACGACATCAATGAAAAGGGCGCCGTCGTGCTGTGGCCGACGAACGATACCGCCGGCACGCCGCCGCCTGACATCAAGGCGCGCTTCGCCGATCTCGTGCCTGAAGTGCCGCACACCTTCGAGCGGCCGGTGCAGGGCCGGCTGCCGCTGTTGCGGATCGGATGGGCCGTGATCCGGCCGCGCAACGCGCCGACTGCGCCGCCGGCCGCGCAATAGCCCAGAGCATGATCCGGAAAAGTGGATGCCGGTTTTCCGAAAAGATCATGCGCCAACGAAGAACCTAGACCATGATCCGATTCAATTTGATCGGATCATGGCCTAGTGGTAGCTCGCGCCTTCACGCACCTTGCCGCGGAACAGCCAATAGATGAACGCGGTGTAGCCAAGGATGATCGGCAGCAGCACCAGCGTGCCGACCAGCATGAAGACTTGGCTGGCGGGCGCGGCCGCCGCTTCCCAGATCGTCAGGTCGGGCGGCACCAGATACGGGAATGTTGAAATTCCGAGACCGAGATAGCCGAGCAGGAACAGCGCAATGGTGGCAGAGGAACGGCGCCACGTCGCGGCCCTTGCGCAGCGACCAGAACTCGAACAGCGCGACCAGCGCGGTCAGCACCGGCACCGGCGCCAGATAGAAGAAGTTCGGCAGCGTGAACCAGCGCTGCGCGATGCGCGGGAATGGTGAGCGGCGTCCAGATGCTCACCGCCGCCATGAAAACGAGCACCGCCAGCAAGCAGCGCGTTGGCGTGGCGGGCGGCGCGATCGGCGATCGGGCCGTCGGTCTTCATGATCAGCCAGGTCGCGCCGAGCAACGCATAGCCGGCGACCACGCCAAGCCCGCATACGAACGCGAACGGCGTCGCCCAATCGAACGGCCCGCCCGCGAATGCGCCGTTGTCGATATCGACGCCCTGCACCAGCCCGCCGAGGATCACGCCCTGGCACAGCGCAGCGAGCGTCGAGGCGGCCGCGAAGACGAGGTTCCAAAACGGCTTGCTGCTGCGCGATGCCGCGAAACTCGAACGTCACGCCGCGAAACACCAGCGCCAGCAGCATCACGATGAGCGGGATATAGAACGCCGGCATGAGCACGGCATAGCCGCGCGGAAACGCGACCAGCAGACCGCCGCCGCCGAGCACGAGCCAGGTCTGGTTGCCGTCCCAGAACGGTTTGATCGTCGCCAGCATGCGATCGCGATCGGCGTCGTCGTGCGCGAACGGGAACAGGATGCCGATGCCGAGAACGAAGCCGTCGAGAATGACGTAGAACACGACCGCGATGGCGATGATGCCGGCCCAGATCAGCGGGAGGTCCAAAGTCATGGCCGATCCTCAGCTTTGCAGGGCTTCGCCGCCCTCAAGTTTGCCGCCAAGCTCGGCCGTCGCGCCTTCGGGGCCCTTGGCGATCAGGCGATTGATGAAATAGATGCCGAACGAGAATACGACGCCGTAGACCAGGACGAACAAGGCGAGCGTGGTCGCGATGCTCGCCTGCGGGCACCGGCGACACCGCGTCCACTGTGCGCAGGATGCCCTGCACGATCCACGGCTGGCGGCCGCTCTCGGTCACGACCCAGCCGGCGATGACGGCGACGAAGCCGACCCACCAGGTCTGCGACACGATCCAGAGATACCAGCGCGTCTCGATAGAGCCGCCCGCGCCACATCAGCCATGCGCCGAACAAGCGCGGCGGCGATCATGTAGAAGCCGACCGCGAGCATGATGCGGAAGGCGAAGAACACGTTCTTCACCGGCGGCCGGTCCTGCGGCGCCGCGTCCTTGAGGCCCATGAACAGGCCGTTGAGGTGATGCGTAAGAATGAGCGAGGAGCCGTGCGGGATCGAAATCGAGAACAGGTTGCGCTCGTCCTTCTCGTCCGGCCAGGCGAAAATCTCGAAGTCGCCGGGCTGGCTGCCGTCCCAATGCGCCTCCATGGCGGCGATCTTCACCGGCTGGTTCGCCAGCGTGTTGAGGCCGTGCTGATCGCCAAGAAACAATTGCAGCGGCGCGAGGATGGCGGTGAGCCCGATCGCCATGCGCAGCATGGTGCGGGATTCCTCGATGTGCCGGCCAGCGAGAAGATGCCGCGCGCCCACCGCCAGCACGACGAAGGCCGCGGTCAGATAGGAGGCGTTGAGCATGTGGGCGAGGCGATACGGAAAGCTTGGATTGAAGATGATGGCAAGCCAGTCGTGCGGGTAGGCGATGCCGTCGCGCATCTCGTAGCCCGCCGGCGTGTGCATCCAGCTATTGGCGGCAAGAATCCAGAACGCCGAGGTCGCAGTGCCGATGGCGACGGCAATCGCCGAGGTGACGTGCAGCCAGCGCGGCACGCGCTCGCCGCCGAACAGCAGCACGCGACAGGAACGTCGCTTCGAGGAAGAAGGCCGCCATCACCTCGTAGCCGAGCAGCGGCCCGATCACATTGCCGGCGACCAGCGAGAAGCGGCTCCAGTTGGTGCCGATCTGGTAGGACAGCACGATGCCGGAGACGACGCCCATGGCGAACGACACGGCGAAAATCTTGGTCCAGAACCCCGCCAGCCGCTTGTAGCGCGCCGCCCCGGTCCAGCCCCACAGCACTTCAAGCGTGGCGATATAGGCCGCAAGGCCAATGGTGAAGCTTGGAAATATGATGTGGAAGGAGATCGTGAATGCGAACTGCAGCCGCGCCAGCAGGACGGGGTCGAAATGCATACCGCGAACTCCGTCACATGCCCCTGAAAATATCCTATCATTAAACGTTTCGAACTCGGGGGGACTGCCATGAGCCAAACTGCCACGGGGGCCGCGGGGTCCCAATCGCTGCTTGAGCGCCTGTTCGGCCTGACTGCGGCCGGCACCAATGTACGCACCGAATTCGTCGCCGGGCTGACGACGTTTCTCACGATGGTCTACATCGTGTTCGTCAACCCGCAGATCCTCGGCAATGCCGGGATGGACAAGGGCGCGGTGTTCGTCGCCACCTGCATCGCGGCGGCGGTGTCGACGATCGTCATGGCGCTCTACGCCAATTATCCGATCGCGCTCGCGCCCGGCATGGGGCTCAACGCGTTCTTCGCCTTCACCGTCGTGCTGACGATGAAATACACCTGGCAGCAGGCGCTCGCCGCGGTGTTCTGCTCGGGGGTGATCTTCTTCCTGATCTCGATCTTCCGCATCCGCGAATACATCATCAATTCGATCCCGAAAAATCTCAAGTTCGCGATCTCCGCCGGCGTCGGACTGTTCCTCGGCATCATCGCGCTGGAGGAAGCCAAGATCGTGGTCGCCAACCAGGCGACGCTGGTCACGCTCGGCGATCTGCGCAATCCGGCCGCGATCCTGTGCCTGCTCGGCTTCGTGCTGATCACGGCGCTGAATTTCCGCAAGATCATCGGCGGGACGCTGATCGGCATCCTCATTGTCACGGTGATCGGCATTCCGCTCGGCCTCGCCAAGTTCACCGGCATCGTCTCGCCGCCGCCGTCGCTGGCGCCGACCTTCCTGCAGCTCGATTTCTCGCGCGTCGCCGAGGGTGGCTTCCTCATCGTCATCCTCAGCTTCCTGTTTGTCGACGTGTTCGACAATGCCGGGACCTTGATCGGCGTGACGCACCGCGCCGGCCTCACCGACGCCGACGGCAATCTGCCGCGCATGAAGCAGGCGCTGATCGCCGACAGCTTTGCCGCCATGTTCGGCTCGCTGATCGGCACCTCGACCACGACGAGCTATATCGAAAGCGCAGCCGGCGTCTCGGCCGGCGGCCGCACCGGGCTGACCGCGCTCTTCGTCGCGATCTTCTTCCTCGTCACGCTGTTCTTCGCGCCGCTCGCCGGCATGGTGCCGGCCTATGCCTCGGCCGCGGCGCTGCTCTACGTCGCCTGCGTCATGGCGCGCGGGCTCGCCGAGATCGATTGGGACGACATCACCGAGTATGCGCCCGCGGTGGTCGCTGCCGTATCGATGCCGCTGACCTATTCGATCGCGACCGGCATCGGGCTCGGCTTCATCACCTACGCGGCGGCGAAGATCATCGCCGGCAAGTACTCGGACGCGAAGCCCGCGGTGCTGGTGCTGGCGATCATCTTCGCGGCCAAGTTCGCGATGGGGTAGGCTGGTCTGCGCAGTCAGCCCGCCAGCGCCTTCTTGATCGCGAGAAAATCCCGCCACGCGAGCCGCTTCTGCAGCGGCTGGCGCAGCAGATAGGCTGGATGGAGCGTCACCGTCGCGCGAATCTGGCGCGTGCCGGTGTCGTAGCGTGAACCAGCGGCCGCGGTTCTTCAGGATGCCGTCCTTGATGTCGAGCAGCGTGACCGCCGAAGGCTTGCCGAGGCAGACCAGCACATCGGGATCGACAAGCTCGATCTGGCGGCGGATGAAGGGCAGGCAGATGGTAGTTTCCTGCGGACTGGGATCGCGGTTTCCGGGCGGCCGCCACGGAATGATGTTGGCGATGTAGGCGGATCGTGCGGTCGAGCCCGATCGCCGCCATCATGAGGTCGAGCAGTTTTCCCGAACGGCCGACGAAAGGCAGGCCGGCAATGTCCTCGTCGCGTCCCGGCGCCTCGCCGACGAACATGATGCGCGCCTGCGGATTGCCGTCGGCGAATACGAGCTGGGTCGCGGTGGCGCGCAGCGCGCAGCCTTCGAAGGCGGTCGAGCAACGCGCGCAGTTCGTCGAGCGTACTGGCGCTCTTCGCCGCCTCGCGCGCCGCCATGATGGCGGCATCGGGCGAGGGCGGCACGACCGGCCCCCGTGT
This sequence comes from uncultured Alphaproteobacteria bacterium, assembly GCA_963730645.1. Lineage (GTDB taxonomy): Bacteria > Pseudomonadota > Alphaproteobacteria > Rhizobiales > Xanthobacteraceae > BOG-931. The sequence goes on along the minus strand of CAVSSN010000004.1, from coordinate 130,422 downwards.
TTGTCCTTCTCCTGAAAGGGGAGGGCCGGAGTCGCCGAAGGCGATCCGGGGAGGGGTCCGTCTGCATGCGCACGGTCTGGCCACCGAGCCCTACCTGGACAGCTTCGCTGTCCGTCCTCCCCCTTTCAGGAGGAGGTGAAGGCGGAGGTTCATCCGCCATGCGGTCGACCGGCACTTCGCCGACAAGCGCATCGGCGCCAGCCTCCAGATAGAAGGCCAGCAACTCGCGGGCGGCTTTGGCGCGATCGGGCGTCATGGTGTGATGGCTTGTCTATCGCATCGGCATCACTCAAGAAACCATCTAGCCCTGTCGCCCGTATTGGCAAGACGGCAACCGCACGCAGGGACGTGAGGCCGTGCATAACCAGGTACCGTCAACACCGCCCGGCATTCGGCCACGAACGTACCGCCGATTCGTCGTGCTCATTGCGCTCGCCGGTCTGGCGGCGGCGTACGGGCTATTCCCGCGCAGCGCCGACCTTACGGCCTTCGACCCGCCGACCATGGCGCGGCTCGAAACGGCGATGTGGCGGCACTACTACGAGAAAAGTTATCCGGCGCTCTTCATCGACCTTTACGATGTCAGCCGCCATCAAGGCTTTTCTCCGTTGGACAGCGTGCGCATTGCCGTCAAGGCCGCGAGCGCGGCGCGGGCCTTTCAGCCAACGAACTCGCGCGAAGACGCGCAAGCGGCGCTACCGGCACTGGCCGATTATTTCCGCGTCCTGGCGCGCGCCGCGCCGGTGCCGGTCGATATCGACGAAATTGCGCGCACCGAATTGGATTGGTGGCAGGCACGGCGCGAGAATGTGGCGCCGGATCGTTACGGTCTCACGGTCGCGCGGGTTTCCAGCCTGCTCTATGGGGTCGACAACGACGACATTCGCCGCGCTGGAATCATGCGCGCCGAGGCGATGGCATTTCGCGATTCCCATGCCGACGACATCAGCGAGGCCGATTGGAATGCAATCGACGGCCAGCTTAGCGCGGCTTATGCTCTGTTGAAGCGCGCTATTTCGGCGCCCGCTGGAGATTAGCCTTGGAATCCACGCGATGAGCGAAGACCTGCCCGCCCGCGAGGCGATGGAGTTCGATGTGGTCGTCGTCGGCGCGGGGCCGGCCGGGCTTGCAGCGGCGATACGGCTCAAGCAGCTTGCGCCGGAACGCTCCGTCCTCGTGGTCGAGAAAGGCTCCGAGGTCGGCGCGCATATTCTCTCGGGCGCGGTGATCGATCCGATCGGGCTCGACCGCCTGCTGCCGGACTGGCGCAGCGAAGACACGCCGATCAAGACCGCAGTCGCCGACGACCGTTTCTACATGCTTGGCCCGGCCGGTGCGCTGCGGCTGCCGAATTTTCTGATGCCGCCGCTGATGAGCAATCACGGCAATTTCATCGTCTCGCTCGGCGACGTCTGCCGCTGGCTGGCGAAGAAGGCCGAAGCGCTCGGCGTCGAAATCTATCCGGGCTTCGCTGCCGCCGAGGTGCTGTTCGAGAACAACGCGGTCGCCGGCATCGCCACCGGCGACATGGGTATCGGCAAGGACGGCAAGCCGAAGGCGGGCTTCACCCGCGGCATGGAGCTTCGCGCCAAGTACACGCTGTTCGCCGAGGGCGCGCGCGGCAGCCTGTCGAAGGCGCTGATCGCAAAGTTCGGCCTCGCTCAGGACCGCGAGCCGCAGAAATTCGGGATCGGCTTGAAGGAGCTGTGGCAGGTCGCGCCGGAAAATCACCGGCGCGGGCTGGTGCAGCACACCTTCGGCTGGCCGCTCGACAATCGCACCGGCGGCGGCTCGTTCCTCTATCACTGGGACGACAATCTGGTGTCGGTCGGCTTCGTCGTTCATCTCAACTACGAAAATCCGTATCTGTCGCCGTTCGAGGAATTCCAGCGCTTCAAGACCCATCCGCTGGTGCGCGACACGTTCGCCGGCGGCAAGCGCATCAGCTATGGCGCGCGCGCCATCACCGAGGGCGGCTATCAGTCGGTGCCGAAGCTGACGTTCCCCGGCGGCGCGCTGATCGGCTGCGCGGCGGGCTTCGTCAATGTCGCGCGTCTCAAGGGCAGCCACAACGCGATGATGACCGGCATGCTTGCGGCAGAGCATGTCGCCGCCGCGCTCGCCGTTGGCCGCGCGAATGACGAGCTTTCCACCTATGACGCCGAGTGGCGCGGCTCGCCGGTTGGCCGCGACCTGTGGAAGGTGCGCAACGCCAAGCCGCTGTGGTCGAAACTCGGCACGCTCGGCGGCATCGCGCTCGCCGGCTTCGACATGTGGTGCACAACGCTCGGCTTCTCGCTGTTCGGCACGCTCAAGCACGGCAAGTCCGATGCGGCGACGCTGAAACCCGCGGCGCTTTGCAAGCCGATCGCCTATCAAAAACCCGACGGCAAGCTCACCTTCGACCGGCTGTCGTCGGTCTACATCTCGAACACCAATCACGAGGAGGACCAGCCGGTCCACCTGCACGTGCGCGACATGGCCCTGCAGCAATCCTCCGAGCACGACGTCTATGCCGGGCCGTCGGCGCGCTATTGTCCGGCCGGCGTCTACGAATGGGTGGAGGAGGGCGGCAAGCCGCGCTTCGTCATCAATGCGCAGAATTGCGTCCACTGCAAAACCTGCGACATCAAGGACCCGAATCAGAACATCACCTGGGTCCCGCCCGAGGGCGGCGGTGGGCCGAATTATCCGAACATGTAATGCCGCGATTTCGCCTTGCGTTCGGACCTAACGGTTGGGCGCGGACGCGGACCTTGCGGCCGGTCGAAAAGCCGCAAAACTCGTCATTGTTGAAAGTTTCCGCGGCAATGGCCGGGTGCTCGGGTTTGTGCATATCACGGCGCGGTGAAACGTCGCGGACCCGTGCAACCTTGCAGGCACAGGGCAAAAGGGCCATTCTCGGCCCGACGAACGGCATGCGGCGCTTTGTGACTTTCACGGCGCCCCGTCATCAGATGGAGATATCGTGATTCAATCGACGCTGTTCCGGCACGCGGCGGCATTCGTTTTGACCGCCACGGCCTTGAGTCTGCCGTCCGCGCTTGCGGCGCAGGCTCCGACGCCGCAGGAGCTCGCGCATACGACGAAAGCGGGCAGCTACCTCGCCGCGCGTCATGCCGGCGCCCAGCGCGACTCGGTCGCCGCCGCCGCTTACTATCGCAACGCGCTCAAGCTCGACCCGCGCAACACCGAATTGCTCAGCCGCGCCTTCCTTTCCGTCTTGACCGAGGGCGATGTGGAAGAGGCCGGCAAGCTCGCGGATCGCGTCATCCAGGCCGATCGCAACGATCGTATCGCGCGGCTCGTGCTCGGCCTGCGCGCGCTGCATCAGAAACAATATGTCTCGGCACGCACGAATTTCGCGCAGTCGATCCGCGGCCCGGTCACCGATCTGACCGCGACGCTGCTGACGGCCTGGTCGCTCTATGGCGCTGGCGACACCAAAGGCGCCGTCGATGCCATCGATCGGCTCGCGGGGCCGGACTGGTACGGCATCTTCAAGGATCTGCACGCCGGCATGATCCTTGATGCCGCCAACAACAAGAAGGAAGCGGGAAAGCGCTACGAGAAGGCCTACAAGGCCGATCCCACGGCGCTGCGCACGGTCGAGGCCTACGGCCGCTGGCTGTCGCGCAACGGCACCAAGGCCGATGCCCTCAAGGTCTATGAGACGTTCGACAAGGCACTGCCGCGTCACCCGTTGATCACGGCGGCGATCAAGGAAATTTCGGCCGGCGACAAGCTGCCGCCGCTGGTCGATTCGGCGCAGGCGGGCGCTGCCGAAGCGCTCTATGGACTCGGCGCGTCGATCGGGCGCCGCGGCGGCGAAGACCTTGCGCTGGTTTATCTGCAGCTTTCGCTGTACCTCGCGCCGTCGCATCCGATGGCGCTGCTCTCGCTTGCCGACCTCTACGAATCGCTGAAGAAGCCGGAACTGGCGATCAAGGTCTACGAGCGGATGCCGGCGAGTTCGCCGCTTCGGCGCAATTCCGAGATTCAGCTCGCCACCGACCTCGATTCGCTCGATCGTACCGACGACGCCAAGAAGCGGCTCGATCGCCTCATCAGCGAGCACCCGAAGGATACCGAAGCGATCCTCGCGCTCGGCAACATCCTGCGCGGCCGCAAGCAATTCGCCGAATGCGCCGATGTGTACAGCAAGGCGATCGCGACGTTGGGCGAGCCGGAGAAATCGAACTGGGTCACCTATTATTTCCGCGGCATCTGCTACGAGCGATCGAAGCAATGGCCGAAAGCGGAAGCGGATCTCAAGAAGGCGCTGGAACTGTTTCCGGACCAGCCGCTGGTGCTCAATTATCTCGGCTATTCCTGGGTCGACCAGGGTTTGAGCCTCGACGACGGCATGAAGATGATCCGCCGCGCGGTCGAGCAGCGGCCGGATGACGGCTACATCGTCGACTCGCTCGGCTGGGCCTATTTCCGTATCGGCAACTACACCGAAGCGACCAAGAACCTGGAGCGCGCGGTGGAGCTCAAGCCCGAAGATCCGACCATCAACGACCACCTCGGCGATGCCTACTGGAAGGTCGGACGGACCCTTGAAGCGCGGTTCCAGTGGAACCATGCGCGCGACCTCAATCCGGAAAAAGAGGACCTGCCCAAGATCGAGGCGAAGATCAAGGACGGCCTGCAAGAGGACACGTCCTCTTCCGCGGATGCGAAGGCGAAGAAGGCCGGCAACGGCGGTTGAGGCCGCTTGCTTTGCCCACTGCGCTCGTCGACCACGCGCCCGCCAAGGTCAATCTGACGCTCCGCGTTCTCGGCCGGCGCGCGGACGGCTATCACGAAATTGAAAGCGTCGTGGTGTTCGCTGCCGCCGCCGACCGGCTGGGCTTTGTGCCCGGTGGTGGGCTGGCGCTGGCGCTGCGCGGGCCGACCGCCGGACTGACTGGCACACCTGACGACAATCTGGTGCTCAAGGCGGCGCGTGCGCTTTCGGGTGACATTCCCGGCCTCACGCTTGGCCGCTTTCAGCTCGACAAGCGATTGCCGGTTGCGGCCGGGCTTGGCGGCGGCTCGGCTGACGCTGCGGCCGCGTTGCGGCTGCTCGCTCGCGCCAACCGGCTCAAACACGACGATCCGCGGCTCTACGCAGCGGCGCGTGCGACCGGTGCCGACGTTCCGGTCTGCCTCGATCCGCGGCCGCGGCTGATGCGCGGCATCGGCGAGGTGCTGTCGGCGCCGCTGGCGTTGCCTTCGTTTCCGGCCGTGCTGGTCAATCCCGGTGTGGCGGTGCCGACGCGTGAGGTCTTCGCCGCACTGCGGATCGCGCGCGTCGCCGCATCGCGCGACGACCGACATCGATGTGCTCGCGCAGGCCCGCACGCGCGCCGCGGCGCTCGAACTCATCGCAGCACATCCGAACGATCTCGAAGCCGCCGCGATCGGAATTGCCCCGGCGATCGCCGACGTACTCGAAGCGCTGCGCGCGCTGCCGGGATGCAAGCTTGCCCGCATGTCGGGTTCGGGCGCGACCTGCTTTGGGCTGTTTTCCTCGGTCCGCGCGGCGTCGGCCGGAGCGAAAGTCCTGCGCGCCGCGCATCCGCGCTGGTGGGTGCGCGCGAGCGTGCTTGGCGGCAACGGCTGAGGCCACGGTCGCGGCATTTGCGCCGCGTCAACGTTACCAAATCGATACTGCAATCGCGACAATGTCCGCCGTATCGGACACGCAAAGCTAACCGGCATTTTCGAATACGCGGTTTATGCACGCAAGTTAGGCGGCATTTAATTTAGTTTGCCGTATTCGTGCAGCAGCCGACGCGGATCAGCGAGCGTGTCATGTGGTGCGTCATTCGTCGATTTCTTTTCGAGTGCAGACGGCACGCCGTGGCCTTGCACGGTGCGTTCGGTGACTTTCGGCGCGCCACCGCAGGCAATGTCGCCATCACCTTCGGCCTGTTGCTGATCCCCCTCGTCGGCGGGGTTGGCACTGCGGTCGACTACAGCAACGCGCTCAGGATCCGTACCTGGCTGCAGTCTGCGGCAGACGCCGCCAGCATCGGCGCGATCGCCTATTCGTCCGCCGGCTTCAACGCTGCGGCGGGCATGTCGAAGGACGGCTCGGTCTCGTCCGGCGTCACCGACGGCAAGAACCTCTTCAACGGCCAGATTTCCGGCAAGACCGGCTTCACGCTCAACAAGGTCACGGTCAAGGTCAATCGCAAGAACGGCGCCGTGACCTCGTCGGTGACGTATGCCGCGACCGTGCCGACCACGTTCCTGGGAATTTTCAAAATCGCCAAGATCCCGCTTTCGGGAACGTCGAGTTCGAGCAACACGCTGCCGAACTACATCGATTTCTATCTGCTGCTGGACAACACGCCGTCGATGGGCGTGGGCGCGACGCCGTCCGACGTGAGCAAGATGGTCAGCCACACGCCGGACCAGTGCGCCTTCGCCTGCCACGATCTGAATGATCCGAACAACTACTACAATCTTGCGAAGTCGCTCGGCGTCACGATGCGTATCGACGTGTTGCGCAGTGCGACGCAAAGTCTGATGGACACCGCCAAGTCAACCGAAACCTATTCGAACCAGTTCCGCATGGCGATCTATACGTTCGGCACGTCGTCGGCCACCGCCGGGTTGACGACCATATCGTCGCTGTCATCGAACCTGTCGAGCGCGAAGACCGCCGCGGCGAACATCGACCTGATGACGGTCAACGGGCAGGGCCAGTTCAACGACCAGGACACCAACTACGAATCCATCCTGCCGGCCATCAGCAGCGCCATCAGCACGCCGGGGGACGGCACGTCGTCGGCCACGCCGCAGAAAATCCTGTTCTTCGTCTCCGACGGCGTCGCCGATGAAAACAATCCGATAACGTGCTCGCAGCCGACGACAGGCGGGCGGTGCCAGGAACCGATAAATCTCGCGCTGTGCACGGCGATCAAGAACCGCGGCATCAAGATCGCGATATTGTACACGACCTATCTGCCGCTGCCGACCAACGACTGGTACAACACCTGGATCGCGCCGTTCGTGAGCACGATCGGCCCGAAGATGCAGAGCTGCGCCTCGTCCGGACTTTATTTCGAAGTGAGTCCGACCCAGGGCATTTCCGACGCCATGAATGCGCTGTTCGTGAAAGCGGTGGCAGAAGCGCACTTGACGAATTGAAGCGCCGTCGCGCGGTCAGTGCGTGCGTGCGATGCAAAACTCGACCGTCTCTGCCAACGCCGTCTTCATCGGAGAATCGGGGAACAGCGCGAGCGCGTCCTTGGCGATGGCGCCATAATGGTGCGCGCGTCCGATCGTATCCTCGAGCGCGCGGTGCTTGGCCATCAGCCCGATGGCATGTTCGAGGTCGGAATCCGCGGCCTCGCCCTGTTCGAGCGTGCGCCGCCAGAACTCGCGCTCGGAATCCGAGCCGCGTCGGAACGCCAGCACCACCGGCAAGGTGATCTTGCCCTCGCGGAAATCGTCGCCGACGTTCTTGCCGAGCTTGGCCGACTTGCCGCCGTAGTCGAGCACGTCGTCGACGAGCTGGAACGTGACGCCGAGGTTCATGCCGAACGAGCGGCAGGCGGTCTGCTCGGCCTTGGGCCGCGCGCAAAGCACGGGGCCGACCTCGCAGGCCGCGCCGAACAATTCGGCGGTCTTGGCCCGGATCACGGCGAGATACTCGTCCTCCGTCGTCGCCGTATTCTTGGCGGCGGCGAGCTGCATGACCTCGCCCTCGGCGATCACGGCCGCCGCGCAGGAGAGGATTTCCAGCGCCTTGAGGTTGCCGACCTCGACCATCATCTTGAATGCCTGGCCGAGCAGGAAATCGCCGACCAGCACGCTCGCCTCGTTGCCCCACAGCATGCGCGCGGCGAGCCGGCCGCGCCGCAGCTCGCTCTCGTCGACCACATCGTCGTGCAGCAGCGTCGCGGTGTGCATGAACTCGACGGCCGCGGCCAGCTTGACGTGCCCGTCGCCGCTATAGCCCGCGAGCCGGGCCAGCGCGACCGTGAGCATCGGCCGCAGCCGCTTGCCGCCGGAATTGATGAGATGATTGGCGACCTCCGGGATCATCGCCACATCCGATCCCGTCCGCGAGAGAATCACGCTATTGACGCGATCCATGTCGGCCGCGACCAGGTCGACCAGGGGGTCGATCGAAGGCTGGCCCGGACTTTCAAAGGGAATAACGACGGCCACGCAAAAGTCTCCACGCGGGACGGGCGAGCATAGAAACGCTATGGTGCAGCGGCAAGTGTTCCGGTCTGCCGCTGCCGCTTATTCTGCAGATCGAAATGGCGGCGGGAAGGGGCGATGTCAAGAAACGAACCGTCCATGGAAGGCGCGATCAAGAGCCGCTATCAGGTCGCGGTGCTGGTGCCGTGCTACAACGAGGAGCAGGCGATCGCCAAGGTGGTGGCCGATTTTCGCGCGGCGCTGCCTGAGGCAGCGATCTACGTCTACGACAACAATTCCAAGGACAACACCGTCGAGGCTGCGAGCCGGGCGGGCGCGGTCGTGCGCCGCGAGACCTACCAGGGCAAAGGCCACGTGGTGCGGCGCATGTTCAACGACGTCGAGGCGGACATCTACGTCCTGGTCGATGGCGACGCGACCTACGACGCGCCGAGCGCGCCGTCGATGATCGCGAGGCTGTTGGAGGACCGGCTCGACATGGTCGTCGCCGCCCGGGTCGATCGCGAGGAGGCGGCCTACCGCCGCGGCCATCGCACCGGCAACTGGCTGCTGACGGGCTTCGTTGCGCATGTTTTCGGGCAGGCCTTCACCGACATTTTATCGGGCTACCGGGTGTTTTCGCGCCGTTTCGTCAAATCGTTCCCGATCCTGTCCGGGGGGTTCGAGATCGAGACCGAACTCACCGTCCACGCGCTGGAACTCGAATTGCCGGTCGGCGAGGTCGCGACGCCCTATTTCTCGCGGCCGGCGGGTTCGGCCTCCAAGCTCAACACCTGGCGCGACGGTATCCGCATCGTGTGGACCGTGCTCAAGCTCTATCGCGCCGAACGCCCGCTGTCGCTGTTCGGCGCGCTCGGCCTTGCGCTCGGGATCATGGCGATCGGGCTCGCCATTCCGATCTTCGTCACCTACCTCGCAGGAAGGCCTTGTTCCGCGCCTGCCGACAGCGGTCCTGTCGACCGGCCTGATGGTGCTCGGATTCCTCTCGATCGCCGTCGGCCTGATCCTCGACACCGTCACGCGCGGCCGTCGCGAGATGAAGCTCATCGCCTATCTCGCCTTGCGCGCGCCGGGCGAAGAGCGGCGCCGGGGCTGAGCGTGCGCGAACTGGTCCGAACCAACGACGTGGTGCTGGTCTCTGCGATCGAGGCGCTGCTGTCGGGCGCGCGCATCCCGCACATGGTGGTCGATCAGAACATGAGCATCCTGGAAGGCTCGATCGGCATCATCCCGCGCCGCATCCTGGTCGCCGAAGACCACGCCGATGCGGCGCGCCGGCTGCTCAATGAGGCCGGGCTCGGCAAGGAGCTTCGCCCCGATGCCGACGCGCCCTGAACGCGGCGGGGTGAGCGAGGACGCCGTCCTTGGCGGCCGGCTAGTCCTGCGCCAGCCGCGACAAGGCCACCGGGTCGGGCATGACGCCATCCTTTTGGCCGCGGCGACCGACGCCCGGAGCGGGCGAGCACGCCGTCGATTTGGGCGCGGGCGTCGGAGCGGCCGGACTGGCGCTGGCGCACCGGGTCGAGGGCCTGACCGTCACGCTTGTCGAGATCGATCCCGCGCTCGTCGCGCTGGCGGCTGAAAATGCGGAGCGCAATGGCCTCGCCGCGCGGGTTCGCGCGGTCAATCTCGATGTGTCCGCGGTGCCGCGTGTCTTCGCGGACGCCGGGCTTGCGGCCGGTTCGGCGCAGCGCGTGTTGATGAATCCGCCGTTCAACGAGCCGCACAATCCTTCGCCCGATCCCGGCCGACGGATGGCCCATGCGGCGCCGCGCGAGATGCTCGATCAATGGGTGCGTGCTGCCGCGCGACTGTTGCGTGCCGACGGCGTGCTGACGCTGATCTGGCGCGCGGATGGCTTGCCGGAGGTGCTCGCTGCGCTCGAACACGATTTCGGAGCGCTTGCCATTCTGCCGGTCCATCCCAAGCCCGGCACGCCGGCCATCCGCCTTCTGGTGCGGGCGGTCAAAGGGAACCGGGCGCCACCTGCATTGTTGCCGGGATTGGTACTCAACGACGCCGCCGGAAAGCCGTCCGCGGAAGCCGAGGCGGTACTGCGCGACAACGCGGTGCTGCGAATGATGACTTGAGCCTGCCGCTGCCGCGGCCTATGTGGGTTTCATGGCTGAACCTTGGACTGGGGACGACCTCAAGAAGCTCCTGGCGCGCGCCGCATTGGCGCTGCGGCCCTTTGGTGCCGCGGCGGTTTCGCAGCGACATTCCGGTCGTGCCGGTGGTGCGGCTTCACGGTGTCATCGGCCTTTCGACGCCGCTGCGGCCGGGCCTGACGCTCTCGGGCATCGCGCGGGCGCTTGATCGCGCCTTCGCCATGCGCAACGCCCGGGCGGTGGCGCTCGTGATCAATTCGCCCGGCGGCTCGCCAGTGCAGTCGCACCTGATCTTCCGCCGCATCCGCGAACTGGCGCAGCAGAAGAAGCGGCGCGTCATCGCGTTCGTCGAGGATGCCGCCGCTTCGGGCGGCTACATGATCGCCTGCGCGGCCGATGAGATCATCGCGGACCCGTATTCGATCGTCGGCTCGATCGGCGTGGTCGGCGGCTCGTTCGGCTTCGACAAGCTGATCGCCAAGATCGGCGTCGAGCGCCGGCTCTATACGTCGGGAGAGCACAAGGCGATGCTCGATCCGTTCCTGCCGGAGAATGCCGGCGACGTCGAGCGGCTCAAGACTTTGCAGAAGGAAATCCACGAGAGTTTCATCGCGCTGGTGAAGTCGCGCCGCGACGGCAAACTGGCCGGCCCCGAAAATGACTTGTTCTCCGGCGAGTACTGGACCGGAGATCGCGCGCTGCAACTCGGCCTGGTCGACAGCATCGGCGATCTGCACACGGTTTTGCGCGAGCGCTTCGGCGACAAGGTGTCGACGCCGCTCATCGCCTCCGAGCGCAGCCTGTTCGGCCGGCGCGTTCCGGGCGTCAATTTGAATGAGATGATGCGGGGCGGTTTTGCCGAGGACTTGATCTCGGCGCTTGAGGCGCGGGCCATGTGGTCGCGCTACGGACTATAGAACGGAGACGAGAGATGCCGTTCGCTTTACCGCCGCTGTTTCTGCTGGCGCTCGGCGCCATGGGCGCGGCAGTTGCGGTGCGCTGGGTCGTGAAGGAAGCGCGCCGCGTCAACGCCGATCTTGATCGCGTGCGCGAAGCCGAGCCGGCGCGTGAAGTCCTGCCGACATTGAAGCGCGATCCGGCGACAGGCGAATACCGGCCGGATTAGGATTCTGTGCGGTCCGTGGGCACGAGAGCGGCGAGGAACATGATCGTCAGCGCCCAGCCGACGATTTGGAAACACAGCATCGCAAGTCCCCGCCCAGAAGCCCGTTCAATGCGCCACACATGTGCGCGCATCTCAATACCTCGGGCGGCTTTAAGGCACTCCTTGCAGAATGCGGCGATCGCGCGGCGTGGTGAGCGCGCGCGTATCGCCATCCCGGCAATGCGATCGGCTTTGTGAACGCGGTGTTTACGTTACGGGATCGCTATTCCTTGATCCCGCGCTCGCGCACGACGCGGCCCCATTTCTCGTATTCCGCCTTCATGAATTTGCCGAACTCTTCCGGCGTGCCGCCGACCGGGGTCGCGCCGGAATCGATCAGCTTCTTGCGGATGTCGGGGTCGTTGAGCGCGGCGTTGACGGCGGCGTTGAGCTTGGCGATCACCGCGGGCGGCGTCTTCGCGGGCGCGAGCAGGCCGTACCAGTTCGAGGCGTCGGTGTCGGGATAGCCCTGCTCGGCGAGCGTGGCGACGTTCGGCAGGATATCGTTGCGGCGGTTCGCGGCGGCGCCGATCGGCACCAGACCGCCGGACTGGATCTGCGAGATCAGCACCGGCACGTCGCCGGCAAACACCTGCACCTGGCCGCCGAGAAGGTCGGTCAGCGCCGGCGCCGCGCCGCGATAGGGCACGTGCAGGAATTTCACGCCGGCGGCCGCGGCGAGCTCTTCCAGCGCGAGATGCGGCGTGCCGCCGATCCCGGTCGAGGCGAAGGTGACGGCGCCGGGCTTCTGCTTGGCCAGCGTCGACCAGTTCCTTCGCGGTCTTGATGCCGAGCTTCGGCGTCACCACCAGGACCGTGGTATTGCTGACCACCTCGGCCACCGGAGCGAAATCGCGCAACGAATCGTAGGGCACGTTTTTGAACACGTGCGGCGACACCGTGACGGCGCCGACCGTGGTGAGGAACAGGCGTATAGCCGTCGGGGGCGGATTTGGCGACGTTGTCGGCGCCGAGCGTGCCGTTGGCGCCGGGCTTGTTCTCGATCAGGACGCTCTGGCCGAGCACAGCCTTCATCTTTTCCGTGATCAGGCGGCCGACGAAATCGGTCGGACCGCCCGGCGGAAAGGCGATCACGATGCGGATCGGCCGATTGGGGAAGTCCTGGGCGCGGACCGGCAGCGTCCACGCCGCCACGATGAGTATCGCGCCAAGCCCTCCCAGCCATCGAATGATGCGCACGTTGCCCTCCCTGTATTGCCATTGCGATTGTTGGCGCAGCATAGCGGCCTAATCCGCGACCGTCATGGCTGGGCTTGACCTGCGGCAATCGTTCCACCAACAACGTGCGCACCATGAGTGATTTGCCGCCCCACATGCGCCCGGAACGCTCGTTCCAGGGCCTCATCCTCGCCTTGCAGCGCTATTGGGCGGACTGGGGCTGCGTCATCCTGCAGCCTTACGACATGGAAGTCGGCGCCGGCACGTTTCATCCGGCGACGACGCTGCGCGCGCTCGGGCCGAAGTCGTGGAACGCCGCCTATGTGCAGCCGTCGCGCCGGCCGAAGGACGGCCGCTACGGCGAGAACCCGAACCGGCTGCAGCACTATTACCAGTTCCAGGTCATCCTCAAGCCGTCGCCGGACGATTTGCAGGACCTCTATCTGAAATCGCTCTACGCCATCGGCATCGATCCCAAAATCCACGACATCCGCTTCGTCGAGGACGACTGGGAAAGCCCGACGCTCGGCGCCTGGGGGCTCGGCTGGGAGTGCTGGTGCGACGGCATGGAGGTGTCGCAGTTCACCTATTTCCAGCAGGTCGCGGGCTTCGAATGCGCGCCGGTCGCGGGCGAACTGACCTACGGGCTCGAACGCCTCGCCATGTACGTGCAGGGCGTCGACAACGTGTTCGATCTCAACTTCAACGGCCGCGACGATGCGCGCAAGGTCACCTATGGCGACGTGTTCCTGCAGGCCGAGCAGGAATATTCCCGGCACAATTTCGAGCACTCCGACACCGAGATGCTGTTCGAGCAGTTCCGCATGGCGGAGCAGGCGTGCGGAAAATATCTCGAAGCCGGCTGGTCGGATGGCAACAAGGGCCGCCATCTGATGGCGCTGCCGGCCTACGACCAGTGCATCAAGGCCAGTCACGTATTCAACCTGCTCGACGCGCGCGGCGTGATTTCCGTCACCGAGCGCCAGAGCTATATCCTGCGGGTGCGCGAGCTCGCCAAGGGGTGCGGCGCAGCGTGGCTCGCGACAGAAGGCGGAGGAACAAGCGCATGAGTGAAGAACCGCGAAATCGGCGGCCGGAGCCGATGCTCGGTCGAGCTGGTGGCCGGCGAAACCTATTGGTGGTGCCGCTGCGGGCGCTCGCAGAGCCAGCCGTTCTGCGACGGCTCGCACGAGGGCACCGGCATTCGAGCCGCTGGAATGGAAGGTCGAGCGCAACGCGCAAGGCCTACCTCTGCACCTGCAAGCGCACCAAGACCCCGCCGATCTGCGACGACAGCCATTTGACCCTCCCCTGAAGCGATGCCCGATCTCCTGCTCGAACTGTTCTCCGAGGAAATCCCCGCGCGCATGCAGGCGCGGGCGGCGGAGGATTTGCGCAAGCTCGTCACCGACCGGCTGGTCGACGCCGGCCTCGTCTACGAGGGCGCCAAGGCGTTCGTGACGCCGCGGCGGCTGGCGCTTGCGGTGCACGGCGTGCCGGTGCGCCAGCCGGACGTGCGCGAGGAGAAGAAAGGGCCGCGCGTCGGCGCGCCGGAGAACGCGATTGCCGGATTTCTGAAGGCGGCGGGATTGAAGTCGATCGGCGACGCCAAGGTGCAGCCGGACAAGAAGGGCGATTTCTACGTCGCCGTGATCGAGAAGCCGGGCCGCGCCGCCATCGATGTGATCGGCGAGATTTTGCCGGAGGTGGTGAAGAGCTTCCCGTGGCCGAAGTCGATGCGCTGGGGCGCGCCATCGGCGCAAGCCGGCGCGCTCAACTGGGTGCGGCCGCTGCATTCGATCGTCGCGACGTTCGGGCCGGAAACCGAGGAGCCGGACATCGTGCGCTTCTCCGTCGACGGCATCGCGTCGGGTGACGAGACGCGCGGCCATCGCTTCCTTGCGCCCGAGCCATTCAAGGTGCGCCGGCTCGACGACTACAAGGCCAAGCTCGACAAGGCCAAGGTCGTGCTCGATCCCGAGCGGCGGCGCGACATCATCCTCACCGAGGCGAAGCAGCTCGCGTTCGCGCAGGGCCTTGAGCTGGTCGAGGACGACGGCCTGCTCGCCGAGGTCGCCGGCCTCGTCGAATGGCCGGTGGTGCTGATGGGCTCGTTCGACGAAGGCGTTCCTGAAAATCCCGGAGGAGGTGATCCGCGCCACCATCCGCAACAACCAGAAATGCTTCGTGCTGCGCGACGCGGCGACCGCGAAGCTCGCCAACAAATTCATCCTCACCGCCAACATCGAAGCCGAGGACGGCGGCAAAGCCATCGTCGCCGGCAACGAGCGCGTCATCCGCGCGCGGCTGAGCGATGCGAAATTCTTCTACGAGACGGATTTGAAGACGCGGCTGAAGACCGGCTGCCGAAATTCGAGCACATCGTGTTCCACGAGAAGCTCGGCACGCAGGCCGAGCGCATCGAGCGCATCGAGCGGCTCGCGGCCGAGCTTGCGCCGCTCGTCGGCGCCGATGTGGAGAAGGCGAAGCGCGCCGCGCGGCTGTGCAAGGCCGATCTGCTCACCGAAGTCGTCGGCGAATTCCCCGAACTGCAAGGCCTGATGGGGAAATACTACGCCGAGGCGCAGGGCGAGGACGAAGCCGTCGCGCATGCCTGCGAGGATCACTACCGGCCGAAGGGGCCGGACGATCTGGTGCCGAGCGATCCGGTGTCGATCGCGGTCGCGCTGGCCGACAAGATCGACACGCTGGTCGGCTTTCTGGGCGATCGACGAGAAGCCGACTGGGAGCAAGGACCCGTATGCGCTGCGACGAGCGGCGCTGGGGGTGATCCGATTGATTATTGACAAATCAGATTGCGTGTCTACGAACTAGTCATTCGCTGCATTCGATAAGGCGGCGTTCGACATCTGTTGACGATCCGAAGCTTACTCGATGACGAGTTGCAGCGACATCGCTGCGAGAACGAATGCGCGATGTAGTCAATCTCAGAAGTCGCGGACACGAGGCCGCTCGTGATCGGAACAGAGAGTTTCGATCGATCAGCATTGAGCTTCTGTCCTTCTTCGCCGACCGCCTCAAAGTCCAGCTCCGCGAGCAAGGCGCGCGGCACGATCTCGTCGATGCCGTGTTCGCGCTCGAAGGCCAGGACGATCTCCTGCTCATCGTCCGCCGCGTCGAGGCGTTGGGAAAATTCCTCGACACCGAGGACGGCAAGAGCCTGCTCGCCGGCACCAAGCGCGCGAGCAACATCCTGCGCATCGAGGAGAAGAAGGATTTACGGGAATACACCGGCGCGCCGAACGCTGCGCTCTATCAGTTGCCCGAGGAAAAGGCGCTGGCCGCCGCCATCGACACGGCGAAGGCCGAAGCTGCGGCAGCGGTTGCCAAGGAGGATTTCGAAGCCGCCATGCGCGCCATGGCGAAGCTGCGGCCGCATGTCGATGCCTTCTTCGACAAGGTGACGGTCAACGTCGACGACAAGGCGCTGCGCGAGAACCGGCTCAAGCTGCTCAACGAAATCCGCGCCGCGACGCGCGCCGTCGCCGATTTTTCCAAGATCGAGGGCTGATGCCGCTTCCGGCTGCTCACTCCGTACCCGTCATTCCGGGGCGCGCGCAGCGCGAGCCCGGAATCCATAACCACAGGTCAGCGAATATGGATTTCGGGCTCGCCGCTTCGCGGCGCCCCGGAATGACTGGAAGGAGCTGAGTGCAAATCGCTTCTTGGCGAGGCACGGCAGGGGTAAACTCCTTCCATGGACACGCTCGACATCGCGCTCCGCCTCCTCGCCGCGACGCTCATCGGCGGCGCGCTCGGCCTCAATCGCGACCTGCACGACAAGCCGACGGGCGTGCGCACGCTCGCGCTCGTCGGTCTCGGCTCGGCGCTGGCGGTGATGGCGGTCGCCGGCGCCGGCGACTACAACCCGATCAGCCGCGTCATCCAGGGCATCGTCACCGGCATCGGCTTTCTCGGCGCCGGTGTGATCATCCGCCCGCCACGCGGAACGAGTCATATTCATGGGCTGACCACGGCGGCCTGCACCTGGCTCACGGCCGCGATTGGCGCGGCGTGTGGGGTCGCCGAATGGCGAACGGTGCTGCTGAGCCTGCCGCTCATCTTCATTGTGCTGGTGTTCGGCGGGGCCTTCGAGAAGGCCGTTCGCAGGATTTTTGATAAGAATTCCGATCTTCCTTGAGGGCTGGCCTCGGCCCGGTTTGTCCACTAGAACCGAATCCGTGGCTCGCGCGTTCTTGTAGGCAGCCCCGCCTCGAATCGCCCCAAAACCCAGGAAAAGCCAATGGTCATCACCGCTGCATACCTTTCCCCCGCCGTCGCCATTATCTGCGGAATTCTGATCCTGATCATGCCGCGGCTGTTGAATTACATCGTCGCGCTCTATCTGATCATCTTCGGCCTGATGCAGCTCAACGCCATCCATCATTTCATCCGGTAATGCGGCGCTGGGCTCAATCGAACCAACTGGTCCCATGGCCAAATCGCAATCACGCAAATCCCGCCCGCTGTTGAAGAAGGCGCCTGCCAAGAAGGCGTCGCGCGCCTCCGCGCCGGCCAAAAAAGCGGCAAAGCCTGCCAAAGCAAAATGGGTCTACGCCTTCGGCGGCGGCAAGGCCGCGGGCCGCGCCGGCATGCGCAATCTCCTGGGCGGCAAGGGCGCAGGCCTTGCCGAGATGGCGTCGCTCGGCCTGCCGGTGCCGCCGGGCTTCACCATCACCACCGAGGTGTGCACGCACTATTACGACAACGGCAATTCCTATCCGAAGGATTTGAAGCCCAGGTCGAAGCGGCGCTCGCCGAAGTCGGCCGCGTCACCGGCAAGAAATTCGGCGACGCCGAAAATCCGCTGCTGGTCTCGGTGCGCTCCGGCGCGCGCGCGTCGATGCCGGGCATGATGGACACGGTGCTCAATCTCGGCCTCAACGACCAGAGCGTCGAGACGGTGGCGAAGAAATCCGGCGACCGCCGCTTCGCCTATGACAGCTACCGGCGCTTCATCACCATGTATGCCGACGTGGTGCTCGGCATCGAGCATCATCACTTCGAGGAAATCCTCGACGACCACAAGGACCGCAACGGCTACACGCTCGACACCGATCTCGACGCCGGCGACTGGGAGCAACTCGTCGGCCGCTTCAAGCAGCGCGTCGAGGAGGAACAGGGCAAGCCGTTCCCGCAGGACCCGCACGAACAATTATGGGGCGCGATCGGCGCCGTGTTCGGCTCGTGGATGAATCAGCGCGCCATCACCTATCGCCGCCTGCACAACATTCCGGAAAGCTGGGGCACCGCGGTCAACGTCCAGGCCATGGTGTTCGGCAACATGGGCGAGACGTCGGCGACCGGCGTCGCCTTCACGCGCAATCCCTCGACCGGCGAGAAGAAGCTCTACGGCGAATTCCTCATCAACGCCCAGGGCGAGGACGTGGTCGCCGGCATCCGCACGCCGCAGGAGATCACCGAGGCCGCGCGCAAGGAGGCCGGCTCCAACAACCCGTCGATGGAGAAGGCGCTGCCCGAGGCCTTCGCCGAGCTCAAGCGCATCTACAACGTGCTCGAGCGCCACTACCGCGACATGCAGGACCTCGAATTCACCGTCGAGCAGGGCCAGCTGTGGATGCTGCAGACGCGCTCCGGCAAGCGCACCGCGAAGGCCGCGCTGCGCATCGCGGTCGAGCTGGCGCAGGAAAAGTTGATCACGCAAGGACGAGGCGGTGTCGCGCATCGACCCGAATGCGCTCGACCAGTTGCTGCATCCGACCATCGATCCGAACGCCGAGCGCAAGATCATCGCGACCGGCCTGCCGGCGTCGCCGGGCGCGGCCTGCGGTGAGATCGTGTTCTCGTCCGAAGAGGCGGAAACGCTCAAGGGCCAGGGCCGCAAGGTCATCCTGGTGCGCGTCGAAACCTCGCCCGAAGACATCCACGGCATGCACGCCGCCGAAGGCATCCTCACGACGCGCGGCGGCATGACCTCGCATGCCGCCGTGGTCGCGCGCGGCATGGGCAAGCCCTGCGTCTCCGGCGCCGGCGCGCTGCGCGTCGACTACCGCGCCCAGACCATGAGCGCGTCGGGCGTCACGCTGAAGAAGGGCGACACGCTCACCATCGACGGCTCGACCGGCCAGGTGCTCGCCGGCGAAGTGCCGATGCTGGAGCCGGCGATGTCGGGCGAGTTCGCGACGCTGATGGGCTGGGCCGACGGCGTGCGCAAGCTCAAGGTGCGCGCCAATGCCGATACGCCGGCCGACGCGCGCGCGGCGATGCGTTTCGGCGCCGAAGGCATCGGCCTGTGCCGCACCGAGCATATGTTCTTCGACGAGGACCGCATCCGCGCCGTGCGCGAGATGATCCTTGCCGAGGACGAGAAATCGCGCCGCGCGGCGCTGGCGAAGCTGTTGCCGATGCAGCGCAACGATTTCGTCGAGCTGTTCGAGATCATGAAGGGCCTGCCGGTGACGATCCGGCTGCTCGATCCGCCGCTGCACGAATTCCTGCCGCACACCGAAGAGGAGATCGCGGAAGTCGCGACCGCGATGGGCGCCGATCCGAAAAAACTCGCCGACCGCGCGCGCGAACTGCACGAGTTCAATCCGATGCTCGGCTTCCGCGGCTGCCGCCTCGCCATCGCCTATCCGGAAATCGCCGAGATGCAGGCCCGCGCCATCTTCGAGGCGGCGGTCGAAGCCGGCCGCGCCACCGGCAAGCCGGTGGTGCCGGAAGTCATGGTGCCGCTCATCGCCAGCAAGACGGAGTTCGATCTGGTCAAGGCGCGCATCGACGCCATGGCGCAGGCCGTCGGTCTCGAAACCGAGAGCAAGGTCACCTATCAGATCGGCACCATGATCGAACTGCCGCGCGCGGCGCTCAAGGCCGGCGAGATCGCGCAGACCGCGGAGTTCTTCTCCTTCGGCACCAACGACCTGACGCAGACCACGTTCGGCATCAGCCGCGACGACGCCGCGAGCTTCCTTGGCATATACACCGCAAGGGCATATTGCCGGCCGATCCGTTCGTGTCGATCGACCGCGACGGCGTCGGCGAACTCGTGCGCATCGCCGTCGAGCGCGGCCGCAAGACGCGGCCGAAGCTCAAGCTCGGCATCTGCGGCGAACACGGCGGCGACCCGGCCTCGGTCGCGTTCTGCCACGAGGTCGAGCTCGACTACGTGTCCTGCTCGCCGTTCCGCGTCCCGATCGCGCGCCTCGCCGCCGCGCAGGCGGCGCTCGGCAAGAAGGCTGGCGGCGAACCGGCTCAGTCGGCTGATCATCGTGCGTCGTTGCGATGCCTGCTCCAGCTTCGCGCAAGCAGCCGCGGCCGGGAGTGCCAAGACGGGTCTATCGCACGGGCTCGAGCCGGCTTCGGGTCAACGGACAACCGTGCTCGACCTGCGAATTCAGCGCAGGTCGACTCTCGATGTCGTGCGGCGCGCCTGCACGTGCTGCGAGGTGTCGAGCATGGTCTGCGCCGACACGCGGGCCTGTGTCGCGGCGCCGGAGACGTCGCTCAAGACCGTCGCCACGGCCTGGGTGGCCTCTGCGGCGGTCGCGACATTGCGCGAGATGTGGCCGGTCGCGGCGTTCTGCTGCTCGACCGAGGCCGCGACCGCCGACGTGTAGCGGTTGATCTCCTGCATGCGCTGGGTGATGCGGCGGATGGCGTCCGACCGCGCCGGTGGTCGAGCCCTGCACCTCGACGATTTGCCCGGCGATGTCCTCGGTCGCGCGCGCCGTCTGCACCGCCAGCGACTTCACCTCGGAGGCGACCACCGCGAAGCCGCGGCCGGCCTCGCCCGCTCGCGCGGCCTCGATCGTCGCGTTGAGCGCGAGCAGGTTGGTCTGCGCCGCGATGGTCTGGATCAGCTTGACGACGTCGCCGATTTTCTGCGCCGAATCGGCGAGCGCTGCGATCTCGCCGTCAGTGGTCTGCGCCTCGTCGACGGCCATGCGCACGACTTTGTCGGTCTGCTCGATCTGGCGCGCGATCTCGGCGATCGATCCTGACAACTCATCGGTCGCGAGTGCGGCGGTCTTCACGCCGGTCGAGGCCTCGTTCGATGCACCCACCGCAGTCTCGGCCCGCTGCGACGTCTGGTTGGAGGCGCTCGACAGCGTGGTCGCGGTCGATTTCATCGACACCGCGCTGTCGTCGAAGGTCTGCAGCAACGTCGACATCTCGCCGGCGGAACGCGACGATGGCCGCATCGACCGCCTCGCGGCGCTGGTTCAGGCCGGCCATTTCGTCGCGCTGCCGTTGCAGCTTCTGCTGTTCGGTGACGTCCTCGTGGGTCGATACCCAGCCGCCGTCGGGCGTCGGCTGATTGACGGCATGCACGATGCGGCCGTCGCTGGCGCCGATGAGCCATTTCGAGGTCTTGCCGGCCGCGATGCCGGCCTGGATCTCCTTGCAATATTTCTCCGGATCGCCGGTGAACAGGCCGACCGCCTTGCGGTGCTCCATCAGCCTGCGCAGCGGCAGGCCCGGCTTCACGATCTCCGGCGACAGATTGTACATGCGCAGATATTGCTGGTTGAACACGACGATGCGCGCCGACCCGTCGAACGTGCACAGGCCCTGCGACATGTTGTTGAGGGCGTCACGCAGTTGCCGGATTTTTTCGCTCATACGGCGAATCGCAATGCCGGCAACGGCGAGTAGCAAGCACTGCCACTGCAAGGTCATTGCCAATCGGGCAGGAATGAGGAGGGCGCGTCCGGCATTTCGTCCTGCGTCTGGAGGAGGCCGGAAGTATTCCGCTATTGGATTGCCGCTTGGTTAATGAAATGCAACGGGTATTCCGGGTCCGCGCCGCCATGCTAGCGTGGTCTGTGGGGGAATAAAGGGCGCGGCAGGGGGAAAGATGGCCGAGGGGGATAAGCCGGCGGCGGCGCCGGAACAGGCGTTGATTCCGGATCCGAGGCTGACCTCGCAGGGCGCGATCTCCGACGAGGCGCTGCGCAAGGCCGAGGAATTCGTCGAGCAGGAAGAGGGCGCGGCCAACCGCCTCACCGGCACGGCCGGCATCGTCGTCACCGGCATCGCGATCGCCTGCACGCTGTTCCATCTCTACGCCGCCTACGAGCATCGTGCCGACGCAGCCGCTGCGCTACATCCACGTCGCCTTCGTGATGGTGCTGTGCTTCCTGCTGTTTCCGTTCACTGCGCGGTTCCGCAATCGCATCCACTGGTGGGACGTGGTGGCGGGCGCCGCCGCGGTCGCGATCCTCGGCTACGCGCTGTGGGGCGGCGACGATTTCACCGACCGCGCCACCGTGCCGGACCGGCTCGACGTCGTGCTCGGCGTCATCTTCATCGTGCTGCTGCTCGAAGCGACGCGCCGCACCACCGGCTGGATCATGCCGATCGTCGGCATCCTGTTCATCGCCTACGCGATGCCGGGCCGTATCTGCCGCCGCCGTGGACGCATCGCGGCTACGACGTCTCGCGCCTCGTCGGCCATCTCTTCATCACGCTCGAAGGCATCTTCGGCGTCGCGGTCGATGTCTCGTCGACGCTGATCATCATGTTCACGATCTACGGCGCGTTCCTGCAGCATTCCGGCGCCGGAAAATTCTTCATCGATTTCTCGATGGCGCTGATGGGCGGCAAGCCGAACAGCGCCGGCCGCACCGTGGTGCTGTCCTCGTTCCTGCTCGGCGGCCCGTCGGGCTCGGGCGTCGCGACCACCGTGACGATCGGCGCGGTCGCCTATCCGATGATGGCAGCGCGCGGGCTTCGAGAAGAACGCCGCCGGCGGCCTGCTCGCCGCCGGCGGGCTCGGCGCGATCCTGTCGCCGCCGGTGCTCGGCGCCGCCGCGTTCCTGATCGCCGAGTTTCTCAAGATCAGCTACCTCGACGTGATCTGGATGGCGACCATCCCGACCTGCCTCTACTACCTGTCGCTGCTGTTCATGGTCGAGCTCGACGCCAAGCGCTTCGGCGCGAAGGCGGTGCCGTACGACAAGTCGCTGACGCTGTGGCAGATGACCAAGCGCTACGGCTTCCACTTCACCTCGCTGATCGCCGTCATCGT
This sequence comes from uncultured Alphaproteobacteria bacterium, assembly GCA_963730645.1. GTDB lineage: Bacteria > Pseudomonadota > Alphaproteobacteria > Rhizobiales > Xanthobacteraceae > BOG-931. Next base: position 107,786 of record CAVSSN010000004.1, on the reverse strand, counting down.
GTTCATGATCGTGCGGCTATTCGCCGATGCTGTCGGTGTTCTATTCGACGCTGCTGTGCTTCGTGCTGAGCTTCCTGCGCCCCGACACCGCGCTGAAGGGCCAGAAGCTGGTGCGCGCGCTCGCCGACGGCTCGATCGGCGTGCTCAACGCGGCGACCACCTGCGCGTCGGCCGGCATCATCGTCGGCGTCGTCACGCTGACCGGCCTCGGGCTTGAAGTTCTCCTCGATCGTGCTCGACTACGCCGGCGGCAGCCTGCTGCTGACCGCGATCTACACCTCGCTGATCGTCTGGATCGTCGGGCTCGCGGTGCCGGTGACCGCGTCCTACATCATCTGCGCGGTGATCGCGGCGCCGGCGCTGATCAAGCTCGGCGTGCCGGACTACGCCGCGCACATGTTCATCTTCTACTACGCCGTGCTCTCGGAAGTGTCGCCGCCGACGGCGCTGTCGCCGTTCGCCGCCGCCGCGATCACCGGCGGCGATCCCTACAAGACCACGCTGCAGGCGTGGAAATACACGCTGCCGGCGTTCCTGGTGCCGTTCGTGTTCGTGCTCGATCCGCAGGGCGTCGGCCTGCTGATGAAGATTCCGAAGGACGGCTCGATCTGCGACATCATCGCTGATCACGGCGAAGACCGCGGCCGGCCTCGGCGCGCTCGCCGCCTGCGCGCAGAACTGGGCGCTGCGGCAAAATACCCTGATCGAGCGGGTGCTGTGGGGCTTCGCGGGACTTTTGCTGGTGTTTCCGAGCCTGCTCGAAGGCATGGCCGAGACCATCACCGGCTTCGATGTGCCGCATCCGGCGCCGCTCGGTCTGGTGATCGCGCATTGGTTTGCTGATAAAACAAAAGCTGAGCCCGCTGCCGCCCGCGCCGGACGCGGCGCAACACTAAGGGAGGATCAGACGATGCGCAAGAAAATTCGCGACCGTCGCGCTCGCGCTCGGTCGCCGCGCTTGCCGCCGGCGCGGTCGCTCGCGCAGCAGAAGAAGCGATCTCGATCGCGACCGGCGGCACCGGCGGCGTCTATTATCCGCTCGGCGGCGGGCTCGCCAACGTGCTGTCGAAGACCGTTCCCGGCTTGCAGGCGACCGCGGAAGTCACCGGCGGCTCGGTCGACAATCTCAAGCTCATCGATTCCGGCCAGAGCGAGCTCGCCTTCGTCATGGCCGACGCCGCGCTCGACGCCGTCAACGGCGAGGACAAGTTCAAGGGCAGCAAGGTGCCGGTGCGCACGCTGATGATGCTCTATCCCAACCGCATGCACGTGGTCACGATCGAAGGCACCGGCATCGAGAAGATGGCCGACCTCAAGGGCAAGCGCGTCTCGACCGGCTCGCCCGGCAGCGCCACCGAGGTGATGGCGTTCCGCGTCATCGAGGCGGCCGGCCTCGACAAGGACAAGGACATGAAGCGCGAGCGGCTCGGCGCCGCCGAGTCCGTCAACGCCATCAAGGACCGCAAGATCGACGCGTTCTTCTGGGTCGGCGGGCTTGCCGACCGCGGCGGTGACCGATCTCGGCGCGACGCCGGGCGTCAAGATCAAGCTGATCGATCACGCCGACCTCGTCGGCAAGATGAACGCCAAGTACGGCAAGCTCTACGTCGGCGAGCGTGATCAAGGCCAAGACCTATCCGGGTCAGGACAAGGACAACCAGAACACGATGGTGTGGAACATCCTGGTCGCCAACGCCAAGCATGCCGGACGACATGGCCTACACGATCGTCAAGACGATCTTCGACAAGAAGGCCGACCTCGTCGCCGTGCATCAGGAGGCGAAGAATTTCAAGCTGGAAATACCAGGTCAAGGACAACTCGCCGATTCCGTGGCATCCCGGCGCGGTGAAATATTTCGCCGAAAAGGGCGTGAAGATGTGAGCGTCTTCGCGCCGTAGCGAAGGTGCGGCCCCGTCTCGGCGGGGCCGCTTGCGTTTTAGCAGGGAGCGAAAGCGTGGTCCGCTGGTGGTTCGCCCTCATGATGCTCGGCGGCTTCGGCTTCGGCCTCGTCGCCGAGCGGCGGCCGTTCGGCGAGGACATTCTCGCTTATCCGCTCGTCGTCTATTTCATTGCCGTGGGCGCTGCGCTGCTGGTGCTGCGCGTCGCGCGTGCGCGGCCAGTACCGGAGATTATTCCGGAGCGCGCGCTTCTGCTTGGCGGCCTCGCCGGCGTGGCGGCGTTTCTTGTCGGTAATTTCGTCATGGTTCATTTCATCGCATCGATGCGATGACGCGCGCCGGCGTGTTGAAGATTTGTTTACCACGCCGTGGAACTTCACTGCGCACGTCAATGTTGTGCGCGACTGCGCGGTTAACGCGTTCGCAACGTTAATTCGACAATAAAACAATCTGTCGCATTGGTGCCACTACTGCGCCATTCGCGCATGAGAGTTTGTCGCGTGGGGTAAGCGTAGCGTGGCGTGAGGGGAAATGTTGGCGTTGCGTACCAGGCCGAAGGGCGCGCGTTCCGCGTCCTTCGGCCTTAGTGCCTTCTGTGTCGCGCTGACGCCGACGTCGCTCGGCTATCAGGATCTCGCGGCACTCGATAGCGCGTCAGCCGGCGGTGTCCGAGCGCTGGCGCGAGCACCTTATCGCTTCGCCGTTCGGCACCATCCACGCCGCGACCTTCAGCTTCCCGCGTCCGCTCGGAACCGCGATGCCGGAACCGCCCGGCTTCCAGCGCGTCAATTTCGATCCGGGATCGATCGACGTGAGCCGCAACGAGCCGCAAGAGCCGTTGGTCGGCGCGGGCGCGCAGCCGATCGTGTTCCCCGTCGTCAATCGCCGGCTCAAGGGCGATCGGCTGCCGATGCCGATGCCGAAGACCCAGGAACAAAAGCCGCCGGAACAAGCGCTGCCGCAACTGCAGCCGATCGATAGCGAGCCGCAGCCCGCAACGCCGCCCGTGCAGACCGAACCGGTAACGGGGCCGCCGCCCGGCGTGCACCTGAAACAGGCCGAGCAATTCGATCCCAGAACGTGCGCATCCGCCGCGAGCCGGAACTGGTTGCATCAACGGTGCTTGACCCGGCGGGGCCGCATTCGCACGATGATGCGAATTCTCTCGCGCCGCAGGATTCGACGCCCGCGCAACAGGTGGCGACGGCCAATTCCGACAACGACGACGATACGCCGGTTGCCGATGTGCCGCCCGAAGTGCCCGCCATGGGTGAGATCGATCCGCTGGAGGCGGCGCACTCCTACGTCGCTGCGCTGTCGTTCCTCGACGACAGTCCGGACACGCGCAAATCGCGGCTCTATTTCGGCGTCGGCGCGATGGGCTCTTCGATGGGCGGGCTCGAGCGCTGGGCGCCGGGCGCGGAACCGGTGCTGACCGCGCGCGCTGCTGCCGATCCCGACATCAAGCTGGCGGCGCTGACGCCGGTCACGCCAGACAGCACCGCCGAGGGCGAGACCGTGGCGCCGAAGGGCGAGATCGGCGGCGCGAACCGTCAGTACAGCCCGGCGCAGCGGCTCGGCCTTGAGGGCAAGCCGCGCGCCAAGGCAGAAAAGTGCCTCGCCGATGCGATCTATTTCGAAGCGCGCGGCGAAGCGTTGCGCGGGCAGGAGGCCGTCGCGCAGGTGGTGATGAACCGGGTGTTCTCGGGCTTCTATCCGAACGACGTGTGCGGCGTCGTCTATCAGAACGCACACCGCCATCTCGCCTGCCAGTTCACCTTCGCCTGCGACGGCAAGCCCGAGAAGGTCGACGAGCCCGACATGTGGGCACAGGCCAAGCGCATCTCGAAGGACACGCTCGACGGCAAGATCTGGCTCGCCGAAGTCGGCCACGCCACGCATTATCACGCCTACTGGGTGCACCCGAGCTGGGTCCACGAGATGAAGAAGATGTACAAGCTCGGCGTCCACACCTTCTACCGTCCGCGCGCCTGGGGCAGCGGCGACGATGCGCCGGTCTGGGGCAACGTGCCTGGCGCAACCGAAGACGCAAAGCCGGAGGCAGCAGTCGCCAAGCCGGAAGCCGCGGCCGACAAGAGCGAGCCGACGGCGAAGCTGTAGATCACATCTCGATGTCGAGGCCGATGTCGAGGTTCTGCACCGAATGGGTGAGCGCGCCCGACGACAGGTAGTCGACGCCGGTTTCCGCGATCGCGCCGGCGCTGTCCAGCGTGATGCCGCCCGACGCCTCGATGACGAGGCGGCCCGCAACCATGGCGACGGCTTTCTTCATCGCCGGCGGCTCGAAATTGTCGATCAGCACCACGTCGGCGAGGCCGACGTCGAGCACCTCGCGGAGTTGTTCGAGCGAGTCGACTTCGATCTCGATCTTGACCAGATGCCCGGCCGCCGCCCTGGCGCGCTCGAGCACCGCGCGGATGCCGCCCGCGACCGCGATGTGGTTGTCCTTGATCAGCATCGCGTCGTCGAGCCCGAAACGGTGATTGAATCCGCCGCCGCAGCGAATGGCGTATTTCTCCAGCGCCCGCAGCCCCGGCGTTGTCTTGCGCGTGCAGGTGACGCGCGCTTTGGTGTGAGCGATGCGGCGCACGAATTCCGCCGTCGCGGTCGCGATGCCGGAGAGGTGCCCGATAAAATTGAGCGCGGTGCGCTCCGCCGCGAGGATCGCGCGCGCATTGCCGGAGACCGCCATCAGCCTGGTCCCGGCCTGCACCGCTGCGCCATCGCGCGCATGCGCCTCGATCCCGCATTTCAGGCGAGAGCCGGCGAAACGCCGCCGCCACCAGCGGCAGCCCGGCGATCACGCCGGACTTGCGCGCGACCACCACGGCGCGTCCATTGGTATCCTCCGGCACCGTGGCGATCGAGGTGACATCGCCGGCACGGCCGAGATCCTCCGCAAGCGCGCGCGTCACCGCGTCCTCGATTTCGAGCGGCGAGATGAAGGCGTCGGGGCAGAAAAGCGAGGTCATGCCCGGCAATCTAGCAGCGGGAATGCGGCGGCCAAACCGGTTTGCCGGGGTGGCCCGAGACCCTCCAACTGCGCCGGTCAGCTATGCAGCCATACGCGCGATGGATCGTTCCGATCAGTAAGATTTGTTTGGGGCGGCTGGGCCAACCCACTATGGTGCGGCCGGCTGAATCACGCCCGCCCGCCGGAGCTCCAATGACCACCACCCCCGCGACCGCCACCCCTGCACCGCAGGTGTCGACCTGGCGCACGCCGATGGTGATCGTTGTGCTCGGCTGTGTGCTCACGATCGTCGCATTCGGACCGCGCTCGACGCTCGGCTTCTTCCTGACGCCGCTGTCGAGCGCCAATCACTGGGGCCGCGACGTTTTCGCGCTCGCGATCGCGATCCAGAACCTGCTGTGGGGCATTGGCCAGCCGCTCGCCGGCATGATCGCCGACCGCTACGGCACGGTGAAAGTGCTGTGCGCAGGTGCGGTGCTTTATGCCGCCGGTCTCGCGCTCATGGCCTATGCGACGAGCGCCGCTGATGCTCGATATGTCGGCCGGCGTGCTCATCGGCTTCGGGCTGTCCGGTTGCTCGTTTCCGGTCGTGCTGGCGGCATTCGGCAAGCTGGTGCCGCCGCAATGGCGCACATTCGCTTTTGGCCTCGGCACGGCCGCAGGCTCGTTCGGCCAGTTCCTGTATTCGCCGCTTGCCGTCGGCCTCATGGACGCGTTCGGCTGGCAGCAGACGCTCATTATCTTCGCGTGCAGCATGGCTGCTGGTGCTGCCGCTGTCGGTCGTCCTGAAAACGCCGCTCTCGGAGTCGGGCTCGTCCAAGCATCAGCCGCTCGGCGCCGCGTTGCGCGAAGCCATGGCGCACCGTTCCTACCTGCTGCTGGTGCTCGGCTATTTCACCTGCGGCTTCCAGTTGCAGTTCATCACCATTCACATGCCGCCCTATCTGGTCGACCGCGGCCTCTCGGCCGAAGTCGGCGGCTGGACCATCGCGACCATCGGCCTGTTCAACATCGTCGGCTCGCTGTCATCGGGCTGGCTCGGCGACCGCATGCCGAAGCGCTATTTGCTCGCCATCATCTATTTCACCCGCGCGGCGGCGATCTTCGGCTTCATCATGTTCCCGGTGACCCCGACGACTTGCCTCATCTTCGGCGCGGTGATGGGATTGATGTGGCTCTCCACGGTGCCGGCGACCAACGGCATCATCGCGGTCATGTTCGGCACGCGCTGGCTCGCGACGCTGTCGGGGCTCGCGTTCTTCAGCCACCAGGTCGGCGGCTTTCTCGGCGTCCTGCTCGGCGGCATTGCGTTTGATCGCACCGGTTCCTACGATCTGGTGTGGTGGCTTTCGATCCTGTTCGGCGTGCTGTCGGCCATCATCAATCTGCCGATCGTGGAGAAGCCGGTGGCGCGGCTTGCGACCGCGCCGGCCTGATCAAGACCGCGCGGGGGCTCGCAATGTCTGTCAATCCGGGGCCCACCACGGTGGCGAATTGGCGCACGCCGATGGTCATCGTGGTGTGCGGCTGCCTGATCGCGATGGTCGCCTTCGGCCCGCGCTCCGCTCTTGGCTTCTTCCTCTCGCCGATCACGCAGGAGCGCGGCTGGAGCCGCGAAACGTTCGCGCTCGCGGTCGCGATCCAGACGCTGATCTACGGCGCGGCACAGCCGTTTTCCGGCGCTATCGCCGACCGCTTCGGCACCGTCCGGGTGATCATCACAGGCGCGATCCTCTATGCGATCGGCGTCTATCAGATGGCGCATGCCGCGACGCCGTTGATGTTTTACCTCAGCGCCAGCGTCCTGATCGGCTTTGGCTTGTCAGGCTGCTCCTTCAATCTTGTCATTTCGGCATTCGGCAGGATGTTGCCGACGAGCTGGCGCTCCACGGCGTTCGGCGCCGGCACGGCATCGGGATCGTTCGGCCAGTTTTTGTTCGCGCCGCTTGCCGTGGCCCTGATCGATCGTTTCGGCTGGCAGACGGCGCTGACGGTTTTTGCCGCGCTGTTGCTGCTGATCATTCCACTGGCATTCGCTGTATCGACATCGGAGCAGGGCGCTACCCATGCTGCCTCCCACAGCATGGGTCCGGCGCAGTCGTACAAGCAGGCGTTGCGCGAAGCGTTGGGCCATCGCTCCTATGTGCTGCTCGTGCTCGGCTTCTTCACCTGCGGTTTCCAGCTTGGCTTCGTCACCGTGCACCTGCCGTCCTACCTGATCGATCGCGGTCTCTCGGCGCAGGTCGGTGGCTGGACGCTGGGCGCCATCGGACTGTTCAATATCATCGGCGCGATGACCTCCGGCTGGCTCGGTGGCCGCATGCCGAAGCGGTACATTCTCTCGATCATTTATTTTGCGCGTGCGCTCACGGTGGTGGCGCTGATCACGCTCCCGGCGTCTCCGACGATCGCGATCGTCTATGGCGCGGTGACGGGCCTGCTCTGGCTGTCATCGGTGCCGCCGACCTCAGGCCTCGTCGCCGTGATGTTCGGCACGCGCTGGCTCGCCATGCTGTTCGGCATTGCGTTCTTCAGCCACCAGGTCGGCGGCTTCCTTGGCGTCTGGCTCGGCGGCGTGCTGTATGAGCGCACCGGCTCCTATGACGTGGTGTGGTGGCTCGGCGTGCTGTTCGGAGTATTGTCCGCCATCATAAATCTGCCGATCGTCGAGAAGCCGGTAGCGCGTCCGGCCATGGCGGCGGCCTAACGAGGAGGCCGAGCGTGGCGACATTCAAGGCGATCGTGGTCGAAAAAGCCGAAGCCGGCCAGAAAGTCGGGCTCGCCGACTTCGACGACAAGGATTTGATGGACGGCGATGTCACCGTCGCCGTCGAATGGTCGACCCTGAACTACAAGGACGGCCTCGCCGTCACCGGCAAGGCGCCGGTGGTGCGCCGCTTTCCGATGATTGCCGGCATCGATTTCGCCGGCACGGTGGAATCCTCATCGCATCCGGACTGGAAGGCGGGCGACAAGGTTATCCTCAACGGCTGGGGCCTCGGCGAGACCCATCTCGGCGCCTACGGCGCGAGGGCGCGCGTCAAGGGCGACTGGCTGGTGCGGCTGCCGGCGGGCATCAGCGCGCGCGACGCCATGGCAATCGGCACCGCGGGCTACACCGCCATGCTGTCGGTGATGGCGCTCGAGCGCCACGGCCTGACGCCGGCGCGCGGCCCGGTGGTCGTTACCGGCGCGGCCGGCGGCGTCGGTTCGGTCGCGGTCTCGCTCCTTGCCAAGCTCGGCTACCAGGTCGTCGCCTCGACCGGCCGGTCGCAGGAGGCGGATTACCTCAAGGGCCTCGGCGCCAGCGAGGTCATCGACCGCAAGGAGCTCGCCGAAAAGCCGCGCGCCCTCGCCAAGGAACGCTGGGCCGGCGGCATCGACGCCGTGGGCTCGACGACGCTCGCCAATGTGCTGTCGATGACGCGCTATGGCGGCGCCATTGCGGCCTGCGGACTCGCGGGTGGGATGGACTTGCCGACGAGCGTTGCGCCCTTCATTCTGCGAGGAGTTTCGTTGCTCGGCATCGATTCGGTGATGTGCCCGCTGCCGTTGCGGCGGGAGGCGTGGAAGCGCCTCGAAACCGACCTCGATCGAGCCAAGATCGCCGCGATGACCACTGAAATCGGTCTCGCCGACGTGATCGAGGCTGGACAAGCGTATCGTCGAGGGCCAGGTGCGGGGCCGAATTGTGGTTAAAGTCGGTTAACGACGTTACCAAATTTTGCTGCAATTGCCGGACCATCATGCGAGGCCGCTATGGTAAGGGGACCGTTAAGAATTTGCGTTAATGTCGTCCTAGGGGCCAGTGTGGAGTTGCAAATGCTTGTCCGCGTAGCAGTTGTGTTTGCGTGCTCTTTGGCAGCGGTCTCGGCCGTCGCCGAGGAACTTCGGCCCGAGGAGGCGCGCGCCTTCGTCGTCGGTAAGCTGTTCGCCTACACCTGTTTCGATGGCACCGCGGGCGTTGCGCGTATGCACCCCGATGGTTCGGTCGTCGGTACAGTGCGGCCGCGTGGCCAGGGGGCGGTGCGGTTCGCGGCATTGCCGGCTGGTACCGTCAGGGTCTCCGCCAATTCGGTATGTGCGCATGTGCCTGGCCTTCCGGTCGAGCCTTGCTTCAAGGTCAACCGCATCGACCATCGCAGCTTCCGCGGCTCGCTCACCAGTCTCGGATTCGCATACTGCGATTTCGCTTTGCGCAGCACGTCGCGTCCGCATATCGCGACCAACGTGTCGTCGCGCCGATGCCGATCACCAAGATCGAGGACAGGGTGCTGCCGCCCGCAACCGTGACCGAAGACACGCCCAACGAGAACGAATAGCGCTGCGATCGCCGTCTGCAGCCTGGCGATAGCCTTTTCCAGCACTTTGCATATCTGACGCCGACTTCATGCAACGCCCTCATGTGGGCGTTGCGCGCGTTTTGGCGGGGGTGCATCATCGCGCGGTCGCAACGCAGGAGCGGCTTCTATGCACGACATCGTCATTCGCGGCGGCACCATCGTCGATGGCACCGGCAAGGCGGCGTTCACCGGAGACGTTGCGATTGCGGGCGGCCGCATCGCGGCCGTTGGCGGCAAGCAGGGGCCGGCGCGGCGCGAGATCGACGCCGACGGCCTCATGGTCACGCCCGGCTGGGTCGACGTGCACACGCACTATGACGGCCAGGCGCTGTGGGACCCGCTGCTGACGCCGTCGTGCTGGCACGGCGTCACCACGGTGATGTTCGGCAATTGCGGCGTCGGCTTCGCGCCGGTGAAGAAGCACCACCGCGGCGCGCTGATGGATTTGATGGAAGGCGTCGAGGAAATCCCCAATCCCGTCATGGCCGCTGGCCTGAGCTGGGAGTGGGAGACTTTCCCCGATTTCATGGATGCGTTGGAACGCTACCCGCGCGCGATCGATATTGCCGCGCAAGCCGCGCATCTGCCGCTGCGCGTCTACGTCATGGGCGACCGCGCGGTGCGCCGCGAAGCGGCGACGCCGGACGACATCGCCGAGATGCGCCGCCTGACAATCGAGGCGTTGCGCTCCGGCGCGTTCGGCTTCACCACCTCGCGCACCGACTCGCACAAGACGCCGGACGGCGAGCTGGTGCCGTCGCGCGATGCCGATGACCTGGAACTTCTGGGCATCGGCTCGGCACTGGGCGTGACCGGCTCCGGCGCGTTCGGCATGAACAGCGACTTCGACGACGAGGAGTACGAACTTCGCTGGATGCGCAAGCTCGCCAAGGAAACCGGGCGCCCGGTCTGGTTCCTGCTGACCGACCGCTACGAAGATCCGCAGCGCTGGCGGCGTCTGATCAAGGCCGTCCATGAGGCACGCGCCCAGGGCCTGCCAATCAGCGCGCAGATGGCGGGACGGCCGATTGGCGTGATGATGGGGATCGGCACTGCGCTCAATCCATTCACCGTGCGCCCGACCTACAAGCAGCTTGAAAACCTGCCGATCGAGGAGCAGCGCCGCCGGCTGCGCGATCCCGAGATGCGGCGGAAAATTCTGGCCGAGAAACCCTCGGAAGCGGAGATCGCCAAGCTCGCGCAGTTCCGCCAGGTCGTGACCAGGCGCTTCGACAAATTCTTCGTCATGGGCAATCCGCCGGATTACGAGCCGGGTCCGGAGAAGAGCGTCGCGGCGATTGCGGCGCGCGAAGGCCGCACGCCCGAAGAGGTGGCGTACGACTACATCATCGAGCCCGGCCAGTACCTCTACTTCCCGGTGGTCAACTATGTGACCGGCGACCATGAGCCGATCCGCGAAATGCTCAACGATCCGGCCTGCCTGCTCGGCCTCAGCGATGGCGGCGCGCATTGCACCTCGATCGTGGACGGCGGGCTGCCGAGCTTCATGCTGACGCATTGGGCGCGCGACCGGCAACGCGGGCCGCGCCTGCCGCTGGAGCCGCTGGTCAAGCGGCAGACCAGCGAGACCGCCGACTTCTTCGGCCTCACCGATCGCGGCCGGCTCGCGCCGGGGCTGCGCGCCGACGTCAACGTGATCGACTACGAGGGCCTGAAGCTGCACATGCCCGAACTCGTTCACGACATGCCAGCCGCTGGCCGGCGCTTCATCCAGCGCGTCGACGGCTATGAAGCAACGCTGGTTGCCGGCACGCCGATCTTCGAGCGCGGCGAACACACCGGTGCACTGCCTGGCAAGCTGGTGCGCGCCGGCCGCAACGAGCAGGCGCTGCACGCGGCGGAATAGGTGGGAACCCCGCGCCGCGTCTGGGCGTTTTCTGCCAGGAGGTAGCCCCTCATGGCGCGAACGACCGCACGTAATCTTTGCATCGTGGCGACCATCGTCCTCGGCCTGATGCCGAGCGGGCGCGCACTGGCACAGCCGGCGCCGGGGCCGCAGGCCGATCCGCGAGCGTGCTCGGACGACCAACGCTTGCGGCTCGATGGTCAGAATGCCCCTCGCGATCCTTCCCGTCAGGACTTGAGTGACAAGCTGAACAAGACCGACGGCGTCATCTGTCCGCCGAACGTCGATGCCGAAATCAAGGCGCCCACGCCCGAGGTTGGCCAAATGCCGATCATCCCGCCGCCGGGTTCTCCCGGTGGCGATCCGAGCGTGAGGCCCAAGTAACCGTCAGGTCGCGGGCGGCGCTGCCGCCGCGGCCGCCTGCTGGCGCGGATAAAGCATGCGCTGGTAGAGCCAGCCGATGCCGAGCAGCACCACGCCCAGTCCGATCACGGAGATCGCGCGATAGATGCCGCTGATCGAGGCGGTGTCGATGATGAAGACTTTGGCGATCGTCAGCGCAATCACGGCGAGCGCCGCAAGCCGCGCCGGCTGCGAGCGCAGGAAGAAACCGACCGAGAGCAGCACCACGCCATAGGCGAGCCAGACGGTCGAATAGGTGTATTGCTCGGCGTCGCTGGTCGAGCCGTCGAGGATCGGGCCGTGGAAGAAGCGCCGTACTTCGAGCGACAGATAGAACAGCGCGAGCGTCACCGCGGTGACGGCGGCGACGGCACGATACGGCATCGGCCGCGTGGTGCGCGCGATCATCGCGAGCGCGATGGCGAGCACCGCCGGAATGCCGTAGCCGAGCAGGATCAGGTTGAAGAACAGGCCGCCGACCGGCGTATTGTTGAAGCGCGGCCCCATCACGATCGCCAGTTCGAACACGATGAGGCACAGCGTGACGGCGGCAATCAGCAGCGCGGCGATGTTGTGCACCACGCTGCCGGTGCGGCCGCGCACGCGCTCGAGGCCGATCGTCATCGCCAGCCCGACATTGACGTAGAGGATGTGCTCGGTGATGCCGGCGGTCGGCCGGTAGATGTCGCCGCCGTTGACGTAGTGGCGGATTTCGACGACCGCGAGCAGCACGGTAAACAGCACCGCGCCGGCATCGACCATGCGCGAGGGCAGATCGTCCGCGCGCTTGCGCAGCAGCCAGCCGGCGAGCCAGAACGCGGCGGCGGGAATGCCGTAGCCATAGAGCAGCCAGTTGAAGAACGGCGTCGTGCCGACGTCGGTGCCGACGATGCGCGGCTCGTAGCCGATGCGCGCGACCACCACCACGACCATGATGGCGGCGAGCCAGCGCAGCCACGGCAGCGGCCGCTTCTCCGCGATCCACGCCGCGCCCGGCGCCATCAGCGCCAGCGCAACCGTGAGCCAGCCTTTTTCCAGCGCAAACGTGAATGCGAGAGCGAGCGCCGCAAGCGCGCCGGTCGCGAAGATCGCGCCCGAGGCCATCATGCCGGGCCGCTGCTCGCGCTTCACCAGCGCTTCGGTCGCGTAGCCGTAGAGTCCGGCGAGCAGCAAAGCGAGCGCGGCGAACGGCAGCGACTGCTCGAAGTGGTAGATGCGATAATAAAGCGCGACCAGGATGGCGAGCGGCGCGAACACGCCGGACGCGCTCCACAGCATCGGCACGATGGCGCGCGTCGAACGGCCCTGCGCGAAGAAACCGGCGATGCCGAACATCGCGGCCCACGCGAAGCCAAGGAAGAGATGCGAGCCATAGGCGAAGCGCTCCGGCTCCGGCACCGCTGCCGCCGTCGGACCTGACGGCGCGAGCAGCAAGCCGACGTTCATTTCGACCGCCCAGTGCGCCATCACCATCGCGGCGAGGATGGCCGCGACCGGCACGGCGCCCGCCGCCGACTCTGCGACCCAGACGATGGCGACGGTCGCGACGGTCAGGGCGACGAACGCGGTGAGCGCGACGGTATCGTGCAGGCTCGCCAGCACCAGCAAGGCTGAAACGAGCAGAAAGACCGACAAGGCAAGCGTGGAGGTGCGGTCGATGCGGCCGGGTTCGGCCGGCGGACCGTAGAACAATCCCGACACGATCAGCAGCGCTGCCAGCACGAAGCCCGCGAGTGCATGGAAGACGTGGGCGCCCAGCGCATCGACCGGATCGACATCGGTTCCAGGGAACGTCCACAACGCGCTGGCCACGATCGCCGTGACAGCGAGCCAGCGCCACAGCCGGAACCGCGCCAGCGCGAATGCCGCCGCGGTGACGACGGCGAGATAGACGTAGAGCGCCCAGTAGTCCGGCTCGTTGGACGAAACCAGCATCGGCGCGACATAGGCGCCGACGAGGCCGAGCCCGGCGAGCGCCGGCCCGTGCAGCAGCGCGGCCGCGAGCGTCAGCAGTGCGACCAGCCCGAGCAGGATGAAAGCGACGGCCGGCGACAGGAAGCCGTAGAGCCCGTAAGCGGCATAGACCGTCGCGTAGGCGACGGTGGTGCCGGCGGCGGTGAGGATGCTCGGGATGTGCGCAGTCGGCAGCCCGGGAAAGCCCGACAGTTTCTCAGTCCGCCGCGCCCATTCGCCGACGGCGACCAGCGCCAGCGCCAGCAGCCCGCCGAGGAATACCCGCACCGCGGGCCCGATCAGGCCCTGGTCGATCGAATAGCGCACCAGATAGATGCCGCCGAGCGCAAGCGCGATGCCGCCGATCCAGACCATCCAACGCGTGCCGAAGCGTTCCTCGAAGCCGATCGCGCGGCGGCGGAGGCGGAGAGGTCGGCGCACCCGAAATGGGCGGCACCGATGCGGCGGCCGCTTCGGCAGACGTGGCAGCCTGCGCCGGCTCAGGCTGCGGCGGCATGCTCCGGTTGCAGCACCTGTTCGAGCGGCGGCGGCTCGGCAGGCAAAGAGATTGGCGCAGGCATCGGTTGCGGCGGCCCGGGTGTTGCCAGATATGCCAGCCGTACTCCGAACTCGTTGAGGCGTACGGCTTGCCGGCGCGCCAGGTCGCGAGCCTGAATGGCGATCACCAGCGCCACGATGGCGAGGATCGGGAATGCCAGCAGCGCCAGCACCGCAATCGTTATGAACGTATCGAACATGGGAGCCCCCGCCGCCCCGTCGGCAGCGCAATGCTATGAGACAACGGCAGGCGGCGAAAGGTTCATCCGCGCTTGCGCGGCGGGCGCTACTCCAGCTCCAGCCGGAACGGCTGCGCCTCCGCGGCGAGGTCGCCGCGGCCGATGGCTTCGATCGCCGCCACCATGCGGCCGTCGCGGCCCGAGCAGGCGGTCGGCGAGTGTCACGATGCGGATGTTGGGCGTGGCGGTCGGCGAGGCCTGGCGCAGCGCCTGCGCGATCGTCGCCTCGTTGCGCTGCGGATTGAGCGCACACACGGCCGCATAGGCGCTCGCGGTCGAGCGGCTGATGCCCATGTAGCAATGCACGACCAGTGGTGCGCGGCGGTCCCATCGCCGCACGAAGCGGATGAGTTCGGCGACGTGCTCTTCGCCCGGCATGACGTAGCCATCGAGCGGAGAGGAAATGTCGTGCAGCTGCAGCCACAGATGATTCTCGGGCGTGACGCCTGGCGGACGCTCGACGCGTGATTCGTCGCCGATCAGCGACACGATGTGACGGGCACCAAGTTCGGCAACGGTCTCGTGGAGGCGGGCAAGCGAACAAACGTGGATCATGGAATCATCTTCTACTTCATTTTGTCATGCTCCGCGAAGGCGGAGCATCCAGTAATCGCAAACGTTGGCGTCAAATAACACCCTCGGTGAATACTGGATCATCCGCCTTCGCGGATGATGACAGCCAAATTTGTATGCGCTCACGCGCGTGCCAGGAGCTTGAACCGTTCGAGATAGCGCTTCTGCGCCGTGTCCGCCGGCCACGGCGTCAGGTAGTCGCGCTCGGTGCTCGCGGAAAAGGGCGGCGGGCGGCCGAAGAAACGCCGCGCTTCGGCGGCTTCGAAGCCGGCAAGGCGTGTGGCTTCAAGATATGCGGCGGCGCGGTCGGCGGCCTTGATCAGATCCTCGACTTCGGGTGGCGACTTCGGCGGCAGCCCGAAACGCAGATGAATGGCGGTGAGCAGGCGGCGCTCGACCGCCTTGTAGTTGTCGCCGATCACGGCCTTGAACGGCGAGATCATGTCGCCGATGACGTATTCCGGCGCGTCGTGCAGCAGCGCCGCGAGCCGCCGCGTGCGATCGAGCCGGGGCACGCGCGCGCGCGCCAGCGCCTCGACCAGCAGGCAATGCTGGGCGACGGAGTAGATGTGCGCGCCCTCGGTCTGCCCGTTCCAGCGCGCGACGCGCGCGAGGCCGTGCGCGATGTCCTCCATCTCGACGTCGAGCGGGGAGGGGTCGAGCAGATCGAGCCGGCGCCCCGACAGCATGCGCTGCCAGGCGCGTGCGCCACGGGTCGGGGACGGGGATATCGATTTGCGCGGCATCGAATGACGCGCCGCTCACTTGCGCTTGCCGAGCTTCTGCACTGCTCCGTGGCGATGGCACGTCACCAGATGGTCGTTGACCATGCCGACCGCCTGCATGAAGGCATAGACGATCGTCGGCCCGACGAACTTGAAGCCGCGCGCCAGCAACTCCTTCGACATTTTCTGCGACAGCGCGGTCTGATCGGGCACCTGCGCCGTGGAGCGGAAGTGATTGACCTTCGGCTTGCCGTCGACGAAGTCCCATAGCAGCGCCGAGAAACCGGGACCTTTCTCCATGATGTCGAGATAGGAGCGCGCCGAGAGCACCGCGCCTTCGATCTTGGCGCGGTTGCGCACGATGCCGGCGTCCTGCATCAGTCGTTCTTTTTTCTTCGGCGTATAGCGCGCGATCTTCTCAGGAGCAAAGCCGTCGAAGGCTTTGCGGAAATTCTCGCGCTTGCGCAGAATCGTGATCCACGACAGGCCGGCCTGGAAGCCGTCGAGCATCAGCTTCTCGTAGAGCGCGCGATCGTCGTACTCCGGCACGCCCCATTCCTGATCGTGATAGGCGACGTAAAGCGCGTCGTCCTTGCCCGGCCAAGGGCAGCGGTGCAGGCCATCGGTGTGGAGGAGGGCGGTGCTCATTCGGCAGCCTTCGGATCGTCGGGAAATGCAAACCGCGCCCAGTCCGGTTTGACCAGCCGGATCGGCACGCCGCCGCCGAGCAGCACATCGCCGCGCGACATGGCGTCGGCGACGCGATCGAGGCGCAACAGCGCAACGCCACGGCCGCCGGCGGTCGAGCCCATATGGCCGATCTGGCGTTCGCCGGCCGTCACCGGCGCGCCGGCCTCCGGCGCATAACCGTCATAGACGACCGGCACGGCGCGGGTGCGTGCGGTGCCGCGATGTTCCATGCGCGACACCACCTCCTGGCCGACATAGCAGCCCTTGGCGAAATCGACGCCGCCAAGCTGGTCCATGTCGGTCTCGTGCGGGAAGGCATCGCCGTAGCTGAAATCGAGCCCGCCGCGCGGCACGCCGAGCGCGATGCGGTGAGCTTCGTATTCGGCGGCATCGACCAGCTCGGCGCCGAGATCGGTGGCGGCGGGGGCGGCGAGGTGCGGCGGCAGCATGATGCGCTCGCCGAGCGCCGGCAGCCGCGGATCGGCATAGCACAGGCCGTATTCGGTCTCGCCGAGGCCCTCCCACACCGCGAGCACGCCGAGCACCGCCGACAAATCCTCGCAGATCACCTTGGCGCGCAGCTTGTAGAGGTTGAGCTTGTCGACCAGCGTGGTGCCAAGCGCGCTCGGGATGTCGAGGAAGAAGCCGCCGCCGTCCGCCGCCGGCGCCTCGGCGACGATGAAGTCGGCGATGATCTTGCCCTGCGGCGTCAGCAGCGCGGCAAAGCACGCCGCGTCCGCCGTCATCTTGCCGATGTCCGACGTGACGAGGCCATTGAGGAATCGCCTTGCGTCGTCGCCGACGACCTTGACCACGCCGCGGTCGGGGAGGAGTGCTGCCTTCATGTGATCTACTTGCCAGATGCTGCGGCAAAACGTAAGCCGCAGCCGGCATCGTCTCAAGGGCGGCTTTTTGTGCCTTACGACCTCATCCTCAAGGGCGGCACCGTCGTCAACCAGGACGGCGAGGGCGTGCGCGATATCGGCATCGCGGCCGGCAAGTTCGCGGCGATCGGCAATCTTGCCCCCGGCGAGGGCGGCGAAGTGATCGATTGCCGCGGGCTGCACGTGCTGCCGGGCGTGATCGACAGCCACGTGCATATGCGCGAGCCCGGCCTGACCCACAAGGAGGACCTCGAATCCGGCTCGCGCGGCGCGGTGCTGGGTGGCGTCACCGCGGTGTTCGAAATGCCGAATACCGAGCCGACCACGACCAGCGCCGAAACCCTCGCCGACAAAGTGAAGCGCGGCCATCACCGCATGCACTGCGATTTTGCCTTCTATGTCGGCGCCACACGCGAGAACACCAAAGACCTCGCCGAGCTTGAACGGCTGCCGGGCGCCTGCGGCGTGAAGGTGTTCATGGGCTCCTCGACCGGCTCGCTGCTGGTCGAGGACGACGAGGGCGTGCGCAATATCCTCAAGGTGATCCGCCGCCGCGCGGCGTTCCATTCCGAGGACGAGTATCGCCTGCGCGAGCGCATGCACCTGCGCGTCGAGGGCGATCCGCGCTCGCATCCGGTGTGGCGCGACGAGATCGCCGCGCTGACCTGCACCCAGCGCCTCATCCGGCTCGCCCGTGAGACCGGCAAGCGCGTGCACGTGCTGCACGTCACCAGCAAGGAGGAGATCGCCTTCCTGGCGCAGCACAAGGACGTCGCCTCGGCCGAGGCGACGCCGAGCCATCTCACGCTCGCCGCGCCGGACTGCTACGAGCGCCTCGGCACGCTGGCGCAGATCAACCCGCCGGTGCGCGACGCCTCGCATCGTGACGGCATCTGGCGCGGCATCGCGCAGGGCGTCATCGACAGCGTCGGCTCGGACCACTCGCCGCACACGCGCGAGGAAAAGGCGCATCCCTATCCGAAGACGCATTCGGGCATGCCCGGCGTTCAGACGCTGGTGCCCGTCATGCTCGACCACGTCAACGCCGGCCGCCTGACGCTGGCGCGCTTCGTCGATCTGACCAGTGCCGGCCCGGCGCGGCTGTTCGGCATCGCAGGCAAAGGGCGGATCGCCGTCGGCTACGATGCCGACGCGACCATCGTCGACCTCAAGCGCCGCGAGACCGTCACCGACCGCTGGACGGCCTCGCGCGCTGGCTGGACGCCCTACGACGGCATGAATGTGCAGGGCTGGCCTGTTGGAACCTTCGTGCGCGGCCGGAAGGTTATGTGGGACGGCCAACTGGCCGATTCGTCGCAAGGCGAGGCCGTGAAATTCCTCGAAACATTTCCAGTCGGCAACTGATTTTAAGTGTTTTCTCGTTTTAGTTGTGTTGACACTGGCTGCTGGTGCCGGCGGGAAAGATTGTGATCATCTTTGGGAATTGATCAACCATTCGCGATGTTTATCGGTACTATGATGCTGCTCGCGCGTTGGGGATGACGGCCTGCAGAGCGAATTTCCGGGTGGGCGTCGAATGACTGACGAACTGCTGTCGCTACGACTCCTTGTCGTGTCCGACTCCGGGCTGTTGCGCGATGGGATGCATCACGGCGCGGCGTCGCTGAAGGTGCCGGCCGAGGCGATTGCGGCCGCCGATGCAGCGGCAGCGTGCCAGATGCTGGCGGACCGGGTCGACATCGTGTTCATCGATTCCGCTCTCGGCCGCGAGCAGTGCGCGACCATCGTTCGCGCCGCACGTGCAGCACGCAAACCGCCGTTTCTGATCCTGCTGGCCGATGCCAAGGCCGAACATGTGTTCGACTGCGATGGATTGGCGGTCACGCCGGCCAACTACGACGAGGCCAAGCGTCTTGTCCAACGCGCGATCCGGCTGCGGCTGCCGAGTCGCGTGCTGGTCGTCGACGACTTCCGGACCATGCGCAGCATCGTGCGCAAGATCCTCACGGCGACGCGCTTCCCGCTCGAGGTGAGCGAGGCCGGCGAAGGGCTTGCCGCGCTCAAGCTGGTGCGCGACGGCGGCTTCGACATCATTTTTCTCGACTACAACATGCCGGAATTCAACGGCATCGAAACGCTCGCCGAGCTCAAGCGCGAACAGCGGCGCGCCAGCGTGGTTATGATGTCGACGTTGCATGACGACGCGCTGGCCGAGCGGGCGCGCGCGCAGGGTGCGGCGGCGTTTCTCAAAAAGCCGTTCTATCCGGCCGACATCGACGCCGTGCTGTGCCGTTACTACGGGCTGCGCGCGCTCAACCCCAACCGCACATGATCACGCCGCCGCGGCGTCGAGATTGCCGAACTTCTTGAGGTTCGCCTTCTGCTTGGCATTGCGCGGCGGCAGCTTGAACAGCCGCGCGGCGTTGCCGCCGAGGATGTTGTGCTTGGCCTGCTCGGTGAGGAACGGCAGGTCGTAGATCGACGACGGCAGGTCGAAATCCCAATGCGGATAGTCGGAGGCATAGAGAAGCTGTGTCTCAGCATTCATCATGCGGAAAGTCTGCTCCATCATGGCGATGTCCTGCACCTCCATGGGCTGCGACGAGTAGTACATGTCGCGCATGTAGTCCGACGGCTTCTTCTTCAACAGCGGACACTCGGACGGGCGCAGCATGTATTCGTGATCGAGCCGCTGCATCAGGAACGGGATCCAGGCGAGGCCGGACTCCATCCAGATCACCGGCAGCTTGGGGAAGCGCTCGCCCATGCCGTTGATCACCCAGTTGCTCAGATGCAGCACGTTGTACCAGGTGAAGCCGAGCGCGTGCGCGGTGATGAAGCGGTTGCAGCTCTGGAACGTATTGTCGCCCCAGTTGGTGGCGGAATGGAAAGCGAGCACCAGGCCGCGCTCCTCCATCGCCCGGTACAGGTTCATGTAGGCGTCGTCGTACACGCCCATGTTGGGGCGCACGGTCGTCACCATGAAGCCGCCGACATGCTTGCGGTCGCCGAAGGCCTCGACATGGCGCATGCACGCGGCGGGATCGCGGAACGGCAGGCACAGCAGCGAGAAGAAGCGTCCCTCGGATTCCGGCAGCACTTTCTCGGTGAGCCAGCGGTTGTAGGCCCAGCACAGCTCGTTCTCCATCTCCTTCTGCGGGTGGATGCCGATCGAGAGCATTCCGGTCGGGAACAGGCAGGCATAGTCGACGCTCATCGCATCCATCCAGCGGTGGCCAAGCTCGATGTCGCGCCTTTTGCCGCCGTCGGTCTTTTCGCTCTTGCGCAGCGGGTAGCGGGTGACGCGGCCGCCCATGTCCTGGTAGCCCACGCGGCCGCCGCCGATGGTGCTGCGGCCGTCGCGGCCGCCCGCCAGCGTGAGCTGCTTGAGGACGTCGTTCTGCATGAACGGCAGCCACTCGGAGTAGCTCTCGTTCTCGTAATGATGGGCGTCGACATCGACGATCATCATCTCGTCGAGCTTGCGCTGGTGCGCCTGCTTTCTGGCGTGCGACAGCAGCCGGCTGGTATTGAGCTCCTCGATCGTTACGCGGCGACCGCGTTCAGCGATGAGTTCCATGGCGCTCCTCCAGGGGTTTCAATGTTGCCATACGATAGCATGGATCAGGACTGCCCTTAAGGGCCACCGGCGATCAGTTTGCGGACGTAGTCGAAGATTTCCGGCGGCGCCTTCGACAACGTGTCGATGCTGGCCATGACGTCCGCGGCGCTGACCGGATTGACCTCGACGCCGATCTTCGCGGCTTCGGCGAGATATTGCGGATCGCGGTGGGTCGCGGCGAAGGCCTCCTGCAGCGCGTGGGCGCGATCCTCCGGGATGTCGGGCGGCGCCGCGAATGGCCATGCCATCGTCAGCAAGGGCGTTTCGGTGAACTCGATCAGCGCGCGCGCCGAATCGGTGGTAGCGAGTTCGCGCGCCGTGGGTACGTCGGGGAGATCAGGATGGCGCGTGACCCGGGCGTATTGGACGATGACGCGATAGTCGCTGTCCGGCTTGAGCCAGCTCGGCCGCGAGGCGCGAACCGCCGAGAGCTCGACCATGCGGCCGTTGATCTCGCCGCGCTCCATGCCGAGGTAGAGCGCCGTGCCGTCGCGGTAGCCGAGGATCAGCTTGAGGTTGAGGCCGAGCGTATCGCGCAGGATTTTCGGCACGTCGGAGCTGGAAGCGCCCGGCGCGGTGCCGCCCATCACCAGTTCCGGACCGCCGGGGCGGCGCACATCCTCGATCGATTGCACCGGCCCGTTCTTGCGCACCATCAGGATATAGGCGTCATGGGCGAAGCTTGACGACGAGCCGAGCCAGGTGAACTTGCGCGGATCGAACCGGACATTGGCGTTTTGGCCGAGCAGACCGAGCATCGGCATGTTGCGGATGACCAGGCCGAACGTGGTGCCGTCCCTGGGCGCGACCGAATAGAGATAATTGACCTCCAGCAGACCGCCTGCGCCCGGCATGTTGCGCACGATGACGGTCGGATGGCCCGGGATGTATTTGCCGATATGGCGCGCCAGCAGCCGCGAAAAGATATCGAAGCCCGCGCCCGCATCGGCGCCGACCGTGAGCGTGACGGTCTTGCCCTTGTAGAATTCCTCAACCGTTTCGGCGTTCGCCGCGCGGCGCCGTCAAAGCGACGGCGGCCAGACACATGCCAGCCAACACTCTGCGCACGTTGCTTTCCCTGCCAATGAGCCGCTAGTCCCCGGCGACGAAATAATGCCAGGTGCCGTCCGGCGCCGATGCCGAGCCGGTAGAACGCATAGGCGCCGAAGTCGAGCATATCCTTGTAGTCCGCCCCGGTGATGATGCGGAACAGCTCGACGCGCTGCGCGGCGGTCAGCGATTTGATCGGCATGCGCGCGAAGTACGGCCAGATGTACATTTCCTGCGACGTTCCAACGTCGACATGGACGAACCCGGTTTCCAAAATCGTCACCAGGATGGACAGCGCCTCGACGCCTTCGGAATCGGGATAGGTTGCTTTCCAGTAGTCAATCGGATCGCTGTCGTCGGCGAGCGAGAACACCGGCATCGCCGCGTTCGATTTCATGACGGCGACGACTTTGGTGAGGTCCCCCGAACGCGCCGCCGCGAGAATCTGTTCGCGCATGTGCGCCACCGGCGCGGGCAAATGCGAGACGTCGGTCGTGATGTCCGGGACGGCGTCGGCCTTTGCTGCGCCCGGCTTCGGCGCGGACGCAGCCGGAGGCCGGATGGTTTCGGTGCGCACCTTGTTTTGCGCGATTGCGGCTGCGCTCCACGTCAGCGCAAGGACGACAGCGGTGAGGAAAAGGCGCGTCATGGCTCGGCGGCCGTTGATGACCGGTGCAGCCTAGCAGAGTCGTACTCCGGGTTGGAGAACAACTATTGGCGCGAGCGCTCGACGGTAAATTCGCCGTTGCGGATGCGTGCGCCGAGATTTTCCGCATAGCGGGCGGCCGCATCTTCGCCATAGGTCGAGACCAGCTCGGCAAACGCCACGAACAGCGCGCTCTGCGCCAGGCAATCGCCCTCGATGCCTTCCAGACGCGCTTCCGTCCAGGCTTCCTGGAGGTAGCCCAGAGCCAACCGCTTCTGCTCGTGATCCGACACCGGCTCACGAGCCGCGTAACTGCGCGTCATATTCATGCGACCCTGTTTGCCGCCGAGGCGTGGCGACGTCCCTTCCCGAAGCCAAACTAGCATGGGCTCGGGCCGAGCCTATACGGACCTTTAAGAAGGGTTAATTCGGCTCAATTGGCATAGCGGGCGGTGATTTCGCGGGCGAGCTTGGCGCCCTCATCCAGGTAGCGGCGGATGGCGAAATCGGCGGCCGGCGTGCAGGTCCGGTAGGTCTGCTGGAAGCCGCGGAAACCGCGATTGAAGCTCGCGATCATCTGCTCGTGGCGGTCCCCGGTGGGGGCTTCGGCGTCGATCAGGGCCTGGGCCTCGTTGCGCCACTTCTGGCCCTCGTTGGCCCCGCAGATGCCGCGCAGATAGTGCAGGGCGCCAAGGACCTCGGCGAGACGCTTCATATCGTTGTCATAGGGCGCCGACGCCACCTGGGCGCGCGCGGGCGCTGCGGCGAGGCACAGCGCGATCGGGATGATCATGGTCAGGGCGCGGAACATTGGCGTGCTGGATCAAGCCCCATATGCGTCGTTCCGGCCGCAACCGCAAGCTTGCGCGCCCGGTATGGTTGCGGCGGAAATTCAGTGCGCGCTGTCGATCAGCGCGTAGGCCGAGGCGACGATGGCCGCGAGGCCTTCGGTCGTGTTCAGGTCGGCAAGCTCGGAGGGGTGCCGCCAATGCCACTCGGCCAATTCTTCGTTGAGCGAAGGCTCGCCCGCGAGCCAGCGCGCGGCGAACGGCAGGATGACGAAATGGCGCTCGATCTTGCCGGAGGCGTCGCGGGCGATCGCCTGGCGATAGCCGGCAAGCCCGACCGGCTCGATCTCGAGCGCGGTCTCCTCTTGCACTTCGCGCACGATCGCTTCCTCCAGCGTCTCGCCGAGTTCGACCACGCCGCCGGGCAAGGTGTAGACGCCGTGGGCGGGCGGGCGCGCGCGCCGCACGATCAGCACCCGGCCGTCGCGGATGATCGCGGCGCTCACGGCGAGAAATGGACGCGTCGGATAAGTGCGCGAGTCGGTGCTATCGGCCATCGCTGGGCGCTTCTTTTCGGATAAATTTGGATTACGTAGCAGGCTAGGTAGACCAGCCCGGATTATCGCATGTGCGGACGATATGCCATCACCTCGGCCCCGGAAGCGATCCGGGCGCTGTTTCGCTACGACGAGCGGCCGAATTTTCCGCCGCGCTACAACGTGGCGCCGACCCAGCCGATCCCGATCGTGCGGCTCATCGACGGCAAGCGCGCGTTCGCGCTGGTGCGCTGGGGGCTGATCCCGGCGTGGGTCAAGGACCCGAAGACGTTCTCGCTCCTCATCAATGCGCGCGGCGAATCGGTGACCGAGAAGCCCGCCTTTCGCAACGCCATGAAACGGCGGCGCTGCCTCATCCCGGCCGACGGCTTCTATGAATGGACGCAGATCGGCGAGCGCAAGCGGCCCTATTTCGTTCGCCCCAAGGCCGGCGGACCCATGGCCTTTGCCGGACTCTATGAGACCTGGACCGGGCCCAACGGCGAGGAGCAGGACACCGCCGCGATCGTCACGACCACCGCGAACCATACGCTCTCCGCCATTCACGATCGCATGCCGGTGATCGTGCCGCCGGAGGCGTTCGACCTGTGGCTCGACTGCGCCAACGTCGACGCAATGATCGCCTCGGCGCTGATCGCGCCGGCGCGCGAGGGGCTGGTCGAGGCGTACGAAGTCTCGCCGGCGGTGAACCGGGTCGCGAACGACGACGTGCGCCTCACCGAGCCGGCGTCGGCGGAGCAGGAGCCTGCTGCGGCCGAAGCCGCCGCGGAAAAGCCGTCGCGAAAGCGCGTGAAGAAAGACGACGGGCAGGCGTCGCTATTCTGAAGTTGGCGCGCGACGCGCCATGGATCACGTCGGCGCGGCGTTGCGCGGCAGTCCCGCCGGTGCAGGCGGCGGCAGGCCGGTCGCTTCCGACCAAAAGCTTGCGTCGTAGAAGGCTTCGGTCGGCTTGTGCGGCGGCTTGTAGTATCCGAGCGCGATTCGAAGCTCGATATTCTTGCGCACCGATTCCGGCTTGATCATGCCTTTCGGCACGACCATCTTGTAGGCGTTTTCCGCCCTGGCGGGCGGCAGCTTCTCCTCGCGCATCAGGAGCGCGATGGTCTCCTCGCGGTTTTCCGGGCTGAGCAGCCAATCGGTCGAGGACGCCATCGCGCGCACCAGCCGCACCACCGTGGAGCGATTGGCCTCGAGCCAGCGCCGTAGCCCCCAGCCGCAGGCAATCGGCCAGTTGGGCACATAGTCGGCGCCTTCCGCGAGCACGACCCCGCCGCTCGCCAGCGCCCGTTCCGTGAACGGCGGCGCGAGCATCGCAGCCGCGACCTTGCCGGCGGCAAATGCCTCGGCGCGGTGGCGCGAACTGCCGAGGATATCGATCCGATACTGGTCCTCGGTGACGCCGTGGTCGCGCATGATCTTGTTGCGGATGAGGTCGTAATTGGAGTCGACGGGGTCCGCGGCGAACAGCTTGCCGCGCAAATCCTCAAACGACTTGATCTCGGGGCGCACCACGAGCTGGACGTCCAGTCCTTCTTCCATCTCCATGAAGGAGACGAAATCGATCCCTTCCTGCGTCGAGCGGGCGAGCATTGTGTCGATCGAGGATATCGTGACGGGAAACCGCCCTTCCGCCAGACCGCGATTGTGATCGGGCGCGAGTTGAACGAGGTAAAAATCGATATCGAGGCGTTCCTTGGCGAAGAAGCCCTTGTGCATGGCGACGAGCAGTTCCGGGCCGCGGTAATAGCCCGTGACCGTGAGCTTGGTGTTGGCCAAAATGGCAGGACTGGTTTGAGCAGGACCGGTTTGCGCGGAGGATTGCGAGATCGCCGGCCCAAAGCCTGCCAGCCCGACCGCCGCCGCGCCGCGCAAAGCCGCACGCCGACTCATCCTCACGTCACGGTGCGCCATCGCATTTTCCCCTGGACCAACGGCCGGCAAGCGTACGTCGCCTACAGCACCTTGCCGGGATTAAGGATGCCATTGGGATCGAGCGTGCGCTTGAGCGTGCGCATCAGGTCGTAGGCGACCGGGTCCTTCACCGACGGCAGAATATCGCGCTTGTTCACGCCGATGCCGTGCTCGGCCGAGATCGAGCCGCCGTACTTCTTCACCACGTCGAACACGACGGCGTTCATATCGTCCCAGCGCTTGAGATACTCGGCCTTGTCGGCGCCGAGCGGCTGCGTGACGTTGTAGTGGATGTTGCCGTCGCCGAGATGGCCGAACGGCAGCGGACGCGCCCCGGGGATCAGCGCGATCACCGCGGCATCGGCCTCCCTGATGAAGGCCGGCACCGACGCGACCGGCACCGAGACGTCGTGCTTGATCGAGCCGCCCTCGCGACCCTGGACCTCGCCGAACAATTCGCGAATGCGCCAGAATGCCTTCGCCTGTTCGAGACTCTCGGCGATGGTGGCGTCGATGACGAGGCCGCGCTCCAGCCCCTGCGCCAGTATTTCCTCCAGCACCTCGCGCAATCCGTCGCGCTGTTGCGACGACAGCTCGACCAGCGCATACCAGGGATGCGGCGCGGCAAGCGGGTCGCGGCTCCCGGAGTCATGGCGCAGCACCAGCTCGATGCCACGGCGCGTCATGATCTCGAAGCTGGTGACGCCGCCGGCCGTGCGCTCCGTCGCAATGCCAAGCAGTTCGAGCGCCGCCTCCGGCGACGGCACGCCGACATACGCGGTCTCGACCGAGCGCGGGCGCGGCACCAGCCGCAGCACCGCCGCGGTGATGATGCCGAGCGTGCCTTCGGAGCCGATGAACAGGTTCTTGAGGTCGTAGCCGGTGTTGTCCTTCTTGAGCTTGTTGAGATTGTTGAGCACGCGCCCATCCGCCAGCACGACCTCGATGCCGAGCGCATGCGAGCGCGCGATGCCGTGGGCGATCGCCGCGGTGCCGCCGGCATTGGTCGAGAGATTGCCGCCGATGGTGCAGGTGCCTTCCGACGGCAGAAGTTGCGGATAGAGCCGGTCGACGGCCGCGGCCGCCTCGCGTGCGCGCTGCAGCGTGACGCCGGCTTCGCACGTGAGCGTGTTCGAGGTCGGATCGACCTCGCGGATGCGGTCGAGCCGGTTGAGCGAGAGAATGATCTCGTTGTTGGCCGGAATTTGCCCGCCAACGAGGCCTGTATTGCCGCCCTGCGGAACGACCGGTGTCTTGGTCTCGTTCGCGAGCTTGAGAATTGCGGAAACCTGCGCGACCGAATCCGGCCGCAGCACCATCGGCGTGCGGCCGTGATACAGGTTACGCATCTCGACCAGATACGGCGCCTGCGCCTGCGGATCGGTGATGGCGTATTTTTCGCCGACGATCGCGGCGAAGCGGGCGAGCAGGGCAGGATCGATATTTGCGGGCTTATCGAGCATTCCGGCAATTCCCTGGGTGGCATCTTTGCGGATGGTATATGAAAACTCGTGGGCCTGCGACGCCATTGCGAACAGCGTTCACCGCGGCGCGGCGGCCCGCGTCAGCCGGTCGTTGATGGCTTCGCCCAGACCTTCGCGCGGGATCGGCATGACCGCGATTGCCCTGGCGCCCGCGGCATCGAGCGCGCGCAGATGAGAGAACAGATTGGCGGCCGCTTCGACCAGATCGCCGCGCGCCGAAAGATTGAGCACGGCGGCGGCGCGTTCGGCGCCTGCGGCGAGCTTTGGTCCGAACGCCAGCAAGGCCTCGCCCGGATGCGTCTCTTCTGCATCGAGCCGCAGCCGAGTGCGCGGCGCGTAGTGCGAGGCCAGCATGCCGGGCGCAAGCGGTGCGTCGTCGTCGCTCGCGACGTCCGACGGCGTTTGGGCGAGCGGCCGTCCCAGCACGCGCTCGATCGCTTCGCGCGGCAAGCCGCCCGGGCGCAGCAGCATCGGTTCGCCCAGGCAGGCGACAATAGTGGACTCGACGCCCACGGGCGCCGCTCCGCCGTCGACGATGAGGTCGATCCGTCCGCTGAGATCGGCGAGCACATGCGCGGCCGTGGTGGGCGAGACGTGGCCGGAACGGTTGGCCGACGGCGCAACGATCGGCTTGCCGAACGCCGCAAGAATATCGCGCGCCACCGGATGGTCCGGAACACGCACCGCGATGCTGTCGAGGCCCGCGGTCGCAAGCTCGGCGACCGCGCATTCGTCAGCCTTTGGCAACACGAGCGTCAGCGGGCCGGGCCAGAATGCGGCGGCGAGGCACGGCCGGCGTCGGCGTCGAAACGCGCCAGCGCGCGCGCTGCGGCCATGTCGGCGACATGGGCGATGAGCGGATTGAACGACGGCCGGCCCTTGGCCTCGTAGAGACGTGCGACCGCATGCCCGTTGGTGGCGTCTGCGCCGAGGCCGTAGACCGTCTCGGTCGGGAACGCGAGCAGGCCGCCCGCCGCGAGCACGCGCGCCGCATCCGCGATGGCGCCGGCATCGGCTTTTGCGACACGCGTGGTGATGACGACAGCCATCACGCCGGTCCGACGGCGAGCCAGTCGAGATCGCGCTCGTCCTCAAGGTGCGAAATGCGCTCGAACAGCCGCGTCATCGCATCGTTCGAGCAATGGCGGGTGAGGATGAGGAATTTCTCGCGCAGCGCCGCCTGATCAAGCGGGCTTTCCGGCGTGCCCGGAAAATCGCTGACCTTCCGCGTCAGCACGCGGCCGTCCTTGAGCGTCACCGTCACGGTGCTGGTCAGTGTCGCGTGCGTGTGGGAGCCTTCCGCCCGTGTGATCGTGATGCGCGAGCACAGCGAGCGGATGTCGGGATCGTTGACGGCGGCGTCGTCGAACGAGCGCGGGTCGCGCGGATCGCGGTAGTGCGCAAGCGCGACGCTGAAGGGTATCGAATATTGCGCCATCATCACGTCGGTCGGCGAGGGGATGTTGTTGATCTTCGCCATCTTCTCGTTGCCGGTGATCGCGATCGAGGCGACGTCGGCGCCGGAATATTTGTGCTCCGCGCGCAGCTCCTCGATCGCCTGCACCGAGGTGTGGGCGCTGATGTGGCAGGCGAAGCGCTTCATCAGGATGGTGAAGGTCATGTAATCCGTGCCGAGGCCGCGGGTGAGCTCCGCCATGTCCCATTCGCGGCAGAACACGTGGAGAAATCCGAACTCGCCTTCGATCACGCTGACCGGGCCGGTGAAGCCGTCGGCGGCGAGGCTTGCCGCCAGCACGCCGCTCTCCGCCGCGCGCCCGAGATGCAGCCGCTTGACCATCGCGCCTGACCCGGAGCGCGCGAATTCCAGCAAGCCGCAGGACAGCGAGCCGGCGATGCCGAGCGCGTTGGTCATGCGCGCGGCGTCGAAGCCCATGAGCTTGCCCGCCGCAATCGCCCCGCCGAACGGCCCGGTCGTCCCCGGCGCATGGAAGCCGCGCGCCTCGTTGGTGTGGCCGGTGGCGCGGCCGATGCGGATCATCACCTCGGCGCCGGCGACGAAGGCGGCGATCAGCGCCCGCCCGCCGATGCCGCGCTCCTGCGCCACCGCAAGCCCCGGCGCCAGCAGCGTCGCGCCCGGATGCACGCCGGAGCCCGGGCTGGTGAGATTGTCGAGTTCGAACGCATGCGCCAGCGCGCCATTGGCGAACGCGGCCATCGGTGCGGTGACGAGCGCGCCGCCCGGCCCGAGGATGCGGCTTTTGCCGCCGCCCGCGCCCATGCGCTGCGCATAGCCGACGATGATCTGGCTCCACGGCAGGCCATAGCCGAACGCGATCGTCGCGACCGTGTCGGCGATGGTCGCCTTGGCACGCGCGACGACGGCCGGCGGCAAGTCCTCATAGCGCAGCGTGGCGGCGTATTCGGCCAGTCGCGCGGTCTCGTTCGCCATCGGGTGTCACCCGCTTGGGGTTGCGGTTGAGGTTCCATAGTTGAGCGGGAGGATGCCGTCGAGCCCGGCCGGGATCACGCCGATGGCTAGCTTGCGACCTTGGGAGGCCGCCGTTATAACACCGGCCATCAGTCGGAGTGTGGCTCAGCCTGGTAGAGCACCTCGTTCGGGACGAGGGGGTCGTAGGTTCAAATCCTATCACTCCGACCACTTTTTTCACAGATTGATTGCTTGCGGGGCCTGATTTGGGGCATTTCGGTTCGTTGCAATAGCGGCGTGCCCTTGGCCAACTGCGAAAATTGATGATCAGGGCGCCCTCCTCGGACACCCCCTTGGTGCAATGTACAAGCTCATCGTGATTGTTGCGGCTGCCATGCCGATCATTCTCTTGCTTGGTCGCCTCTTTGTGGGGCGATCAAAAAGAACATCGCAGGCTTTCTCCGAATTCAAAAAGCAGATCGACTATCTGGTCTGGACAATATTATTCCTTGTCGGCTGTGTGTTCGTTTATTCGGCCGGAAGCCTGATCCATTCAATGTGGAAGTAATCGCTCAACCAAGCGGTTGTGGGCGCGCCATGTTTACCGGGAAAATCGGGGTTGATCGGGGCACTTTAGGCCCCCCTTCGTCGGCTTCCGTTCGCGTTCGGTTGCGGCGTATGATTGGTTGTCTAATGGTTGGCTCAACAGAAAGATTACGATGTCCACTCGTCGCCGTCTGAATTTCTGCCTCCTTGTCGTGTTGGCTGGCATCGCTTCATGTCTTTGCAGAGTTGGCGCCGCGCAAGACCTGACTGACTTCAAGGACAGCACGATCGGTATCAATATCGGCTATGGCCCGGGTGGCGGCTACGACATCTATGCCCGCACTCTGGCGGCGCATTTCGGACACCATATTCCCGGCAATCCAACGGTCGTACCAAGAAATATGCCGGGCGCTGGAGGGATGAGGGTCGCCGCCTTCATCTATTACAAGGCGCCCAAGGACGGCACTGAACTCGGCGCCATTTCCTCGTCAACGGCCATGGAGCCCTTGATGGGCAACCCCGATGCCAAATTCGATTCCGCTCGATTCAGCTGGATCGGGAGTATGTCTCAGGACATTTCGTTCTGCGGAATTTGGCAACATCCCGGAGCTCCGACCTCGTTCCAGGAGATGCTGACCAAGGAAACGATTTTCGGTTCAGCCGGTGGCGCTTCGACCAGCCAACTGCACCCGATGTTTCTGAAAAATTTCTTGCACGCCAATATCAAGGTGATCCCCGGATATGCCGGAGCGAAGGAAGTGAATCTTGCCATGCAGCGAGGCGAGGTCGACGGCGCCTGTTCGCTGTTCCTCTCTTCGATCAATTCGCAATTTCTACCCGATGTGAAATCCGGACGGCTCAAGCTGGTGATTCAAATGGGACCAAAGAGGACCGATGTCTTCGGTCCGGTTCCAAGTGTCTATGATTTCGTCAAGACTGACGAAGACAGGCAAGTTCTCGATCTCCACTTCAAGCAGATCCTGCTGGCGCGACCGATCGTTGGGCCGCCGGACATGTCCAAGGAACGGCTAGGCACGCTGCGCAAGGGCTTCATGGATACGATGTCCGATCCAGCGTTCCTGGCTGACGCCAAAAAGCTGGCAATCGATATCGACCCGGCAACCGGCGAGGAGGCCGAACAGCTTGTCAAGCAATTCGCCGATTATCCGCCCGGCGTCATCCAAAAAGCGCGATCCGCCATCGGACGGTAGGTCGCAATCGTTTTGATATCGATCGGGACGAGGGGTCGCAGGTCAGATCCTCAGCACTCCGACCAAATTTCTTCTGAAAAAATCCGCGCTATCGCATCAGATGGTGACCCAGGGCCATAGCCATTGAGCCCAAGGCGCCGAAGGTCATTACCGCCATCAGCGCGTTGACGACAAGGACGACAACGCTGTGCGCGGACGACTCCAGATCCGGACCCGGATCATCATCGTCTTCGACCAGAGATGGGCCGTCTTCGCCCAGCGACGGGGTCAACGTCGTGGCCTCCGATCAGAGCCGGTCGCTGCGCAGGAACGGACGCCGCTCGATCTCACGGATCGCCGAATTCATGCGCGCCGCATAGAACCGGCGGGCAAAACGTTCGATCAGGCCCGGCTGGTTCTCGGTAGTCTGTCTTGGTGCGGATGGTGAGCGTTGCCATGGATGCCTCCTCGAAGCTGGTCAGAGGTTACCGCCGGGCCGCCAGGGGCGAAGTGACGCCCATCACAAAATGGCGCTTTGCCTTTAAGCCATTGATAAGACGTGCAATTATTGCAAAAAATAGGGCCGCATCCCTGTGGAAACCCAGGGTCGCCAGAGGATTGCCAGCATCCAACCCCTACAACCGCTCCGTCAAAAACCGCATCAGCCGCGGCGCCAGGAAGCCGGTTTGGCTGCCGGGCTCGTCGATGGGGTCGTTCATCCAGAAATGCGGCGCGCCGGGCACGACAACGTTGCGGACGAAGAATCCCGCCTGCTTGAGCGCCAGCAGGAACGGCTCGTAATGCAGTTTGGGGGGCACCAGGTCGTCCTCGGTACCGGTGACGAGCAGTACGGCGAGTTGATTGTTGGCGAAGGTGGCGTAGCTGATCGGCGAGGCGTCGAAATAGAGCTGGCGGTTCTCCATCGGCGGTACGCCCATCATCTTCTCGATGTTGTTGTCCTTTGGACCGTCGACGCAATAGCTCGTCCACATCGCCAGCACGTCGTAGATACCGTAGACGCCGACCAGCGCCTTGATCTTGGTGCTCACCGCGGCGTGCGCATCCTGCGGATAGCCGTTGGCGAAAACCTTCGCGTCGCCGCCAAGCGCGGCGAGCGCCGCAAGATGCCCGCCGGCGGACGCGCCCAGGAGCCCGATGCGCTCGGGATCGATGCCGAGTTCGCCGGCGTTGCCGCGCACGAATTGCACGCCGGCGAGCACATCGTGCACGGCCGCGGGAAATGTTTTTTGGCTGTGTGTTGCCAATCGATAGCTGATGGCGAACAGCGCGATGCCGCGCGCGGCGAGATGCGGCCCCCAATACTGGAACGCATTGCGCGAACCGCCGATCCAGGCGCCGCCATGCACGGCGACGATCGCCGGCGCAGCTTTCGCGTCCTTGGGCAGATAGAGATCGCCCGCAAGCGCGACGCCGTCATGGGTGGCGTAGGTCACGCCCTTGCGGATATCGACAGTCCCGTTCGTCATTTGCGTTCCTCTTGGTCGCGCCGCGCGAAGAAATCGAGCAGCAGCCGGTTGGCCTCGTCGGCGCGCTCGATGTTCGGGCAATGGCCGCACTGGTCGAGCACGTGCAGTTCGGCGTTCTTGAATTTTGCCGCGAGTTCGATGGCGTAGCCCGGCAGGCGCAGCTTGTCGTTGCCGCCGGCGACGATCAGCGTCGGCGCCTTGATGTTGCCGTAGGGCGTGTTGTCGGGCGCGCCGAAGCGCTCGCGCTCGGCCACCGCAGGGCTCTTGAAGCGTGCCGCCGCGGTGCATTCCCACGCGCCGGGGATGAGGCTCAGCTGATAGCGGCGCTCGACATAGGCCTCGTCGGCCGGCCAGCGCGGATCGTGAAACATGGCGTGCACGATGGCGCGCATCGCCTCGCGCGTGCAGTCGTAGCTGAGCAGCACGCGGCGATGCTCGTTGTCGGGCGAAAATCCGCCGGCGGAAACGAGCGCCAGCGCCCGCAGCGGCCAGCCGTCGGGATCGGCGGAAAGGCCGCGCGCGAACAGGCTGCCGCCCATCGAGTTGCCGGCGAAATAGGCGTCCTCCACGCACATCAGCTCGACGAAGCGCCGCAGATGCGTGAGGCGGCGCCCCTGGCCGAGGGTGAAATCGTGAATCTTGTCGGTGCGGCCGAAGCCGAGCCAGTCCGGCGCCAGCACGTGGTAGCGCTCTGCGAGTTTCGGCAGCACGAATTCCCAGCTGATCTCCGCGCAGCCGCCGAATTCGCCGCTGTGCAGCAGGACGACGTGGCGCCCCTCGCCGGCCTCAAGGTAATGCGTGCGGATGCCGTCGACCGAAACGTAGCGACTATGGATTTGCAAGCGCGTCTCCCCTAACCCCAAGAGAAGTCATAGCCGCGATGCCCGGATCAAGCCAGGTCAAGCCCGGGCATGACGAAGCACGATACTTTCCGCATCGACGTGAGCGAACGGATTTTCAAACAGTGCCGGCCGTGCGCGGGCCAGCGCCTCGATCATGCGCACGATATCGATCCAGCGTCCGAGGTCGTCGTGAAATGCCTTGTGGTCGAGATTGAGCACCGGCCCCTCGATCGCGATCGCGGCGATGGCGCGGTCGGCATGGCGCAGCGGCAGCGCCAGCGACGCGCGGCCGGATGCGAACGCCGTTTCCTCCACATGGAAGCCGCGCTTGCGGATGACTTTCAGCTCCGCTTCGGCGGCGTCGTGCGCGGCCGCGCCTTGCCCTTGCCGCCGCGCCCAGGCGACATAGCGGGCTACATTTTCCGCCGGCTGAAAGGCGAGGATTGCCTTGCCGGCGCTGCCGGCCGCGAGTGCGCGCACTTCGCCAAGCGCAGGCGAATTGTTGACCTCGTTGATGCCGGGCGCGGCCGCGATGCGCAGCGCATACCAGCCGACCGGCACCGTGAGCGAAGCGGTCTCGCCGCTGGCGAAGGCAAGCTGGCGCAGGTAGGGCAGGCAGATTTCGCGGATCGGGAAGCGGGCGAAAATGCTCTGCCGCAGCCGCGCGATGTTGGCGCCCAGCACGTAGCGGGACGAAGCCTGATAGCGCGCGAGATAGCCGCTGCGCTCGAGCGCATCGAGGCCGCGGAAGGCGGTGCCGGCGGCGATATCGAGCCGCCGTCCGATCTCGGTGACGCCGAGCGGGCGGTCGGATTTCCCGACCGTTTCCAGAATGCGCAGTGCGCGGCGCGCCGAACCGCTCATGGCTCGCCGCCAAGCAGAAACACAGGCGCAGCGGAAAACAGCCGGCATTGCTGCTGCAGCGGTGCGAGCACGGTCGTTATCGCTGGCACAAAACCTTCGATCCGCTCCTTGCTGAAGCGTTCGAAGGGCCCGCCGACGGTGATGATGGCGTGCGGTCGCGCCGCATTGTCGAGCAGCGGGAAGGTGACATAGGCGCCGCTGAATGCGCGCGGGTTGCGCCAGATGACGTAGGCCATGTTGCGCATGCGGGCGATGTCGTCCCACGCGGATTCGACGGTCATGCCGGCAGTGTCGGCAAAGGTCGCGGCATAGCGGTCGAGCGGCGCTGCGCTGCGCAGATAGTCGGCGATCTCGCGGTCGCTCAGGCAGGCGAGCAGCATGCGCGACATCTCGGTACAATGCAGCGGCACCGAGCGCGCGCGCTGGCTGTGGCTCACGCGCCGCCCGCGCGCCTCGATCCAGTCGACGTTGACGCGGCTCTGGCCGACGATGATGGAGAGGAAAACGCTCTCGCCGGTGAGCTGATGCAATTCCTCCAGCACCGGACGGCTGAGCGCACGGATATCGAATTCGTCGGCGTCGACGCCGCCGACATCGAGCGCGCGAAAGCCGATCTGATAGCGCTGACCGGTGACGTCGCGCGCGAGATAACCTTCGCTCGTGAGCATCGTCAGCGCGCGGTGCACCATGTTCTTGTTCATGCCGAGCACGCGCGCGAGTTCGGTGACGCCGTAGGCTCTGTCATGCCCGACGAACGCGGTCAGCACTGCGAGTACGCGCTGCGCCGCCTGGTTGCGGTAGCGCGTCCCGCCATTCTCCAAGCGTTCTGCGCCCATGCGCTGCGCGATATTCACCGTTGCTCACCTTGCGATTGACAGCGATTTTCGCTGTTCGGTAGAATAAAATGAGTTTCACATACTAAAACAACGGCGGCAGAATGCAAATGCCGAGTGGTAGCGGGAGGTTGGAATGGCGATGACGGCCGAGAGTGCAGGGGGCTCGCTCGTCGTCAATGGTTTGCGCGTGGACATGATCGAGCGCGGCTCGGGCCGCCCGATCCTGTTCCTGCACGCCGAGAACGGCATCGAGCCGGCGATGCAGGCGATCGACGAACTCGCCAGGCACGCGCGCGTCATCGCGCCATCGCATCCCGGCTTCGGCCGCTCCGAAGTGGCGAAGGAGATGCGCACGGTCGACGATCTGTCGTACTTTTATCTCGATCTGCTCGACCAGCTGGACCTGCGCGATGTCACCGTGGTCGGCGTGTCGCTCGGCGCGTGGATCGCCGCCGAGATTGCGGTGAAGTCCACCGCGAGAATGGCGCGCCTCGTCATGGCCAACGCCGTTGGCGTCAAGCTCGGCGAGCGCGAGAAGCGCGATATCGTCGATGTCTTCGCGATCATGGAAAACGAATATCTCGAACTGGTCTATGCCGACCCTGCCGTCGGCAAGCGCGACTACAAGGCGCTCCCCGAGGCCGAAGTGCTTGCCGCGGCGCGTGCGCGCGAGGCGACCGCCCGTCTTGCGTGGAATCCGTTCTTCCACAATCCGAAACTCAAGAACCGGCTGCACCGCATCCGGATTCCGACCTTGTTTCTCTGGGGCACGCACGACCGCATGCTGAGCGAGGACTATGGCCGTGCCTATAGCGCGCTCATCAAGGGCGCGCGCTTCGAGACGATCGATCGCGCCGGCCATTTTCCCGATCACGAGCAGCCCAAGGCGTTCGCCGAGAAGGTGATGGCGTTTATGGGTGCGAAATGAATGCTTCGCCGCAATTCTCTTCGCTGTCATGCTCCGCGGAGGCGGAGCATCCAGTAATCCGTGGGCCCGTTATCGATACTCAACGGACTCGGTGATTACTGGATCGTCCGCCTTCGCGGACGATGACAAGAGTGGCTGTTACCGCAGGAGACCGCGCCATGAGAGTCTACCAGTTCACCGAGCAGCCTTATTATCCGGCGTGGAACGAGCATTCCGGCTCGCTGCGCATCAACCTGCTCAACCGCAAGTGCGATCCCAAGGTCGCGTCCGACCTGTTGCACCGCTATTACGACGAATGGCAGGTGGCGGACGGACTCGGCCTCGACATCATGCTCAACGAGCATCACCAGACGGCGACCTGCATGTCCTCGACCGTGGTGTGCGGCCTCTCGGTGCTGGCGCGCATCACCAAGACCGCGCGGCTTCTGGTGCTCGGCTATCCGATCGGCCACCGGCCCGATCCGCTGCGCTGCGCCGAGGAGCTTTCGACCATCGATGTGCTGTCGCGCGGCCGGCTCGACATGGGCTTCATCAAGGGCGTGCCGTATGAATTCCCGGCGTCGAACCAGAACCCGGTCGCGGTGATGGATCGTTTCTGGGAGGCGCTCGATTTCATCGTCAAGGCGATGACGACGCACGACGAGCTGTTCAACTGGGAGGGCGAGTATTTCCACTACCGCCAGGTCAACGTCTGGCCGCGCGTGTGGCAGCAGCCGCATCCGCCGATCTGGTCGACAACCGGCAGCAACACGCAAGCGCGCATCCTCGGCGAAAAGAACATCACCATGGCGACGCTTGGCACCGGCTATGCCACGCGGCCGTTGTTCGATTCCTATCGCAAGGGCTACATGTCGAAGGGC
Organism: uncultured Alphaproteobacteria bacterium; assembly: GCA_963730645.1. Classification (GTDB taxonomy): domain Bacteria; phylum Pseudomonadota; class Alphaproteobacteria; order Rhizobiales; family Xanthobacteraceae; genus BOG-931. The sequence goes on along the minus strand of CAVSSN010000004.1, from coordinate 70,697 downwards.
CGCGGCGCGCCGGGCGCCGAACATTTTGCCTATCTCGGCCTTGTCGCCGTCGCCCAAAACGAGACCGAGGCGCGCAAGCGCGGCGAGTTCATCGCCGGCTATCTGCGCTCGAGCTCGATCGTGCACATCCCGTTCCGCAATCCGCCGGGCTTCCTCTCGGTCGAGGACAATGCGCGCATGCTCAAGGGCCAGACGCCGCCGCGCAGCTTCACCAAGGACAAGCGCGCGATCGACATGCGCAGCGCCAGCGTCCAGGAACTGATCGACGCCGGCATCCTGTTCTGCGGCACGCCGGACCAGGTCTACGACCAGATCGTCGACTTCTGCGACTATTGCGGCGGGATGGGCAACCTCTTGATGATGGGCCACGCCGGCTTCCTCTCGCCCGCGGACACCGTCGACAACCTCACGCTGTTCGCCAAGGAGGTTTATCCGCGCCTCAAGGCGTGGAAGCAGCCCGACGCGGAGCAGGCCGCCGCGCAGGCGGCGTAGGCGTGGCGCAGCCATGCCGCTTCTCACCATCGACCACGTCCTGCTCGCGATGCCGGCCGGCGCCGAGGACAAGGCGCGCGCGTTCTATACCGGTGTGCTGCAACTCGACGAGATGGTGAAGCCGCCCGGCCTCGCACTGCGCGGCGGGGCGTGGTTCAGCAACGGCAAGGTGACGATCCATCTCGGCGTCGAGAAGGATTTCCGCGCCGCGCGCAAGGCGCATCCGGCGCTGGTGGTGCGCGACCTTCCCGGCTTCGTCGCGCGTGCGAAGGCGCAGGGCTCCGAGATCGCCTACGATGATGAGCCGATCGAAGGCTACGACCGCTGCTTCGTCTACGACCCGTTCGGCAATCGGCTCGAACTGATGGAGCGCAAGGCGTAGCTGTCATTGCGAGCGCAAGCGAAGCAATCCAGCCTCTCGGCGGTGGTGGATTGCTTCGTCGCTGCGCTCCTCGCAATGACGAACTAAACCCTACGCCCGCGCATATTTCCCGCGGTTGAAGAACCGATCCTTCTGATCGTCGCTCGCGGTATCGCGGTTCGACTTGATGGCGCCGATCTTGGCGAGCGCGGCCTTCACCGCCGGCCGCTCGTTGATGGCGTTGAACCAGCGCTTGACGTTCGCATGCTCGTCGAGCTTCACGTTTTGCATTTCGTGATTGCGCGTCCACGGGAACGTCGCGATATCGGCGATGGAATACTCCGCGCCGCCGAGATACGGCGAATGCGCGAGCCGCTTCTCCAGCACCTCGTAGAGCCGCTTCACCTCGGTCTGATAGCGCCCCATCGAATAGGAATTGTCCTTGTCCTTGGGCGCGAACAATTTGAAGTGCGTATACTGGCCGAACATCGGGCCGACGCCGCTCATCTGCACCATCAGCCATTGCAGCACGTCATATTTCTGCGCCATGTCCTTGGGCAGAAATTTCCCGCTCTTCTCGGCGAGATACATCAGGATCGCGCCGGATTCGAAAACGGTGATCGGCTTGCCGCCCGGCCCCTCGTGATCGACGATCGCCGGAATTTTCGAGTTCGGATTGACCTTGAGGAAATCCGGACTGTACTGATCGCCCTTCCACACATCGACGAAGTGTTCCTTGTACGGCAGCTTCGTCTCTTCGAGCATAATGTAGACCTTCTGCACATTCGGGCTGGTCAACGCATAAAGATCGATCATGACAAATTCCTCGATGTTCGGGGGAAGGGATTTGAATCTATCGACGCCGGCCGCGGTGGGCAAGCGACGCGACATACCAGCGCCGGAGCCGCGCGAGTACTTGTGCGGCGGCATTGATGCCGCGTACGCTTGCACCCACAAACCGCGAACGCAATGCACCGGGAGGAAATTACGTCATGCGATCGAGTGTCATCCGGCTTTTAGCACTTGGCGTTGCTGGTCTCGCGATCATGGCGGTCGGCCAGGCACGCGCCGCCGACGACTTCCCGAACCGCAACATCCGCTGGCTGGTCGGCTATCCGCCCGGCGGGTCGACCGACATCTGCGCCCGGCTGATCGGGCAATGGCTGTCGGAACACCTGCACCAGCAGGTCATCATCGAAAACAAGCCGGGCGGCGGCAACAACATCGCGACCGAAGCGGCGATCAAATCGCCGCCCGACGGCTATACGTTGTTCCTGATCAATCCGGCCAATACGGTCAACGCCTCGCTCTACCAGCACCTGAACTTCAACTTCCTGCGCGACATGGCGCCGGTCGCCGCCTTCATCCGCGTGCCCAACGTGATGGTGGTCAATCCGAGCGTGCCGGCCAAGACCGTCGCCGAGTTTATCGCCTACACCAAGGCCAATCCCGGCAAGGTCAACATGGCTTCATCCGGCACCGGCACTTCGGTGCACCTGTCGGGCGAATTGTTCAAGATGCTGGCCAACGTGAACATGGTGCACGTTCCCTACAAGGGATCCGCGCCGATGCTGACCGATCTTCTGGCCGGTCAGGTCCAGGTGGCGTTCGACAACATGCCGTCCTCGCTGCCGCATATCCAGGCCGGCACGTTGCGCGCGCTCGGGGTCACGACCGCGACCCGCGCGGCGGCGCTGCCCGACGTGCCGACGGTCGGCGACACTGTGCAGGGCTACGAGGCGAGCGCCTTCTTCGGCGTCGGTGTGCCGAAAGATACGCCGCGCGCGATCATCGACCGTCTCAACAAGGAAGTGAACGCAGCGCTCGCCGATCCCGGCATGCAGAAGAAGCTCGCCGATCTTGGCGGCACCATCATCCCCGGCACGCCGGAGGATTTCGGCAAGCTGCTTGCCGGAGAAACCGAGAAATGGGCCAAGGTGGTGAACGCCGTCGGCCTCAAAGTGGAGTAGGCGCGCGCTGACGACGGGAGACCGATCCATGAGCACGTTGTTGCGAGGCCTTGCGTTCGGCATTGCCTGCATGGCCGTCATCATGATTGCGCTCCTGGGCTCCAACGCGGACGCAGCCGACTATCCCAGCCGCAACATCCGCTTCATCGTCGGCTATCCGCCCGGCGGCTCGACCGACATCGTCGCCCGCCTGATGGGGCAATGGCTGTCGGAGCATATGCACCAGCAGTTCATCATCGAGAACAAGCCGGGCGCCGGCAACAACATCGCCACCGAAGCCGCGATCAATTCGCCGCCGGACGGCTACACGGTGTTTCTGGTCAATCCCGCCAATGCGGTGAACGCCTCGCTCTACCAGCACCTGTCGTTCAACTTCATCCGCGACATGGCGCCGGTCGCCGGCTTCATCCGCGTGCCGAACATCATGGAAGTCAATCCGAGCGTGCCGGCGAAAACCGTTGCCGAGTTCATCGCCTACGCCAAGGCCAATCCCGGCAAGATCAACATGGGCTCGGGCGGCATCGGCACCTCGGTGCATCTGTCCGGCGAACTGTTCAAGATGATGGCCGGCGTCGATATCGTGCACGTGCCGTACCGCGGCGCCGGACCCTCGCTCACCGGCATGCTCGGCAATCAGGTGCAGGTGATGTTCGACAACCTGCCGTCATCGCTGCCGCAAGTGCAGTCCGGCAAGCTGCGCGCGCTCGGCGTGACGACGGACAAGCGCTCCGCCGCGCTGCCGGATGTGCCGACCGTGGGCGAAACCGTGAAAGGCTACGAGGCCAGCGCCTTCTTCGGCATGAGCACGACCAAGAATGCGCCGCGCGACGTGGTCGAGACGCTGAACAAGGCCGTCAATGCCGCGCTCGCCGATCCCGACATGCAGAAGAAGCTCGCCGACCTCGGCGGCACCATCATCCCCGGCACGCCGGAGGACTTCGGCAAGCTCGATCGCCGAGGAAACCGACAAGTGGGCCAAGGTGGTGAAGGCGGTCGGCCTCAAGGTGGAGTAGCGCCGCAAACCATGACCCGCAAAAAACCCGAAGACCTGCGCAGCCATCGCTGGCTGGGGCTGCCCGATCTGCGCTCGTTCGGCCACCGCTCGCGGCTGCGCCAGTTCGGCTACGACAAGGCCGACTGGGACGGCAAGCCGGTGATCGGCATCATCAACACCTGGAGCGAGATCAACGCCTGCCACGGGCATCTGCGCGAGCGCGCCGAGGACGTCAAACGCGGCGTCTGGCAGGCCGGCGGATTTCCGATCGAATTGCCGGCGATGTCGCTCGCGGAGCCGTTCGTCAAACCCTCGACCATGCTCTACCGCAATTTCCTCGCCATGGAGGCGGAGGAGCTGCTGCGCAGCCATCCGATCGACGGCGCGGTGCTGATGGGCGGCTGCGACAAGACCACGCCCGGCCTGATCATGGGTGCGATCAGCATGGGCATCCCGGCGATCTACGTGCCCGCCGGCCCGATGCTGCGCGGCAACTGGCGCGGCCACACGCTGGGCTCCGGCTCCGACGCCTGGAAATACTGGGACGAGAAGCGCGCCGGGAAAATCTCCGACGACGACTGGAACGAGATCGAGGGCGGCATCTCGCGCTCGTTCGGCACCTGCATGGTGATGGGCACCGCCGCCACCATGATGGCGATTGCCGAGGCGATGGGGCTCGCGCTGCCCGGCGCCTCGTCGATCCCGGCGCCCGACGCCAATCACCCGCGCATGTGCGCCGCCGCCGGCCGCCGCATCGTCGACATGGTGTGGGAGGATTTGACGCCGGACAAAATCCTCACGGCTGCCGCGTTCGACAACGCCATCCGCGTCCACATGGCGCTCGGCGGCTCGACCAACGCCATCATCCACGTGATTGCGATGGCGCGCCGCGCCGGCATCGCGCTCGACATGGCGCGCTTCGACGAGATTTCGCGCGAGGTGCCGGTGATCGCCAACATCACGCCGTCGGGAAAATATCTGATGGAGGATTTCTTCTACGCCGGGGGGCTGCGCGCGCTGATGGCGTCGATGCGTGACCTGCTCGATCTTGTCGTGCATCACCGTGACCGGCAAGCCGCTCGGCGACGGCTTTGCCGACAGCAAGGTCCACATCCCCGACGTCATCCATTCGCTGTCGAGCCCGCTTTATGCCGAGGGCGCGACGGCGGTGCTCACAGGCAACCTCGCGCCGCGCGGCTGCGTGATGAAGCCGGCCGCTGCCGAGCAGCGCTTCTTGCAGCATCGCGGCAAGGCGATCGCGTTCGAGAATTACGAGCACATGGCGCGCGAGGTCGAGCGCGACGATCTCGATGTCACGCCCGACCACATCCTGGTGCTCAAGAACGGCGGCCCGAAGGGCGGCCCCGGCATGCCGGAATGGGGCATGCTGCCGATCCCGAAAAAGCTGGTGAAGGCCGGCGTGCGCGACATGGTGCGCATCTCCGACGCGCGCATGAGCGGGACGAGCTACGGCGCCTGCATCCTGCACGTCGCGCCGGAGAGCTACGTCGGCGGCCCGCTCGCCTTCGTGCAGACCGGCGACGAGATCGAGATCGATGTCGCAAAGCGCCGCATCCATCTGCATGTCGCCGACGACGAGCTGGCGCGCCGCCGCGCAGCGTGGCATCCGCCCGCGCCGCACTATGTACGCGGCTACGGCGCGATGTTCTCCGAACACATCGGGCAGGCCGACGAGGGCTGCGATTTCGACTTTTTGCGCGGCACCGAGCCGACTGCGGAGCCGGAGATACATTGAAGCACAAACTCGTCATGCGCGGGATAGCCGTTCGAAGAACGGCGTCGCATCGCTCGCCGCTGACCCGTGCAGACTTGTAGCGTCGCGACTCCATGGATTGCCGGGTCAAGCCCGCGCCCGAATGACGAATGTAAGGGAATGGCCATGATCCAAATGATCCAGCAAATTGTAGCAGCGTGGCGCTGGCCAGCTTGCTCGCTATTTCAAATGTCTTCGCCGAATCGACCGAATTCAAGGCCACGCTCGCCGGCGCGAGCGAAGTGCCGCCGGTGACGTCGCAGGCGAGCGGGGAGGTCACCCTGTCGCTCGAGCCGGAATCGCGCATCGTTTCCTGGGTAGCGAAATTCGGTGACCTCAGCGGACCGGCGACGGCGGCGCATTTCCACGGCCCGGCGGCCGCAGGCGCCAATGCGCCGCCCATCATCACCGTACCCTCGGGCGTTTTGCTCAGTCCAAGCATCGGCGTCGCGACGCTCAGCCCCGCGCAGGTCGACGATCTCGAAGCGGGAAAGATCTATTTCAACATCCACACCGCCGCGCATCCCGGGCGGTGAAATCCGCGGGCAACTCGTGCCGGTGAAATAGTTCGCTATGTAGCCCGGATGAGCGGAGCGACATCCGGGGCCGCGGTCCCGCATATCGCTGCGCTCATGCGGGCTACGATTGCAGTGATTTCAACAATCGTCCAGCGAGCGGGCCGTTGTAGATCGGCCCGCCCTTCGGCGGCGTCGAGAACATCGGCATGTAGAGCCCGGGCGTACGCTCGTGCACACTGGCGTTGGCGTCCGCCGTCAAACCGGAACAAAGCTCTGCGATCGCGTCGAACACGGCGCGGGAGGCGGCATTGCGCGGCGCAACGGCGAGCGCCAGGAGCGTCGCCAGTGCGGCGCCGGCCATTGCCGCGGCGAAAGCCTGTTTGCGCATTGCAGCCACAACCATCCCGCAATGGTATTCCGGGCGCCGTGCGCGAGCCAGCCCTTTTACGCAATGGTCCATTCCCCTATCGTCTACGTCAGTCGATGGGGAGGAAACCAAAATGAAATTCATGCAGTCATGGACGTTGGCGCTTGCGACATGCTGTCGCGCTGGTCATCGGTGCGCTGCCTGTGCGCGCCGAAGGGCCGGCCTTCAAGGTCGATCCCAACTGGCCAAAACCGCTGCCCAATAACTGGATTCTCGGCCAGGTCGGCGGCCTCGCCATCGACGCGCAGGACAATGTCTGGGTGTTCCAGCGGCCGCGCTCGCTCACCAAGGACGAAGCCGCTGCCTCGTTCGATCCGCCGCGCTCGCGCTGCTGCGTGCCGGCGCCGTCGGTGCTGGTCTACAACCAGGCGGGCGAGATCATCAAATCCTGGGGCGGTCCCAACGATGCGCGCGGCGCCGACTGGCCGGCGTCCGAGCATGGTCTTCTGGTCGACAGCAAAGGTTTCGTCTGGCTCGGCGGCAGCGGCAAGGGCGACGGCCACGTCATGAAGTTCACGCAGGACGGCAAGCTGGTGAAGCAGTTCGGCAAGCCCGGCCCGCTGACCAACAGTCATGGACAAGACCCGCTTCGGTCAGGTCGCCGACTTCGACGAGGATGCCGCGGCGAACGAAATCTACATCGCCGACGGCTACGGCTTCCATCGCGTCGTGGTGATCGATGCCGACTCCGGCGAGGTCAAGCGCATGTGGGGCGCCTACGGCAAGCCGCCGACCGACGACAACCTGCCGCCGTACAATCCGGACTCGCCGCAGTTCGGCAACCCGGTGCACTGCATCCGCATCGCCAATGACGGCCTCGTCTACGTCTGCGACCGCACCAACAACCGCGTCCAGGTGTTCAAGAAGGACGGCACCTACGTGACGCAGTTCGTGTTCGATCCGAAGACGCAAGGCGCCGGCTCGACCTGGGGCATCGCGTTCTCGCCGCTCGACAAGAACCAGGATTATTTCGTCATGACCGACGGCACCAACAACATCGTCGAGACGGTGCGAAGGAAGGACGGCGTCGTGGTCGGCACCTATGGCCGGCCGGGCCGCGCCGCCGGCGAGTTCCATTGGGTGCACTACGGCAAGATGGACTCAAAGGGCAACCTGTTCACCGGCGAAGTCGACACCGGCAAGCGCATGCAGAAGTGGGTGCCGGTCAACAACTAGGCTGGCGTGTCAAAAAAAAGCCCCGCCGAAGCGGGGCCTGAAGCGTCAGATCGAACGGGCGTTACCGCGGCGGTATGTGCCAGTTGATGCCCGCCTTTAGGATGTGGGCGCGATACCTCACATCGTCGCTGAGGAGCAGGGTCTGGGTTCCGAGATCGACATAGTTGTATTCAAGCTTCGCGCTCCATGCCGGCGCAAACATGTATTCGAGGCCGGCACCGATCGTCCAGCCCAGTCTGGTATCGTCATTGGCGATGAAGCCTCCCGCTGGCGCGGTAATGATACCGCGCACTGTGCCGTAAGCCGCGCCGCCTGTGATGTAGGGAAGCCATTGACCATAGGCGTACCCGACGCGTGCCCGGAAGGTGTCGAGCCAGCGCAATTGGGACGTCGCGGTGCCAGGTCGCCGTCAGGGTGGCGATCGTTCCCGTTGTGAACGTCGTGCTGCCGTCGATCCAGGTCACATCAAGATCGGCCTCGAGGCCCACGACGAAAGAACCGGCATTGTAGTTGTAGCCAACCGTCGCGCCGAACAGGCCGCCGTTGGTATCGAAGTCGCCGCTCGATCCGCCGGGGGTGATTGTTGACGTATGATTGCTGCGGCCCCAGCCATAGCCGCCGTTGAGACCGACATAGAATCCGTCCCACTGATACACCGGTGTCGGCGCGATCATGGATGGGGGAGCGGTTCTGGCAGCACCAGGAAGATCTGCCGCCTGCGCGGAAACGGACGCAAACAACGCGATCGACGCAACGCCCAACATTGCACTACGCCACATGACAAACCTCCAACGCACATTCCGATACCAAGCTTGGTGCCAATTTTAGCGCTACCACGATACTCGCATGGTGATATTTTTGTCACGGTTCTGGTTTGTCGTGCGTCATTTTTTAGGCGATCTGCTACCACTTGGGTGCAGCGATGGATTGGCCTCGATACGGCGCGATCCAACTGGTTGCACCGGCCAAAAAGGACGCAGTTCCGCTGTTTCGCAGGCTACAAGGGGCATCGGAGCCGAAACTTCAAGGCGGGATCAGACCGGTTTCGCGCTATGGCTGAAAAATAACGAGAGGGCGCATTCCGGCATGAGCGGCGACGACATCCCCTTCGACAGGACCTTCGACCTCGCGCCGGGAAAGCCCGAAGAGGTGGCGCCTGGCGTGCGCCGAATTGTTGCCAACAACCCGGGGCCGTTCACCTTCAAGGGCACGGTCAGCTACATCATCGGCCGCGGCAAGGTCGCGATCCTCGATCCCGGGCCCGATGACGACGCGCACGTCGCCGCACTGCTCGATGCAGTGCGCGGCGAGACCGTGACCCACATCTTCGTCACCCACACCCATCGTGACCATTCGCCCGCCGTGCCCAAGGTCAAGGCCGCGACCGGCGCGACAGTCTACGCCGAAGGTCCGCATCGCCTGGCGCGTCCGCTGCATATCGGTGAGACCCGCCGGCTCGATGCCTCGGCCGACATGGATTTCCGCCCCGACGTCGCGCTCCGCGACGGTGAGCGGATCAGCGGTGCCGGTTGGACGCTCGAGGCGGTGACGACGCCCGGCCACACCGCGAACCACATGGCGTTCGCCTTCAAGGAATCGAACCTGATGTTCTCCGGCGACCACATCATGGCGTGGTCGACCACCATCGTCGCGCCGCCCGACGGCGCCATGAGCGATTATATGGCCTCGCTCCACAAGCTCACGCAGCGGACCGAGCCGGTCTATTTTCCAGGCCACGGCGGTGCTGTGCGCGATGCGCCACGCTTCGTGCAGCACTACATCCATCACCGCCAGGGCCGCGAAGCTTCGATCCTGCACCGCCTCGCCAAGGGCGAAGCCGATATCCCGACGATGGTGCGCGCGATCTATATCGGGCTCGAGCCGCGTCTCGTCGGCGCGGCGTCGCTCTCCGTGCTGGCGCATCTCGAGGATCTGGTGGCGCGGGGCGTCGTCGCGACCGAAGGTCCGCCTGCCATCGGCAACACCTACCGCTTGGCCGACGCACCCTTCGCCGCCTGAGCGGGCTTTGGCGCCGGTTTTGCCGGCTGCTTCTTTTGCTTCTTCTCCGGCACCGGCGTGCTGAGCAGATCGTCGATGTCTTCGATCAGCGCGCGCACGCGCTTGGCGTTGGTGCCGAGGTCGTGACGGCCGTAGCGCGAGGCCGAGCGCACGTCGATGCGGGCGCCCTCGCTGGTCGCACGCACGCGCACCACCACGTCGTCGCGAAAGCCGAGGATCGGCGTTCGCGCCACCGCCTCGATGACGCCGTCGCGACGGCTGGCCGGCTGCGGCGGTCGGGCATCGACGACGCGCCATTTGCGCTTGGTGATGACCGCAACCGCTGCGTCGAACGCCTCCTGGGGCGTCGAGTTCGTGACATCCGGCTCGATGTCGGAATAGGCCGTGTGCTGCAATTCGGCGGCGTAGAGGCCGGCGTAGCGGACGTCGTTGGCGTCGCGCGGGCGCAGCCGCGCGATCGCGTCGAACCGTGGCGGATCGATCGGATCGGTGGTGATGTCGTAGATCGCCGGCAGCTTGTAGGCCTTGACCCCGAGATAGGCCGGATAGGCGATAAGCGCGAGCCCGATCAGCAGCGCGGACACCGCGTGTCCGAGGCCTTCGATGCCATCCTTCCAGATCATCGCGCCGGCGCCGAAGGCGAGCAGGATGGCGATGACGGCGAGCGCGAGCGCGCCGGCGAGCGTGGCGAGCGCCGGCACGATCTCCAGCATGCCCGAGCGCACGATGACGACGGCGAGCAGCGTCGCGGCGAGCGAGAACAGCGCGACGCGCCGCGCCCAGATGGCGAGCCGCGACATCGGCTGATCAGCGATCCGGCGTAGTGCCATTGTCAGGTCTCGCTGTGCCGATACTGGCCTTGCGCTCGGAGCAGATTTGCTTGAGCGCGCTCCATTCCGCCGGTTCGAGCAGGGGGCTGGTCGCGCCCGAAGCCGCCATGGCGTCGATCGCGGCAATGCGTTCCTTGGTCGCCGGATGGTCGAGCAGGATTTTCACGCCGTGCTCCTTGTCGGAGACCATGCGCGTCAGGATCGTCGCCAACGCATGCTGATCGCCGTCGACCTTGCCCATCAATTCGACGCTGTAGGCATCCGCCGCCGACTCCACGCGCCGCGAATAGGACGATCGCAGCACCGTCTTCGCCGCGATGACGACCGCGCCGCCGCCGACGAAATCGCCAAGCAGCATGCCGAACATGAACGACAGCCCGGCCGCCTGCAGCACGGTGCGGGTGCCGTCGCGATGCGCGACGTGACCGAGTTCATGCGCGATCGTGCCGGCAAGCTCGTCGGGCGTTTCCGCTACCGCGATCAGGCCTTGATAGACGTAGACGTGGCCGCCGGGCATCGCGAAAGCGTTGAGATCGGAGCGGCGAACAGCCGAAACATGCAGCCGAAACGGCAAGTTGGCGGCGGCTTCGAGCCGGCCGACGAGCTTTTCGAGCGCGGCGCGGCCGGGTTTCTCGGCGGCGATGTTGCCGCACTCGAATGCGGGACCCAGGTGTTTTGTATCGATCGCCCCGCGGATTTGCTTGTCGACCGCGTCGCCGAGCCTTTGCTCGACCGAGAGCGGGATGTAGGGCGCAAGCTTTGTCGCCAGCGCAGGGACGCCGATCGCGCTGCCGGCCACCAGCGATATGATGGCGGCGATACTCCAGCCTACGACCTTGACGCGGGTGCGGCGCGCGGCGGCGCCGCTGGCGTCAAGCGAGGCGGCGCGCTCCCCGATCTCGGCGGCGAGCGCGTAGTTGCGGATTTCGAGCCGCCGCAGCAATTGCTGTCCGGCGCGGCCGAGCCGCAGGATGTGGTCCGGGGCGGACTGGCGGCGCAGGTCCTTGTAAGGCCATTCGTCGACCGGGCGGCCGTCGGTGCCGACGATGCGCAGCGCTGCGTCTGCGAGCTCGACCAGGACGTCGCGCCGCGCGCTCGACATGCCGTCGAAATAGATCGCTGCGCCGGAGGACATCATCGCGCTAGATGCCTCCGACGTTGAGGGCGTCGGCCAGGCCTTCGCCGACCGCCGAACTCGGCACGCCTGAGGCGTGCACGGTCTCCAGCACCTCGGCGCCCGACAACTCGACCGATTGCGCCGCGAGCTGCCACAGCCGCAGTTTCACCACGACCTGATAGATAGTCGAAAATCCGAGCGCGACCACGACGTATCCACCCACGAAAATGGCTGTCGCCAGATACTCGGCGAGCTGGGAATCGTGACGCGGTCCCGTCAGCACGCCGATGATGAAGAGGCACACCGTGCCGGCGACGATGGCGAGCACGGTGAACAGCAACACACACCACAGGAAGCGCAGATAGACGCGGTAGACTTCGCCGGTGCGCAGATGCGAGGTGACCGTCAGCGTCCCGAAGCGCAGCCCCGCCGTCCACCACCGCAGCATCATGGCCTGAAACACCGGATAAAGCAGCAATGCCGCCAGCACCGCCGTGCCGATTGTGGACAAGCCGACGGCGGTCGCGAGCGCGAATCTCGGGTTTGCCCGGGCGATGCGGCCGACCTGGTCCTGATGGCCCTGATCCACCGCCGCGGTCATGGCGTCCCAATCGATCAGGACGGTCAGCGCAACGAAGCCGATGACCAGCGGCCCCATCACGAGCAGCCACATCGGCAGGCCGCGCACAAACAGCCGCGTTCCCGATCCCGCGAAACTTCCGGGCAGGTCGCCGTAAGAAGTGCGCCGCATCTTGAAGCGTTGCAGGCTCGCCTGTGCCCACGGATAGGCGAGGCCCAGCGTGAGCGCGATCAGCGCCCACCAGGCGAGCGCGATGATGGCGTAGACCCACGCCGAGCCGCGCTGGTTGAAACGCAGGCCGCGAAACACCGTGCGGGTGAGGCGATAGCGCCGCGCCCGGTAGACGGCGAAATGGCCGAGCAGGGCGAGCAGCAGGAATCCGAGCGCGCCGGTGGTCTCGATTGTCGGTCCGAACTCGAGTGCGCCGACGAACAGCAGCGAATAGACCGGAACCATGATGGCGATGGCGACCAGGAAACCGAGCAGCAGCTCGGTGGCGAGGCCATTATATTCCAGCGTATTGCCGTCGATCTCGGTACTGGACCACAGGAAGCGGCGCACGTCGGTCGTGAGCCAGAAGCGATAGAGGCCGAGCGTCACCATCAACAGCGCCGCGCCTCTGACGAGCAGCCGCCAATAGGCGCGGCTGTCGCCCAGAAATCGCACCGATTGCCGCTCCGAGACATCGGCCGGCCCCGGAACGAAGGCTTCGACGGTCGTCATGGTGCCCCTGATGTGCCGTCAAAAGCGGTCGCACGCCGCTGTGACCTTTTTGCGACGCGGTTTTGCGGCCGAGGCATAGTCGCGGGCGCGGCCTCAGGCAATGGGGTTCGCGGGACCTAAACGAGAGGTTACTCCGCCGCCACCGCCGTCGGCAGCACGTAATCCTTGAAGCGCTCGCGCAGCACCGTCTTCTGGATTTTCCCGGTCGCGGTGTGCGGAATTTCCTCGACGAAAACGACATCGTCCGGCATCCACCACTTGGCGATCTTGCCCTGCATGAAGCCGAGCAGGTCTTCCCGGGTGGCCGTCTGGTCCTTCTTGAGCACGATCACCAGCAGCGGGCGCTCGTCCCATTTGGGATGGCGCACGCCGATGACGGCGGCCTCGGCCACCTTGGGATGGCCGACCGCGAGGTTTTCGATGTCGATCGATGAAATCCACTCGCCGCCCGATTTGATCACGTCCTTGGAGCGGTCGGTGATCTGCAGGTAGCCGTAGCGGTCGATGGTGCCGACGTCGCCGGTGTCGAAGAAGCCTTCCTCGTCGACCACGTCGCCGTCGCCCTTGTAGTAGGCTCTCGCGATCGCGGGCCCGCGCACCATGAGGCGGCCGAAGGTCTTGCCGTCCCAGGGCAGGCGCTTGCCGGCGTCGTCGGTGATCTTCATCTCGACGCCGAACGGCGGATGGCCCTGCTTCATCTGGATGTCGAGCCGCGCCTCGCCGGCGAGCTCGGCATATTCCGGCTTGAGCGTGCAGGTGGTGCCGAGCGGGCTCATCTCGGTCATGCCCCAGGCGTGGTTGACCTCGACGCCGTAGACCTCCTGGAACGTCTTGGTCATGGCGCGCGGGCAGGCCGAGCCGCCGATCACCACGCGCTTGAGGTAAGGCAGCTTGCCGCCGGTCGCTTCGAGGTGCTGGAGCAGCGCGAGCCATACGGTGGGCACCGCCGCGGTGCAGGTGACCTTGAACTCGGTGAGCAACTCGTAGACCGAAGGTCCATCGAGCTTCTGCCCGGGGAATACAATCGTGGCGCCGGCCATCGGCGCGGAGAAGCCGAGCGCCCAGCCATTGGCGTGGAACAGCGGCACCACCGGCAGCGCGACGTCGGTCGACGACAGCCCGACCATGTCGGGCCGCAGCGCCGCCATCGCGTGCAGCACATTCGAACGGTGCGAATAGACGACGCCCTTGGGATTGCCGGTGGTGCCGGAGGTGTAGCACATGCCGGCCGCGGTCTTTTCGTCGAGCGGCTTCCAGGCGAAATCGCCGTCGACCTCGCCGATCCATTCCTCGTAGGGCACGGCGTTGCGCAGCGTCGTCTTCGGCATATGCGCGGCGTCGCACAGCAGCACGATAGCGCTCGACGGTCGGCATCTTGTCGGCGATTTTCTCCAGCATTGCGACGAACGTCACGTCGATGATCATCATGCGGTCTTCGGCGTGATTGACGATCCAGGCGATCTGGTCGGGGAACAGCCGCGGATTGACGGTGTGATAGACCGCGCCGATGCCGGTGATGCCGTACCAGGCTTCGAGATGCCGCCAGGTGTTCCACGCCAGCGTCGCGACGCGGTCGCCGAGCCTGATGCCGTCGCGGTCGAGCCGCTGCGCGACGCGCAGCGCGCGAGCGCGAATGTCGGCGTAGTTCGTGGTGTGGAATGGTCCCTCAAGCGAGCGCGTGATGACGCGCCGCTCGCCGTGCTGGAGCGCGGCGTGGTCGATGATGCGATGGCACAGCAGCGGCCAGTCCTGCATCAGCCCGAGCATGGATGTTCCCTCCGGTTTTGCCCAAGGTTAGCGGCGCGCCTTGCGGCGAGGCAATGGGGCGCGCCAGCGCATATACGGCCCGGGGCGAGGTAGGTTTCAGCCGAACCGGGCGAGCCGGAAGCGGCTGATATCGTGGCGGGTTTCGCCTTTGGCGGCGAGGTCGGCGAGGATTTCGCCGATCACGGGCGCAAACTTGAAGCCATGCCCGGAGCATGGCGAGGCGACGACGATCTGCGGCGCGCCGGGAACGCGGTCGAGGACGAAATCGCCGTCCGGCGTCATGGTGTAGAGGCAGGTCTTTGCGGCCGCGAGTGGTCCGTTGGCGTCTGGCAGGTGTTCGGCGAGTGCGGCGCGGATCAAATTCTCGTCGGCAGCGGAGACGGTGCGGTCATAGGTTTCGGGATCGACCGTCTCGTCGCCGTGATGATGCTTCGCGACTTTCACCAAGCCATCGGCATCCGGCGGGAAGCCATAATGGATGCCGTGCCGGCTCTCGATCAGGAACACCGGAAAATTTGCGAATGCGGATCGTTGCAATGGCTCGAACCAGCCAAGCACCTGCCGCGTGACGCGCAGCGGTGCGGGAAAATCGGGCAGCAGCGTTTTTACCCAGGGACCGGCCGTGACGATCGCGCTGCCCGCGTCGATGACTCCCCGCTGCGTGGTCACGCGCACGCCGCCGCCCCGCGGCTCGATCGCGCGCACGGTCTCGCCGGTGCGTATTTCCGCGCCTGCGGTTTGCGCCAGCGCGATCAAGGCGTCGATCGCCGGTTCGGCCAGCAGATATCCGCCGTCCGGCTGCGTCACGGCGACGTCATCGGCGGGAAGTTTGAATGCCGGAAATCGGCGCATCGCCTCGCGCGCGTCGAGCACCTCGTGCGCCAGCTCATGCTCGCGCGATGCGGCGAGCGTTCCTGCGACGACGATACCGTCCGGCGGACCGATCTCGACGATGCCGGTGATGTGCATCAGCCGCCGTCCGCAATCGCGTTCGAGCTCGCGCCACAGCGTATAGGCGCGGCGCAGCAGCGGCACGTAGGACGGATGCTCGAAATAGCCGAGCCGGATGATGCGCGTCGCCCCATGCGAGGAACCGCGGTCATGCCCGGGCGCGAAGCGCTCGATGCCGACGACGCGCAGCCCGCGGCCCGCCAGCGCGCGAAGCGCTGCGCTGCCCATGATGCCGAGCCCAACCACCACGACGTCGTACGCAGGCATGGAACCCGCCGCATTTGCTTCGCTGACGAAAAGCTAGCACGGATTGATTTCGCCAGCGGACCGGCTAGGACTTGGCGTGGCGGCGACGATGTCCGTTAACCCGGAATTGCATGCTGTGAAGTGCCTCGGAGTCATCGCCGTGTTGTTGCTCGGCGGGCGCGGGCGCGGTTGCGGCCGAGGACATTCCGCTGCCACGCGAGCGGCCGGCGGATGCCGGGGCCGAACTGGAACCCTCGCCGTGCCAGTTGGGGCTGGCCGAGATCGCCGCCATCAAACCGTTGCCGCCGATCACCGGCCCAGGCGAATGCACCGCGACCGACGTGGTCGAACTCGACGCCGTGCTGCTCAAGGACAAGCAGCGCGTTGCGCTGACGCCGGCCGCCACGCTGCGCTGCCCGATGGCGGCGGCGATGGCGAACTGGCTGCGCGATGATGTGGCGCCAAGCGTCGCGACAACCGGCGCTGCGCTGCGCGGCATCGAGAATTACGATTTATTCGAATGCCGCGGCCGCAATCGCGTTCCGGGCGCCAAGATCAGCGAGCACGGCAAGGCCAATGCGCTCGATATCCGCGCGCTGAAGCTCGCGAACGGCAAGGCGATCACGCTGACCGACGTCAATGTCGACAAAGCCTTCCGCGAGGACCTGCGCAAGACTGCCTGCGCGCGCTTTGGCACCATCCTCGGCCCGGGCTCCGACGGCTATCACGAAGAGCACATTCATTTCGACCTGATCGAGCGGCACAACAACTACAAGATTTGCGAATGGGACGTGCTCGACGCCGCCGAAGCCGCTGCGCGCGCCGCCGCGAAAGCCGCTGCCGCCGCGGCCCGCGCTGCCATGGCGAAGGCCGCCGCCGACGAGATCCCGCTGCCGCGGCCCCGTCCTGTGGTGGATACGGTCGAAGACGAGCCGCCGCCCGCCCGGCCGAGAAAGTCCCGCCGCCGCGAGCGGTAAACGAGTGACAGGTCGCTGCGGAGTTTGGCAGAATCTCCAAAACGATTCGTCTCGAATTTTGTCGCAAAGTCTCACGCCATGCTAACGCGTTTGGGTGACATTGGATCACAACGCTGTCGGGAACGCGCCCATGCAAGAACAGGCAACGCGGTCGTATCTGTCGATCGGAGCGCCGTTGTGGTCGCCGCAACGCCCGTTCTTCTTGCTGTCGGAGATTTGGGCGGCTGCCCTGCTGGCATGCGTCGCGAGCCTCTGGTACCGGCATCACGATGCCGTGGCTGGTGTTGCCGCGCTGCTGACACTCGCTTTGCTGGTCTCGGGATTTGCCGCGATCCGCAGAAGCTGGCTGCGGTCCGACGCGCGCCAGCACGCGCTCGAGCATGAAATCGAGCAGAACACGCGACTGTTCGACACTTCGCTGGATTTGATCCTGGTGACGGACCGGCAGGGCCGTTTCCTGCGTGTGAGCCCGAGCGCCAAGGCCATCCTGGATTATCGGCCGGAGGAGATGGTCGGCCACATCGGCATCGATTTCATCCATCCGGACGATCTTGATCCCACCCGCAACGAAATGCGTCTGGCACGGCGCGGCCGCGCGATCCGCAATTTCGACAGCCGCTATGTTCACAAGGACGGCCACGCGGTCACGCTGTCGTGGACCGGCGTCTGGTCGGAGTCCGAAGGACGCCACTACTTCATCGGCCGTGATATGACCGAACAGAAGCGTCTCGAGCGCGCCGAGCGCGCCGTGACCGAAATGCTGACCGCGGTCATCGATGCGTCCCCGGTTGCGATCATCTGTCTCGCGCCCGATCGCACCATCATGGTCTGGAGCCGGGCCGCCGAGCAGATTTTCGGCTACAGCGCCGACGAAACGATCGGCCAGCCCTATCTTTTGGTGCCGCAGGATCACGAAGCCGAGTTCAACGAACTTTTTGCGCGCGCGGTTGGCGGTGAGACTCTGCGTGACGTCCGGGTGCGGAGACGGCGCAAGGATGGTTCGCTGGCCGATGTCAGTTTCGATGCGGCCGCCATGCTCGATGGCGGCAAGGTCAAAGGCGTGGCATTCGCGCTCACCGATATCACCGAACGTAACAAGTTGGAGCAGCAACTGCGGCAGTCGCAGAAGCTCGATGCCATCGGCCAACTCACTGGCGGCATCGCGCACGACTTCAACAATGTGCTCAGCGTTATGACCGGCACCATCGACATCCTTGCGGACGGGGTGGCCGACAGGCCCGATCTCGCCGAGATCGCCAAGCTGATCAGCGATGCCGCCAATCGCGGCGCCGAGCTGACCAGTCACCTGCTGGCGTTTGCGCGCAAGCAGCCGTTGCAGCCGCGCAGGACGGACATCAGTCAGGTGCTGACCGAAGCGGCAAATCTGCTGCGGCCGACGCTTGGCGAACATGTCGAGGTCGCCTGGCGTCTCAAGGAGGATGCCTGGCCGGCGATGGTCGATCCGGCGCAGCTTGTCACGGCGATCCTGAATCTCGCCGTCAATGCGCGCGACGCAATGCCGGAAGGCGGCAAACTGACGATCGAAACCGGCAACGTCTTTCTTGACGAGGACTATTGCGGCGGCCACGCGGAGGTTGAGCCCGGCGCGTATGTGATGGTTGCCGTGAGCGACACCGGCCCCGGAATTCCGGAAGCCATTCGCCACAAGGTGTTCGAGCCGTTCTTCACCACCAAGGAGGTCGGCAAAGGGACCGGTCTCGGTCTCAGTATGATCTACGGCTTCGTCAAGCAGTCAGGCGGGCACATCACGCTTTACAGCGAGGACGGGCTCGGCGCGACATTCAAGATTTATCTGCCGCGCGCCGGTGGCCCGCTTACCACCGATGCCGAGGCGGTGGCGGCGCCGCAGGTCCACGGCAGCGGCGAGACGATCCTCGTGGTCGAGGATGATCCGATCGTGCGCGCTTCGGTCATCGTACAGCTCCAAAGTCTCGGTTATATGACCATAACGGCGACAAAGGCCGACGAGGCGCTGGCGATCATCGACAGCGGTGCTGCCTTCGACCTGCTGTTTACGGACGTGGTGATGTCCGGATCGATGAATGGCCGCCGCCTCGCCGAAGAAGTGGCAAAGCGCCGCACTGCGCTTAAGGTCCTGTTTACCTCGGGCTACACCGAGGACGCGATGATCCATCACGGCCGGATGGAGCGCGGCGTTCTGCTGCTGCCGAAGCCGTATCGAAAGTCGGATCTGGCCCGGATGATCCGCCGGGCGCTGGTCGGCATGGAGGTGCCGCAGCCGGGCGGCTGATCCGAAGCGGCGGTGGTGCTTCTACGTAAGCAAGAATTCACCTATGCGATCTAGCTTCGGCTGTGAAAGCACTGCCGAGCCACCATTCCGAGTGCCAGCAATGGCCCGCGTCCTCGTCATCGACGATCAAGCGCACGTGCGTCAGACACTGACCATTGCGTTGCGCGCGCGCGGATTTGAAGTCGTAGCCGCCGAGGACGGCCTTTCAAGCCTGAGACTGTTCAAGTCGTCGCCGTTCGATCTCGCGATCGTCGACATCTACATGCCCGGTCTCGACGGCATCAAGCTCATCAAGCTGCTGCGCGAACACGCGCCAAACCTTCCGGTCGTTGCAATGTCGGGAGTGATGCTCAAAGGCTCTGAGAACATGGCGCTTGATTATGTCCCGGACCTGCCGAGCTTGTCGAACATCGCGTGCCTCAAGAAGCCGTTCAACTCGGCCGATCTCGCCAACGCTGTTCAGGCGGCGATGGCCGCCGCCGCGTAGCCGGCAGGGAAAGTGTGAGGGAGGCGAGTCATTTCATCAATTCTCATCATCGATGACGACAAGCTGGTGCGCGACACGACCAAGATCATGCTGCGCGCCAAAGGATACGATGTCACCACCGCCGACGGCGGAAGATCCGGGATCGCCGCGATCACGGAGCGCAAGTTCGATCTTGCAATCGTCGATCTGTTCATGCCTGACATGGACGGCCTCAAGGTGGTGGAAGCCATTCGCCGGATCGACCCCGGCATTCCGATCATTGTCGCGTCCGGATTCATGTTCGATGGCCAGTGCCCGCAAATGCCGGGCTTCGACGTGATGGCGGCCGAGGCCGGCGCAGTGCAGACGCTGTACAAACCGTTGCGTCCCAATGAGGTGCTGCAAGCGGTCAGCAAGGCGCTGGCCGGCGCCGAGGCAGCGAAAGTCTAGCCTGTAATTGCCCGGCCTGTTGCGGTGGCCTAGTCTGGCTGCCTTGGCGCGGGACCGGCCATGAAAAAGCTCCTGCTCGCCGCAGCTTTTGCGACGCTGACGACCATCGCAACCGCGATGGCGCAGCCTTACCCGTCGCGCCCGATCACCATCATCGTGCCGTTCCCCGCCGGCGGGCCGGTCGATACGCTGGCGCGGCTGCTGGCCGAGCCGATGCGCGTCTCGCTCGGCCAGCCGCTCATCCTCGAAAATGTCGGCGGCGCCGGCGGCACCATCGCGGCCGCGCGTGTCGCGCGCGCCGCGCCCGACGGCTACACCATGATCATCGGCAACTGGACGAGCTTCGTCGGTACTCCGGCGGTCTATCCGGTGCAGTTCGACGTGATCAAGGATTTCGAGCCGGTGTCGCTGCTCGCCATTTCGCAGCTCATGGTCGTCGGCAGGAAAACTTTGCCGGCGAACAACGTGATGGAATTGATCGCGTGGCTCAAAGCCAATCCCGGCAAGGCGACGTCCGGCACCATCGGCGTCGGCAGCCCGAGCCAGGTCGGCGGCATTTATTTCCAGAAGCTCACCGGCACGCAATTTCAGTTCGTGCCGTATCGCGGCGCCGCTCCGGCGCTGTCCGATCTGCTCTCCGGCCAGATCGATCTGCGATTTGGCGCCGAGAGCTCGCAGATGCTGCCCTATCTGCGCGCCGGTACGGTCAAGGCCTTCGCCATCATGGGCAAGAACCGCTGGTTCCCGGCGCCCGATATCCCGACCATCGAGGAAGCCGGCGTGCCGGGGCTTGCGCTGTCGTTCTGGCAGGCGTTCTGGGTGCCCAAGGCAACGCCGAACGAGGTCGTCGCGAAGCTCAATGCCGCGGTGGTCGCCGCCCTCGCCGACGCCACAGTGCGCCAGCGCCTGCACGATCTCGGCCAGGAGATTCCGCCGCGCGAGCAGCAGACGCCGGAAGCGCTCGGCGCCTACCACAAGTCCGAGATCGAGAAGTGGTGGCCGATCATCAAGGCCGCCGGCCTCAAGGCGGAGTGAGGTGCCCGTCCGTACGACCCGGCTTTGACGGCGGCCATCCGGCGCGCCCACAATGGCCGCCGACTCACCCCAAAGACCGCCAAGGGACCAATATGCCTCCGCTCAGCAATCTCGCGACCCGCGACGTCGAAACGCTGGTGCACCCCTACATCAATCTCGCGAGCTTCCGCGACACCGGTCCGCTGGTGATCGAGCGCGGGCAGGGTGTGTTCGTCTACGACACCGAGGGCAAGGGCTACATCGAAGGCATGGCGGGCTGTGGTGCACAGCGCTCGGCTACGGCAACGAGGAACTGATCGAGGCCGCCACGGCGCAGATGCGCAAGCTCTCCTTCGCGCACCTCTTCACCGGCCGCAGCCACGATCCCGCGATCGAGCTTGCCGAAAAGCTCAAGGAGATGGCGCCGGTGCCGATCTCCAAGGTTTTTTTCTGCAATTCCGGATCGGAGGCAAACGACAGCCAGGTCAAGCTGGTCTGGTATCTCAATAACGCACTGGACCGGCCGAAGAAAAAAAAGTTCATCAGCCGCATCAAGGCCTATCACGGCGTCACCGTGGCGGCGGCTTCGCTGACCGGGCTGCCCGGCAACCATCGCGATTTCGATCTGCCGCTGCCGGGATTCCTGCACACGGCGTGCCCGCATCACTATCGCTTCGCCCACGACGGCGAAAGCGAAGAGGATTTTGCGACGCGCCTTGCCGCGGAGCTTGATGCGCTGATCGTCAAGGAAGGCCCGGACACGGTCGCGGCCTTCATCGCCGAGCCGGTGATGGGCGCCGGCGGCGTGATCGTGCCGCCGAAAACCTACTTCGAGAAAATCATGAAAGTGTGCGCGAAGCACGATGTCTTCATGATCTCCGACGAGGTCATTACCGGCTTCGGCCGGCTCGGCACGACGTTCGGCTGCGACAAGCTCGGCTTCCGTCCGCATTCGATCTCGATCGCCAAGCAGATGTCGTCGGCCTACCTGCCGATCGCCGGCGTCATGGTGCCGGAGGACATGTACCAGGCGCTGCTGTCGGAGAGCCGCAAGATCGGCGTCTTCGCCCACGGCTTCACCTATGGCGGTCATCCCGTTTCCGCAGCGGTTGCGCTCAAAGCGATCGAGATTTACGCGCGCGATCGCATCGTCGAGCAGGTGGCGCAGAAGGCGCCGAAGTTCCAGGCGCGGCTCGCCGCGCTCGGCGCGCATGCGCTGGTCGGCGAGGCGCGCGGCATGGGGCTGATCGGCGGCGTCGAGCTTGTCGCCGACAAGCGCAGCAAGAAATCGTTCGATCCGGCGCGCGGCGTCGGCGGCCGCGTCGTGCGCTTTGCGGAAGACGAAGGCCTGATCGTGCGCTCGGTGATGGGCGACGTGCTGACGCTGTCGCCGCCGCTCGTCATCAGCGAGGCCGAGATCGACGAATTGTTCGACCGCCTCACGCGCGCGCTCGACAAGACGCTCGACTGGGCCACGCGCGAGAAGATTTTGGAGGCCTGATCCTCTACGCTATGCCGTCCTCGTGATCGGATGGCGAAGTTGTGATAAAGGGCACATCGTACTTCGTCTTGTCACCTAGCCAACCGTTGGGTTGATCGATGAAGCGATATTTGAAGTCATCGATGCGCACGGCGCCGAGATCGCTTTCTCCGAAGTACCAGATTTCGTGGCGATTCGATGGTCCCTTGCCGGTGATCATGTCCATCTGGTTGTAGCCATCCAGATAACACTTGTAGGTGCGATCGCCGATCGTGCTTACCTTTCTTCAGTTCTTCGGCGATGTTTGGATTGCCGGCGGCTGCCAGGAGCGTCGGGAACCAGTCGAGCCCGGAAATGATGCCGTTCTCGACCTTGCCCGCCGGCACCTGCCCTGGCCAGCGGATCATCGCCGGCACGCGGAAGCCGCCTTCCAGGACCGTGCCCTTGCTCTGCGCGAATGGCGTCTGTCCGCCGTCCGGCCAGGTGAAGACCTCGGTGCCGTTGTCGGTGGTGAACATGACGATGGTGTTGTCGTCGACGCCGAGGTCCTTGAGCTTCTGCATCACCAGGCCGACGTCGTCGTCGAGCTGCGCCATTCCGGCTTCATGAATGGACCAGCCGTTCTTGGAGTTGCGCATTGCTTCATACTTTTGCTGACAGGTGGGTGACGATGTGCATGCGCGTCGGATTGAGCCAGACGAAGAACGGCTTGTTGTCGGCCTTGGCCTTGTCGATGAACTTGAGCGCCAAGTCGCGGATTTCGTCGTCCACGGTTTCCATCCGCTTGGGATAGAGCGTTCCGGCATCCTCGATCCTCTGTTTGCCGACCTTGCCCCAGCGCGGATCCACGGTGGCATCGTCGACGTCGGTTGCGAACGAATGCACCATGTTGCGCGGGCCGACCACGTTCAGCAGCTCTTGCGGATAAGCGGGATGCGCCGGGTCTTCCATCGCGTCGAGGTGATACAGATAGCCGAAGAACTCATCGAAACCGTGCACGGTCGGCAGGAACTCGTTCTTGTCGCCGAGGTGGTTCTTGCCGAACTGGCCGGTTGCGTATCCCATTCCTTTGAGCGCTGTGGCGATCGTCACGGCCTCCGCCGGGATGCCAATAGGCGCGCCGGCCTGACCGACCGTGGTCATGCCGGTTCGGATCGGCAGCTCGCCGGTAATGAAGTTGGCGCGGCCTGCCGTGCAGCTCGCCTCGGCGTAGTAATCAGTGAATATCATGCCCTCGGCGGCGAGCTTGTCGAGGTTCGGCGTGCGCCCAGCCATCATGCCACGGTGGTAGGCGCCGATGTTCCACATGCCGATGTCGTCGCCCATGATGACGACGATATTCGGAGGTCGTCCGATTGGCGCCGGCTGTGCTTGTGCCTGCGTCACCGAGATCGGTGTAGCTGCAACGAGCGCGGACGCTGCCGCGAGTGTCGTGCCGCCGAGCAAGATGCTGCGACGGTTGAGCTTGCGATCTTGATCGTAAGTCTTCTTTCATCTCGATCTCGATTTTTCTCAGTACTCATGGCTCTATCTTCCTTTTCTGATGACACAGCGAAAACCAACATGGCTCGTGGACGTATCCACCGCTTCCGCATGGCGCGCGGCCGGGCGATAACGGCGGCAGTAGTTCGGCGCGCACAGGTGCGAGCCGCCTTTGAGAACCTTGCGAGGAATCTTGATCTCGCGGCTGGCAGGTGTCGTAGCTCGCGGCCTCAGGTCCGCCGCGCGGGTTCTCCGGGATGCAGCACGCCTTCGGCGCGTCGGCTTCGTGTTTGGTCGACCACCAGTCGGTAGTCCATTCCCAAACATTGCCGATCATGTCGTGTACGCCGTATCCGTTTGGTGGAAATGCCGTGACCGGCGACGTGCGCTCGTAACCATCGCTGCAAGATTTTCGTGTGGAAACTCGCCTTGCCAGGTATTCGCCATATGCTTACCGCCAGGCGTGAACTCTTCGCCCCAGGCGAACTCGGCGCCGTCAGCCCGCCGCGCGCGGCGAACTCCCATTCGCTTCGGTCGGCAGTTCCTTGCTCGCCCACTTGGCGTAGGCTTCCGCGTCGCGATACGCGACATGCACGACCGGATGATCGTCGAGCCCGCTGATCGAATGAAATTCATCTCGTTGCGTATTTTAGCTTCTTGCCAGGTGCGGTGAACACTCCGTTCATAGCTCGCGCGATATGACACGCCCATGAGTTCCGTAACATCGCCAAAATACCAATATGCCGCCAAGCCGGCGGGCAGGCCGCGCATAACGCGGCGCCGCTTTCTGCTCTCGGCCGGAGGCCTAAGCGTGCTCGGTACTGGCGCGACGGCGGTCTATGCGGGTGCCATCGAGCCGATGGGCCTCACCGTGACGCGCTACGCGATGACGCCGCCGGCCTGGCCGAAGGGGCGCAAACTCAGCATCACGGTCATCGCCGACCTTCATGCCGGCGGACCTGACATGGGCCTCGCTCACATCGAGCACATCATCGAGGTGGCCAACGGCTTGCGGTCGGACCTTGTGGTGCTGCTCGGCGACTATTTCGCGACCTACCGCTTCGTCACCGAGCGGGTTCCGCATCCGGTCTGGGCCGGCGAACTTGCGCGGCTCAAGGCACCGCTCGGCGTGTGGGCGATCCTCGGCAATCACGACTGGTGGTACGGCCTCGAAGGCGCGCGCCGCGCGCTTGCCGGCGTGCACATTCCGGTGATGGAGAACGATACAGTGCTGCTCGGCCCGGCCGGCAACCGCTTCTGGCTGGCCGGCATCGGCGACCAGCTCGCCTATCGTCTGGGACATGGCCGCTTTCGCGGTGTTGACGACCTGCCGGGGACGCTCGCTCGCATCACGACCGACGATCCCGTTGTCTTGCTGGTGCATGAGCCGGATATTTTCGTAAAAGTTCCGTCGCGCGTCGCGCTGACGCTGGCGGGGCACACCCACGGTGGCCAGATCCGGTTGCCGTTTGTGTGGCCGGCCTACGTGCCGTCGGATTACGGTGCGCGCTTTGCCTACGGACATATTGTCGAGGAAGACCGTCATATGGTCGTCTCGGGCGGCCTGGGAACCAGCTTCATACCGGCTCGTCTCGGCGTTCCCCCGGAGATCGTGCAGATCGAACTTGGCGCCTGAACCTTGCGCTGAAAAGCAAACGGCGCCGGGCCGAGACCCAGCGCCGCGAAATCCTCGTCAGCCGTTCAGAACTGCCGACCGTTGTTGTCGCTGCTGCCCAGCGCCATGCGCGGATTGTAGGGCGAATCGCCCTGCTTGGGAGCCAGCACGACGACGATGGTTCCAAGTTTGACCCGATTGTAAAGGTCGATGGCGTCCTCGTTGGTCAGGCGGATGCAACCCGATGAGATGGCGGAGCCGATATATTCAGGCTGATTGGTGCCGTGGATGCGGTAGAGCGTGTCCTTGTTGCCCGAATAAAGGTAGATGCCGCGCGCGCCCATGGGATTGTGCGGGCCGCCGGTAACGAAGGCCGGAAGCGGGTCGAGCCGCGCGTGCTCCCCAGCGGTGGGAACCCACGGCGGCCATTCTTCCATGCGGCCGACCTTGGCGATGCCGGTCCAGGCTTGCGCTTCTTCGCCGACGGTCACGCCATAGCGGATCGCCTTGCCGTTGGGCATCACGTAATAGAGGTAGCGGGCGTCGCTATCGATGACGATGGTGCCCGGCGCTTCCTTGCGATGGTAGTCGACGATGTGCCGGCGATAGGGCTCAGGGATGGACGCCTGATTATACGGCAGGTTGGCCATCAACTGCTTGTCGCGCGGCTTCCAGTTGGCCTCGGTCGCAGGTTCGAGCGTCTGCTGCATACAGCCGCCGAGTGCGAACCCAGCTACGACAAGTGCGAGCACGCGCATTGTCATTACCGACCTCAATGCCATTCCTGGTCCGCGCCGGACTCGGCGGGACGCCTTCGCCGATGACCCATACCGAAATCGCTCCGGTCATGCCAGCCGTCATGGTGTCCCCGCGCAAAGGTCTGCGCCGACTGTTGCAGGAATGCCTCACATTTGTACTGCATCTTAATACCATCACCACCCGACTGAACTTGCAGACAGTATAGGAAACAGACGTTAAGCGACGGTTTACCATAACAGGTGATTGCTGCCGTTCATCGGTGCCGACCGCACGCAAAAGCGCGAATCCGGGCAGGAAAGTCACGCAACGGCACGAATTGCTGCCCATTTCCGCCCTACTCGCCGCGTAAAGTCCAAACCGTCACTCAGGAACGAAGGGAACACGGGGTTTATGATTACCAACAAGACTGGCACGGACCGGCCGACGCAGAAGTCGCACAAGGTTCCCGCCGAAACGACCGCACTTGTTAGCCGCTATCGCCAGATCGGTATTTCCGCGGTCGCCGCCGCGGTGCGCTACCAAGGCGTGGCCAAAAATCCGGCCTATGCTCCGGCCTCCACCGATAAGATGTTCGACTGGGCGCGCGACGCCGCCGCCTGATCTTCATCGCGGCGTCTTTGATCCGCATCGAGCAATCAGCATTGGGGGGACAAAACGTCCCCCCAAATTTTATTGTGTTGCAGCGGCGACGCCGGTCGGGGCATGAGTGAAGCCGCAGCGCCGCTTTCGAGCGGCGTTGGAGGGGGACACACCTTCGCGCGGGGACGCCGATGCTTTCGGCCTATGTTCCACATGGTTCGTCGCTGGAGCGCCTTCCGGTCGGAGAGGGCGCCGAGGTGCCGCCGATCGGCGGTGTGGATCGACCTCGCAACGCCCGCCATCGGCGAGGACAAGACCGTAGAGCGCCTCGTCGGCATCGAGATTCCGACGCGCGAGGAAATGCAGGAGATCGAGGTTTCGAGCCGGCTCTATGTCGAGAACGGCGCGCGGTACATGACCGCGACCTTGATGTGCCAGTCCGACACCGTCTCGCCCAGGACCACGCCGATCACCTTCATCCTGGCGGGCCACCGCCTCGTCACCGTGCGCTACGACGAGCCGCGCCCGTTCATGATCGTGGGTCACAAGCTCGGCCGCATATGCCCCCAAAACGTCACCGGCGAAATCGTGCTGATGGATCTGCTCGACGCGGTGATCGACCGCTCGGCCGATATTCTGGAGCGCGTCGGGCTCGAGATCGATCAGGTGTCGCACGATATTTTCGACCCGAGCGGCGCCGCCGACCGCCGCTCCTACACCGATATTCTCAAGACCATCGGCAGCAAGGGCGACCTCACCTCGAAGGTGCGCGAGAGCCTGGTCTCAATCGGCCGCCTCGTGCTGTTTCTCGCCAACGAAGCCGACAATCTGAAATGGGCGAAGGACATGCGCGCCCAGCTCAAGTCGATGCAGCGCGACGTCGGCTCGCTGTCGGACCACGCCACCTATCTCACCAACAAGATTCAGTTCCTGCTCGACGCCATGCTCGGCATGGTCAGCCTCGAGCAGAACAACATCATCAAGATTTTCTCCGTCGCCGCCGTCGTGTTCATGCCGCCGACCCTGATCGCCTCGATCTACGGCATGAACTTCAGACACATGCCCGAGCTCGACTGGGAGTTCGGTTATCCGATTGCGTTCGTGGTGATGGTGATCGCGGCGGTGCTGCCGTATTTTTTCTTCAAATGGAAGAAGTGGCTGTAGAGAATTATTCTCGATTTTCTGTCGCCGCCGGTAACGTCATGCTTTGGCCTGCATATTTCTGAAGCAGGCGATTTTTTCTTTAGGCCCATATTGCAATTACGCGGAATGGCGTAAAGTTCAGGTGTGACGGAACCGTTTCACGCGTCCGCGGTTCATATTTGTTCCACAATGTAGATTGAGACTTTGTCGAAACGGTTCGGCAATCAGCGGAGCACGCGATGAGTCTGGTCGACACGATCGACCCGCTGTATTCGATATCCGGCTTCAGCGTCGGTGTTCTGGTCGGGATGACGGGTGTCGGCGGCGGGTCGCTGATGACGCCGCTGCTCATTCTGATGTTCGGCATTCACCCGGCGACCGCTGTGGGGACCGATCTGCTGTTTGCGGCGACCACGAAAGTCGGCGGCAGTTTCGTGCACGGCATCCGCGGCTCGATCGACTGGACGATCGTGCGGCGGCTCACGGCTGGCAGCGTGCCCGCAGCGGCGGCGACGTTGGTCGTGCTGTCATTCGTCGGGCTGCAAAGCAATGCCGGCCGTGAACTGATCACGTTCGTTCTTGGTGTCGCGCTTTTCCTCACCGCGCTGGCGCTGATCTTCCGCAAAGGCCTTGTCGCGCTTCTACGTCGTGCATGTCGGCGAATTGAATCCGCGCCGCACTGCGCAGCTCACCGTGCTGGTCGGATCGGTGCTCGGCGTGCTGGTGTCGATTTCGTCGGTCGGCGCCGGCGCCCTCGGCGTCACGGCGCTGGTGCTGCTCTATCCGCGGCTGCGAGATTGCCAAGCTCGTCGGCTCCGACATCGCCCACGCGGTGCCGCTGACATTGATCGCCGGCATCGGCCACTGGATTCTTGGCTCGATCGACGGCCACATCTACCTGTCGCTGATCGTCGGCTCGTTGCCGGGCATCGTGCTCGGCGCCTATGTGGCGACGCGCATCCATGAGACGGCGCTGCGGTTCGTTCTGGCGGCGACGCTGCTTCTGGTCGGTGGCAAGCTGCTGATTACCCCGCATCTCGAGCAGACCGCCTCGACCGCCGCGGCTGGAATGCAGGGGCGCTAGCAGCAGGCAGTTGACGAGACCACCTCCGGGATCGGACCTTTCGCTTCGGCGCAACCAA
Source organism: uncultured Alphaproteobacteria bacterium (assembly GCA_963730645.1). GTDB lineage: Bacteria > Pseudomonadota > Alphaproteobacteria > Rhizobiales > Xanthobacteraceae > BOG-931. The sequence goes on along the minus strand of CAVSSN010000004.1, from coordinate 41,373 downwards.
GGATTCGCGCCGGCGAGGGCGAAACGATGGAGGCTGCGGACATTCTGGCCGCCGTGCTGGTGCTGGCGGTGCTCATCGGGTGCGTCAACCACATCTGGATCAAGCTGCCGCCGGCGATCGGCATGCTGATCGGCTCGCTGGTGCTGTCCGCGCTGGTGGTCGTGAGCGACCGGCTGTTCCACCTGCACGTGATGTCGTGGTTTCGCGGCACGCTCGATGCGGCGAGCCTGCCGCACATCTTCCTCGACGGCGTTCTCGCGCTGCTGCTTTTCGCCGGCAGCCTGCATGTCGATGTCGCGGAGTTGAGCCGGCGGCGATGGATGATCCTGCTGCTGGCGACCGCGAGCGTCATCCTCTCGATGACCTTGTTCGGCGCCGGGATGTGGGCGGTGTTCGCCGTTGTCGGCGCGGCGGTTCCGCTCGCCTGGTGCCTCGTGCTTGGCGCGATCCTTGCGCCGACCGACGCCGTCGTGATCGAAAACCTGTTGCGGCAAGTGAACCTGCCGCCGCGTCTGCGCGCAGCCATCGTCGGCGAGAGCCTGTTCAACGACGGCGCCGGCGTGGTGCTGTTCCTGGTCGCGCTGCGGGTCACACAGGGCGAAAACGTCGGGCTCTGGCACGGGCAGATCATGGCCGCCCTGGCGCGCGACATCGCCGGCGGTGCTGCGATTGGATTCTTCGCCGGCTGGCTGGGCGCGTGGCTCATTCGCCGGATTTACGACGAAGCCTTGCAACTCATGATCTCGCTGGCGCTGGTGATCGGCTGCTACCGGCTCGCGATCTTGGCCGACTGGTCGGGCCCGATCGCCGTGGTGACGGCGGGGCTGTGCATGTCGTCGCCATCGCCGCGCTTCGGCATGACACCGGACGCGCGCGCGGCGCTGATCGGCTTCTGGTCGCTGCTCGATCAGCTTCTCAACATCATGCTGTTTCTGCTGATGGGATTGCAGATCCTCGGCCTGGTCATACAGCCGATCGCGTTGCTGCCGATCGCATTCGCCATTCCGCTTGCGATCGTCGCCCGCGCCGTCAGCGTCGCCGTGCCGATTGCCCTGACGCGCGAAAGCATTCGCGACAAGGCGCGCAGCGTTGCGGTGCTGACCTGGGCCGGCTTGCGCGGCGGCATTTCCATTGCGCTGGCGTTGACGCTGCCCGCTTCGCCGTGGCGCACCGACCTCCTCGTGGTCGCCTACGCGGTGGTGATCTTTAGCATCGTGGTGCAGGGCCTGACGATCACGCGGGTGCTGCGGGCGGTTTACGACGCAAAGGAGCCCGGGTGAGTTCGCGCCAACTGTGATCTGCTTCACACAACTCGCCTGCGCGGCGTGATATCTTGGCCCGCGCTCGGGGCCTGGTCCTCGACATGGGGGCAAATGACAATCGCACTTGCAAGGCGCGAGTTCATCACCCTTCTCGGCAGTGCGACTGTCGTGTTGCCGCCCGCCGCACGTGCGCAGCAGCCGGCGATGCCAGTGATCGGGTATCTCGAAGGCGCGCAACAGGGTGGCCCATTTTTGGCTGCATTCCGTCAGGGCCTGAGTGCGGCCGGCTATGTCGAGGGCCGAAACGTGGCGATCGAATTCCGCAACGCCGACGGACAATATGATCGACTGCCTAAAATGGCGGCCGATCTGGTTCGACGGCAAGTGGCGGTGATCGCCGCAAGCACCCCCGTTGCGGCCCTTGCAGCCAAGGCGGCGACCGCTACCATTCCAATCGTCTTCAGTCTCGGCAGCGATCCGGTCAAGGACGGACTTGTCACAAGCCTCAACCGGCCGGGCGGGAATCTCACCGGGGTCACTTTCTTTGCCAATCTGCTGTCGTCGAAGCGACTGGAATTGCTGCACGAGCTAATTCCCAGCGCCACCGTCATCGCCCTGCTCCTAAACCCAAATAATGCAAATGCAGCGCTGGAGTTGAATGAGACTGAGGTCGCGGCGCGAGCGCTCGGTTCGCAACTCATCGTGCTTCGCGCCAGCAACGAACGCGAAATTGACATGGCGTTCACCGAGCTCGTCCAGCAAAGAGTCACAGCGCTTTACGTCAGCGCCGATTTGTACTTCTTTAGCCGGCGCGATCAGATCGTGGCGCTGGCGGCACGTCATGGGATTGCAACCTCCCATGCGAATCGCGAATCCGTCACGGCCGGCATGCTGATGAGCTACGGAGGAGACCGCTTGGATACAGCGCGCCAGTTCGGCGTCTACACTGGCCGCATTCTAAAGGGCGAGAAGCCCGCCGACCTTCCGGTTATGCAAGCAACCAAGTTCGAGTTCGTGATCAACCTCAAGACCGCGAAGGCGCTGGGCCTCGACGTACCGCCTGCGCTGCTCGCCCGCGCCGACGATGTGATCGAATGACGGGTGCAAACGAGGGGAGGGTAGCAATGGGCCGCTTCGCGCCGCGCCTCACCGCTCAAACGGGAGAGTAAAGGCATTTCATTCTACCCGCAGTGGCTCCGACCGCCGTTTCCGCTACCATGGCAGCGCACGCCGCGAGAGCCGGCGAAGCTTCATTAAGGGAGGCTACAGTGGCGAAAAAGCAGTCTGAAGGCGTTTACAAAATCGTCGAAGTCGTCGGCGTCAGCGAAAAGTCGTGGGAGGACGCGGGTCGAAACGCAGTCGCAACGGCAGCCAGCTCGATCCGCGACCTGCGCGTCGCCGAGGTCACGAAGATGGACATGAAGGTCGAGAAAGGAAAGGTCGCGGCATTTCGCACCCGGGTTTCGCTGTCATTCAAATACGAAGCCTGAACGCGAGCTATCCGTCCTCGCGCAGCTGGCGGAGCCGACCCTCCCCCGCTTGCGGCGGTGGAGGGGGCTGGCTTGCTCCAAGCGTGACGTCAGCGCCTGCTGCGTCTGCGCAGTGCAAGACGCGGCCCCTACCGCGCGCTTCGCGCGCCGCCTCCCCCGCAGGCGGGGGAGGATGAAGCGATCAGACGTGCTGGCCGCCGTTGATGTGAATCTCCGCGCCGTTCACATACGACGACGTCTCCGTGCACAGCACGTAGATGATCTTCGCCACCTCGTCGGGGGTGCCGAGCCGTTGCATCGGGATGTTCTCGACGATCTTGTCGGTGCCCGGCGAGAGGATCGGCGTGTCGATCTCGCCCGGCGCGATGGCGTTGACGCGGATGCCGAGCCGGCCGAAGTCCGACGCCATCTCGCGCGTCAGCGAAGACAGCGCCGCTTTCGACGTGGCATAGGCGGCGCCGGCGAACGGATGCACGCGCGAGCCCGCAATCGAGGTGACGTTGACGACCGACCCGTTCACCGCCTTGAGCTCATCGAGCAGGCCGCGCGCCAGCATGATCGGAGCGAAGAAGTTCACCTGGAACACGTGATGCCAGTCGTCGCGTGAGGTGTCGATCGAGCCGAGCCGTTTGCCGCCCGGCGCCTTCGGTGAGATCGCGGCGTTGTTGACCAGCGCGTGCAGCTCGCCATGCAGCCGCCGCTTGATCTCGGCGATTGCCTCGTCGGTGTTTTGCGGATTGGCGAGATCGACCTGGATGTGATCCTCGGGGCCCGCCTCCCAGGGACAATTCTCCGGGAACGGATGGCGCGAGCATGTGATCACGCGCCAGCCGGCGGCGGAGAACCGCTTCACCGTGGCGTGGCCGATGCCGCGGCTCGCCCCGGTGAGGAGCAGCGTGCGGCGCGGCTGGTTTGTGGTGGTGGCCATGGGCCTTCTTTCAATGATCCAATGCTAGCTCACGGATAGAGCCGCGTCTTGGTCCACGGCGCGCTGGGCGCTGCGCGGGTGAATTCGATGCGGTCGTGCAGGCGGAATTGCCGCTCCTGCCAGAATTCGATCGATTGCGGCACGATGCGGTAGCCCGACCAGCGCGGCGGCCGCGTCACGGTGCTGACGCCGAACTTCGCCGTGTAGAGCGCCATCGCCTTCTCGAACGCGAGCCGGCTTTCGAGCGGCTCCGACTGCTTGCTGGCCCAGGCGCCGATCTGCGACATGCGCGAGCGCGTGGCGAAATAGGCGTCGGCCTCGTGCCGCCGAGACGTGCTCGACGCTGCCGCGCGCGCGCACCTGCCGCGCCAGCGTCTTCCAATAGAACGTCAGCGCCGCCTTCGGCGCGCCGTCGAGCTCATGCCCTTTGATGCTGTCGAGGTTCGTATAGAAAACAAATCCGCGCTGGTCGAACCCCTTCAGCAGCACCATCCGCACGTTCGGCAGGCCGTCCGCGTCGACGGTCGCGACCGCCATGGCGTCCGGATTGACCGGCTCGGAGCGCTTCGCCTCCTCGAACCAGGCCGCAAACAGCCGCAAAGGCTCGTCGGCCCCGGTGAAGTCACCGCCCGTTAACCAAACCGGGTGTTCTATCGGAGCGGTATCGGACATTTGGCGGAGTACCCGAGTGGTCGCGTCAGTGGGCCGAGGGGCGGCCCGGCAGCCTCTATATAGTGGAACCGCGTCAGTGCGCCTATGTCGGTCGCTGGGCCGGCTGGCCATTGCGGCCGTGCTGGGGCTGAGTTTTGCCTGCGGCGGCTGCTCCTTCCGAATGGCTTCGCTCATTGGCAACAAGGACGCCGACAGCGCCGACCAGACCGGCTCGATCCCGCAGAAGACCGTGACCAACCAGCCGCCGACCGCGAGCGGCAAGCTTTCCGCCCAGCCGTCCGAGTTCGACCTCGCCTATGCCCGCGCCGCCGCCGCCGAGGTGCTCACCCGCGGCGGCAAGGATACCAGCGTACCGTGGGAGAACCCGCAGACCGGCGCGCGGGGCAACATCACGCCGCTCGCCAGCGCCTACAAAGAGGACGGCTTCACCTGCCGCGATTTTCTCGCGAGCTACGTGCGCGAGGGTGCCGAAGCCTGGCTGCAGGGCGAGGCCTGCCGCATGACGCAGGGCAAGTGGGAGGTGAAAACTCTCCGGCCCTGGAAACAGACGTAACGGCGCTATAATCGTGCGGGAGCCGATTCCCGCCGCGTTGCGTTCCGAGCGCAGAGTTCCCACATCATCGGTACGAGGGCGGGCGGGGCCGGCCCAGATCTGGATCGGAGTTCACAGGGATGCGTGATCCCTATGAGGTCCTTGGCGTCAGCCGGACCGCGAGCGCAGGCGACATCAAGAGCGCGTTCCGGAAGCTAGCCAAGAAGCTGCATCCGGACGCCAACAAGCACGACCCCAAGGCCGCCTCGCGTTTCTCCGAGCTCAACGCCGCCTACGAGATCCTCGGCGAGGCCGACAAGCGCAAGGCGTTCGACGGCGGCGAGATCGACGCCGAAGGCAAGCCGCGCTTCCGCGGTTACGAAGGCTTTGGCGCGGGCGCCGGCGGCGGCCCGGGCTTCGCGCAGGACGGCAATTTCGAATCCTTCCACTTCGGGCCTGAAGGCTTTCAGCGCTCCACCAGCCGCGCCCGTAGCGTGGCGCGCGCGGCGGCGGCGGCTTCGAAGATATCCTCAAGGAAATGTTCAGCGGCGGCGGGCGGCAAGGCGGCCGGCGCGGCAGTTCGCCATTCGAGCCGGAGGAGTTTGACGGTGGCGGTGCCGACGTCACCGGCGCGGTCACGATCTCGCTGCCGGAGGCTGCCAAAGGCGTGTCGGTGCGCGTGCGGTTGCCGACCGGCAAGGATGTCGATGCGAAAATTCCGGCCGGTCTCGCCAGCGGCCAGCAGATCAGGCTCAAGGGCCAGGGCATGGCCGGTCCGGGCGGCGCCGGCGACGCCTTGATCACCGTCGTCGATCGCGCCGCATCCGGTGTTCACGCTCGAAGGCGCCGACGTGCGGCTCGATCTGCCGGTGACGCTCTACGAAGCGGTGCTCGGCGCCAAGGTCCGCGTGCCGACGCTGGACAATCCGGTCGAGATCACGATCCCGCCGGGCACCAGCAGCGGCCGCACCTTCCGCCTCAAGGGCAAAGGCTTCCCGGCGAAGGAGGGCAAGGGCGATCTGCTCGCCACCGTGCAGCTCGTGCTACCCGACAAGAGCGACGCCGAGCTCGAAGCGCTGATGAAGAAATGGCAGGGCGACAAGCCCTACGATCCGCGCAAGGATTTTGCGTAAGCCGCGCGACGCCCAAATGTCGCGGACGTGTGTGAGCGGCGTCACACATCGCGTCTCGCCAGCATGATAGCGTTCGCCTTCGTTGCACGGGGCATGAGCCCCGATTGGCGGGGCGCCATGACCATCGCATTGGCAGGCGGAAATTCATTGCTCTGTCGGCGGCGCTGCGTCTCTGCGCTGTGGCCGCTCGGCGCCTCGGCGCAGCAGGCGCAGATGCGGACCATTGGTCTGCTTGGCTCGGGCACGGCATCGTCACAAGCCACCTGGGTCGCGGCTTTTGTGCAGCGCCTGCGGGAATTGGGCTGGGTTGAGGGTCGCAATGTCAGGATCGAGTATCGCTGGGTGGAGGGACATCCCGAGCGATTTGCCGAGATTGCGGCCGAGTTTGTCCGGCTCAAGGTCGATGTGATCTTCGCTTTGGGGACCGAGGCGGCGCTTGCGGCCAAGCAGGCAACCGCCGACATCCCGATCGTCTTTCCGGTCGCAGGGGACCCGATCGCCACCGGCATTGTCGCAAGCTTGTCGCGGCCGGGCGGCAACGTGACCGGCCTTTCAAACCTTGCCGCCGATCTTGCTGCCAAGCGGCTCGGAATTCTTCGCGAGCTTGCTCCGGGTCTCGGCCGGTTGGCGATCCTGTTCAATGGCGGCAGCCCCGCTTCCGTGTTGGAGATGAACGAGTTTGAGGCGGCGGCGCGCACGCTCGGCGTCGAGGCTATCCCGTTGGAAGTCCGCGGCACCGATGACATCGCGCCGGCGCTGGTGTCGCTCAAGGGCCGCGCGCAGGCGCTCTATGTCGTTGGCGACCCGCTCATGAACTTCAACCGCGTCCGCATCAATACGTTTGCGCTCGTGGCGCGACTGCCGACGATGTACGTGCAGCGCGAATACGTCGAAGCAGCCGGCTTGATGTCCTATGGAGCAAACTACCCGGACCTCAATCGCCGCGCCGGCGACTATGTCGACAAAATCCTGCGCGGGACAAAGCCCGCGGACCTGCCGGTCGAGCAGCCGACCAAGTTCGATCTCGTCATCAACCTGATCACCGCGCAGGCGCTCGGCCTCACCATTCCGCCGACGCTGCTCGCGCGCGCCGACGAGGTGATCGAGTGAACCGCCGCGAATTCATGCGCCTTGCCGGGGGCGTGGCGCTGCGCGTGGCCGCTCGCCGCGCGTGCGCAGCAGGCGGGCAAGCTGCCGACCATCGGGTTTCTCGGCGGCGGCACGTCGACGGGCCAGCGCGCACTGGCTCGATGCATTCGTGCGGCGACTGCGCGAACTCGGCTGGATCGAAGGCCGCACCGTCGCGATCGAGTATCGCTGGGGCGAGGGACGTATCGAGCGGTATGCCGAAATCGCGGCAGAGTTCGTGCGGCTTAAGGTCGATATCATTCTCGCTGGCGGAACCGAACCGGCGGTCGCAGCGCGAGCAGGCCACATCGGTCATCCCTATCGTCTTTCCGACGGCGGGAGACCCGATCGGTAGCCATCATGGTCGCTTCGCTGGCGCGGCCGGGCGGCAACGTCACCGGCCTGTCAAACCAGGGGACCGATCTCGCCGCCAAGCGTCTCGAAATCCTGCGCGAGGTTGTCCCGGGACTGCGCCGGTTGGCCGTGATGGTCAATGCCGAGTATTCCGGCGGGGTGACCGAGAGGGTCGAGATCGACACAGCCGCACGCACGCTCGGTCTTGACGTTGTTTCATTACCGATCCGAAACGGGCGAGGATATCGCGTCCGCTTTCGACGGAGCTTGGGGACCGAACGGAGGCGCTTTATGTCGACTGGCGACCCGCTCACGAACTCGCACCGGCTTCGCATCGCCACCTTTTCTCTCGCTGCGCACCTGCCGACCATGCTCGCACAACGCGATTATCGTCGAAGCGGGAGGTCTGATGTCCTATGGAGCGAATTTCCCTGACCTGAACCGCCGTGCCGGCCGAGTACGTCGACAAAATCCTGCGCGGGCGCGAAGCCGGCCGACCTTCCCGTCCAGCAGCCGACCAAGTTCGATTTCGTCATCAACCTGATCACCGCCAAGGCGCTCGAAATCACCATCCCGCCGACGTTGCTCGCGCGCGCCGACGAGGTGATCGAATAGCGGCGCCGCGCTTGCGTTTGCCGTCCAATCGGCGACAAAATCGGCCTCGCACGCATCCATCCCCGCACGAATGAGGGAATTCCATGTCGCGCCGCACTGCCACGCTCGTTGTTCGCCGGCGCTGCTGGCCGGGGACTTCTGCTGTCCGTCCCCGCCAACGCCGACGACACGCTCAAGCTCGCCGTCGGCGCGCCGAACAACTGGGACAGCGGCGTTCCCGATATCGGCAAGCGTGCGGGGATTTTCAAAAAGCACGGCCTCGATCTCGAAATCCTCTACACCAATGGCGGCGGCGAGACGATGCAGGCGGTGATCTCCGGCAGCGTCGATATCGGCATCGGCGCCGGCACCGGCGGCGTGCTCGGCGCGTTTGCCAAGGGCGCGCCGGTTCGCATCCTGCTCGCGGGCGCGACGGGTGCGAGCGATCTTTACTGGTATGTGCCGGCGGCGTCGCCGCTCAAGAGCTTCGCCGAGCTCAACGGCAAGACCGTGGCCTATTCCACCAACGGCGCCTCGACCCACATCACGCTGCTGGCGCTCATCAAGCACTTCAACGTCACCGCAAAGCCGATCGCAACCGGCGCGGCGGCGGTGACCTTGACGCAGGCGATGTCGGGACAGGTCGACGTCGGCTGGGCGTCGCCGCCGTTCGGGCTCGATGCGCTCGAGGAAGGCAAAATCCGCCTGATCGCGCGCGGCAGCGATGCACCGTCAACGCGCGACCAGACCGTGCGCGTCCACATCGTCAACGCCAATGCGCTGGCGCAGCGCCGCGCGGTGATGGAGCGTTTCGCCGCGGCCTATCGCGAGACCTACGAATGGCTCTACGGCAATCCGGAGGGTGTGAAGACCTACGCCGCCTACGGCAAGGTCTCCGAGCGCCTCGCGATCCGCATCCGCGACGAATTCCTGCCGAAGGCGGCGCTGCAGCCCGACACGATATTTGGTGTCGAGTCGGTGATGGCGGATGCCGTCGCCTTCAAGTTCCTGGCGGCGCCGCTGTCGAAGGAGCAGCTTGCCGAGGTGATCCAGATTCCGCCGCGGGCGAAATAATCACGCCACAGCGTGCGCCCGCGTCTGCACGTCCATGTTGACGAGCTCGAGCGGCGTCTGCGTCGTTTCCAGCATGCCCCAGCTCTTCACCCATTCGTAGGTGCGTTGCATCTCCTCGACGGGGATCGGCGCGGGCTCGCACACGACGAGACGGCCCTCGCGCAGATCGTCGACGCTCAGCGTGCCGATCTCGGGGTCGCGCGCTTTGTGATAGTCGATGAAGTAGTGCAGGTAGCCGCGCTTGTTTGCCTTGATGCGTCGCACCGCTTCGGTGACGGCGCGGTTGTAGGCGCTCATGGTTTCGGCGTCGATCAGATCGGTGCCGACCTGGGTGCCGTGATAGAACGCCGTACAAACGAGGCGGCAGCCCTGCTTCTCGGCGTAGGTCACATACGGCTCGGTCAGCGTCGTGGCTTCGATTTCGCCTTTCATCAGCAGGTCGAAGCGGAAGCGCGAGCCGTGCGGCACGCTGCACACCACGATCTCTTCGCGCGTCAGGAAACCCTCGAGCATGTGCAGCGCGAGGTAATGCGTGCCGAAATAGAACGGCACGCCGACCTTGCGATGCGCAAGCTGCTGCGGCGTGTAGACGTCAGAATCCGGACGCACCACCATGGCGGCGAATGACACGACGCTGCGGCGGCCGAGCTGGCGGCTCTTCACGCCGGTGTCCTGGACGCGGCAGTAATTGCCCCATTCGCAGGCGTTGTACATGTCGGCCTTGCCCTGCTCGAGCAGACGGCCGTGGCTGCGGAACGGGTCGAGGCCCTTCGGAGCGAGCACGTCGGTGCGCGCGCTGCGGTCGACGCCGTCGTTGGTGTTGACCCACTCGATCTTGAGGCCTTCGCGCGCGAACAGGCCTTCGGCATCGGCGACCAGTTCCGGCAGCGCCTGGAACGGAGCGGTGTGCTCCACGACCAACGTTTTCATTACGTGTTCTCCGCTTTCGAGCAGTGGCTTTACGATGGCGATCGCCAATCAATACGGCTTGCCATTTCCCTTCACCGTGGTGCGCAGCAGCAGCCGTCGCTGGTCGGCCGGGAAATCCGTGCGCGCGTGGCTGGAGTTGCGATTGTCCCAGACGATGAGATCGCCCTTGCGCCAGACGTGGGTGTAGACGAATTCCGGCTTCTCGGAGTGGTCGAAGAGAAAATTGAGAAGTTCGTCGCTCTCCGCCTCCGGCATGCCCTCGATGCGGACCGACATCAGCCGATTGACGTAGAGCGACTTGCGCTTGGTCTCGTCGTGCGTGCGCACCACGGGATGCACCGCCTGGCTGTCGGCGTTGACGCCCTGCTTGTCGTTGCGCTTCACCGAATTGTAGACGTAGTAATTGACCGCGCCGCAGGCCCTCGAGCTTCGCTCTTCATCGCCGCATCGAGCGCGTCGTAGGCGGCGGTGCCGCTGGCGAACAGCGTGTCGCCGCCGTAGGTCGGAATTTCGACCGAATAGAGCAGCGTCGCCTTGTGCGGGTCGTCGGACGGTGGATGGTGTCGTGATGGAACATCATCTCGCCGTCGGGCAGCGCGCCGATGGTCTCGCCGTTCTCGCGGATGTTCGAGATCAGCATGATGTTGGGCAGGATTTTTGAAAATCCCGTCGGCAGCGTATGCGCCGGCCGCCCGAGCGGCGCGAACTCGCCGAAAATGCCGGTGACGCGGATCAGGTCTTCCTGCGACAGGTCCTGATCGCGGAACAGCAGCACCGCACTAGTCGAGCCAGGCTTTGTAGATCGCCGACGCCGTCGCCGGCGAGACCGGCTCGCGCAGATCGATGCCCTTGACCTCGCAGCCGATGTGTTTGGTCAGGGGAACGAATTGCGGGGCTGCCTGCGTTTCGGCATCGCGCGTCAGGACCGTGCTCATTATGAATCTCCTTGCTTGGTCCCGAATCTATCGCGCGGCGTGGTTGCCGCCAAGACCGGGCAGGAAGCGAGGATGCGCGACGCTTCAGCCGCCCTTTTGCGGCGTGCGGCTGTCGATCTGCTCGTAGGCGGCCTTGGCGATCTGTTGCAGACGGTCGCGTTCGGCCGGTCCGCTGACCACGTAGGCGAGGTCGCGGTCGACCCAGTAGAACGCGGCGTGGCTGTCGCCCGCGGTGTAGCGCAGCGCCGTCTCCGGATCGCGCGTGTGGGCGCAGTAGAGCGTGAAGCGCTCGCCGGACGGGGCTTCGTACATGAAGAACGCCGTCGCCCCGGTCGGGCCCGGCAGCAGCCGGCCGCCGACGAGCTTGAGGCCGATCTTGTCGAGCTCGGGCGCGCGCAACTGGGTGGCGAGCCGCTTCGACAGCCATTCGACGAGATGCGCGCGCTGATCGCCCGGCACCTCGACCGGATGGCGAACCTCGACGGCGTAGAGCTTGTAGGCGTCGAGCGCATCGGTGGTGAACATTTCAAAGCCCGAGGGCGCCGCGGCCGAGGCGCCGCGCGCCATCCAGCCGATGCCGCCGCCGATCACGAACATCGCGACGCAGGCGGCGACCGCCCAGCCGATTGAGCCGCGCCGGCTCTGGGCAATCTGGTCGAGCGCAAGCCGCGGTGGCACCGGCTCCGATGCGGCTGCGCCATAGCGCGCGCGGATGAGTTCGATCTGCGCCCGCCACGCGGCGACGCGCGCGGCGTCGTCCGGATGCGCGGCGAGCCAGGCTTCGACGGCGTCGCGCCGCTCTGCCGGCAATTGGCCGTCGACGTAGGCGTGGAGTTCGTCTTCGGTCACAACGACATCTCTGTCGGTCATTGTATCTGCTCTCTTGTCATTTTATTCGGCGAAGCGTCGGGCGCTCGCCGTCGAGATGGGCTTTGATCTGCATGCGCGCACGCGCCAGACGCGACATCACGGTTCCGATCGGTACACCCTGCACTTCAGCGACCTCGCGATAGGTGAGGCCTTCGAGCACGACCAGCAGCAGCACCGCACGCTGGTCCTCGACCAGTGTCGTCGAGCGCGCGGGCGATATCGCGGCTGCCGGCTTCCGGTCCCGCCATGTCGGCCGCATCGTTCTCGCCGATCGGGGAGTGGCTCGGACGGCGCGACAGCGAGCGCAGCCGGTTGCGGTTGAGGTTGGTCAGGATGGTGTAGAGCCACGCCCGCGCATCGCCGCCATGGAACAGATGCTCCGAGCGTAGCGCCCGCACCAGCGTATCCTGCACCAGATCGTCCGCCGCCTCGGCGTCACGCGTGAGCGCACGCGCATAGCGTCGCAGCGCCGGTATCGCCGCTTCGACATCCTGCCGGAATGCGCCCAAATTCCCGCTCCGCAAATGGTCGTCCACCGGCAAACACCTTCCGCTGCCGCCTATTCCCGATAGCCCTGGTTAATGGCCGGTCAGGGCGAGGCGGCCGTGCTTGCTGGCTCCAAGACCCTATGCCATAGGACACCAAGGGTGGAAATTGCCGAGCGGGGTCAGGAATGCCGGAAAGCTCGGGCCTCATGCGCGGCAAGCGTGGCCTGATCATGGGGGTCGCGAACAACCGCTCGCTCGCCTGGGGCATCGCCAAAGCATGCCATGAGCAGGGCGCGGAGCTTGCGTTTACCTATCAGGGTGACGCACTGAAGAAGCGCGTCGAGCCGCTGGCGCAGGAGGTTGGCGGCATCGTCGCCGGGCACTGCGACGTCACCGAGCCTGCAACTATCGACGCTGTGTTCGCTGCCGTACAATCCGCGTGGGGCGCGCTCGATTTTGTCGTGCATGCGATTGCGTTCTCCGACAGAGATCAGCTCGACGGCCGCTACGTCGACACCACGGCGGACAATTTCACCAAGACCATGCTGATAAGCTGCTACTCGCTGACCGCCGTCGCGCAGCGCGCCGAGAAGATGATGCCGAATGGCGGCGCCATGCTCACGCTGACCTATTACGGCTCGGAAAAGTGGATGCCGCACTACAATGTCATGGGCGTGGCCAAGGCCGCGCTCGAGGCGTCGGTGCGTTATCTCGCCGCCGATCTCGGCGTCAAAAACATCCGCGTCAACGCCATCTCGTCGGGGCCGATCAAGACGCTTGCCGCCTCCGGCATCGGCGACTTCCGCTACATCCTGCGGTGGAACGAGTACAACACGCCGCTGCGGCGCAACGTGACGGTGGAGGATGTCGGCAAGACCGGGGTCTATCTGCTCTCCGACATGTCGAGCGGCGTGACCGGGGAAATCCACCACGTCGATGCCGGCTATCACATCGTCGGCATGAAGCATCCGGATGCGCCGGACATCACCGTCGGCAAGGAGTGAGGCGCGGCAGCGGGCCGATCGAGTCATGCCGGTCCTGTATTTTGTCCGTCACGGTGAAACCGACTTCAACGTCGAGCAGCGCCTGCAGGGCCGATACGACACCGGGCTCAACGCACGCGGCCGTGCGCAGGCGAGCGATTGCGGCGGTGTGCTGCGCGATCTGTTCGCGCGCGACCGGCACGAGCCGAACGAATTCGCCTACGTGTCGAGCCCGCTGACGCGGGCGCGCGAAACCATGGAGCTTGTTCGCACGGTGCTCGGTCTCGACCCGCATGCATACGAGGTCGACGACAGGCTGATGGAGATTTCGTACGGCGAGTGGGAAGGATTGACGCTGCCGGAAATCCAGCTCCGCGACCCGGATGTGCTCATGCGGCGCGAACGTGACAAGTGGGATTTCACGCCGCCCGGCGGCGAGTGTTATCGCGAGGTCGCGACCCGTGTCGGCGAGTGGTACGCGTCCATGGCGCGCGACACCGTGATCGCCGCGCATGGCGGCGTTGCGCGCGTGCTGATGGCAAATCTTCATATACTGCCGGAGGAGGAAGCGACCCACGCGGATGTTTTGCACGGCGTGGTCTACGTGTTTTCGGGTGGCACGATGGCGCGCTACGCGTAAGACATTTCCCGCTCATCCCCGCGCATGCGGTATCGCAATGGCGGCATTGATCCGGCCTCACACGACAATCGGAAATTCGCAGATCGTCCACCCCAAAACGAAAGCGGCCGAACTTTCGTCCGGCCGCTCTGACGAAGTACCACGCAGGCACCTCGCGTATTCCGAAGCTGATGGCGCGGCCCCAATACGAGGCCTACGCAGCATCATTACTTCTTCATCTTCTTCTTCTTCGCTTTCTTGGCCATTGCTCGGTTCCTTTGTTGCTTGATGGATCAGCCGGTAGGGTTGAGTTGAGCTTCGCGGGCTTTGTCTCGATCCCTTGGGCCTTCGCCCCCCTTACCGTGAAACAACAATTGCACATCGGATCGGAGCGCGCAAGTGGGAAAACGGAAAAAGCACTGATATTTCCGTAGCTTAACGGACGTTCAGGTTTTCATTAACCGGCGTTCAGCGAGATGAATGCAGGATGAACATTTATTCAATGGGTGCTTTGTTTTGAAACAACATTTTGGATTGAGGCACAGAGCGGCGGATTTCTTTCGCAACTGCGAACGGCGCGCAGAATGAATGGCGTGTGCGACGGAATCAGGCGTGCGCGGGCGTCTCGACCGCAATTTGACCGCCGGGAGCACGCGGGCTACCACACCGCGGCGGCCCCAACTCCAAAAATTCGACATGTCATTCAACACGTTCGGCCACCTTTTCCGGGTCACGACCTTCGGCGAGAGCCATGGGCCGGCGATCGGCTGCGTGGTCGATGGCTGCCCGCCCCGCATTGCCCTCACGGAAGCCGACATCCAGCCGTGGCTCGACAAGCGCCGGCCGGGGCAATCGCGCTTCACCACGCAGCGCCAGGAGCCGGACGCGGTGCGCATCCTGTCGGGCGTCTTCGTCGACGAGACGAGCGGCACGCAGGTGACGACCGGTTCGCCGATCGCGCTCGTCATCGACAATGTCGATCAGCGCTCCAAGGATTATTCCGACATCAAGGACAAGTATCGGCCGGGCCACGCCGACTTCACCTACGACATCAAATACGGCCTGCGCGATTATCGCGGCGGCGGGCGGCAGTCGGCACGCGAGACCGCGACGCGGGTGGCGGCAGGCGCCATCGCGCGGAAAATCGTGCCGGGCATGACCGTGCGCGGCGCGCTGGTCCAGATGGGTCCGCACGTCATTGATCGCGCGCGCTGGGACTGGAACGAGGTCGACAACAATCCGTTCTTCTGCCCTGACGCCAAGCAGGCCAAATTCTTCGAGGACTATCTCGATGGTGTGCGTAAGGACGGCTCTTCCGTCGGCGCCGTCATCGAGGTCATCGCCGAAGGCGTGCCGGCAGGCCTCGGCGCGCCGGTCTACGGCAAGCTCGACGCTGATCTCGCCGGGGCGCTGATGAGCATCAACGCCGTGAAGGGCGTCGAGATCGGAGCCGGCTTCGGCGCAGCCGCGCTCTCGGGCGAAGAGAATGGCGACGAGATGCGTATGGGCAATGACGGCAAGCCCCTGTTTCTGTCCAATAACGCCGGTGGCATCCTGGGCGGCATCTCGACCGGGCAAGCCGTGGTGGCGCGCTTCGCGGTCAAGCCGACGTCCTCGATCCTGACGCCGCGCCGCACCGTCGACCGCTATGGCCACGACACCGAGATTTCCACCAAGGGCCGCCACGACCCCTGCGTCGGCATCCGCGCGGTGCCGATCGGCGAGGCCATGGTGGCGTGCGTGATTGCCGATCACTATCTACGCCAGCGCGGCCAGGTCGGCGCGAGCCCGGCGTGGCCGTTCGCGCCGCGCTAGAACGCGTCGGCAGGGGGAAGCATGGACGACGCTCACCAGAAAATCGGCGCGGCCGTCGCCGCCTTTGCGCGCGGCGAGATCGTCATCGTCGCCGACGACGACGACCGCGAGAACGAGGGCGATCTGTTCGTCGCCGCCTCGCTGTGCACCACCGAAAAGATGGCATTCATCATCCGCCACACCTCGGGCATCGTCTGCGTGCCGGTCGCGCCGGAGGATGCCAAGCGGTTGCATCTCGATCCCATGGTGGCGCTCAACGACGCGCCGCTCGGCACCGCGTTCACCGTCTCGGTCGACGTCCGCCACGGCCTCACCACCGGCATTTCCGCCGAGGAGCGCTGCAACACCGTGCGCGCGCTCGCCAACGGCAACAGCGGCGCGGCTGATTTCGTGCGGCCGGGCCACGTCTTCCCGCTGGTCGCGAAGGCCGGCGGCGTGCTGATGCGCTCCGGCCACACCGAAGCCTGCGTCGATCTCTGCCGGCTTGCCGGCCTGGCGCCGGTCGGCGTGCTCGCCGAACTGATGAACGATGACGGCACGGTGATGCGCGGCCCGGAGATCGCGGCCTTTGCCGAGCGCCACAAGCTGCAGCGCGTCTCGATCGCCGACCTGATCGCCTATCGCCAGACGCGCGACAAGCTGATCGAGCGCGTCGGTGAGTTTCCCGTGGAGTCGGAGATCGGCACGCTCACCGGCTACGCCTTCCTGACGCCGTTCGATCAGGTCTACCACATGGCCTTCGTGCACGGCCGCATCGGCGACGGCAGGAACGTGCTGGCGCGGCTGCATCGCGCCAATCTCATCACCGACGTGTTCGGCGGCGCCAAGACCATCCATGCGACGCTCGCCCGCTTCAAGAGCGAGGGCAGGGGGATTCTGGTTTTCCTGCGCGACGGCGCCGCGGGCGTACCCGTCATCTCCATCCCGAAATCGGGTGACACCGCCTCGGGCGAGGCGCGTTCGCAGCAGTGGCGCGAGATCGGCCTCGGCGCCCAGATCCTCAAGGACCTCGGGGTCACCTCGATCCGGCTGCTGACGTCGTCGCGCCGCATGACCTATGTGGGCCTATCCGGCTTCGGCATCGAAATTGTCGGCACCGAACCGAGCGGGGCGTGAACCGCCCGCACCGCAACCGCGTCTTAGACTGGCAGCAGTGGAGAGCGTCATGAGCACCGCAGCTTATCGCATTCGCACCATTTTCGCCGTGATCGGCCTCGGCCTCGCGTTGTCGGCGTGTGGCTACAACACCATCCCCACGCTCGAGGAGCAGGCCAAAGCGCGCTGGTCCGACGTGCAGAACCAGTACCAGCGCCGCGCCGACCTCATCCCCAACCTGGTCGCCACCGTGCAAGGCTACGCCAAGCAGGAGAAGGATGTGCTCACCGCCGTGATCGAGGCCCGCGCCAAGGCAACGCAGGTCAAGCTCGACGTGTCGCAACTCACCGATCCGGACAAGGTGAAGCAGTTCCAGGACGCGCAGAACCAGCTTACGGGCGCTCTCGGGCGGCTGCTCGCGGTGTCGGAGAACTATCCCGACCTGAAATCGAACGCGAACTTCCTCGCGCTGCAGTCGCAGCTCGAAGGCACCGAGAACCGCATTTCAGTGGCGCGGCGCGACTACATCGAATTCGGTGCGAGAGTACAACACGGCGCTGCGGACGATGCCGACGGTGCTGTGGGCGAAGACGTTCTTCTCCGGCAACAAGCCGATGGCAGAATTCACCGCCACCGAAGGCGCCGAAAAGCCACCGCAGGTGAAGTTCTGACGGCTACTCATGCCTGTCATCATCCGCGAAGGCGGATGATCCAGTAATCCGCGAGGACTTGGTGTGGCAATGCGGTGCGGAGACCGAGAAGGCGGCGGTTACTGGATGCCCCGCCTTCGCGGGGCATGACAATGATAATTGTGCGCCCTGATAATAGATATGCGCGGGTGCCGGCGTTGGCGGCTGTGGTCGTCCTCTGCCTTCTTTCCACGCTTGCCTTCGCCGCCCTCGACTTCCCCGCGCTCACCGGCCGCGTGGTCGATCAGGCCAACGTCATTCCGGCGGCCAACAAGAGCGCGCTTGAAACCAAGCTGCAAACGCTCGAAGACAAATCCGGCATTCAGCTCGTTGTCGCCACGGTGAAGTCGCTGCAAGGCGGCGATATTGAGACCTACGCCAACCAGTTGTTCCGCGCCTGGAAGCTCGGCGAAGCGAAAAAGAACAACGGCGTGCTCCTGCTCATCGCGCCGGCCGAGCACAAGGTGCGCATCGAGGTCGGCTACGGGCTTGAAGGCACACTGACCGATGCGCTGTCGTCGGTCATCATTGCCAGCGCCATCGTGCCGCGCTTCAAGGCCAACGATTTTCCCGGCGGCATTGAGCGCGGCGTCGACGGCATCATCGAGGTGCTCACCACCGACGCCGCCGACTGGCACGAAAAGGTGCGGGTGCGAAACGACGACCCGGCGAACGATCTCGCCAAGTTATTTCCGTTTCTGTTCCTGTTCGTGCTGATCGTTTTCATATTCTTCGTGATGGGAAACATCAACACCACGCCCTCCGGCCGCATGGTCAACCGCAACGGGCGCATGGTGTACGTGCCGAATTCCGGCTCAAGCTGGGGCTCGGGCTGGTCCTCCGGCGGCGGCGGATTCTCGTCCGGGGGCGGATTTGGCGGCGGCTTCTCCGGCGGCGGCGGATCGTCGGGCGGCGGCGGCGCATCGGGGGGCTGGTGATGCCGATCACGCCGGAAGATCACGCGGCGATTGCAGCCGCCATCCGCGCAGCGGAGCAGCGCACCTCCGGTCAGATCGTGTGCGTGCTGGCACACGCCTCGTCCGCCTATTCCTCCTTCGTCCTGATCTGGGCGGCGTTGCTGGCGCTGTTTGTGCCCTGGCCCCTGATCTATTTTACGCCATGGAGCGCGCAGCTGATCTTCCTGGTGCAACTCGCCGTCTTCATCGTTGTTGCGCTGGTGTGCTCATGGCCACCGCTGCGCATGGCGCTGGTGCCGCGCGCGCTGCGGCGCGCACGCGCCCATCGCGCCGCGATCGAGCAGTTTTACACGCGCCACCTCGCCCGCACGCGCAATCGCACCGGCGTGCTGATCTTCGTCTCGATGGCGGAACGCTATGCCCGCATCATCGCCGATGACGGCATCGCATCGAAGGTGCCGCAGGCGGAGTGGCAGAGCGCGGTCGACGCGCTGACCGGCCACATGCGCGAGGGCCGTATTGCCCCGGCCTTCATCACCGCGATCGAGCGCTGCGGCGCGGTGCTCGCGGCCCACGCGCCGCCCGACGGTGCGGCCAATGAATTGCCGGATCGCCTCTACGTGATGTAACCACCGATCAGGTCGCCGTCTTTTCCTTGATCGAGTCAGGACTCTCCAATGCCCATTTTGCGAGCGCATCGGCGCGTGCGAACCAGACGCCCCGCTGGCGCTGAGCATAGGTGATGAAGTCCTCGAACACTTTTACCCTGTTTGCCCGCGCCACCGCATCGTGCAGCGTAACGACCATCAATCGACGCTTGTGCTCCGCATCTGCGTAGAGCGCGTCAAACTCCAGCTTGAGGTCTTGGGCGAACACCGAGGCCATACCACGGTTGTTGAAATAGCCGATGTCGTTGAGGTGCCCCGTATACGGTACGACCGCGAACGGTTTGTCGTTGACCGGGATGATGAAGGGCTCATCGCGGCTGATGTCGTCGATGTGATAGATAAACCCCAACTCCTGCGCCAACGAGAGCGTGTTGACGCTTCGCAATTGACCGCGGCAATTGTAGCCGACCGGACGCTGGCCGGTGGCCTGCTCGATCATGTCGGCCGAGCCCTTGATGAAAGCGCGCTCATCGTCGCGCGAGAGCTGGAACTGAACGTCGTGACTGCGGCCGTGGGAGCCGCATTCATGGCCACGCTGTGCAATCTCCTTGGCAAGCGAAGGATTGCGCTCGCACGAGAGCCCGCACATCATGGACGTGATCTTGATGCGACGGCGGTCGAACATGTCGAGCATGCGTGGGATGGCCTCGCGCACCGCGTACTGCTCGGCAGTCTTGGCGTAGAGGTCGGGATAAGTCTTGCCGTCGGGGCCTTTCGTGGTCGGATCCGGATCGGCACCGGTCTCGATCACCATTGAAAAGGCGATCGCAAGGCGTGCTCCATTCGGCCAGAACGCCTTTGGCTTGGCAGCCTGTGCCATCGCGCGGGTTGAAGACTGCGCCAGCGTCATCGCGCCAGCAGCGGTGGTCGCGCCGGCGACGAAGCTTCGGCGACTGACTCCGCCGGTGGCGATATCGTGATTGTTGCCGGGTTTATTGCGGTCGTTGGTCGTTCCTTTGGTCATAATTTCCTCCTTGCAGCAGCAGGTTTTTCGTCTCAATCAGGATGTGCGTGAATACCGATGCCATCTTGTTTAGAAGCGGATCAGCGTTGGCTTTCTGACCAGGCGCGGACCATAAATCAAACATGGTCGAAAGCTGCATAGATGAAAATAAAGACCATATACAAGATAACCAACACACTCACGGCCGCCGCAAATCCCGATAATACTGCACATAATTTGGCGCCCACTGCGAGAAGCCCTTGCCACCATACTTCGCGCGGATACCGCGATGAGCTGCGCCATATGGCGACTGAGACGAACACTATGGCCACGCTCGATAACGCGAACAGCACCAATAAAAATACCGCAATAAATGGGTCCTGAATGCCACATCCGACGATCGTGCATCCCCCGCTGACGTCCCAAACGAGAACGAGCGGAGTTCCGATCAGCCAGAACGCGCACCAAAGCGCGATGTCGCCAGTCGCCAATTTCGCAAGAAATTTCATAGGCTGACACTAGCAGAAGTCGGACCGTGCGGCTCGGGGTTTCGCGGCTTGAATCACGACCGGGCAACCTCGATCTTTGGCGTCACCCGCCAGCTTCGCGCCGCGCCAGCGCAGAAGCACGGCGGATCATTCCCATGGACGGACTTGAAGTCGCAGTCCTCGCATCTAATCTTGCGGCAGGGGCGGGAAAGGCGCTCAATATCCAGGCCAGTTCGGAGCACAATGGGCCGATTCCAAAACAAAAAACAACAGGCGGCTCAAGGGAGGACATCATGATTTTTGCCCGCGCGTTCGCAGCGGCGATCATTGCCGCCTGCGCCTTGGCGACCGGCACCGCTTCGGCTCAGACCTATCCCGATCGCCCCGTCACCTTGATCGTGGCGTTCGCGCCCGGTGGCGCCGACGATGCGACGGCACGCATCATTCAGGACGCCATGCAGAAAGCGCTGGGCCAGCCGATCGTGATCGAAAATATTGGCGGTGCCGGCGGCATGATCGCCGCCGCCAAGGCCGCCCGCGCCGCGCCTGATGGCTACACAATCATGCTGCACCAGGACGCGCTGGCGGCCGGCCCGGCGCTTTATCCGAATCTCACGTTTGACCCGGAAAAGGATTTTGTCCCGATCGGCCTTGTCAACATCACCACCAATACGCTGGCGGGGCGGCCGACGCTGCCGCCGAACAATTTCGATGAACTCTTGGCCTGGATGAAACAGCCTGGGCAAAGCATCAAGGTCGGGCATCCCGGCGTCGGCTCGTTCGGTCATTTGGCCGAGGTGCTGATCTTCCAGGAACTCGGCGTGAAAGTCACACAGGTTCCCTATCGCGGCGCCGGCCCGGCTCTCGTCGACCTGTTGGCGGGGCAAGTTGATCTTGGGCCAATATCGGCGGTGGTCGCCGGGCCGTTGGTCAAGACCGGCAAGCTCAAAGCCTACGGCCTCATGGGCCGCAAGTTCGCCGCGTTGCCGGAGCTCAAGACCATGGGCGAACTCGGCTACAAGAAGCTCGACGTCGACTTCTGGCACATGCTGCTGGCGCCGGCGGGCACGCCGCGCCCGATCGTCGACAAGCTCAACGCCGCATTGCGCGCTGCGCTCGCCGACCCCAAAGTGAAAAAGACCTACGCCGATGGCGGCATGGACGAATACACGGCCGAAGAGGAAACGCCCGAGGCCGCCGCCGCTTTGCTCAAGCGGGAGATCAAACTCTGGGGCGACGTCGTGCGCACCAATCACATCGCGACGCAGTAGATCGGTTCGGACGTGTCAGAACCCTTTGGGGCGAAAAACGGGCGTTCATCCGGCGAAAATCGGTAGAGTGGAATTTTTGGGTGGCCCTAGCGGGGCGTACCCGCGGTCAGTAGACTGTTGTCGCTTCACACGCTGAATCTGGAAGCGCATGGTTCGAGCCAAATACATCGCGGCGGTCTTGATCGCAGCGTGCCTCGCCGGTACCGGCGAAGCCGCGACTCCCGAAGCGCCGGCCGCGGCCAATTCGCGCGGACGCGCCTATCTGTTCCGCGGCCTGATCGGTGCGATCGATTGGGGCATGGACGAACTGGCGGGGCGCATCAACCGCGGCGGCGTGACGGCCAACATCGGCTCGCATCTGGGGTGGCGCGATGTCGCCAATCAGGCCATCGCCGATTACCGCCGCCACGCGGCGCCGATCAGCGTCATCGGCCATTCCATCGGCGGCGATTCCGCCATCGAATTCGCCGAAGTTCTCAACGCCGCGCACGTCCCGGTGAGCCTGATGATCACCTACGATCCGACGCGCATGGCCGGCAAGGTGCCCTCGAACGTCGAGCGCTACATCAACCTCTACCAGTCCTCCAACATCCTGGGCGGCGGCGACCTCACGCAGGGCCGCGGCTTTCACGGCCACTATGCCAGCTTCAACCTCAAAAACCGCACCGAAGTCATCCACATCAATCTCGACAAGTTCGACAAGATCCAGGAGCAATTGGCCGGCAAGATCAGGGCGCTCGCTGCGACGCCCGCGCGCGGCGAGGGTGAAGCCGTGCCGCTGCGCATGGTTCTCCCGGCCACCGGTCCGATCGAATTATGGGACAGCGGTCTGCCGGTATCGGCCCACGCGGGCGACACGCTGCAAACGCTGGCGGCGGCACACCACGTGCCGCTCTGGGCACTGCTTCAGGTCAACAAGAAGGGGGAGAATGCGGCGCTGACCGAAGGCGAGCGCGTCGTTGTCCCGCGCTTTCTTGGCCCCCGCGGCAGGTCGCCGCCACCGAACTGACGGAAGTCCAGGCCAGCTCCACCATTTGTGATTTGGATTCCCAGCGCACGGGCTTGTACCCGCGCCAAGACGGTAATGCTTTTGCAGTGCGCCGCTTTCGCGGATGATAACTACAGCGTAGCGTTCGCTAACACTCAAAGGTATTTCCATGCTTATCGGCGTGCCGAAAGAAATCAAAGACAACGAATACCGCGTCGGCCTCGTGCCCTCGACGGTGCGCGAGCTTGCCGAAAAGGGCCATCAGGTTGTGGTCGAAACCGGCGCGGGACTTGGCGCGGGCGTGCCCGACGCTGACTACAGCGCGGCCGGCGCCGAGATCGTGCAAGGACGCCGACGCAGTGTTCAGCCGCGCCGAGCTGATCGTGAAGGTGAAGGAGCCGCTTGCGGTCGAGCGCAAGAAGCTGCGGCGCGGGCAGGTGCTGTTCACGTATCTGCATCTCGCACCCGATCGCGCGCAGACCGAAGAACTGTTGGCATCCGGCGTCACCGCCATCGCCTATGAGACGGTGACGAGTCCGCAAGGCACGCTGCCGCTGCTGACGCCGATGTCGGAGGTCGCCGGCCGCATGGCGCCGCATGTCGGCGCGCATTGCCTCGAAAAGGAGAACGGCGGCCGCGGCGTGCTGCTCGCGGGTGTGCCGGGCGTCTCGGCGGCAAGCGTCGTCGTGCTCGGCGGCGGCGTCGCCGGCACCAACGCGGCGCTGATCGCCGCGGGCATGGGCGCCGACATCGCCGTCGTCGATCGCAACCCGGAAGCGCTGCGCCGCATCGCCGCGCCAGTTCGGCAGCCGCGTGCGCACCGCTGTTCTCTACCCGCGACGTGGTCGAGACGCTGTGCCGCCGCGCCGATCTCGTCGTCGCCACCGTGCTGGTGCCGGGCTCGACCGCGCCGAAGCTGATCACGGCCGAGACCGTCAAGGCGATGAAGCCCGGCTCGGTCATCGTCGACGTTGCCATCGATCAGGGCGGTTGCGCGGAGACCTCGCGGCCGACCACGCATTCGCACCCGACCTATGTGGTCGACGATGTCGTTCACTATTGCGTGACCAATATGCCCGGCGCGGTGGCGCGCACCTCGACATTCGCGCTGAGCAACATGACGACGTCGTTCGTGCTTGCACTCGCCGACAGGGGCTGGCGCCGCGCGCTTAACGAGGATGCGCACCTGCGCAACGGCCTCAATGTGCACGATGGCCAGGTCACCTATCGCGCCGTCGCCGATGCCTTGAAGCTGCCTTATACCCATGCGGATCACGCATTGCGAATTTGAACGGCTTTTCCGCGATCATGGCTCGTGGCAACATGAACGTGCGGGACCTGGAGATTCTCATGCGTACGCGCGTGCTGCTTCTCGCGATGCTGGGTTTTGCCGCGGCCGCGATCGTGGCGATCACGGCGCTCGGCGGCATCGCTGCGCCGGTGTCCGGCCCGATGCTGGCGCAGAACGGCGCGACGCCGGTCGACACCGAACTGGTGCTCGCGGTCGACATTTCCTATTCGATGGATCCGGAGGAGCAGGCGCTGCAGCGCGAAGGCTACATGCAGGCGATCTCCTCGCGCGAATTCATGCAGGCGCTCAAGGCCGGCGCCAACGGCCGCATCTCGATCACCTATTTCGAATGGGCGAACGTCGGTGATCAGCGCATCATCGTGCCGTGGCGGCTGATCGACGGACCGGAGGCGGCCGACGCGGTCGTCTCGGAGATCGCGCGCCAGCCCTATCGGCGCTCCTCGCGCACCTCGATTTCTGGCGCGCTGTTGTTCGCGCAGCCGCTGTTCGAAGGCAGTCCCTATCACGGCATCCGCCGCGTCATCGACGTGTCGGGCGACGGCGCCAACAACAACGGCCCGCCGGTGACCATGATTCGCGACGAAGTTCTGGCCAAAGGCATCACCATCAACGGGCTGCCGATCATGCTCAAGCGGCCGAACTACGTGACGATGGATATCGAAGACCTCGACGTCTACTACGAGGATTGCGTGATCGGCGGGCCGGGCTCGTTCGTCATCCCGATCAAGGCGCGCGAAAAATTCACCGAGGCGATCCGCACCAAGCTGGTGCTGGAAATGGCCGGCCGCACGCCCGATGCCCGCGTGGTGCCGGCCGCGGCCAAGGAGCCGCGCATCTCCTGCACCATCGGCGAACGCATGTGGCAGCAGCGCTGGGGGAACTGACAGCGCGCGAACCGCGCGACGATTTCGACGTGCGCGGAATAGCGGAACTGGTCGACCGGCGTGACTGTGGTGAGGCGATAACCGCCGTCGATCAAATGGCGGGCATCGCGCGCGAACGTCGCCGGATTGCATGACACCGCGACGACGACTGGCACTTTGCTGGCGGCAAGTTCGCATGCCTGTGCCTCCGCGCCCTGCCGCGGCGGATCGAAAACGACGGCGTCGAATCGCTCCATCTCCTTGGCGACGAGCGGCCGGCGAAACAGATCGCGCACCTGTGCTTCAATGGGCTTGAGACCTTGCGTCATCGCCGCGGCGCGCTTGAGCGCGGCGATCGCAGGCTCATCGTCATCGGCCGCATTGACGCGCGCGCGCTCAGCCAGCCGCAGTGCAAACGGCCCGACGCCGGAAAACAGGTCGGCGACGGATTTGGCGCCGGCGCAATGCGCCACAACCAGCTTTGCCAGTGTCGCCTCGCCTTCGCTGGTGGCCTGGAGAAACGCCGCAGGCGGAAGCTGCACGGTCGCGGCGCCCATGCGCAGCGATGGCGCGACGCGTTGCGCAACCAGTTCGCCATGCCGCGTGAGGCGCGCGAGACGCCGCGCGGCAGCGACGCGCGCGAGTGTTGCCGTCAGCGCGGCCGTGAGCGGGCCTGAGCCGCGCACGTCGATATCGAGCCCGACATCGGTCGCGGTGACCTGTATATCGAGCGGCTTTCGCGCCGGCATCAGCGCTTCGGCGATGGCCCACGCCGCCTCGATCGCGCCGTCGAGACCGGGAGCGAGGATCGGGCAACGGTCGATCGGAATGATGCGGTGCGCGCGCGCCGCGGAGAAGCCGACATCGAGCACGTCATGGGTACCAATCCGTGCATGAAACACGGCGCGGCGGCGGCCTTCGCCGTGGGCGTCGATGAGGTCATCGACCGGCGCGGCGATGCCGGCCTGCGCCAGAGCGGTGACCACGAGGTCGCGCTTCCAGGCGCGATAGGGCGCCGCGCTCCAATGCTGCACCGCGCAGCCGCCGCACACGCCGAAATGCGGGCAGATCGGCGCAATGCGCTCGGCGCTCGGCTGCTCGATCTGCAGCAGATGTCGGCGGTCGGGATTGCCGGGCGCCGCATCAACCTCAACGCTCTCGCCCGGTAGAGTGAACGGCACGTAGAGCGGACCGTCGGCGGCATCGACGACGCCGTCGCCGCGATGGCCGATCCGGTCGATCGTGAGCCGCTCAGTCACGCTGCGCTCCGACGAAAAATTCGCGGTTGCCGTCGCCGCCGAGGATCGGAGAGGGGATTGTGCCGTCGATACGCCAGCCGAGCGAAGTCAGGAATGCGGAAATGTCGTCGCACACCGCGGCGTGAATGGCGGGATCGCGCACGATGCCCTTTTTGATATTGCGGCGCTGTGTTTCGAACTGCGGCTTGACGAGCGCGATCAAGTTCGCGCGCTTGGCTATCAAGCGGCCGATCGCGGGAAGCACGAGCTTGAGCGAGATGAAACTGACGTCGACAACGGCGAAATCCGGTTGCTCCGGCAGAAGCATGGGGTCGAGCGCGCGAATGTCGGTCTGTTCGAGCGAGACAATGTCATGGCGATCACGCAGCCGCACATGAAGCTGTCCGCTTCCGACGTCGACCGCATAGACGCGCTTTGCGCCGCGCGCGATCAGCACCTCGGTGAAGCCGCCGGTCGAGGCGCCGACGTCGATACACACGCGGCCGGCAACGTTGAAGCCGAAGTGATCGAGCGCCGCGGCAAGCTTGACGCCGCCTCGCGAAACCCACGGATGTTCGGCTTCGGCCTGCAACACCGCGCCGGTCGCAATTTCCTCGGAGGCCTTGCGTACCGGCGCGCCATCGGCGGTGACGAGCCCGGCAGCGATGGCGGCCTGCGCCCGCGCGCGGCTTTCGAACAGGCCGCGTTCGACGAGCAAACGGTCGGCGCGCTGGCGTATTTGAGGGATGGATGTTTGCCGAGCAGTCATGGCGCTGGCTTAGCAGCGCCGCTGTCCCGGTGCGAGAGGTCAGGCGAGCCTGATGGCCTCGCCGCGCACGTTCTGGCCGAGCGCGCCGAACACCTTGGCGACGATGCCTTTGGTGTCGAGGCCGGCCTGGGCATACATGGCGTTCGGCGAATCCTGATCGATGAAAAAATCCGGCAGCACCATGGAGCGCACTTTGATGCCGCGGTCGAGCACGCCATGTTCGGCGAGCGCTTGCAGTGCATAGGCGCCGAAGCCGCCGATCGCGCCTTCCTCGATGGTGATCAGCACCTCGTGCTCGCGCGCAAGCCGCAACAGCAGGTCGACGTCGAGCGGTTTGGCGAAGCGCGCGTCGGCTACCGTGGTCGACAGGCCATAGGTGCCGAGTTCGTCGGCGGCCTTGAGACATTCGCCGAGCCGCGCGCCGAACGAGAGCAGCGCGATTTTGGTGCCTTCGCGAACGATGCGGCCCTTGCCGATCTCGAGCGGTACGCCTTCCGTCGGCATCGGCACGCCAAGGCCTTCACCGCGCGGATAGCGCAGCGCCGAAGGCCGGTCGTCGATCGCGACCTGGGTTGCCACCATGTGAACGAGTTCCGCCTCGTCGCCGGCTGCCATCACGACGAAGCCGGGCAGGCAGCCGAGAAAGGCGACATCGAATGCGCCGGCATGCGTCGGCCCGTCGGCGCCGACAAGTCCGGCGCGGTCCATGGCGAAGCGCACCGGCAGGCGCTGGATGGCGACGTCGTGCACCACCTGGTCATAGGCGCGTTGCAGGAACGTCGAGTAGATGGTGGCAAACGGCTTGAAGCCTTGAGTGGCAAGCCCGGCGCAGAACGTCACGCCATGCTGCTCGGCGATGCCGACATCGAAGGAGCGGTTGGGGAATTCCTTTTCGAACAGGTCGATGCCGGTGCCCGACGGCATCGCCGCGGTGATCGCGACGATCTTGTCGTCCTTGCGCGCTTCCTTGATCAGGCTTTCGGCATAGACCTTGGTGTAGGCGGGCGCACCGGGCTTGGATTTGGCCTGTGCGCCGGTCGCGACGTCGAACTTCACCACGCCATGATACTTGTCGGCGGAATTTTCCGCCGGCGCGTAACCCTTGCCCTTCTGGGTGACGACGTGGACCAGGAACGGCCCGTTCTTGGCGTCGCGCACATTTTCGAGCACGGGCAGGAGGTGATCGATGTTGTGGCCGTCGATCGGGCCGACATAGAAGAAGCCGAGCTCGTCGAACAGCGTGCCGCCGGTGACGAGGCCGCGCGCGTATTCCTCCATCGCCAAAGCGCGCTTCTCCAGCGTCTTCGGCAGCATCTTGGCGGCGCTTTTGACGAACTTGCGCACGCGATGATAGCCGCGGCCCGACACGCGGCGGGCGAGATAGGCCGACAGCGCGCCGACCGGCGGCGCAATCGACATGTCGTTGTCGTTGAGGATGACGATCAGCCGCGAGTTCATGGCGCCGGCGTTATTCATGGCTTCGAAGGCCATGCCGGCAGTCATCGCGCCGTCGCCGATCACGGCAACGACGTTGTTGTCCTTGCCCTGGAGGTCGCGTGCGACCGCCATGCCGAGACCGGCCGAGATCGAGGTCGAGGAATGGGCGGCGCCGAACGGGTCGTATTCGCTCTCGGCCCGCTTGGTGAAGCCGGAGAGTCCGCCGCCCTGGCGCAGCGTCCGGATGCGGTCGCGCCGTCCGGTCAAGATTTTGTGAGGATAGGCCTGGTGGCCGACATCCCAGATGATTTTGTCGGTCGGCGCGTCGAACACGTAGTGGAGCGCGACCGTCAGTTCGATGACGCCGAGACCGGCGCCGAGATGCCCGCCGGTCACGGCGACCGCATCGATGGTTTCCTGGCGCAATTCATCCGCAAGCTGACGCAAACGGCCCGGCTTGAGCTGTTTGAGGTCTTTGGGGCTATGTACGGTATCGAGCAGGGGGGTTTTGCTTGAAACGGCCACACTAAACTCCGTCTATTGACATTGATAACAGTCGGCGCGCCTGCCCCCCGGCAAGCGCAAAACCGGGAACCATTACACCATTATCGACCCTGATGGCAATTTACCGGGTTCCGAAGTATGGAACCCGCTGGCTTATCGTCGCGTTTTGTCCCGATAGTGTAGGGGTATGTCATGGCGCCACGGGCCAATTGGAAGGGCTATCTGAAATTATCCTTGGTTTCCTGCGGAGTTGCACTCTTTCCAGCTACGTCTACGAGTCAACGTATACGGTTCAACATCGTTAACCGCCAGACTGGTAACCGGGTCCGCTACCAGCAGGTCGACTCGGAAACCGGAGAAGACGTTCCCGAGGAGGATCGTGTCAAGGGCTACAAGACGGCGGATGGCTCCTATGTCCTGCTTGGACGACGAGGAGCTTGATGAAGTTGCGCTGGAAAGCACACACACCATCGAAATCGAGGCCTTCGTGCCGCGCAAGGAGGTCGATGAGATCTACCTCGACGAGTCCTATTACCTCGTGCCGGACGACAAGGTCGGTGTCGACGCCTTCGCGGTGATCCGCGACGCCATGGAGGAGAAATCGCTGGTCGGGCTGGCGCGTGTGGTGCTCTACCGCCGCGAACGGCTGCTGATGCTTGCAGCCCCGCGGCAAGGGAATTGCCGCAACGGTGCTGCGCTATCGCAACGAGGTGCGCGACGAGGACAATTATTTCGACGATATCCCGAACGTGAAGGTTGCCCCCGACATGCTCAAGCTCGCCGAGCACATTCTCGAGACCAAGCGGGCGCATTTCGACCCAAAGAAATTCGAGGACCGCTACGAGGACGCGCTCACGGCATTGATCAAGGCGAAGCAAGCCGGCAAGGAGCCGCCCTCGGCGCCGAGTCCGAAGCCAAGCAACGTCATCAACCTGATGGACGCGTTGCGCCGGTCGGTGAAGGGCGAAAAGGACACCGGATCCTCGAAGCGTGGCAAGCCAGGCTCCTCGGCGCGGCACACCAAGGCGACGGCAAAGCGCACGGCACCCAAGGGCAAACGCCTCAAACGCGCGAGCTGAGTTGTGGCACTCGAAGTCTACCGAAAGAAGCGCAAGTTCGGCGTCACCGCGGAGCCGCGTGGCCGCAAGGGCGCGCGCGGCGGCGATCGCTACGTCATCCAGAAGCACGCGGCGACGCGCCTGCACTACGATTTGCGGCTCGAACTCGACGGCGTGATGAAGAGCTGGGCGGTGACGCGCGGCCCGAGCCTCGATCCGAACGAGAAGCGGCTCGCCGTGCACGTCGAGGACCATCCGATCGAATACAACACATTCGAGGGCACCATCCCGAAAGGCGAATACGGCGGCGGCACCGTCATGATCTGGGATCGCGGGCGCTGGAGTCCCGAGGGCGACGCGCACAAAGGTTATGCCAAGGGCCATCTGGTTTTCGATCTCGACGGTGAGAAGCTGCACGGCCGCTGGCATCTCGTGCGCATGCGGTCCCGGCCGAAAGAGCGGCATGAAAACTGGCTGCTGATCAAGGGCAAGGACGACGAGGCGCGTGGCCCGCGCGGCAAGGACATCCTTGAGGAAGAGCCGCGGTCGGCGGTCACTGGCCGCTCGCTTGACGAGATTGCGGCGGGCAAAGGCAAGAAGCGCGTCTGGCACAGCAATCGATCGGCGAAGGATCAGCCGGAAGCCGCGCCCCCGATCAAGGCAAAGAGCAGTGCGTCGCCGCGCAGGTCCAAAGCTTCGCGTGCGAAAAAGGTCGGCGCGGCGACGCGAAAACCGAAGGCGCAATCGAAAGCGGCATCAATGGCGGTCGCGCAGGTGAGAGGGGCCGCGCGCGGAGCTGTAAAATCGAAAGCGCGGCCGCCCGAATTCGTGCCGCCGAGCCTTGCGACCCTGCACGAAACCGCGCCGAGCGGCACGCAATGGATTCACGAGATCAAGTTCGACGGCTATCGCATCCAGGCGCGGCTCGACGATGGCGATGTTCGCCTGCTCACCCGCAAGCAGCAGGATTGGACGCATCGAGTTCAAGATCATCGCTGACGCGGTGGCGGAGCTGTCGGCTGATACAGCGTTGATCGACGGCGAGCTCGTTGTGGAGGATGAAAACGGCGTCAGCAGTTTTTCCCAGTTGCAAACCGACCTGAAGGCCGAGCGGCGCGATGGCTTTGTCTATTACGTATTCGATCTGCTCTATCTCGATGGCCGCGATCTGACCGCGCTGCCGCTGATCGAGCGCAAGGCGGCGCTCAAAGGTCTGCTCAAGGCGTCGGGCGACACCGGGCCGATCCGCCTCAGCGAGAATTTCGAGGCCGATGGCGCGACCATGCTCGACCATGCCTGCCGGATGCATCTCGAAGGTATCGTTTCGAAGCGCAAGGATGCGCCTTATAGCTCCGGGCGCTCTGAGAACTTCATCAAGAGCAAGTGCAGCGACCGGCAGGAATTCGTCGTCGCGGGCTTCACGCCCTCGACCGCGGAGCCGCGCGCGGTCGGCGCGCTGACGGTCGGCGTCTACACCAACGGCAAGTTCACCTATGCGGGCCGCATTGGCACCGGCTACAGCCACGCGATAGCGCGCGACCTGTGGAAGCGGCTGGAGGCGCTGCGCGCGGACAAGCCTCCGTTCGTGCTGCCGGCGGACGAGCGGCGCAAAAACGTCATCTGGGTGAAGCCGCAAATGGTCATCGAGGCGGAATTCCGCGGCTGGACCCACGGCGAGGTGCTGCGCCAGGCCTCATTCAAGGGCGTGCGCGAGGACAAGGCCGCCAAGGACGTGGTGCGGGAGGTGCCGGAGGACATGCCAAAGAAATGGCCAAAGGACAAACGAAGCGGAAGCCGGTGAGCACGAGCGCCGCAGCGCCTGCGCGCAAGGGGGCTGCTCGCAAATCGTCCGCCCACACCATCGCTGACGTGACGCTGACGCATCCCGATCGCGTCTATTGGGCAGACGTCGGCGTCACCAAGGAGAATCTGGCGGAATATTACGTTGCGATCTGGGACTGGATCGCGCCGCATGTTGTACGCCGGCCGCTCGCGCTGGTGCGCTGCCCGGATGGCACCGCGGGCCAGTGCTTCTTCCAGAAGCACGTCGCAGCCGGCATCAAGGATTCCAAGCTGCGCCACGTCGTGAAAGGCAAAGGACCACGACGTCATCGCCGTGGAGCATGTCGAAGACCTGGTGTCGCTGGTGCAATCGGGCGTGCTCGAAATCCACACCCGTGGCTCGACGCTGGAAAAGCTCGAAGTCTGCGACCGCATCGTGTTCGATCTCGACCCGGGCGACGGCGTCACCTGGGCGCAGCTGGTCGCGGCAGCGCGCGACGTGCGCAAGCGGCTTGAGGACTTGAAGCTCGAAAGCTTCGTGAAGCTTTCCGGCGGCAAGGGTCTGCACGTCGTGCTGCCGATCGACGGCGCCGACTGGGACACGACCAAGAATTTCACGCAGAAGATCGCCATGGCGATGACGGCCGACAGCCCGAAGCTCTACGTCGCCAAGATGACGAAGTCGCTGCGCGACGGGCGCATCTTCATCGACTATCTGCGCAATTCGCGCGAGGCGACGTCGGTTGCACCCTATTCGTCACGCGCGCGCGCCGGCGCGCCGGTTTCGGCGCCTGTGTCCTGGGAAGAGCTCGGCCGCACCACAAGCGGTGGCGAGTTCACGGTGCTCAATCTGCAGAAGCGCCTCGCGCGGCTCAAGCGCGACCCGTGGGCGGACATCGGCCGCGTGAAGCAGAAGCTGCCGGATGTGAAGCGCGGGCGGAAATAGATGGCCATTGTCCGTCACCCGAGGTGCGAGCGAAGCGTAGCCTCGAAGTGGCGACGGCCCGGGCCGTGCACCCTTCGAGGGCCGCTTCGCGGCCACCTCGGATGACGGATCATATGATGAGAATGACGGTTACGATCCAACGTCGAGCGGCTCGGTGCCCGTTGGCTTGCCGGCGGCATCAAGCGTGATCTTCTCCACCCGCGCCTCGGCCTGCCGCAATAGTTCTTCGCAGCGGCGCTTGAGGGATTCGCCGCGTTCATAGATGGCAACCGATTCCTCAAGTGGCACCTTGCCCTCTTCGAGCCGCTTGACGATCGATTCAAGCTCCTCGATGGCGCCCTCGAAGGACAACTTCTTGATGTCGGTGTTGTTGCTCTCGGCCATGATCGATTCTCGCTTGCCGCTATCCTAGCGGATTCGCGCGCGTAAAACCTGTTATCCGTGCATCAGCGCCGAGACGTGCGCCGCGGCGGAGTTGGCCAGCCCTTCGAGGTCGTAGCCGCCTTCGAGCATGGAGACAATGCGGCCCTCGGCGCTGGCGTCGGCCACTTCCATGAGCTTGCGGGTGGCCCAGGCGAAATCGTCCTCGACGAGAGTGAGATTGGCGAGCGGATCGCGCACATGGGCGTCGAATCCGGCGGAAATGACGACGATTTCTGGGCCGAATTTGCGCAGCCGCGGCAAGATCGAATTCTCGAATGCCTGGCGGAAGGCCGGACCGCCATCGCCCGGTTTCAACGGCGCATTGACGATGGTGTCGTGCTCACCACGCTCATTGACGGCGCCGGTGCCTGGATAAAGCGGCATCTGGTGCGTCGAGCAGTACAGCACGGTCTGGTCCGCCCAGAAAATATCCTGTGAACCATTGCCGTGATGGACATCGAAGTCGACGACGGCGGCGCGGGAAATGCCGTAGTGGTCCTGAGCATAACGCGCCGCGATGGCGGCATTGTTGAACAGACAGAAGCCCATGGGCCGCGCAGTCTCGGTGTGATGGCCGGGCGGGCGAGTTGCGACAAAGGCGTTGTTCGCCTTGTTTGTCATCACCTCGTTGACGGCGTGGATCGCGCCGCCTGCGGCGCGCAGCGCTGCCTCGAAAGTGCCGGGCGACATCGAGGTGTCGGCGTCGAGCCGCACCATGCCTTCCTTGGGAGAGGCCTCGCGGATTTGCAGGATGTATTCCATCGGATGGCACAGCGCGATGGTCTCGAACGGCGCGGTCGGCGCCTCGACGCGCACCAGCGCGTTGAATTTTTCATCCGCAAGCGCGCTCGCGACGGCGCGCAGCCGGTCGGGCCGCTCCGGATGGCCGAGCGGGGTGAGGTGGTCGAGACAGGCCGGGTGGGTGATGAGCAAGGTGGACATCGGAACCAATGGCTTTTGGGCGCCCCTTGCACACTTAAGCCTTTGTTGTGGATAGCGAAAGGTGGCCGCTAGCGATTTCCCGTGACCACAACGCCCGGCGGCGCCGGTGGCTCGTCGGGCACGAAGAAGGTCGGCGCCAGCGGCTCGCTTGGGTCGACCCGGTAGGGCTCGAAATCGGTGACGCCCTCGCCGGCGAGGAAGCTGTCGTCGATGAGGAAATGGCCGGTGAAGCTGCGCGCCGGCTTTTGAAAAATGCGATAGGCAGCGTCCGCCATGATTTCGGGCGAGCGCGACATGCGCATGATGCGGTCGCCGCCCAGCAGGTTCTTGATCGCGGCGGTCGCGATCGTGGTGCGCGGCCACAGCGCGTTGACGGCGATGCCCTTGTCGCGCAGCTCACCGGCGAGGCCGAGCACCACGAGGCTCATGCCGAATTTGGCCATCGAGTAGCCGGTCGAGCCTGCGAACCAATGTTCCTTCATGTCGAGCGGCGGCGAGTTCATCAGGATGTGCGGGTTCGACGCTTTGAGCAAGTATGGGATGGCGCATTTCGACACCAGGAACGTTCCGCGCGCGTTGATCTGGTGCATCAGGTCAAAACGCTTCATGTCGGTCTCGGCGACCGGCGTGCGGCTGATGGCACTCGCGTTGTTGACCACGATATCGATGCCGCCAAACGTTTGTGCCGCCTTGTCGACGGCGGCTTGCACCGCAGCGTCATCGCGCACGTCGACCGGAAGGGGGAGGGCGTGACCGCCGGCGCGCTCGATCTCCTCCGCGGCGGTGTAGATGGTGCCCGGCAGCTTCGGGTTTGGCGTCGCTGTCTTCGCTGCGATGGCGATATTGGCGCCATCGCGCGCCGCCTTGAGCGCGATCGCGAGGCCAATGCCGCGCGATGCGCCGGTGATAAAAAGCGTCTTGCCCTTGAGCGACATCTTATTGCCCTCGCGATTGATTTAACGCTTGCGCGCCAGAAACGCAGCGAACGCCGCGCGCGCTTCGCTCGACTGCAAGCGAATTTTGAACTGCTCGGCCTCGGCGTCGATGCGCGCGATCAATTCCTCGGGCGAGCCGCGCAGCAGACGGCGCGACGCCAGCACGGCTTCGTGTGGCAGCGCTGCGATCTCACGCGCCGCCTTCATGGCTTCGGCCTCGACTTCGGCCGGTGCGACCACTGTATTCACGAGGCCGCACGCGAGGGCTTGCGCGGCATCGAGCGCGCGGCCCATCACCAGCAGCGAAAACGCGTGCGCATGGCCCATGAGGCGCGGAGCGATCAGGCTCGATGCCCCTTCGGGAACGAGGCCGAGGCTGACGAATGGCGTGGCGAAACGCGCGTCGGCGCTGGCGACGACATGGTCGCAATGCAGCAGCATGGTCGTTCCAATGCCGACCGCATTGCCGCGCACGGCCGCGACCAACGGCCGTTCGCAGCGCACGAGGGAATAGAGAAATCGCAAAATCGGCTGCGCCAGGCCTTCCGGCCCGGAAGAGGCGTCCAAAAAGTCCTTGAGATCGTTGCCGGCGGAAAATCCGTTGGGCGCGCCGGCCACGACGATACAGCGGATAGAGGCGTTGGCGCCTTCGATCGCCGTCGCCATTGTGTCGTACATCGCAAGCGTGAGGGCATTGCGTTTGTCCGGCCGGTTCATGCGAACGGTCCGGATGTGATCCTCGTCAGTGACGACGACAAGGTCGCTCATCTTGCGCGTCACCCGAAAGCGCCGGCGGCGTCGGCGCGCGTGACGCTTTCCGCGCCTTCAACCACCGTGCGTTCGAGGCCGGCCGCTTGAACCGCGATGTTCTCGGCAAAGAAGCGCGCCAGCGCAACGCGCGCCGCATCGTTGCCAAGGCGCAGTGCCGCCAACCCTTGTTCAGCGAGAAGACACCCGCCAGCGGCGGCGGCGAACAAACGCAAGTAGGGTGTTGCGCCCGCGAGCGCCGCGTCGGGATTGTTTTCGATCTGGCCCATCAGCCATTGCGTTGCACGCTCGAGGCTTTCGACCGCCTCTTTGAGCCTCACGCCGGTCCAGCCGAAGGCCGGATCGTTGGTGGCATTGACCGCCTCGACGATGCGGCGCAGTTCGCCGATATAGTCTTGCCACAGCGGCGCCGCCCGCGAGCGGCAGCTTGCGCGTCACCAGATCGATCGCCTGGATGCCGTTGGTGCCTTCGTAGATCGCGGCGATGCGCGCATCGCGATAATGCTGCGCGGCGCCGGTTTCCTCGACGAAGCCCATGCCGCCGTGGACCTGGACGCCGAGCGAAGCGACTTCGATGCCGATATCGGTCGAAAACGCCTTGGCGACCGGCGTGAGCAGCGAGGCGCGCTCGTGCGCGGCCTTGCGCGCTGCCTCGTCTGCGCTGCGCTCGGCGCGATCGAGCGCGATCGCGGTGGCGTAGCAGATGGCCCGCGCGGCCTGCGTCAGCGAGCGCATGGTCAGCAGCATGCGTTTGACGTCGGCATGCTCGATGATCGGCGACATCTGCGTCGCTGCCGTGCCGGTCCCGTGATCGATTGCGCGTCCTTGGCGGCGCTCGCGGGCGTAGGCGAGCGCCTGCTGCGTCGCGCGCTCGGCGATGCCGACGCCCTGCAGGGCGACGGCGAGCCGCGCCTGGTTCATCATGGTGAACATGCAGGCCATGCCGCGGTTTTCCTCGCCGACGAGGAAGCCGGTGGCGCCGCCCTGGTCGCCGTAGATCATCGTGCAGGTCGGCGAGGCATGAATGCCGAGCTTGTGCTCGATCGAATGCGCGCGTGCATCGTTGCGCGGCCCGAGCGAGCCATCGTCGTTGAGCAGGAATTTCGGCACCAGGAACAGCGAAATGCCGCGGGTGCCCGCCGGCGCGTCCGGCAGCCGCGCCAGCACGAAATGGATGATGTTGTCGGTGAGATCGTGCTCGCCGTAGGTGATGAAGATTTTCTGGCCCTTGATGCGGTAGCTGCCGTCGCCGGCGCGCTCGGCCTTCGTCCGCAACGCACCGACATCGGAGCCGGCCTGCGGCTCGGTGAGTTGCATCGTGCCCATCCATTCGCCGGAGATGAGCTTGCCGAGATACGCGCGCTTGAGCGCGTCGCTGCCGTGAGCGGCGAGCGCATCGACAGCGGCCATGGTCAGCACCGGGCCGATGCCGAACGCCATGGAGGCCGCGTTCCACATCTCGATGCAGGCGGCATTGACGACGTGCGGCAGCGCCTGGCCGCCCCATTCGGCTGGTGCCGCGAGCCCGTTCCATCCGGCCGCTGCCCAGGAGCTGATAGGCCTCCTTCCAGCCCGGCGGGGTGGTGACGGCGCCGTCCTTGAACGGCGTACCGTGGCGATCGCCGATCTGGTTGAGTGGCGCGATGATGTCGCTCGCGAAGCGTCCAGCCTCCGCCAGCACCGCGTCGACCACGTCCTCGCTGAGATCGCCAAAAAATCCTGCCGAGAGCGCGGGTGCGAGTCCGGCGCCGTGCTTGAGCGCGAACGCGATGTCGGCGAGCGGGGCCTGATACGTCATGGCCGAGCCCGGGCCGGCGCGGCGGCGATGATGGAATAGCAGCGAGACATCGGGTTCCCCTTCCTGACGGCGCGTGCCCCGCGTCAGGCCGCCAGAGGCGGGACGACACATTATAATATATCGGTACGCAACGGGCCGCCTAAGGGATAAAGCAAATCAAGGCCGCGATTTGGAAATCGTCACCAGAATTGTGAGCGTTGATCGTTGCAAGGTGCGCCGCTATGGTCCGGCCGCCGCGTTGGGGCGTAGCCAAGTGGTAAGGCAGCGGATTTTGATTCCGCCATCCCCTGGTTCGAATCCAGGCGCCCCAGCCAGCAAATTCTTTAAACGAATTAGCCGCTTAGCGACCAAATTTTATTCGTGCCGAGTCGTCATTCTGAACAGCATTCTGCCCGCCATTCTGAATGTTTGTTCCTGACGCGTTCGCGAGGCGATGAGCGTGACGCTTGCGCGTGGCCGACAGCGCGCGTTCCATCGTGCGCTTGGCGTATCCTTCGTAAGCCTGCTGACTCTTGTGGGCCGATAGCGCTCGCCCCTGGCCGTCCGTCAGTTCGGCTTCTTCCAGTTCCGTCATCCCGCCGTGACGACACGCGTCCAATGTAAAAGTGGAAGGCAGGCCGATCCTGACGCGCATCGTTTGGATAATCTTCTGCATCCCGCCGAATGAATATGGTTTGCTGACGCCGTCCCGAACTTCCCGCAGGATCATCGAGACGCCACGACGAGGTAATCGGGCGAATTTGGTGTAAAGAACCTCGCCGGAGACGCACCTTCGAGACCACATTGTGCGGCGCGCAACAATCTAAGACTTAGAAACCCGCTGCTGCTTGCATTCCTAATGCATGGTCATCAGAACTACGCCTGCTAACGCCAAAGCAGTACCTATGATCACCCACTTTG
The DNA here is from genome assembly GCA_963730645.1 of uncultured Alphaproteobacteria bacterium. Lineage (GTDB taxonomy): Bacteria > Pseudomonadota > Alphaproteobacteria > Rhizobiales > Xanthobacteraceae > BOG-931. Next base: position 2,832 of record CAVSSN010000004.1, on the reverse strand, counting down.
TGATCTTTTCCTTTAGGACAACCACCGCGATTGGCAGGATGAACAAGGGTTCAGTCGAGTTTAGGGTATTGGCAATGCTCACGTGCGTTTTTTCGATTGCCAGTAATGACAGCCAGAATCCACCGAAGGTATTTACAAAAACAGATACAAAAAACAGCGCTGCAAAACGCCGATCAAGCAAAAACCGCAGGCTGTCACCCATTCGGCTGGTTGCCTGCCCAAAAACGAATATTCCGGCAGTTCCGGCCAGCATACGAATGAAGGCTGCTTGCACACTGTTTGCTCCTGCCAATCCTTCTTTCGCAATAATCGTTGATACTGCCATGCAGACGACTGCCGCGACCCCCCATGCGACACCATCAATTTTTGATGGCTGCATTTCGCCCCTCAATCGCGCCCACATCACCGTCCCCACACCGCCGAGGACAAACGCAATTCCAAGCGTTTGAAGGGCAGTGGCCCGCTCACCGAGCCAGGCAAACGCCAATAACACTGTCAGAACTTGGCCGATAGTGAACAGCACTACGATCGTATGCGCGCCTAAGCTTCGCAGTGCGATAAAAAAAAAGTGTCGCCAACGGCGATTTCGAGGAGCCCACTCAACGTAAGTAGTAAAAATGCATCAGGTGTCATCGATTGGAAGCCGAAGAGCATTGCCACGCCGCCCAGCATCAGAGCCCCGAGCAAGCCCTGGGCGAAGGTCAATGCTACAGGTTCGATCTTATCCCCCAACATTTTGAACAGTACTGAACCTAACGCCCAAGATGCCGCTGAACCAAGCGCTGCGGCCGAGCCGATGATCTCAAAATCCAGCATTGCTGAACTCCTCACAGCGGCTTGCTGCTGGACACGGCGGCGCTTCTCGCCCTGCCCGTCCTAGAGGCGGCTTTGCTGGTCAATGCTTATCAGGAATTGTGTGGCCGCGCTAGAATTCGTGGCCCTACGACGAACGAACCAGCTGGCGACATCTTATTTTCTCGCTGGGAAATTGGTCTCAGGTCTACGCACTCGCTGCCGAAAAAAAGACCTTTAGAGGAACTCAACTCTAATTTACGATGAAGTCCGCTCAGATAGGGTACGATATCCCAAATCTTCGCCCCGCTTGACCATATGATCGGGAGCGCTGCGCGATGCTTAAGATACAGCGACGCAATTTGATGAGAGCCACGCTCGCTTCGGCAGCTGCCCTTGGTATCCCACATGCCAGCAGCGCCTCCGCCGCTGGCAGTTTGTTGAGCGATTATTGGAGCCAATGGATGCCATGGCGCGATACGAACCCCGAGCCGATCATTCAGATAGCGAGTAGCTTTATGTCGGCCAAATTTCTGTTGGTCGCAAACGAAATAGGTTTGTTCGAAAAGCTTGCGGAAGGGCCTGCAACTCTCGACGAGCTTGCGAAGCGCACAGGCATCCCGAGACGTACGACGAGAATGGTCGTCGATGCCATGGTCAGTCTTGGCTTAGTCGAGAATCGCAAGGGCCAATATATGAACGGTCATCACGTGGCGACATTTTTGAGTGGTGGGCCTGGCGCGGATTTACGTCCGCAGCTTCGTCGTCTCAATCGCCTGCAGTACCCCCAATGGCAAGAACTAGAGGCGGCTGTCCGCAGTGACGGTGGCCACACGAGATATGGGACGCTGAGCGAAGACGAGCTGAAGATCGACTCCGAGGGCATGGCAGCGCTGACGACGCAGACAGCGCTGGCATTGGCATCTGTCTACGATTTCAGTCGCCACCAGCATGTGCTCGACCTCGGAGGCGGCACTGGCAATTTTCTGGTGGTCATCCTAAATCGTTATCCCAAACTCGTTGGCACGCTGTACGAGTTGCCCGATACTGCCGCCGTCGCAAGGCGAGTGTTGGCCGGAACGGCGGAGGGTGCGCGGATTAACGTCGTTGATGGCGATTTCTTCGCGGATTCGCTCCCCCAAGGAGCCGACGCCACCATCCTGGCGAACATAATCCATCTTTTCTCACCCACGCACAGCAAGGAGCTGCTGGAGCGCATACGCCGTCAGTCTAAGATCGGATCGCGGTTATTGTTGATCGATTTCTGGACCGATCCGACCCATACACAGCCTGCGCCGACTGCGATGCTTGCGGGCGAGTTCCTGTTGGTTGCCGGCGAGGGGGACGTATACAGCGCGCAGGAAATCCAAGATTGGCTACGTGATACAAGTTGGCGACTGGTACAACATCAACGATTGCCGGGGCCCGCCAGCTTAATTGTCGCCGATGCAATCTGATCGCGGTTGCCTGCAGAACCTGGACCATTCGCAACGAGTACCTGAATGGGTTGAGCCGGATATTTCTGCGCGTGGCCAACATCCGTGCCCAGGAACGCCGCCACGCATATCAGCAGTCGACCACTTAGTCTCAGCATGGAAGTCCTCCGCTTTCGACCAGATTAGCCGCGCTCAGCTCGCACCACGCACGCTCTCACGCCGTACCCCAGACGGCGTTTGCCGTTTCGAGGACGCGCTCAAGCTTTCGCCACTGCTCATCCTGGGTGAGCGTCACTTCAGACATCCCACCGAAGCCGCATTGCGGACTGATTGCCAGTTGGTCAACTGAGATGTACTTGCTCGCCTCGTCAATTCGGCGCCGGAGCACGTCGAGGGGTTCGAGATCGGCTGTCTTTGTTGAGACAAGTCCGAGGACCGGCTCATCGGCGCCGGACATTCTGCTGCCAACGTTCTAATTGATCTCGCGCTGCCCGTTCTCGCTGATTGTCCAAAAGACTCGACTCGCATGGATCACGCGCGTGGGGCAGGCCCAAAAGATGGTCTGGCCAATCCGAAGGGCGCATCATTTGGCCCACAATCTTTG
>CAVSSN010000003.1:0-160178 GCA_963730645.1 uncultured Alphaproteobacteria bacterium | reverse complement strand
AATCCGGCTGGCCGGCGGCGACCTCGGTGATGCCGCCGACCTCGAAGCGCGGGTCGGCGCCGTCGACACGGCGCAGCGCGCCAAGCTTGTCGACCTCAATGATGTATTCGCGCAAATCCTTGTACATTCACCCTCCGGAAGCGGCCGCGGCGTGCGGCCGATCGCGATGCACGTTAGAACACGCTTGCGGGACCGGCCGTCCGCGAGCATGAATTTATCACCGCAATTGCCCGGGAAGCCATGAGCGAACGCGCCATCAAGGACATTGTCATCGCCAACCGGATTCTGGCGCATCTCGGCGTGTTTGACGCCGACGGCTCGATCAGCCTGCGCCATCCGCAGCACGCGGACCGCTTCCTGCTGGCGTGCGGGCGCAGCCCGGCCCTCGTCGGGATCGACGACATTTTGCAATTCACACTTGACGGGGCGCCCGCAGAGAAGGCGACGCGGGCACTCGACCGCGACCGCTTTGTCCACGCCGCCATCTATGAGGCGCGGCCGGACGTGCAGGCTGTGCTGCAGGCCCAGTCCGAATACGTCCTGCCATTCACCATTTCGGATACCGCGCTGCGTCCGGTGCTCGCAACGGTGGGAGACATGGGCGCGCATGTGCCGGTGTGGGACGTCGCCGACACGTTCGGCGCGGCGACCGATCTTGCGGTCGATAGCACCGAAAAGGCCCGCGATCTGGCGCGCTGCCTGGGATCGCACCGCGTCGTGCTGATGCGTGGCATTGGATTTGTCGCGATCGGCCGGACGCTCAATGATGTGGTGCGACGCTCGGTCTATATTCCGCGTAACGCAAGGATTCTCGTCGCTTCATCCGGGATGGGGAAGATTGCCGAACTTTCACCCGGTGAGATGCAAGCGCGTTGGGCATTCGATCCGGAATCGCCCGCGATGCGGCGCGGCTGGGAGTATTGGGCGCGCGCCGCGGGATGCGAGGACTTGCTGTAGCCCGGATAGAGCGCAGCGTAATCCGGGAACGATCTACCGGCTCAATCGCCGCCCCGGATTACGCTGCGCTCCATCCGGGCTACGAAGATTGGCTGCGAAAATCAAACAGGCTCGTCGCCGATGACCGCGGTGCGCTCCATGCGGCGCCGTTCGGGATAATAATCGTTGGCGGCATAATGCTGCGTCGCGCGGTTGTCCCAGAACACGATTGTGCCCGGCTCCCAACGCAGGCGGAATTGATATTCCGGCACCTGCGCCTGATTGAATAGCACGTCGAGAATGGCGCGGCTCTCGTCGGGTTCGAGACCCTCGATGCGCAGCGTGAACTGCGGGTTGACGAAGATGCATTTGCGGCCGGTGACCGGATGCGTGCGCACGACAGGATGCGACGGGTTGGGGAATAGCTCCTCCATGCGCTTGAGTTTCGCCTGATCCTCTTCGGTCTTCTTGAACAGAACGCGGAAGTTCTGGAAGTCGTGTACGGCGCGCATCCCGTCGATCATCTTCCGAAAGGATAGGCTCAGTCCCTCGTAAGCCGCTTCCATGTTGGCCCACAGCGTGTCGCCGCCGACCTTGGGCATGATCTGGCAACGCAGGATCGTGTACTTCGTCGGACACTTTCGGAACGTCGTATCGCTGTGCCAGACGTCGGTCGACAACACCGGATTGTCCTTGTGGTTGTCGAGCACCAGGATTTCCGGGAACTCACCCTGCGGCCGCATCGGATGAACTTCGAGCTCGCCGAATGCGCGGCTCATCGCAACATGCTGCGCGGTGGTCAGGAGCTGCTCGCGCAGGTAGACGATCTTGTGCTCGATCAGGGCGGCCTCGAATGCCTTGAGCGTTGCCGCATCCCACGGCTGCGTGAGGTCAACCCCGCGGATTTCCGCGCCGAGCCGCGCGCCCATGCGTTCAACGCTGAACGGTGCCGGCATTGCCGCCTGCACGCTATCGGTTGCGACGTTGACATTCATGGTTGTATCTCCGCGCGCCGGCCGCCTTCCGGCTGATTTCTCACGATTATGGGACGACGGGAGACTGAATAAAAGGCTCACAGTGAATACGTCCAATTGGCTATTGCGCGCTGCCCGGGAAACAGGGAGGCTGCGGCCGCGATGGAGTTTGCGTCAATTCCGGGGGCACAAAGTCGGAATGCTCTCCATTGAGCACCTGATCTCGAGCTACGGCCTGCTTCTCGTGGCCGGAGTGATCGGCATCGAATCCATCGGCCTCCCTGTGCCGGGCGAAACGATCCTGATCGCGGCGGCGATCTATGCCGCCACGCATCACACTCTCAATATCTACGCGGTGATCGCCGCTGCCGTGGCCGGCGCCGTTGTCGGCAACATGGTCGGCTACGTGATTGGCCGCGAATACGGCTACCGGCTCTTGCTGCGCTATGGCCCCTACATCGGGCTCACCGAAGCCCGGATCAAGCTTGGGCAATATTTGTTCCTGTGTCACGGCCGCAAGATCGTGGTGATCGCGCGTTTTGCGCCGGTCTTGCGCAGCGTTGCGGGCATCCTGGCCGGCGCAAACCGCATGCCGTGGAAGCCGTTCTTGCTGGCAAATATCGCGGGCGCCATTGTCTGGGCGGTGATTTACGGCGTCGCAGCCTTTTTGCTTGGCAAGGGAGTTGAGCGGATGGCGGGGCCAGTGGCTTTGATCCTCGGCGCCGTGGTGGTGATCGGCCTCGTCGCCGGGGGGATGTTCGTTGCGCGGCACGAAGAGCGGCTGGTGGCCGAGGCCGAGCGCGCATTGCCCGGTCCGATTCGAATGCGTAAAGGGTGAGTACCGGCCCTAACCAGCGAGGACGGCGCCGGCGATCTTCGCCTGATTTGACCCCAGCGCCTCAAGACCGTCGTGCAGGTAATCGCGGCGCGAGTAACCGCCACCGACCACTACCACCACGTCGTCGACAAGGGCGGCAAACGTGTGAACCGACGGATCGCTCAGCAGCAATCCGCCGTCGATGACGACGAGGTCGAATTTGTCGGCTTTGGACAAGATCGCATCGCGCAGCCCATAGGCAATATTCTGTTCGTTTGCTCCGCGCTGGAAAATGCGCAGGAACTTGACCCGCTCCCACGGCGTACGAACGATGCGGTTGGCAAAGCTCAACAGCTTATCGGCATCCTCGCCGTTCTCGCTTCGCAGCGAAATCATTTCGGCCTGTTGCTCCCGGTCCGCGTCGACAAGCAGCACCTGTTCGCCGCCTGCGCCGGCGTAGAGCGCGAGATTGAGCGCCACGACCGAACGCGCATGCGCGCTGTCGGGCGAGGTGATGAGGACGGCGCGGGCGCCCTTGCCGCGTTGCCGCTCGCGCAACGCGTCGCGCAGACGGTAGATTGCCGCGGCTTCGCGCGAAGACGGTTGGTAGACGGGCGACGGCGACGGATCTAATGGCGGCAGCACGGCCAGCACCGGCAATCCAAATTCCGACGAGAGCTGGCGTGCCGAATAGATCGACGGATCGAATTGTTCGCGCAGCAAGGCGAGGCCAAGGCCTGCGATCAGGCCGAGCATGAGCGAACCGGCGATGATGAGTTTGCGCGGCGGCCCGCTCTTGTCGAGGGGCGGAACGGCGCGCGTGATAATGCGGGAATTGGTGTTGTCGACGCCTTCCTGCTCGCCGACTTCCTTGGCGCGGTTGAGGAACGCGGCATAGACGGCGCGATCCGATTCGGCCTCGCGTTCGAGCTCGCGCATTCGCACCAGCGCCTGATTGGTGTTCATTGCATCGCCCTTCAGCGTGTTGAGATTTTGCTGAAGCGATTCCTCGTTGGCTTTTGCGCGGTCGTATTCGCTCCGCACCGTGCGGGCGATGCGCGCCACTTCCTCTTCGATCATGCGCCGGCTTTGCGCGACCTGGGCGGCGGCGGCGGTGACGGTCGGATGGCGCGGACCGAGAATCGCGCTCGCGTTCGCCTCGGCCTGTTTCGCCTCGGCATATTGGCTGCGCAGCGCTGTGATTGCGGGAGACTGGATCGCCTCGGCGATAGCGTCGGGCTCCACATGATTGCGCTGCAGGCGTTGGATATCCTCGTAACGTGCGCGCTGCTCGGCCGTGCGCGTATGGGCGAGCCCGAGCTGATTATTGAGCTCGCTGAGCTGCTGCTCACTCACCAACTGACCGCTCGCGCCGATGATCTGGTGCTGCGCCTTGTAGTCTTCGACACGGTGGGCGCTCTGCGACACGCGCTCGCGCAACTCGGCAAGCCTTGAACCCAGCGCGACAGTCGTGCGCTTGGCGGCGTCGGTCTTCGTGGTGCCTTCCTGGTCGATATAGATGGCCGCAATGGCGTTGGCGATGCGGGCCGCCTTGGCGCGATCCTCCGACCACACCGACACGTCGATGACAAAGGTCTTGTCCGGCCGTCGCGCTGTGACCCGGCTCTGCAGGATGCGTACCGCCTTGAGCGTGCGATCTTCCGGCGCCGAATGGACCAGGAGTCCGGCGATCGACTCCAGCACGCTGGGCGGTGCTTCGCCGAATTCCGGATCGGTTTGCAGCTTTTCGCGATCGACGACTGCCGTGAGCACGCCGGCGGACGCGACGACCTGCAACTGGCTCTCGGCCTCGGCGAGTGACGTGTCGCCCGATGCGGCGGAACGCGCACTGAGATCGTTCTGCAGCACATGCAGACCGTGCGGGTCGAGCAAGATCTGTGTGCTCGCTGTGTAGCGTGCGGGCAGCGCAAGCGAAAAGAGCGATGCGACAATCACGCAGACGGCCGCCGGCCAGACGATCCAGGCGCGCCGTCGCTTGATGACGGCGACGAAATCGCGCAGATCGATGACCGCAACGGGCGCCGCGGCCGGCCGCGGCTCGTCGAACGCGAGGTGGCGTACGGGCGTGGTGGGAAACCGGTTTTCGATCAGCGCCATCGATACTTTCTCAAATACTCACGCCAGCGCGGCTTGGCGCGCGGCCGGGTGTGCCGTGCGATGTTCTGCATTTGTGCCCGAAGTCGGCGGTTCGGCGATGTCGATCATCGTTTTTGCCGCGTCGTCAGCGAGTTGGCCCGCAAACACGAGCTGCGGCGCGGGCGCGATATGCCCGAACCTCTGCGAGTGCAGCGTCTGGCCGATTTCAACTGAAAAACCTTTAGGCGGTGTTATCCTGCACAAAAGGCCGCTTTTGCCGCTGATTGTGACGGTTCCGCCCTCGATCGCAACCGTGACATCGGGATGGCAAAGGTATCGAAGTCCGACGGGAAGCGGTCCGTTGCGGCCATCCAGCCGGTCTTCGACGGCATAACCAGTCGAGGTTCGGCTGACCTGCCGTATGTGGCGCACGCCGAAGCGCCGGCGATAGCCATCGTGCGCCGCTGTGACCCACCATTCTGGGCCGTGACTGGCCGCGACCAGGAATGCATTCGCCTTTGTCGACCAGCCGAAGGCAGTGCTGGCGCGGCTGTGCGAAACGCGTTCGATCGCAAGCGTGTTGTGCGCCGGGCTTTCGCGCAGCTCGGTGCGGACTTCGCCGCCCGAGAAGTAGCGGTAAGTGCCGGCATCAATGAAGACTGGCTGGCCGTCGATTGTGAGCCAGATCGCGAGCGCGTCCGCATGACCGTGCGCGGCGAGCGGCAGCAGGCCGAGCGGCCCGTGATCGAACACGAGATGCGATCGCCGGCCGGCGATCGTTTCGTTCGCGACAGTGATCCCGCCGCGCTCGGAAATCCGCAGGCCGGTTCGTTCGGCGGATGGGGTGACCGGGCTGTCGAAGATGGCGTCACGCAGATGCGGGTCGCGCGCCGCGGGTGCAAGGTCGCTACGCTCCGCAAGACCCGCGACTGCGGCGATGACAGAGACGACGTAACGCGGCTCGCGGTCTGGCGGCTGCGCGATCACGCGGCCTTCGTCGTCGTCGCCAATCGCGGGCACGTGGCCATTGTCGCCGGCCAGCCACAAGAGATATTCGGCGCCGCGCACCAGGCGTTCGGTGACGCTGGCGTCGAGCGGCGCGCGGAGATCGACGGCAAGGCGCGCTGCCAACGCGAGCATCTCCATGGTGAAGGCCTGATAGGTCGGCGACTGCTCGGCGCCGACGCCGTCGGCGAGGATTTGACGCGCGCTCTCGGCTTCGAGAATGGCGCGGCCGTCGTCGAGCCATAGGCGCGCTTCGTCGAGATCGGGGAGCAATGCGCCAGCGATAAAGAGGCCAAGGCCTTCGGCGACGCGATGATTGTTGGCCGAGGAATAGAGCGACGGAAATGCCGCGAGATAACGCGCATGCGCGACCACGAGGCGGCGGATCAATATGCGCTCGCCGAAACTTAGCGTCGATGGTTCCGCAGCCGCCACGACAAGCATGATGCTGACGAGCCGCAGCGCCAGTTCGATGCCCGAGACCCAGTTGACGCCGCGGTAAGGCGGGTTCGCCGCCGCCCAGCTCTCCAGGACGCTGAAAGCGATTTGCCGTGCCGTCCGATCCTGCGTCGCGGCCATTGCGGCTGCAAGCGGGTGAAGCATCTGCAGCCGGTTCGGTTCCCAGACATATTTGACGTCGCCGATCTGCGCGCCGGTCGAGCGTACATCGATGTCGAAGCTCGACGTTTCCGCGTCGGGCCACGATTTGCCGGTGATCGGATCGTGAAACCAAAACAAGCTTGGGATTTGCAGCGGCTGCCCTTGTTCCGCAGCAACCGGCGGCCAGTCGAATCCGAGGAATCCAAATTGACCATCGAATGTCCGCCGGCGGCTGATGCGCGATGGATCGTCTGCGCCCAAACCAACCGAGCGTGAAAGGCGCGCGCGCAACGGCGCAAGGTCGGCGAGCGGCCCGTCACCGATTGCGTCGAACGCCAGCCAGCCAGCGATGTCTCGCCGCCACGTCATACAGCGGCGCGCCTGGGCGATGCGGTGCGGAACTTCGCGCGGCGGCATCGCGGCGAGCCGCGCTGCATACCAACGGCCTCGCGACAGCAATGGAAAGAGCCTGGTCATTCGCGAGCGCGGACGCGGCGGAGTGACGGCTTCGCGCGCGGTCGCAACATCGCGCGATAAGTTCTGCGGGTAGGTCGACGCCATGATGGCCACTTTGGCCTATTCACTGTGTGTCGACCCAAAGATATTCGGGTTAATCTTAACGGTGACGAAGGTTAATTAAGTATAAACCTTAGGATTAACGCCAGTTGATCTTCGCAATGTTGTTTTGAATGCATGGGCATTGCCCGTTTTTAGATTAGAGTTGCATTTGTTGAGGCATCAGAACAGCAAGTAAATCTTGTTATCATGCGGGTCCTTTCAGTATTCGGCACGCGCCCGGAAGCCATCAAGATGGCGCCGGTCGTCCTTGCTCTGGCGCAGCAGCCGGGCATTGAGCAGCGCGTGTGCGTCACCGGCCAGCATCGCACCATGCTGGACCAGGTGATGGCGACGTTCGCGCTGAATGCCGACTACGACCTCGACATCATGCAGCCCGGCCAGACGCTGAACGATGTGTTCGCGCGTGTCATGAGCGGCCTCGATCCGATCCTCGCGCAATTCATACCCGACTACGTGCTGGTGCAGGGTGACACCGCGACGAGCACGGCGGCGGCGATGGCTGCGTTCTTTCGCGGCATCAAGGTCGGCCATGTCGAGGCCGGATTGCGGACCGGCGATCTCAAGAGTCCATGGCCGGAGGAGGCCAACCGCCGGCTCACCGCCGTGGTAACGACGCGCCATTACGCGCCGACGCGGCGCGCGCGCGAAGCGCTTTTGAACGAAGGCCATGACCCGGAAAACGTCATCGTCTCCGGCAACACCGTCATCGATGCGCTCATGCGCGTCGTGCGCGAGGTGAGTACGCCTGGGCCGCTGAAGCAAAACCTCGACACGACATTCTCGTGGCTCGATCCGGCAAAGCGCCTCGTTCTTGTCACCGGACATCGCCGCGAAAGCTTCGGGGCCGGCTTTGCCCAAATCTGCGACGCGCTCCGCACGATCGCGCGAAGGAGCGACGTCGAAATCGTCTACCCGGTCCATCTCAATCCGAATGTGCGGGGGCCGGTGTTCGAGCTGCTTTCCGGCTTTCGCAACATCAGGCTGATAGAGCCGCTCGATTATCCGCAATTCGTCTACCTGATGGCGCGCTGTCATTTGATTTTGACGGACTCCGGCGGCGTGCAGGAAGAAGCACCGTCGCTGCGCAAGCCCGTGCTGGTGATGCGCGACACCAGCGAGCGCATCGAGGCCGTGGAAGCCGGCGTTGCGCGGCTTGTGAGCACCGACCCCGCAACCATCGTGTCGGCGGTCGACGAGATCTTGGACTGCGAAGAGGCCTACGCGGTCATGGCGAGCGGGGCGAACCCGTTCGGCGATGGCCGTGCCAGTGAACGCATCGTGAGGGACCTGCTAACATGCAAACCGGAATTCAAACCGTCTCCATCGTTGGCCTTGGCTATGTTGGGCTCCCGACCGCCGCAACGTTTGCCGCACGCGGCCTTGACGTAATCGGCGTCGACATCAACCGCGACGCCGTCAATCGGATCAATTCCGGCCGCTCGCACATCGTCGAGCCCGATCTCGACATGTTGCTGAGCGCCGCGGTCAAGTCCGGCAAACTTCGCGCCGTGACCACGCCGGAGCCGGCCGACGCTTTCATCATCGCGGTGCCGACGCCGATCACCCACGATCACAAGGCCGATATTTCCGCCGTTGAGGCGGCGCTCAAATCGGTCGCGCCGGTGCTCAAGCGTGGCGATCTCATCGTCATCGAATCGACTTCGCCCGTCGGCACGACCGAGCACGCCGCCGATCTGCTGCGCAAGCTGCGGCCCGAGTTCAGCTTCCCCGACTCAAACCCGGAGCAGTCCGACATCCTTATCGCCTATTGTCCGGAGCGCATCCTGCCCGGGCAAACGCTGCGCGAGCTGATCGACAACGCCCGCATCGTCGGCGGTCTTGACCGGCGCAGTGCGATGCGCGCCAAGGAGCTCTATTCCTGCTTCACCATGGGGCCGATGAAGACGACGACGGCCCGCGTTGCCGAATTGTCGAAGCTGGTCGAGAACGCCTATCGCGACGTCAACGTGGCGTTCGCCAACGAACTGTCGCTGGTCTGCGACGCTCTCGGCACCGACGTGTGGTCGGTGATTCGCATGGCGAACCTGCATCCGCGCGTCAACATTCTCTCGCCCGGCCCGGGCGTCGGCGGACACTGCATTCCGGTCGACCCGTGGTTCATCCACCAGGCGCTGCCGGAGCGCACACCGCTGATCAAGGCGGCGCGCGAGGTCAACGACGGCAAGCCGCAATTCGTCGCCGACCGCATCGTCAAGCTCGCCAAGCGCTTTCGGCAGCCGGTGATCGGGCTGTTGGGACTGTCCTACAAACCGAACGTCGACGATCTGCGCGAGAGCCCGGCGCTTGAGATCGCCTGCAAGGTAGCCTCACGCCGCGTCGGCACCGTACTGGCGGTCGAGCCGCACCTGCGCGAATTGCCGCCGCCGCTCGCCAATTATCCCGGCGTCCAGCTCACTGACCTCGCGACCGCCGTCAAGCGCGCCGACGTCATCGGCATTCTGGTGGCACACAACAAATTCCGTTCGCTCGATCGCGGCGCTGTGGCGTCGAAGGTCGTTGTCGACACGGTCGGGCTGCTCGCTGGACTGGACGATGCGGCGTAGGAGCTGGAAGTAAGGACCGGGAGTATGTGTGGCATCGCCGGCCTCGTTCAGCGCCAGCGCTCTCCCATTGTGAGCCAGCGCTTCGCGACGCTCGCGCTCAAGCATCTGGCCAAGCGCGGCCCCGACGACGCAAAGACCTGGAACAAAGGCGCGGTCGATTTCGTCCACACGCGGCTGTCGATCATCGATGTCGCCGGCGGCGCGCAGCCGATGGAAGACGACGACGGCGTCATCATCGTCAACGGTGAAATCTACAATTTCGCGGAATTGCGCGATCCCGCGGTCGCCTACCGCACCCATTCCGACACCGAGGTGCTGATGCGCGGCGTTGCCGCCGAAGGCGCGAAGTTCCTTGACAAGCTCGACGGCATGTTCGCCTTCGCCTATCTCGACAAGCGGCGCGGCAAGATCATCCTCGGGCGTGACTATTTCGGCATCAAGCCGCTGTATTATCTGCACGATGCGGAACGCTTTGCGTTCGCGTCGACCATGCATCCCCTGATGATGTTCTCGCGCAAGGACATCAACCGCACCGCGCTGATCGAATACTACATGCTGCGCGGCGCGCGCGGCGCGAACACGATGTTTGCCGATTTGCATGAGCTGCCGCCGGGCACCTGCGCGGAATTCGATCTGACGACCTTTACGCTCACGATCAAGCCGTGGCACGTGCCGCGTACCATCACGCCGCGTCGACGCAGCGAGGCCGAGTTGCTCGAGGAACTCGACGAAACCATGCAGCTTGCCGTGCGTCGGCACCTCGTCTCCGACGTGCCGGTGGCGACGCAACTCAGCGGCGGCGTGGATTCCAGCCTTGTCACGGCGATTGCCGCGAAACACGTACCCAACCTCGCAGCGTTCTCCATTGGCTTTCGCGATCCGAAATTCGACGAGAGTCCGTATTCGCAGGCGCTCGCGCGCCGCTACGGCCTGCGGCATTACGTGAAATATTGCGACGATCGCGACTTCCTTGAGCTGGTGCAGACCTGGCCGGCGACTGTCGACGATCCGGTGGCCGATCCATCTGCCGCGATGGTGTACCTGGTTTCGCAGTTCGCGCGCGACTGTGGTTTCAAGGTCATGATCACGGGCGAAGGCTCCGACGAATTTTTTGGCGGCTACAATCAGTATTTCCGCTTCGAAATGGCCCGCCGGCTCAATGTCGTCGGCCGTTATGTGCCTTTCCTGGCTGACCTCGCGGCAGCGCGCTTCCCGCACCGTACGCGTCATGTTCATTTCCTGCGTCAGATCACACGGCCCCCGGCGTTCCACGGCACGAGCATGATTTTCGAGCCGCACCTCGCACCCGAAATATTCAATGATGCAATTCCGGATATGCAATCCGCCGCCACGCTGCGCGACGCTGTGATGCTCGACCAGCGCCAGCGCCTCGCCGACGACATTCTCGGGTTGACCGATCGCGCCACCATGCATGCCTCGATCGAGGCGCGCGTGCCGTTCGTCACGCGCTACGTGGCGGACTTCGCCGCGTCGCTGGATGAGAAAATGTTGATCAACGGTTCGGTGCAAAAATATCTGCTCAAGAAGCTCGCCGAACGCTACGTGCCGAGGCAATGCATCTATCGCCGCAAGGTCGGTTTCGACCTCCCGATCGCATCCTGGTTCCGCGGCCGGCTGCGCGATTTCGTGTTCGACACCATGCGTTCAACCTGGCAGCGCGATTTCCTGCGCCCGGGTGCGATGGAGCGGATCGTCGATTGGCACATGTCGGGGCGGTCCAATTTTGCCGACAAGATTTGGGCGTTCGTATTGCTCGATCACAACGTACGAGCCATGCGGGCGATTGGGTGAGGGTGAGCGCGGAAGGAACATTGCAATGCGCGTCACATTGTTTGGTCTCCCGGTCGATATCCTGTCGCACGACGAGACCGTCGAGCGTATCCTGATGGCGATGGCGAGCGGACAGCGCTGCCAGCATGTCGCCATTAATGTCGCCAAGCTGATCAACGCGCGCACCAACGCCGAGCTCGAAAACGATATCCGCGCGAGCGACATCGTCGGGATCGACGGCATGGGCATCGCCTGGGCATTGCGGCTGTTTGGCTACGAGGTGCCGCATCGCGTCGCCGGCGTCGACCTGTTCGAAGGTCTGATGGCGCAATGCGCATCGCGCGGGCTGAAGCCCTTCCTGTTAGGCGCGACGCCCGCTGTGTTGTCCGCCGCCAAGCGTAAGTTGCTTCGCCGCTATCCGAGCCTGGAACTCGCCGGCAGCCACCACGGCTACTTTTCCGCGGAACAGGAAGGTCAGATCTGCGATCTCATCCGCGCCAGCAATGCACATTGCCTGTTCATTGCCATGCCGACGCCGCGCAAGGAGCGATTCATGCATCGCCATCGCGATGCACTCGGTGTTCCGTTCGTCATGGGCGTCGGCGGCACGTTCGATGTCGTCGCCGGACATGTGCGGCGCGCACCGGCTTTGGTGCAACGCGCCGGTCTCGAGTGGGCCTACCGCATGATGCAGGAGCCGCACCGCCTTGCGGGCCGATACCTGCGCACCAATGTGATTTTTGCCGGCCTGCTGGCGCGCCATCTCCTCGGACGACTCGCCAATGCGGCGGCGAAAGCCACGCTGGGATAGCGTCGGCGTCATCAACACGCCGACAGCACGCTTTCGAACAGCGCAAGATAGCGCGCCACGATCCGCTCGGTGCTGAACTCGCGCGCCCTTCGAATACGCGGCGCCGGGTCGCCGGGATGATCGAGTGCGTGCGTGATCGCGTCGCCGAGCGCCGCCGCGTCGCCGACAGGAACCAGCGCGCCGAATCTGCCGCCGTCGAGGGTTTCCGCCGGGCCGCCGCAATCGGTCGCGACAACTGGAAGTCCGGACGCAAGCGCCTCAACCACGACGTTGCCGAATGCTTCGCTCTGCGAGCACAGCGCAAAGCAGCGGGCTTGGGCATAGGCGCTCCACGGGTCGGCGACGTAGCCGCGAAGCTCCAGACGATCGGCGAAGCCGAGGCGCTGCGCGAGGCTTTGAAGCGCCTCGCGTTCCGGGCCCTCGCCGCAGATAACGAAGGCGCGCATCGCTGCGGGCAAGATTCGCCATGGCCCTGATGAGGGTCGGAAAATCCTTCTCGGCCGAAAGACGGCCGACTGCGATCACGGTCGGCGGCCGCGCCATAAGTGCGGCTTCATCGACGGCAGGTTTGGCGCGATCGATGGGGACCGGATTGTAAATTCGCGCGATGCGCGCGTTCGCACCATGCCAATCCTTGACAAGATGAGCTGTCAGCGCGTCCGAGACTGAAACCGTGCGGGCGGCGTATCGCGTCAACAGCGGCGCCAGCGGATAAGCCGCCCAGCCGAGCAGCCCGCGACCGATCGTGGAACTGCCGTGATAGGAGAGAATGATCTGCGTCGGTGTGTGCGATCTTGCCCGCGCCAAAAGATGCGCCAGCACCAGCTTGACGTTTGTCGACGCGCCAATTGCGAGCGCTATATCCGGGCGCCGCTCTGCCAGGAATCGGGCCAGTCGCGTGACATCGGTACCGTGCGAACCGGCTAGCGTCACGCGCTCGACGTTCGGATCCACGAAGTCGTTGTTTCGCGACGCCTCAAAATCGACGATGAGCGTGGCCTCGTGGCCGGCCGCGAAGAGCCCCGAGGCAAGCACGGCAGCCACCCGCTCGGCGCCGCCCCCGACAAGCGCCGGGACATAGACGGCGATCCTGCGCCGGCGGACCGTGGGCCGCACGTCGCGCTTCGATGCCAGGACCGATGAATCTGCGATGAGCACGCGCGTGTCTCGCACAAGAGCGCCATTGCTGCTGCGCCATCGATAAGTAACGTAAACAGATTGAACAAATTCTTAGGATTAACGGCACAATTCCGGTGTCCTGGATCTGCGCTCGACTATGTTCGCATGGCTTCGATGGCGGCGGCGCCTGCCATCGCGCACTGCATTGCTCCCGGCACACAAAGATTTGCCAGGCGATATGGCCCAGTTCCTCGACATCGCGCGCGGCACCTATTCCAAGCTGTCACCACAGACGCGCGCCAGGCTTGGCGGGTTGATGCAGCTTGTGCCCACGTCTCTGAAGTATGGCGGCACCTATCGTACCTGGCGGGAGCGCATCGCTACGATGCGCGCAGACCCTCAAGCGGTGGCGTCCTATCGCGATGCCGCGCGCGTGTCGCTGGTGCGCGCCGCATTCCAATCCAGCCCCTATTATCGCGACCTGTTCCACGCACTGTTCGGTGACGGCTTCCAGCCCGAACGGGTTGTGCAGGAGGACGTCTGGGGTCGCATTCCGGTCCTGAAATCGTCAGTCGTCATGCAGCATCGGGAGAGAATGTGTACCGTCGATCCCGCACGGCTCGATCCGGGCTCGACCGGCGGTACGTCAGGCAAACCGTTGAAATTCTATCTCGACCGGAACCGCAGCCCGGTCGAGCTCGCGTTCGTCCATGATGCGTGGTCGCGCGCCGGCTATCGTGCGGGCGAGCCGCGTTGTGTCATGCGCGGTGTCGAGCTCCGCGACGCGGGCGGCCATATGGAATACGATGCAAGCCTCGCTGAATTGCGCTGTTCGGTCTTCCATCTCACCGACAAGGTGATGCGCGCCTATCATCACGAAATTCACGCGCGCGGTATCCGTTACATTCATGGGTATCCATCGGCGCTTGCCGTGTTCGCATCGTTCCTGCTGCGCAGCGGCATCGGGCCGATGAGCGAAATCCGCGGCGTATTTCCGATTTCAGAACGGTTCTACGCGGCCTATCGCAACATCATCGCGCGTGCGTTCGACCACGCCGCAATCGTGCCGTTCTACGGCTTGAGTGAAAAGGTGGCCTTCGCCCGCGAGCGTGAAGCTGAACTGGATACCTACGATTTCGATCCGCTGTATGGCGATACCGAGCTGGTGGACGGCTCCGGCGCTGTCGTCACGCGTCCAGGGCAGATGGGCCGGATCGTCTCGACCGGCCTGCTGTTTCGCGGCATGCCGCTGATCCGTTATCAGACCGGCGACCGGGCCGAACTCGTCGAACTGCCGCGTTTCGACAATGGCTATCGCCTCGGCGTACGCAAGATTACGCCCAAGCACGGGCACGAATTCTTCGTTGGCCGCAGTGGAATCCTGATTTCGCTCAGCGGCGTGCTGCAGATTTCAGAAGAGATGTTCGACATCCGCGAATTCCAGTTCTATCAGGACAAGGCGGGCGAAGCGGTGCTGCGCGTGGCGCCGCTTCGCGGGCACGCGCCTGATCTCACCAGCTACATTGATCTCATCAACCGCAAGGCCGCGGGCGAACTCGACGTCAAGATCGAGGTTGTCGAGAGAATCGCGACGACGATGCGCGGCAAGCGGAAGTTTATCGACCAGAGGCTTGATATCGCCCGTTCGGTCAGAAGCTCAGCCTCGCCTGCGACGTAGCGCGAATTGAGGCATAACAGTCCGCTCGCGCTCTGTCTCCGTTTCTGCGCGCAGCCCAAGATAGGTTGCACGCAATGCGGCGGCGAACGCGTCCAGACTGAACTTCTCACGATATATTTTGCGTGACTTCGAGTTGCATGCGAGCGAGTACATCCCGCTGCGTGATCAGACGTTCGAGCGCCGCCGCAATCTCGCCAGCGTCTGCGCTGATCAGAACGCCGTTGACGCCGTCGTGCACAACATCGGGAATTTCGCCGACAGGCGTCGCTACCAGAGCCGCGCCGGCACAGGCGCCTTCGAGCAGTGTCAGCGGAAGTGATTCCGATCGGGACGGCAGGACGACGATGTCGGACTCACGGGACAGGCGATGCACCTCTTCGGCATCGATCCAGCCGGTAAATTGAACCGTTCCTGCGATACCAAGCTCGCCGGCCATCGATTTGAAACGCGCAACCTCGCCATTGCCGGCAACGGTGCATGTCCATGCCTGCGTTCTCTGCGCGAGCAGCGCGAGAGCTTCAATCAGGAGATCGGTGCCTTTGCGCAAGCCGACTTCGCCAAGGAAGACGAGGCCGACCGTCGCGCGCCGCGGTTTTGGCAGTGCGACGTCCGCGGCAAAATCCGGAATTCCGTTAGGAACAACCATCATTTTCTGCGGCGGCACGCCGACGAGTTCGATGAATGCCCGACGATAGGTCTCGCCCAGAACGACGACGCGCGACGCATGCCGGCACAGTGGGACCAGGTGGTGAACGGCGGGCGATCGAGCGGCCACTTCCTCCGCGGTGAATTGGCCGTGGAAATGGACAATTGTCTTCGCACCGAACAGCTTGGCAATTCGCAACAGCACGTACTTGCGAAAGACGCTGCCGCCGGAGGCAAAGTTAAAGTGAACGACATCAGGTGGCCAGCGCATGATGCGGACGAAAAACAGCGCGACGCGCCACGGAAAGGTGATCATCCAGAGAAGGCCGGGCGCGTCACCGCGCGCTGCGAAATACCGCAGCTCGATCCCGGCAAGCATATCCGTATCGTGAAGTTCGCGTAGATAACGATACAGGCGGTCAATTCCGCCACGGCCGTCAACGCCATAGGGCGTGACGCAAAGCACTCGGATGGGCCGGGTCATTGGCAGAATGTACAGTCCGCATTTGGCGAAGTTGTGTAGTCCGACATTGCATTGATTTTAAAGTTAATCGAATGTTTGCGATGAGCTGCGCAGATATCACGGTAAACTGCCGGACCGTCAATTTTGGGACGGCCCACGCGTGATTTGGTAAACGGCGAAGCTCCCATGCGGCCAGCCAGCGCCACTCTCCCATCCCGCGCGGACGCAAACAATCCGTCCCTGATACGATTCCTGTTCGGCTTGTTCGTCGTGCTGACGGTCATGCGACTGCTGCTGAATCCGAATCTGGTTGACATGGTCGATAACTACACCGCCGACCAGGGCTCGATCATCGAGAAGATTCATCCCGTCAACTACGGCTTCGCCGTGGTGGCGTTCGCAGTGTTGCTGACGGTTCGGATCGAGTTCGCGCCGTGGGAATTGCGCATCGTTCGCGCCTTTATTGCGCTCACGATGGTGATTGCCGCTATCTGTGCGCTCATGTTGCTGCTGGGCCGCAGCGGATCGGCGGGCTATCTCATCGATACTTACGTGTTCTCGTGCGTCGCCGGGGCCTTGATGTTCGCGTTCCCGCCGGCGTGGCGCAGATCCGTCGGCAATGTGATTCTCATCTTTCTGATCATCAGCTCGCTGATTGCAATCGGCGAGTTTGCGACCAGGCACCGGCTGATGCCGTATGCCGCGGAGGAACTGACGTTCCGGCCCACTGGTCTGCTCGGCCATCCGCTCGTGCTCGGCCTCTGCAATGCCGTGGCGATCTGCTTTGTCATGGAAACGCGATGGCCGCCGCTCGGCAAATTTTTCGCCAATGCAATTCTGTTGATTGGCGCCTTTGCCGCAGGGGCGCGACTCGCCGCCATCGTCGCCGCGCTGGTCGCCATAATTATAGTGCTGATGGCCGATTTTCCCTCCATCGCGCGTCAACAGCGCCTGCAATTCAAAGTCCTGATCGTGATCGGCGTCCTGCTGGCCGTTCCATTGATGATTGCGGGGTTGGTCGCAGCGGGATTTGCCGATCGCTTCGAGAACGGATTGTTCGATGAAAGCGCGATGGCGCGTGTCAGCATCTACCGTCTGTTCGAACTTGTCAGCTGGAACGAGATTCTATTCGGCACCGATATTGAGGCGGTGCGCAGGCTGGCGATGGAGCGCTTCGGGCTTGAGTTCATCGAGAGCTCGCTGATTATTTTCATCTTCCAGTTCGGGCTCATCGGCACGCTGGTGTTCCTGTTCTTCCTCGGCCGGATGTTTTTCGTGCTCGCCGCCGGTGCCCAGCGCAACGTCGTGCTGGCAACATTTGCGTTCCTCGTCATCGCACTCGGAAACAATGGCCTTTCGTCGAAGACCGCAATGGTCGTGATGATGTTCATGTTGGTCATCGCGTTCCGCGATCCGCCGCCCTTGTCCGGCGGGCCTCGCCTCCAAGCACGAGCCAACCGATGATGAGATGGCTCTGGCTGTTGCTGGCGTTGCTGATCGCTGCTGCCCCGGCGGCGGCCGCGACGCGCGACGAGGCGCCGTTCAGGCGCGGCGCGTCCGTCCACAATATGCTCAACTGGGCCACAGTTACGGCTGATGGCGTCCACTACGCCTGGCCGCCTTTCCAGGGCGCGCAGCGCGACGTCCCCGATGTGTTGATCAATCATCTTTATGAAGCCGGGTTTGATTTCATCCGGCTGACCGTCGATCCGGGTCCATTCCTGCAATTCAAGGGCCGGCAGCGCGACGAGCTCGATCGAATACTCGTTGTGGCGGTGCAACGGTTCCTCGCGCATGGCCTCGCCGTGATTGTCGACTTTCACGCCAACGAGCACGTGCCGGCCTATGCGCCGATCAAACTGGTGCAAGGCATCGATGACCCACTGTTCCGCGACTACGTCGCGATGATCGGCCGGACGGCGCGTGTGCTTGCCGGCCTCGGGACACCCAAGGTCGGCATCGAACCGATGAACGAGCCGCCCTACGGCTACGATCCGTCCACGACGCGGCGCTGGCAGGCCATGCTCGAGACGCTGCACCAGGCAGTCCGCAGCACCGCGCGCGATCTCACAATCGTGCTCACCGGCGCACACGGCGGCGACCGCGACGGCCTGATCGCGCTCGATCCGGCGCCGTTTGCCGGCAGCAAGGTGCTCTACAGTTTCCACTACTACGAGCCGCACGACTTCACCCATCAGGGTGTCGAGACATCGGAGCCTGCCGCGCGACATTGGCGCTTTCTGCCCGGGCTGCCGTATCCATCGAATTCCATCCCGCGCGAGGAAGCCTGGCGGCGCATCGAGGACAACATTTTGCTGGCCGATCTGAGCGCCGGCGAGCGGCGGCTGGCGCTGTCGGAGACGAAGCGAAAAGTCCTCGCCTATCTCGACGCAGGCTACGATCGTGCGCATGTCGTGCGCGACTTCGATGCGGTCGACGCCTGGGCGCGCCGCAATGGCATTGCGCCGCAGTCGATCCTGCTTGGCGAATTCGGCGTGGTGCGGACCTACGGCTCCTATCGTGGCGCCGACACCGCCTCGCGCGTCGCGTGGCTCGGCGATGTTCGTACCGAAGCCGAGCGCCGATCATTTGGCTGGGCCATCTGGGATGTCAAAGATTCCGGAGGCATGGCGATTGTCGAGAGCGACGACAGCACGACGCTCGACCATGACACATTGCGTGCCTTGGGGCTGAAGTTCCATGAATAAGGCGTTTGATCACCCCCGCACGCAGACAGCCGAAGTTCGGCTGCGGGTGCGCATTCGCCTCAATCTGCGACGGCTTTGGCGCTGGCAGCTCTGGCTCGTCGAAGCGCTGGCTGCCCGCGGCCACGTTCCGGAACTCGATTTTGTTTTCGGCGAGCCGCTACCCTCCGCCGTTCGGCTGTTGCTGTCGCTCGAACGCACCGTCCTGGGATTGGCGGGCGAGCATGCCAGTGATCTGGTTGATACGCACGAATTCGGCACACTCGCCGCGACAGCGAAAGGCGATGACAAGCCTGACATCGTGCTCGATCTTGCCAATGCTGGCCAGCCTGATAATTCAGGCACCCGATGGCTGCGCCCGACGTATGACCGAGAGACCGACGAGGACGAGCTGATCGCGGCGCTGCTCGATGGCCGGCGCGTGCACCTGACGATTGAGAGTTCCGGCTTCTGCCTCGGCAGCGCGCTGCCGGCGATCGAAGACGATCTGGTGCTGACGCGTGCGCTCGATTCAATGTTCTCGACGCTGTTGCGGCTGTGCGTGAAAGCCGTCGACGAGCCGTATGCGCAGGTCGTGCCAACCGAACTGCGGCATCCTTCAAAGTGCGCGTTGTCGTGGCGGACGCTACGGTTCGCCGCAACGACGGTGGCAGCCAAAGCGGCTGGGCGGCTGACGAAACTCTGCACGCGGGCGCCGGGGTGGTCGATCCGATACCGTTGGGCGGTGGAAGATCGCATCGCGCGCACGCACACGCTGCCGTCATCCGGGTTCCAATGCCTCGCTGACGATGGCCGGCGAAATTACGCCGATCCTTTTGTCATCGAGGTTGGCGGCACGCATTACCTTTTTTGCGAGCAGCAAGATTACGCGGCCAGCAAAGCGGTCATTTCGGTGACCACCGTGCCGCGCGATGGCCAACCGTCGACGCCGCGCCCGGTGCTGGAAGCGCCGCATCATCTTTCCTATCCCTTTGTTTTCGAGCACGGCGGCCAGATCTGGATGGTCCCGGAAAGCTGCGCCTCGCGCACGGTCGATTTGTATCGCGCCGATCCGTTTCCGGACCACTGGGTTCATGAAGCGACGTTGCTGTCCGACATCAATGCGTCGGATGCGACCTTGATCATGCACAACGGCGAATGGTGGATGTTTGCATCGATTGTGGAGCGCCAATCCTCGAGCTGGGATTCCCTCAGCATTTTTCACAGCGTTGACCTTTTTGGGCCGTGGGTCGCCCATCCGCGCAATCCAGTTTTGATTGATGCGCGCTCTGCGCGATCGGCCGGTCACGTCTACACGTCGGGCGGGCAGCTATGGCGTCCGGCGCAGGACTGCAGCGAGGACTACGGCCGAGCGCTTGCGCTCTGCTCGATCGATTGGCTCGACCACGAGAATTTTGCGCAGACCACGCGCGCGCGACTAAGCCTGTCACGGCCTACATACGGACCGCACACGCTCAATTGGGCGACAGGGCTCGAGGTGATCGACGCATTTACCTAGAAATTCCGATCGACCTGTGCAGCTATTCCGGACACGCGGCTGGGCGCCTGTGTGATTGAAGGCGCAATTTTCGACTGCGCCGCGAAATGGTGCGCCAGCGTGCGCGCCGGATGCTTGGCGCCGAACATGAAGCGCATGACCGGACCGAAACTCTGCGCGCTTGCGGCGCCGACAAAATAGAGACCCGGCACCGAGGATTCGAACGACGGGCTGAGCCGCGGCGCGCCATGCTCGACCGCTATGGCGGCGCGTAGTGCTTGATCGAGAAACGGCAGGCGTTCCAAATCGACCTTATAGCCGGTCGCCGCGATCACGTGATCGGTGTCGAATGTCTGAATATCGGCCGCGCCCTGCACAGTGAGCCGCAGCCTGCCGTTCCGTTCCTGCGCCGAGACGATGTTGTGGCCGACGAGCAGCGGGACTTTGTCCGCCAGTCGTTCCTTTAGCCACCACGATCCAGCCGGGCCCCAATTGGTTGCGAGGACCCGAGTGCGCAGTTGCGCCGGCAGCCGATGAAAAATCGCTGGCCGTTCGGCGTAGGTCCATGCCCGCCAGCCGATTCCGATGCCGAAGTCGGGCCACCGCGCCTGGCTGAGGAAGGAGCGGTCAGGTTTCGGCGCGCCATTCCAGTAGATCTGCGACGCGCGTGCCAGTACGCGGGTGGTGGTACCCTGTTCGTGCAGCATTGCGGCGGTTTCCAGCCCCGACTGGCCGCTGCCGACAATGGTGACATCGCGCCCGGCGAAGCGGCCGAGGTCGCAGTGGTCGGAGCTGTGCGAGACAAGTTCTGCGGGCAGGTCGCGTAGCGCTGGCGGCACCCAACGGTAGGGCAGGTGCCCGGTCGCGAGGACGACGCGCCGCGCGGCCGTGCGCTCACCATCCGCAAATGTCAGGTCGAATCCCGCGGCGGTGCGCACGAGCCGGACGAGGGTCCGGTTGCGTATGTCGAGCTTGGTCTGCTGCTGGAACCAGTCGGCGTAGCTCAGGAACTTGTACAGCGGGACCGGCGTACCAATGGCGTCGTAGCTCGCCCCGCGCAACTCGCAGAACTTCTCCAGCGAAAAGACGCGATCGGGATCCCACAGGCTCGACGCGAACGGCTCCGACTTGAGCACCATGCCGGGCGGCATGTGCTTGCGCCAGCTTTGCATGGGCTCGCCGACGATCTCGAACGGCACCTGCCTGGCGCGCAGATGCGTGGCGAGCGAAATCCCGTAAGGGCCCGCGCCAATGACGAATATCTCCGGCATGGCACGCCTTATTCCTGCGGCGCCCGCTTGGCCGCGATGGGCTGAGGCAGGTTGCGTTCTTCCTGTTCGCGGGCCACCTCGCGCAGATGCCGCAACGCGCCGCCGAACACATAATGGAACATCGCCGGCGCCGGATCGGTGGTTCGCCAGAAGCCGTCGACAACACGCACGTCGCCGCGCGGGTGATTTTGCGGCCAGCGTTGTGCGCCGCTGGCGCGCCACGCCACATCGACGCGCGGACGCCCGGCGCCGAGCCTCGGCAGGCCGAGTTCATGGCGATAGGCGCGGAACGGGATGTTCATCCCGCACAGGGTGGCGATTTCCTCCTGCCAATCGGTGCGGCCGACGGTCGGCTCGATCATGATGAAGCGCTTGCGCACGCTGTCCCATTTGAATTCGATGCTGCCCATGCCCTCGAAACCAACGACGTCCGCGAAGGCGCACGTGAGCGGTTCGAGCATGTCGCTCACGTCCGGCGCGGCGACGCAGATACCGGTATTGCCGATCTCCGGCGGGTTGCACGCAAGCTTGCGGCCGGTGAATGTCGCGATCATGCCGTCGGCGCCGCGATAGAACAGCGTGAAATAGATGCTGCTGTCCGGTCCGGGAATCCACTCCTGCACGATGAGGCCGCCGGCCTCGGGCAGCACACGTGCACAAAGGCTTTCGGCCTCTTGCAGCGTGCGAGCGCGGTGCAGGCGCTCGGTTGCCACGGCATGGACACGGCGCGTGTCGGTCGGCTTGATGATGACCGGGAAGGCGAGGTCGCGCAGCTTGTCGAGATCCGACGCCGTTGCGAGCGTGGCCGAGCGGGGCACCGGGAAGCCATTGCGTTCGGCAATCTGCTGGAACGCGGCCTTGTCCGACAGGGCGATGACCATCTCGTGCGAGGGCAGCCGAAACCGGAACGCATTCGACAGCTCGTCGCGGAATTGCGAAATTGTTTGGACCGACAGCTCGTCCGTCACGAACAGGACGGCGCGCTCGCCGATCCGCCGGCCGAGATCGAGCAGGCTGTGGATGAGCGCGCGCCCGTGCAGTTGGTCGACGATGACCGGGCGGCACCCGTGCGACCACATCGCCGGCCGCTGCCGCGACGTATCGACGACATAAACCGGCACGTTGCCGCGCCGCAGGCTCCGGACAACGCCGAGACCATTGAGGTTCGCGCCGACGACAATCGCTGGAATCGTAGCGTGCATATGCAATCCGGCCGGAGGTGCTGGCGAAGCGCGGCGACACTAGCAAGTCTGATCTCGCCGTCGGCGCCGCCTTCGGCTTAACCTTAATTGCGCCGCTTGCTGCGGCTTGTGGTGGACCGTTCCACCAACCGGCGCGTGCCCGTGACCGACTTTGCGCACAAGGGCTGCCGTCCTAGCGGCTGGGCTCCTGGTCTGGGCTCCCGGTCTTGGCCGCGGCCCACGCCACCTCTATAAAGCCTGAGGGAGATGGGACGTGTCCGCCACGATGCACACGATCGATTGCGACGTTCACGTCAACGTGCCGAACATGCAGGCGCTGCTGCCGCACCTCGACGAGTATTGGCGCGACAGCGTCGTCGACCGCGGCCTCAATTCGCTTGAATCGATCAGCTATCCGCCCAAGGCGCCGCTCACCGCGCGGCCGGATTTTCGCGGCAAGGCCGGCGAGCCCGCGAACACGCTCGACATGCTGCGCGCACAGGTGCTCGATCGCTGGCATGCCGACATCGCCATCTGCCATTGCCTTTATGGCGTGCAACTCCTGTTCAGCGAGGACATGGCGGCGGCGTTCGCCAAGGCGGTGAACGACTGGGTGGCGAAGGAATGGCTCGATCGCGAGCCGCGGTTGCGGGCCTCGATCGTGGTGCCGATGCAGAATGTCGAATTGGCCGTGGCCGAGATCGAGCGCTGCGCCAAGGATCGGCGGTTTGTGCAGGTGCTGGTGCTGGCGATGGGCGAGGCGCCGCTCGGCCGCCGCCAATACTGGCCGGTCTACGAGGCTGCCGAGCGCCACGGGCTGCCGCTCGGCATCCATGCCGGATCGAGTTACCGTCATCCGGTGACGTCGCTCGGCTGGCCGTCCTGGTATGTCGAGGATTATTCCGCGCAGTCGCAGGGCTTCCAGGCGCAGCTTGGCAGCCTCGTTTGCGAGGGCGCGTTCGTGAAATTTCCGAAGCTCAAGGTCGTGTTGCTGGAGTCCGGAGTCACCTGGCTGCCGGCGTTCCTGTGGCGTTTGTCGAAATTCTGGCGCGGCGTGCGCGCCGAGGTGCCATGGATCGATCGCTCGCCGTGCGACATCGTGCGCGATCATGTGCGGTTGACGATCCAGCCGTTCGACGGCCCCGACGACCCTGTCGAGGTCGCGCGCCTCGTCGATCATCTGCAATCCGACGACATGCTGCTTTACGCGTCCGATTTCCCGCACTGGCAGTTCGACGGCGACGAGGCGATGCCGGCCGGCATTCCGGAAAAGCTGCACCGCAAGATTCGGCTCGACAATGCGCTCGCGACCTACAGCCGGCTCGCGCCGCCGATGAGCTAGGCTGCGCATGGCGAAGCACGTCATCGCTCCCTTGCGCGATTTCCCGGCCGGAAGCCGCAAGCTTGTCGACCTCAACGGCCGCCGCATCGTTGTGTTCAACATCAAGGGCGAATTCTTCGCGCTCGCCAACCGCTGCCCGCATCAGGGCGGCAGCCTCTACCACGGCCGGCTGACCGGCCTGGTGGAGTCGGCCGAGCCCGGGAAATACCGCTACTCGCGGCAGGGCGAGATCATCCGCTGCCCGTGGCACTCGTGGGAATTCGACGTGCGCACCGGCAAGTCGTGGTGCGATCCGACGCGCGTGCGCGCGCGACAATTCGCCGTTGCCGTCACGCCCGGTTCGCAACTCGTCGAGGGCCCGTATGTCGCGGAAACGTTCTCGGTCAGTGTCGAAGACGAATATGTCGTGCTCGACGCGTGACGCGTCGATCGGGGGGATGTGATGGTCGACAAGCACGGAAGACCTGCCGGCCGGTCGGAACCGGCTGAGCGGCAAGGTGGCTTTGGTGATCGGCGGCGGCTCGATCGGTCCCGGCTGGGGCAACGGCAAGGCTGCGGCCGTGCTCTACGCCCGCGAAGGCGCCAAGGTCTTCGTCGTCGATGCGCGCAAGGAGGCGGCGGACGAAACCGTCGACATCATCCGCGGCGCGGGCGGCGACGCGACGCCCTGCGCGGGCGATGCGACCGATGAGGACGCGGTCGGCGCCTTCGTCAAGGCGTGCGCCGACCGCTATGGCCGCATCGACGTCCTGCACAACAATGTCGGCGGCCAGGGCACCGGCCGCAGCCTGAAGACCATCACGGTCGCCGACTGGAACGCGACGTTGGCGCGCAATCTCACCTCGGCGATGCTGTCGTGCCGTGCGGTCGTGCCGATCATGGAGGCGCAGGGCGGCGGCTCGATTGTCAACATTTCCTCGATCGGCTCGATCCGGCATCTCAACGTTCCGACCGCCGTCTACGCCGCGGCCAAGGGCGGCCTCAACGAGTTCACGAAAAACATCGCGTTGCAGCACGCGCACAAGGGCGTCCGCGCCAATTGCGTGCTGCCGGGCTACATCGACACGCCGTTCATCCGGCGCAAGATCGGCGGCCGGCCGAACTACGAGCACAAGGGCTTCAAATCGGCGGAGGATTACGCGGCCGCGCGCGACACGGTGATTCCGCTGCGCCGCATGGGCACCGCGTGGGACGTGGCCTATGCCTGCCTGTTCCTCGCCTCGGACGAATCCGCCTACATCACTGCGACCACCATCGTGGTCGACGGCGGCGTCACGGCGACATGCCCGGGAGTGTGAAACATCATGACAAGCGACAGCCCCAAAACCGTCATCGTCACCGGCGCCGCGAGCGGCATCGGCTTTGCCTGCGTGCAGGGCCTGCTGGCCGCCGGCCACCGCGTCTGCGGCGCCGACATCCAGCCGGTACCGGAGGAACGGCTGGCGAACCATTCTTCAAATTTCATCGCAGTGCATGCCGATGTTTCGAATGCCGCCGACTGCCGCAATGTCGTTGCCCAGACCATCGAAAAATTCGGCACGCTCACGAGCCTGATCCACATGGCGGCGGCGCATTCGACGCTGACGTGGCAAGAGCTCACGGCCGAGCACTTCACCCGCATCATGGCCGTCAACGTCACCGGTGCGTTCCTGATTGCCCAGGCAGCGGCCGAGCGCATGGCAGCGGGCAGCGCAATCGTGCTCACGAGTTCGGGCACGATCAACTCCGGGGGAGTCGGCGGTCACGGCCGCGGCGGGCCAGCCTATGTTTCGTCAAAGGCGGCAATCGTTGGCCTGACGCGTTCGCTCGCGCGTTCGCTTGGGCCGCAGCGTATCCGCGTCAACGCCATCGCCCCCGGCGCGACCAAGACCGCCATGACCGCCGACTATGACGAGGACGCGATGCGCAAAGTCGGCGGAGCGTGTGCTGCTCGGCCATATGGGAGAGCCGGACGATATCGCCGCCGTCGCACAATTTCTTATCTCCGACGCGGCCCGCTACATGACCGGCGACATCGTCAACGTCAACGGCGGTGGAAGTTTCGGTTAGGCTCCTGCCTGTTCAAGCATGCGTGCGCGGCCGAAGCGCCGTTCGAGCGCGGATAGCACAAGGTTCGATGCCGCGGCTGCTATCAATATAAGGACAATGCCGAGATAGACCTGGCCGGTGTTGAACAGGGCGCGGTTGGTCGTGATCAGGTAGCCGAGCCCGGCGTCCGAGGCCAGCATCTCGCCCTGCACCACGCTGATGATGACCAGCGAGGTGCCGATACGCAGCCCGGAAATGATCGCAGGCAACGCGAGGCGCACCACCACCTGGCCGAGGATTTGCGCGCGGTTCGCGCCCACCGCGCGCGCCATCTCGACGTAGCGCGGATCGATCGAACGCAGCCCGAGCAAGGTCGACAGCGCGATCGGGAAGAAACCGGCGGCGGACGCGTAGGCGATCTTCGAGCCGGCGCCGATGCCGAGCCATGCGATGGCGACCGGATAAAGCACGACCAGCGGCACCGCGATCACTGCCGACAGTATGGGCGAAAACACGCGGCTGCGCACTGCGCCAGCGCCCGCGATCACGCCAAAGGCGATGCCGCCCACCCACGCGATCGCGGTCGCGATGGCGATTTCGTAGGCGGTGAAGGCGAACGCGACGAGAAAGGCATGCCCGTCCTTTGCGGCCGCCGCGACGACAAGGCTCGGCGCGCCGAAGATCAGCGGATTGAGAAGGCCGGCGCGATAAAGCAATTCCCACAGCGCAACGACGATGATCGCGATCGCCAGCCGCCGCGACCAGATCGCTGCGCGCGTGCTCATGGCATCGGCTCCGCGATGAGATGCCAGATGCGATTGCGCAGCCGGCCGAGCGTCTCCGAACCGACCATGTCGGGGCTGCGAGGGCGCGGCAGGTCGACCTCGATGCGTTCGAGGATGCGCCCGGGCCGCGTGCCCATGACCAGCACGGCGTCGGCGAGGTAGATCGCTTCGATCAGACTGTGCGTTACGAACAGGATGGTCGAGCGGCTGCGCTCCCAGATTTGCAGCAGCTCGCTCCACATCCGCGTGCGCGTCTGCTCGTCGAGCGCCGCGAATGGCTCGTCCATCAACAGCATGCGCGGATTGCGCACGAGGCCGCGCGCGATGGCGACGCGCTGCTTCATGCCGCCGGAAAGCTGGTGCGGATAAAGCTGCGGCGGAATCGCGCAGTCCGACGAGATCGAGCAGAACCTGCGAGCGCTCGCGCCGCTGCGGCGCCGGCTCGTGGCGCAGCGCGAGTGGAAATTCGATGTTTTCCGCCGCGGTCTTCCACGGCAGCAGCAACGGCTCCTGGAACACGACGCCGATCTTGTCGGGGCGCGGACCGTTAATGCGCTCGCCGTCGATCAGCACATCGCCGCCGGTTGCCGCCGTCAGGCCAGCGATGATCTGGAGCAGCGTCGATTTTCCGCATCCGCTCGGACCGACGATCGAGATGAATTGACCCTCGCGCACCGACAGCGAGACATGATCGAGCGCCGTGAATGCCGCCGCGCCCGCGCCGAATGATTTCAATACGGCGCGCGCGGCGACGACTTCCGTGGATTGATCGGAGGCCGCCATCACGAGGCCCCGGCGTGAAAGCGCGAACGGCTCAGGCCTTCGCACAATTGCATCAACTCGTTGAGCACGATGGTGAAGACGACAACGAGCAGCACGGCGGCGAACAGGTAATCCATGTGGAACTGTTCGCCCCACAGCAGAATGTCGCGGCCGATGCCGTTCTCGGCGCCATACATTTCGGCGAAAATAACGCCGTGCACGGTGAAGATGAGGGCAAGCCGCACGCCGCCCAGCACCAGCGGCGCCATCGCCGGCACGTAAATGCTGGTGTAGAGCTGGCCGCGCGTCGCGCCGAAGGCGCGCGCCGCGGTGACGAGGCCGCGCGGCACCGAATGCACGGCCGCGATGCCGGTCGGCACCACGATGAAGAAGGTCAGCACGATCGCGAACACGACCTTCTGCGCGAAGCCGATGCCCAGCATGAGCACGAACACCGGCAGGAACACCGATTTCGGCACCGTCAACAGCATCTGCAACGGCGCGCCGAGCGTGCGCTCAAGCCGCTGGCTCTCGCCAACCAGAAAGCCGAAGCCGAGCGCGAGAGGCGTGACAATGACGAAGGCCATAAGGCATTCGAGCGCGGTGACGCGAATGTCGGTGATGAAATCCGCGTCATGCAGGAGCCGCCACAGCACGGCGAGCACCTTGGACAACGGCGGCAGCAGATCGGGATCGACCCAACCCGATCGTCCCGCGGCCTCCCACGCCAGTGCGACGACCGCAATCGTCAGGAAGCGACCGGCATGGACGGTCCATGTTTGCGTTCTGGACATGGCCGGCCGGATGCGCCGTGTCGCCGCGCGTTATTTCTTGCTTCGGCAAAAATTCGTTGGTGTAGAGCGTCTCGACGTTCATCTTGGCAAGTTCCGGCACGTCCCACGCAGGCGCGGCGAGCTTCAATCCGGTTTCGATCCATTTGGCGTCGATGTGACCGTCGGGCGAAATATTGTCCACCAGTTGTTTGTACAGAACTTCGATGAGCGTCGTGTCATCGGACTTGGCGAAGCCTTTGAGGAAATCCAGCGTCCATTGCTTGTTCGCGCGCATGTAGTCGGCGGCTTCCAGCAGCGCAGCGAGCGTCGCGCGCAATTCGGCCGGGCGCTTGTCCATCATCTCCTGCGTGGCGACGTAGCCGTTGGCCATGGTCGGCGGCATTTCCTTGCCGACGTCGAGGAGAAGCCGCGCATGGCCCGACAGGATTTCACGCTGCGTCGTGAGCGCCGAAAACACCAGCGCGTCGACTTGTCCGGTGCGCAGGCCCGGGGCAAGTCCGGCGCCGAGCGGCACCAGTTGGACATGGATGCCTTCACGCTCGGCCATCCACAGCGCCGACATGTCGGATGTCGACGCCCTGCTGCTGACGCCGACCTTCTTGCCGTCGAGGTCCTTCACCGTCTTGATCGGCGAATCCGCCTTGACGATGCAATTCCAGCCCGCCGCGCCGGGCAGCACCGTCATGACGAATTTTTCCTTCGCGCCCTTGCTCACCGCGAGCGCCACCGCGGGGCCGAAATAGCTCATGAGATCCGCGGCGCCGGCGCTCATCGCCTCCTGCACCGCGGCGCCGCCGCGGAACACCGTCAGCTTGACGTCGAGGTTTGCCTTCTTGAACAGGCCGATCTTCTCGGCGACGTAGGCTGGAGAGAAGTCCACGCTGTCGGCCGGGAAGGCGATGCGGACTGTTTCCGCCGCGGCGCTGCCGGCCGCGACACATGCAAATGCGAGCGCGCCGGCGAAGGCTGCGAGACGTTTCATGGGATCCTCCCTGCCGCTGTCGTTCTACGTGATGCCAATGACGCAATACCGAGCGGACCGATCCATGTTAATCGCGTTCCGCGCGCGTTCGTCAAGGGAAGCGCGGCGCGGCACAAGCGCGCGAAAGATGTTAGGGTCATGCCGTCAACGTGTGCGGGAAATATTGATGAGCGTTCGGGCAGCAGTTTCATATGACGTGCGGCGCACCGAGGTGCGCGAGTTGCCGTCGCCGGAGATTCCTTCGGACGGCGGGCTGCTCAAGGTCGAGCTCACCGGCGTCTGCGGCAGCGACTGGCCGTATTATCTGAGCTATCCCAAGAGCAAGGGCCCGTTGATCCTCGGCCACGAGACCGTCGGCACGATCGAGCGGCTCGGCGCCGATGCCGGCGCCCGCTTCGGCGTCAAGGAAGGCGACCGCGTCGCGCTCGAAGAATATCTGCCGTGCGGCCATTGCGCCTACTGCCGCACCGGCGACTTCCGGCTGTGCGACGAAACCGACACGCTCAATCGCAAGGGCACGGTGCGGTACGGCTCGACGCCTATCGCCACGGCGCCGGGGCTGTGGGGCGGCTATGCCGAATACAAATATCTGCATCCGAATTCGGTATTCCATCGCGTGCCGGCGAACATGCCCGGCAAGCTCGCGACGCTCGCGCTGCCGCTCGGCAACGGCGTCGAGTGGGTTTACCTGCAGGGCGGCCTCAAGCTCGGCGAAGTGGTGGTGATCCAGGGCCCGGGCCAGCAAGGCCTCGCCTGCGTGCTCGCCGCGAAGGAGGCGGGAGCGGGCTGCATCATCGTCAGTGGTTTGTCCGCCGACGCGCGGCGGCTTGCTTTGGCGAAAAAGCTCGGCGCCGATCACGTGATCGACATCGAGCAGCAGGATCTGCCGGAAGCCGTTTCGCGCATCACCGGCGGCGCCATGGCAGACCTGGTGCTCGATTGCGCGTCGGGCACCGCCATGAGCGTGCTCATGGCCATTGCGATTGCGCGCAAGGGCGGACGCATCGTTCTCGGCGGCCGCAAGACCCAAGGCCTTCGGGAGTTCAACACCGACGTGCTGTTCATGCGCTGCCTGACGCTCAAGGGCGTGCGCGGGCACAGCTATCAGGCGGTCGAGCTTGGCATGCAGATCATTGCATCGGGAAAATATCCGGTGGAAGACATGTGTACGCACGTGTTCCCGCTCAGCGAAGTCGATACGGCGTTGCGCACGGTCGGCGGCGAGGGCGAAGCCCGGCGCCATCCATTGCAGCGTCGACCCCTGGCGGTGACGACGCCGCCCGCGCAGGACGAATCGCCGCGTGCCGCGGCCGCGCCGGCATGATATTTTGCCCGGCAAGCAAGAACGCTCCAGAGCGAGCCGCGTGGGGAGGATAAGATGACCTACAGGACGACAATTCTCGGCGCTCGTCGCGATTGCGTTCGGTCTCGGCACCGCGCATGCGCAGCCGGCAAACGTGAGCCCCGAGCTCGCGAAAATCATCGACGGCGCCAAGAAGGAGGGCAAGCTGCTGCTGCGCTCGACCACCAGCGTCAACGGCGCATCGGACGGCGCCAAGGTTGCGCAGGAGGGCATCAAGAAGATGTTCGGCGTCGATCTCGACGTCCAGTGGGTGCCGGGCCCGGCGTTCGCGCCGCTCGCCGCCGCGCTCTATCAGGAGAAGCAGGCCGGCCAGCCTGTCCTCTGGCGATGTCTATGTCGGCACGCCGGTCCAGATCACGCCCTATCTCGACCGCGGGCTGTTCGAGAAAGTGGACTGGGTGAAGCTGATGCCGTCGCGCATTCGTCCCGAGCTGGTCGAAGGCGACGGCCGCGCGCTGCGCTTCATGACGTTCCTGCCCGGCATCAACTACAACGTGAAGGTCGCCACCTGGGTGCCGCAGATCGGCAAGCTCGAAGACGTGCTCAAGCCCGAATACAAGGGCAAGTTCGTCACCACGCCGTTCCTCGCCGGCTTCGACGTGCTGCTCGCCGATCCGAACTGGGGCCCGCAGAAGACCGACGATTTCATCCGCAAGATGTCCGGCCAGATCGCCGGCGTCATTGGCTGCGAGGCCGAAGATCGCATCGCCTCCGGTGAGACGCCGGCGCTGGTGCTCGACTGCTCCGGCGGCTCGCAGAACCGGCATCGCTATCGCGGCAAGGGTATCCTCGACACCCACATCGTCAGTGACGCGGCGCAGCGCCGCTACGCCTACATGACGATCCCGGCGCACACGACGCATCCCAATGCCGCGATCCTCTACACGCTCTACATTTCCTCGGCGGAAGGGCAGGAGAATGTGGTGTGGGACCTCTACGGTCAGGATCTCGACGACTACGCCAACTCGCATGCCGGGGCGAAGGTGAAAGAGCTGCAAGGCAAGGGCGTGAAGTTCACCGATGTCACCATCGATTGGTGGAAGACCAACCAGGGCATCGAGAAGGATCATCTGGCGCTGACCAAGATCATCCGGCGGTGAGGTTCCTCCTGCTCATCTTCCTGTCATGCCCGCGAAGGCGGGCATCGAGGAGTCGCCGCGGCTCGCAGTCAGAACCAGACGTCGATCCTTACCGGATCATCCCCCTTCGCGGAGAGGGCGATCGCTTGCGCAGTCGACGCGACAGGAGTGACGAGCCTAGCGGTCATGACAGCGTTCAGAGCGGAACGCATTCGCCGTGCGCCCCACAATCGACCTCGCGCGCGCCATCATGATCGCCCTCGCGGCTGCTCGCGTGCCTCGCAATTCTCATTCTGCTCGCCACCATCCTCTGGCTCAGCTTCACCGACGGCACGCCGGGCGATCCGCATCTCGGCTACACGCTGCAGCACTACGTTGACACTTTCCTCGATGCCTTTACTTACGAGGTGCTGTGGAACACGCTGCTGTTTCTCCTCGTGACGCTTGCGGTGTCGTTCGCGCTCGCTTTGCCGATGGCGTGGCTGGTCGAGCGCACGGATTTTCCGGGCAAGCGCCTCGTCTTCACGCTGATGACGGTCGCGCTGCTGATTCCCGGCTTTGCCGTGGCGCTCGGATGGGTGTTCCTGCTGCATCCGCGCATCGGCATGATCAATCAGGCGCTGATCGGTCTGTTCGGCCTTGCCAGCGCACCGTTCAACATCGCCAGCATTGCCGGCATGGGCATCGTTGAAGGCTTCAGCCTCACGCCGCTCACTTTCATCATGATCGCGGTCGTGCTGCGCGCGATGGACCCGGCGCTGGAGGAGGCGGCGGCCACGAGCGGTGCGGAGACCTGGCAGGCGGTCTACCGCATCACGTTGCGCGTGCTGTGGCCCGGACTTCTGAGCGCCGCGATCTACACCGCCGCCGTGTGCTTCGCGACGTTCGACGTGCCGGCTGTGCTCGGCCTCACCAATCGCATCTATACGTTCTCGACCTACGTGTTCCGCCAGCTCACGCCAACCGAAGGTCCGCCCGAATACGGCTCCGTCGCCACGCTCAGCGTCATCATGGTGGCGCTCGCGGTGCTGTTGAGCGCGTGCTACCGCGCGGTGCAGCGTCAGGCGCCGCGCTACGCGGTGGTGACCG
Source organism: uncultured Alphaproteobacteria bacterium (assembly GCA_963730645.1). Classification (GTDB taxonomy): domain Bacteria; phylum Pseudomonadota; class Alphaproteobacteria; order Rhizobiales; family Xanthobacteraceae; genus BOG-931. Next base: position 127,241 of record CAVSSN010000003.1, on the reverse strand, counting down.
GCAAGGCCTACCGGCCGCGAATTTTCCCGCTCGGCCGCGCCAAGGGGCTGGCAATCGCGTTCGTCGCTGCGTTTTTCCTGGTGAGCCAGGTGATGCCGATCCTGATGCTGTGCTGGGTCTCGGGTCTACCGTTCCTGCAGCAGCCGTCGGCGGACGCGTTCGCGCAGCTTTCGTTCGGCAATTTCCGCACTATCCCGCACGATCTCCTGATCACCGGCATGGTCAACACGGCGATGCTCATGGTGGTCGTTCCGACATTGACGCTGGGGTTGAGCGTCGCACTGTCCTGGGTGGTGCTGCGCTCGCGCATTCGCGGGCGCGGCGTGTTCGATTTCTTCGCCTTCCTGCCGGTGACCATACCGCCCATCGTCTTCAGCATCGCGGCGCTGCTTGCTCGCGTTGTTCGTGCTTGGCCGCATCATCCCGATCTACGGCTCGATCTGGATTCTCGTCATCGTCTACGTCATCGCGCGGCTGAGCTACGGCACGCGCATGACCAACAGCGCGTTGATCCAGATTCATCACGAGCTTGACGAGGCGGCGCTGATGAGCGGCGCCAGCACCTCCCACGTGCTGCGCGGCGTGCTGGCGCCGCTGCTGGCGCCGAGCCTGCTCTACGCCTGGATCTGGATCGCGCTGCTGACCTATCGCGAACTGACTTTGCCGGTCGTGCTGTCGTCCGGTTCGAACCTCACGTTCTCGGTGCTGGTCTGGAGCTATGTGCAGTCGTCGGCTTACGGAAAGGCATCGGCCGCGGCATTGATCATGCTTGCCGTTATGGTTCCGATTCTATTCCTCTACTGGACGATTGCGCGCCGGGTGGGCATTGTCGGCCCGCGCTGACGCTTCCCGCCTTGGTCTCTCCCGAGCAACAAATGCGATTGCCTAAACGTTCGAAAGCCAACGGCGGCCTCCGGCTTGCGGCCGACATCGGCGGCACCTTCACCGACATCGCGGTGTTCGACGACAAAACCGGCACGCTCTCGTTCGGCAAGACACTGTCGACACCGGCGCATCTGGTCGAGGGCATCAGCACCGGCGTGGAGAAGGCCGGCAGCGACTACCGCTCGGCGGGCCTGTTCCTGCACGGCTCGACCATCGCCATCAACACCATCCTGGAGCGCACCGGCGCCAAGACCGCGCTGTTGATCACCGAAGGTTTTCGCGACATCTACGAGATCGGCCGCATCAACCGGCCCGACGCCTACAACCTGTTCTTCCAGAAACACGTGCCGCTGGTCGAGCGCGCGCTGCGCTTCGAGGTCAAGGAGCGGCTGCTTGCCGACGGCGAGATCGACACGCCGCTCGACGAGAGCGAGATCGCTGCGCTCGGCGCGAACCTTGAAAAACTCGGCATCGAGGCGGCGGCGATCCTGTTCCTCAATTGCTACGCCAATGCCGATCATGAGCGGCGCGCCAAGGCGATTCTGGAAAAGAACCATCCGAACCTGTTCGTCTCTGCCTCGCACGAGCTGTCGCAGGAATATCGCGAGTTCGAGCGCTGCTCCACCGTTGTCGCCAATTCCTATATCGGTCCGAAAGTCCGCCGCTACATCGGCGAGATCGATGCGCACATGCGCGCGGCCGGTTTCTCCGGCTCGTTCCTGGTGGTGCAATCGACCGGCGGGCTCTACGAGGCCGAGCAGGCGCAACACCATTGCGTGCGCATGCTGGAATCCGGGCCGGCCGCGGGCGTGATCGGCACGCAGGCGCTGTGCCACACGCTCGGCATCGACAACGCCATCGCGTTCGACATGGGCGGCACCACCGCGAAGGCCGGCGTCATCTACAACGGCGAGGCACTGACGACAGGCGCTGCGCTGATCGGCGGCTACGAGAAGGCGCTGCCGGTGCAGATCGCCATGATGGACATTTTCGAGGTCGGCACCGGCGGCGGCTCGATTGCGCGCGTCGACGAAGGCGGACTGCGCGTCGGGCCGCAGAGCGCGGGCGCTTCGCCTGGGCCCGCCTGCTACGGCCTCGGCGGCGACGAGCCGACCGTGACCGACGCCAATCTCGTGCTCGGCCGGCTCGGCGCTGATCGCTTCCTCGGCGGCGAGATGAAGCTCGACGTCGCCGCGGCGGAACGCGCGCTCAAGGAAAAAATCGCCGGTCCGCTCGGCATGACGCGCGGTCGAGGCCGCCGACGGCATCCTGCGCATCGCCGCGACCGCGATGTCCTACGCGGTGAAGGGCGTAACCACCGAGCGTGGCTTCGACGCGGGCGATTTCGTGCTGTTCGCCTATGGCGGCGCCGGGCCGCTGCACGCGGTGCAGGTCGCGCGCGAGATCGGCATGCGCAAGGTGATCGTGCCGTCAGCGCCCGGCGTGTTTTCGGCGTTCGGCATGCTGTTCTCCGACCTGCGCTATGATTTCGTGCGCACCTGGTTCACGCCGCTCGACGACGCGCCGTTCAAAGACATCGAGCGCGTCTATCGCGAACTGGAGAAGCAGGGCCGCGACGCCATCGCCGGCACGTCGGTGAAGCCGACCAAGATCGAGATCAAGCGCGCCGCCGATATGCGCTATGTCGGGCAGGAGCACGCCGTCACCGTCGATCTGCCGATGCAGGTGTTCGCGCGCGCCGACCGCAAGGCGATCAAGCGGCACTTCGACGAGATGCACGAGCGCCGCTACGGCACTTGCGCGCCTGACGAGCGCGCCGAGATCGTCAGCCTGCGCAGCACGGTGACGGGCCTGATGCGCAAGCCGCCGCAGCAAAAGATCAAGCGCGGCCAGAAAGCGCCGCCCAAGGCAGCGTTCAGCGGCAAGCGGCAGGTCTCATTCGGCGGACGCTTTGTTGCCGCGCCGACCTGGCGGCGCGCGGAATTGCTCGCTGGCAACCGTATCAAAGGCCCGGCGCTGATCGAGGAATATGCCTCGACCACGGTGCTGATGCCCGGCGACGTGCTCGATGTGGATCAATTCGGCAATCTGGTGATCGCGGTGGGGAGAGCGGTGACAGTCATGGCCGAGTAGCCAGAGCCTCGCGGCCGACCGAATGGAGAGTTCGGCAGGGGAACAGAAAGCGAAGGTGAGAAACAAGCGCCCGCGCAAAACCAAAATCGATCCGGTCATCACCGAGATCGTGCGCAACGGCGTCATCGCGGTGACCGAGGAAATGAAAACCAACCTCATGCGCACCGCCTACAACATCATCATCTACGAGGCGCTCGACTTCACCACCGGCCTGTTCACCACCGAGGGCGAGACGATTTCGATCGGCATCGGCCTGCCGATGTTCATCCGCGGCATGTCGGAGACCGTGAAGGCGAAAATCAAACACTTCGGCAAGAACAACATTCATCCCGGCGACATCTACGTCACCAACGATTCCTATCTCACCGGCAGCCACCTCAATCACGTCACGCTGACGCTGCCGATCTTCCAGAAGAATGTGCTGGTCGGCTTCTCCTGCTGCATGGCGCACTGGCTCGACATCGGCGGCACGCTCGGCGGCATGACGCACCGACATTTATTCGGAAGGCCTGCAGATCCCGATCCTCAAACTGCACGACCGCGGCGTCGTCAACGACACGCTGGTCGACGTCATCAAACAGAACATGCGGCTGCCGAGCCGCGCCATGGGCGACCTGCGCGCGCAGATCACGGCGGTGAAGACCGGCGAGCGGCGCTTTCTGCAGCTTGTCGAGCGCTACGGCCGCGAACAGGTGCTCGGCGCCATCAAGGCGATCATGGATCACTCCGAGGCGATGGCGCGCGCGCGCACGCGCAGCATCCCGGACGGCGTCTACGAGGCCGAGTCCTACATGGACGACGACGGCATCGATGTCGGCAAGAAGGTGCCGATCCGCGTGCGCGTCATCGTCAAGGGCGAGGAGATGACGGTCGATCTCTCCGAGGTCTCGACGCCAGGTGCGCGGCTTCTACAATTCCGGCATCACCACCGGCTATGCCTGCTCGCAGGTCGCCTACAAGTGCCTGACCTCGCCGACCGACTATCCGATCAACGACGGCTCGTTCCGCAGCCTCAAGGCGATCGTGCCGCCGGGCCGCATCATCAGCGCGGTGCGGCCGGCGCCGATGCGCTGGTGGATGACCTATCCGATGACGATCGTCGACACCGTCTTCAAGGCGCTGGCGCCGGTGATCCCCGAGCGCGCCATCGCCGGCCATCACGCCGACCTGCTGATCGCCGCGCTGCACGGCATCAACACCAAGACCTCGGAGTTTTTCCTCGCCAATTTCGGCCCGCTCGGCGGCGGCTGGGGCGCGAAGCAGAGCGAGGACGGCGTGTCCGGCACGGTGTGCATCAACGACGGCGACACCCACAACAGCCCGAGCGAGCAGTCCGAGGTGAAATTTCCGATCGTGGTCGAGCGCTACGCGCTGGTGCCGAATTCCGGCGGCGCCGGCCGCCACCGCGGCGGGCTCGGCGTCGAGCGCGTGGTGCGCGCGCGCGTGCCGATGACGTTCAACACCCAGGTCGAGCGCGCGCATTGCAAGCCGTGGGGCCTCGAAGGCGGCAGCGATGCGACCGGCAACGAGGTGTCGCTGCGGCTCGGCGGCAATTGGAAAACGGATTTTCCCAACGCCAAGGTTCTGGTCGCGATGCTGAAAACCGGCGACGCCTTCCGCCTGCGTTCCGGCGGCGGCGGCGGCTACGGCTCGCCGCTGGAGCGGCCGGTCGCCGACGTGCAGGAAGACGTGCGGCAGGGCTACGTCTCGGTTGCTGCGGCGGCGGAGTTCTATGGCGTCGTGATCGATCCGGAGACGTTCGAAATCGACCATGCCGGGACAAGCCGCATGCGATCACAAATGCGGCAAGTTAATACCGATGTTACATCCCGACAAACACACCCGGCGTAACCGTTTGCAACTGATTTATATAGGCGGATGAGGAACTAACCCCGTCGTTGAAAATTAAACCACGACCATTTAGGACGGTTGCACACGCTCGATTTTCTCGCAACTGTGCGTTGCCAGTTTTACGTGAGCGGATATTTAGTGGTTTGTCTATTCGGGAGCAAATAATGAAGCAGCTTCGATCCATGTCATTTGACGAACTGATTGCCCTAAAGGAAGAAGTTGAATCGCTGATCGCGAACCGCGCCATAGCGGTCAAGAAACAACTTGAAGAAAAGCTTTCGCAAATCGAGGGGTTCACGCGGCGAGCAGTTGGCAAGCGGGGACCGGCCGGAGCACGGCGGCCCCATGCGCTGAAGGGCCGAAGGCTCGCACCGAAATATCGCAATCCAAAGAACCGTCAGGAAACCTGGGCCGGCCGCGGGATCATGCCGCGGTGGCTCAAGGCGCTGGTGGCAAAGGGCCACAAGCCCGCGGAGTTCGCGATTCAAAACGCCGCAGCGGGCGGCGTGAAGCGTGGCCGCGGAAAGAATTCCAAGTAACTGACGAACCTATCGCTTGAGCTTTGCGGTGAACGACATCCCGCCCGCGCCGCAGCACGGGCAGCTCATGGCGACGAGGATGCTCTGCCTCTGCTCTTCGCTGATATCGGCGCGGTCGAGCATCTGGGCCGCCTGCTGCTGAAACAGCTGGTGCAGCGACAGGTTGCTGGAGACGATCTGGGCGTCGAATCCCGTTGCCGACGCTTCGCTTGGCGCAGGCGATTTGCTTACTGCCTTTTTTCGTTTTGTCATTTGTGCATCTACGCACACGTATTCGTCAGTGTTCCAATTCCCTCGATCGTGATCTTCACAACATCGCCGGCCTTCAAAAATTCCTTGCGCGCGAGGCCGACGCCCGAGGGCGTGCCGGTCAGGATCAGGTCGCCGGGATTGAGCGTGATGCGCGACGGACAGGTGCGAAAGCTGCTCGGCGAGTGTGAAGATCATCTTGCTGGTGTGGGAATCCTGCTTGATCACGTCATTGACCCACAACTTGATCGAAATGTTCTGCGGGTCCGGAATATTCTCCGCCGGCACGATCCAGGGCCCGACCGGGCAGGCGCTGTCGAAATTTTTCTGCCCGACCCAGTCGTATTTGAACGGCGAGCCGTCGGGCACGCCGGGGCGCTTGGTCAGGTCGCGCGCCGAAAGGTCGTTGGCGATGGTGTAGCCGGCGACGTAGTCGAGCGCGCGCTCGAGCGGCACGTCCTTGGCGGGTCGCCCGATGACGGCGACAAGCTCGGCCTCCCAGTCCACCATCTTGGAATAGGGCGGCAGCTTCACGGTGGCGCCGGGATGCGCGATCGAGCGCGACGCCTTGATGAAATGCCACGGATTGAGCCCGAGCGTGTGCGGATCGGGCTCGGGCGCAATGTTCTGCACCTTGGCCATTTCCATCATGTGGTCGGTAAAATTGGCGCCGGCGCAGAAGATCGCCGCCGGCCACAGCACCGGCGCCAGCAGTTTGGTGCGATCGAGCGGCTGGCTCTCGAACCGGTCGGTCTGCGTCGACGCCGCGGCGAGGCGGCCTGTCGCGGCCGGCCAGTCGGCGAGCACGTCGAGCATGGTCGCATAAGCCGCATGCCCGGTGAGTTTCGCGACATCGAACACCTTGTCGCCGATGACGACACCGGCGCGCGGACCTTGCGCGGATTCGTAGGTGACCAGTTTGTAGTTCGCCATTTGCGCTCACTTCTTGCGTTGCTGGATGTAGTCGTTGAGGAGCGAGCGCATTTCCGGCGGCGCGGAGAGCGCCTTGCGCACGCGTTCGTTGGTCTGCGGTCCGGAAATCCATTCCGGAACGTACCCGATCGTTCGCACCGCTTCGTCCTGGTAGGCCTTGTCGTCGTTGAGTTCCGCCACCGCGGTGCGCAGCGCGTCAACGGCGGCTTGCGGCACGCCGGGCGGCAGCACGATCAGCCGTTGCATTGCGCCGTGAACGAGGAGGACGGTGCGATAGATGTCCCAGAGCTGGCCCGAAGGCGACGTACCCTTGACCTGCTTGTAGAGATCCGGGAGCGAGGGGATCGCAAGCCCTTCGATCTGGCGCGAGGAACTGAACGTCTCGCCGTCATAGATCGGATCGTACCAGATCGGGATGGCGACGCCGGTATTCACCAAAGTAGGCACGACCTGCGCGCGGTAGCTCGGCGGCGACTCGCTGAACAAGTTGATCTCGCTTTGCTGCAGCGCGAGCCGCGCGGCCGGGCTGCCGCGATAGCTGGTGACGTAGCCGTATTTCACGCCGAGCATGTCGAGGCCGAGGCGGATCATCAGATCCTTGGAATTCTCCGGCCCGAGCCCTCCGGCGACGATGCCCTGCGCCTTGCCGATGTCGGCCGGAACCTTGACGCCGGGCGGGATGTCGGTGCGGGCGAAGGCGATGCTCACGCCCGGCTGATAGGCGAGGAATTCAAACGATTTGAAGGGCACGCGGAATTTCTCCGGCGTCATGACTTCACGCCACGCCGCGCCGGTGAAGTAGCCCATCACCGTGCCGTCCTTGGGCGCAATCTCGCCGACGTAATTGGCGCCGATCATGCCGCCGGCGCCGTCCATGTTCTGCACGATGATGCCGGGCTGGCCGGCGATGTGCCTGGCGAGATGCCTGGTGAAGATGCGGCCTTCGATATCCGTCGGCCCGCCCGCGGCAAAGTTGATGACGACATTGATGCGTTTGCCCTTGTAGTAGGGCTCATCCGCGAGCGCGGGCGAGAGCAGGTGTGCCGCGAATAGTCCGAGGACAGCGCCGACGAGTATTTTCACTTCGCGACCTTCTTCATGTAGCTGGTGATGAAGGTCCGCATCTCCGGCGTGATTGACAGCGCCTTGCCGACCTCGTCGTTGAGGTTCGGATTGACCATATAGTGCGGAACGAACTGGATCGTCTTCATGGCGTCCGCCGCATATTCCTTGTCGTCGTTGAGGGCCGCGACCGCCTTGCGCATGGCATCGACCGCGGCCTGCGGCACGCCGGGCGGCATGGCGATCGGTGCGCAGCATGTCGGAGTCGACGAGCGAGATTGGTCTTGTAGGCCTCCAACAGCTGGCCCGACGGGGCTGAGCCTTTGACCTTCTGGTAGAACTCCGGGAACGTCGGAATTTTCGTGCGCTCCATCACCGTCGGCGGGCACGAACTCCTTGCCGTTGTAATTGGGGTCGTACCAGGTCGGGATCACCTTGCCGGTCTTCACCATGCTGGGTTCGACGATGCTGAAATACGCCGGCGTCGTTTCCGAGTGCACGTTGATCTCGCCGTTCTGCACGGCGAGCCGCGCAGTGTTGCTGCTGCGATAGCCGGTGATGTAGCGATATTGCAGGCCGAGCATGTCGAAGGTGAGACGCAGCAGCAGGTCCTTGGACGAGTCCGCGCCCAGTCCGCCGACGACCAGCCCTTGCGCCTTCATGATGTCCGTCCCGTCGTGCATGCCGGGCGGCGTATCGGCGCGCACGTAATAGACGGCATTGCCGGGCTGATAGCCGATGAACTGATAGGTCCGGAAATCGACCCGGAACACTTTCGGGTCGACGACATAATTCCACGTCGCGCCGGTGAGATAGCCGACCATGGTGCCGTCCTTCGGCCCAAGCTCGCCGAGATAGACCGACCCGACCACGCCGCCGGCGCCGTCCTTGTTCTGCACCACGACGCTCGGATTGCCGTCGATATGCTTGACGATGTGGCGCGCAAACAGCCGGCCTTCGATGTCGGTCGGCCCGCCGGGCGCGAAGTTGATGAGAAGCGTGAGCCGCTTGCCCTTGTAGAATGGGTCCTCGGCGCGGGCTTCGAACGATCCGGCCGCCAGAATTCGCAACGGCAGCGGCGGCGAAGGCGAGCAGCTTGCGCGGCATGACATTCCTCCCTATTTCTTCGGCCCGTTCTTGATGTATTCGGCGACGGCGGCCCGCATCTCGGGCGATACCGTGAGTGCGTTGCTCACCTGGCGATTGGTGTCGGGTGCGGCGGAATATTCCGGCACGAAGCCGACGACCTTTTGCGCGTCCTCGGCGAACGCCTTGTCGTTGTTGAGGCGAAGCACCGCGGCGCGCAATGTATCGACGGCCGCTTGCGGAGCGCCGGGCGGCAGCACCAGCAGCCGCTGCATCGCGGAGTTGATGGAGAGGCTCGTGAGATACATGTCCCACAGCTTGCCGCTGGGCTTTGCGCCCTTGATCTTCTCGTAGAAGTCCTGGAACGGCGGGATGTCGAGCCCCTCCATTTGCTTCGGCACGTAGAAGCTTTCGCCGTTGAAGCCGGGATCGTAGTAGAGCGGGACCACCTCTCCGGTTTTCACCATGCTCGGTATCACCACGCTGCGATAACCCGGCGGCGATTCGGCAAAGAAATTGATTTCGCCCTGCTGCAGCGCAAGCCGCGCCGTATTGTTGCTGCGATAGCCGGTGACGTGGCGATACGGCACGCCGAGCATGTCGAGCGTGAGGCGGATGAGCAGGTCTTTGGAATTGTCGGCCGCAAGCCCGCCTGAGATCAGTCCTTGCGCCTTGAGGATGTCGCCCGGCTGCTTCATGCCGGGCGCGACGTCGGAGCGCACGTAATAGACCGTGGTGCCGGGCTGATAGGCGATGAACTCGTATTTGCGGAAATCGACGCGAAATTTTTTCGGCTCGTTGGCAAAGACCCAGGCGGCGCCGGTGAGATAGCCCATCATGGTGCCGTCCTTGGGCGCGATTTCGCCGAGATAGCTGGTGCCGACGATGCCGCCGGCGCCGTCCATGTTCTGGACGATGATGTTGGGCTCGCCCTCGATGTGTTTGGCGATGTGTCGGGCGAACAGCCGGCCCTCGATGTCGGTCGGCCCGCCGGCGGCATAGTTGACCAGCACTGTGAGCCGCTTGCCCTTGTAAAACGGCGTCTGCGCGCCGGCGTGCGGAGCTGCGACAACCCACGCTGCGCCGAGGAGCGCGAGCAATGCAACGCGTGCCGGCGAAAAGTACATCAGACGCCTCCTTGTTCTATTTGTTCGCAGCCTTGATGTAGCCGGCGAGGAAGGTGCGCACCGCAGGATCGATCGACATCACGGCGCGTGCTCTTTGGCTGGTGTCGGCACCGGTCTCCCAATCGGGCACGAAGCCGATACTTTTCATCGCCTCCTCGGCGTGCGCCTTGTCCTCGCCGAGACGGACGACCGCCGCGGCCAGGGCCGCCCGCGCCGCTTGCGATGTGCCCGGCGGGAACACGATCATGCGCTGCATCGTGCCGTCCGCAGCGGTGATGGCGCTGTAATTGTCCCAGAGCTGGCCGGACGGCAGTGTGCCTTTGATTTTGCGGTAGAGCTCGTGGAACGGCAAGATCGAGAGGCCTTCCATTTGCGATGGCCCGTGAAACGGCCCGCCGTTGTAATAGGCGTCGTAGAATACCGGGATCGCCAATCCGGTCTTCACCAGGCCCGGTTCGACGACGCTGCGATAACTCGGCGGCGATTCCGAGAACATGTTGATCTCGCCCTTCTGCAGCGCGAGGCGGGCCGGCGGGCTCGATCGATAGCCGGTGACATATTTGAACGGCACGCCGAGCATGTCGAGCGCGAGCCGCATGCGCAAATCCTTCGGTGTCTCGACCGAGAGCCCGCCGCCGATGACGCCCTGCGCCTTGGCGATGTCGGTTGCGTCCTTCATGCCGGGCGGCACATCGGTGCGCATGAAATGGACGGTGGTGCCGGACTGGGTCGCAACGAACTCGTAGCTCTTGAAGTCGGTGCGGAAGCGGGCGGGGTCGAGCGCATACATGAACGCCGTGCCGGTGAAATAGCCCACCACGGAACCGTCGTTCGGCGCCACCTCGCCGAGATATTTCGCTCCGACGATGCCGCCGGCGCCGTCCATGTTCTGCACGATCACGGTTGGCTGGCCGTCGATGTGGCGGCCGATATATTTGGCGAACAGGCGGCCCTCGATATCGGTCGGCCCGCCGACCGCGAAGTTGATCAGAATGGTGAGGCGTTTGTTCTTGTAGAAGGCATCGTCAGCGTGGGCGCGCGGAGCGTATAAATCAAATTTGCGGCAGTGAAGAGGGCGAGCAGAAAGTATCGAGCGATCGCGGAGAATACATTTCGACATCCAACACCTCTCGGCATTCGCATCCCGTCCCCCGCTTGCGGGGGAGGGGCAGCGCGGAGGGGATCTGCCGGCTTGCTCCGAGCAAGCCGAAGAGCCCCCTCCCGACAGCTTCGCTTGTCGACCTCCCCCGCTTGCGGGAGAGAGATTAAAACGTTCATCGCTTGCCCTTCGATGGTGCAGCGGCGCATCAGGCGCGGCTCCTCGCGCGGGAAATCCTTGCGCGCGTGGATCGAGCACCAGTTGTCCCACAGGATCAGATCGCCGAGCGCCCACTCGTGCTCGTAGACGATTGCCGGGTCTTCCGAGATGTCGAACAATTGTTCGAGCGCGTCTTCGCTCTCCTCGCGCGACAGGCCTTCGATGCGCGCCGACATCAGCCGGCTGATGTAGAGCGATTTCCTTCCCGTCGCCGGATGGGTGATGAAGATCGGCTGCTCGTGATGCGCGATCTGCTCGACGTCGACCTTGTCGAGGTCGAGGCGTTCGCGCCGCTTGTAGTCGTGCACCTGCAGCACCTTGCGGCCTTCGAGCTTGTCGCGCAGCGCGCGCGGGATGTTGTCGTAGGCCATGTACATGTTGGAGAAGCAGGTCTGGCCGCCCCATGAGGTGAGCTTCATCGCATAAAGAAACGTGGCGCGGTGCGGCTGCGGGTAATAGCTGGTGTCGTGATGAAACCACATCTCGCCGTCGCCGAAGGCTCCGATCGCCTTGCCGTTCTCGACGATGTTGGTGACCATCATGAACGGCGTGTCGTATTCGCCGCCGGGCGTGCGGCCATTGGCCGGGCGTTGGCGGATATGGACCTTGCCGAAGTAGCCCGCGGCGCGGACCTGGTCCTGTTCCGACAGTTCCTGGCCGCGGAACACCACCACGATGTGCTTGTCGAACGCGTCGTTGATCGCCTTGATGGTCGCGGCGTCCTGCGGCTGGCGCAGATCGACGCCTTTGATCTCGGCGCCGAGCGCCGGCGACAGGGGTACGACCGATACCGTCATGTGATTCCTCCGCTTGCGCGCCGCGTGTGTCGCATCAGTGCGCTCGTCTGTCGCTGGCGCAGCGCCGCCAAGTGTAGTCCTATTGCCTTGGGTGACAAGGTGACCGCGGAGGACGGAAATGACGCTCGTCCGGGCAATGTTGGTTGTATTGGCCGGCCTCGGCGCATCGCAGGCCAATGGCCGACCCGGTGTCGGATTTCTACCAGGGCCGCACCGTCACCATGATCGTCACCACCAGCGCGGGCGGCGGTTATGACACGCTGGCGCGCGCCATCGCCCGCCACATCGGCAAGCACATTCCCGGCAGTCCAACTGTCGTGGTGCGCAACATGCCGGGTGCGGGCGGCATCACCGCGACGAATTATCTCTATGCCTCCGCCGAGCACGACGGTTCCGTCCTCGCTGTGGTGTCGAACACGCCGCCGCTGGAGCCGCTGTTCGGCACCAAGGAGGCGCGCTTCGACCCGACCAAGTTCAACTGGCTCGGCTCGCCGAGCGTCGAGACCGCCATGGTGCTGATCTGGCACACGGTGCCGGTCAATTCGGTCGACGACCTGCGCACGCGCGAGACCGCGATGGGCGCATCCGGCGTCAACTCGACGCCGGGCTTCTTCGCGCGCGTGCTCAACGCCACGCTCGGGACCAGGATAAAGGTGATCCCCGGCTATCCGGGCCAGAACGACGCCTTCCTCGCGATGGAACGCGGCGAGCTCGACGGCTATCCGAGCGTGTTCTACAGCGCGCTGTCATCGACGCGGCCGACCTGGCTCGCCGACAAGAAGGCAAAACCCATCGTGCAGTACGGCGCGGAAAAGCTGAAGGAACTCGGCGACGTGCCGTTCGCACCCGACCTCGTCACCAGCGCCGACGACAAGCTGCTGCTGCAGGTCGCCTCGACACCGCTCGCGCTCGGCCGGCCGCTTTTGATGCCGCCCGGCGTGCCGGCTGACCGCGTTGCCGCCGTGCGCAAGGCGCTGGCGGATACCTTCGCCGACCCGGATTTCCTCGCCGACGGCGCCAAGCTCGGTCTCGAACTCAACGCGCCGCGCAGCGGCGAGGCGCTTCTGCAGGAGATCGAGCGCGCGTATCAAGCGCCGCCGAAGGTGATCGAACGGCTGCGGAAACTAAACAATCCCTGATCCGTATCTCCTATATTGTCATTCCGGGGTCCGGCGTAGCGAGGAGCCCGGACGATCCAGTAATCACCGAGCGTCACGTCCGGCGTTAAGAATTTGACGTTTGTGGTTACTGGATGCTCCGCCTTCGCGGAGCATGACAGGTATTGAGTAATGGCCATGGGCGACAACGAATCCTTCTACGCCGCCGTGCCTGTGTTCCGCGGCTTCCGCAGCCTGATGGATCCGGCGCTCTATCAGCCGCTGCCGGACAACTGGACCATCGGCACCGCCGACATCGTGCAATCGACCAAGGCCATCGCCGAGAAGCGCTACAAGGCCGTCAACATGGCCGGCGCCGCTGTCATCGCGTCGGTGACCAACACGCTCGGCGGGCGGGAATTTCCGTTCGTGTTCGGCGGCGACGGCGCGAGCTTCGCCGTTGCGCCGCACGATCTAGACGCCGCGCGCGATGCGCTCGCCGCCACCGCCGCCTGGGTGAACGGCGAGCTTGGCCTCACCATGCGCGTCGCGCTCATCCCGGTCGCGGACATCCGCGCGCAAGGGCTCGACGTGCGCGTGGCGCGTTTCGCGCCGTCGCCGAACGTCTCCTACGCCATGTTCTCCGGCGGCGGGCTCGCATGGGCCGACGCTGCGATGAAACGCGGCGAATTCGCCGTCACGCCGGCGCCGCCCGGCACCTGGCCCGATCTCACCGGGCTGTCGTGCCGGTTCGAGGAAATCCCGACCGCACGAGGGCTCATCCTTTCGGTGCTGATCGTGCCGAAGCAAGGCGCCGACCCGGCCGTCTTCCGCGCGCTGATCGAGGACATCGTCACGCTCGTCGATCAAAGCGCGGAGGGCGGCGACCCGGTGCGGGCGGGCGGCACCGCAACTCGGCTGGCCGCCGCAGGGCCTCGAACTCGAAGTCAGCGCATCGCCCGGCGACAAGCGCGTGCGGCGCGTCGCCGTGCTGGCGAAGACATTTCTCTATTTTCTGATCATGCGCTTCGGCATTCGCGTCGGCGGCTTCGTGCCCGCGACGTATCTGCGCCAGGTGGTGGAGAATTCCGATTTCCGCAAATACGACGACGGCCTGCGCATGATCCTCGATTGCACACCCGCGCTCGCGGACACGCTCGAAGGCCGGCTCAAGGCCGCATCCGGAACAGCGCTCTACGGCCTGCATCGTCAGGACGCCGCCATGATGACCTGCTTCACCCCCTCGCCGGCGCGCAGCGACCACGTCCACTTCGTCGACGGCGCCCGCGGCGGCTACGCCTCGGCCGCGACCGCGCTGAAGGCGGGGCTGGATGGAATTGCGGGCACGTCAAACCGGACTTGAAACACAGACGCATCGCGTACATGTTCCGCCCTGAGCGAGCGGCCTCAACCATATCACCAGCCCAACAATTCAAGGATCAATCCGCATGTCGTTTTCGATGTCCAAAGCGTCTCTTCCAGTCATTGAAATCAGCTTCAACGCGCTATCGGCTATTCTCGACAAGGCGGAAGCATTTGCCGCCGCCAAGAAATTCGACCCGTCGGTCCTGCTCAATACGCGGCTGGCGCCCGACATGTTTTCGCTGACGCGTCAGGTGCAGGTCGCGACCGATCTGGCCAAGAACGGCGCGGCGCGGCTCGCCGGCGTCGAGCCACCCCGCTATGAGGACAAGGAAACGACGATCGCGGAACTCAAGGCGCGCCTCGCAAAGACAGTCGCCTACATCAAGACGCTCGACGCCAAGACAATCGACGCCGCCTTCGATCGTCAGATTACGTTTCCGCTTGGTCCGACCAATAAGGGCGAGATGAAGGGCGGCGACTACCTCAACCATTTCGTGCTGCCGAATGTCTATTTCCATCTCACTGCCGCCTACGCAATACTCCGTCATTGCGGGGTGGAGATCGGAAAGCAGGACTTCCTGGGCGCAATACCCTTGAAGATGACGTGAGGACGGTGGCGCGTCTGTAAGTTTGGCTGTAAGTCCAGCGGACACCAACGTGATCGCAGGCTACCCCGCGGAATCGGACAAATGCATCGGGAAAGATGATGGCTAGCGACGACAAGAAAACCAAGACTGAGTCCGTTCAAAAGAGCGAGGCTCCCGCAAAAAGTCCAAAGAGCGAAGCTCCTGCGAAGGAAGCTCCTGCAAAGGAAGCTCCTGCGAAGAAAGAAAGCACTTCGGGCGCAGAGCCATCGAAGGACAAGAGCGCCGAGGCCAGCGCCGAAAGCCCGTCCAACTACAGCAGGGGCGAAGGTCAGAAACCGGTGTCCAAAGCCTATAAGGAAAATTGGAACGCGATTTTCGCCAAGAAGAAGAAAAAGCGATAATCCGCATCATCGCGCCGGCTCAGCCGGCACAGCAGCAAGTCCGCCCACACATTCGGAGAAAATCATTCATGCGTATCGTCGCACTCGAGGAGCACTTTTCGGTCCCGGCTCTCGTCCGTCGCATCGATCCAGACGTCATCAAGCGTCGCGGTTTCCGGCCGAGAAAGGCTCCGCCGAAGGGCCCAAGCGTGATGGAGCTGATGCCCGAGATCGGCGAGGTGCGCCTGAAGTCGATGGACGAGTCCGGCATTACCATGCAGGTGCTCTCCGCTGGCGGCCCGGGACCCGATCTCGTGGCGGGTGACGAGGGCGTCGCCATGGCGCGTGAGCTCAACGACCATCTGGCGGCGGCCGTTGCCCGCCATCCCGATCGCTTCGCCGGTTTCGCCGCGCTGCCGATGCAAAGCCCCGACGCTTGCGCCGCGGAGCTTAAGCGCGCGGTAAAGGACCTCGGCTTCCTGGGTGCGCTCATCAACGGCACGACGACGGCCGCTTCCTCGATCATCCGAGCTATGACGGTCTGCTCGCGGCGGCCGTCGAGCTCGACGTGCCGATCTACATCCATCCGCACCTGCCGCCTGAAGCCGTGCGGCAGGCTTACTATTCCGGTCTGCCGGGAGGCTCGGGAGGCGTGCTCGAAGCTGCCGGCTGGGGCTGGCATTCGGAGACGGCGATCCATCTGTTCCGCATGGTGCTGTCGGGGGCGCTCGACCGCCATCCGCGGCTCAAGCTGATCATCGGCCACATGGGCGAAATGCTGCCGATGATGATGGCGCGCGCCGACAACTCGTTCGCGCTCGAGATCGACCACCTGAAGCGGTCCATCAGCCAAACCATCCTCGACCAGGTCTGGATCACGACCAGCGGCATTTTCAGCGAGCCGCCGTTCCTTGCGGCGCTGCTGACGTTCGGCATCGACCGCATCATGTTCTCGGTCGACTACCCCTTTGCGCCCAACGCCAAAGGTCGCGAGTTCCTCAACCGCATCTCGCTGCCGCCGGCCGACATGGAAAAGCTCGCGCACGGCAATGCCGATGCGCTGCTGAAGCTGAAGGCCGGCAAAGGATGAGAGGACTTCTGACTCATCCCCGTTGCGGCGTTACTTCACGTTCGGATAAAGCCCCGAGGCCTTCACCACGGCAAGGCCTTCGGCGCGGTCGGTTTCGAGCTCCTTGGCGAACTGCTCCGGCGCGCTGAATACCGGCGTCAAGCCGCGGCTGATCAGAAACTTCTGCTGGAAGTCCGGCTTCGATCCGGCCGTGACGATCGCCTTGTTCAGCTTGTCGATGATCGGCTTCGGCGTGCCGGTCGGCGCGTAGATGCCGAAGAATGTCGGCAGGATGAAGTCCTTGTAGCCGAGCTCCTTGAAAGTCGGAATCTCCGGAGCAAGCGGCGAGCGCGCGTCGCCGTCAACCGCGAGGCCGATGATTTTTCCGTTGCGGATGAACTGCACGAGGTTGCCGATGCCGAAAATCGCGATCTGTGTCGTGCCGGTCAGCATGCTGTTGACGGCGTCGCCGCCGCCCTTGAACGGCACGCGCACGATGTCGGTGCCGTTCTTCTTGTTGAACTGCTTCCATGAAGGCGACCTCCGACAGCGAAGGCGCCATGTAATTTAGTGTCTTGGGCTTGGCCTTTGCCACGGCCGCCAGATCGGCGAACGATTTGACGTGCAGCGATTCATTCACCGCAAACACCTGCGTCAAATAGAATGCCCTGGTGATCGGCGCCAATGCCGTCTTCGGGTCGAAGCCCGCAATCGGCTCGATGATCGGGTTGTAGACGGTCGCCTCGCCGGGAAGAATGCAGATGGTGTAGCCGTCCGGCGGCGATTCCGCGCAAGCGCGTGCGCCGATCGAGCCGCCCGCGCCGGTCCGGTCCTCGACCACGACCGAAGCGCCGAGCGCCGGGCCGATCTGGTCGGCGAGCCCGCGCATGAAGAGATCGCTCAATCCGCCCGGGCCCTGCGACGCAATCGCCCGGATTGATCTGGACGGATAGTCCTGTGCGGCGGCCGGCAGTGCCGGCACGCGTCAGCACGAGCATCGTCGAGAATTCGATACCAGTGGCGCATGTCATTTCCTCCCTGATGTTTTGTCTTATTGTTGTTGAGCGCAAACAATGCCGCAGCAGGCCCATGGGGGAGCATGCGGCTTAAACGCGCAGACGTCATTCGCTGTCGCTTCGCGACGAAGCGCTGCCCGCGCAGGAAGGCAGTGCATGTCCGGCTACAAAATGAAGGTCGAAAAAGGCGTCACCGTCACCATGCGCGACGGCGTCCGCATCTCGCTTTGCGTCTATCGGCCGGACGCCGCAGGCCAGTTCCCGGCGCTGTTTGCGGCCTCGCCCTACCAATACGAAATGGACGAGGTGCCGGCCTATCCGCTGTTCCTGTGGCGCGAGACCGGTCCGGTCGAATGGTACGTCGGCCAAGGCTACGCCTACGTCCACGCCGATGTGCGCGGCGCGGGCCGTTCCGAAGGCGAGTTCGAGTTCATGGGATTGAACGAGCAGCAGGACTATCTCGAATTGATCGCCTGGATCGTCAAGCAGCCATGGTGCAATGGCCGCGTCGGCGGCATCGGCCAGTCCTATTACGCGATGGCGCAGTGGCTGATGGCGACCTACAACCCGCCCGGCCTCGCCTGCATTGCGCCTTACGACGGCCTGGTCGACCAGTATCGCGGCTCGAATTATCACGGCGGCATCTACTGCAGCTACCGCTCGGTCTGGTACACGTCGCTGCGCGCCGACAACCAGCACCGCCTCGCCGGTCAGCACGGCCGGCCGCCGATGAAATTCGATCTTGTCGGCGCCATGCTCGAGCATTCGCTCGACGATGAATTCTGGCGCGAGCGCTCACCCTACTGGCGGCTCGACAAGATCAAATGCCCGGTCCTGTCGATCGGCCATTGGGGCAAGATGGGCCTGCACCTGCGCGGCAACATCCTCGGCTACGAGGAAGTCAACGCGCCGAAGAAGCTGGTGGTCACCGGTGCGCGCAACACGTTCGAAGCGCACCGGATGTTCGACCAGATCGAATTTCATGAGAAGGAACTGCTGCCGTTCTACGATCTGCATCTCAAGGGTGCCAACAACGCGTTCATGGAGAGCGAGCCGGTGCGGCTGTTCGTACGCGGCGCCAATCGCTGGCGCGCGGAAGAGCAATGGCCGCCGCGGCGCGCGACGTCCGTTCGCTATTATCTGCGCAAAGGTCCGTCCGGCAGCGTCACCTCGCTCAACGACGGTGGCCTGTCGACCGAGCAGCCCGCGGCGGGCGAAGCCGCGACCAGCTACACCTATCCGGACTGGGAATGGGTCAATGGCGTCGCGGTCATCGGGGCGGACGGACGGGTGGACCCGCCCCGGCGCGTGCTCACCTTCACCACCGCGCCGCTTGAAGCCGATCTCGACGTCACCGGGCCGATCGTGCTCAGGCTCTACGCGTCATCGAGCGCCATCGACACCCAGTTCATCGTCAAGCTCACCGACCAGCATCCGCAGGATTCGGCGGCGCGCGGCAAGGGCGAGCAGCCGGCCTATACGCCGGTGTCGAAGGGCTGGCTCAAGGCCTCGCATCGCGAGAAGGACGAAGCGCGCTCGAAGCCGGAGCGCCCGTTCTACACCCACACCAACCCGCAGCCGCTTACGCCCGGCGAGATTTATGCGTTCGACATCGAGGTGCTGCCGATCGCATACGTGTTCAAGAAGGAGCATCGCATCAGGCTCGAGCTCGCCAATGGCGACTCGCCCGCGACCGACGGCGTGTTCTCGCACCCTTATCATCCGTCGCTGATGGGCACCGACACCATCCACCACGACGGCGCGCACGCCTCGTGCCTCATCCTGCCGGTGATATCGCTTCGTCCCTAGTTCGCGATGTAGCCGGAGATGCAGATCAGTGCCGAGCCCGCGGTGATGCCGTTATCGCGGTTTATGTTGAATTCAATCTGATTGTCGGAGTAGGCGCGCAGCGCATGGGTCGCAGTAAATATTGCATTGCCCGAAAGCGTTGCCCTGAAACGTCAGCGACAGATCGATGTTCGCGAGTGTGCTGCCGAGCGAGGTGAACATCCTCAGGCGCGCCCATTCGCCGGCGGGCACCGTGATCTGGGCAGTCACCAATTCTATGACAGCCCGTTTGCCCTTGGGAATGATCTTCCAATCGGCAAAGTTGATATCGACGTTGAATGTCGAGGTGATGCTGACATTGTGCCAAGCCTGGAACGCCGTTGCGGCCCGGCAGTCCTCGCACTTTTCTCGCCTTTGCGGTGCGCACCTTGCTCCGTGAACGCGTGGCGCGCCGCGCAGACATCCGGGTGGCGTCCCTGACGGGAGCCGCGGCCGATTTCTGCTTGCCTTGCTTTGCCATCAGACATCTCCCTGTTTCGGTGCGTTGGCGCCGCGGCCAGCGATCAGCGCACGTGATCGTAGACTCGGCGTTGCGCGCGTTTCGACACATGGACAAGCAAACGCCTCGTCAATGTGGTATGCTAAGGCGGATGTACGATGGCAAGCTACGGGGGCGTGGCATGCGGAATAGTTCTCGAATTTTCATCGCCGTCATTGCGTGCGCGCTGGCGATAGGCTGGTCGCGTCGCCGCTCACGCGGAAAAACGCGTGGCGCTGGTGATCGGCAACGGCGCCTATCAGAACGCGCCAAAGCTGCCCAATCCGCGCAACGATGCCCGGGATGTCGCGGCCGCGCTCACGCGCGTCGGCTTCGACACCATCCTGGCGGTCGATGTCGACAAGGCAAGTCTGGACGACGCTGAAATTCGCTTTGCCCGCGCCGCGCGCGAAGCCGACGTCGCCATGTTCTACTACAGCGGTCATGCGCTGCAGCACAACGGCATCAATTACCTGATGCCGGTCGATGCGAAGGTTACCGACGAGGCCGATCTGCGGCGCATGGCGCGGGTCGACGACCTGATCGCCGATCTGCAGCAGGCAAAGAATTTGCGCATTCTGGTGCTCGATTCCTGCCGCGATAATCCGTTCGCCGAAGACCTCAAGCGATCGATCGGACGATCGCGCGGAGCTTCGATCCAGCGCGGGCTTGCCAAGATCGACAACGCGCAAGGGATGATCGTCTCCTACGCGACCCAGGCCGGCCGCACCGCAGAAGACGGATCGGGGCGCAATAGTCCTTACACGTCGGCGTTCCTGAAGAATATCGAGTTGGAGGATGAGATTGGGACGATCTTCCGCCGGATCGCCCAGGACGTCTACAATTCGACCAACAACGCGCAGCTTCCGGAAGTCTCGCTGTCGGTAATCGGCGAGTTCTATCTCCGCGGCAAGCTGGAAGTCCGCGTCAATGCGGCGCCGGGCCAAACCGCGCCGCCGGCAAGTGAAGCTGCGCAAGCATGGGCTGCAAGCCGGGACACCACGAGCCCGGCCGTGCTCGAAGCCTTCATCAAGCGGTTCGACAACACCGTCTACGCCGATCTGGCCCGAGCGCGGCTGGAGGAAGTGAGGAAAAATCAGGTTGCCACTGCGCCGCCCGCGCCGCCGCCGCGCGCGCCAGCCGCCGCCTTCCGCCCCGGCCGAGGTCGTGGCCTTTGCCCGCCTGGATGCCAATCCGTCCGTGGACAACGGCGCGCGTTACGCCGCGATCTGGGTGAAGGACAACGGGCCGGCCGTCATCGGCCGTTTCGACATGACGTCGCAGGCATACCAGCAGGAATTCGACAAATGGCTGGCGCAAGGCTACTGCCTGACGATCGTCAACGGATATGCGGTGGGCAACCAGGATCGCTTTGCGGCGATCTGGGAAAAGAAGACATGCCCGCAGTTCGTTGCGCGCCACAACTTGACGTCGGCGGGCTATCAGCAGGAATTCGACAAGTGGATCGCGCAGGGCTATCGGCTCAAGCTGGTGAGCGGCTACGGCGGCAGCGGGCAGGAGCGCTATGCGGCGATCTGGGAAAAGACCGCTGGAGCGCCTTTCGTTGCGCGCCACGGCATGACCCTGCAGGTCTTTCAGCAGGAATTCGACAAGTGGGTGAAGCAGGAAAATTACTGTCTGTCGTGGGTGAGCGGTTTTTCCGTCGGCGGCGAGGATCGCTACGCGGCGATCTGGGAGAAGTATACCTGTCCGGCATTCGAAGCGCGCAGCAACCTGAGCGCTGCGGCGCTGCAGCAGGAATTCGACAAGTGGACCGCGCAGGGTTATCGGACCAAGCTGGTGAACGGCCACACCATCGGCGGCCGTCCGGTCTATGCGTCGATCTGGGAAAAGATCGGCGGACCGTCGTGGTATTCCTATAGCGCCATGACGCCGGCGTCCTTGTTGCAGCGCTTCGATCAGCTCGCAGCGCAAGGATATCGGCTTGTTCTCATCAATGGATATTGAAGCTGTCGGTCAGCAAATCTCAGCGCCATGTCGTGCGCTTCGGTGTCCTGATCTGGATGTGAGCTGAACCGTACACTGCCCAGCCATGCATTGGCGCTGACAACAGCCCTTTGCCTCTCCCCTCGCCTGGTGTTGTACTGCGTCGCCCGGCCGGGTCCGGGCGATGACAAGGTGCAGGACTGATCCATGGTTGAGAAAGGCTACGACTACATCATCGTCGGCGCGGGCTCCGCCGGCTGCGTGCTGGCAAATCGGCTGAGCGAGGATTCAGGCGCCACTGTGCTGCTGCTCGAAGCCGGCGGCCGCGACTGGCATCCCTACATCCACATCCCGCTCGGCATGGGCAAGATGCACGAGCACACGATGTTCGACTGGGGCTATGAGACCGTGCCCGAACCGAACCTCAATGGCCGCCGCATCGAGGCGATGCGCGGCAAGGTGCTCGGCGGCTCCTCGTCGATCAATGTCATGGCCTATACCCGCGGCAACCGCGGCGACTACGACCGCTGGGCGCAGAAGGGCGCACGCGGCTGGTCCTATGCGGACGTGCTGCCGTACTTCCGGCGCAACGAGACGTTCGCCGGCGGCGAGAATACCTGGCGCGGCGGCGGCGGGCCGCTCGGCACCGAGTTCGCCAAGACCAGGGACCCACTGTTTGACGCCTGGATCGAAGCCGGCGAGGCGGCCGGCTATCCCCACAACCCGGACTACAACGGCAAGACGCAGGAAGGCTTCGGCCGCAGCCAGTACACCATTCGCAACGGCCACCGCTCGTCATCGGCCAATGCCTTCCTCAAGCCGGCGCGGGGCCGGGTGAATCTGGACGTCGCCACCGATGCGCAAGCGACGCGCGTGCTGCTCAACGGCACGCGTGCGACTGGCGTCGAATATGTGCAGGGCGGCCAAACCGTGCGGGTCGAAGCGGGGAGGGAAGTCATCCTCGCTGGCGGCACATTCAACTCGCCGCAGCTACTGATGTTGTCGGGCATCGGCCCTGCCGGACACCTGCAGCGACAAGGGCATCAAAATTGTTGCCGACCTGCCGGTCGGGCGCAATCTGCAGGATCATCTCGGCTCCTACATGCACTATTCGCGCAAGGGCGCCGGCAGCTTCCAACGCGAAATGCGGTTCGACCGCATGGCTGTGAGCATGTTGCGCGCGTACTTCTTCGGCACCGGTCCGGGCACCGTCGTGCCGGGCGGGCTGCATGCCTTCATCAAGACCAGGCCGGAATTGTCGGTCCCCGACATCGAATTCATGTTCCGCGGCACGGCGGCGGACCCTTATCTGTGGTTTCCGCTGATCAAGCCCGCCTTCGCGGACGGATTCGGCATTCGCCCGACGCTGCTGCACCCGGACAGCCGCGGCGAAGTGCTGCTCGAATCGAGCGACCCAATGAAGCCGCCGCGAATCGTCTACAAGTTTTTCACCGCTCCGAACGACCTGCCGACGCTGCGCGAGGGCTTCAAGCGCGCCCGCGAGGTGGCGTTCCAGAAGGCGATGGACCCCTTCCGCGGCGAGGAGCTCAACCCGGGCCTCAAGGTCAAGACCGACGCCGAAATCGACGGCTGGATCAAGAAAACCGTCATTACCGCCCACCATCCTGCCGGCACCTGCGCCATCGGGCCGGACGGCGTGCTCGACCCGGAATTGCGGGTGCGCGGGGTCGAACGGCTGCGGGTCTGCGACGCCTCCGCGATGCCGGACCTGGTATCGGCCCACATCAACGCCTGCGTGCTGATGATGGCCGAAAAGGCCTCCGACATGGTTCGGGGCAAGCCCGCGCTGCCGGCGGCGCTCGATGCGTGAAGACCCGGTCGGAAGGTCCGCACGCGGGTCGCCGGCCGTGATTCCAGGGCTGTTTTGACCGGCCAAGCCGGTCCGACGGTCCGTCCGATGCGCATCCTGGGGATAAATGGTTGCGCGCGGAACACAGTTGCCGAAAATTTGCGCCTCGGCGCCCGTCAGCGCTCGAACTCGTTAACCGTGCTGGTACACCATTGCATTAACCATGTTGCTGCGCGTTGCCGGTCCCATCGGCCCGGAGGCACAGGCATGGAGGGGGAATTCAAGATGAAACGTATCGTTTACATTCTGGCGCTCCTCGCTGCAGTCTTCGGAATGCAGAGCCAGAGCGCGAGCGCGCAAGACGCCGCGCCCAATTGGAACTGGATCTATGGGCGGCAGGATCCGCGGCTGTGGGCCACTGGCGTTGTCGTTGGCCTTGGGGCAACCGCCGGTTATATCGCGTGCGCCATCAACGTGGCACCAGCACCACCGCACTTCACAACGGCCGCATTACTCCGCTCGGGGCCTATGCCATCACGACAATCGGCTGCGCGGCGGCCTTCCCGATCTTCGGCACGATCGTCATGAACCGGCCTCTGACCACCCGCGAGGCTCTACACCGGGATGGCCGATTGCGTGGTGCCGTTCATCGGTGGGTGGGCCGTCGAGGCGATGTACCACGGCCAAGGCTGGTACGAGAAATAAGCGCACCGTTCATCCGATGCGGACAAGCCGGCCCTTTGGCCGGCTTGTTTTTTTGCGCTGCTGCGCTGCCGCGATCAGCCGGTCGGCGGCAGATCGACGCGAACGATGCATGATAAAGTTCTGCTCCCGGCCGCGCAGTCGAAGAACCATAGCGCACGGCGAGAATTTCGTATTGCGGTAGTGTCGTCGGCGACATCGCGGGTTGCCGAATTAGTCGGTCGTTTCGCGCATCAATCCGTCGCTGCTGTTGCCGCCATGAAAATCCGACGTGCGCTGTCGACGAAGATGACGCAAGTTGCTTGACCGGTTCCGCGACGTTTGCAAGGATCGGAGCCGGTGGTTCCCGAAAGGGATCAAAAGGGAACGCGGTGCGTGTGCCAGTGTTCGTATCTGCGCACAATGCCGCGGCTGCCCCCGCAACTGTAAGCGGAGAGCCTCCGTCCAACCAAGCCACTGGGATCAGCAATGGTCCTGGGAAGGCGGACGGAGACAGCGACCCGCGAGCCAGGAGATCTGCCACCGGTAACGGTCACGCGCGAGCGCGTTGGGCGGGGTGTCCTGGCGTAGACTTAAGTCCGGTCGTCGTACGGTCGCTGCCAAGGGCGAAGGCGGGATCCGAGACGGCCAAAGGTCGCGGGTGACGGGTAAAGTCTTCGCCGTTGGGGCGTGGCGTGTTTCCTGTCAGTCTGCGTGGCCGCAATCGCGGCCGGTTTTCCGCTTGTCTTTCCCTCACTGTTTCGGCGTCGACGCTGGTTACGTTGATGCTCCTTGGCAGCAGGCGCCGCTGTGGCGCAAACTGCAACCGGCGACGGCGCCGGACAAGAAATCGCTGGAACCCGTCGTGGTCTCGCCGCCGCGCCAAAATCATGCGGCGAAACCACCGCGGCACGCATCCAGATCCGGAAGCGGCCCGACGAAGAGGGCGCGGCGGAGCAAGCCAGCACTGGCCCCGGCGACCGCTCAAACCCAGCCGAACGTCGCAACGCCAGATCAAGCGCACGACGCCGCTGAACTCCAACGCGATCGCCGAAAGCGCAAGCCGGCTCGGTCTCCCGGTGCGGCAAATTCCGGCGACCGTCGAGGTGATCGATCAGCAGACGATGCAGGAGCAGGGCTACCGCACCACCGCCGAGGCCGCGCAAGGCGCGGTCGGCGTCTTGTCCGGTCGATGCTGCCGGCGCACCGGCCGGCTTCTCGATGCGGGGCTTCACGCTTCGGCGAGGTGAATGTTCTGTACAACGGAATCTCGATCGGCCCGCAAAGCATCACGTCGCGCTGGATGGATACCGCCAACCTCGCGCAGGTCGAGTTCCTCAAGGGCCCGTCCTCGCTGATGACCGGCCTCGACGCGATCGGCGGATCGGTCAACTACGTCAGCAGGCAGCCGACGAGCGGCCCGATCCGGAACGAGCTGGACCTTTCGATCGATTCGCTCGGCACGGTCCGTACGCATTACGGGTCCGGCGGCAGCACGGCGGTGAAGGGCCTCGACTACCGCTTCGACGTGGTCGGCTCGCAAGACTGAACAGCTTCATCGACGGCGTCGATCGCGAATTTGACCGCCCTCTCGACGCAACTCGAACTATCGCGTCGACGGATTCGTTCAAGACGTTCGTGGCCGTCGAATACAAGAAGGACAACGGCCACGCCTATTGGGGCACGCCGCTGGTTCCGACCTCGTTTGCCGGGCTCACACGCTGTGAGCGGCGTCGTCTCGGGCACGGCGGTCAGCACCTTCGACGGCTCGATTCTGATCCGCGCACGGTGACGATCGACCGCGTACGCTGAAGACCAACTACAACGTCGCCGACAATTCGACCGGCGCGAAGGAGCTGTGGCTGCGCAGCGGCTTCGAGTGGACGCTCGCCAACAATGTCACGATCAAGAACCAAGTCCTATTACTACAAGGCCAGGCGACACTGGATCGACAGCGAGACCTACGCCTTCAACCCGACACCAACTCGACGATCGACCGTGATCGCTTCTTCGTCGCGCATGATCAGCACGTGGTCGGCAACAACACCGATCTCGTCTGGGATTCGCACTTCTTCGGCATGGAAAATCGCCTTGCCGCCCAGCTCCAGGTCAGCAGCAACAAGATCACGTTCAAGCAGCACGCGGGCGGATTTCCCGAGGACACCGTCGACGTCGTCAATCCGGATCGCGGAACTTACGGCGCCGCTCGAGCCTCGATATCCGACAACAAGCGGCTCGACATCGTCGCCGTGTCGGTCGAAGACCGTCTCAAGCTGAACGCCCTGGTTTGCGCTGATCGGCGGCGTGCGCTTCGAGCACATGACGCTGGACAGCGACGGCGTCAACTTCGACGGCACGATTCCTGTCGGCCAGCCCTTCTCCGCAGACGTGGAATCCGGTCTCCTATCGTGCGGCGCTACACCTTCGAGCCGATCCGCAACCTGATGTTCTACGGCATGACCGCGACGGCGTATGATCCCGCGGCCGCCGGCATCTTCTCCGTTTCAGCCCACGAACTCGCTGGCAGTTGACGAGCGCCCGCATCTACGAGACCGGCGTCAAGCATCTGTTCTGGGACAACCGGGCGGAATGGACCTTGTCGGCCTACGACATCGCCCGGCACAACGTCTACGTGCAGATCACTGACACGACGTTCGCCTTGGCCGGCGAGATCGACACCAAGGGCGTCGAATTCGCCGCCGCCGTGCGTCCGGTCGACGGCCTGAAGCTCTGGGGCAATGTTGCCGTGACGAATGCGCGCTACAAGAATTTCGATTTCCGGGATTCACCGGCAACACGCCGTCGAACGTCGCACCGCTCATCGTCAATGCCGGCGCGTCCTATCGATGGGACCATTGGCGATGGCCGGTCGAGATCGGCGGCTCGGTGCGCCATGTCGGTCGCCGCTATCTGTTCGAGGACGACGCCACCGACGATGGAAGCCTATACCATGGCGGACGCCTATGCTCTTCGTCGACATTCCCGGCAAGATTTCGGTGTGCCCGACCGTCGATCAGACGCGGATCACCTTCCGGGTGCGCAACCTGACGAACAAGGTCTACGCCGCGTTGTCCGATCCGGGCTATCAGGACCAGGTTCTATCTCGGCGCGCCGCGCACCTACGAAGTCGCGGCCTCGTTCAAATGGTGACACCCATCAGGCATGTCGAAGCGGCGCCACGCAGCTATGAAATGGCCGCGTCATTCAAGTGGTAAAGTCCTGACGCGATGATGGGGGCGCTCACGCTGCTGCATCGTTGGCTCGGCGTGGCGCTCTGTCTGTTGTTTACGATGTGGTTCGCGACCGGCATCGTGATGCTGTTTGTAAAATATCCGGCATTGAGTGAAGTCGACCGAATCAATGCGCTGGCGCCGGTCGATATCCACAAGGTCGCGCACTCGCCTGGCGAAGCCGTTGTCGCCAGCAGCGTCAAGGACGCGACGCGGGTGCGCCTGCTGCAGCGAAGCGACGGTCCGGTCTATGTCGTTTCGGGCGCATCCGGGACGGATGCGATCAATGCCGGCGATCTGTCGAACGCGGCGGTGCGCTCGGAGCAACTGGCGCTCGCGATCGCCGTCGATCATGCGCGCCGGCGCGGCATTGCGGTATCGCAGGCGACCTTGGCCGGATTGGCGGACTACGATCAGTGGACGGTGCCGGGCGGTTTTGATGTTCATCGTCCGCTGTACCGCATCGCGCTCAACGACGGGCAGGGGACGGACCTCTACGTATCGTCGGTGACGGGCGAAGTCGTGCTCGACACGACGCGCCGCGAGCGCTGGTGGAACTACGCCGGCAGCGTCGCGCACTGGATTTACCCAACCGTGCTGCGCAGCCACGCGGCGGTGTGGAGCCGTTTGGTGTGGTGGCTGTCGCTTGCGGCCTTGATTGGCGCCACCGCGGGCGCCGTGCTCGGCACGATGCGGATCAGGGCCGAGGGCGCCCGCCTCGTGTCGCCTTATCGCGGTTGGCAGGCGTGGCACCACTGGCTCGGGCTGACTTGCATGCTGTTCGTTCTGACCTGGATTTTCAGCGGCTGGCTGTCGGTGGACGATGGCCTGTTGTTCACCACCGGCAAGCCCACCGATGCCGACGTGACGACGATCGCTGGCACTCCGGCTTGGCAAGCAATGCCGCGCGACGACACGCAGCGCATACCCGTGTCGGCGAAGGAAATCGAATGGTTTGTATTCGGCGGACACATGTATCGCCGCGAACGCATGAGTGCCGGCCGGCAGCTTTTGTCACTCGCGGACGCGCCCGCTGACGTAGCGGCGCCTCGGGAATTCCTGCGGCCCGAGGAAGTCGACGCGGTCGCGACGAGGCTGGCGCCCAAATGCGATGCCGCCGTCGTAGTCGACAGTGCCGATGCCTACCGGCCGGCGGCCGCGCCGGACGTTCCGATCTATCGGTCAGTGTGCGGCGACATCTGGTTTCACATCGACGGCGCGAGCGGCGTATTGCTGGAAAAGCTCGATTCGTCGCGTCGCACCTATCGCTGGGTCTACGGCGCGTTGCATACATTCGACATTCCGGCCATGGCCGCACATCCGCTCTTGCGCGTCGTCCTCATCGCAACATTGTGCGGCTGCGGCTTCGCCTTCAGCCTGACCGGCGTTGTCATTGGCTGGCGGCGGCTGCGGCTGCATTTTGGCTCCGTCCCGCAGTCTTGAAGCGGGTGATGGAGCGGCCGGCGCTAGCGCCCGAACAACGTTTTTGCCCGCTGGCGCACTTCGGGCGAAACGCTCAGCGTCTTTTCGACCAGCGCCTGCACCCCGTCGCCCGGCAACGGCTCGAGATCGATGTTCATTTTCTTGATCTCGGCGAGGAAGTCCGGATCCTTGACCATGGCCATGAATGCGCCTTGCAGCGCCTTGAGGCGATCAGTCCGGAATTCCCGGTGGCCCGATCAGCGACCGGCCGACAGCGCTGCCGGACGCGTAGAGATAGGTCAGCTCCTTGTCGGCCGCGCTCTTGCCGTATTCGGCGATGCTCGGCGCATCCGGCAACTCGGCAATGCGCTCCGGCGCGGTTTGCAGAATGATCTTGATCTTCTTGTCGCGCAGCCAATCGGCCTTTCCGACCTTTACCGCGGTCCACGATGAGCCGGCGCCGTCGACCTCGCCCCGCTCCATCGCCAGCATGCCTTCGTTGGAGGCGGGATAGCCGGAGACGATCTTGAATTTCGTGCCGATCAGCGCGTTGAGCAGCTTCGGTATCGTCTCCGCGATGTTCGCCGGGCCCGGTGCCCGCCATTGTCGCCTCGGTCTGCTGCGCGTCCGCGATCGATTGCACCTTCGCGGTGTGCCACATCATGAAGATGTTGTCGCTGGTGGCGACGCGGCCGATATAGCTGAACTTGGCCGCGTCATAGTGCACGCCGGGATTGTCGATTGCCTGCTCGAGCGCCGCCGCATTCGACGATGACGCCGAGCGCGGTGCCGTCCTTGGGTGCGACCTCATAGGTGTAATTCGCGGCCTTCAGGCTGCCGGCGCCCGGCATGTTTTGCGCCACGACAGTTGGCTGGCCGGGAATATGCTTGCCGAGGTGGCGCTGGATCAGCCTTCCATAGAGATCGTAGCTGCCGCCCGGCGTGTAGCCGATCGCGATATTGATGGTTTTGTGCGCGAAGAATTGCTCCGGCGTCTGCGCGCCGGCCGTGCCCGGCACGACGACGGCCAGCACAGCCGCGAGCGTCCCAATCATCGGTCGCGTCATTTTCGGCATCGCGCGCCTCCTCACGTCTGCCGGATGAATGCGGCGATCAGCGCGGACGTGTCATCCGGTTGTTCGAGCGGTGCAGCATGGCCCGCGCCGGCGACGACACGCAAGCCGTCGGCGCCCGGCAAGCCCGCGACATAATCGTCGCCGTGTGCACGCGGAACCATGTGATCGTGCTCGCCCCAAATGACGAGCGCCGGCATGCGTGCGCGATGCAGACGATCGCGCAGCGCGCGGTGATAGAAGTAGGGCGGCTTGAAGCCGACGAACGAGCCGAAGCGCAACATCTGATAGCGCCGCACCTCCTCCTCGATATCGCCGCGGCCGTCGGGAAAGAAACGCATTGCCGCCGGCGATTTTGCGTCGGCAAACAGCAGGTGCCGCAGCGAGCCGTAGTCGGCGCCGCGCTCCGGCTGCGCGTGCATGAAGACGTCGCCGATCGGCTGGCCCGCAACGAACAGGCCGCAGCCGTCGATCAGGACGAGCTTGCGCACGCGCTCGGGATGGCGGACCGCAAGCTCGGCCGCGATCCAGCCGCCGACGCAGTGGCCGACGAGGTCGAACGTTTCAAGCTCCAGCGCGTCGAACAGTTCGAGATAGTGGAACACCACATCGTCGATGGCGGTCTCGGCAAGCTCGTCGCTTCCGGCGCACCCGGGATGGGCCGGCGCGATGACGCGCGCGGCGTTGCATAGTGCATGGTGGAACGGCTGGAAGTCGTCCGCGACGCCATGGACGTCGGCGAAACCGTGCAGATAGACAAGCGGCGCGCCATCGCCGCCTTCCAGCACCGCAGCCTTGCGGCCGCGCACATCGACAATGCGCCTTGCCATATCGATCGGCCCGCTCTTTCCTGCTGAGACTCAATCCGTGAGCACTGTGACGCCGGGCATGACCAGCGCGATCGACAGTGATTGTGTTGCTGAGATTGCCCACGCTCTTATCCGCGGCCATCACGTTTTCAAGTTTCTTCCGGGAGGCCTGGCTGCTCGGCTCGAAGTAATCGATCTTGCGAATGAAATCGTAGCTCGCCTCTGCATCTTCGCGGCTCGAATGGGCGTTCTTGACCAGAATGTCGATCGCCTCGTCGCGATGCGCGGGGTCGGCGAACCAGGCCATGCTCTTGTCGGTGACCGCAAGGATGCGCTGCACCAGCGCGACGTGCGTCGTCGCCCAGGGCTTGAACACAGCCATGCCCGTGAACGGCAGGTCTTTGACGTAATCGGCCGCGAAGCCAAGCGTCGGAAAGCCGGCACGGTTGGCCTGGAAATTGAGCGGAGGCAGCACCAACGCCGCGTCGGCGACGCCGGCCTTGAGCGCAGCAAAGCGCGCCGCCGATACGCCGGCGGCGATCATGTCGTATTCGCCTTTCTTGAGGCCATTCGCTGCCATCATCCGCTCGAAATAGACCGTGGTGATGTCGTTGACCTGGCCGACCGAAATGGTCTTGCCTTTGAGATCGGCGATGGTCTTGAGGCCCGGCTTGCCGATCAGCACATACGGTGCAGACTGGCCGATGATGCGGATGAGCGCGACTTGCGCGCCCTTGTCGGCCGCATGCATCGGATCGGTGATGCCGACGCTGAGCGCGACGTCAAGCGAGCCCGCCGTGAGCTGTTGCGTCACCTGCGCGCCGCTCTGGATGAAATTGAGTTCGAGGTCGATGCCATCGGCCGCGAAGAAGCCCTTGTTCACGGCGATATGGAACGGCCACAGCGGGGCCTGGCCGCCGAGCGTGCCAGCGATGACCTTGTCGGCCGCCACGGCTGCCGGTCCAGGCAGCATCGCGGCGCACAGGCCGATTGCGGCAATGGCCAGCCGGATTTTCGAGCGCATCGATCAGCTCCTTTGGATGGCCCGCATTGGCGCGGCCTCGATTGGGACGCGTGATGATCTACCCAATCCGCGCAATCTGCGACGCGATCATTCGCCTCACTGCGCCGCCTCGAGCTGGCGGTCCATGGCGGGGAATTCGCGGCCGAACACCTTCATCGAATCTTCCCGCAGCCGCGGCGCCACCTGCGTGGCGAAAAGCGCCATGCTCTTGCGCGCAAGCTCGTCTTTCATGTTGCCGAGATGGAACTGGATCAGCAGGTGCCCGACCTTCGACTGTTCGATCAGCGCCATGATGCGGCGATACACGGTCTCGGGGCTGCCGACGACGATCGACTGCGACGCTTGCAATTCCTCCCAGTCCTCGGCGTCGCCGAGCAGTTTGCCGCCGGGCTTGCTGGCCTCCAGGTAGGAGCGATATTCCGACGGCGGAACATAGGGGATGCCGGCCCCGAAGGTGAGCTGGCGGCCTTCGCGCCGCAGGTGGCCCTTGAGGCAATTCTTGAGGAAGTACCACACGCCTTCCTTGGCCTCGGCCTGCGCCTGAGCGTCGGTCTCGGCCACGTAGGCCGACATCAGGATGCCCATGCGGAACGGCGTATAGCTGTCGCCGTGCTCGCTGAGCACCCGGGCGAACTCGGCCTGGGCGCGCGCGGTCGCGTTGCCGTGACTGCGTGAGGACAGGAAATAGCAGGCGCCGAGTTTTGCCACCTGCACCAGCGTGTCGGCTGAACGGGAGCCCGGAATCCACACCTGAGGATGCGGCTTCTGCGTCGGCTTCGGCCACGGATTGACGTAGCGCAGCGGATAATGCCGGCCCTCGAAATTGAACGGTCCGTCTTCCTTCCAGGCGCGCAGGATCAGCTCGACCGCCTCCCAGAACTGGTCGCGCGTCGGCGCCGATGCCACGTCGTAGTTGAAGGTCTCCGGTCCCGAGCCCGGTGCAAACCCGGCAATCAGCCGGCCGTCCGACATGTTGTCGAGCATGGCGTATTCTTCGGCAACGCGCAGCGGGTTCAGATGCAGCGGCAGCAGATTGCCGAGGATGACGATCTTGCCGCGCGTCGTCTTCTGCGTCAGCGCCGCGGCGATGAGGTTGGGCGACGGCATCAGGCCGTAGATGTTCTGGTGATGCTCGTTGAGCACCATGCCGTCGAAGCCGAGCTCGGAGGCGTAGACCAGCTGGTCGATATATTCCTGGTAGAGGCCGCGGCTCTTCTGGGCATCCCACAGGCTATTGGGCACCGTGACCCAGCCGGTCTCCTGCGTGCGGTCGAAGTCCGCCGGCAGATACGGGTAGGACATGAAGTGCCAGCAATAGAGCGCTACGGGTCTCGTCATGATGTTTCCCACAAAGCCGGATGCGGCCGCTCGCCTTAGCTGTCGCCCCAGATTTCCCTGGCGACCTCGACGACGCGCTTGAGCTTGGCGACGCCCTGATCGTAGCTCATTATCTTGTTGGATGCTTCCGAGCTCGAAAATCCGCATTGCGGACTGACGCCGAGGCGGTCGAGATCGACGTAGCGCGCGCAGTCGCGCACGCGGGCCACGAGGAAATCCTTGGCTTCCAGCTCCGGCACCTTGGTCGAGACCAGGCCGAGCACCACGCGCTTGTGCGCAGGCAACGTCTTGAGCGGCTCGAACGTCCCGGCGCGATCGGAATCGTATTCGAGGAAGAAGAAATCAATGCCGATGTCGCGGAAGATCTTTTCGGCGACGATGTCGTAGCCGCCCTCGGCCTGCCAATGGCCCATGCGGTTGCCGCGGCACAGATGCATCCCGATCGTCATCCCCGCCGGGGCGGATTTGACGACGGCATTGATCACCTCGACATATTTGTCCGCCAGCTTTTCCCAGTCGTCGTCGCCGCGTGCCGCCAAGGCGCTGCGCATTTTCGGGTCGCCGAACTTGGCAAGCGAGGTCTCGTCGAGCTGGATATAGCGGCAGCCGGCCTCGAACAGCTTGCCGAATTCGACCCCATACGCAGCGACAAGATCGGACCAGAACTGGTCGAGGTCGGGATAGACATCACGGCTGATGCGCGCGCGCCCGGCGCGGAAATGGATGTAGCAAGGGCCCGGCACCGTCAGCTTCGGCGTGGCGCCGGTATGCGACTTCAGAAAGTTGAATTCCGGCAGGTTGCGCGATTCCTTCCACCGGATACGGTCATGAACGGCCGGCAAACGGGCCTTCACCTTGTGCCCTGCGCCGTCGGAGTACTCCCACTCGCCCTCGCCGACCACTTCGGCAGTAACGCCGGTGATGCCGGCAGTCGTGAAGTTGCCCGTGTAGGTACCGCGCCGGAGTTCGCCATCGGTCACCGCCTTGAAGCCGAGACCTTCCTGCAGGCGGATGAAATCCGCGATGGCCGCGTCTTCGACCGCGCGCAGGTCGGCGGCCGAAAGTGTTCCGGCGTCGTGCTCGGCGCGCGCTTTCAACAGATGGGCGGGACGGAAAAAGCTGCCGATATGCTCGGCTCGGAATGGAGGGTTCAATGGGACACCGGTGGTTACGTTGTGGGGAGGCCGCAGCCGCATGATGCGGGCAACGCGGGCCGCTCGCAAGCGTGCGGCCGGTGCCTTGATCCGAAACTGCAGGGGAGGCCCGTCAGCGACGCACACCTTCCACCCAGCCGGGGTCCGGTGACTTGTAACGCGGCAGTGAAAATCGGATAGTTCCCATGGCTTTCTTAGTGACGATCGTTGCGTATGTTGGGGGCGAAAGGCAAAACAGCCCAACAGGTGATGTCAAATGACTGTCGGCAAAACAGCTCTGCTTGCAGGCGGAATCAGCCTCGCGCTCGCGACCAGCGCTTTCGCCCAGGCCGGCGAGACCGGCAAGACGGACGCCCCTGAACAATGGAATCTCGAAACGATTCCCGAGGGCACGGGCATCATGATGGCGAACAAGGGCGCCAAGGCGACCAGGATGAAGATTGGCAAGAAGGGCCACGCCGCGCTGCTGGCAACGCGGTCGGCGATCGAGCTGCCGGCGAAGACCATGATTTATCGAAAGGATGGCAAGCTCTATCTCGTGCCCGACAGGAAGATGCCCGAAGGGAATATGCTGTTCGACAAGACAAAGGGCTGGGACGGCGACTGAGGCCGACCAGTCTTGTCATCCATCTTGGCCAAAGCCAAAATTCCGTCGCGCGAGCGGTCGAAATGGCCACTCGCGCTTTTGCACGATCAGCCAATGAGGTAGCGGATGGAAGCCGACGAAGTCGATACGGAGTATGGCGCGCCGGGCAGTCGCGCATTGCGCGGCTCCGGCATCATCGCCGCCATCAAGCGCAGCGGCGTCGAATTCATTCTCGCCGTGCCCGACATCGTCACCAGCGCCGGGCTGCTCCGTCCCATCGCGCAGGACAAGGAGCTGCGGCTCGTGCGCGTCTGCAAGGAGGACGAGTGCGTCGGCATCGCCTCCGGTCTCTCCTATAGCGACAAGCGCGCGCTGATCCTGATCCAGTACACCGGCTTTCTGGATTCGCTCAACGCCATCCGCGGCGTCGGGGTCGAATACAAGCAGCCGATCTGCATGATGGTCGGCCTGCTCGGCCACGATCCGGAAACGACGCCGCGCGCCTCGCCGCGCTACGGCGTGCGCATCATCGAGCCGATCTGCGACGACATGGGCATCGCGCACCATGAGATCAATCACGACGGCGACGTCGAAAAAATCCAGCCCGCGATCGAGCAGGCCTATGCGCAATCGCAGCCGCTCGCATTGCTGATCAGCCGGAGGCCGGTGGCGTCATGATGAAACGCGACGAATGTTTCCGCATCCTGGCGCGTCACGTCACCGACGAGGCGGTGGTGGCGACCTACAGCTCCGCCGTCGACTGGGTCGAGATCAATCCGCGGCCGCTCAATTATCTTTCGATCGGCGCCATGGGATTGGACTCCTCGCACGGGCTTGGCCTCGCGCTCGGCCGCCCGGACCGGCGCGTGATCGTGCTGCAGGGCGACGGCAGCCTGCTGATGAATCTCGGCAGCCTGGTCACGATCGGCGCCGTCGCGCCGAAGAACCTCGTGCATTTCGTCGCACAGAACGAAACCTACGAGGCCAATGGCGGCCATCCGATCCCGAACCGCAAGGTGGATTTCGCCGGCATGGCGAAGTCGGCCGGCTATGCGGCCTGCTACGATTTTTCCGACCTCAAGATGTTCGAGCAGCAGGTCGCGCACGTGCTCGAACAGGAAGGGCCGGTGTTCGCGTCGCTCCACATCGAGCCGTCAAAGCCGCTGAAGTACGATTATCCGAGCCTGTACGATCCGGCCAAGCGCAAGGCCTTCAAGGCGGCGCTCAAGGCATAAGTTGCAATATCTATTCCGCCGGTACCGCAGGCGCCGGCGGCAGCGGCACCGCGTGCGTGATATGCCGCAGCATACTCTGGCTGCCGCCGCCGCCGAGCCGGCGATGCAGGCGGTCGAGCAGCAGGTAGATCACCGGCGTCGTATAGAGCGTCAGCACCTGCGACACGATCAGGCCGCCGATGATGGTGATGCCGAGCGGCCGCCGCAATTCCGCGCCCGGGCCGGTTGCGAACACGAACGGCACCGATCCCAGCAATGCCGCCATGGTCGTCATCATGATCGGCCGGAAGCGTTCGAGACACGCCTCGACGATCGCGCGCTCCGGCGGCATGCCGCGCTGGCGTTCGGCTTCGAGCGCGAAGTCGACCAGCATGATGCCGTTCTTCTTGACGATGCCCATCAGGAGAATGATGCCGATGAAGGCGATCACCGTCAGTTCGGCATGGAATAACTGCAAGGCGAGCAGCGCGCCGAGGCCGGCCGACGGCAGCGTCGATATGATCGTCAGCGGATGGGCGAGACTCTCGTAGAGTACGCCGAGCACGATATAGATCGCGAGCAGTGCCGCGAGAATGAGCAACGGCTGCGCGCCGATCGTTTGTGCATAGGCTTTTACGTCGCCGGCAAATTCGGCGTGAATCGTATCCGGCATATGCAGCGCCGCCACGGCCTGCGTGATGTTCGCCGTCGCGGTCTCGAGCGGCATGTCGGCTTGCAGATTGTAGGTGATCGTGGTCGACGGGAAACTGGCCCTGGTGGTTGACGACGAGCGGCGCGATCGAGCGTTCGAAGTGCGCAACCGCCGACAGCGGGATTTGCTTGTTGCTGAAGCCGGAGACGTAGACGTGATCGAGATCCTGCGGATCGCGCTGGTAGCGCGGATCGATCTCCAGAATCACGCGATACTGGTTGCGCTGGGTGAAGATGGTCGAAACCTGCCGCTGCGAAAACGCGTCGTTGAGCGCGTTGTCGATATCCTGGATGCGCACGCCGAGGCGCGAGGCCGACTCGCGGTCGATCACGACATTGAGCTGCAATCCGCCCTGCTCGCGGTCGGTATTGACGTCGACCAGGCCCGGCAGGCCTCGCACGCGCGCCAGCACGCGCGGCACCCAGTATTGCAGCTCGTTGAGATCTGGGCTCCACAGGGTGAACTGGTATTGCGATTGCGACTGCCGCGCGCCGAGCGCAAATCCTGCGTCGGCACCATGAACAGCGTAATACCGGCGACGCTATTCAGCTTCTTGCGCAGCCGGTCGACGACGCCCTGCGCCGTAAGTCCGCCGCGCTCGGATAGAGGTTTGAGACTGAAGAACAGCGTGCCGCGATTGACCGAGCCATTGAAGCCCGAACCGCCGACCGACGAACCGACGCCGGCCACGGCCGGATCGGCCATGACGGTCTGCATGACGCGCATCTGCAGGTCCAGCATCGTCTGGTAGGAGACGTCGGGCGAGGCGCGCGACATGCCGAAAACCAGCCCGGTGTCGTCCTGCGGAAAGTAGCCCTTCGGCGTCTTGATGTAGAGGTCGACGGTCAGCGCGATGGTGACGAGCAGGACGACCAGCATGACGATGCGGTGCTGCACCACCCAGCCGAGCGTGCGGGCATAGAACGCGATCAGCCGCCCCATCAGGCCTTCCATCAGGCGGTCGAGCAACGTGCCGTCGCGGCTGGGCGGAGTCTTGACGAAGTGCGCGCACACCATCGGCGTCACCGACAGCGACACCACGGTCGAGATCGCGATGGCGAAAGCGAGCGTCACCGAGAATTCGCGGAACAGACGCCCGACGATGCCGCCCATGAAAAGCAGCGGGATGAATGCCGCGACCAGCGACACGCTGATCGATACCACGGTGAAACCGATCTGCTGCGCGCCCGCGATCGCCGCCTGCATCGGCGACAAGCCGCGCTCCAGATTGCGGAACATGTTCTCGATCATCACGATGGCGTCGTCGACGACGAAGCCGACCGACACCGCGAGCGCCATCAGCGACAGATTGTCGATGGAAAATCCGGCCAGCCACATCGCCGCGCAGGTGCCGGCGAGCGATAGCGGCACCGTGATGCCGGCGGCGATCGTCGCCGTCATGCGCCGCAGGAATGCGAACACCACCATCATGACCAGAATGGCGGTTGCGCCGAGCGTGAGCTGCATGTCGTGGACGCTGGCGCGGATCGTCGTGGTGC
Organism: uncultured Alphaproteobacteria bacterium; assembly: GCA_963730645.1. Taxonomy (GTDB): domain Bacteria; phylum Pseudomonadota; class Alphaproteobacteria; order Rhizobiales; family Xanthobacteraceae; genus BOG-931. The sequence goes on along the minus strand of CAVSSN010000003.1, from coordinate 88,961 downwards.
GGTCGGACAAGATCGAGATGTTGATGGCGGGCGGAATGAAGTTCTTGAGCTCGGGCAGCAGTTCCTTGACGCGATCGACCGTCTCGATGACGTTGGCGTCGCCCTGTTTGGTGATGATGAGCAGCACGGCCGGCTGGGCGTTGAAGAACGCGGCGGAGCGGGTGTTGCGCGTGCCCTGCTGCACGGTGGCGATGTCGGAGAGCCGCACGATGGTGCCGTTCGTGGTCTTGACGACGAGCGGGGAATAATCCTCCACGGTGCGCAACTGGTCGTTGGTGCCGAGCGTCTCGGCACGATTGTTGCCGTCGAAAACGCCGAGCGGCGACTGCGCATTGGCGTTGACGATGGCGATCCGCACGTCTTCCATCGAAATGCCGGCTGCGGCGATGGCGCCCGGGTTGACGCTGACGCGGATCGCCGGCTGCTCGGCGCCGCTCACCGTCACGTCGGCGACGCCGTCGATCTGCAGGATGCGCTGCACGATCACCGTGTCGGCGACGTCGTAGATGGCGCTCGCCGGCATGGTCTTCGAGGTCAGCGCGATGATGAGGACGGGCGACGCGGCGGGATTGACCTTGCGGAAGTTCGGCAGATTCGGCAGGTCGCCCGGCAGATCGGCGAGCGCGCCATTGAGCGCCGCCTGCACGTCGCGCGCCGCCTTGTCGATGTTGCGCCCGAGATCGAACTGCACGGTGATGTTGCTGTTGCCGAGCGTCGAGGTCGAGGTGATCTCGGTGACGCCGGCGATTTCGCCGAGCCGGCGCTCGAGCGGCGCCGCGATGGTCGCCGCCATGATCGAGGGATCGGCGCCAGGCCGGCTCGCCGACACGCGGATGGTCGGAAACTCGAAGCTCGGCAGGCTCGCGACCGGCAGGAAGCGATAGGCCACCGCGCCGACCAGAAACAGCCCGATGGCGAGCAATGTGGTCCCGATCGGCCGGCGAATGAAGGGGATCGAGAAATTCATGACATCACTCGGCCGCGTGCTGAGTGATGCCCGGCAGCGGCAACTCCGGCTCGTCGTCCTTGGCAAGCCCCGCCGCGCGCACGAAACGCGCCTTGAGCCACTCCATCTGCAGGTAGATCACCGGCGTCGTGAACAGCGTCAGCATCTGGCTCAGCAGCAGCCCGCCGATGATCGTGATGCCGAGCGGGAAGCGCAGCTCCGATCCGGTACCGCTTTCGAGCGCCAGCGGCAGCGCCCCGAACAGCGCCGCCAGCGTCGTCATCATGATCGGCCGGAACCGCAGCAGGGCGGCCTGCACGATCGCGTCGCGCGGCGAGAGGCCTTCGGTGCGCTCCGCCTCCAGCGCGAAGTCGATCATCATGATGGCGTTCTTCTTCACGATGCCCATCAGCAGCACGATGCCGATCAGCGCGATCACCGACAGATCCAGCCCGCAGATCATCAGTGCGAGCAGCGCGCCGACACCGGCCGACGGCAGCGTCGAAAGGATCGTGAGCGGATGAATGAAGCTCTCGTACAGCACGCCGAGCACGATGTAGATCGTCACCGCCGCCGCCAGGATCAGCCAAGGCTGGCCGGCGAGCGAGCTGGCAAACTCGGCCGCGTCGCCCGAATAGTTGCCGATCAGCGTCTTCGGCATCCCGATCGATCGCTCGGCGGTGGAGATCACGCGCACCGCGTCGCTGAGCGAGGCGCCCGGCGCGAGATTGAAGCTCAGCATCGCCGCTGGAAATTGCTCCTCGTGAATGATTGCGAGCGGAGCGGTGGTGCGCGTCAGCGTGGTGAAGGCGGAGAGCGGTGCGAGCGCGGTCGCACTCCCCGGCACATAGGTGCTGCTCGGCAGCGAGAGCTGCGCGCTCCCCGTCGACAGCGGATTGATGTTGGCGTTGGCGGGACGTAGATTTTGTACAGCGCCGAGGGATCGCGCTGGTATTGCGGCATCGCTTCAAGGATGACGCGGTACTGGTTGGCCTGGCCGTAGATGGTCGAGATCTGGCGCTGGCCGAAGGCATCGTACAGCGTGTCGTTGATGAGCTGCATCGACACGCCAAGCCGTCCGGCGATCTCGCGGTCGACGTTGATGAAGGCGCGCAAGCCGCCCTCCTGCGCCTCGGACGAGACGTCGCGCAAGGTCCGATCGCGCCGCAACGCCGTGACCAGCTTGTCGGACCATTGGCTCACCTCGTCGGCGTCGGTGCCCGTGATGGTGTACTGAAACTGCGCGCGGCTCGACTTGGTGCTGATCTGGATGTCCTGGACCGGCAGGAAATAGAGCGCCAGCCCGGGGATCGGCGCGACCTGCTGCTGCAGCCGGTCGACAATCTCGGCCGCAAGCGCGCGGCGTTGATCGCGCGGCTTGAGCGTGATGGCGAAGCGGATCGAGGTCGGGCTCGGGTTGATCGGGCTCACACCCACCACCGAGACCACGCCATCGACGTCGGGATCTTTGCGGATCGCGCTCGCGGCCTGCTCCTGCAAGCGCCGCATCTCTTCGATCGAGACTTCGCTGCCGGCCTGGCCAATCGCGGTGATCAGCCCGGTGTCCTGTTGCGGCAAAAATCCCTTCGGGACGATGACATAGAGCCAGATCGTGGCGCCGAGCGTCGCCAGCGTGATCAGAAGCGTCAGCCCCTGACGTCTGAGCACCCAGACCAGCGTTCGGCGATAAGCTTCGACGGTCCCGTCGACGGCGCCGTTGAACATGCGCGCCACCCGGTTTTCGCGGCCGGGCGCGACGTGGCGTAACAGCCGGCTGCACATCATCGGCGTCAGCGTCAGCGAAACGATGGCGGAGGTCACCACCGCGATGGTGAGCGTGAGCGCGAATTCGCGGAACATGCGGCCGACCAGGCCGGTCATGAACAGCAGCGGAATGAACACCGCGACCAGCGAGACCGTCAGCGAGATCACGGTGAAGCCGATTTCGCTGGCGCCGCGCAACGCCGCATCGAGCGGCGACTCGCCGTCCTCCATGTGGCGCACGATGTTCTCGATCATCACGATGGCGTCGTCGACGACGAAGCCGGTGCCGATGGTCAGCGCCATCAGCGACAGATTGTCGAGCGAGAAGTTGCAGAACCACATCACGCCGAAGGTGGCGATGAGCGAGAGCGGCAAGGCGACCCCGGCGATGATGGTGGCGCGGATGGTGCGCAGGAAGATCAGCACCACCAGCACCACCAGCGCGACGCTGAGGATGAGCGTGAACTGCACGTCGTGGACCGAGGCGCGGATGGTGGTGGTGCGGTCGCTCACGACGGTGAGCTTGACGTCGCGCGGCATTGCGCGTTCGAGACGCGGCATTTCGGCAAGCACACGGCGCACGGTTTCGATGACATTGGCGCCGGGCTGGCGCTGGATGTCGACGATGACCGCCGGCACGCCCTGGAACCAGCCGCCGACCTTGTCGTTCTCCAGCCCGTCGATAATGTCGGCGACGTCGCTCAGCATCACCGGCGCGCCGTTCTTGTAGGTGATGATGACCGACTTGTAGGCGGCCGCGGCGGTGATCTGGTCGTTGGCGGCAATGGTGTAGGACTGTTGCGAGCCGTCCAGCGAACCTTTCGCGCCGGCGACGTTGGCGTTGGTGACGGCGGTGCGCACGTCCTCCATGCCGAGGCCGTAGGCCGCGAGCCGCGCCAGATCGACCTGGATGCGGATCGCCGGCCGCACGCCGCCTTCGATCGAGACGTGGCCGACGCCGGTGACCTGGCTCAGCCGCTGCGCGATCATGGTGTCGGCGAGGTCGCTGAGATCGCGCAGCGGAATCGTCGGCGAGGTGAGCGCCACGGTGACGATCGGCGCGTCGGCCGGATTGACCTTCGAATAGACCGGCGGATAGGGCAGGTTGCGCGGCAGCGTCGAAGCGGACGCATTGATCGCGGCCTGTACGTCCTGCGCGGCGCCGTCGATGTCGCGGTTGAGATCGAATTGCAGCGTGATCTGCGCAATGCCGTAGGAGCTCGACGAGGTCATCGTCTGCAGCGCCGGGATCTGGCCGAACTGGCGCTCGAGCGGAGCGGTCACGAGCGACGCGATGGTGTCGGGATTGGCGCCGGGAAGCTGCGTCGTCACCTGGATCGACGGGAAGTCGACCTGCGGCAGCGACGAAATCGGCAACAGCCAATAGCCTAACCCGCCGCCGAGCATCACCGCGACGCCGAGCAGCGAGGTCGCGATCGGTCGCCGGATGAATGGCGTCGAAACGCTCATTGGGTCGGCCTCGGCGGCTGGCTCGCCGCGTCGCTTGGCCGCCCTGGCTACCTTGGCCGCGCCGGCCTGTGCCGTTCTGCGCGGCGCCGCCGGGCCGCCTTGGCGTCGGCGCGGCGGCGCCGCGTTCGGTACCGGCTGAGTCTCGTCGGACGAGGCGATGGTGACGGCGCTGTCTTCGGTCAGCCGCGCGAAGCCGGTGGTGACGACCCGCTCGGGCGGCTCGAGGCCGGACGTGACGACGCTCTGCACGTCGTCCTGCTCCGACACCGTTATGTTGCGGGTCGCGACCGTGTTGTCCGGCTTGATGGTGTAAACGAATGTGCCGTTGGGGCCGCGCTGGACGGCCGCGGTCGGCACCACCACCACCTGTTTCAGCGTGTCCACCAGCAGCCGCACATTGATGAACTGCCCGGGCCAGAGCTGCAGGTCGGGGTTGGGAAATTCGGCCTTGAGCTTCACCGTGCCGGTGGTCTGGTCGACCTGGTTGTCGACCACGATGAGTTTGCCGGTATCGACCACGGTCTTGTTGTCCGGCCCGAGCGCTTCGACCGACAGCGAGCTTTTTGCGAACGCCGCGTTGACCCGCCCCAATTGCTGCTGCGGCAGGCTGAAGAACACCGAGATCGGCCGGAGCTGGGTGAGAATGACGATCCCGGTCGTGTCGGTCGCGTGAATGATATTGCCTTCGTCGACTTGCCGGATGCCGGTGCGCCCGGCGAGCGGCGCGCGGACTTTGGTGTAGCTCAGCATCGCCGCGACATTGTCAATTGAGGCCTGATCGAGCTTCACCTGCGCTTCGTTCTGCTGGACCAGCGCCTTCTGCGTGTCGGCCTGCTGCTTCGGCCCGGCATTGGTTTGGGCGAGGCGGGTGTAGCGATCGAGATCGATCCTGGCGTTTGCGAGGATCGCTTCGTCCTGCGCCTTCTTGGCGACGGCCTGATCGTATTGTGCCTGATAGAGCGTCGGATCGATTTCGGCGAGCACATAGCCGGCCGGGACGTCCTGGCCCTCCTGGTAGGACACCTTGATCAGCTTGCCGTCGACTTGCGAGCGGACCGTGACGGTGTTGAGCGCCTTGGTGGTGCCGACGCCGTCGATGTAGATCGGCACGTCCGCGAGCTTTGCCGCAACGGCAAGCACCGGCACCGGCGCATCGCCGCCGCCAAAGCGGCCGCCGGCCTGCTGGCGCTGCGGCGTGCGGCCGACGGCGAAGTAGACCGCGGCGGCGGCGGCGATCACCAGCAGCAGCACGATCCAGACGGACCGGCGCGATTTCTGTTTGGTCATTTCGGGCGACATGTGGGGGTTCGCGGCCAAAGCGGCAAAATCGCTCTAGTGGACCATCGCTTCCACCGGTACCGACCAGCCGCCGCCCATGGCCTGATACAAGGTGATGACGGCCAGCAGGCGCAAAAGCCGCACCTGCGCCAGCAAATCTTCGGCCTGGAACAGTGTCTGCTGGGTCTGGAACACGGTCACAAGATCGATCGTTCCCTCGCGCAGCCGTTGCTCGGAGAGCTGGAACGCCTGCCGCGCGGTGCGCACCGCTTCCGCCTGCAGCGTTTCGCGCAGCGCATTCTGGCGCACGGCGACGAGCGCCTTGTCGACGTCGGTAAAGGCCGAGATGACCGATTTGCGGTAATCCTCCAGCAACTCCTCGCGAATGCCTTTCGCCAGATCGAGCTGGCCGAGCAGCAACCCGCCGTCGAAGATCGGCTGCGTCAGGCTTGGCACAACGGTGTAGAACGCCGCCCCCGGACCGAACAGCGTACTCAGCGCCAGGCTCTGGAATCCGCCTTGCGCGGTGAGCGCGATGCTCGGGAAGAACGCCGCGCGTGCCGCCACCACGCTGGCGTGAGCGGAGGCGAGCTGATGCTCGGCCTCGCGCACGTCCGGCCGCTGCAACAGCAATTCCGACGGCAGGCCGGGTGTGATGCGCGGCACCGCGATCTGCCACATGCTGCCGCCGCGGACCTCGACACGTTCCGGCGGCCGCCCGATCAGCAGCGCCAGCGTCGCCGTGTTCTGCCGCAGCGTGATCTCGAGCGGCGGGACCGAGGCGCGCTGGGTCGCGAGCAGGCTCTCCTGCTGGGCGACATCGAGCTGCGCGGCGGTGCCGGCCGCGAAGCGCTGGCGGATGAGATCGAGAATGCGGCTCGCCGCCGCGATGTTGCGGCGCGCGACCGCGATGCGGTCCTGCGAGCCCAGGACCTGGAAATAAGCGTTGCCGACGCTTGCGAGCGTCGAGAGCACGACCACTTCGCGGTCGTAGCGCTGCCCGATCGCGGTCTCCTCGGCTGCCAGCAGCCTCGCCCGGTTCTTGCCCCAGAAATCGATTTCGTAGCTCGCGCTGAGACTGGCGTTGTAGACGGTGCGGTCAGGATTGGCGGCGCCGCCTGCGAGATTGGCCGCTCGGGAACGCGTGACGGTGGGCGTTAGCCTCGATATCCGGCAGCAGCGGCGCGCCGGCGATGCGCGCGTTGGCGTCGGCCTGAAGCACGCGGGCGACGGCGGCGGCGATGTCGAGGTTGGCGTATTGCGCCTCTTCCATCAGCGCGGTCAGTTCGCGCGAGTGGAAGGCGCGCCACCAGTCGGGCGCCGGGATCGCGGCGTGGGATTTGCCGCGCACGGCCTCCCGATAGGTCGCCGGGATATCGAGCGCCGGGTCCGGCTTGTCGCCGCCGAAGAGCGTACATGCGTTCAACATATGCATCAGGCCTATTCCGCCCGCGAATACGGCGGCTTTGCGCGCATAGCGGCGCGCAACGGTTGCGAACTTCGACCCCAGCCCACGCATACGAACGTCTTCCTAACGCTGCACGCTACATCTACCGGCTCGCCATACTGGCAAACCCCGCACACCCTATTTCATCCTCATGCGTCCCGAATCACCCCGCTTTATGGTTTTCGGCGCACTGTTGCCGAATTGTCGCGCGAGCCGGGCCAGTCCGCGAGCTTGTTACGGCCGGCGACCGACATCTTGGCCGACGCCGTGGCGACCATGTCGTGGAGAATCACGTCGAAGCTCTGACGCGCCGCGCGGGTGTTTGCCATGGCGGCCCGCATGGCGCCAGCGTCGAACGGCTCAGCCCGCAGCGCCGACCGGACGGCGTCCTGCTCGCGGCGGAATGCTGCCTGGCTGGCCTCGATCCGGGGGGCATCGGCCTTGAACGCATCGCGCAGGATTGTGGCGTCGGCTGACGGCAAGGTCGCGGCGATGCGGTCGATTCGGCCGCCAACGCTGCGGTCGACGGGCGGGTTCGCGGTCGCCGCCGGGGCCACGCTGTGGCGGATGAGGAAGTGCGCCGCCCGCCCCGATGAAAAACAGGTTGAGCGCCAGCGACCCAAATACCAGCCAGCGCGAGGCGCGATCGTCACCGGCCGCGTTAGAGAGCGCGGACATCATGGCCTAACTCCCGTCAGCGGTTCGGGTTCGAACGCGATCACGCTCAATCCGGCATCTGCCTGTGACGCCGCGGCGACGGCCGAAATCGAGCCATCGCCCAGGTCAAGCCCGACCAGCCCGATGGCGAAGCCGAGCGCGGCGACGCCCGCGAGCGCCGCGACGCGCGGCCAGGCCGGTGCGAAATCGACATCGAGCAGCGCTGCCGGCAAGGCCCACAAGCCGCGCCGCTGCCGCGGCAGCGGCTGGGCGCTGAGTGCGGCGAGGACGCGCCTTCCGTCGGCTTCTGTGGCTTTCAGACTTTGGGCGATTGCGGCGTCGAGCCGGCTGGCGCGTTCCAATGCCGCCCGCGCCTGCGGCTCGTCGGCCAGAAGGCGTGCGGCGGCGCTGCGCCTGTCCGCAGGCCACGCGGCCGGGTAGGCGCCGAAGGCGTCGAGCAGGTCCTGGAATTCGGCCATCGTCATCATCGGGTCACTCGCTCAGCCTTTCGCGCAGTGCGCGCCGCGCTCGCACCAACAGCGTTTCGACGCCAGAGATCGTGGTTTCGAGTACCGCGGCGGCTTCAGCATTGCCGAGCCCCTCATGATAGGTGAGCACGATCGCGGCGCGCTGACGCTCGGGCAGGGCCGCGATGGCGGCGGCCATTTCGCGGTCGGCTTCGGCGCGTTCAAGCTGGGCGGCTGCATCAGCCGAGGGATCGGGCGGATCGACGGCCTGCTCCAGCGCGACGAAGGGTCGGCGGCGCCGCCGATTGAGGCACAGGTTGAGCACCACGCGGTAGAACCAGGTGCGGAACGCGGCCGACGGCCGCCAGCGCGGCGCGTTGATCCAGACCCGCAGCAGCGCCTCCTGGGCGATGTCGTCGCAGTCGACATTGCTGCCGGTGACGCGGCGCGCCAGGCCGATCGCTCGCCCGGCGTAGCGGCGCGAAATAAGGCGGAAGGCGGCCTCGTCGCCGCGTCCGATCTGCGCCATGAGCTCTTCGTCGCTGGCCTCGTCCATTCCCCTCGGTTCCAGCGCCGACGCGCGAGCGTCAAGGCGCAATGGTAGGGCCATAATGGCAAAGCAGCGAGCAGGAATTCGGACACGATATGGGCTCGTTTACATGGGCCGGATACATGGGCCGGAGCTGCCGGTCCTATGGTTTGAACACCGGACCGGCCAAAACCCTGCGGCAGAAATTTCGGAACCGCTTTCCATGCGGAATCGCCCGGCCGGCGGGCATCTGCTAACCTCCCGGATAACGAAATGGGGAGGTTCAGATGTCGGGTCGACTGGCCATCGTCCTTGTTGTGGGGATCGGACTTGGGGCCGCGTGCGTGTCGGACGTTTCGGCGCAGTCGCCGACGCTCGACTACGCCTTCTTCAAGGCCCGGGTCGAGCCCATCTTCCTGGAAAAGCGCGAGGGCCACACCCGCTGCTACATCTGCCACGCGGAGAGCAACAACGCGCTCCATCTCGAACGGATGCCGGCGGGCGCCAGCTTCTGGACCGAGGAACAGTCGCGCAAGAATTTCGACACGGTCTCCGCGCTGGTGGTGCCCGGCGATGTCGCCAACAGCCGGCTCCTGCTGCAGCCGCTCGCGCCCGAGGCCGGCGGCAACACATTCCACTCCGGCGGACGGCAGTTCGCCAACAAGAATGACCCGGACTGGAAGACGCTGGCGCAGTGGGTCGGCGGGCAGGCCGGGAAGAAGAAATAGTCAGTTCATCACCATCGTGTTGATGCGCTTGGGCACTTCGCCGACCGGGATGACGGCGCGTACCTTCATGGCCACCGTGTCGACGGCGGTGACAGAGCGCAGCCCGGCATTGGAGATGTAGACCGTCCTGCCGTCGGGCGCGAACGTGACCCAGTTGGGCACCGCGCCACCGAGCGAGCGGCCCGGCAGCTTGAGGTCGGGGAGCGCCACTTGCCCCTGCAGGCTGAGGTCGGCGAGCGAATAGGCGAACACCGCGTTCTGCGGAATGCTGGTGACCCACAGTGTCTTGCCGTCAGGCGAAACGCCGATGCCATGCGAAGGCGCCGCCGCGCGGCCCGCGTCCAACTCGATACCGGTGTGCAGATCGGGCAGTTTTATGCGCGCGACTTCTTCGCGCTTGGCGAAATCCACCACCGCGAAACCGTCGGTATCGGAAAGTTGTACGAAGATGCGCTTGGTCGAGCCATCGGGATTGGTCTCGATCGTCATCGGCCGCACGCCCTTGTCGAACTGGTATTCCCAGGCGACCTTGTCGGTCGAAAGATCGACGACCGTCATGAGCTTCTTCGGGATCGAGCCGGCGATGAGATATTTGCCGTCAGGCGTGACGTAGATGTTGTGCAGCCGTCCTCGCACCGCGATGCTTTTGGTGCGTGTCAGCGTCGCCGCATCGATGACGTCGACGGCGCCCGGATCGCGCGCGATGGCGACGAAGATGCGGCTGCCGTCCTTGCTCACCGCGATGTTGTTGGGATGGGCGGTGAGTTCCACTTTCTTGATCAGCTTGCCGGACTTGGCGTCGAACACATCGAGCGTGCTGGTCGATTCGTTGCTGACGTAGACCTTCGATCCGTCGTGCGCGAAATTGATGCCGTGCGCTGCCTCGATGCCCTTGATCACCTGCACGACCTTGTTGGTCGTCGGATCGATGACATGGATGCTGTCGCCGGCGCTGTTGGTGATGTAGACGCGCGCGGTGCTGGCGAAGGCCGGCAACGGCGCGAGCGCGACAACGACGACGGTGCAATTCAGCAGGCGTTGAAGGGCGGACATGGCGGTCTCCCTGGAAATCTGGCCGCAGGTTACGCGCGGGACAGACCCGAGACAATCGAGTTGCGGCCGTCACGCCGTTTCATCGCCGAGATACGCGGCGATCACCTGCGGATCGGCGCGCACGGCGGCGGGCGGGCCGCTCGCCAGGATACGGCCGTAGACCAGCACGGAGATGCGGTCGGCGAGCGCGAACACGGCGTCCATGTCGTGCTCGACCAGCAGCATCGGAAAACGGCTCTTGAGGCGGGAAAGCACGGCGACGAGGCGTTCGGTCTCCTCTGGTCCGGCGCCTGCCATCGGCTCGTCGAGCAGGAGCAGCTTCGGCTGCATGGCGAGCGCGATGGCAAGCTCCAGCGCGCGCTTCTCGCCGTGCGAGAGATGCGCGGCCGGGACATTTGCACGCTCGTCGAGTCCGACTTCGGCGAGTGCGGCGTGCGCCGGCTCGTTGAGCGCCGTCTCGCGATCGGCGTGGCCGAAGAAGCGGAAGCTTCCGCCGATGCGCGCCTGAACCGCGATCGCGACATTTTCAAGCGCGGAAAAACCCGGAAGCACCGAGGTGATCTGGAACGAGCGCGCAAGCCCGCACGACGCGCGCGCCGGGGCCGACAGCGCCGTCACGTCGTTGCCGGCGAAAAATATGCGGCCGGCGTCCGGCGCAATGAGGCCCGATATCTGGTTGATCAGCGTGGTCTTGCCGGCGCCGTTCGGGCCGATGATGGCGTGAAGTTCATCGCTTGCGATGTCGAGTGTCACGTCGTCGGTCACGGTCAGGCCGCCGAACCTTTTTTGCAGCGCGTCGAGGCGCAGGATCGGCTCAGCCACGACCGCGCCCCATGAGCTTTGCGGCGAGGCCCATCAGTCCGCCGCGCCCGAACAGCACCACGATCACGAGCAGCGGGCCGAAGATCACCTTCCAGTTCTCGGTGAAGCCGGACAGCCATTCCTCGGTCAGCAGGTACGCGGCGGCGCCGACGATCGCGCCATGCAGCGTACCGATGCCGCCGAACAGCACCATGATGATGAGTTCGCCCGAGCGCTGCCACGACATGTAGGCGGGGCTGACGAATTCGGTGGAGTTGGCGAGCAGGAAGCCTGCGAGCCCGCCGAGCGCGCCGGAAATCACGTAGGCAACAAGCTGGTAACGAAACACATCAAAGCCGATCGTCGCCATGCGGGTCGGATTCTCGCGCGCGCCGCGGAAGACGCGGCCGAAGCGTGAGACCACGATGGCGCGGCAAAGCAGATAGGCGCCGAGCAGGCAGAGGAAGGTGACGTAGTAGAGTGCGCGCGGGCTGTGCAGGACGGCAAATCCCGCGAAGGTGCTGCGCGTGTGGATCGTAAGGCCATCATCGCCGCCATAGGGCGCGAGCGAGCTCGCCGTGAAAAACGCCATCTGCCCGAACGCGAGCGTGATCATGATGAAATAAACGCCGCGCGTGCGCAGACAGACGATGCCGGTGAGCAGCGCGAACAGGCTTGCGAGCGCGAGCGCGGCCGGCAGCGAGATCAAGGCGTCGTTGATGCCGTGCGCCGACAATATGCCGACCGCGTAGGCGCCGAGACCGATGAAAGCGGCGTGGCCGAACGAGATCAGCGCGCCGTAGCCGACGATGAGGTCGAGCCCGAGCGCGGCAATGCCGAAGATCATCACGCGGGTGAACAGATCGAGCAGATAATTTTCCGCACCCATTGTCGCGACCATCGGAAAAATCACGAGGGCGAGGAAAATCAGGGTTGGTCCGGCATCGGCGAAACGGCGGCGCGCCGCGGCGAGCGCCGTCATCTCAGCGGCCTTTCGCCGGGAACAGGCCGGTCGGACGGAAATAGAGCACCAGCGCCATCAGCAGATAGATCAGCATCGAGGCGATGGCGGGTCCGACGGTGCGCGCGGGGGAGGGCGCCATGACGAGCCGCAAAATATCGGTCATGAACGAGCGGCCGAGCGTATCGACGAGGCCGATCAGCAGCGCCGCGAGAAACGCGCCGCGGATCGATCCGATGCCGCCGATGACGATGACGACGAAGGCGAGGATCAGGATGGTGTCGCCCATGCCCGGCTCGACCGAAAGAATCGGCGCGATCATGATGCCGGCGAAGCCCGCCAGCATGGTGCCGAAGCCGAACACGATCATGAACAGCCGGCGGATATTGACGCCGAGCGCGGACACCATCGGCGCATTGGTCGCGCCGGCGCGCACCAGCATGCCGACGCGGGTGCGGTTCACCAGCGCATAGAGCAACGCCGCAACCGCGAGCCCCGAGGCGATGACGACCAGTCGCCACACCGGATAGAGCAGGCCCGGCATCAGCCGTACGGTGCCGGAGAACAATTCGGGGATCGGCAGCGTCAGCGGCGCCGCGCCCCACAGCATTTTCACGCCCTGATTCAAAAACAGGATGATGCCGAACGTGGCGATGACCTGATCGAGATGATCGCGGTCGTAGAGATGACGGAACACCGTGAATTCGAGGATCAGGCCGAACGCAAGCGCGGCCGCGAGCGCCAGCACCAGTGCGAAAAAGAAATTGCCGGTGACGCCATAGAACATCACCGCGAGATAGGCGCCGAGCATGTACTGGACGCCGTGGGCGAGATTGATGAAATCCATCACGCCGAACACCAGCGTGAGCCCCGCCGCGATCAGGAACAGCAGCACGCCGAATTGCAGCCCGTTGAGCGTTTGGACGATGAGGAGGGTGAGGGACATGGTGGGTAACATCGTCGCGTCATTCCGGGGCGCCACGAAGTGGCGAGCCCGGAATCCGATATCCCCAGCGCTGCGGAGTATGGATTCCGGGCTCCTCGCTTCGCTCGGCCCCGGAATGACAAATGCAGAGCTATCGCACCGCCGCTCACTTCATCGCGCAGTCGTGGACGAAGCCGTCGCCGTAGTCGGCGAACACCTTCTGCACGATCTCCGTCTCGTACTTGCCGTCGGGGCGCTTGCCGACCTTCACCAGGTAGAAGTCCTGGATCGGATAGTGGTTGGTGTTGAACTTGAACTTGCCGCGCAGCGACTGGAAGTCGGCCTTCATCAGCGCGGCGCGCAGCGCGTCCTTGTTTGCCGTGTCGCCCTTGGTCGCCTTGAGCGCGCTGTCGATCAGCATCGCGGTGTCGTAGGCCTGGAACGCGTAGGTGGCCGGCACCGCGTTGTACTCCTTGATGTAGTCGTCGACGAAGGCCTTGTTCTGCGGATTGTCGAGGTCGGGCGCCCAGTTGGCGCCGCCGAAGAAGCCGAGCGCCGCGTCCTGCTGCGCCGGCAGCGTCGATTCATCGACCGTGAAGGCGGACAGGAATTTCACCGAGTCGGCGAGCCCGGCCTGGCGGAACTGCTTGACGAAATTCACCCCCATGCCGCCGGGCAGAAACACGAACACCGCCTCCGGCTTCGCCGCCGCGATCTTCGAGAGCTCCGCCGAATAGTCGAGCTGGCCGAGCGGCACGTAGACCTCGTCGACGATCTGGCCGCGATAGAAGCGCTTGAAGCCGTTGATCGCGTCCTTGCCGGCCTGGTAGTTCGGCGCCATCACGAACGCGGTCTTGAGGCTGGTGTGCTGCGCGTATTCGCCCAGGACCTGGTGGACCTGGTCGTTCTGGTAGGAGGTGACGAACAGGTTGGCGTTGCACTCCTTGCCGGCGAAGTTCGAGGTGCCGGCATTGGGGCTGATCAGGAACGTGCCCGCGTCGGTCACCGGCTTCATGATCGCGATCAGGATGTTGGAGAAGATCGGGCCGACCACGAAGTCGACCTTGTCGCGCTCGACATAGGCCTTGGCCTTCGACACCGCGACGTCGGGCTTGAGCTCGTCGTCCTGCACCAGCACGTCGGCGTCGCGTCCGCCGAGCTTGCCGCCGAGTTTTTTCACCGCGAGCTGGAAGCCGTTGCGCTGCTGCTGGCCGAGCACGGCCGCCGGGCCCGACAGCGTCGTCAGGATGCCGACCTTCACCTTGTCCTGTGCGCCGGCGGCGGTGGCCGTGAGCGCGGATGCCGCGGCAGCGGCCAGCGTGACGAATACTCTCAACATCGCTGTGGTCCTCTCTTGAAGGCGTGCTGCGCGCGCAACCTGTCCGGCTCGCCGGATGCTCCGGCCGACCCCCGCGCCGGAGGAATTCTAGGTCTAATCTCAACCTTGTGAAGCCCTGTCGTGGCGATGCGGCGATCAGCGCATCGCGTCGCAGGACTGGGGCGAGTTCACACCCCTGATTCCGTCGTGTATCGTGCCAAAAGTTGGACTTCAGGCGACAGGGAGAGTGGCGTGAGTGATCAGATCAAGTTCGTCCTCGACGAAACGCAAATTCCCAAGTCCTGGTACAATCTCGCGGCCGATCTGCCGAAGCCGCTGCCGCCGGTGCTGCATCCGGGCACCAAGCAGCCGGTCGGTCCTGCCGATCTCGAGCCGCTGTTCCCGATGGAGCTGATCCTCCAGGAGGTGTCGGCCGAACGCACCATCGACATTCCGGAGCCGATCCGCGACGTCTATCGCATGTGGCGGCCGTCGCCGCTCATGCGCGCGCGCCGTCTCGAACAGGCGCTCGATACGCCGGCGAAAATCTATTTCAAGAACGAGGGCGTCTCGCCCGCCGGCTCGCACAAGCCGAACACCGCGGTGCCGCAGGCCTGGTACAACAAGGAGGCCGGCATCAAGCGGCTCTCCACCGAAACCGGCGCGGGGCAGTGGGGCTCGTCGCTGGCGTTCGCGGGCGCGCTGTTCGGCATCGACGTGCTGGTGTTCCAGGTCCGCGTCTCCTACGACCAGAAGCCCTATCGCCGCGCGCTGATGGAAACCTACGGCGCGCGCTGCATTCCGTCGCCGTCGAACGAGACGGATTCCGGCCGCGCGATCCTGGCCAAGGACCCGAACAGCCCGGGCTCGCTCGGCATCGCGATTTCCGAGGCGGTCGAAGTCGCGGCCAAGGACCCGGCGGTGAAATATTCGCTCGGCTCGGTGCTCAACCACGTGCTGCTGCACCAGACCGTCAATCGGGCAGGAAGCGATCAAGCAGTTCGAGATGGCGGGCGACGACCCCGACGTCGTGATCGGCTGCACCGGCGGCGGCTCGAATTTCGCCGGCCTCGCCTTTCCGATTCCTCGGCATGCAGCTGCGCGGCGGGCGCAAGCGCCGCTTCATCGCGGTCGAGCCGGCGGCGTGCCCGACGCTGACGCGCGGCAAATACGCCTACGACTTCGGCGACACCGCGCACCTCACGCCGCTCGTCAAGATGCACACGCTCGGCTCGACGTTCATTCCGCCGGGCTTCCATGCCGGCGGCCTGCGCTATCACGGCATGGCGCCGATGGTGTCGCACATCCACGAGCTCGGACTGATCGAGGCGCGCGCCTATCACCAGAAGACCTGCTTCGATGCCGGCGTGCAGTTCGCGCGCTGCGAGGGCATCGTGCCGGCGCCGGAGGCGACGCACGCGGTGCGCTGCCGCCATCGACGAGGCGCTGCGCTGCAAGAAAGAGGGCAAGAAGCGAGACGATCCTGTTCAACCTCTCCGGCCACGGCCATTTCGACATGGCGGCCTACATCAACTACTTCGAGGGCAAGCTGGTCGACCAGAACTACGACGAGGGCGAGCTCGCCATGGCGCTCGCCGGATTGCCGAGCGTCGCGGCGTAGCCATCGCGCGTCATTGCGAGCGAAGCGAAGCAATCGCGCTTCACTTGCGCATGCGCTCGCGGATCGAGATTGCTTCGTCGCTTCGCTCCTCGCAATGACGGTAAGATGAGGGGGAACACAATGATCGAGCCCTACAACGCGGTCGGCCTCATTCCCGACCTTCTACGGCATTCGCCGGCGCGACGACATCAAGCACAACATCGAGCACCTCAAGAGCCTGACCAAGGCGGCGTTCTGGCTGTCCAACCTCGACATCCCGGTGCGCCTGCTGGCGATCCCCGAGGGCGCGCTGATGGGCTTCAACGACGAGGTGCTCGACGTCGACCACGCCGATTACGCCAACACCTGCTGCATCGACATTCCGGGCCCCGAGACCGACGAGATCGGCAAGCTCGCGCGCGAGTGGAACGTCTACATCATGGCGCAGGCCAAGGCGCGCCATAAGGACTGGAAGGATCGCTTCTTCAACGTCGGCATCGTCGTCGATCCCGACGGCAAGATCGTCCTGAAGCACTACAAGATTTCGGCGCTGCTGCCGGTCGAGCGCTCGGTGTCGCCGCACGACATCTACGACTGGTGGATCGAGAAATACGGCCGCACGCTCGACGCGTTCTGGCCGGTCGCCGACACCAAGATCGGCCGGCTCGGCATCATGATGGCGATGGAGGGCAACTATCCGGAGAACGGCCGCGGCCTCGCCATGAACGGCGCCGAGGTGGTGTACCGCGCCTCGATGCCGGCGCCGTTCACCGAGAACGACGTGTTCGAAATCTCCAACCGCGCGCGCGCGCTGGAGAACAACATGTACATCGTGGCGCCGAACATCGGCAGCTATCATCTCTATCCGGAAGGCCATCATTTCGGCATCGACGCCGGCGGCGGCCAGTCGATGATCGTCGACTACCGCGGCCAGATCGTCGGCAAGCAGCTCGACACCAACGGCTCGACCTTCGTCTCCGGCGTCATCAACATCGAGGCGCTGCGCCACCACCGGCGAGTCGGCGCAGGTCACCAACTGGATGAAGGACATCCGCGCCGAGCTGGCGCAGATCATCTACGAGAAGCCGATCTATCCGAAGAACCGCTATCTGAAAAAGATCCCGCCCAAGCACGCCGAATACAAGCGCGACGTGATCGACGAGCAGGTCGCGCTGATGCAGAAGCGCGGCATCTGGAAGAAGCCGTCGAAGTGATGACGCGCTGACGCATTCCATCACTGTCATGCCCGCGAAGGCGGGCATCCAGTAATCACCGCCGGCGATGAGGATCGTTACGCCGCGCGCCGAACCTCAGATGACGGTGATTACTGGATCATCCGCCTTCGCGGATGATGACAATATGGGATGATGCAATAAGCTCTCGGCCGGCTCGAACGCCTCGAACCCCTTGATCCGATAAAGCGCGATCGAGACCAGCCAGCTCACGACGAAAATTGCGATGATGAGATAGCCCAGCACGCCGAATTGCTCGTTGAGCGTCCCGACGAATTCCCAGAACGGTCCGCCGAGGCTCAGCTTGCTGGCGATGAGGCCGAGCGCCTCGATGCCGCCGATGAGCACGGCGACCACCACCGACACGAATGTAATCGTCAGATTGTAATAGAGCTTGCGGATCGGCTTGGCGAAGGCCCAGCCATAGGCGTTGAGCATCAGGATGCCGTCGGTGGTATCGACCAGCGACATGCCGGCGGTGAACAGCGCCGGAAACACCATGATCGACCAGATCGAAAGCCCCTTGGAGGCTTCCGCCGCGGAAATTCCAAGCAGCCCGATTTCGGTCGCGGTATCGAAGCCGAGCCCGAACAGGAATCCGAGCGGGTACATGTGCCAGCTTCGCGTGACCAGGCGGAATGCCGGCCGGAACAGCCGGCCGAGCAAGTCCCCGCTGCGCCAGCAGGTGATTGAGGTCCTCTTCGACGAACGCGCCGCCGCGGCGCACGTTCTGGAACGTCCGGTAGACCGATCGCAGGATCAGGATGTTTGCCGCCGCGACGGTAAAAAGGAATAGCGCGGACACCAGCGTGCCGATCGTTCCGCCCACCAGCTTGAAGGACTCGAAGCGGCCTTCGAGCGCGGTGGTCGCAACCGCGATGGCCGCGGACGCGATCACCACGACGGTCGAGTGGCCGAGCGAGAAGAACAAGCCGACGCCAAGCGGGCGCTTGCCGTCCTGCATCAGCTTTCGCGTCACGTTGTCGATGGCCGCGATGTGGTCCGCATCGACGGCGTGGCGCAGGCCGAACGTATAGGCGAGGAATGCCGTGCCGACGAGCAAAGGGTAATCGTGGAACGCCACCAGCGCCCACACCCACGCCAAGACGTTGGCGCCGATCAGCACCGCATAGATGCCGGCGGTCTTGCGGCCGAGCTCGCGTGCCCTGATCGTTGAATGCCTTGAGTATCGCGCTTCGCATAAACACTCAAAATCCCGGGACCGCGCGCCGCAACGTGTTCGGCACGATCCATCGATACGACCGCGCCCGCGCCAGCGCAAGAGCTTCGTGAGACGAATTTATGCAATCGTCATATCCGCGCGGCGGCCGCAACTTGTCGCAGAACTGACGATTTTATAGCGTTGCCACGAGGTAACGACGGCAGGCATCGGAGATGATACGCAATGGCAAAACATCCCTTCAGCCGCAGAGAGTTCATGGGCCTCACCGGAGCCGGTCTTGCCGGTGTCGTCGGCGCGCAATGGCCGCTGGGCATGGCGGCCGCCGCGACTGATTTTGCGCAGGAGCCCGATCTCGTCGTTTTCAACGCCAAGGTCTACACGGTCGATCCGATCACGCCGACTGCGCGGAGCTTTCGCCGTCAAGGCCGGCCGGTTCGTCGCCGTGGGCAGCACCGAGGACGTCAAGTCGCTCATCGGCAAGCAGACTCAAAGCTTCGACGCCAAACAGATGACGGTCGTGCCCGGCTTCATCGATGCGCACAATCACGCGCCCGGCGCGATCCTGCTCTATGACGTCCTCGTCGGCAATCCATACGAGGTCGAGTTCGTCACCATCGCCAGCATCGTCGACAAGCTCCGCGCAAGAGCGCGCGAGACGCCCGCCGGATTTTGGGTCGAGGGATTCTTCTTCGACGACACCAAGGTGCAGGACAAGCGCGCGCTCAACATCCACGACCTCGATCAGGTGTCGAAAGAGCACCCGGTCTCCGTCCGCCACCGCGGCGGCCACACCACGTATTACAACAGCAAGGCGTTCGAACTCGCCGGCGTCACCAGAAACACGCCCAATTCGGGTGCCGGGACTTTCGATCGCGATGCGAACGGCGATCTCAACGGCCGGGTGACCGACCGTGCGCGCGACGTGTTCCTCAAGGTCGGCAAGCGGGCGAGCTATACCGCGGACCAGACGCGCGGCGCGCAACCGCGACGCGCTGAGTTTCATCTCCAAGCAGTTTGTCCGCTATGGCCTGACCAGTGTGCACCACGAAGGTGGCGACCTCGGTGCCCTGCAGGAGGTGCGCTCGCGCGGCGATCTTCTCCACCGCGTGAGCTACGAGGCCATCGACGACGTGCTGGAGGCGATGATCAAGAACGGCATCGCGACCGGGTTCGGCGACGAGTGGATCAAGCTCGGCGCGACCTTCGAGCATACCTGCGACGGCTCATTCTCCGAGCGCACGATGGCGCTCAGCGTGCCCTATCCGGGCGTCGAGCCGCCGTACCGGGGCAACATCACCACCACGCAGGACGACCTCAACGCCTGGGTCGAGCGCGTGCACCGCGCCAACATCCAGGTCAACTGCCACGCCAACGGCGATGTCGCCATCGACATGGTGCTCACGGCGTTCGAGCGGGCGCAGCGGCTGTTCCCGCGGCCCGACGCGCGCCCCAAGATCACGCACTGCACGCTGATCAACGACGATCTGCTGCGGCGCATCAAGGCGGCCGGCGCCGTGCCCGCCCCGTTCACGTCGTATGGCTACTACAACACCGACAAATTCCATTTCTACGGCGAAGAGCTCATGAGCCGGTCGATGGCTTACCGCTCCTTCGCCGACGCCGGGATCACGGCGGCGGCCGGCTCGGACTTCAGCCCGGGACCGTTCGCCCCGCTCATGGGCATCCAGGGAATGGTGACGCGCAAAGGCTGGAACGGCGAGACCTGGGGCGCCAACCAGCGCATCAGCGTCGATGAGGCGTTGCGCGTTCTCACCATCAACGGCGCCTACGCCTCGCATGAAGAAGCCATCAAGGGCTCGATCACGGCGGGCAAGCTTGCGGACTTCGCCGTCCTGGCCGACGATCCGCACACGGTCGATCCGGACAAGATCAAGGACATCGCGATCGTGCGGACCGTGACTGGCGGCAACGTAGTCTACCAGTCTACGCATGGCTTGATCGCCTCTAGTTCGGCTGAATGCCGGCCGCCTTGATCACGTCGCCCCAGCGCTTGGTTTCCGACTTCGATCGACGCGCCGCCTCCGTCCGGGCTGCCGCCGCCGGGCGACAGGTTCATCTGCTTGAAGTGGTCCGCGACGTCCGGAGCCTTGAACGTCTGATTCATGGCGGCGTTGAGCTTGGCGACGATCGCTGGCCGGCGTCTTCGGCGGCGCGATGATCGCGTTCCAGGTGTCGGTCTCGCAGCCAGGAACGCCGGCTTCGGCGAGCGTCGGAATGTCGGGGATCGAGGCGATCCGCTCCTTGGCGGCGACCGCGAGAATTCGTGCCTTGCCGGCCTTGTGGAGTTGCGACCGAGGTCGCGAGCTCGCTGAACATCAGGTCGACGTGGCTGGCGATCAGATCGTTCAGCGCCGGCGCCGTGCCCTTGTAGGGCACGTGCACGAGCTTGGTGCCCGGTGATGGTCTCGAACAACGCCGTGGTCAGATGCGATGTCGTGCCGATGCCCTGCGAGGCGTAGTTGAGCTTGCCCGGGTTGGCCTTGGCGTAGGCGATCAGGTCCTGCACCGTCTTGAACGGCGAATCCGGCTTGACCAGCAGCACATTGGGAATGTGCGACATGATGCCGACCCACTCGAACTTGGTCGCGTCATAGCCAAGCTTCTTGTAGAGATAGACATTGGTCGTGATCGGCGAGGGCTGCGAGGCGAGCAGCGTATAGCCGTCGGGCTCGGACCTATAGACGTATTCAGCCGCGATGCTGCCGCCGGCGCCGCTGCGGTTCTCGACCGTGATCGGTTTCCCGAGCACTTGCTGCATCTTCTCGGTGACCATGCGGGTCACCGTATCGACGCCACCGCCGGCCGGAACCGCGACGACCGCTCTGACCGGCCGGGTGGGAAAGTCAGCAGCCGCGTCCTGCGCGCTCGCGGGCGACGCCGCGAAAACGGCCGCCGCGACGGCGACGAGGGTGAGAAATCTCGACATGATGCAACCTCCGGGACTTCGGACGGGCCTGTTTTCCTGTTGCATAGCCCATTGCGGGCTTTAAGTCCCGTCATGCGCCTGCGGCGCGCTGCCGCTGATCGGGGGCCAGTTCACAAACCGCGTTCGCGCCCATAGGATCGCGCCGCTGGTTTTCGTTTGAGCATGATCTTATTCGAAAACCGGCTCCCACTTTTCGGGATCATGCTCTGGGAAAGGCACTGTAACAATGACTAAGCTCGATTTCGCATTGGAAGAACTGGTGACCGCCAACCGCATCCTGGCCAACGAAGGGGTGGTGGACTCCTTCGGCCACGTCAGCGTGCGCCATCCCGACAATCCGAAGCGCTATCTGCTGTCGCGCGCGCGCGCGCCCGAGCGCATAGAGCGCGCCGACATCGTGGAATACGAGCTTGACGGCACGCCGATCGACGAGCGCGGCCGCACGCCCTATCTTGAGCGCTACATCCATGGCGCGCTCTACGAGGCGCGGCCGGACGTGCATTCCGTCGTGCATAACCATTCGCCGAGCGTGATCCCGTTCGGCGTCACCGGCAAGAAGCTCAAGCCGCTGCTGCATATGTGCGCCTCGATCGGCCACGAGGTGCCGATCTGGGATTCGCACGACAAGTTCGGCGACACCACGCTTCTGCTCACCGACATGAAGATGGGCCGCGACCTCGCCAAAACGATGGGCCAGCGTCCGACCGCGCTGATGCGCGGCCACGGCGCGACCGTGGTCGGCCGCTCGATCCGCCACTCGGTGTTCGTCTCGGTCTATCTCGAGGTCGGCGCCAAGCTGCAGATGCAGTCGATGGCGATGGGCAAGATCAAGTATCTGACCAAGGGCGAGATCAACAAGATCATCGCCCGCGTCACCGACTACACGCTCAATCGCGCGTGGGAGAACTGGGCGCGAAGGGCCGGGCGCGAGATGCAGAAGGAGGGGGCGTGAAAACCGGACTTTGCCGCCGTCGGTTTGCCGCTCGCGACGCGCCATAAGCCGGAGCGGATCAGCATCACCCGATTGCTTCGCCGGCGATTGCCAACAGCGAGGTTGGCACGGTCAGGCCAACGGTCAGGAATGTGAATGTGTATTCGTTACGTACAGGAGCAACAGGCACAACAATGTAACGAGCAATATTTTTGACCATCGCGGCAGCAACGGGCGCATATGCTCCCACCGGTTTTTCGTGAACCGCTCAGCCATTTCAAACAGCCAGAGCACCGCAAATATTTCAGTGACTCCCGTGACCAATGGCGCTCTCGGCAAGGGCGGCAAGATTCCCCGATAGGCAAACATGTCGTGGGCGGCAGATATGGACGTCACCAGCCCGAGGGCCATGAATGTCAGAATGCAGGCGGGGATAAAGAGATACCTGTTTCCAATGCCAAGCGCCCTGTTGAGAGGTCCTGTCGGCTGCCAGTTCAGCGGCGATTTCCAGAGACGTCCCAGCTGTACTTCCATAATTCGAGTTCTCCCGATTCATGGCTGTGGCCGCAAGCGCAAGTCCACTTGCGTGCATAATGTAGCGGGAAACTCCTAAGAATCTGCCGTCGGACTTGGTAATTCAATGCTTATCAAAAATCGCGGCAATCTTTGCACGGGTGCGTCGGGGTCACGCGACCTCAGGCTGGACCAACCGTTGCGTCAGCGTTGATGACCGACCACTCATGAATCGATCTTTGGGACGCGCGGCAGTTCCCCTGCGCGCGGCGGCGTCTCATATACCAGCACGGTTTCGCTGTTTTTCGTGATTTGCGCCGCAAGATTCAGCCAAGCTTGCGCTATGTTGAGCAAGGCAAGCCTCTGCTCGGGCGCCAGGTTGTGAGCGATCTCGATACACTCTGCAGCGTACAGCCGGTAACACTTTACTATTTCGCTTGGCGTCATCGCCGCCGCCCCTTATGTCCCTGCATGCATAAGCCCAAGGCGGTTGTTTCGTTCCGGCGCTGCCCAAATTGGGGCACTGCACTACGCATATCGTGGCGCACCGGTCCGCTCCTTTGTGGCAGGGCGTGCCGATACTTTCAGTGTAGGCGGCGAGCCAGGCGAGTTATCGATCGACGCGCTGCTCGTGAACGCCAAAAGTTCGATAAAAATGCATTGGGGCTTTTCACGGATTATTGAAAGGAACTTCGCGAAGATGACACAGAGGGCCGGTATAAAGTTCCAATCCGCGGCACGAGAGGGAGGGATTCGCTATGACGACCCACGTCTCTGTACCCATGGGTTACATTCACGAGCGATACTTCGGACGGCCGTCCTGCCCAAAATGCGGCGAATTGGTGATGGCGCCGGAATTCTCGGAGTGCCTTGGCGACAATAACATCCGGCACTTTTGGTCGTGCGACGGATGCGAATATCCATTCGAGACATTGATCAGCTTCAACGCCGCTGCGTAACAGTCTCGATGCTGCCAATCGCCATCAATCCGCTTTCCACGGAATGATGACCCGCTCCAGTTCGTTGAGCGCCAGCGTCAGCACGAATCCGATGATCGCGATGGTGAACAGGCCGACGTACATCTGCTCGACCGAGAACGTCTCCCACGCGCTCCAGATCATGTAGCCGAGCCCGCTCTTGGCGCCGATCATCTCGGCGATGGCGATCAGAACGAGGCCGATGCCGATGCCGAGCTTGAAGCCGGTCATGATCACCGGCAGCGCGCCCGGCAGCGCGATGGTCCAGAACGTGTTCCAGCGGTCGGCTTTGTAGTTGCGGCCGACATCGAGATACATCTTGTTGATCTCGAGCACGCCGGTGGTGGCGTTGATCACCACGGGGAAGAACACGCCGATCGCCACCATGAATATCTTCGAGCCTTCGCCGAGGCCGAAGATCAGCAGCGCGAGCGGCAGGATCGCGCTCTTGGGGATCGGGTAGGTCGCGGCCACCAGCGGGTCGAACACCGCGCGGACCCAGCGGTTGAGGCCCATCGCGATGCCGAGGACGAGCGCCGGCACGCCGCCGATCAGCGGTGCCGAGCGCAAGCCGCCGCAGGCTCACGAGCGTGTGGTTGATCAACTCCCCGGAGCGCAGCATATCGATCATCACCTTGATCACGCTCGACGGCGCCGGGAAGAAACGCACGTCGATAAAGCCGAACCGTGCCGCGAATTCCCAAACCAGCAGCAGCGCGAGCGGCGACGCGACGGCGAGGATGCGTTCGCGTGCGCGCATCGACATGGTCCAGCTTCGCTGCGGCTCGGCGGCGGCGACGGTTTGGATTGTCATGACGATGCT
Organism: uncultured Alphaproteobacteria bacterium; assembly: GCA_963730645.1. Taxonomy (GTDB): domain Bacteria; phylum Pseudomonadota; class Alphaproteobacteria; order Rhizobiales; family Xanthobacteraceae; genus BOG-931. The sequence continues at coordinate 64,411 of CAVSSN010000003.1, read as the reverse complement.
CCTGAATGCTCCTGGTCGCGGGCGCGGTGCACCTCTTCGCGCAGGCCGGACCAGATGCGGTGGACCAGTTCGCCGAATTCCGGCGCCTTCTGCAGGTCGATGATGTTGCGCGGCCGCGCGAGCGGCACGTTGACGAATGTCTTCACCCGTCCGGGCTGTGCCGTCATCACCATGATGCGGTCGCCGAGGAACACCGCCTCGTCGACGCTGTGGGTGATGAAAACGACCGTTTTCTTGTGCTCGTCCCAGATGTGCAGCAGTTCTTCCTGCAGCAGCAGCTTGTTCTGCGCGTCGAGCGCGGAGAACGGCTCGTCCATCAGCAGGATTTCCGGATCGTTGGCAAACGCGCGCGCGATGGAGACACGTTGCTTCATGCCTCCGGAAAGCTGGTGCGGATAATAATCGGCGAAGCGCGTCAGCCCGGTGCGGTCGAGATAATGGCCGACGCGCTCCTTGATGACGGCGCTCGGCGCCTTGCGCATGCGCAGCCCATAGGCGGCATTGTTCCACACCGTCATCCACGGGAAGATCGACTCGCCCTGGAACACCATGGAATTTTCCGGCCGATCGGAATTGGCCGGGATATCGATTTCGATCGTCGCCCGAAGTCGCGGTCTCGAGGCCGGCGAGGATGCGCAGCAGCGTGGTCTTGCCGCAGCCCGAAGGGCCGACGATCATGAAGAACTCGCCCGGCTCGATGTCGACCGAGACGTGGTCGATGGCGGTGAGCTTGCCGAACGTCTTGAGCAGGTCGCGAATCCGGATCGCGGGCCGCGATGCCTGCGGTTTGTCGACCGTGCGCAGATTCGGAACACTGAGACTCATGTGTCGCTCGTCGCCCCTCGCCAAGGGGCATTTTGCCGGGCAATTGGCGCGATCTCAACTCGCCCCATAACGGCGGGCGATCGGATGGTTGAGCAGGCTTCGCTCCTATCGGTATAAGAGCCACACTTGACCGGCCGGGCCGCGCGGTTTTGTGTCGCAGCGGCGGGCGGTCCAACGAGGCTCAGCCCGAAGGAGGGGAATTGTTATGGCGGAATCCGTGGTCCGTGTCTGTACCCAGGCCGATATTGCGCCTGAAAGCGTGAAGGCGTTCGAGGTCGGCGACGTCAGGCTCGCCGTCTACAACATCGAGGGCAAGTTCTACATCACCGACGACGAGTGCACCCATGCGGCGGCAAGCCTCGCCGACGGCATCCTCGACGGCAACGTGATCGAGTGCAGCCTGCATTTCGGCGCCTTCGATGTGGCGACCGGCAAGGTGGTTCAGCCGCCGTGCTCGATTGCGCTGCGGACCTACAAGGTGGTGCTTGAGGGCGACGATATTTTCGTCGATCTCGACCGCGATGCGGCCGGCGAGCCGGCCTGATGGCTGCGGCGCCGGTCGGCCTCGGCATTGCCGGGCTCGGCATGGCCGGCGCCGTGATGGTGCGCGCGGCGGCGGCGCATCCCGGGTATCGCGCTGCGCGCCGCGGCCGATCCGCATGAGGCGCCGCGCGCGGCGTTCGCGCGGGACTTCAACGCCAGCGCCTATGACGACATTCGCACGCTGTGTGCGGACCCGGCGGTCGAGATCGTCTACATCGCGACGCCGCATCAGTTTCACGCCGAGCACGCCGCACTGGCGGCGCAGCACGGCAAGCACGTCATCCTCGAAAAGCCGATGGCGCTCACGCTTGCCGATTGCGATGCCATTATTTCCGCGGTCGAGAAGCACGGCGTTCATCTCGTGGTCGGCCACACCCACGCGTTCGATCCGGCGGTGCGCGCCATGGCGCGCATTGTCGCGAGCGGCGAACTTGGCGCACTCGGCATGATCGCGGCGTGGAACTACACCAATTTCCTCTACCGCCCGCGCCGGCCGGAGGAACTCGATACCGCGCGAGGCGGCGGCATCATGTTCAACCAGGTGCCGCACCAGATCGACATGGCCCGCCTCATCGGCGGCGGGCTTGTGCGCAGCGTGCGCGCGCAAGTCACCGCGCTCGATCCGGCGCGCCCGACCGAAGGCAGCGCGATCGCCTTCCTCGAATTCGAGAACGGCGCGGCGGCGTCGCTGGTCTATGGCGGCTATGATTTCTTCGACAGCGACGAGTTGCACTTCTGGATCAACGAGCGCGGCGCGGAAAAGCCGCCCGACCAGCATGGCGCCGCGCGCCGCGCGTTGGTGCAGCAGCAGGCGGAGGAAACGCGGCTACGCGTCGAGCGTTTCGCCTACGGCGCGGATGCCGGCGCGCCGCCGGCGCATCAGCCGCATTTCGGGTTGATGATCGTCACCTGCGCGCGCGGCGAGATGCGCGCCTCGGCCGACGGCGTCCTGATCTACGACCACAACGGCAAGCGCGAGCTGCCGCTGCCGCCGAGCGCGGCCATGCCCGGCCGCAGCGAGGTGCTCGACGACATGATCGCGGCCATCCGCACCGGGCGGCCGCCGGTCCAGAACGGCCGCTGGGCCAAGGCCAATGTCGAGGTCATGCTCGCCCTGCTGCAATCCGCGCGCGAGCGCCGCGAGATCACGCTGAAGCATCAGGTGGGCATCTAGCGTCATTCCGGGGCCGAGCGAGCGGCGAGCCCGGAATCCATAACCCCGGTCAGCGAATATGGATTCCGGGCTCGCCGCTTTGCGGCGATCCGGAATGACGACAGTGACGTATTGGACCACGCGCTACAATTCTCTATATAAATCGTTGTCGGACGGAGCTGTTGCCATGAATTACCAGCCCTCGAGCCACGATTTCGTCGTCGAAAATCGCGAGCAGAAGACGTTCTTCGTCAATCGCGAAGTGTTCGTCTCGGACGACGTGCTGGAGCGCGAGCGTCGCACCATCTTCGACCATTGCTGGGTCTATGTCGGGCACGCGTCGGAATTGAAAAACCCCGGCGATTTCAAGACCCGTCCGGTCGCCGGCCGCCCCGTCATCTTCTGCCGCGACCGCGAAGGCGCGGTGCATGCGCTGATCAATTCCTGCCGCCATCGCGGCGCGCTCGTTTGCCGCGAACGCGAAGGCAACGCGCGGCAGTTCTATTGCATGTATCACGGCTGGACCTATTTCACCGACGGCAAGCTCAAGGCGGTGCCGGGCGAGGACGCCTATGGCGAGGCCTTCGACAAGACCGAGCTCGGTTTGACGCCGGTGCCGCGGCTCGAAGCCTACCGCGATTTCTATTTCGCCAATTTCGATCGCGACGCGGTCGATCTCGCGACCTATCTCGGCGGCGCCAAGGACTACATCGATCTCGTCGTCGACCAGTCGCCGTCCGGCAAGATGCAGATCATCGCCGGCACGCAGGAATACGACATCAAGGCCAACTGGAAGCTCCTGGTCGAGAACAGCGTCGACGATTATCACCTCGTCACCACGCATTCGACCTGGCTCAACTACATGCGCAATTCCGGCGTCAACGTCACGCCGGCGAAGGGCGAACTGCTGCCGACGCGCGGCGCAGGCGTCGACCTCGGCAACGGCCACCTCACCACCGACAACCCGAACTACCGCGGCCGGCCGGTGGCGCGCTGGATTTCGGTCTACGGCGAGGACGCCAAGGCCGACATCGACGCGCTGCGCAACGAGCTGGTGCAGCGGCTCGGCCCGGCGCGCGCCGCCCGCGTCGCCGACACCAACCGCAATCTGGTGATCTTTCCCAATCTCGTCATCAACGACGGCTCATCGGTGACGGTGCGCCATTTCAATCCGGTCACGCCCGGCCACATGCACGTCACCGCCTGGGCGCTCGGCCCGGTCGAGGAGACCGAAGCCCAGCGCGCGCGGCGGCTGCACGCATTCCTGACCTTCTACGGCCCCGGCGGCTTCGCCACGCCGGACGACGTCGCCGCGCTCGAGGCCGCGCAGCTCGGCTACGCCGCGTGGCGCGAAGTGCCGTGGTCCGATCTCTCCCGCGGCATGGGCAAGACGGCGGATCAGCAGACCGCCACCGACGAAGGCCACCTGCGCGTGTTCTGGCGGCGCTGGAGCGAGATGATGGAGGGGCGCGCATGAACGAGATGCTCGCCGCCACCGTCTCGCGCGCGGAAGTCGAGGATTTGTTCTACGAGGAGGCAGACCTCCTCGATTCATGGCGGCTCGACGACTGGCTCGGCCTGCTGACCGACGACGCCACTTATTATGTGCCGCCGAACGACAAGCCCGACGCCGACCACCGCTACACGCTGTTCACCATCGCCGACGACATCGTGCGGCTGCGCGAGCGCGTCATCCGGCTGAAGGACCCGAACTGCCACGCCGAATACCCGCTGTCGCGCACGCGCCGCATGATCGGCAATGTGCGCATCACCGGCATCGAGGGCGAGGTCATCTCCGCGCAGGCGAATTTCATCATCCACCGCTACCGCCACAACGATCTGCTGCGGGTGTTCGTCGGCCACTACCGCCACAAGCTCAGACGCCAGGGCGGCCGGCTGAAGATTGCCGAGCGGCGGGCCATTCTTGATGCGGAAGAGCTGGGGCTGCTGGGGTCGGTGAGTTTTATTCTGTAGATCGCTCGGCTGCCGTCATGCCCGGCCTCGATGCCGGGCATCCACGTCATCCTGACTACGCGTGCAGTCGAAGACGGATGGCCGGGATCAAGCCCGGCCATGACGGACATGCGACGGTGTTGGAAGCATCGCATGTCCGAACTCGACAAAATCTTCACCGAGCTCAACGCCAAGCGCTCGCAGCAGGAGCGCGAGCGGCGCGAGCGGCTGCAACTGGCCGCCGATTTTCTCGGCGAGTTCTTCGAGCACGACATCAAGCCGTCGGAAACGCTGCGCCGCTTCGGCGTCGAGGCGCACTTCGCCGACAACAAGATCATCCTGCACAAGCCGCAGGCCGGCCACTATGCCGACCCGCTCTACATTGCCGTCGGCGAGCAGGGTGAGATCGACGTCGCCGGCCGCTCGCTCGGCCGCTATCAGCCGGCCGACAAGGCGGCGAAGAAGCGCGAGCTGATCGGCGAGATCATCTCGTTCTTTGATCTGTGATTCCGCCGCCATGCGGAATTCGTCATTGCGAGCGAAGCGAAGCAATCCAGCGGGGTCACGGAGTCGCTGGATTGCTTCGTCGCCATAGCGCGTCGACGACGCGCGTGACCGCGCTGCTGGCTCCTCGCAATGACGCTACGCAAGTGAACGGCTAAGAATGGACAAGAACAACATCGCCATCGTCGGCGGCGGCATCGGCGGGCTCGCGGCGGCGCTCGGGCTGCTGCGGCGCGGCATCGACGTCGACGTCTATGAGCAGGCGCCGGAGCTGCGCGAGCTTGGCGCCGGCGTGCAGATCAGCGCCAACGGCACGCGCGTGCTGCATGCGCTCGGCCTCAAGGACGCGCTGGAAAAGGTCCAGGTGCTGCCCGCCGGCAAGGCGATCCGGCTGTGGAACACCGGGCAGACCTGGAAGCTGTTCGACCTCGGCATGGAATCGGTCGAGCGCTACGGCTTTCCCTACATCACCATCCATCGCGGCGACCTGCACGACGTGATCGCGCAGGGCGTGATGAAGGAGAAGCCGAACGCCATCCATCTCGGCCGCAAGTGCATCGGCGTCGACGCAAACCGCCGACGATGTCGAACTCCATTTCGAATCCGGCGACCCGGTGCGGGCGCGCCTCGTCGTCGGCGCCGACGGCGTGCAATCGGCGGTGCGCGCGAGCCTGTTCGGCGCGGCGAAACCGGAGTTCTGCGGCATCACCGCCTGGCGCGGCGTGGTGCCGATGGAGCAGGTGCCGCCGTCGATCTCGCGCACCATCGGCACCAACTGGGTCGGCCCGGGCGGCCACGTCGTGCATTATCCGCTGCGGGCCGGGAAGCTGCTCAACTTCGTCGGCATGGGCGAGCGCACCGACTGGACCGGCGAGGGCTGGAACGTGCGCGGCACCACCGAGGAGGTGCTCAACGATTTCCGCGGCTGGAATCCGGACATCCACGCCATCATCCGCAACATCGACGTGCCGTACAAATGGGCGCTGGCGTTGCGCCCGACCATGGACTCGTGGACCAAGGGCCGCTGCACCTTGCTCGGCGACGCCTGCCATTCGATGGTGCCGTTCCTGGCGCAGGGCGCCGTGATGGCGCTCGAGGACGGCCTGGTGCTGGCGCGCTGCGCTGGAGAAGCACGCCGATTACGCCACGGCCTTCGCGCGCTACGAAGCGGTGCGCCGCGAGCGCGCCAACAAGGTGGTGCAGGGCTCCGCCGACATGATCCCGCGCTTCCACAACCATTCGATGGCCGACGCCGCGCAGGCCGAGGCGCACGTCTCGCGCGAATGGCAGCCGGACGTGATCCGCCAGCGCTACGACTGGCTGTTCACCTACGACGCGACCAGCAGTGGCGGTGTGAACTTATCCGCCCCGCGAAGCGGGCGGAGGGGACCGCCCGCTTGGCGGTGGGGGCTGGCTTGCGCAAAGCGTGCCACGTGCGCCTCTTGCGTCCAGCTCACAGCAGGCCATGAGCCCCCATCCGCGCGCTTCGCGCGGCACCTCCCCCGCAAGCGGGGGAGGACGGTAAGGAATCAAAACGTCGTCTTCAGCCGCAGGTGATCGAGCCGATCCATCGAAATGATCTCGACCCGCCGCTTCTCGCCGCTGTGCACGACATCGAGCGGAATGGTGGCGCCGGCGCTGCCGAGCGCCCAGACCTTGCGATAGAAGTCGGCGAGGTCGTCCGGCGTCGCGCCGTTGACGCCGAGGATGATGTCGCCACGCAACATCCCGGCCTTCTCCGCCGGACCATCCGAGGTCACATGGCTGACGATCAGGTGTCCGCGCATTTCGTCGGTCGTCAGGCCGAGCCACGGCCGCGCCGGTCCGGCGATGCGCCCCTTGGCGAGAAGGTCGCCGAGGATCGGCGGCAGCAGGTCGATCGGCACGAACATGTTGCCCGGCAGCGTTTTGCCGGTGCGGGTGGCGTCGTGGACGATGAGCGAGCCGACGCCGACCAGCTTGCCCTCGCGATTGATCAGCGCCGCGCCGCTCCATTCCGGATGCGCCGGCGCGGTGAAGATCGCCTTGTCGAGCAGGTATTCCCAGCCTCCGGCAAACGGCGCGGTGGAAACGACGTTGACCGGCAGCACCATTTCGCGGCCGCCGTAGCTGACGGCGAGCGCGCGATCGTCCTCCTTGATGTCGGCCGACTTGCCGAGTTCCATCGGGTGCGCCTTGATCGGCGCCATCGCCCGCAGCAGGCCGAAGCCCGACGCCTGGTCGTAGCCGACCACGTTCGCCGGCACCGTGTGGCCGTCATTGGCGATGATTTCGGCCGCATGCGCCTCGACCATGAGATAGCCGATGGTGAGGATGAGCCCATTGTTGTCGATGACGATGCCCGAGCCGGTGCGCTCGCGCCCCAGATTGCCGATCGTGCGCCCGTCCGGATTGATGAAGGTCTTGATATGGACCACGCCCGACAGCATTTCGTCGAGCGAGAACGGCTCGGCGTGAGCGGCGGAGCCGATCGCGACGGCGAGCGCGGCAGCGATGACGAAGTTTCGGTAGCGAGCGGCGGGAGATCGGCATGCACGCTCCTGTTGCCCAAGGGATTGCCAGCGGGAACGACACGGCAGAATCGGCAGAACGTTAGCACAATCGGCAAGCAAATGCCGCGCCACGAATGCGTGAAACGAGTTTCATCGCCGTGCGAATGTCACTATAACTGCCCGATCTGCAAGGAGAACCAGCGATGTACGCACCGCCCGGCGTGAAGACCAACCACAACATGCCGATCCCCGACATGATGCGGGCCTGGGTGCTCGGCAATCCGGGCGAGCTTGCGTTCACCGAGAAGCCGGTGCCGGTGCCCAAGCGCGCCGAGGTGCTGGTGCGCATCGACGCGGTCGCGATCTGCGCCACCGATCTCGAGATCATCTATCACGGCCCGCCGGCCTCGATCCAAGGCGGCATGCCGTTCAACAAGGGCTTTACGCCCGGCCACGAGTACATGGGCACCGTGGCGGCGCTCGGTCCCGGCGTCGACGAATATCGCATCGGCCAGCGCGTCACCGTCGAAATCCACGCCGGCTGCGGCCAGTGCAAGCGCTGCCGCGAGGGCATGTACACCTCGTGCCACAACTACGGCCTCAACTACGGCGACGTCGACAAGGGCCATCGCGCCAACGGCTTCACCACCGACGGCGGCTTCTGCGAATACCAGGTCAACAACATCAACACGCTGGTCGCGATCCCGGACGAGATGACCGACGAGGAGGCGACGCTGGTCGTCACCGCCGGCACCGCGATGTACGGCCTCACCGAGCTTGGCGGCCTGGTCGCGGGCGAGAGCGTCGTGGTCACCGGCCCCGGCCCGATCGGCCTGCTCGGCGTCGCGGTCGCGAAGGCGATGGGCGCGAGCCCGGTGATCCTCACCGGCACGCGCGACAACCGGCTCAAGATCGGGCGCGAGCTTGGCGCCGATCACGTCGTCAACGTGCGCAACGAGGACGCGGTCGAGGCGGTGCGCCGGCTCAACGGCGGCAAGGGCGTCGACTACGTGGTCGAATGCTCCGGCGCGCCGAACGCCGTCAACGAGGCGGTCCGCATGGTCAACCGCGGCGGCAAGGTGTGCCTCGCGGCGTTTCCGCATGAGGAAACGCCGGTCGATGTCGCGCACATCGTGCGCAACAACATCTACCTCTTCGGCATCCGCGGCGAGGGCAAGAGCGCCACGCACCGCGCCGAGGCCTTCATGTCGCAGAAGCGCTTCGACGCGACCAAGATCCACACCCACACGTTTGCGCTGGAGGATCTGCCGACGGCGATCCGCTACGCCAAGGATCGCGTCGATGACGCCATCAAGGTGGTGGTGAAGGCGAGGGGCGTCGCCGCAAACAAGGTGGCGGCCGAATAACAACAACTGCAACAACAAGGAAAAGAACAATGCATCGCCGCACTCTGCTCGGTTTGCTCGCCTCCCTGCCTTTCACCGCGCCCGCTTTTGCCGACGAATGGCCGTCGCGGCCGGTGCGTATCGTCAACACGTTTGCGCCGGGCGGCGCGGCCGACATTCTCGCCCGCATGGCGGCGGACCATTTGTCGAAGGCGTTCGGCCAGCAATTCTTCGTCGAGACGCGCGCCGGCGCCGGCGGCGTGATCGGCGTGCAGACCGTCTCCCACGCCGACCCGGACGGCTACAATTTCGTCATCACCACGCTGTCGCTCACCGCGATCAACCCGCTGATCAACGCCAAGATCGGCTACGATCCGTTCAAGGATCTGACGCACCTCGGCTATCTCGCCGGATCGCCGATCGTTTTCATCGTCAGCGCCAAGAGCGACGTGAAGACGCTCAAGGATTTCGTCGCCAAGTCGAAGGCGAGCCCGAAGCCGCTGACCTTCGGCGTATCCGGCCTCGCCAGCGCCGGCCAGCTGGTCGGAGAATCGTTCGCGCAGCTTGCCGGACTGAAATTCGAGGTCGTGCCCTACAAGGGCGCCTCGCAAAGCCAGCTCGACGTGGTGTCCGGCGTCATCGATTTCGCCACGCCGACGGTGACCTCGGCCGCCGGCCAGATTCAGGGCGGCACGCGTCACCCCGCTCGCGCACACCGGCAGCGAGCGCTTGCCGGATTATCCCGACGTGCCGACGTTCAAGGAACTCGGCTACGACCTCGTGGCGACGAACTGGTTCGGTTTGGCCGGTCCGGCCGGCTTGCCCAAGGACATCGTCGAGAAAATGAATCGCGAGATCAACGCCGGCATGACGACGCCGGAAAACAAGGAAAACATGCGCCGCCAGGGCATGATCGCCCAGCCGATGAATGCCGAGCAGTTCAGGAAATTCGTCGAGGACGGCGCCGCGCGCTGGAAGCCGGTCATCCTCAAGGCCGGCATTACGATGCCGTGAATTGGCCCGCGCTGGCCGCAGCGCAAGGGCGCTCTCTCCTATCCGCCACCGCGAAGCGGGGGAGGATGATTTCAGCTCTTGCGGATGCGGAAGGTCAGCACCTTGCCGTCCTTGCGCTTCTCCTCCAGCGTGTCGCCGGTCTGGTTCAGCAGATTCGGAATATCGATGCTGGTGAGCGGGTCGGTGCACTCGGCCACCAGGATGTCGCCCGGCTGCATCCCGGTGAGCGCCTTGCGGCAGCGCAGCGCGGGCAACGGGCATTTGAGGCCGCGCAGATTGATTGTCTTTTCCGTCATGGCGTATCAATAAATCACGTCACCTCGCTTGGCGAGAACATGGTGATTGAACCGCAGCGCCAACGGATTGCCCGCCTGACCCCGCTCGGCGACGTGCTGGCCATCATCGATGCCCGCGTGGCCGCAGTCGCGCCGCGCGCGTGCGCGGTCGAGGCGGCGCTGGGCTGCACCTTGGCCGAGGATGTTGTGGCGGCGGAGCGCCCGGCGGGGGCAATCGCGCTGCGCGACGGCTGGGCGGTCGCGGCCGCCGCCCTTGCCGACGCCGGGCCCTATGCGCCGGTGCCGTTTGCGTCGCTGCCGCCGCAAGTCGATGTGGGCGATCCGTTGCCGGCCGGCGACCGATGCCGTGGCGCCGCTCGACGCGGTCACGGTGCGAGGAGATCGCGCCGAGGTCGTCGCGCCGGTCGCATCGCGGCGATGGCGTGCTGGCCGCGGGCGCGGACTGCCATCGCCGGGCGTCGTCGCTGCGCCGCAAAGGCGAACGCGTGCGCAGCATCGATGTCGCGGTGTTTGGCGCCGCGGGCATTTCGGCAGTGACAATATGCGAGCCGCGCATTCGAATCGCATGCGGCAGCGCGACGCGCTCGCCGTTGATCGACGCGGCGATCGCGGCGCTGACGCGCGCGGTCGATGGCGCAGGCGGCAAGGTCCGCGCAGGCGCGCAAGTCAGTCCGCCGGAACAGGCGCTCAACGACGAAAGCAGCGACGCCGTCATCGTGGTCGGCGGCACCGGCAGCGGGCGAAACGACCGCAGCGTGCGCACGCTCGCACGGCTCGGGCGTGTCGAGGCGCACGGTATTGCCATCGCGCCGGGCGAAACCACGGGCTTCGGCTTCATCGGCAGGCGGCCGGTGTTGCTCGTTCCCGGCAGGATCGACGCCGCGATGGCCGCGTGGATTCTGCTCGGACGCCATTTGCTGGCGCGGCTTGCGCGGCGCGCGAGCAGGATCACCCCGCCATGCTTGCGCTGACCCGCAAGGTGAGCTCGAATCTCGGCTTGACCGAATTGGTGCCGGTGCGCCGCAGCGGCGATGGCGTCGAGCCGCTCGCGTCCGGCTATCTGCCGCTGGCCTCGCTCGCACATGCCGATGGCTGGATCGTCATTCCGCCCGACAGCGAAGGCTATGCGCCGGGCACGCCGGTCGCGGTGAGGCCGTGGCCATGAGTGAATCGTCTGCCAGGCCGAAGTCCGCCGCCGACATCCTCGATGCGGTCCGTCACGCCGCGCGGCAGGAGCAGTTCCTCGAAGTGGTCTCCGCCGCGCAGGCGCGCGCGCGGTTCGAGCGGTGCATCGACCGCTCGCCGCTCGCCGCGCAAGTCCTTGCCGCTGGTGGCGGCGCTCGGCCGCGTGCTCGCCGGCGATGTCATCGCGCCGGTCGATGCGCCGCCGTTCGATCGCTCCAACGTCGACGGCTTCGCCGTGCGCGCGGCCGATACGCAGGGCGCGAGCGACGCCGCGCCGCGGCGGCTTGCGCTCAACGGCGAGGTGATCGCCTGCGGCGTCGAGCCCGCGATCGAGGTCGCGCCCGGCAGCGCGACCACGGTCGCGACCGGCGGCGTCATCCCGCGCGGCGCCGACGCGGTGGTGATGATCGAGCACACCGAGCTGATCGAGGCCGCCGCCGGCCCCGCGATCGACGTGCGCCGCGCGGTCGCGCCCGGCCAGTTCATCTCCTATGCGGGCTCCGACATCGCGCGCGGCGAAACCCTGCTGCGCAAAGGCACCCGCATCGGCTCGCGCGAGATCGGCATGCTGGCGGCCTGCGGACTCGCGGCCGTCGAGGTGGTGCGCCGGCCGCGCGTGGCGGTGCTGTCCACCGGCGACGAGCTGGTGCAGCCCGGCGCGCCGCTCAAGCCGGCCGGCGTCTACGACAGCAACGGCGCCATCATCGCCGCCGCCGTCACCGAAGCCGGCGGCGAGCCGGTGCCGTTCGGCGCATTCCCCGACGACGCGATGGCGCTCGAACTCGCGATGCGCACGGCGCTCGATGTCTGCGACATGGTCGTGCTCAGCGGCGGCACCTCGAAGGGCGCGGGCGACCTGTCGCATCGCGTCGTGTCGAGGCTCGGGCCGCCCGGTATCCTGGTGCACGGCGTCGCGCTCAAGCCCGGCAAGCCGCTGTGCCTCGCGGTGATCGGCGACAAGCCGCTGATCGTGCTGCCCGGATTTCCGACCTCGGCGATCTTCACGTTTCACGCCTTCGTGGCGCCGGTGATCCGCGCGCGCGCCGGATTGCCGCCGGAAGCGGCGAAGACCGTCACCGCGCGCGTGCCGGTGCGCATCGCCTCCGAGCTCGGCCGCGAGGAATTCGTCCTGGTCTCGCTGGTGGCGCGCGACGACGGCATGGTCGCATTTCCATCCGGCAAGGGCTCGGGCGCGGTCACCGCATTCTCGCAGTCGGACGGATTTCTCTCGATCGACGCGCTCGCGCCTGCGCTCGATGCCGACAGCGCGGTCGACGTCACGCTGATCGGCGAGACCGCGCGCGCGCCCGACGTGGTGATCATGGGCAGCCACGATGTCGCGCTCGACGTGGTGACGGGGACGCTTGCGGAGCACGGCCTCAGCGCGCGCGTGATTGCGGTCGGCAGCCTTGGCGGGGTCGCGGCGGCGAGCCGCGGCGAATGCGATCTCGCGCCGGTGCATCTCGTCGATCCCGCGACCGGAATTTACAACAAGCATCTGCTCGCGCCCGGGCTCACGCTGGTGCGCGGCTGGACGCGCATGCAGGGCGTCGTGTTCCGCCCCGGCGACGCGCGCTTCGAAGGCAAGACTGCGCAAGCCGCGCTCAAGGCCGCGCTCGCCGATCCGACCGCGCTCATGGTCAACCGCAATGCCGGCTCCGGCACGCGCGTGCTGGTCGATCAATTGCTCGCCGGCGCGCGGCCCGCGGGCTACGCCAACCAGCCGCGCTCGCACAATGCCGTCGCCGCCGCGGTGGCGCAGCGCCGCGCCGACTGGGGCGTCGCGATCGAGCCGGTGGCGCGGCTCTACGGCCTCGGCTTTCTGCCGATCGCGCCGGAGGAATACGATTTCCTGCTGGTCGAGGCCCGGCGCGAGCGTCCCGGCGTGCAGGCCTTTCTCGCCGCGCTGCGCGACGAAGCGACGCGCGCCGGCATTCGTGCGCTGGGCATGCAGCCGGCGGACGAATGATACAAATACAGACTGACTGTCATGCCCGCGAAGGCGGGCATCCAGTAAGCACCGTCAGTGACGTGTTGCACCGGTGTGCCAAAATTCCAACGGTGGTGATTACTGGATCATCCGCTTTCGCGGATGATGACATTGAGAATATGAATTCGCGTTCGCGCGTTCACCGTGCCGAAACATATCGTGCTCACGCTTGCGTTGCTGCTCTGCGCCGCTCCGGCGCACGCGCAGTTGCGCGGTCACGGCGGGCCGGTGCGCGCGCTCGCGATCTCGCCCGACGGCAAGACTGCGGTGTCGGGAAGTTTCGATACGTCGGCGATCCGCTGGTCGCTTGAGCGCAACGCGGCCGAGCAGGTGCTGCGCTTCCACGACGGCGCGGTCAATGCGGTCGCGATCCTCAAGGACGGCCGCATCGCGACCAGCGGCGCGGATGCGCGCATCGCGATCTGGCGACCGGGCGAGCAGGAGCCGCAGACGGTGCTCGAAGGTCACACCGCGCCGGTCGTTGCGCTCGCGGTGTCGCCCGACGGCGCGACGCTCGCCTCCGCGTCGTGGGATCGCACGGCGCGGCTATGGTCGCTCGCGGGTGGCGCGCCGCGCCTGTTTGAAGGCCACGCGCAGAACGTCAACGGCGTCGCGTTCACGCCGGACGGCCGCGCGCTGGTGACCGCGGGCTATGACGCGACCTTGCGCATCTGGCCGCTGACGGGCGGCGGCGTCGCCGATCGTCAAAGCTGCCGACGCCGCTCAACGCGGTCGCCGTCGCGCCCGACGGCGAAATCGTCACGGCGGGCGCGGACGGCAAGGTCTATTTCCTGTCGCCGGCCGGCGAATTGCGCGGCGAGGTCAAGGCCGGCGAGACGCCGGTCGATTGCGCTCGCGATCTCGCGCGACGGCGCGCTCGTCGCCGCCGCCGGCATTCGCGGCTCGGTCGCGATCATCGAGCGCGCAGGCCGCAAGCTCGCGCGCACGCTGGTCGGGCCGGGACTGCCGGTATGGTCGGTCGCATTCTTCCCCGACAATCGCACGCTGCTGACCGGCGGCGCCGACCGCGTGCTGCGCCGCTGGGACGCCGCGAGCGGCGAGCCGATCGGCGCGGTGACGGTCGGCGGGCCGGAGGATCCGCTCGCCGCCTACGCGGGCGATCCGGGCGCCGAAGTGTTCCGCGCCTGCGTCGCCTGTCACACGCTCAAGCCCGACGAGGGCAACCGCGCCGGCCCGACGCTCGCCGGCGTGTTCGGCCGACGCATCGCGACGCTGCCGGGCTACAATTTTTCGCCCGCGCTCAAGAATCTCGACATCGTGTGGTCGCCGGAGACGGTAGCGAAACTGTTCGAGCTCGGCCCCGCGACCTTCACGCCGGGAACGAAAATGCCGGAGCAGAAGATCGGCGCTGCGGCGGATCGCGACGCGCTGGTGAAATTTCTGCAGAAGGCGACGCAGTGAAATGCGCTACGCCTCGTCCTTCTCGGCCCGCTCGCCGCGCCTCGCGCTCGCGCAAGTAGTCGTCGGTGGTGCGCACGGGCGGGCGCGGCGGCGCGCCGTGGGGATCGAAATCCTCCTCCGTCACGGCGGCGACGCGGCAGTCCTCGCACATCTTGAGCACGTCGAGCCGCTTCGAGCCGTGCCGCGTACATCCAGTGCTGGCCGGCGAGTTTCGCCGTCACGCGCTCGATCGTGCTCTTGACGCCGAACGGCTTGCCGCAGCGGATGCAGTGGAACGGCTCTTCCTCCTTGAGCATGCGGCTGCTCGCGGTGGCGGCGCGGAAATCGAGCCGCGGCATGAGGCTGATCACCTTCTCCGGGCAGGTCGCCTTGCACAGCCCGCACTGCACGCAGGCATCCTCGGCGAAGCGCAGCAGCGGCCGCTCCGGATCGTCGCCGAGCGCGCCGGTCGGGCAGGCGGAGACGCAGGCGAGGCAGAGCGTGCAGCCGGCGACGTTGATTTCGACCGCGCCGAACGGCGCGCCGTCCGGCAGCGCGACGACATCGATCGGCGTCGGCGCGGCGCGGTGCAGTTCGCGCAGCGCGAGCCGCATCACCTCGCGCTTCGGCCCGACGGCCGAGAAGCTCGCCGGGCGCGGCGACGGCGCGTGCGGTTCGATTGCGCGCAAGAGTGTGCCGAGCGCATCGGGATCGTCGGTCTCGATCGTCGCCACCGACGCCGAAGCCAAGCGCTGCGAGGATCGGCTCGGCGAGCGCGATCGTCTTGGTCAGCCCCGCAATATCGTGGCGCGGCTTGGCGCGCAGCAGGAAGCGCACGGCGCTTGCGCCATAGGCGAAGGCGGCGGCAATCGCTTCGAGGCCGACCTGCGTCACCTCGTTGACCGCGAGCGGCAGCACGTTCGCCGGCAGGCCATCGCCGTGGCGCGCGAGCGCATCGATCAGCGCGCCGCCGTGCGTCGTCGTCGTGGAACAGCACGATCGGAGTCGATGCCGCCGGCCTCGCGATAGGCGCTGAGCAGCGCGCGCAGCTTGCGCATCAGCGCATCGGCCGGCGGCAGCGCATAGGCGGCAGCGCCGGTCGGGCAGGCGGCGGCGCACTGGCCGCAGCCGGCGCAGATGTTGGCGTCGATGGCGACATGATCGCCGGCGGGCGCGATCGCGCCGGTCGGGCAGAGATCGAGGCAGCGGCGGCAGCCGACGATGCGCGAGCGCGAATGCGCGCAGAGGTCTGCGCTGAATGTGATGTAGCGCGGCTTGTCGAAGGTGCCGATGAGATCGCGCGCCTTGAGCACCGCGCGCAGCACGGCGGCGGGAT
Organism: uncultured Alphaproteobacteria bacterium; assembly: GCA_963730645.1. Lineage (GTDB taxonomy): Bacteria > Pseudomonadota > Alphaproteobacteria > Rhizobiales > Xanthobacteraceae > BOG-931. The sequence goes on along the minus strand of CAVSSN010000003.1, from coordinate 48,373 downwards.
CGCCGGGATCGGCGCGCAGATAGCCGTCGCGCAGATCGTGCGCGGTGAACAGCGGCGCGCCGCCGGAGATGTCGAGCATGATGTCGCAGCGCGACACCGCGCCGTTGCGCGCCATCCCCGAACGCGAGCGCGCCGCGCGAGGACGGCGCGGCAGCGGCGAAATCGTCGACCACGATCTCGAACGCGCCGAGATGGCCCTTGGCCGAGCGGATCGTGCCCTTCACCATCGGGAATTCATTGACGCGGCCGGGCGCGAGCGCGGTGGGCTTCGTGATCATCACCGTGACGTCGAGATGATCCTTGAGCAGGTTCGCGGCTTCGATCGCCTGCTCGTCGCGGCCATAGATCAGGATCACGCCCTCGCTGTTGAGCGTGACGAACGGAAACTCCGGCGCTTGTTCTGCGGCGGCCGCGATCAGCGCCGCCATTTTCGGGCCCGCGTCGGCGGCCTCGGTCGACCAGCCGGCGGTTTCGCGCACGTTGACGAAGGTGAGATCGTTTCCGTCTTGCTCTCCTGCGCCACCTCGGTGAACAGCGGCGCCTCCTGGGTGCAGCCGACGGTCAGCGGCGCGCCGGTGGCGACGGCGGCGCGGAAGCGCGCCAGCTCGGCACGGCACAATTGCCCCGCGGTCTCGACCTTCGCGCCGCGGCAGCCGCGCCCGCACAGCGCCGGTGTCGAGCGGCATCGTGTCTTCGCACGAGCACAGAATGACGGTTTGCGGGCGTTCGGCCATATTGTCTCAGTCTATCCTCGTCCTGAGGAGGTCGCGCAGCGACCGTCTCGAAGGACGGGGCTCTGGCATCCTTCGAGACGCCGCCTTCGGCGGCTCCTCAGGATGAGGTGGTCGAGGATGCACGGCTCTGGCCCCGACGCACCTCAAGTTATAGTTATAACAAGTCGCAAGTACGAGTCCGGGAGCCGAAATGCCGCTGGATACGGGAGGCCGTGTGCACGCGCCGTTCGCGCCCGCGCTCGATTTGCCGCCGCCGTTCCGCGCCGTCGCGCTGCGCGAGGTCGGCGACGCCTTTGCGCATGCGACCCGGATCGCGGCCGACGCGGGCGCGGGCACGCTGGTGCATGTCGGCCGCTTCGACCTTGCCGAATTCGCCGTCGTGCTGGAGCCCGAAGAGCCGCTGCGCACCGCGCGGCGCGCGCTTTATGCCGGGCTTGGGGCGCTCGCCGATGCGCTCGCCGTGCATGCGCCGCCGGAAAAGCCGATCAGCTTCGACTGGCCGGACGCGATCCGCGTCGACGGCGGGCTCGTCGGCGGCGCGCGGCTCGCCTGGCCGGCGCGCGCTGACGAAGAGGAGCCGCCGCCGTGGCTCGTGTTCGGCGCCATGATCCGCACCGTCGCGATGGGCGAGCAGGAGATGGGGCTGTTCCCGCTGGCGTCCGCGCTCAATCAGGAAGGTTTCGATCTCGGCTCCGACCGCCTGGTCGAGAGCTTTGCGCGCCATCTCATGGTCGCGGTCGATACCTGGCAGCAGGACGGCTTTGCCGAGGTGGCGAAGAACTATCTCGCGCGCCTGACGCCGGAAAAAGGCGTACGCCGCGAGATCGACGACAACGGTGACATTCTGGTGCGCCGCGTGGGCAAAACCGCGGTCGAGCGCCGCAAGCTCGTGCCGGCGCTGACGACGCCGTCATGGCTCGATCCGGCGACCGGCGGGCCGCGGCTATGAAGCGCGCGCACTGCAACGCGTCATTCCGGAAGCCGCGCGCATGAAGGATTTCTGGCTGTCCTGCGGCCACCACCTGCTCGATCGCGACGACGGCGGCAAGCTGCGCGTGACCGACGAATTCATGAAGGTCTATCTGGCGCGGCCGGAGCTTGCGCCGCCGCCGGAGGCCTGCACGGTCGAGCGCACCCTGCACGCGGCGCTGCTGTCCGATCCGTGGCGGCCCGTCGCGGCGGACGAGATTGCGGCGATTGCGGACGCGGACGCGCGCGAGAACTGGCAGATGATGATCGCGTTTCGCGATCATATCGCCAGCCATCGCACGCTTGAGGCCGCCTATCTCGCGCTGGTGCGCGATGGCGCGCGCGTTCCGCCGATCTTTCTCAATCAACTGGTGCACCTCATCCTGCGCAACGCGCTCGATCGGTGCGACGACGTCTTTGTGCTGCGCGCGGCAGAACTGTTGTTCCGCCCGCAGCGTCTCACGGTGCACGAGGGCTCGCTGCTCGCGGCCGACGAGGAGCAGATTGACGGCAGCGCCGCGCCGGTCTCGCCGCTTGCCTCGATGCTCGGATTGCCGACGGGACCGGACATCGAAGTGCTCAACGACGACAACGCGGCGCAGTATTGGGAGCGCAGCGACGCCTTCGATTTCGCGCTCGATCTGACGGCGGGCCGCCGCGGCCTCGTCGCGCTCGCCACGGTGATCGGACGCTGGCTGAAGCATCTCATCGACATCGATATCGACATCGAGCAGCTCAACGCGCTGCGCGATGTCGCGCTCACCTGGTATGTCGGCCTCGATGCCGACGCGACCAGGATCGGCGACGTGCTTTGGCACGGCGGAGAGATCGACGAGACGACGCGCGACCGCGTCGTCGGGCTGTTCCGGCTGACGTTCCGCGACGCCGGCGTCGTCATCGACAGCATGAAGGGCGAGCCGGTCTATCTCATCCTTGCGATGACGCCCGACCGCATGCTGCGCATGAAGCCGCAGAATCTGCTCACCGGCCTGCCGATCCGGCGTCTGGAGACGGTGTCATGAGCCGCGCCGCGCCGCAGCTTTGCATCCCCGTCGGCGTCGTGGTCGAACGCCGCAAGGCGAAGAGCCAGTGGGTCGATTTCGTCTGGCGTCCGGTCGCAGCGCTGCCCGGCGTGCCGGAAACTGCGCCATGGACGGCGCTCGACGGCGATGCCGATTGCACGAATTTCTACGCCGGCGCCGGCGAGATCGAATTGTACCGCTCCGAATCCACGGGCTATCGCGACAATCTGGCCACGGGCGCGGCACTGTTGTGGGTGGTGCTGCGGCCGACCGGAGCCGAGCCGCCTTACGCCATCGCCGCGGTCACGGCCGATCCGGGCGAAGGCGAAGCCTATACCGAGGCCGCGGACAATCTCGTCGACACGGTGCCGATGCCCGAGCCGGTGCGCGCCGCCATTGCCGATTTCATCGCCGAGCACCACGTCGAGCACGAGTTCGTCAAGCGCAAGCGTGATCGCGCCGATCCGGAGGCAATGGCGCGGCGCACGCCGACGAAAGACAGCGAATGAAGGATCGCGACATGAGCGAGCCGGACGACGCGCCGGAGAAATTTCTGCAGCGATGGTCGCGGCGCAAGCAGGCGGCCGAATCGCGTGCGCCCGACGGAGCCGAGGCGGCGCTTCAGCGCAGACGGATGCCGACGCGAATGCGCCGGAGAGCGCAGCGGAAAAAACCGACGTTGAGCTGCCGACGTTCGATCCCAAACTCCTGCCGCCGATCGAATTGATCAACGCCGCGAGCGACGTCCGCGCCTTCCTCGCGCCCGGCGTTCCGGAGGAACTTACCCGTGCGGCGCTTCGACGCGCATGGGCGACCGATCCCACCATTCGCGACTTCGTCGGCCTCGCCGAGAACCAGTGGGACTTCACCAATCCCGACAGCATCCCGGGCTTCGGCACGCTCGAATTCACCGACGACATTCGCCGCATGGTGGCCGGGTTGGTCGGCGGGCCAACCGAACAGCGCAGCGCGCCACGACCCGGCGCTGCCGCGGAACAATCCGATCAAATGGCTGATAAGCCCGGCGAAACTGCTTCGCCCGAGAGCGCCGCCGATCCCGACCAGAAGAATCCTGATGCCGACCTGTTGCCTGGCCGGGAAGACCTTTTGACCGTCGCGGAAACTTCACCGGACGTGCCGCAAGTCGAGCCGCAGATCAGCGACAATGATGCTGCGGCGCAAAATAATGATCGACGGCGCCGGCCCAAGTCAGCACGTCGCCCACCGCAAGCATGGCGGGGCCGTACCAAAGTAGCGTACCACCCATAGCCTTGGGCTATTGACCGTTAATGCCGTTGCGGCCTAGCTTTTTGCGGGGTTGCTAATTGTAACAATAAAAAGAAACCGATGCGCGATCCGGGTCTGAACCAAGCCATCGTTGCGGCCGGCGGCGTCGGCGCGCTTGCCCGGAAAATTGGCATTTCACAGCCGTCGTTGTCGAATTGGAGCCGGGTCCCGGCCGAGCGCGTGCTGTCGGTTGAAGCCTTGACCGGCATCGGCCGCACCGTGCTGCGGCCCGATCTCTATGCGTTGCCGGATGTCGACGCCGCTGCCGACGATGTCGATGCGGCCCGCGCTCAGGAATATGCGCTGCTGTCCGTCCTGCTCGCGCGCGCGCCGAACGCCGAATTTCTGGCGCGGCTCGCCGCCTTGCGCGGCGACCTCAGTCCGCTCGGCGTGGCGCATGTGGCGCTGGCGCAAGCGGCGGCCGAAGCGAATGTCGAAAAAGTCGAGCGCGAATTCTTCGATCTCTTCATCGGCATCGGGCGCGGGGAACTTGTGCCCTATGGGTCGTATTATCTTACCGGCTTCCTGCACGAACGCCCGCTGTCACGACTGCGCGACGACCTCGCGCGGCTCGGCATCGAGCGCGTCGAGGGCGAGATGGAGCCGGAAGATCGGGCCGCCATGCTGTGCGAAATCATGGCGGGCCTTGCGGGTGGAAGTTTCCAGGCTCCGGCCGGCGCGGACCGCGAGCTGTTCGAAAAACATCTGGCGCCCTGGATCGGCCGCTTCTTCGCCGATCTGGAAAATGCCAAGGCGGCCGACTTCTATCGCCGAATAGGAACGGTCGGACGGGTGTTTATGGAGATAGAGAGCGAAGCCTTCGCGCTGGCGTGAAGAAGCGTGGCGCACGAGCGACACAGAGACCATCAGGAGTGACCGCAATGAAAACGGAAAAAAAGGTCGGACGGCGCGACTTTCTCCGTGCGCTCGGCGCCGGGGCCGGTGTCGCGGTCACTGCAGCGGGACCGCTCGCCGAGGAGGCGGCGGCCGACAGCGAGACCAACGATGAGAAGCGCAAGTCTCGCTACAAGGAAACCGAACACGTGAAGGCCTATTACCGCGTCAACCGTTATCCAGCGAAGTGAGGAGGCCGCCGTGCTGATCAAGAGGACGGAACGTCAAGCGCGCCGCGGCTCCTTCGCCGGCGCAATGCCGACCCAGTTGGATGGCGGGCTCGATCGCCGCAGTTTCCTGCGCCGCTCCGGTCTCGTCGCCGGCGGTCTCGCGACGCTCGGCGCGCTGCAACTCGGCTCGGTGCGCAAGGCCGAAGCCGGACCGCCGCCGCCGGCCGGCGCGAAGGTCACCATCCGCAAGAACATCTGCACGCATTGCTCGGTCGGCTGCACGGTGACGGCGGAAGTCGCGAACGACGTCTGGATCGGCCAGGAGCCGAGCTGGGACAGCCCGATCAATCGCGGCTCGCATTGCGCCAAGGGCGCCTCGGTGCGCGAGCTGGTGCACAGCGACCGGCGGCTGAAATATCCGATGAAGCTCGTCGGCGGCCAATGGACGCGCGTGTCCTGGGATACCGCGATCGGCGAGATCGGCGACAAGATGATGGAGATCCGCGGAAAGTCCGGGCCGGAATCCGTCTACTGGCTCGGCTCGGCGAAGTTCTCCAACGAAGGCACATACCTCTTCCGCAAGCTCGCCGCGTTCTGGGGCACCAACAATCAGGATCACCAGGCGCGCATCTGCCATTCGACGACCGTCTCCGGCGTGGCCAACACCTGGGGCTACGGCGCGATGACGAATTCCTACAACGACATCCGCAACGCCAAGACCATGGTCATCATGGGCGGCAATCCGGCGGAAGCGCATCCGGTGTCGTTGCAGCACCTGCTCGAAGGCAAGGAGCTCAACAAGGCGAACTTCATCGTCATCGATCCGCGCCTGACGCGCACCGCCGCGCACGCGACCGAATATGTGCGGCTGCGGCCCGGCACCGACATCCCGGTGCTGTACGGCATGATGTGGCACATCCTGCAGAACGGCTGGGAAGACAAGGAGTTCATCGCGCAGCGCGTCTACGGCTTCGATGACGCCAAGAAGGAAATCGACAAGTGGACGCCCGAGGAAGTCGAGCGCGTCAGCGGCGTGCCGGGCGAACAGCTCAAGCGCGTCGCGCAGCTGTTCGCCACCGCAGAAGCCGGCGACCTTGATCTGGTGCATGGGCCAGACCCAGCACACGGTCGGCACCGCCAACGTGCGCGCAAGCTGCATGGCGCTGCTCCTCACCGGCAATGTCGGCAAGCCCGGCACTGGCGCCAACATTTTCCGCGGCCATGACAACGTGCAGGGCGCGACCGACATCGGTCTCGATATCGTGACGCTGCCGTTCTACTACGGCCTTGCCGAAGGCGCGTGGAAGCATTGGAGCCGCGTCTGGGAAGTCGATTACGACTACCTGCAGAAGCAGTTCGAATCCAAGAAGATGATGGAGACCCCCGGGATTCCGCTGACGCGGTGGTTCGATGCGGTGTCGCTGCCGAAGGATCAGGTCGAGCAGAAAGACAACATCCGCGCGATGTTCATCCAGGGCCATGCCAGCAACAGCATCACGCGCATCCCGGAATCCATGAAGGCGTTCACCAAGCTCGACCTGCTGGTGATCGCCGATCCGCATCCGACCACGTGGGCGTCGCTGTCGCTCGAGGCCGGGCGCAAGGACGGCACCTATCTGTTGCCGGTCTGCACCCAGTTCGAGACGTCGGGTTCGCGCGTCGCTTCCAACCGCTCGATGCAGTGGGGCGAGCAGATCGTGCCGCCGACGTTCGAGACCAAGGACGACTACCAGGTCATCTACCTGATGGCGAAAAAGCTCGGCCTCGCCGATCTGATGTTCAAGAACATCAAGGTCGACAAGGATCGCCCGGTGCCGGAGGACGTGCTGCGCGAGATGAATCGCGGCTCATGGAGCACCGGCTATACCGGCCAGTCGCCGGAGCGGCTCAAGCTCCACATGGCGAACCAGAAGGATTTCGATCTGGTCACGCTGCGCGCCGCGTCGGGCCCCGCCAAGGGCGACTATTACGGCCTGCCGTGGCCGTGCTGGGGTTCGCCCGAGGTCAAGCATCCGGGCACGCCGATCCTCTACAACACCGGCCTCGCCGTGATGGATGGCGGCTCGGGTTTCCGCGCGCGATTCGGTGTCGAGCGCAACGGCGTGAATCTCCTCGCCGAGGGCGCCTATCCGGTCGGCTCGGAAATCAAGGACGGTTATCCGGAGTTCACCTACGGCGTGCTCAAGAAGCTCGGCTGGGACGTTGATCTCTCGCCGGTCGAACTCGCAGTGATCCAGAAGATCGGCGGCGACAAGCCCGACGCGGTGTCGTGGTCGCTCGATCTGTCGGGCGGCATCCAGCGCGTCGTGCTCAAGCACGGCTGCGTCCCCTATGGCAACGCCAAGGCGCGCATGAACGCATTCGGCCTGCCCGATCCGATCCCGGTGCATCGCGAGCCGATCTACTCGCCGCGCGTCGATCTGGTGGCGAAATATCCGACGCTGCCGAGCGCGCGCCAGTTCCGTCTGCCCAATGTCGGCTTCGACGTGCAGAAGGCGGCCGTCGACAAGGGCATCGCCAAGGATTTTCCGCTCGTCTTCACCTCGGGACGGCTGGTCGAATACGAAGGCGGCGGCGAAGAGACGCGCTCCAACAAGTGGCTCGCCGAACTGCAGCAGGACATGTTCGTCGAGATCAATCCGGCGGATGCCTCCGATCGCAACATCAAGGACGGCGCCTGGGTCTGGGTGACCGGCGCCGAAAACGGCTCCAAGGCCAAGGTCAAGGCGATGGTCACCGAACGCGTCGGCAAGGGCGTCGCCTGGATGCCGTTCCATTTCGGCGGCTGGTACCAGGGCGAGGATCTGCGCTCGCGCTATCCGGCGGGCGCCGATCCGGTGGTGCTCGGCGAAAGTGCGAACACCATCACCACCTACGGCTACGATCCGGTCACCGGAATGCAGGAGCCGAAGGCCACGCTCTGTCAGATCAAAGCGGCGTGAGGAGGCAAACATGGCACGAATGAAATTCCTCTGCGACGCCGACCGCTGCATCGAGTGCAACGCCTGCGTCACCGCATGCAAGAACGAGAACGAGGTGCCGTGGGGCATCAACCGCCGGCGCGTCGTCACCATCAATGACGGCAAGCCCGGCGAGCGCTCGGTCTCGATGGCCTGCATGCACTGCACCGACGCGCCGTGCGCGGCGGTGTGCCCGGTGAGCTGCTTCTACACCACGGCGGACGCCGTGGTGCTGCACTCCAAGGACCTGTGCATCGGCTGCGGCTACTGCTTCTACGCCTGCCCGTTCGGCGCGCCGCAATATCCGCGCGTCGGCAATTTCGGTTCGCGCGGCAAGATGGACAAGTGCACCTATTGCGCCGGCGGCCCCGAGGCCGACGGATCGCCGGCCGAATACGAAAAATACGGCGCCAACCGGCTCGCCGAAGGCAAGCTGCCGCTGTGCGCCGAAATGTGCTCGACCAAGTCGCTGCTCGCCGGCGACAGCGACATCATCGCGCAGATCTACAAGGACCGTGTCGCCAAGCGCGGCTACGGCTCCGGCGCATGGGGGTGGCAGACGGCCTATCACGAGACCATCGCGTCCTGAACGCTGTCATGCCCGCGAAGGCGGGCATCCAGTATCCACCGATGCTGAGAATGGCCGCGCCGTTTGTGATTACTGGATCATCCGCTTTCGCGGATGATGACAGCTTGAGAGACGGATTGAGAAGGAGTTGTCCAATGGCGAAATTTCTCATGCCGATCCGCATCGCCGTTGCGACGATCGCAATTCTCCTGTTCGCCGCCGTTGCGGCGCCGGTCGCGGCTCAGCAGCCGAATTCGGTCAATCCTCAGGCCGATGCGGTGAAGGAGCAGCAACTGCTGCAGCAGCTCCACCAAATCCAGGGCCGCGGCACCATTCCGGATACCAAGTCCTACGTCATCGAGCAGCCGCGCGGGCGCGACTGGCGGCAGTACCACGAATTCTGGCTGCCCTGGATCGGCACCATCGCGCTGCTCGGCATGATCGGCTTGCTGCTCATTTTCTTTCTCGTGCGGGGCATGGTGCGAATCCAATCCGGCCGATCCGGCATCAACATCGTGCGTTTCAACGCCTTCGAGCGTTTCACGCACTGGATGACGGCGACCTGCTTCTTCCTCCTGGCGCTGACGGGACTGAACGTCACCTTCGGCAAGGTGGCGCTGCTGCCGCTGATCGGGCCGAGCGCGTTCTCGTCATGGTCGCTGGCGGCGAAATACGCGCACAACTACCTCAGCTTCCCGTTCTCGCTCGGCGTCATCCTGATCTTCTTCATGTGGCTCGCGGGCAATATCCCGAACCGCGTCGACGTCGAATGGGTCAAGCGCGGCGGTGGCATCGTCGGGCACGACCACCCGCCGGCCTACCGCTTCAACGCCGGTCAGAAGGCCATCTACTGGATCGTGGTGCTCGGCGGAACGGCTGTCGCGGTCACCGGCTACCTGCTGATGTTCCCGTTCTATGCGACCAACATCTTCGGCATGCAGATCGCACAGATGGTCCACGGCACGGTCGCCATGCTGTTCGTCGCCGTGATGATCGCGCACGTCTACATCGGCACCATCGGCATGGAAGGCGCGTTCGAGGCCATGGGCGAAGGCACCGTCGACCTCAACTGGGCCAAGGAGCACCACAGCCTCTGGCTCACCGAGGAACAGGCCCGCATCGGCCCCGACGAGCTGCAGCGCCAGCCCGGCACGCGGCCGGCGGTGACGTCGACGCCGGCGGAATGAATCCTATGGTCTCCGACGTCATTGCGGCGGGCTTGACGCCGGCAATCCATCTTACGGCAAGGCAGCATGGATACGCGGGCTCAAGCGCCGCGGCATGACGAAGTCGACGATATGCGCATCATCGGTCTCGCGGGCTGGAGCGGCTCCGGCAAGACGACGCTGGTCACGAGCGTGATTCCGGTGCTGGTGCGGCGCGGCCTCAAGGTCGCGACCGTCAAGCACGCGCATCATGAGTTCGACATCGACCAGCCCGGCAAGGATTCCTGGCTGCACCGCCAGGCCGGCGCCAGCGAGGTCGCGATCGTGTCGAGCCGGCGCTGGGCCTGATCCACGAGTTGGGCGCGGAGCCCGAGCCGTCGCTCACCGACGTGCTGGCGAAAATCAGCCCGGTCGATCTTGTGATCGTCGAAGGCTTCAAGCGTCATTCGCATCCCAAGCTCGAAGTCTACCGCGCCGCTGTCGGCAAACCGCTGCTGCATCCCGAGGACGATTGTATCGTCGCCCTCGCCACCGACGCGCCGCTGCCGCAGGCGCAGGTGCCGGTGCTGATGCTCGACGACATCGAGGGCATCGCGAATGTTCTCGTCGCCGAAGCGATGCCGCGCGAGCGCATCGGTGCGCCGCGGGAGCAGACCTGATGGCGCAGCTCACCGACGATTGCTTCGCCTTCGACGGCCCGCTGCTTCCGGTCGACGACGCCGAGCGCCTGATCACCGAGCGCGTCGGCGCTGTGAGCGAATGCGAGACGGTGCCGCTGCGCCAGGCCGCCGGCCGCGTGCTCGCCGCCGATGTCGTTGCGCCGGTCAACGTGCCGCCATTCGACAATTCGGCGGTCGATGGCTATGCGGTGCGCGCCGGCGATCTCGATCGCGAGCAGGAAACGCGGCTGAAAATCGTCGACCGCGTCACCGCGGGCCACGCGGCCGCGCACACGCTCGACGCCGGCGAGGCGATCCGCATCTTCACCGGCGCGCCGATGCCGCCGGGCGCCGATACCGTGTTCATGCAGGAGGATTGCCGCGTCGACGGCGCGAGCGTCGTGGTGCCGGCCGGGCTCAAGCGCGGCGCCAATCGTCGTCTTGTCGGCGAAGACGTGCACGCCGGCGCCGTCGTGCTGCCCGCCGGACGCCGGCTTGGCGTGCAGCATGTGGCGCTCGCCGCGGCGCTGGGGCTCACGACGCTTGAGGTTCGCCGCCGCGTGCGCGTCGCGCTTGTTCTCCACCGGCGACGAAATCGTCGAGCCGGGATCGCTGCTGCCGGGCGCCGCGCTTTACGATTCCAATCGCTATCTGCTTGCCGGCCTGATCGCGCGCTTTGGCGCCGAGGTCACCGATCTCGGCATCCTTGCCGACGATCCGCAAAATCTTGCTGCCGCGATCGGAGCTGCGGCGCAAAAGCACGATCTCGTGCTGACCTCGGGCGGTGTCTCGACCGGCGAGGCCGATCACGTCCGCAGCGCGGTCGAAGGCATCGGCCGCATCGTGTTCTGGCGCGTCGCCATCAAGCCCGGCCGGCCGGTGGCGATGGGCGTCATTCCGGGATCGAACGGCGAGGGCGCGGCCTTCGTCGGCCTGCCGGGAAATCCGGTCGCCGCGTTCGTCACGTTCGTGCGCGTGGTGCGGCCGCTGCTGCTGCGGCTCGCCGGCGCGCTGCCCGAACCGCTCGTGCCGATGCCCGCGCGCGCGGCGTTCTCCTACAGGAAGCGCAAGGGCCGGCGCGAATATGTCCGCGTCGCTCTGCGGCGCGCGGCCGACGGCAACATCGAGGCCGTCAAGCACGCGCAGGAGGGCGCCGGCGTGCTCACCTCGCTCACCGAGACCGACGGATTGGCGGAGTTGACCGAAGACGTGACGAATGTCGAGCCCGGCTCGACGGTCGGGTTTCTGTCGTATGCATCGCTGGTGGGGTGAGTGAAATCAGGGATCGTCATTCCGCGGCCGAGCGAAGCAGGAGTCCGAATCCATAACCACGGTCAGCGAATGCGATTCCGGACTTGCCGCTTCGCGGCAATCCGGAATGACGGGATGCGGCCTACTGCGAAGACGAGCAGGTCTCCGACTCGCCGTTCGGGCTGCCGAAGTCGACGAAAATCCATTGCCAGGTGGTGCGCACGTCGCACTCCTCGGCCATCGACGCGGGCGCGCCGGGAATATTCATCGCCGTCTGGGTCCCCGGCGCTTTCTTCTGCATGTGAAGCACGGATCGCCAGGTCCAGTGCGGGCTGATCCGCGCGCCATCGGTGGCAAAGGCCATCCCGCTCGGCTGCTGCATGGCGTTGAGGCCGTAATACCCGCCCGTGCCAATGATGACGATCGCGAGACATGCCACCAGAAATGCGCGCATGATCAATCCTCCGAGTCGCCCATAGCTTTTGCCTACTGGCATTATGGACCCGGGCCTGTGCCATACAAGAGGCGCGAGGACGCAGGCGTTACAATTCGGCGCGATTGGGCGTCAGGCGTTCGGATACTGCATCGCAATATCTTCCGCCTGGGCTGCGTCGTCCGGTGTGTTGACGTTGAAGAACGGATCGAACGGCGCCGCCGGCCATTCGGCCAGGCTGACGCCGTGGCGGGCGGTCCAGACCTCGATCTTGCGCAAGCCTTCCTGCATCAGCGCGGGCCGCAAGTCGTCGCGCAGCCGGACCGGCCACAGCGCGACCACCGGATGCCGCCACTCGCCCGACTGCGCGCACGCGAGCGGCGTGCCGCCTGCGGCGCGCGCCGCGTGCAGCCGCGTCACCAGATCCCGCGGCAGGAACGGGCAATCGCCCGGCGCGCTGGCGAGCCATTCGATCTCCGGCGCGTTCGCCGCCGCCCAGTCGAGTCCGGCGAGAATGCCGGCGAGCGGGCCGGCAAAATCCGGCACGCTGTCGGCGATGACTGCAAGCCCGGTGTCGGCGAAGCGCGCCGGATCGCCATTGGCATTGATGATGACGCCGCTGCATTGCGATTTGAGCCGCTCCAGCACGCGATCCAGAATCGTCGCGCCGCCGATCCGTATGCGCGCCTTGTCGCCGCCACCCATGCGCCGCGCCAGACCGCCGGCGAGCACGAGACCGAGCGTAGGCGGCATTGGGCCCACGACGACTATCGCCACCGCATCCCGTCACGCTTCGCGTGCCACCTCGCTCGCGAGCCGGAATGACGCTGCGTTACTCATCATGCACCGCGGCCTTGCGGCGGTGCTTGGCGCTTTCGTCCTCGACATAGGCGAGGTCCTGGTCGAACACGATGCGGTCCTCGCCGGCGAGCGCGATGAAACGTTTTCCGCGCGCGCGGCCGATCAGCGTCAGATTTGCCTTGCGCGCAAGCTCGACGCCCCACGCGGTGAAGCCGGAGCGCGAAATGAGAATCGGAATGCCCATGCGCACGGTCTTGATCACCATCTCGGAGGTGAGCCGCCCGGTGGTGTAGAAAATCTTGTCGGCCGAGCCGACGTGATGCCTGAACATCCAGCCGGCGATCTTGTCGACGGCGTTGTGGCGGCCGACATCCTCCATGTAGACCAGCGGCCGGTCGGCGACCGCGAGCACGCAGCCGTGAATGGCGCCGGCTTCGAGATAAAGCGACGGCGTGGTGTTGACCTTCTGCGTCAGCGCGTAGAGCCACGACGTGCGCAGCTCCGCCTTGCGGCAGCGTGATCGTCTCCAGCGCCTCCATCAGATCGCCGAACACGGTGCCTTGCGCGCAGCCCGAGGTCTGCACCTTCTTCTTGAGCTTCTTCTCGTAGTTGGTCTTGCGCTTGGTGCGCACCACGACGACGGACAATTCCTCGTCGTAGTCGACGCCGGTGACGACGTCGTCCGGCAGCAGCATGTTCTGGTTGAGCAGATAGCCGAGCGCGAGATATTCGGGATAGTCGTTGATGGTCATCGCGGTCACGATCTCCTGCCGATTGAGGAAGATCGTGAGCGCGCGCTCGACCGTCACCGACGTTTCGATCGCCGCGCCGGTCTGGTCGACGCCCTTGACGCGTTCGGTCAGCCGCGGATCGAGCGGGTCGGGCCGGAGCAGGTAGTCGTCTTTGAAGTCGTCCTGGGGCGCGGTCATCCCGCTAATGTAGGTGAAGGGAAGCGCCCGCGAAAGCGCGCATGCAAGAGGCCCGGCGTTAACCGGGCCTCCGCATCAGTGCGCGTCGCATGGTAGAACTAGCCGTGCAGGCCGCCAAGCAGCCAGACGATGAGAATGATCGGCAGCGGAATGCCGATGATCCAAAGCAAAAGCCCGCGTCCCATGAATTCCTCCTGTGTCGTCGCCTTGTCAGTCGCCCAGACAACACAGCGGCGGGAGGAAAGTTCCATCGATATTTTGTGCCCTCAAATGCTCACGCCGGCTCCAACCCGAGCGATTTGAGCCGCGCGCGCGCCGCCGGCCCGGTCAAAAAGTTAATGAACGCGCGCGCGGTCTCGACCGCGGCGCTCTCAACCGGAATGGCCGCGGTGTAGACATTGGTGAGCCGCATCTCCGGCGGCAGCGGGCCGGCGACCGCGATGCGTTTGTCCAGCATCAGCTCGCTGATGAAGGTGATGCCGAGTTCGGCCTTGCCGCTGGCGATGCTTTCGATCACCGCGCGGCCGGTGTCCCACAGCATCAGCTTCGTCTTCACGTCGTCGGCGATGCCCATGCGCTCCAGCAATTTCGCGAAATGCACGCCCGCGGTGCCGCCGGCCTTCGGATCGGTCGCCGTGATCGCGCGCGCCGCGATCAGGGTGCGCCTGAACGCATCGGGCGTGGCGATATCGGGCAGCGGCGCGCCGGCGCGCACGCCGATGCCGGCCTCGGCCTGACAGATGTTCGCAGCGCTTCCCGCAAGCGCCGCGCCATCCTTCTCCATCGCGGCGATCGTGGCCGGCGACATGATGACGAGATCGGCATGTTCGCCAGCCTTGAGCCTCGCCTGTACGACACCGATGGTGCCGACTTTCAAATTCACGCTGTGGCCGGTCTCGCGCGTAAAGTCGGGAATGAGGTTCGACAGCAATCCTTCGAGCGCGCCCGCACTCAGTAAGTCGAGCACCTTGCCCTGCGTACTCATGCGCCCTCGCGTTTTTCGACTGGATGCCACGTCGGCAGGAACGCGCTCGCGCCGGTCGATGGATCGTCGAGCCGCTCGACCGGCGAACCGTACAGCGCTTCGAGCCGCTCGCGCGTCAGCACGTCGCCGACGGCGCCGTCCGCGATGCGTTCGCCCTCGCGCAGCAGGTAGGCGCGATCCGCCGCGCGCAGCGCATGGTTCGGATCGTGCGTGGTGAACAGCACGCCGTGGCCCGCGGCCGCAAGCGCGCGGATTTCCCGCATCACCTTGCCCTGGTTGCCGAAGTCGAGGCTCGCGGTCGGCTCGTCGAGCACGACGAATTGCGGCTCCTGCGCCAGCGCCCGCGCCAGCAGCACGAGCTGCCGCTCGCCGCCGGAGATCATGGTGTAGGGGCGCGCCGCGAGCGCGGCGATGCCGAAACGCTCCAGCACGCGCATCGCCGCGGCGCGATCCGCGGCGCTCGGGCGGCTGAACAAATTGCCGTGCGCGGTGCGGCCCATCAGCACCACGGCCTCGACCGTGAACGCGAATGTCGCCACATGCGCCTGCGGCACATAGGCGATGAGCCGCGCGCGCTCGCGCAGCGAATAGGTTGTGAGCGCGCGCTCGCCGACGCGCACTTCGCCCGCGCGCGGCGCGAGCAGCCCGAGCAGCGTCTTGAGCAGCGTGGTCTTGCCGCTGCCGTTGGGGCCGAGCAGCGCCAGCACCTCGCCGTTGGCGAGCGCCACGTCGAGCCCGCTGCCGACCACGCGGTCGGTGTAGCCGATGGTGAGTGCGCGGCCTTCCAGGATCATGACCAGATCTCATGACCAGATCCTCACGACCAGGTCTTCTGCACGCTCGCGAGCAGCCAGATGAAGAACGGCGTGCCGACGAAAGCGGTGAGAATGCCGAGCGGGATTTCGACCGGCGCCGCGGTGCGCGCCAGCGTGTCGATGAGCAACAGAAATCCGCCGCCGAGGATCGCGGCAGTCGGAATCAGCCGCGCGAAATCCGGCCCGACCAGCGAGCGCGCGAGATGCGGCACGACAAGGCCGACCCAGCCGATGACGCCCGCGGTCGCGACGCTCGCGGAAGTCACCAGCGTCGCCGCGGCGACGATGGCGACGCGCAGCGCGCCGGTCGGCACGCCGAGCGCGCGGGCTTCCTCCTCGGGCAGCGACATCACGTTCATGCGCCAGCGCAGCGCGACCAGCACCAGCGTGCCAAGCGCGACCGGCCCGAACAGCGGCACCAGATCGGACACGTCGGTGGAGGCAAGACTGCCGAGCAGCCAGAACGTCATCGCCGGAAGCTGGTTGTAGGGATCGGCCAGATATTTGATGAGGCCGACGCCGGCGCCGAGCAACGCGCCGACCACGACGCCGGTCAAAACCAGCACGAGAATCGGATCGCGACGCGCGCACCATCGACCCGATCCCGTAGACCGCCGCGACCGCGATGATGCCCGCCGGCAAACGCCAGCGCCTCGATGCCGATCACGCCGAGCGAGAAATAAATTCCGGCGACCGCGCCGAGCGCCGCGCCTGACGACGCGCCGAGGATGTCCGGCGACACCAGCGGATTGCGAAACAGCCCCTGAAACGCCGTGCCCGCAACTGCGAGCGCCGCGCCGACCAGCACCGCCGCGGCGACGCGCGGCCCGCGCACCAGCAGCACGACATTCTCGACCGCGGGCGGCGCGCCGCTTGGGTGTCCGGTGAGCCGCGAGAACAGCACGTCGAACATGTCGGAGAGGCTGACCGGATAGCGCCCGAGCGTGAAGGCGAGCACAAGCCCGGCCACGAGGACCGCAATCGCGAGCAGAAGCCGGGGAGGGTACGAGTCACGGGACGCATTATACCTTTCCCCGCGCGCGGGGAGAGGGAGAAGTGTCAATCCCGTCCCGCCAGCACACGGTCGATCTGCGCGTCGGTCGGCGTCACGTGGTAGAACATCGTGTAGAAATCGCGCGTCAGCGGCTTGATGTCCTCGGGAAAAATATCCGGGTAGAGAATCTTCGCCAGCCACCACAGGCCGATCAGGCGATTGACCGAGGGCGGAAAATCGACCCAGCCGAATGGCAGCTTGGGCGACAGATGCACGCGCCCGGCGCGCACCGCCGCGACGGCCGCCCAGCCCGGATCGTCGCGCACGTGCGCGGCGAAATCCTGGTCGATGGTGATGATGACGTCGGGATTCCACAGCAGCACCTGTTCGAGCGAAACATTGGCGAGCCCGCCTTGCCGTTCCGCGGCGACGTTGCGGGCGCCGAGAAATTCCAGCGTCTCGACATTGATCGAGCCGCCGAGCCCGGTTTCAAGTCCGCGCGGTCCGCGCGCGTAGTAGACGCGCGGGCGCTTGTCGTTCGGCACCGCGGCGATGCGGCCGGTGATTGTCTTCATCGTGTCGTCGGCATAGCGCGCGAGCTTTTCAGCTTCGTCGCGGCGGCCGGTGAGCGCGCCGAGCGCACGATAGCTCGCCGCAGTCTCGGCAAAACGCCCATCGAGCAACGCGTAGGGAATGCCGGTCTGCTGCTGCACGCGATCGGCGAGCGTAACGTAGGTCGCGTTGGCGTAACCGATATCGAGAATAAGATCGGGCTTGAGCGCCAGCACCGATTCGAGATTCGCGGTGTTGCCGCGGCCGGTGAGGCGACCGACTTCAGGCCGGGCGCCGACATCAGGCAGCAAGAACTCGCGCTCGTCGGTTCGGTTTGCCCGCGGCCAGCCGAGCAGGAGATCAGGCGCAAGCGTATAGAGCACGATCGCGGCGGGCGGCCCCGCCGGAAACACGCGCGTCACGCGTTCCGGCACTGTCACCGCGCGGCCAGCGGCATCGGTGACTGTTGCGGCCAAGATCGCGCGCGGCGCAATCAGCGTCGTCGATATTCCAGCAAGCAGCGTCCGGCGATCGATCATCATTGCACCATCCGGCGGCGAGGCCGTGTTCGTTCCATGAGATGTCGCTTCGGCGCAAGCGAAGAGTGATGTTTCGTCCATCCGCACGCTATATTCAACCAAATATATCGCGATGAGCCGGTCCCGCCCGCGGTTGACAACTATGGCGATCTGTGCTTTTAATCCTAATATCCTTCCTGCGCATCCGGCGTCGTCATGACACGCCGGGTGGGCGAGCGGGCCGGAAGCGGAGGCCGGAGATGAGGCTTCTCGACTTCCGGGGCTGTTCCACCTTTGACCCTCCCCCGCTTGCGGGGGAGGGCAGGGAGGGGGCGGCTGGTGGAGCGCCGGGAGGCGCAGCGCCCGGCCGGCAGGCCTCGCAAACCTGCCGGATTTTGGGCGCGCGCGTCTCGCGGGTGGGCCTCGCAAACCCGTCCGTTTGGCGCGCGAACCGGAGCCTCGCAAGCTTCGGAAAGGGGCCTCGCAAACCCCTGGCGCCTCCCGGCGCTCCATTCCTTTGGGAACGGAAAAAGGGATACGGGCGTACCCGGCGCCGACAAAACAATACAGGGCGGCGGAGCGTTGGCTACTCGTCTTTCACACTCATCGTCGCTGCGATCACGTCAGTCCACTGTCATCGTCCGCGAAGGCGGACGATCCAGTAATCGCAGGCGAGACGTGTGGCAACGCCGCGCCATTGACCGGCATGTCGGTGATTACTGGATCGTCCGGTCAAGCCGGACGATGACAATGAGAGGCGACGACGCAAGAGAATTGCGTGCACCACACGCGGATCACGTCCTACGCGCCCGGCACATCGGCGTTGGGGAAGAAGAGCTGCTGTCCATCGATCTTGTAGCCGGCGATGTCCTTCTGGCCTTCCGGCGAGATCAGGTAATCGATGAACTGCTGGCCGAGTTCCTTCTTCACGTTCGGATGTTTTGCCGGATTCACCAGCATCACGCCGTACTGGTTGAACATGCGCTTGTCGCCTTCGACCAAGATGTGCAGGTCGCCGTTGTTCTTGAAATGAATCCAGGTGCCGCGGTCGGACAGCACATAGGCGTCGCTCGCGCCCGCGGTGTTGAGCGCCGCGCCCATGCCCTGGCCGATCGCCTTGTACCAGGGGCCCTTGTCCTTCTCGATGTCGATGCCGGAATCCTTCCAGAGCTGCAGCTCGGCGATGTTCGTGCCGGAACGGTCGCCGCGCGAGATGAATGCGGCCTGCTTTGCCTTGATGGTCTTGAACGCTTCGGCGACGTCCTTCATGCCCTTGATGCCGGCGGGATCGCTCTTGGGCCCGATCAGCACGAAGTCGTTGTACATCACCGGATAGCGCTTCAGGCTCTGGCCTTCGGCGAGGAATTTTTCTTCCGCCGACTTGGCGTGCACGAACACCACGTCGGCGTCGCCGCGCCGGCCGGTGTCGAGCGCCTGGCCGGTGCCCTGCGCGATAACCTTCACGGTGATGCCGGTCTTGGCCTTGAACAGCGGCAGCAGATATTCGAACAGGCCGGAATCCTGCGTCGACGTGGTCGAGGCGACGACGATCGATTTGTCCTGCGCCAATGCCGGGTGACGCCGCGAGCACAATTGCGGCCGAACGCCATGGCGATGAGTTGTGCGGCGTGTAAGCATGAGAGGTTCTCCTTCGGTACCAGCCGTTACACCAGCAATTCGCCGGCGATGAATTTCTTCGCTTCTTCGGATTGCGGCGCCTCGAAGAATTGCGCCGCCGCGCCGCTCTCGATCACGCGGCCGCGATGCAGCAGCACGATCTCGCCGGCAAGCCGTCGCGCTTCGCCGAGATCGTGCGTCGCCATCACCACCTTGATGCCGCGCGCGGCGATGGCGCCGATGACGTCCTCGACCGCCTTGGTGGCGGCCGGATCGAGGCTCGCGGTCGGCTCGTCGAGGAACAGCACCGCGGGATTTTTGGCGAGCGCGCGCGCCAGCGCGAGCCGCTGCTGCTCGCCGCCGGAGATGCGCCGCGCCGGCCGCTGCGCCAATCCGCCGAGGCCGACGAGCGCCAGCAATTCGGCCGTGCGCGCGGTGCGCTCCGCGCGCGCCACGCCTGCCGCGGCGAGCGCGTAGCGGATATTGCCCGCGACGCTGCGGCGGAGCATGGCGGGGCGCTGGAACACGATGGCGCGACGCGTCGAGGGCGCATGCGCGCGGCCGCCCCAGGTGATGCGTCCGTGCGACGGCGCAATCAGTCCCATGGCAAGGCGGAGCAGCGTGGTCTTGCCGGCGCCGTTCGGGCCGATCAGCACCGTCGGCGGTCCGCCGGCCAATGTCAGCGAAATCCGGTCGAGGATCGTCACGTTGCGCGCGGCGACGGTCACATCTTCGAGGACGATGGGCAGATCCGCGACCGGCGCGCGCATGTCAGCCGGCGAACCGTTCGCCGGCGCGCCGCGCGCCCCAGGCCGCGGCATTGACGAGCACCACGATGGCGATCAGCACGACGCCGAGGCCGATCGCGAGCGGCAGATCGCCCTTCGAGGTTTCGAGCGCAATCGCGGTCGTCATGGTGCGGGTGAAGCCCTCGATATTGCCGCCGACGATGATGATGGCGCCGACTTCCGCGGCGGCGCGGCCGAATCCCGCGAGCAGCGCCGTCACCAGGCTGAAGCGCGCATCCCAGATCAGCGTCGCGACGCGGCGCAGCGGACCGACATCCATCGCCGCAAGCTCGTCGCGATATTCGAGCCACAGATCCTCGATGGTCTGCCGCGCCAGCGCCGCGATGATGGGCGTCACCAGGATGGTCTGCGCGATGACCATCGCCTGCGGCGTGAACAGCAGACCCCACGATCCGAGCGGCCCGGAGCGCGACAGCAGCAGAAAGACCGCGAGCCCGACCACCACCGGCGGCAAGCCCATCAGCGCATTGAGCGTGACGATCGCCGCCTCGCGGCCGGGAAAGCGCGTCAGCGCCAGCCAGGCGCCGAGCGGCAGCCCGATGATTGCAGCGAGCAGCACGGCCGAAAAGCTCACCGCCAGCGACAGCCGCACGATGGCGACAAGCGTCGGATCGGCGGTGAGCACGAGGTGGAGCGCGGATGCATTGTCCGGCATGCCGAAATGTTGCATTCTCCCCGGAACGGGTCAAATTTCGAATAATTTACATATCAATTCAGGATTATGCATGTGCCGGACCTCCTGACCACCGAAGAGGCGGCGAACTATCTGCGGCTGTCGGAGCGCAAGCTCTACGAGCTGGTGGCGCACGGCGCGGTGCCCTGCACCAAGGTCACGGGCAAGTGGCTGTTCCCCAAGGCGGCGCTGGACCGCTGGCTCTCGGCCGGACTGGCGACGCCGGCGTGCGCTCGCCCGCGTCGCGCCGCCGCCGCCGATCGTCGGCGGCAGCCACGATCCGCTGCTCGAATGGGCGATGCGCGAGAGTGGCTCGAACCTCGCAAGCCTGCCGGAAGGCAGCGAAGCCGGCCTTGCGCGGCTGTCGCGCGGCGAGGTCATGGCGGCGGCCATTCATCTGCACCGGCTCGATGGCGACGACGAGACCGCAAACGTCGAAGCCGTGGCGCACGCACCGGGACTGCACGACGCCGTGGTCATCGCCTTTGCGCGGCGCGAGCAGGGCCTGCTGGTCGCGCCGGGAAATCCGCTCGCGCTCACCGACATCGACTCGGTCGCCCGGAGCCGCGCGCGCATCGCGCAACGGCCGCAGGGCGCGGGCGCGCAGCTTTTGCTGATCGCGCTTCTCGCGCGTGCCGCGATCGCGCTCGACGCGCTCGCGACGGTGAAGCCGGTGTGCCAGACCGGGCCCGATATCGGCCAGGCGGTGCGCTCCGGCCGCGCCGATTGCGGCATCGCCACGCGCTCGGTCGCAACCGCCTACGCGGTCGGGTTCGTGCCGCTGACCTGGGAGCGCTTCGACCTGGTGCTGCGGCAGCGCGACTATTTCCAGCCGTCGGCGCAGGCGCTGTTCGGCCTTGTGCGCACCGCAGCCTTCGGCGCGCACGCGAGCGAACTTGGCGGCTACGACGTCGCCGATGCCGGGACGGTCCGGATGGTCAACTGAGGCGGAACTTTATGGCCACGGCGGCGCGCGGGTTGTCACTCGACCCTCGCCCGCTATAGTGCCCGCGACTCCGAGGAGTCTGCCGGAGAGGTGGCCGAGTGGCTGAAGGCGCTCAAGCGCGCCGAGGCGCGCGTCTTACTTGCAAAAAGGTGCGAGCGCCGTCATGAGTTTTTCTGAACGGAGAGGTGGCCGAGTGGCTGAAGGCGCTCGCTTGGAAAGCGTGTATACGGGAAACCGTATCGTGGGTTCGAATCCCACCCTCTCCGCCACGAAATAACCCCTTGGAATATCTTGACTTTATGTCTTCAAACACCTGCGAATTCCTCCGCAAATTCCGCGACTTAGCGCCACCTCGGCAGCAACGCCTTTCGTGCAGAGACGAATTCGTCCGACATTGGACGCGTCTGCGACGTGCAAGTCTCTCTTTCAGATTTCGGTGGTACGGCAGTCTCTTGCACAGAAGCAGAATTTCCGGTGAGAGAGCGAGACACGAAACGAGAGATATCGCCGAGCGCAGGTTAGCTTACAACGACATTGACTGCGCTGCCGCAAGGCGATGCTGCGACGTTCCGCGTTGAATCGATCCGGAGAGCCGTGAGATGGGACTGCGTTGCGTCCTCGCCTGAGTACATCTTGAATGGAGATGTGCCGGATATACGAATCTGCGGCGAAATTCACGTCACGGATTTTGAAGGGATGGTAACCCGCGGTAGCTCTACTGAGAGGCGAAAGGGAATAGGCGTGCGGCTTGTCACCGGCGCCAAATCCAAACAATCTCCCTAGTGGCTCCTTTTGTTTTTCGGGCTGGCCCCTTTCGGATTGGAGGAGGCCCGGCGTTCAGGGCTTCGCTTCGTCTTGGACGAGCCGTCGCTCCGTTTGCGTGGCGCTTTGTGCGGCGCATCGAGCATTTGGATCAGCATCGCCAACGTTGCCGTGCCTAGAGTTGGCTTTCTCTTGCGCATAGTGGGGTGCGCTCTCCGTTGGGCTGGCTGTCCTTTTTTGGGGGCAACGGCCAGCACCCAATAATTAGGCCTCGGTACGGAAGCGGACCAACGGGCGGCCTGCGCCAATCTATATTGAACTGAGGGACAATCTGCCAGCGCCAACATCTGTTGCGTGTAATGTCATCCGCGAATGAATTTCGTGAGTTTGCCCGCGAATGCCTGGAATGGGCGAGCACCGCCCGAACCGAACAGGAGCGTGCGGCCTTTATGCAGATGGCAGAGACCTGGATCGACGCCGCATTGCGGCTAGAGCCCGAAGCCGTGAAGCTGATTAACAAGATCGCCGTCGAGCCGGACGGAGGTCCGGATGGCCAGCTTCGGGATGGCCAAGACATCTACGCGAAAAAGGACGGCGGCTAACATTCAGCCGATGAGCCGCCGGAACTCGGCTTCGGGCACGCCGTAGAATTTGCCCGCCACGCGCTCGATGCCTTTGCGATCTCGCACCACAATCTGGTTTCTGCCGGTCTCAATCAGTTTTTGCCGTTTGAGGCTTTGCAGCGTCTCCGTGACGCCGGCCCGCCGTACCGCCAGCATGAGGGAAAGGAATTGGTGCGTGAGGGGTAGCGTATCGTTGCGTATGCGGTCATGCGCCATCAGGATCCAACGCGCCAACCGCTGATCCAGGTTCGTTCGCGCGTTGGCGATGGCGGTATGCGCCGTTTGTACCATGAAGACTTGCACGTATTTGAGGAGGAGCGCGTGCAGAGTGCCGCTCGCGCGCATCGCCTTGCGCAATTGGGCGGCTTCGATTTTCTGAGCCTCACCGGCAGCCTGGATGTAGGTGTCGTGCGGCGACTGTTCGCCGCCCAGCACGATGGCCGTTCCGCTCATTCCCTCGCAGCCAATGAGGCCGACTTCGACGCGCTTGTCGCCATCCTGGATCGCCACCACTGACGCGAACCCGGTCTCCATGAAGAAGACAGATGCAATCGGCCGGTTCGGCCGCTCAAGGTCGCGTTGGACGGGAAGCACCATGCGCCGCAGGTGCGGTTGCAATAACGCACGGTCGGATCCTGACAGCGCGCCCAAAAGAAGGTTAAGTGGCAGAGGGGGTATCGCAAGCATGCTCGTTGCTTCCCATGAAGGGGGCAAGAGCACAGAAATGTCTCTCAAACGCCCGCGCCCGGAACGGTCGCAGCAGGCGGTGCGACAGCATACGCCTTTCTAAGGAGCTTCCCTAATTATTTCGGATGCTCGCATGCGTCTATCGGTTCCCGAACTAGGAACGGAGGAACATAAATCACCCAAATCGTTGTGGATTGTCGCTCGTGACGCGCTCGGATTGGTGACCGGATTTAGCGGGAACTGCGACGGCGACGCAGGCGCTTTGTTGTGCTCACGGCAAGCGCTATGAGCTTCCCGACTCGCATGCGCACGATTGGATCAAATGAAAGCTCCATCAAACCGAGTGGTCGGGATGCAAAAAGCCTCTTCGCTGTACCTTCATCGAGCTTGTCTTCGAAGGAACCCGCTGAAAAATCACGGTCTGGATTGTTGGAAGAGCGAGACATCGGGTCACCATGGCAATCACGACACGAGCGAAGTTGTGCGTGGCCAAGCATCAATGCCTGGATCCGGGAGGCGAGTTTTCGGTCTTTTGGTTTTACGGGCGGCTCGGATTTTCACGCCGAACACGCCTAACTACTCTCAACGCAGCGCCGACGGTACGGTTCCGTACTTTGGCGATTTTCATTGCAGGGTTGAACTGTATGGGAAAAGCGAATGTGGTAATGCAGCTCTATGAGCGGTGGCGGAAATAATCGTCAGCTCCGCTGAACTGGCGCGTTTCGAACACGAGGCGGCTAATACCGATCCCTCCCTTGATGCCCGGCCACCCATTTAGGAAAACCCTGCTCTCTCGGCGGGGTTTTTCTTTTCAGAACAGAGTGTCCCTCGACTTGAGGCGGTGGTTTGGCTCGGGCTCCCCAGACGGTGTAGACGTGATCGATAAACCGTCATGTGTTGCCTAGCGTTTCTTTCGGCTGGGGATGACGGCTTTTGTTCTCTATGTGGCGATTCACGACGCACTGGGAATTTCCCGTAATTCAATCCGCATCGACTCGCCGGCTTGTGCCGGCCTTTTAGGACTCGCTTGTATAAGCGCGCTGTTTAGGCGGCGTAAGTAGGTGGCTCTGTGGAAAGCAGGCTTCGCATTCACGTCATGAATTTTGGAGGTTTGGCCACCTTCCTGTGGCTCAATTGGGTCGTGGCTGCAGGTGGCCGTGGGGATGATTTCTGCGGACTTGACAGGTGGGTAAATGTGTTGCGCGGTGCGTGGGTCGGCGAAAGCGTTGCCCATTAAAGGAAACTGCGATGGCCCAGTCTCATCTCACGATCGGCAAGATGCGGGACGATATCTACAAAATCGAATTCGATGCGGTTGATGGGAAGTTGGTAGGGGAAGTCTCAGTGAGACGCAGCGGCGTGGATACTCGCTCAGACGAGGAAAAGAGGCAGACGGCGCTTGGCAAGTTTAAGGCGCTCGCACATGCCTTAGATGAAGCCATTATTGAAGCGCCATGACACATGCCTAACGGAGAGGCGCCCGTCGACCTGGCGCAATGAAATCGCTCCAGCATGGAGAGTTGGAATGCCGCTACAGCAGGGCGAGGTGCGGGGCTACGACTTCGACCGAATGATCGTTGAGTTCACAATGCTCAATCAGGGCACGGTAATTCATTGCGCAATCAGCACTGCGGTGATGGACGATCTCGAAGGAAGGCGTGACGTGAAGCCGGCGGGCCGCGTAGATCAATTTATGCGATTGCGCGAAATAATTGAAGAGCGAGCATCGCGCAAGTTTTCTGAAGAGAACATTCAGGCCAACCGGCCTGTAGTGTTGCGATCCAATGATTTCTCAAGATAGTCGCTTGGGCAGTCGGCACCGTTCCATTCGCAGTCCGCTCCGCAGGGGAGCGGACCAATTGCCCGAACGGCTCATCGAACAGATGACGCCCTGATCTGACATCAGCTTCTGGAATTGCTCGCTAGTGTACTGGCTACCGCGGTCGGATTGATGCAACAGCGCATCGGGCTTGCCTCGTCGCCAGATCGCCATCACCAGAGCATCGGTGACGAACTGGGCCGTCATCTCAGCACTCATCGACCAGCCGACCGCGCGCCGGGAGAACAGATCGATGACTGCGCCCACATAGAGCCAACCTTCCGCGGTCCACACATACGTGAAGCCGGCGATCCATTTGCGGTTGGGAGCGGAAGCTTCGAAGCTGCGGTTGAGCACGTTGGGAGCGACGGCTGTTGTCTCCCGCTCACCCAGATCGGGCGGCAGGCGACGCCGTCGCGGACGCCCTCTAGAGCCTGCAGCCGCATCAATCGCTCGCTCCGATGTAATCCACACGACATGCCCTCCGCCAGCATGTCATGCCACACTCGCCTGGCGCCGTAGGTCCGATCGCTGGCAAGGAAGCTCGCGCGAACCTTGGCACCAAGCTCTTCATCGCTCCGGCCGCGCGGTCGTGTCAGCCAGCCGACTGATGGATAGAACAGCGACACCAAACGCGACACCAGCAACGTCAATTGCTACCAGATGCGGCTGATGAAGATGGCGCTGACAATTGGCTCCCCAAACTGCCGTCGACGCAACGCCTATTAAAATGACGGAGGCAAGAAAAGCCAAGCAAATCAGCAGCCCATCTTCCTCGATATATGCGAGAGCGATCAGGGCTATCACAATCGCAGGGGCGATGTTGCTCAAAGGCACTGGGGTGAGGAGCAACACGGCAGTTAGCAGCAGGATCATGACGCCAGCAAAGCGTTTGGTCGTCTCAAAGGTAGTCGGCCAGCGTGGATGAATTGCGTTTTCAAGGTATTGCAGTACAGGAATTGCGCGCTCACCAAGGAGAAACAGGTAACGCGTCGGCAGGCGTCGGGCGGTGATGAAATGGGGGAAAACGGGGTCGCGCCGGCCGGCGATCATCTGCACCGCTACGGCCGCGAGCATCAGACCAGGGACCGTCGAACCAATCGGGGCCGTCGCGAGCAGGCCAAGAAACAAAATAATGATGCCGAACGAACGCTGGTGCAATGCCGACATCAGCCAGCCAAAAGTGAAGTATTCCGCAGGCGCTTGGTCGAGAAGATGCCGTAGCACTTGCGAGCTGGGCGTACGCTCTTTCGTGTCACTCGGCTCCATTCGTGCTCCTGGCATTTATAGGTTCGAATATGTCGTTCCCGACGCTTTACGCCGCTTCGGGGGCGAACCATGGATTTAGAATTCGATCGTGCTCATTCGAATCCGAGACTTCGCCGCTGCTCGTTCCAATCGAGCGGCAACCGTGTGTCGTCCATGAGCTTGCGCGCCGTCAGTTCAGGAGGGTGCTTTCCGCCGAGAATTGCGCTGACGATGTCGGGCGCCAAAAGGGTGAGTCGGAACAGCCGCGTCGCATAGGAAGGCACCATACCCTCCGATTTGGCAATATCGTCCAGCGTCAAGCTCTTGTCAGCGAGAAGCCGGTCGCGAACTACGTGGGCGCGAACAAGAACGCGCACCAGTCCAGGATCGGGATTTGCCGGATCCGATGCGTCCTCGACGACGATCCTCATCTCCTTGCCGGTTCGCTTGAGGCGGGCGGGAATCGTCAACGTCACGAAGGAACAGTCGGTGTCCGTCTTGGCATCTACGTCCGGTTCAACACGACCGTCAGTTTGACCTAGCCATCGCACCAGTTGGAGGGGGTTTAAGATAATGGTGATACGATCGGCGTGGACTTGGATCCGCGAGACGATCGAGAGAACGAAGTTGCGGATTTCGTCCGCCCTCAATTCATGCCAAGCCGCGAGCCAGCGCTCCAGGCCAGCCATCAACCGATTCTGTGTTGCGGCATCCGAGGTGTGGTTTTGGACAATATCCAGCATCGCCGCACGATCGGTGAGCCAGCCATGGATGCGGCGCCTGACGAGCGCCTCCAGGTTGGAGGCCGGGATACGCTGCCCCGAATCTTTCGCAGCCCCCGCAAGCAGGGACCGCGAGACATAATAGCTGTAACGGGTGCCGTTCTTCTTCGCGTGCGTCGGTGTCATGCGCTCGTCGCGTGCGTCGAACAGGATGCCCGCCAACAGGCTGACTTGCTTTTCGGCCGTGCCGAGGGTGCGATCCACCCGGTTTCCGGCGACGATCGACTGGACCTCGGTCCACAGCGCTTCATCGATGACGGCCTCATGCTCGCCAGGATAGTGTTTGTCCTTGTGCACGATCTCGCCACGATAGATCCGATTCTGCAGCATGAGATAGAGTGCCCCGCGCGCCAGCGGCTTTTCGCCATATCGAGTGCCATCCGAGGCGTTGCGGGTTTTGCTGACGATACCGTGCGCATCGAGATCGGCCTTGAGCAGTCGGACGGATTTAAGCTCGTTGTAGCGGCGGAAGATGTACCGGACCGTTTTGGCTTCCGCCTCGTTGATAACGAGCCTTCTGTCTTTGACGTCGTAGCCGAGCGACGGGAGGCCGCCCATCCACATGCCCTTCTTCTTCGATGCGGCAATCTTGTCGCGGATGCGCTCGCCGGTGACCTCCCGCTCGAACTGGGCAAAGGACAAGAGGATATTGAGCGTGAGGCGCCCCATCGACGTCGTGGTGTTGAACTGCTGGGTTACCGACACGAAGGAGACGTTCCGTTTGTCAAAGATGTCGACGATCTTGGCGAAGTCCGAAAGCGACCGTGTCAAACGGTCGACCTTGTAGACCACCACCACATCGATTTTGCCTTCGGTGACATCCGCCAGTAGCCGCTGGAATGCGGGCCGCTCTATGGTCGCACCCGAAAAACCGCCGTCGTCGTACATCTCGGGCAGACCGATCCATCCTTCATGCTTCTGGCTCGCAATGAAGGCTTCGCATGCTTCTCGCTGGGCATCGAGGGAATTGAAATCCTGTTCCAGGCCCTCCTCGCTGCTTTTGCGCGTATAGATCGCACAACGAAGCTTTCTCGCACGATGTCCGTCGCCATTGAAGGGTTTCTTAGTCATCAGAATTCTCCTCTGCGTTACTCAGATGTCCGGCTCCGGTCGGCTCCGGTCGGTTCAAGCCGAAGAAACGCGGTCCTGACCAATGTGCACCGGTGATCGCCTGCGCGATCTTGCTGAGGGAGGGATAGGCTTTTCCGGCGTGCTCGAAACCGTCCTCGGTCACCACGACAGTGTGCGTCCTGCCGCGCCACTCCCGCACGAGCCGTGTCCCCGGCCGAATGTCACGGTCGCGGTCGGGAACAATGCTCCCATTCGTTTCCAGCTCCTTGGTCAATGTCGCCAGCTTGCGCTGCGTTGCCTTGCTGAGGCCGCCATAGGCAAGCTCCTGCATGCGATATGCGATGGCGCGGACTAGCAAATCGCGGCTCACCCGCGGCGGTTGGCCTCGATAGAGCCGGCGCCATTCGTCGCGGAGTTGCTGCGCCGTCAGATTGGTCAGCGCAGTAATCTTTTGTGATAATTCCGAGTGAGACGACGGACGAACATTTTCGCCACCCGTCGAGGGATGTGCAAAAGCTCGATCGGATTCTGCCGATGTCGGTTCCACTGTGGCCTCCGGTCATGGTGCGCCATCGAGGCGCCCCCACCACCCAAAGCCCGGAACGTGGCCGGGCTGGCGTTGGTGGACCCGGAGGTCTCAGCGGTCCTACCTGTACCGCATGCACGCTCTTCCTAGCCGGGAAGTCCAGTCGAAAGTCAGCAGGCCGCAACCTCGGTAGAATTTGGGTTACTCCTTACATTGCGCGGCGACATTTCGGCTAATTGGCGGGGCTTTCGAGGCGCCACTCGGGCTTCCTTTCTTGGCGCGCTAGAGACTCGTTCGACAGACCTGCGTGCCTGGCACGTAGTTCGAGTCTCTCAGCTCCACCACGCAGTCGTAGACTTGCGGCCCGTTCCTGATTTTCGACAAATAGCCCCGAATCGGCGCGGTCATGTGAGAGCGCTTCGTCTCTGAGCCGGAGCCGTTTCTGCGACGGCGGCTTTTTTGCCATTGCGTCTCCGGCCTCAGGAAACCTGTTCCTGGCGCCGTGCCTCAAAATCGTAGACAGAAACGTCCGCGTCAGCCGGGCCGTAATCAAAACAGCGACATCTCCCCGACCAGGCCGTTGCGCGCAAGCCACGGCGTCTGTTCGCCTTTGGTGTCAGCCATGACCCTCGCCTTCACGCCGGAATAAAGCTCTCGAAGATCGATCAAGCCGCTTCGATCACGATCGTATTTTGCACGGTCTCCTGAGATGGCAGCCACTATCGCGTTGGTGAATCGGCCGCCGCCGCCATTGGGCGCCTCCTGACTTGATTGGCGCCCCTTTGAGGCCGCAAGCACGATCATTGGGGCCCCTGATTTCGTGAACAGCGCCGAAACAACATCGTCGTTGGTAGAAAACGCCTCGCGCCCAGCCATTCCGGATTGACAGGCATCAAGCACGACCACGGCAGTCCCTTTCGATCCCCTAAGCATGTCAGCCAATGCCGTCCAGCGTACCGACGTCGACGCCAGATCGGAAACCCGCGTGCGATTCGTCGTTAGAACCAACCCGGCGCCTGGCTGGTTCAGTCGTGCACCATCCACCCCGTGTCCGGCAAAGAAGAACACAAGTGTATCGTCAGGGCCGGTCTGGCTGACTGCCGCCCGCACGGCATCTAAAACGCTCTCGGGCGTCACATTGCTATCGAGTAGCAGCGAGCTCTGGACGGTGGCGAACATCCTATGCGCAGTGTTGGCAACGGCGGTTACAAAATGACCAGCATCGAGCTTTGCGGATTGCAGGGTCGGTATTTTCGGATCGCTGTAGGCATCGACGCCGACAGCGATCACGCGCGCCACGCCGCGCGGTCGCGGCGCACCCGGAAGCTGAATCGCGCTCGGCAGGCTAACGAGCCCCTGCGCGTCGACGGCGATCACCGAAATCCAGCGTGCGCCGCCGGGATCGGGCAAGTCGACGGGGATTTCGGCACGCTGTCCTTTCGCCGTGATCTCGCTGACTATCCGGCCGTCCACGTGGATGCGAATGACGGACAGGCCCTGACTGGAATTGGCGACGACCTTGCCGGTGCGGCGGCCGTTCACCGGTTGCGAGGAGAGCGTCAGTTGCGCGGTCGGCGGCGTTGCCAGTGCGGCCGTGCGCGGCGCGACGTCGCGGCCGTCCAGTACGTCCTTGGCAAGGTTTGCCCGCCGCAACACCGCTTCGTACTGATTGACGGAAAACAGCCCGGCGATTCCCGCAAACCGCAATTGCACCGCGGCGGCTCCTTCGTAACTCGTGTCGTAGCGGCCGTCCTCGGTCATCAGAACGATCTCGTTGTCGACGTAACTGCCTTGCAGCACGCGCTTGGCGTCGGCCACGCGGCTTACGAAGAAGCGCCCATCCTTGTTGAACTGCACGAGGTCTTTCGAGTCCGCCGTCAGCCTCACCTCAGAGAGCACCGACCCGGCAACCAGTGGCATTTTCGGCCCGACCATGGCGGCGGTTTCCGCGTCGAACAGGCCGATTCCGTTATTTTGTTCGCTGACGTCAAACGTGACGGCGATTATCGAGGCGGTCAGCCGGTACACGTTGATGGTCGCGTCCTGGCCGCCGCCGTCCGTTTTGATACCGAGCTTGCCCGTCAGGATCGTCACGGCGTCACGCGACTTCTCGCGCAGCAGGATCACGCAATCGTGCGGCGCCGACGCCGAGCCGCCCATGAAGGTCGCCGTCTGCACGATCCAGCGGTCGCCGGCAGGCGTTTGCCAGAGCCACACGTCGGAGACGAAGTCGGGGTTAATCTGGAATTTCGGACCGGTTTCGCAGTCGGCCGCTTCCAGCGTCTTCACGAAAATGGCGCGCGCCTCCGGCACGCGAGACACCATCTCGTCGATGACGCGCTTGCGGCGCTCGTTGTCCTGCGCAAAGCGAGCCAAAATCTCCCGCTCGCTGAGTTTCCGGTTGGCCATCGCACTGGCGAGATCGTCGCCGCCGAAAATCCGCTTGAGCGGGCTCGGTGCAGCCGTGTTCACGCCGAACGACGCCAGACTGTCGAACGCCAGACTGGATGCCGTCGCCGCGCTCGTCGCATCCGGACCGACTTCCCTGCGGGTGGCGACATTGCGCCCGACAAGCTGCGCCGCTGTTGCGACGTTGGCGGCGGCGCTGGTGGTCGGCTGCGGTTTGTGACGCACCAGAAACGGAGCCTGGGTGCGCTCTAACGAATTGCCATGCGAGAGCTTCAGGCGCTCGCCAAGGCTCCAGATTTTGGGCAACGCCGCGTAGCCGGCGTCATAGTCGTTGCGAATTTGTTTCAGCGCATCCGCCGGCTCGGGCTTGACCTCGTCGTCGTTCGATGTCGTCCGCGTGAAGAGGTCGCCGATCTTCCAACCGAAATCGCCGGTCACCAGCGCAAAGCCGCGATTGATGTCGAGCGTGGCTTGCACGGACGTCCACGCATCGGCGGCGTGCGGGCCCGCATTTGCGATGAGCACGTTGCCGCCATCGACCAGCGTATTCCTGATGCGGACCGCGCCCCACTCGCCGCCGCCGGCGATGACGTAGCTGTCCGCCCGCGCCCACGCCAAAAAGCCGGGAACCAGATCGTTCGCGATGATCGTGCCGCTTGCGAGATCGGCGATCGAGAACAGCTCGTCGGACTTGTGCTGCCACGCCAGGAATCGGCCCGTGGGCGAAAAGTTAGCGTCGACCCCGGCCGATTTCAGAATGGTCGAATCGGTCGCAACGTCATGCACCTCGAAACGGCCGTCGAAGACAAGGAGATCGTATTGGCCGTCGTTTGAGCGAATGCGCTGCTTAGGCTGGTCGGTAGTGAAGCGATCCTGCACGACGAGATCGGCCGCACCCGGCGCAATCTCGATCGCGCGCGTGCCCTGCGAGAGAATCTGCTCGCCGCAGGCGCCGGCCGTGACGACCGCCCACCCATAGGTCTGGCTTCCGCTGCGGTAGGGCGTGATCGCGAATTCGCCGCGGTTTGCCATGCCGTTCTTGTGATGGATCGCGACCAGCGCGCGGCTTTGGCTCTTGCCGAACTGCATCTCGTAGGGCCCGGGCGCGCCAGCGGCGAGCGCGATGAAGCCATTGCCGGCGAAGCGGACCTCCGGCGGGGCGGTCACCACAATGTAAACCGGCGCCTGCGGATGCGTCGTGCTCCGCCGTGTCCACGTGATCTTGAGCGGGACGCCGGCGCGCTGCGTCGGGGCACCGCCGATCTCCACCGAAATGTCGCGCGCAAGCGAGCGCGCTTCCGAAAGCGTTGAGTCGCAATCCGCCAGCGCTGACGTCGATATAAGGGTTCCAAATGCAAGCGTGTAATAAACAAGTTGACGCATCGTGGCCCCAAGCCTTCCTGCCAGATTCCATCCACATCGATGATACTTCGTGGCTTTCAAGGCCGCGAGCGGGCACTTTATGAAGGCGTTGGACCTTCGTCCATCCGATTTTGGCAACCCCCTGACTGTGATGAGGCTCCCATTTGGCGGTCGTCGGAAAGTGAGCATTTCAGTGTAAGAATTGCACAACCGCAACGGTTGCGCCGGCACGGAGACCGGTTCGACAGGACTGCGTGCCTGGCACGCAGTTCGAGTCCTCTCAGGCCCACCACGCAGTCACACGTTTGCGGAGATTTCCCGGCGGCTGGCGAATAGCCGCGAATTGGCGGGCTCCGCGGGTCGCGTTGCAGTCTCTGCAGAGACCAATGACGGTCAGGAGGCGTTTTCGGCCGAGTTGTCTCTGGCCCCGGAATTCGGTTTCCCGGCAACGGAGACGGTCGCAGGCAGAGACCGGTTCGACTATCGCGTTTATTGAGAGATGAGGCCGAGCATCTGGTGCTGGCGCGACCATTCAGCGGGGAGGTCACTGAGGCGGACCACTCCCATTCCATGTGGGAGGCGGCCTTCGATGGCTGCCTTGACGAGATCGGGCGCAAGGAAGGCGAGCGAGATCGTCATGTTCACTTTCCGCACGGTGCAGCCCTCGCGCGCGGCAATGCTCTCGGTGTTGGCGGCGGGATCGGTCGTGAGTTCATTGAGCCAGCGACGCGCCCGAGCAATCGACGCGACCAGGGTCGCGCGGTTCTCAGATCGAATTGGGCGGGCATCTTGATGTGGCGTCGACTCGGAGACGAGAATCTCGCGGCGTCGCGTTGACGGTGTCTTGCTCCACGGCACTTCAATCACGTTGCGGCTTCGATGCCGCCTGGAACCATCACCCTTTGCCTTGGCAAGTTCGATAACCAATCGGTCCGATTTGACCTCCACCCGGACGACATGGATGTTTATGAGCTCTCCGTTATTGATGTCTGCGGGTTGATTGAGGTGTGCCCGAACCGAGTGCACGACGAGGGCCTCTATCTCGGCGGCTGGGATCCGGCTGATGGTTCCAGCTTGGCCAGCTTGGCCCTGAACAAGAGCGGATGAGATGTAGTACCGATATTTGATGCCTCGCTTGCGGGCATGGCTCGGTGTCATCCGATGGCCGCGATCATCAAAAATGCGGCCGATCAACAGGGCCTCCGACTTCATTCGCGAGGCCTTGTGATTGTTCAGTTGTTCATTCAGCTTGGCCTGGACTGCATCGAACAAGCTCCGATCGACAATGGGTGGCTGCTCGCCCGTCAGGACCTCACCCTTGAAGACCACCTCTCCGATGTAAAATCGGTTGCGCAGCAGATGAGCGAGATGGCCGCGGGTGAAGGGGATGCCTCCAACGGTTTCCCCTGTCTTTAGTGTACGTACCTTGGTGACGATGCCCTGTTTGTGCAGCTCCGCCATCAGCAGGTTGAGGCTGCCAAGCTTGAGGTAGATTTGGAAGATCGCCCGAACGCGGTCAGCCTCGGCTTCATTGACGGTGATCTTCCGGTCCTTGGTGTCGTAGCCGAGCGGCACCATGCCGCCGACCCACAGTCCCTTGCGTTTGGAGGCGCCGATCTTGTCCCGGATGCGCTCGGAGGTGACTTCGCGTTCGAACTGGGCAAATGACAGCAGCACGTTCAGCGTCAGCCGCCCCATCGAGGTGGTGGTGTTGAACTGCTGGGTGACCGAGACAAAGGACACGCCATGCTTGTCGAACAGTTCGACCAGCTTGGCGAAGTCGGCCAAGGAGCGGGTCAGCCGGTCGACTGTGAATAGGCGCGATGTCGTGACCCTATCGGAATCAATCAAATCAGATACTTGCGGCGCCGATCGGCGTTGGGACCCCGTGCCGAAACACAGATGGGCTGCACTTTTGCGCCGCTCAGCTGAGCTCGTGCAAAAAATCGCCCGATTTGCTGTACTGCGGGCAATGCAAAAAGAGCACACCTATTCGCTTGCGATAGAGCGTCACGAGGATGGATACCTCGCGTATTTTCCTGCGCTGCCAGGCTGCAACACGTGGGGGGTGACGTACGAAGAAGCTATTAGCAATGCTCGCGAAGCCCTGACCGGCTATCTCGAAACGCTCGAAGAGCTCGGGAAGCCATTCCCCAAAGACAAAGCACATGAACCCATTTCGCTCGGCCTCACCGTGCGGATGCCGATCATCGCCTAACTATGCTCGCGCGTTTGCCTGGCGTACGGCCGCAAGAATTGATCCGCGCACTTGAAAAGGCCGGGTTCGAATTTGTCCGCCAAACCGGCAGTCACCGGACCTTTGAGAACCCAATCACTGATCGGATGATCACAGTGCCAGTGCATCCGCGCGAACTGCCGAGATGGCTGCTCAAGAAAATAATCAAGGATGCAGGCCTATCCGAGGATCAATTTCGACAACTCCTGTAGGAGCCTCTATTTGTACCCGACCGTTAGGGGTTGGCGCGAGGGACGGTGGGGAGCCAATCCATGGCGGACACGATCCATGCAGTCTGTGCCTCGTCAAACCGTACCCGATACGGCTTCCAACCCACATCTCGGATTTTGATGGTGATGTCCGCAGGCATGTCCTTATCTGAAGCAAAAAGTTCTGACCGCGCCATCTTGCCGTCGGCCTCGATGAGGATCGGACACTTCAATCGACGCTTCGCACGCATACTAATTGCTCCCCAGTTGGCACATCCTAGCACCTGCCACCGACACGAAAGCAATCCGGCTTCAATTCGTCCTGATAATCCGGCTCATTTGGTCAGTGTCCTATGGCCGCGAGAACAAATAGAGAACATATTGCGCGGCCCGCGTCAAGGAGAATTCGGCGTGAACCCGAATCGAAGTAGTTCGTCGGTCGCGTGCAATACCCGGCTGCCGGAACGTCAAGATTGAGTTGCAAGCAGCGAGCGGGGAAAGAATTCGCAGTATTCCTCCTCGTTGAACCACGCGCATTTGATGTCAAAAAGCCTGAGGCCGGCGAGCCGCGTGAGGGCGAGCGCATACAGCGTGAGCTGCGCGATCGGCTTGTTGGTGCGGGCGTCCGGCTTGTAGTCGAGGATGTGCACGGCGCCATTGCGGACCTGCAAGAAATCGATGTGGCCGGTGAGGACACGGGGCTCATGACCTTCGGGCAAGAGTCGGATGCCGTGCTCCGTCTCCAGTGCGTCAATATCCGGTGCCGTGAGCCAGATCGGAATTTCGATCGCGACGGTGACGCTGTCGTTGGCGAGCATGAAGCGCTGTAGCGTCTCGTGGCGCAGGCGATTGTCCCCGACCGAGGGGATGATGAGGGCTGCGGCGCGGGTCGCGAAGTTCTCTTTCTCGACAACGATCAGGTGATTGCGGTTTACGAATGCCGGCAATTGCGATGCCCGCGAACCGTCGCTGAACAGGTCGTGCGGGCAGAGGGTTGGGACGCGCTCAAGGAAATCGGCCAGCGGCGCGAAGCGCTGATGCTGCCGGCTTTCGCGCAGCAAAGCGAGTTTGGGGCGATGATAGGCGAAGCTGTAGACCTGGCGGTGATAGAGTTTGCGCCAACGGATGGTTTGGGCTGGTGTAAATTCGTTCTTTCATCTGCCGCCGCAGACGGCTGTAGGTCGTGAGCTCCCGATGTTCGGCCATCCAACGTGCGAGCGTCGAGGCAGCGACCCGGTAGCCGTGGCGCGATTTCAGCTTGGCCGCGGCGTCGGGAAGCGAATAGCCGAGATGGTAGAGCGTCACGCCGTCGAGGATGACGCGGAGCGGATAGGTCTTGTAGCGCAGTTCCGACGGCGCCGGCGTGAACACGCGGCGGCACAGCTTGCATTGCCAGAGCTGCGCGATTTCAAGTTTCTTTTTGCGCGTGCCCTTTCGGATCAGCCGCTTGCTGCCGCAGTACGGGCAGCGCGCGGGAGGTTTGGCGGTGTGCGGAACGCGATGGGCGAGCGAAAGCGAGGTATCCATACCGAGGCGATGGCTGCACTTTACCACGCGCTCGGCACGTCACGGATTTTGGAGGTTTTCCATCTTCTGCGGGGCTTGGTTGAGCGGCGGAAGTGGATTGGTTGCGCCGACAACTGCGAGCAGTCACACTCGCTGCATGAGCGTAGCCGATGAAATCGCCGTACTGCGCATTGAGATGCTGGACATCGAGCCGCTGATCTGGCGGCGAGTCGCTGTGCGCACATCGATGAGCCTAAAGGCGCTGCACGGCGTGATCCAGGCCGTGATGGGATGGCTCGACTATCACCTGTGGGAGTTCGAAGCCAATGAGCGCAAGTACGGCATGCTGTTGCCGAACGATCCTGAGTGGAATGCGCGAATCAAGAATGCCGCAAAAACAAAACTGTCTGCACTTCTGGCCGTCGGCGTGCGGGAGATTGAGTACGTGTACGACATGGGCGACAACTGGCAGCATCGGACCGTCGTCGAAAAATTGATGGTCGCGGAAGCCGGAGTACAATATCCGAGGTTTCTTGGCGGAGAGCGCCGATGTCCGCCCGAGGACTGCGGCGGCTTCCCTGGCTACTACGAGTTCCTTGGTAATCTTGGCAGCAAACAGAGCACGAAGCGCAAAGCGGCGCTCCGATTGGTATGGCGCGCCGTATGACCCAGATGAAATCAATGAGCCGCAGGTCGTCGCAGCGCTCAAGCGGATGGTGAATGCGCGGCGCGCTAAGCGGTGAAATTTAGGTCACGGATTTTGGAAGGTTCAAGCACGCTGCGAGGCTTGGGTGAGCGGCGCATTCGATATGTACGTTGAAAGCAAACTCGTCTACGGTGTGAGGATCGTCAAGTTCTCAACACAGGAATATTGACATGAACAAGTCAGACATCGAACGCGAAAAGAACGAAGCCGACGTCTTCTCAGCTGTTGTCAGTGACGATGCGTTGGAGAGGGCTGGCAGCAAGGACGCAATCGCCAACTATACATACGGCTGCACCGGCTACCATTACTGCCCGGGTGATCCGGCCGTCGATTAGCAGGGCGCGGAGCGGTCACCTCGCTTGAGGATGATTGACGCGCGGGTTTTCGGCGGCAGCCCGTTATCCACTTTTGGAAATGTTGCGTGTGGCGATTTGCATTTCAGGTAATGAAGCAGCCCGGCATTCTTCCATCCACCTGCTGGGTGGGGCTCCGGCCGTTGTAGAACCAGCGGTCGGGGCTTTTCATTCTGAGAGCAAGTCAACGCTCCGGCAGAGCCGTGAGATGGGACGCTCTCCTTGCCTGAGTACATTTTGAATGGAGACGTGCCGGAATACGAATTCTGCGGAAAATTCACGTCACGGATTTTGGAAGGGAAGAGGTTGCTGTGGGCTTGGTTGCACGGCGGTACGGGATTGGCTGGTGGTTATTCGATCACCTTGTCCGCCCGCGCGAGCAACGTCGGCGGGACGTTGAGGCCAAGCGCCTTAGCGGTGGTTAGATGCAAAAAGTGAGGTGCGCTGTGCGGCCTATCCTCGCTGTTTGCACCGGCCGCGTTGACCGCGCCATCTTTATCGTTGGCGGCAAGTTGCTCCCAACATCATGGCGCGTGTTTGAAACACGAAGCGGCTATGGGTGACCGGCACAGATTGCGCCAACGTTGCCGCGTCATCTTCAATGCGTCAGCTATTTACAGAGAATCGTGCCGCATCATACCGCGCCTTCGTTCCCGCATGTCGCTTTGCTCATGCGGGCTACTTGCGGGGTCGAACTGCACCGTGGCGTTGCCGAGAGTGTATCCCGATACCGTTTTTGGAACTCCGTTGCCGGATATGTAGATTGTTCCAAATCATTTCGCAGCGTCCGAAGCAGCGCGCGAACGGAAAATCCGTCATTGACCGTGTCTGCACTGTAGAGTTGTTCACTCGTTACAACTTTTAGCCCTGAAGAAGCTTGACTTCGCGCGTCCTTCACATGAACCATGGTCGAGCTTGGTGAGACTTTCTTAAAGACGAGGCTTTGATCGGCGGTGCGATCCCGCAACCGCTTCGGAGCATCATGGGGCGCATCATGGCTTTGGGAAAAAACAGCACCACCAACATCAATTACAACGGCGCCAACGACTACGTTCAGGCGCTGCTGAACGACGGCGTGCGGTGGGCCGCCAACAGCAACGGCATCAACAACATCCACTGGGCGCTCGATACCACCGGATTGAGCAGTGCCGGCCCTCTCGACGAGCCTGGCGTGCATACGATCGGCATCAAGGACGCCTTGCGGGAATGGGCGGCGGTCGCGAATGTACACTTCCTCGAGGTGTCGTCGACCGCCAATGCCGAGATCGTCTTTCACTCGACGACGTCGTCGATCACAGCTAACGGATTTGGCGGCTACTCGGGTGTTCCTTCCCAAGCGACACAGCATGGAACAATACCCGGTTCTCCGACGCTGGTGGAGGAGGACTTGGGACAGGTCGATACCTGGTACCAGCGCTACGCCACGGGGAACGACGGCCTCAATATCTTCACCTTGGGCCCGACGCCTGCGGGCGGCGGCGACCGGCCGATCCTCGGACTCGTCTTTCCGCAGGCGCAGGAACTGATGATGCACGAGATCGGGCACGCGCTCGGTCTCAAACACCCGCACGATGATGGCGCTCTTCAAGACAACGAGACGTTTTTTCCCGGCGTCGACGGCAAGGATTCGGGCGGCAATCCCATCAATATTGCCCAGGATCCGGGCGACTACGGCCTCAATGCCACGATGCACACCATCATGTCCTACCACATCGACGCCACCATACCGGGTGTGGCCGCAGACGCCGATGCCGTTCGACGTCGCGGCGATCCAGACGCTGTACGGCGCCAACCTTACCAACGATGCCGGCGATACGGAATATTTTTTGGGCAATCCGGGCGGGGCGCAGCAGGGCTGGTTCGGCATCTGGGACGTCTCAGGCAACGACGAAATCGACAATACGACGCGCTTCGATTCGGTGATCGACCTGAGGCCCGCCACCCTCGACGATTCGCCGACCGGCGGCGGCATGCCGTCCTACACCTACAGGGTCGATTCCAGCACCGGGAAGACCATCTACGGCATCGGCTTCATCATCGACGGCGACATTACCAACGCGATTGCCAACAAGGGCACTGAAACCGGCGTCATCATCGAGAACGCCACTGGCGGCAGCGGCCACGATCAGATCACCGGCAACAATGTCGGCAACTATCTCACGGGCCATGGCGGCGACGACACCCTGATCGGCAACGATGGCGACGATGTTCTCGACGGCGGCTCCGGCAACGACACCCTCTACGGCGGCGCCGGCGCCGATATTCTTGACGGCGGCATCAGTGGCATCGGCGACGACGCGATGTATGGCGGCGCCGACAATGACGTTTATTGGGTCGATTCGACCGGCGACATCTACTCCGAGGCCGTCGCTCCGACGGTTCAAAATGGACCATGGACCGATGCCGGAGGCATTGACGAGGTCCGTACCACACTGAACACGTTCACATTGCTGGACCACGACGGCGCTTACACGGCGCCGACGATCGAGAACCTCACCTATGTGGGCTCCAGCTTCTTCCATGGCATCGGCAACAGCCTCAACAATATCATCACCGGGGGCAAGCTGCGCGATCAGCTCGAAGGTGGGGCGGGCAACGACACGCTGGACGGCGGCGGCGACCGGGACACGCTGATTGGCGGGCCTGGCGACGATATCTACAAGGTCAATGAATCCGATGACCAGGTGGTCGAGACGCTGGCTGGCGGCGGCGGCAACGGCGGAGGCCCCACGGACGCCGGCGGCCACGACAAGGTCTACTCCACAGGCACTGACTTCCAGTTGCCGGCCTTCGTCGAGGACCTGTCTTTGGCGTACACCGATACCAGCTTCACGCATTACGGCGAAGGCAATGATCTGGTGAACACGATCCACGGCGGCCCCGGTCACGACATTCTGTACGGCCTGGGCGGCGGGGACACGCTTTACGGCCAACACGGCAGCGACAAGCTGATCGGCGGCGACGGCGACGATCAATACTTCGTTCGCTCCGGCGACACCATCGTCGAGACGCAATTCGACCACACGCATAGCGTCGAGTTCGACCGGAGGCTACGACATTGCGATCACTGACAGCCCGTCCTACACGCTCGGCGCCTGGGTCGAGCAGCTGAACTACGACGGCCCCGCTACCGTGGGCTTCCACGGCACCGGCAACGACCAGCACAATGTCATCCTCGGTGGAAACGGCCCCGACACCCTCGACGGTGGCAAGGGCGATGATGACCTGTTCGGCTTTCTTGGCGACGATACCTATATCGTCGACAGCCCAAACGATGTCATCCACGAAGATCCTGGCGGCGGCACCGACACGGTGCGTTCCAGCGTCAGCTTTACCCTTGGCGACAACGTCGAAAACCTGGTCCTCACCGGCCACAGCTCGACCGATCCAATGGTCGGCACGGGCAATGATGGTCCGAACAACATATCGGCGTATTTCAGCTTCTACTATACCGACATCCATACGACATTCGAACTGCATGGCGGCGGCGGCAACGACACGATCACCGGCGGCGTCGCCGCGGCGGGAGACAAACTCTACGGCGACGCTGGCGACGACAAGCTGTCCGGCAGCAGCGGCGACGACATGCTGTTCGGCGGCGCCGACAGCGACGTGCTCCACGGCGGCGATGGCAAAGACACTCTGGACGGCGGCGCCGGTGCTGACATAATGGACGGCGGCCTAGGAAGCGACACCGCCGACTATTCGCATTCGCCTGGGGCAGTCTACATCGATCTGACATTTACGTTCGGGCAGCCGAACATCGATCCCAACAGCGATTCGATCGGCGACATCCTGACCAGCATCGAGAACGTGATCGGCTCAAGTCACGACGATTACATCGCGGGGACCAGCGGCGTTAACCGGCTCGAAGGTGGCGACGGCAACGATATCCTGCTCGGCAATAATGGCAGCGACACGCTTATCGGCGGCATGGGTTCGGACCGCCTGGACGGCGGCTCCAAATCGGACAACCTGTACGGTGGCGACGGCGTGCACCAGGACCAGGACCCCGATACCTTCGTGTTCGACACCAAGCCTGGAATTCTCAACGTCGACCACATCTTCCAGTTCGATCCGGTGCA
Source organism: uncultured Alphaproteobacteria bacterium (assembly GCA_963730645.1). Classification (GTDB taxonomy): domain Bacteria; phylum Pseudomonadota; class Alphaproteobacteria; order Rhizobiales; family Xanthobacteraceae; genus BOG-931. The sequence continues at coordinate 6,237 of CAVSSN010000003.1, read as the reverse complement.
CGACAGCATCTCGCTCGAGGAAGGCATTTTTACGAATATCCCCACGGACTCCAATAGCCACCCGCTCGCGTCGGCGTTCCTGAAGGGCACATCGGACCACGAGACAGCGGACACGCGGCTCATCTACAACGACCAGACCGGCAAGCTGTACTACGATTCCGACGGCAACGGCTCGTCCAGTCCGGTCAAGTTCGCCGTCCTCGACGTCGGGCTCGACATCACCGAGGTGAATTTCTTTCTTCAGAACTCGACCTGACGTCGCGGAGCGTCCGGCTGCATCGCGACGCCGCTATGGCGATGTTAGGCGGCTTCCGTCCCCCCACGCGATCGCCGCGCCGATTGGTTAGTTGAAACTATAATCAGGTTCAATCGCGTTGACGAGCCGTCGAATGACGGCTGAAAGATATTCCGCGCGCTGTTCCTGAAAATGTTCCGTGCAATCGGTCCCGAGGCAAGAGTTCCGCGAACACCTTAGCAATCCTTCAGCCGCTCAATGTAGTCGAGCTCAAGTTGCAGATGGGTCGACATCGCCGAACCGGTCACATCGATTTCTTGCAGGTCCGCAATGGCGCCGTCCAGACGCCAACTTGAGTGCTATATTTTGATTGAGGTCGCACCCCGCCAATTTTCATTGACGGGGCGAAGAGAGTGTGTGAGTTGCCGTACCTAGACTGCCATCTTCAAATCCTTGGCGGCCCGGAATGCGACCTTTTTGCTTGCTTTGATCTTGATCGCTTCGCCGGTTGCGGGATTTCGCCCCATGCGCGCGGCGCGCTTTCTAACCTGCAGGATACCGAGGCCCGCAATGCGAATTCGTTCGCCCCTCTTAAGATGCTTCGTGATATTGCCGATGAGATCGGTAAGCAGGGCTTCACCTGCTCGCTTCGTCAATTGATGCTCCTCGGCCAAAACCGCTGCAAGATGCTTGAGCGTGACGGGACGGCTGGTTTTGGCCGCAGCGGCTGGTTTCTTGGCTTTAGCTAACGGCGCCATGGTAGTTTCACTCCAAAAGCGCGGAATGCGCTGCAGAAAGTGAGATGTGATTCGGCAACAGAAGAAAAGCGGTTTGGAAGCTGAGGCCGCAGTTGCGCAGACATTTCGGTCGCTGCTTCTGAAGCGCGTGGATGATTGACCGCGTCAACTTCCCCCGCATCCGGGCTTTGACTGCGGGCGTTGCCGGCGATACCGGATCAACAAATAACGGCAGCGCGGCGACGCGCACCTGATGGCACGACACGGTGCATGACAAGGCCTATGGCTCCTCCCCTCCTTCAACTCAAGGACATCACGCTGACCTTCGGCGGCACGCCGCTTCTCTCGGGCGCCGAGCTATCCGTCTCTCCCGGTGAGCGCGTGTCTCTGGTCGGACGCAACGGATCGGGCAAATCGACCCTGCTGAAAATCGCCGCAGGGCTGGTCGAACCGGACCGTGGCTCGGTGTTCGTGCAGCCCGGAGCGCTGGTGCGCTACTTGCCGCAAGAGCCGGATTTCTCAGGTTCCGCCTCCACCCTGGCCTATGTCGAGACAGGGCTGAGGCCGGGCGACGACCCCCATGCCGCCCGTTATCTCCTGGAGCAACTTGGCCTCACCGGGCAGGAAAAACCGGCACATCTCTCCGGCGGCGAGGCACGCCGCGCCTCGCTCGCTCGCGTGCTGGCGCCTTCGCCCGATATCCTTCTCCTCGATGAGCCAACCAATCATCTCGACCTTACAACGATCGAATGGCTGGAGCATGACCTCGATTCCCGGAGAACTGCTCTCGTGATCATCAGTCACGACCGGCGCTTTCTTTCGACGCTCTCGCGCAGCACTGTCTGGCTCGACCGTGGGCAGACGCGCCGCCTTGATCGTGGATTTGCCCATTTCGAAGAATGGCGCGACGCGGTGCTGGCCGACGAAGAACGCGACCAGCATAAACTGGACCGCAGAATTGTCGCCGAAGATCACTGGATGCGTTATGGCGTAACCGGCAGACGCAAGCGCAACATGCGCCGGGTCGGCCAATTGCAGGCGCTGAGGGAACAGCGCCGCACCTATCGTGCCACCGCGGGCAACGCCACCATCACAGCCAGTTCCGCAGTATCGTTAAGTGCGCAGGTCATCGAAGCCGCCGGTGTCAGTAAAAGCTACGATGGACGCCCAATCGTCAGCGATTTCTCGATCCGTATCCAGCGTGGCGACCGCATCGGCATCGTCGGGCCGAATGGCAGCGGCAAGACCACACTGATTAACATCCTGACCGGCGTGCTGCCTCCGGATAGCGGCTTGGTGCGGCTCGGATCGACACTCGCGATCGCGACGCTCAGTCAGCATCGGGATAGTCTCGATCCCAACGTCACAGTCACCGAAGCGCTGACCGGAGGCCATGGCGACACCGTGATGGTCAACGGAAATGCCAAACATGTCGTCGGCTACATGAAGGACTTTCTGTTCGCCAGCGAACAGGCGCGCACACCACTTGGCAAGCTGTCGGGAGGCGAACGCGGTCGCCTCATGCTCGCACAGGCGCTCGCCAGGCCATCAAACCTTCTGGTTCTTGATGAGCCTACCAATGATCTCGATATGGAAACGTTGGACGTGCTTGAGGACGTGCTGGCCGAATATCCCGGGACTGTCCTGCTCATCAGCCATGATCGCGATTTTCTCGACCGCCTCGTAAGCGGCGTCATCGTGCCGGAGGGAAACGGCCGTTGGATCGAATATGCCGGCGGCTATAGCGACATGCTGGCGCAGCGCGGCGCGGATCTGACGCGGGAGATCAAAAAGCGGGAGCCGCAGAAAGCGGCCGGCGACCCCGCTTCCGCCATCGCGGAACCAAAGCCTACGAAGCGTCGGTTGGCGTTCAAGGACAAGCACGCGCTTGAAACCCTGCCGAAGATCATCGCCACACTCCAAGCTGAAATTAACAAGCTGCAAGCGGAGGTCGAGGATCCCCAATTCTACGCACGTGATCGCACCGCGTTTGAAAAAGCAACCTCCACGCTTGGTGAACTCCAGCTGAAAATTGGCGCGGCGGAGGAGCAATGGCTGGAGCTCGAAATCCTGCGTGAGAAACTAGCCAGCAGCTCACATTAGCTGGCGCTTTCGACCAATGCCTGGGCTTTCCCACGCCCCGCAAAATTCTACTTTACAGATATGGCGCGAAGAAAAGGGGCAACTGGAGGTTTCGGCAGCTAGCCGGATGGCAAACCGATGGTTCCAGGAGTCCACACTGCGCGCTCAATATGGAGGGCGCACGCGTCCCCTTCAGCGCGCCATCTCAGTCTTTAAAAGGATCGAACTCGCCTGCACCAGCCATCGCTACCGCGAAAGGGCGCAGCGTGTGCAGCACCTTCACGGTTCCAGCATGCCGCGCGATCACCTCGGGCAACCGGCGATAAGCCATCGGGCTTTCGTCGAGGTCGGCACCGATCAGCGTTACACCGCGCTGCTGCAGCCATGCATCCATCTCGGCTTTGGTGAAACGCCGCTTGGCTTCCTTGCGGCCAAACAGGCGGCCGGCGCCGTGCACGGTCGAATACAGCGATGCGCGCGCCTCGGGGCTGTCGACGCCTTCGATGATCACGGCATCGTCGCCCATCGAGCCGCCGACAAAGCCGCGCTGACCCGGGAACGCCGGCGTAGCACCCTTGCGAACAACCCACAGATCGCGGCCGTTGTGATTTTCACGCCACGCGTAGTTGTGATGGTTGTGTACCATGTCGGTCACAGACCCGCCGATGATCTTGCGCACGCGCTCGATCACCCATTCGCGCCCGGCGTAGGAGTAGTGGCCCGCGAGCTCCATCGCGGCGATGTAGCGCCGGCCGAGTTCGCTGTCCTCGTCGATTACGGCCGGAGGAACGTTCATGCCGTCCTTGCCACCAGCGGCCTTGAGATAGCGCGTGGCGCTGGTGTGCCCCAGGCCGCGGCTGCCGAAGTGCACGCCAATCCAGGTCATGCCATCTTCGTCGCGCATCAGGTCAACGTAGTGATTGCCCGATCCGACGGTGCCGAGCTGCGTGACGGCCTTTTGCCGATAGGCTTCCATGTCGGACTCGCGCCAGGCGTCGCCATCGTCGAACAGGCCGTGCTCGACACGCTCCTCGTTGGTGCGGCCGACGCCGAAAGAGATCACGCGCGACACGTCGCGGATGATCTCGCCAACCTTGTCCTCAATGGCGCTGTAGGGCGTGTCCAGCCGCACAGCCATGTTGCCGCAGCCGATGTCGAAGCCGACCCCGGAAATGCTGATTTGCTTTTCGTAGGCGATAACCCCGCCCACCGGCTGTGCGTAGCCAAGGTGGCCATCCGCGCAGATCACACCAGCGACGACGTTGCCGACCGCCATGCAGTTGCGCATCTGGGCAACCGTCGCCTCATCGTGCTGGCCGAAAATCTTGAGCGGGCTGTTCTTGAATTGCGCAGACTGGGGCGCAGTCGTGGCGATGCTCGCTGCGGCGTCCGCCGCCTCACGCGCCATGTGCTCGGCGCGCGCGGCATCGCGAAACGTGCACCAGATCGGCATCGAGCGCTGGCCGGGACGATCGACCCTGCCGTCGGGATCGAGTTCCGGCGGCAGTCGCCAACGCGCGGGCGCGCTCTTGGTAGGGATCAGGCCGTCGCATGTCAGAACTCCTTTAGTCAGATAACATTTAGCCCGCCTCACCGCCTATAGATCGAGCGGCGAGGATCGGGAGTCGAGCCACGCGAACGTCCAGAATTGGCACCGGCGGCAAGATTTGAACTCGCGTTGACGCGGTTTTGGAGACCGCCGCTCTACCGCTGAGCTACGCCGGTATTGGTACTGGCTGGCGGAATCGAACCGCCTCATGCGGCGTCCACAACGCCGCGCTCTCCCACTGAGCTAAGCCAGCGTGAATCGGTCCCGGCGCGATGCATCGAACATCGGACCTTCCGCGTATGAGACGGATGCTCTCGCCAACTGAGCTACGCCGGGGAAATATTGGCAGGCGAGGATGGGTTCGAACCACCGACCGTCACATTCAAAGTGTGCCGCGCTGCCGACTGCGCCACTCGCCTGTAGTGGTGGCCCCTAGCGGTATCGATCCGCTTCCTTCCGGTTGAAGGCCGGAGATTCTAGCCAGTAAACTAAGGGGCCGAATTTGGAGCGGGCCGCGAGCAATGATCTCGCCTCTTCGGTTTGGAAGACCGAGGCACATCCGTCTATACCAGACCCGCATGGCGGAGAGTTGAGAGCACGATTCTCATGCCTTGCGGCACCAACGGTTTAGCAAACCGCGTCCGCGCCCCGGCGGATTAACTCTCCGTATTGGTCTCGACGGCAGGATTCAAACCTGCGGCCTCGCGGATAGGAGCCGCGCGCTCTGTTCGGCTGAGCTACGTCGAGATATTGGCACTCCGGGCAGGATTCGAACCCGCGTCAACTCCGCTTAGAAGGCGGATGCCTGTCCATTCGAGCCACCGGAGCAAATTGGACACGCGGGGGAGAATTGAACTCCCGTGTCGGGTTTTGCAGACCGTACCGTGGCCATTCCGGCACCGCGTGAGACTGGCACCGCTTGATGGAATTCGAACCACCATATCTGCGTTCAGAGCGCAGCGCCCTGCCATTGAGCGAAAGCGGAATTGGTCAGCGCAGCAGGATTTGAACCTGCGATCTCCTGGTTCCAGGCCAGGCGGAGACGGCCAAACTCTCCTATGCGCTGATGACTGGCCTTCCCGACAGGAGTTGAACCTGCATGCCTCCCGGTTCGTAGCCGGGCACTCATCCATTTGAGCTACGGGAAGATGGTTGGAGCCTCTGACGGGATTTGAACCCGTACTGCCGCCTTGAGAGGGCGGATTCCTGACCGTTAGAAGACAGAGGCGTGATGGCTCCCGCAGCACGATTTGAACGTGCCTTCACCGGTTAACAGCCGGCCGCCCTCACCGAGATGGCTCTACGGGAATGAATTGATGGAGCATCGGAGTGCCGCCCTCCGCGCGACGATCTTGCAAGGATCATCTGGGCCCTGGCCCATGCCCCGTGCTCGGTCGTGGTTTCGATCCACGCTCCCTGCGGTTTCGACGCAGTGCTTTCACCAGATTAGCTTACCGAGCGAATTGGTGCGGAAGCCGGTAATTGAAACCGGGCCTTCGGAGTGGCGCTCCGATGCTCGACCGTCGAGCTACATCCGCATCTGGTGGGTAGGGACCGAGTTGAACGGCCACAGCATAAGCGGGGCGTTTACAGCGCCTTGGGCTCTCCAATGCCCAAGCCTACCCAAATTGTTT
>CAVSSN010000002.1:0-1002972 GCA_963730645.1 uncultured Alphaproteobacteria bacterium | reverse complement strand
GGCGCTCGCAAGCCTCTACCGCGCCCGCAAGGTGCCGGGGCTGGTGACGCAGAACATCGACAATCTGCATCAGGCGTCGGGCATCGCGGCGCAGGACGTCGTCGAGCTGCACGGCAACACGACCTACGCGTCGTGTCTCGACTGCGCCGAGCGCTACGAGGTGTCGTGGGTGCGCCAACGCATGGAGGCTTCAAACGGCTGCGCGCCGGATTGCCCGCGCTGCGGCGGCTTCGTCAAGACCGCGACCATCGCTTTCGGCCAGGCCATGCCAGAGCTGGCCATGCAGCGCGCGCAAGAACTTACGTTGTCCTGCGATTTGTTTCTGGCGATCGGTTCGTCGCTGCTGGTATGGCCGGCGGCAGGCTTTCCGCTGATGGCGAAAAGGAACGGCGCGCGACTCGTCATCATCAATCGCGAGGCAACAGAGTTCGACGATATTGCCGACCTGGTCGTCCGCCAGGACATCGGGACGGTGCTCGAACCCTTCATCGCGCATTGATTCGCGCCATCCCCCGATGTTCACAGGGTGTGACGCTTTTAATCCACTGTTGCATTTTTGTCCTTTCGCATCGGCCGCCGAGTGTTATCTTCGACGCAACAGATTCGTCATGCGCCCTCGGGCGCCAGAAAAACGGCGGCGGCGACGGCGTCATGGCGTCGGACGGGATCGAACAAAAAAATCCGGGACTGGGCTTCGACCCTGATCTTGGGATCGGTGACGACGCGGCGGCGAATGCCGTCGAGGTCGCCGGCGTCATCAAATGGTTTGATGTCGCGAAGGGCTACGGCTTCATCATTCCCGACAACGGCATGGGCGACGTACTGCTGCACGTGACGTGTCTGCGCCGTGACGGCTACCAGACTGCGTATGAAGGCGCTCGCATCGTCTGCGAGGTCTTGCCACGGCCGAAAGGCCTGCAGGCCTTCCGCATTCTCTCAATGGACGAATCGACGGCGATCCATCCGGCGCAGATGCTGCCGCCGCGCACTCATGTTACTGTGACCCCGACGAGCGGTCTCGAACGGGCACAGGTCAAATGGTTCAATCGATTGCGCGGCTTCGGATTCCTCACGCGCGGGGAAGGCACGCCGGACATTTTCGTGCACATGGAAACGCTGCGCCGTTTCGGCATCGCCGAGCTGCGGCCCGGCCAGTTCGTGCTGGTGCGATTTGGCCCCGGCCCGAAGGGCATGATGGCCGCCGAAGTGCGGCCCGAGACCGGGCCGCTTGGCCCCGCCTCCCACTGACAGCCTTGTCGACCTTGGCGGCTGCGCTACGCGGCTTTTCCGGCCGGCTGGCAGCGGGAATGCTCATGATCGGCCTTGCTTGGCTGGTGGCGGCCACCCCGGCGTCGGCGGCCGACACAAGTACGCTGGAGATTGTCAGCAAGAGCGGCGTTCACGTCTTTACGGTCGAACTCGCGGTCAATGACGAGCAGCGCGGCCGCGGCCTGATGTACCGCAAGGAATTGGCCCAGGGCCACGGCATGCTGTTCGACTTCCAGAACGACCAGCCGGTCTCATTCTGGATGCACAATACCTTCATCCCGCTCGATATGATCTTCATCGCCGGCGACGGCCGCATCACCCACATCGCGGAGAACGCCCAGCCGCAGTCGGATCGTCTGATCCCCTCGAACGGTCCGGTGCGCGCGGTGCTCGAAGTGATCGCCGGCACCGTGCACGCTCTCGGCATCGCACCCGGCGATAAGGTGGCGCACCCGATCTTCGGCAATCGCCGCTGACGGCCGCCAGCGAAATGCCGGTCCAGTTCTTTTTCTCCACGCCGACACCGATGCCGCCCCGACTGGCGCTTGCTGGCCGAAACCGAACCGTGTATCGCAGGGCCGCGCCCAACGGGGCATAGCGCAGTCTGGTAGCGCGTCTGGTTTGGGACCAGAAGGTCGCAGGTTCAAATCCTGCTGCCCCGACCATCCGCCAGAACCGAGTGGACCGCAGATTCATGACCGCACGCATCTACCGGCCGGCGAGAACCGCGATGCAGTCCGGCAACGCCAAGACCAAGGAATGGCTGCTCGACTACGAGCCCGAACAGCCGCGCGAGGTCGAGCCGCTGATGGGCTGGACCAGTTCGGCCGATATGAAGCAGGAAGTGCGGCTGCAGTTCGACACCAGGGATGAGGCGGTCGCTTATTGCGAACGCCAAGGCATTCCCTACCGGGTGTTCGAGTCGCCGCCGGTGGTAGCGCGGCGGCGCATCGCCTACGCCGACAATTTTGCCTACCAGCGCCGCGACGCCTGGACGCACTAATCGATCAACGGTGAGTTCCGGCGCGCCGCCCTCAGGCGACCCGCGCCGGGGCGGCCTGTTTCTGACCGCCTGCGCGCTGGCGCAGCAGCGAGATGAATCGCTCCTCCGGCATCGGCTGGCCGAGCAGAAAGCCCTGGCCGTAGTCGCAGCCCATGCTCACCAGCGCCATCGCGTCGGAGGCCTTCTCGATACCGATCGCGACCGCGATGCTGCCGAAATTGTGCGCGAGGTCGATGACCGTCTTGCACAGCGGCGCATTGACCTTGTCGGTGCCGCAATCGGTGACAAACGCGCGGTCGAGCTTGAGTTCGGCGAACGGCAGCTCCTTGAGCCGCACCAGCGAGGAATAGCCGCGGCCGAAATCGTCGATCGCCAGCCTGACATTGAGATGCGCGAGATCCTTGGTGAGCTGGCTCGCGAGCTTCAGATCAGTGACGATCTGCTCCTCGGTCACGTCGATGATGAGGCCAGGCCATTTCTCGTATTGCGACTTGTAGGTCTGGACGATGTCCGCCACCGAAATCTTGACGAGCGCGTTGACCGGGATGTTGACCGCAAGCCGCAAATTGACACCGAGCTTGGCGAAGTTGAGGCCCGCCCGCAGGGCGTTCGACAGCGCCTGTTCGGACAGGGTGACGAGGTTGCCTTCCGTCGCGCCGGGCATGAAGGCGCCGGGCATCAGGATGCCGTATTGCGGGTGGCGCGCGCGGGCGAACACTTCGGCGCCCACAAGTTGTTTCTTTCGCAAGTCGATCTTGGGCTGATACCAGAATTCGACCCAGTTGTTCTTCAACGCTTCCGTGAGGTCAATGCGCGCCGCCATCGCGGGGGGATGGCCGAGCTTGAGATCCTGCAGGATCTTGAGAATCGCACTGGTCTCGAACGGCTTCTTGAGCACCGGCAGCATTTGCATGCGGTGCTGCTCGCCGATGCTCTTGACGTGTTCGAGCACGGCCGAACCGCGATTGCTCATGAGCTGTACGAAGCCGAAGAAGCCCTGCTTGCCCAGCGCCACAACGGATTCGATCGCGTCGCCGGATTCAAGTGCGATATTGAGGAAGATGAGGTCGGCCGGGCGGCTGGCCACCGCCTGGCGGAAGGATTGGCCGTCGGGAAATTCCTCGGTGTCGATGCCGGCGCCGTGCAGGATCAATGACAGGAAATGACGGATGCTGGCATCGTCGTCGACGACGAAGCATACGGGCGTCTGCCCGGGGGCGGACAAAGCGTTGCCCCCCGGCATTGCGCCAGATGCAGTTTGAACGGTCTTGTCAGTCATTCCAGGCCTACGTGCCGACAACCCGGCCGGTTGATTTTCCGCCAAACTCGTTAACCGGGGGTTTCAGGGACGGCGCCGTGCCACTCAAGGCGCGCCCCTGGTCCCGCTGTTCGGCGCTCTGCCACCCGGTGTGACAAAGGCTTCCAGCGTGCTAGTTTGCGATTCCGCCGATGACCGTCGCGGGACTGCGATCGACGCGAATTTCGGGACGTCCCCCAAGAATCGCGCGCAAGGGAGATCAAAATGACGAAAAAGAATCAGAGCTTGAACGTGAACCGCCGTAATTTCCTCGCTGGCGTGGCCGTTGCCGGTGCCGCAACTGCCGTAACGCCGCCGGTTGCGAATGCCGCGACCACTGATGCGGCTGCGGCCGAAGCGGCCAAGCGCCTGCCGTCCGCGCTGCCGCCGAACGCCCACGTTGCGACGGCGGAAATGGGCACGCCGGACGTCCCTCCGTATTCCAAGGAAGGCCGGCCCGGTTCGGACTTCATGGTCGACGTCATCAAGACGCTCGACATCAAATACGTGCCGTCCAATCCGGCCTCGAGCTACCGCGCCATCCATGAGTTGCTGATCAACTACGGCCGCAACACGATGCCGGAATTCCTCACCTGCATGCACGAGGAATCCGGTGTCGGCATGGGACACGGCTATTACAAGATCGCCGGCAAGCCGCTGATGACGCTGGTCCACGGCACGGTCGGTCTGCAGCACGCCGCCATGGGCATCTACAACGCCTTCTGCGATCGCGTGCCGGTGATCGTGGTCGGCGGCAACGACCTCGACGCGGCGCACCGGCCGCCGGGCGTGCCGACCGTCCACTCGGCGCAGGACATCAATGCGCTGGTGCGCGACTTCACCAAATGGGACGACACGCCGGTCTCGGCGCAGCACTTCGCGCAGTCGTTCGTGCGTGCCTACGAAAAGGCGGTCACGCCGCCGTGCGCACCCGTGATGATCTCGCTCGATGCCGGGCTGCAGCAGGAGCCGATCGACGATAAAGGTCAGGCGCTCTACATCCCGAAATACGTGCCGACGGCTCCGCCCGCGGGTGAAATGGGCGCGGTGCGCGAAGCGGCACGGCTTCTCGTCAATGCCGAGCGTCCGGTGATCGTCGCCGATCGCGCGGTGACCACCCAGCGAGGCATCGATCTTCTCGTGCAGCTCGCCGAGCTGTTGCAGGCGCCGGTGGTTCGTCAACGCGGCCGCTTGAACATCCCGACCACCCATTATCTCAGCCGCCCGGCAAGTGTGATCCCGCAGGCGGACGTCATCATCGGCCTCGAACTGACCGACATCTGGGACACCTTGAACGCCTACACCGACAACAATGCCCACGGCGTCGGCACGGTGCGTTCACGCGTCAAGCCGGACACCAAGGTGATCACCATCAGCACGCTCGATCTGATGACGAAGTCCAACTACCAGGAGTTCCAGCGCTTCCAGAGCGTCGACGTGCCGATTTCCGGCGACGTCGAGGCGACGCTGCCAACGCTGATCGAAGCCGTGAAGTCTGCGATGCCGAACGACCGCAAGGATGCCATCGCCAAGCGCGGCGAAGCGGTTCGCAAGGACAGCGAAAAAGGACACGATGCCACGCGGCAGGCTGCGGCCATCGCCTGGGATGCGAGCCCGATCAGCACCGCGCGTCTGGTCATGGAAACCTACGCGCAGATCAAGGACCTCGACTGGTCGATGGTCGCTGAGTCCGGCAACACCAGCAATTGGCCGCTGCGGCTGTGGCCGATGAGCAAGCATTACCACTGGACCGGATCGTCCGGCGGTTACGGCGTCGGCTGGGGTGCGCCCGCCGCCGTCGGTGGCGCGCTCGCCAACCGCGACGTCGGGCGGGCGCTTCTCGGTCACGATCCAGTCCGACGGCGACCTGATGTTCGCGCCGGGCGTGCTGTGGACTGCGGCGCGGCACAAGATTCCGCTCCTTGCCGTCATGCACAACAATCGCGGCTATCACCAGGAGGTCATGCACGTGCAGCGGCTGTCCAATTTCCGCAACCGCGTCGCCAACCTCGGCAAGGACATGGGGCCGATCGGCACCAGCATCGAAAATCCGGACATCGAGTACCACAAGCTCGCGGAATCGATGGGCTGGTGGGCGAAGGGCCCGATCACGGACCCGGAGCAGCTCGGGCCCGCGATCAAGGAAGCGGTCAACGTGGTCAAGTCCGGCCAGCCCGCGCTGCTGAACGTCTGGACCCAACCGCGGTAAGGAGATCGCTCAATGAAACTACGCGTTCACGTGGCGCTGGCGGCGCTTGCCGCCGGCGTTCTGTTCGGGCAGGGCGCCGCCGTCGCGGCGTCCGCTGAAAATGGCAAGAAGGCCTTTGTCCAGCATGGTTGCTGGCAATGTCATGGTTTCGTAGGGCAGGGGTCAGTGGCGTCGAGCGGCGGCAGGGTGCTCACCGACACGCAGCTCCCGATCGACGCGTTCAAGTCGTACGTGCGCGCTCCGACCGGCTCGATGCCGCCGTTCCGCGAGCAAATCCTGCCCGACGGCGACCTCGGCGACATCTACGCCTATCTGGAGGCGATTCCGAAGCCGAAATCGGCCAAGGACATTCCGCTGCTGCAGCAGGGCCGTTAGTCCGGCATGAATATGCGGCCCCCGCGATCGTCTCGCGGGGGCTGATCGATTCAAGCAGAGGCGTTTCACCCCGCGGCATTGAGCGTCTTGCCGCCGACCGTCACCGGCTTGGCGTCGATCAGGATGAAGGCGATGACGCACGGCGCGGTGCCCTTGTTGATCCAGTTGTGGATCGTGCCGCGCTGCACCAGCACGTCGCCGGCCTTGAGGTGCACGTTGGCGCCGTCGATATCCATGTCGATCTCGCCCGAGAGGATGACGGCGTAGTCGACTGAATCGGTGCGGTGGTTGCGCCCCTGCACACCGGGGCCGAATTCGACGACGCGGAAGATCGTGCCGCCGGCGAGCGTGGTGCCGACCTTGCGGCCGGACGTATCCTCGCTGCCGGAATTGTCGACCGGGAAGCCTTCCGTCGTCCAGATCACGCTCGCCGAAGCGCCCGGCCGCGCCGAGTGGACGTTTTTCACCATCTCGTCGATCTGGACGATGGCGCGCCCATTGCTGTCATGGCCGGTCACGACCCGCCGCACTTGCACTGTCATGGTTTGCTCCCTGGCTTTCGTCTGCGATGAGATCGATTGCAATCCGGCCACAAATCGCACGCGGTCGATACCGCGGCAAGGCGCTGCGCATCTATCCGCCATTTAGCTCTCGGCTATAATGCGCACGAAGCAGCGTGCCGGATGACCATGATGGCTGAAGACAACCGGCGTTTCCCGTTGATCGCGCTCGCTATGGCCGCAGCCTATAGCGTGCTGGCGTCATCCGTGGCGTTGAGCCAGCCGGCCGATGCGTTCTTCCGCGGCAAGGTGATCAATCTCTACATCGGCTTTGCGCCGGGCGGCAGCTACGACTACTACGCGCGGCAGCTTGCCCGCTTCATGGGCAGATACATTCCCGGCAATCCGACCGTCGTTGCGCAGAACATGCCGGGCGGCGGCAGTTTTCAGGCGGCCAATTTTCTCTATTCGCTCGCGCCGCGCGATGGCACTGCGATCGGAACCGTGTCGGAGACGATCGCGATCGACGACGCGATGCATTCTCCGGGCGTGCAGTTCAAGGCGGCGGAGTTCAACTGGATCGGGCGCCTGTCCGCCGTCATCGAGGTCACGATGACGTGGAAGACCTCGAAAGCGAAAACGATCGAGGACGCGCGCCACAATGAAATTCCGGTCGCCGGTACCGGCCCTGGATCGCCGTCGGAAGGGTTTCCGAAACTGCTCAATGCGTTCGCTGGCACCCGGTTCAAGATTATTTCGGGCTACCCGGGCTCGAACCAGGGCATGCTGGCGATGGAACGCGGCGAGGTGGATGGCGGCTTCACCTCCTGGAATACGATCAAGCGCACCAAGCAGGACTGGGTGGCGCACCACGACATCAATATTCTGGTGCAATACGCGCTCGACAAGACTCCCGATCTGCCCGATGTGCCGACCGTGGTGGAGACGGGCCTGACCGAAGAGGGCAGGCAGGCATTGGCGTTCTTTGCCAGCGGCGGCGCGGTCGGCCGCTCGATCCTTGCGCCGCCGGGAATTCCGGCTGACCGGGTCAAGCTGCTGCGCGAGGCGTTCGACGCCACGCTCAAGAGCCCGGAGTTTCGCGCCGAGATCGATAAGAGCGGCTCGGAGTTTCAGCCAACATCGGGTGAGGCGTTGCAGAAGATCATCGTCGATACGGCGAATGCGCCGAAGGCCGTCATCGAGCGGACCGAAGCCGTTCTGCACGGCCATTGAGCATGGGTTCGATGCGAGGAACGCAACGGTGAGCACGAAGGGCCAGATGCGGCTCGGCGCCTTCTTCAATCCCACCGGGCATCATGTCGCCTCGTGGCGGCACCCGCGCGCGCAGGCCGACGCCGGCATCAATTTCCAGCACTATCTCGAGATCACGCGCACCGCCGAGCGCGGCAAGTTCGACATGATATTTCTCGCCGATAATCTCGGCGTGCGCCATGCGCACATGGAGGCGCTGAGCCGCTCGGCGCAGTACATCGCCAACTTCGAGCCGCTGACGCTGCTGTCGGCGCTGGCGACGCACACGACGCATATCGGCCTCGTGGCGACGGCGTCGACGAGCTACAACGAACCGTTCCACGTGGCGCGAAAATTCGCCTCGCTCGATCATCTCAGCGGCGGCCGCGCCGGATGGAATCTCGTCACCTCGGGCCAGGAGAACGAGGCGCGCAACTTCACGCGGGAGAAGCACTACGAGCACGGCGAACGCTACGACCGGGCGCGCGAGTTCGCGCAGGTCGTGGTCGGGCTGTGGGATACCTGGGACGACGACGCCTTCGTGCGCAACAAGGAGACCGGCCAGTTCTTCCAGCCCGATGGGCTGCATAACCTCAACCACCGCGGCGAGAATTTTTCGGTGCTCGGCGCGCTCAACATCCCGCGCAGCCCGCAGGGGCATCCGGTCATCGTTCAGGCCGGCGGCTCCGAGGACATGATCGCGGTCGCGGCGGAATTCGCCGAGGTGATCTTCTGCGCGCCGCTGACGCTGGAAGCCGCGCAAAAATTCTACGCCAGCATCAAGGGCCGGCTCGCCGAGCATGGCCGCTCTCCCGACCAGATGAAGATCATGCCGGGATTGAGCGCCGTGATCGGGCGCACCGATGCGGAGGCGCAGGAGAATTACGAGTATCTCAATTCGCTCGTCCACCCGATCGTCGCGCGCGAAATCCTGTCGATGTCGCTCGGCAATGTCGATCTCACCCAATATCCCTTCGACGGGCCGCTGCCGGAGGACCTTCCGCAGTCGAACGCGAGCCAAAGCATTTTCCAGAATCTCACCGAGATGGCGCGGCGCGAAAAGCTCACCATCCGCCAATTGGCGATGCGGGTCGCCGGCGCGCGCGCAAAGGCGGTGGTGCGCGGCTCGCCGCAGACCATCGCCGACATGATGGAGGAATGGTTCCGCAAGGACGGCTGCGACGGCTTCAACATCATGCCGCCATTCCTGCCGGGCGGGCTCGACGATTTCGTCGATCTGGTGATCCCGCAATTGCAGCGGCGCGGTCTGTTCCGTACAGACTATGAGGGCAAGACATTGCGCGAAAACCTTGGCCTCAGGCGTCCGGTGAGCCGGTATGCGAAGGCGACGAGCAAAGAGCAGCAGCGCGTGCGGGCGGCATCAGGAGGATAAGAGTGATCAACGTCAAAAGACTGGGCCACGCCACGCTGACGACGCCGGATATCGATCGCCAGATCGCCTATTACACCGACGTCGTCGGGCTCGCTTTGGTCGAGCGCAGCAAGGACCGCGCCTTCCTTGCCTGCAAGCTCGGGCTCGAAGCCATCGCGCTCGAGCCCGGCAAAGCCAATGCGTTGTCGCGGATCGCCTTCCAGGTCGATCCGGAGAGCGACCTCGGCGAGGTCGCGCGCGAGCTTGCCAAGGACGGCGTGAAGACCGAACGGCGCAGCGGCATCTCTCCGGGCGTGGCCGAGGCGATCGTCTTCACCGATCCCAAGGGCACGCAGGTGGAGATTTTTTCCGGCTACGCTTTCGCCAAGGACGATGGGCGCCACGCCGGCGTCATGCCGCTGAAACTCGGCCACGTCGCCTATCGGGTCGACGACGTGCAGAAGACGGTGAAGTTCTACACCGACGTGCTCGGCTTTCGCGTCTCGGACTGGCGCGATGAAACATTCGCCTTCCTGCGCTGCAACACCGACCACCACACCGTCAATTTCGTCTACGACGCCGAGCCGCAGCTCCATCACATCGCCTTCGAGGTCAAGGACTGGGCGGAGATCCAGCGCGCCGCCGAGACGCTTGCCAGGCACGACATCCATCTGGTCTGGGGCCCGGGCCGCCACATCATCGGCCACAACATCGCGATTTATCATCGCAACGCCGACAAGGTGCGGGTCGAGTTCTTCTGCGAGATGGACCTGATGAAGGACGAGGCGCTCGGCTATTTCGATCCGCGCCCTTGGCATCAGGACCGGCCGCAGCGGCCGAAAGTGTGGGGCCCGGACACGCTGCGCAATTACTGGGGCTACGGCTCGGAGCGGATCATCCGTGGCTATCAAACCATCGAGTGATCGCCGGCCGGGCGCAGCGCTGCGACAATTGCGACCACTACACAAGGCCGTGACGGTCGGCTGATAGGTCTCGCAGCTGTTGTGATTAGTCCGATATATCGCGGGTACGCTAAAACGTCTTCGACCAGAATCCACCGCAGGCATCAATTTCGGAGGAACGGCCATGCAAATCACTCACACCATTGCTCCCACGCGCCGGCGCGTCGCGCTGTTGGGTTCCGCTTTGCTGCTGCTGCCGTTCCTGGCCATGGCCGGCCAGTCCTCCAAGGCCGCCGAGAGCGCGGTCGTCATCGCGCCACCCGCGGCGGACGCGCCTGCGCCAAGCGGCGACGGGATGCAGACCGCGGTGCTCGCCGGCGGCTGCTTCTGGGGCGTGCAGGCGGTGTTCCAGCACACCAAGGGCGTGACCCAGGCCGTGTCCGGCTATGCCGGCGGCGAGCAGAAAACCGCGCACTACGAGATGGTCGGTAGCGGACGCACCGGGCATGCCGAATCCGTGCAGGTCACGTTCGATCCGAAGCAGATCTCCTACGGCAAGATTTTGCAGATCTATTTCTCGGTGGCGCACAATCCGACCGAGCTCAACCGGCAAGGGCCGGACACCGGTCCGCAATACCGCTCCGCCATCTTCTACGCCAACGATGAGCAGAAGCGCGTCGCCGAGGCCTACATCGCGCAACTCAACGCTGCCCACGCCTACAGCCGGCCGATCGTGACGCAGGTCAACGCGCTATCGGCGTTCTATCCGGCCGAGGACTACCATCAGGACTACGCGACAATTCACCCGGAAAACCCCTACATCGTCTACAACGATGCTCCCAAGATCGCGAACATGAAGCGCATCTTCGCCGACACCTATCGCGACCAGCCGGTGCTGGTGATGGCGGCGAAGAGCGCCGGGCATTGAACAGGCGCGGAAGGCTGGCGACCCCGGGAGGATTCGAACCTCCGACCTTCAGCTTAGAAGGCTGTTGCTCTATCCCCTGAGCTACGGGGCCGCGTCCCGGGACTATAATGCAGTTCGCCGGGGATTGCCTGTCTTGGCGCTTTCAAACGGTGAAAATCCCCAGTGTTTTGGGGCGTTGAACGCGATTGGCGTTACGCGCCACTAAGCCGTGATGACAAAACCTGATCCGCTCCGTCGCCGCGCGAGGGATAGCGTCGAATTCTGATCGCATGCGCCGCTCGCCGACGCGTTTACCGATCGTCACAGGCCGGCGACAACGATGGCCCCGGTTTGGCGCAATGCCGTCATGACCTCGACACCTTCATCGCTTCAAGTGATAGTCGGTGGATCGGATTACGAACCCGCCTGGGAGGACTTCCTCGATGTTCTCGCTTATGCGCGCCGGCCTCGTGGCCGCGCTCGTGTCATTTGCATGTTTCCCCGCCATTGCCGCCGACAAAGCTTTCCAAGACGACGCCCTCGCTGAAAGCGCCATCAAGCTCGAAGCCCAGATCAAGACCGACGCGGGTACGGCGGCGAAGCCGGTCGCGGCGCTCAAGCGCGACGCCGATGCGGCGTTCCAGCGCAACGACTTCCGCGGCGGCATGGCGTTGCTCGGACAGATCGTCGCAGCGGCTCCGACCGACACCGCGACCTGGCTGCGGCTCGCGCGCACCATCCTGCAGATCAATCCGGTCGAGACTCGCGAGCGCGCGCTGCTGCTCGAGCGCGCTTCGACCGCCGCCTACATCGCCTACCAGCGCACCACCAGCCGCACCGAGGAGGCGGACGCTCTCGCTCCTCCTTGGCCGCACCTTCCAGGACCGCCAGATGTGGCGGTCCGCGCTCGATACGCTGCGGCTCTCGCTCGAGCTGCGCGAAGTCGCGGAGGTGCGCGGCCAATACGAACGGCTGCGCGAGCAATACGGTTTCCGCGTGCTCGACTACACGGTCGATGCGGATGCAGCGTCGCCGCGCGCGTGCTTCCAGTTCTCGGAAAGCTTGCCGGGCAACCGCACCGACTTTTCGCCCTTCGTGGTGCTCGCCGGCACCGACAAGCCGGCTTTGTCGGTCGAGGACAAGCAGCTTTGCGTCGAAGGCCTCAAGCACGGCGAGCGTTACGACATCACGTTGCGCGCCGGCATGCCCTCGGTGGTGCATGAGAGCCTGATCAAGTCGTCGGATTTTTCCGTTTACGTCCGCGACCGCAGCCCGTTCGTGCGCTTCACCAGCAAGGCCTATGTGCTGCCGCGCACCGGCCAGCGCGGCATTCCGATCGTCAGCGTCAACACGCGGGCCGTCGGCATCGAAATCTACCGCATCGGCGACCGCAACCTCATCGACAGCGTGATCGGTGGCGAATTCGATCGGACCGACTTCCAGCGCAGCCTCGACCGCTACGAGGTCGATCGCATGGCGCAGTCGCGCGCCTCGCAGGTGTGGAAGGGCGAGCTCGCGGTCGAGTTGACGCTCAACGCCGACATCACCACCGCATTCCCGGTCGACCAGGCGGTCGGCGATCTCGTGCCCGGCGTCTACGTCATGGTGGCGGAGGCAAAGCCGAACAAGGCCGACAATTACGATTCGCTGGCGACGCAATGGTTCATCGTCTCCGATCTCGGCCTCACCGCGTTTTCCGGCAACGACGGCATCCACGCCTTCGTCAATTCGCTGGCGACGACCGATGCCAAGAGCGGCATGGAAGTGCGGTTGATCTCGCGCAGCAACGAGGTGCTGGCGACGCGCCGCACCGATGCGAGCGGACACGCCCAGTTCGAAGCCGGGCTCGCGCGCGGGGAGGGCGGCATGGCGCCTGCCATGCTGGTCGCGGTCGATCCCAAAGGCGACTACGCCTTCCTCAATCTCAAATCGCCGGCGTTCGATCTCACCGACCGCGGCGTCTCGGGCCGCATCGCGCCGGCGGGGCTCGACGCCTTCGTCTATGCCGAGCGTGGTGTGTATCGCTCGGGCGAGACCGCCTTTCTCACGGCGCTGTTGCGCGACGCGCAGGGCGTGGCTGCGACCGGCGTGCCGCTGACCTTCGTGATAGAGCGTCCTGACGGTGTCGAATATCGCCGCGCCGTAGCGCCCGATCAGGGCCTCGGCGGCCACACCCTGACCCTGCCGATCAGTTCCGTCGCGCCGACCGGCACATGGCATGTCCATGCCTTCACCGATCCGAAGCGTCCGCCGGTTGGCGAGACCACGTTCATGGTCGAGGATTACGTCCCCGACCGGCTCGAATTCGATCTGACCTCGCCGACCGGCCGCATCTCCAAGACCACGCCGGCAGACCTCAAGGTCGACGGCCATTTCCTCTACGGTGCGCCGGCCGCCGGACTCGATCTCGAAGGCGAGATCGCGGTCTCCACCGCCAAGGAACGGCCCGGATTTGCCGGCTACGAGTTCGGCCTTGCCGACGAGGAGGTCGAGGCGTCGCGCCAGCCGCTCGAAGGCCTGCCGTCAACCGACGACACCGGCAAGGCGAGCTTTACGGTCAACCTCGACAAGCTGCCGTCATCGAGCCACCCGCTCGATGCCAAGGTGATCGTGCGCATGGCGGAAGCGGGCGGACGCGCGGTCGAGCGCACCATCACGCTGCCGGTGACCGCGAGCGGCAACATGATCGGCGTCAAGCCGCTGTTCTCCGGCCGCTCGCTCGGTGAAGGCGACAGCGCAAACTTCGACGTGATTGTGGTCGCGCCCGATGGCACGACTGTGCCGAAGCGCGGGCTGCACTACGAACTCGTGCGCATCGAGACGCATTATCAATATTACAAGCGCGACGGCTCGTGGAATTACGAGCCGGTCAAACAGACGAGCCGCATCGCCGACGGCGCGATCGACACCTCGCTCGACCGGCCGGGGCATATCTCCATGCCGGTGAAGTGGGGCCGCTACCGGCTCGAAGTCTCGACCGGCGACGGCAACGGCCCCGTCACGTCGATCGAGTTCGACGCCGGCTGGTACACTGACGCCAGCGCCGATACGCCTGACATGCTGGAAATCGCGCTCGACAAGGGCGAGTACAAGCCGGGCGACACGATGACCGTTGCGGTCACCGCGCGCACCGCCGGCCGCGTCACGCTCAACGTCATCGGCGATCGCCTGATCACGACGCAGACCACGGACGTGCAGCCGGGCCTCGCCAAGCTGCAGGTGCCGGTCGGCCGCGACTGGGGCAACGGCGCCTATGTCGTCGCCACCTTGCGCCGGCCGCTCGACGCGGTGGCGCAGCGCATGCCCGGCCGCGCCATCGGCGTGCAGTGGTTCTCGGTCGACCGCAAGGCGAAAACGCTGGCGCTCGAAATGAAAATGCCGGCGCTGATCCGGCCGAACACCACGCTGCGCGTGCCGGTCAAATTTGACGGCCTTGCCGCGGGCGAAGAGGCGCGCATCGTCGTCGCCGCGGTCGACGTCGGCATCCTCAATCTCACCAACTACAAGCCGCCGGCGCCGGACAATTACTTCCTCGGTCAGCGCCGGCTGTCGGCCGACATCCGCGATCTCTACAACCAGTTGATCGACGGCATGCAGGGCACGCGCGGCCAGATCCGCAGCGGCGGCGACGAAGGCGCGCAACTGCAAGGCAGCCCGCCGACGCAAGCCCCGCTGGCGCTTTACTCCGGCGTCATCACCGTCGGCCGCGACGGCAACGCCGAGGTCGCCTTCGACATTCCCGATTTCTCCGGGACGGTGCGCGTGATGGCGGTCGCCTGGAGCAAGGACAAGGTCGGCCGCGCCAACGGCGACGTCACTGTGCGCGACCCGGTCGTGGTCACCGCGACGCTGCCGCGCTTCCTGCTGCACGGGGATCGCGGCACCGTCCACCTCGATCTCGACAATGTCGAAGGAGAGGCCGGCGAATACACCGTCGCGCTCACGTCCGAGGGCCCGGTGGTGGCGGGCGCTGGCGCGACGCAGAAGGTTGCGCTGCGCGCCAAGCAACGCGCCTCGCTCTCTGTTCCGGTCGCGGCGTCGGGTGCGGGCACCAGCACGGTGCGTGTCGCGCTTGCCGGGCCGGGCGGATTTGCACTCGAGCGCAGCTATTCGCTCACCGTGCGCTCGCCGACGCAGATCCTGGCACGACGAACCGTCAAGCCGATCGCCAAGGGCGAGAGCCTGACGCTGTCGAGCGATATGTTCAGCGACCTTGTCCCCGGGACCGGCGGCGTGTCGGTTTCGGTCGGGCTGTCGTCTGCGCTCGATGCGGCGACGCTGCTCAAGGCGCTCGACCGCTATCCGTATGGCTGCTCGGAGCAGATCACCAGCCGCGCCATGCCGCTGCTCTACGTCAACGAGCTCGCCGGCGAGGCGCATCTCGCCTTCGACACGGCGATCGACCAGCGCATCCGCGACGCCATCGACCGCCTGCTGGCGCGACAGGGCGCCAACGGTTCGTTCGGCCTGTGGTCGGTCGGCGGTGACGATGCGTGGCTCGACTCCTACGTCACCGACTTCCTGTCGCGGGCGCGCGAACGCAACTTCGCGGTGCCCGACGTCGCCTTCAAGCTCGCGCTCGACCGGCTGCGCAACGTCGTCGCCAATACGACCGACCCGGGCAAGAACGGCGGCCGCGATCTCGCCTATGCGCTCTACGTGCTGGCGCGCAACGGCGCGGCGCCGGTCGGCGATCTGCGCTACATCGCCGACACCAAGCTCGACTCGCTCGAAACCGCGATCGCCAAGGCGCAAGTCGCCGCGGCACTCGCGATGATCGGCGACCGTGGCCGTGCCGAGCGTGTCTATGCGGCGGCGCTCGACTCGATCCCGCAGAAGCCGACGCCCGACCTGTTCGGCCGCGTCGACTACGGCTCGACGCTGCGCGATGCGGCGGCTCTCGTCACGCTCGCCTCCGAAGGCAGCGCGCCGCGGCCGACCGTGATCGGCGCAGTACAACGCGTCGAGGCGGCGCGAACGCTCTCGACGTACACCTCGACGCAGGAGAATGCCTGGCTGGTGATGGCCGCGCGCTCTCTGGCGAAGGATAGCAGCAGCGTGTCGCTCAATGTCGCCGGCGAGGCGTCGCAGAAGCCGCTCTACCGCAGCATCCGGGCGAGCGAATTGAAGGAGCCGCTGCGCATCACCAACACCGGCGACAACCCGCTGCAGGCGGTGGTGACGGTCTCCGGCGCGCCGTTGACGCCGGAGCCGGCGGCGGAGAAGGGCTTCAAGATCGAGCGGCAGTACTTCACGCTCGAAGGCGAGGCCATCGATGCCACGACGGTCAAGCAGAACACCCGCATGGCCGTGGTGCTGAAGGTCACGGAGCCGGATACGCAATACGGCCGCATTATCCTCGCCGATTATCTGCCGGCCGGGTTCGAGATCGACAATCCGCACCTCGTCTCCTCCGGCGATACCGGGACGCTGAGCTGGATCACGGATGCGGCGACGCCGGTGCACTCCGAATTCCGCGACGATCGCTTCGTCGCGGCGTTCGACCGCAAGAGCAGCGATCCGTCGGTGTTCACGGTCGCCTACGTGGTGCGCGCGGTGTCGCCCGGAAAATACGTGCACCCGCAAGCCTACGTCGAGGACATGTACCGTCCCGACCGCTTCGGCCGCACCGATACCGGCACCGTCGAAGTCACGGCGGCGAAGTGATGCTCGAGGCGCGCGCATCATCTTCTCCCTCTCCCCATGGGGGAGAGGGTCGGGGTGAGGGGGCTCGGGAGTTCCGGTCGGCGCATCTTGCGAGCCGCCTTGCGACTCTTCGTCTTTATCTGCGCCGCGTCGCTTGCCGGCGCGGCGTGGTGGATCAAATCGCTCGGCCCGGCGCCGATCGGGGAGGGCATCGAGTTTTCGACCACGGTGGTCGATCGCGAGGGCCGGCTGTTGCGGCCATACGCGACCGGCGAAGGCCGCTGGCGGCTGCCGGCGACGGTCGCGGATGTCGATCCGCGTTTCTTCAATGTGCTGTTTGCCTATGAGGACAAGCGCTTCCGCTCGCATCATGGCATCGATCCGCTGGCGTTGACGCGCGCCGCGTTTCAACTGGCGACGCATGGCCGCATCGTCTCCGGCGGCTCGACGTTGACCATGCAGGTGGCGCGGCTGCTGGAGCCGCGTACCGAGCGCAGTTTCACGGCAAAACTTCGCCAAATGGTCCGCGCTGTCGAGATCGAGCACGTATTGACCAAGGACGAGGTGCTTTCGCTCTACCTCGGCCTCGCGCCTTATGGCGGCAATCTCGAAGGTATCCGCGCCGCTTCGCTCGCCTATTTCGGCAAGGAACCGCGCAAGCTCTCGCTCGGCGAGACGGCGCTGCTGGTCGCGTTGCCGCAATCGCCGGAGCTGCGCCGGCCGGACCGTTCTTCCGATATCGCGCGCCGCGCGCGCAACCGCGTGCTCGACCGCTTTGCCGAATCCGGCATCGTGCCTGCCGATGAGATCGCGCTGGCGAAGGCCGAGCCGGTGCCGAACGCGCGCATTCCGATGCCGACGCTGGCGCCGCATGCCGCCGATCAGGTCGTCGCCGAAATGCCGGCGCGCCGGCAGCACAAGCTGACCATCGACGCGGTGCTGCAGAAAAACCTCGAAGCGCTCGCGCGCGAGCGCGCGCGTGCGCTCGGCCCCGACATCTCCGTCGCGATCCTCGCCGTCGACAACGCCACCGGCGAAGTGTTGGCGCGCGTCGCATCGGCCGATTACTTCGACCAGCGTCGCGCCGGCCAGGTTGACATGACGCAGGCTCTGCGCTCGCCGGGCTCGACGCTGAAGCCGTTTATCTACGGGCTCGGCTTTGAGGATGGATTCATCCATCCCGAGACGATGATCGAAGATCGTCCGGTTCGTTACGGCACCTATGCGCCGGAGAATTTCGATCTCACGTTCCAGGGCACGGTGACGGTGCGCCGGGCGCTGCAGATGTCGCTCAACGTGCCGGCTGTCGCCGTGCTCGACAAGGTCGGCGCGAGCAGGCTTACCGCGCGCATCACCCAGGCCGGCGGCGCGCTGGTGCTGCCGACAGGCGAAGCGCCGGGTCTGGCGATGGGCCTCGGCGGCGTCGGCATAAGGCTCACCGATCTGGTGATGCTCTATGCCGGCATTGCGCGGCTCGGCACCACGCTGCCGCTGACCGAGCGCGTCTCGCCGCTCGCCGAAGTGCCCACGCCGCGACGGCTGATGGAGCCGGTCGCGGCCTGGTACATCAGCAACGTGCTGCTCGGTACGCCGCCGCCGGAAAATGCCGTCGGCGGCCGCATCGCGTTCAAGACCGGCACCAGCTACGGCTACCGCGACGCCTGGTCGGTCGGCTTCGACGGTGCGCGCACGATCGGCGTCTGGGTCGGCCGGCCCGACGGCGCGCCGGTGTCCGGCCTGGTCGGCCGTGCCGCCGCCGCCCCGATCCTGTTCGATGCGTTCGCGCGGACCGGCAAGCTGCCGGCTGCGCTGCCACGTCCGCCCAAGGGCGTCCTGTTCGCCCCGACCGCCAAGCTGCCGCCGCCGTTGCGCCTGTTCCGGCCGGGTAGCCTGCCGGGCCCAGCGGCGGACCTGCCGCCGCACATCATGTTCCCGCCCAACGGCGCGCAGCTTGATCTGACGGCGAGCGGCGGCAAGCCCGATCCGGTTGCGCTCAAGGTCGCGGGCGGCGTCGCGCCGTTGACTGTCCTCGTCAATGGCGTGCCGGTGGCGGCGCAGGGCCGGCGCACGCTGTTTTTCGCGCCGGATGGTCCCGGCTTCGTTCGGGTGACCGTCATGGACGCCAAGGGCGCGGCCGACAGCGTCATGGTGCGGGTGCAATAGACCGCCGTTCCGGCGCTTTCCTGCCCACGCCGAATTCTCTATTGTCGGCGCGCATTTAGCGGCCGATGGGTATGTCGACAACCAGCAGCGCGGCGCCGCGGTCCTTTGGACCGCCGAATGGACTGGCAGCGTTCCTCGATTACGCCGCGCCGTCGCACGCGCGGGCGGCGCTGGTGCTTGTCGTTGTCGCGTTCCTCGCCTTCCTGCCCGGGTTTTTTCAGGTCCCGCCGGTCGACCGCGACGAAGCGCGGTTCGCCCAGGCCACCAAGCAGATGATCGAGACCGGCGACTATGTCGACATCCGCTTCCAGGACGAGGTGCGCTACAAGAAGCCGGTCGGCATTTACTGGATGCAGGCGGCGTTCGTTAAGACGGCCAGCGTGCTCGGGCTGCGGGACGCGCTCACCACGATCTGGCTCTATCGCATTCCGTCGCTGATCGGCGCCACCGGGGCTGTATTGCTGACCTACTGGTGCGGGCTCGCCTTCCTGACGCGGCGTGGCGCGATGCTGGCCGGCCTGATGATGGCGGGTTCGATCCTGCTTGGCGTCGAAGCACGTCTCGCCAAGACCGACGCCATGCTGCTGTTCACGACCGTTGCGGCGATGGGGGTGCTGGCGCGGGTCTACCTCGCGCCGCGCGATGCGACGGCCAATACCGGATGGGTGCTGCCGGCGATCTTCTGGACCGCGCTCGCGGGCGGAATCCTGCTCAAAGGTCCTCTCATTCTGATGGTCGTGGGACTTGCCGCGATGACGCTGTCGATCATCGAGCGCTCGGGGCGATGGTTGCTTGCGTTGCGCCCGCTCGCCGGTGCCGCCTGGCTCGTCCTGCTGGTGCTGCCATGGTTCGTCGCGATCTACATCAAAGCCGGCGACAGCTTTCTGGTCGATTCCGTCGGCGAGGACATGTTCGCCAAAATTACAGGCGGGCAGGAGACCCACGGCGCACCGCCGGGCACTTATCTTTTGCTGTTTTTCGCCACGTTCTGGCCGGCGTCGATGCTCGCCGGGCTTGCCGCGCCCGCGATCTGGCGCGAGCGCCGTAGCCCTGCCGCGCGCTTCCTGCTGGCGTGGCTGCTGCCGTCCTGGATCGTGTTCGAAGCCGTCATGACCAAGCTGCCCCACTACGTGCTGCCGCTCTATCCCGCGATCGCCATCCTGATCGCCGGAGCGGTCGAAAAGCATGTGCTGTCGCAACGGCCGTGGCTGGTGCGCGGCTCCATGTGGTGGTTCCTGGTTCCGGTGATCGCCAGCATCGCGTTGGTCACCGCTGCGGTCGTCATTGGGCGGCAGCTCGATCTGTTCTCGTGGCCCTTCTTTGCGGCCGCGATCGTTTTCGGCCTGCTGGCGTGGCTGTTGTACGATGCGGACGGACCCGAACGCGCGTTCTTGCGCGCCACTGCGGCCGCAGTTTTGCTGGCAATGGGCGCCTATGCGGTGATCGTGCCTTCGCTCGGCGCGTTGTTTCCGAGCGTCGAACTGGCCAATGTCCTGCGCACATCCAATTGCAAGGATCCGGTCGCGGCGTCGGTCGGCTATGAGGAGCCGAGCCTTGTGTTTCTTGCCGGCACGCCGACCCGGCTCACCGATGCTTCCGGCGCCGCGGATTTTATGCGCCAGGGCGGTTGCCGCTTCGCGTTCATCGAGGCGCGCTACGAGCGCGCATTTGCAAAGCGCGCCGAGGTGATCGGCCTGCGCTACGACCCCGGACCACGCATCGAAGCTTTCAACGTAAGCGCCGGAAAGCCGGTCACCATCGCGGTGTTCCGCTCGCAAGGCGCGCCGTGAGCGTGGCCGGCGGGCTCGAGCAATCGGCGGATCGATGGGCGCTGCTGCGGCGCGTACTCGAAAACTTCGCCGTCTGGAGCACGGTGCTGGTGCGCCCGCCGCGCGTGCGCATCGGCTGGCGTCCGCGCGCCATGATCTCGATCGTGTCGGTCGTCTGTCTCGCAGCGATTGTGGCGTCCATGTTTCTGTACGACAGCGCGGCGAGCACCTGGGCGCACGCACTGCCTCAGTGGTTTATCGACCTGTTTGACCAGATCACCGACTTCGGACGCTCGGGCTGGTTCCTGTTTCCGTTCGGATTTGTGTTGATCGCCTTGGCGGCGCTGATGTCGCCGGCGATGCCGCGAATGGCGCAGGCCACGATCGCGATGCTCGTCGTGCGATTCGGCTATCTGTTCCTCGCGATCGGCGCGCCCGGTCTGTTCGTGACCATCGTCAAGCGTCTGATCGGCCGTGCCCGGCCGTTCGTCGGCAGCCACGACGATCCGTTCGCCTACATGCCGTTCATCTGGCGGCCGGAATACGCCAGCATGCCGTCCGGCCATGCCACCTCGGCGGTCTCGGCCGCAGTCGCGATCGGTGCGGTCTGGCCGCGTTTGCGTGTGCCGATGTGGCTCTACGCGGCGATCATCATGGCCAGCCGCGTTATCGTCATGGCCCACCATCCGAGTGACGTCATCGCCGGCGCCCTGGTTGGCGGGCTCGGCGCGATGATGGTGCGCAACTGGTTCGCCGCCCGGCGTCTGGGATTTGCGGCAAACGGCATCGACGCGCTGCCCGGGCCCTCTTTGAGGCGCATCAAAAGGGTTGCCCGGCGGCAGTTCGGCCAATAGAAGCTCGCGCCATGTCCGAGACCCAAGCGCCGGCCGTGTCCGTTGTGGTGCCGGTTCGCAACGAAGCCGGCAATATCGCACCGCTGGTGGCGGAAATCGCCGCGGCACTGAAGGGCCGCACATTCGAGATCGTCTATGTCAATGACGGCTCGCGCGACGCCACAGAAGGTGAATTGCAGCAATTGATGGCGGAACGGCCGTGGCTGCGGCAAGTCCGCCACGCGCAATCCGGCGGGCAATCCGCTGCGGTGCGTTCCGGCGTCGCTGCGGCGCGTGCGCCCATCATTGCAACGATCGATGGTGACGGCCAGAACGATCCGTCCTTCATTCCCGCGCTGCTGGCGGCGCTTGAGGCCGGTGCGCCGCGGATCGGGCTCATTGCCGGTCAGCGCGTGGGGCGCAAGTCTTCAGGTTTCAAGAAATTCCAGTCGCGCATCGCCAACGGCGTGCGCAGTGCGGTGTTGCGGGACGGCACGCGCGACACCGGCTGTGGCCTCAAGGCGTTCCGCCGCGACGTGTTCCTGATGCTGCCTTATTTCGATGGCCTGCATCGCTTCCTGCCGGCGCTGGTGCGCCGCGACGGTTACGACATCGGCTATGTCGACGTTGTCGACCGCCAGCGTGGGCACGGTACGTCGAATTACGGCCTGTGGGATCGGCTGTGGGTCGGCATTCTCGATCTTGCCGGCGTGTGGTGGCTGATCCGGCGCAAAAAGCGCGTCCCCGAAAGTGAGGAGGTGACTTCTTGCTCGTTGACCTGTCACGTGCGGTCGGCACCTATTTTCAGGACGTCATGGTGATGAGTCTGGACTGGTGGGTGGCGCTCGGCTTTTTGGCGCAGGCGCTGTTCACCGCGCGCTTCCTGGTGCAATGGATTGCCTCGGAGCGCGCGGGACGAAGCGTCATTCCGCTCGCCTTCTGGATTTTTTCGATTGGCGGCGGCCTGCTGCTTCTGGTCTACGCGCTCTACCGAAAGGACCCGGTTTTCATCGCCGGTCAGGCGTTCGGCGTATTCGTGTACCTGCGCAATCTCCATTTCGTCATGCGCGAGCGCAAGGCTACAGCAACTCCTGCGTAGTTAAATTCACTCGTGCGCTGTGGCGGCAAGCTTGGCGAAGCCGCGCTCGATGTCGGCTTTGAGATCGTCGACCAATTCAAGCCCGATGTGGAAACGTACGGTGGGGCCGCCCGGCTCCCAGCGCGTCGCCGTGCGCACCGGTGCGAGGTCGAACGGAATCGCCAGGCTCTCGTAGCCGCCCCAGGACGCGCCGATGCCGAACAATTCGAGTTCGTCGAGGAAGGCGTAGACCGCGGCCTGCGGCACCGGCTTGAGCACAAAGCTGAACAGGCCGGATGCGCCGGTGAAGTCGCGTTTCCAGATGGCGTGTTGCGGATGGCTTTCGAGCGCCGGATGGATGACACGAAGGACTTCGGGGCGGCGCTCCAGCCAGCGCGCGACGTCAACGCCGGATTCGAAGTGTCGCGCCAGCCGCACTGCAAGTGTGCGCACGCCGCGCAGGCCGAGATAGACATCGTCGGGCCCGAGGCAAAGGCCGGTGAGGCGGACGGTCTTTTGGAGCGCGGCAACAGTCGCTGCATTTGCCGCGACCGTGCCGATCATGACATCGGAATGGCCGCCGATATATTTCGTGCCGGCCTGGATGACGAGGTCGACGCCGTGGTCGAGCGGCCGGAAATAGAGCGGGCTCGCCCAGGTATTATCCGTCAGCACGATCGCGCCTTTGGCATGTGCCGCGTTGGCAATTGCGGCCGTGTCCTGCATTTCGAAACTGAGCGAGCCCGGCGATTCGAGATACACTGCGCGGGTGTTCGGCCGGAACAGGTCGGCAATCGCGGCGCCGATCAACGGATCGTAATACGTCGTCGTGACGCCGAGACGCGTGAGGATGGATTCGCAGAAATTGCGTGTCGGCCCGTAGGCATTGTCGGTGACCAGGATATGGTCGCCGGCGTGCACGACCGACAAAAGGGCGGCCGAAATCGCGGCCAATCCCGACGGCAGCAGGGCGACGCCGGCGCAGGCGGGGCCTTCGAGTTCCTGCAAGGCGAGTTCCAGCGCCTCAGTCGTTGGCGTGCCGCGGCGGCCATATTGGTAGCGCGACCGGTGGGCGACAAAATCCTCCGCGCTCGGATAGAGCACGGTCGAGGCGTGGTAGACCGGCGGATTGACGAAGCCGTGATAGGAGGCGGGATCGCGCCCCGCCGTCACAACGCGGGTTTCCGGCCGCTTTGCGGCGGCATTGCCGCTATCAGACTTCTTTTTCATGGCATCGTCTCGCAACGCTCGCGCGCCCATTACCCTGGCACCGGGCGCTGCCGTCAACCCCTTGACCTTCAAGCCTGATCGTTCTGAGATGCTTCAGGGTACGGGAATAGCTGGCGTCACGCTGAAATCCTTTGATTTCGGCGTGTGCAGGCACAGGGCGGAAGGTCCGGTCATGAAACGGGTACTTACGGCGCTCGCGGTAGCGGCGGTGGTCGGGTTCGGCGCGCAATCGGCGTGGTCACAGACGCTGAACGCCATAAAGGCGCGCGGTGAACTCATCTGCGGCGCGAACGGCACGCTTGCCGGTTTTGGCCTGCCGGACGCGCAGGGCAACTGGACCGGCTTCGATGTCGACTTTTGCCGGGCGCTGGCGGCCACGATCTTCAACGATCCTAAAAAGGTGAAATTCGTCCCGCTGACCGCGAAGGATCGTTTCACCGCGCTCCAATCCGGCGAAGTCGACGTGCTGGCGCGCAACACCACCTGGACCATGTCGCGCGACACCTCGCTCGGGCTCGATTTTGCCGGCGTGAGCTACTACGACGGCCAGGGCTTCATGGTGCGCAAGGCGCTCAAGGTCAATTCGGCGCTCGAGCTCAACGACGCCTCGGTATGCGTGCAGCAGGGCACCACCACGGAGCTCAATCTTGCCGACTACTTCCGCTCCAATCACATGAAGCTCAAGACGGTGACGTTCGCGACGGCCGATGAGGCGGTCAAGGCCTACGACACCAGCCGCTGCGATTCCTACACGACCAATTCCTCCGGCCTCTACGGCGAGCGGCTTCGGGTCTCCGTTCCCAACGACCACATCGTGCTGCCGGAGATTATTTCCAAGGAGCCGCTCGGTCCGGCGGTGCGTCACGGCGATGACCAGTGGGGCGACATCGTGCGGTGGACGCATTTCGCCATGCTCAACGCCGAGGAACTCGCTGTCACACAGGCCAATGTGGACGAACAGTTGAAGTCGGATAACCCCGAAATTCGCCGGCTCCTCGGCGCCGAGGGCAGCTACGGCGAGGCGATGGGGCTGACCAAGGACTGGGCCTATCGCATCATCAAACAGGTCGGCAATTACGGCGAGACCTTCGAGCGCAATGTTGGACAGGGCTCGCCGCTGAAGATTTCGCGTGGCCTCAACGCGCTGTGGACCAAAGGCGGCTTGCAATACGGCCCGCCGGTCCGCTGAACCGACCCGCCGAGACGCGAATGGCATTGCCGGCTGATTGGGCGCGTCCCTGCGGCGCGAGCCGTCGCCACAGATGAGCATCACGTCACAGACCGCGCCGCCGTCGACCGGATATGGTCGCAGGCTCCGCGGCATCGCGTTGCAGGTCTTGCTATGTGCCGTGGTCGGGGCGATTGCCTTTGGCGCAATCGTCAACGCGGCGCATAATCTTGCTCGCTCCAACATCGCCTCCGGGTTCGGCTTCTGGAATACGACGGCCGGATTCGACATCAGCCAGACGCTGATCGAGTATTCCTCCCGCTCCTCGACCTTCGGCCGCGCCTTCTGGGTGGGGTTGCTCAACACGCTGCTGGTTGCGGGACTGGGCATCGTGTTTGCGACAGTGCTCGGTTTCATCGTTGGCATTGCGCGCCTGTCGCGCAACTGGCTGGTGTCGCGGATTGCTGCCGGCTACGTCGAACTGATCCGCAACGTGCCACTGCTGCTGCAATTGCTGTTCTGGTATAATTCGGTGCTCAAGGCGCTGCCGGATGCGCGCGCGAGCATGGCGCTGCCGGGCGGCGGCTTTCTCAACAACCGCGGCCTGTTCCTGCCGCAGCCGCACGCCGAAGCGGGATTTGATGCTGTGCTTGCTGCGCTGGTCGTTGGCGTCGTGGCGTCGATTGCCGCCGGCCTTTGGGCCCGGCACAAGCGCCGGCAAACCGGCAAACCGGCGCACACGGCCTGGATCGCTGTGGTGCTGATCTTCGGACTGCCGCTCGCTGCGTTTGCGCTCACGGGGTCGCCGCTCACCTTCACCTTTCCGGAAATGGGCCGCTTCAACATCAACGGCGGCGTCGAAATTTTGCCGGAATTCCTCGCGCTGTTGCTAGGCCTCGTGGTCTACACGGCCGCCTTCATCGCCGAGGTGGTGCGCGCCGGCATTCTTGCGGTCTCGCCCGGCCAGACCGAAGCGGCACTTGCGCTGGGGCTGCGCCGCACCCCGACGCTGCGGCTTATTGTCGTGCCGCAGGCGATGCGGGTTATCGTTCCGCCGCTGACCAGCCAGTACCTCAATCTGACGAAAAACTCCTCGCTCGCGGTCGCGATCGGCTATCCCGATCTGGTGCAGGTTTTTGCCGGCTCGGTGCTGAATATTACCGGGCAGGCGGTCGAGGTGATCGCCATCACCATGGCGGTGTATTTGGCGATCAGTCTGCTGACATCGTTGGCGATGGGTCTTTACGGCCGAACCATCGCCATCGTGGAGCGCTGAGCATGGCGGCCATCTCCGACATGCCCATGATTTTTGTCCGCCGGACACCGGCCGCACCATTGCCGCCGCCGGCGATGCAGGCCGGCGCGCTCGGCTGGCTGCGGGCAAACCTGCTGTCGTCTCCGCTCAATATTGTGCTGACGATCCTGTGCCTGCTCATGATCGTCTGGGTGGTTCCGCCGCTCATCCGATTCCTGTTCGTCGATGCGGTGTGGAGCGGGACCGATCGCCAGGCTTGCCTCGTTTCCCCCGAGCGGCCCGTGGTCGGCGCGTGCTGGCCGTTCGTGCGCGTGTGGATCAGCTATTTCATCTACGGCTTCTATCCGGCCGGCGCGCGCTGGCGGGTCGACGTGTTCTTCGCGCTGCTCGCCTTCGGCATCCTCTGGCTGGCGTCGCTGAACGCGCCGCGCCGCGACCTTGGGGCGGTTTATTTCTTCGTCATCGTGCCGGTATTGTCTTTGATATTCCTCCACGGCTTTCCGGCGATTGGCCTGCCGACGGTGGTGACCACGCTGTGGGGCGGCGTGCTCGTCACCATCGTGGTGGCGATCGTCGGCATCGTGTTCTCGTTGCCGCTCGGCATCCTGCTCGCTTTGGCGCGGCGCTCGCGGTTGCCCGCAGTGCGGCTGTTCGCGGTGATGTTCATCGAGTTCGTGCGCGGCGTGCCGCTGATAACGGTGCTGTTCATGGCGAGCGTCATGCTGCCGCTGTTCGTGCCGGAGACCTGGACACCCGACAAGCTGTCGCGGGCACTCATCGGCGTCGCGTTGTTCGCCTCCGCTTACATGGCCGAGGTGGTGCGTGCAGGCCTCATCGCCATCCCGCGCGGCCAGTACGAAGCGGCGCAGGTGCTCGGGCTGCGCTACGGGCGCATGATGGCGCTGGTGATTCTGCCGCAGGCGCTGCGGGTGACGCTGCCGAACATCGTCAATACCTTCATCGGGCTGTTCAAGGACACCACGCTCGTCTTCGTCGTCGGGATTTTCGACTTCCTGCGCACCATCGAGGCCGCGCGCGCCGATGCCCGCTGGGCGACGCCGGTGACGAGCGCCACCGGCTACGCCTTTGCTGCGCTGTTTTATTTCGTGTGCTGCTATGGCATGTCGCGCTATGCCAAGGCCGTGGAAGCACGGCTCGCGCGCGCCGACCGGCGCTGAGGGACCTGGGATGGCCGAAAGTCCAGACGATCGCCGCAAGCCGGTCCAGCCGGGCGATGTCGCCATTGAAATCACCGACCTGCACAAGTGGTATGGCGAGTTCCACGTGCTGCGTGACATCAACCTGAAGGTCGTTGGTGGCGAGCGCATCGTGATTTGTGGTCCGTCGGGCGGCGGCAAATCGACGTTGCTGCGCTGTGTCAACCGGCTCGAGGATTGGCAGCGCGGCCGCGTCATCGTCGATGGCATCGAGCTCAGCGATGACCCCAAGCGCATCCACGACGTGCGCCGCGACGTCGGCATGGTGTTTCAGCAGTTCAACCTGTTTCCGCACCTCACCGTGCTGGAGAACTGCACGCTGGCGCCGATCTGGGTACGCAAGATGCCGCAGAAGGACGCCGAAGAGCTGGCAATGACCTATCTCGCGCGCGTCAAAATCCCGGAACAGGCCCAAAAATATCCAGCACGCCTTTCCGGCGGCCAGCAGCAGCGCGTCGCCATCGCGCGCGCGCTGTGCATGAACCCGAAGATCATGCTGTTCGACGAGCCGACCTCCGCACTCGACCCGGAAATGGTCAAGGAAGTGCTCGACACCATGGTGGAGCTGGCGATGGACGGCATGACCATGCTTGTCGTCTCGCACGAGATGGGCTTTGCGCGGCAGGTCGCCGACCGCATGATCTTCATGGACGAAGGCCAGATCGTCGAGATCGCCGCGCCCAAAGACTTCTTTGAACACCCGCAGCACGAACGCACAAAGCTGTTCCTGCAGCAGATCCTGCACTGACCGGCGTCAGCGCCGCAGCACGCTGATGAGGCGGCTGGCAAAGCTCAAGCGCTCGCTCATGACGCCGACGATGTAGGTGAGCAGCGCCTGGGCCGAGCGGCGGGTTCTCGGTCAGGATGCGTTCGTAGGCCTCGAACGGAAGCGAATAGAGCACGCTGTCGACTTCGGCCTGGATGCTGGCGCTGCGCGGCTGCCGGGTGATCAAGACCCATTTCGCCAATTGTCGTATGCGGCCCGAGGCTGCGAACGCGGACCGAACGGCCATCGGGCATTTCGACGATGATTCCGACGCGGCCTTCGAGGATGAAATGCATGCAGTCGGCGTCGTCGCCTTGCCGGGCAATGCGCTCGCCGGCCGCCACGTCGTGCCGTGCGCAGTGCGCCGCCAGTTGATCCGCCGTTTTTGGCTGCCGAGCGCCGCTTCGAGCCAGTCGTTCAGCGTGGGCGTCCCGATGTCTTCGCCGCGATGGGCAGCGACGATTGCGTTCTCGCAATTCTTCCAGCGCGCGATCGAGATCGGGCGCCAAGATGACACCGTCATCGATGAAACGGCTGGCGCGTAGAACTTTCTTCGAGATCGGTCGAAAGCTCAACCAGGACAAGCTGCGCGCCGGCTTCGTCCGCCACCTGCTTGATCTGGGTGAAGCTGTGGGTCGCGGACGAATCGAGACCGGTGACCAGCCGGAAATCGAACACGAGGAAGCGGCATCTCTGTATTATTCGCCAGCAGGGTCTTGACGTCCTGGAAAAGCCGCGCGACCGAGCCGAAGAAGAGATAGCTCTGCAGGTTCATGCCCTGCATTTCGTCGCCATGCTTCCCGAGCAGGGCCAGATCGTCGGCGTTGCGGTCGAGCGAAGAGCGGAATTCCGAACCATCGAAGCTGAATTTGATGGCGTTGACGCGGCTCGCGCTCAACGCGAAGGTGGCGCAGCCGATGACAATGCCGATCAGGACGCCGGCGATAAACCCCCATCGCACGATGATCAGCGCGATGGCCGAGAAGTGACAAATATTCGATCAAAGAGAGCCGGGTGGCTGACTCGATCAGCCAACGGACAAGCAGGCTTATGCCGAAATAAATCAGCAAGCCGCCGAGCACGAATTTCGGCACGAAGCCAAGAAATCCCTGCCCGACCAGAAGCAGCGCCGCCGATATCAGAGCCGTGGTCAAGCCGGAGAGGCGCGTGCGCGCGCCGGCCGCATAATTGAGCGTGGTGCGGCTAATCGAGGTGCAGGACGCATAGCCGCCGAACGCCGCCGAAATCAGATTGCCGAGGCCAAGCGCATTGAGTTCGCGCTCGAGATTGGCCTCACGCCGCAATGCGTATTCGACCCCGGTAATGTTGAGCAGCAGACTGATGGCCGTGACGAACATGACACCGAGTAAATCGCCGGAAAGGGCCGGCAGTGCGCCCCATGGAAATTCACGCAGCGCCTCGATATGCCATGGCAACGTCAACCCGACCGCGCTCTGTATGCGGAACACCCAGCCTTCGATTGCCGCTTGCGCGATCGTCGTTCCGGTCAGCAGAAAGCCGATATGCGCAGCCGCGACGGAGCCGAGCAGGATGCCGGGCAGGATCAGGCTGTTGTCCGGACGTTTCAGGCCAAGATGAAATGCGAAGCGCGACCGCGAGGCCCGCCGCAAGCTGAGACAGGTGGAGCGGTGTAAGCAGGATCGGAAGGTTTTCGAATGTTGCCGCGTTGTCCGTAATCACGCGCACCGCTCCGGTGACCATGACCCAGCCGGTCGCGCCGAGAAAACCGCCGATGACCGGGTACGGAACGAAACGAATTGCGCGCCCGGCGCGCGTAATGCCGAGACCGCAAAGCAGGAGGCCGGTGAGCGCGGCGGCGAGTGCCATGATGATCAATGCCGGCATGACCAGTTGCTCGGGACGGCCTCTGGTCGCAAGCTGCTCGATCAGCGCCGCGACCAGGGTTGCGTTCACCGCAGAGACTGAGGAGTCGGGACCGGCGATGGCGAACGGCAGCGAACTGCGCAACGCCACGACTGCGGCGCTGATCGCACCGGTGATAAATGTTGCGGCTATGCCGTAGCCGAGTGCCGGCGTGAGCGGACCCGAAAAAATCAGCGCCGCATAAGACAGGCCATACGCAATCGAAAGCATGCTGATGATTGTGCCGGCGAAGGCTTCGCGTAGACCGACCGCGAGAAAATGACCGGGCTGTGTTGGTTCGCTGCCTGATGCCATGTGCGCCCAATCGTCCCCTGGCCCGCCCGCCGGAGGAGACGATCATACTGAAGAATTGCGATAATTGGTCCAGTTTCGGTCCGAAAACGTCTCCCCGCGCATCACCGCGCGAGCGGCCCGTTGGCCTTCTTCCAGGCGTCGATGCCGCCTTCGATGTGGCAGGCGCTCTTGAGGCCGGCGTCCTGCGCCGCCTGCACGGCCATGGCCGAGCGTTCGCCGAATGCACAGTAGAAGACGATCCGCTTGCCGGTCGATGCTGCCAGTTCGTGCAGCATTCCTCCGGCGTCTGACGTTCTCCTGCAAGTCCGGATAGGGCGCATGCAACGCGCCCGGAATGGCGCCGTGGCGTTCGCGCTCGCGCTTTTCGCGCAGATCGACGAGCGCGACATCGGGACGGCCGCGCAGTGCAATCGCATCGGGCGCCGAGACTGCCCAGCCCTTGCGTGCGATTTCCTCCTGGTGCAAACCGACATGCATGTTGGCCGGCACCGCGACGTCCATCATCTTCGGATTGGGCAGTTTCAGGTTATTCATGAGGTCGACATATTCGTCGACCGATTTGACCTTGAGCCGCGGGTTGAACTGCTTCTCCTCGCCGATGGTCGAGACCATGTCGCCCTTGTAGTCGTGCGCGGGATAGACCAGCGTCTCGTTCGGCAGCTTGAGCAATTTGCCGAAGATGGAATCGTATTGCGCACGCGCGCTGCCATTCTGGAAATCGGTGCGGCCGGTGCCGCGGATGAGCAGCGTGTCGCCGGTGAAGACACGGTCGGCCATGAGGAAGGAATACGAGTCGTCGGTGTGGCCGGGCGTGTAGAGCACGTCGAGGCTCAAGCCCTCGATGTCGACATGGTCGCCCTCCGTCACGCGCATCGAGACGACGTCGGCGTGGGTTTGCTCGCCCATCACCGTGATGCAATGGGTGCGGTCGCGCAGCGCGCCGAGGCCGGTGACATGGTCGGCGTGCAGATGCGTGTCGACGGCCTTGACCAGTTTGACATCGAGCTCGCGCACGAGCTGGAGATAGCGGTCGACCTTCTCCAGCACCGGATCGATGATCAGCGCCTCGCCGCCGTGGCGGCTGGCGATGAGATAGGTGTAGGTGCCGGATGTGCTGTCGAAGAGCTGGCGGAATATCATGCGCGCCTCCCTCACGTGGATATTATATCACCGGCAGCTCGCCGGAAATTCTTGTCATGAAATACAGCGCGGTCGCAATCTTGCCATTATACTTAAAGTACTTTGCTGTGAAAAGCTTGCAGGGATGTAATCTGACCAAAGTTTAACTTGTATTCTTGTGTCGGTGCCCCTTCACTGTAAGCAACAAAAATGTTGTGGAGGAATTTATGTGGAAACCCGTGATCGCTGCTACGGCGGCGCTCGTGATCGCCGGCTCGTCGCTGGTTTATGCGCAGCAGCGCTTCGGTGGTCCGGGCTTCGAGCGCGGTGGGCGCTTGAGCCCTGACGACATGGCGGCGATGGCCGACGCGCGCATTGCTGCGCTCAAGACCGGCCTGCGGCTGACGCCGGATCAGGACAAGAACTGGCCGGCGTTCGAAGCGGCGCTGCGCGACCTCGCAAAATTGCGCGCCGAGCGCATGGCGGCGATGCGGCAAGAGCGCGAGGAGCGCGGTGACCGCAGCGAGCGTGATGGACGCGACGGCGATCATCCGGCCAATCCGTTCGAGCGCCTGCAGCGCCGGGCCGACAACATGACCCGCTTCAGTGCGGCGCTGAAACGCATGGCGGACACCGGCGCGCCGCTATTTCAAAGTCTCGACGACAGTCAGAAGCACCGCTTCATGATGCTGGCGCGGTTGCTGCATCCACGGCCGATGATGGGCGGTGGAATGCGTGGCGAACGCGGCGGCTGGTTCCATCGTCACGGCGGCGGCCAAGATGGATCGTTCGAGCGCGGGCGCGAAGATGGGCGCCGCGGGCGTGATGGTGGTCAACGCGGAATGGATCGGGCGCCGAGCGAACTCTAGGTGTGCGCGTTCCAGGTGTGAAGGCGCTCGCCGAGCTTTACCTCCCCACGGCGAGCGCTGGAACGAAAGCCGCAGGTACGCCCTGCGGCTTTCGCCTTTGTAAGCTATTCCTCGTAGATCATCTTTCGCGTCATGCCGCCGTCGACGACGAAATCTGCGCCGGTGACGAAGCCCGAGCGCTCGCCGTCGAGCAGCCACGCTACGATTTCTGCAACGTCCTGCGGCTTGCCGACGCGTCCGGCGGGATGCTGGATGTGATCCTTGCGGCGCAGTGCGCTGTAGTCTCTGGTCGCGATCCAGCCCGGGCTGACGCAATTGACGCGCACATCGGGCCCAAGGCTGATCGCCAGCGCATGCGTGAGCGCGACGATTCCGCCCTTCGACGCTGAATAGGATTCCGTGTCGGGCTCCGACATCAGCGCGCGCGTCGAGGCGATGGCGACGATGGCGCCGCGCGCCTTTCGCAGCGGCTTCTCGGCCGCACGTGCAAACAGGTACATTGCAGTCAGGTTGGTGTCGATGACGCGATACCATTCGTCGAGCGACAGTCGGCGCAATGGTTTTCGGATCATGATGCCGGCATTCGACACCAGCGCATCGAGGCGGCCGAAGCGATCGATCAGCACGCCAACGGCGCGCGCGCGCAAAATCCTCGTCGCGCACATCGCCTTCGATCAGCACCGCGTTGCGCGTGCGTTTCGGATAGGAGCGGTGCAGCCCGCTTTTCGGCAGATCGACCACGCCAACGCGCCAGCCATGATCGAGCAGATGGCGCGCGATGGCGCGGCCAATTCCCTTCGCTCCACCGGTGACAAGAGCGACGGGACCCGGTCTTGCCATAGATTATCCCCGCTCGATGGGAAGGTCGGGGCGTCCGCCCCATTCCGCCCATGAACCGTCGTAGAGGCCCTTTGGTTCCTTGCCGAGCGATTCCAGCGCGAAGGTGAGGATGGCGGCGGTGACGCCGGAGCCGCAACTCGTGATAATCGGCTTGTTGAGATCGACGCCGCCCGCCGCAAACGCCGCCTCGATACGCTCGGGCGCCATGAGGCGGCCGTTCTCGATCAGATTGCCGTAGGGCACGTTGCGCGCGCCGGGGATGTGGCCGGAGCGCAAGCCCGGCCGCGGCTCCGGCGCCTCGCCGCGGAAGCGGTCGGCCGCGCGCGCGTCGACTATTTGCGCGCTCGAGTCGTTGACCGTCATTTGCACGTCGCTGAGCGTCGCTATTGCGCTGACGTTCATGTCGGCATGGAATTTTCGCGGCGCGCGTTTGGTGTCGCCGGTTTCGAGCGGCCGTCCTTCCGCTTTCCATTGCGGCAGGCCGCCGTCGAGCACGAATACCTTCTTGGCGCCCATCACGCGAAACGTCCACCACACCCGCGCCGCCGAGAACAGGCCGATGCTGTCATAGGCGACGATAGTGTCGCCGTCGCCGATGCCGAGCGCGCCGACGGCTTCGTTGAATTGCGTCGTCCCCGGCAGCATGTGCGGCAGGTCGGTCGAGTGATCGCATACGGCCTCAATGTCGAAAAACACCGCGCCGGGAATGTGACCGGCACGATATTCGGCATGGGCATCGCGCTTCTGGGTCGGCAGAAAATACGAGCCGTCGACAATGACGACGTTCGGATCGCGCATGTGCTGCGCAAGCCATTCGGTGGTGACGAGCGAGCGGTGCACGGGCGATGGGGCAGGGGTTGGGGCAGGCGACATGGCAGTTTCCGATGTTCAACAACAATACCAACGCGCCAGCGTGCGTTGCGTTTCCGAGTGTTTATTCGTACGGAACCTTGATGCCGGATTTGCGCTCGAGCCACGGCGGCACCGGCAGGTCCTTCGAGCGCAGAAATTCCGGATTGAACAGCTTTGACTGGTAGCGCGTGCCGTAATCGGCGAGCACGGTGACGATGGTGTGGCCGGGGCCGAGCTCTTTCGCCAGACGAATGGCGCCGGCGACGTTGATGCCCGAGGAGCCGCCGAGGCACAGGCCCTCGTGCTCGAGCAGGTCGAAGATGATCGGCACGGCTTCGGCGTCGGGAATCTGGTACGCGATCGTCGATCGGCGCATCTTCGAGATTTTCCGTGATGCGGCCCTGGCCGATGCCCTCGGTGATCGAGGAGCCTTCGGATTTGAGCTTGCCGGTCGTGTAGTAGCTGTAGAGCGCGGCGCCCATCGGATCGGCAGCGCAATGCGCACCTTCGGATTGCGCGCCTTGAGCGCCATGGCGACGCCGGCAAGCGTGCCGCCGGTGCCGACCGCGCAGGTGAAGCCGTCGATCTTGCCGCCGGTCTGCTGCCAGATTTCCGGGCCGGTGGTTTCGATGTGGGCCTGACGGTTGGCGACGTTGTCGAACTGGTTGGCCCAGATCGCGCCGTTCTTCTCGCTTTTCGCCAGTTGCGCCGCGAGCCGGCCAGAAACCTTGACGTAGTTGTTCGGGTTGGAATAGGCGACCGCGGGAACCTCGATGAGTTCCGCGCCGCACAGCCGCAGCGTGTCCTTCTTTTCCTGGCTCTGCGTGTCGGGGATGACGATCACGGAACGAAAGCCCATGGCGTTGCCGACGAGCGCGAGGCCGATGCCGGTATTGCCCGCGGTGCCTTCGACGATCACGCCGCCGGGCCGCAATTCGCCTCTTTTCACGGCGTCCTGAATGATGAACAGCGCCGCGCGGTCCTTCACCGACTGGCCCG
Source organism: uncultured Alphaproteobacteria bacterium (assembly GCA_963730645.1). Taxonomy (GTDB): domain Bacteria; phylum Pseudomonadota; class Alphaproteobacteria; order Rhizobiales; family Xanthobacteraceae; genus BOG-931. The sequence goes on along the minus strand of CAVSSN010000002.1, from coordinate 967,884 downwards.
GATTCATGAACTCGGCCTTGCCGAGAATTGTGCACCCGGTCGCCGCCGAAGGCGCGCTCCAGTTTGATCAGCGGCGTGTTGCCGATGGCCTCAATGATTCCGGCGCGAATTTGCATGAGTGGGCAATCCTGGACGCGGGACCCTAGAGGACCGTGTCATACCGGACAAGACGGTGCGATGGCATGTGGGCAGGTTGGAACAGTCGCCCGCAAACACGCGTTATCGATGTGATATGCCGCGGCCGTATTCGGCCGCATGATACCGCTAGCCGACGACAGTTTGATCCAATTGATCGACGCGGTGCGTAGTTTCAAGCATTGGCATTTACGCCCCCGTTGCGCATGCTGTGCATGATTTTTCAATGCTGAGGTGATTTGACGTGAGTGCCAACCGATCAGATCCTGCCGCATCGGAAGGCCGGTTGATCGAACTCTGCTGCTGCGTCATATGCGGCTGGGACCCTGAGTGAGCCGCTCGCCGTCCTCGTCGCCTCGCACCTGCAGATCAAGGCGGAAAATCGCCTTTACGTGGAACAGCTCGAAGCCGCCGGCGGAATGCTGCTGGACGAGATTGAGCCAGTGCCGCTGCCCGATCGCGATCGACGGCGGGCGTCGGTGCAATCAAGGCGTGCGAACCTCGGCGGAACAGAAATCATCGACCGCAAAGGTGACGGACGATCTGCTGCCGCCGGCGTTGTGCGCCTACTTCGGCAGGACGTTGGACGCCTGCCGCTGGCGCATGCTGCTGCCCGGCATCAAGCAATGCCGGATCGCAAAAGATGCAGCCGCAGAGGTGAGCTTCCTGCGCTGCCGCGCCGGCAAGACAATTCCGGCCCATACCCACGACGGCCTCGAAGCCGCCCTGGTGCTCGCCGGCGGCTTGCGCGACGCTTTCGGGCAATACGCTCGTGGCGATATCGTCGTCGCCGACGACACGGTCAATCATCAGCCCGTGATCGACCGCGACGTCGAATGCATTGTCTTCCTGGTGCTGGAGGGATCAGTGCGCCTCACCGGCGGGTTCGGCCGGCTGATGCAGCGTATTATTGGCCGACCGGCATAGGCAGAAGTTCCAGAACGTACATTGAGGTGCAGCGAGTGCACGCACTCACTTGCGCTCCGTCGCATCTTGCGGCTCAGTTCTACCAGCGCATGCTTCCCATCAATCTTCCGCCGCGCGGCGGGACTGCCCGAGGGTTCGACAGATGCCGCTTACCCGCAGAACGCTGCTCAGTGCGATGGCCAAGCTTGGCGGAGCCGGCGCCGTCACCGAGACGCTGGCGGCGTGGGACTTCCTCAAGCCGCCGCCGGCCATGGCTGCCGCGCTTTCGCTGCCGGCCGATGCCGGCAAGGGCAGGACAGTCGCCATCCTCGGCGCCGGCGTGTCGGGTTTGTGCTCGGCCTATGAACTTGACCGCGCCGGCTACGATTGCGTCATCCTCGAGCCGCAGCGGCGCGCCGGCGGGCGCAGCCTGACGCTGCGGCGCGGCGATACGTTCCGCGAGATGGGCGATTCGCCGCTTCAGACCTGCGAGTTCGATGAAGGCTTGTGGCTCAATGCGGGACCGGGCCGCATCCCGCACAGCCATGTGAATGTGATCGACTACTGCCGGCGTTTCGGCGTCGCGCTGCAGCCCTACATTTTCGCAAGCCGGGCCAATCTCGTGCATTCGAGCAAGCTCGGCAATGGCCGCACCATCCAGGTTCGCCAGGCGCTTTACGATTTGCAGGGTCTTGTCGCCGAATTGGCCGACAAGTGCATAGCGAAGGGCGGCCTCGACCTGCCGGTGACCGGTGTGGAACTGGAGAGACTGCACGAGATGCTGGCGCAGTTCGGCGATCTGACCAAGACGGTCACGCCGGGCAATGCGCCGAGCTATTCCTACCAGAACAAGTCCGGTCACGCCGGTTACGAAATCCCGCCCGGCTCCGCCTACCAGCCGGGCAAGCCGCTGAGCCCGCTCAAGCTCGAGGAAATCCTGCGCTCGAACGTGTGGAACGACTGGATTTTCCGCGATGCCGATTATTTCTGGCAGACCTCGCTGATGGAGCCGGTCGGCGGCATGGACATGTTCGCCAAGAGCTTCTTACGCCAGCCGTTGACTCGGCAGTCCGGCACCGTCGACGGCCTGATCCGCTACGGCGCGCGTGTGACGGCGATCGAGAATGCGAGCGACAAGGTCACCGTGCAGTACCAGGACGGCAACAGCGCGCGCACGCTCGAAGCGGACTACTGCATATCCACCATCCCGATGCCGATCTTCGTGACGCTCAAGACCAACCTGCCGAACGACGTCATGAACGCGGCCGCCAATCTTCCGGCGATGGCGGCGGGAAAGGTCGGCTGGCAGGCCGAACGGTTCTGGGAGATAAACGACAATATCTACGGCGGCATCTCCTGGACCGACGAGGCCATCGACCAGATCTGGTACCCGTCCTCCGGCTATCTCAGCGCGCAAGGGCACGCTCACCGGCGCCTACATGCGCGGCAAGCGTGCGGAGGAGTTCAACGCCCTTTCCGGTCGCCGAACGGCTGCGCCTGGCGCGGGAGCAGGGCGAGCGATTGCATCCTGGCGCTTTCGCCAAGTCCGTCGAGCATGGGGTCGCCATCGGCTGGAACAACATGGAGTTCGCGCGGATGGGATGGGCTAACGAAAGCGACCCGCAATTCGGCGCAAACGCACAGGTGCTCAGCAAGCCGCAGGGCCGCTTCCACTTTGCCGGCGATCAGGTCACGTTCTGGACCGGTTGGCAGGAAGGCGCGGTTATTGCCGCCCATACGGCGGTCCAGTCGATCGACCAGCAGAACAATCCGACGTCTCGGCGCGGTTGAGGCTGGGCACCGCCGCAATCCGGGCAGTGTAATTCGTCGATTGATGCGCGCGCTGCGCAGGCGCTGGAACATGGTTAGCGCGCGCATAAGGCGCGCGTTCGTTCGAATGTGGTTTACAAACGAAACGTTGTCGAAACCATGCCGCGGCAATGGCGCCACGTCAGCGCGGGGCGTTCACCGATTCTTTGCTGCCGCGGCGCTATCTGCACGGCGACGGACCGCCACGACATGCGCGCATCTGGTCCTTCCGGTGCAGAGCAATGAATCTCGACGTCAACACACTATTTCTCGTGACGATCTACGTGGAAGCAATCCTCGGATTGCTGCTGCTGTTCGCGTGGGTCCAGAATACATCAATCGTCGCGGTGGCGTGGTGGGGATTTGCCCACTTGCTGCGGGCGAGTTCCGTCATGCTGTTCGGCATGTATGGATCGGTGTCGGATCTGATCTCGATCGATCTCGCCAACGTCATTTTGTTCACGGCGTTCGCACTGACCTGGACCGGCGCGCGCGTGTTCGACGGCCGCAAGCCCCAGCCGGTGCTGCTGTTCGGCGGCGCGGCGTTGTGGCTCGTGCTGTGCCGGGTGCCGGGCATCGCCGAACTCGTTCGATCTTCGCGTGCTGCTGAGTTCTGGAATCATAACCGCCTATACCTGGGCCACGGCCTACGAATTCTGGCGCGGCCGCAACGAGCCGCTGGTGTCGCGCTGGCCGGCGATCTTCATGCTGTTCGCGCACGGTTCGCTCTATCTGCTGCGCACGCCGCTCGGCGCCATGCTGCCGTTCTCGCCGACCAGCAACGAAGTGTTCGAGAGCGTCTGGCTCACCGTGCTCAGTTTCGAGGCGCTGCTGTTCACGATCGCCATTGCGTTTATCCTGCTCGCCATGGCGAAGGAACGCACCGAACATCGCCACAAGACCGCCGCACTGGTTGATCCGCTCACCGGCATCGCCAACCGCCGCGCGTTCATGCAGGACGCCGAAGCGCAACTCAAGCGCCAGGCCAACGATCCGCGTCCAACCGGCGTGATGCTGCTCGACCTCGACAATTTCAAATCGATCAACGACCGCTTCGGCCACGCAATCGGTGACCGCGTCCTGCAGATATTCGCCGATGTGGCGAATGCCGCGATGCGTCGCGCCGATATCGTTGGCCGCCTCGGCGGTGAGGAATTCGCCGCGATGCTGGTCGACACTACGCACGATCGGGCGATGGCGGTGGCCGAGCAGGTCCGTGCCGACTTCGCCGAGGCGACGCAGGAGGTCGATGGGCGGCCTGTCGTCGCCACCGTGAGCATCGGCGTGGTGATCAACCAGGACAGCGTATGCGACATGTCGGCGCTGCTGGCGCAAGCCGACCATGCGCTGTATTGCGCCAAGGAAAGAGGGCGCAATCGCGTCGAGGTTGCTTCGCTCGAATTGATTCTCGATCGTGCGGACAAGAGCGCCGCGCAGCTCATGGCAGCGGTGGGCGCCAAATCCGCCGCCCGCTCCACCGCCAAATCCGCGGCCTGAAACACCAAGAGCCGATCAATTCGGCTGGGCCGGCATCGAGATGGGATGCCGCCCAATCCGTCACGTTTTTCATGCACGTCAGGAATTGAGCTGACTCCCTTCGCCTGTGCTAACGTGGACGGCGAAAGCAATTGCGCGGCCAGGCAAGCGTCGTGCGGGGAGTACCATCATGAATCGCCGGACCATCGATCGCCGCACAGTGCTGCGCGGCGCCGCCTCGCTCGGCGTGCTCGGTATGAGCGCGGGGCCGTCGCTTGCGGCCAAGCGTGGTGGAGCGCGTGGCGCCGGCGGGCTACCGGCGCGCGGCAGCTTCGTCATCCGCAACGCCTATGTCATGACCATGGACGACGCCGGCGACATCGCCAACGGCGACGTGCATGTGGCGAACGGCGCCATTGTCGCCGTCGGGCCTGGCCTCAAGGCGCCCGGCGCGGCCACGATCGACGGGCGCGGCACGATCGTGCTGCCGGGCTTCGTCGAAACGCATTGGCACATGTGGAATACGCTGCTGCGCAGCATGTCGGGCGAGAAGGCGGACCACGGCTATTTCCGCACCACCGCGACGCTCGGGCAAATCATACGAGCCGGGCGACATGTACCAGGGCACGCGGCTTTCGCTGCGCGGAAGCGATCAACAACGGCATCACCTTCGTGCACGACTGGTGCCACAACATCCGCGGCGCCGACTATGCCAACGAAGATCTGCGGGCGCTGCGGGAATCCGGCCTGCGCGCGCGCTTCTCCTATGGCGCGTCGCAGGGCATGGCGAACAAGGACGGCATCGACCTCGCCGACCTGCAGCGGTTGCACGACGACTGGGCGCAGCTTTCCAACGACGGCCTGATCTCGCTCGGCCTCGCCTGGCGCGGCATGGGCGGCAACAATCCGGCGACCGCCATTCCGCCGGAAATCTACAAAAGGGAAATCGAAGCCGCACGCAAACTCGGCCTGCCGATTTCGGTGCATGCCAGCGGCTCGCGGCCGGTCGTCGGCCAGATCGACACCATCAGCAAAGCCGGCCTGCTTGCCAAGGACATGCAGCTTATCCATGCCAATTTCGCGACGGCCGATGAGATCAAGGCGGTGGCTGCGGCGGGCGCGACGATCAGCATCTCGCCGTATCACCGAATTGCGCATCGGCTTCGGCCTGCCGCAGACGACGAAATTCCTCGACGCCAACATTCCGGTCGGGCTGTCGGTCGATACGGTCGAGCTGTCCGGCAATGCCGACATGTTCGGAATCATGAAAGTGGTGCAGAACGCCGAGAACGGCATTGCCGAGAACGAGTTCAAGCTGACGGCGCGGCGCGTGCTGCGAGCTCGCCACCAGCGAAGGTGCGCGCTCCATGGGCATCGGCGACCAGGTCGGCTCGCTCAAGGCCGGCAAGCGCGCCGACCTCATCATGGTGTCGACGCGCGGCGTCAATCTCGGCGTGTTCGGCGATCCGGCGCACATGCTGGTGACGGCGGCGGAGCCGTCCAACGTCGATACGGTCGTTGTCGACGGCCGCATCCTCAAGCGCGGCGGCAAGCTCACCGCCATGAATGCCGATCAGATCGCGCAAGAGGCCAATGCCGCGAACCTTGCACTGCGCAAGCGCGCCAACTGGTCGTGACGGAAAAGGAACTGTAACGAATGAAACGCAGCACGAACCGCATCCTCACCACCCATGTCGGCAGCCTGATCCGGCCGCCTGAACTGCTCGAATTTTTTGCCGTCAAGCACGCCGGCAAGCCGCTACGACGAGGCGGCTTATGCCAGGTGCCTCAAGGATTCCGTCGCCGACTGTCGTGCGCAAGCAGGCGGAGGTCGGCGTCGATGTCATCAGCGACGGCGAATTCGGAAAATCGATCAGCTGGTCGCAATACGTGCTGGAGCGGCTCAGCGGCTTCGAGCGGCGGCCGTTCAAGGGCGGCGTCAACCCGTGGATGCGCGGTCTCGACCGCACGCGCTTTCCGGAATTCTATGCCGAGCTCGATGCGCGCGATACCGTGGAAACCGTTCGCGACTTCGGTCTGCGTCGGCCCAATCGAATATACCGGCCAGGCCGAACTGCAGCAGGACATCGACGACTTCAAGGCCGCGCTCCAGGGCGTCAAGGTCGAGGAGGCGTTCCTGCCGGTCGCCGCACCCGCGAGCGTCATCCCGGATCGCAAGAACGAATACTACAAGAGCGAGGAGGAGCTGATCCGTGCCATCGGCAAGGCGATGCACACCGAATACAAGATGATCATCGATGCCGGCTTCCTGCTGCAACTCGACGACGCGCGCGCCGCCGTGACCTACGACCGCATGGTGCCGCCGGCGAGCTTCGAGGAGTATCGCAAGTGGGTGGCGCTGCACATGGATGTGCTCAACGAAGCCATCGAGGGCCTGCCGCCGGACCGTATCCGCTATCACGTGTGCTGGGGCAGCTGGCCCGGGCCGCACACCACCGACGTGCCGCTCAAGGACATCGTCGATCTCATCCTGCGGGTGAAGGTCGGCGCCTACGTGATCGAGGGCGCCAATCCGCGTCACGAGCACGAATGGCGCGTGTGGGAAAAGGCGAAGCTGCCCGATGGCGCAGTGCTGATCCCGGGCGTCATCAGCCACGCCACCAACATCATCGAGCATCCGGAATTGGTCGCCGAGCGCATCGTGCGGCTGGCGAAGCTCGTTGGACGCGAAAACGTCATCGCCGGCACCGATTGCGGCTTCGCGCAGGGGCCGTTCCACCGCCGCGTGCATCCGAGCATCATGTGGGCGAAGCTCGGCGCGCTGGCCGAAGGCGCGCGGATCGCGACCAAGGAACTGTGGCACTGAAAGCGGAGTGTTCGCTCATGTCCGATCGCATCGCCGTCGCAGCCGACATGATCCATCGCAACGAATTCATGCGCCGCACGGTGCTTGAGGCCTATCCGCAGGCCAAGATGCACGAGGGCCCGCGCATGAACGAGGAGCAGCTCATTTCGTTCCTGCGTGGTCACGCGTCCGCGATCATCGGCTTCGAGCCGATCACCGACCGCGTGCTCTCTGCGCTGCCGGACCTGAAGATACTCAGCAAGTTCGGCGCCGGCTGCGAGACCATCGATTTCCACGCCCTCAAGCGCCACGGCGTGCGCTTCGGTTACGAATGGGGCGTCAACAAGCTTGCGGTGGCGGAGCTTGCGCTCTGTTTCATGATCGCCGGGCTGCGCTGGGTGATGCCGCTCAACCTCGCGATGCGCGGCGGCGAGCGGCCGGGCATCCGCAACGGCCGGCTGCTGACCGGCCGCACCGTCGGCATTCACGGCTGCGGCAATATCGGCAAGGAGATGGTGCGGCTGTTGCAGCCGTTCGGCTGCAAAATCCTGGCGTGCGACATCAACGACTATCCCGATTTTTATCGCCAGCATGGCGTTACGCCGGTGCCGTTCGCGAAGCTGCTGGAGCAGGCGGAGGTGCTCACGCTGCATCTGCCGAAGACCAAGGATACGCTCGGCCTCTACACGCGCGAGGTGCTGGCGAAGCTCAGGCCCGATTGCCTGCTCATCAATACCTGCCGCGGCGGCATCGTCGACGAGGACGCGCTGGCCGATCGGCTGGAATCCGGGGCGTTGAGGGCCGCCTGTTTCGATGTCTTCGCCGTCGAGCCCGCCAGCAACGACCGGCTCATCCGCAATCCGAACATGCTGGCGACGCCGCACATCGGCGCGAGCGCCGAGGAAATCCGCGTCAAGATGGTGCAGGCAGCGATCAACGGATTGACCCGCAACGCCTTGGTCGATCCGGCGCAGTTCTACGCGTGATTCAATATCCGCAGCATATTTGCGGTTCACCGCGGAGCGTATTCGCATACCGCAATGCTTCAAGCGGCCACAACGCGGCACGAGCGGCCAAGTATAATATCCGAATACCGTATCCGGTAACGACGCACCTGCTTCCGCCAACATAATACTACTTCGGATTGCTTCCGGCGTATTTGTGCGTATGTAGTATTCGTACCTATTTTAACCCCACGTTGATCATCCTCCTGTCTTAAATACTGTTCGGGTAGCATCGCGGAAGCGATGCACGCCCAGGTAGGGGGAACGATGACGCTGACCGCGCGCCTGACAACCGCCATGGTCGCGCTGGTGCTTGTCACCGCGGGCGCGCTCAGCGTGCTCAGCACGTTCATGGCCGGCGTGATCGCCGTGCTCGGCGCAATCTTGCTGGCCGCGATGCTGGCGCGCTCGCTGGCGCTGCCAATCGAACAGATGAGCGCGGCGGTCGAGGCATTCGGCCGCGATGAATGGATGGCTGTGCCGGTGGACGCAGGCGGCGAGGTCGGCGTGCTCGCGCGCAGCTTCGAGCGCATGGCCAAAGAGGTGCGGGAAAAAACCCGCGCGTTGCGGCAGGAGGTCGACACCCGCGAGCGCGCAGTGGCGGCGTTGCGCGATTCGCTGTCGCGGCAGGAAGCCGTCTTCGCCTCGCCTTTGGTCGGCATTTTGACGCTGAACGAAAGCGGCAGCATCGAGAGCCTCAATCCGGAGGCCGAACGGATTTTCGGCAGCGCCGGTGAAACGCTGGTGCGGCGCGACATTTGCCGCCTCATCGACCTGCGCAGCGGCGATGGCATCGGCACCGGCGCGCGGCTGCGCCAACTGGTGACGCAGGACGGCGAGCCACGCGAACTGGTGGGACACAGCGGCGACGGGACGACGTTCCCGATCGATTGCGTGCTCGGCGAAATGGCCGTCGGCGGCCGGCGGATGTTCGTCATGTTCGTGCGCAACATCAGCAAACGCAAACGCAACGAGCGCCTGAAGGACGATTTCGTCGCCACCGTCAGTCATGAATTGCGCACGCCGTTGACCTCGATCGCAGGCTCGCTCGGGCTGCTGATCGGCGGCGCCAGCGGCAAGCTGCCTGCTTCGGCCGCGCGGCTGCTCTCGATCGCCTACACCAACAGCCAGCGGCTGGTGCGGCTCATCAACGATATTCTCGACATTGAAAAGATCGAATCGGGAAAGGTCGCATTCGATCTCCAGCCGGTCGATCTGCGCCCGCTGATCGAACAGGCGATCGAAGCCAATCGCGGCTTTGCCGACGGTTATGGCGCCCGCATCGTGCTCGATCCGGCGGCGCCGACCGCGACGGTGCGCGCCGATGTCGACCGCATGATGCAGGTCGTGACGAATCTGCTTTCCAACGCGGTCAAATTTTCTCCGACCGGCGAAGTGGTCGAGATTTCGATCGAGTCGCGCGGAGATACGGTGCGGGTTTCGGTGCGCGACCACGGTCCCGGCATCCCCGACGAGTTCAAGATGCGCATCTTCGACAAGTTCGCGCAGGCCGACGCCTCCGACGCGCGCCAGAAAGGCGGCACCGGCCTGGGGCTCAATATTGTCAAGCAGATCATCACGCAACATGGCGGCAAGATCGGCTTCGAGGCGGCGCCCGGCGGGGGCACCATCTTCTATTTCGAACTGCCGCGGATCGCAGCGGTAGCGCGCCATGATGTCGAGGCGAGCGCCGCAGCAGCGCAGCCGCGCTTGATGATATGCGATGACGATCCCGATGTGTCATCGCCTCTCGCCGCCAACCTGCGACAGATGGGATTTGCGGTGGATATCGCTTCAAGCGCCGCCGAGGCGCTGGCGTGTGCCGCAGACGCCTCATACGCGGCCTTTCTGATCGATCTTGCGCTGCCGGATCTCGACGGCATCAGCCTGCTGCAGCAATTGCGCACTGAACCGCGCCATGCCGAGACCGCGACCATCGTCATATCGGCCGATCCCGAGCGCGGGCGCGCCGACCTGCGTTCGTCGAGCCTGAACGTGCTCGACTGGCTCAACAAGCCTGTCGATCTCGAGCATCTCACAAGCGTGATCAGCCGCGCAGTGACGGCCGGCCGTAACGGCCGCGCCCGCATCCTGCATGTCGATGACGATCGTGATGTGCTGCACCTGGTCGCGGAGACGCTGCGCGGCGATGCCGACGTCGTTTCGGCGAATTCGATCAACGCGGCGCGAACCGCGCTTGCGACCGGTCATTTTGATCTCGCGGTGCTCGACCTGTCGCTCGCCGACGGTTTTGGGCTCGATCTCCTCTCGGAGCTTCACGACCGCGACGGCAAGCCAATTCCGGTGGTGGTGTTCTCGGCGCAGGACGCAAACCCGGAGGTCGCGGTGCGGGTCGAAGCCATGCTGACAAAGTCGCGCACGTCCATCGACAAACTGGTCGGCATCTTGCGCCGCATCGTCGCCGACAGGGGGCGGCCCACGCCGCCCATCGTCGTGTCGCCGCCGACGTTTCAGGGCTCGAACAGGGAAGTCGCATGATCAATCTCCATGTCATGTTCGCGGACGACGAGCCCGATATTCGGGAAATCATCGATATGTCGCTCGCGCTCGATCCGCTGTTCGTGCTGCGCGGTTGCGCCTCCGGCAACGAGGCGCTCACGACCGCCCTTGCGTGGCGGCCCGACCTCATTCTGCTCGACGTCATGATGCCGGTCATGGATGGGCCGATGACGCTCTCGCAACTGCGCCAGAACCGCAGCACGGCGCCGATCCCGGTCGTGTTCATGACCGCCCGCACGCAAACGCGTGAAGTCGAGCAGTTCAAGGTGCTTGGCGCCGCGGGCGTCATCGCCAAGCCGTTCGATCCGATGGCGCTCGCCTCGGCGGTGCGTCATTTCGTTCCGGCGGAAGGGCCATTGTCGGCGGTGCGCGAGGATTTCCTGCGACGGCTGCAAACGGATGCCGACGCGCTGTCAAATTGCCGATCCCACTTGGCGCATGGTGCGCTCGCCGAACCGACGCTGAAACGCATTCGCGAGATCGCGCACGCGCTCGCGGGCGCAAGCGGGGTTTACGGATTTGCCGGGATCGGTTGCGAAGCGCTGGCGCTTGCGGAAGCGGCCAGCGCCACGCTTCAGGGTCGCGGCGCCATCGCGGATGTCGAACATGCGCTCGATCGCGTCATGGCGCGCATCGAGCCCGATCAGGTCTAGTCCCTTGCGTCGGCCCGCGCTTGCCATCGTCCTTGCGCTGTCGGTCGCAAGCGCGAGCGGCGCGCGTCCGCTTGACGGCTTCAATGTCATTGCAGCGCCGGATTGTCCGTTTGGCAGCGAAGCCGCCTCGCGCGCTCTGGCGAATGCCAAACGTGTCGGCGCCAATGCCATCGCGATCATCCCATTCCTGTGGCAGGCAAGCCCATCGAGTCCGGCGATCAGCCGCGGCCGCGACATGCCGGACGACGAGCTGCGCGCAGCGATCCGCGATGTGCACGCGCTCGGGCTGCGCGCGGTGGTCAAGCCGCATGTCTGGGTGCCGACAAGCTGGGCCGGCGCCGTCAGCATGCAAAGCGAAGACGCGTGGCGGGCCTGGTTCGCGAACTACGGCCGCGAACTGCAGCGCATTGCCGGCATTGCCGCGCAGGAGCAGGCCGAGGCGCTGGCCATCGGCACTGAACTTGCGCAGACCACGCAGCGGCCGGAATGGAATGACCTGATCGCCAATGTTCGCGCGATCTTTCTGGGCAATTTGTTCTATGTCGCCCACAACGCCGATGAAGCGGAGACGATCGCCTTCTGGCCGGAGCTCGACGCCATCGGCGTTTCGCTTTATCCCGCGCTTGGCGCCGATGCGGATCGTGACGCGCGGCTTGTCACCATGCGCGATGACAGCCGACCGGCTCGACGCGCTCGCGGCCCGCACCGGCAAATCCATCGTGGTCGCCGAGGTGGGCGTGCGTTCGGCGCGCGGCGCAGCGGCGAAGCCTTGGGAAAGCGCGGAGGAGCGCGAGGCCGCCCCGGACGCGGTGCTGCAGGCCGAAATCCTGGCCGACTGGCTCGCGGTGCTCGATCGGCCGACGATTCGCGGCGTTCTGGTGTGGCGCTGGTTCACGGATCCCGGGGCAGGGGGCATGGCCGACACCGATTTCACCGTGCAGAGCAAGCCCGCAGAGGGCGTGCTGATGTGCGCATGGGTCACCGGCTGCGCCAAGCGCTGATCAGAATCGATACCAGCCGCCGAGCAGCAGGCCATTTTCCTGCAGCGCGTTGCGGCCGGCATAGGTGGTGAAGCCGCCGACCTGCACCGACAGCGACTTGGTCAGCGAATAGACCGCGCTGAGCTGCAGCTTGTAATACTGGTAACTCGAAAACGGCGAACTGCCGGCGCCTTCCGAGATCACGTTGAAGGATTGCGCCAGCACCATCCAGCGCTCGGCCGGCTGCAGACCGAAGGTGAAGTCGGCGCGGAACTCGTTCGGCGGTGCGCCGGCGCGAAAGCGCTGCGCGAACTCGACGTCGACAAAGGCCGGCATGCCATAGACCGCGAATGTCGCGCCGAACAGACCGCGCATGTCGGTCTCGACGCCGGTGTAGCCGATGGCCGCAGGATTGGAAGTGTCGTTGGTGCCCGGCAGACGCGTGGTGACTTGGGCCGAAGTGACCCAGGATTGTCCCTCGAGCAGCTTGTAGCGGCCGCCGAACTCGGTGTAGCCGAGGCCGGTACGGCTCGCGTCATTCGGAGCCGCGATGTCGACGTGCTGCAGGCCGGGCGCAACGATACCGGTGAAACGATCGGTCACGCCGTATTCGAGCCAGCCTTGCAGCTCGGTCTTGCTGTAGCGCGGCGTCCCATGCACCACGCCGGAGTTGTCGAATGCTCCGGTCGCCTGGCTCGTGCGTTGCGGTCACGCTCACCTGTCCGGTGTCGGCCGGCAGCGTCCACGCGCCGGCAAGCGCCGCGGACGGTGACAACAACAGGCCGAGGCCAAGCCCGCAGCCAAGCCTCGGCCAAGCTCACGGCAAGCCCCCATCGCACTTTGGAACGCAACACACTCTCCTCCACGCACGCTAGACACTGACCGCCATCACCCGGTTGCCGCCGGCGGCGGCGGCGTTCTGCACATTGGAAATCGCCTGCGTGAGCAGATGGACGCGGTCGATGCCGCGCCGCACCTTGCCGGTCACCGCCGCCACGCTTGCGGTGACATGATCCGCCGCGATCGATTCCGAATTCGGCACGCGCAGCCGCGACACGGCGTTGCACAGCGTCTCGCCGAGCTGGCGCGCCGCGTTGGCGCTGCATTCCGGCGCGACCAGCACGATGATGCCGTTGCGATAGGCCGCGGCGACGATGCCGATGGTGGCGGCAAGACCGCGCACCGCACGGCCGACGCGCTCCAGGACGCCCTGCGAGGCTTGCTCGCCGTTCGCGGAGCGATAGAGCGTCGAAGCGGTCGAGCGCGACGGCGAGGATCGAGACCGTTTCGTCGGCTTCGTGCATGGTCGCAGCGGTGAGATAGGCCTCGGCGACCTCGCCGACGAACAGGCCGGTGGCTTCGTCGATCCACAGCGTGGCGTGGCGGTCGCCCCAATTCGAGAGGAAGCTGAGCAGCTCGCGCTCGCGTGCCTGGCGGCGGTCGAGCTCGGCCTTGAGCTTGAGCGCGGAGCGCACGCGCGCGACCAGCTCGATGCGGTTGACCGGCTTGGTGACGTAGTCGGTGGCGCCGGCGACGAAGGCGTTGGCGAGGCTGTCCATGTCGTCGAGCGACGTCACCATGATGATGGGGAGATCGGCGTAGCGCGGATCGTTGCGGATGCGGGCGCAGGCCTCGATGCCGTCGATCTCCGGCATGACGATATCGAGCAGGACGAGATCGACGGCCGGCGCGCTCGTCGGTGGTGCGCCCGACGTCGAGCATATTTGAGCGCCTCCCAGGCCGAGGCGGCGGTGACCAGGTCGGTGTAGCCGGCCGACATCAGGCCGCCTTCCGTCAGATCGCGCGCGTCTTCCTGGTCGTCGACGACAAGTATTTTCATGATTGCCTCCGTAGTTATACTTATGTATTGTTATATCTATACAATAATATGCGCCTATTAATCTTTGGATACGCGCGGTTGCTGATGCGCCAAACAAGCGCCAAGTCGTGTTTTGGTATACGAGCGCGATAACCCGGCGCGCCGTGGCGGTAGAGCGGCGGGAACGTCTTGTTCAGCCGGTCGCTGGCGCCCGTGATGCTTTGCGGGTCGGGCACCGCGACGAACGGCGTTGCGAGCCGGCCGAACAGCATGCGCCAGCGCGAACGGCTCGCTCGACGGGTCGAACAAGCCGTGCGCGCGGCCGCGGCCGAGCACGACGGCGGGCGCATTGTCGGTGTCGACCAGCACGCCATCGCGTCCGATCGTGGCGCCGCCGAGCGGCGAGCGCATCGAGCCGCTCGCGGTCGGCGGCTTGCCCGTCGGCCATGGCGTGGAGTTGCGTCACGGTCGCGCGGATCGACGATGCCGATGCCGGCGGCGCCGCCGAACCAGCCCAGCAGCGAGCAGCGGGAACGAACAGCCAAAGCCGCTCGCGCACGACCGGCACGCGCGTGACGACGACCGCGGCAGCACCGGCGCCGCGACCACAATGGCGGTCGGATCGCCGAACTGGCCGGTCGCGACGGTGATCGCCGCCGCCGTGACCATGATCGCGGCGAACACCAGCGGCCGGCGCGACCAGCGGCCGCCGCCGCGAACGCATTGCGAGCGCGACGACGACGAGCGGTGCGCCGAGCGCAAGCGCGATGCAGGATGGCGAGAGCGGCGTCGAGCGTGAGCGAGCCGGTGAAACCGTCGCCGAACACGCGGGCGACGCCGGCGCTCCAGGCCGACAGGCTTTCGGCCGGCGCCGCGAAGAAGCTCCAGCCGCTGCCGGGAAAGACCCAGGACACATAGGCGAACGCGCCGACCGCAAAACACGGTCGGAAAGATGAGCGCGACCACGACATTGAACGCCGAATTCGCGACCAGAGCCGGGCGCACCGCGAACATCAGGAACGGCACCGCGGCGACAGGCGATGGCGGCGCCGATCGGATGCGAGAAGGCGAGCCCGAGCAGCGCCAGTGCCGACCGCCATCACCTCGGGCGCCGCGCTGCGCGCGCGCAGATCGTAGAGCGCGCTGCCGAACAGATAGAGGAACAGCGCGAGGAACATCTCGGCCGGTCCGGCGACAGTCGCGCGCAGCAGCGCCGGATGGAGCGCGAGCAGCAGCGTGGCGATGGCCGCCGCCAGCAGACGAAAAGCCCGGCGGCGCGAAACGACGCGAACCAGACGCCGGCGATGCAGCGCGAGCAGTCCCGCCGACAGCAGCGCCGGCGTCGGCGTGCCCGTCGGCGTGACGAACTCGAGCAGCGTCGTCGGCAGGAACGGGAACGTCGGATAGGTCGCGACGATGCGGCCGATCGGACACGTCGCCGTCGCCGGCGCTGATCGCGCCGGCCCACAAGCGTCACCGCATCGTCGGGCACGAAGCCGTGCTGCACGGCGAAGCGTCGGCAGCGCCAGCGCCGCCATGAAGGCGACAGCCGGCGATCGGCGTGGCGGCAAGCGCGCGTGTCACGGCGCGGCCTCCGCGTCTGGCCGAAGTCGCCGGTGGACTGAACTTGCGACACGCCGTGCTGGGTCTTCTCCCAGTAGAACGGATTGCGGATGAGCTGCCACAGCGCCCGTAGGCCGCGATCGACATCAGCACCCAGTAGCCGAACACGGTGAGGCTGTAGGGAATGAGATCGAGCCAGCCGCGGCGGATCGGCGCCAGCATGCTGAGAAAGATGAAGGCGCCATTGCCGGCCAGCAGATTGAACAGGCTGAGGAACAGCAGGATCTGCGGAAACACCGGATCGAAGCCGCTGAGCGACAGCGACCAGCCAGACGAGATAGAGCGCCCAGAAGATCGGATTGAGCAGGCCGGACAGCACGGTGCCGCCGATGAAGAACACGAAGCCGAGAAAGCCGAGCGGCCCGGTCGCTGCGGATGCAGATGCAGCGGCCGGCGCGTGTGCACCAGGAAGCGTCTGCATGTAGCCCTTGATCCAGCGCGAGCGCTGCCGGATCCAGTTGCCGGTGCTGGCAGCTCGCTTCCTCGAAGGTGGTCGAGTTGACGACGCCGACGCGATAGCCCTTCTGGCGTGAGGCGGATGCCGAGATCGGCGTCCTCGGTGACGTTGAACGGGTCCCAGGCGTGCAGCTCGCGCAGCACGTCGATCTTGAAATGGTTCGAGGTGCCGCCGAGCGGGATCGGGATGCTGAGCCGCTCGAGGCCCGGCAGCACCTGGTCGAACCACAGCGAATAGTCGAGCGTGAACATGCGCGTCAGCCAGTTCTCGCTGGCGTTGTAGTAGTTCAGCCGGCATTGCAGGCAGGCGGTGTTCGGCGGCGAGCGGCGGAAGGTCGCGACCACCTTGCGGAGCTGATCCGGCTCCGGCCGGTCCTCGGCGTCGTAGATCACCAGATATTCGCCGCGCGCGAAGCGCAGCGCGAAGTTGCAGGCCTTCGGCTTGGTCTGCGGCTGCGACGGCGGCACGCGGATGACCTCGAACACGCCTTCGAGGCCGAGCGTGCGCGCCACCGCGATGGTGTCGTGGTCGTCGGCTTCGAGCACGAGCTTGATGTCGAGCTTGCCGAGCGGATAGTCGAGATCGCGCAGCGCCTGCGCGAGCACGGCAGCATCTGCGGCTTCGCGGAACATCGGCACCAGCACGGTGAAGACCGGCAGCTCGTCGTCGCGCAGCGCGCGCGCGGCGATCGCGATGGTCTGGTCGACGTCGGCCGAGCGGCCGCCGCCGACCGAGACCAGAATGCCCTTGAAGATGAAATTGCCGAGATAGAACACGCTCATCGCAACGTTGAGCACGATCAGCGTGCGCGATCGGCGCGAAGGCGAAGCCCGGCCAACAGCGACGCTCAGCAGGCCATAGCCGAAGATGACCTGCGCCGGCGTGAACACCGTGCTGCGCCGACATCACCGGATCGCGTTCGGCGAGCTCGAAGACGGCGCGGTGCGACAGCGCGTCGGCGAATGCGGTCTGCACCGCCCAGATGATGTCGAATTTCGATGCGACGGCGAACTCGATCGCCGCGCCCCAGCGCTGGCGGGCGAACAGCACGGTCTCCGGGCCGGGCTCGGCGGTCGCGATGACCAGGCGGCCGTCGCGCCGCCGCCACGGCATCGTCAGGCGGCGCGCGTAGACGTCGGTGTCGGCGGCGCGACAGCAGCGCCGGGTCGGGCGGCTCGTGCACGAGATCGACGAACGGCAGGTCGAAATGGTGCGCGAGGTCTCGTAGTAGAGCCGCGGGCTCGATCCAGTTGCGCGACAGCACCGCATCGCCGAGCCGCACGTTCCAGGTCTCGGCGAGAGCGACCGCCTCGTCGAGCTGCGGCAGCGTGATGACGTGGCGGCCGACCAGGAGATCGCCGAGCGCGCGGTCGGAGGGCGAGAGCGGCATGGCGTATTCGCTCGCGTCGGCCGGCGCGCGGCGGAGCATGCGCTGCAGCGCGAACAGGAAGCGCGACGGTCGCGAGCAGCCAGAGCGCCGCCGATGATCCAGGAGCGGAAGCGCTCGGCGATCGTGAGCCACGACACCTGGTCCGGATAGGAGATCGCGGACCAGCGTGTCGCGTTCGCGTCGACAGCGCGAGCGCGACGCCGGTCTGGTCGAGAAAGGCGACGTCGCCGCGATCGAGCTTGAGCGTCGGCCGGTGACGGCAGCGCGCCGTCGGCGGCGAGCGGCTTGATCCACAGGCCGGGCTGATCCGCCGGCGGTGACGATCTGCGCCACCGCGCCGGCCGGAGAAGCCGCCGAGATCGAGCAGCGTGCTGGCCCGCTGCGGTCGGCGACCGCGACGCGGCCGCGATCGAAGCGAACGCGCGGCGTCGCGCCGGCCGGCGGCGTGTCGCTGACGGCGATGAAGGCGCGGCCGGCGACGGCGCGACGCCGCGCCGGCTGAACTTGACGGTGATCGGCGCGGTCTCGGGCGCCAGCGCAGTCGAGGGTGTCGGCGACGAGGCCGAGCGTCGGCGTGCGGGCGCTCGGCGGCGGTCGCCGGCAGCAGCACCTCGACGCCGTGCGGCCCAGCGCGGGACGAGATCGGAGAAATCGTGCGGCATGCGGATCGGCGGCCGTCAGCACGACCGCGCTCGAGCCCAGGATTTGCGCCGGATAGCCCTGCGGCTCGAACCGGCAATCGCCCTGCGCGCTGCGGCGCTGCACCACGGCGCGGACGTTGGCGCTGGTGCCGACGAGGCCGTCGGGCAGCGCGAGATCGAGCTGCGTCGGCTCGCCGATCGCGGCGACGGTGCTGCCGAGCAGACGTTCGTTGACGAAGGCGCTCACCACCGCCTTCTCGCCGGCGCCGTCGGGCGCGACCATGACGTCGAGCAGCGAGGCGCGACGGCTTGCGTGCCGGCGGGCAGCGCGCGGGTGTCGATCGCGACCGTGAGGTCGGCGCGGCCGAACACATCGGCTTGCGGCCGGCGCGACGCCGAGCTGATCGAAGGTGACGCGGTCTGTCGGACAGCTTCGGCGGCGCGGTCTCGCCGACCGAGGCGGCGGACACGCCGCGGGTCGCGGCGAGCGACGGGCTCGCCAGCAGGCGTCCGGCGCGGACCGCTCGAAGCATCGGAGACGAGCAGCGCCGGCGCGCCGGCGATGCGCACCGCGGCGAGCGTGCCGAACGCGGGAGCCGGACCGGCGACCGTTGCGAACGGCGCCTCGATGATAGCTCGCCACCTCCTCGCAGCGTGCCGATGACGACGAGGCCACGCGTCCAGCGGCGTCGCTCGTCGCGCGTTGACCGAGCTCCGGCACGCCATCGATAGCCGTGATGGAATCTCGACACGCCGGCCGGAGGCGGCCAGCGCGCGCGCCGACCGTGAGCGCAGTCGCGATGTCTGCCGGCGTCAGGCGCCGGTTCGGCAGGACGATCGTGACGTTGCGCGGCATCAGCGCTGCGGTGGTGGCGACATCGAGCCGGTCGGCGACGCCGATATCGATCTCGATCGCGGTTTCCGGGCGGATCGTCAGGCTGTCGCCGACATAGCGTACGTCGATGCAGCGGTCCTGCGTCGCGGCGCCGGAATAGAGGAACGAGAGCTTGAGGAAACCGTCCTTGGCCTTGGTCCTGGGCAGCGGCACGCGCACCGTGCGGCCCATGCTTTTGCCGTCGAGCGCAATCGCGAGCGCGCTGCGATCATTGACCAGGATTTCAAGACTGCGTCGCGCCTCATGCGCGCTGACGTCGTCGAATGCCAGAACGAGCTCGCTCGCGCGTCTCGTCGCCCTGCGGCACCGGCACGAAAATCTCGCGGAAGCCGCCGAGATTGGCGAAGCGCAAGCCGGTGAGGAAGCCGATATCGCCGAGCGTCACCGTCGAAAGCAAGCCGGACGGCCGTGATGGAGCTGCTGGAACAGCGGCAGGGGCGGGGATGGGGGCCGCGGCGAGCGTCGTGGGCGAGACCTGCACGCGCCGCGGCACCGGATGACGAATTTGCGTCTGCGCCTGCGCTTCGAACGTCACCGCCATCGCCAGGGCGAGGGCGAACACCATACGCGTCGAAAACATGACTACCGCCAGTTCGTGAATGTTGTTTGCAATTCCTGCCGCGCCGTTTCGCGCAGCATGTGGAGCGCTTTGCGAAACGCGTCGATCTCATTGGGTGCAAGACCGCGGGCCGCGCGTTGCGGCTCAAGCAGCACGTTCTCGACCGACCTTGCCGCCTTGCCGGTTGCGGTGAAGCCGACGGTCGGGCCGATGCCGACGATGCCGTGGATGCGGCGATAAGTTTCTTCCATCGTGCCGGTAACGTCGGTGCCGCCGCCGGAAAGCTTCGGCAGATCGGCGTAGGTGTCTTCAATCTTGCTTTCGAGCGTGGTGACGAAACGCTGGCGCACCTTGGCCAAACGCTCCGCATATGGATCGGCGGGCATTGCGTGGTCCTCCCCTGCGTGCGCGAGGCTCGCACGCATTGCGTTAAAGTCTTATAGATGAGGGAGGGGTTATTTCTTTAAAAGAAAGTAGATATAGCTAATAACTGAAGTATAGTACGTAAAAATACGACGACTATGTACAGTCTAGATACGGGATTATACTAATGAATCACAGTATTGATTTACCGCTGGTCCGGCGCATAAAACCGGGCGCAGCATCTGTCACTCCTGCGTCAGCATCGAACGCAGGGGAGCCGTGAGACTCCACATCGCCACGCCCGCGAGCGCCGCGATGGCCGACATCATCAGGAAGAAGTGCGGCTTCGGCATGGTGCTGAAGAAGCCGCCGAGCCAGCCGCCGAGAATATCGGCGGGGAAGGTGGTGGCGAGCCACACGCCCATCATCATCGACAGCAGCCGCGCCGGCGCAATCCGCGACACCAACGCGAGGCCGACCGGTGCGAGAAAGAGTTCGCCGACGGTGATGAGCACGAAATAGCCGACCAGCCAGAATGGACTGGCTTTGCCCGTGGAGAATGTTGCGGCAGCCGCCATCAGCAGATTGGCGAGTGCGACGCAGAGGCAGCCGAATGCCATCTTGGCGATCGCGAATGGCTCGCGGCCGCGCAAGCCTTGCCACGCCCACAGCCGCACGATCAGCGGCGTGAATACGAAAATGAAAAGCGGGTTCAATGCGACGAACCATGGCGTGGCAAGTTCGCCCTGCCAGATGCCGAAGTCGACATTGCGCTCGGTGAAATCTTCGGCCCACAGCAAGATGGTGTTGCCTTGCTGGTCATAGGTCGCCCAGAAGAACGCGACCAGCGCGCAGACGAGAACGAGCGCCAGCACGGAACGCCGTTCAACGGCCGTCAATGGCTGCTTTGCCTGCGGCGCGTTCCGCTGGGTAAGCTCGTCCGCCGGCATCGCACGTTGGCCATAGAGATATATTGCGAGCGAGATCAGCATGCCGATGCCGGCGGCGCCGAAACCGTAGTGCCAGCCATAGGTTACCGCGAGCGTGCCGCAGACGAGCGGCGCCAGGAATGCGCCGATATTGATGCCGATGTAGAAGATCGAATAGGCGCGGTCGCGCCGGCGGTCGCCGGGCGCGTAGAGGCTGCCGACCTGGGTCGAGATGTTGGGCTTGAAGGCGCCGATGCCGAGGATCAGGAACAGCAGAGCGAAGAAGAACAGCGACTCGACCGCCATGAGGAAATGCCCGATCGCCATCAGCACCGCGCCGATGATCACGGTGCGGCGCTGGCCGAGCACGCGGTCGGCAAGCATTCCACCGAGCACGGGCGCCAGATACGCGAGCCCGGTATAGAAGCCGAACAGTTGCGAGGCGAACGGCTGCGGGGCGAGCGGCCCGAACAGGAATTCGAGCGCCGCCTTCACCGCGCCGTAGCCGATCACGGCTTCGACGCGGCCGGGCTCGAACAGGTATTTCACCATGTAGAGCACCACCAGCGCGGCATTGCCGAAATAGGAGAAGCGCTCCCACATCTCGGTCGCGAACAGCCAGGTAAGCCCGGCCGGGTGGCCGAAAATATCGCGCGGGCTGCGCTAGCAGCAGCGGTAGGGCGGGGCAGGGGGCATATCGTGTTTCTTGCGCCGTGCGGAATTTGCTAGGATTAGCGCCAGCATCGGGGTTCGGCCATCAGGAGATCAATCATGCTCGACACCACCAAGCGTCCGGAAGCGGCAGCGCCATTCGATACCGGCCGCCTCGACCATTGGATGGACCAGGCCGGCATCGACGTGCTGGTGGCAACCTCGAAGCACAATGTCCAATACCTCATGGGCGGTCACCGCGCCTTCTTCTTCGAATCCATGGACGCGATGGGGTTGAGCCGCTACCTGCCGGTGTTCGTCTATCTCAAAGGCGCGCCGCAGAAGGCCGGCTTCTTCGGCCATCGCATGGAGGGGTTCCAGCACCAGAACACGCCGTTCTGGGTATCGGAGGTGAATACCAAGTCGTCGGGCTCGGTCGACGTCATGGAGAAGGCGATCGACTACGTGCGCAAGCTTGCACCGAAGCCTGCCCGCATCGGCGCCGAACTGGCTTTCCTGCCGGTCGATGCCGGCGCCGCGCTGCGCAAGGCCTTCCCCGACAGCGAGATCGTCGATGCGCTGTTCGTGCTCGAACGCCTGCGCGCCTGCAAGACGCCGGAGGAGCTGAAAAAGCTGAAGATCGCCTCCGATCTCGTCATCGATTCGATGATGGCCGTGGTTGCAAGTCATGGTCCCGGTGCGACCAAGGCCGAAATGACGGAAGCGCTTCGCCGCGAGGAGACGAGCCGCGGGCTCACATTTGATTATCTGCTGATCGCGGCGGGCTCGAGCCTCAACCGTGCGCCATCGGACCAGAAGTGGGAGAAGGGCGACGTGCTCTCGCTCGATTCAGGCGGCAATTATCACGGCTATATCGGCGACCTTGCGCGCATGGCTATCATCGGCGAGCCGGACGCCGAACTGGTCGATCTCCTGGCCGAAGTCGAAGCCATCGAACAGGCGTCGATGAAGCCGATCCGCGCCGGCGTCATGGGCGGCGACATCTACGCGGCAACGGATGAGCTGTTGCACAAGTCGAAGCTGCACAACCACATCCATTTCCTCGCGCACGGCATGGGACTGGTCAGCCACGAGGCGCCGCGTCTCACCAATTCCGGACCGGTGCCCTACGACGCCTATGACGCGACGCGGCCGCTTGAAACCGGGATGGTGGTGTCGGTCGAGACGACGCTGCAACATCCGCGCCGCGGCTTCATCAAGCTCGAGGATACGGTCGTCGTGACGCCGACGGGCTTTGAAGTCTACGGTGACCGCGCCCGCGGCTGGAATCGCGCAGGCGGGCTTGGCGCGTAAGCTTGGCGCTTGAGATCAGGCCGCGCGGTCGAGCGGATGGGCTGATGCCGCAACGTGCTCGGCCGAAGCGGCCTGGCGCATGCGCCGGCCCATCAGACGCAAGGATGCGAGCTTGAGTTCCGCTTTCGCAAGCCGCAGTTCCTGGAACTCGCGCCGAAGCTTTCGCATGTAGGCGACGTAGCTGGCTGCAGCAAACGCCCACACCGCGCCAGCGTAGCACGCCGACATCGCGTCGATGCCAGGCCACGCCGTCCACATGACAACGCAGGTGAAGCCCCAGCCCATCGCCGCAATGAACAGGCGCGGGAGCAACGTATGCCATGTGTCGTGCCTCAATGCAGCCGAGGCGCGAGGTTGGGCGAACATGGTTATTATCTGGTGAACGGCGCGGCTCGCGCGTGATCGGCCATGCGCGGCCCAAACGCCAAAACCCGCCGAGCGTGAGCTCGACGGGCCGCTATCCGAAAAAGAGGGCGCTGAAGCTTAGCTGACTTTGAGATTCTCAGCCGAGCTCTTGCCGCGATTCTCGACGACTTCGTATTGCACCTGCTGGCCCTCGTTGAGGGTCGACAGACCGGCCTTCTCGACCGCCGAGATATGGACGAACACGTCCTTGCCGCCCCCTTGCGGCTGGATGAACCCATAACCTTTGGTCGGGTTGAACCACTTCACGGTACCAGTAGCCATCATGGCCTCCTTGTAGAGCGCACGAATGTGCCCGCGCTCGCACGCCCATCGTGCGATTGCAGATCCGAATTCAGCGTTGTCTTGAGATAGCCCACAGGGGTGCGTTGCAAGCAAAGCCAAAGGTTTCGAACGGCGCCAAGGTATACATTTATGGGCGTCATTTCAATGGACCGTCGGCACGCGGTCCCGGGGCTTCGCGCCGTCAACACCGCAATTGGCGTAGATGGTTAGCCGACCTTGAGATTTTCGGCCGATGTTTTGCCGCGGTTGGCGACGACTTCGTAGGAAACCTGCGGGCCTTCGTGGAGGGTCGACAGGCCGACCTTCTCAAGGTTTCGAACGACGCCAGGGTATCCATTTTTCGCGGCAGGTTCAACGCGCTATAAAGACGGTCGTCGGGAGGACAATTCCAGTTTAGAGCGGCCAACTTGCAGTATTCGCGCAATGGATTCAGACGCGCGACGAAGCAAAAACTTTCTGTCAGCGTTCTCAGGAATTTGACGGCGTAAATTCCACATAAATCCACTGGATTAAACTTTTTTCATATTGACGAAATGTCCTTGAAAGGACGCCAGCCACGACATTCTTGTAGACTTGGGAGTTATCTTCAGGAGAGCCTGTGGTCACGATTCAAGACGATAAGCCCCCGCGCACACGACGAATCGTCGGTGTTTTCCTCTGTTTCGGCCTGCTGGCGGTCGGCGGTGGCGCCTATTGGCTGCACCGAGGGCCTGATCCGGCGCATGCGGCACGGTCCCCCGCTCGCGCCGCCGTGCCGGTCAGTATCGTGACGGCGACGCGAACGGATATGCCAATTTATCTGACCGGGCTCGGAACGGTGCAGGCCTCCTTCACGGTCGCCATCCACGCCCAGGTCGACGGCAAGTTGCAGGAGGTGCAGTTCAAGGAAGGCCAGCACGTCAACAAGGGCGACGTTCTGGCCAAGATCGATCCGCGCCTGTACCAGGCGGCGCTCGATCAGGCCAAGGCCAAGAAGGCGCAGGACGACGCCTTGCTGATCTCCGCCGAAAAGGATCTCGTCCGCTTCAAGGCGCTGGCGCTCAAGAGCTTTGGCACCGAGCAGAGCGTCGATCAGCAACAGGCCAAGGTCGATCAGACCAAGGCGTCGATCGCGGCGGACACGGCGGCCATCGAAACCGCGCAGACCCAGCTCGACTACACCAGCATCGTCGCGCCGAGCGACGGACGCATGGGTGTGCGGCTGGTCGATCCCGGCAACATCGTGCATGCCAACGACCAGGGCGCGATCGCCATGCTGACAAAGACGCAGCCCTCGGCCGTGCTCTTCACCTTGCCCGCGCAGACGCTTGACGACGTGCGCGACGCGATGGCGCGCGGGCCGGTCGAGGTCAGCGCCTATGACCGCAACAATCGGCGCCTGCTGAGCACAGGCACGCTGCTGACGGTCGATAACCTGATCGAGCAGGCGACCGCCACCTACAAGCTCAAGGCAATGTTCGACAACAAGGACGAGAAGCTGTGGCCCGGCGAGTTCGTCAATGCGCGGCTCCTGCTTGAAACCCGCAAGGACGCGCTGGTCATTCCCAATATCGCCCTCCAGCGCGGACCAAAGGGCCTCTTCACCTGGGTCGTGAAGCCGGACAACACCGTCGAGGCGCGTCCTATCAAGACCAGCGCGACAACCGGCGATCTCACCATCGTCACCGCGGGCGTCAATGACGGCGAGCGCGTGGTGACGGACGGGCAGTACAAGCTGCAGATCAATTCGGCGGTGACGATTACACAGCCGGCGGCGGCGCCGACGTCCACAAAAGAGGGTGCGACGTGAACATCTCCGAACCGTTCATCCGGCGGCCGATCGCAACCACGCTGCTGATGGCGGCCCTGGCGTTTATCGGCATCGTCTCATTCCCGTTCCTGCCCGTCGCGCCGCTTCCCCAGGTTGACTTCCCGACAATTCAAATCACCGCGACCTGGCAGGGGGCGAGCGCGGAGACGATGGCTTCCTCGGTGGCGGCTCCGCTCGAGCGGCAGTTCGGTCAGATTCCCGGCGTCAGCCAGTTGACGTCTCAAAGCTCGCTTGGCGCCAGCACGATCGTCATTCAATTCGATCTCGATCGCAACATCGACTCAGCCGCTCAGGATGTACAGGCGGCGATCACGGTCGCAACCAAGACCTTGCCGCAGGCGATGACCACGCCGCCGAGCTACAAGAAGGTCAATCCGGCCGACTCCCCGATCCTGCTGTTGTCGGCACGCTCCGATACGATACCGTTGATCCAGGTCGATGATTACGCCGACCTTTTCCTCGCCCAGCAGATATCCCAGATTGCCGGCGTTGCCCAAGTCTCGATCTTCGGCGATCAAAAGCCGTCGATCCGCATTCAGGTCGATCCGGCCAAGCTGGCGTCGAGCGGCCTCACGCTTGAAGATATTCGCAGCACTCTGGTCTCCACCACCACCAATTCCGCCAAAGGCGTGATCAATTCCGACAAGATCAGTTTTACGATCGCTGCCAACGATCAGATCCTCGACGCCAAAAATTACAATGACGTCGTGCTTGCCTATCGCAACGGGGCGCCAATCCGGGTGCGCGATGTCGGGCAGGCGATTTCCGCGTCGGTTGACCGCACTGTCGCGGCTTATCAGGACAATAAGGACGGCGTCATCGTTGCCGTATTCAAGCAGCCGGGCGCCAATGTCATCGATACGGTCGACGCCATCAAGGCACAGTTGCCTGCTCTCACGGCTCGAATTCCGCCGGCCGTTCACGTCACCACCATTCTCGATCGCACCACGACCATTCGTGCCTCGGTTCATGACGTCGAGTTCACGCTTGCGCTGACCATTGGTCTGGTGGTGATGGTGATCGTGCTGTTTTTGCGCAATTTCTGGGCGACGCTCATTCCAGGCGTGACCGTCCCGCTGGCGCTCGCTGGATCGTGCGCAGCAATGTATCTGCTTCATTTCAGCCTCGACAATCTGTCGCTGATGGCGCTGACCATTGCCGTCGGCTTCGTCGTCGATGATGCCATCGTCGTCGTGGAGAATATTTATCGCCACATCGAGAACGGCAGCCCGCCGTTCGAGGCGGCGCTCAAGGGTGCGCGCGAGATCGGCTTCACCGTGCTGTCGATCTCGTGCTCGCTGATCGCGGTGTTCATTCCGCTGCTGCTGATGGGCGGCATCATCGGCCGATTGTTCCGGGAGTTCGCGCTGACCGTGACGGCGGCCATCACCGTTTCGGCTGTGGTGTCGCTGACGCTGGCGCCCATGATGTGCTCGCGCTTCATGCGCCGTCATTCGGACAATCATGGCGTGGTCTACCGCACGATCGAGGCCGGCTTTAACGGCATGCTGTCGTTCTACCGGCGCACGCTCGACATCGTCCTGCGCCATCAGGCCATCACGCTCGGCGTCTTCTTTGCGACAATGGCGTTGACAGTCGTCATGGCCGCTCTGGTTCCCAAGGGATTTTTCCCGATCCAGGACACCGGCATGATTTCGGGCTTTGCCGAGGGGGCGCAGGAGACCTCGCCGGAGGAAATGATGCGGCTGATGCACAAGCTGGGCGCGGTGATCCTGAGCGATCCGGACGTCGCGGCTTTTGGTTCGTTCACCGGCTCCTCCGGAAGCGCGCAGACCGCGAATACCGGCCGCTATTTTATCGTGCTCAAGCCGCGCGAAGAGCGCACTCTCACCTCCTCGCAGATCATCGACAGGTTGCGGCCAAGACTCGCCAAGGTCGAGGGCGCAAACCTGTTTCTGCAGCCAACACAGGACATCACCGTCGGCGGACGCATCGCGCGGGGCAGCTTTCAATATACATTGCAGGACGCCGACGCCGACGAGCTGAACGAGTGGACGCCGAAGCTCGTCGATAAGTTGCGCACATTGCCGCAGCTTGCCGACGTCACCAGCGATCTGCTCGCCAATGCGCCGCAGCTTCGGGTGACGATCAATCGCGATCAGGCCGCGCGCTTCGGCATCTCGATGCAAGCGATCGACGACACGCTAAACGACGCGTTCGGGCAACGTCAGATCACGCAGATATTCACGCAGCTCAAAACCTACTTTGTCATCCTTGAGATTTTGCCCGGTCTGCAGAAGGATCTGTCCACGCTCGACCGTCTCTATATAAAATCGCCACTGACCGGTGGCGTCGTGCCTCTATCATCGCTGGTCGACGTCGATTCCAGCAAGGTCGGCCCGCTGTTGATCGCACACCAGGGGCAATTCCCGGCCGCCACGTTGACGTTCAACCTGCAGAACGGCGTTGCTCTTGGCGAGGCCGTCGATGCCATTACCGAGGCGTCGCGTGAGATCGGGATGCCTTCGTCGGTCAATGCGACCTTCCAGGGCAACGCGCAGGCGTTCCAGTCGTCGCTGTCGAGCGAACCGGCCTTGATCGGCGCCGCATTGATCGTCGTCTATATCATCCTCGGCGTGCTTTATGAGAGCTTCATCCATCCGCTGACCATTCTCTCGACGCTGCCGTCGGCAGGCGTCGGTGCGCTGCTCGCGCTTAGCGTCGGCCACATGGATCTTTCCGTGATTGGCATCATCGGCATCATTCTGCTGATTGGAATCGTCAAGAAGAACGGCATCATGCTGGTGGATTTCGCCATCACGGCCGAGCGCGACCGTCACATGGAACCACTGGCGGCGATCCGCGAGGCGTGCCTGCTGCGCTTCCGTCCGATTTTGATGACCACGGCCGCCGCAATGCTGGCAGGGATTCCGCTCGCGCTCGGCAACGGCACCGGCTCGGAAATGCGCCAGCCGCTTGGCTATGCGATGGTCGGCGGGCTCGCGGTAAGCCAGTTGCTGACGCTCTACACCACGCCGGTGGTTTACCTTTACCTCGATCGCTTGCAGAACTGGCTGTTCGGCAAGCAGGAGGCACATCAGGACGAGGCGGAAGAGATACAGACAATCGCCGCAGAATAGCATTAAGCGAGGCGATGAGTCCAGCGCGGCGTGGACGTGATGCCGACGTGGTGCACCTTCAATAAGGACACATCGTGGTCCCCGATCGCACGAACGCATACGACAGTGAAAATCGCGTTGTCCGATTCCGTTTGCGACCGGGCATGTCGCGCGGACGTCGACGGGAACTGCTGTCCAAACGGAATTCTGCTTCGGACACTCGCCAGTCGGAAATCTTGAGAGATATGAAGACACTGAAGACGATGATGACTATCGTCATCGCATGATCATGAACGCCATCGTGATGGCATTCACGCCGGTCTGGTTGTTGCGGGCGTGTGGATCACAGCGTGATTACGCACGTCACATAGCGAGACGACGCGTCAACGGAACAGGTCCTCGACAATCTTCGCTGAACTCTCCGTGTACTTGTTGAGATTTTCGGGGCTGATGAAATTCTCTTCCACCCCAGCCCGCGACGGAACGATCGGCGCAATTTGCGCAACCGGATCGACGTCGGGGCGGACCGGAAGGTAATCGGCCGCGGCCAGTATCTGCTGCCCTTCCTTGGAGAGGAGGAAATCCATCAGCAGCGCGGCGGCGTTGGGATGCCGCGTACCCTTGGGAATGACGAGGGTGCCCGGTGCGCTCGCGACCGGCGGCAGGAGCTGAGCGGCGACCGGCGCGCCCTTGCCTGCGCTGATGAGGGGATGATGGGCGAAGATCTGCAGCGCAATCGCGTACTCGCCGGCGATCACCCGGTCGACCAATGTCCGCGGATTGCCGGCGCCGAAATTGACGATGTTCTGCGTGCGCAGCCGCTGAAGATACGCCATCGCCTTGTCGTCGCCCCAGGCCAGGCGAAGATTGGTGACGAACAATGACGCGCCAATCGCCGACAACAGCGGCCACGCCATCTTGCCCTTCCATTTCGGATCGAGCAGGTCGTCGTAGGTCTTTGGCGCGCTGCCGGGCGGGACGAGCTTGGTGTTGTAGGCGATGGCGAAATAACTCATCCGTGTGGGCGCCCAGAGCCCGCGCGGATCGCGCATTTTTTCCGGAATGGCGGCGAGCTGCGGCGACCAGGTCGGCTGGGCAAAGCCGGCGCGCACCGCGAGTTCGCCTATGCCGGTTCCCTCGACGACATCGCCCAGAGGATTGTTCGCGCGCATCTCCGCGGACAGCTTCGACGCGATATCTTCGGAATCGCCGCGCCAGTACGTCATCTTGATGAAGGGATACGTCTTTTGAAACGCGGCCGTTAAGGGGCGGAGCGCCTGATTGACGATCATCGCCGAGTAATAGACGAGCTGTCCCTCCTTCTTCGCGCCTTCGATCAGCTTTTCCGTCCGGTCCGCGCCGTTGTAGGTGAGGATGGCGTCGTTGTCGGAATTCTGCGCCGGCGCAGGTGTCGCGAACAGGCACGTCACGACGAACGCGATCGAGAGCCTCGTCATTCCGGCTGGACCCATCAAACGCTCGCGCGGCGCGCTTGGGGCGCGGCGGCAGCCTTCGGAGTGACGCCGCATCCGATCGCATCGGAATGATGCAGCACGCCGTCGACCAGCTTGAGGCCCTCCCAACGGTCTTCGGCGAGACCGTCAAACTCGGTGAGCTCCGAGGCGTACCAGATGCCGGGCAGGGCGGCCGCAAGCTGCATGGCGTGGGCTGCAAGCAGCATCGGTCCGACATGCGCGCCCATGCGGTATTTCACGCCGCCGGCGTCGCAGATTTGCGCGGCGGCGTAGGTTTTTCTCAAACCGCCGAGCTTGGTGATCTTCAGGCTGATCGCATCGACGATGCGCTCGCGCACCAGGATCATGACCTGATCGAGCGAGTAGGCCGCTTCGTCGGCCTCGACCGTGATCGGCACCGCCTGCGTGACGGTCTTCAGGCCGATGAGGTCGTTCGCCTTCACCGGCTGCTCCGCCAGATCGATGCGATGCGGCGCCATCAGGTTGAGCGCGCGGATGGCATCCTTGGGCGCGTAGGACTGGTTGGCGTCGATGGTGAGGTGAGCTTCCGGCCCGAGCTCAGCGCGGATCGTCGGCCACCCGCTCCACATCCTCGTCGACATGGCCGTGAACCTTGATCTTGAAATGCCGAACGCCCTTGTTGGCGAGGGCGCGCGCGTTCTTGGCCATGTCCGACGGCGATTTGATCGGCAGGATGCGCAGCGACGCGAATTCGCGCACCGCCGGGCCGCCGAACAGGTCGCAGATCGGCACGCCGAGACGGCGCGCGAGCAGGTCGTGCAGGGCGCAATCGATGCCGGATTTCGCCTGATTGTTTCCCATCATGGCGTGATCGAGATCGTCCAGAATGCTGGCGATCTGGCGCGAAGTCGCGACCGATCAGAGGCTTGCAGAGCCGGTCGAGCGCGCCCTTCACGGCCTCATGCGGCGCGCCATAGTGATTCATCGACGAGGCGTAGCCGTAGCCGACGGTGCCGTCCTCGGCGCGGATGCTGACGATCCAGCCCTCCGTTGCCGAGTTTGCGGCAAGCGCGAATTTCCAGTCCTTGTCCTGCTTCGGCAGGATCGATTCCTCGACCCGCGCCTCGACGATCTTCATTCGCGTTTCTCCCTGATCTCGCCGCTTAGTCGCCGGCTTACTCGGCCGCGGTGGCCGCCGAACGGTGTTGCGGCTCGCGCAGCCCCGCGCGCTCCATGCGCGGCAGCAGCTCGTCCCGGATCGCCGGAAAATCGTTCACATAGTTGATCATCCCCAGCGCAAGCCCATCGAGGCCGGCGCTGCTGAGGCGCTGCATTGTTTCCACCGCATCGTCGTAGCTGCCGACGATGGGAAAGCCCGCGCCGCTGATGAGGCGGGCCTTGAGTTTTTCCTCGTCCGCCTTGAGCCAGGTGTTGATGCGCGAGCCGCGGAGATTGAAGGCGTATTCCGCCGACTCCCAGTCGCCTTGCTCGTAGACGATGTAGTGATGGTATTCCTCCGCCTCCTTGCGGGTGCGCCGGATCATCAGGTGCGAGCTGGCGAAGATGTTGCGCAGCTGTCCGGGCGGTGCGGCGTCGCGGAAGAATTTGAGCTTTGCCTGCAGGTCCTCGTGCGTCGGGCGGGATGGTGGTGAACAGACAATCGGCGTTGCGCGCGGCGAAATCGCGGCCGGTTTCCGAATTCCCCGCGCTCACCAGCAGTGGCCGGCTGCCCCACCATGGTTTCGGTTTGCCGAGCACGGCCTTCAATTTGTAATGACGGCCGTCGAAATCGAACGGCTTGTGCTCAGTCCAGACGCGGTTGACGATCACCAGCCATTCCTCGGCGTAGTCGTAGCGGCCGTCGTGATCGCCGAGCGCAACGCCCATCATGCCGAACTCGATCGGGTTCCACCCCGAGACGACGTTGAGCCCGAAGCGCCCGTGGCCGATGTGATCGGCGGTCACCATCTGCTTGGCGGCAAACACCGGATTGACGAACGCGACATGCAGCGTGCCGAACGTCGTGATGTCCTGCGTTGAGGCCAGCAGCCCGCAGGCCCACGCCAGCGTCTCGAATGTCGTGCCCTGCGTGTCGCTCTCGCCCTGGTAGCCGTGCCAGCGCCCGATCGGCAGCAGGAACTCGAGGCCGGCCTCGTCGGCGAGCTTCGCCGCCTTGACGTTGTTGTCCCAGGAGGCGTCCCAGCGCTCGGGCGCCTTGGTCAGGCTGAGCCCGCCCAGGCAGTTCATCCCGAACAGCCCGAGCTTGAACTTGTTCTTGTTGTAGATCCGGGTCTCGTCGCGGTTCTTTGCCATATGCGGCCTCGGCTGATCGAACTCAGGTTATGCCTACGCCGCCCCTTGGAACAATACCACGCCGCCGCCCTTCAGACCGCGATTTGACGATGTCGGGTGAGCAGGTGGAACAGCGTGCTGACGACCGTCATCAAGGCGATCCAGACGACGCCCATCGACGCAAGCTCGGTGACCTGGCCATTCTGCCAGAGTTCGAACAGCGTGACCGCCATGACCTCGGAGCCAGGGCCGACCAGCAACAGCGGCAGCGACACCGCCTGGACCGACAGCAGGAACACCACCAGCCATGAGCTGACCAGCGTGGCTGCCAGGAGCGGTACCACGATGCGCCGGAACAGCGCCGCGCGCGCCGCACCGGAAATCGTCGCCGCCGCTTCCAGATCGGGATGGATTTGCAATGCGCCGGTGAACGCGTACCGCATGCCGTAGGCCAGATAGCGCACCACGGACGCGATGATGACGGAAATGAGCGTGCCGTAGAGCGGCAGCGGCATGTTCACGAACACGTACAGAAAGGCCACGCTGAGGATGATGGCCGGGAAAACCAGCGGCAGCGTCGCGAGGTGGTCGAGGATCGCCGCGCCCGGTACGCGCCGCACGATGAGCCAGGCGCACAGCGCGGTGAAGGGCACCACGATGGTCGCGGTCGAGGCGCCGAGGATGAGCGTGTTCACGATCGAATCGCGGAACGAGCCCGGGCCGAGCAGCACCCAATAATTATCCAGCGACATCCGGCCCAGGGCGCCGAAATTGACGCCGTCGTAGAACGGCTGCAACGAAGTGAAGACCAGCATCGCAACCGGAATGACTGTCACGACGAGAAAGAGGATGACCAGCACCGCAGCGCTCAGATGACGCCATCGCCGCAGATCGACGATACGGGGCCGGAAACCTTTCCCGGTGATGGTCTGATACTTGTGCGCATGGCGCGACAGCCGGTTCTGCCAGATCAGCAACAGGGTCACGATGGCGACGAGGCAGATCGAATAGGCGCCCGCCTCGCCGTAGCTGGGCATGCCGGTGCGGTGAACGCTCTGATAGATCGTCGTCGTCAGCACATTGATGTTGCCGGCGAGTCCGACCAAGGCCGGCACTTCGAAGGATTCGAACGACCGCACGAAAAGCAACAGCGTCAACGCGCATAGCGCCGGAATCCCCATGCGAAGCGTGACGCGCCAGAACGCGCGCAGCGGGCTTGCGCCCGCCATGATGGCGGCCTCCTCGAACGAAGCATCCATCGAGCGCAACACCGCCGACATCAGCAGAAAGGTGAGCGGGACGAAGCCGACGCCCTCGATCAGCGCCATGCCCCACATCGAGTAGACGTCAAACGCCTGCGCGTGCTGCGTGACATAAAGGATCGCATCGTTGACCGGCCCCGAGCGGCCAAGCAGCAGCAGCCAGGCGACGACATAGAGAATATGCGGCACGCCAAGCGAGATGATTGCGCCGAAGAATGCGAGTTGGCGGCCGGGCGTATTGGTCCGCTCCACGATCAGCGCCTGCACTGTGCCGATCATGATGGCGATCACGGCAGAGCCGAATGCGTAGATCAGGGTATTGCGAAGGCTCGCGAGAAACAGGCGCTCCGAAAAAAGTCCCCGGTAAAATCGCAGCGTCAATCCGCCGAGCGAGCCATCGGGGCGCGTCTCATGCAGGCTGATGTTGAGCAGGAACAGTGCCGGCGGAATGATGAGAACAAGGAGAATTGCGGCGAGTGCGACGACGAGCGGCGAGATCGTGCGCAAGCGCGGAAGCGCCGCGAGAAATGGAACGGCAGCAGCGCTTGGGCGGCTTTCGGAGGAAAACGTCACGTGTCAGCTCCCGCCACCGAATCCACGGCGCCGATCCATTCACTGGAACAGCTCTTCAAATATCTTTTGTGAGCTTTCAGTATATTGGTTGAGCCGATCCGGGCTCAGAAACAGCTCCGGCACATGGGCGCGCGCTGGAATCACGGACGCCAGCGCCTCCTTTGGTGCAACATCCGAGCGGGAGGGAAAGTAGTCGGCTTTGGCGAGAATTTGCTGCCCTTCTTTGGATAAAACGAAGTCCGCCAGGAGCAGCGCTGCGTGCGGATGGCGCACGCCTTTCGGAATGACCATCGTGCCGGCCGAACTCGGTACCGGGTCCATGAGCTGGGATTCGACAGGGGCGCCCTTCGCCTTGCTGATCTGCGGATGGTGCGCAAAAATATTCACCGCAATCGGGAATTCCCCGGCAATGACGCGATCGACCAGCGTACGCGCGCTGCCCGAACCGAAGTTGATCATCTTCTGTGCGGCGAGCTTGTGGAAATAGTCGGCGGCCTTGTCCTCGCCGCGCGACAGCCGAATGGTGGTGATGAACAGCGGCGTGCCGCTCGCGGTTCCGACGCGCCAGGCGAGCTTGCCGCGCCAGCGCGGATCGAGCAGATCGTCATAGCTCTTCGGCACCTGATCGGCCGGCACCAGCTTGGTGTTGTACGCAATGCTGAAATAGCTCAGCCGCGTGCTGGTCCACTGGCTGCGCGGATCGCGGTAGCGCTCGGGCATGGCCTCGATCATGGGCGAGTAGTAGGGCTGCGTCAGGCCGGCCTGGACGGCGAGTTCGCCGACGCCGGTGCCCTCGACGACATCGGCAACGATGTTGTTCGCGCGCGCTTCGGCGGAGAGCTTGGCGATGATCTCCTCGGTGTCGCCGCGCCAGAACGTCATCTTCACGAAGGGATA
This sequence comes from uncultured Alphaproteobacteria bacterium, assembly GCA_963730645.1. Lineage (GTDB taxonomy): Bacteria > Pseudomonadota > Alphaproteobacteria > Rhizobiales > Xanthobacteraceae > BOG-931. The sequence continues at coordinate 932,896 of CAVSSN010000002.1, read as the reverse complement.
CGTCTTCATGAAGGCCTCGGCGAGCGGCCGCAGCGCCTGATTGACGATCGCCGCGGAATAAAGAACGACTTGCCCTTCCTTGCGGGCGCCATCGAGGATGATTTGTTCCCGGTTGGGCGCGCGGCTGACGAGGATATCCTGCGCGCCAGCGCCGCCGGGCGCCGTGCTCATGAATACGATCGTGGAGATGAGTGTCGCGCAAGCGGACCGCGCTCTGCGTAGGCACATGCCTCGTCTCACCAGTTTCATTCAATTGCCACGCCAGCGTGTCGGCCTTGGGCAAGGGTGTCAACGTCCGTGCGGCGCTAGTCCTTGTGGAGAAGGCGCGGGAACCAGACTGAAATCACCGCCGGTTTGCTGGCGCGTGTCTGGGCAAGCCCGCGCTTCAAGGCAGGGCCGACCTGTTGGGGGTCACGGACATTCTCGCCCTACGCGCCGGCGGCTTCCGCTTGCTTCGCGAAGTCCATGGCAGGTTCCAGATAGCCGCCGTCGAAATCCGATTTCGCCGCGTAGCCGTCGGGACAGGGATTCCCGATGCAAAAATGACAGGAGGAATAGACTGGTCGTTATTGGTTCGACGGCGCGGCGCGTCGAGCCAACGGATATGCGGCGCTTTCGTACAACGTGCGGATTCTGTCGCTGTCGTATCTCTGTTCGTCGACTTCGAGAAAGGCGCCGACAAGAAGTTGCGGGGGAAGGTCTTCGATTGCGAAACGAATGGCGTCTGCGGCTTGCGTAAACCGTTTGTACCCTACCGGCTGACGGTTGAAGTTTCGCTTTCGCGTCGGAAACAATTCCGCCGCGGCATTGTAATCAAATTCAGTCATCGCTGGGCCTCACGGTGCACCCTGAATATAGCCAAAACGGGATTAAAACATCATCGGAATGAGGGGCATTCAAACGACCACGTATAGATATGTTCTGACCGCAATAATACCAGCCGAGCGACGCGAAATATTTCGAAAAGCTTGGACACGCACTGCCGGCAATACCCCAACAACGCAAGATCGCAAACATTTGCTCTTGAGCATTGACGAAGCAAAACTGCCCCGTCGCGGTGGTTTTTGGGCGTGCGAGAGGCAAACCGATAAGCAGGCGGTGGCGCAGACTGTTGCTGCCGCGTCGTGATGAGTTGGCAATCAGCTCATGCCGCGCATGAGCCTGGGCGCTACGTCAATGCGTTCGCTTGCGGATTTGCCGTGACCAACATTCCCCTCGACGCCAGCGCTTGCTTCAATTGTTGGATTGCGCTGTCTGCCGTGGCGGAACTGTTGGCCTTTTCCATGTGCCGAAGAAGCGCCTTCAGGGCAGGATCTTTGTCCCTAATCACCCATCTGCGAGCAAATACCTGAGCCTCGTGGAGGCTCGATATCCGGATGTTTTGGCTGGTGCCGGAAAATTTGGCATCAAAAAAGCCGAGCGGTGGTACAGACATGCGATCACCCGAGGTTCGATTTTCCACGATGGACCGGTCGTGCGGTGATTGCAATCGGAGTGGCAGTGCCGATCCCCGATATTCTTCGAACCACATTCCGATTTCGTTTCGGATCGCTGAATCTAGCTCATGGCTCGGGATATGGCTTGACTTCCATTCGCCGATCGTCTGGCGGCAGAATTCCGGCGCTCACCACACCATGACGGCGACGATCACTCCTCCCAGGGCGCACACCATAAGCAGGGCGAATACGTACGTCGGTGAGGACGGTCATTTTGGCACCCTGTTGAGGTGGACACCCGGATGGCTCCGGTTGTGAATTTGTATTGAAGGCCAGGACGTCTTGCGTTGGCGCTTTCGATCGTCGCCACCATGCGCGCTATGAAGGCAAGAGTCGAACCCTATTACTTGGACTTGCGCATCCATCGCAGCGAATCGGAGCCGATGGCAGCGGCCTTGCTCGCCTGTTGAGAGATTCGCGCCGGAATCCGCGCGCCAAATCCTTGCTGCTCAGCATGCCGCGAGGCCGACAGTCCGGATATTCGGTGGTGGCATTGTCGCGTCCGCATTCCGACGACAAGATCAGACAGACGGAGGAATATCTGCAGCATAACTTCGATCGCGATGTGTCGATCGATAGTCTCGCTGACCGCATCGGCATGGGCCCGCGCAATGTTCATCCGCCGCTTCAAGGCCGCGACTGGCCGCGTGCCGGCTACATTCAAACGCTGCGGGTGTCGGCGGCCAAGGAATTGCTAGATCCTGGCGTCTCGTGCTTTCATGCGCCTCGTCCATTCAGATCGTCTGTTCGAAATCGGCTACGAGGACATCGCGTTCTCTCAGGCAGATTTGTTCAAGCGCCATACCGGCATGACACCAGCGGAATATCGAAACCGCTTTGCCCGGAATGAGCTTCGATCGTGCCGGTTAGCCCATGGAAAGTTTGTGGCTTAAAGCACGATCCGCCGATTTCGAACATGTGTCATCTCGGAGACTTCCGTTCCGTGGCTGGTACGGAAGTGCTTTCGCGCCCACCGGACTTAATGACGGACTCGGTGGGATGACGCGTCTTAGCTTCGCAACGCGGAGTGGGCTATTGAATGACGCGCAAAATAGGTGGCTCCCCGGGCCGGATTTCGAACCAGCGACCAACCGGTTAACAGCCGGTTGCTCTACCACTGAGCTACCGGGGAACAAGGTGCGGCGCTCACTGCAAATCGTGCCGCGTATAACAAAGGCCCGGCACATTTGAAAGCCGCATCAGCGTCGCCACTGGCCGGAACGCGCGGGATGGTGGAGGCCACGCCCGGAATTGAACCGGGGTACACGGTTTTGCAGACCGTTGCGTAACCACTCCGCCACGTGGCCGATGGAGGCATGCGGATCGCGCCGAGGCGGCCGATATCCGCAAGGTCCCGCTATATAAAGCAGCGATTGCGGGCGGGCAACCGGCGCCGCGGACGCCGGCGAGCGCCGCTTGCGTTTTGGCGGACCATACCGCACAACAATTCCTGTTCCTGAGTACGTCTTGGATGCAGGCCGGAAGCAGGAGAAGTTCCTCGATGCGGGAATGCACGACATGATCGACATGACCGCGGCCCGCCGCACGATGGTGGATAGCCAGGTGCGCACCGCCGACGTTACCGATCTCGCGTTGATCGGGGCGATGCTGGACGTGCCGCGCGAGCGTTTCGTCCCACCCGCGCATGTCGACGTGGCCTATCTCGATCGCGATGTGCCGGTGGCGCCGGGCAGGGCGCTGCTCAAGCCGATGGTCCTTGCCAAGCTTATTCAGGCCATGGGCATCCGTGACGGCGATCACGTGCTCGTCGTCGGTTGTACCAGCGGCTACGGTGCGGCCGTGCTCGGCCGCCTTGCTGGCTCGGTCGTCGCGCTCGATCAGGATCCGGCCTTGACGGACTGGGCGGCAAGCAACCTCGCCGCAGTCGGGGCCACCAATGTCGCGGTCAAGACCGGCGCGCTGCCAGCAGGATGGCCGCAATCCGAGCCCTACGACGCTATTTTGCTCGAAGGTGCAACCGAAATCGCGCCCGAACAGCTTGGCCGCCAGCTCAAGCCAGATGGACGCCTGGTTTGTGTTCTCGGCCGCACCCGGCCTGGCAAGGCCATGGTCTACCGTATGGTCGAAGGCGGCGTCAGCGGCCGCCCGATCTTTGATGCCGCCGCGCCCGTTGTGCCCGGATTTGTGGCTCCCCTATCCTTCGTTTTCTAGGTTTGTTCTCGCCTTGCAGCCGGCTTGTGCCGGCGTGGGTCAGGACCTGTGGCCCGAAAGCGGCAATGCCCAGTTATTTGCACCGGCGCCCAACGACGGGGGTTCCCCCCTGCTGAGGGGCCGAATAAGGTTAATGATTGGCTTGGTTTAACCAAGACGTCGGTCCGTTGCGTCAGGGCAACGGTCTGCGTGGGTAGGCGTGTGGCGGAGCAAAGTGAATGCCACGGGTGAGTGGGGGACGACGACCGAGTGGCTGGGTTGCGGGGCGAGCGATGCTCGTTGTCGCCGCGGCTGTTTGCATTGCGCCACAAATCGCTGCGGCCGATACGCTCGAGTGGGCGCTGGTGCAGGCCTATCAGAATAATCCGTCGCTCAATTCGCAGCGCGCGGCATTGCGGGCGACCGACGAAAACGTTCCGCAGGCGCTCTCGGGCTACCGGCCGAAGCTGAGCGCGACTGCGAGTGCCGGGTACCAGTACACCGACACATTGTCGCATACGGTCAACCAGACTGTGTTTCCGAACACCGTCACCTACAGCAGCATCGCCGGTCCGTTCAGATCGCGCGGCGTCGGCGCGACTGCGACCCAGACGATCTTCAACGGGTTTCAGACCGACAATCGTACGCGCCAGGCCGAAAGCCAGGTGATGGGCGCGCGCGAGACATTGCGCGTGACCGAACAGCAGGTGCTGCTCGACGCGGCGACGGCCTACATGAATCTGTTGCGCGACTCCGCCATCCTCGATCTCAACCGGCGAAACGTCGAGGTGCTGACCGAGCAGTTGAAGCAGACGCGCGACCGATTCAACGTCGGCGAAGTGACCCGCACCGACGTCGCGCAGGCGGAATCGCGGCTTGCCGCGGGCCGCTCGGCGTTGCTCGGCGCAGAGTCGAACTACGTCACCTCGCGCGCCAATTATCGGCGCATCATCGGCGTCGACCCGGGCAAGCTCGCGCCCGGAACGCCGGTCGATCGGTTGTCGCCGCGCAATCTCGCGGCCGCCGTCGCGCAAGGTCAGAAGGAAAGCCCCTCGGTCTCCGCCGCCATGTATGGCGTCGACATCGCCGAGCTCGGGGTCAAGGTCAGCGAGGGAGCGCTTTATCCCAACGTGACGCTGACCGGAAGCGCGGCAAAGAACTGGGACCCGGCGCTGACGACCAACAAGCAGACGGCGCTCGCCATCGTCGGCCAGGTCACCGTACCGATCTTTCAGGGCGGCGCCGAATACTCGACGATCCGCCAGAACAAGGAGACGCTGGGTCAGAAGCGCATCGACCTCGACACCAACCGCGACCAGGCGCGCGCCACGGTGGTGCAGAGCTGGGGTCAATTGGAGGCCGGCAAGGCCCAGATCGAGGCGACCACCGCTCAGGTCAACGCGGCCGAGATTGCGCTCAACGGGGTGCGCGAAGAGGCGCGCGTCGGCCAGCGCACCACCCTCGACGTGCTCAACGCGCAGCAGGAGCTTGTCAACGCGCGCGTTGCGCTGGTGACGGCGCAGCACGATCGCGTGGTCGCGTCATATTCACTGCTGGCGGCCGTCGGCCGGCTGGCGATGCCGGTGCTCGGGCTCAACGTGACGATCTACGATCCGCAGGTGCACTATCAGCAAGTGCGCGACACCTGGATTGGCGTGCGGACGCCCGACGGCAGGTAGCCAACTTTTCGCCGTAACCGTTGCGATCCGCCGTTGCGCAAGTCTATGCTTGCGTTCGACTTTCGAAATGCCATACTTGCTATCGGGGTTGCGTGATTTTGCTTGAATGATTCGATTCGGTTGCGCCCGGCTCGGTCGGCTGGCTGTCGCCGATTCTGGTGGAGCCGAAGCAAGGATGCGGGGATGACGCAGCCGGCGAAATCGCAAGAACCATCGATGGAGGAAATTCTCGCCTCCATCCGTCGCATCATCGCCGACGATGACGCCACCAAGACTCAGGTTCGTCCGCCGGAAATGGCGAACGCGCCCGCGCCGCGGCCGGCAGCGCCTACACCGCGCACGCCGCCGCCGCCAGTTCGCCCCGCGGCAGCCCCGCCGCGTGCTCCGGAACGGGTGCAGCACGAGCCCATATTCGAGCCGGCACTTGCAGCGCCCGAGGTCGATCCAGGTCACGGCGAAATCGACGACGGAGCGGGGTCGGATATTCTTGATTTGACCGAATCAATGGCTGCCGTACCGCCCGAACCCGCGCCAGCTCCGGTTTCGGGCTTTCGTACCATCAATGCGCAATCCGACGTGATCTTTGACGATGAGCCGACAGCGGCTGCGCCGGCGCCAGTCAAAGCGCACTCTGAGGAATTTACCCTCCCCACGGCCGACAGGCAGGAGCAGCAGCGCGATCTGCTTTCGACTTCGGCGAGCGCTGCGGTCGATTCCGCTTTCGGCGCGCTCGCGAGCACGGTGCTGACGCACAGCTCCCGTACCATCGAAGACCTGGTGCGCGAGATGCTGCGGCCCATGCTCAAGACCTGGCTCGACGACAATCTGCCCGGCATGGTGGAACGGTTGGTCCGCGCCGAAATCGAGCGCGTCTCGCGCGGGCGCAATAGCGCCTGACGCGGCGGGCATCGGTCGTGCTCGCCGGTCGGTTCGAATTGACGCGACGAGCGCCGACCTTGGGGCCACGTACGCATAAATTCTTCCTGTCCCCTTCGCCCCGAAAGGCCGCCGCCACCATGAGCACGAACAAGCCTTTCGGATCGACATGCATACTCGCGCTGGGACTATTCTTGCTGCCGGTCGCGAGCGCGTACGCTAATTGCATCAGCCCGGGCTTCAATCCGGGCGTTCCGCATTTCTGCAACGGCTGCCGCTACGAGGGCACAATGAGCATGGCGCGCGGCGAGACCTGTGACCGCGTCTACCGACCGAGCAATGGTATGGTGGTCCAATTCCTCAGCCACCGTCTTGTGCAGCGTGCCAAGCACGGCATCGCCGGGCTCAACGGCACGACCTTTGCCTATCAGCCCGCCAAAGAATTTTCCGGCAAGGATGACTTCGCGATCGAGGTTAACTACCGGGACGGAAATGACACCGGAAAGTTCACGGTGCACTGGAACGTCGACGTTCACTAGCGCGCAGTCCACTCGGTTCGTCTTAGGGCGCGACCGAACGATGACGCCTGAGTTCGTGCGCGAACCAGATCGCCAGCGCCGGCAGCGCGATTGCGCTACCGAGAAACAGCGGTATCGCGCCAAACCGATCGATCACGAGGCCGCCGGTCGCGACGCCCGCAGTCTGTCCAATATAAAGCGCCGATGAGAAGATCGCGACCGCGGTGCCGCGTGCCTCCGGAGTCATCTGCGTGGCGTTGGTCTGCAGCGTGTTGTGAAACATGTAGAAGCCGAGGCCGATGCAGACCACCGCGATCGGAGCAAGCCACCATGCCGGACCGATCGCCAGCTCGACATAAGCGGCGCCGAGTATGAGGCCTCCGCAGATGGTGAGCCCGGTCTGGCCGAGCCGGCCCACGAGGGCTTTGACCGTCGCGGCATAAGTCAGGCCGCCAATGCCGAAGCACGCGACGGTGAGGCCGACCAGCGTAAAGCTGATGCCGAAGCGCAGCCGCAGATCGGCGCCGATGTAGGCGAACGCGCCCCACATCGTCGAACTCTCGAAAAAGGAGACGATGAGCAGCATACGCGCCCACGGGTTCGACAGCACGGCGGCATAGTCGGCGACGAAGCCACCGCGCGAGGACTGGTCGGCGTGACCGTGTGTGCGGGTTTGCGGATTGGTGAAGAGCTCGAACAGCAGTCCCGCGGTCGCGACGGTAAACATGCCCGACAGCACGAAGAACACGTTGCGCCAGCCGATCAGGTCGCCAAGGATGCCGCCTGCGGCCTGCCCGAACAGTTGGCCGATGATCTGGCCCGTCAAGTAGCGGGCCAATATGGTCTGGCGCTGATTGTACGGCGTGACGTCGCCGACATAGGCCATCGAGATCGGAATGACCCAGCCAGCCGCGGCGCCGGTCGCGAGCCGGGCGAGCGCCAGCGCCGGCAGCGTCGAAACGGTGCCGCAGATCATCACCAGCACGGCCGCGATCGCGCACATCGCGGCCACCGTGCGGTACTTCCCGAACCGGTCGCCGACCGGCCCGATCACGAGCTGAACCGAGCCGTGGGCGAGAGCATAGGCCGTGACCACGATGGCGGCAGCGCCGACCGTGGTGTTGAAATCGGCCGCGATCTGCGGGAGCAGCGAATTGGTGACGCGGACCTGGGCCTGGCTGGCGAAGCCTGCGACCGCGAGCAGGATGATCGACCGCGTCGGCGTCTTGTGTGGCGTAATGGGCGGGGATGAAGGTGCGAGCACGTCTGATTTCGAGGTTATGGGAGGTCTGAGCGCCGGGGCGGCGTTGACACTGCGCGCGTCGCGAGGTTTCTAGCGCGCAATGTCGCATCGGCGAAACAACAATGATTGATAAGACCTATCAGCCCTCCGCGGTCGAGGGCCGCATCTATGCGGCCTGGGAACAAGCGGGCGCCTTTCGCGCCGGCCGGCCCGAACGCGCCAAGGCGGCACCTTATTGCATCGTCATTCCGCCGCCCAACGTCACCGGCTCGCTGCATATGGGCCATGCATTAAACAACACGCTGCAGGACGTGCTGTGCCGGTTCGAGCGCATGCGCGGCAAGGACGTGCTGTGGCAGCCCGGCACCGACCACGCCGGCATCGCGACGCAGGCCGTGGTCGAGCGCCAGTTGATGGAGCGCCAGCAGCCCGGCAGCCGCGAGCTTGGCCGCGAAGCCTTCATCCAGAAGGTGTGGGAATGGAAGGCGGAGTCCGGCGGCACCATTATCGGCCAGTTGAAGCGGCTCGGCGCCTCATGCGACTGGTCGCGCGAGCGCTTCACCATGGACGAGGGGCTTTCGCGCGCGGTGCTCAAGGTGTTCGTCGCGCTTTACCGCGAAGGCCTCATCTATAAGGACAAGCGTCTCGTCAATTGGGACCCGAAGCTCAAGACCGCGATCTCCGACCTCGAAGTGCTGCAGGTCGAGACCAAAGGCAGCCTCTGGCACATCAAGTACCCGATCGAGGGCAGCGACGAATTCATCGTCGTGGCGACGACGCGGCCTGAGACCATGCTCGGCGACACCGCTGTCGCGGTGCATCCGGAGAACGAGCGGCTCAATCACCTGATCGGCAAGACTGCCATCCTGCCGCTTGTCGGCCGGCGCATTCCGATCGTCGGCGACGACTATGCCGATCCGGAAAAGGGCACCGGCGCGGTGAAGATCACGCCGGCGCACGATTTCAACGATTTCGAGGTCGGCCGCCGCCATGAGCTGCCGCTCGTCAACATCCTCGACGTCGAAGGGCAACTCGACCTCAAGGACAATGCCGCGTTTCTCGATGGCGTGCCGCCATCGCCCGACCTTGCCGCGACGCTCGCCTTGCACGGCTTCGATCGCTTCGCGGCGCGCAAGAGAATTGTCGAGCGGCTGGAAGAGAACGGGCTCATCGACAAGATCGAACCGACGACGCACGTCGTGCCGCACGGCGATCGTTCCGGCGCCGTACTCGAACCTTACCTCACCGATCAATGGTACGTCGACGCCGAAACGCTGGCCGAGCCCGCAATCGAAGCGGTGCGCGAGCGCAAGACCGCGTTCGTGCCGCCGCAATGGGAGGCGACGTTCTTCAACTGGATGGAGAACATTCAGCCGTGGTGCATTTCGCGCCAGATCTGGTGGGGTCACCAGATTCCGGCGTGGTATGGGCCGGACGGAAAGATCTTCGTCGCCGAGACCGAAGACGAAGCGGTCGCCGATGCGCTCGCCCACTACACCGACATCGAAGAAATAACCGTTCAGGACGGCCACGATATTGCCGCCGATCCAGAGCGGCGCTCGCGCTTCGCCAACGAATTTCTCAAGCGCGACGAGGACGTGCTCGACACCTGGTTCTCCTCGGCGCTGTGGCCGTTCTCGACGCTCGGCTGGCCGGACAAGACCGTCGAGCTCGCGCGCTTCTATCCGACCAGCGCGCTCGTCACCGGCTTCGACATCATCTTCTTCTGGGTCGCACGCATGATGATGATGGGCCTGCATTGCATGGGCCATGTTCCCTTCGGCACGGTCTATATCCACGCACTGGTGCGCGACGCCTCCGGCGCCAAGATGTCGAAGTCGAAAGGCAACGTCATCGATCCGCTGGAAGTGATCGACGAATATGGCGCAGACGCGCTGCGCTTCACGCTTGCGGCGATGGCGGCGCAGGGGCGTGACATCAAGCTCTCCGCGCAGCGCGTCGAGGGCTATCGCAATTTCGCGACCAAGCTCTGGAACGCCGCACGCTTCGCCGAGATCAACGGTTGCGCGCACAATGCGGACTTCAGTGCGCACCATGCCAAGGAAACGCTCAACCGCTGGATCGTCCACGAGACCGCCAAGGCGGGGAGGGACGTCACGGCGGCGATCGAAGCCTATAAGTTCAATGACGCTGCCGCGGCGATCTACCGTTTCGTCTGGAACGTGTACTGCGACTGGTATCTCGAGCTGATCAAGCCGGTGCTGCTCGGCCCCGACAGCGCCGCCAAAACGGAAACACGCGCCGCCGCCGCGTGGGCGCTCGATGAAATCCTGAAGCTGCTCCACCCGTTCATGCCGTTCATCACAGAGGAATTGTGGCGCGTCACGGCAGAGCAGGGGCCGAAGCGTCACCACATGCTCGCGCTCGATGCGTGGCCGATGCATGACGGCCTCGACGACGCGACGGCCGAGGCCGAAATCGGCTGGGTGGTCGACCTCGTCAATGCAATCCGCTCGGTGCGCGCCGAGATGAACATTGCGCCCGCGACCATGCTTCCGCTGGTGCTCGCCGGTGCGTCGGCCGAGACAAAGGCGCGGGCTGGCCGCTGGGCGGAATTCGTGCAGCGTCTCGCGCGGGTCGCCGACATTTCCTTTGCCGACGTTGCGCCGCAGGGCGCGGTGCAGCTCGTCGTGCGCGGCGAAGTCGCAGCGCTGCCGCTCAAGGGTGTGATCGATCTTGCCGCCGAGCGCGCACGGTTGATGAAGGAAATGGCGAAATGCGACGCCGACATCGCCCGCGTCGACCAGAAGCTCGGCAATGCCGACTTCGTCGCGCGCGCGCCCGAAGAGGTGGTCGAAGGCGAGAAGGAAAAGCGCGAGGAAGCGCAGGCCCGCAAGGCCAAGATCGCCGAGGCGCTGGAGCGGCTCAAGGCTTCGGCCTAGCGCGGTTGCGCATTTCCGCCAGCCGTACAACTATACGTCGAACGCAATTTGCCGCGGGGGGCCAGCCATGTCCGACGAAGCGCAAAATGTGACGATGCTCAAGGACGCCTATGCCCGGTGGGCCGACAGCAAGGGCGCGAGCTCCGATCACTGGATGTCGATCTGCGCCGAAAAGATGAAATTCGGCTCGCTTTTACAGGGCAATGGCGCAGCCTATCTGACCGCCTACCAGAGCCGCGACGAGTTGGTGCAGTACTTCGCCGGCCTCAGGAACGACTGGGACATGATCGAGTACGTGCCCGAGCACTTCGTCGCGCAGGGCGACCGCGTGGTGATGCTTGGGCGCTGCTCATGGCGCTTCAAGCGCAATGGCAAGGTGGTGTCGACGCCGAAGGCGGATTCGTGGCGCTTCGCCGACGGCAAGGCGGTCGAGTTCTATGAATTCTACGACACGGCGCAGTTGCGCGACGCTGTGTCGTGAGGCGCGGATGATCGACCTCAACAACCGTCCCGGCGGCCCGAACCTGATCGTCACGGCGAAGACCGCGCACAAGGTGCATTTTCTCGACGCCGAGACGCTGACTTTGTCGTCGACCATCGACATGCCGGGCTCGACCCACGAGCTGGCGCTCTCGCCTGACGGCCGCACCGCCTATGGCTCGGTCTATGGCGACGGCATTTTCGCCAGGCGCGTCAATCCAGACCGCCGCATCGTCGTCATCGATCTGCCGTCGCGAGCGCTTACGCGCGTCATCGATCTCGGCGCCGTCTACGCGCCGCACGGCGTGATGATGGACAACTCCGGCATGCTGTGGTCGTCGGGCGAACTCGGCAACGCCGTGCTGGTGATCGATCCCGTCACCGAAAAAGTGCAGCCGATCGATGTCGGCGCCACGGCCCATTGGGTCGCGGTCAGCCACGCCACCGGCAAGGTGTTCGTCTCGGTCAAGCAGGACTATGTCGTCGTCATCGACGCGGAAAAGCGTGCGGTGATCGACAGGATCAAGCTGCCGAAGGTGGTCGAGGGGCTCGCCATCTCGCCCGATGGCGCGACGCTATATGTCTGCGCGCAGACGGCCGCCGAATTCTACGTCATCGATGCGCGCACGCACGCAGTGCTCCGCACGGTGCCGATCGACGGCGCCAATGCGGCCAAGCCGCAGATGCGACGGGTCCGCGTCTCACCGGACAATCGCTACGTCGTCGTGTCGTCCAACCAGGATCATCACGCTGCCATTTATGCTGCCGACGGCGTGAAGGAGATCGCCAGGTTCCCGACCAAAAAAGGGCCCATGGGCTTCGGCTTTGCGCCCGACGGTAAGCATGCCTATCTGTGCTGCCATGACGATGCCGAAGTGTTCGAGTTCGAGCTTGCGAGCGGCCGCGTCACGCGCACGTTCGCGACCGCGGCAGGATGCGAATTCATTGTCGCGTATCACTGACGGAAGGACGGCATGAAAATTTTTCTCGCGGGAGCAAGCGGCGCGATCGGGCGGCGGCTGACGCCGCTGCTGATGGCCGACGGCCACGAGGTCACGGGCACGACCCGTACGCCGAAGGGCGCGCGCGACCTCGAAGCGGCTGGCGTGCGCCCCGAGATCGTCGACGTGTTCGACGCCGCGGCGCTTAAGCGTGCGGTGATGGAGGCGCGGCCGGACGTCGTCATCCACCAGTTGACGGACCTGCCGCGCGAATTCAACGAGACACAGATGGCGGCCGCCTCGCTGCGCAATGCCCGCATCCGCATCGAAGGCACGCATAACCTTGTCGTCGCCGCGCTCGCGGCATCGGCGCACCGCTTCATCGTGCAGAGCATCGCGTTTGCCTACAAGGCCGGCGGTGAGCCGCATGCGGAGACCGATCCGCTTGATCTCGATGGCCCGCGGGGTGTGACCACGCAGGCCGTCGAAACCATGGAGCGGGAGGTGCTCGGCATGCCGGCGACGCATGCCGTCGTGCTGCGCTACGGCCGGCTCTACGGCCCCGGCACCTGGGCCGAGCAGCCACAAGGTCCGGGATGCCTTCACGTCGACGCCGCCGCTTACGCCGCGCTGCTGGCGGTCACGCGTGGCGAGCCCGGCATTTACAACATCGCCGAGGACGACAGCGCCGTGCGGGTCGGCAAAGCACGCCGCGAATTGGGCTTCGATCCCGCCTTCCGCCTTGTGGCTAAGGCTTGAACGGCCTGCTGAGAAACCGCGATCCCTTAAGGCCGTAGCGCCACGGATATTCGGCCGCCTTGGTGATGCCGATCCGCAAGCCGACCGCGACTTCGGGCTCGCTGGTGCGTGCCCGCAGTTCAAACGGGGCCTGATCGAGCGCAAATCCGTTATGGTCGTGGCTGATGCCAAGCGCCTGACACAGCCGGCCGGGGCCGGAGCACAGCAGGCGCGGCTCAACGAGACCGCGCCGTCGCCGCATTGCAGCAAGTCCGGCTGTGGGCTCCAGGGCCCTGATCAGCACGGCCGCGGCTGAGCCTTTCGGCTCGCAGACGAAGTTCAAGCACCAATGGATGCCGTAGGATCGGTAGACATACGCATAGCCGGGAGGCCCGAACATCACGGCATTGCGGGCGGTCTCGCCGCCATAGCTGTGGGCTGCGGGATCGGTGTGGTGGTACGCCTCGACCTCCACGATCCGGCCGCCGACACCGCCGAACAGCAACGTCACACCGATCAGATCGGGCGCAACCGCATGGACGCTGCGAGCGAAGAACTTGCGGCCGAGCTTCTTAATCATATCTCAATGTTTGCTCGTGCCGCAGACGGCCAAAACTGCAAGTGCCCATAGTTAATCTGTGGCTTCCCGGCAACATATTTAGAACATTTGACAGTTTCCACCCGCGGCAGTCCCTCGCGCCGCGATTTGGCCATAGGATTCTTCGAGATCATCGGCCGCTTGAAAGCTAGCCGTTGCGACACTTCCGTTTTCAAGTGTGTTTCGTGCGTAGGCGAAGGGGCGAGGGGGCCCGCAAGAGTGCGATGGACGCCAAGACGAGTTTGAAATCACGGCTTCCAAGCCGCCACGTCACCGAAGGCCCCGAGCGCGCGCCGCATCGCTCCTATTACTATGCCATGGGGCTGACGAAGGAGCAGATCCACCAGCCTTTCGTCGGCGTCGCGTCGTGCTGGAATGAAGCGGCCCCCTGCAACATTTCGCTGATGCGCCAGGCGCAGGCGGTGAAGAAGGGCGTTGCGGCCGCCGGCGGCACGCCGCGCGAGTTCTGCACCATCACCGTCACCGACGGCCTTGCGATGGGCCACGAGGGCATGAAGTCTTCGCTGCCGTCGCGCGAGGTGATCGCCGATTCCGTCGAGTTGACCATGCGCGGCCATGCCTATGACGCGCTTGTCGGGCTTGCCGGCTGCGACAAGTCGCTGCCCGGCATGATGATGGCGATGTGCCGGCTCAACATACCGTCGATCTTCATCTATGGCGGCTCGATCCTGCCGGGGACATTCAAGGGACAGCCGGTCACGGTCCAGGACGTGTTCGAGGCGGTCGGCAAGCATTCCGTCGGGCAAATGTCGGATGCCGATCTCGAAGTTCTCGAGCAGCACGCCTGTCCTTCAGCCGGCGCCTGCGGCGCGCAGTTTACCGCCAACACCATGGCGACCGTTTCGGAGGCCATCGGACTTGCCCTGCCGTATTCCGCAGGGGCTCCGGCGCCCTATGAATTCCGCGATCAGTTCTGCATGACGGCGGGCGAGCAAATCCTCGATCTTATCAAGGCCGGCATCCGCCCGCGCGATATCGTCACCAAAAAGGCGCTCGAAAACGCCGCCGCCGTCGTTTCCGCCTCCGGCGGCTCGACCAATGCGGCGCTGCATCTGCCGGCGATCGCGCACGAATGCGGCATCAAGTTCGACCTGTTCGACGTCGCCGAAGTCTTCAAAAGGACACCATATATCGCCGATTTGAAACCAAGCGGCCGTTATGTCGCCAAGGATATGTTCGAAGCTGGCGGCGTTCCGCTTCTGATGAAGACGATGCTCGACCATGGTTTTTTGCACGGCGAGTGTCTGACCGTCACCGGCCGCAGCATCGCCGAGAACCTGAAGCGGGTGAAGTGGAACAAGGACCAGGACGTCGTTCGCCCGGCCAACAAGCCGATTTCGGCGACCGGCGGAGTGGTCGGTCTGAAAGGCAATCTCGCTCCCGACGGCGCCATCGTGAAGGTCGCCGGCATGGAGGGCGTGAAGTTTACCGGGCCGGCGCGCTGCTTTGACGGCGAAGAGGCCTGCTTCGAGGCGGTGAAGAACAAGAAGTACAAGGCGGGCGACGTGTTGGTGATCCGTTACGAGGGGCCCAAGGGTGGTCCCGGCATGCGCGAGATGCTCGCCACCACGGCCGCGCTTTACGGTCAGGGCATGGGCAACGCGGTTGCGCTCATCACCGACGGACGCTTTTCCGGCGCGACCCGCGGCTTCTGCATCGGCCATGTTGGCCCCGAAGCGGCGGTCGGCGGCCCGATCGGTCTGCTCAAGGACGGCGACATCATCGAGATCGACGCGGACAAGGGCACGCTCGACGTCAAGTTGACGAAGGCCGAGCTCGATCAGCGGCGCAAAGCGTGGAAGCCACGGCAGGAAGTGTTCGCGTCAGGCTATTTGTGGAAATACGCCCAGCAGGTTCAGTCGGCACGACAAGGTGCCGTCACTCATCCGGGCGGGGCGGTTGAGAAGGCGTGTTATGCGGATATCTAGTGTCATAGCGTACGGCTGCGTGATGGGGCTCGGTCTGGCGCTCGGACCGGCCATGGCTTTCGACGGCAAGAGCTCGCCAGGCACGGAGCCGGTCGTCGCCGCGCCGGCCGATGCGTCGCATTCTATGTCGCGCTCGCTCGAAGGCGAAAAGGCGAAGACTCTGACTTCGCTGGAATACGCCGCCGATCAGGGCCATCCGGCGGCGCAATGGAAGCTCGGCCGTATGTACGCCAACGGCGACGGCGTTCCGCAGGACAATCTGCGCGCCTTCAATTATTTCAGCCAGATCGCCAACTCGCATCCGGACGAGAGCCCGGGCACACTGCAAGGCCGTATCGTCGCCAACGCCTTCGTCGCGCTTGGCCATTACTATCTGGAAGGCATCCCCAACACGCGCATCAAGGCCAATACGACGCGGGCACGCGAGATGTTCGCGTACGCGGCGTCCTATTTCGGCGATGCCGAGGCGCAATATTATCTTGGCCGTCTCTATCTCGACGGCGGCAACGGCGCTGCGCGCGAGCCGCGCCAAGCCGCACGCTGGCTGCAGCTTGCCGCCACCAAAGGCCAGTGCCAGGCGCAGGCGCTGCTCGGCGACATGCTGTTCCGCGGCGAGGAAGTGCCGCGCCAGGCCGCGCGCGGCCTGATGTGGCTGACGCTCGGCCGCGATTGCGCCGGTCCTGAAGAGACCTGGGTCAAGCCGCTCTACGACAACGCCTTCCGGCGCGCGAGCGACGACGAGCGGGCGATGGCGCTGGTTTATCTCGAGTCCTGGCTCAAGGGCCGTAGGGAGTAGCTCGTTTACCGCGTGCGCGCCCTGCCGACTGTCTGCATTGCGCCGGCGCCGTCGCTCGCTGCCTCGCGCCTGCTCATTTCATCTCGATCGCCAGATCGACCCACACCGGCACGTGGTCGGAAGGCTTCTCCCAGCTCCGCACGTGACGGTCGATGCCGGCGCCGCTGAGCCGGTCGGCGGCCTGTGGGGACAAAAGCACGTGATCGATGCGGATGCCCCAGTTCTTCTGCCACGAGCCGGCCTGGTAATCCCAGAACGTGTAAAGGCCTGCATCGTCGCTGACGGAACGCAGCGCATCGGTGAGGCCAAGGTTGGTGAGCGACCGGAACTGCTCGCGCGTCTGCGGCAGGAACAGCGCGTCCTTGAGCCAGGCCTGCGGATTATGGACGTCGGCAGCGGTCGGAATGACGTTGAAGTCGCCCGCCAGGATGAGCGGCTCCTCTAACGGCAGCCGTTCGCGTGCATAGGCAGAAAGCCGTTTCATCCATTTGATTTTATATGAATATTTGTCCGTATCCGGCGGATTGCCGTTGGGCAAATAGAGGCATGCGACTCGGAGTGCGCCCTGTGCGGTCGAGACCACCGCCTCAATGAACCGGGCGTGGTCATCGCCGTCGCCGCCGGGCAGGCCAGGTGTCACCTCGTCGAACGGTAATTTCGACAGCAGTGCGACGCCGTTGAACGTCTTCTGACCGTGCACGGCCACGTTGTAGCCGAGCGCCTCGAACGGCTCGCGCGGGAACGCGTCGTCGACACACTTTGTCTCCTGCAGGCACACGATGTCGGGTTGGCGCTCGGCCAGCCAGGCGAGCGCGTTGTCCACACGCTGCTTGATCGAATTGACGTTCCAGGTGGCAATGCGCATGGCGGGGCAATCGATTCGGCGGGCACCATGCCGGAGATCGGGCGCCGCCGCAAAGCCGGGATTTCCGTTCGCCGGCCGGTGTTAATCGTGGCGCGGCAAAACGTGCATAAGCTATTGGAATGTGGTAGTAGGCGCGCTTAAAGTGAGGGGAGCGGCGCTCGGTGCGACCGCCGACGGTCCAAGGGAGCCCGGTTCAGGGAAGTGCAGTTCCGGGCCTGAATTTTCAGAATGACTAGGAAGACGTGGGTCATTGGAGGGGCAGTCGTGCTGGCCCTGGCGGGCGTCGCGGTGGCGACGCGGCCGTATTGGAGCCCACAGCGCGCGGTCGCTCAGGCGCCGGGACAGAACGCGCCACGCGGCATCCCGGTCGAAGTGGCGACAGTGGTCAAGAAGAAGACGCCCTTGCGCATCGACGCGCTCGGCTCGGTGACGCCGATCGCCAGCGTTAACGTCAAGCCGCGCGTCGATACCGAAATTACCGCCGTTCACTTCGCTGACGGCGCGTTGGTCAAGCAGGGCGATCTTCTGCTCTCGCTCGATGCCCGGCAGATCGAGGCGCAGCTTCGACAGGCCGAGGGCCAGATTGCGCGTGACAAGGCGCAGCTCGAAGGCGCCGAGCGCGACATCCGCCGCTATACCGAGCTTGTCTCCAAGAGTGCCACCCCGATCGTCAATCTTGATAACGCCAAGACCCAGGCAGATATGTTTCGCGGCGCCATCAAGGCCGACGAAGGCTCGCTGGAAAATCTGAAGGTCCAGTTCACGTATTGCGAGATTCACGCGCCGATTACCGGCCGCATCAGCCAGGCCGCCGTCAAGGTCGGAAATTTCGTTCGCCAGGCCGATCTGACGCCGATTGCAACCATCATCCAGACCAAGCCGATCTACGTCTCATTCACCGTTCCCCAGCGCAATCTGGCAGACATCCGCGAGGCGCTGCGCGCCGAAACCGCGACCGTCGAGGCGCTCGTGCCGGGAACCGACAAGCGCGAGGGCGGCGCGGTGACGATGATCGAGAACACCGTCGACGCGTCGACCGGCATGGCGACGGTGCGCGCGACGATGCCGAACGAGCAGGAATTGCTGTGGCCCGGCACGCTCGTGACCGTTCAACTGACGTTGCGCGAAGAGGAGGCGCTTGTCGTTCCGACGGCCGCGGTGCAACTCAGCCAGACTGGCAGCTTTGTCTACGTGGTCAAGGACGGCAAAGCGGCCGTGCGTGCGGTCACCATCGAGCGTGCCTTCGGCAACGAAACCGTGATTGCTTCCGGGCTGGAGACCGGCGAAATCGTCGTGACTGACGGTCAATTGCTGCTCTCCAACGACTCCCGCGTCGTGGTGCGCGAGAAAAAGGCCGGCGCCTAGATGCAAATATCGGAAACCTGCATTCGACGGCCGGTGATGACGACGCTCATTACGGCGTCGATCATCGTTTTCGGCATCTTTGGCTATCGCCTGCTCGCAGTTGCGGCGCTGCCGAAGGTCGACTTTCCCACCATCCAGGTGACCGCGAGCCTGCCCGGTGCGAGCCCGGAAACGATGGCGGCGTCCGTCGCCGGCCCGATCGAGCGGCAGTTCTCGACGATCGCCGGCATCTCGTCGATGACGTCGCAGTCGACGCTCGGCCAGACTCAAATCACAATTCAGTTCGATCTCAACCGCGATATCGATGGCGCGGCACTCGATGTGCAGACCGCGCTTGCGGTCGCCGCGCGCCGCCTTCCGGTCGAGATGACGACGCCGCCATTCTTCAGGAAGGTCAATCCGGGCGACTTTCCGATCCTCTACATCAGCTTGATGTCGTCGACGTTGCCGCTCTCGACGGTCGACGAATACGGCGAGATCACGCTGGCGCAGCAGATTTCCCAGCTTCCCGGCATTGCCCAGGTGCTGGTCTACGGCGCGCAGAAATTTGCGGTACGTGTTCAAGTGAATCCGGTCGCGGCTGCCGCGCGCAACATTTCGCTTGAAGACATCCGCACCGTCCTCGCCAAGGCGAATTCCAACACTCCGGTCGGCACTTTGTCGGGACCCGAGCGCGACGTGACCTTGCTCGCATCCGGCGCGCTGCGGAACGCGGCTGGTTACCGCAATGTGGTCGCGGCCTATCGCAACGGCGCGCCGGTCAAGCTCGACGAAATCGCGCATGTCATCGACAGCGTCGAAAACGACAAGGTGGCGAGCTGGTTCAACAATGACCGCGCCGTGGTGCTGGCGATCCAGCGGCAGCCTGACGCCAACACGGTCGAGGTCGTCGACGCGGTGCAGTCGCGACTGCCGCAATTCCGCGCCCAGGTGCCCGCGTCGGTCCGCATGGCCACGCTGATGGACCGGTCGCTTTCGATCCGGCAGGCAGTCGACGACGTCCAGGAAACGCTGGCGATCGCCTTTGGTCTCGTCATCCTCGTGATCTACCTGTTCCTGCGCTCGGCTGCGGCGACCATCATCCCCGGCCTGGCGGTACCGATTTCGCTCGTCGGCACCTGCGCGGCGATGTACATGTTCGGCTTCTCCATCAACAACATGACGCTTCTGGCGCTGACGCTGTCGGTCGGATTCGTGGTCGACGACGCTATCGTCATGCTCGAAAACATCGTGCGTCACATCGAGGGCGGGATGCGGCCGTTCGAGGCGGCGCTCAAAGGCGCGCGCGAGATCGGCTTCACCATCGTTTCGATCACGTTCTCGCTGATCGCCGTGTTCATTCCGGTGCTGCTGATGGGCGGCATCGTCGGGCGCGTGTTCCGCGAATTCGCCGTCACCATCGCGGTCGCGATCGTGCTGTCAGGCTTCGTCTCGCTGACGCTCACGCCGATGCTGTGCGCGCGCGTGTTGCGCGGTCATCACGAGGACGAAAAGAAGCAGTTTTTTATCCTGCGGGCGTTCGAGCGCAGCTTCCTCGCTTTGCGCAATGCCTATGAATGGGCGCTCGACAAGGTGATCGCGATTCGGGCGGTCATGCTGGTGATCACCATCGCGACGATCTTCGGCACGGTTTGGCTCTATATCGTCGTCCCAAAGGGCTTCTTCCCGCGTGAAGACACAGGCTATCTGCTGGGCATCACCGAGGCGAAGACCGACACCTCGTTCGCGTCGATGGTCGAACGCCAGAGCAAGATGGCCGCGATCATCCAAAAAGACCCGGCGGTGCTCTACGTCAATTCGACCGTCGGCGTCGGCGGCCCGAACCCGACCACCAACCAGGGCCGCATGCTCATCGCGCTCAAGCCGAAGGCGGAGCGTGGCGAACTGGATGGCGTGATCGCGCGATTCCGCCGCGAGACCCGCGACGTCATCGGCATGGCGATTTTCTTTCAGGTGATTCAGAACATCAATGTCGGCGGCAAGATCCTGAAGAGCCAGTATCAATACACCTTGCAATCGAGCGACACCGAAGCGCTCTATCGTATTGCGCCGGAGCTGCGCGAAAAAATCGCCAAGATCCCCGGCCTGCTCGATGTCACCACCGACCTTTATGTGGCCAACCCGCAGGTGATGATCGACGTCGACCGCGAAAAGGCTGCGGTCTATGGCGTGACGATCGATCAGGTGCGGCAGGAATTGTTTGACGCTTTCGGCACGCGCCAGGTGGCGACGATCTATACGCCGAGCAATGACTACCAGGTCATCCTCGAGGCTGCGCCCGAGTTCCGGGCCGATCCGTCGAACCTGTCGCAGATCTTCGTCAAGACCAACGGCACGGGAGCCACCGTCGGCGGATCGGCTGGCGCCGGCTCGGGGGTTACTGGAAACGGCATTCCGGCGGGGCAGTCGATCCCGCTTTCGGCGGTGGTCAAACCGGTGACCTCGGTCGGACCGCTCCTGGTCAATCACCAGGGTCAGCAGCCGGCCGTCTCGATTTCGTTCAACCTTGCGCCCGGCCATGCACTCGGCGAGGCGGTCGACGCCGTCAAGCAGCTCGAACGCGAGGAGAACTTGCCGGCCACGATCACGACCGGGTTCCAGGGCACCGCGCAGGTATTCCAGGAATCGCTGAAGGGCCAAGGCATTCTCATCATGGCGGCGATCTTTGCCGCCTACGTTGTGCTCGGCATCCTCTACGAGAGCTTCATCCATCCGATCACGATCATCTCGGGACTGCCGTCCGCCGGTATCGGCGCGCTGCTGACGCTGCTCCTGTTCCGCATGGACCTTTCGGTGATCGCCATGATCGGCATCGTGATGCTGGTCGGCATCGTCAAGAAGAACGCGATCATGATGGTCGATTTTGCCATCGGGCGCCGCCGTGTCGGGCTGAGCGCGGAGGCGGCTATCCGCGAAGCCTGTCTGCTGCGATTCCGTCCGATCATGATGACGACGATGGCCGCGATCTTCGGCGCACTGCCGATCGCGCTCGGCTCCGGCGAGGGCTCGGAGTTGCGCCAGCCGCTCGGCGTCGCGGTGGTCGGCGGCTTGTGCGTGTCACAGCTCCTGACGCTGTTCATCACGCCGGTCATCTATCTCTACCTCGACCGCATCGACCGCATGCTCAAGCGCCGGCTCGAGCCGCAACTCGAGGATGTTTCCGAGCCAGCCGACGAGCGCCCGCACGCGGTGGCCGCCGAGTAGGGCGCTCCGCTCATCGGCGATTGGATTTTCCGGGATTAAAGCGCGAAGCTCGTGCCGCAGCCGCACGAGGCGGTGGCTTTCGGATTATTGACCTTGAACGCCGCGCCGATCAGGTCGTCGACGAAGTCGATCTCGGAGCCGGCCATGTAGTTCACCGAGACCGGGTCGATCAGCACGGTCGCGCCGCCTTGCTCGATGACCATGTCGTCGGCGGCCTTGGCGCGCTCGGTGTCGAAGCGGTACTGGAAGCCGGAACAGCCGCCGCCCTCGACGCTGACCCGCAACATCGTGCCGGCTGGCTCGGCGCGCAGGATTTCGCCGATCTGCCGTGCCGCGCGCTCGGTCACCGTGATGTTTGTCATCGTTCCAGCCTCCCCTCGGGCTTATCGTGATTGATTGCCAGAGGGCGCAAGCGATAGTTAAGTGCGCGACCCGGCAAGGTCAATCGCGACCGGCCGGCAGCGTCATGGCGCAGCTTTATGGCGACCGAAGGTCCGTTCCCCCGCGCGCCCTATGCGTCCGACCCGGCCCACAGCCGCGGCCGGTTGCATCCCGAGCCTGCCGGGCCGCCGCAATGCTTTTCGCCGCGACTGCGACCGCATCATCCATGCCACCGCCTTCCGCCGCCTCAAGCACAAGACCCAGGTGTTCGTATTCCACGAAGGCGACCATTATCGCACCCGCCTCACGCACACGCTCGAAGTGGCGCAGATCGCCCGCGCGCTGGCCCGCGCGCTCGCGCTCGACGAAGACCTCGCCGAGGCGCTGGCGCTCGCCCACGACCTCGGCCATCCGCCGTTCGGCCATGCCGGCGAGCGCGCGCTCGACCGTTGCCTTTCCGCATTTGGCGGCTTCGATCACAACGCGCAGACGTTGCGCGTCGTTACCGCGCTCGAACGCCGCTATCCGGAATTCGACGGCCTCAATCTGACCTGGGAGACGCTCGAAGGGCTGGTCAAGCACAACGGGCCGCTGATCGACCGCGCCGGTGCGCCGTTGCGGCAGCCCGTGCCGCAGGCGATCCGGCTCTATGCCGACGAGCAGGACCTGCAATTGTGGAGCTTCCCCAGCGTCGAGGGACAGCTTGCCTCGGTCGCCGATGACATCGCCTATGATGCCCACGACATCGACGACGGCCTGCGTGCCGAGCTGTTCGGCCTCGACGATATCGCGGCGGTCGCGTTCCCGGGCGAAATCATCGCCGCCGTTCGCGCCGCTCATCCTGGGCTCGATGCCGGTCGGCTGGTGCACGAGTTTGTCCGGCGCCTGATCTCGCGCATGATCGAGGACGTCATTGCCGAGACCGGCCGGCGGCTCGCGGCGCTGGCCCCGCGCTCGGCCGACGATGTCCGTGGCGCGAGCACGGCCGTGGCGGCCTTCTCGCCGGCCATGGCTCAAGACCGATAAGGCGATCAAAGGCTTTCTGCAGCCGCACATGTACCGCCACCCGCGCGTCGCGCGGGTCATGACCGAGGCCGAAGGCGTGGTGCGCGACCTGTTCGCCCGCTACAGCGCGCATCCTGGCGACATGCCGGAGGAATGGTCGGACGGCCTGGCCGATGCCGACGAAGCGACGCCGCGCGCGTCGCATCGCCGATTTCATCGCCGGGATGACCGACCGCTTCGCGCTGGTCGAACATGCCCGGCTCTTTGACTCGACCCCGGAATTGCGATAGCGCCGCGCGCTTGAACGTTGTTCTCAAACGCGAATTGCAATGGCCGCGAACCACATTTTCGCCGAAGTCCTTGACCGCGTCCGCGCCGCAAACGACGCGTTGATCGCGGCCGGCCTGTTGCCGGCCGGCATCGACCAGTCGCGCGTCCAGGTCGAGCCGCCGCGCGATCCATCCCACGGCGACATGGCGACCAACGCCGCCATGGTGCTCGCCAAGGATGCCGGCAAGAAGCCGCGCGAACTGGCGGAGGCGATTGCCGAAAAGCTTCGCGCCGACGATCTCGTCGCCAAGGTCGACATCGCCGGCGCAGGATTCATCAATCTCACGCTCAAGCCCGAGGCCTGGACCGAAGCATTGCGCACGGCGATCCGCCTCGGCCGCGATTTCGGCCGCAGCGACATCGGCCGCAGCGAGCCCGTCAACGTCGAATACGTTTCGGCCAATCCGACCGGGCCGATGCATGTCGGCCATTGCCGCGGCGCCGTGTTCGGCGATGCGCTCGCGAGTCTTCTCGCCTTCACCGGCTTCAAGGTGACGCGCGAATACTACATCAACGACGCCGGTGCGCAGGTCGACGTGCTCGCGCGCTCGGCCTACCTGCGCTACCGCGAGGCGCTGGGGGAAAATATCGGCGCCATTCCGGACGGCCTTTACCCGGGTGACTATCTAAAGCCGGTCGGCGAGGCGCTGGTGTCCGAATGCGGGCGTAGCCTGCTCGGCCGTCCCGAAGGCGACTGGCTGCCGCTGGTGCGCAAACGCGCGGTCGAGTTGATGATGGTCGAGATCGGTAACGACCTCGCCGCGCTCAACGTCCGCCACGACGTGTTCTTCTCCGAGCGGTCGCTGGTTGACGGACCAATTGACCGGGTCGCCGAGACGATTGAGGCCCTGCGTGCGCAAGGCGAGGTCTACGAGGGTCGGTTGCCGCCGCCTAAAGGCGCGCCGGTCGAGGACTATGAGGATCGCGAGCAGACTCTGTTTCGCTCGACCGATTTCGGAGACGATGTCGACCGCCCGCTGAAGAAGTCGGACGGCTCCTACACCTACTTCGCCTCCGACATCGCCTACCACAAGTCCAAGCTCGACCGTGGCTTCCGCGCCATGATCGATGTCTGGGGCGCCGACCACGGCGGCTACATCAAGCGCATGCAGGCGGCGGTCAAGGCGCTCGGCCGTGCCAGCAACGCGCCGGCGGCCGAGCTCGACGTCAAGATCGTCCAGCTCGTGAAGCTCCTGCGCGCCGGCGAGCCGGTGAAAATGTCGAAGCGGGCAGGGGAGTTCGTGACGTTGCGTGAAGTGGTCGATGAGGTCGGCCGCGACGCCGTGCGCTTCATGATGCTCTATCGCAAGAACGACGCCGTGCTCGATTTCGACCTCGCCAAGGTCATCGAGCAGACCCGGGACAACCCGGTATTCTATGTTCAGTACGGCCACGCCCGCGGCCAGTCGGTTTTCCGCAACGCCCGGCAGGTGTTTCCCGACCTGCCGGCGAATCTGGGCGACCCCTCGAATCTGGCCGAAGCCCCCCTCGATCGGCTGTCCGACCCTGCGGAACTCGCCTGATGCGGCGAATTGCGCAGTTTCCGCGCGTTGTCGAGGCCGCCGCTTTGGCCCACGAGCCGCACCGAATTGCGTTTTATCTCTACGACTTGGCAAGCGAATTTCATGCGCTTTGGACGCTGGGCAATACCTCGCCACATTTACGCTTCATTATCCAGAATGATCGACAAGTAACCGTGGCCCGCCTTACGCTGGTACAGGGCGTCGTCACCGTGCTCGCCTCAGGGCTCGAACTGCTCGGTGTCGACGCGCCAGACGAGATGCGGTAAAACTGCTCGATGGAGCCGTGATGCGGCGGCCGCGGTCGAGGGACAAGGCACATTGATGGTTCGTCAACGCCTGAACCGGGGCGAAGCCCATGGCTGATAACAGTTTTCGTTCGTACCGTGGCGGCGATCCACATGCCCGCGGCTCTGCGGCTCCGGCGCGTGAGCCGGCGCAAGATCCACTCGCCGAGCTTGCCCGTCTGATCGGCCAGAATGATCCCTTCGCCGATTTCAATCGCGATGGCAGACCGGCTCCCGCCGAGCCGCACTACGATAACGGCCTGTCGGCCCAAAGCGACTGGGCCAGCGACGGCTATGCCGAGCAGGATCGCTATGACACAGCGCCGCACGCGGATTCGCGCCTCGCACCGCAATACCAGGACGAGCAGCCTGCCGAACGTCCGTTCCCGGGGACGGCACCGCGTTTAGACGACCGGCGCTATGACAATGGGCACGACGAGCAGCGCGACGACGATGACCGTAGCCCGTTGCAGACCAGGCATTCGGCGTCCTTCGTACCCGAGCCGCCATCCGGGCACGGCTACGAGGATGACCACGAAGCCGGTGATGAGCACGACGCGGCATCGAGCCGTTATCAGCCGGATGAATTCTACGACGACGCCCCCAACCGCCGCCGTCGCGGTGGCCTCGTCGTCGTCTTGGCCGTGCTTGGTCTTGCTGTCGTCGGAACGGCCGGGGCCTTTGCCTACCGCGCCATGTTTGGCGGAGCCATGCTGCCCTCGTTGCCGCCGATCATCAAGGCAAGCGCCACACCGACCAAAGTCGTTCCGTCCGGGCAAAGCGCGGATGCCGGCAAAGCGGTCGATCGTGTCGCCAGCGCCGGACAGAGCGAACAGGTCGTCTCGCGCGAAGAGCAGCCGGTCGAATTGAAGGAGCCCACGAGGTCGTTGGCCCCGCGCGTTATCTCGACCATACCGGTCGCGCCCACGGGCGTTGCCGCTGCTGCTGCTCCGGTCGCGCCGCCGCCGTTGCCCGCCGCTCCGGCTGCCACAGCGCCTGAGACCCCGCCGAGCACCGCCGCGCCGAAGAAAATCCGCACTGTCACCATCAGGCCCGATCAGGCCGGAGCGGCCGTGCCGGCCGCAGCGCCTGCCGCCGGCGACCTCGCGCAGCGTCGCGAGCCATTCCGCAGCGACGCGCGCCATCGCGCCGGCGCCTGCGCCAGCACCCGCGCAAACCGGCAATGAGCCCTTGGCGCTCGTACCGACAGCGGGACAAAGCGAACCCGCGGTCTCTGCGCCTTCGCATGGCCGCGTGCGCACCAGTTTGGCACGCGCGTCGGCGCCGCCTGCGGCAGAGCGCGCCGCGGCCGCGCCATCGGCGACCGCCGGCGGCTATGCGGTCCAGGTTTCCTCGCAGCACAGTGAGGCCGAGGCCCATTCGGCGTTCAAATCGCTGCAGGCAAAATTTCCCAACCAACTCGGCGGACACGACGTCGTCGTCCGCCGCGCTGACCTCGGCAGCAAGGGCGTCTATTATCGCGCCATGGTTGGGCCGTTCGCGTCGATGGAAGAGGCGGCCGGAATGTGCAGCAGCCTGAAGGCTGCGGGCGGCAACTGCCTCATCCAGAGGAATTAACGGCTGGACGCTTGACCCTTGCGTCGTGCGCGGGCTAAGCGGCCCGCGATGACCGCGTCCGCATTCATCGCAGGTGTTGCCGGAACTTCGCTCACGGACGATGAGCGCGCATTTCTGCGCGACGCGCAGCCGTGGGGGCTCATCCTTTTTGCGCGCAATATTCGAACGCCCGACGCAGTGCGTCATCTCGTCCAGGAATTTCGCGGCGTTGTCGGCCGCGACGCGCCGGTATTGATCGATCAGGAGGGCGGGCGAGTGCAGCGACTCGGCCCCCCGCATTGGCCGAGCTATCCACCGGGCGCCGCCTACGGCCTGCTATACGACGAGGACCGTGACGCCGGCCTTGCGGCGGCGCAACTCGGCGCACGATTGATCGCGGCCGATCTTTCCGCGCTGGGCATCGATGTCGACTGCCTGCCGCTCGCCGATGTGCCAGTCTCCGGTTCCGACCAGGTGATCGGTGATCGCGCTTACGGAACAACTCCGGATAAAGTCGCGGCGATCGCAACGGCAATCGCCGCCGGCTTGCACGACGGCGGTGTTTTGCCGGTGCTCAAGCACATTCCCGGCCACGGCCGCGCCACAGCCGACAGTCACAAGAAGCTCCCCGTCGTCAATGCCGACCGCAAAACGCTCGATGCCACCGATTTTGCCGCCTTCCGCCCGCTCGCGACACTGCCGATGGCGATGACGGCGCACGTTGTGTACACGGCAATTGACCCCATCGCGCCGGCCACGACTTCGGTCACAATGGTGCGCGATGTGATTCGCGATTTGATTGGCTTTCGGGGTCTCCTGATGAGCGACGACCTGTCCATGGGCGCTTTGTCCGGCTCGCTGGGCGAGCGCACGCGCGCGGCCATCGCGGCGGGCTGCGACGTGGCGCTGCATTGCAACGGCGATCTCGCGGAGATGCGCGCCGTAGCGGCGGAGGCTCCGCGCCTGTCCGGCGAGGCGCAGCGCCGCGCCGATGCCGCGCTCGCGGCGCGCGGCAAGCCCGCAGCGTTCGACGTTGCAGCGGCCCGCAGCGAATTCTCCGCCATGATGTCGGCGGTTTGGCACTCGATACAGGGTTCGGCATGACACCCGAGGACATGCAATTCGAAACTGAGCTTCCGGAGCGCGCCACCGATGAGCCCGCGCTCATGGTCGACGTCGAAGGTTTTGAAGGCCCGCTTGACCTGCTTCTCATCCTGGCGCGCCAGCAGAAGGTCGACCTCGCCAAGATTTCGATCCTGGCGCTGGCCGATCAGTACCTCGCGTTCGTCGAGCATGCGCGCAAGCTGCGGCTCGAACTTGCCGCAGACTATCTGGTGATGGCCGCATGGCTCGCCTACCTCAAATCGCGGCTGCTGTTGCCGGAGCAACATTCGCCCGATGGCATGAGCGCCGAGGATATGGCGCTGGCGCTGGCCGCACGATTGCGGCGGCTTGAAGCGATCCGTGGCGTCGCAGAGCAGCTTCTCAACCGCCCCCAGCTTGGCCGTGACGTGTTCGATCGCGGGCTGCCGGAGCCGATTGCCGAGATCAAGACGCCGGAATGGTCGGCGACGCTTTACGACCTGCTGTCCGCCTATGCGGTGCAGCGGCAGAAACAGGCACTGGGGCACGTGCGGTTGCCACAGCGCACGGTGTGGTCGTTGGCCGAAGCGCGCGAGGCGCTGGAACGGCTGATCGGCCAGGCGGTGGAGTGGAGCCGTCTCGACCAGTTCCTGATCGCCTACGTGGTCGATCCGGCCCATGCGGCGACGGTGTTTGCTTCGAGCTTCGCGGCGACGCTCGAAATGGTGCGCGAGGGGCACGCGGAAGTGCATCAGGATACGGCATTTGCCCCGATCTACGTCCGCAAGCGGCAAGGGGACGGCGTGCAGTCAGTGGGCGTTGAGGCGGAACCAGGGAATGAATGACGAGGAGGCCGAGACGATGTCGGGTGTGGCCAAAATGCGGGTGATCATCGGCGACAACAAACCGGAGCCGCGGGCCGAGGAACTGCGCATCCTCGAAGCCTTGCTGTTCGCGGCGGATGAGCCGCTCGACGAGAAAATTCTGGCGAAGCGGTTACCGGCCGGGCTCGACGTGCGTGCCCTGTTGCACCAGTTGCAGCAGGAATACGCGCCGCGTGGCGTTAACCTCGTGCACGTTGGCGGCAAATGGACGCTGCGGACTGCGAGCGACCTCGCCTGGCTGCTGACCCACGAGGCGGTGGTCACCAAGAAGCTGTCGCGCGCGGCGATCGAGACGCTCGCCATCGTTGCCTATCATCAGCCGGTCACGCGCGCTGAAATTGAGGAAATCCGCGGCGTGACGACCTCGAAGGGCACGCTCGACGTGCTTTTGGAGACCGGCTGGATACGCTTGCGCGGCCGCCGCAAGGCGCCGGGTCGGCCGGTGACCTACGGCACCAGTGAGGCGTTCCTGTCGCATTTCGGACTGGAGGCGCTCGATTCTCTGCCTGGCCTCGACGAGCTCAAGGGCTCCGGCCTGCTCGATAACAGGCTGCCGCCGGGATTTGCCGTGCCGATGCCGTCCGATAATCCCGCACTGCGGGATGACGAGGACCCACTCGACCCCGCGGAACTCGATCTCGGCCTCGCGCCGCCGACGGAGCGCACGGCCGAGGATTAGCCGCGACATCAGCGATTCCGGCGAAGTGCTTGTTTTTGCCGCCTCCGAAGCCTAGTTTCAGATCAAAATCGACACGTATCGCGGGCGCTGGCGCGCGTCCGGACGGAGGGTTGCATGGGTTCGCTGAGCATTTGGCACTGGATCATCGTTCTGGCCGTCGGCCTGCTGCTGTTTGGCGGCCGCGGCAAGATTTCGGACCTGATGGGCGACGTCGCCAAGGGCATCAAGGCCTTCAAGAAGGGCATGTCCGAGGAAGAGACCGCCGACGCAGCCAAGACCGATCCGGCGAAGACCATCGACCATCAGCCGGCCACCGACCTCAAGCGGCGCGCCGAGACCGAATCCAAGGTCGAGGGCTCGCTGTCCTGAAATCGCGGCCGTTGGCGGCCTTTGGCCGGCGGCTGATCTTTTTGGACCGGCCGCCCGACGCGGCCGGGGAGATTTCATGTTCGACATCAGCTGGACCGAGCTCCTGCTCATCGGCGTCGTCGCGCTGGTCGTGATCGGGCCGAAGGAATTGCCCGGCGTGCTGCGCACGCTCGGGCAATGGATGCGCAAGGTGCGCAGCATGGCGGGCGATTTCCAGAACCAGTTCAACGAGGCGATGCGCGAAGCCGAAATGGCCGACCTGAAGAAGCAGGTCGACGACATGGCGCACGATTTCACCAATTTCGATCCGCTCGGCGACGTCAAGAAGGACGTCGAGGCGATGGGCAAGGATTTCGAGAGTTCGCTCGAAGGCAAACCGCCCGCGCCCGCCGCCGCACCGGAGCCCGAGGCGCCGGTCGCGCCGGCGGATGCGCCTGAGCTCAGACGCACGCGACCGTAGACGCGCAAGCGCGCGGCAATGCCGCCCGAACCGGCGCCGCCGCAGAGCCGCAATTTCCGACCGCCGAAGCCGCCGCCGAACTCCACGACAAGGATGTCGTCGCCAACGCCGCCGGGCCGGTCACGGCCGAGTCCGCCAAGCCGGACAGCGGAGGCCATTCGGCATGAGCAGCGAGGACGACGAGAAGGAGATCGAGGCCAGCAAGGCGCCGCTGATGGATCACCTGATCGAGCTGCGCTCGCGGCTGATCAAGTCCATCATCGCCTTCGGGCTCACCTTCGTCGTCTGCTTCTTCTTCGCCAAGCAGATCTACAACGTGCTGACGTGGCCGTTCGTGTGGGTGGCCGGCCCGGAGAATTCGAAATTCATCTACACCGGCCTGCTTGAATACTTCATCGTCCAGCTCAAGCTCGCGATGTTCGGCGCGGCCTTCATTTCCTTCCCGGTGGTGGCGACGCAGATCTACATGTTCGTCGCGCCCGGCCTCTATCGCAACGAGAAGCAGGCGTTTCTGCCGTATCTCGTCGCCACGCCGATCTTCTTCTTCCTCGGCTCGATGGTGGTCTATTTCCTGGTCTGGCCGATGCTGGCGCGGTTTTCGCTCGGCATGCAGCAGCTCGGCGGCGAAGGGCAGGCGACGATCGAACTGCTGCCCAAGGTCGAGGACTATCTCGCGCTGATGATGAAGCTCATCTTCGCCTTCGGCATCGCGTTCCAGTTGCCGGTGATCCTGACGCTGCTCGGCCGCGTCGGCATCGTTACACTCCGACATGCTCAAGGCGAAGCGGCGCTACTTCATCGTCATCGCCTTCGTCATCGCCGCCGTCCTGACGCCGCCCGACGTGCTCAGCCAGATGTCGCTCGCGGTGCCGCTGCTCGCGCTCTACGAAGGCTCGATCCTTGCCGTGCGCTTCGTCGAGAAGAAAGCCGCGGCCGAGGCCGCCGCTGCCGCGGCGGCGAAGCCGGCCGAGTGACATCGCTGAATTCGTCATTGCCGGACTTGATCCGCAAGGACGCGCATGGCGGACCTGGGATGCTATAAGGGCCGCCCGATTCTTTGAGCAATTCCCATGCACGATATCCGCTGGATTCGCGACAACCCGGAGGCCTTCGACCGCGCACTTGCGCGGCGCGGCCTTGCCGCCGAGGCGCAAAAGCTCATCGCGCTCGACGAACGCCGCCGCGCGAAAATTCTCGAACTCGAAACCGCACAGGCGCGCCGCAACGCCGCCTCGAAGGAAATCGGCGAGGCGAAGAAGAGCAAGGACGAGGAGAAGGCCAAGGGGCTGCTGATCGAAGTCGCGGCGCTGAAAACGTCGATCGCGGACATGGAGGCGCGAGGAGAAGAAGGCGAGCGAACAGCTCAACACGGCGCTGGCGCAAATCCCCAACCTGCCGCTCGACGAGGTGCCCGACGGCAAGGACGAGAAGGACAACGTCGAGCATCACCACTTCGGTGCCAAGCGCAATTACGCGTTCGCGCCGAAGCAGCATTTCGATCTCGGCGAAGCGCTCGGTCAGATGGATTTCGAGACGGCGGCGAAGTTGTCGGGAGCGCGCTTTGTCATTTTGAAGAAAGGCCTTGCGCGGCTCGAACGCGCGCTCGGGCAATTCATGCTCGATGTGCACACAGGCGATCACGGCTACACCGAGATCAATCCGCCGCTGCTGGTGCGCGATGACGCGATGTTCGGTACCGCGCAATTGCCGAAATTTCGCGACGATCAATTCATGACGTCACGTAATCTCGTGCCATTTCTCGATGCGATCGACGAGCAGATGGCACGGTTGGTGACGGTGACGTGAACCCTGTCGAGTCAACCGATAGAATCGACGAGGTCTCGTCGAGCGCCGACGTTGGATAGCAATCTTTGGCTCATCCCCACCGCCGAAGTCCCGCTGACCAATCTCGTGCGCGAATCCATGCTCGACGAAGCGCAATTGCCGATGCGGGTCACTGCCTTGACGCCATGCTTCCGCGCCGAAGCCGGCGCCGCCGGCAAGGATACGCGCGGCATGATCCGGCAGCATCAGTTCACCAAGGTGGAGCTCGTCTCCATCACCACGCCGGAGCACTCGAAGGACGAGCACGAGCGCATGCTGTCGTGCGCCGAGGAAGTGCTGCGCCGGCTCGGTCTGCACTACCGCGTGATGACGCTGTGCGCCGGCGACATGGGCTTTCCCTCGCAGAAGACCTACGACATCGAAGTGTGGCTGCCGGGGCAGAATCTCTATCGCGAGATTTCCTCGTGCTCGGTGTGCGGCGATTTCCAGGCGCGGCGCATGAACGCGCGCTACCGCACGAAGGAAGGCCGCCAGCTCGCGCATGTGCACACGCTCAACGGCTCCGGCGTCGCGGTGGGCCGCGCGCTCGTTGCGGTGATGGAGACGTATCAGCAGGCCGACGGCTCGATCGCCGTGCCGGATGTGCTGCAGAGCTACATGGGCGGGATGAAAGTGATCGAGAAGTCATGATGTGTCGTTCTCAATTCGTTTCCGCCCCCGCGCAGCGGGGGAGGGGGACCGCCCGCTTGGGCGGTGGAGGGAGGCTGGCTTGCGCTAAGCGTGCCGCCCTCGTGTCGTCATCTTGCGCCGAGCGAGCCGCGCCCCCATCCGCGCGCTTCGCGCGGCACCTCCCCCGCAGCGCGGGGGAGGATAGAAGATAAGATGCGCATCCTGGTCACCAACGACGACGGCATTCACGCGGAGGGGCTCGACGTCTGCGTCGAGATCGCGCGCGCGCTTTCGGACGACGTCTGGGTGATCGCGCCGGAATACGACCAGTCGGGCGTGTCGCATTCGCTTTCGCTCAACGATCCGCTGCGGCTGCGCGAAGTCGGCGAGCGGCGTTACGCGGTGCGCGGCACGCCGACCGATTGCGTCATCATGGGCGTGCGCAACGTGCTGCGCGACAAGGGGCCCGATCTCGTGCTCTCCGGCGTCAATCGTGGCCGCAATGCCGGCGAGGACGTGATCTATTCCGGCACCATCGCCGGCGCCATGGAGGGCACCGTCCTCGGCATTCCCTCGCTCGCTTTGTCGCAGTCCTACATGTCGCGCTCGAGCCAGCCGGTGCACTGGGACACCGGCGTGCGGTTTGCGCCCGACATCATCCGCAAGGTGCTGGCCGAAGGCATGCCGCGCGACGTGCTGGTCAACATCAATTTTCCCAATTGCGCCCCGCACGACGTGAAGGGCATCGCGGTGACGGCGCAAGGCCGCCGACGCACAGGAGCGCCTCCACATCGACGCGCGTCACGACGGCCGCGGCAATCCGTATTACTGGATCGCCTATGTGCGTCAGCCCGGCGGCAAGCTGCCCGATGGCTCCGACGTCGCCGCGCTTGAAGAGCGGCGGATTTCGGTCACGCCGCTGCGGCTCGACATGACGGACGAGCCGTTCATGACGCGGCTGGCGCAACTATTCGATTGATTTCTTGATCGCTCGTTCCCGTGCAAGCGGCAAATCGACGGGCGCCGCGTTCGCGGGGACGAGCGGAGTAGTTACGTCTTCGCGGTGAGGCTCGCCAACAAGCGGCCGAGCGCATCGGACTGGAACGGCTTCTGCAACATCGGACGGCCGCGATAAGCTTCCGGTACCGCGCGCTCGCCATAGCCGGAGGCGAAGGCGAACGGCAGGCCGCGCGCGATCAGCGCCTCGACCACCGGAGCAATCGGCTGGCCGTTGAGATTCAGATCGAGGATGGCGAAATCGAACGCGGCGTCCTTTGCCATCGCGACGGCCTCGTCGATCCGGCCGGCCTCGGCTGCGACGGTGTAGCCAAGGTCATCCAGCATGTCGCTGAGCAACATGCGGATCATCGCCTCGTCCTCGACGATCAGAACGCGCTTACCCACATTCTTGTCAGTATCGGAATTCATGCAAATAACCTGCGGCTGTAATACAAAAACGCCGTTTGGCGGTGATCTGTGGTCGCGCATGATGGGGAGAATCCCCGGTATGTTGGGTGGATACCATAATAACGGTTTTGCGCCCTCAGGGTTCCATCGATGGAACATGGCCATCCAGGAACTTGATCGCCGACTGTTTGCTTCGCGCTGCTACTGCCGGCGATAATTCACAGTGATAAGGTGAGTAAAACGCGAGGTCGCGCGTGGCCGAACAGCCGTCGGACGATGTCGAACGCATGGGCTTCCAGCTTGCGCTGCGCCGGCGCGGCATCAGCGATCAGGCCGTGCTGCGGGCCATGGACGAGGTGCCGCGCGAGCATTTCGTCGAGGCCGGATGTCTCGATGCCGCCTATTCCGATCACGCCTTGCCCATCGCCTGCGGGCAGACCATCAGCCAGCCTTACGTGGTCGCCTACATGACCGAGCAGCTTGACGTGCGCGCGAACCACCGCGTGCTCGAAGTCGGCACCGGTTCGGGCTACCAGGCTGCCGTGCTGTCGCGGCTCGCGCGCGAGGTGGTGAGCATCGAACGCTACCGTACGCTCGCCGAGGCGGCGCGTGTCCGGCTGCAGACGCTCGGCTACGGCAATGTCGCGATCGTTGTCGGCGACGGCCTTGCCGGCGTGCCGGAGCAGGCGCCATTCGACCGCATCATGGTGACGGCCGCCGCCGAGAGCATTCCCGATGCGCTGGTCGCGCAGCTTGCCGGCGACGGCAAGATGGTGCTGCCGCTCGGTCCGCACGCCGGGCCGCAGGACATCGTCAAGCTGACGAAGACGGCGAACGGTGTTGTGCGTGAAAATCTGATTGCGGTGATGTTTGTGCCGCTGCTGCCGGGCCAGGCGCGCGAATTGTAACTATTTTGACACAGGTTGGGTAACATTGAGAAATCGTTGCGGTGCTTAAACGCCTGTTTACCGCGCCCATGCTTATTCGCTCGAAGGTCTTGTTGCGTGCGAGTGAGTAAGCCATGTACGGATTGCGTCCGTCGGCCCAGTGGCCGCGAGTGGTTGCCGTTTCGTTAATTGGCTTTGGCGTCGCCAATTGCAGCGACTCCGGTCGCTTCTCCGATTATTTCACCACCAAGAGTGCGCAGAACGAGACCACCGGCTCGATCCCGCAGCATTCGCCATCGAATCGCGTTGAGAGCAAACCGCTGCCCCATGTCGCGGGCGCCGCGTCCGATGGCATGTCCGGCGGCGG
This sequence comes from uncultured Alphaproteobacteria bacterium, assembly GCA_963730645.1. Classification (GTDB taxonomy): domain Bacteria; phylum Pseudomonadota; class Alphaproteobacteria; order Rhizobiales; family Xanthobacteraceae; genus BOG-931. Next base: position 897,424 of record CAVSSN010000002.1, on the reverse strand, counting down.
CCGCGGCATGGGCTCCTACCATCCTGGCGGCGCGAACGGCGATATCACCGGCTCGCTGCCGCCTGCGGCGCCTCCGCCGCCGAAGTGGACCTGGGAAGGCGGCACGCCCGTCACGGTCGCCCCCGGCGATTCCATCGAATCGATCGCGCGCCGGCACGGTGTTCCCCCGACCGCAATCGTCCAGGCCAACAATCTTTCCGGTCCGACCGCGATCTATCCGGGTCAGCATCTGGTGATCCCGCGCTATGTTAACGGCGCGCCCGCGGTGCTGTCGGCGCCGGGGACGCGCGTTGCGTCCAACCTGCCAAGCGGACCGGTCGGAGCACCAAGGTCCGCGATCGCGCCGAAGGGCGGTGTCCATGTCGTCGCGCCCGGCGAGACGCTCAACAGCATTTCGCGGCTCTACGGCAAACCGGTGCTGGTGCTCGCCAGCGCCAATAGCATTGCGCCGAACGCGCTGCTGAAGGTCGGCGAGCGCATCATCATTCCGGGCGTGCGGCCGATCGCAGCGCCGACCCAGCCCGCGCCACGCGCCGAGGCGCCGCCGCCGATGGTTTCAACGCCGAAGGTCGCGACTGCGGAATCCCCCCATAGCGCCCGCGTGGTAACGCCCGCACCGCCACCGCCGGAGACCCCGGCGAAGGCGGCCGAGCCTGCCGGTAGTGGCATGCCATCATTCCGCTGGCCGGTGCGCGGCCGCGTCATCGCCGGCTTCGGACCAAAACCCAACGGCCTGCAGAATGACGGCATCGACGTGTCAGTGCCCGAAGGCACGCCGGTCAAGGCGGCCGAGGACGGCGTCATCGCGTACGCGGGCAACGAGCTGAAGGGCTACGGCAATCTCGTGCTGGTGCGCCACAGCAACGGCTTCGTCACCGCCTATGCGCACGCCAGCGAAATCATGGTCAAGCGCGGCGATCAGGTCAAACGCGGCCAGGTGATCGCGCGCTCCGGCCAGACCGGTAACGTCTCGTCGCCGCAATTGCACTTCGAGATCCGCAAGGGTGCGAACCCGGTCGACCCGACGCAGTATCTGAACGGCGCGTAAGCGCTCAGCCGAGCGCGACGCCGAGGCGGCCAGCCAAATCCTGCACGTATTGCCAGGCGACGCGGCCTGAGCGCGCGCCGCGCGTCGTCGCCCATTCCAGCGCCTCGCGGCGCATCTCGTCGCCCTGCGCCGGCACGCGGAAGTGGGCGAGGTAGCCCTCGACCATGTCGAGGTATTCGTCCTGGCTGCAGCGGTGGAAGCCAAGCCACAGACCGAACCGGTCCGACAGCGAAACTTTCTCCTCCACCGTCTCGCCGGGATTGATGGCGGTCGAGCGTTCGTTTTCCATCATGTCGCGCGCCATGAGGTGGCGGCGGTTCGAGGTGGCGTAGAAGATCACATTCTCCGGCCGGCCCTCGATGCCGCCCTCCAGCATGGTCTTGAGCGATTTGTAGGACGTGTCGTCGGCGTCGAACGACAGGTCGTCGCAGAACACGATGAAGCGGTGCGTCACGGCGCGCAGCAGCGTCATCAGTTCGGGCAGCGATTCGATGTCCTCGCGATGGATCTCGATGAGCTTGAGCCCCGCCGCAGGACGAGCGCCGCCGATCGCGGCGTGCGCGGCCTTGACCAGCGACGATTTTCCCATGCCGCGCGCGCCCCACAGCAGTGCATTGTTCGCCGGCAGGCCGCGTGCAAAGCGCTCAGTATTCTCGACCAGAAGGTCGCGCACGCGGTCGATGCCTTTGAGCAGTGACATCTCGACGCGGTTGACGCGCTTCACCGGCGCCAGCCGGCCGCCGTCGGGATGCCAGACGAAGGCATCGGCGGCGCGGAAATCAGGCGCACGCTGGCGGGCAGGGGCCAGCCGCTCCAGGGCATCGGCGATGCGTTCCAGCAGCGCCCTTTCGGTCGCCGAGGCGGTTCCGCCGCCGGTTGCGGCCCTTTTCTTTTGGCTTTGCGGTTTTGGCCGGTTTTGGCGGGGCTTGCGCATGAAAATCCCTAGCGTTGCCGATCCCTTAGCCGGGCAGGGGGACGCTCGCAAGCGGCCCGCAGCGGCACCGGCGCGTCATTGCAATTGGACGGGCGGCGGCTATAGTCCGCGCGATTTCACGCGCAAAATCGGCCCTTAGCCCCGGCCGGCGCGCCCGATGCGGCTCCCCGGAGGATCGATGTTCGTTACGCCCGCTCACGCGCAAGGTCTCCAGTCGCTCTTCGGAGGCGGCGGCGACGGCAGCAGCATGGTGATGTCGCTGATGCCGCTGATCCTGATCATCGTCATCATGTATTTCCTGGTCCTGCGGCCGCAGCAGCGGCGGGTGAAGCAGCATCAGGACATGGTGAAGGCACTGCGCCGCGGCGATACCGTGATCACCAATGGCGGCATGCTCGGCAAGGTCACAAAGGTGGTCGATGACGACTATATCGAAGTCGAGATCGCCGACGGGGTGCGGGTGCGCCAGATGCGGGGCATGGTCACCGAGGTGCGCGCCAAGGGCGAGCCGGTGAAGGACGAGAGCGCGAGCTGACCGCGACGGTCGGCGCAACCAGGATCATCGACGTCCATGCTGTTTTTCACGCGCTGGAAGGCGTTGGCTATTCTGATCACGGCGTTCGTGGTCTGCCTGTGCGCGGTGCCCAATTTCATCCCCGAACAGACGGTGAAGAAGTGGCCGACCTGGGCGCAGCGTCACGTCGTGCTTGGGCTCGACCTGCAGGGCGGCTCGCACCTCCTGCTTGAAGTCGACAACAACGCCGTTCGCAAGGAGGTGCTACAGACGCTGGCCGACGGCGTGCTGCGTCTGTTGCGCGAGGCGCGCATGCCGTTTACCGGTCGCGCCGTCCGCGGCGACCACGTTGAAGTGCGGATCACGCGCGAGAACGACGTTCAGACGGCGCTGACGAAACTTCGCGATCTGTCGCAGCCGCTCGGCGGCATCCTCGCCGGCGCCGGTGGGCGCACCGTCGATATCGCCGAGAACGGCGGCCTCATCACGCTCACGCCGACGCAGCCCGCAATCACCGAGCGGCTGCGCCAGGCGGTCGACCAGTCGATCCAGATCATCGAACGGCGTGTCAACGAACTCGGCCTGGTCGAGCCCAGCATCCAGCGCCAGGGCATCGATCGCATCCTCGTTCAAGTGCCGGGCCTGCAGGACCCGACGCACCTGAAGGAACTGTTGGGCAAGACGGCAAAGCTCGATTTCCGCATGGTCGACCTGTCGATGACGGCGGAACAGGCAGCGCAAAGCCGCCCGCCGGCGGAATTCGGAAATTCTTGAAGGCACCAAGGCCGAAGGACAGCAGAAATTTCTCATTGAAAAGCGCATCCTGGTGTCGGGCGCAGACCTCACCGATGCCCAGCCCGGCTTCGATCAGCGCACCAGCGAGCCGATCGTCACCTTCCGTTTCAATACGACCGGCGCGCGCAAGTTCGCGCAGGCGACGCAGGAGAATGTCGGCAAGCCGTTCGCCATCGTGCTCGACAACCAGGTGATCTCGGCGCCGGTGATCCGCGAGCCGATCCTCGGTGGCTCCGGGCAGATTTCGGGCAGCTTCACGGTTCAGGGGGCAAACGACCTCGCCATCCTGCTGCGCGCCGGTGCGCTGCCGGCGCCACTCACCATCATCGAGGAGCGCACGGTCGGCCCCGGTCTTGGCCAGGATTCGATCGCCAAGGGCACGACGGCGTCCTACGTGGGTGCAGCCCTCGTCGTGTTCTTCATGTTCGTGACCTACGGATTGTTCGGCCTGTTCGCCAACATTGCGGTGACGATCAACGTCGCCATGATCTTCGGCGTGCTGTCGCTGCTCAATGCCACGCTGACCTTGCCCGGCATTGCCGGAATCGTGCTCACGGTCGGCATCGCGGTCGATTCCAACGTGCTGATCTACGAGCGTATCCGCGAGGAGGTGCGCGGCGGCAGGACGGCGATCAATGCCATCGATGCCGGCTTCACCCGCGCGCTTGCCACCATTCTCGATTCCAACATCACCACCTTCATCGCCGCGGCGGTGCTGTTCTACATCGGCACCGGCCCGGTGCGCGGCTTCGCCGTGACGCTCGGCATCGGCATCATCACCACGCTGTTCACCGCCTTCACGCTGACCCGCCTGATCGTGGCCTATTGGGTGCGCATGTGGCGGCCGCGCACCGTGCCGATCTGAGATCGCAGAAAGATCCCGTGCGCCTGCTTCGCATCGTACCCGACGACACAAAATTCGATTTTATGCGCTTTCGGCGCATCAGCTTTCCCATTTCGGCGCTGCTGTCGATCGTGGCGATTTCGCTGTATTTCTTTCACGGCCTGAATTTCGGCATCGACTTTGTCGGCGGCACCCTGATGGAGGTGCAGTCGAAGTCCGGGCCGGCCGATCTCGCCAAGATGCGCTCGACGATCGGCGGGCTTGGTCTCGGCGACTTCCAGCTCCAGCAGTTCGGCGGCCCAACCGAAGTGCTGATCCGCGTCATGCAGCAGCCCGGCGGCGACGCGGCGCAGCAGGCGGCGGTGCAGAAGGTGCGTGATGCGCTCGGCAGCGACGTCGACTACCGCCGCGTCGAGGTGGTCGGGCCGCGCGTCTCCAGCGAGCTGCTGTCGTATGGCGTCATCGGCCTTATGCTCGCGATCTTTTCCATCCTGATCTATCTGTGGTTTCGATTCGAATGGCAATTCGCGCTTGGCGCCATGATCGCCAACGTGCACGATATTGTGCTGACCGTGGGCTTCATGTCGGTGACGCAGATCGACTTCGATCTCACCAGCATTGCGGCGCTGCTCACCATCCTCGGCTATTCGCTCAACGACACGGTGGTGATCTACGACCGCATTCGCGAGATGCTGCGCCGCTACAAGCGGCTGTCGATGCCGGACCTCTTGAATATTTCCGTCAACGCCACGCTGTCGCGCTCGATCATCACCCACGTCACCGTGGCGATGTCGCTGCTTGCGCTGCTGCTGTTCGGCGGGCAGGCGATCCATAGCTTCACCGCGACCATGATGTTCGGCGTGGTGCTGGTCGGCACCTATACGTCGGTCTTCATCGCCTCGCCGATCCTGATCTATCTCGGCGTCGGCACCGGCCGCACCGAGCACGTCGACACTCCAACCGCGCCGGAGCCGGAGCGGGCGCCGGCGCCGGCCAAAGCCCGTCCGTGACGCGGTGGAGCTTGCCGCCGCGCATCTGCCGCACCAGGCGCTGATCGACGCCTACGGCAAGGGCGGCTTCCGCTTCGCTGGCCTGTCGCACCGCGGCTCACTGCTTTGCCTGCCCGACGGCATCTGGGCCTGGCCGGTCGATGCGCCCGCGGCGATCACGGACGACATTTTGGCGCCCGTGCTGGCGCGCGCGGAGCAACTCGATTTTTTCCTGATCGGGACGGGCGATCGCCCCTGGGCCGTACCCGACGCCATGCGCGCGCCATTTCGCGCGGCAGGTATTTCGCTCGACGCCATGATGACGGCGCCTGCGGTGCGCACCTACAACGTGCTGCTGATGGAAAACCGCCGCGTCGGCGCCGCCCTGATCGCGGTGGAGTAAGGCCAAATCGCTCCCCCGCCTGCGGGGAGGTATAGTCGGCCATGCAGGACGCCTTCGCCCATTGCGAGCAGTTGGTCCGCGCGGCGGACAAGGACCGCTTCCTCGCCACCCTGTTCGCACCGGCCGAGCATCGCGGCGCGCTCTATGCCCTCTACGCCTTCAATGCCGAAGTGGCGCGCGTGCGCGACATTGCGCGCGAGCCGTTGCCGGGTGAAATCCGCCTGCAATGGTGGATCGACGTGTTGCGTGGGGAGCGGGGCGGGGAGGCGGCCGCCAATCCGGTCGCGGCGGCGCTGCTGCAAACGATCGAACGTCATGACCTTTCGGTTGCCGCGCTTGGCGATCTCGTCGAGGCGCGCCTGTTCGATCTCTACGACGATCCGATGGCGACGCTCGCCGATCTCGACGCCTATGCGGTCAAGACGTCCTCGGCATTGATCGCGTTGGCGGCCCAAATTCTGGGCGCACGAAGCTGACGATATCGCGAGACCGGCCGGCATCGCCTACGCGATTGCAGGGCTGCTGCGCGCCTTTCCGCTTCATGCCGCCCGGCGTCAGCTCTATGTGCCGATCGAAGTGCTGGCGCGCCATGGGGTCAACGCCGAGGACGTTTTTGCCCGCACGGCAAAAGCCGGATTGCGTGACGCGCTTGCGGAGTTGCGCCGACATGCCCGCGTGCAGCTTGAGGCCGTGGCCAAGCTCGTCCCGGGGGCGCCCTCCGCGCTCATTCCGGCGCTTTTGCCGGTTTCGGTCGCCCGGCTCCAACTCGACCGGATGGAGAATTCCAACTTCGACCCCTTCGATCCGCCTGAAGTCCCGCAATGGCGGCGGCAATGGCGGATGTGGCGTGCTGCGCGAAACGCCTCGCGCATTGTCTGACCGCCTGAAATCAGAACGCGAAGCGGTCGCGCAAATTGCGCCGCTCGGAAACGATGCGGTTGACCAGCGCGCGTTCCGTGTCGTTGCGCACCAGCGGCGCGATGAGGTCGACCTGGTTCATGGCGACGAGCTGCAGAATTTCGCTGCGCACCTCGCCTTCGCCATTGCGTGGCAAGGCGTCGACGACCTGCAGATGTTCGGGTGCATTTGGTCCGAGATATTCGCGCAACTCGCGGTCGCTCGCGCCGCTCTCGACGAAAGCATAGAGCCCGGTGCCGGCGCGGCGGTCGGGAAAGGCGACGACGGCGACGTCGCGCACTTGCGGATGCGCGCGCAGCCGTTCGGCAAGGGCAGGCGCCTCGTAGACGAGGCGTGGGCCGCCGCCCTCGCGGTCGGTGTAGTTCAGGCCGCGCGTGATGACGTAGTAGACCTTCTTGCCGGTCGCCATCCAGAGCCGCGTGATCCAGCTCTTGCGTCCCAGCACGCGGCGTTCCGCGGCGGTGAGCGCCTCGGGCGCGTAGCGGCGCTTATGCTTGAGCAGGTGGCGCAAGTCCTCGTAGCGCGCGAGGCGGAACAGCGCGCTGCGGCGGCGGAAGGGCGTTGCGAGCTGGAAGTCGGTGACATAGGCGCGGCCGTCGGCGTAGAGCCAGTTCTGCTCCTTGGCGAGATCGTTATGCGTCATGCCGGCGCAATGCAGTGCGCGTAACGCAACCTTGGCCGAACGGAAATAGGCGGCATTGCCTTGGGGCTTCGCAATATGGAGCGCGACGCCGTCAATCCAGCCGCGCACCAGAGCGCGCCGGCCGGCAAACAGCAGCGGCGGCGCCATGCCAAGCTTGCCCGCGACCGCAAGCGCCCGGCGCTCGCGCCGGAACAGCGCGAGCGCGAGGCCGAAGGCCCACCACGGCACGGTATCGATTCGGCGCAGCACAGCTTCGACCTCGCCGCCATCGGTGCGGTAATGGCCGCGCTCGATGGTGGAGAAGACGTCGCGCTTGAGCACGACATCGCCGCGCCAGCGTCCGTCGAGTTCGTCCGGATAGCCGTTCATGCGCGGGCTTGTAGCACGAGCAATCATTCCGCCGCAGCCGGCAAGGCGCCAGCGATCCAGGTCTCGAGGTCGGCCAGCGCGCGGACGCACAGGGCCCGCTTCTTGGCGATGGTCTTCGCGGTGCCACGCAGGCGATTGCCGTCGGCGTCGGTCGCCGGGATGCGGGCAAGCGGCGGAAACAGGCCGAAATTCACGTTCATCGGCTGGAACGAGCGCGGGCCGGCGTCGATGGTCTCGATATGGCCGCCGGTGATGTGGCCGAGCAGCGCGCCATGCGCCGTGGTCGGCGGCGGCAATGGCAGCGGCTCGCCGAGCCGCTCGTGCGGCGGCGAAGCGGCCCGCGAGCAAGCCCGTGGCGGCCGATTCCACATAGCCCTCGCAGCCGGTGATCTGCCCGGCGAAGCGCAACCGCGGCATGGCTTTGAGCCGCAAGGTCTCGTCGAGCAGTTTCGGCGAATTGAGGAACGTGTTGCGGTGCAGCCCGCCGAGCCGCGCGAACTCGGCGTTGGCGAGGCCGGGGATGGTGCGGAAAACGCGAGTCTGTTCGCCGTGCTTCAGCTTGGTCTGAAAGCCGACCATGTTGAACAAGGTGCCAAGCTTGTTGTCCTGGCGAAGCTGCACCACGGCGTAGGCCTTCACCTGCGGCTGGTGCGGGTTGGTGAGGCCGAACGGCTTCATCGGCCCGTGGCGCAGCGTCTCGCGCCCGCGCTCGGCCATGACTTCGATCGGCAGGCAGCCGTCGAAATAGGGCGTCGCCGCTTCCCAGTCGTGGAACGTGGTCTTGTCGCCCGCGAGCAGCGCATCGATGAAGGCGCCGTACTCTTCGCGCGTCAGCGGGCAATTGATGTAGTCGGCGCCGGAGCCGCCGGGGCCGGCCTTGTCGTAACGCGACTGGAACCAGGCGACGCTCATATCGATCGAGTCGCGATGCACGATCGGCGCGATGGCGTCGAAGAACGCCAGCGCGTCTTCGCCGGTGAGCGCGCGGATCGCCTCGGCAAGCGCCGGCGAGGTCAGCGGGCCGGTCGCGACGATGACGTCGTCCCAGTCCGCGGGCGGCACTGCGATTTCCCCGCGGCGAATGTCGATGAGCGGATCGCGTTCCAGCGCAGCGGTGACGTCAGCGGCAAACCCGTCGCGATCGACCGCAAGCGCGCCGCCCGCCGGGACCTGATTGGCATCCGCCGCACGCATCACCAGCGAGCCGAGTTTGCGCATCTCGGCGTGCAGCAGGCCGATGGCGCTGCCGTCGGCATCGTCGGAGCGGAACGAATTCGAGCACACAAGCTCGGCAAGCTGGCCGGTCTTGTGCGCGGCGGTCTCACGCAACGGCCGCATCTCGTGCAGCACCACGGCGATGCCGCGGCGCGCGAGCTGCCAGGCCGCCTCGGAACCTGCGAGGCCGCCGCCGACGACATGGACCGGCTGGTGTGAATGCATGAGCGCGAACCTAGGCGGCTGGCGTCAACAAGCCAAGCGAGCGCGGCGCTACGGCTGCGGAACGATCCGGACGCGCGTGCCCCACGGGTCGGAGGCTTCGATCCCCTCGTCGCGCGGGGCCGTCGCGAATCCGGCAGCCTGCAAACGGCCGGCGAGCGCTGCGACGTCGTCGCTTTCGATCGAGAACCAGGCGAGGCCCGCGCGGTCGTCGTCGCGGCGTCCCGCGCCCGCGCTATGCCAGACATTGCCGGCGACGTGATGGTGGTAGCCTCCCGACGACATGAACGTAGCGCCGTGCCGGCGGCGGGTTAAATCGAGTCCGATCGCCTGAGAGGTAGAATTTTTCCGCCGTGGCGACATCGCCGACGCGCAGATGCACGTGGCCGATGCGCAAGCCGTCCGGTGCGCCGGCATAGGAGGTTGCGTTTGCTGCGCGCACGAGATCGTCGAAATCGAGCTGGTCCGTCGTCATCGCGATGAGCTTATCTTCCCAGCGCCATTTTTCCCTCGGCCGGTCGACATAGACCTCGACGCCATTGCCTTCGGGATCGTCGAGGTAGATCGCCTCGGAAACCAGATGATCGGACGCGCCCGTGATCGGCGTGCGGTTTGCCGCCATTTGCAGCACCCACCGCGCCAGATCGGCGCGCGTCGGCATCAGGAAGGCGGTGTGGTAGAGCCCGGCGGTGCGGGTGTCGTCCGGCCGCGCGTCGCGCCTTTCCTCGAGTTCCAGAAAGGCAACCCCGCCGGCCCCCAACCGCGCGACGCCGCCGGCGCGCTCGATCATCGTCAAACCGAGGACATCGCGATAAAATGCAGCGACGCCATCAAGGTCGCGGACGGTGAGGCCGACCGCCCCGATATGCAGCGGCGTGCGGCTCGCGAAGGTCGGAACGGCCGATGGATTGGTGGCGTCCATGGCCCCTATATTGGCCTATCGGCGCGCCGGTGCAACGGGGAAGGGGTTGCGGAGGAAACCAAATGCTGGACGTTCCAAAGCCATCGGCAACCCATCTGGCGGCGACCCGCGCCTTCGATGTCGAAATCCGCTCGGTCGCGACCGCCAATCCCAGGTTCCAGGTCAGCCAGGCCGAGGCCGCAACGCGCGCGCGGCAGATTTATCCGCATCTGGAAGCGTTGTGGCCGCTGTATGACAACGCCGGCATCGACGTCCGCTACAATTGCGAGCCGATCGATTGGTACTTGCAGCCGCACACCTGGGAGGAACGCACCCGTTCGTTCCAGAAGCACGCGCTCGATCTGCTCGAGGACGTCACCCTGGCGGCGGTCAAGTCGGCCGGAATCGAACTCAACGCCATCGACATGATCGTGACCAATACGGTGACCGGGCTCGCCATCCCGAGCCTCGACGCAATGCTTTACAACCGCCTCAAGCTCAAGCCGACCATCGAGCGGCTGCCGATCTTCGGCCTCGGCTGCGGTGGCGGCGTTGCCGGGATCGCGCGCGCGACGCGGCTCGCACAGGCGATGCCGGACGCGCATGTGCTGTTCCTCACCGTCGACCTGTGCAGCCTGTGCCTGCGCATAAACGATCCGAGCGCGGCGATGTTTGTCTCCGGCGCCTTGTTCGGCGACGGCGCGGCGGGCGTGGTGCTGCACAACACCAGCGGCGGCGCGCACGGCGGCCCGCGCATCCGCGCCATCGGCGAATGGTGCTGGCCCGACACCGAGTACATCATGGGCTGGGACATCAAGGACGACGGCTTTGGCGTGGTGCTCAGTCCCGAATTGCCGTCACTGATGCGCAAGGCCCTGGCGCCGGCGATGCAGGATTTCCTCGACCGCAACGGATTGCGGCTCGACGCGTTCAACGGTCTCTTGTTCCATCCGGGTGGCCGCAAGCTGCTCGAAACCATGGAGCAGGTGTTGAAGGTCGAGCGCAAAATGCTCGATCATTCCTGGGAGGTTTTGCGCCAGTACGGCAATATGTCGTCGGCCACGGCCTTGTTCGTGCTGCAGCGCGCGTTGCAATCGGGGGCATCAGGCCCGCATTTGCTGGCGGCGTTCGGACCCGGCTTCTCCGCCTATTTCGTCGCGGCGGACCTTTAGCGCCTACTGGAAACACCGATGATCAATGGCGGTGCCGTTGCGCTTCTCGCTTTCGTCACGCTGCAGCGCGTCGCGGAGCTTTTCTGGGCGCGGCATAACACGAAGCATTTGCTGGCAGCGGGCGGAATCGAATACGGCCGCGAGCATTTTCCGCTGATGATCGGATTCCACGCCATCTGGCTGGCGGGCCTGTGGGCGCTCGGCTACGACGAACCCGTCAGAATGGTCTTTCTCGGCCTGTTCGCTGTGCTGCAATGCGCGCGATATTGGGTGCTTGCGACGTTGGGTCGGCGCTGGACCATTCGGGTCATCGTCGTGCCGGGCGAAAAATTGGTCACCGTCGGGCCGTATCGGCTGCTGCGGCATCCAAACTATGCCGTCGTCGCCGGCGAGATTGCGGTGGTGCCGCTCGCACTCGGCATGCCGATCTATGCGCTGCTGTTCTCGATATGGAACGCAGCGGTGCTGACGGTACGCATCCGGGCTGAGAATGCGGCGCTCGCGACCGCGCGGCAGACTGAAACGCAATAGACCAGATTTATTGCGCCAGCAGCTTGCGCAGCGACCCATCCGAACCGCTGATGTCGTCGACGCGCCAGGCGCCGTTGAGCTTGACGAGCGCCAGCGTCACGGTCGAAACCTTATTGAAGTTGTTGAACGTGACCTTGGCAGTCGCCTTGTCGGTACCGTCATCCTGAACGTCGACGGCGAACGCCTTGACCTCCCATTCCTGCGCGTCGACGAAGGCATCGCCGTCGAGTTCCGGCGGCTGGTGCTTGCGCGCGGCGCGCTTGCCGTCGTCGTCGATCAGCTTCATCAGCGCGGGCGTCAGCAGCCGGCGCAGCATTGGCGAGTTGACCGGGATGCCCTTGGCGCCCTTGCCCTCATAAGTGTGGTAGATCGAGGTGACGAAATCCTTGGGCGTCTGGTCCTGTGCGACCGCTTGGGCGACCGCCTGCAGGCCGAGGCACAAGGCGAATATGCCCACCGATCCGATGGCAAGAAAGCTGCGGCGTGTCTGCATGGCCATCCCCCGGCTCCGTCCCACCGCCTTTGACGCAATTCGGCCGGCCCAGGTTCAAGGGCGGCACTTGCGCCGCGATGGCTGCTTTCCTAGCTTCGATAGGCCGGGTTCCGGTTGGCGGCCAAACGGGCCTCTGCTATAGCCGCCATCGGACGCGGAGCAATTTGCTTCCTGCGAGACACGCCATGTCCGTTGACGCCGATACCGTCCGCCGCATCGCGCACCTGGCGCGAATCGCGGTCGCCGACGAAGAGGTGGCGCCGCTTCAAGGCGAGCTCAACGCCATATTGGCCTTTGTCGAGCAGCTCTCTGAGGTCAACGTCGAGGGCGTCGAGCCGATGACCTCGGTCACGCCCATGAAGATGAAGATGCGCGATGATGCAGTGACCGACGGCAACATCGCCGACGACATCGTCAAGAACGCGCCGGCGAGCGAGGATCATTTCTTCCTCGTGCCGAAAGTGGTGGAATAGCCATGTGCCTCGCCTGTGAAGAAGACTCCATCTGGCTGGCCTACCTCGAAAGCCGGGGCCTGCTGCAGCCTGACAATCCGGAGGCGGCGCAGGCCTTGTTCGCCGCGTTTCCGGTGCAGCCGCTGCCGACGCAGCCGGAGCAGTCGGAGCCGCGCGATAGCGCGCCGGCCAAGGCCGAAAAAAATCCGTTTTCCTGCGACGATCCGACGGCTGGATGACCGATCTTACTGCGCTCACGCTTGCCGCGGCGCGCGACGCGCTGCGCAAAAAGCAGTTTTCTGCGGCCGAGCTTGCGGATGCGCATCTCGCCGCCATGGAAAAGGCGCGCACGCTCAACGCCTATGTGCTCGAAACGCCGGACAAGGCGCGCGCGATGGCCAAGGCGTCCGACGCCCGGATCGCGAGAGGCGAGGGCGGCCCGCTCGAAGGATTGCCGCTCGGCATCAAGGACATGTTCTGCACCGCGGATGTGCGTACGACCGCGTGCTCGCACATCCTCGATAATTTCGTACCGACCTACGACTCCACCGTCACCGCAAACCTGTGGCGCGACGGCGCGGTGCTGCTCGGCAAGACCAACAACGACGAATTCGCCATGGGCTCGTCGAACGAGACCTCGTTCTTCGGTCCCGTCGTGTCGCCATGGCGCAAGCGTGGCGCCAATGCGCCGCTGGTGCCCGGCGGCTCGTCCGGTGGTTCTGCGGCTGCCGTCGCGGCGCAGCTTTGCCTCGGCGCGATGGGTACCGACACCGGCGGCTCGATCCGCCAGCCCGCCGCCTTCACCGGCATCGCCGGCATGAAGCCGACTTACGGCCGCTGCTCGCGCTGGGGCATCGTGGCGTACGCGTCCTCGCTCGATCAGGCCGGGCCGTTCGCGCGCACGCGTGCGCGACTGCGCCATGCTGCTGGGTTCCATGGCTGGCGACGATCCCAAGGATACGACCTGCGCTGACTTGCCCGTGCCCGATTATGAGAAGGCGATCGGTGCTTCGGTCAAAGGCATGCGCATCGGTATCCCGAAGGAATACCGCATGTCCGGCGTGGCCACGGAGATCGAGACGCTGTGGCAGCGCGGCACGCAATGGCTCAAGGACGCCGGCGCCGAAATGGTCGAGGTGTCGCTGCCGCACACCAAGTATGCGCTGCCGGCCTATTACATCGTCGCGGCGGCCGAGGCGTCGTCCAATCTCGCGCGCTACGACGGCGTACGCTACGGCCTGCGCGTCCCCGGCCGCGACATCGTCGGCATGTACGAGCGCACGCGCGCGGAAGGCTTCGGCAAAGAAGTGCGCCGGCGCATCATGATCGGCACGTATGTGCTCTCGGCCGGCTACTACGACGCCTATTATCTTCGCGCCCAGAAGGTGCGCACGCTGATCAAGAAAGACTTCGAGGACTGCTTCCAGGCCGGCATCAACGCCATCCTGACGCCGACGACGCCGTCTGCCGCCTTCGGCATCGGCGAGAAGGGCCGCGCCGATCCGATCGAGATGTACCTCAACGACATCTTCACGGTGACGGTGAACATGGCGGGACTGCCCGGCATTTCGGTGCCCGGCGGGCTCGACCAGCACGGCCTGCCGCTCGGCCTGCAACTCATCGGCCGGCCGTTCGACGAGGAGACGCTGTTCGCGCTCGGCGAGGTGATCGAGCAGGCGGCGGGGCGGTTCAATCCCGAGCCGTGGTGGGCCTGAAGCGATGACACCGGCCGCTTTCAAGCGCAGCCTGGGCAAGCCGCAGCCTCCGGCCGGGATGGAGCCGGCGCTCGTGGCCTTGTGGTGGGCCGGCAAGGACAAATGGTCCAGGGCGCACGACGTCGCCATGGCAGGGGGAGGGAGCGGACAGTGCCTGGGTGCACGCCTACCTCCACCGCAGGGACGGCGACCTCGAAAACGCCCAGTATTGGTACCGGCAGGCCCGGAAACGGCCGGCAACGGGCACTATTGAGGCTGAATGGGCGGCCATCGCCGCCGAACTGCTCGCAAAGGGCCGTTAACCTTAAAGAAACCTTACTTTTTTCATCCCCTCCGGTTGCTTGACGGGGCAGGCGGGCACCGTCGATAACTTTGTGTTAATGGTACGGAAGTGGCCAGTCATGCGTCCATTCCGTGTGCTGCGCGTCATTGGATGTGCCGCGCTGCTGGTCGGCTGTACCTCAACCATTCACAACGACCCGATTAACCGGCCGTTCGCGGTCAACGCCGAGGAACCGTTGCGGCCCGGTCCCGGCCCCGCCGGCGACGTCGAAGCCGACAACAACGATACGGCGATCGCGCTCTCCTTCTCGGGCGGCGGCATGCGTGCGGCGGCCTTCTCATTCGGCGTGCTTTCGGGCTTCAACGACGCGACGATGAGAACACGCACCGGCCCGGTGCGAATGAGCGAGCGCATCGATTTTGTGTCGGGTGTGTCGGGCGGTTCCGTGCTCGCTGCCTATTACGGTCTCAAAAGGCAGGCCGCGCTCGACGATTTCAAGCAGCGTTTCTTGCTGCGCAATGCCGAGGAGTCGCTGCAAACCGATCTCAGCCTCCCCAACATTGCACGCGGCCTTCAGGGCGGCATCAACGACACGACCGCGTTCCCGCGCTGGCTCGATGCCAATCTGTTCAATGGCGCGACCTTCAAGGATCTCTTGACGCAACATCGACCGCGGGTCTGGATCAACGCCTCGGACATCTATAATCGAACGCCCTTCGTGTTCGGCACTGCCACGTTCGGGGCGCTGTGCAGCGATCTGTCGACCTATCCGGTGTCACTCGCCGTCGCCGCGTCGGCGGCAGTGCCGGTATTTTTCGCCCCGGTCGTCATTCAGAACTATCCCGGCGGCTGTCCGCTTCCATTGCCGAAATTCATCGAGCGGGTGCGCAACGACGACGACGCGGCGCCGCTGATCAAGTCTTATGCCGATGCGCTCGATCGCTACCACAATGGCGACGTCCGCTACGTGAAGCTGCTCGATGGCGGGTTGGTCGACAATTACGGGCTGGCGGGCTTCACCATCGCGCGCCTGGCGTCGAGGACACCGTACGGGCCGATGTCGGAGACGGAGGCGATCAAGCTGCGACGGCTGTTGTTCCTGGTGGTCGATGCCGGACGCGCGCCGTCCGGCGACTGGTCGAAGACGGTGTCAGGCCCGGCCGGCGTCGATCTCATCATGGCGACTTCCGACACCGCGACGGGGGCGAGTGCGCTTCAGTCCTATTCGACATTCGATGACACCATGGATGATTGGCGGGACAAGTTGATCAAGTGGCGCTGCGGATTGTCGGAGGCCGAGCGCCGCAAATTCGGCGCGCCGCCCGGCTGGAGCTGTCGCGACGTGAAGTTCTTCATCGGCCGTATTGCGTTCGAGCAATTGGGGCCGGAGCGCGCGGCCCAGCTCAATGCCGTCGAGACGCGTTTCAAGCTGCCGCCAGCGCAGGTCGACATGCTGATCGATGCCGGCCGCGATGGGCTCAAGGGCAACAAGGCGTTTCGGGACTTTCTCAACAGCATGCAGGCCGCGCCGCCGAGGCCACCGCCCAGGTTGCCGCCGAAGCCAGCTCCCGTGGCCGCAGTGCCGTGGCCAGTGCCGCCGCCGCAGCAGGCCAAAGCCGACTGAGACGCGCTCCGTCGCGGGCGGCGCTCTTGACGCTGCGCCACGCCCGCCGCAATGGGTAGGCGCAGCAGCAGGACGAGCGCGATGAACGCCCCGAATAAATCCGCAAACGGCAAATCCAAAAAATTCATCAAAGGCGCGACCGGCGACTGGGAAGTCGTCATCGGCCTCGAAGTACATGCGCAGGTGCACTCGCAGGCCAAGCTGTTCTCCGGCGCCGCCACGGCGTTCGGCGGCGCGCCGAATTCGCACGTCTCGCTGGTCGATGCGGCGATGCCCGGGATGCTGCCGGTGATCAATGCCGAATGCGTTCGGCAGGCGGTGCGCAGCGGTCTCGGCCTCGGCGCAGAAATCCATCTCAAGTCGGTGTTCGACCGCAAGAACTATTTCTATCCCGATCTGCCGCAGGGCTATCAGATCAGCCAGTACAAATCCCCGATCGTGGGCGAGGGCGAAGTGATGGTCGACATGCCGGACGGCGAGACCGTCACGGTCGGCATCGAGCGGCTGCACCTCGAGCAGGACGCCGGCAAATCGCTGCACGATCAGCACCCGTCGATGTCGTTCGTCGATCTCAACCGTTCCGGCGTCGCGCTGATGGAGATCGTGTCCAAGCCCGATCTGCGTTCGTCCGAAGAGGCCAAGGCCTACGTCGCCAAGCTGCGCACCATTCTTCGCTACCTCGGCACCTGCGACGGCGACATGGAAAAAGGCAACCTGCGCGCCGACGTGAACGTCTCGGTGCGCAAGCCCGGCGCGCCGCTCGGCACGCGCTGCGAGATCAAGAACGTCAATTCCATCCGCTTCATCGGCCAGGCGATCGAGCACGAGGCGCGCCGCCAGATCGAGATCATCGAGGATGGCGGCACGATCATTCAGGAGACGCGGCTGTTCGATCCCGACAAGGGCGAGACGCGCTCCATGCGCAGCAAGGAAGAGGCGCACGACTACCGCTATTTTCCCGATCCCGATCTGCTGCCGCTCGAGCTTGCGCCGGATTTCGTCGCCGACCTCAAGGCGCACTTGCCCGAGTTGCCGGATGCAAAAAAGGAGCGCTTCGTACGCGATTATGCGCTCTCGGCTTACGATGCCAATGTGCTGGTCGCCGAGCGCGAGACCGCCGAATATTTCGAAGCGGTTGCCGGCGGCCGCGATGCCAAGACTGCGGCCAATTGGGTGACCAACGAGCTGACAGGCCGTCTCAACAAGGACGGCATGGAACTCGCGGCGTCGCCGATTTCGGCGGCGCAGCTTGGCGCCATCCTCGATCTGATCGCCGAGGGCACGATCTCCGGCAAGATCGCCAAGGATTTGTTCGAAATCGTCTGGAGCGAGGGCGGCGATCCCCGCATTGTCGTCGAACAGCGGGGCATGAAGCAGGTCACCGACCTCGGCGCCATCGAAAAGGTGGTCGACGAGATCGTCGCAGGCAACCCGGATAAGGCCGAGCAGGCCAAGGCGAACCCGAAACTGATCGGCTGGTTCGTCGGCCAGGTGATGAAATCGTCGGGCGGTAAGGCGAACCCGCAGGCGGTCAACGATCTCCTGAAGAAGAAAATCGGAATCTGAACGCTCGGTAATTTTTTGCGTGTCGTCGTTCGTGTGCATGTCAAAATGCGTCCGCGATTGTCACAGACTCGATCATTAACGAACCGATTTTTTGCTTCGGACGACGCCGCGCGAGCTTGTTTGCGGTCGGCGATGACGTCCGCCACGCGAATCAGTTGGCACCGATTCGCGCGATTTGTGCTCGAAACGTCCGGCCAAGGCGCCCGCGAAGGCCTCCGGTGCAAAATTATTTTCCACCGAAAAATTTCATCCGTGATCGCACTGCTTTTTGCCGAGATGAGTGCGGTCGATTTGCGAAACATCAACGCATCGGCGACTTTGCCGTAAAATTCGATGGTCCAATAATCCATATTTAATCGGTACTTTAGCGCTGTCGCATTTTTCGTTGCGCATGCGGCGCATTTTATGTCACGCACATTTGGTATGCGATGCGTTAACGCTCGAATGTGCGCGTCGTGTGACGCGACAACGGCCGCAAAATCAAAAAATTAGGCCGAGTCACTGTTTTTTTTCTTTTTCCGTAGTAATCCGATTGCAGTGCAAGTCGATTCGCGACTGCACTGCACTTATCGCCATCCACTCAGGCTAGGAGGGCAGCAATGGCGAAGAAGAGAAAGACGAAAGCAGCGGCGAAGAAGGCACCGAAGAAGACGAAGCGCCGGAAGGCGAAGAAGTAGTCAACGCCGCTGACGGTCTTCGGCACTTCAATGTGTCGGAGGTCGCGTCACACGGGCCGGCGGATGTCATGGGCAGCTTCGTGAAAACGATCTCCCAAGGCACGCCGGCCCAGGTTGACGACAGAGGGCGTCGGCGAGACCGAGGTTCGAGCTTCACGACGGCGGCCTGACAGGGCGGTTCGAAGTGAAGAGGCGGGACGGAAAACTTCCGACCGCACCAACGGCAGAGCGATCTGCCAGCGGCATCGACCTTCGAGCATCTCACCGACGCCCTTGGTGTGTCAGGTGCACTTCGGCGCCGCGGAAAATTCCGCGGCGCCGTTTTCATTTCAGACGACCGCGCGCGAGCGCGCCGGTCAATCGGCAGCGGAGACATCCATGGCGCGCGCGCCATCGCCTGCAAAACGCAAAGCCGCACCGGCACGCCGCGCGCGCAAATCCGAGAGCAATCGGCGAAAAGCGGGAAGGGCGCGCCCGAAGCCGATCGCGCTTTATTACTGGCCGACGCCGAACGGCTGGAAGATTTCGATCATGCTGGAAGAATGCCGGTTGCCCTACGTCGTGCACCCGGTCGACATTTCCCGGGGCGAACAATTCACGCCGGAATTTTTGAAAATATCGCCCAACAACCGCATGCCCGCGATCGTCGATCCCGATGGCCCGGGCGGACGGCCGATCCCGGTATTCGAGTCCGGCGCCATCCTGCAATATCTCGGTCGCAAGACCGGGAAATTCTATCCGCAGAACGAACGCGCCCGCGTCGAGGTCGAGCAGTGGCTGTTCTGGCAGATGGGCGGGCTCGGGCCGATGGCAGGGCAGGCGATGCATTTCCGCCGCTATGCGCCGGAGCCGCTGCCGTATGCGGTCGCGCGCTATACGGACGAGGTGAACCGTCTCTACGGCGTGATGAACAAGCGGCTCGCCGACCGCGCGTTCCTTGCCGGCGCCTATTCCATCGCCGACATGGCCTGCGTCGGCTGGGTGCGGCTTCACGAGCGCCAGGGGCAGGATCTGGCTCAGTTCCCGCACCTCATGCGCTGGTACGAGATCATCCGCGCACGGCCTGCGGTCGTGCGCGCCTTCGGCATCAGGATCGAGGCGGCGTCAAAGGTCGATATTCACGACCCAAAGGTGCGCGCGGTGCTGTTCAATCAGCGCGCTCAGTGAGAGCGCATTCTCACTTCACCCGCGTCCAAGGCTGTCTCACTTCGCCCGCGTCCACGTCTGCGTCTTGCAGATCACGCTGAGCACGCAGCCCTTGAGTTCGGCGCTGTTGTCGCCGGTCATGGTGAACGAACCGGTATAGGTCTTGCCGTCGGAGGCGTTGTAGACATTGCCGTCCCACTTGTTCGGCGTGCCGCTGGGCTTCATGCCGAGCACGATCTGCACGCCGATCAGCGGCCGGGTCTGCTTGCTGGCGTCGGCGTTGTTCTTGTCGGTCTTCGGCTTGTTGGTCGCCGGATCGTTGGGGTCCTTGAGCCAGACCAGGCTGCCGCACAGCGCGCCGCCGCAATTGGCGATTTTGACCTGGCTGTCGCGGTCCGCCGTGAACCAGGTCCCGGTGGGATCGGCAGCAAGCGCCGGGGCGATCATCGCCCCATCCAGCGCCAAAAGGACCGCGGCCGCGGCGAATAAAGTTTGGGTTCGCATTTAGACCTCTGCTGCTGTTGGGAAGATGCCGGAAAAATCGGCAAAACATATTGAACACAAACATAATGGATTCAAAAAGGCGTTGCAAAGTTGTCCATGGCCGCAGTCGTAAATGTCCACGACATTCGCTGGAGCATGGGTTTGCGATGCGCCGCTGCCGCCTTGCTTAATGTACCGTTTCCGGATTGCGGCAAATTGTGCGGCCCGGTTCAGATTCGATTCATCGCATCGCTTAAACCACCGTTCAAATTTTCTGCGGATTATCCGTGCGTCGGCAAGGGGCTGCCGACGCAATGCGCGGCATCCGAGAGGACAATCCCGCGCGCACAAGGGGAGTGCGTTATGGCTCGTATTGAAATACCCGATCCCGATATGGCGCCGCTCGGCGAAGCGGCATTCATCGGCGACACGCTGTTCGATCTCGGCATGCGCTATTCGGTCGGCGACAGCGTGCCGGTCGATCTCATCTCGGCGCACAAGTGGTTCAATCTCGCGGCGATAAAAGGCAATGCCGACGCCATCAGGCTGCGGCGCGAGATCGCCGACCAGATGTCGGAGACCGAGATCGCCGCCGCGCAGCGCGCCGCGCGTGACTGGATGCGTGCAAGCCATACGACGCCGGGCACCGCGCTCGCGGCCTGATTGGCGGCGCGCAGCGTCGTCGATCCGTTAGACAATCTCGATCAGTCCCGGATGTTCGGGCTGCGTGAGGTGCGGACAGCCGTCCGCGCCTCACGTCAGCCTTGCAGCAAGGCCGGAAAAGCGCGAATATTCTGCAGATCGGCCGTCATCCGGAGAAATCAGAAAACATATGTTCCTGAGGCTGATCTGGAGAATATCTGATCCATGATCGCACCAAATCCTCAGGCCGCTCAGATCGAAGCCACGTTAAGGCAGGGCTTCCTCCATCATCAGGCCGGGCGACTGACGGAAGCGGAACGAATTTACCGCAGCATTTTGCAAGTCCACCCCGACCATCCCGATACGAACAACAATCTCAGCATCGCTCTTATCGGCCAAGGCCGGCTGGACGAGGCCGCGGCGGTGCTGCGGCGGCTGATTGCGGTTGCGCCCGACTACGTGACGGCGCACAGCAACCTCGGAAATGTCCTGTTCGAGCAGGGCAAGCCGGACGAGGCTGAAGCATCCTACCGGCGCGCGCTTGCCTTGAAGCCCGACATGCTCGACGCCCTTAAAAATCTCGGCACCGCGATCTGCAAAAGGGGACGCTTCGTCGAAAGCTTGCCGCTGTTCAGACGTCACGCCGAGTTGGCATATGGGCGACCGGACAGCTCCGTTCGGCCGCGAGCCGACCCCGCCGTACAAGGCCCGGCACGACCAGGAGCAACGCGATTATCTAGCCGCCGACAAAGCCGTTGGCGCGGCCGCCACGTTCAACCTGGAGGAGGGCGCTCGGGTCGCAGGCCGTGCCGTCAATCCCGATCAGTCTTCCGGCGAAATCGCCGCGCGATGGCAGAACAGCAAACCGCAGGTCGCCGTCATCGATAATTTCCTGACCGCAGAAGGGCTCGACGCGCTGCGGCGTTACTGCCTGCGCTCGACGATGTGGCACAAGCTCTACTCCAATGGTTATCTCGGTGCGATGCCGGAGCACGGATTTGCCTGTCCGCTGCTGGCGCAGATCGACGAGGAGATGCGCGACGCCTATCCGGCCATTCTCGGCCAGCTTCCGCTGCAGCACTGGTGGGGGTTCAAGTATGACAGCCGCCTCAACGGCACCAACATCCATGCCGATTTTGCGGCGGTCAACGTCAATTTCTGGATCACGCCGGATGACGCCAATCTCGATCCCGAAAGCGGCGGCCTGGTGGTATGGGACAAGCCTGCGCCGCTGGAGTGGAGCTTCGCGCAGTACAACGCCGCCGACACGGCGATCCGTGGATTTCTTGCACAGTCCGGCGCGCAGTCCGTGACCGTTCCGTACCGGGGCAACCGGGCCGTCATTTTCGATTCCGATCTGTTTCACGAAACCGACCGGATCTCTTTCAAGGAAGGTTACCTCAACCGGCGCATCAACATCACGATGCTCTATGGCCGGCGCGAGGACGCGGCCAAGCCGGCGTGACATCGCCGCCGCTCTTCCTCAGCGATTGAGCTGGACCCAGAACTGGTACATTTTCGCAAAGGCGAGCGGATTCTCGGTTTCGTAGACGTTCCAGCAATCGAGATCGTTTAGCGCCGCATCGCCGGGAAAGCGCGCAGCGAATTTACGCTCGATCGGCTCGTCGATAACGAAGCCGGCGAAAGTCAGATTGTTCTCCGCCAGGAACGCCTTGATCTGCGGCAAGGTCAGGCGATGCTCCTGCGTATGAAACAACAAATCCCGGCACGCGCTCATGGTGAAGAAATCGGGCCAGCGCGTCAGCGATTTCAGCAGCGATCCGTCCTCGGCAGCCGCAAGCTCCTCGCGGCAGCGCCTGATGTCCTGCGGGATCGGCCGGTAACCGCGCTGTGCGATCAGGTCGCGCGCCGCAACGACATTTTGCCGGGCGAGAGCGCTGTAGAGCCCGACCTGCATGACGCCGCCCGGCCGCAGCAGCTTCAGCAACTGCCGCCAGCCCTGCCACGGATCGGCCATATGGTGCAGCACGCCGCTCGCTTCGATGACGTCGAACGTCCGTCCGATCGTGGCCAGCCGGGCAATGTCGGCCTGCGCAAATTCGATGTTGAACAGGCCGAATTTGAGCGCCATGCGTTTGGCGTAGCCGAGGCTGGCCAGGCTCAAATCGACCGCCAGAAAACGGGCGTCAAGCGCATCGCGCGCAAATTCAATGGCATACTGCCCCGTGCCGCAGCCCGCGATCAGAATTTCAAGTGTCTGGCCCGGCGCAAGACCAACGAAGCTTGCTGATTGCGCAGGCGGCCCGGCCGTCACCCAGCGTGGATAGGGATTTTCCTCGTATTGCTGCCGAACCGCGAGCGAAACGTCAGCGTCGATCGGCGTTATGGCCGGAATCGCCGCCCTCAGTTCACGCTCGTCTTGCGGTTCCCTGACCTGCTGGATAATCAAGTCTTCTACACCGTCCGGCCACGATCGCGCGCCGAGCGCGTCCGCGTTGTTCAGGGTGTGGAGCGGGAAATAGGCGCCGACGACGATCGGCCACGATGTCGGAACCGGCTCGCCCGATTGCAGCGCCTTCTCGAGCGACGCACGGATGTGCTGCGCCTGTTCGGCTTCGCCGTCGGCCAGCGGAAAGACGTATTCATTGATAAAGCACTGCTGCGCCACCGCGCTGTAGAATTTCATTTGCCGTGCGTCGAGTGTCTGCTCCGCGGCGGCGGCCGTCAGCATGACGGCTCGGACGTTGGTGAGCAGCCGTTCGAGGCCCAGGTCGGCGACCGGCACGCGCACCAGCATCGCGCACAAAAGCTCGTCGTCCGTGAGTGCGGTGAAGCCGCCGGCGCCATACAGCTCCTGTGCGGGCAGGCGTCGCGGCCACGCCGCGCTGGCGCGTTCGATGCATTCGTTCACAGCGCCGTTGAGCTTGATGAGACTGGTTGACGCGCGCACGAGTTCGCCCGGGCGTGCCCAGGCTTCCGATAGCGCCCGCGCCGCCAGATTTCGGTAGCCCCCGTCGTCAGCCGCGAATTGCGCAAATTTGAAATACTGGGCAAAGAACGCCTTGTTCTCGGCGGTTTCTCTGACTTCAAGCGCCTTCCGCGCGATGGCGAGCGCATCGGTCACGCGGCCGGCCGCCATGTAGGCTTTGCCAAGACCTGTGTAGGCGTCGAACAGGTCCGGTTTGAGCGCGAGTGCGCGCTCGAGGTGGGGAATGGCCTCCGCAAATTTCGCTTGCGCCAGCAGCGCCGCGGCCAGGTTGTTGTGGCTCTCGGCATGGTTGGGATAGAGCGCCAGCAGCCGCTCGTATCCGGTGATGGCCACACTCCACTGCCCCTGTTCGGACAGGACGTTCGCCAGATTGAAAACGGCATCGGGAGAATTGGGGCTGTGCTTTAGCGCCTGCTCGTAGCAGGCGGCCGCCTCGGCGATCTTGCCCTGTTCCCTGCGGATATTGCCGAGGTTGAGATGGGCGGCAGCGTAATCGCTGCGAAGCGCGATCGCGCGCTGCAATTCAGCGGCCGCATCGTCGAGGCGTCCAAGCGACCGCAATGGTAGTGCGACGTTATAGTGGAACTCGGCGGTGGTGTCGTTCAACGCGATGGCCTGCCAGATCAATTCGACGGCCGACACGGCATCGCCGCGCTGGAGCGCGAGCAGACCGAGATTGTGCAAGCTGTCGGCGTGGGCGGGATCAAGCGAGAGGACTTGCCGATACAGGCGCTCGGCCGCGTCGAGCGCGCCGGCCTGATGCTGCCCTACGGCCGCATTGAAAAGGTCCGGAACCGCGGCAGCAGTCTCTCCTGGTTCATTTCCAGCCATTACGCGGTACCGATTGCTCGCTCGCCAGGGCATCTCGCCAAGCCATCGTGCTACTGGGCGAGCGTTTGCGGGTCAACTTGCGGCCATGGATTGACCGGAAAGTCCCTAAACTGTAGAGGTTTTCTATCCCGGAGAGATGGCCGAGTGGCTGAAGGCGGCGGTTTGCTAAACCGTTATACGGTCTAAAGCCGTATCATGGGTTCGAATCCCATTCTCTCCGCCATTTCTCTGTGTGAGCAGCGCTATGGCTGATTACCGGATCGCAATGGCCGCTGCCTGCATTGCAATCGCGACCGGTGCCTCCGCACAAACGCCGCCCGTCGAACGCGAACTCAAAGCGCAGACCGGTCATACCGCGCGCGTCGGCGTTTTTACCAATATTCGCCCGGATTGCACCTCGGGCCCATTGCCGGCCATACGTCTCGCCACGCCGCCGGCGCATGGCGCCGTCACCGTCAAGCGCGCCACGCTCAAGGCCACCAATTTCAAGCAGTGCCTCGCGACCGAGGTGCCGGCTTTCGTCGCGTTCTATCGCCCCGAGGGGGAATACAAGGGTGCCGATGAGTTCGAACTGGAAGTCAGTGTGCCCAACGGTCGCAAGCAGATTCAGCACTACAAGGTGAACGTGTCCGATAGTCCAAAAGGCGCGCAGGGCATCTAGCGTGTGCTCCAGTCCGAAGCTTCGACGTGAGGCGAACGACGGTCGCTGTGATTGGCGCAGGCTTGGGTGGCATGACGGTCGCAGGCCTGCTGCAGCGTCGCGGGTTCCCGGTCAAAGTGTATGAACAGTCGCCCGCCTTTTCACGCATCGGCGCCGGAATTCATCTGAGCTCCAACGTGATGCTGGTGATGCGTCATCTGGGGATTGAGAAAGCACTGTCCGACATCGGCCTCCATCCCGACGCGTTCGTGAGCCGCCAATGGGACACGGGTGAAATCCTGTTCGAGTTGCCGTTCGACCCGGTGAGCGAGGCGCACTATGGCGCTGCCTACATCAACGTCCACCGCGGCGATCTCCATTCCGTGCTGGAATCGGCGCTCACGCACGGCACCGTAGCGTTCGGAAAAAAGCTTTCAAACATCGACAACTCCGGCCCCACGGTCCGTCTTTCCTTCGAGGACGGCGGTCAGGCGGAAGCCGATCTGATCATCGGCGCTGATGGACTAAATTCGAAGGTCCGCGAATTCCTGCTCGGGCCGGAGAAGCCGCGATTCACCGGCCACATTGCTCATCGCGCGATCTTTCCGGCGAAATTGCTGGACGGATTGCCGATCCGCGCATGCACGAAATGGTGGGGGCCAGGCCATCATATTCTGGTCTACTACATGACGCAGGCGCGCGAGGACGTCTACATCGTCACGAGCGCGCCGCAAGCGGAATGGACCAGCAACGCTGCGTTTGTGCCGTGCGACCGCGATGAATTCATCGCGACGTTTGACGGCTATCACGCGGAGCTGCAACAGGTGGTGAAGGCAGCGCCCGAGGTCACCAAATGGCCCGTATTCGATCGCGAGCCGACCGAGCGATGGAGCGGACCTCGCATGGTCATGCTGGGCGATGCGTGTCATCCGATGCGGCCGTACATGGCGGCGGGCGCAGCGATGGCAATCGAGGACGCAGCAATTCTGGCACGATGTATCGCCGAATTCGGGGACGACGATGCGGACGAAAGCTTTGCCTGGTACGAGGCCAACCGCAAACCTCGCGTCCGAAAGGTGCAGCAGATATCCATGGCCAATACGTGGCTGCGCACGCCGGTCGACCCGGACTGGTTCTTTCGATACGACGCCGGCGTCGTTGCTCTGACGCCGCCGGGCGCGGCCAATCAATAGCGAAATCCCAGGGAGGCTCTGATGTGGTTTATCGCTTCGCCTCGCACGCTGCTCTGTGCCGCCGGCTTCGCCTTCGCGGTGGCGCCATCGGTCTCGCACGCGCAAACGGCGCTCAACATGGCGGTGGTGTCACGGACCGTCTTCTACCTGCCGGCATGGGTGGCCGAAAAGCAGGGCTTCTTCAAAGCCGAGGGGCTCGCCGTCAAGATGAAGGTCTATGACAGCTCCGACCAGATCTTCGAGGACTTGCGCGCCGGCACTCAGCAAATCGCCATCGCCTCCACCGAAAGCGTCATTGGCGCCGCCTACAAGGGCGGTGGGCTGAAACTCATTGCCGGAAATTCGCAACGGCCGCCGCATTTCATCATCGCCCAGCCCGAGATCAAGACGTTGGCGGAGCTCAAGGGCAAGCTGATCGGCGTCGTATCGATGCACGAGGGCACGACCTTCTTCGTCCCCGACATCGCCAGGAAGGCGGGATTCACCGTCAGCGACGTCAAGGTCGAGGCGGTCGGCGGCTCGCCGACACGCGCGCGGCTGCTAAAGGAACGCAAGATCGACGCCGGCATGCAGCCCTATCCGCTGAGCTACGAGGCCGAAGCGCAGGGCTTCAGCAATCTCGGTCCGGTCGCGGATATCGTCCCGGACTATCAATTCAGCGCAGTGATCGTCGACGAGAATTGGGCGCGCGCCAACCGGCCGGCGCTGGTCGGTTTCCTGCGGGCGCTGAGAAGGGGCACCGCGTACATGTTTGCGCATCCCGACGAGGCAGCCGAGGTCGGCGCGACGGAATTGCATACCACGGTCGCCTTCGCACGGCGGGCCGTGGAAGATACCGCGCGCATGGACATTTTGCCGAAGGACCTGTCGCTGTCGGACGCGAGCCTGCAGCGGGTCTTCCAGAATGTGAAGGCGGATGGCCTGGTCGGCCGCGAGGCAACTTACGACCGTGCGAAATTCGTGGACGAATCCTATCTCAAGGACAGTCAGCACTAGTCTGGTTCTGCGCTAGTTCTGCGGAATGGCTTCGATCTGGCTGCGCATGGCCGGCTCCGCAAGCAGCCGCTCGAAATACGCAATGGTGCGGGTGAGGCCGTCCTTGAGGCTGGTTTGCGGCCCCCAGGCCAGGAGGTCGCGCGCGCGCGCAAGATTTGGCTGGCGCTGTCTCGGGTCGTCCATCGGTATCGGCCGGTGCACGATGCTCGCTCGTGACGCCGTGAGATCGATCACCGTGCGGGCGAGATCGAGCACGGAAATCTCCTGCGGATTGCCGAGATTGACCGGGCCGGTCACATCCTCCGCCGTTGCCATCAATCGCACCAGACCATCGATCATGTCATCGACGTAGCAGAAGGCGCGGGTCTGCAGGCCGTCGCCGTAAATGGTGATATCGCGGTTGAGCAGCGCCTGGACGATGAAGTTCGACACCACGCGTCCGTCGTTGGGATGCATGCGAGGCCCATAGGTATTGAAGATGCGCGCGACCTTGATCGGCAACCGGTGCTGGCGCCAATAGTCGAAGAACAGGGTCTCGGCGCAGCGTTTGCCTTCGTCGTAGCAGGAGCGCGGACCGATCGGATTGACGTTGCCCCAATATTCTTCGGATTGCGGATGCGACGTCGGGTCGCCATAGACCTCGGAGGTGGACGCTTGCAGAATTTTGATCCGCAGCCGCTTGGCGAGACCGAGCATGTTGATCGCGCCGATCACGCTCGTCTTGGTGGTCTGCACCGGGTCGTGCTGGTAATGCACGGGGGAGGCCGGGCAGGCGAGATTGTAGATTTGATCGACCTCCACGTAGAGCGGGAACGTGATGTCGTGGCGCAACAATTCGAACTGCGGGTTGTTGATGAGGTGGGCGATATTGTGCCGCGCGCCGGTGAAGAAATTGTCGGCGCACAGAACCTCGGCGCCGTCCGCCAGCAGCCGGTCGCACAAATGCGAGCCGAGAAAGCCGGCTCCGCCGGTCACCAGTACACGTTGGGCGAGATGGCGTCGCATGTCGTCATTCCCCGCGTCACGGCTATAGTGGCGAGAAATTGTATGATTTGTCGACCGACGTCTGGGTAGATGCCGACTTCGCAAAACTTCGTGGGCGAGTTGCTCGCGCTTCACGCCGGGCAGTTCGCCGACATGGAGAGGGGGCGCGCACTTTGCTGCGGTCCTGACGCTCGATGCGCTGGCAGCGTGTGCTCGCAACGGCGCTATGACCGCGCATCTGCGGCACAGCTGCGCCCTGCGAGCCCGGATCAGTTGCGGCGGTCGGTCTGGCGTTGCGCGCGACTGCCCAGTTCCGGCTGAACTCATTCGAGAACGTTGCATCGCGCGGTCGGGGCATTCTGACGGCCGCGAGTCGAACTGATCGCCGATCTATCGCGTATTGCGTCTGCGCTCAACTGGCCACCGTCGCGAGACCTGGCGCGGACGAAGCGAAGTCGCGCTCGATCCCGCCATTGTCCGCATGCGTTCAACGAGTTGGAAAAGGCGTTTGTCGCCATGTGGGCCGGCCAAGCGGGCCTGCTGCCGATCACATTGCGATCGAATAGCCGCAGTCATGCTGCAGTGTTGAGCATGGCGCCAAAGGCCGAATCATTTGAGCGGGAATATTTCGCCAGTTGGCTTTAGCTCAAGCTGACGGCATGGACGACGCGACTGATCGCTCCGTAATTCCCAGTAGAATCGGGGCGGTTTTGCTGGCTTGTGACGTCTTGCGACTCGATTTTGCGGCGTCAACCGGCTCGATAGATTTACGCACAGGACCTTGCTCACTGCCGAGGCATGACCGCTCAAGGTAGCAGCCCCGAACGCACCGGCGGCCACGGGGGCTGCGTCTAAGCCGATGATATTCATTGAAAAATTCCCCGGCTTTCGGGCCGAGTTTGTTGCTTCGAATGCAACCATGGCTTGGTGCGAATTGCGTGTTGTTTGCGCAACACTTCGTTGAAAACAGTATTTCCAGCCTGTGACTCAGGCTGTTCTTGATTGCGCGATGGAACCCTTCGGTTAATGTGACCGTGCGACGGAGGGGGGAACCCCAAGTCGACCCAGCCGGTGTTTTCGGGAAGTGGAAGTGCCGGATGGTTGGGGACGAAAAGGGGACCTTCCAGGGTGCGCAGCACCCGGCGGAGACGGAACCCTCCCACGGTAAACAAATGGAGGTTCGCAAATGAAGATGGTGAAAAGCCTTCTCCTGGGTTCCGCAGCCGGTGTGGTCGCGGTTGCTACAGGACAGGCGGCCGATCTTCCCGTCAAGGCCAAGCCGGTCGAGTACGTGAAGGTCTGCAGCCTGTATGGTGCTGGGTTCTTCTACATTCCCGGCACCGACAAGTGCATCAAGATCGGTGGTTACCTGCGCGAGCAGTATGACATCCACGGCGCCGGCGACGGCTTGGTCTATATGGATACGACCAACGGCACGTGGACGCGGGGTAACACCAGCGACTCATCGTTCCGGACGCGTTCGGTGATCTCCGTCGACGTGCGCGAGCAATCGTCGTTCGGCACGATCCGCGCCTACACTGCATTCGGCGGTCAGCAGACGACCCCGAACGATATCAACTCGGCGCTGTACTTCACCCGCAGCTTCGTGCAGTTCGCGGGCTTCACGATCGGCCGTGCGGTGTCGTTCTTCGACTTCTTCAGCACCGACCCGTATGCCTTGCTGTCGAACATCCGCTCCAACCTCGGCAACACCGGCGCCACCGGCATCAACGTGTTTGCCTACACGGCGCAACTCGGCAACGGCCTGTCGGCCACGCTGTCGGCTGAAGACGCGTGCGCAGAACTCGGCGGCGCCAACAACGGCACGACCGCAGGCGGACAAGGCGCGGGCCGGAAGTGTCTGGTGGTCAACACCAGCGTCGCTGCCGCGTTGTCTCCGGGCACCAACACGACGGCCGATGCGGGCTACCGCATTCCGGACATCGTCGGAGCGTTGCGCGCCGATCAGGCTTGGGGCTCGGCCCAGTTGATGGGCGGTCTCCATTCCGTCAAGGCGAGCTACTACGGTTCGTCGGTCGCGACCGAACTGCAGAACAACGGCCATCCGGACGACAAGTGGGGTTGGGCTGCGGGCGCTGGCTTCCAGCTGAAGAACTTCCTCGGCATGCAGGGCGATACGTTTGGTCGTGCAGGCGAACTACGCGGTTGGCGCCACAAGCTACCTCACCGGTGCTGGCTCTGGCGCGGTGGCCGGCTTCAGTGGCGGCGCCAACGGGCTCGGCAACAGCATCGCCTTCGGAAACGCGAACGACGGCGTCTTCACCAGCGGCACGTCGGGCACCTTCTCGACCGGCAGCTCAATCGAGCTGACGACCGGCTGGACTGCTGGCGGCGCCATCGAGCACCTGTGGAACCCGCAGTTGAAGTCGTCGGTCTACGGTGGCTACAACAAGTACACCTACAACGACACCGCGGCCAACTACATCTGCAACGGCTCGTTCTCGGTTGGCTGGGGACGCGGTACGAAAGCTGGTGCGGCATCACCGGTGTTGACCGGCACGTCGGGCAGCTCACTGTCGAGCTGCGATCCGAACCTGTCGTACTGGTCGGTGGGCACCCGCACACAGTGGAACCCGAACTCGAACCTCGATCTCGGTGTCGACGTCGCGTGGAACCACCTGAATTCGGCCAACTCCGGCGTGTTCAACTCCGGGACGACGACCTACGGCGGCCGTCCGGCTGGCGCGTTCAACATCTCCAACTACGACATCATCACCGCGGCGATCCGCGCTCAGTACAACTTCCTGCCTTGATCGTCTGATCCAGGCCGATGGAATAGAAACCCCCGGCGGGATAACCGCCGGGGGTTTTGCTTTGACTGGGGGCTGGCCGTTGTTACCAGCCGCTGAGGAAGGATGCCTTTGCCACTTCCGGTGGCTCAAATCTCGCAGGACGCAACGAAGTCCGAAATGCGTTGCGACAGATCGGGGCCCGCCAGTATGGGCACGTGGCCCTGGTCCGCTACCTCGATGCATTCCACCTTGCCGCGGCGTGCGGCCATGGCGGCAACCGTCGCCGCCGAAAGAATGTCGGAATTCGCGCCCCGGATCACAAGCATCGGCACGCGCGCCAGCGTATCGAACTCGTTCCACAGCGGAGGCAGCGGCCGCTCGAGGTCGATCCCGGACAGCGTGCGCGACAGCTTTACATCGTAGGTCAACGCAAGGCGGCCGTCCTGAACCTTCCAGGTGCGATGCGCGGCGGCGAGCCATTGCTCCGCCGCAAACCGCGGAAACTGTGCATCGAACAGCCGCCGCAGGATCTCGGCTCCCTCCTCGAAACTGCGCGGCAGTGGCAGCTTGCCGACATAGGTCTTAAGGCGCATCAGGCCCTTCGGTTCGATCACCGGCCCGATGTCATTGAGGACCACGCCTGCGATCGCGGTCGGACGCGCGGCTCCAAGCAGCATCGTGAGGATGCCGCCCCGCGAGCTGCCGATAAATACCGCGGGTCCGATCGCGAGCGCGGTGAGCACGGAGACGACGTCGGCAAGCTCGACCGCGAAATTGTAGTTCGCCGGATCGCGATCGAATTCGGAGAGACCACGGCCGCGATAGTCGAGCGCAACAACGCGCCGCGGCCTGGCGCTGTCAGCCGCGAGCGTCTCGGCCAGTTCTTCGAAGTCCGCTTCGGTCCGCGACAATCCGGGCAGGCAGACCACCGGCAGGCCGGGCGCGGTGCGCGCGCCATAATGGCGCGCGTGCAGCTTCAGGCCGTCCTGCGCGGTGACGAAAATGCTTTCGCCCTTGCCGTTCACGCTGCTCGTCATTTTATCGGACTCTCCGCCATTGCACTCACCGCGGCCGCCATGCGGCGGAACACATCATCCCAATCGCCGCGCGCCGGTTGCCGGAACAGCCGCATGGTCGGATACCACGGGCTCGTTTCGCCGTCGCGCTGCCAGCGCCAATCCGGCACCCGCATGGTTGCGAGGTAAACCGGCCGATGGAGCGCGCCGGCAAGGTGCGGAATCGTGGAATCACTTGTCACCACGACATCGAGATTCATCAGCAGCGCCGCCGTCTCCAGCGTGGCCTCGGCGCTGATATCGGCGTCGTCGAGCGGCGTCTCGATCCGGTCGCAAAAGCTGACCGCAGCGATCTGGCTCGCGCCCGGCTGCTTCTGCAGCGATATCAGGCGCACGCCGGCGATGTCCGCAATCGGCTGGAATGCGGCGAGCGGCGCCGAGCGGATCCTGTCCTGCGTCATGCGCGGATTGCCCTGCCAGTGGATGCCCACCTTGAATCCGCCGCCGAGCCGCTGCCGCCACGCGGCGACGCGCGCGGGGTCGGCGCGAAGGTAGGGCGTCGTCTGCGGTATCGTTTCCGGGCTGGTGCGCAGGATGTGCGGCAGGCTCAACATGTAGACCCAGCGCAAATCTCCGAGCGCCGCGACATCCTCCTCGCCGCTGATGACGTGGGCGACGCCGGACAAAGTCTGCAACAGCGGCGCCAATTTGGCGTCCGGCCACACGGCGACGCGATAACCGAGCGACGCAAGGTGTGGCACGTAGCGGGAAAAGTTGATCTGGTCGCCCAGTCCTTCCTCTCCCTTGATCAGCAGGACTTCGTGCCCGAGCGGCTCGCCGGCCCACATCGGCCGGTCCGCCAATGCGGGCGGCGCCACCAGGCGGAAATTGAGGCGGCGCTCATGCTTCGGCCAGGCCTCGAGCCAGCGACCATGCAGCCGGTCGATGAAGGAGATGGTGTAGAGCACCTCATCGGCGTCGGGCGCGAGCCGCAGCGCCTGGTCGACGTCGCGGAGCCCTTCGGCGAAACGGTCGAGCGTGTGATAGGCGGCGGCGCGGCGCAGATGCGCATTCGCCATTCGCCGCGCGTCGCCGTCGAACGCCCGCAACGCGATGGCGCGGTCGAAACTTTGCAGCGCCAGATCGTGGCGACATAGATCCTCGTGAGCGAGGCCGATGCTGTAATGGGCTTCGGCGAAATCGGACCGGATCGCTATGGCGCGCTCATAGCTGGCGATGGCGTCGTCGAAGCGGTCGAGCGCGCGCAACGAATTGCCCCGATTGACGAAAACTTCGGCGACGTCGGTCTTGAGCGCCAGAGCGCGATCGAAGCTGGCAACGGCGTCGTCATGGCGATCGAGCGCAGCAAGCGCGTTGCCGCGCAGAAACCAGCCTTCGACAAAATCGGGCTTGACCGCCAGCGCCTGATCGTAGGTTGCGATGGCCTCGGCGAGACGATTACTCGCCGCGAGCACATTGGCGCGGTGCAGATAGGCATCGAGTAGATCGGGCTGATGCAAAATGGCGCGATCGAAACTCTGCAAGGCGTCCGCGACGCCACCCAATTGCGCTTGGGCGAGGCCGAGGTACATGTGCGCGCCGGCGTGCTTCGGCGCCATCTTGATGACGCGGCGCAAGTGTCGCGAGGAGTCGTTGAACTGACCCTGCTGCCCGGCCGCGATGCCGAGAAAGAACAGAGCGTCGATGTTTTTTGGCTCGTGGCCAAGAATGGCCGAATAACGCGCCGCCGCTTCGGCGACGTTGCCGCGTTGATGCAAGCCGATTGCTTCCAGCAGCAGGGCGGGGGAGGGCTTGTTCAACGCTGATCCCGATCGATGATTTGCGCCGGCTTGCCGCAATGGATCGTGCGCGGCATCAATGTAGTGGTCTGTCCAAGGTCACGCAATTGCCCGACGCAAGGTGCGTCGGGCCACTTCCGTGCGATTTCAAGAGCTTGTCGGCATTTTCGGCGGCCCGCTTGACAGCCGGCGCGGGCGCATGCCCGGACTGCCCGATGAGTGCCGCGTCGACAGCCGAACTGCTGCGGGACGCCGTTGCGCTGCACCGGCGGGGTGCGCTGGGCGAGGCGGCGGCGCGCTATGCCGAGGTGTTGCGAGTCGAGCCCGCCAACGGCGATGCGCTTTACTATCTGGCGATGATTTCCTGCCAGCATGAACAGTTCGCCGAAGGCGCGGAGCTCGCGCGGCAATCGTTGACAATCGATCCGACGCAGGCGCGGTCGCATATGCTGCTGGGGCGCGCGTTGAGCGCACTTGCGCGACCCGCCGAGGCGCTGGCGAGCTTCGAGCGCGCCATCGCGCTTGCGCCCGACCTCGCCCAGGCGCACGGCAACCGCGCGAATATACTCAGCGATCTTGGCCGTTTCGCCGACGCGATCGAGAGCTACGACCGTGCGCTTGCGCTGATGCCGGACTCGGTCGAGGACTGGTTCAATCGCGGGCTCGCCTTGGCCGTCGCGCGCCGTCGCGAGGACGCCGTCGCGAGTTTTGACCGTGCGCTCGCGCTCAAGCCCGACTTCGCCGCGGCGCAGTTCCATCGCGCCAATGTGCTTGTCGACCTCAAGCGGTACGACGACGCGCTGATGGCCTGCGAGCGCGTCATCGCGATCGAGCCCCGCCACATCGGCGCACTGACCGTGCAAGGCATAGCTCTCGGCATGCTTGGGCGGCATGCGGCGTCGCTTGCGAGTTTTGACCGCGCACAGGCGATCAAGCCGGATGTCGTGGAGGTCCTGGTCAACCGCGGCTGCGCGCTTAGCGCGCTGGAGCGATATGACGATGCGCTGGAAAGCTTCGCGCGCGTATTGGCGCAAGTGCCGGACCATGTTGCCGCCTTGAATCATCGCGGCATCGCCTATTTCGGTCTCGGCCAATTCGCCGACGCACTCGCGAGCTTCGATCGCGTCGTGCAGCTTGATCCCGATCATGCCGACGCGCACTTCAACCGCGGCCTGGCGCAGACAAAGCTGCGCCTCGCCGCGGAAGCACGCGCGAGCTTTCAACGTGCGCTGGCGCTCGACCCCGACCACCCGCGCGTGCTTGGCGAATTGGCAAAGGCCTATGTATTTGCCTGCGACTGGGCGGGTTTCGACCAGATCCGCGGCGCAATGATGGAGCGCGTGATGAGCGGGCGCGCGCTGGTCGAGCCGTTCCTGCTGTTCGCGATCGACAGCACGCCCGCCGAGCAGCTTGCCTGCGCGCAAACATGGCTGGCCGATATCGTCGGCACGGGGCGGGAAAGCTACAAGCAACGCGGCCCTCGCGCTGCGGACAAGATCCGGCTGGCCTACGTGTCCGCGGATTTTCGCGAGCACGCGACCAGCTATCTGCTGGCCGACATCATCGAGTTCGCACGATCGCACGCGATTCGATGTCATCGCCGTGTCCATTGGGCCGGACGACCGCAGCGAGATGCGCGCGCGGATGGTGAAGGCCTTCGATGCGTTCCACGATTTTCGTAATGACAGCAGCGAAACCGCCGCGAAGTTTCTTTACGATCAAGACGCACACATCGCCATTGACCTGAAAGGCTATACGGAATTCGCGCGGCCTGGCGTATTCGCGCCTCGTCCGGCGCCGATCCAGGTGAATTTCCTGGGCTATCCGGGCACCACGGGCGCCGCGTTCATGGACTACATTGTGGCAGATCCGATTGTCCTGCCATTCGAACAACAACCGTTTTATTCGGAACGGATCGTACATCTTCCCGACAGCTACCAACCGAGCGATTCACGTCGAAAGATGCTGCCGCAGGTTCCCTCGCGCCGTGAAGCGGGACTGGCCGCAGACGGGTTCGTGTTTTGCTGTTTCAACAATACCTACAAGATCACGGCGCCCATTTTCGATGTCTGGATGAGGTTGCTCGGCAAGGTCGAGGGCAGCGTGCTTTGGCTGTACGGTGGCGATGATCTGGCTGTCGCCAATCTGCGCAAGGCGGCGTACGCGCGAGGGCTCGATCCCGAGCGGATCGTATTTGCACCGCGGATGCCGCACGCCGAACATCTGGCTCGTCATGCACTGGCCGATCTGTTTCTCGATACGGCGCCGTGCAATGCGCATACCACGGCCAGCGATGCGCTCTGGGCCGGATTGCCCGTGCTGACATTGAAGGGCGACACCTTTGCCGGGCGCGTCGCGGCAAGCCTGCTGCATGCCGTCGGCTTGCCGGAATTGGTGACCGAAAGCCTTGAGGAATACGAAACGCTTGCCCTCAGGCTGGCGCGCGACAATGAATTGCTGGCGCAGCTAAGGCAGAAACTGCGCGAAAATATTTCGGGCGCGCCGCTGTTCGACGCCGATCGCTTCCGTCGCCACCTGGAGCAGGCCTACATGACCATGGTCGACATCTGGCGACGCGGCGACAGTCCGCGAAGCTTCGCCGTCAGGCCGATTTGAACGATTTATTCCGCCATGCTGCCACGGCGCAGATCGGCTTCGATCATCAGCCGGGAGCCGCCGCCGAAGCGCGCGCGATAGATCTGCATGTTCTCGAGCACGCGTTGCACGTAGTTGCGCGTCTCCGAGAACGGGATGCGCTCGATCCAGTCGACCGGGTCGACTTTCGGGTTGCGCGGGTCGCCGTATTTGCCGAGCCATTCGTTCACGCGTCCGCGCCCGGCGTTGTACGAGGCGAATGCCAGAATGTACGAGCCGCGATAATCGTTGATCACGCCGCCGAGTTCAGCTGTTCCAATTTGGGCATTGTAAGCGGTGTCGTTGAGCAGCCGCTGCTGGTTGAATGTGATGTTATGTTTCTTGGCGACATACTTGCCGGCGGCGGGCGTCACCTGCATCAGACCGAGCGCGTTGGCGCTCGATACGACGCGCGGATTGAAAGCGCTTTCCTGGCGCACGATCGAATAGACGACGCAGGCTTCGACCTCCGGGCCGATCTGCGAATACTTCGGAATGCCGAAGGCCGGAAAAGCATAATGGTCCATCGGATAGCCGCGGCCGAGAGCGATCTTGCCTAGGAGCAGCGTCGCGCGCGCGTCTTCGTGGCGTGTGGTGATCTCGGCGAGCGTTGCCAGCGCGGCCGGGTCGGTCGCCTTGTCGGCGAGGTCGGCCACCATCGGGGCGATGAGGTCGCGCGCGTCGATGGCGTAGAGAATTTCCAGCGCCCGGACGACCTCAAGGCCGCGGCGTTCGCCGCCCGCGTCCGACGCATTGCGCAGTGGCAGTTCGGCGAGGCCGAGCCGCGCCCGTGCCAACTGGCCGTAATAGGCGGTCGGGTAGCGCGCTGCCGCCTCGTAGTGCGCGCGTGCTTCCTGCTGGCGTCCCAGCGTCTCCGCGGCGCGGCCCTGCCAATAGTCGCCGCGCGCCAGCGTGATCGGATTGGTGACGCCGCTGCCGACGCGGGCGAAATGCGCGAGCGCGGCCGAAGGCTCATGCAGGTAGCGCAGCGCAATCCAGCCGGCCGTGAATTCGTGCTCGGCGCGGTAGTTCTCGTTCTTCGGCGGCGCGGCGTCGCGCGCGACCTCGTAGGCTGCTTTGACGTCGCCGAGGTCCAGCAGCTTGCGTGCAATGAGACGGCGCTCGACCCACCATTGATCGACATCGTGCAGTCGCGCCGGATCGCGTGGAGCAGCGAGCATCAGTTGTGCGGCTTCAGTGATCTTGTCGCCGCGCCGCAGCCACTGGATGTGGCTGAACATATAGCCGGCGTCATGGCGCGCCGCCGCCGGAACCGCATCGAGCAGCGCCTTGGCCTTGCTCGATTTGTTGATGACGGCCGAGCGGGCTCTGGCGATGGCGAGTTCGGTCGCGCCGAGATGCTGCGCCGCGCGCATCGCGCCGTCTTCGTCCTCGACATAGAACCGCGCGTCCATGCGCGCCTTGTCGTCGGCGGGCGTGACCAGTTCGCCGAACGCCACGCGCGCCTGCGCTTCGAGTTCCGATGAGAAACTGTCGCTGCGCCAGGCTTCGCGCACCTCGGCTTGCGCGGCCGGCACGTTGCCTTGCGCCAGCCGTGCGCGGGCGAGCGCGAAGCGGCCCTTGGCGGTGCGCGGCGGGTCGCTCGCAAAAAAGCGCAGCACCGTCTCGGGTTCGGCGCGCTGCTGCCACAGGATGGCCTCGGCGCGCCGGCGCAGCGTCACGATGCTCGGCCAGCCTGGGTTGGCGGCGATGAAGGCGGCGTAGCGCGAGAAATCCGAGTCGGCGTCGTCGCTGCGCAGGATCGCCCATTCGACCAGCTTGCGCGCGAGCGGATCGGAAATTGTGCCTTCGATGTCGGTCGCTTCATCGACATGGCCGCGTTTCGCAAAGTCGATCGCGCGTTTGACCGCGGCAATGTCGATCGAGGACGTTGTGGCCGTCGCGGCGTATGCGAGCGGCGGCGACGCGCGCCCGGGAGGCACGCTGCCGACCGTTGGCGGAACGAATGGCGATGACGGACCAAGCGCCGCCGGCGTCATCAGGGATGCCGGCACCGCGACCGCGTTGTTGGCCGGGATGGTCGCAGGCGCGGTCGGCACAAGCGCGATTGGAGCGCCCGTTTGGCCGTGCTTCTGCACCTTCGCAGCCGCCTTGATGGCAGGCCGTGGTCGCGGCAATGGAATCGTGCCGGACGGCGGCTTGGCATAGGCCTCGCCAGCCAGCAGGCCGGCGATAGCGAGCAAGGTCAAGATGCGGGCGTTCTTCAACGGCGCGAATCCTCCGATCGGCCAACGCGGAGCCGACGAGTTCGTACAACGTATTCGGCTGGTAAGATTGAGGAAATCCTAATCCTTCCGCCCATGGCGACAATTCACCGCTTTCGCGGCAAAAGCGGGGCGTATGAGCGGGTCGGGGCGAGGGCCTTTCAACCACGCGCGCAAGGGGATATCAATGCGCCACATGCGCGCCGAAACCGGCGCTTCCCCAGCAGGCGAGGAACCGCCATGACCGCCAGGACGAGCTTTCGAGGCTCTTTCACCGCGCTCGTGACCCCGTTCAAGAACGGTTCCATCGACGAGAAAGCGTTCCGGGGGCTGGTCGACTGGCAGATCGAAGAGGGCACCAGCGGGCTTGTTCCGGTCGGCACCACCGGCGAGAGCCCGACGCTCTCGCACGACGAACACAAGCACGTCGTGGAATGGTGCATCGACCAGGCCAAGGGCCGCGTGCCGATCGTGGCCGGCGCCGGTTCCAATTCGACGCGGGAAGCGATCGAACTGGCCCAGCACGCCGAGAAGGCCGGCGCCGACGCGGTGCTCGTCGTCACGCCGTACTACAACAAGCCGACCCAGGAAGGGATGTATCAGCACTTCAAGGCGATCAACGACTGCCATCGGCATCCCGATCATCATCTACAATATCCCGGCGCGCTCCGTGATCGACATGTCGGTCGAGACCATGAAGCGGCTCTACGAGCTCAAGAACATCGCCGGCGTCAAGGATGCGACCGCCAATGTCGTGCGCGTGTCGCAGCAGCGCGCGGCGATGGGCGCCGAATTCAATCAGCTCTCCGGCGAGGACGCGACCGCGCTCGGCTTCATGGCGCACGGCGGCCATGGCTGCATCTCGGTGACGTCGAACGTGGCGCCGCGGCTGTGCGCGGAATTCCAGGGCGCCTGCCTCAAGGGCGATTACACCAACGCCCTCAAGCTGCAGGACAAGCTGATGCCGCTGCACACGGCGTTGTTCATCGAGACCAATCCGTCGCCGGCGAAATACGCGCTGTCGCTGCTGGGCAAGTGCGCCGACACCGTGCGTCTGCCGATGGTGCCGCTTGCCGACAAGACCCGCACCGCCGTGCGCGAGGCCATGGTTCACGCCGGGCTGATCAATTAAAGTCCAGGTGGTGACTTTGGGCTAATCTCCGCTCATTCCCGCGAAAGCGGGAATCCATTGCGGCGAGCGGAAAGATGGGTCTCCGCTTTCGCGGGGAACAGCGGAACTTGTTCACTCAAGCATGGGAGGGCACGATGCTCGATGAATTCAAGAAATTCGCGATGCGCGGCAACGTGGTCGATCTCGCCGTCGGCGTGATCATCGGCGCGGCGTTCGGCGCCATCGTCAATTCGCTGGTCGGCGACATCATCATGCCGATCATTGGTGCCGTTACCGGCGGGCTTGGATTTTTCCAACTATTTCACCCCGTTGTCGGCCAAAGTTACGGCGACGGCTTTGGCCGATGCGAAAAAGCAGGGCGCGGTGCTCGCCTGGGGCAATTTTCTGACGATCACCATCAACTTCATCATCATCGCCTGGGTGCTGTTCATGTGCATCAAGGGCATCAACCGGCTGAAGAAGGAAGAGCCGCCAAAAGCGCCGGCTGCTCCGCCTGTGGAAGTGCAGTTGCTGACCGAAATCCGCGACCTGCTCAAGAGCCGATGAGCGCAGGACGGCGGCATGGCGAAAGTTGAACGCAAGCTCCGTGTCGTCGCGGACAATCGCAAGGCGCGGTTCAACTATTTCATCGACGAGACGTTCGAGGCCGGCGTCGCGCTCACCGGCACCGAGGTCAAATCGCTGCGGCTCGGCAAGGCGACGATCGGCGAGTCGTACGCCGACTCGCGCGGCGGCGAAATCTGGCTGATCAACTCGAACATTCCGGAATACCAGCAGGCCAACCGCTTCAACCACGCGCCCAAGCGGCCGCGCAAGCTGCTGCTGCACAAGCGCCAGATCGACAAGCTCGCCGGCGCCGTCGAGCGCGAAGGCATGACCCTCGTTCCGCTCAAGCTCTACTTCAACGAGAAAGGCCGCGCCAAAGTCGAACTCGCGCTGGCGCGCGGCAAAAAGCTCTACGACAAGCGCGAAACCGAGAAGAAGCGCTCCTGGGATCGCGAGCGCGGCCGGCTGCTGCGGCAGAAGGGGTGAAGATGCCACCGACCAAGCTCGACCATTGCGTCATCCACGTCTCCGAATGGGAACGTTCGAACGCGTTCTACACCAAGGTGATGGGCGCTGAACTGGTGACGCGCCCAACCGGCTTCGCCTATCGCTTTGGCGACAAGCAGCTCAACGTGCATGGGCCGGGTGTGAAGCCGGCCGAAGTGGCGCGGCTGCCGGTGCAGCCCGGCAACAGCGATCTCTGCTTCGAGTGGATGGGGCCGATCGCGGATGCGGTCGCGCATCTCGAACGCTGCGGCGTTGCCGTCGAGCGCGGCCCGATGCAGCGCTTCGGCGCCAAGGGGCCGGGGACCAGCGTCTATTTCCGCGATCCCGACGGGTCGCTGATGGAATTCATGTCGTACGCCGGAGAGACGAAATGACCGAGGCCAAGAAATGACTGAAGCGCCCGGCATGCACAATCCGAATGTCCTGCCTGCGGACCT
Organism: uncultured Alphaproteobacteria bacterium; assembly: GCA_963730645.1. Taxonomy (GTDB): domain Bacteria; phylum Pseudomonadota; class Alphaproteobacteria; order Rhizobiales; family Xanthobacteraceae; genus BOG-931. The sequence goes on along the minus strand of CAVSSN010000002.1, from coordinate 856,202 downwards.
TCCGGTCCCGCAGGACGACGGCGCGGCGCGCCATCTCGCCGGAATGAAACTGCCCGGCATCGCGCTGGCTGCGACCAGCGGGCCAGCCGTGGACCTGTCGACGCTCAAGGGCCGCACCGTCGTCTACGTCTATCCGCGCACCGGCGTGCCGGGCGTCGATGCGCCCCCGGGCTGGGACCAGATTCCAGGCGCACGCGGCTGCACGCCGCAGTCGTGCGGCTTTCGCGACCACTTTGCCGAACTCAAGGCGCTGGGTGTCGCCCACGTGTTCGGCCTTTCGACGCAAGACACCACCTACCAGCGCGAAGCCGCCGAGCGGCTGCATCTGCCGTTTGCAATCCTTTCCGACGCCGATTTGAAATTCACCCGCGCGCTCAATCTGCCGACGTTCACCGCCGCCGGCATGACGCTGCTCAAGCGCATGGCGCTCGTGATCGAGGACGGCACCATCGTGAAGGCGTTCTATCCGGTGTTCCCGCCCGACAAGAATGCCGAGGAGGTGATTGCCTGGCTCAAGGCGCGATGAATCGGCGCACGTTCGCAGCGCACGCGCGGCTTGCGCGCCTGCAGGCTATCGTGTTGAAGCCATTGGCAGGGGCGCTCACACCGCTCAGGAGATCACCATGGTCAAGTTGACGGTTCTCTACAATCACCCCAAGGATCCGGCCGCGTTTGAAAAGTATTATGCGCAAACGCACATGCCTCTCGCACAGCAGGTGCAGGGGGTCAGGCGCATCGAATTATCCAAAGTGACCGGGTCGCCCGACGGCAGCGCGGCCGCATATTATCGTACGGCCGACCTCTATTTCGACAATGCCGCGCACCTGCAGCAGGTGATGGCGACGCCTGCCATGCAAAAGACCGTCGCCGATATCGGAAACTTCGCGACCGGCGGTGTCACCGTTCTGGTGGCCGACGTGCAATAGGCGGTTGCGCAGCCCCGGCTGAATTGGCCTACGCGCCCACTCCGGTCGCCGCGAAGTGGCGGGCCATGAAATCGTTGAAGGCCTGCACCTTGGCGGTGAGCTGGCGGCTCGCCGGATAGACGGCGTAGATCGTCGCTTCGGGTAGCTGATATTGCGGCAACACGCGCACCACACGTCCCGCATCCAGATCGTCGCGAAAAAAGATGATCGGCCCATAGGCGATGCCGAGCCCGCGCACCGCCGCGGTCGTGAGCACCTGTGGGTGGCTGGTCACGATCGGCCCGCTTACTTTCACCACGCGTTCGCCGTCGGCGCCGATGAGGTGCCACTCGTCAGGCTCATCGAGATAGCTGTAGGTCAGGCAGGCGTGGTCGCTGAGGTCCTCCGGTTTTTTCGGCGTGCCGCGCCGCGCCAGGTAATCCGGTGCAGCGCATAAGATGCGGCGCGAGGTGTTGAGCTTGCGCACGATCAGGCTCGACGACGTGCCGCGCGGCCGCCCGACACTGATGGCGATATCGAAGCCGGCCTCGATCGGATCGGTGACGCGATCGTTCAGCGTCAAATTGATGCGCAGCCGCGGATAGGCGATGACAAGGTCGGCGATTGCCGTTCCGATCTCGGTGAGGCCGAAATTGGTCGGCGCAATGACGCGCAGTTCGCCACGCGGCTCGTTGTGAAGTTCGCTGGCCGATCGCTCGGCGTCCTCCAGTTCGGCGAGAATGCGCCGGCACTGCTCGTAGAACGATCGCCCGGCTTCGGTGACGCTGACGCGGCGCGTGGTGCGATTGAGCAGCCGCGCGCCAAGGCGCTCCTCGAGCTGCTGCACATGCTTGCTCGCCGCGGCGCGCGACAGGCCAAGACGCTCCGCCGCCGGCGTGAACCCGCCGGCCTCGACCACGGCGGCAAAAACCCGAGCGTTCTCAAAACGATCCATTGAAGGCCTGATTGTCAACCATATGGAGACAATCTATTTCCGCCAGCCCGGATTATCAAATCAATTCTTCCCAGCTAGATTAAGTCCAATCACCAATGCGGCCTGCTAATCCAAGCCTGCCAATGGAGGAGAATCCCCATGTCGAAATTCGTCGTCGCACCGCATTTCCGCCTGCACGAGTGGGTCGCCGAGGAGAAGGGCTATTTCACTGCTGAAGGCCTCGAATACGAATTCCGCGAGACGATGGATTCGTCGACCGGCCAAGGCCATCACATCGGCAACAAGGTCGGCGCCTACCAGACGCTCGAAGCCGGGCGCGCCTGCAACGTCAGCGGCGCCTGCCACTGGACCATGAACGTCGCCGCCTCCAACGGCCACGGCAAGCTCTTCGCCGACGCCTACTCGGTTTCGCCGGCCGGCGTGTTCGTGGCGCCGGACTCCAAGATCATGACGCCCGCCGATCTCGCCGGCGTGCCGATCTCGGTCGGCTACCAGTCGGGCAGCCACTACGCGACCATCCAGGGCCTCGACCAGTATCTCAAGCCGGACCAGATCAACCTGTCGTTCAACGACGGCCTGTTGTTCAGCCGAATGGAAATGCTGATCGACCGCAAGGTGCCGGCGGTGTCGCTGTTCAGCGGGCCGTATTATTTCCTCGAGCAGCTCGGCTTCCGCAAGGTGATCGACACCACGTTCATGATGGCGTCGATGATCACCGGCACGCCGGACCCCGAGGACGTGCGCAAGTTCTTCCGCGCGCTGCGCCGCGCGCAACGCGACATCGACCTGCGGCCGGAGCTTTTCACGCACTACTACAAGAAGGAGTTCCCCAAGCGCTTCCACGACCAGATGGATACGCGGCGCTGGGGCCCCGGCGAGCGGCTGGTGTTCGAGCCGTACTCGAAGCAGACGTTCGACGAATCCTTCGAGTGGATCGAGCAGCACGGCATCTTCCCGCGCAGCGAGATGGGCACCGGCAAGTACGAGAGCTCGATCTTCACGCAGGCGGCCGAATAACGCCGCGCTTACAGACTACCAACGTCGTCATGGCCGGGCTTGTCCCGGCCATCCACGTCTTAGGGCGATGCTGCAAGACGTGGATGCCCGGCACGAGGCCAGGCATGCCGGCTCAAGGTGGTGCCGCATCAAGGTGCGCGCGCACCTTTGCAAACACATCGCGGAACATCTGGGGCGTCAGCACGCCGGTGTTCGTGTTGTAGCGCGAGCAGTGATAGCTATCGAACAACGTCGCTCGTTCAAACCGGTGTGTCGCTCCGTGGCCGAACGCGAACTTTGAGCGCCGGCCATCGAACGCGGTAATGACCGTGTCGTGCGCGACGCGCCCAAGCGCGACGATGGCGGAGAGCCGCGGCATTTCCGCGATCGTTGCGACCAGGAATGTCGCGGCAGGTCGTGATCTCCTGCGGCGTCGGCTTGTTCTCGGGCGGCACGCAGCGCACGGCGTTGGTGATGCGGCAATCGAGCAACGCCAGGCCGTCATCGGGCCGCGCCTGATAGTCTCCTCGCGAAAATCCGAATTCCTTGAGCGTGGCGTAGAGCAGGTCGCCGGCATAGTCGCCGGTAAACGGCCGGCCGGTGCGGTTAGCCCCGCGCAAGCCCGGCGCAAGGCCGACAATCAGCAGGCGCGCATCGATCGGGCCGAATGACGCGACAGGCGCATTGAACCACGATGGCTCGCGCTGCCGCCAATCCTTGCGAAAGTCGACGAGACGCGGGCAAAGCGGGCAATTGCGTCCGGGTTTGCCGTGCGCAGGCGCCACGCCGGCCTCGGCGGCGGCTCAATCGTCTTCGTATTCGTCGTCACCGCCGGCGCCGGCGCGCTGCGGCGCGGTGCTGCGCTGGAGGAATTGCGGCGTGTGGCGCGGATCGCGCATGTCGCGCGGCTCGCCGCGGGGCTCGCCACGCGGTTCACGGGGTTCTCTTGGCTCGCGCACCGGACGTTCGGACGGGTCGCGGCCGATCTTGGGCTGCAGTTCGACGATGTCGACGAACTGGTCGGCCTGGCGCCGCAGCTCGTCGGCGACCATCGGCGGCTGCGTCGAAATGGTGGAGACAACGATCACCTTGACGCCGCGCCGCTGCACCGCCTCGACCAGCGAGCGGAAGTCGCCGTCGCCGGAGAACAGCACCATCTGGTCGATATGCGGCGCGATTTCCATGGCATCGACAGCAAGCTCGATGTCCATGTTGCCCTTGACCTTGCGCCGGCCGGTCTGGTCGACGAATTCCTTGGTCGCCTTGGTGACCACGGTGTAACCGTTGTAATCGAGCCAGTCGATCAGCGGCCGGATCGAGGAATATTCCTGATCTTCGATGACCGCGGTGTAATAGAACGCGCGCAACAGATAGCCGCGCGATTGGAACTCGCGCAGCAGCCGCTTGTAATCGATGTCGAAGCCGAGCGACTTGGCGGTGGCGTAGAGATTGGCGCCGTCAATAAACAGCGCGATTTTTTCGACTTGTGCTGACATGGCTGCTCTCGTGATGAAACCGGATCAATCGCAAAAGGGGCCGACGTGTCCGGGGTCGTTAAAACAGGTTTGTGTCGCCATTGGGAGCGTCGACGGGCGAAGTGCAGTTGTAGCGTTGCAAAAGCACTGCGGCGCGCCGTCGCGGTTAATCCGAAAGTATCATTCGGTTGACCGCAAATGGGTTCCCGCGCTTGGGGTAACAGAGCAACGCGCCGAGGCCAAGTTAAAAAATTCGCCCTTGCGCTTGCGGGCACGCGAGGCTACCTAAGTTCCGCATTTCAGGACAACGCCTCGTTGCAGGAGCCATTGCCATGGCGCGCGTCACTGTCGAAGATTGCATCGATAAGGTCGAAAACCGCTTCGATCTTGTTCTGCTCGCGAGCCACCGCGCGCGCATGGTGTCCTCCGGCCAGCAGATCACAGTCGAGCGCGACAACGACAAGAATCCCGTCGTGGCGCTGCGCGAGATCGCCGAACAGGCGATTTCGCCCGAGGACCTCAAGGAGGAACTCGTGCATTCGCTGCAGAAATATGTCGAGGTCGATGAGCCGGAACCCGAGGGCGTTCCGCTGATCGGCGCACCCGGCACAGGCGTCGATGCCGACGATACCGAGGTCACGACCGACCGCATGACCGAGGAAGAGCTTTTGAAGGGCCTGGAAGGCCTCACTCCGCCGGAGGGCCAGCCGGAGCCGGACGTCGGCGACGACGAGGAATAAGGCCGCCGCGCTGCTGCCGAGCCCCAATCAGGCGTCATAAAGTCAACAGACCCGGCCCGGCCTCCTCCGGGCCGGTCGCATTTTGGCAACCGTTTGACCCGCGCCTTGTGGCGTGTGCGAATCGCCATGATATCCTTAGTGATAGCCTGCCCGTGATGGGGCGGGGCTGGAACGGACCATGGCGCGCTCGTCGATCGATCTGCCGCGGATGCAAAACCAGGCCCGGCCGCGGGTCGTGCTTGAACGCGGCCCGAATCTCGTCCCGCAGTCCGGCCGAACCAGCGGCCAAGCCGCGCAAGCCGCAGATGATGCGGCAATACGAGCTGATCGATCGGGTCAAGCAATACAACCCAAAGGCGAACGAAGACCTGCTCAACCGCGCCTATGTCTATGCCATGAAGGCGCATGGCGAGCAGACCCGTGCCTCGGGCGATCCCTATTTCTCCCATCCGCTCGAAGTCGCCGCCATCCTCACCGGCCTGAAGCTCGACGACGCCACCATCGCGGCTGCGCTGCTGCACGACACGATCGAGGACACCGACGCGACCCGCGCCGAAATCGACCGGGTGTTCGGCCACGACATCGGCGTGCTGGTCGATGGCCTGACCAAGCTGATGAAGCTCGACCTGGTGACCAAGGAGGCCAAGCAGGCCGAAAACCTGCGCAAGCTTCTGCTCGCCATCGCCGACGACGTGCGCGTGCTGCTGATCAAGCTCGCCGACCGGCTGCACAACATGCGCACGCATCGAGCACATGCCGCCCGAGGCGCGCCGGCGCACCGCCGAAGAGACGCTCGACATCTACGCACCGCTCGCCGGCCGCATGGGCATGCATGAGATGCGCGAGGAGCTCGAGGACCTGTCGTTCCGTGAGCTCAATCCCGAAGCCTACAGGGTCATCACCGAGCGGCTCGAAGCGCTCGCGGTGCGCAGCAGCGGCTGGATCACCGAAATTGAGCAGCAGCTCACCAAGAAGCTCGCCGAAAGCGGCATCACGGCCGAGGTCAGCGGGCGGCGCAAGCGCGCCTATTCGATCTGGCGCAAGATGGAGCGCAAGTCGGTCGGCTTCGAGCAGCTTTCCGATATTTTCGGCTTCCGCGTCGTCGTGAAGACGCTCACCGAGTGCTACCAGGCGCTCGGCATCGTGCACACGACCTGGCCGGTCGTGCCCGGGCGCTTCAAGGACTACGTCTCGACGCCGAAGCAGAACGACTATCGCTCGATCCACACCACCGTGATCGGGCCGGGCAAGCAGCGCGTCGAGCTGCAAATCCGCACCCGGGACATGGACGACATCGCCGAATACGGCATCGCGGCGCACGCGCTCTACAAGGATGGCGTCGGCTCGCCGACCGAGATGCTGTCGCGCGAATCGAATGCCTATGCCTGGCTGCGGCATACGATCGAACTTCTGTCCGAAGGCTCGAACCCCGAGGAATTCCTCGAGCACACCAAGCTCGAACTGTTCCACGACCAGGTGTTCTGCTTCACCCCGAAGGGCAAGCTGATCGCGCTGCCGCGCAACGCGACGCCGATCGATTTCGCCTATGCGGTGCACACCGGCGTCGGCAACATGGCGGTCGGCGCCAAGATCAACGGCAAGATCGCGCCGCTCGTCTCCGAGCTGCAGAACGGCGACGAGGTCGATATCCTGACCTCGAAGGCGCAAACCGTGCCGCCCGCGGCGTGGGAATCGATCGTGGTGACCGGCAAGGCGCGCGCGGCGATCCGGCGCGCGACACGCGTCGCCGTGCGCACGCAATATTCCGGTCTCGGCCGGCGCATCGTCGAGCGGTTGTGTCAGCGCGCCAAGATCGAATACTCGGACGAGAAGCTGCAGGGCGCGCTGCAGCGCCTCGCCCGCACCTCGATCGAGGAGGTGATGTCGGCGGTCGGCCGCGGCGAGATGAAGGCATCCGATGTCGCGCGCGCGATGTATCCCGACTACAAGGACGAGCGCGTGGCGCCCGCGGCGCCGAAGCAGGAGAGCGGCTGGTTCGGCCTGAAAAGAGCCAAAGGCGGTGAAGTTCAAGCTGCCCGGGACGGCAAACGCGGTGGCGCGATCCCGATCCGCGGCATCAACACCGATCTGCCGGTGCGCTTCGCGCCGAACGGCGGCGCGGTGCCGGGCGACCGCATCGTCGGCATCATGACGCCGGGCGAGGCCATCACCATCTATCCGATCCAGTCGCCGGCGCTGCAGGAGTTCGAGGACCATCCGGAACGCTGGCTCGATGTGCGCTGGGACGTCGACGACAACGCGCCGCAGCGCTTCCCGGCGCGGCTTGCGGTGCACTCGGTGAACGAGCCGGGCACGCTGGCGCAGATCGCCCAGGTCATCGCCGAGCACGACGGCAACATCGACAACATCCGCATGGTGCGGCAATCGCCGGATTTCACCGAGCTGACGATCGACCTCGAAGTCTACAACCTCAAGCACCTCACCGCGATCATCTCGCAATTGCGGGCGAAGAAGGTGGTGGCGAACGCCGAGCGGGTGAACGGGTGAGCGCTCGGCCTTCCTGCAATATTGGCGCGAGGTGATAGAGTGGCTCCCTTCCTCCGCCTCGGCGTCAACGTCGACCATGTCGCCACCATCCGCAACGCGCGCGGCGGGCGGCATCCTGATCCGGTCGAGGCCGCCGAGGTCGCGATTGCGGCCGGCGCCGACGGCATCACCGCGCATCTGCGCGAGGATCGCCGCCACATCGTCGATGACGACATCGCGCGGCTGATGGCGCGGATCAAAAAGCCGCTCAATCTCGAAATGGCGGCGACGCCCGAGATGGTGGAGATCGCCCGCCGGGTGCGCCCGCACGCGGCCTGCATCGTCCCGGAGCGGCGGCAGGAGCGCACCACCGAAGGCGGGCTCGACGTCGTGCGGCAGCGTGCAGCGCTGCGTCCGGTCGTCAGCCAGATGAACGAGAGCGGTATTCGCGTCTCGCTGTTCATTGCCGCCGATCCGGCGCAGATCGAGGCCGCGGCGGCGATCGGCACGCCGGTCATCGAAATCCACACCGGCGCCTGGTGCGACGCGGTGGTGGCCCACGATACCGCGGTTGCCAGCGTTGAGTTCAAGCGCATCGTCGAGGGCGCGACGCTGCGCGCGCGGCCTTGGCCTCGAAGTGCATGCCGGCCACGGCCTCGACTACGCCACCGCCGAGCAGATTGCGGCGCTGCCGGAAATCGTCGAGCTCAACATCGGTCATTTCCTGATCGGCGCCGCGGTGTTCGATGGCCTCGCCGCTGCGATTGCCAAGATGCGCGCCGCCATGGACCGCGGCAGGGCCCGGATCGAGATCAAGCCATGATCCTCGGCATCGGCTCCGACATCACCGATGTGCAGCGCATCGCCAAGGTGATCGAGCGCCACGGCGAGCGCTTTCTCGATCGCATCTTCACCGCGACCGAGCGCAGCAAGGCGGAGCGCCGGCGCAACCGCGTCGAGACCTATGCCAAGCGATTCGCCGCCAAGGAGGCCTGCGCCAAGGCGCTCGGCACCGGCATTCGCAGCGGCGTGTGGTGGCGCGACATGGGCGTCGTCAATCTGCCGTCGGGCCGGCCGACGATGCAGCTCGCGGGCGGCGCGCTGCGGCGGCTCAAGGCGATCACGCCGCCCGGCTACGAGGCGCGCATCGATCTCACCATCACCGACGAGGGGCCGATGGCGCAGGCCTTCGTGGTGATCTCGGCTGAGCCGATGCCTGCGACATGAGTGTCGGCGCGGCCGAGGGCTTGGCCGCACAGAGCCGATATCAGCCTTGACAAAATCGCCGCGACGGATTCGGATGGCTGTCCTAACATGTTGTTATAGCAGATAAAACATGCGGCCGCGCGAGCGATGGCGAAGGCTCACGCTTGATTGCGCAGCCGTCCTTCAGGGTCTACAAGGTCGCGGGGCGTTACAGATGGTGGATAAGAGGCCCATGAGCGTGCAGTCAGGAACAAAGCGGAAGGAAGGCGGTTTCGCCGAAACCGTGCGCGTGGTTTTTCACGCGCTCATCATCGCACTTGTCATCCGCACCTTCCTGTTCCAGCCGTTCAATATCCCGTCCGGCTCGATGATGGCGACGCTGCTGATCGGCGATTACCTGTTCGTGTCGAAATATTCCTACGGCTACACCCATTTTTCGCTGCCGTTCTCGCCGCCGATTTTTTCCGGCCGCCTGTTCGGCTCCGAGCCCAATCGCGGCGACGTCGTGGTGTTCCGCCTGCCCAAGGACGACTCGATCGACTACATCAAGCGCGTCATCGGGCTTCCCGGCGACAAGATCCAGATGATCGACGGCGTGCTCAACATCAACGGCACGCCGATCAAGCGCGAGCGCATCGACGACTTCGTCACCGACGAGGACGGCGGCGGCCTCAAGCGCATCAAGCGCTGGCGCGAGACGCTGCCGGAGGGCGTGAGCTACACGACGCTCGACCTGGTCGACAACGGCTTCTACGACAACACGCCGGTCTACACCGTGCCGCCCGGCCACTTCTTCATGATGGGCGACAACCGCGACAATTCGACCGACAGCCGCGTGCTCAGCCAGGTCGGCTACGTGCCGTTCGAGAACATCATCGGGCGCGCCCAGCTCATCTTCTTCTCGATCGGCGAAGGCGAGCACGCGTGGCAGATTTGGCGCTGGCCGTGGGCGGTGCGTTGGAGCCGGTTGTTCACGTTGGTGCGATGAGTGCGCGCAAGGAAAAGCGCAGCGAGGTTCAACCATCGCAAGCCGGCGTCATGCTGGCAGTCGATGGCCACGCCGTAGAGCTCAACGCCGCACCACTGGATGGCCACAAGGACACCAAGCGCCGGCGGCGCGGCGCCGGCTCGCTGGAGGACCGCATCGGCTACGGCTTTACCGATGCTGCGCTGTTCGACTGCGCGCTGACCCACATTTCCGCGCTTAAAGGCGCGCGCAACCGCGCCGGTTCCTATCAGCGGCTGGAATTTCTCGGCGACCACGTGCTTGGGCTCGTGATCTCCGACATGCTGTTCCGCGCTTTCCCCAAGGCCGACGAAGGCGAGCTGTCGCGCCGGCTCGCCGATCTGGTCCGCAAGGACACCTGCGCCGAGATGGCGCGCGCGATCGATCTCGGCGCCTCGATCAAGCTCGGCGCGTCGGAGGCGAACGCCGGCGGCCGTACGCGCTCCGCGATTCTCGCCGATGTGTGCGAGGCGCTGATCGGCGCGGTGTATCTCGACGGCGGCTATCCGGCGGCATCCGCCCTCATCGAGCGGCTGTGGCACGCGCGCATGCACGCGACCCCGCAGCCGCTGCGCGATCCCAAGACCGTGCTGCAGGAATGGGCGCAGGCGCGCGGCCTGCCGACCCCGAACTATCGCGAGGTCGCGCGCTCCGGTCCCGATCACAATCCGCACTTTCGCGTTGCCGTGCAGCTTCCCGACTTCGCTCCGGCCGAAGGCGCCGGCCGCTCCAAGCGCGCGGCCGAGCAGGCCGCCGCCGCCGCCATGCTGTCGCGCGAAGGCGTAGCGGCGGAATATCTCGATGCCTGATGCGGCCGGGTCCGCTGCGCCTTCCGCCACCCGCTGCGGCTTCGTCGCGCTGATCGGCGCGCCGAACGTCGGCAAGTCGACGCTGGTCAATGCGCTGGTCGGCGCCAAGGTCTCGATCGTCACGCCGAAAGTGCAGACCACGCGCACGCTGATCCGCGGCATCACGATCGAAGGCTGCGGCGCAGCTCATTTTCGTCGACACGCCCGGCATTTTCGCACCGAAGCGAAGGCTCGACCGCGCCATGGTCGGAACGGCGTGGCGGAGCACCCAGGATGCCGACCTCGTCGCCGTTCTGTTCGATGCCAAAAAAGGCATCGAGGACGAAGATGAATCGATCCTGCGCGCACTCGGCGATATCCGTCCGGCCAAGGCACTGGTGCTCAATAAAGTCGATGTGGTCGACAAGCCGAAACTACTGGCGCTTGCCGAGTCCCTGAATGCGAGAGCGAAATTTACGGCGACGTTCATGATCTCGGCGCTGTCGGGCGACGGCGTCGCCGACCTCAAGCGCTGGTTTGCCGGCGAGGTGCCGGAAGGGCCATGGCTCTATCCCGAGGACGAAATGTCCGACGTGCCGCTGCGCCAGCTCGCGGCCGAGATCACGCGCGAGCAGATTTTTCTGCGGCTGCATCAGGAGCTGCCCTACCAGTCCACGGTCGAGACCGAGAGCTGGAAGGAGCTCAAGGACAATTCGGTGCGCATCGAGCAGACGATCTATGTCGAGCGCGAAAGCCAGCGCAAGATCGTGCTCGGCAAGGCCGGCCGCAGCATCCGCGCGATCGGCGCCACGGCGCGCAAGGAAATCGCCGCGGCGGTCGAGCGGCCCGTGCATTTGTTTCTGTTCGTGAAGGTGCGGGAAGGGTGGGGTGATGACCCTGAGCGCTATCGCGAGATGGGGCTGGAATTCCCCAAGGAATGATTTCAATTCGCCGTCAGCCGGGCTAGACGCATCCCATGCAGTGGACCGATGAAGGCATCGTGCTCGGCGTCAAGCGCCACGGGGAGGCGAGCGCCATCCTCGAAATGATGACGCGCGAGCATGGCCGCCATCTCGGGCTGGTCCGCGGCGGGACGGGCTCGCGGTTGCGGCCGGTGCTTCAGCCCGGCAATTCGCTCAGCGTGACCTGGCGGGCGCGTCTCGACGAACATCTGGGCAACTACGCGGTCGAGGGCCTCGACCTTCGCGCCGGCTCATACCTGTCGGCATCGCACGCCCTCTATGGCCTGACGCATCTCGCGGCGCTCTGCCGCCTGCTGGCCGAGCGCGAGTCGCATGCCGCCATTTACGCTGCGCTCGACGCGCTGCTGCGTTGCCTCGCCGATGCACACGCGGTTGCGCCGCTGATCGCGCGTTTCGAGCTGGCGCTGTTGGCCGAACTCGGCTTTGGGCTCGATCTCGACGCTTGCGCCGCGACGGGCGCGACCACGGACCTCGTCTACGTGTCGCCGAAATCGGGACGCGCGGTATCGCGCGCAGCGGGCGAAGCGTATCACGACCGGTTGTTGCGGCTGCCGGCCTTTCTGCACGAGGACATAGAGCCGGCCTCCACCGATGATGTGATCGACGCCTTTGCGGTCACGGGATTTTTTCTCGCGCGCCATGCGCTCGAGCCGCGCGGACTCGCATTGCCGGATGCGCGCGCGCATTTCCTCGCGGCCATCGCACGCAAGCTTCCAAGCGTCGCGTAAGCGCGCATCAAGCGTCGCCTGAATTGTTCAGTACGGATCGTATCCCGGCGTCGGCACCGGGATCGACGGGCCGTAGCCGTAATAGGGATTGGGGCTGTAGAGGGTATCCGCCTGGCAGCCGCAGCGGCGATAACCGCTGTATTCATAGACGCAGGTATAGTGGTAGCCGAAGTTGCAGGCGCGGCGGTACGGCGGATAATTGCCGTTGTAAGGCCCGCCGTATTGCACCGGCTGGATCATGGTCGCTGCCATTGTGCCACCGGCGGGCGCAGCCGAGAGCGGCGCGCCGCAAAGGCCAATGGCGGCCGCCGCACATGTCGTCGTCAGGAATGCACGCAATGCGACCTCCTCCGTTTTCGCTGCGAAAGGGGCCTCAGCTCAACTCTCGGCGGCAGGCCATGAGGCCCGCCGCCGAGCGTGATGACCGGTGCTTACCAGCGGTACCCGCGCCGGTAGCCCCAGTAACGGCGCGGCGCGTAGTAACCGTACCGGTAACGGCGCGGGAATACCCGCACGCATCCGCCATAGCCGCAGACGAGCGCGGCCTGTTGGACCAGACCGGCATCCGGCGCCACGATGCCGAGCGCAGAGGGCGTCGAGGCCGGCATGGCCTCCGCCCGATTCGCCGCCGATCCGATCGAGAAAATTGCCACGGCAGCGGCGACCGCAAACAGGGTCTTTCGCATCTCATATTCCTCCTGAGCGTTGCAGACAGCGCGAACCAATTGCTGTGCATACAAAGCAAGCACGATGCACTTTACAGCACTCCCACCAACAGTCCACGCGACCCTTTGTTGCGGCACACCGAAAAATAATTCATCAAAATGCCATCGTTCATCCCTTGTTCAGCAATCCTGACCGCGCTACCGCTCGCGCACCATGGGGAAACAACTGATTCCGCCCGATTCGGGCGACGTTCAGGAAATCGCGCTGCGCGAGGCGCTCGAGGAGCGCTATCTCGCCTACGCGCTCTCCACCATCATGCACCGCGCGCTGCCGGATGCGCGCGACGGCCTCAAGCCGGTGCACCGGCGCATCCTCTACGGCATGCGGCTGTTGCGTCTCGATCCCGGCGCGGCGTTCAAGAAGTCGGCCAAGATCGTCGGCGACGTGATGGGCAATTTCCATCCGCATGGCGACCAGGCGATCTACGACGCGCTGGTGCGGCTCGCGCAGGATTTCGCCTCGCGCTATCCGCTGATCGACGGCCAGGGCAATTTCGGCAACATCGACGGCGATAATCCCGCCGCCTATCGCTACACCGAAGCGCGCCTGACCGAAGTCGCGCGCCTGCTGCTCGACGGCATCGACGAGGACGCGGTCGATTTTCGCCCCAACTACGACGGCCTGTCGGAAGAGCCGGTGGTGTTGCCGGCGGCGTTCCCCAATCTTTTGGCCAACGGTTCGCAAGGCATCGCGGTCGGCATGGCGACCGCGATCCCGCCGCACAATGCCGCCGAACTGTGCGACGCCGCGCTCTATCTCATCGAGCAGCCCAAGGCGCGCAGCCGCACGCTGTTGAAATACATTCCCGGCCCCGATTTCCCGACCGGCGGTCTCGTCGTCGATCCGCCCGAAGCGATCGCCGAAGCCTACACCACCGGTCGCGGCTCGTTCCGCCTGCGCGCGAAGTGGCACAAGGAGGAGACCGGGCGCGGCACGTACCTGATCGTCGTCACGGAAATTCCCTGGCAGGTGCAGAAAATGCGCCTGGTCGAGAAGATCGCCGAGTTGATCAACGAGAAGAAGTTGCCGCTGGTCGCCGACATGCGCGACGAGTCGGCAGAGGATGTGCGCCTCGTATTCGAGCCGCGCTCGCGCACGGTCGATCCCGCGCTGCTGATGGAGAGCCTGTTCAAGACCACCGAGCTTGAGAGCCGCATCCCGCTCAACATGAACGTGCTGGTGAAGGGCCGCGTCCCGAAGGTCGTCGGGCTTGCCGAAGCGCTCACCGAATGGCTCGAACACCGCCGCGATGTTCTGCTCCGCCGCAGCCGCTTTCGGTTGAAGCAGATCGAGCATCGGCTCGAAATGCTCGGCGGCTTTCTCGTCGCCTATCTCAATCTCGACAAGGTCATCAAAATCATCCGCAGCGAGGACGAGCCGAAGCCCGTCCTGATGAAGACATTCAAGCTCTCCGACGTGCAGGCCGACGCCATCCTCAACATGCGGCTGCGCAATTTGCGCCGGCTCGAGGAGATGGAGATCCGCAAGGAGGATAAGGATCTACGCGGCGAGAAGAAATCGCTGGAGGATTTGCTGCGCTCCGAGAAGGCGCAGTGGAAGACCATCGCCGACCAGATCAAGGAAGTCCGCACCGCGTTCGGGCCGAAGACCGCGCTCGGCAAGCGCCGTACGCAATTTGCGCAAGCGCCCGAGCACGACGAGGCCGCGATCGAGGAGGCTCTGGTCGAGCGTGAGCCGGTCACGATTGTGGTGTCCGACAAGGGCTGGATTCGCGCGCTGCGCGGCAATGTCACCGATCTCGCCGGGCTCGCGTTCAAGGCCGACGACAGTTTCAAGCTCGCGTTCTTCGCCGAGACGACGTCGAAGCTGCTGGTGTTCGCGACCAACGGGCGCTTCTACACCATCGATGCGGCGAAACTTCCCGGCGGCCGCGGCCACGGCGAACCGGTGCGGTTGTTCATCGATCTCGAACAGGAAAGCGATGTCATTTCGGTGTTCCGTCATCAAGGCGGACGCAAATTCCTGGTGGCGAGCGCGCAGGGCAGGGGCTTTGTCGTGCCCGAGGATGAGTGCCTCGCCAACACCCGCAAGGGCAAGCAGGTGCTCAACGTCAAGGCGCCCGACGAGGCGCGCGCCATCGCGACAGTCGAGGGCGAGCTTGTCGCCGCGATCGGCGAGAATCGGAAGATGGTGATCTTCCCGCTCGACCAGGTGCCGGATATGACGCGCGGCCGCGGCGTGCGCCTGCAGCGCTACAAGGACGGCACGCTGTCCGATGTCACGACATTCAAGGCTGGCGACGGCCTGACCTGGGTCGACAGCGCCGGGCGCAGCTTCAACCAGTCGATCAAGGAGCTCGCCGCCTGGCGCGGCAATCGCAGTGACGCCGGCCGCGTCAAGCCCGAGCGCTTCCTCACCAATCTGAAATTCGGCCGGCCCCAAGAGAACGGCAAGGAGAACGGCCGGGAAAACGGCAAGTCCACCGACGAGAAATGACGTGATAGGCTTCCCTGCGGTCATCGGGGGAGGCAATCATGTTTCGGCTCGCGCATTTCATCGCTGCGTTCGCGCTCACATCATCGTTCGCATTCGCGCAATCGCCGCCGCTCAACGAGCTGGCGCCGACTGGCAAGCTGCGCGTCGGCATCGCGATTGCGCCAACCGGCTCGGCATTCTGGGCCACCAAGGATGCGGCAACCGGCAAGCCGCGCGGCGTTACCATCGACCTCGGCGCGGCGCTGGCGAAAAAGCTCGGCGTGCCGGTCGAGTACGTGGTGTTTGCCAATTCCGGCGAAATCGTCACAGCCGCCAAAGACGGCAAGTGGGACGTCACCTTCGTCCCGGTCGACGACACGCGCAAAAAGATCGTCGATTTCAGCCCCGCCTATCAGACCTTCGAGCGCGCCTTCCTGGTGCGGGCCGGCTCGCCGATCCAGACCATCGCCGAGGTCGATCGGCCCGGCGTGCGCGTGATCGGCGTCGACAACACCACCACCGCGCGTTCGGCGTCCGAATTTCTGAAGAACACGAAGGTGCAGACGGTCAAAACTGTCGAGGAATTGCAGGAGCTGATCCGCAGCGGGAAGGCCGACGCCGTGGCGCTCAGCCGGGAATCGCTGATCGGCTTCGCCGCGGCGGTGCCGGGTTCGCGCGTGCTGCCCGGCGCGTACTCGGCCGCCTCCACCGCGCCCGCCGTGCCGAAGGGTCACGCTGCGGCGCTCGCCTATGTCACCGCGTTCATCGAGGACGCCAAGGCGTCGGGACTCGTGCGCCACGCGCTCGACGATGCGGGACTGAAGTCGTCGCCGGTGGCGCCGCCCGCGGGTCGCTCGTAATTCAACCCTCCCCTGCAGGGGAGGGAGGCGAGCGAAGCGAGCCGGGTGGGGCGTCCTGTTGCCCGCCGGCCCGCACCTTCCCCACCCTGATCCTCGCTGCGCTCGGATCGTCCCTCCCCCTGCAGGGGAGGGTTAAGAATTGCAATTGCAAATTAGTCGCAACACGGTTACTGTTGCATCTGATAAAATTGGGTGGATTGCGGTGCATTCTGGGCCGGAAAGGCTGATTTCAAAGCCGGGCGGCTGGCGGCGGGAGCGGGGGCGCCCTGCACTTGCCGAGGTTTTCGGCTCGATTGCGACCCGGCAATCGGGGACCGCTGTTCAAACGCCTGATCTCTTTCATGGGGCCGGGCTATCTGGTCGCGGTCGGCTACATGGACCCCGGCAACTGGGCGACTGCGCTCGCTGGCGGCTCCAAGTTCGGCTACGCGCTGCTGCCGACCGCCATCCTGTCGAGCCTGATGGCGATGCTGCTGCAGGCGCTGTGCGCGCGGCTCGGCGTCGCCAGTGGCCGCGATCTGGCGCAGGCGTGCCGCGACGCCTATCCGGAGTGGCTGGCGAAGCCGCTCTGGGTGCTGGCGGAACTGGCGATCTGCGCCACCGATCTCGCCGAAGTCATCGGCACTGCGATCGGGCTGAAACTTCTGTTCGGCATTCCGCTCGAGATCGGCGTGCTGGTCACCGCCTGCGACGTCTTTCTCGTGCTGTGGATGCAGCATCTCGGCTTTCGCTGGGTCGAATCCTTCATCGTGGCGATGCTGCTGGTGATCGCGCTGTGCTTCGGCATCCAGATCGCGCTGGCGAACCCCGACTGGGGCGACGTCATCCGCGGGCTGATGCCGACCACCGCCGTCGTCACCAATCCCGACATGCTCTATCTGGCGCTTGGCATCATCGGCGCGACGGTGATGCCGCACAATCTCTATCTGCATTCGGCGCTGGTGCAGACGCGCCAGATCGGCGAGACGGCGACGGAGAAGCGCGAAGCCATCAAGCTCGCCACGCTCGACTCGACGCTCGCGCTTATCTTCGCGCTCGTCATCAATGCCTCGATCCTCATCCTCGCCGCCGCGACATTCCACAAAGCCGGCCGCACCGACATTGCCGAGCTGGGGCAAGCGCATTCGCTGCTGCATGCCGCTGCTTGGCGCGACCATCGCGCCGTCGCTGTTCGCCGTCGCGCTGCTGTGCTGCGGCCTCAACTCCGCCATTACCGCGACGCTCTCCGGGCAAGTGGTGATGGAGGGCTTTCTCAGCATCCGCCTGGCGCCGTGGCTGCGCCGGCTGATCACCCGGGCGATCGCCATCGTGCCGGCGGCGACAGTGACGATCTGGGTCGGCGAGCAGGGCACGGCGAAGCTCTTGATCCTCAGCCAGGTGATCTTGAGCCTGCAACTGCCGTTCGCCATGGTGCCGCTGGTGATGTTCACCGCCGACAGGCGCAAGCTCGGCGACTTCGTCGCGCCGCGCTGGCTCAGCGCCGTCGCGGTGCTTGTCGCCGCGCTCATCATTGCGCTCAACATCAAGCTGATGATTGATCTCGCGCTCGGCTGACGGCGCGGCCGTTCGCTTCAGTGCTTGGCACTGACGTCCGCCGGCGGCGGAGCAAACGCGACGTTGAGGCCGAGTTGGCCGCCGTAGTTGACCACGTTGCCTTGTCCCATCTGGCTCGAGAATGTCGCGTAGGCGGTAACGCCGCGCCCGAGCGTCGCTGTGGTCCCGATGGTCCCGGTCGCCCAGTCCTTGCCGAACACGACCGCAGGCATCGAGTAGCTCGGCGCAAAGGTCACCGTCGTCAACGATGCCGTCACCGAGCGGTCAGTCGAGGCGAATTCGTGATTCCAGACGAGTTTGGCGAACGGGTGCCAGATGCCGAGGTCGACGCTCGCCTGATAGCCAAGCTCGCTGACTGCGGAATTGCGCGTCTGGTCGGCGAACGACAGCGCCGTGAATCCGCCGATTGAAGCAAACGCATCCGTCTCGGTGAAGCCATTGACGTGAATACGCTGCAGCACGATGCCCGCGACCGGGCCGTGCGAGAAGGAATAGGACGGCGCCAGCGGCGCTTTCACCGGCATGACGGAAGGGGCCGCGCTGCCACCCCACGCGGTGGTGAAATTGTAGCCGACCTCGGCCGCGAACGAGGTGTTGTTGCCGCTGGTGCTGCCGGTGTTGGCTTGCTGCGTGATGCCGATCGGCACCGTGCGGTTGACGTCGTAGCGCAGCCCGCCGAACGAGCCGACGGCATTCGCCCAGATCGGGCCGCTGCTGTAGGCGGTGTAGAGGCTCGCCGCGAATTCGTTCTGCCTGAAGTTGCCGCCGAGATCGAAACTCTGCGTCGTGGTGCCGACTGACATGGCGCCGCCCAGGAGCCAGCCGCTGGCGAAGGCGTAGTCGGCGCCGACGGTACCGGACACCGGGACGCCCGGATCGTTGGGGAAGCCGGTGTAGCCGGAATTCATCTTCAGCGACGACACGTCGCCCGTCACCCAGGCGTTGAAGCTGCCGACGGCACGGTAGCGCTGCGAAATGGCGATCTGGTTGAAGATCGTATCGACCACGGCCGCGCGCGTCTTCACCGGCGCCTCGGCCAGGTAGGAGATTTCGGCTGGCGCCACGACAAGGCTGTACTCGTAGTCGGCCAGGATTTTCTGGCCGGCGGTGGTCAGATGTTCGTCGTCGGCGAACAACCGCGTCTGATCGGCATTCGGCGCGACCAGATGTGACGGCGAGGAGGGATCGGATGAACACAGCAACGCCCAGCTACTGCTCACCCCGGCGGGTTGCGTGCAGGCGACGTTGGTGGTGTCGATGAACTGAAAGCCGAAGGACGAAGGGTTGGCGGCGATTGCGAGCCGCATCGCATTGTAGTCCGCCGGAACGAAGTTCACGCCGGCAGACGCCAACCCCGACCACAACGTCTGGCTATAGGTGAGCCTTTCCGCGCGCGTGTCCGCATTGCCCGATCCGCCGCCTGTAGGAAACGAGTAGGGCAGGTCCACGACGACGAAATAGCGCGCGCCGGCCGCCTTCAGGCTTGCGACCGCGCTGACCAGACTGTTCGCGGCCGAGACGACGTAGGCCGTGGGATCGGCGGGGAAGGGCGCTTTTCCAGTATTACCCAGCGCATACGAGACGTCGTTGCCACCGGCGCTGATCAGGTAGATCGCGTTGCTGTTGGCCTGGCCGCCGCTGGCGGCAAGGTAATTGCTGATCTGCGTGACGGTCGGCACCGCCGCCATGAAGCCGCCGGTGTTTACAGTGTTGATGGTGACATTCTTGGCGCCAGACGTGGCGTAATTGCTGCCGCCCTGATCCGCCGGCACGGCCGTCAGTCCGAACAAGGCCGCCAGCGCTTCCGAGCTGACCAGCCCCGGACTGGTCGTCGGCTTGCCGGCGCCCGCCGCGACGCCGCTTGGCCATAGCGAATTGTATGTCGCGTTCGTGCTGCCCGGCGATGCCAGAATACGGTAGGAGCCGCTGTCGATCGTGCTGTCGCCGAAACCGACGAACTGGTTGAACGTCTGCGCAGCGGCAGGACCGCTCGCAACCACGAGCGATGCTGTCGCAATGACGGTGCGATATTTCATGGCCCGAATCGCCCAAGGCCGCAAACCGTCGTCCCCAACGCCATATTACACGAGAGCGCTGCAATTTGCTGTTGCAGGGCAGCTACACGTTTCAGATACGTTGCCCTATTCCGCCCGCGCCCAGCCCTCGGGGCTGAGCCGTTCCTGCGGCAGGAAACGGCTCTTGTAGTCCATCTTGCGCGAGCCGCGCACCCAATAGCCGAGATAGACGTAGGGCAGCCCCATGCGCCGCGCGCGTGAGATGTGATCGAGGATCATGAAGGTGCCGAGCGAGCGGTCGGCCTGGTCCGGGTCGAAGAACGAGTAGACCATGGACAGTCCGTCGCCGAGCACGTCGGTGAGCGCGACCGCGATCAGGTCGCCGGCGCCGCGCCCGGTGATGAAGCTGTCGGGGCCTTGCCGGCGGTATTCGACGATGCGGGTTTCGACGTGGCTGTCCTCGACCATCATGGCGTAGTCGAGCACCGTCATGTCGGCCATGCCGCCGTCGCGATGGCGTGAATCGAGATAGCCGCGGAACACCGAATATTGCTCCGACGTCGGCACCGCGACCCGCATCTCGCCGACCATGTCGGAGTTGCGGTCGAGGATGCGCCGCATGCTGCGCGTCGGCCGGAAATCCGCGGATATCACCCGCACCGACACGCACGCCCGGCACGCCTCGCAGGCCGGCCGATAGGCGATCGACTGGCTGCGGCGAAAGCCGCCGTGGGTGAGGATATCGTTGAGTTCGCCCGCGCGCTCGCCGACCAGATGGGTAAAGACCTTCCGCTCCTCCTTGCCGCCGAGGTACGGGCAGGGGGATGGCGCGGTCAGGTAGAATTGCGGCGTATCGCGAGAATGTTGCGTCACAGGACTTCCATGCGGCCGGCGTGCCGTTGAGTCCGCCAGCGGCCCTAAGATCGCCTGCTAAGGGCTTCCCGTCAAAGGTCTTTTGTGGGTTTTGTCGGTTAACGCGGGCGCGAGCGGCGCATGGCTCCGGCCCGGGCCGGATTGTTGATGACCACGGTCCCGAGCAGGATGTCGTGCAGGAGTCGGCCACGCGCATTGAAGAAGCCGACGGCGAGGACGAACGGCGTCAGCATGCTGACGGTGATCCAGTAGACGAGGCCATGCACCGCGCCGAGCAGGAAATAGGCCGGCGCCCCGTACCAGGTGCGCATTTCGAGGTCCATGACCCGCATGCCGATGGTGGCGGACGCAGCATTTCCGAAGCCGAGACCGTAATAGACCAGGGCCCAGACAACCGTCGCCGGCCACAGCAACAAGAACAGCGCCCAGCCGAGGCCGAACGTGACGATGCCAAAGGCCAGGATGAACATCGCGACGACAATGACGGGGATCGAGATCAGGATCAGGTCGATGGCGAAGGCGACGACACGACGCGCCAGCACACCTTCGAACAGTTCCGGACTTGCGGCCGGATCGTAGGCATGCGGCTTGAGATCGATCGAAATGCCGATCCGCTTCGGGCCAAAATCGCTCATGGTGTCCCCCTGGCGACTTCTCGGCGTTGCATTAGGCTGTGACATGGAGAAAAACCGCCGCCGCCGCAAGGGGCGCTGGCGCTGCGGCCGAGCGAGGCCGGGTGCGTCGAGACGATGCAGATACCGGTCGACGCCCGCGTGCTACGGCTTAGGATGGCACCCCTTGTCGGGCGAGTGAGGGAGAGCACCGTGCCGAAGTCCAAAGTCGTGGCCGCGACCGCGGCCTGTATCGCGCTGATCGCGATGGCGTCGAATTTCCAGACCGCAAATGCACAATCAAAGCCGCCGATCGATCCATTTGCGGCTTTCTCCGGCTCGCTGACGGCGGTCCCCGCGCTGCAACCGCTGGTCAACAAGGGCACGGTCTACGTTCCGGCATTTTCCAGCCTTCGCGTCGCCGCCGGAAAGACCCGCGTCGACTTCGCGGTGACGCTGAGCATCCACAACGCATCGGAATCGGACCCGCTGGTGCTGCATCGGATCGACTATTTCGACACCTCCGGCACGCTGGTCCAGCACTACATCACGCAGCCGATCGCGCTGAAACCATTCGGCACCGTCGAGGTTTTCATTCCGGCCGAAGACATCCGCGGCGGCACCGGCGCCAACTTCATCGTCGGCTGGGCGGCGGCTGGACCGATCGCCGAGCCGGTCGTGGAAACCGTGATGCTGGGAAATATCGGCACGGCCGGCTTCTCCTTCACCAGCGTCGGCCGCGCGATCCGGGTCGTCAAAGACGCAAAATAACAACACTGCATTTCACAGGAATCCGGCGTGCACGAGCTCATTCACGACATTGCGCTCGCAATTCTCGCAGCTTGGCTCATCGGCGTCGCGGCGCATTACGCGCGCCTGCCGATCATTCTCGCCTATCTCGTCGCCGGTTTCCTGCTCGGCCCGTCGGGCTTGGGTTGGATCAGCTCCGAGGAATCCATCACCACGATCGCGGAGCTTGGCCTGATCTTTTTGCTGTTCATGATCGGGCTTGAAATCGATCTGAAGAAGATCATCCGCGCCGGTGTGGTGATCATCGGCACCGGCGCCGTGCAGATCATCGGCGGCTGCATCATCGGCATCGTCTTTTTCCGGCTGATCGGATTGCCGATGGGCGGCGGGCATTGGGACGCCGCTCTACCTCGGCGTGGCAGCGGCGCTGAGCAGCACGGTGATCATCGTCAAGATGCTCTACGACAAGCTCGAGCTCGACACGCTGCCGGGCCGCATCACGCTCGGCGTGCTGGTGCTGCAGGATTTGTTCGCAATCCTGTTTCTGGCGGTGCAGCCGAGCCTCGAAGACTTGCGGTTCACCGTCATCCTGCTGTCGGTCGCCCGCGTCGGCGGGCTGGTCGCGACGGCATTCCTGATCAGCCGCTATATCCTGCCGCACCTGTTCCATCGCATCGCGCGAATGCCCGAACTGGTGCTGGTCGGGGCGCTGGCGTGGTGCTTCGCCGTCGCCGAGCTCGCGGTCTACCTCGACCTGTCGCGCGAAATGGGCGCGCTGATCGCGGGCGTCGCGCTCTCGACCTTCCCGTATGCGCTCGATGTCACCGCCAAGATCACAAGCCTGCGCGATTTTTTCATTACGCTGTTTTTCGTCGGCCTCGGCATGACCATTCCGATTCCAACGTCGGCGGTGATCTGGCTGGTTGTGATCCTTTCGGCCTTCACCATCGTCAGCCGCCTCGTCACCACCTTTCTGCCGCTCTATGTCATGCGGCAAGGCCTGCGCGCCAGCATCCTGCCGGCCATCAACCTGTGCCAGCTCAGCGAATTCTCACTCGTGCTGCTGCAGATTGGCGTGCACGATGGCCAGGTTTCGGACGACACATCGAATGCGGCGTCGCTCGCTTTTGCCCTTCTTGCGGTGCTCAGCACCTTCGCGGTGATGAACAACGACACCATCGCGCGCCGCACCATCGCCGGCTTCAAGCGCATCGGCATCCGCGATCTCGATCACCGGCCTGTCGTGGAGGAAGCGGCGGGCGCGGCGCATGGAACCCCGATCATGTTCCTCGGCTTCCATCGCGCCGCAAGCTCGCTGGTCGCCGAGTTCGAGCGACAGAAGACGACGCATCGGCGGCAATTCTCCGTCGTGGACTTCAACCCGCACGTCCACGAGACGCTGTCGGCGCGCGGCGCGCGGGTGCGCTACGGCGACGTCAGCCACCGCGAAAGCCTGGTCCATGCCGGCATTGCCGACGCCAAGATCGTGATTTCGAGCGTGCCGGATTCGCTGCTCAAGGGCACCACCAACCAGCGGCTGGTGCGCGAAGTGCGCGCGCTCAATCCGACGGCGAAGATCATCGCCACCGCCGACGAGATCGATGGCGTGGCGCGACTCTACGAGGCTGGCGCCGACTACGTCATCATCGCGCGCCTGAACGTGGCCGGCGAGCTTCTGGATGCCATCAAGGCGAGCGAGGCGGGCCTGCTCAAGGACAAGCGCGCCGAGCTTGATGCCCGGCTGGCGCAACGCGGTGAGGTGTTGCCGTAAGTATGCAAATGTAGCCCGGATGAGCGCAGCGACATCCGGGGCCGGCCGTTCAGTCCTCTCGCATCGTTCCCGCATGTCGCTACGCTCATGCGGGCTACGGCGCTACACCTTCAACCGCGGGATCAGGCGCGACGCGGTCTCGTAGTCGATCGCCTTCATCTCCGCCTCCGACAGCTTGCATCCCAGAGGTCGGACACGTTGTCGGTCACCGAGACATACGGGTAATCCGTGCCGAACATCACCTGCGAGACCGGCACGAACTTGAGCAGCGCCGCCATGTTGGCCGGATAGGCCGCATTCGCGGTCTCGTAATAGAGCCGCTTCAATTCGTAATCGATGCCGTTCGGCGCCAATTCCGGCAGGTTCTTGATCTGGAATTTCGTCAGCGCCTCGACCCGGCCGGCCAAGCAGCGGCACCGCCGCTCCGCCGTGCGAGAAGATCCAGGTGATGTCCTTCATGCGCGCGAACGTGCCGCTGAACAGCAGGCTCATCACGGTGCGGTTGGTGTCCTGCGGATATTCGACGAACGAGGTCGGCACGTACGACATCAGCGTCCCGCAGCACTGCGGCGACAGCGGATGCACGTAGACCAGCGCCTTGCGGCGGTTGAGCTCCTCCAGCACCGGCTTGAACGCCGGGTCGCCGAGCCACTTGTTCTCGTAGCTGGTGAGCAGGCCGATGCCGTCGGCCTTGAGCACGTCGAGCGCGTATGCGATCTCCTTCAGCGTGCCCTCGACATCCGGCATCGGCATGTAGGCGAACAGGCCGAACCGGCCCGGATGCTCCTTCATCTGCTGCGCGGCATACTCGTTGATCCGCCGCGTGAGATGCGCGGGCCGTTTCGGCATTGATGCCCGGAATTTCGATGCGCTGCTGCACCGAGAGGATGGCGGTGGCGACGCCGCCGCGATCCATCTGGTCGAGGGTCTTGGCGAGCGTCCAGTTCTTGGCCGGTGCGGCGATGCGCACGTTCGCCTTGTTCCATTCCTCGATCATGAAGGGCGGAAAGAAATGGTGGTGGACGTCGATACGGTGCGGCTTGGCCGCCGGTGCTGCGCCCTGCGCCCTGACCGCCGGCGCAAATACCGTCGTCGCCCCGAATGCCGCGGCTGAGCGCAGAAACATCCGCCGCGAGCCGCAGTCGCACGCAACGGGGCTGCAGCCGTGGCCGCCGGACACAACGGCATCGGCGGAAACGGGATCGCACTTCATGGCAACGTATCGGCCCCGCAACGGTCAGCGCATGTAGTCGTGTGCCGACAGATTGATGTCGGCGGGCGCCAGAACCGTGGTGTCGCCCGGCACGGCCGGCCGCGGCCGCGGCACAGGGATGCCGCCCTGCGCCATGGTGACGAGCGGACGATGCGGCGGCAGCGGCACCGGCCCGGCGATCGGCTCACCGGGCGGCGGCGTCTCATCGGCAACTTGCGCCGGCGCAGGCGGCGGCTCAGGCGGCGGCATCGCTGCCGCGGCGGGCGTCGCGGCCGCAGGGCGAAGGCGCCATCGCTGGTGGCGGCGCGGCGTTGGCTTCGGCTGCAGCAGAGGGTTCGGCGCTGGCGGGCGATTTGCGCGTCGACAACCGGCGGGATGCCGCGTGCATCGCTCGTGGTCGCCTTGGCCTCGACGATGGGTGGCTGTGGCGCGGGTAGCTTGTTGTCCTCGATCGCGGTGCTGCGAACGATCGCAGCCAGCGCTCGGGCTGGTGCCGTCGCCGGTGCTGCCGCCGGTACTACGGCGTCGGGCGCCCGGGTCGTGGGAACGGAGGCCGTCGCCGTGATCGGGCGGAAGGTCGGCACCGCGGGTGGCGCCACGTAGGCGCGCACGAATGCGGTGATGCTCCACAAGACGACCGGCACCGCCGCAATAACGGCGAGCAAGATCATGATCCGTCGCCAGACCGGCGCAATGCGCCGGGATTCGTCGAAATCGTCAACACTCATGGTACCGCCCATTCGGTTGCGTCAAAGGCGGGGGCGGTCTGTACTAGCCGCCCTTCTTCAGCTTCTCCGCGACTCTCGCGGCGAAGTAGGTTAGCACGCCGTCAGCGCCCGCCCGCTTGAAGGCGATGAGACTTTCGGTCATCGCCTTGTCCCCGTCGAGCCAGCCGTTGCCGGCGGCAGCCATGATCATGGCATATTCGCCGGAGACTTGATAGGCGAAGGTGGGCATCCCGAAGGTGTCTTTGACGCGCTGCAATATGTCGAGATAGGGCATCCCCGGCTTGACCATGATCATGTCGGCGCCCTCGGCGATGTCGAGCTCGACCTCGCGTAAAGCCTCGTCCGAATTCCCCGGATCCATCTGGTAGGTGCGCTTATCGCCGGTCAGCGTGGCGCTCGAGCCGACCGCATCGCGGAACGGGCCGTAGAAGGCCGAGGCGTATTTCGCCGCATAGGCCATGATCTGGACGTCGCCGAAGCCCGCCTGGTCGAGGCCGGCGCGGATGGCGCCGACCCGGCCGTCCATCATGTCGGAGGGGGCGATGATGTCGCAGCCGGCATCGGCCTCGACCAGCGCCTGGCGCACCAGCACCGCAACCGTCTCGTCGTTGAGGATGACGCCGTCGCGCAGCAGGCCGTCATGGCCGTGGCTGGTGTAGGGATCGAGCGCCACGTCGCACAGGATGCCGATATCCGGCACTTCCTTCTTGATGGCGCGGATGGCGCGGCAGACCAGGTTTTCCGGGTTGAGCGCCTCGTTGCCGTCCTCGTCGCGCAGCGCCGGGTCGGTATAGGGAAAGAGCGCCAGGCACGGGATCGAGAGCTGCGCCGCCCGTTCGGCCGCGCGCACCGCCTCGTCGACCGAAAGCCGCTCGACGTCGGGCATGGAGGCGACCGGCAGGCGCTGGCGCGTGCCGTCGACGATGAACAGCGGCCAGATCAGGTCGTCCGTGGTGAGGACATTCTCGCGCACCATGCGCCGCGCCCATTCGGCACGGCGATTGCGCCGCGGGCGGACGGTGAGATCGAGCCGCTCGGCTCGCGGCTGCGCTTCGACCGGCACGAGGCGCGTGCGGTTCTCGATCGGGCGGCCGATTTTGATCGCCATGACAGGGTTCCTTGCAGGTGCGACAGTTTTATCCTGTCCGGCGTCGACCTGCCAGCCATCCCAGCGCCCGGGAGGTGGTATGGTTCGCCAAAGCCTCGGAGGATACGCCCATGCCGCCTGTCACAATGGCCTGCCGCAAGCTGTTCTTGGCCGCGGCGTGCGCGATTGTGGCGTCGGGCGCGCCGGCGTCGGCGGAGACCCTGCGGGTCGGCAAATCGACGCTGACCGCCTTCACCTACACCATGCTCGAAGTCGGCATGCAGAGCGGGATTTTCAAAAAGCACGGGCTTGAAATCGAATCCACGGCGTTTGGCGGCGGACCGAAGCTGACCCAGGCGATGACGGCCGACGCCATCGACATCGGCCTCGACGGCGGCACCGACATGGCGCTGATCGTCAAGGGCGCGCCGATGAAGGCGATCGCGCCGATCTCGGGCGCCCCCTTCGAGATGGTGATCGCGGTGCGCGCCGACAGTCCGATCAAGTCGGTCGCCGACCTCAAGGGCAAGAAGATCGCCGTCACCGGCGCCAGCACGCTGACCGGCTGGATCACCCGCGAGCTCGTGCGCAGCGAGGGCTGGAAGCCGGACGACGTCACCTATGTCACCAGCACCAACGTCGCAGCCTCGCACGCGCTGGTCAGAACCGGCGAGATCGACGGCGTGACGACGGACCTCGCCAGCACGCTCGAGAACGAGCGCCTCGGCCGCGAACGCATGCTCTACACCTTCGGCGATCTGGTGAAGGATTTTCACATGCAGATCCTGCTCGCCACCGACAAGGTGATGACGACGAGGCCCGATGCGGTTCGCGCCTTCATGGCAGGCTGGCTCGAAACCATCGCCTTCGCCAAGGCCAACAAGGACAAGACGCTTGCCGTCATCCATCAGGTCCTCGGCTTCGATCCGGACGTGCTGAACAAGTGCTATGACCTTCTGATCAACAATTATTCGACCGACGGAAAATTCAGTCCCAAGGCGCTGGCCGTGCTGGCGCGTTCCTACGTCGAGCTCAAGCTGCTCGACCACGAGCCGGACATGAGCAAGCTCGTGACCGACGCATTCCTGCCGAAAAAATAGCGCGGCGGAGGAATGGAACGAGGAACGGAATTCAGAGCCGGCGATTGCCGGGAAGTCGGGTCCACGCCATAACACGGGCCGGGTGAAGTCTGCCTGGATCAAATCATGTCAAACATCGAGCCACCGCCGCCGCCACCACCACCGCTGCAACCGCCGCCGGCAGCCGTCGTGTCCAACTCAAATTTGGCGGTCGTGGTCTATATCCTTTATTTTCTGGCTTATTTCACCGGCATCACGGCCATCGCCGGCGTCATCGTGGCCCATGTGCAGGTCGGCTCCTCCGATCCGATGCTGCAAACGCATTACCGTTTTCAAATCCGCACGTTCTGGATCGGGCTGCTATACCTCGTGGTGGGAACGGTTCTGGCGATGGTGGTCGTCGGCATTTTCGTTTTGTTTTGGTGGTTCATCTGGTCGCTGGTGCGTAATATCAAAGGCATCCTTGCCCTGAACGAAAACAGGCCGATTGCAAATCCCGAATCCTGGATGTTCGGGTGACCTGAGCCGATCGTGCCGGCATGGCGCGGGCTGCACCTCGATTGTGAGTTGAATCAAAACGTCAGCATTTTGACTACCAAATTTCAGCACGACACCGATTTCATCAACCTGCGAAACCCACGCCTCATGTGGCGTGCAGAGTCCTTTCGCGAGCTTTCCTGGCGCTGGCCGGTGTCAGGCAATGACGGGAGGAGACCATGGCTTTCAAGAATATCGGTCCTTTGACGTATCTGGTGCCGGGCACCACCGCGACATGGACTTACAGCTACGGCACGGACATGGGACCGCAATTCGCCTGCGCCGATATCAAGTTCGGCGGACACTATCCCCACGCCAGTCCGGTGTACCTGGCCGACCAGCAGCGCAAGCAGCTGCAAAAGAACAGGAATGCCACGTACTTCGTGAACATCACCAACCAGGGTCCGGCCGGCGGCACCCACAATCTGCAAGGCGGAGGCCTGACATGACCAAGCTCACCATTGTGACCGACGGTCGCGGCAAACTGATCGGCGCCGTTCAAGGTCACGAGCTTTCCGGCAAGCGCGGGAAGGTGGAAGCTCACGTCTCGTTTGCGACCGGGCACAAGCTGCACAAGGTCGATGTCGATATCGACCTGGCCGAAATCGACGATCCGGCAGAGTTTGAAAGCAGGCTCGCGCGGCACATTCCGAAGTCCTGAATCCTCGCCGCCATAAGGCGCCGCCCCGGCACAGCCGGCATCCGCTTTGCGGCCTGGAAACGCGGCAGCGGCGCAAATCCTCCTGATTGCCGGGACGGTCGGCACGTGCCACCATGCTGGCCGGAGCAATTTTTCGACTGGACCGCGACATGCCGAAAACTGAGTCCGCATCGCCACCGCCGCCCGTGATTTCGAAAACCGAGCCCGCATCACTGCCGCCGCCCGCGATTTCCAACTCCACGCTCGCGCTCGCGGTATACGTCCTCTATTTCCTTGCCTATTTCACCGGGATCACGGCCGTGGCCGGCGTCATCATGGCGCATCTGCTGGTCGAGACCGACGATCCGATGCTGAAATCGCATTACCGATTTCAAATCCGCACATTCTGGATCGGGCTGCTGTATGTGTTCGTCGGTGTCATTCTGCTGACAATGGGCCTTGGCGTATTGATCCTGATGTGGTGGCTGATCTGGTCGCTGGTGCGCAACATCAAGGGTTTCCTTGCGCTCAACGAAAACAAACCCATCGCCAATCCGGAATTCGCTGTTGTTCGGGTGAGCTGACACCAGCGCGCCGGCATGGACTTCGACCTTACCGAAGAACAGCGCGCGATCCAGGACACCGCCCGCGCCTTCGCGCGCGACGAGATGATGCCGCGCGCGCGGGAATGGGACGAGAAATCGATTTTTCCAGTCGAGACTTTGCGTCAGGCCGCAGCGCTTGGCTTCGGCGGCATTGTCGTCAAGGAGCAACACGGCGGCGCAAACCTGTCGCGGCTCGACTCCACCATCATCTTTGAGGAACTGGCGCAGGGCTGCACCTCGACGGCCGCCTACATCTCGATCCACAACATGGTCGGCTGGATGATCGACGCCTTCGGCAGCGATCACCTGCGCGGCAAATTCCTGCCGCCGCTCACCCGCATGGAGCTGTTCGGCTCCTATTGCCTCACCGAGCCGGACTTCGGCTCCGACGCCGCGAGCCTCAAGACCCGCGCCCGCCGCGACGGCGAGCATTACGTGCTCGACGGCACCAAGGCCTTCATCTCGGGCGGCGGCGTGTCCGACGTTTATCTCGTCATGGCGCGCACGGGGGAGGGCGGGCCGAAAGGCATTTCCTGCATCCTGGTCGAGAAGGGCACGCCCGGCTTGAGCTTCGGCGCGCAGGAGCAAAAGCTCGGCTGGAAATCGCAGCCGACCGCCATGGTGATGTTCGAGAACTGCCGCGTGCCGGTCGACAAACCGCCTCGGCAAGGAAGGCGACGGCTTCAAGATCGCGATGGCGGCGCTCGACGGCGGCCGGCTCAACATCGCGGCCTGCTCGATCGGCGGCGCGCAGTTCTGCCTCGACCGCACCGTCGCCTACATGAAGGAGCGCAAACAGTTCGGCCAGCGCCTCGCCGACATGCAGGCGCTCGCCTTCCGCATCGCCGACTACGCCACCGAGCTCGAAGCCGCCCGCCTGATGGTGCGCCGCGCCGCGGTCGCGGTGGGCGGCGGAGAGCCCGGCGCGACGCGGCTCACCGCCATGGCCAAGCGCCACGCCACCGATGCCGGCTTCGACATCGTCAACGGCTGCCTGCAGCTCCACGGTGGCTACGGCTACCTGCGCGACCACCCGATCGAGCGCGTGCTGCGCGACGTGCGCGTGCACCAGATCCTCGAAGGCACCAACGAGGTGATGCGGTTGATCGTGAGCAGGGATTTGTTGGGGAATTGATCGGGGATTGTTGGCTTCGACGCTGGTCTTTGGCGCAGCGTCGTCGGGATTTTCATGATGGGGAGACGCGGCACGAACGCGACGTTGGGAAGCGCCGTCGGCCTCACATCTTGCGCGTCGGCGCCATTCTGTACATCGCGCTGTCCATTCTGTACGTCGCGCTGTCGATGTAGAGGTCGTAAACCCGTTCCATCATCCAGCCGATCAAGGCCGCCGGGGTGATTGTGCTGTGGGTGTTGCGGTTCGTCATGGCTCCCTCCATCAATGTCCGATGGTTGAAGGCTAACCGCGGCCGTTTGCGCCGTATGTGAACGACTTCACGCTCCGCGGAAAATGCGCAATTCTGTGACCGGAATCACGTTTTGGCTATTTTCTTCCGCAATTTCAATGATATGGGGCCACAATCATGGCCGGCGCGGCAGAAAAGAACGGCACGATGGCAAGCGATCCCGACATCCTATTCGAACGCCGCGGCGCGGCCGGCGTCGTCACGCTCAACCGGCCGCAGGCGCTCAATGCGGTGACGCTCGGCATGGTGCGCGCGCTCGCGGCCCAACTCGAAGCATGGGCGCACGACGGCGCCGTGACGCGCGTGCTGGTGACGGCGGCGGGCGGCCGCGCGTTCTGCACCGGCGGCGATCTGCGCGCGGTCTACGAGGCCGGCCGCGCCGGACGACACGAGGAGGCGCTCGATTTCTGGCGCGCGGAATATCCGCTCAACGCCATGATCAAGACCTACCGCAAACCGTACGTGGCATTGATCGACGGCATCGTCATGGGCGGCGGCGTCGGTATTTCGGTGCACGGCTCCCATCGCGTCGCGGGCGACCGTTTCGTGTTCGCCATGCCGGAGGTTGGCATCGGATTTTTCCCCGACGTCGGCGCGACCTGGTTCCTGCCGCGCATGCCGGGCGAGCTTGGTACCTATTGCGCGCTCGCCGGCGAGCGCCTCGACGCTGCCGATGCGCTCGTCGCCGGCGTCGCGACGCACAGCGTTGCCTCGTCGCGCTGGCCGGAACTGTTCGAGGCGCTGTGCGGCACCACGCCGGTCGATGCCGTGCTGGGCACCTTCGCGGAGCCGGTGGGCGAGAGCAGATTGACGCCGTGGCGCGCCGACATCGATCGCCTGTTCGCGGGCGAGACGCGTCGAGGAGATATTGGCGGCGCTTGACGCTTCGGCCGCGACGTCGGATTGGTGCCGCTCCATTGCCGCCACGATGCGAACGAAATCTCCAACCAGCTTGAAAATAGCGCTGGCGCAAATGCGGCGCGGCAAGACGCTGTCGTTCGACGCGTGCATGCAGACCGAATTCCGCATAGTCTCGCGCGTCGTCCATGGCCACGATTTTTACGAAGGTGTCCGCGCTGTGATCATCGACAAGGACAACGCGCCGCAATGGCAGCCGGCCGACCTCGCCGCGGTGAGCGAGGCCGAGGTCGCGCGCCATTTCGCCCCGCTCGCCGCGGAGCTTGCGCTGTCATGAGCGATCAGGCCGCCGCCAGAGGTCCCAAGCCCGCAAAGCCGCTGACATCCGCCAAAGGCCCGCGCCCGGCGAAGCCGAGCGACATGCTCGAGCCGGTTCACACCGACGAGACCGTCAGCCACGCCGAGTGGACCGCGCATCTCGTCTTGTTCCTGCGCGTCATGGCGGCGCTGTCGCTGCTCAAGGGCCTCTATCACTGGGCGCAGGTCTGCGGCATCGGCGCCGGGGCCGATGGCGGCTTCGAGGCGCACACCCTGCCGTGGCAGACCGCGACGATCTTCTTCGCCGTGTTCGATCTGGTCGCTGCGGTCGGGCTGTGGCTCGCCGCCGCCTGGGGCGCGGTGGTGTGGCTGACATCGGCGGTGTCGATGGCGGTGGTGGAGTTGTTTTTCCCGCAGGTGTTCGGCGGCAGCATCTGGGTGGTGCTGATCGAGATGGTGCTGCTCGGCATTTATCTGTGGCTGGCGATCGTTTCGTCGCGCGAGCGGCCGGAGATCCTGTCTCCAGGCAGCGGGTTCGACTCGTGCGTTGAGGGGAGGGGAGCATGTCCCGGATCGGATTCATCGGGCTCGGCAACATGGGCCTGCCGATGGCGCAGAACCTGATCAAGGCCGGCCACGACGTCGAAGGCGTCGACATCAACGCCGCTGCGGTCGAAAAACTCAAAGCCGCGGGCGGCAGCGAGGCGCTTACCGCAAAAGTCGCGGCGTCGCGTGCCGATGTCGTCATCACCATGCTGCCGTCTGGCAAGGAGGTGCGCGAGGTCTATCTCGACGCGACCGGCATCATCGCCACTGCCAATCCCGGCACGCTGCTGATCGATTGTTCGACCATCGACGTCGAGACCGCGCGCGCCGTCGCTGCTGCCGCCGCCGCGCGCGACCTGCTCATGATCGATGCCCCCGTTTCCGGCGGCGTCGGCGGCGCGCAGGCCGGCACGCTCACCTTCATGGTCGGCGGCCCCGAGCGCGCCTACGAGCGCGCGCACTCGATCCTGGAGAAGATGGGCAAGACCATCGTGCACGCCGGCGGCGCCGGCAACGGCCAGGCCGCGAAAATCTGCAACAACATGATCCTCGGCGTGTCGATGATCGCGGTGTCGGAAGCCTTCGTGCTCGCCGAAAAGCTCGGCCTCGACGCGCAGAAACTTTTCGACATCGCCTCGAAATCCTCCGGCCAGTGCTGGTCGATGACGAGCTATTGCCCGGTGCCCGGCCCGGTGCCGTCCTCGCCCGCGAACCGCGACTACCAGGCCGGCTTCACCGCCGCGATGATGCTGAAGGATTTGAAGCTCGCGCAGGATGCCTCGCGCTCCGCCCACGCCACGACCGCGCTCGGCGCACAGGCGGCGGAAATTTACGGGCGCTTTGTCGGCGGCGGAAATGCGGGCAAGGATTTTTCCGGGATCATTCGGATGGTCAGAGGGAAGTAGTCGCAAGCGCGGGGGCGCGAAGGGGGGAATTCATGCGTAGTGTCGTCTGGCTTGCATTGCTGGCGTTGCTTCCGGCCGCGGCGGTCGCTGCCGACCGTCCCAACTGGGCGTTTCCGCCCGACCCGCCCGACAAGGTGACGCTGCCGCCCGACGACGGCCAGCCCAAGCATGTCGCCGGCAGCACCAAGGCCTACACGCAGAAACAGATCGACGATCAGATGCATCCGCCGGACTGGTTTCCCGACGAGCATCCGCAAATGCCGCCGGTTGTCGAGCACGGCAACGGCACGACGGTGCGCGCCTGCATCGGCTGCCATCTGCCGACCGGGCACGGCCATCCGGAGAACTCGCGTCTGCCCGGCGCCACCGCGGCGTATCTGGCGCGCCAGCTCGACGACTTCCGCAGCGGCGCGCGCAAAGGCACGGCGCCGCTGACCATGATCAACATCGCCAAGGGTTTGACCGCCGACGAAATGCGCACCTCGGTCGCCTACTTCGCCGCGCTGCCGGTGTTCCGCTGGACCAAGGTGGTCGAAGCCGACACCGTGCCGCGTTCGTTCTTCAAGGGCGGGCGGCGGCTGCAGCATCCCGACGGCGGCACCGAGCCGATCGGCAACCGCATCGTCGAAATCCCGCAGGACCTCGAAGGCGTCGAGCACCGCGACCCGCACTCGCCGTTCGTCTCCTACGTGCCGCCCGGCAGCCTCGCCAAAGGCAAGGCGCTGGTCGAGACCGGCGAGGGCAAGACCATCCAGTGCGCCATCTGCCACGGCGTCGGCCTGCGCGGCCTCGGCGACGTGCCCGGCATCGCCGGCCGCTCGCCCGGCAGCATCGCGCGCCAGCTCTATTACATCCAGACCGGCGAGCGCGACGGCGCGATGGTGGCGCTGATGAAAGCCGTCGTCGACAAGCTCAACGGCGACGATGTTCTGGCGATCTCGGCCTACGTGGCGTCGATGGAGCCGTAGGCGACAATGACCTGCGGCCTCATGGTGAGGAGCACGCGCAGCGTGCGTCTCGAACCATGGGGGAGCCGCCATCCTTCGAGACGGCCGCTGCCCGGCCTCCTCAGGATGACGTGGGGCGGGCTCGTCTGCGTTCTGGAAAATAATCCTTGACATATAGGATTTATTCCCGCATATGGCCCCCATCCCGTCCCACTTCGAGGGGCGTCTGATCAAGCGTCACTGACGCGGGGCGGGGTGCGGTGGCTGGATGTCGGGGTGCCAAGACGAACACCCCAATTCCGGCGGCCCAAGCTGCGAGGTCCCGGCGCGCCGACCGCGCGTCACGGGGGACTTTCGGCGGCGCGTCGTACGGCGGGACCGACCGCCAGACGCGCCATGGGTCCCCGAAGCGGTGGGTAGGCTCTGTCTCCGACAGGAGCACGGCCTGAAACGGTAAGCCCACCGGGGGTCTCGCGGAGCAAGCCTCAAACACCGCGCGCGGAACGCCGAAGGCTCCGGCACTCCGTGATTGCTACCTCCTGTGCACTCAAAACTCATCGTGCACAGGGTCATGGGGCGCTTGCGCCCCGGCGTTCCGCGCGCCCTCGATCTATTCAGGGGCGGCGAAGGGAAGGGACTACGGGCGATCCCGGCGCCCGGTCAAACAATACGGGCGGCGGAGCTTTGGCTAATTCACCTCTCCCCGCGTCGCGGGGAGAGGGAGGAGCAAGCGGCGAGGGCGAGAACAGAAGAAACGTAAGGCTACGGCAATGAAATACGATCACAATGCAATGTGTGCAGCGAAGAGTGACGTGTTTCGCGCACAAAATTCGCGGTGAACGAAACGTAACAAGTTCCTGTTAGATTCTATATTCAATCAAACGTTCACCGCGTCGAATAAACCCTCTTTTTATTGTGTTATTTAAGCTGATCTTAGACCCTCACCTGTAGGGTCACGCCATAAGACGGGAAAACAGGGCCCGTCACGACAAACAAAATAACGTGGGAAAGGCGTCAACACATGAAAGCCGTTGCCAAGACGGTCGAGCCCGCTGATCGTGAAGCGCGCTTCGACCATATCCGGCCGACTTATCTCGAAGCGCTGACGCTCGTCGAGCGTCTGCACCGGCGTCTGCTTGACGTCATCAAGGATGAATTCGATCGCCGCGGCCGCGCCGACATCAATTCGGTGCAGGCATTGCTGCTCTACAACATCGGCGAGAAGGAGCTCACGGCAGGCGAGCTGCGCACGCGCGGCTACTACCTCGGCTCCAACGTCTCCTACAATCTCAAGAAGCTGGTCGAGATGGGCTTTCTCGATCACCAGCGCTCGCGCGTCGACCGGCGCTCGGTGCGCATCAAGCTCACCGACAAGGGCCGCGAGGTCAGCGACATCGTCGATGCGCTCTACCAGAAGCACGTGCGCACCGTTGAGCAGGTCGGCGGCATCACCGCGGACGAGTTCTCGACGCTCAACAAGGCGCTGCACCGGCTCGAACGGTTCTGGACCGACCAGATTCTCTATCGTCTGTAATCGACGCGATCGACGCCACACGGCGTTAACGCTGTACTGGCGTGACTTGAGCCCCGGCCGAAACGCCGGGGTCTTTTTCGTTCGCAAGAAGCCGGCGCGCGCGTGGCGAACGCGATCGATCAGCCGACCGACAGTTTTGCCAATTTGCCGAGCCAGGTCAGCACCGGAAACGGCGTAAAGATCTGGAGCAGAACGGCGGCGGCCACAAGCACGACCAGATAGCTCATGACCTCGCGCAGTATCCGTTTCGCCAGCGGCGGGTATGGCGGCTTATTATTGGCGGGCCATGCGAATGCCTGTTCCCATTTTTCCTGAGGCATATTGGCCGGCCTGATTCTCTCGAATGGCACCCACGCGCGGTAAGCCGCAATGCCACGCTCGCGCGCGATGGCGTTTCTCAGGCCGAACACGTTGCCCCATCCGACAAGGTCAACCATCGCTCTGATCGAGACACGCACGAGGTACAAGGCGAGCAGACAGGCGAGATAGACATACGCAATCATCAAGCCTGCCGTGAGCCCCGACCTGGTGAAAGACTTCACATTGAAAAGCTCCGAGCACAGTTTCACGGTCGCTTCGACCAGATTGTCCAGGCCATTGAAGAGCTGGCCGAACGCCGAGCTGTCACTGGCGGCCTGCATAAACAGAATGACCGCGACAACGACGGCGAGCTGAAACAGCGGAAATCTGACGATGCTCCGGATCGGAGCCGCAAGCAGCCTGATCATACCCATGGTTGCTCCTGGAAGCCCGAAGATGGGTTGAACCGAGTGAGCCCGACGGCTACGGCTTTGCCACGCTGCATCGATGATGCGTATGCTTCAGCCATAGACGATGGAATCGCTGCGCTCGACCCATCCTACCGGCTGCGGGCACCAAGCCAACGGAGAATTCATGAAACTGCGCCTCGCGCACTACCGCAATCGCTTCTCGATGTTTCGGACCTATTACGCGTTGGGCGCGGGACTGGTGAAGACGGACGGCCTTGAGTTTTCGGTGATGGAAGTGCCCGATCCTCCAAGCCGCGAGCTCGAAGAGGTTTTGATCCGCGGCGATGTCGATCTCGCCAACGTCTATCTGCCGAATTTTCTCGAACGCGCGCTCGACGGCGCGCCGATCATCGGCCTCTGTACGGAATGGAAATCGACCGGCAAGGGCAACGGCCTGTTCGTGCGGCGCGACGGTGTGAAACACCCCAAGGAGCTTGAGGGACGCCGGATCGCAACCCATCAGGGTCGCCACGCCATTCACCAGTACCTGTTGCAGCACGCCTACAAGGCCGACGTCTCCGGCCTGCAATGGCGCGGTTCTCCGCAGGAGACATTGCTCGGCCTGCTGCGGGCCGGCGAGGCCGATGCCGTGGTGCTGCTCGACCAGTTCTTCTTTCATGGCGAGCAGGCCGACGATGCCGTGTGCCTCTACACCGACGGCGATGCCTGGAAAGTCCTCACCGGCTTCGACGAGATGATCAAGCACATGGTGGCGGCGAACGCGAAGCTGATCCGGGACAACCCGGCGCTTGCGCGAGCCGTTGCTCCAGGCGCTGCGCGACTCGTTCGCCTACAGCGAGCGCAACATCGACGAGGTCGCGGACGTGTTCCTGGCGCGCTACCCCGGCGACCGCGACGCCGTGCTGACCTCGGCGCGCTACCCGCGCTACACGTTCACCTTCACCGAGAAGGAGCGCCAACTGGCGCAGCGCATGATGGACATGTTCGTCGATGTCGGGCGGCTGCCGCGTAATGCGCCGGTGGAGAGCTTTTTCGCCGCGTAGCCGGTGGAAATTCGATGCAATTGCGGTCATAAATTCGCCGGGCGGGGGCCATAGGCTAAGTTTGCGGGCGGCGTGGAACGGACAGCCTGGGGATAGGGCCATGAGCGCTCCGAAAGACCGCGCTCCAAACGACCGAAGCCGCAAAGGCCTCGATCGGCGCTTCTTTCTGAAGCATTTTGCCGGCGCGGCGGCGCTGGCTGGCGCCTTCGCGCGCAAGGCCGCGGCCGAAGACACCGCGCTCGATGCGCTGATCGACGACAGTCAGCACACGGATTACGGCCAAGGCTTCGACCAGGCTTCGCGCACCATCCACATGCCGAAGGCCTCGGCGCCGACCCTTTCGCCCGCGACCGCGCAGACCACAGAAAAGGCGATCCAGACCTACGACGCCATCGTCTCGAAGGGCGGCTGGCCTGAAGTGCCGCAAGTCGACATGCTGCGGCTCGGCAATCGCCATCCGAGCGTGGTCGACCTGCGCACGCGGCTCTCGGTCGCCGGCGATCTCGATCCCAATGCGGTCGGCAACGACATCTACAATTCCTACGTCGAGGCGGCGGTGCGGCGCTTCCAGGCGCGCCATGGCCTGACCATCGACGGCATCCTGCGCGGCGGCACGCTGACGGCGATGAACGTGCCGGCGGCGACGCGGCGCGACCAGCTCAAGATCAACGTGGCACGGCTGCGCACGCTCTCGACCAATCTCGGCCCGCGCTACGTCGTGTGCAACATTCCGGCGGCGCGCATCGAGGCGATCGAGAACGGCGTCGCGGTGTCGAAGCACACCGCGGTCGTCGGCAAGCCGGATCGCGCCTCGCCCGACATCAACAGCAAGATCGTCGAGATCAACTTCAATCCGTTCTGGACGGTGCCGGCCTCGATCGTGCGCAAGGACCTGATCCCGCGCATGCAGGAAGAGCCGGACTATCTCACCAACAACCGCATTCGCATTCTCGACTCCAAGCACAACGAGCTGCAGCCCTCGCAGATCAACTGGTTTTCGGAGGAAGCGACCAGCTACTCGTTCAAGCAGGATCCCGGCGACTTCAATTCGTTGGGCTCGATCCGCATCAATTTCCCCAGCGCCTATGGCGTGTACATGCACGACACGCCGTTGAAGAACCTGTTCGGCGACGATTTCCGTTTCCATTCGTCCGGCTGCGTCCGTGTGCAGAACGTGCGCGAGCTGGTGAACTGGCTGCTTGCCGATACCAAGGGCTGGTCGCGCCAGGAGATCGATCGCGTCATCAAATCCGGCGATCGCAAGGATGCGCGGCTCGCCAAACCCGTGCCCTTGCACTGGGTGTACGTCACGGCGTGGTCGGCCTCCGACGGCATCGTGCAGTTCCGCGAGGATATTTATAGCCGCGACGGGCTCGGCGGGCCCGCGATCCCGGCGACGACGAAGCTGTAGCCCGGATGAAGCGAAGCGCAATCCGGGAGCGATCGCGAAGCTTGCACGCCTCACCCGGATTTCGCTGACGCTCCATCCGGGCTACATTTCGCGCCATGCCCTTCTCCCTCAATCTCTATCACGACCAGATCGGCGCGGACGGTTCGACCGCGACGGCATTGGCTCCGGCGCATCGCCTGCTTTACGTCCGCCACGGTCGCGTCGAGATCAATGGCCAGTCGATGGGCGCGGATGAGGCGACCTATTGCGATGGCCCGCTGGCGTTGAAATCGGCCGGCGAGTGGAGCCAGGTCTGGCGATGGGAGCTGGCGCTGCCGAACGCAGCGCCACGGCTGCATGAGGGCGACGGCGTATTATCAAGCCTGCGGATGTCGCGGGTCATCACCAGCCTTGCAATGCAGGAGGGAACGCGCTGGCTGTTCCGGCTTGACCAGATCACCAGCGCGGCCGGTCGCATCGCCGATCGCCATCAGCATCCTGGGCCGGGAATTCGCTGCCTGCTGGAGGGCACGTTCAATGTCCAGCAGGACATCGAGTCGGCGCGCGACCTCGCTCCGGGCGACGCCTGGTGGGAGACCGGATCAGATACGGTCATTGCCTGGAGTTCGCGGCAGATGGCGGCGAGGTTCCTGCGCGGCATGGTGCTGCCGGTTGAATGGGAAGGCAAAGTGACGGGCACCTGGCTCTCGGGAAACACGACACGGCCCGGCAACTGGAAGCTTTACCTCGACCGCGTGATAGCGGTCTGAAGCCTGATCGCGATCACGACAACATAAGCCAATGATGCTATGATTGGGGTGAAGTTCACGGAGTCGCGTCGCTCGCGCGACGCCTTTGCGACGTCTGATGGAGGCGCGCCATGAACATGGAAGCAAGGCAGATCGACCGTAGCGCCAAGACCCGCGTGCGCATCGTCGATTGCGACATCCATCCCAAGGCCTCGATCGAGGATTACCGGCCCTACCTGAGCAATCGCTGGTGGGACTATGCGCAGACCTATGGCGGGCGTTCGCACCACGGCTATGTCAAGGGCTTCCCCTATCCGAAGGGCCAGCCGTTGGCCTCACGCCGCGATGCGTGGCCTCCGGGCGGCGGCCTGCCGGCGAGCGACCTCGATTTCATGCGGGCGCAGCACCTCGATCTGTACGGCATCGAATACGCCATCATGAATCCGCTCTCGCCGTCCGGACAGGGCGAGCAGAACGACGAGTACAGCGCGGCGCTGGCTTTCGCCTGCAACGAATTCCAGCTCAACCATTGGCACGCGCTCGACCAGCGGCTGCGCTGCTCGCTGGTGGTGCCCTACGAAGACGGCGAAGCCTCGCGCAAGGAAATCCGCGCCCGCGCCGGCGACAAGCGTTTCGCCCACGTGCTCATGCTCAGCCGCACCAGCGAGCTGATGGGCCGGCGGCGCTATTGGCCGATCTACGAGGCCGCCTGCGAGGCCGGGACTTCCGCTCGGTGTGCACGTGTTCGGCTACAGCGGCCGCGCGGTGAGCAATACCGGCTGGCCGTCCTACTACATCGAGGAGATGACCGAGCACGCCTGCTCCTGCCAGGCGCAGGTGACGAGCATGATCATGGAGGGCGTGTTCGAACATTTCCCGACCCTCAAGGTCGTCATGATCGAAGCGGGCTTCGGCTGGATGCCCTCGCTCGGCTATCGGCTCGACAAGAACTGGAAGCGGATGCGCGATGGGCTGCCGCACCTGCGGCGTGCGCCGTCGGAATACCTGCGCGAGCACTACTACGTCACGACCCAGCCGATGGAAGAAGCCGAAGACCCAAAGCACCTGATCGAGATCATGGACGCGATCGGCTGGGACCGCATCCTGTTCTCCAGCGACTATCCGCACTGGGATTTCGACGACCCGTTCGTGGCCGTGCCGGCGAGCCTCGGCGAGGAACGCCGCGCGAATATCTACGCCGGCAACGCGCTTGCGCTTTATGGGCTCGGCTGAGCGCTGGACGATGACGGGGCAGGGCAGCCCGTCTCGCGAGGTCTATTTCGAATTCACCCAGGTCGGGTCGGTGGTGCGCGTTGCGGCCATCGATGCGGCGACCAACGTCGAAGTCGTGGTGATGGGACCGGCGAATGCCGCGCAGGGCGACCTCAAGCGGCTGGCGTTGCAAAAGCTCGAAGCGCGGCTTGCGGCCGGCAGGGCTTAGGCCCCAAATATAGCGGCCTGCCACCATTGGACATGCCATCCTTGGCGTCGGTTGGCGGCTGTGATATCCGCTTGAGACGTGCATCGCCGGCCTCGCGAACTTGCACCCGTCCCTTGAGGAGCTTGGAATGTCGATGACCGATAGCGCAGCCGTGGCGGCGAGCGCCGAGGGCTTCTTTTCGGCTTCGCTCGGCGAAAGCGACCCGGAGATCGCCGACGCCATCGGCCTGGAGCTTGGGCGTCAGCGCGACGACATCGAACTGATCGCATCCGAAAACATCGTCAGCCGCGCCGTGCTGGAGGCGCAGGGCTCGGTGCTGACCAACAAATATGCCGAAGGGTCTGCCGGGCCGGCGCTACTACGGCGGCTGCCAGTTCGTCGATATCGCCGAGCGGCTGGCGATCGAGCGCGTGACCAAGCTGTTCGGCTGTCGTTACGCCAACGTGCAGCCGCACTCCGGCGCCTCCGCCAACGCCGAAGTGTTCATGGCGCTGATGCAGCCCGGCGACACCTTCATGGGCCTCAATCTCGCGGCCGGCGGGCATCTGACCCACGGGTCGCCGGTCAACCTGTCGGGCAAGTGGTTCAAGGTGGTGCCCTACGGCGTGCGCCGCGAAGACCACCTCATCGACATGGCGGAGGTCGAGCGGCTCGCCAAGGAGCATCGGCCCAAGGTGATCATCGCCGGCGGCTCGGCCTATCCGCGCATCATCGACTTCCGCCGTTTCCGCGAAATCTGCGACGCGGTTGGCGCCTATCTGATGGTCGACATGGCGCACTTCGCCGGCCTCGTTGCCGGCGGCGTGCATCCGAGCCCATTCCCGCACGCCCATGTCGTCACCACGACCACGCACAAGACGCTGCGCGGTCCGCGCGGCGGCACGATCCTCACCGACGACGAGGAACTGGGCAAAAAGCTGAATTCCGCGGTCTTCCCCGGCATGCAAGGCGGCCCGCTGATGCACGTCATCGCGGCCAAGGCCGTGGCATTCGGCGAGGCGCTGCGGCCATCCTTCAAGCTTTACGCGAAGAACGTCGTCGAAAATGCCAAGGCGCTGGCAGAAACGCTGAAGTCGCGCGGGCTCGATATCGTTTCCGGCGGAACCGATACGCACCTCATGCTGGTCGATCTGCGGCCGAAGAGATCTGACCGGCAAGGTTGCGGAAACAGCGCTCGGACGCGCCTCGATCACCTGCAACAAGAACGGCATCCCGTTCGACCCGGAGAAGCCCACCATCACCTCGGGCGTGCGCCTTGGCAGCCCGGCCTGCACCACGCGCGGTTTCGGCATCGCCGAATTCCGGCAGGTCGGCGGCCTTATCGCCGAGGTGCTCGACGTACTGTCGCAAAAGAGTGCCGAGCAGGATTCGCTGATCGAGACGACGCGTGCGCGACAAGGTCAAGCGGCTGATCGGCCGGTTTCCGATCTATCAGGGGTGAGGCATGCGCTGTCCGAGCTGCAATAGCCTCGACACCCAGGTCAAGGATTCGCGGCCGAC
Organism: uncultured Alphaproteobacteria bacterium; assembly: GCA_963730645.1. Taxonomy (GTDB): domain Bacteria; phylum Pseudomonadota; class Alphaproteobacteria; order Rhizobiales; family Xanthobacteraceae; genus BOG-931. The sequence goes on along the minus strand of CAVSSN010000002.1, from coordinate 813,062 downwards.
GGAGGATTCGGCCGTCATCCGGCGCCGCCGCGTCTGCCTGTCCTGCAATTTCCGCTTCACCACGTTCGAGCGCGTGCAATTGCGCGAGCTCACCGTGATCAAGCGCAATGGCCGCCGCGTGCCGTTCGACCGCGACAAGCTGCTGCGCTCGGTGCAGATCGCGCTGCGCAAGCGCCCGGTCGAGCCCGAGCGCATCGACCAGATGGTGTCGAAGATCGTGCGCGAGCTTGAGAGTCTCGGCGAGAGCGACGTGTCGTCCGAGGCGATCGGTGAGTCCATCATGGCGCATCTGCGCGAGCTCGACGACGTCGCCTATGTGCGCTTCGCCTCGGTCTACCGCAATTTCCGCGAGGCCAAGGACTTCGAGACCGCGCTCGCGGAATTGTCCGGCGAGGAGGCCGCGGCCATCGCGCGCAAATGAGCGAGCGGGCGCAAGATCAGCGCTTCATGGCGCTCGCGCTTGCGCTTGGCCGGCGTGGTCTTGGCCGCACGTGGCCCAATCCGGCGGTCGGGGCTGTGATCGTCAAGGACGACGCGGTACTCGGCCGGGGCTGGACCCAGCCTGGCGGCAGGCCGCATGCCGAAACCGAGGCGTTGCGGCGGGCGGGCGCGGCCGCGCGTGGCGCCACCCTGTACGTCACGCTCGAACCCTGCTCGCATCACGGCAAGACCCCGCCTTGCGCCGACGCCATCATCGCGGCCGGCGTCGACGCGGGTGGTATCCGCGCTTGAGGACCCCAACCCGGAAGTCGCGGGCGCCGGCCATGCGCGGCTGCGCGCCGCCGGAATTGCGGTCGAGGTCGGCGTCGGCGCGGCGGAGGCGCGGCGCGATCATGCCGGCCACATCCGGCGCATGCGCGACGGCCGGCCGCATGTGACGCTGAAGCTAGCGGTGTCGGCCGACGGCAAGGCAGGTGCGGCGGGGCGCAAGCCGATCGCGATCACCGGCGAGGCGGTGCGCGAGCGGGTGCACCTGATGCGCGCCCAGAGCGATGCCATCCTGATCGGCATTGGCACGGCGCTGGCCGACGATCCGTCGTTGACATGCCGGCTGCCGGGCATGGCGAAGAATTCGCCGGTGCGTGTCGTGCTTGACCGCGCGCTGCGGCTTCCGCCAGCGGGCAAGCTGGCGCAGACCGCGCGGGAAACGCCGGTTTGGGTCATCGCTGCCGAAGGCTGGCAAATGCTGCCGAGCAGGCCTTGCGGACGGCCGGGGTCGAAGTTTTGCGCGCCCCAGCGGGCGGCGGTCGCCTCGATCTCGCATGCCGTGCTGAAACTGCTCGCCGGGCGCGGCATCACGCGGCTGATGGTGGAGGGCGGGCCAACGGTCGCAGCCTCGTTTGTCGCTGCCGATCTGGTCGACGAAGCGGTACTGTTCCATTCGGCCAGGATCGTGGGCGCCGACGGGATCGATGCTCTGGAAGGGCTGCCGCTGTCGGCGCTGACGGGACGGCTTCGCCACGTCGGCAACGAGATGGTCGGCGCGGACCGCATGGAAGTGTACGAGCGAGGATGACATGTTCACCGGGATCGTCAGCGATGTCGGCGAAGTGCTGAAGGTCGATCCGCAGGCCGAAGGGCTGCGGCAGCTCACCATCGCGTGCGCTTACGACCCGGACTCGATCGACATCGGCGCCTCGATCTCATGCTCCGGCGCCTGCCTGACCGTGGTCGGGCGCGGGCGCGAGGGCAACCGCAGCTGGTTCGCCGTCGATGCGGCCGCCGAAACGCTGCGCCTGACGACGGCCGGCGCGCTGGCAGCGCGGCACGCGCCTCAATCTCGAGCGCGCGCTCAAGATGGGCGACGAACTCGGCGGCCATCTCGTCAGCGGCCACGTCGACGGTCTTGCGGAGCTGATCGAGCGCGAGGACATGACCGATATGGCGCGGCTGACGTTTCGGGTGCCGGTCGACTTGTCGCGCTTCATTGCGTCGAAAGGCTCGGTCGCGCTCGACGGAATTTCGCTGACGATCAACGAGGTCGCAGACGACACGTTTTCGGTGCTGATCATCCCGCACACGCTGAAGGTGACGACGCTCGGGGCCATCCGTTTAGGCGACCGGGTTAACCTCGAAGTCGACGTCATGGCGCGCTACGCCGCGCGGCTGTTGGATTCGCGGCCCTCCTCCTGATGGCCGGCTTTGCTCGTCGGCTTGTTCCATTGCCCTGCGCTTGCTACCACCACGACGAGAGTGGAGCGCAGCGATGGCCGGACCGCGGCGAGGCAAGCGTGACAAGAGCGACGTCAAGGGTGCGCGCATCCTGATCGTCGAGACGAGCTACTACGACGACATCGCTGCGGCGTTGCGGGCCGGGGCCATGAAGGTGCTGGACGCGGCCGGCGCCAAGGTCGATTGCATCACCGTGCCGGGCTCGCTGGAAATCCCACCGGCCATCGCCATTGCGGTCGACGCTGCGCAGAAGAAGCGCCGGCCGTACGACGGCGTCGTGGCGCTCGGCTGCGTCATCCGCGGCGAGACCATCCATTTCGAGATCGTCTCGAACCTCTCGGCGCGCGGTTTGATGGACTTCTCCATTGCGCGACGGTTGCCGATCGGCAACGGCATCATCACCGTCGAGAACGAGGCGCAGGCCTGGGCCCGCGCGCGCGTGGACGATCAGGACAAAGGCGGCGATGCCGCGCGCGCTGCGCTCGCCATGATCGGCCTCAAACGCCGTCTCGGCGTCGCGTTGACGCCGTGGCGCGACCTGTACCCAAGGATGCGCGCAAGGCCAACAAGCGTGGCGCGGCACGGCTCGCGGCCGTGCAGGCGCTCTACCAGATGGACCTCGCGGGCACCGGGCTGAACGAGATTTTTGCCGAATTCGAGAGCCATTGGCTCGGCGGCGAGGTCGAGGGCGCGCAATACATGCCGGCGGAAGCGGCATTCTTCCGCGATATCGTCGGCGGCGTCGTGCGCGAGCAGGGCCGGCTCGATCCGATGATCGACGCCGCCCTGGCGCGCGGCTGGCCGCTCAAACGGATCGAGACCGTGTTGCGCGCGGTGCTGCGCGCCGGTGCCTATGAGCTTGCGCATCGCAGCGATATTCCGGCGCGTGTCGTGGTGACGGAATATGTCGACGTCGCCGGCGCCTTTGTCGACAAGGAGGAGACCGGAATGGTCAATGCCGTGCTCGATCAACTTGCGCGCCAGATGCGCGCGGCGGATTTTGACAGCGCTCCGGGTTAGCGGCCATCAGTGCCGCACGAACGGCAGCGCGGTGGGGCTGCGGAAGTTCGACGACGAATTCCACGCCACCTTCTCGACAGCGAGATGATATTCCGGCACACGCTCTAGGAAGCGCTTCATCGCGATCTCGGTGACGAGCCGCGCCATCTGGCTGCCGAGGCAGAAATGCTTGCCCGAACCGAACCCGAGATGGCCCTGCGGACGCCGGTCGATGTTGAAGTCGTCGGGATCGGGAAATTTCCGTGCGTCGCGATTGCCGGAGCCGAACGCGAGCGCGACCTTGTCGCCGACGCGCATTGTCTGTCCGTGCAGTTCCTTCTCGCGCATGACCACGCGCTTGAAGCGTTGCGCCGAGGTATTGAAGCGCAGCGATTCCTCGATCGCAGGCGCGATCAGCGCCGGGATCGGCAACGAGGCGGTGGCGCGCATCGGGATGGTCGTGCAGATTGAGCGCGAACATGCTCATGAAGCTCGACAGCGACTCGACGCCCGCCATGACGAAGGTCGCGGTCGTGAGCACGACCTCGCGCTCGCTCAGCCGGTCGCCGTCGATTTCGGCTTCGGCGAGGTGGGTGATCAGGTCGTCGGTCGGCTTGGCGCGCCGTGCCGCGACTTCCGCGGTGAGAAAGTCGCTGAGTTCCTTGAAGGCGGCGATGTGCTCGGGCGTGCGGCCCTTCACGCTCTTGTCGGTCGACACCGCGAGGATGACCTTGCGCCTGATCTCGCCGTGGTCGCGCTCGGGCAGACCCATGGTGCGGAACAGCAGGCCGACGGTGATCTGGCTGGAATAGTCATTGATGAATTCGAAATTCTCGGACTCGCAAATCCGGTCGAGCGCGCGGTCGGCGATCTCGATCGTCGGCGCGACCATGCGGTCGAGATTCTTGCGCAGGAAGGCGGCCTGGCTCAGCGCACGCAGACGATCATGCCGCGGCGGATCGGTGGTGCCAAGCGTCGCGCCGGCGCGGCCTGGAAGCTCATCGATCATGTTGCCTTGCGTCGAGGAAAACGTCTCCCAGTCGCGCGCGGCCTCGACGATGTCGTCGTAGCGCGAAAGAATCCATATCTGCGCGTTTTCGCTCCAGTAACAGGGGTATTGCTCGCGCAGCACGGCGTAATAGGGGAACGGGTCCGCGTCGATGGCCGGTGAATAAAGATCGAACGGTTCCGCGGCACTTTCCATGGCATTCCCTCGCCGGAACGTGGCTGCTAAGGATCACAGCGGAGCATTGGATACAATCGGCGTGGATGCAATCGGTGCGAGCCGTGATGCAGGAGGATACGCAATCGCCGGAAGACCGCCTGATCGCGCGTTATTTCCGGCCGCTCGCCAAGCACCCCGGCGCGTTCGGGCTTTCCGATGACGCCGCCGCGCTGACGCCGCCGCCCGGCTGCGACCTCGTGCTCACGACCGATGGCGTCATTGCCGGCGTGCATTTCTTTCCGGACGATCCGCCGGGCAGCATAGCGCGCAAGGTCTTGCGCATGAATTTGTCCGATCTCGCTGCCAAAGGCGCCAGACCGGTCGGCTTTTTGCTGTCGATTGCGTTGCCGCAGAAATTCGACGAAGCCTGGCTCGCGGCTTTTGTCGAAGGTCTCGGCTCTGACGCAGAGCAATACGGCTGCCCGCTTTTAGGTGGCGATACCGACCGCACACCGGGGCCGACATCAGTTTCGATTACTGCCTTCGGTGCTGTTCCGAACGGCGGCATGGTGCGCCGATCGACCGCGAAAGCAGGCGATCATATCCTCGTCAGCGGCACAATCGGCGATGCCGCGCTCGGCGTGCTCGTCCGCCGCGACAACGCCTTGGCGCAACGCTGGCGTCTCAATGACGCGAGGCGTGACCACCTGCTGCAGCGGTACCTTTTGCCGCAACCGCGCACATTGCTCGCGGAAGGCGTGTTGCAGCATGCCTCGGCTTCGATGGATGTTTCCGACGGCCTTGCAGGCGATCTCGCCAAGCTGTGCCGCGCCTCTGGCGTGGCGGCCGAGGTTGATGTGGCGCGCGTGCCGTTATCGGAAGCGGTGCGCGCTGCGGTCGCCGCGGAGCCCGCGCTGGTCGAGACGGCGCTCTCGGGCGGCGACGACTACGAAATCCTGTGCACCATGGCGCCGGACAAGCTCGCATCGTTCCAGGCCGCGGCCCAAGCCGCAGGAATTGCGGTGACCGAGATCGGCCGGGTCGTCGCGGGGCAGGGCGCCCGCTTCGTGCTTGACGGCAAGCCGCTGCATTTTGCCCGGCCGGCGTTCAGTCATTTCTGACCGCACAGCATCGACTCACATCCGGCGCAAAATCGCTATAGTGGCGGACCCGCGGGAGAGAAGCCCTATGCTTGACACGACGACAGTCGCCACCCTCAGCCCAAACCTGGCCAGCCAAAACCTGCCCAGCCCAAGTCGCTATCCGGCAAGAACGCCAATCCGCGCTATGCGGCGCTTTACCGGCACTATCCGACGATCGATTACCTGCGCCGCCGTGCTCGCCAGCGCCTCCCGCATTTTGCCTTCGAGTATTCGGACGGCGGGTCCGGCAAGGAGGACGCCGGCATCAAGCGCAACTGGGCGGGTCTCGATGCCGTCGAACTGGTGCCGCGCTATGGCGTGATGCCGTCGCTGCCGCCGTGTGATGTCGAATTGTTCGGCCGTCGCTATGCGGCGCCGATCGGCGTCGCGCCGATGGGCGGTCCGGCGGTCGTCTGGCCCGGCGCGGACCTTTATCTCGCCCGCGCTGCGCAGCGCGCCCGCATTCCCTATACGCTCGGCACCGTTGGCTGCACCACGATCGAGAAGGTCGCCGAGGTCGCGCCGGACGTGTTCTGGTTCCAGCTTTACCGCGCTGCCGGAAACGATCACGCCATCGGCTTTGATCTCGTGCGTCGTGCCGCCGTCGCCGGCTGCCACACGCTCGTGCTCACGCTCGACGTTCCGGTGCGCACCACCCGCGCGCGCGAGGTCGTGGTCGGACTTGGCGGCGCATTCAATCCCGACCTCAAGATGATGATGCAGATGATCATGTCGCCGGCATGGACCACGGCGCTGTGGAAGAACGGCATCCCGCGTTTTTCCAATCTGCGCCCGTATGGCGGCGAGAATGCTTCGATCAACGACATGGTCGCGTTCGCACGGCGCGAGATGGGCGGCGCCTTTACCTGGGAGGAGGTCGCAAGATACCGCGAGCGCTGGAAGGGCGCGCTCGTCGTCAAAGGCATCATGCACCCGGAGGACGCCGAGAAGGCGGTGTCGCTCGGCGTCGACGGCATGTTCGTGTCGAACCACGGCGGCCGTCAGATCGAGGCGCTGCCGGCGCCGATCGATGTGCTGCCGGCGATCGTCAAGCAGGTCGGCAAGCGCGCGACCGTGATGATGGATTCCGGCATCCGCAGCGGCACCGATGTGGTGCGCGCCTATGCGCTCGGCGCCGAGGCGGCGTTCGCCGGCAAGGCGTTCCTCTGGGGCTTGGGCGCGCTCGGCGAGGAAGGGGCGGGCCACGTCATCGATATCCTGATCGAGGAGACGCAGGCGGCGCTCGGCCAGCTCGGCGCACACAAACCGGCCGATTCACGCTCGGTCGTCATCCGCCATCCGGGCGCCGTGCACTTCTGATCTGCGCGCAGGGCAGTAGCGATTGCAGGGGCCGCCCTATACAAGGGGCGGCCCGCAACACAGCCCCGCGACGAAACTTGTAATGTCGGTCATCACCGAAACCTCTGTCGATTACACCGACGATGAGCTTGCCGGCCGCAACGCGATCGTGCTCGCGGTGGCGCAGGCGCTTGCCGGCGGCAACAACACCGCTCATCGTGGCGACGACCAGCATTATCGGCTCGATGCTGGCGCCGGATCCAGGCCTCGCCACGCTGCCGATCAGTGTCATGGTCGCCGGCATGTGGCTCGGCACGCTTCCGGTTGGGTACTTTGCCAAGACCTACGGCCGCCGCTTTGCGCTCCAGGTTGGTTCCGTATTCGGGGTGCTGTCGGGCCTCATATCGTGCACGGCCGTGTTGCAAGGCTCGTTCTGGCTCCTTCTCGTCGGCACGCTGTGCGGCGGCCTCTATGCATCCGCGCATCAGTCCTACCGCTTCGCCGCCGCAGATTCCGCGAGCGAACACTTCAAGCCCAAGGCCGTGGCGTGGGTGCTGGCGGGTGGCGTTTTCGGCGCCGTGCTCGGTCCACAGCTTGTCATTTTCACCAAGGACATGTGGCCGCCTCACCTGTTCGCCGGCCTGCTTCGTGGCGCAGTCGCTGTGCGCCGTGATTGCGGCCGGGGTGTTGATGCTGCTCAAGGCGCCGCAGCCAGCCGGCGTGCATGCACCGCGCAGGCGGGCGGCCATTGCGTGAGATCGTCGCTCAGCCGCGCTTCGTGATCGCGGTCGCGTGCGGGGTCGCGAGTTACGCCATGATGAACATGGTGATGACCTCGGCGCCGCTCGCCATGGTGATGTGCAATCACAGCGTCAGCGATGCGGCGCTCGGGCTGCAATGGCACGTCATCGGCATGTTCGCGCCGAGCTTCATCACCGGCAGCCTGATCGCACGGTTCGGATTGTGGCGGATCATGGGGCTCGGCCTGTTCCTGCTTGTCGTTGCTGCAGGTATCGGAATCTTCGGCACCACGCTGTGGAATTTCTGGATCGGGCTGGCGCTGCTCGGTGTCGGCTGGAATTTCACCTTCATCGGCGCGACCACGCTGGTGACGCAATGCCATCGCCCGAACGAGCGCAACAAGGTCCAGGCCTTCAACGACTTCCTCGTCTTCGGATCGATGGCGATCGGCTCGTTCTCTTCGGGCCAGTTGTTGGCGAATTACGGCTGGACGGCCGTCAACGAGGTGGTGATCCCGGTCGTGTTTGCGGCCGCCGTCCTGCTCGCCTGGGGCGCGTTGATGCGGCGGCCAACCCCGGCCTAGCGGTCATCACTCGCCTTCGCAGCTTTTGATCCGCCCCTTCACCACCTTGGGTGCGTGCGCACCGACGAATTGCAGCACATAGCGGCCGAGATATTTTTCCAGCCTTTCGTTGCGCACGGCAATGATCGCAAGGAAGATCGACCCATTCCGATCCGGATCGTCGACATGGACCGCAAATCGCAGGTCGCGGTCGAAACTCCATTGCAGAATGATGTTGTCCTCGCGACGTCGAACGCCGTCGCCTGCTTCACGTATCGGCCGCGGCTTGAGCTTCAGACTGCCCTTTTGGACCTGGACGATGGTGCCGTAATCGGAGCGGGTGCTGCCAAGGAGCTCGAAGCTCACATTGCGGTCGTCGATGGTGCAGAACAAAGTTCCGGTGGCGGCCGCCGGTGCCGGCAGCATGACGGCGAGGCCAATGGCCGCGAACGCGCCGATTCGCGCGGCCGGGACACGCCTCAGCCATTGGATAATCGGCGCAAATCGCCGCACCGGAGCCATCCGTTGACGTTACACCGGCGCGGCTTTATGGCAATGTCCGCGCCGCTTTGAGGCGGGCGATCGAGGCCATCCATCCCCATTCCGGGCCGGAACTGCGCGGTCGCCATCAACCGGGGTCGATTTCCATGACAACTTTGTGGCTCATCGTTCTGTGTGGCGTGCTCGCCATTGTCTACGCCATCTGGGCGACCAGCTCGGTGCTCGCGGCCGATGCCGGCAGCGCAAAGATGCAGGAAATCGCCGCGGCGATCCGCGAGGGCGCGCAGGCCTACCTGCGGCGGCAATACGCCACCATCGCCATTGTCGGCGTCGTGATCTTCCTCATCGTCGGCTATTTCCTCGGCTGGCGGGTGGCGATCGGCTTCGCCATCGGCGCGATCCTGTCGGGCGCGGCCGGCTTCATCGGCATGAACATCTCGGTGCGGGCCAATGTGCGCACCGCGCAGGCGGCCATCGGCTCGCTCGCCGGCGGGCTTGAACTGGCATTCAAATCGGGCGCGATCACCGGCATGCTGGTCGCCGGCCTCGCGCTGCTCGGCGTCACGCTCTATTTCGGCTTCCTCACCGGCACCCTGCATCTCGCGCCGAACGACCGCACCGTGATCGATTCCATGGTCGCGCTCGGCTTCGGCGCCTCGCTGATCTCGATCTTCGCGCGTCTCGGCGGCGGCATCTTCACCAAGGGCGCCGACGTTGGCGGCGACCTTGTCGGCAAGGTCGAGGCCGGCATCCCGGAGGATGATCCACGCAACCCCGCCACCATTGCCGACAACGTCGGCGACAATGTCGGCGACTGCGCCGGCATGGCGGCCGACCTGTTCGAGACCTATGCGGTAACGACGGTCGCCACCATGGTGCTTGCCGCCATCTTCTTCGGCCCTGCCGGCGGCGACATGCTGTTGCGGATGATGACCTTTCCGCTTGCCATCGGCGGGGTCTGCATCCTGACGTCGATTGCCGGCACCTTCTTCGTCAAGCTCGGCGCCAGCCAGTCGATCATGGGCGCGCTCTACAAGGGTCTGCTGGTGACGGCGGTGCTCTCGCTCATCGGCATTGCGCTCGTGACCTATGAGATCATCGGCTTCGATCAGCTTCCCGGCGTGAAATTTACCGGCATGTCGCTCTACATTTGCGGCGTCGTCGGCCTGTGCGTCACCGGCCTGCTGATCTGGATCACCGAGTATTACACCGGCACCGACTACCGTCCGGTGAAGTCGATTGCGCAAGCGTCCGTCACCGGCCACGGCACCAACGTGATCCAGGGCCTGGCGATCTCGCTGGAGTCGACCGCGCTTCCGGCCATCGTCATCATCGCCGGAATCCTGATCACCTACAATCTTGCGGGTCTGTTCGGCATTGCGATCGCCGTGACGACCATGCTGGCGCTCGCCGGCATGGTGGTGGCGCTCGATGCCTTCGGTCCGGTCACCGACAATGCCGGCGGCATTGCCGAGATGGCCGGATTGCCCAAGGAAGTGCGCAAGTCGACCGACGCGCTCGACGCCGTCGGCAACACCACGAAGGCGGTCACGAAGGGCTACGCCATCGGTTCGGCGGGACTTGGCGCGCTGGTGCTGTTCGCGGCCTACAATGAAGACCTCAAATTCTTCATCGCCAACGCGACCGCGCATCCGTATTTCCAGGGCGTCTCGCTCGATTTCTCGCTGACCAATCCGTACGTCGTGGCCGGTCTGCTGTTTGGTGGGTTGTTGCCCTATCTGTTCGCTGCGATGGGCATGACGGCGGTCGGCCGCGCGGCGTCGTCGATCGTCGAGGAGGTGCGCCGGCAGTTCCGCGAGAAGCCCGGCATCATGCAGGGCAGGGACAAGCCCGACTACGGCCGCGCCGTCGACATGCTGACCAAGGCCGCGATCAAGGAAATGATCATTCCGTCGCTGCTGCCGGTGCTCTCGCCGGTCGTCGGCTACTTCGTCATCTACTTCATCGCCGGCGGCGGCGCTGCCGGCAAGTCGGCGGCGTTCTCCGCGGTCGGCGCGATGCTGCTCGGCGTCATCGTCACCGGTCTGTTTGTCGCGATATCGATGACCTCCGGTGGTGGCGCCTGGGACAACGCCAAGAAGTACATCGAGGACGGCCATTACGGCGGCAAAGGCTCCGACGCCCACAAGGCGGCGGTCACCGGCGACACGGTCGGCGATCCCTACAAGGATACGGCCGGCCCGGCGGTCAACCCGATGATCAAGATCACCAACATCGTGGCGCTGTTGTTGCTCGCCGTGCTGGCGCACTGAGATAGGCGCGCCGCGACGTGCCGGTCGCTAGGAGCCCTTGGCGACGATGGCGCGGAATATCGAGTTGATGACGTTGAGATCGGCGCCGCTCGTTGGCGTCGTGCGGCTGGCGAAGTCGAAGACTTTGCCATCCTTCATGCCGTAATTGGCGAGCCGCTCGACGCGCCGGTTCTTGTCGAAATAGACCGCGATCACGCGCTGATCGACGATATTTGCATTCATGAACGAGATGGCGCGCTCGGCGCGCTGTGAAATGTAATAAAATGCTTCACCGCTGACGGTCGCGACCGTCGACGGTGTGCCGAGGACGATGAGAACTTGCTCCTGCGACGCGCCGAGCGGAATCTGCTCCAGCGCCCCCTCGGGCAGCACATAGCCGCGCTGGAACGTTTCGCTGAAGCAGCCGCCGAGCAACAGGCCGAGCCCGAGCACAGCCGCTCCAGCGACCATTGCGCGTCTGGTCCGTTGGGGATGAAAACCGCGCCGCATCCTCACTTCCACCTTGCGCCCCAAAACCCTTGCGCCCCACGCCCCAAAACACTTGCGCCAACAGACAAGCTGACGTACCCGGCGCACCGGCGATTTGCAACGTCGGTTCACCCCGCACGTGCGGGCCGGGAGCTATCCCTATGATCTTGCCACGGTTTTGGCGCAGACCCCAAGACGCATACATTCGCGCATTCTATGGCATGATCGTGGCGCAGGCCCGATCGCCCGCGTTTTACGGCGCTTTCGGCGTGCCGGACTCGGTCGAGGGCCGATTCGACATGATTGTGCTGCATCTGGTGCTGGCCATGCGCCGGCTTGGCGCACCGCAGGGCGAACAGCGCAATTTCAGCCAGGGGCTGTTCGACCAGTTCTGCCGCGACCTCGACGACAATCTGCGCGAGATGGCCGTCGGCGACCTCGCCGTGCCGAAAGAGATGCGGCGTCTCGCAGGCGCATTCTATGGCCGGCAAACCGCCTACCACGCCGCGCTCGTGCAGACCGGCGACGAGGAGCTTGTGAATGCTCTGGCGCGTAATATCTTTGGCGTACCGGACGGTATTGCGCGGGCGCGTTGGCTCGCAGCCTATGTGCGTGCCGCGGTCCGTGAGCTCGATGCCCAGCACGATTCAGCATTGCTGGGTGGCTCGATCGGTTTTCCCGACCCAGAGGCCTTTGCGCATGACGGCGTCTAGATCGACAAAACTTCCACCGCAGCCGTGGAGCGTTCCGGTTGCACTCGACGACATTGCCGAGATCGGTCAGCATTTCGATCTGGTCGCCGAGGACGCTACGCGCGCCGCAGTGGCGCGGACGGCGGGCCTGCGCGAGCTGCCGCGGCTCGAAGCGAGCTTCGATGTCACGCGGCATGGCGCCGGTGGTCTGCATGTCGCCGGCAAGGTGTCGGCGACGGTCGGGCAGACCTGCGTCGTGACGCTCGAACCGCTGGTCAATGACCTCGAAGAGGCGGTGGACCTGATCTTTCTGCCGGGAGCAGGGGTCGCGGAGCAGCCCAAAGCCGAGGTCCGGGACGGGCCGGAACCGCTCGTCGACGGCAAGGTCGATCTCGGCGCCATCGCCACGGAGTTCCTGATGCTCGGCCTTGATCCTTACCCGCGCAGGCCAGACGCCGTGTTCCAGCCGCCGCCGGGCGAAGAGCCCGCCCCGGGGCCTTTTGCCGCTCTGGCGGCGCTCAAGGATGGCCTCGATCGGGACGGCGGCTGACCCCGTTGTGTCCGCACGCCGAAACGCTATTGTCGCGAGCGGCGGCGACTCCCTTTCTTCGGACATAGGACGCGGGGACTACCAGGTCGATCCATGCCCCAGAAGGTCCGCATCGCGCTCGACGCCATGGGGGGAGATCACGGGCCCACGGTGATCGTACCGGGCGCGGATGTCTCGCTTGCCCACCATCCCGACAGCGAATTTCTCCTGTTCGGCAACAGGACGGCGGTGGCGCCGCTGCTCGAATCGCGGCCGGCGCTCAAGGCCGCGACGCGGCTCGTGCACACCGAGGTTGCGGTCAAGATGGGCGACAAGCCGAGCCAGGCCTTGCGCTATGGCCGCTGGAAGTCGTCGATGTGGCTCGCGATCGATGCGGTCAAGAAGGGGCAGGCCGATGTCGCGGTCTCGGCCGGCAATACCGGCGCGCTGATGGCGATGTCGCGGTTCCATCTCAAGATGCTTTCGGGCATCGACCGGCCGGCGATCGCGGCGCTGTGGCCGAATGTGCGCGGCGAATCCGTGGTGCTCGATGTCGGCGCCTCGATCGGGGCGGACGCGGAGCATCTCGTCGATCTCGCCGTCATGGGCGCCGCCATGGCGCGCGTGCTGTTCGGCGTCGAGCGTCCGGGCGTGGGCCTCCTCAATGTCGGGGTCGAGGAGGTCAAGGGCCTTGAAGCCGTGCGCGAAGCGGGACGCATTCTGCGCGAGGAGGAACTGCCCGATCTCGACTATTTCGGCTTCGTCGAAGGCGATGACATCGGCAAGGGCAAGGTCGATGTGATCGTCACCGAAGGTTTTGCCGGCAACATCGCGCTCAAGACCGCCGAAGGCACGGCGCGCCAGATCGGCGAATATCTCAAGGACGCCATGAACAGCAGCTTGAGCGCACGGATCGGCTATCTGTTCGCTCGCTCCGCGTTCCGGCGATTTCGCGAACGCATGGACCCGCGCAAATCCAACGGCGGGGTGTTCCTCGGCCTCAACGGCATCGTCATCAAGAGCCACGGCGGCACCGACGCGGAAGGCGTCGCGGCTGCCATCGACCTCGGCTACGACATGGTGCGCCACGATCTCCTGGCCAAGATCAACCGCGCTCTCGTTCGCCCGGGCAAAGGCCCGCTCCAGGCCGTCGGGGGAGCGGCCTCGTGACGGTGTCGCGCTCGGTGATCCTTGGCTGCGGCAGCTATCTGCCGAGCCGCGTCCTGACCAATGGCGAACTCGCGCGCACCGTCGATACCTCCGACGAATGGATCGTGCAGCGCACCGGCATCCACGAGCGCCGGATCGCCGCCGAGGGTGAGCTGACGTCCGATATGGCGCTGCATGCCGCGCGCGCGGCGCTCGCAAACGCACGCGTCGAAGCGGACTCGATCGATCTGATCGTGCTCGCCACCTCGACGCCGGACAATACATTCCCGGCGACCGCCGTTTCGGTGCAGGCCGGTCTCGGCATCACGCGCGGTGCCGCATTCGATTTGCAGGCGGTCTGCTCGGGCTTTGTGTTCGGGCTTGCGACTGCCGACGGCCTGCTGAAAACCGGCGCGTTCAAACGCGCGCTGGTGATCGGCTCCGAAACCTTTTCGCGCATCCTCGATTGGACCGATCGCACCACCTGCGTGCTGTTCGGCGACGGCGCCGGTGCGGTGGTGCTCGATGCGCAGATGCAACCGGGCACGCGCGACGACCGCGGTATCCTCACCATCCATCTGCGCTCCGATGGCCGTCACAAGATGAAGCTCTATGTCGATGGTGGACCGTCCTCTACCGGCACCGTCGGCCATTTGCGCATGGAAGGGCGTGAGGTTTTCCGCCACGCCATCACGATGATCACCGATGTGGTCGAAGACGCGTTCAAGGCGACCGGTTACACCGCGGCCGACATCGACTGGTTTATCCCGCACCAGGCCAACAAGCGCATTATCGACGGCTCGGCGCATAAGCTCGGCATTTCACCAGGCAAGATCGTCACAACCGTTGATAGGCATGGCAACACGTCGGCGGCCTCGATCCCGCTCGCGCTCGCCGATGCGCTCGCCGACCGGCGCATCAAGCGTGGCGACCTGCTGCTGCTCGAGGCCATGGGCGGCGGATTCACCTGGGGAGCGGCCCTGGTGCGCTGGTGACACACCCGTGCGCTAACCCCTAAAGCCCCCGTTGACCCTGCGGCAACAAGCTAATATCGTTGATAATTCAGTATGATATCTTGGTCGCCGAGATGGGGCTGGCGATGTCGGGAAAAACGGTCACACGTGCCGATCTGTGCGAGGCGGTCTACAGCAAGGTGGGCCTGTCGCGGACCGAGTCTGCCTCGCTGGTGGAGCTGGTGCTCAAGGAGATCACCGATTGCCTCGAGCGCGGCGAAACGGTGAAACTGTCGTCGTTTGGCTCGTTTGTCGTGCGCAAGAAGGGTCAGCGCGTCGGTCGCAACCCGAAGACCGGCAAGGAAGTCCCGATCTCGCCGCGCCGGGTCATGGTGTTCAAGCCGTCGGCGATCCTCAAGCATCGCATCAATGCCGGCCCCGACGGCGCCAAATGACGCCACCAAGTAACTGCGTCAAGTAACAGCCCAGCGTAAAAGCGCCGAATTGGAGCCGCCTTTTGGATAAGGCACCGGACGCATTCCGCACCATCAGCGAGGTTGCCGGCGAGCTTGACGTGCCGCAGCACGTGCTGCGGTTCTGGGAGAGCCGTTTCCCGCAAATCCGGCCGATGAAGCGGGGCGGCGGCCGGCGCTATTACCGGCCGGACGATGTGGATTTGCTCCGTGGCATCCGTTACCTGCTCTACGGTGAGGGCTACACCATCCGCGGCGTGCAGCGCATTCTGCGCGACCAGGGCGGCACCTTCGTGCAAGGCGTCTGGCAAGCCGGCGCAGAACGGCCGGCGCGTGGCCCTGCCGACGACGACGAAGCGCCCGATGACGTCGCGGCCGCCGCGGCAACGGCACCCAAGGCCGAGCGCAAACGGACGCTGTTCGCCTCGCTGCCGTCCTTGCGCAATCGTGACGTTGAGCGTGACGATACCGTGCCGGAGCGGCACGAGCCGACGATCATGCCCACGAGCGTGGGCACGCCGCCGGCCGCACCGCGCCTCACCGGCGAGCATGTGGGCAAGCTGCAGGACGCGCTTAAAGTTCTCGCAGAGTGCCGCAAGCTGATCGATGCGGCGATCGCATCGAGCGGTTGAACAACCGGAAACGCCTGGCTTGATGATTTTCACCAAGCAATATTCGCCGCCGAAGAATCGTCGGAGCGTCGCGTTTTGAACTCGGGACCCAATCTTGCCCAGACACATTTCGGCCCTGCTTTGCGAGCTTCAAGGCACTGGCTTCCGCACAACCCGGGCCGCCCACCGAAAGAAGGCTCATGCCAACCATCGCCCTTGTCGACGACGACCGCAATATCCTGACCTCGGTATCCATTGCACTTGAGGCCGAAGGCCATCGGATCATGACCTATTCTGACGGTGCTTCGGCGCTCGAAGGCTTCAAGGCGAGCCCGCCGGATCTCGCCATTCTTGACATCAAAATGCCGCGCATGGACGGAATGGAGCTTTTGCAGCGCCTGCGCCAGACTTCGGACATGCCGGTGATCTTCCTGACCTCGAAGGAAGAAGAAATCGATGAGGTGCTCGCTCTCAAGGTCGGGGCCGACGATTTCATCCGCAAACCATTTTCCCAGCGGCTGCTGCTCGAGCGCGTCAAAGTGCTGCTCCGGCGCGCGGCGCCAAGGGATGGTCATAGCTCGAAAGTATCCATTGCCACCGTGCTGGAGCGTGGCGATCTACACGTGGACCCCGAGCGGCACAGTTGTACGTGGATGGGCAAACCGGTCGCGTTGACCGTAACCGAGTTCCTGATACTGCAAGCGCTCGCGAGCCGACCGGGAGTGGTCAAGAGCCGCAACGCACTGATGGATGCCGCATATGAAGATGACATCCATGTCGACGATCGGACCATCGATAGCCACATCAAGCGAGTGCGCAACAAGTTCAAGACTGTCGACGGTGGCTTCGATATGATTGATACGCTCTATGGCGTCGGATACCGATTTAGAGAGGTTTGACCGAAGCATCAGACGCTCGCTCATGGCTGTTTTCATGACAGCATCCAATTGCGGGCCCTGATCGAAGTCTTTCGCTTCGGTGAACAAGCATGGAACGACATCCCTGGCGCGGTAAGACACCAGAACATTTGCCGGCTGGCCGAGCCTGTGGTGCGATGTTGACGCCCTCAGAGATTGAAGCGCCGCCGTGCCATTTGGCACGCCTCATCTCCAGGCAAGCAAGCTTTGCAAACGTCAGGCCTCACGGCGTAGATCGCACACGCGGTCGAGACGCCGACCTCTCCCACAAGCGCTGCACAGCGATCGCCGCTGCACCGCATATGTCCTTGCCCGTCATCGACATAAGCGCGGGGGATTCGATCGAGATCGGCGTCATTTTCCAGTGAGAACCGCGGCCACTCCCGCGAAAAAGAGCAGCACGCGCCACAGGCCTGGCAAGTGATGGTGGCAAGCTCGACGGATTGCGTCGACAAATCCGTCACTTGACCTTCAGCTTGACCGCGGACTCTTTGCCCCGATTGCTCTCGATCTCGAACTCAACGGTTTGACCCTCGTTGAGCGAGCTCAGGCCGGCCTGCTCTACGGCCGAAATGTGGACAAACACGTCCCTGCCGCCACCACCGCCTGAGGGCTGAATGAACCCATATCCCTTTGTCGGATTGAACCACTTCACGGTACCTGTAGCCATTTTAGTCTCCAATGTTGACCGCGCACGATACAGACCGCGGACTAGTGCGACAAGGATCGTGATCGATCTGTTTGCGGGGTCGTGTCGTTACCGCTTTGGCGACCAACCACCGGGAATCGAATAAACAGGGCCTGTCCTTGGCGGCCTCATCCTTGGCAGGGTCAGTTTTTGCCGTAGACCGTGGCCCTTTTGCCACCAAGCGGCGCCGTCGATTGCCTAAGATGCCATTATGATCTTTGCCGAGGCACACCATCTTGTCGAAGCGGACCGGCATATCTTTGATGCCCATCAGCACGTCCGGCAACAGCGAGAGATTGTCACGGAATTGAAGGTGAACGGTCAGCCTTCCTCCGCGGCCGACGAACTTTGCGCCCTTATGAATTTGATGCTGCCTATTTTTGAAGATCTCAGGCAGCACATCTTAGTGGTGCTGACGTCCGACCGGTAGCGGCCGGTTGCACACAATGGGTTCACGCCCGATTCCGGATCGAACCGCAAAACGCTATCGGCGCTTTGATCTCGCCTTGCGCGCGGCATACCGGGAGTCCCTCGCTGCCTTGCGTTCGGTTTGCGCGGCGATTTCAGCACTCGCCTTTTCGGCCAAAGCACGTTCGGCCTGTGCGTCGGCATCGCGCTTTGCCTTCGCTGCCAATTCAGCATCGCGAGCTTTCGTTTCGGCCTTTTCAATCTCGCGGGATCGCTTTGCGGCGGCGCGATCGGCGGCACTTGCCGTCCGCGCTATCTGCCGTTCCGCAAAAGCCGGGTCAGCGGCGTTCGCGCGAAATTTTTCGAGGGCCGCCTTCTTCGCATTCGCCGCTGCATTTCGCCGCTCGACGAAATCCGGATCTTTAGAGCCACCCATCGATGCTGACCTCGATTACCCTCTTGTTCGGCTGATAATTTAAGCCACGCTACCAGCGCGCGTTCGCCAGCCAATCACCGTGGCTTGAATAGGCTCGCCCGTTTCCGCGCTTTGCCAATCCGCGCTGTTCCATAGACAAAGGAACGGAATTAAATATGTTCCGATATGGTCTTCGCAAAGAAGCTCAACGGGCTGGTCCGCGGGTGGATCACCTTCATGAACGAAAGCATCCATGCGTTGCTGTCGTGTCGTCATCCGCGTTGCGGGTCCACTGGCAAGGGTGAAGGGGTCATTGGATCGGCCGATGCTTGACGGCCAAGGTGGGTCGCCAGATCCTTCGGCGATCAGCCGGCCCTGTTATTCGATTCAAGGCACGAAGTTACAAAGCAGCAAATTTCTAGCAAGTGTCTATATAGGCTCATAAGATCGGATATCAACCTGTTCCAAAGAGGATTCCATGGCATTCAGGCCAAATTACAATCGCGACCGCGCTGAACGAGACAGGGCAGCACGCGCCCGGAGCGCTGAAAAGCAGCAAAAGAAGGAAGAGAAAGCCGCTCAACGTAAAGCCGAACGCGCCGCAGCCGAAGCTCCGCCGGATGACAACAGTGTTGACGGGTAGGATCAAACCCGAGCACCCGGAACAGGTGAAACAGGCCCGCAATATCGTCGCGAGGAAGTGACATGTCCGACTGCCTGCACTGCGACATCAATGAACTCGTGCAGAATCACATCGAACGCGGCGGCGCAGACCTTGTCGAGTTGGCGGCAAGGATGGCCGAAAGCCTCGCAGATCTAATCTTGCTTGCACCGGAGAATGAGCAATCGAAGCTGATGGCAGATGCCATTGCAAGCTTTGGACACGTGTACCTGGAAAAAAGCAGCGAGGGCGAAACCGATGAAACAGGTCCGCGGCATTAGCAGCATATGAGGTGACGGTACGGCCGGTAGCTCACTGTGAGAGCGCTTATCTACCTGGGGCTTTTCCTTGCGTTTGCTGGGCTGTGCGGCGTTGGCTGGCTCGGTTATTACGTAATGGTCGTCAGCCCTCACGTCACGGAGTTATGTAAGTCGCAGGGCATGGAGCACCTTCGCGTCGGCCACGCTGAGGTTTGCGTAGCCCCTGATGGCCGTGTTTATCAACTACCGCGCTTGCATTAAGGGGGGCTGAACGCGCGGCCCTGCGCGAAGCCGGGCCATCCAAGTTAGTCTCGCCGCGCGGCCGGATCGCAAGTGCAAGGAACTTTGAGCCACACACCGGTTTGAAGCATCAGCTTTCGAAGGAGAATTGACATGCGAAGCATATCTCTCGCGCTTGCTTTCCTTGTGATGGGCTTGGCATGCGCGACGGCACAGCCGCTGCCTCCGCCGCTGCCGCCACCACCGTTTTTTCATCGGCCTCCCCCACCACCCCTCCACCTCCGCCGTTTTTTCATCGCTACGGGCACTGTTGGTCGGTGTGGCGCTACCACCATCGCCATCGCGTGTGTCGTTGACGCCCCAACGACGCAAACTAGAGCGTGCTTGCGTCGCTGTAAGCGAAACATAAAGAAACACCGATGAAATAGGCATTTTTGGTCGGAGCGCCGAGATTTGAACTCGGGACCCCCAGTCCCCCAGACTGGTGCGCTAACCGGGCTGCGCTACGCTCCGAAACCGACGCCCACGCAGGGCGAGGGGAGGCCGCACTATAGGGAGCGGCCCGATAGCGCGCAACAAGACGTCGCGCATGCAACGCGCGCGTTGTACCGTCCTGGGCGGACGCGGGCTCTATCATCGAGGGCTGGGACACCAGTGAAGCGCCTCTACTTTGCCACCGTCAACACGCTACGCGGGCTTGCTTGCGGCATCAAAACCGAAGCGGCGCTGCGCGAGGAGGCGATCGTTTTTGCGCTCGCGCTACCCGTCGCGTTTTTCGTCGCGCCGGGCGTTGCCTGGTATGTCGCGATGATCGGGACGCTGCTGATCGTGCTCGCCATCGAGCTGTTGAACACGGCGATCGAGAAGCTCGCCGATCACGTCACGCGCGAGCAGCACCCGCAGATCGGATTGATCAAAGATTTTGGCTCGGCGGCGGTGTTTTGCGCGCTCTGTCTTGCCGGGCTGGTCTGGCTGGCGGCGCTGGCGCTGCGGCTCGGGATCGTCTGAAAGCCTTATGCGGGCTTGGCGGAGGGTTCGATCGGCTCGGGCGCGGGCTCGGATAATTTCTCCGGCGTATGCTCAGGAACAAGCGCGGGCGCGAGCTCCGGCAATGTGGGCGGCAACATCTCGGGCAAAGTCTCGGGCACAGTTGGTGGTTCCGACACGACCTCGGGCGCCAGCTCAGACGACAACTCACCCGAAGCTTCAGTCGAAGCACCAGTTGAGGGTGCGGATGAGGTTTCAGCTAAGGACTCGGAGACGAGTTCGGGCACCGGCTCGGACGGCGCATCGGGCGAAGGCTCAGGGACGAGACCAGCCGGCGACTCTACCGTAGGCTCGATGGATTCCGGTACAGGGTCCAGCTCGATTTCGTCGGCGAGTTCCGCGGCATCGGTGAGCCAGCGCCGCGTCGCGATCATCAATCCCCACTGCACGCCGAGCAGCAAGAAAAAGTGCCGCCAGTGGTCGCTGTCGATGATGACGCTCTCGGCCACGATACCGAGGAACACCGCGTAGACGGCAATGTAGATCGCCCGCCATGGCGTATCGACCGCAACATAACGCAGGCCATTGAGCAGCGTGACGACGATCAGCGTGAAGTAGCAGAGGCCGCTGAGCCAGCCGCCCGCCATGAACGAATTGAGAAACACATTGTGCGGGTCTTCCGGAAAGATGTGCCGGAACTGGAACGGCCCGATGCCCCAAGGCTTGTCGAGCGCGAGATCGAATCCGAGGATATGCCGGCCGAACCGGCCGAAATGGCCAGTATCGTAGCTTTGCTCAAACGATGCACGTTGCCGGAACATCTCGGCGATAGACTCCACCGAGAACAGCAACGCGACCACGGCGGCGAGGGCGATCACGGCCAACAGGGCGAACATGGCAATGCGCAATCGCTGTCGCGGCGACCGGCTGGTCATGAAAAGCAGCACCGTCATCACGGCCGCGGAGAAGGCCAATTGCCCCCACGCGCCGCGAGAAAAACTCAGGAACACCGCAGCCGCGTACAGGCCGAGCATCAGGCCGCCGCCGAGGAATTGAAAGAAACGCCCGGAATAGAGCCTCTGCAAAGCCAGCATGGCAGGAAAGATCAGAAACGCCCCGAGCACGTTCGGGTCGTTGAATGTGCCGCGAGCGCGCTCGTACTCCGAGAACTGCGGCACCAGGTGGAAATAGCCGGCGATGCCGGCAATTGCTGCGATGATCGCACCGAGCGTGAAGCCACTGCACAGCACGGAAAGCCGCTGCTGCGTATTCTTCGCCAGCATCGCAGCAAAGAAAATGGCCGTCACCGAAAGGTAGCCGGAGATCAGGACCCAGCTCAGCGTCTTTTCTTCGTTGATGACGGGCACGACCGCAATCCAGAAGCCCAGATTGTAGAAGAACAGCAGTGCCAGCAGCGGAATGAGCGCTGCCTGCAGCGTCAGCCCGCTGATGACGAAGATCGTCGCCGTGAACAGCGACATCACCTCGTAGGGGCTCGGCTCGATGAAGACGAAGGCGCCGGAAAAGCCCGTCAGCCACAGCAGCAGGCAGCGCAGGCTTTCGACGGAGACGCGCAGCGGCGGCACATCGGCTGCGTAATCTTCGGCTGCGTAGTCCGCGGTCGCGAGCGTCGACATCAATACGCTTGCTCGGTCCGCAGCAACGCAAAAGGCGTCATCATCACGATGTAAGCGTCGAGCAGCACCGACCAGTTCTCGATGTAGTAGAGATCGTGCTCGACGCGGCGCTGGATTTTCTGGTGGCTGTCGGTTTCGCCGCGCCAGCCGTGGATTTGCGCCCAGCCGGTGATGCCGGGCTTGACGCGATGCCGGGCGAAATAGCCGTCGACGGCCTCGTCATAGAGCCGGTCCTCGGCCTTGGCGTGCACGGCGTGCGGCCGTGGGCCGACCAGCGACAGGTTGCCCTTGAACACGACGTTGAAGAGCTGCGGCAGTTCGTCGAGGCTGGTCTTGCGGATGAAACGTCCGACGCGGGTAACGCGTGGATCGTTCTTGGTCACGAGCTTCGATGCGGTGGCATCGGCCTGCTCGACGTACATCGAGCGAAATTTGTAGACCTCGATCAACTCGTTGTTGAAGCCGTAGCGCTTCTGCCTGAAGAACACCGGCCCTTTGCTGTCGAGCTTGATGGCGAGCGCAATCAGCACCATGACCGGCGCGGCGAACAGCAGCGCCAGCGCGCCGACGACCTTGTCGAACAGCGATTTCATCACGACGTCCCAGTCTGCGATCGGACGGTCGAAGACGTCGAGCACTGGAACGTTGCCGATATAGGAATACGAACGCGGGCGGAATCGCAGCTTGTTGGTGTGCGCCGACAGGCGGATGTCGACCGGCAGCACCCACAGCTTCTTGAGCATCTGCAGGATGCGGTTCTCCGCCGAGATCGGCAGCGAGAAGATGACCAGGTCGACGCGGGTGCGGCGGGCGAATTCGACCAGGTCGTCGACGGTGCCGAGCTTGGAAACGTCGCTGCAGGTGTTTGCGCTGCGGTCATCGCCGCGATCATCGAACACGCCGACGACGCGCACGTCGGAGTCGCGCTGCGAATTGAGCGAAGCGATGAGTGTTTCGCCGTTGGCGTCGGCCCCGACCACGACAGCGCGGCGGTCGAGCCGCCCTTGCCGCGTCCAGTGCCGCACCAGCAGGAACAGGCCGCGCCGGAATGCGACCAGCGTGAACAGGCCGAGCACGTAGAACGTGCCGAGCCAGGCCCGCGAAAACTGGTCGCCCGCTTTGGCGAAGAACGACACGCTGATGGCGATCAGAAACACGACCGACCACGCCGAGGCGAGCCGCATGTATTGCTTCTCGTGGCCGCGGAAGGCCTGCACCTGGTAGATGTCGGCGACCTGGAACGCCAGCATGGCCATGGTCGCAATGCCGGCGATGGCGCCGGCGTAGTACCAGTGGAAGCCATACGCCGGCACGACATAGCCGGCATAGACGGCGAGCCCGACCACGAAGACCAGCGCGAACTCGATCAGTCGCACCATGCCGGCGAGCACGATCGGAGAATAGGCCGGCACGAATCGCTGGGCGGCAATCGCAAGCGCGGCCGCGGATAGCTTGCGCGCGTCGACCGGCTTGCTGGCCGGACGCGATGTCCTCGTTACCGCCGCCGAAATCCCGGCCGCCGTCTCGAAGAGCGTGCCGCCTTCGGTCTCGGACATGATTAACCCATGCTTAATTGGCCGGCCGGGCGCCGTGCGCAAACGAACGCGCGCGCAGGCCGACAATCATGCCGCCAAGATAGTGAACAAGCTTCAAAAATTGGTTATGCGAATTGAGCGAGTTTTCGCATTGCAAGCGCGTCGCGGTAGGCGGAAAGGCCGCCTTCGACCATCGCGTTCAATGAGAACTCGGTCCGCACCCGCGCCTGCACTTCCTGGGCGATGCGATGCGTTGCTGCCGGATCGTCAAGCGCGGTGCCGATCGCCTCGATCAGAGCCTGCATGTTATCGCTGGCGATGAGGTGCGGGGCATGGGCACCGAAAATCTCGGGGATGCCACCGACATTTGTGGAGATGATGGGCATTCCCGCCGCTGCCGCTTCGAGCACGATGTAGGGCAGCGATTCCGCACGCGAGGGGATCGCCAGGATTCGTCCCATGGCGAAGGCCTCGCGTGCCGGCCGGAAGCCGACGAAACGGACCTGATCGGAAACGCCGCAACGCTCGGCCTGGGCGCGAAGTTCACCCGCGTCCGGTCCCTCGCCGGCGATGGTCGCGCTGACGCGCCGGCCGGACTGCTTCAGTGCTGCGATCGCATTGATGAGCACGTCGATCGCCTTCACCGGGCGAAGTTCGCCCACGCAGACGATATCGGTCGCGTCGGGTTGCGTATGCACAGGTCTGAACTCGTCGTCGCCGACGCCATTGCGCACGACCCGCACCATCGCGCGTGGCTGGCCGATCTTGGTGCGGAACAGGTCGGCGATGTAGCTGCTTTCGAACAGGAAGAGGTCGGTGCGCCAATTGAGCAGCCATTCCAGGGAGCGATAGAAGCCGCCGTTGAGGGTGCCGGGCGAGTAGACCAGCGAGCCGCCATGCGGCGTATAGACCCGGATCGACGTCAGCGCGCATGACGCGAGCCGCGCGAACGCCGCGCCTTTGGCGCCGTGGCCATGCACCACGTCAGGGGCGAGCGCGGCGATCCGCCGCGACACAAAGCGCAGCGAAGTCATGTCGCCGGCGCTGAGTTCGCGATCCATTGCCACGCGGCCAATGCCGAGCGTGAGCTTCGGCGCAAGCTCGGCGAGCACGGTGTCGGCCCGCGCGCCGCCGGTCTTGCTGTCGACGATAAGTCCCACGCGATGGCCGCGCGCAGCCTGTCCGCGCGCCACATCGAGCACATGACGGAACAGCCCGCCGAGCGGTGCGCGCAGGATATGCAGGATTTTGAGGCTGCTTGGCACCGCCGCCACCGCAGCCTGTTCGCGCTTCGCCGCGGCTGCAGCGAATGAAGCGCCAGGTAATGCCGCGGCGGCCAGAATTGCGCGCGCGAATGTCACTTTATCCATGACGCATTCCCAAAAAGCTTAGGAAATTTATTAAGCGCCATTAACACCTGCGGGAGTTAAGAAAGCCTCACAAGCTGAGGATTCCAGCCGGCGCCGCCGGTTTAACGGGATAGCAACCTTAATAGTTTGTGATCGAGCCCAGCGGCGGGTTTCGAGTCCGTATGGAGTGGCGAGATGCGGGTCGGTTTGCAGTCGGGTAAACGTGTGGTTGCGTCGCAGGTTGCCGATGGCGAGCTGGACTTGCGGGCGTTTGGCTCGGCGCTGCGTCGCCATAAGTGGAAGATCATCCGGCCGACGCTCCTCGCCGGGCTCGTTGCGCTCGGCGCGGTGCAGCTGATTACCCCGAAATATCTCTCCGAGGCGCGGGTCTTCATCGAGGGCCGCGAAAACGTCTTCCTGCGCCCCGAGGCGGAAAAGCAGAATTTCGACCGCGCCGTGGTCGATCAGGAGGCGGTGACCAGCCAGGTTCAACTCATCCTGTCGCGCGATCTCGCGCGCGACGTCATCAATCAGCTCAAGCTCGGCGAGCGCGTGGAGTTCGATCCGGCGCTGCACGGCGTGTCGCCGGTGAAAGTCGTTCTTGGTCTCCTCGGCCTCGTCAAGAATCCGCTGCACATGACGCCGGAAGAGCGCGTGCTCGATGCTTATTACGACCGTCTCAGCGTGTTCCCGGTGGAAAAATCGCGCGTCATCGCCGTCGATTTTCAGTCGGAGGATCCCGAGCTCGCCGCGCGCGTCGCCAATGCGATTGCGGACAACTATCTCGTCCTGCAGCAAACCACCAAGCGCGAGCAGGCGCGCTCGGCCGGACAGTGGCTGTCCGGCGAAATCGACAACATGCGCAAGAAGGTTGCGGACGCCGAGGGCAAGGTCGAGGCGTTCCGCGCCACGTCCAATCTCCTGGTCGGCACCAACAACACGACCTTGTCCGCACAGCAGCTTGGCGACGTCAACGCGCAGCTTGTCACCATGCGTGCGCAGAAGTCCGATGCCGAAGCCAAGGCGCGCCTCATCCGCGACATGCTGCGTTCCGGCAAACCCATCGAATTCGACAGACATCCTCAATTCGGAACTGATCCGCCGCTTGTCGGAGCAACGCGTCACGCTGCGCGCGCAACTTGCCGAGCAGTCGGCCACGTTGCTCGGCAATCATCCGCGCATCAAGGAGTTGAAGGCCCAGATCTCCGATCTCGACCAGCAAATCCGGGCGGAAGCCGAGACCGTCGTGCGCTCGCTCGAGAATGACGCCAAAATTGCGGGCGCGCGGCTCGATTCCCAGACCTCCAACCTCGATCAACTCAAGCACCAGGCGGCCTCAACCAACGAGCAGGACGTGCAACTGCGCGCGCTCGAGCGCGATGCCAAGTCACAGCGCGATCTGCTCGAATCCTACCTTGCCAAGTTTCGCGAGGCGACGTCGCGCGACACCATTAATTCAGCGCCGGCCGACGCCCGCGTAATCTCGCGCGCGACGGTGTCCAACATCGCGGCCTATCCGAAGAAGCTTGCCACCGTGTTGGTCGCGACGCTGGCGATGATGGTGCTGTCGGCGGGCATGGTGCTGAGCCGGGAACTTCTGAGCGGATCGGTCTATGTGCCGGCGGCGCGCGTGGCGCAGCCGCGAGCAGTGCAGCCTTTGCCCCTGACCGAACCCGCCGCGGCCCATGTGGCCCCGCCGCGGCGCGAAATGCCGCCCGCACTCGGCGTGCCGATCAGCGCGATCGAGGATGTCGCCCACAGTTTCCGCGATGGCGGCGCAGGCCGGACGGTGCGTCGCAGTGTTCGGCGCCACCAATGGCGTCGAGACCAGTCTTGCGGCCATCACGCTGGCCCGTTCGCTCGCCAAGAATGCCCGCGTCGTATTGGTCGATCTTGGCGCGGGAAACGCCGAGATCAGAGCCATTTCCAGCGATCCGACGGCGCCAGGCCTTTCCGATCTCGTGCTCGGGGCAGCCTCGTTCGGCAACATCATCACCAAGGATAAACTTTCGCCGTTGCATCTGATTTCCGCTGGCCAGCCGGTGGCGGATGAAGCTGCCATCCTGTCGTCGCGCGGCCTCGAATCGACATTCGCGGCGCTCGCGCGCAGCTACGAGCATGTCATCGTCGATGCCGGGGCGGTGGCCGGCGTTCCGGTCGATCGGGTGGCGCAGTTTGCTCCGCGGGCGCTGCTGGTCGCCGACGCTTTGACCAGTCCCGCGACCATGGCGGCGCGCGAGCGCTTGTTGATGGCCGGCTACGCCGATGTCACCGTGCTGCTCGGCGCCCGTGCAAGAGAAACGTCTCGCGCCGCTTGATGGATGGCTTCAGGCCGATGGCAGCATTCGCGCCCGCAGCCGCCGGCCCCAGCCTACCGCATTCCACAGCACGGTGCTCTGCTTGATGCGCCGTTTCGTGCGCCCATGCGAGCGCAGCGCCAGCGCCGCCGTCCAGCCGAGCGGGCTCAGCGGCAGAAAACTGTCGAACAGCGGCTCGACGTCCTCGCAAAACGTTCGCTTGTAGTTGGCTTCGCCGACACCGAGGTCGAACACGTCGAGCCGGCGTTCGCAGCACATGCGCACAAGGTTGACCAGCATGAGCTCGCCCGGGCTCTCATGCGCCAGCGCATTGAAGATCATCGAGTTGAACAGCGCGCAAAACCGGTTCTTGCTCACAAGGCCGGCAATGGTCGCCGCGACCGTATCGCCGACCGTGCAGGCATAGAGCTCGATCGCCGGACGGCCGTCGCGCAAATGTTCGGTCGCAGCAGCGGTGATGAATTCGCGCATGCCGGGGACGTCGAACGCGTTGACGACGCCGAGCCCACGCATGCGTTCGGCCTTCTGCGCAAAGAAAGCCTCCAGAACGCTGATGGCCTCGGCTTCCGTCTGCACCCGCCAGAATCGCAGCGGTCCGTGAGCTTGCGAGCACCCGTTCCTTCTTGCGCAATTTCTTTCGCGCCGGCGCGCTCAGGCAGGCCTGCTCCAGCGCCGCGAAGTCGGCCTGCAGCGCTGCCGCGCTGGCCAAAGCTCGGCGCCATCTGGTGGGGCAATTGCAGGAACGGATTGGCGATGTCGTCCCAGCTTTCCGGCTGGCTGCGCAGCGCCAGAAGGTCGATGCCGGCAAGTCCGGCGAGCACCTCGTTGAGGTCATCGCGGCCGATCGTCGCCGCCACGTCGCGCCGCCAGATCGCCATGTTGAAGTTCGAATGCTTGCCGCCGAGATACTCGGCGATATGCAACGGGCCGACTTGCCGGCGCCCGAACGGGAGCAGCAGCAGGGGCTGGCGATTGGCATCGAGACCGACGATCACGGCCGGCGTCACGCCCGTTCGGGCGCCCGACCTCGCGTTGCCAGGGTTCAAGGAAATCGTAGCGTTGGTAAGGCGTTGCCAGCGCGTCCTGGCGTTCCAGCGCCCGCCAGTGCGGTTCCACCGCCCGCATGTCGTCGTAAAGCTCAAGCTTTGCGATGAGCCGGCCATGCTGCCGGACCGACGGCGCGGAACTGCGATCGGAGGCGTTTAGTCGCAGCGCGATGGTCATGGCAGGCCCAGGGCGCAATTGCGCCAATAACCCCGACCTTGGCAAAGGATTGTCAACACTTGGTTAGCCCATTGAAAGTCAACGCTTTACCGCCGAACAATGATGCTCCACTTGAAATCAGCGCGGGTTTCGGGAAATTGTGCTCGTAGTTTGCGAACGGGATTGAACGAACTCTGGTGCGAATGCGTCAGATGCCACAAAGTCGCGCGAATGTTCGGTCAACTAACAACAATGGATGTCCTCGCTTGGCACGACCACGGCCGAAGCTAGAGAAGCGGTTCCCCGGTAGGAACAAAAGGAAATAGATCGGCATGTGGCGCGCGTCGACAATAGCCTTGGCAATGATCTTCGCGCTGGCATTGGCGCCGGCCGCCTCGGCCAAGAGGGTGGCGCTCGTTGTCGGCATCAATACTTACGACAACCTCGGCCCAGGGTTGCAGCTTCGCAAGGCGCTCAACGACGCGCGAGCGGTGGCGGCCACATTAAAGGAGATCGGGTTCCAGGTGGTGGCTGCCGAGAACACGCAGCGAAATGATTTTCTGCGCGCCTGGCAGCGGTTTCTCGATCTGGTCCAGCCGGGCGATGTGACCGCGCTCTATTTCGCTGGACATGGCTTCGAGATCAACGGAACGAATTACCTCCTGGTCCGCGACGCTCCGCAGGTCGCCGATGGCGAGGATGTGCTGAGAGAGAGCGCCATCCGCTTCGGCAGGCCTGTTGGACCGGTTAAAGGACAAGCAGGCGCAGGTTTCCCTGTTTTTTCTCGATGCCTGCCGCGATAGTCCATACGCCAACAAAAACTCCAAGCGCAGCATCGGAGGGACACGCGGGCTGGTGCGCGAGGACCCGCCTAAGGGCGCGCTGGTGTTGATGTCGGCCGGTGCTGGCCAATCGGCGCTCGATTCGCTCTCCACGAGTGATACCAATCCCAATTCGGTCTACACGCGTAACTTGCTGCCGCTGCTCAAGGAGCCGGGTCTCGAAATCATAGACTTGGCCAAGCGCGTCCGCAGCGATGTGGAAACGCTGGCCGCCTCGATACACTACGAGCAACGACCGGCATTTTACGACGAACTTTCGGGCAATTTTTATCTGGTTGCAGCGCCTGAAGCGCCGCAAGCGGCGATCAGCGCCGGGCCGACGCTGAGTGAGGCCGCGCAGGCCTGGTCTGTAACAAAGGACACCGCAAGCCAGGTGATTCTGGAAGCCTTTGTCCGGCAGTTCGGCTCGACGTTTTACGGTGAATTGGCGCGCGCTCGGATTGCCGACCTCAAACGCACGCAAACCGCGGTCGCAACTGTGCCTCCCGTGTCCGCTCCGCTGCCTTCGGCACCACCGTCCAACTTCGGTCGAGAGCCATTGGATGAAGCTGGGAAGGCCTGGTCAGGCATTAGCAACACGACCGATCCCGCTGTGCTGGAAGCCTTCATTCGCCAGTTCCGTGACTCGACGTTCGCCGCTTTGGCGCAGAAGAGGCTGAAAGAGCTGAATGGAGCAAAGGCGGCGGTCGCGGTTGCGCCTTCTGCCTCCGTCCCACAGCCACCGCCCGCGGTGCCGCGGCCACCCAGCGCGTTCGAGACCGCTCAGGCCTGGGTGACGGTCAAAAATACCGATAGTGCAGCGGAACTGGAGACGTTTCTCGCGCGCTATGGCGAAAGCATCTATGCCGACATGGCCCGTGCGCGGCTTAGTGAACTCAAACGAACGCAAGTGGCGGTCGTCGCGCCACCGGCTCCGGCTCCGCCGACCCGCGTGACGCCTGCCGTGGTCGCACCGGCCGCGCCGGTTCCAGCGCCGCTTACGAACGTCACACCCGCCGTGGGCATTTTCCCGCCGCCATCAGCCGCGGCGCCGCTGACGGCCGCGCAGGAGCGCACACTCAGACCGAGGGACAAGTTCAAGGAGTGCGAGAATTGTCCGGAAATGGTCGTGGTGCCGTCCGGCGCATTCACGATGGGATCGCCCGCGAGCGAGGAGGGCCGATCGACGGAGGAAAGCCCGCCCTATCGGGTCACCATTGCCAAGCCGTTCGCCGTCGGCGAATTCTCGGTGACGTTCGACGAATGGGACGCCTGCGTCTCGGCGGGGGGCTGCAACGGCTATAGGCCCGCCGATGACAACCGGCACCGTGGGCGATATCCCGTGACCAATGTGTCCTGGGACGACGCCCAAGCCTACATCGCCTGGCTTTCCAAGACGACGGGCAAGACCTATCGCCTGCTGTCGGAAGCCGAGCGCGAATATGCGACCCGAGGCGGGGCGCAGACACCATTCTGGTTTGGATCGTCGATCTCGACCACGCAGGCGAACTACGACGGTGGGTCGAGTTACGGCGGCGGCGCAAAAGGCGAATACCGCGGCCACACCTTGCCGGTGGAGATGTTCGAAGCCAATCCGTTCGGCCTCTATCAGATGCACGGCAACGTCTACGATTGGGTCGCGGACTGCTGGAATGCGTCCTATCAGGGCGCGCCGGCAGACGGCTCCGCGCGAACCGCGCAAAGCTGCGCACGACACGTGTTGCGCGGCGGGTCATGGTACGATCCGCCCGCCATGTTGCGCGCGGCGCACCGGGCCGGGTTCTATCCCGGTTATCGCTCTGGCTCGATAGGATTCCGCGTCGCACGTTCGCTCGGATCGTAGTGCGATTTTCCCGTCACCATTGCACGCTGGTAACGCGCGCGGGCATCAAATCCCGAGATCGCCGTCCATGGCCGCGCCGTATCGCTCACCGACCTTTTGCCAATTAACGACGTTCCACCACGCCTTGATATAATCGGCGCGCCGGTTCTGGTAATTCAGGTAATAGGCGTGCTCCCACACGTCGATTCCCATCAGCGCGCGTTGACCTTCCATCAACGGCGTGTCCTGGTTGGGCTTGCTCACGATTTTCAACAGGCCGTCGACGTCGGCTGTCACGAACACCCATCCGGCGCCAAATAATTTCGTTGCCGTCGTGTTGAATTCAGCCTGGAACTTGTCGAATCCGCCGAAATCACGATCGAAGGCTGCCTTCAGCTTGGCGTCCGGTTGTCCGCCGCCTTTGCCCATGACTTGCCAGAACATGGTGTGGTTGGCGTGGCTGCCGCCATTGTTCCGCACCGCCGCTCGAATCTCCTCGGGCAGTTCGCCAAGCTTGATCAGCATCACCTCAAGCCGCATCCGTGCGACCTCGGGGTGATCCTTCACTGCGGCATTCAACGCGGTTACGGCGGCACCGTGATGAATATCGTGATGCAACTCCATCGTGCGCTTGTCGATAGACGGCTCGAGCGCATTGGTGGCGTACGGCAGCGGATCGAGCTTGAAGGGGCCCTGCACCTGCGCGGAGGAACAGCGCGGCAGCGCCGTGATGGCCGACGCGGCGGTCACGCCGACCAGAAAAGAGCGCCTATTCGTCTGCAACACGAGTTACCCTCCCGTTTTGGCGCCCCGTCAGGCGTGCATCGCCGTGCGGCTAATGTGCAACCACTCGGAACTCGATGCGACAATTCTTTGCCCGGTTGGCCTCGCTATCGTTGGGTGCGATCGGCTGCGTATCGCCAAATCCGGCCGCAGCAACACGTTGCGTCGCGACACCGTGCTGGCCGAGATAGGCGACGACGGAATGGGCGCGCTGCTCGGAAAGCTGCTTGTTGGCCCCCGCACTCCCGACCGAGTCGGTGTGACCGTTCACTTCGATCTTCACGGCAGGGCAACGGTTTGCGATATCGGCGACGCTGTTGAGCAGCGGCTCGCTGGCCCTGTCCAGTTCTGAGCTGCCGGTCTTGAAGTAAATGGCACCGGTCGTCGAGATCACGCTCATGCGCGTCTCGCAGGCTTCCGCCGAAATCGCGCTTGTTTCCTCCTGTTGCTTGATCTTTACGGCCTCCTGCCGGGCCGCCACGATCGCGGGCAGCCTGTCGCCGGTCTCAAACACCAGGTCGAAGGTGATGGACGCGGCGGTCACGATCGGAATGTTGTTGACCGCTTCGGAAAGCTTGGTGAGGCCGCCAAGCAGTCCGAACGTCTCGGCCTTGACGATGATCGGCTTTGCCGTCGCTACCGACACCGACTTGTCGCTGATGCGGGTGACGTTGACCGACGCATCGATGTCGGCAGTCATGCCGTGCAGCGACACAGTGGCCTTGAGCGGATAGGTGATGCGCGTCGTCGTGCGCAGTTCCTGCAGTTTGCTCATGTCCAGCTTCGCGGTGATTTCCGCGTTGGCAAACTTGTATGTTTCAAACAGCAGGAAACGCATGCGCACGTCGCGCACATCGACGCCCGAAGCAACCGACGTCAGGTCGATCTTCACACTTGCATCGCCGTCCTTGCTGATGCTGCCGTCGAGTCCGGTAAATTGATGGGTCTCCATGACCGCGTTGTTCTTGGCGGTCCCCATATAGAAATGCGAGGCGCCCGCATTGAGCAGCCATTCCTGGGCGCTTGCGCTGCCAAGACCGGCAGCCAGGAAGGCGAGCAGCAGGAAGGCGCGTATCACGATGCTTCGCATGACGATATCCTCTCAACAGTCGAGGTGATCAGAGCAGAAGGGCGGATCTGCGATGCGAACGGAGATATAGGAGAACCGTGCGCGTGGGCAACCGTTGATGTCCAAGTCCACAGGTTCCGCAGCTTCACTGACATCCGGATTTTGCCCACCGCATCAGCGCAAGCTGAAACACGCCGCCGCCGTAAGGGTGCGAAATCCGCAGTGAAGCCTTGGGATTCTTGGCATAGGAGGTGCCTTGTTCGCACAGCGTCCGCTGGTCCCACTTATGACAATTGCTGCAGGTCTTTTTCCAGACGCTGTCGTCCAGCCCCTCGATTGGCGGGAATAATGGCGTTCCCGTAATCAGTTCTTCTATCGAGTGGCCGTTGACGGGAAAAGGTCCGAAAGTTATCGGCGCGCGTGTACTTCAAGACATCGTCCTGAGATGGAGCGGCGGCGGCAACCGGCGGCGGAGGGGGAGCTGCCGCGATGCCGCGAACGGCCGCGAGTTCCTCGGGAGTGGCCGGTTGCAGCGAACGCATGGTCGCCCAGCCTTCTACAGCCTTATGCTGGTCGGGCTTTTCGACCTTGTGCGCAATAAATCCCCAGTCGCGGTCGCCGACTTTCTGGTTTCGCGTGACGCAGACAACGTCGTTCTTATCGAGCATGTCGATAAAAACAGAGTCACCCTTGGGTTCCTTGGCAATATTCAAGCCGTTGGCCTGGACCCTGAAGTAGCGGCAATCCGGCTCCTGGGCTTGCGCCGTACCTGCGCCAGCCACCGCGGCGAGACTGCCGAACAATACCGCCACGCATAGGATTGACCGGGCGACCATTTTTTATCTCGCTATTTCCGTTGCAGCGTCACTGAACACTAAGCGACTGACGTTCTCAAGCAGCCTTTTGAAATTTTGACCTCCGTACAATAGGCGCAGAGTGACGGGCGTTGCGGGCGGGGCCTCCAGCCGAAAGTTCCACCCGCGCCGCCCACGTCACAAATAAATCATCAGCGGGCAACGCGATTTCCATCGCATTCCGCTAAATGCCATGAACTCCGTCGGAGACGATTTTACTGTGAGTTGCGGCGAATTGCCGGGGAACGCTACGTCTAAGGCATTGAAAATGGCTCGTTTATGCTTAGTCAACAAAAGGTTGGGATAGTCCCGGAAGCGACAGGGGAATGTCCTTGGCCGGCCTCAAGCAAGCGATCATCCGCGGCGGAATGGAGACGCTGTATTTCAGCGGCGCACACCATGCGCTGCGCCCGTTCCTGGGCGGGGTCGGCGCAATCCTGACCTTTCATCACGTGCGGCCGGCGCGGCCGGACCGGTTCCAGCCCAACCGGTTGCTCGAGGTGACCCCGCGGTTCCTCACCCGCGTGGTAAAATACCTGCGCCGTTCGCGGCTCGATGTTGTCAGTCTCGACGACATGCACCGCCGGCTGAGCAAGGGCGATTTCTCGCGCCGCTTCGTCTGCCTCACCTTCGATGACGGCTATCGCGACACCCTGCAGAACGCCTATCCGATCCTCAAGGCAGCCGGCATGCCGTTCGCGGTCTTCGTGGCGACGAGCTTTCCGGACCGGCTCGGCGAGCTGTGGTGGCTGGCGCTCGAAGCCGTCATCGCGCGCAACGACCGCGTCGGCCTCATGATCGAGGGGCGCAACCAGACCTTCGACTGCGCCACGACTGCGGAAAAGCGTGCGCTCTATGACGAATTGTACTGGTGGGTTCGCAAGCGCCAGACCGAAGACGAATTGCGCGCGTTCGTTCGCAATCTCGCCGCCTGCTATTCCGTCGACATCAAGGCGTTCTGCGGCGAATTGTGCATGGGCTGGGAAGAACTCGCGACGCTCGCCGCCGACCCGCTGGTCACCATCGGCGCGCACACGGTCAACCACTCCATGCTGGCGAAGCTGCCCAAGGAAGCGGTGCGATCGGAAATGGATTTGAGCCGCTCGGTGATCGAGGCTGCGCTTTCGGTGCGGCCGCAGCACCTGTCCTATCCGGTCGGCGACAAAACATCCGCGGGGCCGCGCGAGTTCGCGATCGCCGGCGAGCTCGGCTTCAAGACCGCTGTCACGACGCGGCCAGGCGTATTGTTCCCGCAGCATCGGGAGCATCTCACCGCGCTGCCGCGCATCTCGGTCAACGGTGAATATCAGCAGATGCGCTACGTGCGCGTGCTGTTATCGGGTGCGGCGACCGCGATGTGGAACGGCTTCCGCCGCGTCGACGCGGCCTAGGCTCTGTCCGGACGCGACATCCAGCGCACCAGCGGCATCGCGGGCAGCACCCAGCCGAGCCCGACGACAACGTAATAGATCACCGAGACGACGGCGTGGTCGCGCACCACCGGCGCCTGCGCCAGCGCCATTGCCAGCAGCGCCCAGACCACCACCAGAATGAACAGCGCGACGGCGCCGATGAACTTGCGCAGACGGATCGTCATGGTTCGATTTGCAAACGGTTGCGAGGGCAGGGGGCAGCACTATATGGTCCGCGCAATTCCGGCAAGCGAACCGATTTTCGATGCAAGCACCAGTCACCTCGGTCGACCATACCCGCGCCATCCGCCTGTGGCTGTGCGCCGTGGCGGCGCTCGTATTCGCCATGGTGCTGGTCGGAGGCGCGACGCGGCTGACCGAATCCGGGCTTTCGATCACCGAATGGAAGCCGGTGATGGGAACGCTGCCGCCGCTCAGCGCAGACGCGTGGCAGACCGAGTTCGAGAAGTACAAGGCCATTCCGCAGTATCGCGAGATGAATCGCGGCATGAGCCTCGATGCGTTCAAGACAATTTACTGGTGGGAATGGACGCATCGCCTGCTCGGCCGTGTGATCGGCGTCGCGTTCCTGCTGCCGTTCCTCTGGTTCCTGTGGCGGGGCTGGGTGGCACCCACGATGCGAGGGCGGCTGTGGTTCATTTTCGGATTGGGCGCGCTGCAGGGCGCGGTCGGCTGGTGGATGGTTGCCTCCGGCCTCGCGGATCGTGTCGAGGTGTCGCAATATCGCCTGGCAACGCATCTCGTTCTGGCGTGCGTGATCTATGCCGCGATGGTGTGGACGGCGCAGCGATTGACTGCTCGCACGCCTGACGACGTGCCCAAACGCATTCGCAACAGCGCCATCGTGCTGCTCGTCCTTGTGCTGGTGCAAATCTATCTCGGTGCGCTGGTCGCCGGACTGCGCGCCGGGCTGGTCTACAATACCTGGCCGCTGATCGACGGCGCATTCGTGCCAAATGCCGCCGACTTGTTTTTCAATGCGCCGGCGTGGCGCAATGTCTTCGAAAACGCGCTCACCGTGCAGTTCGATCACCGCATGATGGCGTACATGATTTGGGTTCTCGCGGCGATTCATCTCGCCGACGTGGCGCGGAACCGTCCGGCATCAGCGTTGGGCGGCGCTCTGACGTTGTTTGCCGCCGTCTCAATTCAAGCAATGCTGGGAATCATTACGCTGCTCTATCAGGCCCCGCTCGCGCTCGCGTTGACCCATCAGGCCATGGCGATGGTGACGTTGACTGTTGCCGTCACACATGCCGCCCGGCTGGCGTCGCCACGCGCCGAGCGATCGCCGTTCGCAGCGGCCGTCAGTGCGCACGCTCCGAGGTGACGTAAAGCTTGGAGATCGCGGTGTCGCTGTAGCGTGACCCCGGATACACGTCGTCGATGACGAACTCGATCCAATGGGTGTTGATCGGGCGATCGAGCGTAATCGTCTGCGGCCCGGTGCGGTCCTGCAACGTGAAACTTGCGCTCTCTCCTTGCGAGAAAACCAGTCGCAGCCGCCGGACGCGGCTGTTCTTGCCATAGATGTCGTCGTTCTTCTGATAACCGTTCCGGACGACGACGGCGGTGACCAGCCGTTCGGCATCGAACTCCACCGTTACCCATTCGCCATTGCCCTGTCCGGGCGTGCCCTCCACCCAGGCCATCTCCGGTTGCGCACTGAACAGGTTGCGGACGTCGTAATTGTTTCCAAGCTGCGGCGCGAGGACCGAGCTTGCACAATAGCGGTCGACGCCGGCCGGAGCCGAAAAGTTCGCGCAGGCAACGCCCGGCGCGCGCGGCGGCGGCCGGACGGTTGGATTTGTGCGCGTTGCGATTTGAGGCTCAGGCGGCCGTGGCGGCGCAACAGGCGGCGGTGACGCCGGCGCAGCCGTTTGCGGATTGCCCGGCACCAGCATCACGGTGTCGGTCAAAGAGGAATGATCCCACGGTACCTGCTGCTGGCCGGTCGCGGCGAGCACGTCGTTGCGCACCCGCCGCATCATCACCGCGATATCGACGCCGGGCTCGCGGATATGCTTGAGCAACGCCGCCGTGAATGGACTGTTGCGGCCGCTGCCGTCGAGCGCGACCTTGTCCGGCTCGGTGGCGAAGGCAATCATCGTGCCGACTGCGCTCTGGATCGAAGCGAGGCCCTGACCGACGGCGAGCGAGCGGCTGGTGCCGGCGAAATTGCGCGCCAACGGATTGTCGCGGCAGGCGTCGAGAAAGACCAGATTCACGCGCGGGCGCGAATCCATCTGATCCAGCACCATCTGCACATCGATGGTGTCGAGCGAGAGATCGCCGGGCCTTTGCAGTTTGGCGTCCGTTGGAACGAGGTAATTTCGTCCGGCGACCTGCATGCCGTGGCCGGCGTAAAAGAACAGCGCCGTGTTCGCGGCGCCGAGCCGCTCGCCGAACGCGCGGATCTTATCCTCCATGCCACGCCGGTCGAGATCGATACCTTCGACCACGTCGAAGCCGATCTCGCGCAAGGCGCGCGCCATGTCGGCGGCATCGTTGGGTGGATTGGGCAGCCGGTTTGCGGAGGTGTAGGCGCCGTTGCCAATGACGAGCGCGACGCGGTCTGCCGCTGCCGCACGACGATCCGGACGAACATGCGACCGCATCGACAACGCGCGTTCATCAGTCGCGATCGCGATGATACCGTGCCGATCGGGCGCAAGCTGCGTTCGCGTCGCTGCCTACCATCCGGACTGTGGGCGTGACAGGATGGATTTCCATATTAGCACCGTCGGGGCGTGCTGTGATTGAGGTCACAAATCAGGGCGACATTGCGGTTGTCAAAATGGCCCATGGCAAGGTCAACGCCATGGATGTCGAATTCTGCCAGGCGGTCGCTGCCCAATTCGACGCGCTGTCATCGTCCGCCGCCAAAGCCGTCGTGCTGACGGGGCAGGGGCGCAGCTTCTCGGCGGGCGTGGATCTTCATCGCCTGTCGGCCGGGGGCGGCGCCTATGTGCGACAGTTCTTGCCGGCGCTGAACACGATGTTTGACGCCGTGTTTCGCTGTCCAAAGCCGGTTATCGCAGCGATAAATGGCCACGCTATCGCGGGCGGCTGTGTGCTTGCCTGCTGCACCGACCGGCGGCTGATGGCGCGCGACGGTGGCCGCGTCGGCGTCACCGAGTTGCAGGTCGGCGTCGCGTTCCCGGCGCTCGCCTTCGAGGCGGTGCGTCTTGTCGCCGTGCCACGATTTTTCCAGGAGGTGATCTATGGCGCCTCGACCTATCCGCCGGAAGCGGCTTTCGAACGCGGGCTGGTCGACGAGATCGTCGAGCCCGATGCTCTGATGGAACGCGCCGTCGCGGCGGCGCAGTTGCTCGCCGCTCTGCCGGCGCCAGGGTTTGCCATGACCAAGCGGCAGATGCACGCGCCGGTCAATCGAGCGGCTCGCGCGCGATGGCAACGACATCGACGCGGCAGTCGAAGAGCTCTGGACAACCGCGGAGGTTACCGAACGCATCAAGGCCTACGTCGCGCGCACGCTCGCCAAATCCTGACGGCGCGGCAATCACGCCTCCGCGAGTGCCTGCTCCAGATCGGCGATGATGTCGTCCTTGTCTTCAAGCCCGATCGAGAGCCGTACCACGTCCGGGCCGGCGCCGGCCTGCACCTTCTGCGCGTCGCTGAGCTGGCGATGCGTGGTCGAGGCCGGATGGATGATGAGCGAACGCGTGTCGCCGATATTGGCGAGGTGTGAAAACAGCTTCACGTTCGACACCAGCTTGATGCCGGCGTCGTAGCCGCCCTTGAGGCCGAAGGTGAAGACTGCGCCCGCGCCCTTGGGACAATATTTCTTGGCGAGGTTGTGATAGCGGTCGCCGGGCAGACCCGGATAGCTCACCCACGCCACCTTCGGATGCGCTGCGACCCATTCGGCGACGGCTTGCGCGTTGTCGCAATGGCGCTGCATGCGCAGCGGCAGCGTCTCCGTGCCGGTGAGAATGAGGAACGCGTTGAACGGCGACAGCGCCGGCCCGAGATCGCGCAGCGCGAGCACACGGCATGCGATGGCAAAGGCAAAATTGCCGAACGTCTCATGCAATACGATGCCGTGATATTCCGGCCGCGGCTCCGACAGCATCGGATATCGCTTCTCGCGCGACCAGTTGAACGTGCCGCCGTCGACGATCAACCCTCCAATTGAATTGCCGTGACCGCCGAGAAATTTCGTCAGCGAATGCACCACGATGTCGGCGCCGTGGTCGAACGGCTTGCAGAGGTACGGCGTCGCCAGCGTGTTGTCGACGATGTAGGGCACGCTGGCGCGGCGCGCGATCTGCGCAACCGCCGCCATGTCGGTGATGACGCCGCCAGGATTGGCGATCGACTCGGTGAAGATCGCCTTGGTCTTCGGGCTGATTGCGCGTTCGAACGACGAAATGTCGTCCGGATCGGCCCACACCACGTTCCAGCCGAAATTCTTGTAGGCGTGGTTGAACTGGTTGATCGAGCCGCCATAGAGCTTCTTCGAAGCGACGAATTCATCGCCCGGCTGCATCAGGCAATGCATCACGATCACCTGCGCGGCGTGGCCGGACGCGACCGCGAGCCCCGCCGTGCCGCCCTCGAGCGCAGCGACGCGCTCCTCCAGCACGGCATTGGTCGGGTTGCCGATGCGCGTGTAGATGTTGCCGAACGTCTGCAGGCCGAACAGCGAAGCGGCGTGGTCGACGTCCTCGAACACGAACGAGGTGGTCTGATAGATCGGGGTCGCGCGCGCGCCGGTCGTCGGATCGGGCTGGGCGCCGGCATGGATGGCAAGCGTTGAGAAGCCCGGGGTGCGTTCGGTCATGGTGGCCTGTCCTGGTCGAGGGTACGCGGTTCGCCCGCAAACCCTGCTGGTTTATCGAACCTTGAGGGGGCGTCAAGGCGCGGGGAGGGCGTTGTGTGAATACGCAACCGCCGCGCTATGGGGCGCGGCGGCAGCAGAAATTTGTTCTCTGAACGAGCCGGAAGGCGGCAATCAGCGCACGGTGCTGGTCTTGGTGCGCGACGCGGTCGGCGCGTTAAACCGGATCAGTCGCGGTGCGGCACGCCGCCGAGACGCGGCTGCGGTTTTGTCACCAGGCAGGTGCCGACACGCTCGCGGTCCGGGATGAATTGCCCGCAGATCGTCATGGCGTCGTTCATGCAGGCAGTCTGGTCGTCCTGGGCCTGGTCGGCCGTGGCGGCGACGGGCGCGAGCGCCAGGCAAAACAGTGTAAGCGCGAGTGCGGTGCGAATTTTCATGAGCCCCCTCCTAAACCGGCGCCTCAGCGCGCCCTCGTGAGCCAGTGGCTCATTGCATTAGACAGGAGAGGAATGAAAAAGGTTCGACAAAGTTCCGCCAAATTTTAATCAGCTGGCGGATTCATCTTTTTGCATTGCACGCGCCGCGGCGGGGGTCTCGCCGCCCGCCATGGTGGTGCGGTTGAGCGACATGCGCTGGATGCCGCCGATCTTGGCCTTTTTCGACGTGATGGTGCGGGAATTGACCCCCATCCAACTGATCTCCGACGACAGCCGGCCGTACTCGATCTTGGGGCAGCGATTCATCACCACCTTGAGGCCGTTGGCTTCGGCAAGTGCGGCCGCTTCGTCGTTGCGCACGCCGAGTTGCATCCAGATGACGCTGGGGCGCGGGTTGAGCGTGAGCGCCTCCTGCACGATCGGCAGCGCGTATTGCGAGGCGCGGAAAATGTCGACCATGTCGACCGGTTCGGGAATGTCGGTGAGCTTGGCGTAGACCTTGCGGCCGAGGATTTCGCGTGCCGGCCTGACCCGGATTGACCGGGATCATGTTGTAGCCGCGCTCGAGCAGATACTTGAAGGCGAAATAGCTCGGCCGGTTGTCCTTCTGCGACGCGCCGACCATGGCGATCGTCTTCACGGTGTTGAGGATGCCGCGGATATAGCTGTCGGGATAGGAATCGTGATTCATCATGTGCGCCGGTGTGTGGCGCGAACATAGTCACGTGGCGCTGCGAACGAAAGGGCAGTGCGATTGGCGCTACGCCGCGCCGGCGCAAAGGCCGCGATCGGGCCGATGGTGAGGATGCCGGCGCACTGATCGCCGTGTTGACGGCGACATCCGACAGGCAGACGACGCCGCAGTCCTGAAATTTCAGCGCGGTCAGCGCGACACCCATGGCAACGCCCCAAGCGCTCCCGGCGAGAACCGCGCGCCTGATCGCGCGCGGGTGGAGGCGGAACGCCGGAAAGGAGAGGGTTCGAGCGGCGATCGTCATCAGCGGTCCTCCCATTTCGGCTGGCGCTTGTCGATGAAGGCGCCGATGCCTTCCTCGGCGTCGCGCGCGAGCATGTTCTCGACCATGACGTCGGAGGCGTATTTGTAGGCCTCGGCCAGCGGCATTTCGAGCTGGCGGTAGAACGCCTCCTTGCCGACCTTGATGGTCATCGACGATTTTCCGGCGATGACCTGTGCGAGCTTGAGCGCTTCGTCGCGCTCCTTCCCAGGCTCGACCACGCGATTGACGAGGCCGATGCGCAGCGCATCCTCGGCCGAAATCATCTCGCCGGTGAGCAGCATCTCCATCGCGTGCTTGCGCGAGACGTTGCGCGCGAGCGCGACCATGGGGGTCGAGCAGAACAGGCCGATATTGACGCCGGGGGTGGCAAACTTCGCGCTGCGCGAGGCGACCGCAAGGTCGCAACTTGCGACGAGCTGACAGCCCGCGGCCGTCGCCGTTCCCTGCACTGCGGCGATCACCGGCTGCGGCAGCTCGACGATCTGCTGCATCATCGTGCTGCACGTCTCCATGATGTACTTGAAATAGTCGCGGCCGCGGTCGGGGTCCGAGCGGCGCTTCGTCAGTTCTTTCATGTCGTGGCCCGCGGAGAATGCGGGGCCGTTTGCGGTGAGGATCACCGCGCGCACCGCGCGCTCATGCGCGATGGCGGTGAAGGCATCACCGAGCGCCACCAAAGTGTCCTCGGACAGCGAGTTGCGCGCCTGCCGGCCGGTTCAGCGTGAGCACGGCGATAGGGCCGACATCTTCACGCAGCAGAATGAGCGGCGTGCTCGGCAGCGGCGGCGGTTGCGGGTTGTGCGTTCATCGGCCTCGTCCGGAATGCGGCGCTTTGCGGTCGCGGTGCGTTCATTGTATCCGATCCGCCATGCCGAAGGAGCGGGCAGGCGGGGGAGAGTCACGTTGAACAAGGACATGGCGGCGCCGGCGCTGACGGTCAAGGAGCTCGAGCGGTTCCTCGCCGCCGAATTCCCCCAGGTCTTCAATGCCGACAGCGGCGTGTCGATCGACGAAGCCTGGCACGGCGGCTGCCGCGTGCGGCAAGCCTACAAGGCGTCCTCGATCCGCCCGGGCGGCACCATATCGGGACCGACCATGATGGCGCTCGCGGATTTCGCCATGTACGTCGCCGTTCTGGCGGCGATCGGCCCGGTGCCGCTCGCCGTCACGATCAATCTCAACATCAATTTTCTGCGCAAACCCGCGCAGCGCGATCTCCTGGCCGAGGCGCGGCTGCTCAAGGTCGGCAAGCGCCTCGCCGTGGGCGAGGTGACGATCCGCTCCGACGGGGAGGACGACCCGGTTGCCCACGTCACCTCGACCTATTCGATCCCGCAGCAGGACAATAGATGGCTGACGGTATTATAGAACCATTCGTACAAATCATCTGATATTCTGTAAGAAAATTGACGGTATTGGCGTTGACCCAGTGCTCGTGCCCATTGTAAAAGCCGCCTCGCGTGACGCCGGCACACGGCGGCGGCCCAAATCCAACGGACGCGGACATGAAAACCTTTTCGGCCAAACCTGCCGAGGTCGACAAGAAGTGGGTCTTGATCGACGCCGACGGTCTCATCGTCGGCCGGCTCGCCACGCTCGTGGCGATGCGGCTGCGCGGCAAGCACAAGCCGACGCTTCACCCCCCACGTCGATGACGGCGACAACGTCATCATCATCAACGCCGCCAAGGCGGTGCTGACCGGCCGCAAGGTCGAGCAGAAGATCTACTACAAGCACACCGGCTATATCGGCGGCATCAAGGAGCGCACGGCGAAATCGATCCTCGCCGGCAAATTCCCGGAACGCATCGTCGAAAAGGCCATCGAGCGCATGCTGCCGCGCGGCCCGCTCGGGCGCGTCCAACTCGGCAACCTGCGGGTCTACCCGGGCGCCGACCATCCGCACGAGGCGCAGCAGCCGGAGAAGATCGATATCGGCGCCATGAACCGCAAGAACGTGAGGACCGCCTGATGGCCGAGACCACGGTGCAATCGCTCGAAGGATTGGCGACGCTCAAGCCTGCGGCGCCGACTGCGGCTGAATCGCCGAAGTATGTGCAGAAGCTCGACAAGCAGGGCCGCGCCTACGCCACCGGCAAGCGCAAGAACGCGGTCGCCCGGGTGTGGATCAAGCCTGGCTCCGGCAACATCACCATCAACAAGCGGGTGGTGGAAACCTATTTCGCGCGGCCGGTGCTGCGCATGCTGATCCAGCAGCCGCTGGTCGCCGCCAACCGGCAAGGCCAGTTCGACATCGTGTGCACGGTCTCGGGCGGCGGGCTGTCCGGCCAGGCCGGCGCGGTGCGCCACGGCATTTCCAAGGCGCTGCTGAACCACGAGCCGGATCTGCGCCCCGCGCTCAAGCACGGCGGCTTCCTCACGCGCGATGCGCGCGTCGTCGAGCGCAAGAAGTACGGCAAGGCCAAGGCTCGCCGCAGCTTCCAGTTCTCCAAGCGGTAGTTGCCGACCCGTCATTCCGGGGCGCGAGCGTCGCTCGCGAGCACCTGGAATCCGGATAACCGCCGTAGCGACATCCGGATTGCGGAGGTCGCCGCATTTGCGCTATCCGCTCATGACGGACTACGGCACTCAGAAAAACGCCAGCGTGCGGATTTCGATGCTCTCGCGCGGGCGCGCATTCTTCGGCGTGGTCGGGTCTTCGAATGCCGTATGCGCGGTCCAGCGCGCGCGGCCGTCCTTCATCGAATCGAACACCTTGAACACATAGGCTTCCTCGCGTCGCATGCGCGGGAACCAGTACCATTTGTGCGCCGGATTGAATTTGATGGCGTAGGTCTGGCCGATGCGACCGGGAGCGCGCCGCTCCGAGACGATCATGTCGTCCGGCGACAGCGTCTGAGCGTCCGCCATGGCGAGCGGGAACGTCTCGACGGGATGGCGGATCGGCCGCCACACCTGGATGATGGCGAAGCGGCGCTTGAGCAATTCCTCCGCCTCGTCCGGCAGGATGTCGCGCACGCGCTGCGGCGCCGACCATTCGGTGTAGTCGTTGTGCACGCGGCGCACGACCTCGCGGATCTTCTTCGCCTCGCGCAGTTCGTCGTCGGCGCTACGCAGCGTGTGGTCGAACACGACGACGCGCTTGGCGCCGCTCTGGGCTTTGATCAGTTCGACCATCTCCGGATAGTAGATGCGCGTGATTTCGGTTTCGTCGTAAAAGTCCCTGACCTTGGTGTCGTGGCGCACGAAGACGAAGCCGTTCTTCTCCAGCACGAAATCGTTGGCCGTCTGGCGGCCGTTGTGAATTGTCACGCGGTGCGGATCGGGCGTGGCCCCGGAGCGCGTGTCGCTGCCGCCCGGCGCGGCCACGATGGTGAAGACAGGCTTGCCGTCGTCAACGATGTAGTTGAGCGTCGCCTCGATGGTGTCG
This sequence comes from uncultured Alphaproteobacteria bacterium, assembly GCA_963730645.1. Taxonomy (GTDB): domain Bacteria; phylum Pseudomonadota; class Alphaproteobacteria; order Rhizobiales; family Xanthobacteraceae; genus BOG-931. The sequence goes on along the minus strand of CAVSSN010000002.1, from coordinate 768,280 downwards.
GGGGCCGAATTAGAATGAACGTCAAGTTCGGCAGTCTGGGCCATGGCAAGCTCCTTAACCGGTTGCTAGCCAATTTAAGCGTTGCCGACGGTCAAGTGAAGACACTGGGCGAATGGTGGGCAAACCAACCCGGTTCGGCCGCTGCCGTTCCGACAGACGCAGTCGCAGCGCGGCTTTGTGCGGATGTGGTTGCCGGCGCCGCAATCGTGCCGTGAAGATTGCGCCGCGCCCGTTTACCGGGCGGCAATCCTGTTCGCGAGGTTTGATCGCGGCGGTAACGACCGCGGAACTGTTGCGGGCCTAGTGTGCCCACCGTCAGTCGTCGGCGGTGGGTCGTATGCATCTTGATGTCCAAACACTGTCCGTGGTGACGGTTTTCGTCACGGCACTTCTCGGCGCGCTCCTGGTATTCGCCGGACTGCAAAATCGCAGCATCCGTGCGCCGATGTGGTGGGGCGCAGCCCACATCGTCGGCGCCAGCGGCCTTGGCCTTTTGACCTCGGGCGGCGCCATGCCCGATTTCATCAGCAACGATCTCGCCAATGCGCTCGTGCTGCTGAGCTACGGCCTGACCTGGACCGGCGCGCGCGTGTTCGACGGCCATAAGATCAGGCCGCTGCTCGTGTTGCTTCCGCCGGCGATCTGGTTCGGCCTGTGTCACATTCCAGCGCTCGCCCACGACGTCGACATGCGTGTCGTCGTCGTCTCGACCATGATGGCGACGCTGGCGCTGCTGACCGCCGAGGAATTCTGGCGCGGACGTGAAGAGCCGCTGATGTCGCGCTGGCCGTGCGTCATCGTGCTGCTCGCCTATGCGGCGGTGCTGCTTGCCCGCGTGCCGGCGACGATATTGTCGCCCTCGCTCGAAGGCGACTCGCTGCTGAGCGGGCTGTCGTTCGCGCTGCTCGCCTTCGGCACGCTGCTGTTCACCGTGGTCATGGCGTTCCTGCAGCTCAATCTGACCAAGGAGCGCACCGAGCTGAGCCACAAGATCAATTCGCTGACCGATCCGCTGAGCGGCGTCGCCAATCGCCGCGCGTTCCTCGACGGCGCTGTGAAACTTCTGGCGCAGCAGGCCGTCGACGGCGAGCCGCTTGCCGTCATGTTGTTCGATCTCGATCATTTCAAGCAGATCAACGACCGCTACGGCCACGCGCTACGGTGACGCCGTACTGCAGGCCTTCGCCGGCAGCGCGACGACGACGCTCGGCGCCGATGTCGTTTTCGGCCGCATCGGCGGCGAAGAGTTTGCCTCGTGCGTTGCGGTTGGCGACCTCGACGAAGCCTTCGCCATCGCCGACCGCGTGCGGCGCAACTTCGCCGCCGCCGCCACGCATTTCGGCAGCGAAGACTTGAAGCCGACGGTCAGCGTCGGCGTCACGCTCGGCTGCGAAGAACATGCCGATGTGCACGAGTCTGCTCGCCGTCGCCGATCGCGCGCTCTATCGCGCCAAGGAGCTCGGCCGCAACCGTGTTGAGGCGACCCCGCCGGAAAGCCAGAAGGAAATCGGCGCGCCGTCGATTGTGCCGATTATCGGCTCGGATCGCGCCAGCATCACGACCGCAATTATCGGCCGCCGCCGCCGCCTCGCGGGCTGATGAAGGTATTCGGCGCAATTTTCGTCTTTGCAATTTTCATGATTCTTTCGCGGAAAACCCGCGCGATGCGTCACATACTTGGCAAAGCCTGAAACGACTTCCGTCAACGCCCGCGCAAAAATGCTGATACGGGTTTCTCCGAATAGACTTCACAGGAGAGCCCGTCCATGCTGCCCCATTTTGGCGATGCGCTCAATGTCGCTCGATGTCGGAACGTTGTTCATCGTCGCCACTTGCGTGACGTCGTTACTTGGCCTGTTGCTGCTGTTCGCGTGGATGCAGGATCGCGTTCGCGCCTTGGCGTGGTGGGGCGCGGCTTATCTGATCGGCGGCTTTTCGGTCGCGATCTGGAGCGTCGATAACCTGATTTCGCCGCCTTTGCCGTCCGGCATTGCCAACGCGCTGCTGTTCGTCGCTTGCGGCATGATCTGGAGCGCCGCGCGCGTCTTCCATGGCCGGCCGGTGCTGTGGGGCCCGATGTCAGTCGGCGCCGCGGCGTGGCTCGTCGCCTGCGTCTTGCCGGGATTTGCGCATTCGGGCGCCGCGCGCATCATCCTGAGCTCGCTGATCATCGCCTCCTACACGTTCCTCACCGCTGCCGAGCTGTGGCGCGAGCGCCGCAAGACGCTGATCCGGCGCTGGCCCGCGATCTTCGTGCCGATTCTGCACGGCGCGATCTTCCTGTTCCCGGTCCCGCTCGCGAGCTTGCTGCCGGATGACGGCGGCGTCCTGAGCCTTGCCACCGGCTGGATCGCCGTGTTCGCGCTCGAGATCATGCTCTACGTCGTGGGTACGGCATTTATCGTGCTGGTCTTGGCGAAGGATCGCACGGTGCGCCAGTACAAGGTGGCCGCCGCGACCGACGCACTCACCGAGGTGCTCAATCGCCGCGGTTTCCTCGAAGCCGCAAGCGAACTCATGGCCCGCCGCAGCCGCGACCAGGAGCCGGTCAGCGTGCTCGCGTTCGATCTCGACCATTTCAAGTCGATCAACGATCGCTTCGGACATCACGTCGGCGACGCGACCTTGCGCCTGTTCGCCAAGATGACACGCACGACCATGCGCACCAACGACGTCATCGGCCGCTGGGGCGGCGAGGAGTTCGTGGCGCTGGTGCCGGGCAGCCTGGCCGATGCGGCCGCCGCAGCCGAGCGGGTGCGCGTGGCGTTCCAGCGCGTCGCGGTCGAGTTCGACGGCCATGAGATCGGTGCGACGGTGAGCATCGGCATTGCCTGCGGTTCGCCGAACGCCAACATCGAGGCGCTGATCGCGCGCGCCGATGCCGCGATGTACCGCGCCAAGATCAACGGCCGAAACCGCATCGAGGTCGCCGACGAAGCAGTGGCCGGTAAGCCCGCGCACGGCTGGGACTGGCAGCGTCGAGGGTGCGCTGCTTGCGGGGGCAACGCCGCAAACGGTGGCGGCGCGCTGAATTGATCCGCTGAATTAATGCGTTGAGCAAGCCGGTTGCACTGCAGCGAAGCGGTGCAATCGGTCGTTTACCGAGATGGCGGTAGCATAGGCGCATGTGGCACCTGCTCCACCCATCGCGGCTGCGGCCGAAAGCCCTGCGCCTGAGGCTTACCTCGAACGCGCCGGCTCAGCGCTTGCCTGCGCGTTCGCGTCCTCGGAGGAATTCGAGGCCGCCATCATCCGCGCCAAGCGCGACGCCGGCGTCTACGGCCCGAAGCGTCGCTACCGGCAGATCGCGATCGCAATTGTCACGGCAACCGTCCTGCTCGCGCTGATTTTCTGGCTGGTTTGATTGCTGGAAAAAATCGGGCGCCGCGAACGGCGCCCGTGAAGCTTCGCAAATTCGACGCAAGGACTCGTCCGTGCACCCGCACTACGACGAATAGTACATGTCGAATTCGACCGGATGCGGGGTGTGCTCGAAGCGGATCACTTCCGACATCTTCAGTTCGATGTAGCTGTCGATGAAGTCGTCGTCGAACACGCCGCCGGCCTTGAGGAAGGCGCGGCCCTTGTCGAGTTCTTCCAGCGCCTGGCGCAGTGAGCCGCACACAGTCGGAATTTTCTTCAATTCCTTCGGCGGCAGATCGTAGAGGTCCTTGTCGACCGCGTCGCCCGGATCGAGCTTGTTCTTGATGCCGTCGAGGCCCGCCATCAGCATGGCCGCGAAGGCGAGATAGGGATTGGCGAGCGGATCGGGGAAACGCACTTCGACGCGCTTGGCCTTCGGGTTCGTGGTGTAGGGGATGCGGCACGAAGCCGAGCGATTGCGCGCCGAGTAGGCGAGCAGCACGGGCGCTTCGAAGCCGGGCACCAGCCGCTTGTAGGAATTCGTCGTCGGGTTGGTGAAGGCGTTGATCGCCTTGGCGTGCTTGATGATGCCGGCGATGTACTGCAGGCATGTCTCCGAAAGGTCGGCATATTTATTGCCGGCGAACACCGGCTTGCCGCCTTTCCAGATCGACTGGTGGCAGTGCATGCCGGAGCCGTTGTCGCCGTAGATCGGCTTGGGCATGAAGGTTGCGGTCTTGCCGTAGACCTGCGCGACCTGCTGGATGCAATATTTGTAGATCTGCATCTGGTCCGCCATCAGCACCAGCGGCGAGAATTTCATGCCGAGTTCGTGCTGGGCGGAGGCGACTTCGTGGTGGTGCTTCTCGACCCTGACGCCCATGCGCGCCATGGAGCCGAGCATTTCCGAGCGCATGTCCTGCACCGAGTCCTGCGGCGGCACCGGGAAATAGCCCTTCTTGGTGCCGATGCGGTGGCCGTGATTGCCGCCCTCGTACTCGGTGTCGGAATTCGACGGAAACTCGGTCGAGTTCGAGCTTGAATCCGGTGTTGTACGGATTGGCCGCATACTTGACGTCGTCGAACACGAAGAACTCGGCCTCGGGGCCGAAATAGATGGTGTCGCCGACGCCCATCGACTTGACCATGCCCTGGGCGCGCTTGGCGATGCCGCGCGGATCGCGGTTGTAGGGCTCGCCGGTGGTCGGCTCGAGCACGTCGCAAACCAGCACCAATGTGGTCTCGGCGAAGAACGGATCGATGCAGGCGGTCGCCGGATCGGGCATCAGGTTCATGTCGAACTCGTTGATCGCCTTCCAGCCGGCGATCGAGGAGCCGTCGAACATCTGGCCCTCGGCGAACGTGTCCTCCTCGATCATGGTGACGTCGAAGGTGACGTGCTGCCACTTGCCGCGCGGATCGGTGAAACGGAAATCGACGTATTTCACGTCGTTGTCCTTGATCATCTTCATGACATTCTTTGGCGTCGTCATGGCATGCATACCCTTTCGTGGTGCTGATCCGTGATGCTGCTCGGTGTGTGCAAGGCGGGCCGGCGAAATCGCCGGCGACCAGCCGTTCAGATGGCGTCTACTCCGGATTCCCCCGTCCTGATCCGGATTGCTTCCTCGATCGTGGAGACGAAAATTTTGCCGTCGCCGATACGGCCCGTCTGGGCGGCGCGACGGATCGCCTCGATCGCTTTTTCGACCATGTCGTCGGCGAGCACAATCTCGATCTTCACCTTGGGGAGAAAATCAACAACGTATTCGGCGCCGCGATAGAGCTCGGTGTGTCCCTTCTGGCGGCCGAAGCCCTTGGCTTCGGTCACCGTGATGCCTTGCAGACCAACCTCCTGGAGCGCCTCTTTCACCTCGTCGAGTTTGAATGGCTTGATGATGGCCTCGATTTTTTTCATGCCTGTCCTCTCCCGGCTCGTCGGCGAACGCAGCCACCGTTGGAGCCGCGGCTTCGGTTAGCAGGTCCCGTGCCAAGCCGCAGATGGCCGAAAACCAGCGCCTTGTCGGGACATTATTGCATCAACTGGGCGTCCGGCGGCCACTTGCCTAATGATCGCAGCTCAAAAAAGAGGCAATTTGCCCACAGGTTAATCGGTGACCCGGCGCCGGGCGCGGCAAAGCCAAGGATGCCGACCCGCGTTGTCGGTGAGTTGGTGCAGCCGTAGGGTGCCGCGGACCATGATTGAACTCCTGACCAACGCCGAAATGAGCGAGGCCGACCGGCGAACCATCGCGGCGGGAGTGCGCGGCATAGACCTGATGGAAAACGCCGGCCGGGCGGTCGCCGAGGCGGTGGCGGAACGTCATCCAGCCGGCACGCGGGTCGCGGTGGTGGCCGGGCCGGGCAACAATGGCGGCGACGGCTTCGTGGCGGCGCGCGTGCTCGCCGAGCGTGGCTTTCGGATTGATCTGATGCTCGTCGGCGATGCCGCCAGGCTCAAGGGCGATGCAGCACTGGCGGCCAAAAGCTGGAAGGGCCCGGTCGCGGCTGCGGCGCCGGAACGGCTCGCCGGCGCAAACGTGATCATCGACGCGCTGTTCGGCGCTGGGCTTGACCGGCCGGTCGAGGGCGCCGCGCGAGGCATGATCGAGGCGATGAACGCGCATACGGCGCCCGTGATCGCCGTCGATCTGCCGAGCGGCATCAATGGCACGTCAGGCGCCGTGATGGGGTCCGCGGTGCGCGCGGCCCAGACGGTGACGTTCTTTCGCAAGAAGCCTGGGCATCTCCTTCTTCCGGGACGACTTTATTGCGGTCCGGTCCGCGTGGCCGACATTGGAATCCACAATGCCGTGCTGGGGCCGATTGGACCAAAGACGTTCGAGAATGCGCCAAGTCTCTGGCGTGCGCATTTTCACGAACCGCGTCTCGACGGCCACAAATATGTCCGCGGTCACGCCATCGTCGTCTCAGGCGGCGCATCCTCGACTGGCGCAGCGCGCCTCGCGGCGCGTGGCGCGCTGCGGGCCGGGGCAGGCCTGGTGACGATTGCGAGCCCGCGCGACGCGCTCGCCATCAACGCGTCCGCAAACCTGGCCGTAATGGTGCGTCCCGTCGATGGCGCTGCCGAGTTCACGGCATTTCTCGCCGACCGGCGCATCAACGCAGTGGCGATCGGGCCGGGCGCCGGAGTGGGACCCGCAACCTGCGATCTGGTGCTTGCAGCACTCGCCGGCGAGCGCGCGGTGGTGCTTGATGCCGATGCCCTCACGAGCTTTGCGCAGATCGCCGCAGCGGCTTGTCGATGCCATCCGGGCGCGACCGGACCGGGCCGTCGTTCTGACGCCACACGAGGGTGAGTTCGCTCGCTTTTTCGAGTAGCTTGGACCAGAAAACTCAAGTCGGATCGAAGCTTGAAAGAACGCGGCTGGCAGCCGAAAGGAGCGGCGCTATTGTGCTGCTCAAAGGCGCGGATACCGTGGTCGCCGCGCCGGACGGACGCGCAGCCATCGCTGCCAATGCGACCGGGTGGCTTGCCACCGCCGGTTCAGGCGACGTGCTCGCCGGAATAGTTTTGGGTCTGCTGGCTCAGGGCATGCCGCCCTTCGAGGCGGCGTCCGCCGCGGTCTGGCTCCACGGCGAAGCCGGCAACGCGTTTGGCCCCGGTCTCATTGCTGAGGACTTGCCGGAGACCTTGCCGAACGTCCTACGCAAGCTGTTCACCTGACGCGCCGATCAGGTCACCTCGAACCACGCGATCATGCTCGTCGCTTGCGCGTGGGCGCGGATCAGCCATTTCCCGGGGTTGTCAGCGATGAAAGCGACATGGTCGTTTCCTTGCGGCTCGATCACGATGGTGTCGAGCCAGTACGGTTTCCAGCCATCGTCGAGCCGATCAAGCACCCGGAATGCGTGGCCGTGCACGTGCGTGACCTGCGGCAATGCGGTGCGGTTCGCGATATTGAGCACCACGGTGCGGCCGCGCTTGACCGAGAACAGCGGTTTGGGCGCGACCACGGTCGAAGCACCGTCTGTGATCACAAAATCGGGCCGCACGGCGCCGCGAAGCTCGATGCGTTCCGGAAGCGGGTTGCCGGGCAGCGACTTTGCGTCCGGAAGCGGCGAGGGTCGCGCCGGCTCTGTGCCATAGGTCAAATGCGCAATCGGCACCGGCTCGGCTCCGGTCTCGGCGACAATGGCTGCGGTCGCCCCCGCGGCCAGCGTGCAGTCGACGAACAAATCGACCCGGTTGCCGGGCGCCAGTACGACGCGGCTGCCGCGCGCCTCGAAAGCTTGCGCCGGCTGACCGTCGATGGCCATGACCATGGCGCGATGGCGATCGACGCGTATGGGGAAGAAGCTCGCGCTGGCGGCATTGAGCAGCCGCAGACGAATGCGTTCGTTGGTCCGGACGGGAATTTGAAACGCCTGCGCGCCATTGACGACGAGTTTGCCGCCGCCGGCGTCCAGAATGATGACGACATCGCGGTCGACGACGACCGGATCGGGCTCGTCGACGATCAACACGCCGTAGAGCCCTTGGCCCGGTTCAGGCGGGTGGTACCAGAACGTGCCGGCGTCAGGTGGCGCAAAGCGGTAGTCGAAGCTCTCGCCGGGCTTGACCGGCGCTTGCGTCAGGGGCGGTGCACCGTCCATCGCGTTCTTCAGCCGCACGCCGTGCCAGTGGATCGCCGTGGGTTCGGCCAGTTCGTTCACCAGCCGCAGTTTGACCTCCTCGCCCCGCCGCACCCGCAGCAACGGGCCGGGTACCGCGCCGTCATAGGCTGCGACGGCGACCGGCTTTCCATCCGGCCCCGGCAGCATGGCCGAGCCAGGCTTGGCACGCAGGATGCGGACCTCCCCCGACGGAGCGATGTCTTGCGCCCGCGACCCATCTGGAAAACTGAAGCAGGACACAGCCAGCGCGCCCCCAAGAAAGCGTCGGCGCGAGAGAGGCAAAGACATCGGCCGGTGTTGCGGTGGCATGAGGGTTTCCGATTCGGGCAGGGGCCGCCTCGCGGATCGTGGCAGCGTGGCGACAGGCGGTGCCATTTTCAAGCGAACTCGCTCCGGCCAAGCCTTTTACCAATAGGTTTCGACGGCTATAGGTGTGGCGTCCGGGACTTACAGCATGCTATAAGCCGCGCCGCCGGGCCGCGGGCCCTATGCGGGCGTGGCGGAATTGGTAGACGCGCGGGATTTAGGTTCCCGTGGCGAAAGTCGTGGGGGTTCAAATCCCTCCGCCCGCACCAAACGGGCGATTTCCCACAACTTGGGCGGGCGGCGCGTGGCGCGCGATGTCCGGCCGCGAAGAGTAAGCTTCCATGCAAGTGACCGAAACTGCCACCGACGGCCTCAAACGCGAATTCCGTGTTGTCGTCCCTGCGACCGATCTCGAAGCGAAGGTCGTCGAACGGATCGACGATCTCAAAGGACGCATCCAGCTCCGTGGCTTCCGCCCCGGCAAGGTGCCGGCCTCGCATCTGCGGCGGGTCTACGGCAAAGCCGCGATGGCGGAGGTCATCGAAGCGGCGGTCCGCGAAGCCAACAACCAGATTGTCACCGACCGCGGCTTCAAGCTCGCGACCGAGCCCAAGGTGACGCTGCCCTCGGAGGAGGGGGCCGTCGAGAGCATCATCTCCGGCAAGGCAGACCTTGCCTACACCGTCGAGCTCGAGGTCGTGCCGCCGATCACACTTGCGGACTTCAAGACCATCAAGCTCGAACGTCTCGTCAGCGAAGTGACCGATACGGAAATCGATGAAGCGTTGGAGCGGATTGCCGAGCAGAACCGGCCGTATGCCGCGAAATCGGAAGGCGCCGAAAAAGGCGACCGGGTGGTCATCGCGTTCAAGGGCATGATTGGAGGCGAGCCGTTCGACGGCGGCACCGGCGACGACACGCCGGTCCTCATCGGTTCGGGCACATTCATTCCAGGCTTCGAGGATCAGCTCCTCGGCATCAAGGCCGGCGAGAACAGGACCTTCGACATCAAGTTCCCGGAGAACTATCACGCTCCGATGGCGGGCAAGGACGCGACGTTCGAAGTGACGGCGAAGTCGGTCGAGGCGCCCGGGACCGTGACGATCGACGAGGAGTTCGCCAAGACGCTCGGCCTCGAATTGCTGGCCAAGCTGAAGGACGCGATCCGCGACCGCGTTCAGAAAGAACACGCTGCCGCCTCGCGGCAGAAGCTCAAACGTTCGCTGCTCGACCAGCTCGATGCACAGCACAAGTTCGAGCCGCCGCCGAGCCTGGTCGAGGAGGAGTTCCGAAACGTCTGGTCGACCATCGAAAACGACCTCAAGGCGCAAGGCCGCAGCTTCGCCGACGAGGGTACGACCGAGGACGAGGCCCGCGCCGAATACCGCGCCATCGCCGAGCGGCGCGTGCGGCTCGGCCTCGTCATTGCGGAGATCGGCGAGAAGAACAACATCAAGGTCACCGACGAGCAGATGAGCGCCGCGCTGGTCGAGCGCGCCCGCCAACTGCCCGGGCGCGAGCAGGAGGTCTGGGACTACTACCGCAACAATCCCAATGCTCTCGCGTCACTGCGCGCCCCGATCTTCGAGGAAAAGGTGGTCGACTTTCTGGTTGAGCTCGCGGACGTGACGGAAAAGAGCGTGTCGCGCGAGGATCTGTTCAAGGAGGACGAAGCGCCCGCAGCAGCATAGCGATGCGAAAGCGACGTCGAACGCCTTGTCGCCGGCAAATTTGCTCATATCTGCGATGGCTGCATTAGCGAGTGTGTAACGGTGCTCGAGCAGCATGGCGGCTTCGACAAGCCGGGGCCGAATCATACACACTGAGACAAATCCAACAGGTGGCCGATGCGCGATCCGATCAATACCTACATGCAACACCTTGTTCCCATGGTGGTCGAGCAGACCAACCGCGGCGAGCGTGCCTATGACATCTATTCGCGGCTGCTCAAGGAACGCATCATCTTCATCACTGGTGGGATCGATGACGGGGTGGCGACACTGATCGTGGCGCAGCTTCTGTTCCTCGAAGCGGAGAATCCGAAAAAAGAAATCTCGATGTACATCAATTCGCCGGGCGGGGTGGTCACCTCCGGCATGGCGATCTACGACACCATGCAGTTCATCCGCCCCCCGGTTTCGACGCTGTGCATCGGCCAGGCGGCTTCGATGGGCTCGCTGCTGCTGGCCGCAGGCCACCCGGAACTTCGGTTTGCGCTGCCGAATGCCCGCATCATGGTTCACCAGCCCTCCGGCGGGTTCCAGGGCCAGGCGACCGACATCATGCTGCACGCGCAGGAGATTTTGAACCTGAAGAAGCGGCTCAACGAAATCTACGTCAAACATACCGGCCAGGCGCTCAAGAGGATCGAGGATGCGCTCGAACGCGACACCTTCCTCACCGCCGACGGGGCAAAGGAATTCGGCATCATCGACAAGGTTATCGACAAGCGCCCCGAGGAGCCCGGGCTCAAGGCCGCCTAGTATTCTGCGATCCCAGCCATGAAATGGGCCAATTTGTCCCGCGCATTGCCGCCAGGTCGGAGCCGCCGTGGCTCAGCCTTGAAGGTGTGACGCGGAAACCACATTTTTCCAAAGTCGTGTTATCGTTAATGGATTCTTGATTGACGCGCCGTTAGCATGGGATTCCATGCTGCGGTACGGTAGAAGTCGGTGAAGTGCCCGCTGAGGTTCTGGTGCGGCCGCGTGCTACCAAATCTTAGCGCTGACGTTTGTAAATTGGTGCTGCTGCACGGCGGCACTTTGAGTAAGCGACGGAGACGGGAATGAGCAAGGTCGGCGGCAGCGATTCCAAGAATACGCTCTACTGCTCGTTCTGCGGCAAGAGCCAGCACGAGGTGCGCAAGCTTATTGCCGGGCCGACCGTTTTCATCTGCGATGAGTGCGTTGAACTGTGCATGGACATCATCCGTGAGGAAAACAAATCCTCGCTGGTGAAGTCGCGCGACGGCATCCCGACGCCGAAGGAAATCCGAAAGGTTCTCGACGACTACGTCATCGGCCAGGATCACGCCAAGAAGGTGCTCTCGGTCGCCGTCCACAATCACTACAAGCGGCTCAATCACCAGACCAAGCACAACGACGTCGAGCTGGCGAAGTCCAACATTCTGCTGATCGGTCCGACCGGCTCGGGCAAGACGCTGCTGGCGCAGACGCTGGCGCGCATCCTCGACGTGCCGTTCACGATGGCGGACGCGACGACGCTGACCGAAGCGGGATACGTCGGCGAGGACGTGGAGAACATTATTCTCAAGCTTCTCCAGTCGGCCGACTACAACGTCGAGCGCGCGCAGCGCGGCATCGTCTACATCGATGAAATCGACAAGATATCGCGCAAGTCCGACAACCCCTCGATCACCCGCGACGTGTCGGGGGAGGGCGTGCAGCAGGCCCTGCTCAAAATCATGGAGGGCACCATCGCGTCCGTACCCCCGCAGGGCGGCCGCAAGCATCCGCAGCAGGAGTTCCTGCAGGTCGACACCACCAATATCCTGTTCGTCTGCGGCGGCGCTTTCTCGGGCCTGGAGAAGATCATCTCCGCGCGCGGACGCACCACCTCGATCGGCTTTGGCGCCAAGGTGCTGGCGCCGGAGGATCGCAAGCAGGGCGAAATCTTCCGCAATGTCGAGCCTGAGGATTTGCTCAAGTACGGCCTGATTCCAGAATTCGTCGGCCGGTTGCCGGTCGTGGCGACGCTCGAAGACCTCGACGAGGCCTCGCTCAAGCTGATCCTGACCCAGCCCAAGAACGCGCTGGTGAAACAGTACCAGCGGCTGTTCGAGATGGAGACCGTCGACCTGACCTTCGCCGAGGAGGCGCTGGCCGGCATTGCCCGCAGGGCGATCGACCGCAAGACCGGCGCTCGCGGCCTGCGCTCGATCATGGAGAGCATCCTGCTCGACACCATGTTCGACCTGCCGAGCCTCGAAGGCGTCGAGGAAGTCGTGATCTCCCGAGAGGTGGTCGAGGGCAGCGCCCGGCCGCTCTACATCTATGCGGACCGCTCGGACCGCACCGGCGAGACCGGCGGAGCGAGCGCCTGAGTAACGCCGGTGCCCGGCACCGATTCGATGCGAGGGCACCGTTCGAGGGCGTATCGGCAGGCCGTTTCACGTGAAAAAGTGGCGTTCCTTGACACACTTACTGTGGAACGCCACCTATAGTGCGTGAACGAAAATAGCGTACGAAGGATCGTGTAAGTCTCTTCCGGGTAGGGTTTCGTACCCGCCCTGTGGGCGCGGGCCAAGGCGGTCCGTGTTCCCTTCCCGGCCCAACGGCACTCCATCGTGACTGCGCATCCCGCGGGTCCGTGATGGAGGGGCACAACAAGAAGGATCTGGGGCCCATGAACACTCCCGCCAAGCCGAAAGCGCCTCTGGTGCCGGGTGAAACCCGTGCTTTCCCGGTGTTGCCCTTGCGCGACATCGTGGTGTTCCCACACATGATCGTCCCGCTCTTCGTCGGGCGCGAGAAGTCGATCAAGGCGCTCGAAGAGGTGATGCGCTCGGATACGTTCATCCTGCTGGCGACGCAGAAGAACGCGTCCGATGACGATCCGGCAACCGAGTTCGATCTATGAGGTCGGCACGCTCGCGAGCGTGCTGCAGCTCCTCAAGCTGCCCGACGGCACCGTCAAGGTGCTGGTCGAGGGCGCCGAGCGCGCCAAGGTCCAGCGCTACACCGATCGGGTCGGAATATTACGAGGCCGACGCAGTCGTACTCGCCGATTCTTCGGGCGAGCAGGTCGAGGCCGAGGCGCTGTCGCGCTCGGTCGTCACCGAATTCGAAGGCTATGTGAAGCTCAACAAGAAGGTGTCGCCCGAGGTCATCGGCGTGGTCCAGCAGATCGAGGACTATGCCAAGCTCGCCGATACCGTCGCATCGCATCTCGCCGTCAAGATTCCCGACAAGCAGGCGATCCTGGAGACGCCAAGCGTCACCGAGCGGCTGGAAAAGGTGCTCGGGTTGATGGAAAGCGAAATCTCGGTCCTGCAGGTCGAGAAGCGCATCCGCACGCGCGTCAAGCGCCAGATGGAGAAGACGCAGCGCGAGTACTACCTCAACGAGCAAATGAAGGCGATCCAGAAGGAGCTCGGCGACGAGGAAGGCAAGGACGAGCTCGCGGAGATCGAGGACAAGATCAAGCGCACCAAGCTGTCGAAGGAAGCGCGCGACAAGGCGACCCACGAGCTCAAGAAGCTGCGACAGATGTCACCGATGTCGGCCGAAGCCACGGTCGTGCGCAACTATCTCGACTGGCTGCTGTCGATCCCGTGGAACAAGAAGTCCAAGATCAAGAAGGACCTCGGACTGGCCGAGCAGATTCTCGATGCCGACCACTTTGGCCTGGAAAAGGTCAAGGAGCGGATTGTCGAGTATCTTGCCGTGCAGCAGCGCGCCAACAAGCTGACCGGACCGATTCTTTGCCTGGTCGGGCCTCCCGGCGTCGGCAAGACCTCGCTCGGCAAGTCGATCGCGAAAGCGACCGGCCGCGAGTTCGTGCGCGTGTCGCTTGGCGGCGTGCGTGACGAAGCCGAAATCCGCGGCCACCGGCGCACCTACATCGGCTCGATGCCCGGCAAGGTCATCCAGTCGATGCGCAAGGCCAAGACCTCGAACCCGCTGTTCCTGCTCGACGAGGTCGACAAGATGGGCGCCGACTTCCGCGGCGATCCGTCTTCGGCTCTGCTCGAGGTGCTCGACCCCGAACAGAACCACACCTTCAACGACCACTACCTCGAGGTCGACTACGATCTCTCCAACGTGATGTTCATCACCACGGCGAATACGCTCAACATTCCGCCGCCCTTGATGGACCGCATGGAGATCATCCGCATCGCCGGCTACACCGAGGACGAGAAAGTCGAGATCGCGCGCAAGCATCTCATTCCGCACGCGATCGTCAAGCACGGCCTCGATCCGAAGGAATGGGCGGTCGACGACGATGCGTTGCTCACGATGATCCGCCGCTATACGCGCGAGGCGGGCGTGCGCAATCTTGAGCGTGAGATTTCCACCACGATCCGTAAGGCCGTGAAGGAGATCATCATCTCGAAGAAGAAGTCGATCCAGATCACCGGAACCACCCTTCCGGACTATCTCGGCGTGCCGAAATACCGCTATGGCGAGGTCGAGGATCAGGATCAGATCGGCGTTGTCACGGGTCTCGCGTGGACGGATGTGGGCGGCGAACTGCTCACCATCGAAAGCGCGATGATGCCGGGCAAGGGCAAGATGACGGTGACCGGCAACCTGCGCGACGTCATGAAGGAATCGATCTCGGCTGCGGCCTCCTATGTCCGCATGCGGGCGGTTGCCTTGGGCATCGAGCCGCCGTGGTTCGACAAGCGCGACATCCACGTGCACGTGCCGGAAGGCGCGACGCCGAAGGATGGTCCGTCGGCGGGCGTCGCCATGGTGACGGCGATCGTCTCGGTCATGACCGGCATCCCGGTGCACCGCGATGTCGCCATGACTGGCGAGATCACGCTACGCGGCCGTGTGCTGCCGATCGGGGGCCTGAAGGAAAAGCTCCTTGCGGCTTTGCGCGGCGGCATCAAGACCGTGCTGATTCCGGAAGAGAACGCCAAGGATCTGGTCGAGATCAACGACAGCATCAAGAGCGGTCTCGACATCATCCCGGTGTCGCGCATGGATGAGGTTCTGGCCCGCGCGCTCGTGCGCAAGCCCGAGCCGATCGTGTGGGATGAGGCGGCGGCGAAGCCGGTCGATGTCGCCGAGACTGCCGCGGTCGAGGAGGATGCGTCCGGTCTGACCGCGCACTAAGCACGTCACATCAAATACGAACGGCGGCGTCATGCAGACGCCGCCGTTTTTATTTATTTCGTGTTGGCATGCATGCGCGCGTCACGAACATTGAAATCGCCGCAGTCGCGTGCAGCGCGATTCGCCACAAACGTTAATTTCGACCGTGACGATTTTCTTGCAATTGTCGGCAAATCAGCAAACTCTCCGCGCGCTTCAACGGCACTTTGCCGCTGATTCGATGCGAGCGAAGGAAAGGATCGGTCCGATGACCAAGAACGAGCTCATCAGTGCGGTGGCCCATGAGGCCGAGTTGACGAAGACCGCCGCCGCGACAGCCGTGGATGCGACCTTCGACGCCATCACCAAGGCCTTGAAGAAGGGTGGCGAGGTCAAAATCATGGGGTTTGGCAATTTCCGCGTCGTGAAGCGTGCGGCGCGTGAAGGCCGCGATCCGCGCACCGGCACGCCGGTGATGATCAAGGCGGCCAGGCGGCCGCGTTTCTCGGCTGGCAAGGGTCTCAAGGAAGCCGTCAATCGCTGATCGCAACGTTGTTCGAAATACAACGCCTCCGCTCATGGCGGGGGCGTTGGCATGTCTACAATCAATTTCGCGGCGCCGAGAAGTTGCGGCTTGCGCGACAAGGCTTGCACGCGAGGTGCCGTGGCGATAATGCGAAAGCAGGGCGGTTAGCTCAGTTGGTAGAGCATCTCGTTTACACCGAGAGGGTCGGCGGTTCGAGTCCGTCACCGCCCACCAGCCATCGCGCCGTGGCGCTAGGGCTGGCAGCCGGTAACATGGAAAGGCGTATCTGTCCGTTGCCGGACGCGGGCAAACAAACGCCCGATCAGATCGCTTCCTTGAGTTCCTTCGAGGCGCGGAACGCGACCTTCTTGCTCGCCTTGATCTGGATCGCTTCGCCCGTTGCCGGGTTGCGGCCCATGCGCGCGGCGCGCTTGCGCACCTGCAGAATGCCGAGGCCGCCGATGCGGATGCGCTCGCCCTTCTTCAGGTGCTTGACGATCTGACCCACAAAGCCGCCGAGGATGGCTTCCGCCTGCTTCTTCGAAAGCTCGTTGTCCTCAGCCATGGTAGCCGCGAGATGCTTCAGCGTAACGGTGGTTGCCGGTTTGGTGGCCATAAGACCCTCCTCGTTGCCGTTGCGAGACGCGAAAAGCGCCGTCACAACGATGGAATTAGACCGATTCGGCCGGCGCTGACCACGCCTGATTTGTCGATTCCACCGATTCTATCGATGTTTTCGAGCCTACGGCCCTACGCTGGGGATGGATTGTGTCGCCGGCAAGAGCGGCCAAACGGCTCGATTTGCCAGCACAATCCTTGACTTGTCGGGACGCGGGCCTTAAGTCCGCAGCACGCCCGCGGGGGCGTAGCTCAGTTGGTTAGAGCGTCGGCCTGTCACGCCGAAGGCCGCGGGTTCGAGTCCCGTCGCTCCCGCCAATTCTTTCCATGCGTCAGGTTTCTTCGTCCGGCGCGATCAAACTCAACTTTTCGCGCCGCGCTATCGGTTTGCGCCCGACCTGTTCCGGTGCCACCGCCACGAACCGGGTGAACGCGCAACTACTTTGGCGCTGGCGCCGGCCCCCTTGGGTCATCTTTATTTGTCATGCACCGGGAAATGAATTTCGTGCGCGCGGCACCGGCGAGTTTCTGATCGTCGGCGCCGAATTGGCAGGTCTTCATTTTTTCCTTCGCGGTCAAGGCCGCGACCTTGCGGCCTTGCGGCATCGGGGCAGCCGATGGAGGAGCGGCCGGCACGCCAATTGGCGCAGCAACCGGCGCTTGGTAGGTACGGGTTCTTGTCGCAATATCCGCCCATGCCACGGACATTTATCTCGCATTGTTCCGACGAGTCGAAGCCGCAACTTGTGACGCCGCTGCCGTCGGAGAAGTGGGCGCACCAGGGGTATTGTGTTTCGGCTTTGGCGGGCGTCGGTTGAGTCATCACGATGGCGGCGAGCCCAGCCAGCAATGCAGCGACGGTGCGCATCGAATACTCCCTGTGCCAGAACGCCCCAACTGGAATATACCTTAGCACGAATGAGGGGGCCATCGGAGACCGGTTCGGAGGGGTATTGCATGTGGAATGACCGGGCATTTGCGGCTGGGATCAGGCAGGGGCTCCGCGTTGCCGCGTGCGGCTTGTGTCTTTTCAGCCCGGCCACGGTGCTTGCGCAATCGTCTCCGGCTGCATTCACCGCACAGGGTCGGATTGAAGCGGCCGGCGGAACGATGGCAATTGGTTCGGCCGCGAGCGGCACCATCAAAGATGTCATGGTCGTTGCGGGCGGCCGGGTCAAAGCCGGACAGGTTCTTGTCGAGCTCAATTGTCAGCCGCTTGAGGCAGAGATCGAGGCACGCAGTGCTCAGTTCGATGCGGCTCAGGCGGTGTTCGATCGCGTGCGTCATGGCCCGCGCGCCGACGAAATCAAGGTCGCAGAAGCGGCCGTCGGTTACTCGAACGCGCGCGCCGAAGAGGCGCAGAAGACCTACCAACGCACGCAGCAGCTTCACGAGGGAGTCACCGTCACCACTGCGCGCATCCTCGAGACCCAGCGCGATTCCCGCATTGCCGCTGCGCAACTTGCGGAGGCGCGGGCGAAGCTTGACCTGTTGCGTGCGGGCTCGCGCGAGGAGGATGTCCGCGAAGCGCAGTCGAGACGCGACAGCGCCGCAGCAGACCTTGAGAATGCCCGCGCCCGGCTGGCGCAATGCTCGATCCGCGCGCCGGTCGACGGCGTTATCGTCGACGTTTTGGCAAATCCGGGCGAGTTCCTGAGCCTCGCCGTACCGACGACTCTCGTACGCATGGTTGCCGACCGCGCCCAGAGCGTGAATGCCGAGATTGAACTTCGTGACGCGGCTCACGTGTGCCTTGATCAGGAGGCGACCGTCACCACGGAAACATCGAACCTGTCCGTTCATGCCCGCGTGGTCGGGATCGTCCCCGCCGTGCACACACGCACCTTCGCGGCGCAAGGGGCGCAACCCAAGAGCAATGATGTTCAGACCGTAATTCTGAACGTGGACCCGGGCGCCGCTTCGCTGCCGATTGGCTGGCCGGTTGCCGTCCATTTTTCAGTCTGTCCGTCCAAGAGTTAGCCAAGCGCTGGCTTAGCCAAGTCCCGGTCAAGCGTTGATCAAGAACGAAACTGCAGCGTTCTTGCGGCGGACACCAGGAAGGTTCAATCTGAATATCAGTGCCGGGCGCCGCACGCCGCCGGTTCCTGCACCAGGGCGGCGAGAGAATGTAAGAAGTCGGCCGATCAGGGAGGCAACATGTTTTCCAAGATCAATCACGTCGCCATCGTCAGCGAGAACTACGCCAAATCGGCACTGTTCTATGAAGCCGTGTTCGGCATGAAGACGTCGGAGAAAACCCGGCCCGGCCGCGCCGTCACCGTGGGCGACGGCTATGTCGGCCTCAACATCAATCCGCGCCGCGCCGGTCGTTCCGCGGGGCTCGATCATTTCGGCATCGAAGTCGAGGATGCCGAGACCGTCTACGATCGCATGCGCAAGAAGTATCCGACCGTGAAATGGCTCAAGCGCCCGTCGACGCGGCCCTTCGCCGGCGTCTCGACGCACGATCCCGACGGCAACATGTTCGACATCTCGCAGAAGAACATGGCGAACCGCACCTCGGTCTATCAAGAGCAGGAGAACGGCGGAAAGGTCAACGCGCGCCATATCAACCACGTGGCGCTGCGCACCATGCGGCCCGACGACATGGCGGAATTCTACCGCGACGTGTTCGAGCTTGCGCCTTCGAACAAGAAGGCCGGCGACCGCAACCACTATCTCACCGACGGTCACATGTCGCTGGTCATCATGCCGTGGGACATCACCGACTATGAGGGCACCGGCATCTGCACTGTCGGCATGGATCACATCGGCTTCAAGGTCGAAAGCGTCGAGGCGCTCAAGCAGGACGTCGAGCGCATCGCCGGCGACAATCCGCTGTTGGCGCCATCGCCGGTCGGGACCGGCGCGGAGGGCAAGGCGCTGCTTGAACTGTTCCGCCGCTCATGCCCGCTTGGGCAGCATCAGATGGCCGACTGCGACGGCGTTCTGATCGACGTCGCCGCCGACTAGATGCGACGATGGACTGTACGCGGCGCTGACGCTGCTGCTGGGCGTCGTTGTGGCGCCCGCAGTGGCGCTTGCCGATCCGGTTGAGGATTTCTACAAGGGCCGCTCGATTTCCTGGATTCTGAGCGCGGGTGCAGGCGGCGGATACTCGACCTACGCGCAGGCCTTCGCGCCCTATTTCAGCGCTCACATCCCCGGCAAGCCCAACATCGTCATCCAGAACATGCCGGGCGGCGGCGGCATCCGGGCCATGCTCTATCTCGACGCGGTCGCGCCGAAGGACGGCTCGACCATCGGGCTCGTGCATTCGAGCGTGCCGTTCGCGCCGCTCTACGGCGTACGCGGCGCAAAGTTCGATCCCCGCCGCATGAACTGGATCGGCAGCATCGATGCGGCGACCGGCATCTGTGTCGCCTGGCACACGGCGGGCATCGCGACCTGGCAGGACATGCTCGACAAGCCATTCGTGGTCGGCGGCTCGGGCGCGGGCTCGCAGATGGAAACCATGCCGGCGATGCTCAACAAGCTGTTCGGCACCAAGATGAAGGTCATCTCCGGCTACAAAGGCGGCAACGACATCTATCTCGCGATGGAGCGCGGCGAGGTCCAGGGCCGCTGCGGCGGCCTGATTTCCTCCATCAGCGCGACCCGGCCGGACTGGTTCCCGCAAAAGAAAATCACCGTCCCGATTCAAATCTCGACCGCGCGCAATCCGATGTTTCCGGACGTTCCGGCCATCGTCGAATTTGCCAAGGACGACCGCACCCGGCAGGTCCTGCAGCTGATCCTGGCGCCCGAATCCATGGATCGTCCCATTCTCGCCCCGCCCGGAGTTCCGTCCGAACGTGTCGCAGCGCTCCGTGCGGCTTTTCATGCCGCCATGAACGACCCCGGCTTCATCGCCGAAGCCAAGAAAGAGCACCTGGAGATCCAGGAAATTTCCGGCGACCGGGTGGCCCAGATCATCAACGACGCGTTCGCCCTGCCGGCCGACATCGTCAAGGCTGCAACCGAGGCGATCAATGTCACCGGGGCCGGCGGCGGGTAGGCGTAAGGCCCGCCACCCGCCTCGCGCCCGCCTCGTCAACGCCATCGTGGTTGCGTATGATTTGGTTCGAACCGGGCAGGGCGCTCGGGCGTCTCACTACTCATGGACGATTACATCGAAAGTCGGGAGGGCGACATGTTCCACCGCAATCGAGGCCGCGCCACAGTAGGCGCGAGCGTCGCTGTCTGGCTTGCGATCACAAGCGCAGCTTTGGCACAGGGCACAAGCCGGCAAATCCAGATCGAGCCGGCCACCCCGGATACGCTGGCGGCGCCGCAGGCTCCGGCGGGGCCATCCCAGGCTGCGCCCGCCCCGGCGCAAGAGACGGTAGCTCCCGCCCCGGCGCAAGACACGGCAGCTCCCGCCCCCGCGCAACAGACGCTGGCTCCCGCGCCCTCGACAGGGTCGCCTCCGGGGCCCGGGGCCCGGGCCGGCGGCGGCTGCCGCATCGGGACCCGCCGATTGCAGCGCACACAAATTCATCCAGCCCGAGGACGTGGTCGCGGCCATCGCGGCCGACCTCGACCGCCAGAGGACACGCGCCAAGGGCATGCGCTATCTCACGCTGACGCATTTTGTGAACGTTTGCGTGCCGGATGACGTCATGGAGGTCTATCGGCAGGGCGCGATCAAGCTCGTCAACAGCCTCAGCCGCTCGTCCGAGGTGGTGAAAGTCGACCCGATCGATCCGGACAGGAGCATCCTGCGCATCAATATCGACGACCTCGGCTGGGATGCCTCCGATTGGGATGGTCTCATCGCCGTCTATCCGTACGCGGCGCAGCCCGACACCAAGCTTTTCGGCGTGCTGCAAGCTGCCACCGATACCAAGCTGGCGTACGTCCGCGCCGACTGGCTTGCCTTCACGGCCGCCAGGCCGCCGCTCTACAACGCGCTGTTGAAATTGCCGAAGACGTATTCGGCCTTCGCCCAGGCGCAAGGCGTCGACGTGCTCGGTGACATCAAGAAGTCCGTCGCCCAGCGTGCCGGATTTCAGCAGTCGGGCGAGAGCCCGAACAACCGCCTGATCGAACGCCACCCCTCACGCAGCGGCTATTTCTGGACGAGCTATAACTTCGCCGGTAATCGCGCCAAGCAGAGCGTGTTTGAATTCCCGATGGGACCGGGTGGTCAAGGCGGCTTCGATCATGATGGCACCGAGACGGCCTTCAGCCTGCCCAATGGCTTTGTGGGATATTACATCGCCACCGCCAAGGGCGACCAGATCGATTCCGCGCCGACGAATATCGTGCGCGATCAGGGACGAAGTGACGTCACGATAACGACCGGAATATCGTGCATGGGGTGCCATGCGGATGGCGTGCGTGCGGTCGCGGACGAAGTGCGCGCCAACGTGCTTGGTGCCCGCAACTTCTCCAAAGAGGTGCGCGACGCAGTAGACGCGCTATATCCTGAGAACGGCCGCATGGACCAAATGTTTGCCGACGATACCAACCGCTTTGCTGCGGCTATGGCGCGCGCCGGCCTCGATCCGCATTTGCGATTGAACAACGTGGAGCCGATCACCGCGCTGTCGAACCGCTTCGACGACTTCGTCGACGCCAAGCTGGCGGCCGCCGAACTGGCGCTGACGCCGGACGATTTTGGCTCCGCGATCAACGACAATCGCAAGTATCGGCCGCTGTTCAACCGGCTGGGCCAAGGCAAGGTCTCGCGGGGCGAGTTCGAGGGCCGGTTTGCCGATTTGATCACAGATCTGACCGACGAGCAGATGATCAAGTTCGACAAATCCAGGGCCGTGATCGTTCCGGCCAAGCCGGCAGTAAAGGCGTACACGCCACCGGCAACCACCTATGCCCCGCCGACCAATACATACGCCCCGCCAACAAATACATACGCCCCGCGCGGACGTTACTAGCCGCGGGGAACGGGCGAAACGCTTCACACGCGTTCGAGGATCTTGTCCATCTTCGGCCGGAACCGGTAGCGCGGAAGATTGTCGAGGTCGGTGCCGGTGATACGCAGCACCCACGCCTTCTTCGGGTGCGCGGTCGAGTGGATCATCCCGGATGAATAGGCGCGGGTCTGACCCGGGCCGAGCGGATATTGATCGCTCTTTTCCAGCACCACGGCGTCCTCGCTCGCCGGATTGACGCGCCGCCATTCGGTCATCTCGGTGACGCCCATGGCGTTGCCGTAGATCGCCCAAGACGAGCCGTGGCTGTGCGGCTTGCCGACCTTGGCGCCTTCCTGCACGTGCGCGAGCACGTAAACGTCGGTCTCGGGGTCGTGCCAGAGCTCGCGCTTGCCGGGCGGCATGTCGTCGTTGAAGGTCTTGGCGACGAAGTCCGGGTTCTTGAGCAGATCGGACAGTTTGGCTGCGATATCGGGCAGGCCGCTCTGGCCTTTGGCCTTCAGCGTCGTGTGCAAATCTGCGCAGAACTGATCGAGTGAATAGGGCATGGCGCGTCTCCTGATTTTGATTGCAGCCTACGCCTACTGGCCCTTGCTCGCCAGCGCGGCCTTGGCGACCACGTCGCGCGGTGTCTGGTAGACCCGGTGCAGCAGGTCCTCGACCTCTTCGCCGGTGATCGGATTGATCCACAGCTTGGTGGCGGCGACTTCCGCGAGCAGCGCGGGGTCTTTCATGGTGGCGTCAAAGGCGCGGCGCAGCATCTGCAGGCGCTCGGGCGCCAATCCGGGCGGCGCGAAGAACGGCCGGCCCATCTTGTTCGGTGCGGCCCAGACGGTGAGGATTTGGCGCTGCTCTTCGGTCTTCGCCATGTCGAACACCCAGGGCACGTCCGGCAGATCGGGATGCTTGTCGAGCGCGAACTGCACCAGGATGCGGATTTTCCTGTCGCGCAGCCATTCGGTGTTGAGCGCTTGCAGCGTGTCCCAGGTGATGCCGCAGCGGCCGTCGATTTCGCCGCGTTCCATCGCCAGGTTGGATTCGTTGGCCGCCTTGTAGCCGCCGATGACCTTGAATTTTGTGCCGAACAGAGAGTTCATCACGTTGGGATAGATCGTATCGGTCGAGGCCGGCCCGCCGCTGCCGACCACCATCGGCATTGTCTTGACGTCTTCGATGGTCTGGATTCGGCGAGGTATGCCAGACCATGCAGACATTGACCTCGGTATTGGCGCTTCCGATCCAGCCCACGCGGCTCGGATCGAATTGGCTGGCGACGCCCATCAGCGGGTCGAAGGCGAGCGCACGTTGCGCCAGCGCGATGGTGGTGCCGTCTTTCGGTGCTGAATTGTAGACGTAGCCCATCAACTTCCGGCCGCTGGCGCCGGGCATGTTCACCACGACGAATGAGGGACCGCCGGGGATGTGATGGCCCATGTGGCGCGCCACCATGCGTGCATAGGCGTCATAAGGCCCGCCGGGCGTCGAGCCGACCAGCAGGGTGATCTCCTTGCCCTTCAGGGAATCCTCGGCTGCGGCATCATTTGCGGCGGCGAGCCACGCGGTCGCCGCCATCAATCCAAAAAGCAGCGCGCGTATGCTGCCAAAGCGCATATCCGACACTCAAAGCTTCAGGAGTTTCTTGGCATTCTCGTAATAGACCTTGCGCTCGTCCTCGGGCGAAAGGCCGATCTTCTTGATCAGGTCGACGCCTTCGCGCTTGAGCACGAACAGGGGAGGGCTATCGGTGCCGAAGATGAAATGGTCGGCGCCGACGGTGTCGAACGCGCAGCGTGCCGCGGGCGGATGATAACAGGTCGATTCCAGGTACATCATCTTGAGGTAGTGGCTCGGCGGATGCTTGATCAGCATCGGCTCGTAGGAGCCGAGGAAATAGGCCTCGTCCTGCAAATTGTAGGCATAATCCATGCGCCCGATCATCTCGCAGATGCCGCCGCCGAGATGGGTGCCGACGACTTTCAACTTCGGCAGCTTTTCGAATATTCCGCGCACGATCAGCCGCGAGATCGCGAGCGCGCCGTCCATCGGGCGGCCGACGCTTGACGCCAACCGGTAATCCTTGAGCCGTTCCTCGCCGAAGCCGACCGACGGCGGATGGATCACCACCGGGACATCAAGCTCGTTCGCCAACTGGAAGAACGGCAACGCGTCGTCGTCGTCCGGATAGCTGCCCTGCAGGCTCGACGTGATCCACGCGCCCTTGAGGCCGTCCTGCTTCACGGCGCGCTCGAATTCGCGCAGGAACTCATGGCCGCCATAGGGCACGGTGCACGCCATGCCGACGATCGAGTCATATTTCTCCTGGCAGGCGGCGTGGAAGCGGTTCTGCCGCTGGCAGCGTTCGAGCTGCTGCTTGCGGTCCATGTCGCGCAGATTGTGCAGCGGGTTGCTGATGACCGTGATGTCGACGCCGCCGATCTTGGCGGCTTCGAGTGCATTCTCGATCGTGGTCGGAGGCGAGCCCTTGCGGGCACCGACGTTCTGATGAAAGCGCGCGGCGGTGAACGAATTCAATTCCTCCGGCGGCAGCACGTGGACATGGAAATCAATGATCATCGGCGGTTCCTAGAGGCATCTGGTTACGCAGGTGTTGTACTGCACAAGGCACGGCTTCTGGCAGGCCTCATAACGCTTGTTGCAGCGATTGATGCAGCGGTCATTGCCGTTGCAGGACGCCTGGCATTGATCGTTGACGGCGTCGCAGGGTTTGGGACAAGAGTTCTTCTGATCTTCGCAGAACTGGAAACAGGCGCCGCCCTGCGCCGCCGGCGTGGCCGCCTGCGAATAGCGTGACAGCAACGATTGCCGCAATGACCCGGACCATGGCGCCCCCAGCGAAAGCCGATTTGGCAATCATACCAAGGCCGCGCCCGTCCGCCACGCGGCGGCCACGTTATTTCTTCTCCGGCCGGCTGAGCGCGTTGTAGCGATCGATCACGTCTTTAGGCGTTGCGGCGACGTTCTCGATCAGTTTCAAGATGGCGTCGCCGTCGATCGGGCTCATCTCGATGCCAAGCTTTTCCGCCTCGTCGAGTACAGCCTTGTCCTTGCACATTGCCATGAACGCCGTCTGCAGCGCCTTGGCGCGATCCGGCGGAATGCCGGGCGGCGCCGCGAACGGAAGCGACAGGAAAAATTGGCAGTTCGGCGAAATCCATGAGCGCGAGCGCGCCCTTGTCGTTGGTCATTTCACGTCCGGTCGGGATGTCGGGGAAGTCCTCAAGCCGCTTGGTGCGCCCGAATTGCATCAAAGGCCGGAACGCGTGATGCGTCCACAAATCGCGCTGGCCAGTGCGCACCGAGCTGAAGCCGATGATCTGGCCGTCGATCTCGCCGCGCTGCATGGCGAGAAACATCGGCGCGGCGCCGGTGTAGCCGCGCACGATATTGATATTCAGGCCAAGCACTTCCTTGGCGATGGTGGCGAAGATGAGGTTGCTGGATGCCGAGTTGTCGCCGCCGAGCGTGATGGAGCGGCCGGGCTTCTTGAGGTCTTCGACCGATTTGACCGAATTGGTCGCCATGATCAGCATGAGATAGGCATCGTGCGCATAGGACGAGAGGCTGCCGAGCCAGGTGAATTTGCGCGGATCGAAGTTGACGTTGGGGTCGCCCTGGATGGCGAGCTGCGGCACGGCGCGCTCGAGTTTTGAAATGACAGAGCCGTCGCGCTCGGACACGTTGTAGAGGCGGTTGGCCGAAGAGATGCCGCCGGCGCCCGGCATATTCTGCACGATAAAAGTAGGGTTGCCCGGGATGAAGCGGCCAAGATGCTTGGCGGCAAAGCGCGCCGAAATATCGTTGATGCCGCCCGGCGCAGTGCCGACGACCATGGTCATCTGCCGGCCCTTGTAGAACTGCTCGACCGATTGTGCGGCCGCCGGACTGGCGCCAACGCCGACGGAAATGAGCACGGCCAACACCGTCGGCAGGTAAGACGTCTCGACATGGCCAGCCACTCCCAATTTCATCTCCGCGCTCACGGCATCGCCGCCAGCAGATGGCCAAAGCCGGTGCGCGGCTGACGGATGTGCAGCCGCTTCTGGATTTCCCAGACGCGCGCCGGCACCGGATGCACCACCGGCACCTGCAGATCCTGCTCCAGCATGTCGATGATGTTGAGCGTGCGCCAGCCGGAGCCGAGCATGTAGATGGCGTCGGCGCCTTTGTGCTTGAGGAAGTTCTTCTTGATGTGGGCGTAGACCTGCTCGCCGGACAGCGTCTGCACCTGGTTGAACGGCACGTCGATGCCTTCCATGCCGCGCACCGTAAAGCCGGCGTCGCGGAAATATTTGGCAAAAATGACGTTGAGCTTTTCGGGGAAATAGGTGGCGCCGACGATGGTCTTGGCCTTCAGAGCGTGGAGCGCATTGACGTGGTTCATGGCCACGCTCATGACCGGCACCTTGTATTTCTTCTCCCAGGCCTTGACGATCTGCGCCTCCTTCTTGCGGCCCTGCACCATGAATGGCGGCGCGCCGTGCGGATGGATAAGGTCGCAGCCTTGCTCGGCCAGCACCGCCACGAGCTTCTCGTAGTGCGGCATCATGGTCTCGAACTCGTCCTCGGTGCCGCGACGGATGTTGAGGAAGAGAGGGATGAGCCCGATGCCTTCCGGCAGCAGCCGGCAGACCTCTTCGGTGACGCCGGGGCGCATGGTCGGGTTGATCATGCCAACCACGCCACGCCAACTGGAAAATGCCATGAGGGGAACCCTTTCGATGCGCGAGGAAGCCGCGCAAAATCGCATAGCACTGTCTGCATCGGCAGTGTAGCACCGATTTCCGCGCCTTGAATTGCGCCGGTCGCGGCTCTACGCTCGCTTCAAATCAACACGCCAAAGGCGGGTTCGGGCCGCGGAGCACGCTGGCCCTTCAGCGCATCGAGGAAACGGAGCGCGACATGCCAACCAACACATTACTGTCGATCGTGGCCGCCGGATTTGCCGTTCTGCTGACCCATCCGGCCGCCGCTCAAACCGCCGCGCTGGCCGGCCAGGTGACGTCCGCCGAAGAAGGTTCGATGGAAGGCGTCGTCATCAGCGCCCGCAAGGACGGCTCGAACATCACCTACTCGGTGGTGAGCGACGACAAGGGCCATTTCAGCTTCCCGTCCGCGAAGCTTGAGCCCGGCCATTACACGCTCGCTGCTCGCGCCGCCGGCTACGACCTTGACGGCCCGAAGGCCGCTGACATCGCGGCCGGACAGGCTCGCCAGCGCCGATATGAAGCTCAAGAAGACGAAGAATCTTCCGCATCAACTGACCAATGCCGAATGGATGCTCAGCGTCCCCGGCACCGAGGACCAGAAGACCAATCTGATCAACTGCGTGAGCTGCCATACGGTCGAGCGTATCGTGCGTTCGACACACGATGCCGACGAGTTCGTGCAGGTGATGACGCGCATGGCGAGCTATGCGCAGGTCAGCCAGCCGATCAAGCCGCAGGTGCGCATGGAGCAGTCGCGTGCCGACAATCCGGAAAAATTCCGCAAGATGGCGGAATGGCTCGCTACGATCAATTTGAGCGAGGGGCCGTGGCAATACCAGCTCAAGACGCTGCCGCGCGTAAAGGGCCGCGGCACCCACGTGCTGATCACCGAATACGATCTACCGCGCAAGACGATCGAGCCGCACGACGTCATCGTCGATGCGCGCGGTCAGGTCTGGTACTCGAATTTCGGCGAGATGTTCCTCGGCAAGCTCGATCCGAACACCGGCAAGGCGAGCGAAATTCGCGCTGCCGGAATACAAGAAGGGCTATCCGACCGGCACGCTCGACATCGAGTTCGACAAGACCGGCAACATCTGGCTCGGCATGATGTATCAGGCCAGCGTGATGAAGTTCGATCCCAAAACCGAGAAATTCCAGTTCTGGCAGGTGCCGCAGGGCCGCAACCGGGAAGACTTGCAGCTCAACATGGTCACGATGAATTTCGACGTCGATGGCAAGCTCTGGGTCAACGACGCCGGGCCCTCGACCATCTTCCGTGTCGATCTCGCCGGTAACAAGTTCGAGGAGTTCGATCCGATTGCGTCGCTTCCGGGCGGCCACAAGTCGCACTCGATCTACGACATCGCGGCCGACTCGCAGAACAATCTCTACATGACCGACTTCCAGCAGAACTACATCATGCGGCTCGACGCCAAGACCGGAAAGCTGACCACCTATCAGGTGCCGACGCCGGTCTCGCGCAACCGCCGTGGCAATATCGACGACAAGGATCGGTTCTGGTTCGCCGAATATCGCGGCAACAAGATCGGCATGCTCGATACCAAAGCGGAGGAGATCAAGGAATGGCCGCTGCCGACGCCGCACACGCATCCCTATGACGTGATCTGGGACAAGGACGGCGAATTATGGACCGGCGGCATGACCACGGACCGCGTGGTGCGGCTCGATCCCAAGTCCGGGCAGGCTGTCGAATACCCGCTGCCGCGCGACACCAACATGCGGCGCATGTTCGTCGACAATTCGACCACGCCGCCGACCTTCTGGGTCGGCAGCAACCACGGCGCCTCGATCGTGAAGGTAGAGCCGCTGGATTGATGTAGTCTGCGTCCGCCCCCGCTTGCGCCAATTCTTTCCCTCCCCCGCATGCGGGGGAGGGTAGGGAGGGGGCTTGCGGCGTGGCCGCTCGCGCAGCGCGCAGGCGAACACTTACCCCCACCTGCTCGCTTCGCTCGCCACCTCCCCCGTAAACGGGGGAGGATAAAGGTCATCATCCCCGATAGATCGGCGCGGGCTGCGCGAAGAAGCTCGAGAGAATATGGAACACCAGCGCGTAGTTCTTCTGCTGGAAGCTCGCGTGCGAGATGCCGGGCATGACGGTGAATTGCTTGTCGGGGTTGGGCAAGCGCTTGAAGAACTCGATGAGGTCGTCGACGCTCGCGATGCCGTCCCACTGGCCGCGCATGATCAAGGTCGGCGCCTTGATCTTGGCCGGATCGACCACCGGCAGATGGGCGCACATATCGACATAGGTGCCGGTCGGCACCGAGCTGTCGAGCGCGACGACCGCGTCGGCGAAGGCGTCGATGACGTTTTCCTCGGCGCAGCCGGGGTGGTCGCGGTCGAAGATCGAATGGATGAAGGCCTTGTCGATCGGCCGCCGGTTCTTGGCCTGGAATTCCGGGCAGTTTCTTGCGGCGGTCGGCGAGCGTGGGCGAGCCTTCGCCGGTCCACAC
The DNA here is from genome assembly GCA_963730645.1 of uncultured Alphaproteobacteria bacterium. Lineage (GTDB taxonomy): Bacteria > Pseudomonadota > Alphaproteobacteria > Rhizobiales > Xanthobacteraceae > BOG-931. The sequence continues at coordinate 738,946 of CAVSSN010000002.1, read as the reverse complement.
CATGGCGTCGAGCGCGAGGCGGGCGACCAGCTCGGGATGACGCTCGGCGAACATCGCGGCGCGCAGCGCGCCCGAGGAAATGCCGTAGACGAGGAACGGTCGATTGCCCCGCAGCTTCTGGATATAGGTCGCGGCGGCGAAGCAATCGTCGGCGCCTTGCGCGATCGGCGCATTGTTGTCGCGGTCCTTGGTCGAGCGGCCATAGCCTTCCATGTCGACCGACCAGCAGTCGTAACCGCGCCGCGCGAACACATCCATCACCGATGAATCGTTGCGGCCCGGGCACCTGCAGGTCGAAGGTCGGCTGCGACGCCATCGAGGAGCCGTGCACGAACAGGATCGTGCCGATGCTCTTGGCCGGATCGCCAACGCACTTCTCCCACATGAAGAGCTTGACGTCGCCCTTGCTGGTCCAGTGTTCCTGGCCGGTGACTTTCGCGTTTGCGGCCGTCTGCGCCACGTCATTCATGAAATTCGCCCTCGCTTACTGGAAAACTTCGTTGAAGTGTTTTTTTACGGCGGCCGAAGTCTTCTCGATCTCGTCATAGTCGATCGAGATCGCTTTGACGTCGCCGAGCTTGGGAGCGCCCTCGGGCGGCGCGATGTCGACGCGCGCGGCGTAGCCGCCATCCTCAGGAAACAGCTTCTGTGCCGCTTCGCTCAGCATGAACTGGGCGAACAGCTTTGCCGCGTTCGGATGCGGCGCGCCTTTGATGACGGCGGTGGGGGAGGGGATGATCAACGCGCCCTCGGTCGGATAGATGGTCGCCTCCGGGTGGCCCTGCTTGCGATCGTCGGCCACATAGGAATCGAGCACGCCCGCGGCGATGATGCGCTCGCCGCGCTTGAGCATGTCGGAGACCTGCTGGTTGCCCTGCACCACCATCATGTCGTTCTTGCGCAGCTTCTCGTAGTAGTCCCAGCCGAATTTCTTCGACAGCGTGGCGACCGTCATCAGCCCGAGCGCCGTGAACGAGGGATCGGTCATCACCATCTGGCCCTTGTACTTGGCGTCGGTCAGGTCGCTCCAGGTCTTCGGCGCATCGGCGCCGGCCTTGTCGCTGCGGATGGAGATGGCGATCATGTTGAGACGCTGCGCGACGTAGGCGCCATCGGCCGCCTTGGCGGCGTCCGGAACCTTGTCGAAATCTTCCGGCTTGAACGGAACGAACATTCCCTTCTTCGCGAGTGCCGCCGATGCTGCCGGATCGGACGTGGTCAGCACGTCGGTTCCGACTGCGCCCCGCGCTTGTCTCCTGCATGAAGCGGCGCAGGATGGCCGAGCCGCCGGAGCGGAACAGTTCGACCTTCACGCCGGACTGCGCCTGGAACATCTGGATCAGCTTGTTCGCGGTCGCGATCGGCGTCGAGGTGTACCAGATCACTTCGCCTTCGGCCTTCGCAGCGGCGGCATCGACCGCATCGGCGGCGTGCGCGGGCAAATGCAGCAGCGCGATGATTGTCGCGGCCAGCCAAATTTCGCGTCGCGACCATTCTTGTCATATCCGCCTCCGGTCTGCGGCCCGCAATGTCGCTTTATTGGCGATCCGCATCAAGCCGCCGGAACACGTTGATGTCGTCGGGATCGAAGCTCACGCTCACGTCGACGCCGTCGTCGATTTGCTGTTTTGGATGCGTCTGCACGCGCAATTGCTGGCCGGACGCGAGCGCCACGACGTATTCGTTGATGTTGCCGAGGAACGTGTGGTCGATCACGCGCCCCGTGACATTTGGCCGCTCGGTTGGAGCCACCGGTGCCAGCATCACGTTCTCCGGCCGCACTGCGACGTCAACCTTGTCGCCGGTACGCAATCCTTCCGGTAGCGCCACGTCGATCCGCTGAGCATCTGCGATCAGGACCGTGCCGCGGCCATTCGCGGCGGCAACGATTTCGCCGGGCACCAGATTGAGGTGCCCCATGAAGTCGGCGACAAGCCGGTTCGCCGGCCGCGTATAGACTTCGAGCGGCGTGCCGAACTGTTGAAGCCGGCCCGCGTGCATCACCGCGATCTGGTCGGACAACGCCAGCGCCTCGGCCTGGTCGTGGGTGACATAGATGAAGGTGATGCCGGTGCGGCGCTGCAACTGCTTGAGTTCGGTGCGCATGCGTTCGCGCAGCTGGGCGTCGAGATTGCTCAACGGCTCGTCGAGCAAAAGAATGCCGGGCTCGACCACCAGGCTGCGCGCCAGCGCGACGCGCTGCTGCTGGCCGCCGCTCAACTGGCTCGGCAGGCGGTTTTCCAGCCCTTGCAGGTTGACGAGCGCGAGCGTCTCGCTCGACGCGCGCGCGTGCCAGCGCCGCAGGAACCTTGCGCAGCTTCAGCCCGAATACGACGTTCTCGAACACGGTCTTGTGCGGCCACACCGCGTAGTTCTGGAACACCATGCCCATGCCGCGATGCTCGGGCGGCACGACAGTGTCGGGTGAGGAGACAAGCCGATCGTCGACGTGAATGGTGCCGGCGTCGGGCGCCATGTAGCCGGCGATGAGGCGCAGCGTCGTGGTCTTGCCGCAACCGCTCGGCCCCAGCAGCGTGACGAACTGGTTGTCGCGCACGACGAGATCGAGATCGCTCACCGCCGCCATCGCGGCCGCACCGGCGTAAGTCTTCGAAAGCTGCCTGATGGTGACGCCGGCCATGCAATCCTCAGGTCGGACGGAATTCGGGCGTTTCGGTGCGACTGCGTCTCGCCGCCAAGACGATTGGCGAGCCAGATCGCGCCGCCAATGATCACGACGTTGATGATGGCAAGCGCCGCCACCGGCTCCATGTCGCCGGTCTCGTAGAGATTGTAGACGGCGACCGCGAGCGTGATCGAGCTCGAGCTGAAGAGGAGGATCGAGGCGGAAAGCTCCTGGATGGCCGGCACGAACACCAACAGCCAGCCGGCGAACAGTCCGGGCCGGATCAGCGGCAGCGTCACCTCGCGCATGGTCGTGCCCCAGCCGGCGCCGAGGATGCGCGCGCTCTCTTCGAGCGATGGATCGATCTGCCGCAGCGATGCATTGGCGGCACGCACGCCGAGCGGCACATAACGTCCCGCATAGGCGAGCAGCAGGATGGCAAGCGTGCCGTAAAGCGCAATCGGCATCTTGAGCCAGAACTGGATCAACGCCACCGCCATGACGATGCCGGGCAGCCCAAGCGGAATGAGCGCCGCGTAGTCGAGCAGCAGGCGTCCGGGCAGGGTGGTGCGAAGATCGATCCAGCCGATGATGGCGCCGAGAGAAACGGCGATGATGGCGGCGAGTGTCGCCAGCACGAGGCTGTTGAGGATTGCACGCTGCGTCACGTCGTATTCAAAGAGAATGAAGTGATAGTTGTGCAGCGTCAGATTTTTCCAGAATTCGAGACCCCACGACTTGCTCAGCGACATCGCCAGCAGCGCCGAATACGGCAGGACAATCGCGACGATGAAGACCGCAACAGCAAAACCGAACAGTCCCCATCGCGCGAACCCAAGGTCGACGAGTTGCGGGCGTGACCCCTTGCCGGCGAGGGTGACGTAGGAACGCTTGGCGAGGAAGCTTCTTTGCACAAACAACGCGCCGACGGTGATGAACACAAAGATGAGCGAAAGCGCGGAGGCGAGCCCGTACTCCGGCGGATAGTCGAACAGGGCGTATATGCGCGTCGGCAGCGTCACGATGCGGCCGGGCAGTCCGATGATGGCCTGCGAGCCGAACAAGGCGATGGAATTGACGAAGGCCAGCAGTGCTCCCGAGAGGATCGCCGGCGTCACCAGCGGCGCCGTGATGGTCAGCGCCGTGCGCCATTTGCTGGCGCCGAGGATTTGGGCGGCTTCCTCGTAGGATGCGTCAACCGATTGCAAGGCGCTTGCCGCCAGCAGGAATACGAATGGAAAGGTATGCAGCACCGTGACCAGCACGAGGCCCTTCATGGTGAAGATGTTGAACGTGAGGAACGGCAGGTCGAGCACGTCGCGGAAGAATTTGTTGATGAGGCCGGCGTTCGGGCCGAACAAATTCACAAAGGCGATCGCCGTCAGGAAGGGCGGTGAAATATAGGCAAGATACGAGGTCGCGCGGATCAGGCCCTTGCCAGGCACGTTGGTGCGTGAGACCGCCCAGGCGAGCGGCACGCCGATCATCACGCTGATGACGCCGACCCACGAGCCGAGGATCAGCGAATTGACGAGCGCCTGCACATAGAGTCGGCCCGACAGCGCTTCGCGAAAATTGTCGAACGAAAAGCCGTTCTCGGCGCGAAAGCTGCCGAGAAACAATGAGCCGACCGGCAGCACCACGAGGACAATCAGCGCCACAATAGCGCCGCCCATCACGATCCGCTCGAGTCCGATGGGCGCGCTCCGCCTCAGGGGAACGGCTATGGCGCCCGCGGTTGTTAAATCGGCCGCCACGTCAGGCGTTCGAGCCGTTGGCGCCGCGTGTGCCGAGCATCTGCCGCGCTTCCGCGGGCGTGGCGACGATGTCGCCGAGCACTTCGACAATCTTCGCCGCCTTCTCCACCAGCGCCGCGTTGCTGGGCGCGAGCTTGCCGCGTTCGAGGTAGAGGTTGTCCTCAAGCCCGACGCGTGGGTGGCCGCCGAGCAGCACGGCCTGCGCAACCATAGGAAACTGATAGAGCGAAATGCCGAAGGCAAACCATGGCGAATCCTTCGGCAGCAGATTGCGCATGTAGGTCATCGCCTCCGGCGTCGCCGGCTGGCCCCACGATATGCCGAGGCAGATCTGGAACATGCCGGGCGGCTTGAGCACGCCGGTCTCGATCATCTTCTTGGCGAGCAGCAGATGGCCGGTCTCGAACACCTCGAGCTCGGGCACGATGCCGGCTTCGCCGATCGCCTTCGCCATGGTTTCCAGATGCTTCGGCGTGTTGACGAACACGCCCGGGCCCATGTTGAGGCTGCCCATGTCGAGGCTGCAGATCTCCGGCTTGATCTCGACGACGTGACGCACGCGCTCCTCCGGCCGCTTGAACGTCGTGCCGGGGCCGGGCGTGAGCGGATCGTCGTCGCCCGGCACGAACCGCGCGCCCGGGCCCGTCGTCAGATTGATGATGACATCGGTACCGCTTGACCTTATGCGGTCGACGACCTCGCGGTAGAGCGAGAATTCCATGCTGGCGCGCTTGGTCTGCGGGTCGCGCACATGGATGTGGACGATGGCAGCGCCGGCCTTGGCGGCATCGATGCCTGATTGCGCGATCTCTGCCGGAGTGACCGGCACCGCGGCGCTGCGGCCGGCCGTATCCGCCGAGCCGGTCAGCGCACACGAAATCATGACCTTGCGTTGCATGGTTGCTCCCGCGTCCGCCAATTTTACTTCAGCCTAGCCCGGAACTGCGGTCGAAGCCCAGCCGGTAGCGCGTGGATATTGGGAATCGAGCCGACCGGCCCATCAGGGACATGAACGGGCGGGAAAGGCCCGGCCATGACAATTCGATTCGGTCAAATTCAACGCTCAGTGAAATTACTCGATCTTCACGCCGGTTGCGACAATGACCTTGCCCCAGTCGCGCTTCTGACTGGCGATGAAGGCTGCGAATTCGCCCGGCGTTGTCAGCTTCGGCGCCCCGCCGAGCTTGGTGATCTTGCCCTTCAGGTCGGCATCACTGAGACCTTGGTTGATGACGCTGTTGAGCTTGGCGATGACGGCCGCCGGCGTGCCGGCCGGCGCCACGATGCCCTGCCAGGCATCCGGCGGCATGCCTTTGATGCCGAGTTCCAGCATGGTCGGAACGTCCGGATATTCCGGCAGCCGTTGCGGGCTGGTCACGGCCAACGGCCTGACCTTGCCGGACTCGATGAACGGCTTGATTCCGGTGGTGCCTTCGAAGGTCATCTGAATTTGTCCGGCAAGGACATCGCTCGAAGCCTGCGACGCGGTCTTGTAAGGAACGAATTCGATCTTGCTTCCAGTGAGGACCTTGAACATTTCGCCCGACATATGCGGCGGCGTGCCGATCGTCGCACCGTAATTGAGCTTGCCGGGATTGGCCTTGGCGTAGGCGATCAACTCGGCGATGGAATGGACCGGAACTTCCGAATTGACCGCCACCACAAGCGGCGTGGTGGAAATCAGGGAGATCGCGGCAAAGCTCTTCACCGGATCGTACCCGGCATTCTTGTAAAGCTGGGCACTGATCGAAAGCGATCCGGACGTCGCCAGCAGCAGGGTGTAGCCATCGGGCGGGGACGTGGCGACTGACTTGGAGGCCACAGTGCCGCCGGCGCCGGGATGATTTTCGACCACAATGGCAGCCGAGGTGCGCTGTCAGATAGCTGCCGATGATGCGTGCGGCCACGTCCGGCGGACCGCCGGCGCCGAATGGCACCACAAGCTTGATCGGGCGTTGGGGGAAGGATTGGGCCGCGGCCGGCGCCACGACGGCCTGGAACAATTGCCGCAAGTGCTGCCACTATTCTCAGTCGCGTGGATGAACAGTCGCCATCCTTGCCGTATTGTCATGCGTCGCTCCCGCGCCCCTTATCGTTCATAATCGTAGTACCGGCTTGGCGCGCACCGTCAACGCACAGGCCCGCCTTGCCACCCTTTGTGCACTGCGCTAAGGGTCCGAAAGTTCTTGCTTGCGGCGCGAATCCGCTAAGATTTCTGGGGCAAATCAGCGCGGGGGTCCGTGGTTCGCCGGGCCCACGTGTCGCTGGCGCGATTCTGTGCCGGAGGAGTCGTTTTGTCCGCGATTGCCGCCTGCCGGCGAGAGGGTTCCCGATGAACCAGTTGCTGTTGGACTACCTGCCGCTCGTCATCTTCATCGCGGTTGCAGCCGGACTTGGCTTGGCGCTGCTGGTTGCGCCATTCCTGATCGCCTACAGGCAGCCCGACCCGGAGAAACTCTCCGCCTACGAATGCGGCTTCAATGCATTCGACGATGCACGCATGAAGTTCGACGTTCGATTCTATCTCGTCGCCATCCTGTTCATCATCTTCGATCTCGAAGTGAGCTTCCTGTTTCCGTGGGCGGTCGCATACGGCGAACTCGGCCTCTACGGCTACTGGTCGATGATGGTATTCCTTGCGGTGCTGACCATCGGGTTTATCTATGAGTGGAAGAAGGGAGCGCTCGAATGGCAATGAGCGAACCTGCAATCGCCACTGCGCCGAAAGGCATTATTGACCCGCGCACCGGTAAGCCGGTAGGCGCGAACGATCCGTTCTATGCCGGACTCAACAACGAGCTTTCCGACAAAGGCTTTCTGGTCACCGCCGCCGACGACCTCATCATCTGGGCGCGCACCGGCTCGCTGATGTGGATGACGTTCGGCCTCGCCTGCTGCGCCGTCGAGATGATGCAGATGTCGATGCCGCGCTACGACGCCGAGCGTTTCGGCTTTGCGCCGCGCGCCTCGCCACGCCAGTCTGACGTCATGATCGTCGCCGGCACGCTGACCAACAAGATGGCGCCCGCGCTACGCAAGGTCTACGACCAGATGCCGGAGCCGCGTTATGTCATCTCGATGGGCTCCTGCGCCAACGGCGGCGGCTACTACCACTATTCATATTCTGTCGTGCGCGGCTGCGACCGTATCGTGCCGGTCGACATTTACGTACCCGGCTGTCCGCCGACCGCCGAGGCGCTGCTCTATGGCGTGCTGCTGCTGCAGAAGAAAATCCGCCGCGTCGGTACGATCGAGCGCTGAATGATGCAAGTTCTGAACTATGGATGACAAGCTCGAAACGCTCGGCCAGACGATCGCGGGCGCGCTTGCCGGCGCAGTGACCGGCCATGCGATCGCGAACCATGAGCTGACGGTCACGGCGAAGGCCGTCGACATCGTCGCGGTGATGCAATTCCTGCGCGACGACCCGCGCTGCCAATTCTGGAGTTTTATCGATGTGACCGCGGTCGATTGGCCGAGCAGGGAACGGCGTTTCGACGTTGTCTATCACCTGCTGTCGCCGAAGCAGAACGCGCGCGTGCGCGTGAAGGTCGAGACCGACGAGACGAGCCCGGTGCCTTCGATCATCGACGTGTTCCCGGGCGCGGACTGGTTCGAGCGCGAGACCTATGACCTTTACGGCGTGCTGTTCACCGGTCATCCGGACATGCGGCGGATTCTCACGGATTACGGCTTTGACGGCCATCCGTTACGTAAGGATTTTCCGCTCACCGGCTTCGTCGAGGTGCGCTACGACGACGAACTCAAGCGCGTCGTCTACGACCCGGTGCGGCTGGCGCAGGAATTCCGCAACTTCGATTTCCTCTCGCCCTGGGAGGGCCCGAACTATCCATTGCCCGGCGACGAGAAAGCCGGCGGCGACAAGGGATCGACATGAAGGCGACCCTGAAGCCCGGCCTGACCCATCGTCTCGTCTACACAGTGCCGGAGAACAAGACGGTGCCGCACACCTTTCCGGAATCGCCGCAGATTGCCGCGATGCCAAAAGTGTTCGCCACCGGCTTCATGATCGTTCTGATGGAATGGGCCTGCACCGAACTCCTCGCGCAGCACCTCGATGACGGCGAAGGCAGCGTCGGCGTGCATGTCGATGTCAGCCATCTGGCCGCGACGCCGCCCGGCATGACGGTCACGGTCGATGTCGAATGCACGCAGGTTGCCGGGCAGAAGATCAGCTTCAAGGTCAAGGCCCACGACGGCATGGACCTCATCGGCGAAGGCCGTCACGACCGCTTCGTGGTGGCGTGGGACAAGTTCAACGCGCGCGTCGCCGCGAAGGCGAAGGCTGCGAACGTGGCGCAGGTGGCATGATGGCCGAAGCCGGACTGCGCAATTTCACCATCAACTTCGGGCCGCAGCACCCGGCGGCGCATGGCGTGCTGCGCCTTGTGCTCGAACTCGACGGCGAGGTGGTGGAGCGCGTCGATCCGCATATCGGACTGCTCCATCGCGGCACCGAAAAGCTGATCGAAGCAAAGACCTATCTCCAGGCGATTCCGTATTTCGACCGGCTCGACTACGTCGCGCCGATGAACCAGGAACACGCCTTTTGTCTCGCGGCCGAAAAACTTCTCGGCATCGCCATTCCCAAGCGTGCGCAGCTCATTCGCGTGCTCTATTGCGAGATCGGGCGGCTGCTGTCGCATCTTCTCAACGTCACGACACAAGCCATGGATGTCGGCGCGCTCACCCCGCCGCTGTGGGGTTTCGAGGAGCGCGAGAAGCTGATGGTGTTCTACGAGCGCGCGTCGGGCTCGCGCATGCACGCGGCTTATTTCCGCGTCGGCGGCGTGCACCAGGATTTGCCGCCGAAACTCATCGACGACATCTGGGCGTTCTGCGACCCGTTCCTCAAGGTGTGCGACGATCTCGAAGAGCTGCTAACCGAAAATCGCATCTTCAAGCAGCGCAACGTCAATATCGGCGTCGTTAGTCTCGAAGATGCCTGGAAATGGGGTTTTTCCGGCGTCATGGTGCGCGGCTCGGGCGCGGCCTGGGATTTGCGCAAGGCGCAGCCCTACGAATGCTACTCCGAGTTCGATTTCGACATCCCGATCGGCAAGAACGGCGACTGCTACGACCGCTACTGCATCCGCATGGAAGAGATGCGCCAGTCCGTGCGCATCATGAAGCAGTGCATCGAAAAGCTGCGCATGGCCGAAGGGCAGGGCCCGGTCGTGATCGACGACAACAAGATCGTGCCGCCCCGGCGCGGCGAGATGAAGCGCTCGATGGAAGCGCTCATCCATCACTTCAAGCTCTACACCGAGGGCTATCATGTGCCGGCCGGCGAGGTTTACGCCGCCGTCGAGGCGCCCAAGGGCGAGTTCGGCGTCTATCTCATCGCCGACGGCACCAACAAGCCATACAAGTGCAAGATTCGCGCGCCGGGATTCGCGCATCTGTCGGCGATGGACTTTCTCTGCCGCGGACACATGCTCGCGGACGTTTCGGCCATCCTTGGCAGCATCGACATCGTTTTCGGGGAGGTCGATCGATGAGCATCGCAACGCAATACTGCAAACCGGTTCGGTGAGGCTATCGTGTCCGTCCGCCGCCTCGCCGAAAATCAGCCGCCGACTTTCGCCTTCACGGCGGAGAATTTGGCCTGGGCCAAGGACCGCATCGCCAAGTATCCGCCCGGGCGGCAGGCCTCGGCGGTGATCCCGATCCTGTGGCGGGCGCAGGAACAAGCCGGCTGGCTGCCGCAGAAGGCGATCGAGGCGGTCGCCGACTTGCTTGGCATGGCGAAGATCCGCGTGCTCGAGGTCGCGACGTTCTACACGATGTTCAACCTCGCGCCGGTCGGCAAATTCTATGTTCAGCTTTGCGGCACCACGCCGTGCATGCTGCGCGGGTCGGAGGACTTGAAGAAGGTCTGCAAGCGCATGATCGGCGAGGAAAGTCACGTTTCGGCCGACGGCAAGTTTTCCTGGATCGAAGTCGAGTGCCTTGGCGCTTGCGTCAACGCGCCGATGGTGCAGATCAATGCCGATTACTACGAGGACCTCACGCCGGAGACGTTCACCCGAATTCTCAACGATCTGTCCGCCGGGAAGTCACCCAAGCCCGGTCCGCAGATCGACCGCCAATTGTCGGCCCCGATTGGCGGGCAGACGACACTCACGACGAAGGCCTGACCGATGCTCGCCGACAAAGACCGCATCTTTCGCAATCTCTACGGTCAGGGCGATTGGGGCCTCGAGGGCGCGCGGGCGCGCGGCGCCTGGGACGGCACCAAGGCAATTCTGGAAAAAGGCCGTGACGCCATCGTCAACGAGGTGAAAGCCTCAGGCCAGCGCGGGCGCGGCGGAGCGGGATTCCCGACCGGGCTGAAATGGTCGTTCATGCCGAAGCAGTCGGATGGCCGGCCGAGCTATCTCGTCATCAACGCCGACGAGTCGGAGCCGGGCACCTGTAAGGACCGCGAGGTGATGCGGCACGATCCGCATCTGCTTATCGAGGGCTGCCTGATCGCCGCATGCGCCATGGGCGTGAGCACCGGTTACATCTACGTGCGCGGCGAATTCATTCGCGAGCGCGAAAACCTCGAAGCCGCCGTGCAGCAGGCCTACGACGCCAAGCTGATCGGCAAGGGCAATATTCACGGCTACGACTTCGATCTCATCGTGCATCACGGCGCCGGCGCCTACATCTGCGGCGAAGAGACGGCGCTGCTCGAAAGCCTCGAAGGCAAGAAGGGCATGCCGCGGCTCAAGCCGCCATTCCCGGCGAATATGGGCCTCTACGGCTGCCCGACGACGGTCAACAATGTCGAGACGATTGCGCAGGTGCCCGACATCATGCGCCGCGGCGCCGCCTGGTTCGCCGGCATCGGCCGCCAGAACAACACCGGCACAAAACTTTATTGCATTTCCGGCCACGTTCTGCGGCCATGCAATGTCGAAGAGGCGATGGGCATCCCGCTGCGCGAATTGATCGAGACGCATGCCGGCGGCGTGCGCGGCGGCTGGGACAATTTGCTCTGCCGTCATCCCGGGCGGCTCGTCGATGCCGCTCGTGCCTGCAGGCAAGGATCAGGCCGACACGCTGCTGATGGATTTCGACGGCTGCCGCGACAAGAAATCCTCGCTCGGCACCGCCGCCGTGATCGTGATGGACAAGTCGACCGACATCGTCAAGGCGATGGCGCGCATCTCGTATTTCTACAAGCACGAGAGCTGCGGCCAGTGCACGCCGTGCCGCGAGGGCATGGGCTGGATGTGGCGCGTGCTCGAGCGCATGGCGGTCGGTCACGCGACGCGGCGCGAGATCGACATGCTGATGGAGGTCACGACCCAGATCGAAGGCCACACCATCTGCGCCTTCGGCGACGGCGCGGCCTGGCCGGTGCAGGGCCTGCTGCGGCACTTCCGGCCGGAGATCGAGCGGCGGATCGATGAATACACCGCGAATCCGCAACCCGATCCAATCCCGGTCGCGGCGGAGTGAGTGACATGAATATCAAAGGCGAGAAGCATCGAATGTCGGTCAACAACAGCGATCTATCCGGCTCGCTGTTCGACGACGTGAATCTCCGGCTGCACCTACGAGAACGTCAACATGTCAGGCGGGAAGTACCACAACATCAATTTGGCGGGATGCGCATTCGACGATCTGAACATGTCCGGCTGGACCGTTCATAACGTCAATCTCTCAGGCATGCGCGTCGACAAGGCCAATCTCGCCGGCGCTTCGATCGTCAACAGTCGCCTGCAAGGCATGACGATCGACGGAGTTGAGGTCACCGACCTTCTGGCTGCATGGCAAGAGCGGCAGGCATCGCGCGAGGCCGGCAAGCCATGACCAAGATCATCGTCGACGGCAAAGAGGTCGACGTCCCGCCGGAGTACACGCTGCTCCAGGCGGTCGAAGCTGCGGGCGGCGAAATCCCGCGGTTCTGCTTCCACGAACGGCTCTCGATCGCCGGCAATTGCCGCATGTGCCTGATCGAAGTCGCCGGCATGCCGAAGCCGCAGGCGTCCTGCGCGATGGGCGTGAAGGATTTGCCGCCGAACAAGGACGGCTCGCCGAAAATCATCAACACCCGATCGCCGATGGCGCGCAAGGCGCGCGAGGGCGTGATGGAATTCCTGCTGATCAATCACCCGCTCGATTGCCCGATCTGCGACCAGGGCGGCGAATGCGACCTGCAGGACCAGGCCATGGCCTACGGCGCCGATTCCAGCCGTTATCGCGAGAACAAACGCGCGGTCGAGGACAAATATATCGGCGCGCTGGTCAAGACGGTGATGAACCGCTGCATCCAGTGCACGCGCTGCATCCGGTTCGCGACCGAGGTCGCCGGCGTGCCTGAGCTCGGCGCCATCGGGCGCGGCGAGGACATGGAGATCACCTCCTATCTCGAAGAGGCGATGGTGTCCGAGCTGCAGGGCAACATCGTCGATCTCTGCCCGGTCGGCGCGCTGACGTCGAAGCCCTACGCCTTCGCGGCGCGCTCATGGGAGCTCGACAAGACGGAATCGATCGACGTCATGGACGCGCTCGGCTCCGCCATCCGTATCGATACGCGCGGCCGCGAGGTCATGCGCATCCTGCCGCGCACCAACGACGCCATCAACGAGGAATGGATCTCCGACAAGACACGCCACGTCGTCGATGGGCTGCGGACGCAACGGCTCGATCAACCTTATCTGCGCGAAAACGGCAGGCTGCGCCCGGCGACATGGAATGAGGCCTTTGCCGCCATCGCCGCCAAGATCGGGCGCGCCAAGCCCGGCCGCGTCGGTGCGATCGTTGGCGATCTCGCCGCTGTCGAGGAGATTTTCGCGCTCAAGGATTTATTGACCCGGCTCAACGTGACCAATCTCGATTGCCGGCAGGATGGCTCCGTCATCGATCCAAAATGGGGCCGCGCCAGCTACCTGTTCAACGCCACCATCGCCGGCATCGAACAGGCCGACGCGCTGCTGATCGTCGGCGCCAACCCGCGCAAGGAAGCAGCCGTGCTCAATGCCCGCATCCGCAAGCGCTGGCGGGCCGGCAAGTTCCCGATCGGGCTGATCGGTCAGAAGGCGGACCTGACCTACACCTATGATTATCTCGGTGCCGGTCCGGAAACATTGGGCGATGTGAGCCGCCATGCCTTCGCCGACGTGATGCGACAGGCCGCGCATCCCCTCGTGCTGCTCGGCGCCGACGCCCTGGCGCGCGCGGATGGCGCGGCGATCGCGACACTCGCTGCCAAAGCGGCGATTGATCTTGGCGCCGTCAAAGACGGCTGGAACGGCTTTTCAGTCCTGCACAGCGTGGCATCCCGCGTTGGCGCGCTCGATGTCGGCTTTGTGCCGGGGCAGGGCGGACTGAATGCGGGCCAGATGGCGGCGTTCGGCACGCTCGATTTGCTGTTTCTGCTTGGCGCGGACGAGATCGACGTCGCGCCGGGCGCCTTCGTGGTCTACATCGGCACCCACGGCGACCGCGGCGCGCTGCGTGCGGATGTCGTGCTGCCGGGCGCCGCCTACCCGGAAAAGTCCGGCATTTTCGTCAATACCGAAGGCCGCACGCAGATGGCGAACCGCGCCTCGTTCCCGCCCGGCGACGCACGCGAGGACTGGGCGATCATCCGCGCGCTCTCCGATGTGGTTGGCAAGCGGCTGCCGTACAACTCGCTCGCGCAACTGCGCAAGGCGATGTACCAGGCCCATCCGCATCTCATGCGCATCGACCAGATTGCACCGGCCGATCCGGGCGACCTGCGCAAGCTCGCCGCGCTCGGCGGCACGGCCGAAAAGGGACCGTTCCGTTCGAGCATCGAGGATTTCTATCTGACCAATCCGATCGCGCGCGCCTCGGCGGTGATGGCCGAGTGTTCGGCGCTCGCCGAAGGCCGTTCGGCCATGACGGCGGCGGAGTGAATGCTGATGGCCGAATTCTGGAGCGACTACATCTGGCCGCTGATCGTGATCGTCGCCGAGAGCCTGATGCTGCTCGTCATCCTGCTCGTTGCCATCGCCTATGTGCTGCTCGCCGACCGCAAGGTCTGGGCGGCCGTGCAACTGCGGCGCGGCCCGAATGTGGTCGGGCCATGGGGGCTGCTGCAATCGTTTGCCGATCTGCTGAAATTCGTGTTCAAGGAGCCGATCATTCCAGCGGGCGCCAACAAGGGTGTGTTCCTGCTGGCGCCGCTCGTCACCTGTACTTTGGCGCTCGCGGCGTGGGCCGTGATTCCTGTCGATTCCGGCTGGGTGATCTCCGACATCAACGTCGGCGTGCTTTATATCTTCGCCATCTCTTCGCTTGGCGTCTACGGCATGATCATGGCCGGCTGGGCGTCGAACTCGAAATATCCGTTTCTGGCGGCGCTGCGTTCGGCGGCGCAGATGGTGTCGTACGAAGTCTCGATCGGCTTCGTCATCATCACCGTGCTGCTGTGCGTCGGCTCGCTCAACCTCAGCGACATTGTCGATGCGCAGGACGATCGCGGTCTGGCAACGCTGATCGGCCTGCCGTGGCTGTCGTTCCTGAACTGGTATTGGCTGCCTTTATTTCCGATGTTCATCATCTTCTTCATCTCGGCCCTTGCTGAGACCAACCGGCCTCCGTTTGATCTGGTCGAGGCCGAATCCGAACTGGTTGCCGGCTTCATGGTCGAATACGGCTCGACGCCCTACATGATGTTCATGCTCGGCGAATACGTCGCCATCGGAACGATGTGCGCCATGTGTACGATCCTGTTCCTCGGCGGGTGGCTGCCGCCGCTCGCATTGCCGCCGTTCACATGGATACCAGGGGTGATCTGGTTCGTGCTCAAGGCGTTCGCGGTGTTCTTCATGTTTGCATTGGTGAAGGCCTTCGTGCCGCGCTATCGCTACGACCAGTTGATGCGATTGGGTTGGAAGGTGTTCCTGCCGATCTCACTCGCCATGGTCGCGATCGTCGCGGGCGTGTTGCAATATTCGGGGCTGGCGCCGAAATGACTGGAGCGCAGCATGAGCATCCCGTGGGCCGGCTGGCTCGGCGCCCTCGCAGGGACGGTGATCGGCGTCATTATCTATGTGGCGGCGCTGGGGCTGATCGAGAAGCAACTGCGCACGCTCGAAAGCCCGAAGACTGCGCAGGAGCGCGCGGCCTTCGCGCGCAGACGTTCGGCGATGCGCCGGGGCATCCTCGCCATCGACATCGCGATTTGTGCGGTGATCGGCTACTGGGTTGGCGAGGCGCTTGGCCACGCGCTCGGCATCGCGGCGCATACTGGTCCTCAGTTCTAGGTCGCGGGAGAGCATCATGAGACTCGATCAGGCCGCCCGCTCGATATTTTTGAAGGAGTTTGCGCAAGCGTTTCTGCTGTCGATGCGCTATTTCTTCAAACCAAAAGCGACGCTCAACTATCCGTTCGAGAAGGGGCCGATCTCGCCCCGCTTTCGCGGCGAGCATGCGCTTCGGCGCTATCCCAACGGCGAAGAGCGCTGCATCGCCTGCAAGCTGTGCGAGGCGATCTGCCCGGCGCAGGCGATCACCATCGAAGCCGGGCCGCGCAGGAACGACGGCACACGCCGCACCACGCGCTACGACATCGACATGGTCAAATGCATCTATTGCGGGCTGTGCCAGGAAGCCTGCCCGGTCGACGCCATCGTCGAAGGCCCGAATTTCGAATTCGCGACGGAGACACGGGAGGAGCTTTACTACGACAAGGAGCGCCTGCTCGCGAACGGCGACCGCTGGGAGCGCGAGATCGCCAAGAACCTCGCGCTCGACGCGCCATACCGCTGAGATGAATTTGCAATGATCATCGCTGCTCTTTTCTTTTATCTCTTCGCCGGCATCTGCATCGCCTCCGCCTTCATGGTGATCGCGGCGAAAAACCCCGTGCACTCGGTGTTGTTTCTGATTCTCACCTTCGTCAACGCCGCCGGGCTGTTCGTGCTGATGGGCGCGGAGTTTCTGGCGATGATTCTGATCGTGGTCTATGTCGGTGCGGTCGCCGTGCTGTTCCTGTTCGTGGTGATGATGCTCGATGTCGACTTCGCCGAGCTGCGGCAGGGTTTTCTCAGCTATCTGCCGATTGGCGCTTTGGTCGGCATCGTGCTGCTGGCGGAATTGCTGCTCGTCGTCGGCGGTTGGACGGTTGGGCCCGGTGTGACGAGGGCCATCACCGCGCCGATCCCGACCACCGAGGGCATCACCAACACCGAGGCGCTCGGGCTCGTGCTCTATACCCGCTACGTCTACTTCTTCCAGGCGGCCGGCCTCGTGCTCCTCGTCGCCATGATCGGCGCGATCGTATTGACGCTGCGCCACAAGCCGCAGGTGAGGCGTCAAAGCATTCCCGACCAGGTCGCTCGCACAAGGGCAAGCGCGATCGAAATCGTGCAGGTGAAGCCGGGGCAGGGGCTCTAGGTATGACCATTGGGCTCGGCCACTATCTTTTTGTTGCGGCGATCCTGTTCACGCTCGGGATTTTCGGCATCTTTCTCAACCGCAAAAACGTCATTGTCATCCTGATGTCGGTTGAGCTGATCCTGCTTGCCGTCAACATCAATCTTGTGGCGTTCTCGACCTTCCTCGGCGACATCGTCGGCCAGGTCTACGCGCTGATCGTGCTCACCGTGGCGGCCGCGGAGGCGGCGATCGGCCTCGCCATCCTCGTCGCCTATTACCGCAATCGCGGCTCGATTGCGGTTGAAGACATCAATCTGATGAAGGGCTAGCGGCATGTACTTGGCGATCGTTTTCATGCCGCTGCTCGGCGCCGTCGTCGCTGGCCTGATCGCGATGATCGGGGCACATAACCGGCATCCGGGCGCAAACCCGATGGCCGGCTCGGCGGACCACGCTGCGCCGCCGGTGCCGGAAGACCGTCCTCACGGCGCACCGTCGCCGCAGGACGAGCACGCGGTAATCCATCCCTCGCATGAGGAAACGCACGAGGCCGAGCCGCCCGCGGAAGGATCGCGCGCCGCCGAAATCGTCACCACAACGCTGCTCATGTTCAGTTGCGTGCTGTCGTGGATCGCGTTCTTCGATGTCGGCTTCGGCGGCCACGACACGCGCGTCGCCGTATTCAATTTCATCACCTCGGGAAATCTCAAGGTCGACTGGGCGCTGCGCATCGACACGCTGACCGCCGTGATGCTCGTCGTCGTCACCACCGTGTCCGGCCTCGTCCACCTCTATTCCGTCGGCTACATGGAGGAAGACCCCTACAAGCCGCGGTTCTTCTGCTACCTCTCGTTCTTCACCTTCGCCATGCTGATGCTGGTGACGGCCGACAATCTTGCGCAATTGTTTTTCGGCTGGGAAGGCGTCGGGCTCGCGAGCTACCTGCTGATCGGCTTCTGGTTCCACAAGCCGGAGGCGAACGCCGCGGCGATCAAGGCCTTCATCGTCAACCGGGTCGGCGATTTCGGCTTTGCGCTCGGCATCTTCGCCGTCTTCCTGATGATCGGCTCGATCGACCTCGACACCATCTTCGCGCAGGCGCCCGCGCTGGTCGGCAAGAGCATTCACTTCCTCAACTGGGACGTCGATGCGCTGACCCTGATCTGCCTGCTGCTGTTCATGGGCGCGATGGGCAAGTCGGCGCAATTCCTGCTGCACACCTGGCTGCCGGACGCGATGGAGGGGCCGACCCCAGTCTCGGCGCTCATTCACGCCGCCACCATGGTGACCGCGGGCGTGTTCATGGTGGCGCGGCTGTCGCCTTTGTTCGAGCTGTCGCCCGACGCGCAGACTTTTGTAACCTTCATCGGTGCGACCACGGCGTTCTTCGCCGCAACTGTCGGCCTCGTGCAGAACGACATCAAGCGGATCATCGCCTATTCGACCTGTTCGCAGCTCGGCTACATGTTCGTGGCGATGGGCGTCGGCGCCTATTCGGTCGGTATGTTCCACCTGTTCACGCACGCTTTCTTCAAGGCGTTGCTGTTCCTCGGCTCCGGCTCTGTGATCCTGGCGATGCACCACGAGCAGGACATCCGCAACATGGGCGGGCTGTGGCGCAAAATTCCGTTCACCTATGCGGTGATGGTGATCGGCACGCTGGCGCTCACCGGCTTTCCGCTGACCGGCGGCTATTTCTCCAAGGACGCCATCATCGAGGCCGCGTTCGCCGGAAAGAATTCGATGGCGACCTACGCATTCGTCATGACGGTGTTCGCCGCCGCGCTGACGTCGTTCTATTCCTGGCGGCTTATCTTCAAGACATTCCACGGCGAGCCGCACGACCGGCATCATTACGACGCCGCACACGAGAGTCCGAAGGTAATGCTGGTGCCGCTGGCCGTGCTCGCGTTTGGATCGATCGCCGCGGGTTTGCCGTTCAAGGATCTGTTCACCGGACAGGGCGTCGCTGAATTCTTCCGCGAGTCGCTCAAGTTCGCACAGGGCAACACCATTCTCGAAGACATGGAACGTGTGCCGTTTACGGTCTCGTTCCTGCCGACGATCATGATGGTGATCGGTTTCCTGATCGCGTGGCAGTTCTATATCCGCCGCCCCGACATGCCGGTCGAGCTCGCGCGCCAGCAGCCGCTGCTTTATCGCTTCCTGCTCAACAAGTGGTACTTCGACGAAATCTACGATTTCCTTTTTGTGCGCCCGGCGATGTGGCTCGGACGGCTGCTTTGGAAGGGCGGCGACGGCTGGCTGATCGACGGCTTCGGGCCGGACGGCGTCTCCGCCTGGGTGCTCGACGTCACGCGCAACGTGGTGCGGCTGCAGACCGGATATCTCTACCATTACGCCTTTGCGATGCTGATCGGCGTCGCCGCGTTCATCACCTGGTTCATGTTCGCGGGGGCGCACTGATGGCGAGCTGGCCGATCCTCTCCGTCGTCACCTTCCTGCCGATCGCGGGCGCGGTCTTCATCATGCTGCTGCGCGACGACGCGGCAGGCATGCGCAATGCCCGCTGGGTGGCGATGTGGACGACGCTGATCACGTTCGCGGTCTCGCTGATCCTGGTCTGGCGCTTCGACATCGGTTCGGCCGAATTCCAGTTCGTCGAGAAGCGGCCGTGGCTCGGCGGCGCCATCACCTATTACATGGGCGTCGACGGCATCTCGCTGCCGTTCGTGATCCTCACCACCGCGCTGATGCCGATCTGCATCCTGGCGAGCTGGGAGGCGATCCAGGTCCGCGTCAAGGAATACATGATCGCGTTCCTGGTGCTCGAAACGCTGATGATAGGCACCTTCTGCGCGCTCGATCTGGTGCTGTTCTATCTGTTCTTCGAGGGCGGCCTCATTCCGATGTTCCTGATCATCGGCGTGTGGGGCGGCCCGCGCCGCGTCTATGCGAGCTTCAAGTTCTTTCTCTACACGCTGCTCGGTTCGGTTCTGATGCTGCTCGCCATCATGGCGATGTACTGGGACGCCGGCACCACCGACATTCCGGCGCTGATGCACCACGCCTTTCCGCGCACGCTGCAGACCTGGGCGTGGCTCGCCTTCCTTGCCTCGTTCGCAGTGAAGATGCCGATGTGGCCGGTGCACACCTGGCTGCCCGACGCACACGTCGAGGCGCCGACCGCGGGCTCCGTCATCCTCGCGGCGATCCTGCTGAAGATGGGCGGCTACGGCTTCCTGCGCTTCTCGCTGCCGATGTTCCCGCACGCGACGCAGGAGCTTGCACCGCTGATCTTTGCGCTTTCGGTCGTCGCCATCATCTACACCTCGCTGGTCGCGCTGATGCAGGAGGACATGAAGAAGCTCATTGCCTATTCATCGGTCGCCCACATGGGCTTCGTCACGATGGGCATTTTCGCGGTGACCGTGCAGGGCGTCGGCGGCGGCATTTTCCAGATGATCTCGCACGGCATCGTCTCGGCGGCGCTGTTCCTGTGCGTCGGCGTCGTCTACGACCGCATGCACACGCGCGAGATCGCGGCCTATGGCGGGCTCGTCAATCGCATGCCGCTCTACGCCGTGGTGTTTCTGGTGTTCACGCTTGCCAATGTCGGGCTGCCGGGGACTTCAGGCTTTGTCGGTGAATTCCTGAGCCTGATCGGAACCTTCAAGGTCAATACCTGGGTCGCGACCCTGGCAACGTTTGGCGTGATCCTGTCCGCCGCCTACGCGCTGTGGCTCTATCGCAAGGTGATCTTCGGCAAGCTGGAGAAGCCGAGCCTGTTGCACATCCGCGATATCGGCTGGCGCGAAATTGCGATCCTGGCGCCGCTCGTGATCCTGACCATCGTATTCGGCGTCTATCCCAAGCCGGTGCTCGACATGTCGGCGGTTTCGGTCAGTGCGCTCATCGACAACTATCAGCACGCGCTGACCGCGGTGCAATCTGCGGCGCTGGCGAGGTGAGGCCATGAACGCGGCTGCTGAATTTCCCAACCTGCTGCCGGTGCTGCCGGAAATCGTGCTCGGGCTCGGCGCCATGGCGCTGTTGATGTTCGGCGCCTATCGCGGCGAGAGCAGCGCGCGCACCGTCGATGGCGCGGCCATCGGATTGCTGATCGCCGTCGGCGTCATCGTGGTGATGCTGCCGGGGGACAAGCTCGTCGGCTTCGGCGGCAGCTTCGTGGTCGACGGCTTTGCCCGATTCCTCAAAATCCTCGCCCTGCTTGGCTCGGCCACGGCGATCATCATGTCGGTCGACTACGCCGCGCGCGAAAGGCAGCAGAAGTTCGAGTATTCCATCCTCATTCTGCTGTCGACGCTCGGCATGATGATGCTGATTTCAGCGGCCGATCTCATTGCGCTCTATCTCGGCCTTGAGCTGATGAGCCTTGCGCTTTACGTCGTTGCGGCAAGCGATCGCGATTCCGTGCGCTCGACCGAGGCGGGCCTGAAGTATTTCGTGCTCGGCGCGCTGTCGTCCGGCATGCTGCTTTACGGCGCTTCGCTGGTTTACGGCTTTACGGGCACGGTGAACTTTGCCGGCATCGCGCAGGCGGCCGGGCAGGGCGGTCTCGGCCTCACGTTCGGCCTCGTATTCCTGTTCGCCGGCTTCTGCTTCAAGGTGTCCGCGGTGCCGTTCCATATGTGGACGCCGGACGTCTACGAAGGCGCACCGACGCCGGTCACCGCATTCTTCGCTGCCGCACCGAAGGTCGCGGGCATTGCCATGTTCGTGCGCGCCGCGATCGTTGCGTTCCCCGGCATCGCGACGCAATGGCAGCAGATCCTCGTTTTCGTCGCCATCGCCTCGATGGCGCTCGGCGCCTTTGCGGCCATCGGCCAGCGCAACATCAAGCGGCTGATGGCCTATTCCTCGATCGGCCACATGGGATTCGCGCTGATCGGGCTCGCGGCCGGAACGGCCGAAGGCGTTCAGGGCGTGCTGGTCTACATGGCGATCTACCTCACCATGACGCTCGGCGTGTTCGCCGTCATCCTGTCGATGCGGCGTCCCGAGGGGATGGTCGAAAACATCAGCGATCTTGCCGGCCTCGCGCGCACACGCCCCGCGATGGCGTTCTTTCTCGCGATGCTGTTGTTCTCGATGGCTGGCGTGCCGCCGCTCGCGGGATTTTTCGCGAAATTCTACGTCTTCCTCGCCGCCATCAAGGCCGGCCTCTATGCGCTTGCCGTCATCGGCGTGCTCGCCAGCGTGGTCGGCGCCTACTATTATCTTTTGATCGTGAAGGTCATGTATTTCGACGAACCGGCGCCCGATTTCGTCGGCACGCCGTATGAGCTCAAGGCGGTCATGGCGGTGTGCGGTCTGTTCAATCTTCTGTTCTTCGCTTATCCGGGTCCGCTGGTCGTCGCCGCGACGGCCGCGGCGAAATCGCTGTTCTGATGCGGCTCGATCCAGCGGCTCTAGCGGCCGGGACGCGCCTGCTCCAGTGCGAGACACTTGCCTCCACCAATGCCGAAGCATTGACGCGCGCGCGAGCCGGCGAGCGCGGGCCGCTCTGGATCACGGCACAGCGCCAGACCGCCGGCCGCGGCCGACGCGGCAATACGTGGATTTCCGAGCCCGGCAATCTCTACGCGACGCTGCTTCTTTCCGATCCCGCACCGCCCGATCGCGCACCGGAATTATCGTTTGTCGCAGCGCTTGCCGTTCACGACGCGATCATGGATTGCTCCGCTGCGCTGAGCTGGCGGCTTGCGCTGAAATGGCCAAACGATGTGCTGTGCGACGGCGCGAAACTCGCTGGCATTTTGATCGAGAGCGAAAATTTCGGGCAGGTGCATGCCGTCGCGATCGGCATCGGCGTCAATTGCGCGCATCATCCCGCCGGGACGTCATATCCCGCCACCGATCTCGCCACCGCAGGCGTCTCCGCGTCGCCTGACACGATCTTCGGCGGGTTGTCCGCCGCGATGGCGCGACGGCTTGCGCAGTGGCAAAGCGGCGCAGGCTTTCCCTCGATCCGCACCGACTGGCTGGAGCGCGCGGTCGGCATCGGCGGCGACTTGCTGGTGCGGCTGCCTGGGCGCGAACTGACTGGAAAATTCGAGGCGCTTGATGAGCGCGGACGCTTGCTGCTGCGGCTTCCCGACGGCGCGCTGGAGACGGTTTCCGCAGGCGACGTATTTCCGCTCACCGCGAAGGGGCACGCCCGCATCGGCGCAGCCGGGGAGGTGGCGTGATGGCCGCGGCGCAACGAGCTCGTGTTCGCGCCGCTCGGCGGCATCGGCGAGATCGGGATGAACCTCTCGATCTATGGTTTCGGCGAGGAGCGGCGGCGCTCCTGGCTGATCGTCGATTGCGGCGTGTCGTTCGCCGCGGAGGAGCATCTGCCCGGCGTCGATCTCATCCTGCCGGACATCCGCTATCTGGTCGAAGAGCGCCGCAACATCGTCGGCCTCGTCCTCACCCATGCGCATGAGGATCATTTCGGCGCAATGCTGGACCTGTGGCCGCGCCTCAAGGTTCCGGTCTACGCGACGCCGTTCACGGCGGCATTGCTCGAAGCCAAGCAAAAGGGCGAGCCCGGCACCACAGAGATTCCAGTCAACGTGGTGCCGCTGCGCGGCCGTTTTACGGTGGGGCCGTTCGACATCGAACTTGTCGATGTCGCGCATTCGATCCCGGAATCGAACGCACTCATCATCCGCACCGCGGCCGGCACGGTCCTGCACACCGGCGACTGGAAGATCGACCCGACACCGGTTCTCGGCCCGCCGACCGACGAGGCAAAGCTCACCGCGCTCGGCGATGAAGGCGTGCTGGCGCTGATCGGCGACTCCACCAATGCTGTGCGCGAGGGCCGCTCGCCGTCGGAAAGCGACGTCGTGAAGACGCTGACGGAACTCATCCGCACCGCGCCGGCGCGGGTCGCCGTAACGACATTCGCTTCGCATGTCGGACGCGTGCGCGCGGTGGCGCAAGCGGCGCGGGCCAATGACCGCGAGGTCGTCCTGGTCGGTCGCGCGATGGAGCGCATCTCGCAGGTCGCGCGCGAGACCGGATACCTCGACGGCGTCGCCGATTTCCGCAGCATGGACGCCTACGGCTATCTGCCGCCCAACAAGGTGCTGGCGCTGTGCACCGGCAGCCAGGGCGAGCCGCGCGCCGCACTGTCGCGCATCGCCGAGGACCAGCATCCCGAAGTGACGCTCGGCAAAGGCGACCGCGTGATCTTCTCGACCCGCGCCATTCCCGGCAACGAAAAGGCAGTCGACCGGGTGATCAACGGGCTGGTCGAGCAGGGCGTCGAGGTCATCACCGACCGCACCCACCTCGTCCACGTCTCCGGCCATCCGCGGCGCGACGAACTGGCCGACATGATCCGCTGGACCCGGCCGCAAATCCTGATCCCGGCGCACGGCGAGGCCTTGCACCTTGCCGAGCATGCAAACCTCGCCCGCCGCGCGGGCGTGCCGAACGTCATCGTCTGCCGCAACGGCGATCTGGTGCGTATCGCTCCGGGTCCGCCCGGCATTGTCGACGAAATTCCGTCGGGCCGTCTCTACAAGGATGGCTCGATCCTGATCAACGCCGAGGCGAAGACGGTCGCCGGCCGCCGCCGCCTGAGTTTTTCAGGCGTCATATCGGTCGCGCTCGCTGTGACCGACAAAGGCGAGCTGGCCGCAGACCCCGAGGTCGATCTCACCGGCATCCCGGAGACCGACGCGGACGGCGAGTTGCTCGCCGAAGCCGCCTATGATGCCGTCATGTCCACATTCGAATCCCTGCCGAAACCGCGCCGCCGCGATCCGGATTCCGTGGCGGAAGCGGTCCGCCGCGCCGTGCGCTCGGCGATTGCGCGGCGCTGGCGCAAGAAGCCAGTCTGCCACGTCCACGTGCTGACGGTGTGACGGCGTTTGTTCGCAGCGCCGCTACGGCGTCGTCCGCGGCGGCCGCCGGTGGTGGGTTGCCTGCTCATACGCATAGGCAAGCCGGAGCATCGCCGCGTCGTTGTACGGCCGGCCAAGAAACGTGACGCCGGCCGGCAGATTGTCCCGTGTGAATCCGGCCGGCACCACGACCGACGGAACGAACACGAGAAACGTATTGAGGTGCGGCGCGCCAAGCTGGTCGACATAGGGTGGATTGATCCCATCCTTGATCAGCGTCGGCGGGTGTTCGACCGCCTTGTGCACGATGGCATCGAGCCGGTGATCAGCCATCACCTTATGGAATTGAATCATGAGGAGGTCGCGCGCCTTCAGGTATTCGTAGTGCTCGTCCGATGAATTCGACCTGTCCCACCGCTCGCGCGCACCTTTCGAAATCTTGGAGAATTGCGGTGACGCCATGGCCTCCTGACGCGTTGCGAATGGCGCGTTGGCGCTACCCGCCAGATATTCGCTGAACGCCTCCTCATCCGCCTCGTTGGAACGCGCCCGCTTTTCCAGCAGCGGGACGAGATCGGGAATGGTAATGGGGTCGATGACCTCGGCGCCGGCCCGCCGAATGTCAGCCACGGCGACATCGAACACTTCGGTGATGCTTTTGAAGTCGGCCGCTTCGGGCTTGCTGTGGAAGCCCATGGACTGCCGCAGAATTCCGATGCGCGCGCCTTTCAAGGCGCCCTCATCGAGCCCGTCGGCATAGCTGTTGGGCGCGTGTCCGACACCAAGCGCGGTAATCGGGTCGTCGGGATCGTAGCCGACCATGCAATCGAGCACCTTCGCCAGGTCGGTGACGGTGCGCGCCATCGGTCCGAGCGAGCCGTTCACAGTCGGCCAGCCGGCATAGACGCCGCTTCTGCTCACCAGACCGGCAGTCGGGCGCATTCCGCAGATGCCGTTCCAGATCGACGGCCTTCGGATCGAGGCAAAGCCTTCCTGGCCGATCGCGGCGGCGCAGAAATTGGCCGAGACGCTCGATCCCGAACCGCCGGAGGAACCGCCTGTCGTGCGTTCCAGATCGTAGACATTGCGCGACGAGCCGAACAGCGAGCCGTGCGTATCGCCGGCGCCAAGCTCGCCGAGCGTGGACTTGGCGAGAAAAATTACCCCGGCCTTTCTCAGCTTGGCGACCGTGAAGCCGTCGCGGTCGGGCATGTGCCCCTCAAACAGGGCCGACCCCATAGTGGTCGGCATTCCCTTCACATCGGCCTGATCCTTGACGATGACCGGGATGCCGTGCAGCGGACCGACAAATCCCGACTTTGCAAATGCCTTGTCGAGCGCGTCGGCTTCGTCGAGCGCGCCGGGATTGATCGAGATGAGGGCGTTGATCGCCGGGCCTTTCTTGTCATAGGCAGCGATCCGGTCGAGATAAAGCTGGACGAGTTGTCTGACGGTAAGATTTCCGGCTTTGAAAGCAGCGTGAATATCAGCGATTGTCGCATCGACGATGTTGAAGACGTTCGAGAGCATGTTTGCAGTTCCAGTTGCTGGCCGATCGGTCGCAAACCTACGTCCATCGTGGCTTCGGGCCAAGGCACTTTCGAAGTTCGCCGCTGGGTTGCGCCGGGATGGCCGGTGCGCACCAACCCGCTGCCACGTCGCCCGTCCTGACGGTGTAAGGTCGGTCACTTCGGGGAGAACAACATGACCAGAATTGCGCCGACCGTCGTATGCGTGACTGGCACTGGCACTCGGATGGACCGGGACCGCGGATGCCCAGGAGTATCCAAGCCGGTTCATCACGCTGGTGGCGCCATTCCCGGCGGGTGGTCCCTCCGATACGACAGCCCGGCTCATCGCCGGCCCAATGTCCAAGGCGCTCGGCCAGCAGGTCGTCGTCGAGAACGTGAGTGGGGCCGGCGGCACGATCGGCTCAAACCGCGTCGCCAAGGCTGCGCCCGATGGCTACCAGCTCATCATCGCCGGCTCGGGGACGCACGCCGCCGTCGAATATCTCTACAAGAACCCGCCCTATCACCCGTCCGATTTTGACGGTATCGGCCTCATCAATCTTTCGCCGATGGTCGTCACCTCGAAAAGCGCGATCCCGGCAACCACGCTGCAGGAGTTCATCGCTTATCTGCGCGCCAACGAGCAGAAGGTCACCGAGGCCGACGCAGGCGTCGGCTCGATCTCCAATCTCGCCTGTTCGGTGTTCCATTCGCTGGCGGGCGTCCATCCGACCGTGGTGTCGTACCGCGGCACGCCGCAGGCAACGCAGGACGTCATTGCCGGCAACGTCGATTTTGGCTGCAACCAGATCGTCAACATCGTTCAGCACGTCAAGAACGGCACGATCAAAGCCTATGCGGTGACCAGCGACGCCCGCTCGCCGATGCTGCCGGATGTGCCGACCACCGCCGAAGCGGGCATGCCCGCTTTCAAGCTTTCGGTCTGGTTTGGCCTGTCGGCGCCGAAAGGCACGCCGCGCCCGATCATCGACAAGCTCAACAAGGCGCTCGGTGCAGCGCTCGAAGACCCCGACACGATCAAGCGTTTCGCCGATCTCGGCTACACCGTGGTGCCGCCGGCGGAACGCGGATCGGCCTATTTCGACGATTACGTCCGCAAGGAAGTGGCGCTCTGGACCAAGGTGCTCGGCGGCCTCGAGCCGTCAGCCAAACAATGAGCTGGAAGCCGGACCGCACGGTCGAGATTGTCGCCGGCACCCCTCCGGGCGGCGGGCTCGACCGGTCGGCGCGGGCTTTGCTGAAGGCGATCGAGGCCAACGGCCTGCTCGCGGTGCCGGCCGAGGTCGTCAATGTCGGCGGCGACGGCGGGCGCAAGGCATGGGCCTACGTCGACCGGCACGCCGGCAACGCGCATGTGCTCGGCATCAGCTCGCCCAACATGGCGGCCGATTACCTGATGGGCGTGACGACATCCGATCCCGACCGCTTTGCGCCGCTGGCGATCCTCTATTCCGAATACATCGCGTTCGTGGTGCGCACGGATTCGCGTCTCGACAGCGGCCGTGAACTTTTGCGGCGTTTTGCGAACGACGCCGGCGCAGTCACCGTGGCGCTCTCGACCTCGCTCGGCAATTCCAACCACGTGGCGGTCGCCAAAGTCATTCAGCATGCCGGCGCCGACACCAGCGCGCCGAAAATCCGCGTCTTCGATACCGCGCTTGATGTCGTCGCTGATGTCCTTGCCGGCCAATGCGACGTTGGCGCGGTGACAGCGGCAAGCGTCGTCCCGGAGCTCGAAGCCGGCAAGCTGCGAACCATCGCCATCTCGTCGCCGCAGCGGCTTGCGGGCCCGTTTGCCGCTGCGCCGACATGGGTCGAGCAAGGCGTCGATTGCGTGATCGGCTCGTGGCGCGGCGTGAGCGGCGCCGAAGGTCTCACCGACGAGCAAGTGTCGTTCTGGCAGGATGTGCTGCGCGCTGCCACCAAGACGGAGCAATGGCGGACCGATCTCGCTCGCCATTTCTGGACCGAGATGTACCTCGACGGTGCGGAGCTTCGGACCTATCTCAGCCGCGAGCGCGCCGACATGCGCGGCGTTCTCGATGGCCTTGGGCTGCTGCGGAGACATTCATGATCGGAAGGCTCAACCACGTCGCGATCGCCGTGCGCGATATCGCCAAGGCGGCTGCCCTCTATCGCGATACGCTCGGCGCCGAGGTATCCGCCGCCGTGCCCCTCCCAGAGCATGGCGTGACCACGGTGTTCATCACCTTGCCGAACACCAAGATCGAGCTGCTCGAACCGTTCGGCGAAGATTCGCCGATCGCAAAATTTCTCGAACGCAATCCGGACGGCGGCATTCATCACGTCTGCTACGAGGTCGACGACATCCGCGCGGTGCGCGACGCGCTGCGGCAGGCGGGCGCGCGCGTGCTCGGCGATGGCGAGCCAAAGATCGGTTCCCACGGCAAGCCGATCCTGTTCCTGCATCCCAAGGACTTTTTCGGCACCCTGGTGGAACTCGAGCAGGCCTAGATGTCCGTTTCCACCGCCGTCGCCATTTATTTTCTGATCTGGTGGATCGTGCTGTTCGCCATTCTGCCGTGGGGTGTCCGCAGTCAGAGCGAAGGCGACGAAATGCCTGCCGGCACCGATCCCGGCGCACCAATGCTTCCCAAGTTGGGACTGAAACTGATCTGGACCACGATCGTGTCGACCGCAGTCTTCGCCGCCTGCTACGTCATCTACGTCGAGCAGCTCGTCACGCTCGATGGGCTTGCGGCGCTCCTTGGAATGTCCTGAGCGCTCAATACCGGTGATGGTGGCGGTGGTGATGGCTGTAGTAGCGGCGCTTTTGGTGCTGCACGACGACAGCGGCCGTCGCCGCGTATAGCGGGTTGTTATTGCAGAAGCCGCCGTTGCCCGAAATCGCCGCCATGCATTGCTCGAACGTCACAAAGCCGCAATTGGTCCCGCTGAGCCGTCCGCCATAATACGCGCACCATGGGTAAACTGCGGCCGATGCTGGGCCGCTCCCGA
Source organism: uncultured Alphaproteobacteria bacterium (assembly GCA_963730645.1). GTDB lineage: Bacteria > Pseudomonadota > Alphaproteobacteria > Rhizobiales > Xanthobacteraceae > BOG-931. The sequence goes on along the minus strand of CAVSSN010000002.1, from coordinate 709,863 downwards.
AGGCTACGGGTCCAAGCACTGCGAGCCCAAGCACCGAAACAGCAAAAATGGTCCGCATTTGCAGTCTCCTGTTGTCTCGTAGCATCAACCCCCTGGCCACCACTTTATTGCAATTTGCCGTCGTGTGGATGCATCACAGTCGCATCGCTGTCCGATGAAAAAAGAGAGCAGGGCCAAGGCCCTGCTCTGGGTTCCTCATCTGATCCCTCGGTCCACGCCTATTGTTCTTTTGGCGTGGCGGCGGCGTTGCTTCGCGCCCTCGGGTCATCCTCCCACGACTTGGACCGCTTTTGCCGGGCCTTCTGGACAGCACGAACGCTGCCCGGCAGAGCAACGGGACGCTAATCGATCCTGGAGGTATTGTCATCAGGTCGAACGCCCGGCCGCAGCAAATTTGTTGGATCGTATTCGATCCAGTCTCGTGCAACGGTCTTGGCGCGTGGCTACGATGACGTCGCAACGCATGGCCTAAAGTCGTTGTCTCCCTTGTCTTTTCAGGGCCGATCCGGTTTCACTCGGGTCCGGGGCCGCCTTGGCCGATTCTCGCGAGACTGCATGCGCCTTTCCCGCTTCTTTCTGCCCATCCTGCGCGACACGCCCAAAGAGGCGGAGATCGTCTCCCACCGGCTGATGCTGCGCGCCGGCATGATCCGGCAGGAGGCCTCCGGCATCTATGCCTTCCTGCCGCTCGGCCTTCGCGTGCTGCAGAAGGTCTGCGACATCGTGCGCGAGGAGCAGAACCGCGCCGGCGCCATCGAACTGTTGATGCCGACCATCCAGTCGGCCGACCTGTGGCGCGAGAGCGGGCGCTACGAGGCCTATGGCAAGGAGATGCTGCGCATCAAGGACCGGCACGAGCGCGACATGCTCTACGGCCCGACCAACGAGGAAATGATCACGGAGATCTTCCGCGCCTATGTGCGCTCGTACAAGGATCTGCCGCTCAATCTCTATCACATCCAGTGGAAGTTCCGCGACGAGGTGCGGCCGCGCTTCGGGCTGATGCGCGGGCGCGAATTCCTGATGAAGGACGCCTATTCCTTCGACCTCGATTTCGCCGGCGCCAAACATGCCTATAACCGCATGTTCGTCGCCTATCTGCGCACTTTTGCGCGGCTCGGTCTCAAGGCCATTCCGATGGTGGCCGAGAGCGGGCCGATCGGCGGCAATCTCTCCCACGAGTTCATCATCCTCGCCGACACCGGCGAGAGCGAAGTCTACTGCCACCGCGACTACCTCGACTTCGCCGTGCCAGGCGCCGACGTCGACTTCGAAAGCGTCGCCGGCCTGCAGGCGATTTTCGACAAGTGGACGTCGCTCTATGCGGCGACGTCGGAAAAGCACGATGCGGCGGCGTTCGCCAAATTGCCGGCCGACCGGCAGGTCTCGGCGCGCGGCATCGAGGTCGGCCACATCTTCTATTTCGGCACCAAGTATTCCGAGCCGATGAAGGCCGTGGTGGCCGGTCCCGACGGGGCGGAGCATCCGGTGCACATGGGCTCCTACGGCATCGGGCCGAGCCGGCTGGTGGCGGCCATCATCGAGGCCTTCCACGACGATGCCGGCATCAAGTGGCCCGAGGCCGTTGCCCCGTTCAAGGTTGCGATCCTCAACCTCAAGCAGGGCGGCGCCGATACCGATGCCGCCTGCGAGCGGCTATACCGGGAACTCACCGCCAAGGGGGTCGACACGCTCTACAATGATCTCGATGAACGGCCGGGCGCCAAGTTCGCCACCGCCGACCTCATCGGCGTCCCGTGGCAGGTCATCGTCGGCCCCAAGGGCCTGGCCGAGGGCAAGGTCGAGGTCAAACTGCCGCGCCGATGGCACGCGCGAACTGGTGCCGCTCGACGGGGCGGTGGCACGCATTGGGGCATGAAGCTGTGCGCTACTCCCGGCCGGCGTATGTTCCGGGGGCTTGAATCCGCCAGAATCGTGTGAAACTCGGGGCTTGGGGAACAGAGATTGATGACAGAGCCGACCGGCACTCATCCCTTCTCACCGTTCGAGTGGATGCTGTCGCTGCGCTACCTGCGGGCGCGGCGCAAGGAAGGATTCATCTCGGTGATCGCCGGGTTTTCGTTCCTCGGCATCATGCTGGGGGTCGCGACCCTCATCATTGTCATGGCGGTGATGAACGGCTTCCGCCAGGAATTGCTGACGAAAATTCTCGGCCTCAATGGCCACCTGCTGATCCAGCCGCTCGAGTCTCCGCTCACGGACTGGGAGGCGGTCGCCAATCGCGTCTCCAAGATCGATGGCATCCGTCTTGCTGCGCCGATCGTCGAGGGCCAGGCACTTGCGTCCTCGCCGTTCAACGCCGCCGGCGTCCTGGTCCGCGGCATCCGCGGCCCCGACCTCGCAAAGCTCAGCTCGATCGCCAACAACATCAAGCAGGGCACGCTCGACGGCTTTGATACCTCGCAGGGCATCGCCATCGGACGGCGGCTTGCCGAGCAGCTTTCGGTTCGCGCCGGCGACAATCTCACGCTCGTTGCGCCAAAGGGCGCGGTGACGCCGATGGGGACGACGCCGCGCATCAAGGCCTACAGGATCGTCGCGGTCTTCGAGATCGGAATGTCGGAATACGACGCGGCCTTTGTGTTCATGCCGCTGCCCGAGGCGCAGGCCTATTTCAACCGCGCCGGCGATGTCACAGCGATCGAAATCTATACCAACGATGCCGACCGGGTCGATTATTTCAAGGGCGAGGTGACCAAGGCGGCGCAGCGGCCGATCTACATGATCGACTGGCGCCAGCGCAATTCGACCTTCTTCAACGCGTTGCAGGTCGAACGCAACGTCATGTTCCTGATCCTCACGCTGATCGTGCTGGTGGCGGCGCTCAACATCGTTTCCGGCCTGATCATGCTGGTGAAGGACAAGGGCAGCGATATCGCCATCCTGCGCACCATGGGGGCGACGCAGGGCTCGATCATGCGCGTGTTCCTGATCACCGGCGCATCGATCGGCTGCGTCGGCACGCTGGTTGGATTCCTGCTCGGCACGATTGTCTGCCTCAATATCGAGAACATCCGGCAGTTCGTGTCGTGGCTGACCAACACCGAATTGTTCTCGCCGGAACTGTATTTCCTGTCGAAGCTTCCGGCCGATATGAGCGCTGGCGAGACCACGGCCGTCGTGGTCATGGCGCTGGCTTTGTCGCTGCTGGCGACGCTCTATCCGTCGTGGCGGGCGGCGCGGCTCGATCCCGTCGACGCGCTGCGGTACGAGTGAGGCCGCGGACGATGAACGAAACCGCGACGACAGGCGAGACGGCGCCCGCGACTGCGGCCACGGAAGATCATCCGATCCTGTTTCTGCATGCCATCGACCGGCATTTTCGTCAGGGCGGCGCCACGCTCGAAATCTTGAAAGGCGCTGAGCTCGCGGTGTGGGCGGGCCAATCGGTTGCGCTGGTCGGGCCCTCGGGCGCCGGCAAATCGACGCTGCTGCACATCGCCGGGCTGCTCGAGCAGCCGGACTCGGGCGAGGTTTATATCAATGCCATCGCCACCTCGCACATGGGCGACTTGCAGCGCACCAATATCCGGCGCAGCGACATCGGCTTCGTCTATCAGTTCCATCACCTGCTGTCGGAATTCACGGCGGTCGAGAATGTGATGCTGCCGCAGATGATCCGCGGCCTGTCGCGCAAAGAGGCGAGAACGCGCGCCTCCGAGCTGTTGAGCTATCTCGGCCTCAAGGAGCGGCTCACGCACCGGCCGGCGGAGCTTTCAGGCGGCGAGCAGCAGCGCGTCGCCATCGCGCGAGCGGTCGCCAATGCGCCCCGTATCCTGTTGGCGGACGAGCCGACCGGAAACCTCGACCCGAAAACGTCCGATCACGTGTTCGCGGCGCTTGGCCAACTGGTTCGCGCTTCGGGGCTCGCGACAATCGTTGCGACCCACAACATGGATATCGCTGCGCGCATGGACCGGCGGGTGACGATCCGCGATGGTCTGGTTGTGGAACTGACGTGACGGCCGGCGCGTCGCCGAGCGCCCGAACCTTAGCGAAACGTGATCAGTTGGAGCGATGATTCCGGCGCGGTGCCGGCTGACTGGCTGACGGCTGGTATTGGGCGTTTTGCCCGCAGTACCCGCCGTTGCCGGAAAGCGCCGCCATGCACTGCTCACGACTGACGAAGCCGCAATTCGTGCCGCCCATATCGTAGCCGTAATTCGCACACCACGGATAGTTCTCGGCCATGCCGGCCGAAGGATTCACAACCGCGGCGCACAGCACGGCGCTAACGAATAAAAGAACGAGCCGCATCGGAAGTCTCCACAGCCGGGTTTCTCGGCTGATGCTAGACCTTCCGGTCGGCCGCATGTGTCACGACGACGTGAGCATCCCCGGCATATCAGTGGATGACGCCAGCATGATCCGGTCCGGCGCGCCTCAAAATCCGATGGCGTGCTCGATCTGCGCGATATGGGCGAAAGCCGAAACTTGCGTCCAGTTCAGCAAAATGGCGCCGGCGCAGAGGACGGCCAAGGCCATCAACATGAGCCTGACCGTGGGCCGTGACGGCGGATTTTCGAAGCTCGGATCGTGGTATTCGCCGGGGTCCGGCATAGGAGTCTCCCGAGATCAGATCGCGTCGCCCCAAAGCCAACGCTCTCGCCGCAGCGACGTTTTCGCCATGCGCCATTTGATCGCAGCGACATCTCGGATGGTACAGGCAGCCCTCTTCAGTTCCCCGACCGATTGCCCTTCTTAATATCGCCGACCTCGGCATCGAAAAATTGCTTGCTGGAGAACAAAAAGTGAATTATGTTCTTTGTTCGTTCTTTTCGGGGAGGCGCATATGTTTCGCTCTGTCGTTGAAGAGGCCGCTGCCTTGGCCTCGATCACGCTGTTCTTGGGGATGATCGCCGTCTGGGCCCAAGTCCTTGGCATGTTGTGAGTTTTCCGCGGATTTAGGCGGGAATTGCGCACAGCCGCATAAGGTTCCTGTGCACGCCTGCGCGCACCTGCGCGATCACGGTGGACAGCATTGGGTCCGGTCCGCATCGTCGCCGTTTGAGGAATCGCGAGGGCCGACGTGACAGATCGTGAAGTGAGCGTCCGCCTGCCAGATCCGGGCTTTGTGCACCTTCATGTGCACTCGTCCTATTCGCTGCTGGAAGGCGCCCTGTCCATTGTCCGGCTCGCCGAACTGGCAAAAGGCGACCGCCAGCCGGCGCTGGCGCTGACCGACACCGACAACATGTTCGGTGCGCTCGAGTTCTCGGAGAAGATGGCGGGCGCCGGCATCCAGCCGATTGTCGGCTGTGCGCTCGCGCTCGATTTTGGCGATCAAGAGACCCGCGCTGGAACCATCGCGCCGGTCTGGCCGCGCATCGTGCTGCTGGCGGCGCGCGAAGACGGCTATCGCAGCCTGATGGCGCTCAATTCGCGCGCCTTCCTCGAAACTCCGCCCAATGAACGGCCGCACATCAAACTCGACTGGCTGTCCGGCCAGACCGACGGCCTGATCGCGCTCAGCGGCGGCCCCGGCGGCCCGCTCGACATGGCGATCGTCGCCGGGCAGGGGGCGCTCGCGGCATCGCGCTGCGAGGAACTGCAACGGCTGTTTGGCGATCGGCTGTACGTCGAATTGCAGCGTCATGATATGGCATCCGAACGCACGACCGAGCCCGCGCTGATTGAGTTCGCCTACGCTCGCGGCTTGCCGCTTGTCGCCACCAACGAGCCGATGTTTGCGGGCCGCGACGATTACGAGGCCCACGACGCATTGCTATGCATCGCCGAGGGCCGCTTTCTCGCCGAAACCGACCGAAGGCAACTCACGCCCGAGCACCGCTTCAAGACGCGCGCCGAAATGGCAGCGCTGTTCGCCGACCTGCCGGAGGCGCTCGCCGCCACGGTGGAGATTGCGCAACGCTGCGCCTTCCGGCCGAGGACACTGGCGCCGATCCTGCCGCGCTTCTCGGTGGGCGATGCCGACGCCATGACGGACGAGGCGCAGGAATTGCGTCGCGAAGCCGAGGCAGGGCTTGAACGCCGCATAGCGGCCCATGGTGTCGCGCAGGGCCGCACCGTCGAGGACTATCGCGAGCGGCTTGCGTTCGAGCTCGGCGTCATCGAGAGCATGAAATATTCCGGCTACTTCCTCATCGTCGCCGATTTCATCCAGTGGGCGAAAGGCGAGGGCATTCCGGTCGGCCCCGGCCGCGGCTCGGGTGCAGGCTCGCTCGTCGCCTATGCGCTCACCATTACCGACCTCGATCCGATCCGCTTCGGTCTCATCTTCGAGCGCTTCCTCAATCCCGAACGCGTATCGATGCCGGATTTCGACATCGACTTCTGTCAGGACCGGCGCGACGAGGTCATTCAATACGTACAGAAGCGCTACGGCCGCGACCGTGTCGCACAGATCATCACCTTCGGCACCCTGCAAGCGCGCGGCGTGCTGCGCGACGTCGGCCGCGTGCTGCAGATGCCATACGGCCAGGTCGATCGGCTGTGCAAACTTGTGCCGCAAAACCCGGCGAGCCCGATTTCGCTCAATCGCGCGATCGAGGATGAGCCGCGGCTTCAGGCCGAGCGCGATCGCGATCCGGTCGTGCGACGCGCCTTCGACATAGCCCAGAAGCTCGAAGGCTTGCACCGGCACGCCTCGACGCACGCCGCCGGCATCGTCATCGGCGAGCGGCCGCTGGCTGAACTCGTACCGCTCTACCGCGATCCGAAATCCATGATGCCGGTCACGCAGTTCAACATGAAGTGGGTCGAGCCCGCTGGCCTCGTGAAATTCGATTTCCTCGGTCTCAAGACGCTGACGGTGCTGGAGACCGCCGTGCGCAATGTGCGCAAGCGCGGCGTCGACATCGATCTGCTGCGCATTCCGCTCGATGACGCCAAGAGCTACGAGATGCTGGCGCGCGGCGAGACCGTCGGCGTGTTCCAGGTGGAAAGTCAGGGTATGCGACGCGCGCTGGTCGATATGCGTCCGGACCGGTTCGAGGACTTGATTGCGCTGGTGGCGCTGTATCGGCCGGGGCCGATGGCCAACATCCCGACCTACTGCGCGCGCAAGGCCGGGCTTGAACCGATCGGCTATTTGCACCCGAAGCTCGAACCGATCCTGGCGCCAACCTACGGCGTGATCACGTATCAGGAACAGGTGCAGCAGATCGCGCGCGACCTTGCCGGATACAGTCTGGGCAAGGCCGACATTCTGCGCCGCGCGATGGGCAAGAAAGACAAGAAGGAGATGGCGTCGCAGCGCGGCGGCTTCATATCGGGATCGGTCGAGCGCGGCATCGCGCGCGCGGACGCAGAGGTGATTTTCGACGCCTGCGCGAAGTTCGCCGAGTACGGTTTCAACAAGTCGCATTCGGCGCCGTACGCGCTGTTGACCTATCAGACCGCCTACATGAAGGCGAATTACCCGGTCGAGTTCCTCGCCGCCTCGATGACGCTCGACATGGGCAATACCGACAAGCTCGCCGAATTCCGCGGCGAGGCCCAACGGCTCGGCATCAAGGTCGAGCCGCCTTCGGTCAATCGCTCGGGCGTCCAATTCGAACCGGACGGCAACACCATTCACTATGCGCTTGCCGCGCTCAAAGGCGTTGGCGGACAGGCGGTCGAAAGCATCGTCACCGCGCGCAGCGAGCGGCCGTTCGCCGACCTGACCGACTTTTCGCACCGCATCAATCCGCGCGCCGTCAACAAACGCGTGCTGGAAAGTCTTGCAGCATCCGGCGCATTCGAGGCGCTGGAGGCAAACCGCGCGCGCGCATTTGCTGCGGTCGACGTCATGCTGGCGTCGGCGCAGCGTGCGCATGACAACGCCACGGTCGGCCAGAACGAATTGTTCGGTGGCCCTGCGACGCGCGAGCCGCTGGCACTGCCGACCGTCGAGCCGTGGTTGCCGGCCGACCGGCTGCAAAAGGAATACGACGCCATCGGCTTTTTCCTGACCGGCCACCCGCTCGATGACTACGTCGAGGCGCTCAAGCGTCTGCGGGTGCAGCCGTGGGCCGAGTTTGCCCGCGCCGTGAAGGCGGGCGCGAGCGCCGGCCGCGTCGCCGGCACCGTGGTGGCGCGCACCGAGCGGCGCACCAAGACCGGCAACAAGATGGGCATCATCGGCCTGTCCGATGCGAGCGGCCATTACGAGGCGGTGTTGTTCTCCGAAGGGCTTGGCGCAATACCGCGATCTGCTCGAGCCGGGGAGCGCTGTGCTGCTGTTCCTGACGGCCGAGCTTCAGGGCGACGAAGTGCGCGCGCGCATCCAGTCGGTCGAGCCGCTCGACGCGGCGGCAGCGAAAATGCAGAAGGGCTTGCGCGTTTTCCTGCGCGACCAGGCGCCGATCGAAGGCGTCGCCAAGCGACTCGAACCGACGCCGGCCGACAAGACTGCCGCACAGGACAAGCCGGAGGGCGAGGTCAGCGTCGTGCTCCTGCTCGACGGTGGCAGCGAGGTCGAGGTCAAGCTGCCCGGCCGCTTCAGGGTCTCCCCACAGATCGCCGGCGCCATCAAGGCTGTGCCCGGCGTCGTGGAAGTGCAGGCGCTCTGAATAGCCTTCATCCTGGCAAGGCGATAAAAGCAGCTTTGGCAACCGTGGTTCCCGAATGCCGCTTGGGCGTCCGCGGGGGATGGGACGGGTATGGCTCAGCAACCCGCAAAGCGCCCGCTTCGCGTCGCCATCATCGGCGCCGGAATCGGTGGTCTCGCAGCCGCGTGCGCACTGCGTCAGCGCGGGTTCGAGGTTGCGCTCTACGAGCGCGCCACCCGGCTCGGAGAGGTTGGGGCAGGGCTGCAGATTGGGCCGAATTCAGTCAAGGTTTTTCGCGCCCTCGGTCTTGAGGATGCGCTGCGCCGTAACGCGTTCGAGCCGACCAATATGGTTTCGCTCAATTGGGACGATGCGAGGCTGCGCCACCGCGAGCCGCTGAAGGCGGTCGCAACCGAAAAATACGGCGCGCCCTACATGACGGCGCATCGCGCCGATATCCACACCATGCTGCGCGCGGCGATCGGCGATGCGCCGCTGCGGCTTGGCGCCAATTGCATAGGTGCGGACACTGTGAACGGCACGGCAGTGGCCCACTTTGCCGATGGCAGCGACATCGAGGCCGACGTCGTCATCGCCGCCGACGGCATCCGCTCGGCGATCCGCGCTCAGCATTTCGGCGCCGACCAGCCGCGCTTCACCGAAATGATGGCGTGGCGCTGCATGGTGCCGATGGACTGCGTGCCGCGGCGCGTGGGGCCCGGCGGCAGCGTCACGCTCGAACGCGGCGAATATTTCGGCTGGATCGGGCCGAATGGCCACGTCATCTGCTATCCGATCGGCGCGAATGGCGACGTGCTGAATATTTTCGGCGGTCACGTCACCGGGCAGTGGGTCGAGGAATCCTGGTCGGTGCCGTCGAGCCGCGAGGAGTTGATCGCCGCCAAGGCCGGCTGGAACGAAGCTTTGCTCGACATGTTCCGCCACGTCGACGACGTCTTCAAATGGGGGATCTACGACCGCGACCCGCTGCCGGAATGGACGCGGGGGAGGGTGACGCTGCTGGGCGACGCCGCCCATCCGACCATGCCGACGCTTGCCCAGGGCGCCAACATGGCGATCGAGGACGGCTATGTGCTCGCGCGCAATCTCGCCCGCCACGCCGACGACATCGATGCTGCCCTGAAAACCTATGTCGCGGAGCGCCAGCCGCGCACCAGCCGCATCACGCTGCAGTCGCGCGCCCAGTTCGCCAACAACCGCAAGGTGCCGCCGCCGCCATTCCTCGATCGCACCTGGATTTTCAGTTTCGACGCCACGCGTGAGGAAACGGCGTTGCAATCGGCATAAGCCGGGCAGGCATGCGGATCCGCTTAGCACGACGTCGCCGTATGGCTATACTATGCGCCAACGCGACAGCACGGACCGCGGAGAGAGCGCCATGGCATCGATCGAGAAGTTCAACGACCATTGCTGGAAAGACGTCATTCCGGAGAGCGATCTGAAGCTCTATTCGAGCTGGCGGAGGGAAACCTATGTCGGGCCGCGGCCGGCGCTGCTCGCAATCGATCTCTACGATTTCGTCTACCGCGGTGGGCCGCTGCCGCCGTCCGAAATCAACGATCGCTATCCCAACACCTGCGGTGTCTTCGCTCATCGCGCCATTGCGCCGACCAAGAAGTTGCTGGCGGCCGCACGGCGCGCGGGCATCCCGATCTTTTTCTGCACCCAGGAAACACGCCCGAACAATCGGCCGAAGGGCGCTCAGTCGACGCGGAGCAGCCGCGAACCGTTTGCGGCCGATGGATTCGCGATTTATCACGAGTTCCCGGTGCAGCCTGAGGACATCGTCATCACCAAGCAGCGCGCCAGCATTTTCCAGGGCACGCCGCTGATTTCGCACCTGTCGCTGCTTGGCATCAACAGTCTTATCGTCTGCGGCGAAAGCACGTCGGGATGCGTACGCGCGAGTTCGGTCGACGGCCATTCGACCGGCTTCCACGTCACGATTGTCGAGGAATGCACCTACGATCGTGCCGAACTGACCCACAAGGTCAATCTGTTCGATCTGGCCCACAAATATTGCGACGTGATGCACGTCGACGAGGTTGTGGCCCATCTCGACGGCATGGTGATGGGCCGCGCCGCCGCCGAGTGACCTCACTGCGCCGTCCGGGCGCCGTTTCTGGGCTATCTGGCGCTTTGGCCGCATCTGGTTGCGTGCCAGGGGGCATGCCTATATAAGCCCGGCAACCTCACACGCGGACCTTGGCCAAAAGGCCGTCCGGTGGCGCCGACCGCAAGGCCGGGGCTCACACGTCCGCGGCGGATCAACCGGAGAATGACCATGGCGCTGCCCGACTACAGCATGCGCCAGCTTTTGGAAGCTGGCGTTCACTTCGGCCATCAGGCCCACCGCTGGAACCCGAAGATGGGCGAGTACATCTTCGGCACCCGCAACAACATCCACATCATCGACCTCGTGCAATCCGTGCCCATGCTGCACCGCGCCCTGCAGGCGGTGAGCGATACGGTCGCGAAAGGCGGGCGCATCCTGTTCGTCGGCACCAAGCGCCAGGCGCAGGACGCGATCGCCGAGGCTGCCAAAAGGTGCGCGCAGTATTACGTCAATTCGCGCTGGCTCGGCGGCACGCTGACCAACTGGAAGACGATTTCGAATTCGATCAAGCGGCTGCGCAAGCTCGACGAGATGCTCGCTTCCAACGAATCGCAAGGCTACACCAAGAAGGAACGCCTGACGCTGCAGCGCGAACGCGACAAGCTCGACCGTGCGCTCGGCGGCATCAAGGACATGGGCGGGTTGCCCGATCTGGTGTTCATCATCGACACCAACAAGGAAGACATCGCCATCAAGGAGGCGCGCCGGCTCAACGTCCCGGTCGCCGCCGTGGTCGATACCAATTCCGATCCCGAAGGCATCACGTTCGTGGTGCCGGGCAACGACGATGCCAGCCGCGCCATCTCGCTCTACTGCGACCTCATCGCCAAGGCCGCGATCGACGGCATTTCGCGCGCGCAAGGCGACATGGGCATCGATACCGGCGCTGCCGCCGAACCGATTGTCGAGGAATTGCCGGCGAGCGAGGCCAGCAAACTTGGCTTCGAGCCGCTGTCAGGACCGCGCGGCGTCGCCGACGACCTCAAGAAGCTGCAAGGCATTTCGCCGACGATCGAGAAGAAGCTCAACGATCTCGGCATATTCCACTACTCGCAGATCGCCGAATTTTCCGGGACGGCGGCCCACAATGTCGGCGAGGAGGTCGGGCTGCCGGGCCGCGTCGAAGGCTGGATCGCCAAGGCCAAGGAACTTACGGCCGAATAGCAGGCGCCTCTGGCGGCACGCGGCCGAGCCAGCGCGAACGGCGCAACCCGGGTTGCGATCCCGCGCACTCTCGACGCAAATCAAGGATTAACAGCAATGGCCAATATTACCGCGACGATGGTCAAGGACCTGCGCGAGATGACCGGCGCGGGCATGATGGATTGCAAGGCGGCGCTCAACGAGACCGACGGCAATATGGATGCCGCCGTCGATTTCCTGCGCAAGAAAGGGCCTCGCCAAGGCGGCGAAGAAGGCGGGACGCGTTGCCGCGGAGGGTCTCATCGGCGTTGCGGTCGCCGGCACCAAAGGTGTTGTCGTCGAAGTCAATTCCGAAACCGATTTTGTGGCGCGCAATGACCTGTTCCAGGGTCTGGTGAAGATGACCGCCAACGTGGCGCTCGGTGTCGGCACCGACGTCGAGACCATTCTCAAGGCCAAGGCCGGCAGCATCACCATTGCGGAAGCCATTGCCGACACCGTCGCCAAGATCGGCGAGAACATGACGCTGCGCCGCGCCGCCGAGCTCAAGGTCGGGCAAGGCGTGGTCGGAAGCTACGTCCACAATTCGGTCACCGACGGCCTCGGCAAGATCGGCGTGATCGTCGGGCTGGAATCGGCAGGCCAGGCCGATGAGCTCAAGGCGTTCGGCCGCATGGTCGCGATGCATATCGCCGCCAGCAATCCGCAGGCGCTCGATTCATCCGGCCTCGACCCGGCGACCGTCCAGCGCGAGAAGGACGTGCTCGCTGAAAAGGCCAAGGCCCAGGGCAAGCCAGCGAATGTTATCGACAAGATCGTCGAATCAGGGCTCAAGACTTTCTACAAGGAAGTCTGCCTGCTCGATCAGGCCTACGTTCACGACCCTGCCAAATCGGTCGCGCAAGCGGCCAAAGAGGCTGAGGGCAAAGCCGGCTCGCCGATCAAGATCACCGGCTTTGTGCGCTACGCGTTGGGTGAGGGCATCGAGCGGCAGGGTGGCGATTTCGCCGCGGAAGTCGCGGCGGCCGCCGGCAAGAACTAAGCGTCGGCCAACAGGGCTGACCATGCGGGCCGGCGATGCCGGCAGCGGCGCGGCGGAGCGATCGAGGCATGGCGAAGCCGAAATACAAGCGCGTCATCGTCAAACTCTCGGGCGAAGCGCTCAGCGGCCCGGACGGATTTGGCATTCATCGGCCCACGATCGATCGCTTTGCCGTCGATCTCGTTGCTGCGCGAAAGCTGGGGATCGGGCTCGGTGTGGTCGTCGGTGGCGGCAACATCTTGCGCGGTGCCCAAATCACGGAGCGGGGGCTGTCACGTCCCACGGCAGACTCGATGGGCATGCTCGCCACCGTCATGAACGCCCTGGTGCTCGAGGCCGCGCTCGAAAATGCCGGCGCCGGCGCCCGCACCATGTCGGCGCTCGCCATGCCGCAGGTCTGTGAGACTTACGAGCGCCAGCGGGCGCTTCGACATTTCGAGGATGACCGCATCGTGGTTTTCGCCGGCGGCACCGGCAATCCCTACTTCACCACCGATACCACCGCAGTGCTGCGCGCCGCCGAAATGGGCTGCGATGCCGTTCTCAAGGCCACCGATGTCGACGGGGTCTATAGCGCCGATCCGAAAAAGGACCCGAAGGCCAAGCGCTACGACCGTCTCAGCCATCAAACGGCTCTCGACCACAAGCTGAAAATCATGGATGCGACCGCGTTCGCGCTTGCCCGGGAAAACAGTATGCCTATCATCGTGTTCTCGATCCGCGCGCGGGGGGCAATCGAGGCCGTGCTGCGCGGGAAAGGCCATTTCACCACCGTCGGCTAGGGCCTGCCCGACCGGATGAGGTTCGACCGGTAGCGCGGACAAAAGGCTGATCGCGGAGGACGCCATGGCAGCAGATTCTTTCGACATGAACGACCTCAAGCGTCGCATGCAGGGCGCGCTTGCCTCGCTCAAGCAGGAGCTTGGCGGACTGCGCACCGGCCGGGCCTCGACCTCGCTGGTGGAGCACATCCAGGTCGAAGCCTATGGCAGCCACATGCCGCTCAACCAGGTCGCCACCATCAGCGTGCCGGAGCCGCGGCTGCTCAACGTCCAGGTCTGGGACCGCTCGGTGGTGCACGCGGTCGAGAAGGCGATTTCGGTCGCCAATCTCGGCCTGTCGCCGTCGACCGACGGGCAGAACGTTCGCCTGCGCATCCCCGAGCTCAACGAGGAACGGCGCAAGGAACTGGTCAAGGTCGCGCACAAATACGCGGAGGCCGCGCGCGTCGCCGTGCGTCACGTGCGCCGCGACGGTCTCGATCTGCTCAAGAAGCTTGAGAAGGACCATAAGATCAGCGAGGACGAACAAACTCGCCATGCCGGCGAGGTGCAAAAGGCCACCGATGAGAGCATCGCGGAGGTCGAGCGGACACTTGGCGGCAAGGAAAAGGAAATCATGACGGTGTGAGGAAGGCTACAGTTCGATGAACGACGCCAAGCGGCCGCTGGCCGCCCCGACGGATGGCTACGAGATACCCCGCCACGTCGCCATCATCATGGATGGCAACGGGCGCTGGGCCGCGGCGCGCGGACTGCCGCGCGCGGAAGGGCATCGGCGTGGCGTCGAGGCCTTGCGCAAGACGGTGCGTGCGGCGGGCGAACTCGGCATTGGCGTCCTCACCATCTTTTCGTTCAGTTCGGAGAACTGGTCGCGGCCGGCGTCGGAAATCCGCGACCTGATGGGACTGTTGCGCCGCTTCATCCGCAACGATCTCGCGGAATTGCATCAGAACGACGTGCGCGTGCGCATCATCGGCGAGCGCGACGATCTCGATCCTGACATCCGCCGGCTGCTTGAAGAAGCCGAAGAACTGACGCGCGCCAATCGCGGGCTCGTGCTCGTCGTCGCATTCAATTACGGCGCCCGCCAGGAAATTGCGCGTGCCGCGCGCCGCGTTGCCGCCGATGTCGCCGCCGGACGCATTGCGGCCGACGCGATTACGCCTGAACTGCTTGCCGAGAACCTGGACGCGCCGGACCTGCCCGATCCCGACGTCATCATCCGCACCAGCGGCGAGCAGCGGCTGTCCAACTTCCTGCTGTGGCAGGCCGCCTATAGCGAACTCGTTTTTGTCCCGACCTATTGGCCGGATTTCGACCGTGCGACGCTCGAAGGCGCCATCGCGGAGTATCGCCGGCGCGAGCGCCGTTTCGGCGGCCTCGTCGCGCAGACCGGATCGTGATTTGCCGGACGATGACCATGTCTTGCGCGCAGCGCGACCGCCGCGCCGTTGACCGGCGCCGGGCCGAGCAATCTGACTTTGCGGGTGGCTTCTGCCGCGGTGCTGGCGCCGGTCGCTTTGGCGACGGCCTATTGGGGCGGCTGGCCGTTCCTTGTGTTCTGGGCGCTGGCGGCCATCGGCATCCTTTGGGAGTGGATTGGACTTGTCGTGAAGCAAGTGCCGCCGCGACAATTGCCGCGCGTGAGCGCCACGGGCCTGACGGACGACCGGCGATTCTGGGTGGCGGGCGGTGTGATTTATGCCGCCGCCGCGTTTTTCGGTCCGGTTCTGCTGCGGCGCGACGCCGACCTCGGCTTCATCGCGCTGCTGTTTCTGTTCGCCGTGGTTTGGGCGACCGACATCGCGGCCTATTTCACCGGCCGTGCCCTTGGCGGACCCCTTTTGTGGCCGCGCGTGAGCCCGAAGAAAACCTGGTCCGGGGCACTCGGTGGCATTGCCGGAGCCATTGCGGCCGGTGTTGCGGTCGCATATGCGGCCGGAATCGGCAATTTGGCGGCGATCGGCGCGCTGGGACTGCTGCTGTCGGTCCTGTCGCAGGCCGGCGATCTGTTCGAATCCGCCATCAAACGGCGCTTTGCCGCCAAGGAAGCCAGCGGACTTATTCCCGGGCATGGCGGGGTGATGGATCGTCTCGACGGGTTCATGGTCGCCGCTTTTGCTGCCGCTGCGATCGGCATTTTGCGGCAAGGTTTGGATGCCCCGGCCCACGGCTTGCTGCTATGGTGACCCGATGAATCCGGCCCAACCGCGCCCGCAGCCACAAGCGGTCAAAGAACCGCGCTCGGTCACCCTTTTGGGTGCGACCGGATCCATCGGCTCGAGCACGGTCGACCTCCTGAAAATGGAGCATGGCCGCTACCGGGTCGAAGCCGTCACGGCCAATCGTAATGCCGCCGATCTGGCGCGGCTCGCCCGCGAACTCGGGGCGCGCTTCGCCGCGGTCGCTGATCCGGACATGTATGCGGAGCTCAAGGATAAGCTTGCCGGTTCCGGCATCGAAGCCGGTGCTGGCGAGGCGGCCATCGTCGAAGCCGCACAGCGACCGGCCGACTGGGTCATGGCGGCCATTACCGGCGCGACCAGTCTCCGACCGACGCTCGCCGCGGCCGAGCGGGGCGCCACTGTCGCGATCGCCAACAAGGAATGCCTGGTCTGCGCCGGTGCGCTGTTCATGCGACGCGCGGCGGCGGCGGGCGCCACCGTGCTGCCGGTTGATTCCGAGCACAACGCGATCTTCCAGGCCTTGGGCTCCGGCCGGCGCGAAGACGTGCGGCGCATCGTGCTGACCGCCTCCGGAGGGCCATTTCGCACCTGGCCGCTCGCGGACATGAAGAAGATCACGCTGGAGCAAGCGCTCAAGCATCCGACCTGGACCATGGGGCCGAAGGTCACGATCGATTCGGCGACACTGATGAACAAGGGGCTTGAGTTGATCGAGGCTCACCACCTGTTCGCGCTCAAGCCGAGCGAACTCGACGTGGTCGTCCATCCCCAATCGGTCGTGCATGGACTGGTGGAGTTCCGCGATGGTTCGGTGATCGCGCAGCTCGGCTCGCCCGATATGCGTATTCCGATCTCCCATTGCCTGGCCTGGCCGGTGCGCATGAACACCCCGGCGGCGCGGCTCGATCTGGCCAAGGTATCGACCTTGACCTTCGAGGAGCCCGACCCGGTGCGGTTTCCGGCGCTGGCTCTGGCCCGTCGCGCACTTGCGGCCGGAGGCGCCGCACCGACCATCCTCAATGCGGCCAACGAGATCGCGGTGCGCGAATTCGTTGCGCGCCGCCTCGGATTCGGCGGAATTCCCGCATTGGTAGAGGCGACGCTTGAGGCGGTCGAGCGCCGAGACGGTATCGCCGAACCGCAATCCATCGACGACGCAGTGGCCGTTGACCATAATGCAAGAAGGTTAGCGGCCGACCTCTTGCCCGAAATTGCCGCAATGGCATTGTAATCGGCCCTCACTCGAACGGGGACCCTGGGGATAGGAATAGGATGCAATTTTTGAGCAATCTCAGCCTGTGGGGCGGCGGCTCGACTGGCTGGATCATTCCGTTTTTGTTCGGTTTGAGCCTTGTGGTGTTCTTTCACGAGCTTGGCCATTTCCTCGTGGCCCGCTGGTGCGGCGTGCGCGTCCTGGTGTTTTCAATCGGATTCGGCCCGGAACTCGTCGGTTTCAACGACCGGCACGGCACGCGCTGGAAAATCTCCCTCGATTCCGCTCGGCGGTTATGTGAAGTTTTTTGGCGATGACAGCGCGGCCAGCACCCCTGATCAGGAGCGCTTGGCCGAAATGAAGCCGAGCGATCGCAGCCGCAGCTTTTTCTTCCAACCCGTGCCGAAGCGCGCGGCCATCGTGGTCGCCGGGCCATTGGCGAATTTCGTCCTGGCCATGGTGATCTTTGCCGCGATCTTCATGGCCTACGGCAAGGCGAGCACGAGTGCTCGCGTCGACACCGTCCAGCCCAACAGCGCCGCCGCCGCCGCCGGTTTCCAGGCGGGCGACCTTGTTTTATCGATCGACGGGACGGCGATCGACAGCTTCTCCGACATGCAGCGCCTCGTCAGTGGCGCGGCCGGCGACACCGCTTAAAATTACGATAGAACGTGCCGGAAAGCAGGTTGTCCTCAACGCCATCCCGGCGCTCAAAGAGGTCAAAGACAATTTCGGCAACGTGCAGCGCATTGGCGTCCTCGGCATCAGCCGTTCGATGGCGCCCGAAGACGTCAAGCTGCAGCCCGTCAATCCGTTGACGGCCATCGGCCTGGGGGTGAAGGAGACTTGGTTCGTCATCGACCGTACGCTGACCTACATCGGTGGGGTCATCGTTGGCCGCGAGGCTGCCGACCAGCTCGGCGGGCCGATCCGGATCGCGCAAGTGTCGGGGCAGGTCGCGACCCTGGGCTTCATCCCAATTCTTCATCTCGCCGCGGTGCTGTCGGTATCGATCGGGCTGCTAAACCTGTTTCCGATCCCGCTGCTCGACGGCGGTCACCTTTTGTTCTACTTGATCGAGGCGGTGCGAGGCCGGCCGTTATCGGAGCGGGCTCAGGAGGTTGGGTTCCGCATCGGCCTCGCGATTGTTCTTATGTTGATGATATTTGCAACTTTTAACGACATCGTTCATTTGGCCACCTCATAGCCGCATTGCTGACCGCATAATGCATAACGGGGAAAGATATCGAGGGCCGCGCCGGGGGACTTTCGGGGGACTACCAGTCAAAATCTAAGGCCGAACGACAGGGTGAAGGGACTGGACTAACCCGCCAGTGGGGCGGCCACGTGGGGATAAAGGGCGCTTTGCGCATGGAAATGTGTGTGCGGGTTGTTCGAGGACTGGTCGTGGCCGGCCTGGTCCTCGGGGCAATGGACTTCGGCATGGGGGCTGGCGCCGTTTTCGGTGCGCCCGCAGCCGTTGGCTTGACCGCAAATTCGATCGTTGTCGAAGGCAACCGCCGCGTCGAAGCCGATACGGTCCGGTCCTATTTCAAGGGTGGTCCCGGCGAGCGTCTCGATGCGGCGAAGATCGATGCCGGGCTGAAAGCGCTTTACGCCTCCGGTCTGTTTGAGGACGTACACATCCGCCAGGCCGGCGGCCGCCTTATCGTCACGGTGGTGGAAGCGCCAGTCATCAATCGGCTTGCCTTTGAGGGCAACCGCCGGATGAAAGACGAGCAGTTGCAGTCGGAAATCCAGTCGAAGGCGCGCGGCACGCTGTCACGGGCGACGGTGCAGGCCGACACGCAGCGCATCATTGAGGTCTACCAACGCAATGGCCGCTTCGATGTAACCGTCGACCCTCAGATCATCGAACGGCCGAACAACCGCGTCGATCTCATCTTCGTCGTCAAGGAAGGCGACAAGACCGGCATCAAGACGATCGCTTTCGTCGGCAATCGCGCCTATGCGTCTTGGCGCCTCAAGGAGGTGATCAAGACCTCGGAGTCGGGTCTATTCAGTTTCTTGCAGACCACCGACATCTACGACGCCGATCGCATTGAAGCCGATCGCGACCAGCTGCGACGCTTCTATCTCAAGCACGGTTACGCCGACGTGCGGATCGTTTCCGCCACCGGTGAATACGATCCCGCAAAAAAAGGCTTCCTTGTCACGTTCACCATCGAAGAGGGGCCGCAGTACCACTTCGGCGATGTCGACGTTCAGTCCAATGTCCGCGCCATTAATGGGCAATCGCTGCGCGGGATCATGCGCACCCGCAAGGGCGACGTCTATAACGCCGATCTGGTCGAGAAGACGGTCGAGGAACTGACCGTCGAAATTTCCCGGCGCGGCTATCCATTCGGCCAGGTGCGGCCCCGCGGTGATCGCAATGTAGAAACCAGAACGATCGCGGTCGCCTACGTCGTCGACGAGGGCAGTCGAGCCTACATCGAGCGCATCAATATCCGCGGCAACGTCCGCACCCGCGAGTACGTCATTCGCCGGGAGTTCGACATATCGGAAGGCGATCCGTACAATCGCGCTTTGATCGATCGCGCCGAACGGCGGCTCAAGAATCTCAACTTTTTCAAGACGGTGAAAATCACCAACGAGCCGGGTTCGGCACCCGACCGCGTGGTCATCAATGTCGATCTCGTTGAGCAGTCGACCGGCGACTTCTCGGTCTCCGGCGGTTATTCGACCTCGGACGGCTTTTTGGCGCAGGTTGCCGTATCGGAGCGCAATCTTCTGGGTACCGGCCGGTATGCCCGTGCGTCCGCCACGTACGGCCAGTACTCGCGTGGCCTCGAGTTTAATTTCGCCGAGCCGTATTTTCTCGATCAACGCGTCTCATTCGGTACTGACCTGTACTATCGGGAAACCTTGGCGAACAGCTATTTGTCTTACGGCACGAAATCGATCGGCACCACTTTGAAATTCGGCATTCCGCTGCGCGAAGATCTGGCGCTTGCAACTGCGCTATTCGCTCTATCGCACTGAGATTGAATTGCCGGCGATTTTGCAAAACTGTAACAACATCAACCCGGATTTTGTGAACACCTTTCCGACTCCGTCAGCCAATAATGTCGGAGCGTTCAACGACAATCCTTCGTACCAGGCAGCCGTCGCCGCCAGCTCGCAACAGGATTGCTACTATGATGGCGAGGCGTCGTTGCCGGTACGTCACGAACTGGCGAATGGCGCGTATCTCACATCGGCCATCGGCTATGGCCTGACCTACAATACCCTCGACAACAACAAGAGCCCGACGAACGGCCTCTTGGTCTCGTTCGGCCAGGACTATGCCGGTGTCGGCGGCGACGTGAGCTACGTCCGTTCGACGGTCGATGTGCGCAGCTACTACGAGGTCGTTTCCGACCTCGTCAGCCTGGTCCACCTGCAGGCCGGCGATCTTGCGTCCGTGACCGGTCAGGATCTGCGCATGCTCGATCATTTCAAGATGGGGCCAAACCTCGTGCGCGGATTCCAGCCCAACGGCATTGGGCCGCGCGACATCACCACTGGGACGACGAACGACGCGCTCGGTGGCACGATGTACTGGGGCGCCAGTTTCGAAATGCAATATCCGTTCTATTTCCTGCCCAAGGACTTCAGGTTTCCGCGGCGCCGTGTTCGTCGATGCCGGCTCGGTGTGGGGCTATAAGGGTCCGACATCGAATGCGGCGACCGGCGAAGTCAATGGCATAAACCTTGGCACGTCCAGCAATCCCATCATCTGCCAGTGCGGCATGCACGTATGTCGACGACAAATCGGTGCGCGCGTCGGTCGGAGCGAGTCTGATCTGGGCATCGCCGTTTGGCCCGCTGCGGTTTGACTTCGCGCTGCCGTTCCTGAAGCAGGGCTACGACCGGACCCAATGGTTCCGCTTCGGCGGCGGAACGACATTCTGATCCCGGCCGCAACTCCAAACCGGACGGGCGGAATGCCTGTATTCTTTCGACCGGCGCGCGAATTGACACTTGGCGAAATTGCCACGCTCACCGGGGCTGAACTGCAGCCGTCCGATGCGATCGGGCGACGCATCGACAATATCGCGCCGCTTGACGCCGCGGGCCCGTCCGACCTGACGTTTTTCGACAACGCCAAGTACGCGGACCAGTTCGCCTCCACGC
Source organism: uncultured Alphaproteobacteria bacterium (assembly GCA_963730645.1). GTDB lineage: Bacteria > Pseudomonadota > Alphaproteobacteria > Rhizobiales > Xanthobacteraceae > BOG-931. The sequence continues at coordinate 688,704 of CAVSSN010000002.1, read as the reverse complement.
GCGCTGGCGCTTGCCTGACAGCGCCCCGATTTGCGGATTCCCGCCCGGCCGGGCTTATGGTGCTACGTACGAAGGAGCCCTATCGGGCATTCGTCGCTGTGGCGCGCGCGCTGTTTCCCGAGGCGCTGCGCGCATCCTCGCTGTTTGCGAACAGCGGGATTGCAGAACGCGCTCTGGTACACCATTCGGCCCGGCTTGAGGGCGGCGTCAATCGTCGATCCGGCTGCCGTTGTCGGTCCGCACGCTGAAATCGGCAGTGGCACCATAATTGGTCCGGGCGCCGTGATCGGGCCGGGTGTCTCAATCGGGCGCGACTGTTCGATCGGCGCGAGTGCGACGATCACGCACGCGCTGATCGGCGATCGCGTCATCATTCACCCCGGCGCGCGCATTGGTCAGGACGGTTTTGGCTATCTGCCCGGCCCCCAAGGTCATCAGAAGATTCCGCAGGTGCGCCGCGTCATCGTTCAGGACGACGTCGAAATCGGCGCCAACGCAACCATCGACCGCGGCTCGACCCGCGACACGGTGATCGGGGAGGGCACCAAGATCGACAATCTGGTCCAGATCGCGCACAACGTCTCCATTGGACGGCACTGCCTGATCGCGTCGCAAACCGGCATATCGGGCAGTTGTCAGGTCGGGGACTTCGTCATGATGGGGGGAAAAGTCGGCTTGGCCGACCACATTACGGTTGGATCAGGCGCAATGCTCGCCGCCGGAAGCGGCGTCATGTCCGACATCCCGGCCGGCGCGCGCTGGGGCGGCCACCCGGCGCAGCCGGCGCGCGACTGGATGAAGGCCGAGGCCACGTTGCGGCGTCTGGCGCGCGGCCGCGGCAAACGCGGCGAGGACGAGGCATGAGCGGCGACACGCTCGACGTCGCCGGCATCCGCGACATCCTGCGGATGCTGCCGCACCGCTATCCCTTCGTCATGGTCGATCGCGTCATCGACATGCGCGGCGACGACCACGCCATCGGCATCAAGAACGTGACCGCAAACGAGCCGCAATTCGCCGGGCATTTTCCGGAAAATCCGGTGATGCCCGGCGTGCTCGTGATCGAAGGCATGGCGCAGACCGCGGGCGTGCTTTGCCTGCGCTTGATGAAACCGATCGACGGCCGGCGTGCCGTGTATTTCCTCACGATCGACAAGTGCAAGTTCCGCAAGCCGGCGGTGCCCGGCGACACCATCGAGTACCACATGAACAAGATTGCGCATCGCCGCAACATGTGGTGGTACCGCGGCGAGGCGAAGGTCGGCGACACACTCATCGCCGAAGCTGAAGTCGGCGCCATTATCACCGAGGAATAGATGGCCATCGATCCGACTGCGCGCGTTGCCGGCGGTGCGCGCATTGCCGATGATGCCGAAATCGGCCCCTATTGCATCGTCGGACCTCAGGTCGAGATTGCAAAGGGCGTGCGTCTCGTTTCGCACGTCAATGTCGACGGCGTTACCACGATCGGCGAAGGCACGATTGTGTACCCGTTCTCGTCGCTCGGCACACCGCCGCAATCGGTGAATTATCGCGGCGGCGCGACCCGGCTTATTATCGGCGCGCAGCTGCAATTTGCGTGAGAGCGTGACCATGAGCACGGGAACCGAGGACGGCGGCGGCGTGACGCGGGTTGGCGAACGCGGTTTCTTCATGGTCGGTTCCCATGTCGGGCATGATTGCCAGGTTGGCAATGACGTGACGCTTGCCAATAACACGGTGCTCGGCGGTCACGTCGAAGTCGGCGACCACGTCTTTCTCGGCGGTCACGTCGCAATCCACCAGTTCGTGCGCATCGGCGAAGGCGTGATGATGGCCGGGATGTCGGCCGCGCGCGACGACATCATCCCGTTCGGTTTCGCGCTTGGCCAAACCGGAGCGCTCGTCGGCCTGAATATTGTCGGACTGCGGCGGCGCGGCGCAACACGCGCCGAAATGCATCAGGTGCGGCGCGCCTATCGCTCGCTGTTCTTCGTCGATGGGCGAATCTGCAGACCGCATTGATGCCCTCGAACGCGAATTCGCGGACGACCCCTTGGTTGGCAAAATCGTCGCATTCATCCGCGCGGGTGGAAAGCGGCCGTTGATGCGCCCGCTCAAACAACGCGACGCCGACGAAGCCGCGGATGGCGCGGGCTGATGAGCGAACCCATGCCGGATGTCGCACCGGGAGGTGAGCCGATCGCGATCGTGTGCGGCGGCGGCAGCTTTCCGGGCGCTATCGCCGACGCCGTCGCGCGGCGCGGTCGAAAGCCGGTGATGTTCGCCGTGCGCGGATGGGCCGATCCGGCGGTGGTCGAGCGCTATGCTCACCACTGGATCACGCTCGGACAGGCTGGGCGCTTCTTCCGACTGGCGCGCGCGGAAGGCTGCCGCGACATGTTGCTTATCGGCACCTTGTTACGGCCGCCGCTCAGGCAGATCCGACTCGATTGGCAGACCATTCGCTTCATGCCGCAAATGGTTCGCTATTTCCGCGGCGGCGATAACCGCCTGTTGTCTGGAATTGCCACCCTCGCTGAAGGCGCTGGCCTGCGCGTTATCGGCGCACAAGACGTGGCGCCGGAAATCTTGGCCGCCGACGGCGTGCTTGGCGGCTGCGAGCCCTCGGCGCGCGATCGCACCGACATTGCGCGGGCGCTCGCGGTCATCGCCGCAATCGGCCCGTTCGATATCGGCCAGGCCGTGATCGTCGCCAACAACAACGTCATTGCCGTCGAGGCGGCGGAGGGCACCGACAATATGCTGGAGCGCGTGGTCGAGTTGCGACGGCAGCAACGGGTGACGACGCCGCTTGGTGTTGGCGTATTGGTCAAGGCGCCGAAACCCGGCCAGGATCGCCGGTTCGATTTGCCCGCGATCGGACCGCAGACGATTGAGAACGTGGCGCGCGCCGGGCTTGCCGGCCTCGCAATCGTCGCCGGCAGCACCATCATCGCCGAACCGGAGAAGGTCGTTGCTGCGGCCGACAAAGCCGGAATTTTTGTCGTTGCGGTGCGTGAGGACGCGCCGCGATGAATGCTTCGTCGCCATCGGCGCCACTCTCGATCTTCATCATTGCGGCAGAAGAATCGGGCGACATTCTCGGCGCATCGCTTGCCCGTGCGCTGATGACGCGGCACGGCGGTGGGCTGCGGCTCGCCGGCGTTGGCGGCCTAGCCATGGCGTCAACAGGGATTGCAAGTCCATTTCCTATTGATGACCTTTCGATCATTGGCATAACGGCAATCCCGCGCCGTCTACCACGAATTTTCCGCCACATCCGGGAAGCTGCAGACGCCGTTGTTGCGGCCCGCCCGAACGCGCTCGTCATCATCGACAGTCCCGATTTCACCCACCGGATCGCGCGGCGGGTGCGGCGGGCTGCGCCATCGATCCCGATCCTCGACTACGTGTCGCCGTCGGTGTGGGCGTGGCGTCCCTGGCGGGCGCGCGCCATGCGCTCCTATATCGACCACGTGCTCGCCATTCTACCGTTCGAGCCGGCAGTGCACGTGCGCCTCGGCGGACCGCCTTGCAGTTATGTCGGCCATCCGCTGGTCGAGCGCATTGCCGAGTTGCGCCCTGACGCCGAGGACGTGCAGCGCCGCAAAGCCGACCCGCCCGTCGTCCTGGTGCTGCCCGGCAGCCGCAGCAGCGAGGTGCGCCGGTTGCTTGCGATATTCGGCGGCGCGATCGAGCAGGTCGCCAGGCATGCGGGCGCCTTGGAACTTGTTCTGCCAACAGTGCCGCATGTGCTCGATCTGGTACGCGAGGGCACCGCTTCATGGGCCGTTCGGCCGCGTATCGTGGTCGACCAGACCGAGAAACTGGCGGCATTCCGGGTTGCACGCGCGGCGTTGGCCGCGTCCGGCACGGTAACGCTCGAACTGGCGCTGGCAGGCGTACCGACCGTCGCGGCCTACCGCGTGCCGCGGGTCGAAGAGATGATCATGCGCATGCACGCAAAGGTCCAAACCGTCATCCTCACCAACCTGGTGATCGGCGCGAACATCGTTCCCGAGTTCCTGCAGTCCGATTGCAAGCCGGAGCGTCTCGCGGAGGCGCTGCTGCAATTGTTGCCTGACACGCCGCAACGCCGCCGTCAGATCGACGCCTTTGGGCGGCTCGATTCCATCATGGAGATCGGAACCGCCGCCCCCAGCGCCAAGGCCGCCGATATCGTCCTCGACGTCGCCCGGCGCGGCCGCCGCGATGCCGCGGCACTCATTGGCGCGCCGCATATGCCTTAACCTCATCAGCCAAGCCCGGCCTTTCATTGCGCAGGCCATCCTGCTAACCAGACGTAAATCCAACGCTTTTCCTATGGCCATGACCAAAAAACCGGGCCGCAAGCCCCAAATCCGCGCGGCGATCACCGGCGTTTTCGGCTATGTGCCGGACGACGTGTTGACCAACGCGGAACTCGCGAAAATGGTCGACACCAGCGACGAGTGGATCACCGAGCGCACCGGCATCAAGGAACGCCACATCCTCAAGGGCAAAGGGCTCGGCACCTCGCACATGGGCGCGGAGGCGGTGCGCGGGCTGCTCGCCAAAACCGGCACCAAGCCGGGCGAGATCGACATGCTGATCTGCGCCACCACCACGCCGGACTTCGTGTTCCCCTCGACCGCCAACCTCATCTGCGACATGGCGGGCATCCGCAACATCGGCAGTTTCGACGTGCAGGCGGCATGTTCCGGCTTCGTCTACGCGCTCACCGTCGCCTCGCAGTTCATCGAAACCGGCAAGTGCCGAAAAATCATCGTCGTCGGTGCCGACAAGATGTCGACGATCATCGACTACACAAACCGCGCGACCTGCGTGCTGTTCGGCGATGGCGCCGGCGCGGTGCTGATCGAGCCAAGCAAGAAATACGGCATCGTCGATACGCTGATCCGCTCGGACGGCGCGGGCATGCCGCACCTGCACCAGAAAGCCGGCGGCAGCCGCATGCCGCCGACGGCGGAAACCGTCGCCAAGCGGCTGCATTACGTCCACCAGGAAGGCGCCGCGGTCTACAAATTCGCGATCGCGCGTATGGCCGACGTCGCCACCGAGTTGATGAAACGCAATCATCTCGCCGGCGACCAGATCGACTGGCTGGTGCCGCATCAGGCCAACAAGCGCATCATCGAGGCGACCGCCGAGCGCATGAAGCTGCCGATGGAACGCGTGATGGTCACGATTCACAAATACGGCAACACCACAGCGGCAACCATTCCGCTGTGCTTGTGGGACTACGAGCGCAAGCTCAAGCCGGGCAACCGTCTTATCATTGCGGCGTTCGGCGGCGGCTTCACCTGGGCCGGCGCTTATCTGACCTGGGCCTATAAAGGCGCTTGAGGCAGCCACCGAATTTCGCCGAAACTCTTGGCAACCGGGGAGGGCGGCATGACGTCTCGCTTCGCATTGGCGCTGCTGACTGCCATCGGCTTCAGCCTGTCCAGCGCAGCCGATGGCCGAAACCTATCCGTCGCGCCCGATCAAGATCGTGGTGCCGTTCCCGGCGGGCGGTCCGCTTGATGTCGTCGCGCGAGGCGTCGCCGACAAACTCACGGCCAGCCTGAAGCAAACCATCATCATCGAGAACAAGCCCGGCGCCGCGGGAAATCTCGGCACCGACGCCGTCGCCAAGGCGGCGCCGGACGGCTACACGCTGCTCGTGGTGCTGAGCACCACGCTGACGGTCAATCCGGCACTTTACAGGAAGCTGCCGTTCGATCCCGACAAGGACCTGCGGCTGCTCTCGCTGCTGACGCGTTCGAGCCAGTTGCTGGTGGTGCATCCGTCATTGCCGACGCATTCGGTCGCCGAATTCGTCGCCTACGCCAAGAAGGGGCTGGTGAGCTACGCCCACGCCGGGCCCGGAAGCCCCGGCAATCTGCTGATGGAAATGTTCAGCCTGCAGGCCGGCTTCAAAGCCATCCCGGTACCTTATCGTGGCAATGCGCAGCTCGTCATCGATCTCGTCGGCGGGCAGATCAAGGCCGGCTTCGTCGGCTCGGGCGGACTGTTCCAGCACGTGCGCGACGGCAAGCTGCGCGCGCTCGCCATCTCGACGCCCGAACGCTCGCCGCTGTTGCCGCAGGTGCCGACGATCGCCGAGGCCGGATATCCGAACGTCAAGTTCGACGGCTATTTCGTGCTGGCCGCGCCCGCAGGCCTGCCCGATCCGATCGCGGCGTTGCTGGAGCAAGAGGTCCATCAGGCGCTGCAAGCGCCTGACCTCCAGGAAAAATTGCGCGCGGTCGACATCACGCCGATTGGGTCCACCGGCGCGGAAGCGACGGCCCGTCTCAAGCAGGAGGCCGAGGTCTTGTCGCAGGTCGTCACGGCGTCCGGCATGCGGGTCGATTGACCCGCCGGATGCGCAAGGACGCCTTCGCCTATTTCCGCCGCGAGATCGGCTGATAGTCGCGCGCCTTGGCGCCGGTATAGAGCTGCCGGGGACGGCCGATCTTCTGGTGCGGATCCTCGATCATTTCCTTCCATTGGGCGATCCAGCCGACGGTGCGCGCCAGCGCGAACAGCACCGTGAACATGGTGTTGGGGAAGCCCATCGCACGCAGCGTGATGCCCGAATAGAAGTCGACGTTCGGATAAAGCTTCTTCTCGATGAAATATTCGTCGTGCAGCGCGATGCGCTCCAGCTCCATGGCGACGTCGAGCAGCGGATCGTTGCGGCCGAGCTCGCTCAGCACCTCGTGGCAGGTCTTCTGCATGATCTTCGCGCGCGGATCGTAGTTCTTGTAGACGCGGTGGCCAAAGCCCATGAGGCGGAACGAGTCCTTGGGGTCCTTGGCGCGCTTGACGTATTCCGGGATGCGATCGACCGAGCCGATTTCGGCCAGCATCTTGAGCGCGGCTTCGTTGGCGCCGCCATGCGCCGGTCCCCACAGGCAGGCGATGCCGGCCGCGATGCAGGCGAACGGATTGGCGCCGGTCGAGCCCGCAAGCCGCACCGTCGAGGTCGAGGCGTTCTGCTCGTGGTCGGCGTGCAGGATGAAGATGCGGTCCATGGCGCGCGCCAGCACCGGGTTGGGCTTGTACTCCTCGCACGGCACCGCAAAGCACATGCGCAGGAAATTCGTCGCATAGTCGAGTGAATTCTGCGGATACATGAACGGCTGGCCGACCGAATACTTGTACGCCATGGCGGCGAGCGTCGGCATTTTCGCGATCATGCGGATCGAGGCGATCATGCGCTGCTGTCGGATCGGTGATGTCCGTCGAGTCGTGATAGAACGCCGACAGCGCGCCGACCGAGCCGACCATCACCGCCATCGGATGCGCATCGCGGCGGAAGCCCTGGAAGAAGCGGTTCATCTGCTCGTGCACCATCGTGTGATGGGTCACGCGATCGTCGAAGTCGGCCTTCTGCGCCGCGGTCGGCAGTTCGCCGTACAGCAGCAGGTAGCAGGTCTCGAGGAAGTCGCCGTGCTCGGCCAGATCGTCGATCGGGATAGCCGCGGTACAGCAGGATGCCTTCGTCGCCGTCGATATAGGTGATCTTGGATTCGCAGCTTCCGGTCGAGGTGAAGCCGGGGTCGAAGGTGAAGATGCCCGCCTCGTTGTAGAGCTTGGCGATGTCGATCACCTCGGGGCCGATGGTTCCTTCGTAGACCGGGAACGAACAGCTCTTGTCGCCGAGCGTCAGCTTGCCGGTTTTGATGTTGGCGCCGCTCTTCGCGTCCATGATCGCATCCTCGATGTGTGACAGCCGGAACTCGGGCCGCAGCTCAACATGATGCCCGAAGCGAGTCGGGCGGCGCTGCCGAACCGGCCCATTTTCCGTAGCTTATCCCGGTGTGCACTGCAAGATATAGGGCGTATGGGCAGGCCTGCGACACGGCGCGTGGGCCATAACGGCCATCCGATTCTGCATCGGCGGCGGCTTGCGTGAAACTAGGAGTTGCCAGCCGCCTGGTCGTCGAGCCGCGCCAGGCTTTCGGTCTTGCCGAGCACGGCCAGCACCTCGAAGATTCCCGGCGAAGTGGTGCGGCCGGTCAGCGCGGCGCGCAGCGGCTGGGCGACAGCGCCGAGCTTGGCGCCGGTGCGCTCGGCATAGGTGCGCACCACGCCTTCGGTCGTCGCCGCGGTCCAGGGATCGACGGCCGTGAATTCAGCCTTGATGTCGCCGATCAGCGCCTTCGCCTCCGGGGTCAGAATGCCCTTCGCCTTGTCGTCGAGATGGAGCGGCCGGTCGGCAAACAGGAAATGCGCGCCGTCGATGAGATCGACGAGTGTCTTCGCCCGCTCCTTGAGGCTCGGCATGACGGCGAGCAATTGCGCGCGGGCGCCCGGCGTCAATTTTGCGGCAACCTTGTCGCCGTCGGCGAGGTGGGGCAGCAATTGGTCGATCGCCGCAAGCAAATCCTGATCGGCGCTGGTGCGGATGTAGTGGCCGTTGAGGCTTTCGAGCTTGGCGAAATCGAACCGCGCCGGCGAGCGGCCGATCTGCGGCAGGTCGAATGCCGCGATCATCTCGTCGGTGGAAAAAATCTCCTGGTCGCCGTGGCTCCAGCCGAGCCGCACCAGGTAATTGCGCAGCGCCACCGGCAGGTAGCCCATGGCCCGATAGGCATCGACGCCGAGCGCGCCGTGGCGCTTCGACAGTTTCGAGCCGTCCGGGCCATGGATCAGCGGGATGTGCGCCATCACCGGCACCGGCCAGCCCAGCGCGTCGTAGATCTGCTTCTGCCGCGCGGCGTTGGTGAGATGATCGTCGCCGCGGATGATGTGGGTGACGGCCATATCATGGTCGTCGACGACGACGGCCAGCATATAGGTCGGCGTGCCGTCGGAGCGCAGCAGGACAAGGTCGTCGAGGTTTTCGTTCTGCCAGACGACGCGGCCCTGCACCTGATCCTCGATCACGGTTTCGCCGGTCGCCGGCGCCTTCAGGCGGATCACCGGCTTGACGCCCGTCGGGGCCTCGCTTGGGTCGCGATCGCGCCAGCGGCCGTCGTAGAGTCTCGACCGGCCCTCGCGACGCGCCGCCTCGCGCATCTGCGTCAGTTCCTCGGGGCTCGCGTAGCAGCGATAGGCGCGGCCCGCGGCCAGCAGGCTCTCGGCCGCCTCGCGATGGCGTGCAACACGGGAAAACTGGTAGACGGTGTCGCCGTCCCAATCGATTCCGAGCCAGCTCAGCCCATCGAGGATGGCGTCGATCGCCGGCTGGGTCGAGCGCTCGCGGTCGGTGTCCTCGATCCGCAGCAGCATCTTGCCGCCGCGGCCCCTCGCATAGAGCCAGTTGAACAGCGCCGTGCGCGCCCCGCCGATGTGGAGGAAGCCGGTAGGCGAGGGGGCAAAACGGGTGACGACGGGTCCGGTCATTCGTCCTCAGGCATGTACGCCAGTCGATACGCGCATCGTGCGAGTCCGTGTAGCAACGCTGCCACCTTGCCGCAACAAAGCGCCGGACATACCTTACGCAGCGCGAAGATGACTTCGCGCACCTTGCCGACACATTCTGGAGCGGGACGCCCCTGCGACGAGGGCCAGCATGGCATGGATCTATCTTCTGATTGCCGGTCTATTTGAAATCGGCTGGGCCATCGGCCTGAAATATACCGAAGGCTTCACCCGTCTCGTTCCCTCGGTCCTGACCGTTGCCAGCATGGTGGTGAGTCTGGGCTTGCTGGGGCTTGCGCTTAAGGCGCTTCCGGTCGGTACCGCCTACGCCGTTTGGACTGGGATCGGGACCTTGGGGACGGCCCTGCTTGGCATCTATCTGTTCGAGGAGCCGGCGACGGTCGCCCGGCTCGCCTGCATCGGCCTCATCGTGGCCGGGATTGCCGGGCTGAAGGTCGTCGGGTAGAGCGTCGAGCTTCCGGATCGCCGCGGAATTTGGCACATAGGCCGCGCCTCGCGGCGCTCCGGCCGCGAATTGGAGTCTGCACCGAATGACCGCAACCGATACGGCAACAGAGGCGGCCGGCCGCGATTTTATCCGCGACATCATCGCGGCCGACCTCGCGTCAGGCCGGCACAAATCGGTTGTGAGCCGCTTCCCGCCCGAGCCGAACGGCTATCTCCACATCGGCCACGCCAAGTCGATCTGCCTCAATTTCGGCGTGGCGGAGGAATTCGGCGGCCATTGCAGCCTGCGTTTCGACGACACCAATCCGACCAAGGAGGAGCAGGAATACATCGACGCCATCAAGGCCGACGTGCACTGGCTCGGCTACGATTGGGGCACGCATCTTCACCATGCCTCCGACTATTTCGAACAGCTTTACGAGTGGGCCGAGCATCTGATCCGCACCGGCAAGGCCTATGTCGACGATCAGACCCAGGACGAGATGCGCGCAACGCGCGGCACGCTGACCGAGCCGGGCGCAACAGCCCGTTCCGCGATCGTACGGTGGAGGAAAATCTCGACCTGTTCCGGCGCATGCGGGCCGGCGAGTTTCCCAACGGCGCGCGGGTGCTGCGCGCCAAGATCGACATGACGTCGGGCAACATCAACCTGCGCGATCCGGTGCTTTACCGCATCCTGCACGCCAGCCATCCGCGCACCGGCACCACGTGGTCGATCTACCCGAGCTACGATTTCGCCCACGGCCAGTCGGACGCGATCGAAGGCGTCACGCACTCGCTCTGCACGCTGGAATTCGAGGACCATCGGCCGCTCTACGACTGGTGCCTCGACAATCTCCCGGTGCCGTCGCGCCCGCACCAGTACGAGTTTGCGCGGCTCAATCTCACCTACACGGTGCTGTCGAAGCGCGTGCTGACCGAACTCGTTCGCGGCGGCCACGTCACCGGCTGGGACGATCCGCGCATGCCGACGCTCGCGGGCCTGCGTCGCCGCGGCGTGCCGCCGGAAGCGATCCGCGACTTCATCAAGCGGGTCGGCGTCGCCAAGGCGAACAGCGTGGTCGACATGGCGATGTTCGACTTTACGGTGCGCGAGACGCTGAACCGGACTGCGCTGCGCCGCATGGCGGTGCTGCGGCCGCTGAAGGTCGTGATCGAAAATTATCCGGAAGGACAGACCGAAGAGCTTGAGGCCGTGAACCATCCCGAGCATCCGGACGCGGGCACGCGGCGGATCAAGTTCGGACGCGAGCTCTACATCGAGCAAGACGATTTCATGGAGAACCCGCCGAAAAAGTTCTTCCGCCTGTCGCCGGGCGCCGAGGTTCGGCTGCGCTATGCGTATTTCATCACCTGCCGCGAGGTGAAGAAGAATGCCAGCGGCGAGGTCATCGAACTGCGCTGCACCTACGATCCCGCCACCAAGGGCGGCAACGCGCCCGACGGCCGCAAGGTCAAGGCGACGATGCACTGGGTGTCGGCGGCGGATGCGGTGTCCGGCGAGGTGCGGCTCTACAATCCGCTGTTCGCCAAGCCCGATCCGGACGTCGCGAATTTCGCGGCCGATCTCAATCCGAACGCGCTCGAAGTGCTGTCCGACGCCAAGCTTGAGCCGGCGCTCGCCGCCGACAATGCGCCCGACCCGGTGCAGTTCGAGCGCCAGGGCTATTTCGTCCGCGACCGGGATTCGACGCCCGGCAAGCCGGTGTTCAACCGCACGGTCGGCCTGCGCGATACCTGGGCCAAGGTCGCCGGCGAAAAGAACGCATAAGTTCTGAACAGCCTGGCGTTGCGCTCTCGCCATGGCGCGCGGCGCTCGTGTAGCATTGCCGCCGGGTCGAGGGCGCGCGATGGCGCTGGGGCAAAACGAGGGCAGGGCGCGCGGTCGCGTTCGGACATGGCCGTCCGCGGAGGCACGGCGGCCGTGGACATTCGCGTGGCCGCGGCCCGGATTTGCGGTCTCGCAGGAACTGCGCCAATGGCTGCTCGCCGAGGTCGGCGCCGGGCGGCTGCTGCCGTGGCTTGCGATCGCGTTTGGATGCGGCATTGTCATCTATTTCACCGCCGATCGCGAACCCGTCTGGTGGGTTGCGCTGGCATTGTCGCTCTTCGGCGTCATGGCGTCGGTATTCGTGCGCAGGCGCGCTGTGGCTTTCCCAATCGTCGTCGGTCTCACCGCGGCGGCTGCGGGTTTCGCCACTGCGGCGCTCAAGACCGCCATCATCGAGCATCCGGTGCTGCACTTTCCGACCACGAGCGTGACGGTCGCAGGCTACGTCGAAGTGCGCGAGGAACGCGAGCGCACCGACCGCTTCGTGCTGCGCGTCGAGCGCATCGACGGCAACCGGATCAACGACAAGCCGCAACGCGTGCGGCTGTCGGTGCGCAAGGGCACGGCGCCCGCGGTCGGCGCATTTGTCGAGGCGAAGGCGCGGCTCGATCCGCCGCTGCAGCCGCTGCGGCCCGGCGGCTACGATTTTGCGCGCGATCTTTATTTCCAGCGCATCGGCGCATCGGGCTTTGTGCTCGGCGCCATCAAGACGGCGACGCCGGCCGCAGCGCCCGGCGTCTTGCTGCACGCGTCGGCATTCGTCCAAGGCCTGCGCGACAGCATCGACGCGCGCATCCGCGCCGTTGTGCCCGGCGACACTGGCTCGATCGCGTCGGCGCTGATCACCGGCAAGCGCGACGCCATTACCACGCCTGTGAACGACGCGATGTATATTTCGAGCCTCGCGCACGTGCTGTCGATCTCCGGCTACCACATGGCGGTCGTTGCGGGCGTCGTCTTCTTCGTGCTGCGCGCGTTCCTGGCGCTGATCCCCGGGCTGGCCAATCGCCGCCCGATCAAGAAATGGTCGGCGTTCGTCGCGCTCATCGCCGCCGCGCTCTATCTCGTGCTCTCGGGCGCCGAGGTGGCGACGCAACGCTCGTTCATCATGATTGCGATCGTGCTCGTCGGCGTCATGCTTGATCGGCCGGCGCTGACGATGCGAACGCTGACCGTGGCGGCGCTGCTGGTGCTCGTGCTGGCGCCCGAGGCCGTGGTGCATCCGAGTTTCCAGATGTCGTTTGCGGCAACGCTCGCGCTCCTCGCGGTCTACCAGCACGGGCTGCCATGGACGACGGCCGGCGCCGACACCTCGCTCGGCGCGCGCGTCGCATTATGGGGCGGCCGCGAAATCGCGAGCCTCATCCTTGCATCGCTGGTCGCCGGCCTCGCGACCACGCCCTACGCCGCCTATCACTTCCACCGGCTTGCGCCATACGGCGTGATCGCCAATCTGCTCGCCATGCCGGTTGTCTCGGCCTGGGTGATGCCGATGGGCCTGCTTGGCCTCATCGCCATTCCGTTCGGCTTCGACAGCGCGTTGTGGCGGCTGATGGGCTACGGCATCGACTGGATGGATCACGGTCGCGCTGTGGGTGGCGAGCCTGCCGGGCGCGGTCGGCCGCATGCACGCGTTCGGGACCGGGCCGCTGCTGCTCGGCACCGCCGGCATCGTCATCGTTTGCCTGCTGAAGACGCCGCTGCGCTGGGTCGGAGGCGATCGTCGGCGTGATTGCGTGTCTGTGGGCGGTGAGCACGCCACGGCCGGATGTCCTCGTCGCCGCCGACGGGCGCAGTTTTGCCGTGCGCGACGCGAGCGGACAGCTCGTCATCGCCCGCACCGGCGGCGACACTTTCGCGACGCGCGAATGGCTCGCGGCCGATGGCGATGCGCGCCTGGTCAACGATCCGGGGATCGGCAAAGGCATCGCCTGCGACACGGCGGGCTGCATCGGCAAGCTCGCCGACGGCCGCCTGATCGCGCTCGCGAAAATGCCCGAGGCATTCGAGGAAGATTGCATCCGCGCCGCAATCATCGTCGCACAGCGCGACCCGCCACCGGATTGCGCCGCCTTCGTGATCGACCGAAAGCTTCGGCGCGAACGTGGCGCGCTGGCGCTGCGGCGCGGGGAATCGGGCTTTGTCGTCGATGCGGCCCGCCCGCAGGGTTTTGATCGACCGTGGGCGCCCGCGACGGCTGACACGCAATTCAACCGCGGCGACAACCCCGTCGACATCAGCCCGCGCGCCACAGCGCGATGCCACGCCGCGGGCAGAAGATCTGGAAGCGGGCGACGGATCGCCTCAATAGCGCCGGAACAGGCCGACCAGCTTGCCCTGGATGCGCACGCGGCTCGGCGGCAGGATGCGGACCTCATAGGACGTGTTGGCCGGCTCGAGCGCGATCGAGGCGCCACGGCGGCGGAAGCGCTTCAGGGTCGCTTCCTCGTCGTCGATCAGCGCCACCACGATGTCGCCGGTATCGGCGGCGTCGGTGCGCTTGATCAGCGCCATGTCGCCGTCGAGGATGCCGGCCTCGATCATCGAATCGCCGCGCACTTCGAGCGCGAAATGGTCGCCGGTCGTCAGCAGGTCGGGCGGCATGTTGATGGTGTGGCTGCGGGTCTGGATCGCCTCGATCGGCGTGCCGGCGGCGATGCGGCCCATGACCGGCACCGCGACCGGACGGCCGCCCTCGTCGTCGGACGCGGTGCGAACGCGGCCGAGATTGCCTTCGATCACGCTCGGCGTGAAACCGCGGGAGCGGGCGGCCGGGCCGATGCCGTGCGCGACCGACTCGGGCAGCTTGATCACCTCGATGGCGCGCGCGCGGTTGGGCAGGCGGCGGATGAAGCCGCGCTCCTCGAGCGCCGTGATCAGCCGGTGGATGCCCGATTTCGAGCGCAGGTCGAGCGCGTCCTTCATCTCGTCGAAAGAGGGCGGGACGCCCTGCTCCTTGAGCCTCTCATGGATAAAGCGCAGGAGCTCGAACTGCTTGCGGGTCAGCATGGGCGGTTTCCCCTTTGGCCGCCTGGCGGCCGAAACAAAGCATGAACGGACACTATCCGTTCCATATGTGTTCCGCAACCATTTAATTTGAAGTGAAGAAAGCGAGCCTCGCCGCAAAGCGGCGCTTAATGCTCGAACTTAACGATTGTGCAGTTCGAGCCGGCCTTGGCGGCGGGCTCATAGGGCGCGCGGATGACGAGGCAATCGGCCTTGGCGAGCGGCGCCATCATGGAACTGTCCTGGGCCCGGAACGGACTGGCAATCAGCTTGCCGTTGGGGCCGGGAGCGAGCGTGGCGCGCAGATAATCGGCGCGCTCGTCGTTTTCGGAGAGATCGCAGCCCAGCAGCGCCGATTCGGTCGGCGGGCTGAGGTCGCTGCGGCCTGAGAGACGGCGGATCAGCGGAACCAGAAACAGGAACGCGCAGACGTAGGACGACACCGGATTGCCGGGCAGGCCGAGCACCTGCATGGCGCCGAGCCGGCCGTGCATCAGCGGGCGGCCGGGCCGCAAGGCCACCTTCCAGAACGACAGCGCCATGCCTTCGGCCGCGAACGCCCGCTGCACCAGGTCGTATTCGCCGACCGAGGCGCCGCCGGTCGTCACCAGAACGTCGACGCCGAGCTCGCGGGCCCGCCGCACCGCCGCGACGGTGTCGTCGAGCCGGTCGGGGACGATGCCGAGGTCGATCACGTCTGCGCCTTCGGCGCGCGCCAGCGCCGCGAGCGAAAATCCGTTCGAATACACAATCTGGCCCGGACCGGGAGTGGAGCCCGGCGGCACCAGTTCGTCGCCGGTCGCCAGCACGGCGATCTTCGGCCGGCGATGCACCGGCAGCAGCGGGCGGTTCATGGCGGCGGCAAGGGCCAGATCGCGCGTTGTCAGGCGATGGCCCTTGGGGAGCAAGACATCGCCCGCCTTGAAATCGAGGCCCTTGGAGCCGGACGTTGCGGCCTTTTGCCGTCGTCTTCTCGATGACGACGACGTCGCCGTCACGCGTCGTGATCTCCTGGATCACCACCGTGTCGGCGCCCTCCGGCACCACGCCGCCGGTGAAGATTCGCGCCGTTTCGCCGGCCGCGATGGCGCGCTCGAACGGCCGTCCGGCGGCGACCTCGCCGATGACTTTGAGCTTCGCCGGCGCGTTTGCCACATCGGCGGCGCGCACGGCGTAACCGTCCATTGCGGAGACATCGGCCGGCGGCTGCGTGCGCAGCGCCTCAAGGTCGGCTGCAAGCACGCGGCCCACCGTATCGGCGAGCGGCGCCTGTTCGGCCGCAAGCGGCTGCGCATCCTTGAGCACTTGCGCCAGCGCATCCGCGACCGACAGCAACGCCACCGCTCACTCCTTCGCGCGATAGCGGCCGGAGCGGCCGCCGCTTTTTTCGATCAGCCTGATGCCCTCGATGCGCATGCCGCGCTCGACCGCCTTGACCATGTCGTAGATGGTGAGACACGCGACCGAGACCGCGGTCAGCGCCTCCATCTCGACGCCGGTTTTCCCCGTGACTTTTACGCGCGCCGTCACGCGAACGCCCAGGCAGCTTGCGGTCGGCAACGATGTCGACCTCGACCTTGGTGATGGCGAGCGGATGGCACAGCGGGATCAGTTCGTGCGTGCGCTTGGCGGCAAGAATTCCCGCGATGCGCGCGGCGCCGAGCACGTCGCCCTTCTTGGCGTCGCCCTTGAGCACGATGTCGAGCGTCTTGCGCGCCATCCGCACGAAACCTTCGGCGAGCGCAACGCGCTCGGTCGCCGGCTTTGCCGACACGTCGACCATGTGCGCTTCGCCGCTCGCGCGCAGATGCGTCAGCTTCTTGCCGCGCGCCATGGGCTCACCCCTCGGGGGCCGGGGCGAGGACGTCGCTGCGCGTAAGCAGCACGCGCGTGGCGTGCGCGACATCGGGCTCGCGCATCAGGCTCTCGCCGACCAGGAAGGTCGAGATGCCGGCCTTGGCGAGCCGCGCCAGATCGTCCGGCGTCGAAATACCGCTTTCGCCGACGGCGACATGACCGAACGGAATCCATCCGGCCAGGCGCTCGCAGGTCTCAAGCGTCGTGTTGAATGTCCGCAGGTCGCGATTGTTGATGCCGATGAGCCGCGATTTCAGCCGCAGCGCGCGTTCGAGCTCCCTGCCGTCGTGCACTTCGATCAGCGCGTCCATGCCGAGCGCGAAAGCGGCCGACTCCAGCTCGCTCGCGCAGCACGTTGTCGACCGCGGCCAGGATGATGAGGATGCAGTCCGCGCCCCACACCCGCGCCTCGACCACCTGATAGGGGTCGTACATGAAATCCTTGCGCAGCAGCGGCAGCGTGGTCGCGGCATGCGCGGCGGCGAGATGTTCGAGCGCGCCCTGGAACGAAGGCGTGTCGGTGAGCACGGAGAGGCAGGTCGCGCCGCCCTTCTCGTAGGCCTGCGCCAATCCGTTCGGATCGAACACCGGGCGGATCAGGCCCTTCGAGGGGCTCGCCTTCTTGATCTCGGCGATCAGCGCATAGTGGCCTGCCGCCAGCCGCTGCTCGATCGCGCGCAGGAAGCCGCTCGGCGGCGGGAGCCGCCTTGGCCTGCTCCTCGATCGAGGCGAGCGGACGGTCGCGCTTGGCGACGGCGATTTCGTCGCGCTTGTAGGCTGCGATTTTTTCCAGAATGTCAGCCATCGTTCGACACCGCGATCAGGCGATCGAGCCGTCCTTCGGCTTCTCCGGAATCGACGGCCTCCGTGCGCAAGCGCCACGCCGGCCTTGAGGTCCTTGGCCTTGCCAGCGACGATGAGCGCGGCAGCGGCATTCATGAGCGCGACCTCGCGGTAGGTGCTCTTGCGGCCTTCGAGCACGCCCTTGAGCGCTTCGGCATTCTCCTGCGCCTCGCCGCCGCGCAGCGCTTCGGGTTTCACTTTGCGGAAGCCGACGTCCTCGGGCGAAATCTCGAACGTGCGCACCGCGCCGTTTTCCAGCGCCGCGACGTGGGTCGGGCCCGATGTCGTGATCTCGTCGAGCCCGTCGGAGCCGTGCACCACCCAGATGCTCTCGGCGCCGAGATTTTTCAACACCTGCGCCAACGGCTCGACCCATTGCCGCGAGAACACGCCGATCATCTGCCGCCGCACGCCCGCCGGGTTCGACAGCGGACCGAGCAGATTGAAGATGGTGCGCGTGCCAAGCTCGGCGCGTGTCGCCGCGACATTCTTCGTCGCCGGATGATGCGCCGGCGCAAACATGAAGCCGATCCCGGCCTCGCGGATGCAGCGCCCGACCTGCCTCGGCGGTGAGGTCGATCTTGACGCCCAATGCCGTGAGCACGTCCGCCGATCCCGACTTCGACGACAGCGCGCGGTTGCCATGCTTGGCGACCGGCACGCCGGCGCCCGCCACGATCAGGGCCGCGCAGGTCGAGATGTTGAATGAGCCGGAGGCATCGCCGCCGGTGCCGACCACGTCGATCGCATCCGGAGGCGCGACGACACGCAGCATCTTGGCGCGCATCGCGGTCACCGCACCGGTGATCTCGTCGACGGTTTCGCCGCGCACCCGCAGCGCCATCAGCAGCGCGCCCATCTGCGACGGCGTCGCCTCGCCCGACATCATCCGCTCGAACGCGCCTGCGGCTTCGTCGCGCGTCAGCGTGGCGCCGGTTGCGACCTTGCCGATGAGCGCCCTGAATTCGTCGGTCACCTTGCGCCCCTCAATGCACGCGCGCGCGGCGCTTTGCCGGGCGGACGTGGCGCCGGCCGGTCGAAGCATTCCAGGCCGCGGCGATATCGAGGAAGTTTTTCAGCAGCACATGGCCATGCTCGGACGCGATGCTTTCGGGATGAAACTGCACGCCGTGCACGGGCAGACTTTTGTGCGCCAGCCCCATCACCAGCCGGTCGCCGGTCTCCGCCGTCACGATCAGATCGCGCGGCATGCTGGCGCGCTCGACCACCAGCGAATGATAGCGTGTCGCCTGGAACGGCGCGTTGATGCCGCGAAACACGCCTGCGCCTTTGTGCTTGATGACCGACAGCTTGCCATGCACCGGCGCCGGCGCGCGCACGACCTTGCCGCCGAAGGCCTGGCCGATCGCCTGATGTCCGAGGCAGACGCCGAGGATCGGGATCGCGGGCGCGGCCCGCGCGATGAGATCGAGGCAGATGCCGGCCTGTTTCGGCGTGCACGGGCCGGGCGAGAGCACGATGGCGTCCGGATCGCCATCGACGACATCGGCCGCCGCGACCTTGTCGTTGCGATGCACTTCGACCTCGGCCCCCAGTTCACCGAGAAAGTGCACCAGGTTGAACGTGAAGCTGTCGTAATTATCGATCAGGACGATCATGGTTCGAACGACGGCGTTCTCTTGCCCGATCAAGGTCTTAGACGCCGCTCTTCGGCAGGGTCAAGGCGGCGTCATTGGCCCCGCTTTGCCGCGCTGGCGAAGCGCCGGGCTTCCTCGGCGGCGCGGAACAAGGCCTTGGCCTTGTTGATGCATTCCTGCTGCTCGGAGGCCGGATCGGAATCCGCGACGATGCCGGCGCCGGCCTGGACGTACATCTTGCCGTCCTTGATCAGCGCGGTGCGCAGCACGATGCAGGTGTCCATCGCGTCCGCCGCCGAGAAATAGCCGACGCAGCCGGCGTAGAGCCCGCGCTTCTCCTTCTCCAGTTCGTCGATGATCTCCATGGCGCGCACCTTCGGCGCGCCCGAGACGGTGCCGGCGGAAATCCGGCGGCGAGCGCGTCGAGCGGGTCGCGGTCTTGGCGCAATCGCCCTCGACGTTGGAAACGATATGCATCACTTGGCTGTAGCGCTCGATGAAGAACTGGTCGGTGACCTTCACGGTGCCGATCTCGGCGACGCGGCCGACGTCGTTGCGGCCGAGATCGAGCAGCATCAGGTGCTCGGCGCGCTCCTTGGGATCGGCAGAGCAATTCGTTCTTCAAGTGCTTTGTCTTCGTGCGGCGTTGCGCCGCGCGGCCGCGTGCCGGCGAGCGGCCGGATCGTCACCTTGCCGGCGCTGACCTTGACCAGCGATTTCCGGGCTCGATCCGGCGATGGCGAAATCGCCGAAGTCGAGGAAGAACAGATAGGGCGAAGGATTGACGCGCCGCAGCGCGCGATAGAGCGCGAATGGCGGCAGCGTGAACGGCGCTTCGAAGCGTTGCGACAGCACCACCTGGAAAATATCGCCGGCCGCGATGTAATCCTTGGCGCGCGCCACCATGCGCCGGAAGGCCTGCGGCGTGGTGTTCGAGCGCGGCACGATGTCGAGCGGGCCGGTGTCGGCCTGTGCTTGCGCCTTGTCGAGCGGCCGGTCGAGCGCATCGACGATGGCCGTGAGCCGCTCGGTCGCGCGCGCAAGCGCGGCCGTGGCGGAGACGCCGGCTTGCGGGCGCACCGGCGTGACGATGGTGATGGTGTCCTGCACGGCATCGAAGGCGATCACCAGCGTCGGGCGGATGAGGATCGCGTCGGCAATCCCGATCGGATCGGGATTGGGCGGCGGCAATTCCTCCATCTGCCGCACCATGTCGTAGCCGAGATAGCCGAACACGCCGGCCGCCATCGGCGGCAGCGTGCCGGGCAATGCGATACGGCTCTCGGCGATCAGCGCGCGCAGCGCAGCGAGCGGCGGCTCGCGGCATGGCGTGAAGGCGTCCGGGTCGGCGCCCGGCGTGCGGTTGATCTCGGCGTGCTCGCCCTGCGCGCGCCAGATCAAATCCGGATCGAGGCCGATGATCGAATAGCGCCCGCGCACCGCGCCGCCTTCGACCGACTCCAGCAGAAAGCTCATCGGCTTGCCGTCGGCGATCTTGAGAAAGGCCGAGACCGGCGTTTCGAGGTCGGCGACGAGCGTGGTCCACACCACCTGCGCCGCGCCGCCCGCGTAGCGCGCGGCGAAGGCCTCGGCCGAAGGCTCGATCTGCATGATCAGTTGTTGTCGGGCGTGCTGATGCCCAGGGCCTGCGCCAACCCGGCCTGATTGATGGTCGTTCCCAGCTCGGTTTCGAGCTGGGTGACGTACTGGCTGAACAAATCGTCCGACATCTGGCGCTTGACGGTGTCGTCGAGCTGCTTGGTCTGGGGCGAGGCGGCATCGAGCGGCGGGATGGTGTCGTCAGTGACGCGGAATATGAACCAGTCGGTCGGCTTGTCGCCGTCGGAGCTGCCAAAGCCATCCTTGGCGGTGCGGAATATGGCCTCGATCACCTTGGCCGGCAGCGCCTGGGATGGCTTGCCGCGCACCAGCTTCTCGGCCTTATCGAGCTTCAGGCCGTCCGCGGTTGCGAGTTCGGCGAAGGCGTTGCCGTCCTTGAGCTTGTCGAGGATCTCTGTCGCCTTCGCCTTCAGGCGCTTGGCGACTTCGTCGTCGCGCCAGCGTTGATCGACCTGATCCTTGACCTCGTCGAGGGTGCGGTCGCGCGACGGCGTGATGCCGGTGACGTCGAACCAGATGAAGCCGCCGCCCTGAACCTGGACCGGATCGTTGTCGACACCGACGTCGGATGAAAACGCCGCGTTGATCACGTCGGCGCCGTTGGGCAGGCCGGAGACCGGCTTGCCGTCCGGGCCGCGGCCGGAGCGATCGATCGCCTCGATAGGTGCGCACCGCAAGCTTGAGCTTGTGCGCCGCTTCTTCAAGACTGGTGCCGCCGGCGCGATCGTCCTCGATCTTGTCGTGGATGGTATTGACCTCGGCCTTGGCGCGCTCGGTCGCCAGATCCTTGCGCAGTTGCGGCGCCACGTCGGCAAACGATCTTCGCTTCCTCGGGCTCGATCTTGAGCGCCGTGACGAGGGCCACGCCGAACTGGCCCTGGACTGGGGCGCTCACTTCGCCTTCCTTGAGGGCGAAAGCCGCGTCCGCCACGGCCTTGTCGATGATGCCGGTCTTTGGCGACCGTGCCGAGATCGATGTCCTTGTCCTTGAGGCCGCGTTCGGTCGCAAGCTGCGCGAACGTCGTGCCTTGCTTGATGCGCTCCGAGGCGGCCTGCGCCTCCTGCATGTTCGGGAACACGATCTGCTCGAGATGCCGGCGCTCCGGCGTGACGTAGCGGCTCTTGTGCTCGTCGAAGTCTTTCTTGACGTCATCGTCCGATAGCTCGACCGTTTTCGCCAATTCCTCGGGCGTCACGTCGACCACGACGACCTTGCGGTATTCCGGCGCCCGGAACAGCATCTTGCGATCGTCGAAATATTTCTGAAGCTGTTCCGCGGTCGGCTGCGGGATGTCGCCGGCCTGCGCGCTGCCCAGCGCAACATATTCGACGCTGCGCTGCTCGTTCTGAAAGCGATTGATGACTTCGAGCCAGATTTTCGGCACCGCGACATCGCCCGAGATCGTATCGACGATATCGTGGCGCGTGATGAGACGCTTCTGCTCGGCAATGAAACGCTGCTCGGTGAAGCCGGCATTGCGGATCGCCTGTTCAAAGCGTACGCGGTCGAATTCGCCGGTCGGTGTCCGCAGGTTCGGATCTTCGGTGATACGGCGCGCGATCTCGCGATCGCTGATGCCGAGCCGCATCTTGCGGGCGCGCTGGTCTACCGCGGCCTGCGACACCAGTTCGGAAAGCAGTTGACGGTCGAGGCCGAGCGCGCGCGCCTGCTCCTGCGTGATCGGACGGTCGAACTGCCGGCCGAGCTGCTGCAGGCGGTCGTTGTAGCTTTGGCGGAACTGCTCGATGGTAATTTCGGTATTGCCGACCTTGGCGACCGTCGACGGCCGAAGCCACGGAAAATGTCGCCGATGCCCCAGATCGCGAAGCTCAGCGCCAGCAGGCCCATGACAACGCCCATGACGGCCCGGCCGAGCCAATTGGAGGATGCTTTGCGAATACCTCGGAGCATGGTCCTGCGTATGTGTGCGGGTGAGTGGTGATGGCCGCCTAGGCCACGCGGCGCGCATCATAAGGACCGCGATGCGTCGCCGCAACTGACGGGATTTGCAGGCAAAACGCCCCTTTCGCCGCGTGCCGCCGTCTGCTAACGGCAGCGTTGCGCCGGACGATGATTAGGACGAGGACTGAGACCATGGCAAATGCGCGCCGTCCGTTGGTCGTCGGCAACTGGAAGATGAACGGCCTTGCGGCCTCGATCCGCGAGTTGAACGCGATCATTGCGGGTGCCCGCGGTCTCGCCAAAGCCGACCTGCTGGTGTGCCCGCCGGCGACGCTGGTCGCCAGCTTTGCGGCTGCGGCCAAAGGCTCCCCGGTGGCCATTGGTGCGCAGGACTGTCACGCCGAAGCATCGGGCGCCTTTACCGGCGATATTTCCGCCGAAATGCTCAAGGACGCGGGCGCGAGCGCGGTCATCGTCGGCCATTCCGAACGGCGGCAATTTCACCACGAGACCGATGCGCAGGTGCGGGCCAAGGCGCTTGCCGCGCGGCGCGCGGGGCTTATCGCGATCGTTTGCGTCGGCGAGAGCCGACGCCGAGCGCGAGGCCGGCCACGCGCTCCCGGTCGTGCGCACGCAACTCGACGGCTCGCTGCCCGATGGCGCCGGCGCCGAAACGCTCGTGGTCGCCTACGAGCCGGTCTGGGCCATCGGCACGCGGCTTGACGCCGACCGCGCAGGATGTCGCCGAGATGCACGGCTTCATCCGGCAGCGGCTCGCGACGCGCTACGGCGCGGCGGGGCAGGGGATGCGCATTCTCTACGGCGGCTCGGTCAAGCCTTCGAACGCCAAGGAGCTGATGGCGCGTCGCGGACGTCGACGGCGCGCTGGTCGGCGGGGCGAGCCTCAAGGCCGAGGAGTTTCTGGCAATCGCCGGCGTCTACCGCTAACCTCGGGCAACTGCCGCAGGCATAAAAACAGCGGCGGTCAGGGAGGAACATCATGAAAATCAATCGCGCTATCATTGCGTCCATTGCGCTCGGAATGCCGCTGCTGTTCGGTCAGGCGCAGGCCGCCGAGATCAAGGTACTCAGCACCAACGCGCTGAAAGCCGTGATCGAGGACCTCGCGCCGCAATTCGAGAAGGCGACCGAGAACAAGCTGGTCATCACCTGGAATCCCGCTGCGGTCCTCAAGGCGGATATCGAGAAAGGTGCGGCGTTCGATATCGCCTTCCTCACGGTCGCCGCGACCGACGATCTGGCAAAGCAGGGCAAGATCGACGGCGCGACCCGCGCGACGATCGCGCATGCCGGCGTCGGCGTCGCCATGAAGAAGGGCGCGCCGAAGCCCGACATCAGCACATCCGAAGGATTGAAGAAGGCGCTCCTGAATGCGAAGTCGATCGGCTATGTCGGGCAGGGCGCGAGCGGCGCCGTCATCAGGGCGATGTTCGACAAGCTCGGCATCGCCGAGCAGGTCAAGCCGAAGCTCAAAATGCTGGCGACGAACGCGGGCGCGGCCGCCGCGAGCGGCGAGGTCGAAATCGCGATGACCCAGATCAGCGAAATCCTGCCGATCGCGGGCGCGGAACTGGTCGGGCCGTTGCCGAAGGACGTGCAGGGCTTCACCTATTTCTCCGGCGGAGTTGCCGCGGCTTCCAAGGACAAGGAAGCGGCCAAGGCGCTGATCAAGTTCCTCACCGGTCCGGATGCCCTGAAGGTCATCAAGGCGAAAGGGATGGAGCCGGGCTGAGCCGAAGCGGGATGCGCGATCGCTCACGCGGTCGCGCATCCCAACACGGCTGGGTGCATGAGGGAGGCGCTGCGATGGACGCCATACCGCGCCGGGGCTTTCTGACAGGCGCCGGCGCCGCGGGAACGGCCACCGCCGCCGCCGCGGTACTGGCAAGTGGAGTGTCAGCGCCGGCTGCCGCACAGCCTGTGTCGGCCCGGCCGGCGACGGCTGCCGCCGACATCATTTTCAAGAACGGCAAGGTCATCACCGTCGATCCGGCGTTCACCATCGCCTCGGCGGTCGCCATTGCCGGTGACCGCATTCTTGCCGTCGGTCCGGACGAAGCGATGGCGGCGCACGCGGGCCCGGCGACGCGCATCATCGACCTCAACAAGCGCCCCGTCATTCCGGGCATCACCGACGGCCATGCCCACATGGACCGCGAGGCGCTGCGCAACGTGTTTCCCTCGCTCGGGCGCGTGCGCTCGATCCGCGATATCCAGGACCGCATCGCCGAGCTTGCGCGCGGCAAGGCGCCGGGCGAGTGGATCGTCACCATGCCGATCGGCGATCCGCCGTATTACTTCGACGTGCCCGACATCCTCGCCGAGAAGCGCTGGCCGACGCGCCAGGAACTCGACGTGGCAGCGCCGAACAATCCGGTCTTCATCCGCTCGATCTGGGGTTATTGGCGCGGCACGTTTCCGCTGGTGTCGATTGCGAATACGCAGGCGCTCAAGCTCGCCGGCATTTCGCGCGACACGGTTTCGCCGGTGCCGTCGCTGGTCATCCAGAAGGACAGCAACGGCGATCCGACCGGCGTATTCGTCGAACAGGAATTCGCGCCGATCGCGGAGCTGATCTGGTTCCGCGACGTCGCGCGTTTTTCGCAACGCCGACCGCCTGCGCGCGCTGCCGGAATCGGCGAAGGCCTATCACAGCTTCGGCACCACCAGCACGTTCGAAGGCCACGGCATCGCCAACGAGGTGCTGCGCGTCTACCGGCAGGCGTTGCGCGACGGCACGCTGACCATGCGCTCGACGCTCGCATTCAGCGCGAACTGGCCCGCCACCGGCGGCGCACCGCTCGGGCCGTTCGTCGAGGCCTGGGCGGGATGGCTCGGCGAGCCGGGGCTGGGCAACGACATGCTCAAGATGGGCGGCCTCTATGTGCAGTCGGCCGCGGGCCCGCCGACGACGCGCGCGCCGTCGGCCAGTCCCTACACCGGCTGGGCCGGATTCAACTCCGGCCACGGCCTGCCGCCCGACAAATTCAGAGAGCTGCTGCTGCAATGCGCGAGGAACGACATCCGCGCGGTCGCGATCGCCGGCGGCGGTGGGCTCGGCGTGCTCGACTATTACGAGGAGGTCGACAAGCAGATTCCGCTCAAGGGCCGGCGCTGGGTCGTGAGCCACGTCAATGTCATCTCGCCGCGCGACATCGAACGCATCGCCCGCATGGGGCTCGTGCTGACAACCCACACCAACGCCTATCTCTACAAGGCGCTGGAGACCACCGCGAGCAAGCTCAAGCCGGAGCAATACGACGACATCGTGCCGATGAATGCCTTGCGCGAGGCCGGCATCACGGTGTCGCTCGCGACCGACAACACGCCGATCTCGCTGTTTTATCCGATCGCGCAGACGGTCGCGCGCAAGGACTACAAGACCAAGCGGATGTTCGGCGCAAAGCAGGCGCTGTCGCGCATGCGACGCGCTGCGCTGTGCGACCAACAACGGCGCCTATCTCACCTTCGACGAGGACAAGAAGGGCTCGCTCGAACCCGGCAAGTTCGCCGACCTCGCGGTGTTGAGCGCCGATCCGCTCACGGTCGAGGAAGACGGCCTCGCCGACATTCATTCGCTGATGACCATGGTGGGTGGCAAGATCGTCTACGAAACGGCGAATTGGGCCGGCTGACTGGTCCGGAGGGTTGCCGCATCTTACGGCCTTGCTTTCGCGCACGCGACCCATCCGCAAATAGCGCTCACGCGCGCTGGATTTTGGGTTTATTCTTATTCCAACAAAGCACGCTTCGCCGCGGCGCTCGCGGCGAACATCGGGAGGTCGCCATGGCGGATGACAAGAATCCGATTCCACGCCGCAATTTCCTGTTGGGAGCCGGCACCGCGGTCGCCACTGGACTTGCGTCCGCAGCCGCGGCTCCGGCCGAAGCGCAAACGCCCGCTGCCGCGCCGCCGGCCGATGAGCCGTTGCTCACGCTGACGGCGACCGAGCACGCCTTTTTCCTGGCCGCTGCCGACACGATGATCCCGGCCGATGAATTGTCGCCGTCGGGCGGCGACTGCGGCGTCGCCACCTTCATCGATCGGCAGCTCGCCGGCGCCTACGGCTCCGGCGCGCGGCTCTATCGCGAGGGTCCGTTCCCGAAGGCGCAAGCCCGAACTCGGCTATCAGCTTCCGCTCAATCCGCGCGAATTCTTCCGCGCCGGTATCGCCGCGGCCAACGAATGGACCCGACAAGACCTACGGCAAGGAGTTCGACCGGCTGTCGGAAGCCGATCGCGAGACCGCGCTGAAAACAATGGAGCAGGGCAAGGCGGAATTTCCCGGCTTCACCAGCACGATGTTCTTCAACGCGCTGCTGCAGATCACGATGGAAGGGCTTCTTCGCCGACCCGATGTACGGCGGCAACCGCAAC
The DNA here is from genome assembly GCA_963730645.1 of uncultured Alphaproteobacteria bacterium. Lineage (GTDB taxonomy): Bacteria > Pseudomonadota > Alphaproteobacteria > Rhizobiales > Xanthobacteraceae > BOG-931. The sequence continues at coordinate 661,840 of CAVSSN010000002.1, read as the reverse complement.
ATGGCGGCCTGGAAGATGGTCGGCTATCCCGGCCTGCCGGCGACCTATCGCGAAGAAATCAAAACCTACTTCAACAAGAAATACGACAAGCCGCCGCATTCGATCGCGGACTTTTCTTGAGGGGAGGCGATCATGGCCACGATGCTCAAGGAAGTCGATGCGGTCTGCATCGGTGTCGGATTCACCGGCAGCATTCTCGCGCGCGAATTGACCAAGGCCGGCCTCAAGGTCGTCGGTCTGGAACGCGGACCCAACCGGACCTCGCGCGACGATTTCGCGCTGCCGAGCATACGCGACGATCTCAAATACGCGGTGCGCCAGGAGCTGTTCCAGGACACGCAGACTGGAAACCGTGACGCTGCGCCATTCGCCGGCGGAAACGGCGCTGCCGATTCGCCGGCTCGGCTCGTTCCTGCCGGGCACCGGCGTCGGCGGCGCGGGCGCGCACTGGAACGGCGTCACCTGGCGGCTGCTGGAATCCGACCACAACCTGCGCACGCCATCTGGAAGGCCGCTACGGCAAGAACGCCATTCCGGCCGAGATGACGATCGCGGATTTTCCGGTCTCCTACGCCGAGCTTGAGCCGTATTACGACCGGTTCGAAAAGCTCTGCGGCATCTCCGGCAAGGCCGGCAATCTGCGCGGCCAGAAGATCGAAGGCGGCAACGTCTTCGAAGGGCCGCGTCAGAACGAATATCCGAACAAGCCGCTGGCGATGACGGTTGCCGGCTCGATCATGCAGAAGGCCGCGAAAGAGCTTGGCTACCACCCGTTCCAGGCGCCGGCCGCCAACATGAGCGAGGCCTATACCAACACCGAGGGCCTGACGCTCGGCGCCTGCGAGTATTGCGGCCACTGCGAGCGGTTCGGCTGCGAGGCCAACGCGAAATCCTCGCCGCAGTCCACCATCCTGCCGGTGCTCACCGCCGACAAGAACTTCGAGCTGCGCACCTACGCCCATGTCAAGGAGCTGGTCTACGACAAGCAGGCCAAGAAGGTGAAAGCCGTTCGCTATGTCGATACGCGCAGCGGCGAGGAGTTCGAGCAGCCGGCGCAGCTCGTGCTGCTCGGCGCCTATGTCTTCAACAACGTGCTGCTGATGGCCATGGCCGGCATCGGCGAGCAATACGATCCCGCGACCGGCAAGGGCACGATCGGCAAGAACTACTGCTATCAGGTCAGCGGCAACGGCGTCGGCGTGTTCTTCGAAGACAAGGAGATCAACCCGTTCATGGCGGCCGGCGCCTCGCACGGCATGAACATCGACGACTTCAACGGCGACAACTTCGACCACGGCGGGCTTGGGCTTCTTCGGCGGCGCCTGGATTTCGGCCGGCGGCTCGAACGGCCGCCCGATCCTGACGCGGCCGGTGCCGCCCGGCACGCCGCGCTGGGGCAGCGATTGGAAGAAGGCGACGGCGAAGTGGTACAACCACGCCTTCGGCATCGGCGCGTCGGGCTGCAACTACGCCCACCGCGAGAACTTTCTCGATCTCGATCCGACCTACAAGGACGCGCTCGGGCGGCCGCTGATCCGGATGACGTTCAACTTCCACGACAACGACTACAAGCTCGCGAAATATATCGGCGGCGTGCTCGACAAGATCGCGACCGCGATGAAGCCGACCATCAAGGGCCGGGTGAACTTCCGCACCGGCAACTACAACGTCGTGCCGTACCAGTCGACGCACAACACCGGCGGCACCATGATCGGCAGCGATCCGCAATCGAGCGTGGTCAACCGCTACTGCCAGGCCTGGGGCGCCGACAATCTGTTCGTGATGGGCGCGTCGCTGTTCCCGCAGAACGCCTCCTACAATCCGACCGGAATCGTCGGCGCGCTGTCCTATTGGGCCGCGGAGGCGATCAAGACCAAGTATCTCAAGAATCCCGGGCCGCTCGTGCACGCGTAAGAAAAGCGTAGGGGAGGAAATATGCGTCAGTTCATTCTGGCCGCGGCCGGCGCGGCGTTCTTTGCGATGCTCGCCACACATGCGGCGTCTGCCGCCGATGCCAACCACGGCAAGCAGGTGTTCCAGGCCTGCGCCGCCTGTCACAGCGACAAGCCGGACGCCATCGGCCCGAACCTGCACGGCGTGTTCGGGCGCAAATCGGCCGAGCGCGACGACTTCCGCTATTCGAACCCGATGAAGCGCGCCAACCTCGTCTGGGACGAGAACAACCTGCGCGCCTACATCAAGGACCCGCAGGCCAAGGTGAAGGGCAACCGCATGCCGTTCGGCGGGCTTCACAACGACACGCGACGTCGATGACGTCGTCGCCTACCTCAAGGACCTGAAGTAGCTGCAAGCCGCCGGGACGGCGCCGACGATGAAACAACTCGTTCGCCTCCTGACCCTTGCGGGCTTCGGTGCGCTCATCGCTGCGGGCGCGCAGGCGCAGGATTTCCCCAGCCACCCGATAAGCCTTGTCGTGCCGTTTGCGGCCGGCAGCGGCATCGATCCGACGGCACGCATCATCGCCGACGAACTTGGCAAGGCGCTCAAGCAGCCGGTCATCATCGACTTCAAGCCCGGCGCCAACGGTGCCATTGCCGCGACCGCCGTGGCCCGCGCGGCGCCTGACGGCTACACCATCTTCATGACCACGGTGAGCACGCATTCGGCCAACCCGAATCTGCTCAAGAGCATCCCTTACGACCCGATCAAGGATTTCGCGCCGATTTCGCGCATCGGCAATCTGCCGTTCATGCTGGTCATCGATCCGAAAATTCCCGCGCATACGGTGCCGGAATTCGTCGCCTACGCGAAAGCCAATCCCGGCAAGCTCAGCTATGCCAGCTCCAACACGATCGGGCAGGTCGCGGGCGCAACGCTCGTTCGCCTCGCCGGCCTCGATCTCGTGCCGGTGCCGTACAAGGCCACGCCGCAGGCGATCAACGACGTCATGACCGGCCGTGTCGCCATGATGTTCGTCGACTTCGCCGTCGGCTCGCCGCAGGCCAAGGCCGGCAACGTCCGCGCGCTCGCGGTGACGACGAAGGAGCGCAGCGCGCTGCTTCCGGACATTCCGTCCATGACCGAGGCCGGACTGCCCGCGCTCGATCTCGTGCCCTGGAACGCCATGTTCGCGCCGGCGAAGACGCCTGAGCCGATCATCGGCCAGCTCAATCGCGAGCTGCGGCGCATTGTCGACGATCCGCAGATCAAGGCGCGGCTGGCGGCGCTGGGTTTCGACGCGTTCTCCAGCACGCCGGAGGAACTGGCGACGTTTGTGCGCGCCGACCTCGCCAAATGGACCCAGTGGGTCAAGGACGCGGGCATTCAGCCGCAATGATGCGCGCCTGATCCGACCATTCATCGCGTTCGCGGCAATTCTCGCGTCCGCAGCGGCCGTGCGCGCCGACGAGCCGCTGAAAATCCGCATCGGCTGGGCCAACACGCCGGCGACGATCTCGCCGCTGCTGTTCCAGAAGACCGACATCATGCGGCACTACGGCAAGTCCTACACGGTCGAAGCCATTCGTTTCGCCGGCACCACGCCCGCGCTCGCCGCGATGAAGGCCGGCGACCTCGATATCGGCAGCGTTTCGTTCTCCAACGTCGGCGCCGCGATCCTGCAGCAGGGCATGAGCGACCTGCGCATCATCGCCGACGGCAATCAGGGCGGCGTCGAAGGCTATGCCTCGGTCGAATACTACGTGCGCAACGACAGCGGCATCAAAACGATCGAGGAATTGAAGGGCAAGGTGGTGGCGTCGAACGCCATCGGCGGCGCGGCGGATTTCGGCCTGCGGGCGATCCTGCTGCGCCACGGACTGATGGACAAGCGCGACTACACGCTGGTCGCCGCGCCCTATCCGACGCTCGGCGCCAAACTGCTGAAGCGGGAAGTCGACCTCACGGCGCTGCCGGCGCCCTTCACCTACGATCCGGTGTTCAAGGCCAACGCCCACATCCTGTTCACCCTGAAGGAGGGGCTGGGGCCGGTCCAGCAGCTGGTCACGGCGGCGCGCCGCGATTTCCTCGAACGCAACCGTGCCGCCGTCACCGATTTTTTCGAAGACTACCTGATCGCACTGCACTGGTTCCTCGACCCCGCCAACCGCAGCGAGGCGATCGGCATTCTGGCCGCCTTCACCAAGCTGCCGCCCGAGCAATTCGCCAGTTGGGCATTCACCAAGGACGATTTCTACCACGACCCGCAGGCGCGCCCGAACATCCCGGCGCTGAAGCAGAATCTGGCGACGTTGCAGCGAACTCGGCTTCCTGCCGGCAGCGCTCGACCCCACGCCCTATGTCGACCTGAGCTTCATCGAGGAGGCGGCACGGCGAATAGGCGGAAAACGCTAGGGTTTCCGGCCAGCCCGGCTGGCCGTCGATGCCGGCCATGGCAAATCGGCGGCGGATCGTGTAGAGACGCCCGCGACCACCTATATCAGGGCGAGAAAGGGCGTCCGGCCATGGGCCGGCGTTGCCGCGGAAAGGGCCGATGCAGACCGTTATTATCGTTGTTCACCTCATGCTCGTCCTCGCCTTGGTGGGTGTCGTGCTGCTGCAGAAGTCGGAAGGCGGCGGCATCGTCGGCTCGACCGGCGGCTTCCTGACCAACCGGGGCTCGGCCAACGTCCTGACCCGCACCACCGCCTATCTGGCGGCGGGCTTCTTCGTCACCAGCCTGGTGCTGTCGTGGCTCGCCGGTTTCGACCGCAAGCCGACGTCGATCCTCAACCGCGGCGGCGCCCCGACCCAGCAGGCCCCGGTGAGCGGCGAGGCGCCGCTGGCGACCGGGGGCAAGGGCGTGCTCGATACATTGCGGGGCAAAGAGCAGCAGGCCCCGAGCCCGGCTCCGTCCGGGCCGCAGGTGCCACAGTCGCAATAGACTTCGCAGGGCCGGGTAACCGGCCCTTCGAATTTTGGGGGATCGCCGATGACAAGGGCCGACTTAGTTGTGAACCGCGCGGCTGCCATTCGGGAAATGCGCTCGTCGAATCGGCTGCGCCTCGCTAAAGGTTAGGTCCCATGGCGCGGTATATCTTCATCACCGGCGGCGTGGTCTCCTCACTTGGCAAGGGTCTCGCTTCCGCCGCGCTCGGCGCGCTGTTGCAGGCGCGCGGCTACAAGGTGCGGCTGCGCAAGCTCGACCCCTATCTCAACGTCGATCCGGGCACGATGTCGCCCTACCAGCACGGCGAAGTCTTCGTCACCGACGACGGCGCCGAGACCGATCTCGACCTCGGCCATTACGAGCGCTTCACCGGGCGGCCGGCGACGCGTCAGGACAACATCACCACCGGCCGCATCTACCAGGACATTCTCACCAAGGAGCGGCGCGGCGACTATCTCGGCGCCACCATCCAGGTCATCCCGCACGTCACCAATGCGATCAAGGACTTCATCCGCGACGGCAACGAAGGCTACGACTTCGTGCTGTGCGAGATCGGCGGCACCGTCGGCGACATCGAGGGCCTGCCGTTCTTCGAGGCGATCCGCCAATTCGGCAATGACCTGCCGCGCCATCACGCGATCTATATCCATCTGACGCTGCTGCCGTTCATCCCGAGCGCCGGCGAGCTCAAGACCAAGCCGACGCAGCACTCGGTGCGCGAACTGCGCGCCATCGGCATCCAGCCCGACATCCTTGTTGTGCCGCACCGACCGCCCGATTCCGCCGAGAGCGAGCGGCGCAAGCTGGCGCTGTTCTGCAACGTGCGCGAAAGCGCGGTGATCGAAGCGCGCGACGTCGACAACATCTATGCCGTGCCCGAGGCCTATCACGCCGCCGGGCTCGATCGCGAAGTGCTCGCGGCGTTCGGCATCGAGCCGAAGGGCGAGCCCGACCTCGCGACCTGGCATCTCATCAACGAGCGCATCCACAATCCGGAAGGCGACGTGACCATCGCCATCGTCGGCAAATACACCGGCATGAAGGACGCCTACAAATCGCTGATCGAGGCGCTGTCGCACGGCGGCATCTCGAACAAGGTCAAGGTCAAGCTCGACTGGATCGAGAGCGAAGTGTTCGAGAACGAGGACCCCGCGCCGTTCCTCGAACACGTCAACGGCATCCTGGTGCCCGGCGGCTTCGGCCAGCGCGGCGCCGAGGGCAAAATCCGCGCGGCGCAGTTCGCGCGCGAGCGCCACGTGCCGTATTTCGGCATCTGCTTCGGCATGCAGATGGCGGTGATCGAGGCGGCGCGGAACCTGTGCGGCATCGAGGAGGCCAATTCGACCGAATTCGGCGCCACCAGCGAGCCGCTCGTCGGTCTGATGACCGAATGGATGAAGGGCAACGAACTGCAGAAGCGCGGAGCCGACGGCGACCTCGGCGGCACCATGCGGCTCGGCGCCTATCCGGCGGTGATCGATCGCGGCAGCCGCATCGCCGAGATCTACGGCTCGACCGAGATTTCCGAGCGCCACCGCCACCGCTACGAGGTCAACACCAACTACAAGGGCCGGCTCGAGCAGCACGGCATGCGCTTCTGCGGCATGTCGCCCGACGGGCTGCTGCCGGAATGCATCGAATACGAGGACCATCCCTGGTTCATCGGCGTGCAGTTCCACCCCGAGCTGAAATCGCGCCCGTTCGCGCCGCACCCGCTGTTCTCCTCCTTCATCGAGGCGGCGGTGGAGCAGAGCCGGCTGGTGTAAAGCTTTCGGGTGAGCGATTGCCACGAAATATGGCCTGGACGACGCGATGAGCGACAACTCGACTCTGTACGATGACGATATTTTGCTGTGGTCGGAGCGGCAGGCAACCGTGATTCGCAAGCTGCAAAAGACAGCGCGCGACATTCCCAACGAACTCGACATCGAGAATGTCGCCGAGGAGATCGAAAGCGTGGGGCGATCGGAACTGGCGGCGGTCAAGAGTCGCATTCGGTTGGTCTTCGCCCGATGTCGGCTTTTTCACCTGCCGCCAGCATTATCCGGAGAACTACTGGAATCCCGCGTTTCAGAACCACGCGAACGGAACGCACTCCATTTTGGGCGTTGTGCTGGTTGGCGAGAATCCGCGAAGCCACGAGAACTTCCTGTCGGCAATCACCGGTCTCGCGGAGATCGACGAGACAGCTATAGGTATCGCCGCGCACACGCCACGCGGCGCGATCGAAGTCGTAACGCCTGCGGCGTTTCGTGATCGCTTCGGAACAGAACCGCCGGACACCGGATCCGGTGCCCGGCTTTCCGCGCTTCGCTTCGCCGTCCGCGACATGGCGGTCGTGAAAGAGCTTTGGTGCCGTGCCGGAATTCCCTCGATCGGCCGTGGCGGCTGCGCGATCGTGGGGCCCGACGCCGGCCTCGGCGCCACGCTGGCGTTCGAGCCAGTCCTGATCTTGGCGCTCGACCGTCAGCCGAGCATATCGAGATGGAACCCGGCGCGCTTGAACACGCCGTCGCGCGCCTCCGCGACCAGCCGTACGACGCGCGCGACATCGACGCCGACCAGGCTGCCGCGCCATTTCCTTGCCTTGCCGGCGATGAAGACGCTCTCGACGTGGTTCGGATTCATCAGGTTGACGGCCGTGACCGCCGCATTGTTGAGCGGCCACACGCCGAGCTGATCGGCCTTGAGCACGACAAGGTCGGCTTCCTTGCCCGGCGTGAGCGTGCCGCACCTTGGCGTCGAGATTGGCGCAGCGCGCCCCGGATATGGTCGCGAATTCGAGCATGTCGCGGCATGACAGCAGCGCCGGCAGGTTCTGCTCGCCCGCGCGCTTGCGCTCGAGCACCTGCATGCGCTGCAGCGTCGAGGTCGTGCGCATGACCGTGAAAAAATCGGTGCCGATGGCGCAGGGGTGGTCGGAGCTCAGCGACGGCCGGAAGCCGTGATCGAGCGCGGTCTGGATCGCCGGCACGCCATGGCCCATGGTCATGTCGATCGGCGCGCAGATCGAGATCTGGCCGCCTGAGTCCTTCATCAGCCGCCAGGCCTCGTCGTTCACCGTCAGGCAATGGATGAACTCGTCGCCCGGCCGCAGCAGCCCGGCGCGGCCGAGCGCCAGCACCGGCTCGCTCAAATCCTTGCCGACGATGTGCTGCACCGCCTGGACGCCGACCTCGCGCGCCAGCATCCACATTTTCGGATCGACCGTCGTGGTCAAAGCGAGCGTGACCAGTTGGTCCTTCGAGCTGAAATGGACTTTCGCCAGGCGCTTGATGTCCTGCGGGAATTGCGCGGCCGGTCCGGAGCCGCGATGGAACGAATAGACCGCGCGAATGCCGGAATCCCGCAGCGCCTGGATGACGGCGTCGCTGTGCTCCGGCGAGTGACTGACCTGCGAGATGTCGACGACGCCGGTCGTTCCGGCATCGATCATGCCAAGCGCCGTCAGCAGCACGCCGGCATAGGCGTCGGTCGTCTGGTAGACGGGGGACAGCGTCCTCTGGACGTCGCGATTGTAGTCGGGCTCGAGCAGGCCATCGATCAGGATGCCGCGCAGCAATCCCTGATAGGAATGGCTGTGGGTATCGACGAAGCCCGGGATGACGATGCGGTTGGTGCCGTCGACGACGGCGACGGTTTCGGCCGAGACATCGATGTTGGGCCGCACCTCGCGGATTTTGCCGTCCTCGATCAGCATGTCGCCGTTGGCGAAATCGCCGACCTGCTTGTCGAGGGTCAGGATGACCGCGCCTTTGATGAGGATGCGACGTGACGCCAGCAGCCGGACGAGATCGCGTGTCCGCGCCTTGGGCCGCGGCATTGCCGGACAGCGTCGGTGCAATGGCAGCGCCGGCAAGAACTCCGGCGCTCGATTTGAGAAATTTGCGGCGCGATGACTTCGGCACGGTTGCACAATCGGCGCAAGAGCCCGGTGCGTCATCGTCGTCATAATGTCCGTGCATCGGAGCGTCCCTTCTCAACAGATGCGGATCGAATGGATTGTACGGCGAAATCACCGCAAGATACGAGACGACGAACGAACATTCGGTTTCACAAGCCCGGTTGACCGGGCCTGCCGCCGGCATTCATGGTCGCCCGCGAGGACAAGATGACGGCCAAACCCAACCCGATCGTCGCCGTGGGCAAAGTGCGCTTCGGCAATGCGTTGCCGTTCGCGCTGATCGCGGGCCCCTGCGCGCTTGAAAGTCGCGCGCATGCGCTCGATATGGCGTCTGCGCTCAAGGACATCACGGCGCGGCTCGGCATCGGCTTCGTCTACAAAACCTCGTTCGACAAGGCGAACCGCACCAGCGCCAAGGGCGCGCGCGGCATCGGACTCGACAAGGCGCTGGCGATCTTCGCCGAGCTGCGCACAAAACTCGGCGTGCCGGTGCTCACCGACGTGCACGAGCCCGACCAGTGCGCACCCGTCGCCGAAGTCGTCGACATTCTGCAGATCCCGGCGTTCCTGTGCCGGCAGACCGACCTGCTGGTCGCTGCCGCAAAGACCGGACGCGCGGTCAACGTGAAAAAGGGCCAGTTCCTCGCGCCGTGGGACATGGCGAACGTGGTCGAGAAGATCACGGGCGCCGGCAACCGCAACGTGCTTGTCACCGAGCGTGGCGTCTCGTTCGGCTACAACACGCTCGTCTCCGACATGCGCTCGCTGCCGGTGCTCGCCAAGACCGGCGCGCCGGTGATCTTCGACGCCACGCATTCGGTGCAGCAGCCGGGCGGGCAGGGGACCTCGTCGGGCGGCGATCGCGCCTCGATCCCGGTGCTGGCGCGGGCGGCCGTTGCCGTCGGCGTCGCCGGGGTCTTCATCGAAACCCATCGCGATCCCGACAAGGCGCCCTCGGACGGACCCAACATGATGCCGCTCAAGGACATGGAGGCGCTGCTGCGCCGCCTGATGCAATTCGACGCGCTGGCCAAGGACACTGGCGGAAAAGCAAAAAAGCGGTGATCCTCGCTGCGTCGCGGCCCGCAATTCATCCATAACGACGAGAATTCACCATTTCACCGGTTCTCAGAGTCGTCAGCCTGGTGGTGTTCGCCTCGACGCTGTTCACGCGCGCGGTCGACCCGGTGATTCCGCAGATCGCGCACGACATCGGCGTCGACGTGAAGACCGCGGCGCTGCTTTCGACCGCCTATACGTTTCCGTACGCCATCGTGCAGCCCGCGCTCGGCACCATCGGAGATTTTTTCGGCAAGACCCGGCTGATGAACGTGAGCCTGGCGATCGTGGTGACGTCGACACTGATCTGTTCGGTCGCCACCGATTTCTCCCTGCTTGTCGCCATGCGGATTGTTGCCGGAATGGTGGCGGGCGGCATCTTTCCGGTCGGCATGGCGATGATCGGCGATCTCGTGCCGGTCAACGAGCGCCAGGTCGCGATCGGCCGCCTGCTCGCGGTCGCGCTGACCGGCAATCTCATCGGCGCCACGATCTCAGGCGTGATCGGCGATGTGTTCGGCTGGCGCGGCGTCTTTTTCGGCATCGGCGCGTTCGGCTTGATCGTCGCCGTCATCGCATTCTTCGTTCTGCGGGGTCTGCCGACCGCAAAACCCAGGCCATTCAACCTCACCGCGGTCGGCGCCGGATTTCAGAGCGTGTTTGCCGACCCGCGCGCCAAGGTCTGCTTTGGCTCGGTATTTTTCGAAGGCATCTTCATCCACGGCTTGTTTCCCTATGTGGCGCTGCTGCTGCTCGCGAGCGGCCAGACGCACTCGTCCTATGCCGGCGTCATCATCGCCGGATTTGGCGCTTGGCGGCATCGTCTATTCGGTCGATCGTAAAAATCATCGTCGCCCGGCTGACCGAACGGCAGATCATGCTGACGGGCGCAGTCCTTGCTTGCGTCGCCCTGGTCCTGATCTCGATGAACATGGCCTGGTACATCCAGGCGATCGTCTTCATGCTGTTCGGCTTCGGCTTCTACATGCTGCATAGCTGCATCCAGCTTCATGTGACGGAACTGTCGCACACGGCGCGCGGCGCGGCGCTGTCGATGCATTCCTGCTCGTTCTATTTCGGCCAGGCCATCGGGCCGATCTATTACGGCTACAGCTTTAGCCATATCGGCACGTCCGAACCGATATTGCTCGGCGCCGCCGTGATCATCGTGATTGGATTGATCTGCGCGCGCCTGCTGCGGCATCGGCATCTGCAAGCTGGCGTTTAGCCCCGCGCGCGATAGGTGGCGACGCCCTGGTCCGGCACCCACACTCCGGCGGGCAGGCGGCCGGCCTGCCAGAACACATCGATCGGCATTCCGCCACGCGGATGGAAATAGCCGCCGATGCGCAGCCATTTGGGCCGCAGCAGGCCGGCGACCTTCTTGCCGATCGTCACCGTGCAATCCTCATGGAAGGCGCCGTGATTGCGGAAGCTGTTGAGATAAAGCTTCAGCGATTTCGATTCCACGAGCCACGCCCGGGGCACGTAGTCGATGACGAGCGTCGCGAAATCGGGCTGGCCGGTGACCGGGCACATGACGGTGAATTCGGGGAACGTGAATCGCGCCACATAGTTGGAATCCGGATGCGGATTGCGCACACGGTCAAGCACCGCCTCGGCCGGCGAGGCGGGAATGCTCGATTTGCGGCCGAGTTGCAGCGGTTTGCGGGCCATGCGGGTTCTCCAACCGTGGCAAATTAGCCGATCGGGGCGGCGCGTCCACCCTTTGCGCGGCTGCAGGGCCTCCTGTAGAAACCAGCCGAAGCAGCTTCCGGGACACCTATGACTGCAATCGTCGACATCATCGGCCGCGAAATCCTCGATAGCCGCGGCAATCCGACCGTCGAAGTCGACGTCGTTCTCGACGACGGCTCGCGCGGCCGCGCCGGCGTGCCCTCCGGCGCTTCGACCGGCGCGCACGAGGCCGTGGAACTGCGCGACGGCGACGCCAAGCGCTATCAAGGCAAGGGCGTGCGCAAGGCGGTCGATGCCGTCAACGGCGAAATCTTCGACGCCGTCGGCGGCATGGACGCCGAGGCGCAGGTCAAGATCGACGAGACGCTGATCGCGCTCGACGGCACGCCCAACAAGGCCCGGCTCGGCGCCAACGCCATCCTCGGCGTCTCGCTCGCCACCGCCAAGGCGGCCGCGGCGGCGAACAAGCTGCCGCTCTACCGCTACGTCGGCGGCACGGCGGCGCGGCTTCTGCCCATGCCGATGATGAACATCGTCAACGGCGGCGTGCATGCCGACAACCCGATCGATTTCCAGGAATTCATGATCATGCCGGTCGGCGCCGCCTCGTTCGCGGAAGCCTTGCGCGCCGGCTCGGAAATTTTTCATACGCTGCGCGCGGCGCTGAAAGCCGCCGGCCACAACACCAATGTCGGCGACGAGGGCGGCTTCGCGCCAAACCTGCCGTCGGCCGAGGCCGCGCTCGATTTCGTCATGCAGGCAGTGACGAAGGCGGGTTATGCGCCCGGCAAGGACGTCATGCTCGCGCTCGACTGCGCGGCAACCGAATTCTTCAAGGACGGAACATACGTCTACGAAGGCGAGGGCAAGAAGCGCTCGCGGCAGGAGCAGACGAAATATCTGGCCGACCTCGTTGCAAGATATCCGATCGTCTCCATCGAGGACGGCATGGCGGAGGACGACTTCGACGGCTGGAAGATGCTGACCGACGCGATCGGCGGAAAATGCCAGCTCGTCGGCGACGACCTGTTCGTCACCAACGTCAAGCGGCTCGCCGATGGCATCGCCAAGGGCTACGCCAACTCGATCCTGGTCAAGGTCAACCAGATCGGCACGCTGACCGAGACGCTCGCCGCGGTCGAGATGGCGCACAAGGCCGGCTACACCGCGGTGATGTCGCACCGCTCCGGCGAGACCGAGGACGCGACCATCGCCGACCTCGCCGTCGCCACCAATTGCGGGCAGATCAAGACCGGCTCGCTCGCGCGCTCCGACCGCACCGCCAAATACAACCAGCTCCTGCGCATCGAGGAGGAACTCGGCGCGCAGGCCGCGTTTGCGGGCAGGGGCGCATTGAAGACCCTCGGGTAGCTCACCGGCAGGCACGTCTCCGGTCGTAGGGGCGCCCCTCGTGGGCGCCCACTGATGAACACCGAGGGCGGCCACGAGGGCCGCCCCTACGCCGGACGGGCAGCCCTGTCGCGCGGCGCCAATCGGCGCTATACCTTCACGAAACGCGCGACCGGGAAGAACGGACGGCGATCATGGACCAGACAATCGAACTCAAATCGACGGATCGCAAACGCGCCATAGCGCGGCTGAGCGATTTCGTCGCCGCCGTCGGTCGATGCCGCGCCCGCATTCGAGGCGCCGTTCTTTCATCTCGTTCTCGACAAGGTCTTTCCCGAAGACGTCTATGCCGCGATGCTCGGCTATATGCCGGAAGCGTCCGACTACCGGCCGATGCACGGGCGCAGCAAAGGCCACGATCTCGAAGACGGCACGCACACGCGCGTGAAGATCGACCTGTTTCCCGAATACATCCGGCATCTGCCGCCGGAGAAGCGCGCGGTGTGGGACGTCGTCGGCCGCGCGCTGTGCTCGGAGCCGGTGCAAGCACGCATTCGTGCGCCGCCTTGCGCCGGCGCTCGAGCGCCGCTTCGGCACCGGCTTACGCCAAGACCGGCATGTACCCGATCCCGATGCTCACCCGCGACATTCCGGGCTACCTGATCACGCCGCACACCGACACGCGCTGGAAGGGCATTACCGTGCAGCTCTATCTGCCGCGCGACGCCTCGACCACGCATATCGGCACCATCTTCCACGAGAAGCTCGCCGACGGCAGCCTGCCGAAGCGCACGCAGATGAAATTCGCGCCCAATACCGGCTATGCCTTCGCGGTCGGCACCGACACCTGGCACTCGGCCGATGCGGTCGGGTCCGAGGTGAAGACGCGCGACAGCATCCTGCTGACCTATTTCGTCGACGCCGGGCCGCTGAAAGTCCTGCGCAACCGCGGCAAGCGCTTCGGCAATTTCATCCTCAACGAAGTGCGCAACCGGCTGCCGTAGCGGGCCGGCGCTGCTGTCAAATTAACGCCGCATTAGGGCGCCGCCGGCATGATTCCGGCATGGTCACCCGCAAACGCCTGCGTTCGTTCCTCACCGCGCTCGGCCTTTACGTCATAGCGGCGCTGCTGATCGGCTATTTCGGCGTCAACGCCTACAGCGGCAATCGCGGCCTCAAGGCCAAACAGGATATCGATCGCCAGATCGCGCAGCTCAGCACCGAGCTCGATGGCCTCAAGCTCGCGCGCGGCAAGTGGGAACGCCGGGTCGCCTTGCTGCGGTCGGACCGGCTCGATCCCGACATGCTCGACGAACGCACCCGCGCGCTGCTCGATTACGTGCATCCAAACGACCTGACGATGATGATCAAGCAGCCTTGACCAGCGCCCGCTGCGGCGGCCCTTGAACGGCCGCCGATCGATCACAAAATTCAACTTTATCGACAAGCATTTGGCTGTTGGCAGCGATCCCTGGCCGGCCATCCGCCGCTTCCGCAATGCGGCGATTTCGGCTAAGGGATGAGGCCCGCCGCCGCGTTTTTCGAGGACATCATGGCCGTCGCCACCAACAAACAAGCGGCTCAAGCCGTGCCGCAACGCCAATCGGTGGCCGACGGCGCCATCCACATCAGTGGCATCCCCGAATTCAGCAAGGAGCAGGAGTTCCAGGCGCTGCGGCAGATGCTGCTGATCCGGCGCTTCGAGGAGAAGGCCGGGCAGATGTACGGCATGGGGCTGATCGGCGGCTTCTGCCATCTCTACATCGGCCAGGAAGCGGTCGTGGTCGGCATGCAGCATGGCGATCAAGGACGGCGATCAGGTCATCACCGGCTATCGCGACCACGGCCACATGCTGGCGTGCGGCATGGACCCCAAGGGCGTGATGGCGGAACTCACAGGCCGGCGCGGCGGCTATTCCAAGGGCAAGGGCGGCTCGATGCACATGTTCTCGCTGGAGAAGAATTTCTACGGCGGGCACGGCATCGTCGGCGCACAGGTTCCGCTCGGCACCGGGCTCGCCTTCACCAACCACTACCGCGGCACCGACAACGTGTGCCTGACCTATTTCGGCGACGGCGCCGCCAACCAGGGCCAGGTCTACGAGAGCTTCAACATGGCGGAGCTGTGGAAGCTGCCCGTCGTCTACGTGATCGAGAACAACCGCTACGCCATGGGCACGGCGGTGTCGCGCTCGTCGGCGCAGACCGATTTTTCCAAGCGCGGGCTTTCGTTCAACATCCCGGGCGAACAGGTCGACGGCATGGACGTGCGCGCCGTCAAGGCGGCGGGCGAGGAGGCGGTGGCGTGGTGCCGTTCCGGCAAAGGGCCGATCATCCTCGAAATGATGACCTACCGCTATCGCGGCCATTCGATGTCGGATCCGGCGAAATACCGCAGCAAGGAAGAAGTCGACAAGGTGCGCACCGAGCACGACCCGATCGAGCAGGTGCGCCAGCGGCTGTTGCAGAAGAAATGGGCGAGCGAGGATGAGTTGAAGAAGATCGATGCTTCCGTGCGCGCCGTGGTCAACGAAGCGTCCGAGTTCGCGACGCAGGACGCCGAGCCCGATCCGGCCGAGTTGTGGACCGACATATCGCAATAGCCTTTTCGCCATCACCAGACGCGCCATCACCTCCGATTTGTAGACCGAAGTATAAAAAACCATGCCGACCCAGGTTCTGATGCCCGCGCTCTCGCCCACGATGGAGAAGGGCAATCTCGTCAAGTGGCACAAGAAGGAAGGCGACGCCGTCAAATCCGGCGACGTGATCGCGGAGATCGAGACCGACAAGGCCACCATGGAGGTGGAAGCCGTCGACGAGGGCACCATCGGCAAGATCCTGGTGCCGGAAGGCTCCAACGACGTCGCCGTCAACACGCCGATCGCCACCATCGTTGCCGAGGGCGAGGACGCAAATCCGCGCCGCCAGAAGCAGCGGCAAAGTCCGATCAGCCCGCCCAGCAGCAGAAGGGCGCGGAGTCCGCAGCCGCCTGCAGCATCAAAGAGCCGGCCAAAAAGGCCGAAGCGCCGGCACCGGCGAAATCCGGCACCGTCAAGCCGGCGGCCGTGCCGGCAAGTCCCGAGCCCGAGGTTCCAGAAGGCACCGAGTTGGTCACCATGACCATGCGCGAAGCGTTGCGCGACGCCATGGCCGAGGAAATGCGCCGCGATCCCGACGTCTTCGTGATGGGCGAGGAGGTCGCGGAATATCAGGGCGCCTACAAGGTGACGCAGGGCCTGCTGGAGGAATTCGGCGCGCGCCGCGTCATCGACACGCCGATCACCGAGCACGGCTTTGCCGGGCTCGGCGTCGGCGCAGCGCTCGGCGGGCTCAAGCCGATCGTCGAGTTCATGACCTTCAATTTCGCCATGCAGGCGATGGACCAGCTCATCAACTCGGCGGCGAAGACGCGCTACATGTCGGGCGGGCAGGTGCGCGTCTCGATCGTGTTCCGCGGCCCGAATGGTCCGGCGGCGCGCGTCGCGGCGCAGCACAGCCAGGATTATTCGGCGTGGTACTCGCACATTCCCGGGCTTGAAGGTCATCGCGCCGTCGACCGCGGCCGATGCCAAGGGCCTGCTCAAGGCGGCGATCCGCGATCCCAATCCGGTGATGTTTCTGGAAAACGAAATCCTCTACGGCCATTCCTCGCCGGTGCCGAAGCTCGCCGACTACGTGCTGCCGATCGGCCGCGCGCGGGTCGTGCGCAGCGGGCACCGACGTGACGCTGGTCGCCTGGTCGATGGGCATGACCTACGCGCTCAAGGCGGCCGACGAGCTCGCGAAGGACAACATCAACGCCGAGGTGATCGATCTGCGCACGCTCAAGCCGATGGACACCGACACCATCATCGAGTCGGTGAAGAAGACCGGCCGCCTCGTCACCATCGAGGAGGGCTGGCAGCAATCCGGCGTCGGCGCCGAGATCGCCGCGCGCGTCATGGAGCACGCCTTCGACTATCTCGATGCGCCGGTCGCGCGCGTGTCCGGCAAGGACGTGCCGATGCCGTATGCCGCCAACCTCGAAAAGCTCGCGCTGCCGTCCGTCGCCGAAGTGGTCGAGGCGGCGAAGGCCGTCTGCTACCGATGAGCAAAGACCCGACCAAAGCCGCCGCCCCGTTCGATGCGCTCCAGCTTCCGCCGGCGGCGCTGGAGCAGGGCGGCTTCGAGGTGCTGCGCGCCGTGATCGTCGACGGTTCGCTGCAAGTCTCGCTGCGCCGCGCGTTTGACGATCCGGAAGTCTGGGGCGTGCTGCTCGCCGACGTCGCGCGCCATATCGGGCGCATCTATGCGCGCGAAACCGCGATGCGCGAGGAACAGGTGGTCGAGAAGGTGTGGGCGATGTTCGAGGCCGAGATGGACCGTCCGACCGATCCCGGCGAGACGAACTCGGTCAGCTGACATGCCCATCAACATTCTCATGCCCGCGCTGTCGCCCACGATGGAGAAGGGCAACCTCGCCAAGTGGCTCAAGAAGGAGGGCGACGCGGTCAAGGCCGGCGACGTCATCGCCGAGATCGAGACCGACAAGGCGACGATGGAATACGAGTCGATCGACGACGGCGTGATGGCGAAGATCGTGGTGCCGGAAGGCACGCAGGATGTGCGCGGTCAATGCGCTCATCGCGGTGCTCGCGGGCGAAGGCGAGGACGTGAAGGCTGCGGCTGCCGGGGCAGGGAAGGGCGCGCGCGAAAACACCCGGCGCCGGAACCCCCTCACCCCAACCCTCTCCCCAACGGGGAGAGGGAGCTGCCCAGCCAGCCGCCGCGCAATCGTCAGGCGCTCAAGGTCGTCAAGCAGAGGCGAAAGCTCCGGCCCCGCCGACCGCACCGCGCGCTCCCTCTCCCCAGAGGGGAGAGGGTGGGGGTGAGGGGGCTCGGACCAACGGCCATGGCACCAATCGCATCTTCTCCTCGCCGCTGGCGCGGCGTCTGGCGAAGGAAGCCGGCATCGACCTCGGCCGCATCCAGGGCTCAGGCCCGCACGGCCGCGTCATCGCGCGCGATGTGGAAACCGCGAAATCCGGCGGCGGCCTCAAGGCGCCAGCGCGCGGCGCCGCGGCCACGCTCCCGCGATCGCGCCGTCCATGTCGGACCAGCAGATCCGCGCGCTCTACGAGGACGGCAGCTACGAGGTCATCCCGCACGACGGCATGCGCCGCACCATCGCGCAGCGGCTCACCGCCTCGACCCAGACCATCCCGCATTTCTACCTGACGATCGACTGCAACATCGGCAAGCTCCTGGAAGCGCGCGAGGAGATCAACGACGCCGCGCCGAAGGACAAGGACGGCAAGCCGGCCTACAAGCTCTCGGTCAACGACTTCGTCATCAAGGCGCTGGCGCTCGCGCTGCAGCGCGTGCCCGACGCCAACGTGAGCTGGACCGAAGGCGGCATGCTCAAGCACAAGCATTCCGACGTCGGCGTCGCGGTGGCGATGCCGGGCGGCCTGATCACGCCGATCATCCGCAACGCCGAGACGAAATCGCTCTCGGTCATCTCCAACGAGATGAAGGATCTCGCGGCCCGCGCGCGCGCGCGAAAGCTCAAGCCGAACGAATATCAGGGCGGCTCGACCGCGGTGTCGAACCTCGGCATGTACGGCATCAAGGATTTCACCGCCGTGATCAATCCGCCGCACGCGACCATCCTCGCGGTCGGCGCCGGCGAGGAGCGCGCCGATCGTCAAGGACGGCAAGATCGAAGCCGCCCACATCATGAGCGTGACGCATGTCGTGCGACCACCGCGCGGTCGACGGCGCGCTCGGCGCCGAGCTGATCGGCGCGTTCAAGGCGCTGATCGAGAACCCGGTGATGATGGTGGTGTGACGTGCCGCTCTTGCGAGCGCCACAGCATCGTAAAGGCGGACCGCGCGATACGCTTGCGCAGGTGACAGTCAATGGACGATCTGATCAAAGGCTATCGCCGGTTTCGTGCGGTCACGTGGCGTGATGAGCGCAGCCGGTTCGAGGAATTGAGCCGCCTCGGACAGCGGCCGCGAGCGCTGGTGATTGCCTGCTCGGACAGCCGCACCGATCCGCAGATGGTGTTCAACGCGCGACCGGGCGAGCTGTTCGTCGTGCGCAACATCGCCAACCTGGTGCCGCCCTATGCCCCCGATCGCCAGCCGCAGGGCGTCAGCTCCGCGATCGAATTCGCAGTGCGATCGTTGCGCGTGCGCGATATCGTCGTCATGGGCCATGCCATGTGCGGCGGCATCCAGGCGCTGCTGCACGGTGCGCCCGCGGAGACGATCCGATTTCCTCGGCCAATGGGTGCATATCGCCGAGCCGGCGCTCGAACGCGCCATGGCGATGCCGCCGGATCAGCGGCAGGACTTCTGCGAACACGAATCGGTGCGGCTGTCGCTGCGCAACCTGCTGCACCTTTCCGTGGATCGCCGAGCCTGTCGCAGGCCGGCGCATTGAAGCTCCACGGCTGCCTCTTCGACATCCGTTCCGGGATTCTTGAACGGCTCGGAGAAGACCATACATTTCATCCAATTCCCGAAGCAGAGCACGACTGAATCTCGCGTGCGACGCCGCGTGGCGATTGGGCTATGGTGCCGGCGCGCGCGCTAATTCCTGAGGGTTGCATGGCTGACACGAATTTGGCTGACACGAATTTCGACATCATCATCATCGGCTCCGGCCCCGGCGGCTACGTCACCGCGATCCGCGCGGCGCAGCTCGGCTTCAAGACCGCGATCGTCGAGCGCGACTATCTCGGCGGCATCTGCCTGAACTGGGGCTGCATTCCGACCAAGGCGCTGCTGCGCTCGGCCGAAATCTTCCACTACATGCAGCACGCCAAGGACTACGGCCTCTCCGCCGGCGAGGTGACGTTCGACCCGGCCGCCGTCGTGAAGCGCTCGCGCGCCGTGTCGAAGCGGCTCAACGACGGCGTCGGCTTCCTGATGAAGAAGAACAAGGTCACGGTGATCTGGGGCGAGGCGGCGATCGACGCGCCCGGCAAGGTCACGGTGAAGGCCGGCAAGAGCGAGGCGCCGAAAGGCGCGCTCGGGCCGGGCGCGTATCAGGCCAAGCACATCATCATCGCGACCGGCGCGCGGCCGCGCGTGCTGCCCGGCATCGAGCCCGACAAGAAGCTGATCTGGACCTATTTCGAGGCCATGGTGCCGGAGCGCATGCCGAAGATCGCTGCTGGTCATCGGCTCGGGCGCGATCGGCATCGAGTTCGCCTCGTTCTACCGCACGCTCGGCGCCGAGGTGACGGTGGTCGAGGTGCTGCCGCAAATCCTGCCGGTCGAGGACGCCGAGATTGCGGCCTTCGCGCGGAAAAGTTTCGAGAAGCAGGGCATCAAGATTCTGACCGGCGCCAAGGTGACGAAGCTCGACAAGAAGGCCGACAGCGTCACCGCCACCATCGACGACGGCAAGGGCGGCACGCAGACGCTGACCGTCGAGCGCGTCATCTCCGCGGTCGGCGTCATCGGCAACATCGAGAATCTCGGCCTGGAAAAACTCGGCGTGAAGACCGAGCGCGGCACCATCGTGGTCGATGCGCTCAACAAGACCAACGTGCCCGGCATCTACGCCATCGGCGACGTCGCCGGCCCGCCGATGCTGGCGCACAAGGCCGAGCACGAGGGCGTCATCTGCGTCGAGGCCATCAAGGGCCTGCAATCCGCACCCGATGGACAAGCAGCATGATCCCCGGCTGCACCTATTGCACGCCGCAGATCGCCTCGGTCGGCCTCACCGAGCAGGCGGCGAAGGACAAGAAGATCGACATCCGCGTCGGCCATTTCCCGTTCGTCGGCAACGGCAAGGCGATCGCGCTCGGCGAAGACCAGGGCATGGTCAAGGTCATCTTCGACAAGAAGACCGGCCAGCTCCTCGGCGCCCACATGGTCGGCGCGGAGGTCACCGAGCTGATCCAGGGCTACGTGGTCGCGATGAATCTCGAGACCACCGAAGAAGAACTGATGCACACCGTGTTCCCGCACCCGACGCTGTCCGAAATGATGAAGGAAGCCGTGCTCGACGCCTATGGGCGGGTCCTGAACATGTGAGGCGGCAATGATGGGGGCGCTGACCTGGATTCTGATCGGCCTCGTGGCCGGCTGGCTTGCTGCGCGAATCACCAATACGCAGCAGGGCATGCTGCGCGACCTGATCGTCGGCCTCGCCGGATCGATCTTCGGCGGCCTGCTGTTCATGAAACTCGATATCCACGTGCTGCCGGATTTCTGGGGCCAATTGATTACGGCCACCATCGGCGCCGTGGTGCTGCTGATGATCTGGCATGGCTTTCGGCGGGCCTGACCGACGCCTTGCGGCGCGGGGCGTCGCTTCGTAAGTATCGGGCGAGGGCCTTGACCCTCCCGGAGCCGTCATGGCCGTCCTGATCGACACGATTTCCGCTGCGGCGCGGCCGCGCCATCCCGAAAAGGCGCATCGGCCGGACACGCCGGCGTTGCGCAAGCCGGACTGGATCAGGGTCAAGGCGCCGGTGTCGCCGGGCTATGTCGAGACGCGCGCGCATCGTGCGCGCCAACGGCCTGCACACCGTGTGCGAGGAGGCGGGCTGCCCCAATATCGGCGAGTGCTGGGACAAGCAGCCACGCCACCTTCATGATCATGGGCGACACCTGCACGCGGGCGTGCGCGTTCTGCAACGTCAAGACCGGCCTGCCCGGCGCGCTCGATCCGGCGGAGCCTGAGCACGTCGCGGAGGCGACCGCAAAGCTCGGGCTCGCGCATGTCGTCATCACCTCGGTCGATCGCGACGATCTCGACGACGGCGGCGCCGCGCATTTCGCCGCGACCATCCGCGCCATTCGCGCGCACTGCCCGTCGACCACGATCGAGGTGCTGACGCCCGATTTCCTGCGCAAGGACGGCGCGGTGGAGATCGTCGTCGCGGCGCGGCCCGACGTCTTCAACCACAATCTCGAAACCGTGCCGTCGAAATATCTCACGGTGCGGCCGGGCGCGCGCTATTTCGCCTCGATCCGCCTGCTGCAGCGGGTGAAGGAAATCGACCCGCTCGATGTTCACCAAGTCCGGCATCATGGTGGGGCTCGGCGAGGAGCGCAACGAAGTGCTGCAGGTGATGGACGACCTGCGCTCCGCCGACGTCGATTTCCTCACCATCGGCCAATATCTGCAGCCGACCCGCAAGCATCATCCGGTGGTGCGCTTCGTGCCGCCGGATGAGTTCAAGGCGCTCGAAGCCATCGCCTACGCCAAGGGATTTCTGATGGTGTCGGCGTCGCCGCTGACGCGCTCGTCGCATCATGCGGGCGAGGATTTCGCCCGGCTCAAGGCCGCGCGCGCGGCCGCGTCGGCGCGCTGATGCCGCAATTCTCCACCTCGCGCCAGGTACGCCACTCCGCCACCGACATGTTCGATCTGGTCGCCGATGTCGAGCGCTATCCGGAATTCGTGCCGCTGTGCAAATCGCTGAAAGTGCGCAAGCGCACGCCGGGCGCGAATGGCACGGATGTCATCGTCGCGGACATGACGGTCGCCTACAAGCTGATCCGCGAGACCTTCACCAGCCGCGTCACGCTCGATCGGCCGAACCTGCAAATCCTCGTCGAATATCTCGAAGGCCCGTTCAGCAGCCTGAAGAACCGCTGGACCTTCAAGCCTGCGGGCGAGCACGCCTGCGAGGTCGAATTCTTCATTTCCTACGAATTCAAGAGCCGCACGCTCGGCGCTGCTCATGGGCGCGATGTTCGAGGCCGCGTTCCGCCGCTTCGCCGCCGCTTTCGAGCGCCGCGCCGATCAGGTTTACGGGACGCAGGCCGCTTAGCGCCGCGCTCATTCGCCAGCAATTCGAGCATGGCCAAGGCCTCGGCAACCGAGCGCTGACGCACCTGGCCGCGGCCGATGTCGCCATAGAGTTTGCGGCGATGAATGAGGATGCCGCTGCGCGTTGCGGCCGCGAAGTGCACGAGCCCGACCGGTTTTGCCTTCGAGCCGCCGCCCGGCCCGGCGATGCCCGTGATGGAGACGGACAAGTCGGCGAGCGAATGCGAGACCGCGCCTTTTGCCATCGCGAGCGCGGTCTCGCGGCTCACCGCGCCGTTGCGTTTGCAAGGTCGCCGCAGGGACGCCCAGCATTTTTTGCTTGGCCTCGTTGGAGTAGGTGACGAAGCCGCGATCGACCACGTCCGAAGAGCCTGCGATTTCCGTCAGCGCCGCCGCAACAAGGCCGCCGGTGCAGGATTCCGCGGTCGCG
Source organism: uncultured Alphaproteobacteria bacterium (assembly GCA_963730645.1). Taxonomy (GTDB): domain Bacteria; phylum Pseudomonadota; class Alphaproteobacteria; order Rhizobiales; family Xanthobacteraceae; genus BOG-931. The sequence continues at coordinate 638,763 of CAVSSN010000002.1, read as the reverse complement.
ATCTTGAGCCCGCGCTCGCGGCAGACGTCGAGCACGCGCACCGCCCGCTTGCGCAGTTCGGCGCCGATCATGCCGCGGTCCACGGCAGCCGCACCGTGGCGGTCGCCATCGCGACGATGCCTTCGCCGCGTCCCGTAAAGCCCATTTTCTCGCTTGTCGTCGCCTTGACCGCGACGCGGCCTGGCTCAATGCCGGCGATTGCGGCGACGCGTTCGCGAATGGCGTCGCGGTGCGGGCCGATGCGCGGCGCTTCGCACACCACGGTGATATCGAGATGCGCGATCATGCCGCCGCGCGCCCGCACGCGCTCGACCGCAAAGGCGAGAAAGCGATCGGAGGAAGCGCCGCGCCACTGCGGATCGCTCGGCGGGAAATGCGCGCCGATGTCGCCATCGGCGAGCGCGCCGAGGATGGCGTCGACCACCGCGTGCAGCACGACATCGGCATCCGAATGACCGCTGAGCCCGCGGTCATGCGCGATGCGTACGCCACCGAGCATGACGTGGTCGCCGTCGCCGAAGGCATGAACGTCGAAGCCGCTGCCGATGCGCACATCCGCGAGCGCCGTCAGGCGCAAGGCTTCGGCGCGCTGGAAATCGTCGCTCGTTGTCAGCTTCACGTTGGCGGCCTCGCCCTCGAACACCGTAACCTGATGTCCGGCCCATTCTGCCAGCGCGGCATCGTCGGTGAAATCGTCACGACCGGCGGCCTGCGCCTTGCGATGGGCCGCGAACAGCAGGGCGAAGGCAAAAGCCTGCGGTGTCTGCACCGCGCGCAGTTGGCTGCGGTCGACCGTCTCGACGACGCGACCCGCCGCATCGACCTTCTTCATCGTATCGGCAACCGCGATGCCGGGGACGGCCGCGCCAGACGTCTCGGCGGCGGCAATGGCGCGCGCCACCAGTGCGTCCGACAGAAAAGGGCGCGCAGCGTCGTGCACCAGCACGATATCGGGCTTGCGCGCCGCCAAAGCCTCAAGCCCCGCCCGCACCGAGCCCTGCCGCGTCGCGCCGCCATGCACCGGCGGCAGCAGGTCGAGGCCGGAGGTTGAAGTCCGGAACATGGCCGCGTCGTCGGGATGGATCACCGGCTGCACCGCATCGATCCCCGGATGTGAGGCAAACCGGGCGAGGCTCGGCCGGATCACCGGCTCGCCGGCGATCTGGCGATATTGCTTAGGCAGGTCGCCACCCGCCCGCAGGCCTCGTCCGGCCGCGACCACGATGGCTGCCACCCTCGGCGTCATGATATTTCTCGTTTTGCAGCGTGCTGGCAGGGCTTTAGCGCGTCGGCCTGGTTCGGCAAACCGAATTCCGCGATTTCCGCTTGGGGTTCAAATCGCGGCTGGTTAAAACTTAAAAATATTGCAGTGCAGCACTTGCCTGGCACGCGGAATTGGCTAAACTCTATGCAGAGATTAATTTCGCCTAATTCGTGTGCACATGACTGTGACTAACGTCTCCTACGGCACATTGCGGCCAAGCCACTCCTGGTGGGGCCCGCATTGCTGCCGAACCCGGTGCTCCTGGCGCCGATGTCGGGGGTCACGGACGCCCCGTTCCGGCGGCAGGTCGCGCGGCTCGGCGCCGGCCTGGTCGTGTCCGAGATGACGGCATGCGCGGCGCTGGCCGAGGGCAAGCGCAATGCCCGGCTGCGCGTCGAAGGGCAGGGCGAAGGCCTCCACGTCGTTCAGATCGCCGGCTGCGAAGCCGCATTGGATGGCCGAAGGCGCACGCATCGCCGAGGGCGTCGGCGCGGCCATCATCGACATCAACATGGGCTGCCCGGCGAAGCACGTCACCAACGGTGAATCGGGCTCGGCGCTGATGCGCGATCTCGATCATGCGCTCACGCTGATCGAGGCGGTCGTGGGCGCGGTCCGCGTTCCGGTCACGCTGAAAATGCGGCTCGGCTGGGACGAGCGTTCGTTCAACGCACCGGAGCTTGCGCAAGCGCGCCGAACAGGCCGGCGTGCGGCTCGTCACCGTGCATGGGCGCACCCGCTGCCAGTTCTACAAAGGCAGCGCCGACTGGGCGGCCGTGCGCGCCGTCAAGGACAACGTCTCGATTCCCGTCGTCGTCAACGGCGACATTCACAGTTTCGACGACGCCGACACCGCGCTCGCGGCGTCCGGCGCAGACGCGGTGATGGTCGGTCGCGGCGCGCAGGGCCGGCCGTGGTTCCCCGGCCAGCTCGCGCGCTATCTCGCGGGCGGCAAGCGCGAGGAAGCGCCGCCGCTGAGCGAGCAGCTTGCTCTGGTCAGCGCGCTCTACGGTGAAATGCTGGCGCATCATGGCCTCGCCATCGGCCTGCGCCACGCCCGCAAGCATCTCGGCTGGGCGCTCGATACCGCCGCCGCAACGGCGCGCGCGCCGTTGCCTCTGCTCAAGGCGCAACGCGGCCTGGTGCTGACCGCGACCGATCCCGCGCTCGTGCTGCGCCGGCTGGCCGAAGCCTTCGACGCGTTTCGCGACGCCTGGCGCGGCGTGGAGGAGCGCGGCATGAGCTTCGTCGAGTCCGTGCCGACGCCGGTTCCTGTCGCAGATGCGGTGCTCAACGCGCTGCCGCATCCGGTGATCATCGTCGCCTCCGACGGCAAGGTGACCGACGCCAATGTCGCCGCGGAAGCATTTTTCGAGGCGTCGGTGCTGCTGCTGCGGCGGCATCTGCTGCGCGACCTTGTGCCGTTCGGCAGTCCGCTCCTGACCCTGATCGAGCAGGTGCGCGGCCGCGGCGCCGCCGTGAACGAATACAAGGTCGATCTCGGAACACCGCGCAATCCCGGCGAGCGCCTCGTCGATCTCCATGTCGCGCCGCTGCCGGAGCGGCCCGATCATGTCGTCGTCATGCTGCAGGAGCGCACCATCGCCGACAAGATGGACCGCCAGCTCACCCATCGCGGCGCTGCGCGATCGGTGATCGCGCTCGCCGCCATGCTGGCGCATGAGATCAAGAACCCGCTGTCGGGCATTCGCGGCGCGGCACAGTTGCTGGAGCAGTCGGTCGAGGACGACGACCGCACGCTCACGCGCCTCATCTGCGACGAGACCGACCGCATCGTGAAGCTCGTCGACCGCATGGAGGTGTTCGCCGACGAGCGGCCGGTCGAGCGCGAGTCGATCAACATCCACATCGTGCTCGATCATGTGAAGCGGCTGGCGCAATCGGGCTTTGCCCGCCACATCAAGTTCGTCGAGGAATACGACCCGTCGCTGCCGCCGGTGTTCGCCAATCGCGACCAGCTCATCCAGGTGTTTCTCAATCTGGTGAAGAACGCGGCCGAAGCGATCGGCGACACCACAAACAGTGGCGAAATCGGCCTGTCCACGGCGTTTCGCCCGGGCGTGCGGCTGTCGCTGCCGGGCATCGCGACGCGGGTGTCGCTGCCGCTTGAATTCTGCGTGCGGGACAACGGGCCGGGCGTGCCCGACGACCTGATGCAGCATCTGTTCGATCCGTTCGTGACCACGAAGCCGACCGGTTCGGGGCTCGGCCTCGCGCTGGTCGCCAAGATCGTGGGCGATCACGGCGGAATCATCGAGTGTGAGTTGCAATCGCGTAAGAACCGTCTTTCGAGTCTTGATGCCCATGTTCACCGGTGACGGCGCCGAGCCGGACGGCGCCGTTTAACCTAAAGAGGAAACGTCATGCCCGCGGGAAGCATTCTCGTCGCCGACGACGATGCGGCGATCCGGACCGTTCTCAATCAGGCGCTGTCGCGCGCCGGTTATGAAGTGCGCTCGACCGCCAACGCCGCCACGCTTTGGCGCTGGGTCAGCCAGGGCGACGGCGATCTCGTCATCACCGACGTCATCATGCCGGACGAGAACGCCTTCGATCTGCTGCCGCGCATCAAGAAGGCGCGGCCGGATCTGCCGGTCATCATCATGAGCGCGCAGAACACATTCATCACGGCGGTGCGCGCTTCCGAGCGCGGCGCCTACGATTATCTGCCGAAGCCATTCGATCTCAAGGAGCTGATCGCGATCGTCGGCCGTGCGCTGTCGGAGCCCAAGGAACGCGCCAATACCGCCGCTCCGCCGGAAGATTTCGACTCGATCCCGCTGGTCGGCCGCTCGCCGGCAATGCAGGACATCTACCGCGTGCTGGCGCGGCTGATGCAGACCGATCTCACCGTGATGATCAGCGGCGAATCCGGAACCGGCAAGGAACTGGTGGCGCGCGCGCTGCACGATTACGGCAAGCGGCGCTCGGGTCCGTTCGTCGCCATCAACATGGCGGCGATCCCGCGCGACCTCATCGAGTCGGAACTGTTCGGCCACGAGAAGGGCGCCTTCACCGGCGCCAATACGCGCAGCATCGGGCGTTTCGAGCAGGCCGAAGGCGGCACCCTGTTCCTTGACGAAATCGGCGACATGCCGATGGAAGCGCAGACGCGGCTTTTGCGCGTGCTGCAGCAGGGCGAGTACACCACCGTCGGCGGCCGCACGCCGATCAAGAGCGACGTCCGCATCGTCGCGGCCACCAACAAGGATTTGCGGCTGCTGATCCAGCAGGGGCTGTTCCGCGAAGATCTCTACTTCCGCCTCAACGTGGTGCCGATGCGATTGCCGCCGCTGCGCGAGCGCAGCGAAGACGTGCCCGATCTGATCCGGCATTTCTTCGCCCAGGTCGAGCGCGAAGGCCTGCCGGCGAAGCAGATCGACCCGGCCGCGATCGAGCGCCTCAAGCACCATCGCTGGCCGGGCAATGTCCGCGAGCTCGAAAATCTCGCGCGGCGTCTTGCCGCGCTCTATCCGCAGGAGACGATCTCGGCCGCGGTGATCGAAGCCGAATTATCGCAACCGAATCTCGTTCCCCTCGGCAATGACCAGCGCGCCGAGGAAAATCTCTCGGCTTCGGTCGAGCGCTATCTCGCGCGCTACTTCTCGGGTTTCGACGACACCTTGCCGCCACCCGGGCTCTACCATCGCATCCTGCGCGAAATTGAAGGGCCGCTGTTGTCTGCGGCGCTCGCTGCGACCCGCGGCAACCAGATCCGTGCGGCGGACCTCCTGGGCGTCAACCGCAACACTTTGCGCAAGAAAATCCGTGATTTGGACATTCAGGTCTTTCGCAGCAATGGCTGAAAAGCGCCTCCCCACAGTCGGTCGGGAGCGAAATGCCGCGCCAAGGAATTGTCGCAATTGCGCAACATTGTTGTATAAAAGCATCACTTCGGCGGGGGTGCGGACTCCCGAAAGTTTAGTAACCAGCGGAATTCGTTCCAGTATTGACGCGTCCATGACGACTATCGACCAAGTCGCGCCGATCGAAACCGCCGTGGCGATACCAAGCCCGACGGCGTCGCGCGTTGTCGGGGCTGTCGCAGTCGGTCTGGCGCTGCTGTCCGCGGTCGTGACCTTCCTGGTGCTCTCGGGCCTGACCCCGATCTCGCCGGTCCACGAAGTCGTCGTAACGCTGCTGCTTTGCAATGCGCTGACCGGGCTCCTGCTTGTCGGCATCATTGGCCGCGAAGTCTGGCAAGTGGTTCAGGCGCGCCGGCGCGGACAGGCAGGCTCGCGGCTGCACGTTCGCATCGTCAGCCTGTTCGCGGTGATCGCCGCAGTGCCGACCATCCTGGTCGCCGTGGTCGCCAGCACCACCCTCGATCGCGGCCTCGACCGGTTCTTCTCCACGCGCATGCGCGGGATGATCGAGCAGTCGCTGATCGTCGCCGACGCCTATGTGGCCGAACACGCCCAGGCCGTTGCGCGGCGAAATTCTCGCCATGGCCTATGACGTGTCGCGGACCAAGCCGCTGTTCGATCAGGATCGCGAGCGCTTCCGCCAGTTCCTCACCGCACAGGCCAATGCGCGAGGCCTCTCCGCCGCCATCATGATCACGCCCGACGGCAGCACGGTGGAGAAGGCCGACATCAAGATGGACCAGAAGATCGTGCTGCCATCGCCATCCGTGCTCGGCCAGATCAAGGACGACCAGCCGCAGATTGCGCTCATCCCGGAGGGTGATCACGTCGCCGCGGTGATCAAGCTGCGCAACTTTCGATGACACGTACCTCTATGTCGCCCGTCTGCTCGACCCGCGGGTCGTCGCGCAATTGCGCGCGACGCAGGCGAGCGTTGGCGAGTATGCCAATCTGGAAACGCGGCGGCTGGGCATCCAGATCGCGTTCGCGCTGATGTTCGCAGTGATCGCGCTGATCGTGCTGCTTTCCGCCGCCTGGATCGGGCTCAATTTCGCCAACAGCCTTGTGGCGCCGATCCGCCGGCTGATCGGCGCCGCCAACGTGGTTTCGACCGGAAATCTCAACATCCAGGTTCCGATTCACCAGTCGGAAGGCGATCTCGCCCAGCTCGGCGAGACCTTCAACAAGATGACGCACGAGCTTTTGACCCAGCACGAAGACATCGTGCGCGCGCGCGATCTGATCGACAGCCGGCGGCGTTTCACCGAAGCGATGCTGTCGGGAGCAAGCGCGGGCGTCATCGGTGTCAATGCCGACGGCCGCATCACCATCCTCAACCGTTCGGCCGAACGGCTGCTCGCAACGCACCGAGAGCAATGTTCTGGGCTTGCCGCTTGCCGAGGCGGCGCCGGAGCTTGCCGAAATTTTCGAAACCGCGCGCAGCGGCAATCAGCGTCTGGTCCAGCGCCAGGTCACGATCAGCCGCAATGGCCAGGAGCGCAATTTCTCCGTGCGCGTCACCAGCGAGCAGTCGCCGGTCACCGAGCACGGCCACGTCATCACCATCGACGACATCACCGAGCTGGTGCTGGCGCAGCGCTCCTCGGCCTGGGCCGATATTGCGCGCCGCATCGCCCACGAGATCAAGAACCCGCTCACCCCGATCCAATTGTCGGCCGAACGGCTGCGCCGCAAGTACGGCAAGGTGATCACCGAAGACAAAGCGGTGTTCGAGCAGTGCACCGATACGATCATTCGCCAGGTCGACGACATCAAGCGCATGGTCGACGAATTCTCGCGCTTCGCGCGCATGCCGAAGGCGGTCATTGCCGCCGAAGACGTCGCCGATACCGTGCGCCAGGCGGTGTTCCTGATGCGGGTCGGCCATCCCGACATCGACTTCGAGGTGGAATTGCCGGAAGACCCGATGCCGGCGCGGTTCGATCGCCGCCTGATCTCGCAGGCGCTCACCAACATCATCAAGAACGCGACCGAAGCGATCGGCGCGGTGCCGCCCGCCGAACTTGGGCGCGGACGCATCGTCGTAAGCGCGTCGCGCGACGGCACACATATCGCCATCGATGTGGTCGACAACGGCATTGGCCTGCCGAAGGAGAACCGTGCGCGGCTGCTTGAGCCTTACGTGACGACGCGCGAGAAGGGCACCGGTCTGGGCCTCGCCATCGTCGGCCGCATTCTTGAAGAACACGGCGGCCGCATCGAGCTCAGGGATGCGTCCGACAAGATTCCGGACGCTCGCGGGGCGTGGATGCAGTTGCGCTTCACCGCCGAATTGGTAACCGCCGACGCGACGCCGTCGGAGCACCCGAAGGCAGCAGAATAGTCATGGCCTCCGATATCCTCATCGTTGATGACGAAGCCGATATCCGCGAGCTGGTCGCGGGCATCCTGCAGGACGAGGGCCACGGCACCCGCACCGCGCGCGACAGCGACGACGCGCTGGCGCAGATCGCGGCGCGCCGTCCCAATCTGGTGTTCCTCGACATCTGGCTGCAAGGCAGCCGTCTCGACGGCCTGCAAGTGCTCGATGCGCTCAAGAAGGAGCATCCGGAAGTTCCTATCGTGATGATCTCCGGCCATGGCAACATCGAAACCGCGGTGTCCGCGATCAAGCGCGGCGCCTACGATTTCATCGAAAAGCCGTTCAAGGCCGACCGGCTGGTGCTGGTCGCCGAGCGCGCGCTGGAAAACTCGCGGCTGCGGCGCGAGGTGCAGGGAGCTCAAGCAGTTCGCGCCGCTGGCGACGACCTTGGTCGGCCGCTCGCCGGCCATGAACCAGCTTCGCCAGACGATCGAGAAGGTGGCGCCGACCAACAGCCGCATCCTCATCGTCGGTCCCTCCGGCGCGGCAAGGAACTGACCGCCCGCACCATCCACAGCCATTCGGCGCGCGCCAACGGGCCGTTCATCGTGCTCAACGCCGCCGCCATCACGCCGGAGCACATGGAAATCGAGCTGTTCGGCGTCGAACAATCCAACAATGGCCAGGGCCGCAAGGTCGGCGCGCTCGAAGAATCGCATGGCGGCACGCTGTTCGTCGACGAGATCGCCGACATGCCGCGCGAGACGCAGAACAAGATTCTGCGCGTGCTGGTCGACCAGACGTTCCAGCGCGTCGGCGGCAGCACCAAGGTCACGGTCGACGTGCGCATCGTGTCGTCGACCAGCCGCAACATCGAGGCCGACATCGCCGCCGGACGTTTCCGCGAGGATCTCTATCATCGCCTCTCGGTGGTGCCGATCCGCGTGCCGCCGCTCGCCGAGCGCCGCGAGGACATTGCCGAGCTGGTCGAATATTTCATGAACCAGATTTCGCAATCGACCGGTCTGCCGCGGCGCACGGTCGGCGCCGATGCGCTCGCGGTGCTGCAATCGCACGACTGGCCGGGCAACGTGCGGCAGTTGCGCAACAACGTCGAGCGGCTGATGATCCTGGCCGGCGGCGAACCGACCGCCGTCATCACCGCCAACATGCTGCCGCAGGACGTCGGCTCCATGATCCCCAACATGCCGAACGGCAACGGCGGCGAGCAGCTCATGGGCCTCGCCTTGCGCGAAGCGCGGGAAGTATTCGAGCGCGAGTACCTGCTGGCGCAGATCAACCGCTTCGGCGGCAACATCTCGCGCACCGCCGAATTCGTCGGCATGGAGCGCTCGGCCCTGCACCGCAAGCTCAAGGCGCTCGGGATCGATTGAACGCCAGCCGATGTCCCGCATCGCCTATGTCAACGGCCGCTATCTGCCGCGCGCCGACGCCAGTGTGAACATCGAGGACCGCGGCTATCAGTTCTCCGACGGCGTCTATGAAGTCTGCGAGGTGCGGGGAGGGCGGCTGATCGATGTGCGCCGCCACATGGCGCGGCTTGAACGCTCGCTCGCGGAGCTGCGCATCCGCACGCCGATGCCGCTTGCCGCGCTCGGCGTCGTGCTGCGCGAGACCGTGGCGCGCAACCGGGTCAGCGAACGGCATCGTCTATCTTCAGATCACGCGCGGCGTCGCGCGCCGCGACCACGCGTTTCCCGATCGCCGGCACCAGGCCGAGCGTGGTCGTCACCGCGCGCGAACTGGACTTTGCCAGGAACGAGGCGATCGCCGCCGCCGGCATCGCGGTGATCAGCGTGCCCGACACCCGCTGGGCGCGCGTCGACATCAAATCGGTGAGCCTGCTGCCCAACGTGCTCGCCAAGCAGGCGGCGCGCGAGCAGGGCGCGCGCGAAGCGTGGTTCGTCGACAAGACGGGCGTCGTGCTCGAGGGCTCATCGAGCAACGCCTGGATCGTCAGCCGCGACGGCAAAGTGGTGACGCGGCAGGCCGACACCGCGATCCTGCGCGGCATCACGCGCACCGTGCTGCTCGACGCCATCAAGGCGCAGGGCCTTACGATCGAGGAGCGCGCCTTCACGCTCGCGGAGGCCTATGACGCGCGCGAAGCCTTCGTCACCTCGGCGAGCCAGATCGTGATGCCGGTGGTGCGCATCGACGGCCGCAGCGTCGGCGACGGCAAGCCGGGGCCGGTCGCGACGGCGCTGCGGCGGGAATTTCACCGCTACGCGGAATGTCGGCTGAGGACTGTCATCTTCGTGCTGCCCTGGTTGCCGTCCGGGCGCGATTTGACCCCTGCCAATGCCCCCAAACCGGGCTTGCGCCGCCCGCCGCCCTGCCATCTAATGGCAGTGCCCCCGGTCCGTCCAACGTCGGGGTGATATCGACGGGCCGAGTGACAACAAGCGCGCGGGGCAGGGGCCTGCGCGCAAAAAACGGAAACAACGGCCATGGCAGCCGACCGCGCACAAAACCTGCAAGACACCTTCCTCAATCACGTCCGCAAAAACAAAATACCGCTCACCATCTTCCTGGTGAACGGCGTCAAGCTGCAGGGCGTCGTGACCTGGTTCGATAATTTCTGCGTGCTGCTGCGGCGCGACGGGCATTCGCAGCTCGTCTACAAGCACGCCATTTCGACCATCATGCCGGGTCATCCCGTCCAACTGTTCGAAGGCGCCGAGGAGCCTCCGGCAGGGGAAAAGGTCTGATTGGAGCCGCGCCGTCGCGACACGCGCACGGATCGTCTGAGCCCCGCAGGCTCCGCAACCGGCCGTGCGCTGGTGATCGAGCCGGTGCTGCGCCGCGCGCCGTCGCGCATCGCGGCCGGCGAGCGCCGACCCGAAGCTCGGCTCGATGAAGCGGTCGGGCTCGCGCGCGCCATCGATCTCGACGTCGCGCAGTCCGGCATCGTCATGCTCGCTGGGCTGCGCTCTGCGACCTATCTCGGCAAAGGCAAGGTCGAGGAGATTGCCGGCGTCATCAAGACGCTTGAGGCCGGCATCGTGGTGATGGACTGCGCGCTGTCGCCGATCCAGCAGCGCAATCTCGAAAAGGCGTGGAACGCCAAGGTGATCGATCGCACCGGGCTGATCCTCGAAATTTTCGGCCGCCGCGCGCGCACGCGCGAGGGTGCACTACAGGTCGAGCACGCACACCTGACCTACAGCAAGAGCCGGCTGGTGCGTTCCTGGACCCATCTTGAGCGCCAGCGCGGCGGCTACGGCTTCCTCGGCGGCCCGGGCGAGACCCAGCTCGAGGCCGACCGCCGCATGATCGAGGAACGCCTCGCCAGGATCGAAGCCGAGCTCGACAAGGTCAAAAAGACGCGCGCGCTGCACCGCGACAGCCGCAAGCGCGTGCCGTATCCGATCGTCGCTCTGGTCGGCTACACCAATGCCGGCAAGTCGACGCTGTTCAACCGCATGACGCAGGCGAGCGTGCTGTCCGCCGACATGCTGTTCGCCACGCTCGACCCGACCTTGCGCGCGGTCGACCTGCCGCATGGCTCGCGCGTCATCCTGTCGGACACCGTCGGTTTCATCTCCGAACTGCCGACCATGCTGATCGCCGCCTTCCGCGCCACGCTCGAAGAGGTGATCGAGGCCGACATCATCCTGCACGTGCGCGACGTTTCGCATGGCGACGCCGAGGCGCAATTGCACGACGTCGAGGACGTGCTGCGCGAGCTCGGCATCGAGCCGGACGACGCGCGCTTCATCGAGGTGTGGAACAAGATCGACCGGCTCGACGCCGACGCGCGCGCAAGCCTCGCCAACATCGCCGAGCGGCGTCCGGCGGAGCAGCGGCCGGTGCTCACGTCTGCCGTGAGCGGGGAGGGGATCGATGCCCTCGACGGCGGCAATCGAATTGCGCCTGAGCAAGGGCCGCGTCACGCTCGACCTCAAGCTCGATCCGGCAGACGGTGCCGGCGCGAGCTGGCTGCACCGCCACACCGAGGTGATCAGCAAGGCGATGGACGACGACGGCCACCTCGCCATGACGGTGCGGGCCGACCCGGCGAAGGCGAACGCGGTGCGGGCGAAGTTCGCTCTCGCTGGAACGCGATCACCTCCCGCGCGTGACGCGGAGAGGTCCATACGGCGATCACCGCGCGTGAGGGGACCTCTGCCGCGATCTGAGCCCGGCAATGACGGCACACGGAACAATCTGCCCGCAGCGGGAAGGGGGCGCGCATCGACATTGCGGAACGCTGATCGTCTATCGTGCAGCGCTGCTTGCTCGGCGTCATGCGGATCCGCCCACGCCGAGCCCATCACGCTGCGCTTCGGTCAAATCCCCTCGACGGTGCGCGGCGTCACGTCGCTCTACCGCTTCGTTGCGGAAAAGCAGGGCTACCTCGCCCGCGAGGACATCAAGCTCGACGTCGTGCAAATCCCCGGCGGCACCGGCAACATGATCAAGGCGCTCGACCGCGGCGAAGTCGATCTGACGCAGACGGCGACGCCCTATCTGATCGAGGCGGCGCTCGCCGGCTCCGACGCGGTGGCGATCGCGGGCGAGGTCGCCAATCCGATCTACAGCCTGATCGCAAAGCCCGAGATCGCCACCTTCGCCGACCTCAAGGGCAAGCTGATCGGCCTGTCGCTGCCGATCGACACGATCTCGATCTCGACGCGCAAGCTGCTCGCGCTCAAGGGACTGAGCGAGGCGGATTACCGGGTCAAGCCGCTGGTCGGCACGCCGGTGCGCTTCGAGTGCCTGAAGCAAGGCGAATGCGACGCCGTGCCGCTCGGCCAGCCCGACGATCTCAACGCCATCGCGCAGGGTTTCCGCCGGCTCGGCGTATCGAGCGAGGCGGTGTCGGCGTTCCAGTTCGAGGTCATCGCGGCGAAGCGAAGCTGGGCGCAGGCCAACACCGACAAGGTGGTGCGCTTCGTGCGCGCGCTCGCCGCGGCGTTCCGCTTCATTCGCGATCCCGCGCATCGCGACGAGGTGGCGAAGTCGATCGTCGAGCTGACCGGATCGACCGACGCCGTCGCCCGCGAGACGCTCAAGCTCTATTTCGAGCCCGATCGCGGCGTGCTGCCCGAAGCAGGCCGAGATCGACATGAACGGATTGTCCAAGGTCATCGCGTTCATGGGGGAGGGCGGCGCGATCAAGCCGCCGCTTCCGGCGCCGGAGCGGTTCGTCGATCTGCAATATCTTCAGGCCGCCGGCGTGAAGTAGCCGCCCTGATGGCAGGCGGCGCGTGGGCGGGCTTGGTGTGAGCCAGGTCACACAGCCGGCACGCCTGCGACAACTTTGCCGGTTTGTTTTATGCGATTTCCATCGGCAAAACGCGTGAAGTGTGAAGCCGCTCACATACGCGCGCGCCGGGACGCGCTATCTCCGAACCTGCAAGCAATCATCACAGGGACGGAGGCCGAGATGACCCTCCAGAATACAGCACAACGTCAGACCCAAACCGGCGTCATATGCCGGACCTGCCGCGCCCCCATGCGGCTCCTCCGGGTTGACCCGTACCCGATGCCGCGGGCTACCGTCGAAATTCACGTGTTCGAATGTTCCGGATGCCACGCGACGCTGCAACAAATACAGACCATCGCGGCAAGTGCGGCGCCGCGCAGGGACGCAGTCAGCAGCGGGTGATTACCGTTCCGCCGCCTTGGCCGCGTCCCACAGCGCGTCCATCTCGGCGAGCGTCGAGTCCTGCGGAGCCTTGCCGCGCTCGGCCAGCGCCCGCTCGATGGAAGCGAAGCGGCGCTCGAATTTGCGGTTGGTCTGCCGCAGCACCGCCTCCGGATCGGCGCGCAGATGCCGCGCCAGATTGACCACCGCGAACAGCAGATCGCCGACTTCCGCGGCCGCCGTGCCGTCGCCGGCATCGATCGCGGCCTCGATCTCGTCGGCTTCCTCGCGGATCTTGCTCAGCACCGCACGCGGATCGTTCCAGTCGAACCCGACCTTGCCGGCCTTGGCCTGAAGTTTCAGCGCCCGGGTCAGGGCAGGGAGCCCGACCGGGACACCCGCCAGCGCGGCCGCCTCATCGGGGTCCGGAGGCTTTGCCCGCGCGCCGCCTTTTCCTCGGCCTTGATGCGATCCCATAGGCCCTCGACAGCCTGCGGCGTGAGCCCGTGCGCATCGCCGAACACATGCGGGTGGCGGCGCACGAGCTTTTCGGTGATCGACTGCACCACGTCGCCGAAGTCGAACGCGCCCTGTTCCTGCGCCATGCGGGCGTGAAACACGACCTGCAGCAGGAGATCGCCCAGTTCGTCGCGCAGATCGTCGAGGTCGCCGCGCGCGATGGCGTCGGCGACCTCGTAGGCCTCTTCGAGCGTGTAGGGGGCAATCGTCGCAAAGTTCTGTTCGAGGTCCCACGGGCAGCCGGTCTTCGGGCGTGCGCAGCGCCGCCATGATCTCGAGCAGGCGGCCGATGTCGCGCGAAGGGGTCATGCAAAAGGGCCTGGGAGTTTCCGCGTTGAAGCGCGGACCCTACCAGACCCCTGGAACGGCTGCGACCGCAGCCGCCGTTGCGCTGTTAACAATTGCCGTCAGTGCCCGGAGCCGTCGGCCTTGCGGCTCGCCTCGAACATGAACCAGAGCCGCCGCTCGGCCTGGTCGATGAAAATCTCGAGCTCGCTCGCCGTGGCGACGTCCTTGTTGTCCTCGCAGACCTCGTGGGCCTCGCGCATGGCCTCGACGACCTTCTTGTTGTCGGCCATCAGCTCGGCGAGCATGTCGCCCGGGGCGACGTAGTCCTCGTCGTTGTCCTCGAGGGTCTGCAGCTTGGCGATGTGGCCGATCGAGCGCAGCGTCGTGCCGCCGAGCTTGCGGACCCGCTCGGCGATCACATCGGTGCTGGCGAAGATCTGGTCGGCCTGCTCGTCGAGCATCAGGTGATAGTCGCGGAAGTGCGGGCCGCTGACGTGCCAGTGGAAATTCTTGGTCTTGAGATAGAGCGCAAAGGTATCCGCCAGGATGGTGTTGAGCTTGGCGGAAATCGCGTTGACGGCATCCGTCGACAGATCGGTCGGGGTATCGAGGGACGCGGCCACCTTGCGGCGCGTATCAAGGGCTCGGACTTTGTTGTCACGGGATCACCTCGCGATGGGCTGATGGGCGGGACGGAAGCTCGTCGCGCCGACCTGCGTGCGAAGGCGCGCGCTTGCCCGACCAACGAGCGAGGGAACTTTCGGTTCCATTGCGCGTCATTGCAATCAGCGCGGGCATCACGCCATACGCAATTCGCATAAGACATATTATGGAACCTAAGTCGGCGATGTCGATTGCGCATCATGAACAGCTCTGAGGCGAGATTTCCGCTGGTTTAGCAATCGCATTGGAAGCATCTGAAATTGCGGCACTATTCACGGCACTCATCGAATCGGCCGAATGACTGGAAAATACTCAGCAGAACAACGTCTTGGCGGTAGCTTTTCTCAAAGCAGATCAGCGCGCCAATTCGTCCGGAATTTCGAGCGCCATGCCATCGAACGCCGGCTCCACATGCGGCCGGCAATTTGGCCCGCAGCTCCTCGTAATCGAGGTCGGCGTGCAGGTTGGTCAGCACGGCGCGGCGCGGGCGCAGCCGCTCGATCCAGCTCAGCGCGTCCGTGAGCGAGAAATGGCTCGGATGCGGCCGGTAGCGCAGGCAGTCGACGATCCACACGTCGAGACCGGCCAAGGCCGCGGCGCTCTCCGGCGGCATGCCGCTGAGGTCGCACGAATAGGCCAGCCGGCCGAAGCGGAAGCCGAACGAGGCGATGTCGCCATGCGCCTGCAGGATCGGCAGGGCGGTGATCGGGCCGCCCTGCCCCTCGACCGTGATCGCGCTGGCCGGCCGCCAGGCGGTGCTCGCGCACGATCGGCGGATACTCGCTGCCGGGCGGCGCCTGGAAGCAATAGCCGAAGCGCGCGCGCATGGTCTGCGAGGTGTGCTCGTCGAGATAGACGTCGACCTGCCGCCGGCCCTTGATGAAGACCGAGCGCAGGTCGTCGATGCCGTGGGTATGGTCGGCGTGCTCGTGGGTGTAGAGCACGGCATCGAGCCAATCGACGTCGGCGTCGAGGAGCTGCTCGCGCAGGTCCGGCGAGGTGTCGACCAGCACCCGCGTGACGCCGGCCGCATTGCGGCGCTCGACCAGCAGCGAGGTGCGCCGCCGGCGGTTCTTGGGATTGTTCGGATCGCAGGCGCCCCAGCCGAGCGCCGGGCGCGGCACGCCGCCGGAGGAGCCGCAGCCGAGAATGGTGAACTTCAGCGTCATGCGGCAGCGGCTGCCGGGCGCGGAACTTTGCCGAACAAACGGAAGAAATTCTCCGTCGTCTGCCGCGCGATCTCGTCGAGCGAAACGCCGCGGGTCTCGGCCAGCACCTTGGCGGTCTCGACCACGTAGGCCGGCTCGTTGCGCTTGCCGCGGAAGCGGCCCGGGCGCGAGATATGGCGCGTCGGTCTCGACCAGGATGCGGTCGGCCGGCAGCCCGGCCGCGATGGCGCGCAGTTCGTCGGAATTCTTGAAGGTCAGAATGCCGGTGAACGAGATATGCAGCCCGAGCGCGATGGCGCGGCGGGCGAGATCGCGGCCGCCGGTAAAGCAATGCAGCACGGCCGGGAAGGGCCCCCTCCCCGTTTCCTCTTCGAGGATGCGCGCCATGTCGTCGTCGGCGTCGCGCGAATGGATCACCAGCGGCAGCCCGGTCTCGCGCGCCGCCGCGATGTGACGGCGGAAGCCCTGCTCCTGCGCCTCGCGCGGGCTGGTGTCGTAGTGGTAGTCGAGCCCGGCCTCGCCGAGCGCCACCACCTTGGCGTGGCGCGTGCGCGCGACGAGGTCGCCGAGACCGATATCGAGTTCCTCGTGGGCGTAGTGCGGATGGGTGCCGACCGAGCAGAACACGTCGGGAAAACGCTCGGCGATCGCCATCACCTCGCCGTGCCGCGCGATGCGCGTCGAGATCGTGACCAGGCGGCCGATATCGGCCGTCGCGCGCGCGGCCGACGACGGCGTCAAGCTCGGCGGCGAAATCGGGAAAATCGAGATGGCAGTGGCTGTCGATCAGCATGGCTATTGCGCCGCGCGGCCCTCGGGCTCGACATAGCGCGGGAACACCGGCGCCGGCGCCGGAAGCTTTGTCCCGGGCGCGATGCGATGCGCGGCGCCGAGCGCGGCAAAATTGCGCGCCGCCGCCGGCACGCCGACGAGATCGAGCAGCTTTGCGCCGCGCCGTCGGCATGAACGGCAGGCTCAGGATCGCCGACCTGCCGGATCACCTCGGCCGTGACGTAGAGCACGGTGCCCTGCCGCTGCGGATCGGTCTTGGCGAGCGCCCACGGCGCCTCGCCGGCGAAATAGCGGTTGGCCTCGGCGACCACGGCCCAGACCGCATTGAGCACCTGGTGCAGCTGCTGCGTCGCCATCGCGCTCGCGCGCCTTGCCGATCATGGCGTCGGCCGCGCCGAGGATCGCCTGGTCGGCGGCGCTGAACGCGCCGGGCTGCGGCAGCGCGCCATCGAACGCGCGCGCCACCATGGTCAGCGAGCGCTGCGCCAGATTGCCGAGGTCGTTGGCGAGGTCGGCATTGATGCGGTTGACGATCGCCTCGTGGCTGTAGCTGCCGTCCTGGCCGAACGGCACCTCGCGCAGCAGGAAATAGCGAAACGGATCGACGCCGTAGGCGTCGGCAAGGTCGAACGGATCGATGACGTTGCCGACCGACTTCGACATCTTCTCGCCGCGGTTGAACAGGAAGCCGTGCGAGAAAATGCGCCGCGGCACCTCGACGCCGGCCGACATCAGGAACGCCGGCCAATACACCGCGTGGAAGCGCACGATGTCCTTGCCGATGACGTGCAGGTTGGCCGGCCAGAAGCGGCGGAATTTTTCGCTGTCGGTGTCGGGATAGCCGACCGCCGTGATGTAATTGGTCAGCGCGTCGACCCACACATACATGATGTGCTTGGGATTGGACGGCACCGGGATGCCCCAATCGAAGGTCGTGCGCGAGATCGAAAGATCCTTCAGGCCGCCGCGCACGAAGCTCGACACCTCGTTGAGCCGCTCCTTCGGCAGCACGAAGTCGGGCACGCGCGCGTAGAGTTCGAGCAGCTTGTCCTGATAGGCGGAGAGGCGGAAGAAATAGCTCTCCTCCTCGACCCACTCGACCGGCGTGCCCTGCGGCCCGACGCGCACGCCCTGCTCGTTGAGCTTGGTCTCGTTCTCGTCGTAGTAGGCCTCGTCGCGCACCGAGTACCAGCCGGCATATTTGTCGAGATAGATGTCGCCGGCCTTCTCCATGCGCTCCCAGATGCCGATCGAGGAGCGGTGATGGCGCGGCTCGGTGGTGCGGATGTAATCGTCGTTCGAGCAATTCAACCGCTCGACCATGGCCTGGAAGCGCGGCACGTTGCGCTCGACGAGTTCGCGCGGCGTCAGCTTCTCGCGCGCCGCCGTCTGCAGCATCTTGATGCCGTGCTCGTCGGTGCCGGTGAGGAAGAACACGTCGTAGCCGTCGAGCCGCATGAAGCGGGCGATGGCGTCGGTCGCAATCGACTTCGTAGGCGTGGCCGATATGCGGCACGCCGTTGGGGTACGCGATCGCGGTCGTGATGTAATAAGGCTTGGAGGCCATTGGCCGGCTCGTACAAACTTTTCAATTGTCATGCCCCGCGCAGGCGGGGCATCCAGTAATCGCCAGCGCGACGGCAAGAACTGAAACGACCGTGGTTACTGGATCATCCGCCTTCGCGGATGATGACAGTGAAGCGGGCAGATAGGTATCAACCGCGCGCGGCCTCGGCAAGCAAGCCGAAAACGCTGAAAACCAGCGGCTTTCGCTCCAAATTGTAGGTATCGGCATCGAGCGCGGCGCGGTTGATGGTCTCCCAGGCCTCGGCCATGCGGACAAGCCGGCCTTTGTCCTGCGTCCCGTTCGTGAGCCGCGCCGACAGCCAGTCATTGACCGCGTCGACAAAAGCTTCGAGCGGCTCCGAGGCGGTGCCGGCGATGCTTTCGCCGAGCGCATGGAGCGCGCGCGCGTCGGTATCCGGGAGCCGATCGAGCAATGCCCCGATGCGCTTGCGCAGCGTCAGCGCCTCGCCGTCCATGAGCGCGATGCGCGCGCCCGACGCTGCCTTCCGCCGCGGCCGCGGCTTCCTTGATTTCGGCGTCGTCAGGATCGCGGCCGAGCGCGGCGGCGGTCGCACGGGCCACATCGGCAGCCTCGAGCGGCCGCAGCATCAGCCGCCGGCAGCGCGAGCGGATGGTCGGCAGCAAGCGCGCGGGCGCGTTGCTGACCAGCAGGAACAGAGCGCGCGGCGGCGGTTCCTCCAGCACCTTCAGCAGCGCGTTCGACGCCTGCGGATTTTGCAACTCGTCGGCGGTATCGACGATGCAGACGCGCCAGCCCCCCTCGCCCGCCGTCGAGCCGAAGAACGGCACGGTGCGCCGGACCTCATCGACCCGGATCACCGTATAGAGCTTGCCGGTCTGCTCGTTCACCGTCCGCTGCAGCACCAGAAGGTCGCCCAACCCTTGCGCCGCCATGCGCCGTACCACCGGATGCTGCGGATCGACCGCAAGCGACGTCGCCTTCTGCACGTCGGCCGCCGCAGGATCGGGATGCGCGAGCACGAACCGCGCCATGCGGTAGGCGAGCGTCGCCTTGCCGATGCCGGGCGCACCGCCGATCAGAAATGCATGGGGCATGCGGCCGCCGCGATAGGCCGAGAGCAGGCCTGCTTCCGCCTCGGCATGGCCAAACAGAAGCTGGGTCGCGCGCGGATGGCCCGGCTCGTCGTCGTCCTCGTCGCCGCTCACGAGGCGACGTCCTCGAACATCAAAGGCGCGGTCGCCGGATCGAGGCGGCGGCTGACGGTGTTCCAGATCAGATTGCTGACACTCTGCTTTTCCCCGCTGGCGTCGATGACGACGCAGCGGTCCGGCTCCTGCGCCGCGACGAAAAGATAGGCTGCGCGCAGCTTTTCATGAAACTCGCGACCTTCGGCTTCAAACCGGTCGGCGCTGACGGCGCCGCGGCGCACCGACGTGCGCTCCAGCCCCACCTCGACCGGCACGTCGAGAATGAAGGTGAGATCGGGCTTGAGATCGCCGATGGTGACGCGTTCGAGCACCTTGAGCAGACGCTCATCGACACGGCCGAGCGCGCCCTGATAGACGCGCGTTGAATCCGCGAAGCGGTCGCACACGACCCATTGGCCGCGCTTGAGCGCCGGCAGGATCTTGAACTGAACATGGTCGTCGCGCGCCGCCGCAAACAGGATCGCCTCGGTATCCGCGCCGAGCGGCTTGGCAGCGCCCGACAGCAACACATGGCGAATGGCTTCCGCGCCGGGCGAGCCGCCAGGCTCGCGTGTCGACACCACGCCAACGCCGAGCGCCTTCAGGCGATGCGCAAGCATTGCTGCCTGCGTCGACTTGCCGGTGCCTTCGCCGCCCTCGAACGTGATGAATTTTCCAGTCATTCCGCATCTCGTTTCGCGCCGCAGTTCGGCCTCTGCCGGCGCGCAATTCTCAAGCCTTCAACCGGACCCCGCCCGGCCAAATACATGGCCCCAATACATGGACCCAAAACATGGCCCCCGCGCCTTCGACTTGGAAGCAAACAAGGGCATAAATAAGTGGATGCCCGGCAGGGGCCGGGCATAACGCGACATCACGCGCAATTATAGCTTATCTACGCCGGCGCGGAAAAGGCCGATCATCATCTCGGTCGCCGCATCCATGGCGCGCTGGGGCATGCTGCCAGATGCCACATCCTCGGCCGCCTGGAGCGGCACATCGAGCGCAAGATTGTCGCCGCGCCAGACCTTGAGTTTTCCGATCGTCTGACCGCGCTTGATCGGAGCCGGCACCGGCCCGGTATAGACGATGCGCGCGATGATGCGCTCGTTGGTATTGCGCGGCATCATCAGACTGACCGTGCCCGGGCCGACCAGCGGCACGTAGCTCGACGCGCCGCCATACACCTTGGCTTCGCCGACGGTCTGGCCTTCCGCGAACAAAAGCTTCGAACTCGAAGGAGCGAAATCCCCAATCGAGCATCTTGCGGCCCTCGTCGGCGCGCTCCTTTTCCGACTTGGCGCCGGTGAAAGCGACGATGAGGCGCAACCCGTTCTGCACCGCCGATCCCACCAGGGCGAACCCAGCCTCGGCGGTGTTGCCGGTCTTGAGTCCGTCGGCGCCGATGCCCATTCCGAGCAGCGGATTTCGATTGGTCTGCCGGATTTTGTTCCAGGTGAATTCGCGTTCGCCGAAAAAGGAGTAGAAATCCGGGTAGGTCTTCATGATGTGGCGGGCGAGCTGCGCCAGTTCGCGCACCGTCACCCGCAGATTGGGGTCGGTATAGCCGGTCGCGTTGGTAAAGACCGATTTCTCCAGCCCGATTTCCCGCGCCCGTTTCGTCAACAGCTCGCCGAACGCGTTTTCATTTCCGGCAAGTCCTTCAGCGACAGCGATGCAGGCGTCATTGGCGGAATCGATGATGATGCCATGGATCAGATCGCCGAGCTTGATCCTGCTGTGGATCGCCGCGAACATGGTCGAGCCGTGCGAAGGCGCCCCGCCCTTTCGCCACGCGTTGTCGCTGACGATGAACTCGTCCTCGAGCTTGGAACGGCCCTGCTTGATCTCGTTGAACACGTATTCAAGCGTCATCAGCTTGGCGAGGCTTGCCGGCGCCACAAGCTGATCCGCGCTCTTGTCGAACAGGACGCTGTCGCTGTCCGGGTCGATCAAAATCGCGTAAGGCACGCTGGTCTGGTACGAGTTCGTCCTTCTTGCCGACCGCAACCGGCGCCGCCACAGCGGTCGCAACGGTCGCGGCAAACACGCCCGACAGGATCCAACGCGCCAACGCTAGCGAAAACACGACGACACCACACCTCGTCTGCAAGTCTGGCCTGCAAGTTTGCCCTGCAAGCCTGTCTCGCTCGGGCACAAACGCCATTCTCAATCCGATCATGCGGCCTGCATTGCGGCACGCAAGTCACAAATCAGCGCAGGCAAAAATATGGCGCTTTGCGGCGCCGCCGGCATCAATACAGGCCGCGGGCGCTCATGAATTGCGCCGTGCCGTCCATTCCTCGGGGCGCATAGGCGAGCGGCTCCGTGCGCGGCGGGGGCGCTTCCCTCGCCGGCTCCGGCATCGCGCTGGCCACGCGGTCATGGGAAAACGGCCGGGCGGGCGGCGGTGGCTGCTCCGGAAAGAATCGTTTCGAAGACGCGACCATGACCGGAGGCGGCGCGGGTTTGTCTTGGCGCAATGTCGCCGCCAGCACCCGGTCGTCAGAGCCCTCGATCGGCGCAGGGCCGACATATTCGACGCGGACATTCGCAGTGCCGCGGCTGTGAAAGCCCAGCAGGTGTGACGCCTTGACCGATACATCGATCACGCGATTGGCGTGGTAAGGCCCACGGTCGTTGACCCGCACGATGAGCGAACGCCCGTTGGCGAGGTTGGTGACGCGCGCATAACTCGGCAGCGGCATCGTCGGATGGGCAGCCGAGATGCCTTCGAGGTCATACACCTCGCCGTTCGCGGTCAGCCGGCCGTGGAAGTCCTCGCCGTACCAGGACGCGATGCCTTCGGCCCGATAATGATTGTTCGCGTCCGGATAATAAATCCGGCCCGCGACCATGTAGGGCTTGCCAACCCGATACGTGCCGCCGCCTTTCGGCACCGGCTGACCCAGTTCGACCACGCGCGGGCTCGCGGACACGCCGTAGCGTGGATCGACCCGGCTCGCGAGGTTCGAATTGGAGCATTGCGCGAGCAACAGCCCGGCAGCCGCAATGGCTGCGAACCGCGCGACCGGCGCGCTTATCCACTTCACCCGAGGCGACATCGGTCCCCACCGACCCCTACACGGCGTTCACCATAGCGCGAATGGCTCACCGCGGAAATGGGGGCTGCTGATCCGTAGTGAACAGAAGGTTTCCGCGGATGCGTCGCCGCAATGTCGCCACCATTGGCCGGGCGCGCGGTGTCAGGCCGAAGCCGCGAGCAGCCTGGTGCAGGCCTCGAACTGGCCGGGCAGAACGGTGCGCGCCGGAAAAAGCGCATCGGGATCGGCCGCCGCCGCACGGCAGGCGAGCGCCTGCACGATCAAATCGACATCGAGCCCTGCAGGTCGCAGCTCGCGCACAAATGCGACCGCCACGTCGTTCGACCCCATGCGGCCCGTCATCCAGCTATAGATGAGGCGCGCGGGAAAGAGATGTGAACGGATAAAGAGCTTGTGGTCCTTTGCATCGAGCGCCGCCATGGCCGCACACCGCAACGCATTGTTGGTCCAGTTCGTCAGCGGCGCGCCGCCGAGATAGGCGCGGATTTCCGCGAGCGTCGGCCGCGCCGGCAACACCCGCTCGCGCTCCGCCAGCGTCACCGCGAAATCCTGGTAATCGATGCGGTCCAACGGCGGAAACCGGCCGAGCACGAAGGGCCGGTCGGTCCAGAACAGCGACAGCTTCGGCGCAAGGCCGGGCGCGAGCGCCGCGGCAGACGCGTGGATCGCTGCGATCTCGGCCGCATCGAGCCCCTCCTCCGTCACCACCGCATAGTCGATGTCGCTATAGCGGCGGTTGAAACTGCCATGCGCCAGGCTGCCGATCAGATAGGCGCCAAGGAGCCGCGTCCCGAGCTGCGCCTCGCATGATGCCGCGACGCCGCGGGCCAAGGCCACGGCGGCAATGCGTGCTTCCTCGTCAGGGTTCGCTGCCATCCGACAACCCTTGTAAGGGTCGCGATCGGCTGGCAAAAGACGATTCCGCGCGCGCTCCATGCGCCGCGTCCCTGATCGGTCAGGCCGTTTGGAAAATCAGCATTGAGGTGCCAAGCGAAGCTGCAAAGCAGATTCCGCTCGGAATTTGAGCAAGTTGCGAAGAGACCACCCGGAGCGCCGCGATGTCATTTTTCATTCTTCTCTTTTTGCTCCTCGACGGCATCGTCCTTGCGGCGTCGCACTTTAGGGGCAGCGCCTGGAGCGCCGCGGTGTGCGACAATTCCCTCGGCCTCTGTGCCTACACGGTGCCGCTGCTCGTCGCTGCCGTTATTGGTATCGGGCTGTATTATGTTCAGCGTTGACCCGCTGATGTGCTAGATGGGTGCAAGGGCGGGAAATGCAGGGTAAGGGCGTTGCCGGCTCATGAGGGTATCAACGCGCGCGCGCGCGATTTTGGGTTCTTTGTTTCTCGGCGCTGCCGCTGGCGTCGCCGGCTATGGCTTAGGCTTTGCCGACGTCCAGACAATCATCCTGGCAATACTTGTAGGTCTGGGAATTTATTTTCTGGCCTATGACTAGCTGACGTGAAGAGCATCACGAGCGTCCGACAAGCGATTTGAAAAGCTCGCCGCCTGCTCAATTGTGGCCGCGGGATTGCCGGGTGCATAACCTTCGTCGTGTCGCATTTAAGCCCGAAATCGGATTGATCCTCGCAGGACGGAAGATTCTTTGCTGTGGGATATTTCGAACAAAATGAGAGAAAGTGCGATGGGAAGCGCGCAACCTCCGCCGGAACACCACCGCCCTAACAGTTTGCCCAAGCAATTATTCGACACCAAGGAAATTGAGGAATTGCGCGAAGAAAACAAGCAATTGAGAGACCTCGTCATTCATCTATCAAAACTCGTCATGAAAAACGTCGTGGACAGGCACTGAAGTGCATCGGGCATTCCGGGCAATGCCTTGCACCACGTTCTGATAAATCGATGGACGCCGAACGAATCAGAACAGGCTTGATCACCAGCGGCTTCAATAGCAAACGAGAAAATCCCGAGGTAAGTAAACCGGAAGGGCCTGGCCGGCGCGCGTGATATAAGCCCACGGCCGCCCCACACGGTCTCTCTCAACGCGCAACATACTGACCCGAGTCCCGTTGGGGACTTCGCCTGCCAAAAATGGGCCGTTCAACAGGAAGACCACTGATTGCGGCTTGTTCGATGGTGCCCTGACAACACATCGCTCACCTGCTACCGCGTTGGTGGCTGTCAGAACCGCAATGCAGCCGCCGAGAAGGCAATGCCTCATGGCGTTTTCCTCCGTGTGGCCAGCAATATTTTTACACTGAACTCTATCAGGACTCTTTTTTGTCCACGAGCCCTGGTGCGGCCTCACGTCCCATTGGGTCCGTATCATTCGGAGTTGCCAAAGCGTTCATTGCCCCGCTATCGCTACTCCATTGACGTCATTGCGTTGGAAGGGTGGCCGAGTGGTTTAAGGCACCGGTCTTGAAAACCGGCAGGCCCGCAAGGGTCTCGTGAGTTCGAATCTCACCCCTTCCGCCATCACCCTGGAGGCGAGGGTCCCGCGAACATCACGTCGCGAACAATAATGGGAACGCAATCGGTTCGAGGTCGATGATGTCCCTGACGCTCTACTCCCATCCCTTTTCCTCCTACTGCCAAAAGGTGCTCATCGCTCTCTACGAGAACGACATTGCCTTCACCTACAGAACTCTGGAGGACCCTGCGGCAAACGAGGAGCGCGCCGCGCTGTGGCCGTTCGGGCGCTTTCCCGTGCTGGTCGACGATGGTCGCACGGTGGCCGAATCCAGCATCATCATCGAGCATCTGACGCTGTTTCACCCCGGACCGGTCCGGCTCGTGCCGGAGGATCCGAAGGCCGCACTCGGTGTGCGGTTCCTGGACCGCTTCTTCGACAACTACGTCATGAACGAGATGCAGAAGCCGGTGGCCGAAGCTTTGCGGACGAACGGAGACCGCAAGCTTGAAGCGATGGACCAGGCTCGGCGCGCACTCGACGTCGCGTATCGGTGGCTCGAAGAGGTGCTGAAGGGTCGGGCCTGGGCGGCCGGCGACAACTTCACCATGGCCGATTGTGCCGCCGCGCCGTCACTGTTCTACGCCGACTGGGTGCATCAGATCGGCGACAGCTACCCGAACGTCCGGGCTTATCGCTCGCGGTTGCTCGCGCGGCCCTCGTTCGCCCGCGCGGTCGAAGAGGCGCGGCCCTACCGCCGGTACTTCCCCCTCGGCGCTCCAGACCGAGACTGAACTGACCGTGACCATTGCGCGTCGGTTCAGGACGCGGGCCCCATGGATCGCTCGCGTGCCGGCAAAGCGTTTTATGAGAGCCGCAGGTGTCGCCACGGTCGCTTGCTTGGTAATAATGTTACGGCGCAACCAGAGTGTGGACGTGACAGACACGATGCGGCATTCCGCGAACGAAAGATCAGGACCATGGCCGAGAACGTGACCATTCCCGCGCTGCAACAGATGAAGCGCGACGGCAAGAAAAGCGTCGGCGTCGTGGCGTGGGACTACCAGATCGCGCGCATCGCGGAGCGCGCCGGGGTCGATTTCATCTCGGTCGGCGATTCCGTCGGCGCCAATCTCTTGGGCCACGCCAATCCGCTCGAAGTGACGCTCGACGAGATGCTGGTGTTCTGCAAGGCGGTCCGTCGCGGCACGGAGCGCGCGCTGGTGAGCTGCGACGTGCCGTTCGGCCCGGTGCAGGAAGGCGTCGACAGCGCGCTGCGCGCCGCCATCCGCCTCGTCAAGGAAGGCGGCGCCGACATGGTCAAGGTCGACGCCGCGGCGGATTTCCCCGACGTGGTGCGCGCACTGGTGCGCGCCGGCATTCCGGTATTCGCGCAGTTCGGCCTCACGCCGCAGACCGCGATGAAATTCGGCATCCCCTACAGCGCGCAGAATTCAGCCGGCGCCCAGGCTGCGTCCGAAGCCGCCGCAAAGCTCGTCGAGGAAGCAAAGCTGCTCGAGGACGCCGGCGCATCGCTGCTTGATTTCACCAATTCCGGCCCGGTCGCCGGCGCCGCGGTGGTCAAAGCGGTGAAAATCCCGGTGATCGGCGGCTTCGGCGGCGGGCCATGGCTCGACGGCCGGGTGCGGCTCGCGCACACCGCGATCGGCTACGCGGAACGCTGGATCGACGCCAAGACCGAAACCTATTTCAACGGCGCCAAGGCCACGCTCGACGCCTTCACGGCGCTGATCGCCGACGCCCGCGCCGGCCGCCAGATCAAAGGTTGATCGCATGGCTAGCGCCATCATCGACGGCATCGCGACGCGCTATGAGGTCGATCGGCAAGGGCCCTCCCCTGCTCATGTATGGCTATGGCTGATTATTATTCCATTCTGTCACGCGCTTTGCAGTCGCCGGAGGCGACCAATGCGAAGTGGCGCCGCCGCGTCTACGACCGGGCGCAGCGCGCGCTGTCCGGCCAATTGCGCGCGCAGCAGCCACCGCTTGCGGAAGCCGATATTGCCGATCACCGCGCCGCGCTCGACGCTGCGATCGAACGGATTGAACGGGAGCATTCACGGCACGACCACAGCGAAGCGATTGCTCCGGATCATCTCGTCCCGGATCAGCCGGGCGAATTTCCGGCCGAGCCGCTGCTGGCGCCCGACGGACGCCTGCATGGTGCATCGATCTGGTCCAATCCGATATCGTGGGTCGCCATCGCCATTGTCGTCGCGGCGATCGGCGCGGGAAGCTACACGATCTGGTCGACGCGCGCCCGCGCGCCCGTTCCGCAGGCCAGCACCGGCGAAACCACGACAGCCAGTCCAGCCGCTCCCGCCAGCCGCCCGGCAAGTGCGACAAATGCAAAGGAAGGCGACCTTGCTCCCGGCGTCGACGGCGGCTCGACCGACACCGACCTGCCCTATTATTTTCGCCGCCAGCCGGTGTTTTACCGCACCCCAAATCCGGTCGGCACGATCATCGTCGATCGGGGCCAGCGCTACCTCTACTTTGTCCAGCCCAACAACACGGCGTTGCGATATGGCATCGCGGTCGGCGCCGATTGCGCGGATCTGGCGGGACTGCGGAAGGTTTCGCGCAAGGCGGAGTGGCCACAATGGGATCCGCCGCAGGACATGATCGACCGCAAGCTCGCCAAGCCCGGAGCAATGGCGGGCGGCCCCGGCAACCCGCTCGGCGCGCGCGTGCTTGAGCTCGACGACGGCACCTCGCGCATCAACGGCACAAATGCGCCGAAAACAATCGGCACTGCCGTGAGCCTTCGGCTGCATCCGCCTCGTCAACAATGAAATTGAAGATTTGTACGCCCGCGTCCCGGTGGGCACGCGCGTGGTGGTCGGAAACTAGCGCGCGTATTCACACGATCCGGTTCTGCCGGCTCGAATTACAAATATTGCTCGATCGGGGCATCTCCGACCGTCACGTAAATCAGAGCTCCGCCCTGAAGCCGCGCGATGAGCTGGTTGTTTTCGACCGGATCGACGGTGATGCAACCGTTGCTCCTCCCCAGCATGCCGTTATTTTTCGCGCGGAAACCAGCGGTGGTGTACCAGTTCGGGTGCATGATCCATTTGAACGGCGGAGTGTGGTTGATGTAATTGTTGTAGGAGGCGACGCCCTCGAGCACGACGACCTTCATGTTTGAATAAACGGTTCGGTTGTAGCGGTCGACAATCGTCTTGTAGTGATCCATCACTTCGGAACGAGTGGTCTTGAGCGGGCCCAGCGGCACCATGTCGAGGTGCGTCCGGAAGCCCTTGAATTTGGTCGCCTTTGCGTTGGGGCCGTTGTCTCTTCCATGCGCCGCGTAATAGGCGGTGACCTGACCTGATTTGAAATCCAAAAGGTAGAGTCGTTTGTTCGCCGACGGCTGTGAAATGTCGAAGACCGCAAGCGCATCTTTTTTGGCAAAAATCGGCTGGTGCGAAATCGCAATGGCGCGCTGGACCGCGGCCATCGGCGCGCCGAGAGCCTCGGCCTGTTGCAAAAGCGGATCGAGTTCGTCCGCCCATGCGGGCGCAGAAATCAGCGCAAGTACGATCGCAGCCAAGTAACGCATGACACCCCTGACAAGCAGACTTTAGCCGCGTGCTTTTCGGCCTGCAAATCACGCGCAGACGGGAGTTCTCCGAGGCCATGTCGGTTTTGCGGGCATATTTCTTACCCCTCATCTCGCCCCATATCGGCAGGCTTGACAATCAAGTCATAGGATAATATTCACACAGCCATCCGCTTTGCCGCGCGGCGCACTCATGAGGCGTCGCGCGGCGGAGCGGGAGCGGCGCTCGTATGGGCGTCGCGGTGGAGCGCCGGGGAGGCGCAGCCCCCACCCGTTACGGGGGCGCGCGTCCTCGCAAGACGCGCGGCTTGCCGATCGCAAGGCGAGCCAAAGGGTGCGCGTAGCGCACGCACCCGAGGCGCCTCCCCGGCGCTCCATCCCGCATGCCGCGGGAAGGAAAATGGGAACCGGCGCGCCCGCGCCGTCAACAACAGGGCCGGCAATGCATTGGCCGGCACTCAAACGACAACAGCCGGCGCAACTGTGACAATCCTCGACGGGACGCGCACTTAGTCCTCCGCTATGGTGCGCCGCTTTTTGTCCGGTGACGGTGGGCAGATGACGATTGGAAGGAAAACAGCAATGAAAACTATTCGACACATCAGCCTGGCCGCTGCCGCAGTCGCGGGCATGATCGGTGCCGTTGGCGCGCCCGCTAGCGCACAGACGCCGGAACAATTCTACACCGGCAAGTCCATCGACCTCGTCATCGGCTATCCGCCGGCGGGCAGCAACGACGTCTATGCGCGCCTGCTCGGCCGCCACATCAACAAGCACATTCCCGGACATCCGACGATCGTGCCGCGGAACACGCCGGGCGCCGGCAGCTTCCTGGCGCTGGCGCAGGTGTTCAATGTTTCGCCCAAGGACGGCACCGTCATCGCCATCGGCGCACCGACCGCGCCGCTCGATGAAAAGCTCGGCACGCAAGGCGTGCGCTTCAAGACCGCGCAGTTCAACTGGATCGGACGCATCGATTCACTCATCAACATCGTATTCACCTGGCACACGTCGCCGGTGAAGACCTTCGCCGACGCGCAGAAGACCGAGGTGAAACTGTCGGCGACCGGCGCGGGCTCGACGGTCTCGATCTATCCGACGGTGAGCAACAACGTGCTCGGCACGAAGTTCAAGCTGATCATGGGCTACAAGGGCTCGAACGAGGCCCAGCTCGCGGTCGAGCGCGGCGAAGCGGAGGGCCATTCGACATCGTGGACCGCGGTCAAGGTCGCGCATCCCGACTGGTACCCGAGCAAGACCATCAACATCCTGGTGCAGTTCGCGCTCAAGCCGCATCCGGAGCTTCCCGGCGTTCCGCTCATCGCCGATTTCGCCCGCAATGACGACGAGCGCGGCGTTCTCCGCGCGGTCATGAATGCAACGGAAGTGGGCACCGCATTCTTCACGACGCCCGGCGCGCCGGCGGACCGCGTCGCCGTTCTGCGGCGCGCCTTCGACGAAACGATGAAGGACCCGGAATTCCTGGCCGAGGCCAAGAAATCAAATCTCACGATCGGCCCGATGCAAGGCGAGGAATTGCAGAAGGTGGTGTCGGAGGTGAGCGACCTGCCGCCTGCCCTGTTGGACAAGGTGCACGCCGCCTATACGGCAAAGCCGTAAGCGCGTGCAGGCGCGGCGCTATGGTATGATGGCGATACAACGACAAAACGCCATCGCCGGGAGGAAACCATGAACCGCGCATTGGCTCCGATCATCGCTCTCGCGGCGCTCTTCGGCATGAGCGTCAATGCCGCGGCCGAGGACACGCTCAAGATCGCGGTGCCGCAGCGTGGGGCCTGGGACGCGGGCCTCGCCGAACTCGGCAAGCGTGGCGGCATTTTCCAGAAGCACGGGCTCAACCTCGAAATCCTCTATACGCAGGCCGGGCCGGAATCGATCCAGGCGCTGATCGGCGGCTCGATCGACATCGCCACCGCATCCGGCGTGTCGGCCGCCGTCGGCACCTTCGCCAAGGGCGCGCCGATCCGCATCATCGGCAATGAGATCATCGGGGCGCCCGATCAGTATTGGTACGTGCGCGCGGATTCTGCGGTGCGCAAGGTCGAGGACTTCAACGGCAAGACGGTCGCCTATTCTTTGACCGGCTCGTCGAGTCACGCCAACCTGCTCGCGCTCATCGCGCAATACAAGCTTACGGCCAAGCCGACCTCGACCGGCAGCATCACGGCGACGCTCACCCAGACCATGACCGGTCAGGTCGATGTCGGATTCTCGGCCGTGCCGTTCTTTCTCGACAAAGTGGAGGCCGGGCAAATCCGCATCATCGTCACCGGCAGCGATGTTGCGGCACTGAAAACCCGGACCGGGCGCGTCAACCTGACCAACGTGAATACGCTGCAAAATCGCAGGGACGCGATTGTTCGCTTTCAGGCGGCCTACAAGGAGACGGTCGACTGGATGTATTCCGACCCGGCCGCGCTCAAGATCTTCGCCGATTATTCCGGTTTGCCCGAGGCGGTCGTGGCGAAGGTACGAGCTCTGATCCCGAAAGACACGATGGCGCCGGACCGCGTCGTCGGGATGGATCAGATCATCGCCGAAGCGCAGGCGCAGAAGTTCATCTCAGCGCCGCTGACGCCGGAGCAGGTCAAGGAGCTGATCCAGATTCCGACGCCGTAACAGGCGCGTGATCGGTGGGTGAAGCGCTTTCACCCGTCCTGCGAAAG
Organism: uncultured Alphaproteobacteria bacterium; assembly: GCA_963730645.1. Classification (GTDB taxonomy): domain Bacteria; phylum Pseudomonadota; class Alphaproteobacteria; order Rhizobiales; family Xanthobacteraceae; genus BOG-931. The sequence continues at coordinate 607,797 of CAVSSN010000002.1, read as the reverse complement.
GTGGCATGCTGGGCGCACACCGGCTGAAATCCAGGGGAGCACAATCATGAATCGGACCGCACTGGCCGCGCTCGCGAGCGCAGCCGTCCTGCTTACAGGCGCCGCTAACGCGCAGCAAAACATCGATTTCTCGAAGGTCGAGATCAAGACCATCGATCTCGGCCACAACACCTACCGGCTCGAAGGCCAAGGCGGCAACATCACCGTGGCGGTCGGCACCGACGGCATCATCATGGTCGACGGCCAGTTCGCGCCGCTTCACGACAAGATCAAGGCCGCCATCACCGCGATTTCGCCGCTGCCGATCAAGTATCTGATCAACACCCATTTCCACGGCGATCACACCGGCGGCAACGGCACCGTTCCAGGAGGACGGCGTCATCGTCGTGGCGCAGGACAACGTCAGGATCCGCCTCGCCGCGGGCACCACCAACGGCCTCAGCCGGCGCCAAGACGCCGCCCGTCGCGCCGGGCGCGCTCCCGAAGCAGACCTACATCGGCGGCTCGATGACGCTCGAAGTCGGCGGCCGCAAGGCGCAGCTCACGCACGTCAACAATGCGCACACCGACGGCGACACCTGGGTCTATTTCGCCGATGCCAACGTGCTGTGCACCGGCGACACGATGAACAACACCAAGCGCTATCAGACCATCGACTTCGCCAATGGCGGTGACATCAGGGGCATGATCCGCGCGACCGACACCTATCTCGAGGTGGCGAACGACGACACCAAGGTGATGACGGGTCACGGAACGCTCGCGAAGAAGGCCGACATCGCCGAGTTCAATACGATGCTCAAGACCGCGCGCGAGCGCGTCGAGAAGCTGGTCAAGGAGGGCAAGAGCGAGGCCGAGGTGGTCGGCGCTGAGGCCATTGAAGGATCTCGACGCGAAATGGGCCGCGACCGACGAGGTCGCCATCAACTTCACGAAGATGGTCTACAACTCATTCAAGCGGTCGTAAGCGCCGCGAGCGCCGCCTTCGCGACCTCGACGTCCTGCTCGATCTTGGCGCCGCCGGCAGCGACGGCGCCAATGACTTCGCCACCGACGACAATCGGAAATCCGCCCGGCACGTTGGTGAAGTCGCCCATGCGCACAGCCATGCTCAGCGCGTTCTCCTCGGGCGCATAGCCGGTCGGCATTGGCGCTGCGACGCCGAGGTGATGGCCTTGCGTTGCGTGGTGATGATGGAGAAATGCCGCGCGCCATCCATCATCAGGAAGGCGATCAGCCGGCAGCTCGCATCGACCACGGCAAGCGAGACCTTGCAGCCGAGCGCGTTCGCCTTGGCGACGCCGGCCTGCAGCATCTTCAGGCTCGCTTCCTCGGTGAGGCGATGGGTGGCAATGAAATCCGCCATGGCAGGCATTCCTCGTCCGTATGGTCGATTGGCCTGATCCCCATGACACAAAATCCGGAATGCTGTTAGTCTCTCACAAACTGGATCGCGGGTGGCGATAGAAACGAACGGGAGGGTGTCATGACGGTGAACAGGCGCGATTTGCTGGTGAAAGGTGGCGCGACGGCTGGGCTGGCGGCCGCGGCGGCAGCCTCCGCCAATCCAGTGCTGGCGCAAGCGCAGACGACACCGTCGAATTGGGATCGCGAAGCCGACGTCGTGGTGATCGGCTCGGGCGCGACCGGCATGCCGGCCGCGATCGTCGCGCGCGAAGCCGGCGCCTCGGTGATCCTGGTCGAGGCGCAGCCTCACATCGGCGGCCACGCCATCTGCAGCGGCGGCAATCTCCCGCTCGGCGGCGGCAACAGCTACCAGAAGAAATACGGCATCGAGGATTCAGCCGATCTGTTCTTCCAGCGATCTGACCGACTGGTCGGTGGTCGAGCCAAACGGCTCGGCGCCTTATCGGTACAATGACCGCGAAATCATGCGCGCCTTCGCCGACAACAGCGTTGCCACATTCGAGTTCCTGCTCGCGCACGGCGTCAAGGTGATCGAGCGCGGCCCGGACCGCCAGGGCGGCCACGAGGTCGGGCTCTCGGTGCTCGCGCACGCAGCATTGTGCGATCATGGACTGGCCGCGCATCCAGACCGGCAAGCCTGACGATCCGGCCCGCCAGGCCACCACCTCATCGGGCAATGGGCTGATGCAGCCGCTCCACGCGGCCGCGCAGAAAGCCGGCGTCGAAATCCTGCTCGAACACCGCATGACCGCGATCCATCGTGAATCGCCGCGCTCCGGCCGCGTCACCGGCATCGCCGTCGACAACAACGGCAAGACGCTCAACATCCGCGCCCGCAAAGCCGTCATCATCGGCACCGGCGGCTCGACCGGCAACGTCAACTTCCGGCGCATGTTCGACCCGCGTCTGACCGAGGAATATTGCGGTCTCGCCGGCATGCCGTGGTCCGACCAGGACGCCAGCGGCGAAATCGCCGCGATGGGCGTCGGTGCCTCGCTGTGGGGGCTGACCAATTTCAACGGTGAATTCGGCTCCGGCCTCACCAAGCCCGGCACGGTTGGCGGCCAATACGGCTACGTCAATCTGCGCTGGTTCCCGGGCTCGACCGTATTCGACAAGGCCCGCGCCAGCGGGCTTGCACGTCGGCGACTGGCAGAACCTCATCATGGTCAACATGCTCGGCAAGCGGTTCTACGACGAGACCGGCAGGCAGTTCTCGCCGAGCACCTACAAGAGCATCGATCCCTACGAGCCGGGCAGCTACCTCAACGCCAAGAACATCAAGTACGAGCCGAACAACTGGATCAACGCCGCGATGGCCGGCATCGGCGACGGCCACAACGGCGGCGGACCGATCTGGGCGATCTTCGACGCCGACGGGGCCGCGCGCGAAAAATGGGATCCGAAGCCGCCGAATGTCGACTTCGACGACGGCTTCTTCTTCAGCGCCGACACGCTCGAAGAACTGGCCAAGAAGATCGTGATGAAACACCAGCGCGTGCCGATGCCGCCGCAGAACCTGATGGGCACCGTGACCCGCTACAACTCCTTCGTCGATGGCCGGCAAGGACTACGATTTCGGCAAGCCCAAGCCGCTCTATCCGATCGCCAAGCCGCCGTTCTATGCCGGCTGGGCGACGCCGGTCATTCACGACACCCGCGCGGGCCTGCGCATCAACGCACAAGTGCCAGGTCGTCGACCTGAACGGCGAGGTGATCCAGGGCCTGTATTGCGGCGGCGAATCCGCGGGCGGCTTCAGCATGCACGGCCTCGCCCGCGCGACCTGCCAGGGCTTCATCGCCGGCAAGAACGCCGCGGCGGAGAACGGCAAGGCCTGAGCCAATCGCGGGGCCGCCGACAACGGTGCAGAGCGATCGCGCTGCGGCCTTCAGGCTCGCAGCGCCTGCGCACTTTCTGCTGCCGCATGAATTCCAATGACGCAAAATCCGTCGCCCTGTTAGGGTCGCGCCGGTAAGGGTGGTGGCAATCATCGTGAATTGGGATCGTGAGGCCGACGTCGTGGTGATCGGGTCGGGCGCGACGGGCATGCCCGCCGCCATCGTCGCGCGCGAGGCCGGCTCCTCGGTGATCCTCGTCGAGGCCAGAACCACATCGGCGGTCACGCCATCACCAGCGGCGGCAATGTGCCGCTCGGCGGCGGCACCAGCGCCCAGAAGAAATACGGCATCGAGGATTCGCCCGACCTGCTGTTCCGCGACCTGACCGACTGGTCGGTGGTCGAGCCCAACGGCTTCCCGCGACTACCGCTACAACGACCGCGAGATCATCCGCGCCTTCGCCGACAACAGCGTCGCGACCTTCGAATGGCTGCTCGCGCACGGCGTCAGGTTCGTCGACAAGGCGCCCGACAGCAGCGGCGGCAGCTCGGTCGGCAACTCGGTGCCGCGCGCGATGCACGATTGTCGGTCGATGGACTGGCCGATGGTCCAGACCGGCAAGCCGGCCGATCCCGACGAGCGCACGACAATCGTCGTCCGGCAACGGCCTGATGCGGCCGCTCGAATGCCGCGGCGCGGAAGGCCGGCGTCGAAATCCTGCTCGAGCACCGCATGACCGCGATCCATCGCGAGACGCCGCGCTCGGGGCGCGTCGCTCGGCATCGCGGTCGACAACGACGGCAGGACGCTCAACATCCGCGCCCGCAAGGCCGTCATCATCGCCACCGGCGGCTCGACCGGCAACGTCAACTTCCGCCGCATGTTCGATCCGCGCCTGACCGAGGAATATTGCGGCCTCGCCGGCATGCCGTGGTCCGACCAGGACGCCAGCGGCGAGATCGCCGGCGATGGCGATCGGCGCGTCGCTGTGGGGCCTGTTCAACCACACCGGCGAATTCGGCTGCGACATCACCAAGCCCGGCTCGATCGGCTGCTCAGTACGGCTATGTCAATCTGCGCTGGCATCCCGGCAGCGCGGTCTTCGACAAGGCGCGCGCGACCGGCCTGCGGGTCGCGGACTGGCAGGACGTCATCCTGGTCAACATGCTGGGCAAGCGCTTCTACGACGAGACCGGCGGCCAATTCACCGCCAACAACTACAAGAGCGTCGATCCCTACGTTCCCGGCAACTATCGCAACGCCAAGAACCTGCAAATACAATCCCAACAATTTCCTCAACGCGGCGCTGGCCGGCATCGGCGACGGCCACAACGGCGGCGGCCCGATCTGGGCGATCTTCGATGCCGACGCGGTCGAGCGCGAGAACTGGGACCCGAAGCCGCCGAATGTCGATTGCGATGCCGGCTTCTTCTTCAGCGCGGACACGCTTGAAGATCTGGCCCAGAAGATCGTGATGAAATACCAGCGCGTGCCGATGCCGCCGGAAATCCTCGCGGCACCGTGGCGCGCTACAATTCCTTCGTCGATGCCGGCGTGGACGAGATTTCGGCAAGCCGAAGCCGCTCTACAAGATCGCCAAGCCGCCGTTCTATGCCGCCTGGGCGACGCCGGTCATGCACGACACGCGCGCGGGCCTGCGCATCAACGCGCGCTGCCAGGTGATCGACATGAACGGCGAGGTGATCCCGGGTCTCTATTGCGGCGGCGAATTCGCCGGCGGCTTCAGCATGCACGGCCTGCCGCGCGCTTTGTGTCAGGGCTATATCGCCGGGCGCAAGCCGTGACCGAGAACAACGGGGCATAATCGCCGCTATGCCGTCAATGTCCGCGTGCTCGGCGCAAACAGCTCGTCCACCGACACCGGCTTGGTGATGATGCCCTGCGCGAGCGCATGGCTACGATATCGCCGAGCGCCTTGCGGTTTGAAGCGATGCCGTACGGCAACGGATCGCCGGTGATCTCCATCACCCGCTGGTGCATCTTGTCGACCTCGGTCGGCTTTTCGATCTTGCCGGCCTTGAGGCGCTCGACGTAGCGGCGCTTCGACTCGGCGAAGGTGTTGAACACGTCGGCGGCAAGATCGGGATGTTTGGCAATCAGCTCGTCCTTGATGACGACGAGATGGTTGATCGGATAGTGGCCGTCGCGCTCGCAGCGCCGCGAGGCCCGCCTCGAGCGCATTCGGGAATGAGCGGCTTCACGTCCGGATGCTTGACGTCGACGCCGATGGCGGCGGCAAGCTCGCCGGAGACCAGCATGTCCTCCATCTTCTTGCCGGGCTCGATCGGCACGACGTTCGCCGGCGGCTTGTATTCCGCGACATGCTCGTCGCCGGACAGCACCCAGGTGATCTTGTTGAGGTCGACGCCATACTCGTGCTGCAGGATGCCGCGCGCCCATACGCCGGTCGTCACCGTGTAGCCGCGGTTGACGCCGACCTTCTTGCCCTCAAGGTCCTTCGGCTTGGTGATGCCGGCCTTGGCGCTGGTCAGGATGGCGCCGTGGTGGAACGCGCGCACCAGCGGCACCGGCACGGCCGTCATCGGCTTGCCGAACTCTTTCGCGCAGATGTAGGTCGTGATCGCCATCTCGCAGATGTCGAACTCGTTGCCGCGCACCATGCGGCGGAACGCGGCGATCAGCGGATCGACTTCCTCGAAGGCGAATTCGAACGTCTTCGGCTGGACGCTGCCGTCCTTGAGCGCCTGGTTGTTGCCCTGGGTGCGGGTGACGGTTTTCAGCTTGGGCCCGGCCATTGTGCTTCGCTCCGTGCGGCGTTGGAGCAATTCTTGTTGCACTTCAAAAGACAATTTCCAAGGGCTGCGCTAGACTTCCGCGAACCTTGCAGTCCGGGGAGTGATCATGGTGGCGAAACGCATCATCGCGGCGGTTTTGTCGGCGATATTGGCGAGCATTCCCCTCGCCGCCTTCGCACAATCCTATCCGAGCAAACCCGTCCGCATCGTGGTGCCGTTCGCGGCCGGCGGGATCACCGACATTCTCGCCCGCGCGCTGGCGCAGCGGCTGTCCGAGACGCTCGGCGAACAATTCATCGTCGAGAACAAGCCGACCGGCGCGAGCCTTCTCGGCGTCGAATATGTCGCGAAATCGCCGCCCGACGGCTACACGCTGCTGGTCATGGCCGATGCCACGTTCGTCACCAATCCGCACACCTATAGCAAGCTGCCCTACGCCGTCGACGACTTCATCCCGATCACCGGGCTCGGCATCAGCCCGCAGGCGCTGGTCGTGCATCCCTCGGTGCCGGTCACGACGCTCGCCGACCTCATCGCGCTCGGCAAGCAGAAGCCGGGCGAACTCAACTACGGCACGTTCGGCATCGGCACCAGCGGCCACCTCAACATCGTGCTGATCGAGAACGAAACCGGCGCCAAGTTCACGCCGGTGCATTACCGCGGCGCCGCGCCCGCGATCACCGACCTGTTGGGCGGCCACATCCAGATGATGATCGTCAGCATCGGTCTGGTGGGACAGTCGTGGCAGGCCGGCAAACTCAAGGTGCTCGGACTCGGCTCGAAAACGCGGCTGCCGCAATTTCCCGACGTGCCGACGCTCGCCGAGAGCGGGCTACCTGGCTACGAGGCGGGCTCATGGTACGGGCTCGCTGCGCCGAAGGGCACGCCGCCGGAGATCGTCGACAAGCTCAGTGCGCAAACGCAGAAAATCTTCGCCGATCCGGCGTTCCGGGACAAATTCCTCGCGCCGAATTTCATCTACTCGATCGCCTCGCCGCCTGCGGACTTTGCCGCGCGAATCAGGGCCGACTCCGAAAAATGGGGCAAGGTGATCCGCGACGCGAATATCCACGTGGATTAGAGCACGATAGGCGTCTCTACACCGTCGCCTGCGCCACGCCGGGCCGCGAGGTCAGCGCCTCCTTGGCGGCGTCCTTGAATGCCTGCTCCGGCGGCAACACCACCGAGGCCGAGCGCACGCGCTGATGCACCGGATCGACGCCGGGCGGTGTCACGCCCTTCTCCGCCAGCGCCTTCGCGGCGCGCAGCAGGCGATGGCGCGCCATGATGATGCCGTTGTCGGTGGAGACGAGGTTCTCCTTGGTGCGGTCGCAGATCGCGCCCATGCTCTCCTGCAGCGATGCATCCTGGCTGGCGAAGCCGGCGACGCCGCTATAGGTCTTGCCGGCCTTCTGCGCAGCGCGGTCCATCAGGTAGTCGTTGTCCTTGTTGGCGATCGGCCGCCAGCTTCCGGGCTCGTACGCGCAGTGCACGCCGGCGCCAGCCTTCATGTCGTTGATCTCGCGCTGCCAGCAGCGGCCGCACCGGATGGAAGTCGTAGCTCCACGCCCAGCAATTCTCGTCGTCGATCGGGACCCAGAAATGGCCGTGGATCGGATGATCGCCGCGCGGCGGGATCATGGTGAAGCACGGCATCACCCACGGCGTGATGCGCCAATAGTATTTGCCGTTCTCGGCATTGCGCCGCGCGCCGATGAACAGTCCGCCCGGCTGCTCGACGACCTCGAAGTGCGGCCGCATGTCGGCGAGGTTGTAGTCGTTGCCCTTGGCGCCCTTGAACAGCGGATCGGAGCCGAGATCGCCGCTGTGCAGGAACGAGACGTGGCTGGAATCGATGCCGCCTTCCATCGCCTGCAGCCAGTTGCTTTCCTGCAGACGCTTGGAGATGAACGTCTGGTCCTCGGGCACGGTGGCGAATTCCCACTCGGGCAGCGGCGGCTGCTTCTCGGGCGGGCCCATATAGGTCCACAGCACCGGGCCGCGCTTCACCAGCGGGTAGGACGTGAGCTTGACCTTCTTGCAGAAACCGGATTCCGCAGGCTCCGACGGCACGTCGATGCACTGGCCGGTGACGTCGTATTTCCAGCCGTGATAGGGGCAGCGCAGCCCGTGCTCCTCATTGCGGCCGAACCACAGCGAGACGCCGCGATGGGCGCAGAACTCGTCGATCAGGCCATAGCGGCCGTCGGTATCGCGGAACGCGAGCAGCCGCTCGGACATCAGCTTGACCCGCACCGGCGGGCATTCGTTCTCGGGCAGCTCGTCCGCCCGCAGCGCCGGCATCCAATAGCTGCGAAACATCTGGCCCATCGGCGTGCCGGGGCCGGTTTGCGTCAGCAGGTCGTTTTGTTCTTTTCTGAGCATTGCCTTGTTCCGTGGGCGCGGGGCCTACCAGTGAAAGTAGGCTGCAAGGCTCAATTCGGCAAGCCGGAGCAGCGTTCCGGCCAAACGGGCAACGGCGTCAATGGCTGGGGTTGAACCGCGAGCGCTGGTTGCGAATCATGCCCTGCGCCAGCACCGGCATCCGCCGCGCCATGCGCCGCCACGCCACGATCGGCAAATCGACCAGGCCCGGCTTGAGATCGTCGGCGGCGAATGCCGCAAACACCAGCGGCTTGTCGATGGAATTGAGATAACCGGCAGGCGTGAGCCTGCGCACGAGCATCTCGTGGCAGGCGGCGACGATGTCGCGTGAGCCGTGCATCCAGGCGACGCCGGGATGGCCGCGCGCCTGCGGCACATTCTCTCCCATGGCGAGCCGCCATTGGATCATCGGAAAATCGACGCCGGCGAGCGCACCCAAAGCAATCCAGGTCCACACCCGCGCATTGACATCGAGCAGCTTGTAGCGGCCGTCGCGCTCGGTCGAGCTTGAATTCGACCTCGACCGGCCCGCTGAAATTCAGCGACTGCAAGAAACGGCAGGCTGTCGCGCTTCGACCTCCGGCGCCTCCACGGTCTCGACGAACGTGCTGGTGAAGCCGAAATCGATCGGATATTGCCGTGTTCGCCGCGCCACCAGCGATGCGACGGGCGAGCCGCGATCCCATATCGCGGCGTAGGAAAATTGTGTCGAGCCGTCGCCGGGGATCAGTTCCTGCAGAACGATGGCCTCGTTACCGACCAGCGCAGCAGCCTGATCGTAGCGTGACAGCAAGGATGCGCGGTCGTTGGCTTGCCATGCCTTGGCCTGCGTGAATGCGTTGTCCTTCTCATGCACTGCCGGCTTGAGAATGACCGGGAACCGGCATTCGAGCTGTTCGACGTCCTGGCGACTGCGCGGATAAAAGCTCTGCGGACAGTCGATGCCGAGCGTCGCGGCACGCTGATAGGAGAGGCGTTTGTCGTAGGCCCAGCGTACGGTTTCCCATTCGGGCGTTGTCACATAAAACAATTTTGACAATTCGGCGCGATGCCGTGCGATCAGCCGCATTTCCTCGTCGCCGCCCGCAATCAGCATCCAGCCATCGAGCCGGTGACGAACCGCGAGATCGAGCAGGAAGCTGAAGGCACCGCCCGCGTCCGGACCGGCCCAGCGGAAACTGCGCCCGGTGTAGCGTGAATATCGCGCGATGGGATGATTGCTGGTCACGAACCAGACGGGGATCCCGTTGCGTCCGAGGCTGCGCGCGACCGCGAGGCTTCCATGCGCACCGCCGACGATCAGCACGCCGGGCGGATTGCTCTTGCGTTCCCGGCTTTCGGCTTCCAATGGGAGAGGAACGCTCATCAGAATTCCCGCATTGCCGGGGTCAGGGCCGCGACAACGTCCCCGCCGAGCCGCCATAGGCGGCGCCATTGATGCGTTTTGCGTCAGCGGCGACCGATCGCGAATGTTGCCCGGCGACCTTGCGGGTGATGCTGCGCGCGGCATAGCCGGCGCCGACGACGAAGCGCATCAAGGGGCCGTAGCTGTGGACCGCGCTCGATCCGACGAAATGCAGCCCCGGTATGCTGGATTCGAATCCGCCGGCGAGGTTAGGCGAGCCGGCCGCGCAGTCGATCTTTGTAAAGCAACTCAGGCGCCCAAATCCCGAGCTTGGAAATATCGATGCGATAGCCGGTCGCCAGCAGGACGTGGTCGAAGGTGCGCGAACCGTTATCAAGCTCGACAGCGACTTCATGATCCATCGCACGCGCGCCGACGATTGCGCGGCCTGCCGACACGCGCACACGGTCGAAACGCGGCCTGACCCAGCCGGCTGATGCCGGGCGCAAGCTGCGCGAAGCGATCCAGGCGCGAAGCTCCGCCGGAGCCCGATGCGCCAGAACCGGCAGTTCGTTGAACCAGTCCAGCGGGAACGGACCGACCTCGGATGGCGCGCCGAGCCTGGCGCGCAAACGCTTCAACCAGGAACGCCCGCCGTTTTGCGATTTCTGCGGCACGCCGAGCCAGTGGATGTCGCCGCGGCAGATCAGCTCAACCTCGGCGCCGCCTTCACTGAGCAGCGCTGCCGATTCGCAGGCGCTCTGCCCGCGTCCGATCACCGCAACGCGCTTGCCGCGCCAGGCATCGAGGTTGTCGTGCTCGCAGGTGTGGCTCACCAGAGCAGCCGGAAGGCCGACGAACGGCTCGGGCCTGAAATCCTGATGCGCGAGACCCAAGGCAACGACGACGCGCCGCGCCAACGTCTCCGCACCGTCATCGAGCCGCAGGCGGAAGCCGGACCCGCTTTGCTCGACGCGGACCACCTTGCGCGGGTCGAGATTGGGAACGGCGGAACGCTGAAACCATTTGCCGTAGCTGATGAAGTGCTCGATCGGCAGCGGGTAGTGCTGCGCGATGCCATTGTTGCCGGCATACACATCGAGCGAACAGCTCTTGGCCGGATCGGCGAGATGCGAGGCGACCCATGGCGAGCGCAGATACATGCCGCGCGGCATATGCCGCTGCCAGAACGACATCGGCTCGCCGAACACCCGCGTGGCGACGTTGGCGGCATTCAAATGCGCGGCGACCGAAAGCCCGTAGGGGCCAGCGCCGATGACGGCAACCTCGCAATCGTCTCGGATCATGGTCATTTCAATTGTCTAGAGTCGACGAAACAGCCGGCCGTGCAGCCCTATTTCTGCACGACCAGTCCTATCTGGACCGTCACCCCGGCCAATTTTATCCGAACGACCGTTACCCAATTGCCAACGCCGACCCGGAAATACCGGCGAAAACGGGGATCGGGCCTGTCGATTCAGCAGCAAGCGCAATCGATGCCGTCGAGGGCGACCAGCGCGTTCTTCATCCAGCCAGGCGGCAGGTCGTCCTGGACCACCTCGGCGACCGGCTTGAAGACCTTGAAATGGTGCCTGCCCTGCCCGGTCCAGAACGCCACCACGGTCTCGAGCGGCGGGCAGCCGGGCACCTGGCAGGATACCTCGGTGACGAGGACCGTCTCGTCTTCGCCAAGCCTGAAGCGCTCGCGCGTCCACTCGCGCACTTGCGCGAGCGCGGCATGGTGTTGCGGTGTCTTCTTGATGAAGCCGAGCATCACCACATTATAGCGCAACAGCCCTCGTCACCCCCGGAAATGGCGCTTGACCGCCTTCGGTCCCCTCCTAGAGTGCGGGCCGACGCAGGCGTGACGACGATTATTGGAGGTTTTTTCAGTGGCAGAACAAGTGCTGGCGGCGGTGCGAACGGGTCCGAGCAAGACCGAAATCCGCGAATACCCGATGCCGGATATCCCGGCGGATGCGGCGCTGATGAAGATGGAGGTCGGCGGCATCTGCGGCACCGACGTCAAGCTCTACCAGCATCCGCCGATCGGACGAGCCCGTCATCATGGGCCACGAGAACATCGGCTATATCGCCAAGGCCGGCCGCGAGTTCACCAACCGCAAGGGCTTCAAGGAAGGCGATCTCGTCTTCGTCGAGCACTATGTCAGTTGCGGCAAGTGCGAATGGTGCCATGCCGGCCAGTACCGGCACTGCGAGAACACCAACTGGCGCACCAACCCCGATGCCATCCGCTACGGCTACACCTCGGCCAAGAAGCCGCCGCACCTCTATGGCGGCTTTGCGCAATACGTCTACCTGCCGTGGAACGCGGTCGTGCACCACGTGCCCAAGGGCGTCTCGCCGGAACTTGCGGGCCTGGTGACGCCGATGGCGAACGGCGTCGAGTGGTCGCTGTTCGACGGCGGCGTCGGCTACAATTCGACCGTGCTGATTCAGGGGCCGGGCCAGCAGGGCCTGTCGCAGACCGTGATCTGCAAGCAGGCCGGCGCCTCGCTCATCATCGTCACCGGCACCTCGAAGGACGGCGCGCGGCTGAAGGTCGCCAAGGAGCTTGGCGCCGACTACGTCATCGACGTGCAGAAGGAAGATCCGCTCGCAGCGCATCATGGAGATCACCGGCGGCAAGGGCGTCGACGTCTCGCTCGACTGCACCGCCGGCGCCGGCACCATCCCGATCCTGCTCGGCATCGAGGCGCTCAAGCGCAAGGCCGGCACCATCGTGGTGCAGGGCGAACTGGCGCAATTCCCGAATTTCCCGCTGGAGAAGTTCACGGTGAAGTTCATCACCATGCACTCCGCGCGCGGCCACAGCTACAAGGCCTGCGAACTGGCGCTTGGCGCAGATCGCCTCAAAGCGCTTTCCGCTGGAGAAGATCACCACCCACCGGTTCGGCCTGAAGGACGTCGACCTCGCCATCAGGTCGGTCGGCAGCCTGCCGGGCGGCAAGCCGGACGTGATCCACGCCTCGCTGATGCCGTGGACGTGAGGCGCGGAGCGGATTGATCGGGGGCGTTCCAATGACCGCGACCATGCGTTGCGCGCGCCTGCATGAGCCGGGCAAGCCGCTGCGGATCGACACGGTCGAAATCCCGGAGCCGCGGCCGCGCGACGTGCTGGTGCAGGTGAAGGCCTGCGGCGTCATCCCCAACATGAACGCGATCTTCAGCGGCACGCTGTGGAACCATCTGCCGCCGCTTCCCGCCAGCGTTGGCCTCGATGCGGCCGGCATCGTTTCCAAGGTCGGCAGCGAAGTCACCGACGTCGCCATTGGCGACCGCGTCTACGTCAATCCGTGGCTCACCTGCGGCATGTGCCCCTATTGCCGCGCCGGCGAGCCGATGCTGTGCAGCGCCGCCGGCTTCCAGGGCTATTTCGGCTTCTTCCCGCACTCGATCCGGCAGCTCATGGACTATCCGCATGGCGGGTTCTCCGAATACATCACCGCAGTCGCCGCAGCGGCTGGTGCACCTGCCGCCGAAGGTGACGTTCGAGCAGGCCGCGCGCTTTGGCTATCTGGGCACGTCGTTTGCCGCGCTGCGGCTCGCGCAAGTCGGCGGCGGCAGCCGCATTGCCATCAACGGCATCACCGGCACGCTTGGCGTCGGCGCCACGCTGTTCGCGCTCGGCATGGGCGCGACGCGCATTCTCGGCCTCGGCCGCAATCGTGACGTGCTGGCGCAAGTCAAGGCGCTTGCGCCCGAGCGCATCGAGGTGCTCGCGCTCGGCGATGCGCCGATCGCCGACTGGATGCGCCAGCACACCGGGAAAATGGGCGCCGACGTGCTGATCGACTGCTCCGGCCGCGGCGCGTCCGCCGCTCATACGGCCGATGCGCTTGGCGGGCTCAAGCGCGGCGGCACCGCGATCAACATCGGCGCGCTGACCGAGACGCTTCCGATCCACCCGATCCAGTTCATGACCACGCGGCTGCAATTGCGCGGCTCGAACTGGTTCACCACCGGCGAAGGCCAGTTGATGGCCGATATGGCGGGCGCCGGCGTGCTCGATCTGAGCAAGCTCACCACGCACGCTTATCCGCTCGAGCGCGTCAATGAGGCGCTGGCCGAGGTGCAGACGCGCCCGGGCGGATTTGTAAATATCGTGGTCAATCCAGATCGATAACGGGGCGATGTAATGACGGGAATTCCAGGTCGGTTATTGCGCAATGTTGCGATCGCGCTGTTTGCCGCCAGCGTCACGTTTGCGCCCGCTTCGCGCGCGCACGCGCAAACGGCGAATTGGCCGACGCGGCCGATCAAGCTGATCGTTCCGACCGGTCCGGGGCTCGGCACCGACATCATGGCGCGCTTTGTCGCAGCAGGTGTCTCGCAAGGGCTCGGCGAGCAGGTCTATGTCGAGAACATCTCGGGCGCGTCGGGCATCCTCGGCGCGCAGGCGGCGGCACACGCCGCGCCGGACGGCTACACATTCTTCTTCGCCAATGCGTCTACGTTCACGTCGAACCAGTACATGATCAAATCGATCGGGTACGACCCGGCGCATGATTTTGCGCCGGTCTCGATGGTCTCCGATTCCGGCCCGTTCGTCATTTCCGTCACACCGTCTCTGCCGGTCAAAACGCTGCCGGAGCTGATCGCCTACGGCAAGGCGAACCCGGGCAAGCTGTCCTACGCGGTCGACGCGACCAGCGGCTACGGCGTGGTGGTCGGCCGCCTGCTCAATACGCGCGGCAAAATTGGAATGGTCGAAATCCCCTACCGCGCGACGGCGCAGATGCTACAGGACACCGCCGCCGGCACCATCCAGGTCGTGATCAACGTCTACGGCGCGGTATACGGCTTCGCCAAGTCCGGCAAAGTGCGGCCGATCGCGATCAGCTCGGCGAAACGCTTCTCCGGCTCGCCGCAACTGGCGACGATTGGCGAACTACTGCCGGGCTTCGATATCGATGGCTGGCTGTGCATTGTCGCGCCTGCGGGCACGCCTGCGGAGATGGTGGAGCGGATGAGCCGGGAGATCGATCAATTCCTGCAAAAGCCGGAGACCCAGCAGCGGCTGCTTTCACTCGGACTTGCTGCTGCCGGCACCAGCACGCCGGAGACGACGGGTCAATTCATCCGCAAGGAAGAGGACAAGTGGCGCGTGCTCGCCAAGGAACTCGATCTCAAGCCGGAATGAATGGCGCATGGCCGGCCGTAAGACGACAATTGCGATTGCTACAGGCGACCCGGCGGGCATCGGGCCCGAGATCAGCCTTAAGACCGCGCTCGATCCGGCCGTGCGCAAGGCCTGCAACCCCGTCGTGGTCGGCGACGCGAGCGTGCTCGAACGGCACGCCAAGGCCTGCGGTATCAGCGCCGACTTTCAGATCGTCACGACAGCGGCTGGCGCCGACTGGTCGGACGGACGCGTGAACATTCTCCGCTGCGCGCAGCCGGACGCAGCCGCCCTGCCCTTCGGCGCTGCCGACGCCGGCGGCGGACGCGCGTCGCTTGCCGCCGTGAGCGCTGCGATCAAAGCCGCGCTCGCCGGCGATGTCGATGCCGTGGTCGCTGCGCCAATGAACGAGACTTCGATTGCGCTCGCCGGAATTCCATTCGATGGCCATCCCTCATTCGTCGCGCGCGAGACCGGAACCGATCCGAACGACGTCTTCCTTATGCTGTGCTTCGGCAGCATGAAGATCGTCCACGCCACGCTGCACCAGAGCGTGCGCGACGCGCTCGCGGCGATCACGCCCGAACGGATTGGCCGCGTCATCCGCGTCACGGAACGCACGCTCAAGCGCATGGGTGTTCCCGCGCCGAAAATCGCCGTCTCAGGGCTCAATCCGCATGCCGGCGAAGGCGGCCTGTTCGGCCGCGACGAAATCGAGATCATCGCGCCCGCGATTGCCGAGGCGAAGACATCCGGCACCGCCGTGTCCGGCCCATTCGGCGCCGACACCATGTTTCAGATGCCCGGCATCGACGCCTTCATCGTCATGCTGCACGACCAGGGCCACATCGCCGCAAAGCTGCTGGCGCCGAATGCCGCCGCGGCGCTGACCATCGGCAGCCCGATCCTGTTCTCGTCGGTCGCGCACGGCAGCGCCCACGACATCGCCGGCAAGGGCATCGCCCGGCCGGACGCCATGATCGAAGCGGTGCTGCTGCTGTCGAACGTCAGACAGGGCCAGGTCGCCGCCTGACGCTCAGAGTCCGAACACATCCTTGAAGAAACGCGCGGTCGCGAACTGTGATTCCTTGTTGGCGCGCTCTTCGGCCGGATTCTTCGGCGTCGAAAACGCCATGCTTGGTGCCGCTGTAGAGGTCCATCTGCCAGCTCACGTTGGCGGCGCGCAATTCCTTGATCAGCAGGTCGACCTCGGTGAGCGGCGCGATCGGATCTTCGGCGCCATGCAGGATGAGCACGCGGCCATGGATGTTCTTGGCGGCATCCGGCGTAAAATTGCGGAATGAGCCGTGGATGGTGACCGTGCCGAGCACCGGCGCGCCGGTCTCGGCCAGCTCGACCGCCACCGTGCCGCCGAAGCAATAGCCGACCACCGCGATCTTCGATGCGTCGACCATCGGATTATTCCGCAGCACATCGAGGCCCGCCTGCGCCCGCGCGCGCATCAGCGGCCGATCGTCATTGTACTTGGTCGACTGCGCGATCTGCTCGGACACCTCCTTGGGGCGGACGTCCTTGCCGAAAATATCCTCGGCGAATACCACGTAACCCTGCTTGGCGATACATCTGCGCATTTTCCAGTGTCAGCTCCGACATGCCGTCGCGCCGATACACCAGCAGCACGCCCGGCCGCTTGCCGCCGATGCTGTCGTCATAAGCGAGATAGCCGCGCAGTTCGGCGTCGCCCTGCTTGTAGTCCACCCACTGCGTCTTGATTTCCGCTTGCGCCTGGCCGGCGAACGACATGCGCCGCGGCCAGAACGGCGCCGAGCACGACGACACGCGATGTTGTCATGACACTCCTCCCCATATTGCGGCGAGCAGGTGCGACAATGTCGGCCGGCCGCATTCGCCACAAATCTATCGGAAGTTTCCTCAGCTTGCTACGCTTGGCGCACACACGCCATCAAGCACAAGGTCTTTCGGTTACATGGTAGCATCCCGAAAACTCATGATATTAGCCGCTGCCGCAATGGCAGCGCTGTGGCCGCTCGGCGCGCCGGCTGCTGATTTCTATCAGGGCAAGCAGATCACCATCATCGTCGGCTTTTCCGCCGGCGGCACCTACGACGCGACGGCCAGACTGTTTGCGCGCCATCTCGGCAAGCACCTGCCCGGCAATCCGTCGGTACTGGTGCGCAACATGCCGGGCGCCGGCAGCATCACCGCGACCATGAACCTCTACACCACCGTGCCCAAGGACGGCACCGTACTCGGCGTTGTCGGCGGCGGCACCGTGCTCGAGCCGCTGCTCGAAAACCCGCAGGCAAAATATGATCCCCAGCGCTTCAGCTGGCTCGGCGGGCGCACCCGCGACACCTTCCTGTGCGTCGTCTCGAAGACGGTGCCGGTGCAAACGATGGACGATGTCAAAAAGCGCGAGACCGTGGTCGGCTCGACCGGTCCCGGATCGCGCACGCTGACGCTTCCCGAAGGCGCTCAACGAGCTGATCGGCACCAAATTCAAGATCGTCACCGGATACCCGGGCGGCAACGACATCACGCTCGCTCTGGAGCGCGGCGAGGTCGAAGGCTATTGCGGCTGGTCGATCGACAGTATTCGCTCACGCGCGCCGCAATGGCTCACCGACGGCACGATCAAGCCGCTCGCGCAGTTCACGCTGGGGAAATCCGAATTGCCGAATATTCCGCTCGGGCGCGACCTCATCCCGACCGAGAAGGGAAAACAGGCCCTCGATTTCTTTACCGCGGACTCGCTGTTTGCGTGGCCCCTGATGGCGCCGCCGGATCTCCCCGCCGAGCGCGTCGCCGAACTGCGGTCGGCGTTCGACGCCATGACCAAGGACCCCGAACTGCTTGCCGATGCCGCCAAACAAAATCTGGAGGTCAATCCGGTGAGCGGCACGGCGATGCAGGATTTCATCCAGCGCCTTTACAAGACGCCGCCGGACGTTCTCGATCTGGTGCGCAAAATCTACGCCGGGCGCTGAGCCTCAGCGCGGCGGTGGCGCCCAGGCTGCTGACGGGGATGGTATCGGGCGCCGCCAGTGGGCGCCAGGTGACGCGGGATCACGAAGCGCTGGCCCGGCTTGAGCTGTGCGCCGTCCGACGTCCGATTGACCTGGGCGAGCGCCCAGACCGGCACATGATAAGTCGCCGACAGCGATTGCATCGTGTCTTCGGGGCCGACCGTCACCGGCATGCCGCTGTCCCACAGCTCGATCGAAGCGCGCGACGGCACCTCGTAGCTGAATGGGGATGGCTTCGCCCTGCGCCGCGGCGGGCGTCGCCGCGAGCTCCACGATCTTGCTGACAATTTGCTTGTGCAGGTATTCCGCCTTCTCGATATTGATGTGAATGATCTCGTAGTGATCCTTGAGATTGATGCTGGCGTAATGGCCATGGAAGCCACGGCCCGGCGTTACGTTGCCGCCGCCCATGACGTTACGGGACTGATACAGGTTGATGTAGCGTTCGACGTTCGGCGGCACATCATCGGCGATGCGTGTCGGATCGTAGGTGACGAGCAGGCTCACTGGAATTTTTTCGCGGTTCAGCACTTCGGCGAAGGCGACCGCGGAATCGCCGCCCATTGAATGGCCGATGATGGTGATCGGCGCGTGATCGCGGCGATAGTTCTGGATCGCCTCCTCGACCACCGGACGCCACATCAGGTAGGTGTGCACGCTCGCCGTGACCCCGGTGCGAGTTGATCTCGTCGGCGAGACGATCCATGCCGCGCGAATAGATCAGGCCCGCTACGCCGCGGAACAGGTAGGCATGCCCGCGCGCCTCGATTGGCACCCTTTCGGCAGCCTGCGGAGGCGGCGGCGGTGGAACAGTGACAGGTTTTGCGACCTCGACCGGCGGCCGCGCAGCTTCGATCGGCCTTGCCTCGACCGCGCGCGCATAAAGCGAATTGGACGCCGCTTTCGGCCGGCTTGCCGGCTCCTCGGTCGATTTCACCAAGGTTTCGATCGTCTGGGGCGGCTCGATTGCCGGCTCAGGTTGCGGGCTGCTTCGCCCAGGCCGGCTTGGCCGAGCCATTGAACGAGGCCGTCGTATCCTGATCGAACACGGCATAACTGCAGCCCGCAACGAGGCTCGCTGCGATCAGAACGGCCGCCAGACGGGTCGGCTGCAACATTCGGTCCGGCCTTGTCGTGTTCTTGAACCCAACAACCGGAAATCGTCGGCGCGCTACCTGCCTTTCGCGCCGACCCTTCCCCACGAGTTGCTACGTGGTCAGGAGACCCCGAAATGGTTAATTTCCCCCGAACACCAGGTGCTAAATGCCGCACCCGGCGGGTGAAATTAGTGGACGTCCGGCATTTTTGTGGCGACTCTTTCGCGGCCCTTGCCGCAGAACTTGCCGGCTCTATCTGATTGACGCCGGCCGTCGGCTCCCCTAACGCCCGGACACCCCGAAAGAGGCGTGAATGTCCGGACCGTCCCGCATATCGTTCGTTTCGCTCGGCTGCCCCAAGGCGCTGGTCGATTCCGAGCGCATCATCACGCGGCTGCGCGCGGAAGGCTACGAGCTCACGCGCAAGCACGACGGCGCCGACCTCGTCATCGTCAATACCTGCGGGTTTCTCGACAGCGCGCAGGCGGAATTGCTCGGCGCCATCGGCGAAGCCTTGGCGGAAAACGGCAAGGTCATCGTCACCGGCTGCATGGGCGCGGAACCGGAAAAGATCACCGCGCGCTATCCCGACGTGCTCGCGATCACCGGCCCGCAGCAATACGAGAGCGTGATGGAGGCCGTGCATCGCGCGGCGCCGCCGCAGCACGACCCGTTCGTCGACCTGGTGCCGCCGCAGGGCATCAAGCTCACGCCGCGGCATTACGCTTATCTCAAGATTTCAGAGGGTTGCAACAATCGCTGCAGCTTCTGCATCATCCCGAAGCTGCGCGGCGACCTGGTCTCGCGGCCGGCCGCCGACGTGCTGCGCGAAGCCGAGCGGCTGGTCGCCGCGGGCGTCAAGGAACTGCTCGTCATCTCGCAGGACACCTCGGCCTACGGCGTCGACATCAAATACGCGGCGAGCGACTGGAAGGGCCGCGAGGTGCGGGCGAAATTCCTCGATCTCGCGCGCGAGCTCGGCGAATTCGGCGCCTGGGTGCGGCTGCACTACGTCTATCCCTATCCGCACGTCGACGACGTGATCCCGCTGATGGCGGACGGCAAGGTGCTGCCTTACCTCGACATCCCGTTCCAGCATGCGAGCCCCGCGGTGCTCAAACGCATGCGGCGGCCGGCGGCGCAGGAAAAGACGCTGGAGCGCATCCAGAGCTGGCGCGCGCAATGCCCCGACCTCACCATCCGTTCCACCTTCATCGTCGGCTTCCCGGGCGAGACCGACGAGGATTTTTCCGATGCTGCTCGACTGGCTCGACGAGGCCGGACTCGATCGCGTCGGCTGCTTCCGCTACGAGCCGGTCGACGGCGCGGCCGCGAACGATCTCGCCGCCGCGGTGCCTGCCGACGTGAAAGAGGAACGCTGGCACCGCTTCATGCAGCGCCAGCAGGCGATTTCGGCAAAGCGGCTCAAGCGCAAGGTCGGCACCCGCCAGCAGGTCATCATCGACGAGGTGGGCGCGACCGTCGCCAAGGGCCGCAGCAAGGCCGACGCGCCGGAGATCGACGGCGCGGTCTATGTGGCAAGCCGCCGGCCGCTGCGTGTCGGCGAGATCGCCACCGTGAAGATCGAGCGCGTCGACGAGTACGACCTGCACGGCACGGCGGTGGGCTACTGATCAGCGCCGCTCGCTCAATACCGTCACGATGGCGCTTGTCAGGCGCGTCAAATCCTCCTCTCCGATCGTGAAGGCCGGCGTGAGATAGACGATCGAGCCGAACGGCCGAATGAAGACGCCCTCGGCGATGAAGCGCTGGCGCAAGGCATCGAGATTTTCGATGCGGTCGAGTTCGACCACGCCAATCGCGCCTTTCACCCGCACATCCTTGACGCCCGGCAATCCGCGGCATGGCTCCAGGCCGCCCGACAACGCCGCCGAAATCGTCGCGACCTGATCGAGCCGCGGCTCGCGCTCGAACAGATCGAGCGAGGCGTTGGCGGCGGCGCAGGCGAGCGCATTCGCCATGAAGGTCGGGCCGTGCATCAGCGCGTGCGTCGGATCATCCGACCAGAACGCATCGAAGACCTTCTTGCGCGCGACCGTGGCCGCAAGCGGCAAGGTCCCGCCGGTCAGGGCCTTGGACAGAGTGATGATGTCGGGCACGACCGCCAGCGGCGTCGCATGCGAACATGGTTCCGGTGCGGCCGAAGCCGGTGAAAATCTCGTCGAAAATCAGCAAGAGGTCATGGCGGTCGGCGGCAGCGCGCAGGCGGTGCAGCACGGCGGCATCGTGAAAGCGCATGCCGCCAGCGCCCTGCACCAGCGGTTCGACGATGATCGCGGCAATCTCGTCGGCGTGCCGTGCGAGCGTGGCATCGAACGCAGCGATGCTCGCGTCATCCACCGGAAGATCGATCACGATCTGCTCGGGCAGCAATCCCTGAAACAGCGCGTGCATGCCCTCGTCCGGGTCGCACACCGCCATGGCGCCCGTGGTGTCGCCGTGATAGCCGCCGCGGAACGCGACGAAGCGTGTGCGCCCGCTCCGGCCGCGATTGAGCCAGTACTGCACCGCCATCTTCAGCGCCACCTCGACCGCGACCGAGCCGGACTCGCTGAAGAACACCCGGTCGAGATCGCCCGGCAGCAGCGCCGAAAGCCGCCGCGCCAGCGTCAGCGCGCCCTCGTGCACCATGCCGCCGAACATCACATGCGGCATGCGCGCGAGCTGCGCTTCGACGGCGGCGCGGATATGCGGGTGGTTATAGCCGTGGCAGGCGGTCCACCACGAGGCGATGCCGTCGACCAGCTCGCGCCCGTCGGCAAGCACGATGCGGCTGCCGCGCGTGGCGGCGACGGCAAGCGGCGGGCTCAGCCGTCTTCATCTGCGCATAGGGCAGCCAGATGTGGTCGAGGCCGGCCGTGTACCAGCCGGGCGGCGCGGATGCGCCGATGTTTTTGCTGGTAATGCCCGACATTCGGCGCTTTCATGGGTTGGCGATGGCGCGCATTTTGCCCCTGAGGAATGCCGAGGTCACGACGTTTCCTCATGGGGACCGGCGGGACGCTGCAATGCGCTCACTCGACGATTTTGCCCGCGACAAGCTCGCGGCTCTGGATGCCGCCGGCCTGCTGCGCAGCCCGCTCGAAACCACCCGGGAGGGCATCTGGGCCGTGCGGGAGGGCCGAAAACTGCTTTCGTTTTCCTGCAACGATTATCTCAACCTGACGCAACATCCGGCGATCGTCGCGGCGGCGACCGAAGCCCTGCACCGTTACGGCATCGGGGCCGGCGCCTCGCGGCTCGTCACCGGCAACCACCCACTCTACACCGAGCTGGAGGCGCGGCTCGCGAAGCTCAAGGGCACCGAGGCAGCGTGCGTGTTCGGCTCCGGATACCTCGCCAATACCGGCATCATCCCGGCGCTGATCGGGACCGGCGATCTGATCCTGATCGACGAATTGTCGCATGCCTGCATTCATGCCGGCGCGAAAATGAGCGGCGCGGCATTGCATCGCTATCGCCACAACGATGTCGCACATGCGCGAGAGCTGCTGGCCCGGGATCGCGCCCGCTATCGGCACGCGATGATCGCGACCGACGGCGTATTTTCCATGGACGGGGACCTCGCGCCGCTGAAGCAGCTTTCTGCGCTGGCGCAGGAATTCGACGCATGGTTGCTTTCAGACGACGCGCACGGCGTCGGCGTTGTCGGCAACGGGCGCGGCTCGAATTTCGTCGACGGCGAGACCGACGTTCCGCTGCAAATGGGGACGCTGTCAAAGGCGATCGGCGCATACGGCGGCTATCTTTGCGCCTCGCGGCCGGTCATTGAATTGATGCGCACGCGCGCGCGCACCTTCATCTATTCAACCGGCCTGCCGCCGCCCGTGGTTGCGGCTGCGATCGCCGCCATCGATCTGATCGAGCGCGAGCCCGCCTACTCCGCCGAACCCTTGCGCAAGGCCAAGCTTTTCACCCGCCTCGCTGCGCTGCCGGAAGCGCAAAGCGCCATTGTGCCGGTCGTTGTGGGCGAGCCTGATGCGGCGCTGGCGGCCTCGGCGTTGCTTGCGGACGAAGGCTTTTTGGTGGTCGCGATACGGCCGCCCACGGTGCCGGCGGGCACGGCACGATTGCGGCTTGCATTCACCGCTCAACACCCCGACAACGACGTTGAGCGGCTCGCCGGTATCGTGCGCAGGCGCATTTTGGGGCGTTGAGGCGTGACGGCAATCTTCATCACCGCGACCGGGACCGATGTGGGCAAGACCTTCGTAGCCGCTGCCCTGATCCGGCATTTGCGGCAGATGGGGCGAACGGTCGACGCCATCAAACCGATCGTGAGCGGCTTCGACCCGGCCCGGCCCAACACCAGCGATCCCGGCGTCCTGCTCACGGCGCTCGGCAAGCAGGTGACGCAGCCGGAGATCGATCGCATCGCGCCGTGGCGCTACCGTGCGCCGCTTTCGCCCGACCTCGCCGCGCGGCGCGAGGGCAAGACGATCGACGTCAACGCAGTCATCGAATTCTGCCACAACGCGATCGAGACCAAAGAGGACATTCTGCTGATCGAGGGCGTCGGCGGCATCATGGTGCCGCTCGACGAACACAAGACCGTACTCGATGTCATGATGGCGCTGCGGCTGCCGCTCATCCTGGTTGCGGGCAGCTATCTCGGCACCATCAGCCACACTCTGACGGCGCTCGAACTCGCTGTTCCGCCGCGAGATGCACGTGCTTGCGACCATCGTCAGCGAAACGCCGAACAGCACCGTGCCGCTCGATGAGACGGTGGCCGCGATCTCACGCTTTACGGAGCCCGTCATCGGCATTGCGCGCGCCCGGCGCGGCGGCGAGGGCTCGGGCTTCGAGCGGATTTTCGATCCGGGCGGCGATCGTGCCGGCGCCGGAGCGCAATTCAGGCGCGCCGGCGCGTCCGCCGCAACGGCCGAATCCCGAGCGCAATGCGCGCTGACGACTTCGATGCATTACGAGAAGTAGTGAATCTGCAGCACAGTCTCGATCGTGCCTTCGAGATTGAACAAGCCGTGCAGCAGGATCGTCAGCAGCACCGAGCCGCTGCGCCAGCGCATCCAGCCGAGGTACAGCCCGACGACGAAAATCTGGGCGATGCCGAAAATGTCGTACTGCACATGCAGCGCCGCAAACGCCAGCGAGATCGCCACGATCCCAACCCACGCAAAACGAT
Source organism: uncultured Alphaproteobacteria bacterium (assembly GCA_963730645.1). GTDB lineage: Bacteria > Pseudomonadota > Alphaproteobacteria > Rhizobiales > Xanthobacteraceae > BOG-931. The sequence continues at coordinate 583,611 of CAVSSN010000002.1, read as the reverse complement.
CCGATCGCACCCAGCCGCGATACATCAGGCCGCGGAACAACACCTCCTCGCCGGCCGGTGCGACCACGCAGGCGCGCGATCCACATCGCGGGAAGCCAACCCTCTTCGGCCGCAGAAGTGTAGGATTCGAGCTGAAAAGGGGTCACCAGGTCGTGGCCGGAGAAGAAAATCAGCGCATCGCAAACCGCGATCAGCACGACCACGGAAATCACGCCGATGACGACGTCTCGCCGCTGCGGCCAGACAAGGGCGAGATAATCGCCGGCATTCCAGCGCGCGAGCCGCGCCGCAAGCGCCGCGATCCCGATCGTGATCGGATTCGAAACCAGAATGATGACCGTCACCGCAATGCCGTCGAACGGCCGTTCCAGCATCGCCTGCACGGCGCGCCCTTGCCATACCACCAGCACGGCAAGGGCCACGAATTGCCCGACAAAGAAGGCGAGAACCGCCCAGCCAAACGTCGCCCAATAACCCCAGGGCTTCGGTTCAGGCGCCGTCGGCTGTGGTGTCCATGTGAGACCTCAGGGCACCAGAATCGACGAGCCTGTGGTTTCGCGGCCTTCGAGATCCCGGTGCGCCTTCTGCGCGTCGCGCAGCGGGTATTTCTGGTTGATCGGAATCTTCACCGCGCCGCTCGCGACCACGCCGAACAGATCGTTCGCGGTGGCGAGCAGATCCTCGCGCTTGGCGACGTAGTTGTTGAGCGTCGGGCGGGTCGCGAACAGCGAGCCCTTGGTTTGCAGGATGTTGATGTTGAACGCCTCGACCTGCCCCGAAGCGCTGCCGAAGCTCGCGAACATGCCGAGCGGACGGATGCAGTCGAGCGAAGCCGGGAACGTGGTCTTGCCGATGCCGTCGTAGACCACGTCGCACAGCTTGCCGCCGGTGATCTCCTTCACGCGCGCGACGAAGTCCTCCTCGCGATAGAGAATGGTGTGATGGCAGCCGTTGGCCTTGGCGAGCGCGGCCTTCTCCTTCGTGCCGACGGTGCCGATGACGTTGGCGCCGAGATGGTTGCGCCCATTGGCACAGAATGAGACCGACGCCGCCGGCCGCCGCATGCATGAGCACGGTCTGGCCCTTCTCGACCTTCCAGGTGCGGCGCACGAGGTATTGCGCCGTCATGCCCTTGAGCATCATGCCGGCGGCCTGCTCGAAGCTGATACTGGCGGGGATTTTCACGGCGCGATCGGCCGGCACCAGCCGCTCCGCCGCGTAACAGCCGAGCCCGGTGACATAGCCGACGCGATCGCCGGCCTTGAATTCCGTGACGCCCTGCCCGACCGCGACGACTTCGCCCGCGCCCTCGTTGCCGGCGACGAACGGCAGGCCGACCGGCGAGGGATACATGCCCATGCGGAAATAGGTGTCGATGAAATTGACGCCGCAGGCGTGCTGCTTGACCCGAAGCTGGCCGGCGCCGGGCGCCGCCACCTCGATCTCCTCGTAGGTCAGGACTTCGGGCCCGCCGGTCTTATGGACGCGCACTGCTGCAACCATTTTTGTCTCCCATCGTGGGCGGCCGGAAGCCGCGGAATGCGCGCGATCATAGGTAGTCGCGACGCCGGTGCAAGATAGCTTTCAGCGCGGGCCGCGGCCCACGCGCCGGCGATGCGCCAGGATGTTGACGGATTCGACCGCGGCCGCAAACGCCATGGCGAAATAGATGTAGCCGCGCGGGATATGGACGTCGAAGCCGTCGGCGACGAGCGCGACGCCGATCAGGATCAGGAACGCCAGCGCCAGCATCTTGGTGGTCGGATGGCGCGCGATGAAGCCGGCGACCGAGCCGGACGCGGCGTACATCACCACCATGGCGATGAGCACGGCGGCGATCATGACCTCGATATTCTGCGCCATGCCGATCGCGGTCACGATCGAGTCGATCGAGAACACGAGATCGATGAGGCTGATCTGCGACGACGACGAGGAGAAATGCCGTGCCGGTCGCCGCACCGGTCTGCCGCCTCGGCCTCGTCGTGGTCGATCTCGCCATGGATTTCGAACGTCGCCTTGGCGATGAGAAACAGGCCGCCGCCGATCAGGATGATGTCGTGCCAGGAAATTTCGTTGCCGAAGATGGTAACGAGCGGATAGCGCAGCCGCGACCAGCGCGGTCAGCCCGAACAGCAGCACAATGCGGAAGATGAGCGCGAGCGACAGGCCGATCTGCCGCGCGCGCTTGGAACTGGCCGGATCAAGGCGCGAGACGAGAATCGAAATGAAAACGACATTGTCGATGCCGAGCACGATTTCGAGCGCGGTGAGCGTGACGAGCGCCGCCCAGGCATTCGGATCGGTCAGAAGCGCGAGCATTGGCATGCCATCTCAAACGCTGCGGCGCATGAGGCCTACGGCCAGGAAATAGAGCGCGAGAAGCACAAGCGCCGCGACGACCCATGGTCCCGGATCGAGATTTCGCATGATGGCAACGATCGCAAGCAGCGCCCACAGCACCAGCGCGGCGATATTCAGAATGCGAAATCGCGGGACGCGCACCGGATGAATGAATGCGAACGGCACGAAGGTCAGCACCGCCAGGGCCGCGATCAGCACCGCGCCGAGCCACGGCGCAGGCTTGACGACGAACAGATAGAACGCCGCCGCATTCCACAGCGCCGGAAAGCCGCGGAAATAGTAATCCGTGGTCTTCATGTCGCGGTCGGCGAAATAGAGCGCGCCGGTCACCACGACGACAAGGCCAAGCGGAATTGCGACGAGATGCGGCAGCAGCCCGCCCATGGCGATGGCATAGGCCGGCACGAACACATAGGTCGGAAAATCGACGACGAAATCGAGCACGTCGCCGGACCAGCGCGGCAGCACTTCGGCAGTCTTGAAGTGGCGCGCCATCGTGCCGTCAACGCCGTCGATGAAGAGCGCAACGCCGAGCCACGCAAACATCGTCGCCCATTCGGTCCGCACCGCCGCGATCAAGGCGAGCAGCGCGCAGCGCAGCGCCCAAGGCGGTGAAGACATGGACCGCGAAGGCCGCTACGGCGTGGCGCGTCACATGTTGCCCCAGTCGAGCTTGCAGATTTCCGCCGAGCGGCCGGCAAAATTCCAGTTGCGGCCGAAGGCGCGAAGCCGCGACTTGTCGGCGCGCGCGACCGTGATGTCGGGCGCGATCCAGTATTCGCTGTTGCGGATCACGACATTGCCTTCGCCGCCGCCGGGGATCGGCGACACCGCGCCGTCGACCAGGTCGCCGATCTTGACGATGCGCGTTTCGCCCTCGGTGCGATAGGTGATCGGCATCTGCTGCACGCCGAGGAAGCTGCCGACGAGGATGGAAAGCAGATGCGTCGAGCCCCCTGCCCGTCCGGTGAAAATCCGCGTCAGCGCCTTGACCGCGTAGATCGAAGCCTGTTCGTCGACAAACAACGCGGCCGTCCAATTTCCGCGCGACATGTGGCCGGGGATTTCCATGAACAAGCCGACATTGATGCCGGATAGATCGACATCGCCATGGCGGCCGTCGTCGATGCGGATGCCGGCCCAGGTCTGACAATGGCCCTCGGTCGGCGGATGCTGGCCGAGCGACAGCACGCACGGGCAAAATACCGTGCAACTGCACGAGAGCGCCAACTCGCCGCGCAAGCTCCAGGATTCGCTCACGCGCTGCTCCCGGCAACGATAAACGCAACACCTATCGCGACCAGCGCGACGCCGACCGCGCGCGAAAACCGCGGCGTGGTCGAAAGCTTTTCCATTCCCATGATCACGCCAAGCCCCGCCATCCACGCCACATTCATCACGCCGACTGCAAACATCACCAGCATCATCGCCCAGCAACAACCGAGACAATAGAGCCCTTGCCGCAGCCCGAGCCGGAATACGCCTGTGGTTTCGTCAGTCCAGTTTGCGAAGAAAAATGGAAACGGGCGCTGGCAACGCGTCAGGCAAGCATGCTTGAGGCTGGAGAACTGGTAGCCGCCGGCCGCCAGAAATATCGCGCCGGCAAACCACGGGCTCGCCACGCGCATCGTTGGACCGAGCAGCGCAGCGTGCATCAGCATGGTTTGCAATGCAGTCGCGGCAAGCGCAAAGCCGAGCCAGACCGCCGCATAGCCGGCCGTCAAGACCATCGGCGACACGATGGTCTCGCCCTTACGCGCGGCAGTGTCGGCGATCTCGGCATAGGTGACGATCATGGGGCCGGCGGTCGGCAACATCATCGCCAGCACCATCGCGCACCACATCGTGAGCACGACACCGAACTCCGAAGTGGTGCTCAAAGTAAGTGCCTTGGCCAACGGCCGGCCAGCAGATTGCATCGCGCAGCACGCCGCCGATTTGGCCGTCCGACATACCCGCCGCCGTCACGCCGAGCACGATCCAGCCAAACCCCGACAGCACCACAACCCCGAGAAGCGCGATAACAATCGGCCGACCGGACAGTCGATCAAAGCAACGCGCAAGAACGCCGTCCGCCCCCGCAGCAGCAGGCGCGACGCGGTCGAACTGGCGATCATGCGCAGTGTCTGTCATGCTCTTTCGTCGGTAGATTGAAACGACCATATCGTATCAAGGCGAGCGACGGTATCGCGAGGTGGTTTGATGGTTTCCGATCCGCGCGGCAATCGGATCACGGCCGAGGTGGCCGTCGTCGGCGGCGGGCCCGCGGGGCTTACGGCCGCGATTGCGCTTGCGGGCGCAGGCGTCGACACCGTGCTGGTCGCCCCGCCGGCGCAGGCGGACCAACGCACCACGGCGCTGCTCGCGGGCTCGGTCACGGCGCTTGCCACGCTCGGGGTCTGGGACGCGTGCCGAGCACACGCCGCGCCGCTTCGCGTCATGCGCATCGTCGATGACACGCGGCGGCTGATCCGCGCACCGGAAGCCTGTTTTGCCGCCGCCGAGATCGGGCTCGACGCCTTCGGCCATAATATCGAGAACCGACACCTCATCGCCGCGCTCGAAGCGCGTGCCGCGCAGGCCGGGCTCACCCGGATCGCCGAACCGGCACAATCCATTCGACAGCAATACCGATGGCGTAACGATCACGCTCCGTGACTCGGTGCTCCATGCCCGGCTCGTGATCGGCGCCGACGGGCGGCATTCGGTGTGTCGCGCCGCGGCCGGCATTGAAATGCAGGGGCGGAGCTATCCGCAAACCGCGCTGACGCTCAATCTCGCGCATGCACGTCCCCATGACGACACCTCGACCGAATTCCACACCGAGAGCGGCCCGATCACGCTGGTCCCGCTGCCCGGGCGCCGATCGAGCCTCGTTTGCGTGCTCGATCCCGCGATTGCTGCCGAACTCTACGCGCAAAGCGATGCCGCTCTTGCGCTGAGCATCGAGCGCCGTGCGCATTCGATGCTCGGCAAAATGACCGTCGAGTCCGGCCGCGGCATGTTTCCCCTCGCCGTCAAGACGACGCGCTCGTTCGGCCAAAAGCGCATCGCACTGATCGGCGAGGCCGCACATGTGGTGCCGCCGATCGGGGCGCAGGGACTCAATCTCGGCCTGCGCGATGCCGCCGCCATCGCCGAACTGGTGATCGAGGCGCGGGCAAGCAGCGCCGACCCCGGCGCGCCGGAATTGCTCGCGCGCTACGACACCATGCGCCGTGCCGATGCGATGAGCCGCACCATTGCGGTCGATCTGCTCAACCGAAGCCTGCTCACCGATTTCATCGCGGTACAGGGCGCGCGCGGGCTCGGCCTTTATCTCATGGACCGCGTCGGTCCGCTGCGACGCGCCGTGATGCGAGAAGGCGTTGCGCCCACGGCCGCGCAACCGCGGCTGATGCGCGGCGAAGCTCTATAGCAGCACAAGAATTCGAGATGAAGCTGCCGCGAAATTTCTACAAGCCGTTGGCGATCGGCGCACCTGCGCCGCTGCGCGAGCTGCCGGTCAAGCTCGAGCGCATGATTCATTTCGTGCCGCCGCACATCGAGAAGCTGCGCGCCAAAGTCCCCGATTTGATCAACCAGGTCGACGTGGTGCTTGGCAATCTCGAAGACGCGATCCCGATCGACGCCAAGGAGGCGGCGCGCGCTGGATTCATCGCGATGGCGAAGGCTTGCGATTTCCGCGGCACGGGATTGTGGACCCGCATCAACGCGCTCAATTCGCCATGGGCGCTCGACGACATCGTCGAGATCGTCGGCGCGGTCGGCGACAAGCTCGACGTCATCATGCTGCCGAAGGTCGAGGGGCCGTGGGACATCCATTATCTCGATCAATTGCTCGCGCAGCTTGAGGCCAGGCATGCCGTGCGAAGGCCGATCCTGATCCACGCCATTCTGGAAACGGCGGAAGGCGTCAACAATGTCGAGGCCATCGCCAGCGCCTCGCCGCGCATGCACGGGATGAGCCTCGGGCCGGCCGACCTCGCCGCCTCGCGCGCGATGAAGACGACACGCGTCGGCGGCGGCCACCCGGACTACAAGGTGCTCAGCGACGCCGGCGCTGATGCTGCGCCGCGCGCCGCCTCGCAACAGGACCTCTGGCACTACACCATCGCCAAGATGGTCGACGCCTGCGCGGCCGCCGGCATCAAGCCGTTTTACGGACCATTCGGCGATTTTGCCGACGCCGCCGGATGCGAGGCGCAATTTCGCAACGCATTCCTCATGGGCTGCGCCGGCGCCTGGAGCCTGCACCCGAGTCAGATCGCGATCGCCAAACGCGTGTTCTCGCCCGATCCTGCCGAGGTCGCCTTCGCCCGAAAAATCATCGCCGCCATGCCCGACGGCGCCGGCGCCGTGATGATCGACGGGAAAATGCAGGACGACGCCACCTGGAAGCAGGCTAAAGTACTGGTTGATCTTGCCCGCCTGGTTGCGGCAAAAGAGCCGGACATGGCCGCGCGTTATGGGCTATGAACAAACGTTCAGTTGTTGGCCCGCCGCGCGCCACATTCGTGATATGACATTTCGGCCATGATCAAGCTTCGGACCGCGAAATATCAGATCGGCCAGGTGGTGCGGCACCGCATCTATCCGTTCCGCGGCGTCGTGTTCGACATCGATCCGGTCTTCAACAACACCGACGAATGGTACGATTCCATTCCCGTGGACGTGCGCCCGCACAAGGATCAGCCGTTCTATCATTTATTCGCAGAGAACCAGGAAACCGAGTACGTGGCCTATGTCTCGGAGCAGAACCTGCTGCCGGACGAAACCGGCGAGCCGGTGCGCCATCCTCAGGTCGCGGAATCATTCGTGCGCGACGCCAAGGGCGGCTATCGCCCGCGCAACGGCATGATGCATTGAGATTGCACGCGCGAATTCGCGTGCAATCAAGTTGACCGCGATTTCTCGACGATCAGAAGATCACTGCGTCTTGCCGGCGGGCGGCGTACCGGATTGCGGTCCCGGCGCTGGCGCCGGCTGCTGGCCTTCGAGTTTCTTGCGCGCCTCTTCGGCTCGCCGCTGCAGTTCTTCCTGCAGCTTCTTCTGCTGCTCCTCGAACACCTTCGGATCGGTCGGCGGGCCGTCATAGGCCTTGGCGAAGTCGGTGAGCGGCAGCACCAGACTGATCGGCTGGCCAGTCGAATTGATCGCCTGCACGACCAAGCCCTGGCCCTTCTTCATCTTCCCGATCATGTCGGCATTGGCCTCATAGTCGGACATGCAGCCATTGGTGAAGCAGATGACGTACGGCGCCGTCATTGGCGCATTCTGATCGACGATGGCGCGCGTTCCGTGCACGAGCTGCATGCCGAGCGGCAGCGTCACGCGCAGAATCTTCTTGGCGTCGCCTTCAGGCTCGATGAGCACCGCCGCAACGACCGGCATTCCGGATTCGATGCGGGCGTCCTTGCCGGTGAAGCAGACTTGCTTGGCATTTGCTTCCTGGCCCTTGAGACAGAACTTGGTCCAAGGCGAGTAGATCAACTGCACTTGCTGGTCACCGGCCGGGGCCTGTCCTTGTGCGCGGCTGCTGCGCCGGCTCGGCGGCAGGCGGCTTTCCGGCCGGCTTTTTTGCCGCCGGCTTCGGCGCAGGTTTGTGCGGAGCCGCCGCTGGCGGTTGCTGGGCGAACGCCGCTGGAATGGAAGCCGAAGCGAACAGCACCGCGGCAGCGACGACAACGATCGCCCGACCCACTGGCCGTGCCGGCTCGGACGCAATCCGGTTGGTCATAAGTTGCAGTCCCTCTTGTGCTTCCGTTCGCTGGAATGCCAAGCAAACGGGCCTCATTTGTGGCCCCCCATGCTTTTGGGTCATTCGACGCAGAATGCGGCAACAGCGTGACGCGCCGCCCCCCGCCTGATAGCCCAATTGCCCGCGCCGATAAAGCCCATCAGCCGAATATTGGTGATAAGCGCCCCGCGCCGTTGATCATTGCTGCGCAAGACCCGCAGGGCCGCGACGGTGTGTTACATTAGCGCACTGCAATAACCCGAATCGTCAGGTGCTGTGAACGCGTCGATCCGAGCATCGTTGACCGCAGCACGTGCTGGCGTACTGCGCACAGTCCTGTGCGCCGCCGTCGGCACTCGGCGGCTGGGGCGCCGCGGGCGAAGCGGCCGAAGCGAGCTACGCCATTGCCATGCATGGCGCGCCGGCAATGCCAGGCGGCTTTGGCGTGATGCCTTACGCCAACCCCGACGCGCCAAAGGGTGGCAGGCTCGTCCAGGGCGTGCTTGGAACTTTCGACAGCCTCAATCCGCTCATCGTCAAAGGGCTCGCCGTGCAGGCGATCCGTCCCTACGTCATCGAAAGCCTGATGGCGCGCGGCTACGATGAGCCATTCACGCTCTACGGTCTGCTCGCCCGCAGCATCGAGACCGACGACGCGCGCAGCTACGTCACCTTCACGATCGACTCCGCGGCGCGCTTTTCCGACGGCACGCCCGTCACGGCCGAGGACGTGGTCTTTTCCTGGCAATTGCTGCGCGACAAGGGCCGGCCCAACCACCGCACCTACTATTCCAAGGTCACGAAAGCCGGGATCGTCGGCGAGCGCAGCGTGCGGTTCGATTTTGCCGACGGCGAGGACCGCGAATTGCCGCTGATCCTCGGCCTGATGCCGGTGCTGCCGAAGCATGCCATCGACGTCGCGACGTTCGAGGAGACGACGTTCGACAAACCGATCGGCAGCGGACCCTATGTCGTCTCGAAAGTCGACCCCGGCAAGAGCGTGACGCTCAAGCGCGACCCGAACTATTGGGGCCGCGCGCTCGGGATCAATCGCGGCTCGTGGAATTTCGACGAGGTCCGGTTCGACTATTATCGCGACGCCAATGCCTATTTCGAGGCCTTCAAGACCGGCCTCTACGACGTGCGCACCGAGAACGATCCAAGCCGCTGGCAGACCGGGTACGACTTTCCGGCCGCGCGCGACGGGCGCGTTGTCAAGGATGCGTTTCCGAGCGGTCTGCCGAAGACCACGCTCGATTTCGTATTCAACACCAGACGGCCGCTGTTCGCCGACATCCGCGTGCGCGAAGCGATGTCGCTGCTGTTCGACTTCGAATGGATCAATCACAATTTCTTCTTCGATCTCTACCAGCGCAGCGCCGGCTATTTCGACGGCTCGGAGCTTTCCGCTTTCCATCGCCCCGCCGATGCGCGCGAGCGCGGGCTGCTCGCCGCCTTTCCCGATGCAGTTCGCCCCGACATTCTCGACGGCACCTGGTCGCCGCCGGTGAGCGACGGCTCCGGCCGCGACCGCGCCACGCTGCGGCAAGCGCTCGCGCTGTTTGCGGAGGCGGGCTACGAGCTCAAAGGCACCACGCTGCGCGAGCATGCCGCGGGGCGCCCGATCACGTTCGAAATCATGGTCACGACCCGGGACGAGGAGCGCCTCGCGCTCGCCTATTCGAGCAATCTCAAGCGCGCCGGCATCGACGCCAAGGTGCGTGTCGTCGATGCCGTGCAGTATGACCGGCGCAGGCTGACGTTCGATTTCGACATGATCCTGAACCGCTGGGACCAGTCGCTTTCGCCCGGCAACGAGCAGATCTTCTACTGGGGTTCGGCTGCCGCCGATCAGGACGGCACCCGCAACTACATGGGCGTCAAGAGTCCGGCCATCGATGCCATGATCGCCGCCATGTTGCGCGCGCGCGAACGTCCGGATTTCGTCGCCGCGGTTCGCGCGCTCGACCGCGTGCTGATGTCCGGTTTCTACGTCGTGCCCTTGTTCCATCTGCCGGTGCAATGGGTGGCGCGCTGGGCCGCGATCCAGCATCCGGAGAAAACGTCTTTGTCCGGCTATCTTCCCGAGACCTGGTGGCGCCAGGGCGGATCGGCCGTGCAATGATCCTCGGCAATCCCGCCATCCCCGCGACAGCACAACCCGCCGGGCCGGCCGGGGTGACAATCGACGACGTTTTCCGCCGTGTTGCGCTGCGGCGGCCAAACGCGCTGGCGCTCATCGATGCGCCGAACCGCGAGAGCTTCACCGACGGCCCGCCGCGCCAGCTCACCTACGCCGAGGCCGACCGCGCCGTCGCCGCCATCGCCGGACGATTGCGCCGCATGGGCCTGCCGATCAACTCGATCATCGGCATCCAGCTTCCGAATACGGTCGAGAACCTGCTCACCATCCTGGGCGTGATACGCGCCGGCATGATCGCCGCGCCGATGCCGATGCTGTGGCGGCGCGCCGACGCCGTTGCGACGCTGACGCGCCTCGGCGGCAAGGCGCTCATCACCTGCGGCCGTGTCGGCGGCTTCGACCATTGCAGTTTCGCCATGCACGTCGCGGCGGAAATCTTTTCCATTCGCTACGTCTGCGGCTTCGGCGAGAATTTGCCCGATGGCGTGGTGCCGTTCGACGATCTGTTCACGATCGAGAAGTTCGATCCGTTGCCGCCACGCGAGCGCGAGCGTGCGATGAACCCCGCCGCACACATCGCCGCCATCACCTGGGATGTCGGCAATGACGGGCTGTTTCCGGTCGCGCGCAACCATCTCGAGCTTCTGGCCGGCGGGCTTGCGGTCGTGCTTGAAAGCCGGATTGGCCAGGATGGCGTGATCCTTTCCGGCGTCGCTCCCGCATCCTTCGCGGGGCTATGCCTCGGTCTGCTGCCGTGGGCGCTCAGCGGCGCGACGCTCGCCTTGCATCACCCGTTCGATACCGGCGTGCTCGCCCGCCAGCGCCGCGAGCACCAGGTCACGACGCTGATCCTGCCGGGCTCGCTCGTTGCCCGCCTTGCCGAGGCCGGCCCTCTCGCCGGCGACGGCCTGACGACGGTGATCGCCGCCTGGCGCGCGCCGGAACGGATCGCGGCGAGCCCGGTCTGGCGTGAACGCGATGTGGCGCTGGTCGATGTTCCGCTGTTTGGCGAAATCGGACTCCTGGCGGCCCGCCGCGGCGCCAACGGCAGGCCGGCGCCAATCGGTTTTGGCCCCGTCGTCACGCCGCGCGCGAATGAAGGCGCGATCCTCGTCGCCGAACTGGTACGCACCGAAGCCGGCACCGTAGCGCTTCGCGGCCCCATGGTGCCGCATCTGGCCTACCCGCCCGGCGCTGAACGTTCGGGCCTTCCCCACCTCAAAGTCGGACGCGGCGCCGTGGTCGATACCGGCTATACCTGCCGCGTGGATTCGGTGACCAAGGCGATGGTCGTCACCGGCCCGCCGACCGGCATTGTCAGTATCGGCGGCTATCGCTTCTCGCTGCGCGAACTGCAGGACACCGTCGGCCGGATCGATAGTCGTTCTACGATTGCCGCGCTGCCGGATTCCGTCGTCGGCCACCGCCTGATCGGCAATTCCCCCGATCGCGATGCCGTCCAGGCGACGCTCAACGAGCTTGGCCTCAATCCGCTGGTCGCTGCCGCGTTCCGCGACCGCCGCGAGCGTCCCAGCGCCGCATGATCTGTTGTGGATGGCACCTGTGAGGCCGATCGCCGTAGCATCGTACCTATTAGGGTTTCTGTTGCGAATCGGATCAAATGCGGCTGCATTTCGGCGTAGCGTCCCGGTATGGCACGCGCTAATCGGCGTGACTGTTGCAGCGGCAGCACAGCCATAGGCTGCCAAGTCGCGTAAGCTTGACGCTCGGCAACACGAAATGAGCGCACAATGCGGCCAGGGCTTCCGCCATTACTTGCCACCCTCGCGTTGATCACCGTTTCGGTGTGGGGGGTCTTGGCTCCGGCGAATGCGCAAGAACGCATTGGCCTCGCCGCGACGGTTCGCAACGATGTTTCCGAAATCGCGCCGCGCGTTACCAAAGTCAATTCGGGAGATGATGTCGTCCGCGATGAGGTCGTTCGCACCAGCACGGACAGCGACGTTAAAATCGTCTTTCGCGACGACACCAACCTCTCGATTGGCCCCGGCTCAACGCTGAAGATGGACAAGGTCGTGTTCTCCGGCGAAACGAGCTACAAGGAAATCGCACTCCGGCTGACGAGCGGCGCATTTCGTTTTGTCACCGGTCATTCCGCAAAACAGGCCTATTCGATTCGAACCCCTATCGCGGTCATAGGCATTCGCGGCACCACTTTGGATTTTCTGGTTGAGAGACTTCGAAATATTGTCGTTCTGCAAGACGGACAGGCCAGAGCGTGCGCAGGCGGCCGTTGCGTCGACCTGCTGAACCCTGGCGACACGGCGATTATTACGGCGACCGGCGGAAAAATCGGGATCACGAGGGTCAGCACGCCGCCTTGGACGTTTGCATCGGCCTGTGCTGCCAATGGCGCCCTCTGCAGTCAAACGGCGTATGCCGGCCTCGTTCCGGCGACAAACATCGATCTCGCCGACGCGTTGTGCGGGCAGTGATGTCGATATGAACGGGAATTTCACAAACAGCCAAAGCATTAAACTGGGGGCATTTGTTGCCGTCTTTTTGGCGTGCTGCCAAACGTCATTGTTGGCGGCATCGATCAGCAGCGGTCCCTCTAGTCCACCGGTGCTTGTCGTTAACCGAAACGGTCACGACCGTCTCCACAACGACACCGACGACGACGACCACCACCACTGTCGAGCCCACAAATCCGGTGACCACCCCTGATCGAGGCTCGGTCGCTGCGTCAATTCAAAGTCTTGCCGATCAACGCACGTCGCAGATGATCACGAACCGGATTCTGGCGAGCGTTTTGTTGGGCGTGAATGAGCAAGTCAATTGCTCGAGTTGCGTCAGTGCATTTGGCTCGGCCGGATCGTTTTCCGCGGGCGCGCACGGTCGAAAGAAGCTGACCGATAATCTTTCGCTCATGGGCGGCATAGCCTACAGCCAGTACAGCGAGCATGGATACAATGTTACCAGTGCGCCGATCGGCGCCTTTGCATTGCGCTACGACTTCGTGGAATTGGGAAAGTCGAGGCCGTTTTTCGACGTAGGCGGCGTGCTCTCTCCGTCCCAGCGCGTGAGTTACCAGCGGTCGTACTCAAGCAGCATTGGCCTTTCACAGGTTTCCAGCGATACGAGAAGCTCGGATTACGCCGTGTTCGAGCGTGTGGGATGGGTGTTTCGCGCGACGCCAAAAGATGAGATCGCAGTCGCGGGCGAGCTTTGGCAGGGATGGCAACGCGTGAGCGGCTATCAGGAGAGCGCCGATCCCGCCAATCCGTTTAACGCGGCGGTCGCGGGCGGCACCGACCGGATGAACCTGGTGAAAGCGGGCGCTCAGTGGACGCATCTGTTCGGCAGCACGATTGAAGTGAATGTGAACGGCGGATTTGTCCAATCGTTTGCCAGTTCAAGCGGCGTCAACGCCACGATCACCGGCATCGGTACCGTTGTTCCGACGTCGGGCAACCAGCACTGGGGCGAGTATGGCGCCCGTATCGGCTATCGGCTGACCAAGCAGATGGTCACTGATCTGTTTGTCAACGGGACGGTCGGTCCCAATCCAGTCGGCAACACCATTCACGGCGGCGTCGGTCTTCGCGTCAGCTTCTAGCTGCTTTCCGGCGAACCAGAGCCGTCGGAAAAGACGCGCTCGAAACTGAAATAAAATACAAAACGGGTCTTGGACATGACGCGCAAGTCATTGCGCCAAGTCATTGATATCGCATAGCACGCCGAACCATCTGGTTTAACGGGCCATTAACAGCGCCGGCTTATGGTGCGCTGATTATTTCCCCAACGTTGCGTGCGTCCATGTCGCTGCAAGGTCCGATGATCGTCGTCGCCGAAAGTCCGGTGGTCGATATCGTCGACGCGCTACGCAACGCGGGCGCATTTCCGGTTGTCGAAGCGACCTGGGCGGATGCCGCCGCGGCGGTGGACTCGATCAAGCCGGAAGCGCTGGTTCTGGCCGATCGCTGCGTTGAGCCTCAACTCGCGCACGCTTTGGCCGAACAGATCGAGACCGCCGACGGCCCGTTCACGCCGATCATCGCCCGCACGCGCGAGGATGTCTCGCCGGCGCTGCCGGATGCGCTGCCGGTCGCCTTCAACGCCACAGGCGAGCGGATCGTGCGCAGGGTCAATGCGGCGCTGCGCATTCGCGCACTGCATGCGACCGTGATGCGGCGAACGCACACGCTGGCGGCGAAAGGCGATCTGCCGCCCGAAATGCCGGTCAACGATCCGCTCGAAGACGCAACCGTACTCGTCACCGGGCGCGGGCGCTCCTATCCCGGCCTGTCGGTCGCGCTCGGCGAGCGCGTCGGCGTCATCGGCGCGCTCAGCGTCGAGAGCGCGGCGCGCACGCTCAATGCCCGCGATATCGACGGCGTCGTGATCGGCGACGGCTTCAGTCCCCGCATCGTCGAAGCATTGCTGACGGTGCTGGCCGAGGGCCCGCGCTTTCGCGACCTGCCGGTCGCTGTGCTCGGCGGCGTGCCGGCAACGATCGAGTCGTTCGCGGCGCATCTCCCCCTTCTCGATCGGCTGTCCGAAGGACCGGCACGGCTGGTCGAACGCTTCCTGCCGTTCGTTCGTCTGCATGCGTTCGAGTCCCGCCTCAAGCGCATGCTGTCTTCGCTCGACGCCGAGGGCATGATCGACCCCGACACCGGCCTGTTGTCGCGCCCAGCCTTCTGGCGCGATCTCAACAGCGCCGTCGCGGATGCCGAGAACCGCAGCATCGGCCTTTCCATCGCCCGCTTCTCGTTCGATGGCATCGATCGCCGCATCAGCCTCGATGCGGCGCGCCTGGTCAGCCGGCTGGTGCGCAACGTCGATTTTGCCTGCCGCGAGGCCGACAATTCGATTTTTGCGGTGTTCACGGAGACCGACCTGCGCGCGGCTCATGTCGTCGCGCGCCGCATCGCCAGCGTGCTCAAGCACACGATGCTGGCGCCCGATCGCGACCGCGGCGGGATCGACCCCGCCGTCACCCTCGCCACGCTGAAGACGGCGGACAATGTGGAATCGCTGATCGCCCGCGTTACCGGCACGGTCGCGGTTGCCGCCCACTGACCGCCGGACTAGTGTGATGACCTCGAATCGAGGCCGAGCCATGCCCGCTTCTCCAGCGCCCACATCCGTTCATATCGAAGTGGTTTCCGATGTCGTCTGCCCATGGTGCTTCATCGGCAAGCGCCGGCTTGAGCTTGCGATCGAGCTCACGCGCGACATCGAGGTCGACATCAACTGGCGGCCGTACTTCCTCAATCCCTGGATACCGCGCGAGGGCATCGACCGGCAGACCTATCTTGAGACCAAGTTCGGCTCCTCAGAACGCTATGGCGCCATCGCCGAGCGCGTGACGACCGCCGCGGCAATCGAAGGTCTGGTCTACGCCGCCGACAAGATCAGCCGCCAGCCCAACACGCTCGACTGCCATCGCCTGATCCTGTGGGCGCGCAGCGCCACCGATCCGGCGCACGTCAAGCAGCGCCTGATGGAATTGTATTTCTCCGAGGGCGCCGACCTCAGCGATCCGAAGACGCTGATCAGGGCCGCGGTCGAATGCGGCATGGATGGTGATCTGGTTCGCCGGCTCCTCGCCAGCGACGCCGACGTCGACCGCATCGAGGGCGAGGCCGAAAGCGCCAAGGAGGCCGGCATCGACGGCGTGCCCTGCTTCATCTTCGGCGGCAGCGTCATCGTCACCGGCGCGCAGTCGCCGGAATATCTGTCAAACGCGATCCGCCGCGTCGCCGAAAACCAGAGCGCGCGCGCGCATAGGCGGCGGTTACGCCGCCTTGGCGCGCTCGGCGATCGAGACGAGCCGGCGCAGCAACGCGTTCGCGCCCTTGAGGCGTTCGACCGGGGTTTCCCACTCGTCGAACAGCACGACTTTCATGTCCGGCCGAACGCGCGCGCCGACGCCCTGCTCGCGGATATACGCGATCAACCCTTCGGGATTGGCAAACGTATTGTCGCGGAACGCCAGCACCGCCCCCTTCGGGCCGACCTCGATCCGCTCGACATTGGCGCGACGGCACAGCGACTTGATGGCGACGACCTGCAGCAGGTATTCGACCTCGTCCGGCAATGTCCCGAAGCGGTCGACAAGCTCGGCGCCAAAGGCTTCGATCTCGCGTTCGTCCTCGATCTCGGCAAGGCGGCGGTAGAGCGCGAGCCGGATCGGCAGATCGGCGACGTAGTCCTCGGGGATGAGCACAGGTGTGCCGATGGTGATCTGCGGCGACCATTTGTCGGCGACCGGCGTGCTGAGGCCGGCCTTCAGGCTCGCGACGGCCTCTTCCAGCATCTGCTGATAGAGTTCGAAGCCGACCTCCTTGATGTGGCCGGACTGCTCGTCGCCGAGCAGATTGCCGGCGCCGCGGATGTCGAGATCGTGCGAGGCAAGCTGGAAGCCGGCGCCGAGCGTGTCGAGCGATTGCAGCACCTTGAGGCGGCGCTCCGCCTGCGGCGTGATCTTGCGCTTCGCCGGCAGCGTCAGCAGCGAATAGGCGCGCACCTTGGCGCGCCCGACGCGGCCGCGCAGTTGATAGATCTGCGACAGGCCGAACATGTCGGCGCGGTGCACGATCAGCGTATTGGCGGTCGGAATATCGAGGCCGGATTCGACGATCGTGGTCGACAGCAGCACGTCGAATTTGCCGTCGTAGAACGCCGACATGATGTCTTCGAGCACCGCCGACGGCATCTGGCCGTGCGCGACCGCGACGCGCACCTCTGGCACCGACTTGTCGAGGAAAGTCTTTGCGCCGGCGAGATCCTCGATGCGCGGGCAGACATAGAATGCCTGGCCGCCGCGATAGCGCTCGCGCAGCAGCGCCTCGCGCACCATGATGGGATCGAACGGCGCGACGAAGGTGCGCACCGCCAGCCGATCGACCGGCGGCGTCGCGATGATCGACATGTCGCGCACGCCGCTGAGCGCAAGCTGCAAGGTGCGCGGGATCGGCGTCGCGGTCAGCGTCAGCACGTGCACCTCGGCGCGCAGCTGCTTGAGCTTTTCCTTGTGCGCGACGCCGAAATGCTGCTCCTCGTCGACCACGACCAGGCCGAGGTCCTTGAACTTGATGGTCTTGCCGAGCAGCGCGTGCGTGCCGATGACGATATCGACCGTGCCATCGGCGATGCCTTTCTTGGCCTTGGCAAGCTCCGCATTGGAAACAAGGCGCGAAGCCTGCGCGACGTTCACGGGCAAGCCGCGGAAGCGTTCGGTGAATGTCCGGGTGTGCTGGCGCGCCAGCAGCGTGGTCGGCACCACGACCGCAACCTGCTTGCCGTTCATCGCGGTCAGGAATGCAGCGCGCAACGCCACCTCGGTCTTGCCGAAGCCGACATCGCCGCAGATGAGCCGGTCCATCGGGCGACCGGACGCGAGGTCCTTGGTGACGGCCTCGATCGTCGCCAACTGGTCGTCGGTTTCTTCGTACGGGAAGCCCGCGCAGAACTCATCGTAGAGGCCGGGGGCGACAGTAAGCTGCGGCGCCTCGCGCAATTGGCGTTCCGCGGCGATCTTGATCAATTCACTCGCGATCTCGCGGATGCGGTTCTTCATCCGCGCTTTTCGCGCCTGCCACGCGCCGCCGCCAAGCCGGTCAAGCTCGGCGCCCGCCTCGTCCGATCCGTAACGCGACAAGAGTTCGATGTTCTCGACCGGCAGGAACAGCTTGTCGCCGCCGGCGTAGTGAATCTCCACGCAATCGTGCGGCGTGCCTGCGGCCTCGATCGCGCGGAGGCCGACGAAACGGCCGATGCCGTGATCGACGTGGACGACAAGGTCGCCGGCGGCGAGGCTCGTCACCTCGGCAATGAAATTTTCCGGCCGCTTCGCCTGCCGGCGCGGGCGCACCAGGCGGTCGCCCAGAATGTCCTGCTCGCTGATGACGGCGACGTCGGCAGTCTCGAACCCGCCCTCGACGCCGAGCACCGCGAGCGCAATCTCATGCTTCGGCAAGGCAAGCGCGTGCGGCCACGATGCAACCGCCTTCAAATTCACGAGCTTGTGTTCGACCAGCACGTGGCTCATGCGGTCGCGCGAGCCTTCGCTCCACAGCGCGATGACGACGCGCTTGCCGGCGGCTTGCAGCGACTGCGCGTGCCGGGTGACGGCCTCGAACACGTTGCTGCCCGGCTCGGTGCGCTCGGTGGCGAAATTATGCCCCTGATGTGCACCGACATCGATGACATCCGGCGTGCCTTCGGGCACCGAGAACGGCGACAGCCGCGCCAGCGCGGACGCGTCGAGCCGCTCGCGCCATTCGGCTTCGGCGATGTAGAGCCGGTCTTGCGACAGCGGCTTGTAAGGCGCGCCTCCACTGCTGTCGTCGACCGCCTGCTTGCGCGCCTGATAATAGTCGGCGATCTGGGTGAAGCGCTCGTGCGCAGCCTCCTCCGCCAGCGGTTCGAGCACGACTGGCGCGTCGGCCACGTAATCGAACAGCGTTTCGAGATTTTTGTGGAACAGCGGCAGCCAATGCTCCATGCCGGCGTGGCGGCGGCCCTCACTGACGGCTTCGTAGAGCACATCGTCGGGGCTGGCCGCGCCGAATGCCGCGACATAGCCGGTGCGGAATAGCCGGATGGTGTCGGTCGTGAGCTGGAATTCGGCCACCGGCACGAGATCGAGCGCCCGAAGCTGGTCGGTGGTGCGCTGCGTCTCCGCATCGAAGCTGCGGATCGATTCCAGCGTGTCGCCGAAAAAATCGAGCCGCACCGGTTCAGCCATGCCCGGCGCGAACAGGTCGACAATGCCGCCGCGCACCGCATAGTCGCCCGGCTCGCGTACCGTCGAGGCGCGATTGAAGCCGTTGAGCTCAAGCCAGCGCGTCACGCCATCCATCGCCAGCATGTTTCCGGGCGCGGCCGAGAGCGCCTGTGTCGCAATCTCTCGCCGCGGCGGCACGCGCTGCAGCGCCGCGTTCACCGTGGTGAGCACGACCGAGGGCCGCTCACGGCCTTCGACCCGCGCGAGCCGCGACAGTGCGATCATGCGCTGCGCCACAATGGCGGCATGCGGCGAGACGCGGTCGTAAGGCAGGCAATCCCAAGCCGGGAACTGGAGCACTTCGATATCCGGCGCAAAGAAACCGAGCGCGCGGTCAAGCATCGCCATACGCGCGCCATCGCGGCAGACGACCAGCAGACTGACCGCCGGCGGTTGTGCGCGAGCCGCGACCGCGCGCGCAAGATCGCCGAGCACGAGGCCTTCGGCGCCATCGGCGATGCCGCCAAGTGTCAGCGGCCTGCCGCGCGCAAGGCGTTGCGCCGGCGAATGCGCGGGCGCCTTCACGATTGGCCCTCGGGTCGCATGTGGAAATCCCGCAACCGCCGCAGCACGGCGGAGTCGTAGTTCGCGGGGGCTTCGCTCGTCCCCGTGACCCAGGCGTAAAGGTCGTGGCCCGGCACGTCGATCAGGCGCTCGAATTCATCGAGCTGCGCATCGTCGAACGTGTCGATGGCCGCATCCGCGAAGCGGCCGACGATCAAATCCATCTCGCGCACGCCACAATGCCAGGCGCGGTACAGCAGCCGTCGCCGCCGCGGGTCCAGTCCTTCGCTCGTTCGTTCGGTCATCGCTCAATCAACGCCAAAAGCCCGGACGGGGCCGGGCGATGGTTATATAGATGGCGCGGCGGCGGATGTCAGCCGTTCCGCCGCCATGCCGGCTATGCGATTTCACGACCATTTCAGACACGATGCGGCCAAATCTGCTCAACCCGCTGTTCGCCTCGCTCTCGACGCTTCCGGGCGTCGGGCCGAAGCTGGAGAAGCTGTTCGGCCGTCTGCTGGGGCGCGAGGACGAGCCGCCGCGTCTGGTCGACCTGCTGTTCCATATGCCGACCGGCGCCGTCGATCGCAGCCACCAGCCGAAGCTCAACGCCGTCCAACCCGGCACCGTGGTGACGGTCGCCGTGACCGTCGACCACCATCGCGCGCCGCCGCCGAACCGGCCACGCTCGCCCTACCTGATCTATGCCAGCGACGATACCAACGATCTCATCATCACCTACTTCAACGCCCGCCGCGATTACCTCGAAAAGCTCTTGCCGATCGGCGAGCGTCGCTACGTCTCCGGCACCACCGCGCTTTACGACGGCCACTTGCAGATGGTGCATCCCGACCGCGTGGTCGACGAGGCGGGGTTCGCCCGCCTGCCGCTCATCGATCCGATCTACCCGCTGACCGAAGGTCTGGGTCCCAACCAAGTGCACAAGGCGATTGCGGCTGCGCTTGAGCGCATGCCCAAGTTGCCGGAATGGCAGGACGCAGCCTGGCTGGCGAAGTCCGGCCATCCGCCGTTTGCCGACGCGCTCAAGTCCATCCACCATCCGGCGACGCCGTCCTACGTGCTGCCGGAGAGCGCCGCCTGGTCGCGGCTTGCCTACGATGAATTGCTCGCCGGCCAGCTCGCATTGGCCCTGCTGCGCACGCATATGCGCCGGCAATCCGGCCGCGGCAGCGCCGCGGAAGGCCGGCTTCGGCAGCGGATCGGCGCGGCGCTCCCCTACTCGCTCACCCCGTCCCAGCAGCGCGCGGTCGACGACATCGTGGTCGATCTCGCGCGTCCGCAACGGATGCTGCGGCTCCTTCATGGCGACGTCGGCTCCGGCAAAACGGTCGTAGCGTTGCTTGCGGCGGCGACCGTGATCGAGGCCGGCCGCCAGGCTGCCCTGATGGCGCCAACCGAAATCCTCGCGCGCCAGCATCTCGCGACTATCGCGCCGCTGGCCGCCGCTGCCGACATGCGCATCGCCATCCTCACCGGCCGCGAGCGCGGGCGGGAGCGCGCCGACACGCTGGTGCGCCTCGCCGAGGGCGATATCGACCTCCTCGTCGGCACTCACGCGCTGTTCCAGGACGAGGTGGCGTTCCGCGACCTCGCGCTCGCCATCGTCGACGAGCAGCACCGCTTCGGCGTGCATCAGCGGCTGGCGCTCGCCCGCAAGGGCGAGGCGGTCGACATGCTGGTGCTCACGGCGACGCCGATCCCGCGCACGCTGGTGCTGACCTATTTCGGCGACATGGACGTGTCCGAATTGCGCGAAAAGCCGGCGGGCCGGCAAAAAATCGATACCCGCACCATCGCGCTCAGCCGGCTGCCGGAAGTCGTCGAGGCGGTCGGGCGCGCCATCGACCAGGGCCAGCGCGTCTATTGGGTCTGCCCCTTGGTCGAGGAATCCGAAACCATCGACCTCGCCGCCGCCGAAGAGCGCTTCGAGACGTTGAAAAAACGTTTCGGCGCCAATGTCGATCTCGTCCACGGTCGCATGCGGGGCGCCGACAAGGACCTCGCCATGGAGCGCTTCGCCGCCGGCGAAACGCGGCTCCTTGTCGCCACCACGGTGATCGAGGTCGGCGTCGACGTGCCCGAGGCGACCGTCATGGTGATCGAGCACGCGGAGCGTTTCGGGCTGGCGCAACTCCACCAGTTGCGTGGGCGCGTCGGCCGCGGCGCCGAACGCTCAACTTGCCTCCTTGTCTACAGAGGCCCGCTCGGCGAAACCGCCAAGGCGCGCCTTGCCATTCTGCGCGAGACCGACGACGGCTTCCGTATCGCCGAGGAAGATTTACGCCTGCGCGGCGAGGGCGAAGTGCTCGGCACGCGTCAGAGCGGCGTGCCGGGTTTCCACATCGCAAGACTGGAGGTTCACGGCAAATATCTTGCGGCCGCCCGCGACGATGCCGCACTGGTGCTGTCGCGCGATCCGAAACTTGTTACGCCGCGCGGCGAGGCGTTGCGCGACCTGCTCTATTTGTTCTCGCGGGACGAGGCGATCAGGCTGATCGGAGCGGGATGAGCGGAGCTATTTCGCCGGCGTAGGCGTCGGCGCAGTCGTCACGGTCCGCGCCGCGTTCGCCGAACGCGCCGTGGCGGCGAGCGCCGAGAGCCTCGACTGCGCGTCGACGCCGGGCTGGACGGTACCCGCCGACATCAAGAGTGTCATGGCGCTCTCGACCGAGATGTCGAGGTCGATGACGTCGCGCCGCGGCACGTAAAAGAAAAATCCTGTCGTCGGATTCGGCGTGCACGGCATGAACGCCGAGACGTGATCCGTATCCGGCAGACGCGTCGCAATGTCCGCGCTCGGCGCCTGCGTGAGGAACACCAGCGACCACATGCCCGGCGACGGAAACTCGACCAGGCCAACGCGGCGGAAGCTCGATTCCGATTTGGAAAACAGCGTCTGGAAAATCTGCTTCATCGTTTTGTAGATCGGCCGCACGATCGGCATGCGGCTGAGCATGCTTTCGCCGAATTCGAGCAGCGTGCGGCCGACGAGGTTCGCGGTCAGAAACCCGAGCAATGTGAGCAAGATGAAGGCGATGATCAGCCCAAAGCCGGGAATTTTTACCGGCAGATAGGTTTCGGGCAGGTAGCTCACCGGGATGAACGGCCGCACCCAATTGTCGACCCAGGTCACGAAGGACCAGATCAGCCACAGCGTGACGGCGACCGGTCCGGCCACGATCAGACCGGTGAGAAAATAATTACGGATGCGGCTCATGACGCTCGGCTGATGCACGGGCGCCATGTCCGGCCCATCGGCACCCAACAGCAACTGATCGTTGTCGCTCATCGTCATCAACCCAGCCGCACGAAGCGGAACTTTCTATCCCATCATATAGGAGGGCGATGCGCTTTCGGGAGAGCGCCGGCCGCGTCAGCGAGCCGCGGCGTTTATTCTACAGCGCCAGCCGCGCCGCGGCGTCTATTCTACCGTGACGGATTTTGCAAGGTTGCGCGGCTGATCGACGTCGGTGCCCATTATAACGGCCGTGTGATAGGCCATGAGTTGCACCGGAACGGCGTAAACCAGCGGCGTCACCGTTGCCGGCATGTCGGGCAAGGTGAGCGTGACAAGCGATTCAACCGTGGCCTCGCGGGCGCCCTTGGCGTCCGTCACCAGAATCATCCGGCCGCCGCGCGCCGCGACTTCCTGCATGTTCGAAACGGTCTTCTCAAACACCTTGTCGTAAGGTGCGATCACGATCACCGGCATCGTTTCGTCGATCAACGCGATCGGGCCGTGCTTGAGCTCGCCGGCAGCGTAGCCCTCGGCGTGGATGTAGGAAATCTCCTTGAGCTTGAGGGCGCCTTCGAGCGCGATCGGATAGCTGGTGCCGCGGCCGAGATAGAGCACGTCGCGGCTCTTGGCGAGGTCGCGCGCGAGCTGCTCGATCTGCGGCTCCAGCGCCAGCGTCTCGCTGAGATGGCGCGGCACTTCGATCAGCGCGTGCACCAGCTTGCGCTCGTCATCCTCCGACAGCACGCCGCGAGCGCGACCTGCCGCAATCGCGAGCGCGGCAAGCGCTGCCAATTGGCAGGTGAAGGCTTTGGTCGAAGCAACGCCGATTTCCGGACCGGCAAGCGTCGGCATCACGACGTCGCTTTCGCGCGCAATGGTCGACGTCGGCACGTTGATGACCGAGAGCACGTGCTGTTTATGCTCGTGCGCATAACGCAGCGAGGCAAGCGTGTCGGCGGTCTCGCCCGATTGCGACACGAAGATCGCGAGATCGCCCTCGCGCAGCGGCGCCGAGCGGTAGCGGAACTCGGAGGCGATATCGACATCGACAGGGATGCGTGCGAAGCGTTCGAACCAGTATTTCGCGATCATGCCGGCGTAGTACGCCGTGCCGCAGGCCGAGATCGAAATCCGCTGCAGCGCCTTGAAATCGAACGGCAGCTTCATCGGCAACGCGACACGCAAAGCCGCCATGTCGAGATAGTGCGCAAGCGTATGGCCGACCACCTCGGGCTGCTCGTGGATTTCCTTCGCCATGAAATGGCGGTGATTGCCCTTGTCGACCAGGAACGCGGACGCATTCGACTTGAGCACCGTGCGCTGCACGAGATTGCCCTGCGCGTCGTGGATCTCGGCGCCCTTGCGGGTGATGACGGTCCAGTCGCCATCCTCCAGGTAGCTGATCGTGTCGGTAAACGGTGCAAGCGCAATGGCGTCCGAGCCGACGAACATTTCGCCATCGCCGTAACCGACCGCAAGCGGCGAGCCCCGCCGTGCGCCGATCAACAGGTCTTCCTTGCCGGCAAACAGGAAGGCGAGCGCAAAAGCGCCGCGCAATCGCGGCAAGGCGGCCTTGACCGCGTCGACCGGAACGGCGCCGCGCGACATTTCCTCGCTGACGAGATGAGCGATAACTTCGGTATCGGTTTCGCTCGCGAACTTGACGCCCTTGCCTTGCAGCTCGGTGCGCAGCTCGCTGAAATTCTCAATGATGCCGTTGTGCACGACGGCAAGCTGCTCGGTCGCATGCGGATGCGCGTTGTTCTCAGTCGGGCGGCCATGCGTCGCCCAGCGCGTATGCCCGATGCCGATCGTGCCGGCGAGCGGCTCGCGCTGGAGCTTGGTTTCGAGATTCTTGAGCTTGCCCTCGGCGCGCCGGCGCGTCAGCGCGCCATGTTCCAGCGTCGCAACGCCGGCCGAATCGTAGCCGCGGTATTCGAGCCGTTTGAGCGCATCGACCAATTGCGGTGCGACCGGCTCGCGTCCGATGATTCCGATAATGCCGCACATCCGAGGAGATGCTCTCCCGATCCGCCGTTGCAGCGATGCCCAACTCTGACGTTTAAGTGTCTGCCGTTAACCGTTTAGGCGGAGCAAGCCGCTACGCGAAAGTCAAAATGCGTTTCGCTTTGTGACAGTCTCGCCGAAATCAATTAACGCTCGCTCAACTGCGCGACTGCGCCGTCTTCTTGCCTAACATCCGCAGCGCACGCAAGCGACTTGCCCAACCTTCCTTAATCGTCTGGCGTCCACGTCCAAGGCCGAGCGCGCCCGCCGGCACGTCATCGGTGATCACGGACCCCGAGCCGATATAGGCGCCCTCCCCGATCTTCACCGGGGCGACCAAAGCCGAGTTCGAGCCGATGAAGGCGCCTTTGCCGATTTCGGTGCGGTGCTTTTCGGCGCCGTCGTAGTTGCAGCAGATGGTGCCCGCCCCGACATTGGCGCCGGCGCCGACAAAGGCGTCGCCGAGATAGGCCAGATGGTTGGCCTTGGCGCCGGCCTCGATCACCGCCTCCTTGACCTCGACGAAGTTGCCGATGTGCGAGCCCTCGCCGAGACGCGTGCCGGGCCGCAGCCGGGCAAACGGTCCGACCAGGGCATCCTTGCCGACCTGCGCGCCGACGACGTGCGAAAACGAGCGGATCACCGCGCCGTCGGCGACCGTCACGTTCTCGCCGAACACCACATAGGGCTCGACCACGACATCCTTGCCGAACTTCGTATCGGCGCACAGGAACACCGTCTCCGGCGCCACCAGCGTCACGCCGGCATCGAGCGCGGCCTTGCGCAGGCGCTGCTGCATCACCGCTTCCGTTTCCGCGAGCTGGGCCTTGGTGTTGATGCCGCGCACTTCGTCCTCCTCGACTTCGACCGCCACCGCGCGCAGCTTCATGGCGCGCGCGATCTCGACCGCATCGGTCAGATAGAATTCACGCTTGCGATTGTCATCCCCGATCCGTTCCAGAATCGCGAGCGCCTGGTTGCCGGCAAGCCCCATCAGGCCGCCATTGCAGAGAGTCGATGGCGCGCTCGCTGGCGCTGGCGTCGGCTTCCTCGCGGATGGCGATCAGATCGTCGCCTTGAACGATCAGCCTGCCGTAGCCCGCCGGATCGCGCGGGCGAAATCCGAGCACCGCCACCGCCGCCCCTCTCGCCAGAGGTGCGCGCAGCCGCGCGAGTGTTTCCGGGCTGATCAGCGGCGTGTCGCCATAGACCACGAGGATATCGTCGGCGCCGCGCGCGATGGCGGCCTTGGCCGCAAGAACCGCGTGTGCGGTGCCGCGGCGCTCGGTCTGCACGAAGCATTGCGCTTCCGGGAACGACCTGTCGCGCTGCGGCTGCGACCGCATCCTGGTTGGGGCCCACCACGACCGCCGTCGCCGTCACACCCGCCTGCTTGATCGCGGCGAGGACATGCGCGAGCAGCGGACGACCAGCGAGCGCGTGCAGCACCTTGGGCCTGGCCGAGCGCATCCGCGTGCCCTCGCCGGCCGCGAGCACGATCGCCAGGCAGGTCCGAGCCTCCATCGCAACCTCCGCCGGCGCTGTCATAGCCGAGCCGGTGAATCGCGGAAAGCGGGCAAATCTCCCGCGCACGGTCAACCATAACGACCAAATCTGCTAATTTTCGGATGATTCGTCGCGGAGAGGCCGGATGCCGGCAAAACCGCGCACCAACCCTGGTGCGGCCAAAAAGTCCTTCACCATGAGGGCATTGTGGCGCCTTGCCTGCTGGGGCGGCGTGGCCGGCGGGGCGCTCGCGGTCGCGGTGCTGGCAGGCCGCAGCGAAGTCGGTTCCGACCGCGTTCACGTCGCCATTGCGAGTCTCAGCGGCCGGCCGTCGCAGATATGCCCAGGCCACGGCGCAGGTCGCCAGACGCTCATTCGACGCCGACGGCGAGACCAAGCGGCTTTCGGACGCGGTACGGATCCTTGCGAGCGACCGCGATCGGCTCACCACGCGCCTGACGGCGCTGGAACAGAACCTCGACGACGTCACCGGCTCGGTGACCAAGGAGCTCGCGGCCGCGCGCGCAGCCGCGGTGAAGCCGACCTCGACGCCTTGGCCTTCTGACGAGGTGCCGGCCTTGACGCCACCCGACACCATCGCGACGACCATTGCCGCCGTGCCGCCGTCCCTGACCGGTCTGCCAGCCGTCGGTGCCAGGCGTGGCGCCCTCGCCGGCGGCCGGACCATCCGAGCCGCCCGCGGTCCACACCGACTACGCCGTCGATATCGGCAGCGGCAACTCTATCGAGTCGCTGCGGGTGCGCTGGAATTCCATCAAATTCATTCGCGCGTTCGAGGGTTTGCAGCCACTCGTAACGTTCAGCGACAACCAAAAGACCAACAAAGTGGAATTGCACCTCGTGGTCGGTCCGCTTCCGAACGAGGCGGCTGCGGTACAATTGTGTTCGGCCCTGGCCGCCGTCGCGGATTCTTTGTCAGCCGACCATGTATGACGGCCATCGCATGGCATTGCGCTGAACGCCCGCCTCACTCACTATTGCCGTTCACCGTGAGCAGGCAATGGCAACGACTCGACAACTGTTCGTTCCGACGGCGCGCCAACTCAACTGGCTCCTGCCCATAGCCTTTGCGGCGTTGGGCGAAGCGCTCTATCTGCGCTATCTCGTCATCGAAAACGCCAGTGCGTCGCTGGCCTGTCAGGGCGGTCTCGACACTTGGCTGTGCGGCACGTTTCGCCTCTCGATCCTGCTGTTCAATCACATGGTATTCGGCGCTGTCGCGCTGACCGCGGCCATGCTGAATTTGCTGCGGCCTTCGATCGTGCTCGTTGCGATCACGCTGGTGGCGGCGGCGTTCGGCCTTGTGCTGCACAATGCCGACCTGTCGGGACTGGCCGCGGGAATCCTGATCCTCAGCCTGGCGCGGCGCGCGCCCGCTCCAGAATGAAGGCGAGGCCGAGCAGCGCAGCGCAAAACCACAGCGCCTGCCAATTGGCGAAGCCTTCGTTGAGCACGATGTAGCCGGCCGACGCCACCAGCACGGCCTCGATGACCGTCTCCGCCAGCGCGCGCGGACCGTGGCTGGCGTGGCGTCACGAACGTCAGAACGAGGAACGGCACCACGGCAGTGGTGAGCGGCGCAAACGGAAAATCGCGATAGCGCGGGTCGAACACCAGCCCCAGCGCCGCCTGCACGGCAAGCAGACAAAGCGCGATCAGCGTCAGGCCGAGCGCCCACGCCAACGCATCGCCACGTTCGCCAATGCCGCCAAGCAGGCGCGCAAACGTCGGCGGACCGCGGCCGCAGATATACGCGGCGGCACACACGATGGGCGCGACGACCGCGACGCCGGCGAATGCCAGCGAGCGCGTCCAGCCGATGACATCGAAGCTCTCGACCGGCACGGTCTCAATTGTCCAGCCGATCAGAACGCCGGGTATCAGCGCGAAAGCTGCGATATGCAGCCATTGTGCGGGCAACACACCCTCGTCTGCGGCCCGCGACAAAAGCGGCGCCGAACATCAGCGCCGCCAGCCCAATTCCGGCGACCGCCTGCCGGCGCCAGTCGGGATGATCGGACACCGCACCGCCGGGGACGAATTTCGGCAGCCGCGTCGCCTGGTCGATGATGCCCCAATGGCCGCCGACCGCGCCTTCGAGCCGCCGCTTCCACGGCTGATCGAACGCCTCGATGACGTTGACGTTGAAATTCTCGCGCTTCGACAGCGCCACCGTTTCCTGGATGACGCGCGCCTGGTTCACAGGCGACGGCAGGGCGCCTTCGCGCATCCGCCCGGCGCTCGGCCAGCCGATCTCGCCGATCAAAATATCCTTGCCCGGGATCGCGGCCGCGACTTTCTGGCGAATGGCGTCGACATGGGCGGCTGCGAGCCGTGCCGGCAGCGGAAAGTCCTCCCAGTACGGCAGGATATGGATGGTGACGAAATCGACCGCGTTCTGCACATCGCGATAGCGCAGCCAGTATTCCCAGACATCGGCGTAGGTGACCGGCATCGAAATCTGCGATTTGACCTCGCGAATGGTGGCCATGAGATCGGTCGCCGACATTTCGCCGCGCAGCAGCACCTCGTTGCCGACGATCACGGCGCGGATGACGTCGGGAAATTGCTTGGCAAGCGCGATCGTGGTGTCGATCTGTTTGCGGTTCGCGTCCGCATGGTTCGACAGCCATATCCCGTGCAGGACCTTCAGGCCGTGACGCTGCGCGATTTCCGGAATCCGGTCCTGGCCGAACTCGATCGAATAGGTGCGGATGCAGTCGGTGTATTTCGACAGCAGCGTGAGGTCTTCCTCGATCTGCTCGGGCTCGATGTGGGTGCCTGCGACCAGCGGATTCTGCTCGTCCCGGAACGGCGCGTAGGAGATGCAGTAGTATTTCTCGCCGGCCGCAAGCGGAGATGGCGGCAGTTGCACCGGCGCGCCAAGCCACCACCATGCGGCGCCGATCGCGAGCGCCGTCAGCGCGAGCAGCGCGACCGCCGGACCGGCCTCATATCCACTGAATGTGCGGCTCACACCGGTCGGCTTAGCCCGCACGGAACCGGCTGCCAAGGCCTGCCAACGCAGGCTTTCACCAAGCCTGCGGCGACTGCTGGACAAACGGCCGGACTTGGGGTCATCTCAGCGCCAGCGGAGCGGGGGCGCCGCAATCCCGACCCATTCCGCTGGCCTAGAGACGATCCATCTCCGCTTCCGGCCGTTCGTGGCCCAACAAGATCAGCGTTCGTCAGCCATGTCCCATCGTTCGCGTAGCGTTGCCGCCGGATTGCTGATCGCAGCCTGGCTGTTTTCGCTCCCTTCCGCGCTTGCCCAAAACAACGACGCGAAGCCCCGGACAAGAGCCCGCCGGCCGGTCAGGAGCCCGCCAAGGAAACGCAGAAAGTCGACGAGTACGCCGAGGCGCTGCGCGTTCTGGGCGCTCCGGCGGGCAATCCCGAGTGCGTCTGGCTCGGCCGGCGCGTCGTCAGCCTGCTGTGGCGCGACGACCTCGACACGGCTTTCCGCCACCTCGATCTCTACGACCGTTTCGGCTGCCCGAGCGGCCACATCCAGGCGACCTTCCGCTGCCTCGTTTTGCACGGCAGCAATATCGATCCGAAGGCGGCCGACACCCTTAACGGCCGCGTCCACGCCTGCTGGATCAACCCGACGGCACAGCCGGCACCAGCTCCCGCCGCCGCGGCAACGAGCCCTACCACAAGCCGCTAGCGAGGCGCCCGGCTGCGCCGGATTAAACTTCTCCGGAACTTTTTTTCAACCGACGCAGTTGCTGTCTTGAATTCGCCATGTCCGGTGTCTACTTGATCGATCGTCGCTCGCTGAGGTACGTTTCCCTTCGCAGCCCACGCCGAACCTTGGGGACGGGTTCTGGCCTCTGTTTCCCTGCCCCGTGTGGTAAATAGTCGATGCGCACCGTCGCTGCCGTGCTCGCGCTTGTAGCGTGCGTGCATGCCGGCCTGTGGCTTCTGCTGCAACCGAAACAAACTGCGCCGAATTTCACCGGGCAGCTCGCCAGCGTTTCATACGCGCCGTTCGCCGGCTCCCAGCATCCCGACTTCGGCGACCGACCGACCATCGAGCAAATCCGCGCCGATCTCAAAGCCATCGCGCCATTCACGCGCGCCATCCGCACCTATTCCGCCACCGGCGGCGCCGAGCTGGTGCCGCCGATCGCCGCTGAATTCGGCCTGAAAGTCACCGTCGGCGCCTGGATCGACAAGGACGAGGATCGCAACGAGCGGGAGATGCGCTCGGCGCTTGAGCTCGCCCGTCGCTACAGCAACGTCAACGCCATCGTGGTCGGCAACGAGACGACGCTGCGCGCCGAGAAGAGCATTCCCGACCTCATCAAGCTGATCCAGCGCGTGAAGCGGCAGAGCCCGGTGCCGGTGACGACCGGCGAAATCTGGACGGTGTGGATCGATCATCCCGAGCTTGCCTCGGCGGTCGATTTCATCGCGGCGCACATCCTGCCCTATTGGGAAGGCTTCGACGCCAAGACTGCCGTCGACCACACCATCGAGTTCTACGACAAGCTGCGCCGCGTGCATCCCGGCAAGCGCATCGTCATCGCCGAATTCGGCTGGCCGAGCGCCGGCTACAACTTCCACAATGCCGAGCCGGGCCGGCTCGAGCAGGCGGCCGTGGTGCGTGATTTTGTCACGCGCGCCGACGCCTACGGCATTGACTACAACATCGTCGAGGCCATCGATCAGCCGTGGAAGACGTTCGAAGGCGGCGTCGGTCCCTATTGGGGCCTGTTCGACGCCTCCCGGCAGCCGAAATTCTCCTGGACCGGGGCGATCACCGACCCCGACTACCTCAAGCGCGCCGGATTGGCGCTGCTGCTCGGCGTCCTGCTGTCGCTGCCGATCCTGACCCTGGGCGCGGCCACTGTCCCCCAGGCCCTGATGCTGGCGGTGTCGGCCAATGCGGTCGGCGCCTGGTTCGCCGCCATCGTCGCATTCTGGAAGGGCCATTATTTCGTGCCCGGCGCAGCTTTCGCGCTGGGTCTCGGCGTGCTGCTGCTGGTGCCGCTGGTGGCCATCGCGCTGGCGCGGATGGAAGAGATCGCGATGGTCGCGTTCGGCCGTCGGCCGCTGCGGTTGCTGTCCTCGCCGCCGCTCGCGCCCGACGTCGTTACACCGAAAGTGTCGATCCATATCCCGGCCTATTACGAGCCGCCGGACATGCTCAAGGCGACGCTCGATGCCGTGTCGCGGCTCGAATATCCCAATTTCGAGTGCATCGTCGTCATCAACAACACCCCCGACCCAGCCTACTGGCAGCCGATCGAAGCGCATTGCCGCGCGCTCGGCGAACGCTTCAAGTTCGTCAACGCCGAAAATCTGAAGGGCTACAAGGCCGGCGCGCTGCGCCTTGCGCTGGTCCACACGGCAAGCGACGCGGAAATCATCGGCGTCATCGACGCCGACTATGTCGTGCAGCCGGACTGGCTCAAGGACCTGGCGCCGCACTTCGCCGATCCGAAGGTCGGCCTGATCCAGGCGCCACAGGACCACCGCGACGGCGAACGCTCGCTGATGCACCACGCCATGAACGCCGAATATTCCGGCTTCTTCGATATCGGCATGGTGCAGCGCAACGAGGTCAACGCCATCATCGTGCATGGCACCATGTGCCTGATCCGGCGCACGGCGCTGGAATCCGTCGGCGGCTGGTCGAGCGACACCATTGTCGAGGACACCGACGTCGGACTGTCCATACTCGAACGCGGCTGGCTCGCGCTCTACACCAACCGGCGCTACGGCCACGGCCTGCTGCCCGACACGTTCGAAGCCTACAAGAAGCAGCGTCACCGCTGGGCCTATGGCGGCTTCCAGATCCTGCGCAAGCATTGGCGGCGCATGCTGCCGGGCGCGCCCGGCCTCACGCGCGAGCAGAAGCGCGAATACGGGCTCGGCTGGCTCAACTGGCTCGGCGCCGAGAGCATCGGCGTCGTGGTCGCGCTGCTCAATCTCGTCTGGGTGCCGGTCGTCGCCTTCGCCAATATCGCGGTGCCCGACCAGATCCTCACCGTACCGATCCTGGCGGCCTTCGTGGTCTCGTTCGCCCACTTCGTCACACTCTATCGGCTGCGCGTGCGGGCCTCGGCCGGACAGATGCTCGGCGCGGTGATCTCAGCGATGGCGCTGCAGTTGACGGTTGCGCGCGCGGTCGGCTTCGGCGTGCTCAAGGACAGCCTGCCGTTCATGCGCACGGCCAAGGGCGGCACAACGCGCAAGGGGCCGGATTTTCCTGCATTCTGGGAGATGGTGATCGGCGCGCTGCTGCTGATTGGCGCATTGACGCTCGTCGTCACCAACTACAAGCAGGTGCGCGAGATCAACATCTTCGCCTTCGTGCTGGTGGTGCAGAGCCTGCCGTTCTTCTCAGCGGTGGCGATGGGGCTCCTGGAAGGCTCGCGCTTCAACGCGTTCGCCTACTGGCGCGGCATCGAAGCCAAGGCCGCCGACCTGCTGCCGCAGCCGCAGGCCATCGCCGAAGCGCCGGAACTGCCGGCCGAAAACCGCATCGAAGCGGCGCAGTAGCGCCCTATCCCGCCAGCGCCGTCTCGACCAGCCGCGCCCAGTACGACACACCGACCGGGATCGCCTCGTCGTTGAAATTGTAGGCCGGGTGATGCAGGCCGGCGCTGTCACCATTGCCGCAGAATATGAAGGCGCCCGGCCGCGCTTCCAGCATGAAGGCAAAATCCTCGGCCCCCATCACCGGCGCGACATCGGTGTCGACCTTGTTCTCACCCGCGATCTCGCGCGCGACCGAGGCTGCGAACGCAGTCTGGCGCTCGTGGTTGACGACGACCGGATAACCGTTGCGGTAGTTGATACGGGCCTGGGCGCCATAAAGCTTCGCCGTGCCTTCGACCACCTCGCGCACACGCTTCTGCAACAGCTCGCGCACGTCGGCCTTGAGGCTTCGCACCGTGCCGCGCAGTTTCGCGGTCTGCGGGATGAC
Source organism: uncultured Alphaproteobacteria bacterium (assembly GCA_963730645.1). Classification (GTDB taxonomy): domain Bacteria; phylum Pseudomonadota; class Alphaproteobacteria; order Rhizobiales; family Xanthobacteraceae; genus BOG-931. The sequence continues at coordinate 550,372 of CAVSSN010000002.1, read as the reverse complement.
GTTGTCGGCGTGGCCGGCCTGGAACACCGTGATAGAGATCACGGCCGCTTCGAGCGGATCGATATTGCGCGCCACGATCGACTGAAGCTGATTGACGATCTGGGCGCCGACCAGCACCGTATCGACGCAGAGATGCGGCCGCGCCGCATGGCCGCCGACGCCCTCGAGCTCGATACCGATATGATCGGCCGCCGCCATGATGGCGCCCGGCCTGATTGCGAACTGGCCGACCGGAAGGCCGGGGAAATTGTGCATCCCGTAAACTTCCCCGATGCCGAAGCGGTCCATCATGCCGTCCTGCACCATGGCCTTGCCGCCGGCGCCGCCCTCCTCCGCAGGCTGGAAGATCACAACCGCCGTGCCGGCGAAATTGCGGGTCTCGGCCAGATATTTGGCGGCGCCCAGCAGCATCGCGGTGTGGCCGTCATGGCCGCAGGCGTGCATCTTGCCCGGCACCGTCGATTTGTAGGGAAGATCGTTGGCTTCCTCGATCGGCAGGGCGTCCATGTCGGCGCGCAGCCCGATGACCTTATCGCCCGCGCCTTTGCGGCCGCGGATGACGCCGACGACGCCGGTGCGGCCGATGCCGGGCACCACCTCGTCGCAGCCGAAGCTCTTGAGCTTGTCGGCGACGGCCGCCGCGGTGCGGTGCACGTCGTAGAGCAGTTCCGGATTTGCGTGAATGTCGTGCCGCCATTGCGCGATCTCGGGCTGCATGGCCGCGATACGATTGACGATCGGCATCGGACAAATCCTTGCGTTTGCGTCTCACCCGGCCCGCCCTGCATTCTAGCAACCGCGCCGCGGCCGCGATACCGCTCAAGGCTGCGCTATTGACCCGATACTGTGCCGCTTCTACACACGCGCGCAGAGCCCGTAGCTCAGTTGGTAGAGCACGTGACTTTTAATCATGGGGTCGCGGGTTCGAGTCCCGCCGGGCTCACCAACATCGCGGTTGCTGACGTAGGTGCTGACGTGGCGTCGATGACCGATCCGCAGGCCGTTTGGAACTCAGTGGCGGCGCACCTGCAGGCGCTGTTCTATGTCATCCAGGTTCACGGCCATGAGGTACTCGCCTGGCTCGCGCCGCCAGTGCACGCCGCAATCGCCTGGATCGACGGCCAGCTTCAGGCGGCTATCGCCTGGGCTGGACCAGTGGTGCGCAGCGCCATCGATGCGGCGCAGCCGTATGGCGCAACCGCGCTTGCTTTTCTCGTTGCCTACTGGCGCGAAGTCGCAATCGTCGCCGGCCCGGCGATCGTCGTTATTGCGCTCGTCGTCTGGATGCGGCGACGGCGTCGGGTCAAGGCCACATTGTTCGACGTCTCGTTGGACCGCGACCCCAAGACTGAATGGCTCAAGCTCAATATCGTCATGCGGAATTTTCAGTCGCACGCGCTGATCGTGCGCAGCCTGTGCGTCGAACAGCCCGCCGATGTCAGAGTTTGCGAACATTGGAAGGCGTGGCAGCCGTCCGCCGAAGGGGTCAAGTTCATCGCGCCCGAGCTCGCCTTGACCAATGAGGCTGAAATCGAGCGGACCATCCTGCCTCACGGCGGCTAGATAATCACCGCGCGAGCGGCTTGCGGCCAGGGTACGTTGGCGAAGACGGTCAGCTCACCCGCAGCTTCTACCTTCGGGCGCCGGCCGGAGCGCCCACGCGGGCCATCAAACTGCGTGCGGTCCTGCACTGCGAACTGCAAACCCGCAACGGCCGCAAACAGGACCTTTCGTTTCAGCGCATGCTGGAGCCCGCCACCGCGGGGAATGTTTCGGCGGTCGCGACCTGATCGCGACCGCACATTGTCAGGGCGAGGCTATCAAGCGCTCAGCGTCCCCGGCCACCGCCGCCGCCGCCTCCTCCACCACCGCCGCCGCCTCCGCCACCTCCTCCACCGCCTCCGCCGCCTCCGCCGCCGCCACCTCCGCCGCCGCTGCTTTTATTGAATCCTCCAAATCCCCGCCGCCTCCGCCGCCACCGCCGCCTCCACTACTGAAAGCCTGGAATTTGTTGGCCTGGGAGAAGGTCGGTGTGCTGTTGCGTACAGGATTGCTGTTGGTGACGGGCGGCAAATGGGTGCCGGTCGCTGTCGGTGTATTCGTATTGTTGATCGTAGGAATGCGGGTCACGACCGTTGGCAGATGATTGACGTTTGCCTCCGACGTGATGACCGGCGATTTGTTGCTCCCGGTATTGGTCGTGGTGACAGTCTTGTCATTTCCGGTGGTGGGCAGACGCACGATCGACGTCGGCAATGTCACCGTCTTGCCTGACGTATTGGTGCCGCCCGTATTTGTTGACGTCACAGTCTTGCTGGGGTCGTTGATAACCCCGCCCGCCGGCAGATGCACGACCGTGCCCTGGTTCGTCACCGTCTTGGTCGGATCGGTGGTGGTCGTGCCCGGCGTCGTCGTCTTGGTCGGGTTGTTGGGTTGTCGTCACGATCTTGGTCGGATCATTGATAACCCCGCCCGTCGGCAGATGCACGACCGTGCCCTGGTTCGTCACCGTCTTGGTCGGATCGGTGGTGGTGCCGCCCGGCGTCGTCGTCTTGGTCGGGTTGTTGTTGGTTGTCGTCACGATCTTGGTCGGATCATTGATGACCCCGCCCGTCGGGAGATGCACCACCGTGCCCTGGTTCGTCACCGTCTTGGTCGGATCGGTGGTGGTCGTGCCCGGCGTCGTCGTCTTGGTCGGGTTGTTGTTGGTTGTCGTCACGATCTTGGTCGGATCGATGTTGATCCCACCCGGCGTCTTGATCGGCGAACCGGAGCCTGAGCCCCCTGCTGACCAGGATTATTCGTCACCGTCTTGGTCGGATCGATGTTGACCCCACCCGGCGTCTTGATCGGTGAACCGGAGGCCTCCCAGCTGACCAGGATTATTCGTCACTGTCTTGGTCGGGTCGAAGTTGTTGCCACCCTTGTTCGAACCAATCGTCGTCGGCAGCTTGGACGGATCGAGAATGACCCCACCCGGCAGGTGCACGATCGTGCCGGACGACGACGAGCCGGGTCCGCCCGGCGAACCGGGGTTCTGGTTATTTCCGGTCGGTCCCTGCTGATTTCCACTGTTCGACCCGCCGGGCTTGCCAGGAAAGCCGCCGCCTTGCGACGGGAACGAAACGATCGGCCCGTTCTGGTTCTGCCGCTGCGATCCGCCGAACTGCGGCGGCCCAAACTGCCCGGGGAATTTCGGGAACTGGAAGTTGCGCGGCGCGATGATCGGATCGATCGACACCGGACGCGGATCGTCATGCAGCCGGTTCGCGGTCGCGGCAAAATCGCTGTACGGATAGCGTTGAACGTAGCCCTGATACGAGTCCGGCGTATTTGTCAGCGTGGCGGTGCGCCATGCCAACATCTGCTCGCGGCGGAACAGCATGCGGCGGATGCGATCGCACAACGGGTCGGTCGTATAGACATCGATGAAATCCTGGTAGGCGTCGACCGAGTCTTCTTCGATGACGAAGTCATAGGCGTCGGCCGGCGGCAGCGTGCGTATCCGGGCGAGGCGCGCCGTCCGTTCCGCATTCGGATCGGAATGCGAAACCGTAATCGGCGTCGGCACCGTGCTTGCGACATTGGCCTGTTGTACCGCGACCTGTTGCACCGCCGGACGCGCAACATTGGCGTTTGCAGGTGGCGCCGGCAGCGTGGCTGCCGCTGCCAGCGCGGCGAAAAAGGCAAAGTTCACAGTCAGGGATGAGCTTTCCCACGGCGTCTGCTTGCCATCCGTCGACTTGTGCACGCGCAGGCGGATTTCCTTGAACAATTGCTCGATCGGCAGGCCCGGCGACTTGACGGTGTCGACCAGCGCCGTCGTGTACGGGCTGTCATTGCCGGTGCCGTCGAGGGCCTCGGCCCCCGGCGCCGTCGAATAGGCGACGATCGAGCCATTCGGCGCATCGACGATGGCGAGACCCCGCCCCGTCGACTTCTGGATCGCGGTGAACGGATTGTTGCGGCAGGCGTCGAGGATGACGATGCGCGCAGCGCTGGGCACTGCCTGAAGCGTCTCCATGAGAGCGGAAAGCGGAAACGTATTGGCCGACACGTCGCCTTCCTGCTTGATGCTGGCATCGATCGGGACCAGAAAGTTCTCGCCGTCGACCTGCAGGCCGTGGCCGGCATAGAACACCAGGGCGACGTTGTCGGGCCCCTTTTGGGACACGCTGACGCCGAAGTCGTGGATCGTCTGCTGCATGGTTGCGAGCGGAAGATCCATGGCAAGCATCACGTCAAATCCTGCCGCATTGAGGATTTGGGCGACGGCCTGCGCATCGTGCGACGGATTGGTCAGCGCCGTGACCGACTGGTACGCCGAATTGCCGATGACCAGCGCCATCCGGTTTTCCGCGAATGCGCGCCGGAACCGGCCGATGCCGCGCATGCCAGCATCGCGACAATGGAGAGAAAGCGACGGACCATAACTGACCTCCCGCTCGCAGACATCAATGTCGGCCGTGCGCGGCAGCGTCCGGCGTGCGCAACGCGCACGCCCCGCTAAGCAGTTATTAGTCGCCGTCGCACGACGTTCGTTCAATCTTAAGTCAAGCTGCCCGATCGGCAGCAACGCTTCGGCCACGAGACTTTCACGAAGCTGTCGCGACCTCGCCATAGACTGAGTACACGATTGTGGCGTGGTGAGGGAGCCACCCGAGGAGGATCGACGATGACGGTCCGGACCACAAGCCATCGTCGAGGTCGCATCGCCTCACGGCTTCGCGAGGCCGAATTGTCCACACTGCGGCGGCATGCTGCTGGTTGCCGAAGTATCCGAGTTCGACCTTAAGGGCCGCATCCGTCATAGCTGGCTGTGCGACGATTGCGGCCATGTCTTCCGGACGTCGATCGCGCTTGAGCCCGAATAGGGGCGTTTCAACCCGTCGGCGCCTCCGATATAGTTCCTGGCAGGCCCGGTCCGACACCCGCGCGCGTTGTATGCCCCATGGGGTGAACAGCTTGCACCGGTACGGAAATAGCGACGGCCCGGCCGGTGTTTGTGCCGGCGTGAACAAGATGTTCCCACAAGGAGGAAACCCCATGCGTCATTCGATGTTCGTTATGGACTTGGCGGCATTGCCATTACCGCCCTGTTAGCGTTCGCCGCTCCGGCGTTCGCCGCGAACGTACAGTTCAAGGCCGATCTGAAGGGAACGAGCGAAGTTCCGCCCAACCAGAGCGCCGCCACCGGCACGGTGACCGCCACCTACGACACCGACAGCAAGAAATTGTCCTGGACGGGCACCTATTCGGGCCTGAGCGGCCCTGCCACCGCCGCCCACTTCCATGGCCCGGCCGAGGCCGGCAAAAATGCCGGCGTCGCCGTGCCGATCACGCCAAACACCAGCCCACTCGCCGGTTCGGCGACGTTGACCGACGCGCAAGCCGCCGACCTGCAAGGCGGCAGGTGGTACGTCAACGTTCACACCGCCGCCAATCCCGGCGGCGAAATCCGCGGCCAGCTCACAAAGTAATTGCGCTGGCGCGTTGCGTCATGCCAGCGACGTGACCCGCCGGCCTCAGGGCTGGCGGGTCTTTGCTTCGAAAGCGCCGCTTTATTGAAGGCCCGCGGCGGCGCGGGCTTCGCCGGTGAGTTCGAGAATGTGCATTCCGGTATTGGCGCGATCGACAATGTAGATGTAGCCGCGGTCGTCGGTTTCGGCGTTGTTGGTCTGGATCGACGTGGTGCAGCGTTCCTTGCCGTCCATCTTGAAGCAGCGCTTTTCGGTCGCCTCGGTCATCGCCGGGATGAAATAACCGACCTCTTTCGGCTGCAACGGATTGCGCACGTCGAGCGCGCGCACGCCGGCGGCGAAGTAGGCGATGAAGGCGATCTTCCTGTAGAACGGCGGCCCCATGTTTTCGTTCGCGGAATGCGAGCCAAAGCGCACGCCGCGGTCGCAATAATCGCCGCTTGCTTCCGGTACGCTCCAGTTCGACACCGTCATCGGATGGGTCTCGACGCTGACGTCGGCGAACCACACCATCTGCTGCGTTTTCTGGCAGCCGTTGGCGGCGCCGGTCGCCTCGCTCGCCAGCAGCACGAAATCGCGCACGGCGCCGACGCGCGACTTGGCGAATTCCGCAAGCGGCATCTGCAGCAGCGGCAACGCCGTGTGGGCGCCGAACAGCGGTGAAAAATCGAGCCGGCCGATCTGCGGGTAGAGCAGATTTTGCGGCGTCGGTTCTTTCGGACCTTTGAGCAGTTTTTCGCGGTCGACGATCTGGAAGATGCCGCCGTTGAGCGGGCCATAGGCGAAGTAGATGCGGTTGCCGGCCGGCCCGGTCGAAATCGGCCCATGCAAGTCGGACGGCACCGGCCCGCTCGCGCCAGGCTGCTGGCCGGCGAGGCCGAAATCGCGAATTTTGATCGGGTGCGCCGGATCGCTGAGATCGTAAACCTCGGTCATGCGCGCCGCACGCCAGCCCGGCACGCCGGAAACGAGGTAAGCGATGCCGGTGTCGCATTCCCACCAGCTCTTGTGCGTGTCGCGATAATTGCCGCCGATGCGCGTCACCAGCACGGGCTTCGACGGATCGGCGACATTCCAGATCTCATGCGCGAGACGTACCGAAGGTGCGCAGCAGATAGACCGCGTTCGGATCGCCCTTGGGCAGCCCTTTGCCGTCGCACACGCGCGTCATCTGCGCACCGCCCTTTTCGGGTCCACCTTCTGCGCCGGGAATGTGCGCGAGATATTTCGGCTGCGCCGGATCGGTGACGTCGACGATCGAGGTGCCGTTGAACTCGCCGCGGTTGGTCAGCTTGTTCCAGGGATTTGGCACGTAGCTCGAGCCGTGATGGCCGATATAGGCGATGTAGCGGTTGCCCTGGTGATGGATGGTCGGCTGGTAGGCGCTGCGTTCCTGCAGGTCGTTGAAGCCGACGAGGCGCATGTTCGACGCTTGCGGCGGATCGCCGACTTTCGGCTCCTGCGCAAGCGCGAATGGAACGAATGCGATCCAGAAAAACGCGATGCGAAACAACAAGCAGCTTCGATTTGTGTGAATGACCATCGAACGTGCTCCGTGTGCTCCCTCTCCCCGCGTGCGGGGAGAGGGTTGGGGTGAGGGGGCCTATCCGCTGGGCTCAGAATTCGCGGAGAGGCCCCCTCACCCGCCGCGCTTCGCTCGACGACCTCTCCCCGCGCGCGGGGAGAGGTGATGCTATTGCGGCGGCAATCCCGCAACCGCGCGCGCATCGCCGGTCAGTTCGAGGACGTGCATCCCGGTATTGGTGCGGTCGACGACGTAGACGTAGCCGCGATCGTCGGTCTCGACGTTGTTGCTCTGGATCGCGACCTTGCAGCGGTCCTTGCCGTCGACCTTGATGCAGCGCTTGTCGGTCGCCTCGGTGATCGAGGGGATGAAGTAGCCGATCTCCTTGGGATGATATGGATCGCGGACATCGACCGCGCGCACACCGGCATTGAAGTAGGTCAGCAACGCGACCTTGTTGTAGAACACCGGCGCCATGCTCTCGTTCGACGAATGCGTGCCGAAGCGCCCGCCGCGGTCGCAGAAATGGCCGCTCGCCTCCGGCACCTGGAAGTTCGACACCATCATCGGATGCGATTCGATCGTGACGTCGACGAACCACGCCATCTGCCGCGGCTCCTGGCATTCGTTGCGGATCTGCTCGTCGACGATCATGACGAAATCGCGCGTCGCGCCTTCCGTGTCTTTGGCGAATTCCGCGATCGGCATTTTCATCATCGGAAACACGGTGTGCGCGCCGTTGAACGGCGACATTTCGAGCCGGCCCACTTCGGGGTAGCGCAGGTTCTCCGGCGTCGGCTCCTTCGGGCCCTTGAGCAGCTTCTCACGGTCGACGATCTGCAGCACGCCGCCTTTGTTGGTGCCGTAGCCGAAATAGATGCGGTTGCTTTGCGGCAGCGAGATCATGCCGTGCAGATCGACCGGGATCGGGCCGGTCGCGCCCGGTTGCTGGCCGACCAGGCCGAAGTCGCGAATTTTGACCGGATGATACGGATCGCTGATGTCGTAGACCTCGGTCATGCGGCGCACGCGCCAGTCCTTCACGCCTGAAACGAGGTAGGCGATGCCGGTGTCGCACTCCCAGAAGCTCTTGTGGGTGTCCTTGAGACCTTCGATGTGCCAGATGAGCTGAGGCTTGGACGGATCGGTGACGTCGTAGATTTCGTGGCCCTTGCCGCCGTAGACGCGCAGCAGATAGGTCTTGTTCGGATTGCCCTTCGGCAGCGTCTTGCCGTCGCACACGCGCGTCATCTGCGCGCCGCCTTCTTCGTAATTGCCGGGCGTGCCCGGGATGTGCGCGAGATAATTCGGGTGCGCCGGATCGGTGACGTCGACGATCGAAGTGCCGTTGAATTCCGGCTGGCCGGTGAGCTTGTTGACAGGTTTCGGCGCCTCCGGCGTGCCGCCGTGGTGGCCGATATAGGCGATGTAGCGGTTGCCCTGATGATGGATGGTCGGTTCGTAGGCGCTGCGCTCCTGCAGGTCGTTGTAGCCCACGAGACGCATGTTTTTGGCCTCGGGCGGATCGCCGATCTTGGGCGACTGCGCCGCCGCCGGAATTGTGGCCAGCGCGGCGCCGGCGAGCATCGCAATCGTTCCAAAGCGACCAAAATCACCGCGCATCGTATTCCTCCCGATTTCAGTGTCGCCGCGTCAGCACGACGCGCGCGGCCTACTTGAGCATGTCGGCTACTTTTTGCGCCAGCGCGGCGGGCGTCTGATAGACCTCTTGCACCAGCTTCTGGATATCCTCGCCGGAAACCGGGTTGATCTCAAGCTGTGCCTTGTCGGCATCGGCGAGAAACTCCTTGTCCTGTTCCGTCGCCATGAACGCCTTGCGCAAGACCTCGACGCGATCAGGCGGCAGATCCGGCGGCGCCACGATCGGCCAGGCCATGACCTGGCGCGCAAACATCAGCTTGAGGATCGCGCGCTGCTCGTCGGTCTTGGCAAGATCGATCACCAGCGGCACGCCGGCGAGGTCGCGATGCTTCGTCAGCCCCATCTGGAACAGGATGTTGAGCTTGTTCTGGTCAAGCCAGGCATGGTGCGTCGCCTTGAGGCTGGTCCACGACCAGCCGCAGCGGCCCTGCACTTCGCCGCGCTCCATGGCGAGGTCGATGTCGTTGCCGCCGGGATAGCCGATGACAATTTTCATTTTGGTCCCGAGCGCGCCATTGACGACCGCGGGAAATTGATAGGTGTCGGCGCTCGGCCCGCTGGCGCCGACGACCAGCTGCTTCGTCAGCAAATCCTCGAATTTGGCGACGCCGCTGGTGTTCCAGGCGACGCAGACGCTGACCTCATTGTTGCTGCTGCCGATCCAGTTGAACTTGCCGGCGTCGAACTGCGCGCCCTTCTGGCCGAGCAGCGGATCGAAACCGGTGCCGCGGCCGATGGTGCCGAACACGGTGCCGTCCTTCGGCGCGGCGTTGTAGAGATAATTTGCCAGCCGCAGGCTGCCCGCGCCGGTCATATTTTTCGGCACGATGGTCGGATTGCCCGGAATGTACTTGCCCATGTGCCGCGCCAGCATGCGGGCGTAGCCGTCGTAGGCGCCGCCGACGCTGTAGCCGATATCGAGCTCGACGATCTTGCCCTTGTAGAATTCCGCCGGCGTCTGCGCGTGCGCCGGGAACGAAATCAACAACGATGAAACGAGTGCAATGATCGGCCAAGAAATTCCTGAATTGTCATCATCCGCGAAGGCGGATGATCCAGTAATCGCCGACGTCGACGATTCACTTCGAGCTTGCGTTTACTGGATGCCCCGCCTTCGCGGGGCATGACAATGAATGGAATTGCGGAGGCATGGTGCAGTTCACGCCACTTCGCCATTACGCCGCCGCCTTGGCCTTGAAGCGCGGCCCGAGCACGGTCGTCTTCAACAGTGCTTCGAGCGCAGCCATCTCTTCGCGCGGAACGGGCGCATAGGGCGGATAAGGCTCGCCGACCGCAACGCCGATCAAATTCATTGCCGCCTTCATCGCCGGCGCGAGGCCGCGGTGCATCCACTTCGAGGGAAACAGCGCGAACTGGAGCTGCAATTCTGCGGCCTTCGCATAATCCTTGGCGACGAACGCATCGATGACGTGGCGCGCGATCTCCGAACCCGGAGGCGGCATGGTGGCGCCTGAGCCGCCGAGTTCCAGCGTCGCCAGCAGCATCTGCATGGTGGTGAAATATTTGGCGTGGCCGGCGCGGTCGATCTCGACGATCAGCCGTGACACCCGCGCGAGGTCGCGCGAGCTTTCCTTGATCAGTTGAACCTGAGGCAGCTTCGCGAGTGCGATGGTGTCGGGAATGGAAACGTCGGCGCCCGGCCCGGGATTGAGATAGAGCGTGATCGGCAGCTTGGTCTCGCGCCCGATGGCCTCGAAATAGGCGATGAGATCGGCCTGCGTCGGCGGCCCCGCGAACGGCCGCAGCGGCGCGAGAAGCTGCACCGCCTCGGCGCCGAGCTTTTCCGCGTCATGCGCCAGCTCGATCGCGGTCTTGAACGAGGCATGGCTGATGCCGACCATGACCGGCACACGGCCGTCGACGTGCTCGATGGTGCTGCGGATCAGCGCCTTGCGCTCGGCGAGGCTGAGATAGGTGTATTCCTGCGTCTCGACGCCCGCCGCGACCACCATGGTCGCCTTGCAATCGCGCACCACGTAGTCGATCTGGCGCTTGAGAAGCTTCTCATCGACCTTGAGGTCCGCCGTGAACGGCGTCAGCGGCGCCACGATCAGTCCAGGCCTCGGCGCTCCGGGCTTCTGCGCTCCAGGTTTGGGCATCGTCATCCCCTTGTTCTTGCTGGCACGCAGCCATCATCGCCGTTTTGCTACTGTTTGGGAATGCCGGCGGCGGTGATGACCTTGCCCCACTTATCGATGTCGCCGCGCAGCCGCGCATCGATCTCGGCAGGCGTCGAGGCCTTGAGTTCAATGCCGAGATCGAGCGCTCGCTGCTTCAGCTCGGGTTCGGCGAGGACTTCGTGCAGGGCGCGATTGAGCGTATCGAGCACCGGTTGCGGTGTGCCCTTCGGTGCGTAGAGCCCATTCCATGCCACCACCTCAAAGTTCGCGATTCCCGCTTCCTGCACGGTCGGCACGTCCGGCAACAGCGGCGAGCGCTTGGTGCCGGTGACGGCGATCGGGCGCAGCTTGCCATCCGACAATCCGGGTTTGAGGGCCGCATAGAAATCGATGTCCATCTGCAGGTCGTTGCGCAGCAGCGAGACCACGACATCGGGGCTCGTGCGGAACGGCACAATCTCGAAATTGATGCCAGCCATCGACTTGAACAGGTGGGCAGTCAGATTCTGCGTGCCGCCGACATTGATGGTGCCGACATTGAGCGTGCCCGGTTTGTCGCGCGCCGCCTTCATCCAGTCCGCCAGCGTCTTGTAGGGCGAGCCGCCGTTGGTGGCGAATACAAGGTCGAAATAGCCCATCGCTGAGATCGGCACGAAGTCCTTCACCGGATCGAACGGCAAGCTCTTGAACAGAGGCACGGCGGTCGAGGTGCCGTTGGTCATCAGGAACAGCGTATAGCCGTCATTGCCGCCGCCGAGCGCCGCGCGCGCCGCCGCGATCCCGCCGGCCCCCGGCATGTTTTCGATCACGATGCGCTGGCCAAGCTTGTCGCCGAGCTTCTCGGCGATCAGCCGCGAGCTGACGTCGGCGACGCCGCCCGCACCGAACGGCAAGATCATGCGCACCGGGCGGTCGGGATATTTCGCCTGCGCCCATGCGGGCCCAACCGCGAGCGCCGCGCCGAACGCGGCGATTGCCAGAAGCCCGGCGCATGTCCGCGCCATCACCGTCATCGCTATTTTCGTCTGCGTCATCGATTTCAGCTCCTGTTCTCAAGTCTTCTTGTGGGCGCGATCATCATGCGCCCAGGATAAAATGCACGCAGGCAATGCACCCAGGACAAACTCGGACGGTGACGCGGCAACGTCACCGTCCGTTCAAGTCTTGCATCGCAACCAGACTAGGCCAGCACCGCCTTGACCTTCGCCGGGTCGAGCGGCAGGTCGCGCAGGCGCTTGCCGGTCGCGTGCGCGAAGGCGTTGGCGATCGCGGCGGCGGCCGGCCCTTGCGAGGCCTCCCCCGCGCCGAGCGATTTCTCGGTCGGCCGGTTGATCAGCACGGTTTCGACATGCGGCGCCTCCGGCATGGTCAGGATCGGATAGCTCGACCAGTCGCGCGAGGTAATGCCGTTGTTGTCGAACATGACCGCCTCGTGCAGCGTCCAGCTTGTCGACTGGATGACGCCGCCCTCGATCTGGTTGCTCAGCCCGTCGGGGTTGACGATCAGACCGGCGTCCGCCGCCGCATAGACGCGCGGCACGCTGATCTTGCCGCTGTCGCGGTCGACCTCGACCTCGGCCACGACCGCCACATAGGTCGCGAGGTTCTTGTACTTCGCATACGCGAAGCCGCGTCCGCGCTTGCCGTCGCCTTTCTCGCCCGCCTTCCAGTTGGCCTTCTTGGCGACGGCCTCGATCACCGCGCGTGCGCGCGGATCCTTCATATGCGCCAGCCGGAATTCGACCGGATCGGCGCCCGCGGCCTGCGCAACTTCGTCGAAGAACGACTCCGACGCGAACACATTGGCGTAGCCGCCGAGCGTGCGCAGCGATGACACCCGCAGCGGCATTTCCGGGATGAAATGCTGCACGATCTTCTGGCTCGGGAAGTCATAGGTCGGCACCGCGTTGCGGTCGCCGCCGCCGGACGGCTGCGGGATGAGCCGCGGCGGCGACATCTCCTGCGGTTCGGCCATGGACCAGGCGCCGAGCAAATTCGTGCCCTTCGGTTCGCCCGGCCGCATGGCGTGGGTGTTGCTCCACATCTCATAGTTCCAGTCGACGATGCGGCCGTCGTGAATGGCGGCCTTGGCGTGCATCACCATGGCGGCGCCATAAGGCTCCCAGGCGTGCTCGTCGTCGCGCATCCATTGCACGCGCACCGGACGGCCCTGGACCGCGCGCGCCATCAGCGCGGCGTCGAGCGCCACGTCGTCGTGCCCGTTATGGCCGTAGCAGCCGGCGCCTTCGCCATGAATGCAGTGGATGGCCGCGATGTCCATCTTCAACGCCTTGGCCAAATCGTGGCGCTGCGGGAATACGCCCTGCGTGTGCGACCACACCGTCAGCTTGCCGTCCTTGAGTTCGGCGAGCGCGCACGACGGCCCGATCGCGCCGTGCATGACATAGGGCTTGGTGTAGATCGCCTCGACGACGCGCGCCCCGTCAGGCACGGCGCCCTTCTTCTCGTTCGAGATCACTTCTTTCGACGGCGTCTTCTGCAGAAATTCGGAGAGCTTCGAGAAATCCGGCAGGTCGGCACCGCCAGACCACCTGGCGCTTTCGGCCAACACCGTGCGCGCCTTGATCGCCTGCTCCTCGCGCTCGGCGACGACGCCGAGGAAACTGCCGTCGCGCACGACGGCGATCACGCCCGGCAGCGCCTTCACCTTGGCCTCGTCGAAACTTTCGAGCTTGGCGTTGCGGCGCTGCGGCCGCACCACGCGCCCGTGCACCATGCCCGGCAGGCGGATATCCTGCACATAGGCGGCGCCGCCGGTGACCTTGGCCGGAATGTCGCGCCGTGCGATCGATTGTCCGACGATCTTGTGCGCGGCCGGCGGCTTCGGCGCCACTTTCGCGGTCGCCTCGCGGTGCAGATCGACCGCGCCCGCGATCTCGCCATAGGTCGCCTTGCGGCCGTCCGGCGCGGTGATGACGCCGTCCGCCACCTTGAGCGTGTCGGCGGTCGTCTTGAGGCGCGTCGCCGCCTGCTCCAGGAGCAATGCGCGCGCCTCGGCGCCGGCCATGCGCAAAGCCGTGCCGCTGTTTTCGATCGAGAAGCTTCCCGAGGTATGGCCTTCATCCGGCGTACGTGCCGTGTCGCCCGAGATCATCTCGATGCGCTCGTAGGGCAGATCGAGTTCCTCCGCCGCGATCTGCGCCAGCGAGGTCAAAATGCCCTGCCCGAGTTCGACCTTGCCGGTGAACACCGTCGCGGTGCCGTCGGCGTTGATGCGAAGCCAGGCGTCGAGCATGCGATTGGTGTTGCAGGCTGCCGGGCAACTTCGCCGGCTGCTGCGCCGCCAATTCGGGCGCGAGACTGAAGGAGACGACGATGGCGCCGAGGCCGGCGGTGAATTCGCGACGATTGAGCATGGGAGCGTTCATGATCAGGTCCTCCCGTTCGCTTCGGCGGCGCGCAAGACGGCGCGGATGATGCGGCCATGGGTGCCGCAGCGGCACAGGTTGCCGGCAAGCTCGGCGCGCACGTCCGCTTCCTTCGGGTGCGGCATGCGGTTGAGCAATGCCTTCGCCGTCATGATCATGCCGTTGATGCAGTAGCCGCACTGCGCCGCCTGCTCGTCCATGAAGGCGTGCTGCAGCGGATCGGGCTTGTCGATGGTGCCGAGGCCTTCGATCGTCGTGATCTCGGATTGGCCGATGCTGCCGATCTTGGTGACGCAGGAGCGCGTCGCCACGCCATCGACCAGCACCGTGCAGGCGCCGCACTGCGACAGCCCGCAGCCGAATTTTGCGCCGTTGAGCTCCAGATCGTTGCGCAGCACGTAAAGCAGCGGCGTGTCCGGCTCGGCCGGAACCTCGCGTGTCTTGCCGTTGACCTTGAGACTGACGGTCATGGGGTTTCCCTCGTAAAGCTGGCGTCATGGACGCCATTTACTGAATCCTCGGCATTTTGCGCCGTCGGTGCAACCGCGTCGAGGGCTATACTGCCGCTCCATGGCGCGTGTTGCCAAAGGTCGCAACCCAGGCCGGAAGCGAGCGCGCCGGCGCGCCGGAGGCTTCGATCTGGCTCAACGCCACGCGCACGCACAGGCGTGCGAAGCGGTTCCGCGCCGGGAGTTCGAATGGAACCTGGCCCGGCCGCAACGGCCGCCGCCACGCGATCCTTGAGGCCCATCCATCCGGGATCGCCGAATGCCCGCATGATCGCTTGAAACGCCTCGTGGTGCGCGCGATCGAACGGCCGGTCGCGGCCATCGGCGTCCTTGAGCGGATTGGCGGGATAGAGATAGCCGGCCGGCACCCAACCCTTCGGTATCAGTTCGGTGGCCGCGTGGGTGCGTTTGAGCTTCAGCAATTTGGCCAGCACGTGGGTATGCGGGCCTTGCGGGCTTTCGCCGTCCGGCGGCGGAATCGGCTGGAACACCTCGACACGACCGATCCGGGCGATGAAGACGCGGTGCGGATTGGCATCGAGGATAAATCCCATGGCCGGATTTTCCGGCTCGAACAGCGACCGTCCGGTGTGCTCACGCAACCGCGCAACGATCGCCGGATCGGCGATGCGCACGGCGGCATCGATCTGCAATGCATCGAGACCAAGGTCGAACAGGATCGCGCTGCGGTCCTGCTCGCGCAAAGCCTCCGTGTCCGGGCCAAGCTCCGTGAGCGCCGTGCGCCGATTCATGGCGCATTGCCCGACCGGCAGGCAAAGCGCCACACGCTGGCTCCAGCCGGCGCCGGCGGAAAACTCGAGGCCGACCGGGCGCAGGTCGCGGGCAGCGCTCGATGCGGATCGCGCCGCGCGCCGTGATGGCCGACACGCTGGTCCGGTCGCACTTCAGCGTCACAGGCTCAGCGCCATCGCGCATGAACTCGGCGATCGCGCCGAATGTGCCGACGCTCCACTGGCTGCTCGGGTCCGCCATGTGGTCGCCGAGAAGATCAAACACGTCGGTCTGCAACCGGCACCTCGGCAACGCCCGCGCATTCAGGATTGAAGATCATCTCGCGCCTGCCAGCCGCGCCTGGTTTCATCGCGATATTCGCCAAACCGGCCGGCCGCGATGGCGGCTCGCGCGCCGTCCATGAGGTCCTGATAGTAGAAAAGATTGTTCACCGACAACAGCGTGCCGCCGAGCACTCTCGCCCGCCTTGAACAGGTGATGCAGATAGGCGCGCGAATAGTCGCGCGCCGCGGGACAACGGCTTTCGCGCATCGAGCGGACGCGGATCGTCGGCGTGGCGCGCATTCCTGATGTTGATCGGGCCGAACCGCGTGAAGGCGAGGCCGTGGCGGCCATTGCGCGTGGGCATCACGCAGTCGAACATGTCGATGCCGCGCGCCACCGCCTCAAGCAGGTCTTCCGGCGTGCCGACGCCCATGAGGTAGCGCGGCCGGTCCGCCGGCAGCATCGGCGCGGTCGCGTCGATGACGCCGAGCATCACCGCTTGCGTCTCGCCGACGGCGAGGCCGCCGATGGCATAACCGTCAAAGCCGATATCGATCAGCGCGCGCGCGCTTTCGGCGCGAAGTCTCTCATCGTCACCGCCTTGCACGATGCCGAACAGCGCCCGGCCGGCGCGCGCGCCCTCGAACGCGCGCTTGCAGCGCTCGGCCCAGCGCAGCGACAAATTCATCGCGCGCTCGATCGCGGCGCGCTCGGCAGGAAGCTCGACGCATTCGTCGAGCTGCATGGCGATGTCGGAGCCGAGCAAGGTCTGCACCGCGATGGCGCGCTCCGGCGTCAATTCCACCATCGCGCCGTCGAGATGCGAACGGAACGTGACGCCCTTGTCGTCCACCTTGCGCAGAGCGGACAGCGACATCACCTGGAAGCCGCCGGAATCCGTCAGGATCGGGTACGGCCAGTTCATGAATGTGTGCAGTCCACCAAGCGCGGCGATGCGCTCCGCCCCCGGCCGCAGCATCAGGTGATAGGTATTGCCGAGCATGATGTCGGCGCCCGACGCGCGCACGTCGTCGTGATGCACGCCCTTGATCGCCGCCTGCGTGCCGACCGGCATGAACGCCGGCGTGCGCACGACGCCGTGCGGCGTGATGATTTCGCCGCGGCGCGCCGCGCCGTCGGTGGCGATGAGGCGGAAGGAAAATGGATCGGGCATGACGGCTAGCGCGTCCGGAACAGCAGGCAGGCGTCGCCATAGGAGTAGAAGCGGTAGCCTGCCGCGATCGCGTGCGCATAGGCGCGCTGCATCACGTCGAGGCCGCAGAACGCCGCGACCAGCATGAACAGCGTCGAGCGCGGCAGATGAAAGTTGGTCATCATCACGTCGGCGGCCTTGAAGCGATAGCCCGGCGTGATGAACAGCGCGGTCTCGCCGGAAAAGGCCGCGAGCGTCCCGTCTGGCGCCGCCGCGCTTTCGATCAGCCGCAGCGCGGTCGAGCCGACCGCCACGATGCGCCCGCCGGCGCGGCGCACCGCATTGAGCGCGGCCGCCGTCTCGGCGCTGACGCTGCCCCATTCCGGCATGCATGACGTGGCCGGACGGTGTCATCGGCCTTCACCGGCAGAAAGGTGCCCGGCCCGACATGCAGCGTGACGCGTGTGCACGGCGATGCCGCGCTCGGTCAGCGCGCTCATCAGCGTCATCGGTGAAATGCAGCCCCGCGGTCGGCGCCGCGACCGAGCCCTCATCGTGCGCGAACATGGTCTGGTAATCGGAGCGGTCCTGCTCGTCCGCGTCGCGGCGCGACGCGATGTAGGGCGGCAACGGCATGTCGCCGCGCTCGGCCAACGCCTCGTCGAGCACCGGGCCGTGGAACGAGAAGGCCAACGTCACCTCGCCGCCCTCGCCTTTTGCTTCGACGGTCGCGTCGAGCTGGCCGAGGAAGCAGACCTTGCCCTCGGTGCCGAAGCGCACCACGTCGCCGGGCGCGAGCCGCTTGCCCGGCTTCGCCAGCGCAAGCCAGCGCGAGCCATCGAGCCGTTTGATCAGCGTCGCCTCGATGGCCGGCTCGGCATCGCCGCGGCCGATGCGGCGGCCATGCAGGCTCGCCGGGATCACTTTGGTGTCGTTGACGACGAGCGCATCGCCGGGCCGCAGCAGCGCCGGCAGGTCGCGCACGCTGCGGTCTTCAAGCTCCGCCGCCTCGCCCGGCCGCACCACCAGCAGCCGCGCCGCATCGCGCGGCGACACCGGCCGCAGCGCGATGCGGTCGGGCGGCAGGGCGAAATCGAACAGGTCCGTGCGCATTCAATTGAACCGGATCATGGTCTAGAACCGGCATATCGCAACCTTTGGCGCCGCAATCAATGTGACCCCCACCGGCATCATCCAGGTCAAGCAGGGCATCGGCGACGTCATCTGGCACCTGCCGTTCATCCGCGCCATCGCGGCGGCGGCGCCGGGCGGCGTCGGTGACGTTCCTGACGTTGCCGTCGACCCACGCGGCGGAGCTGTTGCAGGCGGAGCCCTGCGTCGCCGAAGACGATCTATTTCGAGCACGGCGGCTCGGAATTCCGGCGCGGCCTGCATCTCGTGCGAGCTTGTCGCGCCTGTTGCGACGCTGCCGCTTCAAAACGCTGTGGATTCTCGACCGCACCATGCGGCCGGCGCTCGCCGCGCGGCTTGCGGGAATTCCGGAGCGCATCGGGCTCGGCCTCGGGCCGCAGCGGGCGTTCATCACCAATGCCGGCATCGACCAGGAGCCATTTCCACGACCAGCCGATCGATTGGCTGCGCGCGCTCATGGAAACGCAGAATGTCCCGCTGCCCTCGACCGAGCCGCAGCTTCACCTGCCGCGCGGCATCTGCTCGCGGCCATGGCCGAAAAATATCGCGGCGCTGCCGCGCCCGTGGATCGTGCTCGGGCTCGGCGCCTCGCACCCGAGCAAGGATTGGCCCGACGCGCACTGGTCGCGTTTCATCGATTCATTGCGCCGGCGGACGCAGGGCACCGTTTTTCTGATCGGCGGCGCCGGACAACGCGCCGCGCGCTCAAAGCCTGATCGATCGCAGCGCCGGCGCGACGGCGGTGAATGCGTGCGATCTCTCGATCGTCGAAGCGGCGGCGCTGCTGCGTCATGCCGACCTGTTCGTCGGCACCGATTCCGGCCCGATGAATCTCGCCGTCGCCGCCGGCATTCCGGCATTCGCCCTGTTCGGCTCGACGCCGGTTCTGACCTATTCGAAGTTCATCCACGCACTGCAGCCGGACGACGGCGCGGGCCATCGCCCGACGGCATGAGCGCGCATATCGCCCGCGCAGGTGATGCTGCGGATCGAGCCGTATCTGGCGGCGAAATAGTCCGATGCGAAGCGCCTAGGCGTCCGCCGCCATCTTGGCGGAGACGATCTTGTCGGGGTTCTGCACCGGCTCGCCGCGCTTGATCTTGTCGACGTTGTCCATGCCCTCGGTGACGTTGCCCCAGGCGGTGTACTGGTTGTCGAGGAAACGCGCGTCGTCGAAGCAGATGAAAAACTGGCTGTCGCCGGAATCCGGATTCTGCGCCCGCGCCATCGACACGGTGCCGCGCACATGCGGCTCCTTGTTGAACTCGGCCTTGAGCTTCTGGCCGGAGCCGCCGGTGCCGGTGCCCTGCGGGCAGCCGGTCTGCGCCATGAAGCCGTCGATGACGCGATGGAAAACGATGCCGTCGTAAAAGCCCTTGCGCACCAGCTCCTTGATGCGCGCGACATGGCCGGGCGCGAGATCGGGACGCATGGCGATGACCACCCGGCCTTTGGTGGTTTCCAGGATCAAGGTGTCGTCAGGACTGGCAGTCATTGCGCCCCTCTTGTGTTGTCGTTTGGGTTTTCGATGGTTCGGTTGTCGACGAAGCGGATGGCGATCGGGCGGCCGGCGACGGCGCCGCCCATGCCCGTGGTGAAATGCAGCGGCGTGCAGCGATCGAGCGCCGCGTTGACGGCGTCGCGATAGATGTCGCGAACCTCCGGCGGCGCATCGTGGCTCGCATAGGTCACCCGCGGCGTGGCGATGATGGCGCCGTCGCGCTTGAAGCTGAAGCGCACCGAATACTGCATGCCGTGGCGCGCCTCGTCCTTGGGCGGCGGCACCCAGCAGGCGCGCAGCGCCGCGTACATGTCGCTGATGGAATCGAGATCGTGGGCCTGGTCTTTGTCCTGGTCAGGCTTTGCATCGGCGCTGGTGTCCGGTTTCGCCGCCGGATCGTTGTCGTCGGTGCTTTCGATGGTCAGCCGCAAGTCCTGACCGATCGGCGGCAGATATTGCGGAAAACATGGCCCGCCATGAACTGAGGCCGCAGAACGACGGATGACACGGCCGCCCGCTCAAGATGCTGCAGGGCGAGCGGGCCGGAGGCAGGTTCAGTTGCGCCGAAGCCTCGGCCGCACCCACGCATCGCTTGCCGCGACCAAGGCGGCGAGACCTATGAGTGCATGAAGCGGCCGCACGCTGACCTCACTACTTCACGTCTGCCGCGACCTGCACGCGGACCATCTTGTCGGGATTGGCCGGCGGCTCGCCCTTCTTGAGCTTGTCGACCACGTCCATGCCCTGCACCACTTCGCCGATGACGGTGTACTTGCCGTTGAGGAACGAGCCCTCGGCGAACATGATGAAGAACTGCGCGTTGGCGGAATTGGGCTCGCCCTTGCGCGCCATGCCGACGACGCCGCGCGTGAACGGCACCTTCGAAAACTCAGCCGACAGGTCGGGATATTTCGAACCGCCGGTGCCATTTTTATTCTGGCCGTCGCCGGTCTGCGCCATGAAGCCGCCGATGACGCGGTGGAACGGCACGTTGTCGTAGAAATGGTCGCGCGCGAGCTGCTTGAGCCGCTCGGCATGCTTCGGCGCGAGGTCGGTGCGCAGCTTGATGACGATGCGGCCGACATTCGTGGTGATGATCAGCGTGTTCTGCGGATCGAGCCCGGCCGGCAATGGCTGGGCAAATGCGGGCGCGGCGCACACGAGCACGGCAAACAGGGCAAGCAGGCGGATCATGAATTCTCCTCGGATCAGGTCCTTGGGCAGGGTTTGGGGATCAGGGTTTGGCGAATTTCTGCTTCAGCCGGGCGGCGACCGAGCCCGGCACGAAGGCCGATACGTCGCCGCCCATGCCCGCGATCTGCCGCACCAAAGTGGCGGTGATCGGGCGGACGGCGGCGGACGCCGGCAGGAATACGGTCTGGATGTCGGGCGCCATGGCGCCGTTCATGCCTGCCATCTGCATCTCGTAGTCGAAATCGGTGGCGTCGCGCAGGCCGCGGATCAGCATGGTTGCGCCGGTCCGGCGCGCAGCCGCCACGACGAGATCGGCGAACGTCACGCTGGCGAATTCGCAGCCGGCGGCGCGCACCAGCGGCCCGCAGGTCTCCTCCAGCATGACCAGGCGATCCTCGGGCGAGAACAGCGGCGCCTTGCCCGGATGCACGCCGATGGCGAGCACCAGCCTGTCGGCGAGCCGCGCGGCGCTGCGCACCACGTCGAGATGGCCGTTGGTGACCGGGTCGAAAGACCCTGCATAGAGGGCAATGCGGGGCATCGCGGCGGTCTAGCCCGGGGTTGCAGGAACCGCAAGGCCGGTTCCGGCGTTTCCTCGCCGGTGGGACTTGTGCACGCGTCGGGGGGTTTGAATTGACCTCAATGGAGAGCATTCCATGTCGACGCGGCAGCGTGTGCAGCACGCCATCATTGGCATTCGTACCTTTGCGGGCACTAAATTCGTGGCGATTCGCCGGCCTTATCGGCGGCGCAGCGCTCGGTGCAGGCGTCGCGGTCGCGGCGTGGCCTCCGGCGCAGGGGCCGACAACCGCAGCGGTACAGGAAATCCCTGCTTCCGCCGTGACCCCGGCTACGACCCTGCGACCAGCAAACCTGGCCCTATCTCGACGCCTCATGCCTGAAAGCGGGAACCGGCCCGGCGCGGCAAGTCCGCCTGCTTTCAACCGACCAGAATGTGCCCCGGACCCTCAAGACGGTTACGGCGAGCGGCCCGGCCAACGTCAAAGCAGCTCGCACCGCGCCGCAGCCCAATGCAGCAATCATCGCGGCGAACGTCGCGCCGCGCCCAAACCGCCGCCACGCAAAGTCCGGCAGCCCAACCGACGGCGCAATCGCCGGCAAGCATGAAGAATCGAACTGCTCGCCGCGCCGTGACCGTGCATTTCGCACGCAAATTTGCGCACGGCGAAGCCCGGTATTCGCGCCATTCGCAGTCTCGCGTCGCCGGGCCGATCGAGCTCACTCCCGGTCAAGGCGCCGCGACTGCAGATCGCCGGTGGAACGACACCTCCCGCAGCGTGATGGCGTTCGGCGATGATGGCGGCGCTGCCTCACGCACGTTCGTTGTGCCTCGCGAAACGCCTTTCGGCCAGCAACCGTTTTTCCAGCGCTGACGTCCGCCTTACAGAGCAGCGCGGCAGCCCACTGCGGGCCTTGCCGCGCCCGTGTTCGCCTGCAAAACATGGCAACACAAGGTACCGGCGGCGCGCGCCCGCCGGTACCGCGTGGCGCCCGAGGTTTGCATGGAACGCACAATTCTGGTGACGGGCGGCGACAAGGCCTATTTCCTCATGGGCTGCATGCTGGTGCATTCCCTGAAGAAATGGGCGCCGCGTCTGCCGGTCTATTTTCTCGATTTCGGCCTCGAGCGCGCGCAGCGGAAATTCCTCGACAGCATCTGTACCGTGCTGCGCCGGCCTAACGACCTCGCGCAGGGCCGCCATCAGCATTACTACAAGGGCGCGATGGGCGAATACGCCCGCAGCGTGTCCTGGACGACGCTGATCTGGCTCGACAGCGACATGATTGCGGTCGGGCCGGTCGGAGAGGGCATCAAGCGCGTGCTGCGCCAGATGGAAAGCGAGCGCAGCGAAGCTGCCGCATCCATCGATTCCTGCGGCACGATCGGAAACTTCATCGCGTCAGGCTTGCCGATGGCGCCGTTTGTCGAAGCGGTGAAGGCCGAGGGAATCGCCCTGTCGGACCCGTATTTCAACACCGGCTTTGTCGCCTGTCGGTCGCAGGCGTTTCTCGACGCGTGGTTTGAGATCACCGCCAATTTTCCCGAACATACCGTGTTCGAACAGAATGCCTTCAACGTCATTGTCCGCAAACGCAGCCTGCCGACGGTGCTGTCGGCGAACCAGTGGAACGTGCATGGCAAACTGTTGCCGGCCAAGGCCACCGCACTTGGAGACAGCCTGGTCCTGCACGCGACATCGACGGAGCCTGGCGCAATCACCCTCAATGAATCCGTCCTGTTCGGCCCGCAGCGGATCGAAAGCAGCCTCAAGCTTTTCAGCG
Organism: uncultured Alphaproteobacteria bacterium; assembly: GCA_963730645.1. Taxonomy (GTDB): domain Bacteria; phylum Pseudomonadota; class Alphaproteobacteria; order Rhizobiales; family Xanthobacteraceae; genus BOG-931. Next base: position 527,345 of record CAVSSN010000002.1, on the reverse strand, counting down.
ACCCTGCCCTGCAGAAATTCCAGGAGCAGGTGTTGATGGATTTCATGCGCACGTCGCATCGCGACTTGCAGCGGCTGGGATTGCTGGTCTGACGACATCGCGGATCGAATTCCCAGCTTTGGCTGCAGTGGCGTTTTATGGCGTACTGCAACGCCGGGATTTTTGATAAATTTACATGCCTTATCAATAATATAATGCCGAATCCGCCAATCTGTGATGCCCATCACCGAGGCCTCCGCGCTGGCCCGTCTAACCTTGGTCCATTCAAAGCCCGACAAGAACGCAAAAAACGGCCGCTCCATGAGAGTGGCAAGGGCGCGGAAACAGGGGTTGGCGTCATGTTGAAGACCATTTCAGCCATTGCTGTTGCGGCATTCGCGGCGGCTGCCTTCATCGCATTCCCAAGCCTCTCGCCACGGGTCGAAGCGGGCACGCCCGCACCGGTGGTGAAGGGCGACCGGCTCGACATCCGGCCGCTCGGCGTCGCCTGCTCGCAAAAGGCGTGGCCATACTTCGAGCGCGGCTGCCTGCGCGACCAGCATGCGGTCAAAGGCCAGGCGCACGAAGTGCGGCAGGTTTCGATCGATCGGCCGGCCACGCTGGGCTCGATGCTCGCCGCGCGCTGAATTGTCACAAATCGAAACCGGCCAGCGGTCGTGCTAGTCTCGGCAGGCGGTGCGCTCTCGCACCGCTGCGCCGGGACCGGCCATGATGAGGCGATGCGTTCTCATTGCCTGCGCCGCGCTCGCCACCCTGCTCGCCTGGCTTGCCCCGCAGTCGTCGTCTGGGCAAACGCCACCGAGCGCGGAGGACTTGCGCATCTATGCCGGGCTGCACGCGGCAGCCGCCAAGGGCGACGTTGCGGAGATCGAGCGCCTGACCGCAGGCGGCGAAAAAGTCGACCTGCAGGACTCCAACAGCCGCACGCCGCTCATTGTCGCCGCGTTCCAGCATCAGCACGCCGCGGCGCGCGCGCTCATCCGCCTCGGCGCCAATGTGAATGCGCTCGATTCCCAGCGCTACGACATATTGACCATCGCCGCCGCAAACAACGATGTTGAAATGCTCAAGATCGCGCTCGACAGCGGCGCCGATCCGAAAACCATCACCAGTCCCTACAACGGCACCGCGCTCATCGCCGCTGCGCACCGCGGCTATGTCGAGGTTGTGCGCGCGCTGATCGCCGCCAAGGCGCCGCTCGACCTGGTCAACAGCCTGGGCTGGACCGCCTTGATGGAGGCGATCGTGCTCGGCAGCGGCGACGCCAATCACGTCGCCACGGTCGATGCGCTGGTCAAGGCCGGCGCCAACGTCGATATCGCCGATCGCCAGGGCACGACAGCGCTCGGCCACGCGCGCGCCCGCCGCTATGCGGACATCGTGAAAATCCTGGAGGCGGCGGAAACGCGCTGAGCGATTTGCGCCGGAGCAGCTGGAATAATCTTTCTATGATCAGCAAACGTGTCGTTTTCGCAATCGCGGTCGCCATTGCGGCCGCAAATACCGCCGTCGCGCAAGAGCCCTACCCCAACCGGCCGATCAAGCTGATCGTGCCGGTCCCGCCGGGCGGCCCGGCCGACGTTCTCGGCCGGCTGGTGGCGCAATCGCTGTCGACGAATCTCGGGCAGGTCGTGGTCGAGAACCGTGCAGGCGCCGGCTCGACGCTCGCCGGCAAAATGGTCGCGACGGCCGAGCCTGACGGCTACACGCTGCTGCTCGGCGGCGCCGCGGCGCTCGCCATCGGACCGGCGCTCTACAAGAGCGCGGATTACGACCCGGTAAAAAGTTTTGCGCCGGTCAGCAATTTCGCCACCGTCCCCTACGTCATGATCGTCTCGCCGAAGCTGCCGGTGAAGACGGTGCCGGAACTGCTCGCCTATGCCAAATCCAATCCGCACAAGCTCGCCTTCGGCGCCGCCAACGCGGCGCCGCCCTACATGCTGATCGCGCTGTTCAAGGCCAAGACCCAGGCCGACATCCTGCTGGTGCCCTACAAGGGCGCCGCGATGGTGATGACCGATCTCGTCGGCGGCCAAATTCACGGCGGCTTCGAGACCACCTCGGTGCTGTATGGCCATTTGCGCGAAGGCACCGTGCGCGCGCTCGCCGTCGCGCAGCCGCAGCGGCTGCCGGAATTGCCGGACGTCCCGACCATGGCCGAGAGCGGCGTGCCGGATTTCATCGCCAGTTCGTGGCAGGGCGTCGTGGCGCCGGCCGGAACGCCGAAGGACATCATCGTGCGGCTCAACCGCGCCATCGTCGATGGGCTCAAGGACCCGACATTGTTGCAGCGGCTCAAGCTGCTCGGCGCCATTCCTCAACCTGAATACGCCGGAGCATTTCGGCGCCTTCATCGCCGCCGAAAGCCGCAAATGGAGCGCCATGGTGACGCTGACCGGCGCCCACTCCGGCGATTGAAATAACGTGCGCCAAGAGAGACGCGCCAAGGGAGACGCCATGATCCGCCTGGCCATGCTCGCCGCCTCGCTTGCGCTCGGCCTCGCGGGGCCGGCCGCGGCGCAATCCTATCCGGACAAGCCGATCAAGCTGATCACGCCGTTCCCGCCAGGCGGCCCGGTCGACGTCATGGCGCGCTTCGTGGCGCAGCAATTGTCCGCGAGCGTCGGACAGGTCATCGTCGACAACCGGCCGGGCGCAGGCGGCACCATCGGCGCAAAATTCGCGGCCGGCGCCGCGCCCGACGGCTATACGCTTCTGCTCGGCTCATCGACGACGCTCGCGGCGGCAACCGCGCTCTACAAGAACATCGGCTACGACCCGGCCAAGAGCTTCGAGCCGATCGCGCTGATATCAAGCGTGCCGTTCGCGCTGGCCGTCGCCCCTTCGCTGCCCGTGAAAAATGTTGCCGAGCTCGTCGCCTACGCCAAGGCGCATCCCGGCAAGCTCAACTACGGCGCGCCGACCGGAGCGCTGCCGCACCTCACCGCCGAGATGTTCAAGATGTTCGCCGGCATCGACATCGTGCACATCCCCTACAAGGGCGCCGCCAACGCCATCACCGATATGCTGTCGGGCCAGATCGACCTGGCGTTCGAGCCGACATCGGTGCTCATCGCCCATATCGAGGACGGCAAGGTGCGCGGCCTCGCCACGACAGGCAAGACACGAAGCGCCCAGCTTCCCGATCTGCCGACCATGATCGAGAGCGGCTATCGCGGACTTCGTATCGGTGTCATGGTCGGGCCTTGTGGCGCCCGCCGGCACGCCGGCTGCGATCGTCGCCAAGCTCAACGCCGCGATCAACGACAGCCTGAACGCAGCGGATACCAAGGCGACGCTCGCCAAGCTCGGCGCCGACCCGCGCGGCGGATCGCCGCAGGACTTCGCTGCGCTCATCGCCGAGGAAACGCCGCGATGGGCCGCTGTGGTCAAAGCCGCGGGCGTGCGGGTAGATTGAACACGGGACGCGCGCAATGCGCAGCGTCAAGGAAATCGCTAGGCCTCGACGCGAAATAAACAAATGACAGCGGGAAAAACACCATGACCGGCGCACGAACGCTCCTGGCATTCTTGCTCGCCGCAGGCTGCGGGCTCGCCGCCGTCGCCCGCATCGGCGCAGACCTATCCGACGCGCACGATCAAGCTCGTCATTCCATTTCCGGCCGGCGGACCGACCGACGTCCTCGCGCGGCTGCTCGCCGACAAGATGACGCCGATGCTCGGACAGAACATCATCGTCGAGAGCCGCCCCGGCGGCGCAGGCGGCACCGTTGGCGCGAAAGCAGTCAGCGTTTCCGATCCCGACGGCTACACGCTGCTGCTCTCGCAGGCAGGCGCGCTCACCATCAGTCCCGTCGATCAACAAGTCGCTCGACTTCGAGCCGCTGAAAATGCTGACGCCGGTGGCGCTGGCCGCGATCAGTCCGCAAATCCTCGCGGTCACATCCGAGCCTGCCGGTGAAGTCGTTCGCCGAGCTCATTGCCTATGGCAAAGCCAACCCCGGCAAGCTGAACTTCGGCTCGGCGGGCGTCGGCTCGCAGCCGCATCTGCTCGGCGAATTGTCGAAGATCGTCGGCGATTTCAATATGACCCATGTGCCCTATCGCGGCTCGGCGCCGGCGATCACCGATCTCCTCGCCGGCCAGATCCAGGTCATCTACGACACGCCGGTCGTGCTGCTGCCTCACATCGAAGGCCGGCAAGCTGCGCGCGCTCGCGGTAACGACCGAGGCGCGCATGCCGCAGCTTCCCGACGTGCCGACCATGAAGGAGCTCGGCTATCCGCGGCTGTCGACCTATCTGTGGACCGGCCTGCTCGCGCCGCCGCACACGCCGCCGGCGCATCGTCGACAAGATCAACGCGACGCTCAACGAAGCCGAGAGGTCGCCCGACACTGCAGGCCAATCTGGCCAAGCTCGGCGCCGAGCCGAAAGCCATGACGGTGGCGGAGTTCACCGACGTTCATGACCGACGGAAACCAAGAAATGGGCGGAGGTCGTGGAGAAGGCCGGCATCAAGCCGCAGTGACGACGAAACCAAGCGCGCGGGGAGGACGAACATGCTCACACGGCGAAGCGTTGCTCTCCACCGCGCTGGCGGCGGCGCCGGTATTCGCCGTCGGAACTGTGCGCGCGCGCAGACCTACCCGTCGCGGCCGATCAAGGTGATCGTGCCGTTTCCCGCCGGCGGCCCGACCGACGCCATGGCGCGCATCGTTTCGGACCGGCTGAGCGTGACGCTCAAGCAGAGCATCGTGATCGAGAACCGCGGCGGCGGCGCCGGCGGCAGCATCGGCGCCAAGGCGGTCATCAGCCGCCGAGCCCGACGGCTACACCGTCCTGCTCACGCCGCCAGGTCCGCTGACGGTCGGCCCGGCCGTGTTCAGGAGCATCGACTACGATCCGCTCAAGGTCTTCGCGCCGGTCGGCCTGCTCATCGTCACGCCGCTGGTGATGTGCATCGCGCCATCGGTGCCGGTGAAGACGCTCGCCGAGCTTGTCGCCTATGCCAAGGCCAATCCCGGCAAGATCGTGTTCGGCTCGCAAGGCTACGGCACCGCGCCGCATCTGCTCACCGAGATGCTCAAGCTCGAGACCGGCGTCAACATCGTGCACGTGCCCTATCGCGGCACCAATCCGGCGATCACCGACCTGCTGGCCGGCCAAATCCAGATGTTCACCGACACCTCGACCGTCGTGATCCCGCAAATCCAGGCCGGCAAGCTGCGCGCGCTCGCCGTCACCACGCCGACACGCAGCGAGCGGCTGCCCGACGTGCCGACCACGGCCGAGGCCGGCTTTCCGAAGCTGAAGGCCTATTTCTGGCTCGGCGTCGTTGCGCCCGCCCGGACAGCCGCCGACATCGTTGGCAAGCTCAACGCCGCGTTCAACGACAGCCTGCGCGCGCCAGAGACGCGGGCGCGGCTTGAGAACCTGGGCGCGGAAATCAAGACCGGCACGCCGCAGGAATTCGCGCACGATGCTCAAGGACGAACTGGCGATGTGGCAGGGCGTCACTGCGGCGGCCGGTATCAAGGTGGATTGAACGACGAAGTTCGCTAAGCGCCGCCGTTCCCGTTCTCGCCGTTCTCCGCGCTCTCTTCCTCGGTCAGCCGCTCGACCGACACCACGCGCTCGTCGTCGGCGGTGTTGAACACGATCACGCCCTGCGTCGAGCGTCCCGCGACGCGGATGCCGTCGATCGGGCAGCGGATCAATTGGCCGCCGTCGGTGACCAGCATGATCTGGTCGCGTTTCCTCGACCGGGAACGACGCCACCAGCCGGCCGTTCTTTTCCGTGATCGCCATGGCGACGATGCCTTTGCCGCCGCGGCCGGTGGTGCGGTACTCGTAGGACGAGGTGCGCTTGCCGAAGCCCTTCACGGAGATCGTCAGCACGAACTGCTCGGCCTCCGACATCCGACGTAGCGCTGCTCGCCAAGCTCGATCGCGCCCTCGGCCTCTTCGGCGTCGGAGCCGCCGCCGTTCTCCTCGCTGTCGCCGTTCTGGCCGCGGCGCACGGCGTTGGCGCGCTTGAGATAGGCCGCGCGCTCGTCCGCCGTCGCCTCGACGTGGCGCAGGATCGACAGCGAAATCACCTTGTCGCCGTCGCCGAGGTTGATGCCGCGCACGCCCATCGAGGTGCGGCCCTGGAACACGCGCACGTCGGTGACCGCAAAGCGGATGCACTGGCCGCCGGCGGCGGTGAGCAGCACGTCGTCGGTCTCGGTGCAGATCTGCACGTCGACGATGGCGTCGCCCTCGTCGAGCTTCATGGCGATGATGCCGGAGCGGCGCACGTCGGAGAAATCGCGAGAGCTTGTTGCGTCGCACCGTGCCGCGCGTGGTCGCGAACATGACGTCGAGCTTGTCCCAGGTCGCCTCGTCCTCGGGCAGCGGCATGATGGTGGTGATGTTCTCGCCCTGCTCCAGCGGCAGGATGTTGATCAGCGCCTTGCCGCGCGCCTGCGGCGCCGCCAGCGGCAGCCGCCACACCTTCTCCTTGTAGACCTGGCCGCGCGAGGAGAAGAACAGCACCGGCGTATGCGTCGAGGCGACGAACAGCCGCGTGACGAAATCCTCTTCCCGCGTCTGCATCCCGGCGCGGCCCTTGCCGCCGCGCTTTTGCGCACGATAGGTCGAGAGCGGCACGCGCTTGACGTAGCCGGCGTGCGAGACGGTGACGACCATGTCCTCGCGCTGGATCAGGTCCTCGTCCTCCATCTCGCCTTCCTGGTCGAGGATGACGGTGCGGCGCGGCGTCGCGAACTCGTTCTTGACCGCGAGCAGCTCTTCCTTGGCGATGGTCTGGATGCGCGCGCGCGAGCGCAGGATGTCGAGATAATCGGCGATCTCTTCCGCCAGCTTGTCGAGCTCGGCCTTGATCTCGTCGCGTCCGAGCGCCGTCAGGCGCTGCAGCCGCAGATCGAGGATGGCCTTGGCCTGCTCTTCGGACAGCTTGGTGGTGCCGGCGGCCGACACCTTGTGGCGCGGATCGTCGATCAGCGTCACCATGGTGGCGACGTCCTTCGCCGGCCAGTCGCGCGCCATCAACTGCTCGCGCGCCTCGTTGGCGTCCTTCGAGCCGCGGATCAGCTTGATCATCTCGTCGATATTGGCGACCGCGATGGCGAGGCCGACCAAAATGTGGGCGCGGTCGCGCGCCTTGTTGAGCAGGAATTTGGTTCGCCGCGAGATCACTTCCTCGCGGAAATTGATGAAGCACGTCAGCAGGTCCTTCAGGTTCATCACCTGCGGCCGGCCGCCGTCGAGCGCCACGATGTTGGCGCCGAAGCTCGATTGCAGCGCGGTGAAGCGGTAGAGCTGGTTGAGCACCACGTCCGGCACCGCGTCGCGCCGCAGTTCGACCACCACGCGATAGCCGTCGCGGTCGGATTCATCGCGCAGCGCCGCAATGCCCTCGATCTTCTTCTCGCGCACCAGTTCGCCGATGCGCTCGACCATGGTGGCCTTGTTCACCTGATAGGGAATTTCGGAAACGATGATCGCTTCGCGCTCGCCGCGCAGCGTCTCGAATTCGACCTTGCCGCGCATGACGATGGAGCCGCGGCCGAGATGATAGGCCGAACGGATGCCCTGGCGGCCGAGAATGATGCCGCCGGTCGGGAAATCGGGCCCGGGCACGATGCCGATCAGATCCTCGATCGACAGCGCCGGATTGTCGATCAGCGCGATGCAGGCATCGATCACCTCGCCGAGATTGTGCGGCGGGATGTTGGTCGCCATGCCGACCGCGATGCCGCCGGCGCCGTTGACCAGAAGGTTCGGAAACTTCGCCGGCATCACCACCGGCTCGCGTTCCGAATTGTCGTAGTTCTCCTGGAAGTTGACCGTGTCCTTGTCGAGGTCGTCGACCAGCGCCTGCGCGACCTTCTCCAGCCGCACCTCGGTGTACCGCATGGCCGCCGGCGCATCGCCGTCGACCGAGCCGAAATTGCCCTGCCCGTCGATCAGCGGCAGGCGCATGGAGAAATCCTGCGCCATGCGCACCAGCGCGTCGTACACCGCCTGGTCGCCGTGCGGATGGTATTTGCCGATGACGTCGCCGACGACGCGCGCCGATTTGCGATACGGCTTGTTCCACTCGTAGCCTTGCTCGTGCATCGAATAGAGGATGCGCCGGTGCACCGGCTTGAGGCCGTCGCGCGCGTCCGGCAGCGCGCGCGCCACGATCACGCTCATGGCGTAATCGAGGTAGCTGCGCTTCATCTCATCCGTGATGGACACGGGGCGAATATCCGAGGGACCGTCGTCCGTCGGCCTGGAATCATCCTGGTCGGGCAATGGCAAAAATCCTGGGCGAATCTCGTGTGATTTTCATAGCCGATTCAGGGTCGCCACGCCACCCGAAACGCCACTTCCCATGTATGAATTCTGCCTTAAATTTCAAGGCATTGCCGACCGGCTTCAGGGCGACGGCGGGCCGCCTGTTTGGCTATAGCTTCCGGCTGTCATAGGCCCAATGCAGCAGCGCCTGGCGCTGGCGCTTGCGACAGCCGAAATCACCCGGTTCGCAGTGCCGCTCGACCTGGCGCACGTGGCGCCGCATCGCCTTCCAGCGCTTGATCTGCCGCGCATCCTCCTGCGGCAAACGCCGTCCCATGTAGTACCGGCAATACCACTGGAACCAGCCGCGCGGGTCGTCCCGGCCGATCCATCCCTTCGACCGCCACACCGAGAGCGGCTGGCTGGCACCGACACCGAAGTAGTTGAGCGACGGGTCGGAACGCTTCGGGCGACAGCTTTGCATGCGCGAACCAGGTGCGCGGGAACTCACGTTTGCAGTCGGTCATGTACTTGCCGCCGAACACGCCGAGGCGGAGCAGCTCCGCCGGCGTGAGTTCGGGGCGGAATTCCGGATCGAAGTTGCGCCCGACCGGTTCGACGCGCTCGTATCGATACCGCTTTTGCATCCTGTCGTTGACCGTGACGGTTTTTCTCATTGCGGCTCCTTGGAGCGCCAACGGCCTTGCGATACCGGAAATGGCTCCGCTGAGCCAGATTCCTCACTCACGCTGAACGCAAAGAACTGGCACAATCGGGGCCGATCCTCTGGCCCGGACCGCCCATGCCGCTCGACTACATCGTCTCGGCGCTGCTGACGCTGCTGGTCGTGGTCGACCCGGTCGGCCTCGCGCCGACCTTTCTTGCGGTGACCGATGGAATGCCGCAGCGGGCGCGGCGCAGCGTGGCGCTGCGCGCCTGCGTCATCGCCGCATGCATTCTCATCGGCACGGCGCTGATCGGTAACTGGCTGTTCGTCAAGCTCGGCATTTCGCTCTCGGCCTTCCGCATCGCCGGCGGCCTGCTGCTGTTCTCGATCGCGACCGAGATGGTGTTCGGCGTGCGCAGCCGGCACGAAGGCGAGACCGCCGAACAGGCGCTGGAGGAGCACGTGCGCAACGTCGCCGCCTTTCCGCTGGCGATCCCGCTGATGGCCGGCCCCGGCGCCATCACGGCGACGGTGCTGCTCGCCGGCAAGGCCGATGGCCGCGCGCTCCAGCTCGGCGTGCTGATCGGCGTCGTGCTGGTGGTGGTGGCAGCCTGCCTCGGCGTCTTCCTGCTCGCCGAACGCATCGGGCGGCTGCTCGGCATTACCGGCACCGTGGTGCTGTCGCGGCTGCTCGGCGTGCTGCTCGCGGCGCTCGCCGTGCAATACGTGGTCGACGGCATCCGCGATATTTTTCTGCGATAGCGCTGCGCGCTAATCGCCCGTTAACCACGCTCAATCAGTGTGGCGCGGGGCGACACAACCCACGACCCTCCCGGGTCCGGAGATTGTGTCATGGCCGTTTCGGCAGTTTCTTCCTCCTCCAGCTATTCGCAAACCAGTCCGCAGGCGCAGTTTCGCCAGGACTTCACACAGCTCGCCAAGTCGATCCAGTCCGGCGACCTCTCCGGCGCGCAGCAGGCCTTCGCGTCGCTCTCGCAGTTGCAGGGCAACGGGCAAGGGCCGGGATCGAATCCCAACAGTCCGTTCGGTCAGGCGCTGAGCCAGATCGGCCAGGCCTTGCAGAACGGCGACATCTCCGGCGCGCAGCAGGCGCTGCAATCGCTCGCTCAGCAGGCTCAAGGTGGGCATCATCACCATCATGGCCATGCGCAGGCGAGCAGCGGCAGCGACAGCACTGCATCGACGCGCGGCTGCCGAGCTCGAGCGGCTCGACCACGATCGGCATCACCGTCAACCTTTCAGCCTGACGGCACGCGCGGCTGAAGCGGACCGGGCGGGCGCACACGCGCCGCGCCGGCGGGACGTTTGTGCCGCGCCGTGTTCGGAGCTCGTCGATTTCGCGACCGTCTTGGAGATATCGATGCAAGCCCTCCCCTATCGCGTGCGCGCCGCGCAGCCGGCGGACATTCCGGCGCTGATGCGGCTGAAGTGGCAACTGGCGCTGGCCGAAGACGCAACGCTTGTGGTGCGCGCCGCCGCGACGACTGGCTGCGCGACGGTTTTGGCGCCGATGCGCGCTTTATGGTTTTCGTGGCCGAGATCGGCGACGCCATCGTCGGCATGGCGACATGCAGCGAACGCTACGTCACCGGCTGGATCGGCCCGACCATCCTGCTGCAAGACCTGTTCGTCGATGCCGAGCATCGCCAGCGCGGCGTCGCGCGCGCGCTTGCTGGCGCAGGTGGCGTTGCTGGCGCGCGAGCGCGGCAGCCCGCTGGTCGAGCTGACGGTGCGCACCGACAACCCGGCGCAAAGTTTTTATCTGCGATCCGGATTCGTGCCGGTCCCGCACTGCCGAACCTATGTTCTGGCGCGAGCGGCCCTGACGCGGATGGCCGAATCCGAGCCGCTGCGAACGCACGGCTGAACTCACCACCAGTGCGGCTGCCAGGTCATCAGCACGAAAATCGCGATCACGCCGGCGAAGGCCGGCCAGCCCAGCACGAACCAGATGCGGAACAGCCGGTAATACGCGTCCGGCAGCGGCGCGTCGCTGACGGCGGCGGCATGCGCCAGATCGCGCATGCGCATCTGGATGAAGACGACCGGCAGCCAGCACAGGCCGACCAGGACATAGAGGCACAATTGAAACCATGATCCACGATTCATCGAGCGGCGACAGCCCGATCGCATAGGCCAGCGCGAAGCCGCTGATCGGCTGCAGCACGACGGCGCTGGCGGTGAAGATGAAATCCGCGATCACCACGATCCGGGCCGTGTAGGCGATCACCGACGCATTGCCGGTGCGATGCGCCATCAGCATGAAGAAGGCGATGCCGATGCCGGTGCCGAACAAAACCGCGGCGCCGAGCAGGTGCACGATCTTGAGGATAAAAATGAGGTCCATCAGCGCTCGTCAAGGATCGCGAGGGTGAACAGCGTCGCCAGCAGCACTGGCAATATCAAATGGGAATGCGCCAAGCGGGTTGAGCGTAAAGATCAAGGCCGCGACGAAATGATCCAGCGTTTGCAGCGCGGCGAGAATGAGCATGGCGATGAGGGCGAGCCGCGCCGTTCGGTGCACCAGCAGCGCCGACGCCGGCGACAAGCTCAACGGCGCCGTAGACCAGGCCAGGCAGCACATGCGCGGCAAACACGGCAAGCGAGATGCCCGGCACCACCAGCGCCGCGAGCTTCGCGGATGAGACGAACGCCGCAAGGCCGGTCGAAATCGCGCGTGCCGGCAAGGCCGAGAATGGCGAGCGGCTTGAGAAAATACAGCCGCGCGAACCAGCGCTCCTGCACGTTCGACGGCCGCGCGGCGAGGATGTCGTCGAGGCTTTGCGGCCGGATCCCGGTCGCTGCCATCCAGGCCGCCGGATCGCCGACCACGCCGGCGGTGAGCGCCGCGAACGAGGTGGTGCGCGCCGGGCTGCGCCAGCCCAGCCAGCCGATGGCATCGGCGACGACGCGCCACGATTTTTCCGGCCGCGGCCGGCAGCCGCAGCACGCGGCGCGGCGCGAAGCCGAGCCAGGCGCGGATGGCGACGACGATTTCGGCGAGCGCTGTGCACCTGCGGATGCGCCAGGTCCCACACCACCTTGCCCGGCGCATCGGGCGCGAGCGCTCGCGCCACGGTCTCGGCGACGTCGTCGGCGCTGATCACCTGGACGCGCGCATCGGCGCCGATCACCGGAACGCATCCCGGAAAGCCGGCGATGCCGCGCAGCATCGCGCTGCCGCCATAGACGGCGGGCGCAAGCAGCAGCGCCGGCCGCAAGATCACCCAGTCGAGCGCCAGCGTCTTGAGGTGCGCTTCGGCGGCGGCCTTGGTGCGCGAAAAGGCGGAAGGCCCGGCCGCCTCGGCGCCGATCGCCGAAACATGGATCACGCGCTTGACGCCGGCGCTCACGCAGGCGTCGAACAGCGCCGCGGTGCCGTCGAACTGGATGCGCTGCACGTCGTCGCCTGCGCCGTCCTGCAGCACGCCGACGCAATTCACGACTGCATCGATGCCGCCAAGCAACGGCCGCCACGCCTGCGCATCGCGCAATCGCATGAAATCGGCCTCGATCCACTGCGCATAAGGAAACCGCCGGCGCGCGTCGACGATCGCGCGCCCGGCGGCGACGAGGTCATGGCCGTCCGCATGCAGCCGCGCCATGCAGGCCGAGCCGATGAGGCCGTAAGCTCCCGTCACCAGAACGCGCATGGCGGCTCACGGGCCGGGCGCGACCGGGGCATGATGCGGCCGGCCGGTCAGAACGGAATTTCGTCGTCCATGTCGCCGCGCTTGCCGCCGCCCGCCGCCGCCGCCGCGACCTTGCGCGGCGCGCTCGGGCCGGACGAGCCGAAATCGCCGCCGGACTCCTCGGAGCCGAAATCGCTGCCGGAGCCGCCGCCGGCGCGGTCGAGCAGCGTGAGCTCGCCGCGAAAACCCTGCAGCACGACTTCGGTCGAATACTTGTCGACGCCGGACTGGTCCTGCCATTTGCGCGTCTGCAGCGCACCTTCGAGGTAAACCTTCGAGCCCTTCTTGAGGTACTGCTCGGCGATCTTGCACAGGTTCTCGTTGAAGATGACGACGCGATGCCACTCGGTCTTCTCGCGCCGCTCGCCGGTCGTCTTGTCGCGCCAGCTCTCCGACGTGGCGATGCGCAGGTTTGCGATCGGCCGGCCGTCCTGGGTACGACGAATTTCCGGGTCGGCGCCCAGATTGCCGATCAGGATCACCTTGTTGACGCTGCCCGCCATGACGCTCTCCGTTTCTTGCCCGCCAATTCTTGCCCGCCGTCCCCAACCTAGTGACGCACCGGCCCCCTGCAAGCGCGATCAGCGCGAGGCGTTTTCCACACGCATTCCCGCGCTGGTGGCCGCTCCGACATTAATGTTCTTATTTTGTTCTCGCTTCAGATGCAAACAAAATCAACATCCGCGACATCTTCCGTCGACGGACCGGCTGCCCGGCTGCCACAATCTGCGCCGGACATTGCCACAACCTTGCCAACCGACGACCGGTCTCTCGGCGAACCGGATGTGAGGCGTCCCGTCCCGGAACACTTTCTAGCGGCAGAAATCGGCGTGGATTGTTGTCCGATGTGGCCTTTTGGGCACACCTTTGCCATGCGGGATCAGCTACTTATTGGTCCGGGCGGCGATAACAAAAAGCGTCAAGCGAAGCCGACAGGAGCACCGGGATGAAGCGGATTCTTTTTGCAGGAACGCTGGCGCTGGCCGCCTGCGGGCAGGCCTTGGCCGCCGATTTGCCGCCAGCAGCCGCACCGCCCTCGCGCGCCCGCGGCTTATGTTCCAGCGGTCGCGCCGACCTACAACTGGGGCGGCTTCTATATCGGCGTCAACGGCGGCGGCGCGTTCGGCACGACGAACTGGTCCGATCCGACAACACGGCTTTGAGTGGGACGACCGGCGACTTCAATATGAATGGATGGCTGGTCGGCGGCACGCTTGGCGCCAATTTCCAGGCGAGCCAACTCGTGTTCGGCGTCGAAGGCCGATCTCGATTGGGCCAGCATCAAGGGCGATGTCACGAACGGGTACTGTGCGCTAACCGAGTGCGGAGCCCTCATCGGAACAACCTGCGAGACCAAAACCAACTATATCGGAACGGTCGCGTGGTCGCATCGGCTTTGCCGCGGATCGCGTGCTGCTGTTCGCCACCGGTGGCTTGGCCTTCGCCAATGTCCAGGCTGGGTTGACTGGCACCGGCGATCACGACTCCCACGTACGACTCCAACGACAAGTTGGGATGGACCGCCGGCGGCGGCGTCGAAGTCGCATTGGGCGACAACTGGACGGCCAAAGATCGAATACCTCTACGCCAGCCTGCAATCGGGATCGTGCACGTCGAGCGCCAATTGCGGATTTACCAATCCTCCGACCAACACGGTTATTGCGAACGACACCGTAAAATTCACCACCAGCCTCGTCCGCGTCGGCGTCAACTTCAAGTTCGGCGGCGGACTAGTAGACGCGATCGCCCATCGCGTCAACCGCAGCACAATGCACAACGCCCCGGGTCATGACCCGGGGCTTTGTTTTGTGCGCCACGCCAATATTCACAGCGCCGCCGCCAGAAACCGCAGCAGGCGCGGCGCGATCGTCGCGCCATAGCCGCCCGGCTCGCCTTCGAACGGATCGGATGCCCAGAAGTGTCCCGCGCCCGGAATGATGATCCGGCGCACGTAGATTCTGGCCTGGTTCAGCGCGGTCAGAAACGCGCCGGACTGGCTCGGCGGGTCCACCACGTCGTCATCGGTGCCATGGATCAGCAGAAACTTCGCCTTGTTGCGGTCGACCGTGGCGTAGCTCATCGGTGAGGACTCGAAATAGATGCGCCGGTTCTCCATCGGCGAAGCGCCGAGATATTTTTCCGTGATCTGATCGTGCGGGCGCGAGAGCTGGTCGTGGTTCCACTGCGCCAGCATGTCGTAGACGCCGTAGAACCCGACCACCGCCTTCACGTCGGCAGGCGTCGCGGCATTGGCGTCGTTGCCATAGGCGGACGTGAACTGGTCGCCGGCGAGCGCCAGCAGCGCCGAAAGGTGGCCGCCCGCTGAATCGCCCATCAGCCCGATCCGGTCCGGATCGATGCCGAATTCGGCGGCCTTGGCGCGCACGAACTGAATCGCCGCCTTCGCATCGTAGACCGAGCCGGGATAGGTGCCGGCCTTGCCGAGCCGGTATTCGATCGAGAACACCGCGTAGCCGTTGCCGGCGAGGAACGGCCCCCAGTATTTGTAGGACGCCCGGCTCCCGACCTGCCAGCCGCCGCCGTGGATTGCGATCAGGGCCGGCGCCTTGGCGAGCCCTTTCGGCAGATAAAAATCGCCGAGAAGCTTGGTGCCGTCATGCTCGGCGTAGACGACGTCGGGCTGCACGGTGACCTGATAGTCGGCGGCCTTCGCAGCGGAGTACGCGATCAGGCCGAGCGCCAGCGCGAGGCCAATCATTGCGTATTTCATCACCGTGGTCTCCCGGGTCCGTGGTGGCGGCGGAGTGCGAACCGAGTGGATAAAATCACAGGTCCGCTAGCCTAGACGCACCCTGAAATGGCGTCCAGCAACGCCATCGGAGCGACGCCCGCGTTCGAGACCCGGGCTTACTTCTTCTTGACGCCGCGCGTTATTTCTTTTTGGCCTGCGGAGTTGGCCGCCACCGCGGCGCGGATGAGTTGCTTGAAGGCAGCGTCGTTGATCTTCTCCCCTTCGCGCAGATCGATCGCGCGCCGCACGTTGCCTTCCAGGCTGGAGTTGAAGAGGCCCGACGGGTCCGCCAGCGCGGCGCCCTTGGCGAAGGTCAGCTTCACGACCGCCTTGTAGGTCTCGCCGGTGCAGATGATTCCGCCGTGCTCCCACACCGGAACCCCTCGCCACTTCCACTCCTCGACCACGTCGGGGCAAGCCTGCTTGATGAGAGCTTCGGACCCGAGCGAGCGTCTCGCCCCGCCAATCGCCCAGCTCCTTGATCCTCGCATCGATCAGCCGGGAGGGAGAGGCGCCCTCTTTTGCTTTCGTCGCGGCGCTCTTGCTCTTCTTCATGGTTGTGTCGCTTTCTTCATGGCTGTTGTCGCTCTCCAGAGCCGTCGAACGACGTGGCCTTTCCACATCCAGAGTCCCGAAAGCAGCATGACGGGAAAGAACACAAACCGGGTCGCGGGCGCGTAATCCGGGATGACTGCAAACGGGCTGTAAATATAGCCGATGATCGGGATGCTGCAGACGATGTGTATCCAGCGAACAATCGAACGTTGAGTGGCTTCTTTCATCATCCAATCCGTGCTCTGTTTATCCAGCGACACCGCCATTGACTGACCTGCCTTGAATTGCGCAAGCAGATTTCAGTCGGTCCGCGCCAAGACCTGCTCCAGGTTCGCAAAGAATTTCTGCCAGCCGTATTTCGCGCCCTGGTAATTCTGCTGCTGATCCGGCCGGAATCCCGACTGCTCCATGCGCAGGCGGGTCCCACTGCTCGTCGGGGTGAGAGTCCAGGTGACGACACTCGCCACACCAAGGGCGCCCCACGTGTAGGACAGCGTCTTGTTCGGCTCGACGACAAGGACCTGACAGTCGACAACGCCGTTCCAGTTCGGTTGCGGGTCCATTCGCAGGCTGAAACGGTGGTCCACGACAGGCGCGAAGTCGTTCTTCATCAGCCACTCCGCGATCAGGTGCGGCTGCGTGAGCGCGCGCCAGATCTTTTCCGGCGGAAAAGGCAGCTCCCGTTCGACAACGACGGAAAGCGTTTCGGTCGCCGTGTTGTTCATTGGTCCATCCTTTTGAGGAGGTCTTCGAGGCGATCAAACCGGTCGCGCCAGAACGCGCCGTAGAGACCCATCCAGTCGACCAGCGGAACGAGCCCTTTTGGTTCGGCGCTGTAGTGGGTTTCCCGCCCCTGGCGGCGGTCGCGCACCAAACCGGCCAGCTTGAGCGCGCCCAGATGTTTCGACACCGCCGGTTGCGAGACACCGGCAAAATCGGTCAAGGCATGGACGGTTTGCTCGCCTTCGCGGCTCAGTCGCTGGAAGATCGCGCGGCGGGTCGGATCGCCGAGGGCTTTGAAAATGGCGTCGGTATCGGCTTGCATTCCAAAACCATAACTGCATGGTTATGGAAATGTCAACGCTCCGATCAGGCGTGCCGTTCGCCCGGTTTTGACCACTGGCCGAATGGCCGGCTTGCGTACCGGCCGGCCCCGTCCGGACCGGCGAGCCTTGGCCACTATTTCGCTGGGATGTGGTTTTTTTGCACTATCCCGGTCGCCCCGGACCCGTTGTACTTGGGTCCTGGGCGCAGTCTCTTGCATGCGTGAGGGTAACGGTATGAAGCGTCTCAGTGCATTGTTGTCGGCAGTTGCCGTCGCGTGGGCGGCTACGGCCAATGCGGCAGACCTTCCGGCGGCCGGACCGGCGCCAAGCTATTCGCCCGTCTACCGGCCACACATCTACGATTGGACCGGTTTTTACTTCGGCGCCCATATCGGCGCGGGGCGCCAAGATAATTCCTATACCGACACCACCACGACAGCGCTTGAAAACGCCGGAAACGTTTCGAGCCACGCCCAATATGGAACCGTTGGCGGTGGCCAGATCGGCGTGAACTATCAGATGACTCCCGTGGTGGTCGGCCTCGAGGGAACCTGGTCTGCCACCAGCCTCACCGGCTATGGAATTTCAGCTTCGACATTTGTCCCGCCTAGTGGCGTGATTGGCGGCGTGCAGGTGCGCGATACGACGACCACCAACTGGTTCGCGACCGCAACGGCGCGCGTCGGCGTCGCGTCCGACCAGTTGCTGCTCTACGTGAAAGGCGGCGGCGCCTGGATGCGCGCCGGGCTCACGCGCGACGTTCTCCAGAGCGGCGCCAATATTGCGGCAGCGAGTCTGTCCGATACGCGAAACGGCTGGACCGCGGGCGGCGGACTCGAATGGGGCATCACCGAAAATCTGTCCGTCAAGATCGAGTACGATTATCTCGACTTCGGCACCAAGACTTATACCTACAACGTGGCTAGCGCGGCCATCAGTCCGATCGCGACGCCGGTTTCGGTGCAGTCTCAGACGCACATGCTCACGGGCGGGTTGAACTACCGCTTCACTTGGGGCGGCGGTGGAATGTAGTTGCCACCCAGTATCGAGTACCACCCCAATTGCGGCGCGTAGCAAGGGCCGGTAGCGCACCGGCCCTTGTCTTTTGCGGCAGCGCTGTTCACAGCGATAAATTCCGGGAATTCCCCGCCGCGCGCACTGGCAAAACGCCGGCGTTCTTACTACGTTCCGACTACCCGCTAGCGATCCCTGCAGGCCAATGAACGATCTCTTCGACAAGAGCAAAGGGCGCGCCAACCCGCGCCTTGAGCCTCGCTCCGACCGCCGCGTGATCGCGATCCGCGGCGCGCGCGAGCACAACCTCAAGGACATCGACGTCGACATTCCGCGCGACCGGCTGGTGGTGTTCACCGGGCTGTCGGGTTCCGGCAAATCCTCGCTGGCGTTCGACACCATCTACGCCGAGGGCCAGCGCCGCTACGTCGAGTCGCTGTCCGCCTATGCGCGGCAGTTCCTGGAGATGATGCAGAAGCCGGACGTCGACCAGATCGACGGCCTGTCGCCTGCGATCTCGATCGAGCAGAAGACCACCTCGCGCAATCCGCGCTCGACCGTCGGCACCGTCACCGAGATCTACGACTACATGCGGCTGCTTGTGGGCGCGCGTCGGCGTGCCGTATTCGCCGGCGACCGGCCTGCCGATCGAGAGCCAGACCATCTCGCAGATGGTCGACCGCATCCTCGCGATGCCCGAAGGCACGCGGCTCTATCTGCTGGCGCCGGTGGTGCGCGGGCGCAAGGGCGAGTACCGCAAGGAACTCGCCGAGTTCATGAAGAAGGGCTACCAGCGCGTCAAAGTCGACGGCAAGTTCTACGAGATCGCCGAGGTGCCGGCGCTCGACAAGAAATTCACCCACGACATCGACGTCGTGGTCGACCGCGTCGTGGTGCGCGCCGATATCGCGACGCGGCTGGCGGATTCGCTGGAGCAATGCCTCAAGCTCGCCGACGGCCTGGCGATCGCCGAAATCGCCGACAGCGCCGCGGCCGAAGGCAGCAAGGCCAACAAGCAGCGCAACGAGACCGCCGAGCGGCTGGTGTTCTCCGAAAAATTCGCCTGCCCGGTGTCCGGCTTCACCATTCCGGAGATCGAGCCGCGGCTGTTCTCGTTCAACAATCCGTTCGGCGCCTGCCCGAAATGCGGCGGGCTCGGCGTCGAGCAGCACATCGACGCCGACCTCGTCATCCCCGACAAGGAGCGCACGCTGCGCGGCGGCGCCATCGCGCCGTGGGCGAAATCGTCGTCGCCGTATTACGTGCAGACGCTGACCGCGCTCGGCAAGCATTACCGCTTCACGCTCGAGACCAAGTGGAAGGACCTGCCGAAGAAGACGCAGGAGGCGATCCTGCACGGCTCCGGCGACACCGACATCCGCTTCTCCTACGACGACGGCATGCGCGCCTACGACACCAAGCGGCCGTTCGAAGGCGTCGTCACCAATCTCGAGCGCCGCCACCGCGAAACCGAGAGCGACTGGGCGCGCGAAGAGATCGAGCGCTACTTCACCGACATCCCGTGCGCGGCCTGCAACGGCTTCCGCCTCAAGCCCGAGGCGCTGTGCGTGAAAATCGGCGGCTGCCACATCGGCGAAGTCTCCGACATGTCGGTCAGAGGCGCAGGCCAATGGTTCAGTGAGCTACCCCAGAGGCTGACCTCGAAGCAGAACGAGATCGCCGTGCGCGTGCTCAAGGAAATCCGCGACCGGCTGAAATTCCTGGTCGACGTCGGCCTCGAATATCTGACGCTGGCGCGCGCCTCCGGCACGCTGTCGGGCGGCGAGAGCCAGCGCATCCGCCTCGCCTCGCAGATCGGCTCCGGCCTCACCGGCGTGCTCTACGTGCTCGACGAGCCGCTCGATCGGCCTGCACCAGCGCGACAACGCGCGGCTCCTGGAAACGCTCAAGCGCCTGCGCGACCTCGGCAACACCGTGATCGTGGTCGAGCACGACGAGGAAGCGATCCGCGTCGCCGACCACGTGCTCGACATCGGCCCCGGCGCCGGCATCCACGGCGGCCACGTCGTCGCCGAAGGCCAGCTCGACGACCTGATCGCCGCGCCGCAATCGTGGACCGGCAAATATCTCTCCGGCGAACTGGTCGTGCCGATCCCCGAGCGCCGCGCGAAAAATCCGCGCCGCACGCTCAAGCTCGTCGGCGCCCGCGGCAACAACCTGAAGAACGTCACCGCCGAAATCCCGCTCGGCCTGTTCACCTGCATCACCGGCGTCTCCGGCGGCGGCAAATCCACGCTGCTGATCGACACGCTCTACAAGGCCGTGGCGCGCCGCCTCAACGGCGCCCACGAGGCCCCTGCCCCGCACGACCGCATCGAAGGCCTCGAGCACATCGACAAGATCATCGACATCGACCAGTCGCCGATCGGCCGCACGCCGCGCTCGAACCCCGCGACCTACACCGGCGCCTTCACGCCGATCCGCGAGTGGTTCGCCGGCCTGCCCGAGAGCAAGGCGCGCGGCTACGAGCCCGGCCGCTTCTCGTTCAACGTCAAGGGCGGCCGCTGCGAGGCCTGCCAGGGCGACGGCGTCATCAAGATCGAGATGCACTTCCTGCCCGACGTCTACGTCACCTGCGACGTCTGCAAGGGCAAGCGCTACAACCGCGAGACGCTGGAGGTGCTGTTCAAGGGCAAGTCGATCGCCGACGTGCTCGACATGACGGTCGAGGAGGCGGCGGGGTTCTTCAAGGCGGTGCCGCGCGTGCGCGACACGCTGACCACGCTGCACCGCGTCGGCCTCGACTACATCCATGTCGGCCAGCAGGCGACGACGCTGTCCGGCGGCGAGGCGCAGCGCGTCAAGCTGGCGAAGGAGCTGAGCAAGCGCGCCACCGGCCGCACGCTTTATATTCTGGACGAGCCGACGACGGGCCTGCACTTCCACGACGTGGCAAAGCTGCTCGAGGTGCTGCACGAGCTGGTCGAGAGCGGCAACTCCGTGGTGGTGATCGAGCACAACCTCGAAGTCATCAAGACCGCCGACTGGATCATCGACCTCGGCCCCGAAGGCGGCGACGGCGGCGGCGAGATCGTCGCGCAGGGCACGCCGGAGGACGTGGTGCGGGAGAAGCGGAGCTATACGGGGGCGTTTCTCAAGCCGGTGCTGGCGCGGGATGCGGGCGGGAAGAGGAAGAAGAGGATCGAGGCGGCGGAGTAAGCAGCGACCGGTTGCCCTCCAGACCTGGTGATGGCATGATGGCGTGATCATGAACGCCCGCACCCAGATCACCCTCGACCCCGACACGCAGCGTCGCGCGCAGGCGAAAGCCGCCGAGCTCGGCATCTCGTTTGCGGAGTACGTCCGGCGGCTTCTCGCGCACGATCTCGGGCAGCCAAGCGTAAGGTGCACATTTCCGCGGTGTTCGATCTTGTCGAAGACGGCCCGCCACCGACATCGCCCGCGACAAGCACAAGATGCTCGATGAGGCCGTGTGGAAGGAGTACCTGCGCAAGACCGGTCGCGGCGCAGGCCGCGGGCGCAGCTTCCCAAAGACGCAAAGCGCGTTGAGCATCTTCGTCGATAGCTCCGTCTGGTTTGCCGCCGCTGTCCGCGCGATCGCAACAATGCCGCTGCGAAATCCATTCTTGGGAGCACGCATGATCATATCATTACAGACCACGTGCTCGCCGAAACCTGGCTGTTGCTGAACAGTCGCTACCGGCGCGACGCGGCAGATAATTTTTGGCGGCAGATTCGACGCGGCGCGGCGCGGCTTGAGATTGTGACGACGGACGATCTCGAGTTGGCATGGTCCATCGGTCAGAGCTTTCCAGACCAGGATTTCTCGATTGTCGACCGCACGAGCTTTGCCGTCATGGAGCGGCTCCAGATCACACTGGCCGCGAGCTTCGATCATCATTTCGCGATTTATCGCTACGGTCCCGCGCGCGACCAGGCATTCGAGATCGTCCGGTCCGGCCACAGCGAGACATTTCGTCCTGTTTCACCAGGCGATCCTCGCTCGCCAGCAGATCACCTGCAGCTATCAGGGGCGGCCCCGGGAGATATGCCCTTACATCCTCGGCCACAGCAAAGGTGAGGAAAAGGCGCTCGTGTTCCAGTTCGGCGGCGCGAGCACGTCCCGTCTGCCGCAAGGCGGCGAGTGGCGATGCCTCCGGCTGGCGGACGTGACCGGCAGCAAATTGCGCGAAGGCCCCTGGCACGGCGGCAGCCGCCACCGTTCGAAACAACGATGCGTTGACACGGTCTATATCGACGTCAATACCGAAGTTCCGAACCAACCGGGCCGACGCTGATTTGGCGAACGTGTTTGCGACGCAGCCGCCAACTATGCATCGCGATACGGCGCACGCAGCCGCAAATCATCAGCGGCAAAGCACGCCTCTCACGCCTGCCCAAGCCACGACAGCAGCAGCGCCGCGATCTCGTCGCTGTTCTTCTCCATCATCATCATGTGGCCGTTGCCGGCGATGCCGCGGTCGCCGAGATAGATGTACTCGGCCTTGGCGCCGTTGCTGTTGAGAAACGTGACGATGCTTTCGTCGAGCGCGCGCGGATGGTCGGCGTCGGCGGTGCCGGTCAGCACCAGGATGCGGCGTCCGCGATAGTTGGCGAAATCGCCGATCTTGAGCTGGCTGCCGCGGATGTTGCGGCGCTCGTAGAGAAGGTGCGGCGGGATCGGCACCAGCGAACTCGCATAGCGGCCGATGAAATCGCGCGGGAATTGCGTGCTCTTGCCGACCAGCTTGACCTCGACGAAATTGCGGTCCGAGACGACCGGCCGCTTGAGATTGATGGTCAGCGTCACCGAGCTTTTCACCACCACGGTGTCGCCGGTCTCGCTGACGATGTCCGACACCGCCTGGATGTTGCCGGGGCCGCCCGGCGCGACACCGATCAGCCGGTCGATGTGCTGCCCGTATTTCTCGATCAGCTTCCAGCCATAGGCGCCGGACATCGAGTGCGTCATCACGATCGCCGGCTTGCCGAGCGAGGCGATCACCTGGCCGAGCCCGTCGACCACCATGTCGCCGGTGATGCTGTCGAACGCGATGTAGCCGCTGCGGCCGACGCCCGGCCAGTCCGGCACCACCACCGTGTGACCCGCGCGCGCGAAGACGTGCGCCCATCCCGGCCGGCCGTCGGCCGTGGCCAGATAGCAGGCTCCGGTGTGGGCGCCGCCGCAGATCATCACCACCGGCGACTTCGTCGCGCCGCCGGCGGGCTCAAGGACGTCGAAGTAGGTCGGCGGTGACTCGACGAGGCCTTGCGAGACGATCACCGCGCTTGCTTCCGGCGCTGCCGCCGCGGCGCCGGCGGATGCGACCAGCGCGGTGGCTGCGGAAAGGCCGAAGTCTCGTCGCGAGATGACAGGCTGATCCACGGCATTCTCCTATGATGTCGGCTTGAAACATGGCGGCGCAACCCGCAGCGCGCGGGCCTCAAGGCAGGCACCAATCTTCGCGCCGCCGATGGCTTGCCACAAGGCCGGCAAATCCTGGAGACCGGCGAAAGATGCCAAAATGTAGCCCGGATGAGCGGAGCGATATCCGGGGCAACCTTGCCGATGGCAATGCCGGTCCCGCATGTCGCTCCGCTCATGCGGGCTACGGGGCCGCGCTTCACTTCCGCCGCGGCGGGAAGGCCAGGTCGCCGGCCTCCGGCAGAAAGACCGTCTCGGGCTGGCCTTCGATGCCGCCCGGCATTTGCGGTGCGAGTTTGACCCACGCGTCGAGCATGGTTGCGCCGCCGCGCATGCTGTCGAACAGCTCATGGAAGAATTTCGCGAAACCCGGCCCGTTGCGGTTCAGCGTGAAGACAAGATTGGCTCGACCAGGCCCGGCGGCGGCGCTCGGCGGCGGCAGCTTCGGATTCGGCGACGCCAGGACAACGATGCGGGCGCCGGTTGCGGGCGCGACCTGGTAAATGCCGACATTCGTCGCCCCTTCCAGCGTGCCGTCGTCGCGCATTCGGGCGTAGACGAACAGCACGGCCGTGTTCGGCACCTGCGCTGCTGAAAAAACCGCCGTCCGCTCGAACAGCGGGCCGATTGTTTCCACATCCTCCGTGACGAGGGCGGCGAGACCGCTTCCCGCCAGATTCCAGAATCCGATGGTCAGGGGAATTCTTGTCGCTCATCTGCACGCCCCGCGCCTGTTCCGTGCACACCGTGGTGCCGCGTGGATACGCGGGTCAAGCCCACGAGCGGTCATAGCAATCTTCCGCGCCGCCCTTACATTGGAGATCATGAAAAAGATCGGCTTCCTCTCGTTCGGCCATTGGACGCCGTCGCCGCAATCGCAGGTGCGGACGGCGTCCGACGCGCTGCTGCAATCGATCGAGCTTGCTGTCGCCGCCGAGGAGCTTGGTGCGGACGGCGCATTCTTCCGCGTCCATCACTATGCGCGCCAGCTCGGCTCGCCGTTCCCGCTGCTGGCCGCGGTCGGCGCGCGGACCAAGCGCATCGAGATCGGCACCGCGGTCATCGACATGCGCTACGAGAACCCGCTGTACATGGCGGAGGACGCAGGCGCGGCCGACATCATCAGCGGCGGACGCCTGCAGCTCGGCATCAGCCGCGGCTCGCCCGAGCAGGTGATCGACGGCTGGCGCTACTTCGGCTACGCCCCGCCCGAAGGCGAGACCGACGCCGACATGGCGCGGCACCACACCGAGGTCTTTCTCGACGTGCTGCGCGGCGAAGGTTTCGCGAAGCCCAATCCGCGGCCGATGTTTCCGAATCCGCCGGGCCTGCTGCGCCTCGAGCCGTATTCCGAGGGCCTGCGCGAGCGCATCTGGTGGGGCGCGGGCTCAAGCCCGACGGCCGAATGGGCCGGCAAGGTCGGCATGAACCTGCAGAGCTCGACGCTGGTCTACGACGAGACCGGCGAGCCGCTGCACATCCAGCAGGCCGGCCAGATCCGGAAATTCCGCGAGGCCTGGAAGGCGGCCGGGCACACGCGCGAGCCGCGGGTGTCGGTCAGCCGCAGCATCTTCGCGCTGGTGGACGATCGCGACCGCGCCTATTTCGGCGCGACAGCGACGGCGAAGGCGAAGACACGGTCGGCTTCCTCGGCGACAACAGGCGCGCCGTGTTCGGCCGCAGCTACGCCGCCGAGCCGGACGTCCTTGTCGAGCAGCTCGCGAAGGACGAAGCCATCGCCGCGGCCGACACGCTGCTGCTGACGGTGCCTAACCAGCTCGGCGTCGATTACAACGCCCACGTCATCGAGGCGATCCTCAAGCACGTCGCCCCGGCGCTGGGCTGGCGGTGAACCGCCGCCGTGTCATGCTCCGCGAAGGCGGAGCATCCAGTATTCGAGGTGTTGAAGTAAAACCCTAGGACGGCGATTACTGGATCGTCCGCCTGCGCGGACGATGACAACTCCAGAGGAACAATCCATGCCCCCCGCCGACGAAGCCGCCATCCGCGAACTCGAACACCGCTTCAACGCCGCGTGGGACGCGCACGACCCCGAGGGCATGGCGGAGTCGCTCGCCGACGACGCCCAGTTCATCACCGTCAACGGCGCCTGGACCACGACCCGCGACGGCTTCCGCGACCTGATGGCGCGCCTGCACGGCGCCAGCGGCGCGTTCCGCACCAGCACGCGCCGGACGCCGGAGATGCACGTGACGTTCCTCGCGCCCGACATCGCGATCCTGCATTCGCGCTTCTGGATCGACGGCGAGGTGATGCACGACGCGCTCAGCCAGGCCTCGCGCGAGAGCGTCGGCACCCGCGTGGTGCGCAAGCTCGACGGCCGCTGGCGCATCGTCGCGACGCAGAACACCGACGTGCGCCCCGGTCGTCGCCGCTGCCGGCGGCATTAGAGGTCGCCGATGATGACCCTCCTGCGCCGCATCGCAACCGACTGGCAAAAGGCCCTGCCCTATCTGAGCGCGCTTGGCGTTGCCGTCTGGATCGCGCTGTTCCGCGACGATCCGCTGAGCGAGCGCGCGCTGTTTGCCGGCCTGCTCGTCATCTACATGGTGCATCAGATCGAGGAGCACCTGTGGCCGGGCGGGTTTCGGCAGTTCACCAATGCGCATGTGTTCAAGAGCGGCGACGACGACTGGCCGGTCGGCATCGGCGGCGTCGCGCTGGTCAATATCGGCTATGTCTGGGTGCCGCTCGGCCTCGCCGCGCTTTATCCGGCGGCGCTGCGCTGGGTCGGCCTCGGCTGGATCGGCCTCACCTTGATCAACGCCCTCACCCACATCGTGAGCACGATCCGGCTGCGCATCTACAATCCGGGGCTGGTCACCGCGATCGTGCTGTTCCTGCCGTTCACGATCTTCGTGCTGGCGCGCGAGGCCGCGCGCGGCGCCTTGTCGGGCGCCGATATCGGCCTCATCGTGCTCGCCGGAATCCTCCTGCACATTCCGGTCGCGGCGCTGTTCGTGGTGCCGTTCCTGCGCCGGCGCGCGGCATCGTGACGAAATTCTCGACGGCAGGCGCGATCATCCAGGCCCGCAGCGCGCCTGCGCGACGCGCAATCGGGCATTTCCTTTCGGGCAGCGACAGGTTACGTCTAGGCGAGCGATCCCGTAACGTGTTTTTGGAGAAAGCCCCATGCCCACCACCGCCAAGCAACTCATCGACGCCGCCAACGCGGTGGTCCCGAAAATCTCCGGCCAGGAGGCGCAGCAGATGGTCGCCAACGGCGCGCTGCTCGTCGACATCCGCGACAGCGCCGAGCTGGCGCAGACCGGCAAGGCCGCGGGCGCGCTGCACATCCCGCGCGGCTCGCTGGAGTTCAAGGCCGACCTCTCGACGCCGTCCGCCGACAAGAACTTCGCGCACGACAAGCCGGTGATCCTGCACTGCGCCTCCGGCGGCCGCGCCGCGCTCGCCGGCAAGCTGCTCAAGGACATGGGCTACCAGAAGGTCTACAACCTCGGCGGCTTCAAGGACTGGGTCGAGGCCGGCGGCAAGGTGGAGAAGTAGGCGCCGCGCGCCCTGCACGTCTCGACGTAAGCCCGGAACCGGATTAGCGAAGTGTAATCCGCCATTATCTCTTCGAGCCAAGAGAGGGCGGGTTACGCCTTCGGCTAACCCGCCCTGCCCCATAATCCTACGCCGCGTTCGCCGGCACGCACCCGCTTCGCGATCTCGCCGCCCTTCTCCCGCTCCACCACCGCGATGTCGTACTGGCTCTGCAAGTCGAGCCAGAACTGCGCGGCGTTGCCGAAATAACGGCCGAGCCGCACCGCGGTGTCGGCGGTGATCGAGCGGCGGCCGTTGAGAATGTCGGTGATGCGGCCGGACGGCACGGCGATGTCGAGCGACAGCCGGTTGGCGGAGAGCTTGCGCGCCGCAAGCTCGCGCTTGAGCAGGCGGCCGGGATGGGCGATCGGAGTGAAGCGCATGGAGCGGCATGGTACGCCGTCATGCCCGCGCTTGTCGCGGGCATCCGCGTCTTATCGATCGCGTGGCAAGAAAGACGTGGATGGCCGGGTCAAGCCCGGCCATGACGCGGAGTAAGCGCTCATGAGCGCACCTACGCTGAACTGAACTGACGCGCCTACGCTGGACTAAACGAGCAAGCGCACTTCCGGTGGCAAGCGCGTGCGCGCGCCGCTTCGCGCCTTTGCTAACCCGTCCCGCTCAGTTCGCGTTGATCTTCCCCGACCACTGGCCCATGTCCATCTGGTACTCGACCGACCGCCGGGTGTCGTTGGGCATCAGGCCGCGCAAACCGTAGTTCGAGGCGCCATAGCTGACGCGCGGACCGTAATAGTGCGGACCGTAATAATGATGGCGGTGCGCGGCGAGCGCAGCCGAGCTGGCGCTGAGCAGCAGCACCAGTGCAATCGTGAACTTCGAGGTCATCCTGTATCTCCGTTATTTGCGGTCCAACGGCCGCGACGCGCGTTCGTTCCTTCACAATTGGCAAAGGCCCGCCGGCCGGCCAATCCCCATCACGGCGCGGCTTCCATCCGGAAAACACCTCTTGACTAGCCCCCGCCTCGTCCCAATCGAGGGCGCTCGCTCGAGGGCGCTCAAGTGCGGGGCAATAAATCGCCAAGCAGACGCTGAGCCGGAGCTGCGTGCCATGGGCTAGCGTTCCTTGCCAGCGTACCAATTCGATAGGCCACTCTATCTCATTCTCGGCGTCATCGGCGAAGGTGAACAATCGGGACCATGCATTCAAGCGCCAGTATAAGCCCATCCCATACGATTTTAATTTGGTCGCCCATTCGAATTGCCGCCTGGACTTCCTGGGGCGGAACAATCGGCGTTTTACCGACATTGGGAGTTGGTGTTCGATTCCCGAGTTCTAGCCGTCACGTAGATTAGTACAACGCAGCGACACTTCCCGTGTCGGAGCGAAGCGGATCATAGCGTATTGACTCTCTAATATCATAATATAACATACTTAACGTAACATTAACACACGAACTTGGAAGCCGAGCGCGCAAGCCCCTTTTTCGACGACGGCATCGGTGCGCGGCTGGCGCTTTTGATTTCGCCCCACCTTACGGGTCAGCACACCTGACGCCGAAGGAATAGCGACTTTCTTGGCAGAAAGGCAGGGTTCAAATGGCGCTCGAACTAAGGTTCAGCAGTCACACGCTCGACGCCAAGCGGGTTCCGCGCACACAGGGCGACCCAGCCGAAATATTCGCAGGCATCGTCGACCACGTCCCCTCGCGGCCGGACGGTGCGCTGCGGCCGGAACTACAGCATTCTTCTGTACGTGCCGCGGCGGCCTGCCAAAATCCGCATCCCTCGCTTGAGGGTGTTGCCGTGCCGCGCAAAGTGGCGGTCGTGCACGATTGGCTGACAGTCTACGGCGGAGCGGAGCGCGTTCTCGAGCAAATCCTCGCGCTGGTTCCTCACGCTGACCTGTTTACACTGGTTGATTTCCTCCCGGAAGAACAGCGCCACTTTCTCAACGGACGTCGTCCGAGAACCTCCTTCATCCAGAAGCTGCCCTTCGCAGCCAAAAAGTACCGATCATACCTTCCGGTCATGCCCTATGCGATCGAGCAATTCGATCTGTCCGCATATCCGCTGGTCATCTCCAGCAGCTATGCTGTCGCCAAAGGCGTCCTCACGGGCCCCGATCAATTGCACATCAGCTATGTTCACTCTCCCGCGCGTTATGCGTGGGACCTTTATCACCAATATCTGGAGCAATCCGGCCTCGCGTCTGGCGTTAAGGGTCTCGCGGCGAAATATCTTCTGCATCATTTGCGAATGTGGGATACGCGCAGCGCCAACAGCGTCGACACCTATATCGCAAACTCGGAATTCATCGCCCGCCGGATCCAAAAATATTATCGGCGCGACTCGACAGTTATTTATCCGCCGGTCGACATATCGGACCTCGCTTTGCAAGAATGCAAGAACGACTACTATGTGACTGCTTCCCGTCTGGTGCCCTACAAACGCGTCGATCTCATCGTCCAGGCGTTCCGGCAAATGCCTGACCGACGCCTCATCGTCGTCGGCGACGGCCCTGAATATCGCCGTATTCAGGCAAATGCTCCCAACAATGTCCAGTTGGTCGGATATCAATCCCGGGCCGCACTGACGCGCTATATGCAGGGCGCACGCGCCTTCATCGTGGCCGCTGAAGAAGATTTTGGAATTGTGCCACTGGAAGCCCAAGCCTGCGGCACAGCCGTTATCGCCTTTGGCAAGGGCGGCGTCCTCGAAACCATACGTGGCCAAGGGTCCGAGCGGCCCACAGGGGCGTTCTTTACGGCGCAAACCACCGACAGCATTGCCGCGGCAATTTCAGACTTCGAATCCCATTGCGACGCTATCGATCCGGCCAGTTGCCGCATGAATGCCATGAAATTCGGCGTGGAGACCTTCAGGTCTAATTTCGGACGGTTGTTGGCGAAGGAACTCAAGGCGTTCAGTGAGCGATCGTTCTCGGGCATACAAAGCGATCTCGTGACGCCGTCGGTTCTGTTCCCGAACCCAACCGGAGCCGCCAGCCGTCAATCACGTGCTCGGGAGGCGCCGGCGATTTAAAGCTGAGCAAAGTCAGAAAACAGGAAATGACGAAAGCAAATTGAAACGGTTTTCATGTTCGAACAACCGCAACTCGTAACGATCTGCATCCCCACGTGGCGCCGCCCGTCGCTGCTGCTGCACGCCCTGCATTCCTGTTTCCTCCAGGATTACCGACCGCTCGAAATCGAAATCGGTGATGACTCGCCGAATTCCGAGACGGAAGATCTTGTTGCCACCCTGACGCCTCCGGACGGAATCGTTTTGCGCTATGGGCGAAACCGTCCTGGCCTGGGGCAAGCCGGCAACGTCAACGCCCTGTTTCAACGTGCGAGAGGACACCGACTCGTTCTGCTGCACGATGACGATCTGCTCCTGCCGCGCGCCGTCACGGTGCTCAATGACACGTTTGCGCTTTCCGATTCGATCATTGCCAGCTATGGCATTCAGGATGTCGTCTCGGAATGCGGCGAACTGAGCGAGGCGGAAACGCGGACGAATAACGAGCATTGCAACCGCCTGCCCGCGCATACCGGCATTCAGCCGCACCCTGTGGTTTGCGCGCTCTGGCGTCAATTTCCAAACGACGGATACCTGATCGACTCGAACATCGCCCGCAAGACTGGCTATCGCGACAACGAGATTGTCGGCAATGCGAACGATACCGATTTCGCGATCCGCGTTGCATTGCAAAACCGCCGCTCGTCATTCTATTTTCTCAACCGCATCACAAGTCGCTATCGTCTTTCCAACGCAAGCATTCGTACCAAACACGACACATGCAGAAAGTTGTACCACCTACTCGAGCATCTCGAAGTCTCAAATGAACCCGAGCGAACCGCTCGCGACTGGCTTCTGGATAAAATCGCCGAAGAGGCCGTTGTCGATCACGCCTTGCACGGCGAATGGAAGCTTGCGCTCGGCATTATGCGTTCGGCCCACTATCCCGCACTCAGACGACCGATCAAATCAGCCTTCCATCTGGCTATCACTGCCCTGCCCGCACTCTACTCCTTTCGAAACTGGGGGATTCGTGCCGAAGAGCCAACGCCGTTCGCCGGCGTGAAACCGAAATCTTGACGAGTACGGGCGCGCTTCACAGCGAGACGTAAGAGGTATGCGAACAAGATGTACGATCATAAACAGTCGATCAAAGAAATAGTCCGGAACGCCCTCCACGCCTGCCATCTTAATTCGATCCTCGATCAATTCAGGACCACACGTGGCTTGCATACAACTCATATGCGCCACAAACACCTGGACGAGATTTTTTCGGCGATCTATTCCGAACGAGTGTGGGCCGGCGCGAACCGGAACGCCACTTTGTCAGGTCCAGGGTCCGAAGACACCGCAACGATGCAAATGGCAACACAGCTCTCGGGATTGCTACGCGATCTCGACTGCAGCGAGCTTGTCGACATTGGATGCGGAGATTTCAATTGGATGAAAAACGTCAGTGGGACGTTCGACTACGTCGGCATCGACGTCGTGCCAGCATTGATCGCTTCGAACAATCACAATTATGCCAATGCACATCGTCGCTTCATTTGTCTCGACGCCACCCAATCGCCCATTGCCTCGGGCGATGTTGCGTTATGCCGCGAAGTTCTGTTTCATCTGTCTTTCGACGATGGACGATCGCTTCTCGAAAACGTCAAGCGGACCGGCTTTCGATATGTGTTGCTGACGACTGACAATTCGATTTGGTTCAATTCGGAGATCAGGACAGGTGATTTTCGCCCCCTTAACTTGACAAAGGCCCCTTTCAGGCTGCCGCCGCCACGGCGCGCACTTTCCGACGATCGCGTGACGAGAGGACGGATCCTTGGCATCTGGCCGACCGAAGATATCTTCGGCTTCTAAGTCACACGGCCATAGAGTTCTAGCGCACCTCACGGCGCTTAATGCCGGATCAGCACTGTTCTCAAATACGTTCGGGTCGCATTGTCGTAGCCGGATCCAGACGAATGATTGAGCAAGACCTCGAAGGTTTCATCGAACGGCGCTCGCTCAAGCTTGAGACCTTGGCCAAACACCCGGCGCGTGCCGTGGAAAGGAAGAATGTTCGCATTTGACGAAGCGTCGTCGTCCGATATCTGTTCGTCGGTGATCAGCACGAGCGGATAAATCCGGGCTTTGCGTAACACCTCGACGATATTGTCGTTCGACAGGTGTTGGAACACTTGCCGAATGATGCAAAGATCGCCTTCAGGCAAAGGATCCGCGACAATATCCAAAACGCGAAATGTCACATTGGCACGCCCGAATTTCCTTGAGTTCTGTTCGATCAGCTTGGGGTATACGTCGCAGCCAATGTAGGAAACTCCGCTTTCGACCATTCTGGCGCCGATCTTGAAGTCACCGCACCCGAGGTCGACTATTGATCGTACATTTCCACGCCGGATGAGTGAGAGTACCAACTCGACATAATCGTCGTTGACCTGCTCGGCCGATCCTGAGCCTGACGAAAAGTTGCCGGCCTCTCCGCCCCACGCGTTGCTCTCATAGATTTCGCCAAAGATCTGAGCCGGCGTTCGCCCTTTTGAGCGGTTCATGGCGCGCCGCAACCGAAAATTGCTAACGCCAGAAAGAATAGAACTAGGAACGTACTGCTTGATTGTCGATTTCACCGACATCCCATCCCCCGTTTTCCTTTGATCGGGCCGGCTTACAGCCGGATAAGCATAATTTCCCATTCGGATCGCAAAATAGCGCCCGATTGCGGGCCATTTCTTCGATACATCTACGTCGGAAATACGACGGGATCGCGGTATAACGTAACTATGTGACACAAACGAGCCAATATGTGAGGCTAAATAAGGAGGCGACCGCTGGGGCGTGAGATACAAGGGCCGACCGCGGTCACGCAGCATTTGGCGATGATGTGATGAAACGCATTGCGATTTTCACCAGTGTCGATTCATTCGAGACCTGGTTCGGCGGCGTGTTTGGTCTTAGCCGCGAGCAGTACGCTTCAAGTTACCGGAATGACTGGGTTTGGGAATATGCGATCGGTCTTCGCAACCTTGGGCATGACGTCTTTATCTACATTCTCACTCGCGGTCCCGCACAGCGGCTGGAAGCTCTGTCCGGCATAACCGTGTGCTTTGTTGCTCTGACGCGATGGCATCGGCTCGTTGATCCGCTTCTTTATCGGCTGGATCAATTTTTACCGGTCTCTACCTTGCGCGCGAGAACCGAATATCTCGCCTATCAAAAGTGCCTGCTCAGCATGTTGCAGCAGGACCGCATTGATGTCCTCTACAACCAGGAATTTTGGACTCCCCGCTTCGACGAAGTGGCTCGCCACATCCCGCTTCCGCTCGTTGGCGCCGATCACGGGGCTCTACCTAAAGGGCTAACAAGAATTAAACGACGGGCGTTCAAAGCCGCGCGCAAACTGGTGTGTCAAAGCGAGGATCAGTTGAAGCGCGTCACCGCCCTCGGCGGCGACGCCGTTATGATAACCAACGGCGTAAACACTGAGTTTTTCAGCCCGTGCTCGGAGGCGCGCGGCAAATGGATTCTGGCAGTCGGACGGATAAGCGACCAACAGAAACGCTACTCGGATCTGATCCATGCCATGCTTCACTTGCCGGATTTTGTGCTGCGCATTGTTGGCTCCGGAGAGGACGAGGGTCGCCTGAGGACACTCGTGTCAGACCTGGGTCTGGAACGGCGCGTCAACTTTGACGGCTTCATCTCGGACCGGAATAAACTGAGAGATCTGTATCGTACCGCCGGCGTCTTCGTTTCGTGCTCGGCATGGGAAGCGATGGCACTTGTCATGCTGGAAGCGATGAGCTGCGCGACCGCCGTTGTTGGTACGAAAATCCCGACATTTGAGGCTTTGATCCGCGACGGCGTCGACGGCGTTCTCGCGCCTGTTGGAGCGCCCGGCCAACTTGCTCAGGCAATTGGCTGCGCATACGCACTGCGTGACCGCCTCGGCGTAAAGGCCAGGGAAACCGTTTCGCTCAGGTTCTCCGCCCGGAAAAGTTACTCGGCGCTTTCAAATCTAATTGAAGCCTTATGATCCGGAGTCAATGAACTCAACGGCGCCACTCCGATCAAGCATCGGCAGAACAGGCCAGGCAAGTTGTTCACCGACGGCCGAGACGCTTGCAACGAATGGACCTGTGGTAACTTTGAAATGCGTTGCTGGTATAACGCCGCGGCGGTCTATAACATACTTAACTAACGAAATGGAGCCGAGCGCGCCATGCAGGTTTCACGACGAGATCTGATAATTGCGTCGGGCGCCACGATGCTGGCGCCGGATGGCGTGCATCCAACGTTTGCCGAGGGACAGTCTGTTTCCGCGGGCAAAAGCAACGCCGGGCGCGTCACGCTCGGACTCAATCTCCATATCGACCGGTTCAAGCCTGCGACCGCGCTGCTTCAATTGGCGCTGGCGAAAGCGGCTGGTGCGCAATCTATACGAGGCCTGACGGCCGGCTTCGGCAATATCTTGGCTGCTCCGGGCCGCTGGTCATTCGAAAAAAGCGACCGCGATCTCGCTCTACTGGAATCCGCGGCATTCGATGTCTTCGGCGGCCTCGGATATGGCGTTGCCTGGGCGTCCGAGAAAGATCCCAACCATTCGCGAAATCCGACTGCGTGGTCGTTTTACCCGCCCGACGATTTGACGCTCTGGGAGGAGTACGTTGGCAGGACGGTCGCCAGATACCGAGGGAAAGTGAAGTGCTGGTCGCCGTGGAACGAACCGGACAGCTACGCTTTTTTCATGCCTTTGCCGGGGGCGGGCGAGAAACGGGACGAGCAAAAGATCGCGGCGAGACGAGCCACGTATCTGGAACTGCAGAAGCGAACGTTTCGAGCGGCAAAATCACAGGATCCAGACGTTATCGTGCTGTCCGGCGGCTTCGCCATGGGTGGCGACTTCGATCACGATTTCTTGCCGTGGCTGGCCGAGAACGGACTGATGGATGTCTGCGATGTGATTGAGGTTCATACCTATTGGAGCATCAAGAATTTGGAAAATGTGATCAATCGCGCGCACGAGATCATGCGCAAAGCCGGCCAGACGAAACCGATATGGGTCACTGAATTCGGCGCTGCGGTCAAATCGGGCCTAACCCCGCCCTTCATCGGCGAAGTTGATCATGACCATATCGCCGACATGGCGCCCAAGGCGCTCGCCACCGCAAAGGCCTTGGGCGCGGAGCGTTTCTATTGGTATCAGGGCTATACCGAAGGAAACGCCCCGGTTGCCCTCTCGAATTCGTCGTACTCGTTGGCGGTCACAGACGGACCAACTCCCGCCTTCTGGGCTTTTGCTGCGACTGCCTCACTGCTGCGCGACGCTGAGTATTTCGCTCCGGCAGACCTGCAGATGCGACAAGGTACCGCCAAGGGTTTCATCTTCCGCCGCGGCGGCAACGAACTGGCAATCCTGTGGGCGTCATCACCGGACGGCCTCGACAACAAGCGGGCAACTGCGGCTGGCAATTTCAATTGGAAGCAGCGGGACATTCCCGTCCAATTGAGCGAGCGCCCTCTGGCTCTGGTGCTCTAGGACAGCGTATCCAGAAGCGATAGCGGCGAGCGTCATTAGCGCTGACCGCGACTACGAAACCGGGCACGGAAGCTCCTGCAGAGTTGCATCGCCATCGGACGGACCGGCCTCCCGCATCGCGTCATAACATAACATTACCATACCGCGGCTCCTTTTCAACCCACCCGGCCTGCGTCGACCTGTGGGAGGCCAACGCACCCGCATGCGCGGAAACTGACGAAGTCGGGTCAAAACTTGGGCAAACTCGGGGTTTTATCCATGCAAATCAGCGTGGGTGCAATGCGATGACCGACGGAACCAGGTTAACATAGTGTTACGTTATGCTTATATGTTATGTGCACTGCGGTACCCTCCCGGTCGAGGTTCCGCCGGTTGTAGGGATTGCCGCATGAACCAAGCTCTAAAGCTCAGCCACCGGTTGCTATCCCCGACAAACGTTGCCGTCGATACGCTGGAACCTCCACGTGCGTCCCCGCTGCCAATTGCATTTCGTTCCCTCGGCGCCGTGGCATTCCTGGTGGAATTTATGCTGGTCGCGATGTCGAGCGTTTTGGTCGGCCTCGGGTCCCACTGGCTTCTGGTCGGTTTTCAAAGCGATGTCGGGGTGACGCTCGGGCTCGGCTTCCTGGTCGCGGCGAACTACACCGCAATGGTGGCGGCCCAAGGCAACTATCGCACCATAAATCTCCGGGATTTCAAGAAACAGGCTATCGTTTGTTCCGTCGTCTGGCTGATGATCTGGTTCATCCTTCTCGCAGTTGCCTTTTTGATCAAGATCACAGGCCAGTTCTCGCGCGGTGCAACTATAACGTATTTTTCTGTGGGCCTGATGGTCGTGCTGTCCTGGCGCGCTGCTCTAACGTATACAGTGCGTGGAGCGTTGAGGACGCGGGGCTTTGCCGAACAACCCGTCATTGTCATCGCGCAAGAGGGACAACTTCCGAAATCTACTGTACTGCGCGAACTACAAAAGTGCGGCTATCGCCCTGCCCGCATTGTGGAAATCAGCAGCCATGAAATTTCGAAATTCGGGCTCGCTTCGACCACCCGCGCGTTGATCAACGAAGCGGTCCTGGCCGCGCGCGCCGAACAAATTCAGGAAATATTCCTGCTCATTCGATGGGACCACCGACGCTGCGTTGAACAAGTCCTGAGCGCGTTGGCGGTTCTGCCGGCCTCCGTTCACCTGCTACCCGACGAAAACGTCACCCAGTTCCTCGGCAATAGCGTTTCGCGGATCGGCACTGCCCTCACCGCGGAATTGAAACGGGCACCTCTATCGGAGGCGGAACAATATTTAAAACGCGGGATGGATATTGCCGTCGCCACGACCGCTCTTCTGATCCTTTGGCCGGTCTTGTTACTGACGGCGGCCCTTATCAAACTCGAGTCCGCCGGCCCGGTAATATTCACGCAAACGCGCAACGGCTTCAACGGCAGACGATTTCGCATATTCAAGTTCCGGAGCATGCGCGTGCAGGAAGACGGATCGACCATCCGCCAGGCCACGAAGAACGATGATCGCATCACCCCATTAGGCCGTATTCTGCGGCGTTCCAGCATCGATGAACTGCCACAGCTCTTCAACGTTCTCCTCGGCGATATGTCGGTTGTGGGCCCGCGGCCCCACGCGGCAGCGCATAACACCGAGTATGAGAAACTCATCGCGAACTACGCTTTCAGATATCACGTTAAGCCAGGCATTACTGGGTGGGCCCAGGTGAATGGCTGCCGGGGCGAGACGAACACGGTTGGGCTTATGGCCCACCGCGTCGACCTCGACCTCTGGTACATCAATCACTGGACCCTATGGCTGGATCTGACCATCATCTTCAGGACGGCGTTTTCACGGTTGGCATGGGAAGGCGCATATTGACGTGCGCCGCTCGAGCCCTTCTTTTCATTTCGTAACACTGGGGTCGCGATGTCCAATGTTATCACGCCAGTCATCATGTGCGGTGGCGTCGGAAGCCGGCTCTGGCCTGTTTCCAGAGAAAGTCTGCCAAAGCAATTCATTACGTTGGTCGGCTCACGCTCGACTTTTCAACAGACCCTACTGAGGGTCCAGTGTGGGACCCTGTTCTCAAAGCCAATCGTCGTTACGCATTCGGACTTCAGATTCATCGTCGCAGAACAGGTGCAGGAACTGGGGCTCGAGGTCGATATCGCTCTGGAGCCGTGCCGCAGGGATTCTGCGCTCGCCGTCGCGGTCGCCTCCGAAATCGCGCAGCGCCGTGATCCGACCAACAACGTGCTTATCCTTTCGGCCGATCATGTTGTGAGAAACGAGAACGCGTTTCATGCGGCTTGCGCCGACGCTAGCCGATTTGCAAACGACGGCCGGATCGTGACGTTCGGGATTGTTTCGACATATCCTGCAACGAGCTTCGGTTACATTCGTCCCGGGACGAAGATGAACGGAGCTGAAGCATTTGCGATCGAGGCGTTTTCGGAAAAGCCCGATGCGTCACACGCCAAACAATTGGTCGCCGATGGCTGCCTATGGAACAGCGGCAATTTTGTCTTCCGTCCCGAAGTCATGTTGAACGAGATGAGGCGCTTGCAGCCGGCGATCGCCAATGCCGCCCGCGACGCCGTGGACGGCGCGACTGAAGATCTCGATTTTCGACGCCTTGCAGAGCAGGCGTTTGCACGGGCTCCCAAGCTATCGGTCGACTATGCGGTCATGGAGCATACATCGCTTGGCGTAGTGCTCGCGGTCGATTTCGGATGGTCCGATATCGGGAGTTGGGACGCCGTCTGGGACATACGTGAACGGGACGACAACGGAAATGCAACGGAAGGGGCGGTCGAGGTTTTTGATACCCACAACAGCCTCGTGCTTTCGGATGGGTCTTCATTGATTGCGGTCCTGGGATGCCGGGACATCATTGTTGTTTCGACCGTCGATGCGACTCTGGTGACCACGCGCGACCGTGTCGCCGACGTCAAACCGCTCGTTGAGCGCTTACGAATGAGAAATCGCCGGGAGGCGATCGAACACAGGCGCATGCTGCGGCCGTGGGGCCACTATCAAGGCGTTGATAGCGGCAATCGATATCAAGTCAAACGCATTGTCGTGAAGCCTGGCGCCAGTCTGTCGTTGCAGAAGCATTTTCACCGGGCCGAACATTGGGTCGTGGTCAGAGGCACCGCCGAAGTATCGGTCGATGAGACCGTCAAGATCGTTCATGAAAATGAGTCGGCCTATATTCCAATTGGGTCGACGCATCGTCTCATGAACCCCGGCAAGATTCCGCTCGAGCTCATTGAAGTTCAGGTTGGAAGTTACCTCGGCGAGGACGATATTGTCCGTCTCGATGACGTCTATCATCGAGCTTGAGCCTGAATACCATGGAAATTGCTTTTTCGACTTTGAGAGTGAGCGCTCAGCAATGCTCATTGGATACGGTGTAGAGCATCTTCTCGATACTCCGTATCATTGCCTCCGACGAAAACAATTGGTGCGCTCTGGATTTGGCATTTTCAACCATACGCTCCCGCCATGGGCTTGGCTTGAGCACTGAACTGACGGCGGTAGCCAATGCTCCGCTGTCCGCGGGCGGAACGATCAGTCCGCTAATGCCGTTTTCGATGATTTCCTCCGGTCCCCCTCCGGCGGCTGCAATAACAGGCCGCCCGGCAAGCATTCCTTCCACGATGACTCGGCCAAATGGCTCCGGCGCCGTCGACGTATGGACAATGACGTCCACGCTTTGCATGAGCAGCGGGATATCCTGCCGAAAGCCGAGGAAATGCACCCGTTGCGATACTCCGTGGTCTCGCGCCCGCTGCATCAACTCATTGCCATATCCCTTATCTGCGTAAAGCTCCTCTCCGACAATCAAGGCGTGAACGCCCGGCAAATCCTGCAGCGCATCGATCAGGACGTGTTGTCCCTTCCACACGGCAAGTCTGCCGAAAAGCCCAATCAGTGGCGCGTTACCGACATTGAGCGATGCCCGACACGCCGACACCTCGGCCGCTGAAATGCCATCGTACGGCGCGCAATCGATGCCATTCCAGATCACCTCGATTTTTCCGGGGTCGCCACCGGCCTTTATCAGTGCTGCCGCCGTGGCCTTGGAATTTGCAATGATCCGAGAGGCCAAGCGGTTCGACAGCCACACGACGATTCGGGTCGATATACGACTGAAATGCGCTTCGCTGAGAATGTCATGCAGATGCCATATGAGTGGTCGGCGCGCGATCCCCGCTGACAACGCTCCAATTACGAACGCCTTCTGAGTGTTGGCATAGACGACATCGGCTTTCGCAGCGAGCCGTACCAATCGAAACGCCGACCAAACCACGCCGGGAAGCGCCAAAATGATAGCCAGAATTCCGCTTTCACGCCGCACTCCATGCACCGCGCTCGGTACATGGATCAGATCGTAATCGATGCGTGCCTTCTCAAGTAATCCCCGAAAGGAACCATCCGACATGAGGGCGACACGGCAATTGCTTCGCATGTGCTGAACCAGGTCGAGCAGGCACAGCTCTGCGCCCCCCGGGTCACCGCTCTGGTCGACAAACAGCACGTGAGTTGCCTTCGACGGGTTAGCGCCCCCAATTTCGGTAACCTCGCGCGCGACGGAATTGAGCATCGCCGGCAGCGAGAACGTGCACATGGCCCGCTGCCTGGCGTTCGACAAAAGCGTCTTCTTCCCGGGTGAGCACGGCAGCAGCCCTCGGATGGAAGCCGCCAGAGCATTCGAATCGCCCGGCGGCACGAGAACTCCATTGACACCGTTCGTGATGATTTCGCCGGTGCCCCCGCCTACCGTCGCGATGACAGGTTTTCCAGCCAACATCCCTTCGACAATAACGCGGCCGAACGGCTCCGGAGACGTCGATGTATGCACGACGATGTCCACGGAGCGCATTATGAGTGGAATATCGTGTCTGAAGCCAAGGAAATGAACGCGATCGGCGACACCGCATTCCCGGGCGCGCTTGCGCAGATGTGCTGCATAGGCCTCTTCACCAAAAAGCACCTCGCCGACAATCAGCGCCTGAACTTCGGGGAGAGACTGCAGCGCTTCGATCAGGACGTGCTGTCCTTTCCATGGCGATACTCGGCTGAAGACGCCAACCAGCGTTGCGTTTTGCATATGCAGGGACGCGCGAAACGCCGCGATATTGGAGTGACAGATCTGCTGAAACGGCTGCGTGTCGATTCCGTTCCAGATGACCGTTACCCGGGAAGGATCGCCGCCCGCTGCGATAAATGCTTGTGCAGTCGCCTCGGAATTAGCAATAAGCCGCGATCCGAAATGGTTGAACAACCTGACCGCGACCTTGATCATCGTACGGCTGAAATGTGTTTCGTCCAAAATATCGCGCAGGTGCCAAATAACAGGGCGGCGCGCCAAGCGGCCAGCAATGGCTGCAAGGACGAAGGCCTTTTGGGTATTGGCGTAAACGACGTCATAGCGTCTCGCCAGGGAGGCCAATCGCGCAACGGCCGGAATAAGTGCCATTGCGGCCTTCAGAACGGCAAACAATTGCGCGCCGCGGCGAATATCCAGAACCGCTTCGGGCAGGCAAATGAGGGCTGTATTGATTGCTCGTTCTTTGAGGCGGGTGAGAAATGCACCCTCGGTGAGGACGACGACGCGGCAATGAGACTTCTGATTTTCGGCGATGGAAAGCAGTGAAAGCTCGGCCCCACCCAGATTGGCGCTCTGATCGATGAAAAGAACGCGCGGCATTACTGCATGACCTCTTGATAGATCCCCATCGTCTTTTTTGCCACTGCGGACCAGCTAAACCCCTCCGCTACGTAGCTTTGGCACTCGCTTTCAGTGGGCAATCGTCTGACGCCCGACAGCGCCTCAATGATGCCTTGCGCCATGTCCTTGGGGTCGGTCGACGCGAAGACTAAATCGGGCGACAGCGGTGAGACGACCTCAGGCAGACCGCCGATCGGCGTAACGAGCACGGGCGTTCCCGACGCGAGCAATTCGAGCGTGATGAGGCCAAAACCTTCGAGAGCGATCGACGGAACAATGCTGAATTGCGCAGCGCGATAGAGCAAATGAAGCTGTTCATCCGGCACGAAGCCCAGCAGTCGCACATTGTAGGACAAACCTTGTGCTTCGACGCGGCTCCTCAATTCCCTTTCCAAGGGCCCCCTGCCGCCAATCAGGACCAGGATGTCCGGGAAGGACTGTCGAACAATCGCGACTGCATCGATAAGTCCGCCCATGCCCATGCGGCGGGCCAACCGGCGAACCACGACAATGATCGGCCGGCCGATCTCGAGACCAAGTTCCTGCCTCGCCTCCTCGCGGGACGAACGAACTGCAAACCTGTCAATCTCTACACCGCCCGGAACAACGCGAATGAGGTCGGGGGGAACGCCGTAGTCACGGGATAGAATTTCACCGAACGCTTGTGACAAGACGATGCACCGGCAGGCCCGGCGGTAGACGAGCTTCTCAATGGCTTCACCCGCTTTGGCCTTCAGAGCGCGCCTCCAGGAGTCATTGCCCGTTTCCGCAACCAACTCTTGCGCCCAGGGGCCATGAAAATGCACGACGAACGGTGTTTCGCGCACGACGTCGAGGATCGGAAGTGCGAAAAGCGCGAAATGAGATGCCACCACATCGGGCCGAAACGAGTGGATATGGTGGCGAATGGACCTCGCAGCCTTGGCGAGCCGGACCGCCAGCAAATCTCCGATCTGAGCAAAAGGCGTTACAGTCCCGTCCGAACTACGGCAGACATCGGCAGAACCAACCACCGTGCCACGAACGTCAACACCTTGCGACCGCAACTCGGAGACCAGGTTGTAGTACACCCGATCAAGACCACCAGGCAGTTCGGGAAACCATCCCATGCCGATCTGAAAGGTTCGAAAATTGCGCATTGTCATCTCCGCTGAAACGCTTCCAGGCGCGCACGATTGCGCTCAGCGGCCGATTGATCGCGGGAACGGGACCGAAAGGCTGCGTCAGCCAGCAGCAATCCAAGGAAGCACCAGAAAATCATACCGACGCCCGCAGTAAGGGAGTTCGTCAAAAAACATTCCGACAGCGTGCCGACGACAATCCCCTCACAGGCGGTGTTCCAGCGATAGACTTCGCCGCGTGCCTTGCTCGCCGCCAGTCCGAGAAACAAAAACCAGACGACCCCGAGCACATAAACAAATCCGCCCGGCCAGCCGAGGTTGAATGGGATTTCGAGCAATCCGGAGTCAAAGTCGCCATGCTCGCCCATTGATCCCTGGTTGTTTAATTTCGTGGCCGTGCCAGTAGCACCCAACCCGTTGCCGGCGATATTCGCCGATATGGCGTTCAGCGCATCTGCATACTCGACGCTACGTGCGATGTAGCTCGAATCGTCCGTGAGCTTCATCAGGCTTTCAAATCGCTTGTTGACTATGCTCCAGACCGAATCCACTTGCAGAAGCGGTAGCGCAAAAATGACAATGCAGCCTGCGGTCAGCAACTGCCGAAACATTGAGTAAGAACCGGATCGCAGTATGGTGTAAAGCCACGCTACGCCGAGGCCACCCCACGCTGTTCGAACAATGCTAAGCAAAAGTGACAGCAGGACGGGCGGCGCCGCAAACCAGCGCAACCAGTGTTTGGTGTTCAGCACGATAACCGCTGTGGCCAGCATCGCAGACGCAAATGGCGCCGGCGAATTCATCGTGCTGAAGACACGCACATAATAAGGAAACGGAAGACCACCCGAAAGCATCTGTCCGAAGATCTGCGAATTGATCAGCCACTGCGCGTCCCAGCCCGGCAAATAAAAATACTGCACCAGCCCGTACAAACCAGTGATGAAGCCGCCCCAAACAAACGTCCTGATCACAATTTCTCGAAATTCCGTCGTGTATCTGTAATGGCAAGCAATGTGGTAGCAAAGCAGCGGCGGCATCATCCAGTTGAAGGCGGCATAGCTCGCCGAGACAAATCCGGCGTTCTGCAAGCCGATGAGGTATCCAAACAGCACGCCGCCGCCGATCAGCGCCAGCGGCGTGAAGAACGTTTCGTTTTCCTTGCGAAGCGCAAGCCGTAGGGAGAAGATCGACAGTCCTGCCGCAAGCAATGGTGCGAGATTGATCGGATTGGCCCAGTTCCAGCCGAGGTTGTAATCAACCAGGCGACGAACAAAGGGCGAGAGAAAAAACAGCC
Organism: uncultured Alphaproteobacteria bacterium; assembly: GCA_963730645.1. Lineage (GTDB taxonomy): Bacteria > Pseudomonadota > Alphaproteobacteria > Rhizobiales > Xanthobacteraceae > BOG-931. The sequence goes on along the minus strand of CAVSSN010000002.1, from coordinate 483,705 downwards.
ACCATACGAAACTGAGATAATGGGGCGGCGACTTAACGTAAAGATAGCCGGCGACGATCACCGCCAGAAGTGGGTATGTCCACTGGAGCAATGTGTACGCATGAACGCCCAACGCGACGACGACGAACGCTCCAAAGGCACCCATCGCGATGTACGCCGACGTTCGTCTGCGCTTCGCCTGATCGACCGGATGCGCGCGCCCCGAAGCAGGTCCTCTTATTGCACCTAGAACTGTCATCCGTTCCCAACTTCAATCTTTGCCCATCGAGGCAGCCGCGGACGAACCAATCGTCGCTGTTCGAGATGACTTCGCACCAGACAGTGGTTGTCAGCCGTCCAACGCCATCATCGACCTGCCAATAGCTTGGCTTTGATTTGCACAACGTCCATCCAGCCCGGGAACGGCCACGGCGGCCTGATCCCAAGCACGAGCGGAAAACAGCAAAATATCGAAATCAAACGCAGCGCCGTGCTCGCCAGCCACGCCAAGGCCGCACCGTCCAGACCGAAAGCGGGAACGAGGAAGAGCGCAAGGGGCAAATAGGCTGCCAAGCCGAGGGCCTGAAGAATGGCGACGACGCCAGGCCGACCGGCTGCCATGAAGACCTGGACGCACAACATGTTGATTGCAGCGAGAACTGCGTCTGCCGCCAAAATCCTGAACGGCGAGACCGCATCCACAAATTCAGCGCCATAAAGCAGCTTGAGCAGAAACGGGGCACAGATCCCGAGAATCACCGCTCCCACACAGACCGTCACCGCGCACACACGGATCGCGAGGCCCGTGGTCGCCATGATTTCTCGTGCCGAACGCCCGGCCGCCTTCGGATAGAGCACGGCGTAAACGGAATTATGAACAACCGACAATGAGCTAACGACACTCTGCGCGACAACGTAGGTGCCGAGTTCCGACGGTAGCAGAAGCCCAACCAGGATGGCTTTGTCGATCTGACGTGACAGTGTCACCAGCAGGTCGACGCCCCAAACACGAATTCCGTGCCACATCAGCGATCGCGCTATGGCGCGTCTCATGTGCCCCGCCAGCTTGTATGTCTTCCCCACCAGAACGAATGCCAGGACGATTGCCGGAACAATCGGCAGCACATAAGCCAAAGCCGATGTTTTCGGCCAGAAGTCGCCCGTCACGACGAGCCCAATCAGACCCGCCAAGGTCGACAACGGCAGGACTAACATCATGACATTGTACAATCGAAATCGGCCCGCCGCTTGAACTGCGGCAGCAGCCGTGTAGTAGATCGAGCACAATGGGGTAGCCAACATCACCCATTGTGCAAAACGGATAGTGTCGGCCGTGTAATTGCTAAGCCAACGTGGGATCAGCACGATTCCCAACACAGCAGCGAACGTACCGGCCGCCGCACTCACCATCAGCGCAGTAACCACATATTCCGACGCATGCTCTGGATCGTGCCTGACCTTGTAGATAATGGTCTGCGGCATTCCCATGCTGAATAGGAAGGCGAACAGCTGCAGCCATACAATCATTGCAGTCTGTTCGCCGCGACCTCCGGGCCCGAGAAATCTGGCAGTGAGGATTCCCGTACCCAAATTTATTACGATGATGAGGATGTTCGTCGCCATCGTCTGAAACGTAGCTAGCAATCCTGCCGTCAACCTCAAACGTCTGAAGGGTCCCGGCGGACGAAACAGATAGGCTCTAATGTCGGACATCGCTAAAGCTTGCTCGGTGGTTCACGACTTCTGACGGTAATTGGAAGCGCTTATAGCGCTCACAACTCGCGAAGTTCGTAGCGGAAGAATTTGATCATGGGCGACACGCCTATGATCGTATCCCTCCGAGCCAACGCGGGAATTTCACTTTCGACGCAATGATCGGAATTGGAATAGCAGGCTCTGATCTTGATGGGACGATTACATTCGTTGCGGATAACGAGGACTTGATCGTAGATGTTGGGATTAACCGCCTGCGGCCTGGCTATCGGAGCGATCTGAAGACACAGATTACCCAGAGCATCACGATGCCGTTTGTCGATGCCATTGTTCAGATCGCCTTGCGTCCCACCGTTTGCCGATTCGGATATACTTGCCGCGGAAGCACCAACCGAAAACAGACAGCAAGAGAACAGCAATGCCAGTTCGGTAACGTTGACTCCGACTTTGACAGGTGAGCGCGATGACATCAGGGATTATCCAAGCTGATTTGAATGTCGCGTGTATTGCGAAAGCCCATAGTAGCTTTCGTAACGATCAAGCTGCTTGACGTTGGCCTTGTTCAGTACGACGCCGAGCAGACGATCATGAACATTGGCCGCTCGGTTGAGATGATGTGCGACCACATCAATTTTCGTTCGGCCCCACTCGACGATGTAGACGTAGAAGTCCACGAACGCTGCCGTGGTTTGAACGTCAACAATTGGCGCCAGAGGCGGCAGGTCGACCACGACGCAGTCGTAGGCAGCGCGGATCGCTTCGACAAATTGTTTCATCTTGGCCGACCCAAGCAGGCTGTTGGCGCGGCTCAAGGCGAGTTCGTTCGGCCCGACCGGCAGGAACACCAGGCCTGTCAAGGGGTCGACACAGATTGCGTCGCCGAGGTGGCACTGACCGGCCAGGACCTGCAGCAGACCAAGCCTCGGCTTATTGGTCAGCTGATTGGACAGGGCCGGATGGCGAAAATCAGCATCAATCATGATGACGCGGTTGCCGGCATGAGCCAAATGGCGCGCAAAGTTGGCAGCCGCCGTGCTCTTGCCCTCTTGGGGCAAAGTCGAGGTGAAGGCGATTACGTTTCCGGAATTGCCCGATTTATTCCCGACCGAACGTGAAATGCGAGCCAAATCAAAACTGACCTTTATGGCGCGCAGCGACTCCGTAAACCGCGACTCCGGTTCCTCCACGGCATAAGCCAGGATGCCCGTTCCATTTAATTTTCTGCGATCGTCGAGGCCTCTGACATGATCGGGCCCCGATACATTCTTTCGAGCTTGCACCTTAGGCAACGTCGCCACGCAGGGGGTTTGCAAGATGGTCTCAATCTGGGCACTTGTTCTGAAAACCCGATCTCCTAACTCGCGGGCATACGCTGCGCCAGCACCCGCAAATGCAGCAGCAAGCAATGTCGCGGCGGCGACAATGATCGTGCTTGGCAAGCTTTTCTTCAGGGGTGGAGCGGCCGGGCTGATGACGCGCGCGCGGGTTATTGGAAACGACTGCTGCTGCGTTGCTTCGACATAACGCTGCAGGAAGCTGTCATACAGCGAACGATAGGTCTGAGAATTGCTTTGCAGTTCCCGAAGCTGGACACTGGCTTGAGAAGTAGCCTGAGATTCGGTGACCGCGCTGTCGAGGCTCGCCTGCATGCTCTGCTCACGGGCTCGCGCAATCTCGTAGTCGCTTTTGTAGGTGCCCCCTATTCGTTTCAATTCATCGAAAATGGAATGACGAATTTCCTCCATCTGGTTTCCCAGATTGACCACCGCCATGTGTGCCTTGCCAAACTGGGCGGCCCAGATCGCCTTGCGATTGCTGAGATCCAGGTATTGTGACCGCAATTTGTTGATGACGTCACTGTGCAGCATGTCGGCGACGGCGGCCCCTGGAACAGTGCCATCGTCGCGGATGACCTCCTGGATCCGGTCGAGGCGGGCTTTGGCTTCGGCGCTCTGAGCGCGAGCCGCTACAAGCTGACTGTTAACCTCGGCCAGTTGCTGCTCCGACATCAGTCGGCCGCCACTGTCCACAATGTTATTCTGATCCTTGAAGTTCTGGACTGATTTTTCTGCATTCAGAGCATCGGCGCGCAGCTTCTCGAGCCGCCCCTGGAGATAGGCTCCCGCTCGTTTGGTGGCCTGATATCTGGCCTCCATTTGCTCGTCGACGTAACCGTCAGCTATAGCATTTGCAATCTGCGCGGCGCGATCCGGGCTAAGTGACGTGAACGAAATATCGATCACATACGTCATCCCGCTTCGTTTGATGGTGGCCATTTTCTGAAAACTGGCCAGTGCCGTCTGCGTAAGTTCGTACTCGGAAGGCGGCCCGTCGGACGAGAACAAGGTCAAGATAGCTCCAATGATGCGGGATATAGGGCTGGTGCTCGGTCCGACAAACTCCGGATCGTGAATCAGGTCGAATTTTTTGATTACGCCAAGTACAACATTGTTCGACTTGAGGACCTCGACTTGTGTTTCGACGGCCGTCGAATCGATCACGGCGTCGTTCACAATGGCCTGCTGCTGGAATACGTTTTCGTGACTCGTGTCGATGACCATCGTGGCTTGAGCGGTGAACCGGGGCGGCGTCACCAGCAGATATGTGACGCCGAGCGACAGGCACACGGCCATCACGCTGACGATGATCCATATCTGCCGGCGCAGAACCCCTACAATCCGTTGGAAGGTCTCGGCGGGCGAAACCTCTTCCCCCCGGGGGGCTTCCGCAAGCAGGGCCTTGTTCGTGAGCTGAAGCATCGCGAGGAGAACTCCATTTGATCACGACGCGACCTTCGACGCCGGCTCCCACACTCACGTTTCTTTAAGCGCGCCGTTGCCCAACTCAGGTCGACCGGCAACCCCGGTGCGCGGCACAGCGCTGATTGTCACTGTGATATGTTATGTTAACATATCATTAACCCGGCTATGTGGCAACATTGCGGGCTCTGCAAAGCCGGCTCGACGTTTTGCCCGTCGGTCGCGCGCCCGGCGATCGCTTGCTTCCGCACGCACGCCCTTCCGGCGCGCGCCCGTTTTCGGACGAACGTCGAATGAGCACGTTCGAAGCCGATCAGGGAGTGATGCAGCAGGTCTTCAAGTTGTTCTTCAAAATGATGGCGTCGTTTGTGAGATTTATGCCATTGCTGGCGGTCGCCATCATCACGTTCAGGAGTTGCAGGAATTTGACGATATCGACCGCGGGCGCGTTCGCAACAAAAATGACGTCGTCATGCCTCATCCAGACCTTGGTGGCGAGAAAGTAGCCGCCCGGGTCGCGAAAGCTCACGCTGTATATCACCGGAATTATTTTTGCGTCCCCGAAACGCGACACGTCAACGCCGAGTTTCTCAGCAACGTCCCGAGGCTCGATTCGGTAGAGGAAAACAGAGCCGGGATCGCCCTGAATGTCGACAATCCCTCCGACCTTGGCGACGGCTTCGGCGAGGGTCACCCTCCAGGCATCAAAGTTGACCAGTCCCTGCTGACCCGAAGCACCGAATGCCAGGAACTTCTGTTGTTCCCGGTATACATCAGATTCGGTCACCCGGCTGGACGTAGATGTTATTCCAGGACTCATAAACGAGGTTGGCGAAGGGAACCGCCGCACGCTTGCTGCCCCGCTCCAGGATCACGAACGTCTCGTAACCCTGCCCTTTGATCCCCCCTGCTCTCGTTATCGCGTCGAGAATTCGGTCCTGCGCGCCGGCGGCGGCCGCAGGATAGCGCAGCGGCGTGTTGACCTCGCCAAGGACGCTGACGAGCGAGCTTCGCTGCTGTGAAAGGGCAACGACGACCTGCGGATCGATCGCACGGTTCTTGATCTTGTCGACAATCGCTCGCTGGATCTGGACGTTCGTTTGGCCCGCGGCTCTGATCGAGCCTGCGAATGGAACGCTGATGTTGCCGTCATTGTCTACGGATTGGTCGGGCAGGGTCACAAAATTGCCCGGCCGAACACCAGCCTCAATGGGAATAAACAAGCCACCGGCCGCCAACTCGAAGATCGTCACGGAGACCACGTCGCCAATACCGAACCGGATGTAGGGCGGCGGCCTTCGATCCCGAAAGGCGTTGGGCAACTGTCGAAAACCCAGGATTGCAAGACGCTTTGGTTCGTATTCGGTGAGGACCGAAATGACGTCGGGCGTCAATTTCACCAGACCGTAATTGATCTGGGAATTTCCGCCTTTGATGTCGATCGGCGCTGGGCCTGATGCCGCAATCACCCCGCAGCCACCCAGCGACAGAACCGCTGCCAGTCTAACGAAGCAACCGACCCTTTTTAGGAGTCCCATGCCCTACCACGCTACACAACACACACTACAATTACAGAGATGCAATTGTCAGGAGCATCCCTCAGCTATGGTACAATTATCACATATTAATACAACTCGCCACCCGACATATCGGTGCAGGAACATCGACAGCGCGGAGCCGCATCGCCTAAACTCGTCCTCGCAGCCGCCGTATCTCAATTGTGAGCTTGAACGCTTCCTCGCGAAGCTTGGCATTTTCCGCTTGGAGCCGGCATAACACTCTCTTGCTGTAGACGGCCCCGTGTCCGGAGTGGGTGCCGGATCCGAGAAGGGCTGTCCGGCCCTTTCCACCCGGCTTGTGCCCAACCGAAGAACTGCGGGAATCCGAATGGCGATCAGTTCGCGATACCCTAAAATGACCTGTCATCACTACCCCCCGCCTCAATGGCATGTAGCGCCGCCTGACGTAATCGCGGCAATGTCGGCTCTAATGCGCTCTTTGCGCGTGTCCACCGCGAGAGGAAGGCTGATCGACTGCACCCCGAGCGCAGATGTCCCCGTCTGCGCGTGTAGCGATGCGCCTCAGGTACCAACCGAAATCGCGCTAAATGGTTTCTTCTTATGTCGATGGTTTCTTCTTATTTCGCAAGAATGTCGTTCAATCGCGGCCAGACTTTGACGAAAGTTGAACAAACTGGTCACCGCGCTGCACAACTATAAGCCTCTCTGGCAACATCCTGATCAATCATTGCATGACAGGCATGCAATGTGAGTTTTCGAGCGTGCACGTTGTATTATCTTTGGCTTATCGTGGCGTGCATTCCGAAGAGGTCGCCGGCGCGCTTTGGGCACGATGACATTTTGGCAAGGAGAGCGATTCCGATCCTGAACGTGGTGCATAATTATCGCCAACATCGTTTTTCACACCAATTTTTGGCCAGGTTGCAAGGCTCCTATGAAGACATTCTTCATGGAGATAGTGATCGGCAGAGATGAAGATACTCCAGCTCGCAAACCATTGTGAAAGGTCCGGCAACGGCATCGTCAACGTGGCGGTCGACCTCAGCTGCTACCTGGCCTCTTCGGGTCATACGGTCGTCTTTGCGAGCGCCAAGGGTGAATACGAATCCTTGCTCGCGGCTCGAGGCGTAAAGCATATCGATGTCGATCAGCGACATCGAAGGCCGCAGCAATTACTTCGCGCCGTCTCACGGTTGTTCCGGGTGTGCCGCCAATTCAGGCCCGACATCGTCCACGCACACATGATTACCGGCGCGCTTATCGCGTGGATGATTCGACCATTTTTCAATTACAAGATTGTGACGACGGTCCACAACGAATTCGAGAAGACTGCCGTTCTGATGAGGGTTGGAGATCGCGTCATCGCGGTCAGCGTCGCCGTTCAGGCGGCGTTGGTCGCGCGAGGCATTTCGGCGAAGAAAATCGTTGTCGTCAAAAATGGCAGTGCGGAATCGCCGCGCCGCACAGGCGAGCCCCCAGTTGTTGCGCTCGCCCATCCAGCCATTGTCACAGTCGCCGGCATGAATCACAGAAAAGGCATAGCTGACTTGATCGAAGCATTTGATCTCCTTGCCCAGCGTTCAAAGGAGGTTTCTCTCTACCTGGTGGGCAACGGAAGTGAACTCTCACTTTTCCGGGCTATGGCCGACAGACTGGCTTCACGTGACCGTATCCACTTCATGGGATTTATTGCCGACCCGCGAGGATTTCTACGGGAAGCGGACATATTTGTCCTCGCCTCACATAGTGAGCCTTTTGGTCTTGTCTTGACCGAGGCTCGAGAAGCCTCTTGTGCGATCGTAGCCACCGACGTGGGCGGTATCCCGGAAGCTCTGGACGCCGGGCAGGCGGGAATTCTGGTTCCACCTGCCCGGCCGGATCTCATGGCGAAAGCTATCGAGGACCTCCTCGATAACCCGCAAAAAGCCCGTGATTTGGCGCACCGCGCGAGCCAGGGTCTCGATAGATTTACGGTGAACCGCTTCGGCAAGGAGACAGAGGCGGTCTATACAGCCTTGCGAGCCGGCCTATCGTAGCGACGAGCGAGGCTGCTGATAAAGCGGACGGCCGTCGGCGGCAAAGCGCGGCAAATTTACATTATTGTGTCATTCATGCGGCTTTTCCTTGAACCTCTCTGTGATGGTAAGATACAAATCACAAGGGGCTCTACAGACTGCACAAGAAACGCGGCAAGAAACTTAGACGCGAGAGCGCCATATGGTCAGCAAACGGAAACGCCACTCGGTCGCCGAAGTCGCTGCGAAGCTGCGGCAGGCGGATTTGTTAGCGAGAGAAGGCAAACTCCAAAGTGACATTGCGCGTGCTTTGGGGGTCAGCATTATGACTTACCATCGATGGCGGAAATCGATGCGGCCGCGGTCAACAGGCGGACCGTCCGTTGCCGCGTCGCCTGACCGCGAATTGGGCAACCGACATCGCGCCGAGGACATTAGCGACTTGAGAGTCGAGAACACCCGTCTGCGCCAGCTTATAACCGATCTCCTGCTAGAAAAAATGAAGCTGGAAGAGAAACTCACCGACCAGCATCGTAATTCCGGCGCACCTCGACGAGCCTCCTAGAGCCGGGTCAGTGGACGGCACCGCGTTGCTCAGTCGATCAGTGTCTTGGTTGGCTGGGAAGCGGCCGCTTGACGATACATATGGTGCGAATCGAACCGCGTGTCCGTTCCCCTGCCTACTGGCGCGCGCCCGACGCTTTCGTAAAGGAATCCCAACTCGGCCATTTCACTGGGCCGGTATATATTTCTGAGATCGATGACGACGGGGCACGCCATGACCTTTTTCAGGCGCGCGAGGTCCAGGGCACGAAACTGTTCCCACTCAGTAGCGATGACAAGCGCATCCGCATCTTCGGCGCAAGCGTAAGCGCTATCGAAATAGTCGACTCCTGATAGATACTCCTTGGCGGGATCCATGCCCTTAGGGTCATAGACCCGAATTCCGGCTCCCATATCCTGAAGAGCTGTGATCAGGAAAAGCGCGGGCGCCTCCCGGGTGTCGTCGGTATTGGGTTTGAATGTAATTCCGAGGACAGCCACGGTCTTTCCCCGCAGATTGCCGCCGAATACTGCGGACACCTTTCTGGCCAGTGCCCGCTTTCGCACATCATTGACGGCAACTACCGCCTCGACGATGCGCATTGGCGCATCATTGTCCTGCCCTGTCTTCACCAGCGCGCGAGCATCCTTCGGAAAGCATGAGCCGCCGAACCCGGGCCCGGCATTGAGATATTTCGTGCCGATCCGGTTATCGAGCCCCATGCCGCGCGCCACCTCCTGAACGTCGGCGCCGACCTTCTCACACAGATCGGCAATCTCGTTGATAAACGTGATCTTCGTGGCAAGAAATGCATTGGCCGCGTATTTCGTCAGTTCCGCCGCCCGGCGGCTCGTGAAAAGAATGGGCGACTGATTGAGGTAGAGAGGACGATACATGTCCGCGACGACCTTTCGCGCGCGCTCGTCATCACTGCCGACGATGATGCGGTCTGGGAGTTTGAAATCGCGGATTGCCGCACCTTCACGGAGGAATTCCGGATTGGAAACAACCGCAACATCTGCGTCCGGGCGAACCTCCCGAATAATCCGTTCGACTTCATCACCCGTTCCAACGGGCACTGTCGATTTGGTCAACACCACGGTAAATCCACTCACGGCCGAAGCGATCTCCCGTGCCGCAGCGTAGACATAACGCAGATCGGCATGGCCATCGCCGCGGCGCGAGGGCGTACCGACGGCAATGAACACTGCATCGGCTTCCGCGACTGGTTCCCTCAGAGCAGTCGAAAACCGCAATCGGCCCTCACGAACGTTTGACACAACCAGCCGCTCGAGATCCGGCTCATAGATTGGAATATCGCCCCTGTTCAGCGCCGCGATCTTGTCCGCATCCTTGTCGACGCAGGTAACGTGATATCCAAAGTCCGCAAAGCAGGCGCCGGAGACTAGCCCCACGTAACCTGTTCCAATCATTGCAATTTTCATTGCGCCATCTCCATTCGACCGTGATGCGAAATAACATTAACATTATCATTACCATATCGTTCAATAGCAAGGCGGCGCCCCGCCTCGGCAGGCCAGCGGCGCCGATTTCGGCATCCGATGGTATGGACAGTGGCGGGGATGAGCGCAAAATGGCGCGGTCAGCATTATACCGTTTGTTTACCGGCTCCAGTCGAAGCTATGGAGCAGGCTCGCAGGGAATCGCATGGCGTGACGATAACTCTGATGCTGATCAGCATGCTTTGTGGCACCCTCCTCGGGCTGCGTTACAAAATCTTTGTGTTGGTGCCTGCTACTGCCCTGATCGGGCTTGCTGTTTCCACCACAGAGGCGGCGGCGGGACAGAGCACAACTCACATCTTTTTTGCCACCATTCTATCGGCCATCGGCCTTCAGACCGGCTATCTTTGGCAAGCCTTTCGATCGATTGCCGCCAGGAGCCGTGGGACGCGACGCGCTTCGAAAGTCGGTTTGGTTCTCTAGGATCGAAAACACCAGCGCTTCAATAGCGCTTCAAAAACGTGTCGGCGTCGCGCCGTGGCCGGTCGGCCGGTCAAGTTAGCCTGATCATCGCGCTTCTCCCCCTCACGGTGACAAAAGCCCGGTGGCCGCGGCGCCGCAAGGCCCCTGGTTAGTTTGCCATTCATTCACGGTGATATACAGGCGCGCGTTGCGACAGACATCACCTTGTTGTCGCACATCCCTGAGCAAGGCAGACGATCAGGCGCTTACGCAATTTCGCGCGTCAAGTTCTTTAGCATAAAACCCGGGGATATATCGAAACACCAGCGGCCGCACAAGGATCGCTTAACATATGTACGACACAAGCTGCTCGCGTTCGATCTCCGGTCGCGCGAGCGAAGATTGAACCCAATTTTGGCCCAGAAAGGACCCAGGGTTAGGTGAATGTCGACAGACTATGTGCAAGCGGCGCCGACCGCCCTCTCCGCAAATCAGTTCTTGTTGTCGTTTGGCGTCAATGTTCACACGAACTACTACGATACAGCCTATGCGAATCTGACCGCCGTCGAAGGCGCCCTGACCTACCTTGGGGTCTATAACATACGCGTTGGCGCGGCGACTTCGGCGGCGACGGATAGCCCGATCGAGCAGCTTGCCGCCGACGGATACAAGGTTGATCTGGTCCTGTCGTCTCCGAACGAGGCAACCTACGAATTCCTGGATTCGCTGGCGCAAAACCATCCCGGCAGCATTATTGCCGTCGAGGGACCGAACGAAGTCGCGTTGCACCCAATATCCTATGACGGCGGAACAGGGCTGCAAAACGAATCCCAGCTTCAGCAATCAATATACGACGACATTCACGCGGATCCGGCCCTTGCAGGCGTGGCCGTCGCCAACCTGACGCTCGGCACTTCGGCCGCAACCTCCTATTCCCAGATTGGAGACCTCTCGACGGCCGCCGACTACGGCAATGCGCACATCTACGCACCGTACGGGAACACGCCGGCTTCGAACTTCAACAGTGCGCTGCTGCTGCAACAGTTGACTACGCCCGGACAGCAAACTCTGGTTACCGAGGCTGGATATTCGACCCTGGCAAGCTCGCTAAACGGCGTGGACCAGACCGTACAGGCGAAATATACCCTTGACCTCTTGATGGATGCCGAAAAGGCTGGCGTCCAGAACACATTCCTGTACGAGCTTTTTGACGAAGGCCCGAGCGGCAGCAGCGCTGAAAAATCCTACGGCCTGTTCAACAGCGACGGGACGCCGAAGCTGGCCGGCACAGCGGTGCATAATCTTGTCGCGATCCTCAGTGACCCCGCCAACGACCAGCAAAGCGATTCTGCATTTCAGCCTGGCACGTTGACCTATACGGTTCAGGGTCTTCCGGCGGATGGATCACAGCTCCTGTTCCAAAAGCAAAGCGGCGCTTACGACATAGTGCTGTGGGCCGAGCCTGCGATCTGGAATCCGACGTCACACACGGAAATTGCTGCGCCCGCTCAGCCGGTAACGATACAGTTCGGTCAGCTTGAGCAATCGGTGTCAATCTTTGACCCGCTCCAGTCCTCCGCGCCAATCGCAACCTTCGTCAACATCACGCAGCTGCAACTCGATCTTACCGATCATCCGCTCATCGTCGAGCTGAACGATGATACCGGCGGCTCCTCCACGGCAGATAACAGCGCACCAGCGATCAATTTCTACACGACCGGCACAAGCGCCGTTGGAAGCGGATTTGCCAACGTTTCCCAAGTCACATTGGGCGGCGTCGGTGAGGCCGATAGCACTGTTGCGATACTCGACGGGACGACCTTTCTCGGCAACGCTGCCGTCAATTCGAGCGGAGCCTGGAGTTTTACGACGGCCCCGTTGTCCGATGGCGGCCACACCTTTTCGGTTTCGGGCAGCAATCCGGACGGCTCACTCAGCAGCTCGCAAACGCTGGCTGTAACGATTGACACGCAAGCCCCAGCCGCTCCCATCGTTACGTCGGTTATCGAGCATAGCATCGCCACCAACGGCGCCAACGAAGTGACACTATCCGGCACCGCTGAAGCAAACAGCTCAGTGAATGTGTTTTCCGGGACTGCGTTGATTGGAACAGCCGCGGCGGATGTAAACGGCAACTGGAGCTACGCACTCACCGCTGCGCTGGGGCAGATCGGGTTCAAGGTCAGCGACACGGATCTGGCCGGCAATACCGGCGCCGCTTCGAAGCCGACGGTCCTCTCGTCGACCCTCCTGACCGGCATGACGGAGACTTGGTCCTATAACGCCGATGGATCGCTGCACGATATTGCCTTCGCGAATGTTCCGAACCATCCGTACACGTCAAATGACACGATTTATGGCGCCAATGGCAAGCCTTCGGTCGAGACGTTTTACAACGGCTCCAGCGTGTACGAAGTGGAAGCGTGGAATCCGGACGGGACGGTGCACGACATTGCGTACTCTAAACATTACGGGGCAGCCGTACACCTCAAATGACACGGTGTACGACGCGAACGGAAAGCCAACGCTCCAAACACTCTACAAGGGTGCAAGCCTCTACGAGATCAAGACCTGGAATACGGACGGCAGCGTGCATGATATCGCCTATTTCAACATCACGGGTCAAAGCTATACCGCATCGGACACGTTTTATGGCGCCAACGGCAAAGCGTCGTACGAGACATTCTCCAATGGAATGATCGAGACATGGACGTACAACGCCGACGGCTCGCTGCACGAGCTAGCCTATGCAAATGTCCCAAATCATCCATACACCTCAAACGACACGGTTTACGGCTCTAACGGCAAAGCTTCGGTCGAGACCTTTTACAAGGGCAGCAGCGTCGTTGAAGTTGAAACCTGGAATACCGATGGCACGGTGCACGACATTGCCTACTTCAACATCTCCGGTCAGCCGTACACCTCGAATGACACTGTCTACGGGGCGAATGGCAAGGCCTCGGCCGAGACCTTCTACAAGGGCGCCAGCGTCTACGACGTCGAGACCTGGAACAGCGACGGCACAGTCCACGACATCGCCTATTTCAACATCACGGGACAGGCCTACACGTCGACGGATACGTTCTACGGCGCCAACGGCAAGGCCACTCATGAAACCTTTTCCAATGGCATGACGGAGACGTGGACCTACAACGCCGACGGCACGCTGCATGAGCTCGCTTATGCGAACGTTCCCAATCATCCCTACACGTCGAATGACACCATCTACGGGGCGGGTGGCAGGGCCTCAGTCGAAACGTTCTACATCGGCTCCAGCGTCTCCGAGGTGGAGACCTGGAACCCCGACGGCAGCGTGCATGATATCGCCTACTTGAACATCGCCGGACAGCCGTACACGTCAAATGACACGGTCTATGGTGCCGGCGGGAAAGCCGTGTCGGAGACTTTTTACAAAGGCGCGAGCGTCTACGAAGTCGCAAACTGGAACAGCAACGGCACAGTCCACGACATTGCCTATTTCAACATCACCGGACAGGCATACACATCGACCGATACGTTCTACGGCGCCAACGGCAAAGCTGCCTCTGAAACTTTCTCAAACGGAATGTCCGAGACGTGGACCTACAACGCCGACGGCTCGCTGCACGACCTTGCATTTTCGAATGTTCCCAATCACCCCTATACGTCTAACGACACAATCTATGGCGCCAATGGCAAGCCTTCGGTCGAAACGTTCCACAACGGCTCCAGCATGTACGAAGTGGAAACCTGGAATCCGGACGGCAGCGTTCATGACATTGCCTATTCCAACATCACCGGTCAGCCCTACACGTCAAATGACACGGTGTATGGTCTCAATGCCAAGGCGGTGGTCGAGACGTTCTACAACGGCTCCAGCGTCTACGAGGTTGAGACGTGGAATCCAGACGGCAGTGTTCATGATGCTGCCTATTTTGGCGTGACGAACCACCCCTACACCTCGTACGACAAGGCTTACGGCCCCGGGAACCATCTGGTGGCGCAGGAATTCAACAACACCGATGGATCGGAGACGCTGAACGGCTCGGCCGACCAATTGATCTTCAAAAGTTCGCTGGGCGGCGTCTCGATCGACAGCGGAACCCAGACATTCAATTATTCTGCCAGCGCAAACGTGATGCTGACGGGTGGCGGCTCCAACGAAACCTTCGTGTTCAATGCCGGGTTTGGCCACGCCACGATAACAGACTTCCTTCCCTCTTCTTCGGCCAATGCCAATCACGACGCAATCCAGTTCTCTTCCGGTATGTTCAGCAGCGCGGCCGATCTCCTTGCCCATGCGACGCAAGCGGGAGCCGACACTGTCATCACGGACCATGCCGGCGATACGCTCGTCCTGCAGCACGTCACGGCGGCCAATCTGACGGCCCACGACTTTGTCCTCGCCTAGCTTGTGCCCGACCTCCTTCGATAATTTCCATCTCCTCTGTCGAGCCGCAGCGTCAAGTCTTGGTCTCGCCGGGGCACGCTTCCCGATCATCGGCGTGGTTCATTCGTTCATGGACCGTGCCGTTCCTGCGGCGGCGCGTGGCATCGTGGCGAAACTTGGGGTCTTCAAGCCTGACCTCGCAGTCCGGTCCTACGAAGCTCGCAAGAATTCCGCACCATTCCGCTTGCGGGATCGCCTCATGCTGGAAGAAAACTGCAGATCGTAGGCCATCCCGCCGATCTCCGTTGACGTCGCCTTCCCGGCACCGCATGCGAAACAAAAGCCACGCTACACGATAAGGTGCCAGGCATCCGGCCGATTATCCGATCGATCCGGGCGCACCGGGCGCGGTCATCGCAGCGGGGGAAGGCGGATGCGTTGCGCCGTGGTTCATGCCGCCGATCGTGCCGTCCTCGTTGACCCCGACGAGCGTCGGCCAGCAATTGATCCCGCACGGCCGCGCGATGCTGCGGTTGGGATCCGGCACGACCGGAAAGCCGATGCCGTGCTGCTGCACCAGGGCGTCGGTCTGCTTCTGGTCCTGCCCGTCGGCAATCGCCAGGATGGGTCGGACCGCGGCCGCGCATCTGCCGATAGAGCTGCTGCAGGCGCACAAGCTCGTTCACGCACGGCGTCGACCAGGATTTGCAGAACACGACGAGCAGCCGCTTGCCGCGCAGACCGCGGTGGCCGCCGGCCGTGAAGATAACGTCCGGGGCGGCCTGGCCGACCCGCAACGCATTGCGAATAAGCCTGGAACGTTGAACCTGCGCCGGAACCGCATTCTGATCGAGCGCGGCGGCGGCGGCCGTCGCATCGAGCGCCCCTTGCTGCTTCCAGGCGAGCTGGCCGTCGGGGTTCAGCAGATAGGTGGCCTGTCCGCCGGCGGCGTTGAAGGCTTGAGACCAGCCGCCCTCGTAGTCCTCGGTGATGACAAGCGGCAGCGCGAGATCCTCCCCGAACCCCCCGACGCATTTATGTCTTCGCCGCCGAAGCCCCCTCCACCGCGCTGACGCGCGGTCCCCCTCCCCCGCTGCGCGGGGGCGGATGAATGTCCGGCGCCCGAAGGCATCAGGTGTTGCGTGCCGCGCGCTTTGTGCGGATACTTGTCTCCGGGCACCGTGCGCAGTCACGGAGGGAGGAATGCAAGCCATGTACAAAGGTATCGTATCGACGCTTTTCGGCGCTGGGGTGATGGTCGCGCTCGCTGCCGCACCGGCAGTGGCGCAAGACGACATCGCGTCAAAGGTGCAGCTCTGCGCCGCATGCCACGGCCAGAACGGCGTCCCCACCGACCCCAAGACCATGCCGATCATCTGGGGCCAGCAGGCGAGCTATCTGTACAAGCAGTTGCACGACTATCGCAGCGGCGCTCGCGACAACCCGATCATGGGGCCCGTCGCCAAAGGCTATTCGCTGGAAGATCTCCGCAAGATCGCGGCCTATTTCGCGGCCAAGACATGGCCGGCGCATGCCGGCGCAGCGGCCGGGTCGGCGCCCGAGGGTATCGCCCAGTGCCAGCCGTGCCATCAGCCGAACTTCGAGGGCGGCCCGCCGGCGCCGCGGCTCGCGGGTCTCAGCTACGAATATCTGATCGCGCAGATGAACGCCTTCGCCGACGACGGCAGGAACAACAACCTCGACATGCCGGGATTCATGAAAGCGCATTCGCCGAACGACCGCGACGCGATGGCGCGCTATCTGGCCGGGCTGTGATCGGCGCGCGCACCAGGCCTCGCCCGGATTGAGCGCCGCGAAATAACCCCGCGCCGCGTCGTCATCGCGGGCGCGGGGCAAGAGCCGCTATGGTCGACCTCACCCGCATCGCCCCCGGCCTCACCGGCACGGCCGAGATCGTCGTCACGCCCGACCAGACGGCGCCGTTCGTCGGCTCCGGGCGTATTGCGGTGCTGGCGACGCCGGTGATGATCAACCTGATCGAAGCGGCGGCGCTGGCGGCGGTCGAGCACCTGCTGCCGGCCGGGCATCAGAGCCTCGGCATCCACCTCGACGTCAGCCATACCGCGGCGACGCCGGTCGGCCTGCGCGTCACCGCGACGGCGGAAGTCACGCGCATCGAGGGCCGCACCATCACCTTCCGCGTCGCAGCCCGCGACGAGCGCGAACCGATCGGCGGCGGCACCCACCAGCGCGTCGTCGTCAGCGTGGCGCGGTTCGACGAGCGCGTGCAGCGCAAATTGCACGGCGGCTGAAAGCGGCGTTTCGCGACCGCATCGCCTGGAAGCGCAGGCGCGGCTACTTGGGGGGCCCGACGACGGTCTCGACGGCCTGCATCACGGTCTTCGTATAATTCGACCGGCAATAGTCCTTCACCTTGCTCAAATGATCCTGCAGGCCCTGGACATCGATCACGGTGTTGTCGCGCTTGCCGTTGTAATAGCCGCTGAGCCAGATCGCGATATTGTTGGGGTCGGTAATCTTGTACAGCAGAAATTGCTCACAGGTGATTTTCGAGACGTCGACCGTCGTCTGCGCATACGCGGCGGGGACGGCGGAAAGGCAGAACAGCAATCCGGCAACAACGGCCTTTGGGTTGGTCACGGCGTGGGCTCCTGCGTTGATCATTTGCTCGCGATCGGAAGCATTATAGCTGCGCTTGCCATTTGGGCTACCGGCGTGGTTGATTGCGCCGCCCGCCCTTTTCGTCGTCTCCGACATTGAATGAGAATGCCATGAACAAGATTTCGTTTGGCGTCCGCGTCCCCAATTCCGGCCCGTTGTCCAATGTCGAGAACATCGTCAGCGCGGCCAAGGCCGCCGAGGAGATGGGCTTCGATGCGCTCTGGGTCCACGACCACGTGGTGTGGAGCTCGGAAATGCACCGCCATCACATCTCCTCGGGTGCAAAGGAAGCGCTGGAGGACCACCAGGACGCGAATTTCTTCGAAGCGACGACGATCCTGTCCTATCTGGCCGCAGAGACGAAAAAAATCGTGCTCGGCGTCGCTTGCCTGGTGATGCCGTGCCGCAACCCGATCTACGCGGCGAAGCAATACGCGACGCTCGATCATCTCGCCAAAGGCCGGCTGCTGGTCGGCGTCGGTCTCGGCTCGAAGGCGACGCGCGAATCCGACGAGTTCGGCGTGTTCGGCGTGTCCTACGACCGCCGCGGCGACCGCACCGACGAGTATATCGAAGCCATGAAGGCGATCTGGACGCAGCCGCTCGCGTCCTACAAAGGCGATTTCATCGAATTCAACAATGCCGAGATTTTTCCCAAACCCTACCAGAAGCCGTTTCCGCCGATCTGGGTCGGCGGCTGGATGAAGCTCGCCGCCAAGCGCGCCGGCAAATACGGCGAAGGCTGGATTCCCGGCTGGCTGTCGCCGGCGGAGATGAAGGTCGGCTGCGATATCCTCAACAAGACGGCGCTGGAAAATGGCCGCGATCCGAAAAAAATCACCATCGCGGTGGAAAAGCTCGCGACCATCGCCAAGACGCGCGAAGAGGGTCTCGAGCTTGCGCTGCCGACGCTCAAGACCAGCCAGGAAAGCTACGAGCGCGACATCGACACCATGCAGTTCGCGCTCGACCGGCACATTTTCGGCTCGGTGGACGATGTGCGCCGGCGCGTCGACGAATTCATCGCCAACGGCGTGCAGCATTTCGAGCTGAAGATGATCTATCCGTCGATGGACAATTTCAACCGGCAGATGGATTTGTGGGCCGAAAACATCCTGCCCTACTTCCAGTAAGGCTCACCCCTTCGCCTTGGCGGCAAGCGCGTTGTCCTTCTCCTGCGCACGCTGTGCCGCCGGACGCGCGGCAAGCCGCGCGGCATAGTCCAGAAACTCCTTCCGCTCCGGCACCATCTTGAACATCATGCCGAAGCGCACCTGCGAACCGATCACGACATCGGCGGCGGTGAACTGCTCGCCCATGATATACGGCCCCTTGGCGACCGCTTGCGCCACGACGTTCATGGTGGTGTCGAAATCGCCATAGCCGAGCATGGCGCGGCGCGCCTCTTCCTTGCGTGGCGCGGCGCGGTCGATCACCGCGGGCTCGAAACATCCCGGGCCGAAGAACAGCCACTTGAGATAGGGCCCGCGGCGCGGATCGCCGATCGGAATATTGAGTTTCTTTGCCGGAAACGCGTCGGCGAGATAGGTGCAGATCGCCGCCACCTCGGTGATGACGACATCGCCGTGGCGCAACGCCGGCACCTTGCCCATCGGATTGATGGCGAGGTAGTCGGGCTTGAGCTGATCGCCGTCGGCGAGGCTCAACAGGTGGATGTCGTAGGGCTCGCCCAATTCCTCGAGCATCCAGCGCACGATCGACGAGCGCGACGGTGCAGCGTGATACAGCGTGAGATCGGCCATCGTATCCTCCGGGAAAGCACGGCGCATTAGCGCCGCCGGCCAGCAAACCATCCAATCACGAACAGAATCACGGCCGCACCCGCCGCCACGATGGCGTGCTTGAGGTGAATATGGGTCGAACCGGCTTCATAGCCCGGAACGAACGTCGGCAACGAGCCGGCCGGCATGACGAAATACATCACGGCGGCAATCACGCACACGACGCGAGAAGGTAAGCAAGGAGGCGCATCCGGCAATCTCCATGGTTCGAGGCGGCCCAATGGCCACGGCGTGCGTCGTTCGTCAATACCGCCAATACGTCAAGCAATGGTGCTGAGAACTCTGCGTCCAAATCTTCGCCGTCACGCTTCGTCAAGCCACGCATAGGGCAGGAAATAGATCGCGGCGACGAGGAAGGCGAAGATCAACGTCACCGCCGGATGCACATAGGCGAGCGGAATCGACACGGCATAGAGCGCCATCGCGATCCAGTTCTTTCGCGTCGCGCGCGCGCGCAGGTTTTCGTGGCCTGGCTCTCCCTTGTGGTGCGCGAAGATGGCGCGCCGCATCGGCACGTATGAAAATGACGCGAGCAGCAGCGTGGCAGCATAGACAGCCGTCGGAAAGGCGGCGAAATGGTTGTCGTCCATGTAGGACGTCGAGAACGGCACCAGCGAAATGCAGAACAACCAGAAGATCGTGCTCCACAGCACGGCGCCGTCGACATGCCGGCATTCATGCAGCATGCGATGATGATTGACCCAATAGATCGCAACGACGAGGAAACTCAGAAGATAGCTCAGGAACACCGGCCACACCGCGATCAGCGCGGCAGGATCGGCGGTGTGCGGCACCTTCAGCTCCAGCACCATGATGGTGATGATGATGGCGATGACGCCGTCGCAAAATGCTTCGAGCCGTCCCCGCCCGACAACCTGTTCTTCATCCATCGCTGCGCCTCCTCGCGACGCCTGCGCATGATATAGTGAGCGCATCCCATCAGCGCGGGTGCAGGCAGCGATCCGGCAACGTCCGCGGCGCTGGTCCGCGCGACAAGAAGAAAATGCTGCAATTGGGCGGGCCGACGAGGTTGCCGGTGATGGTCTGCCCGGCCGCATCGAGCTTGCCGCGCACGTCGGCCATCAGGTAGCGGCGCGGCTGGATGAGCCAGTCCTGGTGCTGGAAGTTGAAATTTCCGCTCGCGGCGTCATACGAACCGCCGGCCGTGTAGCAGCCCTCGGCAGCTTTTGGATTTTCCGGCAGCGGAAAGAAGTGGATCAGGGCGACGGCCGAAGAGCCGCCCTTTTCCGCGACGATGAGATGAAGACCGGTGACGCCCTGGCCGCAGACGTACTTGCCGTTCCATTCGCCGGCGAGCTGGCCCGGTGTCGCCGCCGGAACTGGCCGCAGGCGGTGGTGCGCCGGCAGGTGCTCCGGCACCGCCGCCCTGAGCGCAGGCCGCCGTGCCGCCGCCGACGGTGAGCAGGAGGCTGAAAAGAAGTATTCCGATATTGACGTGGCTTCGCATCGCGCCTCTCGCTGTTTCTACCAATTGAAAATCCATAGCAGTTTTGCGGCTGGCAGCCATGCGTCGAGCCGGCCACGGCAAAATTTAACATGCACGATCGGTGGGATTGTGCTTTCGTTTACGATGTCGATTCGCCAATCCGCGATGTCAAAACGCGGAACAATTCAAGGAGATTGAGTAGCGTCAGTTCGCCGCGCCGGGACAACTCAGAGGAGGTCTTGCCCATGCTCGGAACTGCTGCACGGCTGCTGCTTGCAGCCTCATCCCTCCTCGTTGCCGCCACAAGCGTCTCTGCACACGATAGCTGGATCAACAGCGGCGGCTTTCGCGGCAAAGGACAAGCCGCGGGAGAATGGTGCTGCGGCGAAGGCGATTGCGCCGTCATTCCATCAGAGCAGGTCAGCGCCCGCGTCGGCGGATACACCCTGTTCGGCCGCGAGACGGTGCCTTACAGCGAAGCCCAGCCGAGCCCTGATGGCGCCTTCTGGCGCTGCAAACGGCCGGACGGGACGCGCCGCTGCTTCTTCGCGCCGCCGCCGACCAACTGAGCGCTGCCGTTCAGGCTCACGGTCCGTTTACCGTCGCCCGGCACAATCGCCGGGAGGATACGGCTGTGACATGACCCGGTTCGGACGCAAGTCAAAGACCCGCCGGCGCGGTTCCGAGCGCAGGCAGCGGATTGCGATTGTCGCAGTGATGGCGGTTCTCGCCGGCTCGCTCCTGTTGGTTGGCCGCGAGGTCGTGACCGGCGCGCGGCCGCCGGCCGCGGCGCAGACTTTGGCCGATACGCTAAAAGAACCGCAGGACGCAGAGATCTATACCGGCTCGATCCTGTTCATGCCGCATGATCGGCAAGACCTGCCGCCAGTATTTGTTCGACAACATCTCCGGACGGCTCAACGACAACGGCATGGTCGATTGCGACCGCGCCGCCTATCGCCCGGCGAATGCACCGCCGAAAAAATGGTCGGCGGCGCGCGTGCACGTCATCAGCTCGGGTTTCCGCGAGCGTTGACAGCCCTCATGGGCGGCGCCTCACGCCCGTGCTAACGTCGCGCCAACGCGCACGACACGATAACGCCGAGGCAACGCCATGACATCATCGGGCATTGCGACTGCGCTCGCCGCCCTGATCATCGCCGGGACGCTGGCGCCTGCTGGCGCGCAGACGCCGGAAATCCGGCTCGCGCGCCAGTATTCCATGGGCTATCTGCAGCTCAACGTGATGGAGCATCAGCAGCTCATCGAGAAGCACGCAAGCGCGCTCGGCATTCCCGCGGTCAAGGTATCCTGGATCACGCTCAACGGCCCCGCGGCGGTGAACGACGCGCTCATCTCCGGCAATATCGACGTCGCTTCCGGCGGCACGCCTGGCCTGCTCGTGCTGTGGGCAAAGACGAAGGGCACGCCGCAGGAGGTGCGCGGCATCTCGGCGCTGAGCTCGCAGCCGTTCCTGCTCAACACCCGCAATCCTGCGGTCAAATCCATCGCCGACTTTTCCGACAAGGACCGCATCGCGGTGCCGGCCGTGAAGGTGTCCGATCCAGGCGATCGCGCTGCAGATGGCCGCCGCCAAGGCGTTCGGCCAGGCAAATTTCGCCAAGCTCGATCCGCTGACCGTATCGATGGCGCCGCCCGACGCCACCATCGCGATCATGAGCGGCGGTTCGGAAGTCAACTCGGTATTCAGCGTGCCGCCGTTCCAGCAGCAGCAGCTCGAAAAGCCCGAAATCAAAACCGTGACGACCTCGTTCGACATCATGGACGGTTCGCACGCCTTCACGGTGGCGTGGACCTCGGCGCGCTTCCGCGAGCAGCAATCCGGTGCTCTACAAGGCGCTGCTCGAAGCGCTCAAGGAAGCGACCGACATCGTCAACAAGGATCGCCGCGCCGCGGCGGCACTGTGGATCGCGGATTCGAAGTCGAAGCTGCCGCTCGATTTCGCCGACCGCGTGGTGTCGGGGCCGCAGGTGCACTGGACCATGGTGCCTGAGAACACCATGAAGTTCGCGCGCTTCATGCAATCGGTCGGCACGCTGCACACGCGCCGGAATCCTGGCGCGACTACTTCTTTCCCGAAATCCACGCGCTCGACGGCAGCTAGCGCGGTGGATGGCGACGTCAACGCGCTGATCGCCGCCGGCCGCCATGGCGACGCCGAAGCGGTGCTGCAAAAAGAGCTGGCGGCGCGGCCGGACAATCCATCGGCGCTCGATGCGCTCGGCGTCTGTCTCTATTTCCAAAATCGGCTCGATGAATCGGTCAGCGCCTACCGCCGCGCGCTGGCGCTCGACGGCAACCGCGCAACGACGTGGTACAATCTCGGCACGTCGCTGAGCGACGACGGCAACGCCGAAGAGGCCATCGCCGCGTACCGGCATTGCCTCGCGCTCGATCCGGGAAACGAAAGCGCAAAATACAATCTCTCCCGCTCATTGCTGCTGCGTCGGTCAATGGCAGGAGGGCTGGCAGCTCTACGAAGCCCGCGGGCGCAAGAACAACCCGCTCTACACGGCACTTGATTACGAGCGCTGGACCGGCGAGCCGCCGGGCCGCTACGTGCTGGTGCTCACCACCGAGCAAGGCATCGGCGACGCTATCCAGTTCGCCCGCTTTGCCGGCGAACTCAAGCGTCGCGGATATGAAGTCGTGCTATGGACCGCACCCCTGCTCGCGCCGCTGCTCAAAGGCTGCACCGACGTCGGACACGTCTTCGCAGGTCGAAGGGCTGAAGATCGAAGGCGCGCCGGTGAAGTGGTCGCCGCTGATGAGCGTCCCGGCTGCGCTCGGCCTGACGCCGACAACGGTGCCGTCATCGGGCCCCTATCTCACTGCCGAGCCGGCACGCGTAGCGCATTGGGCGCAGCGGATCGGCAAGAGTGGCTACAAGATCGGCCTGGTGTGGCAAGGCAATGCGGCCCACGGCAACGACTCGCGCCGCTCGATGCCCCTTGCCGCGCTCGCGCCGCTGACCGAAATTCCGGGCATTCGGCTCATTTCGCTGCAGAAGCAGCCCGGTACAGCGCAAATCGCCGAGGCCGGGTTCAGCGACCGTATGGAAGCCCTCACAGACGATAACGACACCAGCGCCGAGGGCCTTCTCGACACTGCGGCAATCATGGCCAACCTCAATATGGTCATCAGCGTCGATACCATGGCCGCGCACCTTGCCGGCGCGCTTGGGCGCCCGGTCTGGCTCGCGCTCGACGACCGGCCGGATTGGCGCTGGCTGCTGGGACGCATCGACTCGCCGTGGTACCCGACCATGCGGTTGTTCCGGCAGCAGCGGCGGGGCGATTGGGGCGCGATTGTCGCAGCGATGGCGGCAATTCTGCGACACTAGGCGTCAGTGCGCACTTTCCGGCCGTCGCATCATTGGCTAAATATCATGGCAACAGACGCCCGGCTGTGGGCAGGAAATCGGGAGATTGCGTTGTTGAGAACCATCGATGTGTTGCGTGTGTGCGTCATCGTGGCGGTCGCCGGCATTGCGATGCCGGTTCACGCCGACGACGATTTTCCGCTCGTCGGCAACTATACGCAGAATGTGAAATGCAAGGGCGATGGCACCGATTCAGCCGATGCCAAATGTCAAAATCACGGACAAGGACATCACGTCGAACGTCGGCGTTTGCACCATCCTGAACAGGAAGCGCGACGGCGACAGCATCACGGCGCATGTCGAATGCCAGCTCGCCGGCGGCCCGCTGCTCGGCGACATCACCTTCACCATGCAGCCCGACAAGACGGTGAAATTCGTGGATCGCGACAGCAACTACAACGCCGTCCTGCACAAATGTCCGGGATGAATGTGACGCCGGCTCGGCCGCGGGCGTGCTATAACGTGCGGTCTCAATCCAGAATTTTTTTGAACGTGAAGGAGGACCAATGTCGCATTATCAAGGCCTGCAAGCAGAAACCGTGCCTTTCGTCGGGCACAACGGCGACAAGGGCGAGGCCTATTACGCCCGTCCGACGCGCGCGGGAAAATTCCCCGGCGTCGTCATCATCCATCACCTGCCCGGCTGGGACGAATGGATCACCGAGGCGACCCGCAAGCTGGCCCATCACGGCTTTGCATGCATCGCGCCGCACCTTTACTTCCGCGAAGGCCCAGGCGCCCCCGACGACGTCGGCGCGCGCGTGCGTGCAGCCGGCGGCATCGCCGATGCGACCGTCATGGGCGACACGGCCGCCGCCATGGCCTATCTGCGCGCGCAGCCCAATTCCAACGGCAAGGTCGCCGTCATGGGCTTCTGCTCCGGCGGCCGCCACACCTACCTCGCTGCCTGCACGCTCAAGGGCGTCGACGCCGCCGTCGATTGCTGGGGCGGCAACGTCATCGTCGATGATCCCAAGCAGCTCGACGCAAAACGCCCGGTCGCGCCGATCGACCTCACCGAGAAAATGACCTGCTCCGCTGATCGGCATTTTCGGCAATGACGACGCCAATCCCAACAAGGACCAGGTCAACCGCACCGAGGCCCTGCTCAAGAAACTCGGCAAGAAATACGAGTTCCACCGCTATGACGGCGCCGGCCACGCCTTCTGGCACGATGGCGCGCGCGGCCTACCGGCCGGAGCAGGCGATGGATTCCTGGCAGAAGGTGCTCACCTTCCTGCACAAGAACCTGGGCTCGGTCGCCACCAGCGTCGCCGCCGAATAGGAGGTCACCATGTGCTCCTACATCGTCGAGAAAACCACGCTCGTCGGCAGCGCCAAGGGCCGCAAGGGCTGGATGAACATCGACACCGCCAATGTCTATTTCGACCATCCGTATCACGTGCAGCTCGACCACGCGCTCGCCATCGACTTCACCAACGAAGGCGAAGGCGGCCGTGACCGCGTCGCGGTCGAGCTGAGCGCGGAGTCGGCCCGCGCGCTGGTCGAGAAAATCCTCGCCGCGCTGGCGAGCGGCGAAGTCGCTCATGCCGCCGCGCCGGCGGCTGCGGTCGACATCGCGGCGGAGTAATCACATTCGCATCCCGGACGCGCCGAAGCGTCGTCATGGCCGGGCTTGTCCCGGCCATCGACGTCTTTGACGCAGTGAGAAGCATGACGTGGATGCCCGCGACAGGCGCGGGCATGACAGATGAGTGAACGTCAGTGCGCCGGCGGGATGCTGTATTTCTGGCTGGCGAACCACTCGCGCGGAATGGTGCGATTGGTGCCTTCCGCGATCAGCTTGCGGTGCAGGATCGCGCCGCAGGCGGCGAACTGGATCGCGAGGCCGGTATTGTTCTTGTAATACAGGATCGAATCCGGCTGCTGGCGCGGCTTGACCTTGCCGGCGACGACGTCGCCCAACTCGTGCACGTTCTCGCGTTTCACCAGACCCTTCTCGATCGGTCCCAACAGCTCGACCTGGCGATTGGCGACGACGCTGTCCCAGTCGTTGACGACGATGTCCTTGGCGCGCGCGAAAACCGCCTCGTCGGCTTCGGAGCGGGTGTCGAGCACGTCCGAGTTGACGATGGTGACGACCATTTGCCCTTGCTCGAGCCACTCGCCCATGAGCACCGGCTGCTTGGCATTGGTGGCGCAGCACACGATATCGGCGCCGCGTACCACGGCGCGCGGATCGTCGACCGCCACGACCTCGACCTTCTCGCCCGCCATGCGCGCCACGAAGTCGGCGCGGTGCTGCGCGTTCGGGCTGTAAACCTGCACGCGGCGGATCGGCCGCACCGCGCAGATCGCGCGGCAATTCGGGAACGCCTGGTTGCCGGTGCCGAACAGGCCAAGCACAGTAGCGTCCTCGCGCGCCATCTCGGCGACGGCAAGCCCGGTGGTGGCGCCGACGCGAAAGCCGCTGAGATGCGTCTCGTGCATGAACGCGAGCGGCTCGCCGGTCGCGAGATCGTAGAGCGTGATCACCGACCAGTTGACCGGCTCGGGATTGTCGAGCGAGCGGCGCTGGCCGTTGCGGTCGTCGGCCAGCATGAAATGCGAGCCGGCGCGCACGCAGGCGACGCGATAGGTCTGCACCGCGCCGGCGTGGATGTTGGCGAAATAATTGCGCGCCGGATCGGGCGTCGCCGAGCTGTAGCGCAGCCGCGGCGGATTGACGGCGCGGCCCTCGGCGAGATCGCGGAACGCCACCCGCATCGCCTCGATCGCCTCGGAAATCGAGAGCAGGCGGATGGCGTCGTCGTCGGTAATGATGATCGGCATGGCGCCTATTTTTCGCTCTTCATCGATTCAAGGACGGCCCGCATCTTGTCGGCGAGGTCCTTCGGCGTCGCCAGCGTCTTCTTGACGATGGCCTCGACCTCCGCCGCCGTGCCGGGCTCGATCATGATGGTGTGCTCCGCGGTGAACTTGCGCAGCTCCGGATCGGCGATGGTATCGGCGACCGCCTGGCGCAGCGCCGCAATGCGATCCGCCGGCACGCCGGGCGGCGCGACCAGCGAACGGCCGATCGCCGAGGTCGACGCGAACAGCGCCAGCATCTGCTTCTCCTCGTCGGTGCGGCCGAACTCGTCGATATTGGGAACGTTTGGGATATCGGGATGACGGCCGAGACCGCTCTGCAGAACGACGCGGATCGTGCCGTCCTTGATCTGCTTGCCGAACCGCACCTCCGTGGTCGCCAAGTCCGATGCCGGCGACCATTTCCATTTCGTCGCGCTCCATCGCCAGCACGACGTCGTAGGCGCCCTTGTAGCCGGAGACGATCTTGAACTTGGTGCCGGCGAGCTTGTTGAGCAGGAACGGGATGACCGTCGTGCTTGCGGTGCCGCCGGTGCCGCCGACCGCGATCTCGCGGCTGCGCAGGTCGTCGATGGTCGCGATGCCGGTCTTGGCGTAAGCAAGGCCGACCTCGACATTCTGCGCGAAGCGGCCGAGCCACTCGAACTTGGCGGCATCGACGCCGGCGCTGTAGCCGGTCACGGTGTCGAACGATATGGTCTGGCTCGGAATGCTGAGAACCGTACCGTCCTTGGGTGCAACCTCGAGCATATAGCGGGCGGCCTTCAGGCCGCCGGCGCCGGGCATGTTCTGGACGATGACCGACGGGCTCGCCGGGAATATGTTTGCCGAGGAACTGCGCAATCACCCGGGCATAAATGTCATATCCGCCGCCGGCGCCGTACCCGACCAGAATGGTGAGGGTCTTGCCTTTGTAGAAATCGGCGAGTCGAATCCGCGCCGGCAGGGCCTCATGCCCATGGCGAGAGCGACCAGCATCAGCACGGCCAAGGCAATGCGGTGCGTGGCGGCCGTCATCGAAAATCGTCGTCGTCGGCCTTGCACCGCATCGTTCGATCGCATGTGGCAAATGCCTCCATTTCGCTCGTCGTCCCCATCTCATTCATAATCGCATTCCCGCTCCCTGCCCAGTGCACGCACGGTTGCACTGCCGAATCGCCGGTCATCTGGTGTAGGATTGAGCAAAACGCAGACCGAATATTCGGAGGCCGCCCATGACCGTTGCCGCCAACGTCGCCACCAAGACGCGGTTCGAAGTCGTCCCGCTGACAAAACATATCGGCGCGCAAATCCGCGGCATCGATCTGCGCGAAAAGCCCGACGACGACACGGTGCGGGCGATCTATCAGGCCTGGCTCGATCACCTCGTGCTGATCTTTCCCGGACCAGAAGCTGTCGCAGGAAGACTTCATCCGCGCCACCGGCTTTTTCGGCGAGATGGGCGCGCTTGTCGCGCCCGGCGAAATATTTTCCCAAAGGTTATTCAAAGCTGCTGCCCGGCATCATGATGATCTCGAACATCCGCGAGAACGGCGAGCCGATCGGCGCGCTGCCGGACGGTGAGATGATGTTCCACCACGACATGATCCATGCCGAGGTGCCGAGCAAGGCGCACCCTGCTCTACTCGGTCGAAATTCCCTCCGCCGGCGGCAACACGCTGTTCGCCAGCGGCTACGCCGCCTACGACACGCTCGATCCCGCGATCCGCAACCGGCTCGAAGGCAAGAAGGCGCTGCATCACTACAATTACGGCACCACCATCAGGGGCGGCAAAATGGGCACCGAAGCCTTTGCCGAATTTGCGCATCCGGTGTTCCGCACCCACGAGGACACCGGCCGGAAGGCGATCTACGTCAACCGGCTGATGACCGTGAAGGTGCTCGACATGCCAGAAGACGAAAGCGATCGGCTGCTCAACGCGGTGTTCGATCACGCCGAGAAGCGCGAGTTCGTCTACGAGCACGCCTGGCACACCGGCGACCTGCTGCTATGGGACAACCGCTGCTCATCGCATGCGCGCACCGACTTTCCCTCGACCGAGCGCCGGCTGATGCTGCGCACCACTGTGCAGGGAACCGTGCGGCCATATTGACACAGCGCAGCGCGCCTTAATTCGGTGCCGCGGCGTGAACTTGCTCTAAAGAACTAACGACAAATCGTCGCTCTCACGGTAATCTCTGCCGGTCATCGGGGATCGGGCCCGCCGCGGGCTCACCGCACTTCGGGGGAAGCACCATGATCGTTCGTGCCTTGCTGGCGGCAGCCATCGCGTTGTCGGCTGCGACATCCGCGCTCGCGCAAATGCCGTCGCAGCCGCCGCCGCCCAAAATGCCATCGTTCCCCACCAGCGAAGGCGACGAGAAGGAACGCGCCGCCTGCCATCCGGACGTGGTCAAGTATTGCGCGGAGGCAATACCCGACCAGTTCAGGATCCTGAGCTGCCTGCAGTCCAACCGTCCCAAGATCAGCAATGCCTGCCGCGGCGTGCTGTCGAGCCACGGGGTCTAGCAGGCCGTCCGAATTGCGATCGGATCAGTGCGGCGCGTGCGCGTCTTCGACCTCGTCCAGGTCGACCGCGCCCGTTGCACTCTCGCCGTAAGCCCTCTTGTTCACGCGCGCGGCGTATTCAGCCAGTTGCGCCCATGATTGCGCCAGCGTGAGCCAAAGCGCCTTGTCGCGGTGATCATCGGTGGTCTGCGCTTTCGCCACGCACAGTTCCGCATGCATGCGGTGCTCTTGAATAGTCCCCATTTCGTACTCCCGACACAACAACGAGGCGCGGATTTCACACGGCGAGTACGGCAATGACGCGAAGATACCGTGGCCGAATATCGGCATTCGCACGCGGAAAAGTTCCATCGCGCGCGCTTGACCGCATCGAGCGAGCGCGGAAGTCATTCGCGCTTCGCATCGAAGACCGACCGCAATCGTCCTCAACACGGACGCGCGGCAATGGTACCGCGCAGCATAGCGCGCGGCAGCGCGGCATCGACGCCTTCGCGGAAGAGCCGCTGCCCTGGCGATTCACCGCTGCGCAAGCTCGGAGACAAGGTGCTGATCTCGCCGCACGCGGCCTCGTTCAACGAGGACGGCGAACTGCGGCCCGGCATCGCCTGGGCGACGCGGTCGGTGATCGCCGCCCTCAATGGGCGTGTCCCGGACAACGTCTACAACAAGGACGTGCTGCCACGCTGGAAGGAGCGCTTCGGCGGGGCCAGCGTCACCGAAGGAGGTTAGGGCCGAATGCCGGGATTTGGGTGCGAATGAGCGCGATTTTACCTATAAGCGCATTGCATCGATTGCATGACACAGGCTGATGATTCTATCGTATTATCAATGATAGGGTCTAAATAGCGACGAATTTCTTACTGATTTGTTGCCAAAGCCATGTGATTTTGGATTAGCTGCACCGCAATATCGGAACTTTTGCACTGCACCATCGATCGCTATCTTTCCGTCATGAATTGCCCTCAACGGGGCGAAACGAAAGGATACGACGATGCTTGCTGCAATCATTGACTTCTATCGGACCTGGAAGCGGTACGGTACCGCGATCCACGAGCTGTCGCACCTCAGCGACCGCGAACTGGCCGACATCGGCATTACCCGGTCGGACATTCCGCGGCTCGCCTGGGAGCACGCTGCCGTCCAGCACTAACGCGCTGGGCATACACGAACGACCGCGCCCGCCTCGTGCGGGCGTTGTCATTTTTGGGCCGGCGCGCTCAGGCCGGGTCCATGCCCTTCGACTTGATGATCGGGGCCGCGTCGGGTCCCGACAGGAACTTGACCAGCGCCTTGGCCGCCTCGGCTTGCTTGGCGGAGGCGCCGACCCCGGCCGAATAGATCGTGTAATTCTGGATGTCCTTTGGCAACGGCCCGACCAACGTCGCGCCTTTGACGTGCAGAATTTCGCTGATCTGGTGCACCCCGACCTCAGCCTCGCCATTGGCGATGTGCTCGGCGACGGCGCCGCCCTGGATGAGCTTTGCCTTGGCGTTCACCTCCTTGGCGATGCCGAGCTGCTCCAAAAGCTTGCCGACATAGATACCGCTCGAACCGCCCGCCGCCGGATCGATATAGGCGACCGACTTGGCCGCCAGCAGCGTGCGCTTGAAGGCATCGACCGTGCTGATGTCCGGCTTCGGCGCGCCCTCCTTCACCACCACACCGACGCCGGTCTTCGCCAGGTCGGCCCGGCTGCCCGGCGCGACCTTGCCCTCCTTGGCCAGTTTGTCGATCGCCTCGGGCGTGAGCACCGCGACATCGAACGTCTCGCCGCCTTCGACGGCTTTGACGTTCTGGCCGACCGTGCGGAACGTAAGGTTGACCTTGTTGCCGGTCTTTTTCTCGAATTCGGCTGCCATCGGGGTCAGCACGGACTTGAAGGCGCCGCCGCTGATCACGCGGAGTTCGACGGCGGATGCTGCTTGGGTCATGATAAGGCTCAATGTTGTGGCTGCGATTGCGAAACGGAGGGTCATGGGTACTCCCTAAATCTTCCCGGGCACAGGGTCATCGCTGTGCAGTAATCGTGGCCTGCCGTCGCCACAAATGCTACCCCGCAGGGCATGCCTGCCCCGGTGCTCCCCCTCATCGAGGCCGCCGTCCGGCTGCCGCCGCGCGGCGCCCTCATCGGACTAGACCTCGGCACCAAGACCATCGGGGTGGCGGCGAGCGATCCCGACCGCCGTTTGGCGACCGGCGTCGAAACCATTGCGCGCGAGCGGTTCTCTCCCGATGCGCAGCGCATCCTGGCGCTCGCGGCCGAGCGGCGCGCGGTCGGTTTCGTGCTCGGCCTGCCGATCAACATGGATGGCACCGAAGGCCCCCGCGCCCAGGCGACGCGCGCCTTTGCCCGCAACTTCGCCAGGCTCACCGAGCTTCCCATCGCGCTGTGGGACGAGCGGCTGTCGACGGCCGCCGTCGAGCGCGAACTGATCGCGGCCGACGCGAGCCGCGCCAAGCGCGCCGCCGTGATCGACCAGCACGCCGCGGCCTACATCCTGCAGGGCGCGCTCGATCGTCTCGCGTTCAGCCAGCGGACCTCCGGCTCATAAAAAACGGCGGGCGCCAAGGCACCCGCCGCACAAGTTCGTCATCTCAGTAACGCTCAGCAAACATGGGTTCCCGGACCGCAGCCCGCCGGGTCGTGCCAATTGCGGTAGCCGCCGTAATAATAGGGCTGCGGATAGACTGGGCCCGGCTGGACATAGATTGCTCCAGGCGCCGGAGCATAGTCGTAATAGGCGGGTCCCGGCGCTGGTCCATAATTGTAGTACGGATCGCCGCCGTAATAGGGTGCTGATGCGGCGCCCGCGATGGCGCCAGCTGCTAGGCCCGCAATAATACCGCCCGCGATAGCGGGACCGCCGCCGCGCCAGCGAACTTGCGTCGGCGCCGGTAGCGCTGATTTCAGAACCGCAGTGCTGGTCATCACCGGTGCAGCGATAACCGGGGTCGCCGCGCCGAGCGCAATGGCTCCGGCCAAGCCGGCAGCAAGAATTCGGGTTCTCACGTTATTCATTTGACCTCCAGAGGGGCATGTTGGCGTCAAACATTCGGAATGCGCGACGCACGCCGCGAGTCGATCTGCGTGACAACCACCGGGAGCGGACAAGGTTTCCCGCGCTTTGATCACGTGTGGTTGACGAACCGCGCGCGTGTTCCGTTGCAATTGCTTCAATATTTCCGCGGCTAAGCTTCACGCAAAATACGCTTCAAGTATCCGGCAAGACGCGCTGCTGCAGCAGTTCCCTGGTCGCATCGTCGATCGTGGCGGTGCCGTACAGCCGCATGCCTGGCGCCCCATTTGCCGCGACCGCATCCCGTAACGGCTGGTCGCTCACGAACAGGTCGACGTCCTCATAGGGCGGGGAAGGTTCAAAACCTCAGTGTCTCGAAATGTGGCAAATCGAACCATGGTGAAAAGCCTAAAGCAGATGGAGCATCATATCACGATGCGCCCGATCGACGTTTCCGGTGCATCACTGCCCTTGCGCGTCGCACGGGGCTTGCCCGAGTGCTGCAATTGGGCCTATGAGACCACTTTGATGACGAAAACGCCGCCCGTCACTCGCCATATCGTCTCGATCAATGATCTCTCCAACAAGGAGATCGAGACGATATTCGACGTGGCGCAGGGCTTTCTCGACGATCTCGCCGACTCGCGCCTCGCCTACCGCATCGGCCGCAGCACCGACCTGGCCTCGAAATCCATTCTGGCGAGCCTGTTCTACGAGCCCTCGACCCGCACGCGGCTGTCGTTCGAAAGCGCGATGCTGCGGCTCGGCGGCGCCAACATCACCAGTGCCGATCCGGCGGTGAGCTCCGCGGCCAAGGGCGAGAGCCTCGCCGACACCATCCGCGTCATCTCCAACTACGCCGACGTCATCGTCATCCGGCATCCGCGCGACGGCGCGGCGCGCCTCGCCGCCGAATATTCGTCGATCCCGGTGATCAACGGCGGCGACGGCAGCCACGAGCACCCGACGCAGACCTTGTGCGACCTGTTCACGCTGCGGTCGAAGAACAAGAACCTGAAGAACATGAAGGTCGCCATCTCCGGCGACCTGCGCGGCAGCCGCACGATCCATTCCTTCGTCTACGCGCTGGCGCGGTTCGGCGCGATCATCGATCCGCTGCCGGCGCCCGGGATGGAGCTGCCGGAGCATGTCGACCGCCGCCTGCGCGAGGAATTCCGCTCACGCATGGTGTCGAAGGGCAAAGGCGGCGATGACAATTCGATCGACGCCCTCTACGTGACCTCGGATCAGCCGCACCAGCTCGCGCTCATTCCCGAACCGGAAGATCTCGGTGTCGTCATACAGAAAAAAACCGACGCGGTTTACGTCACGCGCTTTCAGAAGGAGCGCTGGGCAGAAAAGGACAAGCCCTATCCGAAGATCGACGCCAAGTTCCTGCGCGATGAGAAATATTCGGACGCGAGCGTCATGCATCCGCTGCCGCGCGTCAACGAGCTCGACGCTTCGCTCGATACCGACCGTCGCGCGATGTACTTCCAGCAGGCGGCCTACGGCGTTCCCATTCGCATGGCGCTCATTTCGCTGCTGCTGCATCTGCACAAGAACAAGTCGCTATCGAACTTTCCCGGGCGGTTTCGTGAAAGCCGACCACGTGATCTATCGCCAGCCGATCGGCACCGGGCTTTCGTGCGGCAACAAGAACTGCATCGTGCACGACCCATCGGAGCAGCAATACGCCGCCAACAAGTTCTTTGTCGTGCATGGCGCCGGCCGAGAACCGGCTGAAGCTGCGATGCGTCTACTGCGAAACCGATATCGATGAAGCGGCGGGCGCGAACTTCGCCGTCTGCGATACGACAAAAAATACCTATTCGACCGGTTTGAGTGCGCTTGATCGCATATCCGACGAAAAAATGCGGCATATCGTCATTCATCGCAGCGTCGAAGACGCGCTCGCGGCCGGATTCCAGCCCAAGATTGCGGCTGCCAAGGCATCGGGAACCAAGGCGCGCGCGAGCTGACGGCGGCCAGGCGCCATGCTCCATCCCGACACCTGGTCGCTCGCCCTGCCCTCTTACCTGTGGGCGTTCGCATTCGGCTATCTGCTCGGCTCGATCCCGTTCGGCCTGATCCTGACGCGGCGCGCGGGCACGGCCGACATCCGCACTATCGGCTCCGGCAATATCGGCGCCACCAATGTGCTGCGCACCGGCCGCAAGGGTCTCGCCGCGGCGACGCTGCTCGGCGACATGCTCAAAGGCACCGTCGCGGTCCTCGTCGTCGAACACTTCTTCGGCCGCGAACTGGCGCTGTGCGCCGCGCTCGGCGCGTTTCTCGGCCACCTGTTCCCGGTCTGGCTCGGCTTCAAGGGCGGCAAAGGCGTCGCGACCTACATCGGTCTCCTGCTCGGCTTCAAATTGTGGCTCGCACTCGCGGCGTTCTGCGTCATCTGGGCCGCGCTGGCGGCCTTGAGCCGCTATTCCTCGCTTGCCGCGCTGACCGCGAGCGCGGCAACGCCCGCACATCCTGTGGTGGAACCGCGATTTGCAGGAGGCGCAGCTATTCCTGCTGCTCTCGGTGCTGCTGTGGTTCATGCATCGCGCCAACATCGCGCGGTTGCTGCGCGGCACGGAAGGCAAGATCGGAAAAAGCTCAGCGGCCTGAATTGGCGCGGGTCATTCTGCCGCTACTGCCGCGCGCACCGGCGCGCCGTGGGTGTGCGGGATCTTGTCGGCAAAGACTTCGACGAAATGATCTGTTTCACCGCCGCCGGTATGGACGCTGAGCGCGTCGTCGAAATGCGTACGTGAGGCCGGATCGGCGACGACCCGCGCCATCATGCGCCGATAGCGCCAAGCCAGCCGCAGCCATTGACTTGTGGTTCTGAAAAAATCGGCAATGCGCCACGGATAGAACACCAGCGGATTGAGCACCGGCATGCCGTGGCGGCGCTGCGTGCGCAGCTTGCGGCGGAAAAATCCGAACTGCAGCGGGTGCACGCCTTCGATCCGCGCCGAGCCGGAGAAGATGGTCAGCGAGTTCGAGCATCTTGGTCCGGTTGATGCCGGACACCACCGCGCGGCGCATGATGGTTTCGACGTGCGCGTCGGTGTAGTAGCGCCGTCCACGCATCCGCATAGACCTGCGTCCAGCTTTCCTTCGACATCAGCGGATGGGCGGTACAGGCGTGCTCGAGGTCGTACTTGTTCATGTCGGGGTCCATCGGCACCCCCTTCATATGCAAGTTCTTGTGGTCCTCCGAGCCCGGCAGCGGCGTCAGGTAGAAGAACTCGAGGATATCGACCGGCAGTTCCTTCTTGATGATCTCGATGTCGCGCGCGATCGATTCCGGCGTATCGGTCGGGAAGCCGAGAATGTAGCCGGCGTAGGTCATGACCTTCTGGGCGCGCCAGCCCAGCAGCATCTCGCGGTATTCCCAGATCTTGTTCTGCCGCTTCTTGGCCCCCATCAGCGATTCCGGGTTGATGTTCTCGAGCCCGAGGAAAATCGCAGTGCAGCCGGCGCGCGCCGACTTCTCGATGAAGCCCGGGATGCGGTGACACAGCGTGTCGACCTGCAGCAGCAGTTTGATGTTGAATTTTTCTTTCTCGCGCAGCTCGATGAGGCGATCGAGGATCGGCTCCCAGTTGCGGTTGCGGGCGAAATTGTCGTCGGTGACGAAAAACCGCGTGATGCCCTGCGCCACATTGGCGCGCACGATGGCCTCGACGTCGTCGGGCGTGCGGTAGCGCGACTTGCGGCCCTGGACATTGATGATGGTGCAGAAGCTGCACTGGAACGGACAGCCGCGGCCGGCGTCGAAGCTGGAATAGTGCCCCACCACCCGGGTGACGACCTCGCGCGGCAGGATCGGATAGACCGCCGCCGCCATCTCCGGCAGGTCATTCAAATATTTGTAGATCGGCTTTGCGGTCCCGGCGGCGACATCGCGCACGACTTCGGCCATGCGGCCTTCGGCCTCGCCCGCGAACAGGTGGATGCCGAGATCGAGCGCCTCCTGCAGGTCCGCGGGCAGCGTCGGCAGCATCGAAATGCAGCCGCTGACATGGAACCCGCCCATCACCACCGGAAGGCCAAGCGCGCGGAACTGGCGCCCGAGATCGAGCGCGCGCGGATATTGGTTCGACTGCACGCCGATCAGGCCAACCATGCCGGCGCCGGCGGCGCGGATGCGCTTCGCCACAGCCTGGACATCGACAATGGTGTTGCACTCGTCGCAGGCTTCGACCTCGATCTCGACGTCGGGCCCGAGCACGCGATTTTGCGCGCACTCAACGATCAGCCCATAGACGCTGGCGAGGCTGTTCGACGGCAACGTCGAGCGCAGCCATTGGATGACGTAGCCATCCTGGTCGTAATGCGACGGCTTGATCAGGACGACCCGGAACGCGCGTTTGGTCAGGATAGCCTCCACGACGCGCGGC
This sequence comes from uncultured Alphaproteobacteria bacterium, assembly GCA_963730645.1. GTDB lineage: Bacteria > Pseudomonadota > Alphaproteobacteria > Rhizobiales > Xanthobacteraceae > BOG-931. Next base: position 446,821 of record CAVSSN010000002.1, on the reverse strand, counting down.
CGCGCATGCGCGGCGGCAGCGCTCCATCGGCGCGAATGTGCGGGTTTGGGGCTCATTTTGCAACAATTACCTTTGGACCTCGCGCGCCTATACCGGCGATTGTAGGGTATGAGCGTGGGCGATCGTGCCAGCCGGGGGCGTGGTGAACGACAAAACGCAGGGCGTTCGATTGAGCGACGAGCAGCGGCTCGACTGGCTGCGCCTCATCCGCAGTGAAAATGTCGGGCCGCGCACGTTCCGCGCGCTGGTCAATCATTATGGCGGCGCGCGCGCGGCACTCGATGCCTTGCCGGGGCTCGCGCGCCGCGGCGGCGCAAACAGCATCAGCGTGTTTCCGCGCGCCGACGCCGAGCGCGAAATCGCGGCGGCACAGAAACTCGGTGTCGCGTTCGTGGCGATGGGGGAACCGGACTATCCGCGCCGCCTGCAGATGATCGACGATGCCCCGCCGCTGCTCGCGGTCTCCGGCCATCTGCCTGCTCTCGCTTCGCCGATGGTGGCGATTGTCGGCTCGCGCAATGCCTCGGCGGTCGGCGTCAAGTTTGCCGAGCGGATCGCGCGCGAACTCGGCGAAGCAGGCTTCGCCGTCGTGTCCGGGCTCGCGCGTGGCATCGATTCCGCGGCGCATCGGGCGAGCGTCGCGACCGGCACGATTGCGGTCCTCGCCGGCGGCCACGAGCACATCTATCCGGCGGAGAATGTCGGCCTGTTGCGCTCGATCCTGGCGGCGGGCGCAGGTTTGACCGAAATGCCGATCGGCTGGGAACCTCGCGCGCGCGATTTTCCACGCCGCAATCGCCTCATTTCCGGGCTGTCGCTCGGCGTCGTGATCGTCGAGGCCGCCAAGCGCTCCGGCTCGCTCATCACCTCACGGCTCGCGCTCGAACAGGGCCGCGAGGTGTTTGCGGTGCCGGGCTCGCCGCTCGATCCGCGCGCCGAGGGCACCAACGGCCTCATCAAGCAGGGCGCGACGGTCGTGACGCAGGTCGACGATATCCTGTCGGTGCTGCGGCCGATTATGGGTCTGGACCTCGACGCCGAGGCGCAGGAACCGGAACCACCGGGCGGCGCGCGCGAGGACGCCGAACCGCTTCCGGACGAGCGCACGCGCATCATCGCGCTGCTCGGCCCGAGCCCGGTGCTGCTCGACGACCTGGTGCGGCTGTCGCACTCTTCGCCGGCCGTGGTGCGCACCGTGCTGCTGGAACTGGAACTTGCCGGGCGGCTGGAACGGCACGGCGGCGGGCTCGTGTCGCTGCTATAAGGGCATGACACCGGCACGGGATTTCAACTGCGCAATGACACTTGTCCGATTTCTGTCAGTGGTCGCGTTCTGCGTCACGCTCTCGAATGCGTGGGCGGCGGGTAATCCGGAGTCCAACGGCTCGTTCGCTGACATTTCTGCAGGAGCTGTGGCCGGACGCCAAGGCCCAAGGGATTACGCGACAAACCTTCGACGCTGCGTTCGCCGGCGTCACGCCCGATCCGCGCGTGCTGGCTGCAACCAAACGCCAGCCCGAATACGGCAAGCCATTCGGCGCCTACGTCAACAGTATGGTGTCGAAAAACCGCATCGACACCGGCGCGCGCAAGCTTTCGCAATGGGCTGACACACTGCGCGCGGTGGAGACAAAATTCGGCGTCGATCCCGCGATCATCGTCAGCATCTGGGGCATCGAGTCCTCGTTCGGCGACGCCAAGGACCGCTGGGACGTCATCCGCTCGCTGGCGACGCTGGCGCAGGCGCGCTTCCAGCATCCCTACTTTCGCGGCGAGCTTTTGAGCGCGCTGAAAATCCTGCAGGAGGGCCATGTCGGCCGGCGCGAGCTTGTCGGCTCGTGGGCCGGCGCCATGGGCCAGACGCAATTCATGCCGTCGAGCTTTTTCAGCTACGCCGTCGACTTCAGCGGCGACGGCCGCCGCGACATCTGGGCCAACGTGCCGGACGTGCTCGCCTCGATCGCCAACTACATGCAGAAGTCCGGCTGGCAAGCCGGAATGCCTTGGGGCTTCGAGGTCGTCGTCCCGAAAAGCTTCGACTACAAAGGCTCCAGCCGCGGTTCATTCGCCGAATGGAAAGCGCGCGGCCTCTCGCGCACCAGGGGCGCCGCCTTCCCCGAAAAAGGCGACGCCATCCTGTTCTTCCCGAGCGGCGCGCCCGGACCGGCCTTCCTGGTCACGGACAATTTCACCGTCATCAAGCGCTTCAACAATTCCGACGCCTACGCGCTCGCGATCGCACATCTCGCCGACCGCATGCGCGGCGGTGCGCCGATCGATGCGACTTGGCCGCCGAACGACTTCCAGCCCTCGCGCGACGAGCGCATCGCCTTGCAGCGCAAGCTCGCCGAGCTTGGCTACAAGGTGCGCAATCTCACCGGCCATCTCGATTTCGATTTGCGCGATGCGCTGCGCGAGCAGGAGAAGAAGTACGGAATGATCCCGGACGGTTACCCGAGCCGTGCCCTGCTCGATCGTATCGGCGTGCGGACGCCTTGAGCCGCGATCAATTCGCCCCGCCCGGTCGCTCCGGGCCCCGCGTCAGGTTGTCGGCTTCGAGCCGCGCCATGTCGAGCAGATAGCCGAGCGCATCGAAGCCGTGACGGCGCGCGAGCTGCGCAAGTTCGGTCGCCATCGTCCCGATGAGGTCGGCAGCCGCTGTCGCATTGGCAGCCCCGCCATTGCCGCCCCCCTTGTGTTCGTGAATGTCCATAATGATGTCTGTGGCTTGCAGGTTCGCCCACCGTGCCCGCTGATAGGTCATATATACCATTAATAGAATTATATCAATTACTATCTTTATGGTTGTATCCATATCGACGTGCGAGAACCGGGCTTTTCAGCCTGCTTTCCCAGCGCTCGGTCGGCCATGGCGGAACAGGGATGATTTGACAGCGCCGGTCGCATTACCCATGTTCCCGGCGGCCGCCGGGTCCGACTCGGCCCGATCCGCCCTCAAAAATGTCGCGTAACCTGTTGGATTTGCATGAATATTGTAGTCGTCGAATTGCCCGCAAAGGCGAAAACGATCAATAAGTATCTCGGCTCGGGCTACGAAGTCCTGGCCTCGTTTGGCCATGTCCGCGACCTGCCGGCCAAGGACGGCTCGGTCGATCCCAACGCCAATTTCCGCATGCTCTGGGAGGTCGATGCCAAGTCCCAGAAGCGGCTCAACGACATTGCCCGCGCGGTCAAGGACGCCGACAAGCTGATCCTCGCCACCGACCCCGATCGCGAGGGCGAGGCGATCTCCTGGCACGTGCTCGAAGTGCTGAAGGAAAAGAACGCGCTGAAGAAGCAGACCGTCGAGCGCGTCGTTTTCAACGCCATCACCAAGCAGGCCGTCACCGAAGCGATGAAGCATCCGCGCCAGATCGACGGCGCGCTGGTCGACGCCTATCTCGCCCGCCGCGCGCTCGATTATCTGGTCGGCTTCACGCTGTCGCCGGTGCTGTGGCGGAAACTGCCGGGCGCGCGCTCGGCCGGCCGGGTGCAATCGGTGGCGCTGCGGCTCGTCTGCGAGCGCGAGCTCGACATCGAAAAGTTCGTTCCGCGCGAATACTGGTCGATCCTGGCGACGCTCGCGACGCCGCGCGGCGACACCTTCGAGGCGCGCCTGGTCGGCGCCGACGGCAAAAAAATCCAGCGGCTCGACGTCGGTTCGGGCGCCGAGGCCGAGGCATTCAAGCAGGCGCTCGATGCCGGGACGTATGCCGTCACCTCGGTCGAGGCCAAAGCCCGCGAAGCGCCACCCGCAGCCGCCGTTCACCACCTCGACGCTGCAGCAGGAAGCGAGCCGCAAGCTCGGCTTTGCGCCTGCGCACACCATGCGCATCGCGCAGCGGCTCTACGAAGGCCTCGAGATCGGCGGCGAGACCATCGGTCTCATTACTTATATGCGTACCGACGGCGTGCAGATCGCCGACGAGGCGATCCAGTCCGTCCGCCAGGTGATCGGCAAGACTTACGGCGACCGCTACGTGCCGTCGGCCCCGCGCAAATACGAAGCCAAGGCCAAAAACGCGCAGGAGGCCCACGAGGCCATCCGCCCGACCGACCTCGCGCGCCGCCCGGACGAGACCAAGCGCTATCTCGATGCCGATCAGGCCAAGCTCTACGAGTTGATCTGGCTGCGCACCGTCGCGAGCCAGATGGAATCCGCCGAGCTGGAGCGCACCACCGTCGACATCACCGCCAAGGCCGGCGGACGCGTGCTCGATCTGCGCGCCAACGGCACCGTGGTGAAGTTCGACGGCTTCTTTGCCGTCTACCAGGAAGGCCGCGACGAGGATCCCGACGACGAGGAATCCCGCCGCCTGCCCGAGATGGCGACCGGCGAAAAGCTCGACAAGCGCAAGATCGACATCGGCCAGCATTTCACCGAACCGCCGCCGCGCTATTCCGAGGCGTCGCTGGTCAAGCGCATGGAAGAGCTCGGCATCGGCCGGCCCTCGACCTATGCGTCGATCCTGCAGGTGCTCAAGGACCGCAAATACGTGCGGCTCGACAAGAAGCGGCTCTACCCTGAGGACCGCGGCCGCATCGTGGTCGCGTTCCTGGAGAGCTATTTCACCAAATACGTCGAGTACGATTTCACCGCCGGGCTCGAAGAGCAGCTCGACCTCATCTCCAACAACGAGATCGCCTGGCGTGACGTGCTGCGCGATTTCTGGCGCGACTTCATCGGCAATGTCGACGAGACCAAGGACCTGAAGCTTTCCCAGGTCATCGACGTACTCGATGCGATGCTCGGCCCGCACCTGTTTCCGCCGCGCGAGGACGGCACCGACCCGCGCCTGTGCCCGACCTGCGGCACCGGAAGGCTTGGCCTGAAGCTGTCGAAGTTCGGCGCCTTCATTGGCTGCTCGAACTATCCCGGATTGCCGTTACACCCGCTCGCTTGCCGCCGAAGGCGCAGCCGACACCGGCACCAAGGTGCTTGGCACCGATCCGGCGTCCGGACTTGAGGTATCGCTGCGCAACGGCCGCTTTGGACCCTACCTCCAGCTCGGCGAGCAAATAAAGCCGCCGAAGCCTAAGAAGGGTGAGAAGGCCGAGCCTGTCGAGAAGCCCAAGCGCTCCAGCCTGCCGAAGGGCACTGCGCCCGAGGATGTCACTCTCGCCAGTGCGCTCAAGTTGCTGTCGCTGCCGCGCGAGGTCGGGCGCAGTCCCGAGGATGGCGAGCCGATCAAGGCGGGCATCGGCCGGTTCGGACCCTACGTGCAGCACGGCAAGACCTACGCCAATCTTGAGGCCGGCGACGACGTGCTCAATATCGGCCTCAACCGCGCCGTGACCCTGATCGCGGAGAAGAAGCTCAAGGGCCCGGGCAAGGGCCGCTTCGGCGCCGATCCCGGGCGCGCGATTGGTGATCATCCCTCGAAGGGCGGCCCGATCGTCGCCAAGAATGGCCGCTACGGCCCCTATGTCAGCCACGACGGCGTCAATGCCACGCTGCCGGCGGACAAGACGCCGGAAACCATCACGCTCGATGAGGCCGTTTCGCTGCTCGATGCGCGCGCGGAACGCACCGGCGGCTCGTCGGCGCGGCGCACCAAGCCGCGCAAGGACAAGCGCACACCGGCCGCTGCGGCAAAGCCTGCCAAGCCGCGGGCCAAGGCGCCGCGCAAGAAGACTCAAACCGCGGCAGAATAGCTACGCACGTTGGCCAAGCCCAAACCCCATTCCGGCCTTCCCTCCAAGGAGGAACTGCTCGCCTTCATCCGCGGCCGCGCCGGCAAGGTCGGCACCCGCGAGATCGCGCGCGCGTTCGGCGCCAAGAATGCCGACCGCGCCGATTTGAAACGCCTGCTGCGTGATCTCGAAAACGAAGGCCACGTCGAGCGCCGGCACAAGCGGCTGCACAAGGCCGGCACGCTGCCCTCGACGGTGCTGGCCGACATCACCGGCCGCGACACCGACGGCGAACTGCTCGCGCGTCCCACCGAATGGGACGAGGAGGCGCACGGCGCCGCTCCCACGATCCGCATTTTGACGCCGCGCAAGACGCGGCCCGGCGAAGTTCCCGGCGTCGGCGACCGCGCGCTGCTGCGCGTCGAGGAGGTCGGCGAAGACAATGACGCCATCCGCCACAGCGGGCGCGTCATCAAGGTCATCGACCGTGCCAAGCAACGCGTGCTCGGCATCTACCGCGGGCTGCCGGGCGGCGGCGGACGGCTGGTGCCGATCGACAAGAAGCAACTCGGCCGCGAACTGAACATTCCGGCGGCGGCGAGCGCCGGCGCGACGGACGGCGATCTCGTCGCGGTCGAAGTCGCGCGCCACGGTGGTTTCGGATTGCAGACCGGCACCGTGGTCGAGCGCCTCGGCTCGCTCAAGTCCGAGCGCGCGGTGAGCCTGATCGCCATTCATGCGCACGGCCTGCCGCACGTCTTCCCGCGCGCCGCGCTGGCGGAAGCCGAAGCGGCGCAGCCGGTCTCGACTGCCGGCCGCGAGGACTGGCGCAAGATCGCCTTCGTCACCATCGATCCGCCCGATGCCAAGGATCACGACGACGCGGTCCACGCCGTGCCCGATACCGATCCGAACAATCGGGGCGGCTACATCGTCAGCGTCGCCATTGCCGACGTGGCGCATTACGTGCTGCCGGGCTCGGCGCTCGATCATGAGGCGCTCAAGCGCGGCAACTCGGTCTATTTCCCCGACCGCGTCGTGCCGATGCTGCCCGAGGCCATCTCCAACGATCTATGTTCGCTGCGGCCGAAGCAGGATCGCCCTGCCCTCGCGGTGCGCATGATCATCGGCGCCGACGGCCGCAAGCGTTCGCACACGTTCCATCGCATTCTGATGCGCTCCGCCGCAAAGCTCAGCTACGAGCAGGCCCAGCTCGCGATCTCCGGGCGGCCGGACGAAGACACCGAGCACATCGTCGCGCCGGTGCTCGAACCGCTCTACGCCGCCTATCGCACGACGCTCAAAGCGCGCGGCGAGCGCGCACCGCTCGACCTTGACCTGCCCGAGCGCAAGATCGTGCTCAAGTCCGATGGCACCGTCGACCGCATCGTGACGCCGGAGCGGCTGGAGGCGCATCGGCTGATCGAAGAATTCATGATCCTCGCCAACGTCGCCGCTGCCGAGACCTGCGAGCGCGCCCGCGTACCGCTGATCTATCGCGTGCACGACGAGCCGACGCCGGAAAAGCTCAACGCGCTACGCGAATTCCTGGCGACGATCGACATGTCGTTCCCCAAGGGCGGCGTCATCCGGCCGGACGCCTTCAACACTATCCTCGCGCGCGTAAAAGGCCGCGACCACGAAAAGCTGGTCAACGAGATCGTGCTGCGCACGCAGGCGCAGGCCGAGTACGCGACGGAGAATTACGGCCATTTCGGCCTCAACCTGCGCCGCTACGCCCACTTCACCTCGCCGATCCGCCGCTACGCCGACCTCGTCGTGCATCGCGCGCTGATCCGCGCGCAAAAGCTCGGCGCCGACGGCCTGGGCGAAAACATCGACGTGCGCGTGCTGTCGGAAATCGCCACCAGCATTTCGGCCGCCGAGCGTCGCGCCATGAAGGCCGAGCGCGAGACCGCCGACCGCCTGATCGCGCATTTCCTCGCCGACCGCGTCGGCGCCACCTTCGACGGTCACATTTCCGGCGTCACCCGCGCCGGCCTGTTCGTCGAGCTCGACGAGACCGGCGCCGACGGGTTCGTTCCGGCGCGCACGGTCGGTGGCGATGAATATTTCCGCTTCGACGAACCCGGCCGCGCCTTTGTCGGCCGCTCGGCGATCTACCGGCTCGGCGATCCGGTCACCGTGCAGCTTGTCGAGGCGGCGCCAGTCGCCGGCGCGCTGCGATTCAAGGTTTTGTCGGAAGGCCGCTCCACCCGCGGTTCCGGACAGGCTAAACACGTGCCGCGGCCCGAGCGCAACCAGAAGCGCCGCCACGCCGTCCGCGCGTCGTCACCAGAGGTAGATCGTTCGCCATGAATGACAAGGGTGCCAGCGGCCTCGAAACCGGGCTCCATCACCACGCGCGCCGAACGGCTGACCAAGACCATTCGCGATCAGTCCTTCCCCAATCTCAAGCCGCGGGATTCGGCGACGCTGATCCTGATCGACCGTTCCGAGTCCGTCCCGAAAGTCCTGCTTGGCCGCCGCCACGAGCGGCATCGCTTCATGCCGGGCAAATTCGTATTCCCCGGCGGCCGCGCCGAATCCGCCGACCGCCTGATGGCATCGGCGACACCGTTGCATGAGCGCGACATGGCGCGGCTGATGCTGCGCGTCCAGCGGCCCAATCCGGTGAAGGCTCGCGCCTACGCGCTCGCGGCGGTGCGCGAGACCTACGAGGAGACCGGCCTGATGCTCGGCGCGCGGCACGCCAACCCGCCGCCGCGCCGAACGACGAATGGGAGCCGTTCGTCAAGGCGGGCATCCTGCCCGATCTCGGCAAGGTGCATTTCATCGCCCGCGCCATCACGCCGCCGAAGCGGCCGCTGCGCTTCGACAGCCGCTTCTTCGCCGCCGACGTCGAGGGCATCGCGCTGCGCGTCGATGGCTTCGTCGGGCCGGACTCCGAGCTGGTCGAACTGGTGTGGCTGCCGATCACCGACGCGCGCCGCCTCGACATGCCCGGCATCACCGCGGTGGTGCTGGAAGAGCTGCAGGACCGCATCGCGACCGGAATGAGCCACGACCACCCGGTGCCGTTCTACCGCATGCTGCACAAGCGCTTCGTGCGCGAGGACCTTTAGCGCGATGTCACCGTGTTGGGATCGGCGCAGCGATCGTGCTCTACGAATTCCCGACGGCAGCCGGCGAATTCTTGACATTGCGACTTCCATCGCTAGTTTGAGCCCCAAGCAGCATTTGCCCCGAGGTTCACCATGGCCAAAGCCACCACGATCAAGGTCAAGCTGGTTTCCAGCGCCGACACCGGCTTCTATTACGTCACGCAAGAAGAACTCGCGCACCATGACCGACAAGCTGGTGATGAAGAAATACGACCCCGTCGCCAAGAAGCACGTCGAGTTCCGCGAATCCAAGATCAAGTGAACCGCCTGCAGGCTGGGTGATGCACGGGGCGCCGCTTTGGCGCCCTTTGTGTTTGAGGCGGCCAGACCCGCTGGTGGGCGCCCGAATGCGTGGACAGTGTTCGCTGCCGCGCAAAGTGGGAACCGGTCAAATCCGGTCAACAAGGTGGCCGGCCGGAAGCGGTGTATGAGGAGGCCACTCCCACCACTTCCGGGCCGGCCGAACCCCACGGACCCAGGAGATGCGGCGGACCTGAGCATTCCGTAGGGTTTTCAAATGGTTATGGACTATCACTCCGGCCGCAGGCGAAGTTGACGCGACGTCGACTGATCGTCGGTGGCTTGAAGCTACCCAAAAGACATCACGAAGCAACAGTCGCAAATTCGCCTGAATGTGGGATTCTGGCGTAAACCTCAAAAATTATGATTGATAATGGCGCCGTGCCAAACGCGCGCGCAAGGCGCGATCCGCACTACACCGGGATACCGTCAGGCGGCGTCCGGCACCACGCGATTGCGGCCGTCGCGCTTGGCGCGATAGAGCGCCTGGTCGGCGCGCTTGAGCACGCCGGCGGCGGTGTCGTCCTTGCCGGCAAGCGCCGCGATGCCGATCGAAATCGTCAACGGGATGTTGCGGCTGCCCTGCTGGATCGCGAACGGCTCGGTCGCGATGCGACGCCGCAGCCGCTCGGCGACCATGGCCGCAACCGCCATGTCCGTCTCCGGCATGACCACCACGAACTCCTCGCCGCCATAGCGGCAGGCGAGATCGATGCCACGGATCGATTTCTTGATGCGCAGCGAGAATTCGCGCAGCACGTCGTCGCCGGCGTCGTGGCCGTGGGTGTCGTTGATCGACTTGAAATAGTCGATGTCGAGGACAAGCACCGTGAGCGGCTTTGCCCGCGACGCCGCCTGCTCGACCAGCGTGCCGAGATGGCTTTCCATGTAGCGGCGATTGAACAGGCCGGTCAGCGCGTCGGTGATCGCCATCTCGATCGACATCTGCACGTTGTCGCGCAGCCGCTCGGTGTAACGGCGCTTGCGCACCTGGCTGCGCGCGCGCGCCAGCAGCTCGTTCTTGTCGATCGGGCGAACCAGATAATCGTTCACGCCGATTTCGAGGCCGCGCACCATGCGCGCATTGTTGTCGACTTCGGCGATGGCGAGGATCGGCACGCTGCGCGTGCGCTCCAGCGAGCGGATCTGGCTGCACAGCCGCAGCGCATCGAAGTTTTCGAGCCCGAGCGATACGATCACCAGATCGTAATTGCCCTCCGCCGCGCGGAACAAAGCCTCGTTCGGATTGGCCTCGACGTCGACGGTATGTTCGTCGGCAAGTATCCCGGCCATGCGCTCGTTGGAGGATTTCCGATCGTCGACGATGAGCACGCGGCCGCCGCGGCCGGCGTCGGCCACCGCCTCGCGCTCCGGCGACTGGATGCCGATCTCGCGCGAAGTCACCGCGCGCATGCGCAATTCGTCGGTCACCATCTTGAGCCGCGCCAGCGAACGCACCCGCGCGATCAGCGCGACGTCCGGGATCGGCTTGGTCAGAAAATCATCGGCGCCCGCTTCAAGGCCACGCACGCGGTCGGACGGCTGGTCGAGCGCCGTGACCATGACCACCGGGATGTGGTGTGTCGCCGGGTTGGTCTTGAGCCGCCGGCAGACCTCGAAGCCGTCCATGTCCGGCATCATGACGTCGAGCAGCACCAGGTCGCATTCGGCGCGCTCGCACATCGCCAGCGCCTCCTTGCCGCTCATGGCGGTGGCGACGTCGAAATACTCGGCCGAAAGCCGCGCCTCCAACAGCTTGACGTTGGCGGGAACGTCATCGACGACGAGAACGCGGGCGGTCATCGCTGGTCCTATGCGTTGCCGAGGAAGTGGCGGATGGTCTCGATGAACTTGCCGACCGAGATCGGCTTGGACAGATACGCCTCGCAACCGCCCTCGCGGATGCGCTCCTCATCGCCCTTCATGGCGAAGGCGGTGACCGCGACCACCGGGATGCGCTTGAGCTCCTGGTCGTCCTTGAGCCATTTCGTGACTTCAAGGCCGGACACCTCGGGAAGCTGGATGTCCATCAGGATCAGATCGGGCTTGTGCTTGCGGGCGAGATCGAGCGCCTCGATGCCGTTGCGGGTGCCGACCGTCTGGTATCCATGTGCCTCCAACAGGTCGTGGAAGAGCTTCATATTCAGCTCATTGTCCTCCACGATCAGGACAGTCTTGGCCATCCCCCGCCCCTTCGCCTGTCCCCAGCCCCTTGCGGCCAAAATGAACGCGTCCGTCGCCACAAAGCGCACGGTCGGGCATGATGGGGCGAAGCTAGTCCCGATTTGTTACGGGAACGTTGATTTGTTCCGTCGTCGAAAAGAGGGATATTGGCAAACCCAGGTCCGGTCTCAGATGAGGCGTTAACAATCCTACGGTTGTGGCATACCCTGACAATCGCACCCCGGCCGTGCATTGGAGGAACAATCCCGTGGATATTCCCGACGTGATCGGTGCCACGGAACTCGTCGCCAAACAGTCTGACGTCGACTCGCAAGGCGCGCTTCGCAATGAGCCGATCGAAGGCGTGGTGTTCCGGCCGACCCGCCCCGTCCCGCACGACGATGGCCATGTGACCGAGGTGGCGCGCGCCAGTTGGGACGTGCTGGGCCGCCCTGTGGTCCAGGTCCATATCACGACGACGCTGCCCGGCCGCGTCCGCGCCTGGGGTCTCCACCAGCTCGGAACAGACCGTCTGTTCGTGGTGTCCGGTCTGATCCGCATTGTGGTGTTCGACGGCCGAAACAGTTCGGCCACCCGGGGGCGCCTTAACGTGTTCACGATCAGCGAAAAGAACCCCGGCCTGCTGATCGTGCCATCGAATCTGTATCATGGCTGGAAGAACATCGGAGCCACCGAAGCAGCCATTATCAACATGCCAGACCGCATGTACGATTACGCGGCGCCCGACGCCCTGGACCTGCCGTGGGACAGCGAGGCGGCGCGGCGCATTGTTCCCTACCAGTGGTGACAAGTTCGCCGGACAATCCCGACGTGGACCCGCCGCACGCGCGGCCGCAGGTCACGGTCATCATCGCCACCTACAATCGCAGTGGCGTCCTGCGCTATGCGATCTCGTCAGTCCTTGCCCAGACTTACCGCGATTTCGAGCTTCTCGTCGTGGGAGATGCCTGTACCGACGATTCGGAATTCGTCGTGCGCGAATTCGCCGATCCGAGGGTGTTCTGGCACAACCTGCCGCAGAATTGCGGCAACCAGTTCGGACCCAACAATCACGGATTGGCGCGGGCACGCGGCCGTTATGTCGCCTATCTCGGACACGACGACCTCTGGCACCGCGATCATCTTGCGACGCTTGTCGCCGCGATCGAGACACACGACGCAGATTTCGTGTTTTCGCTCTCGCTCGACATCGGTCCGCCCGCAAATCCGACCCGCGAGTTGCTCGGGCTCTGCCCTGACGGCGTCTATGATTGGTCGATCTGGGCGCCGCCATCTTCGTGGCTGCACCGCCATGACGTCGTGACAAGGATCGGAGGCTGGCATGATTACCAGTCGATCGTCCTGCCGACCGATGTCGAGTTTCTTGCGCGCGTCTTCGAGCAACGCATGCGCATCGTACCAGTCGCAGAATTGACCACGTTCAAGCTCACATCGGTGACGCGGACCAAAGCCTATCTCGATAACGGCGGCGACGAGCAGGCGGCATGGTGGGATCGGCTTCAGCACGACGCCGATTTGCGCTACCGCGAGATGCTCGCCGCGATAACGACGCTCGCCCGCCGCTATCCGGACGCGGCATTTCGGACGGTATTTCCCAGCCGGAGCGCGCCGGGATCCCTGGTCGACGCGTACCGCACACGACGTGGGCTACAGCCGGCGCCGCGGCGGGGGTGCGCACCGGCAACACCGCTGTTCGCCGATCGCCCGACGCTCCGACATCTCAACGCCGACGGCGACATCGCCCCCGACCACGACCGCAGCGCGCTTCGCGGGATTGGAGAACTGCCAGCCGACGGACTGTTCGTCGGCTTGAACTGGCATAGCCTGGAAGCCGACCTTGATGGCCGCGGCTGGCGTTGGATGGATCGCAACGCCGAAATCGTGGTCACCGCGCCGAGCGGCCGAACACGACGTCTCTCCTTAAACCTCGCTCCGGGACCGGGTTTCGGCGGTCGGCGCGCGCGTCTGGCTTTGCGCAACGCACAAGGCGAAAATATCGCCGAAACCGACGTCGAACATACAGGTATAGTTGAGATCGAAGTCCCCCTGCCGGCCGCCTCGGGAACGATATTGCTTTTGGACGCAGAAGGCGGCGGAACCCTGATCAATGGCGATCCGCGTGTTCTCAATTTCCGCGTCTTCGGCCTTCGCTGGGCGGATGATTGATCAATGCGCGTCGCGCCGGCTGAACGCTCCTGTGCGTTCGATGGCATGTTGTCCGTGTATGATAAACAACGCGATCGGAACGCCATGAAGAAAGCTGCGCTGGACGCACGCGAGGCGGCGGAATCGGTGGCGATTGCGGCGCTGGCCTACATCGCCGGCGAACCGGAGCAACTCGGCCGCTTCCTCGCCATCACCGGAATCGGGCCGGACCAGATCCGGCAGGCGGCGCGCGAGCCGCGATTCCTTGCCGGCGTGCTTGAGCATGTCATGGGCGACGAGCGCCTGCTGATGGCATTCGCCGAACAGTCCGGCATCGAGCCCGCCACGATCGGAAAGGCTCACGAGGCGCTCGGCGGCCGATGGGAGCGGGAGGTGCCGTGAGCAGCGGCTTCTGCCGCGACTGCCTCGTTGACGCGCCGCCGGATAGTGCGCGCTGCCGGGCTTGTGGCTCGCCGCGGCTCATTCGCCACCCGGAGCTTGCGACGCTGTCGATTGCGCACGTCGATTGCGACGCCTTCTACGCCACGATCGAGAAGCGTGACGACCCTGCGCTCGCCGATCAGCCTGTCATCGTCGGCGGTGGCCGGCGCGGCGTGGTGGCGGCGGCGTGCTACGTCGCGCGCACCTACGGCGTGAGATCGGCGATGCCGATGTTCGAGGCGCTAAAGCGCTGTCCGCACGCCAAAGTCGTCCGGCCCGACATGAGCAAATACGTCCGCGTCGGCCGCGAGGTGCGCCAGCTCATGTTCGACTTGACGCCTCTGGTCGAGCCGCTGTCGATCGACGAGGCGTTTCTCGACCTGTCGGGCACCGAGCGGCTGCACGGCATGACGCCGGCGAAAATCGCTCGCGCGCTTCGCCCGCACTGTCGAGCAAAAGATCGGCATCAGCGTGTCGATCGGCCTGTCGTGCAACAAATTCCTGGCCAAGATCGCCTCCGACCTCGACAAGCCGCGCGGCTTTGCGGTGCTGAGCGGCGGCGAGGCGCCGGCTTTTCTCGCACCCAAACCCGTCGGCTTCATCTTCGGCGTCGGCAAGGTGAGCGCGGAGCGCCTCGCGCGCGACGGCTTCCGCCTCATTGCCGACCTGCAGCGCGCCAGCGAAATAGACTTGATGCGCCGCTATGGCGACGAAGGCCGCCGCCTGGCGCGGCTGTCGCGCGGCATCGATGCCCGCATCGGTCAGCGCCGATCGCGACACCAAGAGCGTTTCGTCGGAGACGACGTTCGAACGCAATATTTCCGGCTATCGTCCGCTTGAACGCATTTTGTGGGCGCAAGTGGAAGAAGTGTCCGGCCGGCTCAAGGCCAAGGAGCTTGCCGGCGCCACGGTGACGCTGAAGCTCAAATCCGCGGATTTCAAAATCCGCACCCGCGCGCGTTCGCTCGACGATCCGACGCAGCTGGCGGCGAAGATTTTTGCCGCCGCGCGCGACCTTCTGTCGCGTGAAACCGACGGCACAGCCTATCGGTTGCTGGGTGTCGGCGTAAGTGCGCTCACCTCGGCTGACGAGGCCGATCCTGCGGATCTGGTGGATGGCCGCGTCGCCGAGGCCGAACACGCGGTTGATCGCGTGCGCAAGCGTTTCGGCGACGACGCGGTGGTGAGGGGACTGGCTTTCGAGGAACCGGATGAGCCGTGACTGCAAGCTCACGGACAGGGCTTTGCGTCCTTGATCTCGAGTGACGTCATTTTGCCGGCGACGACGAAATCGTTGTAGTCGAGCGTGAGAGCGCGGGAAATGCCGTTCTCGTAAAGCTCGAAGCCGATGGCGTAGACCGGCGTCTGTTCGCCGGTTTTCGACGCCTTGTCCTTGTCGAAATAGCTGATCGTGACCGGCCAGCGCGCCATTCCTGCAAGCGCCTGCTGATCGGCGGCCGCATCGTCAGGCTTGCGCTGGTCCGGTGCGATCTTCGCGCCGATGACGGTGAGTGTGTTGTAGACTTTTTGGCCGTTCTCCGATCCGTCGAAAACCGGAAAATCGAGAATGGTCTTGCTTTCGCGCGCTGCATCGATCGCGCGCACCATGTGCTCGGTCGGGAAGACGAGGTCCGCGGCAAAGTCCGTGCTCTTGTTTTCGGGCTTCGTGAGCGTCACCGCGGTGCCCTTGGCGTCGCGCTCGGCCTTGCCGTCGACAGTGTCGGAGAGGGTGCCGTTGAGGTAGTTTTCCGAATTGAATTTGAAGCTCTTGGCGTCGCCGGCTTCCCACGTGGTCGAGCGCAGGTCGCTGGTCGCGGTCTTGCCCTCGCCGGTGTCGAGCTCGGATACCTGGCGGAACTGCAGCGTGTAGCCTTCGCAGGCGTTGCCGCCGAAGTCATAGACGATACGCCCACGCACCGCCGCGATCTGCGAATTGCCGCGCGATTGGCCGAGCGAGAGGTCATAGATCGCACGATGCGGGACGAGCTTGATCGGGCCGGTCTGCGCCAACGCCAAAGAACCCGGCGCGAGCATAAAAATCGCGGAAACGACGATGGCGCCGCGAGATGCAAACTTCGCAATCATGGTCATGAATTGGGACTTCCTAGCCTCTCGCCCGGAGCGAACATAGGGACGCGCGGTACGGCCCGCAACCGCAAAGGCCGCCGGCAACCGCTTGCAAGGGAAGCCTCTATCGGCCAAGAAAGACGCGACCACGAACGACGCGGCGCCTGATGGCGATGGCAGGAGGATGAAATGGCGGGGACCGTCGAAAAGAAGTTGGGCGAACTGGGCATCGCGCTCAATGAGCCGGCCTCCCCCGTCGCCAACTACGTCGGCTTCGTGCGCACAGGCAATCTCCTCGTCGTTTCCGGGCAGCTCTGTTTCGATGCCGAGGGCAAACTGGTCGCCAAGGGCCAGCTCGGCGGCGGCGTCTCGATCGAGGACGGGCAGAAGGCGGCACGCGCCTGCGCCGTCAATATACTGACGCAGCTCAAGGCCGCGCTCGGCGATCTCGACAAGGTGCAGCGCGTGGTGCGGCTCGGCGGATTTGTGAATTCCGCGGCCGGCTTCACCGACGGCCCGAAAGTGATGAACGGCGCATCCGACCTCATGGTCGCGGCGTTCGGCGAGAAGGGCAAGCACGCGCGCTCGACGGTCGGCGTCGCCGCGCTGCCGCTCGACGCGGCGATGGAAGTCGAGGGCATGTTCGAAGTGTCCTGAGCCGCCATGCCTGCGATCGATTGGCTGACGGCGCGACCGGTCGCCCATCGCGGGCTGCACGACGAAGCCCATGGCATCATCGAGAATACGCCTTCCGCTGTGCGTGCGGCGGTGGAGGCGAACTACGGCATCGAAGTCGACCTGCAAATCACCGCCGACGGCGAGGCCGTGGTGCAGCACGACGATGTGCTCGGCCGGCTCACCGATGGCGAGGGCCGGCTCGACGCGATGACCGTCGCCGAGATCAAGCGTGTCCCGTTTCGCGGCTCCGCCGACCGGATCATGACGCTGGGCGAGCTGTGCGACCTTGTCGCCGGGCGCATAACCATGCTGCTTGAGCTCAAAAGCCGGTTCGACGGCGATGGCCGGCTGCCGGCCCGTGTCTGCTCGGTACTGGCGGGCTATCGCGGCCCGGTGGCGCCGATGTCGTTCGATCCCATGCAGCTTGCGGCGTTACGGCGCGATGCGCCGCAACTGGTGTGCGGAGTTATCGCGGCGAAATACCGGCCGCATCCGTACTGGGATTTGATGCAGCCGTGGACGCGAAAGACGATGGCCTATCTGCTGCCGGCCATTTCGGCGCGGCCGCAGTTCGTGGCCTATTCGGTCAGCGACCTTCCGGCGCTGGCGCCGCTCGCGGCGCGGCATATCTTGGGTCTGCCGCTGCTCACCTGGGCGGTGCGCACGCCGGCCGAGCGCGAGACTGCAACACGGTGGGCCGACCAGATGATCTTCGAAGGATTTCGGCCATGAAGGCGTGCAAGTCCAATCCATGACTGAAATTCGCATCAAGGTCGCGAACGCGATTGGCGAGGTGAGCGCCGCCAAGTGGGACGCCTGCGCGCACCCCACGAGCGCCAACGGCAACGCTCAGATACCGCATCAAGAATGTGCCTATAACCCATTTCTTTCACACGCTTTTCTGTCTTCGCTGGAAGACTCCAAATCGGTCGGCGGACGGACCGGCTGGCTGGTCCAGCATGTGCTCGCCGAGCAGGAGGACGGCACGCTCAACGGCGTCGCGCCCTGCTACCTCAAGAGCCACTCGCGCGGCGAATACGTGTTCGATCGCGGCTGGGCCGAAGCCTACGAACGCGCCGGCGGCAGCTACTATCCGAAGCTTCAGGTCGCCGTGCCGTTCACACCGGCAACCGGCCCGCGATTGCTTGTGCCGCCGGCCGAGGATGCCGAAACCGTGCGCGAAGGCCTGGTCGCCGGCCTCATCGAACTCGCCAAGCTGCGCGACGCGTCGGGCGTGCATTTCACCTTCGCGACCGAGGACGAATGCCGCTTCCTCGGTAAGCGCGGATTTCTTCAGCGCACCGACCAGCAGTTCCATTGGGAGAACGCCGGCTACAACACGTTCGACGATTTTCTCGAGGCGCTGTCAGCGCGCAAGCGCAAGACCATTCGCCGCGAGCGGCGCGATGCACTGGAAAACGGCATCAGCGTGCACTGGCTGACCGGCGCCGATCTCACCGAAAGCGTGTGGGACGCCTTCTTCCACTTCTACATGGAAACCGGCTCGCGCAAATGGGGCCGGCCGTATCTGACGCGCGAGTTCTACTCGCTGGTCGGCGAACGGATGGCCGACCGTATCGTGCTGGTGATGGCCAAGCGCGCGGGGCGATGGATCGCCGGCGCCATCAATTTCATCGGTTCGCACACGCTGTTCGGCCGCCACTGGGGCGCGATCGAGCACCACCCGTTCCTGCATTTCGAGGTTTGCTACTATCAGGCCATCGACTTTGCGATCGCGAAAAAACTCGCCCGCGTCGAGGCCGGCGCGCAAGGCGAGCACAAGCTCGCGCGCGGCTATATGCCGACGACCACGCATTCGGCGCACTACATCGCCGACCCGGCGCTGCGGCGCGCGATCGCCGACTATCTCGTGAACGAGCGCGCCTATGTGGCGGCGGCTGGCGCAGAGCTTGCCGCGCTTGGGCCATTCCGCAAGGATTTGCTCGCGGGACAAGAGGAATTGGAGCAGGACTGATTGCGATCAGGCCGCAAGCCGCGGAGAGCACGATGCCGAGCTACGACCAGAACAACATCTTTGCCAAAATCCTGCGCGGCGAATTGCCGGCGCACAAGATCTACGAGGACGACAAGGCCTACGCCTTCCTCGACATCATGCCGCGCGCGCCGGGGCATGCGCTCGTCATTCCGAAGGCCCCTGCCCGCAACATTCTCGATATTTCGCCCGACGATTTCGCCCACGTGATGAAGATCGCGCAGAAGATCGCGCAGGCGTCCGTGAACCTGTTTGGCGCCGACGGCGTGACGCTGCAACAGTTCAACGAACAGGCTGGCGGACAGGTGGTGTTCCATCTCCATGTCCACGTCATTCCGCGCAAGAACGGCGTGGCGATGAAGCCGCCGGCGAGCGTCAAGGAAGAGACGGCGGTGCTATCCGATCAGGCGCTGAAGCTTGCCGCGGCGTTGCGGTCGTAGCCTTCGTAGCCCGGATGAGCGCAGCGATATCCGGGGTGGCCGTCCCGCATATCGCTGCGCTCATGCGGACTACATAATCAATACAGCAGCGCGCCAGCGATCAGCACAGCTTCGCCGACCAAAACCCCCGCAAGCGCCGAGCGGCGGATCAGAACGTAGGCGAGCAGTCCGGCAGCGATGGCGGTAAGCCGCAACGCGAGCGGAACGCTTGCCAGCGCGCCCGGCGGAAACAGCAGGATGCGGGCGATGACGCCGGCGATCAGCGCAGTCGCAACGGCGCGAATCCAGAGAATGATCTCGGATTCTTCATCGAGTCCGTGCCCGACCATGACACCAAGCCAGCGCCAGATCTCGTTCGGCAGGAAGCCGACCAGAATGAGCGCGAGATAAGGGTCGATCACCGTTTTCATGACATCTGCCGATTTCATGACATTGCCGACCTGATGCGCTGCACCGCATAGGCGATGGTCCCTGCGACGATGCCGGTCCACAGCAGATCGAACCGCACCTCGCTGTAGGCCAGGATCGGCCCGATGACCAAGGCGAGCGCGAGCGCCAGCCACTCGCACAACAGCCGGCTGTTGCGCACGACCGAGACCAGAAACGACATCGGCGTAATGAAGATCGCCGCGGCGGCGAATAGTCGTGGGCAACAAAGCCGCGAGATAGAAGCCGAATGCCGTCGCCACGAAGCTGGCGCCAATCAGTCCAATGCCGATGCCGCTGCTGAACGCAATCCGGTTTTCGCGCGCCACGCCGGGCGCCAGCCGCATGGTTTCGATCCACATGCTGATGGCGATGAGATGCGCCGGCAGCACAAGCTGCCATGAGCGCATGCCCGGCCGTTTGATGATCGGCAGCAGCGCGACCACCATCGGCAGCAGCCGCACGCTGCTCAATCCGACGGTGATGGCCGTCTCAAACAGCGGTGCGCCGGAGCCGAGCGCGGTCACCAGGATGACCTGCGCCGGCGCCGCCCAGATCAGCAACGTCGACAGCCACGCCCACGGCAGCGAAAAGCCGAAATCATGCACCAGCGCGCCGTAACCGATGTAGGTCACGGTGATGACGAACACGAACACCGAGGTGAAGGCCGCCTTCAGGCCGCGGGCGAAGGCGGCCATTGTGGCGACAGGTGCAGCTTCGGGCGGCGCAGACATGGCGCCTGTCGTTTCATAGCCGCGACGCCCATGCAACGGCGACGCGCGGGCTAGAGGGAAACCCCGAAGGTCTCGCTCAGGCCGCGACGGCCGGCCGGCGTGATCGTCAGCGCCCTGCCCTCGCGCATGCGCTCGAGCCAGCCGAGATCGAAGCAGCGCTGCGCCAGCACCGCGCCGACGCTGCCGCCGAGATGCGGACGCCGCTCGGTCCAGTCGAGACACGGGCGGCAGAAAATCCGCCGGCGGCTGCGCGCCGATGCGAGATCGATGCCGAAATTTTCAAGGAACATGACGCCGCTGTCGGTGACCTCGCCGCCGTCGTCCGCGAGCACGAGATGTCCGCGCGTGCACAATGCATCGGCGAGACCGACGCCAAGCTTGCCGGCGAAATGGTCGTAGCAGGTCCGCGCGGTCCGCATGGCGTCGTCGAGCTTCGACGGCGGCCGGTAGCGCGGCGGCCCGTTCGCCGCGACCTCCAGAATGCCTTCCAGCATGTGAGCGACGTCGGCCGTGGCGATCTGGAAGTAGCGGTGCCGGCCTTGCGCCACGAGTCGCAGCAGGCCCGCGTCGGTCAAACGGGACAGGTGGCCGCTCGTGGTCTGCGGCGAGACGCCGGCGGCGTGCGCGAGTTCAGTCGCGGTCAGCGCGCGGCCGCCCATCAAGGTCGCGAGAATATTGGCGCGCGCGGGATTGCCGACGAGCGCGGCGATTTCGGCCATTTGGGTTGCGATCATGACCACAAAGTGCGACCGACACGGCGGATTTGCAACCACAGACGCTACGGTCGAAACCGAAGCATTTTTCCGCGGCTTCAGGCGACGCCGTGTTAATGCTAGGCCCCTCGGCCTAGAAAGTCCTTCCCCCTCGTCACCAAGTTATCCCGCGCATGCCAAGCCCGCTCGTCATTTCCGTTGCACTCGCCGCTTTCCTCATCGCAGGCATCGTCAAGGGCGTGATCGGGCTCGGGCTGCCGACTGTCGGCATCGGGATCCTCAGCCTCGTCATGACGCCGGCCGAAGCGGCAGTGCTGCTGGTGGTACCGACCGTCGTCACCAATGTCTGGCAATTGGCGATCGGGCCCGGCCTGCGGCCGCTGGTGAAGCGGCTGTGGCCGACGCTCACGGCGATCTGCATCGTCACGTTTGCGAGCGCCGGGCTGTTGGCCTCGGACCCGACGGGGCGCGCTGCCACGTGGCTCGGCGCAGCGCTCGTGATTTATGCCATCGCAGGATTATGCGCAGTGCGATTTGCCGTGCCGCCGCGCACCGAACCGTGGCTCGGCCCGCTCACCGGCGCGACATCCGGATTGATTGCCGGCGCGACCGGCGTGTTTTCTATCCCGGGTGTCATTTATCTGAACGGTCTGGGATTGGAGCGCGACGAACTCATCCAGGCACTCGGGCTCACCTTCACGGTCGCCATGCTGTCGCTCGCTGCCGGCCTGTGGCGCGAAGGCGTGTTTCACACCGCGATCGTGGGCGGCTCGACGCTCGCGCTTGCCCCGGCGCTGTTTGGCATGCTGCTCGGCCAGTGGATCCGCGGGCGGATCAGCGCCGCAATGTTCCGCAAATTCTTTTTCGTCGGATTGCTGCTGCTGGGCGCGCATCTGGCGCTGCGCACACTGATTTGATCTCTGTCCGGAATCGGGTGGCAAGACCGGAACACTTCGGCCACATCCGAAGCATTGCAACTTGATGTGCCGTCTGCGCGTTTCCAGATTGCGTGCATGGCGAAAGAACCGCGGAACAATCCTATGACTATGACTCTTTCAGCAACCCATTCGCGGGCGCAGTAGGGCACGGCCCTCATTCTGCTGACCATGTCGCTCGGCGTGCTGATCGCGCAGATCGACACATCCGTCGTCAATCTTGCGGTCAAGCAGATCGGCGCCAACCTCGATGCCGGCGTCACTGCGCTGCAATGGGTCGTCGACGCCTACAATCTTGTCTACGCGAGCCTGCTGCTCACGGCCGGAACGCTTGCCGATCTCTACGGCCGGCGCCGCATCTTCGCGCTCGGCATTGCGCTGTTCACCGTCGGCTCGCTGGTTTGCGGGCTGGCGCCGAATGCGGTCGTGCTCGTTGCCGGCCGCGCCATTGCCGGCCTCGGCGCCGCGCTCGAAGTGCCGACCTCGCTTGCAATCCTCGCCGTCGCCTATCCGGATACCGCAAAGCGCACGCGCGCGCTCGGCATCTGGGCGAGCTGCAACGGGCTCGCTTTCATCATCGGCCCGACACTCGGCGGCGTGCTGGTCGACTGGGCCGGTTGGCGCAGCATCTTCCTGCTGGTCATTCCGCTATGCGTGCTGACCTTTATTCTGACCTACACCTCGGTGCCGGAATCGAAGGACCCGAAGAACCGCGAACTCGATCTCCCGGGCCAGGCGCTCGCCATCGCTGCGCTCGGCGCGCTCTCGCTCGCGGTCATCGAGGGACCGCGCTGGGGCTGGCTGTCGATCGGCAGCATCCTCTCGTTCGCGACCTCGATCGTCACGGCGGTATGGTTCTTCCGCAAGCAGGGGAATTCGAGAACCGCGCTGGTGCCGCTGCCGATGCTGAAGAACCGCGTCTTCTCAGCCTGTCTCGGCGTCGCCATCGGCATGACGTTCGGCATGTACGCCATGCTGTTCCTGACGCCGCTCTATCTGCAGAGCGCGCGCGGCAACTCGGCGCTGATGGCAGGCCTCGAGCTGCTGCCGATGTCGGTGACGTTTGCGATCGTCTCGCAATTCTCCGGCAGGATCGCCAACGCATTCGGGCCGCGCCTGCCCATGACAGCCGGCATGGCGATGATGGGCGCCGGCCTGTTCATGCTGGCGCTGATTCCGCTCAACGACAGCCTGTACCTGATCGAGGCCGCCCTGCTCATCATCGGCTGCGGCCTCGGCCTCAACACCGGGCCGGTCAACGCGGTCGCGGTCGCCAACGTCTCCGGCGGCGCGGTCCGGAACCGCGTCCGGCCTCGTCAATACCGCACGCATGGTCGGTGCGACGCTCGGCGTCGCCGTCCTTGGCGCGGTGTTCGCGATGTTCGCCGGCGGCACTGGCGAGAACAGCCACATCGCTTCGGGGCTCGCCCCGGCCTACATCGGCGGCGGCATCGGCGAAATGCTCGGAGCCGTGGCGGCGTTCATGTTCATCCGCCACGATTCGCTAAGGCCGGCATCGCAACGCAAGAGCGCTTGAACACGGGAGCATTCGATGAGACGAGAAGTCATCCGCGTCGAACCCTTGTCGAGTGATTGACTGCGTCGCTGCCGTGTAGCTCGTTCAATCTGTCGAGAAAGCAAAGGTGCGCCCAATGTTCTCGGTTATTTTCGATGTCCATCCCAAGCCGGACCAATGGGACGCCTATCTCGGCCACGCCAAAATGCTCAAGCCCGAATTGGAAAAGATTGACGGCTTTGTCGACAACATCCGCTATCGCAGCCTCACACGCGAAGGATGGATACTGTCGCTTTCAGGATGGCGCGACGAAAAGGCGCTGGTCCGCTGGCGCACCCGCGCGAGACATCACGAGGTGCAGGCGAAGGGCCGCGCCGAGATTCTGCTCGACTATCATCTGAGAGTCGGCCAGGTGACCCGCGACACCAGGCTGCCCGACGGCTACGCGCTGGACGAACAGCGGCTGGATGAAACCGAGACGGGTCAGGGCACCACGGTCACCCTGATCGACGCCAAACGGCCGGCCGAATGGGTTAGGCAGGCCACAGCGGAGGATGTCGCCAAGTGGCTGGGCCTGTCGCCCAATGCTTCGGGCCTCGTCGCCTGGGACGCTTTCGACGCCGTTCTGACGCCCGGCGACATCATCCTGCTCATATCCTGGCGCGACCATGCCGCCGCGGAAGCCTTTGAGGGGACCGCTTCCCTGCAGAATGGCGCGAGGCTCCGCCGCATCCGTGTCGTGCGGGACTACGGCATGTTCGACCGACGCGAGGCGCCGCAATACTACCCCGACGTTAAAGCCGCTCCCGCAACGCCGCCATCCGGTCAAACTAGACTTTGACCAGCGGCACCTTGGGTACTGAGCCGCGGCGCGGCGGGTCGTTGTCGCCGCGCGGCCCTGTCGGTTTGCGGCGCGGTCCGACGCGCCGCTTGGCCTTGGCGCGGCGCGGCTCGGGCAGCTTTTCCGGCCGCGGCGTCACCGGACCATCCGGGTAGTCGAAGCCGAGCTTGTCCATGCCGTTCTCGTCCTTGATGACGATGACGCGCACGTGGCCGCCGGTCTTGAGCTTGCCGAACAGCACCTCGTCGGCGAGCGGCTTCTTGATGTGCTCCTGGATGACGCGGGCCATCGGGCGGGCGCCCATCTGCTCGTCGTAGCCGTTGGTGATCAGCCACTTCGAGGCGTCTTCGGTCAGCTCGATGGTGACCTGCCGATCGGCAAGCTGCGCCTCGAGCTGAAGCACGAATTTCTCGACCACCTTGGCGATAATGTCTTGCGACAGGTGCGCAAAGGTGATGGTGGCGTCGAGCCGGTTGCGGAATTCCGGCGCGAACATGCGGTTGATCGCCTCCAGGTCGTCGCCTTCGCGCTTGGTGCGCGTAAAGCCGTAGGCGGCCTTGGCGAGGTCGGAAGCGCCGGCATTGGTGGTCATGATCAGGATGACGTTGCGGAAGTCGACCTGCTTGCCGTTGTGATCGGTCAGCTTGCCGTGGTCCATGATCTGCAGCAGCACGTTGAACAGGTCCGGATGCGCCTTCTCGATTTCGTCGAGCAGCAGCACGCAATGCGGATGCTGATCGACGCCGTCGGTGAGCAGTCCGCCCTGATCGAAGCCGACATAGCCGGGCGGCGCGCCGATCAGGCGGGAGACGGTGTGGCGTTCCATGTACTCCGACATGTCGAAGCGGATGATCTCGACGCCGAGCGATCGCCGCGAGCTGGCGCGCGACCTCGGTCTTGCCGACGCCGGTCGGGCCGGAGAACAGGTAGCAGCCGATCGGCTTCTCCGGCTCGCGCAGGCCGGCGCGGGCGAGCTTGATCGACGCCGACAGCGCCTCGATCGCCTTGTCCTGGCCGTAGACCACGCGCTTGAGCGTCTCTTCGAGATGCCGCAGCACCTCGGCGTCGTCCTTCGACACCGCCTTCGGCGGGATGCGCGCCATGGTGGCGATAGTTGTCTCGATCTCTTTTATGCCGATCGTCTTCTTGCGCCGGCCTTCCGGCAGCAGCATCTGCGCCGCGCCGGATTCGTCGATCACGTCGATCGCCTTGTCGGGCAGCTTGCGGTCGTGGATATAGCGCGACGACAATTCCACCGCCGCCTTGATGGCGTCGTTGGTGTATTTGAGCTTGTGGAAGTCCTCGAAATAGGGCTTGAGCCCCTTGAGGATCGCGATGGCGTCGGGGACCGACGGCTCGTTGACGTCGATCTTCTGGAACCGGCGCACCAGCGCGCGGTCCTTCTCGAAATACTGGCGGTATTCCTTGTAGGTGGTCGAGCCGATGCAGCGCACGGTGCCCGAAGCCAGCGCCGGCTTGAGCAGGTTCGATGCGTCCATCGCGCCGCCCGACGTCGCGCCGGCGCCGATCACGGTGTGGATCTCGTCGATGAACAGGATGGCGCCCGGATAGGCTTCGAGCTCCTTGATGACCTGCTTGAGCCGTTCCTCGAAATCGCCGCGATAGCGCGTTCCGGCGAGCAAGGTGCCCATGTCGAGCGCAAACACGGTGGCGTCGTGCAGCACGTCCGGCACTTCGCCATGGATGATGCGCCGCGCCAAGCCTTCGGCGATCGCGGTCTTGCCGACGCCGGCCTCGCCGACGAACAGCGGATTGTTCTTCTGCCGCCGGCACAGCACCTGGATGGTGCGGCTGATCTCGGACTCGCGGCCGATCAGCGGATCGATCTTGCCCTCGCGCGCCTTCTTGTTGAGGTTGACGCAATAGGCTTCGAGCGCGTCGCCCTTTTTCTTCGGCTCGTCGCCGGCTTTGGTATCGGTGTCTTCCTCGGAGCCGCGCACCGGGCGCGCTTCCGTCATGCCCGGCCGCTTGGCGATGCCGTGGCTGATGTAGTTGACCGCGTCGTAGCGCGTCATGTCCTGCTCCTGCAGGAAGTACGCGGCATGGCTCTCGCGCTCGGCGAAGATCGCGACCAGCACGTTGGCGCCGGTCACCTCCTCGCGGCCGGAGGACTGGACATGGATGACGGCGCGCTGGATCACGCGCTGGAACCCGGCGGTGGGCTTGGAATCCTCGGCCCCGTCGGTGACCAGGTTCTCCAGTTCGGATTCGAGATAGGCGACGAGGCTGCGGCGCAGCTTGTCGAGGTCGACATTGCACGCCCGCATCACCGCGGCCGCATCCTGGTCCTCGATCAGCGCCAGCAGGAGATGCTCGAGCGTCGCATATTCATGGTGCCGCTCGTTGGCGAGCGCCAACGCGCGATGGAGCGACTGTTCGAGGCTGCGCGAAAAACTGGGCATTCAAGGTCTCTTCAGTTGTATCGGTCTCTTCATTGGTACCGGGCCGGTTCCGCCGGAATCACTTCTTTTCCATGACGCACTGCAAAGGATGCTGGTGTTTGCGGGCAAAGTCCATCACCTGCGTCACTTTTGTTTCCGCGACCTCGTAGGTAAATACGCCGCATTCGCCGATGCCGTGCTGGTGCACGTGCATCATGATGCGGGTTGCCGCTTCGCGGTCCTTGTTGAAGAAACGCTCGAGGACGTGGACCACGAACTCCATCGGCGTGTAGTCGTCGTTAAGCAGCAGCACCCGGTAAAGGTTCGGCCGCTTGGTCTGCGGCTTGGTCTTGGTGATGACCGCCGTTCCCGGGCCGCCCGGGTCGTTCTTACGCTTGCGGTCGTCATCCGCGAGGCGCGGCGGGGCCGGATCGGCGCTGAGCTTACTTCGCGGCATTGCTTGGTCTGACATCCGGGCCTGTCGGCATCTTAGTTAATAGTCCCGTGGCCGTCGGCAAGACTGCGCCGCGGCACACGTCCACGCGAACCATCATAAAGACCGGACGGCCCGGATTCCAGATCGTCGCTGCGCCGCCGGCACGGCCGAGGCCTCCGGTCGCTTCCGGGCCGGCGCCGGGAGCGGTTGTGGTTAAACGATCACACGGCAATTACGGACAATTTGCGGCAAATTCGACTGAAACTTTCGCCCTTTACTGCACGAAAGCTCAAAGCTTTGCCGCCACACTTTGGGCTCGATCCGCCCTGAATCTCCAATGCGCGAGCGATCCGAAGATGTTGGCCAGATTTTTCAAGCACCGAAGCGGCAGCGTCATGCCAATGCTGGCACTGTCATTTGTCCCGATCATGGCCGCCGTCGCCGGAGCCGTGGACTACAGCCATGCCGGCTGGGTCAAGTCATCGCTGCAGGACGCGGTCGACGCCACCGCGCTGATGCTCGCCAAGAACGCGACGACCCAGACGCCGGCACAACTGCAAACCTCCGCGACGTCGTTCTTCCTGGCCAACTTCACCCGCACCGACGCGCAGAGCCCGCAAGTCACCGCAACCTACAGCCAATCGCAGACCGGCGGTTTCACTGTCAATGTCTCAGGGACGGCCACGGTCAAAACCAATTTCATGAATGTGCTCGGCATCTCGCAATTGCCGATTTCGACCACGAGCTCCGTGAACTGGAACAACGGCAAGCTGCGCGTGGCGCTCGTGCTCGACAATACCGGCTCGATGTCCGACAACAACAAGATCGGCGCGCTCAAGACCGCAACCCATAATCTGCTGAGCCAATTGCAGAGCGCAGCTCAGCAGAACGGCGACGTCTACGTATCGATCGTTCCGTTCGTGAAGGACGTCAATGTCGGGGCGAGCAACTACAACGCATCGTGGATCGACTGGACCGATTGGGATGCGAACAACGGCAAGTGCAGCAACACCACCTACAAGACGAAAAGCACCTGCGTCGTGTCTGGCCATCACCGGACCTGGACGCCGAACAATCACAACACCTGGAACGGCTGCGTCACCGATCGCGACCAGAATTTCGACACGCTGAATACGACGCCGACCACGGGCGGCAGCCTGTTCCCGGCCGAACAGTATTCGTCTTGCCCGACTGCCGCGCGTCCTGGGTCAAACCTACAACTGGACCGCCTTGAGCAGTCTGGTCGACAAGATGTCGGCGAACGGAAACACCAACCAGGCGATCGGTCTCGCGCTTGGCTGGCAAACGTTGACGCAAGGCGCCCCCTTCAATGCGCCTGCGATGGACCCGAATTATCAGTACAAGCAAATCATCATTCTGCTCACCGACGGCCTGAACACCGAGGACCGCTGGTACACCAACCAGTCTTCGATCGATGCGCGTCAACAGATCACCTGCAACGACGTCAAGGCCGCCGGGATTACGCTGTACACCGTTCAGGTCAATATCAACAACGCAGACCCCTACTCCAACTTGCTGAAGAGCTGCGCCAGCGATGCAAACAAGTTCTTCCTGCTGACGAACGCGAACCAGATCATCACGACCTTCGACACAATCGGCTCGAGCCTCGCCCAGCTTCATCTGTCGAAGTAAGTGCAGCCGGCCGCGGCGCGTTGACGGGCATGCCCCGGCAATCGCCGGCGATGAGCGCTCAGCATGTCGTCGGCGCGACTATTTAAATTTTACGCTTTGGCTTTAGACGCCGTTTACGACTTTTGCGCATGAGCAAATCCTTAGCGCGACATAACCCGGTTTCAGCACGCAACTTTACACGCCTTTTAGAGGTCTGGTTTACGACTTGCCCCACTGCAACGAACAGCATCGAAGGATGCGATTGATATGAAAACGCTGATCGACAGGTTGCCGAAGCGGATGCGCGAATTCCTTGCGGATCGCAAGGGTAATGCCGCCATCATCTTTGCGCTGGCAACAGTTCCGATGGTCGGCTTCGTCGGGGCCGCAGTCGACTACAGCCATGCCAGCTCCATCAAGGCTGCCATGCAGGCCGCCGCCGATGCGACTGCCCTGGCGATGTCGAAGTCCGCCGGCAACCTCACCGGCTCACAACTGCAAACGACGGCCAGCGACTATTTCAAGGCGCTGTTCACCCGCCCCGAAGCGCAGAGCGTCACAGTCACCACGACCTACAATACCAGTGGCGGCACATCGCTGACGGTCGCCGCCTCCG
Organism: uncultured Alphaproteobacteria bacterium; assembly: GCA_963730645.1. Classification (GTDB taxonomy): domain Bacteria; phylum Pseudomonadota; class Alphaproteobacteria; order Rhizobiales; family Xanthobacteraceae; genus BOG-931. The sequence continues at coordinate 417,563 of CAVSSN010000002.1, read as the reverse complement.
CCAATATGCCCACCAACTTCATGGGCATGATGGGCTTCAAGAATCTCGCCATCAACGTCACCGGCCAGGCGGCATGGGGCATGACGCGGCTGCGCGTCGCGCTCGCCCTCGACAACACCGGATCGATGGCCGACGACGGCAAGATCACCGCGCTCAAGTCGGCGACCAAGAGCCTGCTCGTCGCAATTGAAGAGCGCCGCCGTCAACAACGGCGACGTCTATGTCTCGATCATTCCGTTCAGCAAGGACGTCAACGTCGGCGCCACCAACTACAATGCGAACTGGATCGACTGGAACGACTGGGAAGACGACAACGGTCACGACGCCAGCACCACGACCTGCACCACGACGAAGAAAGGAAAAAGCGGCAAGACGACGAAAAAATGCACGACCTCGACCACGTGGGTGCCCGACAACCACAATACCTGGAACGGCTGCATCACCGACCGCGACCAGAACTATGATCAGCTCGCTACGGCGCCGAACCCGGCCGACGCATCACTCCCTGATTCGGCCGCGTCGACGCTGTTCCCCGCCGAGCAATACGACTCCTGCCCATTGCAGATGATGGGTCTCAGCTACGACTGGACGACGATGAACAGCCTGGTCGACCAGATGTATCCCGATGGCAATACCAATCAGCCGATCGGTCTCGCCTGGGCCTGGCACTCCCTGACCGGCATCGGACCGCTCTCGGCGCCCGCAATGGATTCAAAATATCAGTACACGCAGGTCATCATCCTGCTGTCGGACGGCCTCAACACCGAGGATCGCTGGTACACCAACCAGTCGACGATCGACGGCCGGATGGTTTCCAGTACCGGCACGGGCACGTGCGCCAATATCAAGGCGGCCGGCATCATCCTCTACACGATCCAGGTCAACACCGGTGGTGACCCGACTTCGACCCTGCTGCAGAAGTGCGCGAGCCCCAATACCGCAGGCCCAGTTGGACCGAAGTTCTTCCTGCTCACCTCGTCGAACCAGATCGTGAGCACCTTCAACTCCATTGGCACCAACCTCAGCCAACTGCGAATTTCGAAGTAGCAATCCGGGCGTGGCGCCCCGGCTTACGCCGGTCCGCCACGCCCCTCTTCCGGGTCGGATTCCGGCCGCGTGCCGAATCGGATTAGGATCACGACCATCGGGCGACGACACGGAGCCAATCGATGAGTGATCTCGCCAAACGCACCAAGCTGGTCCGGGAATTCGAACAGGATTTCGTTCCGGACTACGACGCCATCAACATGCCGTCGGCCGACAAGCGGGCCGCCTACGCACTTGAGCACATCGCCTTTCGCGTCGGCCGCATCGAACAGCACCTCAGCAAGCTCGCCGGTGCGATCGAGACGTTGATGAGCCCGGCCATAACGGACCGGCGGCCCGGGCGCCCGCGCCTCAGGGCCTAACTTGTCGAACGGCCAGTAGGAAAGCCCGCCAAACGCAGTATCCACGCCACTTTAACGTGTGGAAAACTCGGTGCGGCTGCCATGAAATGGCCTTTTCCGCCGCCGACAATACTCTACAGTGCGCTGCACAATATCCTCTAACTCTACGTGTAGTGCATCGCTGGGTGGACGCGTCGGGGACTTAACACTTTCGCAACTGCGTTCACCTAGCGTGATGGGCTGTGCCGTCTGTACGACGGCCCGGTCTGCGTTGGGGGGCAATGCCTCTCGTGCCCGGATGCGTTGTTGCTGGCTGTTGCCGGCGCGTTCTGTTGCACGGGAAGCACCGTCCCGCATGGCCTAATAGGGGTGGGAGCTCCACTGGAGCCCCGCGCGTTCAGGGACGGGGTGCGCGATGTTCGGAGTGCGTTCCGAAGCCCAGCACGGGCTTCGCTATGGTGCTATCGGTCTGACCGCCATCATGGTGGCCAGCATGTTCCCCAGCGATCAGGCGGACGCGCGGCATCATCGCCGTGGCCATCGGCATGTCGCCCACCATACTGCCCGTGCTCACCACACCGCCCGCGTTCACCACGCTGCCCGCGCGCAGCATGAAGGCTATTCGCCGCCGTCCGCGACCTATGTGCTCGACGCCAACAGCGGCACGGCGCTGCAATCATCGAATCCCGACGCGCTGCGGCATCCGGCTTCGCTCACCAAGATCATGACGCTGTACCTGCTGTTCGAGCGGCTCGATGCCGGCAAGATCAAGCTCGACACGCCAATTGAAGGTGTCGGAACACGCGTCCGAACAGGCGCCGACAAAACTCGACCTCAAGCCCGGTCAGACCATCGCGGTCGAGGACGCCATCAAGGCGATCGTGACGCGATCGGCCAATGACGTTGCCGTCGTGGTCGCGGAGAACCTTGGCGGCGACGAGGACGAATTCTGCAAGCTGATGACGCAAAAGGCGCGCAGCCTCGGCATGATCCACACCACCTACGTCAACGCGTCCGGCCTGCCCGACGACGACCAGATCACGACCGCGCACGACCAGGCGTTGCTCGGACGCGCGATCCAGGAACGGTTCCCGCGCTACTACAAGTATTTCTCCACGCTTGGCCTTCGTCTACAAAGGCCATGCCATTCGCAATCACAACCATCTTCTCGGCAACGTCGAAGGCGTCGACGGCATCAAGACGGGTTTCACGCGCGCCTCCGGCTTCAACCTGGTGACGTCGGTTCACCGCGGTGGCCGCCACCTCGTCGCGGTCGTGCTGGGTGGCCGCTCCGCGGCGCAGCGTGACGCCCACATGCGCGAACTCATCAATTCCAACATCAGGCTGGCTTCGCTGCAGTCCGGCGGACAGATCGCCGCTGGCGAGAGCAGAGAAGAGCGAGACGCCCGTGGCCCGGCTGCATCGCGTCGCGAATCGCCGACGGCGCCGGCCCGGTGCGCGCCGACCCGACGCCGACCGCGACCGTGACCAGGCGCGAGGTCGCACAGTGAAGACCCGGGCTCAACCGACCCGATCCGGCCGCTGCTGGTAAAGACCGTTTCGTTTCGAACTGCGCCGGTGCAAACCGCCTCACTCGGTCCGATGCCGGCGCTTATCGCCGTTCCGGCAGCGCCGCAGCGCTCCGCCGCCGTATCCGAGCCCGCGCCGCGGGCCGAAGCCGGCGCCAGCGCCGCTAGTGCTGCACGCGCCGAAGACGATTTCACCGCAGCCGGAGCCTGTCGCAGCCGCTGCGCCCAAGTTCGAACCTGCCAAGTCCGAGCCCCCGTCGCACGCCCATGCGCGCGGCGGATGGCTGATCCAGATCGGCGCCTTCGAAGCGGAACAGGAAGCCCGCGAGCACCTGAACACGGCGCAGACCAAGGCCAAGACCGTTCTCGCCTCGGCCGATCCGTTCACCGAAAAGGTACTGAAGGGCGACAAGGCGCTGTTCCGCGCCCGCTTCTCCGGTTTCGACAAGGATCAGGCCGAAGCCGCGTGCAAGCAACTCAAGCGCAACGAAATCGTTTGCATGGCGCTGAAGAATTAGCGCTCCGAAGAATTAAAGCTCCGGGGCCAACCCGGGCAAAGCAGCAGGGACGTCATCGCAGGGACGGGAAGCCGCGCGAGGATTGCGGAGTACCTCAGCGATGGCGGCGCAGAAGAACATCCTTGGCTTCGTTGACGCGGGCCGCGAGATACGTCGACCCCCCTTGGTCGGGATGCAATTTCTTCATGAGGGCGCGGTGGGCGCGTCCGATGTCCTGCGCGCTCGCCCCCGCCTGCAATGCCAAGGATCTGATAGGCCTCCTCTTCAGTCATTTTGCCGCTGCTCGGCGGGTTGCGCGGCCCCGCTGCCGCGTCAGCTTGCGCGTTCTCACGCCAGCGGGGCTCCCGGCGGTCAAGATAAGCTGCAAGTAGCGCGCGGCTCTCGCCATCGATATCGGCGAAAAGGCCGAGCAGCGTCGGCACGTCGAGCGCGTCGAGCGACTTGCCTTCGTGCGGGCCAGCCAGAATCCGGCCGTGCATCGAGCCGGTATCGTGATCGAGTTCCATTTCGAGGAAGGCCGAGCGCACCCGCGAAATCTGGCCGGGACTTTTCTGCGTTCGCGCCCCGAAGCCGGCAGGCCACAGCGAAATCCAGCCGAGCAGGCCAAGGCCGACGGTGCCGATCGGAATGGCGAGCCCGATCTCGCCGCGCAGCATCAGGAATACCGCAAACAGCAGCGTGGCGCCACCGCCAAGCCATTTGACCAGGCGCGCCACCTGTTTGGGATCGGCCTTGGAGAAACCGTTGAGCGCCCACAGCACCAGAATCAGGACGACAACGCCGAGCAGCAGAGTGGGCATGGCTAGGCTCAAGCTCTGGCTATTTCAATTGCTCGATCAGTCTCACCGCGCCGGCGCCGCGGCGCGCCTTGAGGTCGGCGAGCGCCTTCAACCCGCCGGCCGCATAGGCCGCGACCGCCCGCAACAGCTCGGCGAGTTCGTGCGCCGCGCCGGGCGCGAAGCGGCAATAGGCGCCGCGCGTGATGCGGGCGATTTCGCGAAACGCCTGTTCGCAGACCGGATCGTCGCCCTCCTGGAACATGAAGACGGGAACGCTGCGCAGCCCAAGTTCGCCCGCCGCGGCGCACAGATCGTCGAGCGGCTCCTCCATGGCGTCACCGACGAAGACCAGCGCCTGCACCTTCAGCTTTTCGCTCTCGCGCCGGGCGTTCGCCAGCACCTTGCCGATCTGGGTGTGGCCACCGCGGCAATCGATGCGCGACATCAGATCGCCGAGCCGCTCCGGCTGCGAAATCCATTGCGAGGCGCGGCATTCGGCAAGACCGCGGTAGTAGACGAGCTGGATATCGAGCCCGCCGATCGAAGCGGCTTCGCGGAACATGTCGGCCTGCAGCCGGCAGGCGGTATCCCAGGTCGGCTGCCGGCTCATGGTGGCGTCGAGCGCGAAGATGAGGCGGCCGCGGCGGCCGGGCGCGGTTGCCGGGCCGAGCGACTTCACGCGCGACAGAAAGGCATCGATCTCCGCGCGCGACGATGACGTCGCCGGCGCGTTGCGATCGGCCGGTGCAGGCGTTTGGTCGGGCCGGTCTTTGCTCATGAACGAGCCCATGCTTTGTCACGAAAGAGCCCTCGGCGAACGGCTTTACAGCCACGCCATAAGGTGGCCCCGCCGGCCATTGGACGCAATGGGCGGGTGTGGCGGCTCAGTCCGCCGAGCAGGTCGTAGGTCTCGATCGGCTTGCCGGCGGCGGCGACCCATTCGCTGCGGGCCGCGGCGCGCCGCTTGCCGCGCTCGTCGACCGGAAGCTTGAGCGCATCGATCAGAGCCTTGACCTCGTCGCGCGAAGTCACGTGCGACATGCTGGGACGCATGCCGAGCGTGCTCTCGTTGAGTTCGTCAAGCGCGGTGAGGCCGCGCGGAAAAAACTCACGATAAACCACACGTTCGGCAAAACCGTCGATCGCGCGGAACCCAAGCTGCTTGGCGAGTTCGTCCAGCCCCTCCCCGACCAGCCGCTTGTTGCGCGAGCCGAGCGTCGAGAGCCGGTTGCGCACCACGATCCAGTCGGTGAGACCGCCGTCGACCATGCGGCGCTGACGGCGCGCCTCGCGCACCATTTCGGCATAGTGGCTGACGCCGGTCACGGCGAACGTGGTCGGATCGATGCAGCCGAGCACGTCGAAATCGACAAAACTGTCGTTGAGCGGCGTGATCAGCGTATCCGCCATCGAATGCGCCAGCCGCATCAGGTAGGAATCGTTGCCGGGCGTATCGATGACGACGAAATCGTGGGTCTGCTCGACCGCGCTGATCGCCTCGGCGAAACCGCTGAATTCCTGCTGCTCGCACTCTTCGATCCGCAGGCCGGAACCGCGTGCAACGCAATAATGCACGGGAATTTCCAGCTTGATGCGCGCGCGCTCCGCCCAATCGCGGCGGTGCTCGATATAATGGGTGAAACTCTTCTGGCGGGAGTCGAGATCGATGGTGGCGACGCGCTGGCCGGCTTTCATCAGCGCGACGGCGACATGCATCGCGGTAGTCGACTTGCCGGATCCGCCTTTTTCGTTACCGAGAACGATGACGTGCGCCGAGTACGGCTTGCCGATATCTGCCTGCATCAACATCTACGCGACCTCTGCGTGGCAGTCACTTCTCCGGCTTGCAACAGTATCGGTCAAGATACAGCATGGTTTTCGATAAGTTAATCATTAACCACGCGTCGCATGCACGAACGTCGCGCGGTGTGCTTGCGATGCAACTGTGATGAAGACGACACGCAAAAAATCGGCGCGCCGACCGCGCGTTGTTCAAACTCTGCCGTCGCTGCGGCGCACGATTGCGCGCTGGCGCGCGGCGGGCGAAACCATCGCGCTGGTGCCGACCATGGGAGCGCTGCATGCCGGGCATTTGTCGCTGGTGCGCCTGGCGCAGCGCCGCGCCGACCGCGTCGTGGTGTCGATCTTCGTTAATCCGACCCAGTTTGCGCCGCACGAAGACCTTGTCGAGCTACCCGCGGCCGTTCGATGCCGACCTCGCCGCGCTGGCCGCCCTGAAAGTCGACCTCGTCTGGGCGCCTTCGGTCGCGGTGATGTATCCGCAGGGCTTTGCCGTGAATATCGTTCCCGAAGGCCCGGCGAAAGCCGGGCTGGACGATGCGTTCCGGCCAAATCACTTCGCCGGGGTGGCGACGGTCGTCGCCAAGCTGCTCATCCAGTGCCAGCCGGATGTCGCGATGTTTGGCCAGAAGGACTATCAGCAGCTCAAGGTCGTCACCCAGATGGCGCGCGATCTCGACCTGCCGACCCGGATTGTCGGCGCGCCGACGCGTGCGCGAGCGCGATGGCCTCGCGATGTCGTCGCGCAACGCCTACCTGTCGCCGGCGGAACGCCGCGTCGCGCCGACGCTGCATCGCGTGCTCAAGGATTGCGCGAAAAAAATCGCCGCCGGCCAGCCGATCGCCGCCACGCTGGCGCAAGGCCGCAAGGCCATCGCGCGCGCCGGCTTCAGGCTCGACTATCTTGAAGCCCGCAACGCGCAGACGCCTGAACCCGTCCGCTCGGCCAAAGCCGGGCCGATCCGCCTGCTGGTGGCGGCGCGGCTCGGCAAGACCCGGCTGATCGACAATGTGGCGGTCTAGCCCCTTCCCTACTTCTTCGCTTTCATCGGATCATGGACATTGGCGAATGTCTCGAACTCGGTGTTCCAAAGCTCGCCGTTAATCTTCTCCACCTTGCGGATGTAGATATTCTGCACGATGTCGCGCGTGTCGGGATCGATCGACACCGGGCCACGCGGGCTTTCCCAGGCCATACCCTTCATCGCTCCGACCAATGCATCGCCGTCGGTCTTTCCTCCGGTCTTCTTCAGAGCCTCATAGAGCAGGTGGAAGCCGTCATAGGCGCCGAGCGAGACGAAATCCGGACGGAAATTGTGGCCCTCCTTCTTGATGGCCGCGACGTATTCCTTGTTGAGCGCGGTATCGTGCGACGCCGAATACCCGCCGGCCGTGACCATGCCGAGCATCTGGTCGCCCATGTTGTTGAGTTCGTCATCGGTCGTGAGATCGCCGGGCCCGATGATCTTGATGCCGGACTTGCCGAGCCCGCGCTCGGCGAATTGCTTGGCGAAGATGGCGGCCTGCGTGCCGGGGAAATAGATAAAGGCAGTATCCGGCTTGAGATCGTTGATGCGCTGCAGGAACGGCGCAAAGTCGGGGTTGGCGAGCGGAATGTGGATCGACTCGATGATCTGGCCGCCGGCCGCAGTGAAGGCCGTCTTGAATGCGGTTTCAGCCTCGATGCCGGGCGCCCAATCGTTGACCAGGGTGACGACACGCTTGCTGTTGTTCTTGAATGCCCACTCGCCCATGATCGCGGACTGGTTGCTCAGAATAAACCCGGCGCGCACCATGTAGGGCGACTTCGTGGTCGTAATCGAAGCGCCTGAACTCATCACCAGAGTCGGTATTTTTGCTTCGGTCACAAGCGGGCCGATCGCCAAGGCGGTCGGCGTAATGCCAATGCCGACGACGTTGACCTTGTCGTTGACGATCATCTCCTGGACCAGACGGCGCGCGTTATCGGCAACGCCGCCGTCGTCGCGGATGATCAGCTGAATTTTGCGGCCCGCGACCGTGTCGCCATGCTGCTGCATATAGACCTTTATGGCGGCATTGAGCTGGCGTCCGACGGCGTTGAAGCCCGCTCCAGTCATCGGCATGCTGATACCGATCTTCAATGGCTCCTGGGCGACGGCCTGACCCACGGCCAACGCTGCGATTGCGCTCCCTGTCAGCCCAAGCAGCAATAGCTTTTGTGACGATTTCGGTGACATGGCGATTTCCCTCCCAGTTTGGTTTCGTTGTTTCAGCGCGGGCGTCAGACCGCTTCGAGGTGTGGAATTTTTGGCCGCTCGCCACTCGCCTTGCCGGTGATCGGCGGTTTCGGCAGGCGCGCCGTACCCGCTTCCATGACGAAGCTGTGCTCGAGCGTGTACCACGGCGGCTTGACGTCGGGCGCCGGCGGCTTGCCGCTGTCGTGGCGCACGTAGTTGCCGATGAGGTGGCGCGTGACGCCGAACTGCACGTCGGTTTCGATGTTCTTGTCATCGGGAGAATAGATTTGTGACACCAGCGTCTTGAAGCCCGGCTTGTAGGCCAGGAAGTGCAGATGCGCGGGACGCATGTTGTGCCGCCCCTGTGCGCGGATGAATGCGCCGACCGGGCCGTCGATCGGAATCGGATAGCCGGCCGGCTTCATGCTGCGGAAGCTGATGTGACCGTCCTTGTCGGTGGTGAACTTGCCGCGCAGGTTCATGTCGGCCTGCACCGGATCCTGGTTTTCGTAAAAGCCTTCGGTCGAGGATTGCCAGATGTCGACCTCGGCGCCCTCGATCGGCTTGCCTTTGGTGTCGCGGAACCAGGCGTCGACGAACATTTCCGGCCCGGGCGTCGGCGAGCGTACGATCGAACCTCCGTTCTCGGTCGGCGGCGAATGCATGCGCCAGAACGGGCCGAGCAGGTTGGCGTCGGTATCGGTCTGGCCCTTGTCGCCGTTGTTGAGGAGGCAGATGAGGCTCGAAAAGCCGAGCGAGCCCGACATCAGCACGACCTCGTTGTGGGTCTCGGTGGTCTTCTGGCCGAGCGCCACGATGTAACCGACGGCGGCCTGGAATTCCTCCTCGGTCAGCTTCACCTCGCGGGCGAATTCGTGCAGGTGGCGCACAAAAGCCGACATGACCTCCTTGAGCCGCGCGTTGGGCGCGCGCTGCAGTTCGCTCAGCACCGCCTTGGTGACGTCTTTCTCGTTCTCGATGATCATTCCCGGCTCCGCGGCCACTGCCGTAAATCTTGGCGACGGATTCTACGTGATCCGCCATGGGCGCGCCATTGGGGCGGCGACAGCGGCCGTCCGGCGAATTGCCTCAGAGCAGGCCGAGTTCGCGCAGTTCGCGCCGCATGGTTTCCGGCATGGCGGCAGCGCCCGGCGCCGCCCGGTCGAGGTCGCGGGGAGCGTCCTTGTCGGTGAGGTAGCGCCAGCCCTGGAAGGCGCGATAAGGCCGCGGCTGCACCAGCACCAGCTTCGGATCGAGCACCAGCCGGCAGCGGCCGATGCCGTCCTTGTCGACGAACGGCCGGATCGCGAGGATGCGCTCGCGGCACATGATCTCGCCGCGGATCACCCAGAAGATCGAGCCGCCGGCGAGCAGCTCGTCGCCGCGTTTGGGCATCATGCGGGTGGTGTGGATGCGCTCGGGCTTCTCGCGGCGGCGCTTCCTTTCCTTGGCCTTCTGCTTGATCCAGTCCTTGAGGTCCTGGACCGAGTCGGTGCCGACGGAGAGCTTGATGAGATGGAGGGGCATGGTGAAGCTACTTTAGCGTCGGTGCCGTTTCGATCAGCATGATTTTTGCGCCTTCCACAACCTGGCTGTCCTTGTGGATGGCGATGTCGGCCACGATTCCGTCGCGCGGCGCGGTGAGCGTATGCTCCATCTTCATGGCTTCGATTACGGCGAGACGTTGGCCCTTCGTCACGGCCTCCCCCGCCTCGACCAGCAACGCCAGCACCTTGCCGTGCATCGGCGCCCGGATGACGCCATCGCCGCCACCGGCTGCGGTTGCGGATTGCGCGAAATCGTCAAGCCGCATCCGCGTCTGTCGGCCATTGCGCAGGACAAAGATTTCGCCTCCGTCCTCGAACAGCGTCGCATCGGCGGCGGGCGCCACGCCATCGATGGCGACGTCAACGCCATGCTGGCCGTAGGAGACGGTCGCATGGACACGTTCGCCGTCGGCGATCACCGACACGGCCGAAGACCGGGCGGGCCCAAGCTGAAAGCCGTCGCGCGCCGTCCACGGCGACGCCGGTTCCTCCATGTCCTCATCTGACGCTTCGCTGTCGCGCCCGCAGCAATTGCACCACACCAAGCGCGACCGCAGCTTTGTCGAGGCCGTGCGGCACCGCGCCGAGTTCCGTCAGGTTCCGATCGATGAAGCCGGTGTCGACCCCGCCCGTGCGGAATTCCGGCGACCGGCAAAGCGCGGCAAGAAACGTCACGTTGCTGCGCGGGCCCACCACCAGCGTGCGCCCGAGCGCGTCGGCGAGCCGATCGAGCGCCTCGGTGCGTGTCGGCGCATGCGCAATCAACTTGGCAATCATCGGATCGTAGTACGGCGTCACGACTCCACCGGCCTCAACGCCGGAATCGACGCGCACATCCTCGGGCAGCGCGAGTGCCACAATCCGGCCGGTCGACGGCAGGAAGCCGTGCTCGGGATCCTCGGCGTAGACGCGCGCCTCGACGGCATGGCCCTCCATGCGCACCTGCTCTTGTTTCAGCGGCAGCGTTTCGCCCGACGCGACGCGGAACTGCCACTCGACGAGGTCGAGGCCCGTGATCGCTTCTGTCACCGGATGCTCGACCTGGAGCCGCGTGTTCATTTCCATGAACCAGAACCGGTCCGCGCGCAGGCCCTTGCTGCCGTCGGCGATGAATTCGGCCGTCCCCGCCCCGGCGTATCCGACCGCCTTGGCTGCCGCGACGGCTGCTGCGCCCATCTGTGCGCGCAATTGCGGCGTCATGCCGGGCGCGGGCGCCTCCTCGATCACCTTCTGGTGGCGGCGCTGCAGCGAACAGTCGCGTTCGTTGAGGTGGATGACGTTGCCGTGCTTGTCGCCGAATACCTGAATTTCGATGTGGCGCGGCGTGGTGACATATTTCTCGATGAGCACCCTGCTGATGCCGAAGGCTGCCGCCGCCTCCCGTGTCGCGCTTTCGAGCGCAGCTTCGAAATCGGCATGCTTGTCGACGCGGCGCAGGCCACGCCCACCGCCGCCCGCGGCCGGCTTGATCAGCACCGGGTAGCCGATCTCGTAGGCTTTTTCCTTGAGAAACTTCACATCCTGTCGTTCGCCATGATAGCCGGGCACGACTGGCACGCCCGCCTTCTCCATCAACGCCTTGGCGTGGTCCTTGAGGCCCATGGCGCGGATCGCCGCAGCCGGCGGCCCGACGAAAACGATGCCGGCGCGTTCGCAGGCTTCGGCAAAATCCGGATTCTCGGACAGAAATCCGTAGCCCGGATGGACGCATTCCGCCTTCGAGCGCGTGGCAACCTCGATCAGCCGCTCGATCGACAGGTAGCTCTCGCGCGCCGGCGCGGGGCCGATCAGATACGCCTCATCGCACAGCCGCGTGTGCGGCGCGCCGGCGTCGGCCTCGGAATAGACCGCGATCGTGCGCAGCCCGAGCCGCTTCGCGGTGCGCGCGATGCGGCAGGCGATTTCGCCGCGATTGGCGATGAGAACCGAGCCCAGCATTCAGGCTGCATAGTAGCGGGCGTGCGCCATCCTGCCAGCGCGGATCACCTCGTGCGTCTGCCTTATTGCAGGCCGGCGCTCGCGCCCGCGGCTGGCGGGAACGACGGCACCAACTGCACCGGCGGTACGACGGCCGGGCCGGTGGTCGCGGGCGGCCCCGACATCGCGGGCGTCGCAGGGATCGCCGGCGTCGATGTGATTGGAGGTGCCGGCTGGGCGGCGGCTTGCGCTGCGGGCTGCGCCGGCGGCGGTGCCCCCGCATGTTTGCGCGACGAGTGGCGCGACGTCGTTTGCGCCGGAGCGGTCGGAGGCGGATTCGGATTTGCAGCGGCAGCGGCCGCGACGCCTGGCAACACCGGACCGGTCGGCTCCGCATTCATAATACTGACCGCCGGGATCGACGCCGCAGAGGGGAAATCGATATTGACCGACACCTTCGGCTTCGCCGGAGCGGCTTCGGCGACCGGCGCAGGAATTGCCGGCTCTTTCGCCCACTCCTCGGCATAGTGGCTGAGATAGCGGTCAAGCGTATGCGTGCCGAGGTTGGCGCGCACCCGGATCGCGTCGCCGAGAATGTCGAGCGCCTTGCAATTCGGCCCGATACATCCGTCGCGCATGGCCAGAACCTGCGCCACAAAGCCGAAACGGTCAGCACCGAGCGAACGGCGCAGCGCGTTCGGCGAAATGTTGATGCTTTTGCCGGGGGTCTTGTCGTAGGCCAGAACGTCGGCAAGCAGCGTCAGCCGGGCCGACACGTAGGAAATGGCGGCGGCAACCGTTTCCGGATTGGCAAAAATCGCCTTTTCGCAAGCGGCTTCCACGGTCTCGCCGGCAATGCCATCGAGGCAAGCCAGTGGCGACCCGGCGGCGATCGCACGGGCGGTCAATTCGGCGGCCCGTGACTCGATGGCACGGCCTTCGGCGTCACTGTCACGCACCGCTGCGCGCTCGACGAACGCCCAGACCATCAGCGCGCCAATCAAGATAATTGAAATGCGTACCGCGCCGCCGATTGCCCCGGTTCCGGAACGGTTGAACGCCAGCACGCAACCGCCGACAAACAGCGCCGCAAGCGCGCCGGCCGCCCAGAACGGCACCGCGATCAATCCATTCGCTACGTCAACGCCCGGCATAACTGCGACCCTACGCGCCACAAGCGCATCGTCCCACCGGTTCAAGTATGGCCCAGACGGGCCGTTGATGTCACCCCCGACCCACCGCGGCCGGGGTTCCAAATCCGCCTGCGGTCGACCGAAAATCAGACGCCGCCGGGCGATTTGTACGAGCGGGTGAGATCGCTCGCGGCCGCAAAGGCGCCCTTGGCCTCGACGGAACTCATCGCCAGGCTGGTGTGCAGGTCGGTGACCCCGCCCCCGCTTGCCGCGGCGATCAAGGCCGCCGCCATCTGGATCTCGCCCGGCGCTTCGCAGATGCTGAGAAAATCATACGCGCCGAACGTCATGTAATAGCCGATGAGGCGGCCGCCGGCCTTGGCCATAATGCGCGAAACGGCTTCGGCGCGATCCTCGGGCTTGGCGGCCATGGCTTTCATTGCGTCGCGCGTATAGCGGCCGTGGGTAATGTAGGTCGGCATGGGGCTGTCGCTCCTCGTTGACGCGCGACGCGGCGCGCCGCTGCGCAAACCATGCCTGACTATGGGGAAATCGCGCCGACAACGCGGCGCTGCAATGTCGTCAAGGTGAATGCTGCGGACGCGCGAGCGTTCAGCGGCCGTATTCGAGCTGGCTTTCCTTGGCGACGCGCTCGAACGCCTCGCCGGAGTGCTTGATACGGTACTGGAAGTCGTCACCCTCAGACGGCAGCAGCTTGACGACCTGGTAGGTACCGCTGGCGCCCGGACGGCTGATCGGGCTCGAGGTGTAGAACACGTTCTGACCGACCTGGAACTTGTGCGCTCGGAACGACGGCCGGCGGTAGGCCAATTGAGACGGCGTGATGGGCGGGCTCGCCGTGACGTTTTGAACCGGGCTCGTGACAATGTTCCGCACCGGCGTGGGCTTACGCGCCGCTGACGTAGGCGTGGATTGACGCGCCGCAGACGCAGGCTTGCGCAAAACGATTGACGCAGGCTTACGCAGAGCAACCGCCGGCTTGCGGGCGACGGTGGAACCGGGCTTGCGACTTACAGACTTCGCGGCCTTTGTGGGTCGCTTTTTGGCTGAATTTTTGTTCATGGTGAGGCACTATAGCATTCATTTTTTGCCTGTATAACAAATTTTCACTGTCTCATATGGGGAACGATCAAACACTTCGCAAGAGAGCAAAGATTATTATATTCAATATAGTTATGATGGTCTTTTACTGCTCCGAGCGAGATCGCGTCCGCCCTCAGGCCTTGCGCTGCCAGCGACCCTGCTCATCGGGCTGCCAATAGGTCACCTCGTGGCCCGCGGCCTTGGCCTCGCCCCAGCGCGTGCGCGCCGTCTCGACCGCATCGGGATCGTCGCCGTCGAACACCAGCACGATGCGCTGATAAGCGCCGGCATCGGCAGGAAGGGCGGCGCCGTCGATCAGGAACCGCACCGTCGCGCGGTTTGGATTGTCGTCGTGGACGGTGAGCAGGATCGGCTGCTCGGCCGCCTCGCCCTCGCGCCAGGTGCCGTGGGGAAGGAACGCATCGTCCCTCCAGGTCCACAGGTGCGCGTCGAGCGCCTCGATGCGCTCTTCCGACGACGCCTGCACCACGACGCGCCAGCCGCGCTCGACCGACTTCTCCAGAAGGGTCGGCAGCACATTTTCGAGCTTCAGGCGCTGCAGGTGATAGAAAAGAATTTCGGTCATGGCACGATCGGAGCCGTTCAAATGCCGTTCGATGCTACATGAGGGCGCAAGCGGGGCAAAATCGAGGGAGACGATGGCAACGAAAATTCCGCTGACGCTCGCCTGCGGCGACTACGCGATCACGGCCCCGCTGAAGGACGGCCGGGTGCAGCCGGACGGCATCGACCTCACCGTGCTCACGCGCATGGATTCGACCACGCGGCACTGGCGCTTCCTGCGCGGCCAGGAGTTCGACATCGCCGAGGTGTCATGCTCGTCATACCTCGTGGCGCGCGACCAGGGCCATCCGCTGCAGGCGCTGCCGGTCTACCTGCACCGCCGGTTCCGCCACGGCTTCATGTTCATCAACACGACCAAGGGCATCCGCACGCCGAAGGACCTTGCCGGCCGCCGCATCGGCGTCAAACAGTTCCAGGCCACCGCCATCGTGTGGATGCGCGGTATTCTTGAGCATGAATACGGCGTGCCGCATCGCTCGATCGAATGGGTGTCGGAACTCGACGAGAGCATCGAGTTCACGCCGCCGCCGGGACTGAAGATCACGCGGCTCGATAACGATAAATCCGTCGAGACCATGCTGGCCGAGGGCGAGCTCGATGCGGTGCTGCATCCCGACCTGATCCGGCCGCTGCGCGAGCAGGACCCGCGCGTCGCGCGGCTGTTCCCCGACTACCGCCAGGAGGAGACCGCCTACTACAAGAAGACCGGCATTTTCCCGATCATGCACGTGCTCGGCATCAAGCAGGACATCGTCGAGAAGCACCCGTGGGTGGCCGTCAACATGTACCAGGCCTTCAACGAGGCGAAGGCGATCGCCATGGCGCAGCTCGAGAACCCGCGGATCGTGCCGTTGGTGTTCTATCGGGACTTCTGGGAGGAGCAGGAGCGCGATTTCGGCAGCGACCCGTGGGAATACGGCCTCGGCGACCGCAACCGGCACACGCTGGAGACATTGGTCGACTATGCCCACGAACAGGGCCTGATCCGGCGCAAGATTCCGGTCGATGAGCTGTTCGTCAGCGTATTCCACGGCCGCAAGCGCGGCGACGTGTGGCGGTTTTAGCCAGCGCGTTCGCCGACCGCGACGCGCTCGGACGTGCGCGCCCGCGTGTAGCTGTTTTCCGGGATCGGCAGCCCGAGGTTCGCGCGCAGCGTCGTTCCCTCGTATTCGGTGCGGTAAAGGCCGCGCCGTTGCAGCTCCGGGATGACGTGATCGACAAATTCATTGAGAGAACCGGGCAGCCACGCTGGCAACAGATTGAATCCGTCGGCAGCGCCGCCGGTGAACCAATGCTCCAGTTCGTCGGCAACCTGGCTCGGCGTGCCACGGACCAGACAATGCTGCTTCGACGCGACCGCGCGCCGCGCGGTCTGCCGCAACGTGAGGTTCTCCCGCCGCGCCAGCTTGACGTAGGCCGGCGGCGCGCTCATGCGCGCCGAATTGCCCTGAAGCTCCGGCATCGGGCCGTCCAACGGATAGGCGCTCAGATCGATGCCGCCCAGCATCTCGCTGAAGCTCGCCATCGCGACCTCCATCGGGATGAGGTCGTTCAGCTTCTGGAATTTTTCCTCCGCCTCCTCCGCGGTGCGGCCGACATAGACCGAAACGCCCGGCATGATCTTGAGGCTGTCCGGCGAACGGCCGAACTGCGCCAGACGCCCCTTCACGTCGGCGTAGAACGCCTTGCGCCTGCTCGAACGAGGCCTGCGCGGTGAACATGACGTCGGCGATGCGCGCCGTGAGCTGCTTGCCGGGCTCGGACGACCCCGCCTGCACGATCACCGGCCGGCCCTGCGGCGAGCGGGCGCTGCTCAGCGGGCCGCGCACCGAGAAGTGCTGGCCCTTGTGGTTGAGGATGTGCATTTTGTTCGGGTCGAGGTAGCGCCCCGAGGCCTTGTCGCGCACGAACGCGCCGTCCTCGAAACTGTCCCACAGGCCGAGCACCACGTCGGCGAATTCCTCGGCGAGGTCGTAACGCTCGCCATGCTCCATGTGGCTGTCGCGGCTGTAGTTGAGCGCGCCTTCGCGGTTTCCCCCGGTGACGAAATTCCAGCCGGCGCGGCCGCCGCTCAAATGATCGATCGACGCGAACATGCGCGCGGCGGTGTAGGGGTCGGTGTAGGTGGTGTGCAGGGTTGCAACGAGACCGAGGTGCTTCGTCAGGGCCGACAGGGCGGCGAGCGTCGTCAGCGGCTCGAATTTCTCGACCGCGTCCTTGTAGCTCAGCAAATCCGGCTTGCTGACGCCGTAGATGCCCACGCTGTCGGCGATGAACAGCATGTCCATCTTGCCGCGCTCCATGGTGCGGGCAAATTCCGTCCAGCGCGCGATGTTTTCGGCGGAATCCGCATAGGCGTCCGGATGCCGCCAGCCGGCGATGTGGTAGTTGGAGTTGCCGTGCATGAACACGGCGAGTTTTATTTGCGCTGGCGAAGGCGTTACCATTGTCGTCCTCCGGTGAGCCGCGTCGCCGCATGCGCACCTTTTCGCGATGATAGGAGCCGCGCATGATGCGTGACAAGATCAACGGCCGGCTGATCGGGCTGATCGCGGCGATTTCGATCGTCGCCGTCGGCGGCCTGCGCGCCGACGATTATCCCTCCCACAGCGTCCGCGTGATCATTCCGTTTGCACCCGGCGGCGTGACGGATATCGTTTCGCGCATCGTGTTCGACGCCATGGCGAAAAGCCTCGGCCAGCCGATGGTGATCGAGAACCGGCCCGGCGCGAGCGGCACGCTCGCCACCGAATTCGTCGCCGAGGCGCCGCCGGACGGCTACACGCTTTTGGTCAATGATCCATCCGGACCGCTTGCGACCGGCGTCAGCCTTTATCCGGCGCGCCACTTTGATCCGACGACGCGGCTGGTGCCGATCGCGCCGTTCGGCACGACCGGCGCCGTTCTGGTCGTATCGGCAAAACTGCCGGCAAAGACGCTTGCCGAGTTCGTCGCGCTCGCCAAGCAAAAGCCAGGCGAATTGCTGTTCGCATCGACCGGCCTCGGCACGCCCGGACACCTCAATGCCGAGTTGTTCAATCGCACTGTCGGCATCGAAGCAACGCACGTGCCCTACCGGGTCGGCTCCCAAGGCGTAACGGACCTTCTCAGCGGCCGACTGTCGTTCTGGATCATCCCGTTGCCGCCGGTGCTGGCCCACATCCAAAGCGGCGATCTGCGCGCGCTTGCGGTCGCCGGCGAGCACCGATTGAAAGACCTGCCCGACGTGCCGACCGTCAAGGAAAGCGGCTTTGGCGATTACGACGTCTCAACGATGTATGCGCTGTTTGCGCCAAAAGGCACCGGTGCGGACATCGTCGCCAAGCTGGCCAAAGCGACCGAACAAGTGCTCAACATCGACGATATCCGGCAACGGCTGACCAAGGCTGGCGTCGAACCGCTGATCGGGCCACCCACGCTTGTCAGTGACGTACTGAAATCCAAGATCGCCCAATGGGCCGACGTCATCCATCGCGCCGGGATTTCCGCGCAATAGCGCCTAGAATTTATCGTGTATCTTTCGATTAATGCGTTGCGGATGTTTTGCTGACTTCATTTAACCGGCCTACAAGCCGCATTGCGATAGAGAATCCGCCCGATTCTCTCGCCCGACCTTAGGATATTTCATGTCAAATCGAAGCCGCTCTCTATGCGCCCTCGCGCTGAGCCTCGTATCCGCCGGCGCGCTGCTCGGTGCTGGACCCGCCTTCGCGACCGACGACGCCACCCGCAACCAGCTCGCAAACAAGAATTGCGTGCGCGGCACGCTCAAGGATTACTACCGCCAGGGCGCCGGCGGCGATCCGCCGGCCGGCTACACCGGCAAGGTGTTCAAGCTCAGCCAGGACTATCCGAACCAACTGCCGCCGATGGAAAAGTATCCGTGGCTCAAGATCGGCTTCAAGAACGGCGGCCCGGTCGATCCGCGGGCCTACCTGCAAGCGCTGCTTGACTACGGTCTCGACGGCAACGTCGACGTCGATTTCTACGTCGAGAACAACAAGAAGCGAAAATGGTACGGCATGCCGTGGATGGACTGGAACACCGAGGTGGCCTCGGACTGGCCCGGCACCGATGGGCGTGAATTTGTCCACGGCTTCACGCATGAATTCGATTCCTCCGGCAACACGCTCAGCACGTTGCAGAAGGACTTCGTCGATACCTGGTCCGGCGCCTATCTCAACGACCGCGCCGCCTTCAGCATCGGCCAAGTCTACTGCAATCCGGACGATCCCAAGCCCGGCGCGATCAATCCCGACCCGACCGGCCTCAACAACATGGCCAACGGCTCGTTCGTCATAAAGCTGCTGTTCTCGACGGTGACCGAACAGCAATTGCCGATCGTGAAGAATGCGCTGGAGTGGCAGGCGAATGTCTTCGTCAACGAGGACCCACGCTGGCGCAACCAGGGACCGATCAGCCGCTACGAACGGACAATGAAAACGATCCGGATGATCCAGATCGACGTCTCGGTTCGCGACGAGCGCAGCACCACGGGATGGCTCTTGGGCACATTCGGCTATGACGGCAACGCCAAGGGCAGCACGCCATGGAAGCGGATGGTCCCGCTCGGGCTGCAGTGGGGCAACAACCCCAAGGTCACCTATGCGGAAACCTGTTCCGGTCCCGACGGCCCCTGCAATCGCAAGAAGCTGACCGAGCAATGGATCAACGAGCAGGCCGCCAGGGATTTGGCCAAGCCGCCGCTGAGCTTCAATCATCTGGGATATGCAGGGCGGCTGGCGGGACCGGTCGACAATCCGAAAGCATCCTGCATGGGATGCCATCAGACGGCGGGGTTCCCGAGCATCGCGATATTGCCGGAATTCTCGGCCAATGGCGCGCTGCTCAAGCTCGATGGCGCCGCAAAGCCGCAGACCGAGCAGAGCTTCCGCATGATGTACTACGGCAACGCCGCCTCCGGCGCTGTCTTCAGCGATACGCAGCTCTACTCGTCGGATTACTCGCTCCAGCTCTCGATGAGCCTGCAAAACTTTGTCTCGCTGCGCTGTGCAGCGAAGGCGACTGGACCGAAGCCAGCCATCTGCGAGCAGCTCACGCAATGGTCGGCGGCGCAGCGAAAGGCGATGGACGACATGCTGACATTCGGCACGCCCGGCGCCGACGGCCGGCCCATCACCGCCGCGGACAAGTAAAAGCATCGACGCCAACGAAGCTGGCGAGGATCACTTCTCGTAGTGGTCCTCGACCAGCCGGTTGAGCAGCCGCACGCCCCAGCCCGAGCTCCAGCTCTTGTTGATGTCGGTCTGCGGCGAGCCGAGCGCGGTGCCGGCGATGTCGAGATGCGCCCACGGCGTCTTGTCGACGAAGCGCGCCAGCAATTGCGCCGCGGTGATGGAGCCGGCCCAGCGGCCGCCGGTGTTCTTCATGTCGGCGAATTTCGAGTCGATCATCTTGTCGTATTCCGGCCCGAGCGGCATGCGCCAGACGCGCTCGCCGGTGTCGTTGCCGGCCTCCACCAGACGATCGACCAGGCGGTCGTCGTTGGAGAACAGGCCGGCATATTCCTGGCCGAGCGCGACGAGGATGGCGCCGGTCAGCGTCGCCAGATTGATCATGAACTTCGGCTTGAAGCGCTTGTTGATGTAATGCAGCACGTCGGCAAGCACGAGGCGGCCTTCGGCGTCGGTGTTGATGATCTCGATGGTCTGCCCCGACATGGTGGTGACGATGTCGCCGGGGCGCTGCGCATTGCCGTCGGGCATATTCTCGACGAGCCCGATGGCGCCCACCGCGTTGACTTTGGCCTTGCGCGCGGCGAGCGCGTGCATGAGCCCGACGACGCAGGCGGCGCCCGCCATGTCGCCCTTCATGTCCTCCATGCCGGAAGCCGGCTTGATCGAGATGCCGCCGGTGTCGAAGCAGACACCCTTGCCGATGAAGGACACCGGATCGGCGCCCTTCTTGCCGCCGTTCCAGCGCATCACCACCAGCCGGCTGTCGTGCCGCGAACCCTGACCGACGCCGAGCAGTGAGCCCATGCCGAGCTTCTTCATGGCCGGGACATCGAGCACTTCGACGACGACGCCGAGCTTTTTCAGTTCGGACGTCCGGCGGGCGAACTCAATCGGAAACAGCACATTGGCCGGCTCGTTGATGAGGTCGCGCGCCCAAACGACACCGTCGGCAATGCCGCGCTGGTGACGTGACCAGGACTTCTCGGCGGATGCCGGGTTGGCGCATGCAAATGTCACCTCGGCCTTGGCGGGCCGCTCGTCGCCTTCCTTACGCTTGGTCTTGTAACGATCGAACGTGTAGGCGCGCAGCCGCACGCCGAGCGCCAGATCGGCGACCTGTTCGGGCTTCATCGCACCTGACGGCAACTCGGCGACAATGGTGGCCTCGGCCGCGGCGCCTGGAATTTTGCCCTTGGCGATACCGCCGAGCTTCACGATGTCCTGCGGCTTGAGCTTTGCATCCTTGCCGGTTCCGACGACGACGAGACGGGGGGCCGACAGTCCGGCCGGAGCGATGATGTCGAGAACCGTTCCGTTCTTTCCGGTGAACCGATCGGCAGCAGCGGCGCGGCGCACGAGATCTCCCGCTGGTTCGAGCGCGCGACGGGTGGCTGGGCCGAACTTCAAATTGTCTCCGCAGAACGTAACAAGAACCCCACGCAGCCGTTCAAATGGGGTGAAACCAAGCTTCAAGGCATCGGACATGATGCAGTCCTTCTCAAGCGATACGGGCCGGCGCGCGCTGCCGTGGACCGGCCGCTGTCACGCATTATTGTTTGCGCCCAATGGCTTTGCCTTGTCGAGGCCACTTTGTCGAAAGAATGACGTAGCATCGAGAATGAAGAGTCGTTTGCCCCCGCCAGCCGGAATTCGGCACCAAGCGTGGACGGCACGGCCGGCGGGTGGGCCGCCAGAGGGGATAGCCGTACCGATGGGGCAGATCGGCCGCTACATGTTTCGCACCACCATGGGTGCGTTTCTGATCATCCTCGTCAGCCTGACGCTGGTGCTCTGGTTCACGCAGGCGATGCGCGACTTCGACCTGATCACCAGCCAGCGCCAGACGCTGCTGGTCTTCGTCGGCATCACCGGACTGATCATTCCCCTGCTCGTCATGATGATCGCGCCGATCGCGGTCGTCATGGCTGCCGCGCATGTGCTCAACAAGCTCAGCTCGGATTCGGAAATCATCGTGATGAACGCCGCCGGAGTGTCGCCGTGGCGGCTGGTGAGTCCGTTCCTTGCCGCCGCCATCGCGGTGTCGATCCTGTGTTCCATCATCGCGGCCTATGTCTCGCCGCGCAGCCTGCGCGAGCTGCGCGATTGGGCGGCGCAGGTCCGCGCCGACATCCTCACCAATATCGTCCAGCCGGGCCGCTTCACCACGGTCAGCGGCGCCCTCACCTTCCACATCGCCGACCGCCGTCCCAATGGTCTCCTGATCGGCATTTTCGTCGACGACCGGCGCGATCCCAAGGAGCGCGCCACATACATTGCCGAGCAAGGCGAGATCGTGAAGAACGACAACGGCTCGTTCCTCGTGCTCGAAGGCGGCAGCATCCAGCGGCTGGAGAGCGGGCAGCGCGATCCGCGCATCGTCACGTTCGACCGCTATGCCTTCGATCTGTCGAAGTTCACCGGCGGCAACCAGGCCGTGACCTACACGGTGCGCGAAAAGTATTTGTGGGAGCTGCTGTGGCCGGATCCAGCCGATCCGGTCTACGTGGCCCAGCCCGACCAGTACCGCTCGGAATTGCACGACCGGCTCGCGACCCCGCTTTATCCGCTGGCCTTCGTCATCCTCGCCTATGCCTTCCTCGGCCCGCCGCAAACCACACGGCAGAGCCGAACGCTGGCGCTGTTGGGATCGATCGGCGCCGTATCGCTGGTACGGCTCATTGGCTTTGTCAGTGTCATCGTCGGTGTGCACATCCCTGCCGTGCTTGCGGTGCAATACGTGGTGATCGGACTGACGATCGTGCTGGGGCTGATCCAGATCGGCCGCGGCCGCACCGTCGAGCCCGCAGCCGGGGTGTCGAAATTTGCGACCGCTATAACCGAACGCATCACGCGCCGCATGGCGACCACGTAGGGACCGTACGATGCTGACCGGCACGCTTTCGCGCTATTTCGCCTTCAAGTTCCTCGGCACCGTGGTCGGCTCGTTTCTTGGCGTGGTCGCGCTTGCTGCCATGATCGACTATGTCGAGCTGATGCGTCGCGGCGCCGATTGGCCGAATGCCACGGCGTGGCTGCTCGCCAAGATTTCATTGTTCCGTGTCCCGCAACTGACCGAACGCATCATGCCGTTCACGGTTCTGATCGGCGCGATGTCATGCTATCTCGGACTTTCGCGCCGCCTCGAACTGGTCGTGGCGCGTGCCGCCGGCGTATCGGCATGGCAGTTCATTGCGCCGGCGGTGGCGATGGCACTTTTGATCGGCGCCCTTGCGACGGCGATCTACAATCCGATCTCGGCCGTACTGCATGAGCACTCCAAGCGGCTCGAAGCCGAGATGTTCGGCGAGATTCCGTCGGCGCTACAGGAGAGCACCAGCGGCTTTTGGGTGCGTCAGAAGAGCGACGACGGCCAGGCCATCGTCAATGCCAAAAGCAGCCGCGATCAAGGCGCCGTCCTGGGCGGCGTCACGGTTTTCACCTTCGATACCGCGGGCCATTTCCAGGACCGGATCGAGGCCAAGAGCGCCAGGCTCGAACCGGGCCATTGGCAGCTTGACGACGCGCGCGTTTATACCAACGGCGCGCCACCCGAGATCTCGGACACTTTCCGGCTGACCACCAACTTGACGCAAGAGCAGGTGCGGGAAAGCTTCGCCACACCCGAGACCGTACCGTTCTGGCAATTACCGTCCTACATCTACCTGGCCGACCGGGCCGGGCTCGGCGCTGCAGGATACCGCCTGCAGTACCAGAAACTTTTGTCGCAACCGTTTCTGCTCGCCGCCATGGTCCTGCTCGCAGCCTCCGTGAGCCTGCGGTTTTTCCGCTTTGGCGGCGTGCAAAAAATGGTGCTGAGCGGCGTCACCGCAGGCTTCCTGCTGTTCGTCCTGTCGAAAATCACCGAAGACATGAGCAAGTCCGAACTGCTCTCGCCGGTTGCGGCGGCCTGGATTCCCGTTTTGGTCGGCGGACTGACCGGATTTGTTGCCCTGTTGTACCAGGAGGACGGATAGTGCACCCCTCGCCGGGTGTGCGGTGAAAGCAGGCAACTGGTGACGGCGATTGCGACATTTCGGCGCCGGTTTCTGCTCAATTCTAATTTTTGCACGATTTTGCTAGGATAACGGCGGCGGTTTGACTCGCTCCAAGGAGAACCAGGCGGTCGGCGGGGCCGGCCGTTTGAAGAAAGAACAAGCTGCATGTTAACGACCCCGACCCGCGCCATTGGCCTTTCTCTTGCCATCGGTCTCCTGACCGCCGGATGGATACTGACGGCTGTCCCGAACGCGACCGCCCAGCAGGTCGTCTTGCTGGTAAACGGTGAACCAATCACGGAATTGGATATCGACACGCGTGCCAAATTCATGCGCATGAGCTCAAACAAGACGCCGACGCGCAAGGAGGTGATCGACGGTCTCGTCGATGAAATCCTGGAGGTGCGCGAGGGCAAGCGCTATGGCGTCGAACCAGCCGATTCGGACATCACCAGTTCGTACGCCGGCGTCGCCAAGCGGATGGGCACGACGCCTGAGAAATTGACGCAGATACTGGAGCACAGCGGAGCCAGCGCGGACACGCTCAAACGCCGCCTGCGCGCGGAAATAGTCTGGACATCTCTTGTGCGCGGCCGCTTCAAAGCCAGTCTCGAGATCAGGGACCGCGACATCGAGAACGCGTTGGCAAAGGAAAAGCCCGACGAAAAAAGCGATGTCGGTTACGAATATGTGCTGCGGCCGGTCATATTCATCGCACAGCGCGGCTCGCCCGAGACCGTTTTCGAAGCGAAAAAGAAAGAGGCCGAAGCATTGCGTGGACGATTTCTGAATTGCAACGACGGTATTCCGTTTGCACGCGCGCTGAAGGAAGTCGCCGTGCGCGACCAGGTGACCCGGTTTTCGGCCGACTTGCCGCAGGCGTTGCGCGATATCCTCGACGGCACACCTGAAGGTCACCTCACGCCGCCCGAGGTCACGCAGGAGGGCGTGCAGATGTTTGCCCTTTGCACGAAGAAGGAGACGACCTCCGACACGCCTGAAAAGCGAAAGGTCAAAGATCAGATTTTTCAACAGAAATTCGGCTCGCATGCCAAGCGCTATCTCGCGGAACTGCGGCGCCAGGCCATGATCGAGTACAAGCAGCAACAGCAATAGCCACGTGCGTCCGCTGGCATTAACGCTGGGCGAGCCCGCCGGAATAGGCCCCGACCTCGCGCTTGCGGTATGGCGACGGCGCGGCAGAACTCGATGTTCCTGCCTTCTACCTGATCGCGGACCCACGCCATCTTGCGCGGCGCGCCGATCGGCTTGGCCTCGATATCCCGATGGTCAGTCGTCGAACCGAAGGCGGCCGCGGCCACGTTCGTCTCGGCGCTGCCCGTCTGTCCGCTCGACATGGCGGTGCAAGCCGAGCCCGGAGAGCCCGACGCGTCGAGCGCGCCGGCCGCGATCGCTTCGATACGCCGCGCGGTCGCCGACGTCATGGCCGGCTTCGGCTGCCGCGGTCGTCACCAATCCGGTCGCCAAGAACGTGCTCTACCGCTCCGGCTTTGCCGAGCCCGGCCACACCGAGTTTCTTGCCAAGCTGGTGCAGGAGGCGACCGGAAAATCCTTGCATCCGGTCATGATGCTGTGGTCGCCCGAACTCGCGGTGGTGCCGGTCACCATCCATCTGCCGCTCCGGCAATGTCCTCAAGGAACTGTCGGCCGAACTCGTGCTCGAAACCGGCCGCATCGTGGCGCGCGATCTCGCCACGCGCTTCCATCTGGCGCGGCCGCGCCTCGCCGTCGCCGGGCTCAATCCCCATGCCGGCGAGGACGGCACGCTCGGCGAGGAGGATCTCAGCATCGTGGCGCCCGCCGTCGCGCGGCTGCGCGCGGAGGGCATCGACGCGCGCGGACCGCTGCCCGCCGATTCCATGTTTCACGAGGCGGCGCGCGCGAGCTACGACGCGGCGCTGTGCATGTATCACGACCAGGCGCTGATCCCGATCAAGACGCTGGCGTTCGATCACGCCGTCAATGTCACGCTCGGTCTGCCGTTCGTGCGCACCTCGCCCGACCACGGCACCGCCTTCGACATCGCCGGCACCGGCCGCGCCAATCCATCGAGCCTGGTGGCGGCGCTGCGGCTTGCGGCACGGCTCGCCGATACGGCGCAGACCGCGCCACTGCTGGCGTCGTGACCGGCGCGGACGACGCGCTGCCGCCGCTGCGCGAGGTCATCCGCCGCCACGGCCTCGCCGCCAAAAAATCGCTCGGACAGAACTTCCTGCTCGACCTCAACCTCACCGCGCGCATCGCACGCGCGGCGGGACCGCTCGAAGGCGTCACCGTGGTCGAAGTCGGTCCCGGTCCGGGCGGGCTCACGCGCGCGCTGCTCGCGCTCGGCGCGCGCCGCGTGATCGCGATCGAGCGCGACGACCGCGCCATCGCCGCCCTGCAGGAAATCGCCGAGCACTACCCCGGCCGGCTCGACATCATTGCCGCCGATGCGCTCGACGTTCGACGCAGCCGGCGCAGCTCGACCATGGCCCGGCGCGCATCGTCGCCAATCTGCCGTACAACATCGCCACCGCGCTGCTTGTCGCCTGGGTCACGGCCGAGCCATGGCCGCCGTGGTATGATGCCGCGATCGTGATGTTCCAGCGCGAAGTCGCCGAGCGCATCGTCGCCGCGCCCGGCAGCAAGACCTATGGCCGGCTCTCGGTGCTCATCGGCTGGCGCTGCGAAGCGCGCATCCTGTTCGATATTGCCGCGTCCGCCTTCGTGCCGCCGCCGAAGGTGACATCCTCGCTGGTGCGCATTGTGCCGCGCGCGAAGCCGCTACCCTGCGACCGCAGGATGCTGGAGCGCGTCACCGCGGCCGCCTTCGGACAGCGCAGGAAAATGCTACGTCAAAGCCTGAAATCGCTTGGCGTCGGATGCCAGCGGAGTTGCTTGCGGCAGCCGAGATCGACCCGACCGCGCGGGCGGAAGACATTCCGGTCGAGGGCTTCGTCAAGCTTGCGCGGGCCCTCGCCGCGCATGGCACTCGTGGTGCATGATAGGGCACGGAGTACGACAACGATGACAAAGCTGCACCGCCAATCGCTCGTCGGCTACGGCGAGCCGCTGTGCGAGACCATCGTCGACTGCCCGGCGCCGCGCGGCAGCGAAGTGCTGGTGCGCATCGAGCGCTGCGGCGTCTGCCATTCCGACCTGCACATGCAGGATGGGTATTTCTCGCTCGGCGGCGACAAGCGACTGGACGTGACCAAGGGCCGCGCCTTGCCGTTCACGCTCGGCCACGAGATCGCCGGCGTGATCGAAAGCTGCGGGCGAAGCCGCCGAAGGCGCGATGCCCGGCCGCAAGGTCGCGGTCTATCCATGGATCGGTTGCGGCAAGTGTGCAGCGTGCCGCGCCGGCGCGGAAAATCTGTGCTCCGAGCATCGCCATCTCGGCATCGCTGCCGACGGCGGCTTCGCGACCCACGTGCTCATTCCGCACCCGCGCTATCTGCTCGACTACGCGCCGCTGTCGCCATCCTTCGCCGGACCGCTGATGTGCTCGGGGCTGACCGCCTATGCGGCGCTCAAGCGGCTCGCCGAGCGCGCACAGCACTCACCGGTGCTGCTGCTCGGCCTCGGCGGCGTCGGCATGATGGGACTTGCGCTGGCGCGCGCCATGTTCGCCGTGCCGCCGCTTGTCGCCGACATCGACGCGGAAAAGCGCAACGCGGCACTCGCGGCAGGCGCTGCGGCCGCCTACGACCCGAACGATGCCAACGCGCGCAAAGCCATCCTGACGGCGACGGGCGGCGTTTTGGCTGTGTGCGACTTCGTCGGCTCGGACCGTTCGCTGCAATTTGCCACCGGCGTGCTCGCACGCGGCGGCAAGGTCGTCGTGACGGGCCTGCTCGGCGGCGCCTTCACCACGCCGGCGGCCATGTTCGCGATCAAGGCGATGACGATCGAGGGCATCCTCACCGGCACGCTCGCCGAAGCGCACGAGCTTCTGGCACTGGCAAAAGCCGGCAAGATCGCGCCGATCCAGACGCGCGAGCGCCCGCTGGCCGAGGCGCAGGCCGCGCTCGACGATCTGCGCGCCGGGCGCGTCGTCGGACGCACAGTGCTGGTCTGCGATGGTGCGTCTTAAGGCGACGTGCGGCGCGTCGTCATGTGCGCGAGATAGCCGATCACCAGGTCGATCTCGTGGTCGCTGAGCTGGTCCGGCGCGAAGCCGGGCATTCGCTGTTCGGGCCAGGAGCGGACCGATTTCGGATCGCGGATCAGCGCGTGCAGACCGGCGGGTGTCAGATACTCGGTCGGGTTCGAGGGCTTGTTCAGATCCGGGCCGACCGTGCCCGTACCTGCGCCATTCAGCGTGTGGCACGGAAGGCATTGCGTGACGAAGAGCGCCTGGCCGGCGCGCACCGGATGCGTGGCGGGCAAAGCCGGATCGACACCGAGCGCCGGCCACCGCGTCGCCGGCGACGGCTGGCTATCAAGCTTTGCCACCTGGTACGGCCACTGCTCGCTGCGGACCGTCGCCGCCGACGCTCCGGTCCACACGATATAGAACGGCCCCGCGCTCACCGTCTTTCCGGGGAGCGGCGGCCACGCCTTGTCGGCGGGCTCGATCGCGAGCCACGCGACCGGCGCGGCGGAATCCGTATTGGTGATGAGATCGAGCGGCAGTTGCGCGGCGAACCCGTCGAGCGCAACCGCCTCGATCACGCTATCGGCGGGCAGCTTGAACCCGGCCAGCAGCGCGGCCAGCGGGACTGCGCGATATGTCATGGCCTTGCCGTACGACACATCGTTGGAAATCTCGACGCTGGCGGCGTCCGGCCGGGCCAGCAGCGCGTCGCGCGCAAATTGGCGGGTATCGCTCCCGATGACGATATCGAGTGTCGGCTCGGCCATGCCTGACTGCGCGGCACCAACGCCCCAGCCTGACAAGACGATGATACAAAAGCCAGCAGGCCCATCTTCGCCATCGCGATGCGCTCATGTGACGATCCCTGGCTAGAGTTTCGCTTGCAGGCGGCGCACATACGCGGAAATCCATGGCCGCCGCGCGCGCTTCAATCGTTCCGCGGCCAGGATCGTTTGCACTTCGGCGAAGGCGCGCTTGAGCGAGTCATTGATGATGACATAATCGTATTCGGCCCAATGGCTGAGTTCGCCCGCCGCTTTGGCCATTCGGCCCTTGATCACTTTCTTGTCGTCAAGCGCGCGGGTGTGAAGGCGGCGCTCGAGCTCGGGAATTGACGGCGGCAGCACAAAGATACTGGCGATATCGCTGGGCACCTTTTCGTTGAGCTGTTGCGTGCCCTGCCAATCGATGTCGAACAGCACGTCGCGTCCTTTTGCCAGCGCCGCTTGAACGGGTTTTCGTGGCGTGCCGTAGCAGTGGCCGAAGACCACCGCGAACTCCAGCAGTTCACCGGCTTTGACCATCGCGTCAAAGCGCGCGCGGTCGATGAAATGATAGTCGCGGCCATCGACCTCGCCACGTCGCTTCGGCCGCGTCGTGACCGAAACCGAAAGCTCGACATTGCGGTCGCTCTTGAGCAGCAGGCGTGACAGCGTCGTCTTGCCGGCGCCCGACGGCGAGGACAGGACCAGCATCAGACCGCGGCGGGCGATTTTCTGCTTTCGGGATCGAGCCGCGCGCGCCATCATCTATTCCACGTTCTGCACCTGCTCGCGGAACTGCTCGACCACTGGTCTTGAGCTCCATCCCGATATTGGTGAGCTCGACGTCGACGGCCTTGGCGCACAACGTATTGGATTCGCGGTTGAGCTCCTGGGCAAGGAAATCGAGCCGGCGCCCGACCGCCCCGCCCTGCCCGATCAGATGCTGTGCCTGCCCGACATGGGCGACGAGGCGATCAAGCTCCTCGCGAATGTCGGCCTTGCTGGCCATCAGGATCGCCTCCTGATGCAGCCGGTCGGAATCGAACCGATCGGAACCCGACAGCAGAGTCGCAATCTGTTCGGCGAGCCGCGCCTTGATCGCCTCCGGACGGCGGCCCGGTGCGTTCTCGGCGCGTTTGGCGAGCGCCGAGATTTCGGTCAGGCGGGCGGAAAGCACGCGGCCGAGCGCGTCACCTTCGTGGCGGCGCATGTCGGCGAGGCCTTTGAGCACCTCGCCAAATCCGGCGATGACGACGGCCTCGGCGGCGCGGCGTTCGTCCTCGCTTTCCTCGGCATCCGCAACCTCGATCACGCCCTTGAGCGCGAGCAGACCATCGATGCTCGGCGGCGCGGCTTCGATCTGCTGCGCCAGCGAGCGCGCCGTCGCCAGCACCGCATCGAGCACCGGCTGATTGACGCGCACGACCGGCGCCGCGCCTTCGCGTTTCACGGTCAGGTTGCCGTAGATGGTGCCGCGCGCGAGCACCTCGGCGCCGCGGCTTCGTGCCGGCGCCTCGACGGCATCCCAGCCCGGCGGCAGCCGCAGCCGCAGATCGAGCCCCTTGCCGTTGACCGATTTGATTTCCCAGGCCCAGGCGTAAGGACCGCTGACGCCATGGCCGCGAGCGAATCCAGTCATGCTCGACAGCGCCATGGCGGAGAATCTCTTGGAGCTGACGAAAATTCGCGCCGAACTTAACGGCGCCGGTTCGCGGTCACAAGGGCGATGGCAATTCTAGCGCGTCGCCGATCCGCGCTGGGTGCGTTTTGCTGCCGGTGTGCGCGGCGTGGCCGATGGCGGCGGCGACTGGTTGTCGAGCCCGGCGGAATCCTTCTGCTCGACCTTCTGGTCGGTCTCGATCGAGCGCAGCCGCGCGACGTTCCTCTGGTGCTGCTCGTAGGTCTCGGCGAAGACGTGCCCGCCGGTGCCGTCGGCGACGAAATAGAGTTCGCGCGTGCGCGCCGGGTTGGCGGCGGCTTCAAGCGCGGCGCGGCCCGGATTGGCGATCGGCCCCGGCGGCAGACCGTCGATCACATAGGTGTTGTAAGGCGTCGGCTGCTCGATCTCGTTTCTCTGGATCGGCCGGCCGAGCGTGCCTTTGCCGCCGACCAGACCGTAGATGATGGTCGGGTCGGCCTGCAGCCTCATCTTCTGCTTCAGCCGGTTGACGAACACGGCGGCGACGCGCGTGCGCTCCTCAGGCTTGCTGGTCTCCTTCTCGACCAGGGACGCGAGGATGACGAGCTGGTCCGGCGTCTTGAGCGGCAGGTCGGGCGTGCGCCGGTCCCAGATGTCCTTCAGCAGACGCTGCTCGGACTGCTGCATGCGCTGGATCGCCTGCTCGCGCGTGAAGCCGCGGGTGAAACTGTAGGTGTCCGGCAGCAGACTGCCCTCGCGCGGGATTTCCTTGATGTTGCCGGTGAGCACGTCATTGTCGAGCAGCTTGGCGACGATCTGTTCGGACGTGAGACCTTCCGCGATCGTCACCTGGTGCGGCACCACCTTGCCGTCGATGATGGTGTCGACGACGTCGCGCAGGCTTGCCTGTTTCTTGAATTGATATTCGCCGGCTTTGAGACCGTCGCGCTCCTTGAGCACGAGCACACCGCCGACAAACACCCAGGGCTGATCGATCACGCCTTCGCGCACCAGCACATCGGTGATGTCGCGGATGCCGGAACCGCGCGGAATGTTGACGATCTTGTCCTCGGCCAACGGCCCCGGCGCTTCGAACCGCTGCTTGCCGATCAGGAGCGCAAAACCGCACACCACCGCAATCAGCACGAACAGGCTGATGATCGCATTGCCGATCATGACGATGGGATGACGTACACTCTTCGACCGCCGCGTCGGCACCTCGACATATTCCGGCTCGAGCGCGTTTCGCGGGCTGCGCGGCGTGATGCGTCTGTCCATGGCGCTCGTGCCAAATCCATTCACGTGCCGCTCGGAAATCGGCGGAAGCGGTTCGCCGACATCCAGGTTCGCCAAGTCGGACGAGTATGACACAGCCGGACGAGGATTTGAGGCGCGCGGCTCGGCCGGCGCAGCTTTGCCGCCGTTCAGCGATTGCATGTCGACGTTCGACGCGCGCGGCAAAGGCGGCGATGCGGCGCGTCAGCGGCGCGCAAATTGGCCGCCGGCGGCTTGAGCAAATCATTGAGTGCCGCTGCGGCATTGCGCGGCCGCTGCATCGCGTCACCGGCAAGGCGCTCGCGTCATCATGGAATTCGGCGGCGCCGGTTCCGACGAGCGCGCAGGCCGCGGCGCAAGCGGATGCCGCTCGGGCGCCTGCGGCGCCGCGCGCGCACTCGTCGGAGGCGAATCCGACGCGGCCGGCCGCGACGCAATTCGGCCTTTGCTGCCGGGCGGTGGATCGGATGCCGTCACCGCCGACTACCTGAATTCATCGAGAATCATGATCAACGCGGCGATGGTGAGCCCCCTCAAGGCGCAAAGCAGCAAAATGGTCGCAGATTTCGTGCCCCCTGCCCATAGGGGAGTCAGCCGCAGTGGATGACTGGCGAGTGCGGGCGAAATATGGCGAAAAGGTGATGGCCTATTCGCTGCTGCGGCGGAAAATCAGCGACGCATTGGTCCCGCCGAAGCCGAACGAGTTCGACAGCACGGTCTTGATCGGCCGCTGCCGCGCCTTGTGGGGCACCAGATCGATGGCCGTTTCGACCGACGGGTTGTCGAGGTTGATGGTCGGCGGCGCGATCTGATCGCGCATGGCGAGCAGGCAGAAGATCGCCTCAACCGCGCCCGCAGCGCCGAGCAGGTGACCGATCGAGGACTTCGTCGACGACATCGCGATTTGGCCGGCCGCATTGCCGACCAGCCGTTGCACCGCCTTAAGCTCGATCTCGTCGCCCAGCGGCGTCGAGGTGCCGTGGGCATTGATGTAATCGATCTCGGCGGGCGAGATGCCGGCCCGGCGCAGTCGCAGCACTCATGCAACGGAACGCGCCGTCGCCGTCCTCGGCCGGGGCGGTGATGTGGTAGGCGTCGCCCGACATGCCGTAGCCGATGAGTTCGCCGTAGATCTTGGCGCCACGCTTCTTGGCGTGCTCGTATTCTTCGAGCACCACCGCACCTGCGCCCTCACCCATCACGAAGCCATCGCGGGCGCGGTCGTAAGGCCGCGAGGCGCGTTCGGGCTCGTCATTGAATGCGGTGGACAAAGCGCGGCAAGCAGCGAATCCCACCAGCGAGATGCGATTGACAGGAGATTCCGCGCCCCCCGCCACCATCACGTCGGCATCGCCGAGCGCGATGAGCCGGCCGGCATCTCCGATGGCATGCGAACCGGTCGAGCACGCCGTGACGACCGCGGAATTGGGGCCCTTGAGCCCGTGCGTGATCGATACATAGCCCGAGGCGAGATTGATGAGGCGTCCGGGAATGAAGAACGGAGACACACGCCGCGGCCCGCGGTCGCGCAGCACCAGCGAGGTCTCTGCAATGCCTTCGACGCCGCCGATGCCGGAACCGATCATGACGCCGGTCGTGATCTGGTCGTCGTATTCCTTCGGGTGCCAGTCGGCGTCGTCGAGCGCCTGGGTGGCCGCGCACATGGCGTAGACGATGAAGTCGTCGACCTTGCGCTGCTCCTTCGGCTCCATCCACTGGTCGGGATTGTAGCTGCCATTGCTGCCGTCGCCGCGTGGGATGGTGCCCGCGATCTTTGCCGCCACATCCGAGACGTCGAACTTTTCGATGCGCTTGACGCCGCTCTCGCCGTTGAGAATCCGTTTCCACGTCGGCTCGACGCCACACGCGAGCGGCGTCACCATGCCGAGACCGGTGACGACGACGCGTCTCATCATGGGTTCTCCGGACGACGGCTGCGGCCAAAAAGGCCCGGCCACTTGCGTGGCCGGCTATCAAACGCTTGCGCGCGATTCATCCAATATAGGGGTCGCAATGCGGCGACCAAGTTGGAGACGTCAGCTTTTCGCGTTCTTCTCAAGGAACTTGACGGCATCGCCCACGGTCAAAATCGTTTCGGCGGCATCGTCCGGGATTTCGCAGCCGAACTCCTCCTCGAAGGCCATGACGAGCTCCACCGTATCGAGGCTGTCGGCGCCAAGATCGTCAATGAAGCTGGCGCCGTCCGTGACCTTGTCGGGCTCGACGCCGAGGTGTTCCACGACGATCTTCTTCACCCGCTCGCCAATATCACTCATTGTTCCAACCTCGTGTTTCAACGCGACCCGATCAATCGATCGGAGCCTCGGCCTCGTCGTGGTCGACGGCCACGGGTCAATACCGGTTACAAGCGGCTGCCCCACCCACGCGAGGTTCGGTTATCATACTTCAAAAGCATTGACCAGCGCAGCCGCCCGATCTCCGATTCAACCCCTATGACATTCAAATCATGACCATTCCGCCGTTCACATGCAACGTCTGTCCGGTGACGTAGGCAGCTTCGTTCGAGGCCAGGTAGACGACGGCGGCGGCGACTTCGTCGGGCGTGCCGGCGCGGCTCGCGGGGATTTTCGCCAGGATCGTCTCGCGCTGCTTGTCGTTGAGCTTGTCGGTCATCGGCGAGGCGATGAACCCGGGCGCGACGCAGTTCGCGGTGACGTTGCGCTTGGCGTATTCCTGCGCGATCGCCTTGATCATGCCGTTGATGCCGGCCTTGGCGGCGACATAGTTGCCCTGCCCCGGATTGCCGGTGTGGCCGACGACCGAGGTGATGGCGATCACCCGGCCGAAACGGCGGCGCATCATGCCGCGCACCGCGGCCCGCGCCAGACGGAACGTGGCGCCGAGATTGATGGCGATGACCTGATCCCAATCCTCATCGCGCAATTGCACGAACAGGTTGTCTTTGGTGATGCCGGCATTGGCGACGAGGATGTCGAGTTGCCCCATGACTTCCTCGGCACGCGGCACCAGCGCTTCCAGCTCGGCGTTGTCGGCAAGATTGCAGGGCATCACGTGGACCCGGCTGCCAAGATCGCCCGCAAGCTTGTCGAGCACCTCGCGCCGCGTGCCGGAGATCGCGACGGTCGCGCCCTGAGAATGAAGGGCGCGCGCGATGCCGCCGCCGATGATCCCGGTCGCGCCGGTGATCAAGGCCGTCTTACCGGTCAGGTCGAACATGGCGATCCTCCCGCACGAAGATCCAGAGTTCAGCCGCGCGCGGCCTTGAAGGCAACAATATCGTCCGGCGTACCGATGGCGGAGCCGGTCGCGCCCTCGGCGATACGCTTGACGAGGCCGGTCAGCACTTTACCGGCGCCAACTTCATAGAATGTGGTGACGCCCGCGCCCGCCATAAACGCGACGGACTCGCGCCAACGCACCGTTCCGGTGATTTGTTCGACCAGACGACGCACGATTTCGGCCGGCTCCCGGATCGGCCGCGCCAGCACGTTGGCGACGAGCGGCACACGAGGCGGCTCCATCGTCACTTTCGAGAGCGCCTCGGCCATGACTTCGGCCGCCGGCTGCATCAGCGCGCTATGGAAGGGCGCGGACACGGGCAGCGCAATCGCGCGCTTGGCGCCCTTGGCCTTGGCAAGCTCCATCGCGCGCTCGACCGCGGCCTTGTCCCCCGACAGCACGACCTGCCCGCCGCCATTGTCGTTGGCGGCCTGGCAGACGCCGTCCTGCGCCGCTTCGGCGGC
Source organism: uncultured Alphaproteobacteria bacterium (assembly GCA_963730645.1). Classification (GTDB taxonomy): domain Bacteria; phylum Pseudomonadota; class Alphaproteobacteria; order Rhizobiales; family Xanthobacteraceae; genus BOG-931. The sequence goes on along the minus strand of CAVSSN010000002.1, from coordinate 382,346 downwards.
GACCGCCACGGCATCGCCGAATTCGAGCCCAATCAACGCGGCCATGGCCCCTGCCCCGACCGGCACCGCCTTCTGCATGGCGCGGCCGCGAATGCGAAGCAAGCCGCGCGGTATCGGCAATCGACAATGCGCGAGCGGCGGCAAGCGCAGAATATTCGCCAAGCGAATGGCCGGCGACGAAAGCCGCATCGCGCGCGATATCGACCCCGGCCTCCGCCTCCAGCACCCGCATGGCCGCGAGCGAAACCGCCATCAGCGCAGGTTGCGCGTTCTCCGTCAGCGTGAGGGTTTCGGCCGGGCCATTCCAGATCGTATCGCTGAGCTTGTCGCCGAGCGCCGCATCGACCTCGTCGAATACCGCCCGGGCCGGCGCGAAGGCATCGGCCAGCGCCTTGCCCATGCCGACGGTCTGGCTGCCCTGACCCGGAAATACGAACGCAATGGCCATTGTTACCCCTGTCGCGGGAAAAACACTGCGTGCCATGGGATGTCAAGCAAGCGGAAATCCACCATTCGACACCGCCGCAACGTTAACGGACCGCCAATCTGCACCGCATAATCTGCAGCGCTGCAAGCAGGAGCTGAGGTCGTGGCCGCTTTCGTGCCGGTGACGGATGCCGACCTCGCGCTCGCGCGGGTCGACCCGGCATTCCGCCAGAAGCTCCTGACTGACAACCTCGACGTCCTGCTCGCAAAGCTGCAGAAGCTGCGCAAGGCACCGCCTTCGGACAAGGCCAGCGCCGGGCACATCCGCGACGGCGTCCAGCTCGCCGTCAAGCTCGCCGAGCTGATCCAGGGCGAAGCGCCGAGAGCGGCCTGATATGCCGCGTAAAGCCTTGCGTTTGCGGCCCAGCCGCGTATAACGCCGCCTTCTGCTCGTCCCCGGCCGGGGGCTGAACGGACGGCCGTGCAAACCCACTGCTTTGGGTGTCTGCGCGGTAGGACCGCTGGTCCGGCGTCCGGTGTCCCCGCCTTCAGAGCATTCGAGCCTTTCCCGAAGGGCTCGAGGGGCTTGGCGCCGGGGCGAGCACAGGGACAAAGGAAAGGGCAACCATGCCGCTCTATGAGCATGTCTATCTTGCGCGCCAGGACGTCAGCGCGCAGCAGGTCGAGGAATTGACCGCGCAGTTGAAGGGCGTCGTCGAAGGACTGGGCGGAACCGTCGACAAGGTCGAAGCCTGGGGCGTCAAGACGCTGTCCTATCGGCTGCGCAAGAACCGCAAGGCGCATTTCACGTTGATGAACCTCAACGCCCCGGCCGCCGCCGTCAACGAGATCGAGCGGCTGGAACGGCTGAACGAGGACGTGCTGCGCTACATCACCATTCGCGTCGACACGCACGAGGAAGGTCCCTCGGCGATGATGCGCAAGGTCGAGCGCGACCGCGATCGTGACGACCGCCGCGGTGATCGGTTCGGTGGCGATCGGTTCGGTGGCGACCGCGACCGGGGTGATCGCGGCGGCGGCGATCGTTTCCGTGACCGCGGCGAGCGGCGTCCGCGCGAAGGCGGGGACGAACCCGCAGCTGCACCAGCGACGCAGGAGTAAACGCCATGGCCTTCTCACCTCAAGCTGGTGGCGCCCGCCGGCCGTTCTTCCGCCGTCGCAAGACCTGCCCGTTCACGGGCGCGAACGCGCCGGTGATCGACTACAAGGACGTCAAGCTGCTGCAACGCTACGTCTCGGAGCGCGGCAAGATCGTGCCGAGCCGCATCACCGCGGTGTCGGCGAAGAAGCAGCGCGAACTCGCGCAGGCGATCAAGCGCGCGCGTTTCCTCGGCCTACTGCCCTACGTGATCCGCTGAGCGGATCATTTCGTTGGGACGGATCTCGCTCCGTCTCTAACCGCCGAAACGGCGGGACAGCAAAGGAGAGACGACGATGGAAGTGATCCTGCTCGAACGCGTCGCCAAGCTCGGCCAGATGGGCGAAGTGGTCCGCGTCAAGGACGGCTTTGGACGCAATTTCCTGCTGCCGCGCGGCAAGGCGCTGCGCGCCACCAAGGAAAACCGTACGCGCTTCGAAGGCATGAAGGTCGAACTCGAGACCAAGAACCTCGAGGCCAAGGGCGATGCCGAGAAGGTTGCAGCCAAGCTCAACGGCAAGAGTTTCAACGTTGTGCGTCAGGCGTCGGAAGCCGGGCAACTGTTCGGTTCGGTTTCACCGCGCGATCTTGTCGGGCTGCTCTCGGAGGGCGGTTTCAGCGTCAGCCGGAGTCAGATCGCCCTCAACACGCCGATCAAGACCATCGGCAAGCACACGGTTCCGATTGCGCTGCATCCGGAGATCGACGTGTCGGTCTCGGTCATCGTCGCACGCAGTGCCGACGAGGCCGACACGAATCGCACGTGGCGAGGATGTCACCGTGCTGCGCGAGGACGTCCCCGCCGAGGAAGCGGAGGCGGCCGCGTTGGCCGCCGAGACGTTCTTCGAACCGGAAGCCGCAGAGGCGCGCCAAGGTCGCGAAGGCGGCGACGACGAGGCTGCTTCGGAAGCGCCCGCCAAAAGCTGACGGCGCGCCGAGCCCCGCCGGTTCCCTTCGGCCAAGTCATGGCGTTAAACTCCTGAGGTCCGGGGCCATCCATCCCGTTCACTTCAGGGGGGACACGCCATGACCATTCAGCGCCGCCAGTTTCTGCGCCTGGCTGGTATCGCCGCGACACTTCCCGTCGCATCACGCATCGCGTCGGCGGAAACCTATCCGTCACGGAACGTCCGCATCATTGTCGCCACGACCGCGGGCGGCGGCACCGACATTGCGGCCCGCCTGGTTGGGCAATGGCTGACGGAAAGGCTCGGCCAGTCCTTCATCGTCGAGAACCGTGCAGGCGGCAACAACAACATCGGCACCGAGGCCGCCGCCAAGGCGGCGCCCGACGGCTACACGCTGTTCATGGCCAACTCGGTCAACGCCGTTAACACGTCGCTCTATTCAAAGCTGAATTTCAATTTCCCGGCCGACTTCGCGCCGATCATACACGTCGTGCGCTCGCCGCTGCTGCTGATGGTCCATCCGTCGGTTCCGGTCAAAACCGTGCCTGAGTTCATCGCCTACGCGAAGGCCAATCCGGACAAGATCAACATGGGCTCCGGCGGCAACGGCTCGACCGGCCATCTGGCCGGCGAGCTGTTCATGATGATGACCGGCACCAAGATGGTGCATGTGCCCTATCGCGGCGAGTCCGTCGCCATGACCGACCTGCTTGGCGGTCAGGCCCAGGCCGTGTTCGCCACCACCGGTTCGGCCATCCAGTTCGCCAGAGCCGGCACGGTTCGCACGCTCGCGGTGACGACGCCAACCACACTCGCCGGCCTGGAGGACGTTCCGCCGATGGAGAAATTCCTGCCGGGCTACGAGGCCAGCGGCTGGAGCGGGCTCACTGCGCCAAAGAACACGCCGGCAGAGATCGTCGCTTTGCTCAACAAGGAGATCAACGCGGCGATTGCAGATCCCAAGTTCAGGCAACGGGTGCTGGATACCGGCGGCGTACCGCCCGGTGGTACGCCGGCCGACTTCACCAGATTCATCGCCGCAGAAACGGAGAAATGGGCCAAGGTGATCAAGTTCGCCGGCATCAAGATCAATTGAGTTCGGCGATCGCGCCCTAATCAGGAATATCGTCGCGCGGGACGGTTTCGCCCGGCTCCGCGGACGGCACCGCGGCCGCAGCCGGCGCGGGCGCCTGAGTTGCGGGCTCCGCCGGAGCCGGTGCGACTGCAGAGACCGTCGGCGCCTCGTGGGCCGGCGGCTCGGGCGAAGCGACATGGCGGCCACGTTTTGAGGCGGCGGTCGGCTTGGGCTCGCCACGGCGGCCGCGCGCGGCCGGCTTTTCTTTCTCGCCCGGTTTGGGAGCGGGCTCCTCAACTGAGATCGGTATATCGGAGGGAGGTTTTGGCTCCTCCTCATCCTCGCCTTTCGGTTGCTGCAGCTTGGCGGCGCGGCCCGGGGGCTCTTCACCCTTCGGGGGTCGGCGCGCCTGTTTGCTCGATGGCTTGGCAGGCTCCTCGGACGGCTTGCTGGCACGCTCTACCGTCGGCTTGCCGTCCATCGCCGCCGTCGGCGCCAAGGATATAGGCGGCAAGCGACCCAGCCTGCTCGCGGCTTGCGGTGTAATGCTGCCGCAGGAAGTCGGCGATCCCGCCGGCGTTTCGGCCCTGCGCGAGGCCCTTCGGGGACTTGTGGCAGGCGTTGCAATCGCTGGCGAAAATCTGCGCGGGGGTCTTGCCCTCGTCGATATTGGTCTGGGCATGCGCCATCGCCGGAGCCAATCCGACAATCAGACCTATTGCTGGCAGGTAACGCCGGGACAACCTGGCCTCCTCGTGCCTTGCCGCCACCTTACCGGTATCCTTATCCCAAAATCGGCCGAATGTGAGTCAGGCCGCAATTTCTGCCCGCTTGACCCCGCATGCGCCTCCCCTGCTGGTCAAGCAGCAATTTGTTCTAATAGCGGCAACCGAATGTCGGCCAAGCGGTTATATCGTCCGTACGGTGCGGAAACATGCCGCATGGCGGTTTTGCGTCCTTCATCGTTGTTAAACGGGCGGCTACTTTAGACTTGGCGGAGGCGGCCGTGGATCGGTTGCTTCATTTATTTCTCAGCCGCTTCATTCACCACGGATCATTTCAGGTCACCACGGCAAGCGGCCGCACCTGGATTTTCGGTGATGGGGCCGGCGAACCAATCGCCGTGCGCTTCACCACGGCCGCGGCACAGCGCGCCATCATGCTCGATCCCGAGCTCAAGATCGGCGAAGCCTTCATGGACGGCACCTTCGTGGTCGAGCGGGGCACGATCGCGGACGTGCTGGCCGTGCTGCTTAGTCAACCAGGTATCGGCGTGCCCGCCTGGGCCCTGCCGCTGCGGCTACTGCGCTTTCTGTTTCGGCATCTGCAACAATTCAATCCGCGCCGGCGCGCGCAACGCAATGTCGTCCACCACTACGATTTGGACGGGCGGCTCTACGCGCTCTTTCTGGATGCCGATCAGCAATACAGCTGCGGCTATTTCGAAACGCCCGATCAGTCGCTCGACGACGCCCAATTGGCCAAGAAGCGCCACCTCGCCGCCAAGCTGCGGCTCGAACGCGGCGTGAACGTGCTCGACATCGGCTGTGGCTGGGGCGGAATGGCGCTCTACCTCGCCGAGATGACGGGCGTAAATGTGACCGGCATCACCCTGTCGCAGGAGCAATTCACTTCGGCCCATGCACGCGCGATGGAACGCGGGCAGTCCGATCACGTCGATTTTCTTTTGAAGGATTATCGCGAAATCAAAGGCTGTTTCGACCGCATCGTCTCGGTCGGCATGTTCGAGCATGTCGGCATCGATTTCTACGACATCTTTTTCCGTCGCTGCTACGCCCTGCTCGCCGATCAAGGAATTGCAGTGCTGCATGCGATCGGCCGCAGCGGCCGGCCCGACATCACCAATCCGTGGATCGCAAAGTACATATTCCGGGGTGGCTACATCCCGGCACTGTCCGAAGTGCTGCCGGCGATCGAGCGCTCGGGGCTCATCGCCACCGATATCGAAATCCTGCAACTCCACTACGCCGAGACGCTCAAGGCCTGGCGCCAGCGCTTCCTGGCGCATCGCGACGAGGCGGAGCGGCTTTACGACGTGCGCTTTACACGGATGTGGGAATTCTATCTCGCCTGCTCGGAAATGGCTTTCCGCGAGCAAGGCATGATCGTGTTCCAGATCCAGATGGCCAAGCACAAGGGCGTCGTCCCGGCGACTCGCGACTACATGGTGCGCGAAGAGGCGCGGCTGCGGACCCGCGAAATCCGCAAGGCGCAACCGCTGCGGCTTGCCGGCGAATAGCCATCCGCTTGCCCCTGTTACCGATTCGCCGTGGTCAAGCCCGCAAGCCCGGCTATCAACTTACAATTTGGTCCGCGGTGTAAATCGGGGACAGCCGCATTCGGCATTTCCCATCGGCGCGCTGCTCAATTATCGAGGATGCCTGCGTGGTTGCGTGAACAGGTTGCGGAAATGCCCAGAAAATAGCGCTGTCGTTGAGTGAGCTTCGATGTTGAGTGACCCCAATCTGGCCACACGCAAATTCCTTGATCGGGAATCATGGCACCGTTTGATTCGGCCGTACGCAAGCAAATTCCCGAGCCGGCGGAGCCCGCTTTCCGCTCGCCACCGCACAATATCGAGGCCGAGCAGGCGCTGCTCGGCGCGATCCTGGTCAACAACGAGGCGTTTTACCGCGTTTCGGACTTCCTGGAGCCGAAACATTTCTACGAGACCATTCATCAGCGCATTTTCGATCTGGCCGGCGGCCTCATTCGCGCCGGCAAGGTGGCGACGCCGGTAACGCTGAAGACGTTCCTGCCCGCGGACGTCGACATCGTCGGGCTTTCCGTCAATCAGTATCTGGCGCGGCTCGCCGCCGAAGCGACCACGATCATCAACGCCCAGGATTACGGCCGCACGGTCTACGATCTCTCGATCCGCCGCGACCTGATCGCGATCGGCGAGGAAATGGTCAACGGCGCGTTCGACGCTGCCGTCGATGTCGCGCCGCGATCCCAGATCGAAGATGCCGAGCGCAGGCTCTACGAACTGGCCGAGACCGGCCGCTATGACAGCGGCTTCCAGCGCTTTGAAACGGCTCTGACCCGGGCCATCGATATGACCGCCGCCGCCTTCAAACGCGATGGCAAACTTTCCGGTCTGGCAACGGGATTAAGAGATCTGGACATGAAGATGGGCGGCTTACAGCCATCCGATCTCATAATCCTGGCCGGTCGACCCGGCATGGGCAAGACGGCTCTTGCGACCAATATTGCATACAATGTCGCAAAAAAATGGGACGGCGAATTGGCCGCCGACGGCCACTATAGAACGATTGATGGCGGCTGCGTCGGCTTCTTCTCGCTTGAAATGTCAGCCGAGCAGCTTGCATCGCGCATCATTTCCGAACAGACGGGCATCCCTTCGAACAAGATGCGGCGCGGCAATATCTCGGAAAGCGAATTCGACCTCATCAAAGACAAGATGATCGAAATTCAACATGTCCCGCTGTTCATCGATGAAACCGGCGGTGTTTCGATAGCCCAGTTGGCCGCGCGTGCGCGCCGCCTCAAGCGCCAAAAAGGACTGGACCTGCTTGTCATCGACTACATCCAATTGATGCAGGGATCGAGCCGACGCGCGATGGAAAATCGCGTCCAGGAGGTCACCGAAATCACATCGAGTCTCAAGGCGCTAGCCAAAGAGCTGAACGTGCCGATCCTGGCACTCTCTCAGTTGTCGCGTCAGGTCGAGAACCGCGATGATAAACGCCCTCAACTGTCAGATTTGCGCGAGTTTGGTTCGATCGAACAAGATGCGGACGTGGTGGCCTTCGTTTTCCGCGAAGAATATTATTTGGCGAACAAGGAGCCGCGTGCCGGTAGCCCTGAGCATGAGAAATGGCAGGGCGACATGCAGGCTGTCCACGGCATGGCCGAAGTGATCATCGGCAAGCAACGCCACGGTCCGACAGGCACCGTCGAACTGCAATTCGACGCTGAAGTGACGCGCTTTGCCAATCTCAACAGGGCGCAACAGGGGCCGGAGCAGTTTTAAGACCGCCGGAGGTCCGGCAACGGCACCGAGTGCTTTACGGCAGCCTCGCGGCCCGCCATATAACCCGGTCATGGCAGTGCCTGAACCCAAACTGCAACCGCGGGACGCGGCCGTTGCGCTCGAGGCCGAGACCGGCGGCACGCTCACGATCGATCTCGCGGCGATTGAGATCAATTGGCGCGCGCTGGCGCGCCGGGTCGTCTCCGTCGATTGCGCCGCCGTGGTCAAGGCCGACGCCTATGGCTGCGGGCTCGAACCGGTCACGGCGAAGCTCGCCAAGGCCGGCTGCAAGACCTTTTTCGTCGCCGATCTCGCCGAAGCGCGACGCGTCCGTGCGGTCGCGCCCCAGGCGGTTATCTATGTGCTCAACGGTTTCACGGCGGGCGGCAGCGCGGCCTTCATCGAACTCAACGCACGCCCGGTGATCAACAGCGTTTCCGAGCTTGCGGAATGGGATGCCTTCGTCGCCGCCAACAATTGGCGCGGCGGTGCGGCGCTGCATGTCGATACCGGCATGAACCGCCTCGGCATCACCGCGGGCGAGGCGGCCGCGCTTGCGCCGCGGGTGCAGACGGACACCCACGGCATCACGCTGCTGATGAGCCATTTCATCAGCGCCGAGGTCGCCGACCACCTGCACAACGTTAAGCAAATTCAGTTGTTTCGCGACATCCGCATGATGTATCGCGGCATTCCGGCATCGATCGCCAACTCGTCCGGCATCTTCCTGGGCAACAATGCGCATTGCGACATGGTGCGGCCGGGTGCTGCGCTCTATGGCGTCAATCCGACGCCGGGAAAGCCCAACCCGATGCGTTCGGTGGTCGAACTGACCGGCCGGATCCTGCAGATCCGCAACGTCCCGCGCGGTGAAACCGTCGGCTATGGCGGAACATGGACGGCGAAACGCGCGACACGCCTCGCCATCGTCGCGCTTGGCTACGCGGACGGCCTTTTCCGTTCGACCAGCGCCGGCGAACGCGCCCGCGGCGGTACGGCGCTTATTGCGGGCAAGCCATGCCCGTTCGCGGGCCGCATATCGATGGATTCGGTTTGCGTCGACGTCACCGACCTGCCGGATGGCGCCGCACGGCGCGGCGAGTTCGCCACGCTGCTCAGCGAGAAGCACGGCGTCGACGAACTCGCAACCGCCGCAGGCACCATCGGCTACGAAATTCTCACCGGACTTGGACGACGCTGCCAGCGTATCTACGCTGGCGGATGATATGAGCGGCTGATATGGCCCGGCGCGCACCCTCCTTCGTCTGCCAGAACTGCGGCGCGGCGTTCGGCCGTTGGCAGGGCAAGTGCGAAGCCTGTGGCGAGTGGAACACGCTGGTCGAGGAAGGCTCGACCGCGGCGACGCCTATGCCCGGTCGCCCGGCGCGCAAGGGCCGCTTGTTTGCGCTCGAGCCGCTGGCAGGCGAGGCGCATGAATCGCCGCGACTGCCGTGCGGCGTCGCCGAGTTCGATCGCGTCACCGGCGGCGGCTTCGTGCGCGGCTCGGTGCTGCTGCTGGGCGGCGATCCCGGCATCGGCAAATCGACGCTTTTGGTTCAGGTCGCGGCCGCGCTCGCCCGCGCCGGGCACCGCTCGGTCTACATCTCCGGCGAGGAAGCCGTGGCGCAGGTGCGGCTGCGCGCCGAACGATTGGGTCTCGGCGACGCCGCGGTCGAGCTTGCGGCTGAAACCTCCGTCGAGGATATCGTCGCGACGCTGTCGCACGGCGCAACGCCACGCCTCGTCGTCGTCGACTCGATCCAGACCATGTGGACCGATGCGGTCGACGCCGCGCCCGGAACCGTCACGCAGGTGCGCGGCGCCGCGCAGGCGCTGATCCGCTTTGCCAAACGTTCCGGCGCCGCCGTGATGCTGGTCGGCCACGTCACCAAGGACGGCCAGATCGCGGGGCCGCGCGTCGTCGAGCACATGGTCGATGCGGTGATGTCGTTTGAAGGCGAAGGCTCGCATCAGTTCCGCATCCTGCGCGCGGTCAAGAACCGGTTCGGGCCGACCGACGAGATCGGTGTGTTCGAGATGACCGGAGCGGGCCTGCAGGAGGTGGCGAACCCGTCCGAGTTGTTTCTCTCCGAGCGCGACCTTGGCAGTCCGGGCACCGCCGTGTTCGCCGGGATCGAGGGCACTCGCCCGCTGCTGGTTGAAATCCAGGCGCTGGTCGCGCCGACGTCGCTCGGCACGCCGCGCCGCGCCGTTGTCGGCTGGGACCCGAGCCGGCTGTCGATGGTGCTCGCGGTGCTCGAAGCGCATTGCGGCGTGCGGCTTTCCGGCCACGACGTCTACCTCAACGTCGCCGGGGGCTTACGCATTCAGGAGCCCGCTGCGGACCTTGCCGCGGCAGCCGCTCTGGTATCGTCGCTCGCCAACGCGCCGTTGCCCGCCGACGCGGTCTATTTCGGTGAAGTGTCGCTCTCGGGCGCGGTGCGTCCGGTCGCGCAAACGCCGGCGCGGCTCAAGGAGGCGCAGAAGCTCGGCTTCACCAAGGCCGTGTTGCCGGAAGCCGCACGCGGCGAAGGCGGCGACGGGCTCAGCCTCAATTCCGTCGGCACGCTCGCGACCCTCGTCGCCGACATCGCCCAGAGCGGCACGCCGGCGCGCAAGCGCGTCGGCCGTCAGGATTCCTGAGGGCGGGCCCTAGCTGCTCGCGCGCGGGTCGGCGATCCGGCCCTGGAACAGGATGGCGCCGGTCTGGTCGTCGACGATGTAGAACAGGAACGGCCGGTCGACCTCGAATTTTTCCACCGAAACCACGCGCGCGGAGCGCACCGTCATCGTGACCGCCGTCGCGGCCGCGGCTTCGGTTCCCTCCTCCGCCACGTCGATCACGGCGCGGTGCTCGATCTGGTCGATCGCCAGCGGCACCTCCGACGGCGGCTTGCCGGTCATGCCGCTGAAATCGGCGTCCTTGTCCGAGAACGCCATTTTCATTCCCAGTTGCTGAAACGCCGGCACAAGGCTCGCCTTGAAGCTCGCCTTGAAGCGCGGCAGCGCCAACTCGACCGTTTGCGTCGGCTCATGCAGCGCGTGGAGCGTCTGCGTCATCTCATCCTGGTCGAGGCGGGCAGCAAGGTCGGCGGTGCCGGTGGCTTCATCCGGCAATGCCACGATCATCGCCAGATGTTCCGCGCCGTATGGCAGGCGGATCGCCTTGTAGCGCTCGCGCTTTGCGATCGAGAAATCGCTGTGCACGTGCATCATCGGCACCTCGGCCTCGCCGGACACGAGATGGAACGTCCCGTCGCGCGTCGCCTTGGCATCGAAGATGGTTTGCCACGGCGCCTTGAAATAGATCGCATCGAGCAGCACCGCGACGGTCTGCGGATCGAGCTTGTCCAGGATCGAGTCGATCTTGCCTTCGGTCTTGTCCTTGACCCAGCCGTTGACCTGCGCAAGGTCGGCGCCACGAAAGACTTCGGCCGCGTACTTGCTGTGCAGGACCTCCTCATAGGCCGGGATGATGGGGCTGTCCTTGCGGGTCAGCATCAGCGCATTGGCGATGCGGACATGCGCGGCATTTTTGCCGTCCGCGGATTGGCCGTAGCCATTGAGGACCGCGAGAACCGCGGCATTGGCTGCGTCGACCTCTTCGCGCGGCAGCGTCTGCGCCAGTACCTTCGCCATCTCGGCCGCGTTGTCGCCGCGCGCGCCGGACAGCGCCATGGCCATCGCGGTTCCAATCGAATAGGGCGAAAACACCACGTTGCCAGGCGACGCCGCCAGAAGCAGCTTGAAGAGCTGCTGGCCGGAGCCATTGTAGGCGACCGTCAGCGCCCGGGCGTTGTCATCGGCCCGCACGGTCGCAGGCGCAAGCAGCGCCCCTGCCACCGCGGCGACCGCACACCACGAGCCAAGTGTCAGTTTTCGCCGGATGGCCATTCGATCCTCCTTGCAATTCCAACCCGCATTTATTCGTTATCTCGGCCAATATTAGCACCCTGTCAGGCGAAATTCTGTCTGGCAGGGCCGCGATAAGACAGGGTGACGGCAGCGCCGGGCCCGGCTATACACCCGGCGAACCTTCCGGTAGTCGCGCCGGACCGCCCAACGGTTCGCAGCGCCGTATGGGCAGAAAAGTTAAACACTTGTGGTGATCTTCTCGCCGGGCCCTTGCCGGCGAGCTGGGGCGGCAGTCTGGTGGACGGCGCGGCGCGCCGTCGATTCGGTTCGCGGGCATGCCCGTGGCCAAGCGAGAGGGGACCAGCGAGGCATGCCGATCACGCTGCTCGACATCGTCCTGCTCGTCGTGATGCTGGTGTCGGCGCTGCTGGCGATGGTGCGCGGCTTCATGCGCGAGGTGCTGTCGATCACGGCCTGGGTGCTGGCGGCCGTCGCGACGCTCTATTCCTATGCCAAGCTGCTGCCGCTCGCCAAACAGTACTTCAACAACGACATCGTCGCCGCCGTCGCCGTCGTGGGCGGCGTATTTCTGGGCACACTGCTCATCGTATCGATCATCACCGTACGGATTTCCGACATGGTGCTCGACAGCCGGGTCGGGGCGCTTGACCGCACCCTCGGATTCCTGTTCGGGCTGGGCCGCGGGCTGATCATCGTCGTGGTCGCCTTCCTGTTCTTCGACTGGCTGGTGCCGCAGAAATCGCAGCCGGAATGGGTCGCCAACGCCAAATCCAAAGTGGTGCTGTCGAATACTGGCGAATGGCTGAAGTCGATGTTGCCGGATGACCCCGAAAGCACCATCTTGAAGAGGTTGAAAAAGCCGCGACCGGACGACGGCGAACCCCAGGACACCCCGCCGCCGGAACAGCGGCGCGGCGATCTCGGTGGGCCGGCGGCCGGCCGCGCCGACATCGGCGAAAATCGCGCGGAGCGCGCTGCCTTGAAGCAACTGATCGAAGTCAAAGGCGGGGCACACTGAAATGCCGGAGGGCGACACCATGACAGAACCAGCCCTCCTTGATCTCGACGCCGACCGGCTGCGCGAGGAATGCGGCGTATTTGGCATTTCCGGTCATCCGGACGCCGCCGCGATCACGGCGCTCGGCCTGCACGCGCTACAGCACCGCGGCCAGGAGGCCGCCGGCATCGTCTCGTTCGACGGCACGCGCTTCCACTCCGAGCGTCGCATGGGCCTCGTCGGCGACAACTTTTCCCGCCGCGAAGTCATCGACCGCCTGCCCGGCAATGCCGCGGTCGGCCATGTCCGCTATTCGACCACCGGCGAAACCATCCTGCGCAACGTGCAGCCGCTGTTCGCCGAGCTCAATGCCGGTGGCTTCGCCATCGGCCACAACGGCAACCTGACCAACGGCCTGTCGCTGCGCCGCCAGCTCGTGCGCGAAGGCGCCATGATGCAGTCGACGACCGACACCGAGGTCATTCTCCATCTCGTTGCGCGCTCGCATCGCAACCGTTTCGTCGACCGTTTCATCGAAGGCCTGCGCATGCTCGAAGGCTCCTATGCCTTCGTCGGCCTGACCAACAAGAAGCTCATCGGCGCGCGCGACCCGCTCGGCATCCGGCCGCTGGTGCTGGGCAAGCTCGACGGCTACCCGATCCTGACATCGGAGACCTGCGCGCTCGATATCATCGGCGCGAAATACGTCCGCGACGTCGAGAACGGCGAAGTGCTGATATTCGACGAGGACGGTCAGCATACGCACAAGCCATTCCCGCCGATGCCGGCGCGGCCGTGCATCTTCGAATACATCTATTTCTCGCGCCCGGATTCGATCGTCGGCGGCCGTTCGGTCTACGACGTGCGAAAAAACATGGGCGCACAGCTCGCCCATGAGGCTCCCGCCGACGCCGATGTCATCGTCGCGGTGCCGGATTCCGGCGTGCCCGCGGCCATGGGCTACTCTCAGGCCTCGGGTATCCCGTACGAAATGGGGATCATCCGCAACCACTACGTCGGGCGCACCTTCATCGAACCGACGCAACAAATCCGCCAGCTCGGCGTCCGTCTCAAGCACAGCGCCAACCGCGCCGTCGTCAGTGGCAAGCGCATCGTGCTGGTGGACGACTCGATCGTGCGCGGCACCACCTCGACCAAGATCGTGCAGATGATGCGCGATGCGGGCGCAAAGGAAGTGCATTTCCGCATTTCCTCACCGCCGATCACGCATCCCGACTACTACGGCATCGATACCCCAGAGCGCGACAAGCTGCTTGCCGCCACACACGACCTTGAAGGCATGCGGCAATTCATCGGCGCGGATTCGCTCGCCTTCCTGTCGGTCGACGGCATCTACAAGGCGATGGGTTTTGAGGGCCGCGATCCGGTGCGCCCGCAGTTCACCGACCATTGCTTCACCGGCGAATATCCCACCGCCCTGACCGACCAGACCGGCCAGCAGGCCCAGCCGCGCCAATTGTCGCTGCTCGCCGAAGCGGGCTGAGCACCGTAATCCGTTCCCCTGATGTCAATTCCGCTCGCTGACCGTATCGCGCTCGTCACCGGCGCCTCGCGCGGCATCGGTTACGCAACGGCGCTCGCGCTGGCGCGTGCAGGCGCGCATGTCGTGGCCGTCGCGCGCACTGTGGGTGGCCTCGAAGAGCTCGACGATGCCGTGCGCACCGCGGGCAGCACGGCGACATTGGTGCCGCTCGACGTCACCGACTACGAGGGCATCTACCGCCTCGCCGCGGCGCTCAACGAGCGTTATCGGCGCCTCGACGTACTGGTCGGCAACGCCGCCATCGCCAACGTCCCCTCCCCGCTCGGACATGTCGAACCCAAGGTGTGGGATCAGATGATGGCGATCAATGTCACCGCCAACCTGCATTTCATCCGCGCCATGGACCCGCTGCTGCGCGCATCCGACGCCGGGCGCGCCGTGTTCATCAGCTCGGGCGCGGCGACCAGCACGCGCGCCTATAACGGCGCGTACTCGGTTTCGAAGGCCGCGCTCAACGCGCTCGCTCGCACTTATGCGGCCGAAACGGCATCGACGGCCGTACGCGTAAACCTGTTCAATCCGGGCCCGACGCGCACCCGCATGCGCGCCATGGTCATGCCCGGCGAAGACCCGATGACGCTGCCGGCAGCGGACGACGTGGCCGAAAAAATATTGGCGCTTTGCCTGCCGAGCTTTGACGAAACCGGGAAAATCTATGATTTCCGCGTCAAGAAGCTGATGGAATTCATTCCGCCGGCTTAGACACCGGTCTATCGCCGCGTCACCCGCCACCCCACGATCGCCGCTGCAGCGAGCAGCAGCGCCGCGAGCAGAAACGGCGCGCCGGGCAATTCCCATGGACGTCCGGAGCCGATGGCAACCGCGAAGGTCTGGGTAAAGATCACCGGCCCGAACAGGTTGGCGATGCCCATGATGCTGCCGTTTGCGCCCTGGAGCGCGCCCTGTTCCGAGCCGCTGACACGGCGACTCATGAGGCCCATCGAAGCCGGACTGGCTAAACCCCACAGCGCCATCAACGGGATTCCGAGCCAGAACCCGATGCCGGTCGTCGCCAGTCCAAATACCGCGAAACCCGCGACACCGAAGGCGAGGCCGATGATCAGCGCCGCGCGTTCGCCGAAGCGCGTGGTTACGGCGCCGACGACGCCACCTTGCACGATGATCGCACACACGCCGACGCCCGCCATGGTGAAGCCGACGATGCGCTCGTCCCAGCCGTAGCGATACGCCATGTACAGCACGCTTACGCTCGGCAGCACGGCGTGCGCGAGATCAAGCAGGAAGGTAACGCCGGCAAGCCCGAGCAACCCGGCATGCTGGCGCAGCAGCGTCAGCGAACCCAGCGGATTGGCGCGTCGCCAGGCAAACGGCGCACGGCGTTCGCGCGGCAACGATTCCGGCAACACGAACACGCCGTACGCCGCATTGGCGAGGCTCAACGCCGCCGCGATCCAGAACGGCAGCCGAGGCGAAATACTGCCGGCGAGGCCGCCCAGCGCCGGTCCGAGCACGAAGCCCGCACCGAACGCTGCACCCAGTAGCCCGAAACGCGCCGCGCGCTGCTCCGGTGGCGTCACGTCGGCGATGTAGGCATAGGCTGTCGAAATGCTCGCGGCCGTGATGCCCGATATGACCCGGCCGAGAAACAGCCACCCGATTGTCGGCGCCAGCGCCATCAGCACGTAGTCGAGACCGGTGCCGAGGTTCGAGATCAGGATCACGGCGCGCCGGCCGAAACGGTCGGACAGCGCGCCCTGGATCGGCGAGAACAGAAACTGCATCAACGCCCAGGCCGTGCCGAACAGCCCGTAGACTTCGGCCGCCGTTTGCGTATCGCCGTGCATGAAGTCGACGACCAGCTTCGGCAGCACCGGAACGATGATGCCGATGGTGAGCATGTCGAGCAGCACCGTCGCGAAGATGAACGCGAACGCCGCCTCACGCCGCGCCTTGCTCGGCTCACCCGGCGAAGAATTCATTTGCGGCGTTTTTTCTTGGCGTAGGGATTGGCCTTTTCGCGCAGCGTCAGCCGGATCGGCGTGCCCGGCAGCTTGAGGCTCTCGCGCAATCCATTGACCAGATAACGCCGATAGTCGTCGGGCACCGCATCGGAGCGCGTGCAGAAAAGGACAAAGGTCGGAGGCCGCGCCTTCGGCTGGGTGATGTATTCGAGCCGGCTGCGCCGACCCGAAGCCGCAGGCGGAGGATGTGCCGCCGTCATTTTTGCCAGCCAACGGTTGAGCACGGGCGTCGAGGTGCGACAATTCCAGGTCGCGTGGCTTTCGATCACGGCCTGCATCAGCCGGTCGATCCCCTCCCCGGTCAGGCCCGACACCGCGACGACCGGCACGCCTTTGACCTGCGGCAGCGCGCGATCGGCCATGCCGCGCAATCTCGCCAGCGCGCCGGGCTCGTGCGCGATGGTGTCCCACTTGTTGAGGCCGATGACGATGGCGCGGCCTTCGCGCTCGACCAGATCGGCAATGCGCAGGTCCTGCTCTTCGAACGGCGTCTGCGCGTCGACAAGCACGATGACGACTTCGGCGAAACGAATGGCATTGAGTGCATCGGCGACCGAGAGCTTTTCCAGTTTCTCATCGATGCGCGAACGCCGGCGCAATCCGGCCGTGTCGTGAATGCGAAACGTCACGCCGTGCCAATCGAGATCGACCGCGATGGCATCGCGGGTGATGCCGGCTTCAGGTCCCGTCAACAGCCGTTCCTCGCCGAGCAGCCGGTTGACCAGCGTCGACTTGCCGGAATTCGGCCGCCCGACCACGGCAACGTGGATCGGCCGATCCCCGGCATCGGCTGCGACCTCGTCGTCGCGACCCGGCGTTTCGGTTGCATCGGGCAGCGCCGCGCGCACGGCGTCGTAGAGGTCGGAAAGGCCCTCGTTGTGCTCGGCGCTGATCGCGACCGGCTCGCCGAGGCCAAGCGCATAGGCTTCGAGCGCGCGCGACGCACCGGCGCGGCCTTCGCTCTTGTTGGCGACGAGGATGACGGGCTTGCCGGACTTGCGCACCAGATCGGCGAACGCACGGTCGGCCGGCAGGATGCCGCTGCGCGCATCGATCAGGAACAGCACCGCATCGGCCTGCGTCAAAGCCGACGCCGTCTGCACTTGCATCCGGGCCGAAAGGCTCTCGCGCGCCGCATCTTCGAGCCCGGCGGTGTCGATCACGGTGAAATCGAGGTCGCCGAGGCGCGCTTCGCCTTCGCGGCGATCGCGGGTGACGCCGGGCCGGTCATCGACCAATGCCACACGCCGGCCGACGAGCCGGTTGAACAAGGTCGACTTGCCGACATTGGGCCGACCGACGATGGCGATGGTGAAGCTCATTTTTGCGCAATCCGACCGAGTTGGGGATGGCGCTCAGCTAGCCCAGCGCGATCAGCGGGAGAATGTGCCAGGCGGAGGAGGCGGGGGAAAAACCGACTGCCCGGCCTGCTGCTGCTCCGGTTGCGGATCAGGCCATGGCGAGGCGCCCTGCTGCGGCTGCTGCGCCGCCGGAGCGGCGGGCTGCGCCGCAGACCGGTTGACCTCGATCTGGGTCGGCCTGCTGGCCGGTTTGGCCGTTGCGGCCGGTTTCCTGTCCCAGATCGGATCGCTCGCTTTGGCGCGCGCGACTTTCGGCTTGGGCTTTGGCTTGGGCTCCTCTGCCGCCGCATCCGCAGTCGCGTCCGCCGTCGCCGCAGGAGCCGCACCTTTGGGACCACCGGGAGGACCACCCGGAGCGCCGGCCGGAATCGATTGATCGGCCGTAACCGGCTCTGGCGGCGCCTGGTAACCCTTGACCAGATCGGGCGGCACGCCGGTGCTCGCGCCGGGCACACCGGTCGGGAACAATTCCTTGCGTTCGCCCTTGAGCTTCTTCTTGGTGTCGAACATGTCGGACGCGAACAAGTCGGTCGGGTCGATGCCATTGCCGTTCTTGGCGCAGGCGCCGACCAGCAGCGCCAGCGCGAGCGCCGCACACAGACCAGCAAGTCGAGCAGAACGGCGCATATCGTCTCCGCTCAGCCTTTGCCGTTGGCCGCAAGCAGCGCGCTCAGCACTTCGACGCGACTGCGCAGCGCCGCCGGCGACGTCGGATCGGCCGTGATCGCATCGGACCAGCGCTTCGCATCGGCAGCGTTGCCCGCCTTCCACGCCGCCAACGCCAGCACTTCGCGCGCCGTGTGCCGGAACGGGCGCCCGTCGCCAGCCTGTGGCTCGAGCCGGCCCTGCAATTCGGCATAGGGCACGGTGTCGACCAGCAGCAGCCCGGCGCGCACCGCGGCGAGATCCTGCATCACTTCGCCGACGCTGCGATCGGCCGCCATGTCGTCATAGGCCTTCACCGCCGCCTTGCTGTCGGTCGGCGCGAGCTCGGCCGCCTCGCGCATGCGCGCGAGCACGCGATAGCCCGCCGTGCCGGTCGCCGCGATCTTGGCGAATGCTTCGCTTGCCTCCTTGTGCTTGCCGTCGACGCCGAGCGTGACCGCCGCCTCGAACGCAGCGCCTGCCGCTTCGGACTGCCGGGTCTGCCAATAATCGTAGCCGCGCCAGGCCGCGACCCCGGCCACCACCAGGACGCAGAGCGCGACAATGTAATTGCCAAAGCGATCCCACAGCTTCTTGAGCTGGTCGCGACGGACTTCTTCGTCGACTTCCTGGAAAATATCGGACACGAACGCTCTCCACCCCGGCCGTCTGGAGCGGGCGCAACCCCCAGAACCCCTGCGTCGGCTAGCCTAATGATGTGGCGCGAGCATGGCAAAGCACAAATGTCGCAAGGTGTTAGCCCCGGCGCAGCCGCCCAGTCCTCCCTCTCCCCGCGCGCGGGGAGAGGTGAAAGGGCAAAGCTCCGCCGCCCGTATTGTTTGTGCGGGCGCCGGGTACGCCCGTAGTCCCTTCCCCCGCCGGGCCTGCGGGCGCGCTGTATCCGCCGGGCCCCGCAGTGGACCGGGCAACGATGCGGAGCGAGGCATCAGCCCCAGCCCGCCGCCGCCCTGCTCGGCCGTCACGGCCGGTGACTGTTGCCAGCCACCGATGCTCGCCGCTGCGCGTCTGGACTGCTGTGTCAGCACGTCGCCGGCGCCGGGATGCATGAGCGCGCAGCGACATCGGGGACGACCGCCGGCGATCGAAACGCCTCCCCGGATGTCGCGGAGTTTATCATTGGGCGCCAAAGGCGCGGCCCGATGGCTCATCCGGGCTACGAACGAGCTGCTACGCATGGACTTTGCACTGACGAGGATTTCGTCGCGACGCGCTTCGCTGATATGCTGCGTCGACCACATCTCCGCTCTCCTGATATAACCGTGCTCGCGAGCCAGGAGAAAAACCATGACAATGGTAGCGGAACGCCCCAGCACGATTTCCGTCACGAAACTGCATCCGGTCATTGCCGCGGAAATTCGCGGCGTCGATCTCAGCCGGCCGGTCGATGACGAGACCATGCGCCGGATCAAGGACGCCTGGGCCAAGCACACCGTGCTGGTGTTCCGCGATCAAAATCTTTCCGAGGACGATCAGCGCCGGTTTGCCTCCAACTTCGGGCCGGTCGCCAAGCGCGTGCCGCCGAAGGCCGGCGCCAAGGGCGCCGAGGACTCCGCGGTCTGGGACGACATGATGATGGTGACCGACAACGTCGACGCCAACGGCAAGCCGGTCGGCTCGCTCGGGCACGGCGAGATGTGGTTTCACACCGACAAGTGCTACCACCGCCGTCCGCATCGCGCCTCGTTCCTCTACGGCATGGAAATCCCGGCGGAGGGCGGCCATACCAAGTTTTCGAGCCTCTATGCGGCCTACGAGAATCTGCCGGCGGACCTCAAGCGCCAGCTCGAAGGCGTGATGGTGATCCAGGGCCAGCAATATGGCGTTGGCCGGCGCATCGACCTGACGCTCAAGCTCGAAAGCACGCACCACTGCGCGCAGCCCATCGTCCTCACCAATCCGGATTCCGGGCGCAAGGGCCTCTATGTCGCGAGCCAGAACTCGATGTGGATCGACGGCATGGACCGCGACGCGAGCGAGGTGCTGCTGCAGAAGCTGTTCGACTACGCCGAGGACCCCGCGATCATCTACGAGCACGTCTGGCGGCGTCGGCGACCTCGTGATGTGGGACAATCTCTCCTGCCTGCACGCGCGCACCGACTGGCCGAGCGAGCAGCGCCGCACGCTGCGCCGGTGCACCGTCGAGGGTGAGCCGCTGTACTGAGAGCGCAATGTGATTAAGGGGCGTGTCCTCATAAAGCGCCAGTAATATCCGCTTTCAGACGTAAGACGGATATCGCTACGAAGAGCCTTAACTCCCACAAAAGACCCATCACGACCATTTCGGTGGTCAATTTTGCCGTGCTGCAAACGCGGCATTCCGATGTGGTAAGGTGTGACCCTCGGGCTGAGGGCAGCACATGAAGCGGCGCGAGTTCATCACACTGATCGGCGGCGCGGCTGCGACGTGGCCGCGTCGCCGCACGCGCGCAGCAGCCGGCGATGCCGGTGATCGGATTCCTGAACAGCCAATCGTCGGAGACGAACGCCGACCGTCTGCGTGCATTTCGCCAGGGCCTCAAGGACACCGGCTATGTCGAAGGCGAGAACGTGGCGATCGAATATCGTTGGGCCGAAAATCGGATCGATCGACTGCCGGCGCTGGCGGCTGAATTGGTTCGCCGGCAGGTCGCCTTGATCGCAACGACCATTGGCACCGCATCGGCGTTGGCAGCCAAAGCGGAAACTACAACAATCCCCATCGTCTTCGCTCTTGGTGAAGACCCGGTCAGGCTTGGTCTTGTCGCCAACCTCGCCCGCCCGGGCGGCAACCTGACAGGGATCAACTACTTCAATTCCGAGTTGGTGGCGAAGCGGCTGGAACTCCTGCGTCAGATGGTGCCCGCAGTTTCTCGCGTAGCCGTGCTCGTCAATTCGCCTGGTCCTACCGCCGAGGCCACCCTGAGAGAAGTGGAGCCGGCCGCCCGCGCCATGGGGCTGCAAATCCAAATCCTCAACGCCAGCACCAGCGGCGAGATCGATGCGGCCTTCGCAACTATTGTGCGCGAACGGCTCGATGCCCTCTACGTCGGCAACGAGTTGTTCTTCAACAGCCGGCGTGTCCAATTGGTCCACCGCGCGACGCTGCACAAGGTCCCCGCGTCATATTCGCAGCGTCAATATCCTGAGATCGGCGGGCTCATGAGCTATGGAACCAACGTTACGGATGCATTTCGTCAAATCGGCGTTTATGCCGGACGCATCCTCAAGGGCGCCAAGCCGGCAGACTTGCCGGTCGTGCAGGCGACCAGGTTCGAGCTGGTCGTCAACGCCCACACCGCCAGAATGCTCGAACTCACCGTCCCGCCGACGTTGCTTGCGACCGCTGACGAGGTGATCGAATAACGGTGCATTTTTTGCACCGAATATGTCGGCTTATGGCTCAAGCAGACAACAGCGATGTCCGATCCGATGGCGGCTTTCGGGCGTAAAGCAGGCGACCTTATAAGTACACGCCCTAGCTAGTTCAAATTCGCCGGTGCGACCGCAGCCCTACCGCTCGTCCCCGCGCAAGCGGGGACCCAGTGCCGATTCCCGCTTGCGCGGGAGTGAACGGAGAGAATTTATTTCTTCCGCATCGGATAGGTGTGTTCCGGCCCGGGAAAACGCCGCGACCGCACCTCGTCGGCATAGCTCCTCACCGCCTCGTCGATCGACGGGCCGAGCTGCGTGAAGCGCTTGACGAATTTCGGCACGCGCGGCGACAGGCCGAGCATGTCTTCGAGCACCAGAATCTGCCCGTCGCAGGCGGCGCTGGCGCCGATGCCGATGGTGGGGATCGCGACCTGCGCGGTGATGCTGCGGCCGAGCGGCTCGGCGATGGCTTCGAGCACCAGCGCGAACGCGCCGGCGTCGGCGACCGCGCGGGCGTCGGTCTCGATCGGCTCCCAGTCGTGTTCGTCGCGCCCCTGCGCGCGGAATGAGCCGATGGTGTTGATCGATTGCGGCGTGAGGCCGACATGGCCCATCACCGGCACGCCGCGCTCGGTGAGGAAGCGGATCGTCTCCGCCATGCGGCGGCCGCCCTCGACCTTGATGGCGCCGCAGCCGGTCTCCTTCATGACGCGCGCGGCGGAGGCGAAGGCCTGCTCCTTCGAGGCCTCGTAGGAGCCGAACGGCATGTCGACGACGACCAGCGCGCGCGCGCTGCCGCGCATCACGGCGTGGCCCTGCAGGATCATCATGTCGAGCGTGACCGGCACCGTGGTCTCGAGCCCGTGCATCACCATGCCGAGCGAGTCGCCGACCAGGATGACGTCGCAGTAACGATCGACGATGCGCGCGGTGTGGGCGTGATACGAGGTCAGGCACACGATCGGATCGCCGCCCTTGCGGGCGCGGATGTCGGGCGCGGTGAGCCGGCGGATTTCGTCCTGCACCGACATGGTCAGCCTCCAAACGCCGGCACGCCGATCACGATCGGATGGAACACGAAGCCGAGCGCGAGATAGACGATGGTGCCGACCACGACGGCGATGATGTCGTTGCGGGTGCCGCCGTACGGGATCGGCGGGCCGCCGGCATCGGTGCGGCGCTTGAGCGTGATGCGGTCATACACCGCCCAGGCCAGGATCGAGCCGAACAGGATGATCGAGCCGAGGTCGCCGTTGGCGCACAGATGCGCGAACGCCCAGGTCTTTACTGCGACCAGCATCGGATGCTTGAGTTTGCGCTTGATGTTGCCGGGGATGTAGGCGGCGACGAGGAAGATCGAGGCCGGCCACATCAGCGCTTCGACGATGTGGCGCGTCCACGCCGGCGGGTTCCACACCGCGATGTAGCCGACGTGGCGATACTCGTTGAAGCCCCAGCCGATCAGAAAAATGGCGATGAGCGAAACGCAGCGAGAACAGACCCTTGTACGGCCACTCGCCGACGCGCGCGATCAGCGCGGCGCGGTGCGCGCGCATGGTCACGAACACATGCGAGCCGATGAAGACGGCAAGTCCGATGATGAGGACGAGCAGGCCCATCGTTAGCTGCCCGGCCGGTCGTGGATGTCGGCGAAGAACAGGTCCTTCCAGCTTTCGGGATTGTTCTTGAGCGTGCCGATCGAATGCATGAACGCGGCGTATTTCGTGATGCCTTCCGGCACGATGGTGAAGTGCGTGTCGGGATCGTTGAGGATGCGCATCAGGTCGTCTTCCTTGGTCTTGACCGTGGCGAGACCGTTGTACATGCGCGCGGCGTCGAGCTTGTGGCCGGCGACGAAGCTTGTCGCCTCGTCGAGCGCGGCGACGAATGCCGCAGCGAGCTTCGGATTGGCGTCGTGCCATTTGCGCGTGGCGTAGGCCATGATCACGGTCTGCTTGCCGAGCACGTCGGCGGAATTGACGACGCGATGGATGCCGGGCGTGTCGGCTTCGATGAAGCAGAATGGCGGCGACGAGAAGTGGCTGTTGATCTCGGTCTTGCCGCGAAATCATCGCGGCGAGCGCATCGGGATGCGGAATGCCGACGGTGAGCGCATCGAGCTTGGCGTAATTCTTCTCCCCGAACGTCTGCGCCGCCGCCATTTCCAGCACCACGGCGACGTAGGACGATTTGATGCCGGGGACGGCGATACGATCTTTTTCGGTGAAATCCTTCAGCGTCTTGACGTTCGGGTTGCGCGTCATCAGCCACACCGAGCCCGAGCCGACCGCGCCGATGCCCATCACCGCGTTGTCGGGCAGCGCCTTGGCCTTGTCCCACAGCGTGAGGAAACCCGGCGCGCCGCCCGACGCGATGTCGAGCGCGCCCGACAGCATGGCGTCGTTGATGATGTTGCCGCCGTCGATGACGCGGTAGCTCACCTTGACGTCGCCGAGCCCCGCCGCGGCGGCGTGCTTCTCGACCAGCTTCATGCTCTGCATCAGGTACATCGGCAGGTAATGGATGCCAAAACCCATGGAGATGCGCAGCTCGTTCGCCTCCGCGTGCGCACGCTCGCTGACGCTGGCGACCGCGAACACGGTCAACAGGGCGAGAAGCAGACCGGGAACTCGTCTCATGGCTGTGTCCCTTGCAATCGCCGGATCATGCCGCAGCCCGCACAGATGCGCCAGCGCTCAGGACGCATAGCGCTTGTCGCGGTCGATGAAATCCGCCGTGCCGATCACGGCTTCGCGCTCCTTGAACGTCGCCATATCGGCCGTCATCGCCGCGGCGCTGCCGTCGCGCGCGATCGCCGCGAGCACGCGCTGCATCGCCTTGATGGCGGCGCGCTGGGTGTCGCTCGGAATGATGACGAGGTGATAGCCGAGCTGTTCGAGGCGGGCGACCGGGAGGAGTGGCGTCTTGCCGCCCTGGAACATGTTGATGAGCTTCCAGCCCGGCAGCCGCTTCGCGATCTCGGCGATCTCCGCTTCCGAGGTCGGCGCCTCGACGAAGATCATGTCGGCGCCGGCCTCCATGTAGGCCGCAGGCACGATCGATGCGCGGCGGTAAAGCCCTCGACCCCGATGGCGTCGGTGCGCGCGATGACGATGAAATCGGGATCGTGCAACGCGTCGCGCATCGCCTTGAGCTTTTGCACCATCTCAGCCGTCGGCACGAGCGACTTGTCGTCGTAGTGTCCACACTTCTTCGGGAATGTCTGATCCTCGAGATGGAACGCCGCGACGCCGGCGCGTTCGAAGGCGCGCGCCGCCTGCTGGGCATTGAGCGCATTGCCGTAGCCGGTGTCGGCATCGGCGACGATCGGCACGTTGACGACATCGACCATGGCGGCGAGCCGGTCGACGATCTCGTTTGGCGAGATCAGCCCGAGATCGGGCACGCCGGCGCTGCGCGCGATGGCGCCGCCCGAGGCGTAGATCGCCGCAAATCCCGCCTGCTCGACCAGCCGCGCCGAAAGCCCGTCGAACGCGCCCGGCGCGACGACGGTGCGGCCCGCCGCGAACAGGGTCCTCAGTGTGGTCGTCGCGCGCACGTTGCGGTCTCCTGTGGGCTGCCCCGATGATAGGACAGCGCGCCCACCGGAAATAGCCGCAGATGCGGCGAGCCTGTTGCGGCGACGTAGACGGGCTCTGTGCGTCATCAACCCGCACCTGACTTGCAGGAAGGCCGAAAAGCGCGAATATTCGCGCCACGCAGCAGCCGGCGCAGAAATTCGGCTTCGACACACGCACAGATGACGAGGACCGGTATGATTTCGGGTGCGGATAGCGAGGTCAGCTGGCTCGATATTTCCGCACGATCCGAACATCGCGTCCAAATTTTTATTTCGGCAGATTGCGAGGAGGACGGGCGCGTCGACCTCAGTTCCGGCACGCGCCCGATCAACGACACCGACTCGCGCTCCTCCGAATACCAAAAGCGCGCTTTGGTGCCGCGTGAACCGTGGCGGCCGCCGACCGAGGCAGAGAGCGCCTCGTTGTTCTCTTCGGAGCGGCCAAAGGACATGGCGCGGTCGATCAGCATCGTGAAGCTGGTCGACGGCGCCAGCGCCTTGGCCGACGGGACCGAATTCGCCGCCTATGAGCAAAAGATTTTGCCCGCATTGCAGCGCAGTTGCACCATGGGCGACAAACTATTCCCGATCGGCGAGACAAAAAATCCGGCGAAAATGGCAACGACGACGATCAACCCGAAGCTGAAAGAGTATCTCGGTCTTCATGTCGATACCTGGGAAGATGTCAGTATGGATCAGCGCACACGTTCGATGAACCGCATCTGCGTCAACATCGGCAAGGACCCGCGCTATTTTCTTTTTCTTCCAATCGCCGTCACGGAAATTGCCAGTGTGATGGCAAATGAAATGCGCGCAAGCAATGTCCCGGAGCAGGACGTCAGCAGGATCGGCCGAATGTTCATGGAACGGTTTCCGCAATTGCCCGTCGTGCGTTGCCGTCTCGCCCCCTACGAGGCCTATATCGCGCCGACCGAAAACCTCGTCCACGACGGATCAACTTTGGGACAGCGTGATCTTGACCAGCAGTTCACGGTGCTGGGTCATATTGCGCCGCTGGTGGCAGCATGAGGGTGCGGAAGATGGCGGGCGTGCGGCAACCGATCGGACGCGTCGTCGCCCTCGCCTGCGTCGCATTCCTGGCGGGCTCCCTGCCCGCCGGCGCGCAGGACTGGCCGACGCGAAGCGTCAAAATCATCTCGCCGTTCGCCGCCGGATCGACGCCCGATCTGGTCGCGCGCATGATCGCCGATTACCTGCAGCAGAAGCTCGGCCAGACGTTCATCGTCGAGGACAAGCCCGGCGCCAGCGGCAATACCGGCACCGACGCGGTCGCCAAGGCCGAGCCCGACGGCTACACCATCGGCGTCAGCATCGGCGGCCCGCTCGCCATCAACCAGCTCTTGTTCTCCAAGCTGCCGTACGATCCCGCGAAGGACATCGCGCTCATCACCATGCTGGTGACACAGCCAAGCGCGCTCGCCGTCAATACCGACCTCGGCGCCAACACCGTCAACGAGCTTCTGGATTTGCTCAGGTTCAATCCCGGCAAATTCAACTTCGGCTCGATCGGCAACGGTTCGCTGTCGCATCTCGCCATGGAAGCGATCGCCCTCAAGAGCGGCACGCGGATGGTGCATATCCCCTACGCCTCGTCGCCGCAGGCGATGACCGCGCTGGTGCGCGGCGACGTGCAGATGGCCTGCCTGCCGGCGATCTCGGTGACGCCGCAGGTCGGCACCGGCCGCGTGAAAATTCTGGCGATCTCGACCGCGGAGCGCTCGGCGCTGCTGCCCGGCATCGCGACGCTGAAGGAGAAAGGCATCGACGTTGAGGCCGACGCCTGGATGGGCCTGATCGCGCCGGCGAAAACGCCGGCCGCCATCATCGCGAAAATCAACAAGGAAGTGGCGGAGGCGATCACGGCGCGCGCCATCCGCGAGAAGCTCACCACGCAATTGATGGAGCCGATCCCGACCACGCCGGAGCAATTCCGCGCCCGCATCGACGCCGACATCGCGCGCTGGTCGCCCGTGATCAAGGCAGCGAATATCAAGATCAATTAGGGCGTGCGCTTATAAATGCGGAGTTATGTCCGCTGTCGAGGAAACAGCAGACATCGCAATTTCACCGCGTCATGTCAGCTTGTGACCCACAAGGTACAGTGGCAGTAGCCCGCCACGTCCGATGTATACTGCCCCTTGGTCCAATAACGAAAGGACCATCCTAGGCTGCAAAACGCTTGCTCACATCATGGCTTTCGGAGCGTGGTTATCGCGACGGAATTCAATGCATACAGAGTAAGGAGTTGGTCATGAAGATCGGTCAACGGGCACATCAGGGGCTGATAGCGACTTTTGCTGCTGTCGCGGCAAGCATACTGTCTTCTTTGGCCCGTAGGCTACATCTGCGCGGGCTAACCTTTACGGCCGGTGGCCTCGGGCTAGCATTGGCGCTCCCGTTTGCCCAAGGTGCCGCCGCCCAGCAAAATCCGGTAACAGCAATCGACATCGCGCTCGAACCAGACGCGACGATGCTTCAACGCGCAAAGGAAGCCAACGCTCGCCTGCTAAAGTCCTTCCCAAAGGGCTTTGCTCTGGATGAGACGCACCACCCGCACGTCACCATGTTGCAGCAGTTCGTCCGCACGGACGACCTCGACAAGGTATTTGCTGCGGCGAACGCGATTATGTCCAAGGAGAAGCCCACGGCATGGACGCTGAAGGCGTTCAAGTATTACTACATCCCGGATAAGCCGTTTGGCCTCGCAGGGATTGTGGTCGAGCCGACCGACGACCTGCATCGGCTACAAGATGAGCTCATCGCAGCGATTAAGCCCTACATCGTGAAGACCGGGACACCGGCGGCCTTCTTCAGCGAGGCAGGCGGACGCGACATTCAAAAATCTCTGATCGAGTACGTCGCCTATTTCGTCAAAGTCGCGGCGGGCAAGCGATTTCAATCCGCACGTGACGATCGGCGTCGGAACTGAAACCTATTTAAACAAGATGCTGGCGGAGCCATTCCCGTCGTTCACGTTCTCGCCGATTGGCGCATCGGTCTATCAGCTCGGCACCTTTGGCACAGCTCGGAAGGAACTCAAGGCGCTTACGCTTGCGCCCTGAGCTGGGCCGGAGCGGTCTTACTTCGCCGTGCTGGCCGTCACGTCGACCTCGATCAGCATTCCGGGCCAGGCGAGCGCGGTGATGACGAGAAACGTGCCGGCCGGCTGCGTCGCGCCGCCGTAGGCCTCGGCGCGGCATTTTCCGGCGTCGAAGAAATAGCGGATGTCGGTGACGTAAGTGACGACCTTGTCGATATTTTCGACCGTCGCACCGTGCTTTTCCAGGAGGCGCTTGATCTTGTCCCAGGCATAATGGCACTGCGCGCCGAAATCGCCGAGATGGCGGATGACACCGCCCTTGGCGCTGTCCTCGTCTTCCGCGCCGATACCGCCCAGATAGATGATCTTGCCGGGATTCCTGACCGTCACGACTTCGGAAAAGCGGCCCTTGGCCCATTCGGCGTAGTTGTAGCTCTTCTTCTCGAAGGCCGTGTCGCCGGCCGGCGACTGCGCCATCGCCGTGGTGCTGAACGCCGTGAGTGCAAGCATCGCCGATGCGACGAGCGTGATCGTTTTCATGATTGATTCCTCCCCTCGATATGGCGCGAGCGCGTGCTCGACGTCAGCCATGCTAGCACTTCGCGCGCTGGCGTGTGATGCGGATCAGGATGCGAGCTATGCACCTGCCGTCCGCGCGCAACATCAAGGCGGGGTCAGGCGCGAGAGCGTTACCGCGCGGCCGTTATCAGAAAGTCCGGTGCGCAGCGCTTGTAGGATTGCGTGCCGCGCTTGCTCGACCACGTCAGGCGATTGTTTTTGACGATCAGGCGGACGTCAGTCGTCCAGTGTTCGCGCTCGTTCGAACAGTTCGCGACCACCCGCCATCCGGTTTTCGTTTCCTGCCGTTTCTTGAAAGCGCAGAATGTCTCCCCGGCCCATGCTCCATCCGTCTTGATGATGGTTGGCAACAGGCCCTCTTGAAAATCGCGGACCGAGCAGGCGCCGGTATCCGGCGCCCAGACACCGGCGACGGCGGCGTGAGGGCGTGCGGCCGGATCGGCGCCATCCTGCCGCGCCGGTTTGGCGGCTTGCAGCTCGGCGTCTCGTTCCGCCGGTCTTGACGGGTTGAGCAGCGCGCGCAACGGCGGCATCGTTAGCCGGTGCGATTTCTCCCAAAGGCGTGAATCGCTCGGAGAGGTTCATCGGTGCCACGGCCGATTGGAGGCGGACAGGTTGAACGCCCGCACCGGTTTGGGGCCCGGCGATTGCGGTCGAGCCTGATGACTTTATTGCGACCGCGCGCCGGAACAGATCGCGCGCATCTTGCGCGTAAGCTATCGCATTCGTGTTTATAACGTCCCGTTTGGATGTTTTGCCGAAGGGGCCAACATTCAAAACGACTGCGAAGCAAACCAGCAGTGCTCCGGCAACAGCGACGCCATGCAGGTGGATCAGCCCGCAGACCGGAAACGAATTGCAAAAGCTTGACGCTGCCCCATGACCGCATCTTGGTGTCCCCCTTCCCGACATGCCGGCATCGATCTGCCGCCCGGCCGGGATTTCACCTGAAGATGACTTGCACCCACCGCACGCAGAATCTGATCGCCCGTGATGGCGAAAACTGGGCAAAGGTTCCGGCTGTTTTGTGCCCCCGCCGAGGGGCCTGATGCGGATGACCTCACGCATTCGACAAAGATTTTCGCGTGGCGTTTCGATGAAAACGCCACGCGAATGGCAATGAGCCGGGCGTCGTCGAAGCGAACCGGCGTTATGCCGCCATGACGTCGCCGGATCCACCGAAGTCGGCCGGGAAGTCTTTGAACTTGGGCAGGCCGTCTCGCATGGGCAGCACCGTCTCCGCGTAATTGACGTGAAGGCCGGCGGTGAAATTGAGGGTCGGGATCGTTGCCGCATAAACGTCGACCACGCCCCACAACGGATGATTGTTCATCAGGTGCCCGCCGCACTTCTTGCAATACTGACGCTGGCTGAACTTGGTCTTCTGGAACGTCGCGACGTGTTCGGCTCCGGCCGTGATCCGCACCGCCTCCGGACTCCAGAGACTGAAGGCATTCACAGGCGCTGCGGACCACGAACGGCAGGACCGGCAATGGCAATAGCCCATGGCCTTCGGTGAGCCCGTAACCTCAATTTTGACTGCGCCGCAAAAGCAGCTTCCAAAGTGTGACATAACAAACCTCCTGATTTTTGTGATCGGTCCGCCGGCGAATGCAAGCTGACCATCCGATGTTGCATTGAACGAGCGAAATGGGCGTCGCGTCCTGCGAACAGGACGCGACGTGTCGATTACGGCGACGTGCGAATATCGGTTCGGGGCATCTGCGCCGACGTGGCCGACTTGCGCCACGGCACCAGCATCGACACACGCTCCCTGTAGCGGCGGTATTCGTCGCCGAACAGATCGATCAGGTCGCGCTCTTCCAGCATGATGCCGACGAGGATGTAGGCCGTGGTCACCGCCGCGAACAGCAGGTGCCCTTGCGTCATCGTCGGCGCCGCCCAGAATGCGATGATGAAGCCGAGATAGATCGGGTGCCGCACGAACTTGTAAAGCAGCGGCGTGCGGAAACGCGGCGCCGGCATCTCGCGGCCGGCGAGATTGTTGGCGACCTGATGCAGTCCGAACAGCTCGAAGTGGTTGACCAGGAACGTCGAGGTCAGCACGGTCAGCCAGCCGACGAACGACAGCACGAGCACCGCCATGGCGATCTGCGGATTGTCGATCTGCCAGATCACCGCCGGCATCGGACGCCATTGCCAGAACAGCAGCATGAGCGCCAGGCTCGACAGCAGCACATAGGTGCTGCGCTCGACCGACTTCGGGACGAACTGCGTCCACCATTGCTTGAACGGCTTGCGCGCCATCACGCTGTGCTGGAGCGCGAACACCGACATCAGCAGAAGGTTGACGATGACCGCTTCCGTCATCGGCACGATCGTTCCGGTGTCGATGCTCTTTGGCACGACGAGGTCGGAGACGAAGCCGACGGCGTAACAGATGGTGACGAAGAAGGCGAAATAGGCTGCGAGTCCATAAAGAAAGGCGATGAACCGGCTCATGGGATTCTCCTGTGTTCTGCGTATAGTTGTTACGTTTTGCGATCAGCGGATTGGCGCCGCACGGGTCTGCGTCAGCGCCGCATGGTTGTTGGCGGCGCGCACATTCACCGCCGCGGCGAGGAATCCGACGGCGAGTACGCCGACAATCGCCACAATGCCCGCCAACGCGACCTTCCGCGTGGCAGCGTCGCGCATCGCCTGGCCGCGAAGCGCGGTGGCCTGCGTGCGATAGAAGTCGAAGTCGATGGAATCGGCGCGAAGTTGGCGGATGTCCTGTCTTATTGTTGCTTGCCGCCTGAATGGGCGGATCGGTTTCATGGCTTGCTCCTGTTCGTGACGATCGCGCAGATGGCGATCGAATCATGCGCACCATGCCGGCAGCGCGGCCGGAAGACTTTGTCCGCAGCCTGATTTGTCCTTGAGATGGCCTTGATTATTTCCTGAGAGTGGCGTTGCTATTCGGCTTCGGGGCGAAGACGTGAAAATTCTCTTTTCCGATCATACGCTTGATACTGATCGTCGCGAGCTGCGACGCGGCTGCGAGCCTGTTGCGGTCGAACCGCAAGTGTTCGATTTGCTGGTTTTCCTGGTGGAAAACCGGGACCGCGTGGTGAGTAAGGACGATCTTACCGCTGCCGTCTGGGGCGGCCGGATCGTGTCGGATTCGACGCTGACCAGCCGCATCAACGCCGCGCGCAAGGCCGTCGGCGACAACGGCAAGGACCAGAAGCTGATCCGCACCATCGCGCGCAAAGGCCTGCGCTTCGTCGGCGACGTGCGCACGCAATCAAACGGCGCCTCGGCGGAACATGGTACCACTTCTCCGCCGGATGAAATTCGCGACGCCGCGCGGTCGCCGCTGCAGCTGCCCGACCGCCCGGCCATCGCCGTGCTTCCGTTCACCAACATGAGCGGCGATCCGGAGCAGGAGTATTTTTCCGACGGCATCAGCGAGGACATCATCACCGCGCTGTCGAAGCTGCGCTGGTTCTTCGTCATCGCGCGCAACTCGTCGTTCACCTACAAGGGCAAGTCCGTCCACATGAAGCAGGTCGCCGAGGAACTCGGCGTCGGCTACGTCGTCGAGGGCAGCGTGCGCAAGGGTGGCGACCGCGTGCGCATCACCGCGCAGCTCAATGATGTCACCACCGGCAGCCACATCTGGGCTGAGCGCTACGATCGCGACATTGCCGACGTGTTTGCCGTGCAGGACGAGATCACCGAAGCCATCGTCGCCGCGATCGAGCCGCAGCTCTACGCCGCGGAAAATTTTCGCGCCCAGCGCAAGCCGCCTGACAGCATGGACGCATGGGACCTGGTGATGCGGGCGCTGTCGCATTACTGGCGGGTCACGCGGCAGGACAATGTGGTCGCACAGGCGCTGCTCGAGAAGGCGACCGCGATCGATCCGAACTACGGCCAGGCGCACGGCGTGCTCGCTGCCAGCCACACGTTCAGCGCCCACATGGGCTGGGCGGACATGGCGACGGTGGCGCCGATGGCCGAACGCGCGGCGCAGGCGGCGATCCACGCCGACAGCGAGGACCCGTGGGCGCACTACGCACTGGGCAGCGTGTATTTGTTCGACGCGGCGCTTCGACGACTCGCTGGCCGAATTCGAGCTGGCGCTGCGGCTCAATCCCGAACTTTTCGCTGGCTCAGGGCTATTACGGCCTCGACGCTGTCGTATTGCGGTCGCTGGGAGGAAGCGGACCTCGCCGCGCGCCGCGCGCTGCGGCTCAGCCCGCGCGATCCGTTCTCGGCGATCTATTACGGCATTGACGCCTATGCCCAGTACATCGGCCGCAACTACGACGAGGCGATGCGGCTTGCGCGCGAGGGGATCAGGCTTCGCGGAGATTTTGTCGGCGCCCACCGGGTTCTGACGGCCGCCGCGGGCATGGCGGGGCGCGACGATGTCGCCAAGGCTGCGCTGAAGGAGCTGCGCCGAGCGCAGCCCAATATTTCGCTCGCCTGGATCGCAAGCCAGATGCCGATCAGGCTGGACGCCGAGCGCGAGCACTATCTGGACGGCTTCCGCCGCGCCGGCTTGAATTAGCTTTGCCCCTGGATTCCAATCGTGCGCAAGATATCTGCAAGGCGTCGTCAAATGCGTCTGGCCGCCCATGTGAGATTGAGACTTGCGCTGGCCTTCGCCGCCGCGATCATCGGCTTCTATGGCGTGTTGGCTTATTTCGTCCTGCCCCTGGCGTGGACCCATTACGAACATCAAAAGGGGCTGTCCGGCATCACCATGGTCACCCACACGCGCGCAGGAATTCCGGGCGACCCGATCAACGTCGGCCTGGTCGGGTCGAAGGCGGACGTTCTCTGCGCCATGCATGCCGCGGCGTGGTATCCGGCCGATCCGATCACGCTGCGTTCGAGCATCGAGATCGTCGGCAGCGTGCTGCTCGACCGGCCTTATCGCGATGCGCCGGTGAGCAGCCTGTATTTTCAGGACAGGCGTGAAGACCTTGCGTTCGAGAAGCCGGCCGGGACCAGCGCGGACCGGCGCAGCCACGTCCGGTTCTGGATGGTGCTCGATCGCGGGCAGGAAGGACGAGCCGTCTGGCTTGGCGCGGCGACCTTCGACCGCGGCGTCGGATTCAGCCGCGACGACGGACAGATCACGCATCATATCGCACCCGATATCGATGCCGAACGCGACCAGCTCACCGGAGACCTTCGCAACGCCAAGGTGGTCGAAGCGCTCTACGAGGTCACCGGCATCGGCCCCACCATCAATGGCCATAACGGCGAAGGCGACGCCTATTACACCGATGGTGAAATCAAGATTTCGCGTCTGGTCGAGGGTTGCAACAACAGAACCGGAACCTTGGCGGAGCTGGACAATCCCACGCTGGTCACCGCGAAAAATCTGACGTGGAAGGCGATCGCGAAGATACTGCGGGTCCTATCCGCAACGCCGGATTCAAAAAGCGAAAGTTAGGGCGTGGCAGCGCCGACCTCGAACCAGGTACAGGAGACACTCATGGACGCACATGTGAAAAATGTCATGGAGGAATGCACCAAGGGCTCCGACGACGGCACGCTGACATTCCCGCAAGTCGTGATGAAGCTGATGGCCGCCGGCGTCGAGCGCTACCACACCGACATGTGCCGCGCCGAAAAGACCTACTACATGCCGAACGGCGATTCTCACGTCGTGGCGGCAGTCGCCGCGTCGGGCAAACCCGCGCAAGCCTTCTCAGCGGCGGGCGTAGCGGCCGCAGTCAGGGCGATCCAGGGGCAGACGATCGGCTACATGGAGTTCTGCGACCGCATCGTGGCGGCGGGGTGCGTGGACTATATTGTCTCGCTGGCCGGCAGGCGGGCCGTCTATTCCGGCAGAACCGGCGACAATTATGTCGAGCCGTTCCCGGCGGCCAAATGACGACTATGTCGCCGCTGCGCTGAACGTTGCGGCGCTTGCCATCGCCCAGGCGTGGCGATAGCGCTTGTCGTCGGTGCCGGCGAGCAATTCGCCGGGCTGCAACGCCGGATAAAGCTCGGCAAAACTCATCACCTCGTGCGGCGAAACACGCCGCGAAATATGCGCGGCGCGAAAATCACCGGGATGATCGAGGCCGGCGGCGGCGACGAGCTCGGCGAGCGACACCAGCGTCGCGGTATGGAAATTGAAAACGCGTTCGGCCTTGTCGGGAACGACCAGCGCGCGATGGCGCGTAGCGTCCTGGGTGGCGACGCCGGTCGGGCACAGGTCGGTGTGGCAGGACTGCGACTGGATGCAGCCGAGCGCGAACATGAAGCCGCGCGCCGAGTTGCACCAGTTGGCGCCGAGCGCCATGGCGCGCGCGATGTCGAAGGCGGTGACGATCTTGCCGCTGGCGCCGAGTTTTATGCGCTCGCGCGCGTTGATGCCGATCAGCGCGTTGTGCACGAAGTTGAGGCCCTCGCGCATCGGCATGCCGAGATGATCGACGAATTCGAGCGGCGCCGCGCCGGTGCCGCCCTCCTTGCCGTCGACCACGATGAAGTCCGGGTAAATCCCCGTCTCCAGCATCGCCTTGCAGATCGCCAGGAATTCCCACGGGTGGCCGATGCAGAGCTTGAAGCCCGCCGGCTTGCCGCCCGAGAGCCGCCGCATCGTGGCGATGAAATGCATCATCTCGATCGGCGTCGCAAACGCCGAATGGCGCGACGGCGAAATGCACTCGACGCCCATCGGCACGCCGCGCACCGCAGCGATCTCGGAATTCACCTTCGGGGCCGGCAGCACGCCGCCATGGCCGGGCTTGGCGCCCTGGCTGAGCTTGAGCTCGACCATCTTGATCTGGTCGTTCTGCGCCCGCTCCTCGAATTTTTCCGCGCAAAAGGTGCCGTCCTCGTTGCGGCAGCTGAAATAGCCCGAGCCGATTTCCCAGATGATGTCGCCGCCGAATTCGCGGTGATGAGAGCTGTAGCCGCCCTCCCCTGTATCGTGGGCAAAGTTTCCCTTTTTGGCGCCGATGTTGAGCGCGCGAATGGCATTCGGGCTGAGCGCGCCAAAGCTCATGGCGGAGATGTTGAAGATCGAGGCCGAATACGGCCGGATGCAGTCCGGCCCGCCGACGACGACGCGGAAATCCTCCGTGGCGACCGGCTTGGTCGCAATCGAATGGTGCAGCCACTCGTAGCCCGAGGCATAGACGTCGTTCTGCGTGCCGAACGGGCGCTTGTCCAAGGCGTGCTTGGCGCGCTGGTAGACGATGGCGCGCTTGTCGCGGGAAAACGGCGTGCCGTCCTTCTCGCTTTCGAGAAAATACTGGCGGATTTCCGGGCGGATTTCTTCGAGGATGAAGCGGATGTGGGCCGTGAGCGGATAATTGCGCAGCACCGCGTGGCGGGTCTGGAACAAATCGTAGGTGCCGACAACGACCAGCGCGCCGAACACCGCGAGCAGAACCGCCACGACCGGCGACGATGGCCGGTGAATATATTCGGCCAGCAGCAGCGCGGCGATCACCACGCAGCCCGTAAAGACAATGAACCGCGCGCTCAGCGGCAGCAGCAACGTGCGCATCGAATCTCCCCGGGCAGATGCTCGGGGTCGATTCTATACACCTATCCGCAGCGCCGCGAGGAGCCCGCGTGGCGGGAAACGCAGGTATTACGGCCCGAAGCGGAAATTGATCCCCGCCTTGACCTCCTGAACGTTGAGCGTGGCGTTGGAAGTGACGGGCCCGAGCACGGGGGTGGTGAAGTTCAGCGGCTGCGAGCCGAAGCCGAGATAGTCGTACTCGACGCGCGCCGACCAGTGATTGTCGAGCGCGTATTCGAGGCCGCCGCCGGCCGTCCAGCCGGTGCGCGTCAATGTGGTGCTGGCGGTGTTGCCGCCGAGATCGGTCAGGCTGCTCTGGTCCTGCGCGAAGGCGACGCCGCCTTTGCCGTAGGCCAGCAGGCGGTCGAAGGCGACGCCGACGCGGCCGGTGATGGTCGAGGTCCAATTGGTGTTGGTGTTGATCGCATTGCCGATCGAATCGGTGCTGGAGCCTTTGAGCCCGGTCCAGGTGAAGTCGCCTTCGGCGCCGAGCACGAGCGCGTTGAACTGGACGTTGGCGCCGACCTGGCCGCCGCCGAGAAAGCCGGATTTGTTGAAGCTGTTGCTCGCGCCCGTGAACGGATCGCTCCACGACGAATTGGCAAAGCCGCCGCCGGCGTGACCGCCGATATAGAAGCCGGTCCAGTTATAGACCGTCGGCGCATAGGCGGCAGGCACGTATGGCGCCGGCGCCGCGCGCGGCGGCAGATCGGCGGCGAGAACAGTCAACGGCGCGAACAGCAACGCAAGCGGCAATCCCCATGCCGCCGAACAGCGGACGTAACGTCATATCCGACCTCCAGGATCGCCCCCCACAGGACTCGCCCAAAAGATCCGTCGCCCGCGAACACCAAGCCGTTCCAGTTTGATTAAAAAGAGATCGTCCGATGGCGAGAACAAGGCGATCGCTTCAGGATTAATGTGCAGTTAAGGAACCCGTAATCTTGGGCGCCTCGCAAGCCCGATGCGCGCATAAACACGGCGTTAAAAAATCACACGACAGGCGAACGTCCACCGTCGACGTTGATCGCCGAGCCGGTGATGTAGGAACCGGCGTCCGACACCAGGAAACAGGCGAGGTTGGCGAATTCGTCCGCCTTGCCGATGCGGCCGAGCGGAATTTCTCCCGCCCGCGCCTTGATGTAATCGGCGAGCGGAATGTTCGCCTTCTTCGCCGACTGGACGTGTTGATCGGCCTCGATGAAGCCGACCAGCATGGCATTCACCAGAACGTTGTGCGGGCCGAATTCGTGCGACAGCGCCTTGGTGAGCGCCATGCCGGCGGCGCGCGAGATCGACGTCGGCGCGCTGCCGCCGCGCGCCGCCTTGGCGCCGATGTTGAGCACGTTGATGATGCGGCCCCAGCGCCGTTCCTTCATCTGCGGCGACGCAAGCCGGATCAGCCGGACGGCGGCGAACAGTTTTTGTTCGAGATCGTCGCGCAGGATGTCGTCGGTCAATTTGTCGAATGTCATGGCGCGCGAGGTGCCGGCGTTGTTGACGAGGATGTCGACCTTGCCGAGCGCCTTCATCGCCTCGCCATAGGCGCGATCGATGTCGGCCGCGACGCCGACATCGGCGACAACGCCGATCACCTTGCCCTTGGCCTGCGCCTTGATCGCCTTCACCGCCTCGTCTAGCGCCTCGCGCCCGCGCGCGAAGATCGCGACATCGGCGCCGGATCGGGCGAACTGCGTCGCCACCGCGAAGCCGAGGCCCTTGCTGCCGCCGGTGACGATGGCGGAGCGGCCTGAAAGACTGATTTCCATGAACGGCTCCTCATATCAAAATCTAAGGTGAGCACTACCAAACCCGTGGCGGCCTGCACGCCGAACCGGCCGATGCGCGCCGCATCGACGCGCGTTGACACGGCGGGCGATTGTATACACGCTCCACGCAATGCAAAGCCGGCCGATGCAATGCCGGATCTGGGGAGGGCTTCATGAATACGCGTTGCACGACGCTCGCGCTCGCACTCGGCATTGCGACGGCCGCTCCTGCATTTGCGCAGGACAAGACGGTGGAGCTGAAATTCTCGCATTGGGTCCCGGCCCAACATCCCATGCACCCGGCCGCGGTGGCGTGGGCCGACTCGATCAACAAGGCCTCGAACGGAACGATCAAGATTTCGATCTTCCCGGCCCAGCAGCTCGGCAAGGCCTTCGACCACTACAACATGGCGCGCGACGGCATTGCCGACATCGCCCACGTCAATCCGGGCTACGAGCCGGGACGTTTTCCGGTGGTCGCGGCCGTCGAACTGCCGTTCCTCTTTTCCAATGCCAAGCAGGGCAGCGCCGCGCTCGATGCCTGGTATCGCCACTACGCCGAGCGCGACATGAAGGACGTGCATTACTGCCTGATGTTCGCGCACGATCCCGGCACGTTCCACTTCGCGCGCAGGAAGGTCGCGGACCCGACCGAGGTTTCGGGGCTCAAGGTCCGTCCGCCGAACGCCGTGATCGCGCAATGGATGCGGCTCCTCGGCGCCGTCAACGTGCAGGCCGCCGCGCCCGAAATCCGCGAAGTGATGGAGAAGGGCGTCGCCGACGCGGCGGGCTCGCCGTGGGGCTCGCTGCTGCTGTTCGGCATCGACAAGGTGACGAAATACCATATCGACTCGCCGATCTACGTGTCCGAGCAGGTCTGGGTCCTCAACAAGGACAAGTACGCTGCCATGTCGGCGGCGCAAAAGAAGGTGATGGACGAGCACTGCACCAGCGAATGGGCGCTCAAGATCGCCTCGCCCTGGGCGGACTTCGAATCCGGCGGGCGCGACAAGATCAAGGCCATGCCCGAGCCACGAAGTCTATCCGTTGACGGCGGAGCAGCTGGCCGCATGGCGCAAGTCCGCCGAGCCGGTGGTCGCCGGCTGGGAGGACGCAGTGCGCAAGGCTGGGCTCGATCCCGAACCGATCCTCGACTGATCTGCGCAGCACCGCCGCGCAATACAATTCCGGCTACTAAGCGGCGCTGCCGATGCAGCGCAGCGAACATCGCATCCTGACGACCCATGTCGGCAGCCTGATCCGGCCGAAACCGCTGCTTGAGGCCGCGCACGATCCGGCGCGCCGGGAGCACTACGAGACGGTGCTTGCGCGCGCCGTCGTGGACGTGGTGGCACAGCAGGCCGCGACCGGCATCGACATCGTCAATGATGGCGAGTTCGGCAAGTCCGGGCTGGGCCAACTACATGCTGGAGCGGCTGAGCGGCTTCGAGCCGCGGCCGGACACGCTCTACCCCGCGGTCTGGCTCGGCCGCGACCGCATCCGCTTCGCCGAGTTCATGGCCGCCGAATTCCCGCGCGGCGTTTCCGGCACGCCGGGCCACGCCTGCAACGCCGCCATCACCTATCGCGGCCACGCCGCGGTGCGGCGCGACCTCGACAATCTCAAGGCGGCGGCGGCGCAGGCCAATGTCGCGGAGGTTTTCCTCACGGCGGTTGCGCCGGCAAGCGTCGGCTACGACGCGCGCAACGAGCATTATGCCGACGAGCGCGACTACGTCTTCGCGATCGCCGACGGGCTGCGCGAAGAATACCTGGCGATCCACCAGTCCGGCGCCGTGCTGCAGGTCGACGACGCGGTGCTCGCCAACATGTACGACCATCTGGTCGAGCAGAGCCCGCAGCGCTACCGCGACTGGGCCGAGCTGCGGGTCGAGGCGCTCAACCGCGCGCTCGCCGGAATCCCTGAGGACCGCATCCGCTACCACATCTGCTTCGGCAGCTGGCACGTGCCGCACGTCGCCGACGCCGCGCTTGAGGACATCGTCGACCTCGTGCTGAAGGTGCGCGCGGGCGCCTACTCGATCGAGGCGGCCAATGTCCGCCACGAGCACGAATGGCGGGTCTGGGAGAAGGTCAAGCTGCCGCCGGGAAAAATCCTGATCCCCGGCGTCGTCACCCACCACACCACGACCGTCGAGCATCCGCGCGTGGTCGCCGATCGCATCGTCACCTTCGCCAGGCTTGTCGGGCGCGAGAACGTCATCGCCGGCACCGATTGCGGCTTCGCCCAGGCCGAGACCATCCAGCGCGTCCACCCGCAGGTGATGTGGGCGAAGCTTGCGAGCCTCGCCGAAGGCGCGCGGATCGCGAGCCGGGAATTGTGGGGAGGACTGACGTCGCCGGCCGACGCGCCGCGGGCGTTCAGCCGGCTGCGAACGTTCTGTGCGTAATCGTCAGGCTTGAAGCCGACCAGCAATTTGCCGCCGCCGAGATCGAGCACCGGCCGCTTGATCATGGACGGCTGCGCCAGCATCAGCGCCACGGCCTTCTTCGCGTCGAGCCCGTTCTTGTCCTTGTCCGGCAGCTTGCGGAAGGTCGTGCCGGCGCGATTGAGCAGCGTCTCCCAGCCGACCTTCTTGCTCCAGCCTTCCAGCCGCTCGCGCTCGATGCCGGCTGTCTTGTAATCATGGAACGCGTATGTGACGCCGTGCTTGTCGAGCCACGCGCGGGCCTTCTTCATGGTGTCGCAGTTCTTGATGCCGTAGATGGTAATCGCCAAAGCCCTCACTCCCGCCGATCATTTTGAGGCATGATAACGCCTTGATCTCATGTCGAAGCTTCCTTCGTCAGGGGATGATACGTCCGCCAGCTCACTTTGCTCCGCGGAAGTCCTACCTACCGAGCACGATATGCATCGCGAACTCGCTTGTGGCACGCTCTGTTACGTGGAAGCCGAGTGCCGGCAGATCGAGCCCGGCGAACATCGCTTCACCAGCGCCCAGCACGACCGGCGCGATTGCCAAGTGCATCTCGTCGATCAGTCCAGCCGTAAGATATTGCCGCACCGTGGAGATGCCGCCGCCGATCTTGACGTCTTTTCCGCCGGCCACGGACTTTGCTTCCTTTAGCGCGGACACAATTCCGTTCGTGACGAAGTGAAAAGTCGTGCCCCCTTCCATCACGATCGGAGCACGGGGGTAATGAGTGAGGATAAAGGTCGGCGCGTGGTAAGGCGGATCATCGCCCCACCAGCCTTTCCACAATTCGTCGGGCCAATCGCCACGAACGGGCCCGAACATGTTGCGCCCGAGGATGAAGGCACCAAACCCGGTCATAGACCGCGTGGCAAAGTCCCCATCGATCCCCTCCGATCCACCGCCCTCGCCGATCATCGCCCGGAACATCTTGGTCCCGAAGAGCCACTGGTGCAGCTCCATGCCCCGTTTGCCAAGTGGATCGTTGAGGCTCTGGTCGGAGCCGGCACCGAAACCATCGATCGAAAGTGAAAAACCCGCGACGCGAACTTTCGTCATGACCATCCTGATGCTGATTGTAGGTCGTAGGTCGTACATGACGCATCATTAGGGTCGGCGACCCACCGGTTAAACCATCTCCCTGTACTGCGGACCGGCGGCACCCCGAAGCGCGCTCAGGGACACGTGCTATCGCCGCCTATCACCATGTAACAGCAGCCTCCAACCTTCTAATCTATTCCATTCTACCCTGCGGCACGCCACCTCACTCCCACTCGATCGTCCCCGGCGGCTTCGAGGTCACGTCGTACACCACGCGGTTGACGCCCTTCACCTCGTTGATGATGCGCGTCGCGACGTGGCCGATGAATTTCATGTCGAAGGGATAGAAGTCCGCCGTCATGCCGTCGGTCGAAGTCACGGCGCGCAGGCCGACGACGAATTCGTAGGTGCGGAAATCGCCCATCACGCCGACGGTCTTCACCGGCAGCAGCACCGCGAACGCCTGCCAGATGTCGTCGTAGAGGCCGGCGCGGCGGATTTCCTCGATGAAGATGTCGTCGGCGAGCCGCAGGATGTCGAGCTTTTCGTGCGTGATCTCGCCGGGGCAGCGGATCGCGAGGCCGGGGCCGGGGAACGGATGGCGGCCGACGAACACGTCGGGCAGGCCGAGTTCGCGGCCGAGCGCGCGCACCTCGTCCTTGAACAATTCGCGCAGCGGCTCGACCAGCTTCATGTTCATGCGCGCCGGCAGGCCGCCGACGTTGTGGTGCGACTTGATCGTCACCGAAGGGCCGCCGGTGAACGACACGCTCTCGATCACGTCGGGATAGAGCGTGCCTTGCGCGAGGAACTCCGCGCCGCCGATCTTCTTCGCCTCGGCCTCGAACACGTCGATGAACAGTTTGCCGATGGTCTTGCGCTTGACCTCCGGGTCGTCGACGCCGGCAAGCGCCTTGAGGAAATCGTCCGCTGCATTCACGTGCACCAGCGGGATGTTGTAGTGGCCGCGGAACAGCGCCGCGACTTTCTCGCCTTCGGCGAGCCGCAGCAGGCCGTGGTCGACGAACACGCAGGTGAGCTGGTCGCCGATCGCCTCGTGGATCAGCACGGCGGCGACGGCGGAATCGACGCCGCCGGACAGGCCGCAGATCACCCTGCCCTTGCCGACCTGCTTGCGGATTTTCTCGATCGCCTCGTCCTTGAACGCGCGCATGGTCCAGTCGCCGCGCGCGCCGACGATCTTGCGCACGAAATTGCGCAGGATCGCCGCGCCGTGCGGCGTGTGCACGACTTCGAGATGGAACTGGGTGGCGTAGAATTTGCGCTTGTCGTCGCCGATCATGGCGATCGGCGCGTTGGCCGATGTGCCGAGCACGCGAAAGCCGTCCGGCAATTTCGTCACGCGGTCGCCGTGGCTCATCCACACCGGATATTTCTGGCCCTTTTGCCAGACGCCGTGGAAGAGCGGCGAGTCCTCGGTCACTTCGACTTCGGCGCGGCCGAACTCGCGGTGATGGCCGCCCTCGACCTTGCCGCCGAGCTGGTGCGCCATGGCCTGCTCGCCGTAGCAGATGCCGAGCACCGGCACGCCGGCGTCGTAGATCGCCTTGGGCGCGAGCGGCGCGTCCTTGTCGAGCACGGAGGCGGGACCGCCGGAGAGGATGACGCCTTTCGGCTTCATCTCGCGGAACGCGGCTTCGGCCTTCTGGAACGGCACGATCTCGCTATAGACGCCCTCCTCGCGCACGCGCCGCGCGATGAGCTGGGTCACCTGCGAGCCGAAATCGACGATGAGAATCTTGTCGTGGGACGAATCCTGGGGTGCCATGGCGGGTTCTACCCCTCCCGTCCCTCCCCCGCTAGCGGGGCAGGGTCAGGAGGGGTCGTGTCGAGATGTTGCCTTGAGTTCATGCAGAGCGCCGCAGCAGGCTGACGAAAAACCCGTCGGTGTCGGTCCGGCGCGGTGTCATCAGCAGACCCTCGCCGGACATAAGCACCGCCTTGGCGAAAAGATACGCGCGCTCGCCCAGCGCCTGCGCCACCTCGGCGGGCTTTTCCACGGAAAAATCCGGGTGGCGGCCGGCGAAGCCGCGCACCTGGGCGCCATTTTCCTCCTCCAGCACCGAGCAGGTGACATAGGCGATGCGGCCGCCCGGCTTGACCAGCGGCACGGCGCGCTCAAGCGCGGCTTCCTGACGCTTGAGGCGCTCGTCGAGCGCGCCGGGGCGGATGCGCCATTTGGCGTCGGGACTGCGGCGCCAGGTGCCGGTGCCGGTGCACGGCGCATCGATCAGCACGAGGTCGGCACGGCCGGCGAGATCGGCGAGCACGTCGGCCTCGCCCTTTGGCGTGCGGACCTGGATGTTGCGCGCGCCGGCGCGCTCGATGCGCTCGTGGATCGGCACCAGGCGGCGCTTGTCGGTGTCGGTGGCGTAGATCTGGCCGTGGTTCTCCATCGCCGCCGCGAGCGCCAGCGTCTTGCCGCCAGCGCCGGCGCAGAGATCGACGACCTGCTCGCCGGGCTTTGCGCCGGCGAGCAGCGCCGCAAGCTGCGAGCCCTCGTCCTGGATTTCAACAAAACCCTTGCGGAAGGCGGGCTCGGCATGAAGCGCCGGATTTTTGGCATCGGCGCCGAGACGGATGCGCAGGCCAGAAGGCGACCAGCGCGCCGGTTCGACCGCGAGATGCGAAAGCGCGTCCGCGGCGGCCTCGGGCGCGGCCTTGAGCGTATTGACGCGCAGATCGAGCGGCGCGCGGCTCGCGAGCGCCGCGCCCTCGTCCGCCCGCTCGTCGCCGAACACCTGCGCAAAGTGCGGATCGAGCCATTCCGGATAATCACCCGCGACATGCGCCGGCGCGCCGCCGAGCGAATTGGACGAGAGCGCCGTGGTCTCCTGCTCGGTCAGCGATTCCGGCGCAAAGCGTCCGCCATCGCACAGCCGCGCGATGGCATCGGCATCAAGACCGCGTTCGCGCCGAAGCATCCCGAGCAGCGCCGCGCGCGGCGTCGCCTCGCCCATGAGCCAGGCTGACGAGCTTTTGCGGCGCAGCGTGTCATAGACGAGCCCGGCGATGGCGGCGCGGTCGCCGGAACCGGCGAAGCGGTGCGAGAGCCCCCAATCCTTGAGCGTATCGCCCGCCGGCCGCGGCCGCGCCTCGATATCGGCAAGGACTTCAATTGCGGCGGACAGGCGGGCGGGAGGCGTCATGAAGGGTCATATGGTGACGGCAAGCCGTCATTTCTTGCCGCTCTTGGCGCGCTTGCGCTTGATGGCGGCGGCGCGATGCGGCGCCGTGCGTGTCGTGGGCGCGGACCTGCTTGCGAAGGTCGCGCGCGGCCTCGCGCAGTTGCCGGCCGCGGAAATCCTTCGGCACCTCGCCCTTGTCGACACATTCGATCATCCGCCGCAGCAGATCGTCGTCGTGCTCGTCGCGATACGGCTTGGTGTCGAGGTCGGGCGGCACCTTGGTGAGGCGCTCGTCGCCGATGGTCTTGACGTATTTCTGCATGAAGCGGTCGTAGTCGCGCCAGGTGATGTCGGCCGCGCGCACGGCCGCCTGCTCGGCGCGCGTCGCGATCTGGTGCGCGTGCAGGTAATGCAGGCCAAGCTGGT
The DNA here is from genome assembly GCA_963730645.1 of uncultured Alphaproteobacteria bacterium. Taxonomy (GTDB): domain Bacteria; phylum Pseudomonadota; class Alphaproteobacteria; order Rhizobiales; family Xanthobacteraceae; genus BOG-931. The sequence continues at coordinate 337,416 of CAVSSN010000002.1, read as the reverse complement.
CGATCAGCGTCTTTTCCACCTCCTCGTGGAGGATGAGGAAGCGGTCGGTGTCGATGGTGCGGCCCGCGATATTTGAACGACGCCGGCATGTGGCGGTCGATGTAGATGGTCTTGCCGTCCTGGCTGTAGCCGGCGAGATAGGGAATGTCGTGCTTGCGGTCGAATTTCTTCACGCGGCGGCAGATCGCGTCGAGCGCGCGGTCCATCATCAGGCTGGAGACGTACCATTCCGGCAGCCTGAGCTTCTTGTGCGGCGCGGTGGGATGACAAAAATCGAGCGGCATGGTCGTTGCCTCAGATCCCGAGGATGATTTCGATCATGTACATCAGCCACATGATCGCCAGCACGAGCGCCGACGCGCCGAAGAACGCGCCGCGCAGCGGGACCTTGTTGTTGGTGACGTGGACGCCCGCCTGCATCACCCGCAACACCACAAACACCCAGGCCAGCAGCACGAAGGCGAGCCCGGCGTGGTGCGTGACGTAGGCGAGGATCGTGAGCACGTAGAACAGGATCGGAAGTTCGAGCTGGTTGTGAAACGAGTTGGCGACTGCGAGCGTGCTGCGCGGCCAGTTCGGCTCGCGCAACGCGATGTCGTCGTAGCGCACCTCGCCGCGCTTGAGCGCGCCGCCGCGCAGCCCGGCCATCCAGAACAGCAGTGCGAAGGTCAGCACGACCTCGACGAACAGCGGCAGCAGGATCATTCGCAGCGACATGGATTTGTCCCTTGTTTCGGGTGACCTACAACTTGACGCTGATCGCCGTCTCACCGTCCTCGTCGATCAGCGCACTGCGCCAGGATTTGCCGTCGAACAGCGCCTTGCGCACGGCATCGGCCGTGCCGCCATGGTTGAGGTTGGCGGTAATCAGCGTGCCGCCGGTGCGCAGCAGATCGCGCAGCTCCTTGTGCAGCGCCGGCATCGGCGTGTGGCCGTCGAAGAAGGCGACGTCGTAGCCGGGATCGAGCGTCGGCAGCACCTTGGCGAAATCGCCCTCGTGCACGGTGATACGATGATCCATGGCGGCGGCCGCAATGTTGTCGCGCGCAAGCTGCACGTGCTCCGGCTCGCGCTCGATGGTGTCGACGGTCGCGTCCGGCGCACCATGCGCGAACGACAGCGCCGTGTAGCCGAGTGCCGTCCCCAATTCCAGAATCCGGCGCGCATTCGCCGCCGCCGCAAGCGTGCTGAGCAATGGGCCGTTGTCGTACGGATAGGCGCCGCAGCCGTGCTTGGCGCGATGCGCGTTGGTGGCGGTGCGCACTTTTGCGAACGGATCGAGCGCCGGGGCTTTCATTGCTGACGCCTGATTTGGGCTCGGACAATTCGCGGCAGCCGGACAAATCGAATCGGCATGGCCTAATCCTCGATCGGTCTGGTGCAGATAGTCACACTTCCGGGATGACTGCCAGACCCCCAAAATGCAGTCAGCCTGCGGCTTCCGTCGCAGCCGCGATCTGTTAGCTTCGCCTGTTCCAGCGGGGGAGAATCGAATGGCTTGTCGGCCCATCATGGTGACGTGCCTCGCGATATTGGCCGCAGCGTTTGGCTGCGCGTCCGCGGCGCAAGCGCAGGACTGGCCGGCGCGGCCGATCCACCTTCTGGTCGGGTTCGGCGCCGGCGGCGGCACCGACATCGCCGCCCGCATCGTCGCCGATCCGCTGGGCGAAATCCTGGGGCAGCCGGTGGTGGTGGAGAACCGCGTCAGCGCCGGCGGCATCATCGCCGCCAATGCGGTCGCGAAGGCGCCGAAGGACGGCTATCTGGCGCTGATGATGAGCAATGCGCACGTCATCACGCCGGTGATGTACAAATCGCTGCCCTACAACTCGGTCAACGATTTCCGCATGATCTCGATGATCGGCAGCGCCGGCCTGATCCTGGTCGCGCGCCCGGATTTTCCGGCGAGCAACCTTCGCGACGTCATCGCCGAGCTCAAGGCCAATCCCGGCAAATACAATTTCGCCAGCCCCGGTGTCGGCACGACGCAGCACTTTGCCATGGAACTGATGAACCAGATGGCAGGCGTGCAGATGCAGCACATTCCGTTCCGCGGCACGCCGGCCGCGACGGCGGCGCTGATCGGCAAGCAGGTCGATCTGATGATCGAGCTGATCCAGACGGTGAAGGAGCATGTCGAGTTCGGCGCACTCAAGGCGATCGCGGTCACCTCGCCGCAGCGCTTCCCGTCCGTTCCGAACGTGCCGACATTCGCTGAATCCGGAATGCCCGATTACGCCGTCACAAGCTGGTACGGGCTCGCGCTGACGGCCGGCACGCCGGAACCGATCGTCGCCAAATTCAGCGGCGCATTGAAGCAGGTGCTCGAACGCCCCGCGGTGCGTGATCAGATCACCAAGGTCGGCGCGTTGCCGAAGAGCTCGACGCCGGAGGAATTGCGCGAGCTGATCGCGACCGAGATCGTGCGCTGGCAGAAGGTGCGCGAGAAATCCGGCATTCCGCAGCAATGATGGAGCGGTCTTAACCCCGGCTCGGGTAGTTCGGGCTCTCGCGCGTGATGGTCACATCGTGCACGTGGCTCTCGCGCAGGCCGGCCGAGGAGATGCGCACGAACTCCGCCTTGTCGTGGAATTCGGCGAGCGTGCCGGCGCCGACATAGCCCATGGCGGCGCGCAAGCCGCCGGTGAGCTGGTGCAGCACGCTCGCGACCGGCCCCTTGTAGCCGACCTGGCCCTCGATGCCTTCCGGCACCAGCTTGAGCGTGTCCTTGATGTCCTGCTGGAAGTAGCGGTCGGCCGAGCCGCGCGCCATGGCGGCGACCGAGCCCATGCCGCGATAGGATTTGTAGGAGCGGCCTTGATAGAGGAACACCTCGCCCGGCGTCTCGTCGGTGCCGGCAAGCAGCGAGCCGACCATGGCGCAGTCGGCGCCGGCCGCCAGCGCCTTGGCGAGATCGCCGGAATATTTGATGCCGCCGTCGGCGATCACCGGCGTGTCGGTTTTGCGCGCCTCCTCGACCGCATCCATGACGGCGGTGAGTTGCGGCACGCCGACGCCGGCGACCATGCGGGTGGTGCAGATCGAGCCCGGGCCGATGCCGACCTTGATGCAGTCCGCGCCGGCGTCGATCAGCGCCTTCGCGCCCTCGCCGGTCGCGATATTGCCGGCCACCACCTGCACCGCGTTCGACATGCGCTTGATGCGGTTGACGGCTTCGAGCACGCGCTTGGAGTGGCCGTGCGCGGTGTCGACGACGACGAGGTCGACGCCGGCCTCGATCAGGCCTTCGCTGCGCTTGAAGCCGGCGTCGCCGACCGTGGTGGCGGCGGCGACGCGCAGGCGGCCCTGCTCGTCCTTGCAGGCGTTGGGATTGGCCACCGCCTTCTCGATGTCCTTCACGGTGATCAGCCCGACGCAGCGGTAGTCGCTGTCGACCACGAGCAGCTTCTCGATCCGGCGCTGGTGCAGCAGCCGCTTGGCCTCGTCCTGGCTGACGCTCTCGCGCACCGTGACGAGCCGGTCCTTGGTCATCAGCTCGGAGACTTTTTGCCGCGGATCGGTGGCGAAGCGCACGTCGCGGTTGGTGAGGATGCCGACGAGCTTGCCGGCTTTGCCGTTGCCGCCGCCCTCGACCACCGGAATGCCGGAAATGTGGTGCTCCTGCATCAGCGCGTGTGCGTCGGCGAGCGTCGCCTCCGGGTGGATGGTGACCGGGTTCACCACCATGCCGGATTCGAATTTCTTCACCTGCCGCACCTGCGCGGCCTGCACGTCGGGCTCGAGATTGCGGTGGATGACGCCGATGCCGCCGGCCTGCGCCATGGCGATCGCCATGTGCGGCTTCGGTCACCGTGTCCATGGCCGAGGCGATGATCGGGATATTGAGCGAAACGTTGCGCGTGATGCGCGAGCGGATGTCCACGTCCGAGGGCAGGATGTCCGACAGGCCGGGCTTCAACAGCACGTCGTCAAAGGTGTATGCTTCGCGCGGTATGTCTCTTGACGTCACTGCCATTGCCAACTCCGAGTGGCCCTGATGGCGGACCGGCGCGCCGGTAGGACGCCTCACGGCCGAGCGGACAAATGTCTCGCGCTCGAACTCGTTCGGGCCCGCTTTTGGGTTGGCGGTGGCGGATAGCATGCCTTTGTTGGAATTCATAGGCCTTATCAGCATGAAATTGAGCGGGATCACCATGAATCAGCACATCAATCGTCGTGAATTCGGCCTCGGCGCCTTGGCCGCAGGCACAGCGCTGGCCGGGACCGGGGGCACTGCCGGCCTCGCCCAGAGCGAGCCGCTCAAAATCCGTGTCGGCTGGATCGTGGTGCCGGCTTCGACGGCGCCTTTGGTGCTGGAGAAGAAGGACATCCTCAAGCACTACGGCAAGTCCTATACGGCCGAGGCGATCCGGTTCGAGGGCACCCCGCCGGTCATCACGGCGCTGGCCAACGACGCGGTCGACATTGGACCGCTGGCGTTTTCCTCGTTCGGTCTCGCCATCCAGAATGCGCACATGGACGACCTGCGCATCGTCTGCGACGAAAGCCAGGACGGGGTGCCGGGCCATGGCTCCAACGAGTTCATGGTGCGCAGCGATAGCGGGATCCAGAAGGTCGAGGACTTGAAGGGCAAGGTGCTCGCCACCAACGCCATGGGCAGCGCGGTCGACATCGCCATGCGCGTGATGCTGCGCGAGCACGGCCTCGAGGCCAACAAGGACTACACCATCGTCGAGGCGCCCTTCCCTGCCATGCGCGCGGTGCTGGCCGAGAAGAAGGTCGACCTCATCAGCGCCGTGCCGCCGTTCTCGCTCGATCCGGACCTGCGGGCGATGGCGCGCACTTTGTTCACGCAGAAAGACGCGTTCGGCACCACGCAGCTCACAATCTGGACGGCGCGCACCGGTTACATCGCGAAAAACCGCGCCGCGCTGGTCGACTTCATGGAGGACACGCTGCGCGCGATCCGCTGGTATACCGACCCGGCCAATCACCAGGAAGCTGTCGCCATCGTAGCGCGTCTCAACAAGGCGCCGCCCGCCCGGGTCGACTGGGCATTCGGCACTCGCGATCAGTACCGCGACCCGAACGGCATGCCTAACCTCGGCGCGCTGCAAGGCAATCTGCAGAAACAAAAACAGGTCGGCTTCCTCAAGGAAGACATCGACGTCAAGAAATATTCCGATCTCAGCATCGTCGAAGAAGCGGCAAAACGGCTGAAATGAGCGGCACAAAAGTGCGGGAGAGTTTCACGGGACACGGGGCCTGGATCGCCCTCGTCTTCGCTCTCGCCTTCGCCGCGCCGGCGCGCGCGCAGGATGCGGGCGACGAGCGTCGCTGCACCGGCGTCTGGCGCGCCAGCCTCGACGAAGTGATCGGGTCTTGCGCAGCGCTGATCACGTCCGGCCGCTACCAGGCCGCCAATCTCGCTATCCTGCACTACAACCGCGCCATGGCGTTGCGCGCCAAGGGCCAGGACGCCAGCGCCATCGCGGACTTCGACGAAGCGGTGCGGCTCAATCCGCGCTACGCCCGCGCCTTCGCCAATCGCGGCAACCTGCTCTACGCCCAGCGCGACTTCGACCGCGCCATCGCCGACTTCGATGCGGCCATTCGGCTCGACGGCAGCGACGCCGTGACCTTCATGGCGCGCGGCAACGCGTGGGACGAAAAGGGCGACCACGATCGCGCCATCGTCGACTACAACCAGGCGATCCGGCTCAATCCCAACTATGCGTCGGCGTTCTTCAACCGCGGCATGAGCTTTCGCCGCAAGGGCGACCTCGACCGCGCCATTGCCGATTTCGACCAGGCCATAAGGCTTGATCCGAAAAATGCCGCGGCCTGGAACAACCGCGGCATCGCCTGGTTCGACAAGGGCGACCGCGACCGCGCCATCGCCGACTACAATCAGGCGATCAAGCTCGATCCCAAGAACGCCGCCGCATTCAACAACCGCGGCAATGCCTGGCGCGGCAAGGGCGACCCGGCGCGCGCCGTCGCCGATCTCGATCAGGCCATCAAGCTCGCGCCGCAATTCGCGCTCGCCTACAACAATCGCGGCCTGGTCTGGTACGAGAAGCAGGACTACGACCGCGCCATCGCCGATTTCAGCGCCGCCATCAAGGCCGATCCCGGCAACGCCAACGCCTACGACAACCGCGGCAACGCCTACGACGACAAGGGCGAACGCGACCGCGCCATCGCCGATTTCAACCAGGCCATCAAGCTCGACCCCGACGATGCCGGCGGCTACTACAATCGCGGCATCACCTTGCGCAAAAAGGGCGACGTCGAGCGCGCCATCGCCGATTTCGATTCCGCGATCCGGCTCGATCCCGGCCACGCCGGCGCCTACAACGAGCGCGGGCTTGCGCGCTACGACAAGCATCAGCTCGATGCCGCCATCGCCGACTTCGACCAGGCGATCCGGCAAAATCCGAAATTCGCCGCCGCCTACAACAATCGCGGCATCGCCTGGGACGACAAAGGCGACCGCAATCGCGCTATCGCCGACTACGATCAGGCCCTGCGCATCACTCCGGGCTATGCGGCGGCCTACTACAATCGCGGTATCGCGTGGCGGCGCGCCGGCGACATCGAACGCGCCATTTCCGATTTCGATCAGGCGATCCGCCTGACGCCGAATTTCGCCGCGGCCTTCGTCAACCGTGGCAGCGCCTGGGCCGCCAAGGGCGAAAACGAGCGCGCCATCACCGACTACGATCAGGCGATCAAGATCGACCCCAATTCGCCGGAAGCCTATAGCGACCGCGGCAACGCCAAACGCGCCCGCGTCGACCTTGAAGGCGCCGTCGCCGACTACGGACGCGCCATCGGGTTGTCGCCCGGCTACGCGCTCGCGTATTACAATCGCGCCTGGGCGCATTATCTCGCCGGCCGCAATGCCGAGGCGCTCACCGATATCGATCGCGCCATCGAGCTCGATACGCATTCGGCCAGCGCCTTCAGCGCGCGTGGCCTGATCCGCGAGCAACTCGGCGACCGCGGCGATGCGATCAACGATTTCCGCAAGGCGGTCGAACTCGATCCCGGCTTCCGGCAGCCGGCGGAGGCCTTGAAGCGTCTCCTGGCCGCAACCGGAACGCCCGCCGCGCGTTAGCGTTGGGTTTTCAGCGCCAGCCTGGTGGCGCGCCGTGGCGTTCGATCGCGGCAACGATCTCGCGGTGCTCCCGGTCCTTGCGCGCCAGATGGATCGCGATGACGGCATGGATCGATGGAACGAACAGCAACACATTGAATATCAGCCCCAGCACGAAGCACGGGACGATCATCAGAAGGTTGAGAATCGCCGAGAACGGCTGTCCGTTGAGCAACAGCGCCAGCGGCGGCAAGAACACTGCCAGCAGGTAGATCATCGCATAGGGCTCCAGCCCGGACCATGTTATTGACGCACATGTATTCCGCCGCAACAATTCCGCAATGGCGCCCGACCCCGACCGCGCGGAGGGGTTAAATCCGGTGCACGCGCCGCAACCCATGGCCGCCGACCGCATCGTGCCGCTCATCGTCGCGGTCGCGCTGTTCATGGAGAACATGGATTCGACGGTGATCGCCACCTCGCTGCCGGCGATCGCGCGCGCCATCGGCACCGATCCGCTGGCGCTCAAGCTTGCCGTCACCTCCTATCTGCTCGCGCTCGCCATCTGCATCCCGGCGAGCGGCTGGACCGCCGACCGCTTCGGTGCGCGCAACGTATTCCGCGCCGCCATCACCGTGTTCGTGATCGGCTCGATCGGCTGCGCGCTGTCGGAATCGCTGACGCAATTCGTCTGTGCGCGGATCGTGCAGGGCATGGGCGGCGCGATGATGACGCCGGTCGGGCGCCTGATCATGCTGCGCTCGATCGACAAGCGCGCGCTGCTCAATGCGATGTCGCTCCTCACCATGCCGGCTTTGATCGGGCCGATCTGCGGTCCGCCGCTCGGCGGCTTCATCACCACCTATGCGTCCTGGCACTGGATTTTCATCATCAACGTGCCGATCGGGCTGATCGGCATCGTCCTGGCGTCGCGCTACATCGAAAACGTGCGGGTCCCCGCGACCAATCCGTTCGACTTGCGTGGGATGGTGCTCGCAGGTCTCGGCATCGGCGGCCTGGCCTTCGGCCTGTCGGTGATGGGCCTCGATTTCCTTCCCGCCGGCGTGGTCGGCGGCCTGATCGGCGTCGGCACATTGTCGACGATCCTCTACGTCCTTCACGCGCGGCGCACGCCTGCGCCGGTGCTCGACCTGTCGCTGCTGAAGATTCCGACCTTTCGCGCCAGCGTCTACGGCGGCTTCCTGTTCCGGCTCGGCATCGGAGCGCTGCCGTTCCTGCTGCCGCTGCTGCTGCAGATCGGCTTTCACCTCTCGCCGTTCCAGTCCGGCATGATCACGTTCACCGGCGCGCTTGGCTCGATGTTCATGAAGGCCGCCATCACCCGCGTCCTGCGCCGCTTCGGTTACCGCAACGTGCTGATGATCAACGGGCTCATCAGCGCAGCCTTCCTCGCCGCCTGCGCGACGTTCATTCCCGGCATGCCGTTCTGGGCGATGGTCGCGGTGCTGCTGACCGGCGGCTTCTTCCGTTCGCTGCAATTCACCAGCATCAACACCATCGCCTATGCCGAGATCGAGCCGCACCAGATGAGCCGCGCCACCGCGCTGTTCGCGGCCGCGCAGCAATTGTCGCTGTCGACCGGCGTTGCGGTCGGCGCGCTGGTGGTCGAAATCACGCTGCGCCTGAAGGGGCAGCCGACGATGACGGCCGCCGACTTTCCGCCAGCGTTTTTATTGGTCGGCATCATCTCGGCGTTTTCCGCGCTGGTGTTCGCGCGGCTTGCGCCCGATGCCGGCGCAGAGCTTGCGGACCGCCGGGTGGCGAAAGTGCCGCCACCCAACAGGCGCCAACAATAGATTTTCAGCGCGGCGCCGAGAGCGTGAACTGGCCGAGCACCTGGTCGTAGTAGGCCGGCATCTGCGGATGATTGACGGTGGCGGCGAGTTCGTGGACGGCGGCGCGCGTTTGTGTCGCCACTTCCTGCACGGTCAATCCGGATTGGCCCAGCACCTGGATGAATTTCCGCGTGAACACCGAATTGGGATTGGCATCGGCATCCGACAGCCGGTCGAGCGCCGTCTGGCCGGCGCCCGCCGAATACAACACGAAGACGCCCTCCGGCGCGACGGTCTGCCCCAGCCCGCGCGTTCCGCCGATGCCGCGGGTGCCCTGCTTGGCGAACGGGTTCTCGCGGCAGGCGTCGAGCACGACCATGACGAGCTTGGCGCCACGCGCCTGCAATTGCTCGATGAGACTGTCGGATGGAATGCCTTCGCCGGTGACCATGCCCTCCTGATTCTCCTGCACCTGCGGCATGTCGACCGGCAGCAGGAAATTCTGGCCGCGGATTTCGACGCCATGGCCGGAATAGAACAGGAAAGCCGTGTCACCGCGGCCGACCTTGTTGGCGAATTCGACCACCTTCTGGTTCATCAGCCGTCGCACGGCGTTTTCGACGTGGATCACGTCGAAGCCGATTTTCGCCAGCGCGTCGCCGACCGCGCGCGAATCGTTCACCGCCTTCTGGAGATGCGGAAGGTTCTGGTAGTTGTCGTTGCCGATGACGAGCGCGACACGATGGACGTCGTTGCCTGAAAACCGCGGCACAACGGCGGCAGGAGGAGTGGCCGCGGGGGCCGTCGCGACGTCGACGGGACGCGGCGGCGGGCCGCGACCGCGACGGGTGGAGGCGGCGGTGATGGCGGGACAACTGCCGGCGACGACGGATTGGCGAAGCGTGAGAACGCTTCCTCGACGGCGCGGCGGGCGGCATTGGGGTCGGCGCCGCGATTGGCAACCGGCGGCGGCGCGGGCGCGGCGGCTTGCTCCAACCGCGCGGATCCGCTGGCGTTGCGCGTCTGCTCGCACGCCCAAACGCGCACCTGACAGCGCGTACCGCCCTGCTGCCGGCAGTAATTCAGAGCCTGCGCCGATGCGGTCTCCTGCCCTGCCGAATTGGCCCAGCCAATGACGGTGCTGCCCGGCGTCTGGTCCGCCGCATAGGCGGCGCAGGTGTATCGGAACACGACGACCGAGTGGCAATTGCTGCCGCACGACATTGAGGCGATGGCGCGCGCGCCCTCTTCCGAGGTCTGGTCGGTCGCGGTGCCGTTGAGCTGGCCCTGAGGCCCGTCGATCGCGAGCGCGCCCCAGGCGAACGCCTGCGGCGCATAGAGCAATGTGGTCGCAACAATTCCTGCGATCGAAAAATTCCGCAGATTCATGTGTCGCCCCCGCTACCTCGCTGGCCGCTGCATGCTCGCGCTCCAAATAGTCTACTCTACCGCATCGACCCATGCAAAATGCAAGACGCATGATGGCCGCAGGCCCGCCTAAAGTTCCGCTCAGCGCCCGCGGAACCCGGTGGCCAGGAGATAAAGCTCCGCGGAATCCGTGCGGCTCGCGGCCGGCTTCATGTGCCTGACGCTGGCGAAATTGCGTTTGAGCTCGGCGAGCAACGTCGCCTCGGTGCCACCCTGCAACACCTTGACGACGAAGGCGCCACCTGGCGCCAGCACCTCACCGGCGAAAGCCGCCGCCGCTTCCGCCAGCGCCATGATTCGCAGGTGGTCGGTCTTGCGATGGCCCGTCGCATTCGCCGCCATGTCGGAAAGCACGACGTCAGCGTCGCCGCCGAGCATGGATTTGAGTTGCTCCGGCGCCGCGTCGTCAAGAAAATCGAGCTGCAGGAAATCGACGCCGGCGATCGCCGGCATGTCGAGAATATCGATCGCGACCACGCGTCCGCGCTCGCCGACGCGGCGTGCTGCGACCTGGCTCCAGCCGCCGGGCGCAGCGCCGAGATCGACCACGCGGCCGCCGGGTTTGAGAAAATGGAACTTGTCGTCGATCTCCGCGAGCTTGTAGGCCGCGCGCGAACGCAATCCTTCGCGCTTGGCGCGCAACACATAGGGATCGTTGATCTGACGTTCGAGCCAGAGCCGCGACGACAGCGTGCGGCGCTTGCCGGGCTTGAGCTTCACCATGAGCTGTAGCGATCAGCCCACACGCCGTCCTCGCGCATCATCTGCACCAGCATGCCTTCGCGCAGGCCGCGATCCGCCACGCGCATGCGCGCGCACGGGAAGGCGCGGCGGATGGCGTCGAGGATGGCGCAGCCCGCGAGCACGAGGTCGGCGCGCTCGGCGCCGATGCACGGATTGGCGACGCGCTCGTCGAAGCTCATGGTCAGCAGTTGCTCGACCACGGTCGACACCTGCTCGTCGCTGAGCCAGCAGCCATCGACGCGGCGGCGGTCGTAGCGCTTGAGCTCGAGGAAGACGCCGGCGATGGTCGTGACCGTGCCGGAGGTGCCGAGCATGTGGAAGGCGCCGAGCTGGTCGAAACGGTGCTCGGCGGCGAATTGCTCGACGTGCGCGGCGACCTCGTCGACCATGGCGCCGTAGATTTCGCGCGACACAACATGGCCGCCATGGCGCTCCGCGAGCGTCACCACGCCGACCGGCAGCGACGCCCAGCCGACAATCTGCGGCAACGGCGGCCCGCGCGGCACCCTGCCCGACTGGCCGAGCCGCACCAGTTCCGACGAACCGCCGCCGATGTCGAACAGGATGACGCCCGACGCCTGCGGATCGAACAGCGGCGTGCAGCCGGTCGCGGCCAGCGTCGCCTCGGTCTCGCGGTCGATGATTTCGAGTTCGAGCCCGGCCTTTTCGGCGATGCAGGCGCGGAACTCCTCGCCGTTCTCGGCGGCGCGGCAGGCTTCGGTGGCGATGAGACGCGCGCGCGTCACCACGCGGTTTTTCATCTTGTCGCGGCAGATGCTCAAGGCGTCGATGGCGCGCAGGATCGCCGCCTCGCTGATGCGGCCCGAAGCGGAGATGCCCTCGCCGAGCCGGATGATGCGGGAGAATGCGTCGACGACGCGGAACCCGTCCGCAGTCGGGCGCGCGACCAGCAGCCGGCAGTTGTTGGTGCCGAGGTCGAGCGCAGCGTAGGTCGCGCCGCTATGCTCGCGCGGCCCGTCGCGACGGATGCCGTATGGCGATCGACGACCCCGGCGGGCGCGATGCTGGCGCGCACGATCGGAGTCGAGGCCATCGGTTGCCCGGGCCTCGTCACTCATCGAATGCCTTCCTGCCGCCTCGAAGCCTCCCGGCTCAACGGGCGCGGCCGTAACCAATGCCAAATCGGGGAAAGTGTAACAGCGGGAGGATCGAGCGCAATACATTGCTTTTGCAACCACCCAGCCATGCCCGGCGGCCTCCTTGTCGGCCTCGGCCATCTCCTCTATGTCAACGCCACAATCTCAAGACCGCAAACCGCTTCGCGCGAGAGCAATTTGATATGAATCTGCAAAAAACCGCCGACGATTGGGCGGTGGAGAAATACGCTGTCGGCCAGCCGGTGCTGCGCACCGAGGACCCGATTCTGGTGCGCGGCGCCGGCTGTTACACCGACGACGTCAGCCTGCCGGGACAGGCGTACGCCGTGATCGTGCGCAGCCGCCATGCCCACGGCGTGATCCGCAAAATTGACACCGCACCGGCATGGGCGTTGCCGGGCGTGCTCGGCGTCTATACCGGCGCCGATCTCAAGGATTACGACACGCTCAAGTGCATTGTGCCGTTCAACAACCGCGACGGCTCGCCGATGAAGAAGCCGGCGCGGCCGGCGCTGCCGTTGGACAAGGTGCGCTATGTCGGCGATCCGATCGCGTTCGTGGTCGCGGAAACGTTGCTGCAGGCGAAGGACGCGGCGGAAGCGGTCGAGGTCGACGTCGAGCCGCTGCCGGCCGTGACTTCGGCGGAGGACGCCGCGCGCCCGGACGCGCCGCAACTCTACGACGACGCGCCGGGCAACCTCTCGCTCGACTACCATTATGGCGACGCCGATGCCGTCAAGGCCGCGTTCGAGAAGGCGGCGCACGTCACGCGACTCAAGCTCATCAACAGCCGGGTCGTGGTCAATGCCATGGAGCCGCGCGCCGCAGTTGCGGCCTACGATGGCAAGCGCTTCACGCTGCATGTCGGCTCGCAAGGCGTATTTGGCCTGCGCAACAACATCGCGCAGGCGCTCAAGGTCGAGCCGAAGGATGTGCACCTTCTGACCGGCCAGGTCGGCGGTTCGTTCGGCATGAAGGGCGCGGTGTTTCCCGAATATGTCTGTGTGCTGCACGCCGCGCGCGCGCTCGGGCGGCCGGTGAAATGGACCGACGAGCGCTCGACCAGCTTCGTTTCCGATAGCCATGGCCGCGATCACGACGTCACCGCAGAGTTGGCGCTGGCAGCCGACGGAACATTTCTCGCCATTCGCATCGAGAGTTTCGGCAACATGGGCGCGTTCCTGTCCGCGGTCGCGCCGATGCCGGCGACGGTCAACACCATGAAGAACGTGCAAAGCCTCTACCGCACGCCGCTGATCGAAGTGTCGACCAAGTGCGTGTTCACGAACACATCGCACGTGTCGGCCTATCGCGGCGCCGGACGCCCGGAGGGCAACTACTACATGGAGCGGCTCGTCGACACGGCCGCTGCCGAAATGGGTATCGATCGGCTCGAACTGCGCAAGCGCAACCAGATCAAGCCGCGCGACCTGCCTTACAAGACCGCGTCCGCCATGACGTACGACAGCGGCGACTTTCCGGCGTTGACCCGGCAGGCGCTGGAACTCGCCGACGCCAAGGGTTTCGGCAAGCGCAAGCGCGAGAGCAAGAAGCGCGGCAAGGTGCGGGGCCTCGGCATCGGCAGCTTCCTCGAAGTCACGGCGCCGCCGTCGAAGGAACTCGGCGACATCACCTTCAACGCGGACGGCACGGTCACGCTGACGACCGGCACGCTCGATTTCGGCATGGGCCACGCGACACCGTTCGCCCAGGTCCTCAGCGAACGGCTTGGCGTCCCGTTCGAGAAAATCCGGCTGGTTCAAGGCGACAGCGACCTCCTCCCCATCGGCGGCGGCTCGGGCGGATCGAAATCGATCATGCACAGCGGCACCGCGATCGTCGAAGCGTCTGCCAAGGTGATCGAGCAAGGCAAGCAGATCGCCTCGCATGTGCTTGAGGCCGCCGCATCCGATATCGAGTTCGCGCGCGGGCGCTTTGTCATCGCCGGCACCGACCGCGCGATCGGCATCATGGAATTGGCGGCGAAGCTGCACAGCGGCCTATCGCTGCCGCCGGACGCGCCGAAATCGCTCGACGTCAAGCATGTCAGCGATGGGCCCGGCGCCTCGACCTTCCCCAACGGCTGTCACGTCGCGGAAGTCGAGGTCGATCCCGAGACCGGCGTCATCGAGGTGGTGAAATATTCCTGCGTCAACGATTTCGGCACCATCATCAATCCGATGATCGTCAACGGCCAGATGCACGGCGGCGTGGTGCAAGGCATCGGCCAGGCGCTGATGGAGATGACGGCCTACGATGCCGAGGGCCAGCTCCTCACCGGCTCGTTCCTCGACTACGCCATGCCGCGCGCCGAGGATGCGCCGATGTTCGCGCTGGGCGACCATCCGGCGCCGGCGACCACCAACGTGCTCGGCGTCAAGGGCTGCGGCGAAGCCGGCTGCGCCGGCTCGCTCACCTCGTTGATGAACGCGGTGGTCGATGCGCTGTCGGAATTCGGCATCCGCCACATCGACATGCCGGCGACGCCGCTGCGCGTCTGGGAGGCGATCCGCGCCGCAAAGGCGACCCGCCCGCAATGACGCAAGCGATTTCCGCTCCATCGCTCCGCCCGGCCGAGTCGCGGTTTATTGCCGTCGATCTGCGTCGCGCATATGGTCAGCCATTATTACATGCTGCTGCTGGCGCCATTGTTCGCGTTCGTGCGCGCCGACTTCAATGTGAGCTATACCGAACTCGCGTTGGCACTGACGGTATTCAACGTCGTCGGCGGCGTGCTGCAGACGCCGATCGGATTCCTGGTCGATCGGATCGGCGCGCGCGTCGTGCTGATCGCGGGCCTTGCCATCAGCAGCGTCGCCTACGCGGTTGCGGGCATCGTCGATTCATACTGGGTGTTCATAGCGATGTATGGCCTCGCCGGCGTCGGCAACACCGTATTTCACCCGGCCGACTATTCGCTGCTCTCGCACCACACGCCGGCAGAGCGGCTCGGCCAGATATTTTCGTTTCATTCGTTTTCCGGCATCGTCGGTTCGGCCATCGCACCGGTGACGCTGCTCTACATGCAAAGCGTATTCGGCTGGCGCGGCGCCTATCTCGGCGCGGCGATCTTCGGCTTCATCGTCCTTGCCGCGCTGATTGCGCAGCCCGAGCCGGCCGCCGACGCAACGCCTGCCGGCAGATCGGCCGCCAAGGCGCGCGCGGACGTGGTCGATACCGGCTGGCGCGTGCTGATGACGCCGCACGATCCTGCTCAACCTTGCGTTCTTCCTGCTGCTCTCGATCATGAACGGCGGGCTCAATACCTACCTCGTGGTTGCGCTCGGTGCGCTGCACGGCACCCCTCCTGCGATCGCCAACATGGCGCTGACCGGGCTTCTCGCCATGAACGCCGCCGGCGTGCTCGGCGGCGGATACATGGCGGGACGGACCACACATCACGCCGTGGTCGCAGCGATTGGGCTGGCGGCAGGTGGAATCATTACCGCACTGATCGGCCTGTTCGACTTTCCATCGGTCGTGCTGGTGTTGCTGCTGGCATTGAGCGGCTTTTGCGTCGGCGCGACATTTCCATCACGCGACATGCTGGTGCGCTCGGCGACGCCGCCCGGCGCATACGGCCGCGTGTTCGGCTTCGTCACCACCGGCTTCAATATCGGGGCCAGCATCGCGCCGATCATCTACGGCATGATGATGGACCACGGTCAGCCGCGCGCGATTTTCTTGTTCTCCGCCGCCGTCAGCATCGTCTGCATCGCGACGGTGACGTTCGGGCTGTCGAACCGCAAGCTGACCTGAGCCGCGGCTGACCCTCGAACGGTGCGCGCGAATGGTCTAACCTCTGCGCGAACGAGCCGGGGCGGCGCCCACTTCATCGCGGCAGAACGCGAGGGCAATAATCTGATGAATTGCACATCGATGGCTGCGGCCGCACTGTTCGTCACGGCCGCAATGACAACCGCACCCGCGCTGCGCGCGCAGGATGCCGCGCATCCCTGGATCGTTCCCGATCTGCTGGCCGGCGCGAAGGCGGAGGGTGCACTCACCGTCTATGGCTCGATGAACGAAGGCGAGGCGCTGCCGCTGTGGAAGCTGTTCGAGGACGCGACCGGCGTGAAGGTCGCCTATGTGCGATCCTCCGACACCCAGATCATGGCCAAGGTCGCGATCGAGAACCGCGCGCGGCAACGCACCTGGGATATCGCCTTCACCACGACCGTCGGCCGCCTTCCCGCTGATTACCTGTTGCCGTTCGACCCGCCGGAGGCCAAGAACCTGATGCCGGAGGCGCGCGATCCAAACCGCCGCTGGTACGGCGGCTACGCCAACTACAACGCGCCTGGCTACAACACAAAGTTCGTCAAGGCATCGGAGCTGCCGAAGACCTACGACGAGTTTGCCAGCCATAAGGAATGGGCCGGCAAGATTGCCATCGACGACACCGACGACGAATGGCTGAGCGCAATCTTCAGCTTTTACGGCGAGGAACGCGGCAGGAAACTCATTCAGGATATCGTCGCCAACCTCAAGCCGATCATCACCGACGGCCATTTGGCGCTGGCGCGCTCGGTCGGCGCCGGCGAATACTGGCTCTCGCTCAACAACTACGTGCCACTCACATTGAACGTGAAGATGGCCGGCGGGCCGATCGATTTCTGGGCGCTCGATCCGGTGACGCTGATCTTCGGCTCGGTCGGCATCAACGTGCTGGCGCCGCATCCCAAGGCCGCGCAGTTGGCGGCGAACTTCGTGCTGAGCCAGGAGGGCGAGAAGTTCATGACCATCAAAGGCCGCCTGCCGACGCGCGCCGATGTGCCGACCAACCCGCCGGACGTCGGCGAAATCCTGCATCGCAAGAAGATCATCCCCGTCACCTTCAGCGGCGCGGAGCAGAAGAAGTGGCAGACGCTGTTCAAGGAATTGTTCGGATCGCGTTGATCCCGATGCCCGATCATGGGATGGTCCGCCTCCGCGCGACCCTTTGAGGCGTAAAACCAGCTCCCATCAGGAGAAACCGATGAAGCTTTGCCGCTACGATGACGACAAATTGGGCGTGGTGAAGGGCGACATGGTGCACGACGTCAGCGCCGTGCAGACCGAAATCCGCGCCGCGGCGCCGTATGCGATGAAGGGCGACGCCGTGGTCGCGGGGCTGCCGAAGTGGCGCGACAAGCTGCAACAGGCGGCCGACAAGGCGCCCGGCAAGCCGATCGCGTCGGTCAAGCTGCTGCCGCCGGTGGCGCGGCCGTCGAAGCTCACCTGCGCGCCGACCAACTACGCGGCGCACATTGCCGAAATGCAGGCCGCCGCGGAAAAAGCCGGCTCGCAGATCGTACGCTCGCAATCCTCCAAGATTCTGGAAGCGGGCATGTTCCTGAAGGCCAATTCAGCGCTGGTCGGTCCATCCGAAGGCATCCCGATCCGCTTCCCCGACCGCCGCAACGACCACGAAGTCGAGCTGGTGATGGTGATCGGCAAACAGGGCAGCGACATCAAGCAGGACAAGGCGCTGGAGTATGTCGCCGGCTACAGCCTCGGCCTCGACATGACGGTGCGCGGGCGCGAGGACAGGAGCTTCCGCAAGTCGGTCGACGGCTACGCGGTGCTCGGCCCCTGGATGGTCACCGCCGACGAAATCCCGGATCCCGACAACGTGCCGATCTCGCTCACCGTCAACGGCGAAACGAAGCAAAACAGCAACACCAGCAACCTGATCTACAATTGCCGCCGGCTGATCGAATTCGCATCGGAATTCTACACGCTCTATCCCGGCGACCTGCTCTACACCGGCACGCCCGACGGCGTCGGCCCGGTGAAGCCGGGCGACGTCATCGTGTGCCGGTCGAGCCCGGTGCTCGGCGAATTGAAGATCGACGTGCGCGCGCATCCGATCGGCGGATAGCGCAAGCGACTAAAAACTTCGCATTGTTCGAGGAGAACCTCCATGCTGCAGGTCAAGCGAGCTGGCCATTCCACGCTGACGACGCCCGACATCGAGCGCCAGATCGACTACTTCACCCGCATCGTCGGCCTCACGCTGGTGGCGCGCGACAAGAACCGCGCGATCCTCGCGGTAAAATCCGGCATGGAGGCGATCGTGCTGGAGCGCGGTACCGCGGTCGAAGCGCCGCGGCTGTCATTCCAGGTCGCGCCGGGCAGCGATCTCGGCGAACTGTCGTCGCGGCTGAAGAAGGCGGGCGTCAAGAGCGAACAGCGCAGCGACATCACACCCGGCATCGCCGAAGCGATCGCGTTCGAGGACCCGAAGGGAACGACGCTCGAAATCTTCTCCGATTTCACCTTTACGCCGCCGGACAACACCTACACCGGCGTCGTGCCGCTAAAGCTCGGCCACATCGCCTATCAATGCCCCGACGTGCAGAAGACGGTGAAATTCTACAGCGACATGCTCGGCTTCCGCGTGTCGGATTGGCGCGGCGACTTCTTCGCCTTCATGCGCTGCAGCCGCGACCATCACACCGTGAATTTCCTGCGCGATCCGCACGCGACCATCCATCACATCGCCTTCGAGGTGCGCGACTGGTCGGACATCAAGCGCGCCTGCGACATGCTTGCGCACAACAAGATTCATCTCACCTGGGGGCCGATCCGACACATCATCGGCCACAACATCGCGATCTATCACAAGAACCCGGACGGCGTGGTGATCGAGTTCTTCACCGACATGGACCAGATGCACGACGAGGAGCTCGGCTTCTTCGAGCCGCGGCCATGGCACCAGGACCAGCCGCAACGGCCGAAGGTGTGGGGCGACGACACGCTGTCGAACTGGTGGGGTGTGATGGCGCGCAGCGCGCCGCACGGCAACCAGGCGGCGCCGAACACGGTGCAGACATTCGCCGCTCCGAAGCCGGAAAGCAAAGCGCGAGCGAAGCGCGAGCCGGCCACGGCACGCGCCAGCGCGCGCAAGGTCGAGAAGAAGACCAAACGGCGGCAAGCGTCGGCCTCGCGTTCCAAGCGGCGCTGAGGCACGCGCGCCGGACGCAGATGAGCCGCACCCGGCCGCCGAGGCACCGGGCTTGCGCCCGGCGCTCATGGCCTATGCCGGCGTTACTGGTTCGACGTTCGACATGCCCGGCTTCTTTTGATGATGCTTCATGGTCTTCGCGCCCATGTGCTTCTTGACCATGGTTCCGCTGCTGCTGCCCGCAGGTGGCTGGTTCTGTCCCTGCGCGGGCGCCGCGCCCGACGCGGCGTAGGCAGAGGTTCCCATCAGACCGACTGCGAGGGCGGTGATAAGTACGATTTTCGACATTTCAATTCTCCGGTTGCATATAGCCCCTTGCAGTCGACAAGGCCGCAGCACCCGTCCCGGTTCCTTTGCGCAGATCGCAATTGTGTAGGCGCCCGCGGCGTGGCGCAGCGCATTCCGCGCACCGGAACCGCGCTTGCCCAATGTCGGCCGGTAGACTAAATCCTGCGCTGCCGACACTGTCATGCGCCGCAAGGCGTGCGACCGGCACTCGGCTGGCCCGACCGGTCAAAGGCTCCGCGCGGCGCAGGACGTTCACGACCGGCAACCGCGGCACGACGCGCCGAGGCGCTCCAAAAAGCGCTAGAGTGCACCCCATCTCTTGCCGGTGTGCGACGGCGTCAGGAAGGTATGAAAGACAGCCTGCATGACTGCGACCAATCTCAAGCACGAGTTCGCCTATGCCGACCTGCGCGACTGGATCGACGAAGCCGACCGTCTTGGCGAGATCAAGCGGCTCACCGGCATCAACTGGGAGCGCGAGATCGGCATGGTCGGCGCGATGCTGCAGCGTGCCGATCCCTCGCCATGTGCGATCTTCGATGACATCCCGGGCATCAAGCCTGGCTTTCGCGTGCTGGTGAATTTCTTCGGCGGCAAACGCGCCAATGTCACGCTCGGCTTTCCGGCCGGGCTCTCCAAAACCGAACTCTCGGACGCCTTCCTCAAGGTCTACAAGAATCCAGCCAACAAGCCGATCAAGCACGTCATCGTCGATGACGGTCCGGTGTTCGAGAACGTCATCACCGGCGATGCCGTCGACATCACCATATTCCCGGCGCCGCAGTGGCACGCCGAGGACGGTGGCCGCTACATCGGCACCGGCTGCTACAGCGTCACGCGCGATCCCGACGACGGCTGGCTCAACCAGGGCACCTACCGCGTCATGGTGCACGACGAGAAATCGGTCGGCATCTACATTTCGCCCGGCAAGCACGGCCGCATGCACCGCGACAAATATGCAGCGCGCGGCGAGAAAATGCCGATGGCGATCGTGCTCGGCGGCAACCCGATGCAGTTCCTGCTGACCGGCAATGAAGTGCCGTTCGGCGTCTCCGAGTACGATGTGCTGGGCGGGCTGTACAAGGCGCCGCTCGAATGCGTGCGCGGCAAGGTGACAGGACTGCCATTTCCGAAGAACGCCGAGATCGTGCTCGAGGGCTGGATCGATCCGAATGAATTGCGCGAGGAAGGTCCGCTCGGCGAATGGACCGGATACTACGCCTCGGGCGCCCGGCCTGAGCCGGTGATGCGGGTCGAGGCGATCTATCATCGCGACGATCCGATCATCCTTGGATCGGTGCACGAGCTTGGGCCGAGCGAATACGCGCGATACCGCGCCATCACCCGCTCCGCACTGCTCAAGGAGGCGCTGCAAGCGGCCGGCTTGCCGGACATCACCGGCGTGTGGGCGCACGAGGTCGGCGGCGCGCGCATGTTCGTCGGCCGTCGCCATCAAGCAGCGCTATGCCGGCCACGCACGGCAGGTCGGCCATGTCGCCTGCCAATGCCAGGTCGGCGCCTATGCGGGCAAATACGTCGTGGTGGTCGACGACGACATCGACGTGTCGGATCTCGACGAGCTGATGTGGGCGATGCTGACACGCTCCGACCCGGCGACCTCGATCGACATCGTCAACAATGCCTGGTCGACGCCGCTCGACCCGCGCATTCCGCCGGAGAAGCGCGAGCGTGGCGACTTCACCAACAGCCGCGCCATCATCGATGCCTGCCGGCCGTTCCATTGGCGCGACAAGTTTCCCAAAGTGAACATGCCGCCGCGCGAGGTCATCAACGAGACCCGGGACCGCTTCGGCTGGGTGCTCGAGGACTGGCTCAAGGGGCGGTGAGAACGCCGGGCTTCGACGGCATATGCGTACGTCGGGGGCAAGAACGGGCGCGGAAAGGTTGCCAAACCGCACCGGTGGCCCTATCTAGCCGCACTGCTTGGGGAATGGTGTAACGGTAGCACTGCAGACTCTGACTCTGCCTGTCTAGGTTCGAATCCTAGTTCCCCAGCCACCGATATCCTTTTCAAACAATAGGGCGCAGGCGGCCCGGCCAATCCGTTGGATCGGCCGAGCGAAACGTTTTGCAAACGATACTTTGAACTAAGAAAAAGTCGCCAACACATTGTCAGGATTGTGCCTTTAGAACTGCGTTACCCGCGACAGTTCCGAGAGACGGTAATGCCGACCGTCATGATATCCAGCTTCGCCGTCGACCTGCCGACGCTGTGCGCGGTGACCGGTTTCATTGCGGTCACCGGCGGCCTGCTCCTGCTTTTCTCCTGGATGCAGAATCGCAGCGTCCCGGCGCTCGCGTTCTGGGGTATGGGCTATCTGCTGGCCTCGACCGGGGCGGCGCTGATGGCGCTGCGCGGACTGATCTCACCGGCCTGGTCGATTTGCGCCGCCATCGCACTGATCTGCCTCGCCTACGGCCTGGTTTGGGCGGGGTCACGCAGCTTCGAGGGCCGGACTGTCCGCGTGCGCTGGATCGTTGCCGGCGCCGCGATCTGGGTTGCCGCCTGTCAGATCGACAGTTTCTACCAATTCGCGCCGGCGCGCGTCATGCTGGGCTCCGCCATCCTCGCAACCTACGCGATGCTCAGCGCGCGTGAAGTCTGGCACGCGCGCGACCGGGAACTGATCTCGCGCTGGCCGACAGTGGCGCTGCTCTCGCTCCATGCGTGTTTTCTGCTGGTGCGCATACCGTTCGCAAGCGCGTTGACGTTTCCCGCGATCGGCGACCCATCGTCACAGACCTGCCATGCTGATCATGGCTTTTGAATCGCTGTTTGCCGTGTTCTGCCTGGCGTTCCTGCGGGTCAGCATGGCGAAGGAACGCGCGGAGCTGGAGCAAAGGCGAGCCGCGCTCACCGATTCCCTGACCGGCGTCGCCAACCGGCGCGCCTTCTTCGAGCGTGGCGAGCCGCTGCTCGATCGGGCCATCACCGATCGCAGGCCTGCCGCGCTGCTGCTGTTCGATCTCGATCGCTTCAAGGAGGTCAACGACACGGCCGGCCACCAGTGTGGCGACCGCGTACTCAAGGCCTTCGCGAGCCTCGTTGCAGCATCGATGAAGCCCGACGATCTTTTCGGACGGCTTGGTGGTGAAGAATTTGCCTGTCTGCTGGTCGACACGTCAATGAATGAGGCACTGCAGACGGCAGAGCGCATGCGGCGCGAATTTGCGGCGATGCGCTTCGAGAATTTAGCGACAAACGTCACCGTGAGCGCCGGCGTCGCCATGACAAGTGCGGTCGACAAGGGCCTGCAAACACTGCTGGCCGTCGCGGACCGGGCGCTCTACCGCGCGAAGGCGGAGGGTCGCAACCGGGTTGCCCCGGCGCCGCTCGTCTTGATCGAGACGAGCGAACGTGTGGCGGCGCGCCACGCTACGGACATCGGTAGACCGGTCGTAACGGCTTCGGTCTGAGCCAACGCGCATCTCCCGTCTTGCGGGCCAAAGGGCCGAGGCGCATCATCGCCTCGCCCAGAGCGGCATTCGATAATAACGCACGGGAGGACTAGCGATGAGGATTTTCTCTTTAAAAGGCGCGTTTGTGGGCTCGCTCCTGATGGCGAGTGCGCTGACGCCGGTTCGTGCCGCCGACATGACCTTCGAGCGCGCGCTCAACGCCGACAAGGAGCCGCAGAACTGGATTCTGCATCATCAGAACTATCAGGGTCACCGATTTTCCCGGCTTAGCGAGATCAACGCCGACAACGTGAAGAACCTGCGGGTTGCATTCACGATCGGTCTTGGCGGCCTCGAAGCCGGCGGCAAGCACGCCAACGGCAATCTCGAGGCGACCCCGCTGGTCGACGACGGCATCATGTATGTCACCGACGGCTGGGGCTCGGTCTACGCCGTCGACGTAACAAACCCGAAGAAAGCCGCCATCAAGTGGCGGTTCAACCCCGGCGTCGATCGGGTTTGGGCAGGCGACGTCGCCTGCTGCGGCGTCAACAATCGCGGCGTCGCGTTGTGGAAAGACAAGATCATTTCCGCCGCGCTTGACGGACGCCTGTTCGCCTTGAACCGCGCCACCGGCGAGATGATCTGGGAGCGCAAGGTCGCCGATCCCGCGCTCGGCGAGACCGTGACGCAGGCGCCGCTCGTCGTTCGCGACCTCGCCATCATCGGATCCGCCGGCGGCGAATACGGTATCCGCGGCTTCATCGACGCCACCGACCTCAATACCGGCAAGCAGGCGTGGCGCACCTATACGATTCCGGGCAAAGGCGAGCCGGGCAACGAGACCTGGAAGGATGGCAAGGACCGCTGGATGCACGGCGGCGGCTCGGTGTGGGTCACGGCGACCTATGACAAGGACTCCGACACGATCTATCAGGGCATCGGCAATGCCGGTCCCGATTATGACCCCGAATACCGGCCGGGCGACAACAAGTGGGCGGCGAGCGCGCTGGCGCTCGATCCCAACAACGGCAAGATCAAGTGGGGCTTCCAGTACACGCCGAACGATCCTTACGACTACGACGAAATCTCCGAGCACCAGCTCATCGATGCCACCGTCAACGGCGAGAAACGCAAGCTCGTCGTGCACGGCGCGCGCAATGGATTTTACTACGCGCTCGATCGCACCAACGGCTCGTTCGTCGCCGGCAAGCAATATGTCGACGAATTGACCTGGACCAAAGGTCTTGATCCCAAGACCGGCAAGCCGCTCGACTACGATCCGAACAAGGACGTGCAGACCTACGTGGCAGGCACCGCCCCGAGCCGCGCCAAGCCGGTCGCGACGCGCTGTCCGGCGGTGTCCGGCGGCAAGAACTGGGAGCCTGCAGCGTACAATCCGGACCTGAACCTGATCTACATTCCCTCGTCCGAAGGCTGCAACATCATCGAGGGCGCCGAACAGAAGGACTTTGTCGACCAGGGCGGTCCAGTGAAACCGCGCGACCGCTTTGCCGGCGGCGGCAACAAGGTCACCAAGCAGACCACCGGCAGCATCAAGGCGCTCGATCCCGTCACCGGCGAGACCAAGGCAACGGCGAAAACCGATTTGCCGAACTGGGCGGGCGTACTCGCGACCGCAGGCAATCTGGTCTTCACAGGCCTGTGGGAAGGCGCGGTCGTCGCCTATGACGGACGGACAATGCAAGAAGTGTGGCGGTTCGACACCGGCTGCGGGGTCATGGCGCCACCGATGAGCTATTCGGTGAATGGCAAGCAGTACATTGCGGTGGCGGTCGGCCCGCATTGGCTCGGCGTCAAGCCGACCGAACTGAAATATGCCAACCCCTGCTCGATGGTCTACGTCTTCACGCTGTAACAGCGGCTCGGCCGCAGTCCCACCGGTTGGGGCAAAATCCCACGCGCGACACGCGTCGCCGAAATGAAGGGTACGGGGTCGCGGAATTCTGCGGCCCCGTTTTCCGTTCGGCATCGGCCCTTGCCCTGCCATGCGCGTGTTTGTCTTGCCGCCCGTACCCGGCAGGCGCATCATTGCCTTGGCCACGCGGCGAGGCGGCCACACGAGAATTCAAAAATGGGAGGACGTGCGATGAGGATACTCGCGTCGACAGGCATGCTGGTCGGTTCGTTGCTCATGGCGAGCGCGTTGACGCCGGTCCAGGCGGCCGACATGACATTCGAGCGCGCACTCAACACCGACAAGGAGCCGCAGAACTGGCTGCTGCACCATGGCAATTATCAAGGCCATCGGTTCTCGGAACTCAAGGACATCAATACCGACACCGTCAAGAACCTGAAGCTCGTCTTCAGCGTGGCGCTGAGCGGCTTCCAGAGCGGCGGCCGCTACGCATTCGGCAATCTCGAAGGCACGCCGATCGTCGAGGATGGCATCATCTATGTCACCGACGGCTGGGGCGGCGTCTACGCCATCGATGCGTCAAGCGGCAAAAAGGGCGTCATCAAGTGGAAATTCGATCCGGGCGTCGACCGCGCCTGGGCGGGCGACGTTGCCTGCTGCGGCGTCAACAATCGCGGCGTCGCGCTGTGGAAGGACAAGGTGATCTCGATCGCGCTCGATGGACGCCTGTTCGCCCTTAACAAGGCGACCGGCGAAATGGTGTGGGAGCGCAAGATCGCCGACCCCGCCATCGGCGAAACCATCACAATGGCGCCGCTCATCGTTCGCGATCTCGCCATTCTCGGCCCGGCGGGCGGCGAGTTCGGCATCCGCGGCTTCATCGACGCGACAGACCTCAATACCGGCAAGCAGGCCTGGCGCACCTACACGATCCCCGGCACCGGCGAGCCCGGCAACGAGACCTGGAAGGACGGCAAGGAACGCTGGAGGCACGGCGGCGGCTCGGTGTGGGAAACCGCGACCTATGACCGCGACACCGATACCATCTATCAGGGCATCGGCAATGCCGGTCCTGACTGGGATCCGGAATACCGTCCAGGCGACAACAAATGGGCGGCGAGCGTGCTGGCGCTCAATCCCAATGACGGCAAGATCAAGTGGGGCTTCCAATACACCCCGAACGATCCGTACGACTTCGACGAAATTTCGGAACACCCGATCATCAACGCCAAGATCAACGGCCAGGACCGCAAGCTCGTCGTCCACGCTGCGCGCAATGGTTTCTATTACGCGCTCGATCGCACCAACGGTTCGTTCGTTGCGGGCAAGCAATACGTCGACAAGCTGAACTGGACACCGGGCCTCGATCCGAAGACCGGCCTGCCGCTCAACTACGATCCCAAGGCCGGCGTCCAGGAATATGCCGTGGGCACCCATGGCATGCGCGGCAAGCCGGCGACGGGGCTGTGCCCGTCGCATTTCGGCGGCAAGAACTGGGAGCCGACAGCCTACAATCCGGAACTCAGTCTGCTTTACATTCCGTCGGTCGAAGGCTGCAATCTGGTCGACACCGTCGAACAAAAGGACTTCGCCGATCAGGGCGGAACCTTGAAGCCACGCGACCGCTTCAGCGGCGGCTCGTTCAAATTGACCGGCCGCCTCTATGGCAGCCTCAAGGCTGTCGATCCGGCCACCGGCGAGACCAAGGCGACAATGAAGCTCGACTTCCCGGCCTACTCGGGAGCGCTCGCGACGGCCGGCAACCTGGTCTTCCTCGGCCAGCCGAACGGAATGTTCACGGCGTATGACGCCAAGACCTTGCAAGAGGCCTGGAGCTTCAGCGTCGGTACCGGCATCAATGCGCCGGCTGTCACCTATGCGGTGAACGGCAAGCAATACGTCGCGGTTCTTGCCGGCTCGCGGCAATCTCCGTTCGTGATGCAGAACGATCCGGAACTGAAGAACACATCGACGGCGTCCATGCTGTTCGTGTTCGGTCTGTGATCGAACGCGAATGACGGCTTCCGCCGGTGCGACGTCATGGTCGCACCGGCGTTTGTTCCCTCGTCATGAGCAACTGTCGCGACATGAAAATTCGTTTCGGCCGAATGTGGCCGCTCGGAATTGCGCTGCTTGTGGCGCTGTTGGCCGGCGCGGTCAGCTCTGCACATGCGCAGGACGCGCAATCCGCCGAAGAGGCGCGCCTGCTCGAATATGGCAAGGACATATTCAAAACCAAGGCGACCTGTCAGTTCTGCCATAAATGGGATGCATCCGGCGACCAGGGCTACGGCGGCAATGCTCTGTCGCTGCGCAAGACCCAGCTCACGCGTGAGCAGCTCGCCGAAACCGTGAAGTGCGGCCGGCCGGGCACCGGCATGCCGTTTCACGATCAATTCGCCTACACCGACAAGCGCTGCTACGGCCTCACCCGCACCGACCTCGGCAACGACATGCCGCCCGAACCCAATGCATTCCTCAATCCGC
Organism: uncultured Alphaproteobacteria bacterium; assembly: GCA_963730645.1. Classification (GTDB taxonomy): domain Bacteria; phylum Pseudomonadota; class Alphaproteobacteria; order Rhizobiales; family Xanthobacteraceae; genus BOG-931. Next base: position 310,244 of record CAVSSN010000002.1, on the reverse strand, counting down.
ACGAGATCGACGCGGTGGTGAAATATCTGTTCGCAACGGACGTCGGCCGCGGTGAATCGACCTACGACGACTGCGTCGCATTCTGGGGCAAGGATACGCGCCAGTGCGAGCCGATGAAAAAGTGAGGCCCGCGATGCGTCTCTGGAAGGATTTGCTGCGGCCTCGTGACGCTCGCCTTCGTTGCGGCGGGCGCGGCCCAGGCGCAGACCAAGCGCGATCCGGGCGAAATCCATGGCCTCAAGCTCGGGCTCGACGCCAAAACGATGACATTGGAGGACTGGGGCGAGCTCGATTGCGGCAGCAATGGCGGCCCGCCGCGGCAAAAGCTCGATGGCTGGTCGGACTTTGCGAAGTGCCGCCCGGAAGCGAGCGGCCTGCACGAGGTCGCCGCCCGCTTCGAGGACGAAGCAAGAATATATCGGCAAGGCGATCGACGATCCGATGTACGCATCGCAGCGCACAGGCACGCGGGTCGCCGGTCACCCGGTGATCTTGTCGGCGCTGTTCGACGACAGCGGCATCCTGCGCGGCATCCGCTTCGTCACCGATCCGCGCGCGACACCGGTCGAGCGCCGCATGGCGCATATGCTGCGCCTGGCGATCATGAACCATTACGACATGGATGGGTGGACGTGCACGGATTCTCCGCCGGCCGACGGCGAAACTCCGGTCGGCGGCGTGTTCGTCAAACAGCGCTGCGAAAAGATCACGCCCGAGCGGGCAATGTCGGTGGAGGCGCAATTCCTGCGCAAGCCCGGCCAGAACGCCATCGATCCGGCCACGCGCGAGTACACGCAAGGCCAGTTCGAAAGCTGGACCCGTTTCGAGCTCTACGATCCAGCGTACAAAAAAATCCTCCCCTGAAAGCGGGAAGGACGAGCGCTACGGCCGCGGAAACGGAATGAAACCGTCGCGGTTGGGCATCTTCACTCTCGGCAGCGACTGCGCATCGACCACGTCGTCGGCGCCGATAATGCCGTTGAGGTGCAGCACGTAGGCCGTGACGGCGTAGACCTCCTCATTGCTCAGCGATTTCGGATGATCGAACGGCATCGCCCGCCGGACATAATCGAACAGCGTGGTCGCGTACGGCCAATAGCTGCCGACCGTCTTCACCGGCGGCTTGTCGCCGGTCAGCGTGCCGATGCCGCCAGCCAATTGGTCATTGGGCTTGCCGGCTCCCTTTTCGCCGTGACAACCCTGACATTTTGCGACGTAGACCGTTTCGCCCTTCGCCGCCGTCCCCTGCCCCGGCGGCAATCCCGCGCCGTCGGGTCCGACGCTGATATCCCAGGCTGCAATGTCGGCCGGCGAAATCGGCTGGCCGTATTGCGGAGCATCGGCCGCCAATGCCGGAGTGGCGATCAATGCCGTGAATAAGACCGCGCGATCAACCCAGTGCATTGCTCGCCTCCCCCTTCTCGTCGATGCGCCAGCTTGCGATGGCGTTGTAGTGGTACTGGCCGCGGAAGCCGCGCTCCGCGCCGAACTGCGCGCGCGTCGGCTGCACCATGCCGGTCTCGTCCGTAGCGCGGCTTTGCAACGTTGCGGGACCGCCGCTCCACTGCCAGGCAGCGCGAAAACGCGTGAGCGCCTTCGGCAGCACAGGATCGTTGAGCACAGCCGGCGCCCAGCTGTTGCCGCCGTCAGCCGAAACCTCGACAGACCTGATGCGTCCGCGCCCGGACCATGCAAGACCCGAAATCTCGTAGAAACCCGGCCCCTTCAATGTCAGGCCCGGCGACGGATGCGTGATGAACGACTTCACCTCGAGCGGGAACACGAACTGCCAGGCCTTTCCGTCCTTCAGCAGGATCGTGTACTTCGACGTCTCGTCCTTGGTCATCACCGGGGCGTCGACGAGCTTCAGCCGGCGCAGCCATTTGACGTTGGTATTGCCCTCGAATCCCGGCAACAGCAGCCGCACCGGATAGCCGTTCGACGGCCGCACTTTTTCGCCGTTCTGGTAGAGGCAGATCAGCGCGTCATCCATCGCTTTTGCGAGTGGAATGGAACGGCTCATGCCGGACGCGTCGGCGCCTTCGGCAAGCACCCATTTCGCCGCGGGGTCGACGCCCGCCTCGTCGAGCAGCGTCGACAGCCGCACGCCGGTCCAGTCCGAGCACGACAGCAGGCCGTGAATGGCCTGCGCGTTGAGCGGCTGCGGCTGCGGCGCATTGAGAGCGCCGCTGTTGCCGGCGCATTCGAGGAACGCGATACGCGACTCGCGCGGATAGCGCGACAGCGCCTCCATGGTGAACACGAGCGGCCGCTTCACCAGGCCGTGGATGACCAGACGGTGCTGATCGGGATCGATGTCGGGGGCGCCGGAATGGCTGCGCTCGAAGTGCAGGCCGCTCGGCGTCATCATGCCGTCGAGCAAGTGATGCGGCGTCCGCACGACGCCGATGCCGGGTCGTACCGGATCCGGCGGCGTGCCGACGCGTACCACCTTGCTCTCGAAGTGCGAGGGCTGCCCATATGGCACGAATGCCGCGCCCGGCTCCGTGCTCCAGCGTGGCACGGCGAGCGGCTCGGCCGCCGCCTCTGACCATGCCCGCGCCCGCGGCGCCTGCGATCAGTGCGCCCTCGAGCAACGCACGCCTGCTGAGAATGACCATTGCCGGCGGCGTGATCAGATTCGCCGTGTCGATCCTTGCGTTTCCCGCCCATGAAACTTCCCTTTCGGCCGGTTCATTTCTTGCGATGTTACTCTGCCCGGCGCCCGTTTGGCATGATGGCGGCGTCGAATTTGGCGCCGTCGGTGCGGGCGTCGGTCAGGATGGCATTGTTGAGATTGGCGCCCTCGAGGTTTGCCCCGCGCAAATCCGCGCCGTGCAGGTTGGCACCGAGCAGGTCGACCCCGGCAAGCTTGGCGTCGCGCAGATCGGCGCCGGTGAGATCGGCCTCGACCATATCAGACATGGTGAAATCGAGGCCATGCAAATCCATCTCGCGCAAATTCTGGCGATCGAGCTTGGCGCCGCGCAAATCCGCCCCGGCGAGCTTGGCGCCTGCGAGCCGCGCCTCGCGCAGGTCGGCGCCAGCAAGCTTGGCGCCGCGCAGGTCGGCCTGGTTGAGGCGGGCGCGGCCGAGACGGGCGTTTTTGAGGTCCGCGTTGGCAAGCGTTGCGCCGGAAAAGTCGGCCTCGTAGAGGAAGGCGCCTGACAGGTTGGCGTTGGTGAAGTCGGCCCATTTGGCGTCGGCCAGATTCAGGTTCGCCAGCGACAAATTCGCTCCCGCGAAATTGGCATGCGTCAAACTGCTGCGAAACAGGCTGCTCCCGCTGAGATCGGCGCTCTTGAAGATGGCACGGTCGAGCTTGGTACGCTTGAGTTCCATGTCATGCATGTCGCGTCCGGACAGGTCGCACTCGACGCAAGCCCTGGTCGTGCCGGCAATGAACGCGTCCACATCCGCCGCATAGGCGGAGCACGTCAGCGCGAGCAGCGTGAAGATCACCATGCTTTGCCCAGGCTGAGACGGCATCTGCTTGCCTCACCCACGGTTCGGTTGAGCAGGATAATACGCTCACCGGCGTCCTTCCACACGGCGCTAAATGCGGTCACATTCAGCGCGCGAGTTTCCGCTTTTGGAGCCATGCAAACAGTTCTAAAAGCTTCCCGGGACCCCGGCCTAGAACTTTTCATTTCACGACAAAGGTTTGTAACGGAGGCGACGGGCGTTTGAGCGCAGCATCGGACCAGCGAGGCCTCGCGTGAATCGCCGCAACGTCTTGCGATATCTCGCCGCCGCGACGGCGTCGGGCCTCATGCCGCACATCGGATTGGCGGCCGACGACGAGATTTACGACGTCGGCCGCTTTGGCAATGTCCGCGTGCTGCATCTCACCGATGCTCACGCGCAGCTCCAGCCGGTCTATTTCCGCGAGCCGAGCGTCAACATCGGCATCGGCGACATGCAGGGCCGTCCGCCGCATCTGGTCGGGCGCGCCTTTCTCAAGCACTTCGGCATCGAGCCGGGCGGGCGCGCGGCCCACGCGTTCACATTCCTCGATTTCGAGGAGGCCGCGCATCGCTATGGCCGCATGGGCGGCTTCGCGCATCTCAAGACCTTGATCGATCGCCTGCGGGCGCAAGCGGGGCCGGGCCGCTCGATCCTGCTCGACGGCGGCGATCTGTGGCAAGGCAGCGGTCTCGCCGACGCGCTGCAAGGCGCGGACATGGTCGATGCCGCCAATCTCCTTGGCGTCGACGCCATGACCGGACACTGGGAATTCACCTACGGCGAAAAAATTCTGCGGCGAAATCTCGATCGCTTCAAAGGCGAATTCCTCGCGCAGAACGTATTTCTGACGCAGGAGGCCGCGTTCAATGACGCGCCAGCTTTCGATTCTGCGTCAGGGCGAGTGTTCAAGCCGAGCATGATCAAGGACGTCGGCGGATTTCGCATCGCCGTCATCGGCCAGGCATTTCCCTATGTGCCGATCGCGCACCCCAAGCGCTTTACCCCGGACTGGAGCTTCGGAATCCATGAAGAGGAATTGCAGCAACATCGTGAACCGCGCTGCGCGAAGCCGACCGCGCCGACGCGGTTCTGTTGTTGTCGCACAACGGAATGGACGTCGACCTGAAACTCGCGAGCGTGGTCTCGGGCATCGACGTCATCCTCGGCGGACACACGCACGATGCCGTTCCGCGGCCCGTCGATCGTCGCCAATCCGGGCGGCATGACCGTCGTCACCAATGCCGGCTCGAACGGCAAGTTTCTCGCCGTGCTCGACCTCGAGATCGGCAAAGGCGAGCTCAAGGACATCCGCTATCGCCTGCTGCCGGTCTTCTCCGATCTACTCAAGCCAGACGGCGATATGCAGGCGCTCATCGATCGCCTGCGCGCGCCGTACGCGGAAAAATTCGGCGAGACGCTGGCGACCGCCGAGCAATTGCTGTACCGGCGCGGAAATTTCATCGGGCCGATGGATCAGGTGATCTGCGACGCGCTGCGCCGCGAGCTCGATGCGCAAATCGCGCTGTCGCCCGGATTCCGCTGGGGCGCGACCGTGCTTGCGGGACAAGCCATCACCATGGAGGACGTGCTGGCCGAGACCGCGATCAGCTATCCGGAAGTCTATGTGCAGGACATGACCGGAAGCGCGATCAAGGCGATCCTGGAGGACGTTTGCGACAATCTCTTCAATCCCGATCCCGTATTATCAGCAGGGCGGCGATATGGTGCGCGTCGGCGGCATGGATTATGCGTGCGCGCCGGACGCGTGCTGCCGGCAACCGGATATCGGACATGCGGCTTGATGACGGCACGCCGGTGGAAGCCGGCAAGAGCTATCGCGTCGCCGGCTGGGCGTCGGTCAACCCGCAGCAGGGCAAGCCGGTCAGCGACGTGCTGGCGGCGCATTTGCGGGCGGAAAAGACCGTGACGATCAGACGCGTCAATCGCGTCACCCTCAAGGGCATTGCCGACAATCCGGGAATTGCGCAATGAGGACGCGCGCGTATCCGTGATACGCTGCCAACCAATCCCAAACCGTGTGAGTGACAGGCCATGAAAATCACAATTTCGCTCGCGATCGCCGCAATCGCTGCCGCGTTGTTTGCCGCACCGGCCCCCTCCTCCGCCGCCGACAAGCCGCATCGGGTCGCCATCCAGGTCGACCAGAACGACCCCGATGTCATGAACCTTGCGCTCAACAACGCCAAGAATGTCCTTGAGCACTATCGCGCCAACAACGAGGACGTCGAAGTCGAGATCGTCGCCTATGGCCCCGGCCTGCACATGCTGCGCGCCGATACTTCGCCGGTGAAGGATCGCATCAAGCAGATGTCCGAGGCGAACTCCGCCTCGAAGATCGTATTTTCTGCGTGCAACAACACCAAGCAAGGCATGGAAAAGCGCGAGGGCCACGCCATCACCATCATTCCGCAGGCGACAATCGTGCCGTCGGGTGTGGTTCGGATCATGCAGCTTCAGGAACAGGGCTGGAGTTACGTCCGGCCTTGAGATGAGGCGCTCAGCCCTCGGCATAGGCCGTGGTCGACAGCAGCGCGACCTCGGCGTGGCGGGAATCGAGCCGCGTGTGCTGCACGACGATCGGCACGTCGGATTCGAACACCGATGCGTATTCGGTGTCGCGCGGGATGGATTGCGGATCGCTCAGATCGTTGAAACGCTGATGCAGCGTGCGGCGCGCCGGCACCACAAGGCGATAGGGCCCGACCGGGTCTCGATCGGCGAAAAAGATGGTCAGCGCGACGTGCGCATCGCGGTCGCCCGCGTTCAGTATGCAGGCGGTCTCGTGCGAAATCAACGCTCGGTCGGAGAACGAACTGCCCGGAGGGAATGTAACCTTCGGCAATCGCCCAGCGCTTGCGTCCAATGGCGTCCATGGCATGACCTCCGACCGTCTGGCCTCCATGCAACGCAAACGCGGTCCCCGGGCGTTCGTTTCCGCTCCGGGCCGAATCGAGACGCCGAAAAATTGAAGAAAAGCCGCCATTGGCGGCGTGTGCGCCGGCGCCTGCCAATGGAACTTTTGCCGCTCATTGTGCGTAATCCTATGCGATTAAAGGCGCGCGACGACATCGTTCTTTTGCAAGGATTTGGATAGCATGCGCGCAATCACCGTGTCGCCGGGCGTCGCTCATTCGGCAAAGCTCGAAACCGTCCCTGAGCCGCCTATGTCCGATGGCGCCGTGCTGGTGCGCACCTTGGCGCTTGGCGTATGCGGCACCGACCGCGAAATCGTTTCAGGCGAGTATGGCTGGGCGCCGCCGGGACAACATCGCCTCATCCTCGGACACGAATCGCTCGGCAAGGTCGAAGCGGCGCCTGCGGACTGTGGCCTTGCGCCGGGCGACCTTGTGGTCGGCATCGTGCGGCGGCCCGACCCGGTGCCCTGCCCGTCCTGTGCGGCGGGAGAATGGGACATGTGCCGCAACGGCCAATATACCGAGCGCGGCATCAAGCAGCGCAACGGCTATGGCGCCGATTATTTCCGCATCGAGCCGGAGTTCGCCATCAAGATCGACAGCACGCTCGGCATTCACGGCGTCCTGCTCGAGCCGACCAGCATCGTCGCCAAGGCCTGGGACCACATCGAGACGATCGGGCGGCGCTCGCAGCGCCTGGCGGCCAAAGACCCTGCTTGTCACCGGCGCCGGCCCCGTCGGCTTGCTTGCCGCCATGATGGGGGCGCAGCGCGGGCTCGAGGTTCACGTGCTCGACCGCAATGAAAAAGGTCCGAAGGCATCGCTGGTCCACGATCTGGGCGGCAAATTCCATGCCGACGGCGTCGCCGGCATCGAGAATCTTCACTGCGACATCCTGATGGAATGCACCGGCGCGCCGCCGGTCATCCGCGCCATCCTTGGCGCCACCGCCCCCGCAGGGATCACCTGCCTCGTCGGCGTCAGCGCACCGGGACACGAATTCAAGCTCGACATCGGCCAACTGAACCGCAAGATCGTGCTCGACAACGACGTGGTGTTCGGCTCGGTCAACGCCAACCGCAAGCATTACCAGATGGCCGCGGACGCTCTGGCGCGCGCCGACCCCAATTGGCTCGACCGGTTGATCGCACGTCGTGTCAATCTCGAAGACTGGCCCGCCGCGCTCGAAAAGAAGCCCGACGACATCAAGGTCGTCATCGAATTCGCCCATTAGGCCGCCATGGCATTGCGCATCGAGGATTACGCGCTGATCGGCGATTGCGAGGCGGCCGCCCTCGTCGGCAAGGATGGCTCGATCGACTGGCTGTGCTGGCCGCGGTTCGATTCCGATGCCTGCTTCGCCGCGCTCCTTGGCACGCTCCGAGCATGGCCGCTGGCTGGTCGGCCCGCGCGATGCGAAAGCCCGCGTCACGCGGCGCTATCGCGACAACACGCTGATCCTGGAAACGCGGTTCGAAAACAGTGACGGCGCCGCAACGCTGATCGACTTCATGCCGCCGCGTGGCACGCATTCGAACATCGTACGCCTTGTTGTCGGCGAGCGCGGCCGCATGGACATGTGCACCGAGATGCTGCTGCGGTTCGGTTACGGCGCCGTCGTTCCCTGGGTCACGAAACTGGAGGACAAAACGCTTCGCGCCATCGCCGGGCCGGACATGGTGGTGCTGCGCTCGCCGGTCGGCCTCGTCGGCCGGGACATGAAACATATCGGCGAATTCACCGTCGCAGCCGGAGAAACGGTGCCCTTTGTCATGACCTACGGGCCATCGCATCTGCCGCCACCCGACCCGCTCGATCTCGACGCGGCGCTCAAGGAGACCGAGGCGTTCTGGACCGAGTGGGCGAAGAAATGCAAGCACGAGGGATATTGCACCGACGGCGTGCTGCGTTCCCTGATCACGCTGAAGGCGTTGACCTATTGGCCGACCGGCGGAATCGTCGCCGCGCCGACCACGTCTTTGCCGGAGCAGCTTGGCGGCGTGCGAAACTGGGACTACCGCTTCTGCTGGCTGCGCGACGCAACGCTGACGCTGCTGGCGCTGATGAACGGCGGCTACTACGAGGAGGCGCAGGCGTGGCGCGAGTGGCTGCATTCGCGCCGTCGCCGGCAGCCCGCAGCAGCTTCAGATCATGTACGGCATCGGCGGCGAGCGCCGCCTGACCGAATGGGAAGCGCCATGGCTGCCGGGCTACGAAGGCTCGAGGCCGGTGCGCATCGGCAACGCCGCCCACGTTCAGCTCCAGCTCGACGCCTATGGCGAAGTGATGGATGCCTTGCATCAAGCGAGGCTGGGCGGCATCGCGGCAAGCGATTCCGGCTGGGAGCTGCAGCGCGCAATGCTCGATCATCTGGAAAAGGTCTGGCAGCAGCCGGACGAAGGCATTTGGGAAGTCCGCAGCGGACCAAAGCATTTCACCTATTCGAAGGTCATGGCTTGGGCCGCCTTCGACCGCGCCGTCCAAGAGCGCCGAGAAGTTCAACCTGAAAGGCCCGATCGATCGGTGGCGCGCGCTGGCGGCAAAGATCAAGGAAGAGGTATGCGCGCGGGCCTACGACGCCGATCTCGGCAGCTTCGTCCAGTCCTACGGCTCGAACCATCTCGACGCCAGTTTGCTGCTTTTGCCGTCCGTCGGATTTCTGCCCCCGGACGATCCGCGCGTGCGAGGCACGGTGACGGCCATCGAGCAGCGGCTGATGGTCGATGGATTTGTCATGCGCTACGACAGCGAGAATGTGCAGGATGGCCTGCCGGGGGGAGAAGGCGCCTTTCTCGCCTGCAGCTTCTGGCTGGTCGATGCCTATGTCATGCAGGGCCGGCAAAAGGACGCACGGCGCCTGTTCGAGCGATTACTGGCATTGCGCAATGACGTCGGCCTGCTCAGCGAGGAATACGACCAGGGCGCGCACCGTCTGGTCGGCAATTTTCCGCAGGCATTTACCCACGTTGCCCTGGTCAACAGCGCGCTCAACCTCAGCCGTGCGGAAAAGCCGGTCGAACAGCGCTCGCAGTCGGAGGAAAAGGCGGGCGCGCGCCGCGAGCTGGCTGAGAGCTTAGGCCACCGCCGCGTTCAGCGCTCGTTGCACACGGATTTGTCCGCGACTCGTCGGCATATCGCTCTCCACGCTCAAAGCGCTGAGAAAGTGATCGCCCCATGCCACGATGTCGTTTTCCAGGATGACCTCATAGAGCGCGTTATGGCGTTCGCGCCGCTCGGTCAGCGGCATCGAGAGTGCGCGCGCGATCGTGGTGGCGACGGCCTCCGGATCGTAAGGATTGACGAGCAACGCCGCCGAACATTCGGCCGCCGCGCCCGCGAAGCGCGACAGCACGAGTACGCCGGGGTCTTCGGCATCCTGCGCGGCGATGTATTCCTTGGCGACGAGATTCATGCCGTCGCGCAGCGGCGTGACCAGCGCGACACGGGCGGAACGATACAGGCCGGCAAGCACAGTGCGGCTGTAGGCGCGGTTGACGTAGCGGATCGGCGTCCAGGAGGCCTCGCCATAAGTGCCGTTGATATGCCCGGCCGCCGTGCTGACGGCACGCGCCATGTCAGCGTATTCCTGGATGTCCGAGCGGCTCTTCGGCGTGATCTGCAGATAGGTCACCTTGCCGTGCCAGTCCGGATACATCGCGAGAAAGCGTTCGAAGGCATCCATGCGCTGCGCAAGACCCTTCGAATAGTCGAGCCGGTCGACGCCGATCATCATGCTGCGTCCGGAAAGACTGTCCACGACATCGCGCACCGGCTGGCGAGCGTACCGATCGGCGCGCGCATGCCGTTGGAACGCTGCAGTCTCGATGCCGATCGGGAAACGCGCCGATGCGAACCGTCCGATCCGCATCTTTGAATACGCCGTTGCCAAGCCGGACGAGCCGGCACTCGTGCTCCAGATAGCGCGCGAAATTGTCGGCGTCGTTCGCCGTCTGGAATCCGACGAGGTCGTAGGACGTCAATTGCGGAATGAGCCATTCATGGTTGGGCAATGCCGTCAGAATGTCCGGCGGCGGAAACGGGACGTGCAGGAAGAAGCCGATCCGGTTGCGGTGACCGCGATCGCGCAGCATTTTGGCGAGCGGGATCAGATGGTAGTCGTGCACCCAGACGATATCGTCGTCGCGCAGGATGTCGTGCAATTGTCGCGCGAATTGCGCGTTGACGCGCCGATAGCCGCTGAGATCGCGGCGCGAAAACTCCGCGAGATCGAGCCGATAATGCAGGATCGGCCACAGCACGCGATTGGCAAAGCCGCTGTAATATTCCTGATAGTCCGCATCGACCAGGTCCGTCACGACGTAGGAGATACCGCCGCGTTCGACGGTCTTGGTCACGATATCGTGTTCGTCGGCAACCTTCCCGCTCCAGCCGAACCAGATGCCCGGACGGCGCTTCAACAGCGAGCGCACGGCGACCGCCAAGCCGCCGGCCTTGCTGTCGCCGTCACTCGGGATCGCAACACGATTGGAAACAACGATCAGCCGCGCCAATAGCGATCCTCCCAATTCCGCGACAATCGCATCGCCGTCAGTATCAGGCCGGCCATGGAATAGGTCTGCGGAAAATTGCCCCACATCGTGCCGGTCTGCGGATCAATATCCTCCGACAGCAAGCCGTATCGATTGCGATGTCCCAACGCATCCACGAACAAATCATGCGCCTCCTCGTGCCGACCGAGCGACCACCACGCGTCGATCAACCAGAACCGGCAGATCAGGAAAGCCGTGACCGGCAGCCCGAAATCGTCGGCGGTGGCATACCGCATAACGTGCTTCTCGCGCAGAAGTTCACGCTCCATGGCCTCAACGGTGCTGACAAATCGCGGATCGTCGGCGTTGATCACGCCCAGATCAGGCAGCAGCAGGATGCTGGCGTCGAGATCGTCGGAGCCGAATGCGGCCGTAAACGCCTCGCGTTTCGGATTCCAGGCGCCTTCCAGCAGCGTGCGATGGATCGGGCCGGCGATGGCGTTCCAGTGCGCCGCCCGTTCGGGCAAGCCGAGGCGCAGCGCAATCGCCGCAAGGCGCTGACAGCCGGCCCAGCACATCGCGATCGAATGGGTATGAACGCGGCTGCGCCCGCGATATTCCCAAATGCCGTTGTCGGCCTCGAAAGCAAGCTGGCCGGATTTGGCGCCGAGCGATTTCGAGCAACTGGAACAGCGCAACATCGCCCATGCGCGGCAGCCGGCGATCGTAGAACATCGGCAGCGCAGCAAGGATGATGCTGCCATAGCTGTCGTTCTGGATTTGCGCCGCCGCCGCATTGCCGATGCGCACCGGCCCGTCGCCGCGATAGCCTTTGAGCGCCGGCGCAATCTTTTCGTCCATCGGGTCAGTCGGCACGACGCCGTAGACCGGGCGCATCACCTCATCGGGGTTGGACGCGATGCTCAGCGTGTAGGAGATGAAATCTTCCATGGTCTGCGTCGCGCCGATGCGATTGAGCGCCTTGACGACGAAATAGGCGTCGCGCAGCCAGCAATAACGGTAGTCCCAGGTGCGGCCGGTGCCCGGCGCTTCCGGGATCGACGTGGTATGGGCCGCAATGATGCCGCCGGTTTCCTCGAAATTGCTGAGCTTGAGCGTGATCGCGGCGCGGATGATTTCGTCCTGCCAGTCATACGAGATCGAAAGGCCGCGGACCCAATCCATCCAGTAGTCGTTGCGTGCGATCGCAGAATTCGCGGCAGGTCGTCGCGATGTCGCCCTGAAATTGCTCGTCGGGACCGATAACGAGATGAAGCGGCCGGGTGACGACGAATGGCGATTCGCTTTCGATGAAGCTCAACGGCGCATCGGTCGTCAGGCGGATGATCGTTCCTTCGTGGACGTATCGTATGTGGTTGCTGCCGACGGAATGGTGCGCGAACGGATGGCCGTAATCATGGGTCGGACGAAAGCGGATCGTGATGCGCGGCAGGCCGGCGACGGGTTCGATGATGCGCACGAGTTGGGGCGGCCGGAACACGCGTCCGTATTGGCGAAAGCGCGGGGCGAAATCGGTGATGCGAACGGCGGCGCCCTGACGATCGGTCAGCACCGTTGAAACGATCGCGGTATTGCGCAGGTATTCGGACTTGAAGTCGGCCATGTCATTCAGGACGACATCGGTAAATCCCTTCTCCTCATCGGCCGAAACCAGGCGGCAGAAAATCGGATCGCCGTCGAAGCGGGAAAAGCACCACCAGACGTTACGCGCCGTAGGGTCGATGAGCGCGGCCGTGCGCCCATTGCCGATGACCGCAAGATCGAGCCCGAAATCGTTCATGATTCGGCGATTTCGCCATTTCGCGAGACGTGATCGAGCCAGCAGCGAACGTCGGCCGGCCGATCCATGTAATTCGCAACGCCGGAATATTTGTCGCCGACCGCAATCGCAATACCGTCGAATTCCGGCATGATCGCAAACACGTCGACATCGGTGATGTCGTCGCCGATGAAGATCGGCTGGCGATCTGCAAACGGATGATGCGTCATCAATCGGCGAACGCCCGACGCCTTGTTGAATCCGACCTGCTTGATTTCCACCATCGACTTTCCCGGCAGAAGCTCAATCGGAACTTGTGGCAATTCCGCGCAGATCGCAGCCGCTGATGTTCGCACGAACTCTTCCTGATCCGGAGCCAGGCGGTAGTGCAGCGCGAGCGAGTAACCTTTGTCCTCCACGATAATGCCGTCATGCCCTTTGGCGATCTCGGCAAGTCGGCGTCTCAAATTCTTGTCGAGCGACGGTCGCCGCGATCGCTCGAGGTCGTCCTCCGCAACGACGCGGAATTCGGCGCCATGCCCGCCGATCGCCGGAAGCCGCAGCGGCGAAAAGATGCGATCAAGGTCGCGGACAGGCCGCCCGCTCACAAAGGCAAGCGCGCCCGCGGTGCGGTCCCATAGCCGCTGCAAGGTCTGACGCAGCGTCGGCGGAACGGAAACTTCGCGGGGCGAGCGGAGCAATGTCGAGAATTGTGCCGTCGACATCGAGCAGCATGGCCACTTTGCGCAAATCGGGGACGGGCAACGTGAAGGCAGATGACATGATTTCGTCCGAACCCTGGTCAATCCGTATCGCCAACGCCGATTTACGGGCGCCGGATAACCGGAGCCGCGCGGGCAATAACAGTTGGTTGCGTCAGGTTGTCAGTGGTTTCAGCTCATTCTTTCCCACAATGTATAACCACTTGATTTGCCAATGGTTCCATCACTTTCCAAACAAAAATATGGCTGCTAAAGCGCCATTCCGCCGTCGACGAGGTGGGCTTGGCCGGTAATGTAGCTCGCCTCATCAGACGCGAGGAACACGGCGAGCCAGGCCACTTCTTCCGCGGTTCCGAGCCGTCCCATCGGCTGGCGGTCGACAAACGCCTGGCGCACGGTCTTGAGCGACTTTCCGCTCTCCTTTGGAAACATCCGAGATGCGCCCGGCAAGCGAGGGCGATTCGATCGTTCCTGGACAGATGGCGTTAGCCCTGATGCCGCGTTTGATGAAATCGGCGGCGATGGCCTTCGTCAGCCCGATCACCGCGGCCTTGGTCGCGCCATAGGCATAGCGATCGGGCACGCCACGGATCGAGGACACCGCGGACGAGATGTTGACGATCGAACCTGATTTTTTCTTCAGCATGGCCGGCAGGAAAGCCTTGATGGTCCGATGCATCGATTTGACGTTGAGGTCGAACGACAGGTCCCAATCTTTTTCGGAACAGTCGAGCACGGTGCCCTGGTGCACATAGCCCGCGCAGTTGACCAGAATGTCGAGCGCGCCGAATTCTCGCGCCGTGTCCTTCGCCAGCGCTTCCACGTCCGGGGTCGAACGCACGTCGAGCTTGAGACACTTTGCACGCTTGAGACCGCGAAGCTTGGCCGCATCGATGTCGGTCGCGATCAGTTGCGCGCCCTCGCGCGCAAATGCCTCGGCAATCGCCCGGCCGATCCCCTGCCCTGCTGCGGTAACGAGCGCGATTTTGCCGTTCAGGCGTCCAGGCATAGGCTTGCTCCGTGATGGCGTATGCAAAACAACATTTTTCGGGACGTGTTGGTTCAATCCCAAATGTCATCAATGACTGTCGCGTGGCACGGCATGTTGCGCGACGCGCTGGAACTTGACGGCAGGTTTGAGCACCATGCCGTCGGCAAGCTGATCGACCATGGCGCGCTGGATTTCCTGCCACGGGGTTTGGCTCGGCGGATATTGGTAGCCGCCGGACTTTTCCAGCGCCACGCGGCGCGCCGTCAGCTCCGCCTCAGGGACCAGCATATCGGCGGTGCCCTTGTTGAGATCGATCCGCACCCTGTCACCAGTCTTCAGCAACGCCAGCCCGCCGCCGGCGGCCGCTTCCGGCGACGCGTTCAGGATCGACGGCGAACCGGACGTGCCCGATTGCCGGCCGTCGCCGATGCAGGGAAGCGACGTGATGCCGCGTTTGATCAGCGCCGCCGGCGGCTGCATGTTCACGACCTCCGCCGAGCCCGGATAGCCGATCGGGCCGGCGCCGCGGATGAACAGCATCGTGTTCTCGTCGATGCCGAGCGATGGGTCGTCGATGCGATGATGATAGTCCTCGGGGCCGTCGAACACCACGGCGCGGCCTTCAAACGCGCCGGGATCATTCGGGTTCGACAAATAGCGCTTTCTGAATTCCTGCGAAATCACGCTCATTTTCATGATCGCCGAATCGAACAGGTTTCCGCGCAGCACCTTGAATCCAGCCTGCTTCTCCAGCGGCGTATCGTATGGACGGATGACATCGCCATCTGCCGACTTCGCGTGAGCGCAATTCTCCCCGATTGTCTTGCCGTTGATGGTGAGCGCATCGGCGTGGATGCGCCGCGCGCTGATACAGCTCATGCATCACCGCCGGCAGGCCGCCGGCGCGGAAATACTCCTCGCCAAGATATTTTCCCGCAGGTTGCATATTCACCAGGAGCGGCACATCGAGGCCGAATTTCTCCCAGTCCTGAATCGTCAACGAAACGCCGACATGCCGTGCGATGGCATTGATGTGGATCGGCGCATTGGTCGAGCCGCCGATCGCCGAGCAGGCGACGATGGCGTTCTCGAACGCCTGGCGCGTGAGGATGTCAGAGGGCTTAACGTCCTCGTGCACGATTTCGACCGCGCGCCGGCCGGTTTCATAGGCGATCTGGCCGCGCTCGCGATAAGGCGCCGGAATCGCGGCGCAGCCCGGCAGCGACAGGCCGAGCGCTTCGGCGAGCGCATTCATCGTCGATGCCGTGCCCATGGTATTGCAGTGGCCGATGGACGGCGCCGACGAGGCGACCACATCGATGAATTCCTCATAGTCCATCCGCCCGGCCGCGTGCTCCTGCCGCGCCCACCACAAGATGGTGCCGGAGCCCGCGCGCTCGCCCTTCCACCAGCCGTTCAGCATCGGGCCGCCCGACAGCACGATCGCCGGGATGTTGACGGTCGCCGCCGCCATGATCGCCGCGGGGGTGGTCTTGTCGCAGCCGGTGGTGAGCACGACGCCGTCGAGCGGATAGCCGAACAGCACCTCGACCAGGCCGAGATAAGCGAGATTGCGGTCGAGCGCGGCCGTCGGCCGTTTGCCGGTCTCCTGCATCGGATGCATCGGAAATTCGAAGGCGATGCCGCCGGCGTCGTGAATGCCCGTCCCGCACGCGCTCGGCAAGCTGCAAATGGTGCCGGTTGCACGGCGACAGGTCCGAGCCCGTTTGCGCGATGCCGATGATGGGCTTCCCGGACGTGAGTTCCGCTCTGGTCAGCCCGAAATTGAGATAGCGCTCGAGATAGAGTGCGGTCATGTCCGGTCGCTCGGGATTGTCGAACCAAAGCTGCGAACGCAGCCGACGACGTCCTGCAGAGTGCGATTTTTGTTCCATAAACATTCTCCAAACCAGCGGATTTCTTTTCACTTCGCCAAGACAAACGCCAAGACAAATACACCGCGAGATAATGCTCTGCCGAGCGCCTCGCAATTATACGTACGTATTTGGCTTTATGGCCAAGCATTAAGACTTCATCGGCTAAATCTGCGCCGGAAATTCACCGCCGCACAATTTGACGGTTCACCGGACATGATCGCGACGAATGCCGCCTGCGTCGCCGCCGATCCGCAGCTCGCCTACGTCATCGATGACGACGCGACGATGCGGCAGTTCATCTCGACGACGCTGTCCCAGTTGGGAATGACGGTCGTCACTTTCCAGGACGGCAAGGAAGCGCTCGCGTCGCTCGACGGCGTCCATCCCGCCGTCATTTTTCTCGATGTCGCATTATTGCAGTCCGACGCACTCGACGTCATCCGCGGCCTGGGCGATCGAAGCTATGGCGGCATGGTGCAATTGATGAGCGGCGGACGGCCCTCGCTGCTCGACGCGGTCAGGCGCATCGGCGTGCGCCACCACATGAAGCTCGCAACGCCGCTGCCGAAGCCGTTTGAGCGTGACGCAATCGTCCAACTCGTCGAGGGCCTCAGGACGGCCGGCAGACAACTCGAGAGCATTTGAAATGATGCACGAAGCGGCGATCATTGGCCGGCCCCGAAACGATCGGCCGGCAACGATATCGGACGACGCAGAGCTCGCGTTGCGCGCGGTGTGGCTGATTTGCCGCGCCGGGACGCAGCTCTGTGCGCTGCCGATCGAGCACGTGATCGAAATCATGCGCGGCCTTCCGAGTCGAACCGGTCGCCGGCGCGCCGATCTATGTGCGCGGGCTGAGCGTCATCCGCGGTGCGCCGGTCGCCTGTCATCGATATCGGGCTGCTGATCGGCGAATCTCGCCATCGAGACGGCACGGCTGGTCACGATCCGCGTCGGGACGCGCACAATCGCGCTCGCGGTTCAATCGGTACTGGGCATCAGCGCGCTCGCGAGGCGAAGCGTTCGAACAATTGCCGCCGCTGTTGCGCGACGCCGCAAACGAAACGGTCGACGCCATCGGCATTCTTGACGACGAGCTGCTTTTCTTCCTGCGCACCGCCCGGATCGTTCCCGAGGACGTGCTCGCTGCTCTTGCTGCCGACGGAGCCGCATCGTGAGCTTCCAGGCAACGCGCAGCGAATTGGAGCGGTTTCGGTCGGCGATCATTCAGCAGATCGGGCTGCAGTTCGACGATTCCAAGCTCGACTTCCTCGGCGAGGTGCTGGCAGCGCCGGCTCGACAGCTTGTCCTGCTCCAGCGCCAGCTATCTGTGGCGGCTGGAGGACGCAACCGCCGCGCGGCGAGGTCGCCAGCGCTGGCGCGGAGCTGACCGTCGGCGAGACCTATTTCTTCCGCCACAACGATCAGTTTCGCGCGCTCGCCGAAGTGGCGCTGCCCGAGCGCATGCGTGCGCGCGGCGCGACGCGGACACTGCGGCTGCTTTCGGCCGGCTGCGCGTCGGGCGAAGAGGCCTATTCGCTCGCCATCGTGGCGCGGGAAACCATCCTCGATCCGTCGTGGGACGTGTCGATCCGGGCGATCGACCTCAATCCCGCCGTGCTGGAGAAGGCGGCGCGCGCGCGCTACTCGTCGTGGGCGCTGCGCGATACGCCGCCCGAATTCCAGCGCAAATGGTTCCGCGCCGACGGCCGCGAGATGGTGCTCGAAGACGCGGTGCGCGGCGCCGTCGACGTTCGACGCAGCGAAATCTCGCGAGCGACGATCCCGACGCTGTGGCAGCCGGCGTGCGTACGATGTGATTTTCTGCCGCAACGTGCTGATGTATTTCGCGCCGGAACAGATGCGCGGCGGTGATCGCGCGGATCGCGCAATCGCTCGCGCCGGGCGGATTCCTGTTCCTCGGACATGCCGAGACGCTGCGCGGCATTTCGGATGCATTTCACCTGCGTCACACCCACGAGACCTTCTACTACCAGCGCAAGGAGCACGTTCCGGCGTTCTGCGTCGGAGCCGATCCGCGTCGCCGCCAGCGCGTTTGCCGTCGTCGCGCCGGGCGTGGCGTCGAGCACCGCATGGGTCGACACGATCCGCGCAGCGAGCGAGCGCGTCGCGGCGCTGGTTCCGGCGGTCAATGTTGCCGATGTCGCCGGGCGCGGCCTGAGCCGCCGGCCTGGGACCTGGCGCCCGCCTTCGACTTCCTGCGCCACGAGCGCTTCGCCGAAGCGCTCGACCATGTCCGCAGCGGGCCGCCGCGATGCGACGGCGATCCGGACGTGCTGCTGCTCAAGGCCATGCTGCTGGCCCATAGCGGCCAGCTCGACGCCGCCGATGACGTTTGCCGGCGCCTGCTGCTGATCGACGAGTTGAACGCCGGCGCGCACTACGTGCTGGCGCTGTGCCGCGAGCACGCGGGCCAGATGGAACGCGCCGCGGAGCATGACCGGGTCGCGGCCTATCTCGATCCCGCATTCGCCATGCCGCGCCTGCATCTCGGCCTGCTCGCGCGGCGCGCCGGCGACCGGGATCGTGCACGCCGCGATCTGGCGCAGGCGCTGTTTCTGCTCAAGCGCGAAGATGCCGCGCGGCTGCTGCTGTTCGGCGGCGGCTTCGACCGCGCGGCGCTGATCGCGCTGTGCGAGTTGGCGCTCGCGGACTGCGGAGGCCGGCCATGATGGATGCGTCATCGCGGCTCACGGAGCGCGCGGCCGAACTGCGATCGGCCTTCGACCGCGGCTTTGCCGCTCCCCTGCGCGTCGATACCGCCGCCAAGCAGGAGCTGCTCGCAATCCGCGTCGGCGCCGAACCCTACGTCGTCCGCCTGTCCGAGATCTCCGGCCTGTTCGCCGACAAGAAGATCACGCGCGTCCCAGGCGGCGCCGCCGCGCTGCTCGGCATTGCCGGGTTTCCGCGGCGCCATCGTGCCGGTCTACGGTCTGCGCACTCTGCTCGGCCATGTCCGGAGCGCAAGCGCCGCGCTGGCTTGTGATCGCCGCAGCCGCGCCGGTCGCGCTCGCCTTCGAAGCGTTCGAAGGCCAACTGCGCGTGGCGTCGGACGCCGATCCGGCCCCGGCAATCGGGCGCAGAAATGCCGAGCTATGCCCGGGAATTCGTCCGCACCAGGGATGTCGTGCATCCCGTCTTGCATCTGCCCTCCGTCCTCGACGCGATCGCCAGGACGGAGAAACACGAAATTACGCCCAACGAGGAGTGAGGAGCATGTTCAACAACTGGACCGTCGGCCGGCGGCTGATCGCCGGCTTTGCGCTTGTCGGCCTTGACGCTGGTCGCTGGTCGCGGTCGTTTCCTACCGCAATGCCTACCTTTTGATCGAGAACGATGCGCTGGGTGGCGCACAGCCATCAGGTTCGCACCGAACTCGCCGATCTGCTGTCCGAAATGAAGGACGCCGAGACCGGCCAGCGCGGCTACGTCATCACCGGCGAGGACAGCTATCTCGAGCCGTACAAAGCGGCGCTCGGGACGATCAAGGCCACGTTGGCGGATGTGCGCAAGCTCACCGCCGACAATCCCGATCAACAGCGGCGGATCGACGGCCATGGCGCCGCTGATCGACACCAAGCTGGCGGAGCTCAAGGACATCATCGAGCTGCGCCGGACCCAGGGCTTCGATGCCGCCGCCAAGATCGTCCTGACCAATGTCGGCAAGACCCACATGGACCAGATCCGCGCGCATCGTCGCCGAGGCCGATCAGGAAGAGCGCGATCTGCTGAAGAAGCGCTCCGAAGAAGCGCGCGCCAGCGCCGACATGACCATGTCGATCATCCTGTGGGGCGGCTTGCTCGGCACCCTCGCGGTGGGCGCGATCGGCTGGTTCATCACCAGTTCGCTGTCGCAGCAGATCGGCTCCGCCGTCGGCCAGGTGCGAAGCTCCTCGACCGAGCTGCAGGCCGCCGCCAATCAGCAGGCGACCGGCGCCAAGGAGCAGGCGACCGCGATGACCGAAATCAGCACCACGATCAGCGAGCTGCTGGCGACATCGCGCCAGATCGCCGAAAGCGCGCAGCGCGTGGCGCAGAACGCCGAGCAGACGGCGGGCGCGGCGCGCTCCGGCCACGGCACCGTCGACATGACCCACGAATCGATCACCGGCATCCGCCGCCAGGTCGATCAGATCGTCTCCCACATGCTCGAGCTCGGCAAGAAATCGCAGGAGATCGGCGCCGTGCTCGACATCGTCTCGGAGCTGGCCGAGCAGACCAACATCCTCGCCATCAACGCCACGATCGAGGCGGCCGGCGCCGGCGATGCCGGCAAGCGCTTCGCCGTCGTCGCCGAGGAAATCCGCAAGCTCGCCGACCGCGTCGGCGGCTCGACCAAGGAGATCCGCACGCTGATCGACGACGTCCGCAGCGCGGTGAACACCACCGTGATGGCGACCGAAACCGGCTCGAAGGCGGTCGACGCCGGCTCGCGGCAATTCGGCGACGTCGCGTCCGCGTTCAAGCAGATCGCCGATCTCGTCGTCACCACGACCGAGGCGGCGCGCGAGATCGAACTCTCCACCAAGCAGCAGTCGACCGCCGTCGAGCAGGTCAACGTCGCGATCGCCAACGTCACCCAGGCGTCGATGGAAACCGAGACCAGCGCCGGCCAGACGCTGCAGACCGTGTCGCAGATGGCGGCGCTGTCGAAGGACCTGCTGCGGATCATCCAGCCGCATATGGCCGCATAGGACGGGCGGCGTCGGCATGGCGCAGGACCCCTACAAATATTTCCGGCCCGAGGCGCGCGAGCTGCTCGATCAGTTCGCGCAGGGCGTCCTCGAGCTGGAAAAGGGCGGTAAGCGTGCGCGGCGCGGTGCAGCGCCTGCTGCGCCTCGCCCACACGCTCAAGGGCGCCGCCCGCGTCGTCAAGCAGGCGGAGATCGCCGATCGCGCCCATGCCATCGAGGATACGCTGGCGCCGTTCCGCGATTCGCGCAGACGGCGTCGCGCGCGAACAGATCGACGCGGTCCTGGCGCATCTCGACGAGATCGGCAGCCAGCTCGTCACGCTGGTGCCGGCCGATAGCGGGCAAACGCCTGCGCCCGAGCAAAGCCCGCCATCGAGGACGCGCCAAGAAGCATCCGCGCCGACGTCGCCGAAATGGATGCGGTGCTCGACGGCGTCGCGGAGACGCATGCGCTGCTTGAACGGCCTGCGCGCGCGCCGCCGAGGGCGTCGAACAGGCCGGGCACCTCGCGGATCTGCTGCTGCGCGCAGCTCGCGTCGCATGGCGCGACGGATCGCGGCCGCCAGGGCGGCAATCCGGTCCACCTGATCGCGATCGCGGAAGAGCTGCGCCGAAAGGTCGGCAGTCTCGCGAGCAACATCGGCTCGGCCATCGATCAGATGGACCGCGAACTGCGCCAGCTGCGCGACGCCGCCGAACGGCTGCGGCTGGTGTCGGCCGACAGCCTGTTCACCGCGCTCGAACGCACCGCGCGCGATTCCGCCCGGGCGCTGTCGAAGCAGGTGGTCTTCGAAGGGACCGGCGGCGACATCCGGCTCGACGCCCACGTGCTGGGACTGGTTCAGGGCGCGCTGATCCAGATCGTCCGCAACGCCGTGGCGCACGGCATCGAGCTCGAAGGCGAGCGGCTCGCCGCCGGCAAGCCGGCGGCCGGGCGCGTCGCGGTCGGCGTCTCCCGCCGCGGCCGCCGCATCGTGTTCGAATGCCGCGACGACGGTCGCGGCGTCGATCTCGAGGCCGTGCGGCGGGTTGCCGTGCAGCGCGGCGCTGGTCGAGTGCATCGGCGAAAGAGCTTCAGCGCCGACGATCTGCCGTCCGCGTGCTGCTGCGCGGCGGCATCAGCACGTCCGCAGACGGTGACGGACATGTCCGGGCGCGGCATCGGGCTCGACGTCGTGCGCGAAGCCGTCGAGCGGCTCGGCGGCGAGGTCGACTGTCGCGCATCGATCCCGGGCGCGGCACGCGCTTCGAGCTCGTCATTCCGCCGTCGCTCGCCGTCGATGGAAGCGCTGATCGTCGAGGCGGACGGCGTCGGCAGTGCGACCGCCATTCCGCTCGACGGCGTGCGCCGCACGCTGCGGCTCGCCGCCAGCGACATTTCCTGCGCCGCGTCCGGCGCGTCGATCCTGTTCGAGGACAAGGCGATCGCCTTTCGTTCCGCTGGCGACGGCGCTCGACGGCAAGCGTGCCTCGGTGCGCCGGAACTGGACCGCGATCATCGTCGCCGGAGCCGGCGGCATCGCGGCCATCGGCGTCGAGCGCCTGCTGGGCACCGCGACGGATCGTCGTCCGCCCGCTGCCCGACCGTCTGACGCGCAAGCCCGATCGTCGTCGGCGCGTCGCTCGACGCCGACGGCAATCCGCAATTGGTCCTGGACCCGGACGGCCTCGTCGCGGCCGCGCATGGCGGCCATGCCGGCGACGCCGATCGCTGCGGCGCCGCAAGCGTCCCGTCCTGGTCGTCGACGATTCGCTGACCACGCGGATGCTGGAGCAGAGCATTCTCGAATCGGCCGGCTACGACGTCGATGTCGCGCTCGTCGGGCGAAGAGGCGCTCGAGCAGGTGCGCGCGCAAGCGCTACGCGCTGGTCCTCGTCGATGTCGAAATGCCGGGCATGGACGGCTTCACCTTCGTCGAGCGCCTGCGATCCGACCCGGCGCTGCGCGACATCCCGGCGATCCTGGTCACCTCGCGCGCCGCGCCGGAGGACCGCCAGCGCGGCCGCGACGTCGGCGCGCAGGGCTACATCGTCAAGAGCGAGTTCGATCAGGCCGAGCTGCTGTCGATGATCGCGCCGATGGTGGGCTGACCGATGCCGAAGATTCGCGTCCTTGTCGTCGAAGATTCCGTGACCGTGCGCAAGCGGCTGATCGAGATTCTCAGCTGCCGAGCCGGAGATCGAAGTCGTCGGCGAGGCCGAGGACGGCAAGCGCGCCATCGAGCTGTGCCAGCAGCACCGGCCCGACGTCATCACCATGGACATGATGCTGCCGGTCATGAGCGGCCTCGCCGCCACCGAATACATCATGGCGCATTGCCCGACGCCGATCCTGGTCGTGTCGGCCTCGATCAATCGCGGCGAGCTGTTCAAGATCTACGAAGCGCTCGCCGCCGGCGCGGTCGACGTGCTGGAGAAGCCGACCGGCGACGGCAGCCGACGGCGCGTGGGAAGCGCGTTTCCTCGCCGACGGTGAAGCTCGTGGCGCGCATCCGCGTCATCACCCATCCGCGCGCGCGGCTGGCGGGACTTTCCGCGCGCCGCGCTGGCAGCGCCCGCGCACCGAGCCGCACAGGACTGCGCGCAAAATCGAGCTCGTCGCCATCGGCGCATCGACCGGCGGGCCCGGGCGCGGTCGTCGAGATCCTGCGCGCCCTGCCCGCGGCATTTCCAACTCCCGATCCTGCTCGTCCTTCACATCAATGAGCCGTTCGGGACCGCGTTCGCCGATTGGCTCGACGGGCAGACCGGCCGCCGCGTGGCCTATGCCACGGACGGAGTGCCGGTCGTCGCCGCCGCCGGCCGCGTCGTCGTCGCGCCGGGCGACAGGCACCTCGTCGTGCGCGACGGGCGGCTGCGCCTGACGCGCGATCCGGAACGGCATTCCTGCCGGCCCTCGGTCGATGTGCTGTTCGAGTCGGTGGCAGCGGAATACGGCGCGTCCGCCGCCGCCTGCCTGCTGACCGGCATGGGGCGCGACGGCGCGCTCGGGCTGCTCAAGATCCGCGAGGCCGGCGGCCTCACGATCGCGCAGGACGAAGCGACATCGGTCGTCTACGGCATGCCGCGCGAGGCGGCGCTGCTCGGCGCGGCGACGCATGTTCTGCGCCTCGGCGACATCGGCGCCGCGGCTCGCCGCGCTGCAAGGCGTCGAGACTGGAGGCGCTGCCATGACGGCACGGTTCTCATCGTCGACGACAGCCTGACCGTCCGCATGAACCTGATGCGAGATGCTCGAGGCGGCCGGCGCTGCCGGCCGTGGCCTGCGCCACGCTTGCCGAGGCGCGGCAGGCGCTCGCCAAGGAGCGATTCGCGCTCGTCATCCTCGATGTGCTGCTGCCCGACGGCGACGGCGTCGAACTGCTGGCGGAGATCCGCGCGACGCCGGCGGCGAGCGACACGGCCGTCATGCTGCTGTCGACCGAAGCCGAGGTCCGCGACCGCATCCGCGGCCTGACGACCGGCGCCGATGAATATGTCGGCAAGCCCTACGATCCCGGCTACGTGGTCGCCCGCGCGCGCGAGCTGGTGCGGCGCAGCGCCGGCACGGCGACGCCCGATCCAGGAAACCGTGCTGCTCATCGACGACAGCGTCACCTTTCGCGAGGAGCTCAAGGCGGCGCTGGAAGACGCCGGCTACGGCGTGATCGTCGCCGGCACCGGCGAGGACGGCCTGCGCCTTGCCGCCGATCAGCGCCCGACCGCGATCATCGTCGACGGCGTGCTGCCCGGCATCGACGGCGCGACGGTCATCCGGCGCATCCGGCTCGACGCGGCGCTGCGGCAGCTTCCCTGCCTGCTGCTCACCGCCTCCGAGGATCGCGGCGCCGAGGTGCGCGCGCTCGACGCCGGCGCCGACGCCTTCGTCCGCAAGGACGAGGACATCGCCGGTGATCCTCGCCCGGCTCAGCGCCATGCTGCGCAGCGCCGGCGCGCAGGTCGCCGACCGCGGCACGGCGAGCCTGCTCGGGCCGAAGAAGATTCTCGCCGTCGACGACAGCGAAACCTATCTCCAGAGCCTCGCCGAGGCCTTGCGCGCCGATGGCTACGAGGTCGTGCTCGCCCGCTCCGGCGAGGAAGCGCTGGAGCTGCTCGCGGTCCAGCCGGTCGACTGCATCCTGCTCGACCTGCTGATGCCGGGCATCGGCGGCCGCGAGACCTGCCGGCGCATCAAGAGCGCGCCGGTCATGCGCGACATCCCGATCATGATGCTGACCGCGGTCGAAGATCGCGATGCGATGATCGAGGGCCTCGAGCGCCGGCGCCGACGACTACATCGCCAAATCGAGCGACTTCGACCTCGTGCGCGCGCGCGTGCTGGCGCAGATCCGGCGCAAGCAGTTCGAGGACGAGAACCGGCGCATCCGCGAACAGCTCCTGCGCGCCGAACTGGAGGCGGTCGAAGCGCGCGCCGCGCGCGAAGCGGCCGAAGCGCGTGCCGCGCTGGTCGAGCGAGCTGCGAAGCGAAGAACGAGGAGCTCGAATCCTTCAGCTATTCGGTGGCGCACGATCTGCGCGCGCCGCTGCGCAGCATCGACGGCTTCGGCCTGGCGCTGCTGGAAGATTACGGCGACAAGCTCGACGACGACGGCAAGCAATATCTCAGCTATGTCCGCGAATCGGCGCAGCAGATGGCGCAGCTCATCGACGACCTGCTGGCGCTGTCGCGCGTCACCCGCGGCGAATTCGAGCGCGCGCCGGTCGACGTCAGCGCCATCGCGCGCGCGCGTCGGCGCCCGGCTGCAGCGTGCGTCGCCCGACCGTCGCGTCGAGTTCGTCGTCGCCGACGGACTCAGCGCCGAAGGCGATGCCCGGCTGGTCGCGATCGCGTTCGAAAACCTGCTCGGCAATGCCTGGAAATTCACCGGCAACCGCGATCCGGCGCGCATCGAGGTCGGCGTCACCGACGTGACGGCACCTTGTTCGTGCGCGACAACGGCGCCGGCTTCGACATGGCCTACGCGGAAAAGCTGTTCGGCATGTTCCAGCGCCTGCACTCGCGCAGCGAATTCGACGGCACCGGCATCGGGCTCGCGACCGTGCAGCGGATCATCCGCCGGCATGGCGGGCGGATCTGGGCCGAGGGCGCCGTCGGCGAGGGCGCCACGTTCTTCTTCACGCTCGGCGCCGGCACGCGCGTCGCTGGCTGCCCGCCGCAAATCCAGGAAGCGTGCGGCCGCTGCGTGAACATCGGAGTTTCACATATGACATCTGAATCGGTCATTCTGCTGGTCGAAGACAATCCCGAAGGACGAAGCCCTGACGCTGCGCGCGCTCAAGAAGGCCAACATCATGAACAAGGTGGTGGTCGCGCACGACGGCGTCGAGGCGGTCGACTATCTGTTCGGCAACGGCGCCGACGGCAGCCGCAACGCGCCGCCGCAGCTCATCCTGCTGGACCTGAAGCTGCCGAAGCTCGACGGCCACGAGGTGCTCAAGCGCATCCGCGGCGACGCGCGCACGCAGCCGCTGCCGGTCGTCATCCTCACCACCTCGGTCGAGGACCGCGACCTGCTCGAAGGCTACCGGCTCGGCGCCAACAGCTATGTGCGCAAGCCGGTCGACTTCGCCGAGTTTGCGCAGGCCGTGGTCCAGCTTGGGCTTTACTGGCTCGTGCTCAATGAGCAACCGCCCGCCCAGCGCCGCCCGATCGGGGCAGCGGTGTAGCGGGTGGCCGGATCTTATCAGCCGTGCTTGATGAAACTGCCGTTTTGCAATTCGGCGACGGCCTGCTGCAGTTCCGCCTGCGTGTTCATCACGATCGGGCCATACCAGGCGACCGGCTCCTCGATCGGCTTGCCTGATACCAGCAGGAAGCGGATGCCTTGGTCGCCCGCCTGCACCGTGACCTCGTCGCCGCTGTCGAACACGACGAGCGAGCGGTTGCCGGCGCGCTCGCGCACCAGCGTTTCGCCGGCTGCACTGTCCTTCTCGGTCAACACGCCGAACGGCTGCGATGCGCCGCTGAACGTTCCCGAGCCGTCGAACACGTAGGCGAACGCGTGGCGGCTGGTCTCCACCGGCAGCGTCTTTCGCTTGCCTGGCGGCACGAAAACGTCGAGGTAGCGCGGGTCGGCCGCGACGCCCTCCACCGGGCCGCGCTTGCCCCAGAATTCGCCGCAGATGACGCGCACGCGGGTGCCGTCGTCATCGACGACTTCGGAAATCTCGTTCGATTTGACGTCCTGATAGCGTGGCGCGGTCATCTTCAATGACGACGGCAAATTCGCCCAGAGCTGGAAGCCGTGCATGCGGCCGCGCTCGTCGCCCTGCGGCATCTCCTGATGCAGGATGCCGCTGCCGGCGGTCATCCATTGCACGTCGCCGGCCGCCATCGAGCCCTTGTTGCCGAGGCTGTCGCCATGCTCGACGGTGCCGGCGAGCACATAGGTGATGGTCTCGATGCCGCGATGCGGATGCCACGGGAAGCCGGCGCGATAGTCGTCGGGCCGGTCGTTGCGGAAATCGTCGAACAGCAGGAACGGATCGAATTCGCTGGTCGCCCCGAAACCGAAGGCGCGGTGCAGCTTCACCCCCGCCCCTTCCATCGTGGGCTTGGATTGGACGATTCGCTTGACCGGTCGAATGGACATGACGGCCCTCCCTATTCGCCATTGCGTGTCCGGTATGTGGGGATTGCTGCCACAACCGCAAAGACTGCCATGTCCGAGACCCGCAGCGGCTATGCGCTGCGATAGATGACGTAGGCCGCCACGACAAAGATGACCGCAGCAAAGATGCGGGTGAGCGCGCCCTTGTAGGCGGCGAGATAAATGGCGAGCTTGAGGCCGACGAGACCGCCGATGGTGCCGCCGACAACGAATTCGGCGGCGACCTTCCAGTCCACCAAGCTCGGCCGCCGCGTAATTCAAGGCCGTCGTCAGGCCGAAGCTTGCCACGACCAGCAGCGAGGAGCCGATGGCGTTGATCATCGGCATGCCGGTCGTCAGGACGAGGCCCGGCACCACCAGGAAGCCGCCGCCGATGCCGAAAAAGCCCGCGGTAAGGCCGACAGCAAGCGCGATCGCCACAAGGAATGGTACCGAATGCGCCTTCTGCCCGGCATCCGCTGTCGCTCTTGCGTTGCCGCAACATCAGGAGCCCGACGCGATCATCAGGACGCCGAAGAACAGCAGCAGCACGTGGCCGGCAACGGCCTTGCCGATGCCGGAACCGATCAAGGCCCCAAAGCTGCCCGCGATCGCGAAGATGATCGCAGTCTTCCAGTGCACCGTGCCGGCGCGGGCATGACCTATGCAGGTTGATGAAGGCGTTGAGGCAGACTGCCGCCGCGCTGGTGCCGATTGCCACATGCGGCGGCGCGAGACCGACGACGTAAAGCAACAATGGCGTCGCCAGGATCGAGCCGCCGCCGCCCGTCAGCGCCAGCGAAAAGCCGACCAGAACGCCGGACCCGACAGCTAGCGCGATGGACTCGACCATGTCACGGCGGCTCCATTCCGCTGGCCGCGATCACCGGCCTTACGGCGTCGGAAACAAGGTATCGGACGAATTGGCGCGCCAGATCGGGCGCGCGCGAATGCGACGCGACCGCGGCGGAAAAAACCGTCATGTGCTGGATGTCCGGCGGCAGCGGGCCGGCAAGAGCGACGCCTGCCACCGGAACGATTTCCGCGATCTGCTGGATGCCGATTTCCGCCTCGCCACGCGCAACGATATCGCAGACGACGACAGCGTGGCCGCCGGATGCGCCGACCAGGCGCGTTTTCGATTTCAGCTCAGCCGTCAGTCCGAGCCGATCGAGCAGTCCGACCAGATAGTTCGCGCTCGGGCTGCCGGTCGCCGGATCGGCATAGGCAATCGATCGGGCGTTGCGCAGCACCCGCTTGAATGCCTCGACCGAGCCGACGTCGGGCCTGGGTCGCACCGGCCCTTACTGCGATGCCGATGCCGGAGCGCGCCACGACGGCGGCGCTGCCGGCGACAATGTGCTGTCCGGCTGCAAGCTCTTCGATTGCCGCTTGCGTGGTGATGGCGACGTCGAACGGCTTCCGCGTTGGCCACGCGATCCTTCACCACGCCCGAGCGGGTGAATTGCGCCGAAACCTTTATCGCCGTAGCCCGCTCGAAGGCGCCGCCAAGTTCGCGCACGATCTCGCTCATGGCGCCGGCGCTCAGCACGCTGATGGCATTCGCGTCGCCGGATGACTGCGGCACGGGCAGCCGCTCAGCGCCGCTTTTTCGGCCGCGGCTTCGATTCGCTTTCCTGCACGTTGCGCACCTCGGTATTCATGCGCACGTCGCGTCTTCGTCGCTGCTCAAGCGACTGGGCGTTGTCGAGATAATCGCCTGCGGTGGCACGCGCAGCCATGGCGTCGAACTCCTGGTTCCACTCGCCGAGCGAATAGCCGAACCACGGCGATTCCGGCTTGAGTTTGGGAAGGCCGAGCTCCTCCCAGATTTTCTTGGCTTTTTCCATGTACTCGCGCTTGGGCAGCGAGACCGGCGGGAAGTCCTCCTTGAGCGTCGCGTCAATCAGCACCGAGCCATCCTCGCCACCGTTGCGCTTGCTGCGCGGTCCGTGGCCCTGGTCGCGGTGCGGCAGGATGTGGATATCGAGATTGGCGTTGGCGCGGTACGACATCGCCCACAGGATGGCGTCGGCATTCTCCGGATCGATGTCGTCGTTCATGGCGATGACGAACTTGCCGGCGGCGCGATGCAGCACCGCGGCGCCGTAGAGCGCGCGCCAGATTTCCGTCGTCGGCATGTCGCGCTCGCAGATCAGCGCGATCACCTTGCGGATGTTGGTGAGCGGCTCGTGCATCGCCACGCGCTTGATCCCCTTGATGCCCAGCGTGTCGCGCAGATGGCTCAGGAACAACGGCTCCATGCCGATGCGCTTGATCAGGCTCGATTCCGAGGGCGTCACCTGCGAGATGATCGAGGTGAGAATGGCGTCGCGCCGCCGCGTGATGGCGGTCACGTCCATGTAGGCGTTGAATTCCTGCAGGTTGACGTGGCCGTGCGACTCGCCGAACGGCGCCTCGGGCTCGAGATATTCGGTGTCGATGAAGCCCTCGATGACGATCTCGGCCTCGGCCGGCACCAGCAGATCGACGGTCTTCGCCTTCACCACATTGATGGGCGCGCCGACCAGCGCGCCGGCGACGTACAGTTCGTCGAGAGTCTCGGGCAGCTTCTGCACCGACGCGAAGGTGACGCAGGGCGGCGCGCCGAGCACGACCGCGCACGGCAGTTTCTTGAAGCCGCGCTGCGCGCAGCTTTTCCCAATGGTTGTAGATGCCGGGCCGCAATTCCAGCGACGGGTTCATGCCGAGCCGCCGCCGCGCCTTCACCTGGCCGCGGTAATTGCCCATGTTCTGGATGCCGCTGTCCGGATCCTTGGTGATGTATTGCGACAGCGTGGCGTAAGGCGCGACATCCCAGCCCGGCGTCGAGATCGGCAAGGGAATGCCGTCAAGCCCGTTGCCCGGCTTGTCGAGCGCCGCGCCGGTGATGACGATCTCGTGGCACGGCGCGTTGTCGACGACGCGCGGCGGGATCGGGTGGCGCGCCGCCTCGACCCAGCGCGCATCGATTTCCTCGAACGGGCAGCCGATGCCGATGCGGTAAATCTCCTTGTTGGCGGCAAGGCCGCCGACCAGCACCGGCATGTCGTACTTGCGGCCCTTGCTGTCGACGACGTTGGTGAACAGAAATGCCTTGCGGTCCTTCTCCTCGATGCCGCCGCGGAACTGCCAGCGCACCAGCGGGTGCATCTCGGTGTCCTTGTTGATCGGACGGTCGACCGTGATCAGGAGACCCGCCTTGTCGAGCGCGCGCACGTGGTCGTGCAGGTCGGGATAGGGCCGCGCCGGGCGCGTTGAGACGCCGGATTTGCGTTTCGGTTTGGCGATGGCGTCCATTGGAGATTTCCTGGTGGCAGTTCGGAGCGCACCATACCCGTCACAGCCGGGCTTGTCGCGGGCATGATCGGCTGGCGAGCGTCGCGGGCTGCCGCTTGTGTTCGGCCCATTGAAGGCGTTGAATTCGCGCAAGCTCCTGCGCGCTCGCGCCCCATCCCGGCGAGGACATCATGGCAAAATATCTTCTGGTGAGCTTCAAGACCTGCCCGTGGGTGCAGCGCGCGGCGATCGTGCTGCGTGAAAAGAACGTGCCGTTCGAGTTCCGCCATATCGAACCGGACAACCGTCCCGACTGGTTCCTCGCCATGTCGCCGCACAAGAAGGTGCCGGTGCTGCGCATCGACGACAAGGTGTCGCTGTTCGAGTCGAACGCCATCAACGAATACCTCGACGAGACGATCGCGCCGCGGCTGCACCCGGACGATCCGCTCGTGCGCGCCGTGAACCGCGCCTGGACCGACTATGTGCCGACCTTCTCCGAACACGTCACCGGCGTCGCCTATGCCGATGACGAGACCGCCGCAAAGAAATGCCTCGACAAGATACCGGTGGCGTTCGAGCGGCTCGAAGGCGCTCTGGCGAAGCAAGGGGCCGGGCCGTTCTTCAACGGCGCGAAATATTCACTGGTCGATGCCGCCTATGCGCCATTCCTGCAGCGCTATTTTTTCCTGGACCGCATCCGGCCGATCGGCCTGATCGAGAAGTATCCGCGTCTCAAGGCCTGGGCCGACGTCCTGATGAAGCGCGCGTCGACGCACTCGTTCCCGGAAGCCGAGTTCGAAGCGTTGTATCGCGCCAACGTGAAGCGGCGGAAGAAATGGCTGTCGCAGTTCATCGCCGATCAGGCGGTCGCGGCGGAGTAGCGCAGCCCCGACGCCGAATTGTCATTGCGAGCGCAGCGAAGCAATCCAGTCGCGCGGCGTGGATTGTGGATTGCTTCGTCGCCTGTGCGTCGAAGACGCGCGTAAACGCGCTGATGGCTCCTCGCAATGACGTCGCGGCGAGACGTTACGCGGACACCGTGCCGCGCGCGATAAAGTCCTCGCGCAGCTTGTCGCGCAACACCTTGCCGCGGTCGCTCTTGGGCAATTCGGCCACGATCATGACCTGCTTCGGCATCTTGGCCGGCTGGAAGGAATTTCCGGCAGTGCTGCTCGACGCTCGCCGCGGTCAGGCCCTTGTCCTTGGCGACGACGTAGCACACCACCTCTTCGCCGTAGATCTTGTCCGGCACGCCGACGGCCGCGGCATCGAGGATGCCGGGATGCTTGAGCAAAATCTCGTCGATCTCCTGCGGAGCGATGTTGACGCCGCCGCGGATGATCAAGTCCTTGGTGCGGCCGGTGACACGGATAAAGCCTTCGGAGTCCTTCATCCCGAGGTCGCCGGTCTTGATGCGCTTGCCGCGCACCGGATCGATGCTGCCGTCGTCGAGCAGGTAGCCGATCGCCATCTGCGGCCCGCCGACGGTGATCTCGCCTTCGACGTCGACCGGGCATTCCCTGCCCTCGCCGTCCACGATCTTCAGCTCCTGATGCAGCGCCGGCGGACCGACCGTGCCCATCTTGCGCGTGTAGGAGCGATTGCCGCACACCCAGCCGGTTTCCGACATGCCGTAGAGTTGCAGCAGCGTCACGCCGTACATCTCCTCGAACTGCACCCATTGCTGCGCGGTGAGCGGCGCGGTCGAGCAGCTCATCAGGCGCAACGTCGGAATGTCCTTGGCGGTGTAGCCGAGCGGCTTGTTGAGCAGCATGTTCAGCACCGTCGGCACCCCGGCCGCGAACGTGATGCCGTAGTTCTGCACCCACTCGAAGAAATGGCTGTGCGAGAAACGCTTGGCGATGTGGAGCGTGAGGCCCTTCTGCAGGAACGGCAGCAGGCTCAGGACCTGCGCGGAGTTCCAGCCGAACGAGCGATATTCCAGCGTGCGGTCGTCCGGCGTGAGGCCGAGGAATTCCAGCGTGTCGAGGCCGTTGAGCCAGTAGGCGGCATGGTCGTAGACGACGATCTTCGGCTTCGCCGTCGTCCCCGACGTGCAGAACACGCAGGCGACATCGTCGGCATTGTTGCGTTCCGGAATCTCAGCAGCGTTGCGGCCGCGCGGGAGGCTTGAGAAGAACTCCGCATCGCCTGTCGCCGCCGCCGGCCAGGCGTCGAAACGAATACGCGGCGCGTGTGAATTGCCGACCATCGCGGCAACATCGATGGCCTTGTGATAGATGACCAGCGCCGGATCGAGTGCGGCGGCAAGCTCGGCCATCTGCTTCTCGTTGATCTCGGTGTTGAACGGGCAGATCACGGCGCCGATGCGCCACACGCCGAGCCAGATCAGGAGCTTTTCGAGATTTTCGTCGGACAGCAGCAGCACACGGCTGCCCTTCTTGATGCCGCGGTCTTTCAGATAGACGCCGATGTCGATCGTGATCCGATCGAGCTCACCGAACGTGATTTTGCGACCGGATTCCAGATCGACGATCGCGATCTTGTCGGGATCGCGCGCGGCATACCGCGCCAGCAGGTCGGCGACCGGCTCATAGGGAATGCCGAGCTGATGATCGCCGAACACGCTCACGATAATCGTTCTCCTCTCGCCCCGAACCGCCGATTTTACGACACCGGCCAGCGCAATTGCACCATCTGTTCGAAATTCAGATGCTTGGCAAAGCGCGACACGGCGACGGGTATGTCGTCGTAGAGCTTGTTCTCGTCGATCTTGGTCAAATGCCCGTCCGCGACAACCTGCTCGCCGGCGACGAACACGTCGCGCACCGAGTCGCCGGTCGCGCTGTAGACGAGATTCGCAACCGGATTGATCAGCGGCTGCCATTCCGGCCGCCGCGTATCGAACAGCACGATGTCGGCCTCCTTGCCGACCTCGATGCTGCCGATGCGATCGCTCATCAGCGCCGCCTTGGCGCCATTGATGGTCGCCATTTCGAGGCCCGTCTCCGGCGGCATGACGCGGGGATTGAGCCGCGTCTCCTTGTAGCAGCAGCACGCCAACCGCATCTCCTGCGGCATATCGACGATGCCGGACGAGGCGTGATCCGAGCCGACCGTGACGTTGACGCCAAGCGCCATCAACTCCGGCAACTTGCCGACCAGGAAATTGCCATAGCCGTTGTGCAGGCTCGAAGACGGCGCGCACACCAGCGAGGGCTTGCGCTGCGCCAGGATCGCAACCTCCTCCGGCTCCAGCCAGCCGGAATGCACGATCAGCATGCGCTCGTCGATGACGCCGAGCTTTTCCAGCCGTTCGATCTCAGGCATGCCGCTGCGCGCGACGCTGGAATCGTGGGTCGAATAGCTGAAGCAGGCGTGGGTCTGCAGCAGCGTGCCGTATTGCTTCGCCAGTCTGTCGAGACCGAGGATCAATTCGTCCGACGCATTGTTGAGGCCACGGAACGAGGCGCTGGCGCCGAGCCGCGGATTGCCGGATTTTGTGTAGCGCTCCAGCACGGCTTCGGCGCGCTCCAGCGCCACTTCGCGTCGATTCGATCATGCGCTCGGGCAGGATGCCGAGCACGGACTTCGTCAGATCGAACGACGATCGCGACACGATGCAGCGGATTCCGGTCGACATCACGCCTTCGACCGATGCCTCCGGATGGTAGTTGCCCGGATCGATGAAACAGGTCACGCCATGCCGGAGCAACTCGGCGCCGGCAAGCGTCGCCGACACGCGAACGTCGTCGCCATCGAGCGCCGCTTCGTAAGGGTACATGCGATCGAACAGAAAAGACTGTGCGTTGGCTTCGTCCGCCAGTCCGCGCGAGAGCTGAAAAGACGAATGCAGATGGCAGTCGACGAACCCCGGCGTTACCACCGTATGCCGGCCGTCGACCTTGCGCTTGCCGGTGTAGCCTTTGGTCATCTCCGCCGACTTGCCGACCGCAACGATCTTGCCGCCGTCGACCGCAATCGCGGCATCGCGGATGATGCGACGGCCGGGATCGACGGTGATCAGCCAGTCGATATCGGCAATGACCAGGTCGACGGTTTGCACGTCGGCCTCGCCTATTTGTTGCCTTCGCCCACATAGGTGAGTTCATCGGCGATCTTGAGCTCGATCAGCACGTTGTCGTCCGTCGAATCTTCGCACAGCATCGAGCGATGGCCGATGCCCTTGGGGATGAACAGCATGTCGCCCGGGTGCATGATCTTCACGCCCATCTCGGTTTCCCACTTCAGCGCGCCCTTGACGCAGAAGATGATCTCGTGCGCGTCGATGTTGCGATGCCAGAAGCCCATGTCGTGCTTCCTGCGCTTGGAGACGTCGACCTTGACGCGATCGGAGGTGTAGAGGCGCAGCGGCGTGCCGTCCGCCTTGTCGATGTTGGACGGCGAAAACTTCTCGTCGAAAATATTGAACATGCGGAAAATCTCGGCGTATTCGAGCACGCCGGCATTGATCACCGGCGGCTCGTTGTGCGCGAGCACGACGTTCTTGCCGTTGATGGTGACGAGCTCGCGGAAAACCTCTTTCGCCGGCTTCTTGGCGTCCTGCTTGGTCTGCTGCTTGTTCATGGCTTGCTCCTGCTGGATTCGCTGATGAATGATGGCCCGCGGCTTCGAGCAGCGCGGACACGATGCCGGCATAACCGGTACAGCGGCACAGATGCCCGCTCAAGACCTCGCGAATGTCCGCCTCGGACGGCTTCGGATTGCGCTTGAGGTAATCGGTGAACGACATCAGGATGCCGGGCGTACAGAAGCCGCACTGCAAAGCGTGATTGTTCTGGAACGCCTGCTGCAATTCATTGAGCTTGCCGTCGGCAGCAGCGAGCAACTCCACAGTGCGCACGTCGCGGCCCTCCGCCTGCACCGCGAGCGTCAGGCACGAACGCACCGCGGCACCGTCGAGCAGAACCGTGCAGCAACCGCACACGCCGTGCTCACAGCCGACATGCGTGCCGGTCGCGCCCAGCGAATGGCGGATGAAATCGCTCAGCAACATGCGCGGCTCGGCTTCCGCCGACAGCGCGCGGCCATTGAGGGTGAGCCTGATGCGGGCGCGCTGATCCTTGTTTATGCGGCGCATCGGATCGCCTCGTCGATGACGACCGGCCCGAGCCGGCGCAAGAGGTCGCGCCGCATGGCCGCGGAGGCGTGCAAATCCTCGTAGCCTTCGAGTTCCGACGCCAGTTGATGGACGGCATCCTTCGATCGCAGACCCGCCAGCCGCGATTTGGCGCACCACCGGCCGGCCGGACATACCGCCGACGCCGAGTTGTGATCGCGCCTGACTTCTCCGCGATGGCCGCAACCGCGATGATGGCAAAATCACCATGCCGGCGTGCCACTTCGCGGAACGCTACCCCGTTTTTGGATGCGACCGGAAAGCGAACCGCGATGATCAACTCGTCAGGTTCGCGCGCCGTCGTCAGCATGTCCTGCTGAAACTCCTTCGCCGCCAGCACGCGCTCGCCGCGGTGCGAGCGCAGCACCACCTCGCCTTCGAGCACGGCGAGCGACAACGGAATCTCCGAACTCGGATCGGCATGCGCGACCGAACCGCATACGGTGCCCTTGTTGCGCGTCTGGAAATGACCGACGAACGGCAGCGCCGCGGCGAGCAGCGGCAGTTTCTTCGCAAGGTCCGGCCACGCCAGCAGGCGGTTCTGGGTGACGGCGGCGCCGATTTCAATCTTGCCGCCGAGATCGCGGATTTCATCGAGCGCCGCAATGCGCGTGATGTCGATCAGCACCGCGGGATCGGCCAGCCGCAGATTGAGCATGGCCAGCAGCGACTGCCCGCCGGCGAGGATGCGCGCATCGTCGCCGTGCTCGGCGAGCACCGCGACCGCCTCGTCCACCGTATCGGGCCGCACGTAATCGAACGGACGCGGCTTCATCGCCCGTCCCCTTCGATGAGCGCGTGGATGCGCCGCGGCGTCGCCGGCACCTGCACGTCCTTGACGCCGAGCGCGTCGGCGATGGCGTTGGCGATGCACACCGGCACGCTCATGCAATTGCCTTCGGCGAGGCCTTTGGCGCCGAGCGGCGTCAGCGGCGACGGCGTTTCCTGGTGCAGCATTTCCACCGGCGGGATTTCGCTCACCGTCGGCACCAGATAGTCGGCAAACGTGCCGGTGAGAAACGCGCCCTCGTCGCTGGTGACGAACTCCTCGTAGAGCGCCGCCGCAATGCCCTGCGCGAACGCGCCGCGGATCTGTCCGTCGGCGATCATCGGATTGAGGATTTTTCCGGCGTCGTGCATCGAGACGTAACGGTCGACGCGGACCTGATAGGTCAGCGGATCGATCTCGATGCCGCACATGTCGAAGACAAAGCCGTAGGTCAGCGAGGTATTGATGCGGTCGTCGCTCGACGGCGGTTCCAGTTCCGGCGGCGTCCACAGCGCCGTCTCGCTCAGCGCCGGCGCCATGCCTTCAGGCAGCAGCACCGGCGACCAGTGCGAGGTGCCGGCGACGCGGCCGAACGGCGCGGCATTGTCCGGATTGCTGCGGCTGCGGATTTTTCCGCCGGCAAGCTCGACATCCTCCGGAAGCACGTTGAGTTGCTTGGCGCCGATGCCCTTCAGCTTCTCGGCCATGCGGCCCGCCGCGATGTGCGCGGCGACCGCCGTACCCGGCGTGAAGCGGCAGGAATAGGTGCCGGCCGCGATCGACCATTGGTCCTTGGCGGTATCCATTTCCAGCACGACATCGACGTCGGCTGGCCTGAGGCCAAGCTGATCGGCGACGATCTGCGCCAGCACGGTCTCGTGCCCCTGCCCTTGCACCGTGACATCGGCCGTCACCGACACCGCACCGAGCGGATCGATATTGACGGTGACCATCGAGGTCGCGCCGTTCTTCGGCCCGGATTTTTCGCGCGCCTCGGCGGTGAGCAGCGTCGAGAGATAGCCCATGTTGGACATGGCGGGCTCGACCACTGCGGCGAAACCGATGCCATACTTCTTTCCGGCAGCGCGAGATTGCATCGCGCCGGCGCTTGAGATCGTCGAGCCGCCCGTCACCGACCGTGGTCGTAACCGCGCGCAGATAATCGCCGGAATCGTAGAGCGACCCGGCGGCGGCGCGGTACGGCATTTTCTGCGCCGGCACGAGATTGCGCTTGATGACATCGAGATGATCGAGCTTGAGCTCGACGGCGATGCGCTGCACCAGGCGCTCCAGCGCCATGTAGAGCTGCGGGCCGCCGAAGCCGCGGATGAGGCTCGCCGGCATCTTGTTGGTGAGCACGACGCGGTTGATGACATCGACATTGGCGATGTCGTAGGCGCCGGTGATGGCGCCATGCATGCGGTAGAGCGGCCCCGGCATCGGCGCGCGCAGGAATGCACCGTAGTCCTCAAGCTGATCGAGCCGCAGCGCCAGAATGCGACCCTCTTTGGTCACCGCCGCTTCGATTTCAGTGACGCGGTTCGGGCCGGAGCTTGCGGCGACGAGATGCTCGACGCGGTCCTCGACCCATTTCACCGGACGGCCGGTAACACGGGCGGCGATCGCCATCAGCACCACGTAAGGAAACACCGACAGCTTGATGCCGAAGCTGCCGCCTGAATCCGGCGGAATGCGCAACCGCAATTTCGGCCCCGGCACGCGCAGCGCACGCGCCATCACCGGGTGCGTGCTGAACGGGCCCTGGAAATTCGCCAGCACGTCGTAGCCGTCGTCGGCCGGATTGTATTGCGCGACGACGACGTAGCATTCCATCGGCGTGAACGACAGCCGCGGAAAATCGACTGTCAGCTCGACGTGCGCGTCCGCCTGCTCGAATGCAGACTTGGTATCGCCGTAGGTGAACTTGCGGACGGAAATTTCGTTGGTCTTTGCCTCTGGGTGCAGGATCGGCGCGGACGCGCCACACGCCTTGAGCGGATCGATCACGGCTTCGATCGGTTTGTACTCGACCTCGCACCAGCTCGGCCGCATCCTCGGCGAGATAGCGGCTCTCGGCGACGACCAGCGCCACCGGCTCGCCGACATAGCGCACGCGACCGACCGCCAGCGACCATTGGTGCACCGGCGATTTGAGCGCGACGAGGAATGGATCGGACAGTTTGCGCACGTCCTCGCCGGTGATCACCGCCCAGACGCCGTCCTTCGCCAGCGCCTCGCTCGCATCGATGCGCACGATATCGGCGTGCGGGTGCGGCGAGCGAACGACGTGCGCGTGCAGTGTCCCGACAGGCACCGGAAGGTCGTCGGCATACCTGCCATGCCCCGACAGGAGGGCCGGGTCTTCCTTGCGACGGACCGGCGTTCCAACAAGCGGCGGCAAATCGTCACCTTGAGGAGAGGACTTTGGCAGCAGACGCCCTTTGATAGCTAACAAGTGCAACCCGCAACGTAAAGCCGTCGCGAGGCGGCCGACACGTTGACCAGGCGCGATGCGGCATTCATAAGCCGTGGCAACGTTATTCGCGCTCGCCCGTCGCCAGGAACCTGCAATGCCAATCGAACTTCCCGCTCCCAGCATGACCTTCGACGTGCCGCTTGAGGACGGTGCAAAAATCCGCATGCGGCGGCATGGCAACCCCGATGGCGTTCGCCTTCTGCTCACCCATGGCAACGGCTTCGCATCGGATGCGTATTTCCCCTATTGGCAGCACCTGCTGCCGAAATTCGACCTGCTGGTGTTCGATTTCCGCAATCATGGCCAGAACATCCCGGTCGTGCCGCCGAACCATACCTACGAGCAGCTCACCCGCGATCTCGAACGCGTGGTGCAGGAGGTGAAATCGCGGCTCGGCGCGAAGCCGACCGCCGGCCTGTTCCATTCGATGTCGGGGCGCACTGCCATGAAGCACGCCATCGAGGTCGGCTGGCGCTGGGATGCGCTGGTGCTGTTCGATCCGCCCAACGTGCCGCCGCCGGAGCATCCGGCGTTCGCGGCGATGGCGGCGTTCGAGAAACGGCTGACCGAATGGGCGCGCAATCGCCGCCGGCGCTTCGCCGCGATCGGCGAACTGACGGACGAATACCTGCAATCGCGGGCGACGGCGCGCTGGGTTGCGGGCGCGCACGAATTGATGGCGCGCTCCGTGTTGCGCAAGAGTCCGGACGGCGATGGCTACGAGCTGGTGTGCGATCCGGAGAACGAAGCGACGATCTACGCGCAGGCGCTGACGCTCAATCTCTGGCCCAAGGCGCGCGATTTTGGCGGGCCGGTAAAGCTGATCGGCTGCGATCCCAACATGAAAGGCGTGCCTGCGACCGGCCCGGCAAACCAGGCGCTCGGCATCGAGGGCGGCTACGACTACGACTTCGTCGAAGGCACCGGACATCTGCTCCAGATCGAGAAGCCGGAAGAATGCGTGCGGCTGACGCTGGAGTTCTTGAAGAAGTGCAAACTGATGTAGCCCGGATGAGCGCAGCGACATCCGGGGGCGACCATCCCGCATGTCGCTGCGCTCATGCGGGCTACGATTGAGAGCACGCAACGCGCGTCGGTCGATCTTCTGCAACGTCGTGCGTGGCAACTGATCGAGGAATACGAACGACGCCGGAATCTTGTACGATCCGAGCGGCCGCACCGCGTCACGCAGTTCGCCGCAGCAATGCCTCGGACTGCGCAAAGCCATCCCGCAAGACGAGATAGGCGCGCGGTTTCGTCAATCCGTCGGTGTCGTCAAACGAAACGACCGCCGCCTCACGGATCGACGCATGGCCCGTCAGCGCCGCCTCGATCTCGATCGGCGACACCCATAGCCCTTTGACCTTGAACAAATCGTTGGCGCGGCCGCTGAACCAGAAGAAGCCGTCCTCGTCGAATTGCAAATGGTCGCCGGTGCGCGTCCATTCGCCGACGAAGGTCTCGCGCGATTTCTCGTACTTGCGCCAATAGAAGAAGCACGCGGTGCGGCTGCGAATCCACGCCTCGCCGGGAGTATTCGGTTCGGTGACGTCCAGTCCATCCGGGCCGACCAGACGCACCTCGTGACCGAACACCGGCTTGCCGAGGCTGCCGCGCTTGAATGCTTTCTGCCGGTTGGCAATCCATTCGTAGGTGATTTCCGAGCTGCCGATCGAGTCGAACAGCTCGACGCCGGTGAGCGTTTGGAAGCGTTCGAATATTTCGGGTGGCATCTTCTCCGACGCGCTGGCGACGAAGTTGAGCGCGGGCGTATTTGCCTGCTGTTTCGTCTGCATCAGCAATTCGATGACGTTCTTGAGTACGGTCGGAACGGTGATGAACTTGGTGACCCGGTAGTCTCGCAGATTTGCCAGCACCACATCCGGCGTCGGCGGCCGCCGTTCGAGCACAATCGTCGCGCCCCAATAGAGCGGGATCAGCAAACCCGGCCACAGGCCGTGGGTGAAATATTTCTTCGACGTCGCGAACACGACGTCGGCGGCGGAATATTCCCAGAACCGGCCGTGCCGTTCGGGGACCAGCATGAAGTCGTGCGCGAGATGCGTGATGCCCTTGGCGGTGCCGGTCGTGCCGCCGGAATAGAACATGTAGGTGACGTCGTTGGCGTGCCGCCGATACGGCTCGCCGGCGTCGCCCCCCGACGCGACGATTGCCTGCAAATTGACCACGGTCTGATACGGAAAATGGTGCGCAACATCGGGCGAAACCTCGCCGCGCACGACAATCGTCTTCAGCGACCGCGGAATGTCCCGCGCGACTTCGACGAGCTTGGGAACCTGCTCGCCATCGATGAACAGCGCGCGCACGGCGGTATCGGCGAGGAAATAGAGCAGCTCGCGCTGCTTGTAGAGGTCCGACACCACGACCGGAACCGCGCCGCGACGGACGGCGGCAAGCCACATCGTGACGTAATCGAGACTGTCGGTGCCGAACAACAGCAGCCGCGATTCCGGCTCAAGCCCGATCGAGGCAAGGCCCGCGCAATATTGCGCGATGAGCTTCGTCAGCTCGCGCATAGGTGACCGACCTGCCATCGGCGATGATTGCGGGCTTTGAGTCCACCAGCGTGCCGCGATGGCGGCCAAACAGGACGCCGATCGGATCGATCCATTCCGGAATCTCCGGATCGCGCCAGGAACGCCATTCCCCGGAATAGATCTTTTCGTCGTAGGGCGTACGGGCCCGATCAAGCACGCTCATATCTCACTCAATGATCGCCACCGCCCGCGTCCAGCCGGCCGAGGCGGCGCCGACCTTGACCGGGAAACAGCTCACGACAAAGCCCTTCGGCGGCAGGGCTTCGAGATTATGCAGCTTTTCGAGGTGACAATAGCCGATCTCGCGCCCCGCCTTGTGGCCCTCCCAGATCAGGCTGGCGTCGCCGGTCTCGGCATAGCGCTTGGCCGTGTGGGCGAATGGCGCATCCCAGCTCCAGCCGTCGGTGCCGGTGACGCGAACGCCGCGTTCGAGCAGGTAGAGCGTCGCTTCGCGACCGAGGCCGCAGCCGGTGTTGACGTAATCGTCCTGGCCGTAGGTCGAGCCAGCGCGCGTGTTGACCAGCACGATTTCGAGCGGCGACAGGCGATGGCCGATCCTTTCCAGCTCGCTTTCGACATCGCGCGCGGTCGCGACGTAGCCGTCCGCGAAATGGCGGAAGTCGAGCTTGATGCCCGGCTGCAAGCACCAGTCGAGCGGCACTTCGTCGATGGCGATGGCGCGCTTGCCGCGGTCCATGGTCGAGGCGTAGTGCCACGGCGCGTCGAGATGGGTGCCGCTGTGGGTCGAGAGCCGCACCCGCTCGAACGCCCAGCCTTCGCCGTCCGGCAGGTCCGTCTCCTTCAGGCCGGGAAAGAATTTCACGATGTCCGCCGCGGTCTCGCGATGGGTCGAATATTCGATCTTCGGCCGTCCGGCGGGATCGGGCGGCCCGCCGTTCTCCAGCCGGACCGACAAGTCGATGATCTGACGCGGCATCTAATTGCTCACCTCGCACGACCACCGGGGCCGCCATCCATATTATCCAATATCCGCGCGGCGCCATGTAGGGCCGGTCGGCTTGCCGTGCAGTCCTTGCGAATGCTACGGGGACGGCGCATTTTCCTATCAGGGATAAGGCACATGCCGCAAAAAATCACGACCGGATTTCGCGCCCTGGTCGACGCCGCCGAGCGCGAGATCGAAACCCTGTCGGTCGAGGACGCCCTCAAGCTGCATGGCCGCGACGACGTGGTTTTCGTCGATCTCCGAGACATCCGCGAGCTCCAGCGCGAAGGCAAGATGCCCGGCGCGGTGCATTGCCCGCGCGGCATGCTCGAATTCTGGATCGATCCCGAGAGCCCCTATCACAAGGCCACCTTTGCCGAGGACAAGAAATTCCTGTTCTTCTGCGCCGGCGGCTGGCGCTCGGCGCTCGCCGCGCAGACCGCGCATCGCATGGGATTGAAGCCGGTCGCGCATATCCAGGGCGGCTTCGGCGCATGGCGCAAGGCCAACGGACCGGTCGAACCGCCGGCGGAAAAGCCGAAGTGAGACAGGCGTGAGCGCGATCGAGCTCGCACGATGACGATCCTGACGCTGCTCAGCGCGGAATCGATCAAGCAGTATTACGCATCCGGGTTCTGGCGCGATGAGACGATCTACGCGGTGGTGGAAGCGCACGCGCGCCGCACGCCGGACCGCATCGCCATCCGCGACGCCTTTCGCTCCCTCACCTATGGTGAATTGATCGCGGCGGCGCGCACGCTGGCGAGCACCCTGACGCAAAAAGGCATTCGGCGCGGGCAGCGCGTGCTGACCTGGATGCCCGACCGCATCGAATCCGT
This sequence comes from uncultured Alphaproteobacteria bacterium, assembly GCA_963730645.1. Taxonomy (GTDB): domain Bacteria; phylum Pseudomonadota; class Alphaproteobacteria; order Rhizobiales; family Xanthobacteraceae; genus BOG-931. Next base: position 266,704 of record CAVSSN010000002.1, on the reverse strand, counting down.
GCTGGTGCTGCTCGCCTGCTCGCGTCAGGGATTTGTGTTCTGCCCCTCGCCGCACCGCAATCACACGGTCGACGAGGTGGTGACGCTGCTGGAGCGAACCAGTTGCGCCGCGTTCTTCTATCAGGCGGGCTTTGGCGCCGACGCGCGCCAACGCGATATTGCGCAGGCACTCGACAATCTGCCGTCGCTGCAGCACGCTCTGCCGGCTTGATCCCCCAGGACGCCAATGCGCACGTGCGGCTGGCGTCGCCGGCCGGCGCGCCGCCGCAAGCGAACGGCGATCCGAACTCCGTCGTCTACCTCGCCTTCACCTCGGGATCGACCGGCATTCCGAAAGGCGTCATGCACAGCGACAACACACTGCTGGCAACGGCGCGCGCCATCGTCAACGATTGGCATCTCGACGATACCACCGTCACCTATTCGCTCAGCCCGTTCGGCCACAATCTCGGTTTCGGCACGCTGATCACCTCGCTCGTGTGCGGCGGCGAATTCGTGATCCACGATCTGCCGCGCGGACAGAGCGTGATCGACCGCATCGCGGCGACCGGCACCACCTATCTCGTCGGCGTGCCGACGCATGCCATCGATCTGCTGGAAGAGTTGCGCAGCCGCGGCGGCAAAGGCCTCGAACGCGTAAAAGGCTTCCGGATTTCCGCCGCCGCGGTGCCGGGGCCAGTCGTCGAGGAACTCCTGCGCTTCAATGTTCTGCCTCAGTGCGGCTATGGCATGACCGAGACCTGCGCACACCAGTACACGTTGCCGACCGACGATCATCGACTGATCATCGAAACATCGGGCAAGGCCTGCCCCAGCTACGATCTGAGGATCTGGGACGCCGACGATCGCGACCGCGAGCTTGCAGCCCGGGCAGATCGGCGAACTCGGCGGGCGCGGCGCAAGCCTCATGCTCGGCTATTTCGGCGACCAGGCAAGCACGGAGAATTGCTTCAACGCCCACGGCTATTTCATGACCGGCGATCTCGGCTGGCTCGACGATAACGGCTACCTGCGCATCACCGGACGCAAGAAGGATGTGATCATTCGCGGCGGCCACAACATCAACCCGGCGCGCATCGAGGACCTCGTCATGCAGCACAATGCGATCGAGCGCGCCGCCGCGATCCCGGTCGCCGACGCGCGGCTTGGCGAAAAAATCTGCCTCGCCGTGATGTTCCGCGCCGGCCGCACCGCGAGTGCGGCGCAAATCCTCGATCACCTCGACGCCGCCGGCCTGACCAAATACGAGATGCCGGAGTTTTTCCTCGAATTGCCGGACATTCCGCTCATGCCCAACGGCAAAATCCAAAAACTCGACATCGTCAAATGGGTGCACGACGGCACCGTGAAGCCGATGCCGATCCAGCACCGGCATGGCGGGTGAACCATGCGTGCGATCGTGGTGCGCGAATTCGGCGCTTTGGAAAATGCCGCGGTCGGCGAAATGCCCGACCCGGCGCCCGGACGCGATGGGATTCTTGTTCAAGTTCACGCAACAGCGGTCAACTTTGTCGACACGCTGATGGTTGGCGGCACCTATCAGTCTCTGCCGCCCCTGCCCTTCATCCCCGGCAAGCTTCCCGCCGGCGTCGTGCAAGGCGATCGGCGCGGACGTTAAGGGCCACACGGTCGGCGACAGGGTCATGGCGCTGATCGAGACCGGCGGCTTTGCCGAACGGGCAATCGTCAAGCCGTCATTCTGCATTCCGTTGCCCGCCTCAGTGTCATTCGCCGACGCGGCATCGATGTCGTCGGTGTTCGACACCGCCTGGTTCGCATTGCACGAGCGCGCGCGGCTAAAACCCGGCGAAACGGTGCTCATCGTCGGCGCGACCGGCGGCGTCGGCCTCGCGGCATTGCAGCTTGCCAAGGCCGCCGGAGCGAAGGCGCTGGCCGGCATCACCAATCCGGCGAAAGCCGACCTCGCAATCGAGGCCGGAGCCGATGCCATCGTCGATCTCGCCCGGCCTGATCTGCACGACGGCCTGCGCGAGCAAGTCCATGCCGCAACCGGCGGCCGCGGCGCCGACGTCGTCCTCGACATGCTCGGCGGCGACATGTTCGACGCCGCGATCCGCACGCTCGCCTGGCGCGGGCGCGTGGTCGTCATCGGCTTTGCCGCGGGGCGCATAGCCACACTCAAGACCAATTATCTGCTGCTCAAGAATATTTCCGTAAGCGGTCTGCAAATCAGCAATTATCGGCAATGGGCGCCGCAAGAGACGGCGGCATGCTGGGCCGAACTGTTCAAACTGCATGCGGACGGCCGCATCAAGCCATTGCCGACCACAGTGTGGCCGCTCGAACGCGCCGCCGACGCGCTACGCGCCTTGCACGACCGCGCGGTACGCGGCCGCATCGTGCTGTCGCAAGACTGAACGCTGCTGCGGCGTTGCGAAAAATTGACGCGGATGCGCGCCTGTCGCACGGCCGCCATGCAGCGTTTGAGCCTGTCGCGTTTGAGCCTTGCCTGCCTTGTGCAAAAGGGACAGTCTAGAGTCACTCTAAGAGCGAATGATCGGCACGCCGCCCTTCGCACTGATGCACGACGCCAACGGCGCCGCGCCGAACAAATCGTGACGACAACGCACAGGGAGGACACTCATGAAAAAGCATGATGAAGGACGCCGTGCATTTCTGGTCGGCACAGCCGTCGGAGCCGGAGCCGCCGCAAGTGTCGCGCTGGTTCCGGAGGCCCTCGCCAAGACCCGCCAGCAGCACGCCGCGGCAGAAGCTCCGGCGGCCATGGACCATGCGGCTAGCCATGCGATGAGCGGCGGCCATGGCGCCTTCTTCAACGACGACGACACGCGCACCGTCATCGCGTTCGCCGAGCGGCTGATGCCCGGCGCACCGGGCAAGCCGGGCGCGACCGATGCCGGCGTCACCAACTACATCGATCTCGCGCTGTCCGGCGCCTACGAAGACGAGCAGGAATTCTACCGCCACGGCCTCACGCAACTCGATGCGCACTGCACCAAGACCTACGGCAAACCGTTCCGCAGCATCGCCGCCGCGCAGCAGGACGAGTGCATCACCGCGCTGGAGCAGGGCAAGGCGCCCGCGTTCGTATGGCCGACGGCGCAGGCTTTCTTCAACACGGTGCGCAAGCACACGATGGAAGGCATGTTCGCCGACCCGATCTATGGCGGCAACAAGGACTTCGCCGGCTGGCGGCTCGTCGGCTTCCCCGGCGCGCAGCCACAGTTCACGACCGAAGACATGCAGAGCAAGCAGGCGTTCACGCGCGAGCCCATGGTCGGCCTGCAGTCGCGGGCCAAGAGCAAGAAGGGCTGAGCCATGGCAACCGAAAAGACGGACGTTGTCATCGTCGGCGTCGGCGCGGCGGGCGGCATCCTGGCCGCCGAACTCGGCAAAGCTGGCATGAAGGTGATCGGCCTCGAACGCGGGCCGCGTCTCAAGACCTCGGACTTCGAGCCGCACGACGAACTGCGCTACTTCGAGCGCGGCGACCTGCGCCCGAATATGAAGCGCGATCCGGTGACATGGCGGGTCAACGCCAATTCGCCGTCGCATGGAATTGGCTTTCTGGGCAATGGCAACCAGGCGGGCGGCGGCACCGTGCACTACGGCGCGGTGTCGTGGCGCATGCACGAGGACGACTTCCGCGTGCGCACCAAGACGATCGAGCGCTATGGCGCATCCGCGATCCCGCAGGACTCCTCGCTGGTCGACTGGCCGGTGAGCTATGCCGAGCTCGAACAGTTCTACGACCAGGCCGAGTACGAACTCGGCGTATCGGGCAAGGCCGGCAATCTGCAGGGCAAGAAGATCACCGGCGGCAACGTGTTCGAAGCGCCGCGCCAGCGCGAATATCCAATGCCTGCGCTGTTCGTCGACCAATCGGGGCAAATGTTCGAAGCCGGCGCCAACAAGCTCGGCTATCATCCGTTCCCGACGCCGCACGCGATCCTGTCGCAACCCTACAAGGATCGGCCGGGCTGCACCTATTGCGGCTTCTGCCAGGCGTTCGGCTGCCACGTCGGCGCGAAATCGTCGATCCTCGTCACCAAGCTGCCCGAAGCCGACGCCACCGGCAACTTCAAGCTGCTCACCGGCGCCATGTGCTACCGCGTCAACAGCGACAACAGCCGGCAAGGTCACCGGCGTGTCGTATTACGGCCCGGACCGTTCCGACAACACGATCGAGGCGGACCTCGTCATCATCGCGCCGTTCATCTACGACAACACGCGGCTGATGCTGTTGTCGAAGACCGACAAGTTCCCGAACGGTCTCGCCAATTCGAGCGGTCACCTCGGCAAGCACATCATGGCGCACATGATGGCGAACGTGTTCGTCACGTTCGACGACCGCTACATCAACAACTTCATGGGCCCGAGCGCCCAGAAGCACACGATCGACGACTTCAACGCCGACAATTTCGACCACAGCGGATCTGGGCTTCATCCGCGGCGCGCAGATCTCGATCGGCACGCCGAACCTGCGAAGGCGGCCCGATCAGCGCCACGACCATCGCCCCGCCGCCCGGCGTGCCGCGCTGGGGCGTCGGCGTATCGCGACTTCCTCGCCAAATACTACGCGCGCCATGGCGCCATGGTGGCGCAGACCGAGAACCTGCCCTACGCCGGATCAGACCATCGATCTCGATCCGAACATCCGCGACGCCTGGGGCCTGCCGGCGCCGCGCATGACCTACGACTGGCGGCGGCCGAACGAACTCGCGCGCGTCAAGTTCATGCAGGAAAAGATGGAGGAGATCGGCCGCGCGATGGGCGCTCCGCATGTCTGGCGCGCGCCGGTGGCGCCGGGCGCTCCAGGCGCGCACCATGAGGGCGGCACGCGCATGGGCAGCGATCCGAAGGACTCGGTCGTCAACAAATACGGCCAGACCTGGGATCACTCCAACCTGTTCCTGATGGGCAGTTCGACCTTCCCGACGATGGGGACCGGATTCAATCCGACGCTGACGATCCAGGCGCTCGCCTATCATGACGGCGGACGCCATCGTGAACCGCTACCGGAAGAACCCGGGACCGCTGGTCTGATAACGGCACCGCGGGCCGGAATTCGCGGCCCGCGGACATCCCAAATGCGGCGCTCGGACACGCCGGGCTCTGCATCAACAAAGATACGCGCGACAGTCGGGAGGACATAAGCCATGGCAACGGAAAAAACCGATGTCGTCATCGTCGGCGTCGGCGCCGCGGGCGGCATTCTTGCGGCCGAGCTTGGCAAGGCGGGCATGAAGGTCATCGGCCTCGAACGCGGGCCGCGCCTCAAGACCGCGGACTTCGAGCCGCACGACGAACTGCGCTACTTCCAGCGCCAGGACCTGCGGCCGAACCCGAAGACGCATGCCGGTCACGTGGCGGCCGAATGCGAATGGGACGCGCGCGGCCGATCCCGTCGCAGAACAATGGCAACCAGGCCGGCGGCGGCACCGTGCACTACGGCGCGGTGTCGTGGCGCTTCCACGAGGACGATTTCCGCGTGCGCTCGCAACGATCGAGCGCTATGGCGCCTCCGCCATCCCGGAAGACTCCTCGGTCATCGACTGGCCGCTGTCCTACGCCGATCTCGAGCCGTACTACGAGCGCGCCGAATACGAACTCGGCGTATCCGGCAAGGCCGGCAATCTGCAAGGGCCAGAAGATCGACGGCGGCAACGTGTTCGAGGCGCCGCGCCAGCGCGAATATCCGCTGCCGCCGCTGCAGCAAGATCAGGTCGGCGCGAATTTCGATGCGGCCGCGAAGAAGCTCGGCTTTCACCCGTTCTCGACGCCGCACGCGATCCTGTCGCAGCCCTACAAGGACCGGCCGGGCTGCACCTATTGCGGCTTCTGCCAGGCGTTCGGCTGCCATGTCGGCGCCAAATCCTCGATCCTCGTCACCAAGCTGCCGGAGGCCGACGCCACCGGCAACTTCAAGCTGATCACCGGCGCGCATGTGCCACCACGTCAACAGCGACAACAGCGGCAAGGTGACCGGCGTGTCGTATTACGGCCCGGACCGCTCCGACAACACGATCGAAGCCGACATCGTCATCCTCGCGCCCTTCATCTACGACAACGTGCGGCTGCTGCTGCTGTCGAAGATCCGACAAATTCCCCAACGGCCTCGCCAATTCGAGCGGCCACGTCGGCAAGCACATCATGGCCCACATCGGCGCGCGCGCGTTCGCGGCGTTCGACGACCGCCATGTCAACGTCTACATGGGGCCGAGCGCGCAGAAGCACTCGATCGACGACTTCAACGCCGACAATTTCGACCACAAGGACCTCGGCTTCATTCGCGGCGCGCAGATTTCAGCGGGGCCCGCCGGTCTCGAAGGCGGCCCGCTCGGCACGTCGATGAGCATGAACCCGCCGCCCGGCGTGCCGCGCTGGGGCGCGGCGTATCGCGACTTCATCGCCCAGTACTACACGCGCCACACGGCGATGACCGGCCAGACCGAGAACCTGCCCTATGCCGATCAGATCATCGATCTCGATCCGAACGTGCGCGACAGTGGGGCCTGCCGGCGCCGCGCATGACCTACGACTGGCGGCGGCCGAACGAAAAGGCGCGCCTCGAATTCGTGCAGCGACAAGCTGGTCGAGATCGGCCACGCGATGGGCGCGGCGCATGTGTGGACGGCGCCGTTCGGCCCCGGCGCGCCCGGCGCGCACCACCAGGGCGGCACCCGCATGGGCAGCAATCCGCAGGAATCGGTGGTGAACAAGTACAGCCAGAGCTGGGACATCCCGAACCTGTTCATCATGGGAAGCTCCACGCACCCGACCATGAGCGGATTCAATCCGACGCTGACGATCCAGGCGCTCGCCTACATGACCGTCGGACGCCATCGTGAACCGCTACAGGAAGAATCCCGGATCGCTCATCTGATCGACGAAAATAATGTTCATCGTCATTGCGAGGAGCGAACGCGACGAAGCAATCCACAACCTATCCGCCGCACTGGATTGCTTCGCTTCGCTCGCAATGACGCGGTAGTCGAAGTTCGCGATGTCTCTGGAGGGAGATGAGCCATGGCAACGGAAAAGACTGATGTCGTCATCGTCGGCGTCGGCGCGGCTGGCGGCATTCTCGCGGCCGAGCTGAGCAAAGCCGGCATGAAGGTGATCGGCCTCGAACGCGGGCCGCGTCTCAAGACCGCCGACTTCGACCCGCACGACGAGCTGCGCTATTTCCAGCGCCAGGATCTGCGGCCCGACCCGAAGCGCCAGCCGGTCACGTGGCGGCCGAACCCGAATACGCGCGCGCGTCCGATTTCGTCCATGAGCTACGGCAACCAGGCCGGCGGCGGCACCGTTCACTACGGCGCGGTGTCGTGGCGCCTGCACGAGGACGATTTCCGCGCGCGCTCGGCGACCGTCGAGCGCTATGGCGCCGCTGCGATCCCGGAGAATTCCTCGCTGGTCGACTGGCCGATGAGCTACGCCGAGCTCGAGCCCTACTACGATCGCGCCGAATACGAGCTCGGCGTGTCGGGCAAGGCCGGCAATCTCAAGGGCCAGAAGATCGACGGCGGCAACGTGTTCGAGGCGCCGCGCCAGCGCGAATATCCGCTGCCGCGCGCTGCATCCCGGACCAGTCGGAGATCATCTTCGTCGGAGGCATCGAAGAAGCTCGGCCTGCACCCGTTCTCGACGCCGCGCGCCATCATCTCGCAGCCCTACAAGGACCGGCCGGGCTGCACCTATTGCGGCTTCTGCCAGGCGTTCGGCTGCCACGTCGGCGCGAAATCGTCGATCCTCGTCACCAAGCTGCCCGAGGCCGACGCCACCGGCAACTTCAAGCTCATCACCGGTGCGATGTGCTACCGCGTCAATTCCGACAACAGCGGCAAGGCGACGGGCGTGTCGTATTACGGCCCGGGACGGCTCGCGACAACACGATCGAGGCCGACCTCGTCATCCTCTCGCCGTTCATCTACGACAACACGCGCCTGCTGCTGCTGTCGAAGACCGACAAATTTCCCGAACGGGCTTGCCAATTCCAGCGGCCATCTCGGCAAGCACATCGTGACCCACATCCGCTCGCGCGTGATCGTCGCGTTCGACGACCGGTTCGTGAACATCTACATGGGGCCGAGCGCGCAGAAGCACTCGGTCGACGACTGGAACGGCGACAACTTCGATCACAAGGACCTCGGCTTCATCCGCGGCGCGCAGATTTCAATCGGCCCGACCGCGCTCGAAGGCGGCCCGCTCGGCGCCGCCGAGATGCCGCCGCCGCCCGGCATCCCGCGCTGGGGCGAAAAATATCGCGATTTCTTCGCCAAATACTACGCGCGCCACGCCGCCATCGCGGCGCAGATCGAGGATCTGCCGTACCCGCACCAGACCATCGATCTCGATCCCGACACGCGCGACGCCTGGGGCCTGCCGGCGCCGCGCATGACCTACGACTGGCGGCGGCCGAACGAACTGGCGCGCACCGAATTCATCGCCAAGAAGATGGAGGAGATGGGCCGCGCGACCGGTGCGGCGCACGTCTGGCGCACGCCCGAAAACCGCGGTGCGCCGGGCGGACATCACGAAGGCGGCACGCGCATGGGCAGCGATCCGAAAAATTCGGTGGTGAACAAATACGGCCAGAGCTGGGACATCCCGAACCTGTTCATGATCGGCAGTTCGACCTTCCCGTCGCAATCGAGCTTCAATCCGACGCTGACCATCGAGGCGCTCGCCTTCATGAGCGCCGACGCGATCGTCAATCGCTACAAGAAGAGTCCGGGGCCGCTGCTGTAAGCCTGTGTCATCCCGGACGCGCCGAAGTCGCGATCCGGGATCCATGTATCCCTGCGCGCGGCGTAATCTCACGCGCCGGTCTGGATCCCGGCTCTCGCTTGCGCGGCCGAGATTGACTACTACAGCCGCTGGCTCGGCTCGACGCCGAACAGCGCCTGTCCGGCGGCCTCGAAATTCGACAGGTGCGCCTGGCCCTGCGCGGTCGCGGTGTTCATGTCGCGGAAGCGGCGCTCGAACGGGCTGCCGTTGAAGATCGCCGTGGTGCCGGCGGCGTGATAGGCGAAATCGACCACGCGGCGCGCCTGATCCATCGCCGAGGTGATGGCGACGCGCAACCGCGCGCGCTGATCGAGCGTAAAGGTTCCGGCGGTCGCCGAGGCGTCCCACATCTCGCGCAATATCTGATGCAGGAAGGCGCGCGAGGATTCGAGCCGTCCCGTCGCCTTGGCGACGCGCGACTGGATCACCGCGTTGTCGCGCAGCACTGCCGCCGAGCCGAGCCCGCCGCCCGATTTCTTGGTTGCGGCCAGCGTCATGAAGGCGTCGAGGCATGCCCGCGCGAGGCCGAGCGCCACGCCGGAGAAGCCGATGCCGTACAGCGTCAGCAGCGGGATGTTGTAGAGCGGTCCGTCCTCGCGGCGGTCGGCCGGCAGGTCGCGCCAGGTGATGTAGGGCTCCGACACGAACAGGTCGCGCACCTCGTAGTCGTTGCTTTGCGTGCCGCGCAATCCGACCACGTGCCAGATGTCGTGGATCGTCGCCTTTTCCTTGCGGAACAGCATGGTGCGGTTGACCGGCCGGCCTTGACGCGTCGAGGCGCGGCTTGCCGTCGCGCTCGAACACGGTCGAATGGCCGCCCATCCACGGGCAATGCGCGCTGCCGCTGGCGAACCGCCAACGTCCCGTAACGGTGTAGCCGCCGTCGACGACGGTCGCCTTGGCGAGCCCGGCGGGCGGTCCCCAGGCGACCGCGCTGTTCGGGCCGAAAACTTCCAAGGCGATTTTCGGATCGAGGAAGCCCGCGGCATGCGAGCTCGCGACCGCCTGCGCGAGGCACCAGCCGGTGCTGGCGTCCGCCGCCGAGATTGCTTCGATCACCTGGTTGAAGGTGACAAAATCAGCCGCGCCGCCGCCGAGCGACACCGGCAGCAGCAGGCGGAACAGCCCGGCGTCATGCAGCGCCGCGAGAACTTCGGCGGAATGCGCCGATCCGCTCGATGCGGTCGCCGGCGGCCTCGATCATCGGCGCGAGCGCACGTGCGCGAGCAATCCAGTCGACGCTCATAGCGTGGCCGTCCTTGGCGAGCACTGCACTTCTCCCGCAATCGTTCTCGTCCCTCTCTAGCATCCCTCGTGCGAATTTTGTCAGCGCGGGCGCGACGCCCCGCCGCGCTGGCGCCGGTCGCGCCCCTCCACTAACATCCGCGCGCCCGCAGTCGGCGCGCGGCCGACGAGGGAGGGAGCGATGAGGAACTTCAAGAGCTGGACCGTTCGCGCTCGTGACAGTGCTCGCGATCGCCTTGCCGACCGATCCGAGCCACGCCGAGGACAGCTTTCCCTCGCACACGGTAAAGATGGTCGTCCCCTATCCGGCCGGCGGCGGCACCGACCTCTTGGCGCGTGTGCTCGCCAACGAGCTCAGCCGCAAATGGAAGCCAGTCCGTGATCGTCGAAAATGTCGGCGGCGCTGGCGGCAATATCGGCGCCGCACAGGTCGCCCGCGCGGCGCCGGACGGCTATACGCTGCTGTTCGCCTCGCCGGGTCCCGTCTCGACCAATCAGTTTCTGTACAAGCAGATGGGCTACGACCCGGCGCAATGGGTGCCGATTTCAGTCATCGCGACCGCGCCCTATGTGCTGGTGCTGCGCAAGAACTTCGACGGCGCGTCCGTCAAGGATGTGATTGCGCACGCCAAAGCCAACCCGGGCAAATTGACATCGGCGACGCCGGGCGTCGGCTCGGTCGGGCAATTGGCCACCGTCGAACTCGAAATGCTCGGCAATATCGACCTGCTCCAGGTGCCCTACAAAGGCCTGAGCCCGGCCGTCAACGACATGATCGCCGGCAACGTCGACATGATGTTCGACATGCTGGCGACGTCGCTGCCGCTGCACGAAGGCAACAAGGTCAAGATCGTTGCGGTCGGCGGCACCGAGCGCGTCAAAGCGCTCCCGGACGTGCCGACGCTGGCGGAAGCCGGCGTGACCGGCTATCGCGCGGTGACATTCTTCGGCATGGTCGCGCCGCCGCAAACGCCTGCGGCGCTCGCCGACAAGATCAATGCCGATATCACCGAAATTCTCAAGCGTCCCGAAGTGATCGACAAGGCTCACCTCATGGGAATGGATCCGGCGCCCGGTTCGCGCCAGGAGGCAGGCAAATTCTTCGCCGACGAGATGAACCTGTGGGGCAAGGTGATCAAGAAGGCGAACCTGCCGATGCAGTGGCCTCGTCATTCCGGGGCCGACAGCGGGAGCCCGGAATCCATGTCGCTGACCGTCCTCGCCGCTCGGCCCCGGAATGACGGGGACTTGATGACTGAGATCGAAATGGCACCGGCATCGGCCAGCCGGTACGCCGCAAGGAAGACTTGCGGCTGGTGCGCGGACACGGCCGCTATACCGCCGACGAGAATTTGCCCGGGCCAGGTCTACGCCGTCATGGTGCGCTCGCCGCACGCGCACGCGCGCATCCGCGGCATTGCGACCGACAAGGCCAAGGCCGCGCCGGGCGTGCTCGCGGTGCTCACCGGCGCCGACGCCAAGGCCGACGGCCTCAAACCCATTCCGCACAAGCAATGGTCGCAGCACCCGGCCGAAATTCCGCTGCAGAATTCGGACGGCTCCGAACCCTTCACCGCGCCGCACTATCTGCTGCCGACCGACAAGGTGCGCTTCGTCGGCGAGGCGGTGGCGATGGTCGTCGCCGACACCGTATGGGCGGCCAAGCAAGGCGCAGAGCTTGTCGAGGTCGACCACGAGCCGTTGCCGTGCGTGACCGACACAGTGGCGGCGGCGCGCCAGGATGCGCCGCGCGTGTACGACGAGGCGCGCTCCAACGTCTGCTTCGATGCGCAGCTTGGCGATGCCGCCGCGACCGCCGCGGCGTTTGCGCGCGCCGCGCATGTGACGAAGTTCGAGACCTGGGTGCAGCGCGTCACCGGCGTGCCGATGGAGCCGCGCGCCGTGCTCGCGCGCGTACGATCCGGACACCGGCCGCTACACCGTCTATGCCGGCAACGGCGGCGCGGTGCGGCTCAAGGTCGATCTCGCGACCATCCTCGGCGTTGCGCCGGAAAAAGTCCGCGTGCTGATGCAGGACGTCGGCGGCAATTTCGGCACGCGCGGCATGATCTACGCCGAATTCGCGCTGGCGGCGTGGGCGGCGCAGCGTCTCGGCCGGCCGGTGAAATGGATCAGCGAGCGCCACGAGTCGTTCCTCAGCGACTACCAGGCGCGCGACCTCGCCGTGGAGGCAGAGCTTGCGCTCGACGCCAAGGGCAAGTTCCTGGCGATGCGCGGCTCCAATCTCGGCAACCTCGGCGGCCACACCACCAATTTCTCGATGGTGCAGAAGGGCGTCGAGATCATGTCGAGCATCTATCGCATGCCGGCCGCGCATTTCCGCGCCCGCGCGACGCTCAGCAACACCTCGCCGACGCGGCCCTATCGCAGCGCCGGGCGGCCGGAAGTGATCTTCGTCATGGAGCGGCTGATCGATCTTGCCGCGCGCGAATGCGGCATCGACCGCGTCGCCATCCGCCGGCGCAATCTCGTCGACCGTCAAGGAAATGCCGTACCGAAACCCGTTCGGCATGGAGTACGACAGCGGCGACTACATCGCCTGCATGGAGACCGCGCTGAAGCTCGGCGACTGGGACGGCTTCAAGCGCCGCCGCGCCGAGGCGAAGAAGCGCGGCAAATATCGCGGCATTTCCGTCGGCAATTACGTCGACACCGCGACCGGCGTGCCGCGCGAGAAGGCCGAGATCACGGTGCAGCCCGACGGCATCGTCGAACTGGTGATCGGTGTCGTCTCGCAGGGCCAGGGCCACGAGACGAGCTTTGCGCAATTGATCACCGAATGGCTCGGCGTGCCGATCGACGCGGTGCGCTTCGTCAGCGGCGACACCGATCGCGTCACGGTCGGCGGCGGCGCGCATTCCGGCCGCGGCATGCGGCTCGGCAGCATCGTCATCAAGAAATCATCCGACGACATCATCGAGAAGGGCACGCGTATCGCCGAGCACCTGCTGGAGACTTCGGCCGCCGACATCGAATTCAAGAATGGCCGCTTTGCCGTGAAGGGCACCAACCACTCGGTCGGCATTTTCGAGGTCGCGCGCGCCGCGATGGAGCGCACCGATCTGCCGGAGGATCTGCGCGGCCCGCTCGCCGCGCAATGCGACGAGACCGTCGCGGCCGCGAGCTTTCCCTACGGCGCGCATGTCTGCGAGGTGGAGGTCGATCCCGACACCGGCGTGGTCGAGATCGTCAAATACGCGGCGGTCGACGACGTCGGCCGCGCGGTCAATCCGCTCATCATCCACGGCCAGGTCCACGGCGGCATCGCGCAAGGCGTCGGCCAGGCGCTGCGCGAGCATGTGCATCTACGATCCCGAGACCGGGCAACTCCTGTCGGCGTCGTTCATGGACTACGCCATGCCGCGTGCGTCGGACCTGCTCGTTCTTACGACACCGAGCTGAGCGAAGTGCCCTCGACCACGCACCCGCTCGGCATCCGCCCGGCCGGCGAAGGCGGCACCGTGCCGGCGCTGGCGGTGGTGATCAACGCGATCTGCGACGCGCTGTCGGACTTCGGCGTGCGCCACATCGAGATGCCGGCGACGCCCGAGCGCGTATGGCGAGCGATTCACCAGGCGACCGTCACCCTGAGGTGGCCGCGAAGCGGCCCTCGAAGGGCGACGGCCCGGGCGTCACGGCTGGCATCCTTCGAGGCTCGCTTCGCTCGCACCTCAGGATGCACGGCGTTCGCAGAGCGTGATCTATGCTTCCGCCTTCACCGGAATCCGGAACAACCGCGCCGCCGTCTCGCAGCAGATGCAGCGCTTCTCCTGCGCCGTAAACCTAGCCGCCTCGATCACCTTCATCGGCTCGGGATCGCCGATCGGGAACGGGTGGTCGGTGCCAAGCATGACCTTCTCGACGCCGGCGACATCGCACAGGAAGCGCAGCGCGCGGGCCTCGAACAGCACGGTGTCGAAATAGAGCCGGCGGAAGCCGGCCTCGGGCTCGGCATATTTCGGATGCACCGTGTGGCTGCGCTTGAGCCGGCCGAGCGCGTAGGGCAACGCCGCGCCGCCGTGAGCGATGACGAGGTTCACGCCCGGATAACGTGTGAGGTGGCCGGAATAGAGCAGCCGGCCGATCGCATGCGTCGTGTCGCTGATGCGGCCGATGGCATTGACGAGGTCGTAATCGTTGAGCCGGTCGTCGCCGCAGGCGAACATCGGATGCACGAACAGCGTCGCCTTGCGCGCGGACGCCACTTCCCAGAACGGTTCGAGATCGGGATCGTCGAGCGCGCCGCCCTCGCCTTTCGGCTGCGTGCCGACCATGGCGCCGTGGAAACCGGCGTCGAGCGCCTCTTCGAGAATTTGCGCGGCGAGCTTGCCGCTCTGCAGCGGCACGGTCGCGAGCGGCGTGAAGGCGTCGAGCTGCTTGACGCTCTTGAGCATGTGCTCGTTGAGGAAGCGCGACCAGTCGGCGCCCTCCTGCGCCGGCATCTCGTAGGCGAACATGTCGAGCCAGCCGCCGACCACCTGCTTGTCGACCTTCTGCTCGGCGAGCCACTTCTTGCGTTGCTCGAGATCGGAAAGCCGCCCCATCACCGGCCGCGAGAAGGTGCCGCCGCAGAAGGCAAGGCACAGCGCGCCCTTCTCCTCCTGCGTCTTGACCGAAGGGAACAGCCGCTTCTGCGCCTTCAGATCGTCGAGCAACGATTGCGGCACGTAATGGGCATGCACATCGATGATCACGTCGTTGACTTTCCTGCTTGTGTGTCGCCGGAGAGAACGTTTCGGATGCGGCCGCGCACCGCCTCGCGCTCGGCTTCGCTCATGTCTGCGCGCATCGTCGCTTCGTAGGCGATGCGCGCCGGCCGCTCGAACACCATGAGGCGTTCGCCGAGGCGCAGCGCCTCCTCGATCGAGTGGGTAATGAAAATAGAGGTGGCGCCGGTCTGGCGCAACAGTTCGCGGAATTCCTCGCGCAGCGCATTGCCGGTGTGCTCGTCGAGCGCGCTGAACGGCTCGTCGCAGAGCAGGATGTCGGGCTTGCCGGCGAAGGCGCGCGCGATCGAGACGCGCTGGCGCATGCCGCCCGAGAGCGCATCGCGGATAGTCGTGCTCGTGGCCGGCAAGGCCGAGGCGCGCGAGCCAGGATGCGGCGATCTCCATGCGCTGCGGGCGCGGCATCTTGTTGAGTTCGAGCGCCGAGCGCGACGTTGTCGATCGCGGTGCGCCACGGCATCAGCCGGTCGTGCTGGAACACGATGCCGATCTTGCCGCGGAACCAGTCGAACTCCGCGAACGGATCGTGGCCCTGGACCGACACGCGTCCGGACGACGGCTGCAGCAATCCGGAAATGAGATTGAACGTCGTCGACTTGCCGCAGCCGGTCTTGCCGAGGATCGCCACCAGCTCGCCGCGGCCGATGCGTGAAGCTCAGATCGCGGATCGCGTCGAGCGGCGCGCCGCCATCGGTGCGCGGAAACGTCTTGTCGACGCGCTCGAAGACGATTTCCTGCTGCCCGCTCAAAACGAACGCTCCGCAACGGCGCGGTAACGCAGCGCGTGGTTCTCGATGATTGTGATGACGCCCTGGACGATGAGCACGAAAATCACCAGCACCAGCGTCCAGGCGATGGCGCCCGCCATGTCGAAAATCTGCTGCTGCTGAAGCAGCTCGTAGCCGACGCCGCCGGTGGCGCCGACAAGCTCCGCCACCACGACGACGCGCGAGGCATTGCCGAGATTGACCTTCCAGGCGGTGAGGATGCCGGGCAGCACCGTCGGCCAGATCAGCGTGCGGAACAGATCGAGCCGCGTCGGGCCGAAACGACAGCGTCATCTCGAACAAATCCTTCGACATGGCGCGATAGGCGTCGAGCACCTGAAAGGTGAACGCCGGCAGCGTCGTCATCACCATGATGAAGAAGATGCGGAACTCGATGCCGCGGAACCAGATGATCGCGATCACCACCCAGGACAGTGCCGGAATGCCCTGGTTGAAGTTGAGCAGCGGATAGGCGTAGCGGTCGAACCGCGCCGAGCGCGCCATCAGCACGGCGAGGATGGTGCCGAACACGAAGGCGCCGGTGAGCCCGGCGAGAATGCGGGCGCCGGTCGCGAGGCCGTCGAAGACCGTCTTCCAGGAGGTGAAAATCTCGACGAACCGCTCGGCGATTTCCGGCACCGAGGGGAACAGGAAATGCGGCACGAAATACGAGACGATCTGCCAGACGATCGCAAGGCCCGACGAGCGCAACCGACGCCCTCGTACTTGAAATCCTTGCCCAGCCCGAACGTCCGCCGCATGCCCCCCGACGGCGTCATCACTCCATCTCGCCGCCGTAGATCGAGTTGTCGCCCGGCATGGTCTTGAACAGGCCGACGTCGAGCCCGGCCTTGTAGTTGGCCTGGATTTCCTTCCTGATCTTGCCGGCCGGCGCAAGCTTCATGGCGAGCCGCGATCCGTCGCGGATCATGTCGGCGATCGCCTTGCGGTCGGCGTCGTCCTTGCACCGGCGCGACCAGCGGCGCGGCGGCATCCGGATTGGCCGTCACCCAGGCGGCGGCCTGCTTGTAGGCGCGATAGAGGCCGGGAATGATCGCGCGATTTTTCTCGATCCATTCCTCATGCGCCGCAACACCGAGATTGGGAATCTGCGGTGCCGTTGCCGGCGGCGTGCCCACACCTTGGCGATGTTGAGATCGATCATATGGATGTCGGGCTTCTTCGATTTGATCAGCGTATAGGCCGGCTCCCAGACCTGCACCGCGTCGGCGCGGTCGGCGAGCGCATAGCCGACAAGGCCCGGCGTCGCCGTGTTGACGACCTGCAGCGAGGCCGGATCGACGCCCTGCTGCTTGGCGAACCATTCGAACATGGTGAAGTTCGTCGTGCCGCGGGCGGCGGCAAGCTGGCTGGCCCTTGAGGTCCGCACGCGTCTTGATGTCGGGCTTGCTGCGTACACCACCGTGCCCCAGAAATCGAAGATGTTGAACAGATAGCTCGCCTTGACGCCGCGCGTGGTGCCGAGCCCGAGGATCAGCACCGAGGCGCTGCCGCCGACCTGGAATTCGCCGGAATTGAACTGCGCCGCGTAGGCGTCCGGCGGCCGCTCGACGAAGGTGATGTCGACGCCGTTGGCGATGTCGAATTTCTGCTGCTTGATGACCGCCGGGAAGATCGCGCCGAGCGACGGCGGCGTGAACACCACGATGGTGACCTTTGCCGGATCGGCCGCGTGGAGCGGCGAGCCGATGAGCGTAGTCATCGCCGCGAACGCAAGCGTGAGTGCAAGCTTTTTCATGTCCCCTCCGGCGCGATTTTGTCGAATACTAGCGTGACAGCGCGGCAGCAGGAACCGCTCGGCCCGCTAATGCCAATACGGCGGGTAGCCCGAGTTTTGCTCCTCGGCCTTGAGCAGGCGCAGCATCGCCGGCCATTCCAGCACGCCGTAGGGCCGCCGTGTGCCGGGCTGATAGAGATGCGCGGTGTGCGCCAGCACGTTCTCGCCCGGCATCGTCAGCTCGGTGCGCGCCGCCATCGCGTCGACCTGCGAACGGCAAGACAATTCAAGCTGATACATGGTGTTGAAGGCCTGCTGGATGGTGGCGCCGCAGGTCAGCAGGCCGTGGTTGCGCATGATCATGGCGTCGTGCGGGCCGAGGTCGCGCACCAGCCGCTCGCGCTCGTCGAGATCGACCGCCGGCCCCTCGTAATCGTGGTAGCCGATGTGGCCGACGAAACGGATCGAGGTCTGCGACAGCGGCAACAGGCCGCACGTCATGGCGGAGACCGCGATGCCGGCGCGGGTGTGGGTGTGGAGCACGCAGGCGACATCCGGCCGCGCGGTGTGGATCGCGCCATGGATGACGTAGCCGGATTTGTTGATGCCGTAGTCGGTGTCGGGCGACCAGATGATGTTGCCCTCGACGTCGATCTTCACCAGGCTCGACGCGGTGATTTCCTTGTAGAGCAGACCATAGAGATTGATGAGCAGATGTTCGGTGCCGGGAATGCGGGCGGTGATATGGTTGTAGATGAGGTCGGTCATCCCATAGGAGTCGACCAGCCGATAGCAGGCGGCGAGATCGAGCCGCGCCTGCCATTCCGGCGGCGACACCTCGTAGCGGATGGACTTGAACTCGGTCGAATAGTTCATGGCTGTTTTCCGGCCGTGAAACTTTTAGCAGGATAGCCCCGGCCCGCCCATGCCCGTCAAGATCAGCGAAATCCTGCGCAACAACGTCAAGGACATGCTCGCGCGCAACGAGGTCGTCGCCTCGATGACGGTGCGGCTCGTGCGCAGCGTCGAGATCGCGCGCATCGCCAAAACCGCCGGCTTCGACACGCTCTATGTCGATATCGAGCATTCGAGCTTTTCGCTCGAAACCACGAGCCAGATCTGCATCGCCGCGCTCGAAGCCGGCATCGCGCCGTTCGTGCGCGTGCCGGGCATCGCCGAAATCCAGCGCGTGCTCGATGGCGGCGCGCTCGGCGTGATCGTGCCGCATGTCGGCTCGGCGGCGGACGCACGCGCAGCCGTGAGGCCGCGAAATTTCCGCCGCTCGGCGATCGCTCGGCCGCGGGTCCGCTGCCGCATCTGCATTACCGCTCGTTTCCTGCGGCCGAGGCCAACGCCGCGCTCGATGCCGCGACCATGGTCATCGTGCAGTTCGAAAGCGCGGAGGCCTTGGCCAAGGCCGACGAGATCGTGGCGGTCGAGGGCGTCGACATGGTGCTGATCGGCGTCAACGACCTGCTCGCGGACTGGGGCATTCCCGGCGAGTATGAGCATCCGCGCGTGCGCGAGGCCTACGAGAAAACCATCGCGGCCTGCCGCCGCCACGGCAAGCATGTCGGCGTCGGCGGGCTCGCCACGCGGCCGAAGCTCGCAGCCGAATTCGTGCGCATGGGCGCGCGCTACGTTTCGACCGGCACCGATCTCGGCTTCCTGCTCGCCGCCTGCGGCGCGAAGGCGAAGGAAGTGCGCGATATCCAGCTTTGATGCAGCACAGGGAAGACGTCATGAACGTCGACGGCTACGACATCGACATTCTGATCCAGGGCTACCCCGGCAAGACCGTCTGCCACGGCGGGCTTGGCTGGAGCACCGTGGTGCTGATCCGCGGCCGCGGCCATGTCGCGATGGTCGACACCGGCGGCTTCGGCGTGCGCGCGCTCGTGATGAAGGGGCTCAAGGATCGCGGCCTGAAACCCGCCGACGTGACCGATCTCCTGATCACCCACGCGCACCACGACCATTGCATCAACTTCCCCCTGCTCAGCCGCGCCCGCATCGTCATCGGCGCGCAGGAGCTGGCCTGGGCGGTCAAGGAGCCATGGGGCGAGACGCCGGTGCCGGAGCTCTACGTGCGCGAATTGCAGACCTGGCCGAAAGTGCACAAGGCCGCCGACGGCGAGGAAGTCCTGCCCGGCATCAAAGCCCACGTCGCACCCGGCCATACGCCCGGCCACCTGATGTACGTGCTCACCGGCCAGAGCCACGACGTGATCTTCACCGGCGACGCCGCCAAGAACCGCGCCGAGATGATCTGCCGGCGGGCCGACGCGAGCTACGATGCCGCCGTCAGCACCAGGTCGATCGAGGCCATCTGGGCGCTCTGGCGCAAGCGGCCGGGCAGTATCCTGGTCCCCGGACATGATATACCGATGATGCAGAAGGACGGCAGTCCCGAGTACATCGGCGAACGCCGCGCCGGCGATCAATTCGTGGTTTGGCGAGGATCTGGAGACGACGACGCTGTTTTCGCTCACGGTCGCCTAAGGCCGCAAGAGCCAAGGAGGGAATCAAATGCCGAGACTGCTTGCGTTGCTCATCAGGAGCGTTGTCTTTTCGCTGGCGCTGACGACCTCGCCGTGGCGCAGGACGCCGCGAAAGATTATCCGAACCGTCCGGTCCGCCTCATCATCCCGTTCCCGCCCGGCGGCAGCAACGACGTGGTCGGCCGCATGGTCGCGACCCAGCTCGGCGACAAGCTCGGCAAGCAGGTCTGTCGTCGACAATCGCGGCGGCGCTGGCGGCATCATCGGCACCGACGTCGCCGCGAAGGCGGCGCCCGACGGCTACACGCTGCTGGTGATTTCGATCGCGCACGCGGTCAATCCGTGGCTCTACAAGCTCACCTACGATCCGATCAAGGATTTCGTCCCGATCAGCGCGCTTGCGACCGGGCCGAACGTGCTCGTGGTCCATCCCGATCTGCCGGTGCACTCGTCAAGGAGCTGATCGCGCTCGCCAAGCAGAAGCCGGGCGAGCTGTTCTACGCCTCGGCCGGCATCGGCAGCTTCCAGCATCTTGGCGCGCGAGCTGTTCAAGCTGATGGCCGGCGTCGACATCGTGCACGTGCCGTACAAGGGCGGCGGACCGGCGATGATCGACGGTGCTCGGCGGCCACACCAAGATCATGTTCAGCTCGCTGGTGCAGACGACGCCGAACATCAAGTCCGGGCAGTTGCGCGCGCTCGGCGTCGGCGGGCTCAAGCGCAGCTCCGTCCTGCCCGACGTGCCGACCATCGACGAGGCGGGCGTGCCCGGCTATCAGGGGACCAACTGGTGGGGCATCGTCGCGCCGGCCGGCACGCCGCAACCGATCGTCGACAAGGTGCATGACGCGATCGCCGCCGTCCTCAAGTCCGCCGAGACCAAGAAATATTTCGACAACGAGGGCGCGGAGCCGGTGGACATGACCGCCTGCCGAATTCGGCAAGTTCATCGTTGCCGAAACGGCCAAATGGGAAAGCGTCGTCAAGAAGTCCGGCATGAAGGTGGAGTGAGGCGAACACCTCGGTCCGACAGCTTGCATGATGGACCGCTTCAGCTTTCATTCCGATCCGGTGCGCATCGCGTTCGGGCCGGGCGCGATTGCCTCGCTGCGCGGCGAAGCCGAACGCCACAAGATGTCGCGGCTGATGGTGCTGTGCTCGAAGTCGCGGCAGGATTTCGCGCGCCGCATCACCACCGAGATCGCCGATATCCGCGTCGAATTTTGCGACGCAGCCGTGCCCAACATGCCGCGCGCGGCGTTCGACCGCATCGTCGACGACATCAAGCGGCTCAAGGTCGACGGCTTCGTCGCCGTCGGCGGCGGCTCGCCGATCGGGCTCGCCAAGGCGGCGGCCGCGACCACCAAGGTTCCCTACATCGCCATCGTCACGACCTATTCCGGCTCGGAGATGGCGTCGAACTGGCACATCGGCCAGGCCGACAATCGCATCACCGGCCGCGACCGCGCGGCGCTGCCCGCGACCGCGATCTACGATCCCGAACTCACGCTCGAACTGCCCGCACGCGTCTCGGCGGCGAGCGGCATGAACGCCATGGCGCACGCGGTCGAGAGCCTCTACGGCATCGACACCAATCCCGTGGTGCAGACCATGGCCGAGGAAGCCGTGCGTCGGCTCGGATCGAGCCTGCCGCGCATCGTGCAAAATCCGACGGATCTCGACGCACGCACCGACGCACTCTACGGCGCCTGGCTCGCCGCCAACTTTCCGCGCCGCGGTCGGCCTCGAACACGCGGTCGCGCAGCGCGTGCGGCAATGGTTCAACCTCGACCACGCCCACACCCATGCCATCGCGACGCCCTACGCCATCGGCTTCAACGCCAAGGCCGCGCCCGACGCCATGGAGCGCATCAAGCGCGCGCTCGGCGCTCCCGATGCGGCGCGCGGGCTCTACGACCTCAACGTCCGCCTCGGCCTGCCGACCGGCCTGAAGGGCCTTGGCATGCGCGAAGAGGACATTCCGAAGGCCGTCGAGGTCGTATCGAAGGTGACGATCTCCCACCCTCGCCCGGTGCTGAAGGACGACCTGACCGACGTCATCACCCAGACCTGGGCCGGCGAGCCGCCGCGGTTCTGACGTCATGTCCCTGCGCCGATCCGCGCGAAGCGGTGACCGCAGACGCGCGGATCCCGGTCTGCTCGTTTGAACTGCAGAGCTAGAATACCTGGGTCCCGGTCCTTCGCGCGTCAATGCGTGCCGCGCATGCCCGGGCACGAGACAATTTCAATAAAGCCGACTACCATCCCGCGCAACGGGAGACCGTCGGATGAGCGAAGTCGAATTATCCGGGCACGCGATCATCGGCGCGCTGAAGCAGGCGCGCATCGAATACGTCGTCGCGCTGCCCGACGCCACCATGAGCGAACACGTGCTGTGGCCGCTGTCGAAGGACAAGGACTTCAAGCTCGTTCGCGTGTGCAAGGAGGACGAAGGCGTCTCCATCTGCGCCGGGCTGACGAGCTGCCAGAAACGCGCTGTGCTGCTGATGCAATACACCGGCTTTCTCGATTCCATCAATTCGATCCGCATCATCGCGGTCGAGCTGGCGCAGCCGATCTGCATGGTGATCGGCATGCTGTCGAAGGAGCCGGGCGTGCCGATCGTACATTCGAAGCACTACTCGGTTCGCATCTGCGAGCCGATCCTTGGCGCGCTCGGCATCGATCATTTCTGCATGGAAGGCCCCGCCGACGTCGCCATGCTGCCGGCCGCGATCGATCGCGCCTACAAGATATCGCAGCCGCTCGCGGCGCTTGCCGGACACAGGGTGAGCCCATGATGAAGCGTGACCAATGCCTCAAGGCGCTCGCCAAGCACCGCGGCGACGCCATCGTGGTCGGCGTCTACAATGCCGGCTTCGACTGGCGGCGCATCTCGCAGAGCCCGCTCGACTACTACTCGGTCGGCGCCATGGGCCAGGGCTCCTCGCACGCGCTCGGCATCGCGCTCGCCATGCCGGACCACAAGGTGATCGTGCTCGACGGCGACGGCAGCCTGCTGATGAACCTCGGCAGCCTGGTCACGGTGGCGCAGGCCGCGCCACCGAACTACTACCATTTCGTCAGCGAGAACGGCGGCTACGAGGCGAACGGCAGCCATCCGATCCCCGGCCGCGGCACCGTGAGCTTTGCCGGTCACGCCCGCGCCGCCGGCTATCCGCACGCCTTCGAGTTCGACGCGCTCGACAAGTTCGAGGCCGAGATCGGCAACATCCTGTCGCTCAAGGGGCCCGTCTTCACCACGCTCAAGGTTGTGCCGGGCGAGAAGGCGGCGCACGACTTCGAATTCGCCAATTCGCGCGAGACGCACCGGCAATTCACCACCGCGATTGCCGAGGTCATCGCGCAGCGCGAGAGGCGCGGCTCGTGAAACCGCAGTCTCGTTCCGCTCCCCCCCGCGCAAGCGGGCGCCCAGTCTCGATTCCCGCTTGCGCGGGAATGAGCGGATTTACTGGTCTCCTTCCTGCTGTATGCAGCATTTTCAGTTGCATCAGCGCAGACCATTCTCCCGCTGAAGATCGTGGTGCCGTTCGCCGCTGGCGGTGGCATCGAAAGCGGCGTTCAATTGCCGTAGGATTGCCAACATCGCCACAAGCCGCATGTAAATAGGGGGAAAACCATGACGCATCTCAGTTCAAAGACCCGCAGCCAAATCAGCCGCCGCGCCGTGCTTGGAGCCGCCGCGACGCTCGCCGCGACGCCGGCGCTCGCCGCGGAATGCCACATCGGGCCGCCTGAGCATCAGAAGGGTCCGCTGGTCTTCATGAACTACGACCAGGTCGAGCTCGATGCGGCGTACGACCAGAGCTTCTACGCGCCGCTCGCCCGCCAGATCACCGCCCGCTATGTCACCAACAGCGAGGACGTGCGCGCCCGCCTCGGCGCGCCGCAGCGCATGTCCTACGGGCCGAGCGAGGTCGAGAAGCTCGACATCTATCGCACCAAGCACGCCAACGCGCCCGATCTTCGTCTTCATCCATGGCGGCGCATGGCTCGGCGGCGAAGCCAAGAACTACGCCGCGCCGGCGGAAATGTTCGTCAACGCCGGCGCGCATTTTGTCGTGCTCGATTTCATCGCCATCAAGGCCGCCAATGGCGACCTGCGCGTGATGGCGGATCAGGTGCGCCACGCGGTGGCGTGGACCTACAAGAATGCCGCGAGCTTCGGCGGCGATCCGAGCCGCTTCTACATCGGCGGCCATTCCTCGGGCGGCCATCTGTGCGGCGTCACGCTGGTCACGGACTGGGTCAAGGATTTCGGCCTGCCGGCCGATTTCATCAAGGGCGGCCTGTGCATGAGCGGCATGTACGACATGAAGCCGGTGCGGCTGTCGAAGCGCGGCTCCTACATCAAGTTCGACGACGACATGGAAAACAAGATGAGCTCGCTGCGCCATCTCGATCTGCTGCGCGCGCCGGTCGTCGCCACCTACGGCAGCAACGAGACGCCGGACTTCCAGCGCCAGAACCGCGACTTCGTCGCCGCGGTAAAGGCCGCCGGCAAGCCGGCCGAAATCGTCGAGGCCAAGAACTACAATCACTTCGAGATGAACGAATCGCTCGCCAACCCGTACGGCCCGAACGGCCGCGCGGCGCTCGCGATGATGAAGCTCTCGATCGGATAGCGACGACCGATGAATACCACCAATGCAGAACAAATTCCGCGGCGTGATGCAGAGCCCCGTCACGCCGCTCAAGGAAGACTTCAGCCTCGACCTGCCGACCTTCGAGAAGCTGCTCGATTTCCACGTGCGCACCGGCGCGACCGCGATCTCATGGCCGCACCACAAGGCCGAGTCGCTGAACCTCACGATCCCCGAGCGCAAGCTGTTCGCCGAGGCCGCGGTCAAGACCGTGGCAACGGCCGCGTGCCGGTGACCATCCACGTCAGCGCGCTCGCGGTCGAGGACACCTTCGAGCTTGCGCGCGCACGCGCAGAAGATCGGCGCCGACGGCATCCTCGCCATCACGCCGTATTTCTGGACGCCGGCGCGTCGAAGCGATCGACGACTACTTCGTGCGGCTCTGCACCTCGATCGACCTGCCGGTGATCTCCTACAACTCGCCGAGCTACCTCGCCGGCGTCGAGATCACCGGCGACCTGATGGCGCGGCTGATCGAGCGGCTGCCGAATTTCGTCGGCGTCAAGGAGGCGAGCTTCAACAGCGAGAAGTTCCTGGAGATTTCGCGCGCCGCGCTGAAGCTGCGGCCGGACTTCGCCATGCTCACCGGCGTCGAGTACCTGCTGCCGTCGGTGCCGCTCGGCGGCGTCGGCTCCTATTCGGCGGCCGGCTCGATCTGTCCCAACCTGTGCACGCCAGCTTCGACGCCTGCATGGCGGGCGACTGGGCGAAGCGCGCGCGACCTGCAATACAAGCTGTCGCGGCTGTGGCTGCTGTTCCGCGACCAGTACCCCTCCTCGCTCAAGGGCGGCATGGTGATGATGGGCCGCCACGTCGGCCCGACCCGCCCGCCGCTGCCGACCGCCACCCAGGAGCGCCAGGCCTATATCCGCGCCCAGCTCGAGGAGCTCGGCATCATCGACACCGAGCCGCACGGCTGGTGACATGTCGCGTATTCGGACAGCTCCGAACGCCCACAATGACCGCTCTTCAGCCTCGGCCTCGTGCACCGCCCGTGACTCCATTCACGCGCGAACATCGCATCGACTTCGATCTCTTCGGCAAGCTGATCGAGTTTCACCTCGCGCCACGGCGCCGACGCGCTTGCCGTGCCGATGCATGCGGGCGAATCCGTCAGCCTGTCCGATGCCGAGACGGCGTGCGCTGCTGGAATTCGCGATCAAGCAGTCGCCGGGCGCAAGCCGATCATCGCCCATGTCAGCGAGGCCGGCACCGCGCGTCGCGGCCGCGCTTGCGCGCCACGCCGAAGCGGCCGGCGCCGCCGCCGATCGTCGCCACCACGCCGTATTACTGGACGCCGCCGCCGGCGATGGTGCTGGAGCACTTCGCGCAGATCGGCGGCGCCGTCGAGATCCCGTTTTTCGTCTACAACGCGCCGGACGACATGGCCGGAGCCGAAGATCAACGCCGATCTCATGCTGAAGCTGATCGCCCGGCTTCCCAACTTCGCCGGCGTGGTCGACTAGAGCCTCGACTGGCAATTCATGATCGAGCTGATGACGGAGGCCCGAAGGTGCGGCCGGATTTTCCGCTGCTGGCCGGCAACGAGCTGATGGTCTCGGCCGGCGCCATTGGCGCGACCGGGATGTTCTCGTCGCTCGCCGCGGTCGCGCCAAAGCGCGTGCGCCAATTCTACGATTTATGCCGCGACGCAAAAACTGTTCGAGGCGCGCGACGTGCAGGAGGAGATCGCCGCGCTGCATCAGGCGCTCAAGCCCGGCGGCGTCGCCGCGCTCAAGGCCGCGATGCGCGCGATGGGCCGTGATTGCGGCGCGCCGCGGCCGCCGAACCTACGCGCTTGATGGCGACAAGGCGGTGACGCTCGCTGCACAGCTCGACGAATGCGCAGCATTGCGCAACGAGCCGCGCGGATGGTGAGTCGCCTCTCCCGTGGAGGGACATGCGAGGCCGCGCTGCGGCCGCCTAAAGATGGCTTCGACGCCAACCCTCCCCGAGACTCACGCCGCCGTCAGCCCGCCATCGAGCACCAGCGTCTGCCCGGTGATCGATGCCGCCGCCGGGCTCGCGAGATAGCACGACCGCGGCCGCGACCTCCTCGGCCGTGGCGAGCCGATGCAGCGGGATGCGCTCGAGCATCGCCGCCATGTAGGCCGGATCCGAGCCCTTCTCGGCGCGCGACGGCGAAGTCGGTCTGCCATCCGCCCGGGCGCGACCGCGTTGACGCGGATGCCGTGCCCGGCCCATTCGACCGCCAGCATCTTGCGTCATCTGGATGATCGCCGCCTTGGAGATGCCGTAGGTCGAGCGCTCCGGCGGCGCCGACCAGCGCGTGGGTCGACGCGATATTGACGATCGCAGCCGGCCGGCCGCGCGCGATCCAGTGGCGGCCGACCTGCTGCGTCAGAAAGAACGTGCCGCGTCGAGGTTCGTCGTCCATCACCGCGTCCCATTCCGGCGCCGTCACATCGACCGCGAGCTTGCGCAGATTGGCGCCCGCATTGTTGACCAGCACGTCGAGCCGGCCGAAAGCGGCAAGCATGTCGCCGAACGCGCGCTCGATGCTGTCCTGCGCGCGCAGGTCGAGCACGAGCGGCACGGCGCGCGCACCCGTCGGCTTCGAGCTTCGCGACCGTCTCGGCAAGGTTCTCCGAGCGCGTCGCCGTGATCGCGACGTCGATAGCCGGCGCGCGCGAGCGCCAGCGCGGTCGCGGCGCCGACGCCGTAGGATGCGCCGGTCACCAGCGCGGCCGGCCGCGATGTCGTCATGGACGCGTCCCTCCGCCGATGCGGCAAATCATAGCATGCGGTTTGCCGTCACGGCGGACAGTCGATTTCGATGGCGGTCGGCCGCAACGCGCTCTAATATCGCGCGAAGATCAGAACACGCGGGGAGGACATTGATGTCGCGATCGGCGGACTCGCCTTTGGCCTTTTGCCGTCGCCTTCGCGTTCGGCGCTCAGCCGCCCAGGCGCAGACCAAGGTGCGGGTCGGCCAGCCGCAGGCCGGCACCTTCCAGTTCGTGCCGCTGCAGGTCGGCATCGAGACCGGCATCTTCAAGAAGCACGGCATCGAGGTCGAGATCTCGAGCTTCGGCGGCGGCCCGCGCGTGCAGCAGGCGATCGCGGCCGGCTCGATCGACATCGGGCTCGGCTCGGGGCCCGAGCTTGCGCTCGCCGCCAAGGGCGCGCCCGAGATCGGCGTCGCCGCCATGGCGGACGCGCCCTACTCGGTGCTGCTCGCCGTGCTCAAGGACAGCCCGATCAAGACCGCCGCCGACCTCAAGGGCAAGACCATCAGCGTCTCCAGCAAGGGCTCGCTGACCTACTGGCTGGCGCAGGAACTGTCGCGCCAGCACGGCTGGGGCCCGCGACGGCTTCACGATCGCGCCGCTCGGCACCACCGCGGCGCAGACCGCAGCGCTCAAGACCCGCCAGATCGACGGCATGATCGTCGAGGCCAATGCCGGCTACCGCCTGGAGGAGGACGGCAGCGGCCGCGTGCTGGTGCAGTTCGGCGACCGCATCAAGACGTTCCACATCTACGTGATCTACGCGCGGCACGAGCTTTGCGGCAAAGAGCCCGCGACGCGGTGCGCGCCTTCCTCGCCGGCTGGTTCGAGACCATCGCGTACATGCATTCGCACCGCGACCGAGACCATCGACGATCGTGCGCCGCACCGCCGATGTCTCGCCGGCGCTCGCGACGCGCGACTACGACGAGCTGATGCGGCATGTTCAACCGCACCGGACAATTCAATCCGGAGGCGCTCGAGGTGCTGTCGCGCTCGTTCGTCGAGATGGGGCATGCTGCCGCAGCGAGCCCGACATGAGCACGCTCATCACCGAAAAATATCTGCCCGGCGCGCCGTGACCGGTCGCGTCCGCAAGCGCCGAGTCGCGAGGAGTCGGATGACGATCAGCGTGGATGCGGGTTGCGCCTTGAGCGCGCGCGATGTGATCGCCTGCTTCGAGCGGCCTCGCCGGCGCCGACAAGCTCGATGACATCAAGGCCCGCGGGCGGCTCGCTCGTCGGCGTCGGCGAGGCCTCGCCGCCGTTCAGCTTCCGCGATGGCGGCAAAGGCATCGTCGGCTACGACGTCGATCTGGCCGGCGCGTCGCCAAGCGCCTCGGCGTCGGCGTGAGAATTGGTCCCGATCATCAACGCCGAGCGCATCCCGTCGCTGCAGCAGGACCGCGTCGACCTCGTCGCCATGGGCATGACGCGCACCGGCGGCGCGGGCGCGACATCGATTTCAGCTATGCCTATCTGGTCTCCCCGCACAAAGTCCTGGTGCGCCAGGACAGCGGCATCACCGCGGTCGCGCAGCTCGCCGGCCGCAAGCTCGCGCTGGTGAAGCACGGCGAGCGTCGACGCCGATCTCAAGGCCGCCGTGCCGACGCTGCAGATCGTGTTCGTCGACAACTATGACGCCGCCTTCGCGGCGCTCAAGGACCGCCGCGTCGACGGCTTCCTGGCGGACGAACTGCTGCTGCTTTCGTACGCGCAAAAGAGCGAGGCGCCGCAGGATTTCGGCCTGGTGGCGGGCTATGAATTGCCGCGCACGGCGGGCTTCGGTGTGAAAAAGAACGAGCCGCGCTTCCTCGATTTCGTCAACCGGACCTTGCTGGAGCTCGAAGCCTCCGGCGACGCGGCAAAAATCTTCGACGCCTGGTTTGCGCCCGTGAAACGGCCGTTCAAAATTCAGCCCGACCGCGTCAACGAACGAGCAAAAATGAAATGCCGCCGCCTCGCGCAGACAGCACGAGGCGGCGGAAACAAGAAAACGAGGCGCAGGCGCTGCCGCCGGCCTGCCTGTCAGCACTTCGCAACGCAGAAGCTGCCGTAACAGCCGACCGGCATCTTGGTCAGCGTGCCGTTCTGACACGTCTGCACCGAGCACCAGTTGTTCTGGTCACAGGCAAACGAGCAGCTCGTGCCGGTGTTGACGTACTTCTTCTCGAACTTACAGGCGCCCGCAGGCATCGCCATCTTCTTGGCGGCGAAGGTATCGCTGGACGCCATCGAAACGCCGACCACCGTGCCGGCGATCAGCGCAAATTTCAGCATGGATATGAGCCGCATGATTGTCCCCATCCGTTGCGGAGATATCATTTTACATCGCGTCAACGGCCGCGCAAGGTAGGCGCAAGCCGTCCAGGCAGCGACGGAGCGCACCAGCCACCGCCTTGCAAGGTCGCGTGCCGGTGCTGGATACTCGGCGTTGCGACATCCGATCGCGAAAGCCGGAGCCCGAGGGAGGAATACGATGAAACGATGGCTGGCCGCATGTTTTGTGCTGATGTGTTGCCCCGCTTTCGCGCAGACTGCGCCGGAAATTCCGTATGACTCGGTGCCCAACGCGCTCAAGCTGCCGGCCGACATGAACATGGGCGAGGCCGCGGGCGTGGCGGTCAATTCCAAAGGCCACGTCTTCGTCTTCCATCGCGGCGGCAGCAGCGTCGGACCCGCCTTCGCCAACACCGCGGCGATGCTCTGGGAATTCGGCCCCGACGGCAAATTCATCCGCGAGATCGGCAAGAACCTCTACGCCTGGTCGTTCGCCCACACCGTTCGCATCGACAAGGACGACAACATCTGGGCGACCGACAAGGGCTCGGACATGATCATCAAGTTCAACCCGCAAGGCCGCGTGGTGATGGTGATCGGACGCAAGCCCGAGGCCTCCGATGCCGACGCCAAGCCGCACGAGCACGTCAAGCCGCCGTTGCCGCCACAGGACGGCCGCTTCCGCCAGCCGACCGACGTCACCTGGGACGCCGCCGGCAACATCTTCATCAGTGACGGCTACATCAATTCGCGGGTCGCCAAGCTCAGCAAGGACGGCGACTGGCTCAAGTCGTGGGGCGAGCCGGGCAAAGGACAGGGCCAGTTCAACACGGTCCACAGCATCGCCTCCGACGCCCAGGGCAACATCTACGTCGCCGACCGCAACAACCGCCGCATCCAGGTGTTCGACGGTGACGGCAAGTTCGAGCGCGAAATCAGGATCGACGTGCCGCCACCCGCCGACGCCCAGGCGGCGATCGGCAACAAGCCCGATCTGACGAACTATCTCACCAACGGCGGCACCATGACGCCCGGCGCGCCGTGGGCGCTCTGCATCACGCCGCCGCCGAACCAGGTGCTCTACAGCTCGGACGCGTTCCCGGGCCGCATCTACAAGCTCTCACTCGACGGCAAGCTTTTGGGCATGCTCGGCCGCTCCGGCAAGCAGCTCAAGCAGTTCGGGTGGATCCACGAGATCGCCTGCCCGAGCGAGAACACGCTGTACGTCGCCGAGATTCTGAACTGGCGCGTGCAGAAGCTGATCCTGCATCCCGCGTCGGCGAAGAGCGCCGGCCAGTAACTCGGAAGGCGCCCTCTCGTACCGGCCTGCGTCAATGCAGGCTGGCGGCGCGGGACTGCAAGGTGGCGAGCAGATCGCTCGAGCCCTGCACCGCGACGCGCTGGTGATAGAAGCGCAGCCCTGCAAGCCCGCCGAGTTCCTCGCCATTGCCGGCGCGGCCCGGGCCGCCGTGATTGCATTGCGGCATGACGATGCCGTGGCCGGTGTGGGCGGTCGCAATCGCCGGATCGACAACGAGCACCCGGCCGTGGCTCGGCGCGATCTCGGCGACGACGCGCGTGAGAAACGCGGCATCCTCGCCGTACACCGACGCCACCAGCGAGCCGCCGCCGCGAGCGATCAGCGCGCAGGCCTCGTTCTCGTCGCGATAAGGGATAACCGTCGCGGCGGGGCCGAAGACCTCAACCTCGTGCACGGCCTGCGCGCTGCCCGCGTCCTTGATGCGCAGCAGCGTCGGCGCAACGAACGCTGACTTGGCACGATCGATGCCGTCGAGCGCCGGCGGCTCGGCTCCGCCGCAGACGATAGTGGCTTCATCGGCAAGGCGGCGGATGCCATCGAACGCCGCCGCCTGCTGCGCCCGCGTCACCACCGGCCCCATGCGCACGTCGTCGCGGCGCGGATCGCCGGTCGTCGTGCCCTTGAGCTTCGCGGCCAGCGCCTCGGTCACCGCATCGGCGCGCTCGGCCGGAACGAAGATGCGGCGGATGGCGGTGCATTTCTGCCCGGCCTTCACCGTCATCTCCCGCACCACTTCGCGCACGAAGGCGTCGAACGCCGCCCCGCCGCCTGCCGCGTCGGGCGCAAGCAATGCCGCATTGATGCTGTCGGCCTCGATGTTCACGCCGACGCTCTTCGCCACGACATTGGGATGGCCGCGCACGCGCACCGCCGTGTCGGCCGAACCCGTGAAGGCAATGACATCGTCGCCGGTGAGGTGCGCGAGCAGATCGCCCGCACCGCCGCAGAGAAGACTGATTGCGCCGTCCGGCAGCACCTTGGCGGCAATGACGTCGCGCACCATGGCGTGCGACAGCATCGCCGTCGCCGAGGCCGGCTTGGCGATGAGCGGGACGCCGGCAAGCAGCGATACCGCCGCCTTCTCCCACAAACCCCAGCTTGGAAAATTGAATGCATTGATGTGAACGGCAACGCCGCGGCGCGGCGCCAGCACGTGGATCGCCTGATAATTCTCCGCCTTGGCGAGCCGCACCGGCTTTTCGTCGAGCAGCATGCGGGCGTCGCCGAGATTTTGGCCGAGCCGGGCGTAATATTTCAGCGTGCCGATGCCGCCGTCGATGTCGATCGCCGCATCGCCTTTGGTGTTGCCGGAATTGGCGATGGCGATGGCCTCATAGCGCGCGCGGTTGGCGACGAGAACATCGGCGACAGCGCCGATGAGCTTGGCGCGCTCGGCGTAGCCCATAGCCGCGCAGACCCGCCTGGCCGCGCGACCGCGCGAATGCGACCGCCGCCTTGAGGTCGAGGCCCTTGGCCGATGCGGTGGCAAGCGTAGCGCCGCTGACGGGATCGACCAGCTCGGACTCAACGCCCTCGCCGCGCACCCAGCGGCCTGACAAATAGCTCTCAAGATGTTCCGGCGCGGGCGAATTCATAGCCAAGGCTCCCGAATCTGCGGCGGCTTTGCGCCGCCATCCGAAACATCGCATAGTGGCCGCAACAACCCAATGGCGCGCGCAACCTCCCCTGCAGAACCGGGCACGATCGAGCGGCTGGCCGAATGGGTGCTCGCCGTCCGCGCGGAGCACATTGCGGATCGCACGGCGTTGCAGGCCAAGCTGCTGCTGCTCGACACCATCGGCTGCGGCATCGCGGCACGCGACGACGAATGCGCGCGCGCGGTGCTCGCCACCGTCGACGCCCTGGGCGGCCCGCCGCAATGCACGATCATCGGCGACGCGCGCAAGACCAGCATGCCCAACGCGGTGCTCGCCAACGGCACGCTGATCCGCGTGCTCGACCTCAACGACTTTTACGTCAGCCCGAGCGGCGATCTCGGCGGCCATCCGAGCGACAATATTCCAGTCGCGCTTGCCGCCGCCGAAGCGCATGAAAGTGCGGGCCGCGAGCTCATTGCCGCGATCGTCATCGGCTACGAAATTTTCGCCCGCTGCCTGGAGCCGCTGGAAGAGGATTCCTGGGATCGCTCGACCATCTCCGGTCTTGTCGCACCCGCCATGGCGGGCCGGCTCATGGGTCTCGACCGCAACCGGCTCGCAAACGCGCTGGCGCTCGGCGGCGCGCGCGCCGCGACGCCGACGGTGGTCCGGTTCGGCAATATTTCAGCGACAAAATCGATCGCGAACGCACTCGTCGCGCAAAGCGGCGTGCAAGCCGCAATGCTCGCCGCGGCGAACGTCACCGGGCCGCTTGACCTCCTGGAGCACGCGCACGGGCTGAAGATCGTCTTTCCCGACGCCGAAGCCATGGCGTCGCTGACGGCGCCGCTGTCCGGCGCCATCATGAATTGCCACATCAAAGCCTACCCTTGCCTCGTCACCGGCCAGCCGGTGGTCGCGGCGGGACTTGAAATTCATCGCCTGATCGGGGGCGACGTTGCGCGGCTCAAGCACATCGAATTGCGGGTCTCCGATACGCCGCAAATCGTTCGCCAGCTCCACGACCCGGGCCGCATCGATCCGACGTCGCGCGAAGCCGCCGATCACAGCTTTGGCTTTCTCGCCGCGGTCGCGATGATCGACGGCAAGTTCGGCGTCGCGCAATTCGAAGGCGAGCGCTGGAACGATCCGAAAGTCCGCGCCCTGATGCGCCAGCTCGAAATCGTCCCCGATCCCGACCTGACCCGGCGTGCGCCCAACTCCTGCCCCTGCGCGCTCCACGCGACCACCGCAGACGGCAAGGAACACCGGGTCGAAGTCCTCCACCCGCCCGGATTCTCGCTCGGCGGCCTCGACGCCAACGCCGTGACCGACAAGTTTGAGGCGATCACGGCGGATTTCCTCCCGCGCAGCGCGCAGCAGCGCATCATCGAGGCGGTGATGGGGCTCGAAAGCGCGGCATCCTGCGCGCCCCTGTTCAGCGCGCTGACGGCAGAAGACGGACTGGCGCGGCAACGACGACCATGAGGTCGCGGCCGACTTCTGCTAGGATCATCGCGACGCCAGGCAGGGTTGCCAAGACGGCCCGCAACGGGAGGAATGTCATGCGATTGTCCGTTCGCTATGCGGCGCTTGGCCTGCTGCTGGCGCTGCCGATCGCCGGCGCCGCTGCCGAGGATGCGGCGAAGGACTTTCCCAACCGGCCGATCCGCATCATCGTGCCGTTCCCGGCCGGCGGGCCGACCGACATCAACGCCCGCATCATCGCGCAGAAGATGACCGAGGACTGGGGCCAGGGCGTCATCATCGAGAACCGCCCGGGCGGCAACACCACGATCGGAGCCCAGCAGGTCGCCAAGGCCGCGCCCGATGGCTACACGCTCGGGCTGATCATGGACACGACGCTGGTGATGAATCCTGCCTCCGGCATCGCTGCGCCCTACGACCCGTTCAAGGACTTCGCCGCGGTTACGTTGACGGCGAAGAACACGTCGATCCTCAGCGTGCGCACGGCTGACGGGCCGAAGGACGTGAAGGAACTGATTGCACGCGCCAAGGCCAATCCGGGCAAGATGAATTACGGTGCGGGCATCATCACCACGCGGCTGTCCGGCTATCTGTTCGCCAAGCTCGCCGGCATCGATGTCATTCTCATCCCCTACAAAGGCAGCGCCGAGGTCGTGCAGGGCCTGCTCACCGGCAGCGTCGACTTCATCATCGACGGCGTCGCCTCCGGCCTGCCGCTGATCCAGAGCGGCAAATTCCGCCCGCTGGCGAAGCTCAACGACCGGCCGCTGACCCAACTGCCGGATCTCAAGACGCTCGCCGTCGCCGCCGACCTGCCGCAACTGGAGGACATTTCAAGCTGGATCGGCCTTGTCGCGCCGGCCGGCACGCCGCCCGCCATCGTCGAGAAAATCCAGCAGGAGGTGCTGCACAGCTACGCCAACCCGGCCGTGGCCGAAAAGCTCGACAAGGCCGGCATCAATGCGGTCGCCAGCACGCCAAAGGAGTTTGACGAATTCTTCCGCTCGGAGGCCGACCGCTGGACCAAGATTTTCAAGGACAGCGGGATCAAGATTCAATGAAGGCGCTTGCCGCCATTGCGCTGACCTTGCCGCGCTGGCCGCGCTTGCGCCAGCGCAAGCGCAGCAATGGCCGAGCAAGCCGGTGAAGATCGTCGTCGCCTTCGGCCCGGGCGGCAGCGCCGATCAGTTCGGGCGGCTGCTGGCGGCAGAACTTTCGGCAACGTTCAAGCAGCAGTTCTACGTCGAGAACCGGCCGGGCAACAGCGGCAGCATCGGCTCGGCGGCGGTGGCGCGCGCGGAGGCGGACGGCTACACGCTGCTGATCGGCGGCTCGGGGCCGCACATCACGGGTCCCGCCATCAATCCGAATATCGGCTACGACCCGCTCAAGGATTTCACCCATATCGCCATGATCGGCGCCGACAGCTACGCCCTTGTCGCCAATCCGGCGCTCGGCGTGAAGAGTGTCGGCGAACTGGTCAAGCTCGCGCACGCGCGCAAGGAGGCGATCACCTCGTCCTCGACCGGCCCGGGCTCGCTCGGCCAGCTTATCCTGGAGCAATTCAAGCGCGCAGCGGGCATCGACATCCTGCATATCCCGGCGCCCAATTCCGGCGTCATCGACGTGCTCGGCAACCACATCAGCATGACGATCACGACGCTGCTCACCGTCGGCGAACAGATCAAGGCCGAGAAGGTCGTGCCGCTTGGCGTAACGTCGCTCCAGCGCAATCCGGTGTTCAGCGAAATCCCGACCTTCGCCGAGCAGGGCTATCCGGACGTGCACGGCGACACCTGGTTCTGGCTGGCAGGCCCGAAAAATCTGCCGCCCGACATCGTCGACAAGCTCAATCGCGAGGTCAGGCGCATCCTGGCGACGCCGAAAATCCGCGAATATTTCGCCCATCGGGCGCTGCTGACGATGGACGTGGACGTCGCCGGCCTCAACAAATTTCTCGCCGAAGAGGTGGCGTATTGGGGCCCTTTGGCCAAGAATGTCGGACTGAGAGTGCAATAACAGGAGCGCAGACCATGGACGCCGTTATCACCAAGGACCGAGCCGTTCCGCAACTGAGCGAGCCGCGTGCCCGCATCGGCCTGATCATCCCGTCGGTCAACCGCATGACCGAGCCGCAATTCAGTCATTTCGCGCCGGACGGCCTCGGCATCCATGTCGCGCGCGGCCGCATCGCCGGCCAGCCCGGGCGCACCATCGCCGAGATGTCCGGCGAGATCGCGCATGCCGCCGAAACGCTCGCCGACGCCAAGCCCGATCTGATCGTATTCCACTGCACCGGCACCTCCATGAAGGAAGGCACCGATGGCGAAAAACGCATCCTCGACGTGATCCGCAAGACCACGGGCCTCGAGGCGCTGTCCACCAGCCGGCTCGTGGCTGACGCCTTGCACGCGCTCGGCATGAAGAAGGTCATCCTGCTGACCCCCTATCAGTCCAATGCCGAAATCGTCAGCTATCTGGCCGAGGTCGGCGTCGCCGTCGTGCGCGACGTTGCGCTGAAGCTCAAGACCGCGGCGCTGTACGAACAGGTGACGCCGCAGCGTTGGCTCGAACTGGCGCAGGAGAACGACTGCCCCGAGGCCGACGGCGTGTTTCTGAGCTGCACCAATACCACCCAGATCGAAGCCGTCGCGGCGATCGAGCGCGCGCTCGGCAAGCCGGTCGTCAACAGCAATCAGGCGGTGCTGTGGGGCTGTGTCGGCCGCCTCGGCGCCAAGCTCGGCAAAGTGGCGCCCATGCCGGAACTCGGACGGCTCATGAATCACCACGCCGCGTGAAATAATGTCCGATATGCGCAAGTTCGTCGCTGCATCGATCGCCTGTGCTTTGCTGTCGCTGCACCTCGTGGCGCAATTCGCGCGCCGCGGAGGTCGATGCAGGCAATTATCCAAAGCGCCCGATCCACATCGTCGTTCCGTTCCCGGCCGGCGGGCCGACCGATCTGCTCGCCCGCATCATCGGTCAGGAGATGACGGCGTCGTGGGGCCAGCCGGTGGTGATCGAAAATCGCCCCGGCGGCAACACCACCATCGGCGCCATGGCGGTGGCGAAAGCGGATCCCGACGGCTACACGCTGCTGGCGGCCATGGACACCACCATGGTGCTCAATCCGCTGGTCAGCAAGAACCTGCCCTACGATCCGTTCAGGGATTTCGAGCCGATCAGTCTCGGCGCCAAGAACATCTCCGTGGTGGAAGTACGTTCAGACAGCAGCGCGCATTCGGTGAAGGACCTGATCGCCAATCTCAAGGCCAATCCCGGCAAGCTCAACTTCGGCACCGGCACGATCAATTCGCGCCTCGCCGCGATGCTGTTTGCGAAAATGACCGGCACGAATTTCGCGATCATCCCCTACAAAGGCAGCGCCGAGACCGTGCAGGGGCTGCTGTCCGGCAGCATCGATTTCGGCATCGACGGCGTCGCGTCGAGCCTGCCGCTGATCCAGTCCGGCAAATTCCGGGCGCTCGCCAAGATGAGCTACCGCCCGCTGCACCAGTTGCCCGATCTGCCGTCGCTGCCGGATGCCGCGGACGCGCCCGCGCTCGGCGACATCTCGACCTGGATCGCATTCTACGCGCCGGCCGGCACGTCGAAGGAAATCACCGGCAAGCTCCAGCACATCATCGCGACCATGTTCGCCGACCCGGTCGTCGCCGCGCGGCTCGACAAGATCGGCATCATCGCCGTGAGCAGCACACCGGCCGAGCTCGACGCGTACGTGCACAGCGAACTCGAACGCTGGGGCAAGGTCATCAAGGACAACGGCAATCTGACGTTGGATTGACCGCAGAGGAGAACGGCCATGAGGTTCACATTTGCGCGTCTCGCCGCCGCAGGGGCGCTTGTGCTGTGTTCGCATTTGGCATCCGCCGAGACCTATCCCTCGCGCGCGATTCATCTCATCGTTCCGTTCGCGGCCGGCGGTCCGGCCGACTTGCTCGGCCGCATCATCGCCGACGAGATGAGCAAGGATTTCGGCCAGCAGGTCATCGTCGACAATCGGCCGGGCGCGAACACCATCATCGGCGCGCAAGCCGTCGCCAAGGCCGACCCCGACGGCTACACGATCCTGATGGCGATCGACGGCACGCTGGTGATGAACCCGTATCTCTACAGCAAGCTGCCGTACGATCCGTTCAAGGATTTCGAGCCGGTGTCGCTGATCGCGCAGGTCCCCTCGGTGCTGGAAGCCAACATCAAGGTGCCGGTCGACACGGCCAAAGATATGATCGCCCAGGAAAAGGCCAAGCCCGGCAGCTACCAGGTCGGCGTCAGCACGCCGACATCGCAGGTCGTCGCGGCGCTGATCAACATGATGGCCGGCATCAACTTGCAGATGATCCCCTACAAGGGCGGCACGACGCAGGTGACCGGCCTGCTCGCCGGCGACATCCAGCTCGGCATGGAAAGCCTCAACGTCGCGCTGCCGCTGGCGCTCGGCGGCAAGCTCAAGATCCTGGCCGTGACCGCGGCGAAGCGCACCTCGCTCGCGCCCGACATCCCGGCCATCGCCGAAATCCTGCCCGGATTCGACCTCGGCATCTGGCAGAGCATCGTCGTGCCGGCCAAGACGCCGCACGATGTGGTCGCCAAGCTGCACGACGAGCTGGTGAAGCTTCTGACCAAGCCAAGCGTCCGCGAGAAATTGACCACAGCGGGCGTCGAGCCGGCGACCAGCAAATCGCCGGAAGACTTCGCCGCCTTCATCCATTCACAAGCGGAAACGCGCAGCAAGGTCATCAAGGCGGTCGGCCTGAAGCTGGACTGAGGACGAAGCCCATGCTCATCGCCCCTCGCCTGGCCCCTCGCCTGCTTGCGTTCGCACTCGCATTCGCCGCCGCGCTGGCGCCGGCCGCGGCACAGGATGCCGCCGATGCGAAAACCTTCCCCGACAAGCCGATCCACATGATCGTGCCGTTCCCGGCCGGCGGCCCGGCCGACACCATCGCTCGCTTCCTCGGGCAGAAAATGACCGAGCATTGGAACCAGCCGGTCATCATCGAGAACCGCGCCGGCGGCAACACCGCGATCGGCGCACAGGCGGTCGCGAAGTCGCCAGCCGACGGCTACACGCTGCTGGTCGCCATGGACGTCACCATGGTGATGAACCCGCTGCTCTACACCAACCTGACCTACGATCCCGCCAAGGACCTGACGCCGATCACGCTGCTGACGCGCAGCATGTCGCTCATCGTCGTGCGCAGCGACGGGCCCAAGACCCTCAAGGAGCTGATCGCGAAGGCCAAGGCCAATCCCGGCAAGCTCAACATGGGCGCCGGCACGGTCACGTCGCGGCTGGGCGCGCTCGCCTTCGCCCAGGCCGCCGGCATGGACGTGCAACTCATCCCCTACAAGGGCAGCGCGGAGATCACGCAGGGGCTGCTGACCGGCAGTGTCGACTTCACCATCGACAGCCTGTCGAACAGCCTGGCGCTGATCCAGGCGGGAAAATTCCGGCCGCTGGCGAAATACAGCAGCCGCCCGCTGCCGAATATTCCGGATATTCCGGCTCTGCAGAGCATCAATGAGGCGGCCGATCTGCCGGACCTCTCCGAAAGCTCGGTCTGGATCGGCCTGGTCGGTCCGGCCGGCATGCCGAAGCCGATCGTCGACAAATTGCAGCACGAGATCGCCAACATCTACGCCGATCCGGTGATTTTCCAAAAGCTCGACAAGGCCGGCCTGTTTCCGACCGACAGCAAGTCATCGGCCGAATTCGACGACTTCATCCGCAGCGAGAAGGTGCGCTGGGGCGAGGTCATCAAGGAGCACGGCGGCGCCAAGCTCTTGAACTGAGCGGGCGCGCTGCGGCCACAGGGAGGACGCCATGCGCAATTGGTATTCCGCAACGTTGGCGCTGGCCACAGCGGCGGCGATTGCACTGTCGAGCACACCACCCAAGGCGCAGGATACCGCGCGCCCGATCCGCATCGTGGTGCCATTCACGCCCGGCGGCTACCCCGACCGGCTCGGCCGCGTGGTGGCGAAATATCTGTCGGAGGAGCTCCAGCAGCGCGTCTTTGTCGAGAACAAGGGCGGCGCCGGCGGCATTCTCGGCTCGACCGAGGTGGCGCGCTCGGCGCCTGATGGGACCACGCTGCTGATTTCATCGCTGGCGAGCCAAGTCATCACCCCGCTCATCAATCCGAAGGCGGCGCCTGACGGCGGCACGGCCTTTACTCACATTGCCTACATCGGCGGACCGCCGAACTGCTTCGGTGTTCCCAGCAACAGCACGCTTCATACGCTTGATGACATTCTGACGGCGACGAAAGCGGCCCCGCTGACCTACGGTTCGTCCGGCGTCGGCACGCTCGGGCATATTTTCGTCGAATACGTCGCGCGCAAAGCCGGCGTGAAATTCATCCACGTCCCCTACAATGGCCCGATCGTCGGCGAGATCATCGCCGGCACGGTCGATTTTGGCGCGCAGACTTTGTCGACATTGGCGAGCAACGTCGCAGCCGGAAAGATTCGCGTGCCGGCGGTTGCAACCGCCGAACGACTGCCGGACTACCCCGACATACCGACGTTCCGTGAATCCGGCTTCGATCTGACCGCGGTGAACTGGCTCGCGCTGTCAGGGCCGGCCGGCCTGCCCGATGCGTTCGTGCAGCGGATCAACGGGGAGGTGATCAAGATCATGGAGCGCCCGGACGTTCGCGCCATCCTGCGCCAGGAGATCATCACCCCGATCGCCATGAGCCCGCAGGACCTTGTCGCGCTGATACAATCCGAGACGAAAAACTGGGCGCCGATCGTCGAGGCGGCCGGCCTGAAAAAGTGACCAAGGATAAACGCGGCTACGCGAACAATCCGCGCGGTGCGGCCACAGGGAGACGCCATGCGTAATTGGTATTCCGCGACGATTGCGCTGGCCGCGGCGATGGCGATCGCGCTGCCGAGCGCAACGTCCCGGGCACAGGATACGTCGCGGCCGATCCGCATCGTGGTGCCGTTCGCGCCCGGCGGTTTCCCCGACCGGCTCGGGCGCATTGTGGCGAAATACCTGTCGGACGATCTTTCGCAGCGTGTCTACGTCGAGAACAAACCCGGCGCCGGCGGCATCGTCGGCTCGGCCGAGGTCGCGCATTCACCGCCCGACGGCACGACGCTGCTGATCTCGTCGCTGCCGAGCCAGGTCATCGCGCCGCTGATCAATCCGAAGAACGCGCCGGACGCGATCGCAAGCTTCACCCACATTGCCTATATCGGCGGGCCACCCAATTGTTTCGTCGTCGCCGGCACCAGCAAAATTCACTCGCTCGGCGATATTCTGGCGACCGCGAAAGCGACGTCCATGAGCTACGGCTCGGCCGGCGTCGGCACGCTGGGGCATATCTTCGCCGAATACGTCGCGCACAAAGCCGGATTGAAGCTGGTCCACGTCCCCTACAACGGCCCCATGATCGGCGACATCATCGCGGGCAATGTCGACTTCGGGTCGCTCACCATGTCGACGGTGGCGGGCAACATCCAGGGCGGCAAGATGCGCGTTCCCGCGGTCGCGACCAGGGAACGGCTGGCGGACTACCCGGACGTACCGACATTCCGCGAACTTGGTTTCGATCTCGCCGCCGTCAACTGGCTGGCGCTCTCGGGCCCGGCAGGCCTTTCCGATGCGTTCACCCAGCGCATCAATCAGAACGTGATCAAGACCATGGCGTTGCCCGAGGTCAAAGCCATCCTGCGCCAGGAGATCATCGATCCCATCCCCATGAGCCCACAGCAGGTCGTCGAATTGATAAAATCGGAAACAAGCAATTGGGCGCCGATCGTCGAAGCGGCAGGCCTGAAGAAGTGAGCCAGGAGACAGAAGACTACGACGTCGTCGTATTGGGCTCGGGGGTGGCGGGCCTCTCGGCGGCGCTCGCCGCAACCGAGGCCGGGTTGCAAACCCTGCTGATCGAGAAATCGGAGCTGCTCGGCGGCGGCACCACGCAGTCCTACGGCCTGATCTGGGTTGGCCAGAACCACCTGCAAAAGGCCGCGGGCAGCAACGACAGCCGCGACGATGTCGTGCGCTACATGCGCTTTCTCGGCGGCGGCGAACTTGACGAAGAGCGCATGCTCACGTTCGTCGATCGCGCGCCTGCGATCATCGCGTTCTTCGAACGCTGCGGCATTCGCTTTCGCCTCGTGCACGGCATCACCGACCATTATTTTGGCTGGGCGCCGGGCGCACTCGCCGAAGGCCGCACGTTCGAGGCCGATCTCATCTCCGGCGACGAGCTTGGCGAATGGCGCGAGCGCATCTTCGTTCCCGACGACGTGCCCTGCTACGTCACCATCGAGGAACAGGCGGCCTGGGGCGGCCTTAATCGCTTTTCGCAATGGGACCAGACCATCGTCGCGGAGCGCCGGCGCCGCGACATGCGTGGCAAGGGGCTCGGGCTGGTCTGCCATTTCGTCAAGGCGCTGGCCGCACGCGGCGTTCCGATCTGGCTCGGCCGCAAGCCGAGCCAACTCGCTTTCGACGGCGAGCGCGTGACCGGCGTGCGCATGAGCGACGGGCAAACGATCGCGGCGCGCAAAGGCGTGGTCATCGCCACCGGCGGCTACGACTACAATCTCGACCTGGCGAAAAGCCTTGAGGGTTTCGCCAGCATGGTTCCCATGAGTCCGACCTCGCTTACCGGCGACGGGCTCGTGCTCGCGGCCGAACTCGGCGCCGTCATCCATCGCGTCCCGGACAGCCTTTCGATCATGCTCGGCTACACGGTGCCGGGCGCAGACGGGAAGCCGCCGACAAGCTGCCGCGCCGGCATCGTCGAACTGCTCAGTCCGCATACGCTGCTGGTCAATCGGCTCGGCCGGCGGTTTGCCGACGAGTTGTTCTTCCAGGGCATCGTGCCGCATCTGCGCACTTTCGATGCCCTGCGCCACGAGCATCCCAATGTGCCGTGCTATCTGATTTTCGACCGGCAATATCCCGACAATTATTCATTCGCCAATCGTCCTGCCGGCAGCCCGGTGCCGGAGGCAGTGGCGCGCGCCGATACCATCGCTGCGCTGGCGGCAAAGCTTGCGATCGATCCCAAAGCGCTCGTGGACACGGTGGAGCGCTTCAATGGCTTTGCGCGGGCCGGCGCCGACGACGACTTTCATCGCGGTGAAGGCAAATGGCGCCTGGCGGGCGGGCAGCAGCGCCCGGGCAAGGCGTCCGGGCTCGGACCGGTCGAGAAGCCGCCCTTCTACGGCGTCGAGCTGCATCCGAGCGTCGGCAATTCCGCGGGCCTGCTTGCCAACAGCCATGGGCAAGTCATGCATCAGCGGCAGCGGCCGATCGCAGGCCTCTATGCCAGCGGCGTTGCGGCGGCGCGCACCGAGATGGGCGCCGGCTATCAGGCCGGCCTCAACCTCGCCTCCGCGATGACGTTCAGCTATCTCGCCGTCGAGCACATGAAAGCAGCGCGCGCTAGCTTGAGTTCCAAACGCGGCGCGCCGTCTCGTCAGACCCGTCTACCGCTTCGCGCGCAGCCCGATGCGTTCGAGCCGCGGCATCACCTCGTCGCAGAAGAACGGCAATTCGTTGATATAATTCACGAGCGAGATGGCGATGCCGGTGAGCCCGGCCTTGCTGAGGTCGGCGAGTTGCGCAGCGACCGCGTCCGGATCGCCGACGATCGGCAGGCCGCCCATGCCCTGGGCGTACTGATTGCGCTTGGTGATGTACTCCTGCATCGGCACCGTCTGCGGCGAGATGTTCTTCAGCCCGAGAATGCCGTCGACCGCCGACCAGTCGGCGTGCTCGACGATGCAGTGGTGATAATACTCGTCGGCCTCCTT
Organism: uncultured Alphaproteobacteria bacterium; assembly: GCA_963730645.1. Classification (GTDB taxonomy): domain Bacteria; phylum Pseudomonadota; class Alphaproteobacteria; order Rhizobiales; family Xanthobacteraceae; genus BOG-931. The sequence continues at coordinate 223,020 of CAVSSN010000002.1, read as the reverse complement.
CTGGGTCGGCTTGCAGGTGACGACGCCGACCGTGTAGCAGCCGAGCTCGCGGCCATTCTCGCGCGCTTGCGCCTGTGCAACCTTGACCTTCTTCGCGGTGTCGTCGAGCGAGGTGCGCGAGGCCTGCAGGAAGAACGCATCGCAGTTCTTGATGGCGAAGGCCTGGCCGGTCGCCGAAGCGCCGGCATTCATGATCACCGGCCGCGTGCCGCCAAAGGGCTTCGGCTTGCCGCGGATGCCTTTCATGTTGAGGTACTGGCCGTGAAAATCGAAATTCTCCTTGTCGGACCAGATCATCTTGATGACGTCGATCCATTCCTGCGCGTACTCGTAGCGGTCCTCGTGCTGGCGCTGCTCGACGCCGAACATGTCGAACTCGCCCTCGTTCCAGCCGACCACGATGTTGAGCCCGAAGCGGCCTTCGCCGATGTGGTCGGCGGTGACCATTTCCTTGGCGGCGACGACGGGATTGAAGATCGGCGCGTGCACGGTGCCGAACACGGTGATGTTCTTGGTGCAGGCGAGCAGCCCGGTCGCCCAGGTGATGGTTTCGAGCGTCGCGCCCTGGTAGTCGGTGTCGCCGCCGTAGCCCTTCCAGCGCCCGATCGGCAGCAGGAAGTCGATGCCGGCGTCGTCCGATATCTGCGCCAGCCGCTTGTTGTCCGGCCAATTGCCGGTCCAGCGCTCGGGCACGAGCGTGACCGCGCGGCCGGACGAACAGTTCGATCCGAACAGTCCGATCTGCAGCTTGTTGTCGCTGTGCATGGACATGCGCGAGCGGAGCGACGCATCGCGCGTGGTGGAGGAATGAGGAGCGTGCACGGTCTTCACCTTGGCTTTTGTTCCCCTCCCCCTTGCGGGGAGGGGTTAGGGGTGGGGGTCGGGAGGCGATGTCGTATACGTCGACGCCTGCACCTTACCTCACGACCCCCCACCCTACCCTCCCCCACAAGGGGGGAGGGAAAAATTGAAAATCCTCATAGCTGATCCAGCACCTTGCGCACACGCGCGACGATGTCGGCGGGCGTTTCGGCAAGCTCTGCGACCAGCTTCTGCACCTGTTCGCCGGTCAGCGGATTGAGGTCGAAGCCGATCTTGTTCGCTTCGGCGATGAAGCCTTCGTCCTTCATCGTCGCGTCGAACGCCCGGCGCAAGGCCTCGACGCGATCCGCCGGCACGTCGGGCGGCAGAAAATAGGGCCGGCCGATTTCGGTCCGTGAGAACAGCATCGACAGCGCCTGCCGGTCGGCCTGGGTCTTGGCCAGATCGATGATCAGCGGCACATCGGGCAGCACGCTTGCGCGCTCGAACCCGAACTGCGCGATCATCTTGATCTTCTTGTCCTTGATCCACGGCGTCATCTGCGCCTTGACGGCCTCCCAGCCGAGCGCGCCGACGCCTTCGGTCTCGCCGCGCTCCATCGCCATGTTCATTTGCGGCGTCGAGCCATAGCCGGGCACGATCTTGAATTTGGTGCCGAGGATCGCATTGGTGAGCAGCGGGAAGTCGACCATGGTCGTGCCGGGCGTCGTGGCGCCGACGACGAGTTGTCTGGTCAAAAGCTCGGCGAGGCTCTGTACCGGCGCCGTGTGCCAGACATAGGCGACATAGGGCTCGCGGGTGGTGCTGCCGATCCAGATCAGCTTCGCGGCATCGTAATGCGCGGCACTTGGCTGCAGCAGCGGCGCTGCCGGGATGCCGTTGATCGGCACGCCGATCGCGGTGCCGTCCTTGGGCCCGAGCGCGTAGAGCTGGTTGGTCATCACCATGCCGCCGGCGGTCGGCTGGTTCTGCACGATGATGAAGGGATTGCCGGGGATATGCGCGCCCAGGTGGCGTGCCACGGCGCGGGCGAGCAGATCGTAGGTGCCGCCCGCGGCCGAGCCGACCACGAAGCGCAATTGCTTGCCCTTGTAGAAGGAGGCGACGTCGTCGGCTGCCTGTGCGGCGCACTCGCTAGCAGCAGAGCAACAGCAGCGCGGCCAAGAACAGCTTTGTCATTCCGGGGCCGAGCGCAGCGAGGAGCCCGGAATCCATAACCCCAGCGCCTGCGGTTATGGATTCCGGGCTCGCCGCTTCGCGGCGCCCCGGAATGACGAATGAAATTCCGAGCATCATGCATGCACCCTGCGCGCAACCTCAGCGGTGCCGAGGCTGTCGAACAGCCGCCCCGGACAATTTTCGCGATCGCTCCAGCCGAGCCGCGTCAGCGCGTGCCAGACCACCACCTGGTTGCTGCTCATCACCGGCCGGTCGAGCCGCGCTTCGATCTCCTCGATGACGGGGAACGTCGAGATGTTGGCGCAACTGAGCAGGTACGCGTCGGCGTCGGGCCGCGCCGCCTCGATGGCGCGGTCGCGCCAGAACTGCGGCGGCGTCGCGCAGTATTCGTCGCTGCCCTTGAAGGCGAAGCCTGTTGCGCTCAGCACCTCGTAGCCGGCCGCGTGCAGGAACTCGGCCTCCTCCTCGGTCACGTGTGCGCTGTAGGGCGTCAGCAGCACGATGCGGCGGGCGCCAACCGCGTCAAAGCCGGCGCGGATTGCCGTCGCCGTCGTGGTCGCATGCGGCGCGCCGCCGCGGGCGACGGCATCGAGCAGGCGCTGCTCGCCCTCAAGCCCCTCGGATGTCGAGTTGGCGGTGCAATGAAACGCAACGACATCGCAGCGCGCGTCGACCAAAGTGCCGGTCGCCTCTTCGACACGGGGCAGCAGTTCATCGAGCGTCAAATGATGCGCCCCCGTCATGCGCAGCCGCATCACGTGGGCCTGCACGCCGGGCGGCACGTGCCGCACCATCTCCTGCTCGACCATGCGGTTCGAGGACGGGATGATCAGTCCGATGCGGGCCGTCATGCTGGCGCTCCTGGGTTGTAGCGTTCGACCATATCGCATTTGCGCCGCCGGTTGAACGCCAGGGTGCCGGCCCAGGGCGACGATAAACCTGTTGCCACCGAAAAGGATAAGGCGGCAACATCCTCGAAACAGACCGGAGGCGGGAGGACGCCATGGCTCGTGCAGTGGCTCGTGCAATCCGATATGCAGCGCTCGCGGCTCTCGCCATGCTGGCGCTGCGTCCCGCGGCTGCGCAGGATTACCCCAACCGCGCCATCCATCTGATCATCCCCTTCCCCGCCGGCGGCCCGAGCGACATCGCCGCGCGCATCATCGGCCAGAAGATGAGCGAGGACTGGGGCCAGCCGGTGATCGTCGAGAACCGCCCCGGCGCCAATACCATCATCGGCGCGCAGATCGTCGCCAAGGCCGCGGGCGACGGCTACACGCTGCTGATGGCAATCGATTCGACACTGGTGATGAACCAGTTTCTGTACAAATCCCTGCCCTACGATCCGTTCGAATTCGTGCCGATTACGCCGACGGTCAAATCGATGTCGCTGCTTGCAGTGCCGGGCGCGACGGGGCCGAAGTCGGTGAAGGAGCTGATCGAGCGCGCCAAGGCCGCGCCCGGCAAGCTCAACTACGGCGCGGGAACGATTACCGCGCAGCTCATGGGCGTGCAGTTCCACAAGGCCGCCGGGCTCGACATCGTCTACGTGCCGTTCAAGGGCACCGCCGAGACCGTCAACGGCCTGCTCAACGGCAGCGTCGACCTCATCTACGGTGCGACGGTGACCGTGAGCCCGCTGATCGAGGGCGGCAAGGTGCGCGCGCTCGCCAAGCTCGACAGCCGGCCCAATCCCTATCCCGAACTGCAAACGCTCGCCGCCGCCGCCGGCCTGTCCAACCTCGACGACATGGCGGTGTGGCTCGGCCTCGTCGCGCCGAAAGGAACGCCGAAGGACCATCGTCGACAAGCTCAACAAGGAAGTGGTGCACATCCTCGCCGAGCCGGACGTGCGCGAAAAATTCGACAAGACCGGCAACTTCGCCGTCAGCAGCTCGCCGGAGGAGTTCGAAGCCTTCATCCACAAGGAGGCGGCGCGCTGGCAAAAGGTGCTCAAGGAAGCCAACATCAAATACGATTAAGGGAGGACGCCATGTCCCGCATTCGCGTGCTCGGACTTGCATTGCTTTCGGCACTGTTGATTGCGCCCGCAGCGGCGCAGGAGACCTATCCAAATCGGGCGATCCACCTGATCGTGCCGTTCCCGGCGGGCGGGCCGTCCGACGTGCTGGCGCGGATGATCGGACAAAAGATGAGCGCCGATTTCGGCCAGCCGGTCATCGTCGAAAACCGCGTCGGCGCCAATACGATCATCGGCGCGCAAGTGGTCGTCAAGGCGCCGCCGGACGGCTACACGCTGCTGATGGCGATCAACTCGACGCTGGTGATGAACCAGTTTCTGTACAAGGCCCTGCCCTACGATCCGTTCAACGATTTCGCTCCGATCACGCTGGTCGCGAAAACGCTGGGCCTGCTCATGGTCAATTCCGCGAGCGAAGTGAAGACCGTGAAGGACCTGATCGCAAAGGCCAAGGCCGAGCCCGGCAAGCTCAACTTCGGCGCCGGCACCATCACCACCAAGCTGACCGGCTACATTTTCAACGACGTCGCCGGCATCGACACCGTGCTCGTGCCCTACAACGGCAGCGCGGAAGTGGCGAACGGCATCCTGACAAAAGCGGTCGATTTCGTGTTCGACGGCACCTCGGCGGAGCTGCCGCTCATTGAAGCCGGCCGTCTGCGGGCGCTGGCGAAGCTCGATCCACGGCCGTTCCCGCCGGCGCCCGATCGTGCCGACGCTCGAAGATGCGACCGGGCTGAAATTCGGCGATCTCGCGCGTCTGGCTGGGCCTGGTCGCGCCCAAAGGCACGCCGCCCGCGATCCTCGACAAGCTGGCGCGCGAGACCGCAAAAGCGCTCAGCGACCCCGACATCAAGTCGAAGGCCGATGCCGCGGGCCTGTTTCCCGCGACCAGCACGCCCGCGGAATTCGCGGCCTTCATCCGCAGCGAAGCCGCGCGCTGGCAGCCCGTCGTGAAAAAGAGCGGCATGCACTTTGACTGATTGGATTGAATGACAAAAAACATCGACGTCTTCTCGCCCTTTCATCTCGGCCCGCTGCAACTGCCGAACCGCATCGTGATGGCGCCGATGACGCGCAATCGCGCCGGGCCCGGCAATGCGCCGACCGCGCTCAACGCCACCCATTACGCGCAGCGCGCCAGCGCCGGGCTGATCGTCGCCGAGGCGTCGCAGGTGTCGCCGCAGGGCCTCGGCTATCCGGGCACGCCGGGCATCCACAGCGCCGAGCAGATCGCCGGATGGAAGCTCGTCACCGACGCGGTGCATGCAGCAGGCGGGCGGATATTCCTGCAGCTCTGGCATGTCGGGCGCATTTCACACCCCTCGCTGCAGCCCGACGGCGCGCTCCCTGTCGCGCCGTCGGCGATCGCGCCCGCCGGCCAGGCGTGGACGCTCGACGGCATGAAGCCTTACGTCACGCCGCGCGCGCTGGAGACCAATGAGATCGCCGGCATCGTCGAGCAATACCGGCAGGGCGCGGCGAATGCGAAGCAAGCCGGCTTCGACGGCATCGAAGTGCACGCCGCCCACGGCTACCTGCTCGACCAGTTCCTGCGCGACAAGACCAACCAGCGCACCGACCGCTACGGCGGCAGCGCGGCGAACCGCGCGCGCATTGTCGTCGAGGTCATGGAGGCGGTCGCGGGCGAATGGGGCGCCGAGCGCGTCGGCGTGCATCTGTCGCCGACCAATCTCGCCTTCAACGACATTTCCGACAGCGATCCGGCGGCGACCTTCTCGACCGTGGTCCGCGAACTCGATCGCCTCGGCCTCGGCTATCTCCACATGGTCGAGCCCGGGCCGGCCGATCCGGTCGGGCCGGGGCCGCGCCTCGATGCGGCATTCTTCCGGCCGCTGTGGCGCACCGCGCTCGTCGCCAACAAGGCCTACGACCTTGCGCGCGCCAACGCGGTGCTCGCCGCAGGCCACGCCGATCTCGTGTCGTTCGCGACGCTCTACATCGCCAATCCCGATCTGCCCGAACGCTTCCGCCGCGGCGCTGAATTCAATCCCTCGGACCGCAAGACGTTTTATGGCGGCTCGGCGGCCGGATATACCGATTATCCAGTCTGCTATAGCGCCTCGGTCTCGAAATTATACTAAATATATCAAATACTTGTACCTAATCGACCGTTCTGTGATCGCCGTCACGTCGCCAGACGGCGGACGGGCTACACTTGCATTCATCAATTGATGGAGGTCGCCATGCGCGCCGCGACAGTCCTCAACCGAATCGTCGACGCCGTCTACGAGTTGCGCAGGCGCCAGGCGGCAAAGTACATCTCGCATCGCGGACACCTCGTAGCTCATCACCGCCGCTAGGAGCAGCACTTCCAGATATTTTCTGGCGACGTGTCGACTGAATGGCCCTGCCTCGTGCGGGGCCATTCATTTTTGCAAATCGCGCCCGAACGCGGCAGCCTATGCTGGCCGTTGCATTGGGCTCGGCCGAGGGAGGTCCGTCATGAAGCTGCTGCGGATGGTGCTGTTACTCGCTCGGCGCGAGCCTGGCATTCGCCGTCGATGCCCGCGCCATGACCGGCGAGCAAGCCGAGTTCAGGCAGATTGCCGACGGCGTCTACGCCTTCATCGGCAAGCGCAACGACGCCAACGCCATGGCGATCGTGACCGATCAGGGCGTCGTGCTGGTCGATACCGGCAACAATCCGCCCGAGACGCGCATCCTGCAGAAATATATCCAGTCGGTGACGACGCAGCCGGTCCGCTTCATCATCGTCACCCAGAACCACGGCGACCACACCGGCGGCACGCCGCTGTTCTCGCCGCCCGCGAATGTCATCGTGCACGACCGCGTCGCCAAGGACTGGGCGTCGTGGAAGCCGTATCAGATCAAATCCTGGCGCAAGAAGTTTCCCGAGCGCGCCGAAGCGCTCAAGGATTTCAACCCGCTCGACACCGTGCTGAGCTTCTCGGACCGCATGACGCTCACCCTCGGCGGCAAGGTGATCGAGCTGATCTATATCGACGACCCCTACAATCCCGGCGATGTCGCCGTCTGGCTGCCGCAGAGCGGCGTGATGCACGCCGGCTTCGTCGGCTACCGCGAGCGCCATCCCGACATCCGGCCCGACTACAGCCATGGCACGACCTGGGGCATGCTCAAGCAGCTCGAAGTGCTCAGCGCGCTGAAACCGAAGGTGCTGGTGCCGGCGCACGGGCCGCTTGGCGACGTGACGCACCTCAACGCGCTCACCGATTATCTGCTGCTGGCGCGCTCGAAGGTGCGCACCATGATGGAGAAGGGTCTCGCGCTCGCCGAGATCGAGAAGCAGTTCGATATGAACGAATACCAGGGCTGGGATCGCGGCCAGCATTTCGCAGCGATGGCTGACACCATCTATCGCGAGCTCAAGGGCGAAGGGCCGGAGCTCGTCCCGCTCGCCGAGAAGGTGGCGAAGGTGACGATTGGCAAGATCACCGAGGAAGGCCGCTTCCTCACCGTGACGACGGACGACGGCAAGGAACTGCGCATCCGCGCCGCCGGCGATGTCGATTTCGAGGGCATCCCCGACCGCTCCGCGTTCAAGCCGGGAATGCGGCTCATCGTGCACTACCTCGAACCGCAGGATGGCAAGGCGCCGCTCGGCTTCGACGCGACCGAGATCGATCTGGAGAAGTGACGAGCCTTCAGCCTACAGCCCGAGCTGCCCGGCCAGATCTTCCAGGCTTTTCGCCGCATAGTCCACGGGCACCTTGGGCGCGGCCTCCCCCTTGCCCGGTCCATGCTCGTTGAGCCGTGAAATGTGCGCCGTGCGCAGGCCGAGCGCCGTGGCATGCTTGAGGTCGTTGCTGTGCGCGGCGACCATCATGCACTCGCCGGGCTCAAGGTCGAACGCAGCGGCGGCGGCGAGATAGACGCGGGGCTTCGGCTTGTAGTCGCCGGCGATCTCGGAGCCGAGGATGGCGTCCCACGGCAGGTTGTTGCGCCGCGCCAGGCCGACCATGAGCGAGATATTGCCGTTCGACACCGGCGCCAGCATGTAGCGCCGCTTGAGCCGCGTGAGGCCCGGCGGCACGTCGGGCCAGGCATCGAGCCGGTGCCAGGCGAGATTGAGATCGTGCAGCTCGGCTTCGCTGAGCCCGCTGATCTTGAAGCGCGGCAGGATGAGGTCGAGGTTGCGCCGGTGCAGCACGTCGAGCTTGCAGAACGGAATGCGGCCGAGCCGCACCTCGTCCATGGCGCCCTGGTATTCGCCGCGCCAGGCGTCGGCGAACGCAAACCAGTCGAGCGCGTAGCCGCGTGGCTTGAGCGCCGCCTCGGCCTCGCGCGCGATGCTGGTGCGCCAGTCGACCAGCGTGCCGAACACGTCGAAAAAGAGCGCTTTCACATCCGCGGACATGCGATACTTTTATCCCAATTGCGTGGCAAACGAAAAGGAGAACATCCATGCCGGATGGAATTGACGAATTGCTGCATGAACTGGTGCTCGGCACCCGCATCCTCGCCAACGAATTCGTGCTCGACGCCTTCGGCCATGTCAGCGTGCGGCACCCGCACGACCCCAAGCGCTATTTCATCTCGCGCCACCGCGCACCGGAATTGGCCGAAATCTCGGACCTGGTCGAGCTCAATCTCGATTCCGAGCCGGTGCGCCCGACCGACTTCCGGCTCTACAGCGAGCGCGTCATTCACGGCGAAATCTACAAGGCGCGGCCCGAGGTCAACGCGGTTTGCCATCATCATGCGCATTCGGTGCTGCCCTACTGCATTTCCGGGCAGGAGATCGTGCCGGTATTTCATCTCGGCGCGGCGATGGGCCAGCACGTGCCGTTCTGGGACCAGCGCGACGAATTCGGCGATACCAACATGCTGGTCATCAAGCCCGAGGAAGGCGCTTCGCTCGCCCGCGCGCTGGGGCCGAACTGGATGGTGCTGATGCGCCGCCACGGCGCCACCACCGCCGGCACGACATTGCGCGAACTCGTCTTCCGCACCGTATTCACCTGCCATAACGCCGAATTGCAGACCCGCGCCATGGTGCACGGCCATGTCAGTTCGCTGTCGGCCGGCGAGATCGATCGTGCGGCAGCGCACAGCACGCGCCCGGCCTCGATCGCGCGGGCCTGGGACTATTGGGTGCGCCACGTCGAGCGCGCCGGGCTGATGCCGCCGGCGGCTGCGAAGAGCCGCAAAGCACCTGTACGCGCCGCCGCCGCAAAGCGATCGAAGCCGAAGGCGGCAAAGCGAGCCAAGCCGAAATCGAAACGGCGGCGATAGACGCGATCCGCTCGTCCCGCTTCCGCGAAGCATCGATCGGACCGGTATCGTCACACGTCATAAAGTCACCGAGAGGAACGCCATGCCCGCCAAGAAATCCGGCCAAGAAATCCGGCCCGCGCCTGCCTACGCTCACCATAGACGAGATGACGCCGGACCAGCGTGCGCTGGTCGCGTCGATACAATCCGGTCCGCGTGGCGTGTTCAAGATGAGCGGGCCGTTTGCGGTCTATCTGCATGCGCCCAAGTTCGGCGAACTCGCCCAGCAACTCGGCGGCCATCTGCGCTTCAACACCAGCATTCCACCGCGGCTGTCGGAATTCGCCATCCTGGTCACGGCGCATTTCTGGCAGGCGCAATACGAATGGGCCGCGCACGAGCCGATTGCGTTGAAACAGGGCGTGAAGGCGGAAACGATCAAGGCCCTGCGCACCGGCCGCGAGCCGAAGAAGCTGCCGAAGGACGAACGCGCGATCTACGATTTCGCCAAGGAGCTGTTCAAGACCAAGCGCGTCAGCAGCAGCAACTACGCGCGGGCCAATGCCGTCCTGGGCGACGCCGGCACGGTCGAACTGGTCGGCCTGCTCGGCTATTACTCGATGGTGGCGATGACGCTCGACGTCTTCCGCATGCCGGTGCCCGACGGCACGCTGCTGCCGTTCAAGGAGAAGTAGTAGCTTCGTAGCCCGCATGAGCGCAGCGACATGCGGGACCGCCGCCCCGGATATCGCTACGCTCATCCGGGCTACAAATGTTGGAGAACCCGCCATGCAGATGACGAGACGCAGCATGCTTGCAGGCGCAGCCGCGGCGACCGGCTTTGCCCGCACCGCGCTCGCCGACGATTGGCAACCCGCCCGCTATCCCGATGCGGCAATCAAGGTGCTCGACCCGAGCTTTCGCAAGTACCGTCCCGGCATCGTCGGCATCGAACGCCTAGCGACCGGCATGACATGGGGCGAGGGGCCGGTCTGGTTCGGCGACGGGCGCTATCTGCTGTGGAGCGACATCCCCAACAACCGCATCATGCGCTGGGACGAAGAGACCGGCGCGGTCAGCGTGTTCCGCAAGCCGTCGAACATGGCGAACGGCAATACGCGCGACCGCCAGGGCCGCCTCGTCAGCTGCGAGCACCGCGGCCGCCGCGTCACCCGCACCGAATACGATGGCGAGATCACGGTGCTCGCCGACCGGTTCGACGGCAAGCAGCTCAATTCACCCAACGATGTGGTGGTGAAATCCGACGACTCGATCTGGTTCACAGACCCGGCCTACGGCATCATCAACAACTACAACGGCAGCGTCGACAAGAAAGAACTGCCGATGAACGTCTACCGTCTCGACAAGACCGGAAAGCTCAGCGTGGTCGCAGGCGACGTCAACCGGCCGGACGGGCTTGCCTTCTCACCCGACGAGAAGACGCTCTACATCATCGAGGACGGCGGCTCGCCGCCCGTGATCCGCGCCTACGATGTCGTCGACGACGGCACCCGCATCGCCAATGGCCGCGAGTTCATCCGCATGGACAAGGGCGCGGGCGATGGTCTACGCCTCGATGTCGACGGCAATCTGTGGTGCGGCTGGCAAGGCGGCGACGGTCTCGACGGGGTGATGATCTTCAATCCCGCCGGTCAGCCGATCGGCCATATCGACCTGCCGGAGCGCTGCGCCAATGTTTGCTTCGGCGGCTACCGCAAGAGCCGGCTGTTCATGGTGGCGAGCCGGTCGCTCTATGCGCTCTGGGTCAACACCTCAGGCGCGGTCTGACAACCGGCTCCGGAACTCTTTGTCACACCGCGGCTTTTCCTGACCACTGAGCAAGCCTTTCGCTTGCCGATGGAGCACGCGAGCGATGCAGGATATCAAATTCAGACTTACGAACCCCAATTTGCGGCCCAGGCGAACGAAACTTGAGATGCCCGGTTGGGCGGGCGAGCCATCGCCTCGCACAGACGGCTCGCATGAATATGCGTGGCATTGCGCCCCGTTCACGGAGGGCGCTCAGTACGGCATCGAGATTTTCTACCCTTATGACAACGAGCTGCGCGTCAGCCGCAAGGACGGTCATCTCATCTTCGATGGCGATTTTGGCCCGGCTCCCGACAGCGACCTGCAATGGCCTCCGTTCCGCAGCTTCGGCAGGGATTTTTATACCTACCAATTGCTGCTGGATTTGAAGGTCGGACCGGAATGGGCGGTGCGTACCGAACCGCATCCGCGATTTTATACCGACCCCACCGACAGCGTTCCCGTCGCGGTGCCGGCGCTGTTGCGAACCGAGTGGTGGCCGATGATTTCGTTCGTTGTCTTCAAGGCCCCGCCGGAGGGCCGCACGCACGTCTTCCGGCCCGGCGAACCGATGCTGCAAATCATGGTGCTTCCGCTCAGCGCGGATTTCAATCTTGTAGAAATGGATGAGGAGACAGCAGCAGAACGCGAAATGCGCGGACGGCGAATCCATTCCAGCCGCGAAACACTCGCAGCGGATTCGACCTGGACGTCGAGCACGAACACCGTCTTTGACGGCACGTACCGGTATCTGCTTCGGGCCGCCAAGGCGAAAGCCCGCGAGGAGTAAGGCGCCGTCCTCAGCGCCTTACCAACCCGCGGGTACGGTCGGGGAAAATCAGCGAATGCGGACAGAGATGCCCGGACCGCCATTGTAATGGTGGTGATGATGGTGGTGATGGCGGTGCCGCACGTAGAAGCGCGGAGCCGGCCGCCGATAGCCGTGATGATGGTGATGATGGTGGTGGTACGCAAGCTTGACGTCGCCTTGCGTTGAGCGCTCGGCGAGTACAGCGTCGTCCGCTTTCAACAGCTGAACCGCGTTCGGAATGGGTTCCAGAAGATCCCTGTAGCTTCCGGCCGAAGTCGGCTGCGGCGGCTGTGTCGGGGCGGCTTGGGCGCCATTCATCGTTGCGAGAGCTGCCGCCGCTCCCAATAGACCGGCAATTTTCTTGTCCATAGGACCTCCTGATGCCCACCACGAGGTGGATCGGAGTATCAATTCCATAAACGCCCACTTGTTCCGAAATTGCTGCAGTTCGATTCAAGCTCAAAGAAAGCGCGCAACGAGCATTGATTCGGTTTGCCTGATGAGGAGACCGTCGGACTGGCGGCGCGTCGGCGTCAGGCCGTGCCAAGCGATGGTTTCACGCCTGTGTCGTGAACTTCAGGCGACGCGGCCGACGGCTGGCCTTTCAGCATCGCCGCGCGGGCGCGCGCCGCTCATGCGCTGGCGCAACAGGCCGAGAAATTGCTCCATCGGCATCGGCGGCGCGATCAGCACGCCCTGGCCGAAGTCGCAGCCCATCACCATCAGGGCCTGCAGGTCGGCGGCGTTCTCGACGCCCTCCGCGACCGCGGCGCTGCCGAAGCGGTGCGCGAGGTCGATCGCGGTCTGGCAGATGGCGGCATTGGTGGCGTCCGTCGCGCACTGCTCGACGAAGCTGCGGTCGACCTTGAGCTCGGCGAACGGCAGATTGCGCAGGCTCGCGAACGAGGAATAGCCGGCGCCGAAATCGTCGATCGCGATGGTGATGCCGTTGACGCGCAGTTGCGAAGCGACTTCGTTGGCGAGCTTGATGTCGCGAACGATCTGGTCCTCGGTCACTTCGACGATGAGGCCGGGCCAGCGATCCGACTGCGGCCGATTTTCCTGCACCAGTTGCGGGATCGGCATTTTGAGCAGCACGCTCACCGGCACGTTGATGGCGAGATGAAGATTGAATCCCGCCTGCTCGAACGTCGACCAGTTCTGCAGGGTCTGGATCAGCGCATATTCGGCCAGTTGCGCGATGCTGTCCTCATCGACGTCCGGCAGAAAGCTGCCGGGCAGCAGCACGCCAAGCTCAGGATGCCGGATGCGCGCCAGCGCCTCGGCGCCGGCGAGGCATTTGCGCTTGAGGTCGATCTTGGGCTGGTACCAGACCTCGAACCAGTTGTTGCGCAACGCTTCCGCGATCGCGATCCGCGGCCGCGAGTCGGCCGTCATGGAATTGACCAGCGTTTGCCGCTCGTCGTCGCCGAGACTTTGGATCGGTCCGGACCAGTCGCGGACCTCGTTCGTGCCGTCAGCGCCCATTGCGTAATGACCGGGGATTTCTGTGATCCCGGTATACTTCAAATAGTCTTAACCAATGGTGTTGCTTCGCGAATTCGGAAAGTGGGCATTTCCCGGTTGCGCAGCAGCATTCGACACCCGACCGATCAGTGCATATCCATCTTCATGCCCTGCCCGCTCGCCGCGGCGCCGGACGGCGACATCGCCCCGATGCCCTGGATGGCGTATTCCAAGTCGATCGTGCCGGCCTTCTCGAATTTCAGCGTGACCTTTTCGGACTGCCCCTGAACCAGAGGCTGCTTGAGCCCCGTGAACATCATGTGGAAACCGGTCGGCTTCAGCTCGACCGTTTCGCCCGGCTTGATCTCCAGGCCGTCGGCGACCGGGCGCATGCGCATGACGCCCTGTTCCATGGTCATGCTGTGAATCTGGCATTGTGCGGCGCCCTCCGCCGCAACGCACATCAGGCGATCCGGCGCCGACCCCTTGTTGGTTATCGTCATATAACCGGCACCGGTGGTCGCACCCTTGGGCGTCGCGCGCGCCCAGGGCTGGGCGATGTGGATCGAGCCAAGGTCATAGTCCATGGCGTGCGCCGGCATCGCGCCGAGCGCGAGCATGGCCGCGAGGCCGAATGTGAAGCGGTTCATCGAATTGCTCCGTGCTGATGGGCTTGCCCGATAAGCCAATCTGGCGCAAGCGTCCACGGCGAGCCCGTCGCAGCGACCATGGCAGCGCTGTCGATAACGCTTGCCCGATACTTAGAATTAAGCCGACAACGCGCTACTCTACCGGCCATTCGCGATCGTGGGCGCTGCACGTGGTGAACGACGGACCAGCTCAAGAAAAGTCGACCGGGCGAATCCTAAGCTTCCGGCCACGCGGCCGCGTGGCGTCGCGCCCGAATCTTGGCGTCGCAGCGCGGGATTCCATGCGCGATATCGAAGGCTCGCCGATCGGCGACCTCGCAAAATACGAGCAGGCCGACGACGACGGCGACGACTTCGGTCATCGCATGCGGATGAACGCCGCCGCCATCGTCGTGCTCGCGCTGCTGGTCGCTGCCGGGGTGTGGATCGCCAACACCATGGCCGAGATGCAGAAGAACCAGGACTGCGTCCTGCAGGGCCGGCGCAATTGCGCGCCGATCGATATACAGTCGCTCGATCGGCGCTGAACGGCGATTTCGCTATTTCAACTGATCGGCCACCTTGGCGACGCCGGCCATGGCGCACTTCTCGTCGCCTTCCGAACTCGAGCCGCTGACGCCGACTGCGCCGATCGTTTCATCGCCGACCTTGATCGGAACGCCGCCGCGCAGCGGAATGACGTCGGTGAGCTGGCGCTGCCCGGCAAGCTCGGGGACATCAATCGTGCGCTTGGCCCAATCGGCGGACGAGCGGCCGAACGTGCGCGCCGTATAGGCCTTGCGCCTTGCCAGCTCGATGTTGTGCGGCGAGGCCTTGTCGCCCTGGAGGAAGACGCGCAGCCGTCCAACCCGGTCGACCACGGCCACCGAGATGCTGTTGCCGGCTCGCTCACACTCCGCGACCGCCTCCTCGGCTATGGCCAGGCCCATGTGGAGCGAGACGTCGCGCTGCATGAGCACTTGCGCGCCTGCAGCCGACGGCGCCGCGAAAGCCGCGAGCGCGCCCGCGATTGCGAATGGCCTGCACGAGAACGTCATAGGTCTTCCTCCCGGTTTTTTCGCGCTTGCCCAAAGTGAATTGGCCACGCCGCGATTGCGGGCAATGTTGGCGTCTTTTACCGACTGGAACAAGTGCGGCGATGTCGGCAGCCCAGCACGATCCTGCGCCGCCTTCGCGCTCGCATCGCCGAACCCGTCACGCTGAATTTCAGGTAGGTGCCGCGCTCAATCCGGCATTGCAGCATGCGTCGGCTGGCCACCTTTAGCCGGCGCGCTCGTATGGGCCCTTGTCGCGTGGTGCGGCGTTACGACCGCCGCCGCCGCCGGGCCGCCGGCTGAGCGTTCCGGTCCCGAGATCACCGGCGTTCCTGTGTCGGCGACCGCACCGACGGGACTCGCATCGTTCGACGCGCCGTTGCCGGGCGTGACCGGTTTCGGCGGGATGCTGCCAGTCGGAGTGTCGGGCTTGGCCTCGCCTTCCGGCGCATGATGGGTCACAGCAGTCGGCTTGCCATGCGCCGACGGATTCGGAGGAGCGGCCATGCGGTGTCCGCCGCCGACCGCTGCCAGCACATAGCCGATGACCTGCGCATGCAGACGCGGCGACTTGTCGATGCTGATGTGGCCGATGCTCTGGTCGCTGCTGACATCCATATTGTAGAGCGAACCTTTGAACCCGGACCCTTTGCGCATGTAGGCATAATCGCGCTGGGTGATGTTGACGAGCCGCTGGACATTGCTCGGCGTGCTGAACGATTGCGTGCCGTCGAACGGCACCACCAGGGCGACCGGGACACCCTTCCTGCCGAGATATTGGGCCATCTCCATGACGGCGTCGGCGCCAAGCGAATGGCCGATCAGGATGATCGGACCTTCCTTGCCGGCCTTGTAGGCAGCGGCAGCGGAATCGGCGAGCGTCTGCCACTCGGAGTGGTTGTGCACGGTCGCATAGACCCCGCGCTTTTCGATCTTCTGGGCGAGGTCATCCATTCCGAGGGAAAAGATGTTCATCAGGCCGCGCAGCAGATAAACGTGCGCCCGCGACTGCGCCATGCTCGGGCTCGATCCCATCGGAACCAGAAGCAAGGCCGCCAGCGCACCAACGAATGCGAAACGCCGCATCTTTCTCATACGTCCCTCGTGGCCCCTGCCCGGTCACCGGGCAAGCCGTCTGGAATCCATCCCGGCGCCTATTCTAAGCAATCCATACCGCACCGCCAGATTGGCCGCCGGAAATTTCCCCCCAATTACCGGCCGGGGCGCAAACATGCTGGAAACTGTAGCAAAAATGCCACTTTGGGTTCCTCAATAGAGCCATGGAATGATACGGGCAGTTCGCCGCATATACTCACGATACTCATCACCGAACGCTCCGATCATCATCTCTTCCTCGCGGAACACACGGCCAAAAAACAGGGCGCCGAAGCCGACGAGGCCGGCGGGGCCGGCCACCCAATTCGGCAACATCAGGGCCTGGGCGACCGCCATCAGCCAGAACCCGGAATACATCGGGTGGCGGACTTGCGCGTAGACCCCTGTCGTAATCAAAGTGTGGCGCTCGCGCACGTCCAGGCTGACCGACCAGTTGCGCCCGAGCTCGAGATGGGTGCGGTAAAACAGCCAGTACACGCAAATGTAGGTCGCGACGCCCAGCCAGCCCTGCGCCGGGTGGAACGGATACTCGGCAAAGCGCGGGAAGCCGGTCGCGAGATAGGCGTAGGGCACAATCCCGAGGCCGGTCAGCGACAATCCCATCACCACGATTTCCTGGGTATCGCGCCGGGATTGCTGGATCGGCGTCTTGCGGGAGCGCCGTTCCGGACTGATGCGCAGCGCGAACCAGATGATGCCGCATATGAGCCAGAGAATTTTCGAAACGGTTACGGTCACAGCATCAACCTGTCGCAACGGCGCTGGCGTCGGCAGGCTGCGCCGCGACATTGCCGGCGATCAGCGCACCGTCGGCGGCAAATGCCGAGACAATCTGATCCTGATTATCGACCCGGTCGCGCAGCCGGACCGGCCCGCAGCACAGCATATAATAGTCGTAGAAATAGCGCCGCTCGTTGCCCATGACGGCCTGGCGATGGATGCGCAGGAAATTGAGATGGAAGCGCTTGTAGGTGTGCTCCTCCACCATGTGGCGGATGCGGATGATGCGCACGATCGGCTTGCCGGTCGCGGGCATGCCCAGCGCCACCACCGGATCGACCTTGTAGACGTTGATGATGTCGACCAGCGCCTGATATTCGACCCAATAGACCGCGGGCGAATTCGCCACGCGGCGCACGGCCTCGCGCAGCCATCCAGCCGCCGGATGCAGCGCGACCTTCAGCAGCGATGAGCCGGTCGACACCAGATGGATTTGCTTGTCGCCGCGCCCCAACTGCGGGTCGAGCTGCAGCGCGCGGTCGAGGACGGCGATCGAGATCGGCGCGCCGAGGCTGTGGCCATCGACCACGATCTCGTCCGCATCGGTTTCTCGCGCCAGCCGCACCAGTTCGTGCGCGAAGCGATCCATGCGCGCCTCGAGCTCCGGGCGCACCTGATGCACCATATCGCGGGCGAAATACCAATCGTCGAGCGCATAGCGGATGAAGACCATGCGCCCGAAGGTTTGCCGCAACGCCACGAAGACCGCGCAGAAAACGATCGGCGCCAGCAGCAGCGGGTACGGCAGGCTGAGGTGGATGACGCTGAAGCGGGCGCCCGAAATCGAGAGCCAGATCATGCCGATGACGACCGCAAGCGGATAACAGAAGAACCCGCCGTAACGCGGTGCTATGGCGAAATACTTGCCCGCCGTGCCGGTGAAGACGAACTCCAGCATTGCGGCAATGCCGAGCGGAAAGCGCCGGAAATCGCTCTCGGCCATATCGGCGGCCACGATGTCGTCCCAGCGAAAATAATGCAGGTCCGTGCGCACGCGCCAGTTCGGTCCCCAGGTCTCGATGTCGAAGCTGACGACGTGCCCGTCGGCCGACACCTTCGCCGGCGACGCCTGGCCTTGCAGGTTCCATGCTTTCAAAAAGCGCGCCATCTCGCGGATGTAGCGCCGATGGTAATGCTCCGGCCCGACCGGCTCATAGCCGGTCATCTGCACGAAACAGCGCTTGCGCACGAGCGGTGTGGGCATTGTCACCCCTTGCCGGTTCATTAGGAAATAAGCGCTGGTTGTTCAAGCGAAGCCCGGATCAAACACAGGTCGACAAGGCGCGACAACTTGTGCATCAATGTGGCGTGTCGGCGTCTCAAACCGGCCGTTGGACCTAATTGCGGCCGGATTGGCGCCGCCGTTGAACTCCGCGGCATCCTTCGCTATACGGGCATCGACCTGAGGGGCCCGTAACGTTCGGGCTTGCTTGCGCCGGGCTGGGCCGGCGCCCCATCCATTCCGCGACCAAAGAGCAATCCCGATGTCCACCACGTTCGACAAAGTGGCTGAAATCATTGCGGAAACTTGCGACATTCCGCGTGAAAACATCAAGCCCGAAAGCCATGCGATCAACGACCTTGAGATCGACAGCCTCGACTTCCTCGACATTGCCTTCGCCATCGACAAGGCGTTCGGCATCAAATTGCCTCTTGAGCAATGGACCCAGGAGGTCAATGACGGCAAGGCCACGACCGATCAGTACTTCGTCCTCAAGAACCTGAGCGAGCGGATCGACGAGCTGATCGCGGCCAAGGGCGCCTGAGACCGCCCAGCATGAGACTTGAATATTTTCAGATGATCGATCGGTTCGTCGAGGTCGATGCCGGCGAACGATTGATCCGCGCGATTTGCAATGTGCCGCTGCAAAGCCCGGTGTTCGAAGGACATTTTCCAGGCCATCCGCTGATGCCCGGCGTGCTGCTGATTGAATGCATGGCGCAGACCACCGGCTGGCTGGTGAGCGCGCTGACGGGCTTCACCGGGCTGCCCGTGCTCGCCGGTGTGAAGGAAGGCAAGATCCGTAGCGCCATCTATCCCGGCGACGTGCTCGAATTCGAAGGCCGAGTCATCCACGAAGGCTCTGGCTACGCCATCGGCGACTGCACCGGGCGCTGCAGAGGCGAGGTCGTCTGCGACGGCCGGCTGACCTATCGCATCATTCCCTATCCGAGCCCCGCCATCCGCGAGACCATCGATGAGTGGGCGAAACGGCTTGAGTTCCCCCTCGGGGAGTTCGTGCGGTGAGCGACCGCCGCGAGGTGTGGATCACCGGCGTCGGGTTGGTCTCCTGCCTCGGCGAAGGTCTGGAAGCGACCTGGAACCGGCTCTGCTCCGGCGAGCCGCCGGCCTATGACGACAAGAGTTTCGCGCCATACATCGTTCATCCGATGGCGCCGCTCAATTTCGACAGCCAAATCCCCAAAAAGAGCGATCAGCGCCAGATGGAGGCGTGGCAGCGCATTGGCGTTTATTCCGCCGGTCTCGCGCTGACCGACGCCGGCATCGCCAAAAATCCGGAGCTGCTTGATCGTACCGACATGATCGTCGCGGCAGGTGGCGGCGAGCGCGATATCGCAGTCGACAGCGCAATCCTCACCGACGTGCGCAAGGCCGAGAATGCTTCGGCCTTCCTCAACGAGCGGCTGATGAGCGATCTGCGCCCTACCCTGTTCCTGGCGCAGCTCCCGAATCTGCTTGCTGGCAACATTTCGCTGGTGCACGGCGTGGTCGGCTCGTCGCGCACCTTCATGGGTGAGGAATCGGCTGGCGTCGACGCCGTGCGTGTCGCGCAGGCGCGCGTTGCCGCCGGACAGAGCGAGATGACCCTCGTTGGCGGCGCGTATCACGGCGCGCGCTGGGACGTCCTGCTGGCGTTCGATCTCGGCAGCGTGCCGATGAAGGACACGTTCAAGCCGGTGTGGGATCGCGGCCCGAAAGGCAGCGTCGCCTTCGCCAGCGTCGGCGCGTTCATGATGCTGGAGAGCCGCGAGCACGCGCAGGCGCGTGGTGCGCATCCCTACGGCAAACTTGCGCCGGTCCATTCCGATCGCAACCTGCGCCGCGAGGGCGAGGCCGAAGCGTCATTGCGACGGCAATGGCAGAAGCTTGCCCCCCAGGTCGACCACAAGCACGCCGTGATCATTTCAGGCGCCACCGGCTTCGAGCCGGCCACCTCGGCCGAGCATGGACTGCTGGAGGAAATCGGCCTTCCGATGCGCAACACCGGCACCTATATGGGCCATGGCGTCGATACCCAGTTCGTGGCCAATCTCGGCGTCGCGTGCGCGGTGCTCAAACACGGTAAGCTCTTCACACCAACCGGATCGGGCGACAGCGGCGAAGCCCCGCCGGGGCTTTCCCAAGTCATCGTCACCGGCGTCGGCAATTGGCGGGGCGAAGGGCTTGCTCTGATCGAACGCGTCGATTGACGGAGGTTGTCATGCCAGCCACGAGGAAAGACAAAGCCGGCCGGCCGGTGATCGCGATCACCGGAATGGGCGTGGTCACTTCGCTCGGCGTCGGCAAGACCGACAATTGGACGAAACTGAGTGCGGGCCAGTCGGGCATCCGCCGGATTTCGCGATTTCCGATCGACAGCCTCAAGACCACGATCGCCGGCACGGTCGACGAGGTCTATCGCGACTACATGCCGCCGTCGGAGATTACCGAGCGCATCGCGCTTTTGGCCGGCGAAGAAGCGGTCGGAGAATCCGGACTTGGCTCGAAGGGCCAGTTTCCCGGGCCGCTGTTTCTGGCACTGCCGCCGCTTGAGATCGAATGGCCGTTCCGTTTCAAGATGGCCGAACTGTCCGGCAGCAACGATACCGTGGGTTACCCCGACCTGCTGCGCGTCGCCCGCGAGCCGCAATTCGACGGCATCTACGAAACCATCAAATACGGCATCATCGCCGAGCACCTCGCCGCCCATTTCGGCACCGAAGGTTCGCCGATTTCGCTGACGACGGCGTGTGCATCGGGCGCGACCGCGATCCAGCTCGGCGTCGAGGCGATCCGCCGCGGCGAGTGCGAGGCGGCGCTGGCGCTCGGCGCCGACGGCTCGCTGACGCCGGAATCGCTGGTGCGATTTTCGCTGCTGTCCGCCTTGTCGACCCAGAACGATCCGCCCGAGCAGGCTTCAAAGCCGTTCTCCAAGAACCGCGACGGCTTCGTGCTCGCGGAGGGCGCGGCGGCGCTGGTGCTGGAAAGCCTCGACCATGCGCTGGCGCGCGGCGCGCGCGTGCTCGGCATTCTGGAAGGCTGCGGCGAGCGGTCGGATTCGTTCCACCGCACCCGTTCGAGCCCGGACGGCAAGCCGATCATCGCCTGCATGCGCAATGCGCTCGCGGACGCCGGCGTCGGCCCCGAAGATGTCGACTACATCAATGCCCACGGCACCAGCACGCCCGAGAACGACAAGATGGAGCACCTCGGCGTTTCCGCGGTGTTCGGCGAGGGCATCCGCAATATTCCGATCTCGTCCAACAAGTCGATGATCGGCCACACGCTGACGGCGGCCGGCGCGGTCGAAGCGGTGGTCTCGCTGATGACGCTCGAACACCAGCGCATCCCGCCGACCATCAACCACCACATGCCCGACCCGGGAATCGCCCTCGACGTCGTGCCCAACGTGGCGCGCGACGCGAAAATGAACCGCGCGATCTCGAATTCGTTCGGGTTCGGCGGCCAGAACGTCTGCCTGGTGCTGGCGCGGGAGCCGGCCTGACCGTTGGGTTGACGGCGGCCTTACGGCGGCGATAGGCATCGGACGCCGATCCGCGGCCCCGGAGATTTCATGCGCGCCCTCACGCTCCTCGGAGACCGCAAGCTCGAGCTTTGCGATGTCCCGCCGCCGCCGCCGCCGGCCGCTGGCGAGGTGCAGATCCGCGTCAGGGCGATCGGCATCAACCACATCGACGTGTGGGGCTGGCGCGGCATGGCGTTTGCCAAGCGCAAGCTGCCGCTGATCGTCGGCGTCGAGGCCGCGGGCGAAATCGCCGCCGTCGGCGCAGACGTGTCGACCATCAAACCCGGCGAGCATGTCGTCGCCTATGGCGCGCTGACCTGCGGACACTGCAAGGCGTGCCGCGAGGGCCGCGATAATCTGTGCGAAAACGTCGGCGGCATCATGGGATTCCATGTCGACGGCTTCGCGCGCGACCTGATCAACATGCCGGCGCGGCTGGTGGTGCCAATTCCGCAAGGCGTGAGCTTTCGCGACGCAGCCTGCGCGCCGGTTGCTTTCGGGACCGTGCAGCACATGCTGTTCGACAACGCCAAGCTCGAGCCCGGCGAGACCATCCTGGTGCAGGCCGGCGGCTCCGGCATCGGCACCACGGCGATCAAGATGGCGAAGGCGATCGGCTGCACCGTCATCACCACCGTGGGCGATGACGAGAAGATTGCGAAGGCCAAGGCGATCGGCGCCGATCACGTCATCAACTATCGTACCGATCGTTTCGAAACCATCGTACGCAAGCTCACCGCCAAGAAGGGCGTCGACGTTGCGTTCGAGCACGTCGGCCCCGACACCTTCAACGGCTCGCTGCTTTGCCTCAAGCGCGGCGGGCGGCTCGTGACCTGCGGCTCGACGACCGGCCAGTCGATCCAGATGAATCTGTTCCAGCTCTATCTTCAGCAATACCGCATCTTCGGCTCGTTCGGCGCTTCGATGCGCAACATCCGCGAGAGCCTCGCCAAGATGGCGGGCGGCATGCTCCCGGTGATCGACACCGAAGCGACGCTCGACGATTTCGAGCGCGCCCTCGCCCGCCTCGAAGGCCGTCAGGTTTTCGGCAAGATCATCGTGACGTTTTAGACAGCGATGGCGATGGCACGATCTCTCTGGCAGCCCATCGCAAGGCGCCTCAAGGCGCCGTTCGACGCGACGGTCGGATGGCTGGCCGTCGCGATGTTGCACGTGGCCAAGTCTACCGATCGCAAGCGCTCGGCGAATTTCGTTGCCTGGGTGATGCGCAAGGCCGGCCCGATGCTCAAGGAGCATCGCATCGGCCGCGACAATCTCCGCGCCGCATTCCCGGAAAAATCCGACGCCGAGATCGAGACGATCCTGATCGGCGTGTGGGACAATCTCGGGCGCCTTGCGGTCGAGTTCGCCCATCTCGATGAATTCCGCATCGAGGGTCTCGGCCCGCCCGGCGCCGCCGACATCAGCTATCTGCCGGAATCGCAACAGCGCTACGAAAAAATGATCGCCGGCGGCAAGGCGACAATCGGCTTCGCCGCGCATCTCGCCAACTGGGAAATCCCGGGGCTGGGCGCCGCACTGCTCGGCGTCAAATCCGCCGCGCTCTACCGGCGGCCGAACATCGGCGCCATCAGCGACGCCGTCATCAAGATGCGCGAAGGCATCATGGGCGAATTGGTCCCGACCGGCCTCGATGCGCCGGTGCGGCTCGGCCGCCTGCTGCAATCCGGCGTTCACGTCGGCATGCTGGTCGACCAGCATTACACCCGGGGCGTCGACGTGACGTTCTTCGGCCGCACCTGCAAGGCCAATCCGCTGATCGCCATGCTGGCGCGCCAGACCGAATGCCCGATCCATGGCCTGCGCGTGGTGCGGATGCCCGACGGCGAACATTTCTGGGGCGAAGTCACCGATGCGATCGAGCCGCCGCGCGACGCCGACGGCCGCATCGACATCCAGGGCACCATGCAGGCGATCACCTCGGTGGTCGAAGGCTGGGTGCGCGAGCACCCGGAGCAATGGCTGTGGCTGCACCGGCGCTGGCGCTGACGAACTGTCGAACCGTCATTGCGAGCGCAGCGAAGCAATCCAGCCGGGTTCGCGGAACTGGATTGCTTCGTCGCTTCGCTCCTCGCAATGACGAAGAAGGACGAAGGCAATCGCCCTCGCGTCACCGTCCCGTCTTGATCCGCGTCCACATCCGGTTCATCAGCCGCTGCGTCTTCTGATCGCGCGCGCTGATGGTGTAGAGCCGCGCCATCGTCGCCGCGTCGGGATACACCGACTTGTCGTCAAGCAGCGCCTTGTCGATGAATTTCTGACTCGCGAGATTGCCGTTGGCATACGACACGTGGTCGCTATTTCTTGCCGCGACCTCGGGCTTGAGCAGATAATCGATGAGTTCGTGGGCTTCCGCGACATTGCGCGCATCCTTCGGAATGGCGAGGTTGTCGAACCACACCTGGGCGCCCTCTTTCGGAATCGAATACCCGATGTCGATCGCGGCCTTGGCTTCCGCAGCGCGCTTCTGGGATTGTTTGAAATCGCCGGAATAGCCGACGGCAAAACAGATCTCGCCGGTTGCCATCGCATTGAGATATTCGGAGGAATTGAACTTGCGCACGAACGGCCTGATCTTCATCACCTGATCGAAGGCCTTATCGAGAGTGGCCTGATCGGTCGCATCGGGATCGAGGCCGAGATAACTCTGCGCGGCCGGAAGGATGTCATCGGATGAATCCAGCAGGTTCACACCGCATTGCTTGAACTTGCCGAGCTTGTCGGGATCGAACACGTAGGCCCAGCTATCGATCGCGACGTCCGCGCCGAGCAATTCCCTCGCCTTTTTCCTGTCGTAGCCGATGCCGGTCGTGCCCCACATGTAGTTGACGGCGTACTGGTTGCCAGGATCATAGAAGGCGAGACGGCGGGCGATTTCGGGCCAGACGTTGACCAGGTTCGGGAGCTTGGCCTTGTCGAGCTTCTGGAAAATGCCGGCGGCGATCTGGCGCTGCAGAAAATAGCCGGTCGGCACGACAAGGTCATAGCCGGAATTGCCGGCGAGCAGCTTCGCTTCGAGCGTGTCGTTGCTGTCGAACGTGTCGTAGCGGACCTTGATGCCGGTCGCCTTGGTAAAGTCGTCGAGAACGCCGAGGTCGAGATAGTCCGACCAATTGTAGACATTCACGAAGCGCTGCTTCTGCGCCTGCGCGGGCCATGACGCGCCCAGCAGCACAACGATGATCGCGAAAATCATTCCGCTCGTCGCCGCGAAGGCGGGACCCAGCTCTTGCGGCGCGGCTGGCAATGGATTCCCGCTTTCGCGGGAATGAGCGGAAAATATTGCGAGGTCATCGCCGGAAATGCTCACGTCTCGGTCGGCAGGCCGGCGGCCTTCCAGGCCAGAATTCCACCCGCCATATGCGAGCCGTAGGCGAAGCCCTGCTCCTGCGCCGCCAGCGACGCCGTGATCGAGCGCCGGCCCGAACGGCAGGCGAACACCACCTCGCGGCCTTCCTGTGCCGGGATGGCGGCCGGATCGAACTGCGACAGCGGCACCAGCACCGCGCCGGGGAAGCGCTCGGCGTCGGTCTCGTTCGGCTCGCGCACGTCGACCAGCACCATGCGGCCCTCGGTGAGGCCCTGGGCGATTTCTTCGGGCGTCAGATCGCGGACATTCGGATCACTCATCACACATCTCTTTGTTCCAGAGGCACGGCTTATCGCGATTATATCGTGGATTATATCGTAACCTGGGTGCCAACCTCCACCACCCGCCCGGTCGGTATCTGGAAATAATCCGTGGCATCGTTGGCCGAGCGGGCAAGCGTGATGAACAGCCGGTCCTGCCAGCGCGGCATGCCGGATTGCGGCGCCGGCCGCAAAGCACGCCGCGACAGGAAGAACGACGTCGACATGATGTCGAACTGCCAGCCGAGCTTGCGCGCGATCGCCAGCGCCTTCGGGATGTTGGGCGTCTCCATATAGCCGAAGCGAAGCAGCACCCGCATAAAGGTCGCGCCGACCGGCTCGATGCGCACGCGCTCGTCACTGTCGACGCGCGGCGTGTGCGTGGTCTCGACGGTGAGAATGACATTCTTCTCGTGCAGCACCTTGTAGTGCTTGAGGCTGTGCATCAGCGCGGTCGGCGCGCTGTTCGGATCGCTGGTGAGGAACACCGCCGTCCCCGGCACGGATTGCGGCGGCTTCTTCTCCAGCATGCGCACGAGGTCCTCCAGCGGCGTCTCCAGCCGTCGCGTCTTCTCGTACAAAAGCCGCGTGCCGCGCCGCCACGTGTACATCACACCCATGATCAGTCCGCCGAGCAACAGCGGCACCCAGCCGCCCTCGACCACCTTGAGCAGGTTTGCCGAAAGAAACGTCAGGTCGATGAGCAGGAACGGCACGATCAGGGCGGCTGCGGCGATCGGCGACCAGTTCCACAGCTTCCAGATGACGATGAATGCCAGCATCGCTGTGACGACCATGGTGCCGGTGACGGCAATGCCATAGGCGGAAGCGAGCGCGCTCGA
Source organism: uncultured Alphaproteobacteria bacterium (assembly GCA_963730645.1). Taxonomy (GTDB): domain Bacteria; phylum Pseudomonadota; class Alphaproteobacteria; order Rhizobiales; family Xanthobacteraceae; genus BOG-931. Next base: position 196,910 of record CAVSSN010000002.1, on the reverse strand, counting down.
CGAACGGAACAAGGCCACCAGCATCAGCACGCCGAACAGCAACAGCATGTTGACCCGCGGCATATAAATCTGGCCGGCCTGATGCGCCGAGGTGTGGCGGATTTCGAACCGCGGCAGCAGACCGAGCTGGATCGCCTGACTGGTCAGCGAATAGGCGCCGGTGATGACGGCCTGGCTGGCGATGACGGTCGCCGCCGCCGCCAGCACCACCATCGGGACCAGCGCCCAGTTGGGATACATCAGGAAAAACGGATTCTCGATCGCCTTTGGATTGGCCAGCACCAGTGCGCCCTGCCCGAGATAATTCAGCGCCAGCGACGGCAGCACCAGGATCAGCCACGCGGTCTGGATCGGCTTGCGGCCGAAATGGCCGAGATCGGCATAGAGCGCTTCGGCGCCGGTCACTGCCAGGAACACGGCGCCGAGCGTCACCAGGCCGATGGCGCCGTGATGCAGCAGGAATGCGGCGCCGTAGATGGGGCTGATCGCGCGCAGAATGCCGGGATCGCCGGCGATGTGCGTCAGACCCGGCAAGGCGATCACGATGAACCACACCGCCATGATCGGGCCGAACAAGGTCGCAACCTGCGCGGTGCCGCGCGCCTGCACCGCGAACAGCGCGACCAGGATCACCACCGTCAGCGGCACGATGTAGGCATCGAAGGCGGGCGTCGCGACCTTGAGGCCTTCGATCGCGGAGAGCACCGACAGCGCCGGCGTGATCACCGCGTCGCCGTAAAACAGCGAGGCGCTGGTGATGCCGAGCAGCGTCACCACCACCGTGGTCTTGCCGAGCGCGCGCAAGGCGAGCGCCATCAGCGTGAGCGTGCCGCCCTCGCCGTTGTTGTCGGCACGCAGCAGGAGCAGGACGTATTTCAGCGTGACGATGATGATCAGCGCCCACAGGATCAGCGAGAGAACGCCGAGCACGACGTCTCGCGTTACCGTGCCATCCGCTCCGCCAGCAGCCAGCACCGCCTCGCGCAGCGCGTAGAGCGGGCTGGTGCCGATATCGCCGTAGACGACCCCGACGCTGCCGAGCGTAAGCGACCAGAAGCTGGATCGCGCCGGCCGTCCATAGCCGTCAGTCGGCTCGCCCCCGTGCGGAGCGGCAATTATTTCCGTCATGGGATGGGGAGGCTGGCGCCCGCTCCGGCTGTTGTGCCGAACTCACAGGGCGCGGCTTGTATCACCAAAGACGGTGCAAGTCATGAAATCGTTTCTTTATAGGAATCCCATAAATCCTTTATGAGATTCCTATACGACGTTGGGTGACGCAGCGATGCTCTTCGCCGTCACACGGTAACTTGGGTGCCGACTTCGACCACGCGGCCGGTGGGAATCTGGAAGAAGTCGGTGGCGTCGCTCGCCGACTTCGCCAGCATGATGAACAGCCGGTCCTGCCACTGCGGCATGCCGGAATGCGCCGCCGGCTTGAGCGAGCGTCGCGACAGGAAGAACGACGTCGACATGATGTCGAAGTGCCAGCCGAGCTTGCGCGCGATGGCGAGCGCCTTGGGTACGTTGGGCGATTCCATGTAGCCGAACTTGAGCGCGACCGTGCTGAAGTGCGGCGAGATTTGCGCCATCTTCACCCTCTCCTCGTCGTGCACCCGCGGCGTGTCCGCGGTGACGATGGTGAGGACGACATTGTGCTCGTGCAGAATCTTGTTGTGCTTGAGGTTGTGCAGCAGCGCGGTCGGCGCGAAGCCGGGATCGCTGGTCAGGAACACGGCCGTACCCGGCACGACGTGCGGTGAGCTTTTCTCCAGGCTGCGCAGCAGCGTGTCGAGCGGCACCTCGGTGCGCCGCGTCTTCTGCACCAGAATGCCGGTGCCGCGCCGCCAGGTCAGGATCAGCAACACCATGGCGGCGCCGAACGCGAGCGGCGCCCAGGCGCCATCCAGTATCTTGAGCAAGTTGGCGGAGAAGAAGACGCTGTCGACGACGACGAGCGGCGCCATCAGCAGCACCGCCTGCCAGAATTTCCAGCGCCACAGTTTCCACACCACGATCAGGCCGAGGATGCCGTCGACCACCATGGTGGTGGTCACGGCGATGCCGTAGGCCGAGGCGAGCGCGCTCGAGGTGCGGAACAGGCCGACCAGCAGCAGAACGCCGACCAGAAGCGCGCCGGTGACGCGCGGGATGTAGATCTGGCCGTGATGCGACGCGGAGGTGTGGCGGATGGCGAGGCGCGGCAAGAGGCCGAGCTGGATCGCCTGCGCCACCAGCGAATAGGCCCCGGTGATCACCGCCTGGCTCGCGATCACGGTAGCGGCGGTTGAGAGCACGATCATCGGCAGCAGCAGCATGTCGGGCATCATGCGGTAGAATGGATTTTCGATCGCGGACGGATGCGCCAGCACCAGCGCGCCCTGGCCAAAATAATTGAGCAGCAGCGACGGCAGCACGAGGCCGAGCCAGGCGATCTGGATCGGTTTGCGGCCGAAATGTCCGAGATCGGCATAGAGCGCCTCGCCGCCAGTCACCGCGAGGAACACGAGGCCCAGCGTGACCATGCCGATATGGCCGTGCGTCGCCAGGAACCGCACCGCGTAGAATGGATTGATCGCCAGCAGCACGTGCGGGTCGTCGCTGACGTGAACCAGGCCCGCGATCGCGATGGTCACGAACCAGACCACCATGACCGGCCCGAAGAAGGCCGCAACCTTGGCGGTTCCGCGGCTTTGCACCGCGAACAGAACGACCAGGATGGCAACGGTCAGCCCGACGACATAATGGTCGAACGCGGGCGTCGCGAGTTTCAGCCCCTCGACCGCCGAAAGCACGGAAATGGCCGGCGTGATCACGGAATCGCCGAGGAACATCGAGGCGCCGATCACGCCGAGGATATAGATCAGCGCCGTGCGGCGTCCGTAGGCGCGGCTCGCCAGCGCCGTGAGCGACAAAGTTCCACCCTCGCCGTTGTTGTCGGCGCGCAGCAGGATCAGAACGTATTTGCAGGTCACGACGACGATCAGCGCCCACAGGATGAGCGACAGCACGCCGAGCACGGCATCCCGGCTGATGGAGCCTGCGGCAGGACTCGCCGCCACCACGGCCTCGCGCAAGGCGTAGAGCGGGCTGGTGCCGATATCGCCATAGACCACGCCGACGCTGCCAAGCGAGAGCGTCCAGAAACCTGATGCGCCGCCGCTTTCGGGGTGCATGTCGGCGGGAGGCGCCAACGATGTGGCCCGTTCGGAGGTGTGTGCGCTCATAAGCGTTGTGGTCGTCGCCGAAAAAACCAGAGGAGGGGGCGCCTTTATAGCATCGCGCGTCCACCGGCAATACGGGCGACCATCGCACGGCTTCCGTCACGGCGAGAGGTATATTTTACGGCTTGAGGTCGGGTGGAACCGGCGGCTCTTCCCGCATCAGCGTGATGGTTACGCGGCGATTGGCCGCTATGTAGGGATCGTCGGGAAAAAGCGGGTCGGTATCGGCCTTGCCGGCCACCTCATAGAAGTTGGCCGTCGGCATGCCCTCCTCTTCCAGAATTTGGCGCACGGAATTGGCGCGGTCGGCCGACAGGTTCCATGGCCCGTAGCTCGCCCGCGCCGGCGTCTTGCTGGCGGAGGTGTGGCCGGTAATCGAAAGCCGGTACGGCGTCTGCTTGAGCGGCACGGCGATCTTCTGGATGATCTTGCGCGTGCGCTCATAGGGTTCCTTGGACCCTTCCGCGAACATCGAGCGGCCGTCCTGGTCGACGATCTCGATGTTGAGGCCCTGTTTGGTCTCCTCGATCATGATGTGCTTCGACGCTTCGGTGAGATCGGGCATCTCCTGCAGTGCCTGGCGCAACGAGGCGGCGGCGAGCGCGAAGGCGCGGTCGTTCTTGAACGTCGCGCCGTATTCGCGCTGGTTGTCGTGCTGATCGGGAGTGGGCGTCGCGGAGGCATCTTCGGGCGTGATGTGCGCCGCGTTCTTGAGCTTCGGCCGTGTCGGCAGGCCGTTGACCTCGATGATGCCGGAATAGCGCACGTTGGTCTGGACGCCGAAGGCGTCGCGCATCGAGCCGGCGACGATCTGGAGCTTCTGCTGGTCCTGGTTGGAGAACGCGACCAGCATGACGAAGAAGCTGACCAGCAGTCCCATCAGGTCGGCGAAGGTGACGAACCAGCCGTGGCCACCGCCGTGAGCTTCCTTGCGTTTGGCCATTGCTGCGTCCCTCAGTCACCGTGCCGCGCCATCAGGCGGGCACAACCTCGGGCTCTTCGTCGTAGCGATGCTTCTCGGGCAGATAGGCGATCAGCATCTCGCGCACCAGCGTCGGGCTCTTCGACTCGCGGATCATCAGGATGCCGTCGATGATCAGCGTGCGGTTGATCTCCTCGTCGACGAGCTTGAGGTGCAGCTTGTCGGCAATCGGCAGACACAGAATATTTGCCAAGCAGCGCGCCATAAAGCGTCGCCAGCAGCGCAGTCGCCATGAACGGACCGAGCTTGGACGGGTCGGTCATGTTGGCGAACATCTGCACCATTCCGATCAAGGTGCCGACCATGCCGAACGCCGGCGCGCAATCGCCGACCGCGCGGTAGATTTTCTGGCCCTCGTCGAGATGCGTCAGGAAGTTGTCACGGTCGCGTTCAAGATTGTCGCGGATGAACTCGGCCTCGTAACCGTCGGCGACGAAGCGGATGCCCTTGGCGAGGAACGGGTCCTCGATGTCGACCTTTTCGAGTCCGATCGGCCCTTGCTTGCGCGCGATTTCGGCAAGTCCGGCGATCTCGTCGACGAGCTGGCGCTGGGTCGTGCGCCGCATGGTGAAGGCAAATCTGGCCCCCAGCGGCAGCCCGTGAAAAATCGCATTGAGCGGAAAGCGGATCAGCGTCGCGGCAAAAGATCCACCGAAAATGATGATGATCGCGTGTTCGCTCAGGAACATCCTGAGGTCGCCGCCCATGAAGATCATGGTCAGCACCACGGTCACGCCGGCAAGCAGGCCGAGGCCTGTTGCAAAGTCCATCACGCAACTCCAACGCACACGCGTACAGCCCGCCGCCCGATTCTGGGCCGCGGTGCGCCGTCCCCACCCCGGACCGCAGCGGAACCCTAGCCTCCCTGCGCTTAAGGGACGGTTACCAATGGTTCACTGATGGGGCCGGACTACCTCTCCCCGCGGCGGGGAGAGGGGCGCAAGCGGCGAGCTATGCCTTGCTTCATCCTGCCCCGCGCAGCGGGAAGGGGACCATGCGCAGCATGGTGGAAGGGGCCTCTGCGCTGCGGATGCGATCAGCGGAGAAGAAAAGAAAACCAAAGCCGGAGTCGAACCGGCGCCGTAATTCTGTGCCGCCGAGGCCCCCTCCACCGCGCTTCGCGCGGTCCCCTCCCCCGCTGCGCGGGGGCGGATGAATACTACGCCGCACGCAAGTCCCGTGACCGCGGCCGAAAAAACTGCAAAATGACGAGTCAGAACCGCCAAGGCGAGCATCACCACTTCCCAGGAGACGACCCATGCGTGAGATCGGCCATTTCGTCGGCGGCAAAGAGGTGCATGGCGCATCGGGGCGCTTCGGCGACGTTTTCAATCCCAATACCGGCGAAGTGCAGGCCAAGGTCGCCTTCGCCAAGCATTCCGAGGTCGAGCACGCCATTGCCGTCGCCGAAGCGGCGCAGCCTGCCTGGGGGGCGACCAATCCGCAGCGGCGCGCGCGCGTCATGTTCAAGTTCCTCGAACTGGTGCAGAAGGAATTCGACACGCTGGCGCGCCTGCTCTCCTCCGAGCACGGCAAGACCTTCCCCGACGCCAAAGGCGACATCCAGCGCGGCCTCGAAGTGGTCGAATTCGCCTGCGGCATCCCGCATCTGATCAAGGGTGAATACAGCGAGGCCGCCGGCCCCGGCATCGACCTCTACTCGATGCGCCAGCCGCTCGGCGTCGTCGCCGGCATCACGCCGTTCAATTTCCCGGCCATGATCCCGATGTGGAAATTCGCGCCGGCGCTCGCCTGCGGCAATGCCTTCATCCTCAAGCCATCGGAGCGCGATCCGTCCGTGCCGATGCGGCTTGCCGAACTGCTGGTCGAGGCCGGGCTGCCGGCGGGCGTGCTCAATGTCGTCAACGGCGACAAGGAGGCGGTCGACACGCTGCTCGGCGATGCGCGCGTAAAGGCGATCGGCTTCGTCGGCTCCTCGGCGATCGCCGAATACATTTATGCGACCGGCTGCGCCAACGGCAAACGCGTGCAGTGCTTCGGCGGCGCCAAGAACCACATGATCGTGATGCCCGACGCCGACATGGACCAGGCGGTCGATGCGCTGATCGGCGCCGGCTACGGCTCGGCCGGCGAGCGCTGCATGGCGGTGTCGGTCGCGGTGCCGGTCGGGAAAAAGACCGCCGATATTCTCATCGAGAAACTGATCCCGCGCGTCGAGAGCCTCAAGATCGGCCCCTCGACCGATCCGCAGGCCGACTACGGCCCGATGATCACGCGCGCGCACCTCAACAAGGTGAAGGACTACGTCGATCTCGGCGTCAAGGAAGGCGCCAAGCTTCTGGTCGACGGCCGCAACTTCAAGCTCCAGGGCTACGAGCAGGGCAACTTCATGGGCGGCTGCCTGTTCGACAACGTCACGCCCGACATGCGCATCTACAAGGAAGAGATTTTCGGCCCGGTGCTCTCGGTGGTGCGCGCCAAGGACTACGAGGAAGCCGTGCGGCTGCCGTCCGAGCACGATTACGGCAACGGCGTCGCCATCTTCACCCGCGACGGCGACGCGGCGCGCGATTTCACCAGCCGCGTCGAAGTCGGCATGGTCGGCGTCAACTTCGCCATTCCGGTGCCGCTGGCCTATCACACCTTCGGCGGCTGGAAGCGCTCCGGCTTCGGCGACCTCAACCAGCACGGACCGGATTCGATCCACTTCTACACCAAGACCAAAACCGTCACCGCGCGCTGGCCCTCCGGCGTCAAGGAAGGCGCGGAGTTCGTCATTCCGACGATGAAGTGATGGCAGAAAGGAACAAGAAGATGGGCAACCCAAACCACATGAAGCTCGGCCTCTTCATCAGACCGGTCGGTCACCACGTCGCCTCCTGGCGCCATCCCGATTCGCACGCCGATGCCGGCGTCAATTTCAAGCGCTTCGTCGAGATGGCGCAAACGGCCGAGCGCGGCCGTTTCGACATGCTGTTTTCGGCCGACACCGTCACAGTGTGGACGACGCAGCCGGAAGGCATGCATCGCATGCACTACACCGCATGGATCGAGCCGTTCACGCTGCTCTCCGCCCTCGCCGCCGCTCACGAACAATATCGGCCTCGTCTGCACGGCGACGACGTCGCTACGAGCAGCCTTATCTGCTCGCGCGCAAGTTCGCCTCGCTCGACCTCGTCAGCGGCGGCCGCGCCGGCTGGAACCTGGTCACGTCCGGCAACGCGCTGGAGGCGGAGAATTTCGGTCGCGTCCCCCATCCGCCGAAGGTCGAGCGCTATCGGCGCGCCCACGAATTTGCCGAGGTCGTCACCGGACTGTGGAATAGCTGGGATGAAGATGCGTTCGTGCGCGATCGCGAGTCGGGCGTGTTCTTCGATCGCGAAAAAATGCACGTGCTCGATCACGAGGGAAAATACTTCAGCGTACGCGGCCCGTTGAACGTGCCGCGCTCGCCGCAAGGCCAGCCCGTGCTGGTGCAGGCCGGAGCCTCCGATGATGGCATCGAGCTTGCGGCGGAAACCGCGGAGGTGGTGTTCGCGGCGCAGAACACGCTCGATGGCGGCAAGAAATTCTACGCCACGCTCAAGGGCCGCATGGCGAAATACGGCCGCAGCCCCGACCACCTCAAGATCATGCCGGGCCTCGCCGTGACCGTGGGGCGGACCGAAGACGAGGCAAAAGAGAAATACCAGCGCATGCAGGACCTCATCCATCCGGATGTCGGTCTTGGTCTGCTGTCGCGGCGCATCGGCTTCGACCTCACCGGCTATCCGCTCGATGGTCCCCTGCCCGAGCTTCCCAAGAACGACGTCGTCGCCAGCCGTTCGGACGACATGGCGCAGATGGCGAAGCGCGAAAATCTCACCATTCGTCAGCTCTACCAGAGGTTCGCCGGCGCGCGCGGTCATCTCGAAATGGTCGGCACGCCGGTGCAGATCGCCGACCTCATGCAGGAGTGGGTCGAGGCGCAGGCCGCCGATGGCTTCAACGTCATCGTGCCGTATTTCCCGGGCGGCCTGAACGACTTCGTCGAAGGCGTCATCCCGGAATTGCAGCGGCGCAATCTTTTCCGCACCGATTACGAGAGTACGACGCTGCGGGGAAATCTCGGCATCCCGGTGCCGGCAAACAGGCACACGGCCGCGGCGCGCGAACTGGAAGCCGCGTCCTGATGCAGCGTGCGTCGAATTGAGCGGCGATCGATCGTCGTCGCCGCTGTTTCGGCCAGCCTGCTGTCCGCATTCGGCACCGGCGTGCGCGCGGACGAGAGTGCGGTCGAAGCCTTCTACAGGGGCAAGCAGATCACCTTGTATATCGGCATGTCGCCCGGCGCCGCCTACGACATCGACGCGCGCCTGCTGGCAAAGCATATGTCGAAACACATCCCCGGCAATCCAGCCATCGTCCCCAAGCAGATGACCGGCGCCGGCAGCATGGTCGCCATTGCATACGCCTACAACGCGGCGCCGCACGACGGCACGGTGCTGGTCGCGCCGCTGCAAGGCGTTCCGCTTCAGCAAGTCCTGAGCGAATCCTCGACCAAGGCGGATTTGTCGAAGTTCACCTGGATCGGCACGCCGACGCAGGACAACAACGTCGTCGTCACGTGGCATACCTCGGGAATAACTTCGATCGAGGATGCCAGAAAGCAAACCGCGACGCTCGGCTCGAACGGCGTCGCCGATCCCTCGGCGTATTATGGCGAGGCCCTCAACGCGCTCGCCGGAACGAAGTTCAAGATCATCGGTGGCTACCGCGGCGGCGCCGACGTCGACCTGGCGATGCAGCGCGGCGAGGTCGCCGGACGCGGCAGCGCGAACTGGGAGGGCATGAAGCTGCGCCCGGGCTGGGTCGTCGACAAGCAAATCAACATTCTGGTCCAGGTCGGACTCAAACGGGCGAAAGATCTGCCGGACGTCCCGTTGCTGACCGATTTTGCGGGGAACGAGAAAGACCGTGCGGCATTGCGCTTGTTGTCGGGACCGGCGGCATTGGGACATCCCATTCTGCTGACGCCCGACGTGCCCGAGAGAGCGCGCAGACGCGGTGCGCAAAGCCTTCGACCTGACGATGAAGGACCAGGACTTTCTCGCCGATGCGGCCAAGGCCAGACGCGATATCGATCCGCTGTCCGGAGCGGAACTGCAGCGCATCGTCGACGACTTGATTCAATCGCCGAAAGACGTGGTCGAACGGCTCACCGCGATCTTGGGCCAATCCGCGCGGTGACGGCAGGCAACCGGATTTCAGCTCACGCAGGTATGGCCCGTGCGCGGATCGGGCGTGAAACGGCACTGACAACGCGGCGGCCGTTCCAGCACCGAAATGGTGACGGTCGTGATGCGGTTCTTCTTCACCACCACGTCGCAGATCGGCGCCAATTGGCCGCCGAGCCCGTCGGCCTGCAGGATGCGTGTTCCGACCTGCTGGCGCAGCACGGCGGCGCCGCGCTTGATCGGATCGAGCTTGCTCGAATCGAGATAGAGCGTGGTCTGCGTGACCGGCGCCACCGGAACGGTCTTGATCTCGACGTAGCCGACGTCGCCCTTCGGATTGCAGGAGGCAAGCGCCAGCGCCGTCAGGCACGCTGCTGCGAGCGTGCCCGTGTTGCGAAGCATGATTATGCTCCCGGCGGCTTGATGCCCCCGATCAGCTTGTTGAGCTGGTTCGACGCGTCGCGGATGTCGCGCGTGAGCTGCCGGATCACGTCGAGCGCCTTTTGCGCCTGCCTGATCTGAACCAGCTCGGAGATGAAGTCCTCGTTCGACTGCAGCGTTTGCAGCAAGGCGGCGAATTGCTTGCGCGCGTCATCAAGTTCCTTGGTGGCGCGGCCGGTGTCGTCGTCGAGCTTGCGCCACTGGTCGATGAGGAACTGGCGTTCCTCCGGCTTGAAACGCGATTCCGCCGACAGCGTCTTGCAGCTTGTCGTGGACGTGGTTGAGCGCCTTGGTGCCGAGCAGCGATACCGAACCGTTATCCGACACCGCGCCGAGCAGATTGCCGACGGCCTCGCGCAGCTTCTCGATCTCGGCGCGCGACTTCTCGACGTCGGTCCAGCTATCGATGGCGCCGGCCGAAGTCCTGGATCTTCTTGTTGAGATCGGGGACGCTCTTCTGGAATTCCTCGAGCTGGCGCGAGAATTCCTCGACCGGCGTGATCGCGTCGGCGTTGTCCTCGGCGCGGACCGGGGCCGGCCGAAACGACAGCGCGGCAAGGATGAGCAGCAGCGCCAGCGGCACGACAACACGCCTGTGCCTGATGCCGGCGGCGAAAATCGATCCCGTCATGGTCCTCATGGCCACCTCCCTCGGTGCGAACCGCACGCTAAAACCGGTTAATTTCGGTTGCGAAGTTTGGCACAAGTGGGGCGGCCCGCCGAATCGAAAAGGCGGTGTCGAAGCACCCCGTCAGACGTCTTGTCGAAAGCTCTTGCGCCACGGCCGAAAATTCGAGTTTTGTTACGGTTTGAAAGGCAGGCTCGGCCCTATGACGCTGACGGGTACCAAAATGGCACGGTTTACGGCCGCCCTGCTGGCGCTTGCCGCCCTTGCGGGCTGTGCAAGCCAGCGACCTGAGCCGCCGCCGGTCGCCGCCGCGCCTCCGCCCCCGCCGCCCAAGCCGGTTCCTCCGGTCGACATGGCCGGCCGCTGGACGCTTTACGGCCGCCAATGGCGGCTCGTGCGCCATGACCTTTGGCGGCTCGACCGGCGGCAGCGAGGGCACGATCGCACCTGCGGGCGGCTGCCCCGGAAACTTCTTCACCAGCCGCAAGTGGACCTACGAGCCGGACGCCCTGGTCATCCGCGACCACAAGGGCCAGCCGCTCGCGCGCCTGGCGTTCGCCCCGCCCGACCGCTTTTCAGGGCCGGCGACCAGCGGCGCGACGGTCTCGCTTGCACACTAGGAGCGCCATGCGTCCAGCGACCACACTATTGATCGCGGCTGTCCTCGCAGGCGGCCTCAGCAACGCATTTGCCGCGGGCGACGACGCCGTCGCCGGCATCGTCGCGCGACACGCGCGCGAGGTCATGACGGATGGCGCACCCGGGTTGAGCCTCGCCGTGCGCCTTGACGGCCGCACGCTGTTCTACAATTTCGGCTACGCCGACGTGGCGAGCAAGAAGCCGGTCACGACCGACACCTTGTTCAATCTCGGCTCGGTGAGCAAAGTGTTCGACGCTATCCTGTTGGCGCAGGCCGCGCTGCAAAGAGAACTTTCGCTCGACGATCCGGTTGCCAAGTACGTCAGCGAGTTGAACGAAGGCGGCGACATTCGCCGCATTACGCTGCGCCAACTGGCGAGTCACTCGTCCGGCGTTGTTCTTCCGCAAGATCATGAGCCGTGGCCGCCGCCGACGGCAACATTCACCGAGCCCGAATTTCTCGCTTACCTGAAAGCATGGAAGAGCGACGCCGACCATCGGCCGGGCGGTAAGATGATCTATGCCCATTCCGGCTACATCTTGTTGCATGTCGTGCTCGAACGGCGTTTCGGCATACCGCTCCACGACCTCATGAAGGCGCGCATATTGGAGCCGCTCGGTCTTCGCGCCACGACGCTGCCGCTTCCGGACACGGATACGCAGGACTATCCGCGCGGTCGCATTCCGGCCGACTTCGAGCAGCGCGCCGTACAAGGCTACGAGGAAGATGGAACGCCGGCCGGCAAACCTGGAAACCTTCAAGGATACTATCACTGGCTCGGCACCGGACAGATGTTTTCGTCCGCGCGTGACATGGCGACATTTCTCGCCGCCAATCTTGGCGACCTGCCGGATCAACGGGCGCTGCATGACGCGATGGCGTTGACGCATCGCGTTATCATTCCAATCGACGCTGACACGCAGCAGGCGATGGCGTGGGAAGTGTGGCCAAACCAGTCCAATCTGGTCGACAAGTATGGTGGCCTGAACAACGCATCGGCGTTCATCGCCATGCTGCCCGCGCGAAAAATCGGCGTCGTGCTTCTCGGCAACCGCGGCAGCCTTCCCATAGCCACCGCTGGCCGGGCGATCCTGCATGACCTCGTCGGAGAATTGAGTGTTCTGTAATTGGCGGCATTGAAACCGCCCTCACACATCAGGAACGCCATGGCCGAATATCAGCTCTACTGCTTTGCGCAATCCGGCAATGCCTATCGTGCGGCCTTGATGCTCAATCTGATCGGCGCCGACTGGGCGCCGGTGTTCGTCGATTTCTTCGGCAAAGGCGTGCAGCGCACGCCGGAGTTCCGCGCCGAGGTCAACGAGATGGGCGAAGCGCCGGTGCTCGTGCACGGCGCAAAAAAGCTCAGCCAGTCGGGCGTGATCCTCACCTATCTCGCCGAACGCTCGGGCAAATTCCAGCCGCAAGGCGAAGACGAAAGGCTCGAAGCGTTGCGCTGGATCATCTTCGACAACCAGAAGGTCAACGGCTTTCTCGGGCCGTACCGGTTCCTGCGCATATTCGCCAAGCCGCCGGGAAATCCCGTGGTGCTCGAATTCCTCAAGGGCCGCATCGACAATTCGCTCAGCATTCTCGACAAGCGGCTGGCGAAATCGCCGTTCCTGATCGGTGACAAGCCGACCATCGCGGACGTGTCGCTGGTCGCCTATCTCTACTATCCGCCGGACGAATTCGGCTTCGATATCGCCGCCGAGCACAAGAACATCGCCACCTGGCTCGATCGCATCAAAAAATTGCCCGGCTGGGTACACCCTTACGACCTGATGCCGGGGCATCCGTTGCAGCGTTGACGGACATCGGGCGCGCCAGCGTGGTTACAACGGAAAATCGATGATGGCGCGCTTTGGCGCTGGCTTCGCGGGTGGCGGGGCGGGCGTGGCGACGGGGGCTGGCTTCGCGGCCGGCGGGGCGGCGCCGTGGTTACAGGCGCTGCCTGAGGTGGCGGCGGCGCTGGTTCGGCAGCCTTGGGAACCTCGGCTTGAACCGCAGGCGGCTCCGCGGGCGTCGGCGCCGGCTTTTCCTCCGGCTTCTGCACGGGCCGCTCGACCCGCACCGGTTCCGGCTCCTTCTCGTATTTGGCCAACAGCGTGCGCGCGTTCGCCAGCAGCTTGGCGCCGTCGAGGCGGCGTTCCTTCATCTGCTTGAGCCATGCCGCGACGACAGGCTCGGTGGCCTTGCGCCAGCGCGCCGCCTCCTCCGCCGTCAGCGTGGTGACGGTGTCGCCGCGCTGGCGCACCATGTCGGCGACGGTTGCGGCTTCGTCGTCCCACATTGCGCCGGCCATTCCGGCGGGCGTTTCGCCGGAATTATCGTTGATCACTTTCTTGAGGTCCGCCGGCAGCCGGTCGATAGGCGCGCTTGTTCATCGCCAGCATGAACGTCGTGGTGGTGAGCGCCGGCGAGCCGCCGATCTCGGTGTGAAATTTCAGCATGTCTTGCAGCTTGAGCGCCGGCATCGCTTCCCACGGCACGACGCAGCCATCGACGACGCGCTGGGAAAGCGCCATCGGAAGCTGCAGCATCGGGATGCTGACCCCGTTTGCGCCGAGCGCCTGCAATGCCTCGCCCGCAATCCTGGTCGCAACGCGCAGCTTGAGCTTCTTGAGATCGTCGAGCGACGCCACCTGCCGGTTGGCATGCACCAGGCCGTGGTCCTGGCAGCCGAAGCAGATCGGACGCACATCGCGGAACTCGTCGCCGGCGTCGGCCGCGGCATAGGCTTCGAGCGCCTTCGAATTCACCAGCGCGCGGCGCGACGGAACGAATGGCAGCTCGAACGCTTCGATTTTCGGAAATCGGCCGGGCGTGTTGTTCGGCTGCACCCAGGCGATATCGGCGATTCCGTCGCGCGCCTGATCGTAGAGCTGCGCCGGCGCGCCACCGAGCTGCATCGAGGGAAAAATATCGACGCGGATGCGCCCGCCGGATTGCGTTTCCACCCTGCGCGCCCAAGGCGCCAGGAACTTGTTGTGGGCGCTCGATACGGACGAGAAGGAATGATGCAGCTTCAACACGATCGGCAGATCGGCCAACGCCGAGCGGACAACGGCCGGCGCCGCCAACGCCGCAAGCGTCGATGTCAAAAACTGGCGGCGCGCGAGCCTCATCGCCCTCCCCTGCAAACCCTCAAGAGCCTCGCCGATACGGCTCAATTGAGGCGGGTCGGACGCTCCGGCTCATCGTCCTGCCGCGGCCCCGCGCCCGGCGCCAAAGGAGGCGCAGGCATTGTCGCTTCCGGCGCGACAGCGGCCGTATCGGCACGAGCGTCGTTCGTCCTGCGGTCGTGCTCGCGATAGGACAGCCATCCAAACGGCAGGCTGCCAAGATAAAGCGCGGTGCCGAGTGTGAGCACGACCCATGGGTACGAGATCAACAGCGCAAAGAACAGCACCACCACGACGGCGAGCGGTCCCACCAGTTCCGGCGGCACGCGCTTGCCGACGCGCTTGCCGGAGAACACCGGCAACCGCGAAACCATGAGCGAGGCGATGCCGAGCGTGTAGATCAGCGTCAGCCAGTTGAGCACGCCCGATCGCGGCAGGCCGAGGAAGTCGAGATAGATCGGCAACAGCACCGTGATGGCGCCGGCCGGCGCCGGCACGCCGACGAAGAAATTGCCGGCCCAGGCCGGGCGGCCGGGATCGTCGATCATGACGTTGAAGCGGGCGAGGCGGAGCCCCGTGGCGATGGCGAACACCATCGCGGCGATCCACCCGGCGGATTTGAGATCGTGCAATCCCCAGAAATAAAGGATCAGCGCCGGCGCGACGCCGAAATTGACGAAGTCGGCGAGGCTGTCGAGCTCGGCGCCGAAGCGCGACGTGCCCTTGAGCAGCCGCGCCAGCCGGCCATCGATGCCGTCGAGGACCGCGGCGAACACGACCGCCGCGAGCGCGAGATCGTTGCGCTGCTCGAACGCCATGCGGATCGCGGTGAGCCCCGCGCACAGCGCGAGCAGCGTGACCACGTTCGGCACCAGCGTGCGCACCGGGATAAGCCGGAAGCGCTGACGCCGCAGCCGCCTGCGTTCGAAATCGGGGCGATTCACTGCCATCTCAACAATATAAAGCTTCCGCCCAGGACCCGCCATGAGGCACCGGCGATGGTTAACGGCATACAGCTCGGCAGTGGGTCAGTTTGACTTCAGTCCTTGAGACGAGTTGTAGATCCAACTAGGCCGTGAACCCATAAATCTGCCGAGCGGACGGCTTGCCTGAGTCCGCTATGCACCAATAGCGACCGAATTGCTGCGTTGCCGCGAAATGACGCGATGGGGCCATAAACCGACATAAGCGGAAGTTATTCAATGACCTGGTCGGCGAGCGCACGCCCAGAAGTCCGGGGAATCAACGATAACGAGCGAGAATGAGGCTTATCGATACTGATGGTCCGTCGCGGGTCCCATGGGCGCACATTTCCACTGCGCGTTTTCCAGGCGAGGCGAGCCCAAACTTGCCGAAATTTGCCGCAGGGAACACAACCGCCCGACCTCATTGCTTTGCGGGCTGTCGCCAACCAGACTCCAGTGCTCTCCAGGGGACCACCCGCGGAATCCAGCGCGGGACGTTGGCGCGAAATCCTCGTACTGGGCGCCAAACCTCCAGCCGCACCGGCTCCTCGTAGGCCACGACAAAGGCGTGGAACGCGAGCCACATGAGCCCGCCGTAAATCAAGAGACGCCAGTCGCCGAACAGGATCCCCTGGCCCAGGATGACCGCGACGACGGCGACGTACATGGGATTGCGCACGTAGCGATAGAGCCCTGTCACCACCAGGTTCTGCGGCGGTGCGATCGGCGCCGGCGTGCCGAGCCCCTGCAGCGCAAAGCGCGCAAACGAGTCGATGAGTCCGGGCAGACCGACGACGATCAACAGCATCCCGACCGCGCGCGTCGCCTGCAAGGTCGAAGAACGGCGGCCGAAACTCCCAATGCGTGATCGACCACGGGATGAGCCCCGCCAGGACGCTGGGCGCAACCACAAAGAAGAGGGCAGAGCCCAATACCGCGATCACCGTTTTCCGCACGGCACCTCCTTCCTTTCCTGGCGCGCAATGTTAATGCAGCCATGTCCGGTCAGCGCGTTCAGCGGTTGAATCGCGACGGCCTTGCGAAAGCGTCTCGACCAGGCCCACTGTCCAGCACATCGGGCATCCGCGTAGCGCGACGAGGGCGGCAACGCCCGCGCCCAAGGATAGCCAAGGGTGCGCGGTCTGGTGGACGATGGCCCAAGCGAGTAGCGCCGCCGCAGCTGCGCCGCGCATCAGGTGTGCGCCCAGGAAGGCGCTCCCGAACATGCCGACTCCACGAAAGTAATTCATGTGCTCTCTCGTCCGCTGTCCTTTGTGCCGAGCAGGTATTCGCGCACCAGTGCGCGGGCGCGGCGCAGGCGGCTTTTGGCCGCTTCGCGCGTCACGCCGAGCCGCCCGGCGATTTCCCAAATCGTCAGATCTTCGAGATCTCGCAGCAGCAGCACTTCGCGATGCGACGGCGAAAGCGACTCGATCGCATTGACCAAGTCTATGCGCAACTCGTCCGGCGGGACCTTTGCGAGCTCGCGTGACTCTTCCAGGCTGGCGAGCTCCTCGACTCCGCGCATCAGCATCAGCGCCGGCAGCATGCAAAGGCGGGCGATGACGGTCACCAGCCAGCCGGCGAGTGCGGCTGGACTGCGGATCGTGCCCACGCGCCGGTACACGACGATGAGTGCTTCTTGCACCACATCTTCGATAACCGAGGCGCGGTGGCAAAGGCGCCGGGCGTAGCGTCGAATGTCCGGCTGCAGCGCCACCAATAGCTGTGTCAGCGCGTGCCGGTCACCCGACTGTGCCGCGAGCAAGAGATCGTCTGATACGCGCGCCAAGGCGGTCACCCCTTCAGTGGCTCGCGCCCGGCGATGGCGCAGGCAGGGCAATAGCCGAACACGCCGGTGACCAGCGTCACGACACCCGCGCCGCTGAGCAGTAGCCCGAGCGGCGAAGCGTGCAGCGCAACCACGCCGCAGATGAGCATCAAGCCCCCGCCGATCAGCCTGGCCGCGCGCTCCCACCCGCCAACGTTCTTCCTATACCACATGGTTCTGTGCTCCGGTTCGGACGCGCCGCTATGGCGCATTCATCCAGACAAGAGGGCGCAAACCCGGCGCCGGGGTCGCGGCACAAAAAATAATTTGAGGGGGTGGCAGCTTCAGCAGGCTGGCGTGGGCGTCGGGCGCGGGCCTGAGCCGCTGAGGAACGCCGGCATCGGGTCGCCGGGGTGTGGACATACGATCCGGCAAAACTCCCGCCCGCGCCGAAGAGGTGATCGAATAGGCCGTTATTTGCTGCACTGCATTAGTCGCCAATGGCCCCATCGCGACATATTGCGCTGCCGCACGATTTTGGTCGCTATAGGGGCAAAGCGGACGTAGGCTTCGTCGCATCACGCGGCCGGGTTTATGGGTACACGGCCTAACGCACTAAGTTCAGCTCACGCGAAAGGTCCGCCCTGCATCCGCTGCCTTGAGGTCGGCGAGCACCGTCTCGCCGGCGATGGCGGTCTGGCCCTCGGCAACGACGGCGCGCACGCCGTCCGGCAGGTAGACGTCGACGCGAGAGCCGAAACGGATCATCCCGATGCGCTGGCCGGCGCCGAGTTCGACGCCTTCGCCGACAAAGCACTTGATGCGCCGTGCGACGAGGCCCGCGATCTGCACCACTCCGATCCGCTGACGTCCGGTCGCGATGACGAAGGCGTTGCGCTCGTTGTCTTCGCTCGCCTTGTCGAGGTCGGCGCTGAGGAACTTGCCGGCGCGATAGACGATGCGCTCGATGCGGCCGGAGACGGGACTGCGGTTCACATGGCAATCGAACACGCTCATGAAAATGGAGATGCGCAACAGCGGCCGATCGCCGAGATCGAGCTCCTTCGGCGGCGCGGCGTTGGTGACGCGGCTGATGCGGCCATCGGCAGGCGACACCACGATGCCTTCGCGCACCGGCGTCACGCGCTGCGGGTCGCGGAAGAAATAGGCGCACCACAGCGTCGCCAGCGTCGCCAGCCAGCCGAGCGGCGTCCACAGCACGAACAGGATCAGGCTGAGGAGAGCGGCGCCGCCGACGAAGGGATAGCCCTCGGGATGAATGGGCGCGAGCTGCGCGCGGATTGAGGCGAGGACGGACATCGGCGCTATTCGGCAGCGTCAGCGGTCGGAACCAGGACATCGGCTTCCCCGGCGGACCTGCTCGACGTCGGGCGGATTGCGATTGGGCGCGGCGACGTCGTCCTCGACCTCGGCCAGAAGCTCGCGCGCCTTCTCGGCCTCGCGCTGGCGGTTCCACATGCTGGCGTAGAGGCCGCCGCGCGCCAGAAGCTGGTGGTGCGCACCGCGCTCGACGATGACGCCCTGGTCGAGCACGATGATCTCGTCGGCGGCGACGATGGTGGAGAGCCGGTGCGCGATGACGAGCGTGGTGCGGTTGCGCGACACCCGTTCGAGCGCGTCCTGGATTTCCTTTTCGGTGTGGCTGTCGAGCGCCGAAGTCGCCTCGTCGAGCAGCAGGATCGGCGGCGCTTTCAGGATGGTGCGGGCGATGGCGACGCGCTGCTTCTCGCCGCCGGACAGTTTCAGGCCGCGCTCGCCGACCTCGGTCTCGTAGCCTTTGGGCGAAAGCCGGATGAAGCCGTCGATCTGAGCGAGCCGCGCCGCCTCTTCGACTTCGGCGTCGCTCGCGTCCCAGCGGCCGTAGCGGATGTTGTAGCGGATGGTGTCGTTGAACAGCACGGTGTCCTGCGGCACCATGCCGATATCCTCGCGCAGCGATTTCTGCGTGACGTCGCGGATGTCCTGGCCGTCGATCAGGATGCGGCCGCCGCTCACGTCGTAGAAGCGATAGAGCAGCCGCGAGATCGTCGATTTCCCGGCGCCCGAGGGACCGACGACCGCCACGGTCCGCCCGGCCGGCACCTCGAAGCTGAGGCCTTTGAGAATTTCCCGTTCGGGGTCGTAGGCGAACTTGACGTCCTCGAACCGGATCGCGCCGCTCGTCACCTGCAGCGGCTTCGCCCCGGCGCGATCGACGATTTCCGGCTTGCGGTCCAGGATGCCGAACATGATCTCGATATCGATCACCGCCTGCTTGATCTCGCGATAGACCATGCCCATGAAATTCAGCGGCTGGTAGAGCTGGATCATCATGGCGTTGATCATGACGAAGTCGCCGACCGTGTTGGTGCCCTGCTCGATACCGTAGGCGCACATCACCATCGTGACCGCGAGCCCGACGGTGAAAATCGCGGCCTGCCCGGCATTGAGCACGGCAAGCGAGGTGTAGGCCTGCACGCTCGCGCTCCTCGTAGCGCGCCATCGAGCGGTCGTAGCGCTTGGCTTCGCGTTCCTCGGCGGAGAAATACTTCACCGTCTCGTAGTTGAGCAGCGAATCGATCGCCTTGGTGTTGGCGTCGGAGTCGCTCTCGTTCATGGTGCGGCGGATGCCGATGCGCCACTCGGTCGCGACATAGGTGAACCACATGTAGATCGCGACAGTGATCATGATCGCCATCACGTAGCGCCAGTCGAACTGGTAGAGCAGCACGCACACGATCAATCCGACCTCGACGATGGTCGGCACCAGCTGCAGCAGCACCATGCGCACAATGGTCTCGATGGCGTTGCGGCCGCGTTCGAGGACGCGCGTCAGGCCGCCGGTCTTGCGCTCGAGATGGAAGCGCAACGAAAGCTTGTGCATATGCTCGAACGTAAGGTACGCCAACCGCCGCACCGCGTTCATCGAGACATTGGCGAAAATGCCGTCGCGCATTTGCGTGAACAACGCCATCAGGACGCGCATGCCGCCATAGGCGATCGTCATCACGATCGGCGTCGCGATCGCCCAGGCGAGCCAGTTGCCCGGCGCGATCGGCGCCGTGCCGTGGCCGGTCAGCGCATCGGTCGCCCATTTGAAGGTGAACGGCACCGCGATGGTGGCGAGCTTGGCGGCGAGCAGCAGCACCGTCGCGACCAGCACGCGGTTCTTGAGATCGCGCCGTTCCGACGGCCAGATGTAGGGCCAGAGCTGGATCAGCGTAGGGAAGAGCGCACCGCCATCGCCGGACACCTCACGCTTCATGGCGTGGCTCGGTCGCTGATTCATGTCGCTCATTGGCAGTCCGGCCCTCGACGGGCCAAACCGGCCGTCGTTCCGCCCTCATATAAAGGCTTTTCGGCCGCCGCGCACCCGGCGCCGCAGCATGGCGGCTTGCACTCCGCCGCAGGCGATGCCACATCCACCTTATGAGTAAAATCAATACGATATGCGTTTACTGCGGCTCGAGCCCGGGAAACGATCCGGGCTTCGTCGCGGCCGCAACCGAGTTCGGAAAAATCCTCGCCGAGAATCAGATCGAGCTTGTGTATGGCGGCGGTTCGGTCGGCCTGATGGGGGCGCTCGCCAACGCGGTCCTTGACCGTGGCGGCAATGTCACCGGCATTATTCCGGAATTCCTGACCGCGCGCGAACGGCCGAAACGGCTGGCGCAAAATCTGATCGTCACGCGCGACATGCACGAGCGCAAGCGCAAGATGTTCGACCACGCCGACGCCTTCGTCGCGCTGCCCGGCGGCATCGGCACGCTGGAAGAGCTGATCGAGCAGCTCACCTGGGCGCAGCTCGGCCGCCACAGGAAGCCGATCCTGATCGCCAATATCGAGGGCTTTTGGGACCCGCTGCTGGTCCTCATCGAGCACATGCGCGACTCGGGCTTTCTGCCCGCGGCACTGCGGGTGAATTTTCTCGTCGCCGAGCGGGTCGGAGATATCGTGCCGATGCTGACGGACGCGGCGCAGCGCGTCGCGGAACCGGAAACGGCGATGACGATCCCGGCCGAGCGGCTGTGACCGAAACTATGGCGCAGCGTCGCGCAGGAATGTCACCGCCTCGATGCGGTTGCCGTCCGGATCGCGGATGAAGGCCGCGTAGTAGCGCTGATTGTATTCGGGCCGCAGTCCCGGTGCACCGTCGGATTCGCCGCCCGCGGCAATCGCCGCAGCATGGAACGCATCGACCGCAGCCGTGTCCGGCGCGCGCAAGGCGAAATGCATGCCGGAGCCTGGCGCGACCGGCGCCATGCCGGTGCGCTGGTTAAGCCAGAACTCGGGATATTGCTTGCCGAAGCCGACGGCGGCATTCGGCCATTCGCGCACACGCGTCATGCCGAGCGGCGCCAGCAGGGCTTCATAGAATTTCGCGGCTGCCTGAAGATCGCGCACCGCGATGGAGATGTGGTCGATCATACGCAGTCCCTATCACGCCGGCGCGCCCGACTTCACCAGCTTGTAGATGATCGAATCCATCAGCGCCTGGAATGAGGCATCGATGATGTTCGGCGAGACGCCGACCGTGGTCCAATGGTCGCCGGTCTCATCCGTGCTCTCGATCAGCACGCGCGTCACGGCTTCCGTACCGGCGTTGAGGATACGCACACGATAATCGGTGAGCTCGAGCCCGGTGATGTAGCTCTGGTATTTGCCGAGATCCTTGCGCAGTGCAAGGTCGAGCGCGTTGACCGGGCCGTTGCCTTCGGCGGCCGAGATCAGCAGCTCCTCGCCGACCCGCAGCTTGACCACCGCCATGCTCACGGTGACGCGCGCGCCCCTGGCGTTGACGCGCTGCTCGACATTGACGTCGAATTTCTCGACCTCGAAATAATTCGGCACCTTGCCGAGCAGGCGCCGCGCCAGCAGCTCGAACGACGCATCCGCCGCCTCGTAGGCATAGCCGATTGCCTCGCGCTCCTTGACCTCGTCGAGCAGGCGCGTGACGCGCGGATCGTCCTTGTCGATCGCCATGCCGATGCGCTCGAGCTCGGCCAGCACGTTCGAGCGGCCCGCCTGATCGGAAACCAGGAGCTTGCGGCGATTGCCGACGCTGTCCGGCACGACGTGCTCGTAAGTCGCCGGGTCCTTGAGGATGGCCGAGGCATGGATGCCGGCCTTGGTGGCGAACGCGCTTTCGCCGACATAGGGCGCGTGTCGATCGGGCGCGCGGTTGAGCATCTCGTCGAGCCTGTGCGAGACGTGCGCGAGGCCGTGCATCTTTTCGTCCGACACGCCGATGTCGAATTTTTGCGAGAATTCCGGCTTGAGCCTCAGCGTCGGGATGATGGAAACGAGGTTGGCGTTGCCGCAGCGCTCGCCGAGACCGTTGAGCGTGCCTTGAATCTGCCGAGCGCCGGCGCGCACCGCCGCCAGCGAATTCGCCACCGCCTGCTCGGTGTCATTGTGCGCGTGGATGCCGACGTGGTCGCCCGGGATCGCCTTGACCACCTCGCCGACGATCTTTTCCACCTCGTGCGGCAGCGTGCCGCCGTTGGTGTCGCACAGCACGACCCAGCGCGCGCCGGAATCGTAGGCCGCCTTGGCGCAGGCGAGCGCGTATTTCGGATTGGCCTTGTAGCCGTCGAAGAAATGCTCGCAATCGAGCAGCACTTCGCGGCCCTTGGCCTTGGCTGCGAGGACGCTGTCGCGGATCGAGGCGAGGTTTTCCTCCTCCGTAGTCTCCAGCGCCACGCGCACGTGGTAATCCCACGATTTGGCGACGAAACAGATGGCGTCGGCCTTGGCGTCGAGCAGCACTGCGAGGCCGGGATCGTTGGACGCCGAGCGGCCGGGCCGGCGCGTCATGCCGAATGCGGTGAACGTCGTGCCGAGCTTGTGGTCTTCGGCGAACAATTGCGTGTCGGTCGGATTGGCGCCCGGATAACCGCCTTCGACGTAGTCGACGCCGAGATCGTCGAGCATGCGCGCAATTGCGACCTTGTCGGCGAGCGTGAAATCAACGCCGTTGGTCTGCGCGCCGTCGCGCAGCGTGGTGTCGAACAGAAAAAGGCGTTCACGCGCCATGACGCATCCTCACCACAGATAATAATTCGACGCCAAAGCGACTGCGACCAGAATTGCGATGAGCGCGATCGCGATGTGGTGCGCGCGCAGACCGAGAAACGACCAGCCTTCGGTGCTCATGGCGTAATTCCTCGATCCCATGCTTGTCGAACAGATCAGCAGCGTGCGCGCGCATCGCGTCCCTCACATCAGCCGGTAGGCCGTATAGAGCGTGACCACGACCGCGGCGGCGATCACGGCGTATTTGAGGATGACGTAATAGATCCAGTGACGCGGGAACGGCGTATCGGGACGTTTCATGGTGCGCTCCCTTTTGCGACCAATTGTTTCGACATCGTCGTGTTGGCGAGCCACTCGCCGCCGAGCATCACGGTGTTGCGCTGCTGCGCGACATAGCCGCGCTTCTCGAAGAAGCCGCGCGCCGTGTCGCTCGCGTCCACGGTGAGCTTCGCCGAGCCGCGCGCGGCGGCGAGTTTTTCCAGCGCATCCGTGAGCATCGTGGCTGCGCCCTGCCCGGTTGCAGCCGGATGGACGTAGAGCATGTCGATCTTCTCGTTGCGTTCGAGCGTGGCGAAACCGACCGGCGCACCGCCGAGCGTCGCGACGAGCACCAGGCGCTGGGCGAGCCGGTTCGCAAAATCCTCGACGTCGTCCGCCGCGGCGGCCCACACTTCCTGTTGCGCCGGCGTGTAATCATCGGCCGTCAGTTCCTCGACGCCGGCGCGGAAGATTTCCGCCAGCAGCGGCACGTCCGTCGGCAGCGACGGCCGCAGCGCGAGCTTGGGTTGCGCCTGCGCCATTTCTACCTCCGCTCATTCCCGCGCAAGCGGGAATCCAGAGGCCGCCCGCGCGATTTCACGTCGGGCTGGGTCCCCGCTTTCGCGGGGACGAGCGGAGTGGCCGACGCTCGCCATCATCGCGCGATCTCCCAGGTGGTGCCGTCCTTGGAGTCCTTGAGCACTACGCCCATGGCGGCGAGTTCGTCGCGGATGCGATCGGACTCCTTGAAATTTTTCAGCTTGCCGGGCGTCGCTTTGCGCGCCTCAACGAGTGTTTCGATATCCTCAGACAGGCCATCGGCGATCGACGTATCCGATAGCTATATATGTCGCTACTCGTTTCGCCCTTCCAAACATCCAGCCAACGCAATGCCCAAGCTAGCGACATGGCTGCGTTCCACATCGTCAATTTCGCGCCGCCTTTCGCCAGTTGATGGAGCACCGTAAATGCTTCGGAAGTATTCAAATCGTCGGACAAAGCGCCGATAAAGCTCGGACGGGATTTCGTGCTGCTCGATTCATCGACGCCAACGACAGCGTCAATCCATTCCTTCAACATTATTCTTGCCGCTTCGACCAGCGCGATCGACCGTCCAATCGATCGGCTGCCGATAGTGGGTCATCAGCATTGCAAGTCGCAGCACATAGCCATGCCATTTGCTGTCGCCGAATTTCTTGGACTTGAGCAATTCATGAATCGTCACGAAGTTGCCGTCGCTCTTCGACATCTTCGCGCCTTCGACCTGCAGAAATCCATTGTGCATCCAGTAATTCGCCATCACCGGCGTATGGAATGCGCAGCGCGATTGCGCGATCTCGTTCTCGTGGTGCGGGAACACGAGGTCGATGCCGCCGCCGTGGATGTCGAAGGTTTCGCCGAGATGCTTCCATGACATCGCCGAGCATTCGATGTGCCAGCCAGGCCGGCCCGGCGCCGCAATCCCGGCGGGCGACGGCCATGCCGGCTCGCCGGGTTTCGAGGGCTTCCACAGCACGAAATCCATCGCGTCGCGCTTGTAGGGCGCGACATCGACGCGGGCGCCGGCGATCATCTCGTCGAGCGGACGCTTGGACAGCCGGCCGTAATCCGGCATCGACGGCACGCTGAACAGCACGTTGTCGTCGGCGACGTAGGCGTTGCCGGACGCGATGAGCCGCTCGATCAGCGTGCGCATCTCGGCGATGTGCTCGGTCGCGCGCGGCTCGACCGTCGGCGGCAGGCAGCCGAGCGCGGCCACGTCTTCGTGGAATTGCCGGTCGGTCTTCCCGGTGACCTCTCGGATCGCTTCGTTGAGCGGCAGCGCCGGATACTCTTCCGCCGCGCGCAAAATAATCTTGTCGTCGACGTCGGTGATGTTGCGCACGTAGGTGACGTGGTCGGCGCCGTAGATGTGCCGCAGCAGGCGGAACAGCACGTCGAACACGATCACCGGCCGCGCATTGCCGATGTGGGCGAAGTCGTAGACCGTCGGTCCGCACACATACATGCGCACGTTGGCGGGATCGAGCGGCGTGAACACCCGCTTCTCGCGCGTCAGCGTATCGTAGAGCTTGAGTTCCATCATCGGACCATGCGAATCGAAAACACGCGAAAAACACGCACTTGCGGCCTGCTGGCCGGGCGTCCCTTGGTCTCGATTGATGAGAAAAGACGGCCGCGCCAGCGTTGTCGCTAGCGAATAATCTTCCGGCAAATGCCGCAGATCTGGTTAAGGCCGTTCATGGCGGCGCACAATGATGGAGGACGGCGCTGCCGTCAAGGGCCGGACTGTTTCGCAAAAACCACGCCCGGCCGGAAAAGCAAAAGGCACGTTGGGGATATCTCGCAAATTTACGGCGATGAAATTGCCCGCGGCCGCAAATTGTGAAAAGTGCGGACGACATCGCGACTTCGGTTCACCGCGTCACAGCGGTTAACGGAGTCTTAACTTCTTCGGTCGCATTCTTCGTATCTGTAGCGATCCAACTGCCACACGTTCAAACGCCAAGTCTGGGGATTTCCATGCGTTCCGTGCTCGCGGCACTCACTATTGCCGCTGCGCTCTTCGGCGCGGCGTCCGCACACGCGGAGAAGAAAATCTTCATCATCGCCAACAATGCCGACGGCTATGGCGTCGACCGTTGCCTGGCGAACGGATCCAATTGCGGCACGGCGGTCGCCAATTCGTATTGCCGCGCGCGCGAATTCGCGCACGCGCTGTCGTTCCGCAAGGTCGATCGCGACGACATCACCGGCGCCATCCCGACCACCGGCCCCGGCGCCTGCCGCGGCGGCAATTGCGACGACTTCGTCGCCATCGAGTGCTCGCGCTGATTTCCTGCTACCGGCTCGCTCTGCCTATCACGCGCTCTGCCTGGCGAGCGCGATCGCCTCGTTGAGCACGTCGAGATCGCCGATGTGGTTGGCGAGGATGAGAACGAGCCTGGTGTCGAGCGCCGCCGCGTCGGCGTCCGACAGATGCCGGTGCGCCTCGACCAGCGCGACATAGGCCGCGTCTGGATTCGTGAATTGCGAGGCGGTGACGAGCTTCGGCATCGGACACCTCAGGAATGCGTCGCGGCTAGTTTCCAAGCGCGCGACGGTGCGCGGCGGCAATGTTGTCAGGATCGAACGCGCGCCAGCGTGCGCACAGGTGCTGGTCGGGCCGCAGCAGATAGGTCGCGCCGGGCGTGGCGTCGAAGCGTTGCGCAAACAAGCCGGCATCGTCGATCAAATCTTCGCCGATGACGGTGAGCGCCACACCATCGGGTACGTCGGGCCGCGCGCCGTTTTTCATGTGGAGCACGGCAAATTCGCCGCCGTGGCGTTCGAGCAGGTGCGTCGCCGCGCCGCCGGCCGTGCGCAGCGGCACGTCCGGCACAGGCGCGCCAAGCCTGGCGGAGCCGGCGAATGGCACCTGGTCCGGCGTCGACAGCGGCGAGTCGTAGACAGTCGGCAGCGACAGCCGCCCGGAATTGACCATGCGGCGCGCAAACTCGGCCTTCGGCGCGAGCGCCAGCACAGCATCGCGCAGCCGCCGCTCGGCGGCCGTGTGCGGCGCGATGAAATCGGTCGAACGGGTCGAATGGCCGATATTCTCGTCGGCGGCCTGCATCCGCTCGGCGTCGTAGCTCGCGAGCAGCGCGGGGCCGCCCTGCCCTCGCAGCACCGCAGCGAGTTTCCAGGCGAGATTTTCGGCGTCCTGGATGCCGGAATTGGCGCCGCGCGCGCCGAACGGCGAAACCTGATGCGCCGCGTCGCCGACGAAGATCACCGGCCCGTGGACGAAGCGGTCGAGCCGGCGGCAATTGAAGCTGTAGAGCGAAACCCAGATCAGCTCGAACGGACGGTCACCAAGCACCTTGCGCAACCGCGCGGTCACGCGTTCGGGCTGCTGTTCGATTGCAGCGTCGGCCGCGGGGCCGAGCTGGAGGTCGATACGCCAGACGTTGTCCGGCTGGCGGTGCATCAGCGCCGATTGGCCGGAATGAAACGTCGGCGCAAACCAGAACCGGCGCTCGGTCGGAAAATCCGCCGCCATGCGCACGTCGGCGATGAGGAACTTGTCCTCGAACGTGACGCCGGCGAAGCCGAGCCCCATCAGGTCGCGGATGGTCGAGCGGGCACCGTCGGCCGCGATCAGCCAATCGGCATCGAGCGCGTAAGGGCCATCCGGCGTCTCGATGGTCAGCCGGACTCCATCGTTGCGCCGTTCGAGCGCCACGACGCGATTGCGCCAGCGCAGATCAATGCCGTCGAGCGCGAGCGCGCGATCGACCAGCGCCTTTTCCAGATAAAACTGCTGCAGGTTGATGAAGGCCGGCATCTTGTGGCCGTCCTCCGGCAACAGGTCGAAGGCGAACACCAGTTCGTCGCCGCGAAACACCTTGCCGAGCTTCCAGGTGACGCCCTGCGCCACCAAGGCCTCGCCGATGCCGTAGCGGTCGAGGATTTCCAGCGTGCGCTTCGACCAGCAGATGCCGCGCGAGCCTTCGCCGATGCGATCGGAATCGTCGAGCACGACGACCGGCACACCGCGCTGGCCAAGATCGATCGCCGCCGCGAGTCCGACCGGGCCCGCGCCGACGACGACAACGGGATGGCGCACGCTCGCGCGCGCATCCTGGTCGCGCGAGCGGCGATAGTCATAGAGATATAGTGCAGCGCGGTCGTCAGCGGTTACCGTCGGCCGCGCCATGCCTTCACAATTCCCAGCCGAGCGCGCGGTCGACCGACATGTTGCCGCCGCCGCGGATCAGGAATACCAGGGCTACGACGCCGATCAGCAAGGAATATTCCATGCCCGCCTGCGGTCCAGAAGAACCCCTTCGCCGACGTCGCCCACATCGGCGTTGATCATGAAGATGACGATCGCCGCAGCCGCAAAGCGCGTCAGCAACCCGAATGCGAGCAGAAGGCCGCCGACCATTTCGGTCAATCCGACAAGCGCAACCCAGAATGCCGCCGGGTGCCAACCCATCCCGTCAAAGATTTGCGTGAATTTCGCGAACCCCGCGCCGCCGAACCAGCCAAACAGCTTCTGGCAGCCGTGTGGAAACAGGGTCAATCCCAAGACCACACGCAGCAGCGGCAGTGAATACGGTTCGAGTGCGCTGTAGAGACCGGCAAGCGCCGGTATGGCGGGACGCGTTGAAGTCATCGTTGACATGGCCATTTCCCCCGGTTGTCGGCGCCACTCTTCAGGGAGCGCCTGGGCGGAAAGGTACCACGCACGAGGCCAGCCGCAACTTCACAGCCTTGCGAGCGCTCAGCCCTGCAAAGCTGCCCACATTTCGCGGTCGCGCTCGGCCGTCCAGATGACGGGCCGGTCGATGCCGCGGGCCTCGTCGTAGGCGCGCGAGACGTTGAACGGCAGGCAGTGCTCGTAGATGGGGAAGGAAGAAAATTTCGGGTCCATGACGACGCGGGCGGCATCGAAGGCGGCCTTGAGCGAGCGGCCCTGGGCGACACTGTCGGACACCGAGCCGTAAAGCGTGGTGAGGAAATCCGCCGTCAGTTCGATGCCTTCGGCGACGGTCTGCGGCGTCTTCAGCGCCGCGCCGCGGCCCGGGACCAGCGCCTTCGCCTTGAACTCGGCGAGGCGGTCGAGCGTCGCCGGCCAATCGGTGAAATGCGCGTCGCCGCAATAGCAAGCCGAGCGGTACTCGACGAGATCGCCGGAAAACACGACATCGGCATCCGGCACCCAGGCGACGGTGTCGCCCGCGGTGTGGCCACGCCCGATCTGCATCAGCCGCACCTCGCGCCGCCCGAGCCAGACCGACATCTGGTCGGGAAAGGTGACAGATGGCCAGGTCAGCCCGGGAATGGTCTCTGCCGCACGGAACAGGCGCGGAAAACGGCCGATTTCGGAGTCCATATCCTGCTTGCCGCGCTCGACGATCAGGTCGCGCGTCGCGTCCGAGGCGAGGATTTCCGCGCCCGCATAGGCCGAGGCGCCGAGCACGCGCACGGCATGATAATGCGTCAGCAGCACATATTTGATCGGCTTGTCAGTGATACTGGCAACGCGCCTGAATGACCTCGCTCGCCAGCATCGGCGTGGCCTGGGCGTCAACGACCATCACCGCGTCATCACCGACGATCACGCCTGAATTGGGATCGCCCTCGGCAGTGAATGCATAAAGCCCCGGCCCGATCGCCTCGAAGGCTATCTTCTTCTCGGCGAGGTCCGCGGTCGAGGCAAAACCAGCGTTCATGTCCGTCCCCTTTATCGCGTTCGCCAAGTCTATTTCACCAGGCCAATATAGCGACATAACGCGCAAATCGGAAAAAACGGCCCGGCGGCCGCCGTTGCGCCATGCCGCGAGTTCGGCCATGTTCGCGCCGTCGAGCCGGCCAAGGCCAAATGCGATGATGAACCACGGGACGGTGGAAGACGACGCGGCAACCGGCTCCGGCGCAACCGGCGACGACGCCCCGCTCAAGCTCGAACAATTCCTGCCTTATCTGCTCATGGTCGTCGCCAGCCTGTCGTCCCAGGCGCTCTCGCGCGTCTACGCGCAACGCTACAATATCGGCGTGCCGGAATGGCGCGTGCTCGTGACGCTTGGCCAATACGGCGTCATGACCGGCAAGGCGATCGGCGCCCACAGCCACATGCACAAGACCAAGGTGTCGCGTGCGGTCGCGCTGCTGGAAAAGCGCAAGCTGCTGATCCGCCGCGCCAACCGCGCCGATATGCGTGAATCGTTTCTGTCGCTGACTGCGGCCGGCCGCACCATGTACGAGGAAGTCGCACCGCACGCCCTCGACTTCGCGCGCCGGCTCATGGAAATAGTGCCGCCCGCCGACCGGGCGGCATTCGATCGCGTCTTGAAACAACTGATCGAGCATTCGAGCGAGCTCGCCGGCGATGTCGCGCCGGATCACGACGACGACTAGACATCCGGCGCGGCCAACGCCAGGCGCCGCATGGAGGAAACGTGAAACTCTATTCCTACTTCCGCTCTTCGGCCGCCTATCGCGTTCGTATCGCGCTCAACCTCAAGGGGCTCGCCTACGACACGATAGCGATCCATCTGATCAAAGATGGCGGCCACAATCGGCGGCCCGAGTATCAGATGGTCAATCCGCAAATGCGGGTGCCGACGCTGATCGCGCCGGGCAATGAGGTTCTGATTCAGTCGCTCGCCATCATTGAATATCTTGACGAAACGCATCCGGACCCGCCTCTGCTTCCCAAGGATCCGATTGCGCGGGCGAACGTGCGGGCGCTGGCCCAACTCATCGCCTGCGACATCCATCCGCTCAACAACACGAGCCCGCTGCGCTACCTCAAGCACAAGATGGGCCAGGAGCAGAGCGCGATCGACGCCTGGTACCATCATTGGGTGATCGAAGGCTTTGAGGCGCTCGAAGCGCTGATGTCGACTGGGCCGTATTCGTGCGGCGCGCAGGTGACGCTCGCCGACGTCTGCCTGGTGCCGCAGGTCGCCAATGCGCGCCGGCTGAAGGTGCCGCTCGACAAGTTTCCGAAGATCGTGGCGGCCGACGCCGCCTGCCTGAAGCTTCCGGCATTCGATCGCGCGCGACCCGAGAACCAGCCGGACGCCGAATGACGGCGCTGAAGCCCGCCAAGGCGCGGCCGCAAAAGTCCAAACGATCGTGACCAGCACCCATCTCGGCCGCGTCGTGCTGTGGATGATCGCCGCCGTGCTGTCGTTTTCGACCACCGCGATCGCGATCCGAAGCCTGTCCGCGAATTTAAGTCTGTTCGAGATTTTGTCGATCCGCAGCGGAATCGGACTCGCCATTCTGGTAGCGCTGCTCTTTGCGCGCAGCGATCTGCGCGGCCAGATGCGCCCGCGCCGGCTGGGAACGCATTTCGATTCGCAACAGCCTTGCACTTTGCCGGGCAATACGGCTGGGCGCTCGCGATCACCTTGCTGCCGTTCGCAACGGTGTTTTCGCTCGAAACCACCAATCCGGTCTGGACGACGGTGCTTGCGGCACTGCTGCTCGGCGAACGCCTGACGCCGGTGCGTATCGGCGCCATCATTCTCGGGTTTGTCGGCGTGCTTATCATCGTGCGTCCGGGACTCGCGGCATTTCAACCCGCCGTCTTCATCCTGCTTGCTGCGACGTTTTCCTTCGCCGCCAGCAATATCGCCACCAAGAAATTGATCCTGACCGAGAGCACATTTGCGATCATGTTCTGGATGAACGCGATGCAACTGCCGATGGGACTGGCCGGCAGCGATTTGCGTGCCTTCGCCCACATCGAAGCCTGGATGCTGCCCGCGATCATCGGGATCGGCATCTCGGGGCTGTCCGCACACTTCTGCCTGACCAACGCGCTGCGCTGGGCCGACGCCGCCATCGTGCTGCCGATGGACTACATGCGCATTCCCCTCATCGCCGTCATCGGCTGGTGGTTCTATGGCGAATCGGTCGACGTGTTCGTGTTCATCGGCGCGGCCGTCATCATTTCCGGGATTTTGTGGAACCTGCACGCCGAGACGCGCCGGCACAGGTCGGCGACGACGTCATTCGGCAGTGGAGAATGAAACCGGCGCTCGCGCATCGCGGGCTTTGCCGGTAGTATGCGGCCGTTGTCGGGTGACCTCGATCGCTTTCACACTTTGGTCACCATTCGGGGGCCTGATCGGCCAAACCAAGCAAGTGCCCGTAAAGATGATGAAACTGCTTCGCGCCCTGTGGCCGGCGATGCTCGCCGTCGTCGCCCTTTCGGCGCCTGCGGCTGCGCAGGGCTATCCGGGCCAGCAGCCTGCGGCGGGCCAGTCGTCGAACCCGGCCTGCATGCGGCTGGAGGCCCAGCTTGCTTCCATCAATCGCGGTCAAGGCGACACCGCGCGCGCCGATCAGATCAAGCGTTACGAAGATGCAGCCGCCAAACAGCAGGCCGAGCTCGACCGCGCGGTCGCCCAGTCGCGCAAGCAAGGGTGCGAGGGCTTGGGCTTCTTCTCGCTGTTCACCGGCCAGGGGCCGCAGTGCAGTCCGCTCACCACACGCATTCAGCAGATGCGCGGCAACCTCGACCAGGTGCTGAGCGATCTCGAAAAGCTCAAGAGCAACAACGATCAGGACGGTCAGCGCCGCGCCGTTCTCGGCCAACTGGCGCAGAACGATTGCGGCCCACAATATCGTAACGCCTCGACCGGTCCGGGCGGATTCTTCGGCGCGCTGTTCGGCTCGATCGTGAATCCGGGCGGCGATGGCGCGCCATCGGGCACCTACCGCACGGTCTGTGTGCGCACCTGCGACGGGTATTACTTCCCCATCTCGTATTCGACGGTGCCGGGCCGGTTCGCCGACGATCAGAAATCATGCCAGCGGCTATGTCCGGCATCCGAAGCCGTGCTCTATTCGTACCGTAATCCCGGCGAGGATATGGAGCAGGCGGTGTCCGTCAATGGCCAGCCCTACACCGCGCTGCCAGCCGCGTTCCGCTATCGCAAGGAGTTAAGCGCGGCCTGCAGCTGCCGGCGGCCGGGCCAAAGCTGGGCCGATGCGCTGAAGAATGCCGATGACAGCAGCACACTCGAGCGCGGCGACATCGTGGTTACGCAGGACCGGGCCAAGCTGTTGTCGCAGGCCCCGCGCGCGAACGGGCAAAGCAAATCCGCAAAACCCGGCGCGGCCAGTTCGGCGCCGAACGCGACCGCCGCGGCGGCTCCTGCCGGCGACGACGCTGCCGAGGCCGATCCGGCCAAGCGCAAGGTGCGCACCGTCGGCCCGACCTTCCTGCCCGGGCGCTGAGATTATTGCCTAGAAGTCAAACGCCTCGGATTTCGACGAAGCTCCGCCCTTGAGCAGCGTGAGATCGGGCGCGGCCGGTTGCGTGCCGGGATCGCGGAACCGGTTGACGATCGGATAGCGCCGGTCGCGGCCGAAATTCTTCAACGTCACCTTGACGCCGGGCGCCGCCTGCCGCCGCTTGTATTCGGCAAGATTGAGCATGCGCTCGATCTTCATCACGACATCGCGGTCGAACCCCGCGGCGACGATGGTGGCGATCGGTTCCTCGCGCTCGACCAGGCGCTCCAAAATCTGATCGAGCGCGTCATAAGGTGGAAGCGTATCCTGGTCGGTCTGGTTCTCGCGCAACTCCGCGCTCGGCGCACGCACCAGAACGTTTTCAGGAATGACAATGCCCGCGGGGCCAAGCACCCCCTCGGGTTTCCAGCGGTTGCGCAGCCGCGACAGGCGGTAGACCTCGGTTTTGTAAAGATCCTTGATCGGATTGAAGCCGCCGTTCATGTCGCCGTAAAGCGTGGCATAGCCGACCGACATTTCCGATTTGTTGCCCGTCGTCACCACCATCACGCCGAACTTGTTGGAGATCGCCATCAGGATAGTGCCGCGCGCCCGCGCCTGCAGGTTTTCCTCGGTGACGTCGCGCGGATGGCCGGCGAACAAATCCGCGAGCGAGCGCTCCAGCCCC
The DNA here is from genome assembly GCA_963730645.1 of uncultured Alphaproteobacteria bacterium. Lineage (GTDB taxonomy): Bacteria > Pseudomonadota > Alphaproteobacteria > Rhizobiales > Xanthobacteraceae > BOG-931. The sequence continues at coordinate 163,237 of CAVSSN010000002.1, read as the reverse complement.
AGCACCGCGTTCTCGATCGGCACCACGTCGTAGTGCACGCCGAGCGCCTTGGCGATCGACGCTGCATCGTCCAGCGATTCCTGAGCCGTGTACCGGTAGGGCAGCATCACGCAACGCACGCGCTGCGCGCCCAGCGCATCGGTCGCCATCGCGGCGCACAGCGCGGAATCGATGCCGCCGGACAACCCGAGCACCACGCCCTTAAAGCCGCTCTTGTCGACGTAGTCGCGCAGGCCGAGCACGCATGCCATGTAATCGGACTTGTCGGATTCCTCGGCGGCGGCATTCGGGCCCGCATTGCATTGCCACGCGCCGCCAACGCGCACCCAATGCGTCGTCACGACCGCTTCGCGAAACGCCGGCAGCTGGAAGGCAACCGACCGATCGGCATTGAGCGCAAACGAGGCCCCGTCGAACACCAGTTCATCCTGGCCGCCGACCTGGTTGATGTAGATGAGCGGCAATCCCGCTTCGACCACGCGGCTCACCGCGATATTGAGCCGATGCTCGGTCTTGCCGCGCCAGTAGGGCGAACCGTTCGGCACCAGCAGGATTTCGCCGCCAGTCTCGGTGAGACACTCGACGATCTCAGGACCCCAGATGTCCTCGCAGATCGGAATGCCGATGCGCACGCCCTTGATGACGACAGGTCCGGGCAGCGGCCCCGGTACGAACACGCGCTTCTCGTCGAACACGCCGTAATTGGGCAGATCGACCTTGTAGCGGATCGCCTCGATCCGGCCCCCGGCAGAGCAAAGCGTAGGCGTTGTAGAGCTTGCCGTCTTCGACCCACGGCGTACCGATCAGCATCGCGGGGCCGCCGTCCGCCGTCTCACGTGCCAGCGTTTCGACGGCTGTACGACAGGCCGCCTGGAACGCCGGCTTGAGCACCAGATCCTCCGGCGGATAGCCGGCGATGAAGAGTTCGGGATAGGCGACGACATCGGCGCCGTCGCGTGCGGCTTGCGCGCGCGCGCGGCGGGCGCGCTCCAGGTTGCCGGCAACATCGCCGACGATCGGATTAAGCTGCGCCACGGCGATGGCGAGGCGATCTGCGGGGCGCGGATTCATGGTGCAGGTCTAGCGCCGGAACGCCAGCGGCGGCAATGGGCCTCAAAGCCGCTGCCAATCAATGCAAGCCGACGGGATATGGCCCGAACTTGATGGCGGCTTGGACGAAGACGCCGTAGACGTCGGTCTTCCAGGTCTCCGGCAGCACAAACGATTCGCCATCGACGAAACTCTCATGCGCGTTGCCGTTGGTCTGCATGTGCCAATAGCGGCCGCCGATGCCGACGCTGAAGTTGGGCGTCAGCATATAGGATAGCTGCGCCTCGAGCTGGTAGCCCCAGCCTTTGCCGGTCTCCGCAATCGGACCATTGAAGTCGAACTGGTCGGAGCCCATGCGCAGCAGATGCCAATCGCTACCGTTGAGATACACGTAGGGCAGCCAGGCGCCTTCCGCACTGAACTTGAAACGATCGCCGAGCAGCACGGTACCGTCGAGGCCGAGACGCAACGATTGCCATTTGTTGCTTTGCGAAATGACCGCTACCCATGTCGGAATTGCCGGATTGCAAATGTCGCCGTTGCCGGCCGTTTGGACGCAACCGAACGCGTTCACCCCTTCGTTGAAATAGTGGTAGCCGACAAAAGCTCCAACACGGAAATCACCGCCGCGCACGATGTTGTAGCCAACATCGGCACTGACATAGGTCAAGGTCCCACCGTGTTGCTCGCTGTTCGTACTCGAATAAGGATCGATGCCGGGAGGGAAGTCTTCGTCGGTCAAGCTTCCCCTCGCAATCCCGCCGGCGCCCACATAACCCTTGACAAACCACCCGTTGGTGAAGCCGACGCGACCAAACAATTCACCGGCGTGCGTGTTGAGGTGATTGTAGGTCAAGCGCGAAATCATGTTGCTCGACGAACTGGGCAGGTCGTACAAATTCTTGGAGGTCTTGCTGTTGCCGTACCAATAGCGTGCGGCGAAGTCGAGCTGATAGGCCGGCGCCGGCTGTGGCGCGAAATATCCGACATCCGGCACCGGCGCTGCCTTTGTAAGGAGCGGCGGGATGAGCGGCTTGTCGGCCGCAGCGGCCGGCATCGGCGCTGTGGCCACCGCGATTGCGATCGCGACTGCAAAATTCCAACCCGCGCGCTGCGCCACTGCCTGCCCCATCGGCTTTGTTGTTGTTCCGATGGCGCAAGTTTGAATCGAATTGTTTTCGATTCCTTTACGGACGGCGCGCGCCCGATCGGCAAAGTCCGCGCGTTGTAAATGATCGAATAAAGCCGCCGGGGCGGCGCGCCAATGCAGGCGCATTTCAGATGGATGCGCCGATACATCGTTAACGGCCGCCGTACGCAGCGATACTGGCACGGCGAAAAAAGCCGTTCGTTTACCACGATGAGGCGCTGAGGACGGCGCGCAATCTTGCGAAAATTACAATCCTGCGACCGCCGGCAACGGCTTCGCCTTGCCGGCGCGCTCGGTCTTGAGGAGATCGGCGAGCAGGAACGCGAGGTCGATCGACTGCTCGGCATTGAGACGCGGATCGCAGACCGTGTGGTAACGGTCGTTGAGGTCCTCATCGCTGATGGCGCGCGCGCCGCCGGTGCATTCGGTGACATCCTGGCCGGTCATTTCAAGATGCACACCGCCGGCATAGACGCCCTCGGCGGCGCACACCTGGAAAAACGCGCGCACCTCCTTGAGGATCTGGTCGAACGGACGCGTCTTGTAGCCCGACGCCGCGGTGATCGTGTTGCCGTGCATCGGATCGCACGACCACACCACCGCGCGCCCTTCCCGCTTCACCGCGCGCACCAGCGGCGGCAGCAACTCGGCGGCCTTGTCGGCGCCGACGCGGCAGATCAGCGTCATCCGGCCTGGCTCGTTTTCCGGATTGAGGATGTCGATCAGCTTGAGCAATTCGTCGGGCTTCTGCGACGGCCCGGTCTTGAGGCCAAGCGGATTCTTGATGCCGCGGCAGTACTCGACATGGGCGTGGTCGGCCTGCCGGGTGCGGTCGCCGACCCAGACCATGTGTCCGGAGGTGCAGTACCAGTCGCCTGTCGTTGAATCGACGCGGGTGAAGGCCTGCTCGAAGCCGAGCAGCAGCGCCTCGTGGCTGGTGAAGAATTCGGTCGTGCGCAGCTCCGTGTGCAGCTCCGGATCGATGCCGCAGGCGCGCATGAAGCCGAGCGCTTCGGTGATGTGGTTGGCGAGTTCCTGGTAACGCTTCGACTGCGGCGAGTCCTTGACGAATGTGAGCATCCATTGATGCGCGTTGGCGAGATTGGCGTAGCCGCCGTTGGCGAACGCGCGAAGCAAATTGAGCGTCGCCGCCGACTGGCGATAGGCCTCCAACTGCCGGCGCGGGTCGGGAGTGCGGGATGCGCGCGAGAATTCCGTGCCGTTGATGATGTCGCCGCGATAGACCGGCAGCTCGACGCCGTCGCGCTTTTCGGTCGGCGACGTGCGCGGTTTTGCGAATTGCCCGGCGACGCGGCCGACCTTCACCACCGGCGACGCCGCCGCGTAGGTCAAGACCACGGCCATCTGCAGGAACACGCGAAAGAAGTCGCGAATATTGTTGGCGCCGTGCTCGGCAAAGCTTTCGGCGCAATCGCCGCCCTGCAGCAGGAAGGCCTCGCCCGCCGCCACCTTGGCCAGTTGACGCTTCAGATTGCGCGCCTCACCCGCGAAAACGAGCGGCGGGAAGGTCGCAAGCTGCTTTTCGACATCGGCGAGCGCCTGCGCGTCCGGATAATCCGGCACCTGCAGGATCGGCTTGGAGCGCCAGCTCTCCGGGGTCCAACGTTTCGACATCACGCAATCTCCGCGCGGCGTCCCCCGTCGCCGCGATTGTGGGCCGCCTTATACACGAGCGGCCCGCTTCGATACCACAAGCTTCAAAAAATCGAAATAAAGGCTTGAGATGACGGCGAGAAAGCCGCGTCACCCGGTCTCGACGATGACGCTATTCCGCGGCCTGGCGGGCGTAGGTCGCGCTGCGCTGCCGCATCGTGACCAACTCCTCCGCGGCCGTCGGATGCAGCGCCATGGTGGCATCGAAGTCGGCCTTGGTCGCCTTCATCCTCACCGCGATGGCGGCAAGCTGGATCATCTCGGCCGCGCCCTCGCCGACGATGTGGCAGCCGACCACCCGGTCGCTCATGCCATCGACAACGAGCTTGAGCAGCACCGTGGTGTCACGGCCCGACAGCGTCGCCTTCAAGGGCTTGAACATCGTCTTGTAGATGTCGGTCTGGGCGAGTTGTTCCCGCGCTTGCGTTTCGGTCAGTCCGACGACGGCGAGTTCGGGCTCGGCGAACACCGCACTTGGCACGTTGGCATGATCGACCGCGGTCGGCTTGCCGCCAAACACCGTATCGGCAAAGGCGTGACCTTCGCGTATGGCAACGGGCGTGAGGTTCACGCGGTTGGTCACGTCGCCGACCGCGTAGATGTGCGGAACCGAAGTCCGCGAATATTTGTCGACTTCGATGCCGCCTTTTTTGGCGACCTTCACACCCGCGGCTTCCAGCCCCATGCCGGTGACGCTCGGATTGCGTCCGATCGCGAACATGACGCAATCGGCCGTCAGCGCGTTGCCGCCCGAAAGATGCACCGAGTAATGCGCTCGGCTTTGTTCGACGGCCGCCACCGTGCAGCCGGTTATGACCTTGATGCCGTGCTTCTCCATCTCCACGCGCAAATGGCGGCGCACTTCGTCGTCAAAGCCGCGCAGGATGTTCTCGCCACGATAGATCAGTGTGACCTGGGCGCCGAGCCCGGCAAAGATGCAGGCAAATTCGACGGCGATGAAGCCTCCGCCCTGCACCACGACGTGGCGCGGCAAGCTTCGGCAAATGGAATGCCTCGTTCGACGTGATGACGTGCTCGATACCCGGAATGTTTTCGCCCAGGCTCGGCGCGCCGCCCGTGGCGATGAGGATGTGCGCGGCGCGGACACGCTCACCGTCATTTGTCAGACGAACGGTATGGGCGTCGTCCAGAACCGCCCGGCTTTTGACGATGGTGACGCCGGCCCTTTGCAGTGTCGACGTATAGGCCGCCTCCAGACGCGCGATCTCGCGGTCCTTGTTGGCGATCAGCGTCGGCCAGTCGAACGAAGGCTCCGGCACGGTCCAGCCGAAGCCGGCGGCATCCTCGAATTCGCCGCGAAAGCGCGCGGCATAGACCAGGAGCTTCTTCGGCACGCAGCCGCGGATCACGCAGGTGCCGCCGAGGCGATACTCCTCGGCCACCATCACGCGTGCGCCGTGGCCGGCCGCGATGCGCGCCGCACGCACGCCGCCCGATCCGCCTCCGATCACGAACAAATCGACGTCGCGGTCGGCCATGTCCTGCTCCGCTTTGATGGGTCGTCGGCTGTGTCAGCGCGCGAGAGCTAGAGGTCGTGGCCGCGTTTCTTCATTTCGGTGCGGAATCTTTCGATGACGGTGCCGGAGAGATCATCCGCATACTTGGCGGCATCCGCCATGCTCTGGTCGAGCGCCTTCGGTTCTTCGGTTATCATTTTTTTGCCGACCGGCGACTGGTAGAACTTGAGCAATTCCTTCAATTCGGGCTCGGTGAAATGGCTGGCGTAAATGCGCGCCGTTTGGTCGACGACTTCGGCCGAGCGAGAATCGTAATCCTTATGCAGGATGGCCGCGATATCATTGAGGTCCTTGGCCAGATTGAAATTGGTCTGCATGAACATGGCCTTCGCCTTTTCGACCACGCCGCGCACCATCGGGTCGAACATGTTGCGCACCCCTTTTATCTCGACGATCTGCTTGGCGATGAGAAGCGAAGCCGGAGACGGGTTCTGGGCCCGGGCCGGCACAGCGACGGCAACGACGACAAGCGCGATCAGCGCGACAATCAGATTGCGCGCGGCGATGGTGGCGAACATGAACCCACTCCTCTCCATGCTGACGATCAGGGCCGCTCGACGACGCGTACCCCGTCCGGTCCCGCCAGAATAGCCGTCTGCGCGAGCCCAATGAACAAGCCGTGCTCCATCACACCGGGCACCGCCGACAGCTTTGCGGCAAGCGCTTGCGGGTCGGCGATCCGTTGCAATGCGGCATCGAGCAGCCAGTGGCCGCCATCCGTGACCAAAGCATGGCCGTCATTGCCCTTCCGCAGTGTCGTCGGGCCCGGGCAGCCGGCGGCGGCCAGGACCGTATCGACCCCGCGCCTGATGGCCGCAACGCCGAACGGTACAATTTCGATCGGCAGGGGGAAACGGCCAAGCATGGCGACCCACTTCGACTCGTCTGCAATGACGATCATGCGCGCGGACGCCGACGCGACGATTTTCTCGCGCAGCAAGGCGCCGCCGCCGCCCTTGATCAGGCTCAGATCCGGCGCGATTTCGTCGGCACCGTCGACAGTCAGGTCGAGCTCGGGCGTTGCGTCCAGCGTTGTCAGGGCAATGCCCAGCCTCTCGGCGTGGGCGCGCGTCGCCTCCGAGGTCGGAACGGCCACGATGTCGAGGCCGGCGCGTACGCGCTCGGCCAAAAGCTCGACGAAATGGCTGGCGGTCGAGCCGGTGCCGAGACCGAGCCGCATTCCTGGACGAACGTATTCGATCGCACGGGCAGCGGCTTCGCGCTTGTAGGCGTCGAGATTCATACGCGTCCGGCCGGCTGATGATTTGCGGTGGTCGCGGCTTTTCTAGCCTCGTTCCGAACGCGCGCCTAGCTGAAAAGCAGCCGCAAACCTTGCTTTCCGGACATTCGCCCGCTAGCGATCGACCATGTCCGCCACCATGCCCACTATCGTATTCGATCTCGACGGCACGCTCATCGACACCGCCCCCGACCTGGTCGACACGCTCAACATCATTCTGGCGCGTGAAGGCCTGCCCGCCGTCCCCTTCGAGTCCGCGCGGGCGATGATTGGCGGCGGCGCCCGCGGCATGATCGAGCGTGCCATGACGGCGGAAGGACGCAACGCGTCCAAGCCGGAAATCGACCGGATGTTTGCCGCCTTCATCGACCACTATGCCGCCCATATTGCCGATCGGTCGCGACCGTTTCCGCATCTGGAGACGGCGCTGGACCGGCTCGCGGCAGAGGGTTACCGGCTGGCCGTATGTACCAACAAACTCGAATGGCTCGCGGTGCGGCTGTTGAATGCGCTCGGGCTGGCGCCGCGTTTCGCGTCGATCTGCGGCCAGGATACGTTCGGCGTGCAGAAGCCCAACCCCGAAATGCTACGGCAGACAATCGTGCGCGCGGGTGGCAACCCCGAACGCGCCGTCATGATCGGCGATTCCGGCACCGATATTCGGACAGCGCGTGCCGCCAATCTTCCCGTTATTGCGGTGGATTTTGGCTATACTGACGTCCCTATCGTTACATTGGCGCCGGATCGTATCGTCAGCTCCTTTGAACATTTGCCCGAGGCGATTTTCGATCTTACCGTCGCCAGGGGATGGCGCGCTGCGGAAGATCGCGGGTTGCCAATCAATCTCCGCGCCGGGACCCCGTCCTGAAGCCCCGCAGCCGGTGCGCCAAACAGCCCTTTACCGGGCCAAGGTAGCGGTCCTAGGCTTGTTGGAGCGGACGGAGACGATCATGTGTCGTGTACGGATCATCGCCGCGGCCGGGGCGCTTGCGCTTGCCGGATGCTCGGGATCGACATCGTCGGCCCCGGATTGGTTGAAGTTCAAGTCGCCGGCGCCACCGCTCCAGACTTTGCAATTTGAATCCGAGCCGCCTGGTGCCGAGGTGAAAACGGCGCAAAATCAGGGCTGCCGAACGCCGTGCGCGCTCGCAGTGCCGCTGGCGCCCCAATCCGTGACGTTTGCCATGAATGGATATTTGCCCCAAACCGTGCCGGTCCAGGTGCAGCAGTCGGGCGAGCGCTCCGAGATGACGTACGACAGCGACCCGCCGAAATTCGCACCCAATCCCGTCGAAGCGGCGCTGCAGCCGGCGCCCCCGCCGCCCAAGCCACCGCCACCGAAGAAGCAGCACAAGGCCGCGGCAAAGCCTAAGACCGCATCCAGCGGCGCAGCACCGCCCGGCCAAGCCGGTTCGTCACAGCCTTTCCCGCCCCCTCCCGCCCAAGCCCAACCGTCGGCGGCGTCGCCATTTCCACCGCCGCCTTCCTTCCCGCCGCCGCAGGCGCGCTGACGCCCGACAGTCACGCAAACGGGCAATCGTCAACTTGCAGGCCATGACCCTTTACCGCGAGGGATCGCGGCTTTACGTTCGCCGCAAGCAACGGAGTTCTGGAATGTATCGCAGCGTGGTTTTTTGTGCTCTCGGTTCAAGCTTGGTTTTGGCGGGATGTTCCGCATCGTCGTCAACGGGCGATATGTTCATGACGACGAAGCCGTCGGCGGCAGGGCAAGCGACACTGCATATCAAATCCGAGCCGCCCGGCGCGCTCGCATCGGCGCCAGGAGGCCAATCCTGTCGCACGCCGTGCGAAATGCGACTACCGATGACGAACACCAACGTGACTGTCGCGCTCGATGGCTATTATTCGCAAAATTTTCCGGTGACCTGGCTTCCGGCCACGTTCCACTATGAGATGTATGAACGGACGGAGGAAGTTGGGACCGTTTACCCAACCGATTTTTCACCCAATCCCGTTATAGCGACGCTTGAGCGGGGGTCTGCGCCCGCGCCATCTCCGGCGCCGGCAGCCAAGCGCAAGCCGGCTCCGAAACCGAAAACAGCGGCCCGGCCAACCTCGCCTCAGCCGCAGAATTCTCCCTTCCCTGCCCCGCCAGCGCGATGATTCATTGCGGGCGCTGGCGGCGCTCGCGGTGCGGGTTCTGGACCCAAGGGGTTTATTCCGGCACACTTTGTAACTACTTAAGGGGTGCAGGGATCGCGAAACGTTCCGCACCTGACAATTTGTGCCCGTGGACGATGTAATGGACGTCATGCAAGCGCCCGATCTTGATCACACCGCAGGTGGACCAGCGCTGATCGATCCGTTCGGCCGCGCCATCAGCTATTTACGGGTCTCGGTCACCGACCGGTGCGATTTCCGCTGCGTCTACTGCATGGCGGAGAACATGAGTTTTCTGCCGAAAGCCGACCTGCTGACGCTCGAGGAACTCGACCGGCTGTGTTCCGCTTTCGTCGCGCGCGGCGTGCGCAAGCTTCGCCTGACGGGCGGTGAGCCTCTGGTCCGGCGGGGCATCATGACGCTCGTCGGCTCGCTTTCGCGTCACCTGCGATCCGGTCTGCTTGACGAGTTGACGCTTACGACCAACGGCTCGCAATTGGCCAAATATGCGGCCGAGCTCAAAGCGCATGGTGTCGAGCGCATCAACGTTTCGCTCGACACGCTCGACGCCGATAAATTCCGCACCGTCACGCGCTGGGGCGATCTCGGCCAGGTGCTTGCCGGGATAGACGCCGCGCAGGCGGCTGGTCTGAAGGTGAAGATCAACACCGTCGCACTCAAGGGCGTCAACGAGGACGAGCTTGGCGAACTGGTGCGGTGGGCGCACGGCCGCGGCATGGATTTGACCTTGATCGAGGTCATGCCGCTCGGCGAGATCGGCGAAGGCCGGCTCGAACAATATCTGCCGCTGTCGATCGTGCGGGCGCGGCTGGCCGAGCGCTACAGCCTCGAAGACATCGACTTCAACACCGGCGGGCCCGCGCGCTATGTGCGCGTCGCCGAAACCGGCGGGCGGCTCGGCTTCATCACCCCGATGACGCACAATTTCTGCGAATCCTGCAATCGCGTGCGGATCACCTGTACCGGCACGCTCTACATGTGCCTCGGCCAGGAAGACGCCGCCGATCTGCGCAAGCCATTGCGCGCATCGGAGGGCAACGACCTCGTCTACGCCGCCATTGACGAGGCCATCGCACGCAAGCCCAAAGGGCACGATTTTATCATCGATCGCCGCCACAAACGGCCGGCTTTATCCCGCCATATGAGCGTCACCGGCGGTTGAGCGTCACGCCAGCGCAATGAGGTGGCGCACCTCGTCGGGCTTGAGATTGGACGGCTGGAACCGAACGCCATAGCTGTCGCCGGCATCGCGGACGAGCGTCCCGGCGACGGGATGCAGACCCTGAAAATTCAGCGTCACGGTATCGCCAAGGGCAAGCCATGCGAGGCGCTCGACGCGTGCGCCGCCCTCGCCGATGTCGAACACGCGTGCGATTTCCTGGTGGCCGGCGGTCTCGACTGTCGCGCTCAGCACAATGTCATAACGCGGATACTCGCGCAGATCGGCGCGCACCGACTTGCGCACCAGCGCTGGAATATCGCCGCGAACCAGTTCCGAAATGCGCCGCATATCGATTGCGACATCGGCAACCTCGCTGGCGTTGGCGCTCGATCGCGCCACCATGGCGGCAATCTCCGCCATGCGGCCGGCGACGTCCGATACCGCGGCGTTGGTCTCGCGCACATTCGATGACAACCCGTGAGTGGCCGTGCGCTGCTGCTCCATCGCAACCGCGATGGAATTCGTCATTTCCGACAGCCGGTCGATGGCTTCGGCGACGTGCGCGAGGGCATCGACTGCCTGCTTCGTGGTGCCCTGGATTTCGGCGATCTTGGCGCCGATCTGGCCGGTCGAGCGGCCGGTCTGCGTCGCCAGCGACTTGACCTCGGAGGCGACAACGGAGAACCCACGCCCCGCCTCGCCGGCGCGGGCGGCTTCAATCGTTGCGTTGAGCGCGAGCAGATTGGTTTGCTCGGCGATCGCGCTGATCACGCCCACGATCTCACCGATGTCGTTGGCCGACTTGGCAAGCGCATCGATGGTGGCGCGTGCCGCGTTGGCGCGCACGACGGCGTCGCGGCCGGTCGCCGATCCGCGCGACACCTGCTCGGCGATGGCGCCGATGGCGACGATCACCTGCTCGGAGAGCTGGGTGGCGCTATTGTTCAAATCCAACGACGTGTTCGCGGCGTTTGCCGTCTCGTCCGAGGCCGCGCGCACCGCGTCGAGTGAACTGCGCATGTCCTCGGCTTTCGCCAGCAGCACCGCCGAGCCTTCGACGATCGGCTGCAGGCCGTCCTGGGCCGCGGCATCGACCTCGTTCGCCATGTTGGCGAGGTTGTCGCGGCGTTCGGTCCGCCATTTGCGCTCGGCATCGAGCAGGACGATCTCGCGCCGCTGGCGCTCGCGCATCACGTTGGCGAGCCGATCTGCGGCGGCCAGAACGCGTTCGACTTCGCTGCGCGGTTGCGCGGTGAGGTCAGGCGCGAGGTCGAATTCCGTGCGCGCAACCGCCTCCATCGTCTCCGCCGCCTCGTCGAGCGCGCCCGAGGCGGAGCGGGCGACGCGCAGCACCATCACGCCGACCAGCGCAATCACCACCAGTCCGGCGACGAGCGACGGGACGGCGCCCAGGTTCATTCCGAGGGAATCGACGAATTGCAGCGCAACAAGGCCGACCAGCGGCAGCAGCGCACCGCCGAGCAGACGCTCTGCAATCGTCAAGCGATGCATGCCCATCCCTGGCGCCCAATAAGACACGCCGCGGCGCCACGATATGCCGCCGCCGCGTGCCGGCCGATCCCCGTGCATTCTAGGGTGAGGCTAGTAAACCGCTCGTTAACCCTGTTGCGGGCTCGGAGCCCACAGGAGCCGCGCTTGACGGTCCGCGGACGGTCTGAATTAGCTTGCGGGGAGCCGTGACCGGCTCGGGAGCGTCGGTCGAACGGGGCGGCGAAGGTGGCCGGCGGCACGCCGGTCGCAAGGGGACGAAACGTGCAAGTGCTTCTCAGACTGAGCCGCGTCATCGACGCGGCCAATACGTCAATCGGCCGCTGGTGCGCGTGGCTGATCCTTCTCGCCGTTGCCGTTTCGGCCAGCAACGCGACGGTGCGCAAGATATTCGACGTATCGTCGAACTCCTGGCTCGAGTTGCAATGGGTGCTGTTCAGCGCGGTGTTTCTGCTGTGCGCACCGTGGACGCTGCTCGATAACGAGCACATCCGCATCGACATCGTGAACAACCTGATGCCGAAGTGGTTGCGCAACACCATCGAGGTCGTCGGTCACACCCTGTTCTCTGCTGCCGCTCACGATCATCATGGTCATAACAGGCATTCCGTTTTTCATGCGCTCGTACGAGATCAACGAGCAATCCGGCAATGCCGGCGGCCTGCCGCAATGGCCATCCAAAGCACTGATCATGATCGGCTTCGCGATGTTGCTGGCTCAAGGCATTTCCGAATTGATCAAACGCATTGCCGTCATCCGCGGTCTCATTCCGGATCCGCATGAAACGCAGGTGCACGCTGCTCGAGGCCGAAGTCGAACAATCGTCGAGGCCATGGAAAAACCTTGACGGCAGCGGCGGTCCTGGGGCTCGATATGGAAGCATTTATCATTCAAAACATGGCGCCGATCATGTTCGCGGCGCTGGTGTTGTTCTTGCTGCTCGGCTATCCGGCGGCATTCTCGCTCGGCGCCGTCGGGCTCCTGTTCGCGTTGATCGGCATCGGGCTCGGTCAGTTCCAGCCGGATTTCCTGCAGGCGCTTGCCCGAGCGCATCTACGGCGTAATGAGCAACGACACGCTGCTCGCGATCCCGTTCTTCACCTTCATGGGGCTGGTGCTCGAACGCTCCGGCATGGCCGAGGATCTGCTCGACACGATCGGGCAATTGTTCGGCACGGTGCGCGGCGGTCTTGCCTATGCGGTCGTCTTCGTGGGCGCGCTGCTGGCCGCCACGACCGGAGTCGTTGCCGCTTCGGTCATTTCGATGGGACTGATCTCGCTGCCAATCATGCTGCGCTACGGCTATGACCGGCGCGTCGCCACCGGCGTCATCGCCGCCTCCGGCACGCTGGCGCAGATCATTCCGCCCTCGCTCGTGCTGATCGTCATGGCCGATCAGCTCGGCAAATCGGTCGGCGACATGTACGAGGGCGCTTTCATCCCCGGCATCGCGCTGGCGGGTCTATACGCAGTCTACATTTTCATTGTCACCATCCTGTTTCCGAAGGCAACGCCCGGCCTGCCGGCGGAAGCGTCGGCTTCCGCGAGACAGACGGCAGCCGAGGACTGTGGTCGTTGCTTGTACTGGCGGTCGCGAGCGCGGTGTTCGGCTGGTACATGATGCGCGACTCCGATACCCATGGCGCCGACTTCGTCGTGCTGACCATGTTCTTCGGCATGCTGTTCGCGTTCGCCGTCGCGATCGTGAACTGGATCGTGGACCGGCTCATCGGATTCCGATTTCTGTCGCGCATTGCGCAACAGACCACCTTCGTCATGGTGCCACCGCTGTTCCTGATCTTCCTCGTGCTCGGCACCATCTTCATCGGCGTCGCTACGCCGACCGAAGGCGGCGCCATGGGCGCGAGCGGCGCGCTCATTCTCGGCGCACTCAAACGGCGCTTGACCTGGGACCTGGTCCGTCAGGCAATCCGAATCCACCGCGAAGCTTTCGGCCTTCGTGATCTTCATCCTGATCGGCGCGCGGGTATTCTCGCTGATATTCTACGGCGTCAGCGGGCACATCTGGGTCGAGAACATGCTCACATCGTCTGCCGGGCGGCCAGATCGGCTTTCTGATCTTCGTCAATGCATTCGTGTTCGTGCTTGCGTTCTTCCTCGATTTTTTCGAGCTCGCCTTCATCGTCATTCCGCTGCTCGGGCCGGCGGCGGAGCATCTCGGCATCGACCTGATCTGGTTCGGTGTCATCCTCGGCGTCAACATCCAGACATCGTTCATGCATCCGCCGTTCGGCTTCGCCCTGTTCTATCTGCGCTCGGTGGCGCCGCGGGAACCCTTCATCGACCGGGTCACCGGCAAGCAGACCGCACCGGTAACGACTGGACAAATTTATTGGGGCGCGATGCCGTTCGTCGTCATTCAGGTGATCATGGTGCTGCTGGTGATCCTGTTCCCCGCCATGGTCATGCACTACAAAGGCGCTGCATCGGATATCGATCCCAACAAGGTGAAGATTGAAATTCCGCAGCTCGACCTGCCGCCGCTCGACTTCAGTCAGCCGCCGGATATCAAATAGCGCCAGCGCCGCGCACCAATAAAAAGACCCCGGAGCCGAAGCTCCGGGGTTTTGACTTCGCGTGCAAATCTTCGGCTCACCCTTTCGGGCGACTGCGGATCATGAAGCTCTCGTATGTATATTCCGCCACCTGCCACCACAGATTTTCGTCGTTGCGGAACGCCATTTGCGAAGTCCAGGATTTTCTTGAAGTCCGGATTGGTGGCGGAAGTCTCGGCGTTGACCTCATTGGACGCCTTGAGACAGGACTTCCATGATCGGCTGGGCTGAACGGGCTTCAGCACCGCGCCACCTGCGACCAGCCGCTTGAGCGCCTGCGGATTGCGCGCGTCGTATCGCGCCTGCACGTCCATGTTGGCGTATCCGGCCGCAATCGTGAGCAGCGACTTGTACGCCTTCGGCAGCGCGTCCCACTTGTCGGTATTGATGTAGAAGTGGAGCGCCGTGCCACCTTCCCACCAGCCCGGATAGTAGTAGTACTTCGCAACCTTGTAGAAACCGAGCTTCTCGTCGTCGTAGGGACCGACCCACTCGGTGGCGTCGATGGTGCCCTTTTCCAGCGCCGGATAGATGTCGCCGCCGGCGATCTGCTGCGGAACGATGCCGAGCTTGGACAGCGTCTTGCCGGCCCAGCCGCCGATCCGCATCTTGAGGCCCTTGAAGTCCTCGACCGTCTTGATCTCCTTGCGGAACCAGCCGCCCATCTGCGTGCCGGTATTGCCGCCGGAGATGCCGTAGAGTTTGAATTTCTTGCCGAACTCATTGAGCATGTCCTGGCCGCCGTGATCCTGGAACCAGGCATTTTGCTGGCGCGAATTCAGACCGAACGGAACCGAGCAGTAGAGCGCGAAAGTCGGATCCTTGCCGATGAAGTAATAGCCGGCGGTATGGCACATCTCGACGGTGCCGTTGGTCACCGCGTCGACCGCCTGCAGCGCCGGAACGATTTCGCCGCCGGCGAACGCCTGGATCTGGAATTTATTATCGGTCGCCTCGGCGACGTATTTCGAGATCGTTTCCGCCGCGCTGTATGGCACGTCGAGCGACTTCGGCCAGCTCGTGGTGCAGCGCCACTTGAGTTCCGGCATCGACTGCGCGATGGCCGGCTTTGCGATCGCAGTTGCGGCGAGCCCGACGCCCGCCGATTGCAAGAATTGACGACGTTTCATGGCGTATCCTCCGGTTTTACCGTTTCGGGAGGAAGCCCATTTTGGGTCAATACGTGCCCTCCCGGCGGGCATCAGGCCGATCTTAGGATGGATGTAGAGCCGCGAAAAGCGCAAACGCCGGGACCAAGGGTCGCGGCACGTCATTCACGCAAGGGAAATTGAAGCGTATTCGGCCGTCTAGGCCTCGATGACGATCTTCGGCGCAGGCCGGCTCGCGATCTTGAGCTGATCGCGCACACGCGCGGCAATGTCGCGGTAGATTTTGGCGTGCGGCCCATCAGGCTCGGTGGCGACGACCGGCAAGCCGGCGTCCGACTTTTCGCGAATATCCATGTGCAACGGCACCTCGCCGAGGAACGGCACACCTTGGCGCTCGGCCTCGTGGCGTGCGCCGCCGTGGCCGAAAATATCCGAGCGCGTGCCGCATTGCGGGCACTGGAAATAGCTCATGTTCTCGACGATGCCGAGCACCGGCACGTTGACGCGGCGAAACATGGCGATGCCGCGCCGCGCGTCGATCAGCGCGAGGTCTTGCGGGGTCGAGACGATGACGGCGCCCTTGAGCGGCACCTGCTGCGCCATGGTGAGTTGGGCGTCGCCGGTGCCGGGCGGCATGTCGACCACCATGACGTCGAGCGTGCCCCACTCGACCTCGCGCAGCATCTGGGTCAGCGCCGACATCACCATCGGCCCGCGCCAGATCATCGGCGTCTCCTCCTCGATGAGGAAGCCGATCGACATCGCGGTGAGACCGTAGCGCATGATGGGTTTGAGCCGCGTGCCGCCCGCCGTCTGCGGCCGCTCCTTGATGGCGAGCAGCTTCGGCATCGATGGCCCGTAAATATCGGCGTCGAGAATTCCGACCTTGAGCCCGAGGTCGCGCAAGCCGAGCGCCAGATTGACTGCCGTGGTCGACTTGCCGACGCCGCCCTTGCCTGATGCGACGGCAATGATGGCCTCAACATTGGGAATTCCGGACGGCCCCTGCCCGGCCGGCTGTTGCGGGCGCGGCCGCGCCGGCGGCTGCTGCGGCCGCGGTGACGATCCAGTGCCGCCACCGGCACGCTCCGCCGTAAGCGCAACCATCACCGATTTGACGCCCGGCATGGCACGCACGGCCTCTTCGGCGCGCTTTCGTACCGGCTCCCATTGCGGCACCGCGTCAGCATCGACCGAAATCGAGAAGAACACCTTGCCGTCGCTGGCAACGATGTCGGACACCGTGCCCGTTTCGGTCAACGGTGATCCGTCCGGGCTCGCGACCTTGGCAAGCGCGACCAGAACGTCGTCCTTCAACACGGCCATGACGATCTCCTTGCGCGCGGCTCAAGCCGCGGCCGAACACTCCCTAGATAGACCCGCCGTAGCAGCGGTCAACGTCCAGGCCGGTTGACGGCCGGGCATCGGCCGGCGCAAGACCACACCAAATCAGATCGGCCGGCTGTGCGGCACGCGGAGGACACAATGGCGAAGGTGGCGTTTCTCGGGCTTGGCGTCATGGGTTACCCGATGGCAGGGCATCTCAGGAACAAGGGTGGGCACGAGGTCACGGTCTACAACCGCACCGCCGCCAAGGCCGAAAAATGGGTCGCACAGTACGGCGGCAAGAGTGCGCCGACGCCGAAGCAGAGCGCGGAAGGCCAGGACTTCGTCATGGCTTGCGTCGGCAATGACAATGATCTGCGCGAGGTCATGCTGGGCGCGCAGGGCGCTTTCGCCGGCATGAAGAAGGGCGCGGTTCTGGTCGATCACACCACTGCTTCCGCCGCAATCGCGCGCGAGCTTCACGCCGAGGCGAAAAAGCGCGGCTTCGACTTCGTTGACGCGCCGGTCTCGGGCGGCCAGGCCGGCGCCGAGAATGGCGCGCTTACGGTGATGTGCGGCGGCGATGCCGAACCGTTCGCGCGCGCCGAGAAGGTGATCGCGGCCTATGCGCGCGCCTGCAATCTCATGGGCACGCCCGGTTCGGGCCAGCTCGCCAAGATGGTCAACCAGATTTGCATCGCCGGCCTGGTGCAGGGTCTGGCGGAAGGCCTGCACTTCGCCATGAAAGCCGGCCTCGACGTCGAGAAGCTGATCGCCACCATATCGAAAGGCGCCGCGCAGTCGTGGCAGATGGAGAACCGCTACAAGACCATGGCGGCGGGCAAGTTCGATTTCGGTTTCGCCGTCGACTGGATGCGCAAGGATCTCGACATCTGCCTGAGCGAGGCGCGGCGCAACGGCGCTCACCTTCCGGTCACCGCCGTTGTCGACCAGTTTTATTCCGAGGTGCAAAAGATGGGCGGCCGGCGCTGGGATACGTCGAGCCTGATCGCTCTGCTCGAATAGAAATCAGTGACGGCTTGCGCCGCGCACCAGGCGGAACGACTTGAACCAGCGATCGGTATCGGCCGGCAGCGCTTCGCCTGCGGGCGCGATCGCCATGAGCTGATACAGCCTGCGGCCGACGACATAGAAATGGTTGCGGATGCGGTGGTTCTTGCGCGTGATTTCCGGATGCTGGGATTCCAGTTCGATCTGCGATCCGCGATAGATTCCGAGCGCCGATTCCGATTGCGCGGTCAGCTTGCCATTGACCGAGCGCACTGCGCCTGCGCGCGCCTGCTCCTGCACCTCCTTTTCGCTGCGCCGGTCGAGCCGGTGGCGCAGATAGACGAACACCATGAAGGCGCCGCGCTCGCCGGCCGACACTGAATAGATGCGCGCCGATGACGTCCCGCCGACGACGCGGATCGTCTGCTTTTCCATCTTAGGTTCTGCGGGTGCGGAGACGGCGAAATCGTCTTCGGGATAGACGTATTCCTTCCAGACACTGTCCTGTGCGGCGGCGGCGACGGCCCATCCGATCAGCATGCCGGTTGCAACTATGAGCCGTCGCATAAATCCCCCAAACTGTGCCCCACAAGTTCCGTGTCAGCAGTTGTGACAGCCGCGCATCGTCCCACCGCCCGGATAACCACCCGTCGTCGGGGGCCCCGTCGGGCCACGCGTCGGACCGTCGCCACCACGCCCGTGTCCACCGAACGCGCCGCTGAGAGCTGCGGCTCCGATCCCGATCGCGATGCCGGTTGAAATCGCCGCGCCCGGATCGGGCGGTGGACCGCCGTATCGACGTTGGCGGTCCAGGGGGACCAGGCGGTCCGGGAGGCGGCCCGCCCTGGAATTCAGTTGGCGGTCCACCGCGTGCCCGCAGCGTCGGTGGTGGTGACGGCGGCGGCGGCGGTGGTGGCGGCGGAGTAACAGTGGCGCGCCGCGCGGGAGCGGTTTGCTGTTGTTGTGTCGGAGGCGTCGAGCATTGGCACGTCGGCGTCGACGGCGTGAAATTCGCCGGAAGCACCGGATTCGCATTCGCCAGCAGTGACCGGCTACGGGTGCGTTCCAGCAACCGCTTCGCGGTCACAGCAAGATCGCTGTTCGGGTAGCTCGCGAGGAAGGCTTGATAAGACACCAGCGTGTTGATGGTCACGGCCATGTACCAGGCCACCATCTCGCGCCGCCGGTCCAACAGGCCCCGCGCGCGGGGGCCGAACGGCGGCGAATTGTACAGTGCAATAAACGCCTCGTAGGCTTCGACGGTATCGGCGCGCAGCACGATCTCATAGGCGTCTTTGGCCTGCTTGCCCTGGATTTGCTTGCGCCAGGTATCAACCGTCTGCGCGCCCTGCGGTGTTGGCGGCGCCGGTGACGGCCCCGCACCGCTGCCGGTGGGGAAGAAAAAGAAATCGCTGCTCAGCGACGAGCTTTCCCACGGCGTCTGGCGGCCATCGGTCGTCTGGTGCACGGACAGACGTACGCGCTTGAACGCCTGCTCGATGGGCACGCCGGGCTCCTTGGCGACGGTGAGCAGCGCGGTCGTGTAAGGACTGTCGGCGCCAGCGCCATCCTCGGCGATCGCGCCTGGCGAGGTTGAATAGGACACGATCGAACCAGCGGGTGCATCGACGATCGACAGTCCGCGGCCATTGGTCCTGTTGATCGACGAGAACGGATTGTTGCGGCAGGCATCGAGCATGACGATGCGCGTCTTGCTCGGCAGCGTCGCAAGCGTGTTCATCAGGTCGGAGAGCCGCATGGCCTGCAGCGCCACGTCGGATTCGAACGCGACATGGATGTCGACCGGGATGAGAAAGTTTTCACCGTCGACCTGAACGCCGTGGCCGGCATAGTACACGAGCACGACCGTATCCGGCCCCTTCTTTCCGGCTTCGGCCGCGAAATCGCCGATCACCTGCCGCATGTCGGCCTGGGTGAGATCGGGCGCCGCAACCACCTCGAAGCCGGCGGAGCGCAGCAGGTCCGACATCGCCCTCGCATCATTCGCGGGGTTCGCCAGCGCCTCGACATTGCGGTAGGCCGAATTGCCGATAACGAGCGCGATGCGGTTCTCGGCATAGGCGCCGCCGATACCGAGCCAGCAGGCGGAAACGAACGCAGCGCATGTGCAAAGCAAACGGTGCGGCATGGCGATCCTCCCGTTGCGCAACAATGCCATTCTCCGGCCCCTTGCGCCACACGCGAAGGGGCTAAGCGGCGGCACTCGGGCGTGCCGACACTGCGGCATGCCAGCGCTGGACATGGGCCAGGTCAGCGGGCACGTCGAGCTTGGTGACACGCATGAAGTCGACGGCCACCTGCGCGGTGATGTCCGCCACCGTAAATTCGTCGCCGGCAATGTACGGCCGGTTCACCAGCTCGCCGTCCAGGAATTTGAGGAATTCGGTAACGCGGGGCTTGTTGGCCTCGCCCCATTGCGCCACTTGCGGATCGACCATCTGCTTCATCGCCGGGTGGAGGTGCTGGAACACCGTCCCGACCGGAAGCAACAGATGCAATTCCGCGCGTCGGCTCCACATTTCAACCAGCGCACATTGCAGGGCGCCACGTCCGAATAACGGCGGATCGGGATTGAGCGCCTCGAAATAGCGGCAGATGGCCATCGATTCCGTGATCACGGTGCCGTCGTCGAGCACCAAAGACGGAACCCGCCGCATCGGGTTGATCGCAGCATATTGCGGCGTGCGCTGCTGCAAGGTGCCGAGGTTTACCTGTTCCGTCGGGATGGTGACGCCCTTTTCGGCCAGAAAGATACGCACCCGGCGGGGATTGGGCGCGCGCCCGAAGTCATAAAGCTTCATCGCCACATCCTCGCCTATCTTCCTGAGCGCGCAAGGTTATCGCCTCATACCGCATTTCGGCGGCGACGTCGCCGCAGCAACGCCACAGCGCTGAAAAAACACTTTCCATTAACCGCCGTCTTTAGGCCAGCCTTAAGCGTGGTCTTAAGGAATTTGAGCCACTTTTGGCGCAAATTTTCGGAGCCTTAGTCGCGTACCGATGCCGAACACGACCAGCGAACAGCGCGATCTCGCCTCGCCGGGCGACCCGACGTCGGCCAAGCGCCGCCGTATGGCGGCGCAGCATGTGCGCGAGGCCCGCGACCGCCTCACCTCGACCAGCGGCACGCGGCCGGTGTTCGACTATGAGCTGTTGCGCCAGTTCGCGCAGAACCGGCTTTCCGCCTCGCTCGTGATCCTGCTTCTGGTCGGGACCATCGGCCTGCTTTTGAGCCTATGGATCGGCCCGGTCATCGCCGGGGTTTGGACCGCAGGCACGCTCATTATTCACCTCGTCATCATCCGCAAGTGCCAGCAGTTCCTGGACGAGCCGCCCGCCACATCGAATATCCGTTCGTGGCGGCTGCGCTTCATCATGCTCGACCTGTTCTTCGGCGTGGCATGGACATTCATCCTCATCCACCCGATTGGCGTCGACGAGCAGTCGGGCACCTTCATGCTGTTCGTGATGCTGCTGCTGGTCGCGGTGTCGAGCATGCTGGCGTCAAGCCTCCCGGTCGCCGTGTTCGCGCTGACCTTGCCGGTTACGGTGGCGATCACGCTAGATTTTGCGATCAACGGGACATTGCGCGACTACATTCTCGCCATCATGGCGCTGACGGCGGAGGGCTATTTCTCGCTGCTGGCCTATCGGCTCTACTCAACGACGTTGGCGACACTGGAAGCGCGCGCCGAGAAGGACGCGCTGATCGGCGAACTCGAGCAATCGAAATCGATCTCGGATGAGGCGCGCCGCCGCGCCGAGGGCGCCAACATCGCCAAGTCGCGCTTCCTTGCGCAGATGAGTCACGAGCTGCGCACGCCGCTCAACGCCATCCTTGGCTTCTCCGAGGTGATGAAGGCCGAAATTTTCGGACCGCACGCGGTGCCGACCTACAAGGACTATTGCGGCGACATTCATAATTCGGGTGTGCATCTGCTCAATCTGATCAATGAAATTCTCGATCTGTCGCGAATCGAAGCCGGGCGCTACGAGCTAAACGAGGAGGCGGTGTCGCTCGCCCTGGTGGTCGAGGACTGCCACCATCTGCTCAAGCTGCGCGCCGGCAACCGCGGCATCACCATCCATGACATGTTCGAGCCGGATATGCCGCGTCTATGGGCGGACGAGCGCGCGGTGCGCCAGATCTGCCTGAACCTCCTCTCCAACGCCATCAAGTTCACGCCACAGGGTGGCGAAATCTGGCTGAAAGTGGGTTGGACCGCTTCCGGCGGTCAGTACATGAGCGTCAAGGACACCGGGCCCGGCATTCCGGAGGAGGAAATCCCGATCGTGCTCGCCTCCTTCGGCCAAGGCTCGAACTCGATCAAGTCGGCCGAACAGGGCGCCGGCCTTGGACTGCCGATTGCCAAGAACCTTATCGACCTGCACGGCGGCACGTTCTCGCTCAAGTCGAAGCTGCGCATCGGCACCGAGGTGATCGTGACCTTCCCGCCGGAACGAGTCATGTCGGCGCTCGCGCCGATGAAGGAACCGGCGCCGCCGATCCAGCCGCAGCCGGAAATGTCGTCGTCGGCCGATGACATGCCCGGCCGCAAGAAGAAGGCGATGTTCGGCGCCGGTGGCTGAGCAGGCGTTGTCTTCCGCGACGCGCGCCTTATCTTCCTCGCTGATTCCCGCCGGGACAAAGCATGGCCGGACTTCAAACTCCCTGCATTCGCGTCTGTGTCGTTCATCCGGCCTCGGGCCTTTGCGTCGGATGTGGCCGTTCGCTCGACGAGATCGCGCGCTGGATCGCGCTTGCCGACGAGGAACGCTCCCGCATCATGGCCGAGCTGCCGCCACGGCTCGCCGCGATGGGCAACGCTGCCATCCCGCCAGCGCTGCCGCAGGGATGATCGCTATGCGCAGTCGCCTGCTGTTGTGGATTCTACTCGCCGGACTGCTGGTTGCGCTCGTGGTGCTGGTCGTACGTCATGACGCCGGCACGGTCGGAGCGCTGACAACCCACCAATTTTCTTCGCTCACCTACCAGATTGCTCTGCTTGTTTTTCTTGGCGGTACGGTGCTCACGCTGTTTCGCGAGCGCTTCGCCAAAGCATTGGAAGCCGCCGCGTTCTGGCTCGTCCTCGCGCTCATCCTGGCGCTCGGCTACACCTACCGTTTCGAGCTCCGCGACATCGGCGACCGCGTGCTGTCCGAATTGATACCCGGCCGCGTTGTCACGCATGCCCGCACCGTCGAGATTGCGCGCGGAAACGGCGGCGACTTTTCGGTGGCGGCGCAGATCAATGGCGCACGCGTCCCGATGGTGCTCGATACCGGCGCGAGCAGCGTTGTGCTCACGCGCGACGACGCCAAGGCTGCCGGGCTCCCGCTCGAAGTGCTTGCCTACACGGTGAATATCGACACCGCCAACGGCCGCGCGCGCGCGGCGCCGGTGACGCTCGACCGCCTTGCGGTCGGCGGTCTGGTCGAGCGCTCGGTGCCGGCGCTGATCGCGCAGCCCGGCCAGCTCAAGACGAGCCTGCTCGGCATGAGCTTCCTCAACCGGCTGCAAAGCTGGGAAGTGCGCGGCGATCGGCTGGTGATGCGCGGCTATCCGTAATCGCCGGTGCGAAATTGGCCGGTCACATCAGGCTGGCGATGAATCGCAGCGATACGAGAATCAAGAATATGCTCAGCGCAATCTCGAGCCGTCGCCGCGACAACCTGTGAGCAAGGCGGGCGCCATAGGGCGCCATGTAACTCGACACCGGCGCCATGATCCCGACGCCGATCAGGGACACGAAGCCGATCGAGAGCGGCGGCAGCAATGACTGGTGCGGGAGACCCGCGAGTGCGTAACCGATCGTGCCGACAATCGTTATCGGGACGCCGAGACCGGAGGAGGTCGCGACCGCATTGTGGATCGGCTTGCCGTAAAGCGTGAGCACGATGTTGGATAGCGAGCCGCCGCTCACGCCCATCAAAGACCCCGCAAGACCGATGCCAAATCCATAGGCGGTCATCGGCAATGGGCCGGGCAATTCGGTTCCGAGATTCCAGCGATCGCCGGCGAGGAGAAATTTGGTCGCAATGAACAGCGCGATGACGACGAAAGCCAGCTTGAATACGGCCGCCGGCGCGAATGCCGCGATCAGCGCGCCGAGCGCCACGCCAATCACGGCAGGCACCGTCCATAACCGGATTACATTCGGAAGCACGAGACCCTTGGCGCGATGGGTCAGGTAGGAGCGGATCGTCGTCGGCACGATGATCGCGATCGAGGTGCCGACGCAAAGCTGCATGCGCACTTCCTCCGGCACATGCAGCGCGCGGAAGACCTCATACAGCACCGGCACGATGATCGCGCCACCGCCAATGCCGAACAGGCCTGCCAGCACGCCAGTGACCATGCCGCCGATGACGATCGCCGCAACGAGCCAAAAAATCTCGCTGAACGGCACTCCGAAAATCATTCTCGCTCCGCGGGGAATTGGGCCGGAACAGGCCCACAAGAACTACGCGGCGATGTGCGCCAAATCGTCGGCGCTGTCCAGAACCAGCGCGAGGGCCTCGATCAGCACGTCAGAACCGGCGCCCGGCTTCACGGCCGCAGTCGCAAGATGCCGGCGATAGGCGCGCGCCCCCGGGACAGCGCGGAACAGGCCATGAAGGTGGCGCGTGATCGCATGCAGGCGCGTGCCCCGCGCCAGTTCGCGCTCGATGTATGGGATCAAGGCGGCGGCCGCCTGCTTTGGCGTAGCAAATGGCGCTGGCGCATCGAACAACATCGGATCGACCGCAAGAAGCCGCCAAGGCTCCTGATACGCAGCGCGTCCCATCATGACGCCGTCGAGGCGATCGAGGTGATGGCGCGCCTGTTCAATGTCGGCGACACCGCCGTTGAGGACAATCGGAAGCTTCGGGTGCGCCAGCTTGAGCCGAAAGACGCGGTCGTAATCGAGCGGCGGAACCTCGCGATTTTCCTTCGGCGACAATCCGGCAAGCCAGGCCTTGCGCGCGTGAACGATCAGCGCCTGGACGCCTGCGGCTTCAACAATGCGGGCCAGCGTCCCGAGCGCCTCCTCGGGGTCCTGTTCGTCGATGCCGATACGGCACTTCACCGTGATGGGGATTGAAACGGCGGCCTTCATCGCCGCAACGCAGTCGCCGACAAGTTGCGGCTCCGCCATCAGGCAGGCGCCGAAGCGCCCTTCCTGCACCCGGTCGGAAGGACAGCCGACGTTGAGATTGACTTCGTCATAGCCGAAATCCGCAGCGATCCGCGCACAGGCGGCAAGCGCGCGGGGGTCTGAGCCGCCAAGCTGCAAGGCGACCGGGTGCTCGGCCGAATCAAAGCCCAGCAGCCGATTGCGGTCGCCATGCAGCACCGCGCCCGTGGTCAGCATCTCCGTATAGATGAGTGCGCGGCGCGTGAGCAGGCGATGGAAGAACCGGCAATGCCGATCGGTCCATTCCATCATCGGCGCAATGCAGAAGCGATGTGCGGCTTGCAATGGTCGTTTCCGAATGTTTACGGACCGTATTTAGCGTGGCAGCCGGCAAAAATCGATATCGGCGGCGCTCGGGCCGCATCACGATCGTGAATTGACGCTCCCGGCCGCCCTCGTTAACCCGACGCAGCCAGAGGCCGCTGATGAACGCCAAGGAAAAGGTCGCGCTCGGATCGATTGCCGCGTCGGCCGGGCTGACCGTTGCGAAGGGCGCGGTCGGCCTGCTCACCGGCTCGCTCGCCATCCTGTCCGAGGCCGCGCATTCCCTGATCGATCTTGCCGCGACGGTCATGACCTTTTTCGCCGTGCGCATCTCCGGCAAGCCGGCCGACAAGGAGCACCATTACGGCCACGGCAAGGTGGAAAGCGTCACGGCGCTCGCCGAGACGGCGCTGCTGTTCATCCTTTCGGCCATCGTGACCTGGGAGGCTGCGCAGCGCCTCCTTGGCGGCGCGGCGCATGCAGTCGAGGCCACCATTGCGGCTTTCGCCATCATCGCCGGCTCGATCGTGGTCGATTTCTTTCGCGCGCGCACGCTATCCCGTGTGGCCGAGGAGACATCGAGCCAAGCCCTCGAGGCAGATGCGCTGCATTTCAGCTCGGATATGTGGTCGTCGGTCGCGGTGCTGGCCGGGCTTGGCGGCGTGGCGTTCGGCTATTCGTGGGCAGAACTCGGCGGCGGCTATCGTGGTGGCGATATTCATCTGCGTTGCAGGCTGGCGGCTGGGCCGCCGCACCATCGAAACCTTGACCGATACCGCGCCCGAAGGCGCCGGCGATCGCATCGCCGCAATCGCGCGCCACGTGCCCGGCGTCGTCGCGGTCGAGCGCGTGCGCGCACGGCCGGGCGGAGCGGTGCTGTTCGCCGATATTGACGTGGCAGTCAGCCGCACGCTGCCGCTCGACCGCGTTACGGCGGTGAAGGATCAGCTTGCGCGGGCGGTTCGTGCCGAAATGCCCAACGCGGAGGTTACAGTCATCACCGAGCCGCGCGCGCTCGACGACGAAACCGTGCTCGATCGCGTCATGGTGATCGCACGCAATCGTGCGCTTGCGGTGCATCACGTCACCGTCCAATCGATTTCGGGACGATTGTCGGTGTCGCTCGACCTCGAAGTCGACGGCACGCTGGGGCTCGGCGCCGCCCACAACATCGCCAGCGGTCTCGAAACCGCGGTGCGCGAGGAGCTGGGGCCTGACGTCGAGGTCGAAACCCATATCGAGCCGCTGCAGTCAGATGGGCTCGCCGGCCGCGACGCTCCGGCCACGCGTATCGCCGAGGTTCGCGATGCGCTGGTCGGTATTGCGGCGCAATACGCATTTGTCGGCGAGGTGCACGACGTGCGCGTGCGCGAGACTGTAAACGGCGAGATTGTCAATTTTCATTGCCACGTCGATCCCTCGCTCGCAGTCAGCGACGTGCATGAGATGGTGGACGCTGTCGAGCGCGGCCTGCGCGGCCGGTTCCCGGCCATCAAGCGCGTGATCGGCCACGCCGAGCCGGGCGGCAGCCTCAGGCCGTAGCGGCCACGGTGCTGCGCACCAAGGGCGACGCCCTCATCAGCGCGAATGCCGCGCCACCTGCAAGCAGGTAGCAGATCGCGCTGAGCCAGATGCTGGTACTGATCGAAAACGCGATGTTGACAGCGACAGCGATGCTCGCCGCCAGCACGCCGGCCGCGCCGTTGATCGCCCAGAACCACGGAGTAGGCCTTGTATCGATCGCGTTGACGAGCGCCATGCCGGTCGGGAAAGCCGAACCCCATGAGCAGTCCGAGCGGCGCAACCATCACGAACCGCCACCATCCCGCGACTCGCAATTGGATTCGCTTCGAAAGTACCGACGAAAAGCGGCAGCCAGAACGGCAGGGCCGCGAGATAGATCGCGAGCGCCCCGCTCCACAGCATGATGCGGTGCGGACCGACGAGCGCAAAACGGTCGCTGAGCAGGCTGCCAACACCGGTCGACAGGATGATGGCGAACAGGCCGATCGCCAGTCCATAGACGGGGTGCCCAAGAAACAGCGACAGCCGCTGGATCACGCCGATCTCGACGAACATGAAGCCAAATCCGATGAGCAGGAAATAGACCGTGCCTGCGCCGATCAACCGGCGCGGTATGCGTCGCACCGACGGCAGCGCCGGCACCACGATGGTGAGCATCACCAGCACGAACGACAGCGCGATAATAATCAGCAGCACGATTGTCGCGCCGAGATTGCCTTTCACGACGCCGGAATCCGCCTGCATCGCGCGGATCATTGCCGCCGGATCGGTGATGCGCAGCTGATTGAAGAAAAATGGCCGGTCGTCCGTCGGCGGCGAGACGTCAAGATGGAATTTGGCCGACAGCGCCTGCAGCGCGCGCAATATCGGGCGCCGACCATGATCTGCTGCAACACGTCCGAAGCCGCCGGTGCGTCGGGACTGACCAGGATGGAAAAACCCATTTGCGCGGTGACGTCGCGCAGCCGCGCCATGTCCTCAGGCGAAAACGGGGCGCGGCCCACAATCAGAGTCGACAGGTTGTCGAACGCGGCGAGGACAAGATGCTGCCGCGGATCCGGCACGCCCATGTCGAGAAGCGTGGCCTTGGCGAGGCTCAACAACCGGCCGGTTTCGTCGACATCCTTCGGCGAGTACCAGCGCGACACTGTGAACACGCCGTTCGGCGCCAGGCTGCCGAGAAATTTTCGCCAGCCTTCTACGGTGTAGAGCCCATTCTCCGACAGCGAGAACGCCCCCGCGCCGGTCGCCGCCCAGGTATCGACCATGCTCATCTGCAGCAAATCGAAGCCGGCATCGCGTCCGGCGCTGGCGAACCAGCTTCGCGCCTCGTCGACGTGGAAGGTCACTCCAGGCAAGTCGGCGAGATGATTGAAGTCGCGGAAACGGCGCTCAAACAGGTCGACGAAGATCGAATTGAGCTCGACGCCGGTCACATCGCGAAAGCCGAACAGATAGGCCGTCAGCAGATCGCGGCCACCACCGACGCCGATCACCGCGGAGCGTCCACGATTGCGGATGTAATAGGCGAGACTGGTGATGTCGTATTTCAAAAACGCAACATCATCGATGTTGCCGCCGAACCGGTACATGGACGTACCGGCATCGCCGTCGATGTTCATGTAGCGCTGATCGATATTGCTGTACTGAACCTTCGGCGAGCCGCCCCACATCATCGGGTAATTTCGCGTGGTCTTTTCGGCCACAATACGGGAATAGGAATTCCACCTGACGTACTCGAAATTGCCGATGTCCTCGATCTGTCCCTTGGCCACCGTAAGGCGCAGACCGTGCGGTTGAATGGCCGCGTTGCCGAGCGCGAGCAGCGCGATGACGATGACGAGCAGCCCGGGACGTTGCAGCACTCCGAGCCAGGACGGCAGCGTAATCTTGCCGGACGTTGCGGCCAGCGATGGTGAAGGCGAACGAGGCCGCAGCGCCGATCGCGCCAACCATCAGCATCGCAGACACGCCGTCGAGCGTGCTCATCAGCACGAGCGCGCCAAGGCATCCGAATGCGGCGCCTGCGAGATCGAAGCCGTAAACAAGCCCGACCGGCCATGGACTGCGCGTCAGTGCCAGCGCGATTGCCATTCCGGCGAACACATAGGGCGGCACAAGCGCCAGCAATCACTTTGGCCCAAAGCAGCACCGCCAGCACAAAGCCTGTCGCAGGATCGACTATTACGGTCGAGATCAGGACCACCGCTGACACTACGACGACAACGGCAAACGCCGCGGTGATCCAGCTCAGATTGGCGAACAGCCGCTCGGGTGCAAACAACGCCGGGTTGAAATACACGATCAGCGAGCCAGCGGTCATGCCGAACATCGCCATGCTGATCGCGAAGAACGCCAGATGATAGAAGCTGATGACCGACAGAAGCCGCGTCTCCACGATCTGCAGCATGAGAACGCACATGCAGATCAGGAATACCCCCGCGAGAAATTGCGCCCTATGTGTCACCGGCTGTGCCCCCATTCCAGACGGCACTATGGCACAATGACGGCGCCTCCGGTGAGCCCCATAACTCTTGCCACCGCGATGCTTCCAATTGTCCGGCGAAAACTCTAAACCAAGCAGCCATGCGCACCGAAGAGCCCCACCTCATCCGCCTCCAGGATTATCGAGCGCCCGACTGGCTGGTCGAGACCGTCGATCTCGACGTGTCGCTGCATGCGACCGCGACGAAAGTGCGCGCGACGCTCAAGCTCAGGCCCAACACCGACGGCGCACCGGCGCCGCTGGTGCTCGACGGCCAAGACCTCAAGCTCGTCTCGCTCGCGCTCGACGGCAAGCCGCTGCCGGCCGAAAGTTTCCTCGCTACGCCTGAAAAATTGACCATCGCGCAGCCGCCCAACCGGCCGTTCCGGCTCGAAATCGAGACGCTCGTCGACCCTGGCGCAAACACCCAGCTCATGGGCCTCTACCGCGCCGGCGCGACCTATTGCACGCAATGCGAGGCGGAGGGCTTTCGCCGCATCACCTATTTTCCCGACCGCCCGGACGTGATGGCCGTCTACACCACGCGCATCGAAGCCGACAAAGCCGAGGCGCCCGTCCTGCTCTCGAACGGCAATCTCACCGCCCATGGCGACGTGCCGGGCACACAACGCCACTTTGCCGTCTGGCACGATCCGTTTCCAAAGCCCTGCTACCTGTTCGCACTGGTCGGAGGCGATCTCGCGCGCGTCGCGGACAGCTTCACCACCATGTCC
This sequence comes from uncultured Alphaproteobacteria bacterium, assembly GCA_963730645.1. Taxonomy (GTDB): domain Bacteria; phylum Pseudomonadota; class Alphaproteobacteria; order Rhizobiales; family Xanthobacteraceae; genus BOG-931. Next base: position 133,544 of record CAVSSN010000002.1, on the reverse strand, counting down.
GGCCGCAAGGTCGCGCTGCACATCTATGTCGAGCCCGGCAAGGAGGATCGCTGCGCCTACGCCATGGAAAGCCTCAAGCGCGCCATGCGCTGGGACGAGACTGCGTTCGGGCGCGAATACGATCTCGATATATTCATGATCGTCGCCGTCTCCGCCTTCAACATGGGGGCCATGGAGAACAAAGGCCTCAACGTTTTCAACGACAAATTCGTGCTTGGTTCGCCCGAGACCGCGACCGACACCGATTTCACCCGCATCGAGGCGATCATCGCGCACGAATATTTCCACAACTGGACCGGCAATCGCATCACCTGCCGCGACTGGTTTCAGCTTTGCCTGAAGGAAGGGCTGACGGTCTTCCGCGACCAGGAGTTCACCGCAGACATGCGCTCGCGACCGGTCGAACGCATCAGCGACGTTCGCGGCTTGCGCGCGCACCAGTTCGTCGAGGATGCCGGGCCCCTCGCCCATCCGGTGCGGCCGGAGGCTTATCAGGAGATCAACAACTTCTACACCAGCACTGTCTACGAAAAGGGCGCCGAGGTTGTGCGCATGATCAAGACGCTGCTCGGACCGGAGCAGTTTCGCGAAGGCATGGACCTTTATTTCACGCGCCACGATGGCGACGCCGCGACCGTCGAACAATTCGTCCAGTGCTTCGCCGACGTATCCGGCCGTGACATGACGCAGTTCATGCGCTGGTACAGCCAGGCGGGCACGCCGGAACTGACGGTATCGCCGAGCTACGACGCGCGTGCGCACACCTATCGGCTCGACATCGCGCAGACCGTACCGCCGACACCCGGTCAGCCGCACAAAGAGCCGATGGTCATCCCGCTCGCGCTTGGCCTCGTCGGCAGCGACGGCCGCGATCTGCCGCTCACGCTCGACGGCCGACCGCTCGAACGCGGCATCGTGACCGTGACGCAGCCGAGCCAGACCTTCATCTTCACGGGCCTCGCGGAGCGACCTCGCCCGTCGCTCAATCGCGGTTTCTCCGCTCCAGTGAAGCTGTCGTGTCCGATCGCTCCCGATGACTTGCGCTTTCTCGCCGCACGCGATCCCGATCCGTTCAATCGCTGGCAAGCATTGCAGACGCTCGCGTCGTCGCTTCTCGTCGCCAACGTTGCAGCGCTGCGCAAAGGCGAGCCGGCAAGCATTGACGAAGGACTGATCGCCGCGCTCGCGGCCATCCTCGCCGATCCTGCACTCGAACCGGCCTTCATCGCCCTGGCGATGACCCCGCCTGGCGAAGCCGATATTGCCCGCGAAATCGGACGCGACGTCGATCCGGACGCCATCTTCGGTGCGCGCACTCACCTGCGCACCGTGATCGGCGAACGGCTCGGCCCGGCACTCGCGGACACCTATCGCGGCATGACCGTGCCTGGTCCCTATCGCCCCGATGCCGAGAGCGCCGGCCGACGCGCGCTCAAGAATGTCTGTCTCGATCTTCTGATGATGACACGGCGCCCTGACGCGACCGCGCGTGCGATCAATCAGTACAACACCGCCGACAACATGACCGACCGCATGGAAGCGCTCGAAGCGCTGGCGCGGCATGATGTCCCTGAACGCGCGCAGGCACTCGATGACTTCTACAAACGCTACGCCGACGATCCATTGATCGTCGACAAGTGGCTTGCATTGCAGGCTTCGATCCCGGAGCCCGCGACGCTGGATCACGTCCGTGCGCTGACCAAGCACCCGGCGTTCTCGCTCGCCAATCCCAACCGCGTCCGCTCTCTGATCGGCGCTTTCGCGCAGGCGAACCACACCCAGTTCAATCGCGTCGACGGTGCCGGCTACGATTTTGTCGCCGACATCGTGCTCGCGCTCGATCCGAGGAATCCGCAGGTCGCCGCGCGCATGATGGGTGCCTTCCGAAGCTGGCGCGCGCTCGAATCAACCCGCCGTGCGCGCGCCGAAGCGGCACTTGAGCGCGTTGAGGCGACGGCTTCACTGTCGCGCGATGTCGGCGACATTGTTCGGCGCACGTTGGCCCGCGATTGATTGATGCCGTCCAAGAATCCACTTAGACCATTGTAATTAAAGACTTTTAGAAGGTGCACTGAACCGCGACAGCGCCTCGGCGCAGCGAAATAAATCTGTTTGTAATGCCGGAGAATAATTGACTCGCAGACTCTCGACAAATCAGCGCGATTCGATTCTTATGCGCGTGATTCGGAGAGATGCGGCACATCCTTCCGATCGTGGGTGTCAGGGGATAATCCGAACGGAGGCTGTCGATGGCGCGCGCCGAAGCGGCGAGTGCGTCTGCGCGTTCCGATTCCATCAAGGGGTTGGCTCAATCGATCGCAAATCCCGCCTACCGGCGGCTGCTCACTGCCGAGCCGCTGCTGCGGCGCGCGGTGCCCGTTCTGATCATCGCATTCCTGCTGACAAGCTGCATCGGCGCTATCGTGCAGGTGATCGACTATCGCCGGCAGGTCGTTGCCGACGCGACCTGGCAGATCGAAGCGATCGCCGACATTCTTGCCGCGCAGATCGAACGTCCTGCGAAAGATGAGAAGCCCGGCGCTCGCCGCACATCCGACGCGATCGTGCGCGCCTTGCCGGCTTGGGTCGGCAGCGGCCGCCGCATCCTGCTCGCCAATGCCGACGGCACGATCATCGCGGCAGTGCCCCACGAACCGGAATCTCAGGGCCGGCGCATTCTCGACGTCCTTGGACCGTCACAACCGCTGACCACGTTCGGCGCCGCCGCTGGAGTGCTCGAGATCACGCTTCCGGACGGGGTTCAGGCCATCGCGACGGTGCGCGCATTGCAAAACCCGGCAGGGCTCATTGCCGTCATGCAGCCACGGCGCGACGCGCTTGCGACATGGCGGTCCGCCACTGCGCTGACGGTTACGTTGTCGGCCACGACCGGCTTCGTTGTTCTCATCCTCGGCTTCGCCTTCCACTGGCAGGCGACGCGTGCGCGCGAAGCCGACGTCATTCACGATACGGTGCGCAGCCGCATCGACACCGCGCTCAATCGCGGCCGCTGCGGGCTGTGGGATTGGGACCTGGCGCGCGGGCGCGTGTTCTGGTCGCATTCGATGTTCGACATTCTCGGCATCGAGCCGAAGAACGACCTGCTGACCTTCGGCGAAGTCAACGTGCTGGTGCACCCCGACGATATCGATCTCTACGACATCGCCACCGCACTCGCCGATGCCAGGACACAGGCGTTCGATCACGCCTTTCGCATGCGCCACGCCAACGGCAATTGGCTGTGGCTGCGCGCCCGTTGCGAACTCGTTCGCCAGGAGGGCGATTCCGGCCTGCACCTCATCGGCATTGTAGTCGACACGACCGAACAGAAAAGCCTGGTGGAAAAGACCGCGGCGGCCGATCTGCGGCTTGCGCGACGCCATCGAAACCATTCCCGAAGCCTTCGTGCTGTGGGACGCCGACAATCGCCTGGTGCTGTGCAATTCCAATTTCCAGGACCTGCACGACCTTCCCGACGCCGCGGTTGAACCCGGCACAGCCTATGAATTGGTTGTTGCGTCCAGCGCCAAGCCCGTCGTCAGCACGACGATACCGAACGATGACGCCCAGCCCCCGGGCGCACGCACGTTCGAGGCGCAGCTTGACGACGGGCGGTGGCTACACATCAGCGAGCGCCGCACCAAGGACGGTGGCTATGTGTCGATCGGCACCGACATCACCACGCTGAAACTGCACGAGCAGAAGCTGATGGACGGCGAAAAGCGGCAGATGGCGACCATTGTCGATCTGCGCGGCTCGCAGCAGGCGCTCGAACGGCAAACCGATCTGCTCGCAGAGCTCGCGGGAAAATACGCCGAAGAAAAGGACCGCGCGGAGGAAGCCAATCGCGCCAAGTCGAGTTTCCTCGCCAATATGAGCCACGAGCTGCGCACCCCGCTCAACGCCATCATCGGCTTCTCGGAGATCATGGAATCGGCGATGTTCGGCCCGCTGGGCGCGGAAAAATACAGCGAATATTCGCGCGACATTCGTCAGAGCGGCCAATATCTGCTCGACGTCATCAACGATATCCTCGACATGTCGAAGATCGAAGCCGGCCGCATCCAGCTCGACGTCGAGCCGGTCGAACTCGATGCCATTCTGGCCGATTGCATCAAGGTCGTGTCGGGCCGCGCTCACGACAAGAAGCTCAAGCTCAAGTCGGAAATCGCCGCCGACATTCGCTTCAAGGCCGATCTGCGCTCGATCAAGCAGATTGCGCTCAATCTGCTCTCCAATGCCGTGAAGTTCACGCCCGAGCGCGGCACCGTCAAAGTGCGCGGGCGCGTGCGCGGCGGCGAGGTCACCATCGCCATCGAGGATACCGGCATCGGCATCCCGAAAGACGCGCTGCGCAAGCTCGGCCGGCCGTTCGAGCAGGTTGAGAGCCAGTTGACCAAGAAGCATCAGGGCTCGGGGCTTGGTCTCGCCATCGCCAAGTCGCTGGTGGAGTTGCACGGCGGCCGCATGCGCATCCGCTCCAACGTCGGCAAGGGCACGACCGTCGTGGTACGGCTGCCGCTCGAGCCGAAAGCCGCGCCGCGCGTGGAAACGGCCACACCCACCGCTGCTACAGGCTGATCATTACGGCGAGCCCGTGTTAAATTGTCGCTGCGCCGAGCAAGTTCGCGGTCACACAAACAAAGGAAGGCAAATGTCGTCAGTCGCGTTGTTCGCAAAGCGGGCGTTCTGGTTGATAGTTGCACTTTCTGTCACAGCTCCTGCGAATGCGCAGGAGCCACCAGAGAAATTCTTCGCCGGTAAAGTGTTGCGCATGGTTGTCGGCTATTCAGCCGGCAGCGCCTTCGAGGTCTACGCGCGCATCTTGATCCGGCACATGCCTGCGCACATTCCCGGTTCGCCGACGATCATCATCCAGAACATGCCCGGGGCGGGCAGTCTTAATGCGACGGCTTGGCTCGCTAATGTCGCGCCGCGCGACGGCAGCGTGTTCGGGATCATCAACCCCGTGAACACCACCGAGCCGTTGCTGGAGCCGGGCCGGGCCAAATTCGATCCGCTGAAGTTCAACTGGATCGGAAGTATGAACCGCGAAAGCAGTTCGTGCGGCTTCTGGAATGGCAAGATCAACAGCTTGGCCGATATGGCGGCCAAAGACATGATTGTCGGATCAACGGGTCCGATTTCCGGGTCGGCCGTTGACGCCAAGACTATTGCAAGCACGCTTGGCTATCACATGCGCCTCGTGCTGGGTTATCAGCAATTGAAGGAAGTCCGGCTGGCGGCCGCACGCGGCGAGGTCGATGGCTATTGCGGATTGCTCATTTCGAGCCTGAAGGCCGAAGTGTGGGACGACTACAAGAGCGGCCGGGTGAAGGTCCCGATCCAGATGGGGCTAGAAAGGCATCCCGATCTTCCGGATGTGCCCAATGTGTTCGAATTGGTGAAAACGGACGAGGATCGGTCCTTGTTAAAGTTTGTTTTCGGTCCGTGGAGCTACGGCCGCCCCATCGTGGCGCCGCCCGATGTGCCGCAAGACCGGCTGGAAGCGTTGCGCACGGCCTTCGAGGCGACCATGCAGGATCCGGAATTCCTCGCCGAGGCCAAACGGATCAATCTGGAAGTTCAGCCAATGTCCGCGGACCGCATCGTGCCGCTCATCAACGAAATATACAAAACACCGTCAAATATCGTCGCCCGTGCACGTGAGTTGTTCGGTGTTGGAGCGCGATGAAGTGCCTTCGTTTTATTGCAGCGTGATGTGGGCGTCGCGAATGACGGTGTTCCATTTCGCAAGCTCCGTACTGATCCAGTCGGCGAACGCCTCCGGTGTGCTGGCGACGGAATCAAAGCCCAGTGTCGCCAGACGATCCTGAAAACCCGGTTTTTCGATCGCCGCCACCACGCCGCGATGAAGAATATCGATGATCTCTTTCGGCGTGGCTGCGGGCACGACAAAGCCGCTGACAATGATCGCTTCGAGATTGGTGCCGGTCGCCTCCGCCATCGTCGGGACGTCGGGGAGCAGCGCGGTGCGTTTCGCGCTCATCATCGCGAGGCCCCGGACGGTGCCCGCCTTGACGAAGGGGAGCGCCGTCGGCAGCGCCGAGACGGAAACCGGCACATGGCCGCCAATGGTCGCGTTTATTCCCGGCCCCCCGCCCCCGAATGGCACATGCGTGATATCGAGGCCGAACGCGAGCTTGAACAATTCGCCCCCGAGGTGCGCCGGCGTGCCCCTCCCCGCCGAGGCGTAGCTGTATTTGTCGGGATTGGCTTTTGCCAGCGCGATGAATTCTTTCACGCTGTTGGCAGGCACCGACGGGTGCACGGCCAGCACATGCGGCGAGGAACATAAGAGACTCACCGGCGCAAAATCCTTACGAGGGTCGTAGGGGACTTTGGCGTAGAGGCTTGGGTTGATGACAAAATTGCCGCCGGCCCCGAGCACCGTGTAGCCGTCTGCCGCCGCGCGCGCGACGAAGCCCATGCCAATGTTGCCGCCGGCTCCGACCTGGTTCTCGACGTAGAACTGCTGGCCCAAATGTTCCGAAAGTCCTTGCGCAAACAGACGCGCCGTCGTGTCGTTTGCTCCGCCCGGCGAGACCGGCACGATCACGCGCACCGGCCGGCCCGGATAGGTCTCGGCGCGCGATGCGCACGGAAACAGCGGGCTCGCGATTGCCGATCCTGCGAGCTGTAGGAAATGGCGACGAATGAATTCCATGGCTTGCCCCCCACACGCGGCGCAAGCCTATACGAGATCATGGCGCCTTGCCCAGAATGCGCACAAAACAACGACGCACCTGCGCTTGCGTTTCCGCCATATGCGCCTCGAGCGCGGCGAAATCGGGAACGTCGGCGGCGCGCGCCAGCAACGCCAGCACTCCCGCGCTTGCAGTTTTCGGATCAAACTCGCTCGGAAGGCATAACCGTAAAATCTGGGTGAGATCGTGATAAAGCCGCACGGCACGGCGCAATGTTTCCGCATCCTCGGCGCGCAGCAACTCGAGCCGCCACGCCTTGTCGAGTACGCGCGCGGTTGACGTATCGAGAATTTCAGGCGTGCGCGCAGCATGCACGAGTTGCAGATACTGCGCGATGAATTCGATGTCGACCAACGCCCCCGCTGCGTTTTTGAGATCCCAGCGGTTGGCGTCGCCCTTTTCGGCCGCAATGGCTTGGCGCATCTCGACGACATCGGCCGCAATCGCGTCGGCGTCGCGTTCTCGGCACAACACTTCGCGGATCACGGCCTCTATCCGTGCTGCAAATTCCGGCGACGTTGAAACAACGCGAGCACGCGTAAGCGCCATATGCTCCCAGGTCCAGGCCTCACGATCCTGGTAGCTGGCAAAGCCGTCGATCTGTGTCGCCAGTGGCCCCGAGCGGCCCGACGGCCGCAGCCGCATGTCGACATGGTAGAGCACGCCCTGATTGGTCGGCGTGGTGAGTGCGTTGATCAACCGCTGCGTCAGCCGCGCAAAGTACTGACCGCCATAAAGCGGCCGTTCGCCATCGGAACTGGGGTGTTCGGCATCGAAATCATAGACGACGATCAGGTCGAGATCGGATGTCGCTGTCATTTCTCGCGCGCCAAGCCGGCCGAGCGCAAGGATCGCCGTATCCTGGCCGCGGATGCGGCCATGCATGGCCGCGAAGCGTCGCTCGACGGTACGGTGGAGCGAGCGAATCAGGACGTCGGCGAGGCGCGCAAATACCTGGCCCGCCTGCTCGGCGGAAACCGTGCCCGACAGGATTCGAGCGCCGATCAGAAACATATGCTCCTGTCCAAACAGGCGGATATTGTCGAGGAAATCCTCGTAGCTGTCGGATGCTCTGAGCGATTGAGCGAGTTCGGTTTCGAGCCGCGCTTCGTCCGGCAAGGCGCCGAAGAAGGTTGGGTCGAGCAATGGATCAATGACCTGCGGCTGTTGCGCGAGAATGTCGGCGAGACGCGGTGCGACGCCGAGAATGAGCGCGACGAAGCGCAGCAGTTCCGGATTCTGCCGAAGCAGCGAAAGAAAGCGCCCACCGGCGCGCAAGCCGGCAAGAAAGCGGTCGAAATCCGCGATGACGCCATCCGGATTTTCGCCACGACGAAACTGTTCGAGCAACAGCGGAACGAGCTCTGCGAGATATTCGCGCGCCTGCTCGCCCTTGAGCGCATTGTAACGGCCGGACAGCCAGCGCCGCACGGAGGCATAGACCTCGCGCGGCTGGCGGAAACCCATTTCGGACAGCTTGTCGAGCGTGTCGCGATCTTCGTCCTCGGCGGAAAACGACAGATTGCGCTGTTCGGCCACAAGCTGCGGCGCCTTTTCGAACAGCCTGGCGTAGTGCTCCTGCACCTTATGCAGATGCGCAAGAAACGGTTGGGCGAAATCGTCCCGGTCCTTGAAGCCGAGGAAGCGCGCAAAGCGTCCGAGTGCTTCGGGATCGCCCGGCAAAGTGTGGGTCTGCTCGTCCGCCACCATCTGCAGCCGGTGCTCGACGCTGCGCAGGAAGCTATATGCGGCGGCAAGGTCGTCACGTGCGGCGGCATCGATCCAGCCGCCGTCGGCAAGTGTGGTCAGCGTCGGTATCGTTGCACGGTCGTGAAGTTCGGGGTGCCGTCCACCTGCGATCAATTGCTGCGTCTGCGCGAAGAATTCGATTTCGCGGATGCCGCCGCGGCCAAGCTTGACGTTATGGCCTTCGACCGCGATCTCGCCGTGGCCACGGTAGGCGTGAATCTGCCGCTTCATGGCGTGCACGTCGGCGACGGCGGCGAAATCGAGATACTTGCGCCAGATGAACGGGGAAAGATTGCCGAGCAGCGCCTCGCCCGCAGCAATATCTCCGGCGCACGGGCGCGCCTTGATCAGCGCAGCGCGCTCCCAGTTCTGGCCGCGGCTCTCGTAATAGTCGAGCGCCGCCGGCGTCGAAATCGCGATCTGGGTGGATGACGGATCGGGCCGCAGCCGCAGGTCGACGCGAAATACGTAGCCGTCGGCGGTGCGCTCCTGCAGGATTTTTACCAGGCTGCGCGTGAGCCGCACATAAAGCTGGCCGGGCTCGGCTCTCGAAACGAGCGCGGGAGCCGTCGGATCGAAAAAAATGATGAGATCGATGTCGCTCGAATAATTGAGTTCAAAGGCGCCCATCTTGCCCATGGCGAGCACGATGTAGCCCGATCCCTGTTCGGGATGCGCGGGATCGCTTGGCGCAAGCTTTTTGCGCATGACCGCGTCGGTGAGAAGATAGTGGACCGCCGAGCCTACGGCCGTGTCCGCAACATCGGTCAGCGCACGCGTCACGCGCATGAGGGGCCACACTCCGCCAATATCGGCCAAGGCGATCAGCAGCGCCGCCTCGGCCTTCATCCGGCGCAGGATGCGCATGACTTCGGCTTCGTCCTGCGTCGTCGCGACCGCCGCTCGCGCTTCACGCAAGAGGGATGCGAGAGATTCGTCTGGATCCGCGCAGACCAGGCGCGCGAAACGCCCGGGATCGTCGCACACGAGGTCCCACAAAAAAGGTGCGGATTCGGCGATGGCTTCAAGCAGCACGTCGAGCGAACGATAATGCGCAAGCACAGGCTTGAGCGCCTTGCCGGCCGCGGTGGCGGCGATGCTGCGAAGCCAGTCGGCGACGCGCGCAGCGGCTTCTGTGGGGGACGACAAGGCCGGCGTGCGGACAATTCGCCTGGCCAGCGCCCGCTCGCCGGGTTCGAGTTTCGGCCGGCCCCGCGCTGCGGGCCGCCTCATCCTGCCACCGACGGCCCTGCGCGCGGCAGAGCGATGATGCCCCTGAGCCCCGGCTGATTGTCCTCGAGCTTGAGTTCACCGCCGTGCAGCCGCGCCACCGCCGCCGCAAGGCTCAAGCCTAGCCCCGAGCCGGGTTCCGAACGGCTCTGCTCCAGCCGCACGAAGCGCTCCACCACCCGGCCGCGGTCGGCCTCGGGGATGCCCGGTCCGGTATCGGCCACGGTGAGCAGGATGCGATCGCCTTCATTCGAAGCCTCGACCACGATCGCCGCCGGCGTGCCATTGACCTTGCCGGCCTCGGGCGCCGCGTACTTGATGGCATTATCGACAAGATTGGCGAGCGCCTGGCTCACCAGCTCGCGATTGGCGTGTATTGGCGCGGCAACGGAAGCTTCCACCTTGAGCGCGAGTCCTTTCTCCTCGGCCAGCGGCTCATAAAGGTCACTGACATCGCGCGCGATCTCGGCCGCATCGAAGTCCGTCATATTGTCACGCGCCTGCCCGGATTCTGCGCGCGCAATCATCAACAGCGCGTCGAACGTCCGAATCAGGTCGTCGGATTCCTCCATCGTGGCTTCGAGCACCGCGCGATAGTCGCTGTCGGTCTTGGCGTTGCGCAAGGCCTGCTCGCACCGGTTTTTCAACCGCGTCAATGGCGTCTTGAGATCGTGCGCAATGTTGTCGGAGACTTCCTTGAGACCGCCCATCAAAGACTCGATGCGGTCCAGCATTGCGTTGAGGTGTTCAGCAAGCCGGTCGAGTTCATCACCCGTGCCGGCGACCGGCAGCCGCCCGGCAAGATCGCCCGCCATGATGGTCTGCGCCGTGTCCGTCATGGCATCGATGCGCTTGAGCACGCGCCGGCTGACGAAAAATCCGCCCACGAGTCCGAGCACCACCACCACCGCGAACGACCAGCGACCGGCGTTGGATATGATGCCGTAGAGCCGCTCACGCTCCTCAAGGTCGCGTCCGACAAGCAATCGAAAGCCGCCACCAAGCTGCACGACCCGCACCAGCGCGTGATGCTCGATCCCTTCCGGTGCTTCCAGCCGGCGATAGGACGTCTCGAGCCATCCCGGATTGTCCAGCACGCCGGGCTCCAATGAGCCGACATTGCCGGCGAGCCCCTCCCCGGTCGCGGTGGTGACGAGGTAAAGGCTCGAGCCGGGCCGACGCGATCGCAGATCGACGACAATCACCAGGCGCCGAATACCACCCTGGTTGTATTGTTCGCCAAGGCCGGTGATTTCCGCATCGACCGTGTTGGTGATCTGCTCGGTGATGAGACGGCGGGTGTTGAGCGCGAAATAGCCGAGCAGCGACGCCGCAAACAAGACGAAGATCAATAGGTAGACGAGCGTCAACTGAAACGCCGTCGTGCGAAGCAGCTTACCGAGCGCCGTCACGGATCATGTACCCCGCCCCGCGCACGGTGTGCAGGAGTGGCTGCGCGAAGCCTTTGTCGATCTTAGAGCGCAGCCGCGAAATATGCACGTCGATGACGTTGGTCTGCGGGTCGAAATGGTAATCCCAGACGTTTTCCAGCAGCATGGTTCGGGTGACGACCTGGCCGGCATGCCGCATCAGGTATTCGAGCAGCCGGAACTCACGTGGCTGCAGCAGCAGATCCTGACCGGCGCGAACGACCTCGTGCGACAGGCGGTTGAGCTCCAGATCGCCGACGCGATAGACAGTCTCCTCGCCGCGGCTGCCGCGCCGCCGCGCCAGCACCTCGACGCGCGCCAACAGCTCGGAGAATGAATACGGCTTGGCGAGATAATCGTCGCCGCCGGCGCGCAGGCCCTTGACCCGGTCATCGACCTGGCCGAGCGCGGACAGGATAAGCGCGGGCGTCTCGACCGCCTTGCCGCGCAAGGTGCCGATGATCGACAGCCCGTCGCGCTTGGGCAGCATGCGGTCGACGATCATGACGTCGTATTGACCCTCGAGCGCGAGCGCCAAGCCTTCCTCGCCATCGGTCGCGCGGTCCGCGACATGGCCGACCTCCTTGAACGCCTTGACCAGATAGTCAGCGGCGTCGCGGTCGTCCTCGATGATCAAAAGGCGCATGTCGAAGACCGTACCTGGATTGCGAATGTGGGCCGAACGCCGCTCTTGCGGCAATTGTCAGACACGAATGTGTCACTTGTCTCGCCCAGTAATATTGTTTCACAGCGCCCGCTCGGCAATCCCATGTCCGGCCCAACTTCAGCCCGTCAAAAAGCGTGAGGGGGCGGCGAGCTTGCGCCCGCCGCCCCCTCGACCACTCCACCCCGGCGGGGGCGACGGATGCCGGGAGGTAGAGTTCGCGAATAAGGTGGGGACGAGTTTTTGAGCCCGTCCCCTAGGGGTTAGGTCCGCCAGCGGGGGCGACGGATGCCAGCGGATCGCCCCATTCGTTAGGCGTTGCCGAGCGGCAGGGCGACGAACTTGGTCCCCTGGCCCGACTTCACCCGAAACAACACGGTGTGCTTGCCCTCCTTGCGCGCCTCGCCGAGGTGATTGCGCACATCGGTGGGCGACGAAACGGATTTACCGCCAACGTCGAGAATGACGTCGCCAGTCTGGAAGCCGTGGTCGGCGGCAACGCTGCCCGGCTGCACCGACGTGACGACCACGCCGCTGCTGCCCGAACCGGCCACCTTGCCCGCAGGCGCGAGTGTCAGACCAATCTTTGGCACTTCGGTGCCGGCCTGTTCGCGGTCCTGGGGCTCGGCGGAGGCCTGGCGCTGGTTCGGCAACTCGCCGAGCGTCAGCGTCACGGTCTTTTCCTGACCCTGGCGGATGAGGCCGAGCTTGACCGAGGTGTTCGGCGGCATCCCGCTGATCATGCGCGCGAGTTCGCGGGCATCGCGGATCGTCTTGTCGTTGACCGAAACGATGACGTCGCCGCTTTCGATGCCCGCCTTGGACGCCGGGCTATCCTTCTGCGGCTCGGCCACCAAGGCGCCCGCCGCATTCTTGAGGCCCATGCTGTCGGCGATATCCTTGGTCACCGGCTGGATTTGGACGCCGATCCATCCGCGGGTGACGGTGCCTTTGTCCTTGAGCTGAGCTACGACCGACTTCACCGTCTCGGCCGGAATGTCGAACGCGATGCCGACCGAGCCGCCAGACGGCGTAAAGATCGCCGTGTTGACGCCGATCACACTGCCATCCATGTCGAAGCTCGGGCCCGCCGGAATTGCCCTTGTTGACGGGCGCGTCGATCTGGATGAAGTCGTCATAGGGGCCGGCGCCAATGTCGCGCCCGCGCGCCGAAACGATGCCGGCCGTCACGGTGCCGCCAAGACCGAACGGATTGCCGACTGCGAGCACCCAGTCGCCGATCCGCGGAGAATTATCCGACAGCTTCACATACGGAAAATCGGAACGGCCATCGATCTTGATCAACGCGAGATCGGACCGGGAATCGGTGCCGATCACCTTGGCGGTGTAGGTCTTGCCGTCGTCGGTCGTGACCTGGACGTTCTCGGCCTTGTCGACGACGTGATTGTTCGTCACCACGTAGCCGTCAGCCGAAATGAAGAAGCCCGAGCCTTGGCCGGTGACTGTGTTGCGGCGGTGCGGCGCTCCCGACCCATTGTCGGGCGAACCGAAGCGACGGAAAAACTGCTCGAAAGGCGATCCGGGCGGGAATGGAAGATCCTGGCCGCTGAGACCCGAATTCTCTGCACTGCCTTCCATCTTGACGCGGACCGAGACGACCGCCGGCTTCACTTTCTCGACGATGTCGGCAAAGCCGACCGGACGGGCAACCTGCTGCGCCTGCTGCGTCAGGTTCTGCGCATGTGCGGCAAAGAGATCCGCCTTGGGTGCAAAGCTTGGTGCAATGACGAACGCCGCCGCGCTCAATCCGGCGATTGTTGTCGCCAGAAGCGCAAATCGCCGTGCGGAAAGCACGCCGCGCGGTTTGGGTGAAAGGTTCCCGTTCATAAATCGTCTCCAGATTGGCGTTGTCCGTCGACGAGGCATCTGCCGCGACGGAGGTGCACGACGCACCATCTATTGAACGCAATGATGGGGTGGATCGCCTTACAGCGCTCTGACTGCGGGATTAAAGTTTCGTAACGTGAAGAAACCAAAAAATATTCGGTGATAGCAAAGGCTTACGTGAGCCAGATGACGTCACTTGGGCGCGCTCGTTGCGACTCCGAAGGACAAAAATTATTCAACCGCGAGAACCGCGGCACGCGCCTATCCTCCGCTACGGCGCAACAGCTCCGCGAGCCGCGCTTCTTCGGCAGCGGTCAAGCTCGCAGATTCTCCTGCCAGCCGTCCGAATTTGCGACGACGGATGACCAGCGCCAGCGTAATCGCCCCAAACAGCAGGACCGCCGGCGGAACACCCCACAAGATGGCGGTGTGCAACGATAGCGGCGGCCTGAGCAGCACGAACTCGCCATAGCGGGCGACCAGATAGTCGAGCACTTGCTGATCGCTGTCGCCGGCCTTGAGGCGGTCGCGCACGAGGAGACGCAAGTCACGTGCGAGCGCAGCCTCGGAATCATCGATCGATTGATTCTGGCAGACCATGCAGCGCAGTTCTTTCGACAACGTCCGCGCTCGCGCTTCAAGCACCGGGTTGGACAGCACTTCATCGGGCTGCACGGCACGAAGCGGCCCCGCAGCCATAAGCGCCGAGAACATCACGAGAGCGCCAATCGATTTCACCAGCCACGTCACCGTTCGTTACTCCGCGGGCTGCATTGCGGCCTTGGCGCGTGCCGGCTTCGGAGCGCCGACCCGCAGGCGGCGATCGGACAGCGACAGGCCGCCGCCGATGAACATCACCACCGCGCCGAGCCAGATCATCAGCACGTAGGGCTTGTAGTAGAGCCGGATGGCGATGCTGCCGTCGGCATTCGAGTCGCCGAGCGAAAGATAGAGCTGGCTCACCCCGCGCGTCATCAGCGCGGCCTCGGTCGTCGACATGCTGCGCGCCGGGAACGTGCGTTTGCTCGGCTCCATCATGCCGATCACATCGCCGCTGGGGCGCCGCACAGTGAAGCGGCCGATCACCTCGCTATAATTCGGGCCCGGACGCGACACCATGCCCTCGAAGCTCAGACGCAAGTGCGCAATCTCGACCGTCTGGCCGGGCTTGAGTGCCGCAATTCGCTCAGTCCCGAACGCCGTGACTGAAACAATGCCGATCAGCGATACGCCAAGGCCGAAATGGGCGAATGCGGTGCCCCAGGTCGAACGAGGCAGTCCGACCGCACGACGGAACGCCGCGTGGAACGGAATGCGAAAGACCATCGTGCGCTCGGCGATGTCGGTGAGAGCACCAGCCATCACGAACACCGCGAGACCGATACCGAACGGCGCAAGCACAGGCCCGCCGCGCATGAGCGCAAAGCCCGCCGCTATGGTGACGGCAGCAAACATGGCGGCCGCCAACAGCCGTTGTGCGGCAGCCATGAGGTCGCCGCGCTTCCACGCCATCAGCGGTCCGAACGGCACGATGACGAGAAGTGGAAGAAACAGCGGCCCGAACGTCGCGTTGAAGAACGGCGGACCGACTGAAATCTTGTCGCCGGTGAGCGCTTCGAGCGCGAGCGGATAAAGCGTGCCAACAAACACCGTGGCGCAGGCCGACGTCAGGAACAGATTGTTGAGCACGAGCGCGCCCTCGCGCGAGATCGGCGCAAACAGCCCGCCCTGCTTGAGCATCGGCGCGCGCCACGCATAGAGCGCGAAGCCGCCGCCGATGAAGAAGACCAGGATGGCCAGAATGAAAATGCCGCGCGTCGGATCGGTGGCAAACGCATGCACCGAGGTGAGCACGCCCGAGCGCACCAGGAATGTTCCGATCAGCGACAGCGAAAATGCCAGAATGGCCAGCAGGATGGTCCAAACCTTGAGCGCGTTGCGCTTTTCCATCACCACGGCGGAATGAAGCAAGCGCGGTACCGGCGATCCAGGGCATCAGCGAGGCGTTCTCGACCGGGTCCCAGAACCAGAAACCGCCCCATCCCAGCTCGTAATAGGCCCAGTACGACCCCATCGCGATGCCGAGCGTCAGGCACATCCAGGCCGCGAGCGCCCACGGCCGCACCCAGCGCGCCCAGGCGGCGTCGATCCGCCCGTCGATCAGTGCGGCGATGGCAAACGAGAAGGTGATCGAGAAGCCGACATAGCCGAGGTAGAGCATCGGCGGATGGATGGCGAGACCCGGGTCCTGCAGGATCGGATTGAGATCGCGGCCCTCGAACGGCGCGTCGGCGATGCGCAGAAACGGGTTGGACGTCGTGAGAATGAAAAGCTGAAAGGCCGCCGCGATCCACGCCTGCACGGCGAGCGCATTGGCTTTGAGCGTCGCGGGGAGATTGTTGCCGAATGCCGCGACCAGCGCGCCGAAAAAGGCGAGGATCAGCACCCACAGCATCATGGAGCCTTCGTGATTGCCCCAGACGCTGGAGAGCCGGTAGACGAACGGCATCGCCGAATTCGAATTCTCGAAGACGTTGAGCACCGAGAAGTCGGAGGTGACGTAGCATACCGCCAACGAGCCGAACGCCAACGCCACGAAAAAGAATTGCGCCAGCGCGGCCGGGACGGCGATGCTTGTGAGCGCCGCGTCATTCGTGCGCGTCCCGACGATCGGCGCGATCGACTGGATCAGCGCCAAGCCGAGCGCGAGCACGAGCGCATAATGTCCAAGTTCGGCAATCATGACGAAATCCGCTTCCCCTGCTTTCCGTGCGCTCTGGTCATTGCGTCCTCGCCGGCACCGGAGCGCCCGCGGCCTTGCGGCCATATTCTTCCTTCCAGTGACCGCTCTTCTTCAAGGCGTCGGCCACCTCCTTCGGCATGTAATTTTCGTCATGCTTTGCGAGCACCGTGTCGGCCTTGAAAACTCCCGCACCGTCGAGTGTGCCTTCCGTCACCACGCCCTGCCCTTCGCGGAACAAGTCCGGCAGGATGCCTTGATAGGCGACCGGGATTGAATGGTTGCCATCCGACAATTCGAACCGGACCTTGAGATCGGCACCGCGCACGACGCTGCCCGTGGTGACCAGGCCGCCGAGACGGATGCGCGAACCGGCCTGAATGTGCTTCTCCAGCACATCGGTCGGCGAATTGAAAAACACGATGGAGTCGCGCATCGCGCTCAGCACCAGCGCCGTCGCGACCGCGAGCACACCCAGACCGCCGCCGATCAGTACGAGGCGTCGCTGCTTGCGAGTCATTGCGGGCTCACCCTTCCCTGGTCAGCCTTCGAGGCCGAGGCCTTTGACGAACTCGTCGACACGCTTGAGCTTGTCGGGATCGTTCGCCAGCGCGCGCCTGGCATCGGACGCCGCGTCCTTGGCCTTGTCGCGATCGCCGAGCACCATATAGGCGCGCACGAGGCGGAGCCACCCCTCGACATCGGACCCATCGCTGTGCAGCTTTGTTGCCAGCCGGTCGACCATGCCGCGGATCATGTCCAGGCGCTGGGCCGAACTCATGTCCGAGGCAGCGCGGCTTGTTCCGCCGTCGGACCCGGTCCGGCCACCACGGGCGCACCGCCGACACGCGCAAGCGCCGAACGCACATAGTCGCCCCACGGCACATCCGCCGGCGCGTCCGCCAGCATCTTGCGCCAGATGGACGCCGCCTCGTCGCGCTTGCCGTCCTGCTCGGCCGCGAGGCCGAGGAAAAACCGCCCGGTTACACTTTGCGGATCCTGCGCGGTGGCGCGTTCGAACGCCGCCTTGGCCTCGGCCGTCACCACGCCATTCGCCACCCCGACCAGCGCCTCGCCGAGGCCGCTTTGCCGCTCGGCGGAATCGCCGTTGATCGCGAGCGCGTTGCGACGTGCCTTGACGGCGTCATCGAAACGCCCGAGCCGCATATAGACGGGCGCCACCACCTCCCAGCCGCGACCGTCGTTCGGATTGCGCTCGAGATGCGCCTCGATCTGGCTAACCAGGACGGTAATCGACTGACTACCTTGCGGCGTGTTGACGCGCGCACTCGCGGGTTCCCCTGGCAGATTGGGTGAACCGAGCGCGAGATAAAGTCCGACGGCACCGACGGGCAACAGGATGAGCGCCGCCAATGCCGCAACCCGGCGTCGCCACACCGATTGCGAAGGTGCCTCGGCAGGTCGGCGCGCGTCGGCCGCAAGCAGCCGGCGCGACACCTCGACGCGGGCCGCCTCGGCCTCGACTTCTCCGATCAGGCCGGCGGCTCGGTCCCGATCGATCTCCTGGAGCTGATCGCGATAGACCACGACATCGCTGCCGGACGGCGTCGTCCGCGGCCCGCGGCCAAGCGGCCACAGCACGACGAAAATCGCCGCGGCCGTCATCAGGGCGAACACAAACCACAGGGTCATGACGCTAATATATCCGCCGGGAAAGGTTAAACGGTCCTACCGAAGCGCAAATTTACACCACGGCTCGAATACGGCCGCAACGCGTACGTCGCCGCGCGGCAAATGGGCACTGGGGTGGGATGTCCTTAATGTAGCTCAGCGGCGTGCCAAACAGGTTGGCTTCGGCCATGAGCCGCATCGGCAGTCAGGCGCGCGCGTTCTTGCGGTCGCCGGGCGCGCTCAGCACTGCAACCTCAGCTGCCTTGGCCAATAGTCCGGCGTAATTCGGCTCCGAGCACTTTCTTGCAGAACCGGATTGCCGCATCGACCTGCGATTGCCGGTATGGCCGATCCGCGTCTCCTGCATGACGCAAGCTTTCGAGCAAGGTTTTAGTCCCTGTATCGAGATATTGCTGCAATTCGGAAAAGCTCCGCAGCGTGACCTCGTTGACCGCAAGCTCGTTCGCGTAATTGCGGCAGGCGCCGATGAGTTCGATGCGCGCCTCGGCCTCTGTCACATCGATGGCGTCGAGCAGGGAACCCGGCACGATTTCCTTGGCGGAACGCGGCCGCAGCAGACGGCGGACCCGGCCCGGCGTTGCCTCAATTTCAGTCTTCAGCAGGTTTGAGATCTCGGTGCGAATGTGCGCC
The DNA here is from genome assembly GCA_963730645.1 of uncultured Alphaproteobacteria bacterium. Lineage (GTDB taxonomy): Bacteria > Pseudomonadota > Alphaproteobacteria > Rhizobiales > Xanthobacteraceae > BOG-931. The sequence goes on along the minus strand of CAVSSN010000002.1, from coordinate 114,872 downwards.
AATTGGCGGCCCCATGCCGAGTTGACGGAAAGATCCATTTCGGTGCGTAGCCCTCGCGCCGAGTCATGGATGGCCTTGAGCAGCGTGGTCACGCCGAGGCCGCGCTTAAGATCAACGCGCAGTTCTACGACCATGCACTCGATTTCGGCGAGCACAATCGTGACTGCGATCGCATAGGACGTTTCCGCGATGCGCGCGGTAGCGTCGCTATCGGCGGCACGGGTCGCAAGGCGGATCAATTGCCACGGCGCCACCAGACGATTCATGACCAGCAGCAGCGCGTAGAGGTTTGCGTCGGCGTTCGTGCCGACGGCCGCGTCGACGATCGATTTGACGCTGTCGATCTGCTCGCGTTCGAAAGTTCGCAGGTGGCTGGGCAGCCGCCGCGCCAGATCGGCGAGCCGGTCGCGGAGTTTCAATATGCGCAAAATGATCGGTGATGTCATCGAGCGCGCGCGGCGTGCCGACCTGGACGCCGAAGCGCCGGCGCGCCTTCTCGTCGTCGTTGCCTTGGCGACCGCCTCCTGCATGCGCTGGATGGCGCGTTCATGCAGCGCGCGTGTCAACTGCTGGGCCTTGCCCGGATTTTCATCGAGCAACGCGCGATTGATGTCCTCGGTCAGCGCCTTGGCTTCCGCCGGCATCAGATCGCGGCCAATCCACTCCCAGATTGGTTCGAGCGATACGCGTGCGATGCGGCCAAGGCGCTTATGATCGGCGGGGTCGTCGACCAAAAAGGGTTCGATCGGTGTGAAGAACAGCCGCGCCGCACTGCCAATGCGCGGCACCGGCTGGCTTGAGGCACGGATGGTGCGGCGCAACTCCTGGAGGATGAGTTCGCTGCCGGCGACCTCTTCGCCGCGCAGCATCGCACGTTCGAGCTCGGCAATGAGCATCGACCGCGCCTCCGGCTTGAGGCTCAGCAGATATTCCCGCAGCCGTTCGACGGAGTGCCCGTCGCTCGTCATCCGTGCACCAAGTTCGGTTGGGCCGGACAACCTAATATCGCGGCGCGATTAAGAACTCGTTTACGCAAATTGTCGGGATTTCAATGTGATACGGCTCATTTCAGCGGGGAATATAGCGCGCTTCGACGGCGCCCAGAGTTCGTCGAGGCCACCGGCCAGCAGCGACCGGTGCCGATCGATAGGTGCGGCCTAACCTACCGGGTGCCAGCTTCCGTCGGGATTGCGGCACGCGGTGCCGCGCTCGCTCTGCGGCTTGCCGTCGATGTAGACGGTGTGGGTGAATTGCCGGCAGGTACCGCCGTTGGCCTGATAGGCCGGGCCCGGCACGACATTGCCGTAGCGGCCGGAATCCGGATTGCGCCAGGCGACCGGCGCACCGGAAGGGCCGGACTCCAGCGCCTGCATTTGCGCTGCATAGGCGCGCTTCCTGTCCTCGTCGTCGAGCGAGGCGCCGATCCGGTTTCCGATCAGGCCGCCAACCGTGGCGCCGATCAAGGTTCCAGCCAGCCGGTTGCCGGCGCTGCCGCCGATGGCATTGCCGATCAATCCGCCGGCCACCGCCCCAGCAGCCGTACCGCCAACCTCCTTGGGCCCGGAATCGGCCGAACAGGCCCCCAGTGCGCAGCCGACGAGCGCTACACTGAAAAGTCTCACCCCAACCATGGTGTCCCCAACCCTCGCCTTCGGCAGACGGCAGCGTCCCCACTCCCGTTCGCGATTAGCCAGATGGGAGGATTGGGGCAAAACTCTGTCCGATCCGCGGCTGCGTGCCGTATGGCTGGGGCACGACCCAGCCGGTAGCATCGCCGTATCGCAATGGAAGCGTCAACGAATTGAGAGAACAAGCCATGAAGCACCGCTGCGAGCTTCGACTTCGCCCCGCCTGCCGAATGCTGGCCGTCACGACGTCGGCGATCAGCTGCTCTATTCCTATTCCCCATCGATCTTCGCGCTCAGGACTATCCGAACCGCACAGTGAAAATCGTCGTGCCGTTCCCGGCCGGCGGAACCGCGGACGTGATGCCGCGCGTCGTCGCCGACTGGCTGTCGCGCAAATGGGGCCAGTCGGTCATCATCGAGAACAAGACCGGCGCCGCCGGCAATATCGGCGCCGAGTCCGTCGCCAACGCGGCCCCGGACGGCTACACGCTGCTCTCCGCTCCGCCACCACCGCTGGTGATCAACCAAAATCTTTATCCCAAGCTTGGCTTTGACCCGCTGCAATTTGTGCCGATCGTCATCATCGGACGCGTGCCGAACGCGCTGGTGGTCAATCCGGACAAGATCAAGGCCAACACCGTTCCCGAATTCATCGCCTATGCGCAGGCGAACCCGGGCAAGGTCACATCCGCCACCCAGGGCAACGGAACCACCTCGCATCTGACTTCCGAATTGTTCCAGATGATGGCGAAGGTGAAGGTTCAGCACGTCCCCTATCGCGGCTCGGCGCCGGCCCTGAACGATCTGGTGGCCGGCAATGTCGACATCATGTTCGACAATCTCGGCGTCTCGCTCGCGCTGGTGAAGGGCGGCAAGCTGAAGCTCATCGCGGTGGCGTCGCCGAAACGCATGGCCGCACTGCCGGATGTGCCGACCATCGCCGAAACGCTGCCCGGCTTCGAGTCGGCGGCATGGTTCGCCATCGTCGCGCCGCCGAAGACGCCGGCGTCCATCGTCAACAAGATCAACGCCGACGTGAACGAGGCTTTGCGCGATCCGGCGATTCAGAAACGCCTCGCCGATCTGTCGGCGGAGCCGATCGGCGGCACGCCGCAGGCAACCGCCGCCTATATGCACGACGAAGTCGATCGCTGGTATAAGGTGATCAAAACTGCCAATGTGAAACTTGAATGAGGGCGTGCCATGCCGCGAATGGGGCGAGGATTCGCTTGGTTGATTGCCGCGCTGGCATTGAGCGCAAGCAACCCCCTCGCCGCCGCAGACGCCTATCCGACGCGACCCATCAGACTCGTCGTCGGATTTCTTGCCGGAGGGCCGACGGATATTCCGGCGCGCTTCATCGCCGACCGTTTGAAAAAGCTGCTGGGACAACCGGTGCTGGTCGAAAACAAGCCAGGCGCCGGTGGAATGATCGCGCTCAACGACGTACTCGCGCAGCCGAGAGACGGCTACACGCTGCAACTCTGCACCTATTTCGATGCGATCAACACGGTGCTGTACAAGAAGGTCGCCTACAAGCTGAGCGACATCGCGCCCGTCACGCTGATCTCAAAATATTATTATCTTCTGGCGATGGCCAACGACGTTCCGGTCAATACGTTCGACGAATTCATTCGCTACGTGAAAGCGCGTCCAGGCGACATTCTGTATGGACAGGTCGGCGCCGGATCGTCGCAGGAACTGGTCGCTCACGAGCTGGAGAAATCGGTCGGCATCAAGATGACCGGCGTGCCGTTCAAGGGCTCCAACCAGATCGCGCAGGAGATGGTGGCCGGCCGCATCCACTTCCAGGTCGGGCCGCCGATTGCCATTACGCCGTTCTATCAGAGCCACCAGCTCAAGGTTCTGGCGGTGACAAGTCCGGATCGGCTCAAGACCCTGCCCGAGGTTCCGTCATTGACCGAATTGGGATTTCCGCTGACGCCATACGCGTGGCTCGGCATTTGTGCCGCGTCGGGCACGCCAAAACCAATCATCGAACTTCTCAACAAGAATTTCGTCTCGATCATCGAGTCCGACGAATATCGCGCCTTCATGGAAAAAGCCGGCAATATCCCGGTCTCGTCGACACCTGAGGAATTCGGCCGCGTTCTGGTCGAGACAGTCGATCATGCGGCGCCGTACATCAAAGAATTCAAGATGCAGATTGAATAACTGGGCGCGGCGTCGCCGCTAATCCTTCAAGGACGTGACATGAAACGCAGTACCGATCGTATCCTCACGACCCACGCCGGCAGCCTGCCACGACCGCCGGATCTGCTCGAACTCGTGCAGGCGAATGGCGCGAAGGCCTTCGACAGCGCCGAAACCGGGCGGCTGCTTCACAGCGCCGTCTCCGATATCGTCAACAAGCAGGCCGAGCTCGGCATCGATGTCATCGACGACGGCGAATACGGCAAGCCGAGTTTCGTCAGCTACATCAACGAGCGGCTCGGCGGCTACGAGGTCGACACCAAGGCTGGCCCGCGCAATCAGTGGGCGGCTTCGCGTGAAGGCCTGTCGTTTCCGGAATTCTACGCCGAGACGCACGTCGCCTCGCGTCAAACCCACATGATCTGCACCGGGCCGATCACCTACAAAGGCCACGCGCATCTGCGGCGCGACATCGACAATCTCAAAGCGGCGCTCAATGGCGTGAAGGTGGAAGAAGTCTTCATGCCGGCCATCTCGCCGTCCAACATCGAGGACTGGCAGAAGAACGCCTACTACAAAACGCAGGAGGAATACGTCTTCGCCATCGCCGACGCGATGCGCGAGGAATACAAGACGATCGTCGACGCCGGCTTCCTGCTGCAGATCGACGATCCGCGGCTCGTGACCTATTACATCATCCATCCAGAGGCGAACGTCGCCGAATGCCGCAAGTGGGCGCAGGTGCGGGTCGAGGCGCTCAATCACGCGCTGCGTGACATCCCGGAGGAGAAAATCCGCTTCCACACCTGCTACGGCATCAATATGGGTCCGCGCATCCACGACATGGAGCTCAAGGACATCGTCGATATCATTCTGAAAATCCGCGCCGGCGCCTATTCGTTCGAGGCCGCCAACCCGCGCCACGAGCACGAATGGAAAGTGTGGAAGGACGTCAAGCTGCCGGACGGCAAGGTGCTGATCCCCGGCATCATCTCGCACTCGACCATCCTGGTGGAGCATCCCGAACTCGTGGCCGAGCGCATCGTGCGCTTCGCCAGCGTCGTCGGCCGCGAGAACGTCATCGCCGGCTCCGATTGCGGCTTCGCGACGTTCGCGGGATCGAAGGAGATTCACCCGAGCATCGTCTGGGCGAAGTTCAAGGCGCTGAGCGACGGCGCGAAGATTGCGTCGAAGGAATTGTGGGGCTGAATTCTGCGCTCGCTACTGCGCGCGCTTGCGTCTCACGCACCCGGCAGCGCCAGCTCCGCCCTTAATCCCCCGATCGGCGCGGTGCCGAGCGTGAGTCCCCCGCCGTAGAGACCGGCAAGTTCCACCACGATCGAGAGGCCGAGGCCGGAGCCTGGTTTGGTCTCGTCGAGCCGCCGTCCCCGCGTCGCCACCTGCTCGCGCTCAGAGGGCGAAAGTCCCGGTCCGTCGTCGTCGACGATGATGCGCACGATGGGCCGCTCGATATCGAGATCGGAGCGCTCCGCCACCACCTCGATGGCGACGCGCGACTGCGCCCATTTGCAGGCATTGTCGACGAGGTTGCCGACCATCTCCTCCAAGTCCTGCTGCTCGCCGCGAAAGCGCGCGTGCTCGGGCTCGTCGATCTCGATGGCGATGTCGCGCTCGCGATATAGCTTCTCCATGGTGCGCGCGAGCGCCGTGACCACCGGCGGCACGTCGGTGACGGTGCCGACCACGGTGAGGCGCGCGGACAGCCGCGCGCGCTCGAGCTGGCGCGCCACCTGGTCGCGCATGATGTCGGTCTGCTCGCGCACCTTTTGCGCCAGCGGATCGTTGCCGCGCGCCGACGCCTCGTTCATCATCACGGAGAGCGGCGTCTTCAACGCATGCGCCAGATTGCCGACATGCATGCGCGCGCGCTCGACGATCTCGCGGTTGGCGTCGATCAGTTCGTTGGTCTCGCGCGCGAGCGAGGCGATCTCGACCGGGAAGCGGCCTTCGAGCCGTTCGGCACGGCCGGAGCGGATCGCCGCGAGGCTTTGCGAGATTCGCTTGAGCGGCGCGAGGCCAAACCGCACCTGCAACGCCGTGGTGAGCAGGAGCACGGCCGTGAGCACCGCAAACGTCAGCGCGATGGCGTAATCAAAGCTGCGGATTTCGTCGTCGATTTCGGCCGCGTCGCCGGCGACCGCGATCAGGTAGCGGCCCTCGTCGCCGAGATCGATGTTGCGCTCGACGAGGCGCAGCTTCTGGTCTTCCGGGCCTTCGGCGTAGCCTTGCACGTATCCGGCCGACGCCAGCGCGGCGCTTCGCCTCCGGCAAGCGCGGCAGTCCGCCATCCCAGAGCGAGCGTGACGAGCGCACTTCGGGCTTGGGCGTATCGATCCGCGTGACCTGCCAATACCAGCCGGACAACGGCAGATCGAACAGCGGCTCGCCGATCGATTGCGGAAATTTGTCGCTGCTTTCCTCGGGCGAAGCGACATCGGCGACAAGCGTGCGCAGATAGACGTCGAGCCGGCGATCGAACGCGCGCTCGACCGCGTGGCGATAGATCGAGGACAGCACGATCCCGGTGGCGATGAGAATGACCACCGTCCAGCCGGTCGCCCACAGGAACAGGCGAAGCGCGAGTGAGTTAGCGCGCATCGGGCGGCGTGAGCAGATAGCCGAGGCCGCGCACGGTCTGGATCACGTCGACGCCGAGCTTTTTGCGGATGCGGCCGACGAAGACTTCGATCGTGTTGGAGTCGCGGTCGAAATCCTGATCGTAAAGATGTTCGACCAGCTCCGTGCGCGACACCACCCGGCCGGTGTGGTGCATCAAATAGGAAAGAAGCCGGTATTCGTGCGAGGTGAGCTTGACCGGATTACCGTCGACCGTCACCCGACCGGTGCGCGTGTCGAGCCGGACGGGCCCGCAATTGAATTCGCTCTTGGCGTGGCCGGCGGAACGGCGCAGCAGCGCGCGCACACGCGCGAGCACCTCTTCGAGATGAAACGGCTTGGCGACATAGTCATCGGCGCCGGCATCGAAGCCCTGCACCTTGTCGCTCCAGCGGTCGCGCGCCGTGAGGATGAGCACGGGCATGGCGCGGCCGGCGCGGCGCCAGGCTTCCAGCACCGAGATGCCGTCCATCTTCGGCAGGCCGATGTCGAGGATGACGGCGTCGTAGGGCTCGCTCTCGCCGAGGTAATGGCCTTCCTCGCCGTCGAAGGCGCGGTCGACGACATAGCCGGCGTCCGTCAGCGCGGTCGCAAGCTGGCGGTTGAGGTCGGGGTCGTCCTCGACGACGAGAAGGCGCAAAGACAAGCTCCGCTCAAAGCCCGCCGACCAGCGTGCCTTTCACGGCATCGACGGTGAGTCGCGCTACTTTGCCATTGTGCGCGAGCACCGTCAGAATGTACACGAGCCCGCCCGAGCCTTGGCACAGCCGCGCTCGCACCACAGTTCCGGGCATCCGGTGCTTTGCCGTGTGAATCGCGCTGGCGAGCCGGACCACCGTACCGTTCTCGATCGCAGCGCGGCGCTCGCGCTGGTTGAGGCAGGCGTCGACGTTAGCCTCGTCGGCACGCGCCGGGGCTGGCGCAAGGAGCGCGGCAGCGCACAGCGCAGCAACTGCGCACTGAACGGCGAATCGTGTGGCAAATCCGGTGGCGAGGCGCATGCAGCCTCCTAGGCGCGCGGCTGTGAACCACGCCTGAACGGCCGATTTAGGGCGGGCCTAACGGCACCCGCCGGGGTCACATCCTGGTGATCGCGCCAAAGCATTGCGCCCCGGCGGCTGCAAAGCGGCGCTTTCACTTGCGGAACTTCATCCAGGCCGCAATCCCTGCCATGACCGCCTTCTCGTCGACCCCTTCGGGCAGTCCGGCGACGCCGACACCTCCGACCAGCCGGTCCTCGACAGCGAGCGGCACCCCGCCGCCGACGAGATAAATCTTGCCGGGATACATATTGACGATGCCGAAATAGCGGTCGGGCCGGGTCTTGTAGAGCCCGGCGAGATCGTCGGTCGACTGGCGGTAAAGCGCAGAGGCGAACGCCTTGCCTTCGGCGAAGCGAATGTTCTGCAGCGAGGCGCCGTCCATGCGGTCGCCCGACACCACATTGCCCGCGGCGTCGACCACGACCACCGCCATGCGCATGTTCTGCTCGCGCGCATACGCGACGGCGCCCTCGATGATGACGCGCGCTTCCGCGAGCGTGATCGAAGGCACCGGTGCCTTCGGCGGCGGCGTTTTGTCCATTTCGATCTTGACGATGGCTTCGTTAGCGCGGCGGCGCTGCGGGGCCGGGTGCGTCGCGGCCGGACGCGGCGGCGGCCGGCGATAGACTACCGCGGCGGGCGGGGGCGGCAGGCGGCGGACCGAAGTCGCGTTGCCAGACTATGCCGCGGTCGAACTGGATCGTGAGGCCGTCCGGGGAATAAACGGCGCCCTCGTTCCAGTTCTGGAGCCAGATGTGGCCGTAATAGTCGATCCACGCGCGCGACGGTTCGCCAAACTCGTTCGTCACGTTCATGTCGAAGCCGTTCTGCGTGATAAATGCCGGTCCGGTCGGCCCGGGCTGGCACCCCTGCACGCATTGATATGGCCCCGTCAGGTTCACGAACTGCGCTGACGCTTCGGTCGCCATCAACGTGGTCGCAAGCGCAAACGCAACTGGCACAATCCTCATCACACTTCTCCTTGTCGCGGTCGGCAGTTTGCCAAATCAGGCCAGCAAACCAGCCGCCATCGAATAACGACAAACTAGCGGGAATTTTGTTCCAGGCGGGCCGCCCACCCGGAACTGGTTAACCGACAGCGCAAGTTAAGGCTGGAATTTCGCATTTGACGGCCGCACGACGCCGAAGGTTCAATTCGCAAAGCCCTCAAAGGTCGTAAATGCGTCAAGCGGCTCTCGGGCCGAACGCCATGAATTGATCGGCGCGTCCGCGTCGGCATGGCCGAGTGCCATGCCGCAGAACAGCATCAGTTCGGGGGGAAGGTCGAGGAAGGTCCGCATGGTGCGCTGGAATGTGATCCAGGCCTCCTGCGGGCACGTGTCGAGCCCGTAGCCACGCGCGAGCACCATCACGGTCTGGATGAAACCGCCGAGGTCGGCCCATTGCGCCGGCAGCATCGAGCGGTCGATGGCGAAGAACAGGCCGACGGGTGCGCCAAACAAGTCGAAATTCTTGGCGAACTGGCGAAGACGTGCGGGACGATCCTGGCGGGCGACGCCAATGGCGCGATAAAGCTGCTCGCCGACGGCGAAGCGGCGCGTCCGGTACGGCTCTTTGAGGTCGGTGGGGAAAATCTGGTATTCGCCGCCCTCCCCTTTCGGCAGTTCGTCCATGCGCGGGGCGAGCAGCGCCTTGAGCGCTTCAAGCCGCTCGCCGGCCAGCGCATAGACGCGCCACGCCTGGAGGTTGCCGCCGGACGGCGCGCGCGCTGCGCGCTCGACGATGTCGCGGACGGTATTTTCGGGGACGGGAGTGGGAAGGAAGGCCCGGCAGGAATACCGGCTGGCGACGGCGTCACGCACGTCCATGAAAGCTCTCCGCGCGGCATGGCCACCAAGTGTGGCGGGCGGAGGCGAGAGAAGAAAGGGCCAAGAAGGGACCAAGAAAGACCAACAGGCGCGCTTCTGCGCGCGTGTTTGCCAAACCAATCGTTTCGGCCATCAATCCAATTGCAGCGAATGGATTGAGACCCCGGCAACGCCGGGCGAGTCTAATACGTACAAATACCAATGTGGCGGCGGCGATGAATGCGCTCGTCTTCTCATGCCCGAAGACCGGCCGGGAGATCGATCCCGGACTCGATATTGCGGTCCGGCGCCGGGCGCTGGAGAACGTGCAGCCGGTGACGATCCGCCTGGTGTGCCCGCAGTGCAATTCCGCGCATGTCTGGAAACTCGCCGACGGCTGGATCCGCGAGCCGCAGGCCATGTCGCAGTTCGGCGCGTGGCGCGCGGTTTGAATCTTCGCGCGCAATTTATCGCCTGGATCAAATAGCGCCGTCACGCGTTGACGGATGGACCGTCACGCGGGGAATCATCGTGCTCAATCTCTGGGATGCCTATTTTCGCGCCGCTCAAACCGGGTGGGAAGCCAGTGCCGTCATCACGATGCGGCTCATGCGGCTGACCGCGGGCGGCGCCTTGGCGCAGCGCGAGGCGCAACGGATGGTGGCGGAAAAGGTCACCGCGACCGTCGAAGCGCAAACCGCCGCGGCAACCGCGTTGATGACGGGGCGCGGTCCGGCTCGCGCGGCGAAATCCGCATCTGCAGTCTATCGGCGCAAGGTGCGCGCGAACAAACGGCGGCTTGCCCGCCGCTGAGGTTGTGCCGCATCGGCCTATGAAGTCGGCCGCACATTACTGGTGCCGCGTCCCAGCCACGCCGTGAGCGCCGCGCCGATGCCGCTGACCAGGCTGTCGACCGGCTTCGCCACGATGAAAAACAAAATGAACTCCCGCTCGTAGCCGTCATAAGGCGGCGGCACCTTGGGGATTCCCCAATCCAAACGGGAACGTGCTGTCCAACATGATCGCCGCAAAGTGCGTCGCGGGCGGCAGCATCAGCACCAGCAGGATAATCCGGAACGGCCACCACGACAGCAATGAGGTGGCGAACGCGATCTTCTGCGTGTCGTATTGCAGGTTGGCTTGCAGCACCTGCGCCGCGAGCGCCTCGCTGGTGCCAGCCGCGGTCTTGAATTTTTCGAGGTCGACGTTCTGCTTGTTGGCCCAGGCCTGCAAAATGGGGCTGAGGATCTCGGTGCCGAAAATATGGAAGATGCCGGTGCCGAGCAGGTTGGTGAGCCAGGCGAACATCAGCGCTTCTCCCCGACGGCGCCCGTGGTCACCCAGCGCAGCCATAGCGTGACGATGCCGATGCCGGCAGCGGCCACGGCGACATTGCGCGCCGTGAGGAACTGCGACCAATCCACGGTCTTGAGCGTATCGAGCGTTTCGATGAGCGGCGCCGTCGCGGTCAGCACGCTGCCCCAGATCATGGTGCGCCAGCCCTTGAGCTTCGCATGGAACGATTGCCACACGCCGGCCAGAGCGCTGTGCGTCGCCAGAGCCACGCCCAACGCGGCGCCGACAGCCAGTCCCAGAAAGAAGTTCATGTCATTTCTCCTGCGTGATGAGGTTCAGGCCGCGAGCTGCTTGATGGCCGCCAGCACCACCGCCTGGATGACCGGGTCGGTGTCGACGTTCATGTGCAGGTCCCAGGTGTCGATGGTGCGCAGCCTGCCCTTGAAGTCGGCCGCGGTCGTGAGCGAGGCGTGGCCGACGGGAGGAAACGAACTCGCCGGATTGATGTTGTGGAAGCAGATCGCCTGCTTGACGTTGACGTGAAGCGGCGAGCACGCGAGCCAGATCGTCGGATCGAGCGCGATCAGCAAGTCCAGCGGAAAGCCCGCATCGCTGACACCGGTCACTTCGCTGCCGCCGTTGGAATAGCCGACAACGGCGCGCGCATTGCTTGCGGGCGCAGCCTTGAGCGCCGCCGCCGCGTCGCGCCATTGATACCAATGCCGCACGGTCGCCGAAAAACTTGCGCCAAGCTTGCGCACCTGCGCGGCCATGGCGAGCACGCCCGGCGAGGTGAAATCATCTCCGAGACCTTCCAAAAATTCCACGTGCACAGCTCTCGCCATGTTCGACTCTTTCAATATTGAGGGATGGATGCGCGTCTACGCGGCGACTGGCGCCGGCACTGCGGGAATGTTTGGGGTCGGCGCCGTCTGCGTGGCCTGGTGCACCTGATGCACCACCGCCAGCACGACACCGATGAGAGCGATCACGCCGACAGCCGTTATCCCGGCGTCGAACGGATGCGCGCCAAGCCAGCTCAGCAGCCCGGCTCCGCCGCTTGCCACGGCGGCGCCGCCGGCGGCGACCACGGCGCGTGTGCCTTTGGGGGGTGGCACATGGCCTTTGGCGCTCGGCTGCGGCGAACTCGGTGCACGCGGCGCGTTGGCCGCCATATTCAACGACGCCGCTTTGACCGCCTTGACGCGAGCGCCCCAGCCTGCGCCGAACACGGGCCAGGTCGCGAGCGAGCGCAGGAACGTCAATCGCTCGTCGTCGAGCGCCGCGATGACGGCTTTCGGATCGCGTTTGGCGATAGCGGCAAGCACCGCGTCGGTAACGTGCCAGTCAGCATCAGCAATGCCGACGATGCGTCGCAGCACCTTGCCGGCACGCGCGATGCCTGAATTGACTCCGTAGTCGAACAGCGAATAGTCGAGCCCGGCCGGAAGCGCGTCGCAGTTCAGCGCGTCCCAATATTTGCTCTGGTAGATGCCGACGGCGATCGTCTTCGGCATGGCGCGGACATCGGAGGCGCTGGCGCCCGGCTTCCAATAGCGCCGTGCGTCGGCAATCGTGATGCCCCAATTGGTCGGGCCGCCCGGATCGGCAGGATGATTGCTGTAGCCACCCTCGCTGACGAGGACGCGTTCGATGCATTCGGCTTGATCGGCCTTCATGCGCTTGATCCTGAATTGTTGCGGAAGGCGGCCGCGGCTAGACGCCGCCCGGCGGCACGTAGCACCAGACAAAGCCATCGGTGCCGAGGAAGATCACGCCGTGACCGGTCGGATTACCGGCGTCCCATTTGATCTTGGTATTGGGCACGACGATGCGCGTACCCGGCTCGACGTGCCGGCGCTTGAGCGGCTCGTCGGGCCGATCATCGGTGATGATGGCGACATAGCGGTCGCCGTCGACTTCATAGCTGTCGGTCCAATAGGCATCGGCCTCACCGCAGCATGAGGCCACCGGGTTGTCCGGCTGCATCAGGGTCGAAAACCACGACGCGATGTTGGGACCGGTTCGATCCCATTGACCAAAATCACGGGCGAGCGCGGGGAGTGCGACAAGCATGGCGAAGCCAGCGGCGAGAATGCGTCGCATCATCCACCTCAAAATTTTTGTTGGCGAGACGGGCTGTTACGGGACACCGGCGACAAGACTGCCGCCAGCAGAACAGACGAACCGCTGGCGAAGCTTGCTAGGAGGCGGCGAAAATCACATCGCCACGGTCGTGCGTGAGCACGCCAGCCGCGATAATCGCCGCCTTCGCCGCAACCGCCTCGTCGCTTCCGAGGTCGACCAGGTTGGCGGCCTGCGCCACGCCGATGTAATCGTCGATCTGCCACGACGCGGCGCGCGCCGCGTGCAGCGCGGCTTTTTCGTCGTCGCTCCAGCGCGCGCGAAATTCGGGATAGGTCAGCACGCCGTCTGCGGCGGGTTGAGCGCGCGCGGACCGGGAGCCATTCGTCCGTGACGTGATCGCGCGCCCGAGATTCGCCGATCGCATCGAACGCCATACGGCTGCCGCGCCATTGCTCAGCTATGAGCGAATTGATACCGCATCGCATTTCGCGCGGCATTGTTGAGCTGGCGCTCGAATTGTGCTGCGTGGTGCCGATTCCAAGCAGCGTCAGGTTCTGGAGAGAAGTCAGCATCGACAGCGCGTCGACCCAGGCGCTGCCGTTCCAGGCGACCAGGGCGCCCTCATCCACCACATAGGCGACCCAGCCCATCTTCGGCGTGCTGAATTGCCAACCGCCATCCTGCCAGGCCGCGACATCGGCGTCGTACCCGGCCCAGGCGCCGGTCGCGCCGGCCTTGACGATCCAGCGCTGGCCCTCGCTCGGCGACCCGGGCGGCGCCGTGAGGTCGCGGTCGAGAACGGCGAGCTGCACCAGCGTGTCGAGCAGGCGCAACGCCTCGTTATGGGTGACGTGCTTCTGCGCCTGCGCTGCATCGATACAGGGCAGGCCGAGATTGGCGGTATCGGTCATGGTTCCAATCGGGATAAGTGAGTTAAGTTTTGAGCGTGGCTTGCGCGGCGATGCCGCGGCCGACGCTTGCCGAGAGCTGGTAGACAGCGATCGTCAAGCTCGTCTGCGGCGAACCGAAATCGGTGATTTCATCGGCCGCGCCATAAAGAACTTCTGGCATCGAGGTCGAGAGCGTGCGCACCACGCTCGATCCATCGAGAATGTCGACCTCGTAGGCCTCGCTCTCTTCGCCGAGCGGCACTTCCACGACGTCCCAGGAATCGCCGTCGATGCGCGTACGGCGGATCCACGAAAGTGTCACGCCACTGCCGTCGCGGACTGCGGCCGGATGCACCGGCGAGAGCGGCAGCAGTGCCGTCGCGGTCGGTGTAACCGTTTGCGCCACCGCGCTCGCATCGGCGTAGCTCAATTTGGCCGCGGCGATGCGCAGTTGTAGCGTGCGGCCGAGCGCACTGAGCCCACTCGCCAGCGGCAGGACGTTACCGTCGAGCACGACGAACGAAGCACCTGCCGGCAGCGGATTGGCCATCGCCCATTCGCTGCCCGCCTGGCCGCGCAGAAGCCGTGACAGCTTGTAGGTATTCGTGTCGACAAGCTCCGCATTGGCGAACTGCAGCACCTCCCACGCGCCGTCGGTGCGCTGCACGGCCGCGGCGTTCGCGCCCGCAAACAAAATCAGGTCGGAGACCGAGGCGAGCGTGCCGCGATAGAGCCGCACGCGCACGCTGTTGACGCGGTCGAAGCGACTGGTCGGTCCAAGCGGCAGGTCATCGAGCGTCTCGCCAATGATCGCGGGCGCAATGGCCAGCGCCGCCCGCTCAAAACTCAGCCCGTCGCCGGACCGCCACACCGCTTCCGGGCCCGGCCACGGATTGGCCAACACGGCGATGCGGGTGAGGATCGGCGGATCGATATCCGTCAACATCGGCAAGGAGAGCGTCACCTCGTTTGGAAGCTCGGTTTCGCGCCGCACTTCGCCGATCACGCCCTTGGCGAGCAGCACGGCAAGCGATGGATCGCTCCAGTCGACCAGCCACATTTCGATATCGGCAGCGTCGTAGCGCCCGGCGGCGAGATCGTCTTCGCTCAGCAATTCATCGGCGAGCGCGCCGGAAATCTCCACCCCCGTGGTGGCGAGCCCGAGCTGTTGCGTCGCTTCTGATGCCGTAAGCCCGCTGCCGGCGCGGCAAGTCACGCCGTCGAGCACGAGGTCCGCATCGTGGTCGGTGAATCCCATCACGACGCCGTCGCGGCGCGTGACGCGCCAGCAACGGCACAATGTGGTGACGCCGGAATCGAGCTTCGCTTGCAATGCAGAAGGAATTGAACGCATCAGAGTTTGATCTCCACCAGCGGAATTTTCGGGATCGCGCCGGCCGCGAAGGCCGAGAGGTCGACCTCGAGATAATCGGTGTCGAAGCGCACCGGCACGTCGAACTGGAATCCGGCGGTCACCGCGGCGCCCGACGCCGGCACGTGACCGGACAGAAAAGTGACAATGCCGGTCGTCGTGTCGCAGGTGAACGCGGTGCCCGCGGCGACTTCGGTTCCGGCAACCGCGACGCGAACGGTGTCCGGCACAGGCTTCGCGATCGTGCGCAGGTACGGCGCATAGACCGTGCCGTAGGTCTTGACGAGCTGGAACGTCGCGGTCGTGCCGTCGCCGGTGCCGATCACCTGGTCGAGCGGCGTGATCGCGCTGCCGGGAGCGGCCGAAGTCTGGTCAAGCCGGTCGCGCCAGCGGAAGCCATAGAGCATCCCGCGCCGCTCTTCGAAGAAGGCGACGACCGCCGACAGCGCCGACAATGTCTTGACGCCGTAGCCGGCGTCATAGCGCCGGCGCGAATTGGCCCAGCGCGCATTGCGCTCCTCGCGGCCGGAGCCGAGCACGACGATGTCGGTCTTGCGCTCCGGCCCGCCCGCGCTCTTGAGCGCGATGTCGAGCGGGAACAAGGCTTCGTGGAAGGCGGCCGTCATCACAGGCTCCGCTGGCCGCGCCCGACCGCGCGGGCGATCTGGCCGGTGAGATAGCTCTCGGACCGGCGGAAACTGTTGAGGTCGGGCGTCGCGATCTGGATGGTGACATTGCCGCCGGCGCCGCCCGAACTGGCGACGCCAAGACTGCCGTCGGCGCCGCGCGTCAGCGGCAGGATCGCCTCCGGGCCCGCTTCGCCGGCAAGGCCGAGCCCGCCGGTCGACAGCGGAAAATAGGTCGGCGTGCCGATCACGCCGCCGGAGGCGAACGGCTTTATCGCGCCCATCGCGGCGGCGAGGCTCGCCCCGCCCGCTCGCTGCTGCTGGTGCCGAACAAGCCGCCGAACAACTGACTGAGACCGGTACTGATGCCGCTCGCCACCGGCTTGAGCGCCTGCGTCACCGCAAGGCTCGAAACCCGCAGCGTCAGGTTCTTCATCACGTCGTCGAGCTGCTTGCCGCCCGAGGTCGACTGCGTGAACGCCTGGCTCATCGCGCGCGCGAAGCCGCTGGCGCTCACCGTGAGATTGTTGGTGCGCGTCTGCAGGCCATCCATGACCCCGGAGAGATCGGAGCCGGCGCTCAGCGCGTCGCTGCTTGCACTGCTCAAAGTGTCATCGGTCATCGGGATACCTCGTCATCAGATCGTCGAGCGCCGTGCGGTCGAGCGGCGCGCCGCCGCGGCCGGTCACGGCCTCGATCGCGCGCGCGAGTTCGCGCGGCGTCATCCGCCAGAAATGCTCGGGCGCGAGCCGCAGGACGCCGAGCCCGAAACCCATCGCGCGTTCCCAGGGGAACGGCGAAGGTTTCACGCTCGCGCGTCCTGCGGCTGCCGAGGGCCCGCCGGAGTACGGCCCGCTGGTTCCGGCAACGCGCCCTCGAAAGTCGCGGCGATGAGATCGGCGGCGATGCGCACATAGCCCTGCGCGCCGCCCGGCGCCGCCATGCGCGAAACTTCGTCGTCGCTCACCGCTTCGCCCGCCCCGCGCAAGCCGGCGGCGATGATGCAGACGAGATCGCGCGCCTTGAGCCGGCCGCTGCCGAAGCGATCGGCGAGCGCCACGAGATCGTCGGCGCCGAACGCGGCTTCGAGCTCGGCAAGCGCGCCGAGCGTCAGCACCAGCCGCCGCCGCGCGCCGCCGATCTCGGCGTCGATCTCGCCGCGGTGAAGATTGGCCATCCGCCTACTCCGCCGTGAACGTCAGCGCGCCGGCGGATTCGAGCGACAGGTCGTAGGTGACCTCGCCGTTGTACTCGCCGGCAAATTCGAGGCTGGTGATCTGGAACGCGCCCTGCACCGTGCCGAACGCCGGGATGACGATCTGGTAATTGAGCACCGAGCCGTTGAAGAACGTCTGCTGCATCAGCGCGTCGGTCGAGGCGTCCTTGAACAGCCCGCGGCCGGAAACGGAAGCGCGCCGCACGCCGCCGCCGTCGAGCAGCTCGCGCCAGTGGTTGACGGACTCGGCATTGGTGATGTCGATCGTTTCGGCGTTGAACGAAAGCCGGCGCGTGCGCAGGCCCGCGACCGTGGTGAAGCCCCCGCCGTCGGCGATCTTGACGAGCAGGTCCTTGCCTTTCTGGGCAGCCATGTGTGCAGTCCTCTGATTCAAGCTGGGTTCGGTCACCGCGCGAAATCGCACGAGTGCGTGATAGGTGCGGCCGTCGGACTCGCGCCGCACGTCGGCGATCGCGAAGCGGCAATTGACGAGGTGGTAGCCGTCGAGCGTGAGCGGCGCGTCGTCGAGCGCCTGCAGCAGCGCGCCGGCGATGAGATGCGCCTCGCGATGGCCGCCCTGGCGCGACCAGGCGTGCAGCGTGAGCTGATGCTCCTCGCCTTCCTCGGTGCCGGTCGAGTAGTTGGCGATGCGCGCCTCGCCGAGCGTCACGTAGGGAAACGCCGCGCCGCGCGGCGGCTCGTCGTAGACGCGCGTGCCGCCGAGCAGCGTCGTCAGCGGCGTGTCGGCGATGAGCGCATCGTGGATCGCGGCGCGCAGCGCCGCGGAGGCAGTGGACATGGTTGATTCTCTCGGACTCCCTCTCCGCGTGCAGGCGGAGTGAGGGCTGCGGGTCAGATCGCAAGCTCGCGCGCTTCGCGCGACGACTCTCCGAGCGGAGAGTGATCAGTCCGTGCGCTCCTGCGCGTCGATTTCGAGGAAGCGGCGATCCTCGCGCTCGCGCACGGTGGCGACATAGAACAGCCGCGTGCCGTCGCGAAAGCGATGCTGCGTGGTCAGCGTCGGCCCGGGACGAATGACGATGCGATGCGTCACCGTATCGCCGAGCGCCTGCGCGACGACGCTGTCGTTGGCGCTGACCGGCGTGATCGACGCCCACACGGTCGCGGCGGTCGCGTAGCTGCGCGTGACGCCGCCTGCGCCGTCGTCGGTCTCGACCGGCGCTTCGAGCACCAGCCGGCGGTTGAGGTCGCCGATCTCCGTCATAGCGAGAGCACCCGGTACGGCGCGATCAGCGCCGCGATCGTCGCCGGCATCACGGCGATCGTCTGCGCCGAGCGCGACAAGGCCGCGGTTCTCGTACCAGTGCGCGACCAGCATCCGGATCGCCTGGCGCAGCGCCTCCGGCACGTCGCGGACGCCGCATCGCCATAGCCGACGCTGACGTCGATCTCGATGCCGGCGGCGTCGCGCCCCGGCGCCGGCATCGACCAGGGCGCGAACGACGAGCACCGACGACGCGGCGTCGACGACGAAGGCGCCGGTGTCGATCGCGTGCGTCGCGTTCGTCCTCGTCGTAGACGCGCGCCGCGACGACGCTGCGCAGCGGCGCCGGCAGAACGGCGATGCGGCCGTCCGGCGGCCAGGCAGTCGCGCACCAGCCGCCAGCTCTGCGTGATCAGCGCGCGCCGCGTCTGCGCCTCGACATGGCACGCGCGCGCCGGCGATCAGCGCCGTGATCACGTCGTCATCGTCGCCGGTGTCGACGCGCAGGATAGTCCTTGGCCTCGGCGAGCGTCAGCGGCTCGACCGCAGGGGCGGTGAGAAGAATGGAGGACATGTGTTTGCTCTCAGGTTGACATTCGCCGCGGCAACGGGCTCATCGCGCGCATGCGCCGCCCGCTCGCCGCCCTCGCTCTTGCTCGCGCTATCGCTCGCGCCCGCCGCCGCCATGGTCGGCGGCGCGCAGCCGGCCGCCGACGGCGCGGGACGCTCCGTGGTGATGATCGTCGGCTCGCGCGGCACCTCGTGCACCGGCGACCGCGATCGCGCGCGACCTGCTGCTGACCGCCGGCGCACTGCGTGCTGCCGGGCGCCGACTACAAGCTCGTCGACTTCGACGCCGCGCATCAGCCGGTGCTCAAGGACGCCGCGAGCGATCGCGCGGCATCCGCAGTTCGATCTCAAGCGCGCTGTTCGGCCATCGCGCCACCGCCGACGTGGCGCTGATCAAGCTCGCCGCGCCGCTGCCGGCGAAAATTGCGCCGCGCGCCGCTCGGCGGCGCGAGCGAGCCGGTCGCCGTCGGCGATCGCTTCGTCGTCGCCGGCTACGGCGTCAGCACGCGCGGCGACGGCCGCAGCGGCGGCACCGTGCGCGCGGCGACGCTCGTCGCCACCGGCCAGCCCGGCGACCTGCAAATCCGTCTGTTCGATCCCGCGACCCGCGGCGACACGCGCCGGCCTCGGCGCCTGCACCGGCGATTCCGGCGCGCCGGTGTTCCGCGACACCGGCGGCCGCCTCGCCGTCATCGGCGTCGTGAGCTGGTCGACCGGCCCCAACCTCACCGCCGGCTGCGGCGGCCTCACCGGCGTCACGCCGCTGGTGCGCTACCGCGACTGGATTTTGGACGCGGCGAGAAAGTTGGGAAGTCCGCTCGCCCCGTAAATTCCTTCTCCCGTCATTGCCGGGCTTGACCCGGCAATCCATAGGGCGGCTCCGCCGCATGGACCCCGGGTCAAGCCCGGGGGTGACAATTGAGAAAGCGGCGAGCGCCGAAGAACGCCGCCGCTCGCCGCCCATCCGCGTGACGCGCTGAGGCGTCAGCTCGCCGCGGACTTCGGTTCGCCGCGCGCTACGACGCCGCGAACTTCAGCAGCTTGATGGCGTCGAAGTCCTGCACGCCGCCGCCGACGCGCTTGGTCGTGTAGAACAGCACGTAGGGCTTGGCGCTGTGAACGGATCGCGCAGCACGGGGACGCCCTGGCGGTCGACCACCAGGTAGCCGCGGCGGAAATCGCCGAACGCGACCGAGAGCGAATTCGCGGCGATGTCCGGCATGTCCTCGGCCTCGATCACCGGGAAGGTCATCAGGCTGGCGCGGCCGCCCGCGACCGCCGGCGGCTGCCAGAGATAGTTGCCGCCGGAGTGTCCTTGAACTTGCGCACGCGGCTTGCGTCTTGCGGTTCATCACGAACATGCCGTTCTGCCGGTAGCCCGCCTTGAGCGCGTAGATCAGATCGACCAGCACGTCGGACGGGTTCGACGAGGCGAACGCGCCGGCCGCGCCGGTCGCGATGTAGCCGATGTCGCCCCAGGTCCACGACGCGTTGGCGACCGTGGTGTAGGAGAGGAAGCCCTTCGGCTTGTTCGAGCCGTCGCCGGTGACGAAGGCGGTGCCTTCCTGCTCGGCGAAGGCCTGCTCGACCTCGGCGGCGAGCCACTGGTCGATGTTGACGGCGGCGTCCTCGAGCAGCGTCGCGGTCGCCGCCGGCATGGCGTAAAGCTCCATCGCCGGGAACGAGAGCTGGTCGAGCGTCGGCGACGTCGTCTGCGGGCGCGCGTCGGTCTCGCCGACCCAGCCGGCTCGCCGGGCCCGCGGTCATGAACGGCTTCTTGTAGACTTGCGCAGATATTGGCGCTGATGGTGCGCACCGAGGCGATCGAGCGGATCGGCGAGATGGCGGGGAAGCCGCTCGCCGATCTCGGTTCTCGATCTCGACCGGCACGAGATAGCCGCCGTCCGGATTGGAGCCGACCGACATCGCCTTGACTTCGAGCGCGCGCAGGCCCGTGCTCTCGCCGGTGCGCACGTAGGTGTCGAACGCGGCCTTGTGCTCGAGCGCGCTCGCGCTCACGGCGCGCTCGCCGCGCGACGCGCGGGCCGGTGCGCCTTCAGCGTGATCTCGTCGAGCTTGCGCTGCTGCGCGTCCATGGTGTCGTTGATGCGCGCGAGCTTCTCCTCGACCAGCACGTCGCCGCGACGGCGCTCGCTTGCCAGGCGCTCGTCGTTGGTCTCCTTGAACGCCTCGAAGGCGCGCATCATGTCGCCGTGGGTCACCACGGCGTCGGGCGGAATGCCGGCCTTGGTCTCGAGTTCGATATCCATATCCATGTGGTTCTCCTTGTGGATGGGGTGAATGAAATCGCGCGCCGCGGTGAGCAGCGCGCGGGCGCGCGAAAATCTGTCGATTGCGTCTTGTGCCGATGCACGACACCGCCGCGCGGCATCAGGCTGCGGCGCGTGTCAGAATCAAGGATGGGTAGAAGATCGCGAAGCTTACGACTTGACTGCTCAATCATGCTCGGTGCCAGGACGGCTTCCCGTGTATTTCACGTTTTGAAAATCGCCCGGGAAATATTGTCGCTGCAGACCGTCAATAATTTCGCCATCGCGAATCGTTAGACCCATCGTCGGCCAATTCTCACCGATTCCCGGAATCGACACCGCGACCATGATTTCCCAGCCAGCAAAGTTCTTCAGAGATTTCTGCAGAGCTTCAACGACCGAGGGTCGCAGCAGTTCAAGACTGTTGATATACACCTTCTGTTGTTCGCACCCGACATACGAGTCGTTCCACCCAAAATCGCCCCGACGAAAGGCATTTTCTTTTCCAAATTTTGACAACGTCTGTCGAATCTGTTGGTAGAGCAGAAGCCACTGTTTATCTTCGGTGACATTCGCGCTCATTTCTGTCGACTCCTACCGACCGCTTTCGCGCGGGATAAACCGAAGCCTGCATCGAAGCTCTCGCATAAATATTCGCAAATTATATCCCCTAATTCGCGAGTCGGTTGAGCTTCAAAGTTTGATCCAAAAAAGCTCTCGCTCGATCAGGACTGGGTCACCTGCTTCCGAATCATTCCGGACCGCACTTTTGCGCTTCTGTGAAGCCCCATGGCTGTCCCAGCCCGGCCGAATCCGATCGATCGGCCGATCCGGTCGAAATCCACCTTTGCCAGTCATGCCGCAGCCAGCGCCGGCGCTCGTGCTCGGACCAGGCCGCTCCCTGTGCGCTCATTTCTTTCAGCCTTCAGAATTGTCGAACGCTCATCGCGTCGGCTTCGCGAACACGCGCTTGAGGTCGGCTGTGGTGCGCAGCGCGGATTCCGCGATCCAGCCGCGGATGCGCTCGCGCCGCGGCGGCGTGTGCCGTCGCGTGCGCACGATTTCGGAGCACCCGCGAAGCGACCGGCGTCGCGAACAGAGGCTCCTTCGCAGCCGCGTCCTCTGCCGCCGGCGCTGCAAAAATCGCCTTCCACTCGCGCTCGGCGCGCGCCCGCGCGAAGGAGACGCGGCCGGGAGGGGACCGCCGCTTCCTTGACCGCGCGGACGCGCGCCCCCGCGAGCAGCGGGAACGTGACGATGGAAATCTCCCAGAGATCGACGGCGTCGAGCTTTCGCACGCGCGTCCTGCGCGGATCGGCGCCCCCTTCACGGTGCGAAAGCCGATCGAGAGCCCGTCGACCGCGCCGGCCTTCACCAGCGCCAGCAATTCGCGCGCGCGCATCACCTCCGGAATGAGCCGGCCGCGCGCCTTG
This sequence comes from uncultured Alphaproteobacteria bacterium, assembly GCA_963730645.1. Lineage (GTDB taxonomy): Bacteria > Pseudomonadota > Alphaproteobacteria > Rhizobiales > Xanthobacteraceae > BOG-931. The sequence goes on along the minus strand of CAVSSN010000002.1, from coordinate 92,616 downwards.
AGGCCGTGTCCATCCTCGACGAGGTCGAGCCAGATGCCGATCGGCTCGGACGGATCGTGCTGGAACAGCATCGGCACGCGGCGCGGCCCGCGCAGCTTGAGCGTCTGCCGGAACGCGCCCGGCATCACCATGTCGCGCGCGGCGTCGATCTCGCCGAACAGGCTGGCGTAGCCCTCGACCGTGCCGTCGGCATCGATCGTGGTGCGCGGCCGGAACACGCTGGCCGCGGTCGGTTCGCGTTGGGTGCGAGCATGGCAATTCCTTCGCCCTCCCCTGCAGGGGGAGGGTCGATCGCCGTCGCGAAGCGGCGGCGGTCGGGGTGGGGATGTGACCGGATGCCGGAATTCGGGCGGGCTTACTTCCCCACCCTGGCGCGTTTCACGCGCCGTCCCTCCCCCTACAGGGGAGGGCTGAAGAGTCAGCGCTTCGGCTTGCGCGCGCCATTCGGTTTGCCGCGCGGCGCGTTTCCTTTTTTCGCCGCGCGCTTGCCGATGCGGTCGAGATGGTCGAGGAATTCGCGGAACACGCTGACGTGGTCGCGGCGCGATTTGGTCTCGCCGCGGATCGAGCGCAGCACGGTGTGCAATGTGTCCATCACTTCCGTCCTTTGAGTCGTTCGTTGAAGAGGGCCAGCTCGCGCACGAAGTCGTCGAACCGGCGCGTCGCGGCGGCGAGCTCGCGCAACGCGAACACAAGCAGCGCCGACGCCGACGACGCCCACAGGAACAGCGCGAGATGCGCGAGGTCGCCGCGCTGCGAAAAGGTGCGGATGAGTTCGTCCATGCGGCAATAAAAAAGCTCCCCGGCTGCCACCGGAGAGCTCGTTCCTTGTTGTGTCATCGTCCGCGAAGGCGGACGATCCAGTACGCCGCAGTCGGAGCGGCGACGCGATGCCTCAACCAACCGACAGCGTTTACTGGATGCCCGCCTGCGCGGGCATGACAGCAGCTAGCGCGACGCGGTGCCGGGCTTGAGCTTCTGCGCAGCGTCGAGATGCTTTTGCAGCGTCGGCAGCGTGTTACTGGCGAAATCGGCGGCCGGGTCGTTCTTCTTCTTGGACTCTTTCTTGTACTCGGCGATGTCCTTCTTGTGGTCGGCGACCATCTCCTTGGCGAACGCCTTGTCGAAGTCGGCGCCGGTCATTTTCGCCATCTTGTCGTGCATGGCCTTCTGCTTGGCATTGGGCTCGGTCGGCGGCGTCATGCCCATCTGGGTGGCGAGCGCCTTGGCCTTTTCGTTCGCGGCCGAATGATCGGTGACGAGCATCTGGCCGTACGATTTCACGTCGGCGCTTTGGCCGTTCTGCTGCGCGAGCTGGCCCATCTGGACTTCCGCGAAGTTGCCCTCGATGGCGTCCTGGACGAACTTCTGGCTGGCCTTGCTGCTGGCAGCCGTTGCCGCCGTCACGGAGCCGAGCAGTGCCGCCGTGAGGGCGATGATTGTCAGGCTTTTCATGGTTTACCTCGAAAGTTGGGTTGCACCCGGTGCACCGACGAGGCTAGAACGGTCAATGCGGCGACGTTGTTCCGCCGGAACCATCGCCGCCCGCGATCGGGCCGTAGCCGACCGCCTCGCGCTGCTCGTTGACGGTCAGGAACGGCGCGTCGGAGACGCGGTCCCACAGCGCGGTGCGATCGGCGGCGAGCGCATCGATGCGGTCGGTGTCGACCGTGAGCCGCACGCTGCCGAATGCGGGCGCAAGCCATTGCGCCAGCGCCGCGCCGACGCGATTGGCGAGCGGCAGCACGGTCTGGCGCCAGAACACGCGGTTGGCTTCCTGGTAATTCGAATAGGTGTTGTCGCCGGGGATGGCGAGCAGCATCGGCGGCACGCCGAAGGCGAGCGCGATCTCGCGCGCGGCGGTGTGCTTCGCTTCGAGGAAATCCATGTCCTTGGGCGACAGCGACATCGCCTTCCAGTCGAGCCCGCCTTCGAGCAGCAGCGGCCGGCCGGCATTCATCGTGCCCTGATAGTTGTCGGCGAGCTCGCGCTTGAGGCGCTCGAACTGGCTGTCGGACAGAACCGCGCCCTCCGGTCCGGTATAGACCAGCGCGCCCGACGGCCGCGCCGCGTTGTCGAGCAACGCCTTGTTCCAGGTCGCGGCGGAGTTGTGCGTGTCGACCGCGACCGCGGCCGCCTCAAGCGGGGCCAGGCCGTAATGATCGTCGAGCGGATGGAACAGTGTCAGATGCAGGATCGGCGGCAGCACCGCGGTCTGATCGAAGCGCACCGTCGCGCCGCCAACGCAATAGTCATACGCCTCCGCCCAGCCATCGGCGCCAGGCACGACGCGCATGCGGTCGGGCCGCAGCACATAGAGCTCGCGCACCGTACCGTCGATCGCCACCGCTTCGACATAGGCGTTGCCGGCGATGAGCAGATGCGCGTAGAGCGTCTCGAACAATCCGGCGCCGTCCTGACGCGGATTTGGCCGCGCGATCAGATCGAGCAGCGGATGCGCGTCGCGCCCGACGCCGCCTTCGGTGGCGAGATACGCGCACGACGCCGCATTCTCGGCGACAAGCCGCACCGCGCGATGCACGATGGCGTTCTGCACATAGCCCTCGCGCGCCAGCGCCGCATAGTCGCGCGGCGTCCAGCGCGCACAGCCGCCGGATTGCAGCGCCAACAGCCGCGCGACGCGGCTCGTCTTGGTCTCCGGCGCGCGCAGAATATTTTTCAGGCGATCGAACAATGCCGTATCCTCTCTCGTGTCAAAGGCCCCGCACGCGCGGCTGATGCTTGGCGCCGAAAGTCAGTGCCGTGACGGCCCACACCAGCGCGTCGAGCCGGTCGGGCGAGCGGCCCGACGACAGCCCATCGAGGCCGAAATCGCACAATTCATCTTCGAGCGCGGGAAACGCGCCGACGTGCTTCACCCTGCCCTGCTCGTAGAGCGCGGCCACCGGTTCCGCGCGCAGCCATTTTCCGCGCACCGCCCGCACCATGGTGATCGGCACCGAAGCATCGGCCTCGCGCATCACCGCGCGCACCATGTCGCCGCCCTGGTTGACCTCGACCACCAGCGCGTCGGCGCTAAGCCGCCGCCACAGCGCGATCGCCTTCGCCGCCCAGCCGGCGGGCGACAGGCCCGCCACGGTCTCGTCGGCGACGACATAGATGCAATCGCCGGCGAGGCCCGCGGCAACCAGCCCGCACGAGGCGGCGCGCTCGCCGCTCGACGCCGGCGGATCGACCGCGACCACGATGCGCGTGAGCGGCGGCGCCTCGCGCACGCGGCAGGTTTCGATCAGCGCGCGCGACCACAGCGCGTCGGCCCGGTCGTCGATGACTTCGCCGTCGAGTTCCTGGCGGCCGAGCCGCGTGCCGCCGTAGCGGGCGAAAATCGTGTCGATGAACGCCGCCGACAGATGCCGCGCATTGTCGCGCGTGCCGGCATGCGTCAGCGCCGTCGTCGGGTCCGCCATCAGGCGCTTGAGCAATGCGATCGGCCGCGGCGTCGTCGTCACGACCTGCCGCGGCCGTTCGCCAAGGCGCAGCCCGAACTGCAGCATGTCAAAGGTTGCATCGGCATGGCGCCACTTGGCGAGTTCATCGGCCCACGCGGCGCCGAATTGCGGCCCGCGCAGGCTTTCGGGATCTTCGGCCGAGAACGCGTAGGCGACCGCGCCGTTCGGCCATTCGAGCCGCCGGCGCGACGATGTCCACGTCGGCCGTTCCGCGCGGTGAACGCGGAGCAGGCCGGAAACGCCCTCGATCATCACCTCGCGCACTTCGTGTTCGGTCTCGCCGACCAGCGCGATCGGACTCACCGGCGGCTGGCCGAGCGCGATACCACGCACCCATTCGGCGCCGGCGCGCGTCTTGCCGGCGCCGCGGCCGCCGAGAATGAGCCAGGTCCGCCACGGTTCGCCGCCCTGGGCGGTTTCGGGCGGCTGCTGGTGCGGAAGATTGAAAACGCCGAAGCGCGTGTTGATGTAGCCGAGTTCAAGTCCCCTCGCGTTCGTCAGGACATGCTGCCTTTGCATCGGCGACAAGCCGATCCAGTCGGCGCGAAACTTCGCGTCGAAGTTCGTCGAGGTCTCGAGGGATTCGATCGTCGTTGTCATCATCGTCCGAATTTGCTGAATCAGGCGCAGGCGAATTGAGCAGATCGATTTCGCGCAAAGTGCGAGCGAGACTGGCAAGCGTGCGTGCGGCACGCTCGGCGTCGCCGATGTGACCCGAGTTCGGTCCGAATTTCGCCAGCACCTGCTCGATCGCCGCGATCTCGCGCTCGGCCGTGCGCTGCAAGCGAACGACGAGGCTTGCGCCATCGTCCGCCGCTTCGGCTGCAACTGTCGGCGCAGCCGGATCGGCTGCAAGCCGCGGTGGCGGCGGCTCATGCACCGGAATGCGTTCGAGCCGCTTGCGCCATTTCCATTCGGCAACGCGCCGATAAAACGTGGGCGAGCCAATCCCCAGCATCAGGCAGATATCGGCCACCGGCACATTGGTGCGTTCATAGAGCCGCCGCGCCTCGGCAATCAGTTCGGCTGTGAGCGGCTTGGACGGAACGGGCATGACTGCACCTCCGCGCGAAGGCGCGCGATCGAGGAAGAGAATCAAAATGTTGGATCAGTTCGCCTGCGCGGCGCTCTCAGGCGGCGCAACGGCGAACGTGTCAGGCGCAAGGATCGAACATGCACCACTCATACCGGGGCAGCGTTACGCTGTCAAGGATTATTTTCCGCATGTAGTACTTCCCGGAAAGAGGTTGAGTGGTTGGAATTGACATGATTCCGAGGGGTTGCTGACACCAACCCCGGAGTTGCCATGTGGACCCCAACCACCCGAAAGCAGCATATTCGCGAGACGAACCGCTACCAAACCGACGTGACCGATGAGGAATGGGGCGTGATCGAGTCTCACCTACCAGCGGTGAATAGCACGGGACGACCGCGCAGCTGGCCGATGCGTGAGATCATCAACGGCATTTTCTACGTGATGCGATCTGGCTGTCCGTGGCGTCTGGTGCCGAGCGATTTGCCGCCGTGGAGCACGGTCTATCGCTGGTTTGCGAGGTTCCGCGACGAAGGCCGCTTCGAGAAGATCAATCACACGCTGGTCATGCTCGATCGCGAACGGATCGGACGTCAGTCCAGTCCCACTGGAGCAATCATCAACTCGCAGAGTGTTAAAACCACGGAGGCCGGCGGGCCGCGCGGCTACGACGCTGGCAAAAAGATCAACGGACGCAAGCGCCATGCACTGGTCGACACCGATGGTCGTGGCCTTGTGCTCGAGCCCCATCCGGCGAGCATCCAGGATCGCGATGGCGGCGGGCCGCTTTTGCGGGCCTCACGCCGCGTCTTCCCATTCATAAAGCGGGTCTTTGCCGACAGCGGATATGCAGGTGAGAGGGTCGCCACGGCCACGTTGATCGCCGTCGAGATCGTGCGCAAGAATCCCAATCAGGTCGGCTTTGCTGTCAACCCGCGTCGCTGGGTGGTCGAACGTTTCTTCGCGTGGATCGGACGCAATCGCAGACTGGCTAAGGATTTCGAGGCTACAATCGACTCGGCACGCGCCTTCCTCTACGCCGCTTCCGTCATGCTCCTCGTGCGTCGCATCGCACGTGCCTCATGACTTTCGAAACCGACTCTGAGATGATTGAGGCGGGTGCTGAGATCATTTCGCTTTGGCTTTACGATGCCGTGCCGCGCGGTTCGCAAACTGCCCGCGATCTGGCAACTGAGGTCTGGCGGGCAATGCATACTCGCGAAACTTCATCGCGAAAATGAAGCATTCCGCATAGTCAGCAAGCCGTTCAAGTTGCGTCTCGGTACCATCGAAATTCCTCAAGCAATGACTTGCCTCTCAACCCAGCCGCTCTTGGGTTGCCCATGAAATAGAGAGGCAAGATTTCGATGTTAAATTCGTCCGGCATGTGGTCGTTTACGAACACCAACGGAGCATGAAGTGCATCGTTTCTCCTGCCAGAAAGCGCTCCAAGTTTTTCAAGTACCCAGGAAATTTCCGTGTAAATCTTGGGCTTCGGTCAAAGCGAAAATACCTTGCATCGAGCGCGGCACGAAGCATATCGCGCTGTGATCGTTCATTTGTCAGCGCGTGCCACGCGGCCAATCCCGTAGCAACAAAAGTAGAATGAACTGGGTCTTCTGCCATAACACAGGCGAAGACTTCGCCGAGTAACTCGTGAAGTCTGTTCCATTCGAATGTGAGCCAGCCCAACTCAATCGCAAGCGGCTTGAATACTTTCGTTCTAAGCCGCTTGCGTTGCCCGGAAGGTCGAATCTTTTTGGGCGGCTCGGTTTGTGCTAACCTTGTCTTCGGCTTTTGAGGCTGATCGACCATGGCAAAAGAACGCGACCAATATAGCAAACGAGAGACACAGCAGCGGTTCGAGGCAGCACTGCGAGGCGCGTTCATTACGCCCCACAGGCCGATGAAAGATATTCCGCCGAAGCGGCCAAAGGCGCAACGGGTAAAAGCCAAAAAAGCCATGGCTTAGAATGGCAATTCCAGTTGTCGCCGATTGCGACGACGCTTTCGACGGCGCTTCTTTCGCCAGCGCTCCTGCCGCTGTTTGATGGCGCTGTAATCGGGTTTAGTGAGTTGCCCCGATACGTGAGACGCTTGCCCGTGCCGTTCTTCACAGCGAGCGCCGCACGCTCCTTGTCGTGAATGCCGAAGCGCGACGCGATGGTTGTAACGGAAGTCGTACTCCGCGAGATACCGATGCAAATGCTTCTCTTTGCAATGCTGATAAACGCCGCGCATGCCGCGCTTGAAGATCGAGAAATAACCTTCGGCTGAATTGGTGTGACACGTCGCCGCGCGCGTATTCCTTGGCGGCAGTGCGTCGACGCGTTTCATGCGCCGCAAACTCCTGCGCCGACCTTGATGTAGAGGCGGCTTTCATCGGTGTGCAAACGCCTCTCGCGGTGCAATGTTCTCGCGCACGATCTGCTGACACTGTGACGCCAGTCGGCAACCGGCGACATGGAACGTGCGCACGCGGCCGCCGCGCTCGACCAGCGCCACGATGGCGCGCTTGTCGCGCGGGCCGACGTGCCGCTCTTGGTGTAGGGGCGGCGATCGCTGCGCTGTGGCGACGCGCGTGGCGTGTCGACGTTGGCCGTAGTACGTCTCGTCAGCCTCGACGATCTTGCCCTCGCCGCCCAGCGGCGCAAGGCCGCCATCGCGCATACACTCGCGAATGCGGTGCGCCATGAACCAAGCCGACCGATAGGTGATCTCGAGCGTGCGGTGCAGCTGATGCGCGCTGATGCCCTTTTTGCTGCTGGTCGATCAGATGGAAGGCTTGCAGCCACTTGTGCAAGGCAATGTGCTGACCGTTCCATGAGCGTGTTCATCGTCACGGTGAAATCCTTGCGGCATTCCTTTTCAGCGCAGCGATACACGCCAGCGCGCTTCGTAGCGTAGGTGCGTTGATTACGCCGCAGTGGGGGCAGATCGGGCCATCCGGCCAGCGCAGACCCTCTAAGGCGGCCCGCGCTGCATCGTCGTTCCTGAAATGCTCTTCTGAAAGGGTATCCATGACCATCTCTCCCCGATGGTCAAAACCTACAACAAGTGGCTTGGGGTGTCAACGATATAATTGAGATTATTTTCCCATTTATTTTGAGGCCCGCAAGCCACGGGAAACACGACGGCTTTTGCCGCGCGGGCGGCGCATTTCGCCGATTTCGGCATCCCACAGCGGCGCGCCGTGCACGACTTCATGGGAGAACCCGATCTGCTCGCAGGCGACACAGACCACCATGGCGCGCGAACTGCCGAGCTTCATGGTCTCAAGTTCCACGCGGCAAACCCGGCAGGCAAAAATTCGCGCCATCGCTTCGTCTCCGAATCGTTTCGCGTGCCAGAGGAACGCCAACACGACCGGCGATCAAGCAAAAGATGTGACGACGGCGTCAGATGGAATTTTCGAGCGTGGGCGATATGTACCGGAGCAGCGGTGCGCTGTCAAGGTAAAAAATCCTAGCATCCAAGGCGCCTATTTACCGGGCAAAAAAGCAGGCCTGAAGAACAACAATTGCCGCACAGACCAGGGTACGTACTCATTCGTCGTGTCCACTTCGCCCCGAAAGCGACCGAAATACTGCGTTGCCACGAAATGACGCCAAGTGCCACAAGGAGACATCGGGCCCGCCAGTTGACGGCATGATTTCTACCGGCGCGACTCCGGTGAGTGTGGTAGTTTCAGTCCCAATAAGCTGGGTATTCACCGAGCAGGCGGGTTGGGATTTTCTCATGATGAAACGCCGCGAGTTCATCACGCTTCTCGGTAGCGCGGCGACCTGGCCCGTCGTTGCGCATGCGCAAAGGGCCTACCGCATCGGCGTGCTGGAAACGACTTCCGCGGCGCTCAACGCGGCCAACTTCGATGCATTGCGACAAGGGCTGCGCCAGCATGGCTACATCGAGGGTCAAAATCTCGTCATCGAATATCGCTCGGCCGATGGGCGCGCCGAGCGATTCCCGGACTTGGCAGCGGAACTCGTTCGCCTGAACGTTGACCTGATAGTGACCAGGGGAACGCCGGCAATCTTCGCGGCCAAGAATGCGACCAAGACGATTCCGGTGGTGATGGCGGCGAGCGGCGATCCGCTTGGGGCCGGCGTCGTCGCCGGCCTCGCGCGGCCGGGCGGGAATGTCACAGGCCTGAGCGCCTTTGTCACCGAATTGCAGGCGAAACGGCTCGAACTGCTGAGAGAGATGGTCCCGAGGATCAACCGAATTGCGGCCCTGCTCTACATGAGCAGCCCTGCAGAACCGCCTCAGTGGGAAGAGACAAAAGCGGCGGCGCGAACGTTGGCGATCGAGCCCCAGCTTCTCGACGTGCGAAAGCCTGAGGATTTAGGCCCCGCATTCGAGACGGCAATCAGGCAGCGTGCGGACGCGCTTGTCGTCGGGATAAACGTCCTCACGCAAGCGAATCGCCGACCTATCGCTGACTTGGCGGCGAAGCATCGGCTGCCTGCGATCTATGCGTCGCGAGAGTTTGTCGACGCCGGGGGCTTGGTGGTCCTTGGGGTGAGCTACCCTGACCTGTATCGCCGCGCAGCGACCTACGTGGATAAGATCTTGAAGGGCGCCAAGCCGGCCGATCTGCCGATCGAGCAGCCAACCAAGTTCGAGCTGATTATCAATCTCAAGACTGCGAAAGCGCTCGGCCTCGACGTGCCGCCGATGCTGCTCGCCCGCGCCGACGAGGTAATCGAGTAACTGGTCGGTGGAGTCAGCTAAGGGTCATTTTTGACCGACGCAGCCGGTTTTGTCTGACGGTCGATGTCCACACCAAAAGCGATCTATCTTGCGTTTGTTCAGCTTGCATCCATACGACTATCTGGCTGCGCGTTTATGAGTTCACGTCCTAGCCTGGAGAGCGATTGGCAATGCGATTCACCTGGACCGGCTTGATCGTCGCGCCATTGCTGCTGCCGGTGATTTTAAGCGCGGCGTTAAGTCCCTTCCTGGGGGACCATCCGCTGCTGGGGTTCCTGATACTGCTGATCCCGGGTTGCATCGTGTCCTACGGCACCACGATATTCCTCTTCCTGCCCTGCCTGTTTCTACTTTCTCTGTGGCGGCCACTGACGGGCTTCAGGGTTTGCGTGCTGGGACTGGTGCTGGGCGCGGCGGTGTTCGTGCCGGTGACATTGATGGAGTGGAAGAGCAGCGGCCCCGATTCCGGCCCACCGACTGAGAGCTTCCTGACGTTCTTCGTGCGCTGGAGCGCCGATCCATTGACGGCGGTCTATCCGCTGGCCGGGCTGATAACGGCAGGGCTGTACTGGTGGATGGGAACGTGGCGGCGCGGTGGGTCAATTCCTGCGCAGCAATAGCTAGCGCTGGCTCAGATACCGACGCCGTGAAAATAGTAAAACCACAGCGCCACAAAAATCACGACGACGGCGGCCGTGCCGATGTAGAGCACGTAACGCACATTGTGGCCGGTGACGGCGTCCCGCGCTTCGGTGGTCGTCTTGACGATCCGCGTATTGTCGCCGCGCGCTGCCATGGCACACTCCAAAATATTCGCCCCCGGCGGGACCACAAGGCAGGGTCCGCCGGGAGCGAGTTCTGCGGCCCGTCTTCGGGGGGGAGAAGCCTTGCCGCGCACTCCCAACGCATTGGTGCGGCGGTCGTTCCGTCATCCAGGCGGCGCCGACACGGACAATGGTGACGCATCCGATTGCATTGGCGCCGCGGAACCCGATTCCCGATGGCGCGTTATCGCGCCGGTGATCGCATCCGGTGCCTGACGGTCAAAGGTACCGCGCGGTGTCCGTCAGCCAGCATGTCCTGCGCGCCGTTCGACCAATGGCAATACCGGGGCGTCAATACCGCTGAGAAATACGCAAAGGGGCCGGGCCTACGGGCGCCGGCTCTTTTGTTTCCGCAATCCGCACTGCCCCAATCCAAAACTGCGAAAACCGGAATTTCCTCGTGACCGGCTTGCAAGCGCGGCTGTTTTGGCTTCCGCTTTGCCGACAGGCTTGAGGCGGGAGGGTGCTGCAATGAACACGCTGATGCTGCGGACCGCGATCGCTGCGATGGCGTTCGCATGCTCGCCGCTGAATTCCTCCAAAGGACAGAACGCGATGCTTGCGCCGCCGGGCTTCCATCATCTGCATCTCAACGCAGTCGATCCGAATGCCGCAATCGATTTCTACACGCGGCAATTTCCGAGCACGTCGAAGTCGAGCTGGGGCGGCATCCCGGCGCTCAAATCGCCCAACAATGTGCTGGTGCTGTTCAGCAAGGTCGACACGCCGCCGCCGATCAAGCCGCAAAGCGCGATCTGGCACTTCGGCTGGCATGTCACCGACGTGCGCAAAGACCTCGAAACCTACAAGGCTCGCCCCGACGTCAAGCTGCTGCCGCTCTACACCGGCGATGACGGCGGCTCCGTTTTCATCAGCAGCGACACCTGGCCGGGTACCGGCGGCGTTCTCGGCCTCAGCAAGGCGCAGATCGCCGAGGCCAAGGCGAACGGCGTGAAGCCCAAGGGCGGCGGCGGTTTCGCCTACATGGCGGCGCCCGACGGCGCCATCGTCGAATATCTCGGCGATCAGCCCCAGGAACGCATGAACCACGTCCACATGTATCAGGAGCAGCCGTTCTGCGCGCAGCTCTGGTACCAGAAACACCTCAACGCAAAGCCCGTCGCAAGCCGGATGCCGACAACGCCGCGAACCGAAGCCGATTGCGCGGTCGAACGCGGGCCCGACCGGAGCTGGCCCGCGCTTGAACCGGAAGGCACCTATCGCGTTCCGACCGCGGCCGTCCTGTTCGGCGACGTGACGCTGACCTGGTACATGCGCCAGGGCGACGCGCCGCTCGCGCCGCACGCGCGGGCAATTGTACGACCACATCGCGCTCAGCGTCGCCGACCTCGACGCCTGGATCGCCAAGCTGCGCGGCGAAGGCGTGAAATTCCTGTCCGATTCCTACAAGCTCGGCGACACCCGCGCGGTCATGATCGAAGGCCCCAGCCGCGAGGCGCTGGAGCTGGTGGAGGTGAAGTAGTAGCCGTGTACGCTCACAAAGCGGAATGGCGCAACGAGCGCGCCGATGTCTGCTTTCACCTAGCAACGTCGTGAAAGCAAAATGTCCGTAGGTCCCAGAAGGGCGAATTGCAGACATTCAGCTTTCGGCCCGGCGCCAGTTTGTTGCGCGTTCAATTCGCCGGCTGCGCCTGCGGAAATTTCCATTTGCCGCTGAGAATTTCCTGACGCGGGCGGTACATCCGCACGGCGTAGTTCCAGCCTTCCATAGTAGGCAGGCAGTTCGGAATCTTGCCGTCGCATCCCCCGAACTGGATCGTCATCGAGCCGTCGGCGTTCTTCTTTCCCGTGATGTCGTTCACTGAGTAGGCGTTGTAGGGATTTTTCTCGAAGAAGCCCTTGGCGTTGTAGACGCTGATCGACCAGAACGCGTTCACCGGCACGTTCGCCGGCACGGTGACCTTGTAGATCGTCTTGCCGTCGCTTTTCGGCGGCTCGAAACTCGCGTAGCTCGCGTCCTGGTCGGGATTGCCGCCCCAGCCGGCGGCGGTCCCGATCAGATGTTTGATGGGGTCGACCTTGCCGCGCGCTCCGAATGCGCCTCCGAACGAGGTGTTGTGCCTGCTCAGCACCAGCAGGGCATCGCGAATCTCCTTCAGGCTCGTTTCATCCCAGTTCGGCAGTTCGAGTTTGCCGGGGCCGCCGGGCTGGCTCACCTTGATCGCGTCCTGGAGCCTGTGGACCTCGGCAACGTCCTTGGGATCGTTGGGATCGACAAGGGTGCGGATCGCCGCGAACACATAGCGCGTGCCGATGTTCTTTTGAGTGAGCGTATGCGGCTTGTTGTCGTAGGCAACGAACGGCACATAGTGGTCTTCGTCGGCGATCATCAGCGACATGAAACGCTTGCCGGCATTCGGCAGCGTGATCGTTGCAGCGCCGGCCGCGAGATCGAACACCGCGAATGAGTAGAGCGTGTCGCGATTCAAGCGAATGATCGTCTGGTTGTCGACCGACGCCGGTTCGCGGGCGTGATGGAATTTGCCGAGACCGCCCGCCTCCTTGCTGTTAGCGGTGAAATAGCGATCGGTCTCGGCGCGGATGAAGGTATCGACGGTGACGGGAACGGGGGATTGCGCCAGGACCGGCGTGGCAAACATCAAAGCAGAGGCGAGCGCAAACTTCTTCATTGCTTGGTTCCTCGATTTCATTGCTTTGGTTCTCAGCTCGCCTTCTGCACCGCCGGCGGCGTCCATGTGCCGTCCGTGACCGGCGCTTTCGGCCAGTACGCGCGGATGTAAAGCGTGAAGTCGGCACCCTTCGGCGAGGGCAACCAGTTGTCGCGTTGCGCGGCGGGCGGCGCGTCGGCCTGCACGTTGATCGTCAGCGAGCCGTCGGGATTGTATTTCAGCGCCTTGTTCTTGGTTCCGGTCGAGTAGCGGTTGATCTCGTTCGGGGCGAAGAAATGGTGCTCGTTGTAAAGCGTTAGCGACCAGAAGCCGTTCACCGGCGGTGTCTGGTCCTTCGCGAAAGTGACAGTGTAGCGGTTGGCGCCATTGAGCCGCGCGCCGCTCACGTCGAGATCCTGATAAAAGTATTTCGTTTCGTTCGGCGAGTTGACCAGGATGTTTGCCTTGGCTGCGCTAGTGCGGGTGCCCTTGTCCGCTCCCTGCGGACCGGCATCTTCGAGGGGCATCTGCCAGATGTTGACAATGTTACCGGCGAATGAGCCGCCTTGTGCCGGCGGAACGTCGATGACGATGGGCTCGTCTTTGACGTTCCAGAAAGACATGAAGTAGATCGAGTCTGGATTGGGCGTGAGCGTCTGGTTCTGCGCATTCGCTGGCCGCGACCAGAACACGATATCGTTCGGCTTTGCGCCGAACTTCAATGCCTCCTGAAGCATCAGGTCGGTGTTGACCGCCGGCATGCCCCAGATCATCGCCTCGACTGCGCGGCTGCGGATCAGACGGCCCGCTGCATCGTCGGCCGGTTGCGCTCGCGCGAGCGCGGTTGCGCAGATCGAAGCGAGCGCGGCAAAAATGATCGTCTTCATTTTCATGTCATCCTCCCTCAATTCACCTTCGTCACCGGCGGCGGCGACCATGCGCCTGACGGCAATTCGCGCCGTACCTCACTGTGCCGCCACCTTCTCGATATCCGGCAGCACCCATTTCTTCTCGAAGAACGATGGCTCGGGCCCGTAGAGCCGGAACAGCACCTCGAACTCGCCCTTCGGATCGGTCGGAATCCAGTTCGCCTCCATTCCCTGCGGCGCGCTCGGGCCGAAATAGAGGTCGACCGAGCCGTCGGCGTTCTTGTGCTGGCTCGGGATTGAGCGACGAGCGGCTGGCCGTCGCCACGTTGCGGATCAGCGCATGCGACGCGCGGTCGTAGAGCGTCGCCGACCAGTACTGCTTGACCGGCGCATTGGCCGGCACCCGCAGGCGATAGGTGCTGGCGCCGCTCGAGCCTCTGGCCGTCTTGTCCGTGAAGGTCATCAGGTAGAACTGCCCGGCGCCGAGATGCTTCGGCGTGAAGAAAACCGAACGGTGAAGGCGACGCCGCGGCTCATCGATGGGATAGCTGTCCGGCGCGGTGTAAGCCCGCCGGCGATCCTTCATGACACCCGGGCATGTCAGGCACGTCCCCATTGGCCGCCGTCGGTAGAAGGCGGCAGCGAGAAGGCGCTTTGGTACTCATCCGCCAGCAGCGCCTGCGCCTCGGCGGCCGCCGCATTCAGGATGCGCTCCGCTTGCGGCGTCGGGCTTGAAACGGCTTGCCCTTCTCGATGCCGACCGACTTGAGCTGGTCGATCATCGCCTTGTCGCGGGCGAGCCAGGGTTCGCGCCTGCACCATGCGGTCGAGCGACTGGAAGAAGCGCACGTCGTAGGGAATGGTCGCGTCGAAGACGACGTCGATGGCGTCGACGAAGACCGTCGCCGGCGGATTGGCCGCCTGCGACAGCGGATAGAGCTTGATCTGCTTGCCGTAGGCGACGGCTTCGGCGACGTCGGCGTCGCTGTCGCTCTTGAGGATGGAGCGCAGCAGCGCGTAGCCCTGTAGTTGGTCTGCGACGGCAGGACGATGTAGCCGTCCGGCACCTGCTCGGTGTAGCCCGGCGGCGTGATCAGATATTTGCCGCCCTTGCCCTTGTCGACGCCGGCCGGTCCGACATCCTCCAGCGGCATCTGCCAGCAATCCATGATCGTGCCGGTGATCGAGCCGCTCGTCCGCCGGCGGGATCTCCAGCACCACGGGCCGACGTCCTTCGTGTTGAAGAACGGCATCAGGTAGATCGTGTCGGGGTTGGGCGTGAGCGTCTGGTTCTTCCAGTCGGAAAGGCGCGACCAGTAGACGATCTGGTTGCTCGGCGCCCTTGGTCACGCGCGCCATGCGCCTGGAACATCAGGTCGAAGTTGACCGCCGGCATGCCCCAGATGACCGCCTCGACGGCGCGTCGCTCGATGGTGCGGCGAGCGAGGTCCTCGGGCGAGAGATTTTGCGCTTGCGATGTTGCCGCCGCGCAGATCAGCGCGAGCGCCGCAATCATGCATCTGCTCATGGCCACCTCCGTTGCTCAGGCGTGACCGCGAGGTAACGGGGCTACATACGCGGCCAACCGCTTACGGAAAAAACGATGGCCGATCGTAAAGAAGTTGGAACGAAAATACGAGGGCCGCGGCCCACTACGGAGGTACCAGAGGTCCGCTAATGGAATGGTCCGGCCGTGCTCCTGCCCCGCCAGCGATCGAAGCTGGCAAGGGGCGCCAAAGACAAGGAGCACGCCATGTCTCAGAAACTCAACGACGCAATCGCAGTGGCCGGCATCGATATTGGCAAGAACTCGTTCCACATTGTTGGCCTTGATCAGCGCGGTGCGATCGTGCTGCGTCAGAAGTGGTCGCGTGGCCAGGTAGAAGCCCGGTTTGCCAATATGCCACCGTGCCTGATTGGCATGGAAGCCTGCGTCGGCGCCCATCATCTCAGCCGCAAGCTGAAGGAACTCGGCCACGACGCCCGGCTGATGCCGGCGAAGTACGTGCGGCCTTACTCGAAGGGACAGAAGAACGACTTTCGCGACGCGGAGGCGATCGCCGAGGCGGTGCAGCGTCCGACGATGAAGTTCGTGGCGACGAAGACGACCGATCAGCTCGACCTGCAGGCTCTCCACCGTGTGCGCGAACGATTGGTTAGCCAACGCACCGGCATCATCAATCAAATCCGCGCCTTTCTTCTGGAGCGCGGCGTTGCGGTGCGGCAGGGTCTACGGTTCTTGCGCGCTGAGTTGCCACGCATCCTCGCCATGCCACCCGATGTGCTGTCGCCCCGCATGGTTCGCATCATCGAGGGCTTGGCCGAGGATTGGCGCCGACTCGATGAGCGGATCGATCACTTATCCAGCGAGATCGCGGCCGTTGCGCGGCAGGATGCTGGATGCGAGCGGCTGATGAGTGTTCCCGGCATCGGACCGATCATCTCCAGCGCCATGGTGGCCGCGATCGGCACGGGCGACGTGTTTTCGAAGGGACGCGACTTCGCCGCTTGGCTGGGCCTCGTCCCCAAGCAGATCTCAACCGGGGACCGCACCATCCTCGGCAAGATATCGAAACGCGGCAATCGCTACCTGCGCGTCTTGTTCGTGCAGGCGGCGTGGGTGGTGCTGATCAAGCCGAAGAGCTGGGAGCGCCATGGGCTCAAGCCGTGGATCGAGGCGGCCAAAAAGCGGCTGCATCGCAACGTCCTCGCGATCGCACTCGCCAACAAGCTCGCTCGCATCGCCTGGAGCGTTCTGGCTCATGGCCGGAACTTCGAAGCGAGGAAGATCGATGAGGCTGCTACGCAAACTGTCTGATCGTCTTTCTATACCGATGACCTTCAGGAGCCGCGCGACATGAGGAGCCCGCGATGACATAGCCAAACCGATACGCGTTACCCGCCGAGGTCTGCGAGAGGATGAGACGAGATGGAGGTTCGGTCTTCCCGGCGCGTGCAAACACTGGTGACCCAAATGGCCCAGTTGAGGCCTGTCCGCTAATAAGATCGCACGCGCGCTGATATCCATGATGGCCAGGAGCACAACATGCTCCAATCAGAGGCCGGATACATTGATGCAAGACCGCTCACCGCCAACTCGACGAAATTCTCTTGCAACGCGCGGCCGGACCATACATTGGGTCACGACCAACAAAACTCAAAGTGAGCGCAATAAGTCCGCTTTCCGATTGCATAGCGGCCAAGGGATCCGTGACAGGCCATGTAATGAGTCCACGTTCCTGAAGACGCTGCACCACCTGGCAGGGAGCCATGCGTGCAACGCCCTTCCCGGCCCGCCGCCCTCGACGTAAGCTTGCGCAAAACCGCTGCCGATTTGGGGAGGAAGCTGAATGACGCGCAGCCTGTTGCCGTTTGTGCTTTTGTTAGCGCTGCCGCCGGCGGCGCTTGCCCAGGGCTCCGCCCTCACCGATCAGCAACGGCAGGGCCAGCGGCTGTTCGATCAGTCCTGCGTTGTCTGTCACGTGAAGCCGCAGATCACGAGCGGGCAGTACGGACCCGTGCTGTCGAAGGATTCGCTCAGCGGCAAGGCCGACGTCATGCGCGACGTCATCAGCAACGGCTCGCCGCACATGCCGGGCTTCAAGACCCAGTTCCAGCCTGCCCAGATCGACGCCATCGTCGCGTACCTGAAAACCGTTCCCGCGCCTTCCGCACCGGCAAAGCCGGCCGGAAAAGGCGGCAATCCAAACGACGACTAGGAGCACACCATGAAGAGCACCAGGCTTATCGCGCTTGCCGCCACGACGGCGCTCGGCGCCGTGTTCGCTTTCAGTCCCGCCTACGCCGCCGACGCGCTGCTGACGGGAGTCGTCAAGTCGGCCGCCGGCGAAGCGATGGGCGGCGTCACGGTGTCGGCCAAGGCCGACGGCGCCACCATCACCACCACCGTGTTCACCGACGAGGCCGGCGCCTACTACTTCCCGCCGCTGCCCGCCGGACATTATCGCGTCTGGGCGCAGGCGCTGTCGTTCGCGACCGCCAAGGGCGCAGTCGATCTCGCCGCCACCGCGCAGCAGGATTTCAAGCTCGATCCGCTCAAGGGCGACTACGCGCAGCAATTGCCCGGCGATCTCATGATGGCGTCGCTGCCGGAAGCGACCAACGACGACAAGCGGCTCAAGAAGATCGTAGAGAACAACTGCACCGGCTGCCATCAGCCCAACTACACGCTGCAGCACAAGTTCGACGAGGCCGGCTGGACCGCCATCATCGATCTGATGAAGCACGTCAACGTCTCCGGCGTCTACCAAGGCGCCGACCACAAGGCGCAGGGCATGCTCGACCACCACGAGAAGGAGATCGCGGCCTATCTGGCGAAATCGCGCGGCCCCGGCGAAAGCGCGATGAAGATGGTGTTGCGGCCGCGGCCCTCCGGCGAGACCGCGCGCGTCGTGTTCAAAGAGTACGACGTGCCGCTGCAGGCCGAGCTCAACATGCCGCCCAAGGATCCGATGACCGACGGCAGCGACTGGCTCAACGGCACGCCATCGCGCCGCGGCTCGCTGGTGCATGACGCCTGGGCCGACCTCGACGGCAATCTGTGGTTCACCTCGAACGTGCCGAACCATGAGGTGACGGTCGGCCACATCGATACGCAGACCGGCGCGGTGAAAATGCTCAAGGTGCCCGGCGCCAATGGGCTTGCCGCCAACACCCACGGCATGACGCGCGATCCGAAAGGCATCATCTGGTTCAACGTCAATACCGGCCGCGGCGGTCTCGGCCGGCTCGATCCGAAGACCGAGAAGATCGAAGTGTTCCTGCCGCCGACCGGCATGTCGCCAACCGGCGGCGCCACCACTGTCGACTGGGACGGCAAAGGCGAAATCTGGTCGTCGGCGCCGGATGGCGCGCTGCGTTTCGATCCCGTCAACGCGAAGTTCACCGAGTTCAAGTCCGCGACCTTCAAGACGCCGAACGGCAACGGCATCACCTACGGCGCCGCCGGCGATCGCGACGGCAACGGCTGGTGGGCGGAAATGATCATCGACACCGTCAACAAGGGCGACAGCGCCACCGGCAAGTCGATCGAACTCAAGCTGCCGCGCGTGATGATGGACAAGGACGCCATCACCGACATGGACCGCGCGTTCTACGAGAACTTCAACGCGCCCGACTTCAACGCGCCGGTGCCGTGGAACCAGGGCCCGCGCCGCATGGGCACCGACAAGGACGGCGACATCCTGTGGGTCGGCAATTCCTGGGGCCGCAGCCTCGCCAAGATCAACACGCACACGATGGAGACATCGTTCGTGCCGCTGCCCGGTCCGGGCATCATGCAGCCCTACCACATCGCCGTCGACAAGAACCACAACGCGTGGCTCAACATCTGGACGTCGGACGTGATCCTGAAATACGACCCGACGGCCGACAAGTGGACGACATTCGATCTGCCGACGCGCGGCAGCGAAGCGCGCTACGTCTCGCTGCTCGAAAAGGACGGCAAGATGGAAGTGGTGCTGCCCTATTCGCGCACCAGCAAGGTCGCGGTCATGACGTTCCGCAGCGAGGCCGATCTCGCCGCGCTCAAGGCGCAGGCGGAACGGAAATAACCAAAAGCCTTGGCGTTATCGACAAGGCTTATCGCGGGCGGGTTCGCCGGGAACCCGCCCGTTTTTTCTTCGCGTTTTTCCCGCGGTTTCGGCCCGCTTTCACCTTCCCTTCGCTGCCGCCGCGGCCTACCCTCCGTCCGATATCGCTGCCGATTTGGGGAGGAAGCCGAATGCTGCGCAGCGCTGCAATCGCTTTGTTTGTTTTCGCCGTTCCGCAATTCGCCTCGGCGCAACCATTTCCCGCCGAGGATTCGCTTAATCCAGTCCAGAAGATCGGGACGCGCGCTGTTCACGCAGCACTGCCTGGTCTGCCACGTGCACACCCAGATTACCGGCGGCGCCCATTTCGGTCCCGACTTGTCGGGCAAATCGCTCGGCGGCCAGGAGAAGCGTCTCGCCGAAGTCATCGGCAACGGCTCGCCGAACATGCCGGGCTTCAAGTACGTCTTCGACGCCGCAACAAATCGCGCCATCGCCTGCGTATGTGACGATCGCTGCCGCCGCCTGCACCGTCAGCAGCCCGCGCCGTCGAACCCGCGCCGGCCAGCATGTCGCGCTAAAGCTTTTGGGAGAAACGCCATGAACACGAAACATTTGTTCGCGAGTTCGCTCGCGAAATTTGCCGTCACATGCGCAACCGGCCTGGCGCTCGCGGTGGTCGCTCCGCTGGCAGCGCACGCCGCCGATGTCCTGCTCAGCGGCTCCATCAAATCCGCCGCGGGCGAGAAGATGGGCGGCGTGACGGTTTCCGCCAAGGAGGAAGGCAAGACCATCACCACGAGCGTCTACACCGACGAATCCGGCGACTATGTTTTCCCGCCGCTCGCAAGCGGCAAATACCGCGTGTGGGCGCAGGCGGTCGGCTTCGAGACCGCCAAGAACGAGATCGATCTTGGAGCCGTCAAGCACCAGGACATGACGCTGTCGCCGATCAAGGATTTCGAGCGCCAGGTCGAGCAGCTTCCGGGCGACATGATCCTCGCCGGCCTGCCGGACGAGACAGCCGACGACAAGCGTATGAAGCAGATCGTGCGCAACAATTGCACGAGCTGCCATACGCCGAGCTACACCATGCAACATCGTTTCGACGAAGCCGGCTGGAACGCGATCATCGCCGTGATGAAGACGATCACGGTCTACGGCGTCTACCGGCCGAAGGAGGTCAATGAGGTGCTCGACTTCCATCAGGCGGAGCTCGCGCACTATCTCGCCAAGGCGCGCGGGCCGGACGAAGGCGGATTCCAGATCAAGCCGCGCCCGCGCCCGTCCGGCGAAGCGGCGCGCGTCGTGTTCCGCGAATACGACGTCCCGCTCAATCCCGACCAGCAACTGCCCGCCATGACGGCGACGAACGACGGCAGCGACTGGACCAAGGGCACGCCGTCGCGCGTCGGCTCGCTGCCGCATGACGCCGCGCCCGATCTCGACGGCAATCTGTGGTTCGCCGTGGTCGCGCCGACGCGTCGCGGCTTCGATCGGCCGTATCGATGCCAAGACCGGTGAGGTGAAATTCTTCAAGGTCGTCAAGCAGAACGGTCTCGCCGCCAACGTCCACGGCCTCATCCGCGATGCCAAAGGCATCATGTGGTTCAACGTCTGGATGCCCAAGGGCGGCCTCGCCCGCATGGATCCCAAGACCGAGAAGATCGACGTCTACCTGCCGCCCGAAGGCATGTCGTCTGATCGACGGGCCGGTGACGCTCGACTACGACGGCCAAGGCGGCATCTGGGCCGGCACCCATCAGGGCGCGTTGCGTTTCGATCCGGTGAGCGAGCGCTTCAGCGAATACAAATCCGTGACGCCGAAGACCGCGAACGGCGGTATCGGCTCGACCTACGGCATCGCCGGCGATCGCGACGGCAACGCGTGGTGGACGCAGATGGCGTTCGACACCATCGTCAAGAGCAACATCGAGACCGGCAAGTCGACCGAATGGAAATTGCCGCCGGTCGCCGAGCAGGCGAAGCTCGTTACCGACGAGGATCGCAAGTTCTACGCCGGCTATGCGCCGAAAGACATCGGCACGCCGTTCCCGTGGTCGCAAGGCCCGCGCCGCATCGGCATCGACCGCACACTCGGCGTCGTCTGGGTCGCCAATTCGTGGGCCGGCGGCCTCACCCGCATCGACACCAAGTCGGCGGAGATGAAGTTCATCCCCTTCCCCGATCCGGTCGCGAACCAGCCCTATTCGGCCACGCCCGACAGCGATCACAATGTCTGGGCGCCGATGTGGACCACGGATCAGATCGGCAAATACGATCCTGCGAGCGGCAAGTGGACGATGTTCGACCTGCCGACGCGCGGCACCGAAATCCGCGTCGTCTCGCTGCTGGAGCGGCCGGATTTCAGGGAACTGGTGTTTGCCTACGCGCGATCGAGCAAGGTTACGGCCATGACGTTCCGCAGCGAGGCGGAGCTGACAGCGGCGAAGGCCGCGGCCGCGCAGCAGTAGCGCTGGAGAAATGAGTACGATGCACGGCGGGGGCTGCGCATATCGGCGTCAGGGAGGAAGTCTATGAAGCGTTGCGTGCCGCTGTTATTCCTGTTCGCGGCTTGGCTGTTGGCGGCTTGGCCCGTCGCCGCGGCCGCTCAGCCTGCTGGCGGGCAAAATCTCAACGACGTCGAGCGTCTCGGCATGCGGTTGTTCAACCAGCATTGCCGCGTCTGTCACACCAAGCCGCAATTGGCGAGCCCGCAATACGGTCCCGTATTGTCCAAGGACTCGCTCGGCGGCAAGGATGGCGTCCTGCGCGAGGTGATCAGCAACGGCACGGCGCGCATGCCCGGCTTCAAGTTCACCTTCGAGCCCGCCGATATCGACGCCATCGTCGCCTACATCAAGACCGTCCCCGCACCTTCGGCCGCGCCGACGCAACCCGCCAAAGGCGGCAATTCGCGCGAAGCCGATTAGACCAACGGAGAAAATCCATGCGCAACACTCTGCAAATCAAACTGACCGCTCTTGCAGCAGTTTCCGCCATCGCGCTTGCAGCGGCAACGCCGGCCCTTTGCGCCGACGCGCTGCTGAGCGGAACCATCTCGTCGTCGACCGGCGAGAAAATGGGCGGCGTGACAGTGTCCGCAAAACCTGAAGGCGGCACGATCACCACCAGCGTCTACACCGACGCGTCAGGCGGCTACTACTTCCCGCCGCTGCCGAGTGGAAAATACCGGGTGTGGGCGCAAGCGGTGAGCTTCCAGACCGCCAAAGGCGACGTCGATCTTGCGGCCAATCGCAAGCAGGATTTTGCACTCGCACCGATGAAGGATCCCGAGGACACATTCCGGCAGCTCCCCGGCAACGTGGTGCTCAATGCGTTGCCGTCGGAGTCGCCGGAAGACCTGCGCATGAAGCGGATCGTGCGCAACGTCTGCACCGGCTGCCATACCGCGAGCTTCCCGCTGCAGCACCGCTTCGACGAAGCGGGCTGGAACGCCATCATCGAGCTGATGAAGAACGCCAACGTCTACGGCAGCTTCGTCGGCGCCGAGCGCAAGCCGTCCGGCATTCTCGAATACCACCAGAAGGAACTCTCCGCCTATCTCGCCAAGGCGCGCGGGCCCGGCGAAAGCGCCATG
This sequence comes from uncultured Alphaproteobacteria bacterium, assembly GCA_963730645.1. GTDB lineage: Bacteria > Pseudomonadota > Alphaproteobacteria > Rhizobiales > Xanthobacteraceae > BOG-931. The sequence continues at coordinate 69,924 of CAVSSN010000002.1, read as the reverse complement.
AAGGTCAAGCTCGAGCCGCGCCCCTCCGGCGAGGCGGCGCGCGTCGTGTTCAAGGAATACGACGTGCCGCTCGATCCCGATTCCAACCTGCCGGCCGACTTCGTGCAGAACGACGGCAGCGACTGGTCGCTGGGGACGCCCTCGGTGCTGATCCCGGGCTGGGGCGTGCATGATTCCTGGCTCGATCTCTCCGGCAATCTCTGGTTCACCTGCAACATCCCGAACAAGCGCACCACGATCGGCCGCATCGACACCACGACCGGCGCGGTCAAGCTGTTCCCGGTGCCGGCGCAGAACGGGCTCGCCGCCGGCGCGCACGGCATGACGCGCGATCCGAACGGCATCATCTGGTTCAACGTCAATCCGGGACGCGGCGGCATCGGCCGGCTCGATCCCAAGACCGAGAAGATCGAAGTCTTCCTGCCGCCGACCGGCATGTCGCCCACCGGCGGCGCGACCACCGTCGACTATGACGGCAAGGGCCGCATCTGGGCCTCGGCGCCCGACGGCGCGCTGATGTTCGATCCCAAGACGGAAAAATTCACCGGCTACAAATCGGTCACGTTCAAAACGCCGAACGGCACCGGCATCACCTACGGCGCCGCCGCCGACCGCGATGGCAACGGCTACTGGGCCGAGATGATCCTCGACACCATCGGCGTCGGCAACGGCGAAACCGGAAAGGCCTCGGAGATCAAGCTCGCACCGGTGAAGGCGGAGATGGACCGCCTGCGGCCGGACGAGCAGAAGTTCTACGAGACCTACAACCAGCCGGACTTCAACAGCCCGATGCCGTGGGCGCAGGGTCCGCGCCGCATGGGCACGGACAAGAATGCCGACGTGCTGTGGGTCGGCGATTCATGGGGCGCCAATTTCGCCCGCATCGATACCCACACGCATCAGACGACGTTCGTGCCGCTGCCGGGCGAACAGCAGCCCTATCACGTCGCGGTCGACAAGAACCACGACGCCTGGACCAACCTGTGGGGCGCCGACCGCCTCATGCGTTACGATCCGGCAAGCGGCGCGTGGACCGCGTTCGACCTGCCGACCCGGGGCGCCGAGCCGCGCTACGTCTCGCTGCTCGAACGCGACGGCCAGCCGACGCAGGTCGTGGCGCCCTACTTCCGCGCCCGCAAGGTCGCGGTGATGACGCTGCGCAGCGAGGACGACATCGCCAAGCTCAAGGCGCAGGCGCGGCGGGCAGAGCCTCGTCCCGCGGCGTCCACCAACTGTCATGCCCCGCGAAAGCGGGGCATCCAGTGTTCACCGCGCCGCGCGCTGATCGCAGAATGCGCACGCGGCAGTGCACACGTGCGCTTGCGGTGCAGTAGTGCCGTCCATCGTCCACCTGCTTGTCCAGTGCCCCGCGCTGATGCGCGTCTGCGCGCACCGCAGGCTTGCGCTGCGTGATGTGCTGATCGGCGACAGTGGCGCAGCACGGACGAACTTCGCTGCCTAGTGATGTCGCCTGCGCGGATGCGCAGTCGAGTCAGACAACTCGACAGCGACTTGAGATGCCGAAGTCTCGGTGTCGAGGACGCGCTCCGCAGCCCCGACGGCACGCGCATCGTGACGGCCTCAGATGACAAGACCGCGCGCGTCTGGACGCGCGACTGGACAGCAGATTGCGGTGCTGCGCGGGCACGAGCGTTGGCTCTATACCGCCGCCTTCAGCGGCGACGGCAGGCGCATTGTCACGGCGTCGGTGGACAATACCGCGCGCATGCTCGGACGCCGCTCCGCAAATGGCGATCGCAGTCCTGCGCGGCGGCCGTACTGCCGCCTTCAGCCCCGACGGCACGCGCGTGGTCACGGGATCTGATGACGCGACCGCGCATCTGGGACGCCGCCAGCGGCCAGTTGAGTGTGTCGCCGTCCTGCGCGGGCACGAGGACGCCGTCAACAGCGCTGTCTACAGCCCCGATGGTGCGCGCGTCGGCGCGGCCTCGGACGACCAGAGCGCACGTATCTGGGACGCAGCCGATGTCGGTTTCACTGCGAACATCGTCCGCGCCGGCATCAGCTACAGATCCTATTGAACGTCCCGAACACACATCGCACGAAAGAAACTTCGGACGGTGTTAGAGACGAATGACGAATGTCTGCTTTTGGGTATCGTAGGATATTTCGCTGCAATGCGAGGCGTTGTCGGCTTCGGTGCAAAGCCACTCTCACAATTGGCCCGTCAGCGCGAACTTGTGATTGCATGCCCTAAAAGCTGATCATGTCGAGCTTGGTCAGCGTCGTCTGATTGCTGATGCGCGCCGCGGTGGAGAGATGCCAGGCGGTGTAGAGCTCGGGGAACAGATCGTCCGCCGACATCGCATCGACCGGCACCACCACCTTGAAGCCGCGCAATGCCGCTTCGCCGCCGGTATGCAGCACCGAGGTCTGCGCCTGCGTGCCCATCGGCACCACGGTCTTGATGCCCTTGTCCTTCAGCGTCTTCTCGAGATCGCTGTTGATGAACTTGTCCGGCCCGAGCGGCGGCAACACCTCTTCGCCGGCGGCCGGCTTGAGGTCGGGGAGGATATCCTCCGGCACCGATTTCGGCACCGCAACGCTGTAGATGATGAGCGCGCCCTTCCCTCTCGCTTCCTCGACGAATTTCTTCACCTTCGCCACTGAGTCCGAGCAGCGCTTGCGCCGCTCGGGCGTGCAGGTCTGCTTGGTGAAGTCCATCACCAGCAGTGCGGTCTCCTTGGCATCGAGCTTGACCGGCTTGAGCTGCGGCGGCGCCGGCAGCTTGGCCTGGTTCCATTCGTCGACGATGGTCTGCGCCGACGCCGGGATTGCCGCGAAGACAGCGAATCCGAAACTGGCGGCCAACACTGAAAGTAGCGCGCGTTGCATGGTTTCCTCCCTTGCTCGCATCGCGGCCACCTTAGGGCGTTACCGCGCAGCCGAAAAGGCGGCACATCACCGCCTCTGGCACGGCTGGACCCTTGCCGCTACGCTGATGCGAAATCGCCGCCAGTTTACGTCAGCCGGGGAGACCGCCATGGCGAACGACGAGGGCAAGAATTCGCTCGACCGCAGAATTTTCCTCGGTGCGAGCACGGTGACGCTGCTTGGGCTGCCGGGCATCAGCCTGGCGCAGCAGGCCAAGGAGCAGGCGGCCGCCAAAGGGAGGGCAAACGTGGCAGACGGACCAATGCCGAGCCAGATCATCGCCGATTTCGTCACCGGCTTCGATCTCAAGAACGCGCCGCCCGTCGTCATCGAGCGCGCACGCGTCGCCTTCGTCGATACCGTCGGCGTGATGCTGGCCGGGAGCCAGTTGCCGCCGGCCGACATCGTCTGCGACATCGTCAAGCTCGAAGGCTCCGCGCCGGCCGCCACCATCGTCGGCCGATCGCTGCGCACCTCGCCGCAGCTTGCCGCGCTCGCCAACGGCGTCGCCGACCACGCCATGGATTTCGACCTCACCTACATGGCCGGCCAATCGATCGCCGCGGTCGTCCCCGCCATCCTGCCGGTTGCGGAAACGACCGGCGCGACGCCGGCGGAAATGCTCGCTGCCTTCATCATCGCCGCCGAAGTCGCCGGCCGGCTCTACCGTGCCGAGCCAAAAGCGTGGCGCAATGGCGGCTGGCACTCGACCGGCGCCGTCGGCACCACCGCAGCGGCAGTCGCCAGCGCGCGGCTGATGAAAATTCCGGCAGACAGGATTATCGACGTCGTCGGCATCACGGTGTCGATGGCGAGCGGCGTCAATGCCAATTTCGGCACCATGACGAAGCCGCTGCATTCCGGCCACGCAGCGCAAAAAGGCGTCCTCGCCGCCATGCTCGGCGCGCGCGGCTTTACCGCAAACCCGTCCGCGCTCGAACGTCACGACGGCTATTTCGATAATTTCCTGCGCGGCTCCAAATGGACGCTCGATTCCTTCGCCGACCTCGGCAAGAGTTTCGATCTCGCACAAGTCGGCTACAAGCTGAAGCCGTACCCGAGCGGCGGTCTCGGCCACACCGCGATCGACGCCGCGCTCGAACTGCGTGACGTCGTCAAGCTCGACGACATCGCCCATGTCGACGTCGCGATCACCAAATATGCCGCGCGCCGCTACACCGACAAATATCCGCAGTCCGCTGAGAACGCCAAGTTCAGCGGGCCCTATCTGGCCGCCTATACGCTGGTGCATGGCGCCCCGATGCTTGCTGCCTTCACCGAGGAAGCGCTGCACGACGACGCGGTGCGAAGCTTCGCGCGCAAGGTCTCGCTCGTGACCTATGAGGAGCACGCCGATCTGATCGAGGAATCGCCCGCCAAGGTAACGGTCACGCTCAATGACGGACGCAAGGTCGAGCGCGCGAAATACTATCCGAGCGGATCGGTGCAGGTGCCGATGACGCGCGGCGCAGATCAAGGCGAAGTTCGACATCTGCGCCGCACAGGCCATCGACAAGACGGCGGCAGAAAAAATCTACGCCATGCTGAGCACGATCGGCGATCAGCCGTCGTTCGCCGAGTTCTGGCCGCTGCTGCACAAGGCCTGATTATTCCGCCGCCTCGGCCGGCTTGTCCGGCTTGTCCGGCTGCTCCGGCACGACCGGCGGCGCCACCACGTAGGCGCGCAGCGGCCGCTCCTCCATGATGATGAGCGCGACGATCGACACCACCAGAAATCCAGCCGCCACCGCGAAGATGATGCTGAACGTGTGCACGAGATCGGCGCCGGACGTATTTGCCGCGACCGCCACGAGGTCGGAGCCGGAATGGCGCACCGCGCCGCGCTGCGGCGCCGTTCCGAGATGCGCCAGCATGATCGCGCCCATGATCGCCACCACCAGCGCGCTCGCCAGCGCGCGGAAGAAATTCATCGCGCCCATCGCCACCCCGATCTGGTGATGCGGCAGCGCGTTCTGGATCGACACGGTGACGACCGGATATGAGCTGCCGGTGCCGAGCCCGACCAGGCACAACACCACGGCGACCGCCCATACCGGCATCAGCGGAAAAATCGCCAGCAGCGCGACCGCGATCGCAGTCACGATCAGCATGGTGATCGGCACCCACTTGTAGTGCCGCATGTACAGCATCGCGCGCCCGGAGGTGAACGAACCTGGCGTCGTCATCATCACGATCGGGATCAAGGCGAGGCCGGAATCGCTCGCCGACAATTTGTGTACCAGCTCGTAGTACATCGGCACGTAGATCGTCAGCCCGATGGAAACACCCTGCGTGCACGACGATGCGACCACGCCGATGCGCATCACCGGGTTGTTGAGCACGGAGATCGGCAGGAACGGCTCGGGCACCCGCATCACCCACAACACGAACACCACGGACAGCACTGCCGAGGCGACAAACAGCCCGATGATTTCCGGTGACAGCCAGCCATAGCGCGTGCCGCCCCAGGTCAGCGCCAGCATCAGCGCGATCGAGGCCACCATCATCAGGCCGGCGCCGACGAGGTCGAGCTTGTGGCGGCGGTCGTGGCGCGGCAGCCGCTTGAGCTGCCAGTTCGAGAGGTAGGCCGCGGCGAGCGCCAGCGGCACGTTGATCCAGAAAATCATCGACCAGTGCAGATGCTCGGCGATGAATCCGCCGAGCACCGGCCCGCCGCCGCCGGCGATGATCCAGATCGAGCCGGTGTAGGCCTGGTAGTGGCCGCGCTCGCGCGGCGGCACCGCGTCGGCGATGATCGATTGCGACAGCGGCACGATGCCGCCGCCGCCGATGCCCTGCAGCCCGCGGCCAACGATGAGCAACAGCATGTTCGGTGCCACGGCACACGCCACCGAGCCCGCCATGAAGATGCCGATCGCGACCAGCATCATGCCGCGGCGGCCATAGATGTCGCTGAGCTTGCCGTAGAGCGGCGCGACCGCGGTCGACGTGATGAGATAGGCGAGAACGATCCAGGACAGGTTTTCGAAATCGCCGAAGGCGCGTCCGATGGTCGGCAGCGCGGTCGCCACGATGGTCTGGTTGAGCGCCGCAAGAAACATCGCCAGCGAGAGGCCGCCGATGATGGCCACGACCTCGCGGCGGCTGAGTACGCGGTCAACCGTCACGTCGGCCGCCGAATCGGCATCCTCATCGGTCTGACGCTCGGCGTCCGCTTTCGGCGGTATCATTCAATTGCTCGATGCTGCGCGGCGGAACTCTCCGCGCCGCCTCGCTGCCAACATCGCGCCGCGGTCGCCGGAACGCAATGGGCAAGCCCGGGGAACCGGCAATGTCAGCCATGCGCAGTCTTGCACCCTTTTTGCGCCCTATTCGGCCGATTTCGGCGCCGGATGCGCCGGCCCCGCGAGCGGCCGCTCATCCATCAGCATGATACAAACGAGCGCGACGGCAAGGCACACCGCGGCGGCAATGAAAACCCAGCGAAAGGCCGACACCAGCTCCGCGGCGTGCGCCGCTGCGTCGATCGCAAACCGGCCGTGACCCAGTATTTCGCCCGCGCTGCCGACGGCGCCGAGCACGATGGCGCCGAACCCCGCGACGATGAAGGCGCCGCCGAGCGAACGGAAGAAGTTTATCGCGCCCGTCGCGGTCCCGAACTGATGCGGCTTGACCGCATTTTGAATCACCACGGTTCCGACCGGATACATCGGCCCGATGGCGCAGCCGAGCAGCCCGAGCAAGAGCGTCACCTCCCATGAGGAGCGCCCGGCCGGATCGAACGCCAGAACCGCGAGCACCACGATGCCAAGCAACAGGCAGACTTTCGGGAGCCGCATATAATGCGTGACACGCGCCAGCACCCGGCCGGCAAGCAACGAGCCGCATGTCGCGCCTGCCATGAACGCAATGAGAGCAAGACCGGACGTGCTCGCCGAATTTCCGAGCATGGTCTGGAAATACAGCGGCGTGTAGATGGTGATGCCGATGAAGGCGCCGATGCTGAAAAAGGCCGCGCAGGTCATCAGGCCGGTCACCGGCTCACGCAGGATCGAGAGCGGAATGAACGGCTCACGCGCCGTGAGCAGCCGAAGCGCGAACGCCGCCCACAGACATGCCGAACCTGCGATCAGACCCACAATCTGCCAGGAGCCCCAGCGATATCGCGTCCCGCCCCAGCCGAGCGCCAGCATCAGCGCGGTCGCCGCGACCAGCATCAGCACGGCGCCAAGCACGTCGAGCCGATGCGGCCGATGATTCTGCGGCAACCGGCGCAGCGCGCGGCTGGTCATCACCCAGGCGACCGCGCCGAGCGGCAGGTTGATCCAGAATATCAGCGACCAATGAAAATGATCCGTCAGCACGCCGCCGAGGATCGGACCGAGAATGCTCGCGGACATGAACATCACCGAGGTGTAGCCCTGGACGCGCGTGCGCTCGCGCGGCGCGACGAGGTCGGCAATGATGGTCTGCGCGATCGGAAGAATGCCGCCGCCGCCGATGCCCTGCACGGCGCGCGCGATGACAAGCGCCAGCATCGTCGGCGCCAGCGCGCAGGCGACGGAACCGGCAAGGAAAATGCCGATGCCGAGCAGCATGATGGTGCGCCGGCCGTGGATGTCCGAGAGCTTGCCGAACAACGGCGTCGCTGCGGTCGCCGCCAGCAGATACGCCGTGACGACCCATGACAGATTCTCGATGTCGCCGAGGCTCGCCCCGATCGCCGGCAAGGCGGGTGCGACGATGGTCTGCTCGAGCGCGCTCAGGAACATCGCCAGCATGATGCCGGCCATGACCGCGCGCACGGTGGCGTGATCGACCGGCGGCGCCGCGTGCTCGTGCGCCAGACCCACTTGCGTATCTTCGGTGCGAGCATCCATTCCGGGGCCGGCGGTAGCAAACGATTGATCTGACGGCAACATCGTTGCGCGAAGGCCGGTTTTCAACCGCCGACTTTGCAGCCCTGATGCGCTATCGGGTGAAGAAACCCGTTTTCGGCGTTTGCCCTGCTAATTCTGCCCGCCATCGGCATCGACCAGCGCCATCGACAGGTCGGCGAACAATTGCTCCCAGGCGACCCTTGTCGACGCAGCCCAGCGCCTTGCCGGTCTTCCATTGCAGATTGCTCGTGGCGACGCCGCGTCCGCGGCTTTGTGCGAAGCTCAGGTGCGGACTGCTGTCCAACTTCACGACGCCGGCATCGCCATCGAAGCACGATGGATCGCGCACCGCCTGGGCGATGATGACCGACATTTTCGTGAACAGATTGAAGGCCTGCGGATCGCTCAGGCGATCGCAGGCGAACAGCCGCGTAATTCTGTCGGCGATATCGGTGCGGATCGCGGCCACCGATTTCCCAACCGCCCATGTCAGGTAGTCGTTGCGGTGCGCGAGCGGCGGCTGCGCAAAGCACGAGCGCGACGCAGGCGGCGCTGGCGCGGCGGCGCCACAACCGCCACCTTCTGACGCCGCAATTGCGCCAGCCGGTCGCGCGCGACTTCGGCGTAGAAGCTGTCGCCGAAGCGGCGGACATAGGCGTCGAGCACCGCCTCGCTGGTGGTGTCCTTCACCGCCGCCCAGGCGCGCTCGGCTTCCGGCGGTCCTGCCGCCACAGGCGGAGCGCACCGGCGTCGCCGCGACCGGCGCGCCGCCCGGCTTGCCGGTGGGAAAGAAGTCGCCGACCAGCGACGAGGATTCCCACGGCACCTGCACGCCGCCGGTCGCCGTGTTCACCGACTGGCGCACGTGCTTGAACACATCCTCGATCCGCAGTCCCGGCTCGACCAACGCCTTGGCGAGCGCCGCCGAATACGGGCTGTTGCCGCCCTTGGCGCCGTCGCGCGCGACGGTGCCGGGCGCGGTCGAGAACGCCACCAGCGTGCCCGTCGGCGCATCGATCTGGGCGAGGCCGCGCGAGGCCGAACGGAAGCCGCGGAACGGATTGTTGCGGCAGGCGTCGAGGATGATGATGTTGAGCGCGCTGCCTGCGCTGCCGACCATGCTCATGAGATCGTCGGCGCGGATCGCCTCGACGTTCGACGGCGATGTCGCTTTCGATCTGGGCGTCGATCGGGACGAGATAATTGATGCCGCGCACCGCGACGCCGTGGCCGGCGTAATAGACCAGCGCGGTCGCGTCGCTGCCGGCGTCGCGCACGCGCGCGTAGAATTGCGCAAGCGCGAGCTTCATGCGCCGGAGGTCGTGGTTTGCGAGCTCGGTGACATCGAACCCCTGCCCGCGCAGCACCTGTGCGATCAGCCGCGCGTCATTGACCGGATTGTCGAGTTTCGGCGCGCTGATGTAGTCGGCATTGCCGATGGTGAGCGCCATGCGCTTCTGCGCGTCGGCCGTTTGCACGCCGATGCCGGCGCCGAGCGCGATGCCAAGCAGTAAAATGATGCCGTGCCGAATATGCATGGCGTTGTGTCCGCTGGGCACGCCTTTTCGAAACCGCCCGCCACAATACCGCGCCGGCGGCTGATCGAGAACTGGCAAAAGGTCCAATTCGGCTTATCGTAAGGTTCCGGATGCGAATGCGTGGGCACAATCGATGAAGTCATCCCGCCGGCGTTTTCTCCAACTCGCCGCGGCCGCCGCCGCGCTACCGGCGCGGCCTCGCTTGGCGAGCGCACAGGCCTATCCAAGCAGGCCTGTTCATTGGATCGTCGGTTTTCCGGCGGGCAGCACCGGCGATCTCATGGGCCATGTCATGGGGCAATGGCTGGGCCAGCGGCTTGGGCAGCCTTTCATCGTCGAAGACCGGCCGGGTGCAGGCGGCATGATTGCGACCGAGTCCGTGGTCCGCTCGCCGCCGGATGGCTACACCTTGCTCTGGACCACGCCCGCAAACGCCATCGGCGTCTCGCTCTATGACAAGCTCAGCTTCAATTTCGTGCAGGACACGGCGCCGGTCGGCGGCATCATGCAAATACCGCAGGTGATGGAGGTGACGCCGTCGTTTCCGGCCCGCACCGTTGCCGAGTTCATCGCCTATGCCAGGGCCAATCCGGGCAAGGTCAACATGGCGTCGTCCGGCATCGGAACCGGGCAGCACGTTGTCGGCGAGCTGTTCAAGATGATGGCGGGCGTCGACATGGTGCACGTGCCATACCGCGGCGCGCCACTGGCGCTGACCGATCTGATGGCCGGACAGGTCCAGGTCATGTTCGATGTCGTGTCGAACTCCATCCCTTACATCCGCTCGGGACAGTTGCGTGCACTCGCTGTCACTACAGCAACTCGCATCAGCGCGCTGCCAGACATTCCGACCGTCGCCGATTTCATTCCAGGCTTCGAAGCAGGCGCGTGGAACGGGCTGAGCGTCCCGAGGAACACACCGCCGGCGATCATCAACACCCTCAACGAGGCGCTCAACGCCGCGCTTGCCGATCCCGGCATCAAAGCGCGGATTGTCGATCTCGGCGGCGAAATCCTGGGCGGTTCGCCGGCCGCGTTCGGCAAGTTCGTCGCCGACGAAGTCGAGAAATGGGCGAAGGTGATAAAATTCGCCGGCCTCAAAGCACAGTGAGAGACGCCCGAGGCTTCACACGAGTGTTCCGGATGTGTCGGCAGCGGACTTTCCAGCCCTGCCGCGCGCCAAAGTCCGCTGTGCTCCACAAGCGGCCAAATTGGTGCATTGCCGCGATGGGCCAGAAACCGACATCAAGGTGACTATTCGATCACCTCGTCAGCGGTGGCAAGCAGCGAGGCCGGCACCATAAGGCCCATCGCCTTCGCGGCCTTAAGATTGATCACCAGCTCAAATTTGGTCGGCTGTACAACCGGAAGGTCGGCGGGCTTCTCGCCCTTCAGAATGCGGCCTGCATACGCGCCGACCTGCCGATAGGTGTCTATGAGACTGGTGCCGTAGCTCGCGAGGCCGCCGTTCGCCGCAAACTCGCGCCGCACATACAACGTCGGGATCGCATATTGCGCCGCAAGGCCGATGATCCGCTGGCGCCGCCTGAAAAACGACGGATCGGGGGTCACGAAGAACGCGCCTATGCGCTGTTTGGCGGCAGTCATGAAGGCCGCCTCGATGTCCTGGTCGGTAACGGCTTTAAGGACCTGTAGATCGCAGCCAATCGCGCGGGCAGCTGCTGGCGCTCCTGTCGTGACAGTCTCCACCCTTCTTGGATTGGCCGGGTTTACGAGCATAGCGATAACGGGAACTTGAGGCACCAGTTCGTGCAACAGCCCAAGCTGCTTGGTCACCAGCTCCGCAATCATCTGGTTCACGCCGGTCATGTTGCCACCCGGCCGATTGAGGCTGGCGACCATGCCCATTTCGACCGGGTTGTCGCCGAAATCGGACACGATGGGAATCGTCGCTGTTGCCGCCTTGGCCGCGCGTGCCGTCTGCTCGCCGCCGCCAGTGGCAAGAACCGCAACTGGGATGTGCATCAGTTCCTCAGCCAGCGCCGGCAGGCGGCCGGCTTCGCCGTTTGCCCAGCGATACTCGATTGTCACGTTCTGGCCTTCGCCGAACCCGACCTCATTCAATCCCTGACGGAACGCGGCCACGAGGTTCGCGCTTGCAATCTGCGACCCGATTTCAAGGAAGCCGACGATTGGATTCGCCGAGCGCTGCGCCCGTGCCGGTAACGGCCAAGCAGTCGCGCCACCGAGTACGGCAACGAATTTCCGCCGGCTAATATTTCTTGCCATTCGCCCTCCCCCGAGGTGGCGTGCAATACATGACGATAGCACGAAGCGGGTCCGGCATGTGTGAAGCGAATCACAAACTGTGACTGTCAATTTGCAAGATCATGATGTCGGCAACGGGTCATTTGCGACCGAGGTCGCCCAAGCCGCAAGTGCTGGAGTGTGCGCTTTGCACCCTGAAAGCGGACCCCCGATCCGCGAGCAGGCAACCTGGTTCAGTGTATAATTGTTCAAGACGCGAAACCTGGTTGAGCGGTTCTTCAACCCTACCGCGACCCGCTACGACAAACTCGCGGCAAACTATCTCGCCTTGATCAGACCTGGATCAATCAGGGGAGTGTTCTGGATGTATCGGCTCATGGTCGCCGACGTGGATTCGCCTTCCTATTTCGTCGCCACTGCGGCGGCGGAGCTTGGCTTCTTCAAGGACGAAGGCGTCGACCTCGAATTCGAGTTCGGCTACGGCGCCTCGGAGGGACCGGAGCGTCTGCGCGACGGCAGCCTGCACTTCCTGGGCGGACCGGCGTTCTTCGCCACCCGCGCCTTCCCGTCCTGGCACGGCGCCAAGCTGCTGTGCGCGCTGTCGCAATACTCCTACTGGTTCATGGCGGTGCGCGCCGACCTCGATATCCGGCGAGGCGACCTCGCGGCGGTGAAGGGGCTGCGTATTGCCGCGTCGCCGGCGTTCCCCGAAGCGTCGCTGCGCTACATGCTGGCCGACGGCGGCATCGATCTCGAACGTGACCAGGTGCGCATCGTGCAGCACACGGGGACCGTTGCGGACGGACATTTGAAAGGCTGGGAAGGCGTCGACGCCATCAAGGCCGGCACCGCCGACGGCTATTGGGGCAACGGCATGCGGCTTGCGCTCGGCGAGAAGGCCGGCGTCGCCAAGGTTCATCTCGACCTGCGGCGCGGCGACGGGCCGCCGGGCGCGCGCTATTACAATTTCGCCGCGCTGACCACCACCGAGCGGCTGGTCAACGAGCATCCGGACATCGCGGCCGGAGCGGTGCGCGCCATCGTCAAGACGCAGCAGGCGCTCAAGGCGGACCCGACATTGGCGACGACGCTCGGCAAGCGGCTGTTCCCGCCGGAGGAGGCGGAGCTGCTCGGCGCGCTGATCGCGCGCGATGCGCCGTTCTACGACGCCGAGATCACGCCGCAGGCGATCGACGGGCTGAACACGTTCGCGAAGGCGATGGGCCTCATCGCCGCGCCGGTCCCCTATGACAAGCTGGTGGCCACGCAATATCGTGAGCTTTGGAAGTCATAGCCGGCCGGCGATTTCGGTGCCCCGGTGCGGATCGCATCAGTCACGTCTACGGAGGAATCATGAGCAAGCCCAATCACGCCGACCAGAAACGCCGCGCCGAAGCCTTTCGCGCCATGCACCGCACGCCGCCGCTGCTGCTGCTGCCCAATGCCTGGGACGCGATGAGCGCGCGCATCTTCGAGGACGCCGGCTTCAACGCGATCGCGACGACGAGCGGCGGCGTCGCCTGGGCGCTCGGCCATGCCGACGGCGAACACACGCCATGGCACGAAGTGGTCGCAGTGACGGAGCGGATCGTGCGCACGGTGCGCGTGCCCGTGACCGCCGACATCGAGACGGGCTATGGCGACACGCCCGACGCGGTGGCGAAGAGCGTCACGGACATCATCCGCGCCGGCGCGGTCGGCATCAACCTCGAGGACAGCACACCCGATCCGAAACTGCCGGTGCGCACGCTCGAAGACGCCGTCGATCGCATCCGCGCGGCGCGCGAGGCGGCGCGTGAAGCCGACGTGCCGATCGTCATCAACGCGCGCGTCGACCTCTACCTCAAGCATGTCGGCGACGACGACAGCCGCTTCGCCGACACCGTGCGGCGCGCCAAGGCCTACATGGCGGCCGGCGCGGATTGCATTTTTCCGTTCGGCCTCGGCGATCTCAAAATCCTCGGCGAGCTCATCGCCGCGCTGAAAACCCCGATCAACATCGTCGGACGCGCCGGCATGCCGAACGTCAAGGAGCTTGAGCGGATCGGCGTCGCGCGCGTCAGCACGGCGTCAGGGCCTTCGATGGCGGTCATGTCGCTGACGCAGCAGATCGCGCAGGAGCTGCACGGCAAGGGCGAATTCGCTATGCTCAAATCCACGCTCACGCGCCCGCAAGTGCAGCAATTGTTCGCCGCACGGCCGCAATAGGCAGAAGGAACACGGTCATGGAAGCACGGATGGATTTCCGCAAGGCCACGCCGCAGGGCGCCAAGGCGATGAGCGAGCTGCACGCGCACGTGCACCGCTGCGGGCTCGAGCCGGCGCTGCTCGAACTGATCAAGCTGCGCGCCTCGCAGATCAACGGCTGCGCCCACTGCATCGACATGCACACCAAGGAACTGCGCGCCGGCCGGCGAGAGCGAACAGCGGCTCTATCTGCTCAATGCCTGGGAAGAGTCGCCGTTCTACAGCGCGCGCGAACGCGCCGCGCTCGCCTGGACCGAGGCCGTGACGCTCATCACCGACGGCCACGTGCCCGATGAGGTCTATGCGCAGGCGCGCGCGCAGTTCAGCGAGCAGGAGCTTGCGGACCTCACGCTCGCGGTAATTGCGATCAACGGCGCCAACCGCCTCAACATCGCGTTCCGCACCGTGCCGGGAAGCTATCGCGCCCGGCCGCGCGCAGGCCGCGGAATAGTTGGCGGAATGCCTCACCACTTGAACTTGACGCCGGCGGTGATGCTCTTGCTGCTGTCCGACTGGCCCATGTCGGTCACCGTGCCGGTGACGTGCAGCGGGCCGTAGAGCTCCTGCTCGGCGACGAGCTTGTGGTGGGTGAGCGAGTCGGTGCTGGTCGAGGTGACGCCGGCGCCGAGCGAGGTGCCGGTCGGCAGGATGTTGAACTTGACGAGCTTCTCGCTGTCGAGCACGCGCGACGGCGCCGCCGCTGTCACCGGCACCGCCGCCAGCGGCACCGAGCCGGTGATCGCCGGCGCGCCGGAGTTATCGGTCACCGCATAGGCGCCGTGCACCGTCACCGAGACGTCCTCCCCGAGCGGCACCGAGCGTTCGAACGTGGTGCCGAGCTTGCGCTTGTCCTGCCCGGCATCGACGCGCGCGCCGATGGTGCCGACGCCCGGCGCATCCGTGCTCAGCCACGCGCCGCCAGCGCCATTGTCGTTGGTGACGACGCCGGGCAGCGGCCGGTCGGGCTGATAGGTGGTCGGCGGCGGCGCGGCGAGGCTGACGTCGGCGCCGAGCTTGGTTTCCCATGGTGTCGTCAGCGGATGCTTGAGCGACATCGCGGCGGAGCCGTCCGGCTTGTCGGTGCGGCTCATGTCCAGGCCCGGCGGCGCCGATGGCGCACGCGGCGAGCGCAACGCCGTCACCGGCGCATCGTCATCGAAACGCGGCGGATCGGAATTCAGCGCGCTCCAGTCGATGGTGCTGTCGTCGGGCGATGTCGGATCGGCAGCCGGAGCTTGATCCGCCGCGATTGTGTCGGCCGACGGATCGGACGCTGACCCCTGCTCCGGCGCATTTGCATCGGTCGCGGCACTGGCGTCCGGCGAATTGCTCAATGCGCCGCGCAGAAATTTCGTGATCGGCGACTCATCCTGTGCGCGGCCCGGCGTTGCCGCGAACATAGCGCCCGCCAACACGACCGCGCCGAACAAGGCGCGCATGGTCGAATATCGCTGCATACAATTTCCGCTTTGCGCGGCCCCGTGCGTCTTGTCGCTATCTTCTCGACGATCTTGCCGCCTGAACCTGCGATAGAACCGGTTACGTATTTGTTGCCGTCTCGGGTTCCCACATCGCAGGGAACTTTGGCGAAGGTGTGGAACCCGTTCGGGCGCGCCCAGCGCTGCAATTAAGCCACGCCTTCGCCATGATTGCCGGTTGGCGCCGCCATCAGTCCCTCATGGCGCGACCGAGTTCAACGCAGCCGCGGGAGGGGTTTGCGGGCTGCCGCCCGATAACCATTTCAGGGGGACACGTCGCTCGCGCTGGCGGCTGCGCGCCATCGTGTCGACCGACACCAATGGGCACCGCCGCAAGGAGTACAGGACCATGGCCGCCATTCCCGACAAGTTTCATGACCTGCTGGAGAACAACAAAGCGTTCGCCAATCTCGCGACCACGATGCCGGACGGCTCCCCGCAGGTGACGCCGGTCTGGTTCGACCACAAGGACGGCCTAATTCGCGTCAACACCGCGAAGGGCCGGGTCAAGGCGCGCAATATGAAAGCGGGCGCCGCCGTAGCGCTTGCCATCATGGATCCCGACAACGCCTATCGCTATCTCCAGGTGCGCGGCCATATCGCCCGCGTCACCGAAGAAGGCGCCGCCCAGCACATCGACGCGCTCGCGAAGAAATACCTCGGCAAAGACAAATACCCGTTCGCCCGACCGGGCGAAGTCCGCCTGATCGCCGAGATCGAGCCAACATCCGCATCCGGCATGGGCTGAGGAGAAACGCGGAGCAGGCGGGGTATGTGCGGAGCAATCCGTCGCGCCGGCCTTTTGCTATTTCCCCCGCGCCCGCTTCGGCAGCTTCAGCGGCCAGTCCACGATCCAGTCCTCCAGCGCCTCATCCGGCACATCCGCCTCGCTCGCCGCCACCCGCCCGCGCACCGAGACGCCCGCCTGGTGCACCGTCTCGCGGTCGCCGGAGACGAGGTGGTGCCACCAGTAGAGATCGCGGCCGTCGCGCACGAGCACGTAGGCGCAGGAGGGCGGTAGCCAGGTAATGGTGCGGACCTCCTGCGGCGTCAGCCGCACGCAGTCCTCCACCTTGTCGGAGCGGTTGGCGTAGTCGCGGCAGCCGCAGGTTTCGCCGTCCAGCAGCCGGCAGCCGACGCTGGTGTACCAGGTGCGGTCGGTCGCCTCCTCTTCGAGCTTGTTGAGGCAGCACCGCCCGCAGCCGTCGCACAGGCTCTCCCATTCGGAATCCGTCATTTTCTCCAACGACTTGCGTTTCCAGAACGGGGTCTCGTCAGTGGCCATTGCATTGCCTTTGGGCCGCGCGGCGTGGGGGCTTGCGCTGCGGGCTTAGCACGCGCCACGCGCCGGCCCCGACTTATGCGCAAATTACCCCCAATTTCCATTCACCTTGTGTCCTTGGCGTCCTAGGCCGGCGGCCCTTTGTCGGCTAGAACAGCGCTATCCACGCAGGCGGAACCCGATTCCGGGAGCACCTTCCTTTGCAAGACATGTTCCCCGATCCCGGCGACTGGCAGCCGAAGTTCAAGCGGCTGATGCTGGATGTCGACGCCCGCGTCGATTCCGCGGTGTTCCAGAGCGGGAAATGGGCGCGAGAACTCTACGAGCGCGCGACCGCGTTCATGGACCGGTTCCACGTCGCCGGCTGGCGGCGCTGGCTGCTGATCGAGCCGCTCTCGGAGGCGGCGACGCTGGGGACCTGCGGGCTGGTGCTGATGCTGGCGCTCGCGATTCCGGCGTTCCGCGACACGTCCGACGACGACTGGCTGAAGAAATCCGAGCTCGCCGTCACCTTTCTCGACCGCTACGGCAACGAAGTCGGCAACCGCGGCATCAAGCACAACGATTCCGTGCCGCTCGAGGATTTCCCCGATCACCTCATCAAGGCGGTGCTGGCGACCGAAGACCGGCGCTTCTACGAGCATTACGGCATCGATTTTGTCGGCACGTTCCGCGCGCTGCTCACCAACGCGCGGGCCGGCGGCGTGGTGCAGGGCGGCTCGACATTGACGCAGCAGCTCGCCAAGAACCTGTTCCTCAACAACGAGCGCACGCTCGAGCGCAAGATCAAGGAAGCCTTCCTCGCCACCTGGCTGGAGACGCGGCTGTCCAAGAACGAGATCCTCAAGCTCTACCTCGACCGCGCCTACCTCGGCGGCGGCGCGTTCGGCGTCGACGCGGCGGCGCAGTATTATTTCGGCAAGTCGGTGCGCGACGTGACGCTGCCGGAGGCGGCGATGCTCGCCGGCCTGTTCAAGGCGCCGACCAAGTTCGCGCCGCACGTCAACCTGCCGGCCGCGCGCGCGCGCGCCAACGTCGTGCTCGACAATCTGGTCGAAGCCGGATTTATGACAGAGGGCCAGGTATTCGGCGCCCGCCGCCACCCCGCCACCCCCATCGATCGAAAAGACGAGAACGCGCCGAACTATTATCTGGATTGGGCTTTCGACGAGATGCGCAAGCTCGTCGACACGTTTCCAAAGACGCTCAACGATCGCTTCTTCGTCGTGCGCACCGGGCTCGACGTCAATCTGCAGCGCCACGCCGAGACCGTGGTGGAAAACATGCTGCGCCAGAACGGCCGCGACTATGGCGCCAGCCAGGCGGCCATGGTGATCGCGGACACCGACGGCGCCGTGCGCGCCATGGTCGGCGGCCGCGACTATGGCACCAGCCAGTTCAACCGCGCCGTCGATGCGTTGCGCCAGCCAGGTTCGTCGTTCAAGCCTTACGTCTACGCCACGGCGTTGGCCAACGGGTTCAAACCGAGTTCTATTGTCGTCAATTCCCCGGTCTGCATCGGCAACTGGTGCCCGCACAACTACGCGGGAAGCTTTTCGGGCGCCGTGACGCTGACGCAGGCGATCACGCACTCGATCAACGTCATTCCGGTCAAGCTCTCGATCGCGCTCGGCGACGGCAACCCGAAGCTCGGCCGCGCCAAGATCATCCAGACCGCGCGCAATATGGGCATCTGCGCACGCCCGCTGCCCGACACCCCCTCGCTCCCGATCGGCGCCGACGAGGTGAACGTGCTCGAGCACGCGGTGGCCTATGCGACCTTCCCCAATCTCGGCAAGTCCGTTGCTCCCGCACGCCGCGCTCGAGGTGCGCACCGGCACGGGCGAACTGGTCTGGCGGTTCGATCGCGACGGCAAGAAGCCGCAGCAGGTCATCACCCCGCAAGTCGCGATGGAGATGGTCGGGATGATGAACTCGGTGGTCGAAAACGGCACCGGCAAGCGCGCGCAACTCGACGGCATCAAGGTCGCCGGCAAGACCGGCACCACCAACGGCTGGCGCGACGCCTGGTTCGTCGGCTACACCGGCAACTTCGTCGGCGCAGTCTGGATGGGCAACGACGATTATTCGCCGACCAAACGCATGACGGGCGGCACGCTGCCGGCAACGATCTGGCATGACGTCATGGCCTACGCCCACCAGGGCGTCGAGTTGCGGCCGCTGCCCGGTCTGCGCGGCACCGACAGCACGCGCCGACGATTGCGGATGCGACGCTCAAGGACAGCGACGTGCCCCGCCCCGTGCTGTTGACCCGCAAGGGCACCGATATTCTCGTGCGTGTCGAGCGCCTGCTGGACGATGCCAATCGTGCGCTCGCCAAGGGCCCTGCGCCTGCCGGCGCGCCCGGTGCGCAAACCGGTATCGCTCGTCCGGATACGGTGGCCTCAGCGCTGGACCGGGCGCCGGCGCGCCCGGCGCAAGGCAACTGACGCGCTCCACGCGTCCGCGCAATCCATCTCGTCTTGACCCGAGTCCAACTTGCGGCTGCTTTTCGGATCCTTTTTCACCTTCGCACTCGCCGCGCTCATCGGCCTCGGCGCGACGTGGCTGACGCTGACGCGCGGCGTTGCCTTCGGCGCATTGACGATCGCCGGGTGGACCGCCTGGCCCAGAAGCGGATCAGTCGACATCGATCCTTACGCGCTCGCCTCGATCGCACGTTCCGGCGAACTGCCGGTCGGATCCGGCGATGGAGTGACGTTCTGGGCCCGCGCCGACGCCACCGGGAATGTCTTCGATGGCAGGTGCGATTACCTCATCAGCGGCATGACTCCGCAGGCGCGCTATTGGACCGTCACGCTCTATGATCCGGACGGCCGCCTTGTCGCCAACGCGATCAACCGGCAGGATTTCACCAGTCAGGAAATCGTGCGCCAGGCGGATGGCCGCTTCGAGATCACCATCTCGGCGCGCGCGCGCCCGGGCAACTGGCTGCCGACCGGCGGCATCGATCGGTTCGTCCTGCTGTGGCGGCTCTACGACACGCCGATCGGCGTCGCCACGCGAACCACAAAAGAAGGGCCGATGCCTGCGATCGTTCGAAAGGGCTGCTCGTGATCCGCTGGATACTCTGGATTCTGGGCGCCCTCCTGCTCGGCGGGATCGTGCATCTCGCGACCGTGCTGCTGATGCCGCGCGCGGCGACGCAGGACGCCTACGCGCGGCTGTTGCCGATCACGCCCGTCAATGCCGTCGTGCCGCTCAATGCGCCGACGCCGGAAAACGCCGTCATGCCGTTCATGGATCCGGCCTTTGCGGTCGCCGTCTGCCGCTACGATCTTTCGACCGGAACGATCAAGCTCAACGTGCCGGTGAGCCAGGCCTATACCTCGGTGACGTTCTACACGCGCAATGGCATCGCCTATTACGCCATCAACGATCGGGCCGCCGGCCGGCGCAACATCGAACTCGACCTGATGACGGTGGCGCAGCACGCGCAAGTGCCTGAGGAAGAAGACGTGACGGCGGCGGATCGGCTGATCATCGAATCGCCGACCAACAGCGGCATGATCATGCTGCGCGCGCTGGCGCCGGAGCCCGGCCTGATGTCGATGGCGCGCAGTGCGCTGGCGGGTGCGCAATGCCGCCTGCAACAGGATTAGTTCCAAGTCGGTGAAAAGTAAGCCGGAGCTTTGGCTCAGGGTTCTCGATGATCGCGATAGCCTCGACAACCGTGCGGCGGACACCGTGTCGCAGCCGGCAGCTTGCATTGGCCGCCAGTACGAGAAGCCTAGCTTGTCGCGTCGGCTAGGTCGACCGCCGAGAACAACCATCGGGTTGGTCGGAATCGGCGCTCTGACACCGGGTCAATTTGTTCACAAGCGCGGCAGCGTTCAGGCAGTGGCTGCCGGACATCGTAACCCTTCCCGCAGTCGCCGCCCGATTTCCTTGAGCACCTGCGCCCGGTCGGGTGGCATTTTCGCGCGATAGGAACGGGACATTTTTGCGCATGGGTTTGCCCCAGCTGTATAATTTTGAACACCAACCTGTATAAAATTGAACACCCCTGACGCCGCTTGTTCGCGTAGAAAAATATGGTAACTCACACGCCGGCGGCAGTAAAAATCCAGGGCGATCCGCGGATGCACATTCAGGACAGGTCAAGGTCTGCGTCATCTCCGAGCTCGGGAAGGAAGCCGTGGTCGCCCTTCACGGCAAGGGAGATTTCTTTGGCGAGGGCTGTCTGACCGGCCAGCCGCTGCGCCTGGCGACGGTCGCCGCGATGACGGATTGCGTCATCATGCGGCTCGACAAAGCTGCGCGTCGTGCGCGTGCTCCGCGATGAACCGACGTTTTCCGAGGCGTTCATGGCGTACCTGTTGGTGCGGAACGCCCGAGTCGAGGAAGATCTGGTCGATCAGCTTTTCAATTCGAGCGAGAAGCGTCTGGCGCGGGTGCTCCTGCTGATGGCAAATTTCGGCAAGGAAGGAAAACCGGAGCCGGTCATAGCGAAGCTCAGCCAGGAAACGCTCGCGCAGATTGTCGGCACCACGCGGTCACAGGTGAGCACATTCATGAACAAGTTTCGGAACTTGGGGTTCATCAACTACAACGGTGTCTTGGAAGTTCACAATTCATTGCTGAACGTGATCCTGCACGATAAACCGGAGCTTCGGCGGCGGTTCCGACGCGCAAAAATAAGCAAATGTGTTCAGTTCTGAACAGCGCGATTTGCTGCCGCTGATAAGCTCTCCGCGCGGGGGCATATACGTCGGCGCGCGCGTGATGCTGCATCTTGTCAGACCTGGCCGAACCTATCCGCCCGAAACTGTCGCTGTCATGACAGCTGCATTCGACAGGGCGTGCCAATCCCTTTCGACGCGGATCAATGACGGCGAGGCTGTGCGCGAGTCGTTGGCGCTGATAATCCTCCGACACGTCGATCTGGGAGAGCGCGATCCGGTGCGGCTCTCCGACGTTGCCATCCGCGAATTGGCAGGCAGTGAGCGTGCAGCACGGATGACAGTGCCACGGGGAGTGGTATCGGCATGTCACGATTGGAGCCGAGTTAGTCCGGGATGGCGATGCTCGGCCGCTATTGCGCCAGTACGATCTGGCGCTCGACGTGGAGAGCGAGAAGCGTCTCCATCAGTTGCTGCACGCGCTGCCCGTCGGCGTGTATACGACCGACGCCGCCGGCCGCATCACATTCTTCAATGAGGCCGCCGCCGCCATGTGGGGCCGCCGCCCCGAACTGAACAGCGAAAAGTGGTGCGGTTCGTGGCGCATGTATTGGCCCGACGGGACCGCACTGCCGCACGACGAATGCCCGATGGCCGTCGCAATCAAGGAACGGCGAAACCTGAATGGAGGCGGACAGGAGGCCGTGGTCGAGCGGCCTGACGGTACGCGCGTGCCATTCATGGCGTTCCCTTCGATATTGCGCGACTCGACGGGGCAAGTCGTCGGGGCGGTCAATATGTTCGTGGACATCACCGAGCGCAAGCGAAGCGAGGAGCAAATTTCCATCCTCGCCCGTGAGGCTGAGCACAGAGCCAAGAACGTGTTGGCGACCGTTCAGGCGACCGTGCATCTTAGTCAGGCCGACACGACCGACGGCCTCAAGCACGCAATCGAGGGACGCATTCAGGCGCTCGCGAACGTCCATCGGCTGTTCGTGGAATCGCGCTGGACGGGAGCCGAGCTGCATAGTCTTGTGAGCCAGGAGCTGTCGCCCTATTGCCAAGATGGGGAAACGCGGGTGCGGATTGACGGCCCGAACCTGTTGCTCGAACCGGACACGGCCCAAACGATTGCCATCACCTTGCAAGCTGGCAACCAACGCGGCCAAGTATGGGGCGTTGTCGGTGCCGCGGGAAAGGTTCAGCGCGTGGTCACGCGCTCGACGGCAGTTGCTTCGCTGGACGAAGCAGATGGTCCGCCCGCTCTCCCACGCGACGCGGCTTCGGCACCCGCGTCATGGAGAGCATGCTTCGGCAAATGAAGGGCGATATGCGCTTCGATTGGCGCACCGAAGGCTCGCGTGCGAAGTCACCTACTGACGTGACAATCACGGCCCGGCTATGACCATGAGCACGTCGAAGTAGCGCGGCGACAGCCGGCTCGGCGCAGGATCGGGCTCATTGGATCCTCATGGGCAGGCTTTGCAAACGCAGCTCGCCGACCGCGCCGCCATAGACGGGCACGAAATCGGGATCGGCAAGCCGCGCGTTTGGAAAGCGCGCGAGCAGCCGGCGGATCGCGATCGTGATGGTGGTGCGGCCGAGAATGCTGCCGACGCAATGATGCGGGCCGACGGCGAATGAGAAAATCCGCTTCGGCTTGCGATGAATATCGAAGCGCAGCGGATCGGGAAACACAGTCGGGTCGTAGTTGGCCGCAAGCGGCGACGGCCGCACGATCATGCCCTTCCGGATTGCCGTGCCGCCGACCTCGGTATCGCGGGTGGCGACGCGCGCGAAGGTGAAGTAGCCATTGCTGGCGATGCGCAGGCACTCCTCGATGGCGTCGGGAATCAGGCCGGGGTCGCGAATCAACTGCGCCAGTCTGATCCGGATGGGCGTAGAGCGTATAGAGTGCGCCGCCGGCGGAGCGGGTGGTCGCGGCAATCGCACCGAACAGTCCGAAAATCATGCCGAACAACTCCTCGTCGCTCAGCTTGTCGCCCTGGTCTCGCGCCTGAACAAGATCGTTGAGGAAGTCGGAGCGCAGACCCGCACGACGCTCGGCGATGACGGCGTGAACAAGATCGGCCGCACGCCTGGTCGCGCGCTGGCATTCCGGCGGGTAAGGTTGACCCGGCTTGATCGTGGTGGCGAGCGGCAGCATGTCCTGGTAGTCGAGCAGGATTTGGCGCCGCTCCTCGTTCAAGCCCATCATGGTCGTCACCAGCGCGCCGAGCACGAGCTTGGCGCCATATTGTCCCATCGCGTCGAACGCCGGTCCCTGCCGCTCGATATCGTCGAGCATGGATTCGACGATGTCGGCGATGCTCGACTCGATCTGCGCCATGCGGCGCGAGGAGAATGCCGGCATCAGAAGCCGGCGCAGCCTCGCATGCTGCTCACCGTCCATCTGGGTGAGGAACGCGAAGCCCATGAATTTGTCATACTGCCCGTAACCCGGCCCTTTGGGCAGTTGCGACGCAAACCGTTCGGCGTCCGAGAAGACCTCATGAACGTCGGCGTAGCGCCCGACGATCACCTGCGGCGGGCCATCGCCGAGAACATAGAACGGTGGCTGTCGCGCCCAGCCGGCGACGAGGCGGTGCGCATTCTGTCTGAATTCCGCGCTGCCGAAGTCGAGAGTAACGACCTTGCTGCTGTCGGAAACGCCGAGCAAGTCCTGCTGCCCCATCGACAACTCCCAACCGCGGATGTCGAAATCGTACGGCTCAAGCCGCTGCTTTGGAAGTGGGTTGGCCGCGATTACCGCAACGATGCCGTCTGCATCGGTACGGCGGCCATGCGCAGCATCGGAACGACCTGGTTCTCCGCGATCCGCATTTGCAGCTGCTTGAGCACCCGCTCGGCCTCGACCGCCGTCGTCGACGGTTCCGCCACCACCAGCCGTTCCAGCGCATAACGGTAGGCGGCGCAACGTTCGGTCAGCGAGCGCTGGACCCAGCCGATCGTCAACGTATTCTCGCCGATGCGCGCCAGCGCATTGCCGCGCTCGTGCGGATTGAGATCGGCGATGTAGGCCATGCTCTTTTCGCGCTTGCGGTCGAGATCGACGACGTGGCGCGCCATCTCGAAAAACGGGCCGGTGCGCGTGATGTCGTTGCGGATGTCTTCGATCAACTGGTCGTAACGCCCGGTCGTGGTGCGATGGTAGGCGACCATCAGATGCCGATAATAGGCCGTGCGGTCGAAGTTCCACCACGCCGACTGGAATTTGCGTCTGATGCCGTACTCAAAGAGCACGCTGTCCCAGCGCTGGCGATTGTACGGCGGATCGATCAGCGGAAAGGCGAGGTCGCGCAAGGTGCGCTCGTTTTCCGTGAGGTTGTAGAGCGAAGCGGGCGCGCCGTAGCTCAGCGCCGCTTCCCGTCCCACCCACGAATGCGTGTCGTCGTTGACGAGCGAGTCGCGTACCCGTCCGAAGTCGCCGTTGAGGGCGCAGCCTGGAAGCATCAACACGGCAAGGAAGGCCACCCGCTGCCAATTCGCGTGTAAGGCGCGCTGCGGAGGTGACGTCATCGAGACGATGTTCGTCTACGGACGCTTGGAGCGCCGGCTGCGGCCACGGCCTGTCGGTGGCTGCGTCCTCGGCTCGACCATTTCCACCGACGCATCGGCGTACCGCTCGATGCGAATGACCGGAAGAATAATGACCGTTGCGGATTCTTCCTGCTCGCACGCCGGGACGAACCGCACGATGCGCCCCTCATCCGGAAACTTCACGATAGTGCCCATGTCGCTCTCCCCTGCCAGCTCGCAGAGGACCCCTTGCCCCGACCCCATGGATCGGCTCCCGGCTGATTAAGCGGCGTGCAAGGTTAACGCTCCGCTAACGCGCACGCCCTAGGTTGATACGGGCGATCACGTGTTGCGATTGGGTCACGCGTCATGAATGTACCGGCGTCTGTTAGCCTCGACAGCCTTACCGATCTCGGGACCCGCTCCGGGATAGACGTACGCCCTACTCTGCTGCGCGTTCTCACCGATCTCTACGTTCAGAAGCCGACGCACACCCCCGAAGAGGATCGCCAATACACCGAGCTGGCGCTGCGGCTGATGGAGGCCGTCGATGTGGCGACGCGCGCGACGGTCGCAGCCCGTCTGGCGACGCATCCCTTTGCGCCGGCGGAAGTCGTCGCTCGCCTGCACCACAGCCTGCCCGACGAATGGCGCCAGAGCGAACGCCCCTCAGAAACGGTGGCGCCGCATGCGACCGCTACGGCCGATGACACCGCGCCTGCACCGGCCGGCGCGCAGACCATCGGCCCCGAGCAGCTCACCCAGTCCGCAGCCGTTGCCAACGAGCTCAACGAATTATTTCTGGGCGCCAATGCCGACGAGCGACGGCTCATCCTGCTCAATCTTGATGTCGTCGGGCTGCCGAGCCAGCCGCTGCGCGTTTCGCGTGATCCGCATCGCGTGCGAGCGGCTGGAGGCGGCGGCGCTCGCCCGCAATGGCAGGGAGTTCGTTCAGCACCTCGCCCGCTCGCTGCATATTGCGCCCGGACAAGCGCTGCGCATCGTTCGCGATGAATTCCGGCGAGCCGATCGTGATCGCCGCCAAGACACTGCATATGCCCCCGGACATGCTGCAGCGAATCCTGCTGTTCCTCAATCCGTCCGTTGGCCATTCCGTCGAACGCGTGCACGCGCTGGCGACGCTCTACGACGAAATGACATTGCCGGCGGCGGAACACATGCTGGCGCTGTGGCAATCGCTGCGCCCGCCCGAACGCGCGCATGGCGTTCATCAGCCGCGTCCATTGGAACGACGAGACGACAGCCACGCCCGCGCGCGTCCTCGGCGCTAAGCCGCAACCCTGCAATGGCACGGCCGATAACAGAGCGCCGCAGCGCTTCGTGACGCGCACAGCGTCAGGCGACGATGTCGTCGAGAAAATTTCGGCCGGCCCGATCCTCGATCTCGACGATCCAGACATCCGTGTCGAACTTGGTTTCGCGCGCCAGATAGCTCTCGACTTCGGCATCGGCGACAGGTTGCGCGGCGAAGCACGGAGCTGAAGGCCCGATCGATCGGGCGATCATCGAAAGCAGTTTGGGGTGCGGGGCCGAACAGGTCGGAACTGCCGTCGAGTCGGGAGATGCGGATGAAGACCGCGCCCGCCTCCTCGGCGCCGCGCCGCCGCACGACACCGTATGCGCCGGCGATGCTGCATCGGCGCAGGTAGGCCGCCACCCATAGACCGGATTTGAGGCGCATCGTCTTGCCCGATTGGCGCGATGCAGCGAGGTATGACTCGATCCGGCGGCCGCGGCAAACGCCGTTATTCCAGCGTGCGTCCGGTCATGGCCGCGAGTTCCCGCACAACACGCTCGGAAACCTGTCCGGTGATCGGCAGATTGCGCGCGCGCTCGAATTTTTCGATCGCCGCACTGGTCTGTGGGTCGGTCGTGCCGGTCGGCTTGATCTGGCCAAAGCCGAAGTCGGAAAGCGCCTGCTGCAGCGCCGCGATGCGCGGCGAAGGCCCGATCAGGTCGGCGATCGGATCATTGTGCCGTGCCGCCGCGATCAGCGTCGGCATCTTGATCGGACCCGGGGCTTTGGCCGAAGGCCGGCTCGGATTGGCGAAGAACGGCGCCGGATGAGAGCCCGATTGCAGGAAGACGGCATTGACGATGATGACCGTGCTTGCGGCGACCGCAGCCAGGATGGCGACGGAATCAACCGGACGCCGTGCGCCCTTCGCGTAAAGCCGAAGGCACAGCGAACCGATCGTCCGCAGCACGGCGGCAAGGATGCCGCTGCGATCATGGTCGGCGCGTCTAGGCACGTTTCTTCACCGGCATGTCGAATTGAAGCTGCTGGCCCTCACGCACATTCAACGGAATTGGTGTTGGCGCCGGCGCCGGCATTGCGATCGCCGCCGGGGCGCTCTTGCCGGGGCGCACTCTTTCGCAGTCGAGCGGCAGGCGTACCGTCACGCGCGTGCCCTCGCCCAGGCGGCTGCGGATATTCATGTCGCCACCGTGCAGCCGCACCAGGCCCTTGACGATCGAAAGGCCGAGGCCGGTGCCGTCGTGGCGGCGGTCGTATGACGCGCGCGCCTGGAAGAACGGCTCGCCGATGCGGGCGAGATCGTCGGCGCTGATGCCGACGCCGGTGTCCTCGACGACGAATACCATTTCGGCGCCGTCGCCGTGCGCGCTCACCGTGACCTTGCCGCCGCGATCGGTGAAGCGGATCGCGTTGGACAGCAGATTGAGCAGGATCTGATTGACAGCGCGTTTGTCGGCGACGATGTCAGGCAGACCGTCGGCCACGCGCCTGACGAGATCGATGCCGCGCTCGCGCGCCCGCAGCGCCAGCATGTCGCAGCAATGGCCGACGACGTGCGCCGGCGCGAACGGCTCCGGCGTGATCTCGAAATTGCCGGTTTCGATCTTCGACATGTCGAGGATGCCGTTGACGACCGAAAGCAGATGATGACCGGAATCGTTGATCAGATGTGCGTATTCATTGCGCCGCTTGAGGTCGAGCAGCAGTTGCGCTTCCTTCGTCAGCATTTCCGAAAAGCCGATGATGGCATTGAGCGGCGTGCGCAGCTCGTGGCTCATGGTGGCGAGGAAGCGGCTCTTGGCGGCGTTGGCGCGCTCGGCCTCGGCGCGCGCCTCTTCGAGCGCCTGCTCCTGCATCTTGCGCTCGGTGACGTCGCGCAGAACGGCCACCACCTCGCGGCTTTCGAAGCGCAATGGCGTCACCGATGGCCTGGTCGAGCGGCCGGCAACGCATCTCGACCCACACGAACTGCGTGCGAGCGCGCCCGCTCGGCTCCGTGGTCTCGCGGCGGACGCGGAATTCGACCGAGCGAGCTTTCGCCCAGCGCCGCCGCATCGCCAAGCGCCGTGAGATAGGCGGGGCGATCGGCGACGTGGACGCGATCGAACAATCCGTGGCCGTGCAATTCAGCGACCCGCGCGCGAACAGCGGCTCGGCGGCGGGCGACACGAACAGCACGTCGCCGTTGCGGCCATGGCGCGTGATGACGTCGGTCATGTTGCGCGCCAGCAGGCGGTAACGGTCTTCCTCGGCGTAGAGCAGCCAGAAGCTCGTGCGCGCAAGCGATTCGGCGCCGAGCGCCAGGCCGGTCGCATAGAGCGCAGCCGAGATGATGCCGAGCGCCGCCAGCGCGCCCTGCCCCGATGCGTCGCGGCGCGGCAGCAGATCGAGCGCGCCGAACAGCATCAGCAATCCGGCGGAGCCGATCGCAAATGTCGAGGCCATCGCCACCACGCGGCGCGACGCCGACAACGCCGCTTCGAGCGGCACGATGACGAGCCAGATTGCGGCGAACGATCCGATGCCGCCGGTCGCGACTGCGACGATCGTGACCAGTCCCGCCAGCGCCAGCGACGACAGCACATGCGCGCTTTCGTAGCGGCCGGTGCGCGACAGGAAATAAGCGGTGAGGATCGGCGCCACGAGCCAGGCGAACACCATCACTTCGAGCGCGCTCGGCACGCCGCGCATGATAGAGATAGACCGGAAACGAGGCGAGCGCGACGACGCTGCCGAAAAGCCGCGGCGCAATGAACGAACGATGGCGCGCCGCGGTCAGCGTGTCCTGCTGCGCCGAGGGATGCACCAATGTCTCAATATAGTCGCGTACCGGCGTCAGCAGTCCCACGTTCCCGCTGCACGTCCGTATGTTCAGACGCGCCCCCCTTGTTCTATGGGCGGATCGTGTCAGACGCCCATTAAGCGAACGCTAAGGCGCGATGTCCGGACCTCGCGCGGCACCCTTGCGGCCCATTGGTTCGCAGCGATACGCGCGGCATTCGTGCGAAATGGTGAACGGCGCGTTGCCGCAAATGGTTGCGAAATTTCGTACGCGTGACGCGTCAAGACGTTCCGCGAAACGAAGCGCGCCATTTTCCGAAGCATGAATGCCGCAATGATCGCGTGTCGCGCGTTTGTTCAAAGTTTAGCTAAATTGTGTTTTTTCAAATTGCTCGAAAATTTGCGGTGTATTCTCTTCGAATATGGACCAAATCCTCCCTTCCCCGCGAACAGGCCTTTCAAGGCTCCCTGCTAGCTTGGGCGCACATGCGGTGGTGCGAGCCGCGGGGGATACGGGCATCATGTTCTTTCTATTTCGCGTGGCCTTCTGGCTCAGCATCGTGCTGATCCTGTTGCCGAGCGGCTCTTCGCAGCCGGGCGCTTCGGCTAATCAGGTCGGCACCGGCGAAGCAATGTCGGCGGCGTCCGCCACCGTCACTGATCTGCGGCAATTCTGTTCGCGCCAGCCTGATGCGTGCTCGGTCGGCACCCAGGTCGCCATGAGCATCGGCTACAAGGCGCAGGCCGGCGCCAAGATGCTTTACGAATTCTTGAGCGAGAAGCTCGCGCCGCGCGAGACCGGCTCGATCGCAAGCGCCACAGCCAAGACCGACAAGGCGGCCCGCTCGTCGCAGAATACGTTGACGCCCACAGACCTCGGGCCGGCGTGGCGCGGACCGCAGGCGCGCAAAGACGCCAAGCATTCGGCATAACAGCTTCCTTCCGGAATACCGTCCAAGCTTCCTGCAAGGCTTCTTGCGAACGTTATCGACCGGCGCGCCGCGAGCCCCTATATATCGGGGGTGACGCGGGACGCAGGCGCAATGGCGGACATCGACGAAATCATCGACAATTTCTCCGTCCTCGACCAATGGGACGACCGCTACCGCTACGTCATCGAGCTCGGGCGCGAGCTCACGCCGCTGGCGGAAGCCGCGCGAACGAGCGCCAACAAGGTCCAGGGCTGCGCCAGCCAGGTCTGGCTCGATACCAGGGTGCGGCCGAATGGCGCCGCCGGCCCGGTGCTGAGCTTCACCGGCGACAGCGACGCCCACATCGTGCGCGGGCTGATCGCCATCCTGTTCGCCGTCTACTCGGGCAAGCCGGCCGAACAGATACTCGCGACGGATGCACTTGCCCTGTTCGACAAGATGGGATTGCGCGAGCATCTCACGCCGCAACGCTCGAACGGTTTCCGCTCGATGGTCGAGCGTATCCGCGCCGATGCGCGCACTGCCCTTGCCGCGGTCGCCTGAGATTTTCTTCACCCCCCGTTTACCGTATCGCGCGGGGTTTCACAGCAAAGCATCGCTATTAATTGGTTCTCGGCGACCGCTGAAAATCTATTCTTTATTGTTCTAAGCCCATGATGATCGCATCGTTTCGAAAGCGTTTGTGGGTCATGACAAAAACTGTTTCGTTGATTGACGATCTCGAGAATGCGCTTGCCTCGGGTGACGAGGCGCACCGCGAAGAAATGCTTTCGCGCATGACCGACCTGTTCGTTTCCGGCGCCAGCCGTTATTCGGCCGACCAGGTCGGCGTGTTCGACGCGGCGTAAAAGCGGGATTAACCAGGCAATATTTGCTGCCAAAATGTGGCTGGGCGGCAATGCGTGGTTAACACGGGATGAAAAATCGCGGCTCCTAACCGCCGTCGACGACAAAACTGGCATCCGGAGCGAGCCACGTCCGCACCGGTGCGCGCGAGTGGCCGCGGCTTTCCTCGCTCAATCCGTAATGCCGCGCCAGCCGGTCGAGCCCAAGTTGCAGTACCACCTTGGCGGAGCGCGGCGGCCAGCGGCGTTCGCGCTCGACGTCTTCGAGGCGTTTCAGGAAGCAGCAGACATCGATCAGAAGCCCGGCAAATTCCGGGCCGACTGCATCGAGCACGTGACGCACGCGCTGACGCGCGGCCACGACCATGTCGCTGTACGTCGTCGGTGCGTTGCCGCGTGCATTCTGGGCAACCGCAGCGGTCCAGTTCGACGTGGTTCGCGGCATCATTTGGCCGTTGGTGAAATCGGATCTCAGGCGTTCGCCGGCCTGAAGGTGCACGGGTTGAATATGGGCCTTGCCGTCATGACCCTTGCGGCGGGCGAGCCACACCAGCGGGCTTTCCGCATGGTTGGTCACGACAGTGTGCTCACCGTCGTCCGTTCCGACCTTGCTCGTGGCAAGACCGAAATGCTGGGCGCGGAATTTGTCGACCGGGCCGCCTGCGCGCTCGGCGGCGGCGCGGGCCTGATGGGCACGGCCGGCGGCGGTCATGACGAGCCGCCCGTCGGGACCGAGCGCGACCAGGTCTGCCGACAGCAATTCCGAAAGATCGTCGGCTGAAATCGAGCGCGCGTCGAACCGGCCGGCGCCGGGGGATTGTTCGGCCGCCGAGAGCATAGCCAGCACGCGTTCAGTCGAATGTTTGGAGGTTTTGCGAGGATTCGCCATGATTTTGGGCTTTCCTAGGATTTTGTACCCAAATAATACACGGACAGGCACCCCGTCAATAAGAATCTAGGAATTTGATCACAAAATTTGGATGGGTGATTGCCGGCCGACCACGCAAACGCAAAAGGCCACCGCAATGCAGTGGCCCTTGTCCGAGGAATTGATGTGGCGCTTACTTCCGCCGGCGCCGTTGCTGGCCGAGGCCCATCTGCTTGGCGAGTTGAGAGCGGGCGGCGGCGTAATTGGGCGCCACCATGGGATAGTCGGGCGCAAGCCCCCATTTTTCGCGGTATTGCTCCGGCGTCATGTTGTACTGCGTGCGCAGGTGGCGCTTGAGCGACTTGAATTTCTTACCGTCCTCAAGGCAGACGATGTGGTCCGCAGTGACGGAGCGTTTGACCGCAATGGCCGGCTTCAAGGGCTCGGACGGGGCTTCGACCTGCCCGCTCGACACCCGCAGCAGGGCCGAGTGCACCTGACTGATCAGATTTGGTACATCCGTGCTCGAAACCGAATTGTTGCTGACGTAGGCGGAGACAATGTTAGCCGTCAGCTCGATAAAGCTACTGCCACCTGAATTTTCAGCCATGGCTTCTGTGATCCCGTCGCTCTTTGATCTTCGCGCATCGCCCATTGCGCGAGATTAACTTCCGCAACCAAGAGGAAGGTCCGTTCGAGACCTATTGCATATTACGACGATTGAGTAAAAGCAATAGTATGAAGCGCCCTGCAAGCAAATAAAGAGGAATAACCTTTGGACTGTTCTATCGATCTTCGGCATCGCCAAGAACAATGCGTCTGTCATACATTCCTGCGCCCAATAGCCGTTCTCGCGCAGCCCTCGGACGAACGTGACTTGTGCGTGACTGCTTGCCCAACTAGCTCATGGTCGTTGCACTCGCCGGAGAATTGCTCATGAGCGCCCCTGCCGACAGCCGCCCGAAGGTCGCCAAATCCGACGCCGAATGGAAAAAACAGCTCACGCCCGAGCAGTTTCACGTCACCCGTGAGCACGGCACCGAACGCGCGTTCAGCGGTCCTTATCTCGACGAGAAGCGGTCGGGCACGTTCGCGTGCGTGTGCTGCGGCGCGCCGCTGTTTTCCTCCGACACGAAATTCGAGTCCGGCACCGGCTGGCCGAGCTTCTACGCGGCGGCGGACAACGGCGCGGTGAGCGAACATGACGACAGCTCGTGGTTCATGCGCCGTACCGAGGTGCGTTGCGCTGCGTGCGACGCGCACCTCGGCCATGTCTTTCCGGATGGACCAAAACCTACGGGCCTGCGCTATTGCATGAACGGATGTGCGCTGAAATTCGAACCGAAATGAGCGCAAAAACCCCCGACGAACCGCGCGCCGAGCAACGCCCGCGCGCACACACCTATCACGGCATTACGCTCGACGACGAGTTCGCCTGGCTCAAGGCCGCGAACTGGCAGGAGGTGATGCGCGATCCGCAGTGTCTCGATCCGGCGATCCGCGCCTACCTCGAAGCCGAGAATGCCTATTGCGATCGCGCGCTCGCCGATACGGCGGAGCTGCAAGCGGCACTGTTCGCCGAGATGAAGGGCCGCATCAAGGAGGACGATTCCACCGTCCCGGCGCCCGATGGCGCGCATGCCTATTACGTCCGCTACCGCATGGGCGGACAGCATCCGCTGTTCTGCCGCCAGCGCCGTGACGGCGGCGACGAAACCGTGCTGCTCGACGGCGATGCGCTGGCGAGCGGCAAGCCGTTCTTCCAGCTCGGCGGCACGCGGCATTCGCCCGACCATCGCCTGCTCGCCTGGTCGTCCGACGATACCGGCTCCGAATTCTTCAGTGCCCGCGTGCGCGTGCTCGGAACCGGCGCAGAACTCGACGACATCGTGCCGGATGTGTCAGGCGGCGTGGTGTGGGCGCAGGATTCTTCGGCGTTCTACTACGTGCGGCTCGACGAAAATCACCGGCCGATGGGGGTATTCCGCCATCGCCTCGGGACGCCCGCCGGCGACGACCCGCGCGTGTTCGCCGAGGCCGATCCTGGGCTCTTCGTTTCCGTCTCGGATACCCAATCGGGACGCTTTGTCGCCATTTCAGCGCACGATCACGAGACCTCCGAAGTCCACATTGTCGATCTCGCCACCCCGGACGCGGGACCGGTGCTGATCGCGGCGCGCGAAACCGGTGTGCAATACGACATCGATCATCATCCGGCGTTCAACGGCGGACCGGCGCTGATCATCCGCACCAATGCCGACGGCGCGGAAGACTTCAAGATCGTCTGGACCCCGCTCGACACACCTGGCCGCGACCACTGGCGCGATCTCGTGCCGCACCGTCCCGGAATCTACATCCTCTCGTTCTCGATCCTTGAGGACTGGCTGATCCGGCTCGAGCGCGAGGACGGCTTGCCGCGCATCGTCGTGCGCCGCCTCGACAGCGGCGAAGAGCACATCATCGCCTTCGCCGAAGAAACCTATTCGCTCGGATTCGAAGGCGGCTACGAGTTCGTCACCAACCTGCTGCGGTTCGGCTATTCGTCCATGACCACGCCGTCGGAGGTGTGGGACTACGACCTGACGACGCGCCAGCGCACGCTGCGCAAGCGCCAGGAGGTTCCGAGCGGCCACGATCCCGCGGCCTACGTCACGCGGCGGCTGCTCGCGCCCGCGGCGGACGGCGAAACGGTGCCGATCTCGCTGCTGCATCGCAAGGATGCGGTGATCGACGCCACGACGCCCTGCCTGCTCTACGGCTACGGCGCCTACGGCATCTCCATTCCGGCCGGCTTCAGCACCAACCGCCTGTCGCTGGTCGATCGCGGCTTCCTCTACGCCATCGCCCATGTGCGCGGCGGCACCGAGAAGGGCTGGCGCTGGTACCGCGAAGGCAAGCTCAAGAAGAAGCCGAACACATTTCACGACTTCATCGCCGCGACCGAATACCTGGTGCAGAACGGCTGGACCGGACGCGGCAAAGTCGTCGCCCACGGCGGCTCTGCCGGCGGCACGCTGATCGGCGCCGTCGCCAACCTGCGGCCCGATCTCTACGCCGCCATGATGGCCGAAGTGCCGTTCGTCGACGTGCTCAACACCATGCTCGACGAAACGCTGCCGCTGACGCCGCCGGAATACCCGGAATGGGGCGACCCGAGCCGTGACGCCGAGGCGTTCCGCACCATCCTCGGCTATTCGCCATACGAGAACGTGCGCGCGCAGGATTATCCGGCCATGCTGATGCTGGCGGGCCTCACCGATCCGCGCGTGCTGTATTGGGAGCCGGCGAAGTGGGTGGCGCGGCTGCGGCGACTGCGCACCGATCGCAATCTCATCGCCTTTCGCACCAATCTTGAAGCCGGCCATGGCGGCGCGGCCGGCCGTTTCGAACGTCTCAAGGAGGTGGCGATCGCCTACGCCTTTGCGATCAAGATCGCCGCGCCGGCGAAACGAAGCTAGCCGTTGCGCTCGAGATGATTGCGCAGCTCGGTGATCGAGCCGAACCGCATGGTGCCTTGAGGCAGTTGCGCTTCGATCGAGCCGTCGGAGTAGAGCGTATAAGCCATGCCGTCGACCACGCCGGATTTCAGAATCGAAACCGGCTGAACATCCGCCGGTCGCGGGGCGTGTTCGGCCACTTGCGGGGCGGTGGCCGACCGCGGACGCTTCGACGCCATGCTGTGGCTCGGCGGCGACCTGCCTGCCGCCGCGTGCATCCTTTGGCCACAGTGAATCGAACATCGCGGTCTTGGCCGGCGGCGCCGTGCCTTGGGCCGGAGCGGCGCCGTTGGAATGACCTGGCGGATGTCCCGGCGCGGGTGGCGCCTTGGCATCGACTGCATACTCTTCCGGCCGCGCCGGCGTTTTCGGCGACAGCGAGACTTCGTTGGCCTCGACCACCGGCGCGCTATCGATGCGCGTCAGCGATGGGAATTTGTGACGGAGCCGCTCGAACGCAGTCTCCTCTGCGGCCGCAGGCGAGGGCGTCGTGGTCCCGTTCGGCTCGGCCGCCGGCTGGCGGCCTTCCGGCTTCGGTCGCTGTGGGAACGGGATGCGCGCGGCCGCGGGCGCTTTCTCAGGCAGCCGGTGCGGCGCTGGTATCGGCGCCGGCTGCCGGATTGGCGCGGTCGCCGCAGCCGGTGCAGCAACCGCCGGCGGCTCGATCGGACGCGCAGGCCGCGGCATGGGACGCGACACCAAGGCGCGCTCGATCCGCTGCAGTTCGCGGACTGCCAAACCCAGCGCAATGATGATGAGCCCGCCAACGGCGGAAACAGTGCCGGCAACGATGAGCGTATTGCCGAGGGCGAACTCGTTGATCGGCACGCCCGACGCGATAAGGGCAAACCCCGCCGCAGTGGCGACGGCCCCCAACACCAACAAAAACGCGTACATACGCCCGTCCCCTGCCCGCCAGACGCGCAGCACCTAGCCGCTGCAAATGGTTAGCAAGGCATTCTGGCTAGCCGGCCAAGGCTGCGCAAGAATTAAAGCGTACCGGCCAACGACTTGGCAGACATCGTGTCCCAACCGCCACACCACCGATGCGGCACGCGGTAATCCTTTGCCGGATATGCCGAATCCGCGAACTCCGGCCCTCCTTCAGCGGCCGCCGCCCCCTCAACTGGTGCGAGGCGTTGCCCAAGGCCCCGCGTTGGGCCTATCTAGGGAACCCTTAACGCTGCCGGGCGGTTGCACCAGATAGCCCGCATCCGCCCTGTTTGGATCAATCCTTGAGGAGTAGACCGATGGCATTCACCCTGCCCGAGCTTCCCTATCCGCACGACGCGCTCACGCCGCACATGTCGCGAGAGACGCTTGAGTATCATCATGACAAGCATCATCAGGCCTACGTCACCAACGGCAACAACCTGCTCAAGGGCACCGAGTGGGAGAACAAGCCGCTCGAAGAGGTGGTGAAAGGCTCGTTCGGCAAGAATGCCGGCCTCTTCAACAACGCGGCGCAGCATTACAACCACACGCATTTCTGGAAGTGGATGAAGAAGGGCGGCGGCGGCGACAAGATCCCCGGCAAGCTCGAGAAGCAGATCACCAGCGACCTCGGCTCGGCCTCGCGAAGATGAACGAAGACTTCGCCCAGGCCGGCGTCACGCAGTTCGGCTCGGGCTGGTGCTGGCTCGCGGTCAAGGACGGCAAGATCGCGTGACCAAGACGGCGAACGGCGAGAACCCGCTCGTGCACGGCGGCAAGCCGATCCTCGGCTGCGACGTGTGGGAGCACTCCTACTACATCGACTACCGCAACCGCCGGCCGGACTACCTCAAGGCCTTCCTCGACCATCTGGTCAATTGGGACTACGTGGCGGAGATGCATGAAGCGGCGATGAAGTAGGCATCGTTCCCTGACGCTGCGGCAACGAGCGGGGCCTTGTGCCCCGCTTTTTGTTGGAATTGAGCCGCAATCGTCGCGCGCTTGGCGATATGCTCGGCACCATGTTCGCCAGCGATCGTTCCGCACGTCTGTGTGACGGCATTGCCATCGCAGTGCTGGCTTTTTGCGCCGCGATCGTCGCGCTGACCTTCCGCGACTTCGGCATCGGCTGGGACGATTTCACTCATTCCGAATACGGCGCGCTGCTCGTCTCGCTCTATTCCTCCGGATTCGAGGACAAGCGCGCGCTGTCGTTCGTCAATCTCTACATGTACGGCGGCGGCTTCGATCTTCTCTCCGCGCTGACTGCGAAAATCCTGCCGTTCGACCTGTTCGAGACACGCCGGCTCGATCGGCGGCGCGCTCGGCCTGATCGGGATTTTCGCGACGTGGCGGCTCGGCCGCCGTCTCGGCGGGCCGGTCGCGGGACTGCTGGCGCTACTCCTGCTCGCCACCTGCCCGCTCTATGACGGCCACATGTTCATCAACGCCAAGGACGGCCCGTTCGCGGTCGCCATGGCGATTGCGCTGCTCGGCCTCGTGCGCGCATTCGAGGAATACCCGCGCATTTCGCCGGCGACCATCGCGCTCGCCTGTATCGGGCTCGGCCTCTCGATCGGCTCGCGTGTCATGGGCGGCTTCGCCGTGATCTATGCGCTCGTGCCGTTTCTCTTCATCGTCGCCGCCGAGACACGCGCACGCGGTCTGCGCGCGGCCGCCGCCGAAGGCGGACTTGTCCTCTACGCCTTCATCCCGGGTCTCATCCTCGCCTACCTGGTGATGGGCCTCGTCTGGCCGTGGGGCGTCGACGCGCCGCTCAATCCATTCCTCGCCGTCGATTATTTTTCCTCGTTCTTCGAGAAGCCGTGGAAGGAATTGTTCGGCGGCGAATTGATCCTCGTCCCCGACATGCCGCGCAGCTACGTGCCGACGCTGCTCGCCCTGAAGCTGCCCGAACTGATGCTCGCGCTCGGCCTCGGCGGCATCGCCGGCGCCATCGTCAGCGATTGTGCGGCGGGGCAATGCCGGCCGCCGCGCGGCGCTTCTTTGCGTCGTGCTCGCGGCCACGCTTCCGATCGCGGCAACCATCGTCGCCCGTCCTGCAATGTACAACGGCATTCGCCATTTCGTTTTCGTGCTGCCGCCGTTCGCGGTGCTTGGCGGGCTCGCCGGCGCGTGGCTGTTCGTGCGGCTGGAACGCTATGGCCGCATCGCCGTGGCAGCAGGCGATTGCGGTGCTACTCGCAGGCGTTGCCTCGCCGTCGATCGACATGGTGCGGATTCACCCGTTCGAATACACCCATTTCAACCGCATCGCCGGCGGCGTGCGCGGCGCGGATGGCCGTTACATGCTCGATTATTGGGGTCTGGCGCTCACACAAGCCTCGCGCGAACTGCGCGCGATGCTTGCCGCGCGCCACGAGACGCCGCCGAACGGCCAATGGACGCTCGCGGTGTGCGGACCGCATCCGCCGGTCAAGGCCACGCTCGGGCCGCAATACGTCACCACCTGGGACCCGAAGGGCGCCGACTTCGCCATGATGCTCGGCGAATTCTATTGCGCCAAGCTCGACGCGCCGGTGCTGGTCGACGTCGTGCGCGACGGCGTCAGCTACGCGCGCGTCTACGACATCCGCGGCCGCTCGTTCACGACGCTGCTGACGATGCCGGGGATCGACGACGAAAACCATGGCCGCGACGAAGAGCGCATTGACCCGCTGCCGGACGAAGCTCGCGAAAGCCGCGTCGATCTCGCGTTCGCTGTCGCTTTCTCGACGTAGATATACTAGCCCCAGCACGTGCGCCGCCGCCTGTACGTCGCTCTATTTCGGACTGCGCATTTGGGTTTGTCAGGTTGACGAGGAGGCCAATTCACAGTAACTGATGGAACAGTTCGTGGAGTAACTCCAGCCGTTTCTGTGCGAGTTCGACGTAGAGCAGAGTAATGCCTGTGACATTGCCGCCCGGCCGGTTGAGGCTGGAGACGAGACCAAGTTTGACCGGGTCGCCGCGCGGTGATGAACACGATCGGAATCGTCGCCGTGCGGCTTTGGCTGCGAGCGCCGATCGCGGCGGTCCCGATCGCGGCGATCACGGACACCTGTAGGCGAACCAGATCGGCTGCGAACGCTGAGTGTCATATTGACCTCGTCAGCGGTATTCGATGCGACGGAATAATTCGTACTACGCAACCAATGTCGGCGCCTTCTGCGCGAGCAGAGTCTCCGCCTGCTGCGCGATCCGCCGCACCATGTCGCCGGCCGGCGCAACATCCCTGATCAGCCCCGCGGCCTCGCCGATGAACACGCCGGTATTGTCGACGTCGCCGCGCTTGCCCGCGTCGAGATAGCGCTCCATCTCGCGATCGACGGCGGCGCGCAGCGCGTCCTCGCGGCCGTGCCAATCCATCGTGAAGCGCGTGCGCAAGACGCGCGCGGTGAAAGGCTCCGGCCAATCGAGCTTGCGCGCCACGTCGACGACCGTGGTGCGCACGGTGTCGTCGCCGCCCGCAGCGACCGCCGCTTGCTGGAAGCTCTCCGGCACCAGCGCCTCGGCGCTCGCCCAGAAACGCGAGCCGATGAGGACGCCATCCGCGCCGAGCATGAGCGCCGCAGCAAGCCCGCGGCCGTCGGCGATGCCGCCCGCCGCGAGCAGGATGGTTTCCGGCGCGACCGAACGCAGATAATCACCGACTTCCGGAACGATGGTGAGAGTCGCGCGCGAAACGCCGTGGCCGCCCGCTTCGGCGCCCTGCGCAACGACGATGTCGGCGCCGGCCGCGACCGCCTCGCGCGCATGCGTCATGGTCTGGATCTGGCAAATCAGCGGCACGCCCGTCGCCTTGATCCTGGCGGCAAACGGCAGCGGCGAGCCGAACGACAGCATCAGCGCGGCCGGCGCATGCGCCAGCACCTGATCGAGCAGATGCGGCTTTTTTGCCATCGACCAGGTGATGAAGCCGCAGCCGACGCGGGCATTGCCGGCCGCCTTGAATTCGCGCTCGAGCCATTCGGCATCGCCATAGCCGCCGCCGATGAGGCCGAGACCGCCAGCGGCACTGACCGCGGCCGCGAGCTTGCCGCCCGAGGCCGTTCCCATCGGCGCCAGCAAAATCGGATGTTCGATGTTGAGCTTTTTCGTCAGCCGCGTCGTCAATGCCATGTCGCTTCGCCTTCACTTGCCGTGTGCGTAATCCCAATAGAGCTCGCGCGCCTGCCGATACAGCGGGCCGGGCTGCAGCGAGCGCTCGCCGATGCGCGTGATCGGCACCACCTTCGACGCGTTGCCGCTGGCGAAAATCTCGTCGGCGGCTTCAAAATCGCGGTAGCGCAGCGTCGTCTCGACCACCTCGACGCCGGCCGCGCGCATGAGCTTGATCACGCGCTGCCGGGTGATGCCGTTGAGAAAGGTGCCGTTCGGCATCGGCGTGAAGACCACGCCGTCCTTCGCCATGAACAGGTTCGAGTTGGCAAGCTCGGCGACGTTGCCGAGCATGTCGCAGACGATGCAATTGTCGAAGCCGCGCGAGCGCGCCTCGAACATCGCGCGCGCATTGTTGGGATAAAGGCAGCCGGATTTGGCATCGACCGTCGCGGTCTCGAACGTCGGCCGCCGGAACGGCGACAGCGTGATGGAAAAACCCTCGGGCGTGCGCATCGGCGCGTCGTAGAGCGTGAGGCACCAGCGCGTCGAATTCCGGGTCGGGCGGCAGCGCCAGCGGCCCTGCCCGCTCCGCCCAATACATCGGCCGGATATAAAGCGTCGTGTTCCGGGCTCGAAGCGCTTCATCCCGTCCTGCACCAGGCCGATCCACTGCTCGACCGGCACGAGCGGCTTGAGAAACATCGTCTGCGCCGACGCATTGACGCGCGCGCAGTGCAGATCGAGATCGGGCGCCGTGCCGTCGAACACGCGTGCGCCATCGAACACCGAGGAGCCGAGCCAGATGGCGTGCGTGCGCACGCCCCAGACCGGCAAGTTGCCCTCGTGCCATTCATCCTCGAAAAAGGTCCAGGTCTTGGACCAGCGGCGGCAGGCGCCATCGCAGTCTCCGTTCTCGCTTCGGTCATTCGCGGGCTAGGGTACGCCAGCGACGATCGGCAGGCTCATCAAAAATAGCGATTGGAGGCAGAAATGGCATATGTGTTCGACGCCTACGGCACGCTGTTCGACGTCCATGCCGCCATCGCGCGACATCGCGACGCGGCCGGGCCCGACGCCGACCGCTTCTCGGAACTCTGGCGCACCAAGCAGCTCGAATACACCTGGACGCTGACGCTCGCCGGCCGCTACGTCGACTTCTGGACGCTGACCGAGCGCGCGCTCGACTACTGCTTCGCCCGCGTGCCGTCGGTCGACCGCGCCTTGCGCGAAAAACTGCTCGACGCCTATCGCACGCTCGATGCGTTTGCCGATGCGCGCGTGGCGCTCACCGCACTGAAGGCCCGTGGCGAACGCACCGCGATCCTCTCCAATGGTGCGCCGCGCATGTTGGCCGCCGCGGTCGAGGCCGCCGGGCTCAAGGACCTGCTCGATGCCGTGCTCTCGGTCGACGCCATCGGCATGTACAAGCCGCGGCGCGAGGTCTATGCGCTCGTCACCGAAGCATTTGGCGTCGCACCCGCGGATGTCGTGTTCGTCTCGTCGAACCGCTGGGACGTCATGGGCGCGGCGTCGTTCGGCTTCCGCGCGTTATGGGTCAACCGCGCGGGAATGCCGGACGAGTATCCGGCGCATCGGCCGCTTCGGGAATTGCGCGATTTGAATGAACTGGCAGCCGTCACATCATGACGGCAACGCGCGCCTCGCGCGGCGGCTGATTGTGGCCGATGAGGGAAGCCTCTTCGGCGTCGAGCTCAGCCAGGCGCTTGTCGAGCTGCTCGATCACGTAGCGCGAGAACGGGCCGAGGTGCGCGTAGAACGCCATGATCGTCACGATGTGGAGCAGCGCCGAGGGATTTTTCGCGGCGGCATATTTGAATGCCTCCCACAACGGCTTGCGGGCTTCCGGCACCGCATTGATGATCCGGTGAACGACTTCGAACGGGTTGAGCGCCTTGCGATAGTCGCCTTGCGCCAGTTCCTTCGGCCGGCCGGACCGGTCGAGCAGGTCGGTGAGCCGCATGAGGCGGCGAGCATAGGCCTCCGGGCTGTAGACCTTTTCGAGCACACGGCGGTAATCGAGCAGCACTTCGCGCATCGGCCGCAATGTCTCGAAGTTGCAGCCGAGCGTGCACTGATCGCCCGCTTCCTGCTCCATCACGCCGTTGTTCGCATGCAGCCGGCCTTCCTTTTCGAGGCGGCGCGTGAGCTGCGTATTCGGACAGGC
Source organism: uncultured Alphaproteobacteria bacterium (assembly GCA_963730645.1). Classification (GTDB taxonomy): domain Bacteria; phylum Pseudomonadota; class Alphaproteobacteria; order Rhizobiales; family Xanthobacteraceae; genus BOG-931. Next base: position 27,807 of record CAVSSN010000002.1, on the reverse strand, counting down.
GTACAGCAACCCGACCATCGCCATCGGGATCGCGGCATCGTCGATGAAATCGGCCATGGCGTCGCCCACCGCCGCCTTCTCGGTATCGAAGCCGAGGATGAAGCCGGCGTTGACGAAAATGCCGGCCGAATAGATGCGGTGCACGCTCTCGGTGAGATTGCGCTTGGTGTTCTGCTTCTTCTTGGTCAGCACCAGCGTCGCCGGGTCCGGGCTTTCGATGCCGACGAAGACGACGAAGAAATTTGCCTTCTTCATCAATTGCAGCAACTCGTAATCGTCGGACAGGTTGATCGAGGCCTCGGTCGAGAACTCGAACGGATAGCCGCGCTCCTCCTGCCAGGCGATCAGATCAGGCAGGAAAATGCGCAAATTCTTGCGGTTGCCGATCAGGTTGTCGTCGACGAAATCGACGTGGCCGCGATAGCCGAGATCGTACAGCGCCTGCAAGTTCGGCCAGCATCTGCGGCGGCGTCTTGGTGCGTGGCACGCGGCCGTAGAGCTCGATGATGTCGCAGAACTCGCAGGTGAACGGGCAACCGCGCGAATACTGCACGCCGACGAACAGGTAATGCTCGAACTTGAGCAGATCGAAGCGCGGGATCGGCGTGCCGGTGACGTCGGCCGCGAACTTTTCCGCCGTGAAGGTGGCGGAGCGCTGGCCCGATTCCACGGCTTCGACGAATTGGTGGATGATCGGCTCGACTTCGCCGAGCACGCGGAACGCCGCATGCTCGTAGATGTGCGGGCTCGAGGTCGGGTCCGGGCCGCCGACGACCACCGGCTTGCCCTGCTTTTGGAAGATCTCGATGATCCGCAGCGTGTCGATCTGCTGCGTCAGCATGCCGCCGGTCATCACGATGTCGGCCCAGGCGATCTGCTCGTCGGTGAGTTCCTCGGTGTTGCGGTTGACGAGGCGGATGTTCCAGTGCTTCGGCATCATCGCCGCGACGGTGATGAGGCCGAGCGGCGCGGTTGGATATTGCGCGCCGACGAGCTTGCAGGCTTCGGAGAAGTTCCAGAACGAATAGGAATTGAACCGCGCGTGGACCAGCAGCAGGTTGACCCCGCGCGTGGCCGGCGCTGCGGCGCTCTCGTTCTGCACTTGTTCCATAAAGTCCCCTTCCCGCCGACGCAAATCAGCAAGGCCCGCGCAGTATGGCGGAATCCCCCGCTTTTTCAAGGCGAAAGCCCGCGTTCGGTCGCCTCTGCGCGCAATCCGGAAACTCGCGTGCGAACATGGCGTTATCGCGGCCCAAGGGACCGTTTGACTGAATTCCACTAAGCTGTGGCCAATCCATCACTCGCCACGTGACGATCAGGAGTGAAAATGCGCGCCGCCTACTACGAGCAGAATGGAACCGCCCGCGACGTGCTCAAGCTCGCCGAGGTCGAAACGCCGCGACCAGGACCGGGCGAGGTGCGCGTCAAGCTGGCGACATCCGGCCTCAATCCCTCGGACGTGAAATCGCGTTCGGGCGCCACACGCAAGATCGCCTACCCGCGCGTCATCCCCAACAGCGACGGCGCGGGCACGATCGACATGGTCGGCGACGGTGTGCCGGCGTCCCGCGTCGGCGAGCGCGTCTGGGTCTGGAATGCGCAGTGGCTGCGGCCTTTCGGCACCTCGGCGGAATACGTGACGCTGCCGGCCGCGCAGGCTGTGCGGCTGCCGGCGAACACGAGCTTCGAGGCCGGAGCCTGCCTCGGGATACCTGCGATGACCGCCTACCATGCGGTTGCGGTCTCAGGCGCCGGACCCGGCGTGACCCTCCTCGTCGCGGCCGGCGCTGGCAGCGTCGGCAATTATGCAGTGCAGTTCGCCAAGCAGGCCGGCGCGACCGTCATTGCGACTGTGAGTTCGCCGAAGAAGGCCGAGATGGCGCGCGCAGCCGGCGCCGATCACACCATCGACTACAAGCGCGAGAATGTCGGCGAGCGCGTGATGGCGCTGACGGCCAAGAAGGGCGTCGATGCTATTATCGAGATGGACTTCGCGGCCAACGCACACCTCATTCCCGGCGTGCTCAAGCCGCATGGCCGCGTCGTCATCTATGGTACTGGAAACGCGAAGTCGGAAATCCCGTGGAATTTCTTTCTGCGCAATGCGATCACGCTGCAATACATCTACGTCTACGAACTCACTCCAGCCGAGCGCGCGGCGGCGCTGGCGGCCATCACGCACGGGCTGGAGACGGGTACGCTCATCAACAATATCGGATTGACGTTGCCGCTCGCCGACATCGTCGCCGCCCATGAGGCGGTCGAGCAGGGCCAGGTGCTCGGCAACGTCGTGTTGAAAATCAGCTAGGCCGCGTGCCCGTGCGACTCAAGCGTTTCGCTGTGCTTTAGCGCCGTGACGATCTGCTGCTTGGTCAGCCGCGTCCCATCGTCGCCCTCGAGCAGCAAGGCCACGCGGCCGCTGTCGTTGATATGCCGCGCCCAGCTCATCGCCTCGTCGAGCGCGCTGAACTCCTTGTAGAGGTGGCGGTCCTTCTCCAGCGGAGGGATGGACTCCGAGCCGCGCGGGCCGGAATAAACACGGAATGTCATTTGCACTTTCCTTTTTTGGCGGCATGCGCCCACATCGCGGCTGAGCGCTCGCCATTGGATAACTACATCGGTGCCAATTGTGCCGCCGGTGTGACCCGCAAACCTGCCGCGACGCGTTGACGCGGTGAAAGCCGAGGCGCTAGCATCGGTAAAATTCGATGAAGGGGGAGGAAGCTATGCGACTGCTATTTCCACTTATGCTCGCAATGACATTTTTATCTGCCGGTTATGTCGACAATGCGCGCGCCCAAGCCGGCAGCCCGGCCGGCGGCGCGATCTATCTCGTGACCTATGTCGACGTGATGCCGAACTCGGTGCCGGGCGGATCGGCGCTGCTCAAGACCTATCGTGACGCGAGCCGCAAGGAAGACGGCAACCAGCGCTTCGAAGTGCTGCAGGAGATGGCGCGGCCGAACCGGTTCCTCATGCTGGAAACCTGGAAGGACCAGGGCGCGCTCGACGCCCACGTCAAGGCTGCGAACACCACGCAATTCCGCGACAAGCTCAAGGCGATCCAGAACGCGCCCTATGACGAGCGGGTCAACAGCGGCATGTTCGTCGGAGCAGTCGACACGCCGAAAGGCAAGCGGCGCCATCTTCGTCGCCACCCACGTCGATGTCATTCCGCCGCGCAAGGACGATTGCATCGCGATTCTCAAGGCGATGAGCACCGACACGCCCAAGGATGCCGGCAACCTGCGCTACGAGGTGCTGCAGCAACCCAACCGCACCAATCACTTCACGGTGACGGAAGCCTGGAAGGACAAGAAGTCGCTCGACGGCCATGCCAGCGCCGATCACACGCGGCAATTCCGCGAGAAACTGTCCTCGATGGCCGGCGCGCTTTACGACGAGCGCTTCTACAAGCTGATGTAGTGAGCACGCTGCGCCGCCCACGGGATTCGATAATCATTTTTGCGGCTTGAACACCTGGTCGGTGTAGGGCTGCAATGTCGGCCGCTGGATCACGATGAAGCCGTGATTGAGCGTTTGATGGCAGCCGTTGCAGCCGGCATTGAGCTGGTCGAAGGCTTTGGTGAACGCGGCGCGATTCTTGCCGTCAATCGCCTTCTCGAGTGCGGCCATCGGGCCGCCGACGGCGTTCTCGACCGTGTCGCCGCCGAGCTGCTTTTGCAGGTCGTCGAAGCCTTCCTTCAGTTCGCCGACCTCGTGATCGGCAAGCGGCCAGTTGCTGGCACTGCCGGCGAACCACAATTTGATGTGGCGCGCCTGCTGGAACAACATGATCTCGCCGAGACCCATGCCATTTTCCTCCGCGGCGGCCGGCGCGGCGGCGTCATGGTGGTGGCTCATGTCCATATTCTGAGCGCGCGCGACCAGGAGCGGCAATGCCGCGGTGGCGAGCAGCGTTACGACAATGCGTTTCATGGAATTTCCTCCGCTTGCCCCGGCATGAGATTAGCGTGACTCGCTCGCGATGTCCGCAGCGTCACTGGATGGGCAACTTCTCTTCAGAGCATGCCTTGGGAAAGGCCTCGTGACAGGCCTGGTAGAGCGCGTAACAGGATTTTGCTGCCGTGAGCGCCGCATCGACGGTCTTGACCCGGTCGCTGGCCTCGCGCGAGCGGCCGTCGTAGGTCAGGACTGCATCCTGCCGTTCGATGCCACGATCGGTAGTAAGGAAGCGTTCCGCGCCGACAAAGTAGGCCGTCGCCGTCTTGATCGCCTCGTTGAGATCCTTGGTGTACTGGGCGTTCGCTTTCGGGTCAGGCTTGACGACGCGCGCACGCACCGCGGCATCCGTGTAGATCGTATTGAGCTTGAAATAGATGCCGCCGCATTGGGCGAGCGACACCCAGTAGGCGCGGCCATTGTAGGGGCCACCCGGCATGGCGATGACGCTGTCGCGCTTGTCAGGCGGCGCGGCAGGCGACGACTTTTCGCGCGTTTCGCGCGGGCGTTTGGGTGACGACGGGCGACGCGGTCTCGGCTTTGACGGCGGCTGCGCCTGATACTGCTGCTGCTGGGGATAAAATTGCGCCTGCGCATCGTCTGCGACGGCGGCGAGCAGACCGGAAGCAGACAGCAGGACAAGCGCACGCGTCATCGTTGCGGGCATGATCGCATCACTATAGCGGTCCCGGCCGCACCGGGAACGGCTTTTGACGGGCGCACGCGCATCAGAATTTCTCGACCCAGGGCCGCAGCTCGATTTCCCAAGTCCAGGCGCTGCGCGGTTGCCCGAGCACGTGCAGATAAGTCTCTGCAATGGCGTCGGGATCGAGCATGCTGTCGGGCTTGTCCGGCGGATCGGCGCGGCGGGCGCTGCGGATGCCGCCGTCGATGACGAAGTGCGCGACGTGGATGCCCTGCGGCGAAAGCTCGCGGGCCATGCTCTGGGCGAGCCCGCGCAGCGCGAACTTGCCCATCGCGAACGGCGCCGACTGCGGGTAGCCCTTCACACCCGCCGACGCGCCTGTGAGCAGGATGGCGCCGTGGCCATGCGGCAGCATGCGCTTTGCCGCCTCCCGCGCCACCAGAAAGCCGCCGAATGCGGTGACCGCAAGCGTCTTCTCGACCTCGGCCGGGTCGAGATCGACGAATGGCCCGCGCGTGCGATAGCTGGCGTTGTAGACGACGACATCCGGCGCGCCGAACGCTGCCTCGACGGCGGCGAACAGTTTTGCAACGTCGCCAGGCTTGGTGGCGTCACAGGCGAAAGCCTTGCCGCCAATCTCCTGCGTGAGCGGGGCGAGATCGTCGACGCTGCGCGCGCCGAGCGCGACCTTGAGGCCGGATTTGGCAAACAGCCGCGCCAGCGAGGCGCTCAGGCCGGAACCGGCGCCGACGATGAGCGCGCGCTCATATTTGATGTTCGGCAAGGAGGCCCTCCTGCGACAGCCCATCCAGATGCTACCACGCCCAGTTTGCCGACACGATGCTCGGCAAGCACAGCTGCGTCCGACCAATCGAGCAATCGACGCCGACGACGGAGTCCCCGTGGATGACGATCGTTTGCGCTGCTCCGGCTTTCCTTCTGCAGCGCCGGCATTGTCTGCAGCTTCCACCGAAGATGACGCATGCCGAATTTCGCCGGCGCCGCCTTTTCGTGTTTGTTAAGCTCGTTTCGGAGTCTTCGCGTCGCCTTGTGCGGGTCTTGCCAGTGCGGGCCGTCGCGGCCTCGCACGGATGCTATGCACATGAGACCATGACGATGGTGATCACGCCAGCCCCGCGAGACCAACGCTAGAGGCGCCATGGTAACGAACGTAAGCCGTCCGTTTCACTGCGTGACCGCGTGCGGCCGCTCAGTGATCTCATCGACGACTGCGACCGCATTGATCTCCACCATGCAGCGCGGGTCGGTGGCAAGCCGCACCACCTGCACCGTTGTCGTCGCCGGCTTGGCGTCGCGGAAATATTCGCCCCAGACGCGGTTGAGCGCGTCCTGATCGGTGAGATCGGTGACGAAGCGGTCGGCGGTGACCACGTCGGCGAAGGTCGCGCCCACCGCTTCGAGTCCGCGCTTGAGATTTTCCAGTGCCGCACGCGCCTGCCCCGCCATGTCGCGCGGCATGGCGTCGAATTCCTCGGGCCGGTGCGGATGGTGATGATAGACCGGCGCGGCGGTAACGCCCGCGAGATAGACCGTGGTGCCGCCTCTGACCTTGATCGCCGGCGCGTAAGGCATCCACATATCCGGCGCGTCCGGCCATTGGATGTGTTCAACGGTTTTGGGCATGGTGGCGTTGCTCGCTTATTTGGTTTCCGCAGACCAGTTGAACGGTCCGCCGTTCTTGCAAAAATATTGTCCGATGATCGCTTTGCCGTTGCGGTTGCCGGTGAAATTGCAATCGTTGCCGTCGGAAGATTTCGTGCGTTGGGCGGTGACGATGCCGTTTCGCTCGATGACCACCAGATCGTAAGTCACCCGAAACGTTCCGCTCCGGATGTCGCCCTTGCCGGTCAATGTACCGTCGTCCTTTCGGGTCAGGGTCCAGGTGCCGGCCAGTGGGCCGATCTCGCGCACGTTCCAGACTTCCACCGTGCCGGGTGGAGACTGCCGGGTCGCCGGAGCAACGGCGGCGAGCTTTTTCAATTCGTCCTGACGCGCACGCGCAAGATCGGCGTAGAAGCTGTTGCCGTAGCGTTTGATGAAGGCATCGAGCACCGCAGGGTTTTGCGTATCCTTGACGGCCGACCAGGCCTGCGCCGCCTCGCTTTGCACCGGCGCGACCGCAACGGGTGGCGAAGCAACCGACGGCGTCGGTCCCGGAGGCACCGCGGCGAAAAGAAAATTTCCGTCGATCGGCGAGGACGAAACCCAAGGCTGCTGCGCGCCGCCAGTCGCCTGCTTCACCGCGAGCCCGACATCATTGAAGAGCGCGAAGATATCGAGCCCGGGCTTGCGCATCGTCTGCGCCAGCGCCCTGCGTGTAGGGGCTGTTGCCGCCGGTTCCGTCCTGCGCGACGTTGCCGGGCTGCGTCGCGTAGGAAATCAGCGTGCCCTCGGGCGCCCGCATCTGCGCGAGGCCGCCCTCGCGCGCCGCGCAACCCGCGGCCGCCGAACGGATTGTTGCGGCAGGCGTCGAGAATGACGAGGTTGAGCTTGGTGCCGGCGCTCTCCATCTGGCGCATCACCAGCGCGATATCGACGAGCTGAAAATCGACATCGGCCTCGCGCTCGAGATTGGCGCTGACCGGCACCAGATAGTTCGAGCCGCGCACCTGCACGCCATGGCCGGCGTAATAGAACAGCCCGACATCGGCGCCCTGGACCTGCTGGCTGAAACTTTGAATTGCGTTGTCGATTGCCGGCCTTGTCGAGATCGAGTTGCGCGCGGTTGCCGATCAGATTGAAGCCGAGCGAGCGCAGCGTGTCCGCCATCAGCGTGGCGTCGTTCACGGGGTTTTCGAGCCGCGGGATATTCTTGTAGGCCGAATTGCCGATGACGAGCGCGACGCGCTTGTCCGCCTGCGCCGGTGCGGCGAGGCAGGCCGCCGTGATGAAGGCGGCAGCCATCAGCTTGAAGAAGAGGTTGTCGCAAAGCCCCATTGCAGTCCCCGAAAACACATACCGCGTACGCCAGTTTACTGTCCGCGCCCGTCATGCGTCACCCCCGGATTGAGCAAGCCAACGCCCGCCGCCTGCTGCTCCCTCTCCCCGCGTGCGGGGAGAGGGTTGGGGTGTTTGCGGCGCCGGCAACGCCGTCGTTATTTTCTTCCCCCCTCGTCAGCGCCTAGAGCTTTTTTTGAAATCGTGGGCGATCGGGCGATTGAAGCCGTTCGGAAGGAATGATCCAATCCGTCTCGTTGGACGGCACCAGGGGCGATCTTGCAGCGGGTCGGGGCGAGGAAATGAACTGGAAGCGCGAGTTTGTGAGTCGTGTCGGTGAGGTGGTTCCCGGGCGAGGGCAGGCGACGCCTTTATTTGCTGGCCGGCGGGAATTGTACGACTATTTTGGTGCCGAACCTCAACCGGGCACTCTTAACATCGTGCTCGACTGGCCGATCCAATTCCGAGCAGAGCGCGCAGTTATCCGCTTTGACGATATGCACCGGCGGCTGTGGCCTGCGATGCTCGAAGGTCATCGGTCTCTGATCCATCGATGGCACAATTGCCCCTTGCACGTCATCGAATTGATTTCTCCCCATCGGTTTCGGATAAAAAAGGGTGATCGCATCCAGGTGACATTCAATGTTGCAGATACGGACGCCGTTTCTTGGCGGCGGTCACTGGGCTGGACCTGGCTCTGGCTTGCCCATCGGAAATGCGCCTATTCGGATGACAAATATTTTGACTGGGCCAACGCAATTGCCGACCGCTACCCGGACTATTTCGCCCAACAGAGAATTTAAGGTTGACTATCGAACGTCGGCCCGGCGGGATTGAGAAGCACAGCAATCAACGGAGCGTCTGAGGCAGCGTTCGCGCTTTTGGCCTCCCTCGTACCGTTCATTTGCTCTGGCAAGAACCGCTACCCCGAGACGTGATCGCTTTGACGGCGCCAGACGAGCGGAGTTCGGGCTGGCGGCCCTCTCGCTTGAACAAGAAGCCTGCGCTGGACGTCCGCAATACAACGGCCGCGAAACTCTCCTGGTCAGTCGTGATGCAGAACTTGGCTCCCTGCTGCATGTCGAAGCGCGCCCATTGCGCTCCGGCCGCGACGAGTATGGCCACGATGGAACCGGAAATAAGGAGATAGCCAAGGCCTTGCGCAATTGGCGTGGGCGATTTCAGGATGTTTTCTTCGTAAAACGTGTGTACCGCGTAAATCAGCGCCACAACGACCGCCGCGGTGCAAAGGTCAACGCCGTCGATCGGCACAGCATCCTCGAAATTCAATTTGGCAATTCCAAGAATGGACATCAACGCAACAGCGCCGATAACAATACGGTTCAGCCACTTGCGTGTGAGTCCGGCATCCTGCTGGTCGTACTGATAAATATATTGAGCACCTATTGCGACGAACAATAAAATGAATCCGAGAACTGGCAGCAATATCACCGCCTGCGATGTAAAATCAGAAACTGAAAAGAACGGCATGAAAGCCGGGTCGATGTACAGGAAATAACCGAAGTACAATCCCGCGAGGCTGATGGCAAAAGACGCGGATAGAATTGCGAATACCGCGATGATGCGATTGATCAAGATCTCCATGGCTACATCCGAAACACCCCAAACCGTGTCTCCGGTACCGGCGCATTGAGCGCCGCGGAAAAGCACAGCGCCAGCACGCGCCGCGTTTCCGCGGGCGTGATGATCCCGTCGTCCCATAGCCGCGCGGTGGCGTAATAGGGGTTGCCCTCGTCCTCGTACTGGTCGCGGATCGGCTGCTTGAATTCCGCCTCCTCGACCTCCGACCATGTCTTCCCTGCGCCCTCGATGCCTTCGCGCTTCACCGTGGCGAGCACCGAGGCCGCCTGCTCGCCGCCCATCACCGAGATGCGCGCGTTCGGCCACATGAACAGAAAGCGCGGCCCGTAGGCGCGCCCGCACATGCCGTAATTGCCGGCGCCGTAGGAGCCGCCGACGATGAGCGTGATCTTCGGCACCTGCGCGCAGGCGACCGCCATCACCATCTTGGCGCCGTCCTTGGCGATGCCGCGCGCCTCGTACTCGCGCCCGACCATGAAGCCGACGATGTTCTGCAGAAACAAAAGCGGGATGCGGCGCTGGCAGCACAGCTCGATGAAATGCGCGGCTTTCAGCGCGCTCTCCGAAAACAAAATGCCGTTGTTGCCGAGGATGCCGACCGGGATGCCGTGGATGTGGGCGAAGCCGGTGACCAGCGTGGCGCCGTAGAGCGCCTTGAACTCGTCGAACTCGGAAGCCGTCGACGAGGCGCGCGATCACCTCGCGCACGTCGTATTGCTTCTTGAGATCGGCGGGCACGATGCCGTCGAGTTCGGCGGCGTCGTATTTCGGCTCGCGCGGCTTTGCCAGCACGACGTCGCGGGCCGGACGCGTGTTGAGGTTGGCGACGATGCGGCGCGCGATCGACAGCGCGTGATGGTCGTTCTCGGCCATGTGATCGGCGACGCCGGACTTTTTCGCGTGGACGTCCGCCCCGCCCAGATCCTCGGCCGTCACCACCTCGCCGGTCGCGGCCTTCACCAGCGGCGGGCCGCCGAGGAAGATGGTGCCCTGCCCTTTCACGATGATGGTCTCGTCCGACATCGCCGGCACATAGGCGCCGCCCGCGGTGCACGAGCCCATCACCACCGCGACCTGCGGAATGCCGGCGGCCGACAGCGTCGCCTGGTTGTAGAAGATGCGGCCGAAATGCTCGCGGTCGGGAAACACCTCGGTCTGGTGCGGCAGGTTGGCGCCGCCGGAATCGACCAGGTAGATGCACGGCAGCCGGTTTTCCCGCGCGATCTCCTGCGCGCGCAAATGCTTCTTCACCGTCATCGGGAAATAGGTGCCGCCCTTGATGGTGGAGTCGTTGCACACGATGACGCATTCGCGGCCCGAGACGCGGCCGATGCCGGTGATGATGCCGGCGGCGTGAATGGCGTCGTCGTACATGCCGCCGGCGGCGAGGCCCGAGAGTTCGAGGAACGGCGCGCCGGGATCGAGCAGAGTCGTCACCCGGTCGCGCGGCAGCAGCTTGCCGCGCGCGACGTGGCGTTCTTTTGCGCGCGGCGGTCCTCCCTGTGCCGCTTCGGCGCGGCGGCGTTCGAGGTCCGCGACAAGTGCGCGCATCGCGGTCTGGTTGGCGCGGAACTCGTTCGACGCGGTGTCGATGGCGGATGCAATCGCCGGCACGGGATTCCCCTCCCCGATTCGCAACCACTATGACGCGGCGCGGAACCAATGTGAATGTTGCGTTCAGTCCGATGCAGGAACTTGCAGGGGAACAGGAACTGCCGGTGGCGCGTCGCGTTGGCTCGGTGACCGATCGATTATCGTCGGTGCGCACGGGGTCACAACGAGGAGACTATCCAGATGAGGAACAAACTCATGATCGGCGTCGCGGCCATCGCGCTCGTCGCCGGAACCGGCCTTGCCAGCGCGCAAGGCAACAAGGAACACGCAGCGCCGCCGGCTGCGGCGCTGCGTCGCCGGATGCAGTGCGAAAGATGGATCAGGGCGGCAAGATGGATCAGGGCGCCCGCTCGGACCAAGGCGCCGACAAGAGCGCTCAGGATATGAAAGCGAATCCGGACTCCCAGCCGAGCGGACGTGCGGCTGAGGAAGAAGGCCACGGCAAGGGCAAGACCAACAAGGCGCAGGTGCCGAGCAAGTCGAAGAATGCCGAGGCTCCGAGCAAGACCAACAATGCCCAGAATGCCGCGCCGAGCAAAGGCGGCAAGGAGTCGACCAGCCGAACAGAAGGGCGGCGAAAACGGCAAGGCCGGCGCAACGGCCAAGACCGGTGGTGGCGGCGGCGCGAACGTGACGCTTTCGTCCGACCAGCGCACCAAGATACACAAGCTCGTGATCAACGAGCACAACGCGCCCGCGCGTTGCGCATGTCGATTTCGATATCCGCATCGGCACCGTTATCCCGCGCGGCAAGGTGCATTACGTCCCGGTGCCGGCGACCATCGTCGAGATCGAGCCGGAATGGCGCGGCTTCATGTACTTCCTGGTCGGCGATCAGATCGTCATCGTCGAGCCGGATACGTTGCGCATCGTCGCCGTGATCGCGGCGTAGCGCGCATCGCTCTCAAAACAGCGCCGGTGGCGGCCTCACGGCCGCCATCGGCTTTCCGCGCGCGCGAATGCGGCTAAAGTGCTCGCGGCAAGGAGCACGCCCATGATCACCCACCTCCCCGGTCCGCATCCGACCCGCAGCCGTGCGACCATCCACGACGGCCGCGTGCATGCGGTTTCGTTCGTCGGCCACAAGGTCGCCGACATGTACCAGCAGAGCCGACAGGCGCTTGCGCACATCGACGCCACGCTCAAGGAGGCCGGCACCGACAAGAGCCGCATCCTCATGGCGATGGTCTATATCGCCGACATGGCGCGCAAGCCCGAGATGAACCGCGCCTGGGACGAATGGGCGGACCGCAAATCGCCGCCGATGCGCGCCTGCATCGGCGCGACGCTCGACACCGACACGCTGGTCGAGATCGTGGTGACGGCGGTGGTGTAGCTTTCTTTCCCTCTCCCCGCACGCGGGGAGAGGTGCACACGCCTACGCCCGGACTTCCTGGCGCTGGAAGATGATGTAGCCGACGACGAACAGCCCGATCGCCGCGGCGATCATGCCGACGATCTGCGGCCACGCGATCATGATGCTCTCGGTGAGCGGCAGCGGCGCACCGACCACGGCGCCCTGGAGCTGGCTGAGATAGATCGGCCCCAGCGTCCGCGTCGCCGGATTGAGCAAGGCGACCACGATCTCGCCGTACAACGTCGACGGCGACAACCGCGACAGCGCCTGCGCCGCCATGATCAGCGTCGCCTGGTCGTCGGACGGATAGACCGCAACCGCGATGGCGGGCGCCAAAGCCGGCCAGATCAGCGTCACGAACAGCCACAGCCCGAGCGTGATCAGCGCGGCGGTCGCGGGCGAGCGGAACAGGATCGAGAACAGCATCGCCAGCGCGAGCCAGACCCCGGCGTAGACGATCGTCACCAGCAGGAACACGAAGCTGCGCGCGATCTCCTCCGCGCCCGGCGGAATGCCGATGAGCACGAGGCCGAGCCCGATCACCAGCAGCCACAATGCCACCATGCTGATCGAGAGCGTCATCAGGCCGGCGAGGAATTTCCCGAACAGCAGCGCGTCGCGGTAGATCGGCTGCGCCAGAATGCGCGACAGCGTGCGCCGGTTATGCTCGCCGTTGACGAGGTCGAAGCCGAGCCCGATCGCCATCAGCGGCACCAGGAAGGCGAGGAACGACACGAACGACGGCAGCGGTTCGCGCGCCGTCGTGAACAACCGCAGGAACAGGAACGGATCTTCCGCCGTGGTGTCCTTGATCTGCTGGATCGCGCCGTAGAGCGCCGCGAGCGCGGTCAGCACCACCAGCCATTCCAGCACGCGCATGCGCGCGCTCGAGAGATGGTCGGACAGTTCCTTCATCATCACGACGCCGACGCCATGAAAGGCCGAGCCTTCACGCCGCATGTTGCACTCCCTCGTCCTTCTTGGCCTCGAAATATTGCGTATAGATCGCGTCGAGACTTGGCTCTTCAACCGCCAGATGCTTGAGCTGGCCGTGCAACGCCACGACTTCGGCCGCCGCCTCGGAACGCACATCGCGGTCGGAGTGCAAACGGATTTTTCCGGGGCCGATCTGCTCGACCCCGCTGACGCCCGGAATGAGCGCCAGCCGCTCGGCAAAGCCCGCGCCCTCGGCCTCGATATCGACGACGTAGCCGCCGCCGAGGACCTGGCGGCCGAGTTCGGCCACCGTACCCATGAGCGCGATGCGGCCTTGATTGAACAGCGCGACGCGGTCGCACACGCTCTGCACGCGCTCGAGCAAGTGAGAAGAAATCAGCATCGCGACGCCGTCATGCTTGAGGCTGCGGATGATGGCGAGCAGGTCGGCCGTCGCCGACGGATCAAGACCCGAGGTCGGTTCGTCGAGGATGGCGATCTGCGAGTCCTTCATCAGGATTTCAGCAAGCGCCAGCCGCTGGCGCATGCCGCGCGAGAAAGTGCCGACCCGCTTGTCGGCAACTTCCTTGAGGCCGACGCGATCGAGCGACGACGCGATCTTGGGATCGCGCTCGGCGGCCGTAAGCCCGATAAGACGCGCGGTGTAGCGCAGGTTTTCGCTGGCGGTGAGGTTGTCGTAGAAGCCCACCGTGTCCGGCATGTAACCGACGTGGCGTTTGACCTGGAGCGGCTGGCGCGCGGGATCGAGGCCGAGCACGCGCACCTCTCCGGCCGTGATGTCGCTCAGACCGAGCATCATCAGGATGGTGGTGGTCTTGCCGGCGCCGTTGGGGCCAAGCAGCCCGAATATCTCGCCGCGCTCGACCGCGAACGAAATATTGTCGACCGCTATGGTGCTGCCATAACGCTTGGTGAGGCCCTGGGCCTCGATGACGATGTCGCTCATCGCCGGCCGAACCTGGCCACCGCTCCCACCATCACGAGCAAAGCGACGCCGATGATGCCGACGCCGGCGATGCCCCACATTGTCGACGTCGTCACGGTGACGCGGAAGTTGGCCGAGGCCGACTCGCCGCGCGCGGAGGCGCGCACCGAGGTGACATAATCGCCGGCGATCGCCTTTTCGGTCGGCGTGATCAGTGCCTGGACTTCCTTGTTCTCATTCGGCGGGATGCGGTCGACGGTCTTCGGATCGAAGGTGATCTTCCAGCCGCTCGGCGCGCTGCCGCTGAGCTCGATTTCTTCGGCCGGCGCAGTGCCGGTATTGGTGATGACGACGGGCACCGACGTTTCCTTGCCCGCAGTGGCGCGGGTGGAGACGAGGCCCTCACGGCCGCTGACGTCGAGCTTGGGCTGGCCGGTGATGTCGAGGCCGAGATCGGTCGAGACGGAAGCGTCCTCGGCGGCAACGCGCGCGGTGACCTTGTACTTGCCGGCGTTGGCGGTGTTCGGCGGCCGCACCTTGAGCTTGACGTCCTTGGACTGGCCGGGATCGACCGGCACGGCGTTGAGTTCCTGGCTGCCGTATTGCTCGGTGAAGGTGGCATCGAAATTCGGCGGCGCCTGCGCCGACAGACTCACGGTCAGCTTCTTGCCGCTGTCGTTCTTGATGCTGAGTTGATACTCGAAGCTGGATTTCGAAGTACCGCGCAAGTCGGGCAGTTGCGGCGTGAGCGTCAGCTTGGCTGGCAAATCTTTGGCCAGCGTAACGGCGACCGGCAGGTCCACCTTGGTATTGCCGCCCTGGGCGGTGACGGTGATCGTCTGCGTGCCCATGGCGGCATCCTTCGGCACATCGAGCCGCAATTCGAGCGAGACGCTGGAATTCGAGCCCGGCATCGCCGCGGCGATTGGCTGGCCACCGCCCATCAGCGTCGCCGTCCAGCCTTTCGGCACGTCGGCGACCGAAAGCGAGAGGCGCTCCGGGGCAAGTCCGTAATTCTGCAACCGCATGTTGACGGTCGACGTCGTGCCCGGCCGCAATGTGACGGCGGGAAAATCGCTCATCAGAAAGAGGCCCTTGACGTCCTTGGGGGCGTCTTCGGCCTTGGCCGCCGGTGCCATAAGGACCGCAAAAGCGGCGAAAAGGGCGATAAATCCATAGCGCATAGCGTTGGCTCCCGTGCAGGAAATGTGTTCGTTGCGCCCCCTCCATCGGCGCGCTACGCAAGAGCACGGGTCAGGATCAGGCCATAGTGGGCTCAATCGTGACAAAATCATGCAAACCCGCAGGTATAGCAAGCCCTGCGGTAACGAGCCGCAGTTTGGCGACAAGCTTCAAGGTATGAGCCGGGCATCTCACATCAGCGCGGGCCTGCTGGCCTTCCGCAGGAAAAGCGAGCTCGAAGTTCTGCTTGCGCATCCGGGCGGTCCGTTCTGGGTGAACAAGGACGCCGCCGCCTGGACGATCCCGAAAGGACTTTGCGAGCCCGGCGCCGCTCTCCTCGCCACGGCACAACGGGAGTTCACCGAGGAGACCGGCTTTTCAGCAGCCGGCGATTTCATCGCACTCACCCCGGTCAAGCAGAACAGCGGCAAAGTCGTGCACGCATGGGCCATCGAGGCCGAGTTCGATCTGAAGAAATTCAAAAGCAACACATTTGAACTGGAATGGCCGCCGAAATCGGGGCGGAAAAAAAGTTTTCCAGAGATCGAGCGGGTCGCGTGGTTCAAGCTGCCGCAGGCCGAGACCAAGATTTACGTCTATCAGCGGCCGTTCCTGTCGGAGTTGCAGCGGCTGCTCGGTTCGGCTTCGTACCACAAAATCACACTCCGCCGTATTGAAGATTGCCGTCGCATTACAGACTGCGGCCTCGTGGAACTTTCAGGGCCAGCGGCGGTTCCCTTTGAGAGTGCAAACCAGAGGACATGACCGTCATGGACAAAGACCGCATCAAAGGTTCGTTCGAACAGGCCAAGGGCAAAATCAAGGAAACGGCTGGCAAGGCCACTGGCGATGCCAAGCTCGAATCCGAAGGCACGGCCCAGAAGGTCGCCGGCAAGATTCAGAATGCCGTAGGCGGCATCAAGGACGCCGTGCGCGGCAAGTAACCGTTTCAGGCGCGTGCGTGTAACGGGTTCGGCGCAAGCCGGGCCCGTTACACTATTCAGCCGCTATTCAGTCACGCAGAACGTTTGGCCAGTCGACCTCGTCGTGGGCAAGCACCCACGTCTCTTGCCGCGCCGCGGCGCGCCACTCGACCCACGCCGGCAATGCCATCACTGCATCCATGTAGGTGCGCGAGGCGGCGCTGACGTCGACCGCGTAGGTGTGGAAGCGCGACACCACCGGCGCATACATCGCGTCGGCCGCCCCGAACTCACCGAACAGAAACGGACCGCTGTGCCCGAAGCGCGTCCGGCACTCGCTCCATAACGCATCGATGCGCGTCACATTGGCGGCGGCCTCGTCGTCGAGCGTGCGCACCTTCACCGGCCGGCAAAAATTCATCGGCAGATGACGGCGAAGCGGCAGAAAGCCCGCATGCATTTCAGCGGCGATGACGCGGGCATGGGCGCGCGCGCTGGCGTCGGCCGGCCAAATACGTGCGTCCGGAAATTTCTCCGCGAGATATTCCAGGATCGCGAGCGATTCCCAGACTTGCACATCGCCATCGATCAGCACTGGCACCTTGCCAGTGCCGGATACTTTCGCCACCCGCGCCTTGAAATCCGGCGCATCGAGCGAGATCACCGTCTCGTCGAATGGAATACCGGCGACCTTCATCGCGATCCACGGCCGCAGCGACCACGATGAATAGGTCTTGTTGCCGATGACAAGATGAAGGCCCATCGCTGTCTCCGCTGGCGTCGCATCGGCAGGATCGTGGGCGGCGCGCATTCGCGCAAGCGAATTTTGTCGATAGCGGCGATCATCGTCCGCGAATGCAAGGGCCCCTTTGGTTGCGAGCCGCCCTGCCCCGATGGCAGCATGGCATCGGAGATGGCCGGAATGAGTCTTTTCTCCGTTCTCGACGTCATCGCGCTCGCCGGCTTCGTCGGCGCATGGCTCGGCTATGCGCTGCTGATCGAGTTCACGCCGCATGGCGGCCGCGGCCTCAACGGGCTGATGCATCAATATCGCGATATCTGGATGCAGCGCATGCTGGCGCGCGACATGCGCATGATGGACGGTCAGGTCATCGCCGCACTGCAAAACGGCACCGCCTTCTTCGCTTCGACCTCGCTGATCGCGATCGGCGGCGCGCTGACGCTGCTGCGCTCGTCGGAGGAGATGCTGACCGTCATCGGCGCAATGCCGTTCGGTGCGCCGACATCGCGCCTCGAATGGGAGACCAAGGTGATGGGTCTCGTCATCATCTTCATCTACGCCTTCTTCAAGTTCGCGTGGTCGTACCGGCTCTACAACTACGTCGCGATCATGGTCGGCGCGGCGCCACCGTCGACCGAAAAAGATACCGCGGAGGCAAAAGATTTCGCGCACCGCACCGCGGTGGTGATCACCGAAGCGGGCCGCCACTTCAATCGCGGCCAGCGCGCGTTCTTTTTCGCGCTCGGCTATCTCGGCTGGTTTATCGGACCGGTGCCGTTGATGGTGACGACCGCAGGCGTCGTCGTCGTGATGTGGCGTCGGCAATTCGCGTCGGCATCGCGCGACGCGCTGATCGGCCCGTGACGCCGCCGGTCAGACCAGTCCGGTCGCCACAGCGATAAACGAGACGAACAGCACGGCGAAGATGGTCAGCACGATTGTCAGCGCCGCCGCCCATTGCGCCCCGGGTGCAGCATTTTCGGCATGGATTGCGGTCGCGGCAGGCCTGTCGCTCGACATGACGATCTGTCCCCCAGAAGGACATCGCGGTCGGTGCCGGCACGCCACGAATCATCCGGCCTATTGCAAGCGAGTATCGGCCGGCGCAGTGAAGGGGGAGTGAACAAATTGTGGAACCCACGATAATCCACAGCAAACCGGCCTCATGGACTCGGCAAAAGCTCCTCAGTCCTCCCGGTGAGGCGATAGACGACAAGACCGACCCACTCGCGTACCGCCGTATCGGTCCGGCGCAATCCGTCACCGACCGATTCGAATGGCCGCAGCGCGTCAGCGGAGCCGCGCGTCCGCCAATCGACCGGATAGGCTTCGACCGGGAAACCCGCCGCGCGAAACACCGCAACCGCGCGCGGCATATGATAAGCCGACGTGACAAGGAGCCAGCGCTCGCCAGGCTTGGGGTCGGCGATGAGCCGCGAGAACACCGCGTTCTCGATCGTGTTGCGCGATTGCTCTTCGGCGACGACCCTGTCATGCGGCAATCCCAGCGCCTCGAACTGCCTGATGGCAATCTCGGCTTCGACGCCCTCGCCATAGAGCAGCGCTCCACTGCCACCGGAAAAAATGATGCGTGCGTTTGGATAGCGCCGGGCGAGCTCCACCGCGGCCGTGATGCGCTCCGCGGCCTCGTTGAGTGCCGGCATGCCACGCGCCACCGACACCTCCGGGGTGATCGCGCCGCCGAGGACGACGATGCCGTCGGGTGCGCCACGGGTCGCGTCCCACGGCGGGAAGCGCTGTTCGAGGGTGAGGATCAGCGCGTTGCCGAGCGGCGACAATCCCATGACGGCGCAGCCGAGCACGCTCGCCATAGCCAGCCACACGCCGGTGCGCCGCCAGCGCGTCGCCAGCAGCACGATGCCAAGAACCCCGATCGCAATGACGGTGTTCGACGGCAGCGCGAAGAAGCCGAGAATCTTGGAGAGGACGAAGAACATTAATCCCGCGTCTTCCGCCACGCCGCATAGCGCGCCTTGGCCTCGTCGTTGGGCGGATAGAGGCCGGGAAGCTTCACGCCCTTTTCGACTTCGCTGAACACCCAGCTTTCGTACAGCTCGTGCTCGGCGCCTTCATGCGCTACGAATTCGACCATGCCCTGCGGGATGACCACCGCGCCGTCGTCGTCGGCGACGATGACGTCACCGGGAAAGATGGCGCAGCCGCCGCAGCCGATCGGCTCCTGCCAGCCGACGAAGGTGAGCCCGTTGACCGAGGCCGGCGCTGCCACGCCCGCGCACCACACCGGAAGCGCGCTGATGAGCACGCCGGCGCGGTCGCGCAGCACGCCATCGGTGACAAGCGCCGTGACGTTTCGCTTTTTCATGCGCGCGCAGAGGATGTCACCGAAGATGCCGGCGCTCGCGACGCCCATAGCATCGGCGACGGCGATGCAGCCGTCCGGCATTTCCTCGATGGCGCCGCGGGTCGAGATTGGCTTCGCCCAGCTTTCCGGCGTCGCCAGATCTTCACGCACCGGCACGAAGCGCAGCGTGAAAGCCGGCCCGATGAGACGTTCGCCGCCCGCCACGAGCGGCTTCGGACCGTTCATCCAGCAGCGCCTGATGCCCTTCTTGAGCAGCATCGTGGTGATGGTCGCGGTCGTCACCTTGCGCAAGATGTCGAACAGAGTGGCACTCATCGGTCGCCTCGCGAAGACAGGAATTGCTTGCTGGTATTACCTGCCCACCCTCGAAATAGCAGGTGCGCGTCGCCGCGACCAGCGGATCGGGCCGAACATCGGCGCACTCACTTTCGCAGCCACGGGCCGATCCGCTCCACCGCCTCATGCATCTCGGCACGCGAGCCGGCGTAGCAGAAGCGCAGGAAATTCTTACCGTGCAGCGGATCGAAATCGACGCCGGGGGTCGCGGCGACGCCGGCCTCCTCCAGCATCCGCGTGGCGAAGTCGAAGCTGTCGTTCGAGAAACGCGACACATCGGCGTAAAGATAAAACGCGCCGTCGACGGGCAGGAATTTTTTGAGCCCCGCGCGCGGCAGGCCGTCGAGCAGGATTTTCCGGTTTTCTTCGTAGCCGTGTTTGATCGCCTCAAGCTCGTCGCGTCCATCGAACGCGGCGAGCGCCGCGATCTGCGACAGCGTCGGCACCGAGATCGCGAGATTCTGCTGCAGCCGCTCGATCGGCCGCACCAGATGCGGCGGCACCACCATCCAGCCAACGCGCCAGCCCGTCATGCAGAAATATTTCGAGAACGAATTGATGATAATCGCGTTTGGCGAAATGCAGGCTGCGCTCTGCGCGGCAAAAGCGTAGTCGAGACCGTGGTAGATTTCATCCGAGATGAACACAATGCCGGCGTCCTCGGCGGTCCGCATCAGGCCTGCGAGCGCGTCTGCAGGCATCATCGTGCCCGTTGGATTGGCGGGACTGCCGATCAGTACGCCACGCAGCGGCCGCGTACGGTGCGCGGCGACGAGCGCCTCGCTGGTGATCGTCCAGCGCGTCTGCTCCGTGGTCTCGATCAGCACCGGCTCGCAGCCGAGCGCGGTGAGGATGTGGCGATACGGCGGATAGCCCGGTACCGCAACGGCGATCCGGTCGCCTGGCTCGAGCAAGGCCAGGAACGCCAGCATGAACCCCGCCGACGAGCCCGTGGTGACGACGATGCGCGCGGGATCGACATCAAGCTGGTACTTTTCGGCATACGACCGGGCAATCCGCGCGCGCAAAGCAGAGATGCCTAGTGTCTCCGTATAGCCGAGCGGACCCGATCCCAGTGCAGCGCGCACCGCCGCAATCGCGGCCGCGGGCGCGCCCTCGGCCGGCTGGCCGACCTCCATGTGGACGACCCGGCGGCCCTGCGCCTCGAGCCGCGCAGCCGCCGCCATGACGTCCATCACCATGAACGGCGGCACGGCACTGCGTGCGGACGGCTGCAGCAGACGCTTGGCGTTGTCGAGCATCAACTTGTCATCACATCACGGTCATCGCATCACGATCCGAGCGTGCCCATCCTGCGCCGCAGACCGCCCCGGTGTTGCCGTATTCCGCAGGTTTCGTCACCAAAAGTTCACCAAAACGGTCTGGATTTCGCCAGCAGCACGGTCGCCGGGGCGTGTTGACCGGAACCGGCGACATCCATAGCTTGGACCGGGGCTCTCGGCACAGATATTTTGTCCCAGATGATCGCAGCAAAGGCTCCTAGCAAGGCGCGCATGGCGACGCCAGCAGCGCGCGCGCTCGCGTTCATCACGGCGGTCTCGATCATTGCGACAAGCGCACCGGCGCCGGCGCAGACCGGCAAGGATGCCGGCATTCCAATGATCCGCGATGCCGAGATCGAGCAGCTTCTGCGCGAATACACCCAGCCGATCCTGAAAGTCGCTGGCCTGTCGCAGCAGAATATCCAGGTCGTCATCATCAATGACAAGACATTCAACGCCTTCGTCATGGATGCGCACCGCATCTTCGTCAACACCGGCGCGCTGATGGAATCGACAACGCCAAATCAGCTCATCGGCGTGTTTGCGCACGAGACCGGCCACATCGTCGGCGGCCACCTCTCCAAAATGCGCCAGCAAATGGCCAACGCGCAGACGGCTGCCGTTATCGCGATGCTGCTCGGCGTCGGCGCCATGGTGGCAGGCTCGAAGTCCAACAGCACAAACATGGGCAATGTCGGTGCCGCGGCGGTCACCGCGCCGCAGGCCTACGTCCTGAGTTCGCTGCTCTCGTACCAGCGGGCGCAGGAGGAGCAGGCCGACCGCGCCGGCGTGCGGTTCCTGACGCTCAGCGGCCAATCGGCGAAGGGCATGTACGATACGTTCAAGCGGTTCGCCGACGAGACGATGTTCTCTGCGCGCTACGTCGATCCGTACGTGCAATCGCATCCGATGCCTGCGGATCGCATTGCGGCGCTGCAACTGGTGGCGCGGACGCCCTTTTGGACAAGAAGGACCCGCCGGAGCTGCAATTCCGCCACGACATGATGCGCGCCAAGCTTTATGGCTTCACGGAGCGGCCCGATGCGGTGCTGCGGCGTTTTCCGCCGTCCGATACCAGCCTGCCGGCGCGCTATGCGCGCGCAATCTCGACCTACCGCCACGGCGACGGGCGCGCCGCCGTGACGCAGATCGACAGCCTGATCCAGTCCGTGCCGCAAAATCCGTATTTCTATGAGCTCAAAGGCCAGGCGCTGCTCGAAGGCGGACACCCGGCAGACGCAATTGCGCCGCTGCGCCATGCGGTGCAGCTCTCGCACAATGCCGCGCTCATCGAGATATTGCTGGCGCAGGCCCTCATCGCCGCCAATGATACCAAGGGTTTGGCCGAAGCGATCGCACTTTTACGCAGCGCGCTCATGCGCGAACCGGAAATCTTCGGACGCCTATGGCCAGCTTGCGATGGCATTCGGCCGCAAGGGCGATTATGCCGATGCCGACCTTGCCTCGGCACAATCGGCATTCGCGCGTGGCGACAACAAGACGGCGCGCGAACTTGCCTCAAGGGCTAAGCAGCGCTTTCCGGTCGGCTCGCCCGGCTGGGTAAAGGCGGACGACATTGTTGCTTACAACAAGACTTTGAGCCCACTCCGACGATGATCGCAAAAAGGATGAAAAACATGACTTCCAGACTTCGCATAGCGATCGTGACCGCCGCAGTTTCGGCGCTCCTCGTGTTGCCGGGCGCGGCGCAGGTCCGTCCGGAAACATTTTCCGCCGATCAGCGCACCGAGATTGAACACATCATCAAGGATTACCTGATGCAGCATCCCGAGCTGCTGACGGATGTGATGGCGGAACTGGACAAGCGGCAGCAGACGGCCGACGCCGAGAAGCACCGCACCGCGGTAAAGGAGAACTCCGAAGCGCTGTTCTCCTCGCCGCATCAGGTCGTAATCGGCAATCCGGCCGGCAACGTCACCATGGTCGAGTTCTTCGATTACAATTGCGGGTTCTGCAAGCGTGCCATGACCGACATGCTCGATCTCATCAAGAACGATGGAAATCTCAGGTTCGTGCTCAAGGAATTCCCGGTACTCGGCGAAGGCTCGGTCGATGCCGCGCACGTCGCGGTCGCCGCGCGCATGCAGGACAAGACCGGCAAGAAATACCTCGATTTCCATCAGAAGCTGCTCGGCGGTCGCGGCCCGGCCGACAAGGCGCGCGCGCTTGCCGCGGCCAAGGAAGCAGGCTTCGACGTGGCGCGCATCGAGAAGGACATGCAAAGTCCCGAGGTCAAGGCCACCATCGACGAAAACATGAAGCTCGCCGAAGCGCTGGGCGTCAACGGCACGCCGAGCTATGTGGTCGGCAACGAGGTGGTGGTCGGCGCTATCGGGCTCGACGCGCTCAAGAAGAAGATCGACGCGGAGCGGAATTAGACATTCGCAACGTCACCTCCCTCTCCCCTGCGGGGAGAGGGGGGGTGCCCCACATCCGCAAGCATCGAAGCTTCGCGCGCTTACTTCGTCAGATAATTGCGGTGCACCCAGCCGCCATCGCCACGGCGGGTTTCCGCGTAGAGCGTGGTATCGCTGTCGCGGGTCGCGAGCCGGACGCTTGAGTTGATCGCACGTTCGGCCTCGGCTCCGGACGGCGCTGCCGTCGAATACTTCGATGTCCGCTATCGATGGCGGTGCGGCGCCTCGGCATCCTTGTCGCCGATCGCTTCGGTCACGTTGGCCGCGAGCAGCTTGCGCCACATTTTTCGGAACAGCGCGTTCGAGGCGTAGACATCGCCGCTGTTGATCTTGCCGTTGACGGCAAACACGTAGCCAACAATGTCGTTGTCGGCTTCGCCCGCGCCCTGCAGCGCCTTGATATAGGCGGCCTGCGCCACCTTGAGCTTTTCGCTCTCGAGCGACAGCTGCAGGCTCGACGGCGACGACGCCGCCACCGGGAGCGCCGACCGAGCGGGTCAATTGATCCTGCGTCTTCCACCTCGACCAGATCTCCTGCTGGCGCATCCCTGTGTCGGCACCGCACGCCAGCGCAAGGCCGGCGAGCCCGTCCGTCGGCGGCGCAGCACCGACGCCTACATTCGCCCGCATCGCCACCTTGGCCTTCCGCGACGGCATGGCGGAGCCCGCGCTCGCGAACTGCCGGGGATCTTCCCCGCCGCGTGCCGACCAGCGTCCTTATTCGACGCAGAATGACGCGATCGGCACCTGCCCCGAACGTGGCGGCAGCAGCAAGTCACCGACAGCACGCGGTCCTGCCGGCCGCCCTTGACGATGTCGCCGGCCTGCACGAACACATCGTCGCTCGGACGTGTCTCGACGGTCAACTCGTTGACGTTACCCGTCTCGATCACCCTTGACGGTCCGCTCGGCCATCGCCTCCTGCAAGGTCAGCGGCACCGCGCCGCCGCTCGTTGCGCCGTGCACCAGGTAGATCGCCAGATTGTCGTGCACAATCGGACCCGAAACGCGCTCAGCGTCGGCAGCAAAGAGCGTTGCGCCGAACGGCTGTAGCGCAACGAAAGAGGCGACAAGGGGCAAAAATGCTCTGCAATTCATGGATTGTCCTCCCAAATATCCACCGCGGGCAGCGTCGAAGTGCTTCGTGGCTCGCCGGGGTTCCGCAACGGCGGATTTTGGGTTCCATCGTGGCATTGGCCAGCGCGGCACCACCGGCCCGGCTTCCTCTTTGCGGCCGGGGTGCCTATAAAGCGAAATGCCGGGGCGACGGCCCATCTGCGGGGCCCTCTTCGCCGGTCTGCGCCGGGCGCCCAGATGCCGAAGACCGTCTACGTCCTCAACGGCCCGAACCTCAATCTGCTCGGCACCCGCGAGCCGGAAAAATACGGCCGCGCAACGCTCAAGGACGTCGACAAGCTCTGCCGCGCGACCGCGAAGCGCCACGGGTTGAGCGTCGTCTTCCGCCAAGAACACCAACCACGAAGGGGAAATGGTCGACTGGATCCAGGAGGCGCGCGACAAGAAGGCCTCGGGCGTCATCATCAATGCCGGCGCCTATACCCACACCTCGGTCGCCATCCTCGACGCGCTGGTGACGCTCACTGCGCCGATCATCGAGGTGCACATCACCAATATCCATGCGCGCGAGCGCTTTCGCCAGCGCTCCTACGTGTCAAGGCGGCGCGCGCGATGGTCTGCGGCTTCGGCATCGACGGCTATGCGCTCGCCGTTAACGGGCTTGCCGAAATGATCGGGGATTGACCGTGGCGAGCAAGCCGGAAAAACCTTCTACGCCGAAGCAGCCCGGTCGATCACGAGCTGATCCGCGATCTGGCGAAGCTGCTGGACGAAACCGGGCTCACCGAAATTTCGATCGAGCAGAACGGCGTCAGCGTGCGTGTCGCGCGTCACGCCACGACGATTGCGCCGTCCCGCATACACGAAATGTCGATAGCCTCGCCGGTCGCTACGCCCGTGTCCGAAATCGATCCGGCAAAACACCCGGGTCTCGTCACCTCACCCATGGTCGGCACAGCCTATGTCGGCGCCGAGCCGGGCGCGCGGCCGTTCGTCGATATCGGCTCGCGGGTGAACGCGGGCGATCCGCTGCTCATCATCGAGGCGATGAAGACCATGAACCAAATTCCCGCGCCGCGTTCCGGCACGGTAATTCAGATTTTGATCGAGGACGGCCAGCCGGTCGAGTTCGGCGAACCGCTGATGATCATCGAATGACGGCAGTTGCGCGCGTAAAGTGCGATGTTCGATAAAATCCTGATCGCCAATCGTGGGGAGATCGCGCTGCGGGTACTGCGCGCCTGCAAGGAGCTTGGCATTCCGACCGTGGCGGTGCACTCGACCGCCGACGAGGACGCCATGCACGTGCGGCTAGCCGACGAGAGCGTGTGCATCGGCCCGCCGCCCGCCAAGGATAGCTACCTCAACATCCCAGCACTGCTCGCCGCCTGCGAGATCACCGGTGCCGACGCGGCATCATCGAGCTGATTCCTGTCCGAGAACGCGCGCTTTGCCGAAATCCTCGGCGAGCACAACGTGCACTTCATCGGGCCGCGGCCCGAACACATCCGCCTGATGGGCGACAAGATCGAAGCCAAGCGCGCGGCGGTGCGCCTCGGCATTCCGGTGGTGCCGGGCTCCGACGGCGGTGTCGCCTCCGAGAGCGAGGCGCGCGAGCTTGCGCGCGGCATCGGTTTTCCCGTGCTGATCAAGGCGTCCGCGGGCGGCGGCGGGCGCGGCATGAAGGTCGCGTACGCGGAGGCCGATCTCGGCATTGCGCTCGCAACGGCGCGCAGCGAAGCCAAGGCAGCGTTCGGCGACGACACAGTGTATCTGGAAAAATACCTTCAGCGGCCGCGCCACATCGAAATCCAGGTGCTTGGCGACGGCAAGGGCCGCGCCATCCATCTCGGCGAGCGCGACTGCTCACTGCAGCGCCGTCACCAGAAGGTCTGGGAGGAAAGCCCCTCCCCGCCCTCAACACCGCGGAGCGCGAGAAGATCGGCGAAACGGTCGCCAAGGCGATGCGCGAGATCAAGTATCTCGGCGTCGGCACGGTCGAGTTCCTGTACGAGGAAGGCCAATTCTACTTCATCGAGATGAATACGCGCATCCAGGTCGAGCATCCGGTGACCGAGATGATCACCGATATCGACCTCATTCTCGAGCAGATCCGCGTCGGCGCCGGCGCCGATCTCGCGCTGGCGCAGGAATGTCAAATTCCACGGCCACGCCATCGAATGCCGCATCGACGCGGAAAATCCGGTGTCGTTTCGCCCCTCACCCGGCAAGATCGTGCATTACCATCCACCGGGCGGGCTCGGCGTGCGCGTCGATTCCGCGGTCTATCACGGCTACACCGTTCCGCCGTTCTGCGACTCGCTCGTCGGCAAGCTGATCGTGCACGGCAAGACGCGTAGCGAATGCCTGATGCGCATGAAGCGCGCGCTCGACGAGTTCGTGATCGACGGCATCGAAACCAACCTGCCGCTGTTCCGCGCGCTGGTGCGCGAGAACGACATCATCGACGGCGACTACCACATCCACTGGCTGGAGCAGTTCCTCGCGCGCGGCGGTCTCGCAGCCTGACGCGTCAGGCGCGCGCGCGGTCGGGAAATCCGGCATTTGCTGCGCCGACCGCACGCGTCAGCAGCGGGCCGACGAGTTGCGGGTTGTAGGGCTTCGGCACGAAAACCGAGTTCGGCACGGCAATGTCCGGGTCGAGCCGGCTCGATCGCCCGGATGCATAGACGACCGTCAGGTCGGGATGCAGCACGCGGGCGCGGCGGGCGAGATCGGTTCCATCCATGCCGCCGTCGAGGTTGATGTCGGTGAACAGGACATCGACCGGCGCGGTGTCAAGGTAGCGTAGCGCACCGCTCGCATTGCTTTCGGTGTGCACGACAAAGCCCTGCTCCGTCAGCGCTTCGGCCACCCGTTCCAATCGGAGCTTCGTCCTCGACCAGAAGCACGCGGGTTGGGTTGGCATTACACATGGTCGGTTCCACTGGCGGCCGTTGGCAACTTGGTCTCAAGGGCGGTATTTGCGTTCTGTCATTCGCCAACGCGCGGCGCCAAAATGTGTTCAAGACAGCGAAAATTTTAGCGATCGAATGCCTTACGCCTGATTAAGAACGAATGCCTTACGCCCGATTAACTGTGTCGGTTACAACCGATTAAGGGTTCACGTCGTCACGGCGTGCGCGGCAATTCGACATTGTCCTCGATCATCACCTTCTCGAAATCACTGATCAAAATCTCGATCCGCATGCGCCAGACGCCGCCGACGGGAACCCGGACATTGTCGATGTGCCAGTTGCCGCCGCCGTCATCGACGGCGTTTTGGCTCTTCGGTTCGATGCCGGCGGCCGGGTTCCACACCACCAGCGTCACCTCCTTGGCGGCGACCGGACGGAACGCGTCGTCCGTCACCTGGATGCTGACGTGGGCGCCGCGGTCACGCACCGGCGTGAGGTCGATCTGCGCCATGGCGCGCTCGCCATGGAAATGGATGTAGGTC
>CAVSSN010000001.1:325000-486313 GCA_963730645.1 uncultured Alphaproteobacteria bacterium | reverse complement strand
GATCTACTGCGAATCGCGGCGCAGCGCTCGATTCGGTCCGATCGGTGAGCAGATCACCGTGCCGACCGGGCGGCCGTGTTCCCGAAGGAGATGTTCAGCATCCCGCGCGCCTACGCGGAATCACGCTTCAACCTCGTGCGCTACACCAGGTTCGACCGCGGTGGGCATTTCGAACCGAAGCGGTGGTGGATTCGGCGGAGACGGCGCTGTTTCAGGCCAAGATTCCGGCCGAGCGAGCCGAAGTACCTGGTGGTCGATGCCGCCACGTACTCCGCAGCTGCGCCAGATCGACCGGTTCAGCGAGTTCCAGACGGCGGGCGACGCGGGGATGCGGGCGCTGGTCGATGGAACGATCGGCAAGATCAAGGACTTCTTCGTGTTCCGGTCGCAGTTCATCGCGAAGACGGGCAGCTCGCCGGTCACGACGCATAACCTGGCGTTCACGAAGGATGCGATCGGGCTGGTGATTCGCCGCCTGCCGCAGCCGCTGCCGGGCACCGGCGCCATCGCCGAGTACGCCGAGCTGGGCAACTTCGGCGTGCGCGTGGTGATGAGCTACCAGCCGAATACGCTGGCGCAGCAGTTCACGGTCGACGTGCTGTACGGCGCGGCCGTGCTTCGCAACAACTGCGGCCGTTCAGGTGAACAGCTAGGCCAGTGCGACAAGGGGAGGCAGGCAAGTCGCCTGCCCCGTCTCGCAATCGATGAGGATAACTATGGATCTGAAAGTGTACTACCAGAAAGATTCGAGAGTTGGAGCAGAGCTTCACAACAGCCGTATCCGGTCGTCGTCAGCATGGAGACGCCGGACGGCGGAATTGCCGGCGTCATGACGGAAGTGCCGGCTCGCATCGCGGCCAAGATGATCGTCGAAGGCCGGGCGCGCGCTGGCGAACGATCAGGAGACGCAGGAATTTCAGGAGCGGAAGAGCGACGCCAAGCGGATGGCGGATCAGTTGGAAGCTGCCGGGCGCATGCAGGTGACGGTGGTGTCGGAAAGCGACCTTCGAACGCTGAGAGGCTCGAAGTCCACAGCGAAGCAGTAACCGGACAGGCGCATATGCTATTCACAGACAGTCCGGCGATCACGATCGAAGACCTGGCCGATCACGAAACGGGCATTCTCGACACGGCCAGCCACGGAGGGGATCAACCTCACGGTCAAGATCGGTCTGGCCACAACGAAGTCGGCTTGCAACTGGTGAGCCCGTTTCCGCCGCTGTCGAGACCGGGCTGCGTCGACTCCAGCGCTCACGCTGAAGAACATCGTGGTCACGCCGGCGCTGCGGTCGTGGCTGATCTTCCATACGCTGGAGATCGTCTATCGCGACGCGTATTACAACCAGCTCAACGACCGGTACAAGGCGAAGTGGGACGAGTACAAGGATCTTTCCTCGTCCGCGTCGGGGCTGCTGTTTCAGATCGGAGTGGGAACCGTGGCCGATCCGATACCGCAGGCGGAGCATCCGGCTGCTGAGCCTGGTCTCCGGAGCGCTCGCCGCCGGCGAAATACTTCGTCGCAGTGGCCTGGCTGAACGCGAGCGGCGAAGAAGGGCGTCCGAGCGAGATCAACGGCGCTCGACGTGACGACCGGCAACACGTTGCAAGTGCAGGCGGTGAATCCGCCGGCGAACGCGGCTTCCTGGAATGTCTACGCCGGCGTCGACGCCGGACAGTCTGTTCCTGCAGAATTCGACGCCGCTCGATCCGGCGGTCGAGTTGGACGGCGCCGGATTCGGGACTGACCACGACGGGACCGCGCCAGGCAATGGGCAGCAGCCCGACGTTTCTGAGTCCGGCGCCGCGAATTCTGCTGAGGGGGTGAGAAATGGCGAACGCTGGCACACTGGCGACGAACGCGCTTCTACAGTTTCTGCAGAGCTCCGGCCGGCTTGAGCGAGAACCTCGCGGCGGTGGCGGAGCTGCAAGGCATCACACTGGCTCCGATTGGCGCGAAGCAGATCTTCACGCAGAACGTGGCGCAGGAACTGGTGGAGACGCAGCGTGGATCTGAAGTATCCGGCGCTGCTGCGTGTACTGCGAGAAGATCAGCAACGATCTGCGCGAGAAGTTCCGCACGTTTTCCGGGAAGGCGCACATGGCGATCGAGGTCCGCGTATCGCAGGACCGGATCGAAGGGCTGGAGAACCTGCTCCAGAGTCACGTCGACGCGGTGACCCGAATTCTCGATCAGAACCGCGGCGACTGGGGCAACGGAATGTTTTACACGGGCGGATATGAAGCGGTGTTCGGAGAGATGGCGCATGGCGGCCGCAACTTCATCCAGACCGGAAAGATCACGTTTCGAAGTGGCAGTGAGTATCGATTGACGACGGCGATCAGAGGAGCACAATCCATGTCATGTTACATCTCATCTAACGCAAATCGGCTTGTACACGGCGGTGAGAGCCCGCCTACGGACAGGTTCCGGCGATCACGGCGGCGAATCGCATCGCGGCGGTGAAGCTGACGACGAAGCAGAAGCCTCGAGACAGGTCCAGCGGCGCGACAAGACGGGGAGCCGCACGTTTCCCGGCTTTCCGTCCGGCTGAGGACGACTGACCAGTTACGACCTGACCACTTACATGACCAGCTGGGACAGCCCGTCGGCCGGTCCGCCGAGTTACGGGCCGCTGTTTCAGGCGAGCCTGGGAGGGACGCCGCTGGTCTTCAACGGCGGGACGTGCCTAGCGGAGCTCCACGCAGAGCGTGCTGGCGTTTAGCGCGCCGCACGGGTTGGTTCCGGACCAGGCCGTCGCCCACGGCGGGGAGATGCGATTCGTGGCGGCGGTGGTCGATTCTGTAACAGTGCAGCTGAACGCGCCGCTTTCGGTCACGCCCGGCGGCGGGTGACGTCATCGGACCGACCATCACCTATTTCCCGGCGACGGACATGCCCGAGCGTGAGCATCTTCGATTACTGGATTCCCACACACGGCGGTACAGAGGATTCTGGCCGGCGCGGCCGTGAACAAACTGCAGATCGACATCAATGGAGACTTCCACCAGTTCGAATTCAGCGGACCGGCGCAGGACCTGATCGACAGCGCCAGCTTCAGCGCATCGGGCAGGGGCAGCTTTCGAGCTTTCCCGCCGAGCCGGCTCCGGCGCCGTTCAACTATTCGATTATTCCCGGGACATCTGGGCCAGGTGTGGCTCGGGACCGGGCCGGAGCCGCTTCTACACGGTGACGAGCGCATCGGTGTCGCTCGACAACGGGTGGACCTGCGGGCGAAGGAGTTCGGCAGCAGCCTGGCGCGCTGCTTCTCGGCCGGGACGCGCATCGTGCTGGCGAACTTCGAGTTGTACGAGCACGACTGACGACGCGACGCAAGGGCTCTACCAGGCGGCGCGCCAGCAATCGCCGATCGAGGTGATGTTGCAGCTCGGCCAGCAGAGCGGGCAATTGTTCGGCGTGCGCATGAAGAGCGTGATCCCGCAGGTTCCGGAGTTCGACGACAGCGACGGGCGGCTGCAGTGGAAGTTCGCCAACTCGCAGGCGCAGGGCACGGTGGACGACGAAATCACGGTGGCATTCGGATAAGCGATGAATTACCAAAGCTGGCTGGAGAAGAGAATCGCAGACGACGCCGGGCGTGACGTTCGTGCTGGCGAAGATGTCCTTCGGGCGGCGCGTCGAGCTGACGCGGCGGCTGCGGGAGATCGCGCAGAAGGTGGAGTTTCTGGAGGCCGGCGACGCGCGGGAGAAGATCGACGCCGCGCTGCTGACCTCCGAGATCGACCGGCTGTATGTGATGTGGGGACTGCGAGGAAGTGCGCGGACTCGAGCTGGACGGCGCGCCGGCCACGCCGGAGTCGCTGGCGGCGATCGGGCCGGAGGAGCTGTTCCGCGAAGCGGTGGCCGCAGTCAAAGCCGAGTGCGGGCTGACGGAGACCGAAAGAAAAAACTGATCGTCGCCTTCCACTTTCAATATTCGAACCAGGCCGGATGGAAGTGCGACAGTTGCCGGCAAGACGGCCTGGAGCTGAAGCGGCGCTGCGGATGGATGCCGGCGGCGCTCGAAACGCCGGCGAAGAGTGGTGTGGGCGCGAAGAGCGCGTTTCGACCGACCAGTGTCCGACGTCGACTGATTACGGCGCAGAGTCTGACCTGGATCGAGCAGTTCTACGTGTGGCAGAAGACTGGGGCCGAATTATCCCGGCGAGCTGTCGGCGAGGGAAGATTGAGGCGTTTCTGATTCTGGAACGGGAAGCGCAAACGGAGGAGAGCGATGGCAGACAAGTAGCTTAAACCAAGTCGTACTCGAAAGCGGCTGGCGCGGTGACCGGTAACAGCGGCGCGGCGTCGAACGTACAGGGGATCACTCCAGGATCTGACTGCCCAGTCACGGGCGACTTGTCCTCGGCGCTGACGGAGGCGCCCAGCAGATCGACAGGGTTGATATCGACTAACCAGAAGTTGGTCGATACGTCTGAACCTGAATACGGCGGCGGTGCAAGCAGGCTCGTCGCAAAGCAGTGGCGGTGGTGTGGCGAGCACGGTCGGGAGTATCGCGTCGACTGTTCTCGGCGGAGGGTTGGGGCTGATCCCGCTGATCTCCACCATAGCGGGACTGTTCGGCGGCGGCAGTTCCGACTCCCCCGCCACTCTACAGGTACGCCGCGCCCGCGGCGGTAGACTGCGACCTTGGCCGACACACCGGGCGCGACCGGTGGGGTTTCGAGTCTCCCCGGCGTGGTCTACGGGCAGAACGGACTTCCGCAAGCAGCCCCGCCCGCGCAGGCTCAGACGCCGGCGGCCGCTGCTGCTCCCGCGTCCGCAAATTACGATTCAGGTGAATGCGATGGACAGCCAATCGTTCATGGACCACAGCTATGAAATTGCTCAAGCCGTTCGGTCGGCGATGTTGAACATGAGCCCGATCAACGACGTGGTGAGCTCACTCTAGGTGACTATGGCAACCTTCCCCAGCACTCAAGACCGGCGCCGTGATGCAGTATCCGGCCAAGGCGACGACTCGATACTTCACTCAGGTACTCGAATTCGTGGACGGTAAAGAGCAGCGTTACCGGGATTATGCAGCGCCCTTTCATCAGTGGGTGATTCGCGCTGGACATGCTGGACGAAGAAGAGATGAAGGCCTTCGAGGAGTTCTTCATCGACCCAGCAAGGGCAGTTCGGGAGCTTCGTCTTCGTGGATCCCAAAGACAATACGACTTATCCCAACTGCAGCCTGATGATCGACGACATCGCTTTTACCTTGAACGGCGAGCGGCGGGGAAGAACGTCGGTAATCGTGCGAGAGAACAGGAGCTAGCATGTTCTACTTTCCGCAGCTCTCGACGGGGGCGATAGGCCAGTATCCGATCCAGAAGCGGCGCCTGACCAGAACCGTCATAAACGAAGCTACTGACGGCGTCATGTTCAAGTTAGCCGACACCAACGCGGCGGCTGTGGAGTGGACGTTGCAATTCACCACGCTGAGCGATGACGAAAGCAACGCGCTGGCTCTGCTGCATGACAACGTAGAAGGCCAGCTCGGCAGCTTCACTTTTCTCGACCCCACCGACAATCTTCTCCTGTGGAGCGAGAAGCTCGACCCAATCGGCCTGGTCAGAGCTAACTCCTTCCTGACGATCGCCGGCGGAGTCGCCGACCCGGATGGCGGCACAAGCGCGACACAGCTCTCGAATACCGGCTCAGCCGCGCTGTCGGCGCAGCAGATTGTCAACGGGCCGGGCTGGTTTCAATATGCGTTCAGCGTGCAAGTCAGGAGCGATTCGAATCAAGCAGGTGACTTTGATTCGATCCACCGCGACGGCAGACTCAGTCGGCGGCATTCAACATCGGTCCGGTACTGGACGCGCATCGTGCTCTCCGGCAACTTCGCCGGGACGGACGAATCAGTCACCTTCGGCATCCAACTACCGCCGGGCGGCTCAGTGCGAGCTGTTTGGGGTCCAGGCGGAGGCGCAGCCCGGAGCGTCCGGCTACAAGCAGACGCTGTCGACAGCGCGGGCGTGTATCCGAACGGCGCGATTCCTGGACGACAGCCTCTCGATCACAGACTGACGGGCCCGGCCAGCACTCCTGTCAGATTCGCATTCACACGCGCGCATAGGACTAGAGCAAT
This sequence comes from uncultured Alphaproteobacteria bacterium, assembly GCA_963730645.1. GTDB lineage: Bacteria > Pseudomonadota > Alphaproteobacteria > Rhizobiales > Xanthobacteraceae > BOG-931. Next base: position 480,218 of record CAVSSN010000001.1, on the reverse strand, counting down.
GCCTACGATCTTCCAACAAAAAGAGCAAACCGCGACCGAGACGCCGATCCTGCTGTTCGATTGCGTGCTGAGCGACGGAACGGTCGAGCGATGGAGCACGCACACGGTAGTTGTGAGCGGAGTCACTTACCAGCCCAGAGTCCTGATGCACAACCTCTTTCAGATGCAGACATCGTCGGACATGGGCGTGGATACCATTCCGAAGATATCCGTCACGCTGGCGAATGCGGATTCGCATTTTTCGGAGATCGAGAGATCGGTCGGCTGCAAGGGCGCCGTGGTCACGGTCAGCTTCCTGTTCTATCAATTAAAGAACGGCGTGCCGGACACCGAGAGCATGGTGCTGTTCAAAGGCATCGCGAACCCACCGGACGAAATTCAGAGAGGCGACCTTCCGGCTCACGCGCCATCAATCGGATGAGCATGCAGCGAGTCGTATGCTGCCGCCGGTGCGCGTGGAGCGGCGTGCCCGTGGGATTCCCAGGCACTCAGATCAGCGCACGAAGCGGTGACCGGTGGCCCGAAGGGCATCTACTCGCAATTCTTCCGCTGCGGCTACTCTCCCGACGTCGCGCTAGGCGTCGGGCAATCTGAACGGAACGGCGCCCGTTCACTTCCTGCAGCTTCACGCGAGCGATTGCGAGGCGCGCGGAATGTTCGAGCGGGATAGCGCCGGCAACGTCACGCGGCGGTTCGGCGGCATCGAATTCGTGCCGGCCTCCATTCTGGTGCGCAGTTACGGCGAGAAAGGGTCGCACCTGTCTCCGCTGGTGGACAACGAGGCGCGCTATAACGACTTTGTCCCGCTGGTCTACGGAACCGCCTGGCACTTACCCCGCGATTGTCTTCGCGCGAAACGACGGCAACCTGACCCGCATGGAAGTACTGCTGTGCATGGGCGAGATTCAGGGCGTGATCACCGTGCTGGTCAACGACATCGAAATCCCGCTGGGACAAGCCGGCGTAACATGACCGGCACGGGCTGGTACAGCGTGGTCAGTCCGGGAAATCGGACAGGCGACTTCAATCGGATTTCACCGACGGCAGCGGGAATCCGCTGGGCGATCCGTACGGCAGCATGGCGTACCTGTCGGTCGTTGTTCCGAACCGGATCAACGACGGAAGCTCGCTGCCGACCATCCAGGTGCTGATGCAAGGCATGAAGCTGCCGGTGTACGCTGACGACGGGTCGCTCACTGGCCTGCAGTTCACAAACAACCCGGCGTGGGTGCTGATGGACGTTCTGCGCCGCAGCGGGTGGTCTGATCGACGAGCTCGATGTCGCCAGCTTTGCGGCCGCGGCCGATTACTGCGATCAATCGATAAGCACCCAGGACCTTTACGGAAATGCCATCACGATCTCCGCGCTTTCAATGCAATCTGATTCTGAAGACGAGCCGGACCGCCGCCGACGCGATTCGCGGCATTCGCAATGGCGTCGCGGCTGTACCTGACCTATGGGTCCGGCGGCCTGCTGCAATTGCGGGTGGAAAATACGCTGGCGCTGCAGCAAGCCGTGCAAGCTGGATTCAACGCAACAGCACGGACGTGCTGAACGGCGGCTGGCCGCGTACGAATTCGGCGACGGATCCTCCGGAACCACGGGGATGCTGCGGAAGCCGACAGGTGAGCCGAACATACGGGTGTGGTCCCGCAGCACGACCGATACGCCGAACCGTATTCCGTCGAATTTCAGGATTCGTTCAACGAATATCAGCAAGACAGCCTGTCTGCTGATTGATGTCGAGGACGTGGCGCTGATCGGGCAGGAAATCACCGGGCTGTTCAGCGTTCTTGGAATTCCACATTTCGATCAGGCCGCGCGCATTCTGGAATTCAATCTGGACCGATCGATCCAGGGAAACACGTATATCGATTTCGAAACCAGTGTCCGCGCGATCGGAATTCAGCCGGGCGACATCATCAGCCTCACTTATCTAAAGGAAGGCTTCAACCGGCAGCCGTTTCGCGTGACCGGGATCACTCCGGGAACGAACTATCGGACGGTGCCGATCACCGCGCAGATTCAAGACGACACCTGGTACACCGACACCAACGGCCAGTCTCCATCGAACGGCCGCCGGCAGCCGGACTCGGGCGTTGGATTGCCGCGGCCGCTGATCGGCACGACAGTCGATTCCAATGGAGACGTCCAGTTTGGAATTGTGGAATCCTCCGGCAGCGACGCCGACGGCGGCCTCACGGTTCAACTCAGCGCCGCATTTACTGTCCCCGCGGCTCCGAATGTGAACCAGGTTGGCATACCTCTCGTGAGCTTCGCTCCTACCGTTGGAACTGGCGGAACCCTTGCGGGCGACCAGACGTTATATTACGCTGTCAGCGCACTGGACGCGGCGGGTGAAGAGAGCGCGCTCTCCTTCGTCGTGCCCGCGGCGATCCCTGCCGGCGGGAACACCAATACCGTCACGATCTCCGGATTGAGCTTTTCGACTGCCACCGCCGGATTCAACGTCTACCGCGGACCCAATCCATCGGAGCTGATCCTGATCGCCTCGCATCAGTCCGTGAGCGGCGCAGTTCACCGATTCCGGACTGCCGGACCAACTCGCCGCTCCGCCCGACGCCAATTTCGATCACGCCAACTTCTACTGGCGTATGGAGCTGCAGCCGGAGTACCCGGCTACGATCTCCTCCGCAACCACCATCGGGAACAGTACCCTGGAGATGGTCGTGAACGGAAACACCGGCGCGTTGGTGAGAATCGATCGGGGGAAGGGCGCCGGGCAGGAGCTTGGCGTTCAATCGAACACAGCCACCACCTTAACTCTGACCAGGCCATGGGACATGGCGCCGGACTCCACCAGTTACTTCACCATTGCCCAATCCGGATGGCAATTCGGAGCAACCGGAAGCACAAGCCCGATCCAGTTCGAGATTCCTAATCGCGGCGGAGAGGTTGTGCAGATCACGGGTCGCGCGGCGAACGCGAACAACCAGGAATCCCCGCCCGAACTAGCGACGGTAACCCGCTGGGTGATTGGTGGCGCTGGCGCCGGCGGGCAGGACTCGGACGTCCCTCCGATGCCTTCGTTCGGCATCGGATTGATTCCGCAACAGGGCGGCTACGTGGAAGTAGGTGGGATAGGATTCACCACTCTGACTAATACAACTACAATATCCGCGGCTACTTTTACTCTGCACTACTTTGAAGAAGCCCAGGGGCAGCCGCTAACACAGTTGAGCGCGGATGTCCTCGCCACCGACCAGGTAATCAATCTTAACGTCGCCGGGACATCGGCCGCCGGCTCCTTTATACAGGTCGAAACGGAAGTGATGCAGATTGCGGGTGTGCTGAATAGCGGAACCCAGTATGAGGTGACTCGGGCGATGCACGGCACTACCGCGGCCGGTCACGCGAGTGGAACGACTGTCTATCCGTTGGAATCCAGCGTGACGATCGCCTCTTTCGCTCCGAACTTCTTTGGCAGTCCCGCCGGCGGCGGCTGGCAGCTGCCGGTCCCTCTTCTCGATGCTCGCGTGGCAAGCGCGGAATTGTTTGTCACTAATTCCCGAGGAAATAGCCCGACCGCCGCCGAGGCGGTGACGCAGACCGTCGACTCCGGACTGCGCACGATGTCAGGTGGGCAATATTCGATAGAGGTGCAAGGGTTCCTGGCGGTCCAGAACGACGCGGCGCCGGATCTGGTCATCGATGCGACTCGCTCCGTGCTGGATGTGTCGGCCGTCGTGCAGCAGGCGCCGACGGATACCCCGGTACAGCTTACTCTGAACCAGACTGTTCCAGGTCAAAGCCCAAGCGTCTACCTCACGCTGACGATCCCGGTGGGGGCGCTGGTTAACGATCCCACGCTGTCCAATCCTGCAACGGGCTTCCTGCTTCCTCCGCTGGTGAGTAACGCGACAGTCACGCTGGACATCACTGCCGTGGGCGGAACGAATCCCGGTTCGGATCTGACCGTGACTATCAGGATCTGACAAGATGCCAGAGACTCTTACAAAATTGCAGCCGAATCGTGATTTGCAGTGCTACTTTCTCGAGCCTTCGGCGATTGCCGCCATGAGCGGCGCCACCTCGAGCGGGTTTACGATTTCCGGCACGTGGCGCCAGCAGTTCGACTGGGCGGTCGTCGAGTGGAACCGGGATAACACGCACGAGCATCCCATGCTGCGCAACTTGCCGGATGGCGACTTGAGCGGCTTGGTCCTGTATTACGAGGAGACTCGCGACAACTGCATCCCCCTCGACTCCAGCTTGTATCACACGGTCGACTGGCCTACTCTTCGAATCTGGGCGGAGTCGGGCGGCACGGAGCAGATCTACTTCGTTCCATTGATGGAGCACAAAACGGTTGTCGAGGGCAGTTATGTGCCGGCGACTGCGACTTTTACCCTGGGGGGAACTCCGACGGTGGGTGACTACGTGGAAGTCGCATGGCTTTCCGAGCACTACAACTATCTGATCTCGGGGTCGGATACACTTGAGGCAGCCGTGCTGGCGTTGGCGAACGCGATCAACGCCTCGTCAACCACTGTGAGCGCGGTTCCGACCGGCGCTCAGCTCACTCTTACTGCCGTCAGCGCCATGGGCGAAGATGGCAATCGGCTGGGAGCGTACGCGAACGTGACCGGCGCGCAGACGGAGAGTTGGTCTCCAGCTTGGCAATACTTCACCGGTGGGGTTTCGCCGACTAAGTGGGGAATCACGCTGGATTTCAGCTCGCTGACAGGATATCTTCATTCCTTTCCCGCCGTCGGCGAGTCTGAGGTTGCAGTTCCGACCAACGCCATCCGGAAACTGCGTTGGACCTATGCAGCCGATTTTCAAATGGGCGCCTATGAGCGGAGCGAGTTTCAAGTAGTGGTGTCGAACTGGAGCGTCACTGGAACGGGACTAACTTATAACGTCGCCTGAAGCCAGAGCCGTCGCGTGGAAGATGACAATACCGCGGAGCTGACCTACAGCGGAAGCTGGACTCCCTCCGTAGGGAACTTCTCGGGAGGGTCCAGCCGTTATTCGACCAATAACGGTGATTCAGTGTCGTTCACCTATACGGCTCCTCAAAATCACACTTTATATTTTGGAACCCGGAAGTATTTTAGCGGCGGGCAGGTATCCGTCTCTGTCGACCATGGAACCGCATTCACGGTAAGCCTGCTCATTTCGGGAGAGGACGTACTGATGCGCGTGCCGCTCGGTAACTTGACTGGCGGCGCCCAGCACACTGTCTTAGTCACGAACTCCGGAACGATGGGTACTGTCTATTTTGACTTTTTCGAGATAGCCGTTCCCTCGGCGAACCTGCCGGTGATCGCGCCGGATTCGAAGCTGACGCTGGCTACCGACTGGGACACCGAGCATTCTCTCGCGCTCCCGGCGGAGCGTACCGCGTGGCTGATCAATACGTTAGGCTTTACGGGGCGGGCGAATCACTACGTCGGCGCGCTGTGGTTTTACGAATTGGTCGCGCAGGGATACGCCTACGCTTCGGGTACCGTGACGTTTTCCGGCACACCGATCTTCAGCGAAATTTCTCAAATTCTGATCGGCCTGTCGGGCTCGATAACTACCGCTACAGCATTTGAATCTGATCGGCGATACGGCGGAGAGCGTTGCCAAGGCTTTCGAGTTGGTCATCAACAACGGTTTCACGGGCATTCGCGCGCAGGCGGTCGGAGCGGTTCTCACCATTTACTCGCGAGCATTGGGATTCGCCGACAACTCCATCACTCTGTCGGCCAATATCGTCACCCCCGGTTCACCGGAGACCTTCGGTGATCGTAACTAGTGGAAGCTCCTTTTCCGGAGGAGTCGATGGCGACTGGCGGACAGACTTGACCGTGGTCCCCCGGATCAATCGCGCGGCGAGGGACTGGAGCGTGGCCTATTTTACGGCGCTGAAATCCTACGGGATCGATGTGGCGGCGGCGTTCAGCATGGAACTGCAGACATGGCGATCCGGACCCGGCGGCCGGCATCGCGCAACGTTACAACGACGGCGAGCGCGTGCCAGTTGAACACGCCTGCGCTGCAGACGAACTTCTCTCCAACCAGCACCGCGTTTTGGAAGCAGGTCCATCTCGACATGGCGGACTGATGGTCGACAGCGGGCTGCGTTCCCTATCTTCAATTCGGCGAGGTGCAGTGGTGGTACTTCGCCTGGAATCTGGATCCAGCCATGCCACACGATAGCTTGCCTTTTTACGATGCATACACCACCATCCACTTTCAGCACAACCTATGGCCGCGCGATGCATGTGTTCGTGACTACCGCCGAGGATCCGACGCTATACGCGGACGAGGCCGCGTTCCTGCCTGGATTGATCGGAGCATTCACGGACCAGATCATGAGCTTTGTCCGCGCGACTCATTCGAACACGCGCTTCGAAGTGCTGTATCCTCCGGACGTGAACGATTCGCCGGTCGAATCAAGGTGATCAACCTGCCCAGCCAGTGGACTAGCGGCGACTCTGGACTGCTTCAAGACGGAGAACTTCACGCTTCACCGGATCGCGCGATACCTGAATCACGGCGCGGACTTCGATTCGGCTTCCGATGCAACTGGGATTTCCGGCGACCAAGGCCAGCCATCTGATCGGCATCGGCGATTACACCACTCCGTGGCTGCGGGAAGTGCGCGCGGCCAAAGCGGAAGGAGTGGAATCGGTGGTGCTTGTTCGCGCTCGATCAGTTCTGTCTGATTGGGTATCCGGCGCCGCTCCAGCGCTTCGCAGCGGACGTTGCCGGCTTCATGGGCGGATAGGCTATTGTTTTGATTCAGCCGTGGTGCTCGTCCAGAACGTTTCCAAGCTCTATCGTCTTTATCAACGTCCCGCCGATCGCATTCGCGAGATCCTTCCCTTTTGTCCCCAGCGGCTGCACACCGATTTCTGGGCCCTGCGGGATATCAGCTTCAGCCTCGAGCGCGGCGAGGTGCTGGGGCTGGTGGGTCCGAACGGATGCGGCAAGAGCACGCTGCTGCAGATCGTCTGCGGGATTCTGCCTGCCGACCAACGGGCGCGTCGTCACGCAGGGGCGCATCGCGGCGCTGCTCGAGCTGGGCGCCGGATTCAATCCGGAATTCACCGGACGGGAGAACGTGTTTCTCAACGGCGAGATCATGGGCTTGAGCCGGGGCGAGATCGAGCGGGCGTTTCCTTCCATTGACGGCTTTCGCCGATATCGGCGAGTTCATCAACAGGCCGGTCAAAGAATATTCGAGCGGCATGTACGTGCGGCTGGCCTTCTCGACGGCGATTCACGTGGAGCCGGATATTCTGATTGTCGACGAAGCGCTGGCGGTGGGCGACGCGGTTTTCGCCAATCGCTGCGTGCGCAAGTTCGAGGAGCTGAAACAGCGGAAGGTGACCGTGCTGTTTGTGTCGCACGACCTGGGTCTGGTCAAGCAGCTTTCCAACCGCGCGATTCTGCTGCTCGGCGGCCGGATTGAGGCCGAGGGCGAGCCGAAAGACGTGATCAATCGCTACATCGGGCTGGTGCTGGAGAAGCAGAAGAGCGATGCTGCGACCGATGCGAGCCCGCGGACCGCAGGGCAGCTTCCGCCACGGCGACGGCAGCAGCGAGATTCTGGACATCCAGTTGTTGAATTCGCGCGGCGAGCCGGCTCGCGCATTCGGCAGCGGCGAGCGGATGACCGTCCGCGTGCGCAGCCTGTTTCGCCGCCCGAGCTCCGACGCCCATGGTGGGAATTCTGATTCGCACGCGCATCGGCATGGACGTCTATGGCACGAACACGCGGCTGGAACAGAGTGGAGCTGGGCGAGTTCGCGGCGGGCGACGAACTCGACGTCGAGTTCAGCTTCGATTGCTGGCTGACGCCGCAGGAATATACACTGACGGTAGCGACGCAGAATGCCGATGGATCGAGCCACGACTGGGTGGACGACGCGATCGCGTTCGAGGTGGTGGACGCCAAGTCCGCGGCGGGAGTCGCGAATCTGCGGGCCGAGGTGACAGTGGACAAAGCGAAGCCAAGAGCGCGCTTCACCGTGAAGGTGCAGCCGCGCGCGAAGGAGACGGCGCTGGCGGAGAAGCTCGGCGACGCCTACAAGCTTCGGCTGGCGGCGCCGCCGGTCGACGGCAAGGCGAACGAGGCGTGCATTCGATTCTTCGCCGACGCGTTTCGGCGTCGCGCCGTCGGCGGTGCGCATCGTGCAGGGATTGTCGAGCCGGATGAAGGTGGTGGAAATCGACGGAGTCGATCCGGCGCAGGTGGAGCGTATACTTGGCCATGAACGTTGAAGAGATTCAGAGCGAGCTGAGGAAACAGAAGCTGGACGGCTGGCTGTTCTTCGATCACCACCAGCGGGACCCGCTGGCGTATCGTGTTCTGGGATTCGAAGCCGTCGCGACATGTCGACGCGGCGATGGTATTACCTGATCCCGGCTGAGGGCGAGCCCGCGGGCCTGGTGCACAACATCGAGTCCGGAATGCTCGACCCGCTCGCCGGGCGCGAAGGCGCGCTACTCCAGTTGGCAGGAGCAGATTGGCCGGCCTGCGGAATCTGCTCGCGGGACGCCGGCGCATCGCGATGCAATATTCTCCGCAATGCGCGATTCCCTACGTCTCCATGGTCGACGCGGGCACCGTGGAACTGGTGCGCGGCATGGGAGTGGAGGTGGTCAGCTCCGCGGATTTGATCCAGCATTTCGAAGCGCGCTGGAACGAGGCAGTCGCTCGAATCGCATCTGGAGGCAGGCCGCCGCGTCGATCGAAGTGCGCCGGCAGGCGTTCGAGATGATCGGCGCGCGCGTGCGCAGTGGTGCAGCCGGTTTCCGAATACGAAGTGCAGCAGTTCATCCGCGACTGAGTTCGAGCGCAGCGGGCCTATTCACCGATCGACGGGCCGATCGTGGGAGTCAACGCCAACGCGTCGAATCCGCACTACGAGCCGTCGGCCCAGTCGAGCGCGCCCATCCGCAACGGCGACTTCGTCCTGATCGACATGTGGGCCAAGCTCGACCAGCCGGGCGCGGTGTATTACGACATCACCTGGACCGGCGTTTGCGGCGGCCGTCCCACCGATGAGATGCGAAACGTATTCGCGATTGTCCGCGATGCGCGCGACCAGGCGGTTCGAGCGCGTGCAGAAGGCCGTTGCGGCGGGCGAAGGAGCTCCGCGGCTTCGAGGTGGACGACGCGGCGCGAGGCTACATTCGCGAGAAGGGCTTCGCCGATTACTTCGTGCATCGCACCGGCCACTCGATCGGAGAAGACGTGCACGGCACCGGCGCCAACATGGACAACCTCGAAACGCACGACGAGCGCAAGGTGATCCCCTGGACCTGCTTCTCGATCGAGCCGGGAATCTACCTGCCGGCCTTCGGCGTGCGATCGGAAGTCAACGTGTTCGTGGGCGATCGCGAAGCGCGCGTCACCGGAGAAGTTCAGCGGGAACTGGTCGCGATTTAGGCGCCATGTCTCACAAGAATCTTGCTGAGACGACGTGGCGCGGACACTCGTGTCTGCGGCGTCGAGACTCGTCTCGACGCTCCGGCCGGCGGCGCGATGGCGTCCTGATATGCAGGCTAGGCGGCCGCTTGCTTGTCCTTCAAAATCGCTACGCCCGGCAGCTCAATGCCGGCGAGAAACTCGAGCGATGCTCCGCCGCCCGTCGAGATGTGAGAGATTTTATCGGCGACCCCGGCCGATTTCACGGCCTTCTCCGAATCGCCGCCGCCCACCACCGACACTGCGCCGGACCCGGCCACGGCCTTCGCAATCGCGACCGTGCCCTTATCGAACGGCGGCTTTTCGAACACACCCATCGGCCCGTTCCACACGATGGTCTTGGCCGAAGAGATCGCATTCGAGTAGCCTTCCACGGTCCTCGGCCCGATGTCGAGGCCCATCATTCCTTCGGGAATTCGGTCGACCACCTCGCTCGCGGCGCCTTCCTTCAGCTCGGCCGCCACCACGTGGTCGACCGGCAGCACCAGCTTTCCGCCCGCCGAAGCCAGCAGGTGTTTGGCGAGCTCGACCTTGTCGTCCTCGACCAACGACTTTCCAGTCGGCTGACCCTGCGCCTTGATGAACGTGTACGCCATCGCGCCGCCGATGAGCAGCTTGTCGACGATCTTCATCAGGTTCTCGATCACCTCGATCTTGTCCGACACCTTCGCGCCGCCCAGGATCGCGATGCAGGGCCGCTCCGGATTCCGGGTCACCATCGTGAGGTACTTCAGCTCCTGCTCCATGAGCAGGCCCGCGCCGGCGTGGCTCACGAACGCGACCATCCCCACCGTCGACGCGTGCGCGCGGTGCGCGGATCCGAACGCGTCGTTCACGTACACATCGCACAGCGCCGCCAACTGGCGCGAGAAGCCGGGATCGTTCTTCTCCTCTTCCGCGTGATAGCGCAGATTTTCGAGCAGCAGCACGCCGCCCGGCGCGGGCAGCATCGCTTCCACCTGCGGCCCGACGCAATCCGGCGCCATCGCGACCGGGCGGCCGAGCAGCTCCTCCAGCCGCTTCGCCACCGGCTTCAGACTCATCTCCGGATTCGGCTTTCCCTTGGGCCGCCCCAGGTGCGAGGCGAGAATCACCGCCGCGCCGTGGTCGAGCGCGTAGCGAATGGTCGGCAGCGAAGCGCGGATGCGCTTGTCGCTCGTGATCTCCTGACCGCCCGCGGCGAGCGGCACGTTGAAGTCGACGCGGATGAACACGCGCTTGCCGCTCAGATCCAGATCTTGGATGGAAATTTTGGACATAGGAATTAATATTCTGAGCTTAGCAGGTCATAAAAGATGTGCAGGCCGGACAGGAATTCGGCGACGGGGATATGCTCGGTGTCGCTGTGCATGGAGCCCGCCGTCGCCAGATCGAGCACCATCGGCGTCAGCCCGTAGGCGGTGATCCCCTTCGACCGCAGCTTCACGGAATCGGTTCCGTGCGGAACCAGCATGGGGGTCACGATCGCATCGGGATGGCTCTTGAGGATCGCGCGCCGGATGGCCTCGAACAGCGGAGTCTGGCTATTGCTTGCGCCGGGATCCTCGGGTTTGATGACCAATTCGACCGTGACGCGCGGGTCGTTGATGCGGGCTTTCATCTCCGAGAGGAACTCGTCCTTGTTCACGCCGGGCAGCAGGCGGCAATCGAGCGTGGCTTCGCTCGTCGATGGAATCACGTTCATCTTCGGCGGCGAGCCGACGCCCGCCGTCAGCGTAGTGAGCGAAGCCGTGTTGGTCTGGATCGCGGCCGTGTACTTGTTGGGCGCGAGAGGCCCGACCGCGCCGGATCATCTCGGCGACGACCGGATGAAGCTTGCCCGGGGGCAGCGCCATCGCCTTCTGCAGCGCGTTGATCAGCGTGACGTTCGCGTTGTCGGGGATCGGTTGCGACCCGTGGGCCGCGGTGCCGCGGGCGCGCACGCGAATCCAGGCGGTCTGCTTCTCGCCGACGGCGATCCCGAACACCAGCTTTCCCGCCGCCAGGATGTCGCGCGTGCCGAAGCCGCCTTCGTCGAGGACGTACTCGGCGTCGATGTCGGCGAAGTGATTGTCGATCATCCAGTGGATCCCGAGCTGGCCGTTGGTCTCTTCGTCCGCCGTCGAGAGCATCACGATGTCGCGCGGTGGCACGATGCCGGATTGCTTGAGAGTGACCAGCGCCATCATCTGCTCCACCGCGAGGCCTTTCATGTCGAGCGTGCCGCGTCCCCAGATCTGGCCGTCCTGAATGATAGCCGCGAACGGATCGAGCTTCCACGCTCCGCGGTCGACGGGGACCACGTCGAGATGGTTGAGCAGCAGCAGCGGCTTCTTCGTCCTGTCGCGGCCGGGCAGCCGGGCCAGCAGATTCGTCTGGCCGTTCGGCCCGCTCGAAAATAGCTGCACCGGGATGCCGGCGCCTTCGAGCAGGCCGCGCACAAGCGCGGCGGCCTCTCTGGTGTCGGCCGGGGGATTCACGGATTGAATCCGGATGTATCGTTGCAGCAACTCGAGCGCGGCGGGATCGATGCGACTCCAATCCGGCGACGCGGCGCGAGCGCCGCTGACCAATAGCAATAGGGATAGTAGTTTCATGATTCTGACTCCGGGAAGCTTAGGCTTGGATGCAATCCGGCGGCTCGATACGCTTCGAGCAAGGCTCCCGCGTCGGGACCGTAGCAGGGGCGGCTCGCAATGGCTCCCCTCCTCCATCTCGACCAGCAATCGGAAGCGCTCGAGCAGATAGCCGGCTTTGAAACACGCCGCCGACGTAGGCGACCTGCGCCGGCTCCCCCGGTCGCCCACAACTGCCGCCGGACGGCGCCGGTGAGCGATGGCGAGCTGCTGCGCGGCGTTATGCAGGATGCTCGATCGCGACCTCGATCTCCGTGCATCGCCGCCTCATCCACCAGGCGCGACAGCGCGGCGATTGCGCGGGCGCGGATAGTCGCTGGTATAGAAGAGATGCAGCGCATCGTTGGCGTCTTGCGACGCCGGTCGCTTGGAGGAGCGCGTCGCGAAGGGCGGTCGACGGTCCCCAGCCTTCCTCGAATCGCAGCGCGGCGCGCAGGGCCTGGCGCGCGATGTCGAATCCGCCGCCTTCGTCGCCGAAGATGTAGCCCCAGCCGCCGGCGCGCGCCGTGCGCCCGCCGCGTTGCGTCCGAACACGATCGAGCCGGTGCCGGCGATGGTCGACGATGCCCGGCTCTCCGCCGGTCGCGCCGGAGAGCGCGATCAGGCCGTCGTGCGTGACGCACCAGCTTGCCGGCGTGAAGGATTTCCGAGAGCATCGCTTCTTTGTCCTCCGGTCCGCCGCTCATGCCGAAGCAGGCGGCCTCGAAGCGGACGTGCGCCGGGTCGAGCTGCGCTTGCGCGCACGCTTTCGCCACGCACTCCTTGACGGCGCCGATCAGCTTGGCGCGGCCCTCCGCCGCGCCGACGTGATTGCAGGGGCCGCCCTGCCCCATGCCGAGCACGCGGCCGGTTTCGTCGCCGATCAGCGCGGTGGTGTCGGATTGCCCACCGTCAACGCCTAGAAAGAGTCTCATCGCAAATGCGTCAATCGAACCGGTAGAGCCTCGCGCCCTTGTGCTCGCCCAGCAGCGTCGCGCCCCATAGCTTCGCGTTCTTGATGAAATCCTGCGACGGCGAAATCGAAGTCGTAAATTAGAAGGTAGTCGATCCCGCGCGCCTTCACCTCCTCCGCGGCGGCGCGCCGCAATCCGAACTGCGGCTCGCCCTCGGATTGCTCGGGCGCGCCGCAGCGTCTTCCAGGTCCCGGTCTGCGTCCATCCCCTCGAGCTTGAGCCGGATCTTGTACTGATCGTGCGCGCATTCGAGCAGTACGGAATCGGAAATCTCCGGCTTCCCGAATTCGACCGACAAGGTACATTCCCGGGATAGATCGTCTGCCAGCTTCGCCAGCGCGTGACCGGACTGTTGTCGAAGGCGAGTTGCACGTCCCACGGATTGGGCTTGGCGCGCAGCTTCCAATCCGGCGCGCGCGGCAGTTCGGTCTCGCCGCGGAAAATCCGAAACTCGGCGACGCTCCACTGATCGGGCTCGCCCGTCGCGGTCTGCATCACGCGGATCTGCCGCAACGGCTGGGCTGGGATAGCGGAAACGAAGCAGCCAGCGGGCTCGGAAGTCGGGGATCAGCGGACGTCCAGAGAATATCGCCGAATCTGACGTTGCCGAAGGCCGATTGGATAGGCCACCAGAATCTCGCGCGGCGTGTAGGCTTCGGGCGCGCCGCTGAAGGTGAACACCTTCGCGCCGGGCGGCATCAGCCTGTCGAGCATGCGCGCGGTGCCGTAGTCGGCATGCGGAAGTTCAGGAACGACTCTTCGCTTTCGATGCGCAGCGCCTGCTCGCACGGAATCTTCGGCAGTCAGCCGCCAGGCGTCGGGCGAGCAGTACCTGGGCATGACCGGCGGCCAGGAGAAGATCGCGTGCGCCACAGTCAGCGCGACCGCGGCGACGCTCGATCCCGCCACCGCCAGCCCCATGCTCAGCGCGACGAACGGCAGCGCCGGAAGCAGAAAGCGCGTTCCGATGTTGCCGATGTAGGGGAGCCCGAAGAGCAGCGCGGCCAGCAGCAACTGTCGGCCCGCGGGGAAACGCAACGCCAGCAGCCCGAGCGGCGCAAGCAGAAACACCGGCCCGAGCAATCCGCCGAGCACGCCGCCCCGCACCGTGACTTCGAGCGGAATCTCCGCGTCGCTCTTCAGTCCGGTAATGCCGCAAGTCGCTCGGCGTAATCCTTCTCGAACGAGACGTGGATGTACGGATTCGGAAAGACCTGGTTGAGGAACGGCGAAACCGGATTGCCGCAGCCACAGCGTCGTTCTTGATCATCCACGGCGCGATCATGATCGCCGCGCAGCCGGCCACCATCAGCAGCGGCTTCAGAACCGGCCCACGCCGCGCCGCATGCGACTTCCACGCCACGATCCCGAGCGCGTAGGGCACGGCCAGGAACGCCGTGTACTTGGCGGCATAGCCGAAGCCGGCCACCAGGCCCGAGCGGCGCGAGCAGGGCGCGATTCGAATCGTCGGCGCCCAGATCTGCGCCAGATAAAACGCCGTGAAGACGATGCACGCCGTGGCCACATCGTTATAGGCGACGTGCCGTCCATCCCCACCACCGGGCTCGCGAACACCAGCAGCGCCCCGCAGACTCCGGCCACCGGGAAGCCGAAGCGGCGCGCGTAACTCAGCATGGCCAACGGCAGCGCGCACCAGGAACGCGAAGTGCGTCAGCGCGGCGGCGGAGTGGCGTCCGAAGGCGAACGCGAACAGGAACAGCATCTCGACGCCCTGGGAGAGATTGGCGTACATGTTGGTCGTGATGCGCTCGAAGCCGTGCGCGCGCAGGTAGCGGGAGACCAGGCCGAGGTGATAGGTGACGCCATCCGGACTCATCTCCGGGGCCATCGCGTTGAAGAAGTAGAGCACGAAGAAGACGGCGAAGACGGAGCGGAAGAGCCATTTCCAGAGGGCGGGCAGAGGAGCGAAGTCTCGCCGTGAGGCCGGTGCGCTCCCCGCGCCGAACGCGAGCGCGAGAACGCCAGGCCGACCGCGAGAAAGACGCCCTGGTGCGCGGCGTGCAGCGCGCAGAGCAGAAAGACCAGCAGGCTGAGGCAAGCGGCGCCGATGCACGAAAGCCAGCGGATGCTCTTCCTGCCGGTAAAGCCGGACCGGAAAGCGCGCGCAGGATCAGCCTGCCCAGCAGCCAGGCTCACCAGCGACGGTGAAGGCGGCTCCGAACAGAATGGACAGCGGACGACTGGGGACATTACTGCGTGAACCCGGCGCGCGTGAGGATGAATCCCAACACGGCGCCGTCGAGTCTTCGACACCCAGACCTTATCGATCTCCATCGCGGCGAAGTTCACCGACTTGGCGCGCAGGAAGTTCGCCGGGACCGGCTTCTCGAAATGCCTCTCGCCGGCGTTCGGCGTACTTGACCGTGTCGAGCAGGTGGCCGTTGATGAAGACGGAGATCGTGACCGGTCCGGTATCCTTCAAGGTGGTTTCGGCGATGCTGAAATCGGCCTTGAATTTGAGGTGCTCGGTGGTGTTCGAGAAAGAAGCGCAGCTCCGGCCGCTTGCCGGTCCAGCGCCAGGAGTCCGCGGCTCGCGCCGACGGCGACGTCGTGAACGATATAGGCGTCGGCGTTCAGGTCGCCCATCTCGACGAAAGGTCCGACCGGGCTCGGCTCGGCTCCGGTGAGAGGCTTGCGCTGGGCCGGCGGAGCGTAGAAATCCGGAATGTTGGCGCATCCGGCAAGCAGGCAGAAGAGAGGGAGGAGGTAGGGGCGAAACTCGCTCACGAAGCTGTGAGTATAGCATCACCAGACGATTTCGAAGTGTTGGAGGGAGGGGCTGCGCCTGATAGGATATTTCGAGACCACTGCTATGCGACTAACCGAACGAGCTCTCAAGAACGGCCTCCTGCTCGTCGCCTTTTTCTGCGCCGCTCGCCCGGCAGGCGCCGGGCGCGCTGAACGCCATCCGCAGTCCCGGAGGCGGAAGAATCCTCTACGGACAAGTCGACGGACAAACTACCGAAGCGGGCGCGATGGGCGCGATGCTCGCGTTCGATTCACAATGAGTTCGGCGACCGGCCGCAAGTCGGGAAGCTGTTTCAAGTACGGGGCACGCAGTCGGTCGCCGCCTTCTTCAGCGTCAACAAGCGGACACAGGGCGGCGGGCAGCTGGCTGATTGATCATCGCACCAAGGCGACGTCCGATCACGTGGAGGCCGCCGTCGTGTCGGACGACGCCGCGCGCTTCGGCTCCACCTTCAACCCCATGATGAAGTCGCTGTTTGGCGTGTGGCGGCCCCTGGATGCGGCGCGCGCGCCCGGGCCGGGCTCCGGCGCTTCGCCCGTTCCGCTGCACAGGCTGGTCCTCCGCGACCGTTCCGCGGCGGTCGACTTGCCGGCCGGATGGACCGTGGAGGCCGCGAGCGCGGGCGGCACCATCCTGGCCGATGGCCCGAATGGCGAAGGCGCGTATCTGGACGTCACCTTCCTGGCCATGGATACGAACAATCCCTCCGTGCGGCAAACCCAGCAGACGTTGGCGCGCGGGGGACTGCGCAACACTTCCTACGCGAACGCGCTCTACTATCCCTACGGCGGAGATCCGGCCAAGACGTTCGTGGATCTGACTCAGATGACGCGCCGCCGGAACGGCCTGCCTCTCGCTACGTTTCAAATTCAAGGCGAGTCCTCGCGCATGCCGGCGCCCGCGGGACAAGTGTGCGCGCATCTCACCGGATTTGTGGATGGCCAGGATGGGAAGGGGATGAAAGAGATCAACACGGTTTACTGCGTCGCGCGGCCCGGTAAGTTCGGGAGCTACCTCTCGTTTGCCTATTACACGGTTGTGCCTGTCGGGACTGGCGGACCGGGAGCGCGCCACCATGGGCGCCATCCTCGCGAGCTTTACGGTGGACATGGCCGTGGTGCAGCGGGAGGCCAACGCGATCTCCGCGCCCATGATCGATCAGATCCACGCGATCGGCAGAGCCGCGGCCGCGCAGGCCGATGCCGCGCACCAGCGCAACGAGATCCAGAACAGCAGCGTGTACCAGCACTGGGACGATATCGATAGGCGGAGCAAGGAATTCAGCAACTATCAGCTCGGCTACAGCGTGGTGCAGGACAATCGGAACAACGCGCATGGCACGTTCTGGAATCAAGACGCTGACGAGCTGGTCCGCCGCGATCCGCAGCGGTTCGAGTTCGTCAGCGCGCCCAACTTCTGGAAGGGCATCGACTACTGACGCTTCTCCGCTTCGGGGCTTTGCTATCGGCCACGGAAGAGCGTCGAGACGAAGTCGACGCCGCAGACACGAGTGTCCGCGCCACGACGGGTGTGCCAGATTTCCGGGCTAACGCACCGTCGGATACTGGATGCCGAGCTGTCCCAAATACGTATCGAACTTCGACGGATCGTAATAAAGCGCCTTCATTCGCGGGCGGTACTCGTCCATGATTTTCTTGTTCAGCCAGATCGCCGGAGTATCTTCGGGGCGCAGGAAGGTCTTGTACTTCACGGTCTTGGTCTGTACATTGTTGAAATAATCCCACGCGCTTTGAACCAGCTCCGGACGCGTCAGGATATCGAGGATGGTCATGGCCTGCACCTTGGCGCCGGCGACAACTCCCTTGTGCGCGATCGGGGTCGCCATGGTGATTGCGTTCGCCCAGTTATGGCCGGGCGCGCCCGAGACGTTCGACGGGTAGCGCAACACGATGGTGGGCACGTTCCACGAGATGTCGCCGATATCGTCGGACGCGCCTCCGGTCGGTTCGATCGGGCGGCCGTCTTCGTCAATCTCGGGCTTCGGCGGCTTGAGCTCCTTGACCTTGGTAACCAGCTCGCGCTCCGGAACCTTGAGCTCGGTCTGAAGGGCCTTGGTCAAGGCACGGTCCTGCGCGGACCATTCCGGCAAGCCGACCCGCTTGATGTTCTGGTACATATCTTCCGCGATGGGCTTGTTGAAGTATCCGGGCCAGGCGCTTCCCAGCAGCCGCGACGTGAAAGTGGTATCGGTCATCAGCGTCGCGCCCTTGGCCATGTTGTCGGCGATGCGCCACAGATTCATGATGTGGTCGTAATCCGCTTCGCGCAGGTAGAGCCAGATGGCCGCGCTCGGCGGCACGACGTTCGGCTGGTCCCCGCCGTTCGTGATCACCCAATGGACCCGTGTCGCCGGGCGCAAGTGTTCGCGCCGGAACTCATAACCGGTCGCCATCAGCGCCACGGCGTCGACGGCGCTGCGGCCACGCCAGGGAGCGCCGGCCGCATGGGCGCTCTCGCCTTTGAACATGTACTCGATCGAGACGAGGCCGTTATCGTGCGCCGGCCGTAGGATACGTTCAAATCGTTTCCGACGTGCGCGAACAGGCAGATGTCCACATCCTTGAAAATACCGGCGCGAACGTAGTAGGCTTTGGTTCCGACCAGTTCCTCGGCGACGCCGGGCCAGATCTTGAGGGTCCCTTGCAGATGCTCCCGTTCCATCACCTTTTTCGCCGCGAGCGCAGCCATGATTTGCAGCGGCATCCCCGAATTGTGGCCTTCTCCATGACCCGGAGCGCCTTCGATCAGCGGATCGTGATATGCCACGCCGGGCTTCTGCGAAGCTTGCGGAATATCGTCGATGTCGGAGCCGAGCGCGATCACAGGCTTGCCCTGTCCCCACGTCGCGACGAACGCCGTCGGTATCCCGGCGATGCCGCGCTCCACTTTGAAGCCTTCTTTTTCAAGGATGCCGGACAGGTATTTCGATGTCTCGAACTCCTGGAAGCCGAGCTCTCCATAGCTGAAGACGGTGTCGACCATGACTTGCGCCCGCTTCTTCATGCCGTCGATCTGTCCGGCCATGTCGGCCTTCAGGGCGGCGATTTTTTCATCGGAGGCTTTCGATTGGGCGAAGGCGCACACCGCCGAAACGAATAGGGCAAGGGAGAATTTTATGGGGCGAGTCATTCTTTGCAGTCTACGCCATGAGGTCCGCTTTTTGCCAGCAAGCCCGCGCGGAGATCTAGTAGCATTGGACATGGACGCTACCGTCGCGGCTACTGCGCCGCCTTCACCACGATCCCGCGCGGCAAGCTCTGTGCAGGTTCTCATGACGATCGCGTTGGCCGTCGCGGTCGTGCTCCTGGTTTCGGATCTGCCCATCGTTCCGGACAGGTGGCATTCGTATCTCAGTTCTGTTCCGTTGGCGATTGCGGGGATTGCCTATGCGATCCTGCAGGCGCGGGCGCGGCCGCCGCTGGGAATTTTGTTGAAGAGATTACTGCTCGCAGCCACGTTTGTGATGTGGGCAATCGATCAGCTGCTGCCCCCGGGAAGGATCGCCACGTTCGTTGGCGACGGGGTGATTGCAGCCTACGTTTTGGATCTGTACTGGCTGATCCGGGAACAGGTGGGCGCGGTCAACTCGAGTGGGGCAGGTTGAAATCGATTAAGATCCTGCCCCACGAAGCAGCGAGCCAACAAACAGCTGTAGTGGACGCGTTCGAAGCCGGCTGGAAAGCCGGCTGCAGCCAGGACTGGCTGCCCCACGATAGCGGCTTACGACTTCGACTTGCGCGGATTCTCCACACGCAGATTATTCTGAATCGGTCCGAAGCTCAGTCCTGCCGAGGACGCCCGCATGGTCGCGACTTCCTTCTCCATCTCCGTGCTCACCACGCCTTCGAGCGTCACAGTACCGTTCTTCACGATGATGTGAATCGGCGGGACGGCCTGGATGGCGTAGCGCGAGAGCACCGGGTCGCGGAAGAGGGCGCGCGCCACGCGCACCCGCACCATCCAGCGTTATGGTGTGGAATCGATCTTGACCAGGAGGCGACGATGATGACGTCAGATTTACTTCCCGCTGAGATTTGCGAGCAGAACATCCGCGTGCTGGGAGAGGGCGTCGCGCGGGTCTGGAGCAAGCTGCCGCAGGAGCTTCAGCACGACCTGTTCGAGGAAGCCGTCGCATCTCATGGTGAGGCGGTGAGACAGCAACTGGCCGTCTTCCTGCATCACGAGCATCCGCGTACGTCCGATTTAATAAAAATTCGCGCGATGCCGGAGCCGGACAGTCTCGGCGGATAGCTGCTGTTTTGAGCCGTGGGCGCACCGGTCCCGGAGAACTATTTGGGGACCTCATCCCTCTTCAGCATTGCGATGGCTTCCTGCACCGTCGTCATGAATTGCGCAGGGAAGATGATTGTCGAGTTCTTTTCAACCGAGATTTCCGCCATCGTCTGCAGCGTGCGAAGCTGAAGCGCCACGGGGTGCGCCGTGATGATGTCGGCCGCTTCGCCGAGTTTCACCGCGGCCTGATATTCGCCTTCGGCGGCCACGATCTTTGCCCGGCGCTCGCGCTCGGCCTCGGCTTCCTTTGCCATGGCACGCTGCATGTTTTCGGGAAGGGTGATGTCCTTGATCTCGACGGCCGAGACCTGCGTGCCCCACGGCTCGGTGTGGCCGTCGATCACGTTCTTGATCTGCTCGTTGATGCTCGCGGTGTCGGAGAGAAGCTGATCGAGGCTGAATCGTCCGACCACGTTGCGCACGGTGGTCTGGCTGATCTGATTGATCGCATTGTAGACGTTCTCGATGACGATCACCGCCCGCTCCGGATCGGAGATGTGATAGTAGGCGACCGCCGCGATATCGATCGAAACGTTGTCTTTGGTAATGATCTTCTGCGACGGGATTTGCATCGTGACGGTGCGCAGCGATACGCGCACCATCTGCTGAATTGGAACGAAGACGAGGGTGATGCCCGCGCCGCGCACGCCTTCGAATTTTCCGAGCAGGAAGACGACGCCGCGTTCGTACTGCCGCAGCACCCGGATCGAGGCAAGCAAATACACAATGACGAGGATCAGGATGACGAACGGAAATTCCATGATCGAACTATCGCACAGATGACGTGCGCTCGCTACGGCCTCAATTGCTCCCTCAGCCAACCGACGATCGTGGTGGTAATATCGTCCGACGGCTGGCCCGGTGTGCGGCCCATGTGGTGGCCTTGCGGATAGATGCGCGCCGATTTCGGGCTGCCGTGCTCCATCAGGAGATAGATGTCGTCGACCGGCGCCTGGTCGTCGAGCTTGCCGTTGACGCCGAGGATCGGCGCCGATGGCTTGTCGATGAGGCCCATGGTTTTGAGCGAGAAGCGCGGTGCGGCCTCCAGAAATTCCTCCAGCGTCTTTGTCCCCATGGCGCGGCTGCGCGCTTCGAGCAGGCTTTGAGCGCCAAAGAGATAGGTGGCGCCGCCGGTGGTGAAGGCGGGCACCAGCCATTCTCTCTGGAAGCCGTAATGCACGCTGCCGCCGTGAAACACCGCCCCCTTGATGCGATCGGCCGCGACATAAGCGAGCCGCGCCGCCCAATACGCGCCGAAACTGCCGCCCCAGACGCCGACACGGCGGCCGTCGATCTCCGGACGCTGCGCGAGATGATCGAGCCATGTGAAATAGGTGCGCTCCGCCGCCGGATCGCTGTAAAGCACCGGGTTCTCGCCGGTGCCGGGCATATCGACCGTAAGCGACGCGAGTCCGGCGTCCATCACCGTTTTGGCGATGCGCAGACGATCCTCTTTCCAGCCGTCGACGCCGCCCCAATGCAACACGACCGGCGGCTTCGTGACGCCGGGCGGAAGCTGGAGATAGCCGGTGAGCGTCTTGCCCTCGAACGGCAGCTCGACGATTTCGAGCGGCGGATCGAAATGCTTCGCCGCCTTGCGGAACATGCGCAGCGAATGGTTGAACGCAGCGAGCTTGCCCGGCGAGTTCGGCGTCGGATAACGCCCGACGCGGCAGGCATCGAAGGCGTGCATGTAGAGTTCGGCAAGCTCCGCGCCGTCGGCGCCCGCCTTGGCGCGCGCGTCGGCTTTCTCCTCATAGCCAAGGCCGATCTTGCTCCACTCCTGCGCCCACTGATCCTTGTCGAGGCTGGTGAGCGCGTTCATCACGCGTTCGGCGTCCTCGCGCTTTATGTCCTCGAACGGATTGAGCCGTCCCGCGCGCCGCATGAATTCGGCTTTGACCTCGTCGAGCGAACGTTCGCGGGAGCCTGTGGGATTCGCAGGCGATGTTTGGAGGTTCATGATTATCCCCACAACTGCTTGCTGGCGATGGCGGCGCCTTCGCTCAGCGCGGCGAGTTTCGCCCAGACGATGCTGTCGGCCACCATCGGATCGTTGCGCACCGCGGTGCCGAAGCCGCAATCGACGCCGGCGATCAGGCGTTCGCGGTCGATCACCTGCGCGTAGCGGCCGATGCGCTGCGCCACCAGCCGCGGGTGCTCGACGAAATTCGTCGTCGAGTCGATGACGCCGGGGATGAGAATCTTGTCGCCGGGGATTTTGATGTCCTTCAAGTCTTCCCATTCGTGGTCGTGGCGCGGATTGGCGGCCTCGATGCTGATCGCCTGCGGCCGCGCCTTGAAGGCGATGTCGATGATTTTCGTCAGCGGCAGATCGTGCGTGTGCGGCCCTTCGTAATTGCCCCAGCAGATGTGCAGCCGCATGCGGTCGGCCGGCAGCCCCTCGGTCGCGGCGTTGACAGCAGCAATGTTGCGCTCGGCGATCTTGGTGCGGAATTCGTCGTCGCTCAAATGGCGATACTGGTTGTTGCGCGCCGAGCCGAGATCGGGAGCATCGATCTGCAAGACGAAGCCCGCCTCCACGATCGCGCGGTATTCCGTCTTCAGCACGTCGGCAAGCGCCTCGACGTAGGCGTCCTCGGTCGGATAGTGCAGGTTGATGATGAAGCGCGTGAGAATGCCGGGCGACGGCGCGGTCATGAACACCTCGGCCGGTTTCGATTTTGCCGGCCGCAGCTTTGAGATGCGCGAGGTCGCGGTCGAGCGCGCTGCGGTCCTTGTAGCGCAGCGGCCCGACGCAGCCGGGAAACGGAATGCTGGCGAAATTGCCGCGGACGCGCGCGAAATCCGGATGCGCCAGCATATCGCGCCCGATCATGATGTCGTGGCCCTTCTCGGCGGCGCGCGGGTCGGGCTCGATGCCGGTGACGCGATGGCGGATGTAGGTGGTGTAGGACGGCTTGCTCATCTCGCCGTCGCTGACGATGTCGACGCCGGCCGCGACCTGCTGCGCGACGATATCGTCGACGGCCTTTGCGGTCTCGGCCTCGAACATCGCGGCGTCGATACTTTGGCCCTGCTCCTTGGCGATGATGAGATCGATCAGCGGCTTCGGCCGCGGCAGGCTGCCGGTGTGCGTGGTGAGAATGCGATCGGTGCTGGTTTTCATTTTTTCCCCCGCGTCAGACGCGAACGGCCATTATAGCATCGGATGCGTTGTCGTGAGATGGTGACACACGGTAATCTACCGGCCGATGTCCCGTGACGAGGATTCCCCATGTGCCGAAGCATAAAGACTCTGCATAATTTCGAGCCGCCAGCCACGGCGGACGAGATCCACGCGTCTTCGCTCCAGTTCGTGCGCAAGCTGAGCGGGTTCGCGCGGCCGTCGAAAGCCAACGAAATTGCCTTCAACCGCGCCGTGAACCAAGTGGCTCAAGCGGCGCACGAGCTGCTCGATACGCTCGTGACGAATACGCCGCCGCGCGATCGGGAGGTTGAAGCGTCGAAGGCCCGCGCCAAGTCGGCGATCCGTTTCGGCGATGCGCGACGGCCCGCCTGATCACGACCACAGCGCACCGCAAATCGACATTGGAGTACCGAATCATGCGCATCGTCGACTTGAGCCGCGAGCTTTATCACCGCACGCCATCCTATCCCGGGCAACCGCCCGTCATCCATGGCATCTGGAAGACCCACGAGGAGGCGTTCGCCGAATCCGGCAACGTCCAGGGCAACAGCGTGATGTTCTTCTCCATGCCCGACCATGGCGGCACGCATATCGATGCGCCGCGCCACTTCGGCAAAAGCGGAATCCCGATCAACGAGTATCCGCTCGAGAACTGCATCGTGCGCGGCATCTGCATCGACCTGCGCCACATCAAGCCGCGGGCGGAAATTTCGCCTGCCGATCTTGAGGCCGCGGTGAAGAAAGCGGGCGTGCCGATCCCGAAAAAGGGCACGGTGCTGCTTTGCACCGGCCATCACGCACGCACATTTCCGACCACGGAATATTCAACCGACAACCCGGGCGTCACGGTCGAAGCGACCGAGTGGCTGGCGAAGCAGGGCATCGTGCATTTCGGCATCGACTCGATGCGGCCGGGGCCGGAGGGCAAGGTGAACTCGCTCGTGCACAAGGCGTGCCTCGAGCTCGACATCACGCATATGGAGAGCCTGTGCAATCTCGAAGCGCTCATCGGGCAGGGCGAATTCCAGTTCATCGGCCTGCCGCTGAAATGGCGCGAGGGCACCGGCTCGCCGATCCGCGCGGTGGCGGTGTTCGACAAGTAGCGCACACCAAATCATTTCCGATTCGACGGGGAACATTGCAAATGCTGCTTGGCCACAATCGCAAGATGACCGGGGCGGAATGCCTCGCCGACATGCTCAAGGGCTATGGCGTCACGCACGTGTTTCATGTGCCCGCGGTGTTGCGCACGACGTTTCGTCGAGATGGAGCGGCGCACCGACATCAAACGACTGCATGTGCACGGCGAGAAGGCCGCCGCCTATATGGCCGACGGTTATGCCCGCGCATCGGGCAAGCCGGGCATCTGCATGGCGCAGGTGATCGGCGCGCTCAATCTCGCCGCCGGCCTGCGCGACGCGTGGCTGGCGCATTCGCCGGTCATCGCGATGACGGGCGGGCGCGAGCCGAAGACGAAGTTCAGGAAGGTCTATCAGGAGATCGACGACGTACCGGCGTTCGAGCCGGTGACGAAGTTCAACGCCACGATCGATGACGTCGCGCGCTTTCCCGACATGGTGCGCCAGGCGTTCCGCACCGCGGTGACCGGCTGCCCCGGCCCGGTGCATCTGCAATTCCGCGGCAACGAGGGTCAGATCGACGCCGAGGAAGCGGAGATGGAGCCGCTGTGCGAGCCGCAATTCGCGCGCGTTCCAGCCTTCCGACCGGAGCCGGACGAGGCCAGCGTGCGCGCGGCGCTGAAAATTCTCGAAGAGGCCGCGCGCCCCGTCATCGTCGCCGGCGGCGGCGTGCGCGCGTCGGGCGCGCAACAGGATCTCGTTGCGCTCGCCGAGGCGCTGCATATCCCGGTCGCGACCTCGCTTAACGGCAAGGATACGATCCCCGGCAATCATCCGCTATCGGTCGGTGTCGCCGGCACCTATTCGCGCGAGAGCGCGAACCGTGTCGTCAACGCGGCCGATCTCGTCTGCTTCATCGGCACCGAGACCGGCGGCATGACCACGCATTTCTGGGCGGTGCCCAAGATCGGTACGCCGGCGATCCAGATCGACATCGATCCGGAAGCGCTCGGGCGCAATTATCCGCTGCAGGCGTCGGTCAACGGCGACGCCAAGGTCGTGCTCACACGTATGCTCAGCGCCGCGAACCGCGCAACCGCGGCCAAGCGCAAGGGATGGGTCGGCGAGGCGCAGACGATCTGTCAGGAGTGGCGGGCGAAATACAAATCCGCGCTGGAATCCGATGCGGTGCCGATCCGGCCGGAGCGCATGTGTCACGAACTCAGCAAACATGTGCCCGACGACGCCATCGTGGTCGTCGACACCGGCCATGCCGGCATGTGGATGGGCGGCATGTACGATCTCAAGAGCCCGCGCCAGAGCTACATGCGCAGCGCCGGCCATCTCGGCTGGGCGTTCCCGGCGGGCCTTGGCGCCAAGTGCGGCTGTCCGGACCGGCCGGTGGTGACGTTCACCGGCGACGCCGGCTTCTGGTATCACATCGCCGAGATCGAAACCGCGGCGCGCTGGAAAATCAACACCGTCACGGTGGTCAACAATAACGCCGGCGGCAACCAGTCGAAGCGTGGCTTCGACCGCGTCTACGGCGGCAAGCAGACCGAGAAAGCGCTGGAACTCTGGCATTTCAGCAAAGTCAATTTTGCCCGCATCGCCGAGGACATGGGCGCGGTCGGCATCCGGGTCGAGCACGCCTCGGCGTTCCCTGCGGCGCTGGCGCAGGCGTTGGCGGCCAATCGTCCGGTCGTGATCGACGTGGTGACCGATATCGACGCGCTGGCGCCGACCGCGGTCGCCTGACTTCAGGTCAATTCCGACAATATTGTGCAGTCAAGGCGCGTCGGGACGCACCTGCATCACGAAACTGCAACCATGAGGCGCGATTACGTCTCGTCGCGGGACGCGAACTGTGAAAGAATCGGCGCGCGATCGCACCGGAGAAGGTTCACCCACGGCGCATGCGCACAGCACGGCAATCTGCAGTTCAGCTCCTGCAGCTGATGATGGTCGCGTCGCTGGTTCTGCCGGCGATCCTGTTCGTGTACGCGTCCTGGCTCAACTATCGCAACGTCGAAGCGGTTTCCGACGAGCGCATCGAGCGCTCGCTCGACATTCTGCACGAGCACGCGCTCAAGGTATTCCAGACCGTCGAGCGCACGTTCGCGGAAGTCGACGAGGTCACGCGCGGAATGTCGGACGACGACATTCGCGCCGCGCAGCAGCGCCTGCATCTGCGATTGAAACGCATCATCGACGTGATGCCGCAACTGCAGGCGATTCTCGTGATCGGCCGCGACGGCCGGCCGCTCGTCACCAGCACGCTCGAATTCCTTGCCGCCCGATCTCAATATGAGCGAGCGCGATTATTTCAAGGCGCAAGCCGCGCACGACATGGGCACCGATGTGACCGACGTGCGCTCGCCACGGACGACCACGGGTATCGGCGGCGATTTCTTCAATCTCACCCATCGCCGGGCATCGGGCGACGGCTCCTTCAACGGCATTATCGTGGTGGCGGTGCTGCCGAGCTACTTTGAGGATTTCTACTCGCTGATCGGGCAGGGGCCCGGCAGCTTCTATGCGATGGTTCTCACGGACGGTGCGTTCCTGTCGCGGTATCCGCCACGTGAACGTTCGAGCAAGCTTGATCCGTCGAGCGGCTTGCGCGTCGCCATCGAGCGCGGCCAGAACCATGGGCTGTTCTGGGTCGAGCCATCGCAGATCGACGGTCAGTCGCGACGGATCGGATTTCTCAAGCTTCCGGGCTTTCCCATCTACGTTCTGGCCGGAACCAGCAAATCAGCCATTACGTCCGAGTGGTTTTCGCTGATGAAGACGCCACTTGATCTTCGGCCTGCCGGCGACATTGCTGATCTTCACGGTCCTCGGGCTTGCGCTGCAGCGCACGCAGCGGCTGCACGACGAAGCCGAGCGCCGCGAGGCCGCGGAGGCGGCGCTGCGGCAGTCGCAGCGGCTCGAGGCGATCGGCCAGTTGACCGGCGGCGTCGCCCACGACTTCAACAACCTGCTCATGATCGTCGGCGGCAGCGCGCAGCGGCTGCGCCGCGATCTCACCGACGAGAAGCAGGTGCGGCTGCTCGACATGATCACCAACGCCACCCAGCGCGGCGAAAGCCTCACCCGCCAGCTGCTCGCGTTCTCGCGGCGGCAAACGCTGCAGCCAGTCACCGCTCGATCTTTGCGAGTGGATGCCGAAGCTCAAGGACATGCTCAGCCGTTCGCTGCGCGGCGACATCGAGACCCGCGTTGTCGTCCCCGAACGGAATTGCGCCATCAAGGTCGATCCAAGCGAGTTCGAACTTGCTTTGCTCAATCTTGCATTCAATGCGCGCGACGCCATGACGTCGGGCGGCACGCTGACGATCACGGTCAAGCCGGTGGTGCTGCGCGGCAAGGCGGCGGAGGAGGGGCTGCGCGGCGAGTTCGTTGCCGTGCGGGTGACGGATACCGGCGACGGCATTCCGACGGAGGTGATTTCCCGCGTGTTCGAGCCGTTCTTCACCACCAAGGAAGAGGGCAAGGGCACCGGGCTGGGCTTGAGCCAGGTCTATGGCTTCGCCAAGCAATCCGGCGGCACGGCGACCATTACCAGCACAGTCGGGCGCGGCACGGCGGTCACGCTGTTCCTGCCGCGCACCTGGGAAGTTCCGGCGCAGGCGCTGACGCCGTCGGACGTCGCCGCCGAGCCGAAGCGCGCCGGAACCGCGCTGCTGGTCGAGGACAATGCCGAGGTTGCCGAGGTCGGCCGCTCCTATCTCGAGCAGCTCGGCTACAGGGTCGAGTCGGCGTCGAGCGCACCGGCCGCGCTCGAAGTGCTGGACCGTGAAAAGGTTGATCTCGTATTCTCGGACATCCTGATGCCGGGTGGAATGAACGGCGTCGATCTCGCGCACGCCATCCGCGCTCGCTTCCCGCACATGCCGGTGTTGCTGGCGACGGGCTTCAGCTCGAGCGCGCAGGACGCCGTGCGGCAAGGCTTCGAGGTGCTGCAGAAGCCCTACGACATCGCCGCGCTCGAACGCGGCCTGACCGCGGTGCGCAATTGGGCCGATCGGCCGCGCCAGCCGGAATCGCAGCACGCGGCGGAATGACGACCCTGCGCGGCAGTGGCGGGGCCACGATCACTACGCCACCGTGCGGCCGAGCCGCGTGATCATGTCGTAAAGATCGTCGAACGCGTTGAAGCGCGGCTGCGCGGCGATGTGCGGCGTCAGGATGACATTGCGGAAGCCGAGCAGCTCGTCGTCGTTGCGTCCAGGCGCTTCGTAGAGCGGATCGAGCGCGAAGCCGCCGACCTGGCCGGATTTCAGCGCCGCGATCAGCGCCGCGCGGTCGATCACGTCGGCGCGTCCGACATTGACGATGCGCGCGCCGCGCTTGATGTGCGCAAGCTGCGCGGCGCCGATCAGGTGGCGCGTCTCCGGAACGCCCGGCACCAGCGGCACCACCCAGTCGCATTCGGCGAGCATGGCGTCCATCGGCCGGTAGCTGGCGTTGAATTGCTGCTCCACCGCCTCGGGCAGGCGATTGCGCTGGGTGTAAAGAATACGCATGCCGAACGCCGCGGCGCGCAGCGCGAATTCGCGGCCGATCTCGCCGAGGCCGACGATGCCGACCGTTTTGTTGTAGAGAATTTGCAAGCCGGGCACGCGGCCCCAATTGGAATTGGGCGTGTGGCGGCGGTCATACGGCTTGTAGGGAAAACCGATCTCCGCGAGGCGCTCGACGGTGATGCGGCCCTGCAACTCGTTGACGCGCCGCGACAGCATCAGCATCAGCGTCAGCGCGAGTTCGGCGCAGGCGATATTGGCGCGGCGGCGGATGGAAAGCACCGGGATGCCGCGCGCTGCGCAGGCGGCGGTGTCGATGCGGCGCAGGTCGACGCCGTATTTCTGCACCGCCTTGAGGCGGGGCGCAGCGGCGAGCTCGCCGGCGCCGACCGAGAGGCCTTCGACGATCAGCGCGGTGCAATCGGCGAGGTTGGCGCGCAACTCGTCCTGTGTTTCGACGAGACGCACCTCGGCCGGATAGAGCCCGGCGCTGTCCGTGCGAATGCGCGCGCACCAGCCGTCGAAATCGGGATCGTCGTGGGCGAAAAAATCGGCATAGGCCGCGTAGCGCTCGCGGCTCGCATCGGGATCGAGCACGAGCGGCACGATGCGCAGGAAACGGTCGTCTTCGACGACCAGCAAGATTTCGATGACGGCATGGGATGCGGGCGGGTCCCGCTTCAGGTGTGATGCGCGTTCCCGGGTCGATCTGGAGCGCCTGGAACACGCGGGTGTGCATGTTGTAGGTCCCGATCAGCACGGTCAATTCGACGATCTGGCGCTCGTTGAAATGCGGTTTGAGGTCGTTGAACACGGCATCCGGAACGCGAATCTCGGTGGTCATGGCGTCGGTGTAGGCGAGCGCCGCGCGCTCGCGCGCGTTGAAGTATTTCGAGGTGCGCCAGTCGGCGAGCGCGTCGCATTCCGCCATGGTCAGTCCTTCGGGGATGGCGAGCAGCGGCACGTGCTGCTTGACCACGTAGGCGACGCGATTGAGGTAGCCGACGCGGATGATGGCGATCTCGCGCAGCCTGCCGTCGAGCTCGGTCTTCCAGCGCGCCGTGCCGATCAGGTTGAACCATGCCTCCGCCAGCGGCGGGCAGTGCAGCAGCAGCTTGTAGACATTGATCAGCACGCCGCGCCGGCCCGAGCGCAGGACGCCCATCAGCTCGGCCAGCTCCGGATGGTCCTTTTCTTCGATGTAGGAGACGCGGGCCATGGGTTTCCGGCTTTATGGGTGGGTGAAAGAGGTGAAGGCGGGACGGACGAAAAAATTATTCTTCATGCCTTTGCGGTCGGCGTCCAGCTTAACCTCTGCGGCAACCCGCGTCGGGCGAGTACGCCGGGGCCGGCTTCATCGCCGCCGAGGTGAGGAATTTTGCCGCGGAGCATTTGTTTCCTATAAGGTATAGGGTCGCCACACGACGAAGCGCGGCTGTGTTCAAGTTCCTGAAATCGCAGCCGAAATGGAGGAAATTATGCTCAGCCGCCGCAATCTTCTCAGCACTGCGCTTGCCGCACCCGCCTTGATCGCCGCAACCCGCATGGGGTCGGCCGCGCCGGTCCAGACGCTCAAGATTTCGCACCAGTTCCCCGGCGGCACCATCGACGAAGGCGACTTCCGCGACCGGCTGTGCCGGAAGTTCGCCGCGCGAACTCGAAAAGCGCACCAACGGCGCGCTCGACGGGTCAGGTCTATCCGAATTCCTCGCTGATGAAGACGGTCGCGCAGTTCTCCGCCGTGCGCAAAGGCGCGCTCGACGTCAGCCTCTATCCGATCTCCTACGCGGGCGGCGAGTTTCCCGAACTCAACATCGGGCTGATGCCGGGCCTGGTGAGTTCCTACAAGCAGGGCGCGGCCTGGAAGACCTCGCCGGTCGGGCAGAAATTCAGCGCGTTCCTCGCCGAGAAGAACGTCATCATCCTGTCGTGGATCTGGCAGGCCGGCGGCGTCGCCAGCCGCGGCACCCCGATCGTCAACCCGGAAGATGCCAAGGGCCTGAAGATCCGCGGCGGCAGCCGCGAGATGGACATGATGCTGCAGGCCGCCGGCGCGACGACGCTGTCGACGCCGT
Source organism: uncultured Alphaproteobacteria bacterium (assembly GCA_963730645.1). Classification (GTDB taxonomy): domain Bacteria; phylum Pseudomonadota; class Alphaproteobacteria; order Rhizobiales; family Xanthobacteraceae; genus BOG-931. The sequence goes on along the minus strand of CAVSSN010000001.1, from coordinate 449,280 downwards.
CGAACGAGCTCTATGCCGCGATGCAGACCGGCGCCTGCGACGCCGCGATCACGTCCTCGACCAGCCTGATCTCGTTCCGGCTGGAAGAAGTGGCCAAGAGCCTGACCACCGGCCGCGGCAAGTCCTACTGGTTCATGCTCGAGCCGCTGATCATGTCGAAGCAGATCTTCGACAAGCTGACCAAGGAGCAGCAGGACGTCATCATGGCGCTCGGCGCGGAACTGGAGAAATTCGGCACCGAGGAGGCGATGGCCGACGACGAGAAGGTCGCCGAGGTCTACTCCAAGAAAGGCGCCAAGGTCGCCGACCTCGACGAGGCGACCGTCGACAAGTGGCGCGCCATCGCCCGCGATACCGCGTGGAAGGACTACGCGAGCAAGACTGCGCTCTCGGCCGAACTGCTCAAGCTCGCCGAAGGCGTCCACGTCTCCTGATCGGCGTCGAGATCACGGTGATGCTGGCACGGCCTCGACGAACGTCGAGACCGAGAGGCTGGCGGCGCCGGTTGACGCCGAGCTGGCGTCGCTCGCGCCCTTGCGCCGATCAACACGCTTATCGTGATCGTGTCGTCGATCGCGCTGGTCATCGCAGCGCTGCGTGCTGACCTACAGCGTGCTCGTCACGCTACTTCTTTCATCTCTCGACCGACTGGCAGGACGAGCTGTCGGTGTTCCTGATCGTCGGCGCGGTGTTCATGTCGTCGGCGGCGATCCAGGCGCGGCGCGGTCACGTCGCGCATCGAAGCGATCGTCGATCCTGCTGCCGGCGGGGCGAACCGCGTGCGCCAATTCGCTGGTCGACATCGCGAGCCTGGTGTTCTGCGCCTATTTCGCCTGGAAATCCTGGACCCTGCTCGAAGAGGCCTGGATCGAGAACTATCACTCGGGCTCGACCTGGGGGCCGCCGCTGTGGATTCCCTATTCGCTGATGACCGTCGGGCATGACGCTGCTCAGCGTTCAGTTGCTGCTGCAGGTCGTCGGCCAACTGCGACCGCGATCAGGCCGCAGCATGACGACGTCTGTCGATCGGGCTGCTCTACGGCGCGTCGACGCTTGCTCGTGATGTTCGCCGGCATGCCGATCGCGTTCGCGCTCGGCGCGGTCGCGACCGCTGTTCATGATCGTGTTCATGCCGGCATCCTCGGTCGATACCATCACGCAGAATGTCTACGAGGAGATGGCGTCGATCACGCTGCTGTCGATTCCGCTGTTCATCCTCAAGGGCTCCGCGATCGGCCGCTCGCGCGCCGGGCAGGACCTCTACGGCGCGCTGCATGCCTGGATGCATCGCATTCCCGGCGGGCTCGGCATCGCCAACGTCTTCGCCTGCGCGCTGTTCGCGGCGATGGCCGGCTCCTCGCCCGCGACCTGCTCGGCGATCGGCTCGGCCGGCATTCCGGAGATGCGCAAGCGCGGCTATTCCGGCGGCTTTGCGGCCGGCATCATCGCCGCCGGCGGCACGCTCGGCATCCTGCTGCCGCCCTCGATCACGATGATCCTCTATGCGGTCGCGGCCGAGCAGTCGCTCGGCCGGCTGTTCCTCGCCGCGATCGGGCCGGCGCTGCTGCTGGTGGCGCTGTTTGCGGGCTATGCGATGTGGCACTTCCGCCGCGAATTCAGCGCCGCGCCAAGGCGCGTCTACGAACGCACCGGCGCGCACTTCGGAGCTGCTGCGCGAGGACACGCTGTCCGTGCGCGACAAGTTCGCGCTGCTGCCGCGCGTGCTGCCGTTCGTCATCCTGCTGACCGGCGTGATGATCGCGCTCTATGGCGGCTATGCCACGCCGTCGGAGACCGCCGGGCTCGGCGCGGTGCTGGCGCTCGTCGCTGATCGCCGGCATCTACAGCGTGTGGTCGCCGCGCGAGCTCGAGCCGATCCTGGTCTCGACGCTGCGCGAATCGACCATGCTGATGCTCATCATCGGCATGTCGCTGCTTTATTCCTACGTGATGAGCTATCTGCACATCAGCCAGTCGACGGCGCAGTGGATCGTCGAACTGCACCTGTCGCGCTGGGTGCTGCTGTTCGCGATCCTGTCTGATCGTCGTCGTGCTCGGCTTCTTCCTGCCGCCGGTGTCGATCATCCTGATGACCGCGCCGATCATCCTGCCGCCGCTCAAGGCCGCGGGCTTCGATCTGATCTGGTTCGGCGTGATCATGACGATCGTGATGGAGATGGGGCTGATTCACCCGCCGGTCGGGTCTGAACCTGTTCGTCATCAAGAACATCGCGCCGGACATTCCGCTGCGCGACGTGATCTGGGGCGTGATGCCGTTCGTCGCGCTGATGATGATCGCGGTGGTGATCATGTGCGTTTTTCCCGGCATCGCGACCTGGTTCTCCGATCTCGTGATGGGGCCGGGCACAGCAGCCGCCACTGTCGACGCGGCGCGGTCTACGCCTCGAAAACGAACCGCGTCCCCACCGCCGAGTGGATCACCTTGTCGCCCATGGCCTCGCGCGCAAGGTCGTAGAACCGGTCGCCGGTGCAGTGCGCCGGGATCAGGTAGGTCGGGATCGATCTCCTTGAACGCCTCGATGGTCTTGCGGATGTAGTCATCGTTCAAGCGGCGGCACGATGTGGAAGCCGCCGATCACCGCGTGCACCTTGTCGATGCCGGAGGCTTTCTGCGCCGCCTTGACCGTATTGATCACGCCGCGATGGCTGCATGAGGTGAGCACGACGAGGCCCTTGCCTTTGACCATATAGACCGTCGCCGATCTCGTGGTCGAAATCGTCGGGAATGTATTGCCCGACGTTCTTCGCACGCCGGCATTTTTTCCGGGATAGCAGCCGAAGCCGTCGAAGATGCCGACGATCTCCTGCGTCGGCTGCAGCGGCTTCTCGAACGAAGTCTGACCGATCCGTCCGGTGGTGAAGGCGTGATCGGCGACGATGGCGGGGCCTTCCGACAGCATCAGCGCGAGGTCGGCGTCCATGATCGCGCTGCGGTCCAGCGCGCCGAAATTGCCGCCGGCATTCTTGCGGAGGCAGAACGCGTCCTCGCCGCCGACGTAGAACGGCAGCTTGCTCTTTGAGCCTGCCCTTGGTGGCGTTGAGAAAGCCGGTCATGCCGCCGAAATGATCGTAATGGCCGTGGCTCAGTACCATCGCATCGAAGATCGAGGGATCGATCTTGAGGATCGACATGTTGTTGTTGAGCACCTCGGGCGTGTAGCCGAAATCGACCAGTACGTTTCGCGTCTCGCCGCCGCGCTGCGATTGCGCGTGCATCGACAGGCCCCACTCGCCGTTGAGCGCGGCGCGCGGCGGACGATCGGGTGTGGTATTGCCGGACGCGGCGCTCGATGGTGAGGCCGTCGCGCTTCTCGGTTCGGCACGAACTGGATGACGATGTTGTCGGTGACGATCCGCACCGCCAGCCGGTCGACCTCGGGCACGCTGCGGCCGAGCGGCCTTGCCTCGGCCGTCCGCGCGCCGGCCGACAGCGCCGCCATCATGGCGGTGACAAAGCCCGCGCCGCCGGTGCAGAGCGAGCCGAAGGTCGAGGCGTCCGTGATGCAGTTGCAGCCGCCAAAGAGCATGCGTCATCCTCCCGGATCTGTGTTCAGCGCAGTGCAAGCAGACTATGCTGTGGCCTCGCAATCCAGCAATGGGCGCTCAGAGATGATCCTGCTCTCGAACGGCGGAACCAATATCCAGCGCGCGCAGGCGCGCCTCCGACACGATTCTGGTCGGCACGGTCGATGGCGTCGCGCTGCTGGCGAAGTCCGGAGCGCGGCTGGACGGTCAAGCACCGCGCCTTGCAGGGCGTGTTCGTCTCCGGCGTGACCGCGCTCGAGGACGGCACGCTGTTCGCCTCGACGCGCGGCGTCGGCATGGCGCGCAGCGACGACGGCGGCATGAAGTGGACCTGGGTCAACGACGGCCTTGCGCATCATGAGTTCTGGTCGACGCGCGCCGGCCGCCTGCAGGGCCGCGAGGTCGTATTCGCCGGCGCGCTGCCGGCGCATCTCTACGTCAGCGAGGACAAGGGCAAGTCGTGGCGCGAGCTGCCGGCGCTTCGCGACGCCAAATCGGTGCCGCACTGGAGCTTCCCGCCGCCGCCGCGCATCGGCCACATCAAGGACATCGTGCTCGACGGCGACCGGCTGTGGGTCGGCGTCGAGATCGGTTCGCTGCAGGTGTCGGACGATTTCGGCGCGAGCTTCACCGAGCTACCGGTCGATCCCGACCCGCGCGAGTGCGACATTCACCGCATCCTGGTGCATCCGGCGCGGCCCGGCCGCATCATCATCGCCAACGGCATCGTCGGCATGATGGCGAGCGAGGACGGCGGCGCGACCTGGCGGAAAATGAAAATGCCGGCCGATGCCAACTATCCCGACGCCGTCGTCATCCATCCCGATCAGCCCGATCTCATGTTCATGTCGGCCGGCGTCGGCTGGCCGGTGCATTGGTACGAGCTAGGCCGCGCGCGCGGAAAGATTTTCCGCAGCCGCGACGCAGGAAAAACCTGGGAGCGGCTCCTCGGCGGCCTGCCGAACGGCCAGCGCGCGCTGTTTTCCGCGCTGACCATCGAGGCGCACAAGGACGGCTATTCGCTCCACGCCGTCGACACCGACGGCCAGGTGTTCGAGAGCCTCGACGGCGGCGAAAGCTGGACCATCATCGCCGACGTGCCGCCGGTGTCGAAGGCCGATTTCTACAAGGGATTGCTGCGCGACCGCGTCAAGCTCGCCAATGTCGACGACATCGTCGCCAGCCCGAGCGCGACGCAGCGCTGGCAGGAGGCGGGGAAGGCGCTGTAGCGAACGGGCGGGCTCACCCGCCCTGCGCGGCGCGGATGCCGGCAGGCTGGCTGTAGCGGCTCGGCGGCCGCAGCAGGCCCAGATTCTCGCGCAAGGTAGGCGCCTGCATAGCCGACGCGCGTCAGACCGCGATGCTGCAGTTCGGGCACGAGCAATTCGGCCACATCGTCCAGGTCGCCGGGCATGAAGGACGGCTGCACGATGAAGCCGTCGCAGGCGCGGTTGTCGAACCATTCCTGCATTTGATCGGCGATTTGCGACGGCGTGCCGCGCAAGGTCAGCTTGCCGTGCGATCCGGCGAGCCGCTCATAAAGCTGGCGGATCGTCAGGTTCTCGCGGCTGGCCAACGCCCGGACGCTGTCGCCGATGCCGGACGCGGACTTTGCGGGGCGATCCGGCAACGGATCGTCCGGCGCGCAGTCCGACAGATCCATACGCGTCAGCGTGGCGATGTATTCGCGCCCGACGGTCGGATGGATCAGCGAAGCGAGGTAATCTTCCTTGTCCTTGACCTCCGCTTCGGTCGGGGCGCAGACCACCGTGCAGCCGGGCATAATCTTCAAATGGTCCGGCGAGCGCCCGTAGCGGCTCATCCGTTTCTTGATGTCGGAATAATGGGCTTGCGAGCGTTCGACCGTCAGTTCGCCGGAGAACACGCCTTCGGCGGTGGCCGCCGCCAATTCGCGGCCGGCCTCGGAGATGCCGGCCTGGAAGATCACCGGGTAGCCCTGCGGCGGACGCGGAATATTGAGCGGGCCGCGAACCTTGTAGTACTTGCCCGCGTGATTGAGCATGTGGACCCGGTTCGGGATCGAAGAAGCGGCCTTGCTCGCGGTCGTAGAGAAACGCGTCGTCGTCCCAGCTGTCCCACAGGCTCTGCACCACCTGCACGAACTCGTGCGCGCGCCGATAGCGCTCGTCGTGCTCGTAATGCTCGTCGAGACCGAAATTGTAGGCCTCGGCCTCGTTGCCCGAGGTGACGACGTTCCAGCCGGCGCGCCCGCCGCTGATATGGTCGAGCGAAGCGAATTTCCGCGCGACGTGGTAGGGCTGGTTGTAGCTGGTGGTCGCCGTGGAAACGAGCCCGATGTGCTTGGTGACCATGGCGAGGGCTCCGAGCAGCGTGGTCGGCTCGAAGTAGGCGGTATATTGCGACGACCGGCTCAGCGTTTCGAACGGCACATTGCGCACCGCGGCGCTGTCGGCGAAGAACAGAAAATCGAAGCTCGCCTTCTCCGCGGTGCGGGCGCAGTCGGCATAGTGCTGGATGTTGATTCCGGCGTCCGGCTGCGAGCGCGGATGACGCCAGGCGGCCAGATGGTGCCCGGTGTTCTTGAAGAACACGCCGAACTGCATCAACCCCGGTCGTTTGTCGGTCATCGCGTTTCCCCGTTCCGTCGCGGTCGGCGCGGTGCTGTCGGCGGCGCTCGGGGCGAAATGCGCGCCGCGCCGAAGACTTCGCGCCGTGCTTATCCTACTCCAAGCCAAGCATGCCTCGTAAGCGTCAACATGGCTCCGGTGCGGCCGAACACCGTCGCCCTTTGCGCGACGCCATGAAGCTCGCCAATGTCGAAGATATCGTTGCAGCCCGAGCCATCCAGCGCTGGCAGGAGGCGGCAGGCTTTGTGACGAGGCGGCGGCCTCAGTCGCGCGCAATCATGCGAGCGCGACGGCTGCACCGCGAACAAAAGGATAGTCGGCGCTATCGTACAAACGGCGGATTTCGCTTCGCTCGTATCTCGTTTCAGCGACTTCGAGATACGAGCCGACGAGAAGGTGCGGCGGCAGCTCCTCGATTGCAAAACGAACGGCCTCGGCCGCGCTCGCAAATCGCCGGTAGCCGAGCGGTTGGCGGCGGCCATTCCTGTTCCCAGCGGAAAACAGTTCCGCTTCGGTGCTGTAAGTCAAACAGTTCCGCCACGGCGGTAAGCTCGATTTTATCCATCTCTGGACCCTCTGAATGATGAGACACCAGTCCGGCAACGCACTAAAAATCAGCGTCAGCTTGCGCCTAAGTTTCGTTACGGCTTCCAGTTCAACAGCAAATTGTTGCGTCTCGTCGCAGTCACGAAGAAAGCCCGGCGCTAGGCCGGGCCCTCGATGCGGGTACGCTGGCTTATTTCTGCTGCTCGTTCGGCTTGTTCGGGCTTCGGATTGCCCTGATTCTGCTGCTGCGGGGTGGCAGGCACGGGGGTTTTCGGGGTTTCGTTGGCGCCCGGTTGCGGATCCGTCATAGTAATTTCCTTTCAGGAAAAAGAATTAAGAACATTTCGTACCCCTCTACATGGGACTTCGAAAATAATAAACAAGCGAGATTTCTCGATTTTATTTTCGGATGTTCATATTTTCCGGCCAATTTGTAGTATTGTGTGATAATGTCCCTCCCCATGGTTGACCTTGAAGACTTTTCCGTCGTCGTAAAGAACAGGGCGCAGCCTCCAAAGCCATGGCGATGGGAGATCTATCGCGCCGGCAGAACCAGTCCGATTGAGCACTCTGAGATTTTTTTCGAGTCCATGACCGAGGCTAACCGCGCCGGGCAAAGCGGCGCTGAGGTTGCTGTTGAGTGAATTCCACGCCTGACACGCAGCGATGGCATTCCGGTCGTCGGGACGATGACGCAAGAGGCGTTTGGCAAACCGCCTTCAGCCTTCGCCGATCTCCCTCAAAATTTCCGCGTATGCTGGCCGAGACGCGGGGAGGGGTGCTCCGACGCCATCGGCGCGCCGTCGAGCATGATCGGCGTGCGCACGCCCGGGATTTTTCCGGACTTGGCGGCGTCGCTCGCGAGTTCGAGCTTCATGCCGCGGTGGATCACCTGCGGGTCGGAAAAAACCTGTTCGAGATTGTTGATTGGCCCCGCCGGCACGCCGACGGCTTCGAGTTTTTCCAGAAGGTCGTCGCGCTTGACCTTTCTGCGTCAGCGCAGAAAGCTTTTCGACCAGCTCGTTGCGATGCGCGAGCCGGCCCTTGTTGTCCTTGTAGGCCGGTTCCTCGGTGAGGTTCGCCGCGCCGAGCACGTTGCACAGCTTGACGTACTGGCTGTCGTTGCCGGTCGCGATGATGATGTGGCCGTCGGCGACCGGGAAGACCTGATAGGGCACGATGTTGGCGTGCGCATTGCCGATGCGCTTGGGGACGTTTCCCGAGACCAGATAATTGAGCGCCTGGTTGGAGAGCACGGCGACCGTGGAATCGACCAGCGCCGTGTCGACGAGTCCGCCGCGTCCGGTCTTCTCGCGCCGCGCCAGCGCCGCCAGGATGCCGACGACGGAATAGACGCCGGTGAAAATATCGGACACCGGCACGCCGGCGCGTGTCGGCTCGCCGTCGGCGGTGCCGGTCAGGTCCATGAATCCGGCCATGCCCTGCGCCATCAGATCGTAGCCGGCGCGCGGCGCGTAGGGGCCGGTCTGGCCGAAGCCTGTCACCGAGCAATAGATCAGGCGCGGATTGTCCTTGGCGAGGCTCGCGTAGTCGAGACCGAACTTGGCAAGGCCGCCGACCTTGAAATTCTCGATCAGCACATCCGAGCGCGCCGCCAGTTTCTTGACGATGCGCCGGCCCTCGTCGCTCTCGAAGTCGAGCTCGATCGAGCGCTTGCCGCGATTGGTGCCGTGGAAATAGGCGGCGCCGAGATGGCCGCCGTCGGCGGCCTCGACGAATGGCGGGCCCCAGCCGCGGGTATCGTCGCCGGCGCCCTTGCGCTCGACCTTGATCACGTCGGCGCCAAGGTCGGCCAGAATTTGACCGGCCCATGGTCCGGCCAGAATTCGGGCCAGCTCCAGCACACGCAGACCGGTTAACGGACCCGGCATGGACGTCTCCTTGCGCGATGCGGCCAGACGACGCGATGACGGTCGGCCGCGACGGCCGTTGTGTGACCCGCAGCCGCCCATTTGTCTATACCTTGTGCAACCTTGACCATGTGCACGTCTTGAACTTGTCATTGCGGCTCGCCATCACTAGCTCTGCTGCGACCAGTGGATGGGCCGATTCGGTGAACACCTCGTTCTTCGGGGAAATGCTGCAAAGCATCGCGGACAGGAGCCGCGCACTGATCATGCGCGAGCGGCGCGAGCCGTCGCATGAACGTTCGGCGAGCCTCATCGAGCTCTGCGAGGAATTGCTGACGGGCCGGGGCGAGGCCTCGGGCGTTGCGCTGGCGCGCGAAATCCTTGTGCAATACGCCGAGCTGACCATCGGTCCGCGCATCGCCTTTTTCGAAGCGCTTGGCGCACACGTTCGGTCACGACCACGCCCGCATCGATTCCGCGATTGCGGCGTGGCGTGCGTCGCCCGATAGCGAGAGCGCTTCGGAACTGAATCTTGCCGCCGAACCGAGACGGCTCGAACTGTTCCGCCGGCTCAATCTTGCGCCGAACGGAACCGCCGCGCTGGTGCGCATGCGCGAGCAGCTCTTGGACGCCATGGATCACCGCGACGATCTGGGCGTCATCGACAGCGACTTCGTTCACCTGTTCGCATCCTGGTTCAACCGCGGCTTTTTGGTGCTGCGCCGCATCGACTGGTCGACGCCGGCAATCGTTTTGTCGAAAATCATCCGCTATGAGGCGGTGCACGAAATCCAGGACTGGGACGATCTGCGCCGCCGCATCGATCCGCCGGACCGGCGCTGCTACGCTTTCTTCCATCCGGCGCTGGTCGACGAGCCGCTGATCTTCGTCGAGGTTGCGCTCACCCGCGAAATCCCTGGAGCCATCGCGCCGATCCTCTCCGACAAGCGCGAGCCGGTCGAGCCGGAGCGGGCGACGACCGCGGTGTTCTATTCGATCACCAATTGCCAGCGCGGCCTTGCCGGTGTCAGCTTCGGTCATTTCCTCATCAAGCAGGTGGTCGAGGAGCTGTCGCGGGAGCTGCCGCGGGTGTCGGTCTTCGTCACGCTGTCGCCGGCGCCGAATTTTGCCGCGTGGCTCAAGCGCGAGCGCGCCAACGAGGCGTCGATGGCGGTGAGCGAAGAAGATCGCGACGCGCTCGCCGGGCTGGATGCGGAGAATTGGTGGCTCGTACCGGAAATCGTCGAGGCCATCGAGGACCCGCTGCTGCGCGCTGCTGCCTGGTACTACATGCGCGCGCGCAATCAACGCGGCCTCCCGGTCGATGCCGTCGCACGCTTCCATCTCGGCAACGGCGCGAGGCTGGAAAAGCTCGACTGGCTGGGCGACACGTCCGAGAAGGCGTTGCAGCAGTCGTACGGCCTGATGGTGAACTACCGCTACGACCTCGCCTATATCGAGAAGAACCACGAGGACTACGCGCAGCATCACACGATCGCGGCCGCGAGTGCGGTGCGCAAGCTGGCGCGCGGGCCGATCCGCGAAGTCGTTCCGATCTCAGGCTGACGATCGCGTTGGCGGCGGAGGCGACCGGTGATGCCAAAACTTCTTGGCGTGCTCGAAACCGTGCTCTATGTCGACGACCTCGCGCGCGCCTGCGCTTTCTACGAACAGACTCTCGGCCTTCCCGGTATCTATCGCGACCAGCGGATGTCCGCCTACGACGTCGGCGGGCGCGGCGTGCTGCTGCTGTTCCCGCGCGGACATTCGCTTGAGACCGTGCACATGCGCGGCGGCACCATCCCGCCGCACGACGGCAGCGGCCCGGTGCACATCGCCTTCTCGATCGCGGCCGACGAGCTTGCCAATTGGGAAGCGCGCCTGCGTGACGCCGACATCGCGATCGAGGGCCGCACCAAATGGCCGCGCGGCGGCGAGAGCATCTACTTCCGCGATCCCGACGGGCATTTGCTGGAACTCGCCACGCCAGGGCTGTGGCCGGGCTATTAGCCCGGATTGTGCCCCGAAGCGATTTATATGGGCCTGCCTCCGGCAAAGGCGCTACAGTCACAAAAGGCGCGGGACGATTGAGTTCGATGAAGCTGTATCCCAAGTACACCACCACGGTGATCGGCGCTTACAGCGTGCCGGACTGGTACGAGTCGCTCGACCGGCTGGTCTCGTTCGGCCAGCTCTCGATGGCGGCGATGATCGACGCCCAGTTCCGCGCCGGCGAGGCCGCCATCCTCGACCAGGAACTGGCCGGAATCGATGTCGTGACCGGCGGCGAGATGCACCGCCGCACCCACAACCGGCATTCGCCGCCCAATGCCATGCTGAATCATTTCTGGCAGCGCATCCCGGCGTTCCAGGGCAGCACCAAGCCGAAGCCGATCACGCCCCATGACCCGAATGTGTTTCATCCGGCGGCGACCTGCCGCGGGCCCATAAAGGAAAATATCGACCTCGGTCTGGTCGACGAATTCAAGGCGGTGTCGGCGCTGACGCGTCGGCCGGTCAAGATCACGATGACCGGGCCGCATATGCTGGCCGCGGTTGCTTATGACGAGTACTACAATGACATTTTCCGGATGATGGCCGACCTCGGCAAGCTGCTGCGACACAATTTTCATGAGCTCGCCGCCGCCGGCTGCAAGCATATCCAGATCGACGAACCACTGTTTACGATGGCCGAAGACCGCGAAGTGCAGGCCGGCGTCGACGCCATCAATATGGCGATCGCGGATCTTCCTGACGACATCCACGTCTCGACCCACGTCTGCCAGGGCAACTACGCCGTCGGCAAGGAATACGACGCGCAGATCGGCCACCGCTATTTCGACGCCGGCCGCTACAAGGCCGACCTCGTCTGCAAGATCGAATGCTGCTCGTACCTGATCGAGTACGACATGACGCCGCATTTCGAAGGGCTGCTGGGCAATCGCCAGCTCGGCGTCGGCGCGGTCGACGTGCAGGACCCCAAGGTCGAGACCGGCGAAATGGTCGCCGCGCGCATCCGCAAGTACGGATGGCTCGCGCCGGAGCAGACCATCGTGACCAGCTCCTGCGGATTCAACCACTTGCCTCGGCAGGCCGCCTTCGGGAAGCTGAAGGCCATGACTGAAGCCAAACGGATACTTGGCGGCTAGGTCGTGTTGGAAAGCCCGCGAGCGGATAGTCTCAGCGAAAGTGCCGAACTTCTGGCTTTCGCCGAACAGATCGGTCGCATCGGCGTGATCGACTGGCAGGTGAAGACCGGCGAACGTGCACCTGTCGGCCACTGCTTTGGCGATGTACGGTCTCGACAGTTTCGACGGCCGTTACGACACCTGGATCGCGACTGTTCACCGCGAGGATCAGATCCGGCTGCGCGATACGATCGCAACTGCAATGGCTGAAAAAGCGCGCGAATTCGAACTCGATTTTCGGATCGTGCGGCCGAACGACAAGGCGTTGCGCTGGATTGAGGCTCGTCGTCTCATCTTTTACGATGCGGCCGGAGCGCCGGTGCGCGTCGTGGGCGTCAGCGTCGACGTCACCGAGCGCAAGCGCCAGCTGGTCGAATTGCGCAATTTCACCGAAGCGCTCGAAGCGGCGGTGAAGGAGCGCACGCGCGAGCTGGAAGCGGAAAACGAGGCCCGCAAGAAGGCCGAGGATTCGCTGCGCCAATCACAGAAAATGGAGGCCGTCGGGCAGCTCACCGGTGGCGTCGCGCACGACTTCAACAATCTCCTGACCATCGTGATGGGCGGCCTCGATGTGATCGGCCGGCAAATTTCGGAATTGCCGCTGTCGCCCGCGGTAGCGCGGATCACGCGCGCCAGAGACATGGCGCTGCAAGGCGCGCAGCGCGCCGCGACTTTGACCAGCAGGTTGCTGGCGTTCTCGCGGCAGCAGGCGCTCGCGCCGCGAGTCATCGACGTCAACAAAGTGGTCTCCGCCGCCGGCGATTTTCTGCGGCGCACGCTCGGCGAAGCCGTGTCGCTCGAAACCGTGCTGGCCGCGGGTCTGTGGCGTACCTTCGCCGATCTCAACCAGCTCGAAAATGTACTGCTCAATCTCGCGCTCAATGCCCGCGACGCGATGCCGAACGGCGGCAAGCTGACGATCGAGACGGCAAACTGCTCGCTCGATCAGTCCTATGTCAATTCACTCGCGGAACCGGTGGAGGCGGGCCAATACGTCATGATCGCGGTCGCGGACACCGGTGCCGGGATGGACCGGGAGACGCGCGAACGCGCCTTCGATCCCTTCTTCACCACCAAGGAGACCGGCAAAGGCACCGGCCTCGGGCTCAGCCAGGTCTATGGCTTCGTCCGCCAATCCGGGGGCCACGTCAAAATCTACAGTGAGGTCGGCGAAGGCACGACCGTGAAAATCTACCTGTGCCGTCATCTCGGCGAGGAGGATGCCGCGGCAAGCCCGAAACAACGCCAGGAAGCGCCGCGCGCGATCGGCGCGGAGACCATACTGGTCGTCGAGGATGACGAAGCGCTGCGCAGCTATACGACCGAAATTCTGGTCGAGCTCGGCTACGGCGTGCTGGAAGCCAAGGACGGGCCGAGCGCACTCACGACGCTCGGGGCTAACCATGTCGACCTGCTCTTTACCGACGTGGTCATGCCCGGCGGCATGAATGGCCGCGATCTCGCCGACGAAGCAACGCGGCGCCGGCCGGGCCTGAAGGTATTGTTCACGACCGGATACACGCGCAACGCCATCGTGCATCATGGCCGCCTCGACGCCGGCGTGGAGATGATCGGCAAGCCGTTCACGTACAGCGAGCTGAGCGCCAAGCTGAGATCGATTTTGGATCGTTGAGACGGCACTGGCGCGTCGCCGTCGGGCCGCCGCGAAAGCTGGATTTTGCATCGCACAAAATGAAGAGCCGACCATTCTGCCTAGTGTGATCGGGTTCACAGATCGCCAACGTGATATGTGATAGATTGCAGTTATCCGGGCGGATTCGCATCATTTGGGGGCGCGGATGAAACGGCGAGAAGTCATTGGGTTGATCGGCGGCGCAGCGGCATGGTCATTTGCCGCCCGTGCGCAGGTGCCGGCAATGTCGGTGATCGCCGGGCGTGCCCCACGATCGCGCGATACCGATCCGCGGCTCGATACCGCATTGGCGGCGACACGGCTTGAGCTGCTGCACGAGCTGGTGCCGAAAGCCGTGACAATTGCCGCGCTTGTGAATCCGAATTTCCCGGACGAAGAGCGCCAGTTGGGTCACGCGCAAGACGCGGCGAGCAAAATCGGCGTGCGGCTCCTTGTCCTGAATATCGGCACCGAAAGCGATATCGACAATGCGTTCGCGGAGCTGGTTCAGCAGCGCGCGAGTGGGCTTCTTATCGGCGCCGATCCGTTCATCAACAGCCGGCTCGACAAGATCGTTGCGCTTGCCGCGCGCGATGCGGTGCCGACAATGTACGCCCAGCGCGATTTTGTCGCCGCTGGCGGCTTGATGAGCTACGGCATCCGTCGTCGCGGCGTGCGGCGCGACGTCGGCGTCAACAACGCCGGTGTTTCCACGCCCGGGCAGACGTCCGGCCTGCTGGTCATCCAGGCGGCGAATATCGAGCTGGTCATCAATCTCAAGACCGCCAAATTGCTTGGCCTCGAGGTCCCGCCGGCGCTGCTCGCGCGCGCCGACGAGGTGATCGAGTGAGGCCTTTCGGACGCGGCCCTGCCTTGTGGAACAATCCTGGCGGGTGAATGAGCGTCGGATTCCGGCGGTTTTCGCCGTTTGGAGGCGGGAACGATTCATTACCGTTTTTTAATTCGGGATTTCGGGCCATCGCGGGTAGATTTGCCGACATTGATCGGACACATCCGTCGCCCCCGTGTCCGGTTAATGAACCCCAGTCTCGCTTGCGAGCTGGGGTTCTTTATGACCGCCGAAGTCAAGCCACGGTGAAGGGTGTGAACTTCAGGTCACTCGACCAAGTTGTGCTACTCGGACCAACGACAAAAAAATGCAGGGGCGACGATCCAAAGGCCAAGTAAGGCCGGGAGGATGCGTTGCAGCCGATGATCAGTAATCTCCGCCATCTCGCCCGCAAGCGCGATTTTTATGCCGGCGGCTTGATGGTTCTGTTTGGGCTGGGCGTCGCCATACAGGGGCCGTCCTACAAAACCGGAACTTTGATGCACATGGGCCCCGGCTTCTTGCCGACGGCCCTGGGCGTCCTGCTCGTCATTCTCGGAATCATCATCGCCGGCTCTTCCCTTGCCGCGCCCGAGAGCGAGGATGAACGCATCCTGCCGGAACATCCGCAATGGTGGGGCTGGTTCTGCATCCTTGCCGGCCCGGTGCTTTTCATCATCTGTGGAAGCGTAGGGGGGCTGATCCCCGGTACCTTTGCCTGCGTTTTTGTATCTGCGCTTGGTGACAAAAAGGCGACGTGGAAGGGCGCTCTTGTCCTGGCGACTGTAATCACCGTGTTCGGCGTCTCGCTGTTCTCCTACCTGCTGCAAGTGCCGATGCCGATCCTTGAATGGAGAGGGCTGTGATCGAAACCGCACTGACAGATCTCTGGTACGGCTTCGGCGTCGCGCTGGAACCGCACAATTTGATGTGGTGCTTCGTCGGCGTGCTGGTCGGCAACATGGTCGGCGTGCTGCCCGGGATGGGGCCGCTCGCGACCATTTCGATCCTGCTTCCGCTCACGTTCGGCATGAAGCCGGTCGGGGCGATCCTGATGCTGGCCGGCGTCATGTACGGCGCGCAATATGGCGGCGCCATCTGCTCGATCCTGCTCAATCTTCCGTGTCACCCGCCGCACGCCGTGACCTGCCTCGACGGCTTCCCGATGACCAAGCAGGGCAGAGGGGGCGTTGCGCTTGGCGTCACTGTGATTGCGTCCTTTGTCGGCGCGTCGTGGGGCATCACCGAAATGGTGTTCCTCTCGCCATTGCTGGTGCGCGCGGCGTTGCAATTTGGGCCGGCGGAAGTCTGCTCGCTTATGCTTTTGGGCCTGTTGGCCGGCTCGACATTGGCGCGAGGTTCGCCGATCAAAGGCGTGGCGATGACCGTGCTGGGTCTCATCCTGGGCATGGTCGGAAGCGATATCGAGACCGGCGCCGAGCGCTATACGTTGGGCCTGCCGGAACTCGACGACGGCATCGAACTGATCGCGCTGGCGCTTGGCCTGTTCGGCATCGCCGAGTTCATGAACAGCATCAATCAGGCGTCGGAGATCAATACCAAATACTCGACCGTCCGCCTGCGCGATATGCGGCCAAGTGCGGCCGATCTCAAACGGTCGTTCTTCCCGATGCTACGGGGCACAATCTGCGGCAGCCTTTGTGCGCTTATCCCCGGCACCGGGCCGACCATTGCTTCGTTCGTCGCCTATGCGACGGAGAAAAAGGTCTCGAAAACGCCCGAGAAATTTGGCACCGGCATGATCGAAGGCGTGGCTTGTCCGGAAGCGGCCACGCACTCTTCAGTCCAGGGCGATTTCATCCCCACCATGAGCCTGGGCATTCCAGGTGACGCCGTCATGGCGCTGCTGCTCGGCGCTCTGATGATTCAGGGCATCGTTCCGGGGCCGCAACTCATCTCGCAGCATCCGGACATTTTCTGGGGACTGGTCGCGAGCTTCTGGATCGGCAACATCATGCTCGTTCTTCTCAACGTGCCGCTGATCGGCGTCTGGGTAAAGTTGCTGACGATCCCCTACCGCTTTCTCTACCCGAGCGCCTTGTTCTTCGTCTGCATCGGCGTCTATGCCGCCAACAACGACATGTTCCAGGTCGGCGAGGTCGTGGTGATCGGTTTTGTCGGCTACGTTCTGCTGCGGCTTGGATTTCATCCGGCTCCGATCCTGCTCGGCTTCGTGCTCGGTCCGCGCTTCGAGGAGAATTTCCGCCGCGCCATGCTGATCTCGCGCGGCGATCTCGGTACGTTCATCGAGCGGCCGATCAGCGCCGTATTCGTCGCGATGTGCGTGATACTGATTGGCGCCCAGCTTTATTTCCGGCTGCGCCCCGCGAAAGGCAAGAAACCGTTGTTGAACGAAATCGATGACGTGGTCGCGCCCGACGGCGTGGTATCGGAAGGTCTCGTTCCAGAGCGGTTGCCGGCACGCAACCTCTAGGGCGTGACACATTTAGGTTGAAGTACTGGCGCCCGTCATTGCGAGCGATAGCGAAGCAATCCAGCCGTTATGCACGGAGTTATGGATTGCTTCGTCGCCCTTTGGGCTCCTCGCAATGACGACTCGAATTCCATCGTCAATTAAAACACCGAACACGCCGCGCGTACTTGGCCGGCTACGACCGTCCGTACACCGGCACGATGGCGCCGCGGGTGACGCGGTTGTCCGGCGAGGCGAGGAACAGGATCGTCGCCGCCACCTCCTCGACCTTGGGCCAGGCCGCGTGATCGGCTTTGGGCATGGCCTGCCGGTTGGCGGGCGTGTCCATCACCGAGGGCGCGACCGCGTTGACCAGAATGCCATCCTTTGCGACTTCCTCGGCGAGCGCGACCGTCATTGCCGCGACTGCGGCCTTGCTCGCGGCGTAGGCGACCATGCCGGCGCCGAGCCGCCATTCGAGCGCCGGGCGCGCGGCGACGTTGACGATGCGGCCGCCGCCCGTAGCGGTCATGGCGTTCACCGCGGCGCGGCAGCACAGGAAGCAACTGGTGAAATTCATGTCGATCTGCTGCGCCAGCGCCGCCTTGCCGGTATCGCGCACCGCAGCGGCGGCGAAGCCGCCTGCGACGTGGATCGACGCCCACAGTGGCGTCAGCCCCTGATAGAGCCGCGCAACGACCGCCTCGTCGGCCAGATTGCCGGCGACCGACAGCACGACCTGCTTGTGCCCGCGCAGCCGGAATCGCTGCGCCTCGGCCTCGTCGAAGCAAGGCACATGGCAAGTGGCCCCGCCCTCGACCAGCGCCGTAACGATGGCGGTTCCGAGCGCGCCGGCTCCGCCGGTGATGACGATGTGACGATCGCGAAAGTCCATGGCTCCATCATCCTCGATCTCCGGTTCGAGGCAAGACACAATTTTCAACATCCTCGGTGTAGGCAGTGAGCGAGACTTCACTATGCTGCACCAAGAGGAGAATCAGTGGCCGACTTCGATCTCGCCATCATTGGCGGCGGCATTAACGGGACCGGCATCGCGCGCGACGCTGCCGGCCGCGGGCTTTCCGTCGTGCTGTTCGAGCAGAACGACCTCGCCTCGGGCACGTCGTCGGCCTCGTCCAAGCTGGTCCACGGCGGGCTGCGCTATCTCGAGCACGGCGAGTTCCGTCTGGTGCGCGAGGCGCTCGCCGAGCGCGAAGTGCTGCTGCGCATGGCGCCGCACCTCATCCAGCCGCTGCGTTTCGTGCTGCCGCTGCAGGAGGGCGGGCGCTCGCCGACCATGCTACGGTTCGGGCTTCTGCTCTACGACTGGATCGGCGGGCGAAACATCCTTCCGGGCACGCGCGCTCTCGATCTCATTACGGACGCTGCCGGCCAGCCGCTCAAGCGCCGCTTCCACGACGGCTACGAATATTCCGACTGCCTCGCCGACGACGCGCGGCTCGTCGTGCTCAACGCGGTCGACGCCGCCGAGCGCGGCGCGGTGATCCGCACGCGCACGCGCTGCGTGCGCGCCGAGCGCAGCGATGAGTGGCGGCTGATCCTCAATGCGCATGGCCAGCGCGACGTCGTGACCGCACGCGTACTCGTCAACGCCGCCGGGCCCTGGGTCGGGCCGGTCGCCGAGACCATCGTGCGCCAGCCGATGGAAGGTCAGGTGCGGCTCGACATGGGCAGCCACATCGTGGTGCGCCGGCTTTACGACCACGACCGCGCCTATCTGCTTCAGGCCGCCGACCGGCGCATCGTGTTCACGATCCCGTTCGAGCGCGACTTCACGCTGATCGGCACCACCGACCGCGGCTTCGCCGGCGATCCGGCGGCCGTCGCGCCGGACGGCGAGGACATCAACTATCTCTGCACCGTGGTGAACGATTACTTCCGCACGCCGATCGGCGCCGTCGACACGGTGTGGGCCTATGCAGGCGTGCGCGCGCTCTACGACGACGGTGCGCGCAAGGCGCAGGATGTCGGGCGCGAATACGTGCTGAAGCTCGACGAGCAGCTTCCGCGAGGCGCCGCTCCTGACGGTCTACGGCGGCAAGATCACGACCTACCGGCGTCTTGCCGAAGCTGCGCTGTCACGCCTCGCCCATTTCTTCCCGCGCTCGCGGCCCTGGACCGCAAAGACGCCGCTGCCCGGCGGCGATTTCGTTTACGATGGCGTCGAGACGCTGGTCGAGCGGACACGAAGGACCTCGCCGTTTCTGAGCGAGGACTTCGCCCGCCGCCTCGTGCGCACGTATGGCACCCGTATCGACCGCGTGATCGGAACGGCGGCGAAGCTCGATGACCTCGGCACGAACTTCGGGGCCGATCTCACCGCGGCGGAGGTGCGTTACCTCATGACCAAGGAATGGGCGCAGACCGCCGACGACGTGCTGTGGCGGCGCTCGAAGCTCGGATTGCGGCTATCGGACGCGCAGAAGGCGACGCTGGCGCGTTTCATGGCGGACGTTAAGATTTAAGCGCGCGCCTGTCCGCGCATTACGAAAATTGAATTGATTACAATTTTATCGATCGGCTTCACGCCAAGCTCATGCACATGTGGTGTTATGGGAGTGTGAATTGCACTTGTGCATTTGTACATTTTGCAGGGTATCATGGAACCGGCTGTCCCCGATATTACCCGCCAAATACAGGCGCTCAGGGTGCTCGTCGTCGATGACGAGCACAACATGCGCAAGGTGACGCGCGGTCTGCTGCTGGCGATCGGCGTGCGTGACATCCACGAGGCCGTCGATGGCCTGAGCGGGCTCGAAGCCATCCGCGAAATCCGCCCGGACCTTGTCATCCTCGACTGGGAAATGCCGAGCCCGAACGGTCCGGAATTCGTGCGCATCGTACGTTCGCCCGGCAGCTTCCCGTATCCGGACGTGCCGATCATCATGCTCACCGCCTATGGCGAGCGCTCGCGCGTGGTCGCGTCGGTGAAACTTGGCGTCAACGAATACCTGCTCAAGCCGGTGTCCTCGAAGGCGCTGCACGCGCGCATTGTCTCGGTTCTCACCAACCCGCGGCGCATCGTGAAGAAGGGCGACTATTACGGCCCGGAGCCGCGCAAGTACTCGAGCTACAAGCCGGAAAACGATCCCGGCTACAGCAACGTTGTTTTCGTGAACTGAGCTCGTCCTGACCGTCATTCCGGGGCGCCCGAAGGGCGAGCCCGGAATCCATAATCACTGTCGCCGTGCAAGTTCTGCACGGGCTGTGATTATGGATTCCGGACAGCCGCTGCGCGGCTTCCGGAATGACGGTAGAATGATCGGTCGCAGACGATAAGGCGGTGACGCCGATGACCTACCTCCTCGCCATCGATCAGGGCACGACATCGACGCGCGCCATCGTGTTCGATGCGGCGCTGGCGCCGGTCGCGTCGGCGCAGCGCGAGTTCACGCAGATTTTCCCGCAGCCAGGCTGGGTCGAGCACGATCCGGAGGAAATCTGGGCGACGCGTCATCGCGACCGCGCGCGAGGCGCTGGCGAAGGTGCCTGCCGCCGCCGCGGACATCGCAGCCATCGGCATCACCAATCAGCGCGAGACCGCGATCGTGTGGGACCGCGCGAGCGGCCGCCCGATCCACAACGCCATCGTCTGGCAGGACCGCCGCACCGCCGACGCCTGCGCGGCGCTGCGGCGCGCCGGCCACGAGGATGAGATCGCGCTCAAGACCGGGCTGCTGCTCGATCCGTATTTCTCCGCCACCAAGATCGCGTGGCTGCTCGATCATGTCGCGGGCGCGCGCGAGGCGGCGGACGCCGGCCGGCTCGCCTTCGGCACGGTCGACAGTTTTCTGCTGTGGCGGCTCACCGGCGGCAAGGTGCACGCGACCGACGCCACCAATGCGTCGCGCACGCTGCTGTTCGATATCCACAATGGCCGCTGGGACAACGACCTCGCCGCGCTGTTCCGCGTGCCGCTCGGCATGCTGCCGCAGGTCCACGATTGCGCCGCGGAGTTCGGGACCACCGCGCCCGAGCTGTTTGGCGGGCCGATCCGCATCCTCGGCATCGCCGGCGATCAGCAGGCCGCGACCATCGGGCAGGGCTGCTTTTCGCCCGGCATGTTGAAATCGACCTACGGCACCGGCTGCTTCGCGCTGCTCAATACCGGCGCCGATCCGGTGCGCTCGCGCAACCGGCTGTTGACCACGATCGCCTACCAGTTCGCCGGCCGCCGCACCTATGCGCTCGAAGGCTCGATCTTCATCGCCGGGCGCCGCGGTGCAGTGGCTGCGCGACGGGCTCAAGCTGATCGAGAACGCCGCCGATGTCGGACCGCTTTCCGCAGCGGGCGCAGGATGAGGTCTATCTCGTGCCCGCCTTCGTCGGCCTCGGCGCGCCATATTGGGACGCGCAGGCGCGCGGCGCGCTCTATGGCCTCACGCGCAATACCGGCGCCGCCGAACTCGCGCGCGCCGCGCTGGAAGCGGTCGGCTACCAGACCCGCGACCTGATCGAGGCGATGCGCGCCGACTGGCCCGCCGCCGCGCAGGCGCGCACGGTGCTGCGCGTCGACGGCGGCATGACGGCGAGCGACATCACCATGCAGTTCCTCGCCGATATCCTGGCGGCGCCGGTCGACCGGCCCGTCGTTCAGGAAACGACGGCGCTCGGCGCTGCCTATCTTGCCGGCCATGCTGCCGGCATTGCGCCCGATCTCGACGGGTTTGCCGCCATGTGGCGGCTCGACCGCCGTTTCGAGCCCCGGATGGATACAGGCCGTGCGCGCACGCAAATGGGCCGGCTGGCGCGACGCCGTAGCGCGCACACTTTCGCGATCGAATTAACGCGGCGGTGACCATGGCGCAGCGCGCGCGTGGACGAACATGGCTCGCTTCAATTTGTAAAAATTTCAATGATGGTTTTACTGGCCTGCAATCCTCGCGTGGTTTGATGGCATCGTGCGGCAATTGAGCCGCGAAGGCCGGCGTGGCATGCAATCCTCGTTGTCGAAAAAAGATATCGAGCGCATGATCCAGTCGCTTTGCGTGCTGGTGGTCGACGACAACCTGTACATGCGCAAAGTCATCCGCAATCTGCTGGTCAATTGCGGCATCAAGGATATTTTCGAAGCCTCCGACGGCATCGCCGCGCTCGACTCCATCCGCACCGTCGCGCCCGACGTCGTGATCCTCGACTGGGAAATGCCGCTGCTCAGCGGCGCCGAGCTGGTGCGCATCGTGCGCTCGCCCGGCGTGTTCCCGATGCCCGACGTGCCGATCATCATGCTCAGCGGCCATTGCGAGCGCTGGCGCATCATCGAGGCGGTGCGGCTTGGCGTGAACGAGTTTCTGATCAAGCCGGTCTCCGCCAAGGCGATCTACGACCGGCTGGTTTCGATCCTGGCCGAGCCGCGCGCGGTGGTGCAGATGGGCGACTATTACGGTCCCGAGCCGCGCAAGATGTTCCTCGAAGTCGGTGCGCCCCGCGCCGCGCTGCGCCGGCGGCCATGATCGCGGCGCTGAATTAACGCACAGCCTCGGCGCTTTCCCGCGAACGCATTGTTGAGCCTTCGCCTGCGTGCCGTTAGCGTGGCGCGGCAATGCGCGCTGCCGATTCGCGCGCGATCGTGCGCGGGAGAGGCATGCTGGCTGGCGGAGCGAAACGCGACTTTGCGCCCTGGGCCGAGCCTGGCGCGCGGCCGCTGGTCCGCGTCGAGGCGGTGACCAAGCGCTTCGGCGGCCTCGCGGCGGTCGATCGGCTTTCGCTCGAGATCTATCAGGGCGAGTTCTTTGCGCTGCTCGGGCCGTCGGGCTGCGGCAAGACCACGTTGCTGCGCATGATCGCCGGCTTCGAGCAGCCGAACGACGGCCGCATCCTGCTCGATGGCGTCGATATCACGCGCGTGCCGCCGTATCGGCGGCCGATCAACA
This sequence comes from uncultured Alphaproteobacteria bacterium, assembly GCA_963730645.1. GTDB lineage: Bacteria > Pseudomonadota > Alphaproteobacteria > Rhizobiales > Xanthobacteraceae > BOG-931. Next base: position 426,730 of record CAVSSN010000001.1, on the reverse strand, counting down.
TGATGTTCCAGAGCTACGCGTTGTTTCCGCACCTGACGGTCGAGGGCAACATCGCGTTCGGGCTCAAGCAGGACGGCTTGCGCCGCGCGGAGATCGCCGGGCGCGTCGCCGACATGCTGGCGCTGGTGAAGCTCGAAGGTCTCGGCCGGCGCAAGCCGCACCAGCTTTCGGGCGGGCAGCGCCAGCGCGTGGCGCTGGCGCGTTCGCTGGTCAAGCGCCCGCGCGTGCTGCTGCTCGACGAGCCGATGGCGGCGCTCGACAAGAAGCTGCGCGCGGAGACGCAGTTCGAGCTGATGGAATTGCAGCGCAAGCTCGGGCTGACCTTCGTCATCGTCACCCACGATCAGAGCGAGGCGATGACGGTCGCCGACCGCATCGCGGTGATGGACCGCGGCCAGCTCATGCAGGTGGCGACGCCAGCGGACATCTACGAGCAGCCGAATTCGCGCTGGGTCGCCGACTTCATCGGCGACGTCAATCTGTTCGAGGGCCGTCTCGGCGACGACAAGACGAGCATCGAGCGCGACGCCGGCCGGCCGGCTGCGTGTTGCGACGCCGGTCGATGCCGACGCCGGCGCGACGGTGTGGGTCGCGGTGCGGCCGGAGAAGATGCGGTTGACGCGCGACAAGCCGGAGCAGACCGAAAATTGCGTCGTCGGCGAGGTCGCCGATGTCGGCTATCTCGGCGACCTTACAACCTACAAGGTGCGCATCGCCGACGGCTCGATCGTCAAGGCCGCAGTCGCGAACGTGAGCCGCCAGGTCGAGCACGCCGTCGCCATCGACGACTGGGTGTGGCTGAGCTTTGCGCCCGAAGCCGGCGTCGTGCTGACGCGATGAGGCGCAGGCAGGGACAGAGCGAACATGAAGTTCGTCAGACCCGACGATCCGCCGCTCGCGCAGCAGCTCCTCATCTTCATCCCGTTCATGTGGATGCTGATCTTCCTGCTCGTGCCGTGCCTGATCGTGCTCAAGATCAGCCTGTCGCAGACTGCGATCGCGCAGCCGCCCTATACGCCGGTGCTCGAACTTTCCGAGGGCTTGCAGGGCATCAAGAATTTCATTTCCGGCCTTTCGCTCGACAATTACGTCTCGCTGCGCACGCGACCCGATCTATCTCTTGTCCTATCTCAAGAGCCTGCAGATCGCGGCGCTCTCGACGCTGCTGCTGCTCGTGATCGGCTATCCGATCGCCTATGGCATCGCGCGCATGCCGCAGCGGCTGCAGGGCTTCCTCGTGCTGCTGATCATGCTGCCGTTCTGGACCTCGTTCCTGATCCGCATCTACGCCTGGATGAACATCCTGCAGCGCGACGGCCTGCTCAATCAGGCGCTGGTGGCGCTGCGCATCGTCGACGAGCCGCCGGTGTGGCTCTCGACCGACACCGCGATCTATATCGGCATCGTCTATTCCTATCTGCCGTTCATGGTGCTGCCGCTCTACGCGACGCTGGAAAAAATGGACGACTCGCTGCTCGAGGCCGCCGCCGATCTCGGCTGCCGGCGCTGGAAGGCGTTCTGGCTGGTGACGTTTCCGCTGTCGCTGTCCGGGATGCTGGCGGGCGCGCTGCTCTGCTTCATTCCGATCGTCGGCGAGTTCGTCATCCCGGATCTGCTCGGCGGGTCGAACACGCTGATGATCGGGCAGACGATCTGGACCGAATTTTTCGGCAACAAGGATTGGCCGGTGGCGTCCGCCGTCGCCATTGCGCTGCTGTGCCTGCTGATCCCGCCAATCGTGATCTACCAGCACCAGGCCATGCGCGCGGTGGAGCGGAGCTGAACCATGCGCAGGATCACGTGGTTCAATATCGTCTCGGTCGTGCTCGGCATCGTGTTCCTCTATCTGCCGATCGTCGTCCTGGTGATCTATTCGTTCAATGCCTCGCAGCTCGTCGCGGTATGGGGCGGCTGGTCGACGCGCTGGTACGCCGAGCTTGCCGAAGATGCGGCGCTGCTCGATTCCGCCTGGATCAGCATCCGCATCGCGTTCCTGTCGGCCACTGCGGCGACGGTGCTCGGCACGCTCGCCGCGTTCGTGCTGGTGCGCCTCGGCCGCTTCGGCGGGCGGATGCTGTTCTCCGCGATGATCTACGCGCCGCTGGTGATGCCCGAGGTCATCACCGGGCTGTCGCTGCTGCTGCTGTTCGTCGCCTTCGCGGTCGACCGCGGCTTCTGGACCGTGACCATCGCGCACACCTCCGTCACCATGTGCTTCGTCACCGTGATCGTGCAGTCGCGCCTCGTCGATTTCGACCGCAGCCTGGAAGAGGCGGCGATGGATCTCGGCGCGCCGCCGCTGCGCACCTTTCTCTCCGTGACGCTGCCGCTGATCGCGCCGGCGATCGCCGCCGGCTGGATGCTCGCCTTCGCGCTCTCGCTCGACGACCTCGTCATCGCGAGCTTCACCACCGGCCCCGGCGCCACCACGCTGCCGATCCGCATCTATTCCGCAGGTGCGGCTTGGCGTGAAGCCGGAGATCAACGCGGTGTGCACCATCATGATCGGCGCGGTCGGCATCGTGGTCGTGATCGCCTCGCTGTTCTCGAAACTCAACGAATTCGATGCGCGCGCACATCGGGCAATGATGCCGGGTATCGGCGCAATCAATCTCGGATTTTGCGCGGCGGCCGCAGGATGTAGAACAAAAACCACACCGGCACGATGACGAGCGAGCCGACCAGCAGGTTCGGCAGCGCCCAGGCGAGCCCCTGGCGCGCCAGCTCCTCGAGCCGTTCGGTCGTGAGGCCGGTTTTCGCCATGATGTGCTCGGTGGTGATGCCGAAATGCGTCATGACCGTGCCGACGATCAGCGATGCGATCACCACCTTGACCATGGTCCAAACGAGATGGTTGAGCATCCCAGCCTCGTCGCGGGCCGGAGGCCCGCGCTGATTCGCGCCGGGAGATAATAATCGATCGGCCGCGCCATCACACGCCGGCGGTCCAGCTGTTATCGATTGGGATTACTTCGCCTGCGCCGGGCATCGCGGGCGGGGCGCCGCCGGTGAAGCGCTCGATGGCGGATCGCACGGCGTCGCTCGTGGCGCGGTCCTTGATCGCGTCGAGCAACGGCGCCGCCGCGCCGGAGCGGCGGATCAGGCTCTGCGGGTCGGGCAGCATGATCGGGTCATCCCAGCGGCCCTGCACCACGAACGGCAACTCGAATTCGTTCGCAGTGGCGCTGGAAACCAGCGTAGCGGTGCCCTTGAGGTCGAGTTCGCGCGTCGGTACCGAGGCCTGCCCGCCGACCGCGAGCTTCACCGCCGGGCCGCTGACGTGCATGTCGTCGACGGACACGGTGCCCTGCACGATCTTGAGCATGACGGTGAGCTGGTCGAACGGGGTGCGGCCGCTGCGGAAATCACCGCTGCCCGACAGCGGCCGGCGCTCGAGCCGGCGCAGCAATTGCTCGACATTGAGGCCGGTGATGGCGCCGTCGATGCCGGTCAGGCTCGCGGTGCCGTTGAGGTTGCTGGTCAAGGCCAGCACCGAGGCGCCCGAGCCGTCGATATTGACGCGCGAGATTGCCGCGGCCCTCGATCTTGTGCAGGCCGAACACCTGGCCCAGGCAGCTATCGAGATCGACATCGGCGAACTGCAGATGCGACGACACTTCAGCGCCGCCGTTGGCGCTGGCGACGCCGAGCGAGCCCTTGATCGCGCCGCCGAAGGCCTGCGCTTCGCCGATGGTGACGTTGAGCCGGCCGGCGCGCATCGTCGCCACCACCGCGGTGCGCCCGAGCTTGGCGGTGGCAATCTTCATGGCGGCCGCCGACAGCCGCAGATCGAGATCGAAATTGTTGAGCCCGTCAAGCGCGATCGGCAGCCGTCCCAATTGTTGCGCTCGTTCGTCGCCATGAGCCGAATGGTGGAGACGTATGGCGTCAGATCGAGTGAATCCGACGCCAGCGTTCCCTGCACGCATTGGCGGCCCTCGGTCGCCAGCGTCAGCGCGCCTTCCGCCGTGTTGCCGTCGAGCTCGACATTGACGCCGGAGAGCGAGGCCACGCCGGCGCCGATCTTGGTCTGCGCCTTGAGCGCGAATCGTCCAAAGCCGCCGACCGGCAGCGCCTTGCCGCCGGTCCAGCGCATGGCGTCACGCAAGGAGGCCGAATCCGCCGCCAGCGTGCCTTCGACCTTGAAGGTCGGCCGGTAGCTCGCCGCGCCGTCGAACGCGAGCTTGAGCGGCGCCGAGGTCAGCCGCAGCTTGACGCCGGAGCGATCGCCGCTCAGCGCCGCAAGGAAATCGGTCAGCGTGATGCTGGCGTCGACCGGCTCGTCGCGCCACACGAAGTGGCCGGTGGCGCCGAAGCTGTTGGAGATCGATGGCCACGCAATCGAAAGCTCAACATTGGAGATGCGTTCGTCTGTGCCTGTGCCGTCGCGCACGAGGATGGTGCCATCGGTGATGCGTATTTCGGAGAACGAAGCGGTGCGGTCCCGGTTCGGCTGCAGGCCGAGCGTGAGCGCCTCGATCAGCGTCGACCAGTTCGATTGCCGGTTCGGCAGGAAATTGACGGCGATGATCGGCCGCACCAGCGTCACGTCGGCGATCTCGATCCGGCCGGCGAGCAACGGGAAGTAGCGCAAATGGGCTTTGAGTTGTTGGGCCATGACGGCCGGTTGTCCGGTGCGATCGTCACCGAGCACGACGTCGTCGAAGGTCACCGCGCCGGAAGGAAACAGCGAGACCGAAACGTCGCCGCGCAGCATCGGGTCGAGCCCGGTCACGGCGTGGATCTCATTTTTTACCGCGTCGCGCACGGAATCGGCCGGGATGAGAAAGGCCAGCGCGACCAGAATGACGAATCCGGCCGCAACGACGGCGGTGACGGCAATGACGAGGCGTTTCAACCCAGTAGCCGCGGGCACAGGACGCGTTTCCGATATTTGCGGAACCAGTCGACTATACAGACCGGCAATGAAGCCGCAACCATTGGCCGGGCTCTGTGTCGCTTTCAAGGCCGCAATCAGTCACCGCGTAAGTCCGCGCCGCTGTTGAGGAATTATGCGCGACGTCGGCCGCTTTTCAGCGCGCGGATGCGTGCCGGCGCGACGGGTCGGGCGCCCGCGCGACCTCCGCGATCAGCTTGCTGATGATGGCCTGGCCGAATGTCTCGAAATTCTTCGCCACCATCACGAAGGCGCCCGGGCCGCCGATGACGTTGTTGCGATAATAGGCATCGAGCCCGCCGGGCGGATTGGTGTGGTCGGGATTCCACGACATCGGATTTTCGCTGAGGATCACCAGGCCGTTGATGGTGATGCCTTTGGCGACGGCCTCGTCGCGCATCAGCGCGACGTCGCGGCCGGCATTGTTGGTGCCGTCGCCGGAGACATCGATGGTCCGGCGCGTCGACTCGAACGGCGCGCGCTCGAGCTGCGCCATCGAGAACTCGAGTGCGCCGCTGATCGACGTGCGGTCCGCGAACGAGCGCGGCGCCTCGATCAGGCGGTCGCCGAAGCCTTTGGCAGCGTCGGCGCCGCCGACCAAAGTCCAATCGATCACCACGCGTTGCGAGCCGACGCCCGACCATTCGACGAACATCATGCCGATGCGGCCGTTGCGGCCGGAGCGGATGGCATCGAGCACGCGTGGATTGGAGACGGCGGCGGCGTAGCCGTCGCGCTGAAGCTGGAACTTCTCGCGCGTCAACACTGCGCGACACGTCCGCCGCCAGGACCAGCAGCAGATCGACCTTCTCGGCCGCGACCGCCGCGAGCGGCGCCAGCGCGAGAAGGATCGACGTCAGCACCGTTGCGATGCGCATGATGGACCTCGGTGCGGGCGCGCCGCCGGAGGGCAGCGCTAGCTCCGCCGCCGCTCACATTATCCGATTCCTGCAGCGATGCGTATGCGGTGGCGATAACGTGATCGGCTACGGCAGGGCGAGAAGCGCGCCCGAGATCGCCAGCATGACGAGGGCGGAGAGTGCCAGCGACCAGTGCACTCCGATGAAGCTGCCGAGCAGCCCGATGGAAACGCCGCTGAATGCGCGCAGCCCAAGGCTCGCCATATTGAACAAGCCAAGGACGCGGCCGCGCATACCGGGGGGTGCATTAAGTTGGACCAAGGTCTGCGCTATGGCGTTGAATGACAGCTCGAAAAAGCCGGCGGTGAACAGCAGCGCCAATGCGAGCGCATAGTTCGTCGCGAGGGCAAACCCGGTCAGGGCGATGCACCACAGCATCGCCAGAACGATGGCGGTGCGAGGCCTCGCGACGAGGAGGCCGCGGCCTTCGAGCACCAGGCCGGCAAGCAGCGCACCGGCGGCGTCGGCCGCGAGCAGCAGGCTGTAGGACACGCCAGGATCGCCGTGGCCGAGATCCTGGGCGAAGTTCGGCATCTGAGCGCCGTAGCCGCTGCCGATCAAAAACGACGAGCAGCCTGCCAGCAGCGTCATGGAGACGATGACAGGGTACCCCGCGATCCCGCGCGCGGCCTGCACGATGTCGGCGAGGCCGCGCACCGCCCGCTGAGGCGGCGGCGCGCCGGTGCGAAATCGCGGGCCATAGGGCGCTTTCACCAGCCACAGCACGAGCGGCAGATAAAACACGGTATTGAGCAGGATGCCGTGTGCAGGCCCGAGCGCCAGCAGGATGATGCCGCCCACGGCCGGACCAATCAGCACGCCGATATAGCGTGCGACGGCGTTGAGCCGCACCGCGCTCATCAGCTCGGCGGGGCCGACGATATCGTAGAGCAGAAGCTGGTTCGGGGTCTGCCACAGCACGCCGGCGCAGCCGTGGATCACCAACAGCACCATGGCGTGCCACATCTGCAGGGTGCCGGTGATGAAGAAATAACCCCAGCCGAGCGAAGCGATGATGAACAGCGCCATGCCGCATTGGATGAGGCGGCGCGGATCGACGCGGTCGGCAAGCGCGCCGGAAGCGACCGAGAACATCAGGAACGGCAGCCAATGCGAAATCACCGCGAAGCCCGCGAGCGCCGGGGAATGGAATTTCTGAAACACCACCCAGTAGCTGATGACGTGCTCGATGTTGTCGGCCATCATCGCCAGCACGTAAGTGAAGAACTGGGCGCGGAAGCCCGGATGGCGCATTGCTGCGAAGGATCGCTTCGCAGGAGCCGCGTCAGCGGCTGAAGGTGTGACGTTCAAGGGGCGCTTTCAAGAAGAGGTGGCCGCAGCCGCCGTGGCCGGAAGCCGGCTTGTTGGGGGAGTGTGAAGGCGGGACTATACCGACAGACCGCCCGACGACAAAACGGCGGCCGTCTATTCGGCCAATACCCGCGTCGGCGGGAAGGCGACCTCGACCAGGGTGCCGGCATTGGGCGCGCTCCTGATGCTGAAGCTGGCGCGGTTGGCTTCCGCCAGCGCCTTGGTCAGCGGCAGGCCGAGGCCGGTGCCGCCGGAACCCCAGCTCCCGGATGTCGCGGTCTGGCGGAACGGTTCGAGCGCAGCCTCGATATCCCTTTCGCTCATGCCGATGCCGGTATCGCGCACGCGCAGCACCGCTTCGCCGCCGTCGGACAGCGCCGTCGACACGATCACCTGGCCGCCGGGGCCGGTGAACTTGACCGAATTGGACAACAGGTTGAGCACGATCTGGCGCACCGAGCGCGCATCGGCCACGACCTGCGGCAGCCCGGGCGTGAGCGAGGTGCGGATGATGATGCGCTCCTTGTTGGCCTGCGGTTGCATGATGCCCACGCATTGCTGGGTCAGCTCGTTGAGACTGACATTGGCGAAGGTGAGATCGAGCTTGCCGGCCTCGATCTTGGAGAGATCGAGCAGGTCGTTGAGCAGCGAGACGAGGTGATTGCCGGAGGCGTGGATGTCCTTGAGGTAGGTGCGGTAGCGCTCGTTGCCGATCGGGCCGAACCGTTCCGCCATCATGACTTCGGCAAAGCCGGTCATGGCGTTGAGCGGCGTGCGGATTTCGTGGCTGACCTTGGCGAGGAACTCCGCCTTGGCGACCGCGGTCTTCTGGGCGTCGCGTTTGGCGCTGCGCAGCTCCTCCTCGATCTTTTTCCAATGGCTGATGTCGCGGAACACGGCGCAGTATTTGTCGCCGCTGCTGAGGCGGCCGATCGACAACGACAGCGGAAGAAGACGGCCATCGCGCACGCGCGCCGTCACGTCGAGGCCGCCGCTGAGCAGGCTTGCACCGCTGACGAAGCGATCGAAGTAGTCGCGTGCCGCGCGCTCGCTGTCGGGAGCGAACAATTCCTCGAACGCGCGATTGTCGAGTTCGCTGGAGCTGCGGCCGAACAGTGTTTCGGCGCTGCGGTTCGCCGCAAGGATTTTGCCGTCGCGGGCAAGCACCACGACGCCGTCGGTCGCGGCGTCGAGGATGGATTCCAGTTCGCGTGCGTCGGTCTCGGCGGCGCGCAGCGCGAGTTCGGTGGCCTTGTGGCGATCCTCGGCATGACCGTTGACGACGATGAGCGCCAACGCGGATTCCCCGAGCCATGGCACGGTGAACATCCGCCCCTCGACCGGAAGCCGGTCGCCGCTCTGGCTCGCGATTGTGAGCGGCGTGCCGGCGCCGGAATCGACCGGCGGATTGGCGGCGGGATCGACGAACAGACTGTCGAGGCCCCCGGCGTCTGAGAGCGCCGCAAGGCTGTCATAGCCGGTCCATTCGAGGAAGGCGCGATTGGCATAGAGCAGTGAATCGTGGCGGTAGACGAGGACGCCGACGGGAATGCGATCGAGCACCGGCAGCTCGGCCAGCCCGCGCGGCAGTGGCGGCGCGGGCGCTGTGTCTTGCGGCGCGGGCTCGGCTGGCGCTTCGGAGGCAGCCTGCGCGGTGTCGTATACCGGTGGCGCTTCTGCGGCCGGGCCGGCTTCAAATGCTTCCGTCGGAAGCAGGCGTTTCGCCGGATGGATCGCCCTTAAGCCGAGACGTGAGCTCCTGTGCCAGTTCGCGGAACGCCTTGCGTTCGACCGGGCTCAGGCTCGGCGTTTTCGATTCGGCGGGCGCCGGCGGCGGGGCTGGACGAAACGGCAGCACGTTGGCGGTCGGCGGAACGATCGTCAGTTCAGGACGCCCGCGCCGTATCGGGGTGTTCGACGGCCAGGGCTGGGGCCTCGGTTGTTGGCGACTCGATGCCGGTCATTTCATCCGACGGCGCAGTCGCCGGCGCCGCCACGAAACCGAGCGGCCGCGTGCGCCGCGTGCGCGCCAGCTCATTGATGCGGTCGAGGTCGCGGCAGACGCCAAAGCCGCGATAGCCGCGAAACTTGCGGTCGCGATCGAATACCGGCAGGCCAGAAAGCTCGACCGGCAATTTCTCGTGCGTGCCATCGACCGGCCACGACACGATGATGCCGCTCCAGGTCTCGCGTGTCGCCAGCGCACGGTCGACCTGGCCCTCGGGATCGAGGTCAAGCGCGGCGGCGATCTCGTTCCACGACCGGCCGAACGCCGCTGTCGTGCTCGGGCCCATCAGCTCGATGAATTCGTCCGATCCGATGACGAAGTGACCGTCGGCGTCCATCTGCCAGACGAAGCGCAACGGATGACGCCGCTCGCTCGCGGGCGCTTCGGGCTCGGCGCTTGGGGGCGTCGGCGCCGGCTGCGGAGCCGTTTCGATTGCCGGCGAAGCAGCCGGCGGCACTTCCGCGATGGGAGCCGTGACTCCGCGATGGGAGCCGTGATTTCCATGATGGGAGCCATGACTTCCACGGCCGGCGGCGGGGCAATGGTCGGGGCAGTTTCCACCGACGGCGGCGCTGGTTGGATCTGCGCAGCGTCGCTGCGCTGTGGTGGAAAGCTGACGACCAATACGGTCGTCGCCTGACTGCCGAGGCGATCGATCGTGAACGCGCCCGAGGCGGCATGGCCGCTCGCGAGCGCATCGGCAGCGAGCGTCTCGATGCCGAGCGCCGACAGCGTCGTCGCGCCGGCAAGCCGCGGCTGCGCGGACGCGATCGCGTACAGCAGCGTGCCGTCGGCGTCGAACAGCTGCCAGCGGCTGATCGTCGCCCGCGAACAGGCGCTTGACGCGTTCGGCGAGCGTCAGAGACGGTCCGGCCGGTTCGGTTGCTACGACGAGGACGGCCGGCGTCTTGTCGGCGAGCGCGATACGCGAACAGGCGCAAATGAGCATGCGGGCGAAGCCGGCGCCGAAGCCGCGCAGACGCTCAAGCCGGGTCTGGCCGCCGTGCGGCAGAGTTTGCCGAGAGGCGCGCGATCTGGGCCGCGGCTGGATTTCCGGCGTCGAACCGAAGTGCGGCGGCGCTCGCCGCGGTCGACGCGCCGAACACGGCCGCCCCGATGGCGTTCGTCCACAGCAGCCGCGATGCATCGGCAGACCACAGCCATGCCGGCGTTGCGCTCGTTGCGTGGACCGCAAGTCGCGGGTCGCGCAGCAAGGCGAACTCTGACTCACGCATCGGCATACGACCGCCCGGTTGCCTAAGGAATTCTTAATAGTCCGCGCCGTGTGCGGCGTCCACGCCGGAGCCCGCTCAGCGCATCGCCAAGCAAGGATAACCTTAATTACTCCAATCCCTTGGCAGCGCGCGGCGCGCAATTCCGTCGCGATGGACTTGATGTGGAATCCACAAATTCCCACCTTGAGGCCAGGATTGAGTGAGGCTGACGCGTTATCGGGCGTTGATCGCGGCGCCTCCAATGTTGCGACGCGGCCAGATTCGGACAATTGGCCGCCCAAGTGGTTTGGCTTCCGGCCATCGGCGGTCAAGATATTGCCGTATTTTCAACCTTTTATTCATTATTTTGTGCAATGCAATATTTTCTATTGCAATGCACTAAGGGCGCTGCTATATAGATAACAGAGCTTCCGGGCCGTTTGTGTGTTCTGCGTCCGGCTACGGAATTGAAATGTCAGGTGCGGCTTCGTGCGACGTGGCCGCGAGACCTGAGAGATAGCCCCACACCCGAGGACGAGAATCATGGCCGAAGCCACAACTGCAAACAAGCCGAAGACGAGCAAGCCCACCGCTGGCGTATTTGATATGCCCAAATTCGAAATTCCGAAGTTCGACATGCCGAAGGTCGAAATGCCGGCCGCTTTCCGCGAGTTTGCGGAGAAGGGCGTTGCCCAGGCGAAGGACACCTACGAGCGTATGAAGGCCGCTGCCGAAGAGGCGACGGACGTCATGGAGACAACTTACTCCACCGCCTCCAAGGGCGCTGCCGATTATGGCCTCAAGGTCATCGAAGCTGCGCGCGAGAACACCAATTCGGCGTTCGACTATTTCGGCGAGCTGATGGCCGTGAAGACGATGTCGGAGATGGTCGAACTGTCCACCGCCCATGCGCGCAAGCAGTTCGAGGCCCTCACCCAGCAGAGCAAGGATCTCAACGCGCTGGCGCAGAAGGTCGCGACCGAGACGTCCGAGCCGATCAAGAGCGGCATGAGCCGCGCGTTCAGCAAGGTCTCCTGAATCCACGCCTTTGTATGTTGCGTTGCGGGTTGATGTGATCAGAGCGAAGCCCGGGCCTAGGCCCGGGCTTTTCTTTTGCCTGCGCGCGCCAACCTTGCCAATATGCGGCGTTGCCCATAGGTTCCGCCCGCCCGCGGGCACGTGCAGCAGTAGCTCAGTTGGTTAGAGCGCCGGTCTGTGGAACCGGAGGTCGGTGGTTCAAGTCCACCCTGCTGTACCAGCGAGACCGGCACTTATCCCAACCGGAACTATTCCGCTTGGACGAACGTTGCACTTCAACATGCCCTGCGCCGATTCCCGGCGTGGCCGAACCTCAGAGAGTTGCATGAAGACGCCTTCGAAGACAGTTGCTGCCGTCCTTCTGGTCGCCAGCCTGCCATGGTTCGCAAATTCAGCGCTTGCGGCGCCGATCACCGCGCCGCCATCGTCTTGGAAGAGCGCCGCGTCTGTTCCGGCCGAAACCGTGCAATGGCGCGGCCGCGGTTGGGGCGGAGTGGGCATCGGCCTGGCCGCAGGCGCGATTATCGGTGGAGCAATTGCTGCGACAGGGGCCTACGGCTGCGGCTATGGTTGCGGCTATGGCTACGGCTACGGGTATGCGCCGGGATACGCCTATGCACCGGCCTATGGCTATGGATACGCTCCCGGCTACGCCTATGCACCGGGTTACGCCTACGCCCCCGCCTACTATGCCCGTCCCTACTACGGCCGACCTTACTACGCTCGCGGCTACGTCGGCCGACCTTACGCCCGCGGCTACGTCGGTGCTCGTCGCTACGCCGTTGGCCACTACGCCGCGCGATCCTACCGCGCTCATCGCCGCTAAGCACATCCCTCCAAACGAGAAGGGCGGCGCACTCGCCGCCCTTCTCTAACTCGCGAGCGCCAGCGGCGAGGCCGCCGCACTGAGTCTGCACGCCGGCTTCTGTCCCCATTCGCAAAAACTTGCTGGATGTGCCCGGGCGGAATGCGCCTGTCGAATGTCTTCACGACGGACTCGAAAAAAATTTCCGCGGCGCAGCGGCAGATTTATAGTCTCAATATATTTTCTGAAAACGCTTTATACTTTTCTCATATTGCTTGCGAACAGACTTTACGCCGTTCTGCATATCTTTTCCGTCGGCAGATGACCTAATTGAAACTGGCGGCGAATGCGAGCGTCGCCAAGGGAATGGATTCGGCCGGCGTACGGTTGGAACGGCTTCCCGCGCACTCGGGGGCGATCACATCCAACTCGCGTTGGAGGAAAAAAATGAAAATTTCGAAACTTCTGATCCCGGTTGCGGCGGCAGCATTGTTTGCGCTCGGCGGCGCGACGTTCGCGCAGACGACAGACAAAAAGCCCATCAACACATCGGCCGGCGCCGGCGCGCCGATGAACTTCCCCACGCCGATGCCGAACCAGAACGGCGATTATACTCAGGGCGGCCAGGCCACTCCGGTGGACGCCGCCGCGAAGCCGGCAACAAAGAAGACGAAGATTACGAAGCATAAGAAAAAGGCGTCGAGCAGCTCATAGCTCTGCAGGTTCGCTCACAGAACACGCACGCAAGGCAGCTGGAAATCGTCATGCGTCACGTGACGCATGACGACAGCCTTTGATTGCCGCGCCGGCTACGGCAGAATTTCCACGAAGCCGACGCGGCCCGGCGTGTTGCCGGAAAAGAAGACGCGGTTGGGATTGGTCGGATCGATATCGATCCGGCGGGGGTCGGACTCGGACTCGGGGAGGGGCAATTCGATCCATTCCTCGGTCTTCGGATCGAACCGGGCGATCTTGTCGACCTGGTGTTCGGAAACCCAGACCAGATCGTTCTTTTTGTCGACGATCACCGAGTAGTTGCCGCCGGTCGGCGTCGGCGGAGAGTATATCTTCATCTCTCTCGTCTTGTAGTCGATCTTCATCAGCTTGCCGGCAAGCCACAGCGCGACCCAGAGGTCGCCGTTGGCATCGCTGTTCATGCGGCGCGGGAAGGCGTGGCCTTCGTACGGGATCTTGTACTCGCTGATATCTCCCGTTTTCGGATCGACCCGCGCCATCTTGTCGGCTTCGTCCTCGGCCCACCACACCGAGCCGTCGCCGGCGACCGCGATGCCGTAGGCGCCCGGAAGCTCCTTGCCGCCCTTTGCGCTGGGCGACTGGTAGAACTTGAACGTCACGTTGTCCGGGCTGAGCATGCGGGCTTCCTTGTTGCCGCCGGTCGCCCAGATGGTGCCGTCGGGATGCAGCGCCATGCTGTTTCCGCCGGCGTTGCCTTTTCCTTTCGGCCAGGCGAAGGCGAGAAACTTCTCGGTCTTGGTGTCGAAGCTCAGCCAGCGGCCGTTGGGGCCGTCGGCCACCCAGAGCACTCCGCGCGCGTCGATCTGCGGGTTGCCGAGGCTTTGACGATCGGGCGGCGCAGGACCCGGCGGCAATTTCGTCTCGACGAATTCAAGACCGTTCGGATCGAAGCGGCCGAGCTTGCCGGCGCGCTCCGCCACCCAGGCATTGCCCTGCGGATCGGACGCGACATCGTGCGGCTCGGCAAAATGATTGGCGAGATCGTACGTCACCGCGCGATAGTGCAGCGCCTTGCCTTGCAGCAACGCGGTCGGCAAGCGGCTGTTGGCATCGTAGGGCTGCACTTCCTTGAAGTTTGCAGCGAGATAATTCGTGATCGTCGTTGCGTCCGCGTCGGTCAGGTCGGGCATCGGCGTGGCCACCATGCGCGCACGCATGCGGGCGACGATGTGGTCCCAGTCGTCGTGGCCGGAGCGCTTGACGACGACACGCTTGAGGTCATGGCAGGTGGTGCAGCGTGCGTCGACGAGGTCTTTTCCGTCGCCTGCCGGCAGCTCCATGGAGACGCCGGGGATTTGCGCCTCCGGAATGCGCTGCGGCCATGCCGGCGGCAGCATCGGGCCGCGCGCCTTGGTGAGCGCCACGTCGATTTTCGCGCTTGCTCCCGCCGTGACACTCAGCGGCGCGGACACATCGCTCTGGAAGTTGCCGCCGACGCCTTGCACGACGTATTGGCCGGCGGGCAGGTCAGTGGCGCGGAACTGGCCGTTGTCCTGGCTGATGACCATGAAGGTGAGGCGCCGCTCGGCATTCTTCAGTTTCACGAAGGCGCCGACGACGGGCTGTCCGGAGGCGTCGTTGACGACGCCTTGCACGGAGCCGCGGTCGTTTGCTGCTTGCGCGGCCGGAGCGGCGATCAGCACGGCCGCAGTTGCAAGTCCCGCAAACAGATTTCTGGTTCTGACTGCCATGGGAACCTCCCTGTGTTTCTTCCCTCACACAAGACGAGGTTAGCCCTCATTTGCGCCCGTGGCGATCCAGATTCGCGGTCATTCGCGCGATGACGCGCTGGAAGATTTTGAAATCTTTGGCGCTGATTCCCGCCTGCGCTTCCTCGGTGACGCCGCGCGCGACGCCGAGCAATTCATCGCGCATGCGTTTGGCCTTGTCGGTGAGCCAGACCTGCGCCTTGCGCTTGTCGTCGGCGCTGCGCACGCGGCGGATCAGGCCCGCCTTCTCCATGCTGCGCAGCGCGATCACCGTGGTCGGCTCCATCATGCCGACGCGTCCGGAGAGTTCGCGTTGCGATAATCCGTCCTCGATCCAAAGCACGCGCAGGAAATACCATTGTCCGCGCGTCACGCCGTAAGGTGCAATGCGTTTCTCCAGCAGCCACTGGAACGCGCGATGCGCGTCGCGCACCAGATGGCCGGAGCTCTCGGCGGGCGGCAGAAGTCCCGTGTCGCGAGCGCGCGCGACTGACTTCTTTTCGTGGGGGCGACGCGGCGTCATACGGCGTTGACAGCTTTTGATATCCTATGCACATAATACTTAGATATCTATGCAATGGAACCCTCGCAAAATTGCTGCGAGCAGGCTTCGTCCGCAACGAAGGAGAAGGCGATGCAAAAGGCAGTCCGCAAAGAAAAGGAAAAGCATGCCGCCACGCCGAACCAGGCGTTCGATCTGCGCAGCGCGCTCGAACTGTTCCGCGCACAGGGCGACCTGATCGAGACCGACAAGCCGGTCGATCCCGATCTGGAGGTCACCGGCCTGCAGAAGCATCTCGATGGCGGTTGCCCGGCGCTGTTCAACAACGTCAAGGGCAAGCCCAATCATCGCGTGATCACCAACCTGTTCGGCGACATCAAGGTGATCAACAAGATGTTCGGCTGGAAGGACGACGCCGAGCGCGTGCGCAAGCTCGCCTACGCGCTGTCGCATCCGCTCAAGCCGGAGATCATCGAGCAGAGCGACGCGCCGGTGCAGCAGCACATCGTCAAGAATCCGAAGGACGTCAACGAATACATGGTGCCGATCCGGCACACCACCTACGAGCCCGAGCTCACCGTCGGCTCCGGCATCCGCTGCATCAGCTTCGACCAGTTCGATGGCGGCACCGACCTCGGCTATAACCGCATGAATTTCCGCTGGGGCAATGTCGGCACGTTCCAGATTTCGCCCGGCTCGCACATGTGGCAGGTGGCGAACAAATATTACGCCGAGGATCAGCCGATCCCGATCACCATGTGCTTCGGCGTGCCGCCGGCGTGCACGCTGCTCGCCGGCGCGGGCTTCGACTACGCCATCCTGCCGATGGGCTGCGACGAGATCGGCATCGCCGGCGCGGTGCAGGGCGCGCCGATCCGCCTGGTGAAGTGCCGCACCGTCGATGCCTATACGCTCGCCGATGCCGAACTGGTGCTCGAAGGCTACGTGCATCCGCGCGACCGCCGCTTCGAGACCAAGGAGGCGGAGGACTCCGGCCAGCAAGGCCGTCACCACTTCCATCCGGAGTGGGCCGGCTACATGGGCAAGTCGTACAAGGCGCCGACCTTCCACGTCACCGCGGTGACGATGCGCGATCCGAAGACCAAGCCGATCATCTACGCGCTCGGCGTGCACATGCTCGACGACCACAACATCGACACCACGGTGCGCGAGGCCGCGATCTACGAGCTGTGCAATCGGCTGCAGCCCGGCATCGTGCAGAACGTGGTGATCCCGTACTGCATGACCGACTGGGGCGGCTGCGTCATCCAGGTCAAGAAGCGCCACCAGATCGACGAAGGCTGGCAGCGCAACTTCCTCGGCGCCGCGCTGTCGTGCTCGCAGGGCATGCGGCTCGCCATCGCGGTGAGCGAGGACGTCGATCCGTATTCGATGGACGACATCATGTGGTGCCTGACCACGCGCGTGAACCCGCAGACCGATATCCTCAACCCGATCCCCGGCGGCCGCGGCCAGACCTTCATGCCGTCCGAGCGCATGACGGCCGGCGCGCAGCAATGGACGGCGTCGAACACGCGCTTCGAAGGCGGCATGGGCATCGATGCCACCGTGCCGTTCGGCTACGAGAGCGATTTCCTGCGGCCGGTCTATCCGGTCGACAAGGTCAAGCCGGAGGATTTCTTCTCCAAGAAGGACATCGAGAACGCCAAGGCGCGCATGCAGGGCTGGGTGCATTCGCTGGCGCGGACGGGGCGGTAGTCATCTTCGCACCCGCGTAGCGGCAGGGACCGCGCGTTAGCGCGGTGGAGGCTGCAGCGAGAGCTTGCCTCATCGTGACGTAGCGTCGCGGCCGAAGCCCTCCACCGCCCAGACGTCCCTCCCCCGCTTTGCGGGCGAAAGAGATCACCCGCTCGCGACTCCACCGCTCCGCCAGCGCGCGGCGGTCGAGCTTCCCGCGCTCGGTCTTCGGCAGCGATGCGCTCACCACGATCCGTTTCGGCGCCTTGAACGCCGGCAGCACGGTGCCGCAGTAACGCAGCAGTTCGTCGGTATCCAGTTTCGCGCCCGGCCGCGCGACGACGTAGCTCACGACTTCCTCGCCGTAGACCGCATCCGGCACGCCGACGGTCGCGGCCTCGATCACCTCGGCGCATTGCATCAGGCAGCTGTCGATCTCGACCGGCGAAATGTTGACGCCGCCGCGGATGATCAATTCCTTCTCGCGGCCGGTGAGCGTGAGAAAGCCGTCGGCGTCGAGCGCGCCGATATCGCCGGTGCGGATGCGGCCGCGGCTGCTGATGGTCGACGCTGCCGTCCTCGGCGAGATAGCGATAAGGGTGCTCGGCAAAGCCGCCGATCTCGACCTGGCCCGAGCTCGCCGGGCGGCAGGCGTTGGCCATCGGCGTCGACGACGGCGAGGTCGTGATAGGGCAGGGGCCGCCCGACGGTGCCGAGACGGCGCTGTTCGCCGGGGATGGCGGCGATCCAGCCGGTCTCGCTCGAGCCATAGCCTTGCGCGATCGGAATGCCGAAGTGCTGCTCGAACCGCCGCCACTCTTCGAGCGTGAGCGGTGCGGAGCTCGACGTGATGAACCGCAGCGTCGGCAGATTGTCGCGATGCGCATTGCTATCGCTGTTGAGCAGGATGTTGAGGGTGGTGGGATTGCCGGCCGCAACCGTCACGCCGTGATCGCGCACATGCGCAAAGAAGCGGCTGGCGGAAAATTTTTCCGCCATGACCAGCGTCGCGCCGCGGTTCACCGGCACCAGCGCGCCGAGAAGCTGCGCCGAGGCCCAGTTGAACGAGCGGAAATCATAGACGCGGTCGTCGGCCGTGATGCCGAAGCCCTCGGCTGTCGGATCGATATTCGACAAGTGCTCGCGAAAATTCAGCACCACGCCCTTGGGCCGAGCGCTGGTGCCGGATGTAAAGAGGATGACGGCGTCGTCGTCGGGCCGCGCCGTGGACGCCTCGCTCGGCGTGCAGCGCGCGAGTTCGGCGAACAGGCGTCCCCGGTTCCGGCTTGTCCCAGCGTCCGAGCCGCAGGCGCGGCGCCGCGATGCCGGCCAGCAGATCGTCGAGTTGCAATCCGTCCTGATACAGAACGAGCTTCGGCTTGAGCCGCGCAAAAATATTGTCGAGCTGGTTGCGGTTCATCTCGACATGGATGGTGCAGATGGTCGCGCCGGCGGCCATCACGCCGAAATAGCAGAGCAGATGCTCGATGGAATTGTTCGACAGCAGCGCGACGCGGTCGTTCGGGCCGAGCCCGCGCTCGCGCAGAAGCGTGGCGAAGCGGCCGGTGATCTCGCGCAACTGGCCGTAGCTGATGGTCCGCCCATCGTCCGCGGATACGATCCACGGCTTGTCGGGCGCGCGATCCGCGGCCCGGACGATCCAGCGTCGCAACAGTTTGGAACCGGCGTCTGCTCTGCATGATAGGATAGCCAGAGGAATTCCTTAGCATTATAAGCATTGCAACGGGTCATTCAAACCAACGGGTGCAAACAATGGCAAAACAGAACGGTCAGCCCGACCCGATGTCGACATCGAACGGCGGCGGCGCGGCGTCAGCCGGCTCCAACACCGCGCCGTTTCTCGCCTATCACGATCTGCGCCAGTGGCTCGAAGAGGCGAAGAAGCTTGGCGAGGTGAAAGAGGTGAAGGGGCTGAGCTACCAGCAGGACATCGGCATGGTCGCCGAAATGTCGGCGCACGAGGACGACGCGCCGTGTTTCGTGTTCGAAGATGTGCCCGGCACGCTCAAGGGCAGCCGCATGCTGGTCAACTTCTTCGCGGGCAAGCGCAAGAACATGACGCTCGGGTTTCCCACCGACCTCTCCAAGCCCGAACTGAGCGAAGGCTTTCGCGTGCATCACGCGGCGCAGATGCAGACGCGGCGCATCCCGCCGAAATTCGTCGACAGCGGCCCGGTGATGCAGAACGTCATGACCGGCGACAAGATCGACGTGACGAAATTCCCGGCGCCGCAATGGCACCCGAAGGACGGCGGCCGCTATATCGGCACCGGCTGCTACAACATCATGCGCGATCCCGACGACGGCTGGATCAATTGCGGCACCTACCGCGTCATGATCCACGACGAGAAATCGCTCGGCTTCTACATCTCGCCCGGCAAGCACGGCCGCCAGATGCGCGACAAGTACCAGGCGCGCGGCGAGCGCATGCCGGTCGTCATCGTGTGCGGCGGCGATCCGATGAGCTTCCTGATGGGTTCGAGCGAAGTGCCGTTCGGCGTCAGCGAGCTTGAGGTGATCGGCGGCATGCGCGGCTCCGCCGTCGAGGTCATCAAGGGGCCGGTCACCGGCCTGCCGATCCCGGCGAATGCCGAGGTCGTGATCGAAGGTTTCGTCGAGCCCGACAACGTGCGCAAGGAAGGCCCGTTCGGCGAATGGACCGGCTACTACGCCAGCGATGAGCGGCCGGAGCCGGTGATCGACATCAAGGCGATCTATCACCGCAACGAGCCGATCCTGCTCGGCTGCGTGCCGCAGCGCCCGCCGGACGAGATCTGCCGCTATCGCGCCATCGTGCGCTCGGCGCTGCTGCGCGAGAACATCGAGAAGGCCGGCGTGCCGGGCATCGCCGCGGCGTGGGCGCACGAGGTCGGCAA
Source organism: uncultured Alphaproteobacteria bacterium (assembly GCA_963730645.1). GTDB lineage: Bacteria > Pseudomonadota > Alphaproteobacteria > Rhizobiales > Xanthobacteraceae > BOG-931. The sequence continues at coordinate 406,975 of CAVSSN010000001.1, read as the reverse complement.
TGCGCGGCTGTTCCTCGCCGTCGCCGTCACGCAGCGCTATCCCGGCCACGCCAAGCAGGCCGGCCACATCGCCGCGCAGTGCCACGTCGGCGCCTATTGCGGCCGCTACGTCATCGTGGTCGACGACGACATCGACGTGTCGAACCTCGAAGAGGTGATCTGGGCGCTGATCACGCGCTCCGATCCCGCGACCTCGATCGACATCATCCGCGGCGCCTGGTCGACGCCGCTCGATCCGCGCATCGAGCCCGAGCGCAAGGCGGCCGGCGACTACACCAACAGCCGCGCCGTGATCGACGCCTGCCGGCCATGGCACTGGCGCGACAAGTTCCCGGCGGTCAACATGCCGTCACCCGAGGAGCGCCGCATTGCGGTGGCGAAGTTCGGGCACCTGATGAAGAGCTGAAGCAGGCATGAGCGGCAATTCCGATTGGCCCGACCTGCCGCTCGCGGCGTGGAGCGAGACCTGCGACACGTTGCAGCTGTGGACGCAGATTGTCGGCAAGGTGCGCCTCGCGCTCACCCCGCTGGTCAATCATTGGTGGAACGTCACGTTTCACGTCAACTCGCGCGGGCTCGTCGTTCCGACCAGCCGTACCACGGCAGAACGCTCGATATCGTCTTCGACCTCGTCGACCATCAGCTTCGCATCGCAACGAGCGACGGACGCGTCGAAAGCTTCGCGCTCAAGCCGATGTCGGTTGCCGACTTCTATGCAGAGATCATGCAGCGACTGCGGCGGCTCGATATCGAGGTCCACATCTGGACCATGCCGAGCGAAATCGAGAACGCCGTGCCGTTCGACCAGGACCGCAAGCACGCGCAATATGATCGGGAGTACGTTGCGCGTTTCCAGCGCGCTTTGATCCAGGCCACGCGCGTGATGCATGAATTCCGCGCCGGCTTCATCGGCAAGGTCAGCCCGGTGCATTTCTTCTGGGGCAGTTTCGATCTCGCCGTGACGCGCTTTTCCGGCCGCACCGCGCCGCCGCCCAAGGGCGTCACGCCCAACGTCGCAAGCTGGGTGATGGCGGAAGCCTATTCGCACGAAGTCTCAAGCTGCGGCTTCTGGCCCGGCAACGGCGGCTACGGCCGCGCGGCGTTCTATGTCTACGCCTATCCGGAACCGGCCGGCTACGGTGACACGCCCCTGCGCACGGCCGGAGCCTTCTACGACAAAAACCTCGGCCAGTTCATCCTGCCCTACGACGAGGTGCGCCAGTCGCGCGATCCCGACGCGCTGCTGCTCGGGTTTCTCCAGGAAACCTATGCCGCCGCCGCCGACCTTGCGCACTGGGATCGCAAAGCGCTGGAGCGCGCCGCGTAAGCGCGCCGGCCTATTTGATATTGGCGTTGAAGTAGCATCGATCCCCAAACGACGACGATCCAGATCGCGAGCAACGTACCGATTGCGATGAGTGCCGCCATCGTGCTCTCCCTATGTGCCGGTCTTGAAGCGGCCGGTCATGATGAAACCTATTCTATCACTTCGTCGGCGCGTGCGAGCAATGTCGCGGGCACGTCGAGGCCGAGCGCCTTTGCGGTCTTTAGATTGATGACCATCTCGAACTTGACCGGAATCTTGAACCGGGAGTTCGCCCGGCTTCTCGCCCTTGAGAATGCGATCGACATAGGACGCCGTACGCCGCCAATTGTCGACAACGTCGTTTCCGTAGGACAGCAGGCCGCCGAGTTCGCAGTAGTAGCGAAACGGATAGACCGCAGGCAGCCGGTAGCGGGTCGCCAGCGACACGATCGCAGCGCGCTGTGCACGCAGAAACCCGTCCGGCGTCACCACGAGGCCGCAATTCGGCTCTCGCGCCAGCGCGGCAATGACGGTTTCCAGCTCGCCGGCATCGCGCACCGGCGCCGCGATCGCCTCGATACCAAGCGGCGCAGCGGCGGCCTTGAACGGCTCGAGAAAATACAACCCGTGATTCGGGGCCGTTTCCGGGTTGAATGGCGAGACCGCTCGTGTGGTGCGCGGCGCGATCTCCTTGAGAAGCTCAAGCCATTTACCTGCCATTGCGCCTTCGATGTCGATGAACCCGGTGAGGTTGCCCCCCGGATGGGGCAGACTTGAAACGAATCCTGAGCCGACCGGATCGGACACGTTGGTAAAGACGATCGGGATGGTGCGTGTCTGTTGCAGCAGCGCCGCGGTGGTCGGCGTGCTTTGGGTGATGGCAATGTCGGGCTTCGATGCAATGAGCGCCTGCGCGGAATTTTGGATCTGCTCAACGCCGGCCGGCCAACGAAAGTCGAGTTGGATATTGCGGCCCTCGGTCCAACCAAGCTCTTGCAGCGCTCCCCGGAACGCAGACAAGATTGCTTTGTTGCCGGGATCGTCTTCGGAGAGGCCCATCAGCAGGCCGATGCGGCGCATACGCTGTGATTGCTGCGCGCGCGCGGCGAGAGGCCGAAGTAACGCAGGCGCGGCGAGTGCTCCGCCGAGAGTGGTAATGAATTTCCTGCGCTGCAAGCCGTCAGGCATGGCGTTCCCAAGTGTTTCAGCCAGCGCGCTCAACGGCGCAAGCCTAGCACAAAGGCGCGGCGGGATATGTGAACCAGGTCACAGTCCCGGTGCGTTCCCGCCGGACGCGGCCGCGTCGTCGCGGCTACTTCTTGTCGGCGGTCCTGTCGGCTGCCTTTTCCGCGCTCTTGTCGCCGCCCTTGGCGATCTCGCCGAGCTCTTCGGGCGCCAGCACGCTGATGCCGCCGCGTTCGAGACCGATCCACTTGTGCTTGGCCCAGGCGCGCAACTGCTTGTTGACGCTTTCGCGTGTCGTGCCGAGCATGTGGCTCAGTTCGCGCTGCGTGATCGCGAGTCTTGCCTTCTTGCGCCTTTTCGTCCTGCGACAGCCGCAGCAGCGTGCGCGCGAGCCGCGTCGGCAGATTGAGAAACACCACTTCCTCGAAATGCGTGCTGGCCCAGCGCAACCGCGCGCAAAGCAGCTCGATCAGCTTGAGCGCCACCTTCGGCTCGCTGTGCACGAAGGTAAGGAAATCGCGCCGCTCGATCACGGTAAATTCGCAATCGGACATGGTCACGGCGTCGGCAGTGCGCGGCTGGCCGTCGAGCAACGCGATCTCGCCGAAAATCTCGCCGGCGTGCAGCAGGTTGAACATGGCCTCGCGGCCGTCGATCGACGGCACCGTGATCTTCACCGTGCCTGAGCGCACCGCGAACAAGGCAGCGCCCGGATCGCCCTTGGCGAACAGCGTCGTGCCCATCGGCACTGTGCGTGTCGTCGCATAGGTGCACAGCCGTTCAAGATGGTCGACCGCAAGCGCGCCGAAGACCGGATGGCCCCGCAGCAATGCGAGGTTGTCGACCTGCACGCGCGGCGGTCGGGATGCCGGCTTCGGGGTTTCGCGCTGGACGTCGGTCACACGGCCCTCACCCAGATTTCATGAAATTTTGCAGCGCCTGTGTGATCTGCTTCATATAGCGAAAGTGGCCGACGGCGCCACCAAGGCAGCCAGGCCAAATGGTGCGTTGCAACATGCGCCGCGCGATTGGCAAGACCCGGCAACGGCACCCAGCCCAGATGCGTGATTTGCGGCAGTCTCCAGCCGATTTTCGGCAAAGGAATGCGACCAAAACGGAGGAGCGGCAAGCGGGCGGGATTTCTCGGCCTGTGTGAACTAGTTCATACAGCCGCGCCCCGAAAGCGGTTTATCAATACCTAAGAAGTTCTGCCGCCGACCTGCGTGGAGGCATGGCGGCAAAGCCGGGCGGCAGGCGTGGCGGCTACCCGATGTCGCGTGAGTTTGCCAGTGGGGAGCGATTGAACGAGGGAGGGCTAGAGGGAACTAGTCATGTTGTCTCGTCGTCGAGTTCTTCTTGCCGCCGCCGGCACGGTGCTGATGCACGCGCGCGTCGCGCGGGCGCAACCGATCGCCAAGATGCTGCGCGTTGGCTTTGTCGGTATCCAGGCGCGTGACGCGGCGCTCTATAAATCCTTCCTCGGCCGCATGGCCGAACTCGGTTATCACGAAGGCAGGAATTTCACCTTCGAATACCAGCAGGCGCCGAGCATCGAGGGCTACGAGGCCGCGTTTCGCGAACTCGCCACGCGCAAGATCGACATCTTCCTGGCGGCCGGCAGCGAGCCGTCGCTGCGCGCCGTACGTGCCGTCGCGGGAACGACGCCGATCGCGTTTCTCGCCATCGACTTCGATCCGCTCGCCAAGGGCTACGTCGCAAGCCTGACCCGGCCGGGCGCCAACATCACCGGCATCCTGGTGCGCCAGATCGAGCTTGCTGCCAAGCGCATCGAGCTGGTGCGACAGGTATTCCCGAACGCCAGCCGCGTCGGTCTGTTGTTCGATACGGCCTCGCGTGAGCAGGCCGACTCGTCGGCCGACGCGGCCCGCAGCCTCGGCTTCGATCCCATCCTGATCGAGGTCACGGGCCAGCCGCCCGACTACGCCGCGGCTCTGCGCGCGATGGACGGCGCGCCCGGCCAGCCCATCGTGCTGCCGGCGAGCCCGTTATTCATTCGCGACCGCACCGCGATCGCCAACGTCTTGCTCGATCGCCGCTTGCCATCGATGTGCGCGTTCCGCGAAAACGCCGCAGCCGGCGCACTGATGAGCTACGGCATCGACCTCAACGGCCTGTTCATCGACATCGCCGACTACGTCGACCGTATTGCGCGCGGACAGAAGCCGGCCGAGATGCCGATCGAGCAATCGACGCGGTTTTTCATGGCCGTCAACCTCAAGACCGCGGCAGCTTTGGGCCTGTCGCTGCCGATGGCCTTCACCGCGCGCGCCAACGAGGTGTTCGAATGAGGCGGCGCGAATTCATTGCGCTCGTCGGCGGTGCGGCCTAGCATGGCCGCTCGCAGCGCGCGCGCAACAGTCACGACGCCCGTCATCGGATTCCTCAACAGCGGCGCGCTCAGCGGATATCGCAATCTCCTGATTTCGTTCCGCAAGGGTCTTGCCGATGTCGGCTTGGTCGAAGGCCAGAACGTTGTCATAGAATATCGCTGGGCCGAGGGACAATTCGACCGGCTCCCGGCACTCGCGACCGATCTCATTTCGCGCGGCGCGTCGGTCATCGTCACCGGCGGCATCGGCTCGGCGCTCGGCGTGCGCAAGGCCAGCGCGACGATTCCGCTGGTCTTTCTCGCCGGCGACGACCCGGTCAAATTCGGACTGGTGGCAAGCCTCAGCCGGCCGGGCGGCAGCGCCACCGGCGTCGCCTGGCTCACGTCCGAATTGTTCACGAAGCGGCTCGAACTGGTGCGCGAACTGGTGCCCGCGGCACCTTTGATCGGCGTTCTCATCAATCCCAAAAGTCCGGAATTCGCGCCGCAGTTGCAGGAGATCGAAACCGCCGCGCGTGCCCTCGGGCAGCCGTTGCACGTCGCCAATGTCAGCACCGCGCCCGAATTTGATGCCGCCTTCGCGGTTCTCGCCGAGCGCCAGCGTTGGCGCGCTCATCGTCAGCAACGATGCGTACTTCAACGGCATGCGCGAGAGCATCATCGCGCTGGCGTCGCGCCATCGCATTCCGGCGATCTACGATCGGCGCGAATACACGGCCGCCGGTGGCCTTTTCTCCTACGGCACGTCGTATGCGGCCGCGTATCGCGAGATCGGGGTCTACGCCGGCAAGATCCTCAAGGGCACAAACCCGGCCGACCTGCCGATTGAGCAGGCGACCAAATTCGAGATGGTGATCAATCTCCTGACGGCGAAGGCGCTTGGTCTCGAATTTCCCGCAAAACTGCTTGCGCTCGCCGACGAGGTGATCGAATGAGTTCGCAGGCGGGTTCCTGCGTCAGGCGGACAAAGGAGACGACCATTGCGCTTGGGATTACAATCCCCGAATCGTTTCTGCTATGTGCCGACGGGGTGATTGAATGCGGCGGGTGACCGAATGAAGGGGCGCCTCGGCCAGGTCTTTGCGCGCACTGGCGACCGGCTGCGGTCGTGGCAGATCGGCGGAGCATTGTTCCGCAAATACGTCGCGCTGTTCCTGGCTGTCGTGTGCGTGGCGCTGCTCTCCAACGGCCTGTTCGAGATCTATTTCTCCTATCGCGAGCACAAGGCCTCGCTGATCCGCATCCAGCGCGAGCAGGCGGAAGCCGCGGCCGCCAAGATCGGCCAGTTCATCAAGGAGATCGAGAGCCAGGTCGGCTGGACGACGCAATTGCCGTGGTCGGCGGGCACGCTCGAGCAGCGGCGCTTCGACGGCCTGCGGCTGCTGCGCCAGGTGCCGGCGATCACCGAACTGGCGCAGCTCGACGCCACCGGCCGCGAGCAGCTCAAGGTGTCGCGGCTCGCCATGGACGTGGTCGCGAGCCAGGCCGATCTCTCCAAGGAGCCGAAGTTCGCCGAGGCCGTGGCCAAGAAGGTCTACTACGGCCCGGTTTATTTCCGCCGCGAATCCGAGCCCTACATGACGCTGGCGCTGGCCGGCACGCGGCGCGACGCCGGCGTCAGCGTCGCCGAGGTCAATCTCAAGCTGATCTGGGACGTGGTCTCGCAGATCAAGGTCGGCGAGCACGGCCAGGCCTACGTGGTCGACGCGCAAGGCCGCCTCATCGCGCATCCCGACATCAGCCTGGTGCTGCGCAACACCGACATGACGAAGCTGTCGCAGGTCAAGGCCGCGCGCGCGGCCGTCTCCGCCGGCGCGACCGAGCAGGTGCAGGAGGCGACCGACATCCGCGGCCGCCAGGTGCTCACCGCCTATGCGCCGGTGTCGCCGCTCGGCTGGCTGGTGTTCGTCGAGCTTCCGGCCGACGAGGCCTATGCGCCGCTCTATGACTCGATCAAGCGATCGAGTGCGCTGCTCGGCGCCGGCCTCCTGCTCGCCTTCCTCGCCGGCCTGTTCCTGGCGCGGCGCATGGTGGGGCCGATCCAGGCCTTGCGTGCCGGCGCCGCGCGCATCGGCTCGGGCGACCTCGGCCAGCGCATCACGATCAAGACCGGCGACGAGCTCGAAGCGCTCGCCGACCAGTTCAACGACATGGCCGGCAAGCTGCAGGAATCCTACGCCGGCCTGGAGCAGAAGGTCGAATTGCGCACGGCAGAACTGGCGCAATCGGTCGGCGAGCTGCGCGCGCTCGGCGAGGTCAGCCAGGCGGTCAACTCGACGCTCGATCTCGAAATGGTGCTCGACACCATCGTCAGCAAAGCGGTGCAGCTCGCCGGCACCGACGCCGGCGCGATCTACGTCTACGATCCGGCGACCGGCGAGTTCCAGGCGCGCGCGAACTACGGCATGAGCGATGAGCTGATCGACGCCATCAAGGAAACGCATGTCGGCATTTCCGAGGCGGTCGCCGCTTCCACCCGCGAGCGCGTGCCGGTCCAGGTGCCCGATCTGCGCGACGAGCCGCCGTCGCTGGCGCAGGAGATCGTGCTGCGCGCCGGCTACCGGGCGCGGCTGATCGTTCCGCTGCTCGGCGCCGACGCGGTCGTCGGCGCGCTGGTGGTGCGGCGCAAGGCGCCGGGCGAATTCCCCAAGAGCACGGTCGACCTGCTGCAGACCTTCGCCGCGCAGTCGGTGCTCGCCATCCAGAACGCGCACCTGTTCCGCGAGATCGAGGAGAAGAGCCGCCAGCTCGAAGTCGCGAGCCAGCACAAGTCGCAGTTCCTCGCCAACATGAGCCACGAGCTGCGCACGCCGCTCAACGCCATCCTCGGCTACACCGAACTGATCCTCGACAACATCTACGGCGAGACGCCGGACAAGATGCGCGGCGTGCTCGATCGCGTGCAGTCGAACGGCAAGCATCTGCTCGGCCTCATCAACGACGTGCTCGATCTGTCCAAGATCGAGGCCGGCCAGCTCACGCTTTCGCTCGCCGAATTCCAGATCAAGGACGTCGTGCACGGCGTGTTCTCGCGTGGTCGAGTCGCTCGCCACCGACAAGCAGCTTGCGCTGCGGGTCGAAGTGCCGCCCAACCTGCCGCTGGCGCGCGGCGACGAGCGCCGCCTGACGCAGGTGCTGCTCAATCTCGTCGGCAACGCCATCAAGTTCACCGACCAGGGCGAGGTGGCGATCAAGGCGTCGGCCGCCAACGGCTCCTACACGCTCTCGGTGCACGACACCGGGCCGGGCATCGCGGAATCCGACCGGACCAAGATTTTCGAGGAATTCCAGCAGGCCGACAGCTCCGCCACCAAGAAGAAGGGCGGCACCGGGCTCGGCCTGTCGATCTCCAAGCGCATCGTCGAGTTGCACGGCGGGCGCATCTGGGTCGAGTCCGATGTCGGCAAGGGCTCGATGTTCGCCTTCGAGCTTCCGGTGACGGTCGACAAGCAGGTCGAGAAGCAGGCCGCCGCATGAAGCAAGCGCGGCAAGTCTGTTCGCGGCTCGGCACGACGCTCGATGGCGCGTCGCGCGGTCGTGGCGAAGCGCGCCAAGGTGAGGACGCCTGCCGCCGCCACGACGGAAAGAAGCAAGCTCGCGCTGCTCAAGCGCGAACTGGACGAGGCGCTGGAGCGGCAGGCCGCGACCGCGGAAGTGCTGCGTGTCATCAGCTCGTCCTCCGGAGATCTGGAAACAGTATTTCAGGCCGCACTGCAAAACGCCACGCGTCTGTGCGATGCCAAGTTCGGCATTTTATGGCTGCGTGACGGCGACGCGTTGCGCTTCGGTGCGCTGCACAACGCGCCGCGCAAGTTTGTCGAGGAGCGGCAACGCGAGCCGGTCATCTATCCGCCCGCCGACACTGCGCTTGGACGCATCGCGCGGACGCGACGGGTCGTGCACATCGCCGACGTAACAAAGGAGCCGGCTCACCGCAGGGGGTATCGACCCTTCGCCGACCTCGCCGAACTGGGCGGCGCACGCACACTCGTTCAGTGCCGATGCTCAAGGACGACGAACTGATTGGCGTCTTGAGCATCTACCGCCAGGAGGTGCAACCGTTCACCGACAGGCAGATCGATCTGCTGGCAAATTTCGCCGCGCAGGCCGTCATCGCCATCGAGAACACGCGGCTGCTCAACGAACTGCGCGAGCGCACCAACGATCTCACCGAATCGCTGGAGCAGCAGACGGCGACCTCGGAAGTGCTGAGCGTCATCCCAGTTCGCCGGGCGATCTCCGCCGGTGTTCCAGCATGCTGAGAATGCCACCCGCATCTGCGAGGCAAATTTGGCACATTATTCCGCTTGACGGCGACAAGTTCACCTGGAGGCGCACTTCGGCACGCCCCGCGGCTCATCGAGGCGCAACGGCGGCGTGGACCGTCAAGCCCGCGCGGGCAGCATTCTCGACCGCGTCATCCAGCCATGCTGGCGAACGCGACGCGCATCTGCGGCGCCAAATTTGGCAGTGCTGGTCGGCGTTTCCAGGATGGCGGCGGCTCACGGCGCCAGCCGCGATCGCATCAGCTGTGCCGCTGTCGTCGTTCGTCGGAGTTCTGACCGTTCCGAACGCGGCGCCGCGAGCACCGCGCCCGGCCGTATATCGCCGATTGGCGCGCGGTCGCCACCAGGTCAGACGCGAACCACGTCGCCATGTGACGGCGACTCGAGCTTGACGTGACGGTCCGTTCACGGGCGGCCGTCGACCTCGGCGGGTTCGGACCGATCGCTCAATGTCCCGATGCTGAAGGACCGCGAGGTGATCGGCGCGTTCGCCATCTACCGCCAGGAGGTGCGGCCGTTCACCGACAAGCAGATCGAGCTGGTGCAGAATTTTGCCGCACAGGCCGTCATCGCCATCGAGAACACGCGGCTGCTCAACGAGCTGCGCCAGCGCACCGACGATCTCACCGAATCGCTGGAGCAGCAGACCGCGACCTCGGAGGTGCTGAACGTCATCTCGCAGCTCGCCCGGCGAACTTGAGCCGGTTTTCCAGGCCATGCTGGAGAACGCGACCCGCATCTGCGAGGCCAAGTTTGGCGTCCTGTTTCGCTTCGAGGGCGAGGCCTTCCGGCTGCGGCGCATGCTCGGCGTGCCGCCGGCATTTCGCCGAATTTCGGCAGACGCGGACCGTTCCAGCCGGCGCCGGGAACCGCGTCTTGATCGCGTCGCTGCAGACGAAGCAGATCGTTCACATCGCCGACGCGAGAGCCGAGCCGGATATCCGGTCGCGCGACCAGTCACGCTGCGGTGGCGCGCGCGTCGACTGTCTGTCGTGCCGATGCTCAAGGACAACGAACTGATCGGCGCCATCGCCATCTACCGCCAGGAGGTGCGGCCGTTCACCGACAAGCAGATCGAGCTGGTGCAGAACTTCGCCGCGCAGGCCGTCATCGCCATCGAGAACACGCGGCTGCTCAACGAGCTGCGCCAGCGCACCGACGATCTCACCGAATCGCTGGAGCAGCAGACCGCGACGTCGGAGGTGCTGCAGCGTCATCTCCAGTTCGCCGGGCGAACTTGAGCCGGTGTTCGAGGCCATGCTGGAGAATGCGACGCGCATCTGCGACGCCAAGTTCGGCACATGCTCTGGCTGCGAAGGCGACGGCTTCCGCGTCGCGGCCTTCCACGGACCGCACGCCTGCGCCGACATGGCTCGCAGTTGCGGAAGACGTGCGCCCGGTCCCAGCGTGCCGGTAGCCGCGCGCGATCGCCACGCGACCAGACGGTCCACATCGCCGATCTGCGCCACGATCGTGCCTATCTCGACGGCGAGCCGCTCGCCAGTGTCCGGCGTCGAGGTTGGCGGCGTGCGCACCGTGCTCGCCGTGCCGATGCTCAAGGACGACGAGCTGGTCGGCGCGATTCGCCATCTACCGCCAGGAGGTGCGCCCGTTCACCGACAAGCAGATCGAGCTGGTGCAGAACTTCGCCGCCCAGGCCGTCATCGCCATCGAGAACACGCGGCTGCTCAACGAACTGCGCCAGCGCACCGACGATCTCACCGAATCGCTGGAGCAGCAGACCGCGACCAGCGAGGTGCTGAAGGTCATCTCCAGCTCGCCGGGCGAACTGGAGCCGGTATTCCAGGCCATGCTGGAGAACGCCACGCGCATTTGCGAGGCCAAGTTCGGCAACCTGTTGCTGTTCGAAGGCGACGAGCTTCCGCGAGCGTCGCAATGTACGGCGCGCCGTCCGCGTACGTGCGAATTCAGGCAACGCGATCCCCGTTCGTCTCGATCGGCCGAAGATGCCGATCTTGACCGCGTCTCGCGGAGACCAAGCAGGCGGTCCACGTCGCCGACATGCAGCGATCGCGGCATGCACGCGAGATCGGCCGACTGTCGAAGCTCGGCGGCGCGCGAACGATGCTGACTGTGCCGATGCTCAAGGAGAACGAGCTGGTCGGCGCCATCGCCATCTACCGCCAGGAGGTGCGGCCGTTCACCGACAAGCAGATCGAACTGGTGCAGAACTTCGCCGCGCAGGCCGTCATCGCCATCGAGAACACGCGGCTGCTCAACGAACTGCGCCAGCGCACCGACGATCTCACCGAATCGCTGGAGCAGCAGACCGCGACCTCCGAGGTGCTGCAGGTCATCAGCTCGTTCGCCCGGCGAACTGGAGCCGGTATTCCAAGCCATGCTGGAGAACGCGGTGCGGATCTGCGAGGCCAACTTCGGCAATCTGCTGCTGTACGAAGGCGACATGTTCCGGAACGTTGCGCTCGCACAATGCGCCGCCAGGCCTAGGCTGACGCTGCGGCAGCGCGAGCCGGTTGCGCCCGCGTCACGTCGGCCCGCTCCTGCATCGCGTTGCCGAAACAAGGCAGGTCATCCACATCGCCGACATTGCCGCAGGAGGCTATCCCGAACGAGTCCGGCCATCGCCGTAGTCGCCGGCGCCCGGACGCTTCTGATCGTGCCGATGCTCAAGGATGACGAGCTGATCGGCGCGATCGCCATCTACCGCCAGGAGGTGCGCCCGTTCACCGACAAGCAGATCGAGCTGGTGCAGAACTTCGCCGCCCAGGCCGTCATCGCCATCGAGAACACGCGGCTGCTCAACGAGCTGCGCCAGCGCACCGACGATCTCACCGAATCGCTGGAGCAGCAGACCGCGACCAGCGAGGTGCTGAAGGTCATCAGTTCAGCTCGCCGGGCGACCTTGAGCCGGTGTTCGAGGCGATGCTGGAGAATGCAACGCGCATCTGCGATGCGAAGCTTCGGCATTCCTGTATCGCTGCGAGGGACAGAAGATTCGCAATCGGCGCGCATCGCGGCGCCAGCCCCGAGCGTTGTCGCGATGATGCAGCGAGCCGTTCTCGACCGCATCCCGAAAGCATGCCTCGGCCGCATCGTCGCGACCAAAGGCGGTCGTCCACGTGGCCGATGCGACGCAGGATGCGGCGTACGTCAACCGCGTGCCCGTCTGGGTCGCTGGGATCGAAGAGGACGGCACGCGCAGCCTGCTCGCTGTCCCGCTGCTGCACGATGATGCGCTGGTCGGCGCCTTTGTCATTTTCCGCAGGGAGACGCGCGCTTTTGGCGAAAAGCAAATTGCGCTGCTCCAGAACTTCGCCGCGCAAGCCGTCATCGCCATCGAGAACACGCGGCTGCTCAACGAGCTGCGCCAGCGCACCGACGATCTCTCCGAATCGCTGGAGCAGCAGACCGCGACGACTGAGGTGCTGAAGGTCATTTCCACCTCGCCCGGCGAGCTTACGCCGGTGTTCACTGCCATGCTGGAGAACGCGGTGCGCATCTGTGACGCCCAGTTTGGCAATCTTGCGCTTTACGATGGGCGCGACATGCGGCTAGCGGCCATGCACAACCCTCCGCCGGCCTACGAAGAGCTGCGGCGACGCGAGCCGATTCCTCCCTCGGGCAATCGTTCGCTACTCGGACTCTTGGTCGAATCAAAGAGCGTGGTTCGGGTTGACGATCTCACGGTCGAACCCTACGCGAGCATGGCGCTTCCCAAGCTCGCCGGCGCCAAATCCGCGGTCGGCGTGCCAATGCTCAGGGATGGCGACCTGGCGGGAGCCATCGTCATTTACCGCACCGAACTGCGACCGTTCACCGACAAGCAGATCGAGCTGGTGACCAACTTCGCCGCGCAGGCGGTGATCGCGATCGAGAACACGCGCCTGCTGAACGAGTTGCGCCAGCGAACCGACGACCTTTCCGAGTTCGCTGCAGCAGCAGACCGCCACCGCCGACGTGCTCAAGGTCATCAGCCGCTCGACCTTCGATCTGCAGGCGGTGCTGGACACGCTGGTCGAGTCGGCCAACGCGACTCTGCGAGGCCGACTGGCTCATATTCCGCCGCGAGGAGGCCGGCTTTCGCCTTTCCGCGAGCCACGGATTTTCGGACGAATACCGGGAGTACATGCAGCAAGTTTGCCGTCGAGCCGGGACGAAGCACCTTGGTCGGACGCACTTCGCTCGAATGTCGGCCGGTCCATATTGCCGGATGTCCACGCCGATCCTGAATACACGTGGGCAGAAGTCGTACCGGCGTGGTGGCTTCCGCACCATGCTGGGTGTGCCGTTGCTGCGCGAAGGCAATCCGATCGGCGTGATCGCGTTGACGCGTTCGGTCGTGAGGCCGTTCACCGACAAGCAGATCGAGCTCGATCACCACCTTCGCCGACCAGGCGGTGATCGCGATCGAGAACGTCCGCCTGTTCGAAGCTGAACAGCAGCGCACGCGCGAGCTTTCCGAATCGCTGGAGCAGCAGACCGCAACGGCGGAGATATTGAGTGTTATCAGCAAGTCGCTCAGCGATACTCAGCCGGTGTTCGATGCTATCGTGCAGAGCGGAGTGCGGCTGTTTTCCGGCGCGGCGATCAGCATCGCGCTCACAGACGGGGACGAGGTGAGGGCCGCAGCGATTGCCGAAGCCGATCCCGCCCGCGCCGAGGCATGGCGACGCAGATTTCCCTTCCCGCTGACGCGCGCGTATATCCACAGCACTGCCATACTCGACCGCAGGATGCTGGATATTTCCGACGTCGAGAATGCGCCGGCCGAAATGGCTGCCGGCAAGCACAATTTCCTGGCGAGCGGCTATCGGGCGATGACGATCATGCCGATGATGCGCGGCGATGTCGCAATCGGCGCGCTCAGCGTCGTGCGACGCGAGCCGGGGGCGCTCTCCGACAAGCAGCTTGCAGTGCTCAAGACCTTCGCCGCCCAGGCCGTGCATCGCCATCGAGAACACGCGCCTGCTCAACGAGCTGCGCGAGCGCACCGACGACCTCTCCGAATCGCTGCAGCAGCAGACCGCCACCGCCGAAGTGCTCAAGGTCATCAGCCGCTCGGCCTTCGACCTGCAGACGGTGCTCGAAAACGCTGGCAAGCTCAGCCGCGCAGACTGTGTCAGGCGGAAAATGTGCAAATCTTTCTGCGCGACGGCGATCTCTATCGTCTCGCCGCTCACAATGGCTTCTCGCTAGAGTATCAAGAGTATGTGAAACAACATCCGCATCGCTCCAGGGCGTGGCACGCTTGTCGCGCGAACGCGCTCTGGAGGCTGCAGCCTGTTCACATACCCGACGCTCTTGCCGATCCGGAATACACGTGGCGGGAGGGTCAGCGACTGGGTGGCTTCCGCGCAATGCTTGGCGTCCCGTTGCTCCGCGAGGGGACCTGTATCGGCGTCATGGCTATGACACGAGCGGCGGCGGAGCCATTTACGGCGAAGCAGATCGAGTTGGTCGAAACCTTCGCCGACCAGGCGGTCATCGCCATCGAGAACGTGCGGCTGTTCGACGAGGTGCAGGCGCGCACCGACGACCTGACCGAATCGCTGCAGCAGCAGACCGCCACCGCCGACGTGCTCAAGGTCATCAGCCGCTCGACGTTCGATCTGCAGGCCGTGCTCGATACGTTGGTCGAGTCGGCGGCGCGGCTGTGCGATGCCGAACGTGCGGCCATCTGCGCCGACAGGATGACCACCGATTACCAGCAGTCGCCATGGATACGGCAGCTCGGCGCCGAACAGTATCATGCGGGCGAATCGCCCGTTCGCGACCGGGCGCCGGCGCGGTGCTCGGCCGCGCAGTGCTCGAACGCCAGACCAGTTCAGGTCGCCGACGCTGCGGCCGATCCCGAATACGAAGTTGCATCAGACACGCAGGCAGTCGCAGGGTTCCGCACCGTGCTTGGTGTGCCGCTGATGCGCGAAGGGGCGCCGATCGGCGCGATCATTCTGACGCGACTCAGGTTGGCCCCTTTACCGACAAGCAGATCGAACTGGTCACCACCTTCGCCGACCAGGCGGTGATCGCCATCGAGAACGTGCGGCTGTTCGACGAAATCCAGGACAAGAGCCGCCAGCTCGCAGAGGCGAGCCAGCACAAGTCGCAGTTCCTCGCCAACATGAGCCACGAGCTGCGCACGCCGCTCAACGCCATCCTCGGCTACACCGAGCTGATCATGGACAACATCTACGGCGACACGCCGGACAAGATGCGCGAGGTGCTCGACCGCATCCAGCGCAACGGCAAGCATCTGCTCGGCCTGATCAACGACGTGCTCGACCTCTCCAAGATCGAGGCCGGGCAGTTGACGCTGGCGCTCGACCGATTATTCGATCAAGGACGTCGTGCACACCGTCTACAGCGCCGTCGAGCCGCTCGCGGTCGAACAAGAAGCTCGCCTTCAAGATCGAGGTGCCGCCCAATCTGCCGCCGGGACATGGCGACGAGCGCCGTCTCACGCAGGTGCTGCTCAACCTCGTCGGCAACGCCATCAAGTTCACCGACCATGGCGAAGTGGCGATCCTGGCCGTGTCGCAGCAACGGCTCGTTCACGGTCGCGGTGCGCGACACCGGTCCCGGCATCGCCGCCGACGATCAGGACAAGATTTTCGAGGAATTCCAGTCAGGCCGACAATTCGCTGACGCGCAAGAAGGGCGGCACCGGCCTCGGCCTGTCGATCTCCAAGCGCATCATCGAAATGCACGGCGGGCGATTATGGGTCGATTCCGAACCGGGCCACGGCTCGACCTTCTCTTTCACGGTTCCGGTCACGGTCGAAAGACAAGTGGGGCAATCATGACGAAAAGAATTCTTGTCATCGAGGATCAAGAGGATAATCGGCAGATCCTGCGCGACCTCCTCGGCAATGCCGGTTTCGACATGATCGAAGCCGCGGATGGCCAGGAAGGCGTTGCCGCGGCGACCAAGGAACGGCCCGACCTCATCCTCATGGACATCCAGCTCCCGATCATGGACGGCTATGAGGCGACGCGCCGCATCAAGGCCATTCCGGAGCTGAAAGCCATTCCCATCATCGCCGTGACGTCGTATGCGCTTTCGCGGCGATGAGGCCAAGGCGATGGCCGCCGGCTGCGACGCCTACGTCACCAAGCCCTACAGCCCGCGCCAGTTGCTGGCGAAGGTGAAGGAGTATCTGGCCAGATAATTGTATGTGTCATGCATAGTCCCCCGCGCATCCTCATCGTCGACGACAACGAGACCAACCGCGACATCCTGGTCACGCGGCTCAACGTGCACGGCTACGAGCTGCTGCAGGCCGCGGACGGCGTGGAATGCATCGCGGCGGCGAAACAGCATAATCCGGACCTCATCCTGCTCGACATCATGATGCCGAACATGGACGGCATCGAAGCGACGCGCCGGATCAAGGGCGATGAAACGATTCCGTTCATGCCCATCATCCTGGTGACCGCGAAGGCCGACTCCAAGGACGTGGTCGCCGGCCTCGAGGCCGGCGCGGACGAATATCTGACCAAGCCGGTCGATCAGACCTCGCTGGTTGCGCGCGTGAAATCGGTGCTGCGCATCAAGGAGCTGCACGACAAGGTCGCGGCGCAGGCCGCCGATCTCGCCACCTGGAACCGCACGCTCGAAGAGCGCGTGCAGTCGCAATTGGGCGAGCTCGAGCGCATGGGCCGGCTCAAGCGCTTCCTCTCGCCGCAGGTCGCCGAGCTGATTCTTTCGACCGGCGACGACACGGTGCTCAACAGCAACAGGCGCGCCGTCACCGTGGTGTTCTGCGACCTGCGTGGCTTCACCGCGTTCTCCGAGACCTCCGAGCCCGAGGAGGTGATGGGCGTGCTGCGCGATTACCATGCCGCGCTCGGCGCGCTGATCCACAAATACGACGGCACGGTCGAACGCTTCGCCGGCGACGGCGTGATGATCATCTTCAACGCGCCGCTGCCGTGCCCGGATCCGAGCCTGCGCGCGGTGCGCATGGCGGTCGAGATGCGCGATGAAGTCGCCAAGCTCGGCGCCGCCTGGCGCAAGGCCGGCCACGAGCTCGGCTTCGGCATGGGCATCGCGCACGGCTACGCTACGGTCGGCCGCATCGGTTTCGAGGGCCGGTTCGACTATTCGGCGATCGGCACGGTGGTCAATCTCTCGGCGCGGCTGTGCGCCGAGGCCAAGGACGGCCAGGTCCTGATCGACAGCAAGGTGCAGGCGGCGATCGAGGACAGCGCCGATCTCGAGCCCGCCGGCGAACTCACGCTCAAGGGCTTCCACCGCCCGGTGCGCGCGTTCAACATCGCGGTGCTGACCGGGTGAGGTTTCTTCAAATTTACTGAGTGTCATCATCCGCGAAGGCGGATGATCCAGTAATCACTGACGAGGCGGGGTATCACTGCGGTGCAAAACCGCAAACGCGGCGATTACTGGATGCCCCGCCTTCGCGGGGCATGACAATTTGAAAATGCGTTGAGAACGTGCTTACGCCGCGGCGGCCTGCGCCATCTTCTGCAGCACGAAGTCGTAGTTCACCAGGTAGAACGGCTCGTTCATCAGCTCGCCGTTCGGCGCCTTGCTGCCCGCCGGCATCTTCTTGAATTCGACGATCAGCGGCTCCTTCACGCCATAGACCACGTCGGTCTCGATGAACTCATCGCCGGCCTGGAACAGGTGCGTGACGAGGCCGTGGTAGCCGGGCGCGTTGATGGCAAAATGAATGTGCGCCGGCCGCATGTGGCTGATGTTGGTGCGGTTCATCAATTCGCCGACCGTGCCGTCCATCGGGATGGTGTAGGCGATCGGCGCCACGGTGCGGATGAGATAGGAGCCGTCGGGCTGCGAGCGATAGAGCCCGCGCATCCACGGCCCATCGACATCGCGCTGATCCTCGTAGAGGCCATCGCCGTCGGTCTGCCACAGATCGAGCACGGCGCCGGAAACCGGATCGCCGCCGATCCCGCTCACCTTGCCGACGACGAAGCACGGAATGCCGGGGCAGCCGGCCGCCATGTCGGCGCCGTTCGCCATCGGCGGCGCATCGGCGATGTGGAACGGGCCTTCGACCGTGCTCGGCGTCGCCGCGCCCGGCCGGCGATGGTTGATGGCGTCGACCAGCATGCTGACGCCAAGCACATCCGAGGTGAGGATGAATTCCTGCCGCTTGCTGGAGCACATCTGGCCGGTGCGCGTGAGCCAGTCGATCGCCGTCGCCCACTCGGCCTGCGTCGGCTCGATATCGCGCACGAACGCGTGCACGTGCTTGACCAGCGCGGCCATCACCTTTTTCAGCCGCGGATCGGGAATGTCGCTCCAGCGCTCGACGGCGACATCGGTCAAATTCTGTTCGGTCACATAGGGCATGACGTGCTCCTTCGATCCTAGCTTCCCGAAATTTCGCGCCGCACGATCGCCGCGCCTTCGGCCATGGCCTGCATCTTGCCGAAGGCGACTGCGCGCGGCAGGTACTTCATACCGCAATCCGGCGCCACCACCACCCGGTTTGCCGGCACGTGGGCCAATGCCGCGCGGATGCGGCCGGCGACGATCTGCGGCGTCTCGATCGTCATGTCGGACAGGTCGATGACCCCCAGAATGATGGTCTTCGACGGCAATTGCTTCAAGACCTCGAGGTCGAGCTTGGGCTGCGCCGCCTCGATCGAGACCTGCTGGGCCTTCGAGCCCTCAAGCTCCGCGCAGGAACGAATAGCCCGACGGCTTGTCGTGCACGACGGCGGCGTAGCCGAAGCACAGGTGCACCGCGACCGTGCCGGTGACGCCGTCGAGCGCGCGGTCGAGCGCCTTGAGGCCGTATTGCCGCGCCTTGTCGGGATGCTGCTGCATCCACGGCTCGTCGATCTGCACCACGTCGGCGCCGGCGGCGAACAGATCCTTGATCTCGGCATTGACGGCGGCGGCGTAATCCATCGCCACCGCTTCCTCGTCCTTGTAGTAGTCGTCCTGCGCCTGCTTGCCCATGGTGAACGGGCCCGGCACGGTGGCCTTGATCTGGCGGTCGGTATTGGCGCGCAGAACTTTCAGGTCGCGCAATTCGACCGCCTGCCTGCGCCGGATCGGCCCAACCACGCGCGGCACCGGAATCGGCTTGCCGCTGCGGTTGATCGTGGTGCCGGGACGCTCGATGTCGATGCCGTCGAGCGCGGTGGCGAAGCGGTTGGAATAGCTTTCGCGCCGCTGCTCGCCGTCGGTGATGATGTCGAGCCCGGCGCGCTCCTGATCGCGGATCGCGAGCAGCGTGGCGTCGTCCTGCGCGGCTTCGAGCTTCTGCTTATCGACCAGCCAGAGATCGTCCACGCGCACGCGCGGCACCTGCTTCGACAGCTTCTCCCGGTCGATCAGCCAGTCCGGCTGCGGGTACGAGCCGACAAGCGAAGTGGGCAGCAGCATTCAAGTCCTCTCAGTCGACGCCCGCGCCCTTAAATATATTGCCTCCCCGCATTTATTTTGATCCCTCCCCCGCTTGCGGGGGAGGGTAGGGAGGGGGTTCTTTGGCTTGCTCGGAGCGAGCCAAAGAGCCCCCTCCCGTCACGCTTCGCGTGCCGACCTCCCCCGCAAGCGGGAGAGGTTGAAGGAATTACGCCTTCGCCTTCGCGTAGGGATAGATCACGTCGCCGTCCTTGAGGTCCGCCGGGGTGAGCACGGTCTGGTAGCTCATGCCTTTCCAGACATCGAGCCCGGCGCCCTGCTTGATGCCGTGATACTGCACCTGCAGCATGCGCGATTTAGTCCCATTCGCCGGTCTTGTCGTATTTGATGTCGCCCATGATGGTCGGCATCGAGTGGCTGTGCAGGTATTCGGCGAGCTTGTTGTCGTCGATGCTCTTGGTGCCGTTGACGGCGTCGGCGAGGACTTCGAGATAGGCGTAGCCCCAGGTGCCGAGATAATAACCGAGCGGGTCGACGCCTTCCGCCGCCGCGCGCGACTGGTACTCGGCGAGGAACGTCTTCACCGGAGGAGTCATCATCTTGTCGGACGGCACCCAGGTCTCGTAATTGATGATGCCGTTGAGCAGCGGCCCGAGCTGGTTCTTGAACACCGTCGCCTGCAATCCGACCATGGCGCCGCCGAGCATCTTCGGCGTGTAGTTCGAGCTCATTGACGGCCTTCACCATTCCGACCGAGTCGAGCGGATAGGAGCAGATCAGCGCGATGTCGGCGTTGGTGGCCTGCATCGCGCGCACGATCGGCGAGAAGTCGGTCGTGGACGGCGGATAGTTCTTGTCGTAGACCAGGTCGAAGCCCATCTTCTTGGCGTTGATGCGCGCGCCTTCGGCGGCGTTGTGTGAAAACTCGAGATCGGCCCAGGCCATCGCCACCTTCGTCGGCTTCGGATTCTGTGCCGCCGCGACCTGGAAGAAGCCTTCGGTGAACGCCGGCTTGGTATCCGGTCCCGACGGCAGCATGGCGAAATATTTCGGATAGTTGAACGCGGAGTTCACCGCCAGCGCGAACAGCGAAATGAACATCTTGCCCTTCTGCATCACCACGGGCATGGCCGGCGCGGCCTGCGCCGTCGCATAGGGGCCGACGACCAGCTCGCATTTGTCGACGTCGAGCAGCTTGGTGTAGATGCCGGGAATCGTATCCGGCTTCGACTGGTCGTCGTAATAGATCAGCTTGACCGGCCGGCCGAGCAGGCCGCCCTTCTTGTTGGTCGCCTCCTCCCAGATTTTGGCGCCGAGCAGCGCCTGCTTGCCGTTCGCGGCGAGCGGGCCGGTCAGCGCCATGCCGAAGCCGATCTTGATCGGCTCGCCGCTCGGCGCCTGCGCGAACGCCACCGTTGCCGGCACGGTCGCGAGGCTGGGCGTGAGCAAGGCGGCGCCAAGGCCGCGCGTAACATCGCGCCGTGTGTAGTCATGAGTCATTAGTTCCTCCCATCCATTGGTGATCTGATTTTGGCGGTCCGGCTTGCCGCCGGTGCCGGGCGCTACCGCGAAAGTGCCCTAGGATGCCCTGTCGGCGCAATTGTGAAAAGGGTGATGGAAACCGTGGCAAAGTGCCCGACCCGTCAAGCCGGACGCCCTCCGCCAACAAGATGGGCAGCGCCGGCAGTGGGCAGCAGGCATCTTCATGCGCCAATCGGACACGGATAAGGCGCTTGCGGCTTGTGATTGGGCCCGACTATCATGGAACTGCCGAGGCCGCCTCGATGCGGTCTCGGCTGGAATGCAAAGGAAATGACCATGGCCTGGACCACCCCGACCCTCGTTGAGATCTGCATCGGCCTCGAGATCAACGGCTACCTGCCGGCCGAGTTCTGATCCTCCGCGCCTTTCTGCCGCGATTCCCCTGAATGGGGCGTCTGACCGCCATCGTTCTCGGTGCTGCGGCCGGCGGAGGCTTTCCGCAGTGGAATTGTCGCTGCCGGGTGTGCCGTCTCGCCTGGGCCGGTGACGCGCGCGTAAAACCGCGCACCCAGGCGAGTCTCGCCGTCTCGGCTGACGGTGAGCGATGGCTGCTGCTCAACGCCTCGCCGGATTTGCGCGCTCAGCTCCAGGCGACACCGGCCCTGCATCCGCGCGGCGAACCGCGCGGCTCGCCGATTGCGGCCATCGTGCTGACCGGCGGCGAAGTCGATCAGACCGCGGGCCTGCTGCATCTGCGCGAGCGCGAGCCATTTACGCTGTTCGCTACCGCCGAGACGCTTGTCACGGTTGCCGCCAATCCGATGTTCGCCGTGCTTGCCGCTGACGTCGTGCGGCGGCGTGTGGCTGCCCTTGGCGAACCGTTCACGCCGGTGCCCGGACTTTCCGCCGAGCTGTTCACGGTGCCGGGCAAGCTGCCGCTCTATCTCGAAGGCGACAATCCGGCGCTCGATGCCGAGACCGCGGCGAATGTCGGCGTCGAGCTTGTCGCCGACGGCAAGCGGCTGGTCTATGTGCCCGGCGCCGCCGCGGTGACGCCGGCGCTGATGGCGCGCTTCGCTCGCGCCGATGTCGTGTTGTTCGACGGCACGCTCTACGACGACAACGAAATGATCGCATCGGAAACCGGCGCCAAGACCGGCCGTCGCATGGGCCACATGCCGATCGACGGCGGCTCGCTCACGGCGCTCGCCGGGCTGGCGGCGCGCCGCATTTATGTCCACATCAACAACACCAATCCGATCCTGATCGACGGCTCGCCGGAACGGCGTAGAGTGAATGCCGCCGGCTTCGAGGTTGCCGAAGACGGCATGGAGATCGTGTTGTGAATCTGATGACTGCCGACGAACTCGAAGCCCGCCTGCGCGACATCGGTGCGCGGCGTTATCATCGGCTGCATCCGTTTCACGCGCTGCTGCACGGCGGCAAATGCAGCAAGGGCCAGGTCCAGGCCTGGGCGCTCAATCGCTACTATTACCAGGCCATGATCCCGATCAAGGACGCGAGCCTGATCGCGCGCTGCGAGGACCAGGCGACGCGCCGCGAATGGCGCAGCCGCCTCGTCGACCACGACGGCGAGCGCGAAGGCGAGGGCGGGATCGCGCGCTGGCTCAAGCTCACGGATGGTCTCGGGCTCGACCGCGATTACGTCATGTCGCTCCGCGGGCTTCTGCCGGCGACGCGCTTCGCGGTCGAGGCCTACGTGCATTTCGTGCGCGACAAGACGCTGCTTGAAGCCATCGCCTCCTCGCTCACCGAATTGTTCTCGCCGGTGATCATCACGCGAGCGGATGGACGGCATGCTGCGCGGCTACGATTTCGTCACCGCGGAGACGCTCGCCTATTTCTCCCAGCGCCCGCCGCTCGCCGAGCGCGACTCCGCCTTTGCTCTCGATTACGTCAAGCGTAACGCGCACACGCCGGCCGAGCAGCAGCAGGTGCTCGCCGCGCTCGAATTCAAGTGCAGCGTATTGTGGGCGATGCTCGATGCGCTCCATCACGCCTATGTCGAGCCCAGGCACGTGCCGCCCGGCGCATTCGTGCCCAAGGACAGGAGTAGCGCGTGAGCGAGCAGGCCATTGCCTCCGACGCCAAGCCGCGGCTGCCGCGCGGCGTGCGGCTCGTGCACAACGAGGCGCAGGGCGGCTGGGTGCTGCTGGCGCCGGAGCGCGTGTTCAAGGCCGATGCCGTTGCCGCCGAAATCGTCAAGCGCTGCACCGGCGAGGCGACGCTCGACGCGATCGTCGACGATCTTGCCAAGACATTCAACGCGCCGCGCGAACGCATCCTGATCGACGTGACCGCGCTGCTCCGCGGCCTCGCGGACAAGAAGCTGCTGGAATTGTGACGGACGCGCAAACCATTACGCTGCACAAACCGCTCGGCCTTCTTGCCGAGTTGACGCACCGCTGTCCGCTCGGCTGTCCGTATTGCTCCAACCCGCTTGCGCTCGATGCGCGCGAGGACGAGCTCGACACGGCGACCTGGGCGCGGGTGTTCCGCGAAGCGGCGGAGCTCGGCGTCCTTCAGGTGCATCTCTCTGGCGGCGAGCCCGGCGCGCGGCGCGATCTGGTCGACTCTGATGGCTGCCGCGCACGAGGCCGGTCTTTATACCAACCTCATCACATCGGCGGTCGGCATCACCAAGCCCATGCTGGGCAAGCTCGCCGACGCCGGGCTCGATCACGTGCAGATATCGATCCAGGACAGCGAGCCGAAATCCGCCGATCACATCGCCGGCTACGATGGCGCGTTCGCGCGCAAGCGCGCGCTCGCCGCCGAAGTGGTGCGGCACAAGCTGCCGCTCACGGTCAACGCGGTGATGCACCGCGCCAATATCGAACGCATCGAGCCCATGGTCGCGCTTGCGCTTTCGCTCGGCGCCAGCCGTGTCGAGATCGCGCACGTGCAATATTACGGCTGGGCATTGGAGAACCGCGCCATGCTGATGCCGACGCAAGAACAGGTCGAGCGCGCCGCCCAGGCGGTCGAGGACTTGCGCAAGCGTCATCACGGCGAGATCGTCATCGATGCGGTCGTGCCGGACTATTATGCGCGCCTGCCGAAGCCGTGCGTCGGCGGCTGGGGCCGCCGCTCGCTCAACGTGACGCCGGCCGGCAAGGTGCTGCCGTGTCACGCGGCGGAGTCAATTCCGCATCTCGAATTCTGGTCGGTGCGCGAGCATTCGCTCGCCGATATCTGGGCGAATTCGCCGGCGTTCAACGCCTTTCGCGGCACCTCATGGATGCAGGAGCCGTGCGCGAGCTGCGCGCGGCGCGACATCGATTTCGGCGGCTGCCGCTGTCAGGCCTTTGCGCTGACCGGCGATGCGCACGCGACCGACCCGGTCTGCCACCTGTCGCCGCGCCATGACGACGTGACCGCGCTCGCGGCCATCCGGGAGGACGCGCCCTACGTCTATCGGCGGATGTGAGTTAATGGGTCGCCGCCTTCGCGGGGACGACGGCAACGTGAATCCCGATTGCGCCCGGGCGTCGAAATATCGGACACTCTGGCCAAGCACTAAACTTCAGGGAGGACTGCAATGATCCGACATCGCCATGGTTTGGCGCTGGCGACCGCCGCTTCGGTCTGCTGGCGATGATTGCTCCAGCCGGCGCCAACAGCCGCCGGCCGCGGCAGCGCCCGCCGCCTCGACCGCCGACACCGCCGCCGCCGACGCCCGGCCAGCCCACCACCGAGGAAGCGGCCAAGCTCAAGGGTGTGCCGTCGCCGCCGTTCGCGGCCGCGCCGGACAAGCTGCCGCTCGCGCAGCTCAAGCTGCCGAAGGGCTTCAAGATCGAGGTCTATGCCAGCGGCATTCCCGACGCGCGCTCGATCCGCATCGGCGACAAGGGCACCGTGTTCGTCAGCAATCGCACGCGCGACAAGGTCTACGCCATCGTCGACAAGGACGGTAAGCGCGAGGTCAAGGTGATCGCCTCCGGGCTCGACCGGCCGAACGGTCTCGCCTTCAAGGACGGCACGCTCTACGTCGCCGAAGGCACGAAGATTTCGAAGATGGAGAAGATCGAGGACAACCTCGACAATCCGCCGAAGCCCGTCGTCATCTACAGCGACTTCCCGAACCATCAGTCGCATGGCTGGAAGTTCATGGCGCTCGGCCCCGACAACAAGCTTTATGTCAACGTCGGCGCGCCGTGCAACATCTGCGTCCCGCCGGATGCAAATTCGCAAATTCGCCGGGTCAATCTCGACGGCACCGGCGCCGAGCCCTACATCCGCGGCAACCGCAACTCGGTCGGCTTCGACTGGAATCCGGTGACCAAGCAGCTCTACTTCACCGACAACGGCCGCGACTGGCTGTCGGAAGAACTGCCGAACGACGAGCTCAACCGCGTCACCAAGATGGGCGAGAATTTCGGCTACCCGTACTGCCACCAGGGCAACATCCCGGACAACACGCTCGGCTGGGGCCACTCGTGCGACGAGTTCACCGCTGCCGGTCGCGCTGCTCGGGCCGCACTCCGCCGCGCTCGGCATGCGGTTCTATACCGGCAACATGTTTCCGGCGAAGTACCGCAACGCGATCTTCATCGCGCGCCACGGCTCGTGGAACAAGACCAAGAAGATCGGCGGCGATATCTACGTCGTCTATCTCAACAAGGACGGCACGGTGCGGGCGCAGGAATCGTTCATGACCGGCTTCCTGCAGGACAACGGCTATATCGGCCGGCCCGTCGACGTGCAGCCGATGAAGGACGGCTCGCTGCTCGTGTCCGATGACTATGACGGTGCGATCTACCGCATCAGCTACGGCCACGGCAAAGTCGCCAGCCGCTGATCAAGATGATGTGAATTGCGACGCGCCGCGATCCTTCGGGGTCGCGGCGTTTGCGTTTCTGCGGCCGGCCGCGGCCCGCCCCGGTAATTCGCGATTGCGCGTGGGGGGCGAAATATCGGAGACTTGCAAGCAAGGAAGCCGGGCACCGGACTTCCGCACAGGGAGGAATCATCATGCAACGTTTCACGACCGGCTTGCTGATGGCCGGCTCACTCGGCCTTCTGGCCACGGCTGGCCGGCATCCGCGCAACAGCCCGCCGCTCCGGCGGCGCCCGCCGCGGCAGCGCCATTGCCGCCCGGCTCGCCGCTGATCGGCCGTCCCGAAGGCAATGCGGCCGCCGGCAAGCTCGCGCCGGTGCCGTCACCGCCGCTCGCCACCGCCGCCGACAAGATTCCGCTCGACAAGCTCAAGGCGCCGAAGGGCTTCAATATCGAGCTCTACGCCAGCGGCATGGCCAACGCGCGCTCGATGGCGCTCGGCGCCAAGGGCACCGTCTTCGTCGGCTCGCGCCTGCAGGACAAGGTCTATGCCATCACCAACAAGAACGGAAAGCGCGAGGCCAAGGTTCTGGTCTCCGGGCTTTATCGTCCGAATGGCGTGGCGTTCAAGGACGGCACGCTCTACATCGCCGAGCTGTCGCAGATTTCGAAGATCGAGAACGTCGAGGACAAGCTCGAACTCGTCGCCGAAGCCGACCGTCATCTACTCCGATCTGCCGAAGGACGAGGCCCACGGCTGGAAATATCTCGCCATCGGACCCGACAACAAGCTCTACGTCCCGATCGGCCAGCCGGGAAACAACGTCCTGCATGACAAGGCGCACGGTCAGCTCCGCCGCATCAATCTCGACGGCAGCGGCGCCGAAGTCATCGCGACCGGCATCCGCAACACGGTCGGGTTCGACTGGAGTCCGAAAAGCAAAGAGCTCTACTTTACCGACAACGGCCGCGATTGGCTGTCCGAGGATGTGCCCAACGACGAGCTCAATCGCATTACCAAGATCGGACAGGACTTCGGCGAGCCGTATTGCCATCAGGGCAATATTCCCGACATCGAATTCGGCTGGGGCCACAAATGCAGCGACTTCGTGCCGCCGGTCGCCCTGATGGGCCCGCACGCGGCTGCGCTCGGCATCAAGTTCTATACCGGCACGATGTTTCCGAAGCAGTATCGCAACCAGGCCTTGGTGGCGCGCCACGGTTCGTGGAACCGCTCGAACAAGTTCGGCGGCGACGTCGCTCTCGTCACGCTCAACAATGACGGCAGCGTGAAATCGGTGACGCCGTTCATCACCGGCTTCCTGCAGCCCGACAACAATTACATCGCCCGGCCGGTCGACGTCATGAACATGCCGGACGGCTCGATCCTGATTTCCGACGACTGGAACGGCGCGGTCTATCGCGTCAGTTACGGCAATGCCAAGAGCGCGAGCCGCTAGAGCAATCTGCGGCATTTGCCCAAGCAATATAGTCGAGGGCGGCAACCGCCCTCGATTTCGCTTTCGAAAGGAGGCGGATGACGTGCGCAGGATCGTCGTGGCGCTGGCGCTCTGCTCGCTGACGTTTCCCGCCGCCGCCCAGACGGTGAAGGAGCGGCTGCCCACCTGCCTCGCCTGCCACGGCGAGAAAGGCCAATCGGAAAATCCCGACGTGCCCTCGCTCGGCGCGCAGCAGGTGTTCTACGTCACCGTGCAATTGCTGATGTTTCGCGACCGCATGCGCGTCGTCGATCCGATGAACGAGATGGCGAAGGGCCTGAGCGACGCCGATCTGCAAAGCTTTGCCGACATCATCTCAAAGCTGCCGCCGCCGCAGCCCGCCGCCGGCCCGGTCGACGAGGCGCGTATGACGCGCGCCATCGCGCTGGTGCAGGCGAACCGCTGCAACTTCTGCCACACCGCGAATTTCGCCGGCCAGGACAACGTGCCGCGCATCGCCAATCAGCGCGAGGATTACCTGCTGAAATCGCTGCGCGGCTACAAGGACAACTCGCGCCGCGGCTACGATGCGTCGATGTCGGACGTGATCGAGCCGATCACCGACGAGCAGATGCAGGACCTCGCCTATTACATCGCGCGCGTGAAGTGAACATTGCGCCACAGCATTCCGTCGGCCTCATGGTGAGGAGCACGCGCAGCGTGCGTCTCGAACCATGGCGGCTTCCGACATCCTTCGAGACGCGTCCTGCGGACGCTCCTCAGGATGAGGGCCAAATAATTAAATTGCGTGTGGTCCTTATCCCGCAAAGAAAAACCGGGCCCTTGCGGGCCCGGTTGAGTTCGCCGGCGTGGGGGCGCCGACGATCACCTTCCAGAGGGGAACAGCTGCCTGCATTGTGGTTGCCGATCTGGGAGGATTTAGCAACCTTTTGCCTCGCAGCGTTTGAGCAGTATGCGAGTCACGGCGCGTCGCACAATGCGGCACCCCGCATGTCAGCCATGCAATGACCGCAAGGTTTTACGCGCGCGTAAACGCGACGTGCGAAAAAGCCCTATCGAAGCGCCAGCGAGAATAAAAATGCGACTGTGTGCAGGACGATTCACGCGACGGAATGTCGCGCTTTCAGAAATTCCAGCGCTGTGCATTGGCGACGAGAAAATCGCGGAATGCCTGCACGCGCGCCACGGTCTTGAGTTCTTCCGGATAAACGAAGAACGCATCGAGCGCGATGGCGTCGGCCTCGCCGAACAGTTGCACCAGCCCGCCGTTTTCCTCGACCAGGTAGTCCGGCAGCATGGCGATACCGATGTTGCGCTGGCAGGCGCGCAGGATGCCGAGGATGTTGTTGATAACGAGGTGCGGCATGCGCGGCCCCTTGCCGTCGCGCGCAACCTCGACCAGCCATCGCGTGCGCTGCAGGTAGCTCGGCACATTGCCGCCGAGCACCAGGATGCGATGGCTGTCGAGCTCTTCCAGCGTGCGCGGCGTGCCGAACCGCTTGAGGTATTCGGGCGATGCGTAAGCGTGGAAGTGCACCGAGAACAACTTGCGCTGGATCAGGTCGGGCTGCGTCGGCTGGCGCAGCCGGATGGCGACGTCGGCCTCGCGCATGGCGAGGTCGAGTTCCTCGTCGGTGGTCAACAGCGTGATGTGGATGTCGGGATAGAGGTCGCAGAACTCGCCGAGCCGCGGGGTCAGCCAATGGATGCCCATGCCGGGCGTCGTCGTCACGCGCAGGTCGCCGTTCGGCCGTTCGCGGCTGTCGGTGAGTTTTGCGCGCGCCGCTTCGAGCTTCATGAACACGTCGTGCGCGGTGCGATAGAGCAGTTCGCCCTGCTCGG
Source organism: uncultured Alphaproteobacteria bacterium (assembly GCA_963730645.1). Taxonomy (GTDB): domain Bacteria; phylum Pseudomonadota; class Alphaproteobacteria; order Rhizobiales; family Xanthobacteraceae; genus BOG-931. Next base: position 377,921 of record CAVSSN010000001.1, on the reverse strand, counting down.
TGAGGATCAGGCCGCGCGCGTGGCGGTGAAACAGCGAGACCGAAAGCTCCTGCTCCAGCGCGCTGACCTGCCGCGACACCGCCGACTGCGACAGGCCAAGCTGCTCGCCGGCATGCGTGAAGCTTCCCGCTTCCGCCGCGGCGTGAAACACCTTGAGCTTGTCCCAGTCCATATTCTGTGCTTTCTCCCTTTCCGCACTGCGGGAAGGGGTGAAAATATTCCGCTGCCGCGACGCGCGGCTCCGCTTCGCCATGGGCGGCGAGAAATCGCTCGGCTTCAAGCGCTGCCATGCAGCCGAGCCCGGCGGCCGTGACCGCCTGGCGGTAGACGTCGTCGGCCACATCGCCGGCCGCGAACAGCCCGGGCACCGAGGTCGCGGTCGAATGCGGCGCGGTCTTGACGTAACCGGAGTGCTTTCATCTCGACCTTGTCGGCAACGAGTTCGGAGGCTGGTGTGTGGCCGATGGCGATGAAGATGCCGTCGATCGGATGTTCGGTGACGTCGCCGGTCTTGACGTTGCGCAGCAACGCTTTCCTGACCTTGAGCGGGTTTTCGTCGCCGACGACGTCGTGCAGCACGGTGTGCCACAGCACCGAGATTTTCGGATTGCGATAGAGCCGCTCCTGCAAAATCTTTTCCGCGCGGAAGCTGTCGCGCCGATGCACGACCGTGACCTTGCTGGCGAAATTGGTCAGGAACAGCGCCTCCTCGACCGCGGTATTGCCGCCGCCGATCACCAGCACCTCCTTGTCGCGATAGAAGAAGCCGTCGCAGGTGGCGCAGGCCGACACGCCGTAGCCCTTGAACTTCTGCTCCGACGGCAGATCGAGCCAGCGCGCCTGCGCGCCGGTGGCGAGGATCAGCGTGTCGGCGAAATAGACATCGCCGGAATCGCAGTCGAGCCGGAACGGACGGCCGCCGAGAGGTCGACCTTGCCGACATGGTCGGCGACGAGCTTGGTGCCGACATGCGCGGCCTGCTTCTCCAATTGCTCCATCAGCCAGGGGCCCTGGATGACGTCGGCGAAGCCCGGGTAGTTCTCCACGTCGGTGGTGATGGTGAGCTGGCCGCCGGGCTGGGCGCCCTGGATCAGGATCGGCTCGAGCATCGCGCGCGCTGCATAGATCGCGGCCGTATAGCCCGCGGGCCCGGAGCCGATGATCACAACTTTCGCATGGGTCGTCGTCGGCAACGTCCGCTCTCGCTGGCTTTCCGAGGTGAATGGGCGGGCCCGCATGCCGCGGCGCCGCATAGGTTTGCCGGAACAATCTAGGGATTTTTGCGAGCTATGCAAGATACGCAACCCCCGATCCCACAGGGTCGACCTGAGCCGATTGGCGCAATAAAATTGCGCAATTTTATTTCGCCACAGTCTCGTTCTCTGTCATAGCAGCGCTACATCGCCACCACTCTCGATCCCGGAGCCATCCTTGCCCGCCCGCCTCGACACCATCGACCGCAAAATCCTCAAGGAACTGCAGGACGACGGCCGCATCACCAATGTCGAGCTGGCGAGCCGCGTCGGCATCTCGGCGCCGCCCTGCCTGCGCCGGGTGCGGGCGCTGGAGCAGGCCGGCTACATCAAGGGCTATCGCGGCATGCTCGACGAACGGCGGCTCGGCTACGAGGTCGCCGTGTTCGCCATGGTGCATCTCGCGAGCCAGGCCGAGGCCGACCTCAAGGCGTTCGAGGACTTCGTGCGCAACGGAGCCGCTGGTGCGCGAATGCTGGATGCTCTCCGGCGAGATCGACTTCATCCTCAAATGCGTCGCGCCCGACCTCACGACGTTCCAGGACTTCGTCGCGCGGCTCACCGCCGAGCCGCACGTGCGCAACGTCAAGACCTCGCTGACGCTGCGCAACTCCAAGGACGCGGCGATGGTGCCGATGGATTAGGCGAAGGCCGGGATCACTTCGCGCGACAGCAATTCGACCGAGTGCAGCGCTTCCTTCAGTGTCATGTCGCCGAACGCGAGCCAGGGCACGAAATAGTTCGGTCCCGTCGTCTCGATTTCCGCCTTGATGAAATCGCGCACCGTCTGCGGCGAACCGGCGATTCCGTTGTCGACCGCCTGCAACTCATCCCAGGTCATCGGATAGAGTGCCGCCGATGCGCGGCTCGGCGTTGTTGCGCTGCGAACAGCCAGCGGAAATTGTTGCGCCAGCGCGGATAGGCGCGCCGCGCGATCGTCGAGCGCCTCGGCGTCGGTGTCGGCGACCACGACGTGGCGGCCGACGCCGTAGAGCGTCGAAGCGTCCTTGCCGAGCTTTCTGCGCACCGCGAGATAGCGGTCGAAGATCGGGCGGATGGTCGCCCGCAGGCCGAGCGACACGATGTTGATGTCGTTTGCCGCCGGCCAGTCGGCGTTGTCCGGAATGGTCGTGCCATACCACAGCGGCGGATGCGGCCGCTGCACCGGCCGCAGCACCATCGGCACCTTGTCGAAGCGGTAGAATTTCCCCTCGAACGTCAGCTCGTCCGACGCGAGACCTTTCAGCAGCACCTGGAACGCCTCGTGATACATCGGCTGCGTCTGCGCGAAGTCGAGCGCGTAGGCCGCGGTCTCGAACGGCGACACGCCGCGCCCGACGCCAAGCTCGAACCGCCCGCCGCTCATCTGGTCGAGCATGCAGACTTCCTCGATCAGCCGCAGCGGATGATGGAACGGCAGCAGATAAACCATCGGCCCGAAGCGCAGCCTTGTCGTGCGCTGCGCCATCGCCGCCAGGAACAGGCTCGGGCGATGCCGCGAAGCCGAGCGGCGTCGCGTGGTGCTCGGCGAGGTGATAGCCGTAGAGGCCGGCGCGATCGTAAGCTTCGACGAGGCGCAGCCGGTCGGCATAGAGCTGCGCCTGCGGCACGCCGGCATCGTCCATGTGGTCGAACACGCCGAATTTCATGTCAGCCTCCAGCCTATGCCGCTGCGCCGGCGGGCGCATCGGCGATCGCGGGCATCACCTCGCGCCGGAACAGTTCGAGCGAGTGCAGCGACTCCGCCAGCGTCATGTCGCCGAACGCGAGCCGGGCGACGAGATAATTCGGCCCCGTCGCTTCGACTTCCTCCTGAAGAAATCGCGCACCGTCTGCGGCGAGCCGGCGACGCCGTTGTCGATCTCGCGCAGTTCATCGAACGTCGGCCGGATACGCGGCGTTGCGCGGCTCGATGCCGTGACGCTCGAACAGCCAGCGGAAGCTCGCGCGCCAGCGCGGATAGGCGCGCCGCGCAATCGCCAGCGCCTCCGCGTCCGTGTCCGCGACCACGACGTGCTTGCCGACGCCGTAGAGCGTCGAGCCGTCCTTGCCGAGGCGGTGGCGCGTGGCGCGATAGCGCTCGAAGATGGGGCGCACGATCTGCCGCGGCCCGAATGCCAGAATGTTGACGTCGTTTGCCGCCGGCCATTCGGCGTTGTCGGGGACGTTGACGCCGTACCACAGCGGCGGGTGCGGACGCTGCACCGGCCGCAGCACCATCGGCACCTTGTCGAAGCGATAGAACTTGCCCTCGAAACGTCAGTTCGTCCGACGTGAGGCCTTTCAGCAGCACCTGAAAGGCTTCGTGATACATCGCCTGTGTCTGTGCGAATTCCAGCCCGAACAGCGTGGTCTCGATCGGCGACACGCCGCGCCCGACGCCGGGCTCGAAACGCCCGCCGCTCATCTGGTCGAGCATGCAGACTTCCTCGATCAGCCGCAGCGGATGATAGAACGGCAGCAGATAGACCATCGGGCCGAACCGCAGCTTCGTCGTGCGCTGCGCCAGCGCCGCGAGAAACAGCCCAGGCGAAGACGCGCAGCCAAGCGGCGTCGCGTGGTGCTCGGCGAGGTGATAGGCGTAGATGCCGGCGCGGTCGTAGGCTTCGGCAAGGCGCAGCCGGTCGGCGTAGAGTTGTGCGAGCGGCACGCCCGCATCGTCCATATGGTCGAATACGCCGAATTTCATGCCGGTCTCCCGCCTGCGCTGCGGAAGACCATAACCGCATCAGGCGGAATGTGGGAGACCGGAGCTACTTCGCGCCGGCGAGAAAAACCTCGCCGAGCAGCGAGGAGTTCGACCACGGCACCTGCCTGTTGTGGGTTTCCGCGACCACGTCCGCGCGCACGCGGGTCAGCATCTGCTGCACTTCGAGCCCGGACGTCGCGACGTGGTGCACGAGCGCCGACGAGAACGGGCTGTTGGCGCCGTTGCCGTCGAGCGCCACCTGCCCGGGCGCGGTGGCAAACGCAATCAGCGTTCCGGCGCCCCGCGTTGCGCCGGCGCCGAGCCCCGAGGGCGCGGCGAGGCCGGCGGCGACGTTGACCGAACGGCTGGCGCCGGCCTGCGCCGCAACTTTCTGCGCCAGCGGATTGTCGCGGCAGGCATCGAGAATGAGGATGTTGGTGCGGATCTGATCGTCGAGGCCGGCGAGAATGGTATCGACGTCGATCATGCTGGCGACAAGCTCGGCGGCGCTGCCGACCTTGGCGTCGACCGGTACGAGATAATTGCGGCCGTCGATCTGCATGCCGTGTCCGGCATAGAACAGCAGCGCGACCTGCGCGCCCGACGCGCTGCGCAGGAATTGGTCGACCGTGCGCTTCATGCCGGCGGCGTCGAGATCGGCGCCTTCCGTCACGTTAAAGCCGATGTTGCGAAGACTGCTCGCGACTGCGCGCGCGTCGTTCGGCGGATTGGGCAGTGCGGTGACGTTGGCGTATCGCCCGTTGCCGATGACCAGCGCGATGCGCCGCAACTGCCCCGGCGGCGACACCGGCGCGGGCGACGGCGTCGCATCGGTTTTCGACAGCAGCGCGAGCCGCGTGCGCGCCAATTCCTGCGAACGCACGCTGAACACGTATTTCGGCGGCATTTTCAGCGCGGTCGCATAATCGGAACGGGCGTGCTCGATGTCGCCCTTGGCCTCGTAGGTGAGGCCGCGCTGGGCATAGGCGTCGGTGTATTGCGCATCGAGCCGGATCGCATTGTCGAGCTCGGCGAGCGCCCGATCGAGCTCGCCGCGCGCCCGCCAGATGAAGCCGCGGCCCAGATAGGAATTCGGCGTGTTCGGGTCGAGCTTGATGGCGGTTTCGTAGTCGGCAAGCGCGAGATCGAATTCACCCTTGGCGCGCAGGATGCCGCCGCGATTGATGTAGAGCTCGATCTTTTTCGGATCGAGCGCAATCGCCTGATCGAATTCCGTTCTGGCGCGGTCGAGGTCGCCCTTTTCCTGATAGGCGAGACCGCGATTGCTGTGCGGCGGCGAATTGCGCGGATTGAGTTCGATAGCCTTGTCGAGATCGGCCAGCGCGCGGTCCGGCTGGCCGGATATGAGATAGCTGTAGCCGCGGTTGTTGTAGGCATCGGCCGACTTCGGATCGAGCTTCAGCACTTCGTCGAAATCCTTGATCGCGAGGTCGTAGCGGCGAAGGTTCAGTTGCGCCGTGCCGTGGCCGAGGTAGGCTTGCGCGCTGGCCGGATCGAACTGGATCACGGCATCGAAGTCGGCGAGCGCCTTTTCGTTGTTGCCTTTCGACAGCAGGGCGAAGCCGCGTTCGCTGTGAATTGCCGCACTCGTCGGCGCCAGCGTCAGCGCCTGATCGAAATCGGCGATGGCGCGATCGAGCTGGCCCTTTTCGCTCCACGCCATGCCGCGCCAGCCGTAAGTGTTCGCAAGGTTCGGGCCTTTGACGGTTCCCGAAGCGATCACCCGGCTGCAGGCCGCAATGCGCGCGTCGACCGGTGCGGTGCGGCCGTAGCAATCGACGCGGTCGTCTGCGGCGGCCATCGATGTGAAGACGGCGCTGGCCGCGACAAAGATCGCCGCGCAAATCGCCGGATGACGCTTCGTCATGTCGATCCTTACGGTTTGCCGGCGAGAAAGACCTCGCCAAGCAGCGAGGAATTCGACCACGGCACCTGCCTGTTGTGCGTCACCGCAACCACATCGGCGCGCACGCGCGTGAGCATGGCCTGCACTTCGAGGCCCGGCGTCGCCAGGTGCCGCAGCAGTGCCGTCGAGAACGGGCTGTTGGCGCCCGCGCCGTCGAGCGCGACCTCTCCCGGCGCGGTGGCAAAGGCGAGCAACGTCCCGGCGCCGAGCGTTCCGCCCTTGCCGAGGTCGGACGGCGCGGCAAGGCCGGAGCGCACCGCGAGCGAACGGCTTGCACCGGCGTCCGCTACGGCTTTGGCCGCCAACGGATTGTCGCGGCAGGCGTCGAGGATGACGATGTTGGTGCGGATCTGGTCGTCGAGCCCGGCGAGGATGGTGTCGAGCGCGGTCATGTCGGCCGTGAATTTCTCTCCTGACGCGATCTGGGCGTCGACGGGAACCAGATAATTGCGGCCGTCGATCTGTACGCCGTGGCCGGCATAGAACACCAGCGCCGTGCGCGCCTGCGCGGCCTTGGCCAGGAAATCGCGCACCGTGCGCTCGAACCCGGCGCGGTCGAGGTCGATGCCCTCGGCAACGTCGAAGCCGATGTCGCGCAAGGTCCTGGCGACCGCGCGAGCGTCGTTAGGCGGATTGGCGAGTGTGCTGCCTTGCGGGTACGCGCCGTTGCCGATGACGAGCGCAATGCGGCGGCCGGCATCGTCGGGAGCCGCCGCGTCTCTTCGCCGGAGCGGGAGCTGGCGGCGCAGTGCCGCCGGGCTCGTCAACACGGCGAGCCGCGCCCGCGCGATGTCCTTGAAACGGTCGGCCGCAATATCGAGGAAACTTTCCGACTTGCCGCCGCGAATGACGGCTCCGGATGCCAGCGATATCGCGGTGTTGTAGTCGCGCTTTGCCTTCTCGATGTCGCCCTTGCTCTCGTAGGCGAGGCCGCGGCCTCCCCATGCACTGGCGAGATTTGGATTGAGCGCGATCGCCTGATTGTAGTCGCCGATGGCGCGATCGAAATTGCCCTTGGCGCGCCACACGACGCCGCGGCCGACGTAAGGGCTTGGAAGCCTCGGGTCGAGACGAAGCGCCTGCTCGTAGTCGGTGAGCGCGCCGTCGAGGTCGCCCTGCTCGCGCTTTGCGCTGCCGCGGTTGTTATAGAACGCGGCTTGCGTCGGACCGAGCTGGACGGCCTGGTTGAGATCGGCCAGTGCGCGCGCGAAGTCGCCCTTTTCCAGCCAGGAATTGCCGCGATTGTTGAAGGTCGCCGCCGGATTTCGGATTGAGCCGGATCGCCTGGTCGAAATCGGCGATGGCGAGGTCGTAATCCTTCTTGCGATGGTAGATGAAGCCTCGCACGTTGTAGGCCTCGGCCAGCTTCGGATCGATCTGTATGGCTTGCGACAAATCGCGCATGGCGGCGTCGTAGTCGCCGCCATTGATCAAGACCTTGGCGCGATTGAGATGCGTCGCGGCATCGTCGGCCGCGGCGGCTGCGCCAGCGCCGCAATCGCAACCGCAAGCGTGAAAACGGCAGCAAAAAGACGGCGCATCGGCCCCCTCCAGCCAAAGCGTCAACTCAATCGACCGGTGTTAGACGCCGCCGCAGGGGCGGTGGTTCATGGCATCGCAGGCGCTGCGCTGCCTGGGTGGCGTGTCACCGCCACTCCACCTTCTTCACCTCGTACGCCTTCGCGCCGCTCGGGGTGACGACCTCGACGTTGGCGCCCTTGGCCTTGCCGAGCAGCGCGCGCGCGAGCGGGGAGCTGATCGAGATCTTGCCCTTCTTGGCGTCGGCTTCGGGCTCGCCGACGATCTGCCACACCGCCTTCTTCTCGGTGTCCTCGTCGACCAGTGTCACGGTGGCGCCGAACTTGATGGTGTCGCCGGACAGCTTCGACACGTCGATGACCTCGGCGCGCGCGAGCTTGTCTTCAAGCTCGGCGATGCGGCCCTCGTTGTGCGACTGCATCTCCTTCGCGGCGTGATACTCGGCGTTCTCCGAGAGGTCGCCGTGCGTGCGCGCGTCGGTGATCTGCTGGATGATGCGCGGACGCTCGACCTGCTGGCAATGCTTGAGCTCGGTCTCGAGCGTGGTGTAGCCCTCCGCCGTCATCGGAATCTTTTCCATGGTACCTCAACCTCCAAAACCCGCCGGAGACAAAATTCCGGTCGCGGGCCGGAGCGTCTCCTGCCACGCGACCGCGAACCTGTCCCTACGCGGGCCATCGTTCGGGCCGCCCCGATGCTGGATCAGCGGCGGCCCCGAAATAGCTTTGCAGCGCATGTACCTCGAGGTCGCCCCCGAGATAGGCCTTAATACCCTGCGCTGCGGCAACAGCCCCTGAAAGAGTGGTGTAGTACGGCACTTTATGCAAGAGGGCTGCGCGGCGCAGCGAACGGCTGTCGTTGATGGCCGTCGCCCCCTCCGTGGTGTTGAAAACAAGGTGAACTTCGCCGTTTTTGATGGCATCGACGATGTGCGGCCGGCCTTCGGCGTACTTGTTGATCTTGACGGCCTTAACCCCCTGCTCGGCGAGATAGCGCTGGGTTCCCGACGTGGCCAGGAGCTTGAAGCCGAGGCCCGGCAAGGAGCCGCGCCGCTTCGAGAATGCGCGGCTTGTCGGCGTCCTTGACCGACACGAACACGGTTCCCTTGCGCGGCAACCGGGAACCGCCGCCGAGCTGGCTCTTGACGAAGGCGACGTTGTAGTCGCGGTCGAGGCCCATGACCTCGCCGGTCGATTTCATCTCCGGGCCCAGGATCGTATCGACGCCGGGACCGAAGCGCGCGAACGGGAACACAGCCTCCTTGACGCCGATGTGGCGCGCGGCGCCGGCTCGAAATTCTGCGGCGCGAGTTTGAAACTCGGCGAGCGATTCGCCCGCCATGATGCGCGCGGCGATCTTGGCGACCGGAAGGCCGATCACCTTGGCGACGAACGGCACCGTGCGCGAGGCGCGCGGATTGACCTCGAGCACGTAGATGTCGCCATCCTTGATGGCGTATTGCACGTTCATCAGGCCGCCGACCTTGAGCGCCAGCGCAAGCTCCCGCGTTTGCCGTTCCAGCTCCGCGATCGTTTCGCGCGTGAGGGAATGCGGCGGCAGCGAGCAGGCCGAGTCGCCGGAATGAATGCCGGCCTCCTCGATGTGCTCCATGATGCCGGCGATGTAGGTGTCCTTGCCGTCGGCGAGGCAGTCGACGTCGATCTCGACGGCGTCGGTGAGATAGCGGTCGATCAGCAGCGGCCGCTTGTCCGACACCGCCAGCTCCGACGGCCGGTCGAGATCGGCAGTGAGGCGGGCGAGATAGCGATCGATCTGGTTGGCCTCGTGCACGATCTCCATGGCGCGGCCGCCGAGCACGTAGGAAGGCCGGATCACGATCGGATAGCCGATCGAGTCGGCGATGGCGCGCGCCTTCTCGGGCGTGGTGGCGATGCCGCTCTTGGGCTGGCGCAGCTTGAGCCGATCGAGCAGTTGCTTGAAGCGGTCGCGGTCTTCCGCGAGGTCGATCGCGTCGGGCGAGGTGCCGAGGATCGGCACGTTCGCCTGCTCCAGCGCCTCGGCGAGTTTCAGCGGCGTCTGGCCGCCGAACTGCACGATGACGCCGTGCAGCGTTCCGTTCGAGCGTTCGGTATCGATGATTTCGAGCACGTCCTCGGCCGTGAGCGGCTCGAAATACAGCCGGTTCGAGGTGTCGTAATCGGTCGACACCGTTTCCGGATTGCAATTGATCATGATGGTTTCGTAACCCGCCTCCTTGAGCGCAAAGGCGGCATGGCAGCAGCAATAGTCGAACTCGATGCCCTTGCCCGATGCGATTGGGCCCGCCGCCAAGGATGACCACTTTCTTCTTGTCGGACGGTGCGGCCTCGTCTGCGACCTTGCCGTCGAATGGCGTTTCGTATGTCGAATACATATACGCGGTCGGCGACGCGAACTCCGCGGCACAGGTGTCGATGCGCTTGAACACCGGCCGCACGCCGAGCGCGTGGCGCTTCTGCGTCACCGTGTCGGCCGTTGTTCCGGTGAGCTTGGCGAGCCGCGTATCGGAAAATCCCATGGACTTGAGCCGGCGCAGCGTACCGCGCCGACGACGGCAGGCCCTTTGCCTTGATTTCCGCTTCCGTCTCGACGATGCCGCGGATTTCCGCCAGGAACCACGGGTCGATTCGGCAGGCGGTGTGAATCTCCTCGTCGTTCATGCCGAGCCGCATCGCTTGCGCCACAGCCAGAATGCGGTCTTGCGTCGGCGTGCCGAGCGCGGCCTTGATCGCGTTCTTGTCGTCGCCCTGGCCGACGCCGGGAATCGTAATCTCGTCGAGCCCCGTCAGCCCGGTTTCGAGCGAGCGCAGCGCCTTCTGCAAGCTCTCCTGGAACGTGCGGCCGATCGCCATCGCCTCGCCGACCGATTTCATCGAGGTGGTGAGCACCGGATCGGCGCCGGGGAATTTCTCGAACGCGAAGCGCGGGATTTTCGTCACCACGTAATCGATGGTCGGCTCGAACGAGGCGGGCGTCGCGCCGCCGGTGATGTCGTTTGCGATCTCGTCGAGCGTGTAGCCGACCGCGAGTTTTGCGGCGACCTTGGCGATCGGAAATCCGGTGGCCTTCGACGCCAGCGCGGAAGAACGCGACACGCGCGGATTCATCTCGATGATGACGAGCCGCCCGTCCGCCGGATTGACCGCGAACTGCACGTTCGAGCCGCCGGTCTCCACCCCGATCTCGCGCAGCACCGCGATCGAGGCGTCGCGCATGATCTGGTATTCCTTGTCCGTCAGCGTCAGCGCCGGCGCGATGGTGATCGAGTTGCCGGTGTGCACGCCCATCGGATCGACGTTCTCGATCGAGCAGATGATGATGCAATTGTCGTTCTTGTCGCGAACGACCTCCATCTCGAATTCCTTCCAGCCCAGCACCGATTCCTCGATCAGCACTTCGCTGGTCGGCGAGGCATCGATGCCGCGCTCGACGATGTCGATGAACTCCGCCTTGTTGTAGGCGATGCCGCCGCCGGTGCCGCCGAGCGTGAACGACGGCCGGATGATCGCCGGCAGGCCGATATCTTCCAACGCTTCGAGCGCCTGGATCAGCGTCTTGATCTGGTGCGAGCGCGGCGTTTCGAGGCCGATCTTGGTCATCGCGTCGCGGAACAGCTTGCGGTCCTCGGCCTTGTCGATGGCGTCGGCGGTGGCGCCGATCATGGTCACGTCGAACTTGTCGAGCACGCCCATCTTGCGCAGCGACAGCGCGGTGTTGAGCGCGGTCTGCCCGCCCATGGTCGGCAACAGCGCGAAGCCGCCGGGGACGGCGTAGCGCTCCTTCTCGACGATCTTGGCGACGATCTCCGGCGTGATCGGCTCGATGTAGGTGGCATCGGCCAGGTCCGGATCGGTCATGATCGTCGCCGGATTGGAATTGACCAGCACGACCCGGTAGCCCTCTTCCTTCAGCGCCTTGCACGCCTGCGTGCCGGAATAATCGAACTCGCACGCCTGTCCGATGACGATCGGGCCGGCGCCGATGATCAGGATCGTTGAGATGTCGGTGCGCTTGGGCATGAAGACTCGTTGAGGCACAAAAAAAGGGCGCGCAACCGCGCGTCCTCGCCCCCACGCGGACCGGGAACCCGCCGCGGTGCGGGCTCTTTAGACCAGATTCGGCATCGCGGCAACGGCCGGCCCTTGTCCGGCGCTGGCTGCGAGCTACCATCGCGGCGTTGGAGCAAGCGTGTGGCTCGGGATCGCGGCGCCGGCGAAGACGCCGCATTAAGCCCGACTAAAGCACGTCACCGGGCCTCACGGCGGTGCCATGAACCCGGCTGCGGGCGTCGGCGTTGTCCCACTGGGCATTGAGGGCATTTCAGGGACCATGGTGGATCGATCCAATTCTCCGCAGCGCTGGCTATCCGCACTCACGATCGCCGCGGTCGCCTTTACGCTCGGATGGCAGACGCGGCCGAGCAAAGGCACGGTGTTGTCGTCGTTGTGGCGCCGGCTGCGCCGCTCGGACCGGCGGGCAGACGCGGCGGCGGCCGAGCGCACGTTGCCGCCGCCGGCGCAGCGCGGATGGAAGAGTTTCGTTTGGCGCATGATCATCCGGGTGATCGAACACCGCCTGCTCGCGGTCGCGGCCGGCGTCGCATTCTATGGGCTGCTGGCGCTGTTTCCTGCCATCACCGCCCTGGTGTCGATCTATGGTCTGTTCGCGAGCCCGACGACCATATCGGGCCACATATCGTTCCTGGCGGACGTGATCCCGGTCGGCGGACTCGACATCGTGCAGGAGCAGATCGGCCGCATCGTCGCCAAGGCCAACGGCAAGCTCGAACTCGGCGTCATCCTCGGCTTTGCGCTGGCGCTGTGGAGCGCCAATGCCGGCACCAAGGCGATCATGGAAGGGCTCAACGTGGTGGAAGGCCGGGTCGAACAGCGCAGCTATGTCCGCCTCAATCTGGTATCGCTCGCGTTCACCGTGGCGGGGCTGGTGATCACGGCGCTGGCGCTCGGCTCGGTGGTGGTCGCGCCGCTGTTGTTGGCGGCGTTCGGTATCGCCGGCGCATCGCACATGCTGCTGCGGGTCACACGCTGGCCGGTGCTGCTGCTGCTGATCCTGGCGGGGCTGGCGGTGCTGTACCGCTTCGGTCCGAGCCCGCATGTCGACCGATGCCATTGGTTCAGCCCGGGCGCGCTGTTCGCCACGGGCGCGTGGCTCATCGAATTGGTGCTGTTGTCGTGGTATCTTGCCAATATTGCCGATTACAACGCGACCTACGGTTCGCTCGGCGCCGTCATCGGCCTGCTGATCTGGCTGTGGCTGAGTGCGCTGGTGGTGCTGATCGGCGCAGAGCTCAATGCCGAGATTGCCGAGCGCGTGCCCCGGGCCTGAGACAGCCCGGCCGGTCTTCGCACATTTGGCCAGTCTTCATAAAAGATTCCCATCCACCGCAACCTCTGCGGCTGTCTGTCGTTATCGCGCTGGCGACCGAACATGAAGACCCATTTCAAATCCGCTGAACCGCCGTTGTGGCTGACGAGCTTCCTGGCCGGGGCGGCCGTCGCCCTGGCATTTACGTCGTCCTGGTCACGGCCGGAGCCGGCCCGAGCGGGATCCGGTAAGGGGACACGCGACGCCGCAAGCGTCCGGACGGCAGAGATACGCGGCGGTGCCGGTATCCAAGGCGCCGAGCAGCCGTTGGCGCGCACTGAAGGAAATCGTGTGGTCCGTCTACCAGGAGATGTCGGAGGACAGACTGCTGGCCGTCGCCGCCGGGGTGGTATTTTACGGCTTGCTTGCGCTGTTTCCGGCGATCACCGCATTCGTGTCCTCCTATGGCCTGTTCGCCAGCCCGGCGACCGTCACTCAGCAGCTCTCGGAACTTTCCGGCATGATCCCCACGAGCGCATTTTCCATCGTCCAGGAACAGGTCGGCCGCGTTGTGGCCAAAGGGCAGGCCAACCTCAGCTTCGGCTTTGTGTTCGGCCTCGCGCTGGCGATCTGGAGCGCGAATGCCGGCCTCAAGGCCATCATGGATGCGCTCAATGTTATTTATCAGGCGCCGGAGAAACGCGGTTTCATCATGCTCAACGTGGTCTCGTTGACGCTCACCGCCGGTGCGCTGGCGATGGCGCTGCTCACGGTCGCGGTCCTGATCGTGTTTCCGCTGGCGATGTCCTATGTCGGTCTCGACAGCATCACGGCGGTCGTCGTGCAGTGGGCGCGCTGGCCGCTGCTGCTCGCGTTGCTGTTGCTCGCGCTTGCAACGCTCTATCGCTTCGGCCCGAGCCCGCACGGCGCGAAGTGGCGGTGGATCAGTCCCGGCGCCGTGATGGCCGTGGTGACGTGGCTGATCGGCTCGGCATTGCTGTCGTGGTATCTGTCGAACTTTGCCCACTATGATGCGACCTACGGCTCGCTCGGCGCCGCGATCGGCCTGATGATGTGGATGTGGGTGTCGGCCATCGTGGTGCTGCTGGGAGCGCAGCTCAATGCCGTGCTGGAGCAGCGTGCCGCGCGTGCCGGAGCACCGCAATCCATGGACGCCGCGCTGGCACAGCCGCTGCCGGCTGCCGCTGCCGGATGAGTTGGAGGCCCGGCCTGGATTCGAACCAGGCTCAGAAGGGCATGCACGCCCTCTGCGTCGCCACTCCGCCACCGGGCCGAGGCTGTTGTAGCCCCAATGGGCCGGCACCGGCGGTCCAAATCGCAAGACGGTTAAATGGTGAATCGTCTACGGGCTTATTTTGGCCGGGCGGAAAATTCCATGCGTGACTGGTTATGGCCGATATTGGTCGGATCGCGGTGCGCCGCAAACCCTGCGGCGGCGAGTTTTTGGGTCATGGCGGCTTCGGCGTAGCGGGTGAGACCGAAGCGCGAGCGTATGCGCCAATAATCCGACAGCAGTGTCCGCACGAGACCAAAGAACGCCGCGAAGAAGAATCCGTGGGCCGCGCCGAACCGCAACAGCGCCAGCGGCGTCGGTCGCCGCCGGAATTTCCGGCGGAATGATATCGCTGACGACCAGCATGCCATCCGGTTTCAGCAGACGATGAAACTGCGCGAACAGCGCATCGGCTTCCGCGGGCGTAAGATATTGCGCGACCGAATGCAGCACGACGAGATCGAGCGCATGCTCGGGCAGACCGGCGAGGTCGTCCGGCGCGAGCACGCGGATTTTCGCGTGGCCGGCAAACCGCGCAGCGAGTCCGGCGCGCACGCCCGGCGCGCCTTCGCAAAGCAGAAGCTCCGCCGCAGCCGCTGCGACCAGATCGGCATGCAGCGCCTCGCCGCAGCCATAGTCGAGCACGCGTGCTGCGCGGCCCGGCACCAGCGCCGCGATTTCTTCCGCGATCACACGATAATGCACGTCCTTGTGGCGGGCGTTGACGTAGATCGAGTGCGAACTGTCCCAGAACGCGAGCCAGTTGGACGTCATGCGCGCCACAGCGCGATCAGCGGCCCTTTCGGTCCGAACACCGGATCGGATACGGGCAGCGGCACTTTCGGGATCGAAGCGAGCGCCTTGGCGTGCTCCGCCTTGCTGCCGCGGCAGAGGTCGTATTTGCCGGTCGGCGGGTAGGCGCCGATAACGACGAGGTCTGCCGATTGGGTCAGGCACTGATGGCCGGTGCCTGCCGGCAGGATGACGACGTCGCCCGGGATGATGTCGACCGCCTGGCCCTTCTCGCCGCCGAAGCGCACCTTGGCGCGGCCGCGCGCCACGCCCATGGCCTCGTGGATCATCGAATGATAGTGCGCATAGGGGTAGATGCCGTTGCGCCACCTGTCGCCCCAGCCATTGGCCGCGAAGGTTTTCTCGATCACCTCCTCGGGGTCGGGGGTGCCGGCGAGGTCGATGGCGCTCTTGTAGACCACGAACGGCAGCGTCCGATTGTTCGGGATGGTCCCGTCATCGGCGAAGCTGAAGGTGAGGGGGTCGCTGGGCTTGGTGGAGGTCATCGCAGTATCGGCATCGGTCTGGCCGCGGTCGGCGGCCGACTCTTCTTACAGGATATTGTATTGAAATTGTTGTTAACGGCTACCCGATCGCTCCGCGGCATCACGCCCGACTGGAACCCCGCAGCGGGCCCAAACCGCAGTCGGCGCGGCTTGGCGTCCGATTGACCCGTCAAACCGCAGCCCCGTAGGATCGCGCAGGAAACGACTTTTAGTGTCTCGTGACTTGGAGAGAACGCGTGAAACTTCCTCGCAGACAATTTCTGCATCTGGCGGCGGGCGCTGCGATGCTACCGGCGGTGTCGCGCATCGCCAGAGCGCAGGCCTATCCGTCGCGGACGGTGCGCATTATCGTGCCCGTCCCTCCCGGCGGTGCGCTCGACATCATCGCGCGTCTGATCGGCCAATGGGTGTCGGAGCGCCTGAACCAGTCCTTTGTCATCGAGAACCGCCCGGGCGGGGCCACCAACATCGGCGTTGAGGCCGTCGTACGTGCACCGGCGGACGGCTATACGCTGCTCCTGATCCCCGGCTCGGTGACAGCCAACGCGACACTGTTCCCGAAGCTCAATTTCAATTTCATCCACGACATCGAGCCGATTGCAATGATCAGCAACCTGCCGCTCGTCATGGAAGTGAATTCATCGTTTCCCGCCAAGACGGTTCCCGAGTTCATCGCCTATGCCAAGGCCAATCCGGGCAAGATCAGCTTTGCCTCGGGCGGCACCGGCAGCACATCGCATATTGCGGTCGAGCTTTTGAAGTTGAAGACCGGCATCGACATGCTGCATGTGCCTTATCGCGGCGGTGCGCCTGCGCTCACCGACCTGCTCGGCGGCCAGGTGCAGGTTTATTTCAGTCCCTTGCCGGAATCGATTTCGACCATCAAAGCCGGCAAAATACGGGCGCTGGCGGTGACCACGGCGACGCGCTCGCAGGCGCTGCCGGATGTGCCGACATTGGGCGAGTCGGTTCCGGGCTTCGAAGCCAGTACGTGGCAAGGGATCGGCGCGCCCAAGAATACACCTGCCGAAATCGTCACCAGCCTCAACACGGACATCAACGCCGCTCTTGCCGATCCCAAGATCAAGGAGCGCCTGGCGGACCTTGGCAGTGTGCCCATGCCGATGTCGCCCGCCGACTTCGAAAAGATGATCGTTGCGGAAACCGAGAAGTGGAAAGAGGTCATCGTCGCGGCCAAGATTCCGCTGCAGTAAGCATGCGGCACAGTTGCGTTCCGCGAATTCGGCTGCATCACGTTGGAGGACGAAACCATGAACGAAGCATCATCGCTTGGCGCGCTTGCTTCACGCTTCATCGACACCGATTCGGTACCGTGGATCGAGATGTCGCCGGGCAACAAGATGAAGGTGATCTATCACGATCCGGCGACCGACATGTTGACCATTCTGTCGAAGCTCGAGCCTGGCGCCGGTATTCCTGCGCACGTGCACGAAGACCTGGAGCAGACATTCATCCTCGAAGGCTCGCTGCGCGACGACGAAGGCGAATGCACTGCCGGCAATTTCGTCGTCCGCGCCAAGGGCAGCCGCCACGCGCCGACGGCGCCCAAGGGCTGCACGATGCTGGTGTTCTTCCTCAAGCCCACGGCGGCGCTCAAGAAAGCCATCCTCGAACACGCTTGAGGATCGGCGCGCGAAGGCTGAGCGGCCAGCGTGGCCGAAATCACGGCGGCGGCTACAAGTTCCAATATGCATCTTCCACTGTGTGATCCGCTTCACACACGAAATAAATCTGCACGAGCGTGATCTTGTTCACAATCGGGGCGATTGGACGGTGCGACTATCGCACATCGCATCGTTCCATCGCAGGAGACGGTTATGGCGACCATCATCACCTCAATCGCGCTCAGCACCCAACGGGACTTCTTCGGCCGGCTGGTAGGACGGTGCTTTGACATTTGCACGGAAAGCGCCATGTACAGGATCGCGCCGACGCGCAAAATGTAGCGCGGCTCTGTTGGCCTGAAACATTTCACCGTTTGCGCCACCAACAAAAGGATAGAATATCTCATGAGTGACAACAGCACCGGGCTCGACCAGACCGAACAAGAGATCCTCAGCTACGACGTCTCCGACGACGCGCTGGAGGCTGCGGCGGGCATAGACCAGCCAAGCGCTTTCACGCTGGGGGCCTGTACCGGCCTTTCCGTCTGCCCGTCTTGACCGGCTTTAGGCGGGTCTGGCTCCTCAGGTGTCGGACCGCCCGGACGTGACAAGTACCGATGAGGCGCCAAACGTGGCGCCTCATTTTTTGTCAGCTTGCGCACTCGCGCACGCCGCTTTCCCTCCCGGGAGCAGCACATTCGGCAACGATTCGACGCCGGTGTTGCGCGCGCTCACCCACTCAACCGCCGTTCAGCGTGTCGCTTGCCGCGAAGGCCGGCGGCTTGAGTCGTTTGTTGAATATGTCTGGTTGCTGCTGCGGCCCTTGCGAAAGTCGGCTATTGTTGCCGCAACCAAATCGAATTGACGGGAGGCTGACGTGAACAAAGGCACATTTGCCCGGCGTGGCGTTCTGCGTCTGATGGCGGCCGCGGGCGCGATCGGTTTGCCGTCCGCGCGCACGTTGCGGCCAGGCGCCGCTCATGCAGCGGGTGCGCCCGCATATAATCCCGCCGCCCAGTTCGATCTGACGGTCAGCGAGGTCGAGTTCCGGCGAAACAGCGCCGGCCGGATGCTGATGGCCCGGATCTACCAGCCGAAAGGGCCGGGACCTTTCCCGACGGTTCTCGACCTGCACGGCGGCGCATGGAACAGAAAGGACCGTTTCGCCGAAGAGCCGATGGATCGCGCACTGGCTGCGAGCGGCCTGCTGGTCGTCGCCATCGACATGACACTCGCTCCCGAGGCGCCGTATCCGGCCTGCGTGCAGGACGCCAACTACGCCGTGCGCTGGCTGAAGGTGAATGCCGCAAACTGGAACGGCGACGTCTCGAAGATCGGCGTCTACGGATCCTCCAGCGGCGGTCATGTCGCAGAACTTCTGGCGATGCGGCCGCACGATCCGCGCTACAATTCAATTCCGCTTGCCGCCGCGCCGAACATCGACGCCACTGTCGTCCTTCGTCGCGACGCGCTCACCGATCAGCAACACCATTGCGCGCTATGAAAATGCGGAGCGGCGCCACAACGAGGGCATGGTGAAAAACAACAAGGTATTCTTCAATCCCTGGGAAACGATTCACGAAAGCAATCCGCAGGAAATTCTCGAGCGTGAGGAAAAGGTCACCCTGGTGCCGTTCCTCATCATGCAGGGCGCGCTCGATGACAACATGCTGCCGGAAGCGCAGGAAAAATTCGCGAAGACCTACAAGGCTGCCGGCGGCGACTGCGACTATCGCCTGTTCGAAAACTCCGTTCACGAATGGGTCGCGGAGCCGGGCGCTCAGACCGACAAGGCGCGCGAGGTGGCCAAGGAATTCATCGCGCGCCAGTTGAAAGCCTGATTGCCCAAAAGCGGATACGATTTTCGACAATCATTCGACCGCGCCGTTCGCGAGCGGCTGGTCTGCGTGACCAGACAAAAAGGGAGGAGACCATGCGTCAGTGCATCGTCGCTTGCGTGATGGTTTGCACGATGGCAGCAGCGATTGCGCCGGCCAAAGCTGATCCGATCAAAACGTCCGGGGGCCTGGTCTCGGGCGTAACGCTGCCGGATGGCGCGGTGCGCGCCTACAAGGGGATTCCCTACGCGAAACCGCCCGTCGGCAATTTGCGCTGGCGTCCGCCGGAGCCCGCATCGCCCTGGACCGGGACGCTGGCCGCCGACAAGTTTGGCGCCATCTGCATGCAGCCCGATCCGCTCGGCGGCAATTCGTTTTTCACGCAGTTGTTCTTCAGTCCGATGAAGCCGATCAGCGAGGATTGCCTCACCCTCAACGTCTGGACGGCCGCGTCGCCCGGCGACAAGCGGCCGGTGATGGTGTGGATTCCCGGCGGCGGCTTCCGCGGCGGATCGTCGGCCGGCGCGATATACGACGGCGCTGCGCTGGCGAAAAAAGGCGTCGTGCTGGTTTCCTTCAACTACCGGCTCTGGAAATTCGGCTTCCTCGCGCTCCCGGAACTGTCGCAGGAATCCGAACACCACGTCTCCGGCAACTACGGCATGCTCGACCAGATCGCGGCGCTGCGCTGGGTCAAGGACAATATCGCGGCATTCGGCGGTAATCCGGACAATGTCACGATCTTCGGCCAGTCGGCCGGGTCGACCAGCGCCAATTTCCTCATGGCGTCGCCGCTGGCGAAGGGACTGTTCCACCGCGTCATCGGTGAAAGCGGCGGAGGCTTCGCGCCGGCGGTGGCCGGCTCCATGCTGGGACGCTTCACACCGACGCTCGCCGACGCCGAGGCCACGGGCAAGAAGCTCATGGTCGCGCTGAACGCGACCAGCCTTGAGGATATGCGGAAGAAGTCATCCGCCGAAATTTTGGCCATACCCTCCTCCGATCGCTACGAGTCCGCGCTGCCGGTTACGGACGGTTATGTTCTCACCGGCTCCATGAACGAGGTGTTTGGCCGCGGACAGCAGACCGACGTTCCTCTGCTCGCCGGTTCGAATTCGGATGAGGGGGCGAATTTTCCATCGCTGCGTACGCTCGCCGCGTTCCAGGACGATGCGCGCAAGACGCTCGGCCCCTTCGCGGACGAGTTCTTCAGCCTCTACAAGGCCGACAACGATGCGCAGGCGCGCAAGACCAGCGAATTGTCGGTGCGCGATACGAGAATCAACTGGCCGAAATCTGCAATGGGCGAGGACGCAGGCGCGCACCGGCCACGCGAAAGTCTTTTATTATTTCTTCCCGCACCATCCGCCGGCGCCGCCGGAGGCGCCGTATGTCGAGAATCTCGGCAAGGATCTCGGCGCCTATCACGGCGCGGAACTGGCGTATGTGTTCGGCAATTTCGTGCCGCAAGATTGGGCCTGGACCGATGCCGACCGCGCACTCGCGAAAACCGTGTCGCAATACTGGGTGAACTTTGCGACCAATGGCGACCCCAATGGGCCGGGCCTGCCGACCTGGCCGGCGTTCAATCCCGAGGCCGACACCGTCCTGCATTTCGACACGGCGATCGCTGCCGGACCGCTTCCGAACCAGAAGTACTACGCATTCTGGGACAAGGTCGCGGCGGGCTGGAAGGGCCGGGAGTGATGGGTCGCAACTTCAGCGGCGCGACTTTCCGACCAGTCGGTAGTTCGGTCGAACGATGGCACTCGGGGTGATTGACGCAGAGACCCCCCGTCGCCGCGCCTCGGTCTTCAAGAATCCGATCAATGCCCGCAGCGGCCCTGTAATCTGACGGCGCCCCGAATGATAAAGAAAAAAGCCGGACATCCGCGGCGACCAGTCCTCCAATAACGGGACAAGACGTCCGGATGCGATTTGAGACGCAACGTAGTCGTACAGCAAATAGCCCAATCCCATTCCGTCCAATACGGCCTGAATGGACAGATCGATATCGTTCACGATCAGGCGGCCTTCGACCTCGGCGCGCAGTTTCTTACCGTTCTTTTCGAATTCCCATCCAAAGATCGCGCCGTTCGGCAATCGGTTGCGAATGCAGTCGTGGGCCTTCAAGTCTCTTGGCGTCTTGGGCCGTGGATGATGCGCAAGATAGGCGGGGGACGCGACGACAAGAAACCGCGCTTCGCCCATAACGGGTATGGCGATCATGTCCTGGTCGACCTGTTCGCCGAAGCGAATACCCGCATCGAACCCGCCGCTGACGATGTCGGCGGGCATTTTCACGACCTCCACATCCAGATTGATTCCCGGAAATTCGCTCATAAACCGCGCCATAACGGGTCCAATGAGATAGCTTGCGACGGGCGGCTGTACCGCGATGCGCAACAATCCGATCGGGCTTTGACGGTAATGATTGACCTCGTCAACGGCGGCCGTCAGGTCCCCAAGAGCGGCTTGCACCCGGTTCACAAAACGCAGACCGGCCTCCGTCAAGGTGACGCTTCGCGTCGTTCGGTTCAGGAGACGGACACCCAGTCGCTCTTCAAGTGCCCGTAGATTTTGGCTCAGCGTCGAGCGTGAAACACCAAGCTGGATCGCAGCCTTGGTGAAGCTGCGTTGCTGGGCAATCGCCGCAAAGGCCGACATTTCGGCAAATTCGGTTCCGCGCATTGTTCAATTCAGCCGAACAACCCATTTCGATAATAACAGATTATCGTACGCCATGCTCTGACCGATAGTGTCCTCGATCACGACGGAGAGTGACATGGGCAGACATCTGCAAAAAATTCATCGGAGCTTTTTGCCTGGCACTTGGTGTTGCGCTGGTTCTTTTCCTGGGTCCGTCGTTGCAGCGACCGGCCGCGGAGGAGGCAATTGCCATCGCGGGTAACAAGGTTACAAATCTGATCACGGTCGATCTGACCGGCGTGCCCAATCGGCAGGTCATCGCAAACATTTACGAGGTGCCAGCGGGCGCGATGGTGCCGCATCATATTCATCCTGGCGATGAATTTCATCTCGTGCTTTCGGGCGAATGGGCAGCCGAAGTGCAGGGCAGGCCGATCCACGTCATGAAGCAAGGCGACTCGCAATACGTGGAGCGCGGGCACTGGCATGGAGGCAAGGTCGTGAGCCAGGCGCCGATGAAATTACTTGGGTTGATGATTGTCGAAAAGGATAAGCCGGTCACCGAGTTGGCGAAATGACACCAGAGGCAGTTAGCAATGCCTCATCCTGACTGTCATCATCCGCGAAAGCGGGTGATCCAGTAATCACCGCGGCGTCGGCGATTACTGGATGCCCGCCTTCGCGGGCATGACAAGTCAAGCGATTGTCGCCTCTCCGCTTTCGCTCGCGCATCGTCTCGACGAACCGCTCGAACAGATAATGGCTGTCGCGCGGCCCCGGCGAAGCTTCGGGGTGGTACTGCACCGAGAACACCGGCCGGTCCTTGAGCGCGAGGCCGCAATTGGAGCCGTCGAACAGCGAGACGTGGGTCTCGGTGACGTTGGCCGGCAGGCTGGCGCGGTCGACGGCGAAGCCGTGGTTCATCGAGGTGATCTCGACCTTGCCGGTGGCGAGGTCCTTCACCGGATGGTTGGCGCCGTGGTGGCCCTGGTGCATCTTCATGGTCTTGCCGCCGAGCGCGAGGCCGAGCATCTGATGGCCGAGGCAGATGCCGAAGGTCGGCACCTTGTCGATCAGCTTGCGGATCACCGGCACGGCGTATGCGCCGGTCGCCGCCGGATCGCCCGGCCCGTTGGAGAGGAAGACGCCGTCGGGCTTGAGCGCGAGGATGTCCTCGGACGATGTCGTTGCCGGCACCACCGTCACCTTGCAGTGCTTGCCGGCAAGCTGGCGCAGGATGTTGCGCTTGATGCCGTAGTCGATGGCGACGACGTGAAATTCCGCCGCCGTCGCTGCCGGCCGTAGCCGTTGTCCCAAACCCACGGCGTCTCGTCCCAGCTGAAGCGCTGGCCGCTCGTCACCATCGGCACCAGGTCCATGCCGACGAGGCCCGGCCATTGGCGCGCCTCGCGCTTGAGCGCGTCGAGATCGAACTTCCCCGAAGGCTCGTGCGCGATCACGGCGTTGGGCATGCCGTTCATGCGGATGCGCGCGGTCAGCGCGCGGGTGTCGAGGCCGGCGAGGCCGATGATGCCGCGCCGCTTGAGCCATTCGTCGAGGTGCTGCCGGGCGCGGTAGTTCGACGGCGGCGTGATCGCCGAGTGCAGCACGACGCCGCGCGCGCCGGGCGTCGCCGCCATGTTGACGGTCTCGATGTCGTCGTCGTTCACCCCGACATTGCCGATATGCGGGAAGGTGAAGGTGATGATCTGGCCGGCATAGGACGGGTCGGTGAGGATTTCCTGGTAGCCGGTCATGGCGGTGTTGAAGCACACCTCGCCGACCGCGTGCCCGGTGGCGCCGAAGCCGAAGCCTTCGAGCACCGTGCCGTCGGCGAGCACCAACAGCGCCGTCGGAATGGGCTCCGACCAGCCGGAATCGTCTTGTTTGGGGCTCATGATGGCTCTACATAGCCATCGGTCCATCCGGCGTAAAGCGGCTGTGCAAAAGCGAGGTCGACGTGCTCCGCGACGATATCAACACCGCGCTCAAGGCAGCGATGAAGGCCGGCGAGACGCGCCGCGTCTCGACGCTGCGCCTGATCAACGCCGCCATCATGGAACGCGAGACGCGCGGCTCCGAGCGCGTCACGCTCGCCGACGCCGACATCCTCGACGTCATGGGCAAGATGATCAAGCAGCGCCAGGAATCGCTCGACATCTATGAGAAGGCCGGCCGCACCGATCTCGCCAAGCAGGAGCGCGAGGAGATCGAGATCATCGCCGCCTATCTGCCGCGGCAGATGTCGGATATCGAAGCGGGCGACGCGATTTCCTCGCTGGTCAAGGAGCTCGAAGCCGCAAGCCTCAAGGACATGGGCCGCACCATGACGGCGCTCAAGGAGCGCTTTGGCGGCCAGATGGATTTCGGCAAGGCGAGCGCCATGGTGAAGAAGCTTTTGGCCGGGTGACGACCATGCCCGAGTGCCTCGTGCGCGGCGTGCGCAGCATCGATCTCGCCACGACCAATATCGAAGAGGCCGCGCGGTTCTACGAGACCGTGTGGAATCTGACGCCGGTCGCGGCGCGGGAACGACGCGCGATTTTTTCGCGGCACCTCGGCGTACCACCACGTGCTCGGACTTTATCGCGGCGCGCCCGCGGTGGTGCGCATCGTGTTCGATGTCGCCGATCGCAAATCGGTCGACACGCTGCACCGGGCGATCGCGGCCGCCGGCTGCGCGGTCACGGCGCCTGCGGCGCTCGCCTCGCCGGCGGCGGCTATGGTTTCGGCTGCAAGGATCCCGACGGCCGCAATCTCGCCTTCGTGTGCGAATGCGCCGACCATCGCGACACGCAGGACAAGCCCGACCACCCGCGCAAGATCGCTCACGTCAATCTCAACGCGCGCGATTTCGATGCCAGCCTTGCGTTCTTCACCAACGTGCTCGGCTTTCGCGTCGTCGACGAGAACGCGCCGCTGTGGTTCCTGCATTGCGCCATCGCGGATCACGCCTCGATCGTGCTCGCCAAGACCAATCAGCCCACCCTCAATCATGTCGCCTTCGAGCTGCCGGAGTTCGATTCCGTCATGCGCGGCATGGGGCGCATGAAGGACAACGGCTACCCGGTCGAATGGGGCCCCGGCCGTCACGGGCCGGGCAACAACGTGTTCGCCTATTTCTGCGGACCCGACGAAGTGCCGATCGAATATCTGGCGGAAGTGCTGCAGATCGACGACAGCTACGTGCCGCGCGGATCGGAGCACTGGAAATTCGCGCCCGGCCGTTCCGACCAATGGGGCATCACCACGCCGCGCTCGGCACGCTATTACCGCGTGCAGCGGCTGTTTGGCTTCACCGAAGACGGCTATCATCTCGCCTGACGCACAACAGCAGCCTTAGCAAGAACCCAGGGGAGACTCCCGTGCGCCGCTC
Organism: uncultured Alphaproteobacteria bacterium; assembly: GCA_963730645.1. GTDB lineage: Bacteria > Pseudomonadota > Alphaproteobacteria > Rhizobiales > Xanthobacteraceae > BOG-931. The sequence goes on along the minus strand of CAVSSN010000001.1, from coordinate 353,108 downwards.
AATACTAATCGCATCGCTCACCGCGATTGCGCTTGCGCTGCCGACCCTCGCCGCGCGCGGCCGACGAATATCCGAACCATCCGATCCGTGCCATCACCACCACCAGCGCCGGCGGCCTGAGCGACATATTCATGCGCTCGCTGGGCGAAGAACTGCGCACGCGCCTCGGCCAGCCGATCATCATCGAGAACCGTCCCGGCGGCATGCAGAACGTCGGCGCCAGAGTCTGCCAGGATGCGCCGCCGGACGGCTATACCATCTGCATCATCAATGCCGATCCGCTGGTCTACAACCAGTTCCTGCTCAAGAGCATGCCGTTCGATCCGGTGCACGGCTTGCAGCCGATCACCAACCTGTTCCACCTGATCCACATGCTGGTGGTGAACTCGCAACTGAAGGTGAAGACCGTCGACGAACTGGTCGCGCTGTCGAAGGCCAAGCCCGGCACGCTCAATTATCTCACGCCCGGCGCGCCGATGGTGCTCTACATGGAGACGCTGAAGAAGGAGCGCGGCGCCGACTGGGTGCGCGTGCCGTTCAAAGGCGGCGGCGAGGCCGTCAGCGCCATTCTCTCAGGCTCAACGCCGATCGCGTTGTTCGGCGAGGGCAACGTCATCGGTCAGATCCAGGCCGGCGCCATGACGCCGCTGGTCATGATGAACAACATCCGTTCGCCGAACTTTCCGGATGTCCCGACCCTGGAGGAGACCGGCTATCACGGCGCGCCGTCGCGGAGCTGGTACGGCCTGTTCACGCCGGTCGGTACGCCGCGGCCGATCATCGACCGGCTGGCAAAGGAAGTCGCGAGCATCGTCAGCAATCCCGCGTTCGCCGAAAAAAATCTCAAGGCGCGCAGCCTGGTCGGTGCGGTCAACACGCCGGAAGAGTTCGCGAAGCTGATTGCCAATGACCGCACGGTTGCCCAGCAGGTGGTCAAGGACGCCGGCATGGAGCCGCAGTGAGTGCAGGACATTCCGGTAGCTGTCATCATCCGCGAAGGCGGATGATCCAGTAGATCGCCGACGTGTACGAACGTCAGTCCCTGGCATGGCGGTGATTACTGGATACCCCGCCTGCGCGGGGCCCATGACAGTGGAAGAGGTCGATCATGAAGTCTTGATCATCGCCATTGCCGCATTGATGATTGCACGTCGCCGCATCCGCGCACGCCCAGGACTACCCCACGCGCCCGATCCGCGCGCTCACCGCGACCAGCGCCGGCGGCACCAGCGACATTTTCCTGCGCCTCATCGGCGACCAGATGCAAAAGCATTGGGGCCAGCCGCTGATCGTCGAGAACCGGCCCGGCGGCGGCATGAATGTCGGCGGGCGCGCCTGCTCCGAGGCGCCAAACGACGGCTACACCATCTGCATGCTGCCGGCGGAGACGCTCGCCTACAACAAATTCCTGTTCAAGAAGCCCGGCTACGATGCCGAAAAGGATTTCGAGCCGATCACCAATCCGTTTTTCAACATCCAGGTGCTGGTGGTCAATTCCAAGCTCGGCGTGAAGACGCTCGACGAACTGGCCGCGCTGTCGAAGGCGAAGCCCGGTACGCTGAGCTACGAAGCGCCGTCGGTGCCGCTCGCGCTGTTCATGGAGAAGTGGAAGGCGAAGACCGGCGCCGACCTCGTGCGCGTGCCGTTTCGGGGCGGCGGCGAGGCGGTCAACGGCGTCATCGGCGGCTCGACGCCGGTTGCGTTCTTCGGCCTCGCCAACTGGATTTCCTATCTGCAAGCCGGCAGCGTGAACGGCCTGGCGATGGACGGCGCGCAGCGCTCGCCGCTGTTCCCCGGCATCCCGACGCTCGCCGAGCTCGGCTATCACGACAATCTCACGCGCGTCTATTTCGGCATCGTCGCGCCCACGGGCACGCCGCAGCCGATCGTTCACAAGCTGCGCGACGAGTTCGCCCGCATCGGCAGCGACCCGGTCTTTCGCCAGAAGCGCCTGATCGAATCCGGCCTCGATCCGGTGTTCGACACGCCGGAAGATTTCGCGAAATTCCTCAAACAGGATCGCGCGATTTCGGAGCAGGTGGTGAAGGCATCGGACCTGCAGCCGCAGTGAACGCGACACGTGAAAGCGATCACAGGACGACGATACTTTTCGCCGCCCTGTGTCGCTGCAACTCAAGCCAGCGCGTTCAGGTCGGACTGAAGCTGCGCGAGATTGAAACCCTCCAGCGTCTTGCCGCCGGTCGTCAGCGCCTCGGCGGAGACGTAGGCCACGCATTCGTCGCAGTACTTCTTGTAGAAGCGCGGTGTCATGAGCTGGATCTTGCCCCAGGTGACGATGACGAAGTTGCCCTTGGCGTCTCGGCCCACCCCGGGGATGTAGTGGCCGCCTTCGATCTTCGCGCCCGCGGCCACGTCCCAGGGCTTGCCGGCGTTGAACTGGTCCATCGCCGTGTTCGGAAACTTGATGCCGATACCAGTAGCGCCGAACAGGTATATGGCGAGCGCGAGCTGATCGGGATCGCCAACTTTGAGGCCCAGATAGGCGATCACCTTGTGCCGCTTGCTATGTTCATCCAGCACGCCGGTTTTGCGGCGGTATGACGCCGCCACTTGCATGTCGGTGCCCTGGTCGGTGTTCGGATCGTTCGGGTTGAAACCGGTCACCGCCGAATAGTCCTTGAGCACGCTGGTGTTGTTGAACACGACCGTGCGGTCGGCTTCCTTGTTCCAGAGCATGGTCTCGTGGGCGGCGCCGGCCCAGACGCAATCGCCATACTTGTCATTGCCCAGCATCTGCCACTTGGTGCCGACGAGGCCCTGATGTCCGAACACCTTTGGCGGCGTCGGCAACTGCGGCTTGATGAGATAGCTCGCAAGCTTGAATTTCACCGCGCCGGGGCGGGCCGCTGTCTTGCCGAGCTTGAACTGGAGATGCCTGCCGACTGGATCGATTTTTCCCGCTTTGGATTTTGCCGATTTCGCCATGTGCTGCCTCCCATACTGGATTACCGTTGTAGTTGAATCAAATTTTACTAACCGCATTACGGGCAATCGAAGGACCGATTTGGGGCCGCAATAGGGCGCACGGTCCCAGGGGGACCTGCCATGTCATTGGAAAAAACGCGGGAGCCCACGCTGTGGATAGCCGGGACAATGCGGTATCCACCGGGCGTGTCGCCTAGTCGTCCTCTATTCCCGCCCCACCTGCGCTACCCTCCCGAATCACCATGCGATTCTCGCCGCAATTTCTCGACGAACTGCGCGCGCGGCTTCCGGTCTCGGAGGTCGTGGGCAAACGCGTGAAACTGCGCAAGGCGGGGCGGGAGTGGAAGGGGCTGTCGCCCTTCAACAAGGAGAAGACGCCGTCGTTCACCGTCAATGATCAGAAGGGCTTCTATCACGATTTTTCCTCGGGGAAGCATGGCAGCATTTTCGACTTCGTGATGGAGACCGAAGGCGTCACGTTTCCGGAAGCGGTGGAGCGCCTGGCCCAGATGGCCGGCGTCCCGGTGCCGCAAGTCACGCCCGAGGCCGAGGAACGCGAAGAACGCCGCAAGACGCTGCACGACGTCGTCGAGATCGCGGCGAAATATTTCGAGGCGACGCTGACCTCGCGTTTTGGCGCGCGCGGGCGCGGCTATCTGGCCGATCGCGGCATCGAGCCGTCGACGCAGCTCAGGTTCCGGCTCGGCTATGCCTCAAACGAACGCTTCGCGCTGAAGGAGCATCTCGGCGGCGAAAAAATCTCGCCTGAGGACATGGTGGAGGCGGGCCTGCTCGTCTCGGGCGAGGACATCCCGGTGCCGTACGATCGCTTCCGCGATCGCGTCATGTTCCCGATCAGCGATTTCCGCGGCCGCGTCATCGCCTTCGGCGGCCGCGCGCTCGAAAAGGATGCGCCGGCGAAATATCTCAACTCGCCGGAGACGCCGCTCTTCCACAAGGGCGCGACGCTCTACAACATCGCCAACGCGCGCAAGGCGGCGCACGAGGGCGCGCGCGTCATCGCGGTCGAGGGCTATATCGACGTCATCGCCATGGTGATGGCGGGCTTCGAGGGCACGGTCGCTCCGCTCGGCACGGCGCTGACCGCCGACCAGCTCGCGCTGACCTGGAAGATGGCCGACGAGCCGATCCTGTGCTTCGACGGCGACGATGCCGGCCGCCGCGCCGCCTATCGCGCGGTCGATATCGCGCTGCCGCTGCTCAAGCCCGGCAAGAGCCTGAAATTCGCGACGCTGCCCGACGGCCAGGACCCCGACGATCTGGCGCGCTCCGGCGGCCGCGAGGCGATCGAGGATGTGCTCGGCGCGTCACGCCCGCTCGCGCAGGTGCTGTGGTCGCGCGAGATCGAATCCGGCGCCTTCGAGACGCCGGAGCGGCGCGCGGCGCTCGAAGCGCGGCTCGGCGAGGTCACCAACGTGATCGCCGACGATTCGGTGCGGAAATATTATCGCCAGGATTTCGGCGCGCGCCTGCGCCAGTTGTTTGCGCCCGCCGAAGTCGTGACGCGGCGGCGCGACTGGGACGAGCGGGGAGGGCGCCAAGGTGCGTACCAGGGGGCGTACAAGGGCGCGATACCGGGGCGGTCCGCCGGGCCGGCGGCCATCGCCGCGCGCCACATTCGGCCGCGGCGAGCCCTATGTGGCGACGAGCCCGCAGCTTGCCGGCAGCCCGCTGCATCGCGGCCATCGGGTCGCGATTCCGCTGCGCGAGGCGCTGATCCTGCAGGCGGCGCTCAATCACCCCTGGCTGCTCCACGACCATCTGGAGGAACTGGCCGGAACCGAGTTCCGCCATGCCGATACCCAGAAGCTCAAAGGCGCCCTGATCGACCTTTTCGCCCATGACGGCGACACCGACCAGGCCGGGCTGGCCGCGGAACTCAGCCGCCGCGGCTTCGGCGAACTGCTGGCGCGGCTCGATCGCGGCATCACGACAACGTCGGTCTGGGGCGCGCGCCCGGACGCCGCTAAAGACGATGTTTTGTCGACCTGGAAGCAGCTCGTTGCCTTGCATCGGCAATGGCATTCCCTAACTAGAGAGCTTAAGGACGCCGAATTGGCCATGGGCCAGGACAATTCCGAGGCGAACTACACCTGGTTGCGTGACGTGAAGGCTCGCCTGTCCGACACTCGACGGCACCGAGGCGCTGATCGAGGGCTTTGGAGCCGCTTCCGGCCGGCCGGCGCGGTCGCTGTGATGCGACGGCGGCCAGACCGAGACTCACTGCATAGGGTAGGGGCACTGGAGTCCGATCGCGTAGGGTTACGGGCGCTGGACGCGCCGGTGGCGAAGGAATAAGAGGTCCTTTCGCTGCCAAAGACAGGGTTAATCGGGGTTTAACGGGGGTCGGGGAAACTCGGGCCCCTGATTCGGGCGGTGCCGGGAGGTGCTGCCTTTTGGTCATCGGCCGGTTCGAGGCCGACCCGCCTGCCCGGCATGGCAACGGCGTTTGTGGAGACGAACATGGCGAGCAAGAGCGTGGCGGCCACCAAGACGATCCGCGATCAAGCCGTCAACGGCAAGGCCAAGGCCACGCCAGGCAAGGAAAACGAGGCCCCCGCCGACAAGGAGACGCCCGACGCTCCGGATGGGCCGCTGCCGCTGCTCGATCTGTCCGACGCCGCCGTCAAGAAGATGATCAAGGGCGCCAAGAAGCGCGGCTACGTCACCTACGAGCAGCTCAATGCGGTGATGCCCTCCGACGAGGTGACCTCCGAGCGGATCGAGGACGTGCTGGCGATGCTCAACGAGATGGGCATCAACGTGGTCGAGACCGAGGAGGCGAGCGAGGACGAGGAGGAGGCGCGCGAGGAGCCCGAGGAGGAGCCCGAGAGCGAATCCGGCGAGCTGGTCGAGGTCCACGCCGAAGCCGCTGGCGAAATCCGAGGCCAAGGAGCCGGCCGAGCGCACCGACGATCCGGTGCGGATGTATCTGCGCGAAATGGGCACGGTGGAGCTGCTGTCCCGCGAGGGCGAAATCGCCATCGCCAAGCGCATCGAGGCCGGCCGCGAGGCGATGATCGCGGGCCTGTGCGAAAGCCCGCTGACGTTCCAGGCCATCATCATCTGGCGCGACGAGCTCAACGAGGGCAAGGTTTTCCTGCGCGACATCATCGACCTCGAAGCGACCTATGCCGGCCCCGACGCCAAGGCGATGCCGGGCGCGCCGGTGCCGGGCGTCGATGCGCCGCCGGCCGCGCCTGCGGGCGCGACGCCGTTCGTCGTCGCCGCCGCCGTACCGCAGCCGCCCGCGGCTCCGCCTTCCGCGCCGCATGGCGCGACGCCGTTCAAGCCGCGCCCCGCAACGGCGACGGCGAGGAAGGCGGGCGAGGAAGCCGCCCAAAGCGACTCCGACCTCGACGAGGACGATCTCGAGAATTCGATGTCGCTCGCCGCGATCGAGGCCGAGCTCAAGCCCAAGGTGCTGGAGACGTTCGACACCATCGCCGACACCTTCAAGCGGCTGCGCCGCCTGCAGGACCAGGACATCCAGAACAAGCTGCACAACGAGTCGCTCTCGCCCGCGCAGGAGCGCAAGTACAAGAAGCTCAAGGAAGAGATCATCGTCGAGGTGAAGTCGCTGCGGCTCAACCAGCAGCGCATCGACGCGCTGGTCGAGCAGCTCTACGACATCAACAAGCGCCTCGTCGGCTTCGAGGGCCGCCTGATGCGGCTCGCCGAGAGCCACCACGTCTCGCGCGAGGACTTCCTCGAGAACTACCAGGGCTCCGAGCTCGATCCGCGCTGGCTCAACCGCGTCTCGAAGCTCTCGGCGCGCGGCTGGAAGAGCCTCGTCGCCAAGGACAAGGACCGCATCAAGGAATTCCGCGGCTCGATCCATGCGCTGGCGACCGAGACCGGCCTCGAAATCCCCGAGTTCCGCAAGCTCGTGCACATGGTGCAGAAGGGCGAGCGCGAGGCGCGCCAGGCCAAGAAGGAAATGGTCGAGGCGAACCTGCGCCTCGTCATCTCGATCGCCAAGAAATACACCAACCGCGGCCTGCAGTTCCTCGACCTGATCCAGGAAGGCAACATCGGCCTGATGAAGGCGGTCGACAAGTTCGAATACCGCCGCGGCTACAAGTTCTCGACCTACGCGACGTGGTGGATCCGCCAGGCGATCACGCGCTCGATCGCCGACCAGGCCCGCACCATCCGCATCCCCGTGCACATGATCGAGACCATCAACAAGATCGTGCGCACCTCGCGCCAGATGCTCAACGAGATCGGCCGCGAGCCGACGCCGGAGGAGCTCGCCGAAAAGCTCGGCATGCCGCTCGAGAAGGTGCGAAAAGTCCTCAAGATCGCCAAGGAGCCGCTCTCGCTCGAAACGCCGATCGGCGACGAGGAGGATTCGCACCTCGGCGATTTCATCGAGGACAAGAACGCCATCCTGCCGATCGACGCCGCGATCCAGAGCAATCTGCGCGAAACGACGACGCGCGTGCTCGCCTCGCTCACGCCGCGCGAGGAACGCGTGCTGCGCATGCGCTTCGGCATCGGCATGAACACCGACCACACGCTGGAGGAAGTCGGCCAGCAGTTCTCGGTCACCCGCGAGCGCATCCGCCAGATCGAGGCCAAGGCGCTGCGGAAGCTGAAGCACCCGTCGCGGTCGCGGAAGCTGCGGAGCTTCCTGGACAACTGATCGCGGGCGCAATTATCAATCAGCGTCATCATCTATCAGTGTCATCATCCGCGAAAGCGGATGATCCAGTAATCACCGCCATCGCAGTTCGTACGGCGGCGCATCAACTGCACCGACCGCGTTTACTGGATACCCGCCTTCGCGGGTATGACAAATTGGTGTTTCGCGTTTCCGTGCAAACTTCAATCGGTTTATTGGACCTTCCTGGAAAACTCAATTTCCGCTATTATCTTGTGCCAGCGCAAGGAGTTCGCCCGTGGCAACGATGATTTCGGAAGTCTACGACGCCTTCATCGCGGCCGGGGCGCCGGAGGACAAGGCGCGCAAGGCGGCCGAGGCCATCGCCAGCTACGTGAGCCGTTTCGCGCGCGTCGGGAGCGATCTTGCCGTGCTGAAGTGGATGACCGGGACGATCCTCGCCGGCGTGGCTGCGCTGGTGATCAAGACGTTCTTCGCGTAAGCCTGCGGCGACCTTGACCTGTTCCCGTCACCCTGAGGTGCCCGCGCGCAGCGCGCGCCTCGAAGGGCGACGGCCCGGACGCGGCGCGCTGGCTCATCCTTCGAGGCTCGCTGACGCTCGCACCTCAGGATGACGGATCTCGCGTTCGCCAGCCTGATGTTCCGCATCACCGCCGAACGCGCCGACATCATTTTTGGCGGCTGGCTGCTTGCCGTCGTGGCGACCCAGGCTGTTGCGCTCCACGGCGTGGTCGTCGCGCCCGGCGTTCGCGCGGCGGCGTCGGCCGCGGTGCTGTTCAAACACGTCGCTGTGGGGCATCGAGGCCACGCTTTACGCGATCGTTCATCTTGCTGTTCGCGCGACGCATCTTCCTCGCGCATGTCGGCCGCAGGACTTGACGCGGTGCTCTGGGCGGTGATCGGCGCGTCCGCGATTAGCACCGATGCCGGCACTATTCCCGGCCACCCGATAGCGCTCACGCTATGGGCAAGGTTTCGTGTTCAGCGGAAAATAATTTCCATTTTCATTGAGCCCCACAATAACTGGACGCTTGTGCGCGTGGGGCGCGCGCTTTCGCTTTTGGACGGCGTGGAAATCCAGCACAAGAACTACACTCCTTTTCCGCGCCAAATCCCAGGTGCAGGATTTCCGGAAAATATCAACCTCCCTCCGGACAAGCAGCACTCTCTCGACGAATTTGCGAATATGCAGAAGCTGATTCAAAAGCGTCTCAATGAAGCAACAGACAATCCGCGCCATTTCGAAAAGGTGCAATGGTTCGCCCGATACTGGCAAAAATCCGTTCCGTACGGCGTGCCGATGTCCACCGATATCATAGGGCCGGGCATGGACATCATGACTTGGAGACAGGGCGGGAAGATCGATTCAGGAGACTTTGGGCCTTGAAATAGCCCATCGCCTTTTAGCGGCTTCCGCGCGTTCTCTCTCCGCGGTTCTTCTTCGAAAGCTTTTTGTTCGTGGCGAGAGGGCGACGTCTTCCCGTTTCTTTTCATCCATCGCTGATTCTAGCGCGCCAATACGCGCCGCCGCGCTTCCGTCTCCGACTCCCGCCATTTTTGGATCGACATTTTTCGAAATCGAAAGCTTGACAGTATTTGAATATAGTCCTATATTCCATAAATCCTCACTCACCGAGGGCGCCTCCGGAGGCGGTCTGGTGGCGGAGTGGGGAAGGCGGCGCCTGCGGGTGTGGCTCGCAACCACATCTCCGGGAGGCCCCGGGTCACCGTCCGCCCCAACTAAGTGGGGCTGCCCGTAAGGGCTGGACGAGGGCCGGACGAACCCGGGCGAAAGCCTGGGGGATCAGGGGCGCAGACGCTCCCGTCCGGTCCCGGAAGCACGGTCCCGAGGCCCAAAATCGCCGCGGTGGAGCGCCGAAAGGCGACGCGCCGGCCGGATTGCCGGTGCGCCCGCCGCGAAGGGTCCGCGCTTTCAGCGCGAGGCACCGGCGGCGGAGGCCACAAGCTGCGCCTTTCGGCGCTCCGCCTCCCTCGGTTTCCGAGGCGAGGCGACATCCCCGGCCCCCGGGTATTGGGGGACACGTCCAGTCCGATCGCAAGCGAACCCATCGGAAGCGACACCGCGCCGACATCCGCCGCGCGCAAACGCTTCCCCGTGCCTGCACGGCAAAACACGGAGATTTAAAATGCCGAAGACGAAAACATCAAACCGATTCCCTCATCCGCTCGTTCCGCCCCCGATCAAGTCGGAGGCAGGCTCCAGCCGGGGACCCAGAGTCGCAAACTCGGAAATCGGAGCGAGCCCGTTCTGGATTCCCGCTTGCGCGGGAATGAGCGGAGGAAGGCGGCCGCCGTGCTGTCGGATGCGACGACCCTCAGCCGCCGCCCAACACGGCCGAATTCCGCATCGCGACTGCTGCGCAAGATTGCGACCTATGCAGGCTGGTGGCGGCGCTGTCGCGAACCGATCTGCCGGCGCAACCGGCGCTGCCTCGGCGCAAACCTGCGCTGCCGCGACGATCAACCGCAGCGCAAGCGCACGCCCGAGCAGGAGGCGCGCATCACTGGCCGAGCTCAAGCGCGAGCTGGAACGGCGACTCGGGACAGGTTGATGGCGATGGCGCGTTTCGCGCAGCAGCGCAGGCGTGCGCGATGGAGCGCCCGCGCGCCGCGCTCAGGCGAAGCGGCGCTCTTTCTTCTTCGCGCCGGTGCGGGCGAGGCTCTTGATCTCGAGCGGCGCGCGGCCGGATTTTTCGGCGATCTCGCGGTCCTGCTCGATGATGTAGGCGCGCGCCGGCTCGTCCTTGTCGAGGCCGCCGAGGATTTCGGCCGGCACCCGCCGGTTGGAGCGCTGCGAGTCGTCCTCGTAGACGACGTCGAAGAACACGAATTCGCCTTTGGGGTTGGTTCCGGGTTTTTTTGCCATTGTTGCCATCCCGTTGTGCGTGCAGATGTGCGTGAGCGTGAAGTGCCGGCGCAGGTCTAACAGCCGATGCGCCGGAAAATGAAAAAACCCCGCGCGAACGCGGGGTTCCCCTCTTCGGCCGGCGGTTAGACGGCCTGCAGATTGGTCGCGGCGGACTTGCCGCTGCGGCGGTCGGCCTCGATGTCGAACGAGAGCTTCTGGCCCTCGTTGAGGTTGCTCATGCCGGCGCGCTCGACGGCGGAGATGTGAACGAACACATCGGGGCCGCCCCCGTCCTGCACGATGAAGCCGAAGCCCTTCTGGGCGTTGAAAAACTTGACGGTACCTTTGGCCATAGTGGCCTCCTTTTGAAACGCAGAATGCGTTTTGTCGCCGAGCGAAACATTCGCGCGGACTTCAATCCGGATTTTGCGTGGTCTTGGGAGGGCCCTCTTCTAACGAACATCGGGGCCGGACGGCAAGGCAGGCTAAATCGCGAATGGGCTCATATAGGGACGATTTGCCCGGTTTGCAATCGCGATGGCGCCCGGCCTGGCGCGCGCGTTAACGATGCCGCAAGCGCAGGGTTGCAAATGTCGTCGGGTTCCGTGATCACGACATCACCCCTCCTCACCCATCAAATGGTCAGACCACGGCCGGATTTGGCCGCAACAACACGCGCGAGGTCAGGGGCAAAAAGGAGTCTTGAAATGCAATATTTCACTGTCCGTCATCTTGCGTTCGCAATTGTTGTAGCTCTGCCCGTGCAGCCGGCCTTGGCACGCGGGCACGATTCCCATTCCGCCTATCATCACCATCGCGCGCATCACGCGTACGCCGCGCATCATCGTCATCATCATCATCACTACGCGCGTCGCCACGGCCAAAGCTACGCCGCCGTGCGGCAGCAAAATTCCGGCGCGCAATTTTCGTCCGCGTCCGGCTCGGGCTATTCCGGCATGGTCGCGCAGCAGGCCGCCGCCAACGGCGTGCCGGTCTCGCTGGTGCATCGCGTCATCATGCGCGAGAGCCGCTACAATCCGCGCGCGGTCAGCAAGGGCAATTACGGCATCATGCAGATCCGGCTCGGCACCGCGCGCGCCATGGGCTATTCCGGCTCGGCCGCCGGCCTGCTCGATCCCAACACCAACATGACCTATGCGGTGAAATATCTTGCCGGCGCCTACCGCGCCGCCGGTGGCAACGAGAGCCGCGCCGTCGCGCTCTACGCGAGCGGTTATGGTGGCGGGCGCGTGAGGACGCGGCCGCAGCAGACGCAGCCGTTCGGATTTTCTCCGTATGCGTTCGGCGCCGCCTTCGCCGGTGCGGGTCGCCTATTATGGCCAGAGCCGCCGCGTCAGGCATCACCGTCACGGCGTGTAGGCGCGCCGCTACTCCAGCCCCTCGACGATGCGCAGATCGCGCACTGCGCCGTCGCCGAGGGCCTTGAGCGCGTCCTGATAGGCCGGGCAATTGTGGGCGGCGAGCGCCTTCTCCACGCTTTCGAATTCGGAGATGACGATGCGCTCCTTCTGCCCGGCCTCGAACGCGGCCGCCGCGGTGCCGCGCGCAAGATAGCGCCCGCCGAACGGCGCGATCGCCGGCCCGGCGAGCTTGGCATAGGCCGCAAGCTTTTCCGGATCGGAAATCGAGCGGTAGCAGGTGACCCAGTAGGCCTTGGGCATCGGAAACTCCGTTGCGTCTGTTGATATCGAAAGGTGTTATAGTGGCCGCTGTTCATCAACGTAACCACGACGCGGACCAAGCCCATGTCCTTCTGGAGCGCATTGTTCGGAAAGCGTGGCGGCGCCGAGAGTGCAGCGAAGGCCGCCGACCCGGTCGAGTACAACGGCTACGTCATCCGCCCCGCCCCCTACAAGAGCGAGGGCCAGTTTCAGACCGCCGGCACGATCGAAAAGGAGATCGACGGCGTGCGCAAGGAGCATCGCTTCGTGCGCGCCGACCGTTACGCCGCCTACGACGACGCGGTGAATTTCACCACCAACAAGGCGCGGCAGATCATCGACCTGCAGGGCGACCGGATTTTCGACTGAGCGGTCGGCGACAAGCGCGCAAGAAAAAAGCCCCCGAAGGGGCTTTCTCCTTCCCGGCGGATTACCAATCGCGGTGATGGTGCCAGCCTTCGTGCCGGCCGCCCGCCAGCCTTCATGCCGGCCGCGATCCCATCGACGCGTCGTCTCGCCGTAGTAACGGTGAGGCGCACCGAACTCGACGCCGCCCGCCCGGTCCAGCAAGAACCCGACCTGCGCCGCCGCCGGCGTCGCTATGGCGATGGCTGCCGCGGCAGCCAGACCGTACACAAGCTTCCGCATTCGAACCTCCATCGTTGTTTCCACTGAAGGGAAAACGCGGAACCGTTGCGGAGCGTTCCGAAATTCGCGACGGAACTCTCACAAAGAGTTGCGCGCCGCGACCGCGCCTACACGCCTTCGACGATGCGCAGATCGCGCTCGGCGGCCTTGTTGAACACTTTCAAAGCCGCCTGATAGCCGGCGCTGTCATGCGCGGCGACCGCCTTTTCCACGCTGTCGAACTCGATGATGACGACGCGCTGCTTGACGCCGGCCTCGTAGGCCTGCGCTGCGGTGCCGCGCGCGAGGAACTTTCCGCCGCCGGCTGCAATCGCCGGTCCCGCGAGCTTGGCGTATTCCGCCACCGCATCCGGATTTGAAATCGAACGATACGTCGCCACCCAATACGCCTTCGCCATTTTGAACTCCCGGTTTCTGTTCGCCCGACAATCTCGCGCCGGGCGTCGACGGGACTAAAGCATTTTTCGCGCGCAATATACAGCCGCTGGCCGCGCTCAGCGTTTGGCGAAAACGATGCTGATGCCGCTGCGGCTCTCCGGCGCCTTTGCGAATGGGTCGTTGGGATTGGCCGGCGGCGCAGCCTGCACGCCGATGCCGGTCGTCATGAACCGCACCTTCGTCAGCTTTTCCTGCTTCACCAGCCAATCCTGGATGGCGGCCGCGCAGCGCTGCGCAAGCTTCTGGCTCGCGACGGGCGCGCCGCGATCCGAGGTGCGGTCGGAGCGGCATTCGATCCGCACCGGCCCGCCGGCGCGGTCGAAGATCAGGTTGGCGATCTGGGCGAAGTATTCACGGGCGCTGCGCGGACTTCGCCGCGGTCGAAGTCGAACAGCGTGTCGGCGGCAAGATCGATGTGAATCTCGGTCGCCAGATCGCGGAACGGCAGCCGCTGGAAATTGTCGGTGTCGCGGCTTTTGCCGTCCTGCTGCAGCGGCAGACCGAATATCGGAAATCCCGAACCCGAACTGCCTTGCACCTGCGCGGCGGCGTCGGCGGAAAGCATCGCCAGTGCGGCAAGGGCCAAAATGGTCGAACGCATGATGATCGTCCCCGAGCGACGCCCGGCAACGACTATATCACAGGAAGACTCGGCAAATATCAGGCGCGTGGATCACGCCGCCTGGGAATCGTCGTCGCCGGAGACCTCGGCCTTCAGGCGTTTGAGCAGACGGCGCATCGCGGCCATCTCGGTTTCGAGCTGCGCGACGCGCGCGGCGAGATCGCCGGCCTCGACCGGCGGGCTCAGCGCCGGGGCCGCGTCGCCGAAGGTGACGCCGAGCTCGTTGCCGTGGCGCCATTGCACCTGCGCGCGCAGCGTCTGCTCCTTCTGCGGAATATAAAGCTCGATGACATCGGGAATGCTGATCGTGTCGGAAAAGATGATCTTGGCGCCTTCGTCGGAAATGTCGCGGATCAGACAGTCGGCGACCGAACGGCGCTTGTTGAAGTAGATGCAGCCGCGCAGAAAGCTTTTCTGACGCGAGGCTCTGCGGCGTTCGCTCATGGGTGTCCTCCAAGTGCAAGGATGCGACCAAGCAAAGCATGGAGGAATTAACGGCCGCTTAACCTTCGAAAAGATGCGTTATTTTACGCGCGCCTTGCGGGCGCGCTCGATCAGCGCGGGCGGCAGGTCGCCGGCGCCGGCGACGAGCTGCTGCAGCTTGTCGCCCGGCAAGCGGGTCGAAATCGGCGTGGGTCTTTGCGATATCGGCGAGAAATTCCGGATCCTTGAGCATGGCGTCAAATGCAGTGCGCGTCGTCTGCAGCACTGCGGGCGAAACGCCCGGCGGCAAGAAAGAATGAGCGGCCGATGGCGCCGGCGCTGGCGTAGAGGCTCAGGATTTGCTTGTCCTCCGCGGTGCGGCCGAGTTCCACCATGGTTGGCACGTCGGGCATCTCGCGATCGCGTTCGATGGCATATTGCACCACGATGTTCACGAGCTTCTTGTCCAGCCATTCGGCCTTGCCGGTCTTGATCGTGTTCCACGACGCGAACGAACCCTCGGTCTCGCCGCGCTCCATCGCGAGCAGCATCGCACCGCTGCTCGGATAGCCCGGGATGACGTTGAATCTGGTCCCGACGATATTGTTGAGCACCATCGGATAGTCGTAGCCCGACGCGCCTGGGCCGCTGCCGGCGATCGGGGCGGCGAATCTTCATCGCATCGGCGATCGTCTTCACCGCCGAGGTGTGCCACATCACGGTGATCTCGGAGCTGGTGGTGACGCGACCGATCCAGTTGAAATTCGCCGACTTGAAACGCACGCCGCTCGTCTCCATCGCCTCGGCGAGTGCGATGCTCTGGTTCACGATTGCGATCGCGCTGCCGTCCTTGGGCGCGATGTCGGTCATGTAATTGGCGAGCAGGATGCTGGAGACGCCCGGCATGTTGGAGGCGACGACCGTCGGTGCGCCGGGCAGATGGCGTCCGAGATGGCGGGCGACCATGCGGCCGTAGAAGTCGTAGCCGCCGCCGGGGCCGAAACCGATGTAGAGCGTGACTGTCTTCGCCGGCTGGGCGTGCGCAAGACTTGTGGCGACTTGCCAGTAAAGCAATAGTGATCGCCGCGCGGAGTGTCCGGCAGAGGTAAGACCACGTCACAGCGGTGCGATTCATGGCAAGCCTCGGGGCGCGTCGATCACGCTCCCTCCTATCGGGCATCTGCCGGGGACCTGTCTACGCGGCAAAAACGTCACCGCGGGCAATCGAATTGGGCCATTAAAAATAAAAAAGATTTACGGCGTGCGGTACGCAAGCAACGGCTTCAGCCGAAGCGCGCCGTCAAATTACCAGAACCAACGGCTGAAATCGTAGACGATTGCTGTGATCGCGCAGGCAGCCAGTCCGCCGCCAACAAGAGCGAGCATAACCGCCGCGTTAACGCGTGCCAGTGCGTGCTTTTCGACGAGGTGGGTCATGGCGTTCGTCCAAACCGCCCCCAAAAACTTGCCCCCTCACGTCATCACTTAACACCCTAATTCGTCGTCGCGCATAGCTCAACGGGACAACGCTGCTGTGCAGCCGCCGCGTGGCTACGCCTCGACGAAGGCTGTCAGATCGTTTCGCCCGGCGGCCATAACATCGCCGAATGATTGATAGCTTCGCCAAGCAACCAGGCAAAGCCGATCAGCGCGAGGAAGCCGAGGAAGAACAGCGCGAACAGCACGAGCGAAATGCGCTTGGCGATGACCGAGATGTTGGTCAGACCGATGCCGCCGGCGAGCAACGAGATGATGAGAAAGATGATTGCGTATCTGAACACGGCCGAGCTCCGCTAAAACCTATCCGGCCGTTTCAACGGCGGCGCAGGGCGATGGTTCCAGGTTGTCACGACCCTGTCGCAATGGCGCCGGAATTGGGCTAAAAGCGGAGGCATTGTAGGGGTGTGTGATCAGTTCAGGCGTGCGCAATCGGTAGAAGTTGCTTTCAGTCGGGGGGAATAGACCATGTTGCGTTGGATCGTCGTCGTGTTTTGCGTTTTGGTTGCAGTCAGGATGGGGTGGGCACAAAATTCGGGTCACAGCCTTGATGCCATGGTCGCGAGGCACGCGGCGGCGAACGGGGTGCCGGCCTCGCTGGTGCGGCGCGTCATCCATCGCGAGAGCCGCGGTAATGCGCGGGCCGTCAGCCGCGGCAATTACGGTCTGATGCAGATCCGGCTCGGCACCGCGCGCGCGATGGGCTATCGGGGCTCGGCCGCCGGGCTGCTTAATCCGGAAACCAACATGACCTATGCGGTGAAATATCTCGCCGGCGCCTACCACGCCGCCGGTGGCAACGAAGCCCGCGCGCAGTCTTATTACCAGACCGGTTACTATCGCCGCGGCACCGCGGTGGCGTCGAGCCGGCACGCAGCGCCCAGCTACGCGCAATCGAGCTTCGGCAGTTGGCAGATGGCGAGCTTTGCGCCAACCGGCGCGAAATCGCCACGCGCGCGTTGCGGCACAGACGACGCCGACGATGTTCAATTGGCAGGCGGCGCAACCTGCAGCTCCGACGCGGCACCGCAATGTTCGCTACGCGGCGCAGCGCGACACCGTCAGCATTCAACTGGCAGGTGGCGCAGACGACGACGCCGCGTCACCATCGCAACATGCGATATGCGACCGGAACGACGCCCAATCTGTTTAACTGGAACGTGGCGCAATCGACCACGGGCCGCCGGCATCGCAATTTGCGCTATGCCACCGGAACGACGCCCTATCTGTTCAATTGGCAGGTGGCGCGGACAACGCCGACCTATACGCACCGTTACCGCCACACGCGACCGGGCGGCGCGCGCGCCAGACCTTATGCAGTCGCTGAAGAAGATGTTCACGCCGCAGCGTTATCGTGTGGCAAGGCTCAGTCACAGCGCGGCGCGGTGAAGGCAGGGCGAGCAGGAGGAAATCGCGCATGCACGTTTTCAGCGTGGTGGATGAGGCCAAGTTCGATCCCAAGAAGCACGTCGAAAAAATCCTCGGCACGATCGAGGATGGCGACGTCACCGTCGCCTGCTGGGAGCCGGGCCAGATCAGCCCGTATCATTGTCATCCGCACGCGACGGAAATCTATTTCTGCTTCGAGGGCGGCGGCACGATGCGCACGCCCGATCGCACCATCGCGGTGACGCCGGGCTCGTTCGTGGTGCATCCACCGGGCGAGGTGCACGAATACGCCAATGGCTCGCAGCGCACGCTGCTGTTCCGTGTGCGCTATGGCGACGACATGGCCTCGCGCCACGTCGAATGGCGCGGACACGCCGGCTGGAAGCAGAGCGCCGAAGACGCTGAATATTATCGCCGGCACCCCGTCAGCGTCTGAAATCTCCGCATGTGAAATGTAAGCGCGGCGGTCAGATTGTCGCGCCGGCGCGCGCGATCAATTCGTGACAGCCGCGCTGCGGCTTGCTACCACGCGGGCGTTCTCGGCAGTCAAGAAGGGGAGAGTTCATGTTCGAAAAGCCGCATTGTCCGGTCATCGCCATCGAAGAGCACTATTGGGACGACGAGCTGGAAAAGACCTACACCGGCGGCGAGTCCGCGCGACCGGGCGATACCGGAAAGCGGCTGCACGATCTCGGCGAATGGCGGCTCAGGGAGATGGACGAGGCCGGCGTCGACATCCAGGTGCTGTCACACGGTGCGCCGTCGACGCAGAAACTTCCCGCCGACATCGCGCCGGCGCTGGTGCGTCGCGTGAATGACCGGCTTCACGCCGCGGTACAGCGTCATCCGAAACGCTTTGCGGCATTTGCCGCGCTGCCGTCGGCCGTGCCGGAAGCGGCTGCCGACGAACTCGAGCGCACCGTCAAGCTCGGCTTCAAGGGCGCCATGATGCATGGGCTCGCCAACGGCGTCTTTCTCGACAACAAGAAGTTCTGGCCGATCTACGAGCGCGCGGAAAAGCTGGACGTTCCGATCTACTTCCATCCGTCGCTGCCGAACGCCGACGTGATGCGCGTCTACTACGACGATTACGTCAAGGACTTCCCGACCGTGGCGCGGCCGGCCTGGGGCTATACGGTGGAGACCGCGACGCTCGGCATCCGCCTGGTGCTCAGCGGCGTGTTCGAGAAATATCCGAAGCTCAAGGTCATCCTCGGCCATCTTGGCGAGACGCTGCCGTTCCTGGTGTGGCGCATCGATCAGGCGCTGAAGCGGCCGGGCCAGAAATCGATGAGCTTCCGCGACATCTTCTGCGGCAACTTCTACATCACCACGAGCGGCAATTTCTCCAACCCGGCGCTGCTGTGCTGCGTGATGGAGATGGGCATCGACCACATCCTGTTCGCCATCGACTGGCCGTTCGTGATGAACCCGCCGGGGGTGGATTGGATGAAGGGCGTGCCGCTGTGCGACGAGGACAAGGCCAAGATCCTCAGCGGCAACGCCAAGCGGCTGCTGCGGATGTGATTGGCGTCGTTCCGGATCGCCGCAAGCGGGGTCCGGATCATACCCGCCGCGAATGGATTCCGGGCTCGGCTGGCTCGCCTTCAGGTGAGTCGATGTAGAGGCGCCGGTAGACGAAGTCGCCGATATGGCTGACGACCTCGTTGGCCAGCGCCCAGACCTCGCCGTTGCACCACCTCGCCCAGCGTTCGCAGAAGGAGAAATCCTCCGAAAGGTGCTGGGCGTCATCGCTCTGCAATGGGTCGAAGAATCCCAGCAACGGGCCTTGCAGGCCATCGCTGGCGAGATCGTGCCTGGCAAGCCGCGAGATCCGGCCGGTCGCGAGCAGGCCGTCGAACACGCTGCGCTCGATCAGGCACAGGCCCATGCCGAGGCCGAGCACGCGGCACATGCCGTTGGTGATCTCCACCTTCGTCGTACCCGGGACATGGCGGACGACGAATTTGAACGCCGCGGCCAGCGCGGTGCTCTCATCGGCCTGCTTCGCAACGCGGGCGAAGGCGGCCGGATTGAAATTCTTCTTCGGGTAGACGCAGCCGACCAGCGGCTTGCCGGCGGCGAGCAGTGCCTCGACGCTCGACGGCGCAAACGCCATGTCGGCGTCGACGAAGAGCAGGTGCGTATATTGCGGCCGCTCGACCATGTACGACGCCAGGAAATTGCGGGCGGTCACGACCTCGGCGTTCGCGGTGCTGATGAAGTCGTGCTTGACGCCCTGGCGTTGCAGCGCCTGCTGCGTCCGGATGATGCTCTCCATGTATTGCAGCTTGACGTTGGCCCCGTAGGCCGGGGTCGCGATCAGGAGGTGGGGCGGGGGCATCGAGCGATCCGATGGCAGGGCGGCAAAGCCGGCGGGATTTGTTAAACTTCCGCGGCGGATATCCCATCGTACCCCTTCCAAGGCTGCCGCGCGCACATAAATAGAATGTGCCGGCCGCCTGCGGGGGCCGGTGTCTTATGCGTGCCGACAATGGACGCAAGTGACCTTCGCCACACGGGAAGGAAGAGCGATGAATTTCGAGAAATATACCGACCGCGCCCGCGGTTTCGTGCAGTCCGCCCAGTCCCTCGCGTTGCGCGAGGGCCACCAGCAATTCGCCCCCGAACACCTGCTCAAGGTGCTGCTCGACGACCCCGAGGGGCTCGCCGCCGGTCTGATCGACCGCGCGGGCGGCCGCTCGCGCGAGGCGCTTTCCGCCGTCGAGGCAGCGCTCGCCAGGCGGCCCAAGGTTTCGGGCGGCGGCGCCGGCCAGGTCTATATCGATCCGGCGCTGGCGCGCGTGTTCGACGCCGCCGAGAAGGCGGGCGAGAAGGCCGGCGACAGCTTCGTCACGGTCGAGCGCCTGCTGCTCGCGCTCGCCATCGAGAAGGACAGCGAGGCCGGCAAGATTCTCGCCAAGGCCGGCGTCACGCCGCAAAACCTCAACGCCGCCATCGAGGCGCTGCGCAAGGGCCGCACGGCCGACAGCGCGTCGGCGGAGAACGCCTATGACGCGCTCAAGAAATACGCCCGCGACCTCACCCAGGCGGCGCGCGACGGCAAGCTCGATCCGGTGATCGGCCGCGACGAGGAAATCCGCCGCACCATCCAGGTGCTGTCGCGCCGGACCAAGAACAATCCGGTGCTGATCGGCGAACCGGGCGTCGGCAAGACCGCGATCGTCGAGGGTCTCGCGCTTGCGCATCGTCAACGGCGACGTGCCGGAAAGTCTGCATGACAAGAAGCTGCTGGCGCTCGATCTCGGCGCCCTCATCGCCGGCGCGAAATATCGCGGCGAGTTCGAGGAGCGGCTCAAGGCGGTGCTGCAGGAGGTGACGTCATCGGACGGTGGCATCATCCTGTTCATCGACGAGATGCATACCCTCATCGGCGCCGGCAAAGCCGATGGCGCGATGGACGCCTCCAATCTGCTCAAGCCTGCGCTGGCGCGCGGCGAACTGCATTGCATCGGCGCGACAACGCTCGACGAGTACAAGAAGCACGTCGAGAAGGACGCCGCACTGGCGCGGCGCTTTCAGCCGATCTATGTCAACGAGCCGAGCGTCGAGGACACGATCTCGATCCTGCGCGGGCTGAAGGACAAGTACGAGCAGCATCACGGCGTGCGCATCACCGACAGCGCGATCGTCGCCGCTGCGACGCTGTCGCACCGCTACATCAGCGACCGATTCCTGCCGGACAAGGCCATCGACCTGGTCGACGAGGCCGCCGCGCGGCTGAAGATGCAGGTCGATTCCAAGCCCGAGGAGCTGGATTCGATCGACCGCGAAATCGTGCGGCTGAAGATCGAGCAGGAGGCGCTGAAGAAGGAGAACGATCCGGGTTCGCGGGCCCGGCTCGGCGGCCTCGAAATCGAACTCGTCGTGCTGGAAAAGAAATCGGCCGATCTCACCGCGCGCTGGCAGTCCGAGAAGAACAAGCTGTCGGATGCGCAGAAGCTCAAGGCCGAGCTCGACCTGCTCAAGACCGAGCTCGCCAACGCGCAGCGCAAGGGCGAATACCAGCGCGCCGGCGAGCTCGCCTATGGCCGCATCCCCGAGATCGAGAAGAAGCTCAAGGCCAACGAGGCGGCCGAAGGCAAGGGCGCGATGGTGGAGGAGGCGGTCACCGCCGACCATGTCGCGCAGATCGTCTCGCGCTGGACCGGCGTGCCGGTCGACCGCATGCTCGAAGGCGAGAAGGAAAAGCTGCTGCGCATGGAGCAGCAGATCGGCAAGCGCGTCGTCGGCCAGGCCGAGGCGGTCAAGGCGGTCTCGACTGCGGTTCGACGCGCGCGTGCGGGCCTGCAGGACCCGCACCGGCCGATTGGTTCGTTCATGTTTCTCGGGCCCACGGGGGTCGGCAAGACCGAGCTGACCAAGGCGCTCGCCGAATTCCTGTTCGACGACGAGGCGGCGCTCATCCGCATCGACATGTCGGAATACATGGAGAAGCATTCGGTCGCGCGCCTGATCGGCGCGCCGCCCGGCTATGTCGGCTACGAGGAAGGTGGCGCGCTCACCGAAGCCGTGCGGCGGCGGCCGTACCAGGTCGTGCTGTTCGACGAGATCGAGAAGGCGCACCCGGATGTCTTCAACGTGCTGCTGCAGGTGCTCGACGACGGACGCCTCACCGACGGCCAGGGCCACACCGTCGATTTCCGCAACACGCTGATCGTGATGACGTCGAACCTCGGCGGCGAGGTGCTGGTCAACCAGCCCGAAGGCCAGGACACCGACGCCGTGCGCGAGCAGGTGATGGCGATCGTGCGCGCGAGCTTCCGGCCGGAATTTCTCAACCGGGTGGACGAGATCATCCTGTTCCACCGGCTGCAGAAGTCGGAGATGAGCCGTATCGTCGACATCCAGATGCAGCGGCTGTCAAAGCTTCTGGAGGATCGCAAGATCGCGATCACGCTCGATCCGAGCGCGCGCGACTGGCTCGCCGACAAGGGCTGGGACCCGGCCTACGGCGCGCGTCCGCTCAAGCGCGTGATCCAGAAGTCGGTGCAGGACCCGCTCGCCGAGATGATCCTCGCCGGCCGCCTCAAGGATGGCGAAAAGGTCGCAATTTCCGCCGGCAAGCAGGGCCTCGCCTTCAACGGCGAGGTGGCTGCTGCGGCGGCGTGACGGGAGCGACGGGCGCGTCGTTCATGCGCTCGCGCACGTGAGCGACGAAATTGCGCGCCTGCGATTTCGGCGCACCTTCGATCACCAGCGGATTGAGGCCGCCGCTGCTCTCGACGCTGATGCTGTCCCAGAAGAAGCCGCGCGTGTGACCGACTTCGGCGATGTGCGACATCGGCAGATGTTCGTCCTTGCGGATCCAGGGCGTGAGCCAGAAGTCGATGTTGCCGGTCGAAACGCCGAGCCTGTCGGCGACCATGTGGGCTGGAAACAGCAGCCGGGTAAAGCGAAAACCAATAAGCGCCCAAAGCCGGCTTGATCGCACTTCGACGCGATCACCGGCATCCGCAATCTGAGTCACGCAAAACTCCCGTTTCCGCCGTGCGGATAATAGCCGGTTTGGTCTATCGCGTCTGCGCCACGCGCGCCGGCGCATGCGCCAGCATGGCGTCGAGCTGGTCGCGATCCTTGTCAAAGCTCGCCAGCGTCGGGCCTTCAAGCACGCGGCCGCGCGGGAGCTTGACTTTCATCGGATCGACAAAGCGGCCGTTGATGATGATTTCGTAGTGCACATGCGCGCCGGTCGACAGACCGGTCGAGCCGACGAAGCCGATAACCTGGCCCTGCCGCACCTTGCTGCCGACGTCGAGGCCGCGCGCAAACGCCGTCATGTGGCCATAGGCCGTCATGTAGCCGTTGTTGTGCCGCAGCCGAATGTACTTGCCGTAGCCGCCCTTGACGCCGATTTCGTCGATCGCGCCGTTGCCGGAGGCGAAGATCGGCGTGCCCATCGGCGCCGCCCAGTCGACGCCGGTATGCGCCCGCACATAATGCAGCAGCGGATGATTGCGGGCGCCGAAGCCCGAACGCATGATCCCGATCGCGACCGGCTTGCGCACCAGGAACTTCTTCGCGCTCTTGCCGGTCTCGTCGTAATAGTCGTAAACGCCATCGTCGGTGGTCTGATAGCGGTAGTACCGTTTCGATTCACCGCCGACGTTGAGCGCGGCAAATCGCACCTCGTTCTTGCCGTCGCTGTCGTCGTCGCTGGAATACAGCACCTCGAACGAGTTGCCCGGCTGTACCTTGCGCTGGAAATCGACGTCATAGGAGTAGACACGGACCAGCTCGTCGATCACCGAGCGCGGCACATTGTTGCGCAGCGCGGTCTCGTAAAGGCTTTGGTACAGCCGCGCGCCGCTGCCATCGTCGTCGTTCTGCTCGTCCTCGCTCGCATCGGCAACTTCGGTATCGACGTTGTGCACGTCGACCGTGACGTACTTGCCCTGGTCTGAGAGCGCGACCGCGGCTTCCACGGCGCTGTCGCTGGCAATGATCACGCGCACCGGCTGCACGTGACCCGCCCCGGCCGGCATCGCGATGACGCGCAGCTTCTGGCCTTCCTTGATGCCGCCATCGCGGCCGCGCGCGCCGAGCACGGCGAGGATCGCCTTGATGTTGTCAGGCAATGCGCCGAGTTCGCGCAAGATTGAGCCCACCGTCTCGCCCTTCTTCGCCACGACGACTTTTTCATTCCAGGCGTTGCCGCCCGTCGCCTGGTTCGTTGTCTTGGGCAGCAGCGTGACGTTTTCGGGGACGATGCGGGCGTCGAAGCCGGCATAGGGATCGGGCTGGCCTTCGGCGGCGTAATTGAGCTTCAGGCTGGCCGTGGGGTCTGCATTCGCCAGGCGTGACCCGCCAGCACTTGCGGCGCTAGCGACGTCGCGCACGGTCGTGACGACATCGTCGATCGACAGCAGCGTCGCCGGTTTGACCTTCGGCAACAGCGAATTGAGGTCGCAAGCCGCGGGCGTCACCTTGCCGCGCATGGCAATCGGGACGAAGTCGCACGTGACGAAAGAAACTTCCGCATCCGGCGCCGCCGCAGGCGTCTCATCAGGTACTCCGACCGAGTCGGTCAGGAGCTTCTGCGGATTGAAAGGGGGAATGTTGGCGGAAAGATCGGAAACGGTAAGCGACAGGTTGCCGGAGATGCGTACGTAGGGACGCACGCGAACGAGCTCGCGCTCGCCAAGCCGGCTGCTGGTTGGAACGCGCAGAACCTGACGCGCAACAACCGACTCGCTGACGGGCGGCAACCGGTCGGTCTTGCGCGCGCCGGTGAGGCGTTCGCCGACGGCGCCGAGCGCGCCGCGCAAAGCCATTTCGACGTGCTCCGGCGCGGCCGCGAAATTGGTCTCGCCATCGAGCGCTGCAAAAACGGCGCCTCCCATCAGGGCGGCGCCGCACAGGCCAGTCAATATCGTTCCGCTGAACCACTGCACCGATACGCGGCGCCGGTCGATCATGCCGCCGCTGCCGCCGTCGACCGAAAGCGGCGGCTCGTTGCCGAGATCGATATGATCGGCTTCGAGCTTCCGATGGGCGCCGCGCAGCCTGCCTTGGTCCAAGACCACGTTCCCCCGCACTCGCGTTCCGCACGCGGTGTGTCGCTCGTCGCAGCGCCAAATCCCCTCGCGGATCGGCCAGGAATCACGCCACGCAACGATGCAGCCGCCGCCCCGGTCCGTCAACGACCGGGTCCGCCGAAACCGCAAAAGTCATGCGACGCTTGTACTTGCCCCCAACTGCGACATCCCCGACATTACCACCCCAAAGAACGACGGAGGAATGTGGCCGCAGTGCGGCGCGCGGGGGATGGACTGCAGGATTCCTCAGGCCGGCACGAGGCCCCCGAAACCCCCATGAAATCTGGCGATGTCGGCCGCCGTCGGGGCCGATTTTTACCACCGAGGTGTTGACACTAAGCGCCTAGGCGGACTATATAGGGCCACTGGCGCGCCGCCACCTCGGCGTGATGGCGCGTCTCAGAAGCACCTCACTGAACACTCGGTGAAAAGCATCCGACCCTGTCGGATGTTCGGGCTTCGGCGGCTCCGGACCTTCCGGAGACGGAACCGTGAGGTTCCGGGTTGTTTGACAAGTGAATCGGAAGAAAGAGAAACGCGGACGGCGGAGTCCTTGCGGGTCGTTTCTAATGGGCGAAGCTTGCTTCGACCAAAGGGAATGGCCAGGAAGAGACTTCGGCGGTCGACGTTTCAGGTAACACTATGGTCGCTTGGGCGAGCAATCGTTCAGGAGATCAAAGTGGGACCTCGTCAAACGTTGTGACTTGCCGGGAAAAAGTTCTCATCCAACTTGAGAGTTTGATCCTGGCTCAGAGCGAACGCTGGCGGCAGGCCTAACACATGCAAGTCGAGCGCCCGTAGCAATACGGGAGCGGCAGACGGGAGAGTAACACGTGGGAACGTACCCTTCAGTTCGGAATAACCCAGGGAAACTTGGACTAATACCGAATACGTCCGTAAGGAGAAAGATTTATCGCTGAAGGATCGGCCCGCGTCTGATTAGCTTGTTGGTGAGGTAACGGCTCACCAAGGCGACGATCAGTAGCTGGTCTGAGAGGATGATCAGCCTCACTGGGACTGAGACACGGCCCAGACTCCTACGGGAGGCAGCAGTGGGGAATATTGGACAATGGGCGCAAGCCTGATCCAGCCATGCCGCGTGGATGATGAAGGCCCTAGGGTTGTAAAGTCCTTTCGACGGGGAAGATAATGACGGTACCCGTAGAAGAAGCCCCGGCTAACTTCGTGCCAGCAGCCGCGGTAATACGAAGGGGGCTAGCGTTGCTCGGAATCACTGGGCGTAAAGCGCACGTAGGCGGCTTTTTAAGTCAGGGGTGAAATCCTGGAGCTCAACTCCAGAACTGCCTTTGATACTGAGAGGCTTGAGTCCGGGAGAGGTGAGTGGAACTGCGAGTGTAGAGGTGAAATTCGTAGATATTCGCAAGAACACCAGTGGCGAAGGCGGCTCACTGGCCCGGTACTGACGCTGAGGTGCGAAAGCGTGGGGAGCAAACAGGATTAGATACCCTGGTAGTCCACGCCGTAAACGATGGATGCTAGCTGTTGTCCGGTTTACCGGTCAGTGGCGCAGCTAACGCATTAAGCATCCCGCCTGGGGAGTACGGTCGCAAGATTAAAACTCAAAGGAATTGACGGGGGCCCGCACAAGCGGTGGAGCATGTGGTTCAATTCGAAGCAACGCGAAGAACCTTACCAGCCCTTGACATGTCCCGTATGGGTTTCAGAGATGAGACCCTTCAGTTCGGCTGGCGGGAACACAGGTGCTGCATGGCTGTCGTCAGCTCGTGTCGTGAGATGTTGGGTTAAGTCCCGCAACGAGCGCAACCCTCGCCCTTAGTTGCCACCATTTAGTTGGGCACTCTAAGGGGACTGCCGGTGATAAGCCGCGAGGAAGGTGGGGATGACGTCAAGTCCTCATGGCCCTTACGGGCTGGGCTACACACGTGCTACAATGGCGGTGACAGTGGGACGCAATGGAGCAATCCTGCGCAAATCTCAAAAAACCGTCTCAGTTCGGATTGTGCTCTGCAACTCGAGCACATGAAGGTGGAATCGCTAGTAATCGCAGATCAGCACGCTGCGGTGAATACGTTCCCGGGCCTTGTACACACCGCCCGTCACACCATGGGAGTTGGCTTTACCTGAAGGCGGTGCGCTAACCCGCAAGGGATGCAGCCGACCACGGTAGGGTCAGCGACTGGGGTGAAGTCGTAACAAGGTAGCCGTAGGGGAACCTGCGGCTGGATCACCTCCTTTCTAAGGATGATCCCTCAGAGGCGCCTCACGCGTCCTCTATCGGATCTCTTGGAAACATCAGGGCAGATCGGTTTCGGATCGCAAGATTCGATTGCGGTTATGTCCACTAGGCAGGACGCCGCCGTCTCCGTTTCTCTTTCTTCACGAACGAGCCCGTGCCGGGTTTTCGGTGGAAGCGTGTGAAAACGCTGCCACGAACGATTCCGGCCGGTCCGTAGGACCTTGGTTTGGGCTTGTAGCTCAGCTGGTTAGAGCGCGCGCTTGATAAGCGTGAGGTCGGAAGTTCAAATCTTCCCAGGCCCACCAGTCTTCAGGGATCAGTGATCGGAAATCAGTGTCAGAACGCTGTGCGTCTGATCTGACTGCCGACTTCTGAATTCCTGTCCCCTGGAGGGGCCATAGCTCAGTTGGGAGAGCGCCTGCTTTGCAAGCAGGAGGTCGTCGGTTCGATCCCGTCTGGCTCCACCAGATGGTTCGACCGTAAGCGCGCGCCAATGTCGCGTGCAGAAAATGCTCGTTCGTGAAAATCAAATCTGCGCCCGTCACTCGGTGTTGCCGAATGGCTCTGCCGGCGACGGCGCATGTTGTCTGACATCGTGAAGAGGGGATCGATCCGAGCGCTACGCGTGACGCAAGTCACGAGCAGCGCGCTACTCCAATGTATTTCTCGTGACGCAAGTCTCGATGACGCAAGTCATCGTGATTTGAATCATGGGCGATGCACATGTCGGCGAAGCTTGACCGCCTCGCCGTTGGATCGATCTTATGAAGCAAGCTGGTCTTTCTAATCAGTGCCTAGCCGCAGCGAACGCAAGTTCGTTGCGGACCATCGCCGAGATGGGTGGGCATTGATAATGAGAGCGATCAAGTGTCTTAAGGGCATTTGGTGGATGCCTTGGCGCTGAGAGGCGATGAAGGACGTACTACGCTGCGATAAGCCGCGAGGAGCTGCGAAGGAGCTTTGATCCGCGGATTTCCGAATGGGGAAACCCACCTTCGATAACGGAATTCCGAGACCTTGGTCTCGGAAACGAGGCCGAGCATTCCGAAAGGAATGAGAGGTCTTGGATTTCCGTTATCAAATGAAGGGATGAGATCTCTGAATAAAATAGGAGGTTTCAAGCTAACCCGGGGAACTGAAACATCTCATTACCCGGAGGAAAGGACATC
>CAVSSN010000001.1:0-320000 GCA_963730645.1 uncultured Alphaproteobacteria bacterium | reverse complement strand
GGAGCTTGTGGGCGCTCAACGAGGTCGACCGCGGCGTCAATATCTGGTCGCTGCACGCTGTGCGGCTGCAGCCCGAGGATCGCGATCGCTGAAATGCTTGCCGCTGCGCTCAAGGTGATCGGCGCTCCATTCAAGGTGCTCGACGCTGCGCTCGCGGACCGCCCCTATCTGCTCGGCGCCGAATTCACCGTCGTCGATCTCAACGTCTCCGCCGTCATCAGTCGTGCGATCGATATGGATTTGTCTGCGACGCCGCACCTCGGCGGCTGGCTCAAGCGCTGCCTCGAACGTCCCGCCGCGCTCGAGGCGCGTCGCATGCGCGAACAGTCCGACGCCAAATCCCCACCGGAAGCAATCCGGATGATCGCCCGCATCAATCGTTTGTAACGGGGCAGTCACGGAGCGATCACTTGCTCCGTTCCCATAACGCCTCCAGCCGCTGGCGAACCGCCTTCGGCCGTTCGGCGAACAGCCGCGCGGCGATACGCGACGAGCGCTTCGTCAACGCGGCCTTGCGTTCGATGCACAGTGGCGTCAGCCGCGATCGCCATCGTGCCAGCGGCTGATGCGGGCCGGCGAGCCGTTCAAGAACTTCGAGGTCCTGATACTTGCCGAGCCGGTCGCGCAACCGTTCGGCTTCATCGAGCCACATGCGGGCGAAGCGCGGCCACAGCGGTTCGATCATCTCCATCTGATAGCGATGGTCGACCACGCGGCGGCGCAGCGCGTGCATGTCGGCGGCCTGCGCCTGCAGCCAGTCCGCAGGGACGCATCGGCGCGCGGCGCGGTATCCACGCGCAAGCCGCGCCGCCAGTGCATCGAAAGCGATCGAGTCGAACGGCCAGTGTTCGACGGCGGCATCGGCGGCGTCGAGCCAGTCAAGGATGTCCTGCCGCGGCGCCGGCGTGAGCACCGCCTGCTCGGCGCCCCCGCGCATGGCGTCGAGCCGGCCGCGAATCGTTGCGACCGTCCGCGCCGGCAGCACCGCGTTGTGTTCGACCAGATCGTCGAACGCGTTGCGGGCTGACTGCGCGTCCCGCGCCCCCGTGAGCGACCGCGCCCGATCGCGCGCCTCGTCGCGCCAGCGCCGGGCATCGTCGAGGAACGGCGCGAGCAGCCGCAGCAGCGCGCGCCATTGCTTCATCGCCCGGCGAAAATCGTGGATCGCCGCCTGGTTCGAGCGTTCCGCGTCCGTCAGCGCCGCCCGCGCCTGCGCCAGCATGTGGGCGGCGATGGCATGCAAGGCCGGTCCAATCGCGGCGCGCGGCCGCAATGTAGGATTGTCGCCCATGAGCGGTTCTATTGGGCCCCTGTATGACATTATGATGAAATGTGGCGCGCACTGCACTTCCATTGTCGGGCGGTGCTTGCTACATACCTGCCACGTCAAGGATTTCGGTCATCGCGGGGTGGAGCAGCCCGGTAGCTCGTCAGGCTCATAACCTGAAGGTCGTAGGTTCAAATCCTACCCCCGCAACCAAATTTAGCTTATTAAATCAGCGCCTTGGGCGGGCGCTCCAGGTCTTTTTCACATCTTCCCGGGCATGCCGGGCTCGTCGCCGACGACCGCGATGGCGTTGATCTCGATCAGATAGTCCGGCGACGTCATCTTGCAGATTTCGACCATGGTCGAGGCCGGCAGCGGCGGCTTGAAATATTCGCGCCGCACTTTGTGAATCGCGTCGAAGTGCTCCATGTTGCGCACGTAGACGTCGACGCGGCAGATGTCGTCCATGGTGCCGCCGGCTTCCTCCACCGCGGCCTTGATGTTCTCGCACACCTGCCGCGTCTGCGCCTCGATGTCGCCGATGCCGGCGATGCTGCCGTCCGGCCGCCGCGCGGTCATGCCGGAGATGAAGACGAGGCGGCCCTTCGCCTCGATCATGGTGGCGTGCGAAAAATGCCCGCTCGGCTGGCGGATTTTCGACGACACGATTTGTTTCTTCGGCATGTTCCGCTCCCGGCTGGCGTTATCGCGCATCCTGTTCGTCGGCATAAAATTCCGGCTTGAAGGGATAATGCGGTCCGTCATAAATCTCGATGACGATGGTTTCCTCGTGCGCGACCGCCGGGCCGTGCACGTTGCCTTTCGGATTGCAGTAGAACGAGCCCGCGGTCAGCGTCACGCCGGTCCCGGAGTATTCGTAGCGGCCCTTCAGGCAGATCATGAACTGGTTCGACGCGTGATAATGCGGCGCAGGAATCCCGGCGCCCTTGTCGAACCTGATCATGGCGATCGAGGCGCCGGTCTCCTCATTGCGCCAAAGCATTTTTTCCGAAACGCCCTTGAGCGATTTCTCCCGCCACGGCATCGCGTCGGTATTGATCAGGATTTCATCGAGGCTCGGAGCGCCGGCCGGCATGCTCACCATGTTGCTTCCTCGCATTACGCCACGCGCATTCCGGACGCAGCCTTGCCCGCCGGGATGTCGTAGCTCGCCATCAAATTCTCGACCAGCGTGTTGAACGCGCCCCAGTCGGTCTCGCGATAGGCGTGATTGCGGATGATGAACGGCGCGCCGGCGTAGAATTTCTCGTATTGCAGATGCCGTCCGGCGAATTCCGAGCCGACCATGTCCCATGCGAGCTTGAACAGCTTCATGCGCGTGACGGAATCCGCCTGCGGCGTCTGCCAGAAGGTCTCGAACCGCTTGGCGAGATCGGGGTCCTGCATCACCGAAATGTCGGCCGGCATCTGGAACACGCCGCCGCCGCACAATTCGCGCAGTTCGTCGATGAACTGGCTGTAGTTCTGCGTGCACCAGTTCAGCCCCGCATACATGATGCGGCGGTTGAAGCAGACATAGCCGCCGCCCGGCCAATCTTCGAAATCATTGATCTGGCCGTGCACCAGACCGCCGATCGTGCTCTCGATCGCCGACATCTTGCCGAGCGTCTCGCGCACCGCCGGCACCTGGTCGGCGCCTGTCGCATTCGCGACCTTGCTGCACAGGCCGAGCAGCAGCCGCATCTTCGACCAGTAGCGCACGTTGGACTGGTGATTGCCGAAGCAATGGCTCGGCGTCTTGATGTAGATGTCGCGCGACAGCAGCGCGTCGTCGTGCACGAACACGCGCTCCCACGGCACCTTGACCTCCTCGCACATCACCATGCTGTCGCTCTCGTCGTAGCGCCAGGCGAGCGGCGAATCGAACTCCGAGGTGAGGCCGACCGCCGCCGGCTTGCGCGACCACAGCGACAGCCCGGCCGCATTGCACGGCACCGCGCAGGTGATCGCCTCCTTCTTCTGGTCGGGCGCGAGCGGGATGACGTTGCCGATCCAGATCTCGTTGGCGTAGAGCGCGCCGGTCGCCAGCATCTTCATGCCGGAGATGACGACGCCGTCGTCGTCCTCGCGCACCACGCGCAAGGTCGGCACCGGGATGTTCTGGCGATGATAGAATTCCGGATTGCGCGCTGCCTGCGGCGGCACGACGGCGTAGACCACATAGGTGTCGTTGTCGCGGATGGTGCGGTAATAGGACAACAGATTGTCGGCGTGCCCACACGGCGCGATCAGCGCATCGGGCTTCATCGCCATGCCGGTGACGAACGAGGCGACATGGTCGGGCGAGCGGCCGAACATGCCGTAGGTGAAGTCCGCGATCTTGCGATGGCCTTCCATGCGGCGCTGCAAATCGTCGCGCGTTTTCGCGCGCAAGAAATAGATCGAGTGCCGTGCGCCATCCTCCTCGTAGGTCATCACATCGCGGTTGGCCGGATCGGCCTTGAGGTCGTAGATGCCGGCGACCGTTGCCGCCGCATTGCGGAACGCCGGGTGGCGGGTGACGTCGTCGACCTTTTCGCCGCCGATATAGACCACACGGCCGTCGCGCAGCGATTCCAGATGCTCTTTTCCCGTGCGCAGCATGGCCGGCGGCTCCCTGTTGTGGTCCTCGCGCACAAAACCCTATCATGCGCGGACCGACAAGCCGAGAAGCGCAGCACGCATGACCGACTCCCTCGGATTCCGCAAAAAATTCGCCGTCATCGCGCCCTCGACCAATACGGCGGTGCAGCCCGAATTCGACGCCATGCGACCGCGTGGCGTCACCAATCATTTCGGCCGCATCCTCATCCCCAACGATCCGGTCCGCAACGACGACGACTTCAACGTGCTGATCGGCAACATCCGAAAGGAAATGATGAACACCATCGACGAGGTGATGACCTGCGAGCCGGACTACCTGGTCATGGGCATGTCGTCGGAGACATTCTGGGACGGGCTTGAGGGCAGCCAGCGGCTGCGCGAGCGCGTCGAGCAGCGCGCCGGCGTCAAGTGCGCGATGGGCTCGGACGCCTCGCAGCAGGCGCTCAAGCGTATCGGCGCCAAGCGCATCTCCGTGATCACCCCCTACATGCCGTCCGGCGACGCGCAGGTGCGGAAATTTTTCGAGCGATTGCGGCTTCGACATCGTGCACCTCAAGGGCCTGCGCGGCACGAGCCCGGTGCAATACGCGCACATCTCCGAACGCGAGCTGCGCGACGCCATCAACGAGGTCAACGGCGACGGACGTCGACGCCATCGTGCAGGTCGGCACCAATCTGGTGATGGCGCGCCTTGCCGGCATCGCCGAGTTCTGGCTCGACAAGCCGGTGCTCGCCATCAACACCTGCATCTATTGGTGGGCGCTGCGGCAGAACGGGATCGAGGACAAGGTCGACGGTTTTGGATCGCTGTTGCTGGAGCATTGACTCGCACTTCGTAGCCCGGATGAGCGCAGCGATATCCGGGGACGGTGGTTTGGCCCGCAGTCGCTCCCGCATGTCGCTGCGCTCCATGCCGGGCTACAGCCCAGGCTTTCCCGCACCACTTTCACATCATCCGAAAATTTCTTCGCATCGATATCCACCTCGGTAAACCGGCACCGCGCAAAGCGATCCTTCTCCGCAAACGGCACCGTCGCATCGATCCCAAGCTTGGTGCGGATGCCGTTCTGGCTGACGCGGATGTATTCGTGGCCGCGCGCGCCCGGTGTCAGGAGCAGATCGCGCGACGCCTCCATGCGCGTGGCGAGCGCATATTCCACATCGTGCGGATCGCGGATATCGATGTCGTCGTCCACCGCGATGACCATATCGAGGTCCTTGAGCGCGCCGAACGACGCCATGATGGCGTTGCGTTGCAAGCCGTCGTGCTGCGGCGTCGCCTTCTTGAGCTGGATGACGGCGTGGAAGCGGTGCAGCCCGCCGGCGGTCATCTCGACATCGGTGACGATCGGCACCGCCGCCTGCAGCACCTTGAGCAGGCTCGCTTCGAGCACATACTTGCGCAGCATGATGGTCTCGCGGCCGTAGCCGTTGATGGCGTGATAGATCGGCCGCGCGCGGTGCGTCACCGCGGTGATCTCGATGATCGGTGCGTCGTCCTCGGGCGAGAGATAGCCGACGAATTCGCCGAACGGCCCTTCGCGCATGGTCTCGCGCGGCAGCATGCGGCCTTCGAGCACGAATTCTGTCTCCGCCGGCACGATAAGGTCCTGCGACACCGTCTTCACCACCGGGCAGCGCCTCGCCGCGCAGGCCGCCGGCGACCGCGAGCTCGTCGGCATGCTCCGGCATCTGTGAGCCCATCGTGGCCGCGGTGTAATGCAGCGCCAGGTCCGAGCCGATGCACACCGCGATCGGCAACGCCTCGCCGCGGCGATTGGCGCGCTCGTAGGCGAGTCGCAGATGGCGGCCGAAATCGAGTTTTACGCCGGTACGGTTTGGCCCGGCGATCTGCAGGCGGTGGTACGACGCGTTGTAGGTGCCGGTGTCGGGATCGCGCACGATCACGATGCCGGCGGTGATGAAGCGTCCCGCATCGTCCGCGGTGTGGTGCAGCGCCGGCAGCATGCGCGCGAGATCGAAGCCCTCGGTGTGCACGACCTCCTGCGCCGGGGCCTTTTCGACCAGGACGGGCGGCTTCGGATCGCCGAGTGCGCGCCCGATCAGGTCGCGAATGCCGCGGAAATCCGTGCCGAACGCAGCCTCGCAATTGGCCTGACACGACAGCAGGTTGCCGACGACCGGCACGTCATGGCCGATGACGTCGCCGAACAGCAGCGCCGGGCCGCCGTCGAGCTTCTTCATCATGCCGGCAATCTCGAGATGCGGATCGGCCGGCGCGCCATAGGACTGCAGCCGGCCGCGCTCCGCCATGCGTTCGAGTGTTCATTCCCTACAAGGGCAGCGCCGAAGTGGTGCAGGGCCTTCTGACCGGCAGCATCGACTTCTCGGTCGACGGGGTTTCTGCGAGCCTGCCGCTGATCAAGGACGGCAAGCTGCGCGCGCTGGCGAAGCTCAACAATCGTCCTGCTGTCGTCGCTGCCGGAATTGCAGCCGCTCTCGGTTGCGGCCAACATGCCGGCGCTGGGCGAAATCTCGACGTGGGCAGGGCTGGTGGCGCCGGCCGGCACGCCGCCCGCGATCATCGACAAGATCCAGCGCGCCGTCGCTAGGGTCGCCGCCGATCCGGAGATCAGCGCCAAGCTCGACCAGTTCGGCATCAGCGCCGTTAGCAACACGCCTGCGGAATTCGAGCAGTATTATCGCAGCGAATTCGATCGCTGGTCGAAAGTGGTCAAGGACAGCGGCCTCACGCTCCAATAGGTTTGCTCACGAGCCGTGTGGCGTTGCATGGTGCCCATGCGCCCGCGCCGGCGGAAAGCCGTCGCCGAGCGGCTGCGCGTCGACCAGCACGATGGCAAGCCGCGCGTGGCGGTCGGTGCGATTGGTCCAGGCGTGGATGGTGCCCTGCTGCACCAGCACGTCGCCGGCGCGCAACGTGACGTTCGAATTGTCGAGCAGCATCTCGACTTCGCCCTCGATGGCGATGACGTAGTCGAGCGTGTCGGTGCGGTGCATTGCGCCGTGGGCGCCGGGGAACAGGTCCATGATCATCAGCCGCGTTCCGTTCGCGGGTGCGCCAGTGAGATTGCGCGCGCCCATGTCTTCGCCGGTGTCGTCGGCCTGCTGCCGCACCGGCACGGATTCGGTGCACCAGATCGTCGTCGATGATGCGTTCGTCCGCGCGCTGATGTTGGCGGCGATGTCGTCGCGAATGACTTTCGCCTTCTTGTTCCGGTCATGTCCGGTGATGATGCGCCGTGCGGGCGGCACTTTCAGGTCGGCGATGCTCATGCTTGCTCCGTCAGGGTTCGGGTCGCGGTGCGATCATAGCGTGCTTGTAGCGCGAAGACTGCACGCATAACCTCGCCGCCCGCGGGCGATGAGCGCCCAAACAAGAATGTAGCCGTGGCGAGGAAACCGAAGATGTCGCGCACGAGGATTGGGTTGCCGCTGCTCGCCACGATTTTGCTCGTGGCATCGGCGCCGATGCCGGGAGCTGCGCAGGATTATCCGACGCGCACCGTAAAGATCGTGGTGCCCAACCCCGCGGGCTCGGGCACCGACATATTGGCCCGCGTTCTTGCCGATCAACTGAGCCGGAAATGGGCGACGTCGGTGGTGGTGGAAAATGCCTCCGGCGTCGCCTCGGGCAATGTCGCGGCGGCCGAGGTGGCGCGTGCGGCGCCGGATGGCTACACGCTGATGCTGTGCCCGCCCGGACCGATCTCGACCAATGGCCTGATGTACAAGAACATGGGTTACGATCCGGCGAAGTGGGTCGTGATCAGTCACCTCACGACGGTCCCGTACGTTCTCGTG
This sequence comes from uncultured Alphaproteobacteria bacterium, assembly GCA_963730645.1. Lineage (GTDB taxonomy): Bacteria > Pseudomonadota > Alphaproteobacteria > Rhizobiales > Xanthobacteraceae > BOG-931. The sequence continues at coordinate 312,346 of CAVSSN010000001.1, read as the reverse complement.
CTGCGCAAAAATTTCCCGGCGTCGACCGTTGCGGAATTCATCGCAGCCGCGAAGGCGAAGCCCAAGACGATCACCGCGGCATCGGCCGGCCCCGGATCGAGCGGCACGCTCGCTGCCGACAATCTCGAATTGATGGCCGGCATTCAACTCGTGACCGTGCCCTATCGCGGCCTCGGGCCGGCGATGAAGGATGTCGTCGCCGGACAGGTCGATATGATGTTCGACACGCTGACCACGTCGCTGCCGCTGCACCTGGGCGGAACCGTAAAGATTGTCGGCGTCGGCACCGCGAAGCGGGTCGCGGCGTTGCCGGATGTCGCGACCATCGCGGAGGCGGGTCTGCCCGGCTTCCGGTCGATCACCTGGTTCGGGCTGGTCGCGCCGCCTGGAACACCCGATGCGCTCGCCGACAAGATCAACCGCGACGTGGTCGCGATCATCAAGAGTTCCGAGGTTGGCGACAAGCTGCGCACTATGCAGATGGAGCCGATCGGTAGCAGCCGTCGCGAGGCAGCGGATTTCTTTGCCGACGAAACGAAATACTGGGGCAAGATCGTCAAAGACGCGAATGTCACGCTGGACTAATTGTCCGCATCGTTTTTTTTGCACTGCGGCATAACGCTGCGCATAAATTTTCGCCGGCCGCTGCAGAACGTTCCGTGTGGCCAATCGTCGCCTTTTCGGTTGCAACGACAATCGACGGTGATGAAAGTCATTGATTTTTCAGCTAGTTATGACGTTAACCGACGCCATACAGAATACAACTGATAGCTCGAAAAATTGCAGCAAATGGATTAACTGTTGAAGGCGGGGGTTCGTTTGACGGGAAAGTAGAATTGACGAAACGGTAAAAAATCGGGGCGAACTCATGAGCACGGCATCGACGACGGCCGACGTGCGCGCGGAGGCAACTGCAGCGACCCGCTGGGGCCAGCTGATCTTCGGCATCATCTGCATGGTGATGACCGCCAATCTGCAATACGGATGGACGCTATTCGTCAATCCGATCGACCAGAAATATCATTGGGGCCGCGCGGCGATCCAGGTCGCCTTCACGATCTTCGTGCTGACTGAAACCTGGCTGGTGCCGTTCGAGGGCTACCTGATCGACAAGTTCGGTCCCAAGCTCATGGTCAGCATCAGCGGCGCGTTGATCGCGATCGCCTGGTACCTCAATTCGATCGCGGATTCGCTGACGCTGTTGTACATCGCCGCCGCAATTGGCGGCGTCGGCGCGGGCATCATCTACGGCGCCTGCGTCGGCAATGCGCTGAAGTGGTTTCCCGACCGCCGCGGACTGGCGGCCGGACTGACGGCGGCAGGGTTTGGCGCCGGGTCGGCGCTGACCATCATCCCGATCGCCAACATGATCAAGACGACCGGCTACGAGTCGGCGTTCCTGTGGTTCGGCCTCGGTCAGGGCATCGTGGTCGTGCTGGTGGCGTTGCTGCTGCGTGCGCCGGCGCAGGGCGAAGTTCCGATTCCGGCGACTGCCGTCGCGCAGACGCGGCGCGATTACAGTCCCGCCGAAGTGCTGAAGACGCCGCCGTTCTGGGTCATGTACATCATGTTCGTCATGGTCGGCGCCGGCGGCCTGATGGCGACCGCGCAGCTCGCGCCGATCGCCAAGGACTTCAAGGTTGACGGCGTCCCGGTTTCGATTCTTGGCCTGACGTTGCCGGCTCTCACCTTCGCGCTGTCGATCGACCGCGTACTCAACGGGCTGTGCCGGCCGTTCTTCGGCTGGGTGTCCGACATCATCGGGCGCGAGAACACGATGTTCATCGCCTTCATGGCGGAAGGCGTCGGCATCTATGTGCTCTATTTGATGGCCGCCAATCCGATCTGGTTCGTGCTGCTGTCGGGCGTGGTGTTCTTTGCCTGGGGCGAGATCTATTCGTTGTTCCCGGCGACCTGCACCGACATCTACGGCCGAAAATTCGCCACCACCAACTACGGCATGCTGTACACCGCGAAGGGCACCGCGTCGCTCTCGTACCGCTGGCGAACATCCTGACCGCGAAGACCGGGAACTGGCATGCGGTGTTCATCGTGGCGACGATCCTCAACTCTCGCCGCCGTGATGGCGCTCGTCGTGCTCCGGCCGATGCGCGTCGCGCCATGAGCCGGCCTGATGCGCTACGGGGCGCGGGTGGCGCCCGCGATCACCAACGCCGCAACGGCGCAGAGACGAAAGCGGGCGGTCGCCCATGAGACGACCGTTCCGCGGAATGGGCGCATTATGCGTCGTTTCGGCTCTGGTATAATGTATTATAGTTCTGTATTGCTTCCCATTAGACCGCGTTCGGTAGCTTTTCGAGCGTCTCATGGCTTCAGGTGCGCACCGCCCTCAGTTCCCGGCAGCGACGTCATGCCATTCGCGCCCGCGGTTCGCCGATCGACCTTCGAGAGCTTCAAGAACAAGGCCTACACCGCGCTCAAGAGCGTGATTGTGGGAATGGACATCTATCGCGATCGCTCCGACATCCGGCTCGACGAGCGGCGCCTGGCGCAGGATTTCGGCATCAGCCGCACGCCCGTTCGCGAAGCGATGGCGCAGCTTGAGCGCGAGGGTTTCGTACGCTCTGTGCCGCGCCGCGGCGTCTATGTGGTGCGCAAGACCAGGCGCGAGGCGATCGAGCTGATCACCGCCTGGGCCGCGCTCGAAAGCATGGCGGCCCGCCTAATTACGCAACAGGCCGCGGACGAGGAGATCGCCTCGCTGCGGCGCATGTTCGCGACCTTCGACAACGGCGAGGTGCGCGCGCACCTCGACGAATATTCCGAGGTCAATATCGAATTTCATCAGACCATCATCCGGCTGAGCCGCAACAGCGTGCTGATCGATCTCGCCGAAAACCTGTTCACGCACATGCGGATGATCCGCCGGAAGACGATCGGCGAGCAGGACCGCGCCGACCGCTCGATCCGCGACCACATGACCATCATCGAGGCGCTGGAAGCGCGCGACACCGCCCGCGCCGAGGAACTCGTGCGCGGCCACGCGCTTGGGCTGGCGGAACATGTCGAGAAATATGCCGACTATCTGGATTGAAGACGTGACGCAGCAACCGCACACCATTTCGTCATTGCCGGGCTTGACCCGGCAATCCATCCGCCGCCGTGCGGAAAGTTGGATGCCCGGGTCAGGCCCGGGCATGACGAGTCTGTAGTAACGGGAGAGCAACATGGCAGATGCAGCGGTGAAGGCGAAAGCGCCGGAAACCACCACGGCCGAAGCAGAGCGGGAGCTGACGGATGGCTTCCACCTCGTCATCGATGCGCTCAAGCTCAATGGCCTCAACACGATCTATGGTGTGCCCGGCATCCCGATCACGGACTTCGGCCGCATGGCACAGGCCGCGGGCATCCGCGTCATCTCGTTCCGGCACGAGCAGAACGCCGGCAACGCCGCGGCTATCGCCGGCTTCCTGACGAAAAAGCCCGGCATCTGCCTCACGGTATCGGCTCCCGGTTTTCTCAACGGTCTGACGGCGCTCGCCAACGCGACGACCAACTGCTTTCCGATGATCCTGATCAGTGGTTCGTCCGAGCGCGAGATCGTCGACCTGCAGCAGGGCGACTACGAAGAGATGGATCAACTGGCCATCGCCAAGCCGCTCTGCAAGGCAGCCTTCCGCGTGCTGCATGCGGCCGACATCGGCATCGGCGTAGCGCGCGCGATCCGCGCGGCTGTGTCTGGTCGTCCGGGCGGCGTCTATCTCGATCTCCCGGCCAAGCTTTTCGGTCAGGTGATGGACGCGGAGGCTGGGCAAAAGTCTCTCGTCAAGGTCATCGATGCGGCGCCGGCCCAGCTTCCCGCGCCGGCCGCGATCAAGCGCGCGCTCGATGTGCTCAAGAGCGCCAAGCGACCTCTGATCATTCTCGGCAAAGGCGCGGCCTACGCGCAGGCCGATGACGCGATCCGCGCGCTGGTCGAGAAGAGCGGCATTCCTTTCCTGCCGATGAGCATGGCCAAGGGCCTTCTGCCTGATACGCATCCGCAGTGCGCGGGCGCGGCGCGTTCGACGGTGCTGAAAGACGCCGACGTCGTCATGATGATTGGCGCGCGCCTCAACTGGCTGCTGTCGCACGGCAAGGGCAAGACCTGGGGCGAGCCTCACTCGAAGAAGTTCATCCAGATCGATATTGAGCCGAAGGAAATGGACTCGAACGTGGAGATCATCGCTCCGGTGGTCGGCGACATCGGCTCCTGCGTAGCGGCTCTTCTCGATGGCATCGACGGCAAGTGGCCGGCGCCGCCGGCCGACTGGATCGGCGCTGTGAAGACGAAGAAGGACGACAACATCGCCAAGATGGCGCCGCGGCTGATGAACAACAATTCGCCGATGGACTACCATGGCGCGCTTGGCGCCCTGCGGACCGTGATCAAAGAGCGGCCGGATGCCATTCTCGTCAACGAAGGCGCCAACACGCTCGATCTCGCGCGCGGCATCATCGATATGTATCAGCCGCGCAAGCGTCTCGACGTCGGCACGTGGGGCGTCATGGGCATCGGCATGGGCTATGCCATCGCGGCGGCGATCGAGACCGGCAAGCGCGTGCTCGCCGTCGAAGGCGACAGCGCCTTCGGTTTCTCCGGCATGGAGGTCGAGACGATCTGCCGGTACAACCTGCCGGTCTGCGTCGTCATCTTCAACAACAACGGCATCTATCGCGGCACCGACGTCAATCCGACGGGCGGTCCGGACGTTGCGCCGACCGTCTTCGTCAAGGGCTCGCGCTACGACAAGATGATGGAGGCCTTCGGTGGCGTCGGCGTCAACGCCACGACGCCCGACGAACTCAAGCGCGCCGTGAACGAGGCGATGGACTCCGGCAAGCCGACCCTCATCAACGCGGTGCTTGACCCGGCGGCCGGCAGCGAGAGCGGCCGCATCGGCAACCTCAACCCGCAAAGCGTGCTGAAAAAGAAATGAAGGTGCACGCGGGCATGACAATTAGATTTGAAGCGGAGAAATAGCGATGGCCACGCGAAAGAAATCCAAAAAGGCAAAGTCGGCGGTGAAGAAAAGTACCGTGAAGAAAAAAGTGGTGAAGCTCAAGGCGCGCAAGCCGGCTGCGAAGGCCGCAGCGAAAAATGGCGCGCCGAAACCGTCGGCGAAACCCTGGGGCCATGCGGGCAGGGCGCTCGACGGCGTGCGCGTGCTCGACTTCACGCACGTGCAATCGGGTCCGACCTGCACGCAGCTTCTCGCCTACATGGGCGCCGACGTGATCAAGATCGAACGCCCCGGCGTCGGCGACATCACGCGCGGCCAGTTGCAGGACGTGAAGGGCGCCGACAGCCTGTATTTCACCATGCTCAACGGCAGCAAGCGCTCGATCACGATCGATTCCAAGAATCCCAAGGGCAAGGAAATCCTCGAACGCCTGGTCAAGTATTGCGACGTGCTGGTGGAGAATTTCGCGCCCGGCGCGCTCGACCGCATGGGCTTCACCTGGGAGCACATCAACAAGCTCAACCCGCGCATGATCGTGGCCTCGGTGAAAGGCTTCGGCCCCGGCCCGTACGAGGACTGCAAGGTCTACGAGAACGTCGCGCAATGCGCCGGCGGCTCGGCCTCGACCACCGGCTTCCGCGAGGGTCCGCCGCTCGTCACCGGCGCGCAGATCGGCGACAGCGGCACCGGCCTGCATCTCGCGCTCGGCATCGTGTCGGCGCTCTACCAGCGCATCCGCACCGGCCGCGGCCAGAAGGTGCTGTGCGCCATGCAGGACGGCGTGCTCAATCTCGCGCGGGTGAAACTGCGCGACCAGCAGCGCCTCAAGCACGGGCCGCTCAGGGAATACAGCCAGTTCGGCGAAGGCGTCGCGTTCGGCGAAGCGACGCCGCGCGCCGGCAACGATTCCGGCGGCGGCCAGCCCGGCTGGATCCTCAAGTGCAAAGGCTGGGAGCACGATCCCGACGCCTACATCTACTTCATCACGCAAGCGCCGGTGTGGCACGCGATCTGCGATCTCATCGGCAAGCCGGAGTGGAAGACGGACGCGGACTACGCCACGCCGCCGGCGCGGCTGCCGCGGCTCAAGCATATTTTTGCGACCATCGAAGAATGGACCATGACCAAGACCAAGTTCGAGGTCATGGAAATCTGCAACGAGCACGACATTCCGGTCGGCCCGATCCTGTCGATGAAGGAGATCGCCGAGGAGCAATCGCTGCGCGCGACCGGCACCGTGGTCGAGGTCGACCATCCGACGCGCGGCAAATATCTGACCGTCGGCAATCCGATCAAGCTGTCGGATTCGATCGCCGACGTGCGCCGCTCGCCGCTGCTTGGCGAGCACACCGACGAAATTCTGCGCAAGGTGCTCGGTTACTCGAACAAGGAAATGGCCGGAATCAAGACATCGGGCGCGATTACGGCGCCGGAGAAGCCAGCCAAGGCCGAAGCTGCATGAACCACTGTCGTCCCCGCGAAAGCGGGGACCCAGTAATCACCACGTGTTCGGTGTTTACTGGATGCCCGCTTTCGCGGGCATGACAATGAAAAGTTTTGGGGAGAGAAGGGATACTGGATGCGTATCGTTGTTCACGGCCAGCAGGCGTTCGGCAAGGCGGTGCTGGAAGCGCTGCTCAAGCGCGGCGAGAATGTCGTCGGCGTCTACGTCGCGCCGGAGAAGGAAGGCGCCAAGGCCGATCCGCTGAAGGAAGCTGCGCTCGCGGCGAATCTTCCGGTCTATCAGCCGGCGTCCTACAAGGACGCGAAAGTCTGGGAAGAGTTCAAGGCGCTCAAGCCTGACCTTCAGGTGATGGCCTTCGTCACGCTGTTCGTGCCGGAAGAATTCCTCAACATCCCGACCCACGGCTCGATCCAGTATCACCCTTCGCTGCTGCCGGCCTATCGCGGCGCGAGCGCGATCAACTGGCCGATCATCAAGGGCGAGAAGGAAACCGGCCTGTCGATCTTCTGGCCCGACAACGGCCTCGATACCGGCGCCGTACTGATGCAGAAAAAGACGCCGATCAGCTCAACCGACACGCTCGGCACCGTCTACTTCGACCGCCTGTTCCCGATGGGCGTCGACGCCATGATGGAGTCGGTCGATCTGGTGAAGGCCGGCAAGGCGCCGCGTATCAAGCAGGACGAATCGAAGGCCACGTATGAAGGCCGCTGCGGCCCCGACAATGCGCGCATCGACTGGGGCAAGCCGTGGGAGCAGATCGATCGGCTGATCCGCGGCTGCAATCCTGCGCCCGGCGCGTGGTCGACGCTCGATGGCAAGCAACTGAAAATCTTCGACGCCAAGCCGCTGCCGGCGAAAGACCCCAAGGGGATCGCCGGCAAGGTCGGCGAAATCGCCGTGGTCGAAGCGGACGGCTTCACCGTGGTCTGCGCCGATGGGCGCTTCAAAGTTACCCGCGTCCAGCCTGCCGACGGCAAGAAGATCGAAGCCGGCGAGTGGGCGAAGTCGGCGAGCCTCGCCGTCAAAGCGAGGTTCACATGATTAGTGATTGTCGTCCCCGCGCAAGCGGGGACCCAGTAATCACCGCGCATTCGGTGTTTACTGGATGCCCGCTTTCGCGGGCATGACAGCGAAATTTAAGTCTCAGCATCACCACGATTGGATCGATCCCCATGCCCGCCTCCCAGCATCAGTCACCCAAGTCCGACATCGAAATTTCGCAGGTCGCCAAGAAGCGTCCGATCATCGACATTGCCAAGGAAAAACTCGGCATCGCTGCCGAGAACCTTGAGCCTTTCGGTCACTACAAGGCCAAGGTGTCGATCGACTACGTCAAGTCGCTCAAGGACAGGAAGAACGGCAAGCTGATCCTGGTCTCGGCGATCTCGCCGACGCCGGCGGGCGAGGGCAAGACCACGACGACGGTCGGCCTCACCGACGCACTCAACCACATCGGCAAGAAAGCGATGTTGTGCCTGCGCGAGCCGTCGCTCGGGCCGTCATTCGGCATGAAGGGCGGCGCGGCCGGTGGCGGCTACGCCCAGGTGGTGCCGATGGAGGACATCAATCTGCACTTCACCGGCGACTTTCATGCCATCACCTCGGCGCACAATCTGCTCTCGGCGCTGATCGACAATCACATCTACTGGGGCAACGCGCTCGGCATCGACAGCCGCCGCGTCGTCTGGCGCCGCGTCATGGACATGAACGACCGCGCGCTGCGCGAGATCGTCTGCTCGCTCGGCGGCGTCGCCAACGGCTATCCGCGCGAGGCCGGTTTCGACATCACCGTGGCGTCGGAGGTGATGGCGATCTTCTGCCTCGCCAACGACATCGACGACCTCAAGAAGCGCCTCGGCAACGTCATCGTCGCCTATACCCGCGACCGCAAGCCGGTGCGCGCAACCGACATCAAGGCGAACGGCGCAATGGCGGCGCTGCTCAAGGAGGCGATCGCGCCAAACCTGGTACAGACGCTCGAAGGCACGCCCGCCTTCATCCATGGCGGCCCGTTCGCCAACATCGCGCATGGCTGCAATTCGGTGGTGGCGACCACGACAGCGCTCAAGCTCGCTGATTACGTGGTGACGGAGGCGGGCTTCGGCGCCGACCTCGGCATGGAGAAGTTTCTCGACATCAAGTGCCGCAAGGCCGGCCTGACGCCGGACTGCGTCGTGCTGGTCGCGACCATCCGCGCGCTGAAGATGCACGGCGGCGTCAAGAAGGACGATCTCAAGAAAGAAGACCTCAAGGCGCTGGAAGCCGGCATGGCGAACCTGCAGCGTCACGTCGAGAACGTGAAGAAATTCGGCCTGCCGGCGGTGGTCTCGATCAATCGCTTCTCGGCCGACACCGACGCCGAGATCGCGCTGGTGAAGGAGAAGTGCAAGGGCCTCGGCGTCGAGGCGCTGATGGCGGACCACTGGGCGATGGGCGGCGAGGGCGCAGCCGACGTCGCCAGGGCCGTGGTCAAGACCATCGACGCCGGCAACGCCAAGCTGAAGTTTCTCTATCCCGACGAGATGCCGTTGTTCGAAAAAATCCGCACCATCGCCAAGGAAATCTATCGCGCCGACGACGCCACCGCCGACAAGTCGGTGAAGGACCAGCTCAAGACCTGGGAAGAGATGGGCTTCGGCAAGCTGCCGGTCTGCATCGCCAAGACGCAGTATTCGTTCTCGACCAATCCCGACCTCAAAGGTGCGCCGACGGGTTTCAGCATTCCGGTGCGCGAAGTGCGGCTCTCGGCCGGCGCCGAATTCGTGGTGGCGATCTGCGGCGAAATACTCACCATGCCGGGCTTGCCGAGAGTGCCGGCTGCCGACACTATCGATGTGGGCGCCGACGGAAAGATCGTCGGACTGTTCTAGTCGAACTGTAGGAGGCCGCGATGCTGCGCTGCGTGATGCTCGCTTTGCTCGGTGCTGCGCTGGCCTTTCCGACCGCTTCGATTGCGGAAACCTGGCCGAGCCGACCGGTGACCATGGTGGTGCCGTTTGCCGCCGGCGGCATCGGTGATGTGCTCGGCCGCATCCTGGCGGCGCGGTTGTCGGAACTTCTTGGTCAGCAGGTCATCGTCGAGAATGTCGGCGGCGCGGGCGGCATGGCGGGCTCGGCACGCGTAGCCAATGCGACGCCCGACGGCTACACATTCGTGCTCGGCAGCTCGGGCACTCACGCCCAGAACCAGCTCCTTTACAAGAAGCCGCTCTACAACGCCGAGACCGATTTCGCGCCGGTGGCGCTGGTCGTCGAGCAGCCGGTGGTGCTGATCACACGCAAGGACCTGCCGGTCGAAAACCTGCACGACTTCATCGCCTACGCCAAGGCGAACGCCGCCAAGATGCAGTTCGGCTCGCCAGGCACCGGGTCGGCGATGCATCTTGGCTGTTCGATGCTGGATGCCGCGATGGGCGTCACCGTGACGCACATTCCTTATCGCGGCGGCGGCCCGGCGCTGCAGGATTTGCTCGCAGGGCGCATCGACTACATGTGCACCGGCAGCACCAACGTGTTGCCGCAACTCGCGACCCACGCCGTCAAGCCGCTCGCCGTTCTGTCGCTCACACGCACGCCGACCTTGCCCGATATTCCGACCGCGGACGAGCAGGGGCTCACCAAGTTCGAAGCACCGCTGTGGTGGGCGATCTTCATGCCCAAGGGTACGCCGCCGGCGATCGTGCATCAGCTCAACGACGCGCTGGTTTCGGCGATGAATACGCCTGAAGTGCAGGAGCGGCTGAAGATAACGGGTTTCGACGTCGTCGCGCCCGATCGCCGATCGCCCGAGTACCTGCAAAAATTCGTCGCGAGCCAGATCGAGAAGTGGTCAGGCCCAATCAAGGCGGCCGGGCTGGCCGGCATACAGTGAGGGAAACTGTCATGCCCGCGAAGGCGGGCATCCAGTAACCACCGTCGTCTGCGGCGCGATGCCTGACATCACGGAATACTGGATCATCCGCCTTCGCGGATGATGACACCGCGATTCAATCTGTCTGCGAGTCATGCGGTGCGGCCGCCGGCTGCGCTGTCACAAAAAGAACGCCGCCTCCTTCTGTGCCGAAGGAAGCGGCGCCCGCTCTGGAAGCCACGCTATTGGAACAGCTTCATGGAATTGATGAGCGTCTGCAGCACGCCGAGCGTAAGCGGGATGCCGACGAAGCCCCAGGCCAGCACGAGCTGCAGCGTGGTGGTGCCTTGCTGATTTGAATTTGCCATGTCCGTTTCTCCTTTATGCGCCGGCCGGTTCGCCGGCGAGACCGACCTCGATCTGCGCTTCCTCGGCCTCGTGCTCCGGATGCATATGGAAGCGGTGGTGCACGGCCTTGACGAGTGCGTTGCAGATGAAGCCGATCACCAGCAGGCCCGCCATGATGTACATGGTGGTGTTGTAGGCCTGCGCCTTCGGCACGCCGTGGGTGACGTTGTACTCGCGGATGTAGTTCACCAGCACCGGCCCGAAGATGCCGGCCATCGACCATGCCGTGAGCAGCAGTCCATGGATCGCGCCGACGTATCGCGTGCCGTACATGTCCTTGAGATACGCCGGCACGGTGGCAAAGCCGCCGCCGTACATGCTGATGATCACGAGGAATGCGCAGACGAACAGGGCGACGCTGCCGATCGAGCCGGTGTAGGGCACGGTGCAGTACAACAGGAAGCCCAGCACCATGAAGATGAAGTAGGTGTTCTTGCGCCCGATATAGTCCGAGGTGGACGCCCAGAAGAAGCGGCCACCCATGTTGAACAGGCTCATCAGTCCGACGAAGCCCGCTGCTGCGACCGGCGTGATATGGCCGGGGAACATTTCCTGGCTCATGGCGGAAGCCTGTCCGAGCACGCCGATGCCGGCGGTCACGTTGAGGCAGAGAATCCACCAGATCAGCCAGAACTGCGGCGTCTTCAGCGCGTCATAAACGAAGACGTCTTTCGTGGTGATCAACTTCGTCGCGTGCACCGGCGGCGACATAGCCCGCGGGCTTCCAGCCCGGCGCAGGCACGCGCACAATGATCGCGCCGACCATCATGAAAAAGAAGTAGACGACGCCGAGCACGATGAAAGTTTCGCCGACGCCGATGTGGCTCGCGGTGGTGAACTTGCCCATCAGCCACACCGACAGCGGCGAGGCGATGAAGGCGCCGCCACCGAAGCCCATGATGGCCATGCCGGTCGCCATGCCCGGACGGTCGGGGAACCATTTGATCAGCGTCGAGACCGGCGAGATGTAGCCGATGCCGAGCGCGATGCCGCCGAGCACCCCGTAGCCGAGATAGATGACCCAGAGATTGTGGATGTAGACGCCGATCGCCGAGATGAAGAAGCCGCCGGCCCAGCACAGCGCGGCGGTGAACATCGCGCGGCGCGGCCCGCCTTCCTCGACCCAGCGGCCGAACACGGCCGACGACACGCCGAGGAAGAAGATGGCGATCGAGAAGATCCAGCCGAGCTCGGTGAGCTTCCAGTCGCCCGGCGCCGATTGCGAAATGCCGATGAGCTTGGTCATCGGCAGGTTGAACACGCTGTAGGCATAGGCCTGACCGATGCACAGATGCACGCACAATGCGGCGGGCGGCACCATCCAGCGGCTGAAGCCGGGCTTTGCGATTGTGTGACTGCGGTCGAGGAAACTCATCGCGCGGTTCTCCTTGGGTCCCCTGAGTTATTTTTTGTGACAGCCCGCGGAAATGCGTCGCTGTCTGTAAACACACAGTGCGGACGCGCATTTGTTGAATCAATAAACGATTTCCTATCGCTCAATAGGAATTCCAAATCTCGCCATAGCGAAGGGCTATATGCGTCGCGAAATTGAAACAGCCAAATTGTCGCGGTTCAGTTTTATTCCGCACGGCCAAAATATTTTTGCGTGTTTGAAATCCAATGGTGTTGGATGCACGCGATGGCCAGACAAGAAGTGGACGATTTCACAATGGGTTCCATCAGTCCGACAGCAGCGGCGCAACGCGGCGGGCTTCGGCGACGAGCGCTGCAATCAACGGCGTCATCGGCTCGCGTGCCGGCGCAATGAGCCCGATGGTGTGGCTCGCTTCCGGCTCCACGATCGGAATTGCGCGCAGCACATCGGTGAGGCCAAGTGTCGCGGCGAGGCGCGCCGGCATCACGCTCGCCCAGCGCCCGGTGCGTACATGCGAGTACAGCAGGATCATGGAATCCGATTCGATGGTGATGCGTGGGTCGCCGCCTGAACTCGCGCAGCAGCCGCTCGATGATGCGGCGGTTCTGCATGTCGGGGGTCAGCAAACAGAGCGGCACCTGGGCGGCCTCGGCCCAGGTGACGGTTTCGCGGTTGCCGAGCGGCGTGTCGGCCGCGACGAGCAGCCGGTAGCGCTCGCGATAAAGCGGGATTGCGGTGACACGGCCGAGGGGCTCGTTGTCCAGATAGGTGAGGCCGGCGTCGATCTCGAGGTCTTCCAGCAATTGCAGGATTTCGATCGAGGTTCGCGACAGAATGGTGAATTGCACCTCGGGGTGCCGCGCGCGATAAGGCGTGGTCAGCGTTTCCACCATGGCCAGCGCAGTCGGAATCGCGGCAATGCGCAGCCGCCCGGCAAGCCCGTGCTTGAGCGCATGGACCTCCTGACGCATGGCGCGGGTATCGCCGACGATGCGCCGCGCCCATTCGAGCACGCGCACGCCTTCCGGCGTGAAGTCCTGGAAGCGGGAGCCGCGGTTGACCAGCAGGACGCCGAAAGTGTCTTCAAGCTGTTTGACGCCCGAGGACAGGGTCGGCTGGGTGACCCCGCAAGCTTCCGCCGCCCGCCCGAAATGCTTTTCGCGCGCCAAGGCGAGGAGGAATTCAAGCTTGTCGATCAAAGCCGCACCAAATCTGGGCAATTATGAAAACATTCCGGCTGCCCCGTTATTCGGACTGAATGCGCAAAATCGCTGTGCAGTCGGGAATACAACGGCCGATTTTTGTAGTTTCTAAGCGGTTACATGCAAATATTGCAAGGAGACAGTTCGGCTTGATAGATGTTGTCAATCAATTGATCGGCCGGCGGGCCTTGTACACATTGAATCAGCGCGGTTTTGTGCCTTTTGGGAGCGAAACATGAGCATTTCGGAGCGGCCGGCCATTGCGGCATCCGGGCCGGCAAAAGGCGGCCGCCGCCGGCCGCCGCGCACGCCGAAGGGCCGCCAGGTCGACCTGCAGGCGCTCGAAGAGGTGCGCGCGCTGCTGATCGACCAGCCTGCGCCGGCGCGATCTGCTGATCGAGCACCTGCACCTGATCCAGGACCATTACGGCCATCTCTCCGCGGCGCATCTCACGGCGCTGGCGAACGAGATGAAGCTTGCGCTCACCGAGGTCTACGAGGTCGCGACCTTCTACGCGCATTTCGACGTGGTGAAGGAAGGCGAGACGCCGCCGCCGGCCGTCACCGTGCGCGTGTGCGATTCATTGTCGTGCGCGCTTGCCGGCGCCGAACACCTTCTCGCCGATTTGCCGAAAAAGCTCGGCGCCAAAGTGCGCGTCGTGCATGCGCCGTGCATGGGCGCCTGCGACCGCGCGCCGGTCTGCGCCGTCGGCCATGTGCAAGTCATGCAGGCCGATGTCGCAAAGGTCGCCGCGGCCGCAGCGACGCCGCCGCATGCGCACGCCTATGCGACGCCCAATGCATTCGATGCCTACGCGCGTGGCGGCGGTTATAAGCTGCTCAAAGAATGCATTGCCGGCACGCGCACGCGCGATGAACTGATCAAGATCGTCAGCGATGCCGGCCTGCGCGGCCTCGGCGGCGCCGGCTTTCCGACCGGACGCAAATGGGCGCTGGTGCGCGCGGAGCCGGCGCCGCGCATGTTCGCCGTCAATGCCGACGAGGGCGAGCCGGGCACGTTCAAGGACCGCTTTTATCTCGAACAGCGACCCGCATCGTTTCATCGAAGGCATGCTGATCGCCGCCTGGGTGGTGGAGGCCAAGGACACCTACCTCTATGTCCGCGACGAATATCCCGAAGTACGCCTTTTGCTGATCGACGAGATTGCAAAAGTCGAGCAGGCGGGTCTGTGCGAGCACACCAAGATCCATCTGCGCCGCGGCGCCGGCGCCTACATCTGCGGCGAAGAATCCGCGATGATCGAATCGATCGAAGGCAAGCGCGGCCTGCCGCGCCATCGCCCGCCCTACGTCGCGCAGGTCGGCCTGTTCGGCCGCCCGACGCTGGAGCAGAACGTCGAGACGCTGTTCTGGGTGCGCGACATCGTCGAGAAGGGCCCCGAATGGGTGACCTCGCAAGGCCGCCACGAGCGCAAAGGCTTCCGCAGCTTCTCGGTCTCGGGCCGCGTCAAAGAGCCGGGCGTAAAGGTCGCGCCGGCGGGCGTCACGGTGCGCGAACTGATCGACGAATTCTGCGGCGGCATGGCGCCGGGCCACAGCTTCAAGGGCTATCTGCCCGGCGGCGCCTCAGGCGGCATCCTGCCGGCCTCTATGGCCGACCTGCCGCTCGACTTCGGCACGCTGGAAAAATACGGCTGCTTCGTCGGGTCGCATGCGGTTGTGATCCTGTCCGACAAGGACGACATGAAGGCGGTGGCGCTCAACCTGATGAAGTTCTTCGAGGACGAGAGCTGCGGCCAGTGCACGCCCTGCCGCGTCGGCACCGAGAAGGCCGCCGAACTCATGGCGACCGGCCCGTGGGACCCG
The DNA here is from genome assembly GCA_963730645.1 of uncultured Alphaproteobacteria bacterium. Taxonomy (GTDB): domain Bacteria; phylum Pseudomonadota; class Alphaproteobacteria; order Rhizobiales; family Xanthobacteraceae; genus BOG-931. Next base: position 297,252 of record CAVSSN010000001.1, on the reverse strand, counting down.
GCACTGCTCGACGAGTTGTCCGCGGTGATGCGCGACGCCTCGATCTGCGGCCTCGGCCAGGCGGCGCCGAATCCGCTGTTGAGTGTGCTAAAATACTTCCCTGATGAACTCACCAAGCCGTTGGGACATTGGTGAGGGACGAGGATTGGACGATGAGCGATAGCGACGGACAAAAGCCGGCCGGTTACGGCCACGATCAGAAGGGCGCAGCAGGCGGAACGTCTGTCGGTGGTGGCAAGCCGGGCGTCGCGCACACGGCGCCGGTCGACAAGGTTGCGGGCAAAGGTGAAGGCGAAACCGGCCAGACCTTTTTCCTCGACGACATGGAAGTCGACCTCCGCGAGGGCGAGACGATCTTCCGCGCTGGCCGCCGGGTCGGCGTCAAGCTTCCGCATCTGTGCTACGTCAACAAGCCGGGCTACCGGCCGGACGGCAATTGCCGCGTCTGCGTGGTCGAGATCGAGGGTGAGCGCGTGCTGGCGCCGAGTTGCCTGCGCATGCCCGCGCCCGGCATGAAGGTGAAGACGCAGACCGACCGCGCCAAAAACGCGCGCCGCATGGTCGCGGAGCTGCTCGACACCGATCAGCCCACGCTGGCGATGGCGCACGATCCCGATACCGAGATGACGGGCATCGTGCGGCGCCAGAAGATCGAGCGCGGCCGCTTTCCCATGCGTGAGAAGCCTGCGCCCGACCGCAGCCATCCCGCGATGGCGGTCAACCTCGACGCCTGCATCCAGTGCAATCTCTGCGTCCGCGCCTGCCGCGAGGTGCAGGTCAACGATGTGATCGGCATGGCCGGACGCGGCCACACCCAGAAGATCGTGTTCGACTTCGACGATCCGATGGGCGCCTCGACCTGCGTCGCCTGCGGCGAGTGCGTGCAGGCCTGCCCGACCGGCGCGCTGATGCCGGCGACGATGGTGGACGAGAACAACGTCTATCAACGGCAAACCCGATCGCAAGGTCGACAGCGTCTGCCCGTATTGCGGCGTCGGCTGCCAGCTCACCTATCACATCAAGGACGACAAGCTCGCCTACGTCAGCGGCAAGAACGGACCGGCCAACCAGAACCGGCTGTGCGTCAAAGGCCGCTTCGGCTTCGACTACATCAGCAATCCGCAACGCCTGACGCAGCCGATGGTCCGCAAGGACGGCGTCGGCAAGGCCGCCGACGATCTGGTCGATCCGTCCAATCCGTGGACGCATTTCCGTCCGGCGACCTGGGACGAGGCGATGGAGCGCGCCGCCTCGGGCCTCGCCAAAATCCGCGACCGCGATGGCCCGCGCGCGCTCGCTGGGTTCGGCTCGGCCAAGGGCTCGAACGAAGAGGCCTATCTGTTCCAGAAGCTCGTGCGCACCGGCTTCGGCTCCAACAACGTCGACCATTGCACGCGGCTGTGCCACGCCTCGTCGGTTGCCGCTCTGCTCGAAGGCGTCGGCTCGGCCGCCGTGACCGCGACCTTCAACGAGTGCAAGAATTCCGACGTCATCATCGTGATCGGCGCCAACCCGACCGAGAACCACCCGGTCGCCGCGACCTTCTTCAAGCAGGCCGCCAAGCGCGGCGCCAAGCTCGTCGTCATGGACCCGCGCGGCCAGGCGCTGAAGCGCCACGCCTGGCAGATGATGCAGTTCAAGAACGGCACCGACGTCGCCATGCTCAACGGCATGCTCAACGTCATCGTCGAAGAGAAGCTCTACGACCAGCAATACGTCCAGACCTATACCGAGGACTTCGACAAGCTCGTCCGAGAACGTCAAGCCGTTCACGCCCGAGGAGATGGCGCCGATCTGCGGCATCGAGGCCGACGTGCTGCGCAAGGTGGCGCGCACCTTCGCGCGCGCCGAAAGCGCCATCATCTTCTGGGGCATGGGCGTGTCGCAGCACACCCACGGCACCGACAATGCGCGCTGCCTGATCGCGCTGTCGCTGATCTGCGGCCAGATCGGCCGGCCCGGCACCGGCCTGCATCCGCTGCGCGGCCAGAACAACGTGCAGGGCGCCTCCGACGCCGGCCTCATCCCGATGTTCTTCCCCGACTACAAGTCGGTGGAGGACGCCGAGATCCGCGCCAAGTACGAGGCCGCCTGGGGCGTCACGCTCGATCCCAAGAAGGGCAAGACCGTCGTCGAGATCATGGACGCGGTGCATGCCGACGAGATCAAGGGCATGTACATCATGGGCGAGAACCCGGCGATGTCCGATCCCGACCTCAACCACGCGCGCGGCGCGCTGGCGCATCTCGAACATCTCGTGGTGCAGGACATCTTCCTCACCGAGACCGCGTCCTATGCCGACGTCGATCCTGCCGGCGTCGGCATGGCCCGAGAAGGACGGCACCGTCACCAACACCAACCGTCAGGTGCAGATGGGACGCGCCGGCGCTACCGCTGCCGGGCGAGGCGCGGCAGGACTTGTGGATCATCCAGGATCTGGCGCAGCGCATCGGCTGCAAGTGGAACTACAAGCACGTCAGCGAGGTGTTCACCGAGATGGCGTCGATGATGCCGGCGCTCGACAACATCTCGTGGGATCGCGTCGAGCGCGAGCACCACGTCACCTATCCGACCGACGGCCGGATATTCCGGGCCACGACGTGGTGTTCGACAAGGGCTTCCCGCGCCCGAACGGCTTCGCCAAGCTGGTGGCGGCGAAATACACGCCGCCCGACGAGGTGCCGGACCACGAGTATCCCTTCATCCTCACCACCGGCCGCCAGCTCGAGCATTGGCACACCGGCGCGATGACGCGGCGCGCGACGGTGCTCGACGCGCTCGAGCCGTCGCGCGGTCGCCAGCGTCTCGCGCGGCACCATCGCCAAGCTCGGCATCGAGCCGGGCGACATGGTGCGCGTCACCACGCGGCGCGGCGTGGTCGAGTTGAGCGCGCGCCAGGACGACGCTGTGCCGGATGGCGTGGTGTTCATCCCGTTCGCCTACGTCGAGGCGGCGGCGAACCTTCTGACCAACCCGGCGCTCGATCCGTTCGGAAAGATCCCCGAGTTCAAGTTCTGCGCCGCCAAGGTTGAGGCGGTCGATCCGGCGAGCAGAGTCGCGGCGGAATAACGCGCGCGACGCGCGCGCGTCGCGCTACTCCTTCCGTCTTCTCCTCCTTGAAATATGGCTCGACCGTTCCGGTCAGCTTGATCGTCAGCGGATTGCCCTGGCGATCCTTGGCCTTGCCGGCCTCGACGCGGATCCAGCCTTCGCTGACGCAATATTCCTCGACGTTGGTCTTCTCGACGCCCTTGAAGCGAATGCCGATGTCGCGCTTGAGCAGCTCCTCGTTGTAAAACGGGCTGCGCGGATTGGTCGAAAGGCGGTCGGGCAGGGTATCGGTCATGTCTGCCATTATTGCGTTGCCGCGATGTTGGCATCCTTGCCGAGCTTGATCATGGCGGCAACGTCGTCGGCGAAGTATTTGGCGAATTGTTCCGGCGACATCGGCTGTTCCTGCACGCCGATTTGCTTCAAGCGCTCCCGGATCGCCGGTATGTCGAGCGCCTTCTGCACCTCGTCATGCAGCTTGACGATGATTTCGCGCGGGGTCTTCGACGGCGCCGAGAGGCCGCCCCAGAATACATATTCGGCGTTCGGGTATCCTGCCTCCGCGATCGTCGGCACGTCCGGCAGCAGCGCGGCGCGCTTGGCGGTGCTCACGGCGAGCGGCACGACCTTGCCCTGCTGGATCATCGGGACGGCTGGCGAAATCGGCACGAAGTAAAAATCGATGCGGCCGGTCATCACGTCGGTGAACGCCTCGACCGGCCCCTTGTAGGGGATGTGCTGGACCTGGATGCCGGTCGCAACCCGGAATTTCTCGCCCGCCAGGTGCGAGGCCGAGCCGACGCCGGCCGATGCGAAATTCAAATCGCCGGGCTTCGCTTTTGCGGCGGCGACGAGATCGGCCACGGTCTTGAAGCCCTTCGACGGCGCCGTCACCAGCACGCTCGGCTGAACGCCGAACAGCACGATCGGCGCGAAATCGCGCAAGCCATCGTAGGGCAGGGTCTTGTGCAGAATGACGTGCGAGCTCAGCGACGAGGAGTGCAGAAGAAACGTGTAGCCGTCGGGGTCGGCCTTGGCCACCTGAGCGGCGCCAAGGACGCCGCCTCCGCCCGGCCGGTTTTCGATGATGAACGTTTGGCCGAGCTGCTTTCCGACCTGGTCGAGCACGATGCGGGCGATGATGTCGTTGGCGTTTCCGGCGGTGAACGGGCTTATCACCTGCATCGAACGTGTCGGCCACGCCTGGGCGAACGCCGCGGTGCTGGCTGCGATCGCGGCGGCGCACGCAATGGCGCCGCAGAGTGTGCGAACAGATTTCATGTCATCCTCCCAGGATACTTGCCGGCAGGATGGCTCGCCAGTCGCGGCCTGACAAGGCGGCATGCTGGCGCGCCTCGCCGCCGCCCGGATTGCGCTTCGCTCCATCCGGGCTACATATTATGACAATCCGGCCTTGGAGGATCGCAGCATGAAAGCAACAGTGGACGGCAAGGTGGTCGCCGAGAGCAACGACATGGTCGAGCGCGACGGCTATCAGTATTTCCCGCCCGGCGCGGTGCACATGGAATGGCTCGAGAAGGTGCCGAAGACGGCGAAGGATCTCGAATGCCCGCACGGCGTCCAGTTCTACGACGTGGTGGTCGGCGGCAAACGTCACGACCGCGCCGCCTGGGTCTACGAGTCGCCGCGCCCGAAGATGGCGGATGTCGGCGGCCGCGTCGGCTTCTGGCAGGACGTCGAGGTCGGCTGAGCGGCGCACGCGCGCATCGGGGCGATCATGGACGACGATGATGAGCGCGACGAAGATGTGCGCGATGCGATCGTGCGCCTCGAAGACCGCATCGAGCAGCACGCGGCGGCGATCGAAAGCTGCCGCAAGTTCATGCTGGCGTCGCGCATCGCCATCGTGGCAGGCGCAATCCTGCTCGCCGCCCTCGTTTTTGGCGTGATCGCGTTCAGCCCGATGGCGATGGTCGCCGCGTTCGCCGCCGTGATCGGCGGCGTGGTGCTGCTCGGCTCGAACCGCAGCACATTGCAGGAGGCGACCGCCGCGCTGCAGGCCGCCGAGGCGCAGCGCGCGGCGCTGATCGGCGAGATCGATCTTCGCGTCGTCAGCAGCCGCAGCAGCGTCTGGCCGATGAGCGACCCGGCACGGCCGCCGACGCTTCATTGAACGCCGGAATCAATCGCATGGTCGTCGCCTACATCGTGCGCTGCAATTTCACCGAACCCGCGCAGGAAGAGGCGTGGAACGCCTGGTACAGCGGCCCCAAGATCGCGCAGATGCTGGCAAAGCCGTATTTCCGCACGTGCCAGCGCTTTCGCCGCGCAACGGGCGCCGGCCGCGACTACCTCGCGCTGTGGACGCTCGCGTCGGCCGAAGGGATGACGACGCCGGAATACACGGCGCAATGGGGCTTCCGCGAATGGGAAGAATACGTCGCCGACTGGAGCCGGGACCTGTTCGACGGTGGCGCGGCGACGGAGATGGCCTTCGCCGTACCGCGCGACGGCGCGCTGCACGTGGTGTCGTTCGATGGTGCGACCGCCGACGAGGCGGGCGCGGCGCGCGCTCAACGCTGGCGGCATCGCTGCCGGACATGATGTGGCTCCCCGTCATCGGCCTTGATCGCCACACGCCATGATCGGGCTGCGGCCGCTGGCCGATCTCGCCGCGTCACGGCTGCCGGATCGCGGCCGCCACTGGAAAAATTCAGGAGGCGATCTATCGGCCGATCATCGCGCAACGAACTTCGTAGCCCGGACGAGCAGCAATCTCCGGCGTCGCTCCGGCATGTCGCTGCGATGATGCGGGCTACTGACCTTAGCTCTCCGGAAACATGTCGACGATCTTGTGCGTCATCGGATTGACGATCAGCACTTGCTGCTTGAATTTCAGATAAGAGTAGCGTTTCAGCACCGGCATTTCATAGATCAACGGCGGCGGCAGCGCGTGCGCCGTCAGACCGGATGGAAGCTTTTCACCGATCTTGGCGTCGAAGCTTTTCGCCGACTTGGTATCCTTGAGCGAAGAAGCTCACCTCGCTGTCTTTCGTGCTCAGGACCTGCTTGATCTTCGTCCGCTGCTCATCCGAAAGGGAGAGCGGCGGTGGCGACGATTTTTGCGAGACTGCCGTCGGTCCGGCGCTCAGAACGACGTCTCCCGGTTGAGCCGTTTTGGCGCTCTGCGCGATGGCGGTCGTCATGCCGAGACAAGAAGCGCCGATCACGGCAAGCATCAGCGGGTGGAACAATGGTCGCATCGTTGGGCTCCGTATTCGTCGTACTCGTCGCCCGTCTTCGATGAAATAACGGCGCGGCGTTTGGATTTGTTCCTGACAGCCGCTTGATGCGCCGCCGCCGTGTCCGCATAGAGAAAGGGCCCGGCGAGGCCGGGCCATTTCTTTTGCTTGCAAGCGCGGTTCAACTCGCGGCAGCCTGCTACTTGCCGGCGCCGGAGCCCATGTCCTGCTTCTGTTCCGGCTGCTCGCGGCCCATATTTTTCTTGGTTCCATATGTTTTCGAATTCGGGCCGGTTGGAGTTTCCTGGCCGTTCACCGTGCTCGACTGTGAAGCAGCGGCCGACGAGCCTGGATTGCCTGTAGTCTGCGCCATCGCCAACTGCGATGCGCCGATCAGCAGTGCGGCCGTAGCCATGAGGACTTTGATACTGGTCATGTAACCTCCTAGTTCGGAGCTGTTGCGCTCCAGTCTTTGCGCCCGGTTTTGAGCAGCACGGGTCAACACATCGCATCGTGCAGCGTTCCCGCCGGTTCCATCACAGTAATTTGGCGCGTTGCCACGGAACGGAGATTCGCGACCGCAGTCGCGCGATGACCATCGACCGCGAAAGGTGGGGTCAGTGCGTTTGTATTTTTTCGTTTAGGAGAATATTCTTGCGTCACATCGAATGCGCGCGCCCGTCGGCGTGCGATGCGGGGACACGTGGTGCTCGGACCTTTCCTTGAGACGCTGATCGGCGGCCTGCTCACCGGCGTACTCTATTCGCTGGTGGCGCTCGGCTTCGTGCTGATCTTCAAGGCGTCGGGCGTATTCAATTTCGCGCAAGGCTCGATGGTGCTGTTCGCCGCGATGACGCTCGCGCGGCTCGCCGGATGGGTGCCGCTGCCGCTCGCATTCGCGCTCGCTGCGTTGATCATGATCGCGCTCGCCTACGCGATCGAATTTCTGGTGTTGCGGCGGCTCGTCAACCAGCCCGACATCATCCTGTTCATGGCGACGATTGGCATCAGCTATTTCCTCGACGGCTTTGGCCAGACGCTGTGGGGCAGTGACATTCTGGAGCTCAATCTGCATCTGCCGAAAAACCCGATCTTCATTCTCGAATCGGTATTTCCCGGCGGCCTGCTGATCGATCCGACCGAATTGATCGCTGCCGTCGTCTGCGCCGTTCTGGTCACGATCCTTGCGATCGTGTTCCAGGTGACGCGCTTCGGCCGCGCGCTGCGCGCCGTCGCCGATGATCATCAGGCGGCGCAATCGGTCGGCATCCCGCTCAACCAGATCTGGCTCCTGGTGTGGGGCGTGTCCGGCATCGTCGCGCTGGTCGCCGGCATGATGTGGGCGGCAAAGCTCGGCGTGCAATTCTCGCTGTCGCTGGTCGCGCTCAAGGCGTTGCCGGTGCTGATCCTCGGCGGCTTCACCTCGATTCCCGGCGCCATCGTCGGCGGGCTGATCATTGGCGCCGGCGAGAAGCTCTCCGAGGTGATGCTGGCGCCGGTGCTGATCCGCTGGTTCGATCTCGCCGGCGGCGGCATCGAGAACTGGTTCGCCTATATGCTTGCGCTCGTTTTCCTGCTGGTGCGCCCGCAGGGCCTGTTCGGCGAACGCATCATCGAGCGGGTGTGAGGACAAGTCGTGCTGTATCGCGAAGCCGGACAATTCAAGACGACCTACCAGGCCGATCAGGCGATCTTTCCGATCGCGCAGGATCGCTGGTTTGTCTATGGTCCTGATCGCGGTGGCGTTTTTGGTCGTGCCGTTCGTCGCGCCCGAATACCTGTTTTCCGAAATTTTGAATCCGGTTCTCATCCTCGCGCTCGCCGCGATTGGGCTCAACATCCTCACCGGCTATTGCGGCCAGGTCTCGCTCGGCACCGGCGGTTTCATGGCTGTCGGGGCGTACGCGGCCTACAATCTCGCGCTGCGCGTGCCGCAGACCAATATCTTCATCGTGTTCCTGTTCGGCGGCGCGATGGCGATGCTGGTCGGCCTGCTTTTCGGACTGCCGTCGCTGCGCATCAAGGGCTTCTATCTCGCCGTCGCCACGCTCGCCGCGCAATTCTTCCTCGAATGGGCGTTCGCGCGAATAAAATGGCTTACTGACTACCAGCCGTCCGGATCGGTGGCGGTCGGCAAGATCGACCTGTTCGGCATTCCGATCGACACGCCGGGAAAAAAATATCTGCTGATCCTCGCGCTCGTGACCGTGCTGGCGCTCGGGGCGAAGAATCTGGTGCGCGGCCGCATCGGCCGCATGTGGATGGCGATGCGCGACATGGACATCGCGGCCGAGATCATCGGCATAAGGCCGCTGCACGCCAAGCTCTCGGCGTTCGCGGTGTCGTCGTTCTACATCGGGGTTGCGGGCGCGCTGTGGGGCTTTCTGCGGCTCGGTTCCTGGGAGCCGCTGGCGTTCGATATTGGCCGCTCGTTCCAGGTGCTGTTCATGGTCATCATCGGCGGGCTCGGCTCCATCCTCGGCTCGTTCCTCGGCGCCGCCTTCATCGTGATGGTGCCGATCGTGCTCAACCAGCTTCCGCACTGGCTCGGGATTCCGCTGTCCACCGCGATGGTGTCGCACATCGAGTTCATGGTGTTCGGCGCCATGATCGTCGTTTTCCTGATCGTCGAACCGCTCGGCCTCGCGCGGTTGTGGGCGGTGGCCAAGGAAAAGCTCAGGCTATGGCCGTTCCCGTATTGAGATGCGGCTGGTTCGGAGGCACTATCGTACCAAATACGGCATGCGCGCCGCGCATGTCCGCGACGACGAAGGGAGGTTCGTAATGGCCCAGCGACATATCGGTATTGCCGTGGCGGCGGTCATTGCCGGAGCGGCGTTTACCGGCCCGGCATTCGCCCAGAACGAGCAGTTCATCATGAACCTCGTGTACCGCACGGGGGCTTACGCACCGAACGGCATTCCGTTCGCCAACGGCGTCGCCGATTACTACAACCTGGTCAATGCGCGCGACGGCGGCATCAACGGCGTCAAGATCGTGTTCGAGGAATGCGACACTCAATACGCCACCGATCGCGGCGTCGAGTGCTACGAGCGCCTGAAGAACAAGGGCCCGACCGGCTCCGCCTATGTGATGCCACTCTCGACCGGCATCACCTTCGCGCTCACCGAGAAGGCGCCGATCGACAAAATCCCGATCATCTCGATGGGCTACGGCCGCTCCGAGTCGCGCGATGGGTCGGTGTTCCAATGGAATTTCCCGCTGCTCGGCACCTACTGGACGGCGGCGGACATCCTCATCCAGCACATCGCCAAGAAGGAAGGCGGCTTCGACAAGCTCAAGGGCAAGAAGATCGCGCTCGTCTATCACGACTCGCCCTACGGCAAGGAGCCGATCGCGCTGCTGCAAAAGCGCGCGCAGATGCACGGCTTTGAGCTGAGCTTGCTGCCGGTGACGCATCCCGGCGTCGAGCAGAAGGCCACCTGGCTGCAAATCCGTCAGAACCGTCCTGACTACGTGCTGCTCTGGGGTTGGGGCGTGATGAACTCGACCGCGATCAAGGAAGCGGTGGCCGTCGGCTATCCGCGCGAAAAGATGTACGGCGTGTGGTGGTCGGGCGCCGAGCCCGATGTGCGGCCGGCCGATGACGGCGCCAAAGGCTACAACGCGGCGATGCTGCAGCACGGCGCCGGCCGCTTCAAGCTGCACGACGATCTCAAAAAATATGTGTACGACGCCGGCAAGGGCACGGCGAAGTGGGACGAGACCGGCGAGGTGCTCTATGTCCGCGGCCTCATCAACGCCATGCTCGGCGTCGAGTCGATCCGCACCGCGCAGGAGAAGTTCGGCAAGAAGCCGCTGACCGGCGAGCAGGTGCGCTGGGGCATCGAGAACCTCAATCTCAGCGCCGATCGCATCAAGGAACTCGGCTTCGAAGGCGAACTCAAGCCGATCAAGGTGTCCTGCGTCGATCACGAAGGCGCGCGCACCGGCCGCATCGAGACCTGGGACGGCAAGAACTGGAACATCACGTCGGACTGGTACACCGCCGACGACAGCGTCATCGCGCCCATGGTCAAGGCGACGGCGGAGAAATACGCCGCCGAGCACAAGATCTCGCCGACCGCCTGCCCGCAGTCGTAAATGACGGCCGCTATGGCATGAAGACAGAAGAGGCGGCGGCAACGCCGCCTCTTTGCCCAAGTGTTTGGCCAAGAATTTCGCCAAGAGATTGGCAATGAGTGATGCTCACAACGCCGCCGAGGCCATCCTCAAAGTAAACAATATCGAGGTGGTCTACGATCATGTCATCCTGGTGCTCAAGGGTGTCTCGCTATCAGTGCCGCGCGCGTCGATCGTCGCTTTGCTCGGAGCTAACGGCGCCGGCAAATCGACCACGCTGAAGGCGATCTCCAATCTCATTGCGGCGGAGCGCGGCGAGGTCACCAAGGGCTCGATCGTTTTCGACGGCGCCGAGGTGAAGGGCCTCACGCCCAACGATCTGGTGCGGCGCGGCTGCGTGCAGGTGATGGAGGGCCGCCGCTGCTTCGGCCATCTCACCGTCGAGGAGAACCTGCTCACCGGCGCCTTCACGCGCCGCGACGGCAAAGCCGCCGTGCGCTCCGACCTCGATCGCGTCTATACATATTTTCCGCGGCTGAAGGAGAAGCGCACCGCCATGGCCGGCTACACCTCCGGCGGCGAGCAGCAGATGTGCGCGCTCGGCCGCGCGCTGATGTCGCGCCCGCAGATGATTTTGCTCGACGAGCCGTCGATGGGGCTGGCGCCGCAGATCGTCGAGGAAATCTTCAATATCGTGAAGGACCTCAACGTGCGCGAAGGCGTTTCGTTTCTGCTCGCCGAGCAGAATACGAATATGGCGCTGCGCTACGCCAGCTACGGCTATATCCTCGAAAACGGCCGGGTCGTGCTCGACGGCGAAGCGAGCGCGCTCGGCGACAACGAGGACGTCAAGGAATTCTACCTCGGCGTCGCCGAGGGCCGGCGCAAATCGTTCCGCGCCGCCAAGCACTACAAGCGCCGCAAGCGCTGGCTGGCGTAAGTGATCATGGCCGAATACTACGACGTCCTGGAAACCAGCGACCGCGAGGAGCGGGAGCGCGAACTGTTTGGAAACTTGCCCGATCTTGTCGCGCACGCGATGACTGCGCCGGGCTGGGCGGCGCAGCTTGCGGACGTCGATCCGTAATCGGTCACCTCGCGTTCGGCGCTCGCGAAGCTGCCGCTGCTGCGCAAGTCGGACCTTGGCGCGCTGCAGAAACAAAGTCCGCCGTTCGGCGGTTTCAACACGACGCCGGTCAGCAAGATGCGCCGGCTGCAGATGTCGCCGGGGCCGATCTTCGAGCCGGAAGGAAGCGGCAGGGATTTCTGGGGCGCGGCGCGGGCCTTCTTTGCCGCCGGCTTTCGCGAAGGCGATATCGTGCACAATGGCTTCACCTATCACCTCACGCCCGGCGCCTACATCATGGAGTCCGGGCTTGATGCGCTGGGCTGTGTCGTCATTCCCGGCGGCATCGGCAACACCGAGCAGCAGCTCGAAGCGATCGCGCAATTCCAGCCCACGGGCTACGCCGGCACGCCGGACTTCTTGAAAATCCTGCTCGACGTGGCCGAGAAATCCGGCAAGCCAGCGGCGTTCAGGCGTGGCCTCGTCTCCGGCGCGGCGCTGCCGGCCTCGCTGCGGCAGGAATTCGACGCCCGCAACGTCGCGGTGCTGCAATGTTATGCGACGGCCGATCTCGGCGTCATCGCCTACGAAAGCCAGGCTCGCGAAGGCATGATTGTCAACGAGACGATGCTGGTCGAGATCGTCCGTCCCGGCACCGGCGATCCGGTCGCGGATGGCGAAGTCGGCGAGGTGGTCGTTACCTCGTTCAACGCCGACTATCCGATGATTCGGCTCGCAATCGGCGATCTCTCCGCTGTGATGACGAAGCCATCGCCATGCGGGCGCACCAACACGCGCATCCGCGGCTGGCTGGGCCGTGCCGACCAGACGACGAAGATCAAAGGCATGTTCGTGCATCCGGGCCAGATCGCGGACCTCGCCAAACGCCACCCCGAGCTTGGCCGCGTGCGGCTCGCTGTGCAGCGCAACGGCGAGCAGGACGCCATGACGCTGATGGCGGAGTGCGCCACAAACGACCCTGCTCTCGCTCAGTCCGTCGCCGCGACGCTGCAAGCGGTGACGAAACTGCGCGGCGAAGTGAAGCTTGTCGCGCCCGACAGCCTGCCGAACGATGGCAAGGTCATCGCCGACGAGCGAAACTTATTCGTGAATTGTACGGCGGGGATGTTCACATCCCATTGCTCTCGAGCAGCGAACGGCAGCCTCGGCTCAAACGGGCGCGGTGCGATTGCAGACACGCCAGCACGCGAAGCTGATCGGGAATGGCATCGCGGCAAAAGCGCCGGGCGTCGCCATGGCACACGTCGCCCTCGGCCCTGCTGTGGGAACGAAGCTTTGTTTGTGCGAAGGCAGCGTCCGACACGAGCAGAGCGGTCACAACTAGCACGACACCACGGATCATCATCCATTCCTTTATGGCTACGCCAACACATGTCAGGCGCGTGACCGGCTAACGGCCGCAGAAATGGGCCGAATTTGAGACTTTGAGGTGCACGCCAGATGGCAAATTAACGGTCGCTAGTTACTTGAATACCAGCCGGCCTTCGACATCGGTGCGCACGGTTTCGAGGCGGCGGATATAGACCATCACTTCGTTGGCGAGCAGCGGCGCGTCATTGTCTTTCAGGAAATGCCGCGCATCGCGAAATGCATCATAGCCATCGCCGCCGCGGGCGAGGAAATCGTTGGTGGCGATACGGTAATTTCTGCTCTCATCGAGCGGCGCGCCGTCGACCTTGAGCGAGACGATGCGTTGGCCGGCAGGGCGGCTTACGTCGGCTTCGATCATGAGGCCGGAACACCTGCGGAAATCGGCCGACTGCATTCGGCATCTGCGCGATGCCGTTCTCCAGCGCTTCCTTAAGTCCACGGCCCGATACTTCGAGTGGAATGACGCGGTTATTGAAAGGCAACGATGCCAGCACATCGCGTCGGGTGATGATCGAGCCCGGCGGCAACACTCTGTCGCCACGAATGCCGCCGGCGTTCATAATGGCCGCGTCGGCATGCATCGATTCACGCATGGCGTCAGCGACCAGCCCTCCGACCGCGGCCTCGCGCGTGCGCAGCGTCGCGCCGCGGCCGTCGAGCGCCACCGCGGTGGTGCCGAGCGGCACGTCCATCTCGCGCGTGAATTCCTTGGTGTATTCCGCGACCGCGGCCGTGAGCTCCGGGTCCGGCGTCACAGTCGCAGTGTCGATGATGCGGAATTGCGGCCACCATGTCACGTCGCGGCGGCCGTCGCGCTGCTTCACCTCGATGGTGACGTCGATCGCGGTGACGTAATGCGCGTCGAAGCTTGATTCGACGATGGCGTTGCGTCCATCGAATTCGATGAACAGGTCGTGGTCGTGGCCGCTGAGCACGAGATCGATCGCGTGCGTCGCCATCAGCGCGTAGTCCTGCGGGCGGTCGGCGTGGACGACGGCTACGACGAAATCCGCGCCCTCGCGGCGCAGCGCCTCGGCCTGATTCTTGGCGGTCGCGACGGTCGGCGCAAAGCGCAAATCCTCCGGCGTCGATGCGCGCGCCGCGTCGTCATAGGTCTCGCCGGTGAGGCCGATGCGCACGCCGTCGATATTGACGATCGCATTGTCCTTGAATCCCGCGAGCGGCGCCCCGTCCGGTCCGCGCAGGTTGGCGGCGAACAGCGGAAATTTCGCCTCGGCCATGCGTTGTTCGAACGTCGCCTTGCCGAAGTCGAATTCGTGGTTGCCGGGCACGAAGATGTCCGGCGGGATCATGTTGGTCAGCGCGATGATGTGTTCGCCGCGGTCGAAGCCGGACATCAGCGAGGGTGACAATGTGTCGCCCGCATGGGCAAAGATGACGTGGCCGCCTTTGGCCCGCTCGGCCTTGACCACCGCCGCAAGCCTCGCGAAGCCGCCGCGAAGCTTGCCATCCGGCTGCATCTGCTCGGTCATTTCATAGATGTCGTTGACCAGGACGAAGGTTACGTGCGCCGTTTCGGCGCGTGCCGGCAAGGCAAAAAAGATGAGTGAAATCAGTGCGAAAAGACGAAAAAACGACATGAGGCTTCTTTTCACGGCAGGGGGAAACGTCCTTAGCATGCATGCTAGCCGGTGCAAGTCGCCACGCTATCGCGTATGTTAGTTGCATGAACGACTCCACGCCGATTCGCGATTTCAGGGGCCAGCCGACCGGTGAGCCGGTGGACCTGGACGAGGCCGTACCGGTCCATGCCGGGACAGCCGAGCCGCAGCCCGAGGCTGGCGTCGAAGAGGCCGATCTGGCGTCCCCGCCGAACGAGCAGGTCATCGACGCCATTATCGACGAGCCACAACCGCCGAGCCGGCACGCCGAGCATCCGATCGACGATGTCCTCGACGAGCCTGCGCCGCACGAACCTGAGCCCTTTGCTCCGCCGGTCGATGTCGCTCGTGTGGGGGCCAAGCTGGCGATGGAGGAGCGGCCCGCGGTAGTCGAGCCGGAGCCGATAGACAGCCCGCCTGTCGCGGCAACCGTCGCGCCCGAAGTCGAGGACGCTGCGGTCGCGGGCGAGGAGCCCAATGTCGTCACGGCGGGGATCGGTATTCTTCTGGTCAACCTCGGCACGCCGGATGCTGCCGATGCGCCCGCGGTGCGCCGCTATCTCAAGGAATTCCTCAGCGATCCGCGCGTGATCGAGCGGACCGGCTGGCTGTGGCGGTTCCTGCTCAACTGGCTCATTTTGCCAATTCGGCCGCGGCGCAAGGCGCGCGACTACGCCAAGATCTGGAACAAGGACAGGAACGAGTTGCCGATCAAGACCATCACGCGCTCGCAGGCCGAAAAGCTTGCGGCGATTATTGAACCGCTCGGCAAGCACATCATTGTCGATTGGGCGATGCGCTACGGCAATCCGTCGATCGCGTCGCGCCTGGAGGCGCTGGTGGCGCGCGGCTGCGAGCGCATTCTGGTGATGCCGCTCTATCCGCAATATGCGGCGGCGACGACCGCGACGGTGTGCGACGAGGTGTTCCGCTACATGATGCGGCTACGCAAGCAGCCGGCGCTCCGCATCCTGCCGCCTTATTACGACGATCCCTACTACATCGAGGTGCTGAGTTCCTCGCTGCAGGCCGAGATCAAGGCGTTGCCGTACGATCCGGATGCGATCCTGGTGTCGTATCACGGCATGCCCAAGGAATACGTGCTCAAGGGCGATCCGTACGAAAGCCAGTGCATCAAGACGACCGAGCTCCTGCGCGAGCGCACGGGGTTCGACGAAAAGAAAATGCCGATGGCGTTCCAGTCGCGCTTCGGCCGCGGCGCCTGGCTTACGCCTTACACCATCAAGACCGTGAGGCAGCTCGTCAAGAAAGGCGGCGTGAAGAACCTCGTCGTGGTGACGCCGGGCTTCTCCGCCGACTGCCTGGAGACGCTTGAAGAGATCGCGGTCGAGAACGCGCACGTGTTCAAGCGCGCCGGCGGCAAGAATTTTGCCGCCATCCCCTGCCTCAATGACAGCGAGCCGGGCATGCTGGTGATCTGGCAGCTGGCGCTTCGCGAGCTCAAGGGCTGGGTGTAAACTCTATCGTTGGTCGTCTACTGAGACCGCCCGCGCGGGCAGGCCGCGCAGGCGGCTGAAAGGTTGCGAATGTGGAGCAGCACGTTCGGCTCCGGATACTGGTTCGGGCTCACCGCTTTGCTGTTCGCGGTTGAGGTGTTCCGGCCGGGCAAGTTCATGATGTGGCTGGGCTTTGCCCCAATGCTCGTTGGCATCATCGCATCGGTTGCGCCGTGGCCCTGGCCCGCGGAAGTGGCAGCACTGATTGTCTTCGCCATCGCCGCCGTTCCGGGGTGGCGCCTTTACGAGCGCAAGGCCGCAAGTCCGGCGGCCTGAAGCCCGCGCCGTCCGCCCGGCCGCCGCGCCGGCGATCAACCTCCCGTTAACCATATCCGTTTTAACTCCGTTAACCATCGGCCCGCCGCTGCGGCGGGGCGTGCCGGCCATCGCGTGGCTTTGGCATCGTTTTGATTTTGTTTCGATTTCGCGGCTTCTGGCAGGCGTCGATGGTGGCCAGCGAGCGCGCATTCGGAGCGAGGAGATCGCAGGTGGCGCGCCGTCGCCGACGACTGAGCGTCACGGGGCTGAGCGCCATCCTCGCCATGGTGGCGCTGGCGCCGCGGTTGGGCCTCGCCCAATCGACGGTCCCGGAGGCCGGCACCGATTTCCTTGCGCCAACGATCGACGGCGATCCAGCCAACCCGCCACGCTTCCGCAAGCCTGGCACGGTTCCGCGCACACCCAATGGCCAGACGCTGCCGACGGGTCGATTTTCGAACACCACGGCGCCTTCGCGCATCGGCGCGACGCCGACCTTCGGCAGTCCGCAGGCCTTCGGCGCCGGCGATACCGGCTTCGACTCCACCAACGATCCGCGCCGCAAATCCAAGACGCCGGTGAAGAATCCGAACGTCGTCGCGCCGCCGCCGATCACGACTTTCGTTCCGGTGAAACCGACCACGCCTGTGCACGCCAGGCAAAGCTGCGGCAAAGCCGCCGGCAAAATCGCTGCCGAAATCGCCCGAAGTTCATCCCGCGACCGCCGCGGCGCGTCCGGGCGCAACCCTGCCGGCGCTGGCGCTGCCGATTCCTTTGAGCAATCCGCCGCCCGAGGTTCATCCGCTGATCGCGGCGACGCGGCCCGGCGCCGCTTTGCCCGTGCCGCCGCCGCTGACGCCGCCATCGCTCTCTGACGGTTCCGCGAGTTCGCCGCCACCGGGTGCACCGCCGCCGAACACCTTGCCGATCGGCACGCCGGGGCCCGCGCCGCGGCGGCTGCCGGTGACCGAAAGCGATCCGTACGAAGCACTCGGAATTCGCGCCGGCTCGTTCCTGCTGCGCCCGGCGATCGAGCTTTCGACCGGCTACGACAACAATCCCTCGCGCCTGCCAGGCGGCAGCGGTTCGTCGTTTTTCGTGGTGGCGCCGGAATTGACCGTGCGCTCCGATTGGTCGCAGCACGCACTCAACGCCGACATTCGCGGTTCCTACACCGAGTACGGCAACGATTTCTCGCCCTCGCTCAACCGCCCCTTTCTCGATTCTCGCATCGATGGCCGCATCGACGTCCGGCGCGATACCCAGATCAATCTCGAGAACCGCTTCCTCGTTTCGACCGACAATCCAGGCAGCCCGAACCTGCAAGCCGGCCTTGCCAAGCTGCCGATCAACACCACGCTCGGCGGCACCGCCGGCATCACCCACCAGTTCAACCGGCTCGAAGTTTCCGCCAAGGGCACGGTCGACCGGACGCAATACCAGAACTCGCAGCTCACCGACGGCGAGAGCACCAGCAATTCAGACCGCGATTTCAACCAATATGCCGGCATATTTCGCGCCGGCTACGAATTGACGCCCGGCCTCAAGCCGTTCGTCGAGGTCAGCCGCGACACGCGCGTTCATGACGAGGAATTCGATCGCAACGACATTGCGCGCAATTCGAATGGCACCAGCGTCAAGGCCGGCAGCTCGTTCGAGATTACGCGCACCCTGACCGGCGAATTCGCCGTCGGTTACCTCAAGCGCACCTACCAGGATCCGACGCTGCCCGACATCAAGGGCACGATCGCCGACGGCTCGCTGATCTGGCAGGCGAGTGCGCTCACCACGGCAAAACTGCTGGCGACGTCGACGGTCAGCGAGTCCGTGTTGCCGGGCGTCTCCGGCGATTTCAGCCGCGATTTCAGCCTTGAGGTCGATCACGCCTTCCGGCGCTGGCTCATCGGCACGCTGAAGTTCGGCTATGGCCACGATATCTACGTGGGGTCCGACCGCGCCGACAATCGCTACTTCGCCTCGGCCGGCATCGCCTACAAATTGACGCGCGACATGCAGGTCAGGGCCGAATTGCGGCGCGACTGGCTGCATTCCACGATCTCGACCGTCGATTATACCGCGACGGCAATCCTCGTCGGCCTGCGCTTGCAGCGTTCTGGCCGCACTTAGCGCGGCGCACTGCCATTGCTGTCGACAAGCAGCTTGTCGAGCTCGGCGCGAAATCCGGGCGCGATGTCAGTGCGCGCCAGCGCGTAGGACACATTGGCGGCGAGAAAGCCGATCTTCGATCCGCAGTCGAAGCTGCGGCCGTCGAACTTCAGGCCATAGAACGGCTGCGTGCTGGCGAGCTGGATCATCGCATCGGTGAGCTGGATTTCGCCGCCGGCGCCGCGCTCCTGTTTCGCCAGCGTGGCGAGAATTTCCGGCTGCAGAATATAGCGGCCGGTGATGATGAGATTCGACGGCGCCTGCTCGCGCGGCGGCTTCTCCACCATGCCGGTGATCGAGAACATCTTGCCCTTGCGCTCGCCGACGCCGACCACGCCGTATTGATCGATGCGTTCCATCGGCACCTCTTCGACGGCGATGATGTTGGCGCGCTCGCCGAGTTCGCCCGCCGCGTCGATCATCTGCGCCAGGCAGCCGCGCTGGTGCTGCACCAGCACGTCCGGCAGCAGCAGCGCGAACGGCTCGTTGCCGATGAGTTCGCGCGCGCACCACACCGCGTGGCCGAGCCCGAGCGGCTCCTGCTGGCGGGTGAAACTTGTCGTGCCGGGATTGGGCAGATCCTGTTTGAGAAAGTCGAGCTCGGTGCGCTTCTGGCGTTCGAGCAAGGTCATTTCCAGCTCGAACTGCCGGTCGAAATGATCCTCGATGACGCCCTTGTTGCGCCCGGTGACGAAAATGAAATGTTCGATGCCCGCCTCGCGAGCCTCGTCGACCACGATCTGGATCAGCGGCCGGTCGACCACCGGCAGCATCTCCTTTGGCATGGCCTTGGTCGCCGGCAGGAAGCGGGTGCCAAGCCCGGCGACGGGGAAGACAGCTTTACGGATAGGTTTCATGCGATGCCGTTCGGCAAAAGGGGGAGGGAAATGGCGTCGTGCCGTACGAATTTTGCCCCACTGCAGTGGATCATAGCACTTGGGCGGATGCTTCGGTTAGGCCGTTGAGCTATCCGCTTTCTGTTGCGGTTCCATGAATGCCGGGCGGGGCGGACGGCGCAATCCTGGCCAAGGCGCGAATCCGGGGTTAATGGTTTGGAAATCATACCCGGTCCCAATGTTGCGACGCATAATTCGAGGCCGCGCACCATGGCGATGCCGCGTTACCCGATCGTCCGTTTGATGGCTGCGGCCCTGCTCGCGGCAGGCGCGGCACATGCTGCGGCCGCGCAGGGCAAGGATGACAACTGGCTTTCACGATTGTTCCAACCGCCGGCAGCGACTTCGGTTCCGGCGCCGGCACCGGCCGCGGGCACGCGCGAGTGGAGCGGCCAACCCGGCGCGTCCGGCCATCCGCTCATGACGGCGGATGCCATCCGCGCCGCTGCGGCCGATTTCAGCAATTGCCTCGGCCGGCTGTGGCCGGATGCGGCGCGACGCGGCGTCACGCGTGAAACCTATGAGCACTTTACTGTAGGCCTCACGCCCGATTTGCGGATCATGGATCTGCTCGATGCGCAGCCGGAATTCACCAAGTCGTTCTGGGACTATCTCGATGGGCTGGTGAGCGACGAGCGCATCGCGCGCGGCCGCGAGCTGCTGGCGCAATACGCCAAGACATTCGACGCGATGGAGCGAACCTATGGCGTCGACCGCCATATCATCACGGCGATCTGGGGCGTGGAATCGAACTACAGCACCATGGGCGGCGACCGCCCGGTGATCCGCTCTACCGCGACCTTGGCCTGCGTCGGCCGCCGTCGCGATTACTTCCGCGAGGAATTTCTCTCGGCGCTGGAAATCCTGCAGCGCGGCGACGTCAAGCCCGATCGGCTCGTAGGCTCGTGGGCCGGCGCCTTCGGACCGACGCAGTTCATGCCGACCACGTTCAAGCGTTTCGCAGTCGATTTCGACGGCGACGGCCGCCGCGATGTCGTCGACTCGGTTCCGGATGTCATTGCCTCGACCGCCAACAATCTCAAGCGCGACGGCTGGGTCAGCGGCCAGACCTGGGGCTACGAAGTCGCGGTGCCGAAAAATTTCGACTACATGCTGGCCGACCGTTCGAAGCAGATGACGGTGCGCCAGTGGGAAAGCCTCGGCCTCACGCGGCCGGACGGCAAGCCGTTTCCGCGTGTCGAGGATCGCGCCTATCTGCTGGTGCCCGCAGGCGCGCAAGGGCCCGGGTTCCTGATGCTGCAGAACTTCCGCGTGATCATGAAATACAACCCGGCCGAGGCCTATGCGCTTGCGATCGGCCATCTCGCCGACCGTCTGCGCGGCGGCGGCCCATTCGTGCAGGACTGGCCGCGCAGCGAACGCGTGCTCACGCTGACGGAACGCTACGAATTGCAGCAGTTGCTGGCGCGGCGCGGCTACGACATCGGTGAGCCCGACGGCCTGTTCGGGCCGCGCACCCGGGTCGCCATCCGCAATTTCCAGGCATCGGTCGGACAGACGCCGGACGGCTTTGCCACCGGCTCCATGCTGGATCGCCTGCGCAGCCGCTAATCGGTGCTAACCACCCGGCCATCTTCAAGTTGACATTTTTCGGCTAATATTGGCGGATCAACTGGGCTCGGGCGGCGGGCCCTGCAGCAATCGGTCGAAGGATCATGGCAAGGCACGGCATGCGGGGGCCTGTCACTTGGTTTCTGGTCGTCGGGACGGCGCTGACGTTGGCGCTGCCCGCGTCCGCGCAGTTTTTCGAGGACCGTTATCCGGGCGACCAGCGTGCGCGCCGCCAGCAGCCGCAGCAACGGCAACAATTCTTTCCGTTCTTCTTCAATGACAATCGGCAGTCGGCGCCCGCGGTCCGGCCGCCGGGTTTTCTCAGACCTGCGCAGCAACCGGTCGATTCCAGCAAGGCTCCATCGTCGCCGCCGCGCAAGCAGGATACGCCGCCGACCAGCACGGTCGTTGTCATTGGCGATTCCATGGCCGACTGGCTCGGCTATGGCCTCGACGAAGCGCTGAGCGACACACCGGAGATCGGCGTCGTACGCAAGATCCGGCCGAATTCCGGCCTGATCCGCTACGAGCCGCGCAGCGATACACCCGACTGGTCGCAGGCGCTGAAGGATATTCTGCAGGCGGAGAAGCCGAGCGCCATCGTGGTGATGCTCGGCCTCAACGACCGCCAATCGATCCGCGATCGTCCGCCGCAGCAGCCCCAAGCTCCGCAAGCACAGCCGCCACAAACGCCCCAAAACGGCGAGCAGCCTCCCGCCGCCACGCACGAGGTGCAGCGTCCCGCCTCCACCGCCACAGGCGCGACCTACGAATTCCGCACCGACAAATGGGCGGAGGCCTACGGCAAGCGCATCGACGAAATGATCGCGGCGCTCAAGAGCAAAGGCGCGCCCGTGCTCTGGGTCGGGCTGCCGTCGATTCGCGGTCAGCGGGCGACGAGCGACGAAACCTATCTTGACGATCTCTATCGCACGCGGGCTGAGAAGGCCGGCATCGCGTACGTCAACGTGTGGGACGGCTTCGTCGATGAATCAGGGCGCTACACCGTGGAAGGCCCCGATTTTGAGGGCCAGATCCGACGTCTGCGCAGCGCGGATGGCGTTCACTTCACCAAGGCCGGTGCGATCAAGCTCGCACACTACGTCGAACGCGAACTGCGCCGCGCGCTGTCGCGCAGCGTGGTGCCGGTCGCACTGCCTGCGCCCGACGAGGCGGTGCCTTCGCTGGCCACGCCGGCGAAGCCGGGTGGCGGCTCCGCGCCGCGGCCGGCCGCCGGTCCCGTCGTCCCGCTGAACACCAATTCGGGCAAAGATGATGAGCTTTTGGGCGGCGGCAGCCGAGCGGCAACGCCGGCGCCGACACCTGACCCGACCGCGGCGCGCGTGCTTGTCCGCGGCGAGGCTGTTGCGCCGCCGAAGGGTCGCGCCGACGACTTCGCCTGGCCGCCCCCCGGTGCTGGCGCCGTGCCGGACGACGAACCCGCGCCTGTCGCCACTCACAGCCCCGGCGCCCGTGAAGCCGGACGCGAAGGCCGCCGCCGTTCCGGCCGACGGCAAAAAGACGAAGGCCGATGCGAAGAATCCGCCGGCGCCGGATGCCGCGCCCGTCCGTACCCGTAGATCGCCGCGGGCCGAGCTCAGCAATCCGCCGCGGCCGCCGGCGAGCGTCGGCATACACTGACGTCAAATTTTCTGGCGCAGAATGCTCAGCGCGGCAGCGTCGTCGTTCCCATGAGGAATTTGTCGACGGCGTGGGCGCATTGCCGGCCTTCGCGGATCGCCCACACGACCAGCGATTGACCGCGGCGCATGTCGCCGGCGGCGAACACCTTGGCGAGCGAAGTCTGGTAGGCGCTGGTGTCGGCCTTGACGTTGCCGCGCGGATCGAGCTCGAGCCCGAGCGACTTGATCATGCCATCGTGCACGGGATGCACGAAGCCCATCGCCAGCAGCACCAGTTCGGCATCGAGCTCGAATTCGGTGCCGGCGACCGGTTTGAACTTGTCGTCGACCTTGACGCAGTGAAGCTTCTTCACCTGGCCGTTGTCACCGGTGAATTTCTCCGTCAGCACGGCGAATTCGCGCACCGCGCCTTCCTCGTGGCTCGACGAGGTGCGCAGCTTGAGCGGCCAGTCCGGCCACGTCATCATCTTGTTCTCGTGCTCCGGCGGCTGCGGCATGATCTCGAAATTGGTGACCGACAGCGCGCCCTGGCGGAACGAGGTGCCGATGCAGTCGGAGCCGGTGTCGCCGCCGCCGATGACCACGACGTGCTTGCCGGTGGCGAGGATCGGCTCCGCGCCGTCCTGCGGCTCGCCGCTGATGCGGCGGTTCTGCTGCGGCAGGAAATCCATGGCGAAATGGATGCCCTTGAGTTCGCGGCCCGGGATCGGCAGGTCGCGCCCCTTCTCGGCACCGCCCGAGAGCACGACCGCGTCGTATTCGCGCGACAAGCTTATCGGCCGCGACATTGACGCCGACATGGGCGCCGTAGTGGAACGTGACGCCTTCGCCTTCCATCTGCGCGACGCGCAAATCGACGGGCTGCTTCTCCATCTTGAAATCGGGAATGCCGTAGCGCAGCAGCCCGCCGGCCTTGGCGAATTTTTCGTAGACGTGCACGTCGTGGCCGGCCCGTCCGAGTTGCTGCGCGCAAGCCATGCCGGCGGGACCTGAACCGATGATCGCCACGCGCTTGCCGGTCTTCACCGACGCCGGCTCCGGCTTGAGCCCCTTGGCGATGGCGCGGTCGGCGATGGCGCATTCGATGGTCTTGATGGTGACCGGATTGTCGTCGAGGTTGAGCGTGCACGAGGCCTCGCACGGCGCCGGACAGACGCGGCCGGTGACCTCGGGGAAATTGTTGGTCGAGTGCAGGTTGCGCGCCGCTTCGTCCCAGCGGTCGCGATAGACGAGATCGTTCCAATCCGGAATCTGGTTGTTCACCGGGCAGCCATTGGGCACGCCGGTGATCGCATTGGCGCCATGGCAATACGGCACGCCGCAATCCATGCAGCGCGCCGCCTGCGTGCGCAGTTCCGCCTCCGGCAACGGCAGCACGAACTCGCGCCAATGCCGGATGCGCTCCGCGACCGGCTCGTAGTCGCGATCCTCACGTTCGTATTCGAGGAAGCCGGTAACCTTGCCCATGCGCTATTCGGCGGCCTGCATCGTGGCGGCCTTTTCCTTCGCCATCTCGGCGAGCGCGCGGCGATATTCGAGCGGCATCACCTTGCGGAACATCGGACAATAACGCTTCCAGTCGGCGAGAATTTCTGCCGCGCGCCGGGAGCCGGTATAGCGCGCATGATTGCTGATCAGCCTGTGCAGGCGATCGGCGTCGCCTGACGTCAAGTCGGCCATGACGTCGACGAGGCCATGGGCGATGAGATCGTTGTGCTGGCCGTATTCGCGCTCGGCCACGGCTTCTTCGTCCGGTATCGGCTCAAGCTCGACCATGGCGAGATTGCAGCGCGAGGCGAACGTGCCGTCTTCGTCGAGCACGTAGGCGATGCCGCCCGACATGCCGGCGGCGAAATTGCGCCCGGTGCGGCCGAGCACCACCACGATGCCGCCCGTCATGTACTCGCAGCAATGGTCGCCCGCGCCTTCGATCACCGCGACGGCACCGGAGTTGCGCACGGCGAAGCGCTCGCCGGCGACGCCGCTGAAGTAGCATTCACCCTCAATAGCGCCGTAGAGCACCGTATTGCCGACGATGATCGACTCCTCCGGCACAATGCCGGAATCGGCCGGCGGCTTCACCACGATGCGTCCACCGGAAAGACCCTTGCCGACATAGTCGTTGGTGTCGCCTTCGAGTTCGAAGGTGACGCCGCGCGCAAGCCAGGCGCCAAAACTTTGTCCCGCGGTGCCCTTGAAGCTGACGGTGATGGTGTCGTGCGGCAGGCCTTCGTGGCCGTAGCGTTTGGCGATCTCGCCGGAGAGCATGGCGCCGGTGGTGCGGTCGGTGTTCTTGATGGTGGTCAATATTTTCACCTTCGCGCCGCGGTCGAGCGCGGCCTGCGACTGCGCGATCAGCTTGCGGTCGATGATGTCGTGGATCTTGTGATCCTGTTGCTCGGAATTGTAGATGGCGACGCCCGCGGGCGCGTCCGGCTTCATGAACAGTTTTGAGAAGTCGAGGCCCTTGGCCTTCCAATGCTCGACCACCTGGCGCCGGTCGAGCATCTGCATCTGACCGACCATCTCGTCGAAGGTGCGGTAGCCCAGCGCCGCCATGATCTCGCGCACCTCTTCGGCGACGAAGAAGAAGAAGTTGATGACGTGCTCGGGCTGGCCCTTGAAGCGCTTGCGCAGCACCGGGTCCTGCGTTGCGACGCCGACCGGGCAGGTGTTGAGGTGGCACTTGCGCATCATGATGCAGCCGGCCGCGATCAGCGGCGCGGTCGAGAAGCCGAACTCGTCGGCGCCGAGCATTGCGCCCACCGCAACATCGCGGCCGGTGCGGATGCCGCCGTCGACCTGCACGGCGATGCGCCCGCGCAACCGGTTGGCGACCAGCGTCTGGTGCGTCTCGGCGAGCCCGATTTCCCAGGGCGAGCCGGCGTGCTTGATCGAGGTCAGTGGCGAAGCGCCGGTGCCGCCCTCGTAGCCCGCAATGGTGACGTGATCGGAGCGCGCCTTGGACACGCCCGCCGCAACGGTGCCGACGCCGACCTCGGAGACAAGCTTTACGGAAACATCGCCCGTCGGATTGACGTTCTTGAGATCGAAGATGAGCTGAGCGAGGTCCTCGATCGAATAGATGTCGTGATGCGGCGGCGGCGAGATCAGGCCGACGCCGGGCGTCGAGTGGCGCACCTTGGCGATGGTCTTGTCGACCTTGTAGCCGGGCAACTGGCCGCCTTCGCCGGGCTTGGCGCCCTGCGCCATCTTGATCTGCATCATGTCGGAATTGACGAGATATTCCGTCGTCACGCCGAAGCGGCCGGAGGCGACCTGCTTGATCGCCGAGCGCATGGAATCGCCATTCGGCAGCGGCTTGAATCGGTCGGTCTCCTCGCCGCCTTCGCCGGTATTCGACTTGCCGCCGATGCGGTTCATGGCGATGGCGAGCGTGGTGTGGGCCTCGCGCGAGATCGAGCCGAACGACATGGCGCCGGTCGAGAAGCGCCGCACGATCTTCTCCGCCGGCTCGACCTCCTCGATCGGCACCGGCTTGCGGCCCTCGTCTTCGGCCGACCTGAGGCGGAACAGGCCACGGATCGTGAACAGTTGCTCGGACTGCTCGTTGATGATGCGCGCGTATTGCCGGTAGCTATCGTACGAGTTGCCGCGCACGGCGTGCTGCAGCGTGCCGACCGTCGTTGCGTTCCAGACGTGGTCCTCGCCGCGCACGCGAACGGCATAGTCGCCGCCGACGTCGAGCATGTCGCGATAGATCGGCGCGTCGCCGAATGCGACGCGGTGGCGGCGCACGGCCTCCTCGGCGATCTGCATCAGGCCGACGCCTTCGATGCGCGTCGCGGTGCCGGTGAAATACTTGGCGACGAATTCGGACTTCAGCCCGACCGCATCGAAAATCTGCGCGCCGCAATACGACTGATAGGTGGAGATGCCCATCTTGGACATCACCTTGAGCAGCCCCTTGTCGATCGACTTGATGTAGCGCTTGACGATTTCCTTGTCGTCGAGCTTCTGCGGCAGGTCGTCCTTCATCGCGCGCAGGGTCTCGAAGGCGAGATAGGGATTGATCGCCTCGGCGCCGTATCCGGCGAGGCAGGCGAAATGGTGCACTTCGCGCGGTTCGCCGGATTCGACCACGATGCCGACCGACGTGCGCAAACCCTCGCGGATGAGATGATGGTGCACGGCCGCGCAGGCGAGCAGCGACGGAATCGGGATGCGGTCGGCGCCGGCGCGGCGATCGGACAGGATGATGATATTGATGCCGTCGCGCACCGCGGCCTCGGCGGCGTTGCTGAGCGCATCGATCGCGCTTTCCATGCCGGCGGCGCCGGCTTCGGAGGGCCAGGTCGCATCGAGCGTGACCGATTTGAAATGGTTGTCGACGACGTCGGATATCGAGCGGATTTTTTCCAGGTCCGCATTGGTGAGGATCGGCTGGCGCACTTCGAGGCGCTTGGTCTTCGACAACCCTTCGAGGTCGAACAGGTTCGGCCGCGGCCCGATGATGGAGACGAGGCTCATCACCAGTTCTTCGCGGATCGGGTCGATCGGCGGATTGGTGACCTGCGCGAAGTTCTGCTTGAAGTAGGTGAACAGCAGCTTCGGCTTGTCCGACAGCGCCGAGATCGGCGCATCGTTGCCCATGGAGCCGACGGCTTCCTCGCCGGTCGTCGCCATCGGCGTCATCAGGATTTTCAAATCTTCCTGGGTGTAGCCGAAGGCCTGCTGGCGATCGAGCAGCGCGAGATTCGACAACGGCGCATGGTCCGCCGCCGGCGGCATATCTTCCAGCACGATCTGGGTACGCTCGAGCCATTGCTTGTAGGGATGGCTCTGCGCCAGCGTCGCCTTCAATTCGTCGTCGGGAATGAGCCGGCCTTCGTCGAGATCGACCAGCAGCATCTTGCCCGGCTGCAGCCGCCACTTCTGCACGATGTCCTTCTCGGGTATCGGCAGCACGCCGGTTTCGGACGCCATGATGATGCGATCATCGCGCGTGACGATATAGCGGGCAGGGCGAAGCCCGTTGCGGTCGAGCGTGGCGCCGATCTGGCGGCCGTTGGTGAAGGCGATGGCCGCCGGGCCGTCCCACGGCTCCATCAACGCGGCGTTGTACTCGTAGAACGCCTTGCGTTCGTCATCCATGAGCGGATTGCCCGCCCACGCCTCGGGAATCATCATCATCACCGCGTGCGCAAGCGGGTAGCCGCCCATCGTCAGGAATTCGAGCGCGTTGTCGAAGCAGGCGGTGTCGGACTGGCCTTCGTAGGAGATCGGCCAAAGCCGGTTGATGTCGTCGCCGAAGCGCGGCGACGACACCGAGGCCTGCCGCGCCGCCATCCAGTTGACGTTGCCGCGCAGCGTGTTGATCTCGCCGTTGTGCGCGATCATGCGGTACGGATGCGCCAGCGACCAGGTCGGGAAGGTGTTGGTCGAGAAGCGCTGATGCACCAAAGCGAGCGCGCTCTCGAAATCCGGCTCGTGCAGATCGGGATAATAGGTGCCGAGCTGGTCGGCGAGGAACATGCCCTTGTAGATCACCGTGCGGCACGAGATCGAGACCGGGTAATAGCCGGAGCTGCGCCGCTCGCGCTTGCCGTAAGTGATGGCGGAGATGGTCTTGCGGAAAATGTAGAGCCGGCGCTCGAACTCGTCCTCGGTCGTGACCTTCGGATTGCGCGCGAGGAAGACCTGCTTGTGCACCGGCTCGGTCGGCTTCACGGATTCGCCGAGCGTCGAATTGTCGGTCGGAACATCGCGCCAGCCGAGAATCGTCATGCCGTCCTGTGCGGCCACCGCCGCATAAGTGTCCATGACCTCCTGCCGCCACGCTTCCTCGTGCGGCAGGAACAGCACGCCGACGGCGTATTCGCCCGGCTTCGGCAACTTGAAGCCAAGCTCGGCCGCCTTGCGCGCGAAAAATTTGTGCGGGGTCTGCACCAGAATGCCGGCGCCGTCGCCGGCGCGCGGATCGGCGCCGACTGCGCCGCGATGTTCGAGATTGAGCAGGATCGTGAGTGCGTCCTCGACGATCTTGTGCGACTTGCGGCCCTTGATGTCGGCAATGAATCCGACGCCGCAGGAGGCTTTCTCCAGCGCCGGATCAAACAGGCCGAAACCAGACGCGCCCATCGTCATCCTCATGCTCGTCGCCGGCACCCCGACCGGTCGGCATCGAGGTTGCGGCGCACTCGCCCTGCGCACGGCACTTGCCGCCTTTGCAGGAGCGAAAGTCTCAGTAGAGGCAGCCTTCGGGCCGCTTGCCGGCCAGCGTGGCTGCTTGTCCTGGCCCGCCGCCCGATCCGCTTGCGCTCATCGGCGGCTGGCCCCCTTCGCTCCGACCAGCTCCTGTAAGGGGCTCCGGTCGCGCGCCTCACGGGCCGCCAAATTGGGACAGCATTGCTGTCCTATAGCGGAACATGGCAAATCCCGGGCGGAAACACAAGGGCAGGCCCGGGAAACGTGGCGAAATGGTTTCTCACCACGTGCCGCAATGGCACAGTGGATCATGGCCGGCGCAGACGTGCAATGGTTCATGCCGGCCAATCAACGGCTGCGGCCTGCGGCCGTGGGCGCGCGGGACCTTTTGGCCCCGATATCAACAGAATGCTGCATGGCGTTGCTGGCGGCGGCACCTGCCGTGCGCGTTGACCGCGCGGGCAAACTCACGCCATAGCTGCGGCCGATTCGTGCCGGCCCATTGATCCGCAAAGGAGGATGGCATGGCGGTCGCCTATATTACCCACCCTGAAGAGCGGGCTCCGCACTCGGTTTCGGGAAATGTCCTCGGCGGCATTGTCGCGATGTGCGGCGTTATCCCCTATGCGCTGGTTGCGCTGGTGCTGCGCCTTGTCATGGCGCGGGTGTTTTTCCTCGCCGGCCAGACCAAGATCACCGGCCCGACATTTCCGCTCGCGTATCAGGATTTCAGCTTCTCGATCACGCTGCCCACCCAGGTGCGCGACGAGACCATCCGCGCCTTCGAAACCCAGTTCGCGACATCGCCGGTGTGGCCGTCGCTCATCGCCCATGTCGTCGCCTATGCCGAATTCATCCTGCCGATCTGTCTCATCATCGGCTTCGGCACGCGCATTTCCGCTCTCATCCTGCTGATCATGACCATGACGCTACAGGTCTATGTAAATCCCGAAGGACTGTGGACCACCTACGTCTATTGGGGTTCGATATTGCTCGTGCTGATGACGTGCGGTCCGGGCGCGATCTCGCTCGACCGGGTGATCCGTCACATCTACGAGAAGTGAACTTCGCCAGCGACAATACCGCGCCGGTCGCGCCCGCGATCCTCGACGCCATCGTGCGCGCGAGTGCGGGTTATGCGCTCGGCTATGGCAATGACGACTGGACGGCGGCGGTCGAGCGCCGTCTCGCGGAAATCTTCGAGCACGACGTTGCTGTATTCCTGGTGGCGACCGGCACGGCCGCGAATGCATTGGCGCTTGCGCAGGTGACGCCGCCGTGGGGCGTTGTGCTCTGTCACGCGCAATCGCACATCGTCACCGACGAATGCGGCGCGCCGGAATTTTTCGGCGGCGGCATCAAGCTCGACGAACTCGCGGGCGACAACGGCAAGATTGCGCCGGATACGCTCAAGGCCGCGCTCGCAGGCTATGGCGGGCACAGCCCGCACCAGGTGGTCGCATCGGCGCTCTCCATCACGCAGGCGAGCGAAGCCGGCACCATTTATCGTGTCGACGAAATCGCCGAGCTGGCCGACATCGCGCACCGCCGCGGCCTTGCCGTGCACATGGACGGCGCGCGCTTTGCCAACGCGCTGGTGCGGCTCAACGCGACGCCCGCGCAGGCCACCTGGCAGGCGGGCATCGACGTGCTGTCGTTCGGCGCCACCAAGGGTGGCGCGATGGCGGCCGAGGCGGTGCTGATATTCGATCCCGCGCGCGCCGCATTCATGGCCGAGCGCCGCAAGCGCGCGGGACATCTGCTTTCCAAGCACCGTTTCCTTGCCGCGCAATTTTCAGCCTACCTCGCGGACGACACCTGGCTGACGCTCGCGCGCCATGCCAATGCGATGGCCGACCGGCTGGCGCACAAGCTCAGCGCCGCTGGGTTTGCGCCGGTGTGGCCGGTCGAAGCCAATCTGGTGTTCGTTGCTTTGCCGCGCGCACTCGACGCACGGCTCAAGGCCGCCGGTGCGGCCTACTACGTGCGCAACAGCGCTGGCCTGGATATCGGGGCCGACAACGTGTTGGTGCGGCTTGTCACCTCGTTTGCGACCGAGCAGGCGGAAATCGACCGCTTTGTGTTTTTGTGTGCAAACACCTGATTTAAGCCCGAAATTGCACCAAGCTCCGCCTGAATTCAGGCTATCGTCTGGGCCGGATGCGAAACAGGTGCAGGAGCGCCCTTGTGACAACCAGAACGGCGATCATCGCAGGTCTCGTCTCTTTCGTTCTCGTCCCCGCGGCCGAGGCGCAAGCGCCGCAACAGGCCGGCGGCCTGGTGCCGCCTCGCGCGGTCATGGGCATTGTGCATTCAAACGGTCTTGATCCGGTCGGCCGGCCGGTGCGCGAAGGCGCGACCTACGTGGTGCGCGCCATCAACCGGCGCGGCCTGCTGATGCGCGTCGTGGTCGATGCGCGTAGCGGAGATATCCGCGCCGTCAACCGCATCGTTCCGGGGCCAGACGGTCCCGGACCCGTCGCAATGCGTCCCGCGCCCTATGGGCCGCCGCCGGAATTCGATCCGCCGCCTGTCACGCCCGACCAATATGACGACATGCCGCCGGCGCGCGCGATACGGCCGCCCGTTGTGCATGCGCCACCGCGCGCGACCGCTTTCGCCACGCCGCCGCTGCCGCGTCCGCGGCCTGCCAATGTTGTCGCTGATACGCCGGCGCCTGCGCCAGCGCCGCCCGCCGAGATCAAGCCGGCTGTGCCGGCCGCGGCGCCGGACAGTAGCGCAAAAGCACCGCCGCCCGTCGACTCAACCGGCTCGACGCCGATCAACGAATGAGCGGCCTTCGCCGCGCCTCGTTATTTTGCCTACAAAACGAAAGCGCCCCGGAAATCCGGGGCGCTCCCTTCAGTTCAACCAAAAGGCTTACGCAGCCTTCTTCTCGGTCTCGATCACGTTGCCATTCACTTGGCCGTTCACCTGGCCATTCCCGATCGGAATCGAGCGCGGCTTCTTGGCCTCGGGAATCTCGCGTACGAGGTCGACGTGCAGGAGACCGTTCTCCAGCGCGGCGCCCTTGACCTGGACGAAGTCGGCAAGCTGGAACACGCGCTCGAACGCGCGCGCCGCGATGCCCTGGTAGAGCACCTCGCCGTCGTTCTCGTCCTTGACGGTCTTCTCGCCGCGGATGGTCAGCGTGTTTTCCTTCGCCACGACCGAGAGCTCAGGCTCGCTGAATCCGGCGACGGCTACCGTGACGCGGTAATCGTTTTCGCCGGTCCGTTCGATGTTGTACGGGGGGTAGCCCGGAGCGGCGCCCTCGAGGCCCTGATCGAGCAGCGAGAACAGCCGGTCAAAGCCGACGGTCGAACGATAGAGGGGAGCTAGATCGAAAGTTCGCATGGCATATCCTCCTTGGTTGAGCGACATGCGGATGGTCCGCCCTAGGGGCCAGACCTGTGGAGATGCGCACCCGTTTCCGGCCTGCGCCTTAGTTATGTGGGAATGCCATTTCCGTGCTTCAAGGGGGCCACGGGCGCGCGATTGAGCCACGCGCGCAGGCTGCTATAAGCGGTCACCGCCTCCAACTCCTGCTCTTGGTCGACTGTTTCCTATGAAGCTTGTCTCGATCCCCGCGAACCCCGTTCCGGATGACGTGATCACGGGTGCGCTGAAAACGCCCGACGGGGTTTCGTTGCGGTTTGCCCGCTGGCAGCCTCCGGCCGGGCGCAAGGGCACCGTGTGCATTTTTCAGGGCCGCAGCGAATCGATCGAGAAATATTTCGAGACCGTGCGCGACCTGCGTTCGCGCGGATTTGCAGTCGCGACACTCGACTGGCGCGGGCAGGGGCTTTCGGATCGCGCGTTGAAGGATCGGCGCAAAGGCTATGTGCGCGATTTCGCCGACTACGACACCGATCTTGGCACCTTCATGCGCGAGATCGTGCTGCCGGACTGTCCGCCTCCTTTGTTCGCCATCGCCCATTCCATGGGCGCGACTGCGCTGATCCGCGCAGCCTACCAGGGCCAGCGCTGGTTCGACCGCATGGTGCTGGTCGCGCCGTTGATCGCGGTCGCGGGCCTGCGCACCAACGCAACCGTGCGCGCGGTGCTGCAGACCATGCGCATGATGGGGCTGGGCTCCATGTATGTGCCGCGGCGCAACCACGGCATCGTCGGGCTGCAGCCCTTCATGGGCAACATCCAGACCTCGGATCCGGTCCGCTTCGCCCGCAACGCCGCGATCCTGGAAGCGGACCCCGATGTTGGGCTGGCCGGGCCGACCGTCGACATGGGCCGATGCGGCATTCCGGGCGATGGCGCAGTTCAACGAGCCGAATTATCCCGCCCGCATCCGCCAGCCGATTCTCATCGTCGCTTCCGGCCGCGACGCCGTGGTCTCGAATTCGGCGATCGAGGACTTCGCCACGCTGCTGCGCGCCGGCTCGCATCTCATCGTGGTCGGCGCCCAGCATGAGCTGTTGATGGAGCAGGACCGTTTCCGCGCGCAGTTCTGGGCCGCGTTCGACGCCTTCGTCCCGGGCACGCCGCTGTTCGGGTGACGTGCGTTTGAGCAGGAGGACTTGGTGCTGGAACGCTACCACGCCTGGCAATCCGGAACGTGCAGCTTCGTATTGTTCGATCCGAAGCGGTTCCAAGGCGCGTATGGCTTCCGCCCTGCCTCTGAGCAACAGATCGCCGACCGGCCGCCCATGAAAGTCTTTCACTTTGTCAGCAAGCGTGGCGCTCACACAGATGCGCGTGCCAAGTTGCTTGTTGGCCGCTTCGAGCCGCGCGGCGACATTGATGGTGTCGCCGTAGGCGGTGTAGTCAAAAAAACGAGCGCCACCGAAATTACCGACGATTGCCGGTCCGGCGTGGACGCCAATCCGGGTGATCCCGAGCGCGATGTTTTTCTTGTTGCAGCGCTCACGGAACGACTCGGCGTACTCGTCCAATGCCAATGCGCATGCGACCGCGCGGGCGGCATGGTCCGGCTGCTCGCCCGGGGCTCCGAACAGCACGTGCAGGGCATCGCCGACAATCTTGGCGACGGTGCCGTCGTGGGTAAACACGATATCGGTCATGCCCACGAGATATTCGTTGAGAAGGGCTCCCAGCACGCCCGGTTCCAGCGTCTCCACCAGTGCGGTGAAGCTCGCGATGTCGGAGAACAGCGTTGCGATCTCACGACGCTGCCCCTTGAGATCGACCGCGTCGGCGTCGCTGGCAAGCCGCTGCGCCAGGTTCGGCGAGAAATAGCGCGACAGCGACGTATAGGCCCGTTCGGCCTCGGCCTGGCGCCGGCGCGCGTCGCGCAGGAATTCGATATGGCGCAACGTCTTGGCGATCGTGGTGTCCAGATCGACAAAATCGATCGGCTTGGTCACGAAATCGAACGCGCCGCGGTTCATCGCCGTGCGGATGTTGGCCATATCGCCATAGGCCGACACCACGATTGTCGAAACCCTTTCCTCGCTCTCCTGCAGCTTTTGCAGCAGCGACAGGCCGTCCATCCTCGGCATATTGATGTCGGTCACCACCAGGTCGATGCCGCTGTCCGTCTTGAGCGCCGCCAGTGCTTCGACGCCGTCGCGGGCGAACACGAAGCTGACCGCCGCGTCCCGGATTTGATGCCGGAACTTCTGCAGCATGAGAGCCTCGAGGTCCGGCTCGTCGTCAACGACCAGGATATGTGCGGTCATGCGACCCGCTCGACCCGCGTTTCGATTTCGTTGCGCAGCATCAAAAAGTCGATGGGCTTGGTGAGAAGGGCATCGGCGCCGCTTTCCAGCGCCTTGCGCTTGGTATCGGCATCGCCGTAGGCGGTGATCATGATCACCGGGACGTCCGGTCGTACCGCCTTGGCCTTGGGCAAGAGTTCGAGGCCGCTCATTCCCGGCATGTTGATGTCGGAAAGGATCAGGATGAGCGAGGCATCGACGGCATCGCTTATGTATTGCAATGCGGCCGGGGCAGACTGGGCAAACTCCATGACGAAACGGCCGACGCGCAGATCGCGCCGGAATTGCTGGCGGAACAGAACCTCCACATCGGGCTCATCATCAACCACGAGAATGAGAAGGCTCACGCCCGGCCTCCTGGCTTGGCAATGGACGCTGCTGCGCGCGGAAGCACGATCCTGAATTCAGTGAATTTTCCGGGCTCGGTATCGACCACGATGGAACCGGCGTGCTGTTTCACGATGATGTCGTGGCTGATGGAGAGGCCAAGCCCGGTCCCTTCGCCCGCGGGTTTGGTCGTATAGAACGGATTGAACATCTTGTCTTTGACCTCGGATGGGATGCCGGTGCCGTTGTCGCGAATCCTGATCTCCACGCGGTCGCCGAGGTTTTTGGTCGCCGCCGCGAGCGTGGGTTCGTAGCCTTCGCTGCCGGCCTCTCCCTTGCGCTTGGTCGCAGCATAGAAGCCGTTTGAAATCAAATTCAGCAGAACCCGCGTGATCTCCTGCGGGAACAGGTCGACTTCGCCGGCGGCCGGATCGAACGAGCGTTCGAGCGTAATGTTGAAGCCCTGCTTCTCTGCGCGCGCGCCATGATAGGCGAGATTGAGGCTTTCTTCGACGATGGCGTTGATATCGACAGGCCGGTGCTCGCCGGAGCCTTCGCGCGAATGCAGCAGCATGTTGTCTATGACGATCGACATCCGCATGACGCTTGCCGTGCATCATGTTGAAGATTTCCCTGCTGTCCTGCTCGGCGATCTTGCCTTCTGGACTCACGTTTTAACCCTCGCGCAATTCATCGATGCGAGAGGATTTCGCAGATCATGACCGAGCACGGCTGCCCGACCTGGTCTGCGCAGGTCGGAGGTTTTTTCAGTTTCCGGCCATGAGGCTGGCTTCACTTTGCGCCAAGTCCGCTGCCGATCTGGCGCCCCAATTGCCGGATCGGACGCAGATTCGGTTGTCATGAACCCGCCGGCAATCAGGCTGATCGCGGTCAGCAGCACGCCGATGCCCGCGACCGTGAACACCGATTGCAACAGCGCGGTCCGCAGCGGCGCAAGCGGCGCCATCACGCTGTAGACCATGCGTTGCGCTCCAACCGACGCAGTTCTGGTCGCCCCGAGATACGGCGTGTTATCGATATCGAATTCCTTCACTGCGCCGTAGGTCGGCTCCGGCGGTGGCATATCGCGCGCGGGGATGTTTGCGTAAACGATACCTTCGCCGACCCAGATGAGCGGATGGGCGATTTGACGGTTTTGCAGCGACGCGATGAGTGCAGGGCCGGCGAGCGGCGTGCCGCCCATCAGATAGCCGAGCAGGGCGCCCTTTTGCGCACGCGACGACGCGTCGCCCAGGTTGGCTTCCTGCGGGCGCTCGATCGGCACGACCGAGACCAGATACACCGTGCCATTGCATTTCACGAATTGCTGATCAACCTGGCGGGTAGCGACACAGCCCTCGCCGTAGCTTCCGCTTTCCACCAGTTTCCATTGCCCGACTTGCGCGCCCGGATCGCTGGAGAACGCCATGGCGCGCGAAGCCCGATCGTAGACGCCGAGAAACGCAATGCTCAGGACCTGGCGTTGCTCTTCGATGTATTTCGTCAGTTGCGCCTTGATCTCGAGGTCGAGCGTAATCTGCAATGTGTTGTCGGTGGCTGCGCGCTTGAGGCCTTCGTACAGATTGCGCTCGTTGTCCTGAAGAATGAGCGAGAATGTTTCGAGACTGGCGAGAAGCCCATTCGCGAACAGCGTCCGCGCCTGACGGTCGAGTTGGTAACCGAGTATCAAACAGGTGAGCAGAGCCGGAACGGACACCGCCAAGGCCACCAACAGCAACAGTTTCGCCCGGAACGATCGAAATCGCGGGATCCAGCTTTTATGAGGTTGCTCGTCAGGTGACACGAATGGTCTTCGCCGCGACGGCTCGTATCATGATGGCTTCAGAATGATTTTATCTGGGGATCGTAGAGCAACGCGCGTCCCTGCAACGGCAGCAGATTGTCCTTATAGATCGCGGTGGCGGCGGCCAGCACCCGCGGAGGGATTTCAATGCCCAGATCTGCCGCCCGCTTGACGTTGAAGACGATGGCGTAATCGGGCGCGTCCTCGATCGGAAGATCGCCCGCCTTCGCGCCGCCGAGGATTTTTGCACCCTTCTGCCCCGCCAGCGTTCCCATCGCGCCGAAGTTCACGACTGCGCCGCCGAACAGACCCATGCGGGCGAAAAAATAATTGATCGCCATTTCAGGCTTGCGCGAATGGGCGATGGTCCAGTCGTAGATTTGCGCGGCGGCATAACGCCCGCCTCCCTCGACGGGAAGGGTCAGCGCGACCGGATAGATGACCTTGACCGCGGCGTCATCGTTCAGGGTTTGGATCAGCGCAGTATATTCGGCCCAATCCTTGGCCCGGCGGACCTCCCACGGAATTTCCGAATCCTTGAGTTCGAGTTCGAATTGCTTGGTGAGCCCGTTTCCGGTCGGTGAATAGTCGGTGATCATCACCGCTTTGCCGCTGCGCAAGCCGGGGACCGCCTGGGCCATGACCTTCAATGACTGGGCGGCGTAAAGCTTCTCATAGACCCCTGTGACGTTGCTGCCCGGGTGGGCCCAGCTGTCCAGATATTTCTTGATCTCATTGTACATCTCGGGTTGGCCGTTCATGCCGGAAAACACCACGGAGATGTCCGTGCGCCCGACCAGCGGCATCATCACGAACCTGACCGCGGCATCGTCGAGTACGAAAACGATGTCGGGTTTGAATTCCGCGATCTCCGCCAGCGCCGTCTGCCCTTCGCGCTGCATCGCATCTGGCGTTCCGTTGGTGCGGTAGGTGTCCATGTAATACGACCGCACCGTCAGATTACGATCGACCGTCCAGCCGCCGGCCGCGACGCGCAGTCAAAATCCCCTCCGCCTGCGGCTCCCCGCAGACGTGGCCTTTTTCGTAACTCTGAACGATGTAGATCCGCTTTGTCGCCTGACTAAAAGCGGGCGTCGAGACGGCAGCCGCTCCGGCAACAGCGCCGGCGCGGATCAGGAACTTGCGTCGATTCATGCCACCGTTCCTCGCTGAATGAGAGCAAGTTTGCATGCAGACAGGTCATAGGAGAGTTCTTGGTGGCCAATCAGCGCGTCGCGAGCCGGACGCATCGGCACTGTGCCGCAGCATTCAAAATGCCCCGATCAGCTCCGTCTGCAACGTCCCCTGGTCGTCCTTGATGGCATTGGCGCCACCACTCTTTTGAAGTGCGCTGAGAACCTTATCGGTTCAGGTGACCTGATATTATCAAACGCCTTATATGCAACTCTGGCAAGTAGGAAGAAGTGGCCTTTCCCACCGATTCGACTACGCAATCCGCGCCCGCGTACATATTGGCATTGCGAACATCCATCGCGCGATGTCGGCAGAAAGTCCGCTCTGCCCCGCAATGAAATTTCGTCGTCGGCGCCGGGTTCACTCAGGAGCCCTGCAGCACCTTCATCGCCTGCGCGTGCACGCGCTTGTCGCCGGCGGCGACGATGCGGCCGCCGTCGTGCGGGCGGCCGTTTTCCCATGTCGTCATGATGCCGCCGGCGCCTTCGACGATGGGGATGAGGGCGAGCACGTCATGCGGCTTGAGTTCGGTCTCGATGACGAGATCGACGTGGCCGGCGGCGAGCATGCAATAGGCGTAGCAGTCGCCGCCATAGCGCGACAGCCGCGCCGCCTGCTCGACCCGGCCGAACGCCTGCCGGTCGGCAGCGTTCATCAGCAGCGGGCTGGTGGTGAACAGAACGGCCTCTTCGAGCGAGCCGCAAGGACGCACGCGCAGTTCGCGGTCGCCGGCCGGGCCGCGATAGCGCGCTCCGCTGCCGTCGCCGCTGAAATGCTCGCCGATGAACGGCTGATGCATGACGCCGTAGATTGGCTCGCCGTTGCGCGTCAGCGCGATCAGCGTGCCCCACGCCGTCATGCCGGAGATGAAGGACTTGGTGCCGTCGATCGGGTCGAGCACCCAGATGTATTCGGCGTCGGGCTGATGGGCGTCGAATTCCTCGCCGATGACGCCGTGTTCCGGAAAGCTCTTCATGATCAGCGCACGCATCGCGGATTCGGCGGCCCGGTCGGCGGCCGTCACCGGGTCGAAGCCGCCGGAACGGCTCTTGTTTTCGACGCCCAGCGCAGTGCGGAAGAACGGCCGGATGATATCGCCGGAGACGCTGGCAAGCTCGTCCACGAAAGTCGCGAAATCGATGGCTGTCATGCTGGCGCCTCCGCATCCGACCTATCGGAGAGTTGCAAAGGCGGCAACTATCAGCCTTTCAGGCGATTGCGGCTTGCGAGCGTATCATTCTGATATTTCTTGATTTTTTGCGCACAGGTCCGGCCCTGTTGCATCCAGGTCGCAGCGTGAAAGTTCGGTGAAAAATAGGTCAACAGGACTTGTCTTTTGTGCGCTGCGGCGTATATTGCTGCGGTGCGGTAGCGCTTGCGCTACCGCTGCCCTCCTTGGGCGTTTCCTCCCTAGACTTGGGCCGCTTGCAACCGCGAGCGGCCCCTTTTCTTTTGGGCGGCTACTCGGCGGCGGCGCGGTAGGGCCGCAGTTCCTCTAGCGGGATCTGGGCCAGGCTCTCGGCCAGCATTTCGAGTTCCGCGGCGAGCTTGCCGAACGTCGGCGAGCGCTCGTAGCGCCGTTCGTCCATATAAAGCGCGCGGTTGATCTCGAGCTGGATGGCATGCAGCCCGGCGGCCGGGTTGCCGTAATGCTCGGTGATGAAGCCGCCGGCATAGGGCTTGTTGCGGCTGACCGAATAGCCGCAATTGCGCAGCGTGCGCTCGATCAGGTCGGAAATGACGCCGACGCAACTGGTGCCGTAGCGGTCGCCGAGCACCACGTCGGCGCGGGGGCGCTCGTCCTTGGCGCCGGCGGTCGAAGGCATGGAGTGGCAGTCGATCAGCACGGCCGCGCCGAAGCTGCGGTGCACGCGCGTGAACAGGCGGCGCAGCGAGCGGTGATAGGGCTTGTAGAGCCCGTCGATGCGCCGCAATGCGTCGTCGACCGAGATGCGCTGGTCGTAGATTTCCTGGGCATCGCCGACCACGCGCGCCACCGTGCCGAGGCCGCCGGCCACCCGCATCGAGCGGGTATTGGCGAAGGAGGGAAGCCGCCCCTCGAACATGCGCGGGTCGAGCTCGTAGGGCTCGCGATTGACGTCGACATAGCAGCGCGGGAAGTGCGCCCGCATCAGCGGATAGCCGCGCGGCACGACGCCGGCGATCAGGTCGTCGACGAAGGAATCCTCGGAGCGGCGCAGCGTCGCCAGATCGAGTCGCGACGCAAGCAGGAACGCGCGGGGGTAGATCCGCCCGCTGTGCGGCGAATTGAAAACCACCGCGCCGCGGTATTCGGCCGGTTCGATGATCTCGAAGGGCGGGTCGAATTCGTCCTGAAAGTCCGACATGTGCCGTGGCGGGGGTTATCGTATGAAAGCGAAGCCGACGCTGCTCCCCTAGCTTGCGCCAGCGTCTATTGTCCATACTCAAATGGCCCTGCCAAGCTGAACTTTCACCCGTTGTTTACCCGGCATCGGGCTTATGGGATGAAGGGGGGCCGGCCTCAGGGCCGGATTCTGGAACACATGTCCAAAATCCTGCTGGCGGAAGACGATAACGACATGCGGCGATTCCTGGTCAAGGCGCTGCAGAACGCCGGATTCGACGTCATCTCCTATGATAACGGGCTTTCGGCCTATCAGCGGCTGCGCGAAGAGCCGTTCGAGCTGCTCCTCACCGATATCGTGATGCCGGAGATGGACGGCATCGAGCTTGCGCGCCGTGCCGCCGAGCTCGACCCCGATATCAAGATCATGTTCATCACCGGCTTTGCCGCCGTCGCGCTCAACCCCGATTCGAGCGCGCCCAAGAACGCCAAGGTGCTGTCGAAGCCGATCCACCTGCGCGAGCTTGTCAACGAAGTGCAGAAGATGCTCGCGGCCTGAGCCGGCTGCCGGCAACCTGCCGGTCAGCGCTTGTCCGCCCAGGGGTCGACCTTCTTGTCGGGAATGCGTCCGAGCGCGGCCTTGTAATCCTTGTCGTCAACCTTCTTCTTCGGCGTTTCGGTCTTTTGCCTGGTCATGATGCCCGCGCCCGCCGCCTTTGCCTCCCATACCGCCGCCACCCATCTGGGCCTGGGCCGGCAATATCAACAAGGCAATTGTCATCGCAGCAATGACGAAGCGCATCGGGTTCTCCATCGATGATTCGCACCGACCGGTCGCCCACTGAGGCAATCGGAATACACCAAAATGGGCAAAAGCTTGATCCCCATTGTAGTTGCGCAGGCGGTGGCCCGCTTGCCTCGCTTCAGGTGAGCCGATATAGGTTTTCATCCCCAGTGGAATGCGCGCGTAGCTCAGCGGAAGAGCACTACCTTGACATGGTAGGGGTCACAGGTTCGATCCCTGTCGCGCGCACCATCTCAAGCCCCGGCACGTCTACGCTTCTCTAACCTCCTGTTTAGTCTGTTCCTCGCTGAGCGGGAACAAGCCGCGAACGGTGCCTGAAACCGGCAAGCCGCCCGTAACCCGCTAGGGCGTTGACTCCCGTCGTCCTCGTGCCAGATTCGCAGGTACATTCGCCCGGTCTCAGTAGCGTAGGAGTTGTGTTTCATGGCCCCGTCTCGCCCGTATTGGAAGGGCTATCTCAAGCTTTCACTCGTTTCATGCCCCATTGCGCTTTACACCGCATCGTCTTCGGGCGAGCGCGTCTCGTTCCGTCAAATCAACAAGAAAACCGGCAATCGACTGCGGCAGCAACTCGTTGATGAGGAAACCCGCGAGCCGGTCGAAGCCGAAGACAAGGGTCGCGGTTACGAATATTCAAAGAACGAATATATCCTTGTTGACGACGACGAGCTCGACGCAATCGCGATCGAGAGCAATCATACGATCGACATCGATACGTTCGTTCCGCACACGCAAATAGACGAACGCTATTTCGACAGCCCGTATTACATCACGCCGAACGACAAGGTCGGCGAGGAAGCCTTCGCGGTCATTCGTGAGGCGATGCGCGGCAAGGGCATGGTGGCGCTGGCGCGGATCGTGCTCGCCAAGCGCGAGCGTGTCATCATGCTGCAGCCCTGGGACAAGGGATTGATGGGGACTACGCTGCGCTATCCGTATGAGGTGCGCGATCCGAAGGAGTATTTCGACGATATTCCGAGCATCAAGGTCGCGCCCGATATGCTCAAGCTCGCAGAGCACATTCTCAAGACCAAGGAAGCAGACTTCGATCCGTCGCAATTCACCGACCATTACGAAGAAGCCGTAGTCGAGATGCTGAAAAAGAAGCAAGCGGGAGTGGTGACGCCAAAGGGCAAGACAAGCGAACCGCCGCGCAACGTGATCAATCTGATGGACGCGCTCAAGCGAAGCATCGCAGAAGATAAGCGACCGGCACCCGCGGCGAAAA
Source organism: uncultured Alphaproteobacteria bacterium (assembly GCA_963730645.1). Taxonomy (GTDB): domain Bacteria; phylum Pseudomonadota; class Alphaproteobacteria; order Rhizobiales; family Xanthobacteraceae; genus BOG-931. The sequence goes on along the minus strand of CAVSSN010000001.1, from coordinate 255,232 downwards.
AAGGCCGCAAACGGGTTGAAGGGCAGCGCGAAATGTTGCTGCCGATTGCCGGAAAGAAGGGCAAAGAGGCCGCCGCCGCAAAGCCTGTGCTTCGCCCGTCTACTCGACGCAAGGCGGGATAGCATCGCAGGTGACGGAGCTTTGGACTTTTCTGCCTTTTCCGAAAGCCGAGCAGGTGAATAACGCAGCGGTGCGGGGTGCACTCATGTGCGTGCAACCTGCGGCGCAAGCGGCAAATGGACGTCTTGCTGTCCATATCGGTCACGCTCTAGTCTTTGCACACACAGCCTTCAGAACGAACCGCTACAGACGGATGCAATTGCCATGAAAAACACGCTGCGTGCCTGTCGCAAAATCCTGCCCGCCATGCTTTCGATCTTCGGCATCTGGCTGGCGGCTCTGCCGGCAACGAATGTTCGCGCAGAGGACCTCGCCAAGGTGAAGGTCGGCGACACCGCCTCGTTCGCACATCTGGGTATGTATACCGCCATCCAGAAAGGCATATTCAAGAAGCACGGCATCGAGGTCGAACGGGTGGCGATGCCGGGCGGCGCCAAGGTTCTCAGTGCGTTGCTGACCGGCGATATCGACGTCGGCTTTCTCGCTGCCGCGTCCACGCTGCAGGCCCAGTTCCAGGATCGGCCCGTCAAGATCATCGGCATTTCGCACGCGATGGAGATTTATTCATTGCTTGCGCGCAACGACCTGAAAGGCACGCTCAAAACAGCGGCGGACATGAAGGATCGCACGATCGGTATTTCGTCGATCGGTTCCGGAAGCTGGGCGTTTGCCAATCTGGTCGCTCACCTGGGGTCGCTGGACCCGACGCGCGATATCAAGATCGTGCCGCTCGGCACCATGATGTCGATCATCGCGGGGCTCAAGACCAACCGGGTGGACACCGTCACGCTTTGGGACCCGGGCACGACGATCGCGCTGAACCAGAATATTGGCTATTCCGTCATCGATCTGGTCGACCCGGCCCAGCACCGGCAGATCATGCATTCCGACCAGAGCATGGTGGAGGTGATCGCGGCGAAAGAAGACATGATCAGCGCTCAACGCGACAAGCTGCGCAAGTTCTTCGCTGCGCTGAACGAATCCAATACCTGGATCCATGGTGCATCGGCCGAGGATGTCGCGCAGTTGGTCGGGCCGCTGGTCGGCGAGTTGGACATGCCGATCCTGGTGGCGTCGCTCAAGCGCGCGCTGCCTGGCGTTCCCAAGGTCGCGACCGTCGACGAGAAAATGTTCAACGCAACGATGGCGGAGATGGTCGAGACCGGGCTGTTCAAGGAGAAGATGCCGTTTGCACGCTCGGTCGATAACAGCCTCAGCGACTCGCGGTGACAGACGCGGCTGTACCAGGCTCGCATCCCAAACCGGCGCCGCGTATCGAAGCACGGGATTTTTCGGTCACGCTCGGCCCCAGCCGGGTTGTCGCGCTCAAAGGCATGACGCTGACGGTCGAGGCCGGCGAGATCGTTGTGCTCGTTGGGCCGAGCGGCTGCGGCAAGACGACATTTCTCAATAGCGTCTGCGGATTGCTGCCGGAGGGCGCCGAGCTCTCCGGTTCGCTCACCGTGGCCAAGGATGTGCGGCTCGGCTACATGCCGCAGAAGGACGCGTTGCTGCCGTGGCGTACCGTGCTCGGCAATGTTGAGGTCGGTCCCGAATTGCGCGGATTGAGCCGGGCGGAGCGCCGGGCGAAAGCCGAATCGCTGATCGAACTCGTCGGACTTATCCCAGTTCAGCAACCACTATCCGCACGAGCTGTCGGGCGGCATGCGCCAGCGCGTGTCGCTGGCGCGCGTGCTCGCCTACGGGCCCGATGTCATTTTGATGGACGAGCCGTTTGCTGCGCTCGACGCCTTCAACCGCACCGCCTTGCAGGAGGAGTTGCTGCGGATCAACGACAAGGCCCGGCTGACGGTGCTGCTGATCACCCACGACCTGTCGGAGGCGCTGGTGCTCGGCCGCAGGGTCGCGGTCATGTCCGGACGGCCGGGACGCATTCTCGATATCTATCCCATCGACCTGCCGGAGCCGCGCTCGGCCGCCGCGGTGCGCGGCACCGACGCATTTCTGCTGCTGTTCCAGAAACTCTGGCAGGTGTTGATGCAAGAGTCCGATCCGACTAAATCCGACCCGACTAAATCCGATCCGGCCAAATCCGATCCGCCAAGCGAAGCGCGTGATGACTCGAACTCAAGTCATTATTGGCCGCCTGCTGGTGCTGAGCGCGTTCCTGCTGTTTTGGCAATTCGCCGCCGGCGATCTCATCAAAGGCGTACGGCTGGTCGATCCATTTTTCATTTCAAGCCCCGGACGGATCGCGCTGGATTTGCGGAAGGGTTTTGCCGACGGCATTTTGCTCAGGGACGTCGGCATCACGTTGTTCGAAGCCTTCGCGGGCCTCGCCATCGGGATGGTCACCGGGATTGCGTTTGGTCTGGCGTTCGGCATGTGGAAACCGCTGGAGCAGATCGGCGAGCCTTTCATCGCGGCCCTCAACGCATTGCCTCGCCCGGCGATCGCGCCGTTGGCGGTGCTCTGCTTCGGCATCGGCATTCCTTCGAAAATCCTGCTGGCGTGGTCGCTGGTATTCTTCCTGGTGTTCTACAACACCTATCTGGGCCTCAAGACCATCGACCAGGACATCATCAACGCCATGCGCGTGATGCGCGCGCGGCCCGCGCAGCTCATTCGTATCGTGATCTTCCCGTCGGTATTCTCCTGGATTTTCGCGGCATTGCGCCTGAGCGTGTCCTACGCGCTGATCGGCGCGATTGTCGGCGAGTTCGTCGGCGCCACCGCGGGCATCGGCTATCAGCTCATCACGGCAGAAGGCCTGTTGCAGACCGACCGGGTCTATTCGGCACTGGTGCTGGTCGGGATCATCGCCGTGCTGTTGACCTCGCTGGCAAAGAGCGTGGAAAATCGCGTGCTGAAATGGCGGCCGAATGTGAGCGTCTGAAAGGGTCGAGGATCGGATTATGCCGAAGACGGTGCTGATCAAAAACATCGGAGAGTTCTTTACCGGCGATCTGGCAAATCCGATCGCCCCGGTCAAAAGCATCCGCATCGAGAACGGCCGCATCGCCGCCATCGACCCGCCCGAGGACCAGTCCGGCGCCGACACCGTGCTTGACGCCGCGGGCGGCGCGGTGCTGCCCGGACTGGTCGACGGCCACGTGCATCCGGTGCTCGGCGAGTGGACGCCCGCGCAGGACGCCATGGGCTGGATCGGCAATTATCTGCACGGCGGCACCACCACCATGATCTCGGCCGGCGAACTGCATATTCCCGGCATCGACTACGACAATCTCACGCCGGAGCTTGTGACCTCGCTTGCCGTCGTCACGGCGGCGACGACCGGCCGCGTGCGCTGGAGCGGCGTCAAGGTCCAGGCCGGGACGGCGCTGCTGGTTGCGGGCATGACGGAGCAGCATTTCGACCGGCTCGCCGCCGCCGGCGTCAAATGGGTCAAGTTCCTGTTCTATCCATTCAGTTCGGACACCGCCGAGGCGCGCAATTACGTCGCCTGGGCGCACGCGCGCGGCATGCGCGCGAAAGTTCACACCGGCGGTGTGTCGCGCTCGGGCGCGAGCGTCGTTTGCGGCTACAACGTGCTGTCGTGGCTGCAGCCGGATATCGCCGCTCATGTCAGCGGCGGCCCGATCCCGATGAGCGACGAGGATATCGATGCCGTCGTCGATCGCACCTCGTTTGCGCTCGAGGTCTGCTCGTCGGGCAATTACCGCTCGACCGCCCGCCTCGTCGCGCGGCTGATTGCGAAGGGCCAGCTCGGGCGGCTCACGCTCGGCACCGACACGCCGGGAGGCACCGGCGTCATCCCGCGCGGCATGCTGCGCAATGTCCTGTATCTCTCGTCGATGTGCAATCTCACGCCGGGGCAGGCGGTTGCGGTGGCGACCGGCAATACCGCAAAGGCGCACGGCGTCGACGTTGGCGTTCTCGCCGTTGGCAAGCCTGCCGATATCGTGGTGTGCGGTCCCATCACCGGATCGGCCGGAACGACGCTGAGCGACGCCATCGCGCACGGCGACCTGCCCGGCATTTCGCATGTGCTGATCGACGGCGAGTTCGTGGTGACCGAACGCAGCCGCCAGACGCCACCGCCGACCAAGCGCGCCTTCTTCTGCTGCTGCACGACCGGCCAGTTCGAGGCGACCGGCGCCTGAACGCTCGCCTATCGCGCGGCTTGCGCGGCGCCGCTCGAGGCGGGAATGAACTCGCCCACCAGCCGGATGATCTGGTCACGCTCGCGCGGATCATGCGTGTGCGGAATGATCGCGATTTCGTCGACGAGCCCTGAATTCGCCAGGCGCTCCAACTGCTCGCGCGCCTCTTTCGGCGTGCCCGCAATGGCAAAGCGCTCGACCAGTTCATCCGGCACAACGTCGCCGTGCGCGGTGCCGGGCACCATGTGCTCATAATATTCGTACTGCTCGCGGATTTTGCGCACCACCTCCATGGTCGGCGGCATCAAGCTCGAACGGCAGCTTGCGCTTGAGAATCCGCGACACGTGCGCCTTGACGGCGTTGCGCGCTGCGTGCCCGTCGTCCTGGATCGAAATGGGCGTCCAGCACACTGTGCGGAAACCGATGGCCTTGAGATCGCGGCCGGCTTCGGCGGCGCCGGCCTCGATTTCCCGTCGCGATGCCTTGAGGAAATGCGGATCGACGCCGACGAGCACGATCACGCCGTCACCGATCTTGCCGACGAGACGATGGATTTTCGGGCTGCTCACCGCGATATAGACGGGAATGGGCGCTGCCGCCTGGGCGTAGGTCAGCCGCACCGACGCGTTGGTCTCCGGCGACGTCACCGACTTGCCGCTGATCAGATCGCGCAGGATTTCGATCGACTTCTCGAGGTTCGCCAGCGTCGAGGGCTTCTTGCCCAGCGTCTGCACCGAGCTGTCGCCCGATCCAATTCCGAGCAGAAGCCGGTCGCCGACCTGTTCGCGCAGCGTCACCCATCCGGCCGCGATCACGCCGAGATCGCGCGTGATCGGATTGGTGACGCCGGTCGCCAGCGTGATGCGCTTCGTCACCATCGCGGCGGCGCCGAGCAGCACGAACGGCTCGCGCCAGATCATCTGGGAATCGCCGATGTAGGCGCAGGAGAAACCCACATCCTCCGCGAGCTTGATCAGCGTCAGCATCCGCTGGAGATTTTCGGTCGGGAACAGGCCGATGCCAAACTTCACGCCGCTCATAGGTTCTCCTTCGGCATAAGCGCGATCGGGAATTGCCATTGGCAATAGCACGGGCAAGGCGCTGCGAGCCAGCCTCGCAATGAACGCAAAGAGAGATTGCTACCCCTCGGTAAATCGCGGTGGCGGCCGAAAGCGGCCGGAACGCCGCTTCAACGATCTGAGCGAGACGCAGACATCGCTTGTCGCCGAATTCCGGGCCGACGATCTGTGCTCCGACAGGAAGTCCCTCCGAGGTCGAGCCGATCGGGATGGCGGTCGCCGGCAAATAGGACAAGGCGGGTATGCCGATCCAGTAATAGTTGTTTGCGGCCGGGTGCTTCTCGCCGTCGACGAGGAAAACCTGTTCGGCGCGTGCAACACCCATCATGTGCGGATACGCCGGCGTCGTCGTGACCGGGCAAATGAGGACATCGTAGCGCTTGAAAAACTCGCGCCAGCGGCGGCGCAAGGCGAGACGCCGATCGTCCGCCGCGATCCAGGCGGCGTGTGAGAGCGTGAGGCCGCGATGCATCAATGCGGCGTAGCTCTTGTCCGAGGCGGCGAAAGTTTCCGCCTTTGCACGCAACGCCTCGATCTCCTGCACCGGATACCGCGACGCCGTCACGCTCCGCAACAGCGTGAGAAACAGCTCATGCTGCTCCGCGCCCGGAAGCGGCAGCGCGGCCTCCCGGTCGACCGTTGCGCCGCCGGATGTGAGCGCGTCACCGAGCTTTGCCAGTGCGCTGCGGATTGCGTTGTCGACCCGGAATATCGCATCGTCGGTCACGATGGCGATGCGCCAGCCCTTCAAGCTGCCGCGAGATTCCTGAAGCAGCGTGTACCGCCATCCGGCGCCATTGGCCTCGTCCGGTCCCGCGAGAATGTCGAATGCCAGTTCGAGATCGGCGGCGGACCGTGCCAGCGGTCCTGCGACCTGAATGTCTTTCGGCGCGGCGGCATCGTCGGGACTATTGCCGCCGCGGATCGGTACGACGCCGAACGTCGGCTTGTGACCGTAGACTCCGCAAAATGTCGCCGGCACGCGGATCGAGCCTGCAATATCGCTGCCGAGCTCGAGTGCGCTGAGGCCGGCGGCCATGGCTGCGCCCGAACCGCCGGAAGAGCCACCGGGCGTGCGGCCGAGATCCCAGGGATTTTTGGTTTGTCCGTAGACCGCGTTGTAGCTTTCCCAGTCGGCGAGATTTTTCGGCACGTTGGTTTTGCCAAGGACAATCGCGCCGGCCGCCTTCAGACGGGCCACCGTAACGGCGTCCGCACTTGCGCGATGGGTCGCCCGCTCGGGATGACCGTAGGTCGAAGGCATGCCCGCCAAGGTCGAAACATTCCTTGATCGTGATCGGAACGCCGTGCAGCGGCCCGGCGACGCGGCCGGCAGCGCGGGCAGTGTCGGCCGCGTCGGCCTCCTTGAGCGCCTGTTCGAAGCGCCGGACCACGACCGCGTTGATGTCGCTATCCAACCGCTCGATGCGCGAGATATAGGCCTGCGCGATCTCGCGCGCGCTGTAGAGGCCTTTGGCGAGGTCGGAGGCAATCTTGGTCGCGCTGTCGAATACTGCGGGCATGATGTTCAATCCGCTGACAGGCCGGAGGCCTTGACGATCTCCGCCTTTTTCCTGATCTCGTCGGCGATGAAGCGCTCCAGATATTCCGGCGAGCGGCGGTCCGGCGCGACGGCGCTGGCGCCGACCTGCTTGAGCCCTTCCTGAACAGCCGGCTTGTCCAATGTGGCGACGGACGCGTCGTGCAGCTTTTTCACGATTTCTGCCGGCGTGCCTTTGGGCAGCAGCAGGCCGAACCATGTCGTGGTTTCAAAATTCGTCAGGCCCTGCTCATGCGCGGTCAGCACGTCGGGCAAGATCGGTGAGCGCTTGAGCGTGAAGATCGCCAACGTCTTGACCAGCTTGCCCTCGATTTGCGGCTTGGCGGTCGCGCTCAATGTGCAGACGTAGTCGGTGCGGCCGGCAATGAGGTCCGGCATCGTCAGTCCGCCGCCGCGATAGGGGACCAGTGTGGCCTCGATGCCGGCCACGCTGTTGAATTGCGCGCAGTCGAGATGGCCGGTCGAACCGGTGGTCGCGCCGAATTTCAGCTTGCCCTGCTGTTCCTTGGCGTACGCAATGAATTCCTTCAGGTTGTTCGCGGGCGAAGTGTTCGGCACGACCAGCACCGTCGGCTGCTCCGCCAGCAGCACGACCGGCACGAATTCAGACGCCAGATTATAGAGCGGGCGCTTGTAGAGACTCTGGTTGATGGCGTCGGCGCTGCCGGCGAACGCGACCTGGTAGCCGTCCGGCGGCGCCTTGGCGACGCGCGACGTGCCCATCATGCCGCCGGCGCCGGGTACGTTCTCGATGATCACCTGCTGGCCCAGCACCTCGGAAAGCCCTTGCGCGAAAATCCGCGCAACCGCGTCGGTGCCGCCGCCCGCCGCAAACGAAACCACCAATGTGACTGCGCGGCTCGGCCAGGATTGCGCCGATGCCTGTCGGAAGCCGAAAGCGCACGTCAGCGCGATCATGAATGCGAGCACAGCTGCATTTTTCAGAAGCGCATTTTTTGTCATTTTGATTCCGATGCCAGCGTTGCCCGAACGAATTCCATCGCAGAACTCGACGAACGACGTTATGGGCCCGACGAGAGAAGTGTCAATCAGTATGGGAAGTTGTAGAGTGTCGCATCCCAATGCTCCGCTGTGACCATTCAGGTGCCAGTCATGCTAAGAACCGACGGCGTGCTTCATTTCACCATTCCGGTAAAAGACATCGCGCGAGCGGAGAAATTCTACACCGAGATCGTCGGCCTCAAGGCCATCAACCGCAACGACCACATGGTGTTCATGCGCGCCAATGACGATTATTTCGTGCTGACCTATTCGGAAAAACCGGTCGATCCCAACGTCGGCGACAAGCACGAAATCCATTCCGCATTCCGCATGAGCGCGCAGGCCTACGACGACGCGCTGAAGTTTCTCGCCGCGAAGGGCATCAAGGTCTTCAAGGAAGAGGACCGGCGCGCGGGCACGTTCCAGGGCCGCAGCGCCTATTTCCACGATCCCGACCGCAACGTCATCGAGCTGATCGACCTGGCGCGGCCGCCGGTGGAAAGTTGATCACCGGCGCATCTCGTCGCCAAACCCCGGCCGCGGCGGCCAGCGGCTGAGCACGATGCCTTCGAGGATGGTGAAGGCGAGGCTGATCGCGTAGGCGATGACGCCGACCACGGCGAGCAGACCGAACACCTGCGCCGAGTTGAAGTTGCGCTGGCCGGCGATCATGAGCTGGCCGATGCCGGGGAGCCCGGTGAACATCTCGACCAGCAGCGTCAGCACGATCGACAGCGCGACTGCGACCCGCACGCCGACCAGAAACGCCGGGATGACCGCGGGGATCGACGATCTTCCACATCGTGACGTGCCACGGCATGCGCAATGCGCGCGCGACGTCGAGCAGGAGGCCGCGGATGCTGTCGACGCCGGCGATGGTATTGAGCAGGATCGGCCACGACGACGTGAGCGCGACCACCAGCACCTTCATCTGCGTCGAGTAGCCGAGGATCAGGACGAAGATCGGGATCATGACGGTCGGCGGCAGCGCGCGCAAATATTCGAGCAGCATGCCGGACCAGCGCCGCACCACCGCGATCGTGCCGATGGCGAGGCCGAGGAAAAATCCGACGAAGCAGGCGAGGGCGAGGCCGACGAAGAACGTCGTCAGCGTGTCGACGACGGCGGTGCCGAGCGTGCCGTTGTGCGCAAGCTGTACCACCACCGTCCACCAGCGCGACGGCGGCGGAAAATTCGGCGACGGCCCGCTCTGGATGAGCTGCCAGCCGACCAGTCCGATCACGAGCGGGAGCAGCCCTCGGAACGGCGGCAAGAGGCCCGCGATGCGTCGCATCAGCGGCCTCCCCAGTCGACGGTGGGTCGGCGGAATTCACCGGGCAGGATCAGCCGCGCCGCGCCGATCAGCAGCGCGTTGAGCACGATACCGATGAGGCCGAGGATGAAGACGTAGCCGAACATCAGGTCCGGATGCATCGACTGCGCCTCGCGCACCACGGCGTAGCCGAGGCCGGCAGGATTGCCGATCATCTCCGCCGCCACGGCGAGAATGAGCGACAAGGTGAGGCTCAGCCGGCAGCCGACCAGCACGGCCGGCGCCGCGGCCGGGATGAATATCCGGGTGACGGCTTCGAACCGCGTCAGCCGCAGCGCGCGCGCCACATCGTGCAGCCGCTGCGGCACGCCGGCGACGCCGGCCATGGCGTTGACCAGCGCCGGCCACACCGCGACGTAGCAGATGACGACAAGCTCCATCGGCAGCGAGAAGCCGAACAGGAGCAAAGCCAGCGGCACGAAGGCAACGGCAGGCAGCGGCCGCAACACCTCGATGCTGGCGAGGCTGTAGCGCCGCGCCGTCGCGGACAGTCCGAGCAGCGTGCCGAGCGTCAACCCGATGCCGACCGAGATGGCCCAGCCGAGGAATGTCGCCAGCAGCGTATGTTTGGTTTCCTCCAGCAGCGTGCCGCTGCGAAATAAGTCTCCGAGCGCAAGCGCGACGGTCGATGGCGGCGGCAGAGAGGTCAGCCCGCCGCCGAATTCACGAACGAGGACTTCCCACAGCAGCACGAACAGCACCACGCCGCCGAGGCCGGGAACGAGCGCGTTGCGGCTCACGCGTGGCTCCCGATGGCGTCGTGCACGACGTGGCGCAGATGCAGGAAATTCGGCAGCTCGCGGGTCGCGACCTGGCTGCGCGGGAACGGCAGATCGACGTCGAACACGTGCGCAATCGTGCCGGGCGGCCCGCGCAGCACCGCGACGCGGTTGCCGAGATAGACCGCCTCCTCGATGTCGTGGGTGATGAACACGATGCTGGCGCCGGTCTCGCGGCGCACGCGCAGCAACTCGTCCTGCAGCGCCGCCTTTGTCATCGCATCGAGCGAGGCGAACGGCTCGTCCATCAGCAGCACCGAGGGTCGCGGCGCCAGCGCACGCGCAATCTGGACGCGCTGCTGCATGCCGCCCGAGAGTTGCCAGGGATAGTCGCGCGCGTGCTTGTCGAGGCCGACGAGGCGCAGCGTCTCGGCGATGCGGGTCGCGAGCGCCGCGCCGTTGAGGCTGCGCTCGATGCTGAGCGCAACGTTGCGCTCGACAGTGCGCCATTGCAGCAGCGCGTTGGCATAATCCTGGAACACGACGCCGACGCCGTCCTGCGGACCCGCGATCGGCGCGCCGCGGAATTTCACCGCGCCGGCGCTTTGCGGCGTCAGGCCGGCGAGCACGCGCAGCAGCGACGTCTTGCCGACGCCCGAGGCGCCGACGACGCAGAGGATTTCGCCGCTGTTGAGCGCGAAACCGACGTCACGCAAAATCTCGCGCATCCCGCCGCGGATCGGCAGCGAGAGCGAAACCTTGCTGAGCTCGAAGATCGCGTCCATCGGTACGAAAACCATCACCCTCTGATCTGTCATCATCCGCGAAAGCGGATGATCCAGTAATCACCGACCCGCGCGGTGATTACTGGATGCCCGCCTTCGCGGGCATGACAGGTAGCTTGCTATGCCAATTCGAACCCCCGATACTCCTTGTCGCCGAGAAGCTTGAGCGCCGGCAATACCTCGGACGCGAACAGCCGGATATTCTTTTCGGTGAGCTTCGCCGGCAATGTGCCGAATTGCAGCATGGCGATGAATTCCTGGAAGCCGATGCGGTGATGGCACTCGGCGAGGCGGCGGCGCACCGTGTCGGGGCTGCCGCAGATCAGCGTGCCGCGCGCGATGAGCGATTCGATGCTGTTGCCGCCGCGGATGTCGGTCTTGTGGCCGAGCACGCGCTTGAGCGATTCCGGCGACATGTAGCCGGGCGGGAAGAACATCAGCTCGGACACTTTCGGCAGAAAGATATTGAACAAGGCCTCGGCGTGCTCGCGCGCCTCGTCGACCGCCTGCGCGTCGGTCTCCGCGACATAGACCGGCGCGCACCAGCCGATGCGGTCGGAAGCGGCGGCGTAGCCGTAGCGGCGCTGCGCGGTCTCGCGATAAAGGTCGAGATAGCGCGCCACCGATTCCAGCGGGCTGTAGGTCTGCAGGTAAACGTATTTGCGATCGGGATGCGCGGCCCAGGTGATGGTTTCGAGGCTGCCCATCGACGGGCACCAGATCGGCGGATGCGGCTGCTGATACGGCCGCGGCCAGACGTTGACGTATTCGTGGTGATAGAATTTGCCCTCGAACGCGAACGGCCCCGGCTCGGTCCAGGCGCGCACGACGAGATCGTGCGCCTCCTGGTGGCGCGCGAGCGAATGCACCGGATTGGCGCCGAAGGAAAAATATTCCGAGCCGACGCCGCGCACGAAACCCGTGATCAGCCGCCCGCCGGTGAGCACGTCGATCATGGCGTGCTCCTCGGCGAGCGTGAGCGGATGCTCGCGCAGACAAAAGGCGCTGCCGAGGATGGCGATGCGGCAGTCGCGCGTGCGGCGCGCCAGCGCCGAGGCCATCACCACGGGCGAGGGCATCAGGCCGTAGGCGTTCTGGTGATGCTCGTTGACGCAGACGCCGTCGAAGCCGAGCTCGGCGCAAAGCTCCAGCTCGTCGAGATAGCGGTTGTAGAGCGCGTGGCCTTTTTCCGGATCGAAATAGGAGTTCGGCAGAACCAGCCAGACGCTGCGATACTTGTCGCGCACGCTGAGATCGAGGTCCGCGTACGGCATGAGATGAAAACTCATCACGCGCATGACGCCGGTCTCAGTTGTGCAGGAATTTCTGCATGGCGGCGGCGACTTCGCTCTCGCGCTCGATGTGCGGCAGATGGCCGGCATTGGCGATCATGGTCACGGCCGAGCCGGGGATCAGCCGGTGAAACGCGGCGGCATAGACCGGCGGAATGACGCGGTCGGCGTCGCCCCAGATGATGTGGGTCGGCACGTCGACGCGGTGCAGCCAGCGCTCCAGCCGCGGATTGAAGAAGCGCGGCTGCCAGCCGTAGCGCGCGCTGGCGATGCGGTTGAGCACGGCGGTGTCGCTGAATTTTTCCTCCGCGATGCGCGCAGCCGCGGCCTTGCCGAGTTTTTCGTCGGCGTAGGACAGTTGCGCCAGCTCCGTGGGATCGATGATGAAAATGTCGGTCTTGGAAGAACCCTTCACATGGATGCCGGCCGCGGAGATGAGCGTCAGCGTGCGCAGGCGCTGCGTCGAGCGCACCGCCATTTCGAGCCCGATCCAGCCGCCGAGCGACTGGCCGACGACGTGCACCCCGGTGAGCTTCAGCGCCGCGAGGGCGTCGAGGTAGAAATAGGCGAGGTCGGAAACGTCATCGATGAAATCCGGCACTTCTGTCGCGCCGAACCCCGGATGGTCGGGCGCGATGACGTCGAAGCTTTGGGCGAGGCGATCGAGCAAAGCGGGCCATTCGGCGAGCCCGTCGGTGCCGTGGAGATAAAGCAGCGGCTCGCCCTTGCCGCCCCGGCGCAGCGCGAGCCTGGCGCCGTTGACGTCGATCGTCGTGGCGGTGAATGCCATGGTTTCCTCCCGCCGCGGAGGTTATGGGCTCGGCGTGGCGCATGCAAATATCCTCTGGTCATTCGGCCGCATACACTTCGACATATGAGCACCTCTCCCCGCGTGCGGGAGAGGTCGTCGCGCCAAGCGCTCACGCGCGTCTTCGACGCGCTATGGCGCGGCGGGTAGGGCCCTCCGCGATTCTGACCCGCGGAGACGCCCCTCACCCCGACCTCTCCCCGCGCGCGGGAGAGGGAGAAGCAAGAACGATGGAGGATCACATGAAGCTGCGCACAACATGCCCGTGCTGCACGTCCCGGCGCGGATTCATCGGCGGCCTCGCGGCGCTCGGCGCCAGCGCGGTCCTGCCCGCGGCCAGGGCCGAGGCGCCGTCGCGCATCGACGTGCACCACCACATCTTCCCGCGCGAGGTGCTCGACCTGCAGGAGAAGCTCAACCCGGCCTGGGGTCATCTCAAGCCGCCGCCGTCGCTCAAGGAATGGACGCCTTCGGTCATGATCGAGGCGCTCGACCGCGATGGCGTTGCCGCCGCCGTGACCTCCTCGCCGTCGCCGGGCGCGTGGTTCGGCAATGTCGAGGGCGCGCGTGCGATCATGCGCGCGTGGAACGATCATGCCGCCGGCCTGGTGCGCGACCACCGCTCGCGCATGGGCTTCTTCGCCATGATGGCGCCGCCCGACGTCGACGGCAGCCTCAAGGAGGTCGAGCACGCGCTCGATACGCTCAAGGCCGACGGCATCGGCCTGCACTCCAACTACGACGGCAAATTTCTCGGCGATGCGGCATTCGCGCCGTTCTTCGACGAGCTCAATCGCCGCAAGGCCATCGTCTACGTGCATCCCGCGCTGTCACCGTGCTGCGGCCACGTGATGCCCGGCATCCGCACCAACCTGCTCGAATTTCCCTACGACACCACGCGCACCATCGTCAGCCTGCTCTTCAGCGGCACGTTCTCGCGCTGTCCCGACATCCGTTTCATCTTCTCCCATGGCGGCGGCGCGATGCCGATGCTGGCGGGGCGCATCGATCTGCTCGGCAACGAATACAAGGGGCTCAAGGAGAAAATCCCGGACGGCATCCCGGCGACGCTCAAGCGGCTCTACACCGACACCGCCGGCACAACGAGCGTGGCCTCGATCAACGCCACGATCAGCGTCACCTCGCCGTCGCATCTGCTTTACGGCACAGATTTCCCGTATCTCACGATTGCCGACGCCAACAGCGGGCTCGCCGAGGTCAAGCTTTCGGGCGAGCTGCTACGCGCCGTCGAGCGCGACAACGCGCTGGCATTGTTTCCGCGATTCAAGATCTTAACCTGGAGAGTGCAGATGGCATTGAAACCGATCCGGCGCATCGTCACCGGCCACGACAAGAAAAACGTCGCCAAGGTCATCGACGACGGTCCGGCGAAAAATACCAAGACGCCGCGCGAGGGCGTTTCGTCGACGCTGATGTGGTGCAGCGACGAGATGCCGGCGGACATCGCGATCGGCGAGGATGCCGAGGACATGGGCGCGCGCATGCTCGGCACCGCGCCGCCGGTCAATGGCACGCGCTTCATCGTGATGGAATTTGCGCCGGGCGTGTCGTCCGAAATGCATCGCACCGAGACCATCGACTACATCGCCGTGCTTGCGGGCGAGATGGACATGGACATGGACGACTCGACCGTGAAGCTGAAGGCCGGCGACATCATGGTCCAGCGCGGCACCAACCACGCCTGGTCCAATCGCGGCACGGAGACGGCGCGCATGGCAATCATCCTGCTCGATGCCAAGCCGCTCGGCATCGGCCACCCCCGCGTCCGCGGCGAACAGGTGCGGTGACACTGCTCCCTCCCCCGCGAAGCGGGGAGAGGGTCTGGGCGTGAGGGGGCCTGGCTCGCTCGAGGCGTGCCAGTAATTTCGCTTCGGCATCGACGAGCCACGAGCCTCATCCGCGCGCTTCGCGCGGCACCTCCCCCGCACGCGGGGAGAGGTGATCTTACGAGGTCAAATTTCCACCGTCGTATCCATTGTCACCTTCGCGGGCGCGAGCGCAGCGGACAACGGCGCAAGCTGCGCGCGGTCGCAGAAGGCGGGGATCACCGTCCTCGCCTGCACGGCACGCACCGTGGCGACGGTGTCGGAAAGTCGCGGGTGCACGTTCCAGCGCACGAATTGCGCGCGGCCGGCCTTGATCAGGCGGTCGGCGGGCGTGCCGGGCGGGACGTAGCCGGTGAATACGATCGCCGGCTCGTCCGCGTGCTCCCATTGCGCCAGCAGGCGCGCGGTCGCGCCCGACGTGCCGTCCGCCGAGGCCGCCAGCATCACGCCCTGTGCGCCGTCGATCGGCTTCGCCCTGTCGGCGAGGCGTTTGATCTCGTCGCCGACACCGGTGCGCAACGATGCGCTTTCGCTGTCCGCGAGCCGGCGCAGCGCCGCCTGCATGGCATCGTCGACGAAGATGTCCTTGCGGCCACGACGCGCGAGCATGAGCGCGATCTCCGGCCCGCGGCCGTTGGCCGGCGCCGGCAGCAGCAGCGGCCCGCGCGCCACCAGCGGCGCGAGGTTGTCCCAGCAATCCGAAAGCGCCTTTTCGTAGCTGCCGCCATAGGAGCAGTCGAGCAGCACCGTGCCGGCCGCAGGCGGCAGGTCGTAGGCGTAGAGGATCGATTCCGTCGCATAGTCCCCGGTGTAGAGCAGGCCGTCGCCGATGGCGAAGCGCAGCCAGATGCCGCCTGGCGCGTGGCCGTTGCGGCCGGTCTGCACCGCGATGCCCAGCACTTCGGCGCTGCCGCCGACGGGCAGCGGCCGCACGGCAACGTCTCGCAGTCCGCGCGCGACGATGTCGGTGGCGTAGACCGGCGGATTGCCAAGCTTCGCCAGCAGCGGCAGGCCGCCGACATGGTCCTTGTGGCCGTGGCTCAGCACCAGCGCGTCGATGTTGCCGATGTCGTCGACGTTCGGCAGCAGGCCCGGCGGCGGTCCTTCGCCGAGGTCGAGCATGAGGCGCTTGCCGTCCACTTCGACCAGGAAACAGGCCGGCCCCTTCACGCCGACGCCCGAAATGACCCGCAATGTCGCCACGCGATTGCCCTCGCATCGATCCACGGTGCGCCACCGGGATGGCCCGCGGCGCTGTCATTGACAAGCGCAAGCCGCCTCCGTATCAACCGCGCAACCAGGGAAATGTCTCATGAAAGTCCGTAACTCCTTGAAATCGCTGCGCGGCCGCCATCGCGACAACCGCATCGTGCGGCGCAAGGGCCGGGTCTATGTCATCAACAAGACCCAGAAGCGGTTCAAGGCCCGCCAAGGCTAGGTGACCGAACGGCGGCGGCCGAGCCATTCCGGCCGCGCGGACCCCCTGACGATATCTTGATATTGCGCTGACGCGGCAGCGGCTTAAATTCACCGCATGGCCAAACGATTCACCCTGCTCGTTCTCGGCGCGGTCCTGACGGTCGGCGCATTCGCATCATCGCCCGTGTGGGCGCAGAACCCGCGTAGCCACGACTGGATCGAGCCGCCGAGCGACCTGCCGAAATCGCTGCGCGGCGACCGCACCCACAATCTCGACACCCTGTTCCAGGCGCTCAAGATCGCGCCGGACGATACCAGCGCCAAGGCGATCGAGGATCGCATCTGGACGCTGTGGATCTCGTCCGGCAGCGACACCTGCAATCTGCTCATGAGCCGGGTGAAATCCGCGACCGATTCCAAGGATTACGACCTCGCCATCAAGCTGCTCGACGCCGTCATCGAGATCAAACCGGACTACGTCGAAGCCTGGAACCGGCGCGCGACCGTGTACTACATGAAGAAGGATTTCGCGCATTCGCTTGCCGATATCCGGCAAGTGCTGGCGCGCGAACCGCGCCATTTCGGCGCGCTCGCCGGCCTCGGCCTGATCATGCAGGATATCGGCGACGACAAGCACGCGCTCGAGGCCTATCGCAAGGCGCTCGAAGTGCATCCGCACCTCGCGCACATCCCCGACGTCGTGAAGACACTGACCGAGAAGGTCGAAGGGCGCGACATCTGACTTGATCTTCGGCTGTGCTTCTGGTCATTCTCCGCTCATTCCCGCGAGCGGAATCAGTCAATTGGCGCGGATCGAAGCTGGTCCC
Organism: uncultured Alphaproteobacteria bacterium; assembly: GCA_963730645.1. Lineage (GTDB taxonomy): Bacteria > Pseudomonadota > Alphaproteobacteria > Rhizobiales > Xanthobacteraceae > BOG-931. The sequence continues at coordinate 238,354 of CAVSSN010000001.1, read as the reverse complement.
CGCTTGCGCGATGACGACCATCCGCTTGCCATTATTGCGGCCTGCATCGTCGCGGCGGTCGTCGTCACGCGCCTCGGCGTGCTGCTGATTGAACGGGCGCATCCGCCAGCCGGACGTTTCATCGACATCAGCGGTCAGCGTCAGCACATCGTCGAACTCGGCCGCGACGGCGGCGAAGCCGTGTTGCCGATCGTGCTCATCCATGGCGCGAGCTGCAATCTCGAAGACATGCGGCTCGCGCTCGGCGAGCGTCTCGCCGTGCAGCGTCGCGTCATCATGATCGACCGGCCGGGTCTCGGCTGGAGCGAACGGCCGGCCGGGCAGGGCAGTTCGCCGGCCTATCAGGCAGCAGGTGCTGCGCGATGTGCTCGACCGGCTCGGCGTCGATCGCGCAATCGTGCTGGGCCATTCATGGGGCGGCGCGCTGGCGCTGACGTTTGCGCTCGATTATCCCGAGCGCGTCGCCAATCTCATTCTGCTGGCGCCGCCGACCCATCCGTGGCAGCGCCGCCTGACATGGTTCTACGATCTGGTGTCGATCCCGTTCGCCGGCTGGCTGTTCGCGCAGACGCTGGCGCTGCCGTTCGGCGCCGTGATGCTCGGGCCCGCCTTGCGCACGGTGTCGCCTGCCGCAGCAGCCGCCGCCGCATTATGTGCAGGCGCGCGGCCTCGCTGCTGGTGTTGCGGCCGACGCAGTTCCTCGCCAACGCCCACGATCTCTCCCACCTCAAGGCGTTCCTGGCGCGCCAGGTCGTGCGCTATCCGACGCTTGCGCCGCCGACCGTCATCATCACCGGCGACCGCGATAATACGGTTTCGGCCAAAACCCATTCGATGGCGCTCGCGCGCCGCGGTGCCGCACGCCAAGCTCATCGTGCTCCCCGGCATCGGCCACATGCTGCAACATGCTGCGGCGGATCGGATTGTCGCTGAGATCGATGCGATCGCAGGCCGAACAAGCGCGTAAATTCGTCACGCGTCCGGTTTCGGCGTCAGCGACAGCCAGTTCATCGAGGTCGGCCGGCCTTCCGAGCAGATCAGCCATCGGTCCGAATCGTGCACGACATCGAGCTCGCGGAACGACGACAGATCGCGTGCGCCGGTTCTGATGATGTCCGTGTTGAAAAATCTCTGGGCGGCCGCCGTCAGTTTTTGCTCCTGTGCCGCGCCGTCCGGAAACATGAAGGCATGCATTTCGATGATCATGTGCGCGCGACGAAGCGCCGACAGGTTTTCCGGCGTGAAAAGCGAAAACTCCGCGCCTTCGATGTCGGACAGGATGAGGCAATCCTTCGGGTCGATCCCGAGTCCTGCCAGCACGCGGGGTAAATTGCCATCGGCTGTGCCGTGGATTTTCACCTTGTTGGTGACCGCGTTCCACTGTGCGGTCTTGCCGATGGCTTCGCGACCGCGATCCGACGTCTCGAAGCATATGGATTGTTCGCAGATGCCCGCGGCTGCGAGGCCCACACCGTAGTAGCCGTCAGCAGCGCCCAAATTGATGAAGTAACGAAACTTGCCTTTGAGCTTGGCGATCGCTTGCAGGATTTCCTGTTCGTAGAGACCGAACAGTTTGGGCGTCCAGTCGCCAGGTCCCCAGTACGGGTCGTCGTTGATTTTCAGGCCCTTCAGCGGCCCGTAGCGGACAACGCCGGCAAAGCTGGAATAAAAAATGCGTGCACAAACGACACGGCGCGCCTCGACGGCGCGCAGCGATATGTCGTTGAACATATCGTCAATTCGCACTTCCTGCACCGGTCAAACTCCCCACAGAGTGACCAAGCCACGAAGGAAACTCGTTTGCAGGCTATCACATTGAACGGCCAGGCAACAATTGTATTCGCTGAAATTCAACGCTGGTGGGTGCTTATGCCGTGCTTTTATGACAGTTGCGGGGAATTATTTGCAACCCGAAGCGGGCATTTCAGGTCGTGCTACAGTGGAGGGTGATAGTTGGAAGCGCCCGGAGACGCGGGAATGCCAGAAGTCCATCCATATTATGAATCCCATCGATCCGAGATGGAGGCTTCGATGCGCACGCGTCTGGACCTCATCGAGGATTTGCTCCAGCAACATTTGAATATAACGGACACTGCGTCGGTCAAAAGCGACATGATGCAGGAGTTTGAAGTCGTACTCACTCAGATGCCTTATGTCGGCGGCGCGGAAAGCCGAATGTCCGATTTCTTTATGCGTCTGCTCGGATTTATGGCGATCGGCCGTGTACTGCAGCGGCGAGGTGTGCCCAAAGATCTGATCGCAGAGCTGGAACTTGAAAGCTTCAAACGTCACATGCTGACCGTGTCTGAGGCGGAACGGTTGGAAGCGGGCCGGAAATTTATGTCCGACGACAATAAGGCACTCATTCGCGAGCAGGCCGCGTGCAGTCACGAACAAAAACACCAGGGCGATTTTGTGTACGATTTTGTTGAACCCGGCCCGGGTGACACCTTCGAGTTTGGCGTCAACTATCGCGCCTGCGGGTTTTGCAAATTCGCGGCCAAGCATGGGGATCGGGAAATCCTTCCCCATATCTGCGGGCTCGATTTCGCGGCCTATGACCTGAGAGGCATTCATTTGGAACGCACTCAGACTCTTGCGCAGGGTGCGCCGTATTGCAATTTTCGATTTAGCCGCAAACCGGCATCCAAAAGTGAGGGCTAATACCTTCGCCACCCATGTCTGCTTTTGGCCAAAGCACGCTGCTCGGCAGCGCTACGGCTTGGCCGCTCGCGGCACGCGCGCAGCAGCCGGCGATCCCGGTGATTGGGTTCCGGCGCAGCACGTCGCTCGCAGCGTGATGGCTACGGACGGCAATTTTCAATCCACTGTGGCCTGGAGGGCACAATGTTAGGGTTAATTTAATGTTAACGTCCGTTCTCAGAGGGAGCGACTGCAATGAAACGGATTTGCAACGCGGCATTGGGAGTGGTTGCGGCGTCAGGAAGTGCGTTCGCCGCAGATCTTCAGCCGGTCTACAAGGCACCGGTAGCCGCGCCAGCGTACAGTTGGACCGGCCTGTATGTCGGTGGGCATGTCGGTGGTGCGTGGTCCAATAACGACTGGTTCTTTCCCAGCGATTCGATCAATTCCGTCGCGCAGCAACCAACCGGCACCCCGTTCCAGGGCGTCTTCCCGAATTCGCCGGCGGGCTTGCGAGCCGCCCAACTGACCGGCTACCAGGGTCCAACCCTCGGCCCGCTCGACGTTTCCGCCGGATCGAATTCGGCGTCGGGTTGGCTGGCCGGTGCGCAGATCGGCTACAATTATCAGATCAAGAACTGGGTGCTGGGCGTCGAGGGCGAGGTCAGCTGGACCAGTCTCAAAGGATCGAACAAGGATCCGAACTATTCCAACATCAATCAAACCGACACCGATTTCGTCGGCGTCTTGGGCGGACGCCTCGGCTATGCCTGGGACCGACTGCTGGTCTACGGCAAAGCAGGCGGCGCCTGGGCCCACGATAAGTATTCGGTCCTCACCAACTCGACGTTCACAGTCGGCAATGGTTCGCCTCCGCCGGTGACCGTGACATCGGGTACGATGGTGGATGCGGCGACCGTAAACCGGTTCGGCTACATGCTGGGAGCCGGGGTGGAATATGCGCTGACGCCGCAATGGTCGGTAAGGGCCGAATACCAGTATCTGGACTTTGGCTGGCAGCACACCACGTTCACTCCCACCACCACCGTCGTATCGCCGATCGATGAGAATATCAGGCAGCGCATCCAGATCGCCGAAATCGGCTTGAACTATAAGCTCGACCCAACCCCGGCGTCGGCTTCGTCAAGTCCGCTCTACAACATCTACAAGTCGGGGCACCCGAGTCCAAGCAACGCTTCTACGCCGGCGCGGATTACCTGCTGTGGTGGGTCAAGGGCGCACCGCTGTCGGTGCCGCTCGTTAGCACGGGGCCGAGCTCTAACCACTGGGGTATCGATAACAGCAGCCAAACGACGATCCTGTACGGCGCGGGGTTCGCTCCTGCGGGCGGCGGCAACGACACGCAGAATTTCAATCCGTTGTCTGGCGGCCGATTGTGGCTCGGCTATTGGCTCGATGATGTGCAGCATCTTGCGGTCGAAGCCGGCGGCTTTGGGCTGCAGAAGGCGGAAGCCGATTATAACGTGAGTTCGAACTCCGCCGGTTCGCCCGGATTGTCCGTTCCGGAGTACAATGCCTATCCTCTACCTGCCGGAAGGCGCGTGCGGATTTGGGGCATTATTTTGCGGCACCGGAGTAGGCGAAGATCGCTCGCCGGTTGCGATCCCTAACCACCTGGTTGGATCGGTCGCCATCAAGAACACCTTGGATTTGTGGGGCCTGCACGCCAACGCGGTCATTGAACTTCATCCGCACTCCGACCTGGGAAGTGTCCGCATTGGGCGGCTTTCGCTATCTGAACCTGAACGAAGACTTCAATATGACTGACCACCCTCGCGGGCATCAGCGGATCACCCTTTGCCGGCCAGTCCGGATCTACCAACGACAACTTCGCCACGCGGAACCAATTCTACGGCGCTCTCATCGGTCTGCGCGGACGCGGCACGTACGGGCCGTTCTCGCTCGAAACGACGTTGTCGACGTCTCTTGGTATAAACCATGAGACGATCGACATCTCCGGCTCCTACCAGGCCGCTAATTTTTTCCTCGCGTCGAGCGGACCCTATGGGATATTCGCGACGCCGGCGAACTCAGGCGTGACGTCATCGAACAAGTTTGCGGTTGTCCCGGAGGCGCAAGTCAAGCTGGGCTACGACATCACGCCGACCATAAGAGTGACCGTCGCCTACGACTTTCTCTACTGGAGCAACGTGGTGCGGCCGACCGACCAGATCGATCGCAATCTGGTGAAGGGTCAATTTTTTCAGGAAGATCCGCTTAGCACGAGCCTCGCTTACCCGCAGCGGCTCGACAAGACCACCGACTTCTACGTCCAGGGAATAAGCGTTGGTCTTCAAGCGCGCTTCTGAGCGCTAGCGCTCAACCGCATGCGCAAAGTGTCGGCACCGGCCGCAGCGATGCATTCGCGAGGCGCGCCGTCCTGATCGCGCGCGTCTTCGCCGGGCGAAATCCCGCAGCGCAGCAGTCTCCCGCCGGTCTAAGGCGTGCTATCCTTACGGTCGTAAGCACGGGAGGCGCTGGCAGTGAAACGGCGCGAGTTCATCACGCTGCTCGTCGGCGGCGCGGCAGCGTGGCCGCTCGCGGCACACGCGCAGCGGAGCAAACCCGCGCTCATGGGCTTGCTGGGCTCGGGGACGGCAGCGGCACAGAGCGAATGGACCGCCGCCTTTGTCCAGCGATTGCGTGAGTTGGGCTGGAGCGAGGGCCGCAATCTCACGATCGAATATCGCTGGGCCGAGGGACGCAGCGAGCGATTTGCCGAGATCGCCGCCGAGTTCGTCCGGCTCAAGGTCGATGTGATAGTTACGCACAACACTCTCCCGCCGCTCGCGGCCAAGCAGGCGACATCGGTGATCCCGATCGTTTTCGCAACCGCGGGAGATCCAGTTGGCACCGGCATCGTCGAAAGTCTGGCGCGCCCAGGCGGAAACGTTACCGGACTGTCGAGTCAGCATCCCGATACTGCCGGGAAGCGCCTCGAAATCCTGAGCGAGTTCGTGCCCGGTCTGCGCCGGTTGGCAGTCCTGTTCGAGCCCGGCAATCCCTTCAGCGCCGTGGAGTTTGACGAAGTCAGCACGGCGGCCCGCACGCTTGGTCTCGAACTGATTCCATTCGAAATCCGGCGAGCAGGGGAAATTGCTCCCGCTTTTGAGTTGATCAGGAGCCGTGCGCAGGCGATCTACGTCTTTCCCAATCCAGTTCTGTTCGTCAATCGGATTCGCATCAATATCCTGGCGGCGGGTGCGCGACTGCCGACCATGTACGCGTGCGGGAGTACGTGGAAGCGGGGGGTCTGCTGTCTTATGGGCCGAACTGGCCGCAAATGTGGAGCCGCGCTGCCGGCATGGTCGATAAAATTCTGCGCGGGGCGAAGCCGGGCGACATTCCGGTCGAGCAGCCGACCAAGTTCGATCTCGTCATCAACCTAACCACCGCCCAGGCGCTCGGCCTCGACTAGTCCCGCCGACGTTGCTCGGCCGCGCCGACGAAGTGATCGAATAAAGGGCTGTCTTGCTGCACCGGCTCACGTCGGCTGTTGGCCCCAAAGCAGACATGCCAGCCAAAGCAACGAATGCCCGCTTTCAAAGCAAAGCGGAGGTTGCGGCCTATCGACGTCAATTAAAGAGCGCACGCCCTCATCACAACTCGCCGCCGCTTGGAGCCGACGAAGGCGATGCGCATCATGTTGGTGGCGCCGGGTGTGCCGAGCGGCACGCCGGCGACGATGATGACGCGCTGGCCGGCTTTGGCGAAGCCGTCCCGGAACGTGATCTGGCAGGCGCGCTCGACCATGTCGTCCTGGTCGCGCGCGTCTTCGGCGACGACGCAGTGGATGCCCCAGGCGACCGACAGGCGCCGTCCCGTCGCCACGTTCGGCGAGATGGCGACGATGGGCGGCTTCGGCCGCTCGCGCGAAACCCGCAACGCGGTCGAGCCTGAGAATGTCCAGCAGGCGATGGCCGAGAGTTCGAGCGTCTCCGCCACCTGGCGCGCGCCGGTCGCGATGGCATCGGCGCCGGTCGCTTCGGGCTCGGTGTGCAGCACGTGGATGGTCGTGAGGTAGATCGGATCCTTCTCCACCTCCTCGGCGATGCGGTTCATGGTGGCGACGGCTTCGACCGGGAACTGCCCGGACGCCAACTCCGCCGACAACATGACGGCATCGGCGCCGTCGAAGATGGCAGTGGCGACGTCGGACACCTCGGCGCGCGTCGGCACCGGGCTCGAGATCATCGATTCGAGCATCTGCGTCGCCACCACGACAGGCTTGCCGGCGCGCCGGCACATGCGCGTCATTTCCTTTTGCACGCCGGGGACCCGTTCCAGCGGCATTTCCACGCCAAGGTCGCCGCGCGCCACCATCAGCGCGTCGGCGAGATCGAGGATGTCGGCGAGCCGCGTCACCGCCTGCGGCTTCTCGATCTTGGCCATGACGGCCGCGCGCCCGCGTGTGATCTTCTTCGCCTCGGCGATGTCCTCGGGCCGCTGGATGAACGACAGCGCCACCCAGTCGATGCCGGTTTCGAGCGCGGCTTCGAGATCGGCGCGGTCCTTCGGCTCCAGCGCCGCCAGCGGCACGACCGTGTCGGGCAGGCTGACGCCCTTGCGGTTCGAAACCTTGCCGCCGACCTCGACGCGCGTGACGATGCTTTGCTCGCTCGTTTCGGTGGCGACGAGGCGCAGCTTGCCGTCGTCGATCAGCAGCACGTGGCCGGGCTTGATGCCGGCAAAGATTTCCGGATGCGGCAGGTTGACCCGGGTGGCGTCGCCGGGCGCCTTGTCGTTGTCGAGCGTAAAGGTCTGGCCATTGACGATGGTCGGCGCCGCCATCCTTGAAGGTGCCGAGCCTCAGCTTGGGGCCCTGCAGGTCGACCAGGATGCCGATCGGCCGCCCGAACTCGGCCTCGACCGCGCGGATCGTGGTGACGAGCTCGCGCATCTTGTCGTGGTTGGTGTGGCTCATGTTGATGCGGAACACGTCGGCGCCGGCCGCGAACAGCTTCGCGATGACGGCGCGGTCCGACGAGGCCGGCCCGAGCGTCGCGACGATCTTGGTGCGGCGCTGCCGTCTCATCGGTTTTGCTTTCCGGTCGGAGCGCGCAGGCGCCTGCCGCACCGCCTGGCGGATTCGGCGTCAGCGGATTGCCCGGCGGCAACGGGCGTTGCGCCGGCTGCTCGCTCGATTCGGTGAGTTGCACGGTCCAGGCGCGCTGCTCGCCGGTGTCGACTTCGAAGAAGCCGGTGCGGTCGAAGCCGCGGGCGAGGCAGTCGCCGATGCCCTTGATGGTGAATTCCTTGTCGCGCGTGCACATGAAAGCGTGTCCGGACCATTCGCCGCCGCGGTCGTAGTCGATGGCGTAGAGATAGTAGTAGCGGGCGACCAAAGCTACCCTTGAGCAGGCTTTCGCAGGTCCGCGCCGAAATGTTCCACCAGCCCTCGGTGGTCCAGCCCTCGCCTTCCTTGTAGCCCATCGCGATGCCGATCCGGCCGCCGGTGTTGTTGCAGACGCGGAAATCGGCCGCCGCCGGGCGCGCCGAGGCCATCAGCGCGAACATGAGCACTGCGCCGACTGCCAGGGCTTGGAGGGCCGGGCGAAGCAAGGTGGTGGGCCTCATAATCGCGTACGGATTCGGCGTCAATGCCTAGGGCCTGTCAACGACAATGGCGCGAAAGTCGGTGACGTTGGTAAAGGTCGGGCCGGGCACGAACAAGTCGCCTATGGCGCTGAAAAACCCGGTGGAATCGTTGTCGGCGAGAAACGCGGCCGGATCGAGGCCACGGCCGCGGGCGCGGCCGAGGGTGGTGGCGTCGACGAAGGCGCCCGCCGGATCGTCCGGGCGTCCGCCGCCGCCATCGGTGCCGTCGGTGTCGGCGGCGAAGCCCGCGATGCCGGGGGCGCCGCCGAGGCCGATGGCGAGCGCCAGCGCATATTCCTGATTGGGGCCGCCGCGCCCCTTGCCGCGCAGGGTGACGGTGAGCTCGCCGCCCGACAGGACGACGATGCGGCGTCCCTCCGCCTGGAGCTGGCGGGCGATCTTCGCGTGATCGGCGGCGACCTCGCGCGCCTCGCCCTGCACACGCTCGCCGAGCGACAGGCAGTCGAAGCCTGCCGCCCGCACCTTGGCCTCGGCGGCGGCAAGCGCGTCGGCCTGCCGCGCAATGATCGCAAACGTGGTGTTGGCGAAAATGGCATCGCCGGGCTTCGGCGTCTCGTTGGCGGCGTCGGCGAGCGCGCGGGAAACGGCGTCCGGCAGGTCGAGCCGGTAGCGCGCGACGATGGCGCGGGCGTCGGCGAGCGTCGTGGGGTCCGGCACGGTCGGGCCGGAGCCGATCACCGCGGGATCGTCGCCGGGCACGTCGGAGATGGCGAGCGTGACGACGCGCGCGGGATGCGCGCGCTGCGCCAGACGGCCGCCCTTGATGCGCGAGAGATGCTTGCGCAGCGTGTTCATCTCGCCGATCGCCGCGCCGGAGGAAAGCAGCGCCCGCGTCACGGCCTGCTTCTGCGCCAGCGTGAGGCCGGCAGCAGGCGCGATCCAGTTGGCCGAAGCGCCGCCCGAGAGCAGCACCAGCACGAGATCGCCTGCCGCCGCGCGCGTCCGCGAGTTCCAGCGCGCGCGCCGCGCCTTTGAGCCCGGCATCGTCCGGGACCGGATGGCCGGCCTCGATGACCGGAATGAGCCGGGTCGGCCGGCCGTAGCCGTGCCGCGTGACGGCGACGCCGCTGAGCCGATTTTCCGGCAGGCGAGAGGCATGGAGATAATGTGCTTCGGCCACCTCGGTCATGGAACCGGCGGCCTTGCCGGCGGCGAGGATGATGAGCCGGCCGGTCGTTCGGCGGTTCCGGAAGATGCGGCGGCAGGCAGGTCGAAGGATGCGCTGCGGCGACCGCGGCACGGAACAGCGATTCGAGCAATTGTCGCGGCGTACCGGTCATGAATCGCTTGCGGTAATCTCTTGCGCCCGGCCTATGGCAACGCGCCGTCCGCGCCTTTATCTTTCCTATAAGCCGCGGAGGACATCATGGCCATGGACGAGAAACTGGACGACAAGACCCGCACCGAGCTCGAAGCTGCGGTCTACCGCCGTCTCGTCGAGCATCTGCGCTCGCGCACCGACGTGCAGAACATCGACATGATGAATCTCGCCGGCTTCTGCCGCAATTGCCTGTCGAACTGGATGAAGGACGCGGCTGACGCCAAAGGCCTGCCGATGAGCAAGGACGAGAGCCGCGAGATCGTCTACGGCATGCCGTTCGAGGAATGGCGCGCCAAACATCAGAAGGATGCGTCGCCCGCGCAAAAGGCGGCGTTCGAAAAATCAAGTCAAAAGCATTGATGCCGCGCACCCGGCGCGCGATCCTGTGCAGTGCTGTGGATGAATGGGCGCGCGCCTTGACCTGAGCGCGTCCAATTCCGAAACCTCGTGATCCCTGTGATCGCGAGGAGTGCCCGATGGCCACCGCTGCCGCCGTCAAAGACGAAGAAGTCGCCCATCGATTCGCCAAGGACCAGCTCAAGGCCCTGGTCGAACGCGTGGAACGTCTGGAAGAAGAAAAGAAGGCGATCGCCGACGACATCCGCGACGTCTATGGCGAGGCCAAGGTCAACGGCTTCGACGTCAAGGCGTTGCGCACCGTGGTGCGGCTGCGCAAACAGGACGTCGAGCAGCGCAAGGAGCAGGAGGCCATTCTCGAAACCTACCTGCACGCGCTCGGCATGCTGTTGGGCTGAATCGCTATCTGTCATTCCGGGGCGCGGGCTCTCGCCCGCGAGCCCGGAATCCATAACCCGCGCGCACGCAGATTGAACGTGCTGCGCTTCAACTGCCAGTCTTGTGATTATGGATTCCGGGCTCGACGCTGCGCGTCGCCCCGGAATGACGACGGCCCGCCTATTGCAGCGCGGCGGTGCGGGTCGTGTAGGTTACGGTCGAGACGAAGACCACCGCGCTGCCGCTGAAATGTTCGTGCTCAAGTCCGAGCATCGGATCGGCGGAGAACGTCATCATCACCGAGCTCGCCGGCTTGCGCATCATCGGTTCGAGACCGCGGAAGTCGTGCGGGCCGAGCATGGTGATGGTCAGGTATTCGTGCACGCTCGGCGACATCACGATGGCGCGCATCCATGGATTGTTGTGGTGCGTGCCGGCCCTGCCGGAAATTGCCAGCAACGATTGCACGTGCGGGATCGAAGTCCGCGATGCGGCGCGCTTGGCGGTGATTGCTCTGCTGTTCGCGGAGCCGGCGCGCGCACCCATCGGCGGCGTCGCGCGCGATATCGGCTCCTGGGCGGGCTGCGCCGCATAGGCGAGCGCGAGGTCAGGCGAAACGCGATCCTCGCTACCCTTTGCCCATGGCGACAGCGTGCCGGTGAGATCGGGATCGGCGCTCGCGGTTTCCATGCGATGCGCGCGCGCCGGTCCGGCTGGCGCCGTTGTGGCGTCGCCTGCGGCCGGTTGTGCGGCGATCATGCCGTCGGGCAGGCCCTGCCAAAAGCCGCGCTGGGCGATGACGTCGTTGGCGGATGGGGACTTGACGGCGAGGCTCGCGGCCTGCGCAGGGCGGGCCGGCGCGACCGGAATTGAAGAAATGCGAACGGGCATGGCCGTCATGGCAGCGGCAGCAACGTGGATCGGTGTGGTCTTGGCCTCTTCGCGGGCGGCCGGGGCCGGCGCCTTCTTCTCCGGCTTGCTCTCGGACTTGCTCTCCGCCTTGCCTGGCTTCGCGGCCGTCTTTTCCTTTTCAGCGCTGCGCTCAAGCGCGGCGACGACGGTGGGCTTCGCGGCTTTCGCGCGTGGCGCCGCCGGAGTCGGCTCGGCTGCAGCGGTGATCGCTGGGGTGGCCGTATCGGCGTCTTCGTCCTCGTCCGACTTCGAGCCGAGGCCAAACAGCTTGGCGAACGGATTCTGCGTCGGCCGCTCGGCGCTGGCGATATTCACGCCGGCTTCGCGCGCGGCTTCAAGCGAGGGACCGGAAGGGCTGCCGCCGCGCTTGCTGATGTCGGCGAGTGCGAGCTGATAGCCGGCCAGCGGATGGCCGTCGCTTGGGATATGCACGGTGCGGCCGTTGGGGAACACGCGCACGAGCTGGTCATGCGTCATGCGCGGCCAATGGCGCACGCTGCCGGTATCGAGGTGCACGAACGGCGAGCCGGACGTGGGGTAAAAGCCGACACCGCCGCGCTGCAAGCGCAGACCGGCAATGCGAATCTGCTCGAGCGATGCGCCGGGAATGTAAAAATCCATCGCATGGCCGAGCATGTGCTGGCTGAACTTGGCGACGCCGCGGCTGCGGCGGCGGAGCATGGAGTTGGTCGCCGGCGAGCGGTATCCGCACACCACCCAGATCGGCTCCTTGCTGCCGACCTCGCGCTGGACCTCCCACACCAGGTCGATGAGGAGCGGGTCCATCTTGGTCTCTGCTTCCTTGCGCCAGTCGCGCAGGAACCAGTTGAGCTTCTTGAGCGCATCCTCGTCGTAACGACCGTTGCGCTTGTAGGTGATGGTGATGTCTTCGTCGGTATGGATGTGGTGCATCGTAGATCGTGCGCGTGTCGCCTTCGGCGATCGCGTTCTGCAGCGCTCTCGAGCCGATCAGGAGAAAAAGCGCAGCGATTCCAGCGCAATAGCCGGCACGGACGGCAACAGAATAAGCGGATAGTCGTCGCGCTTTACCAACAAGCACTGGCGATCTCGCGTTGAACCGTTGACCGACAACAACACCCGCCGCCGCTGAGCAGCGGCGGAGAGTTGCAATACCCGCCGACACACAGAATCCCCGTGGCGGGTATGGCTAACGCAGTGTTATTGGGAAGGGTTAACGCGAACTTACAGCTAGCCCCACCCCCGACCTCAATATGGCTAACGGCAGAGTGTGGCGAAATATGGCCGCGGTAACCGCAATACCCGGGGCGAGGTTAAGAAATCTCGCAGCGAGGCCGCCGCCTGATGGGACCCGGCGAGGCTAGCCACTGGCCGGACCTGCTGGGCCTCCAGGGTAAAGCCAGCCCGGCAAATTGAGCGTTCGGCTTTAACGGACTTCGGTCTGGTGCTGCGGCTTGCCGACCGGCTTGCGCGGAGTCGGCGGCGGCGGAGCAGCCGCCGCAAAGCCGAACAGGCGGGCGAAGAAGTTGTCGCCGCCGCCGCCATCGGAGCCACGGCCGCCGCCATCCGCTGACCTCGGTTGTCCGAGAACACGGAGTCGGGCAGGGCCAGCGCCTGGCGGCGGACCACGTTTTCCTTCCGCTCGATCGGGATGTCGGCGACCTTGCGCTCGTCGCCCTTCAGCAAGGCGAGGACTTGCCGATCGCGGCCGTAAATGTCGTCGCGGAACTGCAGCTTGCCGGAATCGTCGACGAAGGCGGTCTGATAGGTCAGGTGGACCGGGATGAAGGTCGGGAACTGGATGTCGACCTCGTTGGGACCGAACATCTTCGTGCAGCCGCTCCGAGGTGTAATTGTCGCTCGGGCGCACGATCGAGAGCAGCACCTCGGCGTATTTGGCCGGATCCTGGACCCGCATGCAGCCGTGGCTGAAATCGCGCACGTCACGCGCGAACAGGTACTTGTCGGGCGTGTCGTGCTGATAGACCAGGAACTTGTTGGGGAAGTTGAAGCGCAGCCGGCCGAGCGCGTTGCCGTCGCCGGGCGGCTGGGAAATGTGAACCGAGCCATCCGGGTTGTGGGTGACCCGCAGGCCCATGCGCTGGAGCACCGTCGGGTCCTGCTGCAGCGCCGGCAGATATTCGTTGGCGACGATCGAAGGCGGCACATTCCACGTCGGGTTGACGGTGATGTACTTCATCTCCGCGCTCATGATCGGCGTCGGCATGCCGGGCTTTCCGGTCACGATCCTCGTGGTCCAGACTTCACGGCCGTTATTCATCACGTGCAGCCTGAAATCGGGAATGTTGACCATCACATAGGTCTTGCCGAGGTTTCGCGGCAGCCAGCGCCAGCGCTCCATGTTGGCGATGATGATGTCGGCCGCGTGATCCGGCGTCTTGCCGTTGAGCGCGTCGACGGTCGCCGTGGTCAGCGTGCCGGTCGGCGTTGATCTTGTGCTGCTGCTGGAATTTCTTCACCGCCTCGGCCAGCGCCTTGTCGTAGGCGTTGCCATCGCCGCTGACGCCGAGCCGCTCGCGCAATTGCGGCACGCGCGCATCCTGCATGCCGACCTTGAGCATGGCGCCGCCGGCAATGTGCGCCGTGGCGGGCTCGCCATGGTTGCCGCGAATTTCCGCAAGCTTGGCCTTGAGCGCCTTGTAGCCGGGGTGCTGCGGATTGAAGCCATCCAGGGCTTCGCCAACGTCCTTGGCGCCGACCATGTCGGCCAGCACGTCGGCGGGCTCCGGCGCCGTCTGGGTGTAGGAAATGTCGGCGCTGACGCGCGACCAGTGCACGCGGCCCATTTGCGCATGGTGCGCGAACGTGAGCACGGAATTGGTGAGCTGAAGCTCGTTCTCGGCGAGCACGGCCGGATCGCTGCTGGCCTTGAAATTCGGCACCGGATAGTCGGACGGATCGAGGCCGTCGGCCGCGACGCCGGCAAGAAAGGTCATCGCCGACTTGGCGCGGTCGTTGGCCACGCCGTTGGTGAGCCACAGCGGGGCGTAGTCGCGGCCGGAATAGAACGCGTCGATCATGCCGCGTTCCTTCTTGCCGCCGACGAGGCGATCGAACTTGCCGTTGGCGAGATCGCGAAGCTTTTCGGCGATTGCGGTGTCCGCGGGAGCAAGCGCGGGCGTACGGCGGGCTGCCGGAGCTTGCCGTCTGCGTATCGGCCGGGACTGGCTTTGTCGCCTGATCGGCAGGGGCGGGCATTGCGGCCTTGGTGTCGGTCGGCGCAGGCGTCTCCGTCGAAGCCGGCGGGTCGGACTGCTTTACCGTTGCCTTGTCGACGTCATTGGCGGTCGGAGGCGGCACATCGGCGGTGTTCGGCATCGGGACCGCGGCGGTGATCTGCTTGTCCGTCATGGGTTCGGCAGACGCACTGCTGGCAGCCGTCAGCAGCAGCAACACGGCAGTCGAGGCGAGAAACCGATCCAGACGGAGAACAGACATTGCGACTTCTCCTACCGACTTGCGTGCTAAGGCCCGCAAATCGCACATGCTTTCGGAGTATGACCCGAAAACCCAAGATTGGCACGGGATACAACCCGCTGCCAATCATCAAACCTATTTGACCTGACGCAATTTGTCTCGCAGCGCAACGCCGCCGGCAACCCAACTCCCGCTATTCCCTGGGCCTGTCGGCCAATTTCCAGCGCGTGTCGCCTAACGGCCACGGCTTTGCGTCAATTTTCGGCCATTTCGTCGGCGAGACCAAGAGTCTCCAACCGGCGGTAGAGGGTCGAGCGGCCGATACCGAGTCGGCGCGCGACCTCGGACATCCGGCCGCGGTAATGGGCGATGGCGTAGCGCATGATCTCGGCTTCCAGCTCGTCGATCGGGCGCACATTGCCCTGGGCATCGAGCAGGCTCAGCGCGTGTGGCAGCGGCAATGGCCGGCGGCGCCGGAGCGAGGTCGGTGCTCACGATCGACGAGCGATGCGGCACGACCGAAAGCGCTTCGAACGGCGGTTGGGCCGAGGGGTCCTGAACGATGTGGGCGGCGACCTGAGGCAGTTCGGCCGGGCTGATGGCGTCGCCTTCGGCGAGCACCACGGCGCGGAACATGGCATTCTCGAGCTGGCGCACATTGCCGGGCCAGCGGAAGGCCGTGAGCAGGGCGAGTGCGTCGGGCGTGACGAGGCGAATGGGCTTGCCCTCTTCGGCGGCGAAGCGCGCCAGGAAATGCCGCGTCAGTTCGGGGATGTCCTCGATGCGCTCGCGCAACGGCGGCACCGTGATCGGAAACACATGGAGACGATAGAACAGATCTTCGCGGAAGCGGCCGGCGGTCACATCCGCGATCAGATCGCGGTTGGTGGCCGAGACGAGCCGGACATCGACCTTGACCGGCTTGCGCGCGCCGACCGGCTCGACCTCGCCTTCCTGGACGGCGCGCAGCAGCTTGACCTGCGCCGCAGCAGGCAATTCGCCGACCTCGTCGAGGAACAGCGTGCCGCCTGTCGCCTCGATGAACTTGCCGACATGGCGCTCGGTCGCGCCGGTGAACGAGCCCTTCTCGTGGCCGAACAGGATCGATTCCACGAGGTTGTCGGGGATCGCGCCGCAATTGACGGCGATGAATGGCTTGGCGCTGCGCTCGCCGGTGCCGTGGATGGCGCGCGCGATCAGCTCCTTGCCGACGCCGGATTCGCCTTCGACGATCACCGGAATATTCGACGCCGCCGCCTTCTCGGCCGTGCGCAGCACGGCGAGCATGCGCGGGCTCTTGGTGATGATGTCCTGGAAGCCGAGCGTGCCGGAGCGGCTGCGCTTGATGCGGGCGATTTCGCCTTCGAGCGCGCTCGTTTTGAGCGCATTGGCGAGGCTCACCTGCAGCCGTTCCGCCCCGACCGGCTTGACCACGAAATCGAATGCGCCGGCGCGCATCGCCGAAACGACATTGTCGATGCCGCCATGGGCGGTCTGCACGATCACCGGAATGACGACTGCCCGCGTCGCGCAGCCGCGCCAGCACGCCGAGGCCGTCGAGGTCCGGCATGACGAGATCGAGGATCGCGCACTCGAATCGCGAACCCTCGGGGCCGGTGAGCAGGGTCGCGGCGGCGTCGCCGCCGTCCGCGGTCACTGCGTCGTAGCCGAACTTGCGCACCATGGCTTCGATCAGCCGGCGCTGCACCGGGTCGTCGTCGACGATGAGAATGGCCATCGGTTTCCTGGGCGATTTTCTGGGCGGTTTTCTGGGTGGTGCTTTGAACGATTGCTGGGCGACTCGTTTGCGGCATTTGGGCGGCGTGGCCGCCTGTTGTGCCGTTTCGGGTCACTTTGGCCGAGGAGCCTTAAAGGGCTGTTAAATATCGGAAATTGACCGGACCGCGCTTGCCCGCGACGGCTTGCGGCCTTGCGATAGTCCTGCGCCTGCGCCACATCAACGCAAGGTGAGGACAGAAAATCGCATGCTCCGTTCCAGGAAAATTGCCGCCCGGCGGCCGGCGAAGCGCGGCGCTGCCGGCACGAAGACATCGCTTGGGCCGTTGCCCGAATGGAATCTCGACGATCTCTATTCCGGCCTCGACGATCCGGCCATCAAGCGCGATCTTGATCGCGCCGACGCCGACTGCATCAGTTTCGAGGAGGCCTACAAAGGCAAGCTCGACGCCATGGCGCGCTCGCCGCAAGGGGGCGCAACGCTCGCCGAGGCGGTGCGGCGTTGCGAGGCGATCGACGATCTCATCGGGCGGCTGATGTCGTACGCCGGCCTGATCCATGCCGGCGACACGATCGATCCAGCGCGCACGAAATTTTTCGGCGACGTGCAGGAGCGCGTGACCGCGGCCTCGACGCATCTTTTGTTCTTCACGCTCGAACTCAATCGCATCGACGACGCAGTACTCGAAGCGGCGATGGCCGATCCGGCGCTCGGCCATTACCGGCCGTGGCTCGATGACGTGCGCAAGGAGAAGCCTTACCAGCTTGAAGATCGCGTCGAGCAACTGTTCCACGAAAAATCCGTGACGGCCTATTCCGCCTGGAACCGGATGTTCGACAGCACGATTGCGAATTTGCGTTTCAAGGTCGACGGTAAGTCGCTCGCCATCGAGCCGACGCTGAACCTGTTGCAGGATTCGGCGGCAAGCAAACGCAAGGCCGCCGCGAATGCGCTGGCGAAAACCTTCAAGGAAAATCTGCGCACGTTCGCGCTGATCACCAACACGCTCGCCAAGGACAAGGAAATCTCCGACCGCTGGCGCGGCTTCAACGACATCGCGGCGGCGCGCCATCTCTCCAACCGCGTCGAGCCCGAAGTGGTTGATGCGCTGGTCGCGGCGGTGCGCGGCGCCTATCCGCGGCTGTCGCATCGCTATTATGCGCTCAAGGCCAAATGGTTCGGCAAGAAGCGGCTGCCTTCCTGGGACCGCAATGCGCCGCTGCCGAAGGCGCCGAGCCGCAGCATCGGCTGGCCGGAAGCGAAGGCCACGGTGCTCACCGCCTACGGCGCGTTCTCGCCGAAGATGGCCGGCATCGCCGAGCGCTTCTTCGACGAGCGCTGGATCGACGCGCCGGTGCGGCCCGGCAAGGCTCCGGGCGCATTCGCGCATCCGACCGTGCCGTCGGCGCACCCTTACGTGCTGCTCAACTATCAGGGCAAGCCGCGCGACGTGATGACGCTCGCGCACGAATTGGGCCACGGCGTGCACCAGGTGCTGGCCGCGCCGAATGGTCGCGCTGATGGCGCCGACGCCGCTGACGCTTGCGGAGACCGCCAGCGTGTTCGGCGAAATGCTGACGTTCAAGAAGCTGCTGGCGCAGACCACCGACACGAAGCAGCGCAAGGCCATGCTCGCCGCCAAGGTCGAGGACATGATCAACACGGTGGTGCGGCAGATCGCGTTCTACACCTTCGAGCGCGCCGTCCACACCGAACGCAGGAACGGCGAACTGACGGCCGACACGATCGGCGAATTGTGGCTCGACGTGCAGCGCGAGAGCCTCGGGCCTGCGATCGAGCTGAAGCCCGGCTACGAAGTGTTCTGGGCCTATATCCCGCACTTCGTGCACTCGCCGTTCTACGTCTACGCCTACGCGTTCGGCGATTGCCTGGTGAACTCGCTCTACGCCGTCTACGAGCGCGCGGCGGATGGCTTCGCCGAGCGCTATCTCGCCATGCTGGCGGCGGGCGGGACGAAGCACCATTCCGAACTGCTGGCGCCGTTTCGGGCTCGATGCGACGCGATCCGGGCTTCTGGCAGGGCGGGCTTGGGCGTCATCGAACGGATGATCGTGGAGCTGGAAACACTATAATTCATACTGCCTTAGTCTGTTCGTAAAACAGTTGTTGTACAGATTGCAACAGCGTGTTATACAAGACTGTAATACGAGGACAATTGCCGATGAAGCTGGAAGTAAAAAGGGTCGGGAATTCAGATGGGCTCATTTTGCCTCGCGAGCTCATGCAGCGCCTCGACATCAAGCGAGGGCAGCAATTTCACGTCACAGAGCTCGCAGGTGGCGGACTTCAGTTGCTTCCGTACGACCCGGACTTTGAGGCGACGATGGAAGCCGCCGACGAAGTCATGGATGAATACCGCGACACCCTTGCGACGCTGGCAAAATGATTGAAGCGTCGTCATGGCCGCAGAGCCGAAATGGTTGACCTACGATCAGGTCATCGCGATCCATAGCCGCCAACTGCGTCGGTTTGGCGGTGCGGCCGGTTTGCGCGACGACGGCTTGTTACGTTCTGCGATCGAACGTCCAGTCAATAAATGGCATTACGAGCAGGCCGAGCTTTCGGAACTCGCGGCGGCATATGCCTTCGGGTTGGCGAAGAACCATGCATTTGTTGACGGCAATAAACGAATTGCGTTCATGTCCATGGTCGTCTTTCTGCGCAAGAATGGCGTGCGCTTCGCGCCCGTCCAGGCGCACGCAACAAAAATAATTCTTTCGCTCGCCGCCGGTGAGGTGAGCGAAGAGAGTCTGGCGCGCTGGATTCGTGACAATTGGCCGAAGGCGTAATGGCGAACAAAAAAGAATCCGACAGCGAAAAGAACCGTTTCTCCGCCCGTGCCGCGCGCTACGCGCGCGTCGGTGCAAATGTCGGCGGCGTGGCGGCGCGGTTTGCCGGCGCGCGGCTGCTCGGCATCGGGCTTGATCGTGCGCGCAATGCGTCCGATCTCGCGGGTGCGCTCGGCAATCTCAAGGGTCCGATCATGAAGGTCGCCCAGTTGATGGCGACCATCCCGGACCTGCTGCCGCCCGAATACGCCGCCGAATTGCAGAAGCTGCAAAGCGAAGCGCCGCCGATGGGATGGGCTTTCGTCAAGCGCCGCATGATGGCGGAGCTTGGCGCCGACTGGCAGAACAAATTCGCGAGCTTCGAGCATCAGCCCGCAGCGGCTGCCTCGCTCGGTCAGGTTCACCGCGCGCGCTCGCACGATGACAAGCCGCTGGCCTGCAAGCTGCAATATCCGGACATGCAGTCCGCGGTCGAGGCCGACCTGCAGCAGCTCGAATGGCTGCTCGCCATCCGCCGCCGCCTCGACTCGGCGATCGACACCAGCGAGATCGGCAAGGAGATCGGCGCACGCGTGCGCGAGGAGCTCGACTACCGCCGCGAGGCGAAGCACGTCGCGCTCTATCGCGCCATGCTCGACGGCGTCGACATCGTGCGGGTGCCGCGCGCGTGGCCGGAGCTTTCGACCGGACGGCTGCTCACGCTCGACTGGCTCGACGGCACGCGCATGCTGACGCACACCAAAGCCTCGCTCGCGGTGCGCAACAAGCTGGCGACGGCGATGTTCACCGCGTGGTGGTTTCCGTTCAGCCGTTTCGGCATCATCCACGGCGACCCGCATCTCGGCAACTACACGGTCTTCGAGCGCAAGGGCGAGCCCGCCGGCATCAACCTGCTCGACTACGGCTGCATCCGCATTTTTCCGCCGAAATTCGTCGGCGGCGTGGTCGACCTCTATCACGGCCTGTTGCACGGCGATGACGATCTCGTCGTCCATGCCTACGAGACCTGGGGCTTCCGCCGGCTGTCGCGCGAGCTGATCGACACGCTCAACATCTGGGCGCGCTTCATCTATGCGCCGCTGCTCGACGACCGCGTGCGTTCGGTCGCCGACGGCGTCAAGCCGTCGGAGTACGGCCGCCGCGAGGCGTTCCGCGTGCATCAGGCGCTCAAGCAGAAGGGGCCGGTGAAGGTGCCGCGCGAATTCGTGTTCATGGACCGCGCCGCGATCGGGCTTGGCGGCGTGTTCCTGCATCTGCGCGCCGAGCTTAATTTCTATCGCCTGTTCAACGAGGCGATCGAGCAATTCTCGGTCGATCGCGTCGGCAAGCGCCAGGCGGCGGCGCTCAAGGCGGTTGGACTGTAGGCTTTGCCGCTCCGGATGGCGTTGACGGCCCGCGAAGCAATCGCGATGCTTGCTCCCGAAATCAAAGCGGGAGGACGCGATGGATACGTCACGACGCGCTCTCATTCAGGCGATAGCCGCAGGAGGCGCCGCGTTCGCCGCTGTTGGACGTTCGGCAACCGCGCTGGCGGAAGAGCAGCCCATCCCCATTCCTCCCGCCAATATTCCGGGCGCCAGCAAGGAGGAGCACGAGCTGAAGATCGTCAGCGTAGAGCGTCTGGAAGACGAGGCGCGCAAAATCCTTTCGCCGGGGCGTTTTGCGATCATGGGGCCTTCCGGCGACGGCTGGACCTACCGGGAGAACCGGCGCGCCTTCAACGATTTTCCGATCATGCCGCGGCGTCTGCAAAACGTGAACGACACCGACATCGATTTGCGCACCAAGCTGCTGGGTCACGAGCTTTCGATTCCGGTCTTCACCTGTCCGACCGGTCAGCAGGGCAATTTCCACGTCAACGCCGAGCTCGCCGAACGCCGCCGGAACCGGCAACGGCGGGTTCGCTGTTCGTCGCGTCGGGAGCATCGAACAAACCGATGGAGGAGATCGCGAAGGTGACCACCGGCCCGAAATGGTTCCAGATCTATATGAACCGCGACATGGAGCTCAATCGCTGGCTGGTGCAGCGCGCCAAGGCCGCCGGATATTCGGCGATCGTGCTGACCGCGGACGCGTTGGGGCCGGGCCAGAGCGACGACTACATCGCGCTCGGCCGGCCGCGCTCGCCCGGCCTGACGATCGGCAATCACGATCCGGCGCTCGGCGGACACGGCAATTTCGGCGACCAGAAGCGCAATCTGAGTTTCAGCGACATCGGATTCCTGCATGAGGCCTCAGGCCTGCCGGTGGTCGTGAAGGGCGTCGTGCAGCCTGACGATATCCGCGAGAGCATCGCCTCCGGTGCGGTGGCCATCTGGGTTTCGAATCATGGCGGCCGTCAGATGGATGGCGGTCCTGCCTCGATCAGCCTGTTGCGCGCGGCGGTTGACGCTGCTGGCGGCCGCGTTCCCGTGGTGCTCGACAGCGGCGTGCGTCGCGGCATCGACATCTTCCGCGCTCTCGCGCTTGGCGCGACGGCGGTGGGCATCGGACGGCCGGCGCTTTGGGGCCTGATCGCCGGCGGCTCGCAGGGCGTGAAAAGCGTATACGCGCAGCTTGCCTTTGAGTTGAAGTCGGCGATGCTGCTGTCCGGCGTCGCCAAGGTCACCGATCTGAAACGCGAGAACGTCGTATTGCCGAAGGCGTGAACGTAGATGCGTTGAAGCAATCGGCGGCGCGCGCGAGGGCCGCGGCCGCGGAACCAGCCGATGATCTTGCGCGCACGACAATTGTCGGTGGCCCTCGTCGGCGGCGTCTGGTTTGCCGCGGCGCTGCTGGTTTGGCTCAGCGGCGTTTTCAGCTTGCGCGAAAATGCGCGTGAGCTTGTGTTCGACGAGGTGTTGCCGCTGCTCGCGCCGTTCCCGGCGCAGTCGCAGGTGGTCGTCGTCGATATCGACAGCGACAGCCTGGCGCGTCACGGGCCCTGGCCGTGGAGCCGGCTGGTCATGGCCGATCTGCTCGAAAAAATTGCGCGGGCGAAGCCGGCCGTGCTTGGCCTCAACATCCTGCTGTCGGAGCCGGACCGGCTGTCGCCGGCGGGGCTGGCGCGCAATCTCGGCGTTGCGGCCGATCGCGAAGACATCGCCAATCTTGCGAGCAAATTGCCCGACGGCGACGCCGCAGTCGCCGATGCGCTCAAGACGGCTCCCGCGGTGCTCGGCTTCGTGCTCAGTCCGGCCGCGGGCACGCCGCCGCCCGCAGTTCCACTTCTTGCGCGCGGGCGCATCGAGGCACCGGACATCTGGCAGGCCGACGGCGCGATCGGACCGCTGCCGGTGATCGCGGCGGCGGGCCGTGGCTTCGGCGCCTTGGTGCTGGCGGCGGACGCCAATGGCGCCGTCCGGCGCGTGCCGCTGCTCGTGGTGGTCGGCGGGCAGGCGCGGCCCGGGTTTGCCGTCGAGGTGGTGCGGGTCGCGAACGACGCGGGCTCGCTCATCCTCGATATTGCTCCGCAGCGCCTGCGCATCGGGCCGGTGACGGCGCCGATCGATGCGGACGCGGCGCTGCGCGTTCTGCCGCGGCCGGAGAGGTTGTGGCCGGCGCGCACCGTCCCGGCCTGGAAAATCCTCGACGACGAGACGTCACGCTGCGCGGCTCGCGGGTCGCATCGTGCTCGTCGGCAGTGGCGCGCCCGAGGTGGGCGGATTGCGCCGGACGCCGGTGTCGCCGACCAGCCCCTCGGTGCAGATCCAGGCCGACGCGGTGGAGACGCTGCTCGGCGACGCCTTGCCGCGGCGACCGTCGTGGGTTTCGGGCGCAGAAGTTTACGGTGCGGTGCTGCTGTGTCTGGTGGCGATGGCAATCGCGCTGTTCCGGCGTCCGGTTGCGGCAACGCTGCTCATTGGTGCGGTCTGCGTGGCGTGGGAGGCCGGCGCCATCGGCGCCTTCTTGTGGCAACGGCTGTTGGTCGACATGGCCGGGCCGCCCGCGCTCGCGGTCGTGGTGTTCGCGGCGACCGCGCTCGGCGGCTACGCCCAGAACGAGCGGCGCGAGCGCAGGCTGCGGCGGCGGTTCGAACAGCATCTCGCGCCAGACATCGTCAGGCGGCTGGTCGACGATCCGAGCATGCTCCGGCTCGGCGGCGAGAGCCGCGAGGTGACGGCGATGTTCACCGACATCGAGGGCTTCACGGCGTTGACCGACCGGTCCGAAGCCACCGAAGTCGTGCAACTGCTGGACGGCTATCTGGCGATCGTCACCGACATCGTGGTCGCGAATGGCGGCATGGTCGACAAGCTGATCGGCGATGGGGTGTTCGCGCTGTTCAATGTGCCGCTCGATCTCGCCGATCATGCGCGCCACGCCGTCGCCTGCGCAAAAGCGATCATCGAGGCGACGGAAAATTACCGCAAGACGCCGCTCGCGGTGAAGCTCGAGCTTGGACGCACGCGCGTCGGCATCGAAACCGGCACGGCGATCGTCGGCGACGTCGGCGGCGGCAACAAGCTCGACTACACCGCGCTCGGCAACGTCGTGAACACGGCCTCGCGACTCGAAGGCATGAACAAGGAGCTGAAAACCTCGATCTGCATCGGCGCAACAGCGGCGGCCAGGCTCGATGCAAACGAGATTGAAAAGCTCGGCACCATGCCGGTGCGCGGCCGCAGCGCCCCGGTCGACGTGTTCACCGTGGCGGGTTGGGGGCCGCAGAAAGCGCCGGCGAAAGCGATCTGACATCGCGCATCGTTGCATACGCTTGCCACTCCCGCGCCGCGGCGGCCGGGAAGCGACCAGCATCATCCCACCGACGCCAGCGCCGCCTGGATGCGCGCGAGCGCCCAGGTCTTGGGCGCGGTCGGCGTGGCGCCCGGCTTGGCGATGTCGGTGCCTTGGCCGACGCGGAGGTTTACGGTCTGGCCCCCGCCCGTGACCGAGACCTCGCCGTGGGCGACAAATACGCCGAACACATTGTTGCTCGGACCGGCGAAGAATGTCGTGCCGCGCACGGCGATAAGACCGAACGGCGAGCGCACCTGCAGGTTTTCCTTTTTGGCGTTGTCGTTGCGGTCGAGCACGAGCGGGCCTTGTTCGAGATCGAGCGTGCCACCGGCATCGATGACGTACTTATCGATGCGGAACCGGGCGAGCGCGCCAAGTTTTACGGTCGTGGTCTTGCCGAGATGCATGATGAGGCCGGAGCTGGCGTCGGTCTCGACCAGGTCGCCGGAGAAGATATCGGCGGCCGGCTGCAAGTTGCGGCGTGGGCTTGCGCCCTCGGCGAAGGCCTCGCCGCGCAGTGATTCGACTTTGCCCGCAGCGGGATCCTGGGCAGCGAGTGGCGTGGCGACGAGGGTCACGGCGGCCCCGACCAGCAGCGTGCGGCGGCTGGTCGCGATGGGAGCATGTCGGTCCATGGGCATCGTCGCCTCCTGACATCCGGTCACCGGAACATTGGTATTCTAGCCCAATCAACCGGGTCGGCGACACTCGCGTGCCGCGCCGCGGCCCACGGCGCCGGAAATCGTGAATTCGATGTTACCGGCGCATTCCCGCCGTTGCCCTCGGCGTGCAATTACGCTAAGCCCGCGGCGCCGGGGCGCAGGTTTGGAGGGACGAAGATGGCCGATCACGGTCAGGTGGAATATGCGACTGCGACGGGCAATGATTATCCCGCGCACGAAGAGACGTACCGGAATTTCCTGACCCTGGCGAAAGGCATTCTCGTCGTCGTCATCATCATTCTCATTGGCATGGCGACTTTCCTCACCGGAAGTTGAGTGCTTATTGCGGCACTTGGCTGATGGCCGGCAGCGCGCCGGCAATGCAGCCGTCGGAGGCCCCATGAAAATCGCGGTCGCTGCCGAGACCGATGCGGACGAGCCGCGCGTCGCCGCGACCCCTGAGACTGTGAAGAAGCTGATCGGGCTCGGCGCCGAGGTTGCGGTCGAGCCCCGCGCGGGCATGAAATCCGGAATCCGCGATCAGGACTATACCGCCGCCGGCGCGGCCGTGGCCGGCGATGCCGTGAGCGGCGCCGATGTCGTGCTCAAGGTGCGGCGGCCGGATGCGACGGAGCTGTCCCGCTACAAGAAGGGCGCGCTCGTCATCGCCATCATGGATCCGTTCGGCCATGACGCGGCGCTGCGCGCCATGGCGGACGCCGGCGTCGTCGGGTTCGCGATGGAATTGATGCCGCGCATCACCCGCGCACAGTCGATGGACGTGCTGTCGAGCCAGGCCAATCTCGCCGGCTATCGCGCCGTGATCGACGCCTCCGCCGAATATGGCCGCGCGCTGCCGATGATGATGACCGCGGCGGGCACCGTGCCGGCCGCCAAGATTTTCGTCATGGGCGTCGGCGTTGCCGGCCTGCAGGCGATCGCGACCGCGCGCCGCCTCGGCGGCATCGTGACGGCGACCGACGTGCGTCCCGCCGTGAAGGAGCAGGTGCAAAGTCTCGGGGCGAAATTCATCGCGGTCGAGGACGACGAGTTCAAGCAGGCCGAGACGGCTGGCGGCTACGCCAAGGAAATGTCGAAGGAGTATCAGGCGAAGCAGGCCGCGTTGGTCGCCGAACACATCCAGAAGCAGGACATCGTCATCACGACTGCGCTCATTCCTGGCCGTCCGGCCCCGCGTCTGATCACCAAGGACATGGTGGCATCGATGCGGCCGGGCTCGGTGATCGTCGACCTTGCGGTCGAGCGCGGCGGCAATGTCGAAGGCGCAAAGGCCGGCGAGGTCGTCGAAATCAACGGCGTGAAGATTGTCGGCCATCTCAATGTCGCGGGCAGGCTCGCCGCCACCGCGTCGAGCCTCTACGCCAAGAATCTCTACGCGTTCCTCGAAATCCTGATCGACAAGAACGCGAAGGCGCTTGCCGTCAACTGGGACGACGACATCGTCAAGGCGACGGCGCTGACGCGCGACGGCGCCATTGTGCACCCGAATTTCAAGCCGAAGTCCGCGGCATAGCGCGGCGTGAGGAGGCTTTATGCTGACGCTAAACGTCCTCGCCCAGCTCGACATCATCTCGACCGCGACCGGCGGCGCGCTGCATGCCGGCGGCGCCGACCTGGTCGATCCGTTCGTGTTCCGGCTGTCGATCTTCGTGCTGGCCGTGTTCGTCGGCTATTACGTGGTGTGGTCGGTGACGCCGGCTTTGCACACGCCGCTGATGTCGGTGACCAATGCGATCTCCTCGGTGATCGTCGTCGGCGCGCTGCTCGCGGTCGGCGTTGCGCTCGTCGGCAACGATTCCGGTCCGATCTGGGCGCGCGCTCTCGGCTTCGTCGCGCTGATCTTCGCCTCGGTGAACATTTTCGGCGGCTTCCTGGTGACGCAGCGCATGCTCGGCATGTACCAGAAGAAAAAGAGGTGAGCGCACGCCGATGAACGCCAATCTCGACGCTCTGTTCTATCTGGTCGCCGGAGTTCTGTTCATCCTGGCGCTGCGCGGATTGTCGAATCCGGAGACCAGCCAGCGCGGCAACCTGTTCGGCATGATCGGTATGGCGATCGCGATCGCCACCACGCTTGCCGCGCATCCGCCGGTCGGCTTCAGCGCCTGGGTGCTGGTGATCGTCGGCATGGCGCTCGGCGGCGGCGCCGGCGCGGTGATTGCGCGGCGCGTGCCGATGACCTCGATGCCGGAACTGGTCGCGGCGTTCCATTCGCTGGTCGGCATGGCGGCGGTCTTGGTCGCGGCCGGCGCGCTCTATGCGCCCGCGGCGTTCGACATCGGCACCGTCGGCGCCATCCACGGCCAAAGCCTGATCGAAATGTCGCTCGGCGTTGCCATCGGCGCCATCACCTTCACCGGCTCGGTGATTGCCTTCCTCAAGCTGTCGGGCCGCATGAGCGGCGCGCCGATCACGCTGCCCGGCACGGCACGTCATCAATCTCGCGCTGGCGATTGGGCTCATCGCCTGCATCGTGTGGTTGTTCCAGACGCAGGACCACGTCGCGTTCTGGACGCTCGCCGGGGTGTCGTTCCTGCTCGGCATTCTCATCATCATCCCGATCGGCGGCGCCGACATGCCGGTCGTGATCTCGATGCTCAATTCCTATTCCGGCTGGGCGGCGGCCGGCATCGGTTTCACGCTGGGAAATTCGGCGCTGATCATCACCGGCGCGCTGGTCGGCTCCTCGGGCGCGATCCTGTCCTACATCATGTGCAAGGGCATGAACCGCTCGTTCATCTCGGTGATCCTCGGCGGCTTCGGCGGCGAGGTCGCGGGCCCGGCGGCGGGCGCGGAGCAGCGGCCGGTGAAACTGGGCTCGGCCGAAGACGCCGCCTTATCATGAAGAACGCGTCAAAAGTCATCATCGTGCCGGGCTACGGCATGGCGGTGGCGCAGGCGCAACATGCGCTGCGCGAGATGGCGGACCACCTCAAGAAGGAAGGCGTCGAGGTCAAATACGCGATCCATCCCGTCGCGGGCCGCATGCCGGGCCACATGAACGTGCTGCTCGCGGAAGCGAACGTTCCCTACGATGAGGTGTTCGAGCTCGAAGACATCAACTCGGAGTTCGCGCAGTGCGACGTCGCGTTCGTGATCGGCGCGAACGATGTGACCAATCCGGCCGCCGAGGATGACAAATCCTCGCCGATCTATGGCATGCCGGTGCTGCAAGTCTGGAAGGCGGGCACCGTCATGTTCATCAAGCGCTCGCTCGCCTCCGGCTACGCCGGCATCGACAATCCGCTGTTCTATCGCGACAACACCATGATGCTGCTTGGCGACGCCAAGAAGATGTCGGAGAGCATCGTCAAGGCGATGTGACGCCTCGTCATTCCGGGGCGACGCGAAGCGGCGAGCCCGGATCATATCGCTGACCGTGGTTATGGATTCCGGGCTCGCGGGAGACCGCGCCCCGGAATGACTAAATCATCAACTGAACAAATCGATCCTGAAATTCGCGCGGCGCAGTACGCCGTCGCGCGCGTCCGCCACGATGCGCTGCACGCGCGCGACGTCGACGCCGATGAGTTCGCCGCGCCACTTCCTTACCTTGCCGGCGATGAAGACAGTCTCGACATTCATCGGGTTCATCAGGTTGACGATCGCGCCCGGCGCATTGTTGAGCGGCCAGACATTGAGCCGGTCGGCCTTGAGCAGCACGATGTCCGCCTCCTTGCCGGGCGTGAGCGTGCCGACCTTGGCCTCGAGATCGGCGCAGCGCGCGCCCTCGATGGTGGCGAATTCGAGCACGTCGCGGCAGGTGAGCAGCGGCGGCAGGTTCTGCTCGCCCTTCTTCGCGCGCTGCAACAGGTTGAGGCGTTGCAGCGTGAACGCCGCGCGCATGACGGTGAACGGATCCTGCGCCATGGTGACGTCGACATCGGAACTCAATGACGGCCGGATGCCGTGGTCGAGCGCGTCCTGGATGCCGGGCATGCCGTGGCCCATCGCCATCTCGATTGGCGGCGCCAGCGAGACGCGGCCGCCTGAGTCCTTGATCAGCCGCCACGACGCATCGCCCAGATGCGTGCAGTGGATGTATTCGTCGCCCGGGCGCAGCAGCTTGGCCTCGCCAAGCGCGGCGAGCGCCTTCTCGGTTCTGTCGGCGACGCCATGCGATACCATGCGCACGCCGACCTCGCGCGCATACGCGAACTGCGTCGCGTTGAGGCCGCCGCCAAGGGCCAGCGTCAGCAATTGGTCGTTGGAATTGAAGTAGGTCTGCCGCAGCCGCACGATATCCTGCGGATATCGCGAGCCGGCTCCTTCGCCGCGCGAATAGGCATAGACCACGCGCAGGCCGGATTCCTGCAGCGCGCGCACGCCGGCGTCGCTGTGCTCCGGCGTGTGGCAGACCTGCGAGGTGTCGACCGCGGTGGTCGTGCCCATGTCGATCATGCCGAGCGCCGAGATCAGCGTGCCGGCGTAGACGTCGTCCGGCTGGTAAACCGATGTCAGCTTGGCGTCGATGGTCTGCATGTAGTCCGGCGTGAGCAGGCCATTGCTGAGTATGTTGCGCAGGATGCCCTGGTAGAAATGATGGTGCGAGTCGATGAAACCGGGAATGACGATACGGTTCGTGGCGTCGACGATCGCCGCGCTGTCCGGCGAAACGTCGAGGTTCGGCTTGATGTCGCGGATTTTGCCGTCCTCGATCAGGACATCGCCGCGCGCGAAATCGCCGACCTGGCGGTCGAGGGTCAGCACGACGCCGCCCTTGAGCAAAATACGGCGCTGCCCCTGGACGCGGGCCAGGTCGGGGTCCTGCGCAGCGCTGCCCTGAGCCGAAACTGCGCGGGGCAACATCTGCGCGGCAGCGCCGCCGGCAGCGGCAGCGGCGCCGGCCGTGAGGAACGCGCGGCGTGATGCCTTCGATCGAGGCGGCTTGCCATTGCGCTGGTTGCCCATCTTGTCCTCCTGCCAACTGTTGATGTTCGCCGTGAACCGCATCCGATCATGGCGGCAGACGGCGGATTATTTCTCATCCTCACGCAGGCGGATATAGCCCTGCTGTGGTTCGCGCCCATCCGCAAATTTGGAATAAAAAAGGCCGGAACAATTGTCCGGCCTTTTCGAATTCAGCAGTAGCAGAGCTCACCGGCCGGCGCCGAACGCGATACCGGCCCGAACCTCGCCCATCGCCTGGTCGATCAAAGCGAGACCGCGCTCGCGGTGCCCGCCCTTGTTGGGCTCGGCCCTTGCCAGTTCGACGCGCGCGTTTTGCAGCAATCCGAGCGCCGCATCCATATGCGGCTGCTGGCCGAGGGCGTATCCAACGCCCATGCTCGAGACGACCAGAATTCCGAGCAGGACCTTATGGCGTGAAGCTAGCTTAGGCATTGGGCTCTCCAGATTTTTACGAAAGATCGTAGTCGCCCCAAGACTATTTTACGGCGTTCGCCGTCGGCGGATCATCTCATCCGCACATTCGCACATAATTATTTCGTAAAATCGTGCGCTGCGATTCATTTGTCATAAGCGTGCGCGCGAATATAAGCCCAGATCGCATCGATATCGCCGTCGCTGAGTGTTCCTTGCCAGGCCGGCATCTGGCCTTTGCCCTCCATGACGAATTTGTTGAAGCGCGGCCGGTCGTCGGCCTTGAACTTGCGCAGGTCGAAGCTGGTGCCGGGATTCCTCAGTTTTTCGCCGTGGCACTGCTGGCAATTGTCGTCGTAGAGCTGCTCGCCGGCCTCGACCGCGGCCTGATCCTGCGCCGATGCGATCGTGCTGAAGCACGAGATAGCCGCGACGATGCTGAATGCCTTGAGCACAAAAATCCCCGCCATGCGTCGCACAGAATGCCCGTTGCCTCGCACGGTGACAACCGCGCTTGCCAGCCGAATTCGCATTTGCTCTAGTTTCGAAAACGGCCGCTGGCCCATCGGGCGCAGGCCGGAAAATAGATTTCGGGAGGCATTCATGGTCAAGGCATCTTCTTTCGTGCTCGCGGTCCTGTTGAGCGGAATGGCCACGCTTGCCGCCGCGCAGACCGCGGATTTCAAGCCGGTGACGGACGAGATGCTCGCCAATCCGAGCCCGAACGACTGGCTGATGATCAATCGCACCTACGACGAGCAGCGCTTCAGCCCGCTCGATCAGATCAACAAGCAGAATGTCGGCGGACTGCAACTGGCGTGGTCGCGTGGCCTGCCGTTGGGCACGTCGGAAACGACGCCGATCGTCCACGACGGCGTCATGTACGCCGTGAGTCCTGGCGCCGGCGTGATCGCGGTCAACGCGACCAATGGCGATTTCATCTGGGAATACACGCGCGACTATCCCAAGGACATGACCGATTTCATCGGCAGCGCCGCCGCCGCGCGCAGCAAGGGCCTCGCGATCTACGAAGACATGATCTACTTCCTGGCTCCCGATGGCGCGATCGTCGCGATCGACGCGAAGACCGGCAAGGAGCGCTGGGCGAACATCGTCCAGGATTACAAGGAGCTGTCGCAGAACACCTCCGCGCCGATCGTCGTCGACGGCAAGGTGATCAGCAGCCGGACCTGCGAGACGCGCGCCGGCTGCTTCATCTCGGCGCACGACGCCAAGACCGGGAAGGAAGTCTGGAAATTCTACAATACGCCGGCGCCCGGCGAGCCCGGCGGCGATAGCTGGGGCGGCCTGCCGGCGGAGCGGCGGATCGCCAGCTCCTGGGGCCTGCCGGGATCGTACGATCGCGACCGCAAGGTGCTGTACTGGGCGATCTCCAATCCGAAGCCTTGGACGCGATGGAAACGCCACGGCAACATCGATGCGGTGCCGCGCGAGGCGCCTGCCGAGCTCTACAGCAACTCGACTGTCGCGCTCGATCTCGAGACCGGGAAGCTCAAGTGGTACTACCAGCACCTGCCGGGCGACGATTGGGACCTCGACCATGTGCACGAGCGCATGCTTGTCCGCACCAAGGTCAGTCCCGATCCCGCGGCGGTGAAGTGGATCAACCCGAACGTCAAACCCGGCGAAGAGCATGACGTGGTGCTCGACGTCGCCGAGGCCGGCGGCATCTGGATGCTGGACCGCGGGACCGGACAGTTCCTGTGGGCGACGCCGTTCCCATACGACACGCCGGACTTCCACATCTCCAACATCGATGTCGATACCGGCCGCACCCATATCAACTGGGACAAGGTGAAGAAGCACGACGGCGACCGCGTGCTGGTCTGCTTCCACAACACCAGGAGCTTCTGGTCGACAGCCTACGATCCGCGCAAGAACGCGATCTACATTCCCTATACCAACTCCTGCAACGACATGACCGAGAACTACAAGAGCCCGTCCGGCTTCGGGCCGCGCCGCCAGGTCATGGCTCCGGGCGCCGATCCGAAGAAATATGCCTCGATCGCGAAGGTGGACCTCTCCACCGGCAAGATCGACAACATCTACTCGCAGCCGATACCGGGCAACGGCTCAGCGCTTGTCACCGCCGGCGATGTGCTGTTCTGGGGTGACCTCGATCGCCGCTTCCGCGCATTCGACTCCGACAGCGGCAAGATTCTCTGGGAAAGCATCCTTGGCGGCATCGTTTCGACCAGCACCATCACCTACGCGGTGAACGGCCGGCAGTATGTCGCCGTCATGACTGGCGACGCACAGTCAGGCACCGCCGGCCTGCTCGGCGTGGTCAAGACCTTCAAGGCGGTGCGCGGCCACAATGAAATCTATGTGTTCGCACTGCCGGAGAAACATTGAATGGAGCCGACACAAGATAACAAGGCGAGCGCGCCAGCAGCGCTCCCACGCCGGCCGCAAAGCCGCGCAGCAAGCTCGGCCGCATCGTGTCGGGTATCGTGGGCCTCGCGCCATCGCACTCGGCGCATCGCAGCTCTACAGCGCCCTGCAAGGGCATCGTATGTCCTGCCCGATTGCGACTCGAAGTCCGCCAAGGACACGATGGCCGGAATCTACAAGGAGCACAATTTCGAGCCGGGCGACTACACGTCGATCAAGACGGTTTCAAGCAGCAAGGACGAAGTCGTGTGCAACGCCGTGCTGCCGTTGCCGGACGGCGTGAATCTCATCGCCGACTACACCTTCTACTGGGAGAATCAATTCGCCCAAGGTCAAATACTCGATGCACCGCAAGGCGCCATGAACGCGCCGCGTTCAGTCGCCGGTTGGCTTGCCGTAGCCACCCGCGGTCGGCGTCTGGATGATGATGGCCTCGCCGGCGTCGATCACCGTGGCGTCGGCGCCTTGCAATGTCTCGATCGAGCCGTCCTTGCGGCGCACCGTGTTGATGCCGAGCTGTCCATCCTCGCCGCCGGCCAGGCCGAACGGCCGGATGCGGCGATGGCCGGACAGGATCGTGCATTCCATTTTTTCGAGGAAGCGGATGGTGCGGATGACGCCGTCGCCGGCGTTCCATTGTCCGCGCCCGCCGGAGTTTTTCCGGATGTGGAAATCCTCCAGCAGCACCGGATAGCGGAATTCCAGTACCTCCGGGTCGGTGAGACGCGTGTTGGTCATGTGCGTGTGCACGGCGTCGGTGCCGGGAAATCCCGGGCCCGCCGGCGAGCCGGAGCAGATCGTTTCGTAATACTGGTAGCGCGCATTGCCGAAATTGAGATTGTTCATGGTGCCCTGCGCACCGCTCAGCGACCCGAGCGCGCCGAACAGCGTGTCGGTCACCGCCTGCGACGTTTCAACGTTGCCGGCGACGACCGCAGCCGGATATTCCGGCGACAGCATCGAGCGTTTCGGGATGACGATCGTGATCGGCCGCAGGCATCCGGCATTGATCGGGATGTCGTCGTCGACCATGACGCGGAACACGTAGAGCACGGCGGCACGCGTCACCGGCGACGGCGCGTTGAAGTTTGTCGGCTGCTGCGGCGAGGTGCCGGTGAAATCGACCGTCGCCTCGCGCTTCTTCTTGTCGACCTTGATGCGCACCTTGATGATGGTGCCCTGGTCCATCTCGTAGCTGAACGCACTGTCGTGCAGCCGGTCGA
Source organism: uncultured Alphaproteobacteria bacterium (assembly GCA_963730645.1). GTDB lineage: Bacteria > Pseudomonadota > Alphaproteobacteria > Rhizobiales > Xanthobacteraceae > BOG-931. The sequence continues at coordinate 204,776 of CAVSSN010000001.1, read as the reverse complement.
TGACGCGGCGCACGCTTTCGGCGGCGTTGTCCTGCACGTGATGCATATAGGCCTTGGTGACGGGCAGCGTGAAGTGCGCCACCACCTTGCGCAGCTCCTGCACGCCCTTCTCGTTGGCGGCGACCTGCGCCTTCATGTCGTTGACGTTCTGCAGCGGATTGCGCGCCGGATATTTCGCGCCGGTGAGCAGCGCGTTGAGCTCCTTCTCGCGGAAGCGGCCGCGCTCGACCAGCCTGAAATTGTCCATGTAGACGCCTTCCTGCTCGATCGTCGTCGCGTTGGGCGACATCGAGCCGGGCGAGACGCCGCCGACATCGGCGTGATGGCCGCGCGAGGCCACCCAGAACAGAATCTTGCGCCCGTCAAATACCGGCGTGCACACGGTGATGTCGGGCAGATGCGTGCCGCCGTTGTAGGGCGCATTGATCGCATAGACGTCGCCCGGACGGATGTTGCCTTTGTTCTCGCGGATGACGGTCTCGACTGCCTTGTCCATCGAGCCGAGATGCACCGGCATGTGCGGCGCATTGGCGACGAGCGATCCGGTGCCGTCGAACACCGCGCAGGAGAAATCGAGACGCTCCTTGATGTTGACCGAATAGGCGGTGTTCTGCAGCGCGACGCCCATCTGCTCGGCGATCGACATGAACAGATTGTTGAACACTTCGAGCATCACCGGGTCGGCATGCGTGCCGATCGCGCGCGGGCGCGAGAGTTTCGCGACCCGCCGCAGTACGAGGTGATTCTTGGCGGTGATCTCGGCCTGCCAGCCGTCCTCGACGACGACGGTCTGATGCGGCTCGATGACGATCGCGGGACCCTTCACCTTTTGACCCGGCGCAAGCTGCTCGCGGGTGTAGACGAGAGCGGGACGCCATCTGCCACCGGAAAAGAATCGCGTGCGTCGCGTGGGTGACGGCAGCTTGCCGCGCGTCGTCTTGCGCACCGGCTCCTTGAAGCGCGCGCCGCCGCCGACCGCCTCGACCGACACCGCTTCGATGACCAGGTCCTTGGCGCGGTCGATGAAGCCGAACTGGGCTTTGTGCGCTTTCTCGAAGGTCGCCTTCATGGCGGCGAGTGAGCCGGCCCTCGACCACCAGCGCCGTGTCGGTGCCCGCATATCGAATGTGCGCGCGCACGAAAACCTTGATGCTCTTCGCCGGGACGCCCTGGCCGATGACTTCTTTGCGCACGTCCTTCGATAGCGTGCTGCCGATTTTGTTGAGCGCCGCAAGCGCCTTGGCATTGAACGGCTGCTCGATCGCCTGCTGGCGCGTGGCGCGGATGTCGGCGAGCCCCATGCCGTAGGCCGAGAGCAGGGACGAGTACGGATGGATCAGCACGGTCGTCATGCCGAGCGCGTCGGCGACGAGGCAGGCATGCTGGCCGCCGGCGCCGCCGAAGCAGTTGAGCGCGTAGCGCGTGACGTCGTAGCCGCGCTGCACGGAAATCTTCTTGATCGCGTTCGCCATGTTTTCGACCGCGATCCGGATGAAGCCGTCGGCAACTTGCTCCGGCGTGCGGCCGTCGCCGATTTCTTTCGCCAGTTTGGCGAAGGCTGCGCGGACTGCGTCGGCATCGAGCGGCTCGTTCTGCGCCGGCCCAAAGATTTTCGGAAAAAAATCGGGGATCAGCTTGCCGATCATCACGTTGGCGTCCGTAACGGCAAGCGGCCCGCCGCGGCGGTAGCACTTCGGTCCCGGATTGGCGCCGGCCGAATCCGGGCCGACACGAAAGCGCGCGCCGTCGAAATGCAGGATCGAGCCGCCGCCGGCGGCCACGGTATGGATCAGCATCATCGGCGCGCGCATGCGCACGCCCGCGACCTCGGTCTCGAACGCTCGCTCGTACTCGCCAGCAAAATGCGACACGTCCGTCGACGTGCCGCCCATGTCGAAGCCGATGAGGTTCGGGAAGCCGGCGCTGCGTCCGGTCTCCGCCATGCCGACGACGCCCGCGGCCGGTCCTGAGAGGATCGCATCCTTGCCGCGGAACAATTCCGCCGCGGTGAGCCCGCCCGACGACATCATGAACATGAGACGCGTCTCTTCACCTCCCCCTGCAGGGGGGAGGTCGCCGCGCGAAGCGCGGCGGGTGGGGGAAAGTGCTTCTTGCTCCTGCGTCGTTTGCCCACCCCGACCGCTTTGCGGTCGACCCTCCCCCTGCAGGGGAGGGTTTAAGATCGCCCGCCACCTGCGCCACGTAGCGGGCGAGAATCGGTGACAGATACGCATCGACCACGGTGGTGTCGCCGCGGCCGACGAGCTTGATCAGCGGCGAAACTTCGTGACTCGCGGAAACCTGCGGGAAGCCGAGTTCGCGCGCGAGCGCCGCGACGCGCTGTTCGTGGTCGGGGTGGCGATAGGCGTGCATGAAGACGATAGCCACCGCGCGGATGCCGTCGGCATAGGCGCGTTCGAGCGCCTCGCGCGCGCTGGCGAGATCGAGTTCTTGCTCGATCGTACCGTCGGCGCGCACCCGTTCGCCGATTTCGGCGACGCGTTCGTAGAGCATTTCCGGCTTGATGATATGGCGCGCGAAAATTTTCGGCCGCGCCTGGTAGCCGATCCGCAGCGCGTCGCGGAAGCCGCGCGTGACGAGCAGCAGCGTGCGTTCGCCCTTGCGTTCGAGCAGCGCGTTGGTGGCGACCGTGGTGCCCATCTTCACGGCGCCAATGCGGCCCGCCGGGATCGGCTCGCCCGCCGCAATGCCGATGAGATGGCGGATCCCTTCGACCGCGGCGTCGCCGTAGGCCTCGGGGTTTTCCGAAAGCAGCTTGTGGGCAACGAGCGTGCCGTCCGGCCGTTTGCCGATCACGTCGGTGAAGGTGCCGCCGCGATCGATCCAGAAATCCCAACTGCCCCGCATACGCTCGTCCCTGTCGCCCCTCGAAGGCGCCCGACACTAATGGCGCTGCCGGCCGGGACAAGCCCATCGCGGCCGAATATGATGCGCCCGACGATATCGCCCGGCCGGCTCGGCCGAGACACGGGGAGCATCCCATGCACAAGATCGCGATTTCCGAAACCATCGCCAAGCGCGTGAAGATGCGGTGCGGTAAGGCGCATCCGTTCGATACGCTCGATCCGCAGCGCACCGCGATGCTCGTCATCGACATGCAGAATTATTTCGTGAAGCAGGGCCACCAGGGCGAGGTACCGCTCGCGCGCGAGATCGTGCCGGCGATCAACCGGATGGCGACGGACCTGCGGCGGCGCGGCGGGCATGTGGTGTGGATACGCAATACGACCCACGACACCCGGCAAAGTTGGTCCAATTACCACGATGGGCTGTTGCTGCCGGAGCGGATGCAGCGCCGTTACAATTCGATGGAACTGGGCCAGGACGGCTACGAGTACTGGCATGAGCTCGACATCAAGCCGGAGGACGGCAAGGTCGACAAGAAGCGCTACAGCGCGTTCATCCAGGGTTCCTCCGACATCGAGCGCCATCTGCGCGAGCGCAAGATCGACACCGTGCTGATCGCCGGCACCGCGACCAACGTGTGCTGCGAGAGCTCGGCGCGCGACGCCATGATGCTCAACTTCAGGGTCGTCATGCTTGCCGACGGCCTCGCGACCAATACGGACGAGGAGCACAACGCGTCGCTGTCGGCGTTCTACGGCCAGTTCGGCGATGTTCAGACAGTTGCCGAAGCGATCCAGTCGCTGGAGCGCGGCGACAAGGGGCGGGCGGCGGCCTGATACCAAAAATTGGCGGGGCCCGGCCGATATCCCCGACCGGGCCCCCTCGATAGTCATCAGCCGGCCTGTAAGCCGGGTTTTGTAAGGCGTGCGGCGCAAACCGCACGCGCGACGGCCATTCCTCTGGGACGCCGGTTACCCGGTGCCTCCAGCAACCTACCCGAACGGCCGGATCCGGACACCGATCCCGAAGTTTGCGCCCAAGAAACGCGGACGCATTCCCCGCGCCGTTCCTATTCGGTCTTGCTCCCGGTGGGGTTTGCCGTGCCGTCTGCGTTGCCGCAGACGCGGTGCGCTCTTACCGCACCGTTTCACCCTTGCCGCAGTAGTACGCAACGCACTGCGGCGGTCTGTTCTCTGTGGCACTATCCCTAGGCTTGCGCCCGCCGGAAGTTATCCGGCACCGCATGTCCATGGAGCCCGGACTTTCCTCTGCGGCGGCCTTTCGGCTGTTGCCGCAGCGGCCGTCCAGCCGACTGACAGACTAGGGATGGGGCCGCGGCTGGCCGCCGTCAAGAGGCGATGCGTTCCAGTCTCTCGCGCGCGCGCGGCGATCGTGCGAACGCGGCCGCGATGGGCGAGGAGTTCGTGCAGCGTCGTGCGCGTCGACTCATCGGTGACGCCGTCGACGCGCTCGGGGCGGAAGTGGCGCTGGAACGCCGCCACAACATCGTGCATGGCGGAATCGTAATTGCCGTTGACCTCGACGCCGTAGCCATATTCGGCGAGCGCAGTCTGCATCGCAGTGACGTCCTCGCCGCGATCGCTGAGCGCAAGCAGCAATCCGCCTTCCTTGAGCGGCGCAGGTTTCACCCAATGCCCGACGCCGGAATCATGAAGCGTGCGCCAGGGGAATTTTTCGCCGGGGTCTTGCTTGCGCGCGGGCGCGACATCGGAATGGGCAAGCACACGAACGGGCGGAATCGTATAGCGGGTCTGGATGCTGCGGCACAGCGCCGTCACGGCCGCGATCTGACGCTTGGGGTAATCGGGGTAGCCGTAGTCGTGGCCGGGATTGGCGATTTCGATTCCGATCGAGCACGAATTGATGTCGGTCTCGCCAGCCCAGAACGCGACGCCGGCATGCCAGGCGCGCCGCGATTCCTGCACGAGCTGGATGATGCGGCCGTCCTCGAAGACGAAATAGTGCGCCGATACTTCGCTGCCTGGCTTGCGCAGCAGTTCGAGCGCGGCCTTCGGGTCCGCCATTCCGGTGTAGTGCAGCAAAATCATGTCCGGCCGCCGATTGTCCTTGCGCTCGCCGTGACTGGGCGATGGCATGACTTCGGCGACGACGCAGGACTCGGCCGGGAATACGCGCGACACAACGTTAACCATGCGGGCGACTTTAAGGCACCACGGCCCGCGGACAAGCCGAATTGGTGCGGCAAACGCGCAGTTTTTGAAGAAAAGCAACACTCGTTGCCCGAAAGCCACGAATTTCACGCCTTGTCGTCGGCCTTTTTTCACTGACGCTGACTGCTTCCGCCCGTGTGTGCATTGCACGGTGCGGCGCGGGGCCCCGGCCGCCTTCAACAATTCCTTAAGCGTGCGCCGCGTTAATCGGCTGTTGAGCACGAATCCCTGCTGCCGACAGGGATGACAGCATCCGATTGACGCCCATAATAACCCATGTTAGCCCATAAAATCCCACCCAAAAGGGTGATGCCCGTAGCGGACCCGATCGTTCGCGCGGATGGGGGCAAGGGATGGCGCTTCGGCGTTGCAGCCAGTTTCACCGTCTGCACATGGCGGCGGGAGGGGCGCGATAAATCGTTTCCTCTCGCACTATATGCTTCGCCTCGACGCCAAGAGCCGCGTTTCGATACCCGCGCCGTTCCGCGCGGTGCTGGCGCGCGATGGCTTCGATGGCTTGTACTGCCATCCCGCCCTCGACCGGCCGGCGATCGACGCCGGCGGCAATGCGCTGTTAGCCGAGATCGAGGCGCTGATTGGCGGCTATCCGCCCTATTCCGATCAGCGCGAGCAATTTTCGCTCGCGCTCTACGGCACCAGCGAAACGCTCAAGATCGACGGCGAGGGCCGTGTGGTCCTGAGCGACGCCCACAAATCGCATGCGGGAATCATGGAGACAGTTGCCTTCGTGGGTCTCGGCTACAAGTTTCGAATCTGGGAGCCTGGCCGCTTTCGTGCGGAACTCGTCGAGGCCACCGACAAGGTCCGCGCCTTCAGGCAGGAGCTGGGCACCCGGGTAGCGGCGCCAAAACCGCTCGGAGCACGGGAATGACGGCGGGCAGCGGCAGCGAGACAAACGCTGTCGCTGGCGGACTGGCCCGTCACATTCCCGTGCTCGGCCGCCGCGCTGTCGAGCTGCTCGGTGTGCATGCCGGCGGCGTCTATGTCGACGCCACGTTCGGCGCCGGCGGCTATGCGCGCATGATCCTTGCGACCCCTGGAACACGCGTCATCGGCATCGATCGCGACCAGAGCGCAATCGCGCGCGGCGCCGATCTGGTGAGCGAAGCGCAAGGCCGGCTTGAGCTTGTCGAGGATCGCTTTTCGGAACTGGAATCGGTGGTGAAGAGCTGCGGGCATGCCGCCGTCGACGGCGTCGTGTTCGACCTCGGCGTGTCATCAATGCAGCTCGATGAGCCGGAGCGCGGCTTTTCGTTCCGTTTCGATGGGCCGCTCGACATGCGCATGGGAACGGGCGGCGCAAGCGCTGCCGATGTGGTTGCGCTCGCCTCCGGGCGCGATCTTGCGGCCATCATCGCCACGCTCGGCGAAGATCACCAGGCGCGTTTCATCGCGAGGGCCATCGTCAAGGCGCGTGGCGAGCGCAAGATCGACACCACTGCTGCGCTGGCTGAAATCGTTTCGCGCGTGGTTCACGCCCGGCCGGGCGCCATTCATCCGGCGACGCGCACCTTCCAGGCGCTGCGCATGTTCGTCAACGACGAGCTCGGCGAGCTTGCCGCGGGCCTTGCTGCCGCCGAGCGCGTGCTCGCGCCGTCGGGTCGGCTGGTTGTCGTTGCCTTCCATTCGCTCGAGGACCGCATCGTCAAAATGTTTTTGGCCGAACGCACCCGGCCCCCTGCGGGCTCGCGCCACCGCCCGGAGATCACACCGGAGCCACCCACGTTTCGCGCGCTCACCAAGCGACCGGAGGTGCCGGACGCTGCCGAGATCGCCGCCAATCCGCGCGCGCGCTCGGCCAAGCTGCGCAGCGCCGAGCGCACCGAGACTGCGCCGCGCGATGAGGACTTGTCCCATATGCTGCCGCGGCTGCCGGCGCTGGCGGACATCCTGCGGGGGCGGTCATGATCCTGCGCCTGCTCAATCTGGTCGTGATCGGCGCGCTCATCCTCGCGGCGTCCTACGTCTATCAGATCAAGTTCAACTCGGCCGTCCAGGCCGAACGGCTCGCCAAGCTGCGCGGCGAGGTGCGGCGCGAACGCGAAGCCATCGCCACGCTGCGCGCCGAATGGGGGCAGCTCGACAACCCTGCGCGCATCGAGCTGCTGGCCAAGCGCCACCTGCCGCTCAAGCCGATCACGCCGACCCAATTCGACAGGTTCGACCGCCTTCCCGAGCGGCCGCCGAATTTCATCCAGCCGGATAGCAGCGACCCGATCGGCGCCATGATCGAAAACCTGGAGGAACCGGAGACCATCACCGGGTCCATTGCGCCGCCAGCCGGTGATCCGCCGGAAACGCCCGACCCATCGTCGTCGCAGGTGCCAGACGCAAATCCGGATTCGTCGCCATGAATGTCGCCGCCGACACCCTTCCGCAGCCGCCGGCCGAGCCGTGGCGACGGCGGTTCGTGCGCACGCTGCTCTACGGCCGCAACAACGATCGCGCCGCCAAGGCGCGGGCGCGCGTGGGTCTTGCGATCCTTGCGTTCGCTGCCGTCTATGCGGTTATCGCCGTCCGTCTGGTGATGTTTGCGGTCATCCCCGATGCCCGCTTCGCCCATCGCGCGGTCAGCGGGGACGCCGTCGCGACAGCGCGGCCCGACATTCTCGACCACAACGGCGAGGTGCTGGCGACCGATGTGCGCGTGCCTTCGCTATTCGGCGAGCCGCGGCGTCTCATCGACGTCGACGAGGCGTTCGAACTGCTCACGGCAACGCTGCCCGATCTCGACCCCAAGGAGCTGCGCGAGCGTCTGTCGTCCAAGCGCGGGTTCGTGTGGCTCAAGCGCGACATCACGCCGAAGCAGCAGCAGGATATCCATCGGCTCGGTCTGCCCGGCATCGGCTTCCTCAGCGAGAACAAGCGCGCCTATCCGAACGGCCCGGAGGTTTCGCACCTGCTCGGTCATGTCAACATCGACAACCAGGGCATTGCCGGCATCGAAAAATGGCTCGATGGGCACGGGCTCGCCGATCTGCACATGGCCGGACTCGCCACCGACCGGCTGCAGACGCCGGTCAATCTCGCCGTCGATCTGCGCGTGCAGCACGCGTTGCGCGACGAGCTTGTCGCCGCGCGCACGAAGTTCAAGGCGCTGGCCACCGCAGGATTGGTGCTCGACGTGCGCACCGGCGAAGTCGTCGCCATGGTATCGGAGCCGGACTATGACCCGAACAATCCCGGCCAGGCCAACGATCCGACCCGTATCAACCGCCTGACCACCGGCGTCTACGAGATGGGCTCGACCTTCAAGGCTTTCACTCTCGCGATGGCGCTGGATTCCGGCAAGGTCACGCTCAATTCCTCGTTCGACGCGCGCGCGCCGCTGCAGTACGGCAAGTTCACCATCCACGATTTCCACGCCCAGCACCGGGTCCTCACTGTCCCGGAGATCTTCACCTATTCCTCGAACATCGGCGCCGCGCGGGCGGCGCTTGCGATCGGGGTCGAGGGCCACAAGGCCTTCCTGAAAAAAATCGGCCAGCTCGATCGCCTGCGCACCGAACTGCCGGAAAGCGCCGAGCCGATCGTGCCCAAGCACTGGGGCGAATTGAACACCATCACCATCGCATTCGGTCATGGCCTCTCGGTCGCACCGCTACAGGCGGTTATGGGAGTCGCCGCACTGATGAACGGTGGCATCATGATTCCGCCGACCTTTCTAAGACGCACCGAGCAGGAAGCCAGCGCGCTCGGCAAGCGTGTCATCAAGCCCGAGACCAGCGAGAAGATGCGCTACCTGATGCGGCTCAATGTGGAGAAGGGCAGCGCGACGCGGGCGGACGTGAAGGGCTATTATATCGGCGGCAAAACCGGAACCGCCGAGAAGGTCGTCAACGGGCGGTATTCGAAGACCAAGACGCTCACCGATTTCATGGCGGTGCTGCCGGCAGACAAGCCGCGCTTTCTGCTCCTGATCATGATCGACGAGCCGCAGGCCCTGCCGGAGACGCACGGATTCACCACGTCGGGATGGAATGCGGTGCCGGTCGGTGGCGCAGTGGTCGCCCGGATCGCGCCGCTCCTTGGCATCGAGCCGCGCATGGACCTGCCGACGGCCGACCGGCTGATACTGGCCACGGCGAGGGAAAGCAGGTAAGGCGAGGCCCGCACGCGCCCGGACCGCCATGAAGCTTCGCGACCTCCTGCCCGCAGACGCCGCGCTCGCGCCGCGCGAGGGCGATATCGACATCGCCGGGCTGACGGCCGACAGCCGCGCGGTCAAGCGCGGCGACGTGTTCTTTGCCGTGCCCGGTAGCAAGACCGACGGACTGCGTTTCATCGAGCCGGCGGTCGCCGCCGGCGCTGTGGCCGTCATTGCGCAACGGATGCCGGTCACGCCTGTTCCCGAAGGCGTCGTGTTCGTCCGGGTCGCCAACCCCAGGCGCGCGCTCGCGCTCGCTGCGGCGAGATATTTTCCGCGCCAGCCCTCGACCATCGTCGCCGTCACCGGCACGAGCGGCAAAACCTCGGTGGCCGCGTTCACGCGCCAGATCTGGAGCGCGCTCAAACATCCCGCTGCGAGCATCGGTACGATCGGCCTGGTCTCGCCTAAGGGCGAAACCTACGGCTCGCTGACCACGCCTGATCCGGTCGATCTGCATCGCACGCTCGACGCGCTTGCCGGCGAGGGCGTCACCCATCTCGCCGTCGAGGCGTCGTCGCACGGCCTCGACCAGAACCGGCTCGACGGTGTGCGCCTGATGGCGGCGGCCTTCACCAACATCACGCGCGATCATCTCGACTATCATCCGAGCTTCGATTCCTACCTCGCCGCCAAGCGGCGGCTGTTCGAGGAATTGGTGCCGCGCGGCGGCGCCGCCGTCATCGAGGTCGATAACGACCACGCCGAGACGATGATGGCGGCCGCCAAGGCGCGCGGCCTTAATGTTCTGGGTGTCGGCCGCAACGCAACCGGCATTCGCCTGGTCGAATGCAAGATCGAAGGATTTTCACAGACGCTGCAGGTCGAGCATCGCAAACGAAATTTCCGCGTGCGCCTGCCGCTGGTCGGTCAGTTCCAGGTCGAGAATGCGCTCGTCGCCGCCGGACTTGCCATCGTGACGGGCGGCAATCCAGGCGCGGTGTTTCTGGCGTTGGAGGGTCTCAAGGGCGCCAAGGGACGGCTCGAGCTTGTCGGCCACAGCAAGGGCGCGCCGATCTTCGTCGATTACGCGCACAAGCCCGATGCGATCGGCAAGGCGCTCGATGCGCTGCGGCCCTACGTCACCGGCCGCCTGTTCGTGGTTTTCGGCGCCGGCGGCGACCGCGATCGCGGCAAGCGGCCGCTGATGGGCGCTATCGCCAACGCCAAAGCCGATCGTCTCATCGTCACCGATGACAATCCGCGCAGCGAAGACCCGGCGGCGATCCGCGCCGCAATCCTCGCGACCGCGCGCGATGCCGTCGAGATCGGCGACCGGCGCGAAGCCATTCATGCCGCTATTCGCGAGCTCAAGGCCGGTGACGTGTTGCTGGTGGCCGGCAAGGGCCACGAAACCGGCCAAATCATCCGCGATCAGATTTTGCCGTTCAGCGATCACGAGGAGGTCGCAGCGGCGCTCAAGGAGATGGCCGCATGAGCGCGGGGGCGCTCTGGACCGTGGAGGCAATGGCGGGGGCGATGCGCGCCGAGCGGCAGGGCGCGCTGCCCGCTGGCGTTTCCGGTATTTCCATCGATACCCGCACGATTGGCCGCGGCGATGCGTTCTTCGCTCTCAAGGACGCGCGCGACGGCCACGATTTCGTGCCGGCCGCCCTTGCAGCGAAAGCCGGGCTGGCGGTGGTGGCCGCGGATCGCCGTGCCGATATGCCGAAGGATGCGCCGCTGCTGGTGGTGCCCGACGTGCTCGCCGCGCTGCGCGATCTCGCGCAGGCCGCCCGCGCGCGCACGAACGCCAAAGTCATCGGCGTCACCGGTTCGGTCGGCAAGACCGGCACCAAGGAGGCGCTGCGGGCGGCGCTCGCCAAGGATGGCGAGACGCATGCTTCGGTCGCGTCCTACAACAACCATTGGGGCGTGCCGCTGTCGCTCGCGCGCTGCCCGGCGAGCGCGGATTATGCGGTGCTCGAAATGGGCATGAACCATGCCGGCGAGATCGAGCCGCTGTCGCGTCTCGCGCGGCCGCATGTCGCGGTGATCACCACCATCGCGCCGGTGCATCTCGAATTCTTCGGCACGCTGAAAAAAATTGCCGACGCCAAGGCGGAAATCTTCCTCGGCCTCGAACCCGGCGGCGCCGCCGTGATCAATCGCGACAATGCGCAGTTCGCACATCTTGAGCGCAAGGCGAAGGCGGCCGGCGTCAAGCGCATCGTGTCGTTCGGCGAGCACGAAACGGCCGATGCGCGGCTCGTCAAATACGCGCTGCATCCGGACTGCTCGACCGTCGAGGCCAACATCCTCGGCCACGATGTGACCTACAAGCTGGGTGCGCCCGGCCGTCATGTCGTGCTCAATTCGCTCGCCGTGCTGGCGTCGGTGGCGCTGGTCGGCGCCGATCTCGCGCTGGCGGCGCTGGCGCTCGCCGAGCTCAAGCCGGCGCAAGGGCGCGGCACACGCATCGAACTCGAACTTCCCGGCGGGGCGGCCTTGCTGCTCGACGAAAGCTACAATGCCAATCCGGCCTCGGTCGCCGCCGCGCTCGCGCTGCTTGGCCATGCGCCGGTCGGTGCGCACGGCCGCCGCATCGCTGTCCTTGGCGACATGCTGGAACTCGGGCCGAAGGGCAACGCGCTGCACAAAGGCCTGGCCGAGCCGGTCAACGCCAACGGCGTCGACCTCGTGTTCTGCTGTGGGCCGCTGATGCGCGCGCTGTGGCAGGCCCTTCCCACGAGCCGCCGCGGCGGATATGCGGATGACTCCACGGCGCTCGAAGCGCAGGTGTTGTCGGCGATCCGCGCCGGCGACGCCATCATGGTCAAGGGGTCGCTCGGCTCGCGCATGGGACCCATCGTCAAGGCGCTCGAACGGCTCTACCCTCGGCACCGGGCGCTCGCAGACGCCCACGCGCAAGGTTGATGCAATGCTCTATTGGCTGGTCGATCTGTCGGACAGGCTCTCCGTCCTCAACGTTTTTCGCTACATCACATTCCGGACCGGCGGCGCGGTCGTCACCGCGCTGCTGTTCGTGTTCCTGTTCGGGCCGTTCATCATCGACAACCTGCGCCTGCGCCAGGGCAAGGGCCAGCCGATCCGCACCGACGGTCCGAAATCGCACATTTTGACCAAGGCCGGCACGCCCACCATGGGCGGGCTGATGATCCTGTCTGGCACGCTTGTGTCCACCTTGCTGTGGGCGAATCCGGCCAACCCCTATGTGTGGATCGTGCTGTTTGTCACGCTCAGTTTCGGGCTGGTCGGCTTCTACGACGATTATCTCAAGGTCACCAAGCAGGCCCACAACGAGTTTCCCGGGCGCACCCGCATGGGCATCGAAGCGGTGATCGCGGCCGCCGCGTGCGTCGTGCTGGTGCAACTTGGCCGGCCGCCATTCTCGACCTCGCTGGTGTTTCCGTTCTTCAAGGAACTGGTGATCGATCTGAGCTGGTTCTTCGTCTTCTTCGGCGCCTTCATCATCGTCGGCGCCGGCAATGCCGTGAACCTGACCGACGGTCTCGACGGGCTCGCGATCGTGCCGGTGATGATCGCGTCGGCGAGCTTCGGCATGATCGCGTACCTGTCCGGCAATGCGGTGTTCGCCGATTACCTGCAAATCCACTACGTCGCCGGCACCGGCGAGCTTGCGGTGCTATGCGGCGCGGTGCTCGGCGCGAGTCTCGGATTCCTCTGGTTCAACGCGCCGCCGGCGTCGATCTTCATGGGCGATACCGGCTCGCTTGCGCTCGGCGGCATGATCGGCTCGGTCGCGGTCGCCACCAAGCACGAGATCGTGCTCGCCGTGATTGGCGGGCTGTTCGTGCTCGAAGCCGTCTCCGTCATCGTGCAGGTGGTCTCGTTCAAGCTCACCGGCAAGCGCGTGTTCAGGATGGCGCCGATCCACCATCATTTTGAGCAGCTCGGCTGGACCGAGCCGCAGATCGTCATCCGCTTCTGGATCGTCTCGGTCGTGCTCGCGCTCGCCGGGCTGTCGACCCTGAAGCTGAGGTAGCTTCGTCGTGATCCCGGTCACGACCTTCGCGGGAAGAAAGGTTGCCGTTTTCGGCCTCGGCGGCTCGGGCCTTGCGAGCGCCAGCGCCTTGCTCGCGGGTGGCGCGCGATGTCGTCGCATTCGATGACAATGCGGAGAGCGTCGCCAAGGCCAATGCGGCGGGTATCCCGACGGCCGATCTGAAGAAGGCCGACTGGTCGAAGATCGCCGCGCTCGTACTCACGCCCGGCGTGCCGCTGACCCATCCCAAGCCGCACTGGACCGTCGAGCTTGCGCGCAACTGCCGGCACCGAGGTGATCGGCGATATCGAGCTGTTCTGCCGCGAGCGGCGGCGTCTCGTACCGGACGCGCCGTTTGTCGCCATCACCGGCACCAACGGCAAGTCGACCACGACGGCTCTCACCGCGCACCTGCTGGCGTCGGCGGGTTTCGATGCGCAGCTCGGCGGCAATATCGGCACTGCGATCCTGTCGCTGCAGCCGCCGCGCGCAGCGAATGTCCAGCCTGTGCGCGTGCATGTCATCGAGTGCTCGTCCTATCAGATCGACCTCGCGCCATCGCTCGATCCGTCGGTCGGCATCCTGCTCAACGTCACCGAGGATCACCTCGATCGCCATGGCACCATGGCGAACTACGCCGCGGTCAAGGAGCGCCTCGTCGCCGGCGTGCAGGGCAGTGGCACCGCAATCGTCGGCATCGACGATGAGTGGTGCGCTGCCGCTGGCCGGCCGGCTCGACCGCGCCGGCAAGCGTGTGGTGCGCGTGTCTGTCCTGCGGCCATTGGCCGAGGGGATTTACGCCGAGCAGGGAAAAATCATTCAGGCTACCGCTGGCGTTGCGCGCGAAATTGCCCAACTTGGCGGCATCGGCTCGCTGCGTGGTTTGCACAATGCGCAAAACGCCGCGTGCGCCGCTGCGGCGGCGCTGGCGCTCGGGCTTGACCCCGCGGCGATCCAGGCGGGCTTGCGCTCATTTCCGGGCCTTGCGCACCGCATGGAGGAGGTCGGGCGGCGCGGTGCGGTCCTGTTCGTCAACGATTCCAAAGCGACCAATGCGGATTCAGTGGCGCGCGCGCTTGCTTGCTTCGACAACGTTTTCTGGATCGCCGGCGGGCTGCCGAAGACCGGCGGCATCACGTCGCTCGCAGAGTTCTTCCCGCGTGTCCGCAAGGCCTATCTGATCGGCGAGGCGGCCGCCGATTTCGCGGCGACGCTCGACGGTCATGTGCCGCACGAAATCGCCGGCACGCTCGACAAGGCGGTCGAAGCCGCCGCGCGCGATGCCGAGGCGGCGCACGCAGCGGACGCCGTCGTCCTGCTCTCGCCCGCCTGCGCGTCGTTCGACCAGTACCGCAATTTCGAGGTGCGCGGCACGGCGTTCCGCGACCTCGTGCGGGCGCTGCCGGGTGTCGTGGCGAAGTAAGTCGCGTCAGCCCTTCAGCGGCGGGTAGTCGCGCGAAAACACCGGCTGCTCCAGGAACTTGTTCGGATCGGTCGGCCCGAACTGGGTGACCTTGTGATAGGTCTTGAGGGTGCGGTTGACCATCTTGCCGTTCTGCTTCTCGACGCGGCGCAGGAACACGTCGATCACCGCATTGCCGTGGTCGTCGAAGCTGATCGGGCCGCGCGGCGTATCGGCGAGCGAGACCGCTCGCATCGTCTTGCTGAGCAGATCCGGATCGTCCGATTTGCCGCCGGTTTTCGCCAGCGCCGCCTCGATGACCTGGCCATCCGTGTAGAAGCAGGCGGCGTAGTGCCCGATACGGACATCGTCGCCGAAATTTTTCCGCATTGCCGCAAGGAAGCGATGATTGGCATCGGTATCGAGGTCGAGCGTGTACGGATTGGTGTTGATCAGCCCGTCCGCCTCGTCGCCAAATGCGCCGACGATGGTGTCGTCGGCGACGCGTCGATCCGCCGCACAGCGGCTGCGCAAGGCCAAGCGAGCGCGCCTGCTTGGTGAACTTGAGCGGGTTCGAGCCCGCCAGCACTTCGCACACCACGTCGCAGTCTGAAATCTGCGCGACGTAGGACGCATAGTCCGCCGTGCTGAGCGGCGACCACAGCTTCTTGACGATGCGGCCGCCGCCATCCTCGAGCACGCGCTGGAAGCCGCCGACCTGCTCGTAGCCGAAGGCGAAATCGTCGCCCATCGTGATCGCGCGCTTCAGCTTCATTTCGTTGAGCACGTAGTCGGCGAGCGGGAAAAGACATTGCGCCGACGTGTACGACGTGCGGGTCAGATAAAGATTGCCCTTGCGCTGCGTGACGTCCTCCGCGCCCGCGAAGGCCAGCGTCGGCATTTTGTGTTCCGCGAGATAACCGACCGTCGCGAGCAGTTCGAAGGCGGCGAACGGTCCGAGCACGATGTCGACGTGATCGCGTTCGACCAGTTCCTGGGCCTTGTTCTTGGCGCCCGCCGGGTTGCCGCCGGTATCGGCGACGATCAGCTCGATCTTGCGGCCCGAAACGGTGAAATTCTTGTCCTTGAAAAAGGCGGTGACGCCTTCCTCGGCGTGAACTCCGCCGGCTGCAAGCGGTCCGGTCTTGACGGTCAATAATCCGACCTTCAACGGCGCGTTCTGCGCAATCGACGGCATCGGGAATGCAAAAGCGCCCGCAGCGGCGGCGCTGCTTGCCATGAATTTCCGGCGGCTGAAATGACGCATCACCAATCCTCCCACGTTGCGGCCCTGTGTTGCGGCGGAGCCTTGCGCTATTTTGCACAGCACGGACGAAGCGAGGCAATGCTGCGCTGATGCAAAACGTCACAGTGAATGTGTTTCCGGGCGGCTTCAACTGGGGCATCTACGTTGCCCAACACAAGGGTCTGTTCGCGCGCAACGGCATTCGCGTCGGCGTGCAGGAGACGCCGAATTCGGTCGCCCAGATGACGGCATTGTCCTCTGGCGCCTGCGATATCGTCATGACCGCCGTCGACAATATCGTCGCCTATGTCGAGGGGCAGGGCGAAGCCCCGATCGGCCCACAGCCCGAGTTCTTTGCCTTTGTGGGCAGCGATACCGGCTTCCTGAGCCTCGTTGCCGCGGCCGGCATCACGTCGATCGGCGATCTCAGGGGCAAGACCCTGTCGGTCGATGCGATGACGACGGGCTACGCCTTCGTGCTGTTCGAAATCCTGCGCCGCAATGGTCTCGCGCCGGGCGACTACAACGTCGTCAAGGTCGGCGGCATGGTGCAGCGCTGGGAAGCGCTGCGCGACGGCAGGCAGGACGCGACGATCCTGTCGACGCCCTACAACATCCTCGCCAAGGCGGCGGGACTGACGCAACTCGCGCGGGGCATTGCAGTGCTCGGCCGCTATCAGGGCAACGTCGGCGCGGCGCGCCGATCATGGGCGCGCGCGAACAAGGATGCGGTGATCGGCTACATCCGCGCTTATGTCGCCGCCATCGACTGGCTCTACGATCGCGCCAATCGCGATGAAGCGATCGCGATCCTGCGCCAAGAGCTTCCCCACATGACGCCGGAACTCGCCGGACAAACCTACGACGAATTGCTCGACCCCAAAGACGGCTTCTTCCGCAACGGCAGGATCGACGCGGAGGGCCTGCGGACCGTGCTCGAACTTCGCAGCCGCTACGCCAAGCCGGGGAAACAACTGGGCGACCCCGAAAAATATTTCGACGACGCCTATCACCGCGCGGCATCGGCTGATTTTTCCCATCATCCTGAGGATGCCGCGAAGCGGCGCTCTCGAATTTCCTCATCCTGACGAGGCCGCGAGCGGTCCGTCTCGAAGGATAACCATCTGCCCGCATGCTTCAGCGCGATGATTCGCATCGGCCCTCGGCATGAGCAGAAAGATCGAGGCGTTAATCCCATCGAAACCATGGCGGAGTCAGGACTAGGCGGGGAATGCCTGTTCTGGGGAGGGCCATGGCCTCGCGCTTGCAACGCACGCCGTTTGGCGAATGGTGGTGGACGGTCGACCGGCTGAGCCTGGCTGCGCTTGGCGCGCTCATGCTCGGCGGCATCATTCTTTGCCTCGCCGCGAGCCCGCCGGTGGCGACCCGCATCGGGCTCGACCCGTTTCATTTCGTCAACCGGCAGGTGTTGTTCCTCGTTCCGGCCATCGCGGTGATGATCGCGACCTCGTTCCTTGCGCCGCGCGACATTCGCCGGCTCGCTTTGGTCGTGTTCGTGGTGAGCCTCATCCTGGTCGCGGTGACGCCATTTTTCGGTGCCGAGATCAAGGGCGCGCGGCGCTGGCTGGTGATCCTCGGCGTCAACATCCAGCCCTCGGAGTTTCTCAAGCCGGCGTTCGTGATCCTGATCGCCTGGCTGTTCGGTGAATTGGCGCAGCGTCCGGAAATGCCGGCCAATACCATTGCGCTCACGATCCTGCTGATGGTCGTCGCGCTGTTGGTGCAGCAGCCGGATTTCGGTCAGACCATGCTGGTCGCGCTGGTCTGGGGTGCGCTGTTCTACATGGCCGGCATGCGCTTCATCTGGGTGCTGGGGCTTGCCGCCACGGCGGCGGCCGGTTTGACCGTCGCGTTCTTCACGGTCCCGCACGTCGCCCAGCGCATCAACCGCTTCCTCGATCCAGCCTCCGGCGACACTTTCAACATCGACATCGCGACAGAATCCTTCGTGCGCGGCGGCTGGTTCGGCCGCGGCCCGGGCGAGGGCACGATCAAGCGCATCCTGCCGGAAGGGCATACCGACTTCGTGTTCGCGGTCGCGGCGGAGGAGTTCGGCATTGTGCTGTGCCTTATTCTCGTGTCGCTGTTCGCCTTTATCGTCATCCGCGCGCTCATCAAGGCGATGCGCAACGAAGAGCCATTCATCCGCTTTGCCGCCGCCGGGCTTGCGATCCTGTTCGGCCTGCAGTCGACCATCAACATGGCGGTGAACCTTCATCTCATGCCCGCCAAAGGCATGACGTTGCCGTTCATCTCCTACGGCGGCTCGTCGTTGATCTCGCTCGCCTACGGCATGGGAATGCTGATCGCGCTCACGCGCGAGCGGCCGAGCGCACGGTTGGCGGAGGGTGGTCTCGTGCCGGCCGGGAGTCCGGCCTGATGCCGCAGCCGGGCACGCGGGTGCTCGTCGCGGCCGGCGGCACTGGCGGCCATCTGTTTCCCGCGGAAGCGCTCGCGGCCGTGCTCGTAAAGCGCGGGATTGCGGTCCATCTCGCGACCGACGTGCGCGCGGCCCGCTACGGCGGCGCATTCGCCGATGACACCGTGCATGTGATCCCGAGCGCCACCGTGCGCGGCCGCGATCCATTCTCGCTGGCAGCTACCGGCGGCGAAACTCGGCCACGGTCTCGTTCAAGGCGAGGTGGCTGCTCGGCCGGCTAAGGCCTGCGGCCGTCGTCGGCTTCGGCGGATATCCAACGGTGCCGCCAGTGCTGGCGGCGTCGTGGCTCGGCACGCCGACCCTGATCCACGACGCCAATGCCGTCATCGGCCGCGCCAACCGCTTTCTGGCGCCGCGCGTCACCGCAATCGCAACCACCTTCCCCGATGTATTCAGCGCCACGCCGGCGCTCGCCGCCAAGGCGACGCTCACCGGCAATCCGGTGCGGCCGGCCGTGATCGCCGCGGCGACGATTCCGTTCCCGGCGGCGCTCGATCCGTTGCACTTGCTGGTGTTCGGCGGCAGCCAGGGCGCCCGGATCATGGCCGATATCGTGCCGGCGGCGATCGGCCGGCTCGATGCCGGCATCCGCAACCGGCTTTCGATCGTGCAGCAGGCGCGTGAGGAAGACATGGCGCGGGTGCGCGAGGCCTATGCCAGGCTGACCGTGGCGGCCGAGGTTGCGCCGTTTTTCACCGATCTGCCGGCGCGGATGGCGGCGAGCCATCTGGTCGTTTCGCGCTCCGGCGCCTCGACCGTTGCCGAGCTTGCGGCCATCGGCCGGCCGTCGATTCTGGTGCCGCTGCCGCACGCGCTCGATCAGGATCAGTTTGCCAATGCCGGTGTTCTGGAAGCCGCAGGCGCGGCGATCCGTCTGGTTCAGAGCGATTTCACCCCGGAACGGCTCGCCGCCGAAATCGCCGCGCTTCGCGGCGAAGCCGCAGCGCCTTGCCGCCATGGCGGCCGCGGCGCAATCGGTCGGCCGGCTCGACGCCGCCGATCGCCTGGCCGATCTGGTGCTGAAGGTGGCGGGAATCAGTTCGAACAAGTAATTTCAGCACCATCAATCCGTCATGGCCGGGCCTGTTTTGCCCGGTATAAATGTTGCCATGACGAAATCGGGGTCGGGGGCTCCATGAGACTGCCGCGCGACATCGGACCGATCCATTTCATCGGCATCGGCGGCATCGGCATGAGCGGCATTGCCGAGGTGCTGGTCAATCTCGGCTACAAGGTGCAGGGCTCCGACCAGTCGGACGGCGCCAACGTCAAGCGGCTGCGCGACATGGGGGTTGCGGTCGCGGTCGGCCACGATGGCGGCAACATCGCCGACGCCAAGGTCGTCGTCGTTTCGTCCGCGATCAAGCGTGACAATCCGGAGCTCGCCGCGGCGCGCGCGCAACGCATCCCGGTGGTGCGCCGCGCCGAGATGCTGGCCGAACTGATGCGGCTCAAGAGCTGCGTCGCCATCGCCGGCACGCATGGCAAGACCACGACCACGTCGATGGTGGCGGCGCTGCTCGACGCCGGCAATTTCGATCCGACGGTGATCAACGGCGGCATCATCAACGCCTACGGCACCAATGCGCGGCTCGGCGCCGGCGACTGGATGGTGGTCGAGGCCGACGAGTCCGACGGCACCTTCCTCAAGCTGCCGGCCGACATCGCCATCGTCACCAATGTCGATCCCGAGCACCTCGATCACTTCGGGACATTCGACGCGGTGCAGGACGCGTTCCGCGCCTTCGTCGAGAACGTGCCGTTCTACGGCTTCTCGGTGATGTGCACCGACCATGCGGTGGTGCAGAGCCTGGTCGGCCGCATCGAGGATCACCGCATCGTCACCTACGGCGAGAATCCGCAGGCCGATGTGCGTCTGCTCGATGTCTCGCACGCGGGCGGCGCGTCGCTGTTCACGATTCTGTTCCGCGATCGCGCCGGGCAGTCCGATCATGAGATCAAAAATCTCACGCTGCCGATGCCTGGGCGGCACAATGCGCTGAACGCCACGGCCGCGGTTGCGGTCGCGCATGCGCTCGGCATCGGCGACGACGTGATCCGCAATGCGCTCGCGGGCTTCGGCGGCGTGCGGCGGCGCTTCACCCGCACCGGCATCTGGAACGGCGTCACCATCATCGACGATTACGGACACCATCCCGTGGAGATCGCCGCCGTGCTCAAGGCGGCGCGCGAATCCACCAAGGGCCAGGTAATCGCCGTGGTGCAGCCGCATCGCTACACGCGGCTCGCCGCCTTGTTCGAGCAGTTCTGCACCTGCTTCAACGATGCCGACGCGGTGATCGTCGCGCCGGTCTATCCGGCCGGCGAGGCGCCGATCGAGGGCATCAACCGCGACTCGCTGGTGCAGGGGCTGATCACGCGCGGGCACCGCAACGCCGTTGCGCTCGATGGCCCGCCGCAACTCGCCGGCCTCATTCGCGATTTCGCCAGGAGCGGCGACTATGTCGTCTGCCTCGGCGCCGGCTCGATCACGCAATGGGCCTACGCGCTGCCGGGTGAACTCGCGGCGGCGGCAAGCTGATATAATCGCGTCATGGCCAGAACTTGTCTCGCTGTTCGCCACGTGTCGTTCGAGGATCTCGGCCTGCTCGGGCCGCTGGTCGCCGCGCGCGGCTACGACATCCGTTATCACGATGCCGGGATCGAGCGCTTTGACGCCGACACGCTGGTTGCGCCCGATCTGCTGATCATCCTTGGCGGGCCGATCGGCGTCTATGAGTGCGAAACCTATCCATTCCTCACCGACGAGATTGCGGCGCTCCGCGCGCGGCTCGCGACCGACAGGCCGATGCTCGGCATCTGCCTCGGCGCGCAGATGATGGCGGCGGCGCTCGGCGCCCGCGTCGCGCCGGGGCCCGCCAAGGAGATCGGCTGGGCGCCGTTGACGCTGACCGCGGCCGGGCAGGCCTCGGTGCTGGCGCCGCTCGGCACGACGCCGGTGCTGCATTGGCACGGCGACAATTGCGAATTGCCCAAAGGGTGCGAGCGGCTCGCGTCGACGCCGCATTGTCCGGTGCAGGCGTTTTTCCGCACGCCGTCGCAGCTCGCGCTGCAGTTTCATCTGGAGACGGAGCCGGCACGGCTCGAAGCCTGGCTCGTCGGCCACACCGTCGAACTCGGCAAGTCCGGCGTCGATCCGCGCGATATACGCACGCAAGCGCGCACACTGGGGCCGGCATCGATGGCGCTCGGTCGCTCCGTGCTCACGGCATGGCTCGACTCGGTCGCGGGGAAGAAATGAGTTTTACCGATATCGCGGCCGAGCTGAAGGCGAAGATGCCGAAGTTGCGTGGCCGGCTCTTGCCGAACCAGTCGCTGGCCGAGCTGACGTGGTTCCGCGTCGGTGGTGCGGCGCAGGTCCTGTTCATGCCCGAGGACGAAGCCGATCTCGCCTACTTCCTGAAAAATCTCTCGGCCGACATCCCCGTCACCGTGATCGGGCTCGGCTCCAACCTGATCGTGCGCGACGGTGGCGTGCCGGGCGTTGTCGTGCGGCTCGGCCGCGGCTTCAACGACGTTGCGGTTGAAGGCACGCGCGTGCGCACGGGCACAGCGGTGCCGGACGTCAAGGTGGCGCGCGCGGCGCAGGAGGCCGGCGTTGCCGGCCTTTCCTTCATGCGCGGCATTCCGGGCGCGGTCGGCGGCGCGCTGCGCATGAATGGCGGCGCCTATGGCCGCGAGACCAAGGACGCGCTGGTCGAGGCGCGCGCGGTCGGCCGCGATGGCCGCATCCACGTGCTCAAGAACGGCGACATGCACTACGCCTACCGCCATTGCGGCGCGGGCGAGGATTTGATTTTCACGCAGGCGCTGTTTGCGGGCGAGCGCGGCGATCCGGCGACCATTGCGGCCGAGATGGACAAGATCACCGAAGCGCGCGAGGCGACGCAGCCGATCAAGAGCCGCACCGGCGGCTCGACCTTCAAGAATCCGCCGGGCCAAAAAGCCTGGCAGCTCATCGACGCCGCCGGCTGCCGCGGGCTGAAAATCGGCGACGCGCAGGTCTCCGAGCTGCATTGCAACTTCCTCATCAATCTCGGCAGCGCCAGCGCCGCCGACATCGAGACGCTCGGCGAGACCGTGCGCAAGCGCGTGAAAGAGAATTCAGGCGTCGCGCTGGAGTGGGAGATCAAGCGGATCGGCGTGGCAACTGTCATGCCCGCGAAGGCGGGCATCCAGTAAACGCAGGCGGCGAGGTGAGCGCCGCAATCTTCAACGGCGGTGATTACTGGATCGTCCGCTTTCGCGGACGATGACAGTTGATCAATTGGCTCGTCCAGCAACTTTTTGCATGATCGCATCCGCGTCGGCGGGCGCTTTGTCACCGGTCCACACGACATACTGATCCGGACGAACCAGCACCAGCCGCGCTTCGTAATCCTCGCGCCCCCCGGCAAAGGTGTCGCGGACGATTTTCAGTGGAATACGGCGCGCACGCGCGGAGGATTCGAACGGCGCAATCGTGCTGTCCTCCACCCCGAAGGCCAGCAGCGCAAACCCGGCCCCCAATTCCTCGAAGACGTCCCGGCCGGACGACAATGCTCTCGGTGCGAGATGATGGCCGGCGCGGGCCTTGAACATGTAATCGCCGCGTGCGCGGGTGACGCCTCCCGGCGGACCGAACAGGATCGGGGAGGCCTCATAATTCGGCTCGTAGTTGAGCACGATCGGGCCGCTTTCGGTCTTGAGCTTCTGCCAGTTTTCCTTGAATGCCTCAGGCTCGCGAACCGGGTCGTAGCGATTGATCATCTCGCCTTCCCACGCAATCCGCGCCGCGATGAACTCGTCGCCGATCTGCTTGAAGACCGGCCGCCGTTCCTCGTCATAAGAACGCAGCAAGGCTTCGCCGCCCCAGCCGTGGAGACGCGCCGCGAGTTTCCAGCCGAGGTTGGCGACATCCTCGAGGCCGTTGTTCAGTCCGAAGCCGCCATAAGGCGGGTGCGAATGCGCCGCGTCGCCGGCGATGAAGATGCGGCCGGCGCGGTATTCGTTCGCCACCGCGACGCGCAGATCCCAGAAGCCGACGTGATCGAACTCGATCGCGAATTCGAAACCGGCGACCTTGTGGATGAGGGCTGCGAAATCAAAATTTTCCCGCGTCGTGTCCTTGGGAACGGGCGAATGGAAGAACCAGCCTTCGTCCTTGTCGATGCGGCCGAAGAATTGCCAGTAGCCGTTCAGGTCCGGATGCAGCACGCGATAGGTCGAAAGCAGCGGATAGCGTTTGTTGAGTCCCTCGCTGAGTTCGCGTGAACGGAACACCGCGAGCAGCATGACCTGGTCGAAGTCCGCGCCGTCGCGCTTGATGCCGGACTGTTCCCGCACGATCGAATTGCCGCCATCGCAGCCGACGACATAATCGCCTTCAAGCACCACTTGCTTGCCGTCGCCGGCTTCGTTTTCGATCGTGACGCGGACACCCGCCTCGTTCTGTTCGACCGATCGCGCCGTCCAGCCGAAATGCGCCTCGACCAACGGGATGCTTTCCATCCTGCGCCGCAGCACCCCTTCGAGCAGATATTGCGGCATGCGATCGTTCTTCTGGAAATAGTATTCGCCGACGGCCTCGCGCCCGGCAAAGATGTGCCAGTGATCGTTCATGAGACTTTTGTAGGCCGTCACGCCGGCGGCCGGCACTTCCGGCGGCAGGATGCGCTGCGCCCGCAATTCATCGACGCAGCCCCAGAAATAAAACCGTTCGAGCGTTCGCTGCGTGAGGTTTTGTCCCCGGGGGATTTTGTGCATTCCGACGCGGCGTTCCACCAGGGCGCAGGAAATGCCGCGCAGACCGAGTTCGACCGCGAGGCCGACGCCGACCGGGCCGGCGCCGACGATGATGACCTGACTTCGTTTGCTCAAAGAATTTCTCCAGCGTCACCGCGGCCCGCCCTCGCGCGCCCCGTGTCGCGATGCCGCCTTCCCTTAAAGGGCTTCGCCGGTTAGCTCAACGCGCACGTGCCAGCTTCGTCGATCGTGTTAGTCTTGGACCATGTCGAAGGGCGACCCCATCCTCATCGTCGGCGGCGGGCTTGGCGGCCTCACGGCTGCGCTGGCGCTCGCGCGCCATGGCCGGGCGGTGCGCGTGCTCGAGGGCGCGCCGGAGTTCGGCGCGATCGGCTACGGCATCCAGTTCGGTCCCAACGTCTTTCACGTCTTCGACCGCATCGGGGTTGCCGACCAGGTTCTCGCCGTGTCGGATTCACCGCCCGCGGTGCTCATGCTCGACGCGCTCAGTGGCGAGGAGCTGACCCGCGTTCCGACCGGGCCGTCGTTCCGTGAGCGCTTCAAATATCCATACATCATCGTGCATCGTATCGATCTGCATAATGTGCTGCTGGACGCCTGCCGGCGCAGCGATGCGATCGAGCTGGTGCCAGACGCCATGGTCACCGGTTTCGAGGATCGCGGCGACAATGTCGCGGTGACGACATTGGATGGCCGAACGTTTACAGGCGCGGTGTTGCTTGGCGCCGACGGCCTGGGCTCGAACACGCGCTCGCAGATTCGCCGTGAAGGTCAGCCGCGGCTCATCGGCTACGTCGCACACCGCACGATCGTGCCCATGACCGAGGTGCCCGATGGCGTGCAACGCGACGTGGTCGTGCTGTGGGCCGGGCCCGGCTTTCACATCGTGCATTATCCGCTGCGCCACGGCGCAGCGTTCAACATCGTCGCGGTGTTCCGTAGCGCTTCGTTTGCCGAAAAGGGGGATACGCGCGCCTATCGCGCCGAGTTGGAGCGAACCTACCGGCCCGCGCATCCGACCATGAAGGCGCTGCTGGCGATGATGGACCTCGAGCGCCGCTGGGCCGTCTCCGACCGCGATCCGATCCGGCAGTGGAGCCAGGGCCGCGTCGCGCTCATCGGCGACGCCGCGCATCCGACGCTGCAATCGCTGGCGCAGGGCGCGTGCATGGCGATCGAGGACGGCCTTTGCCTCGCCGAACTCATCCATCTCGCGGGAGACGACTTCGCCACAGCATTTCGCCAATACGAAACGTCGCGGCTGCTGCGCACCGCGCGGGTGACGCTCGAATCCCGCGCGCTGTGGGAATTCTACCACGCCGACGGTGTTGCGCGGGATGTGCGCAATCAGACCGCCGCCGAATGGGACGAGGCACACATGTTCCAGTGCCTCGGCTGGCTCTATGACGGCTTTCCCATTCCGGCCGAGCTTGCGCGCTCCTGAATCCCTCGACCTTTCGGCCATTGTCGATTCTATTGGGGTCAGCGCGAATCAGCGGGCGGGCTGCAGCAATGACCAAGCACGTGGCCGTTCTGATGGGTGGCTGGTCGGCCGAGCGCGAGGTGTCGCTGCGCTCCGGCAACGCGTGCGCGGCTGCGCTGACGCGTCAGGGCTATCGCGTGACGCCGATCGATGTCGGGCGCGACATCGCGACTGTGCTCGCGACGGTCAAGCCCGACGTCGGCCTCAATGTGCTGCATGGCCGCCCGGGTGAGGATGGCACGCTGCAAGGCATGCTGGAAATCCTGGCGATCCCCTACACGCACTCCGGCGTCATGGCGTCGGCGGTCGCAATGCAGAAGGACTACGCCAAGGAGCTGTTCCGCGCCGCCGGCGTGCCGGTGGCGGAGGGCATGGTGGTTTCGCGCTTCGAGGCGGCAAAAAAACATCTCATGGCGCCGCCCTATGTGGTGAAGCCGGTGGCCGAGGGCTCGAGCGTCGGCGTCTTTATCGTCACGCAGGAGCACCCGCATCCGCCGCAGGAGCTTTATCGGGATGACTGGGCGTTCGGCGATAAGGTCCTGATCGAACGCTATATTCCGGGCAAGGAGCTGACCTGCGCGGTGATGGGGGACCGCGCGCTCGACGTCATCGAGATCGTGCCGCAGGTGCGGTTCTACGACTACGAGGCGAAATACGCCGCCGGAGGATCGAAACACATCCTGCCGGCCCAGATTTTACCGAATGTTTACCAAGAGGCCCGAAGACTGGCGTCTGCTGCCCACAGCGCGCTTGGCTGCCGCGGCGTGAGCCGTGCAGACTTTCGCTACGACGACAAGGGGACGGGTGAGCTGGTCTGTCTGGAAATCAATACTCAACCTGGAATGACCGAGACCTCGCTCGTGCCGGAACTCGCGGCTTATGCGGGCATCACGTTTGATGAGCTGGTGCGATGGATGGTGGAGGATGCCTCGCTCAACCGCTGACGCGGACGGGGACATCGTGTGCGCAGGAGGCCGGCATGCCGGCTGAC
Organism: uncultured Alphaproteobacteria bacterium; assembly: GCA_963730645.1. Classification (GTDB taxonomy): domain Bacteria; phylum Pseudomonadota; class Alphaproteobacteria; order Rhizobiales; family Xanthobacteraceae; genus BOG-931. Next base: position 178,232 of record CAVSSN010000001.1, on the reverse strand, counting down.
GCGCAGCCGCGTCCGCGCGTCAAAGCGCGCGCCACGGCGTCACGCCGCATCCGGCGCGGCCGCGCCGCATGGTCGCGCGCCTATGACCGTGTGCTGCAGCGCTGGGCCGCGACGGTCGCGCAATTTCATCCGCCGCGCGGCGTGGGCATTGCCGCGTCGGTGGCGTTGGTGATCGCGGCGCTCGGCTATGGCGTGGTGAGGGGCGGCCATATCGCCGACGTCGTCGACGAGCTCAAGGATGCGCGTGACGCGATCGCCAACACCGTCGGCTTTCGCATCGCGGCGATTTCGCTCTCCGGCCAGAAGGAAGTCAGCCGCGAGGAGGTTCTCACCACCACCGGCGTAACTGGCCGCAGTTCGCTGCTGTTTCTCGATGTCGACGCGGCCCGCGAGCGGTTGAAGACCAATCCATGGATCGCCGACGCGCAGGTGCTGAAACTTTATCCCGACCATTTGCAGATCACCATCACGGAGCGCCAGCCGTTCGCGCTGTGGCAGAAGGACGGCCGCGTTTCGGTGATTGCTGCCGACGGCACGGTGCTCGAACCGTTCGTCGCCGGGCGCTATTTCGGACTGCCGCTGGTGGTCGGCCGCGGCGCGCAGCTTGCGGCCCATGAGTTCATCACCGTCCTCAAAAAATATCCGGACATCCGCTCGGTGCTGCGCGCTTCCATCCTGGTGGCGGACCGGCGCTGGAACCTGCGGCTCAAGAACGGCATCGATGTTCGTCTGCCCGAAACCAATGTCGAGCAGGCGCTCGAAACGCTGGTCGGGCTCGATCGCGACAAGAAGCTGCTGTCGCGCGACATCGTCGCCGTCGATCTGCGGCTTCCCGATCGCGTGACCGTGCGGCTGTCGGATGAAGCCGCGCAGGCGCGCGCCGATGCGCTCAAGGAAAAGACCAAGAAGAAGGGAGGCGCTGCATGAGCGCCCTCCATTACGGTCTGACGCCGAAGATGAAGCCGATCTCGCCGCGCCGCAGCGCGCTGGTCGCCGCGCTCGACATCGGCACCAGCAAGATCGCCTGCCTGATTGCGCGGCTGCGGCCGCACGCCCCGCAGGAAGTTTTGCGCCGGCGCAGCCACGGTGTTGAGGTGCTCGGCTTCGGCCATACCGGTGCGCGCGGTGTGAAGGCCGGCACGGTGGTCGATCTCGAAGAAGCCGAGCAGGCGATCCGGCAGGCTGTCGATGCCGCCGAACGCATGGCTTCGGTCCAGCTTGAATCCGTGGTGCTCTCGGTCTCGGCTGGCCGGATTTCCAGCGAACTGTTTGCGGCCGAGGTCGACGTGCCGGGCGCGTCGGTGTCGGAAGGCGACATCATGCGCGTGCTTTCGGCCGGCAGCCGGCATTCGGTGCAGGATGGCCGCGCCGTGCTGCATTCGCTGCCGGTCGGCTACGCGCTCGACGGCGCCAACGGTATCCGCGATCCGCGCGGCATGCTCGGCCGCCGCTTCGGCGTCGACATGCACGCGGTCACGACCGACATCGCCGCCGCGCGCAATCTCATGCTTGCGGTCGAGCGCTGCCATCTTTCCATCGAAGCCATGGTCGCGAGCCCGTATGTCGCTGGCCTCTCCGTGCTTGCCGACGACGAAGCCGATCTCGGCGCCGCGCTGATCGATATGGGCGCCGGCACCACAACGATGGCGGTGTTCTCCGGCGGACGCTTCATTCACGCCGACGGTTTTGCGCTCGGCGGCCAGCACATCACGATGGACCTTGCGCGCGGGCTGCATGCGCGCATCGCCGACGCCGAGCGAATCAAGACCTTTTATGGCAGTGTGCTTGCCGGTGGTTCGGATGAGCGCGACATGATCACGGTACCGCCAGTGGGCGATGATGAGCGCGAGCCGCCACAATTCGCCTCGCGCGCGACGCTGGTGCATGTCATCCGGCCGCGGGTCGAAGAAATTCTCGAAATGGTGCGCGATCGTCTCGCGGCTTCACCGTTTGCGGCCGAGCCGCGCGGGCGCGCGGTCCTGACAGGCGGCGCCAGCCAACTCACCGGCTTGCCGGAACTTGCTGCGCGCATTCTCGGCCGGCCGGTGCGTATTGGACGGCCGCTGGGTATCGCGGGACTACCTGACGCGGCCAAGGGCTCGGCATTCGCTGTCGCGACGGGCCTTCTGGTCTATCCCCAATCGGCGCATCTCGAACACTTCGAACCGCGGCGTACGCGGCACCACATGACAGGGACGGGCGGTTATTTCGCACGGGTCGGACAATGGCTTCGCGAGAGCTTCTGATGACCCAAACAGAATCCGAACGGCCGGCGGCGGACCGGCCGGGGACCCGGCGTTGATGACGCCCGCGCAAAATGAAGAGGCAGACATGACCATCAATCTCAAGATCCCCGACATCCGCGAGCTCAAGCCGCGGATTACCGTGTTCGGAGTCGGCGGTGCCGGCGGCAATGCCGTCAACAACATGATCACGGCCGGGCTGCAGGGTGTCGACTTCGTCGTCGCCAACACCGACGCGCAGGCGCTCACGATGTCGAAGGCCGAGCGCATCGTCCAGATGGGCGCAGCGGTGACCGAGGGTCTCGGCGCCGGCTCGCAGCCTGATGTCGGCCGCGCCGCCGCCGAAGAGGTGATCGACGAAATCCGCGATCACCTTTCCGGCGCGCACATGGTGTTCGTCACGGCCGGCATGGGCGGTGGCACCGGCACCGGCGCTGCGCCTGTCGTCGCCAAGGTCGCACGCGAGCTTGGTATTCTCACTGTCGGCGTCGTCACCAAGCCGTTTCACTTCGAAGGCCAACGCCGCATGCGGTTCGCCGAGACCGGCATCACGGAACTGCACAAGTGCGTCGACACGCTGCTGATCATTCCGAACCAGAACCTGTTCCGCGTCGCCAACGAAAAGACGACGTTTGCCGACGCCTTCGCCATGGCCGATCAGGTGCTCTATTCGGGCGTCGCCTGCATCACCGACCTGATGGTGAAGGAAGGCCTCATCAATCTCGACTTCGCCGACGTTCGCTCAGTCATGCGCGAGATGGGCAAGGCCATGATGGGCACCGGCGAGGCCGCGGGCGAGAAGCGGGCGTTGACCGCTGCCGAAGCGGCGATCGCCAATCCGCTGATCGACGACGCCTCGATGAAGGGCGCGAAGGGACTGCTGATCTCCATCACCGGCGGCCGCGATCTCACCCTCTACGAAGTCGATGAGGCAGCGACCCGCATCCGCGAAGAGGTCGACCAGGATGCCAACATCATCGTCGGCGCCACGTTCGACGAAGGCCTTGAAGGCATCATCCGGGTATCCGTGGTAGCGACCGGTATCGATCAGATCGCGGCTTCGCGGGCCCCAGCGCCGGCGCCCGCGCCGGAATCACGCATCGCCGAGGTCACTCAGCGCCTGCGCGCGGACACCCAGCGGATGGCGGATCGCGTCGAGCGCGCCGAACGTCCGGAGCGTGAGCGCCCTGACTATTCCCGTCAGGCGCCGCCTGCGCCCGCGTCAATGAACGAGGCGATCGAATCCGCCGCCAAGGCCGCCGTCGCCGCCGCAGTATTGGCCCCGACCGCAATCGAAGACGTGACGATCCGGCAAATCCCGCCCAAGCCATCGCTGTTCATCGACCCGGCCGACAGCGGGCCCGAGCACCAGGAGCCGAACGCGTTCATTCCGCCGCAGGCGGAGCGCATCCCGTCCCGCGGGCCGCGTATGCCGCGCATCGACGAACTGCCGATCCCGGCCCAGAACGAAATCCGGGCCCGCCGCGGCGAGTTGCCGGCAGAGGACCACCCGGAAAAGCGGCGCATGTCGCTGCTGCAACGGATCGCCTCGGTCGGCCTTGGCCGCCGCGAACAGGAGGACCAGCCGATGCCGAGCCCGCGAATCTCCCGATCTGCCCCCCAGGCCCCCGAACGGCTGCAGGGGCGGCCGATGCCGCGTGCGGCCGATTCGCGGCCGGAGCCGGTCTCCGAGTACGCCAAGCGGCCAGCGCCACAGGGTCTTGATCCCCTCGGCCGTCAGGCACCTGTGCATAACGGGGGTGAAGAAGATCAGCTCGATATCCCGGCCTTCCTGCGCCGCCAAGCCAATTGAGCGCCCAGAATGTGACAATGATTTCGGTCCCGGCGCCACGTCAGCCGGGACCGGGACCGACCGTCGGGGTCGAGTGTTAATGGTTAAATTGTTGTTTTGATTTATATTTAGTGAATATTGCAGCGGCCGATAGCGAGCGTTTTGGGTTTTCGAAAATCCTGCAAGTGCGATAGAATCGTTGCTGCTTTCGTCGCGTCTGGCCCGGATTTGGCCCTATCACGGGCACCAGTGCGGCCAGAACATGGTAACACTCGGTAAAAAAGCGTGAGTTGGCCTGACAACCCGGCATCGGTAAGGTTTACGCGTCAGAGGGGATTTCGTCGGGGGACGAGGATCTGACGGTCCGAGTGGGTGTCCCCAAGGTGTCGACGAGGAGTTCCTCCCTGCGTTGCTGGGGTAGGCCAGAGCTGCGTGTGCAGAATGGCCAACGAGGGTGCGGGACCTGAGTATGAAAGCCGGTCGGCAAACCACGCTGCGCGATCAGACTGCGATTGCAGGCATCGGCGTTCATTCAGGGTTGCCCGCGACCCTTACCCTGCACCCGGCCGACGCCGACACCGGCATCGTATTTCAGCGCCCTGGCCTCGATGGACAGGCTGACCGCGAGCTGTGCGCCAATTATCGGTCTGTGATCGCTACCGAATTTGCGACCGTCCTTGGCGACGCGAGTGGCCCGGCTGTCTCTACCACTGAACATGTGCTGTCGGCGCTGCGCGGGCTTGGCGTCGACAATGTGGTGGTTGAGGTCGACGGACCCGAAGTCCCCATCATGGATGGCAGCGCGGCGCCCTTCGTCGCGGCCATCGATCAGGTCGGTATCGCGACGCTGTCGGCGCCCCGCCGTTATATCCAGGTGCTCAAGACCGTGCGGGTCGGCAAGAACGGCAGCTACGGCGAATTGCGGCCTTATTTGCGCGGCTTCCGCGTCGAATCCGAGATCGAGTTCGACCATCCGCTGATCGGCCGGCAGTCGTTTGCGGTCGACATCGAGCCCGACGTGTTTCGCCGCGAACTCGCGCGCGCGCGGACGTTCGGCTTCATGCGCGACGTGGCGAAGCTGTGGAGCGCGGGATATGCGCTCGGCGCGTCGTTCGAGAACACCGTCGTCGTTGCCGAGAATCGCGTGCTCAACAGTGAGGGCATGCGGTTCCCCGACGAGTTCGTGCGGCACAAGATCATCGATGCCGTTGGCGACCTTGCGCTGGCCGGCGCGCCGCTGATCGGGGCCTACCGCTCGGTGCGCGGCGGCCACAAGCTCAATCATGCCGTGCTCACGGCCCTGATGGCCGATCCGACGGCCTGGACCTACGTCGAGACGCCGGAAGCGGTGCGGCGGGTGCGCGGTCATGCCGACCTCCCGGCCGGAATCGTCGCGCCCGCGTACGGGCCCGACGTCTCCTAATCAGCCTTAACTTTTCCGCCTTATTACCGGCCGAATGTCGGCCATAATTGTTATTGGGACCGCGGCCTTTTCCAGCCATAATGCGCAGTAATGTGCGGCATGGGATGTGGGCCCTGTAGCGGGACGGGATTTTAGCGCGCTCATGATGTCGTGGTTACGAGCATCCGCCCGATTTGATCGGCTGCGTGCGCTGTTCAGCGTTGTGGCGCTGATCGTGCTGCTCGCGCCACTTGCCGGTTGCAGCGCATTCAACAAGGACGAGGACTTCGTCCCCGACGATCCTGCCGACAAGCTCTATAACGAGGGCCTCTACCTGCTCAATACCAAGCAGGATTACAAAGCAGCGGCCAAGAAATTCGATGAAGTCGACCGCCAGAACCCGTATTCGGACTGGGCGCGAAAGTCGCTCATCATGTCGGCCTACTCGTATTACCAGGCCCAGGAATACGAGGACTGCATCAACTCCTCGAAGCGCTACGTCACGCTGCACCCCGGCAGCCCGGACGCGGCCTATGCGCAGTACCTGATCGGCTCCTCGTACTACGATCAGATTCTCGACGTCACCCGCGATCAGCAGCGCGCCGAAAAGGCGATCAGCGCGCTCGATGAGGTGGCGCGCAAATATCCGGACACGGAATATGCCGTCAGCGCCAAGAAAAAAGTCGAGATGGCGCGCGATCAACTCGCCGGCAAGGAAATGGAGATCGGGCGCTTTTACATGAAGCGGCGCGACTTCACCGGCGCGATCAACCGCTTCAAGGTGGTGGTGACGCAGTATCAGACCACCCGCCACGTCGAGGAAGCGCTGATGCGGCTGACCGAAGCCTATGTCTCGCTCGGCATCATCAGCGAGGCGCAGACCGCCGCGGCGGTGCTTGGCCACAACTTCCCCGACAGCCCCTGGTACAAGGACGCCTACACTCTGGTGAGGACCGCCGGTGGCGAGCCGACCGAGAACAAGGATTCCTGGATCAGCCGCGCCTTCAAGAAGATGGGCTTCGGCTGAGATCGCGGTGGATATGACTGACGCGTGCAGTCGGAATCGCTAATATCGCCGCGTTTCGTCCTCCGGTTCCCATCATCGAAATGCTGGCCCGCCTTTCCATCCGCGACATCGTTCTCATCGACCGGCTGGACATCGATTTCGGCGCCGGCCTCGCTGCGTTGACCGGCGAGACCGGGGCCGGCAAGTCGATCCTGCTCGACGCCTTCGCGCTGGCGCTCGGCGCCCGCGGCGATGCGGCTCTGGTGCGGGAAGGGGCCGAGCAGGGCCAGGTGATCGCGGCGTTCGATGTAGCGAAGAAGCATCCGGCCCGGCGCGTGCTCGCCGAGAATGATATTGCGGATGATGACGAACTGATCTTGCGGCGGACGCAATTCGCCGACGGGCGCACGCGCGCCTTCGTCAACGATCAGCCGGTCAGCGTGCAGGTGCTCAAGGCGCTGGGCACGGCGCTGGTCGAGATTCACGGCCAGCACGATGACCGCGCCTTCGTCGATGCGGCGACGCACCGGGCGCTGCTCGATGCCTATGGCGGGCTTGAGGCCAAGGCAGCCGAAGTCGAACGGCTGTGGGACGAGCGGCGGGCGAGCGAGGCCGCGGTCGAGAGCCATCGCGCCGAGGTCGAGCGCGCGCGGCGCGAGGCCGACTGGCTGCGCCATGCGGTCGAGGAGCTTTCGCGGCTCGCCGCGCTGGCGGGCGAGGAAACGACGCTTGCCGATCGCCGCGCGGGGATGATGCAGGCGGAAAAGGTCGTCGATGATCTGCGCGGGGCGCACGACAGCCTCACCGGCTCGCAATCTCCGGTGCCGCCGCTGTCGACGGCGGTGCGCCGGCTGGAACGCCGCGCCGCACAGGCGCCGAGCCTGATCGAGCCGGTGGTCAAGGCCATCGACGCGGCGCTCAACGCGCTCGAAGAGGCCCGCGCCCACCTCGACCAGGCGTTGCGCGCGGCCGACCACGACCCGCACGAACTGGAGCGGATCGAGGAACGCCTGTTCGCGCTGCGCGCGGCCGGGCGCAAATACAACGTGCCGGTCGACGACCTCGCCGCGCTGGCGCAACGCTACGAGGGCGACCTCGCGCTGATCGACGCCGGCGCCGAACGGCTCACGGCGCTTGAAGCGGCTGCGCGTGCTGCGGCGGCGAAATATCGCGCGGCGGCCGAGGCGCTTTCGGCCGACCGCAAGCGCGTGGGCGACAAGCTCGACAAGGCGGTCAACGCCGAGCTCAAGCCGCTCAAGCTCGAACGCGCCAAATTCTCCACCGAGATCGCGAGCGAGACCGAGGGGCCGAACGGTCTCGACCGCATCGAATTCTGGGTGCGCACCAACCCCGGCACGCGGCCGGGGCCGATGATGAAGGTCGCCTCGGGCGGCGAGCTCGCGCGCTTCCTGCTCGCGCTCAAGGTGGTGCTGGCCGATCGCGGCTCGGCGCCGACGCTGGTGTTCGACGAGATCGATACCGGCGTGGGCGGCGCTGTGGCCGATGCCATCGGCGTGCGGCTGGCGCGGCTTGCCGCACGCGTCCAGGTCATCGCCGTGACGCACGCGCCGCAGGTGGCCGCGCGCGCCGACCGGCACTATCTCATCAGCAAGGATGCGCTCGCCAAGGGCAAGCGTGTCGCCACCCGCGTCAGCGAGCTTGCCGCCGAGCGCCGCCGCGAGGAGATCGCCCGCATGCTGGCCGGCGCCGAGATCACCGCCGAAGCCCGCGCCGCCGCGGACCGGCTTATCCGCGCGGCGGCGAGCTGACTTTTCGCCATGGCCGCCCGCAAAAAAGACAAGCCGATCGCCGTCGACGACCTCACCGCCAGACAGGCGAAGGCCGAACATGCGCGGCTCGCGGTCGAGATCGCGGCGCACGACAAGCGCTACTACCAGGAGGACGCGCCGTCGGTGTCGGACGCCGCCTACGACACGCTGCGGCAGCGCTACCAGGCGATCGAGGCGCGCTTTCCCGATCTGCGTACGCTCGAAAGCCTGACGCAACGTGTCGGCGCAGCGCCGGCGGCGCGCTTTGCCAAGGTGCGGCACGCGGTGCCGATGCTGTCGCTGGACAATGCATTTGCCGAGCAGGACGTGATCGATTTTGTCGGTCGCATTCGCCGTTTTCTGCGGCTCGGCGACGATGACGAGATCGCTTTCAGCGCCGAGCCGAAGATCGACGGGCTGTCGATGTCGCTGCGCTACGAGGACGGCGAGCTTGTCACGGGCGCAACGCGAGGCGACGGCGGCGAAGGCGAGGACGTCACCGCCAATGTGAAGACGCTGAAGGATATTCCGCACCGGCTCAAGGGCAAGGGCGTGCCCGCGGTGTGCGAAGTGCGCGGCGAAGTCTACATGACCAAGCACGCCTTCCTCGAACTCAATCGCAAGCAGGCCGAGGCCGGCAAGCCGCTCTATGTCAATCCGCGCAACACTGCGGCCGGCTCGTTGCGTCAGCTCGATGCGTCGATCACGGCATCGCGGCCGCTCGGCTTCTTCGCCTATGCCTGGGGCGAGATGAGCGCGATGCCGGCCGAAACCCAGTCCGGGATGGTGAAGTGGTTCGCGTCGTGCGGCTTCAAGACCAATCCGCTGACGAAAATGTGCCGTTCGGTCGAAGCGCTGCTGAAGTTCCACAGCGAGATCGAGGCGCAGCGCGCCACGCTCGACTACGATATCGACGGCGTCGTCTACAAAGTCGATCGTCTCGACTGGCAGGAACGGCTCGGCTTCGTGTCGCGCACGCCGCGATGGGCGGTGGCGCACAAGTTTCCGGCCGAGAAGGCGACGACCGTCGTCAGGGACATCGAGATCCAGGTCGGCCGCACCGGCGTGCTCACGCCGGTCGCCAAGCTCGAGCCGGTGACGGTCGGCGGCGTCGTGGTGCAGAACGCAACGTTACATAACGCCGACGAGATCGAGCGTCTTGACGTGCGCATCGGCGACACCGTCACCATCCAGCGCGCCGGCGACGTCATTCCGCAGGTGCTCGGCGTGGTCGAGGAAAAGCGTCCGCGCAGCGCGAAGCCCTATGCCTTTCCGAAGCAATGCCCGTGCCCGCTCAAGACCGACGTGGTGCGCGAATCGATTGCCGGTGGCGAGGAGGGCGTGCGCGTCCGCTGCACCGGCGAATTCGCATGCCCTTTCCAGAAAATCGAGCACCTTCGACACTTCGTGTCGCGCCGCGCCTTCGACATCGATGGTCTCGGCGAGAAGCAGATCGAGCTCTTCCACGAGCAGGGCTGGGTCAACGAACCGGCCGACATTTTCACGCTGGAAGAGCGCAACAAGAAAATCCACCTCGAAGAGGTGGAGGGTTATGGCGAAACCTCGGTGCGCAATCTGTTCACGGCGATCCAGGCGCGGCGCGAGATTTCGCTGGAGCGGTTCATTTATGCGCTCGGCGTCCGGCATATCGGCGAGACCACGGCGGCGGCGCTGGCGCGCGGTTATGGCTCGTGGGACGCTTTCCACGACGCCTGTCTCAAGCTCGCCAAGGGCGACGCGGAGACGCAAGAGGAAATGGATGCGCTCGACCAGATCGGTGACACCGTGATCGCGAGTCTGCGCGAATACTTCGGCGAGGCGCACAACCGCAGGCGCGTCGAGCGGCTCGCCGCGCAGGTGCGCATCCGTGACGCCGAGAAGCCGCGCAAGGATTCCGCCGTCGCCGGCAAAACCGTGGTGTTTACCGGCACGCTGGAGAAGATCACCCGCGAGGAAGCCAAGGCCATGGCCGAGCGGCTCGGCGCCAAAGTCTCAGGCTCGGTGTCGAAGAAAACCGATTACGTCGTTGCCGGGCCCGGCGCCGGCTCGAAACTTACGGACGCCAAAAAGCTCGGCGTCACCGTGCTGACCGAAGACGAGTGGGCGGATCTGATTCGTTAAGGTTCGGCCCGCGGGTCGTTAAGCCCGCGGGCCGCCGTATTCAGATTCTTCCGGACACGGCCAGAAGGATCACGACGATCAGAATGAGGCCGAGCCCGCCGCCGGGGTAGTAGCCCCAGCCGGTGCTGTACGGCCACGCCGGCAGCGCGCCGATCAGCAACAGGATCAGGACGACAATGAGAATGGTGGAAAGCATGGACGTTACCTCAGCGTTGTTATCAGCCAAAAACGCGCTGAGGGAACAAAAGTTCCATGAAGTTCCAACGGCCATTTATGTGCCGTCCGACGCGCGGGAGGTGCGGCCGAGCAGAGCATAATACGCGACGATGCCGACGAGCGCGCCGACCACCATGGTGAGCGTCATCGGCAGCGCGGTCGCCGCGCCGATCAGCACCCATCCGGTGAACTGCGCGATGCCGGCGCCGATCGCCATTTGCACGAAGCCGGCAATGCCCGACGCCGTTCCGGAGGCCTGCGGACGCACGCTCACCAGACCTGCGATCGCATTCGGCAGCACGATGCCGTTGCCGATGTAGATGATGCCCTGCATCACGAACGGAATTCCCGGGCCGAGGTCGAAGAAAATTTCGGTCAGCACGGCCGACACGATGCAGGCCATCAGTTCGAACCACAGGCCCCACTTGATCAGCGAGTCGATGCCGTATCGCATCGACAGCCGTGAGGCGGCGAAGTTGCCGAACATGTAGCCGAGCGAGTTGGTCAGGAACCAGACGCCGTATTCGGCCGATGTGCGGCCCATTTGCGTTATGACCACATGCGGCGCACCGCCGATGAAGGCGTAGAACGGCGCCGACGTGAGCATGGAGGCAAGCACGTAGCCGTAGAAGCGGCGGTCGCGGGCAAAGCTGCGCAGGTCCGTCCAGAAATGTGCGCGCGCGCCGTGCTGTTCCGGCGTGGCGGTCGTTTCCGGCAATGCGACGATGGCCCAGCACAGCACCAGACCGCTCACGATTGCCATGAATGCAAAGATGGCCTGCCAGCCGAACGCGGTGTCGAGAATTCCGCCGATCAGCGGCCCGAACATCGGCGGCACAACGACCGCCGCCGTCACCAGCCCGTACATCGAGGCGGCGCGGTCGCGGCCGACCAGATCGCGGATGATGGCGCGGCCGAGCACGAGGCCGGTCGACGCGCCGAACGACTGCGCGGCACGGGCGACGATCAGGCCGTCGATGCTCGAGGCCATGATCGCCACGGCGCTCGACAGCGTCGTGAGCACGAGCCCCGCGAGCACGACCGGGCGCCTGCCGAAGCGGTCGGACAACGGGCCCAGCACGAGTTGCGAGATCGCCAGCCCCAGCATGTAGAGCGAGATCGTGAGCTGCACCATCTGCGGGTCGGCGTCCAATCGATGCGCCAGACCCGGAACCGCAGGCACCAGGATATTGAGCGACAGCGGGCCGATCGCCGTCATGGCGATCAGGAGCAGCAGCAGACGCGTCGACAGCAGCGGCGCGGTCGCGGCCTTCTGTTGCGGACTTGAATCGACCTGTTGATCCACGCTGTCAGCGCCGCGCCAGGGGCGTCGTTGCCTCCGCAAGCCAGGCCTGCGTCGGCGCATCGACAAGCGCGCCGAGCGCGTCGCGCACGCGCGCGTGGTAAGCGTCGAACCATGCGATTTCGTCTGCCGCCATCAGCGCCGGGTCGATCAGTCGCGTGTCGATCGGCGCCAGCGTGATGGTCTCGAAGCCGTTGAGCGGCTTCTCGGCGCCGGCGACGAACGCTTCGGTGACCAGAACCAGATTCTCGATGCGGATGCCGTAGGCGCCGGTCTTGTAATAGCCGGGCTCGTTCGAAAGGATCATGCCGCGCTTGAGCGCGCGCGCTGCCGAGCTTGGAAATGCGCGCCGGGCCCTCGTGCACCGAGAGATAGCTGCCGACGCCATGGCCGGTGCCGTGGTCGAAGTCGAGGCCGGCGTGCCACAGATATTGCCGCGCCAGCGTATCGAGTTGCGCGCCGTTGGCGCCGTCGGGAAACACCGCGCGCGCGATGGCGATGTGGCCCTTGAGCACCAGCGTGAAGTTCTTGCGCATCTCGGCATTCGGCGTGCCGACAGCGACGGTGCGGGTGATGTCGGTCGTGCCGTCCTCGTATTGGCCGCCGGAGTCGATGAGAAAGAGTTCGCCCGGTGCGATGCGGCGGTTGGTCTTGCGCGTGACGCGGTAGTGCACGATGGCGCCGTCAGGCCCGGCGCCGGAAATCGTGGGGAACGAGACGTCCTTGAGCAGCCCGGTGTCGCGGCGGAAGCTTTCCAGCGCTTCGACCGCGTCGATCTCGGTGAGCTTGCCGCCGGGCGCCTCGCGGTCGAACCAGGCGAGGAAACGGGTCACCGCCGCGCCGTCGCGCGCTTGCGCCGCGCGGGCGCCCGCGATCTCGGCTGCGTTCTTCACCGCCTTCATCGCCGTGATCGGATCGCTGCCGCGCACGATCTTGCCGCCGTTCTCCACCACGAGGCGCGAGATCGCGTCTGCGGAGATCGCCGGATCGAGCCGCACGCTGTGTCCCGCCTTGCCAAGCGCGGCGAGGTCGCGCGCGAAGTCCGGCAGCGTGCGCACGTCGGCCAATTCCGCGATGCGGTGGTGCACATCGTTGCCGAGCTTGCGGCCGTCGAGATAGATCGCCGGCCGCCCCTCCATCGGAACGATGGCGAATGCGAGCACGATCGGCGTGTGCAACACATCGGCGCCGCGGATGTTGAAGGTCCAGGCGACAGCCTGCGGATCCGACACCACGAGCGCGTCGGCGTGCAGCTTGCCGATTTCGCTGCGGATGCGGTCAAGCTTGGCTTCCGCGTCCTCGCCGGCATAGCGCAGATCGTGCAGCGCAACGGCGCCGAGCGGCGGCGAGGGACGATCCGCCCAGATGGCGTCGATCGGATTGTCGGCGAGTGCGATCAGGTTGGCGTTGGCGCCCGCGCAAGCCTTCGCCAGCCGCTCGGCACCGTCGGCGGTGTGCAGCCACGGCGAATAGCCGAGCTTGGCGCCGGCCGGCAGATTGGCCTCGATCCACATCGTCGGCGGCCGATCGACCAGATGCTCGATCGTGAAGATCGCCTCGTCGACTTCCTCGCGCACCTGCACCAGGTAGCGGCCGTCGACGAAGATCGCGGCGCGATCGGCGAGCACGATCGCCGCGCCGGCCGAGCCGGTGAAGCCGGTGAGCCAGGCGAGCCGCTCCGCGCACGGCGGCACGTATTCGTTCTGGAAGCGGTCGGCGCGCGGCACGATCATGCCGTCGAGGCCGCGCCGCTTGAGCTCCGCGCGCAGCGCCGCGACGCGCGGCGCGCTCGCCGCGCGTTCGCTGCGATCATCAAACGATTGGAAACGCGCTTCGAACATGCGGGCACTTTATTGGCCGGCGCGCGCGACGGCAACGCTATCGGGATCGCCGCGTGAGAATGAGCGTCGCCCAGCCGTCGATCACGATGCGCCGTTCGAGCACAAGTTCGTGATAGGCCGAGATCGCTGCATTCGCCTGCGCCGTCAGCAAGCCGGACAGAACGACGTGCGCGTTGGGTGCGAGCAGGCGCGTGAGAGGCGTTGCCAGTCGCTTGAGCGGACCGAGCAGAATATTGGCGAAGACGAGATCGAATGGCGCGCGTGCATGGACGTGCGACGCGACGCCGTTTGCGTGCACAACTTCGATCAGCGCGCCGACGCGGTTGAGCCGCGCATTGCCGCGCGCGACGCGTACCGCCGAAGCATCGATGTCGGTCGCCAGCGTGCGGCTGCGCAGTGCGCGCGCCGCCGCAATCGCGAGCACGCCGCTGCCGGTGCCGAGGTCGAGCACGCGGCGCGGTTGCTGCGCGCGCAGGAGGTGATCGAGCGCGAGCAGGCAGCCGCGCGTCGTGCCATGATGGCCGGTGCCGAAGGCGAGCGCCGCCTCGATCTCGATACCGATTTGGTTGACCGGCACGCGGACGCGGTCGTGCGCGCCATGCACGAAGAAGCGCCCAGCCGTGATCGGCCGCAGTCCGGCGAGGCTCGCCCGCACCCAGTCCTTGGCGGCGATGCGCTCGAAGCGCAGCGCGTTGGCGGTCGCCGGCCCGGCGACGAGAGCCACCAGCGCACGCACGGCAGTCTTGTTCGGTGGTGCGGAGAAGTGCAGCGCCACCCCCCAGCGGCCGGCGGTCTGCTCGAATATCCCGGCCGCAGCCGCGTCGGCGTCGTAGGTTTCGGCAACGATGTCGGCAATGCGCTCGGCCGTTGCGCGGTCGGTTTCAAGCCGCGCCACCACAGTCGTGCCGGCAATCGGGCGCGTGCTCGAAATCATTGACCGGCCAGACAAAGTCGGGAATTGTCCGGATAATTCACAGCAACGACAAAAACACGATCCCGGTCGCGAGGCGTCATGATATTCACAAAATCATCCACAGCTTATCCCGAACTTATCCACAGGCCTTGCGCGCCCTTATCCACCGCATATCCACCGATGTATCTACAGACTTGCCAACAGCTTTTCCAATGGCTCGCCGCCGTGGCGGTAGTGTCGCTGCTGGCGCTGCCCGCCGCCGCCGACCCGATTGCCGATTTCTACCACGGCAAGACCTTGACCATCGTCACCGGCAATTCCGCCGGCGGCGACTATGACAACCGGGCGCGGCTGGTTGCACGTCACATCGGCCATCACATCCCCGGTGAGCCCTCGATCATCGTGCGCAACATGCCGGGCGCGGGCGGCGTCGCGGCGGCCAACTGGCTCGCCAAGCTGGCGCCGAAAGATGGCACCGCTCTCTACCTGATCACGCAGAATTTGCCGTCGGTTCAGGCGCTGCGCAGCGCGCCGGTCGAGTTCGACGTGCGCGCGTTCCAATGGATCGGCAATACCACCGACAGCCCGAACGTCATCACGGTGTGGTCAGCGACGGGCATCCGCACCATCGAGGACGCCAAGCAGCGCGAGGTCGTGCTCGGCGCGAGCGGCGCCGGCAGCGCGTCGTATTATTATCCTGCGACGCTGAATGCGCTCGTCGGTACCAAGTTCAAGATCGTGCCCGGATATCCCGGCGGCAATGAACTGAACCTCGCTATGGAGCGCGGCGAGGTCGGCGGCCGCGGCTCGCAACTATGGGCGGCATGGAAGTCGACCAGGCCGGAGTGGCTGCGCGACAACAAGATCACCATCCTGGTGCAGATCGGCCTCAAGCGCGCGCCGGACCTGCCCGACGTGCCGCTGATGTTCGAACTCGCCAACAACGACGACGATCGCGTCATCCTGCGCTTTCTCTCGTCCGACACGGCGCTGGCGCGCGCGTTCGTCACCACGCCGGAAACGCCGCCCGAGCGGGTCGCAGCGCTGCGTCGCGCCTTCGACGCCACGATGAAGGACCCGCAGTTCCTCGCCGAGGCCAATCAGGCCAAGATCGACATCAGCCCGGTCGACGGTGAGCAGGCGCAGGAGATCGCGACGTCGATCGTCAACACCGCGCCGGCCGCACTCGAACGCGTCAAGGCGATCCTGCAAAAATCGAAATAACGCAGGCAGGATGGGCAGCCGCCGCGCGATGCGATAGATTTCCGGCAGCGAAAATCGGCAGGGCAGGGAGACGATCATGGCCGGCGAGGAACGCAATGGACGGTTGGCGTCGGGCGACGTGAGCCTGTTCTATCGGGCCTGGGGCGCGCCCGGCCATACGCCGATGCTGCTGATGCACGGCTCCAATTATTTCGATTCCTACGACTGGGTCCGCATCGGCCAGGCGCTCGGAACCGACCGCGAGACGGCGTCGTTCGACAAGCGCGGCTTCGGCGAATCGACCTGGAGCGCGAGCAAGGATTATTCGCTCGACGCCAGCATGGGCGATGTCGCCGCTGTGATCGCCAAGCTCGGATGGGACAAGCCGATGGTGGTCGGCCATTCGTCGTCGGGGCGGCTCGCCATCGCGTTTGCGGCGAACTTTCCCGAAAAGGTGTCGCGGCT
This sequence comes from uncultured Alphaproteobacteria bacterium, assembly GCA_963730645.1. Taxonomy (GTDB): domain Bacteria; phylum Pseudomonadota; class Alphaproteobacteria; order Rhizobiales; family Xanthobacteraceae; genus BOG-931. The sequence goes on along the minus strand of CAVSSN010000001.1, from coordinate 161,958 downwards.
CGTCGTTGTCGACAGTGGCATGAATCGTGACGAAGGCGGGCCAAAGACGGCGGTCGGCAATCCGCCGCTGGTGTTTGAATCCGTCGAGGCGACGATGGCGCATTTTGCCAAGCTGAATAATCCGCCGCGCATCTCGTCCGACCGCGAGCGCGCCGAGCATGCGCTGGTGCGGGTCGAAAAGGGCTTGATGCTCAAGCGCGACCCGGATTTCCAGAACTCGAAGCCGCAAGGCGAGGGCGCCGATCTGCCGCAGCGCAAGTTCCGGGATGTATGGGACATGCTGACGGCGGTGAAGTGTCCGATCATGATCGTGCGCGGTTCGCGTTCCGACCGCTGGACGCCGGACATTCTCGAACGCATGCAGCGCGACTATTCAAAGATCGAATGGGCGATGGCCGATGCCCAGCACGACGTGCCGTTCCAGGCGCCGGACGAGCTGGTATCGCACCTGCGCAAATTCGCCGGTACGGCGTGAGCATCACAATCGAAAGGGCACGAATATGCGAAGCGAATTGGCATCGATTGCTGTCGCGCTGTTCGCGTTGACCGCAACTCATGGTGCGGCCTCGGCGGCCGAATTCATCACCGGCGATGCGCGCAACGCTTCAGCGCTCATATTCGCCGGCTGTGATCACCGAAGGCGGCCGCATCGTCTGGCTCGCCGGCATGGGCGGCACGACAGGGCCTGACGGCAAGCCAATAACGGATTTCGCTGGCCAGGCCCGCCAGGCTTTCAAGAACATCGAGGCCACACTGCAGAAGCGCGGGCGGCACGCTGTCGGACGTCGTCACCATGACGGTGTTCATCCGCAACCAGTCGGACGGCAACGAATTCGTTAAAATCCGGGGCGAAGTGTTCAAGAAGGACTTCCCGGCGAGCGCTTTGATCACCGCGAAGGATTTCGCCGTGCCGCAATTGCTGGTCGAGATCCAGGCCGTCGCCGTCGTCGGGGCAAAATAGCGGCTAGAGTCATTTTCGTTCAGATGGAATCAGCGCGGTCATTGCGAGGAGCCCAACGGGCGACGAAGCAATCCAGCTTTCGCGCATGAAGGGTGGATTGCTTCGCTATCGCTCGCAATGACGGAACTCCGATTGCTTCAACTGAAGCGAAAATGCTCTAGTCCTTCATCGTGCGCTTCTCGATAGCGAGATAGCGCGGGAAATCGCTGGTCGCTTGCGCCGCCTTCATTTCCTTCTCGGCGCCGCCGCGGCCCAGGAAGGGGTCGAGCTTGCCCTGCGCCAGGCATTCGTAGGACTGCCGCACCGCCTTGTGCATGGCCGCGAATGCCGTGCCTGATGATGCCGCCAGCCGGTAACCGAGCTTGGCCATCTCGCGCGGCGTGAGCGCGAATTCGGCAAAGCCGTCGGGCGGTGCGAACGTCATCAGCGGCGGCGGCAGGCGCTCGCCGACGATGCGCAGTTCCTCGGCGCTGCGGGTGTAGACGAACACCATGTCGGCGCCGGCCTTCTGGAACGCTTCGCCGCGGCGTATCGCATCGTCGAGACCGCCGACGCGTTGCGCGTTGGTGCGCGCGATGATGAGCAGATCGGGATCGCTGCGCGCGGCGAGCGCCTCGGCGACACGCTTGAGCATGAATTCCAACGGCACCAGGTGATCGATGCCGGCGTGATGCTCGAAGCGGCGCGGCAGGAGCTGGTCCTCGATCTCGATGGCGGCAAAGCCGGCGGCCTCGGTCATGCCGATGGTGCGGTGCATGTGCACCGGATCGCCCCAGCCGCCGCCGGCGTCGAGCACGATCGGCAGCTTGCACACCGTGCGCATGTCGACCGCGACCTGCGCCATTTCGGGCAGCGTGATGTTGGCCTCGGTGACGCCCTTGTACCAGCCGAGCGAGCCGCCTGAGAGATAGATCGCCTTGAAGCCCGCCGCCTCCGCGAGCCGCGCCATGATCGGATTGAGCGCTACCGGCGCAACGATGAGCTCGTCGCCGCCGATGAGATCACGCAGTTTCTGCAATTCAACCCCCTGTGCCTTTGTTCTTGACCGATCGTGGCCGTGCGTTTCTCATATCATATCGTCGCCAAATGCGACGCGCCGATGGGCCGCGAAAGTCGGCGAGCGGGAAGGGGAGGGAGCGATGATGCGAACGAACCATCTGATCCGTACGGCCATGACGACCGTGATGGCGGCCGGCATCGTCGCAACGGCGGCCGGCGCCGAGAAGTATCCGGCAAGGACCGTCACCATCATCACCCCGTTTGCGGCCGGGAGCCAGACCGACGCGGCGGCCCGCCTGGTCGGGCAATCCCTGCAGGACGCCCTTGGCGGGAGCTTCATCATCGAGAACAAGGCGGGCGCCGGCGGGCTGATTGCCGCCAACCTGGTGGCGCACGCCAAGCCCGATGGCTACACGCTGCTGCTGACGACGAATTCGACCCACTCGGCTTTGGCGCTTTACAAGAGCGTGCCGTACGATCCGATCAAGGATTTCGCGCCGATCGCGCGGCTGGGGAATTTCCCCTCGTTCGTCGCAGTCAATTCCAGCATGGCTGTGCACACGATGGCGGAATTCGTCGCCTACGCCAAAGCCAATCCCGGCAAGCTGTCCTACGGCACCGGCAACAGCACCGGGTCAGATCGTCGGCGAGACGCTGAAGAGTCGCACCGGCATCGATGTCGTGCGTGCGGCCTACCGCAGCAACCCCGCGGTGATGACCGATCTCATCGCCGGTCACATCCAGATGATGGTTGCGGACATGAATACCGGAATGCCGCAGGTCAAGGCGGGGAAGATTTGTCCCCTCGCCGTGCTGACGAAGGAGCGCAACCCGTTGCTGCCGGATGTGCCCACGCTCGATGAAACGGTGATGCCGGGTTTTGAAATTCTGGCCTGGGCCGGGATGTTTGCGCCCGCCAATACGCCGCCGGAGGATATCGACATTATCGCCGAGGAAATGCGCAAGATGCTGGAAAAGCCGGATCTGCGCGAGCGTTTCACCGGGCCCGGCATCCAGGTGTTCTGGCAGAATCCGCAGGAATTCTCGCAGTTCGTGAAGTCGGAACTGGGGAAATGGACCGCGATGATCAAGGAAGCCGGCATCGAGCCGGAATGATCCGCATGAATACGAAACTCAAGGTGCTGTGCGCGCGATCGATGACCAAGGCGGTGGAACAGATCGCCGCCGATTTTTCGCGCGACACCGGCCATCAGGTCGACATCACGTTCGGCACGGTTGGCGCGCTCGAAGCGAGGCTCGCCGCCGGCGAAACGGCCGACGTGCTGATCCTCTCGTCGTCCGCCATCGCGAAGCTTGATGGCGCGGGCTCGCTCGTCGCCGATGGCCGCAAGGATATCGCGCGCACTTCGATTGGCGTCGCGGTGCGCGAGGGCGCGTCGGCGCCCGACATCGCGACCGAAGAAGCGTTTCGCAACACGTTGCGCGCGGCGCGCGCCGTGGCGTTCAGCGATGCCGCGGTCGGCGGATCGGCCGGCGTCTATCTTGCCGAACTGTTTCAGCGCATGGGCATCGCCGACGACATCGCCGGGAAAGCGATGCCGCAGAAAAGCGGCGGCGAGGTTGCGAGCCGTGTCGCCGAGGGCAACGCCGACATCGGCCTTACGCTGATCGCCGAGATCGTGCCGATCAAAGGCGCCCGCATCATCGGCAAGCTGCCGCCGCCGCTCGGCAACGACACCACATATACCGCATCGGTTTCCGCAACTTGCGTCGACCGCGCGATTGCGTCTGGCTTCATCGCTGCGCTGGTGCACCCGGCGACACGTGAGCGTTGGCAGGCGGCAGGGTTCGAATTGCCTTGAACTCGCGCATTGGCAACGTCACGGCGATCTGACGCTGGCCGATGCGGAGGTTCGCGCAATGATGCTTTGCGCCAAAAATCCCGCGACGCCCAGCGCGATCGAAACGATCCCGAGTATATCGGTCAAAACAAGAACCTCAATTGGTTCAAAATGCGATGCCGCTGCTCCGCCGGGCGATTCGTCGGCATCGCCGCACGGCGGCGCTGTCGCGATCGATGGCCACGCCAAATGAGAAGGGCCATTCCTGGGCGACGCCTGCGCGGCTTAACAGGCGCGATAGATTGAAATCTCGGCAGTCCATCCGAGCATGGACTTAAAAGGGATGCGTTTGACGAGTTGCAGCCAGGATGTCGATTTCAGCAGCGCGTCATTGTCCGCGTAAATGCCGGTCGGGTCGTTTGCGCCCACGGGGCGGAGAAGAACGATAAAGAGCCGGTCGGTCGATCGTTGCGGCAGCGAGGCCTGTATCCGGTCAATCACGTTCCGGAACACGTCTCCCGTAAATGGACTATAGAAATACGCCACCGTCATTTCGTTCGGAATGTCGAACGCCAACGCGTCGGCGGTGACAATCTGGACGTCCCGGCACTTCAGCTTGGCTTGATTGGATTCAAGGTTGTCACGCGCGACGGCATTGAGAGCAGACGAAATTTCGACCCCGATGACCCGCTTGAACGGGTAGTCGCGAGCGGCCATCAAGATCACGCGGCCCTTTCCGGACCCGAAATCAACAAATGTGTCTTGCGAGGAAAACGCGATGGCCTCAGAAACCCTTCGCAGGGTTTGCCAGCCTGACGGCGTATAGTGCACGCGGTTCTGCTCGGAAAAGCCAAGCTCTTCGAGCGAGACGTTTCCGACCGTGCGCATGCCCTGAATACGGTCCATCGCAATGACGGCCGCCGCCCACAGTTTTTCGAAGATGCGATGATGCCGCACGACATTGATGGTTGTTGAGATCGTCACGCTGCCACCATTTGGAAGATGAGTTGTCCGTCCCAATATCTCGCATTCGGCGATTGGACTAAGAAGACGTCCGAATTAGCGTTAAATCTAAACCCGGAATGGTCGCAGAATGCTTGATTGAGGCAGCGCATCATGAGCGCGATGCGATTGTGCCCCAAATGAAGAAGGGCCACCCCGAGGGGCAGCCCTTCCATTGTCGGCCGTGGTCCGGCACTGCAGGCGGTTCTAACGCGCCTGCTCTGGACCTAGCGCCGTAACGCAAGCGTCAGGCGCGGACCTCGGTTGAGGCGAGGATCCAGGTGGATGCCGGCGACCGCGGCGATAGACAATGAGACACTGGATCACCTCCTTTCGGTTGGTTGACGATTTGCGCAATGTAGGGCCTAAACGGCAGAATTGATAGAGGTTTTTGCCAAAAAACCGGCCTCAAGGGAGGGGAGAACATGATCTCTATGCCTAAAAGGCACCTCGCGCGCGGGCATCGGCCCGCGCTGGCAGCGGTCCTTGTGGGTGCGGCCCTGTGTCTCGCGCCCGGCGCCGCACGGGCCGCCTATCCCGAGCGCACCATCACGATGGTGGTGCCGTTCCCGGCGGGCGGCCCGGCGGATATCATCGCGCGTATCGTTTCTGCGGCATTCCAGAAGGCGCTCAAGCAATCGGTCATCGTCGACAATCGCGGCGGCGGCGGCGGCAATGTCGGCATCGGCATGGTCGCGCGCGCGGCGCCCGATGGCTACACGCTGCTGCTGACCTCGACCGCGATTGCGGTCAACCCGGCGCTCTACGCGCATCTGCAATACGATCCGATCAAGGATTTCGCGCCGATCTGCGAACTCGTCAACGCGCCGAACGTGATCTTCGTGCGCTCGGATTCCGGCATCAAGACGCTCGCCGACCTGATCGCACGCGCCAAGGCCGAGCCCGGCAAATTCAACTACGCCAGCCCCGGCCTCGGCACCAAGTCGCAACTCACCGGCGAACAGCTCAAGCTGCGCGCCGGCATCGACATGGTGCACATCCCCTATCGCGGCGGCGGGCCGGCAACGATGGCGGTGCTCGAAGGCACGGTGCAGGTCGGCTCGGTGGCGCTGGCCCCGGTCGAGCCGCTGATCAAGGACGGCAAGTTCACCGCGCTCGCGGTCACCGGCGCCAAGCGCTGGTTCTCGCTGCCCGATGTGCCGACCATGATCGAATCGGGTTTCCCCGGTTTCGTCTCCGACACGTTCAACGCGCTGTTCGCGCCCGCCGGCACGCCGCCCGAGATCGTGGCGCTGCTGTCGCGCACCAGCCAGGCGGCGATGAAGTCTCCGGAGGCGATCGAGCAGGCGCACCGCGCCGGCTACGAGATCGTTGCCGGCACGCCGGAGCAGCTTGGGACGCGCCTCGCCAAGGAGATTCCAGAGACCAGGGAATTGATTCAACGGCTCGGAATCAACCCACAGCAATAGCCAGGAGAGCACGATGAGGCGGCTGGCAACGATCATCGCCATCGTCATTGGCCTTGCCGTCTCGGCCGGTGCGCGTGCGGCCGACTGGCCGGTGAAGCCGGTGCGCATCATCGTGCCGTTTGCGGCCGGCGGCGCAGCCGATACGCTTGGGCGGCTCTACGCCGATGCGCTCAGCACCGCGTTCGGCAAGCAGTTCTATGTCGAGAACCGCGTCGGCGCGGGCGGCCAGATTGCGGCCGAGGCAACCGCGCGCGCGGAGCCCGACGGCTACACACTCATGGTCACGGGCATTCCGCAGGTGATCGGGCCGGCTTTGAACAAGAACGTCGGCTACGACCTGATGCGCGACTTCACGCACATCGCCTATTTCGGCGGTGCACCCAACGTCTTCGTCGTGCATCCGGAGCTCGGCGTCACCTCGCTCAAGGATTTTTTGGCGCGCGCGCACAGCGACGCCAGCGGCATCGAATATGTCTCGGCCGGCGTCGGCACGACCGGCAACATGGTCGCCGAAGTGCTTGCCGCCAAGGAGCGCATCAAGCTGATCCACGTCGCCTACAAGGGCGGCTCGAGCGCCATCCTCGATCTCATCGCCGGCCACGTGAAGGTCGGCATGCTGAGCTATTCGAGCATCGGCGAACACATCCGCGCCGGCAAAGTGACCGCGCTTGCGGTGACATCGGAAGCGCGCGTGCCGTATCTCAAAGATGTGCCGACGTTCAAGGAAGCGGGTTTGCCCGAACTTGTGGCGACGACGTGGTTCTCGCTCTCGGCGCCCGCCGGATTGCCGGCGGACATTGCCGAGCGGTTGAGCAGCGCGGTCGCCAAGGCCATGTCGTTGCCGCAAATCCGCCGGCAGGCTGAGCAGGACGCGGTGGAATTGAAGGCCATGACGCCGGCGCAAACCACGCAATACATCCAGAGCGAGACCGAGAAGTGGCAGCCGATCCTGAAAGGGATGGCGACGGCGAAGTAGTCCCTGTTGGTGTGCTGCAAATTTTCAGCCTTGACCGCGATGGCACCAGGCATGGGGGAACCCTTTTCCCGTGTTGGGGGTTTCACCTGCCGGAGCGCCGGATGACCAAGCCTTTGATTGTTTCCATCCCCCATCGCCTCGGGCGCGATGAGGCTGTCCGCCGCCTGAAAGCGGGGCTCGGGCAGGTGCGAACGAAATTCGGGGCGCACCTGAACATTCTCGAAGAGACCTGGAGCGACGCGCACCTTGATTTTCGCGTGAGCGCGCTGTCGCAGGTCGCCGATGGAAACCTGGACGTTGCGGACGACCATGTGCGGATGGAAGTGCGGCTGCCGTGGCTGCTGGCCAAGGTGGCCGAAAAACTTCAGCCGCTGATTCAGCGGCAGGGGCATCTGATGCTGGACAAGAAGTAATTCGGTGTCATCGTCCGCGAAGGCGGACGATCCAGTAAACACCGACAGTGGAATTTGGCGCTGCTGCGTCCGAAAATTGTGGTTTGCGATTACTGGATGCTCCGCCTCCGCGGAGCATGACAATATTTCAATGCTTTCGCGCCTGCACCAGATAGCCGACGATGGTCTGTTCGCCCAACTCCCTGCACGCTTCGAGCCGGTGAAGTCCCTCGACCAGCACGAAGCGCTCGCCGTCCTGACGGACCTGGATCGGCGTCTCCTGGCCCTTCTCCAGAATGCTCTCGGCAAGGTCGCGCACGGTCTGCGCGTTGAGTGTCGCGCGGCGTTTGACCGGTACGTAGATGTCCTTGATCGGAAATTTCTCCTTCTTCATCATGACTGAAAACCGCTGTGTTATGTCCTGCGCCGATCATTCCATGGATGTGGTCGCTGAGCTTTACTCCTTGTAGTCCCCCCGCGGCACATTCGAGAGCTTCACCAGGGCCTCGGCATTCAGCCGGTCCTTTTTCAAAAATTCCGCGAATTCCGCCGGCGTCATCGGCGCCGGAACGACGGCCTGCTTGTCCAGGAACTCAGCCGTCTTCGGCTCCTTGAGCAGCTTGACGAATTCGGCGTTGAGCCGGTCGATGATCGGCTGTGGCGTGCCCTTCGGCGCGGCGAGGCCCCACCAGCCGAAGCCCGGATAGTTCAGTCCCGCTTCGACGAAGGTCGGCACCTCCGGCAAGCAGCGGCGAACGCTTCGGCGCCGCCACCGCCAGCGGCTTGATTTTTCCGGTGGCGAGCAGGCCCATGAAATTGCCGACGCCCATCTTGGCGAGCTGCAACTGGCCGGCGACAAGCTCCTGCGCGATCGGCCCGCCGCCCTTGTAGGGAATGCCGACGATGCCGACATTCCACTCCTTGTTGACCCAGTGCACGAACAGATCGGGATAGGATCCCGGCCCGAGCGTGCCGAAATTGAGCGCGGTCGGATGCGCCTGCACGTAGGCCTTGAGCTCGGCGACCGAGCTCACATTGAGCGACGTGTTCGCGAACAGGCCCTCGATCAGGAAATACAGCGCGGTGATCGGGACAAAATCCTTTTCGGGATCGTACGGCAGCTTGCTGAAGATCCACGGATTGACCGACGTGGTGGAGTGGTAGATCAGGCAGATGGTGTAGCCATCGGGCGTCGCGTTGGCGCACGCCTGCGCGCCCGGGATGCCGCTGGCGCCGCCCTTGTTCTCGATCACGAATTGCTGGCCGAGGCGCGGACCGAGGTCGGCTGCGTTGGCGCGCATGATGACGTCGGTGACGCTGCCGGCCGCGATCGGCACGATGACCCGGATCGGCCGGTCCGGATAGGTCTGCGCTTGCGCGGCGGATGCACAGATCGCCAGCGTGACACCAGCCAAGATTTTCTGGATGGATTTCATTATTTTTATTCCCACAATCTCAAGATTTGCCGTGCGATCTCTCCCCGCACGTGCGCGCGGGGAGAGAAAGCGGATGCTCACTTGAGCATGTCGGCAACTTTGTCGATGCCCGCCTGGGCGCAGGCTTCGTCTTTCTCGCCGCCCGGCGCGCCGGACACGCCGATCGCCCCGATGACATCTTCGCCGACCTTGATCGGCAGCGCGCCCTGCGCCGCGACGATATTCGGCAGCGTCACCAGGCTGAGCTGAGGATCGGCCTTGAGGCGCTTCGCCATTTCGCCGGAGGCATTGCGCGTGGTGCGCGCCGTATAGGCCTTGCGCATGCTGTTCTCCATGGTGTGCGGCCCGGTGCCGTCGCCGCGGACCTGGAGAATGACTTCACCGTTGTTGCCGACCACGGTCACGGACACTTTGTAACCGTTGGTCTTGCAGGTCTCCATCGCGGTCTGGGCCATGGTCATGGCCATGCCGGCGGAGAGGCTTTTTGTCGTCATCAATTGTGCGCTTGCGGGCGCCGCCGAAACACATGCGAGGCCGGCAAGGGCCGCGCAACCCAATATCCTCATAAACGCCTCCCATTGATTGCTAGACCGCCTTTTGCTGGCGGTACGGCAAGCCTAGCGCATTTATGACCGCTTGTGGGGTGGGCTGCGGGCCGGAACTTCGCGAGCCCTGTGCCGTTGCCGGTCAGTCTCACAAACGCGGGATTGGCGTCATGCTGCTGAAAGCCGAAGACAAGGCGAAGTTTCACGCGCGGATCGACCACGAAGGCGGGAAAATCTGGGCCAAGTACACGGTCGAGGGCCAGGTCAACAATCAGCCCGTAAGCCAGGCCGACAAGCGCATGTTCGCCTCGACCCAGGAAGCCCGCATGTGGCTCATCGGCGAGGCGCAGGAGCGCGGCTTTCCCGACTGCGATCCCGAGGACCATACCGCCGCCGCCTGAGCGACGGGGCTTTGGCGACAGCATTGCCGGCTGAACTGTGCTACTCCTACGCAGCCCTGTAGGAGGACACGCATGCCCGCAACAGCCATTCCACGTCACGCTTTTGCAATCGTTGCCGGAATACTCGCCGGCCTGATACCGCTTTCCGCGCACGCCCAAACGGCGCCTGACTATGCCGCTCTCATGGCGGCGCCCGATCGCAGCGATGCTGACCGGCAGGCCGATGCGCGCCGCGATCCCATTCCGTTGCTCAAGTTCGCCGGCGTGCGGCCGGGCATGAAGGTGCTCGATATGGGAGCCGGCGGCGGCTACAGCACCGAATTGATGGCGCGCGCGATCGCGCCGAATGGCAAGATCTGGGGCCAATATCCGGCGGACGGTTTTCCCAAGGGGATCGAGGCGTTCCAGAACCGTCTGAAGTCGCCGGCCATGAAGGATGCAGCCGCCGATGTGCGGCCGTTCGACGATCCGATCGCGCCCGACATGCCGGCGCTCGATCTCATCACGTTCCTGTTCTACTACCACGACACGACCTACATGAAGGTCGATCGCGCCGAGATGGACAAGAAGATGTTCGCCGCGCTCAAGCCCGGCGGCATCCTGGTGATCGCGGATCATTCGGCGAAGCCCGGCTCCGATATCTCGGTCGGCAAGTCTTTGCATCGCATCGACGAGGCGACGTTGCGCAAGGAGGTCGAGGCCGCGGGATTCAAGGTCGTCGCGGAAGGCGATTTCTGGAAGGCGCCCGGCGATACGCGCGATTTCTCCACCAATCGGCCGCCGTCGCCGGTCGACAATTTTGTGCTGAAGTTCCAGAAACCAATGTGAGGGCGATAATCGCGCCCGCAGTCCAGTGGGGAGTACTGTCATGAATGTCATTGCATTCGCCTCGCGCAAGGGCGGCTCGGGCAAAAGCACGTTGGCTGCGCACCTCGCTGCATACGTGCACAAGCCGACGCGGCCCTGCCTGCTGATCGATTCCGATCCGCAAGGGTCGCTCACGCTATGGCACGCATTGCGTCAAACCGGCGAACCGCCGCTCAAAACGACGCAGCGCGCCATTCCCGATATCGTCAAGGCGGCAAAGCGCGACGGCGTCGAATGGGTGTTCATCGATACCGCGCCGAACATGTCGGGCAGCGTCACCGATGCGATCCGCGCCGCGACGCTGGTCGTCATTCCGGCCCGGCCGGGCGTGTTCGATATCGACGCGGTGAAGGAGACCGTCCAGTTCGCCCGCGAACTGCGCAAGCCCTACGCGGTGGTGATCAATGCCGCGCCGCCGAAACGGCAGGACGTCGAATTGCCGACTGTCACGCAGGCGCGGGAAAGTCTGGCGAGCATGAAGGTGCCGGTCTGGAACGGGCAGATCACCCAACGGGCGAATTTCTCGCTTTCGCTGGCCGAAGGCGAAGGCGCCAAGGAGTTTGACGCCGACTCCCAGGCCGCCTCCGAAATCGCGCGGTTGTGGGCGGCGATCGAGCGATCGGTGAAGGCGATCCACGGCGCCCACGAGGGCGCCGCGATGCACCGCAGCGCGGCGTAAGCTACTTGAGCTGAATTACTTAAGCTGATCCTGGACCTTCGCGATGCCGGCCTCGACGCATTCGTCGTCGACGCCGGGAGAGCCGGACGCACCGATGGCGCCGATCACGTCGTCGCCGACCTTGATCGGAATGCCGCCCGGAATGGCGATGACGTTCGGCAGCGTCACCTGCTGGTGGGCGACCGAAGTGGGGTCCTGCAGCTTCTTGGCGTATTCCTTGGTCGGCTGCTTGAAGGTGTTCGCGGTGTAGGCCTTGCGCCGGGCGTTCTCCATGGTGTGGATGCTGGCCTTGTCGCCGCGCATGGCGATGATCGTCTGACCGTCGCGATCGACCACCACGGCCGAGACGCCGTAGCCGCGCGTCTTGCAATCGGCGATCGTGCCTTCCGCCATGATGCGGGCGGTGTCGTAGGACAGATCCTTGTGGGTGATCAGCTGTGCATGGGCCGGCATCGCCAGCGTGCAGGCGACGGCGGCGAGGCCGAGGCGAAGGCAAATTGTCATGACGTCCTCCCGATAAAAAAACCGTCCGCTGTGCGATAACAGCGGACGGCGGGAGCCTATTCCATTTTCCCGCGCGGCGAAGCCGCTGCGCGAACGCCGGCGCTCAATACGACGTGTACGGCCGGTACTGCTGCTGATAGACCGGCGGCGGTTGCTGGGGCATGTAGCGCCCGTAGCCCTGGCCGTAAGGCTGGCCATAGCCCTGGCCCTGGTCGTATGGCTGGCGATAGCCCTGATCGTAGGACGGAGCATATCCGCCCTGACCGTACTGCGGCGCGATCTGCACCGGCGCGGCGGCCGCTTCGGTTTCGACCGGCGCCGGACGCCGGCGCGCAACGGCCGGCGCTCCTTCCGGATTCTGTCCCGAGATCACGACCTTGGTTTCGGCCATGCCCTCGGACTTCACCAGCGCAAACAGCGTCGCGGCATTGGCAGGGGCGAGCCGCACGCAGCCATGCGACACCGGAAGGCCGAGATGCTTCACGTCGAAGAAGCCGTGAATGGCATGGCCGCGCAGGTCGAAAAAGATCGAATGCGGCATCGGCGCATTGTCCCATTCCTGGGACTGGTGGTCGGCGTCCATGCGGTTCGGCTTGAAGGTGCCGCTCGGCGTGTTGTACCCGGGCCGTCCTGTCGAAACCGGCCAGCTGTAGCGGTGCTGACCGTCGACCGAGACCGACATCCGCTGCGCCGACTTGTCGATGTTGATGAGGATGTTGGCCTGCGACGGCGCGGCGAACGCGGTTGTCAGCGCCGCGGCGACAAGCGAAGCGGTCAACGTCGATCGGATATGCATGAAACGCCACCTGTATACGGCGATGAGGATCGCCGATTGCCCTTAATTAGTAGTTTCTCGCGGCAATTTGGTTCAAACAAGGGCAACTTGCGGGCCATCACACGCGATGGTGAACGAAGCGCCGCCGCAATCCGCGAATGTTATCAGTCCGCCTGCCGCCGTCCTTAGTGTCGCTTGAAGTATTGCACGTCGCGCTCGTGCTTCTCCGCGGCTGTCCGCGAACTGAAGGTGCCGAGATTGCGGCGCGTGCCGGTCGAGGGATTTTTCTTGCGCGAGTAGAGCCGGTACTTGCCGGAAGAAAGCTTGCGGATCATGACGAGTGGTCCCGAAGCGCACGTCGCACCCATTCACACAAGGCGGATCGGCGCCGGTTGGTTCCGCGCTTCATCCGCCCCGCGCAGCGGGGGCGGAAAGCATGCAGGCCGGTTGCGCTACCCGGCCGATCGACCAAAGCCCGCGCGCGTGAGCCGCACGATGGCCTGATCCAGCGCCGAGAGGAAACGCGAGCGGTCCTGCGGCGCGAACGGTTTCGGGCCGCTGGTGATTTCGCCCGCGGAACGCAGCCCGGTCATCAGGTCCCGCGTGGCGAGCGTCATGCCGATCGAATCCTCGGTGAACTCCCGCCCGTTCGGCGCGATGACGGCGGCGCCGGCCTTGACCGCGCGGCCCGCTAGCGGAATGTCCGCCGTGATCACGACATCGCCGCGCGCGGCGCGCTCCGCGATCCAGTTGTCGGCCTCGTCCATCCCGGCGCCGACGACCACCCGCTCGATCATCGCATCGCGCGGCACCGCGATCGGGCTGTTGCTGACGACGTAGACTTTCAGCGCGAGGCCCTTGAGCGCGTGGCGCTCGGCGACGCGATACACCTCGGCCTTTACGGGGCAGGCATCGGCGTCGACGATAGATGGTGATGGGCTTTCGGCGCTTGCAGTTTGCACCGTGTATTCAGCTTCCAAATGAGCGGTGCTCCTGGTCTTCGGATGCGTCTTCAATCCAGCTGGATGAAATAGCATCTTCGTTGGGTAGCGACGGCGGCCCGTGGGCGGCCCCTTTGACGACGCCCATTGCATCAATACGGAACAAGGGCTTCGCACTTTCTCGAGCGAGCTCCTCGATTCGCTTTTGCAGCCGTATGACGATTTCCGGATTCTGCTCTGCGACGTTGGTTTTTTCGTAGGGGTCCTGCGCGATGTTGTAGAGCTCGATCGCTGACGGCAATGGCGTGCGCCAAACAAGCTTCCAATCGCCTTGACGGACGCCACCCCGGAACGGTTCGATATTGTAGACGACTTCAGGCGTGGTGACGGCTTTCCCTCGCTTAGTGTCAACCAGACATCGACCCCGTCGAGGGGCTTGCCGCTCTTGGTATTGGCACCAGCCAATCCCGCCAGCGTGGGAAACATGTCCACCACGTGCATGACTTCCTTCACCTCGCCGGACCTGATGTGGTTGGGCCAATTGGCGAGCGCGACGACGCGCGTGCCGCCCTCGTACAGCATGCCTTTGCCGCCACGATACGGTCCGTTGTCGGCTGGAAGCTTCAGTTTCGATACGTCGGCATCGCCGGCAAGCATAGCGCTTTGGTTGCCGCCGTTGTCGCTCATGAAAACGAGCAGCGTATTGTCGCGCATCTTTTTCTTCTCAAGCGCGTCGACGACCTTGCCGATCTCATCGTCCATGCAGGTAATCATGGCCGCATAGGTACGCCGCGTCGGATCCTCGATATGTTTGTATTTGTCGAGGTACTCCTGCGGCGCCTGATACGGCGAGTGCGGGGCCGTGAAGGCGAAGTAGAGAAACAGCGGCGTCGCCGGATCGTGCGCGTTGATCTGCGCGACCGCATCGTTACCCCATAACTGAGTAACGTAGCCCTGTTCCTTCACCGGCCGGTCGTTGCGGTACCAGTCCCGTATTTTTCCTGATGAATGCGTGAAGTAGTCGACTTCGCCCACCATCGACCCGTAGTGATAGTCGAACCCGCGCTGGCGAGGCCAGAATTTGCGGTCGGCGTGACCCAAGTGCCATTTCCCGACCATGACGGTCTTGTAACCGACCTCTTTCAGCGCCTGGGGCAGCAGCCGCTCGTCGGTAGGCGAGGCCATACTTGCTGGGGGTAGGAATGACCAGTGTTTGCAGGCCGTAACGACATGGGTAGCGTCCGGTCAATCGACGTTCGCCGCAGGTCGGTTCGTTAAGCAATCGATCGAACGTTGCGCTGTTCTATGCCGGCGTTGAGCAGTTCGTCCGAACCCGCCGTAGCCGGAAGTTCGTCCGTGACGGAGCGAGGGCATCGCCGCTAGGTACCCCTTTGGGGTACAGATGTCAACGCTGGGAACGCCGCCGCTCACACCCGCTCGACAAAACTATCCACCACCCGCTTCTCCCCCGCCTTGTCGAACGCGATGGTGAGCTTGTTGCCGTCGATGGCGACGACGTTGCCGTTGCCGAATTTCTGGTGGAAGACGCGGTCGCCGGGGGTGAAGGCGGAGATGGTGCCGGTCGATTTCGCCACCAGCTCGCCTTCGATGGTGATCGGAAGACGGCGGGCGCCCGATCCGGAGCGCCGATTCCCCTCACCCGCGCCTTCGGCGCGACCTCTCCCCTCTGGGGAGAGGTGAGACAAGTCGTCGTCGGGCTCGTAGCGCGGCTCGCCGGTTTCTGAAAATCCTCCGCGGCCGCGATTCGCCTGCGCGCGCTGCCAGCCGGGCGTGGTGTAGTTCGAGCCGAACGCCGTCATCTCGTCGAAGCGTGAGGCGCCGTAGCCGCCATAGCCGCCGAAGCCGCCCTTGGCTTCCGTCACCTCGATGTCGGCTTCCGGCAACTCGTCGAGGAAGCGCGAGGGCACGTTGGTCTGCCACAGTCCGTGCATGCGCCGGTTGGTGGCGAAATAGATTTTCGCCCGCTTGCGCGCGCGCGTGATGCCGACATGGGCGAGGCGGCGTTCCTCCTCGAGGCCGGCGCGGCCCTGGTCGTCGAGCGTGCGCTGGCTCGGGAACAGGCCTTCCTCCCAGCCGGGCAGGAACACGGTGTCGAATTCGAGCCCCTTGGCGGAATGCATCGTCATGATGTTGACGGCGTCCTCGCCGGCGCCCTTGTCGGTGTCCATCACCAGCGAGATGTGTTCGAGGAAGCCTTGCAGGTTCTCGAACTCCTCCATGGAGCGGACCAGCTCCTTGAGGTTTTCGAGCCGGCCGGCGGCGTCGGCGGAGCGGTCCTTCTGCCACATCTCGGTGTAGCCGGATTCGTCGAGCACGATTTCGGCCAGCTCGGTGTGCGGCAGCGTATCGCGCTGCTTGCGCCAGCGCTCGAACGAGTCGAGCACGCCGCGCAGCGCGCCGCGCGGTTTCGGTTTCAACTCGTCGGTCTCGACCATCGCGCGCGCGGCTTCCGTGAGCGGGACGCGGCGCTTGCGCGCGTGGTCGTGCAGGAGCTGGATGGTGGCGTCGCCGAGGCCGCGTTTCGGCACGTTGACGATGCGCTCGAAGGCGAGATCGTCGGCCGGCGAATTGACGACGCGGAGATAGGCGAGCGCATCGCGGATTTCGGCGCGCTCGTAGAACCGCGGGCCGCCGATGACGCGATAGGGCAGGCCGAGCGTGACGAAGCGGTCCTCGAATTCGCGCATCTGGAACGAGGCGCGCACCAGGATGGCGACCTGGTTGAGGCTGTGCTCCTGACGCTGAAGCTGCTCGATCTCCTCGCCGATGGCGCGCGCTTCTTCCTCCGAATCCCACGAGCCGGTGACGGCGACCTTTTCGCCGGGCACGTCCTCGGTGCGCAGCGTCTTGCCGAGCCGGCCTTCGTTGTGGGCGATCAGGTGCGAGGCGGCGGCGAGGATGTGGCCGGTCGAGCGGTAATTGCGCTCCAGCCGGATCACGGTGGCGCCGGGAAAATCGTGCTCGAAGCGCAGGATGTTGTCGACCTCCGCGCCGCGCCAGCCGTAGATCGACTGGTCGTCGTCGCCGACGCAGCAGATGTTCTTGAGAGGACGCGGCGCCGCCTCGGCCTCGTCCTTCGAGACGCGCGGCGTACCGCCGCGCTCCTCAGGATGAGGAATTGTGGTTTCGGTAGGCCGCAAGGCTCGAATCGTCTGTCGCCGTCGCAAACCTCATCCTCATCCTGAGGAGCCGCGCGCAGCGCGGCGTCTCGAAGGACGAGGCCGGGGCGTTGCGGCTCGCCTTTGCTGCTCTGCCCCAAGAGCCGCAGCCACAGGTACTGCGCCACGTTGGTGTCCTGGTATTCGTCGACCAGGATGTATTTGAAACGCCCCTGGTACTGCCGCAGCACTTCGGGTTGCTCGCGGAACAGCCGGATGCTTTCCAGCAGCAGGTCGCCGAAATCGGCGGCGTTGAGGATTTTCAGCCGCTCCTGGAATGCCTTGTAGAGCTTCAGCCCCTTGCCGCCGGCGAACGCCGCGCCTTCGCCCGAGGGCACCTGGTCGGGCGTGAGGCCGCGGTTCTTCCAGCCGTCGATCAGCATCGCCAGGACGCGGCCGGGCCAGCGCTTCTCGTCGATGTTCTCCACGGCGAGCAACTGCTTGAGCAGCCGGACCTGGTCGTCGACATCAAGGATGGTGAAATCGGGCTTGAGGCCAACCATCTCGGCGTGCCGGCGCAGGATTTTCACCCCGATGGAGTGGAACGTGCCGAGCCACGGCATGCCCTCGACCACGCCGCCGACCATCTCGCCGACGCGGTGCTTCATCTCCCGCGCCGCCTTGTTGGTGAAGGTGACGGACAGGATTTCGCCCGGCCGCGCCCGGCCGAGGCTGAGGATGTGGGCGATCCGCGAGGTCAGCACCCGGGTCTTGCCGGTCCCGGCCCCGGCGAGCACCAGCACCGGCCCGTCCAAGGTCTCGACCGCCTGCCGCTGCTCCGGATTGAGCCCGGCCAGATAGGGCGCGCCCGCGGCCGCAGCCGCCCGCGCCGCGCGTGCGGCAATGCCGCCCGGCGCGGGGGCCGGCGGTTCCAATGCGTCGCGGGGTTGCTTCAGCGGATCAGCCAAGGCGCAGGCCGTAGGTGATTCTCATGGAATGAAAATGGCACTCGCGGCGCCATTTTGCGAGGGCAACGCTGCGTTGACGGCAAAGCAGGCTAAGATTTCCCCGGCATCGCGATGCGCCGCCCCGCCGCTTCCGGCACCGGCAGCCTGGCGTGCGACGCCTTCATCTGGGCGAGGCGGGCGGCGATGTCGTCGGGGAA
The DNA here is from genome assembly GCA_963730645.1 of uncultured Alphaproteobacteria bacterium. Lineage (GTDB taxonomy): Bacteria > Pseudomonadota > Alphaproteobacteria > Rhizobiales > Xanthobacteraceae > BOG-931. The sequence goes on along the minus strand of CAVSSN010000001.1, from coordinate 143,964 downwards.
GGCGGCGGTCTTTTTCGCCGCCATGTCGACGTGGAGCGACATGTTCTCCGAGGTGGCGGAGACCCAGCCCTCGACGGCGTGAAACAGCTGCTCGAAATAATGCACCCGCTTGGCGTCGTAGCCGAGCAGCTGGAAGGTGACGCGCACCGGGTCGCCGGCATGCAGCTCGCGCAGGTAGCGCACGTGCACCTCGGCGGTGAAGGTCGAATAGCCGCGCGTCGTCACATAGTCGGCGCCGCAGCCGATCAGCTCATAGGCCTCGTCGACGGCGCGATCGAACAGCACGTTGTAATAGGCCATGTTGAGATGGCCGTTGTAGTCGATCCAGGCCGGCTCGACCTGCATCACCGAGGAGACAAACGGTGCGAAGAACAGCGGTTCGATGTCGGTACGGTCAAGCATGCTCAGGGAAGCTTCAGCTCTTTCTTGACGTCGTTGACGAAGCGCATGTCGATCACCTGGTCGTAGGACACATGCTCCTTGAGGATGCCGGCCTCGAGCACGATGGTCTCGCCGGTGGTCCAGGATTCCTGCGGGATGAAGCCGTCGGTGCTGTAGAGGCCGTCGGCGAAGCTGCGGTCGAGCGAGGCCTTGAGGTCCTCGTCGCTGGCGGTCGGGAACTCGGCCTTGGCGAAGGTGAGCATTTCATCCCGATGGGTGTCGACATAGACGAGGCCGCGCACGAAGGCCCTGACGAAGCGCTTCACCGTCTCCGGGTCCTTCTCGATGGTGTCGCCGCGCACGCTCAGGGCGGTATCGACGAAGGGGCCGAGCTCCTTGCCGGCGTTGAAGATCGGCTGGGTCCACAGGCCCTGCTTGAAGAGCTGGGTGATGAAGGGCTCCGACGACACGCCGAGGTCGGCCTGCTTCGCCTTGATGCTGGCGGGAACGACCGAGGAATTCGCCACCTCGAGCAGGGTGACGTCCTGGCGCGGGTCGAGCTTCCACTTCTTCAGGAAGTAGCGCAGCACATTGTTCGGCGTGCCGCCGTAGGAACCGACCGCGATGCGCTTGCCTTTCAGGTAGGAGGTGAAGTCTCCGGTGAACGGCGGGAGATCGGTGCGCGCCATCATGTAGATGTTGGCGCGCGCGACCAGATTGCTGACCGCGACGAGGGCCTTGCCCTTGGCGCGGGCGAACGCGTTGTGATCGACCGAGGCAATGTAGCAAAACGCGTCACCCGACAGCGTCGCGTTGATGAAGCCGCCCTGCGCCAGCACGGTGATCTTGAGGTCGATGTCCTCGTCCTTGAAGAAGCCCTTCTGCCGCGCGACGTAGACCGGCAGGAAGCCGACATGATGCACCGGCTCGGCGAGCAGCAGTTCGCGCGCGGCGCCGCGCTCCGGCCATGCGGCGGTCATGCCCAGCGTGGCGAGTGCGGTCAGTGCAGCGGCGAGCAGGCGGCGGGACGTTGAAGTCATGGCAGTCCTCCTCTCGGCGCCGTCATTGCGAGGCCCGCAGGGCCGAAGCAATCCAGGACGGCTCGGCTGGATGGCTTCGTCGCTTCGCTCCTCGCCATGACGAGGACAATGTGCCCGGTACTAATGCGCGCCCTCGCGCAGCTTCGCCCATTCGCCCAGCAGGCTCTGCTTGTCGCGGTCGTCGATATGGCCGATCGCCTGGCTGACGAAGTCGATGCCGACCATCTTTTCCCATTCCCGCATCAGCGTCAGCGTGATCGGCCCCGGCATCGCCGTGCCGATGGCGACGCCGTTCAGGCTCTTCACCGGCACCACGCTCGGGCTGGTGCTGGCGGTGAAGGCTTCGTCGGCGCAATAGACGTCATAGGGCGTGAAGTTGCCCTCGACCACCGGAATGCCGAGCTCGCCCGCCATCGAGAACAGCGTCGCGCGCGTCACGCCGCCGAGCACGGTGCGGTCGGTCGAGGTGCAGAGCTTGCCGTTTTGAACGAAAAAGAAATTGCCGAGATGGGTCTCGCTGATATTGCCGTCGAGATCGAGCATCAGCGGCGTCGCGCGCGGATTGACCTGCCTCGCCTCGAACGCGGCCATCGTATGGTTCACCTTGTTGGTGATCTTGGCCTTGGCCTCGAGGCTCTGCGGCGGAATCCGGCGGGTCGACGGCGTGACCACGATGCAGCCTTCGACGTATTCGCGCGCGAAGTTGTGGTAGGCGATCGGCACGCAGAACACCGTGACGGTCGCGCTCACCTTGCCCTTGGCCAGGCGGTCGTTGCCGCGGCTGACCACCTGCCATAAGGCGCAATCGTCGTCCGGCGCCATGAGGCCCTTGTTGCGCTCGAACACCTCGATGGAGAGCTTTGTCATCTCCTCGACCGGCATGCCGCAATCGATGCGGACGTATTTCAAGGAGCGATAGAGCCGCGCGATGTGCTCATCGAGCTTGAACAGCTTGTGACCGAAGCTGCGCGTGACGTCATAGACGCCTTCGCCGCTGGTGAAGCCGCGATCGAAGATCGAGACCTTGGCTTCGCTCGCCGGAACGAAGCTGCCATTGACGTAACAGATACCCTCTTGCATCGGCCGTGCCCTTCCCCGTGTTTGCCGGCGACTATAGCCTGAGGCTGTCAGTCACGCCATCTGCGGGCCTTTTCGGTGACCGGCCGCGCACGCATTGCTGCCTTGTGCGGTGTGCTAGCGTGGGTCGGTCGCCAACCCGGCCCGGCGATCTTCCCGGTGGACGCATCGTGCCAAGCCAGACCAAAAACATCCTCTTCATCATGTGCGACCAGCTGCGCTGGGACTATCTGTCCTGCTACGGCCATCCCAGGCTCGCGACGCCCAACATCGATGCGCTGGCGGCGCGCGGCGTGCGCTTCACGCGCTCCTATGTGCAATCGCCGGTGTGCGGCGCCTCGCGCATGAGTACCTACACGGGTCGTTATGTGCAGTCGCACGGCGCAGCGTGGAACGGATTTCCGCTCAAGGTCGGCGAGATGACGCTGGGCGATTACCTGCGGCCGCTCGGCGTGCGCACGGCGCTGGTCGGCAAGACCCACATGGAGGCCGACGTCGAGGGCATGGCGCGGCTCGGCATCGATCCGAAATCGGTCATCGGCGTGCGCGTCGCCGAATGCGGCTTCGAGCCCTACGAGCGCGATGACGGCCTGCACGGCTTCGGACCGGACGGGCGGTTCGATCCGCGCGCGCCGCGCTACAACCGCTACCTCAACGACAAGGGCTACGCCGGCGACAATCCGTGGCACGACTGGGCCAATGCCGCGGACGGCGACGGCAATCAACTGGCCTCGGGCTGGGCGATGCGGCATGCGCGCAAGCCGGCGCGCGTGCGCGAGGAGGATTCCGAGACGCCCTACATGACGCGCCGCGGCATCGACTTCATGCGCGAGGCCGGCGACGCGCCGTGGTGCCTGCATCTCTCCTACATCAAGCCGCATTGGCCCTACATCGCGCCGCCGCCCTACAACGACATGTACGGGCCCGGCGATGTCATCCCCGCGGTGCGCTCGGCGGACGAGAAAAGCGATCCGCACCCGGTCTACCGCGCGTTCATGGAGCACCGGGTCAGTCAGGTGTTCTCGCGCGACGAAGTGCGCGCCGAAGTGATCCCGGTCTACATGGGCCTGATCAAGCAGATCGACGACCAGATGGGCGTGCTGTTCCGATACATGGAGGAGCACGGCCTGTTCGAGAACACGATGATCGTGTTCACGTCCGATCATGGCGATTACTTCGGCGACCATTGGCTCGGCGACAAGGATTTCTTCCACGACGCCTCGGTGAAGGTGCCGCTCATCATCTACGATCCAACGTCCGCGGCGGACGCAGCGCGCGGCCATGTCTGCGATGAGCTGGTGGAGGCGATCGACCTCGCGCCGACGTTTCTCGATGCGCTTGGCGCGGACGCGGCGCAGCAATCGCACCGGCTGGAAGGCCGCTCGCTGCTGCCGCTGCTGCACGGCCGCACGCCGGAGACGTGGCGATCGTTTGCGATCAGCGAATACGATTATTCGATGCAGCCCGCTTCGACGAAACTCGGCGTCGAGCCGCGCGATGCGCGGCTGTTCATGATCGCCGACAAACACTGGAAACTGGTCCACGCCGTCGGTTTCCGGCCGATGCTGTTCGATCTCGCCAACGATCCGAACGAGTTGCACGACCGCGGTGCCGATCCGGCCTGCGCGGGCGAACGTGCGCGGCTCGAAGCGGCGCTGGCGCAATGGGGGCTGCGGCAGTCGCAGCGCACGACGCGGTCGGAGCAGCAGATCCGCAATGCGCGCGGCAAATCGGCGCGCCGCGGCATCCTCATCGGCGTGTGGGACGAGGCCGACATTCCCGCCGAGCTGTGGAGCGGGTATGTTCGCGACCAATGAAGCCGCATGGAGTTGCGCTTCCTGGTCATTGCGAGGAGCGTAGCGACCGAAGCAATCCAGCCACGCCGCACTGGATTGCTTCGGCCCAACGGGCCTCGCAATGACGGTGCAGAGGAGACCAGCATGTTCCATCGTCGGCTGATTCTCGCGGCGCTTGCTGATCGCCGCTGTCGATGACGGCCGGAGCGTCGCGCGCGCAACTGGTCGAGCAGCCGATCAAGATCATCTTCCCGTTCGCGGCCGGCGGTTCCGGCGATGCGCTGTCGCGGCTGATCGCCGAAAAGATGCATGCCGGGCTCAATCACCCGGTGATCGTCGAGGACCGCACCGGCGCTGCGGGCCGGCTCGGCGTTGCCGCGGTGAAGGCCGCGGCGCCCGACGGCAACACGCTGCTGCTCACGCCGGTCGCGCCGATCTCGATCTATTCGCTGGTCTATCCCAAGCTCGACTACGACCCGTTCAACGATTTCGCGCCGATCACGCAACTGGGCACCTTCGATTTCGGTCTTGCGGTCGGTCCGCAGGCTGACGTCCAGTCGCTCAAGGAACTGGTTGAATGGTGCAAGGCCAATCCCGCCAAGGCCAATTACGCTATCCCCGCAGCCGGGTCGCTGCCGCACTTCCTTGGCGTCATGTTCGGCCGCGAGGCGAAGCTCGACCTGCATCACGTGCCCTATCGCGGCTCTGCGGCCGGGCTTGCGGACGTGGTCGCCGGGCATGTGCCGATGATCGTCACCACCACGGCCGACCTGGTGCAGATGGCCAAGGCCGGCCGCATCCGCGTGCTGGCGACCTCGGACAAGGCAGCGTTCGCCGTTCCTTCCGGATGTGCCGACCTTCCGCGAAGCGGGCTACGATCTCGTCGCCACCGGCTGGTACGGCATGTTCGCGCCGGCAAAGACGCCGCCCGACGTCATTGAGCGGCTCAACACGGTGATCGTCGCCGCGGTGCAGTCGCCGGACGTCAAGGATCGTCTGCTGGCGTTCGGGCTGGAGCCGACCGGCACATCGTCTGCTGAGTTCACCAAAATCGTGAAGGCGGATTCCGAAACATGGGCGCCGGCCGTCAAGGCGTCGGGCTTTACGCCGGAGCAGTAGCAGCGACGTTCGATCATGGCGATGACGGCTCACGCGGAAAAAGCGCAGCGCGATCCCAAAGCGGTCGAAGCCGTCATCGCGGCGCTCGCGGCGCGTTTCGGCAACCGCCTCGTCACCTCGCAGGCGGTGCGCGAGCAGCACGGCAATACGCTGACCTGGGTCGAGAACCAGCCGCCGGACGCGGTGGTGTTTCCGCAGACGACCGAAGACGTGCAGGACATCGTGCGGCTGTGCGCGTCGCACCGCGTGCCGGTGATCGCGTTCGGCACCGGCACCTCGCTCGAAGGCCAGATCAACGCGCCGCGCGGCGGCGTCTCGATCGATGTCCGCGACATGAACCGCGTGCTCGCCGTGCACGCCGAGGACCTCGATTGCGTCATCGAGCCCGGCATCACGCGCAAGCAGCTCAACGAGCATCTGCGCGACCAGGGCGTGTTCTTCCCGATCGATCCCGGCGCCGACGCCTCGCTCGGCGGCATGGCGGCGACGCGCTGCTCGGGCACCAATGCGGTGCGCTACGGCACCATGAAGGACAATGTGATCGCGCTCAAAGTCGTGCTCGCCAACGGCGAAGTGATGACGACGGCGACGCGGGCGAAGAAATCATCGTCCGGCTACGATCTCACGCGCCTGATCGTCGGCTCCGAAGGCACGCTCGGCATCATCACCGAGCTGACGCTGCGGCTTGCCGGCATCCCGGAGGCGATCTCGTCCGGCGTCTGTCCGTTCCCGTCGGTCGAGGCGGCGTGCAACGCCACCATCCTCACCATCCAGTCCGGCATCCCGGTGGCGCGCATCGAACTGCTCGACGCGCTGCAGGTGAAGGCGTCGAATGCCTATTCGAAGCTCACGCTGCCGGAGACGCCGACGCTGTTCCTTGAATTCCACGGCACCGAGGCGGGCGTCGCGGAACAATCGCAGCGCTTCGGCGAGATCGCGCGGGAACTCGGCGGCGGGCCGTTCGACTGGGCGACGCGGGCCGAGGATCGCACGCGGCTGTGGCAGGCGCGCCATGACGGCTATTGGGCCGGGCGCGGCCTGCGGCCCGGCGCGCACGCGATCGCGACCGATGTGTGCGTGCCGATCTCGCGGCTCGCCGAATGCGTCGTCGAAACCCAGCGCGACATCGCCGCCACCAACCTGGTCGCGCCGCTGCTCGGCCACGTCGGCGACGGCAATTTCCACCTCACGCTGATGGTCGACATGGACGACCATGCCGAGGTCGCGCGCGCCAAGGACTTCCTCGAACGTCTGGTCGATCGCGCGCTCGCCATGGACGGCACCTGCACCGGCGAGCATGGCGTCGGCCAGGGCAAGATGAAGTACCTCCTGGCCGAGCATGGCGAGACGGCGCTCGACGCCATGCGCGCGCTCAAGCGGGCGCTCGATCCGCTCGACATCATGAATCCGGGCAAGATCGTCGGCCTTTGATTCAAGGCCCGGCAATCCGACATAGAATTGCCGCCAATTCGGTGCGAATCCGCTAAAAGCAGAACGTGCAAAGCGGCTGCCCGTGCTTTAGGCTTCCGATGCACGCGCGTGATGGGCTCGCACTGTCATCGAACAACGCGGAGGCGCCGTGCAGACGACGCTGCTCGGTCTGGCGATTGCGATCATCCTGGCGCTGGTTTCGGCGCTGGTCGCCCCGCTCGTGGTCGACTGGAATCAATACCGCGCCACGCTTGAAGCCAAGGCGAGCGAACTCGTCGGCATGCATGTGGTTGTGAAGGGCCCGATCGAGGCGCGCATTCTGCCGACGCCGCTCATCAAGCTGCGCACCGTCGAGATCGGCGAGGCAGGCCGCCCGCCGAACCTGCGCGCGGGAGCGCTCGAACTCGAAGTCCGGCTCGGCCCGCTGCTGCGCGGTGAAGTGCGCGCCTCCGAATTGCACCTGGTCCAGCCGGAGATCAGCCTCGGGCTTGACGGCAAGGGCAATATCGACTGGCCGGCGATGTCGGCGACGTTCCGCCCGGACGCGCTTTCGGTGTCCCGCGTCAATGTCGAGGACGCACGCGTCATCCTGACCGACGCCGGCTCCGGTTCCCGTCTGGTGCTGCAGAAGCTTTGGTTCAACGGCGAAATTCGCTCATTCGCCGGTCCGTTTGCGGGTGAGGGCGCCTTCGTCGTCGGCAATGAGCTCTACGGCTATCGCATTTCCGGCGGGCGCGTCGATGATGACGGCGGGCTCAAGCTCAAACTCGGCGTCGACCCGTCGGATCATCCTTTGACGACCGAGGTCGAGGGCACGCTCACCATGAATCGCGGTGTCCCGCAATTCGACGGCACGCTGGCGCTGGCGCGTCCGGTCGGCGCCGCACTGTCGAGCGGCAAGCGCGTCATGAGCGACCCCTGGCACATTGCGAGCAAGCTGCGGGCGACGCCGGCGTCCGCGCTGTTACAGGACATCGACTTTCAGTACGGGCCGGATGAGCGCGCGCTCAAGTTCACCGGCACGGCCGAGATTGCACTCGGCGCGCGACCGCACCTCCAGGGCGTGATCGCCGCGCGGCAGGTCGATGTCGACCGCGCGCTCGCCGAGCCGGACCTGACGCGCAAGCCGCCGCTGACCGCGATCAGGAAGTTGGCGGATTCGCTCGGTGGCGCGCTGCGGCTGCCGATCCCGGCGCAGATCGGCGTCGGCCTCGATGTCGTGACGCTCGGCGGCACCACCCTGCAGTCGCTGCACGGCGATCTGAGCTTCGACGACAAGGGCTGGAGCGTCGACAAGTTCGAATTCCGCGCGCCGGGCTTCAGCCAGGTCAACCTCAGCGGCCGCATCGACGACACGCCGCAGGGCATCGCCTTCAAAGGCCCGGCGGAAATCGAGTCGGCCGATTTCAAGACGCTGGTGGGCTGGCTCGAAGGCCGCACCGACCTGCCGCCGGGCCAGGCGCGGACGCTGCGCGCGCGCGGCGACGTCAACCTTGCGAGCGGCAAATTCGCCGTCGATGGCATGAAGGCGTCATTCGACCGTGAGCAACTGGAAGGCCACCTGGCCTATTCGTGGGCCGCGGACAACCGTCCCGCGACGCTCGACGCCGCGATCAGCGCGCCGGAACTCGATCTCGACGCGCTCTATGCCTTCAGCCATGCCGCGCTGGGCGGCACCGGACTGGAAATGCCGGGCGAGGTCGAACTGGCCATCGACATCGGCAAGGCGACCTTCGCCGGCGTCGATGCCAACAAGGTCAATGCCAAATTGAAGTTTGATGCCGGCGTACTGCAAATCGATCGTCTGGCGGTCGCGGAAGTCGGCGGCGCATCGCTCGACATCAAAGGACGTATCGATGAGCTGTCGTCGCAACCGCGCGGCAGCATCACGCTCGACCTCAATGCAAGCGCGCTCGCAGGCCTCGCCAAGGTTGTCGCCAAGGTGGCGCCGGGCGCGGTCGAGCCGTTCCGCCGTTTCGCCGACCGGCTGGCGCCAGCCAACGTGCACGGGTCGATCAGTTTCGAGCGGGCATCGTCCGGCCAGACCAATGCGAAGATCGGCCTCAACGGTCAGCTTGCTGCGATGAAAGCCAATCTCACGGCCGAAGCGACGGGCGATCCGGCCGATGTGGCCGGCGCCAGCGTGACCATGAAGATGCAGCTCGACGCCACCGATGGCGCCACGTTGCTGAGCGTGCTCGGCCTCGATCGCGTCGCTACGGTCGCCAATCGCGCCGGACGCATGACGCTTGCCGCCAGCGGTCCGCTCAATGGCGACCTGCGCCTGGACGGCCTGTTGGCGACCGGCGGCCTCGATGCGTCGGCCAAGGGAACGCTGCGGCTCGGCGGCGACCATGGGCCGGTCGGCGGACTGCAATTGAAGCTGGCGGCGGCCGATCTGCGGCCGCTCGTGCGCGCCATGAACGGCCAGCCGGGCGATCCGGTGCCGGCGACGATGCTCGCCACAGTCGGCGTTGCCGGCCCCGACCTGTCGTTCAAGGACCTCAGCGGCGCCATCGGCAAGTCCTCGCTGCGCGGCCGCGTTGCGCTCGATCTGTCGAACGGGGTCGCGATCGACGGCGATATCGAGGCTGACACCGTGGATGCGCGAACTGTGCTTGCGGCTGCTCTGGGTTTCCCGGCCCAGGCGGCCGGCAACACCGCGCCGTGGCCCTCCTCGCCGCTCGCGGCCGGCGCCTTCACCGATCTTGACGGAGCGGTCAGGTTCAAGCTCGCGAGCGCGGCGCTGTCGCCTGCGCTCACTGCGCGCGACATCAAAGGCATCGCCCGCTTTCATCGCTCCGAGATCGATCTGAGCAACATTGACGCCAGCCTGGGCGGCGGCAGGCTTTCCGGCGCGCTGGCGTTCCGACGCGGCAGCGACGGGCTGACCACGCACGCCCACATCGAAATCGCCGGTGCCGATGCCGCCGCGCTGCTCGCGCCGGGAAAAAATTCAATCGATGGCCGGCTGACGATCACGGCCGATGCCGACGGCAGCGGCCTCAGCGCGCAGGCGCTGATCGGCTCGCTGCATGGCGCAGGCACCGTCTCGCTCGCAGGCGGCCATTTGGCCGGCCTCGACGCCGCGGCGTTCGACGCCGCGATGCGCGTTGCGGACCAGGGCAATGCGATCGACGCCGCGAAAGTCGATGCGGCCGTGAGTGCGAGCCTGGCAAATGGCCGTCTCGCGGTGCCACAGGCCAATGCCAACATCACCATCACCGGCGGTCTCGTGCGCATGCCCAAGACCACGGTGCAGGCCGGCAGCGGGGCCGATCTCGCCGTCGCGGGCCTGATCGATCTCACCGACGGCTCGCTCGATGCCAACCTGACGCTGTCGGGAACGCCGGGCGCCAACGCCCTCATCAGCCAGCGGCCCGAGCTGCGGGTCACGCTGAAAGGGCCGCTGTCCGCGCCGGCGCGCACCGTCGATGTGTCGGCACTGACGGGCTGGCTAGCGCTGCGCGCCGCCGACCAGCAGGCACGGCGGCTCGAGGCCATCGAGGCCAACCGGCGCGCCGCGACCATCGGTCCGGTGGTGCGGCCGGAATCGCCGCCGATCCGTTTCGCGCCCGACGGCACTGCGATCGAATCGCCGCCCACCAATGCGCCGCCGCCGACCGTTCTGGGTGCACGCGGGCTCGACCGTTTGATGCCGGAGCTGCCGGCCGCTCCCGCCGAGCAAGTCCGGCCGGATGCCAGGGATTCCGATCAAGGCGGCGACCATGCGCCGGCGTTGCCGGCACCGATCGAAATCAAGCCGCTGGTGCCGCGGCCGGCGCCGCCACGCGCCGACAATCGCGCGCCGACCGCAGCGCCGCCTGCGCCAACCGAGCGTCCGCCGCTTGATCTGTTATTCAGGCCGCAGAACTGACGCCAACGGCGGCCGCGCGACAACGATCTCCGGCGGCGCCTGCCTGACATGATCGTGGCCGTTGCCCTGTGCCCGATAGTGATCGAGCACGAACAACCGTATGGCCGACGACAAGTTGCCGTGCTGGCGGTCGGTGTCGATGGTGGCGACGAGATCCGACAGGGTGATGTCCCGTCCGCCCGCGATATCCTTGAGGCCCTTCCAGAACGCGTCCTCGAGGCTGACGCTGGTCTTGTGGCCGGCGATGACGATGGAGCGTTTGACGACCGGCGATTTCATTGCCCGTCTCCGGTTTCAATCCGATGCTGGTCGAGTGTTCGCTGTGCTTTGTCGCCTTGAGCCTGCACTTTGGTTCGATCGGCCTTGGAGCGGCCGAACGACAGCCGATTGGCGGCAGCCGTTTGCTCGGCCTGCTGCCGTTTGGCCTGCTTGCGCAGCGTTCGAAGGTTGATGACGTCGCCCATCCCGAAACTCGGCGGTAACCGGATACGTTGCAGGGGCCATCCAGGCCGGCTTTTTATCTGATTCAATTACGCGGATACCGAGGCAGCGGATCACGGTCTCCCGGCCACCGCAGGCCTCAACGCAACATTGCCTTACCCGAGTGTGGCTATATCCTGACGTTTGGCAACACACGCTTCGTTGAACAGCCAGCATTTGGAAGAGATAATTTTGTATTATTGATCATCAAAATTTGAACATGACAGTGATGGCAATAAATTCAGGCAAGTAATTCATGGCGATAAATTTGAATACGCTAGATACACTATAGGTTTGCCACAGGCGGACCCTGCGTCAGTGGCAAGAGTTCCCCGAAATCACAAGGATTTACAGTAGAAACATACCGGGAGGCGCAGCCGGTAATTTCCCAAAATGATCAAGATACGACGACATTATTTCGTGATCGCAGCCATCTGTGGTTTTGCCGTACGGCGATCTCAGTTTCCGGTTGACGCAACGGCAAGCTGAAACGGTTGCCCGTTGCCATTTCTTGTCACCCCGGACGGGTCATCCGTTCGGGCCGCACCAGCCGGTCGAAGTCCTTGCCCGAAATAAAGCCCAGCCGAACGGCCTCCTCGCGCAACGTCGTGCCGTTGGCATGCGCGGCCTTGGCGATCTTTGCCGCCTTGTCGTAGCCGATGGCGGGCGACAGCGCCGTCACCAGCATCAGCGAGTTCTGCATCAGTTCGCGGATGCGCGGCTCGTTGGCCTGGATGCCGGTGACGCAATGATCGGTGAAGGAAATCGCGGCGTCGGCGAGCAGCCGGATCGACTGCAGCATCGCGTAGGCGATCACCGGCTTGTAGACGTTGAGCTCGAAGTGGCCCTGGCTCGCCGCGACCGCAATCGTCGTCTCGTTGCCGAACACGCGGCAGCAGACCTGGGTCAGCGCCTCGCATTGGGTCGGGTTGACCTTGCCGGGCATGATCGAGGAGCCTGGTTCGTTCTCCGGCAGGAGCAACTCGCCGAGGCCGGAGCGCGGGCCTGAGCCGAGGAAGCGGATGTCGTTGGCGATCTTGAACAGGTCGGCCGCGACCGCATTGAGCGCGCCGTGCACAAACGCGATGGCGCCGTGCGAGGCCAGCGCCTCGAATTTGTTCGGCGCAGTGACGAAGGGAAGGCGGGTGAGCGCGGCGGCCTTTTTGGCAAAGAGTCTTGGCGAATGCGGGCTTGGCGTTGAGGCCTGTGCCCACCGCCGTGCCGCCCTGCGCCAGCGGATAGAGCTCCTTGAGCGCCAGGCGGACGCGCGCCAGCCCCGACTTCACCTGCGCGGCGTAGCCGGAGAATTCCTGTCCGAGCGTGAGCGGCGTGGCGTCCTGGGTGTGGGTGCGCCCGATCTTGACGATGCGGGCGAATGCCTTGGTCTTCTTCTCCAGCGCCGCCTGGAGATGCGCCAGCGCGGGGATCAGCCCATAGGCGATCTCCTGCGCCGCCGCGATATGCATCGCGGTTGGGACGCAGTCGTTCGACGACTGGCTCATGTTGACGTGATCGTTGGGATGGATCGGCGATTTTTCGCCGCGCCTGCCGCCAAGCAGTTCGTTGGCGCGGTTGGCGATCACCTCGTTGACGTTCATGTTGGTCTGGGTGCCCGATCCGGTCTGCCACACCACCAGCGGGAAGTGATCGTCGAGCTTGCCGTCGATGATCTCCTGCGCCGCGCGCACGATCGCCTTGGCGCGCCGCTTGTCGAGCAGGCCGAGCGCCAGATTGGTCTCGGCGGCCGCGCGCTTGACGATGGCGAGCGCGCGAATGAGCGGGCGCGGCATCGCCTCGTCGCCGATGCGGAAATTGTTGCGCGAACGCTCGGTCTGCGCGCCCCAGTAGCGGTCGGCCTTAACCTCGATCGGGCCGAACGAGTCGGTCTCGATGCGTGTCTTTGCCGGACGCTTGGCCATGACGTTTGCCGGTCGCCAATTGTCGGAGAGCTATTTTTTGCGGAAACGGTCGAGCCGCACCACTTCGGCGCCGGGCTTTTCATTGCCGGCGGCGGCGGGTTCCGATCCGGCGACCGGACTGGGCGGCGGCGGCAGTGGGCTGGCCGGCACCGACGTTTTCGTCTGTTCGGATTTTGTTTCCGCCGGCGTTGCGTCCGCTTCCGTGTCGTCGTCCGTCGCTTCCAGCGTCTCGAACTGAAGGCCGAACTGCACCGCCGGATCGAAGAAGCCATTGACTGCATCGAACGGCACCCTGAGCCGCTCCGGGATGCCGCCGAACGACAGCCCGACCTCGAAGGCGTCATCGGTCACCGTCAAATCCCAGAATTGATGCTGCAGCACGATCGTCATCTCTTCCGGGTACTGCGCATGCATCCGCGGCGACAGCTTCACGCCCGCGGCATTGGTGTCGAAGCTGATCTTGAAATGATGCTCGCCCGGCAGGCCCTTTTTGGCGACGTCGGTGAGCACGGTGCGCATGACGCCGCGCAGCGCCGACTGCGTCAGGATGTCGTAGCGGATGTGATCGACAGGCATGGTTTGCGCCTCTGCGGCTTGCGGGACTCGCTTGGCCGCAATGCTAACGCCTGACGCGTCGATTCCACCATGGCCTTGGGAATGAAAGTGGAGGCTTCTGTTGCCAGGTGCCTCCGAACCCCGCCTGACGGAGCTTAACCCGCCAGGACTTCAGTTCGGTATTTCAAACCGCGTTACGCGGCCTGAGCAACCGGAGCATAGTTGTCATTGGCAACTATGAGATTGGCCCGATAACGGCGGAACCATGCCGAGCAAAAGCACGCCCTTTACGCCCTCGTCGATCCTATTTCGGCCCCGCAGGTGGGGGTCAGTGATCGATTTTCACTGAACCCCCGAATTTGGTGGAGCCGCCGGGTACCGCCCCCGGGTCCGAAAGGTTTATTACAACGGCCGTTTATCGCCATATCCGGCTTGCGCCGGCAAAACCAATATAAGCACAAAACCTTGACGGAAAAAGACCGGCCTTTGAGGTCGTATTAGCGGGCCGTTTCGCGGGCCGGGACAGGCGTCCGCTCAGTCCCGCGAGCGTTTGCGAAGCTCGGCAAACGTCCGGCCGGCAAACCGGCCGATCTTCGTCGCCGTCGAATCAAGTTCATGCTTATGGTCGGCGCGGCCGGCCTCGTAGGCCGTGAACCATTTGCGGAAACGGGCAAACTGGTCCGGCGGCAGCTTGGCGATGGCCTCGGCGATTTCTTCGACCTTCATGCTGGGCAGTATAGCACCACCACCGCCCAGCACGCGCGCGACCCGCCTTGTAGTCCGCAATTGCCCGGTCGGCGAAACGGTCGAGCTTGCCAGAGGCGGCATCGCGCTCGATCTTTCGATCCAAACGCGTGGCATTGAATTCTTCAATCCACGCCAGGAATTGCTCGAACTGGTCGGGAGCAAGTTCCGCCACGGCCTTTTCAAGGTCTTCAATTGTCATAGCGTATTCATAGCACAGTATTGTTCAAAAGGACATGCGCAACGATCCCTTCCGTTACGCCGACATGACACCGCAATGAAGCTACGATTTCGCTTGCGCCCGACGCCGCACAGAAAGGCCGCGCGATGAAGGTCTTCGCCTTTCACCTCATGCCCTATGCGTATCTGGACATGGGCTACAAGGACAAATATCGCAGCGCCTGGGTGGTGCTGCCGAATTCTTATTTCGATCCGGTCAAGGGCCACGAGCTTTACAACCGCTATCTCGACGAGCTGGAACTGATCGCCGAGCTCGGCTTCGACGGCATCTCGGTCAACGAGCATCACCAGAACGCCTACGGCCTGATGCCGTCGCCGATCGTGATGGCGAGCGCGCTGGCGCGGCGCACCAAGGATTGCAAGATCGCGATCCTCGGCAGCGCATTCTGCCTGCGCGAGCATCCGCTCACGCTCGCCGAGGAGCACGCCATGCTCGATGTGCTCACCGGCGGGCGGCTGATCACCGGAATGGTGCGCGGCATCGGCGCGGAATATTACTCGATGGGCGCCAACCCGGCATTTTCGCACGAGCGTTTCCACGAGGCGCACGACCTCGTGGTGCAGGCGTGGACGCGGCCCGGCCCGTTCGCGTTCGAGGGCAAGCACTTCCACTTCGAATACGTCAACGTCTGGCCGCGGCCATACCAGAAGCCGCATCCGCCGATCTGGTGCCCGTCGCTCGGCTCGACCGAGACCATCGAGTGGGCGGCGCATCCGTCGCGCAAATACGTCTACATGCAGAATTACAGCCCGGTGGCGTCGGTGGTGCGCTATCTCAACATGTATCGCGAGACGGCGCAGCGCATGTACGGCTACACCGCAAGCTCCGAGCAGATCGGCTGGGCGGCGCCGGTCTACGTCGCCGACACCGACGAGCAGGCCCGCGCCGAGGCCGCGCCGCACATCGAGACCTTGTTCAATCGGCTGCTGCGGCTGCCGTTCGAGATGCTGTTTCCGCCGGGCTATCTCACCGCCAACTCGCTCAAGAGCATGCGCAGCCACAAGCGCTCGGTGACCGGGCAGGAGCACACGGTCGATACGCTGATCGAGCAGGGGATCATCCTGTGCGGCAGCCCGGACACGGTGCGCAGGAAGCTGATGGATGCCCACCGGCAGCTTGGATTCCAGAATTTCCTTGGGCTGCTGCAGTTCGCGACCTTGCCGCGCGATCTGACCGAGAAGAACATCCGCATGTTCGCGCGCGAAATCCTGCCGGCGCTGCAGGGGCTGACGGACAAGCAATACGAGGGCATGGCGGCGGTGGCGGCGGAATAGGCCGCTCGCGTCATTCCGGGGCGCGCGAAGCGGAGCCCGGAATCCATAGCCGCGAAAGCATGAGGCGTTTGGATGCTGAGACGTTTCTGATCGGATAGTGGTTACTGGATTCGGCTCCGCTTTGCTCGGCCCCGGAATGACGAAGAATGGAGAACGCGTGCTCAAGCAATTGCAGTTCAACGGCGAGGTCGTCGTGGTCACCGGCGCCGGCACCGGGATTGGCCGTTCGGCCGCGGAGGCGGTGGCCGAGCTCGGCGCGACCGCGGTGGTGGTCGCGCGCACGCAAGGCAAGATCGACGAGGTCAAGGCCGCAATCGAGAAGAGCGGCGGCAAGGCTGAGGCCTTCGCCGCCGATGTGTCGAAGGAGGCCGACGTCGCGCGCCTGCGCGATTTCGTGCAAGGCCGTTGGGGACGCGCCAAGGCGGTGATCAACTGCGCCGGCAACAACTTCATCGCGCCGGTCACCGACGTGACGACCGAGAAATGGCGCGAGATCATGGCGGTCGACATCGACAGCGTGTTCTACATGTGCCGCGCCTTCATCCCGCTGCTGCTGCAAAGCAAGAACCCGTCGATCCTCAACGTCGCCTCGACATTCGCGCACATCGGCAACGAGCACATGCCGGTCTATTGCGCGGCCAAGGGCGGCGTGGTGTCGCTCACGCGACAGCTTGCGGTGGACTACGGGCCGAAGGGCCTGCGGGTGAACTCGATCTGCCCTGGGCCCACCCTATCGCCGCGCGTAAAGGGCTATTTCGACTCCGGCAAGGCCGACGCCAAGGGGACGCTGCAGAAGGTCATGCTCGGCCGCTTCGCGCAATGCGACGAGATCGGCAACGTCTGCGCCTTCCTCGTGTCCGATGCGGCGACGTTCGTGCACGGCACCTCGGTGCTGGTCGACGGCGGCCAGACCATCAATTGAGCGCAGGGCAACCGGTGACCGCGTTTCTCAAGGGTGTGAAAGTCGTCGAGCTTGGCACCATGATCACGGCGCCGCTCGCGGCCATGATGCTCGCCGATCTCGGCGCCGAGGTGGTGAAGGTCGAGAATCCGCAGGGCGGCGACACCTTTCGCAGTTTCCGCGGCGGCATCTACAGTCCGAACTTCGTCGCCTACAATCGCGGCAAGCGCAGCGTCACCCTGGACCTGCGCACCGAGGACGGCCGCGCGGCCTTGCTGAAGCTGCTCGCGCGCGCGGACGTGCTGATCGAGAATTTTCGCGCCGGCGTCATGGAGCGGCTGGGATTGAAGCCGGATGTGATCCAGGCGGCCAATCCCAAGCTCATCCATTGCTCGATCACCGGCTTCGGCGCCGATGGTCCCTACAGTGCGCGACCGGCCTACGACATGGTGGGCGTGGCGCTGAGCGGCATCGGAAGCCTCATGCTCGATCCGGAGGCGCCGCAGGCTTTGGGGCCGACCATCCCCGACAATGCAACCGGCATGTACGCCTGTTACGGCGTCCTCGGCGCGCTGTTCGATCGCGAGCGGACCGGCAAAGGCCATCGTCTCGATGTCAACATGCTGGAGTCCGCTATCGCGTTCATTCCCGATCCGATGGCGAACTACACGCGTGTCGGCACGCTCAGCGGCCCGCTGACGCGGGTTGCGGCCTCGCAGTCGTATGCTTTGCGCTGCAGCGACGAAAAGCTCATCGGCTTGCATTTGTCCTCGCAGCCGAAATTCTGGGAGGCGCTGGTGACGGCGCTGGAGCGGCCTGATCTTGCGCAAGACGCGCGCTTCACGACGCGCGAATTGCGGATCAAGAACTTTCTCGAACTGACGAGCGTGCTGGCGGAAATTTTCGCGACCAAAACGCGCGCGCAGTGGACGGCCATTCTGGAAGCCGCCGACGTGCCGTTCGCGCCGGTGCACAATCTGCCTGACGTGCTTGAAGACGAGCAGGTGCGGCATTTGCAAACGTTCTACCGGCAGCAACACCCGACCGAGGGTGAGATCACCACCATCCATCGCCCCGTGCTGATCGACGGCGGGCGCGAGGAGAGCAGCCTGCCGCCGCCGACGCTCGGCGAGCACACCGAAGCCGTGCTGGCCGAACTCGGCTATGACGCGGCAGCAATCCAAAAGCTGCGCGCGGCCAAGGTGATTTAACGTCGTGTCGTTACCATGCCGTGAAGGTACGAACGAAGTGTCATTGCGAGCGAAGCGAAGCAATCCAGCGCAGCCTCTCCCGGCGTGGTGGATTGCTTCGTCGCTACGCTCCTCGCAATGACGAAGCGTTGCACGGCATTCTTGACCACACGCTCGATTTGCCGCAAAGCCGCATCGTACCAGGGAGAAAAACACATGCGCCGCATCGATGCCTTCACGCATTTCTTTCCGAAGCGCTACTACGAGGCGCTGCTGGAAGCGCCCGCCGCCGCCAAGGATATCGGCAAGCGGGTGCGCGGCATTCCGGCCTTGTCGGATATCGATCTGCGGCTGCGCGTCGTCGACATGTTCGAGGATTACCAGCAGGTGCTGTCGCACGGCCTGCCGCCGATGGAGCGGATGTGGGGCCCGGACAAGTCGCCCGAGATGGCGAAGATCGGCAATGACGGCCTCGCCGAGGTCGCGGCGAAACATCCCAAGCAGTTCGCCGGCTGGTCGGCGCTGCTGCCGATGAACGCGCCGGAGGCGGCGGCCAAGGAGGCCGAGCGCGTGCTCAAGAACGGCGCCAACGCCATCCAGATCGCCACCAACGTCAACGGTGTGCCGCTCGACGAGCCGCAGTTCTGGCCGATCTACGAGGTCATCGCCAAGGCCGGCAGGCCGATCCTGCTGCATCCCTCGCGCACGCGGCAGATGCCGGACTATCCGACCGAAAAGGTTTCGAAATACGAAATCTGCAGCGTCCTCGGCTGGCCCTATGAGACCGGCGTGACGCTGGCGCGCTTCGTGTTCTCGGGCATCATCGACCGCAATCCGAACCTGAAAATCATCGCGCACCATCTCGGCGGCGTCATTCCGTATCTCGAAGGCCGCGTCGCCCACAGCTTCGACCAGTTGGGCGCGCGCACATCGGACGAGGATTACGGCGCCGTGCTCAAGGGCCTGAAGAAGCGGCCCTACGATTACTTCAAGGATTTCTACGGCGACACCGCCGTCGAAGGCGCGCGCGCGGCAACGGTGTGCGGCGTCGATTTCTTTACGCCGGACCACGTGCTGTTCGCTTCCGATTGCCCGTTCGACAAGGAAAAGGGCCCCGGCTACATCCGCGACACCATCAAGGTGCTGGACTCGCTCGGTCTGTCTGCGGCCGACCAGGAGAAAATCTATTTTCGCAACGCGCAGAAGCTGTTCGGTATCGGGTAACCGTACCCGTCATTCCGCGCGCCGCGAAGCGGCGAGCCCGGAATCCATAGCCACAAAAGCAGGCCGAATGCTGGGAGTGATGTCCTCGCCGGGATTATGGATGCCGGGCTCCTCGCTCCGCTCGGCCCCGGAATGACGAAGGAACTCTGCACACGACACTGTGTCGCTGGCGCTCCGATGAACAGACGCTAGGATCGGAAAAACCTGAGTCCAAGGAAACATCATGCGCAAATCGAGCGCCGCATCCGACCTCACCATCGCTTGCCTCCTCGCAGGCGCGCCATTGCACGCCCAGCAAGGCGCGCCAGAAGACGCCACGCTCGCGCTTCCCGGCACCGCGATGACGTTCGTGCCGGCCTATGTCGCCGAGGACATGGGGCTGTTCGCCAAGCAGGGCCTACGCGTCAAGAGCGTGGTGATCACCGGCATCGGCTCGATCAATGCCGTGATCGCCGGCAGCGCCGATTTCGGTTCGGTCTCCGGGCTGTCGCTGACGCGCGCGGCGGCGCACGGGCAGCGCCTCATCGCCATCGCCAATACGCTGACGCGGCCGACGGTGATGCTGGTCATGCGCAAGGATCTGGCGCGCGAGCTTCGATCCCGAAGGCGCCGCTCGAGAAGCGGGTCCAGGTGCTGCGCGGGCACACCATCGCGGTCGATTTCGATCAATTCGATCATCCACGCCTATGTGCTGCTGCTCGGCGCGCGCGCTGGCGTCGACCTCAACGAAATCCGCATCGCGCCGATGGCACCGACCGCCGCGCTGTCAGCGTTCAACACCCACCAGGTCGACGGCTTCGCCATGTCGATGCCGTGGCCGCTGCAGCCCGTGCTCGATGGCACGCGCGATCCCGATCGCGAACGGCGCCAGCGGCGATCCGCCCGACATGGTGCCGTTTGCGCACAACGTCATCGTCGCCGAACCGGAGACCTGCGAGAAGCGCAAGGCAGTCTGCATGAAAATGGGCCACGCCATGGCCGAAGCGGCGACGATCATCCGCACGCGCATCGGCCGACGTTCTCGCTCTGCTGAAGAAGCGTTTCCCGACGTTCGACGACAAGCTGCTCGGCGGCAGGTTTCGAGCAAATCCATAAGGGCACGCCCGAAGTGCCGGCGCGACGCTGGCGGCGCTGGAGAACGCGAGCCGTTCAACATCGGCGCCAAGCTGATGAAGCCGGAGGAGAAGCTCAAATCCTATGACGGCCTCTACACCGACGCCTATGTGCGCTGAGCGGGAGCGGACCATGCGGAAATTCGCCGCGCATCTGCACTCGCTCGCCGTCGCGCTGACGCGCCGCCCGCGCGCCCAGCAGGGCGCGGTGGAAGACGTCGTCATCGCGGTGCCGAACTTCACCTTCACGCTCACGCCGACCTTCGTCGCGGACGAACAAGGCCTGTGGGCGAAGCACGGCCTGCGTTTCAAGATGATCCAGGTCGCGGGCGTCGGCTCGACCAATGCGGTGATCGCTGGCAGCGCCGATTTCGCCCAGGCCGGCGGCTCGACGCTGACGCGCGCCAACGCGCGCGGCCAGCACCTCATCGCCATCGCCAACACCGTCGAGCGCAACATCGTCGACGATCACGCTGCGCAAGGAACTGGCGCCGGATTTCGATCCCAAGGCGCCGCTCGAGAAGCGCGCGCAGGTGCTGCGCGGGCGGACCATGGGCGTCGGCGCATCCAGGCCAATCCGCACGCCTACCTCCGCGTGGTCGCGGCGCGCGCCGGCATCGATCCCGAGAGCATCCGCGTCACCGCGATGGAAGGCAACAGCAGCTCGCGGCGCTCAAGGCCAAGACCATCGACGGCATGTCGAACAGTCCGCCGTTTCCGCTCAAGCCGGTGGTCGACGGCGCTTCGATCGTCATCGCCAGCGGGCCCGACGGCGACCCGCCGAACGCTTCGACTTCGCCTACAACGTCGTCCTCACGCGGCCGGAGACCTGCGAGAAGCGAAAAGACCGTATGCATCAGAAGGTCGGCCAGGTCTACAAGGAGCCGTTGCCTATATGCACGAGTCATCCCGAGGGAGACCGTGGCGATCCTGCAGAAGAAATTTCCGAACCTCGATGCAGCGCTGATCGACCTCTCGTTCGCGCGATCCCGAAATCGACGCCGAAGGTGCCGGTGGTGACAAGGAGTCGCTGGAGAACGCCGACGATTTCAATGTCGAGGCGGCCTGCTAAAGGCCGAGCGAGAAACTGAACTCCTACGATGGGCTGTTCACGAACGAATTCGTGAAGTGAGCGCGCGCATGACATGAGGCGGCGGCCGGATGGAGCTCAAGACGGGCGTGTCCCGACGGCGCCAATTCGTCGGAGCGTGTCATGATGTATCTGCCCGCTCGAAGTGCGGGCTCAAGACGCTGCAAGATTTGAAATTGCGGGCTTCGCTGTACCAACGGTCGACAGCGCAGCACTGCATTGACAGCGTCCGGAGCTACGCGACGACGGCGAAGAGCGAGCGGCGATCCGCTCTAGGCTGCCCGACGGCATCCGCGGCAGGCTAAGATCGCCGCCACGCGCAGCGGGCTGCCGCCTCGATCGGACGCTCACACTGCTTTCACACGGCGATGATGCCGATGCGGAACTTGCGACAGGCGGCGCATCCGACGGAACAGCCGACGCGCCCGCGTGGATGTGGTGGCGATCAACGCGCGTCCGGAGGTGATCGTCGCGTTCTCGCACCGAGACGACCGGGTCTACGATGCCCAGATCAGTCATGTGGTAACGCCGGCAGGCCGCTCGCTGATCGGCGCAGCTACCGCCTGTCATCGTCTCGTCGACGATCCGCGTGCGCAGCACCCCGATGCCGGTGATCTCGACCTCCAGTACATCCCCAGCCTTCATCCACAGCGGCGGCTTGCGGCTGTGGCCGACGCCCTCGGGCGTGCCGGTGGCGATGACGTCGCCGGGCGAGAGCGCGGTGAAGTCGGAGCAGAACGCGATGATCTGAGGGATGGAATAGATCAGCATGTCGGTGCCGGAGCGCTGCACCTCCTTGCCGTTGAGCCGTGTCATCAGCGTGAGCTTGCTCGGGTCCGGGATTTCGTCGGCGGTGACGATCCACGGGCCGAGCGGCCCGGTGCCGGGGAAGTTCTTGCCCGAAGTCACCGAGAACTTCTGGTAGTCGCGCACGCTGCCGTCGACGAAGCAGGTGTAGCCGGCGACATGATCGAGCGCGTGCTCGGCCTTGATGTGGCGTCCGGCGCGGCCGATGACGACCGTGAGTTCGCCCTCGAAATCGAAATTGTCGGAGACGGTCGGCCGGATCATCTCGCCGTCGTGGCCGACCAGCGTGTCGGTGAAGCGGACGAACATGCTCGGCTGCTTCGGCAACTCGCGCCCCGTCTCCGCGGCGTGGGCGCGGTAGTTGACGCCGGCGCAGAGGATTTTTGCCGGGTTGGAGATGACCGGCAGGAATTTGATTTCCGAAAGCTTATGATCCGGCTTCGCGTCGCGCATCGCCTTGCGCATTTCTTCCAAGGCGCCGGCAGTCAGCGCCGCGCGCAGCGTGGCGTGGCCGAGGCGCCTGGTCATGTTGACGACGCCGTCGCCGCTGACGACGCCGAACGCTTCGCGTCCGTCGACCGCAAAGCTCACAAGTTTCATCTACATCTCCATTTCGCGTTCGAGCGGACGCCAGCTCAGCGCCCAGCGCTCGATAACGTTGAGCGCCGCATTGATCACAAGCACCAGCGCGGTCGCCACCACGATCCCGGCGAACACGCCGGTGGTGTCGGAAATCTGCCGCGAATGCTCGATGTAGCGGCCGACGCCCTCGGTCGCGACCAGGAATTCGCCGACGATGGTGGCGCTCACCGCGCGCGGCAGCGCGATCTTGAGACCGGTGAAGAAATACGGCAGCAGCGAAATCCAGACGATCTCGCGCGAGATTTTCCGCTCGCTGGCGCCGACGATGCGCGCCATGTTGACGAGGCGCTGATCGACGCTGCGCATCCCGGCGAAGGTGGTGATGAACACGATGTAGAACACCGTCAGCGTGACGATGACGAGCTTCGGCATATCGCCGATGCCGAACCACAGGATCAGCCACGGCGCCAGCGCATATTTCGGGATGCCCATCGACGCCATGATGTAGGGCTCGACGGCCGTGGTCACACGCTCGGAACGCCGCAGCAGGAACGGCAGCAGCACGCCGAAGAAGCAGGCAACGACAAAGCCGAGCGCGGACACGCGCAGCGTCGCGGCGATGTCGACGAAGAGCTGGCCGCTCTTTGCCAGCTCCACGATGCGCTCGAGCACTTCGAGCGGCGGGGCGAAGAACAGCGGTCCGAGCCGGCGCGCGCCGAGCTCCCACGCTCAGCAGCAGCAGCAGGGCGAGCACGATGCGGCCGCCGAGAATCGTCAATTTGCGGCGCGCCGCGACGTCGTCCGCAATGTCATCGGTGACGATGGCGGCTTCGGTCATTGCACCTCCGCGCGAATTTTCTCGTAAATGCCGGCAAAGCCTTCGAGCGCGAAAATATCCTTCACGTTGCGCGGGCGCTGGATCGGAATCATGTGCTCCGCCGCGATGCGTGCCGGCGCGCGGCTGAGCACGAGCGCGCGGTCGCCGAGCGCGATCGCCTCGGTGATGTCGTGGGTGACGAAGATGATGGTCTTGCGGCCGAGGTTCCAGAGGTTGAGCAGGTCGGCCTGCAATTGCGTACGGGTCTGCGCGTCGACGGCGCCGAACGGCTCGTCCATCAGGATCATGGGCGGGTCGTAGACCAGCGTGCGAATGAGAGCCGCGCGCTTGCGCATGCCGCCGGAAAGTTCGTGCGGATAGTAGCGCTCGAAGCCAGCGAGCCCGACCGCGCGGACAAGCATCTCCGCATGCGCGCGCGTCTCGTCGTTGAGCTTGCCCTGCACGTCGATCGGAAACAGCACGTTGTCCATCGTGGTGCGCCACGGCAGCAGATTGTCGTCCTGCGTGACGTAGCCGATGCGGCGGTCGAAGCCGGGCCGCAGCGCGCGCGGGTCATTGCAGGTGACGCGCTCGCCGGCGAACACGATTTCGCCGGCGCTTGCGGTGTCGATCTGGGCGATGATGTTGAGCAGCGTCGATTTGCCGGCGCCGGAGGGGCCGACGATGGTGAGGAATTCGCCGTCGCTGACCGAAAACGTCAGGTCCTGGAGAATCCACGGCGACGGCTCGCGGCCCTGGCGCGATGCGAAGCGTTTGCCGAGGCCGCGTATTTCAAGCAGCACGTCCGCCATGGTCATGTCCCCACAGCCATGACGGTCTGGGTCGCCGGCCGCCAGCGCAGCAGCACGCGTTCGGCGGCGTTCATGACCAGGTTGGCGCCGTGCACGATCAGCGTTGCGGCGAGAATGGCGGCGAACACGCTGGTGGTGTCGAAATTCATCGCGCCGGTCTGCACCAGGTAGCCGAGCCCGCGGTTGGAAGAGATCAGTTCGGCGATGACGGCGGCGCCGATGGCGTAGGGCATGGCGATGCGGAAGCCGGCGAACACGGCCGGCACCGCCGCCGGGAAGACGATGTGGCGTGCGACCTGCCGTTCGCTCGCGCCCATGACCTGCGCCATCTGCACCAGCCGTGCGTCGAGCGCGCGCACGCCGGTGAGCGTGCTGAAATAGACGATGAAGAACACGACGGCGGCGACCAGCGCGATTTTCGATTCGGTGCCGATGCCGAACCACAGGATGAACAGCGGCGCGAGCGCGAGCTTCGGCGCGCCGTAGCCGCCGACCATGAACGGATCGAGGATCGCAACCATCACGGGATGGCGCCGCAGCAGGAACGGCAGCAAAACCGCCGGCGCGCCGCCGACCAGCGCGCCGACCGCCGCTTCTTCGATCGTGTAGCCCGCATGGCGGATGAGCTCGCCGTCGAGAATCTGCACGACAAAGCGCGAGGCCGTTGCCCACGGCGAACTCAGCCAATACTCGCCGACCATGGCGCTGCCGGCCTGCCACGCCGCCAGGATGATGACGAGCACGATCAGCCAGTCGCAGTAGTTGCGCCAGCGCGTCGACGTGGCTCTCAGCATCATGATGGAAATGCGCCCGCCCTGTTGTGACTTCTATTGTCCCTTGGGCCCGCAGTGTAATGTCCGGCCGATAGACAGCAAGCATGTTCGGGAGAATGTTCGATGAGCGATGGGCTGCGTGAGAAGTTGACCGATGCGGGGCGCGTGCTGGCGATGGAAGGCCACGGCGATTATGTCGCAGGCCACGTCACGGTGCGGCTGCCGGATGGTTCGGGGCGATTCCTGATGAAGCCCGCCGGCATCGGCATCGAGGAGATGCGGCCGGACAACATCATCACCTGCGACGCCGACGGCAAGAAGGTCGGCGGCTCGATGCCGCGCCATAACGAGGTCTACATTCATTCCGAAGTGTTGCGCGCGCGGCCCGACGTGCAATGCGTCATCCACAGCCATCCGGTGCACGCGGTGGCGTTCTCGTCGCTCGGGCGTCCGCTGGTGGCCGTCGGCAACGACGCGGTGACTTTCGCCGGCGGTCGGCTGCCGATCTTCTCCGAGACGACGGACCTCATCGTCAATCCGGAGCGCGGCAAGGCCGTGGCGCACTGCCTTGGCCCGCATGACGCGCTCATCCTGCGCAATCACGGCATCGTCGCTGCCGGCGCCAGCATCGAGGAGGCGGTGTTTACGGCGATCAAGCTGGAGAAGGCGTGCCGGGTGCAACTGCTTGCGGAATCGGCCGGCGGACCGAAGCTCACCGCCGAGGGCGAGGACCTCACCAAGAAACGCGGCCGCAGCAATCGGCCCGATCTGCACAACAACGTGTTCGGCTATCTGGTGCGGCGCTGGCGCTGCGTCTGCTGCGGCGAACAGGTGCCGGCGCCGCAGGTGACGACGTTCGAGCAGAAGGAGTAGGGCAAGCGCGGCCAATCCTCTCAATTGTCATCATCCGCGAAAGCGGATGATCCAGTAATCACAGACGTTGCAAATTTTGCTCGGACGTTCGGCGTTTACTGGATGCCCGCCTTCGCGGGCATGACAATTCAGGCAAACTGCGCAGCGCGTTGCGGGAAAAGCTGCAACGCATTCTCGCAGGCGATCAGATCGCGGATGTGCGGCGCGAGAAAATCGCGGTTGGTGAAGTCGGCGACTTCCTCGTCCACCACGCGCTCGTTGGCGAACGGCCAGTCGCTGCCGAACAGGATGCGGTCGCGCGCCGCGATCTGCGAGAGCACGGCAAACGTCTGCGGCCCCGACGCAAGCGCATTGTCGTACCAGAATTTCTTGCATCCCGCGAAAATATCCTCGCGCGACATTTGCTGCAGCCGCGAATCGATCATCGGCGCGACCGAAAGCCGCCAGGCGATGAACGGCAGCGTGCCGCCGGCATGCGCCAGGATGATGCGGAGATCGGGGAAGCGGTCGAGCGCGCCGGAGAACAGCAGGTTGACCGCGGCGCGCGTGGTATCGAAGACGTATTCGATCATGAAGCCGGGCCAGGGCAGCGTCAGCGCCTTGCTCGACGGATGCAGGCTCGGATGCACATAGACGACGGCCTTGCGTTTGTTAAGGAACTCCATCAACGGATCGAACGACTTGTCGCCGAGGAATTTCTCGCCATAGCTTGCAAGCAGGCAGACGCCTTCGAAGTGCAGCGTCTCGAGGCAATATTCCGCTTCGGCAATAGCGGAATCGACGTCGTCCATCGGGATCAGGCCGAAGCAGCCGAACCGCTTCGGCCATTGCTGAATCAGCTCGGCCGCGTAGTCATTGCACTTGTGCGCCAGTGCCGCCGCCCGTCCGCCCGTCAGGAATTGCACGCCGGGTTGCGCAATCGAGGCGATGGCAAGCTGGATGTCATGCTTGTCCATGACGTCGAGCGCGAGCGGCGGCGTCCATTCCGGATAGCGGCCGATGGCGGGCCCGGAGCCCGCGTCGTAGACCGCATTGCGATAGAACGGCGGAATGAGATGCAGGTGAACGTCGATCTTGCCGGCCGCCATGCCTCGTGCCCGTGATGCCTGAGAAAATCGTCCGCGACAGTAGCGCACGGCGACGCCGTCGCTGTCCAGACGGCTTGGGAGTCACGGATTGCGGCGACCCCTCCCCTCCCCGCTGGCTCGGACGGGGGATGACGAACGTCGGCGGCAGCGGGTTCTAAAATGCCTGTCCAGTGGAGATGAAAGCATGACCAGTTGGAAAGACGAGCCGGTTCTGATCGTCGGTGGCGGCATCGGCGGGCTCGCGGCCGCGCTCGCGCTGGCGCGCAAGGGCATCGCCTCGCAACTGATCGAGCAGGCGCCGGAATTCAAGGAGATCGGCGCCGGCATCCAGCTCGGGCCGAACGTGTTCTGGATGTTCGATATCCTCGGACTGACGGAAGAAATCAGCAAGCTCGCGGTGTTTCCCGACAACCTGATCATGATGGATTCGACCACCGCCGAGGAGGTCACGCGCATCCCGCTTGGCGATGCGTTCCGGAAAAAATTCAAGAACCCCTATGCGGTGATCCACCGCGCCGACCTGCACAAGGTGCTGCTCGACGCCTGCCAAGCGTCAAATCTTATCCGCCTCGACGCTTCGCAGAAGGTCGTCGAGGTCGACGAGAAGGGGCCCGGCATCACGGTCAGGACCGAGAGCGGCAAGACCTACAAAGGCGCGGCCCTGATCGGCGCCGACGGGCTGTGGTCGACCATCCGGCAGATGATCGTCGGCGACGGCAAGCCGGTCGTCGCCGGCCACATCACCTATCGCGCCGTGCTGCCGACTTCGGAAATGCCGGAGCACCTGCGCTGGCGCGACATGGTGCTTTGGGCGGGCGAGAAGGTGCACCTGGTGCACTACCCGCTGCGCACCGGCGAATTGTTCAACCTCGTCGCCGTATTCCATTCGAGCCGCTACGAGGAGGGCTGGGACAGCTACGGCGATCCGGCCGAACTGCACGAGCGCTTCGCCAAGACCTGTGAGCCGGTGCGCACCCTGCTCGGCAAGATCGAGAGCTGGCGCATGTGGGTGTTGTGCGACCGGCCGCCGATCAAGGAATGGAGCCGAGGGCGCATGACGCTGCTCGGCGACGCCGCGCATCCGATGCTGCAATACCTGGCGCAGGGCGCCAACATGTCGATCGAGGATGCGGTCTGCCTCGCCAACGAGGTCGAGCGGGCGCAGGGCGATTACGCGGCGGCGTTCCGCGCCTATCCGCAGAAGCGCTATCTGCGCACCGGGCGCGTGCAGATCATGTCGCGCGTCTATGGTGAATTCTACCACGCCGCCGGCGTCGCCCGCGAACTGCGCAACGGCATGCTCGGCGCCCGCTCGCCGGAAGACTCCATGGCCGGGATGGAATGGCTCTATGGCGAGCAGCCGGAGCTGACGCGCCCGCGGCGCGGCGAAGGCGATGGCGTCGTAGATGTCATCACCGAGCTGTCATCGTCGCGCGAAGGCGGACGATCCAGTAGTTCACTGCAATGGCGGTGATTACTCCGGATCGCCCCGCCTCTGCGCGGGGCATGACAATGCGGGGATATCGGCGAAGCCGAGGTTTGTTGATTGTCGGACGCGACAAGCCTACGATCACGTCACAAAATCGCGGGGCGATTCATCACCGCTGGACGCACGAATTCCGGGAGCCGAAACATGAAAAAGCTCGCACTCGAAACCACCTCGCCCTTCCAGGGATTGCCGGAGCTCGTCGCCTACGACGAGGGCCTGTTCGAACGGGAAGGCCTCGCCGATCGAATGGATCGAGCGCGACGAGGCCGGGGTCAAGACGGTGGAGAGCCTCGCCCCGAGCCCGAAGGGCATCAGCCCGTTCGGCAGCCACGGCAAGCTGCTCGAATCCGGCAAGGCCGACATGTACAACGCCTGCGAATGGGGCAACTACTGCCGCGTCGGCGACACCGCCGTCGGCAGCCGGCAGGTCGGCCGCCGCGGCATCGTCACCTACGCCGCGCTCGTCGTTCGCCCCGACTCTCCCGTCTACACGGCGCAGCAACTCGCGGGCCGCACTGTCGGCGTGCCGTTCTATGCCGGCACGCATTATCTCGCGCTGCACATGCTTGAGGGCTTCGTGCCGCGCGATCTCATCCGCGTCGTGCGCGCGCCGAACGGCTCGCGCAACCGCTTCAACCTGATGATGGCGGGCGAGATCGAGGCGACGACGCTGACCGAGCCCTACGTCACGCTCGCCGAGAAGAAAGGCTGCCGCCTGATCTGCGAGGCGTTCTATCACGGCACCGAGGTCGCCTCCGACAAGGTCGACGCCGAGACCTATGCGCGCCTTCAATCGCGCGGTGCGCGAGGCGGTGCGCCGCATCAACGCCAACAAGGGCGCGTACCTGCGCTACTTCATCGACTACCACAAGAAGCGCGATCCCGAGATCGGCACGCTCAAGGTGTCCGATCTGCGCACCAGCCGCCTGATCGTGGTCGACCCGGCGCCAATCCCGGCCGACGAAATGCAGCGCACCTACGACTGGGTGAAGAGCTGGGGCATGCTGGAGGAAACCGCGTCGCCGCTGCAGCTCATCAATCCGGACGTGCAGAGCCGCGCGCACGTGGCGGCGGAATAGGTTTGCACGCCGTCATGTCGTTTGCGATCGCGTATTGCTGCGGCGGCCTTCGGGGCCGCCGCAATCATGTTGGCTACGGGCGATCCGGGCACGCGCCGCCGACCCCGAATTCTATGCCGGCAAGACCGTGCAGGTGCTGATCGGATTTTCCTCCGGCGGCGGCTACGACATTTATGCGCGCACGGTGGCGCGGCATATCGGCCGCCATCTTCCGGGCAAACCGCAGGTCGTGCCGCAGAACATGCCGGGCGCGGGCTCGCTCAAGGTCGTCAACTATCTCTACAACGTCGCGCCGAAGGACGGCACGGCGATCGCGCTGTTCGCGCCCGGCGTGGTGGCGGAGCCGCTGCTCGGCCGCGGCGGCGGCTCGCAGTTCGACGCGCCGAAGTTTTCCTGGATCGGCAGCGTCTCGCAGGAGGTGAGCGTCTGCGCGTTCATGGCGTCTGCCGGCATAAAGACCTGGCAGGACATGCAGACCAAGCCGTACGTGATCGGCGCTTCGGGCGGCGGCGCGGAGAGCGACGTGTTCGCGACGGTGCTGCGCAACATGTTCCATCTGCCGCTCAAGATCGTCACCGGCTATCCGGGCGGCACCGAGATCAATCTGGCGATGGAGCGCCACGAAGTCGATGGCCGCTGCGGCTGGTCGTGGACCAGCCTGCTCAGCCGCAGCAAGACGATGCTGACATCGAAGCAGATCGACGTGGCGCTGCAGATCGGGCTCGAGAAGGATTCGAGCCCCTATCTCGACGGCGTGCCGCTGATCATGGACCTGACGCACGAGCCGGCGCAGCAGGCCGCGCTGAAGCTGATCGTGTCGCGCCAGAGCATCGCGCGCCCGTTCGCCGCGCCGCCGGGCGTGCCGGCGGAGCGCGTGCGCATGCTGCGCGAGGCATTCGACGCAACGATGAAGGACCCGGAATTCCTCGCCGAGGCGCGACAGGTCGAACTCGACGTGCGGCCGGTGTCCGGCACGGCCGTCGAGGCGCTGATCAAGGAAATCTACGCCTCGCCGCCCGAGGCCGTGAAGCTCGCCACCGAGGTGATGAAGAGCGCGCCGTAGGCCATCTCACTCATTTGTTCGCAATTTTCAAATTGTCATGCTCCGCGAAGGCGGAGCATCCAGTAATCACCGACGCTGTCGAATCGTGCGCGGACTTGCCGCATCGTCTGCGTTTACTGGATCGTCCGCCTTCGCGGACGATGACAGTCAGGGGGAGCGGAGACGCAGCAGCTCCCTCACCCGCTGCGGCGTCACCGGGAGCTGCGTCACCGCCCCGGGCATGCCCAGCGCATCGTCAATCGCGCTCGCGAGCACGCCGCCGGCGCCGTTGATGCCGCCTTCGCCGGCGCCCTTGAGCCCCAGCGGATGATGCGGCGACGGCGCGTCCTCGGTCAGCAGCACCTCGACATTCGGGATGTCGTGCAGCGTCGGCATCAGGTAGTCGGCCATCGTCACCGAGAGCGGCTCGCCGTTGTCGTCGTAGACGAATTCCTCCGACAGCGCGCCGCCGATGCCCTGTGCGCAGCCGCCGACGAGCTGGCTCTCGACCAGCATCGGATTGACAGCGCGGCCGACGTCGTACGCGACCATGAAGCGCTCGACCGCGACGTGTCCGGTATCGGGATCGATCCGCACCACGGCGAGGTGCGCGCCGTAGGGAAACACGGTGTGGTCGGTGTGATACCAGCCGTGCGCGGACAGGCCGGGATCGCGGCCGGCGAGCAGCTTTGAGCCCGGCGCAATGCGGCGCGCGATGTCGCCGAGCGTGATCGAGGGGCCGCCCTTGCCGGCGCGGCGTTGCACGGTGCCGTTGACGATGTCGAGGTCGGCCGCGGGCGTTTGCAGCAGTTCGGACGCGAACTCCAGCGCCTTGTCGCGCACCAGCGCCGCGGTGACGTGCACGGCGCCGCCGGTGAGCACGGTCGCGCGCGCGGCGTGCGCGCCGATGCCGTGGTCGATGCGGTCGGTCTGGCCGTGGATCACGCGCACGCGCTGGTAATCGACGCCGAGCGTTTCGGCGCAGATTTGCGCCATCACGGTCTCAAAACCCTGGCCGATCGAGGCGCCGCCGGTGACGAGCTCGACCGCGCCGCTGGTGTCGACGGCGATCTTGGCATTGTCGGACGGCCCGCGGCCGCTTTCTTCGAGGAAGAACGCGAGGCCGGCGCCGACCAGTTCGCCGTTCGCGCGGCGGCGCTTGAGGTCGGCCTGCAATTCGTTCCACCGAAACGCCGCGAGCGCCTTGTCGAGCAGCGCCTCGTAATCGCCGGAGTCGATATCGAGCGCCTCAAGGCCAGGTTCGTCGAACTCGATGCAGCACGGCAGGTCCGACGCCGCGATCAGATTGCGCCGCCGCACTTCGATCCGATCGATGCCGAGCTTGTCGGCGACGGCATCCATCAGCCGCGAGCGCACGAACGTGCTCTCGTAGCGGCCGGGCGCACGATAGGTCGCGGCCGGCGTCTTGTTGGTCAGCCGGAAATGCGCGACCGCGCGATAGGCGCCCACGCGATAGCAGCCGGTCATCATGTTCATGGTGCGGTTGGGGACATTGGCGCCGTGCGTGCGCACATAGGCGCCCTGGTCGTGGAAGATTTCGTCGGCGATGCCGAGGATGCGCCCGTCCGCGTCGACCGCGATGCGCGCCAGATGGCGCTGCTGCCGGCCCTGGTTGGCGCAGATCAGATGCTCGCGCCGGTCCTCGATCCATTTCACCGGCCGTCCGAGCCGCATCGCGGCGACGAGCACCAGCACGTCCTCGGGATAGATTTCACCGCGGATGCCGAAGCCGCCGCCGACATGGCTCTCGTGCACGTGCAGTTGCGACGGGCTGCGATTGAGCATGCGGCACAGCGTCTCGCGATTGCGATGCGGAATTTTCGCCGCGCCGTGCAGTTCGAGAATATCGCGCGCGACGTCGTAGCGCCCGATCGCGCCGCGCGTCTCCAGCGGCACGCCGGAGTGACGGCCGGTCTGCAGATCGAGCTCGACGATCGTGTGCGCGCTGCGGAACGCGGCGTCGATGTCGCCGAAACTGTGGGTGTAGATTGCCGCCGCGCTGCTGCGGCCGGGCTCGAACTCGCCTGGCTCGTCGCTCGCCGAGAGAATGGGCGGCAGTTCTTCGATCTCCACCGTCACAAGCTCGGCCGCGTCCTCGGCGAGATACGGCTCCTCGGCGAACACGGCCGCGATGGGATCGCCGACGTAGCGCACGAGATCGCGCGCCAGCGCCGGCTGGCGATAGGGTTTTAGGATTTCCGCCGACTTGTCGGCGCGGAAATCGATCGGCGGAATGTCGGCGATGTCGGCATTGGTCCACACCGCGACCACGCCCGGCAGCGCCAGCGCCGCCGCGGCATCGATCGAGATCGAGTCGTCCATGCGCGACCGCCGAACGCACCATGCGCATGTGGAGTTGATGCGGAAAGTTGATGTCGCCGGCAAAGCGGCCGTGGCCGGTGACGAGCGGCAGGTCCTCAAGCCGCGTGACGCGATGGCCGAGGACCTTGCGTTCGCTCGCGGGCGGGGGAGTGGGGTAAGTCGTCACTTCCAACCTCCCCCTGAAAGGGGGAGGACGGTCGCCGAAGGCGACCAGGTGGGGGTCCGTCCTGGCTGCGCGCGCACGGACCCCCACCCGCCAGTCGTCGAGCGTGCGCTACGCTGCGACCTCCCCCTTGCAGGGGGAGGGTAAGGAGGCGACGTCGCATTACTTCCCGCCGCGCATCTCGATTGCGGCGGCGCGCACGGCCTTGATGATGTTCTGATAGCCGGTGCAGCGGCACAGGTTCGACGACAGCACGTCGAGCATGTCCTCGTCGCTGATGTGCGGGTCTTTCTCCAGCACGTTGGTCGCCAGCATCAGGAAGCCCGGCGTGCAGTAGCCGCATTGCAGGCCGTGGTTCTCGATGAAGGCGCGCTGCAGCGTGTTCAGCTTGTCGCCGTCGGCGAGCCCTTCCACGGTGCGGATTTTCTTGCCCTGCGCCTGCACCGCGAACATCAGGCAGGAGCGCACCGCGTCGCCGTCGACGATGACGGTGCAGGTGCCGCAGACGCCGTGCTCGCAGCCGATATGCGTGCCGGTCTGGCCGCAATCGTCGCGGATGGCGTCGACCAGCGTCTTGCGCGCCTCGACGCGGATCGGATAGTCGCGGCCGTTGATGTTGAGCGTGATGTCGAATTTCGGATTCATGCGGTCTCATCTCCGAATTGCCCCTCCCCACAAGGAGGGAGGGAGAGGCGGGATAACGTCAGCGCGGCAGCACGTCGGAGAATTTCTTCGCGCACGTGATCCTCGACCTTCTGGCTGGCGCGCACCACGATCGGGAAGGTGTCGCGCCGCTTGAACGGCTTGCAGGCGTCGATGACGACGCGCGCGTTGCGCGGGTCGTCGGTGCCGTAGACCATCGGATCGAGCACGGTCGACCAGCAGCCGCGCAGCGTCTCCAGGCCCTCGCGCGGATCGAAGCGCGTGCACATCGCCCAGATCACCTTGTCCATGTCGGCGGGATCGATGTCGTCGTCGACCACGACGACGAAGCGGTTGGCATAGGCGCCGGCGTGGCATTGCGAGGCGATCAGGCCGGCCTGCTTGGCGTGGCCGCCGTACATCTGCTTGATCGCGACGGTGAGCCAGAGCCGGCTGCCGCCGGCCGCGTGCGCCCACACGCCTTTCACTTCCGGCACGCCGGCGGCTTCGAGCTGGTTCCACACCGCGCCGGAGCGATAGGTGCCGCGATAGAACGAATTGTCGTCGGGCGGGATGCCCGGAATGGCGCCGAGCAGGATCGGGTCGTTGCGGTGCATGAAGGTTTCGATGCGGATCGCCGGCTCCTTCTTCAGTCCGCCGGCGTAGTAGCCGGTCCACTCGCCGAGCGGGCCTTCGTCGCGAACGTCGTCGGGATAGATGAAGCCCTCGAACGCGATCTCCGCATGCGCCGGGATCGGCAGGCCGGTCTTCGGACCCTCGATGACCTCCACCGCTTCGCCGAGCAGGCCGCCCGCGGCATCGTATTCGTTCTTGCCGTAGGGAATTTCGAGCCCGGCGATCATGAACAGCGCCGGATGCATGCCGCAGACCACCGCGACCGGGCAGGGCTGTCCCTTCTCGTGATAGCGGCGCTTGATCAGGTCGCCGTGCTTGCCCTTCGAGCACATCAGGGTCGCGACGTTGCCCTCGTGCGCCTGCACGCGATAGGCGCCGTAATTGATCCAGCCGGTGTCGGGGTCGCGCATCACCACCATGTCGCCGGTGCCGATGTAGTAGCCGCCGTCGTGCTCGTGCCAGCGCGGCACCGGGATTTTGAAAATGTCGATGTCCTTGCCGGTGTGCACGTTCTCCATCAGCGCGCCGGACTTCACGACCTTCGGCGGAATGGTCTTGGCCGCCTTCATGTACTGGCGCCAGTAGTGCACGAGTTCGACGGCGTGGGCGTCGGGGTCGAGGCCGAGCGTGATGTTGATGCGCCGCACCGAGGTCAGGATATTTGCGAGGATGCGATGGCCGCGCGGGAAGCCGGGCACGTCGTCGAACAGCACCGCCTTGTTGCCGATCCTGCGCTGGTAGATGTCGACGATGCCGCCGATCTCCTGCTCGCGCTCGGCGCCCTTGATGTCCTGCACCTCGTCGTTGGCGCGCAGTTGCGCCAGCCAGTGCCGCAGATCCTGCTTGGAGGCCGATTTCGATTCGGCTTTCGACGGTTGCGCGGCCTTCTTTGCAGGCTTTGCGGTTCGCGGTTTGACGGCCGTATCCATGGGTCACTCCGATCGTTGTCGGCTGCGATTATAGACCGCTTTGGGCCATTTTACGCGCGCCGCGCCAAAAGTTCCTTCAACCGTTGCGGCGTCACCGGGAGTTGCGTCACCGCGCCCGGAATGCCGATGGCGTCGTCGATGGCCGAGGCGATGGTGGCGCCGACGCCGGTGATGCCGCTTTCGCCCGCGCCCTTGATGCCGAGCGGATTGAGCGGGGTGGTGTAGTCCTCGCGCAGCAGGATTTCCGGCATCGGGACTTCGCGCACGGTCGGGTATCAGGTAGTCGGCGAAGGTGGCGGCCAGCGGATCGCCGCGCTCGTTGTAGGTGAACTCCTCGAACAGCGCGCCGCCGAGGCCTTGCGTGTAGCCGCCGACGATCTGGCCCTTGACCAGCGCCGGGTTGATGGCGCGCCCGATGTCGTAGGCGATGAAGTAGCGCTCGACGGTGACGCCGCCGGTCTCGCGGTCGACCTTCACCACGGCGATGTGGCTGCCGTAGGGATAAACCTGGTGCTCGGTATTGAACCAGCCCTCGGCGGTGAGGCCGGGGTCGCGCCCGTTCAAGGTTTTCGATCCCGCCGCGAGGCTGAGCGCGATCTTGCCGAGCGCGATCGAAGGCCCGCCACTTTGCCCCTTGCGCACGACCTGCCCGTCGACGATGTCGAGCGCGTCCGGCGTCGCCTGCATCAGCTCGGCGCCGACTTCGAGCGCTTTCTCGCGCAGCTTCACCGCGGCGATGTGCGTCGCCGATGCCGTCATCACGGTGGCGCGCGAGGCGTGTGCGCCGATGCCGAAGGCGATGCGGTCGGTCTGGCCGTGGATGACGCGGCAGCTTTTGTAGTCGACGCCGATGGCATCGGCAGCGACCTGCGCCATCACGGTCTCGAACCCTTGGCCGAGCGAAGCGCCGCCGGTGATCACCTCGACCAGGCCCGAGGTATCGACCGAAATCTTCACGCCGTCGGTCGGCCCGAGCCCGCTTTTCTCGACGAACATGGCGACGCCGATGCCGACAAGCTCGCCGGCCTTCTTGCGCTTCGCCACCTCGGCATTGAGCTTCTGCCACTCGACCATGTCGAACAGCTTGTCGAGCAGGCCGATATAGTCGCCGGTGTCGTAGTGGATTTCCTCGCCGAGCGCCTGCAATGGCCGCGGATACGGCATTTCATCCGGACCGATGCAGTTGCGCCGGCGCACCTCGATGCGATCGATGCCGAGCTTGTCCGCAATGGCGTCCACCAGGCGCTCGCGCACGAACGTCGTCTCGTAGCGCCCGGGCGCGCGATAGGTCGCGGCGGGTGTCTTGTTGGTGAGGCGGAAATGGCCGATCGAGCGATAGGCCGGCACGCGATACGGCCCCGGCAGAATGCCGGCGGTCATGTGCACGACGCGCGTCGCGTGGGTGCGAACGTAGGCGCCCTGGTCGTGATAGTAGAGGTCGTCGATGGCGAGGATCACGCCCTGATCGTCGAGCGCGGCGCTGATCTTGTGCAATTGCTGACGCGAATGATTGGCGGCGATGAGATGCTCGCGCCGGTCCTCGATCCATTTCACCACGCGCTTGAACCGCATCGACGCGACGCAGACCAGCACATCCTCGGGGTAGATTTCGCCGCGGATGCCGAAGCCGCCGCCGACGTGGGACTCGTAGACCTGGATCGAGGTCGGCGGCAGGCCCAGCATGCGCGACAGCAATTCCTGATTGCGGTGCGGCACCTTGGCGGCGCCGTGCAATTCCAGAATCCCGCGCGAAGCGTCGTAGCGGCCGATGGCGCCGCGCGTCTCCAGCGGCACGCCGGAATGGCGGCCGATCGCGACCTCGATTTCGACCACGTGCTTCGCCGTCTTGAACACCGCGTCGACGTCGCCGTAGCCCTGCCGGATCAGCGCGGCCTCGGTGTTGTGGCCGGGCAAAAACTCGACGGGCGGCGCCGACGAATCGAGATGCGTCGGCAATTCCTCGATCTCGAACGTCACCAGATCGGCCGCGTCCTCGGCGACGTAAGGGTCGTCGGCGAACACCGCGGCAACCGGCTCGCCGACAAAGCGCACGACGCCATTCGCGAGCACGGGCTGGCGATACGGATCGAGCGCCGGAATGCTGCCCTCGCGGAAATCGATCGGCGGCACGTCGGCGACATCGTCTGACGTCCACACGGCGTAAACGCCCGGCAGCGCACGCGCCGCTGCGGTGTCGATCGACACGATCCGGCCGTGCGCATGGCTGGAACGCGCGATGCGCATATGAAGCTGATGGGCAAAATTGATGTCGCCGGCAAACTGGCCGCGCCCGGCGACGAGCGGCGGGTCCTCCAGCCGCTCGACCGACTGGCCGATGAAGGGCATCTTGTTCATACGCCCGCTCACGCCGCCGCGCGTTCGAGCGCGCGCCGCGTCACCGCGAGGACGAGATCGCGCCGGTACTCCGCATTCGTGGTCGCATCCACCATCGGATCGATCGCGGCGACCGCCGCTTGCGCCGCGGCACGGAAGGCGTCCGCGCCCGGCGCTTTGCCATTGAGCGCGCTTTCGGCCTCGGCAATGCGGCGCGGGTTCGGCTCGGCGCCGCCGACGGCGACGCGCGCCTCGGCGATCTTGCCGCCGTTCACGCGATAGGCGACGACCGCCATCGCCATGGCGAAATCGCCGGCGCGGCGATTGAATTCGTAGAAGCCGCACTTGGTGTCCGCCGGCAGCAGCGGCAGCCGCGCCTCGGCCAGAAGCTCATCCTCGGCCAAAGCCGTCGTCATGATGCCCTGGAAGAAATCGCGCGCCGCGATGGTGCGCGTTCCGCGCGCGCTTTTGGCGACGATCTCGCCGTCAAGCGCCGTCATCACCGCGCACCATTCGGAGGCCGGGTCGGCGTGCGCCAGGCTGCCGCAGAAGGTGCCGCGGGTGCGGATCGGGTAATGCGCGATGTGATGCACGACGTCGGTGAGAAGCTTGCCGAGCGGGCCGTCGCATACCGGCTTGTGAAATGCTGCATGGCGCACGCACGCGCCGATCGAAAGCTTGCCGCCCTCGACCGCGAGGCGGCCGAGCGCTTCCACGCCGTTGATGTCGACGAGATGCGCCGGCTTGGCGAGCCGGAACGCCATGGTCGGCACCAGGCTCTGGCCGCCGGCGAGCACGCGGCCGTCCTCCGGCGCGACCTTGGCGAGAATGGTCAGCGCCTCATCGACCGTCTTCGGCGCGTGATACTGAAACGCCGCAGGCTTCATCGGCTGGTTTCATTTTTGGGATTGATGTATCTAATTGGATTGATACCCGCTTTTTGGCATAAGTCAAAGCACGCGAAAGCATACGAGCCGGCATGAAACCGCCGCCCTTTTCCTATCACGACCCGCGCACGATCGCCGACGCCGTCGGCCTGCTCGGCCGGCTGGAGAACGCCAAGCTGCTCGCCGGCGGCCAGTCGCTGATGCCGATGCTCAACATGCGGTTCGTGCTGCCGGACCATGTCATCGACCTCAACCGGGTCGATGGCCTGTCCTATATCCGCGAGCAACAACGGCGCGCTCGAGATCGGCGCCATGACGCGCCAGCGCGACCTCGAATTCTCCGACGTCGTGCGCCAGCGCTGCCCGCTGATGCACGAGGCGATCCAGCAGGTCGGCCACCGCCAGACCCGCAATCGCGGCACGCTCGGCGGCTCGCTGTGCCATCTCGATCCATCGGCGGAACTTGTCTCGGTTGCCGCCGCCGTCGACGCCAAGGTGAAAGTCGCCGGCCGCAACGGCGAGCGCACCATCGACTTCGCCGAATTTCCGGTCGCCTACATGACGCCGGCGCTGGAGCCCGACGAACTGCTCATCGGCGCAAGCTTTCCCGTCCTGGCCCGCCGGCCACGGCTACGCCTTCGTCGAATTTGCGCGCCGGCACGGCGATTTCGCCATCGTCTCGGCCGCGGCTTTGATCGAGGAGGACAAGGCCGGCAAGGTGACGCGCGCCTCGGTGACGCTCGGCGGCATGGGGCCGGCGCCGGTGCGCGCGAGCGAGGTCGAGACAGGCCATCGTCGGCCACGTGCCGGAGGAGAAATTCCTGCGCGACGTGTGCGAATCCTTGCGCAAGCTTGACGCGATCGAAGACGTGCACGCGCCGTCCTCCTATCGTCAGCAATTGGCGACCGTGCTGTCGCGCCGCGCGCTGCTCAAGGCGCACGAGCGCATCGCCGGAACCGGCGCTGCGCGCCCGCACTAAACGGATAAATTGGAATGGATGACAAGCGCACGATTTCCCTGACGGTCAACGGCAAGCGCTACGAGCAGCAGGAGGTGCCGGTGCGCCTGACGCTGGCGGATTTCCTGCGCCATCAGCTCGGCCTCACCGGCACGCATCTCGGCTGCGAGCACGGCGTCTGCGGCGCCTGCACGATCCTGCTCGATGGCCGTTCGGCGCGCTCGTGCCTGATGCTTGCCGTGCAGGTCGACGGCCACGAGATCTTGACGGTCGAAGGCATCGCGCCGAGCGCCGACAAGATGCATCCGCTGCAGGAAGCGTTCCGCGACAATCACGGCCTGCAATGCGGCTTCTGCACGCCGGGCATTCTCACCACGCTGATCGAATTCCTGCGCGACAATCCCGATCCGACCGAGCAGGAGGTGCGCGTCGCCATTTCCGGCAATCTGTGCCGCTGCACCGGCTACCAGAACATCGTCATCGCGGCGCTCGACGCGGCGAAGCGCCTGCAGGCCGAAGGACGCGCGCCTTGAGCGCAAAGACGTTCGGCGAGAACGTTCGCCGTCTGGAAGATCCCGACCTTCTGCGCGGCAAGGGCCGTTTCGTCGACGACATCCATCTGCCCGGCATGCTGCACGCCGCGTTCGTGCGCAGCCCGCACGCGCATGCCGCCATCCGCGGCATCGACAAGACCGCCGCCCTGGCGCGGCCCGGCGTGCACGCCGTGTTTGCGCATGGCGACCTCAAGCCGCATCTCATATCCGATCGGCTTGTTGTCGCGCTGCCGTCGCCGGCCTTCCGCCAGCAGGTCGATCGTCCGGTGCTCGCGATCGACGAAGTCGTGCATGTCGGCGAGCCGGTCGCCGTCGTCGTTGCCGACGATCGCTATATCGCCGAGGACGCGGCCGCGCTGGTCGACGTCGATTACGAGCCGCTGCCGGCCGTTTCCGATTGCCGCGCCGCGCTTGAGCCGGGTGTCGCCGCGGCGCATCGGAATTCGCCGCACAATCTCGTCGCCGAATTCAATCTGAACTACGGCAACGTCGATGCCGCATTCGCCGGCGCTGCGCATGTGTTTCGCGAGTCGCTGTGGCAGCATCGCGGCGGCAGCCATTCGATCGAATGCCGCGGCGTCGTCGCCGCGCACGATCCGATCGAGGATCGGCTGACGCTCTACAGCTCGACGCAGACGCCGCATGTGGCGATGCGGCTGTTGTGCGATCTGCTCGGCCGCGACGAGAACCACGTGCGCGTCATTGCGCCGGACGTGGGCGGAGGTTTCGGCCCGAAGCTGGTTTTCTATCAGGAGGAACTCTGCGCCGCGCTCGCGGCGCTCATGCTCGGCCGGCCGGTGAAATGGATCGAGGATCGGCGCGAGCATTTCGTGTCGACGACGCAGGAGCGCGATCAGTATTGGGACGTCGAGATCGCGGTCGATGCCGATGCGCGCATCCGCGGCGTGCGCGGCACGCTGATCCAC
The DNA here is from genome assembly GCA_963730645.1 of uncultured Alphaproteobacteria bacterium. Classification (GTDB taxonomy): domain Bacteria; phylum Pseudomonadota; class Alphaproteobacteria; order Rhizobiales; family Xanthobacteraceae; genus BOG-931. Next base: position 102,778 of record CAVSSN010000001.1, on the reverse strand, counting down.
GAGCACGGCGCCTACACCGCGCGCGGCGTCAATGTGCCGTATGGCTCGGCTGCGGCGCTGCCGCTCGCCTACGAGGTGCCGGCCTACAGGCTCGACATAAAGCTCGCGATCACCAACAAGGTGCCGGTGACGCCGGTGCGCGGCGCCGGCCAGCCGCAAGGCGTGTTCGCCATCGAACGGCTGCTCGACCGCGTCGCGCGCGAGCTCAAGCTCGACCGCGCCGAAGTGCGCCGGCGCAATCTCGTGCCGGCCGACAAGATGCCGTTCCAGACGCCGCTCAAGACCCGCGGCGGCATGCAGGTCGTGCTCGACAGCGGCGATTATCCGGCCTGCCAGCAGGCCGCGCTGGCGCGCGCCGGCTGGGACGAATTTCCCGCGCGCCAGCAGGCGGCGCGACGCCAGGGCCGCCATCTCGGCATTGGCGTGGCCAATTTCGTCGAAGGCACCGGGCGCGGGCCGTTCGAGCCGGTCACGGTGCGCATCGCGCCATCGGGCAAGGTGCACGTCTTTTCCGGCGCCGTGCACATGGGGCAGAGCACGAAGACCATGCTGGCGCAGGTCGTCGCCGAGCAGCTCGGCGGCGACATGGCGAATTTCACCGTGACCACCGGCGACAGCGCCGCGACCTCGCTCGGCCTCGGCGGCTTCAACTCGCGCCAGTCGGTGCTGGCCGGCTCGTCGGCGCATCGCGCCGCGCTGAAGGTGCGCGAGAAGGCGCTCATGGTCGCGAGCCACCTGCTGGAGGCCGCGGCGCAGGACCTTGAGATCGAGGGCAGTGAAATCCGCGTCAAAGGTGCGAGCGAGCTGAAGGTGACGCTTCGCCGACATTGCGCGCGCCACCATGGGTACGCCGGGCTATTTCCTGCCCGGCGGCGAAGTCGGCATGGAAGCGACCGAGCATGTCGTGATCGACGACATGTCCTATGCCAATGGCACGGCCGTGGCCGAAGTCGAGGTCGATGCCGAGACCGGCGAAGTCGCGCTGCGCAATTTCGTCCTCGCGCACGATTGCGGACGCGTGATCCATCCGCAGATCGTCGACGGCCAGATCCTCGGCGGCGTCGCCCACGGCATCGGCAATGCGCTCGTTCGAACGCATGGAGTTCGGACCGGACGCGCAGCCGCTGACCACCACGCTCGCCGACTATCTCCTCGTCACCGCGACCGAACTGCCGACTATTGCGCTGGTGCACCAGGAGACGCCGACGCCGCTCAATCCGCTCGGCATCAAGGGCGTCGGCGAAGCCGGCACGCTGCCGACCGCCGCGGCGATCGTCTCGGCGATCGAGGATGCGCTGTCGCCGTTCGGCGTGCATCTCGCGCAATGCCCGATTTCGCCGGCGGAGATTTTGGCGAAGATTGCGGAAACCAAGGCCAAATGAAGAAGACTCAGTGACCGGAGACAGCAATGTCGGTGATGTCGAGATTTTATTTTGCTCGTTGTTCTTTTGGCCGCCGCGAACAGCCCGGGGCTTGCCGAGGATCAGCTCAAGCTCGCCGTCGGTGCCCGTGGCAACTGGGAGACGGCCGCTTCGGAGCTCGGTCAGAATGCCGGCTTCTTCAAGAAGCGCGGGCTCGCGCTTGAAATCCTTTACACGCAGGGCAGCGGCGAGACGCAGCAGGCGGTGATCTCCGGCAGCGTCGGCATCGGCGTCGGGCTTGGCACCACCTCGGTGATGGCCGCGTTCGCCAAAGGCGCGCCGATCCGCGTCGTCGGCAACGCCAGCACCGGATCGAGCGAGTATTGGTATGTGCGCGCCGACTCGCCCATTCACACCATGAAGGACGCGGCCGGCAAGACCGTCGCCTATTCGACCACCGGTTCGTCGAGCCACCTCGAAGTGCTCGCCTTTCTTAAGTTTTACGGCATCGACGCGAAGCCCGTCGCCACCGGAGGCACCGCCGCCACGTTGACGCAGGTCATGTCCGGCCAGGTCGATGTCGGCTGGGCGTCGCCGCCGTTCGGGCTCGACGCCGCGAAACAAGGCAAAATCCGCATCATCGCGCGGGGCAATGAGCTGCCGTATTTCCGCGACCAGACCATCCGGCTGATCGTCGCCAATGCTGGATTTCTGGAGCAGCACCGCGATGTCGTATCGCAATTCATCGCCGGATACGCCGACACGCTGGCGTGGATGTATGCCAGCCCGGACGCGCTGACGGCCTATGCGAAATTCGCGCACACCACCGAGGAGCTGGCGAAACAGGCGCGCGACGAGTTCTATCCGAAGGACGGGTTGCGTGTCGACCGGATCTCCGGCCTCAATTCGATCATGGCCGACGGCGTGACCTACAAATATCTGTCCGCGCCGTTGTCGAAGGAACAGCTTGGCGAACTGTTTCAAATTCCGCTCAAGTAACTGCGTACGTTCATGCCCATCCGCTTCGACGATATCGGCAACCGGCTCAAGGCGTTCCGCCTCGGCTCCGGCCTGTCGGCGGAGGAAATCGCGAGCCGGCTCGGCATTTCGCGCACCGCGCTCTACCGTTTCGAGAAGGGCGAGGTGGCGAAGATCGAGACGCTGGAGAAGCTCGCCGAGCTGCTTGAGGTCTCGGTGCCGACCTTGCTCGGCGTCGGCGTCGAATACATCGCGTCGGCCGTGAGCTATTTCGAGCGCATGCGCCAGATCGAGGAGACCGCCGAGCACATCATCGTGCTCGCCGGGCCGATCTCGTCCGTGCTCGCCTCGGAGCGTTTCGACCAGACGCTCGGCGAAGTGTTGCGCGAAGTCGATCCCGGTTGAGCTCGAAGGCCGCAAGCGCGCGCTGGCGCAGATCGACGAACTGATGGAGGTGCTGCGCCAGCGCAAGGAGACCTATCGCCGCCGCCGTCCGGCGTGCTCAATCTCATCGCCGCCGCCGAGATGGAGCGCTTCCTGCGCAACGGCCTGGTCGGCCGCCACGACCTGCCGGACAACGTGCGCCGCGAACGCCGCGCGCTCGCCCGCGCCGAGGCCGAGCATTTCACCGCGCTGATGGCGGACGAGCCGATCGGCGTCCAGGTCGGCATCGTGCCCGACACGCTGCCGCATACGAGCTTCCAGATCTTCCGCCAGCCCGACCGCCAGGTGCTGGCGCTGTCGCCGTTCCGGCTCGGCGAGGAGCCCAACATCCGCGTCGGCGTGGCGATGATCACCTCGGCGCCCGAGGCGCTGGCGTTGCACGAGAAGATGGCGAAGGACTTGTGGCGCCGCGCCATCAAGGGCGCGCAGGCGGTGGCCTTCATGCGCGAGCGGCTGGCGCGGATGGAATAGCCGCAGCGGTGACGACGGGCGGCCTCACACGCCCGCCGAGGCGGCAACGAGCGTGTCCATCTCCATGTCCTGGTCCTTCACGGCGCCGATCAGCTCCGTCACCTTCTTGATGCCGCGCTCGTCGCACCAGGCTTCGAGATCGTCGATGATCGTGATCAGCGCGGTCGGATTGCGGAAGCCGGCGTAGCCGATGCCGACCGCGCTGGCGCCGGCAAGCATGTATTCGACCACGTCCTCGGCCTTGGTCACGCCGCCGATGCCGATGATCGGGATCTTCACCTGCTTGGCGACCTGATAGACCATCCGCAGCACGATCGGCTTCAACGCCGGCGAGACCAGTCCGCCGAACTTGTTGCCGAGCGCGGGCCGGAAATTGTCGGTCCTGATCTTGAGCGACAGGAACGTGTTGGCGATCACCAGGCAATCGGCGCCGGCCGCCTCGGCGGCCTTCCCGATCGAGACGATGTCGCCGGCGTTGGGCGATAGTTTCACCCACAGCGGCTTTTTGGTCTTGGCCCGGATCGCGGTGATGCAATCGCGCGTGTAGTCCTCGTGCATCGCGAAATTGCCGCCGGTCTGGTTGCGTGTCGGGCAGGAGATGTTGGCCTCGATCACGTCGACGTCCGGCACGCTCAGTTCCTCGGCGAGCGCCGCGAAATCCTCGATCGTCTCCGAGTTTACGCTGACCACCAGCGGCGGCTTGAACTTGGCGTATTCTGGCACGATGTGCTCGACGAAGTAGTCGATGCCTTTGCCCGGCAGGCCGATCGACTGGATGATGCCGGCCTCGGTCTCGGCCATGCGCGGCGTCGGATTGCCGAGCCGCGGCTCGCGGCAGATGGTCTTGGCGACCAGCGCGCCGAGCCGGTTGAGATCGATGACGTCGTTGTATTCCCAGGAAAATGCGCCGGACGCCGGCTGGATCGGGTTCTGCAGCGTGATGTCGCCGATCTTGACGGTAAGGTCTACCATCCGACGGCCTCCTGCATGTTGAACACCGGGCCATCCCGGCACACCCGCCGCAGCACCTTCTCGCCATCGACCATGAAGGTGCGCATGCAGACGTAGCAGGCGCCGAAGCCGCAGACCATGATCTGCTCCATCGCGACCTGGCCCGGAATGTTGTGCTTCTTGCCGAGCCGCTGCATCAGCTTGAGCAGGCGGTTGGAGCCGCAGGTGAAGAAGGCATCGGCCTTGCCTGTCGGCGATCAGGTCCTCGATGATTTTTTCGACATTCTCGACTGCGCTGGTGTCGTCGCTGTCGAGCACCGTGATGGTGTTGGCGCCGAGCCCGTCGAACAGCTCCTTCGACATCACCACGCCGGGATTGCGCGCGGACAGGATGGCGGTCACGCCGACCTTCTGCTCGGCGGCGAGTTGCGACAGCGGCGCCAGCGTCGCGAGGCCGACGCCGCGGCCGAGCACCACGATGTTCTTCCACCCGGGTTCAAGCGTGAAACCGTGGCCGAGCGGACCGGCGATGTTGAAATCGTCGCCGGGCTCCAACGTCGCCATGCCGCGGGTGCCGCGACCTTCGGCCTTGTAGAGGAACTCGACGTGGCCGTTGGCCTTGTCGACGCGATAGACGCTCATCGGACGGCGCATCCACACGTCGGCGCCGTCGGGCGACGGGCAGAGCAGGTGGAACATCTGGCCGGCGTAGGCCGTCAGCGCGTGCGCGTGAACCTTGAGGATCACGTGCTTGTATTCCTTGTTGACCCACGCGTTGGAGACCACCTTGCCGATGAACTCGCCGACCAGCCGCTCCGGATAGGGATCGACGTCGCCGATGCGCAGCGCGGAGTTGGTGTAGTTGCCGTTCGAGGTCGAGCGGCATCGATCGATTGATCTCTGCGCGGGCTTAGTTGCCCTGATGTCATTCCAGGGCGCCGCAAGGCGCGAGCCCGGAATCCATACTCCCAGCGCTTGCGGTATGGATTCCCGAACTCGCCGCTGCGCGGCGATCCAGAATGACGCCAATATAGGGGGTGCCCGCCTGTGTCAATTTTGGAACAGTACGGAACCCGTTTTGCTCGTGCACGCCTCACGGTCATCCGAGCCGTATAGCAAGGTCAGATTTATCCTGTGATTTTCGTAGCCTTGTGCGAATTTCGGGCTGTCCGAGTGGTGAAACAGGCGCGAGCGGAAGATCACGGCGCGGTTCTGGCGGTAGGGCACAACAAGGCTGTTATCGGCCATTTGTTCCAAAAATGTTACAATCCGCGCCTGATCGGCATCGTAGTCCTTGATCTCCCAGTCATCAGGCGGCGGCGCGCGGCAGACGACCAGGCCGCCGCGCTCGGGGCTAATATTGGCTTGCGTCGGCGTGACCCAGAAATTGACGCTGACGGCGGCATCGTCGGCGTGAGCGTCGACGGCCGACTGCGCCTGCAGGCCTTTGAAGGCCCAAGCCTGGCTCAGGCGATGCGCGCCGAGAATGTCGGAAAACGCGTGCCGGAGCTCATCGGCGATCTGCAGCAGCAGCGGGCAGGCTAACCCGTCTTCGAGATAGGACGCGACGAAGCCGTCGATATGGGAAAAGTCGTGCCAGATCGTGCTCTCCAGCAGAAACCGCCACAAGGCGTCGAGCGCCTGCGGCGTGAGCAGGTCGTCGACCGGAATTGCGCCCTGGTCCTGGAACTGCGCGGTCAGCGCAGCCCGATCCCCTCGTTCGTTGACGGCCCCGCCCGCGACCTCGGGCGCTGCGCGCAGGTGGATCGGCGTATTGTAGTCGTCGCCTAACACATCGATCTGCGTATCGGATAGCGCTGCCACCTCGTTCGAGACCTGCTCCGCGATCGCGCGGTAGTTGCGCGCAAGCAGCTCGAAGCGCAGCCGGTCCCGCGTTCGCTGCGAAAGATAGAGAAACTGCTCGGCATCGTGTTCGAGCTTGTGACGCGTCGCCGTCGTCAACGACTTCTGCGCGATTGCGGTCCGGTCATCGCCGCGCCGCAGCTCGTAGGTGCGTGCTAGATGATCGAGCGCCCGCCCGCGCTCGCCTTGAGCCAACCAGAGGAAGCCCAAGGCGCGATGCGCCTCATAATGCTGCGGCTCGATCGTCGCGGCACGGCCGAAGGCATTGATCGCCTCCTGCGTCTCGCCAAGCCGCATCAGTGCGACGCCCCGGTTATAGTGGGCCGAGACGAAGCCAGCGTCAGCCCTGAGCGCTTCGTCGAAACAGCCGATGGCGGCCCGGTGACGCCCTTGGGCCGCAATGGCCACGCCGAGGTTATGCGTGACAGCGGGATCATCAGGGACGATCGCCAACGCGGCCCGATAGCGGCTCTCGGCCTGCGTCAGTCGCCCTGCTTGAAAATCGCTCATGGCCTCGGCGACCAGCGCGCGAAATTCGGCAGTTGCCTGCTTCGCCATAGATTAGCTCCCGCGACCCGACCACGCGGTGTACAAAAAATGGCAAAAATATTGATTTTGGCACATGGGACGCTAGTGTAGCAGCCTCCATCGCGGCCTTGGCCGACGCTCCAACCTTGGCAGCCGCTGCCGTCCTTGCCGTTGGCGCCGGTGCGGAGGGCGTCATCGGCGGGTGCTGCAGGCCAGGGGCGTTGGCTCCCATCGGGCGAGAGTGTATCGGTTTGGCATGACGACACGTATCACCATCCGCAAGCCTGACGACTGGCATCTCCACGTCCGCGACGGCGAGATGCTCAAGGCGGCATTGCCGTACACCGCGAAGAATTTCGGCCGCGCCATCCTGATGCCGAACCTCATCCCGCCGGTGTGCACGACCGCAGACGGCATTGCCTATCGTACGCGCGTGATGGCGGCCCTGCCGAAGGGCTCGACCTTCAAGCCGCTGATCACCTGCTATCTCACCGACGACACCGATCCCGACGACGTCGAGCGCGGTTTCAAGGAAGGCGTGTTCACCGCGGTAAAGCTTTATCCCGCCAACGCGACCACCAACTCGGCGGCGGGCGTCACCGACTACAACAAGGTCATGCGTGTGCTGGAACGCATGGAAAAGATCGACATGCCGTTCCTGATGCACGGCGAGGATGTCGATCCCGAGATCGACATTTTCGACCGCGAGGCGATGTTCATCGAGCGCTATCTGTCGAAATGGTGCAAACATTTCCCCGGCCTGCGCATGGTGCTGGAGCATCTGTCGTCGAAGGACGGCGTCGATTTCGTCAAGAGCGCCGCGCCGCAGGTCGGCGGCACCATCACGCCGTATCACATGATCCTGACGCGCACCGATTGGTTCGGCTGGGGCCTGAAACCGTACATGTACGTGATGCCGGTGATCAAAACCGCGAAGGACCGCGACGCGCTGCGCAAGGCCGCCACCTCCGGCGAGGCCTGCTATTTCCTTGGCACCGATTCAGCGCCGCATCCGGTGGCGAAGAAGCTCGCCGTCAACGGCATCCCAGGCATCTTCAACGCGCCGGTCGCGATCGAGACCTACGCCAAATCGTTCGAGGAGGAGGGCGCGCTCGACAAGCTCGAAGCGTTTGCCTCGCTGAACGGACCCAAGCATTATCATCTGCCGCCGAACGAGGAGCGCATCACGCTCGAAAAGGTGTCGTGGACCGCGCCCGAAGAGATCAAGGTTCCCGGCCCCGACGAGCGCGCGTTGGTCTACCGCGGCGGCGAGACGATCGAATGGAAGGTGGTGGCGAGTTGATCCGCTGCCCTTGACCCGTCATCCTGAGCCTCGAAGGATGCACGGCCCGGCCGTCGCCCTTCGAGAGCCGCTTCGCGGCCACCTCAGGGTGACGGAAAACATGTAGGCGATGAGGCGATTATAATGCCAGGCTTCCCCGACAAGAAGGTGATGGCCGAACTCACGGCGAAGATGCTGCTCGAGGTCGAAGCGGTCCGCTTCATGACGGACAAGCCGTTCATCTTCACCTCCGGCTGGGCAAGCCCGGTCTACACCGATTGCCGCCGGCTGATTTCGTTTCCGCGCGTGCGCTCGACGTTGATCGACTTCGGCGTTTCGACGGTGATGCGCGACGTCGGGTTCGAGCAGTTCGACACCATCGCGGGCGGCGAGACGGCGGGCATCCCGTTTGCCGCGTGGATGGCGGACCGCATGGGTCTGCCGATGCAATACATACGCAAGAAGGCGAAAGGTTTCGGCCGCAATGCACAGATCGAAGGCCAGATCGAGGAGGGCGACCGCGTCCTGCTGGTTGAGGACATGACCACCGACGGCCGCAGCAAGGTCAATTTCTGCAGGGCGATCCGCGCCGCCGGCGCGACGGTCGACCACGTGTTCGTGTTCTTCTTCTACGACATCTTCCCCGAGGGCAAAAAAATCCTCGGCGACCTCGGCGTCACGCTGCATGCGCTGGCGACCTGGTGGGACGTACTCGATGTTGCGAAGAAGAGCGGCAAATTCGACAAGGGCAAGCTGCGTGAGGTCGAGAAATTCATGAAGGACCCTGCCGGCTGGTCGAAGGCGCACGGCGGCGTCGCCGTGGCGGCGGAGTAGTGGAGTTGAACACCAAAATCCCAAACAGTCATTCCGGAAACCGCGAAGCGGTTGTCCGGAATCCATAGCCGCTGAACTTGCAGAACATGCCATGTCAGCGATTATGGATTTCCGGCTCGCGCCTGTGGCGCGCTCCGGAATGACGGGATGAGGAACCGTGTCAGAGGAACGAAATGCCAAATAACGTTGCGGACGTGATCGTGGTCGGTGCGGGCAACGCGGCGTTCTGCGCGGCGCTGGCGGCGCAGGAACAGGGCGCCAAGGTGCTGATGGTGGAAGCGGCGCCGGAGGACGAGTCGGGCGGCAACAGCCGTTTCACGGCGGGCTCGATCCGCGTCGTCTACAACGGCGTTGACGACATCAAGACGCTGGTGCCCGATCTCACGCCGGCGGAAATCGAGACCACCGATTTCGGCACCTACACGCAGGACCAGTTCTTCGACGATATGGCACGCATCACGCAAAATCGGGCCGATCCCGATCTGGTCGAACTCCTGGTCACGCGCAGTTTCGATTCGCTCAATTGGCTGCGCCAGAAAGGCGTGCGCCTCATTCCGATCTACGGCCGGCAGGCCTTCAAGATCGACGGCAAGTTCAAGTTCTGGGGTGGGCTCACGGTCGAATCCGTCGGCGGCGGCCCGGGCCTTGTGCAGATGGAAACCGAGGCGGCGAAAAAGCGTGGCATTGAAATCCGCTATGCCACGCGCGGGGTCGATCTGCTTTCCGACGGCAGCCGCGTCGAAGGCGTGCGTGTGCGCCACGACGGCAAGATGGAGGAACTGGGTTGCCGCTGCGTGGTGCTTGCCTGCGGCGGCTTCGAGGCCAATTCAGAATGGCGCACGCGCTATTTCGGTCCCGGCTGGGACATGGCGAAAGTGCGCGGCACGCGCTTCAACACTGGCGACGGCATCCGCATGGCGCTCGACATCGGCGCCAGCCCGTGCGGCAACTGGTCGGGCGGCCACGCCGTGCAATGGGAGATGAACGCACCGGAGTTCGGCGACCTCGCGGTCGGCGACCAATTCCAGAAGCATTCCTATCCATTCTCGATGATGGTCAACGCCACCGGTAAGCGCTTCGTCGACGAGGGTGCCGATTTCCGCAATTACACCTATGCGAAATACGGTCGCGTCGTGCTGGAGCAGCCGGGCCAGTTCGCCTGGCAGATCTTCGATCAGAAGGTGAAGCATCTGCAGCGCGACGAGTACCGCATCCGCCAGATCACCAAGGCGGTGGGCAACACCATCGAGGAGTTGGCGGAAAAGCTCGAAGGCGTCAACGCGGCCGAGTTCGTCAAGACGGTGAAGGAATGGAACAAGGCCGTGCGCACCGATATCCCGTTCAACCCGACCGTCAAGGATGGCCGCTGCACCGAAGGCCTCGCCATCAACAAGAGCAACTGGGCGAACACGCTCGACGCGCCGCCCTATGAAGGCTACGCCGTGACCTGCGGCCTGACCTTCACTTTCGGTGGGCTTCGCATCAACACCGATTGCGAAGTGCTCAACACCGACTACCAGCCGATTCGCGGACTTTATGCGGCCGGCGAACTGGTCGGCGGCTTGTTCTACTTCAACTATCCGGGCGGCTCAGGCCTGATGTCCGGCACAGTGTTCGGCAGGATCGCCGGAACGTCGGCGGGCAAGGCCGGCAAGAATTGATCATGGACGCCAAGGTCAAGCGGCCGCTGAACGAACTCGACGCGACAGACGTCGCCAAGAAAATTGCCGCTGGCGAGACGACGTGCGAAGCCGTGGTGCGCGATTGCGTCGCGCGCATCGCCGCGCGTGACGGGGTCGTCAAGGCGTGGGTCAACTTCGATCCCGAGCTGGCGCTCGCCCAGGCACGCGCGCTCGATCGCGGGCCGCGGCGCGGGCCGCTTCATGGCGTGCCGATCGGCGTCAAGGACATCATCGATACCTTCGATATGCCGACCGAAATGGGGTCGCCAATCTATCGTGGCCATCGCCCGCTTGCGGATGCGGCGTGCGTCGCGCTGTTGCGCCGCGCAGGGGCGGTCATCCTCGGGAAGACGGCAACCTGCGAATTCGCCGGCATGGCGCCGCCCGAGACGACCAATCCGCACAATCCGGCGCACACGCCGGGCGGCTCGTCGAGCGGGTCGGGCGCGGCGGTGGCGGACCACATGGTGCCGGCCGCGCTTGGCACCCAGACCGGCGGCTCGGTGCTGCGGCCCGCCTCGTATAACGGCGTCTTCGGCTACAAGCCGACCTACAACACGTTCAACAAGGCAGGCGTGAAGCCGGCGGCCGAAAGCATCGACACCATTGGCTGGCTCGCGCGCTCGATCGAGGACATCGAGCTCCTCACCGCAGTGCTGCGCATGCAGGCGCCGCAGCCGCCCCGCACGCTGACCTCCGCGCCGCGGATCGGCTTCTACCGCACCGAGATGTGGGACACGGCGCAGCCGGAAACCAAAGCCGCAGTGGAAGGCGCCGCCGCGGCGCTGTCGAAGGCCGGCGCCACGGTGCGTGAGATCAATCTGCCCGAGGCGTTCACCGGATTGCGCGTAATCGCGCGCGAGACCATCAATTTCCATGAGCGCGCCGCCTGCATGGCCTACGAGTGGGATCATCACCGCGACAGGCTTTCGCCGCAGATGGTTCGCTATATCGAGAACGGCCAGAAGACTTCGCGGCAGGATTTTGTCGCCGGCTGGCGGCGGATCGAACAATGCCGCGTGCTGCTCGGACCGGTATTCGAAGAACATGACGTGCTGCTGGTGCCATGCGTGCAGGGCGAAGCCCCGCTCGGGCTGGCGTCGACCGGCGACGGCAACATGCAGGCGATCTGGACGGCGCTGCACACGCCGAGCATGACGCTGCCGACGCATCGCGGCCCGAACAATCTGCCGGTCGGTATCCAACTCGTGGCGCAGCGCTACGAGGACGAAAAGCTGCTGGCGTGCGCGAAGTGGATTTGGGCGCAAGATCGGTTCGCCCGAGATGATAGGGTGCCGGCTATAATTTTCATTCGTCATGCGCGGGCTTGACCCGCGCATCCATCTTCTCGCGAACGATGGATTGCCGGGTCAAGCCCGGCAATGACGATAAGAGGATCGGAAGATGGAATTCGACAATTCGTTCGAGGTGCCGCTGCCGCCGGCGCAGGCGTGGGCCGTGCTGATGGACATCCGGCGCATCGCGCCGTGCATGCCGGGCGCGGAACTGACCGACGTGGTCGATGCGCAAACCTACAAGGGCAAGATTTCCGTACGGCTTGGCCCGGTGGCGCTGGCGTTCGCCGGGCTCGTCAAGTTCGAGGACGTCGATGACACGAACTACAGCGCGCGCGTAAAGGCGCAGGGCACCGACGCCAAGGGCCGCGGCGGCGCCAATGCCGCGGCGACATTCCGGCTCGAGCCCGCCGGCACGGGCTCCAAGGTGCTGGTGCATACCGACCTGACGCTGTCAGGGGCGGTCGCGCAGTACGGCCGCGGCGTCGGCATGATCCAGGCGACCGCGGCGCAGATCATCGGGCAGTTCGCCAAGAACCTGCGGACGCAGCTCACGGAACAGCAGCCGGCGCCAGTGGCTGCGCCGCAGTCGCCGGCGCCATGCCGCAGGCGCCCGTAGTGCGCGCGCCGCCGCTGGCGCCGTCAGCGCCGATGCCGCAAGCGCCGCCGGGCGCCGCGCCGCCTGCGTTCATTACCCGCGCAGCGAACCGATCGCCCATCGAGCCGCCACTCCCGCCGGACCGGCCACTGCCGCCACCCGCAGCCAAGCCGATCTCGGGCCTGTCGCTGATCGCGCGCGTGATGTGGGCCCGGATCGTTGCGTTGTTGACGGGAAGCTCGCAACGCTAGGATATTTTCTATTCCTGCAATGCCTCTTCACGCGTGCGGCGGATGGCGGGCGCGGCGACCACGAGCAGCAGCAGCACGGCGGCGACCAGGAACGCGGCGCTCAGCGGCTCCTGCAGGAACACCATCGGATCGCCGCGCGAGATCAGCAGCGCGCGACGGAGGTTTTCCTCCATCATCGGGCCGAGCACGAAGCCGAGGATGAGCGGCGCCGGCTCGCAGCCGAGCTTGATCGCGAGGTAGCCGAAGATCGTGAAAAACGCCATGACGAAAATGTCGAACCTGTTGTTGCCGATGACGTAGGTGCCGATGCAGCAGAACACGATGATGGCGGGGAACAGGAAGCGGTAGGGCACGCGCAGCAGCCGCACCCAGATGCCGACCATCGGCAGGTTGAGCACGATCAGCATCAGGTTGCCGATCCACATGCTGGCGATCACGCCCCAGAACAGATCCGGGCGGTCGGTCATGACGCGCGGACCGGGCGCGATGCCGTGGATCATCAGCGCGCCGATCATCATCGCCATGGTCGGGTTCGACGGAATGCCGAGCGTCAGCATCGGCACGAACGAGGTCTGCGCGCCGGCATTGTTGGCGGATTCCGGCGCGGCGACGCCGCGGATGTCGCCCTGGCCGAATGTGCGCGGCGGCTTCGCGACCTTCTTCTCCAGCGTATAGGCCGCGAACGAAGCGAGCAGCGCGCCGCCGCCGGGCAGCACGCCGAGCAGCGAGCCGAGGAAGGTGCCGCGCAGGATCGCGGGCGTGCAGTGGCGCAAATCCTTCAAGGTCGGCCACAGATTTTTGATGGCGCCGGAGACGATGCTGGTCTCCTCCTTCTGTTCGAGATTGGTGGCGACCTCGGCGATGCCGTAGATCGCCATCGACAGCGCCACGAACTCGATGCCGTCGGCGAGCCCGGTCATGCCGAAGTTGAAACGGCGGATGCCGGTATTCACGTCGGTGCCGACGAGGCCGAGGATCAGCCCGAGCGCCACCATGCCGATCGCCTTGACCAGCGAGCCGTGCGCCAGCACCACGGCGGCGACGAGGCCGCACACCATCAGCGAGAAATATTCCGCCGGCCCGAATTGCAGCGCGATGGCCGCGAGCGGCGGCGCGGCGAAGGCGATCAGCAGCGTCGCCACGCAGCCGGCGAAGAACGAGCCGATCGCCGCGATGCCGAGCGCCGGCCCGGCGCGGCCCTGCCGCGCCATCTGGTGGCCGTCGATGGTGGTGACGACGGACGAGGCTTCGCCCGGGATGTTGACCAGGATCGCGGTGGTCGAGCCGCCGTATTGTGCGCCGTAATAGATGCCGGCGAGCATGATCATCGCCGATTCCGGCGCCAGCGTGAACGAGATCGGCAGCAGCATCGCGACGGTCGTGACCGGCCCGATGCCCGGCAGCACGCCGATGATGGTGCCGAGCAGCACGCCGACGAAGCAATAGGCGAGGTTGGCGACGGTCAGCGCCACCGAGAAGCCGAGGCTGAGGTGCGACAGCGTCTCCATCTAGAGGTCCGGCCAGAGCGAAAGCGGCAGCCGAAGCGCGTAGACGAAGATGCCGACGGAGAACGCGACGAGCACGGCGGCGAGCGCCAGCGTCTCGAGCGTGCGGAATTGCGGCCCGGCCCACGCGCTGATCACCACCAGGACCAGGATCGAGATGACGAGGCCGAGCGGCTCGAGCATGATGCCGAACACAATGACAGCGATCGTCATGATCATCACCGGCCCGAGATGCAGGCGCGGCATCGGCTCGCCGTCGATGACGAACGCGCGGCCGATCAGCAATACGCCGAGACCACCGAGCAGCACGCCGAGCGCCATCGGGAAATACCCGGACCCCATGTGGCCGGCGCTGCCCATGCTGTAATAGCGCGCCGCCAGCACGGTGGTTGCCGCGAAGGCGAGGAACATCACGCCTGACCAGAAATCCTTCGGTGCGCGGATGTGCATGGCTGGAGGCTCACTACTCCCGCTCCCCGCGTCGGGGAGAGGGTCGGGGTGTGGGGGTCTATGCCGGTGCCCGCCTTGAACAGCTCGCCGGAGAGGTGCCCGGTGGTGCCGATGCCGGCCGAGGCGAAGTTCAGCTTGCCGGGATTGGCCTTGCCGTAAGCCACCAGCTCCTGGAACGTCTTGACGCCGAGTTGCGGCGACACGATCAGAACCAGCGACGCGGAACTCACAATCGATACGGTCTGCAGGTTCTTGAACAGGTCGTATGGAACGTCGGACTGCAGCGTCGGGTTGGTGACGATGGCCGGGTCCATGATGACGATGGTGTAGCCGTCCGGCGCCGAGCGCGCGACAGCATCGGTGCCGACGATGCCGCCGGCGCCGGGCTTGTTCTCGGCAACCACCGACTGGCCGATCGTGTCGCCGAGCTTTTGCGCCAGCACGCGGCCGATGTAGTCGATGATGCCGCCGGGCGAGTAGGGCAGGACGAGGTGTATCGGCTTGGTCGGATAGGTTTGCGCCTGCGCCGGCGGGCCGGCGCAGGCGATCAGGATCGTGCCAAAGACCAATCGCCCCAGCCATGCGAATTGTCTCATCATTCGTTACCCCATGTCGGATTCGAAGCGTTGCTGGACTGATCGAAGTCCGCTCACGTCCCGATATTCAACCGGCCTTCTCCTTGATCTTGCCGTCGATGATGACCTTCTTCCATTTATCGAATTCGGTCTTGACGAATTTCGCGCCGTCTTCGGGAGTGGTGCCCGTTGCTTCGGCGCCGACCTTGGCGAACGCGGCCTTGAGCTCCGGATTTTTCAGCGCGTTGTTCAATGCAGCGTTGAGCTTGGCGAGCACGTCGGGCGGCAGTCCGGCGGGCGCGAAGATGCCGAGCCAGAGGTCGACCTCAAAACCCGGCAGGCCGGCCTCGGCGACCGTCGGAATATCCGGATAGACCGCCGTGCGGGCGCGGCCCGTGGTTGCGACCGGGATCACGCGGTTGTCCTTGGTGAACGGCAGCGCGCCGGCGATGCTGGAGAACGCCATCTGCACCTTGCCGCTCATCATGTCGGTGTAGGACGCGCCGATGCCCTTGTAGGGAATGTGCGTGGCGTCGATGCCGGTGCGCATCTTGAACAACTCGCCGGCAAGATGCGGCGTGGTGCCGATGCCGGCCGAAGCGAAGTTGAGCTTGCCGGGATTGGCTTTGCCGTAGGCCACCAGCTCCTGGAACGTCTTGACGCCGAGGTGCGGCGACACGACCAGAACCTCGGACGAGGAACTCACGATCGAGACGGTCTGCAGGTTCTTGAACAGGTCATAGGGCACGTCCGGCTGCAGCGTCGGATTGATGACGATGGCCGGGTCCATGATCACGATGGTGTAGCCATCCGGCGCCGAGCGCGCGACCGCATCGGTGCCGAGGATGCCGCCGGCGCCGGGCTTGTTCTCGGCGACCACGGGCTGGCCGATGGTGTCGCCGAGCTTCTGCGCCAGCACGCGGCCGACGTAGTCGATGATGCCGCCGGGCGTGTAGGGCAGGACGAGGTGGATGGGCTTGCTCGGATAGGTCTGCGCCTGTGCGGTGGCGCCCAACAAGATCGTGCACAGAACCAATCGCCCCATCCATGCAAAATGTCTCATCATCGGTGCTCCGTTTGGTCCTGAAGTATGGCAAGGCCTATGCCATCCGGCCGTGCCCGCGCCGCCCCGCATTTTCGTCGTCGCGATGTTTGAATCGTTCAGCCGGCGTGCTCCTTGAGTTTGCCGTCGATGATGACCTTCTTCCATTTGTCGTATTCGGAGCGGTTGATCGCCACGGTCTCCTCGACACTGGTGCCGCGCGGCTCGATGCCGGCCTTGGCCAGCGCATCCTTCATCGCCGGATTTTCCAGCGTCTTGTTCAGCTCGGTGTTGATGCGCTTGAGAATCTCCGGCGGCATATTTGCCGGCCCGTAGACGGCGACCCAGAGGTCGACCTCGAAGCCGGGAAGGCCGGATTCGGCAATCGTCGGCACGTCAGGGTAGGCGGCGCTGCGCTTGAGCAGCGTGGTCGCGATCGGGATGACGCGCTTGTCGTTGGTGAACGGCAGCGCGCCGGCGATGCTGGAGAACGCCATCTGCACCTTGCCGTTCATGATGTCGGGGAACGCCGGGCCGATGCCTTTGTAGGGGATGTGGGTCATGTCGATGCCGGTGCGCAGCTTCACCAGCTCGCCGGCGAGGTGCGGCGCGGTGCCGATGCCGGCGGTGGCGAAATTGAGCTTGCCGGGATTGGCCTTGCCGTAGGCGATGAGGTCCTCGAAATGTCTTGACCGGCAGCTTTGGCGAGACGACCACCACCGAGGCCGAAGAGCCGATGATCGAGATCGGCTGCAGGCCCTTGAACAGGTCGTAGGGCACGTCGTTCTGCAATGTCGGATTGATGACGATGCCCG
This sequence comes from uncultured Alphaproteobacteria bacterium, assembly GCA_963730645.1. Taxonomy (GTDB): domain Bacteria; phylum Pseudomonadota; class Alphaproteobacteria; order Rhizobiales; family Xanthobacteraceae; genus BOG-931. The sequence goes on along the minus strand of CAVSSN010000001.1, from coordinate 85,853 downwards.
GATCGGTCACCACCAGGGTGTAGCCGTCGGGCGCCGAGCGCGCGACCACGTCGGCGCCGACCATGCCGCCTGCGCCCGGCTTGTTCTCGGCGATCACCGTCTGGCCGAGATTTTCGCCGAGCCGTTCGGCGAGGTGCCGCCCGACATAGTCGATGATGCCGCCGGGCGCGTAGGGCAGCACCAGCCGCAGCGGCTTGTTGGGGAAGCCTTGCGCTGACGCGACCTGCGGAGCGGACACGATGGCCGCGCCGAGAAAAATCAGCCGTGCCGAACGGGCGATCCAGGCCATTGTCGTTCCTCCCACGATGTTTCTTTCGGCCTCATGGTGAGGAGCACGCGCAGCGTGCGTCTCGAACCATGCGGGGTGCCACCATCCTTCGAGACGGCCGCTTCGCGGCCTCCTCAGGATGAGGGCGGGACATATCAATTCACTCGCGCGACGGTAGCACACCCCCGTGCGAGCGAGAGGCGGGCATGCGGTCGCGCCCCTGCGCGATCAGTTCCATCAGCCGGTGCGGGGTGACGGGCATCTGCGAGATGCGGACATCGAAGGGCTGGAGCGCGTCCTCGATCGCCGAGATCACTGCGGCGGCGGCAGGGATGACGCCGACCTCGCCGACGCCCTTCACACCCAGCGGGTTGTTGGGGGAGGGCGATTCCTTGTACAGGGTCTCGAACCGCGGCAGTTCGGTCGCCGTCGTCAGCAGATAGTCGGCGAACGTCGTGGTGATCGGCTGGGCGCCTTCGTCGTAGCCCATCCACTCGAACATCGCGTTGCCGATGCCGTGGCAGATGCCGCCGTGCACCTGGCCCTCGACGATGAGCGGATTGACGCGCCTGCCGGAATCCTGGATCGCGACATAGCGCACGATGTGCACGCCGCCGGTCTCGATATCGACCTCGACCTCGACGACGTGACAGCCGTTGGAATAGGCGAGCGCGTCGGTGCGGAAGGTGGCGTTGGCCTCGAGCCCCGGCTCGATGCCCGGCGGGAAGCCGTAGCCCGGCGCGCCCTTGAGAATGCGCGAAAGCTCGGCGAGTTTCACCGAGAGCTGCGGCGCGCCGACGACGCGCACCTCGCCGTCGGCGAATTCCAGGTCATCCTCCGCGGCTTCCAGCAGGTGGCTGGCGAGCTTGCGCGCCTTGGCGGTGACGGCCTTCGCCGCGATGTGCACGGAGGAGCCTGCGGTGACCGTCTGCCGGCTGGCGAAACCGCCGAGGCCGAGCGAGGTCGCCGACGTGTCGCCGGAAACGACGGTGATATCCTGCGCCCGCACGCCGAACTGCTCGGCGGCAATCTGCGCCAGCGCGGTCGCGAGGCCCTGGCCCATCGCGGCGGCGCCGGTCAGCACCGAGATGCGGCCGGTCGGCGACACCCGCACGCCGCCGACTTCGAACGGGCCACGGCCAGTGCCCTTGAGGCCGTGCGCCAGCCCGATGCCGAGATAGCGGCCATCGGCGCGCGCCGCAGCCTGCCGCTGCGGGAATGTGTCCCATGCACCCAGCCTGCAGCACTTCGGCCTGGCAGCCCGGATAGTCGCCGCTGTCGTACTGGATCTGCTCGCCGGAGCGCGCCTTGAGCGGCTTCTTGTACGGCATCTTTTCGGTCGGGATGAGGTTGCGCCGGCGCACCTCGGCGCGGTCGAGTTTCAGCTCGCGCGCGACGCGGTCGAACATGCGCTCGATCGCGAACGCGGCCTGCGGATAGCCGGCGCCGCGCACCGACGACACCGGCGTCTTGTTGGTGTGCGTGACGATCACGTCCATCTGCAGCGCCGGCACCATGTAAGTCCCGGACACCGAGGTCGCCGAATTGTACGGCAGGTTCACGTCCTGCATCGCGTAGGCGCCGACATCGTGCAGGATGCGGCCGCGTACGCCGAGCACGCGCGCTTCGGCATCGACCGCGATCTCCATCGTCCAGTATTGGTCGCGCTCATGCACCGCATTGGTGAAATGCTCGCGGCGATCCTCGATCCATTTCACCGAACGGCGAAGAAGTTTTGCCGCGGCGACAACGGAAACATCTTCCGGATAGGTGCACAGCTTCGGGCCGAAGCCGCCGCCGACATCGGGCGTCGCGACGCGCAGGCGATTCTCGTTGAGATCGAGCAGATCGGCGAGCGTATGGAACATGTCGTGCGCCTTCTGGGTCGAGGCCCAGACTTCGATGGCGCGATCGGAATATTCCGCGAGAATTCCGCGGCCCTCGATCGAGTGCGAGCCGCCGCGGTGAATCCAGAGCTCGTCGCGGAATACGTGCGCGGCCTTGGCGAACGCCGCGTCGACCTCGCCGTAATTGACCCGATACGACATGATCTGGTTGGCGGCGAGTTCGCGCCGCACCGGCACCGCGCCCGTCAGCGCCGCGGTGCGGCAGTCGGCCGCCGCCGGCAGCACGTCGTAGTCGACCACGACCGCGGCGGCGGCATCCTCGGCGATATAGCGGCTGTCGGCGACGACGATCGCGACCGGCTCGCCGACATACGACACCTCGCCGTCGGCCAGCACGAAGGGCCAGCTCTGGTCGAGCTTCGAGCCGGAATTCGAGACCTTGGACATGCGCCGCCGCGTCAGCGCCGGTGCGAGATCGTCGATGGTGAACACCGCATGGACGCCCGGAATTTTTCGCGCCGCGGCGGCATCGATGCGCTGGATCAGCGCATGGGCATGCGGGCTGCGCACGAACGCCGCATGCAGCGCGCCGGGCGAGGCGATGTCGTCGACGTAGCGGCCGTTGCCGGTGAGGAGCGCTTGATCCTCAAGGCGCGGGACGGGCTGTCCGATCGACGCGCTCACCTGCGGGTTCTTTCACTTGCCTCGCGATGGCTTGCGCAGCCTTGGCGATGACATCCTTCGGCGTGTCATAGGCCTCTTTGAGCATTTCATCGATTTTCGCCGCCGTGACCGGGCGGACGTCGAAACTGAGCTTCTCGGCCTCTTTGAGAAAATCGGGGTCCTTCATGGTGTCGTTGAACGCCGCGATCAGCGCCGCCTTGCGATCCTCTGGGAATTCCGGGCGGCGCCGCAAACGGCCGCGCCATCGACTGGCTCGCCAGCAGGAGATTCATGATCTGCTTCTGCTCCGGCGTCTTGGCGAGATCGGTCGCCAGCGGCACGTTGGGCATGTCGGCTTCCTTTTCCAGCGCCGCCTGGACGATCAGGTTGACCGACTTGTTGGTCAGCCACTCGGCGTGGCGCGTCTTGATGGTGCTCCAGGACACGCCGCAGAGGCCGTCGACCTCGCCGCGCTCCATCGCCAGCACGGCGTCGTTGGTGCCGGGATAGCCGCTGACGAGGCGGCCCTTGGCGCCGAAGATGTTCTTGTAGAGCATGAACCAGATATCGGGATCGGAGCCCGCGCCGAGCCCGGCGAACTTCGCCGGCTTGCTCAGGAAATCGTCCCAGTTCTTGATGTCCGACGTTTTCCAGGTGACGCAGACCGAGGTGTCGTCGGTGACGCTGCCGAGCCAGGTGAACTTGCGGCCGTCGAAGTCCATCTTCTCCATCAGCGGCGTGATGCCGAGGCTGCGCGAGAACGTGCCGAACACGGAGCCGTCCTTGGCGGCGACCGTGTAGATGAAATTGGCCGAGCGGATGCTGCCCGCGCCGGTCATCTGCTGCGGCACGATCGACGGATTGCCCGGGATGTGCTTGCCGATGTAGCGCGCCAGCAGCCGCGCATAGGCGTCGTAACCGCCGCCGACGCTGTAGCCGATGATGAGCTGGACGTTGCGGCCTTTGTAGAAGTCCTCGACGCCGGCGGCGTTGGCGGAGGCGGCGAACGCCAGAAGTGCAGCGGCGGCGATGGCGGGTTTCATGATCGCGTGGCGATGACGACATGACGTTTCCCTTGGCGTTTTCCTGCGCTTTTCTCACCAACCGTCATTGCCGGGCTTGACCCGGCAATCCATGCGGCACTTCGGCACGCCGCGACTGCTGCATGGATGCCCGGGTCGAGGCCCGGGCATGACGGGTCAGGGGTGAGCATCACTGGAACAGTTGCGGGAATTTCGCCCGAAGCTTGCTGCGCAGGCCGGCGCTGACATCGACGGTGGTCGGGAAGGTGCCCTTGAGCTTCATGTCGTAGGGAATGCAGGCGTCGATCAGGATGCGGTTGTTGAAGTTGCCGGGGAGAAACAGCGGGTCGCGTTTCGACGCCCACGCCTTCTGCACCAGGTCGATGTCGACGTTGGGATCGAACCGCGTGCACATCGCCCACAGCACCTGATCGAGATCGCCGGCGTCGATGTCCTCGTCGACCACGACGGTCCACTTGCCCGCATAGGCGCCGCCCTGGCACGAGCAGGCGATGTGCAGCGCCTGGCGCGCGTGGCCGGGATAGCGCTGCTTGATCTGGATCGCGGTGAAGCGCGTCGCCGGGCCGGCCTCGTGGTTCCAGACGCCGAGCACTTCCGGGATGCCGCAATCGTCGAGCGAGCGCCAGATTTGCGCCGCGCCGGCGATGCCTTTGAGCAGGCCGGTCTCGTCGACCGGCTTGTGCTGCGGCGCGCAGGTCAGGATCGGGTTGTTGCGGAAGAGAACCGTCTTGACGTTGACGTAGGGGCGATCCTGCGTGTCGTCGGAGTAGTAGCCCATCCATTCGCCGAACGGGCCTTCCGGCCTGTTCTGGCCGGGCACGGTCTCGCCCTCGATGACGATCTCGCAGTCGGCCGGGATCGGGAAGCCGGTGTAGGGCCCGCGCACCACGTCGATCGGCTCGCCGCGCAGTCCGCCGGCGATGTCGAGCTCGCTCACTTCGGGCAGCGGGCTCGACGACAGCATGAACAGCAGCGGGTCCTGGCCGCACAGGATCGCGACCTTCATCGGCTTGCCGCGCTCGAAATTCTTGTCGCGGTGGATGCGGCCGTGCTTGCCCTCGGTGATCTGGCAGCCGACCGTCTTGCCGTCATAGACCTGGCTGCGATAGGCGCCGAGATTGAACCAGCCGGTGTCGGGGTCCTGCGTCATCACCGCAGTCGGCGGTGCCGATGAAGCGCGCCTTGTCCTGCTCGTGGTGGCGCGGCACCGGGAATTTCAGCACGTCGACCGCGTCGCCCTCCATCACGTTTTCGAGAATCGGGCCGTCGTTGACGAAGCGCGGCGGCAGCGGCTTCATCTCCTGCATGCGCTCAAAATACTTTTTCACGATGTCGACCCGGCGCTCGTAGTCGAGCGGCAGGCCGAGCGTCAGCGCGATGCGCTTGATGGAGGAGAGCTGCCCGTAAAGCGTGCGGTAGCCGGCGGGATAGCCGGGCACCTTGTCGAACAGGATCGCGGGCGCGGTGCCGCGGCTCGTCTCGGTGAGCATCTGGGTGAGGCTGCCCATCTCGACGTCCCAATGGGCGCCGTCGACCTTCTTGAGCTCGCCCATCTTCTCGACCTGCTCGAGCCAGCCGCGCAGCCCGCGATAGGCCATGTTGCCGGTGCCGGCGCCGCGCGTCGCCCGATTGGTGATTTCGTCCATAGTTCCGATCCTTACCTTGGCTGTTGCCCTCGCTCTCGCGTCGATGGCGAGCGCGGCTCGCCGGCTTTCTGGCATGACCGGCGCGACGATTGAACACCATCCCGTGTCGCCACAATAGACGATCCGGGACCGTGTCGCAGTGACGGAAAGACGCCGATATCTCACATTGTATACAATTGCATACTTCTGTAAAGTCCGCGCCGCATCGAAGCAAGGATTCCATGGACGTTCCCGTCGCGATCAAGACGCGGCCGTCGCCGCCGAAGCTGCGACCGCTTCCGGCCGTGACCAGCGAGGCGCTTCGCAACCGCTCGCGCGGCGCGTTCGTCTACGAGACGTTGCGCGACGCCATCTGGGACGGACATTTCGTCGTCGGCGACCGGATGACCGAGGAAGAGATCGCGCAGATGCTCGGCGTCAGTCGCACGCCGGTGCGCGAGGCGTTGCAGCGGTTGCAGGAGCGCGGGCTGCTGGCGGTGGGCGCGGGCCGCACGCTGGTCGTCGCGGGCTTGAGCAAGCAGCAGGTGCTCGAACTCTACGCCATGCGCGAAATTCTGGAAGGATCGGCCGCGCGATTTGCTGCCCAGCATGCAACCGCGGGCGAGATCGAGATGCTGCATCGCCTGCTGGAGGAATTCCGGCACCATCGCGACGACCCGCGCATGCTGGTATCGCTCAACCGGCGTTTTCATCGCGCCATCTGCGAGGCGGCGCACAACCGCTATCTGATCGAGACGCTCGACGGGCTTGCACGATGGTTTGACACTGCTCAACAGCAATACCTTTCGTGTTCCGCCGCGTCCGACCCGTACCGACGCCGAGCATCGCAAGATCGTGCGCGCGATCGAGCGGCGCGATTCCGATGACGCCGAGAAGGCCGCGCGCGACCACGTTCGCCAGGCCCAGCGCACACGCTTCGATGCGCTTGGCGATTGATGAGCTATCCGGGCATAAATTCTTTCTCGAACGCACGCTGAAATCGGTATCATCCGCCGAACCAATCCCGTTCGCGTGGAGCAGCCGTGAGCATTCCCAAGCCGAACTACAACCCGCCCTTCAACGTCACCCGCGCCAGCCATGCGGTGCTGACGGTCAAGGACTTGGCGAAAAGCCGCGCGTTCTATGTCGACCTCATCGGCATGATCGTCAGCGACGAGGACAAGGACACGATCTATCTGCGCGGCGTCGCCGAGGCGTGCCATCACAGCCTGGTGCTCCGGCGCGCAGCCGGCGGCGCGGTCGAGTGCGAGCGCGTCGGCATGCGCTGCTTCACCGAGGAGGATTTGGAGAAGGCCAAAGCCTGGTTCGAGAAGGCCGGCTTGCCGGCGAAATGGGTGGAGAAGCCGCATCAGGGCAAGACGCTGCACGTCTCCGACCCGCTCGGCGTGCCGCTCGAATTCTGCGCCACCATGAGTGTGAAGCCGCGCCTCGTCGTCGATTTCGCGCAGCATCACGGCGCGGTGCCGCAGCGGCTCGATCATTTCCAGATTCTGGTGCCGGACGTGCAGCGCCAACTGGAATTCTACATGAGCATGGGCTTCCGGCTTGCGGAATACATCGCGCCGGACGGCAGCGATGAGCCGATGTTCGTGTTCCTGCAGCGCAAGGGCAATCCGCACGACATCGTGTTTGCGCCCGGTCTCGGGCCGCGCTTCCATCATTTCGCGTTCGGCATCCCGGAATCCTATCACTTCTTCTATGTCTGCGATCTCGCCTCCGACATGGGCTTTGCGGAGAACATCGAATACGGGCCGGGGCGGCACGGACCGGGCCACGCGCTGTTCGTCTACATGCGCGATCCCGATGGGCACCGCATCGAACTGTTCAACACGCACTATCAGGTGATGGACATCGAGAACGAGCCGGTGCGCTGGGACGCGTCCTATGCCGCCAAGCGGCGCTGGCAGCTTCCGGCGCGCGCGTGCTGGTACACCGAGGCGAGCCGTTTCGCCGGCGCTCGAGCCGCGCGAGCCGGCGCGCAAGGGCAATCCGATGACGCTTGGAGAAGTATGTCGGCAGCAAGTGAGGCGTTCTTTCTTCTCCCTCTCCCCCTTGGGGAGAGGGAGTTCGCATCAGCAAGCAGCGAGTGCATGAGATTTCTGGAATTAGTGAATGAAAAATCATGATCGCGTTCTGATTGCCGGCGGCGGTCCGGTCGGCTCGGTGACCGGGCTTCGCCTCGCGCAACTCGGCATTCCCGTCACGGTGTTCGACCGGCTGGCGCAGCCGGCCGAGGATCATCGCGCTGCGACGCTGCAGCCATCGACGCTCGACCTGTTCGTCGATCTCGGGCTGACGGACGAAATCCTGCGGCAAGGGATTCCGTCGCCGGTCTTCCAGTGGCGCGATCGCGTCACCGACGAAGTCGTCGCCGAATTCGATTACAGCGTTCTCGCCGACGAAAGCGCGTATCCCTTACGTCATCCAGCTCGAGCAGCACCGCACCGTCCATATCGCGCTCGCCGCCGCGGCGAAGGTCGCGGATTTCACCATTGTGCGGCCGGCGGAAGTCGTCGCGGTGCGGCAGGAAGCGGACTTCGTCGAGGCCGATGTGCGCATGGACGGACGGCAGCATCGAGGTGCACCGCGGGCGCTACCTGATCGGCTGCGACGGTGGCCGCAGCATCGTGCGCAAGTCGATGGAGGTGTCGTTCGAAGGCTTCACCTGGCCGGAGCGCTTCATCATCATCGCGGTGCCGTTCGATTTCGAGGCGGCGTTGGGATATCGCTATCGGACCTACAACGCGCATCCGGATCGCTGGGTGGCGCTGATCAAAGTCCCCGGCGAGGATTTTTCCGGCGTCTGGCGCTGCCTGTTTCCGACGCGGCCCGAAGAGAGCGAAGACGAGGTCTTGAGCGACGCGTGGATTGCGGCGCGGTTCGCAGAATGTCTGCCTGCCGGCGCGCCTTATGACGTCGTTCACCGCAACACCTACGACATTCATCAGCGCGTTGCGGGCAATTTCCGCGCCGGCCGCATGCTGCTCGCCGGCGACGCCGCGCATATCAACAATCCGGTCGGCGGCATGGGCATGAACAGCGGCTTCCAGGACGGGCTCAATCTCGCCGACAAGCTGGCGCAGATCTGGCGTGGCGCGGAGCCCGATGCGCTGCTCGATCGCTACGACCGGCAGCGCCGGCTCACGGCGATCGAATATGTGCAGGCGCAATCGATCGCCAACAAGCGCACGCTCGAAGAGCGCGACCCGGACAAGCGCAAACAGATTCTCGACAACATGCGGCGCACGGCGGGCGACCCGAAGCTGCACCGCGATTTCGTCCGCCGCAGCTCGCTGATCGCCATGCTGCGCAGCGCCGAGGCGATCGAGTGAAATCTACGCGCGCCGGTGCAACCGGTGCTCGATCCATAACAGCAGCGCATTCGCGAGCACGGCGAAGGCGAACAGCATGACCGCGACGGTGATCATCTCCTCGGTCTGGAGCAGCGACATCGCGTTCATGATCAGGAAGCCGAGGCCCTTCTTCGATGCGAACATCTCGGCGAGCAGCACGCCGAGCAACGTCACCGTGAAGCCGATGCGCAGCCCGGCGATGACTTCCGGCAGCGTGGCGGGAATGAGAATGGTCGTGATGGTCTGCCACGGCGACAGATGCAGCGTGCGCGCCGCTTTCAGGTAGACCGGCGGGATGTTGCGGATCGAGGCCATGGTGAGCAAGGCGACCGGCAGCACGCCGTGCATCGCGCCGAACGTCACCCTGCCGGAGAAGCTGAGGCCGAAGATCAGCAGCACCACCGGATAAAGCGTGATCTTCGGCAGCGTATAGAGCGAAATGAGGATCGGCTCGCCGACCGCGCCGGAGAGATGATGCGCGCCCATCCACACGCCGATGGCGAGGCCGATGCCGTAGGCGACGGCCAACGCCACCGAAAAAGCGGCAAGCGTCGCCAGCGCGCTGTCCCAAAATCGCCACGTCGGCACGAAGTGCGCCAGATAGTCGAGCGTCGGCACCGGGCCGGGCAGGGCGCGTGTCGCCGACGACCTGGTGCAGCGCCTGCCACGACAGCAGCATCAGGATCACGATGGCGAGCGTGTCGGCGGCGCGGCGCGTGGCGGTCATGTCGTGCCGATCCCGCGCCGTTGCGCCCAGCGCATGTCGAGCGAATGCAGCACGCCGTTGACCACGGTCGCCACGATCAGCAGCAGCAGCATCAGCCCGTACATGCTCGGATTGTTGAAATCGGCATAGGCGTCGGCGATATCGCGGCCGAGGCCGGACTGCCGAGAGCAGGAATTCACTGGCGATGACGGCGATGAAGCCGTAGCTGACCGCGAGCTTGATGCCGGTGAAGAGATGCGGCGCCGCCGCCGGCAGCTTCAGGCGCACCGCGGTCGCGAGCGGCCCCATGCGATGCACGCGCGCGACCTTCGTCAGCACGCGCGGCACGCGGTCGAGGCCGTTCAGCGTCGCGATGATCATCGCCACGATGGCGGTGGCGACGCCCATCAGCACGACCGGAATGATCGACAGGCCGAAGATCGCCACCATCACCGGATAGAAGATGAAGATCGGCACCGCATAATAGGTCGCGAAGAACGGATCGAGCGCCGCGCGCACGCGCGGCAGCGCGTGGATCACGACGCCGAGCGCAAATCCCAGCACCACCGAAATCGCGACCGCGATCACGATCACGCCGAACGTGCGCACCATGGCGGTGTCGAGCTCGCCGGAGGCGAGCATGCGCGCGAGCGCCGCCGCCATCTCCGACGGCGCGATGACGACGCGATGATCGATCAGGCCGATCCGGCAGGCGGCTTCGAGCACGCCGATGGCGGCGACGATGACGATGAGCCTGATCCAGCCGACGCGGGTCATTTTATCTCGTCATTCCGCGGCCAGCTTGGAATAGCCGAGCGACTTCATCGATTCGCCGCGGAGATTGTCCCACAGCCGCCCGGTGATTTCGGCAAACGTTGCTTCCTTCACGATGGTGCTGTCGCGCTCGCGCGGCCAGCCGGTCTCGATGATGTCCATGAAATGGCCGGGCCGCGCCGACATGGCGCCGATGCGGTCGGACAGCATGGCGGCTTCGTCGAGCGCGTGCGTGATCAGGAGCACCGTCGCGCCGGTGCGCCGCCACAGCCGCAGCACTTCGTCGCCCATGAGCAGCCGCGTCTGCGCGTCGAGCGCGCCGAACGGCTCGTCGAGCAGGATGAGGCGTGGCTGCAGCACCGAGCGTGCGCGCGATGCAGACGCGCTGGCGCATGCCGCCGGAAAGCTGCGACGGGTAGGCGTTGGCGAAATCCTTCAGGCCCATGAAGGCCAGCGCATCGTCGACGCGGCGGCGGACTTCGGCCTCCGGGGCGCCGTTGCGGCGCAGGCCGAAGGCGGCGTTGTCCGACACGGTGAGCCACGGAAAGCTCGCGTCCTCCTGGAACACGACGCCGATGCCGTCCGGCACCTCGCCGGCGACGGGGCGGTCCTTCGAATGTCACCGTGCCCGCGGTCGGCTGCTGCAGGCCGGCCAACACCTCCAGCAAAGTCGACTTGCCGCAGCCCGAGGGGCCGACGACGGCGAAGAACTCGCCGCGCTTCAACGCGAGGTCGACCGGGCCAAGCGCATGAACCGGCCGGATGACCCGGCGGCTCCCGGATAGACGCGCGTCACGCCCGTCAGACGGGCGTGCACCTTGTCGCTCGGGAGCCGCGTCGGTCATTTCTGCAGATCGGCCGGCAGGAAGGAGCCGTCGACCATCTTGTTCAGATCGACGTCCTTGTCCAGCATGCCGACGTCCTTCATCGCGCGCACGGTGTGCTCGAGCAGCGGCATCTCGATGCGGCCCTCGCTCCAGAATTTCGCCTCGACGAGCTCCTTCACCATGATGCCGACGTCCTTGGGCGGCAGCGGCGCGTAGACCTTGCTGAGAATCTCGATGGCTTCATCGGTGTGCTCGTAGATGAACTTCGCCTGCCTTCGCGCCGCGCCTGCGGCATCGCGCGCAGTTTCTGCGGCCATTCCTTGATCGCCTTGGTGGTGGCCATGCCGATCTGCGGAGGGATGAGAGGCAACTCCTTCGGCCCGACCAGACGCGGTATTTGCTTTCGCCGCCGCGCTGCGCGAACAGGATGATGGGCATGGACGTGGTGTCGACCACGCCGTTCTCCAGCGCCGTGAGCGCGCCGCCGAGGCTGCCGAGCGCCGTCATCTTGCACGTCGCCCTGCTTGAGGCCGGCCTGCTCCATCACCAGCACGCCCATCATCTCGCCGAGCGATTTCGGATTGCTGATGCCGAACTTCTTGCCCTTGAGGTCGGCCGCGGTCTTGATCGGCGAATTCGGCATGACGATCAGCACAAGGTCGGCGAGCGAGCGCGAGCGTGATGCTGACGATCTTGACGTCCTGGCCCTGGTCGATCGCTGTGATCACGCGGCGCGGCGTGACGTCGCCGTAGCCGAGATGCTGGTCGCCATGCGCGTTGCGCACCGAACTGCCGCCGCCGGCGCCGGCGACGATGCCGGTGATATCGAGGCCCGGCCTTTTTGAAGAATGCCCTTTTCGAGCGCAACGCCATACGGCGCACCCGAAGGGTCGGCCTTGTACTGGGTGACGAGGATATCCTCCGCCATCGCCGGCGCCGCCGCGGCAAGGCATAGCGCGGCGACGAGCGCGCTGGTCTTGGCTCTCAACATGCTGTTCTCCCTTCGGGCGTTCTGGACGTTCTGTCCGGCCGTGCCGTGGTCCCCCCACGCGTGCGGCGCGGATTATTGCCCGATCGGGCGCGAATTGAAATGCGACCTGTTTAACCGCCCCCTCGGTGCTAGTATTTGCCCCGCGCCTGCGCCTTCGCGGGCGCTTTAACGACGGATATCCGCCATGCTGACACGTCGCCGCCTGCTGGCCGCCTCGGTGGGCGGGCTTGCGATCGCCGGAGCCCCGCGGCGGGCGATCGCCCAAGACAGCAACCCGGTGATAAAGAAGCAGGTCCGCATCATCGTGCCGTTTCCGCCGGGCGGCGGCACCGATGTCGTCGCCCGCATCCTCGCCAATCACCTGCGCGGGCCCTATGCCTCGACCGTCATCGTCGAGAACAAGACGGGCGGTGCGGCGCGGATCGGCGTCGAATACGTCAAGAACGCGGAAGCCGACGGCAGCGTGATGCTGTTCACGCCGGATTTTCCCATCACGGTCTATTCGTACAGCTTCAAGTCGCTGAACTACGATCCGGTACACGATTTCATTCCGGCTGCGCCCGTCACCAAGTCGATGCTGACCTACATCATCGGCCCGGCGGTGCCCGAGAGCGTCAAGACGCTGGGCGCGTTCGTGCAATGGGCCAAGGCCAATCCCGCCACGGCGATGTACGCGACAACTGCGGCGGGCGGCACGCCGCATTTCACCGGCGTGATGCTGGCGCAGGCAGCCGGCATTCCGATGACGCCGGTGCATTATCGCGGCGGCGCGCCGGCGCTGCAGGATCTGATCGGCGGCCATGTGCCCGCGAGCGTCAATCCGATCAGCGAGACGTCTGCCGTTCGCGAATTCGGGAAAGATACGAATTCTGGCGGTGACGGGCTCGCAACGGTCGCGATTCCTGCCGGATGTGCCGACCATGTCGGAGCAGGGCTACAACGTCGTGATCGACTCCTGGGTCGGCGTCTTCCTGCCGGCCAAAACGCCGGCCGATATCGTCGAGGCGCTCAACGGCGCCATAGCGGCCGCAGTGAAGTCGCCCGAGATGATCGACAGCCTGGCCAAGGTCGGCAACGATCCCAATGTCCAGACGCCGGCGCAATTCGCCGCAACCGTCAAGGCCGACATCGCGCGCTGGGGGCCGGTGGTGAAGGCGTCGGGCTTCGTCGCGGAGGATTAGCCTTTTCGGCGCCGAAGGCGCTACTGCGGCCGGCTCGAAACGTGCGACAATCTGTCCAAATTATTGCCAGGGAGGCGACCATGCGCACCAAATCCACAGTCGCGTATCTCAGTCTCGCAAGTGTTCTCGCGGTCCTGATGTCAGTTGGCGCGCCGGCCCAAGCCGCGTCGCTCGGCGGCCAGGTGTCCTCGACCGAGGAAGGCATGATGGAGGGCGTGCTGGTCAGCGCCAAGAAGGAAGGCTCGACCATCACCACGACCGTCGTGAGCAACGACAAGGGACAGTTCAGCTTCCCGGACGGCAAGTTGGAGCCGGGTCACTACAACCTCACCATTCGCGCCGCGGGCTACATCCTGACGGGTCCGAAGACGGTCGATGTGACTGCCGACGGAGCGACGGCCGACCTCAAGCTCGGCAAGACGAGGAACATCGTCGGCCAGCTCTCCAATGCGGAATGGATCCACAGCGTTCCGGGCGACGACAAGATCAAATCGTTCCTGCCCGATTGCGTCGGCTGCCACACGCTGCAGCGCGTGTTCACCTCGCCGCACAGCGCCGACGAATGGAAGAACGTCTTTGCCCGGATGGGCCGCTATGCACCTGAAAGCGTGCCGGCGCGGCCGCAATTGCTGGTGAGCGGCGGCGCGCGCAGCGAGCGCCCGCGCGTTGCGGCCAACATGATGCAGCAGGCGGCGGATTTTTTGGCCAGCGTCAGCCTGAGCAATCCGGACCGCGAGGAATTTACGTTCCAGACCCTGCCGCGTCCGAAGGGCCGCGCCACGCACGTGATCATCACCGAATACGACCTGCCGCGAAAGGAAGCGCAGCCGCACGATGTCGTCGTCGATCCGGATGGCCACGCCTGGTATTCCGACTTCGGCAACGAGATGGTCGGCGAGCTTGATCCCGCGACCGGCAAGGTGACGGATTATCCGCTGCAATTGCTGCGCGCGGAGCAGCCGAAGGGCTCGCTCAATATCGAGCTCGATCCCGACAGCAATCTCTGGGTCGGCATGTCCTACCAGGGCGGCGTTTCGAAGATCGACCGCAAGACCAAGACCGTCACGGCCTACCCGCTGAACAAGGAATGGCTGGGCCTCACCACGCAGACCAACATGGTGACGCCGACCCACATGAACGTGGACGGCAAGGTCTGGATGACCGACACCGAGAACGGTCACGCCTATCGTCTCGATATCAAGACCGGCCAGTGGGAGAACATGGGCGAGGCGACCGACGCCAACGGCAAGAAGATCCACGGCTACGGTCTGCCGACCGACAAGGACAACAACGTCTACATGATGTCGTTCGGCGACACCCGCATCGGCAGGCTCGATGCCAAGACCAACGTGGCCAAGATCTGGACCACGCCGATGGTGCGTTCGAAGCCGCGGCGCGGCCGGGTCGACAACCAGAACCGGCTGTGGTTTGCCGAATACGGCGGCAACAACATCGCGATGTTCGATCCCGCGACCGAGGTCATCAAGGAGTGGAAGCTGCCGACGGCGTGGAGCGCGCCCTATGACGTCGCGATCACGAAGGATGCGACCGAAGCCTGGACCGGCTCGATGCTGAGCGACCAGGTCGCGCGGCTCAATCCGAAGACGGACGAGATCGTGGAATATCTGCTGCCGCACCCGACCAACATCCGCCGCGTCTTCGTCGACGAGAGCGGGCCGCGGCCGGTGCTCTGGGTCGGCAACAACCACGGCGCGGCGATCGTGCGCGTCGAGCCGCTGGACTGATCGGCGGCTTCGACCATTCGGGGATCGAGCCGGCAGGCTCCACCATTATTTGCCTGGTCACGGGCGGTTGGGGCTCGCTGGCGATGTCGGGCATCATCCTGCTGGCAATGTGAATCGCGTTGGTGTCGATCGTTCAACAGGATTCCGATTGTCGCCAGCCCGACAGTCAAAAGTCCGATTTCGGAGTGAAGCGGAAGTCGACCAGGAGGCAAAACCGGCTAACTCGGTCGCGAATGACCGATGCTATCGAAAAAGGCCAAAAGGAACTGACCGCAAATTTTCCCTGTACGCCTGTCGAAATCGATATTCGGCAAACCAACGCCTCATAAAAAGCTTACGAAGACCGCCGATTGGAAATCCGACTGATTACATGTCCCCCTAAATCGTTTTCGGACCACCGCGCCGCGCTTCTAGAAAAATATGTTCGGCCCCAAGAAAAGATTTTTCGACAGCATCGACCCAAAGCGGTTCTCGGCGGCCTGACAAGGATAGGTTTGCGCGTGTGTGATCTTGCTCACACGAGGCCCTTTTAAGGCATGCTATCGTCGCGCATTGAATGCTGCATCTTCGGCTGGAGGGGGCCTATGGCAGTTCGAAGACGGGAGTTCATTACGCTGCTCGGCGGCGCCGCAGCCGCGTGGCCGCTGGCGGCGCGGGCGCAACAGGGCGAGCGAATGCGGCGTATCGCAGTGCTTGGGGAGGCACCGAAAGGGATGTAAGCGATCCGCGCTTGCAGCCCAACACGGCGGCATTCCTGCAAGGGCTGCAGCAATTGGGTTGGACCGACGGCCGAAACATCAAGATCGACTATCGCTGGCCTGCGGCCGATGCCGATAAGGCTCGCACATACGCGGCGGAACTGGTCGCGCTTGCGCCCGAGGTCATTCTGGCTGTCGGCACCCCGAGTTTGGTGCCGCTGTTGCAAGCAACGCGCGCCGTGCCAATTGTATTCGTGGCCGTCTCCGATCCGGTCGGCGCCGGCTACGTCGACAGCCTGGCGCGGCCGGGCGGCAACGCCACCGGCTTTATGGTGTTCGAGTACGATTTGAGCGCGAAATGGCTGGAGCTGCTCAAGGAGATCGCGCCCGGCGTGACGCGAGCGGCGGTCCTTCGAGATCCTGCGACATCCACCGGCATCGCCCAATTCGCCGTCATCCAGTCCGTGTCGCGGTTGGTCGGCGTGGAGGTGAGCCCGCTCAACCTGCCTGACTCCGGCGAGATCGAGCCCACCCTTGCGACCTTTGCGCGCCGAGAAATAGCGGCCTGATCGTGACGTCGAGCTCGCTGTCGCTCGTTCATCGCCAATTGATCGTGGCGCTTGCGGCCCGGCACAAGCTGCCGGCGGTCTACTGGGAACCTCTCTTCGCCACCGCCGGCGGCCTGATCTCCTATGGGCCCGATCGGACCGACCAGTTCCGGCAGGCAGCCGGCTACGTCGATCGCATCCTCAAGGGCGAGAAGCCAGCCGACCTGCCGGTGCAGGCGCCGACCAAGTACCAGCTGAGCATCAACCTCAAGACCGCCAAGGCGCTCGGCCTCGACATACCCGCGACGGTGCTCGCCCGCGCCGACAAGGTGATCGAATAGGCACACAGACGTGATCCTCACCGATTCGCTATGCTGCCTCTCCCGTTAGATTAGGGACAGAGATGCAATTCGATCATAAACGGCGCGATTTCATCACGCTGATCGGTAGTGTGGCCGCGGCGTGGCCATCGATGGCGTGGGCGCAGCAACCCGCGAAACGTCGAACAACAATTGGCATCTTGTCGACCGCCGGCAACGCTTCAAGCGTCCTGTTCGAAGCCTTTCGCCAAGAGCTGGGCAGGCTGGGGCATATTGAAGGCCAAACAGTCGTTACGGAATTTCGCTCCGCCCGCAGCGATCCTTCAAAGCTGCCCGCGCTCGCCGGTGAATTGGTGCGTATTCCGGTCGATGTCATCGTCACGGACGGGGGCGCGCCAGCGGCGCTCGCCGCAATGCACGCCACTTCGGTCATTCCGATCGTCATGGCGACCATAGGCGATGCCGTTGCTCAGGGGATCGTAGACAACCTCGCACGACCGGGGGGAAACATAACCGGCTTCACGCTGCAGTCGATCGGACTAAGCACCAAGCGTCTCGAGCTGTTGAAGGAAGTGGTGCCAGGGCTGCAGCGTGTCGGTGTCCTGTGGAATCCGGCGAATAGCGCACGGCAATACGACGCTACCGAGGAAGCGGCACGCACACTTGGTCTGAAGTTGGAATCCGGCGAAGCCCAAAGCCGAATGGAAGTCCCGGAAGCGCTCGGCAATCTGATCCGGCGGAAGGTCTCGGCCCTGGTTGTCCTACCTGAAGCGTTGTTTTGGAATGAACGGGTCGCGGTGGTGATTCATGCAACTGCGGCCCGGCTGCCAGGAATTTATCCAGAGCGTGAGTACGTCGATGCCGGGGGACTTTTTGCCTACGGCCCGAGAGTGGTGGATAATTTTCGCCAAGCAGCTGGATACGTCGACCGCATCATAAAAGGGGCAAGACCGTCCGAGCTTCCGGTGCAGCAGCCCACCAAATTCGAGCTGACCCTCAATCTCAACACGTCGAAAGCCTTCGAGCTCACCATTCCACCGACGCTTCTCGCCATCGCCGACGAGGTGATCGAGTAATCGGCTTCAACGTTGCTGCACCCGCTCACGTCGGCTCCTGGCCGATTAGCGGCCATTGGCGTGATGTCCAACTCATGGCCGGTTTTTGGGTTGAAGCGGACATCGCCGGACTTCTGCTCACCAGTCTCGATTGATGAGCCCGCGCACTAGGCTAGCGGACCCCGCCGTCCGTACTACGGCGAAGAACTCGGCCCGGCAGTGCGCCGGTGTGCGTTGCGTTCTCGACAACGATCGTGCCGTTGACGATCACGGTCGTGCGCGCGCCGCTCGGATACTGGTGCGGGTCGGCGTAGGTGGCGCGGTCCTTGAAGTCGGCGGGATCGAACATCGCGATATCGGCGCAGTAGCCGGGCTTGAGCAGGCCGCGATCCTTCAGCTTGAGCGCGCGCGCCGTCGCGCCGGTCATCTTGTGGATGGCGCTCTCCAGCGGCAGCAGATCGAGCTCGCCGACGTAGTGGCCGAGGATGCGCGGGAAGGTGCCGTAGAAGCGCGGATGCGGCATGCCCTGGCTGACGGTGCCGTAATCCGCGACGCAGTTGCCGTCGGAGCCGACCAGCGCGAGCGGCGAGCGCACGATGTCGCGCACGTCGTCTTCCGAGATCGAGGTCACCAGCACGCGGGTCGCGCCCTGATCGTCGGCGAGGTAGTCGCACAGCGTGTCGATCGGGTCCTGGCCGCGCTCTGCGGCAAGGTCGGCGATGGTGCGGCCGGCGAATTGCGGCAGGTGTGGCGAAACCGAAATCTGCACGCAATCCCATGACGGCATTCGGCCCCAGTTGTTGAGGCCGTCGCGCTCGATGTCGGCGCGGATGCGCGGCGCGTCTCGGCGAGCGCCAGCCGCGCGATCATCGCGGCGACGCCGCCGGCCTGGACCCATTGCGGCAGCAGGTTCTTGAGCGGGTTGCTGCCGGCTGTGTACGGGTAGGAATCGCAATCGACATCAAGCCCGCGTTCGCGCGCCGCGGCGATCATCCCGAGCGCTCGCGCCGCCTTGCCCCAATTGTCGAGCCCGGAACATTTGAAATGCACGATCTCGACATGAACGCCGCAAACCTCGGCGATCTGGATCGCCTCCTCGACCGCCTCCAGCACCTTGTTCGACTCGTCGCGAATGTGGGTGAAGTACGCGCCGTTGTGCCGCTTGACGACATGGCAGAGCGCGATCATCTCATCGGCCGCGGCGTAGGAACCGGGCGCCGTGAAAAGCCCCGATGAGAGACCGAGCGCGCCGGCGTCCAGCGCCTCCTCCAGAAGCCCGATCATGCGGGCAAGCTCGGCCGGACTGGGCGGCCGCGCTTCCATGCCCATCGCCATCAGCCGCAGCGTATTGTGGCCGACCAGCATGCCGGCGTTGACGGCGGTTGCCGGGAAGGTGTCGAGATAATCGGCGAACGTGGTCTCGCGGAACGGCAGCCACGGCGCGCTCGGGCTGAGATAATCGCGCAGCAGCTCGACCTTTCCGGGCAGGGCCGGCGCGACGGAAAAGCCGCAGTGCCCGATGATCTCGGTGGTCACGCCCTGGCGGACCTTGCTTTCGGCCTTGGGATTGATCGGCAGCGTGAAATCCGAGTGCGTCTTGATGTCGATAAAGCCCGGTGCGACGGCCAGGCCCGCCGCATCGATGGTTTTGGCGGCCTCCGCCTCAAGCTTCGGGCCCATGGCGGCGATGCGACCGGCCGCGATGGCGATATCGCCCGGCACGCCGGCGCTGCCGCTGCCGTCGAGCAGGAGTCCATCGCGGATCAGGAGGTCGTAGCGCATGGAGACATCTTGCTTCACAAGCCGGTGTGCGGACAACGGCCCTCGACCGCCCGGCGCGGGGTGAATAGAATTGGCCGTTAATCGAATCGATCTTTCATGGTGGAGACCGGATCGGGCAACAGCCTGCGGGGGCAGGGGGGAGACAGAGGTTGAAGGAGAAAGAACTCCGGATCGCCCTGGTCTGCTTCGGCGGCGTGTCGCTCGCCGTCTACATGCACGGGATCACCAAGGAGGTCCTCAAGCTGGTCCGCGCCTCGGGCGTGCTGCATGCCATCCGCGATCGCGACGAGCGCGCGCGGGCGTCATTCTTCGACAAGGTCAACGCCAGCGATCCCGAATACGATACCGATGCCATCTACTTCGAGCTGCTGCGCGATATCGGGTGCAGAACGGTCGAACTGCGCGTCATCGTCGATATCGTGGCGGGTGCCTCGGCGGGCGGCATCAACGGCACGATGCTGGCGCGCGCGCTCAGTCACGATCTGCCGATGGGGGCGCTGCGCGACCTCTGGCTCGAACATGCCGACGTCACCGACCTGCTGGCGCCGGAAGCGCGCGCGCGTGTGACCAGCAAGGTTCTGCTCACGCCCGTCGTCTGGTTTCTGGGCGCCACGGGGCTTTGGAAAGCCGTCAAGGACCCCGAAGTGCGGCGCAAGGTGTCGCTGTTCGTGCGGTCGCGATGGTTCAAGCCGCCGCTGAGCGGCGCGCGCATGGCCGAGCTCATGTACAATGCGGTCACCGCCATGGGCCGGCCGAAGCATTCGCTGGCATCGTTGATGCCGTCCGGCCAGCGGCTCGATCTCTTCGTCACCGTCACCGACCATTACGGCTATCAGCAGCCGGTGCAGATCCACGATCCGCCGATCATCCACGAGCGCGAGCATCGGCACATGCTGCGGTTCCGCTACCAGCGGCGGGCGAACGGCGAAGTCATCAGCGATTTCGATTTCGAGAACGCGCCGGCGCTGGCCTTCGCGGCGCGGGCGACCTCGTCATTCCCGGGCGCCTTCCCGCCGACGCAGATCAGCGAGATGGACGAGCTCGTCGCACGCCGCGGGGACACCTGGCCGCATCGCGGCGAATTCATCGCGCGCAATTTCGAGGCCTATACGCGCATGAACGTCGATCCGACCACGGCATGCTTTCTCGACGGCAGCGTGCTCAACAACCGGCCGTTCCGCGCTGCCATTTCCGCCATTCGCGGCCGGCCAGCCTACCGCCAGGTCGACCGGCGGCTCGTCTATATCGATCCCGATCCGGCGCCGCCCGACGCCCCGATCCACCGCGAAATCCCGGGATTCTTCACCACGCTCAAGGGCGCGCTGTCGGACCTGCCGAGCGCCGAGCCGGTGACGGACGAACTCACCTGGGTGAACAATTACAACGATCGGATCAATCGTGTGCGGGCGATTATCGAGGACGCGCGGCCGCATATCAGCCAACTGGTTTCGAACATCGCAACCGGGTCATTCGACAAGCCGATCACCTCCGAAGAGATCCGCGCATGGCGCGAGAACGTCAACAACGAGGTCGCGATCCAATGCCGGCTTTGCCTACGAAGGCTATGTCCGGCTCAAGATGGCGTCGGTCCGCGCGTTCGTCTCGAGCCTGATCGCGTCGCTGCGCGGCGTGCCGGCGCAATCGCCGTTCGGCCATGCCATTGCGGAAATCATCAACGCGTGGTCGGTCGCGTCCGACACGCGCTATGGCAGCGAAAAGCATCGCGCCGTGCATCTCGAGACCGCGAAGGCGGGCAATGGGATTCCGAGCTGGGTGAAGTTCCTGCTCGCCTTCGACGTCGATTACCGCAAGCGACGCCTGCACTTCATGATCGAAGGCCAGAACCGGCTTTATCAGGAGTTCGACAAGGTGCACTTCGCGGGCTTCGACCGCGCGGTCGTCGATCGGCTCAAGCGGAATTTCTACGACTGCCTCGATGTGCTCAATCATTGCGAGGACATAACGACGTTCGATGACGCCACGCGCGACCTCGTCGGCAGCCTGTTTGCGAGCGCGCCGGCGTCGCGCGATGCCGAGGACCTCGAAGGCTACGCCCGCCGTTTCGTCGAGCGGCATCGCGATCAGATTGACCTCCTGGTCGAGCGGCTTTCGGCGAAAATCGATCTCGATTCCTGCACCAACGACGTCGACATGCTGCTTGCCTCTACCGATCCGCGGGAGTGGCATCCCGATGCGCGCCGCGAAGTGCTCGTACACTATCTCGGATTTCCGTTCTGGGACGTGCTGACGTTCCCGCTCATGACCTGGCGCGAAGTCGGCGAATTCAACAGGATTCTGGTCGATCGCATCAGTCCGCACGACGCCGACACGCTGACCGAGTTCAGCGGCATCGGCAGCCTCAAGGGCGTCGGTTTCTCGCATTTCGCGTCGTTCTTCTCGCGCGACCTATCGCGAGAACGACTATCTGCTCGGGCGCTTGCACGCCATGGATCGGCTGATCGACATCGTCTGCGATTCCGCCGGTCTCGAGACCGACGACGAGCAGAAAAAAATTCTGGCGCTGAAAAAGCGCGGCTTTACGACAATCCTGGATGCCGAGGAAAAGCATCTGCCGTACAGCACCGCGCTGATCGCCGCGCTGCGGCGCTCCATTGACGCCATGAGCGCGAACGCGTCAGAGTGCACGCACACGTGAGGGGCCGCGACTTGTCTGACGCGATCTGGCACAAATCCTATCCGCCCGGCGTGCCCCATAGCATCGATCCGGATGCCTTTCCGTCGCTGCACGCCCTGCTGCACGATGCGTGCACGCGATACGGCGAGCGTCCGGCGTTCGATTGCCTGAGCGCCACGATCAGCTATGGCGAGTGGGATCGCGACAGCCGGGCTTTCGCGGCCTTTCTGCGCGAGGAAGCGGAATGCCAGCCGGGCGACCGCATCGCGATCATGCTGCCAAACCTGCTGGCCTACCCGGTGACGTTCCTTGGCGCGCTGCGTGCCGGGCTGACCATCGTCAACGTCAATCCGCTCTATACGCCGCGCGAACTGGAGCATCAGCTCAACGATTCCGGCGCGACCATCATCGTCATCATGGAGAATTTCGCTCACAAGCTTGCGACCATGGTCGCCAAAACGCCGGTCAAGCACGTCGTTGTGGCGCGGCTTGGCGATCTGGTGCCGCAATTGCAGCGCTGGGCGTTCAACTTCGCCAACACGTACATCCGCCATGCGGTGCCGGACTGGGATTTCGACCGCTACACCATGCTACAGGACGCCTGCGAGCGGCCGCCAAGTTCAATGTTTGAGGATGAAAAACCGGCCGCGAGCGCGCCTGCACTGCTGCAATACACCGGCGGAACGACCGGGGTGCCGAAGGGCGCCATCCTGTCGCACCGCAATCTGATCGCGAACACGCTGCAGTGCCGCGCCTGGATCGGCATGCACGTGCAGCCGGCGTCGGAACGCGTGCTCACCCCGCTGCCGCTCTACCATATCTTCTCGCTCACGGCGAACATGCTGACCTTCGCATCGCTCGGCGGGTTGAACGTGCTCGTTCCCGATCCGCGCGATATTGCGCCGGCTGATCGCGACCATGGCGCGGACCAACGTCACGGCGATGTCGGGCGTCAACACGCTGTTCAATGCGCTGGTGAATGCGGCTGATTTTGGCAAGCTCGATTTCCGTGGACTGAAGTTCGCGATCGGCGGCGGCGCTGCCGTGCAGCGCAGCGTCGCCACCCACTGGCTGGAGATCACGAAATCCGCGCTGGTCGAGGGCTATGGCCTCAGCGAAGCTTCGCCAGTGGTCTGCATCAATCCGATCTCGGCGCCGAAGATCGGCTCCATTGGCATGCCGGTGCCGTCGACCGAGGTGTCGATCCATGACGACCAGGGCCAATGTCTCGCGCTCGGCGAGACCGGCGAAATATGGGTGCGCGGGCCGCAGGTGATGCAAGGCTATTGGGGCCGTCCGGACGAGACCAAAATGGTGATCACGGACGACGGTTGGCTCAAAACCGGCGACATCGGCATGATCGATCCGCAAGGTTATGTGAAATTGCAGGATCGCAAGAAGGATTTGATCATCGTGTCCGGCTTCAAGGTCTTCCCCAACGAGGTGGAAGACGTCGTGACGCTGAACCCCGGCGTGCTGGAGGCGGCGGCGATCGGCGTGCCTGACGAGCGCACCGGGCAGGCGGTGAAACTGTTCGTCGTAAAGCGCGATCCGGCGTTGACCGAAAAGGCGCTGCGCCAATACTGCCACGACAATCTGACCGCCTACAAAATTCCCAAGCTGATCGAATTCCGCGACACGCTGCCGAAGAGCAATATCGGGAAAATTCTCCGTAAAGAGCTGCACTGACGGCGGGCTTCCGGCCCCTGCAGCGGCATGCTAACGCTACGGCCGCCTGCAAGAATACGGAGGATCAGGAGCCCATGCCCAAGTTGCAACTTTCGTTCGCGTCGGGCCTTTATGACCGGATGCAGCCGCTCTACACCGGAGAGGTCAAGCCGGACGGCATCGATCTCAATTTCATCGCCATCGATCAGCCGCGCCCGATCTTCGATCGCATGTCGGGCGGCCAGGAATTCGATGCGTCGGAATATTCGTTGTCCGAATTCACTCAGCGCTTTACCCGCAACGAGTGTCCGTTCGTCGCCCTTCCGGTGTTCCCGTCGATCGCATTCCGGATGGGCTTCATTGCCATCAACAAGAAGTCCGGCATCAAGACGCCGAAGGATCTCGAGGGCAAGCGCATCGGCGTGCCGCTCTACACCATGACGGCGGCAATCTTCATCAACGGCATGCTGCATCACGAATTCGGCGTCGATTTGACCAAGGTCCATTGGGTCCAGAGCGCGATGAACGAGACCGGCGCGCACGGCAGCTCCGACCGTGCTGCCGCTGCTCAAGAAGATGTCGATCGTGAACAATCACAGCGGCAAGACGCTTGGCCAGATGCTCGCCGACGGCGAGATCGACGCGACGCTTGGCACCAGCCTGCCCGAGGAAATCCGCACCAATCCGGACATCGTGCGGCTGTTCCCGAATTTCGTCGAGGTCGACAAGGACCTCTACAAGCGCAAGGGCATCTATCCGATCATGCACCTCGTCGCGATCAAGAAGAGTGTGTACGAGCAATATCCGTTCGTGGCGACGAGCCTGTGGGACGCGTTCGTGAAATCGAAGAAGATCGCGCTGCAAAAAATGTTCAACCTGCGCGCCGTGCGTTACATGACGCCGTTCCTGATGCGCGAGATCGACGACATCTGGGAAGTCTTCAACGGCGATCCGTGGCCCTACGGCGTCGAGCCCAATCGCCGCACGATCGAAGCGCTGATCCTCTATCAGCAGACGCTCGGGCTGACCGAACGGGGCGTCAAGGCCGACGACCTGTTCGTGCCGACCTACAGCTGATTCGCCCATACATTTCTCAATCCGGAAACAACAACAATGAGCCAAGTCGACGACATCCTGCGCGATCTCGTGGTCGCCAATCGCATCCTGTCCAATGAAGACGTGGTCGACGCCTACGGCCACATCAGCGTGCGCCATCCCGACAATCCGAAGCGCTTCTTCCTGTCGCGCTCGCTCGCGCCCGAGTTGGTCGACAAGCACGACCTGATCGAGTTCGACCAGGAAGGCGAGCCGGTCAGCGACAAGCGCCAGCCCTATCTCGAGCGCTTCATCCATGCGGCCATTTTCGAGGCGCAGCCCGAAGTGACGGCGGTGGTGCATGCGCATGCCGAGGACACGCTGCCGTTCGGCCTCGTCTCGACGCCGCTGCAGCCGGTGATCCATTCCGGCAGCTTCATCGGCGGCAAGGTGCCGGTGTGGGACATCCGCGACAAGTTCGGCGACACCAATCTGCTCGTCACCAACATGGCGCAGGGCCGCGATCTGGCGAAATGCATGGCCGGCGGCGCCGTCGCGCTGATGCGCGGCCACGGCTTCGCCTCGGCGGCGCGCTCGATCATCGAGGTGGTGCGGCTGTCGATCTATCTGCCGCGCAACGCGCGGGTGCAGATGAACGCCATGCGCCTCGGCGGCGAGCCGATACCGCTGTCGCAAGGCGAGATCGCCGCGCGCGCCGCCGGCTACAAGCCGAGCTCGCCGGAAACCTGGCGCGCCTGGGAATACTGGGCCACCCGCGCCGGCTGCGGTGACAGGATCGGCCATATCCACGACCACGCGCCGAAGAAATAAGCAATGGGGCGGCGGGTCACCGACTCGTCATGCCCGGCCTTGTGCCGGGCATCCACGTCTTCATTGCACGCATGCCCAAAGACGTGAATGGCCGGGACAAGCCCGGCCATGACGTTGAGGAGCGTTGTGTAACCGCGACGTTACTGCAGCAACTCCGTCACCTTGCCGTGCTTGTCGCGGCCCTGCGCGTAGTACTGGCCGATGTTCTGCATCAGCGCGGCATCGGAGACCGAGTAGATCACGGCGTCGGTCTTGCCGGTATTGACGTGCTTGCGCCACAGGAAGTTCGGCACCACGAACAGGTCGTTGTGGCTCCATTCGAAGCGCTTGCCGCCGACCTCGGTGGCGCCGGTGCCTTCGATCACGACGTAGTAGGTGCCGGCGGTCTCGCGCTTGAGTTCGGTCTCTTCGCCGGGACGCAGCAGCTGCGCCGAATAGTTCAGCGTCTTGAACACCGCCTCGCCGGTCACCGGATTGACGAAGTCGACCTTGATGCCTTCGTGCGGGTCGCCTTTCTCCTTGCGCAGGCTGTGCAGCATCTCGAGCACATCCTCGCCGCGGAAATGGAACAGCGGCGCGGGAGCGTGGCCGACGCCGCGCTGGTGGCTGACGAACGCCGGCTTGAGGCCGCCGTGGCCGTAGAGCGCGCGCGAATAACCCTCGGTGAAGGTGACCGGCTGGACGTTGTTGTTGCCCTGCGCGCCCGGCATGTTGTGATCGACCCAGGCGGCATCGAGGAATTCCATCAGCGGCCAGTCGAGCGTGTCGATCCAGATGCACGGCTCGTCGGAATCGTTGCCGTGGTCGTGCCAGGTGCCGTTCGGCGTCAGGATCAGGTCGCCGCGGTTCGCGGTTACGCGCTCGCCTTCGACGACGGTATAGCCGCCCTTCTTGGAAAGGATGGTGCGGCTGGCGTTCGGCGAATGCAGATGAACCGGTGCGACATCGCCCGGGTTGTAGATCGAGATCGCGCAGCGGATGGTGTTGGTCACCTGCAGGCGGCCGTTGAGGCCCGGGTTGAGCAGACAGGATGCTCTGGCGGTCGGCGAACTCGATCGGCGAAACATCGGCCTTGCTGGCGATCTGGGAAATCTGGTCGAGATAGCCGCTGTATTCCTTCCACTTCCACATGTATGGCTGGGTCTTCAGCTGGGCGGCGGCGACGCGGCCGGTCGCGAGCTGCCCGAGCCTTCGCCGCTGGTCTCGCTGAACCACGGCTTCTGCGCCGGCGCGTTGGCCTGCGTGCGAACCCAGACGTTGTGCTTGCCGGCCTCGGTGTTGATGGCCTCCATCAACTCGCGCGCCTTGTTGGAAAGCCCGGCGGGGGCAGGGGCCTTCATCGTTACCGTGGCCATGACGTTTTCTCCGTTAAGATTGCGCAGGGCGCTTGGGCCCCTGATTTCAAAGCTCGGACCGCCATTATGCCCAATGCGCGCCTTCGCATAAAGGGTCTGGCATAGCCTTCGAGGTATAGCTGGTTCGCCGGCTTTGCAACGACGTACGGGCCTGTTTACGCGGCTGCAATGAAATCCCGGATGGCCTTGGTGAATTCCGCCGGGCGGTCCATGTTGGAGATATGGCCGGCGCCGGGCATTTCGGCATAGCGGGAGCCGGGCAGCTTCTCCTGCAGCTTGCGCATGGCGGCGCGGCGACGCATCCTTCTCGCCGCACAGAAATAACACCGGCAGTTTCACGGTGGCGACGGCCGAGGCGTAGTCGTGGTTGGCGAGCGCGGCGGCGCAGCCGATGAAGCCCTTTACGGGCGTGGTGCGGAACATCTGGCGTATCTTGTCGAGGTGGGGCGGGTTCTTGGCGACGGTCTCCGGCGGAAACCAGCGCGACACGGTGGGCTCGACCAGCGCCGCGATGCCCTGCTTCTCGGCGATGGCGATGCGCTCCTGCCATTGCTGGCTGCTCTGCGGCGTCGACTGGCACGGCGAGTCGCAGACGATGATGCGGTCGAAGCGGTCGGGGTGGCGCTCGGCGAGGCCGAGTGCGGTCGCGCCGCCCATCGACAGGCCGGCGAAATGCGCCTTTCTGATCGACAGCGCATCCATCAGCCCCAGCGCGTCGGCGAGCAGCGTATCGAAAGCGTAGTGGCCGTCCGGCACGTCGCTCTGGCCATGGCCGCGCTGGTCGTAGCGCAGCACGCGGAATTTGTCCTTTAGCGCCGCCGCCTGGTCGTCCCACATCGCGATCGAGGTCGCGAGCGAATTCGAGAATACGATCCACGGCGCGCCTTCGGGGCCGTCGACCTGGTAATTGATATTGATGCCGTTGGCTTTGGTTTTCATGGTGTTGCTTTCACTGTTCATTGTAGCCCGGATGAGCGCAGCGACATCCGGGGCGGCGGTCCCGCATGTCGCTGCGCTCATGCGGGCTACTTGGGGAGAAAATCTTCGCAGCACGGCGAGCAGCGCCGCGGGGCCTTGCGTCGGCATGAAGTGCCCGGCCTCGATCAGCTCGAACCGTGCGCCGGGAATTTTCTTGGCGAGATCGGCGCTTCCGGCATGCGGGCGCACCGTGTCGTGGCGGCCGGCGACGACCATGGCCGGGCAGCGGATCTGCGGCAGCATGTGCAGCATGTTGGTGCGCGCCAGCGCGCGGAAGCCGAAACCGAAGCCGACCGGATCGTTGGCGATGATAACGGCCGCGATAGGTCTCGTAGGCCGCGCGTTCGCCGAGCGTCGCCGGATAGGAAATATCGAGCGTCGTGGGGAGCCCGGCGCGCATGCCCTCGCGCATGGCGAATGCAGCACGCTCGTCGAGCGCGGCGGCGCGGCTCGGATCGACGCCGGGCGCCGGATTGCACAGGATGAGCGAGCCGACCTGGTCGGGATGCTTTTCGAGGAACCGCAGCGACTGCGTCGCGGCGGCGGCGACGGTGACGAAGTGGTAGGGCGCGGGGAGGGCGGTCGCCTTGAGCAGCGCTTCGAGGTCTTCCACCAGCGTGTCGTTGGTGAATTCCTGGCGCACCTTTTCGGACTGGCCGGCGCCGCGCTGGTCGTAGCGCAGCACGCGGAAGCGTTCGGCAAGCTTCGGCGCGACCGCGTCCCACGAATGCAGCGTGCCGCCCAATTCGTGCAGCAGCACGATGACCGGGCCGCGCGTCCCCGCGACCTCGTAACTAAGGCTCACGCCGTTTGCTTCGATGAAGGGCAAGGTCTCGTCTCCGTAATGTCGGGACTACGCGTAGCGCATTTGACGGCGGCAATCAAAACTCGCGCCCGATCCAGTGATCGAGCGAATAGAGGCCGCCGCCATGCACCAGAAAATACAACGTCGCGACCAGCCACATCATCGTGTATTCGAGGCCGAGCTTGTTCCAGAAATAACGGCCGACGCGCCAGCGCTCGAAATTGGTCACGATCAGAAACAGCACGAGCGGCACGGCGGCTGCGCGCGTGAACAGGCCGAGCGCGAGCATCGGGCCCGCGATCAGCTCCACCGCCGCGATCAAAGGTGCCCAAAACCAGCCGGGGCGATAGCCCCATTTGTCGAGATCGGCCGCCAGCATGTGGACGTTGCGATGAGGAAGCCCGGTCGTCGGAAAGAAGCCGAACGCCATGCGTAGTCCATGTGGGACCATCCACAGCCCAACGACGACGCGCAAAAGCGCCTCGGCGAACGGTGCAAGCGTCGCATAGACGCTGCCGAGCGCGGGCAGGATGAGCGTAGGCGATGAATTGGGCATGAAGCTGAATTACAACATGATCTCGCCGAGATTGACGCTTTCGCCGAGAATGGCCTCCAGCACCTTCGATTTCTGACCGGCGAAAACCTGTACCACATAGTGGCCGGAGCCTTCACCGAGCTTGTCGAATTTGAAGTCGCCGTAATTGTCGCTCCTGGTTTCCGCCACCAGCGCGCCGTCCTTGAGCAGCTTTACTTCCGCCCCTTCGACGCAGTCGACCACGCCGCCGACCTGCTGCGCGACCGAGCCGCCGATGAAGCATTTCGAATAGCGCCACAGGTTGCGGTAGTAGACCCGCGGCTTGGTCTCGAGGTCGGGCTTCATCACTTCGAGCCCTTGCTCGCGCGCCATGCGCTCCATGTCGGCGTCCTCGACCTTGATCGCGCGCATGGCGCCGGTCGGGCACGATTGGTCGCCGCGCGTCTTGGTCCAGCCCTGGTCGATCAGGTGGGCGTCGAAATTCCAGTGCTGCGCGGTCTGCAACTCGTCGTTCCACCAGATGTGGCCGTAGGGGCAGGCCGCGACGAGCTGCTTCTGGCCCTTCGCCTTCACCGGATCGATGATGACGATGCCGTCCTCGCGCTTCTTGATGGCGCCGGTGGTGTCGGCCTTCATGCACGGCGCGTCGTCGCAGTGGTTGCACATGGTGGGCGCGTAGGCGATGTCGATCATCGGGATCTGCCCGCGTTCCTTTTGCAGGATATTGATCCACTTGTGGCCGTGCTTCGGCATCGGCGCCGAATAGCCGGGCCAGTCGTTGCCGACGTATTCGTCCATCGCCGCGAGCGTGCACAGATTGCAATTGGTGCACTCGGCGACGTCGATGATGAGATTCCATTTTTGCATTCTGTTACTCCGTACTTTTATCTCTGCCGCGGAGCGAAGCGCAGCGGGCGGACGACGCGAAGCGTGGTGCATCCAGGTATGCCGCGCGAGCGCTGCGGCCGAAATGCCCTGCCGCACGTCGGTGGTTACTGGATCGTCCGCCTTCGGGGACGATGCAGCAGGGCTACTTCGCCGGCACCAGATGCGCTTCCTGCAGCGTGCGCTTGATTTCCTTGTCCTTTTCCATCGCGGCGAACGCGGCCGACATGTGCTCGATGCGGCGGTCCCACAGCTCGATCTGCACCAGCGAATTGGCGCCGGCGAGCGAGTGCGTCGATTTCGTCTGCGTGCGCTCGGGCGTGAGCAGGTTGAGGCAGCCGCCGCGGTCGACGGATTTTCCGGGCTCGCCCATCGGATCGTAGACCGCGGAGGAATTCGTAGCCGTGCGCGACGCCGCGCGGCAGGCGCTGCGTCGGCAGCGCGGCGCAGATCACCGCGCCGCGATCGTTGAACACCTTGACGAGGTCATGCTTGTTGATGCCGCGCTCCTTGGCATCTTCCGCATTCATGCGCATGATCCAGTAGTAGTAGCCCTCGACCTTGACGCGATGGTCCTCGATGTTGAGCAGGAACGAGTCCTTGCCGTCGCCCTGGGTGTGGAACGAATATTTCGAGTGCGGCGTGAGCAGTTGCAGCGGATAGCGCTCGAACATCTCGCCCGAATGCGCGCCTTCCCATGACGGCTCGTATTTGACGATCGGCGGCCGCTCGGGATCGTTGAAGCGCTTGAGCGAATTGCACTCGAACTCGAGCTTGCCGGACTGCGTCTGCAGCCCGCGCAGATATTCCTCGGTGTAGTCGGACGGCAGCGGCTGCGCCTCCGGCACGTCCTTCTTGCGGTTCTCGTAGAACCAGCGGAACGACACCGGCGGGCGCAGCTTCTCCTTCTCGGACGGCACCACGTAGTAGCCGCGCTTGAGGAACTTCTTCCACGAGATCACCTTGGGCAGGTCGGACGCGAGATAGACGCGCTTGACCCAGTCGATCTCGTTGCAGCCTTCCGAAAAATAGTTGGCGAGGCCGAGCGGTTTGCACAGCTCGTTGAAGATCCAGTAGTCGGAATGCGATTCGCCCTGCGGCTTGATCGCCGGCGCCTGGAACACGATGACGCGGTGGTTGAGCTGCTGCTGGCCGTGATGGCCGTAGCCGCCGAGGCCGGCCCATTCGCTGATGTCGGTGCGCTCGAAATTGCTGCACGCCGGCAGCAGCACGTCGGCGAACTTCGCCTCGCCCTCGTTCCAGATCGACTGGTTGACGACGAATTCGAGATTCGGCGACTGGTACATCCGCACCCAGCGGTTGGTGTTGTTCATCGTCGAGAGGATCGAGCCGCCGTACTTGTAGAGCATGTGCACCGGCGAATGGCCGGGCGCCGGGTACGAGAATTTGGGGAACTGGTGCTCGATCGACTTGCCGACCCACGGATAGCCCTCGGCCTTGCCGTCGAGGATCGCCTCCGGCACGAAGATGCGCGGGATGCGCTGGTTGTTGGAGTTCATGGTCGGCAGTTGCGGCATGCGCTGGTAGAGCTCGACCGGCATCGACGTGTTTTCGAGGTCGCCCGACATGCCGCCGTCGGCGTAGCCCGGGAAATAGAAATTGAAATCGAGCGGCGCGCCCCATTGCAGGTTGCCCATGTTGCAGCCGGGCTTGCCGAGGCCCTGCATCGCCGAGAGGCACACCATCACCCGCGCCCATTGAATGCCGGTCTGGTTGCGGCAGGCGCCGCCATGGCCGTTGCCCCAGCCGCCGGGCGCGAGATAGACGCGCTTCTTGCCCCACTCGCGCGCCAGCGCGCGCACGTCCTTCGCCGGGACGCCGGTTTCCTTCTCCTGCCACTCCGGTGTCTTCGGGATGCCGTCCTCGTCGCCGACGAGATAGGCCTTCCACTTGTCGAAACCGACGGTGTGAGTCTCGACGTATGACTTGTCGTAGAGGCCTTCCTTGATCCACACGTAGGCGATCGCCATTGCCATCGCGACCGAGGTGGTCGGCTTCGGCGCGAACCATTTGCCGGGAAGGAACTGCGCGGTCGCGTTGTAATACGGATCGACGTGGACGACCTTGATGGCGAGCTTCGGATCCTTGAGCCATTGCCGGCGCACGGTGCCTTCCTGCGCGCCGTATGAGCCTGACGTGCTTTCAGGGTCCGCCGCCCACGACACGATCATGTCGCAGTTCTGCAGGCAGTCCTCGACGGTGCCGTAGGTCTCCGACTGGCCGACGCGCAGCGTGTGGCCCCAGTGATGCACCGCGCCCCAGTACCAGCCTTCCCACGAGTCCGGATTGTGATGGATGCGCGTCATGCCGACCGCATTGGCGAAGCGGAACAGCGCCGAGAGGTAGTAGCCGATGTTGCCCCAGGTGTGATGCGAGCCGTGCGAGAAGGTGATGGCGCCGGGACCGTATTCGCGCTTCTGCCGCTTGATCTCGTCGGTGACGAGCTTGATCGCCTCGTCCCACGAGATGCGCACGTAGCCGGACTTGCCGCGGTTCTGCGGATTGCGCTCGCCGTTGGGATCGAAGTCGACGCGCTTCATCGGATAGAGCAGGCGGTCGGGCGAATAGACGATCGATTTCGCGTTCTGCCCGTGCGGCGCCAGCGTGGTCTTGCGCGGCGGCGTGAGCTTCTGGCCCCTGGCCGTCGATGGTCCACGACGGCCCGTCGTCCTCGGTGAGGTCGATCGGCGTCATGCGCACGATCTTGCCGTCCTTGACGTAGACGAACACCGGGCCGCCGTTGGTCATGTTGCAATAGCGCATGGTGCCGTCGTCGAGCTTCGTGCCGATCTTCATGCCGGCCGACTGGCTCAGCATGACGGTCTGCGCGAACCAGTTGGTGAGGTCTTCCGGCCCGTCGACGGTGAGGACGAAATCCTTCTGCGCGTTGATCTGGTTGAGCCAGTTGATCGGCGGCATCAGCAGGCCGGCGCCGATCTCGGCGTTCTTGAACATCAGCTTGACGTCGGGCTTCTTGTGCAGGCCGGAGCGCGACTTGATCTTGCCGTTGCGGAACTCGTACCAGCGGCCGATTTCCTCGTCGCGCGTCATGATCTGGGCGACGAAGTTGCGCTCCTTCAGGCGCGCCTTGAAATCCGGGTTTCGCCGCGCCGCGATCCTGAGAAGCTGCGCCGCCCCGAAAAGGATGACCGGAAGTTTGATCTGGGCGAGCGGCATGGCGTTTCTCCTCAATGGCGCGTGCAAGCGCCCGGGCAGGCGTCGCGCGGGGCATATCCCCTTTTTGGCGTGGGCCGGCCCGGAATGGCCGATTTTGCAATAATTCTACTGTGATTGAAACCGTTTCCGTCCCCTCCCTTTCCGTAGGGGAGAAGGGTGGGGGCGGACACTCGGTGGCGCTTGGCTTCCTAAGCCGAAGCGGGCCGGTGCGCCTTCAGGAAGGACCGAATCTGCCGCACCGCCAACGGAATCCGTTCCTTCGGCTCCTTCCACGGGAACATGCTCACTTCGGCGTTCGGCGCCAGCATCGCGGACTCCATGGCGACCGCATAGGGATGCGCCGGGATATCGTCGGGGAGGACGAGCACCGGCGTCTGGCAATTGCGCACGAAGTCCCGCGTCACGGTGAAGACGAAGTCGGCATTGCTGCGGAACATCCTGGTCAGGAATTTTTCGACCGTCTCCATCGTGAGGTCGGGCCGGCGTTTGACCAGATCCGGACGCCCAGCCGTTCATGCCGCTGTCATAGACATGAGGTCGGCTTTTCCGGACGGAATCCGACGGGCTGCGCCGGCACGGCGGCGATGATGCGATCGGGCGCGCGCTTGAGCAGGTTCCAGATGAAGGGCCCGCCGATGCAGAAGCCCAGCACCATGAACTTGTCGATGCCGAGGTGGTCCATCAGGCCGAGATGGTCGTCGGTGTAGGAATCCCACGGCCGGTCGACCTCGAGCGGGCCGGAGGACTGGCCGGGATTGGCGTTGCGCAGGTCCGCCGTGATGCAGCGGTACTCGGCCTTGAACTCCTCGATCGGATTGAAGGGCGCGGTGAGCAGGCCCGCCATGACCGAGTTCAGGCCGCCGCCGGGAATGATCAGCAGCGGGAAGCCGGTCCCGGCCTCCTGATAGCGGATTCGGACGGGGCCTTTTTCGTAGAAGCGCGCCGCCGCGGCTTGCGGTTCCGCCGGCTGAGCCATCACGCGCCGACGTGGCGGCCATCGCCGTTGCTGCGGCGCCCGTTGCCAGTATGGTGCGTCTGACCGGATCCATTTCGGCGCCCTCCCTTGACCCGTGTTGCCGACCGGCGCCGCTCGGAACGTCGCCGGCCCGACCTTCTAGCACAGGCTCCCCGGTCGCTGTAGGCGGTCGGAACGCATTCGCGGGCCATCGCGCCTGTTCACGGCGACGCTGCACGGCAGTGCGTTGTCTTCAATCCACGCTCTTGAATGCGGTGCGCCAGTTCTCGCCGTCGCGAAATTCATCGTCGCGGCCGTCGTAGCGCCAGACACCGCGGGTCGGCTTGTCGTAGGCGGGCACGAAGCGGTCCTGGTAGCGCATGCCGCAATAATGGGCCGGCTTGACCTTGTCCCAGACGATGAAGCCGTTGTCGGTCATGCAGTCGGCGTCGATGCTCACGGCCTCGACCTTGCCGCAGACCATGAGGCGGTAGACCCACGGGTGGGTCCATTCGACCTTGCATTCGAAGTGGCTGCGGCATTCGGCGATGCGCGGCGGGCGCAGCACGCGGGAGGGGATCGGCGTGAGGCCGGCCTTTTCCAGCTCGTTGATGCCGCCCTTGAACGGCAGTCCGCAGATCAAGGTCTTGTCGAGCATCGTCTGCTCGAACGGCACGACGTTGACCACGAACTCACCGGTCGCGAGCACGTTGTCGTAGGTGTCCTTGCCGGTGCCGCAGGTGAAGCTGATGTAGACCGGATCGTGGCAGACGCGGGTGCAGGTGCCGTACGACGCCGCGTTGACGCGGCCCTGCTTGTCGACGGTGGTGATGATCACCAGGCAGGAACTCGGGGCAAAAATGTTGTCCCACCATTCCGGCCGCACGTCGATTTTTTCGGCGGGCATCGAAGCCTCCATGCGCTAGCGATCGACGATATTCTGCATCTCGCCCTGCCGGCCGGCGAGGAACAGCCGCATGTTCTCGACGATGAGCGGCAGGATCAAATCTTCGTATTCGATGATGTAGCCGCCGACGTGCGGCGTGATGAACACGTTCGGCAGCTCCCAGAACGGGCTGTCGGCGGGTAAAGGCTCGACCTGAAACACGTCGAGCGCAGCGCCGGCGATACGCCGCTCGCGCAAGACTTCGAGCAGCGCGGCCTCGTCGACGGTCTGGCCGCGGCCGGCGTTGATGAAATAGGCCGTCGGCTTCATCGCCGCGAAAACGTCGCGGCCAAACAGCTCGGCGTTCTCGTCGCTCGCCGGCACGACGTTGATCAGGTAGTCGGCCTTGCGCGCGGCGTCGGGCAGCCGGCTTGTCGGAATCATTTCGTCGAAACACGCGATTTGCCGCGGCGTGCGCGTGACGCCGACGACGCGCATGCCCAGCGCCTTGAGCGCTTCGGCGATGGCGATGCCGACGACGCCGATGCCGACGATCACCGCAGTCTTGCCATAGAGCAGGTTCCAGAACCGCCGCTCCCAGAAATGCGCCTTGTTGTCGCCGACCTGACGCGTCGCGTCGCGGCTGATCGCCATCATCATGTAGAGCACGGCCTCGCGCATCGGCGGACCGTGAATGCCGCGCCCGCTGGTGATCAGGACGTCCGGCTTGAGCGACGGGCAGCGCAGGAAATGATCGACGCCGGTCGCGAGCGACTGAATCCATTTCAGTGCGCGCGAGCGCGCGATGATGTCGTCGGTGATGGCGAGGCCGAACGACATGATGACATTGACGCCGGACAGATCGGCCGGCAGCTCGGAATGATCGTGCGCCGCGATGATTTGCAGATCGGGAAATTCCCGATGCAGCCGTTCGGCATAGATTTCGGCGTGCACGTCGATGATGAGAACTTTGGTGTTCATGAAGGCATTCGTCGAGACCGACAGCGCTTTGCGCGTCAGCTCTTGGTCAAGCCGAGATATTTTGCCGCGTTATTGTAGGCAATGTCCTCGCGCACCTTTTCCGCGAGCGGCGTGTGATCCATGAACTCGCCGGCCTCGTCGGAGGATTCGAACGGATAATCGGCCGAGAACATCACATGCTCCTGCCCGAGCGCGGCGATGGTGCAGTTGAGCGGCTCGGTGGAGAACATGCCCGAGATCGTCACCATGATATTCTGCTTGATGTATTCCGATGGCCGCTTGGCGAGCTTGACGCCGTAGAGTTTTGCGCGGCTGTCGAAGCGCCAGAGCAGGAACGGCAGCGTCTCGCCGAGATGGCCCAGCACGAGCTTGGCGCGCGGGAAAGCGGTCGAAATGTCCGCCATAGACGAGCCGCAAGAGCATGCGAGCCGGTCTCGAAACCCCATTCCCAGGTGGCGCGGCGCAGGCCGTTGTAGCCGTCGAGCGCAGGGGAGGGCGTGATCGGATCGGTCGGATGAATGTAGATCGGCGCGCCCAGCGCCTGCGCGCGCTCCCAGAATGGATAGAGCGACGGGTGATCGAGATATTGGCCGTGGGTGTGGCCGTTGATCATCGCGCCGCAGAATTTGAGGTCGCGCATGCAGCGTTCGAGTTCGGTGGCGGCGGCGGCAGGGTCCTGCATGGCGAGGTGAGCGAAACCGGAATAGCGATCCGGCTTTTTCTGGATTTCGCGCGCCAGAAAGTCGTTCGAACTCTTGCGCCCTGCGGCGCGCCGTCGCGGTGTCGCGCTCGCTTTGCACGCCGGGGCCGGCAATCGCCAGTACCGCTCGCGCGATGCCGGCGCGGTCCATGGTTTCGATGCGCATGTCGCCGAAGTCGGTCAGCTTCGCCAGCAGGCCGCCGAGGATTTTCGGGTCGACGTCGCCGATCGTGGTCCGCCAATAATCTTCGTATCCGGGTGACAAAAAATGCTCTTCGAGCGCGATTTTCTTGACCATTCATTCCCCCGGAAACACTTGGCGCCGCGGCGGCCACGACGGCCTGTACCCTATAGCCGATATTGGCTAGAAACGTACAATGGAGTGAAATCTGACGGTTTTGCAGGTCGGGAGGAACAGCTTTGGCGAAAAAAATACGCGGCGTGATGCTGGAGGAAAACCTCGACAACACGATGGGGCTCGAGTTCTTTAACCTGTCCCATCGCTTCGGCTACCAGTCGCCGAACTGGCCGTATTTCGAAGACGTCAAGATCGAGCGCATCCATTACATGGCGAAGTCGGGCGTGCTGTCGCAGCGCATCACGACCTCGATGCACAACACCACGCACATCGATGCGCCCGCGCACGTGGTGCAGGGCACGCCGTTCATCGACGAGGTGCCGCTGCCGCATTTCTTCGGCTCCGGCATCGTCATCTCGATCCCGAAAAAGAAGTGGGAGCAGATCACCTACGACGATCTGGAAAAGGCCGCCGGCAAGATCGTGCGCCCGCGCGATGTCGTCATCGTCAACACCGGCTGGCACAAGCTCTACGAGGACAGCGAGGACTATTTCTGCCGCGCGCCGGGCTTTGTGCCGTCGGCCGGCGAATGGTTCGTCGAGAAGAAGGTGAAGGTCGTCGGCCACGACACGCAGGCCAACGATCATCCGCTCGCGACCGCCATCGGCCCGCAGCGCAACGGGCCGCTGCATCCGCATCTCGCCGAGGAATACAAGAAATGGTCCGGCGGCCGCGACTGGAAGGATGATTTTCCGGAATGGGAGCCGGTGCACCGCATCCTGTTCAAGAACGGCATCCTCGGCATCGAGAATGTCGGCGGCGATATCGACAAGGTCACCGGGACGGCGCTGCACCTTCGCGTTCTTTCCCTGGAACTGGGACCGCGGCGACGGCTGCATCATCCGGCTCGTCGCCATCGTCGACCCGAAGGGCGCCTACCGGATCGAGAAGGGGGAGAAGTTCTGATGCAGGTCAAACGTTTCGCCGAAGCCAAGTCCTACGAGGCGCCGAACCATCGCGACTATCAACTCGCTGCGCCTGTTCGGCGCCGAAGCCGGCGGCACGCAGACGCTGGTCGTTCGGGCGTCTCGCATTTCCTGCCGGGCGGCGGTGCCGGGCCCGACGCATCGCCGCCGGAGAAAATCTATTTCGTGCTCGAAGGCGAATTGACGGTCATCGTCGGCGGCAAGGAGACGGTCGCTGAAGAAGAACGATTCCTGCGTGATCGGGCCGAACGAGAGCCGCGAGATCATCAATCGCGGCAACGAGGTGTGCACGATCTTCGTCGCGGTCGCGCCGGTGAAGTGAAGCAGTTTGCAATGTCTCCACTCCGTCATCGCGGTGAGGTGGCCGCGCAGCGGCCGTCGAAGGAGCGCTGGCCGCGACGCTTAGGCGCAAGTCGCCCTTCGAGGCTCGCCTCGCTCGCCACCTCAGCGGTGAGCGGAGTACATGACGAACGAGTGAGTATCCATGTCCGAAGATTTTCTGAAAAACCCGCTCTCGCTGTTCGATGTCAAAGGCAAGACCGCGATCGTCACCGGGGCATCCGGCGCGTTCGGAGCGCTCGCCGCGAAGGTTCTTGCCGGCGCGGGCGCCAACGTCGTGGTCTCGGCTGGCAATGCGGCGGAGCTCAAGAAGGTGGCCGGCGAATGCGAAAGCCTCGGCGCCAAGGTCGAGGTGGTCGCCAAGCGCACCAGCAGCGAGGCGAACTGCGACGCCATCGTCAAGGCGGCCGTCGACAAATTTGGCCGCGTCGACATTCTGGTGTGCGCATCCGGCCTCAACAAAGTGTCGAAGATCGTCGACCAGAAGGCCGAAGACTTCCTCGACGTCATGGATGCCAATGTCACGCAGTCGTGGCTGATGGCGCGCGCGGCCGGCAGGCAGATGCTCAAGCAGGCAAAGGCGGACACCGGGCGGCAAGGTGATCCTCATGTCGTCGGCGCGCGGGCTTTTGGGCCATCCCGCCGGCTATACGGCCTATTGCGCGTCGAAGTCGGCGATCGACGGCATCACCAAGGCGCTCGGCTGCGAGTGGGGCGACACCGGCATCACGGTGAACGCGCTCGGGCCGACGGTCTTCCGCTCGGCGCTCACCGCCTGGATGTACGAGGACACCGAGCGGGCGCAGACCGTGCGCAAGGGCTTCATCACGCGCGTGCCGAAAGGCCGGCTGGGCGAGCCCGCCGATCTCGCCGGCCCGCTGCTGTTCCTCGCCTCCAAGGCGTCCGATTTCTACACCGGCCACATCCTCTACGCCGACGGCGGCTATACGGCGGGCTGACAATGGCGAAGGCGCGCATCGCCGTCGTCGGCGCCGGCCTGATGGGCCATGGCATCGCGCAGGTATTTGCGCTCGCCGGCCACGATGTGACCATTACGGATTCGTTCAAGGCAAACCTCGACACGGCGAAGACGAGGATTGCCGCCAACCTGCGCGATCTCGGTGATGATGAGAAAGCGGTCGAGCGCGTGCGGCTATGCGCCGATCTCGCCGAAGCCGTGCGCGAGGCCGACTACGTGGTCGAGGCGGTGTCGGAAGATTTGCCGCTGAAGCAGAAGCTGTTCGCCGAGATCGAGCGTCACGCCCGACCCGACACAATCCTTGCCAGCAACACCTCGGTCATTCCCATCACGTCGATCATGCAAGGGCTGCGCGAACGCTCGCGCGCGCTCGGAACGCATTGGTGGAATCCGCCGTTCCTGGTCCCGCTGGTCGAAGTCATCGGCACGGAATGGACTTCGCCGCAGGCAATCGAATGGACCATGGCGTTGCACGCCGCCGCCGGCAAGAAGCCGGCGCATGTGAAGAAGGACGTGCCCGGCTTCATCGGCAACCGGCTGCAGCACGCGCTGTGGCGCGAGGCGATTTCGCTGGTCGAAAACGGCATCTGCGATGCCGAGACCGTCGACACCGTCATCAAGGCGGCGTTCGGGCGGCGGCTCGCCGTGCTCGGGCCCCTTGAAAACGCCGACATGGTCGGGACCGACCTGACGCTCGCGATCCACAACACTGTGCTACCGGCGATCGACAACCGGCCCGGGCCGTCGCCCTATCTGGAAAAGCTTGTGGCCGGCGGGCAAACTCGGCTTCAAATCCGGCGAAGGTTTTCGCAAATGGACCGCCGAGGAGCAGGCCGCGCTGCGCTCCCGGGTGGTGCAGCACCTCAAGAAGACGCGCGACGTTTGACCCCGAAGGAGGCTCACATGACTGCGCAAGACAACGGAACGATGAATCGCCGCGACCTTGTGAAGGGCGGCCTCGGTGTGCTCGCCGCGCCCGCCATCCTTCGCGTGATTCCGGCCAATGCGCAGTCGCGGACGATCAAGATCGGGCACGTCAGCCCGAAGACCGGGCCGCTCGCCGGCTTCGGCGAGGCCGACGGCTTCATTCTCGATCAGATGAAAACCATTCTGGCCCCGGGTCTCGCCAGCGGTGGCAAGACCTATCCGGTCGAGATCATCAGCAAGGACAGCCAGTCGACCGGCACGCGCGCCTCGGAGGTCGCTTCCGAACTGATCCTGCGCGACAAGGTCGACCTCATCGTCGCCTCGTCGGCGCCCGACACCACCAATCCGGTGGCGGACCAGGCCGAAGTCAACGAGGTGCCCTGCATCACCACGAACTGTCCATGGCAGCCCTACTTCTTCGGCCGCAACGGCGACCCGAAGAAGGGCTTCACCTGGACCTACCATTTCTTCTGGGGACTCGAGGACGTCATCGCCGCCTACCTCGCGATGTGGGATGGCGCGTCCACAAACAAAGTCATTGGCGGCTTGTTTCCAAATGACGCAGACGGCAACGCCTGGGGCGATCCGCAGCGCGGCTTGCCGCCAGAACTCACCAAGGCCGGATACAAGCTCACCGACCCCGGCCGCTATCAGGTGATGAACAACGATTTCACCTCGCAGATCTCGCAATTCAAGAATGTCGGCGCCGAGATTGTCGTCGGCAACATGATCCCGCCGGACTTCGCGACATTCTGGTCGCAGGCGGCGCAGCAGAACTTCCATCCCAAGATCGTAACCATCGGCAAGGCGCTGCTGTTTCCATCGGTGGTCGCGTCACTCGGTCCGCGAGGCAACGGCCTGACGACCGAAATCTGGTGGACGCCCAATTATCCCTACAAGTCCGGCTTGACCGGGCAGAGCGCGCGACAGCTCACCGATCAATTCGTCGATACGACGAAGCGGCCGTGGACGCAGCCGATCGGCTACCAGCACGCGCTGTTCGAGATCGCAATCGACGTGCTGAAGCGCACGAAGGCGCTCGATCCGAAATCGATCCTGAGCTCGATCATCGCCACCGACTACAACTCGATGGTCGGCCCGGTGAAGTGGACCGGCCAGCCGGTCAAGAACGTGAGCAAGACGCCGCTCGTCGCAGGCCAATGGCAGCGCAAGGGCAGCGAGTTCGAGCTGGTCATCACCGCCAACAAGCCGGCGCCGAACATCCCCGTCGGCGGCAAGCTGGAGCTGCTGGGGTAATTTCCTCGCGTACACTTCACTCCCTGTCATCATCCGCGAAGGCGGATGATCCAGTAACCACGGACGCTTTGCGACAGACCTCCTGTGCGGAGTTTACTGGATGCCCCGCCTTCGCGGGGCATGACAATGAGGAAGTTGGGGTGTGATGCCCATACTCTCCCTCGAAAAAATCTCAAAACGATTCGGCGCGATCGTCATCGCCGACGGCATCGATCTCGCGCTCGCGGAGGGCGAGGCGCTCGGCATCATCGGGCCGAACGGCGCCGGCAAGACGACGCTGTTCGGCATCATGACCGGCACCGTCGCGCCCGACGGCGGCCGCGTGGTGTTCGACGGAACGGATATCACGCGCATGCCGCCGCCGCGGCGCTGCATCATGGGCATCGCGCGCTCGTTCCAGATTCCGCAGCCGTTCGGCAGCATGAGCGTGTTCGAGAATCTCGTCGTCGCCGCGGCGTTCGGCGACCGTAGCCGGGAGCGCGACGTTTATACTCGCTGCATGGACATCCTGGCGCAATGCGGCCTTGCCGACAAAGCCAACCGTGTCGCCGGCAGTCTCACTTTGCTCGACCGCAAGCGGCTGGAGCTTGCGCGTGCGCTAGCGACCTCGCCGCGCGTATTGCTGCTCGATGAGGTTGCCGGCGGGCTCACCGAGCACGAGTGTGTCGCATTGGTCGATCTCATCCGCGAGCTGCGCCGCACTGGCGTCTCGATCATCTGGATCGAGCACGTCGTGCATGCGCTGGTCGCGGCAGTCGACCGGTTGGTGGTGCTGCATGGCGGCGGATTTATCGCCGAGGGCGATCCGCAGGCGGTAATCCGCAGCCCGGCCGTCGCCGAAATCTATCTCGGGATCGAGGCCGATGCCTGACGCACTGCTCCTCGCCGTGCGCGGCCTCGAAGCCTTCTACGGCGACTTTCAGGCATTGTTCGGCATCACCATGGAGGTCGCAGTCGGCGAAGCGGTGGCCGTGATCGGCGCCAACGGTGCGGGCAAGAGCACGCTCCTCAAAAGCATCGCCGGTACGATGCGGTCGCGCCCCGAGGCGATCGTGTTCGACGGCGCGGCAATCGGCGGCCTGCCCGCCTACGCGGTTGCCGCGCGCGGCATTGCGCTCGTGCCGGAGGGGCGCGGCCTGTTCCCATCGCTCAGCGTTGAGGAGAACCTGCTGATCGGCGGCCAGCTCAAACGGGCCGGGCCGTGGAATCTCAAACGCATTTATGAACTGTTTCCGATCCTCGCCGAGCGCCGCGTCATGCCGAGCACGTCGCTCTCCGGCGGCCAGCAGCAGATGGTCGCGATCGGCCGCGCGCTGATGTCGAATCCGCGGCTGCTGCTGTGCGACGAGATCAGCCTCGGCCTCGCGCCCATCGTGGTGCGCGAGATATATGCGCGGTTGCCGTCGATCCGCGCCGAGGGGACTGCTCTCGTCATCGTCGAGCAGGACATCGTGCAGGCGCTGAAATCCGTGCAGCGCGTCTATTGCCTGCAGGAAGGCCGCGTGGCGCTCTCGGGAGCGGCCGGAAGCCTGACGCGCGAGGCGATTTCCGCGGCGTATTTCGGGGTGTGACGCGTGCTCGACTGGCTCAACGTCATCCTGCAGGGCGTGCTGGTCGGCGGGCTTTACGCCATGTTCGCGGCGGGGCTGTCGCTGATCTTTGGCGTCATGCGGCTTGTCAATATCGCGCATGGCGATCTCATCGTGCTCGCCGCCTATGTCGCGCTGGTGACGACCGAGACGCTCGGCATCGGCCCGCTCACCTCGTTGATCATCGTCGTGCCGCTGATGGCCGCGCTCGGCTACGCGCTGCAGCGGCTTGTGCTCAACCGCACGCTCGGCGACGACTTGTTACCGCCGCTGCTGGTGACGTTCGGCCTATCCGTCATCATCCAGAACGGGCTGCTGGCGCTGTTCACCGCCGACAGCCGCAAGCTTCTCGCGGGCGATGTCGAGGTCGCGACGTTTCGGCTGATTGAAGGCGTCTATGTCGGCGCGCTGCCGCTCATTCAGTTCATCGTCGCCGTTGCGGTGATCGGCGTATTGCAGTTCGTGTTCTATCGCACCGCGCTCGGGCGCGCCTTTCGCGCCACCGCCGACAATCCCTCGGTAGCGCAGCTCATGGGTCTCGACAATCGCCACGTGTTTGCGCTGGCGATGGCATTGTCGCTCGCTGTCGTCGCGATCGCTGGTGTGTTCCTTGCGGTGCGCGCCAATTTCGACCCTGCGATTGGGCCGGCGCGCCTCATCTTTGGCTTCGAGGCGGTCATCATCGGCGGGCTTGGGAGCCTCTGGGGCACGCTCGCCGGCGGCGTCATCCTTGGTGTTGCACAGGCGATCGGCGCGCATCTCGATCCCGGATGGCAACTTCTGGCCGGACACCTGGCGTTCCTGGTCATCCTCGCGGTGCGGCCGGAAGGCCTGTTTCCAAAGGTGCACGAATGAGCGTGCGCGTCGAATTCGCCAACCGCTCGAGCCGTATCGGCACCGTGCTCTGCGCTATCGCTGTGATCGCGCTCGCGGCTGGCGCCGTTCTGGGGCGGGCGTGACGATCTGCGGCTGCTCGCCGAAATCTACGCCTATGTGGCGCTGGCGAGCCTGTGGAATCTGCTCGCCGGTTACGCCGGCCTCGTCTCGGTCGGCCAGCAGGCCTATGTCGGCCTCGGTGCGTATCTGCTGTTCGCGCTGGCGATCATTGTCGGCATTTCGCCGTTGTGGGCCATCCCGATTGCAGGTGTGATCTCCGCCACCGTCGCGATTCCCGTCGCATTCCTGATCTTCCGCCTGCGTGGCCACTACTTTGCGATCGGCACCTGGATCGTGGCCGAGGTCTTCCGCCTTCTGGCCTCGCAGGTTTCGATTTTGGGCGGCGGTTCGGGCATCAGCCTGCCGGCCGGCATGGTGATCGCCATCGCGCCGTCGCGGCAGATGCGCGAATTCCTGATGTACTGGATCGCGCTCGC
Organism: uncultured Alphaproteobacteria bacterium; assembly: GCA_963730645.1. Taxonomy (GTDB): domain Bacteria; phylum Pseudomonadota; class Alphaproteobacteria; order Rhizobiales; family Xanthobacteraceae; genus BOG-931. Next base: position 41,211 of record CAVSSN010000001.1, on the reverse strand, counting down.
GCTCGCGGTGGCGATCCTCGGCCTCATCGTGCTGCTGCTGCGCTCGCGCTATGGGCTTGCGCTCAAGGCCATTCGCGACAACGAGCTTGCCGCGCAGAGCAACGGCGTCGACGTGCGGCAGATCAAATTTCTCGTCTACATCATCACCGCGTTCGGCACCGGCATGGTCGGCGCGCTGATCTTTTTGCAGAAGCTGCGCATCTCGCCCGACGCCGCCTTCAGCGTCAACGACTGGACCGCGTTCGTGATCTTCATCACCGTGATCGGCGGCATCGGCCGCATCGAAGGGCCGATCGTCGGCACCATCGTGTTCTTCCTGCTGCGCCAGACGCTGGCCGATCTCGGCACGCTCTACCTGATGATGCTGGGCGTCGTCGCCATCGTGGTCATGCTGCGGGCGCCGAAGGGCATCTGGGGCCTCATCGTCGAGCGTTTCGGCTGGCAAGTCTTTCCGCTTGAACGGCGCGTCGTCATCGAACAAGGTAGCGCCGCGCCGGACGCGGCCAAACATCTGAACGATTATACCGGAGGAAAACCGTGGCAAAAATCATCATCAGTTGCGCGATTACCGGCTCGATCCACACGCCGACCATGTCGGACGCATTGCCGATCACGCCCGACCAGATCGCGACGCAGGCGATCGATGCCGCCAAGGCCGGCGCCGCGATCCTGCATCTGCACGCGCGCGACCCGAAGGATGGGCGGCCGTCGCCGGACCCGGCCGTGTTCATGCAGTTCCTGCCGCGCATCAAGCAGGCCTGCGACGCCGTCATCAACATCACCACCGGCGGCGCCGTGACCATGACCGTCGATCAGCGCATCTCGGCGGCGAACCAGCTTTCGCCGGAAATGTGCTCGCTCAACATGGGCTCGATGAACTTCGCGCTCTATCCGATGGCGAAGCGCTACAAGGACTGGAAGTACGACTGGGAGGAGAGCTACCTCACCAATTCGGACGGCTATATTTTTCCCAACACGTTCCGCGACATCGAGAAAGTCTACAAGACGCTGGGCGAGGGCCACGGCGTGAAGTTCGAGCACGAGTGCTACGATACCGGCCATCTCTACAATCTCGCGCACTGCATCGACCGCGGCATGTTCAAGCCGCCGGTGTTCCTGCAGCTCATCTTCGGCATTCTGGGCGGCATCGGGCCTGACCTCGACAATCTCCTGTTCATGAAGCGCACCGCCGACCGGCTGTTCGGCAAGGATTATCTGTGGTCGGTGCTCGCCGGCGGGCGCCACCAGATGAACTTCTGCACCAACGCCGCGATGATGGGCGGCAACGTGCGCGTGGGCCTGGAGGACTCGCTCTACATCGGCCCCGGCAAGCTTGCGAAGAGCAACGCGGAGCAGGTGGCGAAAATCCGCCGCATCGCCGAGGAACTTGGCAACGAGATCGCGACGCCCGCGGAAGCCCGCGCGATGCTCGGCCTCAAGGGCGCGGACCGGGTGAAGTTCTGATGTGTCTCTCCGCTCTCCGTCATTGCGAGGAGCGCAGCGACGAAGCAATCCAGCGCTGAGCGCCGGCTGCGATTGCTTCGCTTCGCTCGCAATGACGGTTCAATTGAACGCAATCGCTAGCCTTCACATCGCCTTGCCGACGCCGCGCTCCAGCGCGCGACGGTAGGCGAGTTCGCCGAAGGCGACGTCTTCCAGCGCGATGCCGAGCGACTTGAACAGCGTGATATCGGTCGCGGACTTCCGGCCGGCAGCCTTCTTCGTCACCAGATTGCCGAGTTCGACGATGTCCGCCCACGCAAGCTTCCCTGCGGCCACCAGGTCACGATACTCGCCGGCTTCGCCATGCGCCTGCGCCACCTGATCGGTGGCGCGCAGCGCGGCCCGCAGGACGGTTTCGGCATCGACCTCGCGCCGGTTGCCCGCGTTGGCGCCGGCCGCATTGACGTGCGCGCCCGGCTTGAGCCAATTCCCGTGCAGCACCGGCTCGGCCGCTTTGGTGATTGTCGTGACCACGTCAGCACCGTTGACCGCAGCCTCGCCGCTGGCGGCAGGCTGCGCAGCGACGCCGAGATCGCGCTCGATGTCGCGCGCGAAGCTCTCGCGGTGCGCCGCGGTCGGGCTGAACACGTGGACGGTCTTGATCGGCCGCACCGCGCAGACCGCAGCCACCTGCGTGTGCGCCTGCCGGCCGGTGCCGATCACGGCGAGCGTCTTTGCGTCCGCGTTGGCGAGGAGTTTGGTCGCAAGGCCGCTCGCCGCGCCGGTGCGCATCTGGCCGAGGTTGTCGCTCTCCATCATCGCCAGCAGCCGGCCGGTTTCGGCGGAGTAGATCAGCGCGTGATAGCGCGCGCCGCCGGAATTGCCGCCGCCGTAATAGGCCTTGAGGCCGAACACCTTTTTCGGGCCATAGGCGGCGCCCATCAGGTTGAACATGCCGGTGCCGACCTTGGCGCGCTGGCGCGGCATGTTGATGGTGGTCTGGTCGGGCCAGGTCGCGAACAGCTCTTCGAGCGTCGCGATCGCGTCCTGGACGGTGACGAGGCGGCCAATGTCCTCCTCGGTGAGATAGATCGGGGTTTGAGCCATGGGTCCCTGCGTTATCCGGTTGCGGGGATCATACGCCGGCCTGCAGCACGTCGGCGATCCAGTCCCACATGTAATGCAGGCCGATGGTGACGTTGTCGACCTGGCAGTGGTGGAAGCCGCCTTCTTCGCGGGTGAACACCTTCAGCGCCTTCTGCTTCGAGCCGACCGCAGCGTAGAGCCGCTCCGCAATCGACAGCGGGATCTGCTCGTCGCCGCCGCCGTGCACGAGCAGGAACGGGCAGGTCATCTTCTGCACGATGCCGTCGAGGCGGAAGCCTTCGAGCTTCTTCAGCGCCGCAGCGCGGTCGGGCACGCCGAGCACCCATTGCAGGTGCTCCGGCGGCACCGAGAGCGACAGCACCTTGCCGGAATCGAGTTCCTCCAGCCGCTTCGCCCAGATGGCGTGATAGTCCCACTGCGCGCCCCAGGCGACGCAGCAGGCGAAGCGCTGCTCGAGCGAGGCCGCGCGCGGCGCGTAATAGCCGCCGAGGCTGAGCGCCATCACGCCGATGCGCTTGGCGTCGAATTCGTCGCGGCCGGCGAGATATTCGTAGGCCGGCGTCGCGTAGCGCTCGGTCTCGGCGATCAGCGGCAGGTTGCGGAAGCGCACGCTCTCGCCGTTGCCCGGCCCGTCGACGATCAGGCAGCCGACGCCGCGCGCGGCGAGATCGGGCACGCCGTAGCCGTATTGCAGCTCCTTGGTGACGTCGAAGCCGTCGAAGAACACCATCGCGGGCGCGGGCTTTCCCCGCGTCACCTCCGGATCGGGATGCACCAGCAACGCCGGCAGACTGGCGCCTTCATACGGCACCTCGACCGGCTCGATGCGCGGGCGGCGGATGATCGCGGCGGCTTCCTGAAAAATTTTCACCGACTTTGCGTACACATCCATGCTGCGTTGCGAGCGCGGTTGGATGAAGCGTTCGCCGGTCTGGTAATAGCGCGTGGCGCGCATGAAGCACGACGCCGCGGTGAGCTTGTGGCCGGCCCGCTCGGCATCGCGACCGCGCGCTTCGATCTTGTCGCCCATGCGCGTCCATTCCTCGAACCAGGCGTCGTCGTCGCCGACCTTGTCGGCGAGCGCGCGGCCGACGCGGTTGACCTCGTCGATCTCGACGCCCACCCACGGCGCGCCGGAGAGACAGATCATCAGTCCCATCGACCAGCGATAGTTGGTCGGGAAATAGAGGAAGGCGGGGTCGTCTTTTTTCTCGGCGGGCACGGGTGTGCTCCTTCCTTGTCCACCAATATGCGTCATTGCCCGGGAAGGACCGGGCAATCCATAACGGCTCTAACGCTGAAGTTGGGCAAGGCTGTGGTCCACTCGGGTCAGCTCCGGGTCGTGCCGCCTTCGCGAGCGAGACGCTGGCAAAATTCTAGAAACTCTCCGGCCCGCCGGCATCGCCAAGGTCCGTGTCGGCGAACAGTTCGTCCAGCGGCGCCATGCGGCTGATCAGGCCCTGCTGGTGGCAATAGCGCTGGATGGCTTCGAGGTTCTTGCGATTGGCGTCGCCGAGCCCGTAGGCCCACGGGTCGAGGCCGAGCACGTCCTCCTGCTCCTCCCACGCGGTCCTGATCCAGGCGAGCGGCACGACGCGCGGGTTGGCCATGCGGCGGTAGGCGATGTTCTTCGCCTCCTCGAACGCCTTCACCAGGTTGGTCGTCACCCACGGATATTTGTCGACGATGTCCTGCTTGATGACGTTGACGTGCATGATCGGAAAAATTCCGGTGTTGCGGAAAAATTCCAGCTCGATGTCCTTGTAGTTCGGGAACAGCCGCACGATGCGCTTGTCACCCTGCACGAACAGCCGCGGCAGGTCGGGCGACAGCATGGCCGGGATTTCGCCCTCCGCCAGCATGACGTCGAGCCGCTTGCCGGGCGCGATCATCTCGATGCGCAAATCCTTGGGCTTGGTGAATTCCACGTCCTCCTCGCGCTCGACCACCCAGGTGCACTGCTTGTGCGGCACGCCGTAAAACTCTTCGAGAATGCCGCGCATCCAGATGTTGGACGCGGGCTGAAAATTGGTGCCGCCGATTTTCTTGCCGATAAGATCCTTGGGCGTCTTGATGCCGGCCTTGGCGTTGACGAAAACGAAGCCGTGGCGGAAGCGCCGGTGCAGGAACACCGGAATGGCGGTGAGCGCCTCGCCGCGGTCGCGCCCCATGTAGTAGCCGCCGATATTGACCTCGCAGACGTCGAACTCGGTCTTGCGCGCCATGCGCCAGTGGCGCTCCTTCGAGCCCATGCCGGTGAGCATGACAAGCTCGATGCCGTCGGCTTGCACGGCGCCCTCCTTGAGCGCGCGCACGATCTCGTAGTCGCCGCAGGCGACGGTCAGCTTCAGTTTCGACATGCACTCTCCCTATCGCCAGCGGCTGAACCTGATCTCGGCGCGGCGCACGGTTTCGTTGAGCAGGATCGCCATCGCGGCGAGCACGGCGACCAGCCCGAACAGCTTTGTCGGATCGAAATTCTGCGTGAACAGCGTGGTGAAATGGCCGATGCCGGCGGTCGAGACGTATAGCTCAGCGAGCAGCACGCCGAGCAGCACGCCCGTCATTCCGAGCCGCATGCCGGCGAAGAAGCTCGGGATCATGTGCGGGAAAATCACCCAGCGGAACAGTTGCCAGCGGCTTGCGCCCATCGAGCGCGCGCTGGTGACCAGGATCGGCTTGAGGTTCTGCACGCCGGCAACGATGGTGACAATGATCGGGAACATGCCGTGAGTGACGCCGAAGGCAATCTTCGAGGCGGGGCCGATGCCGAAGAACAGGATGAACAGCGGCAGGATGGTGATCTGCGGCGTGCCGTAGAGCAGCAGGATGATCGGCATCGTGCTCCGCGCGCAAACGATTGCAGGCCGACCGCGAGCCCGACCGTCAGGCCGATGACGACCGAGAGTGCGAAGGCGACGGCCAGCTCGAAAATCGTTATCCGCAGCGCGGCCGGCACGCCGTTGGTCTCGAACACCGAGGCGAGCGATCCGAACACACGCGAAGGCGGAGCGATGAACATCGGCATCGATGTACCAGCGTGCGGCGATCTCCCATGCCAGCAGCAGCAGGATGATCACGCCGAGCCGCGCGATGCCGGGATGGCGGTAGAAATAATGGCCGATGGTGTCGGGACGCGTCATCGGTGCCGCCTTCCGCGTGCTTCGAGCGACGACACGAGGCCGTTCAGAACTGCCGCGATCACCACCACGAAGGCGATGTAGGCGAACATGCGCGCCATCTCCATGCCTTCGGCGAGATGGACGATGCGATGTCCGAGTCCGGCGAGCGAGGCGATGGTCTCGCTGCCGATGATGGAGAGCAGCGCCACCGTGAAGCCCATGCGCAGGCCGGTAAGGATGACCGGGAGCGCGGCCGGAAGCAGCACGTAGCGGAAAAGCTGAAAGTCTGACGCACCCATTGAGCGCGCGGCCGTCACCAGCGTGCGATCGACATAACCGAAGCCGGTGATGGTGTTGATGACGATCGGGAAGAAGCTGATGGTGGTGCCGAGCGCGATTTTCGATTCCAGGCCGAGCCCGAAGAACAGGATGTAAAGCGGCAGGAACAGGATGATCGGGATCGAATAGATGCCGGCGAACAGCGGCTCGAACACGCGGATGAGATAGGGTGAACGGCTGATGAAGAAGCCGATGGTGACGCCGCTCGTGGTCGAAATCGCGAACGCGGTGGCGAGTTCGGTCAAGGTCACGCGAAGGTCGCCCAGATATTCGCCGGATTTGAGGATATCGACGAGTTCGCGCCAGACCTGCACCGGATTGGGCAGCAGCAGGTGGCTCACGCCCCAGCGGTTGGTCGCGAGATACCACAGCACGACGAGGACGACGACGAAGCCGGCCTGCACCAGGCGGCTGCCGATCTGTGCGCGCCGTTCGTCCTGCTTCGCCATCACGGTGCCTCGGAAACGGCCTTGCGGATTTCGTCGTGCAGCAGCGAATAGAGCTCGTTGCGGAGTTTGGTGAACTTCTCCGAGGTGACGAAGTCAGGCTTGCGCGGGTGCGGCTCGTCTACCGCAATGATCTGCTTGATCGTGCCGGGACGCGCCGAGAACACCGCGACGCGGTCGGCGAGAAATACGGCTTCGCCCAGACTGTGGGTGACGAACACGATGGTCCTGCCGCTGCGCGCCAGCAGTACGGAGAGGTCCTCGCCCAAAATCATGCGCGTCTGTTCGTCGAGCGCGCCGAACGGCTCGTCCATGAGCAGAATGCCGGTTTCGAGGCTCAGCGCCCGCGCCAGCGCCGCGCGCTGTCGCATGCCGCCTGATAGCTGGGCGGGATAGTGGTTGGCAAAATCGGCGAGTCCGACCGCTTCGATGGAACGCTTCGCACGCGCCTCGCGTTCGGCCTTGGGCACGCCCTGAAACAGCATGCCGAGCCGGACATTTTCGGCGACCGTGTTCCAGGGAAACAGCGCGTTCTCCTGGAACACGAAGGCGATATCGTGCGGCATCGGCCCGTGCACCGGTTTGCCGGCGACGTCCACGGCTCCGGTCGTCGGCGTCATCAGACCGCCGACGACATTGAGCAGCGTGCTCTTGCCGCAGCCGCTCGGGCCGATCAGGCAGAGCAACTCGCCGCGCGCGATGTCGAGCGAAGTGTCGAGCAGCGCGCGGACGAATTGCGCCTCGCCCGGCTCCCCGAACTGGTGGGAGACGTTTTTGATCCGAACCGCGACATCGCCCGCGGTCATTTGGGCAGGTACGCTTCCGTAAGAATTTTCGACATGTCCGGCTTTTGCGGCAGCAGCTTCATATCGACGAACGAGTTGGACAGCACGTCGAGCGCCTTCGGGTTGAAGTGGCCGTTCAGGCTGAAGATCGGCATCGTGTCGTCATAGCCCGAGGTGGCGACCGTCGTCGAAACGCCCGTCTTTTTCGAGGCTATCTCGATCGACTTTTGCTTGTTGTCCTTCATGAAGGCAATCGTTTCGAACCAGCCGGCGAGAAATTTCTTGATCGCATCGGGGTTGCTCTCGATCAATCGGTTGCTGGCGTAGATGATGTGGACGTGGAAATCCTTGATGCGTTCGCCGTACTTTACCAGGATGCGCCCGCTGCCGTCCTCGACAGTCTTGTAGACGGTGACGCTGTCGGTGGTCACGCCGTCGATCTGGTGGGTTTTGAGCGCCGCGATCTGGCCCGCGGCGGCGCCGAGCGGCGTGATGTCGATGCCGTTGTCGCCCCAGCCTTGCGAGCGCGACAGCTCCTGCACCAGCCAATAGGTCAGCGAGCCGCCGGTGGAGACGCTGACCTTCTTGCCCTTGAGGTCGGCGACGGTCTTGATCGGCCCGTCCTTGAGCACGACCAGCATGATGGTGTTCGGCGCGTCGGCGAGCGCGGCCACCGCCTTCATCGGCGCGCCCTTGACGATGTTGGCGAGCGCGGGGCCGCCGCCGAGCGCGATGTCGATGCCGCCTGCCGCCAGCGCCTGGATCAGCTTCGCGTCGCCGCCGAAATCGCTGATCTCGACGTCGAGGCCGTGCTTCTTGAAGATGCCGGTCTCGATGCCGATGTCCGTCGGCACGAACGCGAACTGGTTTGGCTGCGCCTTGCCGACACCGAGTTTGGTTTGCGCGCCGGCCGCGCTGCCGGCGAGCAGCAGGCTGGCGGCGGCCATGCAGGCGATGCCAATTCGCTGCAATTGCGTATTCATGAATGTCCCTCCCAGTCACTTCTTGGGCAGAAATGCCTCGGTGTAAAGCTTGCTCATATCGGGCTCGGCCGGCAGCGTTTTCATCTCGACGAAGGAACGGCGCAACACCGCCAGCGCCTTCGGATCGAATTTTCCCGTGTCGGAGAACATCGGCATCAACTCGTCATAGATGGCCGCGGTGGTCGCCTCGTCGGTGCCCATGACGCCCTTGGCGATCTCGACCGATTTTGCCTTGTTGGCGCGCATGAAGGCGATGGTCTCGAACCAGCCCTGCATGAAGCCGCGGAGCGCGTCGGGCTTCTGCGCAATCGCCTTGTCGGTCGCGAAGATGACGTGGAGGATGAAATCCGTCACCACGTTGCCGAAGCGCATCAGGATTTTGCCGTCGCCGTGCTGGACGAAATTGAGCGCGGAGCCGATGTCGACCACGCAGCCATCGACCGATTTGGTCTTCAGCGCCGCGAGCCGCGTCGCGTTGTCGCCGATCGGCACCTGATCGATGCCGTTGAAGCCCCAGCCCTTTTGACGCGCCACCTCGCTGACCAGCCAGCTCGTCACCGAGCCGACGGTCGAGACGCCGACCTTGCGGCCCTTGAGATCGTCCGGCGATTTCACCGACTCGTCGTTGCGGACCACCAGCGCGAACAGGAGCGGCGGCCCGGCCATCGCGGCGATGCCTTTGACTGGCGCGCCCTTGACGATGAAGGCGAGGCCCGGGCCGGACCCCAGTCCGACGTCGACGGCATCGGCAGCCATGGCCTGCTGCAGCTTGGCGTCGCCGCCAAAGCCCGCGATCTCGATGTCGAGCCCGTGCTTCTTGAAGATGCCGACATCCTTGCCGATGTTGGTTGGCACGAACGAGAACGCCTCGCGTCCCGCATTGCCGACGCGGATGAGTTCGTCGGCCGAGGCGGCGGAAATCGTCAGCAAACCAAGCGCCGCGGAGGCAATGATGGTCCGCGCTGTCAATCGCATTGCGTTCCTCCGCACACGGACCGTCTGTTATCGCCGTTGGGCCGATCTTAGCGCATTTCGCCGCCGTTCCGTCGCGGTCTCGTCGAGCGTCAAATCGTCCCTGAGCACGACGCCGTAGTCCTTATCGGCCGCCTCGCGCGAAATGAATTCCTCGATCACGTCGTTGCGCACCAGCGCCGGGCTGCGCTCCAGCGGATCGCCCCAGCCGCCGCCGCCGCCGGTGCGCACGATGACTTCGGTTTTGAGCGGCACCGGATAGTGGCTTGCCGCCATCGAACGGAAGTCGTTCTCGCCCGGAAGCCGCACGCAGATAGTCGCCATACCCGCCGGGCTTGCCGCCCCACAGGCCCCAGGGCGGGCATTGCTCCCGCCGCGTGTGCTCGAAATTCCAGCGGCCCTCGACCAGGTTGCGCACGCGCATGTCGATGCCGAGCCCGCCGCGATGTTTGCCGGCGCCGCCGGAATCCGGCCGCAGCCCGCGGCTTTCGACCAGCACCGGGCATTTCAGCTCGATGCCTTCGATCGAGCCGTTGCGCACGTCGCCCTGGCACACCGAGACCGTCCCGAACTCGCCGTCCTCGTATGGCCGTCCGCCCCAGCCGCCGCCTTCGATGCTCTGCACCACGAAGCGGCGGTTGGTCTTCGGATGCACGCCGAAGAACACGACTGCGCCGCCGAGCAGCCCGTGGTGGCCTGCCGGCACGCGGTCGGGCATCGCCTTGGCCAGCGCCGCGACGATGGTGTCGACGACCGTCGGCACGATCGCGCTCCAGCCCGACATCGGCGCCGGGAAGCGCGCCATCATGATGTTGCCTTCCGGGATGATGACCTTGAGCGCGCGGAACGAACCTTCGTTGACCGGTTCGAGCGGCCCGGTCAGCGCCTTGTAGGCGACGCGCGCGCCCGCATAGGTGCGCGAGTTGATCGCCGCCTTGCGCTCGCCCGAGCAGCCGGAGAGATCGATGGTCATGTTGCCGTGGTCGATGACGACCTTGGCGTGGATGGGCACGGGCTCGCCACGCTTGAGGCCGTCGTCGTCGATGAAGGCGCTCGCCTCATAGACGCCGTCGCGAGCTTCTGCACGACATTGCGGCACTTGCGCTCGGTCTCGTCGAAAATCTGCGCGATGGCCGTGAGGATCGTGTTCTTGCCGTACTTGTCGAACAGTTCGTCCATGCGCCGCGCCGCGAGGCGGCAGGCGGCCATCTGCGATTTCATGTCGCCGAGCGATGATTCGGGAAAGCGGATGTTGTCCTTGAGCACGCGATAGAGCGTCTCGTTGATTTTTCCGCCCTCGTAGATCTTCAACTGATCGAGCTGCAACCCTTCCTGCCATGGGTCGGCGACGGTCGGCCCGGCGCCGAAACCGGTGCTCATGCCGCCAACGTCGATCCAGTGCGCGCGCACCATGGCGAACATCAGCAATTCGCCCTTATAGAAATAGGGCATGTAGATGACGATGTTGTTGAGGTGCTGGCCGGCGACCGCCTGATGGTTGGTGATGATGACGTCGCCCGGCTTGAAACCTTTCGTGCCGTAGCGCTTGAGGCCGTCGGTGATGATGACGCCGAGATCGGCGACGAAGTGCGACACGCCGCCGACATTCTGCGCGATCAACTCGCCCTTGGGGTTGATCAGCGCGGTGCAGAAATCGCGCACCTCGTAGATCATCATGTTGTACGACGTGCGCTGCAGGTCCGCCGCCATCTCGCTGGCAATCGCGGGCAAGGCGTTGCGGATGACTTCCAGCGTAACGGCGTCGAGTCCCTTGCGGCCGGACGACTTCCGCTTTTTGGGCGACGCCGGTTTCCGTGCCTTGCGGGATGGTTGCTTGCGGGCCTTGGCCATCACGCGCCTCCGACGTCGATGATGAGTTCGCCGGAGCGTGCGACCTTGCATTTGTCGCCCTTGAACAGCACCGTCGCCGTGCCGAGTTCCTGCACGATCGCAGGACCGGCGATGTGCGCCCCGGCCATGAGGCCGTCGCGCTGGAAGACCGGGCAGCGCACCGGCTTGCGCACATCCGTAAAATAGACATCGCGATGATGCGAAGCGGATCGTTCGGCGCACCTTGCCGAGCTGCGGAAAATTCAATTTTGCGCGCTTGCCGACCATCGCCAGCCGGATGTTGACCATCTCGACCGGCTCGTCCGGCGAATGGTGCGCGTAGCGATGCTCGTAGAGCGCATCGAAGGCCTTGCGGATGCCTTGCCGGTCGCCACGCTTGAGCTGATCGCGCGTCACGGGAACCGAGAGCGTGAATTCCTGGCCGACATAGCGCAGGTCGAGCTGGATTTGCCGTTCCGCATTCTTGGAATGGCGCAGGCTCCCCGCCGCCTCCTTGACCATTTCGTCGTGCACGGCGGCAAGCGCCGCGAAATCGACGCTGGCGAGATCGAAATAGAACGTGCGGATGAAATCGTGACGCTCGTCGGCGAGCAGCATGCCGAGCGCGGAGAAATGCGACGGAAACAGCGGCACGATCACCTTCGGGATGTGCAGCTCGCGCGCGATCGCGATGACGTGCAGCGGCCCGGCGCCGCCGGAGGCGACGAGCGCGAAGTCGCGCGGGTCGTAGCCCTTTTCGACCGACACTTCGCGCACCGCGAGCGACATCTTTGCGTTCGCGATCTCGACGATGGCTTGCGCCGCCGCAATCGTGTCGATGTTGAGCGGCTTGGCGATCTTGTCGGCGATGCCCGCGCGCGCGCCCTCGGCGTCGAGGATCATCTGGCCGCCGAGAAAATTGTTGGGGTCGATCCGGCCCAGCACCACGTTGGCGTCCGTGATGGTCGGCTCGGCGCCGCCGCCGCGATAGCAGATCGGGCCGGGATCGGCGCCGGCGCTCTGCGGGCCGACCTTGAGCGCGCCGACATCGTCGAGCCAGGCGATCGAGCCGCCGCCGGCGCCGACCTCGACCACGTCGATCATCGGCAGCATCACCGGATGGCCGCTGGCATAGCCGCCGACATAGTAGCCGGGTGCGAGCGTCGGCTCGCCGTCGCGAACGAGGCTCGCCTTGGCGGTGGTGCCGCCCATGTCGAACGAGATGACGTTCGGAAAGCCGAGCGCCTGGCCGACGCGCGCCGAGGCGATGATGCCGCCGACCGGGCCCGACTCCATCATCGCCACCGGCCGCTCGGTCGCGACTTCCGGTGTCATCACGCCGCCGTTCGAGCGCATGATCGAGAGTGCGCCGCGAAAGCCGATGTCGCCGAGGCTCGCGTTCAGGCTTTTGACATAGCCGCCGACCTTCGGGCCGATATAGGCGTTGACCACCGTCGTCGACAGCCGCTCGAACTCGCGATACTCGCGCAGGATGTCGTGCGAGAGCGAGAGATACGCATCCGGCATGGCTGCGCGCACCATCTCGCCGACGATGCGCTCATGCTCCGGATTTGCGTAGGAGTGGAGCAGGCACACCGCGACGGCCTCAACGCCTTCGGCGGCGAGCGTACGGCACGCTTCGGCGACGCTGGCGCGGCGCAGCGGTTCGTGCACTTCGCCGGACGCCAGCAGGCGTTCGTCGATTTCGCGCGTGAGATGGCGCGGCACCAGCGGGCGGTGACGGTGGAACAAAAGATTGTAGGCCTCGGGCCGATTGCCGCGGCCGATGATGTAGACGTCGCGCGTGCCGCGCGTGACGATAAGCCCGGTCTTGGCGCCCTTGCGCTCGATCAGCGTATTGATGGCGGTGGTCGAGCCGTGGATGAGTTCGTCGATCGTGCTGGCGGCCAGTCCGCTTTGGCGGATGCAATCGATGATGCCTTGCGTCAACTGCGCCGGCGTCGTCAGGCTTTTGGCCTGGACGAAGCGGCTCGCCGCCTCGTCGAAGCCGATCAGGTCGGTGAAGGTTCCGCCGATGTCGATAGCGACGACGATCACGCGCGCGGCTCCATGGCGGAGCGCGGCACGGCGCGAATTTGCAGTGGGTACAACACGACGGTCAACACGGCCGGGAGACTATAAGTTTTCGAGGAGAAAACAACGGTCGCCGCGCCCGCTGGCAGTCCCGCGGCGGGCCATGTATACGAATGCGGCAGGACAAGGGGATTGGCGGTGGCGTCTGGTCGCGAACAAACGACGGCAGGCAGCGCGAAGGTCGAGATCGTTCTGCATCCGATCCCGTCGGCGGACGCCAAGCCCTACATCATCGTCGTTGGGCCTGATCGGCATCTGTGGTTCTGCGAGAGCGGCACCTCCAAGATCGGCCGGCTCGATCCCGATCGCGGCACTTTCGCTGAATTCGCCACGCCGACATCGGACGCCCGCCCGATCGGCATCGCCGTCGGCGCCGACGGCAACCTGTGGTTCTGCGAGAATGCAGCCAATCAGGTCGCGCGCATCACGCCGGCGGGCGCGATCAAGGAATTTGCGCTGCCGACGCCGAAGGCAGGTCCCGACGGCATCGCGCTCGGGCCGGACGGCAACATCTGGTTTTCCGAAGCGGGCGTCAGCCAGATCGGCCGCATCACGCCGTCCGGCGCGGTGACCGAATTTTCCAAGGGTCTGACGCTCGGCTGCAAGCCGCTGTCGATCGTGGTGCGCGACGACGACCTCTGGTTCAGCGAATACGAGGCGAGCCAGATCGGCCGCATGACGATGACCGGCGCGGTGACCGAATACAAAATCCCGACGCCGAATTGCGAGCCGCGCGCCATGGTCACGCATCCCGACGGCAATATCTGGTTCGTCGAGACCCGCGCCAACGGCCTCGGCCGCATCGACCGGCAGGGGCGCGTCACCGAATTTCCGGTGAAGACGCCCGACGCCTCGTTGCGCGGCGTCACGGTCGCCCCCGACGGTAATCTCTGGTTCACGGAAAATTTCGCCAACAGGATCGGCTGCATGGCGCCGGACGGAACTGTGCTCGGCGAATATCCGATCCCGGGAAGCAATTGCGGCGCGCGCGCCATCATTGCCGCGCCCGATGGCCGATTGTTCTTCTCCGCCCACGACGCCGGCGCGATCGGCGAAGTGCGGCCCTGAGACTTGAGGGGGAAATCATGAAGACCGAGACAATCAAATATCCCATGGGTTCGACCACGGCGCAGGGCGCGCTGGTCTACGACGAGAAGGTGAGCGGCAAGCGGCCGGCGGTCCTGATGGCGCCGAACTGGCTTGGCGTCACCGACGCCGCGATCGAGCGCGCCAAGCTCGTGGCCGGCGACCGCTATGTCGTGTTCGTCGCCGACATGTATGGCGAGGGCATCCGCCCGGCGGATTTCCCGGCGGCCGCAGCGCTCGCCAATCCGCTGCGCGAGAATGCGCCCGAGCAGCGCCGCCGCATCCGCGCGGCGTTCGATGCCATGGTGAAGGAAGCCACGGCCCGCAATCTCATCGACGGGCGCCGCGCCGCGGTCGGCTTCTGCTTTGGCGGCGGCAATGTGCTGGAGCTTGCGCGCGACGGCGTCGACTTTTCCGCCGCCGTGTCGATCCATGGCGACATCAAGACCGCGCAGGCGGCAAAGCCCGGTGCGGTGAAGGCCAACCTGCTGGTGATCCACGGCGCACCCGATCCGGTCGCGCCCAAGGCCGACCGCGACGCGTTCGAAGCCGAGATGGATGCGGCCAAGGCGAAGTGGCAGATGCTCACCTTCAGCGGCATCCTGCACGCCTACACCGACCAGGGCCACGACGTGCCCGGCATCGCCGCCTGGGACGAGCCGGCGACGCGCCAGACCTACGCGCTGACGCACCAGTTCATCGCCGATGCGTTCGCGGGGAGGCTGTGACCGGCCAACTCAGGCCGGCACCCGAAGTCCCAGCAGCCTCGCTGCGTTTGTTCCGATGATCTTCGTCTTGTCATCGGCGGAAATCGCCGCGCTGTCGACGAACTCCACCGGCTTCGCGTCGCCGACTGGATAATCGGAGCCGAGCACGACACGGTCGGCGCCGACGCGCTTGACGAGCTGCGCCAACACGTCGGTCTCATAGACGCAGGAATCGAAATAAAGCATGCGCAGATATTCGATCGGACTTTTCGTCATGTTGACGCGCGTCGTCGGCTTCTCGGCGTAATTGCGCAGAATGCGGCCCATGTAGAACGGCATATAGCCGCCGCCGTGCGAGACGCAGATTTTCAATCCCGGGAATGCGTCGAGCACGCCCTCATACATCAACGAGGCAATCGCCATCGCCTCCTCGAATGCCTGCCCGATGCTGTTCCACAGCGAGTAATTCTGGAAGCGCGCGCCCTGATTGCCCGCGGGATGAATGTAGACGATAGCGCCAAACTCCTGCGCCGCCGCCCAGAATGGCCGCAGCCGCATGTCGCCGAGTTCCATGTCGCGCGCCGTGGTGGAAATCGCCACGCCGGCGAGGCCCAGTTCGCGCACGCAGCGGCGCAATTCTTCGACCGCCAGCTCCGGCGCTGGCAACGGCACGCCGCCGAGGCCGACGAAGCGCGCCGGGTTCGCCGCAACGATGCGCGCGATGTGGTCGTTGAGCATGCGTTCGAGCCGCAGGCTCTCCTTGGGTTCCGCCCACCAGGTGGATTCGTGCACATGGCTCGACGACAGCACCTGCACGTCGACGCCCATCGCGTCCATGCGCGCGATGCGCTCGGTCACATCCGACATGCGCTGGAGCACAAATTCCTGCCGCGCCTTGAGAATGCGCCGGCTCTCGTCGTCGGTCGCGGCGTCGGCGGTCTTGCACGCGATGCTGTGCGGAAATGCAACGGCGTAGACTTCCGGCACGAGGATGTGCGCATGAAAGTCGATGGCGAAGCGCCGACCGTTGGCGCTCCGCCTCGCGCTGTCGACATCGTTCATTGTGTTAATGCTTCCGGCGCATCTCCGCGGAGGAATTGATCGTGGCGTGCAGATTGCGCGCGAACTCGACGGCGCCGAACACCGCCATGTCAGGCGCGGTCTTGACGTATTCCTTGACGCCGTAGATCGCGGGCTTCGGCGCCTTCAGGATCGCCGCGCACAATGTCTCGACCGCCTTGTCGAGCTTCGCGGCCGGCACCACGTCGCTGACGATGCCGAAGCTCAGCGCCCGCTCCGGGCTGATCTCGGCGGTCGAATACACGAGGTAGCTCATCGCCTTGCGCGGCACGCGATCGACGAACGAAGACATCACCATGGTGGGCAGGATGTTGTGCGCCATCTCGGGCACCTGGAATTTCGCCTTGTCGCCCGCGAGCGTGATGTCGCACGCGGCAGCGATCGCGCAGCCGAAGCCGAGCGCGCGACCCTGCACCACGGCGATAATCGGCACCTTGCAATTGCGCATCGCGCCATAGCAGTCGAACACCACGTCACTGAAACCGCGCCGCTCGAGCGCATCGGGAGCCTTGGTGGGAGTCGCGCCCATGGTGGCGCGGCCGACGCAGAAATCCTTGCCGGCGCCGCGCAGCACGACGATGCTCGAATTCTTCGCCGCGCCATCGACGATCTTGGTCAGCTCGGCGACCATTTCGTCCGATACCGCGTTGCCGCGGTCCGGCTGGTTCAGCGTGATGCGCAGAATCTGGCCGTCTTGTTTCGTCAGAATATCAGCCATGGGTTCTCCTTGTGGCGATAGGTTTCATTTCGTGGATGTGTGAATGGCGTGCCAGATTTTTTCCGGTGTCAACGGCATGTCGATATGCGTCACGCCGAAATCCGCCAGCGCGTCGACGACGGCATTGACGACGGTGCCGAGGGCTCCGGTCGTGCCGCCTTCGCCGCCGCCGCGCACGCCGAGCGGGTTGGTTGGTGTCAGCACCTGGCTGAGCTCGGTGGTGAATGACGGCAGCATGTCGGCGCGCGGCATGGCATAGTCCATGAACGAGGCCGACAGATACTGTCCATCGGCGTCATAGACGCACTGCTCCCACAGCACCTGGCCGATGCCTTGCACTGCGCCGCCGTGGGTCTGGCCGTCGAGAACCATGGGATTGATGGCGCGCCCGACGTCGTCCACCGCCGTATAGCTTACGAGATCGAGAGCGCCGGTCTGCGGATCGATTTCGACCTCGCAGACATGCGCGCCATACGGAAAGCCGAGCTGTTTGATCGTTTCGTCGCAGGTTGCTGCGAGCGGTCTGCGCAATTCCTCCGGCACGGATTTCCCGTCAGCCGCCGCTGCCGCAACGTCGAACAATCCTACTGAGCGGTCGGTGCCCTTGACGGTGTATCGTCCCGCGGCGAAGGCGATGTCGTCCTCGGCGGTTTCGAGCATGTGCGAGGCAATTTTCTTGCCCTTTTCGATGATGTCGTCGGACGCCTTGCCCATGACGATACCCGCCATGCGCATCGAACGGGCCGAGTGCGAGCCGCCGCCTTCGGCGACGATGTCGGTGTCGCCCTCGAACACGAAGACGTCCTTGAAAGGGACGCCGAGCCATTCCGCCACGCATTGCGCAAATGTCGTTTCATGACTTTGGCCGCTCGAGAGCGTGCCGACGACGACGTCGACCCGGCCGCCCGGGTGCACGGTGATATCGGCACGCTCGCGCGGATAACCGCCGGTCGCTTCGACGTAGTTGCCGAGGCCGATGCCGCGCAGCAGCTTGCGCTTGCGCGACTCGGCGCGGCGCTTCTTGAAGCCCTTCCAGTCGGCCAATTCGAGCACGCGCTCCATGACGGCGCGATAGGTACCGTTATCGTAGGTGAGGCCTTGTGCATTCTTGTATGGAAACGCCGAGGGCGGGATGAGATTGCGGCGGCGGAGCGCGACGCGGTCGAAGCCATGCTCCCGCGCGGCCTTGTCGATCAGCCGTTCCATGACATACACGACCTCAGGCCGGCCGGCGCTGCGATACGGATTGGTCGGCGAAGTATTGCTGAGCACGGCGCGGGCGCGGACGTGCGATACCGGAACGCGATAGACCGACGTCACCAATTGCGTGCCCTTGACCAACGGCACATAGGCGACGCTGTGCGCGCCGATGTTGCTGACATTGGTCGTGCGCAACGCGAGAAAATGGCCATCGGCGTCGAGCGCAAGCTCGGCGGAAACGTCAAGGTCGCGCGCCTGGTAGTCGCTGATGAAAGCCTCGTGACGGTCGCAGGTCCATTTCACCGGCCGCCCGACACGGCGCGAACCCCAGGCCACCAGCGCAAATTCGGGATAGAAGCCGTTGCGCGTGCCGAAATTGCCGCCGATCTCGCGGGCGACGACGCGCACGGATTCAAGCGGCACGCCGAGGATCGCCGCAAGCTCGCGCTTCTGGCGCACCACGCCGCCGGAGCCGGCATAGAGCGTGTAGCGTCCGCTCTCCTTGTCGTACACCCCGACCGACGCGCGCGGCTCCATCGGCACGCCGGTCACGCGCTGAATCCAGGTGTCGAGCCGCGTGACATGAGCGGCGCGCGAGAACGCTTCCTCGGTCGCCGCAGGATTGCCGACGTCGGCATCGATCAGGATGTTCGGAATATCGTCGTAAAGGTTCGGCGCATTGCGTTTGGCGGCGGCGACAGCCATGACCTCGGACGGCAACGGCTCATATTCGACGACGACGCGTTCGGCGGCATCTTTTGCCGCGGCAACCGTTTCCGCAATCACGAACGCGACGGCTGTGCCGACATAGCGGACGCGATCGGTCGGCAGCACGAGATGCGGCGCGACCGGAACCGCGGAGCCGTCGCGGTTTTTCAGCACAATGTCGGGCGGCGTACCGGGGTTGGCATGATGCGGGATCGGCTTGATGCCGTCGGCGCGCGCGTCCTCGCCGGTCAGCACGGCAAGCACGCCCGGCATGGCGCGTGCCGCTTCGACGTCGATCGAGCGGATCAGCGCGTGGCCATGAGGCGCACGCACTGCCGCGCCGTAGGCCTGGTCCGGAAAGTTGAAATCGTCGCTGTAGCAGCCTTGGCCGGTGAGGAGGCGCATGTCCTCCTTGCGGCGCACGAAATCTCCGATGCCTGAACTCATGTTGTTTGATTACCAGATAGAAGCTGGGGGAAGTTGTGGTGGCCGATTGTCTCATAGCGAATGAGTGCACGCCAGTATCGAGTGGCGCCGATATGCCGGCTGAATTAGTCTGCCGGATGCATTTCAGAGGTCGGCATGGACGAGCACGCGGACAATGTTGTGGAGCGCCTGACTGCCGCCGGATTGGGCGCAAGCGATGTCGCGGCCTGGACGGCTGCGGAGCCGCGCGCCCGTGGCAATTTCACTGCGGACGGCGCGGTGTTTGCAAATTACTGGCGTCTCTCCGACTATCTCCTGGCGCGGTTGCCGGCAAAACCGCGGCGCAATGATGCGGAGCAGGTTGCGGCGGAGTTGATCAAGACGAGCGCCCGCGGCGCCCGCGTGCGTTTCATGGCGGTGCACGGTGAAGGGCTTTACGACAACCTCACCGGCAAGTGCTCGCGCTTCCTGCGGCTCGATGAACTCCTCGCCGTCGCGGCGGCGACAGTCGAAGGCCTCGTGCCGCCTCCCGAGGTGGTGAAGGCCGAGAGCGGCCTGCCGCATCGTGACAAGGATGGCGTCGAAATCGATCAGGGCCTTTTTCTTTCGGCCGTGCTGGGATCGCAGCGTTGCGGCAATCATCTCTGCCACGCCATGCTGCTGCCGCGGCGCGAGGCCATCGACCTGTTGCCGCAATTCACGGGGGATGGAACGATCGATCTCGGCACCGCAAGCGTGGAGCGCCGCGGCAATAGCGCCGTCGTGACGATGAAGAATCCGCGGTTTCTCAATGCGGAGGACCAGACCACGATCGACCCGATGGAAATCTGCGTCGATCTAGCGCTGCTCGATCCGTCTGTCGCCGTCGGCGTGCTGCGCGGCGGCGCGGTCGATCATCCGAAACACCGCCGCGTCTTCGGCGCCGGCATCAATCTCACGCGAATCTATCAGGGCCAAATTCCATTCGTCTGGTTCCTGCAGCGCGAACTCGGCTTCGTGCACAAGTTCTACCGCGGCCTCGCGCAGCTCGATGCGCTGCCCGACGACGTGCACGGCGAAACCGTCGAGAAGCCTTGGATCGCCGCCGTCGAGGCGTTCGCCATCGGCGGCCACTGCCAATATCTGCTGGCGATGGATTACGTCATCGCGGAGCGCAACGCCTACATGACGTTGCCGGCGCGCAAGGAGGGCATCATCCCCGGCGTCGCCAACCTGCGCCTGCCGCGCTTCACCGGCGACCGCATCGCGCGGCAGGCGATCCAGTACGAGCGTCGGCTGGATTGCGACAGCCCGGAAGGCCGGCTGATCTGCGACGAGGTGGTCGACGTTGGAACCATGGACCACGCCATCGCGCGCGTGGTTGAACGCCTCGCAAGTTCCGGCGTGGTCAGCGCAGCCGCCAACCGGCGCGCGATCCGCGTCGCGCAGGAGCCGCTCGACCTGTTCCGGAATTATTGCGCCGTCTACGCGCGCGAGCAGGCCTATTGCCATTTCAGCCCGGCGCTGATCGCGAACCTCGAACGCTACTGGAACGCGCAGGACCGGAAGGCTTAGTCTCATCAGCGTCTCAAGGTGAGCTCGAGAGATTTTGTCGGAGGCTGGGGGAGGCGCATGAGCACGGCGAAGAAGCTGGCTTTGATCGCTGCGGGCTACGTTCTCGCGCTCGGTGGCGGCCTTGCCGCTGTCGCCCTCAATGAGTTGCGCATCTCGGAAGAAATCAAGGATACCTCCGGCGGCATGGTCGCCTTCGGCGACATGATCCTGTTTTTGCTGGCCGCAGGATTCCTCGGCCTCGTGCCGACCTGGTTCTTGCTGAAGCTGTTCGCCGAGAAGGCGCCGCGCACCCTGGTGGCCATCGAGCTCCTGATCGCCGCGATCGGGCCGGCAAGCTGGCTGGCGGTGGTTTATTTGGGGCGCGGCGCCAACCCGGCGAACCTGCCTCCGCTCGTCGGCGAACTGCTCGCCTTGTTCGTTCCCTTCGGCGCGATCTCGCGCATGGTCCTCGGCCCGGTGCTGGTGGTGATCGAGGCAGCGACCATGTTCCTGGTCCGTGCGCGTGTTGCGCGCGCCCTGCTGGCAGTAGCGATGTTGATGGACCTCATCCCGCTCGGCATGTTCGCGCTGAATATGGCGCGTGCGCCCCACTACTAGACAACAGTCAGTGTCTCCAGGCGGCCTGTCGAACAGGCGCGGCCTGATCAATGCGCCGCCTGCGCGCGCATCCTCGACGCGATGGAAGCCGAGCCGCTGCATCACCGGCTCGTCGGTGACGCGGAACAGCAGCGCGTCGTCCGCGGCCTCATGGAAATGCGGCCGCCATGCCGGGGCGGCGATGACGTCGCCGCGGCTCCATTCGAAGCGCTCGCCGTCGACCGTCGTCGCGCCCGTGCCCTTGACCACCGCGTAAACATTGTTGTCGGTCGTGCGATAGGGCGCGGTCTTCACGCGCGGCTTGAGCCGCATCATGTAGAGCGCAATGGTGTCGAGCGCCGGTGCGCCGAGCTGGATTTGCGTGCCGAACGGCCCTGCCGGTTCGGCTGGCGCCGCGTCGAGCCGCTGCATCGTATCCGTCATCGGGAACACGAAGGGCGACTCCTTCGTCGGCGGCGCCTTGTCGAACGCTTCGTGCGTCTTGTCCTCGTCGAGCGGCTCGAAAAACATCGGCTCGAGCAGTTGCACCAGCGGCGCGTCGAGGAAATCAAGCCAATAGGCGCAGGCGCGGCTGTTGTTGCCGTGGCCGTGCGACGACCAGTTCGGCGTCAGCAGTACGTCGCCCGGCTCCATCGCGATGTTGACGCCGTCGACCTCGGTGTAGGTGCCGGGCTCGGCGTCGAGAATGAGCCGCAGCGCATTCGGCGTGTGGCGGTGCGTGCGCGCCCATTCGCCCGGCATGATCATCTGGTAGGCGGTGACGATGGTGCGCACGGTGCCGTAGGTATTGCCCTCGGCCGGGATTGGCGAGGATGAGGTTGCGCCGCTCGGCAAGCTCGGTGTTGATGAGGCGGCCGGCGGCGTCGAGCGCGCCGCGCGCCTGGTCGTATTTCCAGTGCGCCGGCACGAACGTCTTGCGCGGCGACGCCCACAGCGATGGCGTCGGCTTGTTCCAGCCCGGCCCCAGGCCGACGAGGTTGAGCTTGCCGTAGAGCTCTTCCAGCGAGCCCGATTGCGCGAGATCTTCTCGGGAGGGGACCTTCATCGGATGTCCATTCTGTCGGCGATTTCGTCCGTGGTCACAGTATAGCGGAAACTTCCGGCCTTGACGCCTCTTCCTTGTCGTGCGGGCTCGCCGTGACTGCGCCCCGTACGACATCGATCACGCGCATCGGATCGGCGGGCATTCGGTCGTCACGCCAGGCCACGTGGCCGTCGGGCCGCACAAGCACGAATTTGCGCTCATACAGTTTCGCGATGTCCGGCTGATCGATATCGACGAACGTGAAGGGGACGCCGCGCTGCTGCGCCGCCTTCAGCAACGGCGCGGCCTGCGCGGCGTCGGCGCCGAAGCCGAGCAGCGTGAAGCCACGGCCGAACAGGTCGAGTGTCGATCGGCCGTCTGCGAGCCACGCGTGCGGCGCGCGGTGGCCCGGGCGCGCGGTCGGCGTATACGTCCGCGGATCGTCGGGGAGCGCCGCGGTGCCGTCCGGCCAGCAGATCGGCGAGCCCTCGTAGCGGTAGCCGAGATGGACGCCGAGCGTGAACCATTCGCGGCTCATGGCCTCGGTGAATTCGCGCCCGAGCTTTTCGCGCGTCGCAGCGCCCTGCGGCGTGTCGTCGAGCAGATCGGGATGCCGCGTGGGCGAGAGCATGCGGCGCAGATTGCCGCTCGCCTCGGTGACGTTGCGCGTGGCGACGGGTTGGCGCTCGACGGTGTAGGAGTCGAGCAGGGCATCGCCGCCCCAGCCTTCGAGCATTGCCGCAAGCTTCCACGAGAGGTCGACGGCGTCCTGAATGCCGGTGTTCATGCCGAATCCGCCGGTCGGCGACATCACGTGCGCGGCGTCGCCGGCGATGAAGGCGCGGCCGCCGCGATAGCGCTCGGCCACCAGTTCGCGGCGCGTCCACGGCACCACGCTGAGAATTTCGAAATCAAAATCGCGGCCGACGGCGCGGCGGATCGCCGCCTTGATCTCATCGGTCGAATATTCGCGTTGCTGCTCGCTGCCGATGATGGAGAAACGCCACTGGTCGCGGCCGTTGATCGCCACGATGGTCGCCCACGTGCCTTCCGGCCCGATGCAGATGTGGCGATAGGCTTTGCCCTTGTCGTGCAGGATGACGAGATGCGGACAGCGGAAGATGACGTTTGTCGTGTATGTCAGCACCGGATTGCCGTGCATCGGGATGCCGAGCGTCTCACGCACCAGGCTGCGCGCGCCATCGCAACCGACGATGTAGTGCGCCTTGATTTCGCTGCGCGCCCCGGTCTCCGCGTTTTCGATGGTGGCGGTGACGCACGCAGCGTCCTGCGTGAACGAGACGAGCCGCGTGCGATAGCGCAGTTCGACGGCTTTCTGCGACGCCGCGAACTCGCGCAAAATGGGATCGAACATGTTTTGCGGACAGCGCTCGCGGCGCTGCGGGCTTTGCGGCGGCGGCGGCGCCTGCCCGATGCCGGGGAAGCGTTCGCGCCCGAGCTCGTAGCCGGTGAGGCTGGTGAGGTAGATGTTGTCTTGCGGGTAATCGCGCGGGTAGGGCGAGCCTTCGACCGCCGGCACGATGCCCCAGCGCCGGCAGAATTCCATGGTGCGTACGCCGACCATGTCCATGCGCGGCTGATAGATCGAGCCGTCCGATTGCTCGATCAGTACGCACGCGGATACCGCGCCAGCCGAGATCGCCGGCGAGCGCAAGACCGACCGGCCCGCCGCCGGCGATGAGAACTGGAATAATGTCAGCGCTGGCTTGCACGGGACTTGGACCCTTGATCTGCGTCGGCCGCAGTAATCATACGGCGCGCCACGGATCAAAGGGAACACGCGTTTCGCAAGCGACCCTAGGGTTTTGCGGCGAGCCGAACAGGTCCGGGCTTCCGTAGCTTGCGGGCATCCTTTTTCAGATCCGGCTTGCGATGCCCGGCCGCCGGGGTTGCTCCGACCCGGGTGCCGTGCCTGGCCGCGGCGGGCTTGAGTTCCGCCTTGTGCGACTTGGCACCCTCGGTCTTGCCATTTTGCGCAGCGCTATGATTCGGCTGCTTCATCGCGACACGCACCCGATGGCTCTTCCGGTGCAAATTCAGGTGGGAGCGCGTAGCCGCTGCATTGCGCGGCGTGGGCGGCGTCGCATCGTCCTGCTGTGCGGCCGCTTCCTGCTGCTGTTCGACGAAGACCGGCATGTCGCGGCAGGGCAATCGACGCGCGGGCGCAAAGGCCAACGCGCGGTGCGGCGCCGCGCGCCAGTGTTCCACCGGCCAGCCGGTCACACGAAGAACGTAGTTGCGCGTTTCGCGCGGCAGCTTTCGCCGCTTCTTCAGCCAATCGTGCACGCGGCCGGGCCCGGCGTTGTATGCCGCGGCCGCAAGGCCGAGATTGCCGAATTGCTCGCGCAGGTCGCGCAGTAGCCGCGCCGAGGCCGGAATCGCCTGCAGCGGATCGAAGGGATCGTCGAGCCCCGACGCCATCGCCGTTTCCGGCATGAATTGCGCAACACCCAGCGCACCGACCGGGCTGACGGCGTCGTGTCGGAATCGACTTTCCTGCCAGATCAGATTGGCAAAATAAATCGCCGGCAATGCGTTGGCCTGCGCCTGCTCGGATAGCGTATTGCAGAGTTCTTCCTTGGAGAGCGGCGGCTCCTCTGGCTGTTCCGAAATACTGCCCGTCGACAGGTCGGCTAACCGTACATCTCGTTTGTGCGAGATCGGGTCCATATCGGCGTCGTCGAGGCTGAGCCTGAACGTCTCGTCGTCCAGCACGGATCGTGCGCGAAAGTAGGAAGTCCGAACTGGGTGGTCGAACGCAACCGAAGCCACCCGAACCGCGCCTTCATGGACCTGTTCGCGATCGCCTTTGACGACCGCATAACGGACCTGAGTCTCCGAATCCGGCTCCGCACCAGGAGGCGAGACGGCTTCCGCAACGACCAGGTTTTTCTCGGGATACGAAAGGGCGCCCGTCAAGCCCGATGCAAGAACGACAAGTCCCAGCAATATTCTCACTTGGCCCCCGCGAGAACATGAGTCGACGCAGCGAACGCGGCGCCGGACGCACGGACAAACAAAATGAGAGCAATCCCCTCAGACCCGTCGGAGATGCCGTCACAATCCGGCGCTTTTGTGAAGACATTAAGAATTGGTTAGGGCACAGCCCGGCCGGCGATCGAAATAAAGCTAAATCCTTCAATGGTTAACGCGGGGTTTACGGGATCAGCACGATGGAACCCGTGGTCCTTGCGCGCTTCCAAATCCGCGTGTGCGCGCGGTGCGTCGTGCAGCGGATAAGCTTGGCTCACTTCGATCTTGATCTTGCCGCTTGTCACCATGGCAAAAAGATCATTCGCGGTCTCGGTGAGTTCGGCGCGCGTCGCGGTGTAGTCGCCGAGGCTCGGGTGCGTCAGGAACACCGAGCCGAGTTGCCCGAGCCTGCGCGGCGGCACCGGGTCGGGATCGCCGGAAGCTTCGCCGTAGGAGGCGAGCACGCCGCGGCGCGCGAGGCAGCGCAGCGAGCCGTCGAATGTGGTGCGGCCGACGAAATCGTAAACCACTGGAACGCCCTTGCCGTCAGTGATGGCGCGCACGCGTTCGGCAAAATCCTCCCGGGTATAGACGATCGGATGTTCGCATCCGTGGGCGCGGGCGAATGCGGCCTTTTCGTCGCTGCCGACCGTACCGATCACCGTGGCGCCGAGATGCTTGGCCCACTGGCACAAGATCGTGCCAACGCCGCCTGCGGCAGCGTGGACGAGAATCGTGTCGCCCGGCTTCACTTTGTAGGTTGCGTGCAGCAGATAGCGCGCCGTCATGCCGCGGATCATCATCGCGGCCGCCGTGCGCTCGTCGATGCCGTCCGGCAGCGCCACCACGCGCGCCACCGGCACGATGCGCGCCTGCGCATAGGCGCTGTCCGGCCCAGCGACGCAGGCGACACGATCGCCGATTTTGAATTCCTTCACGTCCGGCCCGACCGCTTCAATCACGCCTGCGCTCTCGATGCCGATGCCCGATGGCAGCGAGGCCTGTGTGCTGGCCACGCCGCATCAGGATGTCGCGATAGTTCACGGCCACCGCGGTGTTGCGCATGCGTACCTGGCCCGCGCTCGGGATCGCCGACGTCGACGTCCTCGAACCGCAGCACTTCGGGCCCACCAGTCTGATGGAAGCGGAAGGCTTTCATGGATCTTTCCTGTCCAGACCGTCATGCCCGGCCTTGTGCCGGGTATCCACGTCTTCGCCAACCGTGCCAGACGCGGATGGCCGGGACATGCCGGCCATGACAGATCAAATCACATCTCGAAAATCTGCTGCGGGAAATGGTGCAACGCTTCGGGCTTGCCGTCGGCGCCGATCAGGAAATTGTCGCACACGATCATGAACACGCTCGGTGACGACAGCGTCGGATGCACGGCGAGATTCATGCCAGGTTCGATCGTCATCGGCTCGTCCTGCCGCATCAAGGGGCGCTCGACGAGGTCGTAGCCTTGCCCATGCGAATAGAGCCGCTTTTCTTCCTTGCTGCCGTGCGAGGTCATGTACTCATTGTGCGCGAGCAGAATGTCGCGGCAGGGAACACCGGGCTTGAGTTTCGCCACGGTCGCCTTCTGCGCGTCCTTGCACAGTTCGAATGCGTCCTGCAGCTCGTTGCTGCTGCGTCCGAACACGAATGTGCGCGAGATTTCGGTATAGAAGCCGCCTGGGCCGTTGTTCTCTACGAGAAGGTTGAGGTGATCGCCCGCGCGGATGGTGCGGCCCTGCTCGTGCCGATGCCACATCACCGATGACGGCTGCCCGAGCCGCGCCGAGGCGCCGTTGAACGTGCCCTGTTCGCTGCCCATCAGGTGGCCGACATATTGCGCGAGCGCGGTGACTTCGGTGTCGCGCATGCCGGGTTTGATCTCATTGAGCACGCGCTCCATGATCTTGTCCTGCATCAGCGCGGTCTTGCGGATCCAGTCGATCTCTTCGGCGCTCTTGATCGCCTTGAGGCGGTCGATCTCCTCGGTGACGTCGACGAATTTCACGCTGCCGTTCAAGCTCTCCCTGAGCTTGCTCAAGAATTCGAAATACATCGCCGCGGTGCCGACGAGGCCGATGGTGCGAAAGCCGCGCCGCTTGATTTCGCGCACCGCAACCTCGGCGTCGTAGTGCTTGGTGTAGTGCACCGGCGCGTAACTTGGGCTGAACAACTTTCGGTTGGTGCCGCGGAAAATCGGCTCGTCAGGGCCGAGCGCGACTTCCTCGCCCATCGGGCCCTGGTGAATCACAGTCATCGGTTCGTTCTTGGAGAAGATGACCGTGAGCGGCGAACCGTTATAGGCGGGAATATCGGTGAACCAGCGGACATAGCCGCCAAGATGATCGTTGCAGTTCTGCAGCAGCAGAGCGTCGATATTCTGCGCCGCCATCATGGCGCGTGCGGCTTTCCAGCGGCGCTCGAGTTCCGCGTCGGAAATCGGGTTGAGAAGATTTTCGCGATCCATTTTCTGCTCCGGTCGAAACTTTCAATGCCATTAGCTCATTCGGGCAGGGGCGGGTAGTTATCCCGGCCACGGATTAGAACGATTTCAATGTACTTGCTTCTTGATCGTGGAAGGCGGAATATTAGTTTCGATCGTGACCAATTGCGCCGGAGTTGCCCATGGATACCAAGGTCCGAAAGGCCGACACCAAGGCCGCTCGCATGGAAACGGCGCTGCAATACCAGTCCGGGTTCGGCAACCAGTTCGTGTCCGAGGCGATGCCGGGCGCGCTGCCGGTCGGCCGCAACAGTCCGCAGCGGCCGCCCTATGGCCTCTACTCCGAGTTGATTTCCGGCACCGTCGTTCACGACCGCGCGTGCGGAGAACCGCCGCACCTGGACCTACCGCATCCAGCCGTCGGCCGTGCACCGGCCTTATGCGCGCATCGACAACGGGCTCATTCGCAGTGCGCCGTTCAACGAGGTCGATGCGACGCCGACGCAACTGCGCTGGAGCCCGCTGCCGATCCCGAAGAAGCCGACCGACTTCGTCGAGGGCATCGTCACGCTCGGCGGCAATGGCGATGTCGCGACGCAGGTCGGCATGGCGGTGCACATCTACGCCGCCAACCGCTCGATGACGGACCGCTACTTCTACAACGCCGACGGCGAAATGCTGATCGTGCCGCAGCAGGGCCGCGCGCGGCTGGTGACCGAGCTGGGCGTGGTCGAGACGTTGCCCGGCGAAATCGCCATCATTCCGCGCGGCCTGCGCCTGCGCGTCGAACTGCCGGACGGGGCATCGCGCGGCTACGTCTGCGAGAATTACGGTGCGGCGTTGCGGCTGCCGGAACTCGGGCCGCTCGGCTCCAACGGGCTCGCCAATGCGCGCGATTTCCTCGCGCCTGTCGCCGCCTACGAGGACACCAAGGCGCGCTGCACCATGGTGGCGAAATTCCAGGGCAACCTGTGGGCGGCCGATATGGACCATTCGCCGCTCAACGTGGTGGCGTGGCACGGCAACTTCGCGCCCTACAAATACGACCTCGCGCGCTTCATGGTGATCGGCACGGTGAGCTTCGATCACCCCGATCCGTCGATCTACAGCGTGCTCACCGCGCCGTCGGACACGGCCGGCACCGCCAACATCGATTTCGTCATCTTCCCGCCGCGCTGGCTGGTCGGCGAGGGCACGTTCCGCCCGCCGTGGTACCACCGCAACGTCATGACCGAGTTCATGGGCCTCCTGCACGGCGTCTACGACGCCAAGGCCGAGGGATTCCTGCCCGGCGGCGCCAGCCTGCACAATTGCATGACCGCGCACGGGCCCGACGCCGAGACCTGGGAGCGCGCCACCAAGGCCGACCTCAAGCCGCACAAGATCGAGGACACCATGGCGTTCATGTTCGAGAGCCGCTACGCCATGCGGCTCACCCGCTACGCCATGGAATCCGCCGAGCTGCAGCACGACTACTTCGAGGGCTGGCAGGGCCTGAAGAAGAATTTCCCCGGAAAGTGAGCCCGCCGCGTGCCCGATAAAATCCTCAACGGCAAAGTCGCCGTCGTCACCGGCGGCAGCAACGGCATCGGCGCCGCCACCGTGCGCATGCTGGCCGAGGAGGGCGCGAGCGTCGCCGTCGGCTACAACAACGGCGAAGACCGTGCGCGCAAGCTGATCGGCGAACTTCCCGGCAGCGGCCACCGCGCGGTTCGCATCGTGCTGGAGGATTCCGCGACCGCGAAACGCGCCGCCGCCGAATTGGGCCGCGCCGACATCCTCGTAAACTCCGCGGGCTTCACCAAGCCGGTGCCGCACGCCGACCTCGAAGCGCTCGACGATGCGCTGTTCGATTCCATCCTGGTCGGCAATGTGCGAGGGCCGTTCTCCGTCATCCGCGCCTTCGCGCCGCTGCTCAAGGCGAGTGGCGACGCTGTCGTAGTCAACGTCTCGTCGGTGTCGGCGTTCACAGCTTCGGGCAGCAGCATCGCCTATTGCGCCGCCAAGGCTGCGCTCGACACCATGACGATGTCGCTCGCGCGTGCGCTCGGCCCGGAAATCCGTGTCATGTGCGTGTCGCCGGCGGCGGTTGCGACCGACTTCGTCGCCGGCCGCGGTAGGGCGCAACTCGAAAAGATCGCGCAAGGCACGCCGCTCAAGCGCGTGGCGGAGGCGCAAGACATCGCCCGCGCGGTGATGGCCTGCATCACGCATCTCAAGCTGACGACGGGCGCGCGCATCATCACCGACGGCGGACGGTTTTTGGCCACATGAGCAGCTCTGAACGAGACGCACGATCCGGCGCGGCGAAGCTGGGTTGCGAGCGCCAATGCGCCGGACGCCGAATTTCCGATTCAAAATCTGCCGCTTCGGCGTATTCCGGCGAGCAGGCGGATCGCCGCCGCGTCGGCACTGCGATCGGCGATCAGATTTTCGATATTTCCGCTGCGTCGTCCTCGTTCGACGGCGCCGCCGCAAAGGCTGCGGCGGCCTGCGCATCGCCCCTTCTGAACGATCTGATGGCGCTCGGTCCCGATGCCTGGTCGGCGCTGCGGCTCGCCCTGTCGCGCCTCCTCAGCAACGAAAGCGCCAGCGCAAGTCTGAAAGCCCATCTCACTCCCATGGCGCAGGCGGAACTGCTGCTGCCGGTTCGCATCGGCAACTTCACCGACTTCTTCGCCTCGATCTTCCATGCCACCAATGCCGGACGCGCGTTCCGGCCCGACAATCCGCTGCTGCCGAACTACAAATACGTTCCGGTCGCCTATCACAGCCGCGCCTCTTCGGTGCGCGTCAGCGGCACGCCCGTGCGTCGCCCGCGCGGCCAGCGCAAGGGCGCGAACGAAACTGCGCCGTCTTTCGTGCCGTCGCGCAATCTCGATTTCGAACTGGAGCTTGGCTTCTACGTCGGCGCGCCGTCGGCGCTGGGCGAGCCCGTCCCGATCGGCAAGGCCGGCGAACACGTGTTCGGCTTCTGCCTGCTCAACGACTGGTCGGCGCGCGACATCCAGGCGTGGGAATACCAGCCGCTCGGCCCGTTTTTGGCGAAGAATTTCTCCACCACGGTCTCGCCCTGGGTGGTGACCGCGGAAGCGCTGGCGCCATTCCGCACCACTGCGTTTGCGCGGCCGGTGGATGATCCCGCGCCGCTGCCGCATCTCGACGATGCCGGCGACCGCGCGCAAGGTGGCTACGACATCACGATGGAAGCCTATCTTTCGACGGAGAAAATGCGGCGTGAAGGCGCGGCGCCGTTCCGTCTCACGCACACGTCGTTTGCGACGATCTACTGGACCGTCGCGCAGATGCTCGCGCACCACACCAGCAACGGCTGCAATCTCGAAGTCGGCGACCTGATGGCTTCGGGAACGGTTTCGGGCCCGGAGAAAACAAGCTGGGCAAGCCTGCTGGAATTGTCCGCGCGTGGCAGCGAACCGATCGAAATGCCCGGCGGCGAAAAGCGCGGCTTCATCGAGGACGGCGACGAGATCATCTTCCGCGGCTATTGCGCCAAGCCCGGCTATCCCCGCATCGGCTTCGGCGAGTGCCGCGGCGTGGTGCTGCCGGCGAAGTGATTATTTCTTCAACCCCGCCGCTTTCGTCACCGCGTCCCACTTCGCGATATCGGCATCGATGAATTTCGCCGAATTCCGCCGGGCTGCCGCCGAGCGGATCAAAACCTTGCGCCCGCATCGGCGCGAGCACTTCGTCCGTTTTCAACGCTTCGTTCACGGCATCGGCGATTTGCACGCGAATGGCTTCCGATGTTCCGGGCGGTGCGAGGAGACCGACCCAGATGCTGGCATCGAAGCCCGGCATCCCGGCTTCCGACATCGTCGGCACATCGGGTAGAACGCTGGCGCGCTTGCCTTGTGCGACTGCGAGCGCCTTGAGCTTCCCTGCCGTGATCTGCGGCAGCATGGTCGACGCCACCGTGAACATGAGATTGACGCGGCCGGTGAGCAGATCGGTCAACGCCTGCGCGCTGCCGCCGGAATAGAATACGTTCACGATCTTGACGCCCGCGCGCTCGTTGAACAGCTCGGCCGAGAGATGCCCCGCGGTGCCCGAGCCGGACGACGCAAAGATCAAACTCTCCGGCTTCGACTTCGCCAGCGCCAAAAGCTCCTGCACGCTGCTGGCCGCGACGGAAGGATGGGCGACCAGTACGTTCGGCACGACACCGCACAGCGCCACTGGCGCCATGTCCCGCCCCAAATTGAAAGTCGGGTTCGCCGACAGCGTCGGATTGATGGTGTTGGCGACTGTCGCCATGAACAGCGTGTAGCCGTCGTTCGGCGCGCGCGAAACCATTTCCGCGGCGATCATGCTACCGGCTCCGGGCCGGTTCTCCACCACGATCTGCTGGCCGAGCGTCTTGCTCAACCGCTGGCCGAGGATGCGGGCGAGCACGTCGGCGGTCGAGCCGGCACCGAAGCCGATGATGATGTGGATCGGGCGGGTGGGGTAGGTCTGGGCGGATGACGGGCGGGTTGTAAGGCCCGCCGTCAGCGCAAATCGCAAGAAACGCAATCGTGAGTTGCGTGCTTCATGTTCGTCCTCACCGATCCATGTTTCGCCTATAGTGTCATGCTGCGCACGATGACAGGGAAGAAGAGGCGGCAACGGAATGACCATCGACATCCACGCCCATTTCGTCGATCAGCGCTATCTCGACGATCTTTGCCAGGTCCTGGGCCTGCAATCGGAGCACACCGACGACGGCAAGACGCTGCTGCGCCACCACGGCTACACGCTCGCCTGGACGCGGCCCGAAATGTACGACCCCGATCATCGCTTGCGCGACATGGATCGCAAGGGCCTCGATGTCGCGGTGCTGTCGCTGAGTACGCCGAGCATCTATCCTTGGACCGGCGCGGCGCAGATCGAGATCGCGCGACACGTCAACGACGTGCTCGCGCGCATCTGCCGCGCGCACCCCGACCGCCTCATCGGCCTCGCCAGCCTGCCGCTGCACGATGTCGGCGCTTCGCTCGCCGAACTCGACCGTGCCGTGGGCGATCTTGGCATGAAGGGCGTCGCCATCGGCTCCAACATCGGCGGCCCGCCGCTCAACGATGCGCGGTTCGAGCCGCTATGGGAAAAGATCAATCGCCTGCGGCTGCCGGTGTTCGAACATCCGATGATGCCGAAGGATACCTCCGAGATGGGCGAGTTCGAGCTGGCGCTCCGCGTCGGCCTCATCTTCGACACCACGCTCGTCGCCGCGCGGCTGATCTATTCCGGCATCTTCGAACGCTATCCGGATTTCCCCTATATCCTCGCGCACACCGGCGGCGCGCTCATCGTGCTGCTGGAGCGGCTCGATAACGGCTATCGGCTGTTCCCGGATTGCCGCAAATACATCAACAAGCTTCCGAGCGAATACGCCAAGCGGCTCTATTTCGACACCTGCGCATTCGGCGAAGAGGCGCTGATGCTCGCGCACCGGGCGGTTGGCGCGTCGCAATTGCTGCTCGGCACCGATGCGCCGTTCATTGGCTCCGACGCAGCGCACGTGAAGCGGCTGCCGATCTCAGACGCAGACAAGGCGGCAATCCTCGGCGGCAACGCGGCTCGCATCTTCTCCCTCTCCCCGCACGCGGGGACAGGTGTAAGATAATCCGCCATGCCGCAAACGCTGTTCGATAAAATCTGGGATTCGCACCTCGTTGCACACCGCGCCGATGGCCGCGACCTCATCTATATCGATCGTCATGTGATTCACGAGCTGCACACGTCGATCGCGTTCGACAAGCTCGAACAGGCGCAGCGGCCGATAAGGCGCACCGACCTCACCTTCGCAGTGCAGGATCACACGGTGGCGACTTCGCCCGGCCGCGACGACACCACCAATCCAAACGGCACCGAGTTGTTGCGCCGAACGCGCGCCGGCACCCATAAGCTCGGCATCCGGCTGTTCGACATCGACGATCCGGAGCAGGGGATTTCGCATGTTATCGCGCCCGAGCTTGGCATGGTGCTGCCCGGCGCGACGCATGCCGTGCCGGACAGCCACGCGCCGACGGTCGGCGGGCTCGGCGCGCTCGCCTTCGGCTGCGGCGCCAGCGAGCTTGAGCACATTCTGGCGACGCAGGTGCTGGCGATGAAGCGGCCGAAGCGCATGCGCGTGCGGCTCGACGGCCGGCTTGCGCCGTACGTGACGGCGAAGGACGTGGCGCTGCGGGTTATCGCCGAAGTCGGCGTTGCCGGTGGACGCGGTCATACAATTGAATACGACGGCGCGGTGGTGCGCGCGATGCCGGTCGAGGGCCGGCTCACGCTGTGCAATCTCATCATCGAGATGGGCGCGCGCTCGGGCTTCGTGGCGCCGGACGATGTGACCTTCAACTGGCTCGCGGAGCGGCCGTTCGCGCCGTCCGGCGCACATTGGGATGCGGCGCTCGCGCATTGGCGCACGCTCAACAGCGACGACGACGTCACGTTCGATCGCGATGTCGCGATCGACTGCAATGGACTTGAGCCACAGATCAGTTGGGGCACCGATCCCAGCCAGGTGGTCGGGATTTCCGGCCGCGTGCCGGAAATGGCAAGTGTTGCGCCGGAACGGAAAGCGGCAATGCAACGCACGCTCGACTACATGGCTCTGCAACCGGGTACGCCGCTTGCCGGACTGCCGATCAACCGGGTCTTCATCGGGTCCTGCACCAACAGCCGGTTGCCGGACCTCGAGGCCGCCGCCGCGGTGGTGCGCGGGCGCAGGGTCGCGCCGGGAGTGGTCGCAATGGTTGTGCCGGGATCGACGACGGTGAAGCGGCATGCCGAAGCGGTCGGGCTCGACCGGGTGTTTCGCGATGCCGGCTTTTCCTGGGGCGAATCCGGCTGCTCGATGTGCTCCGGCGGCAATGGCGACAGGGGCGCGCCGGGCGAGCGCTGCATCTCGACCACCAATCGCAATTTCGAAAGCCGGCAGGGCACCGGCGTACGCACGCATCTCGCCAGCCCTGAGACCGTCGCAGCGTCGGCTATCGCAGGCTGCATCGCCGATGTGCGCGCCCTCGCGGCGGGGAGCGCGTGACATGCAGCCATTCACTGTGCTCACCGGCGTCGCGGTGCCTTACGTCCGCGACAACATCACCACCGACGAGATCGCGCCGCAGCAGATGATGCGGCGGCTCGACCCGGATTATCGCGAGATGCTGTTCCTGCGGCAGCGCCGACGCGCCGACGGCAGCGAAAATCCCGATTTCATTTTGCACCAGCCGCAATTTCGCAATCCGGCGATCCTCGTCGCCGGCAGCAACTTCGGCTGCGGCTCTGCGCGCGAGACGGCGCAATGGGCGCTGATCGCCAACGGCATCCGCTGCGTTGTGGCGAAAAGCTTCGCCGATATTTTTCGCGAGAACTGTTTGCAGAACGGCATGCTGACGATCGAGTTGCCCGCGGATGCGTTCGAAACATTTTTACAACGCGTCGTGGCGGCGAATGGCGCAATGCCGTTCACGGCCGATGTGCGGGCGCAGCGCATCGGCGGCCCGGGCGGCGCTGACATCGCCTTCGACATCACACCGGCGGATCGCATGCGTCTGCTCGAAGGGCTCGACGACATCGGCATGACGCTGAAACATTTGAGCGACATCGCCGCGTGGGAACAGCGCGCCGCCGGCGAGCGGCCTTGGCTGCAGACGGCCGTCGATCGCAGGCGCTGATCTACTCTTCGCCGGCCTGCGGCCCGATGTCCGGCTGCTCGCACAGGCCTTCGCAGCAATGCGCGATGGCCTGCCCGCCGCACTCGGGACATGGGATAAACTCGGGCGCGCCGACAGGCTCGGCGGGGCGGCGGACGAAGCCGGGCCGTTCGGTCCAGCGGCAGGTGTCGCAAAGCATGGTCTGCCTCCCCGAAAGACGTGACAGATCATCCGATTCGCGATTTGCTGGGAAGGCCACGGAACCAAGGACACGGATATGCGCCTCGGCCTGTTCATGATGCCCATTCACCCGCCGACGCGGAACCTGTCCGCCTACATGGCCGAGGCGGCCGAAAAGGCGCTGCTCGCGGAGCGGCTCGGCTTCGACGAGTTGTGGCTGGGCGAGCATTTCTCCGCCAGCAGCGAGCCGATCCCGTCGCCGCTGATGTTCATGGCGAGCCTCGTGCCGCAAACCAAGCGTCTGGTGTTCGGCACCGGCGTCATCAACCTGCCGAACCGGCATCCCGCCGTGATCGCCGCCGAAGTCGCGCAGTTCGACCACATGAGCGGCGGCCGGTTCATGTTCGGCATCGGCACCGGCAGCCTGCCGTCGGACTACGAGCTGTTCAATGTCGCCGACGAGGCGCTGCGCCGCCGCATGCTGGTCGAGTCGATCGACATGATCCAGCGCATCTGGGCGCAGGACCCGCCCTATGAGTTCAAGGGCGAATACTGGAGCTTTGCCATCCAGCGCGCGATCAACCAGGAACTCGGCATCGGCTACATGCCAAAGCCGCTCCGCAACGGCGGCCCGCCGGTGTGCATTTCGATTTCCAGCCCGAATTCCCACACCGCCCACCTTGCCGGCGTGCGGGGCTGGGGCCCGATCTCGAGCGGCCTGATTTCCCCCGCGGCGGTCGCAAGCCATTGGGACGCCTATCAGAAGGGCTGCCGCGAGGCCGGCCGGGCGGCGGACGGTCAGGATTGGCGGGTCGTCCGCTGTGTCCATGTGGCCGGCTCGGACGCCGAGGCGCACAACCGTGTTTTCAGCGCCGAGAGCGCCTATCGCTACTACTTCAATTACCTTTTCGGCGTGCTCAAGCGCGCAAACCGCATCGCGTCGCTCAAGCCGCGCCCGGACATGCCCGACGACGAGGTGACGGTCGACGGCATCATCGAGGCGCGGGTGATCTACGGCTCGCCGCAGACGGTCGCCGCCAAGCTCGCTGGGCTTCGTAGTGAGGTTGGCCCGTTTGGCCATCTGCTGATTACCGGCGTCGATTGGGGCGGTCCGAATGCCGCCTGGGAGCGGGAGTCCATGCGCCGCCTGGTCGAGGAGGTTATGCCCGCCTTAAGGGAGCCGGCCGAGGTCCGGCAGCGCATCGCGCAACCTGCATCGTAATACCTTTAGCGTGGATACGGGCTTTTGCCGTGGCCGCTCAATGGCATACCGTCGAACTGGCGGCGGCAAACAAATAAGCGGCAAAGCCGGAACTATCCCTCGCAAAAAAGTCTTTTTGTAACGTTGTGATGCCTATAAGGGGCGTATCTTCCAACGGGGCTGTCAGTCTTTCGTCCCATCCATGGAATCGATCCTCATCAAGATTTTTGCGACTGCGCTTGCGCTCAGCCAGGTCATGACCCGGCCGGACGCGGTGAAGACGCAATTCGATCCCGCCCGGGACCAGCCCGAGGTGGTGCAGCTTCTGCGCGACGGCTGCGCCCATATGCGCAAGGCCTTCGACATCGAAGCGATCAATCTCGATGACCTCATCGCCACCGCGATGGACGACCCGAAAGCGGTCGGCGCCGACATCAAGGCGTTTCGCGGCATCAACCTGAACGACCTGAACACGGCCTATCACCAGTTCTGCAAGAACGAGAACGTCGACAAGCCGGTGGTCGACCTCGGCCAGGTGATCGACTTCTACAACAAGGCCGCGGCCGACCTGCCGGACCAGAGCCGCCTCAAGGGCACCCGGCTTCCCGGCATGAGCACAGTCCTCGACGGCAAGGGCCAGCGCTTCGCCGATGTGTTCGAGCCCGGCAACCGCCGCGTCTGGGTGCCGCTCAGCGACATTCCCGATTACGTGCAGAAGGCCTTCATCGCCGCAGAGGATCGCCGCTTCTACCAGCACCATGGCATCGACGAACGCGGCATCATCCGCGCCTTCATCGGCAATCTGGCCGAGCCCGGCCGTCCGCAGGGTGGCTCGACCATTACCCAGCAGGTGGTGAAGAACAACCTGGTCGGCGAGGATGTCACCTACGAGCGCAAGATCCGCGAGATGATCGTGGCGTCGCGGGTCGAGGCCACGCTCAGCAAGAATGAAATTCTCGAGCTCTATCTCAATTCGGCCTATCTCGGCCGCGGCTCGTGGGGCGTCGAGATGGCCGCGCGCAGCTATTTCGGCAAGCCGGCGAAAGAGCTCACGCTGGGTGAGGGCGCGATGCTGGCGGGGCTGCTGAAGGGGCCGAACTACTTCAATCCCGATCGGCATCCCGATCGCGCCAAGGAACGGCTGGCCTACGTGGTTGGCCGCATGCAGGAAGACGGCTTCATCGATGCCGACCAGAAGAACCAGGCGCTGTCTGCCATGCCGAGCTCTGGTCGACTCATGCATTGGCCCACCGCGATAGCGGATTCGATTTTACCGATTTCCTCGGACGCGAAGCCAAGACCGAGGGCGTCAAGAACCTGACAGCGGCGTCCTATACCGTGCATTCGACCATCAACGCATCGCTGCAGCGGGCGACCGAGACTGCGCTGCAGGAGGGCCTCGCGGAATACGAGATCGCCAACGGCCGCATGCAGTTCCAGGGCGCGGAAGCCAACGTCGCCGAGGCCGTGCAAAAGTTTCAAGGCCAGAATGCCGGCGGCACCATGCCGGCGTGGCAGCAGGCGCTGGAGACCGTGCGGCTGCCGCTTTACGACGTGCACTGGACGCCGGCCGTCGTGGTGTCAAAGGTGGCGGCAAGAGTGGCGGCGACGCCATCAAGGTTGGCCTGCTCGACGGACGGGTCTTGCCGCTCACGGCCTGGACCGGCGAAATCCGCCGCCAACTCAGTCTCTATGACGTCGTCTATGTCCGCGTGGTCGAGCACAAGGCCAAGGCGGCGGCGAAGCCGAATGCCAAGCCCAACGCGCGGACGAATGCAAAGCCCGAAGTGCAACATCGCCACGGGCGCAATCGCGCAACTGCGCGTGCGGCCGACCGTGCAAGGCGCGGCGCTCGTGCTGGAGAACAAGACTGGCCGAATCCTTGCCATGGCGGGCAGCTTTTCCTATCCGCTGAGCCAGCTCAATCGCACGTCGCAGACACAGCGCCAGCCGGGTTCCGCCATCAAGCCAGTCACCTATCTCGCCGCGCTGCAAAAAGGAATGCAACCGAACACGCTGGTGCTCGACGACCCGATCACGCTGCCGCCGATCGGCAGCGCGAACTCAAGAAGCAGCATCATCGCGCCCGAATACAACAGCACCGCCCGCGACGACGATTACTGGACGCCGAGGAACGCCGACGGCGGCATGGGCAGTCTCATACGCTGCGCCGGGGCTTGGAGAATTCGCGCAACATCATCACCGCCCGCCTGCTCGACGGCGGCATCGAGGCGGACCCCGAGGCGAGCCTCGACAAGGTCTGCAGCCTCGCCATCGAGGCCAAAATCTACAACGAATGTGTGCGCTACTACCCGTTCGTGCTCGGCGCGCAACCGGTGCGGATGATCGACCTCGCGGCATTCTATGCGGCGATCGCCAATGAGGGCGCGCTGCCTGCGCCCTACGCCATCGACTCGATCGAGCAGGATGGCAAGTCGGTCTATCAGCACCCGTCGACGCCGCTGCCCATGATCGGTTCTGCCGACCGCGCGTCGTTCTATCAGCTCAAGACCATGCTTCAGGGCGTGGTGGCGCGCGGCACTGCGCGTTCGATCGCAAATCTTTCGCCCTACGTTGGCGGCAAGACCGGCACCACCGACAACGCGGTCGATGCCTGGTTCGTCGGCTTCACCAATGACGTCACCGTTGCGATCTGGGTCGGATACGACAATGCCGACGGCAAGCGCCGCTCGCTCGGATCGAGCGCCACCGGCGCGCGCGTTGCGCTGCCGCTGTTCAGTTCGATCATCGACGCCGTCTGGACGCTCCAGGTCGCTCCGAAGGTGGCGCTGAGCGGGCCTTCGGCGGAAGCCAAGAAGCACCTGATCGACCTGCCGATCGATTATAGCTCCGGCGACCGCGTGACGGGCGGCGGCCGGTCCTTCGTCGAGCATTTCCGCCTTGGCGCCGACGGCCGCTTCAACGAGACCCAATACCAGCTCGTGTCCCGCGACGAAGCCTACGCTGCACGTGAACAATATCCGGGATCCGGTCAGTGGACGGTGGGTGATCAGGGTTCGTATTGGGGCCGGGCGTCGAGTGGCCTCGAGCGCCAGCCGAACCGGTCGTACTTCCCGTTTGCGCCTTGGCAGGCGCCGCAGTACCAGCCGCAGCAGCAGACGCGCCAGCAGCCCCGTGGCCTGTTCGGGCAACAGCGCTATGAGGATCAGGACGAGGCGCGCCAGCGTGCCCGGCGGCGCGACCCGGATTATTTCTGGGGTGGGCGCTTCAACTGAGAGATCGCGGATGCGGAGGATGACGACGTGGCTGCTCGGCCTGATGGCGTTTGCGTCCATCGCAAGCGCACCGGTCAGCGCACAGGAATTCCGCATCGAAGAGGC
This sequence comes from uncultured Alphaproteobacteria bacterium, assembly GCA_963730645.1. GTDB lineage: Bacteria > Pseudomonadota > Alphaproteobacteria > Rhizobiales > Xanthobacteraceae > BOG-931. The sequence continues at coordinate 1,187 of CAVSSN010000001.1, read as the reverse complement.
CAGCGCGCCGAGCGCCTGGGACGTTGCGCAGATCAAGCCGAAGACGGTCGTATTTCGCGACCAGCCCGGCGACGACTTGCCCGACACCGGCACCGCGCTCGTGCGGTTCGAGGATTGGGCGCGCGTCAAGCCGACGCAGAAGAAGTTCCTCGCGCTTTATCCGAGCTACACCGAGCCGACCATCAGCAAGCCTGCACGCGGCGGCGAAAAAAACATCCTCGACAAACTCTACGTTTATCTGGCCGAGGCACGTTTTGTCCTGGCCAAACCGCCGGCCGCTATCGATCTGACGCGGTTCACCACGCTGCCGTTTCTTGAACGCATCGATCCGGCCATCAAGCACAAGCTGATCACGGCAGCCGACGTGATGCCGCTCAAGGAGCCGAAAAACGCCAACAATCAGAACCCGGATCGCAAATGGTGTGACGCGGGTGCCATCGCGATTTGCATCCAGTCGACCTACAAGCTCGAAGGCAAAATTCCGATCGGCATCATGCTGGTCAACAAGCTGCGCGACAGCGCCAAGAAGATTTCCGACCATATCGATTTTCAGAGTGAGCTGTCATCGCTTGCGCCCACGGAGATCGACCAGGCCGGGCTGCAGGAGTTGACGGCGCTTAATGCGCCCGTCACCGCTGTGCTGGTGCAGAACATTTTCTACGTCAACCAGATCATGAAATTCGGCAAGTTCCTCGCCGTGTTCCAGAACCATCCTACGGACGCCAACAAGACCGTGGTCACCGCCTACGTGGTGCTGACAATTGAGGCGAGCGTGCTCGACAAAAAGCGGGAGTACGAGAAGATGCCGGTGCTGCGCAATCTTGTGCCGGCTCAAGTGCTGATGGGAAAGTCCTCGTTCAATTCCGGTAATTCGATCAGCGCTGGGTTACCCGCTTACGCCCGCAATGAGATCAGCACCGTCGCCGGCATTCTGGCGCGCGACCCAGCGGTGCGCTAGCGCTCACGTTCCGGTCGCGCCTGGTAATGGCACGAAAAGCTCCTCGATCGGCACCGCCTTTGCAATGAAATGCTGCTCGACCAGGTATTGGACCAGCGCTTCCAGGGTCGGCCGGTTGGGTTCGATGCCGTAGGGGAAGGCATCGCCGCCGAATACTTGGTCGATCTCTTCAACTTCATCCTGGATCCACGGCAGCATGGCGGCGAGCGAGCCGTTGTAACGCATGCGT